>NZ_CP157276.1 GCF_040024445.1 Prescottella soli
AGGTGATGCTGGAGTTTCGGAACACCGAGTCGCCGCGCCTGGAGTTGCCGGGGCTGACGGTCGAGCCTGTCGACGTCGACCTCGAGGTCGCCCGTTACGACCTGCATCTGGGCCTCGCCGAGGAGTTCGACACCGGCGCCGGCGCTCCCCTCGGGATGTCGGGTTCCTTCGGCTTCGCTGCCGACATCTTCGACTCGGACACCGTGCAGCGCTTTGCGGACCAGTTCGTCCGCATCGCCGAGGAGGTCGTTTCCTCGCCCTCGGTTCGCGTCGCGGACATCGATCCCCTCTCCGTGGCTGATCGTCGGGAGTTGGTGCCGGTGTCGGGTGGTTCGGGGGTGTCGGGGCGGGTGTTGCCGGAGTTGTTGTCGGTGTCGGTGGCTCGGGATCCGGGTGCGGTTGCGGTGGTGTGTGGGGGTCGGGGGTGGACGTACGGGGAGGTGGATTCGGCGTCGAATCGGTTGGCGCGGTTGTTGATCGGTCGGGGTGTGGGTCCGGAGTCGTGTGTGGCGGTGGCGTTGGCGCGGTCGTTCGAGTCGGTGGTGGCGGTGTGGGCGGTGGCGAAGTCGGGGGCGGCGTTCGTTCCGGTGGATCCGTTGTATCCGGTTGCGCGGGTGGCGCATATGGTGGCTGATTCGGCTGTGGTGGTGGGTGTCACGGTGGCGGGGTGGCGGGATCGGTTGCCGGGGTCGGTGGGGTGGGTGGTGCTCGATGATCCGGTTGTCGAGGTGGAGTTGGCGGGGTTGTCGTCGGGGCCGGTGGGTGAGGTGGATCGGGTTGGGTCGTTGGGGGTCGATCATGCGGCGTATGTGATTTATACGTCGGGGTCGACGGGGGTGCCGAAGGGTGTGGTGGTGACGCATCGGGGGTTGGCGAATCTTTTGGCGGAGCAGGTTGTTCGGTTCGGGGTGGGGCCGGAGGCGCGGGTGTTGCATGTGGCGTCGCCGAGTTTCGATGCGGCGGTGCTCGAGCAGTTGTGGGCGTTCGGGTCCGGTGGGCGGCTGGTGGTGGTGCCGCCGGAGGTGGTCGGTGGTGTGGAGTTAGCGCGGATTCTGGTGCGGGAGGGGGTGACTCATGCTGCTTTGACGCCGGCGTTGTTGGGGACGGTGGATCCGGTGGGGCTCGACGATCTCGGGACGGTTGTGGTCGGTGGTGAGCGGTGTCCGCCGGAGTTGGTGGCGCGGTGGGCGCCGGGCCGGCGGATGTTCAACACGTACGGTCCGGCGGAGGCGACGATCCAGTCGAATGCCAGTGTCGGTATGGCGGTTGGGGGTCGGGTGACGATCGGTGGTCCGATTCGTGGTGTCGAGGAGTGTGTGCTCGACGGTTGGTTGCGGCCGGTGCCGGTGGGTGTGGTCGGGGAGTTGTATCTGGCGGGTGCGGCTCTGGCGCGTGGTTATCGGAACCGGGTGGGGTTGACGGCGGCGCGGTTCGTTGCGGATCCGTTTGGGGGGTCGGGTCGGCGGATGTATCGGACGGGGGATCTGGTTCGGTGGTTGCGGTTGCCGGACGGTGGTCTGACGTTGGAGTACGTCGGGCGGTCGGATCTGCAGGTGAAGGTGCGTGGTTTCCGGGTCGAGTTGGGTGAGGTCGAGTCGGTTCTGTCGGCGTGTGCGGGGGTGGCGGGTGCGGCGGCGGCGGTGCGTGGGGGCGACGGTGCCGGTGATCGGTTGGTCGGGTATGTGGTGCCCGAGGTGGGTGTGGATCTCGATGTGCGTGAGGTTCTCGCGTTTGCGGGGGAGCGGTTGGCGCCGCACATGGTTCCGGCGGCGGTGGTGGTGGTGGAGGCCGTGCCGTTGACGCCGAACGGCAAGGTTGATCGTGCGGCGTTGCCGGCGCCGGACTTCGCGGCGGGCCGGGCCGAGTACCGGGCACCGGGCACCGGGATGGAGAAGATGCTCACGGGGCTGTTCGGGGAGGTGCTCGGTGTCGATGCGGTGGGTGTCGAGGATTCGTTCTTCGCGCTCGGCGGCGACAGCATCATGTCGATCCAGTTGGCGGCGCGGGCGAAGGCGGCGGGGGTGGTGTTCTCGCCGCGGGACGTATTCGAGTGCAGGTCGGTGGCGAGGCTGGCGGAGGTTGCCGTCCTCGGCGGCGATGGTTCGACGCAGTTGCTCGAGGAGCTCCCCGGTGGCGGGGTGGGAGAGATCCCGTTGACGCCGGTACTGAGGTGGTTGCTCGAACGCGGAGTGTCTGGGTTCGGTCGTTTCTCCCAGGCCGTGATGCTGAATCTGCCGGAAGGCATTGGAGCGGCCGGCCTGACGAACACACTGCACGCGGTGCTCGACCGCCACGACATGTTGCGTGCCCGGTTGCGCCACGGTGTCGATGGGGTGTGGATGTGGGAAGTGTTGCCGCGCAGCGAGATACTGGCGGACACGCTGATCCGGCGGGTGCCCCTCGACATGTCGCCGGGAAGCGACGAGTTCCACGAACTGGCGGCGGCGGAGTTGAATGCCGCGGCGGATCGGCTCGACCCGGAGGCCGGGATCGTGGTGCAGGTGGTCTGGTTCGATCCAGTGGACGAGGCGCGGGGCCGAGTCCTGGTGGTGGTCCATCATTCGGCGGTCGACGGAGTGTCCTGGCGGGTGCTGGTGCCGGACCTGGCAACAGCGTGGTCGCGGATCGAGGCGGGTGAAGCGCCCGATCTGGCGCCGGTGGGGACGTCGATGCGCAGGTGGGCGCACGGGCTGGTCGAGGCGGCGCACCGGCCGGAACGGCTTGCGGAACTCGACATGTGGCGGGCGATGGCCGCGGTGCACGATCCGGTGATCGGGTCCCGACCCCTCGACCTCGCGATCGACCTGGTCGCCACCACCCGGACGGTGGAGGTCGACATACCGCCAGAGGTGACCGAGGCCCTGTTGACCACAGTCCCGGAGGCGTTCCACGGCGGGGTGGGCGACGGGTTGCTGGCCGCGTTGGCGGTGGCGGTGACGAAGTGGCGGCGCGAGCGTGGAGACGCTGTCGGTTCCGGTCTCGATGACGCGGTGATCGGGCTCGAGGGGCACGGGCGCGAGGAGAGCGTGGTCGCTGGTTCGGATCTGACCCGCACGGTGGGGTGGTTCACCACGAGTTTTCCTCTGCGCCTCGATCTTTCCGGGATCGATCTCGACGAAGCGTGTGCCGGTGGGCCGGCCGCGGGAGCGGTCGTCAAGTCCGTCAAGGAGCAGCTCCGCGCGGTCCCCGACCACGGGATCGGCTACGGACTGCTGCGCTACCTCAACGAGGACGCCGGATCGGTGCTGCGGGACCTGCCTGCGCCGCAGATCGCGTTCAACTACCTCGGCCGCGTCGCCGGCGGGATCCCCGACGGCGGGCATGACGCAGACTGGCTCCCGGTCGCCGACGCCAGCGACCTCACCAGTGCGCAGGATCCGGACATGCCGGTGCCGGCGGTGCTCGACATCAACGCCTTCACCCTCGACGACGGAGGCCGATCGAGGTTGCGGGCGAACTGGTCCTTCCCGAGCGGAGTGCTCACCGCCCATGAGGTGGGCGAGGCAGCCCAATTGTGGCGCGATGCGCTGGTCGCGCTGGCCGCGTTCGCCGCGACGCCGGGGGCGGGCGGGCGAACCCCGTCCGATCTCGACCTGGTCCGGCTCGAACAGGCGGAGATCGAACGGCTCGAGGACCGGTATCCAAACATGACGGATGTGTGGCCGCTCTCGCCGCTGCAGGAGGGGTTGTTGTTCCACGCGTCGGTGTCCGGGGAGTCGGTGGACGCCTACCTGGTGCAGTTGGTCGTCGAGCTGCGCGGGGACGTCGACCCGGCGCGTCTGCGGCGCGCGGGACAGGGGCTGCTGGACCGGCATCCGAACCTGCGGACCGCGTTCGTCCCCGGCGTCGCCGGGGGTCCGGTACAGGTGGTGCAGGAGCACGTCGTGGCCCCGTGGTCGGCGAGCGACCTGTCGGGTTTGGGCGACGATGACCGGAACTGTGCATGGGATCGACTGATGTCTGCCGACCGGGCGACGCGGTTCGATCCGGCCCAGGCCCCGCTGCTGCGCTGGATGTTGGTCACCATCGGACCCGCGCGTCACCGACTGGTGCTGACTAATCATCATCTGCTGCTCGACGGTTGGTCGACGCCGCTGCTGTTGCGTGAACTGTTGCTGCTCTATGCCACCGACGGCGACGGCGCGATGCTGCCTCGTGTCCATCCCTATCGGGACTACCTGATTTGGATAGGCGGGCAGGATGAGACCAGGTCGCTCGAGGCCTGGGCCCGCGTGTTCGCCGGCGCTGACGAGCCGACCCTGGTGGCACCGACCGACCAGAGTCGTCGATATTCGGAATCGCGGGTCGTGCTCGACGGACTGACCGAGGAACAGACCGCGGCGCTGACCTCTCTCGCGCGCGCCCGGGGAATCACCCTCAACACCGTGGTCCAGGCGGCGTGGGCAATCGTCCTGGGCGTGTGGACATCCCGGGACGATGTCACGTTCGGTGCGACCGTGTCGGGGCGCCCTTCGCAGATCGAGGGCGTCGAGGCGATGCTCGGGCTGTTCGTCAACACGCTGCCGGTCCGGGTGCGACTCGATGCGCAGGAGAGTCTGGGGCAACTCCTCGATCGGATCCAGGCGGAGCAGGCTGCGCTACTCGATCACCACCACGTGGGTCTGGCCGACATCCAGCGGGTGGCCGGGCCGGGGGCAGTTTTCGACACGATGACTGTGTTCGAGTCCTACCCGGTCGATCGGGGTGGGCTCACCGCGGAGACCGACGTCGCCGGCATGCGGGTGGTGGGGGTGAGCGGGACCGACGCCTCGCACTATCCGATCGGCCTGGTTGCCCAGGTCGACACGCGACTGCACCTGCGAATCAGTTACCTGCCCGAGATCTTCGACCGCGAGACGATGGAGGCGACCCTGCAGCGGGCCCTGCGGGTGATCGATGCTGTCGTCGCCGACCCGGACCTGCCGCTGGCCCGACTGGATCTGCTCTCCGTGGCTGATCGTCGGGAGTTGGTGCCGGTGTCGGGTGGTTCGGGGGTGTCGGGGCGGGTGTTGCCGGAGTTGTTGTCGGTGTCGGTGGCTCGGGATCCGGGTGCGGTTGCGGTGGTGTGTGGGGGTCGGGGGTGGACGTACGGGGAGGTGGATGCGGCGTCGAATCGGTTGGCGCGGTTGTTGATCGGTCGGGGTGTGGGTCCGGAGTCGTGTGTGGCGGTGGCGTTGGCGCGGTCGTTCGAGTCGGTGGTGGCGGTGTGGGCGGTGGCGAAGTCGGGGGCGGCGTTCGTTCCGGTGGATCCGTTGTATCCGGTTGCGCGGGTGGCGCATATGGTGGCTGATTCGGCTGTGGTGGTGGGTGTCACGGTGGCGGGGTGGCGGGATCGGTTGCCGGGGTCGGTGGGGTGGGTGGTGCTCGATGATCCGGTTGTCGAGGTGGAGTTGGCGGGGTTGTCGTCGGGGCCGGTGGGTGAGGTGGATCGGGTTGGGTCGTTGGGGGTCGATCATGCGGCGTATGTGATTTATACGTCGGGGTCGACGGGGGTGCCGAAGGGTGTGGTGGTGACGCATCGGGGGTTGGCGAATCTTTTGGCGGAGCAGGTTGTTCGGTTCGGGGTGGGGCCGGAGGCGCGGGTGTTGCATGTGGCGTCGCCGAGTTTCGATGCGGCGGTGCTCGAGCAGTTGTGGGCGTTCGGGTCCGGTGGGCGGCTGGTGGTGGTGCCGCCGGAGGTGGTCGGTGGTGTGGAGTTAGCGCGGATTCTGGTGCGGGAGGGGGTGACTCATGCTGCTTTGACGCCGGCGTTGTTGGGGACGGTGGATCCGGTGGGGCTCGACGATCTCGGGACGGTTGTGGTCGGTGGTGAGCGGTGTCCGCCGGAGTTGGTGGCGCGGTGGGCGCCGGGCCGGCGGATGTTCAACACGTACGGTCCGGCGGAGGCGACGATCCAGTCGAATGCCAGTGTCGGTATGGCGGTTGGGGGTCGGGTGACGATCGGTGGTCCGATTCGTGGTGTCGAGGAGTGTGTGCTCGACGGTTGGTTGCGGCCGGTGCCGGTGGGTGTGGTCGGGGAGTTGTATCTGGCGGGTGCGGCTCTGGCGCGTGGTTATCGGAACCGGGTGGGGTTGACGGCGGCGCGGTTCGTTGCGGATCCGTTTGGGGGGTCGGGTCGGCGGATGTATCGGACGGGGGATCTGGTTCGGTGGTTGCGGTTGCCGGACGGTGGTCTGACGTTGGAGTACGTCGGGCGGTCGGATCTGCAGGTGAAGGTGCGTGGTTTCCGGGTCGAGTTGGGTGAGGTCGAGTCGGTTCTGTCGGCGTGTGCGGGGGTGGCGGGTGCGGCGGCGGCGGTGCGTGGGGGCGACGGTGCCGGTGATCGGTTGGTCGGGTATGTGGTGCCCGAGGTGGGTGTGGATCTCGATGTGCGTGAGGTTCTCGCGTTTGCGGGGGAGCGGTTGGCGCCGCACATGGTTCCGGCGGCGGTGGTGGTGGTGGTGGAGGCCGTGCCGTTGACGCCGAACGGCAAGGTTGATCGTGCGGCGTTGCCGGCGCCGGACTTCGCGGCGGGCCGGTCCGAGTACCGGGCACCGAGAGCGGGCGGTGAATCCGCTGTGGCGGCCGCCTTCGCGGCTGAACTCGGTGTGGCACAGGTCGGTGCGGACGACAACTTCTTCGCCCTCGGCGGCAACTCGTTGACGGCCACTGGGGTGGCCGCGCGGCTGCGGGAGTCGACCTCCACGGAGGTGCCGGTCGAATGGATCTTCACACATTCGACGCCCGAGTCGCTGGCACACCGGATCGAGACGCGCGAGGCCGGGAGAGTCGAGAACGACGGCGCTGGTTCTGCTGTCGCGGTTCTACTTCCACTGCGTGCCGAAGGCAGTCGGAATCCGCTCTTCTGTGTTCATCCCGCCATCGGGCTCGCCTGGTGTTTCACCGGCTTGGTGCAGTACGTCGACAACGACCGGCCGATCTACGGAATCAATTCACCCGCGCTGACCGATCCCGATGCGCATTTCGGGTCGCTCGACGACCTTGCACGCCGCTACGTCCGGGAGATCCGGTCTGTGCAGCCACACGGTCCTTATCACCTGCTCGGCTACTCGGTGGGGGGCCAGATCGCGCACGCGATGGCGGTCCAGCTTCGTCGAGATGGTGACGACGTGACCCTTGCCATGCTGGACAGCCGCGCGCCGTCGGAGGCCGCGTTCGACGAAGAGATGCCCACGGCTGCAAGGTTGGTCGCCGAGTTCGGTGGGGTGGAGTTGGACGAGGCGGAATCGGCCATGACGGCCGAGCAGGCCGCACGGCTGCTACGTGCGAAGGGTGGACTCTTTGCATTACTGACTCCGGATCACCTCGAGACCCTCTACCGGCAGTACCGCGACCTTGTTCTTGGTGCTCGCACGCATCGGCCGTCGACCCTCGAGGGTGCCGTGGTCGCGTATTTCAGCGCGGCGACAGATTCGACCGACGATCACGATCTGGACCGTGAGACCGGAGCAGCGGGCTGGAGGGAGTACATCATCGGTGAAATACACGAGTACCAAATACCGACGAGTCACGAGCAAATGACGAGCCCGCAAGGCCTTTCGGTCGTGGGTCCCCTCCTCGACCGGCACTTGAATCTGGCCGACCGAGAACGTGGGGTGCCCGAGTAATGCGCAGCACGAAACCAACCGTGCACCCGTTGCTCGACTCTTCGGCGCGGACTACCGTGGTGTCGAGCGGGCCGAATGGGTGTGCCGGTCGCGCTCGGTGCCGTTGGCTGCCCCGGACCCGGCAGTCCCATTGGAGGACAGCCATTCGCCGAGAGGGTTCCTCAGGACTTCAGCTATTCACGGCACTCGCCGAAGCAGTGTCTCCAGTCGCTCTCTCACCTGATCGCCAGGTGCGGGCGCACAGCAGTCGAGCCGGAAAGCACGCTTCTGCGTATGGCGCGGAGCGCCACCAGTCCCTCCTTCTCATCGGTACCTTTCCGCGTCGGATGGTGGTGCGATGCGAATCGGGTAGGAGGACAATGTGACCGCGATTCGGCTCGAGAAACTGTTCGGCGGGGACGCGGTCGGGGGCACCGAGCATCGGTGCTCCTCGGTGCTGCGTAGTTGGGTTTGCGACTACCTGATCCGACCACATCCGGATCTCGGCAGATCGGGTCCGGTCTGCCCGTTCACCAATCCTTCGATCTCGCGCGGACTGTTGTGGGTCGGATTCATCGATGGCTCCGACGTCGGTCTCGAGCAGATGACGGAGGTGGTGGACGAGATATTCGGTGCCTTTCGCGAGTTGCCACCGGTTGACGGCGACGATGCGCTCCTGAAGGCCGTGCTGCTCGTGTTCCCCGACGTCTCGGACTACTCGCTGATCGAGGAGGCACAACGCGAAGGCAAGTCCAAGTTCGTCCAGGAGGGACTCATGCTCGGCCAGTTCTATCCGGGATGCACCGCGTCCGGGCTGCGGAACAAGGAATTCCGGGCGCTGGACGCACCGCTTCCTATTCTGGCGGTGCGCAATATGGTCGGCTCCGATTTTCCGTTCCTGGCGCAGCGGAGCGAGTGGGTCGACGCCTATCTGAAGAGGTTTGCGCACCGGATCCCAGGTCCGGTCAGGAGCACCATCACCGAGAAGGTAGTCAGGGAGTTCGGCGTGGACGGGAGTCGTGACCGGTAGACGGGTCAGTGTTGGGAGTTCATCGAGTTTCCCTGTTGCGCTGTTGAGTACGCGCTGATCTAGTTCTTTCGTCACGTGCCTGGCTCTGCGGGAGGGATCGGCGTCGAGGACGCCGGTAGCCCTCCCGAAGAGGCCAGGTTGGGTGGACTATGACGTGGGGATGATGCCGAGCTGCTGGAGGACCGTGACTCCGTCGTCGAGCCCGAGTTCCTCGACGATGAGGCCGTTCTGGACTTTCAGAACGGTGGTCCCGGTGAAGCGGAGCGTCTTGCCGGAGTCGGGCGGGACGGAGCCGATCGGCAGGTCGTCGAAGACGATCGGGCCGGAGTGCGTGCCTCCGCCTTCCCACTGTCCGACGACGTAGTCACCTTCGGCGATCAGGTCGGCTGTGCCCCAGAAGTTGAGGTCGGGGAATGCGGTGCGGAACTTGGTGGCAAACTCGCGAACCTCGTCGCGTCCACGCATCGGCTGGTGCAGGGAGTACTCGAAGCGGATGTCGGGGTGGGCGAGTTCGTCGATGACGCTGGGGTTCCACGGCTTGCCCCAAAACTCGGTGAACCAACGTCCGACGATGGCCTTGTTCTCGTCGACAGACATGTTCCTGTCCCCTCTGTGGATGCGCCGTCGTTCGGATTCGACGGCGTCACTTCGAAGACGTCTGGAGTTGTCGATTCGTGAGTCTGTGGACCAATGAAGTTTCGGAGCACATTGTCGAACGCCGTCCCTCGCATGTCATTCGGGCGCCCGGGAGTCGTCATTGCGAACATCTGGATCTGGCAGTGCTCCAACGGATCAGCGGCCTCGCGCGCTCCGCCACCTTCCACTGTCGGGACACCCCGGGTTGCCGGTCTTGGGTCTGCAGAGACAGCTCATTGTCGAGCCCGTTCCGCCGCCCTTCCCGCATAACTGGAGCAAGGCCGCGGCGCGCTGGTCATGTCTCCATGCGCGCAGTCGGCGCCACGACACTTTCGCCGCGGCAGCCTCGTCGTCAGGCGCGATGGCCTCGTGCGCAGGGGAGGCAATCCGTCACGCGGACTGTGTGCCCGCGACGGGGATGCGCTTCGTGGAGCTGCGGCCTTCCAAGCTCCCCGCTGCCCCGACTATGCGCGTCCAGGAGATGGGTGTCGACGATCTCGATGGCTTCCATGGGTTTGAAGGATCGGACCAGCTTGTTGATACCGATGTCTTCGCGCAGAGCGACGGACGCGCGTGCATTCCTGATCACGGCCGTCCCCGCCTTGCTCGTCGGTGACGGGCATGCCGTGTCGGGTGTGGAGGCCAGACTTGCCGCCCGTCATGGATGGTCCAGGTGACGCCTTGCGAGTTCACGCCGGTGAGACCGTCGAGATTGTGAAGGCCGATCATTCGCAGTGCCTCTGGAGTACTGACCGCAGCGGTGACGAGGGCATGTTCGGGACGCCATGTGGTCGACCACAGCAGTCGCCGGGTCATCTGCGCCCAGCCGAGGGCAGGCCCTGTCATCACCCAGAGGTCGGCGCCGGCGCCCATGAATCGTGTCGCCTGGTGCAGCCATGATGCTGCCTCTTCTGGCCATGTGATCGTCTCGGTGACCTCGCCACCGGTTCTCTCCCAGCGCGAGGTGAACTGGTCGACGAATGCAAGCGCCTCGGGCGTTCTGCCGGAGCCGATAGCGATGTGGCGCACGCCGCGGCGGTGGGCGAGGTCGACCAGGCCAGTCAGTTCTGATCCCGTCACGGTGTCCATTGCTCGCCTCGCGCACGCGCGGACTTCCATGCCGAGTACCGGTCCGTGCAGCAGGTGCCGCGAGGGCGGGAGCCGGCCGCCCCGCTGAGCACGTAAGTCTCCGCCGGATTGCCGGCTATGGGCTCCGTGGTGCTCATGCCGCGTCACGGCAGACACGGAGCACGGTGGTGCCGTGCTCCTCGACCGCTCTGTCGAACGGCTGTTTCATGTCCATCCTCTTGAAGACGCTGGACGGGGACCTGACGTGAGATCCCCGTCAGAACAATCGGCCCGCGCGGACCTGGGCGGACTCCTCCAGTTCCAGCAGGGCCCTCTTGCGGTTCAGCCCGCCGGCATAGCCGGTGAGATTTCCGTCCGCACCCAGCACACGGTGGCACGGCACGAAGATGCACAGCGGGTTCGCGCCTACCGCCTGCCCGACGCGGTAGGCGAGACTGCGGTCGCCGAGTCGGTCGGCGATGCTGCCGTATGTCGTCGTCTCGCCGAACGGGATCTCGTTCACGATGCGCCAAACCGCCTGCTGGCAAGCGTCTCCGGCCGGCCGTAGTGGCAGGGTGAACTCCTGTCGATGGCCGACGAGATAGTCGTCCAGCTGAGCGGCGGCCTCAGAGAGCAGCTCGTCGTCCGCGACCGCCGTCCCGAACGTCTCCTCCGCTGGGCGGCGGATGTGGTGCCGGAAGTACAAGCCCGTGACTGCCTCGTCGCCGGCGACGATCGTGACAGGTCCCAGAGCGCTGTCCACCACCATGTGTCGATTACGCAGGTCGACCCCTTTCGCTTCCTCTGATGTGAAGACGCGGGGCGCCTCGAACGTGAGATGGCGTTGCATGGTCGTGTCGAAAGTGCATCGCGCCATGCGGCGTCGACCCGATCGGGCGTCACTGACTGTGGGGAAGGCGGGTGAGCATCGGTGGACACCGCAGTCACGAAGATGGGGCGCCGGCGACCCCTATGATGATCCGCACCCTGGTGCCGAGGCGCGACGACGAGCGACCCGGATGCCTGGGAGTGCCCCGCCGCGGGTAGCCGGTTGCAAGGGGGTGACTGAGAACTCTAACGATCGAGCGGTGCTTCGAGCGCGACGTGGGGTTCCCAGCGATAGCACCACGTGGATAGCGGTTGGCCAGATTCGTCGAGCTCGGGGCCCACCCGGGCGTAGACCTCGTTCGCGGACGTGGTGATTGTTGGCGGCAGAGGGATCGAAACGTCCTTGGAGTCACCATCCTGCGGTCCGCCGTAGAGCCATACCGTGACGACAGTTCGAGCGGGACGTGACTGATCCGGAATGCTCACCGGATAGACGCTACTTGCTGCGATAGGCGGGCTACTTCGCGCACTCGCTGGACGCCTACGGCCGCACGGGGTGTCCCCATGCTCGGTGTCAGGAGGCTGCGGCGACCGGTGTCTGGTGGAAGGTCTTGGCCACCGTATGTGCCGCCGAGGACGTCGTCGTCGGTCCGCGGTGTCCGCTCATTCCTCTTCTTCCACCTTCGAAACCCCGAACGCTCGCTCCGGAGAGTTATTGCGACAGCTGGCGGTAGTACAGCGCCATCCGACCGATGTGCTCGCGGTCGGCGGACATGGTGAGGTGATCCATCGCGTACTGCACCGCTTGGTAGCCGTCGACGCGGGCCTCGAGCTCGAAGGCGATGCGGTTGTCCTGTTCGACCCAGCCCGCGGCCGTCACCCGGGGAACGACCGTCAGGATGGTCTTCTCGTAGAAGCCTCGCACCTGGTCCGAGCCGACGAAATGCCCGAACGGGTTGAGTAGTTCGGCGTCGACTGCGAACAGCGCGACGATGCCCTCGAGATCGCCTGCGTTGACGCGTTCGACATAGCGGTCGGCAAGTTCGCGGGGTGTGGTCATGCTATCCAGCCTTCCCTGCGTGATCGGTGGCACGAAGGACGCTCCGTGACGAATGGCGTTGTCGGCGAGTGCGAGTCAGCGCGCGGTCATTCGCAGTGGAAGATGACGCAGACCGGTGTGACGGTTGCTGCGCGTCCACTCCGGCGTTCCGGCCAATTCGAACTCTTCGAAGCGCACGAACAGCTCCTCGAATACCACGCGCATCTCCAGCCGGGCCAGGTGCGCGCCCAGGCAGAAGTGGACGCCCTGCCCGAAACCGAGGTGCGGGTTGGGGTGTCGGTGAACATCGAAGGTGTCGGCCTGCGCGAAGACACGTTCGTCGCGGTTGGCCGAGGCTTCCCACACGACCACCTTCTGGCCCGGCCCCAGCGCATGCCCGCCGAGCTCAGTCGCGCGAGTGACGGTGCGCCGTTTGGAGGGTGATGGTGAGGTCCAGCGCACGATCTCCTCGATTGCGGTGGGCAGCAACTCGGGGTCGTCGCGCAATTCGGCCATCTGCACGGGGTTCTCGATGAGCGCGAGCAGTCCGCCGGCGATGGCATTTCGGGTGGTGTCCGCGCCGCCGGAAAACAGTAGATTGAAGAACGACCGTAGTTCCTCGTCCGACAGTCGCGGCGGGTCCTCGTCCGGCATTTCGGCGTGTACGACCAGCGAAAGCATGTCCGTGCCCGGGTTTTCGCGGCGCCGGGCGATCTGCTCCAGCCCGTACGCGTAGAGCTCACCCATCGCCGCGGCCCGTTCGGGGCTCATCGACAGGTGGTCCTGCCCGTCGGGGATATCGAAGACGTGCTCGATGAGCCCGAACAGCTGGTGCCGGTCGGCCTCCGGGATACCGAGCAGGAAACAGATCGCCTGCATCGGCAGCTCCGCGGCGATTTCGGTAAGGAAGTCGTGTTCCGCGCCGCTGACAATGGTGTCGAGCAATCGCCCGGTGCGCGCCCGCAGATCCTCTTCGAGACTGCGTACCGTCCTGGGGGTCATGCCCTTCGACACCAGCCGCCGAATCCGGACATGTCGCGGGTTGTCCATCATGTTCAGCACGACGCCCGCGACCGGTAGGTCCTGCAGGACGGTACCGCCGTAGGGCCGGTCGCCGCCGGTCTCTGAGGAGTAGATCACCGGGTCACCCAGCACTTCCTTGGTCTCGGCGTAAGTGGCCACAGACCAGAATCCCTCGTCGTCGGGTGTATGCGAGGTGGGTTCGTGCCAGTAGACGGGGGCCTCGGCACGGTGCGCGGCAAACACCTCGTGTGGGAAGCCTGCAGCGAAGTTGTCCAAGTCGGTGAGATCGACGGCTGAGAAAGCAGTGGACGAGCGTGATTTCGCCATGCCGTACACGGTAGACAGATAATGGATCGCACCGTGACAGTTCCGAAATTGGCCTGGGGCGGAGACTCGTCCGGCGATGGCGACAGCGCGAGGCAACGGCTGGTGGAGGCCGCGGCCCGCTGCCTGATCTCGATCTGGATTCGGGCGAGGTCGCCGAGACCACGGCGCGGTTTGGCGATCGGCGAATGCATGAGCATTCACTCGGCAGCGGAGTTGTGGATCGTCGCGGCGTCCGAGGCGTTTCTGCACTACTGATGGAGCATCCGACGTGTGTCGGGCCCGGTCTCCCGATCTGCCGACGGGCGTCGGATGACACGCGTGTACGGCGTGGATCACGATGTGTGACCAAGCGTGATCCACGACAGAGAGGAACATCTGATGGCCATCATCGATTCGAACCGCACCTGGGAGCTGCTCGAGAAGCGTCTCGCCGTCACCACCAACGAGCGGCACCGTGTGGTCCTGAGCGTCGTGCTCGAGCACATGAAGGCCGAGGCGGTCCCGGATCTCGACGGCCTGATGGAGACGCTGTGCCCCACGCCCGACTACCACTTCTGGAACAACGGCCAGGACGTCGGACCGAAGACCACCGAGGGGGTGCGTGCCTACTACACCGCCTTCGTCGAATCGCGCAGCAACATTCTCGAATACGCGCTCGACCGGTTGATCGTCGACGATCACTGCCTGGTCACCGAGGGCTATCTGAAGCAGATCTACCCCGGCTCGTACGCCGCGCAGCTCGGGTTCCCGGTCGACGACGAGTCCGCGGACTACCTCATCGTGTTCCGGCAGCTGCTGCTGTGGCCGGTGGACGAGAACGGCAAGATCGAGGGTGAGGACTCGTACGCGTCCGGGCCGGTGAGCATCACCAAGCTGTCCTTCGACGAGCTGCCCGAGGAGTACATCGATCTGGTCCACGCGCCCACGTCCTAGCGCCGACTGGGCAGGCGAATGCATGCCCGTGTCTGTGGAAGTGAGGGCAGAGTGGGAGGGATCGCAACGAGCAGTCCGGAATCCAGCTACTCGTCGGGGTGTGGCACGCCCCGATGAAACACGAAAGAAGATGACGTGCACGCAGAATCTGTCGCCGGACACGAGGTTCCCCGGCTCACCCCCGCAGAGGTCGCCGAGCGGCGTCTGACGTTCGCCGACCTGTTGCTCATGCGCGCGGAGGACGAGCATCCCGGACTGTTGTTCGAGGACTCCCGCTGGACCTGGCGGGAGGTGGTGCGTGAATGTGCCACTCGCGCGTCGGTGCTGTCCGCGCTGCGGCGGCCCGACCGGCCATTCCATGTCGGTGTGCTGCTGGAGAACGTTCCGGAGTACATCTTCCTGATCGGGGCGGCCGCGTTGGCCGGTGCCACCCTGATCGGGATCAACCCGACCCGCCGCGGTGCCGAACTCGCTTCGGACATCCGGGGGGTCGATTGCGACCTCATCCTCACCGACCGCGCCGGGCTCGCTCTGCTCGAGGGCTTGTACACGGCCGTGGACACCGACCGGGTGCTGTTGGTGGACGGCAGCGACTGGCTCAACAATGTCGAATCCGCTGCGGTGGAACCGATCACGGTCGCGACTGAGGCGGGCGATCCTGCGACCCGCCTGCTCTTGACGTTCACCTCCGGCTCCACGGGAGCACCGAAGGCGGTAATCTGCACGACCGGACGTCTCGCGGCGCTGGGTGCGATCAACTACTGCTCGCTGACCCGCGCGGACGTCACGTACAACGCGATGCCGCTCTTCCACGGCAATGCGATCATGGCGTGCTGGGCGCCGTCGGTGTTCAGCGGCGCCACTTTCACGATGCGGCGCAAGTTCTCGGTCTCGGGGTTCCTACCCGACGTCCGGCGATACGGGGTGACCTTCTTCAACTATGTCGGTCGGTCCTTGGCCTACCTCCTCACCGCGCCCGAGTCGCCCCTCGAGCGGGACACGAACCTGCGACTGGTCTTCGGCACCGAGGCCGCGCCGCGCGACCGGGACGAGTTCGAACGGCGCTACGGGGTCCGCCCGATCGAGAGCTACGGCTCGAGCGAGGGTGCGGTGGTGATCGGCCTGACCCCGGACTCGCCGCCGCACTCGCTGGGCAGGGCCCCGGAGGGGATGGGTGTCGAGATCCACGACGCGAACGGAAGGCAGTGCCCCCGAGCCGTGTTCGACGACAAGGGCGCGCTGCTCAACGCCGGCGAGGCGATCGGCGAGATCGTGAACACGACGGGCGCCGCCATGTTCGAGGGGTATTACCGGAACGACTCGGCGACCGCGGAGCGGATCGACGGCGGCACCTACCGATCGGGCGACCTGGGATACCGCGACGAGGCGGGCTACTTCTACTTCGCCGGCCGGTCCGGTGACCGCATCCGCATCGACAGCGAGAACTTCTCCGCGGCGCCGGTCGAGCGGATCCTGGCCCGCTTCCCCGGTGTGCGGCTGGTGGCGGTCTATCCGGTGCCCGACCCGCGGACGGGGGACCGGGTGATGGCCACGATCCAGATGGACGACGGCGCAGGCTTCGATCCGGAGGCGTTCGGGCGGTTCGTCGCGGAGCAGCCGGATCTCGGGACCAAGTGGGCCCCACGGATCGTGCGGATCGCCACGTCCATCCCGGTGACGGCCACGCGAAAGATCAACAAGCCGGTACTGCGTACTGAGTCCTGGCTGGTCGAGGACCCGCTCTACCTGGGCGACAACGAATGTCGCTACGTGCGTGCCTCCCCGGACGCGCTCGACGACCTGAGGTCCGAGTACGAGCTGTACGGTCGCGCACCGAACTGACCGACTGGATCCGGCCACCCAGCGGTGCGCGCCGTTGGGTGGCTGCCCGGCAGGTGGATCCGGTACCTACGTGTGGAGCTGTTGACCGCTGCAGCGGTCGACAGCTCTATCGCTCGTCCAAAAGCCCGCGGAGGTACTCGGCGGTGTCCGGGCGCGCGGCGTCGACGGCCATGACGATGCGTTCGCGGCGATCGCCAGGGAGCGCGGCGAGCGCACCGATGAACTTCGGGAGTTCGTTCCTCCGCCGCATGAGCAGCGCGTTGAGGAAGTCGGGCACCTCCCGCCAGCGCGCGCCGTGGCCGAGCTCCATGATCGCGAACACGCGGTCGAAGTTGCTCGGGAAGTCCTTCTCGTTCGTCCAGGCGAGATCGACCCGACCGCTCTCGCGGAACGCGTCGGCCGCGGATCTCCAGTCTTCGGGCCAGTCGTCCGGGATCGGATCGAGCACCGGCTTGCTGCTCGTGCCGCCGAGTGCCTCGTGGATCGGTTCCCACTCCTCGTCTTCCCGGACCCAGCCGCCGAGCGTTCGGCCCACGAGCGCGCGCTGCGCATCGCCCCAGGTTTCGGTCACCGTGAGGAAAGCGCGGCTCGCCTCCTCGTTGCCCGTGACGAACATCGAGGCGGTGCAGATGCTGTCGTGATCCCCGCGCGACTCCAGCCAGTTCGGCAGCACCCGGGCGGTGGCGGCACCATACGTTGCCGGATCGGCTTGCGAGAGAACGCCGTAGGCGGCCTCGTAGATGCCGTAGTCGTCGAGCGGGTGCAACGACCACAGGATCGCCTCGACGGTCTCGGCATCGATGGTCTGCCCGTCGAGGGCATCGAGCATCGCGAGGTACCGATCGATGCCTGCCTGCTGGACGGCGTCCTCCTCATCGCTGAGCGGCCCGGCCTCGTCCTGATGGATGCTGCCGCCCAGGCGGATCAGCTCGTCCCGCCACGCCTGATCGCGACCCTCGTCACTCATCTCCGGTCCTTTCCTGTAACGACACCGCGATCGCTTGTCGGTCATACGGCAGGCCGACGCGCATGAGCGCCAGACCCGCATTGCCCACGTTCGTTCCCCACAACCCCTCGTTCGCCACCAAAGCCGCGAGGAACTGTCGCTGAGGCGCGCCGATCGTCTCCGGCGCCGGCGGGTACTCACCCGGAACGAACTCGACCTCGGGGAACGCGGCACGAAGCAACGGTCCCCAGTCGCTGTCAGCCGTGTACGGGGTCGAAAGCCGCGTCATCGCGATGGCCGCCGGCAGGATCGCGGCGAAGGACACTTCCCGTTGCAGGAGCGAATTCAGCAGCGTGAACCGGACGTGCATGGGAAAACTGCTCGGCTTCCGTTCGAACCACTGGTCGGCCTCTTCCGGCCGAGTCAGCGCACGAACGAGTTCTTCTGCCGCCTGCCTGGAATGCGGCAGATGCAGGGCGGCACACGCGCGGATCGCAGGATCGGCGTCGGCGAGCCAGCCGCCGACGTCGGCCCCGACGGTGCCGAGAGCGAGAACAGCCGCGGCCCGATCGTCACGCTGCGTGGCGTCGTCGGCGAAGGAACGCAGCGCTGTGGCGACTCGGTGCTGATACTGAGGAGTGGAGCTGTCGTTCCACCGCGCCAGCGCGCCCACCGTCCCAGCCTTGTGGGCCACGGCATCCGATCTCATGAGTGGAAGCAGCCCCTCCAGGACCGGGTTCGCCTGCTGCCGGAGCGCTGGGATGGCGAGAGCCATGAGTGCACCTGCCACAGGCGACGCCCACGCCTCTTCGGATTCTTCTTCATCGTCGGACGCAAGCGCCTCGAAGAGCTCGCGTTCCTCCTCGCCCGAAGGCGGCACGATCTCGCCTTCGCTCGCAAGCAGCTTCCCGGCCAGGGTCAGGCTGTCGCCCGCCGCGTCGAGGAATTCCACCAGCACAGGCAGGCGCGCCGACGCGGTCTTCTGGTCCGCATCGCCGCTCCAGAACGAGACGGCTCGAGCAACGGCGGCAATCGCGGGTCCCGTTGCCGGGTAGATGGTGCCCTGATGCAGCACCGCACCGTACAGATGCTCCATCGCCGTCGAGAACGCCGTCGCGTCGGCACCCACCAACGCCTCCAAATGAGCCGGCGTGTCCATCGCCACGCCATACGCGTGGAAGAGCCGAGCCCAGTCGTACGTCTCGCTCACGCCACGCACTCCTGTTCATCACGCCACGCCGGATCGCGACCCTCGTCACTCATCCCCGGTCCTTGTCCGATCCTGATCGATGTACTTCTCGACCAGCGCAAGTGCACCGTCGTCGAGTGCGCGACCTGGCGCGAAGAACGCCGCCTTGCCCGCGATGTTCCGAAACACGATGGCGTCCTTGATGCGCAGCGCTCCGGAGAGCGAATTCCACGGCGCACGCGACGAGCCGAACTTGCCGTCCAACCCCAGACCATCCGCATCGATCCGAACTGTGAGTCGCGATCCGACACTCATGCCGTCGTCGACGGCCTTCGCGGCGACGCGGCGAAGGATGACCACGAAGACGGCGAGCAGCAGTGTGAGGGCCGCGATCACCCCGAATGCGAACATCCCGATGGGACGACCCGACACCGCCAACACGATGCCGACGACCAGCGCGATCGGGAGCGCAAGCATGCCGGCGATCCGCAGGCGACGCGACACCGCCGCTTCGACAAACGCCCGCCGGACAGCCGACCTGTCGGCAGCATCGATCGTGATGCTGTTCTCGAACACGGACTGCGGCTCGCTTCCGTGGCTCGCCGGCTCGGTGAGCGCCACACGAATCCGATCGAACGCCTGGCGAGTCTCCGGCGTCGAAAGGAAGTCATCCAACGGCGCCCCACTCGCGCGGAAGTCCGCCTGCTCGAGCAGAGCGATGCCGAGTGCGGCGATCCGCTCCGACGAGCGTTCCTCCCGATAGCCGACCCACGCCTCCAGCGCGGTGATCGCGCGCAGGAGATCCGGATCCATGTCGCCGTCCGACAGATCGCCCTCGTCGATCTGCGCGATCCACGCCCGAAGCTGCTCGGCAGACGCCGTACCCGCTCCGTCGGCCGCCGCGCCGACGGCGCGTGCTCCGGCCTCCGTCAGTTCTGCTGCCGCTGCCGCTGCCACGCCATCCGCTGTGAGGAGCTCCCGCGTGACCGCGATCCCGAAGTCGACCTGCGCCTGGACCGTAGCGTGGGTTGCGCACTCACGAACGGAGTTCTCGACCTCCTCGTAGCTACTCATACCGCGCCAACCTTCCGGCCTGGGCAAGATTCGCCACGTTCCGCAGGTCGGCGAGATGGATTGCCGGTCATCATTCGTCGTCTTCACCTTCGTTCAGCCATGCAGCTTCGAGTTCTTCGAGCACGGTGGGCGGCATCCCCTCGACCCATCCGTTGGCCTCCGCGTATCCACGGATGTCGACGTCGTCTCCGGTGACGGATTCGAACATCAAGGGAGGGATCAGCCATCCCGGATCATCTTGTGCGCCAAGCGCTTCAGCCGTCCAGTCCTGGCCGGGGTGATTAGGATTCCCGGTCGGCTTCGAGCTATCGTTCGCCGGGTCGAACGACGCGCCGGCTACCGCCACCGTGCCGGAGGCGACCCGGTCCCGCAAGGCACGCAGGTTCCTCCATCCCGCGCGATTGACCGGCGGGACATCGGCCTCGCCGCGGAACCTCTGGTAGTAACCGGGCTGGGAGTACCAGAACAGGGCGGACGCGGTGGCCCTGTCGAGTCGCGGATGTGCGGCCATCCACGCAATCAGCTCGGATTTGCCGTCGTAGTTCATCATGAGCGCCGCCACCATCCACTCGGTCGACGACGCGCTCTCGAGGAACTCGCGCATCAGACGCAGCTCCAGGTCGTCGAAGTCAACGCTCATAGTCAACCTTCCCCAGTGGAATCCGCATCGGGTTCAATGCGGCCCACGCGACCGCGAGCTCGCTCAGGCGATCCACCTGCTCGTCATCCCCGTTGCCGGATTTCAAGGCCCGTAGGAGCCTTTTGGATTCCTGCAGTTCCCCGGCCGTGGGCGGGGTGCCGCTCGCGTAGTGCTCGGGCAGCGCGGCGCGGAACAGCATGGGCGCGTGGATCTGATCGACGGCGTACGTCATGTCGGCATATCGACGGTAGAACGCATCCCGTGTGGTGCCCGCCCACGCGACGAGCGCCCGCACGCTGAACTCGCGCAGCGGCATCTCGGCGATCCGCTTCTCGAATGGCGGGCCAATCGACTCATCGATCGCGGCGGCCCTCGGACGCACCGTCGTCCCCCCGGTGAATTTCATTACCAGACCAGTGTAAGGGAACTCGTGAGTCCTGAAAGTCCTGGGGGACAACGCCATGTATGACGTGACGGATCGACTCATCGAGGAATCGGCACCGACCCCACTGTGGGGCGCCACTGCACGCGCGACCCAGCGCAGCGGGCACCTCGTCGTCGGCGATGGGAATGGTGCTCCCGCAGGCTGTGTGGCCGAGCGACCCTGGTCAGGATCGTGTCAACTCGGCGACGACGTCCTCGAACTCCCGGGCTCCGGTGAACACTGCCGTGCACGCCTCGTCGAGCGATTGCTCCCGTAGCCTTCGCACGAACGTCAGCTCCGCCTCGCGGACGAGCTCCCGGCGCAGTCGGCGCACGGGTCCAACTGCGCGTGTGGCCTTGCCGACGGCGGCGACGAGATCGTCTACACCCGTTCCGTGTTCGGCGCTCGTACGGATCACCGTCGGGCGGACGGCGTCGGCCCGACGCAGGCGGAGCATCCGCTCGAGCTGCCGCGCCGTGTTGTCCGCCCCCGGCAGATCGGCCTTGTTCACGACCAGGACATCCGCGAGCTCGAGAACCCCGGACTTGATCGCTTGGAGGTCGTCACCGAGGCCCGGCACGGAGACCAGGACGGCGACGTCGGCGAACTCGGTGATCTCGATGTCGGACTGCCCGCTTCCGACCGTCTCGAGGAGCACGACGTCCCAACCGGCGGCGTCGACGGCGTCGATCAGACCGGGGACGGCGCGGGTCAGACCGCCCACGTACCCGCGCGATGCGATCGAGCGGATGAATACGCCGGGGTCGCATGTGTGCATCCCCATCCTGGTTCGATCGCCGAGGACGGCACCCCCGGACACCGGGCTGGATGGGTCGACCGCGAGCACCGCGACACGGGCCCCGGATCGCCGGAGGACGGTGACCATGGCACCAATTCCTTGCCCAATCGGGGTCTGACTTCGCGCCGAACGAGGAAGCCACAACAACGTACGAATCGTCGTGCTCGAGGTAGATGATCGGTGTCGTTCGCAGAATCCCGGTTTTGCGTCCGGGCACCGTCAGCAGAAGTACGGGTAGTCCCACCGACCTCCCACCGAGGCGACCGCCCGACAGTTGGTACAGGGCGACGGTCGCGCGGTTGCGAAATGCCAATGTGGTCTTCGATATCGGACGCATCCGTTGTCGGGAGAGGTGATGCGCCCACGGCTCTCCCAACCTCCCTTCGAGCCTCGCCGCTCGGCGGTGAGGCGTTCGCCGAGTGGATAACTGGAACAGCCGGCCTGCCTTCGTGGCTTTGCCGACCACCGTCGGTCAGTCGGCCACGGTGCCGTCCGGCATGGTGACATCGGTGAGATCGGCACCGTCCAGGACAGCAGCGGTGATGTTCGCCCCGGTCAGATTGGCCTTGCCTAGATAGGTGCCGATCAAGATGGCGCCGGTCAGGTCGGCATCGCCGAGGTATGCGCCGGTCATGTACGCGCCGGAGAGGTCAGCCGCGGCGAGATTCGCGTGCCCGAGGAAGGTTGATGTCAGATAAGCCATCGTGAGGTCGGCATCCCGCAGGTCGGCGCGGGTGAGAAACGCGCCGGTGAAGTTCGCGTCGTGTGCGACCGCGCCGGTGAGATCGGCCCGAGCCAGGTCTGCGCCGACGAACTCGGCAGAGGTCAGATTTGCACCCGAGAGGGTGGCGTCTGTGAGGTCGGCTCCCGACAGGTCGGCACCGGTGAGGTCGACGCCCGCCAGGTTTGCCCCCGCCAGATTCGTGCCTGTCAGATCGGTGTCGGCGAGGCTGACGCTCCCAGAGTCGTGAACGGTCCGTGAGGAATTCCAGGCCACGAGATCCGAGCGGAGTAGGTCGGCCGGATTCGCCTGCGATGTCAATGCCATTGAGCCCCCGTGTAGGACGAATGTGGCCGAGAACCGCCATCATGTTGACGGCGTCAACCTAGCATCGGTTTGTTGACAGCGTCAACGTCCTTCTATCCGCTGGAAATGTATGAAAGGACCCGGGACACGGGCGCGAACCGTCGGGAACGCCGAGCAGCACGCCGCGAGCACGCCGCCTGGCAAGAAGGGGAGCCACCATCCGGTGGCTCCGCTTCTTCGTTCTCCGTGGGCGGCGGCTACGGCGCGGCCGCCGTGGTCGTTGTGATCAGATCGGCGCCCGGACCGAACACCAGCAGCGCGATCGTCGCGACCGTCAGAGCGGGCAACAGCACGACCTTTTCGAACGGTCCGTTCGCGCGGATGCGGATCATCGACGGCAATGTGAACTCCCACCACCGTTTCCCACGGATCGTCACGAACGGCGCCAGAAACGGAATCGCTTCCTTCGTGATCGCGTCGCCGAGGCAGTGCGTGACGCAGCCGAGCGCGACTGCGACACCGAGGCTCACCGACCCGGTCTCCGCAGGAGAACGCCTGCCACGCGAGAACCGCCAGCAGCGCGGCCGCGAGAGTCACCGCCAGCCACCCCTGCTTCTTCGACCAGTCGCCGGCCAGCCCGCGGATCGCGAGCCCGAGCGTGAAGAACAGTGTCCCGATGATCGCGGGCTTCCCGAACGCGGCCACCAGCGCGGAAACACCGACACCGAGAAGGATCGCGAACCCGAGTGTGTGCGTGAGGGTTCGATGACCGCCGTCGCGCGCACCGTCCTTCGCTATCCTGGCCAGCCCGTAGAACGCCGACGAGCCAGCGTTGATGCCCTCCGATGCGATCTGGGAGGCCACACCGAACGACCGCGCGACCGCCGACTGCGGATGGTCGAGATCCGGGAGCAGCGCTGCGCCAGCACACACTCCGGCCCATTCGAGTGTCTCCGCGAGCGACGTCGGTCCACCCCACTCGGCCGGCATGATCGCGGCGGCCGCCAACCCGACAGCAGCCCCGGACATCGCGTGCGTTGGCCCCTTCACCATGCCGAACCACCACCGATCAAGGCTGCGGCATCGGCTGCGGGTGTTTGTCCGCCGCCGGTGTTTCCGCCGCCGGTAACCGTGTTGATGACCACGGGGATCCATCGGTAGGTGAGGTCGGCGATGGTGTTGACCGATGTCGCGAACACCCTGATGACATTCGAGGAGTCGACGCCCTCGGTGTCGGCCCAGTTCACGTAGCCGCGGAACACGCCGAGGACGACGATCCCGATGGCCGCGTACTTGATGATCTTCACTGTCCACCACCCGTCCCGGGCGTCTCCGTGGGGCGGTACTTGTCAGGGACCTGGTCCCCGATCTGCCCGCCGACGCCATCGGTCACTGATTCGATCTTGTCGGCGACCTGACCGCTGCCGTCTTCGGCGATGCTGCTCACCTTGTCGCGGTAGTTGCTGAACCAGCCGTCCTCACCGAACTTAATCCCCCCGGTCAGGTACTGGATCACACCGAGGAGAACGCCGATCACGACCACGAAGAACAGGATCCGGGACACGATCCCGTCTTTCGGCTTCTTCTTCACGGGCCCGGCCATCAGAGCACCCCTGCCACAGCGTCAGCCACCGATCGCGCGGTGGCCGCGTTCCGCACGCGCACCTCGTCGGCGACGGTGCGCGCGAGACGTGGAACGGCTGCCCCCGGGCCGGCATCGGGTACGTGCCATTGGAGCCCGGTGAACCGGATGCCGGGCGGGTCAACGATCCAAACCTCGCCTCGAGGCGAGGGAGCGTGGTCGATCATAGTGAGGTTCTCCTGCTGAGGTGTCGGGCTGTCCCGTCACGCTACGAACCGGGTTCGTCCCGACCAGTGGCGATGAGAATCGGCCAGGTCAACCGCGGAAACCGTCTGGGACACCGAGGTGTTCACGATGCCGACTTGATCGATCGGACGTGCGCGGTCGTATCCGCCCGGCCCGCGGGTGCCGTGATAAGCACGCCATATCGTGCAATGCTGCGGCAATGAGAACTTCACATCGAATTGCTTCAGCCGCGGCCGCCGGGCTCATGGGCGCCGCCATGGTAGTTGCGGCGCCGGGCGTAGCCAGCGCCGCCGATCCTTGCCAACTCGGGTGGTCGAACGTAGGACCCCGAACGTGCGCGATGACAGATGTCGGAATGGCGCCGGTGTGGACACTTGGAAACGGCATCTGCGCCGGCATGCTGAGTGCCTCCGGCAATGCGTTCGACGGACCACTGTGGGAGTACTCCTCCGCGCCGGGCGCTGTCCACTCCGTTGAACTGCGTATTTCGCAGGGCTTCTCACCGCTGGGCGAGTGGGCGTCGACCACCCTGGCTTGCGACGTGACTGCGATCATCGATTGGCAGAACCTCGACACCGGTCAGAGCGGCACAATCAGTCGCTACGTACCCGCGGCCAACACGAGCACCCACCCGATGTACGTGAATGTCGATACTGGCCCGGGACCAGTGCGGCTCACCATGCGGACCGACCACCCGAGCATTCCGGTCACGACAGACGTGATCGTCCCCTGACGTGACCGTGCACTCGGCGAAGGTCTTTCAGCTGTCGTTGGCGACGAGGCAGGCCATGCGCACCAGGGCCGTTGGCGATTGGTGATCCCTCGGACCCTGCCAGTTAGCGGCCCGGCACCGCGTGACGGCGTCGGGCCGCAAACTCGCCGCAGGGATGTACGGGGTTGGGATCGAGGGATGGTTCGACGAACGCTCAGGGCAGCGCCCGCATCTGGCGAATTTGATTGTCGACCAACCAGAGCCGATGTCGACCTGGGGGACCGCCGCGGAGGGGTATGAGCAGACCGTGGTTGTGCCCGGTTCGACGTCACCGGTGTGGATGCGTCGATGCCGGACGGGCACAAGACGTGGTCGTACATTCTGGCCCGTCACAGCGACAGCGAGCCCTGGCTCATCGTCAGCAATGGCATGTAGATCGGCGAGGCGGGCGGTGGGGTCGCCGCCCGCCTCGACCCGCGCAAGTCGTGGGCGGCAGTCAATCTGTCCGGCCCGTCGCTAATCTGCGTTGCATCTCGACAGCGAGGGTCTCGACCGCCGACCAGACCCTCTATCGACAGAGTGACGCACTCAGTGCCGCCGGGTGTTCTCGGATCTAGACCGCGACAGCGAGCGGTGCCACCACCGCGCGCCCGCAACTGGTCAACCTGCTCTCGCATCTGCGGTCTAATCGGACAGTCAGGTATTGAAACCCTCCGAATGAAGGCAGGCCTGAGCTTCCCTTGGAGCCATCCTGGGCTTGATCCGTATTCGGCAAGTTAAGGCTCAGTGTGGGGCCAGATTTCGGAGGGCCAGGGCGAGGACACGCGACATGTCTTCGGCGTCGTAGCCCGTCCCGGGTTCGCACCCACGGTCGGCGACCAGGTGGTTGGACATCGCCATCCCGTGCAGCAGGACCCAGAGCAGTGGGCCGACATCCCTGATGTCGCCGGCGATGAGGGTGTCGCTCCGCTGCGCCTCGACGACGAGTTCGTTGAAGTAGCTGTTGAAGTCGACGGCGGCGTCGACGAGCACCCGGCTCGGGTTGATCGTGTAGTCGTCGCCGAACTCGAGCCGGTAGTGGTTCGGGTACTCCCAGGCGACGCGGACGTACGCCAGGCAGGCCCGAAAGAGCGGCGTGGTGGCCGTCGTGGCGTCCGCGGCGGCGCGCTGCATCTCTTCCTTCAGGGCGGTCAGGGCCTCGGCGGCCACGGTGCTGAGGAGATCGTTCTTGTCCTGGAAGTGGCGGTACGGCGCCGTCCGCGACACGTCGGCGGCCGCGCCGACCGCGCGCAGGGTGACGTGCGCGGGCCCGCCCTGCGCCAAGAGGTCGCCGGCCGCCGCGATCAGGGCACGACGGGTGTCCCGGGTCTGTTCCTGCATCTCCGAAGGATAGGACGCGGTTGACGCCGTCAACAAGCCGCACTAGGTTGACGTCGTCAACGTGGGGCGATATCCGGCTCGCTGGGGGGACGTCCGGGCGGATTGCCGAATCCAGCCGGACGGGACTGGCTGATCCGGCTACGACCAACTTCGGATGCAACGCAGGGGGATTCATTGCTACCGCCCAGAAGGAAATTGTCGCTGGTATTGCTTAGATCGTCGAGGAGGTGACCGGCATCAAGCCTTCCGAGGTGACGATCGAGAAGTCGTTCGTCGACGACTTGGACATCGACTCGCTGTCACTGGTGGACGTCGCCGTGCGGCTCGAGGACACGCACGGCGTCAAGATCCCGGACGAGGATATGCAAGGACTCAGGACCGTTGGTGACGCAGTGGCCTACGTCCAGAAGATGGAAGCGGAGAACGCTGAGCTTGCGACGGAGCTGAAGGCGAAGGTCAGAGAGGGTCGGGTCGAGTAGTCGGGCTCGATACCCGGGCGATCCGTCGCGGAATACTGTTGGTTTCAGATTGGATTCGGTCGAGAGGGTGTGCCAGTGATAGCTGATGTAGCGATGAACCCTGCTGCGGTCGAACTTGGAAGCTTCTTCCCGCATTTGCCGGACGTCGTTTGGCGGGCTCTGACGGAGCCGCACCTGCTCGAGCGATGGTTGATGCCTTCAATCGGGTTCGTTGCGTCTGCGGGGGCGCAATTCACATTCGTAATACCTATTCAGCCGGTTGGCGACATCTCATGCAAAGTTCTGGCGGTCCGGCCGGGTGAGCGGTTGATCTTCAGTTGGGTGGACCTGCGGGCTGAGAATCCTGCGCGATGGGTTGTTGACTGGATGGTCCAGCCGCACGGCCGTGGTACGCGACTTCTGTTGATGCAAACAGGTTTTGACATCAATGATCGCCGACAGAAGATGGTGCGTAACGCCATGGAGCGCAACTGGAAAGTGGTCTTGTCGCGACTCGGAGAAGTGCTTGACCGTATTGAAACATGAGGATCGACGGTTGGAGATCAGGATTCGCAGACCGCCTTGGTGTTTCGCAACCGTGCGACCGTCGCCTTGTACCGGATATCAGATGGTTGCTTCGGTGTGAGGTCAGTAGAACTGCCCGTTCTCCTGTTGACGGTTCGTGGACGCAAGACCGGAATCCCTCGAATCGCACCCGTCATCTACCTCGAATACTGATTGTCAGGGGTCAGGCATGGTTCGGGCAGAGCAGTCCGGGCTGTGTGCGCCATCCGGCGAATCGCCTGTATCTCCCGAACGCCGACGGGACGAACGTCGATCTGGACCTTGCCCGTCCGGTCCTCGCTCGGCTTCCCGCTCGCATGCCCTCGCGACGAATCACCGAGGAGGTCAGCCGTCAAGTGCTGAAATCATGCACCTAACGGGATCTCTAGGCAGGTGATGCAGGTCAGACCCGATCCTCGGGCCGCTCGATTCACGCATTTCAGAGGGCGGTTATCAGGCGACCAGCCACGATTCACTCACCAGATGCAATTCCCAAGGGTTCGGTGACACATTGGTGGCGTGGCCGCTCGACCGCTTGGGTCGCTCCCTGCCGCACCTGCTTCAGGTGGTGACCGATCTCGAGGGACGCGGGATCGGGTTCCGGTCGGTGACAGAGTCGATCGACACCACGACCGCCGGAGGCAAGCTCATCTTCTCCATCTTCGGTGCCCTCGCGGAGTTCGTTGTTATCTGGACACTTCCTCAATCTGCCTCGACTGTCCGCTCTGCCCGGTGTCGAGGTCGAGCCGATCAACCGGTACCTCGCGCATTTGATTGGCGCCGAGTAGCGCCCCAACACGGTCACCGCGTACGCCTAAGACTATGGCACCTGGGAACTGGGCCACTGCCTATGACTTCCGGCCGAAGGGCCGTGCGAGTGCGATCTCATGCTCACTTGCTCCAAGTGCCCCACCACCAGCGACTACGCCCCGAAGCTCAGACACCGGCTCGCGATCGAGCACCAGTTCATCGCCAACGCCCAAGGGCGAGGTGGGACCGTGACGCCGAACGCCACCAGCGGATAGCCACGCGCATATCGGAATTGTTGACGGAGCTGGCTGAGCCGGTCAGGCCTCGCCTGGAATGAACGGTGTCTCCTGGTAGACGCAGTAGTTCAGCCAGTTGGCATACAGCAGGTGCCCGTGGCCGCGCCATCGGTTGAGCGGGGTGGCGGCGGGATCGTCGCCGGGGAAGTAATGCGCTGGTGCTGGGACCGGCAGTCCTTGCTCGCTGTCGCGGCGGTACTCACGTGCCAAGGTGTCCGCGTCATATTCCGGGTGACCGGTCACGAAGACCTGGCGGCCGTCCGCGGTGGCTGCCAAGTAGACGCCGGCCTCTTCGCTCACCGCCAACACGTCGACCTCACCGGTGGCCTCGATGTCGGCGGCGTGGACATCGGTGTGCCGTGAGTGCGGCGCTAGGAACTCGTCGTCGAACCCGGTGACGATCGGCGACCGCGCGCCTGTGATCCGATGGGGGAATACACCGGAGAGTTTCTGTGGGACTTCGTGTTTGCGGACACCGTAGTGGTGGTAGAGGGCCGCCTGCGCACCCCAGCAGACGTGCAGAGTCGACTGCACGGCGCTGCGGGTCCAGTCAAGGATCTTGGTCATCTCCGGCCAGTAGTCGACGTCCTCGAAGTTGAGTTTCTCGATCGGCGCCCCGGTAATGATGAGGCCGTCGAAGTGCATATGGGCCACGTCATCGAAAGTTGAGTAGAACGATTCGAGATGCTCTGCAGAGGTGGTACGCGAGACATGGCTGGCCATGTGCAGCAGGGTGATCTCGATCTGTAGCGGAGTATTGCTGAGCAATCGCAGCAGCTGCGTCTCGGTGCTGACCTTCATCGGCATCAGATTCAAGATGGCGATCCGCATAGGGCGAATATCCTGGTGTCCAGCACGCTCGTCGGACATGACAAAGATTCGCTCCGCCTCCAGGATGGCCCTGGCGGGAAGATCGCGCGGCATAGTGACAGGCATCGCCCAGCAGCTTAGTCCGCCTCCGGTTACCGACAGGGACCGGAGCTTCAATAGCTCAAGCGGCGCGTCGCGAGAACGGCGTCGCAGGACAATCTGTCCGCATAATCGAACGCAACCTCATCCGTGAACGCACCTCCGCGTGCCTCGCGGACGCCCGCCGAAAATGATCCGGCCGAGCGGGTCGAGGGTGTGCACCACGATGACGTCACCGCCGTCGGCGTAGACGAGCAACGCGGTCAAGCCGGGGCGGTCGGTGGTGGCCCCAGGCTTACGATCGACTTGGCTGCGGTGTTCGGCGACGCCGGCCGCGGTGAGGTATCGATCTGCCGCTCGAGATTGCGACTTTCAGCGATCCGAACCGCGCCACATACCGCTGAAAGTCACACGGTCGGGCCATCGGAATCGGTGTCGTGTTAGACGGTCCTTGGGTTCGCGGACTCGGTAGAGAAGACGTCTCCCGGCCGGCCGCCGCCAGTAACGTCGGACCCTCGCAACGGATATACGGACCGTCCGTTTCTTTTCACAGGGGTAGATCTGAATGAAGCGCTCACTTCTCGTCCGAGCTGGCGCACTGGCCATCGGACTCATGGCACTCGGCTCGGGCGTCGCCAACGCCGAGGACGCCTGGCCGGTCGATCCGGGTCTGGGTGGTATCGGCGCCCCGGTCGACAGGACGGACTACGTGCTGATGCCCGATCAGCCCGAGTTCTGGAATCCCGCAATCGGCATTGCCCGTGTCATCTCCCCGTACGGGAGAACCACCAAGATCGTGTGCACCGGGTACCGCGTCGACACCTCATGCTGGCAGGCCGATCGGGACGGAAACCCGCACGAGCTCAAAGAACTCTTCAACACGACCGTTTTCGGGTCCCTCGCAACGACACCTGCGACAGCCGTCTTCGTCTACCCGGGGATGTTCCCCGGGGTGTAGCTGGACCGTAAGTTTATTCAAGGGGGAATCGAATGAAGCGCTCACTTCTCGTCCGGGCCGGCGCGCTGGCCATCGGGCTCATGGCACTCGGCTCAGGCGTCGCCAACGCCCAGGATGCTTGGCCGGTCGATCCGGGCGAGGGCAACGCCATTCGCCCGGAGGTCGCGACAGACTATGTGCTGATGCCTGATCAGCCCGAGTTCTGGAATCCGAGGAACAACATGACCCGAGTCATCTCCCCCTACGGGAGAACCACCAAGATCGTGTGCACCGGCTACCGGGTCGACACCTCATGTTGGCAGGCCGATCCGGCAGGAAACCACACAAGCTCAACCTCGTATTCAGCATGGGAGCCTTCGGCTCCCTCGCTTCGAACCCCGCGTCAAACGTCTTCGTCTACCCGGGGATGATCCCCGGCTTGTAGGCGACGACTGCCCGACATCTTCCGAGGAAGGCCCCCATGGACTCTGCATGGGGGGCAAAGACGACCTACTCAGTACGGTCGCTGCCGAGAACCTGGCCTTCCTGATGGCGGAGATGCACCGTGCAGGCGCGGACACCACGGCGACGTCAACCCCGTTGTTTCGCGCCTGCCTCGCCTACGTCCGTGTCGCGTGGGAGTACCCGAACCATTACCGGCTCGAGTTCGGCGGCGACTACGTGATCAACCCGAGCGGGGTGCTGGAACGCGCCGCAAACACATTCAACGAGTACTTCCATGAACTCGTCGTCGAGGCGCAGCGGAACGGCACCCTCATCGCCGGCGACGCCCGGGAAGTCGGCCCGCCGGTTTACAGCGTCTGGCGTCCTCGACGTTCCTGACCGCTGGCGATTCGAGCTCGAGGACGTAAGCATCTGTAATGGGATGGTTTTCGTGACCGATAGGTTCGATGAAACACACATGAAGGGGAGGGATGACTCATGGGTTCTGCAGCAGATGCCTTGGCCTGGATCAGCGAGGGGTACCTGGCCGGTGACCCGCTTCGATCTGCGCTCTTCGTCGGGGCGGCATTCGTGACAATGCCGCTTCAGCTGATCGCAGTGATGCTGGGACAGCCCTTCTAGGCGGGCCTCGGCGTCCGGAACCGTCCTCCGGAGGCGCGGCGTGCCGGACGGAACGACCAGGCCGTCGCCTGCCTAGGCTGGCCCCATGTCACGCGTCTGCGGTCGGCCCGGGCCTCGAACCGGCGGCCGGTGACGGCCGAGCGATGGTCATCGGACGCGCGCAGCCGAGCGACGCCCTCGGCGCGTACGTCGAGGGCGTCGCTCGGTGCACGACCGGACCGGGAGCGTGGCTGCCCGAGATCTGGCCGGGTACCGGCGTTGCGGAGCCGTTCGCATCGACCGCCTCGCCGCGGAAGCCGGGCTCAGCGCGCGACTGTTGCAGCGCCGCTTTCCGGCCGCCGTCGGGGTCGGCCCCAAGGAGTTCCAACGGCTGACGCGTCTCCAGCACGCCACGCGGACACTTCTGCTGGACGCCGAATCACGATATCTGGCAACGGCTCTCGACGCCGGTTTCGACGACCAGAATCACTTCATCCGGGAGTTCCGTCGGTTCACCGGGCGAACACCCGCCGCGACCTTGGGGCGGGGCATGTCACATTTCTACTATGAGACGTCCGCGGGTCACCGTCAGGATGGGGCACCGACGATCCCCGACGACCGGGCGAGTCGACCGCGTTGTCCACCGCTGAGTGCTTCCCACAGTTTCTGACATACTCGTTTCAGCGATCGAAACGAGAGGCACAGACCGTGACACATGGTCGAGACGTCGTCTTCGTGGTGTTCGACGGCGCGAAACTGCTGGATGTCGGGGGACCGGCGGAGGTGTTCGCCGAGGCAAACAGGTCCGGCGCCGACTACGCGCTCAGCTATCTGTCGCCGTCCGGGAACCCAGTTCTCACGTCGACGGGGATCCGGCTGCCTGTGGATGGGGCCGCCACGGACGATTCGACTGCTGACACCGTCGTCGTGTCAGGGGGGCGACGTGCTGGTCAGCGCTCCTGTTCCCGCCGATCTGATCGCCATGGTTCACCGGCTCCGCCCGCGGGCGCGTCGACTGGTATCGATCTGCACGGGCTCGTTCACGCTGGCGGCGGCCGGGGTGTTGTCAGGCCGGCGCGCGACAACTCATTGGCGGCACGCACGGCTGTTGGCCCGAAGATACCCGGACATCGAGGTGCTTCCCGACGCCCTGTTCGTCGAAGACGGAGGAGTCTTCACCTCCGCTGGCGTCTCGGCCGGCATGGATCTGGCGCTGGCGCTCGTCGAGCAGGACCACGGCCCGGATCTGGCGCGTGAGGTGGCGCGCAATCTGGTCATGTTCATGCAGAGGCCCGGTGGACAGTCCCAGTTCTCGGCGCCCCTCGACGTCCGGCCTGCCCGCACGCTGACTGTCCGTACTCTCGTCGACTTGATCTCGGCACAGCCTTCCCTCGATCACAGCACCCATTCCCTGGCGGCCCGGGTCGGTGTCAGCCCGCGCCATCTGGCGAGGTTGTTCGCCGCCGAGCTGAACACCACTCCGGCGCGATTCGTCGAGCAGGTGCGGCTGGATCATGCGAAGGCGCTCCTGGACGCCGGCCACGGCGTCGCGGAGTCCGCACGAGTCGCGGGATTCGGAAGTTCCGAGACCATGCGCCGTACCTTCGTTGCTCGCCTTGGTATCTCGCCGAGTCAATATCGTGACCGCTTCTCCACCACCGGCGCGCGGAACGGGGGCGCGATCCCCGTGATCGGGCCCGGTTCGGGTGTGAGCCCGTCTTTCTAGAATCTGTGTGCGTTGTCGGCCGGGCACCGGCGATCGCGGACGGTCCCCGTGTCCAGATCTGTGGGGTCGCCGTCAGATGACGCAGTGGGCAGAAGCTGTGCAGTTCGGAAGAGTGGAAGCAGTCAACCCGACGCCCAAGTTCCGGAGGCTCCCGATGTCTGAAGTCATTGCAGGTATCCCCATTCCCGACACCGACCTGGTTCGAGAGGCCACCTCGCTCGTGCGGGATGTGGCCGACGAAACCCTGTTCAACCACTCGCGCCGAGTGTTTCTCTGGGGAGCGTTGAAGTCGGCCGCACGCGGACTCGATGTCGATCTCGAACTCGCCTATGTGGGCGGTCTCTTCCACGATCTCGGCCTGACGTCGGCCTATGCCACCAAAGATCAGCGCTTCGAACTCGACGGTGCGGAGGCGGCCCGAAAGTTCCTGCTCGAGCACGGCCGGTCCGAGCAGGAGGCTCGCAATGTGTGGTTGGCGATCGCGTTGCACACGACGCCCGAGGTCCCGCTGCGGCTCGCGCCGGAGGTCGCGGTGGTGACCCTGGGTGTGGAGACCGACGTGCTCGGCCTCGACCTCGACGAGATCACCGACGCGCAGCGTTCCGAAGTCGTTGCGGCCCATCCGCGGCCGGATTTCAAGAACAAGATTCTGCATGCGTTCTACAAGGGCATGGTCAATCGTCCCGACACCACGTTCGGAACCATGAACGACGATGTTCTGGCGCACTTCGACCCCTCGTTCAGAAGGAAGGACTTCGTCGAGATCATCGAGAACAACGCCTGGCCCGAATGACCATGCCGGGTGCCCGCGTATCGGTATCAGAGAACACTAGGGGAGAAGATCATGACAACCGTGCAGACCGCCATCGGTTTCCAGGCGTCGGCCCGGCTCAGCGGCCACCTGCAGCGAGTCCTGGTCGATCTGATCGCGCTGCAGCTCAACGCCAAACAATCGCACTGGAATGTCGTCGGCCACAACTTTCGGGACCTTCATCTGCAACTCGACGAGATCGTGGAACTGGCCCGCGAAGCCGGCGACACCATCGCCGAACGCATGCGCGCTCTGGACGCCGTACCCGATGGCCGTCCGACGACCGTCGCAACGGCCACGACCATGCCCCTGCTTCCGCCGGGTGAGCAGAACACGGCGACTGTTGTCGACCTTGTCACCGAACAGCTGCGCCACACGGCGGCCGTGGTGCGCGAGGTCCACGACGACGTCGATGCCGAGGATCCCTCCACTGCCGACCTGCTGCACCAAGTCGTCAACGGGCTCGAGAAACAAGCGTGGATGCTCCGCTCGGAAAACCGGTCAGTGAAGTGAACATCGTCGTCAATCGCACCGTCTTCGACGTCAGCGAGCGCCGACCGCATTCGCCGGCCCGATGTAACCAGCCTGGAGACCGCCCGTCCAGGTATGTCTTCTGCCGTGGCGGCACTTTCGAGAGAGTTCGTGGTTAGGCTGACGCGGTGAGCATTGCCGCCGTTGCCGGCCCGGACTCGCGGCTCGATGGGGCGGTTCGTGATCGTTTACGCGGCCTCGGACTTCACCTCGCGGAGGAGCGCGTGAGCCCGCACCACGGCGTGGGCATCGCCGGCGCGATCCGGCTGGCCTCTGCCGGTGGCGCGCTGGTCGCGGTGGCCGGGCGAGGGGGAGGCGCGCGGGAATGGCGCCGGGACGGCGCGGATCGTCTCGCCGTGGCGCTCGACGCCTCGACCGGCGCGTCGTCGGCGGTCTCCGTCGTCATCCTCCCCGCCACGATTCCTGTCCGGCCGGGGCCGGTCGCCGTCCTGTCCCCGGCCGGATCCGTGTCGTCGTACGAAATTCATCTCGGTGCCGCGCTCGCTGCAGCCACGGGCCGCCGCGTGGAGCATCTCAACGGCTGCGGGACATCGGGGTCGGCCGTTCACAGTGCGATTGCGTCCCGCTCGGCCGCCCGCGCATCGGTGAACGGGTGGCGGGAGCGGCCCGCGCCTCGCCCCGAGCGGGCGCTGCACGCGTTGTCGTCCCGTCCGGCGCTGATCGTCCTCCCGGTGTCGCCGGGAAATCTGACCGCCTCCGAAGTCGTCGGCGACCATCCCGATGCCGACATCGTTCTCGTCTTCGACGCCGCGCACGCGCGCCACGGTGCGGCGGTAGCGCAGCGGGTCGCGTCGATGGTGGAATTGGCGCTCGGGGTGACGCTCGCCCTGCCGGAAGAGCTTCCCGAGTCTTCGCTCGCATCGAGGCGGACCTCCGAACCGCCGGTGGCGAGGGCGGTCGCAGTCGAAGCCACCGTCGGTATGCCGGACAGTGCCGCGACGCTCCCGGAGGTGCGTGCGTCCGACATCATCCATGTCCGATTGACCGATACGGCGTTGGAACTGACGAATCGAACACGGCAGCGCATCGGACTGCGGATCACGCTCGGCTGCGCCACCGAACCCCGACGAGTTCGCGCGGTGTTCGAGACGCTGCTCGAAGCCGACCAGTCCAGCGCCGAACCGACGTCGTCGGTGGCTGCGGTGGCAGATCTGGCAGCGCCCACAGCGGTCCTGCGGCACTGGAGCCATGGTGACGCCGAGGTCTACGAGGGAGGCGATCGGCGAATCCTGACAGTCGATGTGATGGTTCTGGATGCGCGTCGAGAGGTTGGGGCGAGGCGCGAATTCGACGTGCCTAACGGGCTCGACTTCGCTGTCACAGCACGCGACATCTCCGCGTTGATCGGGCGGGCGGACGCTACGGTGGTGCTGCCCGATCCGGCTCCGACCGCGAGGCCGTCCGTGCCCGGGTCGGAGATGCTGGCCGCGTTCGAGCACGCGGTGCTGGTGGGATCGAGTGCGCTGTCGCGGCGCTCGCTCTGAAATCCTTGGGCGTCAGCCTCGTTCGAAACGTACCCGGATCTTGACGAGTGCGGCGAACACGTTCTCCCGCGCGCCGAGATACTTCGAAATGGCGGCGGCATCGGCGTCGTCGGAGAGCTGCGCGGTACCGACAGCGAGGACGATGTAACGGCGGCCGAGGGCATTGCCGGTCCAGTCGTCGGTGACCGGACGGTTCAACCACACCCCGTCCGCCGTGCACAGCTCGACCCGTTGCGCGCGCAGCGACGCATAGAGCGTGTCGGTGCCGATCGGGAGGATGTCGCCGTCCGCGTCGAGGCGTCTGAGCCCCAGGTCCGCGATCACGTCGGACAACGTTCCGTCGTCGATCGCACCGGTCGGGTGAACGAGGACGAACGCGGTCGGCTCGCCGAACGGGTTCGGTGCAGACCACGCCGTCACCCCGATCTGCTGGGTTGACCCCGTAGTCGGATCGCTCACAGCGGCAAGGGTACCCGCGGCGTGACGGGAATTCGATGAGAAATCTGCATGGTCGCGCGCCGCCGCGAGGAGCTTCGGCTCGAAGTGGGGGATCGCCTGACTCATATCGTGTCTCCGACATTCGAATAACGATCCACGCGCCCGGACGCCGAAATGTCGCTCTTGCACCAACTTCGACGACTCGTGGTCCCTCAACACGCAGTAGGCTCGGGAAAGGAGAAGCACGGTCTCTGCGCCCACCCGGATCCTGGTTGTCAGGAGGACATCGTGACCGACCTATCGACACCGCAACCGATTCGGGAAAGTGATGGGAAGGGATGGCTGGATCTCGGCCCGCGCGACATCTGGCGTGACCGCGAGAACCCCGACATCATCGTCCCGCCGACCACCGACAGCGGGACGATGGCGAACATGAAGTTCTCGTTCTCCGACGCGCATCAGCGACTGGAGGAGGGTGGCTGGGCACGCGAGGTCACCAACCGCGAGATTCCTGCGTCACTCGACGTCGCCGGCGTGAACATGGCGCTCGCGCCGGGTGCGTATCGAGAACTGCACTGGCACAAGGAAGCCGAATGGGGGCTGGTTCTCGTCGGCAGTTGCCGTTTGACGGCGATCGACGAGCACGGACGCTCGTTCATCGACGACGTGAAGGCGGGGGACGTGTGGAACTTCGAGGCCGGCCTCCCGCACTCGATCCAGGGCCTCGAGGACGGCGTCGAGTTCTTGCTCGTGTTCAGTGATCCCGACTTCTCCGAGAACTTCACCTTCCTGCTGTCCGGCTGGTTCGCCCATACGCCGCAGGATGTCCTCGCCGCGAATCTGAAGAAGACAGTGGGCGAGATCAGCAGCTTCCCGAAGTCGGACAAGTACATCTTCAACGCGTCGCTTCCGGGTTCCATAGGGGACGTGGACCGCCCGGTGCCTGCAGGGAAGGTGGCTTCGCCCTTCAGTCTGCACATAGAGGACGTCGAACCCATCGAATCCGAGGCCGGCCGCGTGCGCATAGTCGACGTCAATGTGTTTCCGGCGGCGAAGACGATCTCGGCGGCGTTCGTCGAGGTGGAGCCGGGCGGTATGCGTGAATTGCACTGGCATCCGAAAGCGGCCGAATGGCAGTACTACATCCAGGGCAAGGCGCGGATGTCGATCTTCAACTCCAACGGACTGTCCCGTACGTTCGACTTCCAGGCGGGCGACGTCGGCATCGTCCCCCTCGTCGCCGGTCACTATGTTCAGAACATCGGCGACGAGAAGCTGGTGTTCGTCGAGGTGTTCAAATACCCCGAGTACTCGGACATCTCGGCGAACAAGTGGCTCGCATCGAACCCGGCGCAGGTCGTCGCCGACCACCTCGACGTTACGGCGCAGTTCGTCGAGTCGCTGCCGCTCGACGACACCCCGGCGCCCGTCATCTGGTACGACCAGTCGAAGGTCCGGAAATGAGCGCATGATTCACCCGCGCCCGGTCGCCATCGGACGTTCAGTCATCAGCCGACCAGCGCGGCTCCGTGCTCGGGAACCCGGCGACGAGGGCCTCGATCGTACGGCGAAGGCGCGGTGCCACTTCCACGATGGCATGCGACAGCTGTGGGTCACTGCGGTAGAACTCGCGAAGCCGGGGCCCCGGCTCGGCCATCTGCCACAACGCGCCGGCCATGCTCGTCGCAACGGTGACGACGTCGACCGCCGCGGACAGATCCAAGCCGGCCACCCGCTGCAGCTCGACTGCGACCGAGCGGTTGGCCGCGATTGCGCGGAGTTTGAACTGGCGGACGCTGTCGAGCGAGACGTTCTTCTCCAGATTGAGTGGAGCCTGCACCAGCAGATCGCAGAACATCGGTCTCTCGAGAAGCGTGGTCACAAGAAGCTCCGCGATCCAGCTCCCGTCCGCCCCCTCGGTGGCAGATAGTCGCGAGCAGACTTCGTCGGACCAGTCGCGCCACTCGGTGCCGGCGATCCTCAGGAAGATCTCCTCGCGGGTCTCGAAGTACCGCAGCATCGCAGATTTGTGCATCCCGACCACAGCGGCAATCTCGGTCAACGTGACCTCGCGCACGCTGTTCTCGGTGGCCAGTCGGCGCGCGGCCTCGAGGATCGCGAGTTCACGCTGGAGTTTCGCCTGAGGGCTCCGTGCGCGCTGGAACTGATCAGTACCCATAGCGAAAATCTTACGCACCCCCGTTGCATTATTAACGCAACAGAGTTGTACTAGATGTATGGACACACATACATGGCTCATAACAGGTTCCTCGCGCGGCTTCGGCCGGGCGCTCACCGCTGCGGCTCTCGAGGCCGGCGAACGGGTGGTCGCGACGGCGCGCAAGCCCGAACAGTTGACGGCGCTCGTCGAGCAATTCGGTGATCGGATTCTTCCGGTCGCGCTCGACGTCACGGACGCGGCACAAGCAATCGCGGCGTTCGACGCGGCCGTGGAGAAGTTCGCCGAGGTCGATGTGGTCGTCAACAACGCCGGGTACGCGAACATCGCGCCGGTCGAGACCGCTCCCGAAGACGACTTCCGTCGGCAGTTCGAGACCAACTTCTGGGGTGTGTACAACGTCTCGAAGGCCGCGATCGCGGTGCTGAAGAAGCAGGGCGGCGGCACCATCATCCAGTTCTCCTCCATCGGCGGCCGAGTCGGTGGAACAGCGGGCCTGGGCTCCTATCAGGCCGCGAAGTTCGCCGTGGACGGCTTGACCCGTGTAATGGCAAGCGAGACAGCGTCGCTCGGTATCGAGTACGTCGTTGTCGAACCGGGCGGGTTCGCCACCGACTGGGCAGGCGCGTCGATGGACATCCAATCGATCCCGGAGGACTACCAGTCGACGGTTGGTGCGATGGCGAAGACCATGGGCAGCGAAGCGACCACGGCAGGTGATCCGAAGCGCGCTGCAGAAACCCTGGTACGCGTGGTCAAGGACGGCCACTTGCCGACACACTTCGTGCTCGGCGCCGGCGCGGCGCAGGCCGCGATCGAGTACTCACTCAGCCAGATCGCCGAGTCCAGCAGGTGGTCCAACGTGAGCACCTCGCTCGACTACGGCCGGCCCTACCCCGTCGGGCTGCCGCCGGCGACGCCCGAGTTCCCGTGACCATGACGTGTCACCGTGGTCGTTGGGATGGGGCTCGAGTGCGGGGACCTCGGCTGCCGCGGATCGGCGGCCGATCGAACTTATGGGCGATGTACCGACTTCGGGGGACAGAACCTCGAAAGCCCGGCCCCGCTGCGGGTCGTGAGAGGACGATGGTGTCTGTGGGGCCGATCCGGCCGCCACGGTGAGAAGACGGAGAACAAACCTAGTCCGGAGCGGATCCGGCTGATTCGCGCCGAGGAAGGGTGCGCATCATGTCGACGCCGACCACGCCGAGCATCGTATTCGCCCACGGCTTGTGGGCCGATGGGTCCTGTTTCAGCAAGGTGATACCGGCATTGCAGGCAGAAGGGCACGAGGTGGTGTCCACGCAGAACAGCCTCGACACCCTGGAAGGCGATGTCGCTGCGGTCAAGCGGGCTCTGGGGCGGGTCAGAAGCCCGGCTATCCTCGTCGGGCATTCGTACGGTGGCACCGTCATCACAGCAGCGGGAACCGATGACCGTGTCGCGGGGCTCGTGTACATCGCCGCGCTCGCCCCGGACGAGGATGAGACGTCGCAGAGCCTGCAGGCCAAGTTCCCCACGACGGATGTGTTCGCGCACGTCGAGATCGCAGACGGTCGGATCTGGTTGCGATCGGACGGTATCGAATGCTTCGCAGGTGATCTCTCCGAACAGGAACAGCAGCTCGTGTTGGCGACTCAAGGGGTGCCCGCCGCAGATCTCTTCGAGCAGCAGGTCCCGGGCACCGCATGGAAATCGAAGCCGAGCTGGTACATCGTGGGCAGAAACGACCGCACCGTGCATCCCGAGCTGGAGCGCTTCTGTGCCGAACGCATGGACGCAAGCACCTACGAGGCGGACAGCAGCCACGTTCCGATGCTGTCCCAGCCCAGCCTGGTGATCGACGTGATCCGCACCGCCGCGAGATCCTGTCAAGGGGCGTGACCAGCCTGGAGCAGCGGGAACAGTCCTCATCGGGCGGGAATTCACGCGGTCTGTTCGTCTGGCTCGCCTCGGGATCAGGGGCGTCGAAACCGCGGGCGGCGACCAGCCGTGAACCGAACAGCCGAGCGGCGGTGAGCGACACGTGCTGCCCGACGACCGCGCACGGCACGACTTCGAATGCGCCGTGGGATCTTTCCTGCGGCCGTTGGACGGCGCGATTGTCGTCCCTACCGGCGACGGCGCCGAAGCGTTCATCGACGCGGAAGAGATCATCGGCCGCCCTGCACGAACCTTCGATGAGTTCGCCCAGGCAAACACCGCCGCATGGAAAGTGAACGAACAGTGATCGACCACGTCTACATCTCCGTCACCGATATCGACCGGGCACTGGCCTTCTACCTCGAAGCCCTCGGCCCCGCAGGGTGGCGCGCGTTCGGGAACTACAGCGCCGCAGACGGTCCGGACGGCGTGCCGGACCTCTTCGGCATCGGTGACGCCGACTACATCTCCGGGGCAAGGGTCGGCTCGAGCATCTGGTTGCGCCGGCGTGTATCCGGCGAGACGGGCCTCTATGTGGGCATCGTCTGTGACAGCAACGAGATGGTCGACGCAGCGTACGCCGCTGCCATCAGGGCCGGTGGCATCGACGAAGGCGAACCGGCCGACCGAACCTACTTCGCACCCGGCTATTACGCCGCAAATGTTCGCGATGCCGATGGCAACCGCCTGGAGTTCGTCCACAAGGCGTGGAACGCGACCCACTGACCCCGCAGCGATGGTGTGACACAGCTGGAATCCGTTTCTCACGTTCGATGCCTGGTGAGCGTCTGCCTGGTGAGAACGAGAGATAAGGGAAGCGGATGAATATTCGGCACACGGTGATCGACACCGCGGCGCTCGGCCCGGTCACGATCATGGCGAGCGATGCGGCTGTCACCGGAGTGTATTTCCGGCATCACATCCGGCGACCGGCCCAGGAACTGTTCGGGCCGCCGGCGTCCTTCGTCGACGACACGGTCCTGGGCGAAGCTGTCGGCCAGCTGCTCGAGTATCTGCTCGGGCAGCGCCGCAGCTTCGATCTGCTATTGAACCCGGACGGTGACGACTTCCAGCAGCAGGTATGGGAACAGGTCAAGGCGATCGAGTTCGGTGAGACCACCACCTACGGGCAGATCGCGCAGCGGCTCGGTGACAGTTCCTCCGCGTACCTGGTCGGCCAAGCCGTGGGCGCCAATCCGCTCTGCATCTTCATCCCATGCCACCGGGTGATCGGCGCGAACGGATCACTGACTGGGTACGCGGGCAGCCTGAAGCGCAAGCGTGCACTGCTCGAGCTCGAGGAACCGGCCGCGGTCTACGCGGGACGGCTGTTCTGATCGTGAAACCACCCTTCGAGGGGAGAGCGACCGAGCACGGGCCCACCGTGCTGCGGGTCTGCCGGGTGATCCTCGGCGTCCACGACGCCGAGGACGCCTTGTCGGAAACATTCCTGGCTGCGATGCGCGCCTACCTGGACCTGCCCGGGACAGCGAACGTGGAACCGCATGGTGCCGTTCCAATAACGATGGCTGCCGGCGCCCACCCACCCGAGCGTCAGCAGCCGTAGCGTCGGCAGTGCGGCCACGGCCACATTGCCGTTACGACCCCGGGCCGCCGTCCGCGGCGAAGCCGAAGCTGCCTGCGTGGTGGAGTTGTGGGCACGGGCGGCACTGCGCCATCGACCCGCGCGGTGCCGTTTCCGTGTGCTTGGTCGGACCGTTTCGTGAGCGGTGAAGCCGCAGGCGATCCGAGTAGCGTCGAAAGCTGTTGCCCCGCTGGGCTTGGCGTATGAGGGCAGCCAAGACGGTCCGATCGGTCACCAGGGTGTTTAGCGCTGTGGCGTCCGCGGCGTTCAGGACGGCATCGAGAAGGCCCGGGAACCGTGTGTCGAGGTCCTCGCGGCGTAGTTCGACGAAGCAGCGTGTGCCTTCTTTCCGTCGTCATCGTCCGGGTTGGTCGTGTCCGGGTCGCGTAGCAGATCGGCCATTCTCGTGGACAGGGATCTCGGATCACTCCAGATCCGGGCGTCGTTCGACGCCTACGCCCAGCTGATGTCGGCGTCACCGCGCGTATCAAGACCGAACTCACCGCCAGCGGCACCAAGCTCCTCGAGATCCCCGGCGTCGGGATCGTGACCGCGGCCCGAATCCTTGCCCGCACCGGCGACCCCACCCGGTTCGTGAACGAGGCAGCATTCGCGAACTGCAGCGGCACCGCGCCCATCGAGGTTGCCGGCGCCGACAAACAGCGCCATCGACTGTCCAGATCCGGGGACCGCACGCTGAACTCCGCGATCCATATCGTCGACTCACCCAGGCCAGAACACCAAGCAGCCACGGGTGTGCCCACCATCAGCGCAAGATGGCCGAAGGCAAGACCTCACAGTGCCGCGGCGCCGGTAGCTTCGTCGACATGGCTGTGAACGTGCTTGCCGAAGCTGGGCTGAGCGAATGCGTCCGAACCGACATGGACTGCATGCCCGGATTTGGCCTGTTCCTGGCAATGTGGGCGGTCGCTGGATTGCTGCTGATGGTCTGGCCTGCCGCAGCCCTGTATGCCACTGTCGCAGTCGTCTCTTCCAAGCTCGGTGTGACGCGAACTGTGTTGTGGATCCTTGCCGTGTGGATCCTTCCGCTGCTCGGAGTGATGGTGTGGTTCGTTCACGCACGTAGCCAACACAGCCCCGTGTCGATGAGTCGAACGCCTTGAAGCCGTGGAAGTGGCAGAGATGGAACGCGGAACTAATCAGTGCAGGTCGACGATTCCGCCTTGGCCGGTCAGTCCATGGTCGTGGCGAGTCGCTCGCCCAGAACGGCGGAGAGCCGGCCACCCAGAGCGGCGGTCGTATCCTTGTCGCCCGGAGTCCCTGGCTGCCAGGGCAGTACCAGCCGATCCTTGGTCTTGTCGACATACCGCGGAATCACGTGCAGGTGGAAATGGAACACCGTCTGCCAAGCGTCGGCGCCGCAGCAATTCAGCACGTTCACCCCGTCTGCACCGAACTCCCTCGCAGCCGCCTTTGCGATCCGCTGTGCGGCCAGGGTGACCGCGGTCAGGTCATCGGCCGGGATCTCGAACAGGTCCTTGCTGTGCTGCTTGGGAATGACCAGGACGTGGCCGTCCGAGCCAGGGTTGATATCCATGAAGGCATAGGTCGTGTCGTCCTCAGCTACTTTGACGCTCGGAACGCTCCCAGCCACGATGCCGCAGAACACGCACTGATTGCTCATGGCCACGAAGCTATCTTGGTCACCCGAAACCAACCCGAACGACCCTCCTGGGCCAGGCAAGCGCGTGCGAGAGCCTCGAAGAACGGTACGGGCCGACGCTTCGCTCGTCGACCCACGCCGAGATCACGGCCAGTGCTCGAATCGGTTCAGCGCTTGACAGCACGCACAGGTATCTCAGTTCGGTAAGACGCAACAGGGGTGCGCGGACTCAGTCTCGCCAGACGGATTCGTACTCATACCAAGGCCCACCAAGGTGTGTCGACGAGAAGTCGTCGAACCCTGCAGGCTCGCCGTTCGGCGAGTACACCCATCCGGTGCTGGTACCGAAGGAGAACCAGGACGCTTCCTCGAAGTAGACCTCACCGTCGCGGCCTTCGAACGCCTGATAGATGTCGAACCGGCCAATCTCCAGGTACTCTCGGGTTCTATCAGGGCTGGCGAGCAGTTCCTGGGCGGCCTGTTCGAACTCCGGTCGCATCTCGTCGAAGGATGTCGGCTGCAGAGTGGCGCTAAGCGCAACACCGCTCAGCACGATTGCCGGAGCCTGGAGAATCCACCACGACCATCGACGTTCTTCTACGACATAGATCAGTGTGCGGATCGCCCAGACCAGGCCCACCACACCGAGTGCCAGCAGCGTGCCGACGCAGAAGAGGAGTGGCTCGGCCCACTGGAAGCTACCGAATCGAGATGGCCACCAACCGTAGTAGAGACAGAGCAGCAGGCCGACAGCGAGAACCGTCACGATCGAGACGGCGGGGCCAGGAGGTTTATATCGCCTGCGTGCACCAGCCCGCTCCAAATCGGAAGGCCTCGTCTCGCACATCCAGACAATCTAGCTGGGTCCGAGCGGCTGGCTGATGATGATCGAGCCCGACGCAAAACATGCCGTGCAAACACATCGAAATCTCATGCAGCCACCCCGGTGACCACCGCCACTGACGCCCGAAGTATCACCGCCATGAGTCTCGGAAACTCGCAACGGATTCGGCTGCGCGGCTTGAGCTTTCCCGATAGCGGCAAACACGGCGGGCCCTGCCCCCGCAGAGAGCGGGGGCAGGGCCCGACGGTGCCTCACATCCCCGCGAGGGGGAGAGCGGGGGGTGGATCAGATGACGGTGATACCGGTCGCCTGCGGACCCTTGGCGCCCTGACCGATCTCGAACCGCACGCGCTGGTTCTCTTCGAGGTTGCGGAACCCGCCGCTCTGGATCTCCGAGTAGTGCGCGAAGACGTCGGCGGAACCGTCGTCAGGGGCGATGAAGCCGAAGCCCTTCTCGGAGTTGAACCACTTCACGGTGCCTTCTGCCATGTGTATTTCCTCTTCTCATGCTCAATAGCTCTGCCGAAACTGGGCAGGGCAGGGCCGATATCACACGACGGCGATTCCCGAACAGGAGATCCAACCGCCCGCAACAAGAATTTGCGAGCGTGGCAAGACGCAAACAAATACTACGACCGACCACAGTCAACCACAGATACCGCAGAAAGTCCCGAACGAGGGCGGACAGCCCGGCGTGAGCGGACATGGCAGAGGAGCGATGAATTTTGTCGCAGACGACTATCGGGCGCTGAACAGTGTGCGGTGGATCTCCTCGCTGGTCTTCAGTGCTGACTCTGACAGAGTGGTTGTCGGGCCGGTGAACTCTCGCGGGGGATGGCTATTCCCGCCGTCGTCCTCAGCCTTCGGGTCGTAGAAGAGTCGCCCGTTGATGGAATCGTGCGTGCTGGTCACAGCTGGTCCTTACTTGTCGGTGTCGCATTCGGCGGCAGCCTCTCGGCGGCTCGCGCGCAGCTTCGCGTGAGGGCTCCGATGGTCCTCATCGCCGGCGCCTTGAATGCGCCGCGGTCTATTCATGTACTCGATCACCGAGACGAATCTCTGGTGTGAGGAGATCGCCGGGAATGAGACGTTTCCTCCACTGTACGGCTCGTCCGAAGAGTCTGCTGCCGACCACTGCTTCCGCTCGACTCCAATGCCGGGCGTCCGGGGCTTCCTGACTCCGGGACGTCGATGCGCGGGTCTGCCGACCACTCACCTGACGCCGGCGCGCTACCTCGGCTGATGTCGTACCTCAGCTCCTACCCGCGATCGGGCCCCACCTCTGCCGCTGCGGAGCCCGTCTCATATACGAACGATTCCGGGCCACGGAACCGCCGTCGTCGGTTGCAGCTCGCTAGGGGGCATCTGCGCGGATGCAGTGGGTGGGCCGTACATCACTCGGCGGGCCTTCATCCCGGCCTTTAGCGGTGTTTCCTTGACGACGTCGCCCGTGGTGGGGCGTGGACCGGCTGGCCGCCGCCGGAGAAGATCCTTACGTGGCCAGGCCCGTTCGGTCCCCAACCTCCGAAGACGAGGTCACCTGGCTGGGCCTGTTCGATGGGGATCTCGACGCCGAAGCGGCCTGCACCTGGGTGAGGTCTCTCACCAAATAGGAAACACGCTCCAGGTGTTGCGGGTCAGGAGGTTAGGGACAGTTGCGACCCAGCTGACCGGTGTTAGCGATGAGGATGGGCCATGGCCACGTTGCGGTTGGGGTGGGTAACAGGCCCTTTGGGGCGAGCGGCGGGCTTCACCGCTGGCTTTCCTGGTGGGTGAGGTAAGCGGAGAGGGCCGCTGAGGCAGTCAGGAGCGATCGGCTGTTCTGGTTGATCCGCTGGGCCCATGCGCGCACGGCGCGGTGGGCTTCAGCAGAACCGCCAGCGGCGCGGGTTTCGCGGATCACTGCCGCGATTTGGTCCAGCCGATAGTTGGCGCGGCGCAGGAGGTGTGCCAACTCGGCGTCGTGGACGTCTTGACGGCCGTACCGGCGATGTCCCGATTTGTCTCGCATCGGTGAAAGGACTCCGGCACGCTCCCATCCGCGGAGCGCGGTCGTAGTGACCCCGAGTCGGCGGGCCAACTCTCCTGCGCTGAGCGAGCAATATCTGATCGACGGCGGTGGGTCCTGATGGACATGACCCAGCGTGTCGTCCAGCATCCGCACAGCGTCCCGGTCGACGAGCAACTGCGCATGGGCTCGGTCAAGGGCTTCCAATGCCCGTGTCGTCTCGCCCATGTTGAAGGCCACCATGATCTCGCGCGCGGGCCCGTGACCAATCGCGGACACGAGGGCGACGAATGCCTCGAGCGCGGCTAGGTGCAGCTCGCTGTAGCGCCGGTAGCCGTTGGCGAGACGTGTTGCGGGCGGCAGAATGCCGGCCTCCTCGTAGTTGCGCACCGCCTGCTGGGAAACAGCCACTGCTCGTGCGAGATCCACCGGCCGCATTCATCCTCCTTTGAAGCTTCGCACTCCATATCCGCAGGCAGGTTGCGCAAACATTCAACCGAGAGTTCAAAGTTACGATCAGAGAGCGTGAACATCCAGCCAGAATTCCCCACACGGCGCGAACCGCGTCCTCCAGACTTCGCCTTGACCTTGGACGAGCTCAGGGCGGTGACGGCTTTTGCCGTGTCCTCGGCTGAACAGGTACTCCCGTTCTTCGAAGCGCATCGGCCGCACGACAGCAGGCCACGTGGGGCGCTCGCGGCCGCCGCCGCTTTCGTCAACGGGGACCACCGATCCCGTGCCCAGCGAGTGACGGCAGCCGCCGCCCACCGTGCCGGAAAGGAAGCCGCATCGCCTGTGCCGTACCACGCCGCGATGGCTGCAGGTGATGCCGCCGCGTCGGCATACCTGCATCCGCTGGCGGACGCACCCCAGGTCAACCACATCCTGCGGGCATCGGCGCACACCATCCGTGTCTTCGAGCTATGCCCCCGCGAGGAGGCAGCCGAGGACAACCCGGTCGAGCGCATCGCCAACCTCGCGACCCCGCTGCTCATCGACGTCCTCCACCGCTACCCGCGGATCGGTGGCGGCACGAATCGGGTCAGCCAACTCGTGCACGAACTCGACGGGCGTCTGCGAGACCAGTCGCCAACCCCGCCTACGCGAGATGGCCGAGTGATGGAGCAGCGATGATCCTGCCCAAGGTCCGAGACCCCCGCATGGTGACCATCCGTCGGGGTGGCTCGCTGACCGATGCCGATCATCGGTTGCTCGCGCTCTGGGCGGCAGAGTGCGCCGAGCATGTTCTGTGCCATTTCGAGCGCGAGCAGCCTGACGACCCACGTCCCCGAGACGCCGTCGCGGCCGCCCGAGCATGGGCCCGCGGTGACATGCCGATGATGCAGGCACGCGCAGTAGGTGGACACGCGATGGGCGCCGCAAGGCCCCTCGTCGGCGCGGCTCGGTTCGCTGCCTACGCGGCCGGGCAGGCCGCATGCGTTGGACACGTCGCCGAACATGATCTCGGCGCTGCGGCATACGCGATCAAGGCAGTTCGAAGCGCGCAACCCGACAATTCTTGGGCAGGCCGAATCGAGCGTGACTGGCAGCGCGACAAGCTTCCTGAACCGGTCCGGAGGCTCGTCCTCGAGGACCAAGCCCGGCGCAACAGCATCTGCTGGTCAGTGTTCTCCGACTGAGTTGAGACTCGTGCCTCCAACGCGCAGAGCTACGCGCCGAACTGACCGGCAGCCGGATTCCGTCCCCACAAGGGGCGGCGGCACCGGACGTTGAGCCGGCAGCAGCGTCGGGTCGAAGAGGATCGGAACGCGGAAGAGAGAAGGGCCAGCGGGCACTGGCGCAGTCACCGAGGAAGTGCCGAGGCCACTGCCGCCGATCGGACCCGGTACGGCGACGGCGAGGACGATCGACTGTGCAGTCCCGGAACTCGCTTCCGGGGTACATCGCCTGGGCGCTGGAAGTGGTGCGCGGTGGCGTTCTCCTCTAGTAAGGCGTGTGGGACGCGGGACTTGTGATGGATGCAGTAGCCGTTGGCGCTCGCCCATCGTCGAACGACGTCCAGGCCGTTGGCAGACGCGGAGATCATGCCGCCGCACCGTTTGTGGCCGCCGATGCGACGCGCGTCGCGGATGTAGCTGTCGAGCAGGCGACGGTGGGCGGGCAGTCCGCGGGCAGGCCGGCAAACGAGCATTCTCTCCGCGTTCGTGCCGGAGAGCTCTAGCCAGTCGTCGAGTGTTGGTGGCGCAGCAGCCGCAGAGTTTGAAGACGTTGGTAAGTATCAGCGGACATCCGGACACTTCTTCATATGGGAGAGGAACAGCCGGGTTCACCGGCACCGGGGGATGTTGTGCGGTTCACCGCGCTGTGGGGCGACTATGTCGGGCGGGTGTCCGCGTATGCCTGCCGACACGTGGATCATCACACCGCACAGGAGGTGGTGTCCGAGACGTTCATGGTCGCGTGGCGGCGGCTGCCGGAGGTCCCCGAAAAGGCACTGCCCTGGCTGCTAGTGGTTGCCCGCAACACCATGTCGAATCAGCGCCGCACCGATCGCCGCCGCGACGCGTTGACCGAGAAGATGGCCCGCATCGAACACGTCGCGGGGTCGACGCCGGGCGCCGACATCACGGTCACCGACCGAGCCGAAGTGCTCGAGGCCCTGGCGACCTTGACGTCGACGGAGCGCGAGGCGCTGCTCCTGACCGCGTGGGACGGGTTGAGCGCCGCCGAGGCTGCCCGCGTTGTGGGGTGTTCCGTCCCGGCCATGCACGTGCGGTTGTTTCGTGCCCGACGTCGTTTGCAGGCCGGCCCCGGCACTGACGCCGTCGACCCGATCCTGCTGGGGGCCAGCACCGAACCGAGGAGCATCCGATGACGAAGGACCTGTTGAAGACCCTCGAGGCCATGCGACCCGACACCGGCGCCGACCGACTGTGGCCGCAGCATGGGCTGGCCACCGAACGGGCCCGCATCGTGGCGACCACCTCCACACCGACGGCTCCCGCGGTGCGGCCCAGGCGGGTCGGTGCGGTGGCTCTCACCGCGGCACTGTTCGCGGTGGGCGCCATCGGCGCGTGCGCGGCCGCCACCGGGCTGATGCCGAAGGCGTTCACCGACCACTACTACTTCTGGCGGGATCTCCCGGGACCGGGGGAGACCGCGGTGGACCCCGCTGCCGCCGAGCGCATTGCGTCCATCCCCGGCCCGGACGGCCGTGTGTTCAGCGTCTTCGTGGCGCGCGGTGCCGGAAGCCAGCGGTGCCTGGCCGCGGTGTTCGAGAGCGCCGCCAGTGCCGCGGACGCCGGACCGTCGGAGTTCACCGACCTGGGCGGCCGGTGCAGGCAGGGACCCGAGGGTTCGGGTGAATTTTCATTCGGCGACGGTGCCGGCGTGATGGTCGCGGAATACGGCGCCGGTGCCGACGGCGAGGAGCTCCCGACAGCGTTCACCTACGACGCAGTAGCAGGAGCTGCGGTGCGTGCCGAACTGCGCATGAGCACCGGGCAGGTGCTGCCCACGGTCCTCGCCGACGGCAGCTTCTACGGCTGGTTCCCGACACCGGCGGCCGGCAGTCCCCGCCCGGTCCTCACCGGATATGCCCCCGACGGCACGGTCGTCGGAAGCATCGAAATCTGACCGAACTTCTGATTCCGCTCTGGCGCGGAAAGATACCGGCTGTTGTATGGGTGAGATGTCGGTGGTGTACGCGGCCACGACGCCGACGGTGAGCAGCCAGCAGGTCGAGCGGATCGCTCAGGCGGTGACGTCGTGGTGAATCGCCGGGTCGGCCGGTCGCTGCTGCTCGACTCGTCGTCGGTGTGCCGGTGCACGCGGGTGGGGCGCCGCGGATCGGCGATGAGCGACCCGACTCAACTGTGCAGATGGCGCGGCTCCATGGTTGCAGTGGCGGCGCTATCGGCGTGGGATGCCCACGCATGGGGTGGATAATCAGGCAGATCGGTGTCGCGTCTGGGGTGGGAGCTGTTGCAGCCCTTGGAACACTACGCAGTGGCCTCTCCGTGGGTGTGGTGCTCCTTGTGATGCCAGTCGGTGCGTTGATCGGAGCCGTGGTCGGGTCCGTGTCGATCGTGGGCGGTCATCTGGCTATGCGGTCGGCTCAGGCTTGGCCGCCGCGATCGACTCGGTGGTGGCGTCAGCGGTTCGGGATCTGTTCGGCCGCCGCGGTGTTCTTGCTGATGGCCGCGTTCTTTGTGTGGAGTGTGTTGGCTTCGGCGGCGCAGGGGTATGCGCTCTCGGGTACCGGCTGGTTCCTTGGGATTTCGGTGGCGTGTGCTGCAGTGACATACGCGTGCACGATCTTCCTGGCGCCGGCCGTTGACTCCTCTGTGCTTCGTTGATGTTTGAGCTGGGACGACCAAGGTGGATGGGACGTCGACGTTAGTGCGGGTCCTCGACAGTGACGTTCTTCAGCTGTGATCCTCAGCTGTCAGTCGCGTGAATCTGACAGCTGAAAGTCGCAGGTATCAGCTGTTTTCGGCCTACCTCCATCTCGTGGAGAAGCAGCGAACTACGCGGTCACCCGTGCTACTGCGGATCGATGGCGTGGACGGCGCCCCAGCGAGACGGAGGCAGGACGATGAAGCGGACCTTGCCGATGATGTCCGAGACCGGGATGGTTCCTTGCCGGTCGTCGCTCATAAGGAATCGTGAGTCCTTGGAGTTCGCACGGTTGTCGCCCATCACCCACACGTTGCCCTCCGGGACGGTGACGGGGCCGAAGAACCTGCCCTGGCATGCGCTGTCGTCGCCGGGCATTGTGCGATCGATGTATGTCTCGGACAAGGGTTTTCCGTCGACCATCACGGCGGGATCCTCGGGTAGGCACTGCACCTTCTGCCCTCCCACCGCGATCACGCGTTTGACCAGATCGTTCTCGTCCGGCGGGACCAGGCCGACCGAGGACCCCAGGTTCTCCGCGCCGCGGACGATGACGTTGCTCGACCGTGTCGATTGGTAGTCCTCGCTCCACGACGGTGGACCCTTGAACACCACAACGTCACCCGGCTCGGGGTCACCGAATCGATAGGACACCGTGTCCACGACGATCCGGTCGCCCGTACACCCGGTGCAGCCGTGCAACGTCGGCTCCATCGACTCCGACGGAATCAGATACACCCGTGCGAGGAACGTCTGGAGCAGAAAACTCAGTACCAGTGCGACAACCACGAGAATCGGCAACTCCAGCAGGAACGACCTTTGCTGCTACGGCGGGTTGTCCTTGCCGACGGAGGAGTTCGGGTCCGCCTGTGTGCCATCAGAACCCGAGACTGCCCCTTTTTGTGCCCCGTCTCCACGGTTCGACTCGGAATCGTCGTCGCCTGTCATGGTCGGCCAGGTTATCGGAGTTGCACTGATCAGTCGGATGACACGGTCGATCCTCCCCAACGTTGCTATGTCCTCACACCGGCGTCCCATCGTCGACACGATGAAGGTGAGGGACGCCGGCATAGTCGCTCTGGTGGCAGGCCTTGCGGCTGCCGGGGTGATCTATCTGCACGAATGGCCACCGACGCGTCCCGACGCAGCGCAGGTGGCTGCAGAAGTGACATGTCTGGATCCAGGCATGTTCCCCGGTCACTTCCCGTCGCCGGCGCCACAGACCTTCCCGCCACCTGAACCAGGAACGGTCCCCGAGAGTTTCAATCCTGTGGCCGTCCTGACTTGCGGCGGCGGCTCGGGCAGAACGAAGGTTGGTGAGCGTCGTTCTATTGGCGATTGTCAAACAGGACAGTCGCACGACGACCCAGACCTGTGATGTTGCGCGGATGAACCGCGTCCGGGAATCGATGAATCAAACAAGGCCGACTAAAACGTGTGTAGGTCGTGATCCTCGCGGCGCGGCGCAGCGAGGACTTGGTCAAGGAGGCCGCACACGTACGCGCAGCCAGCCGTTGCCCCGCTGAACTATTCACCGACATGCTCGCCACACAGGATCCGTCGGTGTTGCGACGTTGACCAGAACCCGCCTCGTCGCTGCGGGTCATTCTCAGACCGCCGTCGACAATGGGATCGTAGTCAGCCCCGTTGCCCCCACACCGAGATCATTCCCATCGCGAAATCAATGAAGGTCGGGTCGTCGAACAGGGCCATGCCCGCGTCGAACTCATTGTTGTCGAGGTGGCCCGCAGCAATGATCGACTCTCGCATCTGGCTGCCGCCCACACGATAGAACTCTGCCATCGGGCTGCCGCCACGAACGTGCGGCACGTGCACATCGGTACCGATGTGCACGAACCCGTGCTCGGCGAGCATCGCCGGATAGTTGCGGGCACAATTCACATCGGTACCCATCGACCGATGCATGGCGTCCCACACTCCCGCGAACAGCCTGCTGTAGAGATTGTTCGGGGAGGTGGAGCTGAGCGGATCGATGCCTTCACTCAACAGGAGCCAGCCACCCGGAGCCAACCACGACACCACACGGCGGATGACCTCTTCCCGCTCGGGCATGTGCATGAGAACAAAGCGTGCGTGGATCACATCGAAACTGCCAGGCGGGAACTCCGCTGTGGTGATGTCCGCTTCCATTACCTCGAGGTTCTCGCGGGTATTCGGATCCAGGAACGCGGTGCTGCGATCGAGGGCGATGACGCGTCCCGAGCTAGCGCGGTCGGCGAGCGAAACGGCAACCGTGCCGGTGCCCGCGCCGATGTCCAAGCACCGTGAGTCCGACCGAATCGGCAGCGAGTCGAGCCGCGCGAACGTGATCTCGTCGTATGTGTGGGTGAGTGCGTTCAAGCGATCGCGCTCATCGCTGCGCTCATGCCCGAACAGTTCGTCGCCGTACCGACCGTTGGACGTCCTCGTCTGCACCATAGAACCCCGACCTCCATCGCACCCAGCGGGCGCATATGCGCAATTCCGACAAATCGACGATACGGTGCCACTCCGGTCAAACGACCATTAGACACGCTTCGATGTTGCGGATCAGCGAGCGCGGCGGCAGTGCAGCCGAGCGCACTCGAACGGAGCAAGTTCCCCCAGGACCTGATCGAGTCCGACGGCGACAACGACCGATGTCGCCGAACCCCACAGGGATTCGGCGCACACTCCGATCAGCACGATTCCCCTTGGCCGATCGAACTGCCTCGACCGTATCCCGAGAATCCGCGACCGGCGTGTGATCGCCGTCGTCAGGTGAGGCCAGACGCGGCGTTCGAACTGGTGTTCGAATATCGAGGGAGTGGGCGTGAGAGGCGGTGAGACGTGTGTTGGAGTCGCGGGCCGCGACAATCGAGCATCTGCGGCGGCGGATGGCCGAGACTCCCGCGTGCTCGGCCGGGTCGACACGTCCTTCGCTTGCCGCGCTAACCTGCACAGTTCCAACTTCCGATACTGACGAGCCGGATAACGAGCGGCAGCCATCGACGTCGCTGTGCACCCTGCCCGTGCCGGGCCCACTCGCCGACTTGCTGCCACATGGTGGTCTCGTCCGCGGCTCCATCGTCGAGGTCTCCGGTGTGGCGTCGCTCCAGGCGGGTCTCCTCGCCTCGGTCACGGGCTCCGGCAGGTGGGCCGCGCTGGTCGGTCGTCCCAGCCTGGGTCTGCTGGCGGCTGTGGAGATGGGCGCGGCGCTGACCTCCGCCGGTGCGCCGTCGTGAGCGACTTGGGTACGGCCGATCCGGTAGAGGTCGCGGCTGTCCTGGTCGACGGGGTCATTCTGGTGGTCCTGTCGCTCGGGGGTGTCGACGTCCCGCCGAGTCGTTCCCGCGCGGTCGCCGCTCGAACCTGGAAGAACGACTCCCTTCTCGTCGTCACCGAGGGGCGCTGGCCAACTGTCGACCTGCACCTCGACGCCCGGGCCGCCAGCTACGAGGGGATTCGGCGCCGGCTACGGCGGGATCACCGGGGTCAGCCTCGATGTCGAGGTCACCGCCCACAGCCGCCAGACCAGTCGTGCCCGCGTCGACGTCCGCGGCGGACAGGGCGCAATCTCGTGGACGACCGCCGAACACGCGGCAGCCCCGGCTGCCCTGACGGTCGCTCGATGACCGGACCGGGCCTCGACGGCTGGACCGAATCCTTCCCGGAATCCCCGGTCCTGCGCCGACTCCTCGTACCGGCCGACGTCATCGTCGACACCTCGAGCATCTTCCCCGGCGGTGCGGGCTTCACCCGCGCCGACCTTCTCCCGCTCCGAATCCATATTTGCGCAGTGCAATTGGAAACGCGCATGCGCGGGACCCTCCGCAACTGGCTCAAGTTGGCTTCTCTGCACTAAGCAAGGAGACTCGCCAGCATTCGAACCAAGGTGGTTCCGAGGCGTCATCAAATTTGGGAATCGCGGACACACGGGGGAGGGCCTATCGCGGCGGCGTTCCACGGCCTCCGGATTCGGTGGCCTCGAATCGGCTCGCAACAGCAGGGATTGGCGGAGATATGGACAGCCGACAGCATTCAGGATCGGCGCAGCTGGCCAGTACCAGAGTGTATGAGAGCGCCCCGGCCGACGAGCTCGACCGGGGCGGTTCAGCACGGAGGGGTCGCTAGCGCACGAGTGCGATGCCGACGCTGGGGCCGCCGTCTGGGATCTGGACGAGCGGGCTGTTCCACCAGGTCTGCGGCGTCGCGTCGTAGGTCAGTCTTTGGTAGGGCTGCGGGGTTGCGGGCGGGCGCACGTTGACCACGATTGGTTCGAGGCCTTGGTGGACGACGGCGAAGCGGTCTGGCGCGGTGGCACCGACCCCGACGAACTTCGTTGTCGGCGAGTTCAGGGCGTCGATCTCGTAGACGCGCCGGTACTCGGTCGCGTATGTCGTGCCCATCTTCGTTGCGTTGACGACCACGTCTTGAATGGCCTCGTAGATCGGGAATCCCGCGTTGCGGGCAGCGATCAGTGTCTGAGTGGTGATTCCTTGTGGGGCGACGCTGTCGCCGGAGGCGAGGCTGGATGCTGCGGTGGTGATTGGCGCCAACGGGTCTGCGTTCGGGGTGGCTGCTGCGGGAACGGCCCCACCCATTACCGCTGCTGCGGTGATGGCTGTCGCAGTCAGCAAATGCTTCAATTGACGTGCTTGCATGATGATCTCCCCCTGTTTGTTGTGGCGTTGCGTGACCGCAGGGGACGACTAGCGCCCCTCCCCGCCCCTTCCTTTGGTATCTCGTCGAGTCGTCTGACTTCGTTACTGACGTGCATACCGTTCCGCAGAAGTGTGAACGGGTATGGCAGGCGTTGGTGCAGCCTCTCGCTCAGGAGAGGTCGATGAGTCCCTGAAGGATCGATCTCCAGGCACCGTTGACGACGTCATGAGGAAATCCGAGCAGCTCTCCGATGCCGTGGAATGCGAGGTCGAAGGGCGCCAATGCGATCACCGCGCTGCCCATGACGAGGAGGTCGTTCACAGCGACCCCGTCGAAGACCATACCGAGAGAGCCCATCGAATCTCCGTCCCTTCCATTCGAATTCGCGGACACCGAGTGGTGTCGCACTGTCTATCGGGTGTGCGTCACGAGATTGTTTCAGCGATGGAGGACACTGTGGTCGGCAGCGACGTGTCTCCTGCCGGAGTATGGGTTCACGGCGCACGATCTCGTGGTAGCCGGCGTGCGATGACGGCCGCGCCGGCCAGAATTGCTGAGTAGGCCAGGACGTAGAGGTTCACGAGCACGTCCCACGGGATCCATGTGGGTGGGAACAAGTACAGCCCGACGACCAACCGGCCCGGGAACTGGTAGGCCCATGATCCAGCGACACCGAAGAGCGCGACCGTTCCCAGCCACCACCATGCGTTCGTCAGGGCGCGGTGCACGGTCCAGACGAGCAGTGGAACGAACCACACCCAGTGGTGGCTCCACGAGAACGGGGAGACGACCGAGGCGGTGAACCCTGCGATGGTGACCGCAAGCAGGGTCTCTCCACCGCGGTGCAGTCGCGCAACCACCCACAAACTCACGGCGATGATGATTGCCGCGAGCAGCAACCACAGCCACGTAGGAGTTGGTTCGCCGATGATCCGGGTGAGCGCCCCGCGCAGTGACTGGTTCGCCGCGTGCCCCTCATCCGCGATTCGGGTGGAATCGAAGAACGTCTCCGTCCAGTACTGCCACGAATCCCTGGGCAGCACAGCCCAGCTGACGCCTATCGTCGCAGCGATGGTGACGGTCGCGACCGCGGCGGCCCGCCATTGCCGCAGAGCCAGGTAGTAGAGCACGAAGTACGCCGGCGTCAGCTTGATTCCCGCCGCGATCCCGACCCCGATGCCCTTGAGCCTGCTGTGCTCGTCCCGGTAGGCATCCCATAGCACCAGCGCCATCAGCACCAGGTTGATCTGTCCATAGAACAGCGTCGTGCGGACCGGTTCGAGGAACGCGAAACTGCAGGTCAGCAGCGTCGACACGGCAACCGCGTGGCCACCAAGGCGGTAGCCCAGCATCCGCCAGCACAGGGCGACGATCGCCGCCAGGAGAACGACGTTGACGCCCATCCAGATGTACTTGTCGATCTCGCCCGGCAGCAGCCCGAACGGGAGGAACATCAACGTCGAGAACGGCGTGTAGGTATACAGCAGACCGTGAATCACCGGTTCGGTGTATAGCGGCAGCCCAGCCATCACATGCCGCGCCCCGTCGCGGTAGACATCGAGATCAGCGCCGCCCATGAACAGCCCGGTGTACGGCATCCGCGGGTTGACCGTGGTGAACAGCAGCACCGTCGCCGCCGTCGCGATCACGGCGATGACAGCAAGCGTCGGCCATCCTGCAGGGAATTGTCGATCGCTTTGTGCCTCGGTGACATCGGAGTCTGATGCCGGCAGATCTCTGGTGCCGCCACGCATGATGAACAGTCCCTCCCCGGACCCCGCCTCAGCCCTTCTGCGAAGACGACGCCCAACCAACGTAACCTACCGCGCGGTATGAAAGTTGGATCGGGTCCAGCGCTGCGCCGATGCGGTGAAGGCTCGGTGCGGTACCGTCACAGCAGTTCGAATGGTCGTCGACCATGGGGGGATGAAATGCCGTTCAGTAGGAAGATTTCTGGTGGGGTGGCCGCGGGTGTAGTGATCGCGGGAGGGGAGCCGGCATCGGCCGAAGCTCTCTCCGAACTCGTGTCCGCGGAGACAAATTGCGGTTCGATGCCGGGGCCGCGATCCACGGCGTGAGCTCCGCCGACAGCTTCCCTGGCGGCACGCAGCCCTCCAGAGTGGTTGCGCTCCAGAGCTTCCAGGGGCTTGCAGGCATAGCGGTCGACGGCGGCAACGTCCATCTCACCGACCACCAGAACAAGCGTGCCCTCGCGCTTCCTGTCGACACGCGCACGCCCGGCCCCAGCACAGGACGTATCGACATCCCGTGCGGCAGCTGATCCAATCCGGGCGGGAAGACCCGGAGCGGCGCGTGATTGCGGGCCATCCCGTGGAACGACTATCCGATCCCCATAACGGCCGATATCCACAGGCGATCGATCTGCCCTTGCTGTACGACTACCGCGAAAGGTGCCCTCCGGATGCAATTCTCGGAACGGATCGTCGGTCACATCCCGAATCGTTGGCTCACTCGACTGCTCGAGCGTGCCGAGATGGTCAAATTCCTCGTCGTCGGGGCCATCACGTTCGTGGCGACCGTGGTCCTGTACTTCGGGTTGAAGTGGACAGTGCTCACCGACAAGCCCATCACCGCCAACGTGCTCGCGGTCCTCGTCGCCACGATCCTGTCGTACGTCCTGAACCGAGAATGGTCCTTCGCCGAGCGCGGACGCCGCCCGCGACATCACGAAGCCGCCCTGTACTTCACCGTGGCCGGAATCGGGGTCGCAATCAACCAGATCCCGCTCGGGATTGCGAGATACGTCTTCGACCTGAGGGTGCCCCACGTGTCGCTCGTCGTCGATAACGTCTCCGACTTCGTCAGCGGCTCCATCATCGGAACGCTCATGGCGACCGCCTTCCGGTGGTGGGCAATGCGGCGCTTCGTCTTTCCCGACCAGACCTACACCGGACAAGCCCCGGACGAGGAAATCGCACGAGCGGTGGAACGCATCGGCGGGGCCGGCGAAACGGAATGACAGTGGGCTGGCCACGGTGTCCAGCGGTCAACCACAGCCGCTGAGCGCGCGCCGATCGGTCAACGGCCGGTAACAATCGACGCCCGCACAACGACATTGGCGATGTGCAGGTCGCTCATGCGGTTAGCGTCACGCACACCAGGGGTGGTCCATTCGGCCGAGGGGGAAGCATGGCTGTTGTGAAGAAGTGCGCCGTCGGCGTCGCAGCCGCGGTGGTCGTCGTGGAGATGGGATCGGCGGGTGCGGCGGCGGCGGAGCCGCTCGCCGATGCCGGCATGGCCGTCCAGTCCTTCCTTCTCGACGTTGGCGTGCCAGTACCGGGGCAGACGGCATTCGCGTTTCCGACGGCCGACTACCTCGTCCGTGTCGCCGCCGACAACGGTGCCGTATACGTGGCGAACAACAGTGATACCGCCAAGGAAGTTCTCGTTCTTCCCGCCGGCGCCTTCGCACCTTCTGTTCTGCCGCTGGGCGAGCTCACCGACGTTTGGGGCATTGCAGTCGAGAACGGCAACGTGTACGTCCTCGACCAGGACCGGGTCCTCCTCCTCGAGGCCGGACACTCGACGCCGACGGTTCTACCGTTCGCTGGGTTGCATCAGCCGTTGGGCATCGCGGTCGAGGACGGCAACGTCTACGTCGCAGACACGTTCAACCAGCGAGTCCTCGAGCTGCCCGCGGGGGCGTCGATCCCGACCGAGCTACCGTTCCGTGGCCTCGACGGCGGGCCGGTCGAGATCGCGGTCGATGGCGGTGACGTCTACGCCACCGACATGTATTCCAAGCGGTTGTTCACACTCCCTGCCGGAGCGCCGGAATCGACCGTCCTGCCCTACCGGGGCGAGAGCAACATCGCAAGCCTGGTCGCCCGCGACGGTGATGTGTACTACGTCGACGAATCGAACATGTACGACGGCGATTTCGGCTCCCTCGGCAAGCCCCCACCGGGCGGCACGGTCCGCAAAGTGCCTGCCGGCACCTCGACCCCGGTAACCCTGCCGTTCAGCGGCTTCCGCGGACTGACCGGCATCGACCTCGACGGCGACCGCGTCTACATCGCCGACTCGGGACACCGGCAGGTTCTGTCCCTGCCCGTCAACGCCACCGCACCCCAGCCCGGGACCGGCAGCACCACCCTCCCGTTCGGAAGCTGACAACGCCCCTACTGCGAGGAAGTCATCACCATGAATGCTCCCCGCTGATGCGACTCACCGCTCATTCAGAAGAGGCCTGGCCGGTTGGTCGAAGGGTAGGGGTGCCAAGTGCGGTGGCCCGGGCCGACAGGCGGCTTGTCTCGTCGCGTTTGCTGCGGAGGAAGGCCAGGGTGAGATCGATGCCTTCGATTTCGCCGAGCCAGCCTTCGTCGTGTGCGCGGTCGCGTCGCTGGAGCAGATCGGTTTCGATGTCGGTGAGCCGGGTGATCATTTTCGGGTCGACTCGGAGCATCGAACAGCGGATGCACCGTTGACTGAACTAACTCTGGGTTAGGGCAGGTCGGAATGCTCGGGGTTTGAGCTACGTCGGTAGCTTGCCCACGTGGTCGAATCGGAAGAGAGCGGACGCGACCTCACAAGCCTCGCAGTGCCCTGCGTCGGTCGGTTGGTGGCCACCGGCGAGCAGACGGTGCCGTATCACCTGCCGGACGCTGGCGGCGCGGTGGTCGAGCCGGTGGCGGTGTTCCTGCAGGAGCTGCCGGCCTCCGGGCGGTCGGCGTCGACGTTGCGCTCGTGTGACATGGACCTCTTGCGGTGGTGACGGTTCCTACTCGCGGTAGATGTCGGCTGGGATCGGGCGACCAGGCGGGAGGCCCGCGACTTCGGTTGCTGGATCCAACTGACGATCAAGCACCGGCGGCAGGCCACGAGGTCCGGCAGCACCGGACCGACGAATGTGATCGCGGGCGCGCCGAATCCGATCACCGGCAAGCCGGCACTGGGCGACCGTTATGCGCCGGCCACCGTGACGCACAGCGAGACTGTGTTGCGCAGCTTCTACGACTTCCACCGAGACGAGGGCACCGGCCCGATCCTGAACCCGTTTCCGCTCGCTCAATCCCGCCGGTCGCGTCGGGCGCACGCACACCACAACCCGATGGACGGTGGGCGCGCGAGCGGGTGGGACGTTACCGGCCGAAGGTTCCGCGCCGGGTCCCCCGAGCGATTCCCGACCAGCGGTTCAACGAGCTGTTCGCGGCACTGCCCTCTAACCAAGACCGGGCATTGGTCGCGTTCTGGATCTCGACCGGAGTGCGGGCGTCGGACCTTCGGGGGTGCAGCAGTGCGACATCGATCCGGGTCAGCAGTTGATCACCTTGGTGCGCAAGGGGACTCGTGCGAAACAGCCGGTTCCGGAGTCGGCGGATGCGTTCGTGTGGCTGCGCTTGCATCAGGAAGAGATGCACGGCGAGGTTCCCCGAGGTCGCACCCAGCCGGTGTGGTGGACGCTGCGCCGACCTCGGCGACCGTTGAATTACCCTGCGGCGCACAGGATGTTCGCGCGAGCCAACGCCGCAGTTGGATCTGACTGGACTTTGCACGATCTGCGGCACAGCGCCGCGGCCAGGATAGCTCGCGACCCGCAGCTGATGCTGAGCGACGTGCAGCTCGTCCTGGGTCACGCGCACCTGTCTACGACCGAGATCTACCTGACCCCCGACAAGGATGAGGTGATCGCCGGGGTGCTGGCCCTTCACGCGCGCATCGCGGAACAGCGCGAGAAACTGGTGCCTCCGCCGCCGTCACCGGGCTATGACCCGCAGGCGTTGAGTGTGCTGTTCGGGAGGATGCTGTGACCACCTTCGTCAAACACTTCACACGCAAGCCGCTGCCGGCCGCCACTGCCGTCGCCGCAGAACAGCGGGCCCGGAACAGTCAGCTGCGCAATCGGTTTCCTCGTCGATCGGCGGAAGGCTGGTGTCCCCACACCGCGGCGCCTGCGGAGCACGTTCAGCAACGGCTGACCACGGCACCGTTCGTGGCCGTGGCAGCCGCCACGAACGCCGGCCGACGGCGCGGGGTGGCCAAGCTGCTGCGCTGGCTGTCATCGTTTCCCGGGGACACCTGGCAGGACCGCTGGTTGGCCAGCGGCGCGGAGGACCGTCCCGGGACCGGATGGATCGAGCTGCCGAAGCGGTGGCTGTCGGGGCATGGCGAGGCCGCGTCCTACGACTCGACGGATCTGCCCTCGGGCTTGTTGATGCTGATCGGCGCGGACGTCATCCGCCGGATGGACGCCTACGCCGCAGCGGTCGCCGTCGCGCTGGCCGGTCCGGATCCGTGGCAGGGCTTCGTCGGCTACGTCGAGGCGGTGTGCGCAATGCAGGCCGCCGACCGAGGCTTCGCCGACGTCCTCACCATGACCTTCCCGACCGCCAAACGTCTAGAGGCCCGCCGAGCCGAGGCCTACGACGGTTTCCTCGAACTCATCGCCCGAGCTCAGGCCAGCGGCCACCTGCGTGGAGTCCGCCGGGTCCAGACGTTCCGTGCATCCAGTGTGCTGCGGCTGTGTTTAGCTGCAGGTATGGGGTGGGCGACGCGGGAGATCGGTATTGCGGCCGGAGTCGGAGTTGCAGCGGCCGCTGCATGGTGTGTGCCCGCGGGCATTGGGGGGTTGACGTTGGTGGCGTTGGTGGTGGGTGGGTTCGTCGGGGTTGTGGTCGGTTCGGTGTCGGTGGTGGGCGGCGCTCTCGCGGTGCGGTCGGCGCAGGTGTGGCCGCCCCGGTCGGCGCGCTGTTGGCGGCATAGGTTCGCGACCTGTTCGGCTGCTGCTGTGTTCCTGCTGGTCGCGGTGGTCTTCGTCTGGAGCGTGCTGGCTTCGACGACGCCCGGGCAGGTGCTCTCATCGGTCGGAGGGTGGTTCCTGGGGATCTCGGCGGTGTGGTCGGCGGTGACGTACATGTGCACGATGTTCCTCGCGCCGGCCGCTGAGTCCGCTGCACTTCGTTGATGTTTGAGCTGGGACGACCAAGGTGGGTGGGATGTCGACGTTAGTGCGGCTCCTCGACAGTGAGGTCCTTCAGCTGTGATCCTCAGCTGTCAGTGGCGTGGATCTGACCGATGAGAGTCGCAGGTATCAGCTGTTTTCGGTCTACCTCTGTCTCGTGGAGAAGTAGCGAAGTTCGTGGTCGTCCGCCTTGCGGGCCGTTCTGCGGATCAGTTGTCGGCGGGCGGACCTCTCACATTCACGGCGATCCTCAAAGGTCATACCCCTTGATGACACAGTTGGCTACGCCAGCACTGCTGTTGACAGGTCTGAAACGTGGGTTAGCGTTGCTAGCAGTAGCGACTGACGGGAGCTACAACATGGGCTCGGACCTCATCACCCGTGCCGCCGCACTGATCGCCGTGCCGGGTACCGCGGTGGTCTACTGCGCCGACGTGTCCCGCGCGATTGTGCTGCGACCGGCTGTGGCGTTGGTCGACGACCGTGCCCTGGTCGTAGTGACCGGAAGCGTGCATCGATATCGAGACCGGCGGATGCCCGTGCCCGGGTTTGCTCGGGGTTCTGGCAACCGGGACAAGTGCGGTGCTGGCCACGGTGGCCGCGCACTGGGTACAGGCGATCGCTGCGGGCGCCGCGCTGGTCCCGCTGTTGGTCTGGATTGTGCTCTACGCGCAGGTGAGCGTCCCAACCGATCGACAACTGGCAGCGGCCGTCGACGCCGGGAATATGCTGCCGAATGTGCAGGTGCTGCAAGCGAAATGGGGCAGCGTTACCGGCGCTCGTGCGTTGCTTCGGGGTCTGGCACCGGCTGCCCTATGCGTGGTGCTGATGATCTGACACGCTGCGCCCGCAGATCCACACCAGCCGACATCAACTGAAGGAGCACGGCATTCGATGTTTCAGCTCAGGATCTACACTCTGCGATCGACTGAAGCTCTGCAGCAGTATGCGAAGGTTCACTGGGCCCGCCACGTGGCGACTTTCACGAAGTTCGGGGTCACCACGCACGGTGTGTGGACAGAGCGAAGCGGCGGCGCGAGTCGACTCGTCGCGCTGATCGACTACCCACCGGGCGCCGATCCCGAACAAGTGACGCGGCAGGTCATGGCCAGCCCAGAATTCGCCTCCGACATGGCTGGATTCGATACCGACGAGATCGTCGACGTTCAGTCGATGCTGCTCGACCCGACGTCATTCTCGCCCATTCATTGACGAAATCCCAGGGGTGTTCGACGTGACCGTCACCATCGTCGGCTACACGCTCGCTGGACTCCTCGCCGCGGGCATCATCTTCATCGGCGCGCGCTTCCTCGTCGCGCCGCGCGTCGCCGCCGCCGCCTACGGTGTGCTGCCGGATCTCGACCAGCCGTCCGTTGGCGCCTACTTGAGCGTAAAGGGCGTGCGCGACATTGCAACGGGGCTGTTCGTCATCATCCTGATGGTCGCGGGCGCGACCCACCTCGTCGGCTGGGTGATGCTGGCCGCCACGATCATTCCGCTCGGCGACGCAACCATTGTGCTCCGCAATGGTGGCTCGAAGTCCATCGCTTGGGGAGTACACGGCCTCACCGCCGCCGTCATGCTCATCACGTCTGCGCTCCTGCTCGTGTCCTGAGGCGGAGGAAACGTGGCCGCGGCATTCACCGACATCACCAACCCGCCACATTGGACAGAACGAAATGACCGAGATGAGAGCCGATCTATTGTCCCCGCCGGGGAGCGCCGCATACCGGGCCGCGACCAACCCGCACAACGCCACGGTGGTGCAACGTCCGGCGATGGTGGCTCACCCGGGCAGTGCCGAGGAGGTCGCCCAAGCCGTTCAGTGGGCCGCCCAGCGCGATCTGGGGGTCGCAGTACAGGCCAGCGGGCACGGCGCGGGTGCTCCGATCGAATCCGATCGGGTGCTGGTAGACACCTCCGGATTGAACGCGGTGCAGATCGACGCGCACGCGCGCGTCGCCCACATCGGTGCGGGCTCGACGTGGTCGGCGGTCAACGCGGTCGCCGAACGCGATGGGCTGCTTGGACTGGCCGGGTCCTCGACCACGGTCGCCGTCGCCGGCTACACGTTCGGGGGTGGAGTCGGATTCTTGACCCGCCCGTATGGGCTGGCCAGCTCGGCGCTCCTGGCTGTCGACTACGTCGACGGCCACGGGCAGATACGACGGGCGGCTGAGGACGCCGTCGACGCCGTCGATCGCGAGGCGTTGTGGGCGTTCCGGGGCGGGGGTGGGGTCGGATTGGCGATCGCTCTGACCGTTGAACTCGTGGCGCCCCAGCATCTGTGGGCCGGTTATCGCTTATGGAGCATCGACGCGCTTGTGCCCGTCGTCGATGCGTGGGTGAGTGCTCTGGGGCAGATCGGTGATGCGCTGTCGACAAGTATCAGCGTGCTGCACACACCGCCGGGTGCGCCAACGTTTCCCCTGGCGCTGCAAGGTGTGCCGACCGTGCATCTGGCTTTCGCCTCACCGCAAGGTCCCGACACGGCGATCCCGCTGCTGCGCGCCCTGTCGATTGCGCCGGCGCCTGTGGTGGACAGCAGCTGGGCGCCCGCCGACGCGGCTCGGCTTGCCCAGATTCACCTCGACCCACCCAATCCGATCCCCGCGCTGGGTATCGGCCGATGGCTTGGGCCCAGCGCGCCGGCCGTGACAGCTGACGTGTTGGACACCGCAGCTGCAGCCGACTCGCCGGTAGCAATGGTCGAGCTGCGCAACCTGGACAACAACGCACACACCCGCGACGGGGCGACAACCGCGGTACCCGGACCTTTCCTGCTGCACGCGGTGGGTACCGCTAACGACGTCGCCTCACGCTCGCGCACCGAGGACGGGTTGTCCAAAGTGCGCGCCGCTTCGATCGCGGCCGACATCGGACGCTCCGCGGCGTCGTTCGCCGACGGCCGTGGCGCGGACGCTGACGGGCTGGACCATTCGGGGATGCAGCGTCTCGCCCGTATCAGCGCTGCCCTCGACCCTGACCGGCGATTCGCCCCGTCGCGACTGCTGGCCGCGCTGAACGATGCATGACAGCACAGTGATTCGTTCGAAAAGTGAACGGCGGGACGGTTAGCAGGGGAGTGGGCGTTAGCGAGATCCATCGGCGCAAGCCCGGTCGTACGCGGAGTCACCGGGCGGCCATCGGTGCCGGTGTCGAGCTCAACTGACGTAGGCGATGGCTGAAGAAGGTGGTCAACTGCTCGACGGCGGGCCGCACGTACTGTTCGATGTCGTAGAGGTCGTTGTGGCTCGCGCCCTCGATCCAGTGGAGTTCCTTGGGGTACTGGGCATTCTGGAACGCCGCGATGCTCATCCACGCTGTGACGGCTTCGTGCCCGACGACCATCAGCAGCGGGCGTGGCGCGATCAGGTCGACGACTCCGAAGGCGTCGAACGAGGCGATCTTGTCGATGCTCGGCCAGGTGAAGGTCCGCGCCGATCGAGGGTGCCGGGCACGGTCGGTGCGGTAGTACTCGAATCCCTCCAACCCGTGCCGGCCGCCCAGGGCGAGTGCCTGCTCGGCGGAATCGGGGAAGAGGGACAAGCCTGGCGAACTCTCGCCGCGCGCCTCCGCGGAGCGCGCCGCCGCTGCGTTGTCGAGCAGGTCTCGGATGATGTTCGGATCCTGCGTGCCGTCAGCACCCATTCGGAACTGACGGCCGATGTCGACGGCGCTGACGGTTGCGACGGCTCTGACGCGGTGGTCGGTCGCTGCCGCAGTGATCGCGTATCCGCCGGAGGCGCAGATGCCCAATGCCCCAATGCGGTCGGGGTCGACGTCGCTGTGGGTGGTGAGGAACGAGACCGCGGCCTTGATGTCCTCGACCCGGTGTGCGGGGTCCTCGAGGCCACGCGGCGTGCCTTAGCTTTCGCCTTGATAGGCGGCATCGAATGCGAGGGTGACGAATCCTGCCTCGGAGAGGCGGCGGGCGTACAGGCCGGCGGCCTGCTCCTTCACGCCGCTTCCCGGATGGCCGACGACGATTGCAGGGTGCGGAGCCGCGCCGTCGTCGGGTGTGTACAGATGGCCGGCAAGCTGCAGTCCGGCACTGGGGAACGTGACGTTCGATTTCACGACGGTGATCTCCGTTCGCGCAGGGTGGCGGGCCAGGAGGTCAGGCCCGGCGGCGCTGTCGGGGTTCGAAGGCCGCATCTCCACGCTCGCGTCGTCCACGTCGGGTGCCCGGCCTGCGCCGCGAGGAGTTGGCCCAGCTCACGCACGTCAGCGTCGACTACATAGTCCGGCTGGAGCAGGGTCGTACTCGCCGGGTCTCCCGCCCCGTCCTCGACGCGCTGGCGGACGCCCTACAGTTGGCCCCCGACGAGCGCAAGTACCTGTTCACGGTGCCGACGAAGTCCCGTCGGCTGCCGTCCGGCGGCGGAATCGCTCGCCCGTCGCACCGCAATTGCAGCAGCTGATGGACACGATGCCCGACGTTCCCGCGATGGTGTTGCGGCGTCGCATGGATGTTCTGGCGTGGAACCGCGGCGCCGTGTCCCTTCTGGCCGACTTCGGTGCGATACCCCCAGCCGAACGCAACCTCATCAGGCTCACCTTCCTCGATGAGGCGTTTCGGGCGTTGTACGCGGACTGGCCACGGGCCGCCCGCGACTGTGTCGCCGTTCTGCGGATGGAGGCGGGCAGAGACCCGCACGACCCGAACTTGAATGCGCCGGCATCCCATCGTCGGCCCGCTCGAACTCGAGGTCCAGCAATTCTCCGTCGACACCCACCCGGACCAACTGCTGGTCGCCTACACCGCCGAACCCGACACGCCGCCACACGACCCGCTGCGATTCCTCCTCCAATGGTCCGGGAAAGAGCCGACCGACACTGGTATGCACCGGTGAGCAGGTGGAGTGTGAAGACATGCCGACAACACTCATCACCGGAGCGAACAAGGGCCTCGGATTCGAGACCGCCCGTCAACTCGCCGCCGCCGGCCACACCGTGTACATCGGCAGCCGCAACGACGTACGCGGCCAGGCCGCCGCAACCGAACTCGGTGTCCGAGCAATCCAGATCGATGTCACGGACGACGCATCCGTCGACGCCGCGGCACGAACGATCGATGCGGCCGGGGGCCTCGACGTCCTCGTCAACTGCGCGGGTATCGAGGAACGGACGCCGGACGGTGGCCTTCTCGGCGCGGCGGATCTCACCTCCGTCGACCGACCCGAGTACGCCTACGCCGGCGTCGCCTACCCCGCATCGAAAACCGCGCTCAACATGCTCACCGTCCAGTATGCGAAGGCATTTCCGTCGATAAGGGTCAATTCGGTCGATCCGGGCTTCACAGCCACCGACCTCAACCGCCACACCGGTACCCAAACGGTCGAAGAGGGAGCCGAGATCATCGTGCGTATGGCCCAGGTGGGGCCGGACGGTCCTACGGGCGGTTACTTCTCCGCGGCGGGTCCGCTGCCATGGTGACCTACCCCGTGGTCGGGGGTGCGGGCACCAATCACCAACGCCCGCTGCGTCAGTCCGATTCGGACAACCGAGAGCGGATCCGGCGTTCGACGAACAATGGGACGAACTCCCGGATCGGCCGGTCGTGGAAATCCTCGAGCGCTCGCGCGATCATTGCGTCTACTTCGCTGTCGGACAGGCGTGGGTAGTCCCGCTTGATAGCGTGCGCCGCCTCACGCAGTGCGGCTTCCTCTTTGGTGTTCGCCACTGCAGGAGTCGACCACGTCACGGTGAACAGCATCTGACGAACGGGAGAACATTTCCCGCAGTCGCCTTCCCGTCCCGAAACCGCCACGTGGGCGGAAAATGGTTCGTACAGTGGGAAGGTCGCCGCCGGGGTGATTCGCTCGACGGTGGCCGCCGCGCCGATTCCGCCCAGCTTCCGGTGCGGTGGAAGACGGCGCGAGTGCAGGTGTTCGGCGTGCAGTCGGCTCGTTCCGATCAGGTGGGGCAGGACATGTTGCCCGGCAGCAGCATCCGGTCGAACTCGTGCTTGTGGGTGCTGATAGGGACGTATTGATGTCGCTGGGCGAACCCGGGAGTGCCGGGTCAGGTAGGACGGTGCGGAATGCTGTTCGGACGGGACGGCGAGATCGACCTCATTGCCGACTTCGTCGGTGGCGACGCGCGGTTCGCGTCGCCGGTACTCGTCCTGAGTGGCGAGCCGGGAGTGGGTAAGACAGCGCTGCTCGACGTGGCCGCCGATCTCGCTGAGAAGGCCGGACGAACGGTGTTGCGAGCGACGGCACTCGAGTACGAGGCCAAGCTGACTTACGGTGCGCTCAATCAGGTTCTGCATCCACTACTCGGCCGGCTGCCGTCGCTCGACGAGGTGCATCGGCGGGCGATCGCGGTGATCTGCGGGCTCGAGGCCGGGTCACCTCCCGGTCAGTTGATCGCAGGCGCCGCCACCCTCGCGCTCGCAAGCCATGCCGCGAGGGCGACTCCCTTGTTGTTCGTCGTCGATGACGTTGCGTGGCTTGATCTCGCGAGTGCGATGGCCTTGACCTACCTCGCGCGGCGGATTCGTGAGGTCGACATCCGAATCCTCGTCGCCGCGCGATCGGAGATCGAGAACGTGTTCGTACGCAGTGGGTTCGACGCGCACATACTCGCGCCGCTCTCGGACGAGAGCGCCGACGCGCTGCTGGCCGATCGCTTTCCTGCGCTGCCCGCGAATGTGCGCGGGCGGATTCGCGCCGATGCGGCAGGCAACCCATTGGCGTTGCTCGATCTACCCGCGGCACTCGAGGGTGACCCCCGACCGCTGCGCGACCCGCTCCCTCTCACCGACCGGCTCACGTCGTTGTATGCGCAGCGTCTGCGGAATCTTCCGCCGGGTACACGGGAGATGCTGCTGTTCGTGGTGCTCGCCGGTGCCGAGAACAGTCTGACGATCGAGAACTGCGTGCCGACTCAGGAAGGGCGAATCGACCTGCCTCCGGCCGAAAAGGCCGGCCTCGTGCGCTTGAATCCCCGGTCGGGCCGCATGGAGTTTCGCCACCCGTTGATCCGCTCGGCGGTGTTCGAACTCTCGACGAGCGAGGAGCGGCGCCGGGCGCACGCCATCCTCGCGCACGCCTTCGCCGACGACCCGTCACGCCGTGCCTGGCATCTCGGGCAATCGGCATCGGCCCCGGATGAAGAGGTGGCGCGCCTGCTCGAACAAGTCTCGGACGACCTGCTGGAGGCCGGCAACAGTGCGCGCGCCACTGCAGCGATGCTCCGTGCCGCCGAGCTGAGCCCTCGGCGCGAGGACCACGCGCGCCGGGTGGCCCGTGCCGCCTATCTCGGGTCCCTCGTCACTGGTGAGCTCCAAGAGAGCCCGCGGTTGCTCGCAGACGCACGCCCCGCCCCGAGTGACGCCCCGTCGCTGTCCCACGTGATCGCGGCGGCCTTCCACCTTCTCAACAGCGAGGGCGACGCATCGAGCGCACAGCGGCTGCTGATCGCGGCGCTCGACGCTCTGCCCGGCAGCCTCGATGCCACGGACGAAGCGATCGTCGAAGCGCTGTTCACCCTGATGTCCGTCGGGTTCTATGCAGGAAGGTCCGAGTTCTCGGTCGCCTCACGACGCCAGCTCGACAGGATCGTGCCGGAGCCGCACGAGGCGCTCGCGTTGCTCGACCGCGCCTTCACCGACCCCGCTCGCGCCGACGCCGCCGTGCTCGACCGCCTCGATGCCGCGATCGACGCGCTGCGCTTCACGTCGAACCCGGTGCAGATCACGCGGGTAGCGACCGCCGGGGCCTATCTCGACCGTGTGCAGTTCGCGCTCGAGCCGCTCTGGCGGGTCGTCGAGGACGGTCGCCGCGGCGGGGCCGCCGCAAAGCAGATCGAGGCGCTGTTCCTGATCGGGAACGATGCCTACTTCGCCGGCAGGTGGGACGAGCTCGAGCAGGTCACCGACGACGGCCTGCGCCTGTGCGACGAGCTCGGGTACACGCTCACCGCGGCTCCCGGACGTTTCCTGCGCGCGCTGGTCGACGCCGCGAGAGGGCATGAAGTTGCGGCCGACCGCGCCGCCGAACAGTTGCTGCTCTGGGCGGCGCCTCGTCGCCTCTACGCGCTCGCGGCGTACGCATCGCATATCCGCTGCATGCTCGAGCTGCCGCATGGGCGGTTCGAGTCGGCTTATCGGCACGCGGCCTCGGTCAGCCCCGTCGGCGCCCTGCAGCCGTTCGTTCCACACGCGGTGTGGCTCGTCTTCGACTTGGTCGAGTCGGCAATCCGATCGGGCCGCACTGAGGAGGCCGCCGCGCATCTGCGAGCCGTCGACGCGGCCGAACTCGGGGCCCGTTCGCCGCGACTGGACCTGCTCGTGAACGCTGCCGGCGCACTTGCCGATCCCGAACAGTGGCGCGAGCGCTTCTCCGCCGCGCTTGCGATCGAGGGAAGCGAACGATGGGTCTTCGACCGCGCTCGTGTGCATCTGGTCTACGGCGAGCAACTCCGGCGCGCCCAGGCCACGGCCGAGGCGCGCCTTCAGCTCGCCGCGGCGCTGGACGGTTTCCGCCGACTGCGTGCGCACCCCTGGGTCGAACGAACCCTGAGGGAATTGCGGGCGTCGGGCGGGGGTGAGCCCGGCGCCGACCCGCTGACACCCCAGGAGGCCGCCGTCGCGCGCCTCGCCGCCACCGGCCTGACGAACAAGCAGATCGCAGCCCAGTTGTTCCTGTCTCCACGCACGGTGTCGACCCATTTGTCGCGGGTGTTTCCCAAGCTCGGGATAGAGTCGCGCGGCGCGCTCCGCGACGCCCTCGACCATCGCTCGGAACTCCTGCACTGATGTACGTCATCTGACGGATGCTCGAGCTGAAGGCGCCCAATAGATTCGCTCGTGTCCACCGACCGAGAAGGAGTCACCATGAGTGCCACGATCGTCCTCGTCCACGGAGGGTTCGTCGACGGGTCAGGATGGCGCGGGGTCTACGACGAGCTGAAGGCCAACGGCTTGGACGTGCGCATCGTGCAGAATCCCACGAAGTCGCTGACCGACGACGCCGCGATCACTCGCGATGTGCTCGACACCATCGACGGCCCCGTCGTGCTCGTGGGCCACTCGTACGGCGGCGCCGTGATCACCGAGGCCGGCACCCACGAGAAGGTCGCCTCGCTCGTCTATGTCACCGCCTTCGCGCCCGACCAGGGTGAGTCGGTGAACACGCTCATCGGCACGTTCCCGGCGGACGGCCCGCAGCCGCCTATCCTGCCGCCGGTCGACGGGAACCTCTACCTCGATCGGGCGAGGTTCCACGATTCGTTCGCGGGCGACGTCGCGCCAGAGGAAGCCGCCTTCATGGCTGACTCGCAGGTGCCATGGGGACTGGACGCCCTCGGCGGCACCGTCACCGAGGCCGCCTGGCGCGTCAAGCCGAGCTGGTACCTGCACGTGACCGACGACCGGATGATCCCGCCCGGCGCGCAAACCGCGATGGCCGAACGCATGGGTGCAACCGTGGCCGAGACGCCAGGCAGCCACGCGATCTACGTGTCACAGCCGAAGGCGGTCGCCGACCTGATCCGCAAGGCGGCGGCGAGCATTTCGGCCGGACCGGCCTGAGACCGACGAACGCTGGAGCCCGAGTCCGTTCCGTCGGACTCGGGCTACGGCTCGTCGGCGAGTTCTCGCGGGACGGCTACGGCGTCGACCAGCGCGCCGTTGCGCCACACCGTGACCTCGACGCGCCGGCCGATGGTGCCTTCGACCATGTGCGCCTGGATGTCGGTCGCGGTCGCGACGGGACGCCCTTCGATCGCCACGAGGATGTCGCCTTTGCACAGTCCCGCCGTCGCGGCGGCACTCCCGGCCACGACCTGAGCGACCTGGACGCCGCGCTTGCGTCCCAGCTTGGCGGCGAGCGCTGGCGGCAGGGGCACCTGCATTCCGGCGATCCCGAGCCAGCCGCGGCGAACGCGTCCCGTCCGCATCAGGGAGGCGATGATCCGCTCGGTCGTCGTGTTGATGGGCACAGCAAGCCCGACGCCGACCCCGGCGACGGCGGTGTTCACTCCGACCAGGCGACCGGTGCTGTCGGCAAGCGCACCGCCGCTGTTGCCGGGGTTCAGGGCTGCATCGGTCTGGATGACCTCGTCGATGACCCGGCCCGACCGCGTCGGCAGCGACCGACCCAGAGCGGAGACGACGCCGGCGGTCACGCTGCCGGCTAGGCCGAGTGGACTTCCGACGGCAACGACCAGCTGCCCGACCTGGAGCTGGGCAGCATCTCCACGGGTCACGGCCGCCGGCACGTCGCCCCTCGCCCGCAGGACCGCCAGGTCGGAAAGCGTATCCCGGCCGGTGACATCCGCCATCACCTCGCCGCCGTCCGAGAAGGTCACTTCGGCCTGCCTCGCCCCGTCGACGACGTGGGCGCTGGTCAGGATGTAACCGTCGGGGGTCAACACCGACCCGCTGCCGCCCCCGGTGCCCCGTCGGGTCTGGACACGCAGGCTGACGACGCTCGGGAGCACCCGCTGAGCGACATGGATCACGGCCTCGGAGAACGCGTCCAGTGGCTCCAAATCCTCACTCATACGAGTATCGAACGCCCGCGCCGGTGCGGGCGATACCGGCGTTCGCGCAGAGCGGAAGCCGAAGCACTTGAGTCTGCCTCGACATCGGGCGGACCGTTAGGTTCGGTGCTGAGAACCCTCACCGCGCTGGTGCGTTCGGCTCGACGCGACCGCCGCGGGTGCGACCATTCTGCTCATGCCGCGGACGCCGCGACGCGGAGCGGGGCCAGTGCGGCACTCCATGCGATGAGTTGATCGAGCATGGTTCTCAGGGCCGTGACCTGGTGGTCGCCGGGGGCGAAGGTGGTGTAGTGCTCGAAGTCGGCCGACAGCGACAAGGTGACCTGCTGGCGTACGTCTGCCATCTGCAGTTCTCCCGCGAGTAGTCGCAGGTTCTCGGCGGCGCGGGCGCCGCCGAGTCCGCCTGTGGTGACCAGCCCGACGGCCTTGTTGTTCCATTCTGCGTACAGGTAGTCGAAGGCGTTCTTGAGCACGCCGGGGATGCCGTGGTTGTACTCGGGGGAGACAATGACGAACCCGTCGAATGATGCGATCGTGGCCGCCCACTCCCTGGTGTGGTCGTGCTGGTACTGGCCGAGTGCCGGGGGCATGGGTTCGTCCAGGTGGGGAAGCGGATGATCGCGCAGGTCGACGAGCTCGAATTCGGCTTCGTCGCGTTCGGAGGCGATGCGGTGGACCCATCGGGCGACCTGCTCGCTTACGCGGTTGGGTCGGGTGCTGCCGAGGATGATGCCGATCCTGGTCATGGCGAATCACTCCTGGTCGGAATGGAATTGGGGTTCAGCTCAGATGCTGTGGCCGAACATCCCCGTCAAGCCTGTTCACTGTCCCCAAACCTACGCTCATTTGATGACGTGTCAACAAACTCTAGGATGGGGGCATGGCGACGCGGTGGTTGGACGAGCGAGAGGATCGGGCCTGGCGGGGCCTTCGCTACATGCATGCCGACTTGAGCGCGCACCTGGCGCGGCAACTGACTCGGGAATACGGACTCACCGAAGCCGACTACACCGTTCTTGTCGCCGTGTCCGAGGCGCCCGAGCGACGGATTCGGTCGCGCGATCTGGGTCGTGCACTGGGGTGGGAACGCAGCCGGCTCTCCCATCAAATCGCCCGAATGGAAGCCCGCGGCACCGTCCGCCGCGCTCCCTGCGACGGCGACGCACGCGGCTTCGACGTCGTACTCACGGATGAAGGCATGGCAGCCATCGAAGAAGCGGCGCCCCTGCACCTGGCCGGTGTGCGTCATTGTTTCGTCGACCTGCTCACGCCTGAGCAGCTCGAGGTGCTCGGAGATATCGCGGACATTGTCATGGGTCATTTGACCGCCGAGCATCTCGATTCGACCGGCTGATCAGCTCGATCGAGGGACGGGTGGCCGTCCACGCGTGGCGGTCGCACGTCGCAGCTAATCTTGCCAGGGCGGCTGCTCAACGATCGGGATGAGCTGGACGAGAACGGTTTCCGACGCGCGTCCCAGCCTCGCAAGCGTGCTGTAGCCGAACCGCGAGATCTTCGCGTCACGCCGCAGTTGACTTGAAACTTCTAGTGCGGGGACAATCGCCTTGACTTGAAATCTCAAATTAGCGCGGGTACCGGCTCCGGGTCGGACCGTCGCGTTCGGATCGGCGACACCCACCACATCGACACCCACCACATCGACACTGGGGGACGTCCAATGACCAACTTCGGTCCCAGCGGCCTCACGGAGTTCAACAGCCGCGTTGTCGCCGAGTTCCATTTGGTGGATGAAAATCGTTAATGGCAAGGGAGATTCGGAGGAGTATCATGCGTTTCGGCACTATCGGCGCAGGCACCATCGGACAAGCAATCGCCCGTCACGTCGTCAAGGCCGGCTACCCCATCACACTGTCCAATAGTCGAGGACCGCAGTCCCTTGCCGAGGTGATCGCGGAGATAGGTCCGCCGGCCTCGGCCGGTACGGTCGCCGAGGCGGCGCAGGCGGACATCGTCTTTCTCGCCGCACACTGGAAGGTCGTAGGCGATGTCCTCGACGCACTTCCGCACTGGAACGATCGCATTCTGGTCGACGTGACCAACACGCTGGACTTCGTCGATGGCGGAGTGGTTCCCGTCGATATCGGCGACAAGACCGGCAGTGAAATCGTCGCCGCACACGCCCCCGGCGCGCGGGTCGTCAAAGCGTTCAACACGCTCCACGCCAGTTACATTGAACCCGACCCCCGTCATGAGGCCGGCCGCCAAGTCGTCTTCTACGCCGGTGACGACGTCGACGCCAAGGCGACGATCCGCTCGATTCTCGACGAGTTCGGCTTCGCTTCAGTCGACGTCGGACCGCTACACGAAGGCGGCCAGCTCATGGATGTCAACGGAGGTCCGCTGTCGGGACTGCATGTCCTCAAACAGGATTGAGATTCGATCGAGGCCTCGAGTACAGCACGACAACGCCGACAGGGGTGAGCGCCGTCCGTTCACGGCGCTGTCTACTGCACCGAGCGGCAGGCAACTGTCGGCACCGCCGCGAACTCGACCCGCTGATCGCGCTTGCCGATCACGCTAGATTTCGGCGATCAAGATGGGGATGGCGGCTGGATCGCGGTGACGATGGTGTAGAGCTCGATGATGACGCCGTCCTTGGTGTGAGCGATGTCCATGCCGGTTACCGCCGGTTGGGAGCCGGCGGGCCCGTACTCGAAGCCGAGGTGGCCGATGTCGTCGAGATCCACCGCGTCGCCTGCGGGTCGGAAGACCCAGTCCGGGTTTTCGGCGCGAAGCTCTTCCGCGCGCCGTTCGAAGTCCTTGCGCCCGCGAATGATCCCGTCCGCTTCGTGCCACACGACATTTTCGGCGTAGTTCGCTGCGATGACCTCGGCCCGTCGGGCCGTGTCGGGTTCGTTGAACACTTCGAGAAGGTTGACTCGCATGAGGTCCGCAGGGAGTTTGGTCATGGTGAGTCCCTTTCATCGAGGTAGTCGATATCGTCCACCTTGGACGCTCCGACTTCGGGCGTCGCAGTTCGACGCGAGGTTGCTCAGCCGAGGTCTCGTTGCCGCGCCAACCATTGCTGCAGGTTCTCGACGTCGGGGACCAGCGCGCGGGTCCGGTCGAAGTCGGCCCGAAAGGACGGTGCGATCGCGAACCAGCGGAACATGCTCAGGAGGTCGTCGTTCGGACCGAGGACGTCCAGCGGTACTTCGACGAAGGCGGCGGGCACGCCGAAACGCTGTGCGACCAGTTGGGCGATCCGCTCGCCCGTCACCTCGTCTCCGGCGATCTCGACGGGCGCCGTACCCGGCTCCCGTCGCGTAAGGAGGGCCGTGGCCGCCTTGCCGATGTCTCGCACCGAAATCATCTGCAGTGGAACATCTCCCGGCATCGGAAGGCGGACGATCAGGCTGGCGCCGTCGCGGGCGATCACCCCAGGCAGGTTCTCCATGAAGAATGTCGGCCGGATGATGTTCACCGGAACGGCGGCGATCAGGAATTCCTCGATCCGCCCCTTGCTCTCGAAGTGCGGGACGCCGGTATTTCGTTCGGCGCCACCGACCGAGCTGAAGACCAGGAACGGCAGCGCCGCAGCCTGCGCGGCGTCCAGGATTGCGCGGCCGTGCGCGATCTCGCCTTCGACGCCGCGCGTCGCGGTGAAGTTCGTCATCGCGAAGGCGGCCGCTACGCCCTCGAAAGCGACGCGCACGGACTCTGGGGCGTCCAGGTCGGCGGCGACAACGGCGACGTTCCGCTCGGTCAGCGCTCGAGCCGCGGCGCTATCGACGGTGCGAGTGATCGCGCGGACCGGCAGACCGTGGTCGAGCAGCGCGTCGACTGTCGCTCCGCCCTGCTGACCGGTCGCGCCGACGACCGCGATCGGGGCGGTGCTGTCCGTGGGGCTCATCGGGTGTCCTTCCGGCCGGTGGGGAATCGGAGGGGATGGAGTATCCGGTGGGGGCGTCGCTCATGGTCGCAGCACCAACTTGCCGCGGGTGTGTCGCCGTTCGACCTGTCGGAACGCGTCCCGCACATCATCGAGGGCGAAGACCCCGGCGATCGGCACCTGCAGCTCGCCGCGTGCGACGAGATCGGCCAGTTCGGCGACCACCGCCGCAGTCGAGGCATCCGCGCCACCTGCCGACAACACCCCGAACTGCTCCACGGCGGCGAAGTCGGCGATCGTGTCGACCCTGTCAGTGGGCACGTCGAGGTCCTGGACCGCCATGGCGACATATCCACCACCGAAGAAGTCCAGCAGGGCGTCGATGCGCCCGGACGGCGCTGCGGCGCGCAGCCTCGCGGGCAGGTCGTCACCATAGTTGACCGGGATCGCGCCCTGGTCGGCGAGCCAGGCATCGTTGGACGGCCCGGCGATTCCGAGGACCGTGGCCCCAGCTCGTCGGGCGAGTTGAACGGCGATGGAACCCACGCCGCCGGCCGCGCCCGCGATCGCTACCGTCTCGCCCGGTACCAGGCGCATTGCCAGCACCGCGCCGTAGGCGGTAGCACCCGCGACGAACAGCGAGCCGGCCACCTCCCAGGAAACCTCCGGCGGCTTGGTAGCCAACTGGTTTGCCGGCACCGTCACGTATTCGGCGTGGCTGGACCGGCGCATGGAGAATCCCATCACCTCGTCTCCGACAGCGAAATCGCTGACACCGGAACCTAGTTCAGTAACCACCCCGGCCAGGTCGCTGCCCTGGCCGGACGGAAACGTCGCAGGGAAGATGTCCCGAACGGCACCTGAGCGGATCGCTGCCTCACTGATATTGATGCCGGCTGCCCGGACCTCGACCAGAACCTCACCGGCCTCCGGAACAGGGCGGGGGACATCGCGCACCTCGAGGACGTCGACGCCGCCGTACGAATCGAACTGCACTGCTCTGGGCACGTCTACCACGGTAGTATTTCCAGGGAATAAGGCAACCAGTCCGAGGATTTCGCGAACGATTGGACGGGCGCCTCGGCCGACAATCCCGGTGCCCTGCAAGCCGCCGAGATCGCCGACCCAGCCCGGCATCTGGGCGCGCCCGGAAGTGGGCGCGGTGATCGTTAAGGTCCTTGTGGCAGTGCAGAACATGTGAGAAACGGGATGAATCCGGTGGCTGATCGATGGATGATCCGCGGTACGGAATTCACGAACTGCAACTGTGCCTGGGGCTGCCCGTGCCAGTTCGGCGCGAAGTCGACTCAGGGGTACTGCGAGACGGTGATGTGCGGCCACATCGACGAAGGGAACTTCAACGACACGAAACTCGACGGCCTGGACTGGGCGGAGCTCATGCACTGGCCAGGCGAGGTAGCCGAGGGCAACGGCACGCAGCAGGTGATCATCGACGAACGCGCGGATCCGACTCAGCGAGAGGCCCTGCGGAGGATCCTCCACGGCGAGTCGACCACCCCCGGAGCGACGCACTTCTTCGTGTACAACAGCACGATGTCGACAGTGCTGGACACGCTGTACGCACCGGTCGAACTGTCGATCGATGTCGATGCGCGAAGGGCCAGTCTCACGATCGAAGGGCTGGTCGAGTCGCACGGGACGCCGATCATCCATCCATTCAGCGGCGAGCCGGCGAGGACGCGCATCAATACGCCGGAGGGGATCCACTACATCTACGCAGAGATGGGCAACGGCAACACCACAGCCCGGGCGGGAATCGTGCTCGACCTGAAGGACAGCTACGGCCAGTTCAACGTTCTGCACATGAACCAGGACGGAGTCGTCCGCTGACCACGTCGCGGGTCCGGCATCACCGAGACCGTCTGACCGTATTGGCCGGTCTGGGCGTAATCACAGCCGCCGCATGGGTTTACGTCGTGGTGACAGCGCGACGAACGACAACTGGGTCGGCGGACGCGGGCGGTCGTTCGATGGCGTCGATGACGGACGCCATGGCCGGGGTGCAGCCGTGGACTGCAACCGAGTTCGGCCTGAGACTGGTGATGTGGGTCGTGATGATGATCGCCATGATGGTTCCCACCTCGGCGCCGATGACCCTCCTGTACGCCGCAGTCGCCCGGAAGGCCGCGGCCCAGCGGAACCCGCTGGCCCCGACGTTCGTCTTCGTCGCCGGCTACATCGCGATGTGGACGCTGTTCAGTCTCGTGGCCACCGTCGCCCAACATGCTCTTGATCAGGCCGCGCTGCTGTCCCCGATGATGGTGTCCGACAGCGCCGTGTTCGGAGCCGCGCTGCTGATCGCGGCCGGCATCTACCAGTTCACCCCGTTCAAGGATGCTTGTCTCAGGAACTGCCGGGACCCAGCGCATGTCCTGTCCCGCTACTGGCGCACGGGCAACGTGGGCGCCTTCCGCATGGGACTGAGGCTTGGCGCATACTGCGTGGGCTGTTGCTGGATCGTGATGGGATTGCTGTTCGTCGGCGGCGTGATGAACCTCCTGTGGATCGCGGCGATCGCCGTCTTCGTCCTGTTGGAGAAGACGATCCCATTCGGTGACGTGGGTGGCCGCTTCGTGGGCGCCGCGATGATCCTGGTTGGTGCAGTGAGTGTGGCGCTGTGAGCCGCGCGGAATTCACCGGATCTCTGACCGCGTCCCGTGCAACGGTGGCCCGGTTCGGCGAGAGGGTAACGGGTCAGGCATCCCCGCTCGACTGCCGCGTTTGCTCGCGCAGCCACTGCAGGGACAAGTCGGTCCAGGCCTGCGCCCCGTCCGCTCCTTCGGCGAGCCCCAGGCTGTGCGGCCCGTGCGGAAAGACGTGCACTGTATGTGGAATAGTGTTGCGTGCCAACGACATCGCCAGCAGGTAGGTGTGTTCCGGGGGTACGTAGGTGTCTTCGGCGGTGTGCCAGAGGAAGAACGGCGGCGCCTCGGGCGTCACGAGCGCGTCCAGTGAGGTTGCTCGACGCAGCTCGTCGGACGCGTCGGGGCCGAGCAGAATCATGCGTGACGGACGGTAGGTTTCCGTCTCCATCGAGGTGATGGGGTAGCCGAGGATCGCGAACTGAACCCACTGGTCTGGCGTCGCCCCGGAAGAGAGAGCGGCAAGCCCGGCCAGATGACCGCCGGCGGAGAAGCCCAACAGCCCGATCCGCAGCGCGCCGGCCGCACGGCGGCGCGCGATCTCACCGCGCAGGGCGACGAGGGGTGCCGGGTGCCGCTGGTGCAGTGGGTAACGGAACACGCTGGCGCTCACGCCGTTCTGCCGCAGCCATTGCGCCACCGGTTCGGCCTCGTGCTCGCTGTACTCGGCGTATCCGCCGCCGGGGAGAACGATGACGTGTGTTTCGCTCATTGCCTGACCACCCCCGTGGAGCTGCAGTCGATCCGCACCTTCCGCATCAGACGGCGGAGCTTCGATCCGTCCGGTGGATGGCTCTCCGCTGGGGAGACCTGGGGGCCGTCATGCCTGTCGAGGCGTTCGTCGATGACGACTCGGATTCGAAGTCTGCCGCGCGGTTCCGTACCAGTACATCACGTGTTTGGGTGATGTACGGGCAGAGATGGCTCGTCGCACGATGTTGCCCGCAGCAGGTTGTGTGGAAGGAGTTGACGCCATGGAAGGGGGACCAGGCGACGTCGAGAAGGCGTACCGGGAGCGCTATCTGGCGGCGTTTCCCACGCTGACCGAGCCCCAGATGGAGCGGGTCCGCGCCTATGGCACCCTTGCGGCCGTCCGTCGAGGGGACCTCGTGTCGAGTGCGGGCCAAGCGAGCGACGACTTCGTCGTCCTGGTCAGCGCGACGGTGGAGATCGTGCGGGACGCCTACGACGATCAGCCCGAGGCGGTCGTTGCTCGGTGCGGGCCGCGGCGGTTCCTCGGTGAACTGAACCTGCTGACCGGGCAAGCCGCCTACCTGAGCATGCGCGTCGTCGAAGGCGGCGAGGTCATCCGCATCGATCCGCCGGACTTCCGGAGGTTGATGGCGCAGGACGGCGAACTCTCCGATGTCGTTCTGCGTGCATTCCTGGCCCGCCACACAGAACTGCAGTCGGGCGAGGGCGCGCTGAGCGTCCGTCTGCTCGGTAGCCCGTTGTCACCGGCGTCACTCGCCCTGCGCACGTGGGCGGCCCGCTCGCATATCGCCCACAGTTGGTTCGACGTGGACACCGCCGCCGGACTTGCACTGGCCGGAGTGCACGAACTGGAGCCCGATCATCTGCCGGCCGCGGTCACACCCTCCGGCACGATCCGGAATGCGACACCCGCGCTCCTCGCCCAGGCCCTCGGGTTGGTCTCGTCTCCGGACGACTTCACCGGCCACGACGAGGTCCTCGACATGGTTGTCGTCGGCGCCGGACCGGCCGGACTCGCCGCGGCCGTGTACGGCGCGTCGGAGGGATTGCGCACCATGGTTTTCGACGCGGTCGGTGTCGGAGGGCAGGCGAGCGCGAGTTCGCGAATCGAGAACTATCTCGGATTCGCGTCGGGGGTCAGCGGAGCGGACCTGACAGGCCGCGCGATGATTCAGGCACAGAAGTTCGGCGCTCGGATATCGAGTCCCTGCACCGTCGTATCGGTACGACCGTCGGAATCCGTCTTCGAACTCGCCCTCTCCGACGGCGCGGTCGCGCACGCGCGCACCGTGGTAGTTGCCACCGGGGCACGCTACCGAACCCTGGATCTACCCCGATGGGAGGAGTTCGAAGGCCGAGGAATCTTCTACGCGGCCACGGAGATCGAGGCGCGGCTGTGCGCCGGCCGACCCGTGGCCGTCGTCGGCGGTGCCAACTCGGCCGGTCAGGCAGCTCTGTTTCTGTCCGGTCGTGGCTGCGCCGTGGCCATGATCATCCGCTCGGACAACCTCTACGCCGGGATGTCGGCGTATCTCGCGCGCCGGATCGAGGCGGACCCCGCTATTCAGGTTCACCTCGATTCGGAGGTCACGGCACTCGACGGGCAGACCAGCCTCGAGGACATCACCGTCACCGACAACTCGACCGGACGCAGTCACACCGCACGCTGCTGCGGGCTCTTCTGCTTCATCGGCGCCGAGCCGGCGACGTCGTGGCTAAAGGACATTCGACTCGACGCCGCGGGCTTCATCCTCACCGACGCTGCGATCGGTCCCGGCCCGGTGGGCGAAGAATGGGAGGCGCTCGGTCGTGGACCGCTGCCTTTCGAGACCAGCGAGCCCGGTGTGTTCGCGGTCGGTGACGTGCGGGCGGGATCCATGAAGCGCGTCGCGGCAGCCGTCGGCGACGGCGCGAGCTGCGTGCGGTCGATACACGAGTACTTGGGCCCGGCCCACCTCGTGTGATCGGCAGTCCCGGCGACGGAGCCGAACGGCCGACTCGTGAGGTGCCCCGAGGAGACGATCATGACCGAAGCGCTGACAGTGGTGATTTCAGGCTCGTTCCCGCTCCTCGAGTCGTACCTCGATCTCGTCGGCACCGAGATCGTGGGCTGCGGTGCACGACACGCGCAGTGCCACGGGCTCACCGCAGCCGATGTGAGCGAACTCGAGTTCGTCGGTGCCCTCCGCGTGCTTGGTGCCCCACTCGAACAGGCCGATGACGACCGGGATCAGGTCGATACCGGCCGGCGTCAGGACGTACTCGTCGCGGGTGCGCACCCCTCCGTCTCGGTAGGGCCGGCGCGCGATCAGGCCGGCGTCGGTGAGGGCGCGCAGGTGCGTGGCCGCGGTGGCAGGCGCCAGGACGACCTGTCGTCCAACGGCGCACGGAGTCGCATGTGGTTCACCGCACAAGCAGGCTGACTTTAATGAACTGAAGTCAGGGCGTAGCGTGGAATTGCTGGCTTCAACAATCCGATCCAGGTTGGGAGTAGCTGATGCAGATCGATGGAAGCGTGGCACTTGTCACCGGCGCGGGCGGCGGACTCGGGCGTGAATTCGTGCGGCAGTTCCTGGAGCGGGGAGCGACGAAGGTGTACGGCGCGGCTCGGCGGGATCTGGACTGGACCGACGACCGGGTAGTGCCGGTCCGGTTGGACGTGACCGACCCGGGCTCGATTCGTGCGGCCGCCGAGAAGGCGTCGGACGTGACCGTGCTCGTCAACAATGCGGGCGAGGTCGGGGCCCAGTCGCTGCTGGCGTCGCCGATCGCGGAGATCAGGGACACGTTCGAGACCAATCTGTTCGGCCCGCTGCAGGTGACCCGCGCCTTCGCGCCCACACTGGCGGCAGCGGGAGGCGGCGCGATCGTGAACATGCACTCGGTGCTGAGTTGGCTGGCGATCCCCGGCGCATACAGCCCGTCCAAGGCGGCGTTCTGGGGACTGACCAACGCGTTGCGGCTCGAACTCGCCGACCAGGGCACCCAGGTGCTCGGTGCCCACCTGGGCTACGCCGACACGCCGATGACCGCCGGTCTCGACGTCCCGAAGTCGGATCCACGCGTCATCGTCACCGGGATCCTCGACGCACTGGCCGCAGGCTCCGACGAGGCCCTCGTCGACGAAGTCACCCAACGGGCGCGTTCGAACCTGTCGACCGACACCACCGGGGCGATCGCGGCCAACTGACGATCGCGGCCAACTGAAAGGGAGAACTGTCATGAACTCAGCAGTCATCGTCGACGCCGTTCGTACTCCACTCGCCAAGGGGAAGCCCGGCGGTGCGTACGCCGAGATCCATCCGGTGGATCTGCATGCGGCGGCGCTGCGCGCGATCGTCGAACGCACCGGAATCGAACCCGCCACCATCGACGACGTCATCAGCGGCGCCGTGGGCCAGATCGGAGAGCAGTCTGGCAACACCGCCCGGTGGGCTCTTCTGGCCGCCGGCTACCCGGAGACGGTGCCCGGCGTGACGGTGGACCGACAGTGCGGAAGCAGCCAGCAGGCGCTGCACTTCGCCGCCCAGGGTGTGATCGCGGGTGCCTACGACGTAGCGGTCGCCTCGGGTGTCGAGTCGATGAGTCGGATCCCGATCGGCAGCCAGTTCGTCGGTAAGGACTTCTTCGGCCCCCGAGTGAAGGCTCGGTACGTCGACGGTCTGGTGCCCCAGGGCATCAGCGCCGAACTGATCGCGCGCAAGTGGAACCTCTCGCGCGCCCAGCTCGACGAGTACTCGGCGATGTCGCACGAGCGCGCGGTGCGTGCCTGGAAGGACGGCCTGCTCGACAGCCAGGTCACCTATGTGAACGACCTGCGAACCGACGAGACGATTCGACCCGGCACCACGGTCGACGTCCTCGCCGGCCTCCGCCCGGCCTTCTACAGCGAGGATTGGGCCGCGCGCTACCAGGACGTGGACTGGAAGGTGACAGCGGGCAACAGCTCGCCGGTCAACGACGGCTCCGCCGCGGTGCTGGTCACCAGCGAGGAAGCGGCGGCCCGGCTCGGGCTGCGACCGCGGGCCCGTGTGCACTCGTTCGCGGTTGTCGGAGACGACCCCATCCTGATGCTGACCGGCATCATCCCGGCGACGCGCAAGGTTCTCGACCGCGCCGGCCTCACCCTGTCCGAGATCGACGCCTTCGAGGTGAACGAGGCGTTCGCCTCGGTGGTGCTCGCGTGGCAGGCCGAGACCGGGGCCCACCTGGGCAAGGTCAACATCAACGGCGGCGCGATCGCGATCGGCCACCCGCTCGGAGCGTCCGGCGCCCGCCTCGCCACCAGTCTGGTCAACGCGCTCGAACAGATCGATGGCCGCTACGGCCTGCAAGTGATGTGCGAGGCGGGGGGACTGGCGAACGCGACCATCATCGAGCGGCTGTGACGTGCCCCGGAGGGCCGCTGGGTGGGGTGACGTGAATCCTGCGTGAACAATCGCCGTGATCCGGGCACCTGAGTTGTACGATCGTCCACGTTTGGCTTGGATGCTAGGCGGTGCTCGGGCCACGGCCCGTCGCCGGACCGGCGACACGGCACCCACGGGCGCCGCGCTCGTGACGCGATCATCACGAAGACGGGTTGGGGACACGGCATGGGGCGGACACGACGCCGAAGCGGGATTCTCTCGAGCACGATCGCCGCGGCACTGGCCGCGGTACTGGTCGGCGGCACGGCGACCGCCTATGCCGCGCCGGACACCTCCGCTCCGGCCGGCGACACGACCTGCGTGGGCTCGAACCAGGCGACGATGGGTGCCATCTTCGATGCCGTGCTGCAGGCGTCGAAACCGATTCTGCCGCAACCCTTCCTCGACAACTACGACGAGATCCGCGCTGAGGGGCACCGACGCCTGAACGCCACGGGCATCAGCACTCTCGCGGTCTCCAACCCCGCGGCGACGCAGTCGTCGGATCCGGACGCGGGCATCAACAAGTACGGCGACCCGATCACCCGATACCTCGTCACCCAGTTGATGAACGTCAAGAACGGCCAGGAGTCGGCCGTCATCCGCGCCGAGAACCTCACCCTCGGGCAGGCCGTCGAGACCGCGTACTTCCTCATCTACACGACGGCCCTGGTCCCCGCGAACATCATCGCCGGGATGATTCCCTCGATGGTCAGCCTCGGCCCGGTGAGTGCCGGGATGCTCATCAGCCTCCCGCTCAAGCTGGGCGCGAAGGGATTCGCGCTCATCTACGACGCCGCGCAGAGCCAGCTCGAGCGCAGCTGCCTGGTGTGGGCGGACGACGACGCGATCGACGCGGCGGGCCGGCCGGATCGGGAGGTCGACCTCGGATTCGAGGCCCCCGCGTTCGTCAAGGAGATCGCCGCGGGCGTCTCGATCGCCGGCGCGGACTGCCCGCCCGCCACCGAACTGACCCTCGCTGACGTGTTGGCGCGGACCGGCACCTACCTGCGCGCGACGAGCCCCGATCCCGACAACGTCCGGCAGGTCGAGGACCAGCAGGCGCGGCTGGCGTGGATCATGGAGAACACGATGGTTCCCTCGGGGTTGATCCCCGCGAACCCGGACGACTTCTCCACGATCGAGACGCTGCTCTCGACAGCGCTCGGCATGGTCCCCACCGTCGGGGGTGCGGCGACGGAGGCGCTGGTCGCTCTGGTCCACGACGGTTTCGCCGGCGCGAACCTCGCCGAGGCTCAGCCGCTCGGCGCGGTGAAGATCGGCGATGCGTTGACGGCCGCGTACTTCGGGTACGCGTTGACCACGCAGGTCATGGAGATCGGCTACACCGCAGGCACCGACGCGCTGTCCGCCGCGTGGGTGGCGGGGTCGGGCGGAGCCGGCGCGGCGGTCAACCCGTTCGACTGGATCCCGTCGCCGTTCCCGCTGATCAACGCGCCGAACACGTATGGGCTGTCGACCTACCGTCATGTCCTCAGTTCGGTGTGCGTCAGCGGCGACTCGCAACCCGCGTGACGTGACAGCTGTTCGCGGCTCAGTGGGCTCGCTCGCGAGCTTGCCCGACGGCCGCGGCGATAGGCATGAACACCGCCGGTCCGTGTCCCGGGACGATAGTGTCGGCCTCGAGTGCGGCGAGATGGTCGAGCGCCGTCAGGGTGTCCTGTTTCCCGTGGTCGAAGACCGGCGGGAGTAGCTGCGGGCCACGGTGTTTCGACAACGGATGCGCGGTGATCAGTGCATCTCCGGTGACGACCACGCCGTGCTGCGGCAGGTGATACGCCGAGTGCCCCGACGTGTGGCCGTGGGTGGCCACCGGGACCGGTGCACCGGGCAGATCGAGGGGCCCGTCCGACGCGAAGGCCCGGGCGTCGCCGACCGAGAGCGATCGGGTGGCCCCGGCACGGGCGATGCGCAGCAACCACGGCAGCACGCCGTGCTTGTGCACCATCGGGATGAAGTCCTTGCCGGTGGCCTGCTCGAGGTAGTCCCGTCGCGCGTGGGCGACCTCGGCCGGGTCCGTGAACACAGGGGTTCCGTGCCGCTGGTGGAAGGCGACGATCGCGCCCATGTGGTCGATGTGCGCATGGGTGAGCAGCATGCCCTGCACATCCTCGGGACGTCGGCCGAGTGAGTGGATTGCGCTCTCGACTGCTCCGACGTCGCCGGGATAGCCGCCGTCGATCAGCGTCAGGGCGTCACCGTCTCGCAGTATCACTACGTTCACGTCCGTCCCGGACGCACGGAACACGTTGGGCGCTACTTCATCCACAGTCGTCACGGTCCAATATTCTGCGCCATCTCCGCACTGCATGCTGCGCCGTTTCAGTGCGCTGTTGTCGAGATGGTTCTGCAACAGGTCCCAGACACTCACCATGCCTTGCGGCAGCGGCTCCCAAGGCCCCGGCCAGTTCAGCCCGTGTCCTTCGTCGGCGGGCACGACAGGGGATGTAAGCGTGGGTGGCTCGGTGTCGTTCCGCCGCGACGGCGCCGTGAAATCGCATGACGTCGCGGCGCCACGACCAGCCTCATCGCCCGGGATCCGAGCGTCGTGCTGTGCGTATCGGAATGGCCCGCCGGAACCGCAACTGGCAGTGAGTGATCGCGCCGTGCGAACCGCGGCGCTGTCGGCCGGATGACGGTCCACATGAGAGTTCGCTGCTCGGACAGTCGCTGGAAGCGCGGTGGCGCCGTACAGCCGGAAGGCAGAATGGTGCGCAGCCGCCGCAGAAACGCAAGGATGTCCGATGGTCGAGCTCTTCTTTCCGATCCTCACCATGATCGTCCTGATCAGCCTTTCCGTGTGGTGCCTGGCGAAGCCTGGTCGTCCCGCCGCTGCTGCCCTGGTGTTCGTCGCTGCCGTCTGGGTTTTCGTGAATGGGCCGTTGGAAGTTGGCGTCCTATGGACCTTCACCCCGGATCACGGCCTGACGGTCGCTGACCTTCTGTCGTTGGCGGCCTGGGCGATCGCAGTGAGTGCATGGCGCCGGACATTCCGGGGGGACGGTCGACACAGCAGCAGGCAGGCCTCTGGATGGTCGTGGTGGTAGCGGCAATCGATCGCAAACGTTACCGATGTTGGAGCAGGCTGCTGTGGAACGGCCACGGATCCGATGTCCAAGCCTGATGGGCCACACGCAATGTGTCCGCGGTCAGTGCGTTGGGCAACTGATGGAGGTTGGGCTGATCGGTGGTCGTCCTCCGAGTGCGCTGTAGCGTCGTCGAGTGTTGTAGTGCTCGAGCCAGAGCACAAGCGCGTCTGCGCGTTCGGTGTTGCTGTGTGGTGCTTACCCAGCTCGCGGGGAATGGCGCTCTCGACGATTCGAATGTGGGCGAAGAGGGAAGATAGGAACCTGGGGGGAAGATGAGGCAGATTCTCTTTGCTGCCGGAATTGCACTGGCGGTGTCCATTCTGTTGACACCGCTTCTGATCAAAGCATTCTCGAGGCAGGGATTCGGCCAGGAGATCAGGGTTGAGGGACCGGCCAGTCATCAGTCCAAGCGTGGCACCCCGACGATGGGTGGTGTCGCGATCCTGTGCGGGCTGTGGGCGGGGTATCTGGGATCGCATCTGATCGGAATCGGGTATCGAGCCGACGGTCCGTCAGCCTCGGGACTGCTGGTCCTCGGCCTGACGACCGCACTGGCCGGCGTCGGCTTCCTCGACGACTACATCAAGATTCGGAAGCAACGGAACCTGGGCCTGAAGGCAACCGGAAAGTACATCGGGCAGATCTCCGCTGCGGTGATCTTCGCGGTGCTCGCGATCCGCTTCCGCGGCAGCACCGGACTGACACCGGGCAGCACCGACCTGTCGTTCATTCGGGACACCACGATCGCGATGGGGGCGGTCGTCTTCGTCGTGTTCACCTGCGTAGTGGTGGTCGCCTGGTCGAACGCGGTCAATCTGACCGACGGGTTGGACGGTCTCGCGGCCGGCTCGATGGGGTTGGCGCTCGGAAGCTACGTGATCATCACCTTCTGGCAGTACCGCAATGCGTGCGAAACCGCTCCTGGCGCGGGCTGTTACGGCGTGCGGGACCCACTCGATCTGGCCTTGATCTGCGCAGCGGGTGCGGCCGCATGCGTCGGATTCCTGTGGTGGAACGCGGCGCCGGCCAAGATCTTCATGGGTGATACCGGTTCACTCGCACTGGGCGGTCTGCTGGCCGGACTGTCCATCACGACCAGGACCGAGTTGCTCGCCGTCGGGCTCGGTGCGTTGTTCGTCGCAGAGGCGGCATCGGTACTGATTCAGGTTGCGGTGTTCCGCTCGTCCCGGAGCCGTGTCTTCCGGATGGCCCCGATCCACCACCATTTCGAGCTCGGCGGGTGGCCCGAAACGGTGGTGATCATCAGGTTCTGGTTGCTCGCCGCGATCGCCTCGGCTGTGGGCCTTGCACTGTTCTACAGCGAGTATCTCGCCGCCGTGGACTGACGAACCGGAATGAATCGGTGTGCCTCCCAGGATGGTTCGGGGCGCTAGGTATCGGCGGATCGTCTGGTCGGCGGCCAGGTGTCGTGCACGTACCAGACCACCCAATAGACCGGGAAGAGCAGGACGGCGCCGGACACGACGAGTAGGCCGGCACTGCGTCGACGTTGGCCGATCGCGGTCAGTACGCCGAGCGCCAGATACCCACCCACAGTGAGCAGCAGAAGCAGTGACACCAGGAACCACGGCACGTCCCACAAGGTACGCGATCTTCAGCCGACATCACGGGCCGAACAGGCCGCGCACGAACGCCGTCGTCTCCGGCAACGAGGCCCGCATCGTGTCCAGGTGTCCGGTGGGATACGTGCGGAACGTGACGGGCTGGTGGTTGGCCGCCAGGTCCGCAGCCAGCTTCAGTGCCAGCGGGGCGGGCACAATCTCGTCGGTCAGGCCCTGTCCGAGGAACACCGGGCGGTCGTAGCCGACCGTGGGCACCCCGAGCGTGTCGCGGAGCACGACCTGCACTGCCGGATCGTCCACAGGACGAACGACGAGGTCGCCGACCGACACGTTCTGCAACTGCGGTGCCATCTGCTCGTAGCACTCCGACTCGGCGGCCCTGACCGCGGCGCGGCCGATGTCGGTGAGGTAGCTGTCGATGTCGAGATCCGGTCGGGTGGCGCGCAATCCGGCGAGGATGTAGGAGACGAAGACCGTCGTGCCGGTGAGGGGGAGACGAGGGAAGCCGGGGCGCACCAGCGGTGCGAGGTTCTCCAGGTTCGACGGTGCTCCGGTCGCCACTCCGCCGCGGTAGTCCAGTTCCGGTGCGTACTTGGTGGCGAGGGACGCGGTGACCATGGCCGCCTGTCCGCCCTGGGACTGGCCCACTACCACCCAGCGTGGGGACAGTTCCGGGTCGACGGCGTGGGCCGCGCGGACGATATCGACGACGCTGTGCGCCTCCGACGGACCGTCCAGGTACGGATGCAGACCCGTGGACCCGAGTTCGAGGTAGTCGGTCGCGACGATCGCGTAGCCCTGCGAGAGCCAGTGTTCGAGATAGGGGCCGCCGATCCTGCCGGTGACGGTGGGAGAACAGCGGTCGGCCAGTCCCACGGTGCCGTGCGCCCACGAGACCACCGGCCAGCCGCCGGGCGGGGGTTCGCCGGGCGGCAGGAAAACCGCGCCGGTGCTCAGCGCCGGTCGGGAGAGCGGGCCGGTGGTCCAGTAGGTGACGTGGATTCCGCTGGCGGCCCCGGGAATCCACGCCGACCGATCGAGAGCGCTGGTCTCGACGATCATCCCTGGCGCGGTATCGGTGGGAGACGCGAAGGTGTGCGGGGAGGCGACGCCCACACTCGTGACCGCCACCGCGAGCACCAGTGCTGCCCGGCCCACCAGTTTTCCGATCATCACGCCACCCTCGGCTCCCGATCGTCGTCGTCCGCTCCCCATTGTGCGCTGCGAGATCCCCACGTCACCCGGAATGCGGCCGATCCACCGACCGTGACGAGCGGTCGCGGTGTGAACAGCCGCTACATCCAGGTCTTGGGCCGGATCGTGTTCGCGAGATCGACGAGGGTGTAGCGGTGCGTGCGGGTAGCGGTGTTGCGGGCCAGCGTTCGAAGCGCCTCCTCGGCGCCGGCTCGCAGGCCGAGCGCGGTGAATTCGGCGCCCAGGATCGGCTCCGGCGCCGCCGACCGACCGGACTCGAGCCAATCGACCGCTACGCCGAGGACCAGGGCGTGCATCTGGATCGCCCGTGGTTCCGTCTCTGGGAACCGTTGGATACGATCGGCCGCCTCTCGCAGGTCGGATTCGCTGATCTCGGCCACAGGCCGACCGCCGACGAGGACCAGCACGGTCGTCAACCGGGCCTCCCCGAAGTGTCGTGAGCTCGACGGCACCTGGTCGAGGATGTGCACTGCGGCCGGGCGATCATGTCGGGCCTCGAGTTGGCGAGCCAGGCCGAACGCTGCACTGACCAGACTGTGGTCCGTCAGCCACACCGTCCGGTAGTAGCGCTCGGCAATTGCCCGCCACTGCGCGCAGGCTCCACCGGAGTCGGTGGCCGGACTCTCGTCGTCACACCGGTCCAGGATCAGTTCCGCGGTCCCGGCAAGCGCCAGCTTGGGTGCCGACTCGCCGGGCAGTGCGGAGAGCACGCTGTCGAATCGGAGGAACGCCGCCTCGAATTCGCCGCGAAGCAGATCGCACAGCCCCCGGTACCAGCTGATCCGCCAGCCGTGCCGGTGCTTCTCCGCAAGCGCGTCGAGCAGGTCGGCGGCATGTTGCGTATCGCCGAGATCGAGGTGTGCGCGCACCTCCATCAGCGGCAGTTCCAGGCTGCCCTCGAGTCGACCGTGCGGAGCTGCAGCGCTTCGTTCACGCGCGACGCGGAGGGTAGCGAGGAGTTCGCGTGGAGTGGCGTGCATCGCTGCTGTGAGCAGCCCGGCTCCCGGGTCGGTTGGGTCTGCCAGTGGAACGGGCAAGGACTGCTTCAGTGCGAGCGCGTCCGGGTGCGTGTCGTGGGGCCTGCCGTCGACGAACACATCGGTCGGTCGGATTGCCATATCGGTGCCGAAGCTGCCCCGAGGTGGACTGAACTGCTGAGACAGTCCTGGTCGTGGTTGCCCGGACTGTGCGGACGAGATCTCGCGGAGGAGCGCGGTCAACTGCGTCGACAGCTCATCGATCGATGAGAAGCGTTGCGTGGGGTCACGATTCGTCGCTCTCCTCAGTAGCCGGTAGTACGCCGGGTACTGTCGGAACAGCGGTTCGTCGGCCGGGTCGGGCAGGCTGTCGAGGAGGCGGCCGTGCTTCGACGGCAAATTCACAGTGAGTGAGGCGAGGGTGCGTCCGACAGTGTAGATGTCGGTTGCCACGGTCGGACCGGTGGCGATGATCTCGGGAGCCTGGAAGCCCGGAGTCCCGTAGATGAATCCGGTGTCCTCGATCGCGGCGACCGCACCCAGGTCGATCAGTTTGACCTGTCCCTCGCTGAGCATGATGTTCTCGGGCTTCAGATCGTTGTAGATCAGCCCGATCGAGTGCAGGTAGCTCAGCGCCGGTAGTACCTCGAGGATGTAGCCGAGGGTTTGATCGAGCGGGAGCATCCTTCTCGGTGCCGACCTCGGCGCCGACCGACCCGAGGTCGTGCGAAGCAGATCCTTCAGCGTGGTGCCCCCGACGTACTCCATCACGATGTATCCGATCGGGCGGCCGTCCGAACCGGGCTGCTCGACGAAGTTGAGGATCTTGACGATGCTCGGATGGGTCACCTCGGCGAGGAACCGCCGTTCGGCGATCGTCACCGCCTGGGCTTCGGGATCGCCCGCATGCAGCAGCCCCTTGAGGACCACCCACCGATCGTCCACGTTCCGGTCGACGGCGACATAGATCCAGCCGACGCCACCGTGGGCGATGCAGCCCTGCACCTCGTACTGCCCCGCCACCAGTTCGCCGGGCTCGAGTTGGGGATGGAACGAGAAGGCGGTGCCGCAAACGGCGCACACACCATCGGTCGGCGCGGGCTCGTTCGCCTGCGCGCGGCCCACCGGTTTGCGGCACTTCGTGCAGTACCGCCTGCTCTCGGCGACCACCGGTTCGCTCAGCATCGCAGAGAAGGGGTCGAGCGGGGCGATGACCGGGATCTCGACCAGTCCCTCGCCGATGAGCCGGCGACCGGAGGTCACGCGCGCCCTCCGGCGTGCGGCGCGGCTCGACCTACCCGCGGGCGGCGCCGCGCGCGTCACGCCGGTGGTGGTGGTGTCGTCGGCGGTCGCGGCCGTGTCGGTGGGTTCGGTTCCGTGGGTCGTCGCGTCGTCGGCATCCCGTTCCGTGGGCTGAGTCATCCGGTCAGTCCTGGTAATGAGGCACGGGGGCGCCGGGCGACGGCCCGAGACCGGCGAGCCAACTGTTGTAGATGTTCGTCCAGGTTCCGTCCCTGCCGATACGTTCGAGGGTGCCGTTGACGGCGCGGACCAGGTCGTCGTCGTTCTTGTTGATGCCGATCCCATACGGCGCGACTTCCATCACCGGACCGACGATTTTCATGTTCGGATCCTGCACCGCCATGCCGAGCAGGAGGGCGTCGTCGGTGCTGACCGCGTCCACCTGCCCTTGCTGGAGGGCGACCAGGCAGTCGTCCCAGTCGGGCACGGTGACTACCTGGACGTTTGGTATCTGCCGCTGCACGGCGTACATCGCCGGAGTGTCGGGCACCGAACACACCCGCTTGCCCGCGAGGTCCGCGGGTGCGCGGATCCCGGAGTACTGCGGCACGAGCAGCCGTTGACCCGCGCGGAAATACTCGGCCGAGAAGGCGACCTGCGAGGCCCTGGCGCAGGTCATCGTCGTGGACATGATGAACATGTCGACGGTGGAGTTCTGCACCGCCTGGATGCGGTCAGTGGGGTTGACCAGTCGGAACTCGACCTTCGTCGGGTCGCCGAGCAGATCGCGGGCTACCTCGTGGGCGATGTCCACGTCGAAGCCCTCGATGGCGCCGGTCACGGGATCCCGGCTGCTGAAGAGATAGTTGCGCTGGTCGACTCCGACGATCACCCGTCCCCGCGCCTGGATCTCGGACACCTTGGGTCCCGCAGGGTTTTCGCCCGGCGGGTTGGGGCGAAGGCTGGCAGTGGCGTCGCAGTCCGCGACCCCCGGGACCGTCGTCGTCGCCGGCGGCGCGATCGCGGCTCCGCTCGGCAGGGGGTACTCGGTGTAGTTGCCGACAGGGGTGAGCGGTGGTGTCTGGATGGACGTGCATCCGGTCAGGGCGCTCGCGCCGGCCAGGCAGACGAGCATCACCCAGCGACGCCCTGTCGGTCGCCGCGCCGTACCCGCGGATCCTCGTGTTCTGTTCACTGCGTGACCTGTACCGTGGCCTTCCCTCTCCTTTGTACGCGCCCGGTCACCGGTACTCGCTCAGCCGGGGCCACACGCCGGCGCCGATCGCGAATCCGGCCAGCACGCCGAGAGTCGCACCGCCAATGTCCAGCTGGCTCAGCGACGACCACGACCGCGAGGTGTACCCGCTGGCCTCCTCTCGGAGGTCTCCGATACCGCCGCGCAATGCGTCGTCGAGGCGGGTGAACTGCGCCGGGGCATCTTGCGGCCCGCCGTCGATGGCAACCGTTACCGCACCGACATAGTCGCCGGCGTCGAGTCGGTTGCGGATGTCCTGGTGGGCTCTTTCCCAGCCGTCGAGTGCGGCCACGGCGTCGCTCACGGCCGTATCGGCCGCAGCGGTCGGTACCGGCTGGCTGTCCAGTTCGTCGAGCATCCGCGAAAGGTCCTCGATGTGCTGGGCGTATTCCTGCTCGCTCTGGACGTCCGTATCGCGCCGGAGCAACGCCAGCGTCTCGTCGGCGCGGGCCTGCTGAGCCAGAATTCGTGCCCGCACGAGCGCGTCCATCGTTTGGGCCGATTCGGTGTCGTACGCGCTGGCGTTGACCGAGACCAGTCCCGCGATCGACAGCCAAATCGCCAGCAGCGCCATCAATACCGTTGCCGCGATCATGCCCGGGTTGACCCGGCGATGGCTGCGCTTCGCCAGGTAGCGCTGCGCCACGATCAGCGCGATCAACGCCACCACGCACAGCGCCAACGCGGCGCGAGGCGGCTGGGAGAGGTGTCGTTGCGTCTCGGCTTGGGCGTCAGCATGTTGCGTGTACAGCTGCTCGGCCGCGGGAAGCATGGTGTCGTGCATCAGCGCGGACGACTCGTTGAGGTACGAGACCCCGATCGGGTTTCCGACGCGGCTGTTCGCATCAGCGGTTGCGACGATCGCCGTGTAGATCGCCAGGTTTCTGGACAGCTCTGCCGGCAACTCGGACGCCTGCGCGTCGCTCGCCGAGGCGCCGTTCGTCGTCGAGACGAGCGCGGTGGCGGCCTCGCCGATCGCCTGGTTGTAGCGATCCCTGACCGTTGCCGGTTCCACCCTTCCGGACAGGAACCCGGCTGTGGCCGCAGCGTCTGCGATCGACAGGGAACTGTAGAGCTCCTGTGCGGAATGGGTGCGGGGTGCGGTTTCCGTGTGGAGGGTGTCGATCCTCTGTTCGCGGGCGATGATCGCCACGGAAGTGAGGGCACCCGCGGCGAGCGTGAGCGCGATCAGCACCACTCCGATGAACGCGAGCTTGCCAGGGGTGGAGGCGACGATCCCGCGCACCGTGAGCGGCTCGAGCTCGGGATCGACGAGTCGCTCCTGGTCCAGGATCGGGGCCCAGTCGTCGGAGACGCGGCGGGACAACACCGGTGTACTCCTCCCCACTAGGGGTCGGCTTCCGGCAGTGGTGACCGGCCTTGCAGACTCACCGCCGACGGTCGGGAGATGCGGCAACGATTCGTCGCCGTCTCGCTCGTACTATCTTCCTACTCCGGACGGCATCCATGCGTCATCGTCGGACGGCAGAAGCTGGCTCGATCAGGGTGCCCCGGCGCGTGGAAGCAGCTGTCGCGGGCACGAAGGGTGGACCGGTGCGTTCGGTCGCCTCACGGCGAAAGGCGCAACGCAGCTCCAGCCGGACGGAACTCTGCGAAGGCAAAGGGTTGAGCCCGGGGGACACGGAACGCACCGATCCGGACATCACAACATCGCGTGTACGGGGTCTATTCCGCAGAGACCGGTGTGACGTCGGTTACGCATGTGCCGGCTGGGGAGTATCCGGGCACGCCGGCGCGGTGGGAATCCGGCCCTGGAGCAGTTCGTCGACCACCCGATCCCCCTGTTCGTCGCGCAGTCGCTGGTGGATGTCGGGTGCGCGTCGCATGTGGGCGCCGCCGTCGACCGTGATCGCGGTGCCGGTCACCCACGACGATTCCGGACCCGCGAGGTAGCGGATCGCGCCTGCGATGTCGTCGGGGACCCCGAGGCGCCGCAGCGGCGTCTGCTCGAGGAAGGCCGCCGCCCGCTCACCGGAGAAACTGGCCGCGACCTTCGGGTTGTCGGGCGAGGCGACCAGCCCCGGCCGGATGCAGTTGATCCGGATCCCGAGATGGCCGAATTCGTCTGCAGCCGTGCGGACGAGGGCTTCCAGCCCGGCCTTGCCGGCACAGTAGCCGCTCATGTACGGGAAGGACTGTGCCGCGATCACCGACGACGTGAAGACCATCGACCCGCCGCCGTTCTCGGCCATCGCCGGGACGCAGGCCTTGATGGCAACGAACGCACTGGTGATGTTGGTGCGCAGCTCCGCGGTGAAGTCGTCGGGGTTGTTGAGCAGCAGCGGAATAGTGCTGCCGCGTCCGACCGTGCTGACGCAGATGTCGAGCCCGTGGTCGTGCCGAGCGTGCTCGACGGCGGCCACGACATCCGCCTCGACGAGCGAATCGCCGACGATGTGATCGACTCGGGCGCCCTCGGGTGCGTCCTGTTTCAGTTGCGCCGCGAACGTCGAGATCCGTGTCTCGTCGCGGCTCATGATCGTCACGGACGCCCCCGCGGCCAGAAGCGCACGGGCGCCGGCGCCACCGATGCCGCCGGCTCCGCCGATGACGAGGGCGGAGCGGCCGATGAGGGGAAGTGCCATGTCTGCCTCCACGGTCGGGTGGGTCTGTCCCACTGCCGATTCGGACGGTAGCTCCATGCGGGACAGGTCACACCCCTCATGCCCATCGAGTGGGAGACGCTGCATGACCGATCGGGCGAAGTCTTACCATCGATATTTCGAACCGAACGGCGTTGGGGGATGTGTGATATGGGTCTCGGCGAGTACACCGGGGAGTACTCCGGCGAGATTGTTGCCCCGCCGACGTGGCTCGTGGTGCTGGCGGCGATCCCGATCGTCCTGACGGTCCTCTTGCTGCTGGGATTCGCCTGGCAGGAATGGCGAAGTTATCGCAGGATGACGTCCTCGCCCGTGCATGCGGCGGCCTGGGCAATGGAACCGGAGGAACTGGCCACGGCGATCCGGGCGCTCGACGCGCGCGAGCGGGCGCTGCTCGAGGCGGGCGAGGTGGACGCGGCCGACCAGGTGGCGGCCGACAAGATGATCTGCCTGGTGGTCTCCGACCGTCGCGGCGGCGGGTAACCCGCGCCAGGGACATTCGCCGGGAACGAGTCGTGTGGTTGGCTGGGGCTCATGGGGTGGGAAGCACGAGAATTGGGCACCGCGACGGGCCTGGGCGCCACGTCCGGCGGGGTACTGATCATCGCCGGCGACGCGAACACCGTGGTTTCGCTCGTGGGGGCCGGGGTGGTCGTCGGTGCGATCTTCGGAATGGTCGTCGGCGCAGTCTCGGTCGTCGCGGGTCATCTCGCGATCGAGTCGACCCGGCACTGGCCGACACGAAGTGAACGGTGCTGGCGGGTGCGGTTCGCGACCAGCTCGGCCGCCGGCGTGTTCCTGCTCGTGGCCGCGTTCTGGATCTGGGTGGTGCTCGAGTCCGGAGCGATCGGCTCCGGTGCGATCTGCGGTGTCGCAGTCGGATTCGCGGCCATCGCATTCCTCTGCACGCTTCTGCTCGCGCCGCGCTCACGGACCAGGTCGGAACTCGAGGCCGACGGCCCCGCCGACCGCTGATGCGGGTGGTACGACCGTGGCCTGGCCGTGATGGGCTTGCTTGGAAGGAAAGTGAATTGGGCTTCTCGCTCGGCTTCTACAGGATCGACGGAGGTGAGCTCGTGGATCCTGATCGCGAGGGGATCGCCGAGTTCTTGCGCGTTCGTGGGCTGAGAGTGGAGCATCGCTCGCTCGTGGACGACGACGGTGCCGTGCTTGCGTTCGATGGAGCGTGGAGCGATCTGTATCTCGATCCGTTGGATCAGGACGGTCCGCTCAGCGGCGGCATCGACCATGCGACGCTCACGGCGGCGGAATGTGAGTTCATCTACGGACTGTGCGTTGCCGGACGCCTCATGGTGGTCAATCCTCAGGGCGATCCCATGTACGTGGTACCCGCGCGGAACCATGGGGATGAGGCGCTGCCCGATCCCGAGGGGACGACCTGGGTGGACAGTCCGGAAGAGCTGGCGAGCGCGCTCGGAGCCGGTTTCGGCGAGTTCCAGGAGTATCGCTGCCGCGTCATGAGCTCGTACCTGTCGGACTGGTCGGAGGACCAGGGCGGCACGGTCAGCGGTGTCGGTGGGTGGTGATCCCTCGCAGATGATTCCGGGGAGCGCTCACCGGTGGTCCCCGCGATCGATGGGTCGGGCCGGGGTCCCTGTGCCTGCCGGTTTCTCCGCGCCCGGCGGGGATGTCCGTCGCCGGACGACCGCGCCGGCCACATATCCAGCCACGACGGCGGCGCAGATGCCGGGCACGTAGTTGCCGAGGCGGTCGTAGAGCGTGTCGTCCGCGTGAATGGGCACTTCGACGAGCAGAACGCCGTGCTCGTCGGCGGGCATCGACCCGAGGAGGTGTCCGCGTGCGTCGAAAGCGGCCGACTCGCCGGTCAGAGCGGCCGCGACGACCGGGCGCCCGCTCTCTGCGGCCCTCAGCGCCCCGAACGACGCCAGCTGCGCGGGAGCCCAGCTTCCCTGGAAGGTGGCAGTGGAGGTCTGGTACACCAGCAGGTCCGCCCCCGCCCGCGCCTGCGTTCGGGCCATGTCCGGAAAGGTCTCCTCGAAGGAGATCAGTGGTCCGACACTGAGGCCGCGGGCATTCATCACGACCAACCGGTCGCCGGGTTGCCGGTTCTGCGCCGCTGCCGAGGTGACGTGGCTGAGCCAGCCGAGTTGGTCGCGGAACGGGACGTATTCGCCGAACGGGACCAGCCGGGTCTTCCGATAGGTGTCGTGGACTCCGTGATCGTCGATCAGGACGGAGGTCTTCGAGATCGCACCGGCCTTGCGGGCCGGTGCGTCGACGTTGACCAAGAGGTCCGCCCCGGTCGCCGTGGCCAACGCGCTGAGCCGGGCGCCCAACGCGGGATCGGAGACGGGGTCGGCGTCGACGCTGCTCTCGCCCCACACGATGAGATCGACGGGCGCGCGGATCCCTCGGGACAGCTGCTCCTCGAACGCGAGCATGTCGCCGTGCACGATCCCAGGCTGTACGAGCGCCAGGGTCGCGACGTCGGACGGCGGCGCCGCGGGTCGGCATGCGGACCAGAGCGGACCCGACGCGACTGCTACCGCCACGGTCACCGCCCCGACCACGCGGGCCGCCGCGCCGCCGACGACACACAGGGCGACCCCGACATTCGACGCCACGATCGCGAAGCTGACCAGCCACACCCCGCCCAGCGCGGCGAGCCCGAGCACCCCCGGGTGCTGCCACTGGGTGGTACCGAGCAGTGGCCACGGACCACCGAGCCACTGCCACGACCGGACTGCCTCGACCAGCACCCACCCTGCCGGCACGGCGACCGCGGCCGCCGCCGCTCGCCGACCGGTGAGTGGCGCCCGCAACGCGTCCCACACGAGCACGCCCCACCCCGCCCACAGCAGTGCGAGCACACCAACGACGAGAGGGAAGAACCAGAGCAGGTTCGGCGCCACCCAGTACTGCGTGCCCGCGAGAAACCCGACGCCGGCCAGCCAGCCGCGCAGTCCGGCCTCGCGCATCGTCACCGAGGGGCGCACCAGCAACACCACCGGCACCAGGGACACCCAGGCGAGCACGCCGAGATCGGGCTCGGGCATCGACAAGAGCGGCAGTGCTCCAGCGGCCACGATCGCGGCTCGGGGCACCCAACGTGATCGCGTTGCACTGACCATCCATCCCGGTGCGGGGTTCCCGGGAGCCGACATCCGACCGGAGGATGCTCCGCTGGACACAAGTCAATTCTAGGGTTCGCGCGCGCCAGACCGCGTCCACACGGATATCGCCCGAGAACGGGGTGTTCCACGATGCCGATTCGTAGTGGGCTACACGCGGATCGGCATCCGCGCCGGAGACTGCGGTTTCGTCTGCCGTCAGGAGTCGGCGCTTGGCGGTGTGTTGGTCTGCAGGTGCTGGTCGAAGAACGCGTAAACCCTGCGCCACGCGTCCGCGGTGGCTTCTTCGTTCTGGCCGAATCCCGCGATGCGGGCGAGCGCCTGGAGGGGTGCCCGGTCGGCGAAGCTGTGGCCGGCGTGGGGGTAGGTCTTCACGTCGTGGGGGATGCCCTCTTCTGTCAGCACTTTCTCGAGGATCGGGCCGCTGCGTCGGTTCATGGGGTCGCGTCGGCCGAAGCTGGCGACGATGGGGCAGGCGCCGTCGACGATCTCGGCGTACCTGCTGTGCAGCGGCGGCGGGTAGAAGGGCGCTGAGGCGCCGAAGCCCTTCGTGGAGGCCACGAGTGCGAACCCGCCGCCGATGCAGAATCCGGCGATGCCGATCGCGCCGGTGCAGTCGGGACGATCGGCCAGCAGTTCCCTTGCCGCCTCGATGTCCTCGAACGCTTGGCCTTCGTATGCCATGAGGTCCCTGAAAACCCCTCGCATGCAGCGAAGCACGCCGCCACGGGCGAAGAGATTCGGGACGACGGCGAGGTATCCGTGCTCCGCCATCTGACGTGCGATCTCGCGGTGAGGTTCACGCAGTCCGAAACCGTCGTGGATGACGACGATGCCCGGCCAGGATCCGTCTCCTGTCGGGACCTCCAGCAGGGCGTCGATGTCTCCGTTGGGTGTCTCGATGGTGATGTCTGTCATGGCATCCTCGCTTCGTCGTGAGGGCGGGCCGGCTGAGATCGGTCGACGCGCCGACGTGTCACGGCCGGTGAAATGCGGTGGTGAGGCGCGTGACCTCGTCGTCGCTGAGTCGCAGCGACGCGGCGCCGAGGTTCTCCGCGAGGTGGGCGCGGCTGCTGGTGCCGGGGATCAGCAGCACGTTGCCGGCGAGACTCAGAAGCCAGGCGAGGGCCACCTGAGTCGGCGTCGCGCCGTGGCCGACCGCGATGTCGGTGACGACAGGGTTCGTGAGCACCGAATCGTGCACCTCCCTCGGGTAGCCGAGCGGGCCGAACGGAACGAAGGCGATGTTGCGGGCGGTGCACTCGTCGAGAACTGGTTTCGATCGCTGGTCGGCCAGGCTGTATGCGTTCTGCACGCACACGATGTCGGTGACTTCGAGTGCACGGATCAGGTGTTCGCGGGTGACGTTGCTGATCCCGACGCCGGCGATCAGTCCGTCCTGCAGTGCGGTTGCCAGGGTGCCGACCTGGTCGACGAACCGTTGACCGGCCGGGGCGCCGTCGAGCAGACGCAGGTTGACAGCGGTGAGCTGCTCAGCGCCGAGTGACTGGAGGTTCTCTTCGATGCTCGCGCGGAGCTGATCCGGCTCGTCGTGGAGCAGGAAGGCACCGCTCTTGTCTCGTCGGCCGCCGACCTTGCTGACCAACGCCAGGCCGTCGGGGTAGGGGAACAGCGCTTCCCGGATCAGCTCGTTGACCACTGCGGGGCCGTAGTACTGGGCCGTGTCGATGTGGTCGACGCCGGCGTCGACCGCTGCCCGGAGTACGGCGAGCGCTTCATCGCGATTTCGTGGCGGTCCGAATACCCCGGGGCCGGCCAACTGCATGGCGCCGTAACCTATCCGACGCACCATCTTGTCGGCGAGGCGGTATCGATCGTTGGTGGAGTTCATGGCCTGGCTCCTCCGAGGGCTGAGATCCCGTCGGCGCGGCTCGTTCCGGAGGCAGGGGAACCGTCGTCCGGCCCGCGACCCTGTCTGGCCACCCTGTCACAGTTCGGGCTGCGGAACGACCGCCTTGGCGCCCGGTCTCTCGTCATCGACAGGGTGGCATGGTGACCGGACCGCCGGCGACTGGCGGTGCGCCCGTCGTGGACTCCCGAAATGGCCCGTTGACCCGGATGGATTTCGCTACGGCGGAGGATCATCTCTGGTAGAGGCCGGCTTGCGGTGAGTCCGCGCGCCCTGCCAGAGCAGCGAGGGCGGCGGCGATGGCGTTGCGAACGACGACATCGGTGATGACGCCGTCGTCGTTGATCATCGAAGACGTCACGGGGAGGTGGACGCACGCCTCCTCGACGATCGATGCTCCGGTGTAGTTCAGCACCAGGCGGAGCGACGTGTGGGCGTTCGCTGCCCTGGTCGCGCTGGCCGAGACGTTGATCCATGCGGTCGGCTTGTCGCCGATCTCGATTCCGCCGACAGTCCAGTCGAGCAGGTTCTTGAACGAGCCGGGCAGTGCCCCAGCGTATTCGGGAGTGCAGATCAGCAGGCCCGCAGCGGCCGCGATCCGCTGACGCAGGTCGGACACCGCCGGCGGGAGCGGATCGCGGTCCTCGTCCGGGTTGAAGTGGGGAAGTTCTGTCATGCCCTCGTACGACACACCGCGGAATCCGTCCGGCATGAGGGAGTTGGCGGTACGTAGCAGGGCGGAGTTGCTCGACTTGCCGCGCAAGCTCCCGGACAGCAGCAGGATGTCGGGCACGATGCTCACTCCTTCGGTACGCGTCAGTCGAGGTTGCGGGCGACGAGCGCCGCGACCAGTGCGGCGGTGGGGAAGTCCGCCATCACGACGCCAGCGTGCCCGGTCCCGGTGGTGCGGAGGTAGTTCTCCGCGCGGGCGAGCATCCCGACCGTGCCCGGAGCGCCCTTCGCGACGGTGATCGGCACGGTCCCCGTCGCCATCGCCGCCGGACTCTCGCCGGTCGCGCTCAGGTGGTTGACGAACAGCGTCTGCGGATCTCCCACGCCCGCCCGCTCGAACTGCGTTCGGGCCTTGTCCCACTTGATCGGGACCGCTGCGAGTCCGGGCAGCTCGAAGTCGTCCTGGACGTCCATGTACGGGCCGGCCCACCGAGGGCCGTAGAGGGCGCTGGCGGTGAAGTCCTGCAACACGACGATCCTGCCGCGGGTGTCGCCGAGCGCGGGGACCTGTCCCTGGTAGCCGGTGGGCGGCGTCCACAGGTGCTCGGCCAGCAGGTCTCGGGTGTCGGGGTTGTCGCGGATGTACCAGTTCAGGGTGGCCTCGTACGACCGGGTGATCTCCTCTTCCGTGTGCTCCTTCTTCAGGCGCATCAGCACGGTCTCGCTCGGGCTGGTGCGCAGGAAGTCGCTGACGATGCGGACGACGTCGGTGAAGTTGGCGCGCAGGTACTCGGGGCCGTGGTGGATCGGGAACACGTCCCGGAAGTGCCGGGTGCGGATGTCGAGGGCCCGCACTCCGGACCGCAGTTGGGTGGCGAGGTCGAAGTCCTGCGTGAGCGTCGGGATCGACGAATTGTGCGCCATGGTGTCGTGGGTGCCCGGCAGGGACAGTGCGGCCAGGGACGTCGCGTCGGGGATGCGCCGCATCCAATCGGGAGCGGACGCGGTGTCGAGGTCGCCACGGCCGAAGCTGCCGGCCGCGAGGTCGGCGCTACCGAGGCTCGATGTCGACTGGGCCGTGGCGAGCGGGGCGGGAACCAGCAGCAGCAATGGGCTCGCGGCGAGGGCTCGCAGGACGGCACGGCGTCCGGGGCGAAGTGCATCGGCCATCGAGGGTCTCCCTTCGCGGGACGGGCCCGCCTACGAGCGACTGTTCGCCGGGAGTATTGCAGGGGAGTCGCTGCGGTGCAGACGATTCGACTGGATGACCGCCACCGTCGCAGGTCCCACTGGAACCGGGAGGTCGTCCACGAGACTGAATCGGCGCCGCTTCGCGCCACGACGCCGGACGTCTTCCGGCATACGCTCGAAGTCGACCTCGTCGGTCTCGGGTCTGCGTGGCAGCCAGGACAGAGCGGCGTACTCGGCGACGAAGGGAGGTGTCGTGGAGTTGACGACCCGACGACCCTGACCTGGCTCGAAGTGGAGGCGCGGGACCCCGGCGAAAGCCGCGATCCCGCAGCCGATTCCTCTGCATCGCTACGCCGTGTCCGATCCGCAGTCAGGGGATTCGTCTCGCACATCGCGCCGGAGCGCGTGCAAACCTGTGATGAGCACGGAGGAGCACTCATGACCACCCGACACTTCGTCAACGAACCCGAGGACGTCACCCGGGAGGCGCTCGAGGGCATGCAGTTGCTGTACCCGGACACGATCGTCTGTCACACCGACCCCACCTATGTCGTGCGGGCCGGTCGACGCCGGGAGAAGGTGGCGCTGGTCTCCGGCGGCGGTGCCGGCCACGAACCGTTGCACACACAGTTCGTCGGCATCGGCATGCTCGACGCCGCCGTGCCGGGCGCGGTCTTCTCCAGCCCCACGGCGCTACAGGTCCGAGAGGCGGTCGAGGCCGTCGAGACAGGCCACGGGGCGCTGCTGATCGTCAAGAACTACACCGGCGACATGCTCAACTTCTCGATCGCGGCGGAACTGCTCACTGGTGAGCGCGCCACCGAGATTGTCGTGGTCGACGACGACCTCGCCACCGAGGGTGTGGCGGACGACGGCCCCGGGCGCCGGGGCACCGCGGCCGTGCTCGCGGTCGAGAAGATCTGCGGCGCCGCCGCCGAACGCGGCTGGACACTGCGCGCTGTCGCCGAGCTGGGTCGGCGGGTCGTCGCGTCGTCGTCCACGCTCAGTGTCGCGCTGCGTGCGGGCACACCCCCCGGACACACCCGGCCGTCGTTCGATCTGGCGGACAACGAGATCGAGTTCGGCGTCGGCATCCACGGTGAACGTGGACGCGGCACCCGCCCCCTGGTCCCGGTGGCCGTGCTCGTCGACGATCTCGTCGAAGGGCTCGTCGACGGTGGCCGGGTCGGCAAGGGCGACAACGTCATCGCGATCGTCAACGGCCTCGGCGCCACGCATGCGCTCGAACTCGCCATCGCCACGCGCGAACTCGCCCGGGCACTGGACAAGCGCGGAATCGCGCATGTCCGACTGCTGTCGGGATCGCTCGTGACGTCGTTCGACATGCACGGTCTGTCGATCACCCTCGTGCGCGCGTCGGACGACCTCGTCGAGCTGTGGGACGACCCCGTACGCACACCGGCACTGACGTGGTGACCGCGGCAGTGGCTCGAAACTTGGAGGAGCAGATGACCACCCTGCAGCTCGAACCGACCCGGACCTGGATCATGCGATTCGCCGCCGACGTCGAGGCGCAGGTCGACACGCTCACCGAACTGGATCGACAAGTCGGCGACGGCGACTTCGGATTCAATCTGCGGTCGGCGGTGCGGGCCGCGCTGGCCGAGCTCGAAGCCCGGCCGCCCGAGCGACCCGGCGCCGTGTTCAGCCGGGTCTCGGACGCCTTCCTCGGCACGGGCGGAACCAGCGGCCCGCTCCTCGGGCTCTGGTTCGGGCGGATCGCCGCCGTGCCGGGCGAGGGCGTGTCCGCGGGTGATCTCGCGGCGGCGGTCGACACCGCCACTCAGGCCGTTCGACGCCTCGGGAAGGCGGATGTGGGGGACAAGACGATGGTGGATGCGATGGTGCCCGCTGCCGGGGCGCTTCTCGCATCCGCGGCGACATCGGATGACGTCTGCGTCGCCCTCGCCGCGGCCCGTGTCGCCGCCGCCGAGGGCGCCGAGTCGACCCGCGAACTGGTCGCAAGGCGTGGGAGGGCCAGCTACGTCGGCGAGCACGCCCGCGGGGTCGTGGACCCCGGTGCCTGCGCGATCGCGATGTTCTTCGCGGCCGCCCCGGTCGCAGGCGAGGACTCGTGAACACGTTGCGGGACAACGTCATCGACATTGCTGTCATCCTCGATGGCGGCCGCTCGGTCGGCGGATCAGCTCCGCGTGGCGGGCTCGCCCAACCGGGCGCGCACGCCGTCGATGAACAGCGCCAGGCCGAAGTCGAACCGCACCTGCGGGTCGCCGTCGAGGAGATCGTCGTCGGAGCCGAGGTCGGCGGCGGTCTCGGTGTCGGGCGACGCGGGCGCCCGGGTGAGCGCGCCCATCGCCTCCATCTGGGCGCGGGACTGCTCGTCGACGGTGTGACCGAGCACGAAGTACAGCAGGGTGTACGCCGCGAGCTCGGCGTAGGGGCGGGGGAGTCCCGCGCGGATCCCGGCGCCGACGAAGCTCTCGCGGGCGAGATTCGACGTCATGCGCGAGGCGTAGGTCGCGGCGACCAGCTCGGCGCCGTCCCGATGCGACAGCAGCGCCGTCCGCAGCCGTTGCGCGAGTTCGGCGATGCCGTCGTCCCACCGTTCGGAGGACACCGGGGCGTCGACGCCCTCGAGGATGCGGTCGGCCATCGCGCCGAGGAGGGTCTGCTTGTTCGGGAAGTGCCAGTACAGGGCGCCCGGCTGGACCCCGAGGGAGGTCGCGAGACGGCGCATCGTGAGGTCGGCGAGCCCGTACTCGTCGAGGATCGCCATGGCGCCGTCGAGGACGTCGCCGCGTCGTAGCTGCACTGACCTGCTCCTCCGGTTGGGATCGAGTCCGGCACCGCGCTTGCGCGGCGGCCGCCTCCTTTGACACTAATCGAACACGGCTCTAACGTGAACGCCGTTCAACTTGTACGGTGTTCAAGTCCGGCACCGAGCTCGTTGCTGTATCCGTCCGGTCCCGGGTGTCGGGACTGTTCGCACCCGAGGAGTTGCAGTGACCCAGGCCCCCGACATTCTCGCGATCGCCCGTGACCAGGTGCTCGAGCGCGGCGAGGCGTTGAAGCAGGAGCAGGTGCTCGAGGTGCTGCGGCTCGGCGACGACCGGCTCGAGGAGCTGCTCGCCCTCGCGCACGACGTCCGGATGAAGTGGTGCGGCCCGGAGGTCGAGGTCGAGGGCATCATCAGCCTCAAGACCGGCGGCTGCCCCGAGGACTGCCACTTCTGCTCGCAGTCGGGACTGTTCCAGTCGCCGGTCCGGGCGGCCTGGCTGGACATCCCGAGCCTGGTCGAGGCGGCCAAGCAGACCGCCAAGACCGGTGCCACCGAGTTCTGCATCGTCGCCGCCGTGCGCGGCCCCGACGAGAAGCTCCTCGCTCAGGTCGCGGCCGGCATCGAGGCGATCCGCAACGAGGTCGACATCCAGATCGCGTGCTCGCTCGGCATGCTCACCCAGGAACAGGTCGACCAGCTCGCCGCGATGGGCGTGCACCGCTACAACCACAACCTCGAGACCGCCGAGTCGTACTTCCCGAACGTCGTCACCACCCACACGTGGGAGGAGCGGTGGGACACGCTGCGGATGGTCCGGGAGGCCGGCATGGAGGTGTGCTGCGGCGGCATCCTCGGCATGGGGGAAAGCGTCGAGCAGCGCGCCGAGTTTGCGGCCAACCTCGCGGCCCTCGAACCCGACGAGGTGCCGCTGAACTTCTTCAACCCGCGCCCCGGCACGCCGTTCGGTGATCTCGACGTGCTGCCCGCCAGCGAGGCGCTCAAGTCGGTGGCGGCCTTCCGCCTCGCTCTGCCTCGCACGATCCTGCGCTTCGCCGGTGGACGCGAGATCACGCTCGGCGACCTCGGTGCCAAGCAGGGCATGCTCGGCGGCATCAACGCCGTCATCGTCGGCAACTACCTGACCACGCTGGGGCGGCCCGCCGAGAGCGACCTGGATCTGCTGGTCGATCTCGAGATGCCGATCAAGGCGCTCAATGCGACCCTCTGACGCCGTGAGCGAGGCCGTCGGGGCCGACGAGCGCTACAACCCGTTTACCGGGCACCGGATCGTCGTCGGCGTCGACGACGCGGTGCCCACGGCGGCGCAGCTGGGGCTCGAGCCGTCGCGCTTCTGCGAACAGTGCGGACGCCGGATGATCGTGCAGGTCAGCCCTGACGGTTGGTGGGCCAAGTGCTCTCGCCACGGTGTCCTCGACTCGGCCGAACTGGGCCGCAGGTAACGTCCGGTGGTGTGACGACACCCCAACGCCCCCGGCCCCGAGCCGTCCCGAGGATCGTCGTGTTCCTGGCGATCCTCGGTGTACCGGCCGGGGTCGTCTGGGCGTTTCTCGCGCCGGCGGAGCGGATGCTCGTCGTCGCTCAGAACCGGGGCGTCGTGCTCACGACCGAGAGTCTGCACCGCTTCGACTCGATCGCGATCTTCGCCGGCATCGGCCTCGTGCTGGGGGTGTTGTCGGCGGTCGTCGTGTGGGGAATGCGGCGGTCGCGCGGCCCCGGTGCGGCCGCCGCGCTGGTGCTGGGCTCCACACTGGGCGCGGGTGTGGCCGCGCTGGCGGGAATGGGTGTCGCGCGGCTGCGATTCCCGAAGGCCGATGACCCGACCGTCGGATCGATCATCGCGGCGGCCCCGGGCCTGTCGACACCGATGGTCCTCATCGTGCAGCCACTCGCGGCGACGCTCGTCTACATGCTGCTCGTGGCGCTGAGCCCGCACGACGACCTGGGGGTCGGTGGCGAGGAAGACGAACGCGGCAGTGACGCACCGGCCGTCGAGGAAGTCGACGAGCGCCTGTAGCGGTCGGGCCGACGTCACACGAGCGCCGCAAAGGCCCGCGGGATGGCCTTCTCCGTGCGCTGAGTGAACTCGGTGAACGGCGTCGCGTGGATGTCCGCGGCGGCGCCGCGCCCCTTTCGCTTCCAGGTGCCGACCACCCGGCCGCCGTCGACGATGGTGGGAGTGAACATTCCGTTGCCGCCGGGGTGAAGATGGTTCTCGAATTCCGGATCCACCGCCGCGCTACGGTCCCGGTAGCCGAGGATGAACTCGTCGAATCCGGGGAGCAGGAACACCCCGCGCGCGTTCCGTCGCTGTGCCGCGAGGAGGTCCGGGGTCGCAGGGTCGAAGAGGTAGTCGACGCCGTCCACCTGGACTCGGTCGAGGTGCTCGGCCGCCAGCGTCAGCCCCGTTCTTGCCTGCCGGACAGTCAGTTTCGTCCACCACACGAAGTCGTCGAGTGTGGCCGGGCCGTGACTGCGGAAGTAGCGCAGCGCCCACTCGCCGAGGGCCTCGTCGCCGTCGAGCTCGCGGCGCTCCCGGATCCACGTGTCCGCCGGCACCACCAGCTGGCGCCCGTCACGGACCGGTCCCAGGCACACCACCCCGGTCACGGCCAGCGTCCACAGGAGGTGCTGGCCGCGTTGGTCGGCGGTCTCGATGCCGGCCCGCTCCCACTCCTGCAGCAGTTCTCGGCGGTCCAAGCCGCCGTCCCGCAGCGCCGCGTGCGCGGTCTCCCGGGCTCGCCCCACCGCAGCATCGTCGATTCCCAGCCCGCGGTGCCGGGCGCCCATCCCGGACAGCATCCGCCGTCCGGTGAGTGCAAGCATCCACGACAGATCCTCCGCCGCCACGAAGTGCAGGGTTCCGCGCATCGGCCACGATCGGACGACCTCACCGGCGTTCAACGCCGCGATCAGCGACGCGCGGCCCTGCGGCCCGGACCGCAACGCGATCGAGGTCACCGCGCCGGGATAGTCCTGCGCCTGCGCCGCGGTCAGCCAGCGCACGGTCTCCGTCGCCGAACCGAACCCGGGGCCCGCGATCCTCTGTGCGACCAGCCGTAGCAGGGCGAGCTCACGCAGCGTCGTCATGCGACAAACCTAGTGGCAGCTACCGACAGACGATGCGGCGCAACGGTCGCCCGATCGACGGCCGATACGCTGCGCTGGTGATGTCGACGCGGAGCGAGAGCGAGCCGGCGTCCGCGCAGGCCAGGCGGGAGCCGCCGTTTCTGGTGGCGACGCTGGTGTTCATCGGTCTCGTGGTCGCCGTCGTCGGGAGCCTCGGCGCCCCGCTCATCACCGCGGTCGCCGCCGGTTACGGGGTTTCGCTCGCTGCGGCGCAATGGACACTGACCATCGCCCTGCTGTCCGGCGCGGTGACCACGCCGGTGCTGAGCCGGCTCGGGTCGGGACCGCGTCGTCGCGCCGTCGTGATCACCACGTTGGCGGTCGTCGCCGCGGGTAGCGCGCTGACGGTGTTGCCGGTGCCGTTCCCGGTCCTGTTGATCGGGCGCGCGGCCCAGGGGGTCGGGCTGGGGCTCACGGCGCTGACGATGGCCACGGCCCGCGACCACCTGTCCGAGGAGCGATCGGCCGGGACGATCGGGCTGTTGTCGGTCGCGTCCACCGCCGGTATCGGGGTGGGCTACCCGCTCGCCGGGCTGCTCACCGACTGGGCGGGCATCCGAGCCGCCTACGCGCTGGGGCTCGTCGTCGCGGCGGCGGCGTTGGTCGCGGCGACGCTGGTCCTGCCGGTCGCCCCGCCTCGGCCCCGGAGTCGGGTGGACGTGCGTGGTGCGGTGCTGCTCACCGCTGCGCTGCTGCCGCTTCTCCTGGTGATCAGCCAGACCGATCTGTGGCGCCGGCACACCGCGGTCGCCGCCGGAATCCTCGTGGTGTCGCTGCTCCTCCTCGCCGGCTGGACGGTCCTGGAACTGCGCACCGACCACCTGCTCGTCGACGTCCGGGCGCTGCGGCATCCGGCGGTGGCGGCGGCGAATCTGTCGATGCTGGTCGGCGGCGTCGCCATGTACCTCCTGCTGAGCCTCATCACCCGCTACGTCCAGACTCCGTCCGCGGCGGGCTACGGGTTCGGCCTGAGCACCTTCCAATCCGGGTTGGTGTTGGTGCCGTTCTCCCTGCTCGGGTTCGTCGCCGGCAGATTCATGCCGGCACTGCGTCGACGGCTCAGCGCCCGTGCTGTGCTGGCCGGGAGCGTCGGCGGCATCCTCGTCGCCTTCGTGACGTTCGCGCTCGCCCGGGACCACCTCGCCGAGTCCGTCGTCGCGATCAGCGTCCTCGGCCTCGGTGTCGGTGCGTTCTCGGCCGCGATGCCCGCGGCCATCCTCGCGGCCACGCCGCAGTCCGAGACCGCCGGCGCGATGGGCGTCAACCAGGTCGTGCGCAGCGTCGGGTTTTCCATCGGCAGTGCGCTCGGCGGGTTGATCCTCGCCGCCTACACCGGTCAGGTCTTCCCGAGCGAGTCCGGATACACCGTCGCGGCCTGGACCGGCGTCGCCGTCACCGCGGCGACTCTGGTCATCGTGCTGGCATTCCGCCCGTCCGCTGCCCGCTGACGACAATGCCGAATCCCGCACGGGAGAAATGGAACGTGTTCTAGTCTCGGTCGAATGGACGTGACATACGAGGGGACGAAGAGGGAAGTCGTCACCGACAAGGGGGTGCTGCGCTACCACGAGGCCGGCGACGGTCCGCCGCTGCTGCTCCTGCACGGCTCCGGAATCGGCGTGAGCGGTTGGCGCAACTATCGAGGAAACCTGGACGTGTTCGCCGAGCACTTCCACTGCTACATCATCGAGTTCCCCGGATTCGGGGTGAGCGATCCGGTCGACGGGCATCCCGTGCTCACCGCCGCATCGTCGGTGATCCGTTTCATGGATGCGCTGGGCATCGAATCGGCCGCGATGATCGGCAATTCCATGGGTGGTGTCGTCGGCGTCAACGTGGCGATGCGCCACCCCCAGCGGGTGAGCAAACTCGTCGCCATCGGTGGCGTCGGCCCGAACATCTTCAGCCAGAACCCGAGTGAGGGCACGCGGCTGCTGCAGGACTTCGCGGACGCCCCCAGCCGGCAGAAGCTGGTGCGGTGGCTGCGGTGCATGGTGCACGACCCGGCCGTGATCACCGAGGAGCGCATCGAGGAACGGTGGGAGACGGCCGGAGACCCGGCGTCACACAAGACGCTCGCCGCCATGTACGGGTCGGAATCGTTTGCAATGCAACAGCGGATGCTGGCCCAGTCGGACGTACCGCCGTACTGGTCGACTATGCACAAGGTGCAGTGCCCGACGCTGCTGACCTGGGGTCGTGAGGACCGGCAGTGTCCGCCCGACATGGCGATGATCCCGATGAGACTCATCCCCGACGCCGAGCTGCACATCTTCCCGAAGTGTGGGCACTGGGTGATGATCGAAGCCAAGGAGGCCTTCGAGCGCATCACGATCGAGTTCCTGTTGCGCACCGTGTGATTTCCTGGCCGCCGTTGCGAGCCAGGCGCCACGCAAGACCATGCGCGCCATCCTTCGGCGGCTCCGAATTCGATCCGTTCCCGCCTGGCCGCGTCGGGGATACGGCGAAGCCTGCCCCGACGGAGCCGTCCCGCGAGGGTGCTCGTTGGCTTACCTCGTCGCACTCGGCGAGGCCGGTTTCGTGGCGGCCAAGAAACAAGCAGGCATGCTTGCTTCGTTGGGTGGGTCCGCTTACAGTGGCGAAAGCTTGCTGGATGTGACCGCCATCACGGCGCCCGTCTCGGGTGGTCGTCCGGCGCGGTCCCGACGACGGATCGGATTTCTTGATGGACAAAGGAATTGGCAACGAGCATACGATTCCCGCGACGCTCGCTGCTCGGGTCGCGACAGCACCCGAGTCGACGTTCGTCCACTTCGGCGGCGAGGCGATCAGCTATGCAGAGATCGACGAGCGGTCGGACCGCGTCGCCACCGGTTGGTTGCGTCTGGGCCTCGGCCACGGCGACCGCATCGCCATCGCGGCGACGAACTCGCCGGAATGGATCGTCGCGCACCTCGCGGCGGCGAAGATCGGGGCGGTGTTGGTCACCCTCAACGTCGTCTACCGCGAGCGTGAATTCACCTACATGCTCACGCAGGCGGGGGCCCGTGCCCTGATCTGCGACGTGGAGTCGAACGGATTCGAGTTCGGACCCTTCCTCGACCAGCTTCGGCCCGACATTCCGACGGTCGAGCACGTTGTGTTCCTCGGTGGCGACGAGGCCCCGGGCCGACGACGGTGGGCGGACCTCGCAGCTACCGAGCCCGAGCCGGCGTTGCTCGCCCGCGCCGCCGAGTCCGTCCGGCCCACGGATCCGGCGGTCATCCTCTACACCTCCGGAACGACCGGGACGCCCAAGGGTGCCACCATCACTCACTCCAGCCTGCTCGCCTCGGCTGCCGCGCAGGTGGAGCGGTTCGAGCAGTCGGCTGCGGACGTGATTCTCGGCGTCATGCCGTTCAACCACGTCGGGGGGTTGACCTGCACGTTGGGCTCGACCCTCGTCACCGGGGGTGCGATCGCGCTGTTGCCGAGGTTCCATCCGGATCTGGTGGTCGACGTGATGGCCGGCACCGGGGTGACGATGTTCGTCGGCGTCCCGACCATGTACAAGATGGTGCTCGGCGCGGACTCCGTTGCAGGCGTGGACATGTCGAGCGTGCGCTTGTGCGTGGTCGGCGGATCCAACCTGGAACCGGCGCTTGCCGAGCAGGTCGCGGCGAGATTCGACGGCGTCCGAATCGCGAATCTCTACGGTATGTCCGAGACGTCCGGCGCCTGCGTCATCTCGCCCCTGGGTGACTCTCTGGAGACGGTCGGCCGCAGTATCGGAACCATGACCGGCGACTTCGAGGGCCGCATCGTCGACGACCGGAACACCCCGCTCGGCCCGGGGGAGGCCGGTGAGCTGCAGGTCCGCGGCGGGTGCGTAGCGGCGGGCTACTGGCAGCTGCCCGACGAGTCGGCCGCGACATTCCTCGCCGACGGCTGGCTCGCTACGGGCGACGTCGCTTCGATGTCGGAGGACGGGCACGTCAGCCTGCTCGGTCGCCAGAAGGAGATGTACGTGCGCGGCGGATACAACGTCTACCCGGCGGAGGTCGAGAACGTGCTTGCTGCGGACCCGACGGTGGCGATGTGCGCGGTGATCGGGGTGCCGGACGAGACCTTCGGCGAGACCGGGTACGCCTTCGTGGTGCCGGCGCCCGGTGCCGTGGTGGACGCCGAGTCGCTGCTCGAGCGGTGTCGGCGCACTCTAGCCAAATTCAAGGTGCCTGACCGGGTAGAGGTGGTCGACGGCCTGCCGATGACGCCGGCAGGCAAGATCCGGAAGGTCGCGCTGACGCCGCGGACCTGACCGGCCAGGGCGTCCGTCCCGGACCGCCGCGTGCACCCGGCTCCACGCGGTCCGAGACCGGGCTCAGTTCGTAAGAGGGGCTTGATATTTCCATCGAGGTCATTCGAGTCGCGGTGGCTGGATGTTCGGGCGGCGAAAAGGTGTCGCTCGTTTGACAGCGCTCGACCATCTGCCCGCATAGCATCGGACCGGGTCGGCGACCGAGTCGACCGAACCAGGGGGCGTTGTGCGGTGGTTGCTGTCGATACTCGCGGTGGTAGGGCTAGCGGGAGCGCTTCCGATATTCACGCCCACAACCGCATTCGCCTGTTCGTGCGCCTACCCACCTGACGGATCGCAGATCATCGAGCACGTCTCGCACGCTGCGGCCGTCTTCACCGGAACCACGACGGTCGAGCGAACCAACGGCTCGACAGTGTTCTACGAATTCGATGTCCGCGAAGTCTTCTCAGGCGACGTCGGGACGACGACCGTGGTGTCGTCGAGTACGCAAAGCAGCGCGTGCGGGCGCGGGTTCGAGATCGGCGACGAGTACCTGGTTTTCGCTTCGTCGTACGAGACCCACGGCGCGCCGTGGTCGGTCGAAAGCTGCTCGGCCACGACGACGTCGACCAACGAGCGGACCCGCCAGGCTGCCGTGACCGTGTACGGGGCGCCACACGCGCCTGACCCACAGCACGACAGCGTCGGTATCAGCGACGTCGGCACCCCACGGTGGTGGATGCTTGCCGTGACCGGTGGCGCAATCGTGCTCACCGCCGTGGTGGTGAGACGACTCAGGTCGGACAAAGGATGACATTTCGACGTCGGCGGATAACGACCACGTGTCGCGTATCGGAGCGTGGCCTCGTTCAGACCGGCGGTCGTAGTGCCGCGAATTCGTCGGTCACCCGCAGTTGCGCGTCCGTGAAGCGGTACAGCGCCGCGGGTCGTCCGCCGGAGCGTCCCGACCGAGCGGTGCGGCCGGTGGCGGTGATGACCCCGCGCCGGGCGAGGACTCGCTGGAGGTTGGTCGTGTCGACCTGGTATCCCAAAGCGGCGCAGTAGATCTCGCGCAGGGTCGACATCGTGAACTCGTCCGGCGCGAGGGCGAAGGCGATGTTGGTGTACGACAGCTTCGCCGCGAGCCGGGTCCGGGCGTGCTCCACGACGGTGCCGTGGTCGAACGACATCGCCGGCAGCGCCGAGACCGGGTGCCAGGCCGTGTCGGGCGGTAGCTGGGGATCGGCGGGGAGGGGGACCAGTCCGAGGTAGGTCGAGGCGATGCGGCGGTCGCCGGGCACGCGGTGCGGATCGCTGAACACCGACAACTGCTCGAGATGCGCGACCTCGCGGACGTCGACCTTCTCGGCGAGCTGTCGCCTGGCCGACGTCTTGAGGTCCTCGTCGGCGCGCAGGGTGCCGCCGGGCAGCGACCAGGTGCCCTTCTGCGGGTCGAGTGCGCGCTGCCACAGCAGGACCATCAGCTCGTCGGTTCGGCATCCGTTCGGTCCGTGATGCCCGTCACCTGCGGTGATGGGTTCCACCACCGGTCGAACCTGGAACACCGCGGTGAGCACTTCGTGGACGGTGCTACCATGTGGCATGTTTTCGATCCTAAGTCGAAAACCTCGATTTCGGAAATTCGGGCCAGCCCGCCCGGGTTGTAGTGACGGAGCTGTCGAAGAGGCTTCGGAAGAAGGAGTGGCCATGACCTCGACGTTGTGGGCGGGTGCAGGACAGATCGTGGACGGCCCCGGTGGGTACACCGGCGTCGAGGCCGGGCCCGAGTGGGCCGCCGAGGTGCGCCGCCTGGCGAAGGAACGTAACGCCACGATCCTGGCGCACAACTACCAGCTGCCGGAGATCCAGGATGTGGCCGACCACGTCGGTGACTCGCTGGCGCTCTCGCGCATCGCCGCCGAGGCGGAAGAGGGCACCATCGTGTTCTGCGGTGTCCATTTCATGGCCGAGACCGCCAAGATCCTCAGTCCCGAGAAGACCGTGCTGATCCCGGACGAGCGGGCCGGCTGCTCGCTCGCCGACTCGATCACCGCCGACCAGCTCCGCGAGTGGAAGGCCGAGCACCCCGACGCGCTGGTGGTGTCGTACGTCAACACCACCGCCGAGGTGAAGGGCCTGACCGACATCTGCTGCACGTCGTCCAACGCGGTCGACGTCGTCGCCTCGATCGACCCCGACCGGGAGGTGCTGTTCCTGCCGGACCAGTTCCTCGGCGCGCACGTCAAGCGCGTGACCGGCCGCGAGAACATGCACATCTGGGCGGGTGAGTGCCACGTGCACGCCGGCATCAACGGCGACGAGCTCACCGCGAAGGCCAAGAGCCACCCGGACGCCGAGCTGTTCGTGCACCCCGAGTGCGGCTGCGCCACGTCGGCGCTCTACCTGGCCGGTGAGGGCTTCGTCCCCGAGGACAAGGTCAAGATCCTCTCGACCGGCGGCATGCTCGACGCGGCGCGCGAGACCGGCGCCCGTCAGGTGCTCGTCGCCACCGAGGTCGGCATGCTGCACCAACTGCGCAAGGCCGCTCCGGGCGTCGACTTCCAGGCCGTCAACGACCGCGCGTCGTGCCCCTACATGAAGATGATCACGCCGGCGGCGTTGCTGCGATGCCTCGTCGAGGGCAAGGACGAGGTTCACGTCGCTCCCGATGTCGCGGAACGCGCGCGAAAGTCCGTGCAGCGCATGATCGAGATCGGAAACCCCGGCGGCGGGGAGTAATGGTCGCCGGACCCGGGGGTGACGGCGTCGTGTGGGAGGCGCGCGCGGATCTGGTCGTCGTCGGGGGAGGCGTCGCCGGGCTGACCGCGGCGCGGACCGCTGCCGAGCAGGGGCTCCGGGTCCTCGTGGTCAGCAAGGGCGGCCCCACCGACACCGCCACCCAGTACGCGCAGGGCGGCATCGCGGTCGTAGGGGACCCGCGCACCGACTCGGTGGACTCGCACACCGGCGACACGTGTGTCGCTGGCGTCGGGTTGTGCGACGAGGCGGCCGTCCGGTCGATCGTGTCCTCCGGCCGCGAAGCGCTCGCCGCCCTCACCGCCCTGGGCGCGGTGTTCGACGTCGGGTCCGACGGCAACGTGTCCCGGACCCGCGAGGGCGGTCACAGCACCCGCCGGATCGTCCACGCCGGTGGTGACGCGACCGGGGCCGAGGTGCAGCGCGCGCTGAATGCGGCCGGGATGCCCGTCCTGTTCGGCGCCGCGGCGGCCCGGGTGACGACCGATCGGCGCGGTGTCACGGGCCTGATCGTGTTGTCCGAGAAGGGGCTCGGCGTCATCCATGCCCCCGCGGTGGCGCTGGCGACCGGAGGGCTGGGGCAGCTGTACTCGTGCAGCACCAACCCTGAGGGCGCGACCGCCGACGGCATCGCCCTGGCGCTCGAGGCCGGTGCGAGCGTCGCCGACCTCGAGTTCGTGCAGTTCCATCCCACGGTGCTGTACGCGCCGGGCGGCGTCGGCCGTCGGCCCCTGATCAGCGAGGCGGTGCGCGGTGAGGGTGCACGACTCGTCGACGGGGAAGGCCGTTCGATCACCGACGGGGTGCACCCACAGGGCGATCTGGCCCCGCGCGATGTCGTCTCGCGTGCGATCGCGCGTCGCCTGTTGGAGAGCGGGACCGATCACGTGTACCTCGACGCACGGCACCTGTCGGGATTCGCGACGCGTTTCCCGACCGTGACCGCGTCGTGCCTGGCCGCGGGCATCGATCCGGCCGAACAACTGATCCCGGTGGCGCCAGCCGCGCACTATTCGTGCGGCGGAGTGGTCACTGACGTCCACGGGCGCACGGAGGTCCCGGGGCTGTACGCGGTGGGCGAGGTGGCCCGGACCGGCCTGCACGGCGCGAACCGGCTCGCGTCGAACAGTCTTCTCGAGGGCCTCGTGGTGGGCGAGCGTGTCGGGCGCGCCGCGGCCGAGCGTGTCGGGGTTTCCGTCGAGGCCGACGACCTGCTGCTTCCGTTCCGGCGGCGGGCACCTCGCGAGCGCGTGCAGGCGCTCATGACCGCACACGCCTCCGTCGTGCGCGATGGTGGCGGACTCGACAGCGCAGCAGTGGAATTGGCGCGAAGTGAAGTCGTGGTGGCCGGCAGCGGTCGGGCGCTCGAGGACACCTCGCTCACGGTGGCGGCCTCCGCCCTCGTGATGGCGGCGTCGGTGCGGCGCGAAAGCCGCGGCTGCCACACCCGTGCGGATTACCCGGAGACGTCCGACGAATTTCGGCGCAGCATCCCGGTGCGCATCGGACGTGACGGCGAACTCGAAGTACACGAATTGCAACCGATAGGAGCACGATGATCGCGCTGGACCGACTCGATCCCGAGGAGACGCTCGCACTGGTGCGCACTGCACTCGACGAGGACCTCCGCTACGGACCGGACGTCACGTCGGTCGCGACGGTCCCCGAGGGTGCCGTCGCCAAGGCGTCCGTCGTGGCCCGTGCCGCCGGTACGGTCGCCGGAGTCGACGTCGGGCTCTCGGTGCTCGACGAGGTGATCGGCGCGGGCAACTACGACGTGCTCGACCGGGTCGCCGACGGAACCCGTGTGCAGCCCGGCGACGCCGTGCTCACCGTCAACGCGCCGACGCGCGGCCTGCTGACCGCCGAGCGGACAATGCTGAACCTGATGTGCCACCTGTCCGGCATCGCCACCGCCACGTCCGCGTGGGTCGACGCGGTTGCCGGGACCGACTGCAAGATCCGCGACACCCGCAAGACCATTCCCGGCCTGCGTGGCCTGCAGAAGTACGCGGTGCGGGTCGGTGGCGGCGTGAACCACCGGATGGGCCTGGGCGACGCCGCCCTCATCAAGGACAACCACGTGGCGGCCGCCGGTTCCGTCGTCGCCGCGCTCCACGCAGTGCGCGCGGCCGCTCCGGATATCGAGTGCGAGGTGGAGGTCGACACCCTCGCCCAGCTCGACGAGGTGCTCGCCGAGGGCGTCGACCTCATTCTGCTGGACAATTTCCCGCTGTGGCAGACCCAGTCTGCGGTGCAACGCCGCGACGCAGTCTCGCCGGGCACCAAGCTCGAGTCGTCGGGCGGCCTCACCCTGGATGTGGCCGCGGACTACGCGCGGACAGGTGTCGACTTCGTCGCGGTGGGGGCGCTCACGCATTCGGTCGCGGTCCTCGATCTCGGCCTGGACATGTAGGTCGCCACAGCTCAGCCCTGCCGCCGGACCGTGACGACACGGCCCGGCGGCGCTGTTTTATCTTCGTGTTCCCCGGTTCGAGCGGTATGGTCCCGGCATGGTGCGGTCGGGCGGAAATTCCGGCGACCCGACCGTTCGTATCCGCGCGGACTGTCGGGTCAGTGGTCCGCGCTGCTTGCATCGTTCCTTCACCTGGACGTCCCGCCCGGTGCGTCCTCGCTCACAGTTGATCTTGATAGTTCCTTTGGTGACTGAAATGTCTGGTAAGACTCACTAGTCGGGGGATGCATGGCGGACGAGCGGAGGGGTGCTGTGGCACAGCAAGTTTCGAATCGCGCAGCGCCCCAGGGCGATGCCGCGCGGCCCTCGGAGGGGGCGCTCGCCGAGAGTGCGGATCCGCTCCCGCCGAGATTGTCGGTTGCCGTCCAGCCGCGCGACGATCTGTGCGCACTGCTCGACCGCCTCGTCGTCACGCCCGCGCCCGGCCGGGTATTCGTTTGTTCGCCTGCGGGTACCGGAAAGACTGCGCTGCTGGCCGACTGGAGCGCGCGAGTCGGCGAAGGCGATGGTCCCGCCGTCGCGTGGTTGACACTCGACGCCCTGGACAACGATCCGGACCTGCTGGAAGACAGGCTTGCAGTGGCGCTGCGGTTCGTGGCGTCGCGAGGCGGTGAGTCCTCCCGTACACGCTCGCTCCTCGAATCCGTGCGACTCGTGTCCGAATCGTCGCGCGACGCGGTCCTCGTTCTCGACGACGTGCACGGTGTCGAGAACGAGGACTCTCTCCGACTGCTGGAACACCTTTTGGACGCAACGCCGGCAAACCTGACGGTGGTCCTCGCCTCACGGTTTGCTCCCGAGCTGCCGTGGGTGCGGTACGCGGCGGACGGTTCCCTCACCTTGATCGGTTGGGAGGACCTCGCTCTCGACCGCGCCGCGGCCGCTGCAATCTTCGCCGAGCACCGGTGCGCGGTCTCGACGTCGGAACTCGACGCGGTCCTGGATCTGACCGGAGGCTGGGCGGTTCCGGTGCGTATCGCTGCGACCCGGCTGGCGCCGCTCGGCGACCTCACCAGCGGCATCGCCGACCTGGCGCGGTACCCGCAGTCGATCTCCGAACACGTGATCGGGGAGATGGTCTCGGGCCTGCCCGACGGGCTCCGGCGATTCGTGGAGGCGACCAGCATCGTCGATCGGTTCGGCCCCGATCTCGCCGCGTGCCTGGACGACGTGAACGTGGACCTGGCGCTCGCCGAGCGGGAACGGTTCTGCGTGCCGATCCATCGGGTCTGGTCCGGTGACGAACTGCAGTATGCGTGGCACCCACTGGTCCGTGCGCACATGCGATCGCAACTGCGTGCCACCGACCCGGACCGCCTGGCGCGACTGCATGCGGCGGCGGGTGGCTGGTTCGCCCGTGCGGGACAGCCGATCGTCGCGATCGAACACCTGCTGGAGGCCGGGGACGCCCTGGCGATCGTGGACTTCGTCTACAAGCACGGCATAGCGGCGGTGTGTGACGGACACGGCGACGCGCTGCTGGATCTGGTCGGCCCGCGCCACGGCGACAAACAGGGTGTCCGACTCCTCCGCGCCCTCGATGCGCTCGAGCGGAACTATCCCGATGCCGCCCGGACGTACTTCGGTACCGCAGTGGCCACGGATGCGGTCGCGCTCCGCCCAGAACTGGCCAAAGCGTTCGCCGCCGCGCTGGCCGTCGAGATCGCCGTGATCTCCGGGCAGCCCATGCCGACCGGCGCGGATGCCGCGCGCGACTTGCGGTCCGGCACCGGCAGCGTCGATCTGGACTGCTACGTCACGACACAGCGTGCGGCCGCATGCATGTTCACAGGCGACCTCATCGGCAGCGAACGACTGCTCCGGCAGGCCCTGGCGTTCGCCGACCTGGGCGCTCACCCTCGACTCGTACTGCGCTGTCTGGCAAGGCTTTCCATCGTTGCTGGCATTCGTGGGGATCTGGTGACGATGACCACCCGCGCGGAGCACGCGCTTCGGTACGCGGTCGATCAGGGGCAGCTCCATCGGATCGATGCCTTTCAGTGCGCCGCCGCCGTCTGCATGGACAAGCATCTTCGGTCTGAGCAGCTGCCCGACGACAGTCCGATCTACGCGCTCGTGTCCGGTCCGGGGCGGCATCAGCGTCCCGACGGAACCACCGCCCCGATCTCGGGCGGCCATGCGGAGGTCGCGTTCGCGATTCTCGAAGCGCGACGCAACCCCATCCCGACCGTCGACGACGCCGACGCCGTCGCCCGGGCCATGACGGGCATGCTCACCCGGGGCGCGCAGGCAGGCTTGAGCAACACCTTCCTCACACCCACCATCGCCGTGCTGCTGGATGCGGGACGGGTGGCCTCGGCGGCCGACGTCGTCGACACGGCGCATCGGGTGTTCGGTGAGAACCTCGACGTGCGGGTGGCCCGAGCGATGATCTTCATCGTGCAGGGAGACTCGGCATCCGGCCACGAGCTTCTGGACTCGGTGCTCGAGGCGCCGGAGGTTCAGCATCCGGCGCTGGGCGTGCGTGCCTGGATGTTGCGCGCCGTCGTGGCGCATCGCGAGAATAGATCCGCCGACGCGGCAGGGGCGGTGCGTAAGGCACTCGAGCTCGCCGAACCGAACGGGATCGTCAGTCCCTTCGTCGACTGTGCCGGTGATGCCGCGGAACTGCTCTCCCGGATCCCTCCAGGGACCGACCACACGCGCGTCTTCCTCGACCACGTGCAGGCGAAACTCGTCGAGGCGCACGAGGGCCGCAACCCGGGGCTGACCCGAACCGAGAAGGTCATTCTGGCCGAACTGCGCACCGGCAAACCGCTGCGAGTAATCGCTCAGCAGTTGCACGTCTCGCTCAACACCGTTCGTACGCACACCCGAAACGTCTATCGCAAGCTCGACGCGTCCAGCCGGGCCGAGGCGCTGGAGGTTGCGGCACGCCGTCGGCTGCTCTGACCCCCGGTCCCGTCTCACACGAAGGCGGGGCGGGGCGACTGGCGCCCCGCCCCGCCTACCGGGTGTCTCAGTGCGAGAAGGCCTGCGCAGCGTGTCCCGTACCGGCGCGGAGATGTTCGATGACGTCCTTGATCGCGACGACGAGCTTCCAGGCGAGGTCTCGGCTGAAGCCCTCCCTCAGCACGATGCGCAGTACGGCGACGTCCTCGGCGTTCGCCGGCATCGTGTAGGCGGGAACCTGAAAGCCGCGGGCCCGCAGTTCATGCGAAATGTCGAAGACCGTGAAGCCGGGATCGCCGACGACCTCGAACGAGAGGACCGGAATGGCACTGCCGTCGGTGATGATCTCCATGTTGTCGATCTTCGAGATCTCGCTGGACAGCATCAGCGCGGTGTCGCGCAGCGACTCCATGATCTGCGTGTAGCCGGCGACCCCGAGCCGGACCAGGTTGTAGTACTGCCCGACGACCTGGTTACCGGGCCGCGAGAAGTTGAGTGTGAACGTCGGCATGTCGCCGCCGAGGTAGTTGACCCGGAACACGAGGTCCTCCGGCAGGTGCTCCTTCGACCGCCACACGACGAATCCGATTCCGGGGTAGGTCATTCCGTACTTGTGGCCGCTCACGTTGATGGAGACGACCCGCGGAATCCGGAAGTCCCACTCCAGTTCCGGGTGCAGGAAGGGGACCACGAATCCGCCGCTCGCGGCGTCGACGTGCATGGGCACGTCCGGCCCGCCCGCAGCCGCCAACTCGTCGAGTGTTGCCGCGATCTCGGCGACCGGCTCGAGCTCGCCGGTGAATGTGGTCCCGAGGATGGCCACCACACCGATGGTGTTCTCGTCGACCGCTTCGCGTACCTGCTCCGGCGTGATGACGTAGCGTCCCTTCTCCATCGGCAGGTACTTCGGCTCGACGTCGAAGTAGCGGCAGAACTTCTCCCACACCACCTGGACGTTGCTGCCGAGGACGAGGTTCGGACGGTCCGTGTCCTTGCCGGCCGCCCGGCGGGCCTCCCGCCACCTCCACTTGAGTGCCAGGCCCGCCAGCATCACCGCCTCGGACGAGCCGACGGTCGAGACACCGGTGGCCGAGGTCGGATCGGACTCGGAGAGTTCCTCCGCGTTGAAGAGGGCGGCGACCATGTTGACGCAACGGGTTTCGATCTCGGCGGTCGCCGGGTACTCGTCCTTGTCGATCATGTTCTTGTCGAACGTCTCCGCCATCAGGCGGTCGGCCTGCGGATCCATCCAGGTGGTCACGAAGGTGGCCAGGTTCAGTCGCGAGCTTCCGTCCAACATCAACTCGTCGTGGATGAACCGGTAGGCCGCTTCGGGCTCGGTCTCGGCCTTGGGCATTCGCAAGGCGGGAATCGGATCGGTTCCCAGTCGTCCCGTGTATGCGGGTGCCAGCGTCTCAGTGGGAGCGGCAAAGTTGTTCGACATCTTCTCTCCTCCGATACTTCGAACGATCTGTGGATGGAACTGGTCGTGATTGTGCCGGAAACTCAAGGTGCAGGTCTGGATTCAGACCTCGATGGGCGGGTACAGGCGCTCCATCGTGTACCGCCGATTACGGCGGACGGAGAGGGCGCTGACGGTGAGGCTCACGAGCAGGATGCCTGTGAGCACGGCGATCGCAATCCAGAGTCGTGAGTCGACGTGCTCACCGACGGTCAGCTGGCGAAGACCGTTCACCGTGTAGGTCATCGGGTCGAACGGATGGATGACCTGGAAGGGCGTCGCGGTCGTCGGTACCGGGTAGATGCCACCCGCCGACACGAGCTGGAGCATGAGGAAGGCCAAGGTGACCACACGGCCGACGGCGACTCCGAACAGCGCGTTGAACGCCTGGATCATCGCGAGGTACGTCGCCGAGATCAACATCAGGAACAAGATCGTGCCGAGGACGTGTTTGACGTCGAGACCGACGCCGAAGTGCACGACCGTGTACATCACGACCACCTGCAGGATGCCGACCAGGAGTGCCGGCCAGTACGACGCGAGCACGGTCCGGTACAGCCCGACGCCACCGACGGTGGGGCGGGACTGCAACGGGGTCAACAACATCCAGGTGATGATGCCACCGACGAAGAGCGCCAACGACAGGAAGAACGGTGCGAAGCCGGTTCCGAAGGTCGGAGCCACGTTCGTGTACTCCTGCTGGAGCGCGACCGGAGTGGACAGCGTCTCGGCCGTCGCGGTGCGCTGATCGTCGGTCCAGCTCGGCACCTGACCCGCGCCCTGCTGCAGGGCCGAGGCCAGTTCCTTCGACCCCGACTGCAACTGAGCGGTTCCGGCCGCGAGCTTGTCCGCGCCGCCGGCCAGCTGGAAACTGCCGTCCGTCAGCTGCCCCATGCCCTGACTGAGCGTCGAGGCCCCGGAGCTGAGTTGGTCGGCACCGTTGCGTAGTTGCCGCACGTCGGACGCGAGTCCGCCGTTCTGCAGCATTGCCAGGCCGCTCTGCAGGGGACTGTTCGGATCGGTCAGCTGGTACTCGAGTGCCTGGGCGTCGGAGTGCAGCGCTTCGAGTTCCCCACGCAGATCCGCCGTTCCCGCGGTCGCAGCAGCCGGGCGGGTGAGTGGTGTGAGCGCCGCGACGGCCTGCTGCACGATCGGATCCGAACTGCGGTTGAGGACGTTGATGACCTGTTCGACGGCCTGCACGGTCTGTGTCGGTGGTTGTTCCGCGTTCGGGACCCGGGTCGCCAGATCGGCGAGCGACTGGCGCAGCTGCGCCACCTGTCCGCCGACGTTCGGCAGTGCGCCCCCCTCGAGCGCACTGAGCAGCGGGTCGGCGACGCCGTCGACCGCCGCCGCCAGCTGGGAGGCACCCGCAGCCAGGGCGTCCGAGCCGTTTCGTGCCGTGACCATGTTGTCGGCGAGGGTGTGGGCACCTGACGCGAGCTGATCGGCGCCGCTGTTGGCCTGGTCGATACCCGTGGCGAGCTGTTCGGCCCCGTCCGCGGCCTTCCCCAGGCCGGACCCGGCGCTCTGCAGGCCGGTGAGGACCTGCCCCACGCCCTGCGCTCCGATGGTCGAATTGACTTGGTTGATCACCTGTTCCGACGCGTCCTGGCCGATGATTGTCGCGAGATAGTTGTTCGCGTCGTTGAAGGTGAAGATGAGATCTGCCTTCTCGGGGTGGTCGCCGTTGGGTGACGAGACCGCGGCGCTGAAGTTCTCGGGAAGGGTGATCGTGTAGTAGTACTTGCCGTCCGAGAGGCCCTTCGCGGCGTCTTCCTGGGACACTTCCGCGAGATCGAGTTGGCCGGACGCGATCAGGGACTTCACGACCTGGTCGCCGGCGTCGAGTTCCTGGCCGTCCGCCGTCTTGCCCGTGTCGTTGTTGACGATCGCGGCCGGGATCTTGTCCACCGCGCCGAACGGATTCCAGAACGCCCAGAGGTACATCGCGCCGTAGAGCAACGGCATGAGGATGATCGTGATGATGGCGATTCGCGGCATCGTGCCACGGAAGTAGCGCTTCGAATCGCTGCCCAGGGAAATTCCTGCAAGCATCGGCTACCTCGCCTCGGTCATGACGCCGATGTCGCCGGCGTTCAGAAGCTGGTGCAGGTCCACGACGGCGCGGACGGAACTCCCCGGTGGGAGAGGATTCACGTCGGCGGTGATCACGGACTGGGTTTGGCCAAGTGCCACAAGCCGTTCCAGAACCATGAGGCGCTCTTCGTCGTCGGCGATCTTGTCGATCCTGCCGACGACGAGCAGGGGAGGTCGTCGCGTGTTCGCGACCGCGATCCGCAACAACAACTGCTGGATCTCGGGGAGGTCGTCGACGAAGGCGTTGAGCGGCGGCAGCGGAACGTCGCCGAACACCTCGCCGCACATGTCCTCGACACCGCTTGTCCCGACGCGCGGGACGAATCGGTACCACGGCGAATCCCACCGCAGTTGTTCGGTGACGAGATCTCGAACGGTGACCGATGGGCGGACCTCGTCCAGTTCGTTGAGGCACGCGATGGTCGAGTTGCGGAACACCGCCATGGGCTTGTCCTCGAACCCGAGGACGGTGAGGGATCCGGCGGTCAGGCGCATCCGTCCGCACAGCGCCATCAACAGGGCCGTACGCGCGGCACCGGCCGGTGCGGCGAGCACCGTCACTCCGCCGATGTCGATGTCGAGATCGAGCGGCCCGAACACGTGGCCCCATGGGCCGTGAAGTTCGATTGCTCTGGCGGACAACAATGTTCCTGAGACCGGTTCCCACGGGGGTTGGTACCCCTCGACCTGTGTTTCGACCAATTCGCACTCCACATTCCCTCGTCGTTGGGTGAACGACGACATGTTCGGCTGCTGTCCTTGTCTCTCACTGTTTCGAAACCGACGTCGGATCGGCCCGCGGGCCGTCAGACCGTCACAGGCTGTTCTTGACGACCTGACCGTTCTTGACGATCACCGACAGGTACTTCTCCGGGTCGGCAAGCACGCTCAGGTCGTCGAGCGGGTTGCCGTCCACGAGCAGCACGTCGGCCCAGGCCCCCTGCGCCACGACCCCGAACGGGGCGTCCCGGTACGGATCGCGTTCACCGGCGAGCCGGAAGAGCTGTGCGTTGCCCGAGGTCAGCATGCGCAGCGCCTCGACATTGCTGTAGAAGTCGCCCAGTCTGGCCGCCATCTCGCTCTGTCGCTTCGCGAATTGCGGCTCGAGCAGCAGATCGGTGCCGAAGGCCACCTTCACCCCGTACTTCTGGGCCCAGCCGTAGATCCGGTCCACGCCGCTGCAGATCTGGCGGTTCTTCTCGGCGCGGTCGGGGTCGGGGTAGTGGTGATCGTCCTCCGCGAAGGGCTGCATCGACAGCCAGACTTCGCGCTCTGCCATCAACTTGACGGTGGCCTCGTCAGACAGGTGGCCGTGCTCGATCGACTTGACTCCGGCCTCGATCGCACGCCGGATGCCGGTCACGTTGTAGACGTGAGTGGCGACGTAGGTGCCGTAGTCGGTTGCGGCGTTGACCCCTGCTCGCAGTTCGGCGTCCGTGAACTGCACTGTGTACAGCGGGTCGTACGTCGACGCGGCTCCGCCGCCGACCATCATCTTGATCTGCGAGGCGCCCTTCTTGAGCTGCTCGCGCACCGCGGCCAGGACGCGCTCCTCGCCGTCGGCGATACGCATGAAACCGATTGTTTCCGAGCGATTCTCGGCTCCTCCGAGAGCGGACGGAGTGTCGTAGACGTTGCCGAAGTCGCCGTGACCGCTGGTCTGCGAGATCGCGGCCTGACACGGGTAGATGCGGGGCCCCGGGAACTGTCCGCGGTCGATGGCTGACTTGATGCTCGCGGTGTCGCCGGCCATGTCGCGAACGGCGGTGAACCCTCGCATCAGCATGTTCTTGGCCTCGGCGACGCCGTTGAGGGTGATGTGTCCCTCGGTGCCCATCAAGAGGTCGATGTAGGAATTGGCGTTCCCCACCAGGTGGACATGGGCATCGCTCATGCCGGGCATCAACACCCGCCCGCCACCGTCGATGACGACAGTGTCCCTGCCGGGCTCGTCCCCGACGGGGGACGTCGACACGGCGGCGATCGTGTGGCCGTCGATCAGTACGTCCCCGTTGCTGAGTTCCGCCGATACGCCGTCGAACACCCGGACGTTGCGAAACAGTAAACGCTTCTTGCTTTCCGGAAGAGTCGTCATACCTCGCAAAGCTAACAGCGAGCCCTCCGGGGTGATCGCCGGCGGAGCAGAAATAACCCCCTATATCACCCGTTCCCGAGGTGGCGGGAAGGGCCACCGGCGCGGACGCGAGTGCGCGGAAAGTGTGATTGTCACGCAAAGGATTCCGGGCGCGAAACGGCCGATCCCGCTGCCGTTCGACATCGCGTCGCGGCAGCGGGATCGGCCGTGGACCTGGGTCAGATGGACTCGACGGGCTCCTTCGACGAACTCCGCGGTGCACCGAGGAAGATGACGGAGGCTCCGAAGAAGAACAGGGCCCCCACGAAGGTGCCGGAGTTGGCGAGGGATGCGTCCTCGACGCTTCCCGACTGCGTGATGAACGCGCCTACAGCGGAGAGGCCGAAGGCGAGCGAACCCAGGGCGTTGAACCAGCCGCTCTGCCAGTCGAGCGAGCGCGGAGCCCAGTACTGCTTTGCGCGGACGAGCATGAGTATCGCCAGATAACTGCTGATCAGGAACGCAATCGAACCCTCCGCGTTCGGTGTCCACACCAGATGCTTCTCGCCGGCGATGGTGTGGGCGTGCAATGCGGCCCCGGTGCTGACGTTGAACAGCACGGTGCCCAGGAACTGGGTGGCCGCAGCGAGCCATTCCGCGCGGATCGCGGGCTTGCCGGTGTCTGTATCCGTCGTCGTGGCCGCGCCGCTGAGTATCAGCTGGATGAACGCCGCGTAGGTGAAGAACCACGAGCCGACGAAGAAGGCCGTGTTGGCGGTGGCCGTTCCGAGGGCCGGTGCGAGGACCGGCGCGGAACCGAGTGCGAAGAGTAGCGAGCCGATCGTGAATCCCCACGATTGCATCCGCAGAGTCGGGTGAATCAGCATGTGCGGCAGTATAGGTCGTGTTCTGTGGTGATGTGAGGAATCGGACCAAAGGGCTGCCGGTGGGTTGATCGAATCGGCTTGTTGTGCAGGGGAAGACGGGTGTGATTCGACGACCGCGCTTACGTCCGTTGGGATTACGTTCACCGAAATGTTTCGTTGCGCTCGACGCGATGTCGGCCGCCGAACGGGTGCTCGCCGCCCCGTTCGGGTGCCGATCGACTCGGTGCGACGTACCGTTGACGCATGAGCGACTCGAACGTCACGGCGGTCGATCGAGGACCGCGCAGAATTGCCCGCCGGGTCACCGTCGACGCACCCGCCTCGGCGGTCTTCGACCTGATCGCAGACCCGCGGCGCCACCACGAGCTCGACGGGTCCGGGACGGTGCAGGGCACGGTGTCGGGCCCGGACCGTCTCGACACGGGCGCCACGTTCACCGTCTCGATGAAGATGTACGGCGCGCCGTACCGGATCAAGAGCCGGGTGGTCGACTTCGAGGACGGACATGTTGTCGAATGGAAACACCCCCTCGGGCATCACTGGCGGTGGGAGTTCGAGGAGACCACTCCCGGGCACACCGAGGTGACCGAGGTGTTCGACTATTCGATGGTCAGGTTCCCGCAGTGGGTGCAGCTGATGGGCTTCCGCGCGAAGAACGAGCAGGGCATCACCTCGACCCTCGAGCACCTCCGCGCGCGATACGCCGCCGCGTGACTCACACGGGCGTGAAGTAGGCCTCGCCGACCGCGAACATCCCCCGCTGCGGCAGCCAGAACCCACCGAGCCGCGCCTGCTCGGTGAGGGCGCCCGGTGGTCCGAGGTCGACGCCGTCGACTGTCGCCCGGCTGCGCTGCACGACCCACACCCGGCGCGGATTGGCCCGGAACGACTGCCCGTTCGGGGTCTTCCCCGTCAAGCCGACCCGGCCCGCCCCGAGCAGCGGACCGGCAACCCGGGACATCAGCGCCAGCACGCGGTCGTTGCGCCACAGCGCGGCGGGCAGGAGCGATCCGGCAGCGGTCATCGCGCGGGAGGCGAGGGAGCGCGTCAGCGTCACCGACCAGTCGATCGTGTCGGCCACGGACACGCGGAAGTCGTCCGGTCCGGTCCAGGTGACGGTGATCTCCGCGGTTCGCGATTCGGTCAGGGCCTGCCCGAAGTAGCGCGGACAACCGGACTGTGTCGCGCCGCTGGTGTACATGACCCACCGGCCGGCCGGATTCCGGTGCCAGACCGAGTCGTATCCGGGACCGATCGAGCTCGCCGGGAAGTGCCGGAAGGCGAGGCAGTGGCCGCTGGCGAATGGCAGGCCCATCACCCCGTATCCGGCGAACCGTTCGAGATCGTCGCCGGGTGGGAGGGCTGGCGGTCGTTCGGCAATGGTCCGCGGGCTCGTGGACATGGTCGCTCCCGATAGTCGGCGGGCAGCCGACCGACGTCCGCGTCCGCGCCCGCACATACTGTCCCGTCAGCGTAGGCACAGAACGGTCCCTGGCGGTAGGCCGTGATCCGGCCGAATCACACCGCGGTGGCGAGGGCCGCGGCGGCGGTGAAGAACAGGGTCGCGAAGACGCGGCTGGTGACCTGCTGTTGACGCGGCGAGCGCAGTACCCGGAGCACCCGTGCCGCGAGACCGGTGTATCCGGTCATCACGACGGTGTCGACGGCGACCATCGTGGCCGCCATGAGTGCGTACTGCGGTAGGAGCGGTGCCGCCGGGTTCAGGAACTGCGGCAATACCGCCAGCATGAAGACGATCGCCTTCGGGTTGCTCGAGTTGATCAGGAATGCCCGCAGCACCAACGCCGCGGCGGTGGCCCGGCTGTCGTCCGGTTCGGCCTCGATCGGAGTGGGCGCCGAGCGCCACTGCCGCACGCCGAGATACGCGAGGTACGCGACGCCGAACCACTTCACGATCAGGAACGCCGTCGTGGAGCCGGCCAGCAGAGCTCCGACGCCGGCCGCGACGATCACGATCTGCAGCAGTAGCGCGAGCTGGAGGCCGAGGATGTTCCAGTAGCCGCGCAGGAAGCCGTGCCGCAGGCCAGTCGACATCGACGCGATCGCGCCGGCTCCCGGTGACAAACTGATCACCCAGCTGGCGCCGAAGAACGCCAACCAGATCTGCCACGACACGGGCGCAGAGTCTATGCCCGCCCGTGCCGGTGGACCGCGGTGGGGCGCCTACGAGCCGCCCGCCGATCCGTTCGAGGAGCCGGAGGCGAGGCAACTTGCCGGCGGATCGACGAGCGAGCAGAACGCCGGGGGAATCACTGGCCGGTAGTCCGCCGGTACCCCGCCGTCCGCGATGGTGGTCCGGTACGTCGCGACGGCGTCCGTGGCACGACGGGTCAGCGTCGAATCGGTGAGTGCATCGACCGTGTACAACCCGAATCGGGGACGGTACGTGCCCCATTCGTAGTTGTCGGTGATCGACCAGTAGTTGTAGCCGATCACGTCGGCGCCGTCCTCCCGGGCGCGCTCGATCCAGTAGACGTGATCGCGCAGGTGGTCGGAGCGGGTATATCCGTCGGGGCGGGGTTTGCCGTCGTCGGTGGGCATGCCGTTCTCCACGACGTACAGCGGCATGCCGGGCAGCTTCCGGTGGTACGCCATGAGCGCGTGGTAGATCCCGTCCGGTTGCGGCACCACGTCGTAGAAGCGGTCGGTGGCCGCGGCGATCGCCGACGTGTTGTCGAGTGAGACGCCGTAGTAGTAGTCGATTCCGAGGAAATCCAGCTTGTCGGTCACCCGGTCGACGAACGACCTGTCGAGCGTCCCGAAGACCGCCGGGATGAACGCGAGATTGCTGCCGACCCGTGCCGTCGGATCGAGTTGGTGGATCCGGTCGTAGATCGCGCGGTGGGCCCGCACCAGCCCGTCGAACATCTTCGGCGCGTCACCCAGCGAGATCCCGCCGAAGGTCATTTCCTTCTGTGCGTACGCCGTCGGCTCGTTGAAGGTGATCCAGATCGCGCCGGCGTCCTTGTAGCGGTCGACGACCTTCTCCGCGTTCACCAGCCAGTCGTCGGGCGTCCGGGGGTCGGCCCACCCGCCACGGTCCGCGATCCAGCCCGGATACACCCAGTGGTCGAGAGTGATCATCGGCGTCATCCCGTGACTGCGGATGCGCCGGACCACGTCGTCGTAATAGGCGAACTCGGCCTCGTCCCACGTCCCCGGGCTCGGCTGCACCCGGGCCCACTCGATGCCGAAGCGGAACACGTCGACCCCCATCGCGGCGGCGTTGTCGATGTCCTCGCCGTACCGGTGCCGGAAGTCCACCGAATCACCGACCTTGTCGTGCGTCTTGCCCGACGCCGAGTACCGCGCCCAGTTGCTGTCCGGGGACGACCCCTCGGACTGGAAGCCGGACGTGGCGACGCCCCACAGGAAGTCGTCGCCGAGCGGTCCGGCGTGGGCGACGGGTGCGGCGAGGAGCGTCGCGGCCAGGGCGACGATCGCGGAGCGCAGAACGGTCTTCACGCTTGCTCCTTCAGAAGACGGCGCCGACGTCGGCGGTCACGAGGGTGTCCATGCTGTGTTCGGCGAGCGCCGCGATCGTCATCGACGGATTGCACGCGCCCGTCGAGCCGGGAATGCGTGCGCCGTCGAGGACATACAGGCCCCGGTGCCCGTGGACGCGCCCGGCGTCGTCGCACACCGAACCGAACGGGGCACCGCCGAGCGGATGGAACGTGTTGGTGTCGAACGCATTCACATCGACGGCGAGTACCCCGAACCCGGCGCCGACGATCTGCTCGATCCGGGCTCGGATCGCGTCGGTCAGTCCCTTGTCGTACGCCTGGTTCCAGGTGAGGACGGCGTCGTCGCGGTTCGGGTCGTGGTTCCACACGCCGAGACCCGGCACCACGCCGTAGCCGATGACCGACGTCGTGTGCACGTCGACGGGGAAGGGCACCGGGCCCGTGACGATCGTCAGCGCACCAGCCGGGTTGTCCCAGTCCTTGACGCCGACACACGCGGGCCCGCCCTGCCACGCGCCGGGGCTGCCGTCGGCGCGGGTGACCATGAAGATGCGGTCGCCGTTGTTGCCCCAGCCGGTGCCGACGGCGTCGGGTAGGTCGGGGACGAGGTTCTTCGCCCGTGCCTTCACCAGCAGCCGTGTCGTGCCGGGGGAGCCGGCGGCGAGGAACAGGGCGTCGGTCACCACCCGCTTGCGCTCGAGCACGGTGCCGTCCGTGCCGATGCGGTCGCAGTGCACGATCCACGTCCCGTCGCGGCCGAGTTCGACGTCGTTCACCCGGTGCAGCGGCGCCACCTCGACCCGCCCGGTGGCCTGGGCCTCGGCGAGATACGTGACATCGAGCGAGTGCTTGCCGCCGTTGTTGACGCCGTAGATGACGTCGCCGTTGGTGTACGACGGGCGCATCTCGCCGCGCAGTTCCCGGCGCGCGAACTCCCAGTCGATCGGCATCGGTACCCGGAACGTGTCGAGGCCCTGCGCCCTGGCCGCCTCCAGGAACTGGCGAGACGACAGGTACTGCGGACTCGCGAGGACGTCGTCCGGGATCGTCGCGATGCGCAGCATGCGTGCCACCCGCGGGTAGTAGACCTCGTCCATCAGTTGGTAATCGATGGATGACGAGACGCAGTCGGCGAAGTTCGCGGCGTTCGGCTGCATCGTCATGCCGTGGTAGACCAACGAGCCGCCGCCGACTCCGGCGCCGCACAGGACGTCCATGCCGTTACCCGGGATTCGTTCCATGATCCCGGTGAACGGCGCGAACACCGCCGGGGGAGCGCCGGTCATCACCGGGTGCGGCTGCAGCCACGCCGACCGCTGGTCGGGCGCGAACATGTGGGGGAAGGTCTCCGCGTCGGGGCCGGTGGGCCACCAGATGCCGCGCTCCAGGATCAGCGTGTCGACGCCGGCGCGCGCGAGGTGCAGCGCGGCGATCGAGCCGCCGAACCCGCTGCCGACGACGACGGCGCGGCGCCGCTCCTCGGTCACCGCCGGGCCCTGCGGCGGCGCGGCGGCAGCAGGGTGCGTGGCGGCCGCGGCGATCGTGGCTGCGGCGGTCCCGCCGAGGCCGCCGAGGAACATGCGTCGCGTCACTCCGTGTCGGGTGGGCACGGCCGGATCGGGGTGTGTGGTCACTGCGGCTCCCTGCGTTCGCGTCCGACGAGGTCTCGCCGGTCGGGACTCTATGGTGGACACGTGTCCAGTGTGGTGTCTTTCGGGTAAATCGCAGTTCAGGCACACCGTTCACCGCGGTGGGGGATCCGTTCGACGCGCGTGTGGGGCCGGAACGAAAGAACTTGCAGCGATCACGGATAATCGGTGTAAACCCCGTTCTCCAGAGAGGACCCTTCATGCTTGCCCGCACCGACCTTCGAGGTCGTACCCCTTCCACCGCTGAGCTCCGGGGCGCGCTGCCTCGTGGCGGAGTGGACGTGGACGCGGTGCTGCATCAGGTCCGTCCCGTCGTCGAGGACATCCGGGCCCGCGGCGCCGAGGCCGCCCTCGAGTACGGCGAGAAGTTCGACGGCGTCCGTCCCACGACGGTCCGCGTCCCGCAGGCCGAGCTCGGCCGCGCGCTCGCCGAGCTCGACGCCGACGTCCGCGCCGCACTCGAGGTCGCGATCGAGCGGACCCGCAAGGTGCACGCCGATCAGCGCCGCACCGACACCGTCACCGAGGTCGTCCCCGGCGGCACCGTCACCGAGCGGTGGGTGCCGGTCGAGCGCGTCGGCCTGTACGTGCCGGGCGGCAACGCCGTGTACCCGTCGTCCGTCGTGATGAACGTCGTCCCCGCGCAGGCCGCCGGCGTCGAGTCGCTCGTCGTCGTCTCCCCGCCGCAGGCCGCGTTCGGTGGCCTGCCGCACCCGACGATCCTCGCCGCGGCCGCGCTGCTCGGCGTCGAGGAGGTGTGGGCCGTGGGTGGCGCCCAGGCCGTCGCCCTGCTCACCTACGGCGGCACCGACACCGACGGCGCCGAGCTCGCCCCCGTCGACCTCATCACCGGGCCCGGCAACATCTACGTCACTGCCGCCAAGCGCCTGTGCCGCGGGCTCGTCGGCATCGACGCCGAGGCCGGCCCGACCGAGATCGCGATCCTCGCCGACCACACCGCCGACCCGGTGCACGTGGCCGCCGACATGATCAGCCAGGCCGAGCACGACGTCATGGCCGCGAGTGTCCTGGTCACCACGTCGACCGAACTGGCCGACGCCGTCGACAAGGCGCTCGCCGCGCAGCTCGAGCTCACCAAGCACCGTGAGCGCGTCGAGACTGCGCTGAGCGGCAGCCAGTCCGGCACCGTCCTCGTCGACGACGTCGCGGCCGGCCTCAAGGTCGTCAACGCCTACGCCGCCGAGCACCTCGAGATCCAGACCGAGAACGCGTCCGCCGTGGCCGCGCAGGTGCGGTCCGCCGGTGCCATCTTCGTGGGCCCGTGGGCGCCGGTGAGCCTCGGCGACTACTGCGCCGGGTCCAACCACGTGCTGCCCACCGCCGGGTGCGCGCGGCACTCGTCGGGCCTGAGTGTGCAGACGTTCCTGCGCGGCATCCACGTGGTCGACTACTCCGAGGCGGCCCTGAAGGACGTTGCCGGGCACGTCATCACGCTCGCCAACGCCGAGGACCTGCCGGCGCACGGCGAGGCCGTCCGTCTGCGCTTCGAGGCACTCAAGTGAGCGCGGGGTCCGTCCCCGGATCCGCCGTCGGCATCGACGATCTGCCCATCCGGGAGAACCTGCGCGGCCAGTCGCCCTACGGTGCACCGCAGTTGACGGTGCCCGTGCAGCTCAACACCAACGAGAACCCGCACCCGCCGTCGAAGGCGCTCGTCGACGACGTCGCCGAGGCCGTGCGTGCCGCGGCGGCGGACCTGCACCGCTACCCGGACCGGGACGCGGTCGCGCTGCGCACCGACCTGGCCGAGTACATGTCCCGGCAGACCGGTGTCGCGCTCGACGTCTCGAATCTGTGGGCGGCCAACGGATCCAACGAGGTCCTGCAGCAGTTGCTGCAGGCGTTCGGCGGTCCGGGGCGTACGGCCGTCGGTTTCGTGCCGTCGTACTCGATGCACCCGCTGCTGGTGACCGGCACGCAGACCGAGTGGCTTCCGGCGCCGCGACGGGAGGACTTCTCGCTCGACGCCGACACCGCCGTGCGCGTGATCGAGGAGCGCCGTCCCGACGTCGTGTTCGTCACGAGCCCGAACAACCCGACCGGGCACAGCATCGGGCTCGAGGACCTGAAGCAGATCCTGGCGGCCGCGCCGGGCATCGTGATCGTGGACGAGGCGTACGCCGAGTTCTCGTCGGTGCCGAGCGCGGTGAGCCTGATCGACGAGTTCCCGACCAAGCTGGTCGTGAGCCGGACGATGAGCAAGGCGTTCGCGTTCGCCGGTGGCCGGCTCGGCTACCTGGTCGCGGCGCCGGCGTTCATCGACGCAATGCTGTTGGTGCGCTTGCCCTATCACCTGTCGGTCGTCACGCAGGCCGCGGCGCGCGCCGCGCTGCGCCACGCCGACGAGACGCTCGGCAGTGTCGCCGAGCTGGCGTCCGAGCGTGACCGCGTGAGCGCCGAGCTGACCGCGATGGGGTACACCGTGGTTCCCAGCGACGCCAACTTCATCCTGTTCGGGCTGTTCGAGGACGCCGCCCGCACGTGGCAGCGCTACCTCGACGAGGGTGTCCTGATCCGCGACGTCGGCATCCCCGGGCACCTGCGTGCCACGATCGGCCTGGTGGCCGAGAACGACGAGCTGCTGCGGGTCAGCAGGAAACTTGCCTCCACCGAATTGAAGGGTTGAAGGACTGCGATGAGTGATCGGATCGCACGGGTGGAGCGGACCACCAAGGAATCGAGCATCGTCGTCGAGCTCAATCTCGACGGCACCGGGAACGTATCTGTGTCGACAGGAATCCCGTTCTTCGACCACATGCTCACCGCGCTCGGCGCCCACGCCAGCTTCGACCTGACCGTCGAGGCGAAGGGCGACATCGAGATCGACGCGCACCACACCGTCGAGGACACCGCGATCGTGCTCGGTCAGGCGCTCGGCCAGGCGCTCGGCGACAAGCGCGGCATCCGGCGCTTCGGCGACTCGTTCATCCCGATGGACGAGACCCTCGCCCACGCCTCCGTCGACGTCTCCGGTCGTCCCTACTGTGTGCACACCGGCGAGCCGGAGCACCTGCTGCACAGCGTGATCGGCGGCTACCCGGGGGTGCCGTACCCGACGGTGCTCAACCGTCACGTGTTCGAGTCGATCGCGCTCAACGCGCGGATCGCGCTGCACGTGCGCGTGCTGTACGGGCGCGATCAGCACCACATCACCGAGGCCGAGTTCAAGGCTGTCGCTCGCGCGCTGCGCGAGGCCGTCGAACCGGACCCCCGGGTGACGGGCGTGCCGTCGACCAAGGGTGCGCTGTAGGGCATGGATACCGTCTTCATCTACATCCTGTTCCTGGGTGCCGGCTTCGCCATCGGCGGCGCGTACTCGCTGTGGAAGATCAACAAGCTGGCCTCGGGTGTGCTCGTGGCACTCGCGATCCTCGCGGCGGCGTCGGGCATCCTGCGGCTGATCTGATGCGTGAACTCCTGCGAGCCCGCGGGATCCTGGTTGCTCTCCTCATGGGCGCCACCACGTTCGGTGGGTGGTCGCTGCTGCTGCCGGTCGTCCCGCTGGCCATCGCCGACGGCGGCGGGTCAGCCGCGGCGGCCGGCGGGTCGACGGCGGTGTTCATGGCGACGACGGTCGCGACCCAGTTGAAGGTGCCGGCGCTGCTGCGCCGCCACGGCTACCGGGTCGTGCTCGCGATCGGTTGCCTGCTGCTCGGGCTCCCGGCACTCGGATTCCTGTGGAGCACGGCAACCGCTCCCGCGCTGATCATCTCCGCGATCCGGGGCATCGGATTCGGTCTGGTCACCGTCGCCGGCATCGGGCTGCTGGCCGAGTTGGCGCCGCCGAACCTGCTCGGCCGCGTCACCGGCGCGAACGGTGTGGCGATCGCGGCAGCCCAGATGATCGTCCTACCGCTCGGGCTGGCGCTGTACCAATCCGGCCACCACGCCGTCGTGTTCGTGCTGGGTACCGCGGTCCCGTTGGTGTCGCTGCTGACGATCACCCGCCTGCCGGTGGTCCCGAAGCCCGGTCTGCCGGCGGGGCGCAAGGGCCTGCCGGTGAGCGTGCTGGTGGTTCCGTGCCTGGCGATGTTCGTGGTCGCCGCGGCCTACGGCGGCATGTCCTCGCTGCTGCCGATCGCGTCGGAGAACCGTGCCGCGATCGCGGGACTCGCTCTGTCGGCGTCCGCCGGCGCGATGCTCGTCGGCCGCTACGGCGCCGGCGTGATCGCCGACCGAATCGGCGCCGGGCGGACCATGGTGCCGGCCCTCCTCCTCGCCGCGGTCGGAATGGGCCTGCTGGCGCTGGCGGTTGTCGGCGTCGGCGGCGCTGATGTCGCGCTGATCGCCGGCGCACTGTTGTTCGGCGCGGGTTTCGGTGCGGTGCAGAACGAGGCGCTGCTCACGCTGCTCGCCTCGGCCGGACGCGACCGGGTGGGGGCGGCGAGCGCCGCCTGGAACATCGCGTACGACGGCGGTACCGGCGTCGGGTCCCTCGCGCTCGGAGTGGTCGCGGGACTCTCGGGCTACCCGACGGTGTTCGCACTGGCATCGGTACTCGCGCTCGCAGTCGTGCCGGTTGCATTGCGAGGTAGCGTCCCCTCTCCGTGAAGCACTGACCCGATGCGTGGTCGAGTCGGCGGTGGATCATCGAGAGCCCCCGAGAACATCGAGGGAGTCCTGCTCGGACATCTGCCGCTCGAGTCTGGGCTCGTCGGCATCGTGGGTGTTGCGGCGGATGAGTGGATTGCGGAGGTGTTCGGTGCGGTCCAACGCCTCGCTGTTCGGTGCGAGCTCGCGGCGCTCGAGCAACTTCGCGTCATCAAGTACCTGCCAGGGCCATTGCTTGTGTCAGGGTGCCGCGAGCGTTGTCAGTTCCCATCTTTGTCAGACACGCCCTGAGTCTCGATGGCACGAGTCCGAAGCGGATCGAATATCAGAACCTCCGAAGTTTCGGGGACAGTGTCAGGCCGCTGTCCCATGGGGAATCACCCAAAGGGTCCGAATCTGCACCGTTCATCCGCGGCGTCGTTCGGGAACAGTGCCGCGTGGGCCGTCACCAGTGTGAGCGCGAGCGTGAAGTCGGCAGGCGCGTCCTCCGTGAGCCACTCGTACGCGGCGACGTCGGTCTGGACGAGATCCGGCGACTGGCTGACGACGTAAGGCGGTCGTCGGGCCGTTAGGGGGCCTGCGACCGACCTCGATGGATCGACAGCGGCTCAGTCGGGGACGCCTCCGCCCATTCAGCGTATCGATTCGAGCGAGCCGCTGACCGCGAATCATGAGTCGTCAGACAGCCTGCAGTAACGGCGAATCTGCACGCTCGGCGGGCTGGCGGGCGAGGGTGCATTGCGCGCGAGAGGCGTCCCCGCGGCGCCCCACCGACACCCAGCGTGACCATTCCCCTCAAGGGTGTAGACCGGGCTCGAACGGGTACTCGATATCGTGCCGGACCTCGCCGGCAGGTAGTGAGGAGCGCTGACAGTGAACGACAAGGACGCGACGCCAAGCGAAGAACCCCAATCCGCGCGTGGCGCGCCCGGGTCCCGTGACACAGGCTCGGACGAACCGGGAGGCGGCGAGACCGACAGGCCGTCTGGTTCGTTCGACGACGAGATCGTCACCTCGAGCGGTGAGCCCGGGTGGACTCGGCCCGATACTCGGAGGCCAAGCCCGGACGCGGCCGAGGTACCCCGTACGAGGGACGCGCCAACACAGCACAGTCTGTCGAGGAACAAGAAGCCAAGGCTGGAAAGTCGGTGCGAGGAGCAAACTCTGGCGGCACGAGCGCCCCCGGCCGAGGAATCCAAGCCCACAGAAACCGACGAAGGGACAGGGCCGGCGCACCAGTCTGGCGTACGGGTGAGGATCACCCTCGCGAGGCAGATTGAGTGACCGGTCCGACGCCCGACATCCGTCCCACGACATGATCGGGAGCTGCCATGATCCTCATCGGCCTCATCATTATGGTCGCCGCCATCGTCATCGGAGTCGCGGGAGTGCTCGCCAACGCGGGTGCCGAACACGCGTTGACCGGCGATTTCACAGTGTTCGGCTACCACGTCACCGGATCCACAGGAGCGCTGTTCCTCTACGGAATCGTCGTCGGCGCGGTCGGCGTCGTCGGACTCAGCCTCCTACTCACGGGGGCTCGACGGACATCGCGACGGGGACGCGCCGCGCGAAACGAGCTCGAGCGATCACGCCGCAACGAGGCCGCTTTGGCCCAACAGCGCGACGCCCTCGCAGACGCAGGGACACAAACAAGCACGGTCCGGCATGCCGACACCACCACCGGCAGTGCTCGGAGCTGGAAACACCCCTTCGGAAGACAGCAGGGACCTCCGTCCACTCCCCGACCGGCACATTGAGGCAAAACAGGGCTCCGTTGATCCATCAGGTCATGCAATTCACCTCGGTGCCATGCCGCATCCAGCATCGCCGGGCGCATCGGGCCTCTTCTCTTCCAACAACCGAAAGCAGGTGGTCGTCATGATCATTCTAGGAATCGTGCTCGCCGTCGTGGGTGCGATCGTCAGCGTTCCCATCCTCTTGTACGTCGGGGTGGCGTTGATCGTCGTCGGTGTAGTGCTCGAGATCATGGGAATGACGGGCCACCCGGTGGCTGGTCGACGCCACTACTACTGACCCCGTAGGCAGGGTTGCGCCTGGGAACGACATGACTTCCTCCGTTGTGGCGGGCCGGCTTCGACCCCGCGGGAGTATGTATGGCGATCTCCGATATCAGGGAGTATGCGCACCTGACCGGGGAAGACGTCGAGGCGCTCAGCGATGCACTGAACCGGATTCGCTGCGATGTCGTCACGTCCCTCGGTGGGCGAGACGCGGCCTACATTCGCCGCGTCATTGCCTGCCAGAGAGTGCTCGATGCCGCGGCACGGTTGGTCATCTACGGCAGTCGGAGCGCAACCGGGTGGATACTCGGAACGGCGGCCCTTGCGGTGGCCAAGAGTGTGGAGAACATGGAACTCGGGCACAACATCTCCCACGGGCAATGGGACTGGATGAACGATCCGGAAATCCACTCCCGCAACTGGGAATGGGACATGGCAGGCCTTTCGTCGCAGTGGCGCTACTCCCACAACTATCGCCACCACGTGTTCAGCAACGTCGTCGGGATGGACGAGGACCTCGGCTACGGTGTCCTCCGCGTCACCCGCGACCAACCGTGGAAGCCCCACCATCTGCTGCAACCGCTGCGGAATCTGTTGCTGGCTGCCACGTTCGAATGGGGCATCGCTCTGCACGGCTTGCATTCAGAACATGCCCGCACCAACACCGACGGCGAGAAGTCCGCCCACACCCGGGCACTGATCGGCAAGATCGTCCGCCAGGCCGGCAAGGACTACCTGTTCTTTCCCGCCCTCAGCGGGCGTCGCTGGCGGCGAACCTTGAAAGCGAATTTGGCCGCGAATCTGCTGAGGAACGTGTGGGCCTACGTGGTGATCTTCTGCGGGCACTTCCCTGACGGCGCCGAGAAATTCACCGCAACCGAACTCGAGAACGAAAGCCAGGCGGAATGGTATCTGCGGCAGATGCTCGGCGCGGCGAACTTTCGTGCCGGACCGGTGCTGGCGTTCCTCAGCGGCAACCTCTGCTACCAGATCGAGCATCACCTGTTTCCCGACCTCCCCAGCAATCGCTACGCGCAGATCGCCCCTCAGGTGCGCGCACTGTGTGACAGCTACGACCTGCCGTACACCACCGGTTCCCTTGCCCGGCAGTATCTTCTGACCCTGCGCACCATCCACAAACTCGCGTTTCCCGACCGATTCCTGGCCGCGACCCCCGACGACGCCCCGGAGACAGCCTCGGAACTGAAATTCCTCCGCACCCCCTTGCGTGAGCATGACAGAACGGGTCCAGCGTCCCGATACGGGCTTCGGACCGCGCTGCAGGCACTGGCCGCTTCCCGCCGTACCCGCTGACATCACGGGCAAACCTGGCAGAGCCGCTCCGACGCCGCGAACGCGGAGGCGTGCATCACGACCGCAGAATCAGCGGGCGATAATCGTGAGAGCAAGAGTAGCGATGAACAGCTCAGAAGAGGCCGTGCGTGCTGTATCGAAGACAACGGCGGGCTGCGTGGTTCCCTCCGAAGACGACAGCCTGGTCGATCGAAAGTGGCCCGTCGGGGAGGTTGGGGCGAGGTGCGGGAGAGGGGCATCGATAGAGTTTCCCCATGACCGCACGCAAGGTTGCCCTTCTCGATTACGGCTCCGGAAATCTGCACTCGGCCCAGCGCGCCCTCGCCCGCACCGGTGCGCAGATCGAGGTGACCGCGGACCCGCAGGTCGCGCTCGCCGCGGACGGCCTCGTGGTTCCCGGCGTCGGCGCCTACGCCGCGTGCATGGAGGGCCTGCTGAAGGTCAAGGGTGATCGGATCATCGGCCAGCGACTCGCGGGCGGCCGCCCGGTCCTCGGTATCTGTGTCGGCATGCAGATCCTTTTCGAGCGTGGCGTCGAGTTCGGCGTCGAGGCCGAGGGGTGCGGCGAGTGGCCCGGCACCGTCGAGCGCCTCGAGGCCGACGTCCTGCCGCACATGGGCTGGAACACCGTCGAGGCGCCCGAGGGCAGCGTCCTGTTCGCCGGCATGGACCCGGACACCCGCTTCTACTTCGTGCACTCCTACGGCGTGCGCAGGTGGGAGCTGCCCCCATCGGATCTCATCGCGCCGCCCAAGCTGACGTGGGCCGAGCACGGCGACCGCTTCCTCGCGGCCGTCGAGAACGGTCCGCTCTCCGCCACCCAGTTCCACCCCGAGAAGTCCGGTGACGCCGGCGCCCAACTGCTGGAGAACTGGGTCCGCAGCCTGTGATCGGCGGCCCCGGCGACCGGGCGGGCAGGGACCTGTCGATCGCGGGGCTCGCGCTCGCGACGATGGGGACTGCCGCCGCGGTTCTCGTCGTGGTCGCGGCGCTGATCGTGATCCTGGAACCGGGGCCGGTCGTGGGGCTCGTGATCGCCCTCGTCGGCATCGTCGTCGCCATCGCAGCGATGGGTGCGGTTTCGAAACGCATGACCAGGCGCGCGTACGGCGACCAGGGACGTCGACACGACGAGCCCGGTGACGACCCGGGGCCCGGTCGTGGGCGATGACCCACTAGGATCGGCGCAGTGAGCCTGGTCCTTTTGCCTGCTGTAGATGTCGCCAACGGTGAAGCTGTTCGCCTCGTTCAGGGAGAGGCGGGGAGCGAGACCAGTTACGGTGCGCCCCGCGAAGCCGCCCTCGCGTGGCAGAACGACGGTGCCGAGTGGGTGCATCTGGTCGACCTCGACGCCGCGTTCGGGCGTGGATCCAACCGTGACCTGCTGGCCGCGGTCGTCGGCGAGCTCGACGTGAAGGTCGAGCTGTCCGGTGGCATCCGCGACGACGAGTCCCTCGAGGCCGCCCTCGCTACGGGCTGCGCCCGCGTCAACCTCGGCACGGCCGCCGTCGAGAACCCCGACTGGTGCGCGCGAGCCATCGCCAAGCACGGCGAGCGCATCGCCGTCGGCCTCGACGTCAAGCTGATCGACGGCGACTACCGCCTGCGTGGCCGCGGCTGGGTGTCCGACGGTGGCGACCTGTGGGAGGTCCTCGAGCGCCTCAACCGTGACGGCTGCTCGCGCTACGTCGTCACCGACGTCAGCAAGGACGGCACCCTCACCGGACCGAACCTCGAGCTGCTCAGCGCGGTGTGCGCAGCCACCGACGCGCCGGTCGTCGCGTCGGGTGGTGTCTCGACGATCGCCGACCTCGAGGCCATCGCCGGTCTCGTCGGCGAGGGCGTCGAGGGCTCGATCGTCGGAAAGGCGCTCTACGCCGGACGATTCACGCTTCCCGAGGCCCTGGCCGCGGTCTCGCGCTAGGAACGACGCGATGAGCCTGCCCCGGGACCCGCTCGAGCTGCTCGCGATGGCGAGCGACGTCCTCGACGGTGCCCGGGACCGGTTCGTCGCCGGGCTCGGTGCCCCCAGCGCGGTTCGCAAGGGCCCCAGGGACTTCGCGACCGCCGTCGACCTCGAACTCGAAAAGTCGATATCCGCGGAGCTCGAGCGCCGCACCGGGATCGAGGTGCACGGCGAGGAATTCGGTGGGCCCGAGTTGTCCGTCGGAGACGTGTGGATCCTCGACCCCATCGACGGCACGTTCAACTACTCGGCCGGCCTGCCCACCGCGGGCATGCTGCTGGCGCTGCTGCGCGGGGGCGTCCCGGTACTGGGGCTGACGTGGCTGCCGCTGACGGACGAACGATTCGCCGCGGCCGAGGGCGGTCCGCTGTTCCGCAACGGCGTCGCGCTGCCTCAGCTCCAGCCGAGCGCGCTGTCCGACGCCATGATCGGGTTCGGTGCGTTCAACATCGACAGCCGTGGCCGGATCCCGGGGGCGTACCGCTTCGAGCTGCTCGGTCAGCTCAGCCGGGTGTCGTCGCGGATCCGGATGCACGGATCGACCGGCGCCGACCTGGCCTACACCGCCGCGGGCATCCTGGACGGTGCGGTGGTGTTCGGCCACCACGTGTGGGACAACGCCGCCGGTGTAGCGCTCGTGCGGGCGGCCGGCGGCGTCGCCACGGACCTGCGTGGCGACGACTGGCACGTCGGCTCCCGGTCGGTGCTCGCCGCGGCGCCCGGCGTGCACGCTGAACTGCTCGACATTCTCCACTCTCTGGGTAATCCGGAGGAGCGGCCTGAAGGAGGGCCACGACAATGACATTGGCTGTTCGGGTGATCCCGTGTCTCGACGTCGACGCGGGTCGCGTCGTCAAGGGCGTCAACTTCGAGAACCTGCGTGACGCAGGCGATCCCGTCGAGCTCGCGGCGACCTACGACGCGCAGGGCGCGGACGAACTGACGTTCCTCGACGTCACCGCCTCGAGCGGTGACCGCGGCACGATGCTCGACGTCGTCACCCGCACCGCCGAGCAGGTCTTCATCCCGCTCACCGTCGGCGGCGGTGTGCGCACCGTCGCGGACGTCGACCGCCTGCTGCGCGCCGGCGCCGACAAGGTCAGCGTCAACACCGCCGCGATCGCCCGCCCCGAGGTGCTGCGGGAGATGTCGGAGCGGTTCGGTTCGCAGTGCATCGTGCTGTCGGTCGACGCCCGCACCGTCCCGGAGGGGCAGGAGCCGACGCCGTCCGGGTGGGAGGTCACCACGCACGGCGGCAAGCGCGGTACCGGCATCGACGCGGTCGAGTGGGCGATCCGCGGCGCAGAGTTGGGGGTGGGGGAGATCCTGCTCAACTCGATGGACGCCGACGGCACCAAGGCGGGCTTCGACCTGAAGATGATCCGGGCCGTCCGCGCAGCGGTGCACGTGCCGGTGATCGCCAGCGGCGGCGCCGGAGCGGTCGAACACTTCGCGCCCGCCGTCGAGGCCGGCGCCGACGCCGTCCTCGCCGCCAGTGTCTTCCACTTCGGGGACATGACGATCGGGGACGTCAAGGCGTCCATGCGTGCAGAAGGGATCACCGTCCGATGAGCCTCGACCCGGCGATCGCCGCCCGCCTCAAGCGCAACGAGGCCGGCCTGTTCAGCGCGGTGGCGCAGGAGAAGTCCACCGGCGACGTGCTGATGGTCGCGTGGATGGACGACGAGGCCCTCGCGCGCACCCTCGAGACCCGCAAGGGCACCTACTACTCGCGCTCGCGGCAGCAGTACTGGGTCAAGGGCGAGACGTCCGGCCACACCCAGTACGTGCACGAGGTGCGCCTGGACTGCGACGGCGACAGCGTCCTGCTGATCGTCGACCAGGAAGGCGCCGCGTGCCACACCGGCACCCACACCTGCTTCGACACCGACGTCCTGCTTGCCGCCGAGTCTGGGTAGAGTCCTCCGGCAGCAGTTGTTCGGCTGGAGTGGACACACCCCGGCACCCTGACTGATCTGAATGGCTGCGCCGCGTCGGGTGGGCCGACGTCACGTGCCGCGCCGTGATGGTCTCTCGCCCGCCGCGCAGACGCTACTTCTGTTTGCGCAGACGCTACTTCTCTTGTTCGGCGCGCTGACGCGCTTCGTGGGCGGCAGCCTTGCCGCGTGCCTTCTCCGCGGCGGCTTCCTTGCCCGCGGCCTCGCGCTGGGACTTGGCCTTGTCCTGCTGGGCCTTTCCCTCGCGGACCATATCGTCCTGACCGGAGACTGCACCTGCCGCCTCCTTGACCTTTCCCTTCACGTCCTCGACGACTCCCTTGACGCCTTCTGCGGGACCCGACTTCTTCTTGTCCGACATGATCATCAATTCCCTTCATGCAGAGGAGATCTGTTCTCAGAGGGCTACCCGTGACGTTTCCGGGCAAACATCGAATAGTAGTCGGCATGGCTCGTGGGCCGAGATGTTCGGCTCGCGCGGCATTCTCGGGCCGTTCGATGCCGAAGCGCGGCAAGAACGCTGTGCGATCCGACCAGTAGCCATGCGACGCAAATGATTCCGTCTTCTCGTAATTCGCTGTCAATCCGAACCGTTGGTCACCTTGTCCAGGAGTTGGCGGGCCACCACACGCAATTTGACATTCGACTCTTGCGACTTGCCGACCAGTCGGTCGAAAGCTTCCTGCGACGAGATGCTGTGCAGGGCCATGACGACGCCGATCGCGTGGTCGATGTCGGCTCGGGAGGTCAGCGCTTGCTGGAGGTTGCGAATGGAACGGACCGCCCGACGGTGGCGTTCGGCCTGCAGCAATGCGGTCACCGCGGCCGTGGTGAATACCTCGAGCAGCGATTCGTCCAGCGACCTGAAACCTTGGGGATCGCTGCTGTACAAGTTGAACGAACCCTGCGTCTCATCCGACAGGGAGAGCGGAAATGCGATGAAGCTCTTGACACCGACTCGTGCGGCGGGTTCCTCCAGTTCCGGCCACAATGCACGCACTTCGTCTACGTCCGCCACCACGCTCCGACCCTCGCGAGCAGCTACGAGGCCGGGACCGCGGTTGCCGGCATACTGCGCGGCGTCGACTTCCCTCACGTTGGGATGGTTTGCGGCAACGGTTTCAGGGGCCGTTCCCTCATTCAGGAGTGTCACGCCTGCCAGGTCGGCGTCGGGAACGATTCGAACAGCGGTCTCAACGAGATGCTGGAGAACCACGGTGAGTTCGTCGTATTCGTCCAGGACGTCGGACAACTGTTGCAACGCCTCGTTGAGATCGTCGAAGCGTTCGCCCAGTTCATCGTAGGAGTCGTCCGGGTAGCCCATCAGTGCACTCGCTCGTTGTCGTGCTCCGTTGGTTCGGACATCCCTCCGACGATCTCGGAGCCGACAGCCGATTCGACGGTCGGGTGACACGAGAAACGCCGGCGTGTCTCGGTAGCGGCGAGGGCGTGCTCGACGCCCCGCGTCGCGATGACGAGTTTGAAGTCGAAACCACGGCAGGAGGCGAGCTCCTTCGCCTCGATGAGTGCCGATGTGGCCTCGATGCTGACGAAGTCGACGCGCGACAGGTCGAGGACGATGGGGCTTCCCGCTGGGAGGCCGTCCGCGGAGGCTGCGTCGACCAAGTCGAGGTACGCATGGCGGAAACCGTCGGCCGTACTCATGTCAAGACTGGTAGCGAGCTCGATGACCAACGCGGCAGCTGGAAGCGGCGTCGGAGACCGCTCGTCAGTAGTGTGGCCGTCGGTCAGAATCAGGGTGTTTGCTGAAATAGAGAGATCAGGCACGCCATGCCTCCATCTCATCCGAACGCGTCCCTGGCGTTTCGGTTCGCCGGACCGGCGACGGAAGCCATGAGAGTCGTTTCCTGTGTGGCGACAGGCTGCTTGCTCAACCTTCTACGTTTCTAACACTGACTTGACCCTATGTACAGGTAGCGCGGCGCCGCCGCGGGGTTTCCGGTGACGGTTCGCGGGTCTTCCGAACCGACGCGTGGTTTCAGCGAGCCGTGCGGGATGACCTCGGCAGGCTCGTGAACGGAAGGGGGCGGTCCGGTGGCCGAGTGCGAGATTCACCTCTCTGCCCGTTCTCGGAGCTTCGTGAGGGTGTCCGACAGGATGCGCGAGACGTGCATCTGCGAGACTCCGATCCGATCGGCGATCTGCGATTGCGTCTGGTTGCCGAAGAAGCGAAGAAGCAGAACGGTCCGTTCCCGTGCGGGCAGTTCTTCCAGGAGTACCCGAATTACCTCGTGGTCCTCGACGTCGGCCAGCGCGCTGTCGGTGTCGCCCAACACTTCGGCGAGCGTCAGGGTGGTCTCAGTTCCGCTCATGCCCGCGTCCACCGAGATTGCCTGATAGCCGTTTGCCGCTTGAAGACCCTGCGCGACATCTTCGTCGCTGACACCCAACTCGGCAGCCATCTCGCGAGTGGTCGGGGAACGCCCCAGCCGCTGAGCCAGAGTCGAACTCACCCGGTTGAGATCCAGGTGCAATTCTTTCAAGTGTCTCGGAACGCGAACCACCCAACCTGCGTCCCGGAAATGTCGGCGTACCTCGCCCATGATCGTCGGTACCGCGAAAGCGAGGAAATCGGATCCGCGGTCCACATCGAACCGATCCACCGCGTTGACGAGACCCAAGCTGGCGACCTGAACCAGATCGTCGAACGGTTCTCCCCGTTTGTCGAAGTGGCGCGCGATGTGTTCGGCCAGTGGCAGGCACCGGGTGATGATGTCCCGGCGCAGTTCCTGACGCGCCGGATCGTCCGGGTCCATCGACTTCAGGGATATGAATATCGGCTTCACATCGCTGTATTCGTCGGGGCGATCGGCTGTGCGGCTCACGTCATGACACCGCTACGATGGTGAACGAAATCGTCACTGTCGAGGATTTGCCGTTACCGTTGCCATGATGTCGATGCAGTTCCAAATCGTCGGTGAGTGTGCGAAGTACGTGCCAACCGAATCGACGCTCATATGGCCGGTCGACCTCCGTTCGGGTGGTGGCGACACCGGCGGAGAAGTTGAACGCGTCCGAGGACAGCCGATACTTGCAGAAGATCTCGGAGCCTTGAATTGCGATTCTGAAGAGAGTGCTGCACGCCTCGTCAACGGCGAGTCGCAGATCGGCGATCTGGTCGAGGCTCATGTTGCACTGCCCGGCCAGTGCTGCGGACACACCTCGAATCGGGGCCAGCTGCGAGGCTTCGGCCGGAGTTCGCAGTTCGATCACAGGTCCCAAGTTCTCGGACTTCCTCGAGGTTGCGGAGGTTTGAGTCATGATTCCTCGCTCCGAAGGTCGCCCGGGCACGAGGCGGGATTGCCGCGTGTTTCGATCGGCACCGACACCTCAGAAGTTCCCGCCGCCGGGCGCCTCCAAACCCCGAGTCGGGGATTTCGGAGGACGGTTCGATGCCGTGGGTTCATCGACCGACACCGCCGGTCGAGTGGGGAAGTAGCTGCCCCGAGACCGTGCGGTATATCCGCTCGGTTTCGTCGGCAATGCGATCCCACGCGTAGCGTTGTACCGCCCGGTCCCGCCCGGCGTACCCGTACTGTTCCCGCCGCAGCGGCTCGCGCAGGAGGGTATGCACGGCATGCGCGAGTGCGTCGGAATTGCGTGGTGGAACATGGATTCCGGTGATACCGTCGACGACGGTGTCGGCCAGCCCTCCGACGGCGCTGGCGACCACCGGTTTCGAACACGCCATCGCTTCGAGAGGCACGATCCCGAACGGCTCGTACCACGGTGAGCAGACGACCACATCGGTCGAGCGCAACAGCCTGGGCATCAGATTCCGCGGAACCCGACCCGGCATCGCCAGTCTCTCGGCCACCCCGAGCCGTGCGGCGAGATCCGACAATCTTCGTGCTTCGGCATCCTCCCGGACTGCACCGTCGGTAGGGCCACCGGCAATCACGAGTTCGGTGTTCGCGAGCTTCGCGAGTGCGCGGATCGCGACGTCGAATCCCTTTCGGGGGACCAGGCGTCCGACGCTGGTGAGCCGCGAGCGATTGCTACGACGAGTGCGTGGACCGTCCGGTCGGAACTCGTCGACGTCGACGCCACACGGCACCACGGCGATGCGTGAACGCGGAATGCCCATCCGAACCAGTTCGAACACCTCGTCCGACGATGTCGCGACGACTGCGTCAACACTCCTGCCGACCTTGCACTCCAGCGGGATCCGTTCCGGGGGGCTCGTATCGCCTGCTCCCTCGTAGCGTTTCTGCACGATGCCCAATGCGTGGAAGGTGTGGACGATCGGGAGATGACAGGTCCGTCCGGCCAGCCCAGCGGTCAGTCCGGACGTCCAGAAATGCGAATGGACGACGTCGAATTCCGAGTGGGAGAAATAGTCTCGAACTCGATGTGCGAACTGCCGCAGGTGCGGCAGCAAGTCGTCCTTCGGAATCGTCTCGACTGGTCCGGCCGACACGTGTATCACGTCGTAGCCCTCGGGTGCCCGCAGCCGTTCCGGCACCGATTCGCTCTCCCGGCGGGTGAAGACGACAACCTCGTGACCGTGTCGGACCAAAGCCGCGGACAAGGCGGCCACATGGACGTTCTGTCCGCCGGCATCCGGTCCACCCGGGGCGGCGATTGGACTGGCGTAATCCGAGACCATCGCGATCTTCATCGGCGACCTTCCGCGACAAACGACGATCGGTGGGCATCGATCATGTCGGCGCTCCCGGGACGTCATTCGTCGGCGAGCAACGGTCCGAGCGGGCCCAGGTCGATGTTCAGATCCTCGGGCGTGAGTCCGAAATGCTCGCGCAGCTCCTCCATCTTCTCCTCGAGCAACATCAACGTCGTACCGATGCGTTCGATCTGCTCTTCGGACAGATCGCCGGCATCGACCCGGCGCAGGGCCTGCCGCTCCATTAGCTGACGCAGCAGTTCGACCAAAGTGAGCACCAGCGCCACGAGGCCGCGCTCGACCGATTCGGGATCAGAATCGATCCGTTGTCGCAACGACGGACCGCGCTCGCGGAGCGAATCGTCCTCCGTGGTGTGCGATGGGTCGGGAATCTCGTTCACGGGCCGCTCTCGGGCGTCCGGCCCGGCGAAGGCGTCAGCGCACTGACCGAGGAGACCAGCGTCCTGAGCGAGATGTGGACCATGTCCACGTCCGCGATCGAGAGGGTGATCTCGCCGGCGACCACCACGCCACCGCCGAGGACCCGATCGAGCAGATCCACCAGCGCGATCCGGCGATCCGGGTAGGCGGGAACGTTCATCCCCCGCTCGATTCGACAAACGTGAACGAGTACGGCGGCCACGGACCTGTGAGGACGGTCTCGACCCCGTCGACACGAGCATTGATGTCGTCGACCGCCGTGGCGAATTCGTGGGTCCGGCGGTTGTCGACCAGATATGTCGCGTTGAGGATTTCCCATGCCCGGTGAGGGGAGAGGGTCGGCGCGGTGGGCGGTTGCCGCGTCGCGGCGACTGCGAGATTCGCGAGTTGGGCGTAGATCTCGTCCGCCTGTCTCGCAGCAACAGACTCCGCGTCTCTGCGAGCAGCTGCTTGCGCCCGCCGGCGCATGAGATACGCCGTTCCTGAGCTCGTTCCGTTCTCGTCCGAGGTGTCACCGCGCTCGGTGGACTTGCCGCGATCGGCGTAGGCCCTGACACCCCATTCCGCTCGGTCCGCGATCCGATCCAGCGCGTCCGTGAAGTCGTTGACATTCTCGCGCAACATGATTCGCACTCGTTCGTCGTCGTAGTAGACCGTCGCAAGGCGAAGGGGGACCGTTGCGCCGCCGGCACAGATGGCGGCTACGACTGCGTCGTGACGGCGCGCGGCGTCCGAGAGCCAATCGAGGTCTTCGAGATTGCGTCGCAGTGCGTCCTCACCATACTCGCCGAGATCGACCGACCCCACTACAGCGGTGAAGCCGCCGGCGGCCACCGTGCGCAACTGCTCGCCTGCTACACCACGGATTCCGGAGATCCCGTTGGGAAAGGAACTGTCGGTCGTGACCGCATAGACCCACACGCCCTCATTCCTGGTCACGGTGCTGCTCCTCGGCGATCGCCCGGTCGGCCTCTGCCGGTTGGTGCGAGGTGGTGAGGTCCGCAGCGGCGTGGTCGCCCGATTCCAGTGCCGCAATACGGTCACGCAAGCGCTGATTCTCCATCTCGAGGTCGTTGCTGCGCCCGGTGAGCCACGGGTCGTGCTCCCACCAGTTGATTCCGACCTCGCGAGCCGTCTCCAAAGAGGCGATCACCAATCGGAGCTTGATGGTCAGCAATTCGATGTCGAGTAGGTTGACGCGGATGTCACCCGCAATGACGATTCCCTTGTCGAGGACGCGCTCGAGAATGTCTGCGAGGTTGGCCGGTTCGTGTCCGGCGCCGCCGAGTCCCTGACTGTAGGGCTGTGGGTAGCCGGAGCCTCCCGCCCGCGTCACGACCCCGAACCCTTCGAATGTCCCCGCGTGTACTGACGAATTCGCTGGTAGGACAACAGCATCCCGTCCAGATCCAGGACGACGGCGTAGATGGCCAGGACGTCGGACGACGACGGGATGCGGCGGTCCTCGAGGACCTCCACCTCCACGGACCATCCTTCGTCGCTCGGCGCGACGGATACCGCGCCGAGCGGAGTTCGCCCGGTGAGTTGGGCGATCTGGCGGGCCGCTTCGGCGGCGGCCTGCGGGGCTGTCAGGTCGATACCCTCGCCGGCGTCCTCGCCGGCGTCGCGGGCTATGTCCGGGTCATGTGGTCCCGTCATGGCTCACTCCTGTCGACCGGCGTCGTCGGCACCCTCAGGGTGCGTCATCGAGTCGAGGATTTGTTTCTCGGCCAGCGCAGCCTCCTCCTCGGACAGTTGTCCCGACGATCGAGCGTCGTCGACCTCTTCCAGACGGCGCCGCAGGGCGGCCGGACTGTACATTTCCTCCTCCACCTGGCGGCGCACGATCTCACTGATCCACATCACCCCGCGAACAGGTGCGAGAGGAAGCCCGAATATTGCGGTGAAGATGCCCATGCTCAGGTCCCGGGCGCTCGGGTCTTCGTGAAGTCGTAGGCAGCGAGGGGGCCGAGGACGGTGAGATCGACGCGATCCTGCCAATCCTGGGCCAGCTGCGTGACCGTCTTGTCCAGAGTGTCGATCTCGTCCGTGGCAATCAGCACGGCGACGGAACCGGCATCCTCCTCGTTGGTTGCGTCGCGGACCCGCAGTTCCTTCGCCACCGGCTCGAGCGCCTCGACCAGTCGCTGCGTGTCGTGGTCACGCTTGGCGGACAACGTCTGGCTGATGCGCTCGCCGAGCGCCAGTCGTTCATCGCGCGTGACGTCCTCCGGTTGCTCCCGAATGATCTCCCGGAGCCGGGCGGTCTCCTCGTCCTCGGACAGGATCTCGCGGAGGATGGAGTCCTCGACGTATCGTCCCTTCACCACGTACTGGACGAGCCCCTCGAGCTGGTCGAGCGCCTGTTGGAACTCGTCCCGGTACGGTTCCAGGAGTTCGGACACGACCGCGTCGCTATCGGTCATCACGGCGCCGAACCGGAACGGCAGCACAGGTGCGACCATGGCCGTGGTGTCGAGAATCCTCGCGTGGGCCCGAAGGTCGTCCGGTGTCCCCAGTTGCGCATCCGGATCGATCTCGCTGACGAGTGCGGCAATGTCGTCGAACGTGACGGTGGCAAGCGGGCGTGGGGGTGTGCCGATGCCGGTCGCGTCCGGTTTCACCTCGACATCCGCCGGCACCAGGCCGTAGACGTATACCGCTGGGCGGTCGCCGTTCTCGGATTTCTGCTCTGTCATTGCTCGCTGCCTCCGCGGGATCGTCCTCGTGGCTGCTTCTCTCGGGCCTCCTCGACGCTGCCGAGGAAGTCGGCCACCTTCTCGCCGGCCGCCTCGATAGCGCCCTTCGACTTCGAGTGGGCGGCACCCTGCGTCATGCCCTCCACCATGTCCGGTAGGCCCTGCGGTTCGGAGCCGGAGATCTCCAACCGGTTGACGGCCTCGGCGAAACGCAGATATGTATCGACGCTTGCGACCACGACTCGGGCGTCGATTGTGAGGACTTCGATACCCACCAGCGACACGCGGACGTAGGCGTCGATGACGAGACCCTTGTCCAGGATTGTGTCGATCACGTCGGCGAGGCTGCTGGAACTCGGTCCACCACCTGCGCCTCCACCACCTTGCACCATGGTCATCGGGTTGCCTCCTGCTTCCGGCGCCGCCTCGGCCGTGGCGCCACCGCGTCCTCGTTCTCGTCCTCGTGTTCGTCGTCGGACGGCTGCTCGTCTCCTCGCTCGTCATCGGCCGGCTCGTCGGAATCTTCCTCCGCGTTGTCGCGGTCGCGATCCTCCTCCTCTTCTTCCTCCTCCGGTTCTTCTTCGGGTTCCTCGAGTTCGTCCTGCTCTTCCTCGTCCCGGTCTTCGAGTTCCTCGAGCGGCACGACCTGACTGTCGTGGATCTCGCCGTGCCACCCCTCCACATCGTCCGGGTGCAGCACCGTTTGCGTCATGACGTGACGCTGGAAGTGCTTGAGCTCCAATCTGATCCGACGTCCCTGGGCCCGCCAGATGTTGCCGGTCTTCTCGAAGAAGCCCTGTGGGTGGTACTCGATGATCACCTGAACCCGCGTCAGGCCGGGTGCGAGTTCGTGGAAGGTGATGGCGCCGTCGAGATAACCCTTGTCTCCCTTGGAACGCCACACGATGCGTTCGTCGGGTACCTGTTCGACGATCGTCGATTCCCACGATCGATGCGACCAGAAGACCTGCCCCTTCCACCGCAGTTTCTCGTCCGAGACCTGCTCCACCTGTTCGAGTTTCTTCATGAACTTCGGGAAATCGGTGAACTGTGTCCATTGGTCGTACACGAGGTCGACCGGGGCTCCGATGTCGATCTGTTCGACGATATTGGTGATCTTGCCGCCCTTGCCCTTCCCCTTGCCTTTGCCTCCGGTCAGGGTCTCCTTGAGGTCGCGGCCCTTCTCCTTGATCTTGCCGGTGATACTTGACCATCCGGCCTTCATCGCCGCCTTGGCCGGAGAATCGCCCTGCGCCAACCCCGACACCGCGGTGGCGAGCCCCCCTTTACCGCCGCCTGCGGCGAACGCGTCGAGGTTCCCCACCGTCGACGTCACGGTGTCGGTCAGTGACTTCACACCCTTCTCGGCGACTGCACCGACGAGGTGCTGAAGCGAGTCCTTGAGTTGGTCCGCACCGCCTGTCGGCTTCTTTTCTTCCTGGGTTGTGGACACGCCGTTCACCTCCCGGTCCGGCGAACCGGTGCGTCGTCCGACGCGGCAGATCGTGCACTCGTCCGCGCCTTCGGTTGGGTGGTCTTCGATTGGGCGGCCTTGCGTGTTCGCGCCGTGCTACTGCGCGAGGAGGTGGATCTCGCCCGGCTAGTTGTGCTTCGGCGCCGTGGTGCTCCGGCGGGGGCGTTCGTGTCCTCCCGATCGCCTGCTCGGTCATCGTCGCCTCGATCGGCGGCTGCCGGGCCGTGCCGATGCTCGCCCGCGGTTTCCCTTTCCTGCGTGGTGTTCTCGCCGGACTCGGGTTCCTCGGTGTCCGCGTGTTCTGCCTCGGGCGCGAGCACACCCGTCAGTCCTTCGGTCAAACCCTCGGCTCCTTTGGTCAAAACTTCGGTCGTTCCTTCGATCCGACTCGTCAGAGCGTCGATCCGGTTGCTCGCTGCTGCGATCGCGGCGTTCTTGGCGGCGTCGGCCAATTCGCCACGCACGCTTTCCGCGAGCTTCGAGACCTCCCCGGAATCGCCGAGCCGTTTGACGCCCTCACGTACCAACTCCCGTGAACTGCTCGGAAGCCGACCAGTCGCTCCCGCGCCGGCGAGCATAAGCGCGGCCTTCATCTTCTTTGTGCGACCGAGGAAGTAGCCGACCGCGACCGCAAGAGCGACTCGCATACCACCTTTCATGACTCCTCCGTGGGTTGAAGACGCGTGTCCGGTGCCCTGTCGGTCCGGATCGCAGATGTCCTCCCGAGGGTTAGCCCACCTGGCCCGGCGACAAACACGAAATTGGAGGAAAAAATCATCAGGACACCATCACCGATCCACGAGCGCTACGCGGGACTGATCCCGGTCCCTCCAACGACACGCCTGACCACGACACGGGTTTCCCAGTTACGGGCACGGCGACGATAGTCGCTGTCGCCGTGGGCTTGATCGTGGTGGCGGTCCGCGTTGTGTGACTCGGTAGGTATCCGGACGTCAGTACTGGGACCCCGCCAGGGCAATCGTTTTCGCTTCGATTGCGACTCCTTTGCGCGGACGTCTGCGCGGCGAGTCGTGAGGACTTCGCCTCTCGACCGGATCCGAGAGGGCGTCGGCGACCTGTGCGGTGTCGATGGAGCTAGTACCAGTACCGTCGGCCGCCGACTGCGCGTCCGCTGGCTCCGATGAGTGCAAGGACCACGCCGACTACGACCAGAACGATTCCGATGGTCCAGATTATCGAGACTCCTGTCAGAAATCCGATGACCAACAAGATCAATCCCAGGACGATCATGATCGCACCTCACTCCGTGTTCGTGGGAAGCGCGCACCGACTCTCGAACCGTGCCGAGCGCTCAACCACCCGGGTGATATTCCCGCCGGCGGCGGCTGCGAAACGTACGAACCGCTGCGCGTCGTCCGATTCCGCGGTTGCGGCACCAATGGGTGTGCACCAGTGCAGCTGCGGTCGAGTGCTCGCGCTGTGGCTGGCTTCCGGTCCGGTACATCGGCTGACTACGTGGTGCGCACGATCTCGGTGAACCCTGTGGTGGCGGGGCCGCCGCTCCGCGTGACGTGACTCGGTACGCGAGGTGAATTTGATTGGCGGGGTGGTGGTTTCGGTGGTCGGATGGTCGGAGGCCTCGTGGGAAGTGCTGTGACGCTGACGCTTCCGCACGGACGTGCCCACATGCCCTGTGTCACGGACGGCAACGGGTCGGATCGCGGCCATTGGCATGCGTTCGATCGGCTCGTCCCGGCACCGTTTGACACAATCCTTGTCATGCCGATGATTCAGATCAGCCAGACACCCGGCCTCACGGCGGACCAGAAGCGCGCGGTGATCGCCGCGGTGACGACCGCGTACGCCGACGCCGCGGGCAAGGACCCCGCGAAGGTGTGGGTGACGATCACCGAGGTGCCCCGCGAGAACTGGGGGGTCGGCGGCGAACCGCTCGGGTGAGTGGCGGCCGGTTCGGTCCTACGCCTTGCCGGTGCCCGCGGCGATGCCCTTGTCGAGTTGCACGACCAGCGCCTTGCCCAGCTCGGACAGCTGGGCGACCTGATCGTCGTCGAGGCCCTCGAACACCAGTGCCTGCACGGTCTCGACATGTCCGGGCGCGGCCGAGACGACCTTCGCCATCCCGTCGTCGGTGAGGACGGCGAAGGCGCCGCGAGTGCCGGCCACCGTCTCGCGGCGCGCCCAGCCGCGCTTCTCGAGTCGCGTGACGACGTGTGAAAGCCGCGACAGCGACGCGTTCGCCTGGCACGCCAGCTCCGACAGGCGCAGCCGACGATCCGGCGCCTCGGACAACACGGCCAGGACGAAGTACTCGAAGTGGGTGAGGTCGGAGTCGCGCTGCAGCTGGGTGTCGAGCGCAGCGGGCAACCGGGTGACGAACGAGACGAGCGTGCGCCACGCATCCTGCTGGGCCTCGGTGAGCCACTTGGTGTCGGTGCTGTCCTGCGCGCCCATCGGGTCGTTCTCCGATCAGTGAAAGCCAGAATCTCGGGTGAATGCCTACAGCGTGTCAAACATGTGCCGTCGCGTGTGCGGCGGGGAACAGGCGGTATCCGGGTGCGTTGACTCCCATGTTAGCTTGAAGCTTCAACAAAGGAGTTCATGTGAGTGACATGCCGGCGATCTTCCTCAGCCACGGCGCACCGCCGCTGGTCGACAGTGACCGGTGGGTCGCCGAGCTGTCGCAGTGGTCCGCGGACCTGCCCCGCCCGACGGCCATCCTCGTGGTGTCGGCGCACTGGGAGTCGGCGCCGCTGACGATCGGCGCCATCGAGACCGGTACCCCGCTCGTCTACGACTTCGGGGGCTTCCCGCAGCGCTTCTACGAGGTCACGTATCGCTCGCCCGGCGCGCCGGACCTCGCCCGGCAGGTGGCGGCGCTGATGCCCGACAACGAGCCGGTGTACCAGGACCCGCGGCGCGGCCTCGACCACGGCGCGTACGTGCCGCTGACCGTCATGTACCCCGACGCGGACGTGCCGGTTCTGCAGATCTCGATGCCCACCCTCGACCCGCAGCGCCTGCTCGAACTCGGGCGCCGGCTGCGGCCGCTCCGCGAGCAGGGTGTGCTGATCATCGGATCGGGCTTCACCACGCACGGCCTGCCTTTCCTGCGCGACCCGTCGCCGGACGCCGCGGCGCCGGGCTGGTCGGCGGAGTTCGACGCGTGGGCGGGGGAGCGGCTGGCGGCCGGCGACGTCGACGCCCTCGTCGACTTCCGCGCCCAGGCGCCCGGCATGCCATACGCGCATCCGACGGTCGAGCACTTCGCGCCGCTGTTCGTCACGCTCGGAGCGTCGAGCAACCCCGAGCAGGTGGCGAAGCAGGTGATCGACGGGTTCTGGATGGGTCTGGCGAAACGGTCGATCCAGGTCGACTGACGATCGCGCTGCACGAGAAGGCGAAGCACACCAAAGAGGTTCGGCGAAAGACGACGCGACACCCCAATTGGTGGAATGTCCCGATCGTCAGGCACCCCCTGGAGGCGACTGCAGCGCCGGATGCACACTCGTCCGGTAGCGAACCCTTCTTGCTGGACCGCGCCGGTTGAACGGTGCGAAACTTGACAGGTGGCGACGCCGAGTGACGACTTCAGGGTCCTGATGTCCAGGCGGCTCGAGCGGGTCGGGAGCTTCAGCTTCTACTTCGATGGTGAGCGGTGGGAATGGTCGGACGCGGTCGCCCGCATGCACGGCTACGAGCCCGGTGAGGTCGTCCCCACCACTGCACTGCTGCTCGAACACAAGCACCCCGACGACCGGGGAGGTGTGGCGGATCTGCTGCGGCGGGTACTGCAGGACGGCGAGCCGTTCAGTAGCAGACATCGGATCATCGACACCGCCGGCAACGTCCATCACGTCGTGGTGGTAGGTCAGCGCATCATGGCCGCCGGGCGTGCCGTCGGGACGTCGGGCTTCTACGTCGACGTCACCAACGCTGTCCGCCGCGATGTCGACCGCACCATCACCGAGAACCTCCCTGAACTCGTCGAGGCCCGCGCGATCATCGAGCAGGCGAAGGGCGCGCTGATGGTCGTCTACGGCATTGATGCCGATCACGCGTTCGACGTTCTCACCTGGCGATCTCAGGAGCTGAACGTCAAACTTCGCGTGGTGGCCGACGAGCTGGTCGCCGCGCTCCCGACTGCCATCGACATCCCCAGCAGCCTCCGAACTGTGTTCGATCGCATCCTCCTCAACTCGGGCGAGTAGCTGGTCCGCCCAGCCGCGCACGCCCGGCCCGAAGGCGCCGACAGCGGGTGGTGTCAGCGCCGTGCAGGGTTCGGAGAACCACGACCCGTATCGGAACGCCCCAGCGCGGAGAACCTCGTGGTCCTCGGCGCTCTTCTCGTCCGCCTGTGACATGTGGTGATCATTCACCTGACCGACAGCCCATCTGACACGGGGACGCCATCACATTCCTTCCCTTCGGTACGCGTGGCGGATACCCACCCGCCGTACGTGAAACTGAACTCCCAGCGGGCGAGACTCGTCATCGCGGCCCTGTTCGTCGCGCGCGGAGCGTCGAGCAACCCCGAGCAGGTGATCGACGGGTTCTGGATGGGTCTTTCGAAACGGTCGATCCAGGTCGACTGACAATTGCCGTCGCCACCGTTGGGGACCCGTGGCCGCGGCCTCGATCGGTCGCCCTGGGATGATGGGTGCATGCGCGGCGAGTCCACCACCATCCCAGCAGCAACCTCGGCGTCTCCCGGCGGGGCAGCCCGACACGATTCGACGACCTCGCGTGAACAGTTCCGCGCGCTGGCCGTCGAGCATCGTGTGGTCCCTGTCATCCGCAAGGTGCTCGCGGACGCCGAGACCCCGCTGTCGGCGTACACCAAGCTGGCCGGCAGCCGTCCCGGCACCTTCCTGCTTGAGTCGGCCGAGAACGGCCGATCGTGGTCGCGCTGGTCGTTCATCGGCGCGGGCAGCCCGGCCGCACTCACGGTCTGTGACGGCGAGGCCGCCTGGTACGGCAACGTCCCCGTCGGTGCCCCGTCCGGCGGCGATCCGCTGGTCGCGCTCGGGCGCACACTCGAACTGCTGCGCAGCGAACGTCTCCCGGATCTGCCACCGTTGACCGGCGGCATGGTCGGCTTCCTCGGCTACGACGCCGTCCGGCGGATCGAGCGACTGCCCAGCCACGCGGTGGACGACCTGCAGATCCCCGAGATGGTGATGCTGCTCGCGACGGATCTCGCTGCGGTCGACCATCACGAGGGCGCCATCACGCTCATCGCCAACGCGGTCAACTGGGACGGCTCCGACGAACGGGTCGACGAGGCCTACGACGACGCGGTCGCCCGCCTGGACCGGATGACCGACGCGCTCGCCGCACCCGCGCCGTCGACCGTGTCGACGTTCGCCCGGACCGAGCCCGACTACCGGCGGCAGCGCACCACTGAGGGCTTCGGGATCGACGTGCGCCGACTCATCGGCGAGATCGAGGCCGGCGAGGCGTTCCAGGTGGTCCTGTCGCAGCGGTTCGAAATGGACTGCGCCGCAGAGCCGATCGACGTGTACCGGATGCTGCGGGCGTCGAACCCGAGCCCGTACATGTACCTGGTGCAGGTCCCCGGCGCAGACGGGGAGACGGCCTTCTCGATCGTGGGGTCGAGCCCCGAATCGCTCGTCACGGTGAAGGAGGGCGTCGCGACGACGCATCCCATCGCGGGCACGCGGTGGCGCGGTGCCACCGAGGAGGACGACATCCTGCTCGAGAAGGACCTGCTCGCCGACGAGAAGGAGAACTCCGAGCATCTGATGCTCGTGGACCTCGGACGCAACGATCTGGGGCGGGTGTGCGAGCCGGGTACCGTGAAGGTGCACGACTACCGGCACATCGAGCGCTACAGCCACGTGATGCACCTGGTCTCGACGGTGACGGGCCGCCTCGCCGCGGGGAAGCACGCCCTCGACGCAGTGACGGCATGCTTCCCGGCGGGCACGCTCTCGGGTGCTCCGAAGGTGCGGGCGATGGAGTTGATCGACGAGCTCGAGCCGACGCGGCGCGGGATCTACGGCGGGATCGTCGGTTACCTGGACTTCGCAGGCGACGCCGACACGGCGATCGCGATCCGCACGGCGCTGATCAAGGACGGCACCGCGTACGTGCAGGCCGGTGCCGGTGTGGTGGCGGACTCGGATCCCGTCTACGAGGACACCGAGGCGAGGAACAAGGCGATGGCAGTGCTCAGTGCCATCGCGGCAGCGCAGACGTTGCGGCCCTTCGGGGGTCGCTCGGAGGTGAACAGCGGTGAGTGAGAACAGGACCGGCGGTCGTCGCGCCGTCGGGATCGCGGCGCTGCTGCTCGCGGTCGCGGCGGTGTGCCTGTGGGGCGCGTCGCGGATGACGTGGGTGACGGTCAACTCGTCGGACGGGTTGGGCGTGGATCGCGTCACGAACCTCGACGGCGGCACGTGGGCGGCCGCGACCACGCCGCTCGCGCTCGTCCTTGTCGCAGCGATCGCCGCCGCGTTCGCGGTGCGCGGCTGGATGGTCCGGGTGCTCGGGGTCCTGGTCGCGGTCGTCGCGGTCGTCGCCGCGATTCCGGCGATCGGTCTGCTGACCGGTGGGGCGTCGAACGAGCGCGCCGCGGACATCGCCGGCTTCGAACGCGTCGGAACGCAGGTGACGGCCACCGACGTGTCGACCGCGCCGGCACTGTTGGTGCTGTTCGGCTCGGTCGTGGCGCTCGCCGCGGCGGTCGTGCTGATCCGCAAACCGGCTGCGGCCGGGGGACTCTCGTCGAAGTACGACAGTCCGGCCGCGCGCAAGGAGGCAGCCGCGAAGCGCGGGGCCGACGGAGGGCAGCCGGAGCAGCAGACCCAGCGCATGCTGTGGGACGCGCTGGACGCAGGGGAGGACCCCACCGTCGACGGTGTCGACGACGGCCCGACCAGTGATGGGTCGAGCCCGCGGGTGAACGATGTGAGCAAGGACACCGGGTCTGCGGGTACCCGCCCGGAGGGCGAATAACCGCGACCTCTAGGCTGAGTCAAGATCCGATGAGGTTCCTCACATCGGTATTGACATGCCGGAAAGGACTCGAGCCACGATGACCGTTCTCGACTCGATTCTCGACGGGGTGCGCGCCGATGTCGCCGCCCGCGAATCCATTCTCGACATGGCCGCGGTGAAGGCCGCTGCCGCCGCCGCGCCGCCCGCGCTGGACGCCGCGGCCGCGCTGCGTGCCTCCGGCATCGGCGTCATCGCCGAGGTGAAGCGGGCCAGCCCCTCGAAGGGTGCACTCGCCGACATCCCCGATCCCGCGGTGCTCGCCTCCGCGTACGAGGCCGGGGGTGCCCGGGTGATCAGCGTGCTCACCGAGGAGCGCCGGTTCCACGGATCGCTCGCCGATCTCGACGCGGTCCGTCGTGCGGTGAACATCCCGATCCTGCGCAAGGACTTCATCGTCGGGCCGTACCAGATCCACGAGGCGCGGGCGCACGGTGCGGACGTCATCCTGCTCATCGTCGCGGCGCTCGAGCAGAGCGCTCTGACCTCGCTGCTGGACCGCACCGAGTCGCTGGGCATGACGGCGCTCGTCGAGGTCCACACCGAGGAGGAGGCGGACCGGGCGCTCGAGGCCGGCGCCAGTGTCATCGGCGTCAATGCCCGCAACCTCAAGACCCTCGAGGTCGACATGGACACGTTCGGCCGCATCGCGCCGGGGCTGCCGACGAACGTCGTCAAGATCGCCGAGTCCGGGGTGCGCGGCACCGCCGATCTGCTCGCGTACGCGGGTGCCGGGGCGGACGCGGTTCTCGTCGGTGAGGGGCTGGTGACCAGCGGCGACCCGCGGGCCGCCGTGGCGGAACTGGTGACGGCGGGCGCGCATCCGTCGTGCCCCAAGCCGGCTCGCTGATCCGTCGCGTGGATCGGGACCCGACCACTCGTTCTCGTGGGCGTTGGGGCAGACTGGAGGGGTGACTTCACGCAATGACGCCCTCGTCTCCAAGGGTGGGAATCTGCCCACTGCCAGCGCCGGTCTGACGGAGCGCTCCGGTCACGAGCCGGACCCCGGCGGCCATTGGGGGGTCTACGGCGGACGGCACGTTCCCGAGGCGCTCATGGCGGTCATCGAGGAGGTCACGGCCGAGTACGAGAAGGCCCGCTCCGACGATTCGTTCCTCCACGAACTGGATCGTCTCCAGCGCGACTACACCGGCCGCCCGTCACCGATCTTCGAGGCGACCCGGCTGCGCGAGCATGCCGGCGGCGCGCGGATCGTCCTCAAGCGGGAAGACCTGAACCACACCGGATCTCACAAGATCAACAACGTGCTGGGGCAGGTGCTGCTCGCCAAGCGGATGGGCAAGACCCGCATCATCGCCGAGACCGGCGCCGGCCAGCACGGCGTGGCCACCGCGACCGCGTGTGCGTTGCTCGGTCTCGATTGCATCGTCTACATGGGCGCGGTCGATACCGCGCGGCAGGCACTCAACGTCGCCCGCATGCGACTGCTCGGTGCCGAGGTGGTGTCCGTCGAAACCGGTTCGGCGACACTGAAGGACGCGATCAACGAGGCGCTGCGTGACTGGGTCACCAACGCCGACCGCACGTACTACTGCTTCGGTACCGCTGCCGGACCGCACCCGTTCCCGATGATGGTGCGCGACTTCCAGCGCGTCGTAGGCCTCGAGGCGCGGGCACAGGTTCAGGCGATGGCCGGCCGACTGCCCGACGCGGTCGTTGCGTGCGTCGGCGGCGGATCGAACGCGATCGGCATCTTCCATGCGTTCATCGACGATCCGGCGGTCAAGCTCGTCGGATACGAGGCCGCGGGCGACGGCATCGCGACCGGTCGCCATGCCGCTACCTTCGCCGGTGGCTCCCCGGGCGCCTTCCAGGGTGCGTACTCCTACCTCCTGCAGGACGAGGACGGGCAGACCATCGAGTCGCACTCGATCTCGGCCGGCCTGGACTACCCGGGCGTCGGTCCCGAGCATGCGTACCTCAAGGACACCGGACGCGCGTCCTACGAGCCCATCACCGACACCGAGGCGATGGACGCACTGCTGCTGCTCTCCCGCGCGGAGGGCATCATCCCTGCCATCGAGTCCGCCCACGCGGTCGCCGGTGCACTCAAGCTCGGTCGCGAACTCGGTGAGGGCGCGATCATCGTCGTGAGCCTCTCCGGCCGCGGCGACAAGGACATGGACACCGCCGCGAAGTGGTTCGGCCTGTTCGACGACGACAACGAAGACGCCGCCGCTGCGAGTGCGTCGAACGAGGAAGGTACGGCCAAGTGAGCCAACGAGAGTCACGCCTGGCGCCGACGTTCGCCCATTGCCGGGAGGAGAATCGGGCGGCCCTAGTCGGCTACCTGCCCGCCGGCTACCCGGACGTGCCGACGTCGATCGACGTGTTCAAGGCGATGGTCGATTCGGGCTGCGACATCATCGAGGTCGGGGTCGCGTACTCCGACCCGGTCATGGACGGGCCGACGATCCAGGCGGCCGCCGAAACGGCACTGCGCAACGGCGTGCGGCTCCGCGACGTGTTCACCGTCGTCGAGCAGATCGCGTCGGTGGGCGGCAAGGCCGTCGTGATGACGTACTGGAACCCGGTGCTCAAGTACGGCGTCGACGCGTTCTCCCGCGACCTGGCGTCGGCCGGAGGCCTGGGCATGATCACGCCGAACCTGATCCCGGAGGAGGCCGGCGACTGGATGGAGGCGTCCGAGCGGCACCATCTCGACCGCATCTTCCTCGTCGCGCCCTCGTCGACCGAGGAGCGGCTGGCGATGACGCTCGAGGCCAGCAGCGGCTTCATCTATGCGGCGTCGACGATGGGTGTGACCGGTGCGCGTGACAGCGTCTCGTCGATGGCCCCCGAGCTGACGGCGCGCATCCGGGCCCACTCGGACATCCCGGTCGGTGTCGGCCTGGGCGTTCGCTCCGGTGCGCAGGCCGCGGAGATCGCGTCGTACGCGGACGCCGTGATCGTCGGTTCGGCGATCGTTTCGGCGGTCGAGCAGGGCCTGGGCGCTGTGCGCGCGCTCACTGCCGAACTCGCGGAGGGTGTGCGCTCGGCTACCGTGGCCCCGTGACTCCGATGGCGACTTCGACGCAAATCCTCGCTTACATCCCGAGCCCACCGCAGGGCGTCTGGTACGTGGGGCCGCTGGCCCTGCGCGCCTACGCGCTGTGCATCATCGCCGGCATCATCGTCGCGATCGTGTGGGGCGATCGGCGTTGGGTCGCCCGCGGTGGTGAGAAGGGCACCGTCCTGGACATCGCGGTCTGGGCGGTGCCGTTCGGGCTGATCGGTGGCCGCCTGTATCACGTGATGACGGACTGGCCGACGTACTTCGGCCCCGGCGGTAACCCGGTCGACGCGCTCAAGGTGTGGCAGGGCGGCCTGGGGATCTGGGGTGCGGTGGCGCTCGGCGCCGTCGGCGCCTGGATCGGCTGCCGTCGCCGCGGGATTCCGTTGCCCGCGTTCGGCGACGCGATCGCGCCAGGGATCATCCTCGCGCAGGCGATCGGGCGTCTCGGCAACTGGTTCAACCAGGAGTTGTACGGGCGCGAGACGACGGTGCCGTGGGGCCTCGAGATCTACGAGCGCACCGACGCGTCGGGTCGCATCAACACCCTCGACGGTGTGTCGAACGGCGTGGTGCAGCACGTGGTCCACCCGACGTTCCTTTACGAGCTGGTGTGGAACCTGCTCATCGTCGTGCTGCTGGTCGTGGTCGACCGTCGGTTCAAGATCGGCCACGGGCGACTGTTCGCGCTGTACGTGGCCGGATACTGCGCGGGCCGGTTCTGGATCGAGCTGATGCGTTCGGACCACGCGAGCCACATCCTGGGCATCCGGGTGAACTCGTTCACGTCGGCGATCGTCTTCGTCTGCGCCGTGGCCTACTTCGTCCTCGCCACCAAGGGACGTGAGGATCCGGCGGATCTGCAGCCGCACCGCGGGAGCGAACACGAATTGGTGAGCACACCAGGACCCGCGGCTGCCGACGACGAATCAGAGCAGTCGGATCGCGTCGACAGCGATCGGTCCGAGATGGAGGGGGAGAAGAAATTGAAGGGGAAGAAGAAATGACGGACTCGGACAAGCCGTCCGGTGACGAATCGGCGAAGGACCCGACGTCCACGCCGACACCGCCCGAGTTCGGCTCGCCCTTCGACTACGACGCGACCGCGGACGCGTCGATGACCGAGTCGACGTCCGGGACCTCGTCGGTGCCCCCGTCGGGTGGGAACACCGCCGGCCCGGGCTGGGACACATTCTCGGGCGTCGGCAACGGTCCGGGTTGGGGAACCGGACCGACCTACCCGCCGCCGGTGGGCGACCAGCCCCTGCCCCCGACCGGGCCCGTCTACGGAACCCCGCAGCCCGAGTACGGCCAGCAGACGACGCCTCCGCCGTCGATGGGCTACCCGCAGGCACCTGTCCCGGGATATCCGAGTCCGCCCGGGTATCCGGCGGTTCCCGGGTACGCCGCCGGATACGGTGACCCGAGCGCACCGTTCGGGCGTGACCCGATCACCGGTGAACCCCTCTCCGACAAGTCGAAGACCACCGCCGGTCTGCTGCAGATTCTGCTGGGCTTCGTTTCGCTGCCGGGAATCGGTCGTCTCTACCTCGGAAGCATCGGCATCGGCCTCACCCAGATGCTGGTCTTCTGGCTGGGCCTGATCACGACGATCTTCGGCATCGGGTTCGTGATCTTTCCGTGCATCTGGATCTGGGCGTTCGTGGACGGCATCCTGATGCTCACCGGCAGCGTCCGCGACCCACAGGGCAGACCGCTACGCAGTTGATTCCCGCCGGTCACGACTCGTTCGTACCCACCGCCCGCGCTGTTCTCCGGCGCGGGCGGTGCGCATTTTCGCCATCGCTTCGGGTGGCCTCGGCGCGGTAAACTGGCCCGGCCGGATATGGAACTCGGCAACCTTCACGGGTCGACAGCGTGCCGGTGGACCCCGATCGATGCAGTCAGCACCCGTAGTTGGCGACCCCCGCCAGGGAGCCGCCGGAGAAGTGCGCGACGCGCGATGGTCCGCAGCGAAGCTCTCCCGAGCTTGGCGCGGGCCGGTGTGGAGGTGTTCGGTGCTGTACTCTCTGCAACCCGATTCCCGCGGCCTGTACGTCCGAGATCACGAATCCGATTCGTGCGGAGTGGCGATGGTGGCCGACGTCCACGGCCGCCGCTCGCACACGATCGTCGCCGACGCGCTCCTCGCGCTCGACAACCTCGAACATCGCGGTGCCGCCGGTGCGGAGGTGAACAGCGGCGACGGCGCCGGGATCCTGCTCCAGCTTCCCGGCGGGTACTTCCGGGACGTCGTCGAGTTCGAACTGCCTGTGCCGCTGCCCGACGGCACCGAAACGTTCGCCGCCGGGATGTGTTTCCTACCGCAGCACCCCGATCGCCGGGCCGAGGCTCGGCGGCGTATCCACGCGATCGCCGAGGCCGAGGGCGTCGACATCCTCGGCTGGCGCGACGTCCAGGTGGATCCGATCGGTGCCGACGTCGGCGCGACCGCGCTGTCGTGCATGCCGTACATGACGTACCTGTTCGTGGCGCTGCCGCCGGTGGACGGTGTCCGGGTCGGCGGCGTGGATCTGGACCGGCGGGTGTACGGGCTGCGCAAGCGTGCGGAGCGGGTGACGTCGGAGATCGACGACGCCGGAACCGGCGTGTACTTTCCGTCGCTGTCGAGCCGGACCGTGACCTACAAGGGCATGCTGACGACGGCGCAGCTGGCGCTCTACTTCCCCGAGCTGAGGGACCCGCGCGTGACGAGCGCGATCGCCGTCGTCCACAGCCGGTTCTCGACCAACACGTTCCCTTCGTGGCCGCTGGCGCACCCGTTCCGCTACATCGCACACAACGGCGAGATCAACACCGTCCGCGGCAACCGGAACCGGATGCGCGCGCGGGAGGCGATGCTGGCGAGCACCGTCATCCCCGGCGACCTCGAGCGGCTGTACCCGATCTGCACCCCGGACGCCTCGGACTCGGCATCGTTCGACGAGGTCCTCGAGCTGCTGCATCTCGGTGGGCGTTCGTTGCCGCACGCGGTCCTGATGATGATTCCGGAGGCGTGGGAGAACCACACATCGATGACCGACCAGCGGCGCGCCTTCTACCAGTTCCACGCGTCGTTGATGGAGCCGTGGGACGGCCCGGCGTGCGTGACGTTCACCGACGGGACCGTCGTCGGTGCGGTCCTCGACCGCAACGGGCTGCGGCCGGGGCGGTGGTGGCACACCTCGGACGGCCGGGTCGTGCTCGCGTCCGAGAGCGGTGTGCTGCCGATTCCGCAGTCCGAGGTGATCGCGAAGGGGCGCCTCGAACCGGGAGAGATGTTCCTGGTCGACACCGCGGCCGGGCGCATCGTGCCCGACAGTGAGATCAAGGCGCAGTTGGGGGCGGCGCAGCCGTACCGGGATTGGCTGCACGCCGGCCTGCTGGATCTGCGGTCGGTGCCGAGCCGTGGCCGGATCCCGCACGATCACGAGTCGGTGGTGCGACGCCAGCAGGTGTTCGGCTACACCGAGGAGGAACAGCGGGTGCTCCTGGCGCCGACGGCGACGGCGGGCGTCGAGCCACTCGGGTCGATGGGGACCGACACGCCCATCGCGGTGCTCTCGCAGCGACCGCGCCTGCTGTTCGACTACTTCGTCGAGCTGTTCGCGCAGGTCACCAACCCGCCGCTCGACGCGATCCGCGAGGAGATCGTCACGTCGCTGCGCCGCGTGATGGGGCCGGAGCAGAACCTGCTCGAGCCGACCGCTGCGTCGTGCCGGCAGATCGTGCTGTCGTGGCCGGTGCTCGACAACGAAGAGCTCGGCAAGATCATCGACATCAACGCCGACGGCGACTGTCCGGGCTTCGCGGCGACCGTGCTGCGCGCGCTGTACGACGCGGACAGTGGCGGCGAGGGCATGGCCGAGGCGATCGAGGACCTGCGCGAGGCGGCGAGCGCCGCCATCGCGAACGGATACCGGACGTTGGTGATCTCGGACCGGGACTCCGACCACCTGCGCGCCCCGATCCCGTCGCTGCTGGCGGTGTCCGCGGTCCACCACCATCTGATCCGCACCAAGGAACGGACCAAGGTGGCGCTGGTGGTCGAGTCGGGGGACGCGCGGGAGGTGCACCACATCGCTCTGCTGATCGGGTTCGGGGCGGCCGCCGTCAACCCGTACCTGGCGATGGAGTCGATCGAGGACCTCGTCGCCGAGGGCGAGTTGACCGGCGTCGAATCCTCGGTCGCGGTCCGCAACTACCTCACGGCGCTGGGCAAGGGCGTGCTGAAGGTGATGTCCAAGATGGGCATCTCGACCGTCGGGTCCTACACCGCCGCACAGGTGTTCGAGGCGATCGGGCTTTCGCAGGACGTGGTCGACGAGTACTTCACCGGCACCGTCAGCCGCCTTGGCGGGGTCGGTCTCGACGTTCTCGCGCGCGAGGTACAACTGCGGCACCGTGCCGCACATCCCGAGAACCCGTCGTCGCTCGTGCACCGACGCCTCGACGTCGGCGGCATCTACCAGTACCGGCGGGACGGCGAGCTGCACCTGTTCACACCCGAGACGGTGTTCCTGCTCCAACACGCCACCCGGACGGGGCGGGACGACGTCTTCGGCCGGTACTGCACGGAGGTCGATCGGCTCTCCGCCGAGGGCGGCACGCTGCGCGGGCTGTTCGAGTTCCGGCGCGGCCTGCGCCCGCCCGTCCCCCTGTCGGAAGTCGAACCGGCGGAGGCTATCTTCGCGCGCTTCAACACCGGTGCGATGAGTTACGGCTCCATCTCCGCCGAGGCCCACGAGACGCTCGCGGTGGCGATGAACCGGATCGGTGGGCGATCGAACACCGGTGAGGGCGGCGAGGACGTCGACCGTTTGTACGACCCGCTGCGCCGCAGTGCCGTCAAGCAGGTGGCGAGTGGTCGCTTCGGTGTGACGAGCGACTACCTCGTGAACGCGACCGACATCCAGATCAAGATGGCCCAGGGCGCCAAGCCCGGTGAGGGCGGCCAGCTTCCGGCGTACAAGGTCTATCCGTGGATCGCGCGGACCCGGCACTCCACACCCGGGGTGGGCTTGATCTCGCCGCCCCCGCACCACGACATCTACTCGATCGAGGACCTCGCGCAGCTCATCCACGACCTGAAGAACGCGAACGAGAACGCGCGTGTGCACGTCAAGCTGGTCAGCTCGGTGGGCGTCGGCACCGTCGCCGCCGGGGTGAGCAAGGCGCATGCCGACGTCGTGCTGATCTCCGGCCACGACGGCGGGACCGGCGCGTCGCCGCTCACCTCGCTCGAGCATGCGGGGCTGCCGTGGGAGGTCGGCGTCGCCGACGCGCAACAGACCTTGGTGCTCAACGGGTTGCGCGATCGGATCACGATGCAGTGCGACGGCGGTCTGCGCACGGTGCGCGACGTGGTGGTCGCGATGCTGCTCGGCGCCGAGGAATACGGGTTCTCCACCGCGCCGCTGATCGTGGCCGGCTGCATCATGATGCGGGTGTGCCACCTCGATACCTGCCCGGTGGGGGTTGCGACGCAGAACCCGGAACTGCGCAAGCGGTTCACCGGCAAGCCCGAGTTCGTCGAGGCGTTCTTCCGCTTCATCGCCGAGGGCGTCCGGCAGTACCTCGCGGAACTCGGCTTCCGTACCGTCGACGAGGCGGTGGGACATCCGGAGATGCTCGAGACCGCGGTCGGCGTGGCGCACTGGAAGAGCCTGGGACTGGACCTGAGCCCGATCTTCGCGACCGAGGTGCCCCAGACGGGCGGCGGGGTCCCGCAACGTCGGCGGGTGCGCGCTCAGGACCACGGCCTCGACCTCGCACTCGACCGCACCCTCATCCAACTGGCCGAGGGCGCCCTCGAGGACGCGCTACCGGTACGCCTCGAGCTGCCGGTCCGCAACGTCAACCGGACCGTCGGGACGCTGCTGGGATCGGAGGTCACCCGGCGCTACGGCGCGGCCGGGCTGCCCGACGACACGATCCGCGTCCAGCTCGAGGGTTCGGCGGGGCAGTCGCTGGGCGCGTTCCTGCCCCCGGGGATCACGCTCGACCTGGTCGGCGATGCGAACGACTATGTGGGCAAAGGTCTCTCGGGCGGACGCATCGTCGTCCGGCCGGCCGACGACGTGCTGTTCCTGCCCGAGACCCAGGTGATCGCCGGGAACACCCTCCTCTACGGCGCGACGTCCGGGGAGGCATACCTCCGCGGGCTGGTGGGCGAGCGGTTCTGCGTGCGGAACTCGGGTGCGGTCGCGGTGACCGAGGGCGTCGGTGACCACGCGTGCGAATACATGACAGGCGGGCGGGTCGTCGTGCTCGGACCGATCGGCCGGAACATGGCAGCAGGCATGTCGGGTGGGATCGCGTTCGTGCTCGACGCCGATCCCACGAAGATCAATCAGGCCATGGTGACGCTGCAGGCGCCCGACGGTGACGACCTGCGGTGGCTGCGGGTGGTGGTCGAGCATCACCTGCGCTGGACCGGATCCGCCGTCGCGGCCTCGGTCCTGGCCGACTGGCCGCGGCGCTCGGCGCTGTTCACGAAGATCATGCCCGTCGACTACCAGCGCGTGCTCGAGGCGACGCGGATGGCCCGGGCCGAGGGCCTCGACGTCGACACGGCGATCATGGAGGCAGCTCGTGGCTGATCCGCAGGGTTTTCTGCACGTCGTGAAGAAGGAGGCGCGCAAGCGCCCGGTCTCTGAACGCGTCCACGACTGGCGCGAGGTGTACGAGCCGCAGTCCGCGAGCGAGCGCGCCCGTGAGGTGTCCGAGCAGGCGAGCCGCTGCATGGACTGCGGCATCCCGTTCTGTCATTCCGACAGCGCCGGGTGCCCGCTCGGGAATCTGATCCCGGAGTGGAACGACCTGGTGCGCCGCGGCCGATGGGATGCCGCTGCCGAACGGCTGCACGCGACCAACAACTTCCCCGAGTTCACCGGGCGGGTCTGCCCGGCGCCGTGCGAGGCGGCGTGCGTGTTGGCCCTGGCCGACACCCACACCACCGGGAGCGTGACGATCAAGCGTATCGAGCAGGCCATCGCCGACGCTGCGTGGGAGAAGGGTGACGTGGGCCCCGCTCTGCCCGAGGTGCACACCGGCAAGCATGTCGCGGTCGTGGGCTCGGGGCCGGCGGGACTGGCGGCCGCGCAACAACTTACCCGCGCGGGGCACGAGGTCACCGTGTACGAGCGCGACGACCGGTTGGGGGGTCTGCTGCGGTACGGAATCCCGGCGTTCAAGCTCGAGAAGTCCGTTCTGGACCAGCGCCTGACCCAGATGCGCGTGGAGGGAACGCATTTCGTCACCGATGTCGAGGTTGGGGTGGAACTCCCGGTGTCGTCGCTGAAAGCCCGATTCGACGCGGTGGTGCTGGCGACGGGTGCGCTCAAGGCGCGGGACAACCGCGATCTGGTCGGCCGTGAACTGGATGGCGTCCACCTCGCGATGGAGCACCTCGTCGCGTCGAACCACGAGTGCGAGGGCGACGGCCCGTCGCCCATCACGGCGCGGGGCAAGCACGTCGTGATCATCGGCGGTGGCGACACCGGAGCCGACTGCCTCGGGACGGCCCACCGTCAGGGTGCGCTGTCCGTCACGCAGCTCGACTACCATCCGGCGCTGCCGACGGAGCGGGACGAATCGGCGACCCCGTGGCCGGCGTGGCCGATGGTGCTGCGCACCTCACCGGCGCACGCCGAGGGTGGCGTCCGGCGCTACGAGGTTGCGGTCCAACGGTTTCTGGGTGACGCGGAGGGCCGCGTCCGGTCGATGATCCTCGCGGAGGTGCGACTGGGACGCGACGCCGACGGTCGGCGGACGATCTTCCCGGTCGGTGAGGAGATCGAATTGCCCTGCGATCTAGCGCTTTTCGCGATCGGATTCGAGGGGACGGAGACTGGGCCCCTGCTCGACGACCTCGGAATCGCGACAAATCGCCGCGGATCGCTGTCGTGCGGATCCGACTGGCAGACCGCAGCTCCCGGTGTGTTCGTGTGTGGTGACGCACACCGGGGAGCGTCGCTGGTGGTGTGGGCGATCGCGGAGGGGAGGTCGGCCGCGCACGGCGTCGACGCGTTCCTCACCGGAAGTTCCGACCTGCCGGCGCCGGTCCATCCGACGGCGCTGCCGTTGACCGTCGTCTGATGCTCACACGTCCGTCACCCGTCGTTCGCCGGCCGAATAGAGTTCGTTCCTGAAGTTGACTAGGCTTTCCCCGTGACCCGACGCACGAAGATTGTCTGCACTCTTGGCCCTGCAACCGCCACCGGCGACCGTGTCCGCGAGCTCGTCGAGAGCGGCATGGACGTAGCGAGACTGAACTTCAGCCACGGTGAACACTCTGATCACGAGGACAACTACCGACGGGTACGGGAAGCCTCCGAGGTGACCGGCCGCGCGGTGGGCGTCCTGGCCGACCTGCAGGGTCCGAAGATCCGCCTCGGCCGGTTCGTCGAGGGCAAGACGGTGTGGGAGACCGGTGAGCAGATCCGCATCACCGTCGCCGACTGTGACGGCACCCACGACCGGGTCTCGACCACCTACAAGCAGCTTGCCGAGGACGCCAAGCCCGGTGACCGGCTACTCGTCGACGACGGAAAGGTCGGCCTGGTCGTCGAGTCCGTCGACGGCGACGACGTGGTCTGCCGGGTCACCGAGGGCGGCCCGGTCAGCAACAACAAGGGCGTCTCGCTGCCGGGCATGAACGTCTCGGTGCCGGCTCTCTCCGAGAAGGACATCGAGGACCTCGAGTTCGCGCTGCGCCTCGGTGTCGACTTCATCGCCCTGTCGTTCGTGCGCTCGCCCGCCGACGTCGAACTGGTGCACGACGTGATGGACCGGGTCGGCCGGCGCGTCCCGGTGATCGCGAAGCTGGAGAAGCCCGAGGCCATCGAGAACCTCGAGGCTGTGGTGCTGGCGTTCGACGCGGTGATGGTCGCCCGCGGCGATCTGGGCGTCGAGCTGCCGCTCGAGCAGGTTCCGCTGGTGCAGAAGCGCGCCATCCAGATCGCCCGCGAGAACGCGAAGCCGGTGATCGTCGCCACGCAGATGCTCGAATCGATGATCGAGAACTCGCGTCCGACGCGCGCCGAGGCGTCCGACGTCGCGAACGCGGTGCTCGACGGCGCGGACGCGGTGATGCTGTCCGGCGAGACGTCGGTCGGCAAGTACGTCATGGAGACCGTGCAGACCATGGCCCGGATCCTCGAGGCCGTCGAGACGGATCCCGCACGCGTGCCGCCGCTGACACACGTCCCGCGCACCAAGCGGGGTGTCATCTCCTACGGTGCCCGCGACATCGGTGAGCGTCTCGACGCCAAGGCGCTGGTCGCGTTCACGCAGTCCGGGGACACGGTCCGCCGGCTCGCGCGGCTGCACTCGCCGCTGCCGCTGCTGGCGTTCACGCCGCTGGAGGCGGTGCGGAGCCAGCTGGCGCTGTCCTGGGGTACCGAGACCTTCATCGTCGACCCGGTGAAGTCGACCGACCAGATGTTCTTCCAGGTCGACCACGCGTTGCTGTCCCTCGGCCGGTACAACCGCGGCGATCTGGTCGTGATCGTCGCGGGTTCGCCGCCCGGCACAGTAGGCTCGACCAACCTGATCCACGTCCACCGGATCGGGGAGGAAGACCACTAGAAGGGGGTACCGGGTGAGCGACCTGGAGGCGGGCGTCCGTCCGGCGCGATCGGCCGACTTGGAGACGCTTCTCGCGCTCCTGGATCTCGAGCAGATCGGCGAGGACACGTACCTCGGTCGACACCCGGAGCAGGTCGGCAGCCGGACGTTCGGCGGCCAGCTGGTGTCGCAGGCGTTGGTCGCGGCGGGTCGGACGGTCGACGGTGACCGTCCGGTCCACGCGATCAACGCGCACTTCATTCGCGGCGGCGACGTCAAGGCGCCGATCGAGTACCGCGTCGAGCGGTACCGGGACGGGCGCGCGTTCGCCAACCGCCAGGTCACGGCCTACCAGGACGGAAACGTCGTGTTCTCCATGTTCGCGGCCTTCCAGGACTGGGGCACCGGGCTCGAGCACGGTGCCGAGATTCCCGACGTCGAAGGGCCGGACGATCTCCCGTCCTTCGACGACCACATCGTCGGGTACGAGGATCGCCTCCGGATGTTCGTCGACGCGCTCAAACCGATGGAGATGCGGTACGCGAACGATCCGACGTGGGTGCTCAAGGGTACCGGTGAACGCCTCAACCACAACCGCGTGTGGATCCGGACGGACGGGACCCTGCCGGACGACGCGTGGGCCCACAGCGCCGCACTGGCGTACTCGTCGGACACGACGGTCCTGGACTCGATCCTCACCACCCACGGCCTGTCGTGGGGTCTCGACCGGATCGTGGCCGCGACTGTCAACCACTCCATCTGGTTCCACCGACCGTTCCGTTTCGACGAATGGGCCTTGTACGCAACGGAATCGCCGGTTGCATCCGGTTCGCGTGGATTGGCGACCGGACGGTTCTTCACCCGCGACGGCGAGTTGATCGCGACCGTCGTGCAGGAGGGCGTGATCCGGCACTTTCCCGCCCGCCGGTGACCGCGATTCCGCGATGACGCTCCGCCCCGATGTGCCCGGTGGCTAGAATTTTGGTTCTCCAGATACGGCACGCCATCGTCGATGGGGGAGCCTCATGCGGAACGAACCGATCGACTGGAATCACGAGGCAGTCGCGAGTCTGCTCTGGACGGCACGAGCGTTCGCGATCGCGTTCGTCTGCCTGATCCTGGTCGGGATCCTCCTTGTGCGCTACACCCGGTGGGGCCGGCAGTTCTGGTCGATATCCGGCAGCTACTTCACGGGACGCGACAGTTGGCGTGTCTGGCTGCCGGTGGCCGCGATGCTGTTCCTCACGGTGATGGGCGTGCGGCTGACGATCCTCCTCTCGTATCAGGGCAACGAGATGTACACCGCCCTCCAGTACGCCGCGCAGGCGTTCTCGGGCGGCGACGATGCCGCGTTGAGCGACGCCAAGTCGACGTTCTGGCGGTCGATCGTCGTGTTCTCGGTGCTCGCGACGATCCACGTGCTCCGGTCGCTCCTCGACTACTACGTGGGGCAGGCATTCGTGATCCGCTGGCGGATCTGGCTGACCGACCGGGTGACGACGGACTGGCTGGGTGGTCGGGCGTACTACCGCGGGCGGTTCATCGGTGAGGGCGTCGACAATCCCGACCAGCGCATCGAGGCGGACATCACGAACATGGCCACGGTGTCGCAGTCGTTGTCGATGGGGTTGGTGACGGCGGTGACGTCGGTTGTCGCGTTCACGAAGATCCTGTGGGATCTGTCCGGCCCGATGACGCTGTTCGGCGTGGAGGTTCCGCGGGCGATGGTGGTGCTGGTCTACGTCTACATCCTGACCGCGACCGCGGTCGCCTTCTGGATCGGACATCCCCTGATCCGGCTGAACTTCCTCAAGGAGCGATTCACTGCCAACTTCCGATATGCGCTGGTGCGGCTGCGGGACCGGGCCGAGAGTGTCGCGTTCTACAACGGTGAGTCGGTGGAACGCGGGGGACTGCTCGGACGGTTCACCTCCGTCATCGCCAACGCGTGGCAGATCGTCTTCCGCACCGTGAAGTTCAACGGATTCAATCTCGGCGTCAGTCAGGTGTCGGTGGTGTTCCCGATCGTCATCCAGGCGCCGCGCTTCTTCGCCGGGACGATCACGCTCGGCGACATCACGCAGAGCGCGCAAGCCTTCGGGCAGGTCTCGGATTCGCTGTCGTTCTTCCGGGAGTCGTACGACACGTTCGCCGGCTACCGGGCGAGCCTGATCCGACTGAGCGGGCTGATCAGCGGCGACGCGCGGGCGCGGGCCCTGCCGGAGGTGCATACCGAACATCTCGACGGTGCGATGGAGCTGTCTGCGGTGAGCGTCAACCTGCCCGACGGGCGTCCCCTCGTCGACGGACTCGATCTGCGGCTCAGTCCCGGCGAGGCCCTGCTGGTGTGCGGTCCGTCGGGAAGCGGGAAGACGACGCTGCTCCGGACGCTCGCGCAGATGTGGCCTTACGCGACCGGAACGGTGCGCCGGCCGACGGGCACCGAGGCGATCTTCCTGTCGCAGTTCCCCTACCTCCCACTCGGTGACCTGCGCGACGTGGTGGCGTACCCGGCGCGCGCGGCCGATCTGGGCGACGACGCCCTCCGGGAGGCGCTGCAGAAGGTCGCACTGGGCCACTTGGTCCATCGCCTCGACGAGCAGGAGGACTGGGCGGCCATTCTCTCGCCCGGTGAGCAGCAGCGGGTGGCCTTCGCGCGGATCCTGTTGACCCGGCCGAAGGTGGCCTTCCTCGACGAGGCCACCTCCGCGGTCGACGAGGGACTCGAGTACCAGTTGTATCGGCTCATCCGCGACGAGGTGCCCGAGTGCATGCTGTTCAGCGTCAGCCACCGCAGCACCGTCGACCAACACCACACCCGCCGACTGGAGCTACTCGGCGACGGGCCGTGGCGGATGTCCGAGGTCGCGGTCAACTGATGTGGACACCCGAAGATGCACGGCCGCAGGGCCCTTCGCGCGAAGACCTGCGCGAAGGGCCCTGCGGGCGACGTCAGAGGTACTGGCCGCACGCCGGCCATGCACCGGCACCCTCGTTTGCGAGGATCGACTCGGCCACCTGGATCTGTGCCTCACGGGAGTTGTTGTGAGGCAGCCCTGCTCCGCCGTGCGCGTTCCATGTGCCGGGGCTGATCTGCAGGCCGCCGTAGTAGCCGTTGCCGGTGTCGGCGCCCCAGTCGCCGCCGCTCTCGCATTGCGCGACCGCATCCCAGTCGCCGCCGGCGGCGTTGGCCGGCGATGCGGACAGCGCGAGCGGTGCAGTGACGAGTGCGGCGGAGGCCGCGATGGAGCCGATGGTGCGTGTGACGGTGAACTTCGACATAGATGATGTCCTCTCCGTGGTAGATGGCGAGGACTCCGGTGACGGTGACCGCGGACGGTTGCCGGGTCGGCCGGAGCTGCTTCCTTCGCCGTGCCCCTGAAAGGTCTTCGATTCCGGACCCGCTGGGGCAGAACAGTTGTGAAGCGGGCCGGGCGCTCGGTCGACTCGAGCTGGCCACGACGCTAGGACGGATCGGCCGACGCGTCACCAGTCGATTTTCTGGCACGTCGGTCCAAAATTCGGGATCAATCGCCGACATGTCCGCAGGTCGGCGGTTGATCTTGAGTCGCCGCGGAGATTGAACTTCGGTACATTCTGTGGTGAGGGTCACGTTTGGAGTGTGACGCGCGACACTCTTTGATTCGGTCGAACGACGCACCTGTCCCGGTTGCGCCCAACTGTCGCCAATCGTGCATCAGTATTCGAGTGGCACAAAATGATTCGTCATTCGGATCCGGCCGCGACGACGATCTCGGCGACCGTGAGCGGTGCAACTCCGATGGATCGGGCATCGGCCACGCGATCCGGTGTGGCGCGCGAGGTGGCATCGGTGGCCAGCACCACGCGATAGTCGAGGGACGACGCGTCGAACATGGTCGCGCGCGGGCAGTTCGGGAAGTTGCAGCCCGCCACGACGACGGTGTCGATCGCGGCTCGCTGCAGGTGAGCGTCCAGGTCGGTGCGGTGGAACGCGCTCCAGCGCGGCTTCCACATCACGGCCTCGTGCGGTCCGACCGTCTGGAAGTTGCCTGCTGTCAGCAGGTTCGGTTCGAGCGGGGGTGCGCCGGGCGGCAGCAGGCCGCCGAGGATCTGGGATCCCGGCGTGCCGGGGCGCACTATGGGTGCGTTGTCCCGCGTGATCGCGGTCCTGCGCACCCGATCGACGTCGTCGTCGTAGAGACGCACGACGTGCACGATCGGGCGGCCGGTACCGCGGTACGCGTCGATGAGCGTTCGAAGTCCGGGCACGATCGCCGCGGTGCCCGCGACCGGGTAGGCGCCGTCGTCCGCGAAGTCGTTCTGCATGTCGATCACCAGCAGTGCAGACGAATTCAGATGTGGGCGAACGTTGTCGTCGAGACCGGCCGTCGTATCCGTCATGCGTCCGAACCTAGCGGCAGCGGGAGGCCGGAGACACGGAACGCTCCCCACTCCGAGGAGTGGGGAGCGTTCCGGAGATGCGAATCCGTGCGGTTCGGCCTAGACCGAGACGATCACCGACGAGCCGTGGCCGAACAGACCCTGGTTCGCGGTGATGCCGACGCGGGCGCCCTCGACCTGACGGCCCTCGGCCTGGCCGCGCAGCTGCCAGGTGAGCTCGCACACCTGGGCCAGTGCCTGGGCGGGGACGGCCTCGCCGAAGCAGGCCAGGCCGCCGGACGGGTTCACCGGGATGCGACCACCGATGGTGGTGTCACCGGCGCGCAGCAGGTGCTCGGCCTCGCCGCGCTTGCACAGCCCCAGGTCCTCGATCCAGTCCAGCTCGACGGACGTGGCGAGGTCGTAGACCTCGGCGACGTCGACGTCCTCGGGGGAGATGCCGGCTTCCTCGTACGCCGCGTCGCCGATCGACTCCTTGAACGTGCGCTCGGGTGCGGGCACTGCGGACGCCGACTCGGTGGAGAAGTTCGGCATGTCCATGATCGTCTGCGGGAACGTGGGCGTGACCGTCGAAATCGCCTTGATCCGAACCGGATCCACGATGCCCTTCTTGCGGGCGTACTCCATCGAGGTCAGGATGATGGCGGCGCCGCCGTCCGAGGTGGCGCAGATGTCGAGCAGGTGCAGCGGGTCGGCGACCATCGGCGACGCGAGCACGTCCGCAGCGGCAACCTCCTTGCGGTAGCGCGCATTCGGGTTGTTCAGCCCGTGCTTGGCGTTCTTGACCTTGACCGCGGCGAAGTCCTCGACGGTAGCGCCGTAGAGATCGATGCGGCGGCGGGCGTTGAGCGCGAAGTAGCCGGGGTTGGTCATACCCATCAGGCGGAACCGCAGCCAGTCCGGATCGTCCCAGCGCTCACCGGCGTTCGGCGCGAGGAAGCCCTTCGGGGTGGTGTCGGCGCCGACCACGAGGGCGACGTCGGACAGGCCGGCCAGGATGCGGGCCCGGGCGGTGTCGAGCGCCTGCGCGCCAGTGGCGCATGCCGCGTACGACGTCGCGACGCGGGCGCCGTTCCAGCCGAGGGCCTGCGCGAACGTCGCACCGGCGACGTAGCCGCCGTAGCCGTTGCGGACCGTCTCGCCGCCGACGATGAGGTCGACATCCGTCCAGTCCACGCCCGAGTCGGCGAGGGCGGCACGGGCCGCGGCGACGCCGTACTTCACGAACGAGTGGCCCCACTTGCCCCACGGGTGCATGCCGACGCCGAGGACTGCCACATCATTGTTGGTGCTCATGCCTGTGCCCCGTTCTCTGCTGCAGTGACGGGCTTCCAGCGCCAGATGCTGCGGTCGCCGGTCTCGTCGGTGTAGAGGGTCTCGATGACCAGCTCGACGGGATTGCCAACCTTGAGGTCCGCGACACCGTAGCCGTCGGCGACCTGGCCGAGCACGACGAGGCCCTCGGGCAGTTCGACCGCGGCGAGCGCGAACGGCACGTACGGATCCGTCGTGGCGATGTACGGCGCCGGCGGCTTGTACTGCGCGTCGGTGTACGACCACACCTTGCCGAAGCGGGACAGTTCGACGTCGTCGAACTCCTCGCCGGAGCACGCCGGGTTCTTGCAGAAGGTGGTCTCCCGCGGGAACGAGATCGTGCCGCAGGACCGGCACTTGGTGCCGATCAGGGCCGGCTCCGGCCCGGTGGTGAACCAGCCTTCGACGGCCGGTGTGGCGGTGTCGCTCATGCAAACCTCATCTGCTTGTCGAGCCTGATCGGCCGGTCGTCAGAGGTGACCGGCAATGGAACGGGTTGCAGTATTGCATGAGTTAACTGATTCCCGATGTGCGATCCCATCCACCGGGCGGCCCGCCGGTCGGAGCACGTCGTGGTAGATCCCGACGCCCGTGTACGTCCGCCCAGTGGGACTCGTCCGGGGAGCGGGTGGGACGCCCCCCGAATCCGAACAAACGACCATATGCGACATCGGTGCCGTGGCTCGGTCGCACAACGCTCTGTCCTGCGGCGACACACGCCCTGATCGAGTGCCGGAAGTGCGTCACTGTCGGGCGACCGACCGTTAGGGTGAGTGCGACTCGTCGGAGGTGCGTAGTGCCCAGATTGACTGTCAGGCCGGAGGATCGGGTGATCAGTCTGCGAGACGGTCGGTCGATGGGATTCGCCGACTACGGACCCGCAGACGGATTCGTCGTGGTCAACGCCCACGGTGAAATGTCGTGCCGACTGGACGTCCGGGCCGCGACTCCCCTCGCGGAGGCCGCCGGTGTCCGCCTGATCTCTCCGGATCGTCCCGGGATCGGGCTCTCCGATCCCAGCCCGGGGCGCACTGTGCTGGACTGGGCTGCCGACGTCGAACAATTGCTCGACCGACTCGGGGTCGAGCGCGCGGGTGTCCTCGGGTGGTCGATGGGTGGCCAGTACGCCGCCGGCCTTGGCTATGCGCTTTCGGAGAGGATCAGTCGCGTCGCCATCGTCGCGGGCGCGTTGCCGCTGAGTGAGGACGGCGCGATCGCCCGGTTGGGCTCGATGGACCGGTGGTGCACCCGGATGTCGAGGCGATGTCCCGGCCTGGCCACCGGGTGGTTTCGGGGCATGTCGCTCCTCTCTCGCTCGATGCCGAGGCAGTTCACGCGCATGGTGGCGCGGTCGGTCGGATCGGCCGACGCGGAGGTGTTGGAGAACGTCCTCGACGAGTTGGTCGAGATGACCGGCGAGGGACTGCGAAACCCGTCCGGTGTGGTCGAGGACTACCGCGCGTGGTCGCGGCCCTGGGGCTTCGCGCCGGAGGATCTCGAGGTGCCCGTCGACGTCTGGTGGGGCGCCGCGGACCGAAACGTTCCCAGGGAATGGGTCACAGAGCTGGCGAGCCGAATCCCCAAGTCCACCTTGAACATCGGAATGGGTGGGCACTTCTTCGCCCAGCTGCACTACCGCGAGATTCTGGACTCGCTCGCGGAAGCGGTGTGAGGTTCGTCGCTACATCGGCCCCGGTTCGACACCACCGCCGACGCGCAACCTGATCGGCGTCGTGCTGATGTTGGGCGGGACGCGATCTTTCGGCCGTCGATTGGTCACCGCGACAACGCGAACCGTCTCATTCGTCGGCGCGCAACATGGGCCGCAGCCGTTCGGTCTGCTCCGGTGTCCACCCGGGTGGTTGGAGGACAGCGGCCCAGGCGTTGGCGATGTCTTTTACGTAGCGGTGGCCGTGCCCGTCGGGGACGTCGATCGCCACGGCCATGTCGGCCGAGACCTGCAGGAATGTGACGACGGGAATCCATTCCATGTCGTCGGGGACGTCGTAGCCGCGGCGTTCGCGTAGCCAATCCGGCTTGGTGAAGAGCAGGTCGGGGTTCCACCAGGCGATCGGGTCGGAGGCGTGCTGTAGGTACACCACACGCGGATCCGCCCACGGGTCGGCGGGCTGTCCCAGGTCGTTTGGACGCGCGACGAACCGGATGTTGTCGCCCTGCTGATAGATCGGCAGCCATTGCGGTGAGCCGTCGTCGCGGTTGGCGGTGATGTCCGCCCACATGGCGTTGTTGAACGTCGGGCCACTGAACAGGGCGCCGTCGGTGCGGGCTTCGATGTTGTTCGGCGACAGGAACGGCGCCTCGCCGCCGAACGATCCGAGGCTTTCGCCGAATGCGACGAGCTTGGGGCGCTGGCCCTCCGGCAGCGCCCGCACCCGGCGGTCGACCGCCTCGAACAGCGCCTGCCCGGCCTGACGCGCGTTTTGCTTGTCCACCAAGAACGACAGCCAGCTGGGCAGGAACGAGTACTGCATGCTGACGATCGCGGTGTCACCGTTGAACATGTATTCGACCGTGTCGGCCTCTGCCTCGTTGATCCAGCCCGTGCCGGTCGTGGTGGCGACCGCGACCACTTTGCGCTGCAGCCCTCCGGTGCGCTCGAGTTCGCGCGCGGCCAGCTCGGCGGTGGCCCCGATCCCGTCGGCCGAGTTCATGCCGGCGTAGGCCCGGATCGGCTCGACCGCGGGCGCGCCGTTGAAATCCGACAGTTGCGCTGTGGTCGGCCCGCCGTCGACGAAGATGCGGCCCTGATGCCCCAGCGAAGCCCACGACACCAACGAGCCGGGGCCGCCCGAGCGCAGTGGTGATGCCGGCGCCGGGTTGTTCGGGCTCTGTTCGTTGTTGACCGTCTCGAAGGTGTTGTTGAGCGTGTGCATCGCGAACCGCACCACCACGCCGTTGAGTATCGCGATACCCAGCCCCACCACGAGCAGCACCGCCACGACTGCCGAAACCCGCGGCGGGGCAACGCGGTCGAGTTGCCGGATCAGGTGCCGGATCAGTCTGCCGATGAGCTGGCCCATCTCGACCAGAACGAACAACACCACAATGGCCAGCGCCGCGGTCAGCGGGTAGTCGTACCACTTGAGCCGCGGCACACCCATCAGGTCGCGTACGTGGTCCTGCCACACGTGGAACCAGACGATCATCGTGATCGTGCCCAACACACCCGCCACGATCAGCACGAGCCACGCCATCCGCGGAGCGGGCGGGCCGGCATCCTTCGAGGCCATGAAGCGCACCAGCCACACCGCGAACACCCCGATCGCGTAGCCGATGGCGCCCGCGGACCCACTGACCAATCCTTGGAACAGCGGCCCACGCGGAAGGAGCGACGGGGTCATCGACAACCACAAGAACACCAGTCCGACAGCCGTTCCGGTGAACGTGTAATGGCGCTTCCACCAGTCCAGCCGCGCCCCCGGCGTCACGGCCTCGTCCAGCTCGGGAGCCGACGACGGGGTCGTGTCCGATTCGCTCATCTCGTGTACGTCTTTCGCTCACGTCTGCGGCCCGAGGTGGGCCGCGACCGTGACAGGCACCCCGGCAGGAGTCGCCGTTGCCCGGCATCAGCCGCTGCCCGACTCGGCGCGGCGCGCGGGTGGTTACCAGCCTGGGGCGGTGTCGACCTCGCCACGGTTGATGGCGGCGACGAGGTCGGCGTGGTCGTGACGGGTTTGGTCGGCGTAGGCACGGGCGAACTTGTTGACAGCGGCGCCGAAGGCCGTGCCCTTGCCTATGTAGGCCGCGATCGCGACGGGGTCGCCGCTGCGGGCGTGGGCCTTGGCGAGGGCATGGCCGCAAGAGTCGGCGAATTGGGACAGGTAGGGCGCGATCTGCTTGCCGTCCGGGATGATCTTCATGTCGCGGAACTGGCGCACGTAGAAGTCGACTCCCTCGAGGCGAGTCCATCCGGCGAAGAGGTCGGGGGCCGACTGCATCAGATGCTGGCCGACGACGACGCGCTGGCCGTGATTGGGGTGTGTGCTCGGCGCGAGGTGCGGTTCGTAGACTGAGGCGCCGGCCTGTTTGATCTGCAGGAACAGCGGGGCCTCCCCGCTGCGTCCTTCGCACAGCACCAGGAACACGCGCATTCCGACGCTGCCGACGCCGACTACCTGGCGGACCACGTCTGTGAGTGTGAACCGCCCGAGCAGCCGATTGAGCTGTTCGGGCACCGTGGCGGAATAGGCGTCGATGACCTGCCGGGCGATCTCGGCCTCGTGCGCGTCTTCCGGGCGGTCCAGGTGCACGCGAAACGGCGGGTTCTCGGTGATGCGGCGGCGACCGTCGCGTACGTCGGTCATCTTCCGGAAGGCCCCCGCGCTGGTGCGCCGGGTGGCCTGCTTCTCGATATCGGCGGTCACCTCTCGCCGCGCGCGGGGGTCCAGGGACGCTAGGGGCACGGCGGCATCGATACGGTCGTACCAGACATCGAGTTCGGACATCGCGGCGTAGGCGCGCATGTGGGCCTGGTAGGCGTCGACAGCGGCGCCAACGGCCGCGTCCCCGACGTGGGCGGGCAACCCGTTCTCATCGGCGCAGACCGCCAGGCTCGTCGCCAGCCGCTTGACGTCCCACTCGAATGGGCCGGGCAGCGTCTCGTCGAAGTCGCGCAGGTCGAAGGTCAGGTTGCGCTCAGGTGAGGCCCACAGCCCGTAGTTCAGCACGTGCGCGTCCCCGCACAGCTGCACGTTCAGACCGGTGTTGGGGTACAGGGCGAGATCGTCAGCCATCACCGCAGCCGCACCCCGCAAGTAGGTCCACGGTGAGCTGCTCATCCGGCCGTAGCGGATCGGCAGCAGGCTCGCGTCGCGTTCGGCGTGCTGGGAGAAGAGCACCTCGAGCGCCGAGCGAGTCCGGCCGGCGGGATCCCAGTCCGCGAGCCGGGCGCGAGCCACCACCTTGCGGGCGCCTCGGCCGCCCGCAATGGCTGCGTCGTTCCCCGGATTGCGTTGCATGCTCGATCCCCCCGTTCCGCTCGTCGTGCGGTAGGCATCGGCCGTGATGAGGCGTGTCGACATTCTAACGGCCGGGGGAGCTGGTGAGAGAGCCTCTCAGAGGCAGCGGATTTGGGGGGCGGTGGACCGGCAACGTCCGATGCCGGGTGGTGGACGAGAAATGGTCTTCTTGGAACCTTCACCACCACATCATTTTTCGAACTCCTTGGTGCCACGAAGTCCGTCCAAGAGTTGCGGGGGTGAACTGCGGTCTACATTCGTCGAGGCCACGACCGATCGAATGGCGCCTGATCGACTACCGATCGGTCAACCCACCCAATCCGGCGGACGGACCGGACAACCCGCCATTGGTGAAACACCTCATGAGGCGCGCTCGGCCCCAGGACCGTTCGATCTCCTGATCGACATGAGAGTCGGGGATCCGGGCCGGCGGCGCGGTGGTGACGTATCGACCAGCTCGCGGCCGGTCCGATCATGGTGCCCTCGGTGAGACTCGAACTCACACTGCACGGGTTTTGAATCCGTTTCCTCTGCCAATTGGGATACGAGGGCGTGCGGGTTCCCACTCTAGAAGATCACGGCCCACAGTCAAACCACCGGTACCCTCGAAACGTTCGCGCCCTGATCGGCGGGCGCCGATCAGAGGAGAATTCACCATGAACGCTACCGCTCCGCAGGGCACGGAACGACAGTCGCGGCGCGTGGTGGTGGCGGAAGACGAAGCGCTCATCAGGCTCGACCTCGTCGAGATGCTCCGCGAAGAGGGCTACGACGTCGTCGGTGAGGCCGGGGACGGGCAGCGTGCCGTCGAGTTGGCGGAAGAGCTGCGTCCGGATCTGGTGATCATGGATGTGAAGATGCCGCGCCGCGACGGGATCGATGCCGCGTCGGAGATCGCTGCGAAAAGGATTGCGCCCGTGGTGATCCTGACCGCGTTCAGTCAGCGTGAGCTCGTCGAACGTGCGCGTGACGCCGGGGCGATGGCCTACCTCGTGAAGCCGTTCTCCAAGGCCGACCTGGTCCCGGCGGTGGAACTGGCGGCGAGCCGGTTCACCGAGATCGCGCTGCTCGAGCGCGAGGTCTCGACGCTGACCGATCGGCTCGAGACCCGCAAGGTCATCGAGCGGGCCAAGGGCATGCTGATGCAGTCGCAGGGGTTGAGCGAGCCGGAGGCGTTCAAGTGGATCCAGCGCGCTGCGATGGATCGTCGGACGACGATGAAGGCGGTCGCCGAGGTGGTCCTCGACACGCTCGGGGGTGGCGGCGCGGGCGAGTGAGCCCGTACGGCGTGCCCACGACACCCGACGCGCGGGGAGGAAGGACGTGCCTGTCGGCGCGGCTCCCTAGACTGGTCAACCGTGAGCCCCGCAACCACTTCTTCGTCCACCGCCTCCGCGACCGCTGACGCATCCGGCTCCGACCGGCCGACGCTGCTGCTCCTCGACGGGCACTCGCTCGCCTACCGCGCGTTCTTCGCGCTGCCGGCCGAGAACTTCAAGACGCACAGTGGGCAGTCGACGAACGCGGTGTACGGGTTCACGTCGATGCTGATCAACCTGCTGCGCGACGAACAGCCGACGCACGTCGCGGCCGCGTTCGACGTCTCACGGCAGACGTTTCGCGCCGAGGCGTTCCCCGAGTACAAGGCGAACCGCAGCAAGACCCCGGACGAGTTCAAGGGGCAGGTCGAGATCACCAAGGACGTCCTCGGCGCCATGGGCATCCCGGTGATGGCCATCGAGGGGTACGAGGCCGACGACATCATCGCCACGCTCACCACGCAGGCCACCGCACTCGGCTACCGCGTGCTCGTCGTGACCGGCGATCGGGACTCGTTGCAGCTGGTGACCGACGACGTCACCGTGCTCTACCCGCGCAAGGGCGTCTCCGACCTCACCCGGTTCACGCCCGAGGCGGTCGAGGAGAAGTACGGACTCACACCGCAGCAGTACCCGGACTACGCGGCGCTGCGCGGCGACCCGAGCGACAACCTCCCCGGCATCCCCGGTGTCGGCGAGAAGACCGCGGCCAAGTGGATTCGTGAATACGGATCGTTCGAGAACCTGGTGAACGAGGTCGACAAGGTGAAGGGCAAGGTGGGCGAGTCGCTGCGGGCCAACCTGCCCGCCGTGGTCCTCAACCGTCAGCTCACCGAGATGGTGCGCGACGTCGCGCTGCCGTACACCGCGGACCAGTTGGCGCTGGCGCCGTGGGACCGCGAACGCATCCACGCGCTGTTCGACGACCTCGAGTTCAAGGTGCTGCGGGACCGACTGTTCGCGACACTCAGCTCCGCCGAGCCGGAGGCCGAGGAGGGCTTCGAGGTGCGCGGCCGCGCGTTGGCGCCGGGCGAGGTCACGGCGTGGGTCGCCGAGCACGCGTCGACGGGGGAGCGGCACGGACTGTCCGTCGTCGGCGCCGGCACGCCGTACGGCGGCGACGTCACGGCTGTCGCGATCGCCGCCTCCGACGGGGAGGGCGCCTACATCCCGACCACCACGGTGACGCCCGAGGACGAGGCCGCACTGGTGGCCTGGCTCGCCGACGCGGAGCAGCCGAAGGCGCTCCACGAGGCCAAGCGCGCGATGCATGCGCTGTGGGGGCGCGGCTGGACCCTCGCCGGGTTGACCAGCGACACCGCGCTCGCGGCGTATCTGGTGCGGCCCGGGCAGCGCAGCTTCAACCTCGACGACCTGTCGCTGCGCTACCTCAAGCGTGAGCTGCGTGTGGAAGAGTCGGGGCAGCAACAGCTTTCGCTGTTGGACGACGAAGAGGCGGCGGACGCCGAAGTGGCCGAGGGCGAGATCCTGCGCGCACGTGCCGTCGTCGACCTCGCCGCCGCGCTCGACACCGAGCTGGCCGACATCGAGGCGACCGGGCTGCTGGCCGACATGGAGCTGCCGCTGCTCGAGGTGCTCGCCGAACTGGAGGCGACCGGTATCGCGGTCGACACCGACCACCTGAACGATCTGCAGTCGACGTTCGCGGCGCGGGTCGCCGACGCCGCGGAGTCCGCGTACGAGGTGATCGGCAAGCAGATCAACCTCGGTTCGCCGAAGCAGCTGCAGGTGGTGCTGTTCGACGAGCTCGACATGCCCAAGACCAAGAAGACGAAGACCGGGTACACCACCGACGCCGACGCGCTGCAGTCGCTGTTCGAGAAGACCCAGCACCCGTTCCTCGAGCACCTGCTGGCGCACCGCGACGCCACGCGATTGAAGGTCACGGTCGACGGGCTGCTCAAGACCGTTGCCGAGGACGGCCGGATCCACACCACGTTCAACCAGACCGTCGCCGCCACCGGGCGGCTGTCGTCGACCGAGCCGAACCTGCAGAACATCCCGGTCCGCACCGACGCCGGCCGGCAGATCCGCGACGGCTTCGTCGTCGGCGAGGGCTTCGAGACCCTCCTCACCGCGGACTACAGCCAGATCGAGATGCGCATCATGGCGCACCTCTCCCGCGACGAGGGGCTGATCGAGGCGTTCAACACCGGCGAGGACCTGCACAGCTTCGTGGGCTCGCGGGCGTTCGGTGTGCCGATGGAGGAGGTCACGCCGGAGCTGCGTCGCAGGGTGAAGGCGATGTCCTACGGCCTGGCCTACGGACTGAGCGCGTTCGGGCTCGCCGCGCAGCTCAAGATCTCCACCGAGGAAGCCCGGCAGCAGATGGAGGCCTACTTCGCCCGCTTCGGTGGCGTCCGCGACTACCTGCACGAGGTCGTCGAGCAGGCCCGCAAGGTCGGCTACACCGAGACGCTGTTCGGTCGGCGCCGGTACCTGCCCGACCTCAACAGCGACAACCGGCAGCGCCGCGAGGTCGCCGAGCGGGCCGCGCTCAACGCGCCCATCCAGGGCACGGCCGCGGACATCATCAAGGTCGCGATGATCGACGTGCAGCGGGCGCTGCAGGAGGCGGGGCTGAAGTCGCGGATGCTGCTGCAGGTCCACGACGAACTCGTGCTCGAGGTCGCGACCGGTGAACGCGATGCGGTGGAGACGCTGGTGCGGGAGAAGATGGCGTCCGCGATCGAGCTGTCGGTGCCGCTCGAGGTGTCGGTCGGCGCCGGACGCAGCTGGGACGCCGCCGCGCACTGACTCCGTGCGCGGGACGGCGTCCCAGTGGATGCTGCGGTCAGGCAGTCAGGCGCTGCTCAGTTGCCGGAAGGTGACTGAGCGGCGATCTCCTGGCGGACTTCGTCCATGTCGAGGGCCTTGACCTGCGTGATCAGATCCTCGAGTGCGGCGGGCGGCAGCGCACCGGCCTGGTTGAACACGAGGATGCCGTCACGGAAGGCCATGATGGTCGGGATCGATCGGATCCCGGCGCCAGCAGCGAACTCCTGCTCGGCCTCGGTGTCCATCTTGCCGTGGACGATGTCGGCGTGCTTGTCCGACGAGGCCTCGAAGGTGGGAGCGAAGGAGCGGCACGGGCCGCACCACGACGCCCAGAAGTCGACGAGGACGATGTCGTTGTCCTCGATGGTCTGCTTGAAGTTCTGCTGGGTCAGGGTCTGGGTAGCCACGAAGGGTCCTTTCCGGGGAGTTGGTCGGATGTCTGGTCCGTTGGCCAGTGCAACGCTCCCGCCCGGAGAATTCTTCCGCATGCCCGGATCCGGGAGGACCGCGCCGCTTCCCGTCACGGCCGGCGGGTGATCCGCCACTCCCGTTTGGCGACCGAATCCCAGCGCCGGACGCCGTCGGAGGTGCCGACGACATCGCGATTGCCGGCGCGCGTGACGACGACGGCGGTGCCCAGGTCGGTCGCGGGGATTCGTCGGGACAGCGTCACGTGCGGCGTCCATTCGCCGGGCACGATGTGCGGCGGGACACCCTCGCAGTCCATCATCAGCTCGTAGACGATGCGCTGCAGCGTCAGGAGTTCGGTGGTCGGCACGACCAGTCTGGCGAGGGTGAGACGGCGGCCGCCGAACACCACCACCCCGCCCAGGCGCAGCGGCAGGGGCGCCGACGGCAGTTCCCGCACGAGGGCGGCGTCCACGTCGGGCGGTATCCGACTCGCCACCCCCAGCGTGACGTGCGGCCGATTCGACTCGGCGGTGATGCGGTCCTGGCTGGGCAGGCGCGCGGCGGAGAGGCGGCGCCACTCGGCTCGCACGGTCGCGTCGACATCGCTGTCGAGAAGCAACTCCACGGACTGGACCATCGTGAGTAAATAATGGACCGATGGGGAGCCCTAGTACAGACGACTTGCGGAATCCACGGATCGGTTTGTTGCAGGGCGACGGCATCGGGCGGGAGATCGTGCCCGCGACCAGAGACGTCGTCGACGCGGCGATGGCCGCGGTGGGACTGCCGGAGGTCGACTGGGTTCCGCTGCCGATCGGGTTCGACGCGATCCCCACCTACGGCACCCCGACTCCGGAGCACACGCTCGTCGAGCTCGCGGGGCTCGATTCGTGGATCCTCGGCCCCCACGACAGCGCGTCCTACCCCGAGCCGTTCCAGATGCAGCTGACCCCGGGCGGAGCGATCCGCAAGCGGTTCGACCTCTACGCGAACATCCGGCCCGCGCGCGCCCTGCCGGGGGTGCGCGCGGTGTCGCCGCGGATGGACCTGGTGATCGTCCGGGAGAACACCGAGGGCTTCTACGCCGACCGGAACATGTTCGCCGGCAGCGGCGAATTCATGCCCACCCCGGACGTCGCCATGGCCGTCGGCGTCGTCACCCGGCAGGCCTGCGAACGCATCGCCCACACCGCCTTCGAACTGGCCCGCCGCCGACGCAAGCGGGTCACGGTGGTGCACAAGGCCAATGTGCTCTCGACCACGACCGGGCTGTTCCGAGACGTCTGCCGGGAGGTCGGGCAGCACTACCCCGACGTCGTGGTCGACGACGAGCACGTCGACGCGATGGCCGCCTACCTCGTTCGACGGGGCGAGGAGTACGACGTCGTCGTCACCGAGAACATGTTCGGTGACATCCTGTCCGATCTCGCGGGGGAGCTGTCGGGCTCGCTGGGAACCGCCGCGTCGATCAACGCGTCCGAGGTCAAGGCGATGGCCCAGGCTGCACACGGGGCGGCCCCCGACATCTCCGGTCGCAACCGCGCCAACCCGACCGCGCTCATCCTGTCGGCGGCGATGCTTCTGGAGTGGCTCGGATCAACCCGGCACGAGGCGGGCTTGTCCGCCGCGGCCGCGCGGATTCGCAGCGCCGTCGAGCGGACGGTCGAGGCGGGTGTCGCCACCGCGGACCTCGGCGGTCTGGCGTCGACGACCGAGTTCACCGAATCGGTGATCGCGCGGGTGTTCCGGCGATGATCAAGATCGATCCTCGCGGACCATGATCAACTTCCTCACCGGCGGGTCGAGCCAGTAGGGTTTCGGGGTCCAAAGGCCGGGGATGGGAGGAGTTACCGATGTTCGGACGAGTGGCCGCCGCCACCGGCGGTCGGCGAACACGGTCGGTCCGAACGGTCGTTGGTGCATTGCTGGCGCTGATCGCGTTGACGGCGACCGGGTGCGTCAGGAACAACGAGGGCCTCGTTCCGGTGCTGCCGCCGATCGACGTCCACCGCGTCGACGCGATCACCGATCAACTGCCTCCCGAGATCGCCACGGCCGGTCGCCTACGAGTCGGTACCAACCCGCCGTACGCGCCCAACGAGTTCAAGGACGAGGACGGGACGATCGTCGGATTCGACGTCGACCTCCTGACCGCCGTGGCGGCGGTCCTCGGCCTGACCCTCGACGTCAAGGAAACCGACTTCGACAAGATCATTCCCGCTGTGCAGGCGGGGACCCTGGACGTCGGCATGTCGTCGTTCACCGACACGCTCGAACGCGAGAAGTCCGTGGACTTCGTCACCTACTTCAACTCCGGCGTGCAGTGGGCGCAACGGGCGGGGGACGACGTCGACCCCGACAACGCCTGTGGGCTGCGGGTCGGCGTGCAGACGACCACCATCGAGGACATCGACGAGGTTCCGGCCAAGAGCGCGGCCTGCGAAGCCGCCGGCAAACCGCCGATCCGGAAGATCAAGTACGACAGCCAGGACGATGCCGCGAACGCGCTGATCCTGGGCCGCGTCGACGCGCTGTCGGCCGATTCGCCGGTCACCGCGTACGCGATCAAGCGCAGCAACGGGCGCCTCGTGCCGGCCGGCGGAGTGTACGACGCAAGCCCCTACGGGTGGGTGCTCGCGAAGGGCTCGCCCCTCGGCCCGGTCCTGCAGCAGGCCCTGCAGTACCTCATCGACGGAGGCCAGTATCGCGCGATTGCCGAGGCGTGGGGCGTCGAAGCGGGAATCATCGAAACGTCGGTCGTCAACGGCGCCACACAGTGAGTACGGGAGAGGGAACGGTCATGCCAGCCAACGAGAGTCGGCCACCGGACATGGCGGCCGAGCCGGAGCCGATCAAGGCGGTCCCGCTGCGGCACCCCGGGCGGTGGATCGCGGCGGTGATCGTGGTCGGGCTGTTGGGGCTGTTCATCTACGGGGCCGCCACCAACGAAGCCTTCCACTGGGACGTGTACCGCCAGTACCTGTTCGACGCGCGGATCACCGAGGCCGCCTGGAAGACGATCCAGCTCACGGTGATGGCGATGACGATCGCGATCGTGCTCGGCGTACTGCTCGCCGTCATGCGACTGTCGCCCAATCCCGTGCTCCGATCCGCGGCCTGGGTCTACCTGTGGGTGTTCCGCGGTACGCCGGTCTACGTCCAGTTGGTGCTGTGGGGGTTGTTCCCGGTCATCTACCAGACGATCGCCCTCGGCATCCCGTTCGGGCCCCAGTTCGTGCACCTCGACATCAAGACCCTCGAGGCGGCCTTCCTGTTCGCGGTGATCGGACTGGCCCTCAACGAGGCCGCATACATGGCCGAGATCGTCCGGGCCGGCGTCGGCTCGGTGAACGAGGGCCAGATCGAAGCATCGACCGCGCTCGGGATGTCGTGGTCGCAGACCATGCGTCGTACCGTGCTGCCGCAGGCGATGCGGGTGATCATCCCGCCGACGGGCAACGAACTGATCAGCATGCTCAAGACCACGTCGCTGGTCGTGGCCGTGCCGTACAGCGGCGAACTGTACGGCCGGGCCCGCGACATCTCCGGCGCCAACTTCTACCCGGTGCCGCTCCTGCTGGTCGCGTCCACGTGGTACCTGGCGATCACCAGCATCCTGATGGTCGGTCAGTACTACATCGAGCGGCACTACTCGAAGGGCCTCTCGCGGACCCTCACTGCGGGACAGTTACAGGCACTTGCGGAGGCGCAGCGCAGCGACGAAGGCGGTGCGCAGTGACGACGCCGATGGTCCGCGCCGAGCGGGTCTGCAAGAACTACGGCGCCCTGCAGGTGCTGCGAGGGATCTCCCTCGAGATCGAACGCGGACAGGTGCTGTGCCTCATCGGACCGTCCGGTTCGGGCAAGTCGACGTTCCTGCGCTGCATCAACCACCTCGAGCAGGTCAACGCCGGGCGACTGTACGTCGACGGCGAACTGGTGGGCTACGCGGAGCGCGGCGGCAAGCTGTACGAACTGAGCCCCCGTGCGGCGGCCCGACAACGGCGCGACATCGGGATGGTGTTCCAACACTTCAACCTGTTCCCGCATCGCACCGCACTGGAGAACATCATCGAAGCGCCCATGCAGGTGAAGAAGGTGTCGCGTGCCAAGGCGATCGAGCGCGCCCGGGACCTGCTCGACCGGGTGGGTCTCTCGGAGAAGGCCGACGCATACCCGGCGCAACTGTCGGGCGGGCAGCAGCAGCGGGTGGCCATAGCCCGGGCGCTGGCGATGGATCCCAAGCTGATGCTGTTCGACGAGCCCACCTCGGCGCTCGACCCGGAACTGGTCGGCGAGGTACTCGGCGTGATGAAGCAGCTCGCGAAGGACGGCATGACGATGGTGGTCGTCACCCACGAGATGGGGTTCGCGCGCGAGGTCGCCGACCAGTTGGTCTTCATGGACGGGGGCGTCGTCGTGGAGTCCGGTGTGCCCCGGGAACTGCTGGCGAACCCACAGCAGGAGCGGACGAAGGCGTTCCTGTCGAAGCTGCTGTGACGCGTCCCGCTGGAGATTTCAGGCGGGCTTGCGGGTGACGAAGATTGCCGTGCCCGGGAAGAGCTGGCCGCGCAGCGGGCTCCACTGGCCCCACTCCCGGTCGAGCCACTCGGGCCACTCCGGCTCGACGATGTCGCGCACCGCGAGCCCCGCTGCGACGGCCTCGCGGACGCGGTCACCGATCGTCCGGTGGTGCTCGACGTACGTCGGGATGCCGTCGTCGTCGACCTCGACGTACGGAGTGCGGTCGAAGTAGGGGAGCGTCGCGGTCAGCCCGCGCGGACCCGGGTCGTCCGGGAAGATCCACCGGATCGGGTGGTTGACGGCGAACACCCACAGGCCGCCCGGTCGCAGCACTCGTGCCACCTCCTGCATCACCAGTGCGGAATCCGCGACGAACGGAACTGCACCGAAAGCCGAACATGCGAGGTCGAAGCTCTCACTCGCGAACGGCAGCGCTTCCGCGCCGGCCTGGACGAGGGGGACCCTCGGTCCGCTCCGTTCCATCGCCTCGCGTCCCCTCGCGAGCATGCCCATGGAGATGTCGAGCCCGACCACATCGGCGCCCTGGCCGGCCAGCCAGCGCGCACACGGGGCCGAGCCGCAGCCGACCTCGAGGATCCGCTTGCCGGCGACGTCGCCGAGCAGTTGGACGTCGCCCTCGTGGAGGCCCTCCGGGCACCACACGAACTCGCCGTCGGTCGAATCGACGCCGAGGAACTCGCCGTGCGTGCGGTGATAGTCGTCGGCGTCGGCGTCCCACCACGCGCGGCTGGCGCGCGCGCTCGCCTCCGTTCCGATCCGAGTGCGGGTCACCCCGCTGGTCCCGAGGACGGAAATGGCGGCGGCGTGACGATCGTCGGACATGGTGTCAGCGTAGAGCCCGCCTGCGCGGGCGGAACCGCGAGACCCTCGAGATTCATCGGTGGTCGAACCGCCAGGTGAACCGACCGCCTGTCGGTAGGGTTTGCCCAGCTAGCCGAAGGTCGCGTACCCTGTTGCTCGCGAGTGTCTTCGGTGCAGTTCCTCGCCGGTCGGAGTTTCGATCGACAGGGCGGCGCTGGAGCCTCGTGGCGGTCTGGGAGACCGGGCGATTCCGGCGTCGAGTCGGAATCTAACGCATTCCGGCCCGCCTGTCTGACAGAACGCCATCAACCGACTAACAACCCGTCCGGAGCAACTCAACACATGCCCTCCAACACCGTGACCTCGCCGCAGGTAGCCGTCAACGACATCGGCTCCGCCGAGGACTTCCTCGCCGCCATCGACGCCACGATCAAGTACTTCAACGATGGCGACATCGTCGAAGGCACGATCGTCAAGGTCGATCGTGACGAGGTCCTTCTCGACATCGGTTACAAGACCGAAGGCGTCATCCCTTCCCGTGAGCTCTCCATCAAGCACGACGTCGACCCCAACGAGGTCGTCTCCGTGGGCGATGAGGTCGAAGCCCTGGTCCTCACCAAGGAGGACAAGGAAGGCCGTCTGATCCTGTCGAAGAAGCGCGCTCAGTACGAGCGTGCCTGGGGCACCATCGAGGAGCTCAAGGAGAAGGACGAGGCCGTCAAGGGCACCGTCATCGAGGTCGTCAAGGGTGGCCTCATCCTCGACATCGGTCTGCGTGGCTTCCTCCCCGCTTCGCTCGTCGAGATGCGTCGTGTCCGCGACCTCCAGCCGTACGTCGGCAAGGAGATCGAGGCCAAGATCATCGAGCTCGACAAGAACCGCAACAACGTGGTCCTGTCGCGTCGCGCATGGCTCGAGCAGACCCAGTCCGAGGTCCGCAGCGAGTTCCTGCACCAGCTGCAGAAGGGCCAGGTCCGCAAGGGCGTCGTGTCCTCGATCGTCAACTTCGGTGCGTTCGTCGATCTCGGCGGCGTCGACGGTCTGGTTCACGTCTCCGAGCTGTCCTGGAAGCACATCGACCACCCGTCCGAGGTCGTCGAGGTCGGCAACGAGGTCACCGTCGAGGTTCTCGACGTCGACCTGGACCGCGAGCGTGTCTCCCTGTCGCTGAAGGCGACGCAGGAGGACCCGTGGCGTCAGTTCGCCCGCACCCACGCCATCGGCCAGATCGTGCCGGGCAAGGTCACCAAGCTGGTTCCGTTCGGCGCGTTCGTTCGCGTCGAGGAGGGCATCGAGGGCCTGGTGCACATCTCCGAGCTGGCCGAGCGCCACGTGGAGGTTCCGGACCAGGTTGTGGGCGTCGGCGACGATGCGCTCGTCAAGGTCATCGACATCGACCTGGAGCGTCGCCGCATCTCGCTGTCGCTGAAGCAGGCGAACGAGGACTACAACGCCGAGTTCGATCCGTCGAAGTACGGCATGGCCGACTCGTACGACGAGCAGGGCAACTACATCTTCCCCGAGGGCTTCGATCCCGAGACCAACGAATGGCTCGAGGGCTTCGACAAGCAGCGTGAGGAGTGGGAGTCCCGCTACGCGGAGGCCGAGCGTCGCCACAAGATGCACACCGCTCAGATGGAGAAGATGGCTGCCGACGAGGCTGCCGAGGCTGCTGCCGGCGCTTCCGGCACCAACTACTCCTCGGAGTCGGGCTCGGACGAGGGCGCGGCTGCGTCCTCCGAGTCCGCCGGTGGCTCGCTGGCGAGCGATGCACAGCTCGCGGCTCTGCGCGAGAAGCTGTCGGGCAACGCCTGATGACAGCAGCCTGAGCACGCCTCAGGCATGATCTACCGGAAGACCCCGGCCCTGGGACCACAGGGCCGGGGTCTTTCTGTATCTGCCTTCCCTTCCTTCGGAGGGCGGGACGAACGACAGTGGCCCGATCCCTGTTGGGATCGGGCCACTGTGTGCGTCGTGTGCGGGCTAGTTCGCCGCGGCGGGCACCCATCTGGTGGGCATGGTTGCCGTTCGCTTCCGGATCGCCGTGAAGCTGTGGCGGGCAGGGGTCAGCACGCTGGTGAACCAATTGCGTCGGTGCTCCGCCAGCGCGGTCGCAACCTCCGGGATGAGGATCGCGTGAATGCCGTTCTCCATGCCGAGACGGTGCCGACCGGGACGGGTGGGATTGCTGCGCATTGAGCGCCTCCTACTCGCATGTCGAATCGGCTGGTCGGACGGTCGAAGCAAGGGTATCGGACCAGGTGGTCCAACGCATCATATTGGTCCGTTGATGATCTTCGGCGTGTTTGGTGCGACACTGGTCGGCGTGTTGAGAGTGGGCCTCACGGGAGGCATCGGAGCCGGCAAGTCGACCGTGTCGAAAGTCCTCGCGGAGTTGGGTGCGGTCGTCGTCGACGCCGACCTCATCGCACGGGAGGTCGTCGAGCCGGGAACCCCGGGTCTCGCAGCACTCGTGGAGGCGTTCAGCGACGGCATCCTGCATCCCGACGGCACGCTGAATCGACCGGCCTTGGCCGAGAGGGCCTTCGGCAGCGACGAGTCACGGCTGCTGTTGAACTCGATCTTGCATCCCCGCATCGGTCAGCGCACCGCGGAACTCGTCGACGGCGCACCCGCCGACGGGATCGTCGTGCAGGACATCCCGCTGCTCGTCGAGGGGCGGATGGGGCCGGTGTTCAACCTGGTGGTCGTCGTCTACGTCGACGAGGACGAGCGGGTGCGCCGGCTCGTCGAGTTGCGGGGTATGCCGGAGGCGGACGCGCGCGCCCGCATCGCAGCCCAGGCGACCGATGACCAACGGCGGGCGGCCGCGGACGTGTGGCTCGACAACAGCGGCGCCCCGGAGCTGATCGCCGGGCAGGTTCGCGCGCTGTACACCGACCGCCTGCTGCCGTTCGAGCGGAATCTCCGCAGTCGCGCGGTGGTGTCGGTGCCGCCGATCGTGCGGCCGGCCGACCCGCAGTGGGCGGCCCAGGGCGAGCGTCTGGTCGAGCGGCTGCGTCTGGTGTGCGGAGAGCGAGCAGTGCGCGTCGACCACGTCGGCTCCACGTCGGTCCCGGGTCTCGACGCCCGCGATCTGATCGACGTGCAGATCACGGTCCCCGATCTCGCGACGGCGGATGCCCTGGCCGAGCCGCTGGCGGCGGCCGGCTTCCCGCCGATCGTCGACGCCACCCGCGACGAGCCGAGGCCGGCGTACGGTGTCGGCGGCGAGGCGGATCCGGCCTTGTGGGATAAGCGCACTCACGGTGGTGCCGATCCCGGCCGGCCCGTGGAGATCAGCCTGCGTGTCGACGGCTGGCCGGGTCAGCGGTTCGCGCTCCTGCTGCGCGACTGGCTGCGCGCCGACGCCGCTGCTCGGGCCGAGTTCCTCGAGGTCAAGAGGGTTGCGGTCCGCTGGGCCGCCGCCGACGCGCACACGGGCGAGGCCACCGTGACCTATGCCGCGGCGCTCGCGCCGTGGTTCGATCTCGGCTACCAGCGGGCCTGGGAGTGGGCCGAACGAAGCGGCTGGTCGGCGCAGGGCTGACCGGGCGGCGTCAGCGCCACGTGACGGGCATTCCCTTCGACGCCAGCCATGCGTCCATGTCGTGGCCGTGGGCGGCGATCCCGTCCACGGCGGCCACCGCACGCTGGATCGCGCGGTCCGCCGTGCGCGGCGAGATGTAGCCGTGCGCCGTCGCCGAGATCAGCTCGTCGACGTCGAGGAGTTCGGTCTCGCGTCCGGTCCGGACCACCAGATCGAGATAGTGGTCCTCCGACTTCCAGACGTCGGGGCCCCGCGTGAAATCTCCGATGTCGATGTAGTGGTTCTGGTCGCGCTTGTGGAACGGGTGGAAGTGGAAGATCGTCGCGCGGATGCCGAGATCCGGGATCAGCCACGACTCGAGATAGTGGAACGAGGGGTGGTCGGCCGAGCGGGCCATGTACAGCCCCCACGACTCCAGCCGGTAGTGGTCGACCGGTCGCACGAAGCCCTTGGGATCGGTGTTGGTGCGTTCGGTGATGTTGAAGTACTCGACCTTCGGTCGGTGCGCCGGAACCAAATCGATCGTCGGCACGTAGACCGAAGCGGGGGGTGCGGTCGGCGTGGCCGCGGCGGTGGCTGGTTCGACGTTCTCCATACAGCAAGAACGTACCGGCAATCGCGGCGCAGGGCATCGGTGACCGCACGCGCGGAACGCAGCGTTATCAGAACTTGTCGGAAGGGGCGCATACCCTGGTCTCATGGCGTTCGCATCCGAGCACCCCGTAGTGGCGCATTCCGAGTTCCGGCCGGTCAGCGAGATCGAACGGTCCGACAGCAGCTTCCAGGTCGTCAGCGAATACGAGCCGGCCGGTGACCAGCCGGAGGCCATCGACGAGCTCGAGCGGCGACTGAAGGCGGGGGAGAAGGACGTCGTCCTGCTCGGCGCGACCGGTACCGGCAAGTCGGCGACGACAGCGTGGCTCATCGAACGTGTACAGCGTCCGACGCTCGTGATGGCGCCGAACAAGACCCTGGCCGCGCAGCTCGCGAACGAACTGCGGGAGATGCTGCCGAACAACGCCGTCGAGTACTTCGTCTCGTACTACGACTACTACCAGCCCGAGGCGTACATCGCGCAGACGGACACCTACATCGAGAAGGACTCGTCGATCAACGACGACGTCGAGCGGTTGCGGCACTCGGCCACATCGAGTCTGCTGTCCCGGCGCGACGTCGTGGTGGTCGCCTCGGTGTCGTGCATCTACGGCCTCGGCACGCCGCAGTCGTATCTCGATCGCTCCATCGAGCTCGAGGTCGGGGTCGAGGTCGACCGGGACGCGCTGCTGCGGCTTCTCGTCGACGTGCAATACAACCGCAACGACATGGCGTTCACCCGCGGCTCGTTCCGGGTTCGCGGGGACACGGTCGAGATCATCCCGTCGTACGAGGAGCTGGCGGTGCGGATCGAGTTCTTCGGCGACGAGGTCGAGGCGCTCTACTACCTGCACCCCCTCACGGGTGATGTGGTGCGACAGGTCGACACGGTGCGCATCTTCCCGGCCACGCACTACGTCGCGGGCCCGGAGCGGATGGAACGCGCCGTGCACGACATCGAGGCCGAACTCGAGGAGCGGCTCGCAGACCTGGAGAACCGCGGCAAGTTGCTCGAGGCGCAGCGACTGCGCATGCGCACCCAGTACGACCTGGAGATGATCAAGCAGGTCGGCTTCTGCTCGGGTATCGAGAACTATTCGCGGCACATCGACGGTCGCCCCGCGGGCTCGGCGCCGGCGACGCTCATCGACTACTTCCCGGAGGACTTCCTCCTGGTGATCGACGAGTCCCACGTGACGGTCCCGCAGATCGGCGCGATGTACGAGGGCGACATGTCCCGCAAGCGCAACCTCGTCGAGTTCGGGTTCCGCCTCCCCTCGGCGACCGACAACCGCCCGCTCACGTGGGAGGAGTTCGCGGGCCGGATCGGTCAGACGATCTACCTGTCCGCGACGCCCGGGCCGTACGAGCTCGGGCAGGCGGGCGGCGAGTTCGTCGAGCAGGTGATCCGCCCCACCGGCCTGGTCGATCCCGAGGTCGTGGTCAAGCCGACCAAGGGCCAGATCGACGACCTCGTCCACGAGATCCGCCAGCGGACGGAACGGGACGAGCGTGTCCTCGTCACGACGCTCACCAAGAAGATGTCCGAGGACCTGACGGACTATCTCCTCGAGCTCGGCATCCGGGTGCGGTACCTGCACTCGGACATCGACACGCTCCGGCGGGTCGAGTTGCTGCGACAGCTCCGGTTGGGTGAGTACGACGTCCTGGTCGGCATCAACCTCCTGCGTGAGGGCCTCGACCTGCCCGAGGTGTCGCTGGTCGCGATCCTCGACGCCGACAAGGAAGGCTTCCTGCGCAGCACCACCAGCCTCATCCAGACCATCGGCCGCGCGGCCCGCAACGTCTCCGGCCAGGTCCACATGTACGCGGACAAGATCACCGACTCGATGCAGCGCGCCATCGAGGAGACCGAGCGTCGCCGCGAGAAGCAGATCGCGTACAACCTCGAGAAGGGCGTCGACCCCCAGCCGCTGCGGAAGAAGATCGCCGACATCCTCGACCAGGTGTACGAGGAGGCGGACGACACCGAGGTCGAGGTGGGTGGATCCGGTCGTAACGCCAGCCGCGGTCGCCGCGCTCAGGGCGAGGCGGGACGGGCCATCAGCGCCGGCGTGTACGAGGGCCGCGACGTGAAGTCGATGCCGCGCGCCGAGCTGGCCGACCTCGTCAAGGAACTCACCGACCAGATGATGAACGCGGCGCGGGATCTGCAGTTCGAGCTCGCCGGGCGCCTGCGCGACGAGATCGCGGACCTGAAGAAGGAGTTGCGCGGGATGGACGCGGCGGGACTGAAGTAGCGGCGCGCTAACGTCTTCGGTCATGGACGCTCATCTCGCCGGCCGCACCGCCCGCTCTCTGGAACTGCTCCACTCGCTCTCCTACTTCGCGCCGGAGGTGGAGGCCGAACTGGTCGGGGTCGGTTTGGAGCCGGGCAGGATGACCTACTTCGCCGGACGTGCGGCGCCGATGGGTGCTGTGGGCGCGGGCGTCGTGACCGCGACGTTCTACAACTTCGATCCCGCACTGATTGCCGACGCGATCCCGCGCGCCTGGACGCTCGCTGATCCCGACCAGATCATCGCGGCGCGGTATCGCGGTGTCGATGCCGCGTATCGCGCGCTGTTCGGCGATGCGGTCGCCTCGGCCGACATGGCGGAGGCGGCACAGTTGGCGGCAATTGCCGCCCAGGCGATTCCCGGCGTCGACGGTCGACCGCTGTACGCGGGCTACGCCGCCCTCGACTGGCCCGAAGAACCGCACCTCGTGCTGTGGCATGCGCTGACCCTGCTGCGGGAGTACCGCGGAGACGGTCATGTCGCGGCACTGCAGACCGCCGGGCTCAGCGGCCTCGAGGCGTTGATCACCCACACCGCCGCCGGAATCGGATTCCAGAAGAAGTTCGCGCAGAGCCGGCGAGGGTGGTCACCGGCCACATGGGACGCGGCCGTCGCCGGGCTGCGTGATCGCGAACTTCTCGACGAACGCGGTGAGTTGACCGCCGACGGCCGCGAATTGCGTGACGTGGTCGAGGATCTCACCGACGAACTGGCCGCGGCGCCGTGGACCGGACTGGGCGAGGACGGGGCCGCGCGACTCACGGAACTCGTCGAGCCGTGGCGGAAGTCGGTCCGCGAGTCGGGACTGTTCCCGGCGTCGCTGTTCGGCCCGCGGTACGGCGAATCGCGCTGACGACTCGGCTCCGCTCCGTCGCCGTGGTGAAATGGTGCGGCAGGGGTGGAGCCATCCACCGCGACACTGGGGTGGAGCAATCCACCGGGGGATGAAGCATGTTGTGCCGCAATTCCACCAGGCTGTGCGCCGATGACGCTAATGTCAGCGCAGCAGTTGGGGATCTCGGTCGACCAGGGCACCACGGCCACCGTCCTCGATCAACGCACACATGGAGGAATGAATGAGCGCCTACCGGACCGTCGTCGTCGGAACCGATGGATCGGACTCGTCGTATCGCGCGGTGGACAAGGCCGCCGCACTGGCCGGCGACGCCGAGGCCAAGCTCGTGATCGCGTGCGCGTACTACCCGGCCGACCCCAAGGACACCGAAGTGGCGCAGGACACCCTCGGTGAGGACGCATACCAGGTCACCGGATCGGCGCCCACCTTCGAGATCCTGCGGACGGCGCGCGAGCGGGCCACCGCGGCCGGTGCCAAGAACATCGTCGAGCGCGCGATCGTCGGTGCCCCCGTCGACTCGCTGCTCGCCCTCGTCGACGAGGTCGAGGCCGACCTGCTGGTGGTCGGCAACCGCGGGCTCAGCACGCTGACGGGGCGTCTTCTCGGATCGGTCCCGTCGGACGCGGCGCGCAAGTCCACGTCGGACGTGCTGATCGTGCACACCGTCCGCTGAGTTCGGCGGTCAGCAGAAGTCTGCGCGGGCTCGATCCAGCAGCAACTGAGTGGCCGCGTCGGGGGTGAGGGTGCCGCCCGACAGGCTCGCGCCGTAGGCGCCGACGGACCGCAGGTTGTCGAGGATCGTCGAGTCGGGTGTGCCGGCGGCCGATTGCCGGCACACCCCGTCGGCCAGCGCGAACAGCGTCGAGTGCGGAACCACTTCGGGGAACCCGTCTGCCGCGAGGGCGTCCGCGTAGCGCGTGACGCGGGCATCGGTGGTTGTTGTCGCGGACACGGGGTCGGTGGCGACGGGTGTGGCGGCCTGCGGAGCGTCGTCGGTAGCGGTCGCCGACGTGCAGCCGGCCACCACTATCGACGCAACCACGCCGACGACACCCATCGTCGCCGAGCGCAGCGCCAGGCGGGAAGCGGTCGATGTCGTCGGCATGGTCTTCTCGTCCCGTCTCGGTGTGTGATGGTGTGGGGTGAGGGCGGATCGGCCCGAGGACCCCTGGCACGGTACCGCTTCGGCCGGAGCCACGATGTCGGTTCGCCGATCAGCGTCCCGACGGCACGACCGACGCGTCGAGCGATCGGAGTGCGGTCGGCAGGGGGCGGGCATGCACGATCCCGAGACGTTGGGTGGCACGAGTCAACGCCACGTACAGGTCGTTGATCCCGCGCGGCGAGTCGTCCAGAACGTCCTGCGGCTCGACGATGATCACCGAGTCGAATTCGAGCCCCTTGGCGTCCTTGACGGTCAGCACGCTCACCGACTCCGAACGCAGGTCGGACAGCTGCTCGACGTGGTCGTGTCCCGCAAGGACGGCGGTGAGACCGGGTCCGGCCTCGTCGGCGACCCGGCGCCGCACCTCGTCGAGGATTTCCGACTCGTCCACGTGCTGTGCCCACGGCGCGAAGCCCGATTCCCGAACCGACCGGGGGACAGTCTGATCCGGGTCGATCTCCTCGAGCACCCGATGCGCGAACTCCATGATCTCGGCCGGTGTCCGGTAGTTCACGGTCAGTTCGGTCAGCTTCCAGCGCTGCGCCACGTACGGCCCCAGCACGTCCTGCCACGACGAGCTGCCTGCCGGGTCGCCGGTCTGGGCCGTGTCGCCGACCAGCGTCATCCACCGATTCGGGATGCGCCGCATGAGCATTCGCCACGCCATCTCCGACAGCTCCTGCGCCTCGTCGACGATGACGTGCCCGTAGGTCCACGTGCGGTCGGCCGCCGCACGTTCGGCCGTCGTGCCGTGGCGGCCCATCTCCTGGCGTTCCGCCAACTGGCTGGCGTCGATCAGGTCGTAGGCCATGAGGATCTCGGGGTCGAGGTCGTCCTCGAGATCCTGCGGCGCCGACCCGGTGAGGATGTCGAGCGCACCCTGGGCGTCGGCGATCTGCGATCGCCAGCGGCGCTGCGCGCGTTCGCGTTCCGCGGCGTCGTCGACGCCGAGCAGCTCGGCCAGCTCGTCGAGCAGGGGGGCGTCGGCGGCACTGAAGCCGACCCCGGAGGTGCGCAACAGTGTCGCGAGCTCCTCGTCGCCGAGGTCGGGGGCCGCCGACGCGAGCCGCTCGGGGGAGCGCAGCAGGTCGGTCAGCACCTGCTGCGGCGTCAGGTCCGGCCACAGCGAGTCGAGGGCCGCCATGATCGACGGGTCCTCGCGCATCTCGTCGCGCATGTCGGCGATGTCGTCGCGGCTGAGCAGGTTGCCGCCGTCGACGAGGTTCGCGCCAAGCGTCGCCGCCAGCTGATCGGCGAGGGCCTCGATCGCCGCGGACACGAAGATCGGGCGCGCCAGGTTGTGCGGCCGCCTCGACGACCGTGCCCGGCCGCGTGCCCGCGTGACGACCTTGCGGTCGAGAGTGATCGGGTAGGTGTCGAATCGCAGTTCGATCGGCTGCTTCGGCACCTCCTGCCGGTCGCGCACCGCCTTCTTGAGGACGTCGATCATCGCGAGCGAACCCTTCACTTCGCCCGCCGCGAGCGTGTCCTCACGGGTCGCCCGGACCCCTGGGTACAGGTCGCCGATGGTCGACAGCAGCACGCCGGTCTCGCCGAGCGACGGCAGGACCTGGCTGATGTAGTCGAGGAACGTCTCGTTGGGGCCGATGATGAGGACGCCGGACTTCTCCAGCTGCTGGCGGTACGTGTAGAGCAGGTAGGCGGCGCGGTGCAACGCGACCGCGGTCTTTCCGGTGCCGGGCCCGCCCTGCACGACGAGCACGCTCTTGTGGTTCGAGCGGATGATCGTGTCCTGCTCGCCTTGGATCGTCTCGACGATGTCGTGCATCTGCCCGGTGCGGGCGGCGTTCAGAGCCGCGAGCAGCGCGCTCTCACCTGCCACGCCACCGGCGCCGCCGCCGCCACCGCTCTCCTCGGCCGCAGCCAGGTCCAGGTACTCGTCGTTGACGGCGGTCACCGCGCGGCTGCGCGTGCGGATGTGCCGGCGCCGAGTCACACCGTCGGGCGCAGCCGGCGTCGCCAGGTAGAACGGTCGGGCGAGCGGCGCGCGCCAGTCGAGGAGCAGGGTCTCGTAGTCGTTCGCCTCGTCGAGGATGCCGATGCGTCCGATGTAGCGCGGCTCGCCGTCGTCGTCGACGTCGATCCGGCCGAAGCACAGGCCGTTCTCGGCGGCGTCGTACCGCGCGAGGTCCTCGGTGTACATCTGCGTGAACGACTCGCGCTCGCTGCGTGCCTGCGGCGTGCCACCGGTCTGCAGGAGGACCTGGCTCAGCCGCTTCTGCGCGTAGGCGCGTAGTTCGTCGAGACGCTCGTACAGCGTCGACACGTAACCCTGCTCGTGTTCGATATCGGGGTGCACACGGGCCTCGTCGGGCAAGAGGTCTCCTAGGTTGGAACGGCAGAAAAGCGCCCAAGCAGTCTAGTGCGCCGAGCCTTCCAATGCAGAGTGCCTGGTGACGGACGCGATCCGCGGCCTGGCGTCCTGATCAATCCTGCAGTTCGGCCGCCTTCGCACGTGCTGTCGCCAGCGCGCGCTCGGCACGCCTGCGGGCCTGCCGACTCAGAACCTCACCCTGCTCGCCCGCTGTCGCGGCCCATTCGCTGCCGCGCTCGCGGGCGAGATGGGCGAACTCCGTACCGCGCTCGCGGGCACGTTCGGCGAGAACCGGCCCCCGCTCGCGAGCCACCTCACCGAGGTCGACGCCGCGCTCCTTGGCGAGCTGAGCGATTGCCAGTCCGCGCTGGCGTGCGACGTCGAGCAGTTCGGTGCCGCGTTCGCCGGCGTGCTCGGCCGCCGTCCGGGCACGCTCGGACACCTGCTGTAGCCGGTCGGAATCGCCCGCGCCGCCGTTCGACAGCGCTTCTGCTATCGACTCCTGGGCCTTCCGTGCGGCGCGGCGACCGCGCCACCCGAGGGAGGGCTTGCCCTCGGTGTCCACTGCCGCGATCAGCAGTCCGCCGAGCATCGTCATGTTCTTGCAGAACTGCATACGCTGCATCGCACGCTGTCGTGGGTCGTCGACGTTCCAGAAGTCATGGCCGGCGATCGTCGTCGGCACAAGCGTTCCGGCGAGCACCAGCGACGCCGCCCGGGGCGCCTTGCCGAGCGCCAGGAGGGCGCCGGCACCTACCTGGATCGCAGCGTTGATCTTCACGAGAGATTCAGGGTCCGAGGGAAGCTTGTCGGCGACACTCCCCGGCAGTGACGCGACACTCTTCTCCAGGTAGGGCGCGGCGGCTCGAGCCTTGAGTGCTGGGCTGCGCAGCGAATCGATGCCCCCGGCGATGAACACGGTAGAGAGCAATGGGCGTGCGATGCGGCGAACGATCATGGGTGGCCTCCCAACCTTGGTTCCCGTACCACCGTATCGACGCCGGGGGCATCCGGCAGGGAACGAGCGGAATGGGAAGACCAGCTGAGTGCGTGCACCCCGACGAACGGCTCTATCCGCGACACTTGGGGACCAGTAGTTTCGAGGTTGAACGGCAATCACGGAGCACGCGAGGGTGATCCATCGTGACGGGCACGCGTGACACGCACATGACCCAGTCGGAGTTCTTTGCCTGGAATATGGAACAGGATCCGATTCTTCGATCGACCATCGTCGCCGTCGTCGTTCTCGACACCACACCGGACTGGGAACGGTTCGTCACGATGATGGATCGCGCGACGCACGTGGTACCGAATTTCCGGCACAGGCCCGTCCGGGCGCGGTGGGGGATCGCTCCGCCGCACTGGGTGGTCGACCCGGACTTCGACCTGTCGTGGCATGTGCGGCGTCTGGCGCTTCCCGCGCCGGCCGACCTCGACGCAGTTCTCGACGTGGCGCGACGGAGCGCAATGGAAGCCTTCGACACGAAACATCCGTTGTGGCATTTCACGCTGCTGAGCGGTCTCGGGGACGGCCGGGCCGCCCTGGTACTCAAGGTTCACCACTCGCTGACGGATGGCCTCGGTGGCGTCGAGATCGCGGGCGAGATCGTCGATTTCGCCCGCGGTGGAACAGATCGGGGGCCCCTGCCCGATGCGCCCCGGCCGACGGAGGTCAGCGCCCTCTCGGACACCGCGGAATGGGTCGCGGAGACGGCCGCCGACCTGGCCCGGAAGGGGACACGCACGCTCGCATCGGCCTTGCGTCGCGCGTTCGGAAGTCCCCTCCGGACCGTGCTGGATGCTGGGACAACCTGTGCCGCCGTGGTTCGCTTCGCCCGTCCGGTTCCGAACACGCTGTCGCCGATCATGACCGCACGCGGTCTCCGCCGGCGCCTAGCCGCGATCGACGTGCCGTTGGAGGACCTCCACACGGCATCGAGACACGCCGGCGTTTCTGTCAACGCCGCATTTCTCGCCGCGCTGATGCTGGGGATGCGGAAGTACCACGAACGGCACCGCGCGAGCGTCGAACGACTCCGCGTGACCGTGCCCGTCAGCCTGCGCACCGAGTCGGACCGCTTGGGCGGCAATCGCATCACGCTGGTCAGGCTCGCGTTGCCCGTGAACCCGGCCGATGATCCGGTGGAACTGATGCGTCGGATCGGCGGCATCGTCGAGACATCGCGCCGCGATCCAGCGGTTCCGCTGTCGAATGCCATCGCCGGCGCGCTGAACCTGCTCCCGACCGGCTACCTGGCGTCGGTTTTCGAGCACGTCGACGTCCTGGCATCGAACGTCCCGGGCTCACCGATCCCGATGTTCCTTGCCGGCGCCGAGATCGAGCGGTACTACGTCTTCGGTCCGACGCTCGGCACCGCCCTCGATGCCACCCTGATGTCACACGCCGGAACCTGCTGCGTGGGCATCACCGCCGACTCGGCCTCGGTGCCGGATCTGCCGGTCATGACCGAGTGCCTCGAGGACGGCTTCCGCGCGGTTCTCGCCTCCGCCGCGCCGGACCTGACGCCGTCCTAGGGCCGAACGCCCGGGACGGGTGCCTAGGGGAGACCGTCACCAGCCCCGCGTGCGCCATTCGCCGAGGTGCGGGCGTTCAGCGCCGAGCGTGGAATCCTTGCCGTGGCCCGGGTAGAAGACGGCGTCGTCGGGGAACCGGGCGAACAGCTTGGTCTCGACGTCGTTGATGAGCGAGGTGAACCGCTCGGCGTCGGGGGTCTTGCCGACGCCCCCGGGGAAGAGCGAGTCACCGGTGAAAAGGTGGACGCGACCACCCTCGCCCTTCTCCGTCAGCGCGAGCGTGATGCCACCCGGCGTGTGCCCGCTCAGGTGGATCACCTCGAGCGTGAGATCGCCCGCGCACACCGTGTCACCGTCCTCGAGGCTGCGCGACGGTGTGACCGACAGGATCTCCGAGTCCAGGGGGTGCGCGGCGGTGGGCAGGCCGGTCTCGGCGGCGACCTCGGACAGCGCGAACCAGTGGTCGTGGTGCTGGTGCGTCGTGACGATCAGTTCGAGCTGCGGGGCCTGCTCGTCGATCAGCTGCAGGATCCGTTCGGCGTCGTTCGCGGCGTCGATGAGCAGCGACTTCCCGGTTGCGGAACACGTCACCAGGTAGGTGTTGTTGTCCATGGGGCCGACGGACATCTTGATGATCGTGGCGCCCGGGACGGTCCGGCGCTGCGCGGCCGAGCTGCCGGACAGATCGCCGGTGTAGTCGTCGTCGATGGTGATGCGCTGCTGCTCCATGATCGGGAGGTTACCGTCGAATCGCGGTGTTGCCGCCCACAGCCGCCGATCATCGCGAAACCCGCTGGTCGGCGAGTTTGTCGGTGCCCGCGCCTACCATGGGCTGCGCCCGGACGAGTGTCCGTGCGACGGTCGAACCGAGAAGGGAATTCGTGTGGCGGATCGCCTGATCGTGCAAGGCGCACGTGAGCACAATCTGCGAGGGATCAATCTCGATCTGCCCCGGGACAGCCTGATCGTCTTCACCGGACTGTCGGGCTCCGGAAAGTCCAGTCTCGCGTTCGACACGATCTTCGCGGAGGGACAGCGCCGTTACGTCGAGTCGCTGTCGGCCTACGCGCGGCAGTTCCTCGGACAGATGGACAAGCCCGACGTCGACTTCATCGAGGGGCTCTCGCCCGCGGTGTCGATCGACCAGAAGTCGACCAACCGCAACCCGCGGTCGACCGTCGGCACGATCACCGAGGTGTACGACTACCTGCGTCTGCTGTACGCCCGCGCCGGCAGCGCGCACTGTCCGGTGTGCGGTGAGCCGATCGCGCGGCAGACGCCGCAGCAGATCGTCGACCAAGTGCTCGAGATGGAGGAAGGGACCAAGTTCCAGGTCCTCGCCCCCGTGGTCCGCACCCGCAAGGGCGAGTTCGTCGACCTGTTCGAGCAGCTCAACACCCAGGGCTACTCCCGTGTCCGCGTCGACGGTGTGGTGCATCCGCTCACCGATCCGCCGAAGCTGAAGAAGCAGGAGAAGCACGACATCGAGGTGGTCGTCGACCGCCTCACCGTGAAGGCGAGCGCGAAGCAGCGCCTCACCGACTCTGTCGAAACTGCCCTGCGTCTGGCCGAGGGCATCGTGGTGCTCGATTTCGTCGACCGCGACGAGGATGCCCCCGACCGCGAACGCCGGTTCTCCGAGAAGCTCGCGTGCCCCAACGCCCACCCGCTGTCGATCGACGACCTCGAGCCGCGCTCGTTCTCGTTCAACTCGCCGTACGGCGCCTGCCCCGAGTGCACGGGCCTCGGCATCCGCAAGGAAGTCGACCCCGACCTCGTCGTCCCGGATCCCGAACTGTCGCTCGACGACGGAGCGATCGCGCCGTGGTCGATGGGGCAGAGCGCCGAGTACTTCGGCCGCCTGCTGTCCGGCCTCGGCGACATCCTGGGCTTCGACATGCAGACGCCGTGGAACAAGCTGCCGGCCAAGGCCCGCAAGGCGATCCTCGAGGGCAGCACCGAGCAGGTCCACGTCAAGTACAAGAACCGCTACGGGCGGACCCGGTCGTACTACGCCGAGTTCGAGGGCGTCATGCCGTTCCTGCACCGGCGGCTCGAGCAGACCGAGTCGGAGCAGATGAAGGAACGCTACGACGGGTACATGCGCGACATTCCGTGTCCCGCGTGCAACGGCGCGCGCCTGCGCCCCGAGATCCTGTCGGTGTCGATCACGTCGGAGACGTACGGCCAGAAGTCGATTGCCCAGGTGTGTGAGCTGTCGATCGCCGACTGCTCGGCGTTCCTGAACAGCCTCACCCTCGGCGCCCGTGAGGAGGCGATCGCGGGACAGGTCCTGAAGGAGGTCCAGGCGCGGCTCGGGTTCCTGCTGGACGTCGGCCTCGACTACCTGTCGCTGGCCCGCGCTGCCGGCACCCTGTCGGGTGGCGAGGCGCAGCGCATCCGACTGGCGACGCAGATCGGCTCGGGTCTGGTCGGCGTGCTGTACGTGCTCGACGAGCCGTCCATCGGCCTGCATCAGCGCGACAATCGCCGTCTCATCGAAACCCTCACGCGCCTAAGGGACCTCGGGAACACCCTGATCGTCGTCGAGCACGACGAGGACACCATCCGGACCTCGGACTGGGTGGTCGACATCGGCCCGCTCGCCGGCGAGCACGGCGGCCGCGTGGTCCACAGCGGGTCGTACGAGGAGCTCCTGACGAACGCCGAGTCGCTCACCGGTGCGTACCTGTCCGGGCGCAGCACCATCGACGTCCCGGCCGAGCGTCGCGCCATCGACCGGAAGCGGCAGGTCACCGTCGTCGGCGCCCGCGAGAACAATCTCAAGGGCATCGACGTGAGCTTCCCGCTGGGTGTGTTGACGTCGGTCACCGGGGTGTCCGGGTCGGGCAAGTCGACGCTCGTGAACGACATCCTCGCGACGGTGATGGCGAACAAGCTCAACGGCGCCCGCCAGGTGCCCGGTCGGCACACGCGGATCAACGGCCTCGACCAACTCGACAAGCTGGTCCAGGTGGACCAGTCGCCGATCGGTCGGACACCGCGCTCGAACCCCGCGACCTACACGGGCGTGTTCGACAAGATCCGCACCCTGTTCGCCGCGACCACCGAGGCCAAGGTGCGCGGGTACCAGCCGGGGCGTTTCTCGTTCAATGTCAAGGGCGGCCGCTGCGAGGCGTGCTCGGGCGACGGCACCCTGAAGATCGAGATGAACTTCCTGCCGGACGTCTACGTGCCGTGCGAGGTGTGCCACGGGGCGCGGTACAACCGCGAGACGCTCGAGGTGCACTACAAGGCCAAGACCATCGCCGAGGTCCTCGACATGCCGATCGACGAGGCCGCGGAATTCTTCGAACCGGTCACGTCGATCCACCGGTACCTCAAGACCCTCGTCGAGGTCGGGCTCGGCTACGTCCGACTCGGTCAGCCGGCTCCGACGCTGTCGGGTGGTGAGGCGCAGCGCGTCAAGCTCGCCGCCGAACTGCAGAAGCGCTCGACGGGCCGGACCGTCTACGTGCTCGACGAGCCCACGACGGGCCTGCACTTCGAGGACATCCGCAAGCTGCTCAAGGTCGTGAACGGGCTCGTCGACAAGGGCAACACCGTCATCGTGATCGAGCACAACCTCGACGTCATCAAGACGTCGGACTGGATCGTCGACATGGGTCCCGAGGGCGGATCCGGCGGCGGCACCGTCGTCGTCGAGGGAACCCCCGAGGCTGTCGCGGCGGTTCCGGAGAGCTACACCGGTCGGTTCCTGAAGGAGGTCCTCGCGGCACCCGCGGTGGCCGGCGACGGGGCCGCCACCGGCAAGGCGACGACCCGGAAGGCCGCGTCGACGCCGCGCAAGCGGGTCCGGAAGCCGGCCGCGGTCGGTTAACACGCGAAAGCGGTGGGGGACCGAGCGTCCCCCACCGCTGCGGTGGATCGGTGGTCCTGACTGGCTGGACCGGGACCTCCTAGGAGCCGAAGCCCAGTGCCGCCGAGCCGAACTGCAGTGTCATCGAGCCGTAAGTCAGGAACCATTCAAAGGCGGAATGTTCGGGCATCTCGGGTGAAGCAAGCATGATGTGTGACTCCTTCGGTGTGGGTTCTCCTGGCGGGGGACGCCTGTGCGGTGGTGGTGCGTGACCGGTGTCACGCGCAGGGCACGCTATCAACTCGCGGCCGTAACGGTGCCGGTTTCGCCGAGTCGGTCTCTCCGCGCTCATTTCGGGTGTTTCCGCCGGTCAGCGCGAAAATGGACATGTGTCTAACGTTTGATGTGTTGTTGCATGCGCGTCGCCCCGTGGTCGGCGAGGCCGGGTGTCGGGTTGTCCGCGCAGATCCTGGCCCGACGGCAGCGTGTGGATCGCTGTCGCCGAGGCGGTCTCGGCGGTCGGACGGTGTCGAGGACATCCGCAAGCGCCCGAGGGTCGTGAACCGACTCGTCGACAACGGCAACACCGTCATAGGGATCGAGCGGAAGGCCACCTCGACGCCGCGCAAGCGGGTCCGGAAGCCGGCCGCGGTCGGCTTAGGCGCAGTCGATTCGTTGTGCGATGCGGCGCCGACCCGGGCGCATGGGGCGGGCGGCGGCGAGGATGGCACGCGAAAGCGGTGGGGGTCGAGCGTCCCCCACCGCTGCGGTGGATCGGTAGTCCCGACTTGCTGGGCCGGGACCTCCTAGGAGCCGAAGCCCAGTGCTGCCGAGCCGAAGCTCAGTGCCGTCGAGCCGAGATGTAGGAACCAATCAAGGGGGGAAACTTCCCCGCCGGGCAGCTCGAGTTCACCAAGCATGATGTGTGACTCCTTCGGTGTGGGTTCTCCTGACGGGGGAACCCTGTGTGGTTGTCGTGCGTGACCGGTGTCACGCGAAGGGCACGGTATCAATGCGAGGTCGTAACGGAGGCGGTTTCGCCGTGCCGATGTCTCCGTGCCCGTTCCGGTTGTTTCCGCCGGTCAGCGCGAAAGTGGGCATGTGTCTAACGTTTGATGTGTCGCACGCGCTCCGCGTCCTTGCCCGCGAGGCGGATTGCCGAGGTAGGTATACGCGCGTATGGCGGCTAGGAGTGCAGCTGTCGTCGGCTGGTCGAAGTCGATTCGATGCACGGTGTTGCGCGGACCGGGGCGCATGGGAGGGACGGCCGTCAAGCGGGGGTAGACACACGAAAGCGGTGGGGGTTCAAGCATCCCCCACCGCTTCGGTGGATCGTGGGCCTGGATTGCTGGACTGGGACCTATTGCAAGGCCCCGATCACAGGTCGCCCAGGCTACTGAGGTCGACGCTGCTCAGGAGGATGCTGGGCAGGGGGTCGAGCGAGCCGAGAAGTACGTGGATCTGGGGCTGCAGGGCGTCGAGAATGGCGTAGAGCGATCCCATCCAAAGCTCCTTCGGTACGGGTTTGAACCCCTGTGTGGTGGAGCGCGACCGGTGTCACGCGAGGAGCACGGTAGTCAACACGAAGCCGTAGCGGAGGCGGTTTTGCGGACCGACTGTTCCATGTCCGTTTCGGGTGTTTTTGCCGGTCAGCCCACAGAGCGGACCTGTCCGCCCGGGCCGGAGACCTACGCAGCGGTGGTAGGCGGCTGATTCGCGGCGACGGACGCCGCGAGCAACTGGTCGAGAATCCCCGGGAGGGCTTCCTTGGGGTCGAAGCCGAGAAGTTTGGCGATCGAGAGGAGCGATCCCATTCGTGTCTCCTAGGTCTCTGCCCGGCTCGAGCCGGGCCTGTTGGGGGAGAAGTGATCTCCGTCATGCCGTCGGGGACGGTATCAACCGATGGGAACGCGCGGTGCGGTTTGACGCAATCCGCAGTTCCGCCGCATTCGACCGCCTCAGCGCACGAAGCCCGCACCCGGCATGTCCGGGGGCGGGCTTCGTATGACGTGGCGGGGAAGGGGCGGCTCAGTAGACCGGGCCGGTGTACTTCTCGCCGGGGCCCTTGCCGGGCTCGTCCGGATGCGCGGACGTCTCGCGGAACGCGCGCTGCAGCGCCTGCAGTCCCTCGCGGATCGGGCCGGCGTGAGGGCCGAGGTACTCGACGGACGCGGTGACGAGGCCGGCGAGGGCCGTGATCACCCGTCGGGCCTCGTCGAGGTCGAGGTGCGGGCTGTTCTCCGGGTCGGGGTCCGACAGCCCCAGCTTCTCGGCGGCCGAGCTCATGAGCATGACGGCGGCGCGGCTGATCACCTCGATGGCGGGAACGTCGGCGAGCTCGCGCACGTCGTCGAGGTCGTCCTCGGCGTGCTGGACGGCTTCGGCAGGGTCGGGGTTCTGCGTCATGCTTGTCAGGATTCCATCGTGGACGGTCGCGGATTCGTCCGGGTCGCGGCGGCCGCCGCGATTCGATGCGCGGCTCGTTTGATGTTAGGCTGTGCGTCACGACCGCCCTCGGCTCCGGCCAGGGCAGCAAAGTGGAGTCCGACTCCCACCTCTGCGCGGCACCGATCGGTGCAGTTCAGTGGTCCGGTCGCCGCCAGGGTACTTCCCCTGGCGGCTCCTTCGGTCATACGAAGGGATATCAGGTCCGACGTCTCGGAACTGGTGTCGCACCGGTCGACATCGGGCCCCGCACGGCGAGCAACTCGCCGACGCGGGGCTTTCTTGTTGGGGTAGCGGGCGCACGGGCTGCGGCGCGGTCACTTGACTGCACCGCACTACCTAGGAGGCCCCATCAGCACTGAGACCCGCATCAACGAGCGCATCCGAGTTCCCGAGGTTCGCCTCATCGGACCCGGTGGTGAGCAGGTTGGGATCGTGCGTGTCGAGGATGCGCTTCGCGTAGCACTCGAGGCCGACCTCGATCTGGTAGAGGTGGCTCCCGATGCCCGTCCACCGGTCTGCAAGATCATGGACTACGGCAAGTTCAAGTACGAGACGGCGCAGAAGGCGCGCGAGTCGCGGAAGAACCAGCAGCAGACCGTCATCAAGGAGCAGAAGCTCCGTCCCAAGATCGACGATCACGACTACGAGACCAAGAAGCGGAACGTCATCCGCTTCCTCGAGGCCGGTTCGAAGGTCAAGGTCACGATCATGTTCCGTGGTCGCGAGCAGTCCCGGCCCGAGCTCGGGTTCCGTTTGCTGCAGCGTCTCGGCGCCGATGTGGCGGACCTCGGATTCGTGGAGACCTCCGCGAAGCAGGACGGCCGCAACATGACGATGGTGCTCGCCCCGCACAAGGGCGCGAAGACGCGCGCGAAGGCTCAGGAGGGTGCACAGGCCGCGCAGCCTGCGCAGCCGAAGCCGGCCGCGGGTGACGGTGGCGCTGCGCCGGCGCCGAGCGCCTAGCCAGACCCCGTCACGCAAGACCGAAGTACAGAAACACAAGAACTGAGGACTCCATGCCCAAGTCGAAGACCCACAGTGGCACCGCGAAGCGATTCAAGGTGTCCGGTAGCGGAAAGATCCTGCGCCAGAAGGCCGGACGTCGCCACCTGCTCGAGCACAAGAGCTCGCGCGTGACCCGTCGCCTCGACGGCGTTGCCGTCGTCGCCGACCAGGATGCGCCCCGCATCAAGCGTCTGCTCGGCATCTGAGCACTTCCCCTACTTGACCACCCGGGGCGGCAGCGCCCCGAAGATTGACAGGATTTTGCAGTGGCACGCGTAAAGAGGGCAGTCAACGCCCAGAAGAAGCGTCGTTCGATTCTCGAGGCCTCGAGCGGCTACCGCGGACAGCGTTCGCGCCTGTACCGCAAGGCCAAGGAGCAGCAGCTCCACTCGATGACCTACGCCTACCGTGACCGTCGCGCGCGCAAGGGCGACTTCCGGAAGCTGTGGATCGCTCGTATCAACGCTGCGGCTCGCGCCAACGACATCACCTACAACCGCTTCATCCAGGGCCTGAAGGCTGCGGGTGTCGAGGTCGACCGCAAGATCCTCGCCGAGCTGGCCGTCTCCGACGCCGCTGCGTTCGCCGGCCTGGTGGCCGTCGCGAAGGCCGCCCTGCCGGCCGACGTCAACGCTCCGGCCGGAGAAGCGGCCTGAGTCAGCAGTTCCGGAATCGACCCGTGGACCCGTTCACCGAACGGACTCCACGGGTCGTTTCTGCTGTCAAGCTCCTGCGCGGCGCAGAGCGCAGGAAGACGGGGCGGTTCCTCGCGGAGGGCGAGAACTCCGTCACCGAGGCGCTGGCCTGCACCACCGTGCACGAGCTGTTCTTCACCGAACACGCCGGTGAGCGGTACCCCGACCTGATCGAGACCGCGCACGGCGCCGGGATCCGGACATCACTCGTCACCGATCGGGCGATCCGGGCGATGAGCGACACCGTCACGCCGCCCGGCGTGATTGCGGTCTGCGATCTGCTGGACGTTCCGCTCGCCAGCGCGGTGACGGCCGACACCCGCCTGCTGGCCGTGCCCGTCGCGATCGCCGAGCCGGGCAACGCCGGCACGGTGATCCGGGTGGCCGACGCGGTCGGGGCCGACGCCGCGATCCTCGCCGGCGACAGCGTCGACCCGCACAACGGCAAGTGCGTGCGGTCCTCCGCCGGAAGCCTGTTCCACCTCCCGATCGTGCGGGAACGCGACACCGACGCCGTCCTCGACGCGCTCACGGCCGCGGGTATCCAGATCCTCGCGACGGCCGCGGACGGCGAGGTGAACCTCGACGAGGCCGACGACCTGCTGGCCCGTCCCACCGCGTGGCTGTTCGGCAACGAGGCCCACGGACTCGATCCCGCGGTCGCGGCCCGCGCCGACCATCGGCTGCGGATCCCGATCCGGGGCCGTGCCGAGAGTCTCAACCTGGCGACCGCGGCGTCCATCTGCCTGTACGCGAGCGCGCGCGTCCAGCATCGGGGCACGTGACGGTCCGCCGAACTCGTTCGAACCGTCCTGGGCCGATCGCCTAGGATTCGAGTGTTGTGCCCGCGCGCGCTGATATCCATCGATAGACAAGGAGTTGCACCGGTCGTGGCTAAGAATGAGGGCGGTGCCCCGCCGACTGTCGATGCGAACGCGCTGACCGAGGAAGCGCTCGGTGCCGCGGCAATCGCCGCCGAGGAGGCGTTCGCGGCAGCCGCGGATCTCGACGAACTCGCCAATACCAAGATCGATCACCTGGGTGACAAGGCACCGATCGCGCTCGCGAAGCGCGGTCTGGGCGCGCTGCCCAAGGAGGAACGGTCCGAGGCCGGCAAGCGGGTGAACGTGGCCCGCACCCGGGTCACCACCGCGTTCGACGCGCGCCGCGAGGTGCTGCTCGCCGAGCGTGACGCGGCCGTGCTGGTCGCCGAGTCGATCGACGTGACGCTGCCGTCCGATCGTCGGCCCGCCGGTGCGCGGCACCCGATCACGATCATCTCCGAGCAGATCGCCGACGTGTTCGTCGGCATGGGCTGGGAGATCGCCGAGGGCCCCGAGGTCGAGACCGAGCACTTCAATTTCGACGCGCTCAACTTCCTGCCCGACCACCCGGCGCGCACGATGCAGGACACCTTCCACATCGCGCCCGAGGGCTCGCGTCAGGTGCTGCGCACCCACACCTCGCCGGTGCAGGTGCGCACCATGCTCTCCCGCGAGATCCCGATCTACGTCGTGTGCCCCGGGCGGACGTTCCGCACCGACGAACTCGACGCGACCCACACGCCGGTCTTCTCCCAGATCGAGGGTCTGGCGGTGGACAAGGGCCTGACCATGGCGCACCTGCGTGGCACGCTCGACGCCTTCGCGCGCGCACTGTTCGGGCCGGAGACGCGAACCCGCATGCGCCCCAACTACTTCCCGTTCACCGAGCCGTCGGCCGAGGTGGACGTGTGGTTCCCGAACAAGAAGGGCGGCGCCGGCTGGGTCGAGTGGGGCGGCTGCGGCATGGTGAACCCGAACGTGCTGCGCGCGTGCGGAATCGACCCCGAGGAATACTCCGGCTTCGCATTCGGCATGGGTCTGGAGCGGACGCTGCAGTTCCGCAACGGCATCCCCGACATGCGCGACATCGTCGAGGGCGACGCGCGATTCACGCTGCCCTTCGGTGTCCAGGCCTGAGACCCCTCACGAGCGAGAGAGCTGAGTAGACGTGCGAGTAGCGCAATCGTGGCTGACCGAGATCCTGCAGCGGGCGACGCCGGACTGGCAGGTGACCGCCGACGAGCTGGACGCCGGGTTCGTCCGCGTCGGCCTCGAGGTCGAGGAGGTCGATCCGCTCGAGCCGGTGACCGGTCCGCTGGTCGTGGGCCGGGTCCTGGAGATCGAAGAGCTCACCGAGTTCAAGAAGCCGATCCGCTTCTGCAAGGTCGACGTCGGAGCCGCCGAACCGCAGGAGATCGTGTGCGGCGCCCGCAACTTCGCCGAGGGTGACCTCGTCGTCGCCGCACTGCCGGGCGCGGTGCTGCCGGGCGGTTTCGCGATCGCGTCCCGCAAGACGTACGGCAAGGTGTCCAACGGCATGATGTGCTCGGCCTCCGAGCTGGGCATCGGCAAGGACCACTCGGGCATCCTCGTCCTCGAGCCGGGGACCGCCGAGCCGGGAACCGACGCCAACGAGCTGTTGGGTCTCGACGACACGATCATCGAGCTGAACATCACGCCCGACCGCGGCTACTGCTTCTCGGTCCGCGGCCTCACCCGCGAGCTCGCCTGCGGTTTCGATCTCGACTTCGCGGACCCGGCCGCGGTGCCGGCACTGCCGTCCGACGGCGGCGAGGCGTGGTCGATCCAGCTCGAGCCGGAGTCGAAGGCCACCCGCTTCACGGCCCGCCGGATCGCCGGTATCGACCCCAAGGCCGTCAGCCCGTGGTGGCTGCAGCGCCGGCTGCTGATGTCGGGTGTGCGCCCGATCTCGCCGGCGGTCGACGTCACCAACTACGTGCTGCTCGAGCTGGGCCAGCCGCTGCACGCGTTCGACGCGGCGAAGGTCCAGGGCGGCCTCGTGGTGCGGCGCGCCGAGGCGGGGGAGAAGCTGACCACCCTCGACGGTGTGGAGCGGACCCTCGATCCCGAGGACGTCGTGATCGCGGACGATTCCGGTGCGGTCTCGCTCGCCGGCGTCATGGGCGGCGCCACCACCGAGGTCCACGACGGCACCACCGACATCCTGCTCGAGTCGGCCACGTGGGATCCACTCGCGGTGTTCAAGACGTCGCGCCGGCACAAGCTGATCAGCGAGGCCAGTAAGCGGTACGAGCGCGTCGTCGACCCCGAGGTCGCGCTCCCGGCACTCGACCGCGCCGCGGCGCTGCTCGTCGAGATCGCGGGCGGCACCGTCGAACCCGTGCTGACCGACGTCGGCGGCGTCGCGGCCGCCGGCCAGATCCGCATGGACATCGACCTGCCCGATCGTGTCGCCGGTGTCGCCTACCCGAACGGGACGGCCGCCCGCCGCCTGACGCAGATCGGCTGCGCCGTCGAGGTCGGCGTGAGCGAGACCGGGCACGGTCAGCTCGTCGTGACGCCGCCGTCGTGGCGTCCGGACCTGGTGCAGCCGGCCGACCTGGTCGAGGAGGTGCTGCGCCTCGAGGGTCTCGAGCAGATCCCGTCGGTGCTCCCGCATGCTCCCGCCGGACGGGGCCTGACCCCGGAGCAGCGTCGCCGCCGCACCGTCGGCAAGATGCTGGCGGCGTCGGGTTTCGTGGAGATCCTGCCGCCGGTGTTCCTGCCGCACGCCGTGTTCGACACGTGGGGTCTGGACGCCGACGACCCGCGCCGCAACACCACGAAGGTGCTCAATCCGCTGGAGTCGGATCGCCCCGAACTCGGCACCACGCTGCTGCCGGGCATGCTGGAGGTGCTGGCACGCAACGTTTCTCGTGGTCAGCGCGACCTGTCGCTGTACGGCATCGCGCAGGTGGTGCGGCCGGGCCCGGACACCAAGCCGGTCGGTGCGCTGCCGGTGGACCGCCGTCCCACCGACGAGCAGATCGACGAGCTACTGAAGTCGTTGCCCGCGCAGCCGGTGCACGTCGCGGCCGTGCTGTCGGGTCTGCGTGAGCCGTCCGGGCCGTGGGGTGCCGGCCGTCCGGCCGAGGCGGCGGACGCGTTCGCCGCGGTGCAGACGATCGCGAACGCTGCCGGCGTCACGGTCGAACTGCGGGCCGCGCAGTACCTGCCGTGGCACCCGGGCCGCTGCGCGGAGGTGGTGTTCGACGGCACGGTCGTCGGACACGCCGGTGAGCTGCACCCGGCGGTGCTCGAGCGGGCCGGGCTGCCGGCGCGCACGTGCGCGGTCGAGGTCGACCTGGCCGCGCTGCCCGTCGCCGAAGTTCTTCCGGCTCCTCGGATCTCGCCGTTCCCGGCCGTCCTGCAGGACGTCGCGGTTGTCGTCGACGCCTCGGTTCCGGCGGCTGCGGTCGAGTCGGCGCTGCGCACGGGCGGCGGTGAACTGCTCGAGGACATCCGCCTGTTCGATGTCTTCGAGGGCGCGCAGGTGGGCGAGGGCCGCAAGTCGTTGGCGTTCGCGCTGCGATTCCGCGGGACCGACCGCACGCTGACCGAGGACGAGGCCAGCGCTGCACGCGATGCTGCTGTCGCGGCCGCGGCGGACGCCGTCGGGGCCGTTCTGCGCGGCTGACACCCGAGTTCGACCGATGAGGGGCTCCTCTCGCTAGCCTGGAAGGCGCTGGCGAGAGGAGCCCCTCATGGTTGATACGGACAGTGGCGGATTGGATGTCGTGCTCGCGCGACTGCACGGTCTCGACGACGCCGAATTGCTGGCGGTCGTGCTCGCTGCGACGGCCGGACGCCCGGCGCTCGCCCCGGTGCACGCGGCCGCGTCCATGCTGACCGCGGGCGACGGCCACACCTCGGACATCCCGCCGGACCCGTCCCGGCCAACGGCGCCGGCGGAGGTTCCACCGCCGTTGACGATGGCCGGCGGAGCGGTGCCCGGCCCCGATTACACCGATGCCGGAGTCCCGACGTTCGGCCGCGTCCGCGACAAGATCGAGGAACGCTTCGGGACCGCGCTCGGCTCGGAGGAACTCGAGCGCGGCAGCCAGGCCGGGCAGGACCTCGAAGAGCAGTGGCAGGCGCGGGAGAAGGCCGCCCACGACAGGCTCGACGAGATCCGCCGGTCCATGAAGAACGAGTAGCGCAGGCGGGGTCGCCCGGGTGTCGGTCCCTTTCGTCGAATCGTCGCCCATAGGTGGCGCCATACCGATCTGTCGGTCGGTGAAGCTAGCATCGTCGCTGCCGGGTGAATTGCCTGGTTCCGCTCGTAATCTGGAGGTGGCGCCGTGAGCGCGTTGTCGAACCCGAACCCGAACGCGATCCCGGCCTACGCCGTCCTGCCCGACCTGCCCCTCGACGAGGACGGCCGCGGCGAGCTGACCCGGCAGATCTGGGACCAGCTGATCACCGGCCGGGACGACGTCGACGATTTCATCGACATCTACGGCGAGGAATACGACCTCACGGACGAGCAGCTCGGGGTGGCGTTCGGCGCGCTCCGCGCCGCCCGGCTGCGCCAGCAGGCGGAGATCGGTGCCTACACCTCCCGCACGATCGCCGCGTTCGAGGAGCTCAATGCGAGCGGAGTGGTGGCCCGCGCGGACTTCTCCTGCTGCGGCACCTGCGCGTCCGGCGAGATCTGGGAAGAGCGCGACGACAGCCGCCACTGGAAGGGTTACGTGTACTTCCACCAGCAGGACACCGACCGTCTCGTCGAGGACGGGTCCACCTACATCGGCTACGGCGCGTTTCCGCCCGAAGCATTCGACCAGGCCGCATACGACGCGCTCAGCGAAGAGGCGAAGGAAGACCTCTACACCGCGGACGTGACGTCCCTGCTCGACGACGTGGTGTTTCCCGTCCTGCGGCGGCACGGCATCGAGCCGGAATGGAATCGGGACCTGGGCACGCGGGTGCTGCTCAAGAACGCCGACTGGTACGCCCCGATCGAGGCGTAGCACGATCTGCCGGTCGTCTCGACCGACCGAGCCGGGCCGGCGGGCCCGGCTTGCCAGCCGGCGGTCGCGGCGTGAATCTGCTACTGCGGGCGGATGATCGGGACCGGTGAGTCGTGGCTGACCAGCGCGACCGCGACCTTGTGCTCGGCGGCGAGTTCGCGGAACGTCTCCGTGGCGCGCTCTGCCTGCGACCAGCCGAAGCTGGCGTAGATGATCGTCGTTCCGATGCTGTAGTCGGTGAGACGTCCGTCGAGGCTCGAGTCTGCGGCGAGTTGCTCGTCGTCGGGAGCGTCGGGGCCGTTGAGAGGTGGGAAGACCTCGGTAATCGCGGTGTAGAACGCGCGAAGCTCGGGCGTGGTCACGGTGACGTCGCAGTAGTCGTGGTCCTCGGCCCATTCGGTCTGCGTGTTGTACCAGTCGAGGAAACCGCTGTCCGTCGTGGCGCCGGGGTCGAAGGCGACGATGTCGTAGCTCACGCGCGGAGATGATACCGGTCGTGCCGTTCTTGCCGGTGCCGGCGACAAGGTCCCTCGTCGAAACGTCGGCGGGATCGCAGGGCTGGCGGAGTCAGACCGAATGCTGGACAGGCCATCGCCTGGATCTGCAGCCCGAGTCGCCGCCTGGTCCGCGGCTGCAACATCACGGTGCTTCTGCTTCACGAATTTGGCTCTCAACTGCCTCCATGCCGCCGAAATCCCAGACTTCGGAGAACTTCCCGCCCTCTACGTGATACAGAGTGATTTCCGCGCTCGAGACCCGGCGACCGGTCGCCTCGATCGCATTGAAGGCACCCCTGTGAGTACCGGTGACCGTGAAGTGCACCGCGACGTAGTCGCCGTCGATCAGAAGATTCCTCATCTCCCAGTGCCAGTCGGGGAAGGCGGCGAAAAGGACCGGGAATTGCGCCGCCGTGGACACAGGATCCATCGGGACATCATTGACCTTGATCGTCGGCGCATAGAACGACGCCATTCGATCAACATCGTGTGCATTGCAGGCCTCGAGGTAAGCCTGATAGAGAGATTGGTTTTCGTCGCGCGTGGTAGCCACCGGATCTCTCACATCCTCGACTCGATTCACCGCTCAGGACACTGCAGTATCACAAGTAGCTCTGGTTCCAACCGCCCTGCAGATCAGTCTAGGTACCTAGGAGCGAACCGGCCGACGAGTCACAAGAGCTCGAGCCGCCGTTTCCAGTCACCGGCGGACATGATCCGTGCTGTGCGGAACTCCTGCTCCAACACTGGGCAACCACCACTTCCGACTCGCAGAACCCGTGCCACCCAGCATGACGACAGTTCGAGCGGAACGTGCCCGATCACTTGCGGGCTGGATCGGAAGGTTCGAGCGCACCCTGCGGCAGGGCGACCGACAACGGGACCCGACGATGTAGTCACTCTCGATGCACGCCTCTACCTTCGCCGGCACAGCGCCGCGCCGCCGCCCCAGCCGCGGTGATCCCGGGCTGGAGCGGCGGGGTGTGACTGGGGCGCGCGACGGTGCGGCGCTGGGCTCGAGGATCACCGGGGGCCACTGATGGGCGGTCGCGGTGAACTGGCCACAGCGACCTCAGTGGCGCTCGAGGATCGCCGCGAAATCGGTTCCGGCGGCCAGAGACCCGTACTCGAGGTCGCGGTCGGCGCCCAGCCGTGCGCCGATGAACGCCTCCGCGACCGCGGTAGGGGCGGTGCGCAGCAGCAGCGAGCCCTGCAGCCCGAGTGCCATCGCCGCGGCCACCGGGCGTGCCCGGAACTGCGCGGTCGCGGGATCGAGCGTCGCGAGCTCGGCGAGCATCGTGCGCACCCGGTCGAGGTGCGCGTCGAACAGCGTGGACGCCCCGCGCGCGAGGTTGAGCTCGGCGTCGAACGCCTGCACCGACTCGGGTTCACGGGTCATGGCGCGCAGGACGTCGAGCGCGATGACGTTGCCCGATCCCTCCCACACCGCCATCACCGGCTGCTCCCGGAACCGGCGGGCCAGCGGGAACGCCTCGGTGTAGCCGTTGCCGCCGAGGCACTCGAGCGACTCGTAGGCGTGGTGCGGTCCGCGCTTGCAGATCCAGTACTTGCTGACCGCCGTGGCCAAGCGCCGGAACGCCTTCTCGGACTCCGATGCGTCGTCGTCGTGGGCGCGGGCCAGGCGCAGCGCGGTGGCCGTCGCGGCCTCCGACTCGAGCGCCAGGTCGGCGGCCACCGCGGTCATTGCCGGCTGGTCGACGAGCGTCGCGCCGAACGCGGAGCGGTGCCGCACGTGCCACAGGGCCTCGGCGACCGACTGCCGCATGCCGGCGGTCGAGCCGTACACGCAGTCGAGGCGGGTGCGCGCGACCATCTCGATGATCGTGCGCACGCCGCGACCCGGTTCCCCGACGATGTGGCCGATCGTCCCGTCGAGCTCGATCTCCGACGACGCGTTCGACTTGTTGCCGAGCTTGTCCTTGAGCCGCTGGATCCGGAAGACGTTGCGGGTGCCGTCCTCGAGCACGCGGGGGACCAGGAAGCAGGACAGGCCCTCCGGCGCGTTCGCCAGCACCAGGAACGCGTCCGACATCGGCGCCGAGCAAAACCACTTGTGCCCGGTCAGCGTGTACATGCCGTCCGAAAGCGGCTGCGCCGTCGTGGTGTTCGCGCGGACGTCGGAGCCGCCCTGCTTCTCGGTCATCGCCATGCCGAACAGCACGCCGGGCTTGTCGCCGGGCGCTACGAGTGCGCCGTCGTAGCCGCGCGAGTAGAGCCGGGGGAGCCAGCGCTCGGCCAGGTCCGGGGCCAGCATGAGCGAGGGCACCGCGGAGTGCGTCATCGAGATCGGGCAGGCGTGCCCCGGCTCGATCTGCGCGAACAGCATGAACGTCGCCGCTCGCGCGACGTTCGCGCCGACGCGAGGCTCCGCCCACGCCGCCGTGTGCGCGCCGTGCTCGACGGCCGCGGAGATCACCCGGTGGTAGGCGGGGTGGTACTCGACCTCGTCGATGCGGTTTCCGTAACGGTCGTGCGAGTGCAGGCGCGGGATCTCGGTGTTCGCGAGTTCGGCGGCGTGCTGGAACTCGGCGGTGCCGACCAGCGCACCCACCTCGGTGAGGTGCGCGCCGGCCCACTCGGCGTCGTACCGGGCCACGCCCTCGACGAGCGGGGCGTTGCTCGTGAACTCGTTGACGTCCACCCGCGGTGGTGCCTGGTTGAACACCTCGTGCGTGCGGTGGCCCCGCGGCGCCGCGTTCGTCAAGTCGTCGGTTGTCGTCATCTTGGAGCCCTTCCGCAAAGCAATGAATCGTGATTCACTTCTTGTCGAGTGACTGTAGAACGGATTCGCGCGACGGGCAACGGACCCCCACCGCCGCCCAGTGAAGGAGACCCCCGGTGCATCTGAACGTGTTGCTGGAAAGCGCATGCAGGAAGTCCCCCGAGAAGGACGCCCTGGTCTACGGGGCGCAGCGCACGAGCTACCGCGAGCTCGAGGCGGCGTCACGGCGGGCCGCGGAGGTGTTCCGCCGCGAAGGGATCCGTCGGGGTGACCGCGTCGCGGTGATGACCTACAACTCGCCCGGATTCCTGATTGCCGCGTTCGGCATCTGGCGGGCGGGCGGGGTGTTGGTGCCGGTGAACCACAAGCTCACCGCGCCCGAGGTCGAGTACACGATCGCCCACAGCGGCGCCCGGGTCGGTGTCGTGTCCGCCGATCTGGTGTCGGCAGCACGCGGTGGAGCGCCGCAGGTGCGGTGGCTGCTCACCGAGGCCGCCACCCACGGTGGCGACGTCGAGGCGGCCGACGACTTCGACGCCGCCGTCGCATCCGCCCCCGAATGGGACGGCGTCGACGGCACCGAGGACGACGTCGCGCAGATCCTCTACACCTCCGGAACCACGAGCGCGCCCAAGGGCTGCGTGCACACGCATCGCACGATCGCGTCGGTGCCGCCCCTGATCGTCGCGACGATGGGGTTGACCCGCGACGACAGGTTCCTCATCGCGATGCCGATCTGGCACGCGTCGCCGCTCAACAACTGGACCCTGACGACGCTCTTCCTGGGCGGCACGGTGATCCTGCAGCGCGAGTACCACCCCATCGAGTTCCTCGAGACGGTCCAGCGGGAGAAGGTCACGGCGTTCTTCGGTGCTCCCATCGCCTACCTCGCGCCGGTGCAGATCGCGAAGGCGCAGGGCATCGACCTCGCCGCATACGACCTGAGCTCGATGCGCCGGTGGATCTACGGCGGGGCGCCGATCGGCGCCGAGACCGCGGAACTGCTCGCCAGGGTCTACCGGTCCGACGACTTCTACCAGGTGTACGGGATGAGCGAGATGGGCCCGGTCGGGACCGCGCTCTACCCGCACGAGCAGATCGCCAAGGCCGGTTCGATCGGGCGCGGCGGCATGCCCGGCGTGGACCTGCGCGTCGTGCGCGCGGCCGGCGTCGACGCGGCTCCGGGTGAGACCGGCGAGATCTGGCTCAGCGCCGACACCCGGATGCGCGGATACCTCGACAACGACGAGGCCACCGCCGACGTCTTCGACGGGCGCTGGTACCGCACCGGGGACATCGCGCGCGTCGACGCCGACGGCTACCTGTTCATCGTCGACCGCCTCAAGGACGTCATCATCACCGGCGGCGAGAACGTCTACTCGCAGGAGGTGGAGGAGGCGATCCGCCCGCACGAGGATGTCGTCGACGTCGCGGTCATCGGCCGGCCCCACCCGGAGTGGGGCGAGACGGTGGTCGCCGTCGTCGTGCCGGCCGAGGGGAGGACAATCGAGCTCGACGACCTGCGCTCGTACCTGTCGGACAAGCTCGCCCGGTACAAGGTGCCGCGGGAGCTCGTGTTGGTCGACGCGCTGCCGCGCAACCCGTCGGGCAAGCTCACGAAGCACGTGCTGCGGGGCGCGGTGCTCTCGGAGTGAGCGCGACCGGAAACCCGCTATGAATGAGTTTGCATGATGGTGCATAATCATCCGTATGGGTACTTCTGGAGACTCTGGAGCTTCGACGGCCGGTGACCGGTCGCCGATCAAGGTCGCGATCGCGGGGGCCAGCGGGTACGCGGGCGGCGAGATCCTGCGCCTGCTGCTCGGGCACCCCGCCTACCGCGACGGTTCGCTCGTGATCGGCGCGCTCACCGCGGGCGGCAACGCCGGGACCACGCTCGGCTCGCACCATCCGCACCTGCTGCCGCTGGCCGACCGGGTGCTCGGCCCCACCGACATCGAGACCCTGTCCGGTCACGACGTCGTGTTCCTGGGACTGCCGCACGGCAAGTCCGCGGAGATCGCCGAACAGCTGCCCGAGTCCACCGTCATCATCGACTGTGGCGCCGACTTCCGGCTCACCGACGCCGCCGCGTGGGAGAAGTACTACGGCAGCCCGCACGCCGGTAGCTGGCCGTACGGTCTGCCCGAGCTTCCGGGTGGCCGGGACAAACTCGTCGGTGCCACCAGGATCGCCGTGCCCGGCTGCTACCCGACGGTGTCCTCGCTCGCGCTGGCCCCGGCCGTCGCCGCGGGTGTCGTCGAGCCGCGGGTGAACGTCGTCGCCATCAGTGGCACGTCCGGCGCCGGCAAGGCGCCCAAGGCGGACCTCCTCGGCTCCGAGGTGATGGGCTCGGTCCGGGCCTACGCCGTCGGCGGCGCGCACCGGCACACCCCCGAGATCAAGCAGAACCTGTCCGCGGCCGCCGGTACCGACGTGACGGTGTCGTTCACGCCGGTCCTCGCGCCGATGCCGCGCGGCATCCTCGCGACGTGCACCGCGCCCACCACCGCGAGTGCGGACGAGATCCGCGCGGTCTACGAGAAGGCGTACAAGGACGAGCCGTTCGTGCACGTGCTGCCCGAGGGGCAGCTGCCGCAGACCGGGGCGGTCGTCGGGTCCAACGCCGTGCAGATCGCCGTGACCGTGGACACTGCTGCCGGACTCCTTGTAGCGGTCGCCGCGATCGACAACCTCACCAAGGGCACCGCCGGCGGTGCCGTCCAATCCATGAACCTGGCCCTGGGCCTGCCCGAGACCGATGGTCTCTCGACTGTGGGAGTTGCTCCGTGACAACCGATTCCGAGTTCGCCGCACCCGATGCCGTGGAGATCGCGGGCGGTCGGCTGATCCGCACCCAGGGCGTCACCGCGCCCGCCGGTTTCCGCGCCGCGGGCATCAAGGCCGGGATCAAGGTCAGCGGCAAGTCCGACCTCGCGCTCGTCTTCAACGAGGGCCCGGAACTCGCGGCCGCGGGCGTGTTCACCGCCAACAAGGTCAAGGCCGCGCCCGTCCTGTGGTCGCAGCAGGTGCTCACCACCGGACGGCTGCGGGCCGTCGTCCTGAACTCGGGCGGCGCCAACGCGTGCACCGGAGCCCCCGGCTTCCAGGACTCGCACAAGACCGCCGAGCACGTCGCCGCGTCGCTCAGCGACTGGGGCACCGAGACCGGCGCGATCGAGGTCGCCGTGTGCTCGACCGGCCTCATCGGCGACCGGCTGCCGATGGACAAGATCCTCGCCGGCGTCACCGAGATCGTGCACGAGCTGGCCGGCGGCATCTCCGGCGGCACCGACGCCGCGCACGCGATCATGACCACCGACACCGTCCCGAAGCAGGCGGCGCTGCACCACGCCGACAAGTGGAACGTCGGCGGCATGGCGAAGGGCGCGGGCATGCTCGCGCCGTCGCTGGCGACGATGCTCTGCGTCGTCACCACCGACGCCGTCGCCACCGCCGAGCAGCTCGACGAGGCGCTGCGGCACGCGACCCGGATGACGTTCGACCGGCTCGACGTCGACGGCGCCACCTCCACCAACGACACCGTGCTGCTGCTCGCGTCCGGCGCGAGCTCCGTCGCACCGTCGCAGGACGAGCTCAACGCGGCCGTCCTCGCGGTGTGCGACGACCTGGCCGAGCAGATGATGGCCGACGCCGAGGGCGTCACCAAGCGCGTCACCGTCACCGTCAGCGGCGCCGCGTCCGAGCAGGACGCGCTCGTCGCCGCGCGCACCGTCGCCCGCGACAGCCTGGTCAAGACGGCGCTGTTCGGCTCCGACCCCAACTGGGGCCGCGTGCTCGCCGCGGTCGGCATCGCCCCCATCACCCTCGACCCGGACCGGATCGCGGTGTCGTTCAACGGCAATCCCGTCTGCATCGACGGTGTCGGCGCTCCCGGCGCCCGGGACGTGGACCTGTCGGGCATGGACATCGACCTGACGATCGAACTCGCGGTCGGCACGTCGAGCGCCAGCATCCGGACCACCGACCTCTCGCACGCCTACGTCGAAGAGAACTCGGCGTACTCGTCATGACCGAGTCCATCGAGAACCTGACGTCGAGCCAGAAGGCGTACGTCCTGGCGGAGGCGCTGCCGTGGCTGCAGCGCTTCCACGACAAGGTCGTCGTCATCAAGTACGGCGGCAACGCGATGATCGACGACGAACTCAAGAGCGCGTTCGCGGCCGACATGGCGTTCCTGCGCACCATCGGCATCCACCCGGTCGTCGTCCACGGCGGCGGCCCGCAGATCAACGCGATGCTGAAGCGTCTCGGCATGGAGGGGGAGTTCCGCGGCGGATTCCGCGTCACCACCCCCGAGGTCATGGACGTCGTCCGCATGGTGCTGTTCGGTCAGGTGGGCCGTGAGTTGGTGGGCCTGATCAACGCGCACGGACCGTTCGCCGTCGGCATCTCGGGTGAGGACGCGCGGCTGCTGACCGCGACCCGTCGCACCGTCCAGGTGGACGGCGAGCCCACCGACATCGGCCTCGTCGGCGACGTCACCACCGTCAATCCCGACGCGGTGCTCGACCTCATCGCCGCCGGACGCATCCCCGTGGTCTCCACGATCGCGCCCGACGAGGACGGCGTGGTGCACAACATCAACGCCGACACCGCGGCCGCGGCCATCGCGGAGGCCATCGGTGCCGAGAAGCTCGTCGTCCTCACCGACGTCGAGGGGCTCTACACCGACTGGCCCGACCGCTCGTCGCTCGCGTCCGAGATCGACACGGCCGCGCTGCGTCAGCTGCTGCCGAGCCTCGACGCCGGCATGGTCCCCAAGATGGAGGCCTGCCTGCGCGCCGTCGAGGGCGGCGTGCCCACCGCGCACGTCATCGACGGCCGGGTCGCGCACTCGGTTCTGCTCGAACTCTTCACCGGCGAGGGCATCGGCACGATGGTCACCCCCGCACCGGAACTCCACCTCGCAACCACGGAAGGACTGGCATGACTGCCACGACGGATCTCCAGCAGCGCTGGTCCGGCGCCCTGATGAACACCTACGGCGTGCCGCGGGTGGCGCTGGTCCGTGGCGAGGGTGCGGTCGTCACCGACGCCGATGGGAAGCAGTACCTGGACCTGCTCGCCGGCATCGCCGTGAACATCCTCGGCCACGCGCACCCGGCGATCGTCGAGGCTGTGACCACGCAGCTGTCCACGCTCGGGCACGTGTCGAACCTGTACGCCAGCGAGCCGGCCGTCGCACTGGCCGAGCATCTCCTCGCGCAGCTGGGAGTCGGCGACAGCGCCGGTTCCGTCACCGGCCGGGTGTTCCTGTGTAACTCCGGCACCGAGGCGAACGAGGCCGCGTTCAAGCTGGCCCGCGCCACGGGACGGCGCAAGATCATCGCCGCGGAGAAGGCGTTCCACGGCCGGACAATGGGTGCGCTCGCGCTCACCGGCCAGCCCGACAAGCGGGCACCGTTCGAGCCGATGCCGGCCGGTGTCGAGCACATCCCGTACGGCGACCTCGAGGCGCTGGACCGGGCCGTCGACGAGGACACCGCCGCGGTGTTCCTGGAGCCGATCATGGGCGAGGGCGGCGTCGTCGTGCCGCCCGAGGGCTACCTCGCCAGCGCCCGGCGGATCACTGCCGAACGCGGCGCGCTGCTGATCCTCGACGAGGTGCAGACCGGTATCGGCCGCACCGGCTGGTTCTACGCGCACCAGGCCGCCGGCATCGTGCCCGACGTCATGACCCTCGCGAAGGGACTCGGCGGCGGCATGCCGATCGGCGCCTGCATCGCGACCGGCGCGGCCGCGGAGCTGTTCGGTCCGGGCAAGCACGGCACCACGTTCGGTGGCAACCCGGTGTGCGCGTCCGCTGCGCTCGCGGTCCTGAAGACGATCGCCGCCGACGACCTGCTGACCCGCGCCGACATGATCGGCAAGGTGCTCTCCACGGGCATCGAGGGTCTCGGACACCCGCTCGTCGACCACGTGCGCGGCGCCGGCCTGCTGCTGGGTGTCGTGCTGACCGAGGACGTCGCCCCGGTCGTCGAGGCCGCCGCCCGGGAGGCCGGTTACCTCGTGAACGCCGCTCAGCCCGGAGTCGTCCGGTTGGCACCCCCGCTGATCCTCACCGAGGAGCAGGCGGAAGGATTCATCGCGGCGCTGCCGGGAATTCTCGATGCAGCGGCGGCGGAATCGGTAGGAGGCAAGTAGTACATGACGATCCGGCACTTCTTGAGGGACGACGACCTGACCCCGGCCGAGCAGGCCGAGGTGCTCGAGCTGGCTCGGGAACTCAAGTCGAACCCGTTCTCGCGCAAGCCGCTCGCCGGCCCGCGCGGCGTGGGTGTCATCTTCGACAAGAACTCGACCCGTACGAGGTTTTCGTTCGAGATGGGCATCGCGCAGCTCGGCGGGCACGCGGTCGTCGTCGACGGCAGCAAGACTCAGCTCGGACGTGACGAGACGCTGCAGGACACCGGTCGCGTCCTGTCCCGCTTCGTCGACGCCGTCGTGTGGCGCACGTTCGGGCAGGAGCGGCTCGAGCAGATGGCCGAGGGTGCGACGATCCCGATCGTCAACGCGCTGTCGGACCAGTTCCACCCCTGCCAGGTGCTGGCCGATCTCCAGACGCTCGCCGAGCGCAAGGGCGAGCTGAAGGGCCTGAAGCTGACGTACCTCGGCGACGGCGCGAACAACATGGCGCACTCGCTGCTGCTGGGCGGCGTCACCGCGGGTGTGCACGTCACGATCGCGGCACCGGTCGGGTTCGCACCCGCCCCGGCGGTCGTCGACGCGGCCCGCGTGCGGGCGGAGCAGACCGGCGCGATGATCACGCTCACCGACGATCCGCGGGCCGCCGTCGTCGGCGCCGACGCGCTCGTCACCGACACGTGGACCTCGATGGGGCAGGAGGAGGACGGGCTCGACCGGATCGGCCCGTTCCGTCCGTTCCAGATCAACGCGGACCTGCTCGCCAAGGCGGCGCCCGACGCGGTCGTCCTGCACTGCCTGCCGGCGCACCGGGGCGAGGAGATCACCGACGAGGTGCTCGACGGCCCGCAGTCCGCGGCGTGGGACGAGGCCGAGAACCGGCTGCACGCGCAGAAGGCGCTGCTGGTGTGGCTGCTCGAACGGCGCTCCGGGACGCGGCCGTGACCTCCGCCCCGGGCACGCAGCCGGCCGCCGCCGTCGCGCACACGCGCGCCGGCCGGCAGGCCCGCATCACCGCGCTGGTGGCCGAACGGCACATCCGCAGCCAGGCCGAACTCGCCGCACTACTCGCGGCGGAGGGCATCGAGGTCTCCAACGCGACGCTGTCGCGCGACCTCGAGGAGCTCGGTGCGGTGAAGCTGCGGGCCGCCGACGGCGGCGCCGGGGTGTACGTGGTGCCGGAGGACGGCTCGCCCGTGCGGGGCGTCTCCGGCGGCACCGACCGCCTGTCCCGGCTGCTGGGGGAGCTGCTGGTGTCGACCGACGCCAGCGGCAACCTCGCGGTCCTGCGCACCCCGCCCGGGGCCGCGCACTACCTGGCCAGCGCGCTGGATCGGGCCTCGCTGCCCGACGTCGTCGGCACCATCGCGGGCGACGACACCATCCTCGTCGTGGCCCGCGAACCGCTCACCGGAGCGGAGCTTGCCGCGGCGATAGAGCGCCTGGCCTGACCACTAGACTCTTTCTCGAACACTTCGATTTCTAAGGAGCACACACACCATGGCTGAACGCGTCGTACTCGCCTACTCCGGCGGGCTGGACACCTCGGTGGCCATCAGCTGGATCGGCAAGGAGACCGGCAAAGAGGTCGTCGCCGTCGCCATCGATCTCGGCCAGGGCGGCGAGGACATGGAGGTCGTGCGTCAGCGTGCCCTCGACTGCGGCGCCGTCGAGTCGGTCGTGGTGGATGCCCGTGACGAGTTCGCGGACGAGTACTGCCTGCCGACGATCCAGGCGAACGCGCTCTACATGGACCGCTACCCGCTGGTCTCGGCCATCAGCCGCCCGCTGATCGTCAAGCACATCGTCGAGGCTGCGCGCGCGCACGGCGGCACCGTCGTCTCGCACGGCTGCACCGGCAAGGGCAACGACCAGGTCCGCTTCGAGGTGGGCTTCGGTGCGCTCGCTCCCGACCTCGAGGTGATCGCGCCGGTCCGCGACTACGCGTGGACCCGCGAGAAGGCCATCGCCTTCGCCGAGGAGAACAACATCCCGATCAACGTCACCAAGCGTTCGCCGTTCTCGATCGACCAGAACGTGTGGGGCCGCGCGGTGGAGACGGGCTTCCTCGAGGACCTGTGGAACGCGCCCACCAAGGACGTCTACGACTACACGCAGGACCCGACCCTGAACTGGAACAGCCCCGACGAGCTGATCATCAGCTTCGAGGCGGGCAAGCCGGTCGCGATCGACGGCAAGCCGGTCACGGTGCTCGAGGCCATCCAGGAGCTCAACAAGCGCGCCGGCGCGCAGGGCGTCGGCCGCCTCGACGTCGTCGAGGACCGCCTCGTCGGCATCAAGAGCCGCGAGATCTACGAGGCCCCGGGAGCGATGGTCCTCATCACCGCGCACCAGGAGCTCGAGCACCTCACCCTCGAGCGCGAGCTGGGCCGCTACAAGCGTCAGATGGAGCAGCGCTGGAGCGAGCTGGTCTACGACGGCCTGTGGTTCTCGCCGCTCAAGGACGCGCTGGATTCGTTCGTCGCGAAGACCCAGGAGCGCGTCACCGGCGACATCCGCCTGTTCCTGCACGGCGGTGCCATCACCGTCAACGGCCGTCGCAGCCCACAGTCGCTGTACGACTTCAACCTGGCGACCTACGACGAGGGCGACACCTTCGACCAGTCGTACGCCAAGGGCTTCGTCAACATCCACGGCCTGTCGTCCAAGGTCGCCGCGAAGCGCGATCTGGGCCTCTAGTCGATGACTGCCCACGGCACCAACGAGGGCGCCCTGTGGGGCGGCCGGTTCGAGTCCGGACCGGCCGCCGCCATGGCGGCCCTGAGTAAGTCGACGCACTTCGACTGGGTTCTGGCCCCGTACGACGTGCGGGCGTCGCAGGCACACGCGAAGGTCCTGCACAAGGCCGGCCTCCTCAGCGAGGCCGACCTGGCGACCATGCTCGACGGCCTCACCAGGCTCGCTGCGGACGTCGCCTCCGGCGCGTTTGGGCCGGCGGAGTCCGACGAGGACGTCCACGGCGCGCTCGAGCGCGGTCTGATCGAGCGGGTCGGCCCCGAGGTCGGTGGCCGGCTGCGTGCGGGCCGCTCCCGTAACGACCAGGTGGCCACGCTGTTCCGGATGTGGCTGCGCGACGCGGTCCGCCGGGTCGCGGACGGCGTCCTCGACGTCGTCGAGGCACTCGCGACGCAGGCAGCTGCACACCCCGAGGCCGTGATGCCGGGCAAGACGCACCTGCAGGCCGCGCAGCCGGTGCTGCTGGCGCACCACCTGCTCGCGCACACGCATCCGCTGCTGCGCGACGTCGAGCGCCTGCGGGACTTCGACAAGCGGGCCGCAGTGTCCCCGTACGGATCCGGGGCGCTGGCCGGGTCGTCGCTGGGGCTCGATCCCGACGCGATCGCCGCCGAGTTGAACTTCGACGCGGCCGCGGAGAACTCGATCGACGCGACATCGTCGCGCGACTTCGCCGCCGAGGCGGCGTTCGTGTTCGCGATGATCGCGGTGGACCTGTCCCGGATGGCCGAAGAGGTCATCATCTGGAGCACACCGGAATTCGGGTACATCACGCTCGCCGACGCGTGGTCGACCGGGTCGTCGATCATGCCGCAGAAGAAGAACCCGGACGTCTCGGAGCTGACCCGCGGCAAGGCCGGGCGTCTGATCGGCAACGTCACCGGACTGCTGGCGACGCTCAAGGCGCAGCCGCTCGCGTACAACCGCGACCTGCAGGAGGACAAGGAGCCGGTGTTCGATTCGGTGGCGCAGCTCGAGCTGCTGCTGCCGGCCATCACCGGCCTGGTCTCCACGCTGGAGTTCCATACGGATCGTATGGAGGAGCTGGCTCCGGCGGGCTTCACGCTCGCCACCGACATCGCGGAGTGGATGGTGCGTCAGGGCGTTCCGTTCCGGGTGGCGCACGAGGCCGCGGGCGCGTGCGTTCGCGTCGCGGAGGCGCGTGGCGTCGGGCTCGACGAGCTCACCGACGAGGAGCTGGCCGGTGTGGATCCGGCGCTGACTCCCGCGGTGCGGGAGGTCCTGACGGTCCACGGGTCGATCGCGTCGCGCAGTGCGCGCGGCGGCACGGCCGGGATCCGCGTCGCGGAACAGCTCGGCGGTGTGCGTCGGTCGGCGAACTCGTTGCGCGAGTGGACCTGCGCGTAACGAGAATCGGAGAACCACTCGGTTTAACCGCGCTCCTACGCACGCAGTAGTGTGAAAGGCTCATCGAACAGGATGTGATGAAAGTCACGATGGGTTGCTGGGGGAGTGCGCTGGTGAGTCTGAGTTCCGACTACGTGGTGGGTTCGCTTCGGCGGGCAATCGCCACGGCGCAGAACGGTCTCGAGGTGGTACGCCTCGGCGGTCTGGAGACGGGTGCGACGCCGTCCCCGTTCCAGATCGTCGAGCGCGCCCCGATGTATCGCCTGCGCCGTTATTTCCCGGACACGGATCCGGCCGAGGTGGGCCCGCCGATCGTCCTCGTCCCCCCGATGATGATGTCGGCGGACGTCTACGACGTCACGCGTGATCAGGGTGCGGTCGGCATCCTGCACGAGATGGGTCTGGACCCGTGGGTCGTCGACTTCGGTTCCCCGGACGCCGAGGAGGGCGGATGGGACCGGACGCTCGCCGACCACATCGTCGCGATCAGCGAGATCGTCGACCTGGTCCACGAGCACACCGGTCGCGACGTGCACCTGTCGGGCTATTCGCAGGGCGGCATGTTCTGTTACCAGGCCGCGGCCTACCGGCGGTGCCGCAACGTCGCCAGCCTCGTCACGTTCGGGGCGCCCGTCGACACGCTCGCCGCGCTGCCCTTCAACATTCCGGCCGGCGTCGCCACCAGGGGCGCCGACCTGCTGGCCGACCACGTCTTCAACCGGCTGTCGATCGCCGGTTGGATGGCGCGGACCGGTTTCCAACTGCTCGATCCGGTGAAGACGGCCAAGTCCCGCTTCGACTTCCTCCGGCAACTGCACGACCGCGACGCGCTGCTCCCGCGTGAGCAGCAGCGCCGCTTCCTGGCGCAGGACGGCTGGGTCGCGTGGTCGGGGCCGGCGGTAGCGGAACTGCTCAAGCAGTTCATCGTGCACAACCGGATGATGACCGGCGGCTTCGTCATCAGGGACACCGCGGTCAGTCTGGCGGAGATCTCGTGCCCGATCCTGGCGTTCGTCGGCGAGGTCGACGACATCGGTCAGCCCCTCGCCGTCCGCGGGATCAAACGGGCCGCGCCCCGCGCCGAGGTGTTCGAATCGACCTTGCGTGCAGGCCATTTCGGGCTCGTGGTCGGATCGGCTGCGGCGGCGCGCACGTGGCCGACCACCGGTGAATGGGTGCGCTGGCGGGAGGGCATCGGGCCGCGACCGGAGTCGGTGGACGTGATGATCCACGACGAGCCGTCCGGCGTCGACAGCGGCGTCAGCTTCACCAACCGGATCACCCACACCGTCGCGTCGATCGCCGAGGTCGGCGTCGGCGTGGGGAAGGGCATCGCCGATTTCGCGACCGACACCGTGCGCGGCACCCGCGAACTCTCGGTCGAGGCGGCCCGCGCACTGCCGCGGTTGGTCCGCCTGGGCCAGTTGCAGCCGCGGTCGCGGATCTCGCTGGGTCTGCTGCTGGCCGAGCAGGGACGCCAGGCGCCCGGCGGCGAGTGCTTCCTGTTCGACGACCGCGTACACACGAACGCCGCCGTCAACACGCGGATCGACAACGTGGTGCGGGGACTCGTCCACGCCGGCGTCCGACCCGCCACCCACGTCGGCGTCCTGATGGAGACGCGGCCGAGCGCGCTGGTGACGATCGCGGCGCTGAGCCGGCTCGGCGCCGTGGCCGTGCTGCTGCCTCCCGGCGGCGACCTGGACGAGGCGGTCCGACTGGGCCGGGTGGACCGCATCGTCGCGGACCCCGACAACCTCGAGGACGCGGTCGTGACCGGCAAGCAGGTGCTGGTCCTCGGCGGCGGTGAGTTCCGTGGTCTCCCGGTCGAGCTGGGACCGGACGTCGTCGACCTCGAACAGATCGACCCGGCTGCGGTGAGGCTGCCCGGGTGGTACCGGCCCGACCCCGGACTGGCGCGCGAACTCGCGTTCGTGATCTTCAGCGGGTCGACCGGCAACCTCGAGGCGAAGTTCATCACCAACTACCGGTGGGCGCTGTCGGCGTTCGGCACCGCGTCGGCGGCGTCGCTCAGCCGCGGCGACACCGTGTACTGCCTTGCGCCGCTGCATCATTCCTCGGGCCTGATGGCGACTCTCGGTGGCGCGGTGGCCGGCGGGGCCCGCATCGCGCTGTCTCGCGGCCTCGATCCGGAGCGTTTCGCTGAGGAGATCCACCGCTACGGCGTGACGGTCGTCAGCTACACGTGGACCTCGATGCGCGAGATCCTCGACGCCAAGTCACTGCCCCTCGAGGAGGGGCACCCGGTCCGTCTGTTCATCGGGTCCGGTATGCCGCCCGGCCTGTGGCGCCGGATCACCGAGCGGTTCGCGCCGGCGCGGGTGCTCGAGTTCTACGCGTCCACCGAGGGCGACGTCGTGCTGGTCAACGTCTCCGGTGCGAAGGTCGGTTCGAAGGGCCGGCCGTTGCCCGGCAGCGCGGAAGTCCGGCTGGGCGCGTACGACCCGGTCGCGGGCCGGCTACTCGAGGACGAGCGTGGGTTCGTCCGCGAGTGCGCGGACGACGAGGTCGGGCTTCTGCTCGGGCGACCCGGCTCCGCCGCCGAGGCGGCATCCGGCGTGATGCGCGGCGTCTTCGCGGCCGGTGACGCGTGGGTCCCGACGGAGAACCTCTTCCGCCGCGACCCGGACGGCGACTACTGGCTCGTCGACCACAAGCACACCGTCGTCGCCGCGGCCCGCGGGCCGGTGTTCACGCAGCCGATCGTCGACGCGCTCGGCGAGATGCCGCAGGTCGATCTTGCGGTTGCCTACGGCCTTCCCGCCGGAGGTGACCAGGTGGCGGTCGCGGCGTTCACCGTCCACGACGGACGCGTGCCCAGCGCCGCCGAGATCACGGCCACTCTCGCACAGCTGCCGCTGGCGCAGTGCCCGGACGTCGTGCACGTGGTGGACGAGATTCCGCTGGGTGCGTCGTACCGCCCTCGGGCGGCCGAGCTCCAGGCGGGCGGCATGCCCAGGCCGAGCGTGCGCGCGTGGTACCTCGACGCAGGCAGCGGCAGGTACAAGCGATTCACGAAGGCTGCGGCGGCCCGGTTCGGTGACCTGCCGGCGAAGCCGGGTGGGGTGCCCGCGTAGCCGGCCCGGCGTCGACTTGTAGCCTGGACCAGCCGAGATTCCGGACGGCCCGAGAGGACTGAAGTGGCTATTGATCCCACCCTGCTCAGCATTCTGGCGTGCCCGCAGGACAAGGGGCCGTTGCTGTTGGTCGGCGACGAGGTGCTGTACAACCCTCGGCTGCGCCGCGCGTACCCGATCGAGAACGGCATCCCGGTGCTGCTGATCGACGAAGCACGCGATGTCACCGACGCCGAGCACGAGGACTTCGTCGGGCGCGGCGTCGCGGCATCGGACTCCTGACCGCTCAGTCGAGCGGCCCGGTGAGATAGCGCTGCAGGGTCGGCGCGACGAGGAGCGCGGCCTCGTCGGTGGAGAGCGCGCCGAGTGCCTTGATGCCCAGCAGGTGGCGGGTGACGAACAGCCCGGCCATCTGCGAGGCGACGAGCGCGACGCGTAGCTCACCTGTCCCCGGCGGCGAATCGACCCGCGGGACGATGCCCCGGAGGGCCACCTCCAGCAGGAAGCTGCGCAGTAGCCCTTCGCGACCCCCTGTGAGCGCCGACCGGACCGCCGCAACGACCGCCGGCTGGTGCGGCGAATCCCAGATGCCGATCACGGTACGTGCCAGCGCCTCACCGAGCCGGTCGACCGGCACGGACTCGAACGTCCTGAGGATCGCCGTCGGATCCATCGGCAGTGCGATCGCCTCGATGAGCAGTTGCTGCTTCGTCCCGAAGTAGTGATGCACCAGCGCCGAGTCGACGCCTGCCTCGGACGCGATCGACCGGATCGTGGTGTGATCGAATCCCTTGTCGGCGAACTGATGTCGGGCGGCGCACAGGATCCTGTCGCGCGTCACCGACGGTCCCGGCCGGCGCCCGCTGCGGGTCGGTGACGCGGTCGGCTCAGCCATCACGGTGTGCGCCGACGGAGCGTGGCGGCCCCGAGGACCAGTGCGACGACGACGAACAGCACGACGACGCCGAGATCGCGCCACATTAGCGCCGTCGTGCCGGGATGCGTGGCCACCTGTTGGAGCGCCTCGACCGCGTAGCTGAGCGGGAGGACGTTGCTGATCCACTCGAGCCACTGTGGGAGTTGTCCTCGTGGCACGAGGAGACCGCACAACAGGAGCTGCGGGATCACGATCACCGGCATGAACTGCACGGCCTGGAACTCGGTGCGGGCGAACGCGCTGCACAGCAGCCCGAGCGCGACGCCGAGCACCGCGTTGACCACGGCGATCAGGATCACCCAGACGATGCTGCCCTGCGTGGTCAGGCTCAGGAAGCCGAACGCGACGGCGCACGCCAGCGCCGCCTGCGCCGTCGCGGCGATCGAGAACGCGGTCCCGTACCCGGCAAGGAGATCGAGCTTCGACAGGGGAGTGGTCAGCAGTCGCTCGAGGGTCCCGGAACTGCGTTCGCGCTGCATCGCGATCGATGTCACCAGGAACATCACGACGAACGGGATGATGCCGAGCATCGTGATCGCGATCCGGTCGAACAGCGGGATCTGGCCGGGTGGGGTGGGCACGTTCTGATACAGGAAGTACAGCAGCACCATGATCAGCGACGGCACGACCAGGATCATCGCGACCGTGCGCCGATCCATGCGGAGTTGGCGGAGGATGCGGGTGGTGCTCGACGCGTAGATCCGTGGATTGACGATCATCGCTGGACTCCCACCTGCTGGTCCCGGATCAGAACGAGAAACGCCTGCTCGAGATTGGATTTGCCGGTCCGGCGCCGCAGTTCGTCCGGCGGTACATGGGCGAGCAGGCGGCCGTCGCGCAGGAGCAGGAGATTCTCGCAGTGGTCGGCTTCGTCCATGACGTGACTCGAGATGAGCAACGTCGTGCCCGACGCGGCCAGCGAGGCGAAGTGCTCCCACAACTCGGCGCGCAGCACCGGATCCAGTCCGACGGTCGGTTCGTCGAGGACGAGCACCTCGGGCTGTCCGACCAGGGCACATGCGAGGGACACGCGACTGAGCTGACCGCCCGACAGGGCGCCGGCCGTGTGGTGAGCATGCGTGGTCAGGCCGACTGCTTCGATCGTCTCCGCCACCGCGTCGTTCCCACGTCCGTAGAGCGAGGCGAAGTACCGCACGTTGTCGCGGATGCTGATGTCGAGGTAGACGCTGGGATCCTGGGTCACATATCCGACCCGGCGCCGCAACGGCGCCGAACCGGCAGGCTGCCCGAGAACGGTCACCGTGCCGGACTCGACGATCTGGGTTCCGACGATGCACCGCATCAGGGTGGTCTTGCCGCATCCCGACGGCCCCAGCAGCCCGGTGACCGTTCCGCGGGGAATCGACAGGTTCACGTCCCGCAGTGCGGGTGCACCGCCGCGGCGCACGGTCAGACCCTGGATCTCGACGGCGGCCGCGCCCGCGAGCGGGTCCGCCGCGAACGGCTCGGATGTTCCGGTCATGTCGACCTCGATTCATCGGCTGATGAACTCATCGCTCGATGAATTATTCGTCCGATGTGAGCAGCGGGTCAACGGTTCGCCGGTATCGAACGCGTATACGTGCACAATCGTGACCGTGACCCTCACAGGCCGAGAGACGCTGCGGGACGCCGGGCATCCGCTCGACGCTGCGCGGGCCGTCCTCGGTGGCATGCTGACCGTCGGCACGGTCCGTGCGCGAGTCGTCGAAGTGGAGGCGTACGGCGGCGACCCCTCCGGTCCGTGGCCCGATCCGGCGTCTCATTCATTCCGGGGCCGGTCGCCCCGGAATGCGGTGATGTTCGGTGAGGCCGGACACCTGTACGTGTATCGCAGCTACGGCATGCACTTCTGCGCGAACGTGTCGTACGGTCCCGCCGGCGTCGCCGGCGGTGTCCTGCTGCGTGCGGCCGAGATCGTGGAGGGTGACGAGCTGGTGGCCTCCCGGCGTCCAGCGATCCGTCGGGCGGCCGACGCCGCCCGCGGGCCCGGGAACCTCGGGTCCGCAATGGGGCTCACGCTCGAGCACAACGGGTTCGATCTCTTCGGCGTCGACCCGGGAATGCGGCTGACCCTGGGCGATGCCACCGCCTACCTCAGCGGTCCGCGGGTGGGGATAGCCGTCGCCGCCGACCGCCCCTGGCGGCTCTGGCTCGACGGTTCGCCGGCGGTGTCGGCGTATCGCCGCAGCCCGCGCGCATCGGCTCCCACCACGCGGTGGGATGATCGGGTGCGTGACTGAGAACATTCTTGACGAACTGACCTGGCGGGGGCTCATCGCCCAGTCGACCGATCTGGACGCACTGCGTCGCGAGACCGAGACCGGCCCAGTCACGTTGTATGCCGGTTTCGATCCGACCGGACCGAGCCTGCACGCCGGACACCTGGTGCCGTTGCTGGCGCTCCGGCGCTTCCAGCGTGCCGGTCACCGCCCGATCGTCCTCGCCGGTGGTGCTACCGGCATGATCGGCGATCCGCGCGATGTCGGCGAGCGCACCATGAACTCCGCGGACACGGTCGCCGAGTGGGCCGACCGCATCCGGTCCCAGCTCGAGCGGTTCGTCGATTTCGACGACTCGCCGACGGGAGCCGTCATCGAGAACAACGCGAACTGGACGTCCAAGCTCACGGCGATCGACTTCCTGCGCGACATCGGCAAGCACTTCTCGGTGAACGTCATGCTCGCCCGTGACACGGTCAAGCGTCGCCTCGAGTCCGACGGCATCTCCTACACCGAGTTCAGCTACATGCTGCTGCAGGCCAACGACTTCGTGCACCTGCGCCGCAACTACGGCTGCACGCTCCAGGTCGGAGGCTCCGATCAGTGGGGCAACATCATCGCCGGCGTCGACCTCAATCGAAAGCTCGACGGGGCGTCGGTGCACGCGATGACGGTGCCGCTCGTGACGTCCTCGGACGGCAAGAAGTTCGGCAAGTCCACCGGTGGTGGCAGCCTGTGGCTCGACCCGGAGATGACCAGCCCCTACGCCTGGTACCAGTACTTCGTGAACACCGGTGACGCCGATGTCATGCGCTACCTGCAGTGGTTCACGTTCCTCTCGCAGGAGGAGCTGGCCGAGCTCGAGACCGCGACCGCGGAACGTCCGCAGGCACGTGAGGCGCAGCGCCGCCTCGCCGCGGAAATGACGACCCTCGTGCACGGACAGGCCAACACCGACGCGGTCGAGCACGCCAGCAAGGCCCTGTTCGGTCGCGCGGAGCTGGCCGAGCTCGACGAGTCGACGCTCGCCGCGGCCCTGAAGGAAGCCTCGATCGTCGAGGTCGGGGCAGGGGAGCCGCGCACCATCGTCGATCTGCTCGTCGCGAGCGGGCTGTGCGAAAGCAAGGGCGCCGCGCGACGCGCGGTGAAGGAGGGCGGGGCCTACGTGAACAACCAGCGTGTCGAGGCCGAGGACTGGGAGCCTCAGGCCGCGGACATGCTGCACGGTCAGTGGTTGGTCATCCGCCGTGGACGCAAGAACTTCGCCGGCATCAAGTCCCTGGCGGGCTGACGTGTCCGGCGTCACGTCGATCTAGTTCGGCCCGAAGGGGGCGGGAGTCGTCCCGCCCCCTTCGCGCTACCTGGGGTTTCTCCAACCCCCGACGCACGACCGGCCCTCTGACCTGGTGATTTGGCGAAACGCGGCGAAGCCCCGTAACTTATTCCAGGTCAGAGCGACACGGACACCGACCCGGCCGCGATCTTCACAGGTCAGCGAGGGAAAACGAGGTTGTACGGGGAGCGCCTGGCGAATCTGCTGAAACTCCTGCGGGGGCCGGATTTGCATCCGGTGCCGGTGCGGGTTAGGCTGGAACGGTTGCCCCGGAATGAGGAACTGCAAAGTTTCGAGTGATGGTGTGCGCGTGTTCTTTGAGAACTCAACAGTGTGTCGATGAATGTCAGTGCCAAATTTTGGTACTCCACCACTTTTTGTGGTGGGTATTTGCTGATCGTCTCATTCTTCCGTCTGGGATGGTCAGCGCAAACAGCTAGTTTGAGTTTATTTTGCTAGTGATTTGACTCGATGTCTATGACTGATTAGTGGCTTCGGCTGCGAAATCTAGAGTCTTCAACGGAGAGTTTGATCCTGGCTCAGGACGAACGCTGGCGGCGTGCTTAACACATGCAAGTCGAGCGGTAAGGCCCCTTCGGGGGTACACGAGCGGCGAACGGGTGAGTAACACGTGGGTGATCTGCCCTGCACTCTGGGATAAGCCTGGGAAACTGGGTCTAATACCGGATATGAGCTCCTGTCGCATGGCGGGGGTTGGAAAGGTTTACTGGTGCAGGATGGGCCCGCGGCCTATCAGCTTGTTGGTGGGGTAATGGCCTACCAAGGCGACGACGGGTAGCCGGCCTGAGAGGGCGACCGGCCACACTGGGACTGAGACACGGCCCAGACTCCTACGGGAGGCAGCAGTGGGGAATATTGCACAATGGGCGAAAGCCTGATGCAGCGACGCCGCGTGAGGGATGACGGCCTTCGGGTTGTAAACCTCTTTCAGCAGGGACGAAGCGAAAGTGACGGTACCTGCAGAAGAAGCACCGGCCAACTACGTGCCAGCAGCCGCGGTAATACGTAGGGTGCGAGCGTTGTCCGGAATTACTGGGCGTAAAGAGCTCGTAGGCGGTTTGTCGCGTCGTCCGTGAAAACTTGGGGCTCAACCCCAAGCTTGCGGGCGATACGGGCAGACTTGAGTACTGCAGGGGAGACTGGAATTCCTGGTGTAGCGGTGAAATGCGCAGATATCAGGAGGAACACCGGTGGCGAAGGCGGGTCTCTGGGCAGTAACTGACGCTGAGGAGCGAAAGCGTGGGTAGCGAACAGGATTAGATACCCTGGTAGTCCACGCCGTAAACGGTGGGCGCTAGGTGTGGGTTTCCTTCCACGGGATCCGTGCCGTAGCTAACGCATTAAGCGCCCCGCCTGGGGAGTACGGCCGCAAGGCTAAAACTCAAAGGAATTGACGGGGGCCCGCACAAGCGGCGGAGCATGTGGATTAATTCGATGCAACGCGAAGAACCTTACCTGGGTTTGACATATACCGGAAACACCTAGAGATAGGTGCCCCCTTGTGGTCGGTATACAGGTGGTGCATGGCTGTCGTCAGCTCGTGTCGTGAGATGTTGGGTTAAGTCCCGCAACGAGCGCAACCCTTGTCCTGTGTTGCCAGCGCGTAATGGCGGGGACTCGCAGGAGACTGCCGGGGTCAACTCGGAGGAAGGTGGGGACGACGTCAAGTCATCATGCCCCTTATGTCCAGGGCTTCACACATGCTACAATGGCCGGTACAGAGGGCTGCGATACCGTGAGGTGGAGCGAATCCCTTAAAGCCGGTCTCAGTTCGGATCGGGGTCTGCAACTCGACCCCGTGAAGTCGGAGTCGCTAGTAATCGCAGATCAGCAACGCTGCGGTGAATACGTTCCCGGGCCTTGTACACACCGCCCGTCACGTCATGAAAGTCGGTAACACCCGAAGCCGGTGGCCTAACCCTTGTGGAGGGAGCCGTCGAAGGTGGGATCGGCGATTGGGACGAAGTCGTAACAAGGTAGCCGTACCGGAAGGTGCGGCTGGATCACCTCCTTTCTAAGGAGCATTCTCCAGTCGAGGGCCGACACAGGTTGTGTCCTCGCTGGCAGAGGCCGTTTAGTCCCCACATGTGGGACTGCGGTTGCTCATGGGTGGAACACTGACAAGCATTTTCTTCATGACTGCCGGCCCGAGTGCCGGTGGGAAGAGAGTTATATCGGCGCACTGTTGGGTCCTGAGAGAACACGCAAGTGTTTCCTCGAAGGAAGAAACGACAAGCGGGAAACGCAGGTCATACCGCAGCGGGAACGGGAGTTCCGGTTGGTCCGGTGTCTGCACGAGTTTTCTGCTTGTGTGTTGTTTGAGAACTGCACAGTGGACGCGAGCATCTTTGTTGTAAGTAATTAAGAGCGTACGGTGGATGTCTTGGCACCAGGAGCCGATGAAGGACGTAGGAGGCTGCGATAAGCCTCGGGGAGCTGTCAACCGAGCTGAGATCCGAGGATGTCCGAATGGGGAAACCCAGCCACAGTGATGTGTGGTTACCCGCGCCTGAATATATAGGGCGTGTGGAGGGAACGTGGGGAAGTGAAACATCTCAGTACCCACAGGAAGAGAAAACAACATGTGATTCCGTGAGTAGTGGCGAGCGAAAGCGGATGAGGCTAAACCATGGGTGTGTGATAGCCGGCGGGCGTTGCATTCGTGGGGTTGTGGGATCCGTCTTGTCAATTCTGCCGGATTGGCCGACAGTAAGAAATCATCGTGTTAGTCGAAGTGGTCTGGAACGGCCCGTCGTAGAGGGTGAAAATCCCGTAGACGAAAACATGGTGACTGTCGTGACGGACACCCGAGTAGCAGCGGGCCCGTGAAATCTGCTGTGAATCTGTCGGGACCACCCGATAAGCCTGAATACTCCCTGGTGACCGATAGCGGACTAGTACCGTGAGGGAAAGATGAAAAGTACCCCGGGAGGGGAGTGAAATAGTACCTGAAACCGTGCGCTTACAATCCGTCAGAGCCTTCGCACCTTCGGGTGGGGGGTGATGGCGTGCCTTTTGAAGAATGAGCCTGCGAGTTAGCGGCATGTCGCGAGGTTAACCCGTGTGGGGTAGCCGTAGCGAAAGCGAGTCCGAATAGGGCGAGTCAGTGGCATGTTCTAGACCCGAAGCGGAGTGATCTACCCATGGCCAGGGTGAAGCGACGGTAAGACGTCGTGGAGGCCCGAACCCACTTAGGTTGAAAACTGAGGGGATGAGCTGTGGGTAGGGGTGAAAGGCCAATCAAACTCCGTGATAGCTGGTTCTCCCCGAAATGCATTTAGGTGCAGCGTCGCGTGTTTCACTCTGGAGGTAGAGCTACTGGATGGCCGATGGGCCCCACAAGGTTACTGACGTCAGCCAAACTCCGAATGCCAGAGTGTGAGAGCGCGGCAGTGAGACTGCGGGGGATAAGCTTCGTAGTCGAGAGGGAAACAGCCCAGATCGCCGGCTAAGGCCCCTAAGCGTGTACTAAGTGGAAAAGGATGTGGGGTCGCGAAGACAACCAGGAGGTTGGCTTAGAAGCAGCCACCCTTGAAAGAGTGCGTAATAGCTCACTGGTCAAGTGATCCTGCGCCGACAATGTAGCGGGGCTCAAGTACACCGCCGAAGCCGCGGCATTCACATAACACCCACTTCCTCCTGCGGGGGGTTGTGCAGTGGTGTGGATGGGTAGGGGAGCGTCGTGCAGCCATGGAAGCGCCGGAGTGATCCAGGTGTGGAGGCTGCACGAGTGAGAATGCAGGCATGAGTAGCGAAAGACGAGTGAGAAACTCGTCCGCCGAATGACCAAGGGTTCCTGGGCCAGGTTAATCCGCCCAGGGTGAGTCGGGACCTAAGGCGAGGCCGACAGGCGTAGTCGATGGACAACGGGTTGATATTCCCGTACCCGTGTGAACGCGCCCCTGGTGAATCAGTGATGCTAAGCGCCCTGAAGCCACTTTCGAACCTTCGGGTTCTCCGGTGTGTGGATGCGCGTGAACCGATCTGGTAGTAGCCAAGCGATGGGGTGACGCAGGAAGGTAGCTGAGCCAGTCAGTGGTAATACTGGTGTAAGCGTGTAGGGCGTGGCCTAGGCAAATCCGGGTCACATATAGCCTGAGACGTGATGCGTAGCCGATTGAGGCGAATTCAGTGATCCTATGCTGCCGAGAAAAGCCTCTAGCGAGCTTTCACACGGCCCGTACCCCAAACCGACACAGGTGGTCAGGTAGAGAATACTAAGGCGATCGAGATAACTGTGGTTAAGGAACTCGGCAAAATGCCCCCGTAACTTCGGGAGAAGGGGGGCCTCGTCTGGTGATCCAACTTGCTTGGTGAGCTGGGTGGGGCCGCAGAGACCAGAGAGAAGCGACTGTTTACTAAAAACACAGGTCCGTGCGAAGTCGTAAGACGATGTATACGGACTGACGCCTGCCCGGTGCTGGAAGGTTAAGAGGACCGGTTAGCCAGTAATGGCGAAGCTGAGAATTTAAGCCCCAGTAAACGGCGGTGGTAACTATAACCATCCTAAGGTAGCGAAATTCCTTGTCGGGTAAGTTCCGACCTGCACGAATGGCGTAACGACTTCTCTGCTGTCTCAACCACAGACTCGGCGAAATTGCATTACGAGTAAAGATGCTCGTTACGCGCGGCAGGACGAAAAGACCCCGGGACCTTCACTATAGCTTGGTATTGGTGTTCGGTTCGGTTTGTGTAGGATAGGTGGGAGACTGTGAAGCATGCACGCCAGTGTGTGTGGAGTCGTTGTTGAAATACCACTCTGATCGTATTGGACATCTAACCTCGGACCATGATCTGGTTCAGGGACAGTGCCTGGTGGGTAGTTTAACTGGGGCGGTTGCCTCCCAAAATGTAACGGAGGCGCCCAAAGGTTCCCTCAGCCTGGTTGGCAATCAGGTGTCGAGTGCAAGTGCACAAGGGAGCTTGACTGTGAGACTGACAGGTCGAGCAGGGACGAAAGTCGGGACTAGTGATCCGGCACCGGCAAGTGGAAGCGGTGTCGCTCAACGGATAAAAGGTACCCCGGGGATAACAGGCTGATCTTCCCCAAGAGTCCATATCGACGGGATGGTTTGGCACCTCGATGTCGGCTCGTCGCATCCTGGGGCTGGAGTAGGTCCCAAGGGTTGGGCTGTTCGCCCATTAAAGCGGCACGCGAGCTGGGTTTAGAACGTCGTGAGACAGTTCGGTCTCTATCCGCCGCGCGCGTTAGAAACTTGAGGAAGGCTGTCCCTAGTACGAGAGGACCGGGACGGACGAACCTCTGGTGTGCCAGTTGTTCCGCCAGGAGCACTGCTGGTTAGCTACGTTCGGAAGGGATAACCGCTGAAAGCATCTAAGCGGGAAGCCTGTTCCAAGATGAGGTTTCTCACCCCCTCGAGGGGGTAAGGCCCCCGGCAGACCACCGGGTTGATAGGCCAGAACTGGAAGTCCGGTAACGGATGGAGGTGACTGGTACTAATAGGCCGAGGACTTACCACAAAGAAGCTACGCGTCCACTGTGCGGTATCTGAAACAACACACAGATATCATTCACCCCCAACACCCCGGAGCCCTCGTGGCCGGCGGGTGGTTCGGGCGGGGGAATTGAATGTGTGACAGTTTCATAGAGTTACGGCGGCCATAGCGGAGGGGAAACGCCCGGTCCCATTCCGAACCCGGAAGCTAAGCCCTCCAGCGCCGATGGTACTGCACTCGACAGGGTGTGGGAGAGTAGGACACCGCCGAACATCCGTTACCGAAAGGGGACCCGATACATTGGGTCCCCTTTCGTGTTTTGTATGAAAGGAATGGCTGTGTCGGAAAGCAGTGGTGAACGTCGGAACTTCCGCGGAGACGGGACCCACCGTTCCGAAGGACACCGCGGCGGCCGACCGGAGGACCGTCGTGGTCCGCGCGACGAACGGCGTCGCGATTCGAGCGGCGGCCAGGACCGCGCCGGCCGTCAGGGTCAGGGACAGGGGCGTGGCACCGGTCAGTGGCGGGAACGCGACGACCGCCGTGGCGACGACCGGCGCGACGATCGCCGAGGTGAAGAGCGGCGCGACGACAGGCGCGGCGAACGTCGTGGGGACGACCGGCGTCAATTCTCCGGCCGCGGTGACGATCGTCGCGGTGCCGGTGGTGCGCCTCGACGTCGCGGCGGCGAAGGCGGCTTCGGACCGGCTCGCGGCCGAGAGGCTGTCGGCCCGCAGCGCCGTGACGCCCGCCCGGACGAGCCGGACATCCCCGATGAGGTCGAGGCCGGCGAGCTCGATCCGACGGTTCGCCGCGATCTGCTGAGCCTGGACAAGAACAACGCGAACACCGTCGCACGCCACCTGGTGATGGCGACTCGACTGATCGAGGACGATCCACGTCTCGCTCTCGCACATGCTCGGGCCGCGCGACAGCGCGCCGGTCGCATCGCGGTTGTGCGCGAGACCGCCGGCATCACGGCCTACCACGCCGGTGAATGGGCCGAAGCCCTCTCGGAACTGCGTGCCGCTCGCCGTATGTCCGGTGGCCCCGGCTTCCTCGCGGTGATGGCGGACTGCGAGCGCGGCCTCGGCCGTCCCGAGCGGGCCATCGAACTCGGTCGCAGCGACGAGGCACGTGCGCTGACCGGTGACGAGGCGAGCGAGCTGCGGATGGTCGTTGCCGGTGCCCGCATGGATCTGGGGCAGTTCGACCAGGCGGTCGTCACGCTGCAGACGTCTGATCTCGATGCCAAGCGCACGGGTTCCGCCGCGGCACGCCTGTTCTATGCCTACGCCGACGCGTTGGTTGCGGCGGGCCGGGTGGAGGACGGACTCAAGTGGTTCCTCAATTCAGCTGCCGCCGACCTCGACGGCGAGACGGACGCGGAGGAGCGTGTGGCCGAGCTGACCGGAGAAGGTCAGTGACGGAGCCCGTCATCGCCCCGCTGCGGGAAGCATTCGGCGTCCTGCTCCTCGATCTGGACGGAACCGTCTACCAGGGGCCCGAAGCGATCCCGGGCGCCCGGGAGGCACTGGCTGCCGGAGATCAACGCCGGCTGTACGTCACCAACAACGCGAGCCGTAGCCCGGCGGCGGTCGCGGAGCACCTCCGCGAGCTCGGATTCGACGCAGCGGACCAGGACGTCGTCACGAGCTCGCAGTCGACGGCGCGTCTGCTGTCGGAGAAGCTCGAGCCGGGTGCGGTCGTCCTCGTCGTCGGTACCGATGCCCTCGCGGCGGAGATCGAGAATGTCGGTCTGCGACCGGTCCGTCGGTTCGAGGACGGACCGGTGGCGGTGGTGCAGGGACACTCGCCGGAGACCGGCTGGGCCATCCTCGCCGAGGCGACGCTCGCGATCCGGGCCGGCGCGTTGTGGGTCGCGGCGAACGTCGACTCGACTCTCCCGACGGAACGCGGTCTGGTGCTGGGCAACGGGTCGATGGTCGCCGCGCTGCGGACCGCGACGGGGCGGGAGCCGATCGTCGCGGGCAAGCCGGCGGCGCCGTTGATGGAGGATGCGCTCGAGCGGGCGGGCGAAGCGAGGCCGCTGGTCGTCGGCGATCGGCTCGACACCGACATTGCCGGGGCGAACGCGGTCGGCGCCGAGTCGCTGCTCGTCCTCACCGGTGTGAGCACGACGGCTGATCTTCTGCGGGCCGACGCGATGCACCGTCCGACGTACGTCGCGAAGTCGCTCGACGCACTCAATCGTCCGGCAGCGGTGTCGGCGGTCACCTGCCATCCCGGGTGGCGTGTCGAGTTCGTCTCAGGTGACCTCGTCGTCCATTCGGACGATCCGGAGTCAGCCGACGGTGCACCTGCCGATCGGGCCGGTGCATTCCTGTCGGTTCTCGACGCGGCCTGGCGGCATCCCGAGTTCGTCCGCGTGCGCGCGGCCGACGATGACGCGCGGGCAGCGGTCTCCTTCCTGCTCGGCGAGATGTGACCGAGCAGGGCAACTGTCTGTCCCACTGGGCCGTCGTCGGTGGTCGGCTACCGGGCGAATGGGCTAGGTTTGCACCGATGAGCACGTCAGTACCACTTCCAGGCCAGCACCTCCCCGGATCCGGTGGCGGTGTCGATCCGGCGGATGTTGACCAGCGTGTCGACGCCCTGCTCGAACGGTTGAACGACGCTGGTGGCGGCGCAGAGGACGCCCGAGCCCTCGGGCAGCAGGCACAGATTCTCGAACGGGCTCACGATGTTCTCGTTGAGTCCCTGGCAGCAGTGGACAAGGTCTGAGGTGGCACGTCGAGCAAGGGTCGATGCGGAACTGGTGCGGCGGGGTCTCGCCCGCTCGCGTGAGCAGGCGGTGGAGTTGATCTCGGCCGGCCGGGTTCTGATCGCGGGAACCGTCGCGACCAAGCCGGCAACCGCCATCGAGGCGGGAACCCCGCTTCTGGTCACGGACGTCGACGAGGAGATCTCGTGGGCCTCGCGGGGAGCGCACAAGCTCCTCGGAGCTCTGGACGCGTTCACGCCGGAAGGCTTGACCGTCGAGGGGCGCCGATGCCTGGACGCCGGCGCCTCGACGGGAGGATTCACGGACGTCCTGCTGCACAACGGTGCGCGCGAGGTGGTCGCGGTGGACGTTGGGTACGGCCAGTTGGTGTGGCGGCTGCAATCGGACGATCGGGTGCACGTCGTCGATCGCACCAATGTCCGCTCGATCGACGCCGAAACGATCGGCGGTCGGGTCGACCTGGTCGTGGCGGATCTGTCGTTCATCTCGCTCAAACTGGTGCTTCCGGCCCTCGTCGCCTGCGTGAACGACGGCGCCGATCTGGTCCCGATGGTCAAGCCGCAGTTCGAGGTCGGCAAGGAACGCGTCGGGTCGGGTGGTGTGGTCCGCGACCCTGAGTTGCGGGCGAGCGCCGTCATCGAGGTCGCCGAGGCCGCTGCCGAACTGGGTCTGCGCACCGTCGGCGCCGTCGCGAGTCCGCTGCCGGGTCCGTCCGGAAACGTCGAGTACTTCCTGTGGCTGCGCAAGGACGGCGCGGAGGCAGAGGCGGTGTCCGACACCGGCGAGAGCCCGTCGGTGGAGGAGCTGATCCGCCGGGCCGTCGCCGAGGGGCCCCAGTGACCGAGGCGACGGCATCAGCGGCTCCGCTGCGTGTGCCGGAACGCCAGATCCTCCTGGTGGCGCATACCGGCCGCGCCGAGATCACCGAGACGGCCCGCCGCGTCGCCGAGATCTGTGCCCGCGCGGGTATCGCGTTGCGGCTGCTCGAGAACGAGGTCGACGTCGACCGGGTCGAGTCTTTCGCCGGAGGACCGGACAGGCCCGTGGTCAGCGTCGTTCCGGAAGGGCCCGGGGCGGCGTCGGACTGCGAGATGGTCATCGTGCTCGGTGGCGACGGGAGCTTCCTGCGCGCCGCGGAGCTCGCCCAGTCCGCCGATGTCCCCGTGCTCGGGATCAATCTCGGCCGGATCGGGTTCCTCGCGGAGGCCGAAGCGGAGCATCTCGAGAAGGCCATGGACCAGGTGGTTCGGCGCGAGTACCGCATCGAGTACCGGATGACCCTCGATGTGCTGGTTCGCGTCGAGGATCGGATCGTGCAGCGCGGATGGGCGCTCAACGAGGCCAGCATCGAGAACCGTTCGCGTCTGGGCGTGCTCGAGGTGGTGCTCGAGGTCGACGGCCGGCCGGTGTCCGCGTTCGGCTGCGACGGCGTGCTCATCGCGACGCCGACGGGATCCACCGCCTACGCTTTCTCGGCCGGCGGACCTGTCGTGTGGCCGGAACTCGAAGCGCTGCTGGTGATTCCGAGCAACGCGCACGCGCTCTTCGCGCGTCCGCTGGTCACGAGCCCGGAGTCGATCATCGCGGTCGAGACGGTCGCGGACAGTCACGATGGCCTCGTATTCTGCGATGGGCGCCGCACGCTGGAGCTCCCCGCGGGCGGGCGCGTCGAAGTGGTGCGGGGCAAGGACCCGATCCGCTGGGTGCGGCTCGATTCGGCGCCGTTCGCGGACCGGATGGTGCGCAAGTTCGAACTTCCGGTGACGGGGTGGCGAGGGAGGAAACGGTAGCGTGCTGGCGGAGATTCGGATCGACAACCTCGGGGCCATCTCGTCGGCCTGCGCGCAGTTCCACGCGGGTCTCACGGTCCTGACCGGTGAGACCGGCGCAGGCAAGACGATGGTCGTGACCAGCCTCCACCTGCTGAGCGGCGCCCGCGCCGACGCCGGCCGGGTCCGGGTCGGAGCCGCACGAGCCGTCGTCGAGGGACGATTCAACGTCGAGGAGTCCGCGCCGCAGATCGACCGCGAGGTGACGAGGCTGCTCGAATCCTGTGGCGCCGACCGCGACGAGGACGGCAGCATCATCGCGGTGCGGACCGTCGGCGGTGACGGCCGTTCGCGGGCCCACCTGGGTGGACGGAGCGTTCCGGCGGGTGTGCTGTCCGAGTTCACCGATCCGCTGCTCACCGTCCACGGTCAGAACGACCAACTGCGGCTGCTCCGGCCGGACCAGCAGCGCGGCGCACTCGACCGCTTCGCGGACAAGACCATCGGGCCACTGCTCGCGCGGTACCGCAAGCACCGGGGCGAGTGGGTCGAGGCGCGTGCGGAGCTGATCGAACGCACCAGCCGCGCACGCGAACTCGTCCAGGAAGCCGATCAGCTGACCTTCGCGCTCGAGGAGATCGACCGGATCGCGCCGACACCGGGCGAGGACGCCGGGATCGTCGACGAGGTCCGCCGTCTGGGCGACCTCGATTCGCTCCGCACGGCCGCGGAGGGTGCGCAGGCCGCGCTCGCCGGACTCGACGACGGCGGCATCGGCGACGCCGCCGGGGCCCTCGACCTGCTCGGCGAGGCCCGCGCACGAATCGAGTCGTCCGACGATCCCGCCCTGTCCGGACTCGGTCCGCGGCTGGGGGAGGCGATCGCGGTGGTCGCCGATGTCGCGGGCGAGCTGTCCGGCTACCTGTCGGGGCTGCCCAGCGATCCGGGTGCGCTCGACACGCTGCTGACCCGTCAGGCCGAACTCAAGACGTTGACCCGCAAATACGCCGCCGACATCGACGGCGTGCTCGAATGGGCCGATTCGGCCCGTGAACGTCTCGCACGGATCGACACGTCCTCCGATGCCCTGGCCGCGCTCTCGGCCCGCGTGGACCAGTCGGCGAAGCTCACCGCCGAGGCCGCGGTGAAGCTGTCCGCGGCGCGGGCGAAGGCCGCGACGAAGCTCGCGAAGGCCGTCAGCGACGAACTGGCCGGGCTGGCGATGGGCCGCGCGGCGCTGGACGTGTCGGTCAGGCTGCGCGAAGCGGGTCCCAACGATTCGGCACCGCTCCGCGTCGACGGCCGCGAATTGCACGCCGGCACTTCCGGGGTCGACGAGGTGGAGTTCCGCCTCGCCGCGCACAGCGGCGCGCAGGCGCTCCCCATCAGCAAGAGCGCGTCGGGCGGCGAGCTGTCCCGCGTCATGCTCGCGCTCGAGGTCGTGCTCGCCGGATCCGACCGGGGCGCGACGATGGTGTTCGACGAGGTGGACGCCGGCGTCGGCGGCCGCGCCGCCGTCGAGATCGGGCGTCGGCTGGCCCGGTTGGCGCGCACCCACCAGGTCATCGTCGTCACGCACCTGCCGCAGGTCGCGGCGTTCGCGGACACGCACCTGGTGGTCGACAAGACCGACGACGTGCGCAGCGGCGTCGACAGTGGCGTCCGGACGCTGACGGAGGAGGAGCGGGTCGTCGAGCTGGCGCGGATGCTCGCGGGGCTCGACGACACCGAGACCGGACGCGCGCACGCCGAGGAGTTGCTCTCGATCGCCGGACAGGAGCGCAGCACCGCGTCCGCGTGACCTCGTGAAACCGACTTTTTGGTTGGTGAAGCTGTGACGGGTGTGGTATTTGGTACGGCGCGCCTCCGTGAACATCCGTTTCCGGCGGGCGATCATCGAGGTCATGAAGATGCCGGCGCTGCTCTCCCGTAAGACCGAATCCCTCCCAGGAATCAGTGGCATCGCTCGGGTCGACCGCGACACCGGCAAGCTGCTGCGCCGCGTCGGGCACGGTGACGTCGTCGTGCTCGACGAAATCGACCTGGACCGGGTCACCGCGGACGCTCTCGTGGCGGCCGGCGTGCTGGCCGTGGTCAACGCGTCGCCGTCGATCACCGGCCGCTACCCGAACCTCGGCCCGGAGGTCCTGGTCGCGAACGGGATCGTGCTGATCGACTCGGCCGGCACCGAGATCTTCAAGACGATCAAGGACGGGTCGAAGGTCCGTCTGCACGAAGGCGGCGTGTACGCGGGCGAGCGCCGGCTGGCCGAGGGACAGGAGCAGTCCGAGGCCGAGATCTCCGATCGGATGATCGAGGCCAAGACCGGTCTCGTCGACCACCTCGAGGCGTTCTCGGGCAACACGATCGAGTTCATCCGATCGGAGAGTCCGCTGCTGATCGACGGCGTCGGAGTCCCGGACATCGACGTCGACCTGAAGGACCGGCACGTCGTGGTCGTGGCGGACGGCCCCGATCACCAGGCCGATCTGAAGGCACTCAAGCCGTTCATCAAGGAGTACTCGCCGATCCTCGTCGGTGTCGGCGTGGGCGCGGACACGCTGACGAAGGCGGGCTACCGTCCCGACCTCATCGTCGGCGACCCGGACGAGATCACCAGCGAGACCCTCAAGTGCGGTGCCGAGGTCGTGCTGCCGGCCGACCCGGACGGTCACGCACAGGGCCTGTCCCGCATCCAGGACCTCGGCATCGGCGCCATGACGTTCCCGGCGTCGGCCTCCCCGTCCGACCTGGCGCTGTTGCTGGCCGACCACCACGGGGCGTCGCTGATCGTCACGGTCGGCAGCACGGTCTCGCTCGACGAGTTCTTCGACCGCGGACGCCGTGACACCAACCCGGCGGCGTTCATGACCCGCCTCAAAGTGGGGCCGAAGCTGGTGGACGCCAAGGCCGTCGCGACGCTGTACCGCAGCCGGGTGTCCGGTGCGGCGATCGCGCTGCTCGTGCTCGCGGCGTTGACCGCGGTGATCGTCGCGCTCGTCGTCTCGAACATCGGCGGCGAGGCAGTGGACTGGGCAATCGATACGTGGAACAGCTTCGCGCTGTGGGTACAGGGGCTCTTCAAGTGATTTCCATGCGTCAACACGCCATCTCCATAGCGGCGATCTTCCTGGCCCTCGCGATCGGCGTGGTGCTCGGATCCGGCCTGCTCTCGAACGGCATGCTGTCGGGACTGCGGGACGACAAGGCCGAACTGCAGAACCAGATCGAGAACCTCAACGAGAAGAACAACCAGCTCGGCGAGCAGCTCACCGCGGCCGACGGATTCGATTCGGCCGTCGCCGACCGGATCCTCCACGACACCCTCGCCCAGCGTTCGGTGATCGTGATCACCACCCCGGACGCCGATCCGGGCGACATCGAAGGCGTGCAGCGGTCGGTGGCGCAGGCGGGCGGTTCGGTCACCGGTCGGGTGTCGCTCACCCCGTCGTTCGTCGACTCCGTCAACGGCGACCAGTTGCGGACGACAGTGACGAACGTCATCCCCGCCGGTATCCAGCTCCGGACCGGCGCCGTCGACCAGGGCAGCCTGGCCGGTGACCTGCTCGGTTCGGTGCTGCTGCTGAACCCGCAGACGGCCCAGCCGCAGACCACGCCGGAGGAGCGGACGCTGGCGCTGGAAACGCTGCGCGGCGGCGGCTTCATCGACTACGACGGCAACGTCCAGCCCGCTCAGCTGGCGGTCGTCCTCACCGGCAGCGGCGACCCCGGGAACACCAGCGGCAATCGTGGCGCGGTGATCGCCCGCTTCGCCGGGGCGCTCGACGGCCGCGGCGCGGGCACCGTGCTAGCCGGACCGCCGTCGGCCGCCGAGGGCAACGGCCCGATCGCGGTCGCGCGCGCCGACGGCGCGGTGGCGTCGGTGCTGACGACGGTCGACAACGTGGACCGCGAGTCGGGTCGGATCACGACCGTCCTCGCACTCCAGGAGCAGCTGGGAGGCGGTTCCGGGCGTTACGGGACGGGCCCCGGCGCCGCCGCGGTCACGGTGGGTGCGCCGAAGCCGTAGCACGGATGTGACGCCTGTCGCTCGGAAACCGGGAGCGTCGTGCACGGTTCTCGGGCGACAGGTGTTACCGTGAAGTCCCGTGGGTCGGCAGGCCCCAGCATGCTTCATCTCAGACCAAGTCCTGCACAGTCGTCACGGGAGCCCCTTTGCCACAGTCACGCATTCATTCGCGTAGCGCCACCAAGCACATCTTCGTGAGCGGGGGTGTCGCCTCCTCCCTCGGTAAGGGATTGACCGCTTCCAGCCTCGGCGAGCTGCTCACCGCGCGCGGACTGCGCGTGACCATGCAGAAGCTCGATCCCTACCTGAACGTCGACCCCGGAACGATGAACCCGTTCCAGCACGGTGAGGTCTTCGTCACCGAGGACGGCGCCGAGACCGACCTCGACGTCGGACACTACGAGCGTTTCCTCGACCGTGACCTCAACGCCTTCGCCAACGTGACCACCGGGCAGGTCTACTCGGCGGTCATCGCGAAGGAGCGCCGCGGCGAGTACCTGGGCGACACCGTCCAGGTGATCCCGCACATCACCGACGAGATCAAGAGCCGCATCATCGCGATGGCCGGCCCCGACGCGCAGGGCCAGGTCCCGGACGTCGTGATCACCGAGATCGGCGGCACGGTCGGCGACATCGAGTCTCAGCCGTTCCTCGAGGCGGCCCGTCAGGTGCGCCACGACGTCGGCCGGGAGAACGTCTTCTTCCTGCACGTCTCGCTCGTGCCGTACCTCGGCCCGTCCGGCGAGCTCAAGACCAAGCCGACGCAGCACTCGGTGGCCGCGCTGCGCAACATCGGTATCCAGCCCGACGCGCTGATCCTGCGCTGCGACCGTGACGTGCCGCAGGCGCTGAAGGCGAAGATCGCGCTGATGTGCGACGTCGACGTCGACGCGTGCATCTCGACCCCCGATGCGCCGTCCATCTACGACATCCCGAAGGTGCTGCACAGCGAGGGCCTCGACGCCTACGTCGTGCGCCAGCTGGGCCTGCCGTTCCGCGACGTCGACTGGACGGTGTGGGGCGACCTGCTCGATCGCGTCCACAACCCGCGCGAGATCGTCAAGGTCGCGCTGGTCGGCAAGTACGTCGATCTGCCCGACGCGTACCTGTCGGTGACCGAGGCGCTGCGGGCCGGCGGCTTCGCGCACCACTCCAAGGTGGAGATCTCCTGGGTGCCGTCCGACGAGTGCGAGACCGAAGAGGGCGCGCAGGCCGCGCTCGGTGACGTGGACGCGGTCCTGATCCCCGGCGGCTTCGGTATCCGCGGCATCGAGGGCAAGCTCGGCGCCATCCGCTACGCCCGCACCAACAAGCTCCCGCTGCTGGGTCTGTGCCTCGGTCTGCAGGCCGTGGTGATCGAGGCGGCCCGCTCGGTGGGCCTGAAGGACGCGAACTCGGAGGAGTTCGACCAGGACACCAAGCACCCCGTCATCTCGACGATGGCCGATCAGGAGCAGATCGTCGCCGGTGAGGCGGATCTGGGTGGCACGATGCGCCTGGGTGCCTACCCGGCCGTGCTGGCCAAGGGCTCGGTCGTCGCGAAGGCGTACGGGAGCGAGAACGTCTCCGAGCGCCACCGCCACCGCTACGAGGTGAACAACGCCTACCGCGACCGCATCGCCAAGAGCGGACTGCAGTTCTCCGGCACCTCGCCGGACGGACATCTCGTCGAGTTCGTCGAGCTGCCCGCCGACAAGCATCCGTTCTTCGTTGCGACGCAGGCACATCCGGAGCTCAAGAGCCGGCCGACCCGCCCGCACCCGCTGTTCTCGGCGTTCATCGGTGCGGCGCTCGACTACAAGGCCGCCGAGCAGTTGCCGGTCGACGTCACGCCCGAGGCGAAGGTCGAGTCGACCACCGCGGACAGCGTCGGATAACGGTCGCTGATGAGCCTGCCGGGGGAGCACGAGTTCCACACCGTCGCGTCGCGCGACGTGTACAGCGGCGCCATCGTCGCGCTGCGGGTGGACCGGGTCGCCATGCCCGGTGGGCGAGAAGCTGATCGGGAGGTCGTCGAGCATCACGGCGCGGTTGCCGTCGCGGTGCTCGACGACGCCGATCGGCTGGTCCTCATCCGGCAGTACCGGCATCCCCTCGGACGACGCCTGTGGGAGTTGCCGGCCGGACTGCTCGACGAACCGGGCGAGGATCCGCTCGATGCCGCCCGCCGGGAGCTCGTGGAGGAGACGGGGCTGGCGGCGGACAACTGGTCCGTGCTCGTCGACATCGCGCTCTCCCCGGGCTTCACGGACGAGTCGGTGCGGGTGTTCCTGGCGACCGGCCTGCGTGAGGTCGGCCGTCCCGACGCCCACGACGAGGAGGCGGACCTCGAGATCGACCGCGTTCCGCTCGACGACGCGGTGGCGATGGCGCTGCGCGGCGAGATCGTCAACGCCACTGCCGTGTCCGGCATTCTCGCGCTCGCCGCGGCCCGCGCTCGGGGCGACGGCCTGCGGGACCCGGGTGCGGACTGGATCGATCGGCCCGACACGTTCGCGCGACGCAAGCACGGTCGGACCGACAGCGAATCCGCATGACCGTGCTGGGCGGCCAGATCAACACGTATCTGGACCACCTGGCCGTCGAGCGCGGCGCCGCGCGCAACACGCTGAGCTCGTACCGTCGTGACCTCGATCGGTACGCGCGGTTCCTGTCCGACCGGCAGATCGACGACCTCCGGGCGGTCACCGAGTCCGACGTCACCGAGTTCGTCGTCGCGCTGCGGCGCGGCGACCCGGACTCGGGGACGGTCGCGCTCGCTCCCAGTTCCGCGGCGCGGGCGCTGATCGCGGTGCGCGGACTGCACCGATTCGCCGCGGCGGAAGGCGTGACGCCGGCGGATGTCGCGCGGGCCGTGAAGCCCCCGACCCCGGGCCGGCGCCTGCCGAAGTCCCTGCCCCTCGACAACGTCCTCTCGATCCTCGACGCCGCCGGCGGCGACGGGGCGTCCGACAATCCGCGGACGCTCCGGGACCGGGCCCTGCTCGAACTGTTGTACTCGACAGGCGCACGCATCTCGGAGGCCGTCGGCCTCGACCTCGACGACCTCGACACCGAGTCGCGTTCGGTGCTGCTGCGCGGCAAGGGCGGCAAGGAACGTGTCGTGCCCGTCGGCCGTCCCGCGATCGCGGCCATCGACAACTATCTGGTCCGCGGCCGTCCCGGCCTGGTCGGCCGCGGCACGCCGGCGCTGTTCCTCAACGCCCGCGGCGGCCGACTGTCGCGGCAGAGCGCGTGGCAGGTCCTCCACGACGCCGCGGAGAAGGCGGGGATCACGGTCGCGGTGTCGCCGCACACGCTGCGGCACTCGTTCGCGACGCACCTGCTCGACGGCGGTGCGGACGTGCGCGTCGTCCAGGAGTTGCTCGGGCATTCGTCGGTGACGACGACGCAGATCTACACGATGGTGACCGTGAGCGCCCTGCGCGAGGTGTGGGCGCAGGCGCACCCGCGGGCCCGCTGAGCCGGTGCGTGTTGGCCGTCGTTTGAGGTCACGAAGCGGTAGCGTTACGAAATCAGCTGGAAGACAGGACGGGATCGACAGGACAGGGGACATCGGACCGTGGTGACACCGCAGCCGCAGCACGCGGAGCCCGCGCACCCGTTTTCCGGGGATGCGCTGTCATATGCAAGAGACGTCGAGTGCAGGGACGTGGTACCGCTCGGGCCCACCGGCCGGCCGTTGCGCGCGGTGCCGGAACCCGGCCCGGTCGTCGGTCACGGTCCCGCCCGGATCATCGCGATGTGCAACCAGAAGGGCGGTGTGGGAAAGACCACATCCACGATCAACCTGGGTGCCTCGCTCGCCGAGCACGGTCGCCGGGTGTTGCTCGTCGACCTCGATCCGCAGGGCGCCCTGTCCGCGGGACTCGGTGTCGCGCACCATGATCTGGATTTGACCGTCCACAACCTTCTCGTCGAGCGCACGTCGATCGACGACGTGCTGATGCGGACCCGGATCGAGGGCCTCGATCTGCTGCCCAGCAATATCGACCTCTCGGCGGCCGAGATCCAACTCGTCACCGAGGTGGGACGCGAGCAGACGCTGGGCCGCGTGCTGCACCCGGTGCTCGACCGCTACGACTACGTGCTGATCGACTGCCAGCCGTCGCTGGGCCTGCTCACCGTCAACGCGCTCGCCTGCGCCGACAGTGTGATCATCCCGATGGAGTGCGAGTTCTTCTCGCTGCGCGGGCTCGCTCTGCTCAACGACACCGTCGACAAGGTCCGTGACCGCCTCAATCCGCGGCTGTCGCTCGAGGGCATCGTCGTGACGATGTTCGACGCCCGCACCCTCCACGCCCGTGAGGTGATGTCGCGGGTCGTCGAGGTGTTCGGCGACCTCGTGTACGACACCGTCATCAACCGCACCGTTCGCTTCCCGGAGACCAGCGTCGCGGGAGAACCGATCACCACGTGGGCGCCCAAGTCCGGGGGCGCCGAGGCCTACCGGGCCCTCGCCCGCGAGGTCATCCACCGCTGCGCCCGGTGAGCACGGACGTCGCGTCGGGGGCCGAGACAGCGCATACAGGGGTAGAAGGTGGGGACGGCCGGGGTTTCCGGGTGCGTCTGCACAACTTCGAGGGTCCGTTCGATCTGCTGCTGACGCTCATCAGCCAGCACCAGCTGGACGTCACCGAGGTCGCGTTGCACCAGGTGACTGACGAGTTCATCTCCTACACGCGCCGCCTCGGCAGCGAGCTGGGCCTGGATCAGACCACCGAATTCCTGGTGGTGGCGGCGACTCTGCTCGACCTGAAGGCCGCGCGTCTGTTGCCCGCCGGTGAGGTGGACGACGACGAGGACCTGGCGCTGCTCGAGGCGCGCGACCTGCTGTTCGCGCGGCTGCTGCAGTACCGGGCCTACAAGCAGGTGGCGCAGCTGTTCGGTGAGCTGGAGGCGGCGGCGCTGCGGCGGTATCCGCGGTCGGTGTCGGTCGAGGACCGGTACGTCGACCTGCTTCCGGAGGTGCTGCTCGGGGTCGATCCGCGCCAGTTCGCCGAGATCGCCGCGACCGCCTTCCGGCCCCGACCGGTCGCCGAGGTGGGACTGGATCACCTCCATGTCCCGACCGTCTCGGTTCCGGAGCAGGCGGCGCGGATCCTCGAACTGCTCCGGGAGCGTGGTGCCGGCGTGTGGGCGCCCTTCGGTGAGCTGATCGCCGAGTGCGAGGTCCCCGTGCAGATCGTGGCCCGTTTCCTGGCGCTGCTCGAGCTGTATCGGGAGCGGTCGGTGCTGTTCGAGCAGCCCGAACCGCTGGGGGATCTGCTGGTGTGCTGGACCGGCGAGGCCGCGGCCGCGCCCGCGAGCGAGGAGGACTACGGATGACGTCCGTCGACACCGAGGACCTGAGCCCGTTCGAGGACGAGTTCGCGGAGATGACCGACGACCGCCTGGCGGGCGCGCTCGAGTCGATGCTGCTGGTGGTCGACTCGCCGGCGTCGTCGGCGATGCTCGCCGACGCGCTGGGCGAGTCCGAGGCGAGGGTCGAGACGATGCTGCGCACGATGTCCGACGGCCTCACCGCCCGTGGCAGCGGCATCGACCTGCGGTTCGCGGGGGACGGGTGGCGCTTCTACACGCGCACCGAGTACGCACCGTACGTCGAGCGTTTGCTGCTCGACGGCGCCCGATCGAAGCTGACCCGCGCAGCGCTCGAGACGCTCGCGGTGATCGCCTACCGGCAGCCACTCACCCGGGCGCGGATCAGCGCCGTTCGCGGCGTCAACGTCGACGGCGTCATCCGCACCCTGCTGGCCCGCGGACTGATCACCGAGGCCGGCCCGGACCCGGAGACCAACGCGACCACGTATGCGACCACCGAGATGTTCCTCGAACGCCTCGGACTGGCGTCACTTGCGGATCTGCCGCCCCTCGCGCCCCTGCTTCCCGACGTAGATGTGATCGATGACATCACCGAGAGTCTCGAAGCCGATCCGCGATTTGCGAGAATGGACAGGACGAGTTCGTCAATGGGATCCGGAGCAAAGGCCTCCGACCCCGAGCTCGACATCGAAAACTGACAGGGATCCAAAAAAGTGAACAAGCCCGCTCGCCGTGATGGCACACCGGACCGTAAGAAGAAGCAGCCCGCCAAGGGTGCTGCACGCTCGACCGCTGCGAACAAGCAGCTGAACAAGCGGGGCAAGCCGAAGTCGGCCAAGCCCCAGCGCGCCCAGACCCAGGCGCAGACTCCCAAGATCAGCAACGCGAAGCCCGCGAAGCACCAGTACGCCGACATCGACCGCGACCTCGCGCCCATGAAGGGCGACGGCGTGCGGTTGCAGAAGGTCCTCGCACAGGCCGGAGTCGCCTCCCGACGCGCCGCCGAGGAACTCATCGACCAGGGCCGCGTCGAGGTCGACGGCCGCATCGTCCTCGAGCAGGGCCTGCGGGTCGACCCCGAGAACGCGGTCGTCCGCGTCGACGGTATCCGCGTCGTCGTGAAGAAGGATCTGGTCCACATCGCACTGAACAAGCCGCGGGGCTGGCAGTCCACGATGTCCGACGACCTCGGACGCCCGTGCATCGGCGACATCGTCTCCGAACGCGTCTCCGCCGGTCAGCGCCTCTTCCACGTCGGTCGTCTCGACGCCGACACCGAGGGACTGATCCTGCTGACCAACGACGGTGACCTCGCGCACCGGCTGATGCACCCGTCGTACGAGGTGCCGAAGACGTACCTGGCCACCGTGCAGGGTGTCGTCGACCGCAGCGTCGGCAAGACCCTCAAGGCCGGCGTCGAGCTCGACGACGGGCCGGCGAAGGTCGACGCGTTCCAGCTCCTCGACATCAACGGTGGCAAGTCGCTGGTCAAGATCGTCCTGCACGAGGGCCGCAAGCACATCGTGCGCCGCCTCCTCGACGCCGTCGGACACCCGGTGGTGCGGCTGGTCCGCACCGACATCGGCAACGTCGCGCTCGGCGACGGCCGTCCCGGCACCCTGCGGGTCCTCGGCCGCGGCGAGGTCGGCGGCCTCTACGGGGCGGTGGGTCTGTGACCACACCGACCCCACTGGTCGTCGCGATCGACGGACCGTCGGGCACCGGTAAGTCCAGCGTGTCCCGCCGGGTGGCGAAGAGTCTGGGTGCGCGCTACCTCGACACCGGCGCGATGTACCGGATCGCGACGCTGCACGTGCTGCGCCGCGGCGTCGACATCGGTGATCCGGTAGCCGTCGCCGAGGCGACGTCGTCGCTGCCGCTGTCGATCGGCACCGATCCCGACGCGGACGGCGTGCGACTGGCCGGCGAGGACGTCACCGACGAGATCCGCGGCGCGGCCGTCACGCAGGCCGTGTCGGCGGTGTCCGCGGTGCCAGACGTGCGGACGTTCCTGGTGGATCTGCAGCGGCGCATCGTGGAGCAGGCCGGGCGCATCGTCGTCGAGGGCCGCGACATCGGCACCGTCGTGCTGCCGGACGCCGACGTGAAGATCTTCCTGACGGCCTCCGCGGAGGCCCGGGCCATGCGGCGCAACGCCCAGAACATCGCGGAAGGACGCGGAGACGACTTCGCCGCAGTCCTCGCCGACGTGCAGCGCCGCGACCACCTCGATTCCACCCGCGCGGTATCTCCGTTGCGTCCGGCGGAGGATTCGGTGACGGTGGACACGAGCGAACTGGGTATCGAAGACGTGATCGGCAGGTTGCTGCTGGTGGTAGGCGACAGAACTGGAGCAGTGCAGTGACCGACGGTTATGTAGGAGATTCGACGGCGACCGAGTACGCCGGAGACGGAATCTGGAGCGAGGAGTCCGACTGGGACCTCGCCGATTTCCTCGACGGTGAGGACGCCGAGGAGCACCTCGCGGTACCGACACTCGCGGTGGTCGGACGGCCGAACGTCGGCAAGTCCACGCTCGTCAACCGCATCATCGGCCGTCGTGAGGCGGTCGTCGAGGACATCCCCGGTGTGACGCGCGACCGCGTCTCGTACGACGCCAACTGGGCCGGACGCCGGTTCATGGTGCAGGACACCGGCGGCTGGGAGCCCGACGCCAAGGGCCTGCAGCAGTCAGTGGCGCGTCAGGCCGAACTGGCGATGAACACCGCGGACGCGATCCTGCTCGTGGTCGACGCCGTCGTCGGTGCCACGGGGACGGACGAGGCTGCCGTTCGGGTGCTGCGCCGGTCGAAGACACCGGTGATCCTCGTCGCGAACAAGGTCGACGACGCCCGTACCGAGGCGGAGGCTGCGGCCCTGTGGTCGCTCGGCCTGGGCGAGCCGTACATGGTCAGTGCCACGCACGGTCGCGGCACCGGTGATCTGCTCGACGAGGTCCTCCGGGTCCTTCCGGAGACCCCGCGCGAGGGCACCGGCGGCACCGGCCCCCGCCGGGTGGCGCTCGTCGGCAAGCCGAACGTCGGCAAGTCGAGCCTGCTCAACAAGCTGTCCGGTGACGAGCGCTCGGTGGTCCACGACGTTGCGGGCACCACCGTCGACCCCGTCGACTCGCTCGTCGAGCTGGGCGGCAAGGTGTGGAAGTTCATCGACACCGCCGGCCTGCGCAAGAAGGTCAACCATGCCAGCGGTCACGAGTTCTATGCGTCGCTGCGGACCAAGGGCGCGATCGAGGCCGCCGAGGTCGCGATCCTCCTGATCGACGCGTCGAAGCCGATCACCGAGCAGGACCTGCGCGTCCTGAGCATGGTGGCCGAGACGGGTCGTGCGCTGGTGCTCGCCTTCAACAAGTGGGACCTGGTCGACGAGGACCGGCGTCTGATGCTCGAGAAGGAGATCGACCGCGAACTGGTCCGCGTGCCGTGGGCGCAGCGGGTCAACATCTCCGCGCACACCGGTCGGGCCGTCCAGAAGCTCGTTCCTGCGCTCGACACGGCGCTGGAGTCGTGGGACAAGCGCATCCCGACCGGACGCCTCAACAACTGGCTCAAGGAGGTCGTGGCGGCCACGCCGCCGCCGATGCGTGGTGGACGCCTGCCCCGCATCATGTTCGCGACCCAGGCCGGCACCCGTCCGCCGACATTCGTGTTGTTCACCACGGGCTTCCTCGAGGCCGGCTACCGCCGCTTCCTCGAGCGTCGCCTGCGTGAGGAGTTCGGCTTCGACGGCAGCCCCGTGCGCATCTCGGTGCGCGTGCGGGAGAAGCGGGACCGCCGCAGCCGCTGACCGACGGCGCTGTCGCACAGGTTGCCCAGAGCACACGGGAATTCGACGCGGATTCGGTGTGTGACGGTCGCAAAACCGGTGCGACAGCGCCTCAGTGGGGTCGTCCAGGGCTGCTGACCAGGCGATTCGCTTTCCCTGGCGACACTGTTGTAATCTTCTGAGGCGCCCGAACGAGGGCGTGGACGGGCTGTGGCGCAGCTTGGTAGCGCACTTGACTGGGGGTCAAGTGGTCGCAGGTTCAAATCCTGTCAGCCCGACCGACGAGAACCCAGGTGAAGATCCTTTCACCTGGGTTTCTTGCTGTCCGGCGCCGGTTCCGGTCGGAGATCGACCGCACGTGAGCGGTGGCGGCGTGGGCGATACGCGGGTGCGCGCCGGAATCAGCCCAGATGCGCCAACTCCGGTTCAGTCGGCACCACGATGACAGTGGGCCCATCGGCTTCGAGTGCGGAGGTGAACGCCTCGGCGAGCTTCTCGGTGGTGTCCACGTTGACCGACCGGCACCCGAAACCCTCTGCGATGGAGGCGATGTCGAGGCCGGGCAAGTCCAGTCCGGGCACCCCCGGTGTCTTCTCCAGCAGGGCGAACGCCTTGAGGATCGAATACTCCGCGTTGCGCAACACCACGAACACGACCGGCAGGCGGTGTTGGGCCGCCGTCCATATCGCCTGCACCGAGTATTGGAACGATCCGTCGCCGATGGTCGCGACCACGGTGCGCTTCACCCCGCGGGCGCGGTCGCCGAGCGCGATGCCCACCGCCGCGGGTACGCCCCAGCCGATCCCACCGCTGGCGGTCGCGAAGAACGAACCGGTACGGGTCGTGGGCAGCCACCGGACCTGTTGGGCCATCGTGGATGTCGATTCCGTAACCAGCGGAGCGTCTGCCGGCTTCACGGTACCCAGCGTCGAGAACACCGCGGCCGGCGTCAGGGGCGAGGACTCGGCGTCGGCGATGTCGTGGCCACCCACCGACGTGGTCATGGCGGGCACGCTGCTCCGGTCATCAACCATGCCCGCGAGCTGCTCCAACGCCAACCGCGCGTCGCCGAGCACGCTGTCGCCGACCGGCGCGGCTCCGGCCATCGTCGGATCCGACGTGATCTGCAGCAGTTCGGTACCCGTGGGCAGGTACTCACCGGGCACGTAGGGGTAGTAGCGGAAGACCTGCGCTCCGATCACGAGGACCAGGTCGTGGCCCTGCAGAGCCTCGTTGACGCCCGCGATGGTCATCGGGAGCTGCCCCTGGTACAGGCTGTGATTCTCGGGAAAGGACACTCGGTCGGGAAGCGGGCCGCTGTACACCGGCGCCCCGAGTTTCTCGGCGAGGGCCACGCCGGCATCCCAGGCGTGGCTGCGATCAACCTCGGGCCCGAAGACCAGGAGTGGCCGCTGCGCGCGGTTGACGCGATCCGCGAATCCACGCAGGCGCTCGGCATCCGGGCTGATTCGATCGCTCACCGTCCTGACTACCGCGGACCCTTCGGCCGGCTTGTCCCAGTCGTCGAGCGGGATGGACAGAAACACCGGACCCGCCGGCGGCTGCAGAGCGACCGCGTAGGCGCGCATGAACGCGGCCGGCACGTCCTCTGCGCGCGCGGGTTGATAGGCCCACTTGACCCAGGGCATCGGCAGCAGGGTTTCGTCGCGGTTCGTCAGGTACGGGTCGCACAGGACCATCTCGCGCGTCTGCTGACCGGCCGTGACGATCAGTGGCGTGTTTCCCTTGGACGCGGCCACCAGGCTGCCCATCGCGTTCCCGGTTCCGGCGCCGGTATGCACGTTGACCAACGCCGGCCTGCCCGTGGACTGTGCGAACCCGTCGGCCATGGCCAGCACCGACGCTTCCTGCAACCCCAGCACGTAGGTGAAGTCGTCAGGGAAACGCTTCAGGAACGTCTGCTCGGTGGAGCCCGGGTTTCCGAATACGGTGGTCAATTCCAGCGAACGCAGCAGATCGTAGGTGACTTCTTGGACGGTTTTCTCATTCTTCGTCATCGTGGTGGTCCCTTTCCCGTTGACGAGTCTCAGGTGGCGGGTGATTCCTTTCCCTCTGCGTGAACGCCTTCGAGCAGGCGTGGCCGGACTTCGCTGATGGTCGGGAAGCAGGGCACCACGTGCCGGAGCGGTGGTTGGTGTCGCGCGCTCAGCCCGGCGGCACGAGTCCCGCCCGCGACGGTCTCTCGGACCGGACCGGGCCGGCGCTGTCGACGGGGATGTCGTCGTCGGCCTGTCCGGGCATTGACAACTCCAGTCCGTATTGACTGATCGCGATGCAGGGCTGAACACGTCTTCGATGAAATCGACGCCCGCCAGGTGGTGACTCTAATTGGCGTGGATGTTTGGGCAGGTGTCGAAAGTCCAACGAATTGGGTCCAGGCAGACGCCTGCCCGCCATCGCCAAAGATTGCACGTTCCGGTCATTGCGGACGAAATACTCGTAGTGATTCCGCCTGCAATGTCGACTGGATCATCAATTCGGAGCGCCGGCGTCATGCCTTCTTCGTGGGGTCAGCCCGCGGCGGACGCGTCCGGGTCGGCCGCGCATTCTTCGGTGTCGACGGGCGCCGCCCCGAGGCCTGGCATCAACCGCTGCAGGGTGGGCTGCCATCGCGCGTGCTCCTCGGGGAAGCACGCCGCGAGGAGGTCCGCCATCAGGGGCGGGGCGATGGACGCGCCGGGCGAGGCCCCGAGCAGGCCCGCGATCGTGCCGTCGGCGCCGGTGACGATCTCGGTGCCGAACGTCAGGACGCCCACCCTCCTCCGGTCGGGTTTGATCAGCTGCGCCCGCTGTCCCGCCTGGATCAGGTCCCAGTCGACCGGATCGGCGGTGGGGTAGAACCGCTCCAGTTCGGCGAACTTCCGTCGGCGGGAGGCGACCAACTGGCCGATCAGGTACCGCACCAGTCCCAGGTTCTGGATCCCCACGGCCATCAGCGGTGCGACGTTGTGGAAACGGATGGTGGTGAACAGGTCCCGCAGTCGGCCGTGCTTCAACAGCTTCGTGCTGAAGGTGGCGTAGGGCCCGAACATGAGCGCGGGACGCCCGTCGACGATCCGCCGATCGAGATGCGGCACCGACATCGGTGGCGCGCCGATCGCCGCCTGTCCGTACACCTTCGCGTCGTGCCGCTCGACCACGTCGGGGTGATCGGTACGGAGGAACTGGGCGCCCAGCGGGAAGACCGCGTACCCGCGGACCTCGGGGATCCGGGCCTTCTGTAGCAGCTTCAGGGCATATCCGCCGGCGCCGACGAACACGAACCTCGACCGGACGTAAAAGCGGCGCTTCTCGCGGCGGTCCCGTCCGCCGACGCTCCAGACCCCGTCCGCGGACCGGGACAGGGAGGTCACCTCGTGGTGCGTCCGCACTCGCGCGCCGCGAGCGGTCATCGTGTTCACCAGCGCGTGAGTCAACGCGCCGAAGTCGACGTCGGTGCCGGCCGTGTGGCGCGTCGCCGCCATCGGCTGGGCGGGATCGCGCCCCTCGGTGAGCAGCGGCGCCCAGGCCCTGATCGTCTCGGGATCCTCGCTGTACTCCATGTCCGCGAACAGGGGCAGCCGCCGCAGCGTCGCGAAACGCTCACGCAGATATGCGATGTCGCGTTCGCTGAAGACGACGTCCATGTGCGGTGTCGGATTGACGACGGACCGCGGACCGTCGATGTCACCGTTGTCGACGAGCGCAGCCCAGAACTGCTGTGAGAGCGCGTACTGGCGTCCGATGTCGGCGGCGCGGGCGGGATCACTCGGATCGGGCATGTAGTTGAGTTCACACAACCCGGCATGCCCGGTCCCGGCGTTGCTCCACGCGTTCGAACTCTCCTGGGCTGGGCCGTCGAGCCGTTCGAGCATCACGATCGACCAGTCCGGCTGCAGCGTGGACAGCAGCGCGCCGAGCGTCGCGGACATGATGCCGCCCCCGATGAGGACGACGTCCAGAATGTCCTCTGCGGCATCGCGCTCACCGCGCAGGGGCGCGAGCTGTTCGAGCGGACACACGGCCTGGTGGGTGCGCTCGACGACGCGCTCGGAGTCGTCCGGCGCAACGCCGATCCCGAGGGAGGCCTCGTGCGCTTCGGCTTTCCGCTCACGCTCGGGCCGGTGAGCATTCCGTCGGTGCTCGCGGAATTCCATGCAGCGGCGCCGCGGATCCGGCTCCATCTGGTCCAGGCGCACGGTGATGCGCTCGCCGGGATGGTGCGAGACGGCCGACTCGACCTGGCGGTGATGATCCCGCCGCCGGAAGACCTGCCCGTGGTCGTCCTCGGCCGTCAGGCGATCCACCTGCACGTCGCGGATACCCATCGATTCGCGGGCCGGGCGCAGGTCGACCTGGCCGAACTCGCGGACGAGGCGTTCATCGCGAACCCGCCGTCCTACCATCTGCGTCAGCTCGTCGACTCGTGGTGCGCCGAGGCGGGATTCACCCCGCGGGTGTCGTTCGAGATCACCGAGTTCGAGACGATCAGGGCGCTGGTCGGACACGGATTGGGCGTCGCGCTGCTGCCGACCGCGGAGACGCCGCACGGGGGCGTCGTGGCCGTCCCGCTCGAGGGTGCGCGCGAGCGCAGCATCGGGCTGGCGTCGGGACATCACCGGCCGACGCCGGCAGTGTCACGCCTGCGCGATCACCTCGTCGACCGCGCGTCCGCCTTCGCCGGCCGCCTGCAGGTCGGTGGGTGATGTGCCGCGCCCTGCACCGTGGACCGCACGTCGCACTCCGTCGATCGCGTCCGGCCACGTCCGAAATGCCTCGACCAGCGTGTAATTCGCGGAACCCGGGCATCGCCACACGCCCCACTGGCCGGACTGTGCGCCGGTTCGGATCTTCCGAACCGCCCATCGAGCAGGGGAGCCGACCACGAGATCGGGCAGGCCGAGCAGTCGGCGCATGCGGTCGTAGGGGATAGGCTCGTTCAACGCCGACACTGGTGCGTCAGGCGAACTCGGGGCAGTACGCGACCGTCGCGGCGCCCAGGACGTTGGCGACCTCGGCCCTGGTGTAGCGGCCGTCGCCCAGGTATTCGGCGGTGAGGTCGGGCTTGCTCTCACCGCGATACAGGGAGTTGCACATCGACAGGCCGAGCCTGATCTGGTCGCTCTCGGGCTTCTCCATGAGCGTGAATTCGGTGATGTACGACAGGAACAGCAGATCCTCGGGGCCGAGGGCGTCCATCGGCGCGGCGTCGGGGGTGACGCCGGGCGCCGGGGGAGTCGAGGTTTCGGTGACCACCGCTCGGGCGGGTGCCGACGTGGTCGGGACGTGACGCGGGGTCGCCGATACCCTGTGCGACGTCGTCGGATCCGGGGTCGTCCGGGCGATGACGACGGGTTCGCTGTCGGTGGGGGTGCTGCTGCACCCGGTGATGGCCAGAAGGGAGCCGGAGAGCGCGAGGAGGAGGCCGAGCCGGGTGGAGCGAGTCACGATGCGAGATCTTGCCCTACCAGGGCGACAAGATCGTTGGCGGGTCGGCGGTCGGATCAGTTGGAGTCCGGGCGCACGACTGGCATGAACACCTCGGTCCGCGGTCGCGGCGTATCGGGGGCGTCGAGATAGGACTCCCAGGGCTCGCCCACGGTCGCGTATCCGTGCTCGCTGATCCACTGTGTCAGAGCGACATACGCCGATTCGACGGTGTCATAGCCGCCGGCGTGAACCGTGCAGGCGCACGGCCCGGCCGGCAGCGACGCCGACTCGACCGGACCCGCCTCGACGAGGTCGCGCTCGAGCGGGAACCCGGCCTCGATGTTCCAGCGGTCGCCCGGCAGCGGCAGGAACCGTCCGAACGGGGGGCCGACGATCTCGACGCCCTGATCCGTCGCGGCGCGGGCGACGGCGTCGAAGGCTGGCCCCAGGAAGGCGGGGATCGCCTCGACCGTGACGGCGCCCCGCACGATCGCGGCGGGCTGCTCCGGCAGATCGCGAATCCGGATGTCGTAGTTCATCGTCGGTCTCCCTCGAAACAGCCCGCGTAACCCCGCATCTCGACGGTCGCCGTCGAGCAGTACGTCACTTCGGGGTAGTAGGCACCCATCGTGGCCGCCGGATCGGTGCCGTCCGCCTGCGACGCCTGGATCGATGTGGGATAGAACGCCGCCGTGGGCAGCATGTTCCGCAGGATGAGGAGCTTCTTCGGCACGTCCGTCGAGCCCCACGGCAGCACGGTCACCGTCGGATCCACGTTCGAGGGAACGTCGCCGGGGGCCGCCACGACGTACGTGTACCGGCCGTCGGCGCCCCGATCGGTCTGGAAGTCGGCCGCGCACGCCACCACCGGGTACGGCGAGACGAGGTCGTTCTGGCACATCGACCAGTAGCGCACCTGCTGTCCGGGCTCGGTGGGAGACGCACCGGCGCGTGTGTCCGGGAAAACGGGTGCCCGGCCCCGCACCACCGCGACCCGTCCCGGCTGATACGTCAGCACGGCTCCGATGTACTTGTTGTCGCCGTTGGGAAACAGGCCCGACGTGCTCGCGGGATTCACGAACGTGGCCTCGGGGGTGTCCGCGCGGAACGCGCCCGACGCGGCCCGCTCGATCGCGCGGTCGACGACCCACTGTCCGGCGTCGGCGACGGGGGCGGGCAGCGTGCGCGGATCGAACGGCTGGGCACATGGCTGGACGGGGGTCGTCGTCCCGCCGAGTCGGTAGGCGAACTGCGGGAGTGGGACACCGCCACTCGGCGACGCGGGATCGTCCGGCACGTACACGCGGATGATCAGGAACCCGACGGGTGGGCCGCCGTCGCGCAGCGCGCGGATCTCGTTGCGCTCGTGGTCGGCCGGACCGGTCACGAGGGTCGCGTGCCGCCGGCGCTGCTCCGGCGGGAGCACCTGTGCCGCGGGATCGGCGAAGGGGTTGCCGCTGCCGGAGTCGGGCAGGATCTGGTCGTCCCGCAGGGTGTCGGTGGTGTCGAGGTCGGTGCCGTAGGTGTTGAGCGAGAAGTACCGCGCCGACGGGTACGTGCCGGACACCTCGATCGAGTCGTTCGCCCCGAGGGCATATGGCAACACCCAGTAGGTCGCGTTCTCGTCGGGGAAGGCCACGTCGAGTACGTCGCCGTCGGACATGAATCGCCACGCGCAGGGCGTCGGACCCGCAGGCTTGGCGGCGGCCGCGTCGACGACGACGGCCGCGGGCACGGCGGCGACGACACACAGGAGGACGCGCGACAGGCGGCGGACGATCGATCGCGGTGACGTGCGCATCTGGGCCCCAATCGCAGGCTCCCACGATAACGAGACCGCTGTCCCGGTGGGGCATGATCGGTCGAACGACGGTCGGGGTGCAGGAGGCGGACATGACGAACACGGCGAAGCTCACCCGCGCGGACATCGAATCGCGATTGCGGGCCTTCGACGCCCGGACGGAGCCGCTGGAAGACCGGCGCGCGGCAGCCGTCGTGATCGCGGTGATGGCCGGCGACGACGGCGTCCCAGTGTTCCCGCTGACCCTGCGGCCGTCGAAGATGCGGGCCCACGCAGGACAGTTCGCGCTGCCGGGCGGCCGCCTCGACGACGGCGAGACGGCCCGCGACGCGGCGCTGCGGGAACTGCGTGAGGAACTCGGCATCGGCGTCGGCCCCGACGACGTGCTGGGGCGCCTCGACGACTACGTGACCCGCTCGGGCTACGTCATGACACCGTTCGTGGTGTGGTCGAAGGATTCGGTGGACGCCCTCGTGCCGAACCCCGACGAGGTGGCGCACGTGTTCGCGGTTCCGTTGGGGGAGCTCGACGTGCCGACCCGGTTCGTCGAGATCCCCGGATCACCGGAACCGGTCGCGTGCTGGCCGTTCCGCGGCGAACACATCCACGCACCGACGGGGGCGGTGATCCACCAGTTCTGCGAGGTCGTCCTGCACGGCCGCCCGACCCGGGTCGGGGATCTGGCGCAGCCGAGCTTCGCGTGGCGCTGAAATCCCGGGCGGAGGGCCCCGCCCGCGACTAGCGTCGAGGCCGTGACGATCCTCCGATCGGTCCTGCACGCCGTCGACCGCACCGGCATCGAACCGGTCGCGTGGCGGCCGCCGCCTGCCCCGGCCGAGACGGGACTGTTCGCACCGAGTCGGGAACTCGACGCCGCGCAGCAGTGGAAGCTGCCCACCGGACGCGGCCCCGAGGACGTCGCGGTCGACGGCGACGGGCGCGTGATCACCGGCGGCGACGACGGGAGGATCTGGCGGTTCGACGCCGACGGCCGTGCCACCGAACTCGCCCACACCGGCGGGCGTCCGCTCGGTGTCGAGGTGCTGGACGACGGGCGCTTCCTCGTCTGCGACAGCCGACGGGGCGTGCTGCGGGTGGACGAGACCGGGCGTGTGGAGGTACTCGCCGACGAGGCGCTCGGTCGACCGCTGTTGGCGTGCAACAACTCCGCCGTCACGCGCGACGGCGTCGTCTACTTCACCGACTCGTCGTCACGGTTCACGGTCGAGGACCACCGACTCGACATGCTCGAGCACAGCGGCACCGGCCGGCTGCTGCGCTTCGACCCGCGCACGGGGGAGATGGATCTGCTTGCGGACGGCCTCCAGTTCGCGAACGGGGTCGGTCTCGCTCGCGACGAGTCGTACGTGGTCGTCGCGGAGACCGGCTCGTACCGGATCCAGCGCGTCGAGCTGACCGGACCGCGCACGGGGACCGTGTCGGTGTGGGCGGACAATCTGCCCGGGATCCCCGACAACGTCACCTCGCAGACCGCCGACGGCATCTTCTGGGTCGCGCTCTACAGCCCGCGGATGCGACTGCTGGACGGGATGGCGCCGTATCCGGGACTGCGGGTGCTCGCCGCGAACCTGCCGAGCGTCGTGCAACCGGATCCGGAACGCCGGGCGTGGGTACTCGGTCTCGACGACGGCGGGCGCGTGGTCCTAAGTCTGCAGGGCGCGAAGGGCAGCTACTCGCCGGTGACTGGTGTGCGCGAGACACCCGACTGGATCTACCTCGGCAGCATCACCGCCGGATCCATCGCGCGGGTGCCGCGGACCTGACCGGTCCGCTGACTGGCAGGCCTGAGCAAAGTCGCCTCCGAACGGTCGGTTCCTGAAATGGGACACCGGGTGTGGAAAGCTGGCCACCGACAGCGGACGGGACCCGAGAGGATTGTTGGTGGACGCGGTAGGGCAGCAGAAGTCCGGCTCGAAGCAGGGCGAAGATCGCATCCTGACCGTCCCGAACCTCCTCAGCATGGTGAGGCTCGCCGGCGTGCCGCTGTTCCTGTACCTGCTGCTGGGCCCGCATGCGGACGGCTGGGCGCTCGCGATCCTCATACTCAGCGGCTTCACCGACTGGGCCGACGGCAAGCTCGCCCGTCTGCTGAACCAGACGTCGCGACTCGGCGCGCTCCTGGACCCGTTCGTCGACCGGCTGTACGTGATCACGACGCTGATCGCGTTCGTCCTACGCGACATCATCCCGTGGTGGGTGGCCGCGATCCTGATCGGCCGCGACCTGATCCTGGCGTTGACGCTGCCGATCTACCGCCGTCGTGGACTCCCACCGCCCGAGGTCATCTACCTCGGCAAGGCCGCGACGTTCGCGCTGATGTTCGCGATGCCGCTGGTGCTGGCGGCACAGGGTGACTGGGGCATCGCGGGCGTGGCACACGCGTGGGGGTACGCGCTGCTGATCTGGGGGACCGTCCTCTACGTGTGGACCGGGGGCCTGTACATCGCCAAGGCCGTCGACGTCGCACGCACGGTGCCGCCGACGGTCGCACGGAGCGGCCCGTGACGGGGACCCCGCGGCAGGTGCGGCGGAATCCGGTTCCGTCGCTGCTGAAGTCGCTCATGAACGATCACCTCGATCCCGGGTACGCGGGGGCCGCCGAGGACCGGGCGCAGGGGCACACGAAGCCGACGCGGGTCGGCGCCGTTTCCTGGATCGCCGTGGGTGCGGCGCTGGTCGGGCTGGTCTTCGGCGTCGCCTACGCGCAGGCGTCGTCCTCTGCGAGCGACGCCGACCAGACCCGGACCGAGATGCTGACCAAGGTCCGGGCGGCCGAGGAACGCGGTCGCAGCCTCGCCGGGAACCGCGACGATCTCACCGTCCGGGTCGACGACCTGCGGGCGAGCGTCCTCGCAGGTGACGCGGAGGGTGCCGAGGTTCTCGACCAGCTGCACACCCTCGAGGCGGCCGCCGCCGGCGAACCGGTACACGGACCCGGACTGGTCGTCACCCTGACCGATCCTGCCGCGCGCCCCGACCTGTCCGACTCCTCGCAGCGGGTATCCGGATCGCCGCAGGCCGGCGTCCTGGACCGCGACCTGCAGTCCGTCGTGAACGCTCTGTGGGCGAGCGGCGCCGAGGCGGTCGCGGTCGGTGACGTGCGCGTCGGACCGGCCGTCACCATCCGCCAGGCAGGCGGCGCGATGCTGGTCGACAACCAGCCCGTGCCGTCGCCGTACCGGGTGTCCGCGATCGGACCACCGGCGAAACTGCAGACCGGATTCGTCGTCAGCGACGCCTACCTGCGGATGTCGACCGTCCAACAGCTGTACGGCGTGGGTTTCACCATCGCCGAGTCCGACGACCTGCGGCTACCCGGCGCGGCAGGTCGCGAAACGAGGTTCGCACAGGAAACGGGGGCACCGTGAAGACCGTCAAAGGCGGATACGCGCTCTATGGAGTGCTCGCGCTCGTCGCCGGCATCGTGGTCGGGATTCTGTTCAGCCCGCAGGTGCCCGACGCCGTCCAGCCCTATCTGCCGATCGCGGTGGTCGCGGCGCTCGACGCCGTGTTCGGGGGGCTGCGCGCCTACCTCGACGAGATCTTCGACTCGAAGGTCTTCGTCGTCTCGTTCGTGTTCAACGTCCTCGTCGCGGCCCTGATCGTGTGGCTCGGCGATCAGCTCGGCGTCGGAACTCAGCTGTCGACCGCGATCATCGTCGTGCTCGGAATTCGGATCTTCGGCAACGCCGCAGCCCTGCGCCGGCGCCTGTTCGGGGCGTGACGCGCATGCAGGACAACGAAGTACGCCCCGACGCACTCGCCGACGACACCGCGGAACAGCGCACGGAGGGCCGGCACGAGATGCCGCCGCCGGCGCCCACCCGCACCCGCCGCCGGTTCGGGTTCGGATTGCTGGCGGTGCTGCTCATGGCAGCCCTCGGCGTCGGGATCGCGACGCAGGTCAGCAGCACCGGATCGGGCGACAACCTCGACTCGGCGCGGCCCGCGGACCTGCTCGCAGTTCTGGGCAACCTCAACCAGCGCGAGGCCGCGCTGCGGCAGGAGGTCGCCGGTCTGGAACAGACGCTGTCGAAGCTCGAGGCCGGTGGTGGCAGTTCGAGCGCGGCCCTCGACGAGGCGAAGTCCCGGCTCGCGGCGCTGTCGATCCAGGTGGGGACCGTCGCCGCGACCGGCCCCGGCGTCGTGCTCACCATCGCGGACCCGGGCAAGTCGGTCGGCTCGGAGGTGCTGCTCGACCTCGTCCAGGAATTGCGCGCCGCGGGTGCCGAGGCCATCGAGATCAGTGGCGCGGGATCCGACCCGATCCGGATCGGCGTCGACTCCTGGGTGAGCGGCAGCGGCGGAAACGTCACCGTCGACGGGCGGAAGGTGTCGGCCCCGTTCCGTGTGGTCGCGATCGGCGATCCGCCGACGCTGGCGGCCGCGCTGAACATCCCCGGCGGAGTCGTCGACACCGTCGCACGCAGCGGCGGACAGCTCCGGATCGAGCAATCCCCGCAGGTCACGGTCACCGCCTTGCGGGAGATCAAACCGCGCCAATACGCTCAACCCGGAAACTGATCTTCGATCCGGTCGCCGGATCGTCCCCCGAAAGGAAGCCACCGTGAGTGAGCTCGCTACGCCTGCCGATCTGCGCTACACAGAGGAGCACGAATGGGTGCGGCGTACCGGTCCGACGACGGTGCGTGTGGGCATCACCGATTTCGCGCAGTCGCAGCTCGGCGACGTGGTGTTCGTGCAGCTTCCCGCGGAGGGCGAGGACGTGGCCGCCGGCGACTCGTTCGGTGAGGTCGAGTCGACCAAGAGCGTGTCCGACATCTACGCGCCGCTCAGCGCGAAAGTCGTTGCGGTCAACGGTGAGCTGGACGCCAACCCCGAGCTGGTGAACAGCGAGCCCTACGCCGGTGGATGGCTCGTGGACCTCGAGGTGGCGTCCGAGGCGGCGCTGGACGAGGCGCTCGCCGGAACGCTGGATGCCGACGCGTACCTCGCGGTTTCCGGGAGCTGATTTTCCGTCGGTTTCGCGGGTATTCGCCCGGCCTGTCCACCTACACGCACCGGCACTCTCAGGGTACGGTCAAGGTGAGCGCAGTGCCGTGTCGGTTGTTCATATCCGCATCGGAATGTGATCGTGGCCGAGATTCGTCTGGGCCGAGTTGTATCGCGTGACCTTGGGGCTCGGAAAGGGCTCCCGGGTCGTCGGACTGAGGAGGAGAAACGGTGAGCGAGAACGGCAACGATGCGGTTTACGGAGAGACGCCGGCCGAGACCACATCGGTTTTCCGTGCGGATTTTCTCAACGAGATGGACAGCTCGGCGTCGCAGACGGCCGAGGCACCTGTCTCCGGGGTCGAGGGTCTGCCCGCCGGGTCCGCGTTGCTCGTCGTCAAGAGGGGTCCGAATGCGGGCTCGCGCTTCCTGCTCGACCAGCCGACCACGTCGGCGGGCCGCCACCCCGACAGCGACATCTTCCTCGACGACGTCACGGTGAGTCGGCGGCACGCCGAGTTCCGCCAGGACGACGACGAGTTCCAGGTGGTCGATGTGGGCAGCCTCAACGGCACCTACGTCAACCGTGAACCGGTGGACTCCGCGGTGCTCGCGAACGGGGACGAGGTGCAGATCGGCAAGTTCCGCCTCGTCTTCCTGACCGGCCCGCGAGGAAACGCCGGCGGTTCGCAGATCGGTGAGTCCGCGGCTGGTGCGGGCAACCAATGACGGCCGTTCGGCAGGAGACCGCCACGGGCATGTCCATCGGGACGGTGCTCGACCGGCTGCGTCCCGAGTTCCCGGACGTGACGATCTCCAAGATCCGGTTCCTGGAATCGGAGGGGCTGATCAGTCCCGAGCGGACGCCGTCCGGCTATCGGCGGTTCTCGATCGCAGACGTTGAACGTCTGCGCTACGTCCTCACGGCGCAGCGGGACCAGTACCTGCCGCTCAAGGTCATCAAGGAGCAGCTCGAGGCGATCGACAAGGGCGTGGCGACCGTGGGCGCCGTGGATTCGATGCCACGGCGCCCGCGCACGCTCGCGGTTGCGCCCGGCGAGGTGTCACCGGAGGAGTTCCGCACCGACCGTGAGGTGCGGGTCAGCCGGGACGATCTGATGGCCCGATCCGGCATCGACGACCGCTTCCTCAACGAGTTGCTCCGCAGCGGACTGGTGATCCCCGGCCCGGCCGGCTTCTTCGACGAGGACGCGGTGACGCTCGCGCGCACCGCGAAGTCGATGTCGGAGTTCGGACTCGAGGTCCGGCACCTGCGCGCCTTCAAGCTCGCCGCGGACCGCGAGGCCGGACTGGTCGCGCAGATCGCCGGCCCCGTCGCGAAGGGGCGAGACGCCGGCGCGCGGGATCGCGCCGAGGAAATGGTCCGCGAACTGGCCGCGCTCTCCCTGACGCTCCACACCTGCCTCGTGAAGGCGGCGGTGCGCGGGGCGCTCGATCGCTGACGGCCGCTGCGGGAACGAATAGAATCGGGGAGTACGTCAAACGGGACTCGTTCGCCGTTCGAGGTGGACCCGGTCACCGGTACGAGGTGGAGGACGCGATGAGTGAGATGCGTGTGATCGGAATCCGTGTCGAACAGCCGCAGAACCAGCCGGTGTTGCTTCTGCGTGAGAGCAATGGGGATCGCTATCTGCCGATCTGGATCGGGCAGACCGAGGCCACCGCGATCGCGTTGGAGCAGCAGGGGGTCGAACCCGCACGCCCACTCACACACGACCTCATCAAGGACCTGCTCGAGGCTTTCGGGCACACCCTGCGCGAGGTTCGGATCGTGGACCTGCAGGCCGGCACCTTCTACGCGGATCTGGTGTTCGAGGGGGACGTGAGGGTCTCGGCGCGACCGTCGGACTCGGTGGCGATCGCCCTGCGGATCGGAGTTCCGATCTTCGTCGAGGAGGCTGTGCTCGCCGAGGCAGGCCTCGTGATGCCAGACGAACGTGAGGACGAGGTCGAGAAGTTCAAGGAATTCCTCGAGTCGGTTTCGCCGGATGATTTCAAGGCAACGGACGGTTGATGCACCTTCAGCCTAAAGTTCAAGTTTAGGTTGAGACTTTGGGGTGTGTCGCGTTGACCCGGCTGCGCCGGGGTCATACCGTCTGTCTGTGAACGCCCGCCACGCCTTGTATCCAGGGCGTACGCTGAGTGGATCCACCATTCGGGTTTACTCGATGTGCACGAGTGGGTGACCAGTGGTAGTGGGGATGCTGATGTGCTTCCCCCTGACAGTTGCCCCTGAACATGCGAGAGGGAGTAGTCCGTGGGAGATCGGCCGCAGGAACACGAGTTGAACCTCTCCGGTGGGACGACCGTCGGGGCATCCAGCGTCGACGAGGACGTGCAGCCCGGGTTGTTCCCCGACGACTCCGTTCCCGACGAACTCGTCGGCTACCGGGTGCCGAGTGCGTGTCAGATCGCCGGCATCACCTACCGGCAGCTCGACTACTGGGCCCGCACCAATCTCGTCGTCCCCTCGATCCGAGGTGCCGCCGGATCGGGTAGCCAGCGCCTGTACTCGTTCAAGGACATCCTCGTTCTCAAGATCGTGAAGCGCCTGCTCGACACCGGCATCTCGCTCCAGAACATCCGTGTCGCGGTCGATCACCTCCGTCAGCGTGGCGTGCGGGATCTCGCGCGGATCACCCTCTTCTCCGACGGCACCACGGTCTACGAGTGCACGTCCGCCGAGGAGGTCGTCGACCTGCTGCAGGGCGGTCAAGGTGTATTCGGTATCGCAGTGAGCGGCGCGATGCGCGAACTCACCGGCACCATCGCCGATTTCCCGGCGGAGCGTGCCGACGGCGGCGATGCGACCGAGCGGCCCGAGGACGAGTTGGCATCGCGCCGCAAGAACCGTGGCGACCGCAAGACCGGCTAGCTGTTCTGGGCTTTCGTCCAGGTGCCCGGCGGTGGCATAGACTGACGGGGCGTCGCCGTCGTACGGGAGAGTTCCGGGCAGGTCAGTAGACCTGCGCGGACGCCGAAGGAGCAACACCTCCCCGTCAATCTCTCAGGCACCGAGGACCGTACGGGCTCCGACGCCTCTGGAAAGCGGTGGGAGCACCCACCCGCCCACGGGGAAAGGCGCGCGTCGTCTTTGGATGTCCGGGGACGCATCGGACACCCACGGACAGCGCAGCGACCGAATCTCTCAGGCGCTCGGGATTCCCGAGCAGGCGACAGAGGGGGAGGACCGTTCCATTCGTGGAGCGCATCCTGCACCTGACGAACCGCCTGGGAGTTCACTTGATCGACGCTCGTAGCCATTCGTTCGCAGACCGTCACGTCGGTCCCGACTCGGCTGAACTGACGCGCATCCTCGACATCGTCGGCGTCGGCTCGCTCGACGAGCTCGCCGCCCGCGCCGTGCCCGCGAGCATCCTCGACCCCGCGCCGGCGGGCGTCGCAGCAGGTCTGGACGCGCTCGACGCGCCGCTGTCCGAGCACGACGCGCTGGCCGCGCTGTCCGAGCTGGCCGCGCAGAACACCGTCGCGACTTCGATGATCGGCCTCGGCTACTACGACACCCTCACCCCGCCGGTGCTGGTGCGCAACATCCTCGAGAACCCCGCCTGGTACACCGCGTACACGCCTTACCAGCCGGAGATCAGCCAGGGCCGGCTCGAGGCTCTGCTGAACTTCCAGACCATGGTCGGCGACCTGACCGGCATGGAGATCGCCAACTCGTCGATGCTCGACGAGGGCACCGCCGCGGCCGAGGCGATGACGTTGCTGCGACGGGCGTCGCGCAGCAAGTCGCCGCGGTTCGTCGTCGACACCGACCTGTTCCCGCAGACCCGTGCCATCGTGGTCACCCGCGCCGAACCGCTCGGCATCGAGATCGTCGAGGCGGACCTCACGCAGGGGCTGCCGGACGGCGAGTTCTTCGGTGTGCTGGCGCAGCTGCCCGGCGCCTCCGGGCGGGTCGTCGACCACTCGGCGATGATCGCGGCGGCCCACGAGCGCGGCGCCCTGGTCGCGGTCGGCGCCGACCTGCTCGCGTTGACGCTGCTCACCCCGCCCGGCGAGATGGGGGCCGACGCCTGCTTCGGCACGACGCAGCGGTTCGGTGTCCCGATGGGCTTCGGTGGACCGCACGCCGGTTACCTCGCGGTCCACGGCAAGCATGCCCGTCAGCTTCCGGGCCGACTCGTCGGCATCTCGGTGGACGCCGACGGCGACAAGGCGTACCGACTGGCGCTGCAGACCCGTGAACAGCACATCCGCCGCGAGAAGGCGACCAGCAACATCTGCACCGCGCAGGTCCTGCTGGCGGTCGTCGCCGCGATGTACGCGAGCTACCACGGCGCAGAGGGATTGAAGGCGATCGCGCAGCGCGTGCACGACCGCGCCGCCAACCTCGCCGCCGGTCTGCGGGCCGCCGGCGTCGACGTCGTCCACGACGACTTCTTCGACACCGTCCTCGCGCGGGTGCCGGGACGAGCCGCCGACGTCGCCGCGGAGGCGAAGGCGTGGGGCGTCAACCTGCGTCTCGTCGACGCCGATCACGTGGGCATCGCGTGCGACGAGGCGACCACCGAGGCGCACATTGCGTCGGTGCTGGCGGCGTTCGGGCTGCCGTCCGATGCCGAGATCGCCTACACCCCGGCGCCGTTCGGTGACCGCACCAGCGTGTACCTGCAGCACGAGTCGTTCACGAAGTACCGCACCGAGACCGCGATGCTGCGCTACCTGCGCGCGCTGTCGGACAAGGACATCGCCCTCGACCGCAGCATGATCCCGCTCGGTTCGTGCACGATGAAGCTCAACGCGACCGCCGAGATGGAACCCATCACGTGGCCCGCGTTCTCGAAGCTGCATCCGTTCGCGCCGACCGCGGACGCCCCGGGCATGCTGAAGGTGATCTCGGACCTGCAGGACTGGCTCGTGGCGATCACCGGCTACGACGCGGTGAGCCTGCAGCCCAACGCCGGCAGCCAGGGCGAGTACGCCGGCCTGCTCGCGATCCGTAACTACCACCTCAGCCACGGCGACGATCATCGTGACACCTGCCTGATCCCGTCGAGCGCGCACGGCACCAACGCGGCGTCCGCAGTGATGGCCGGCATGCGGGTCGAGGTCGTCGCCTGCCGCGAGAACGGCGACGTCGACCTCGACGACCTGCGCGCCAAGATCGCCGATCACGCCGAGCGCCTGGCAGCAATCATGATCACCTACCCGTCGACCCACGGCGTGTACGAGGAAGAGGTCGGCGAGATCTGCGCGGCCGTGCACGACGCCGGCGGTCAGGTGTACGTCGACGGCGCCAACCTCAACGCGCTGGTCGGGCTGGCCCGCCCGGGGCGGTTCGGCGGCGACGTCAGCCACCTGAATCTCCACAAGACGTTCTGCATCCCGCACGGCGGCGGCGGCCCCGGTGTCGGCCCGATCGGCGTGCGTTCGCACCTGGCGCCGTTCCTCCCCGGCCATCCGATGGCGCCGGAACTCGGTGGTTCGGGACCGGTATCCGCGGCACCGTACGGCAGTGCATCGATCCTGCCGATCACCTGGACGTACATCAAGATGATGGGCGCCGAGGGGCTGCGTCGGGCGTCGCTGACGGCGATTGCGTCGGCCAACTACATCGCGCGTCGACTCGACGAGTACTTCCCGGTGCTCTACACGGGTGAGAACGGCATGGTGGCCCACGAGTGCATCCTCGATCTGCGCCCGCTCACCAAGGAAACTGGTGTGACGGTCGACGACGTCGCGAAGCGACTGGCCGACTACGGCTTCCACGCCCCGACAATGAGCTTCCCGGTGGCAGGCACCCTCATGGTGGAGCCGACCGAGAGCGAGAACCTCGACGAGATCGACGAGTTCTGCGACGCGATGATCGCGATCCGCCGCGAGATCGACCGGGTCGGGGCAGGGGAGTGGCCCGTCGACGACAACCCGCTGCGCGGCGCCCCGCACACCGCCGAGTGCCTTGTTGCCGAGTGGAATCACCCGTACTCGCGGGAGATCGCCGTCTACCCGCGGGGTAAGGGCCGGCCGAAGGTGTGGCCGGCCGTCCGGCGCATCGATGGTGCGCACGGCGACCGCAACCTCGTGTGCTCGTGCCCGCCGATCGAGGCGTTCACCAGCTGATTCGCATCCGATGGCCCGGACGCTCGCATCGAGCGTCCGGGCCATCGGCGTTCCGGCGAGCAATCGTCCAGCAGAAGTCTGTGTCATACGGAAGCAATGGAATGTCGGAACCCTAGTGCGGCGCCGTGCGGAACACCGACGTTCCCGACATACGTGAACGTTCCGCCCGGGCTGGTCGAGATGTCATCGAGTCGGAGGGTGGCCGATACCCAATCGTCGTTGACCGTCGTTCATCGGCGGGCAGATGATCGGAAGATGGTCGAAGCGCCGGACGCTGGGCGGTCCGAACGGATCGCGGAACTGTTCGATCTTGTCGTCGACAGCTACGACAATGTCGGTGTCTCCTTCTTCGGTCCCATCGCGGATCGACTGGTTGCCGCAGTGGATCCACAGCCAGGAGATCGGGTGCTCGACATCGGGTGTGGTCGTGGCGCCGTGCTGTTCCGGCTGGCCTCCGCGGTGGGGTCGACGGGGGAGGTGACCGGGATCGACCTGTCGCCGAAGATGGTTGCGACAACCGCGCACGAGGCCCGAGCTCGCGGACTCTCGAATGTGAACGTCCAGGTCATGGACGCGATGCAGCCGACGCTGAGGAACGGCACGTTCAACGCGATCACGGCATCGTTCATGATCTTCTTCCTGCCGGACGCCGCCGCGGCGTTGACCCGTTGGCGTTCGCTGCTCGTGCCCCACGGAACCGTGGGGGTGTCGACGTTCAGTGCGTGGGACCCGCGTTGGGCTCAGATGGAGGATCTCTTCGAGCCGTATCGGGAAGGTCAGTTCTTCAGCGTCGATCCGCGGGATCCGAACGGGTCCTTCGGGTCCGATGCCGCGGTCGAACGGCTGATGCGCTCCGCCGGCCTGGTGGACCCGCGCTCGACCAACTTCGATCTCGATCTGCTCTTCGACGATGCCGACCAGTGGTACGCCTGGACACGGTCGCACGGACAGCGGTTGCTGTGGGATGCGATACCCGACGGCGAGCTGGAGCGCGTCCGGGACGCGGCCTTCGAACGGTTGGACGCGTGGCGCATCGACGACGGTCGGATCGCGTCCCGTCACCGAATCAGGTTGACGCTCGCGCAGCGGCCGTAGTCACGACGCGGCGGCGAGAACGCCGGGAAGGGGGGAGACGGTGTCGCGCATTCTCGTTGCAGTCTTGGTTGTCGCGGCCGTGTTCGGTGTCGGATTCGCGATCGCCCGGGGGATATCGGACCTGCCGAGCAAGAATGTACCTCGGTCCCTGGAGGACCGGTCGGTCGTGTTCGACGGCCGGACGGTGACGTGCGCGTCGCTCTTCGCGGAGGGGTGCGGCCCGGATCTGCAGCTCGCCTTCGATCGGTGGGGTGGACAGCTCGACGTCTTCGCCTCGAGGGACCTGGGCCCGTGGGGTAGGGGGCTGAGCCGGCCCGCGGCGGTGAAGCTGGGGCTCGAGGCCTGCGACACCGCGAGCATGCCGGGGAGGACGTTTCTGGAGTTCGTCGAGACCGCGCGAATCGATCATCCGGATGCGTCCAGCCCCGAGTTGTTCCCGTTCTGGAACGAAGCAGGGCGCGCTCTCTGTCCGTCCGCGTAGGCGGTTCCGCCTCGTCACCGTGCGCACCGGTCAGAACTCGGTACGGGACGGAACATATGGGAAACCGGAAACCCGGGGCGGTGCGTTACCAACCAGACTCTCGTTCTCGAGGTATCGAGTCCGCATGATCTCTCATGGGGAGGAGCCCGAACTCGCGGGCGACGGCGAGCGCCTCCCGCCTCGAGTGCGCGCCGAGCTTGCGGTAGAGGGAGGTCCGCTGCGTTTTGACGGTGGAGAGCGAGACGAAGAGTTCCTGGGCGATGGCCGGGGCGCTGAGGCCATCGGCGAGCCTGTCGAGGACGGCCTTCTCGCGTTCTGTCAGCTCGGGGCGGTGCAGGGCCGACGGATACTGGTCGGTGAACTCCGAGGCGAGATAGTCGGCCGCCGTTTCCGACGGTACGGCCGCCGACTCCTCGAGCGCGATGACGAGATCGTGCGGGACACCGGCAAAAGCTGCTCGGATGCCGGTACGGTCGGCCAGTTCGCACGCGCGCCGCCACAGTTGGGTCGCGCGATCGACTCTGCCGAGTGCGTGCTGGGCCGCGGTCTCGATGAGGAGCGCCTCGAGATGTGAACGGGTGAAGGGGGTGCCGAGCCAGTCGTACCGGCGGCAGGTGGTGATCGCGGAATGGTGGTTACCGGTGATCAGGTGGGTCCGTGCCACCGCCACGACCGACCACGGGGTGTCGCTGGGTGTGCGTGCCGCGAGCAGACAGGCGCGACTGCCGGACCCCGCCGCGAGGTGCGCCTCGATCTCGACGGCGGTGAGCAGGGATCGGACGAATCCACTCTCGGCGCGTTGCCGCTTGTCGGCGACCGCGGCGAGAGTCGTGAGCGCGCGGGAGGGATGGCCGGCCGCGACGGCGTGGCGGCAGCGTGCGTACACGACGAAGGGCCACAGCTCGGCGACCACCGGGAGCGGGTCGAGCTGGTCGAGAGCGGCTTGTGCCGTTGCGAAGTCGAGTCGGTCGAGTGCGGTCAGCGCCCTGGCGGTGAGCCCACCGATCCGGATCAGCGGTTCCACGGCGTCGTCGGCCGGGGGATGCGCCCGCTCGAGGTCGAGCCATTCGCTGACGCGTTCCGGCTCGCCCGCCAGTGCCCAATTGAGGGCCGAGTTCCCGGCCGCGTTGCGGGCGATGTAGGCGAGTCGTCGGGCACTGCCCTGCAGGTAGGCCAGGCGCAGCACCTCAGTCGATTCGGTGAAATCGCCGGCCAACTGGAACGTCAGCCCCCATTGCATTCGGAGGAACGGGAGGATCTCGGAGAGATCGTCGGCGCGCGTCACCAGGACCTCGCTGACGACGCGGCGGATCTGCCGGGTCAGATCGGCCGAAGCGTCGTACCGTCCGGCGAGACGCAGCATCAGCGTCTGGTGCGTGACGATGCCGACCGTCTTACCGACGTCGTCGGCGGAGGCGAGCTGTCGCAGTTCTTCGAGATCGTGCGCCTGGGTGCCCGCCCGGACGTCACCGTCCAGGCTGGCGACGAGTTCCTGTGCTTCCCGGAATCCCGGGTTGGTGTCGAAGACGTGTTCGGGGAGCATGAGGAGCACGTCGCGGAGCAGGTCGAGATGCGCGCCGACGAGTCCGATCCAGTGTTCCTCGACGAGTTCGACGGTCAGGGGCCAGTTCTCGGCCTCCATCGCGCACCGAACCGCGGCGGCGTATTCCCTCCGGCCGCGGTGGTGCAGCGCGAGCCGTGTCGACCGGGCGGCGGGATCCATCCTCTCCGCGCGCTGGATCGAGCGAAGCTCACGCCGAGCGGCGCCCGGGATCTGCCACTGCGGACCGCTCGTGGTCTCGCGGTAGTCCGCGACGCCGGAAGCCTCGAGGGCCGCCAGATGGCGGGCTGCACCGGTCCCGGATCCCAGGAATTGCGCTGTCTCGACACTGATGGTGTGCGCGGTCGCGGTGCTGACGAGGAAGTCGCGGTGCGCGACGACGTCGGGTGCGGCGAGGACGGTGGTGCGCACGTGGTCGGAGATCGACTCGGCGAGCCGGCCTTCCAGGAGTGGTAGTCGGTCCACCGGCGACGGCAGGCCGTCGGTGACGGCGCGCGCGATCTCGACGAGCGACCACATCCCGCCGGTCAGGCGGTGGACGAGATCGAGTTCGTCCGAGTGCACGGTGATCCCGCCGGCCGCGAAGAGGCCGCGAAGTTCGGTACGCCGCAGGAGCAGATCGTCGCCGCCCAGCAGGTCGTGCGTCGGATCCAGTGCGAACGGGTCACCGAAGAGCGTCCGACCGACGACCGTCACGACGACGCGGACCTGATCGCAGCACTCGACGAGGTCGAGGATCTGTTCCTCGATCCCCGGGTCTGTGACGTGATCGATCCGCTCGAGCGCCAGCCTGACGGGGGAGCCGGTCCGGATCAGGTCGTCCCGGATCGCGGGATACGTCGTGGCGTCGATCGGTGTGGTCGACAGTGCGCCGGCAGCCGCGAGACGTTCGGCGACCAGCCGCCAGAACCGCTCGGACCCGATTCCGGCGGGCGGCGGAGGGACCAGGACGCCGGTGTACCCGGCCGCGTCGGCGGAGCGCACCCACTCGGCTGCGAGCGCCGACTTGCCGAAGCCGTGTGGCGACCGGATGACGGTGAACGGGTTGTCACGACCTAGTCGCGCGGACAGTCGTAAGGGGGGTCGTGCCGCCATCTGGGTGTGGCAGGACTCGAGGCCGCTTCGGGGCTCGATCATCGCTCCTCAGGTACGCGGTGAGCGCGCGGCGACGGTCGGTCACGATCGCATGCTCGGATAGTCAAAGAATCAATTGCATATTCGATCCAAGCCGGGACGGACAGTGTTGGGCAACTTGTCGGTAAAACTTCACCCTCCATGTCACCCATCGCGCCGACGCGGCGGGCTCGCCCGGTGCTACCCGAGCACCCGTCCGAACGCATCACCGAGTGCCGGACCCTGTGTCGACGGCACCGCGACGAACGTCCCGCCGCTCTGGTCGGCCATCGACTGCAGGGTCGACTGGTCACTGTTCTCGCCGATCGAGATCACATCCACGCGCACCGGGTGGGGAGAGTTGCTCAGGGCGCTCGTCAGTTGCCGTTTCGTGGTGGAGGTGTCGTCGTTGGGTCCGTCGGTGACGAGTAGGACCGAGTTGGGTCGCCCGTCGATGAAACCGTCGACCGCGCTCTTGTGCGCGGCGATCACCGACGCGTAGGTCGACGTCGCGGTGGCCGGGCGCAGCGACTGCAGCGCGGTGGCGATCCGCTGGCGGCGATCACCGTCGGACAGCGGTCCGGTCGGGACCTTCACCACGTAGGGCTTGGTGCCGTCGAGGCCGCGGCTGTACACCCACAGCCCGACGTCGGAGGATTCCGGCAGCGCCGCGAGCCGCGCGGACAGGGCGTCGACGGTGTTGCTCAGCCGGGTGGCGGTGCCGTCGGTGTTGCCCATGGAACCGGAGATGTCGAGCAGGATCGTCGTGGCCTGCGGGACGGCGGGATTGGCGAACGTCTGCGCCAGACGGGCGGCCGCCGGCCCCGTCGCGGGGGCGAGCGTCCGCCCGAGTGGCGGAATCGGGGTGCGGTCGGTCGCGGGCGGGGTCTTGGAGTCCACCCGGAACCCCGCGTCGACGAGGTGTTGCGCCTGATCCGGTTGGCGCACGAAGTCCACGAACTGGGCCGCCGCGCGGCTGAGGGTCTCGTCCACCCACGGCGTCGCGAGGATGGCCGCCGGGTGGTCGGCGACGGGCGTGACGCCGGCGGGGGCGAAGGCGGTGAGACCGGACGCCGCGTTCCCGGCCGCATAGATCTGCTGCTCGGTGGCCGGGACGGCGTGGAAGGAACCGGCCGACGGGCTCGTCTGACCCGCGAGCGCGCTGATGGCGTCGGCCGCGGATGCGGGTGCGCCGTCGATGGCCTTGTTGCCGGTCGCGAGCGCGGAGATCGCTGTGGTGACCGCCGGTGATGCCGCCTGTGCCTCGTCGAGCGGTCCGGTTCCGGCATCTGCGGTCGCCGCGGCGACGGCGTCGAGCGCCTGACCGGTGGGGGAGTCGGCCGGCAGCGCGAGCTTCAGGCTGCCCCAGCCGGTGAGCCCGAGTCCCTTCAGCGAATCCGGCGAGGACTGCAGCGTCGGCAGGCTCTGCCATCCGGTACTGGACGCGTCGAGAGCGAGGCCGAGTTCGGCCGGGACCGCGAGCACCACCGGGCTGGTCGCGATCGGCTTGGGCCGGCCGTCGATCACCCCGGGCACGGTCGAGAGGCGTTCGGTGGAGGCGCTGCTCGACGGGATCCACAGCGCGGGCGCCGGACCGAGGGTCTCGTTCCACGGTCCGCGGGGGGCGGCGGCGAGCGCCTCGGCGATCGACCCGGACGCGCCGTCGGTGACGGTCGCCGTCACGCAGTGATCCCGCACGACCGGGTGCGTCTCGTTGAAGCGGGCCGCGAATTCCCGGACCTGCGGCGCGATGTCGGGGTCGGCGGTCACGTGCAGGACGGCGTCGCCCTCGACGCACGCCCCGGCGGCTGCGGTGCCCTCGCTGCTCGCGTGGTCCCGCAACTGGAACCAGCCGACGACGCCGAGCGCGAGAACGATCACGGACACCAACGCGATGATCGGTCCCTTGCTGACGCCGCGGGCGCGCCGATCACTGCGATGCTGACCCACGTGGAAACCGCCTTGCCTTCTACCCCGTCGGACCGGCGCCGGACCGGCCCTGACCCACGCAGTCTAGTGACGAATACGGACATCTCGACGCACGCGGCCCCGGCGCCTGTGACGGTGCCGGGGCCGGGAGCGCAGCGCGAGGATCAGGCGTTGGCGGCCTTGTACTCGCGACGACGGCGGTGCAGGATCGGCTCGGTGTAGCCGCTCGGCTGCTTGGTGCCCTCGAGGATCAGCTCCTTGGCCGCCTGGAAGGCGATGTTGGAGTCGAAGTTCGGGGCCATCGGGCGATACGTGGCGTCACCCTCGTTCTGGCGGTCGACGACCGGCGCCATCCGCTCGAGGCTCGCGACGATGTCGGCCTCGGACACGATGCCGTGGCGCATCCAGTTGGCCAGCAGCTGGCTCGAGATGCGCAGCGTCGCCCGGTCCTCCATGAGCGCGACGTCGTGGATGTCGGGCACCTTGGAGCAGCCGACGCCCGCGTCGATCCAACGCACCACGTAGCCGAGGATCGACTGGCAGTTGTTGTCGAGTTCCTGCTGCTTCTCCGCGTCGGACCAGTCGGTGCTGGGGGCGAGCGGGATCGTGAGGATCTCGTCGATCGTCGCGCGCGGCTTGCCCTTCAGCTGGTCCTGGACCGCGAACACGTCCACCTGGTGGTAGTGGGTGGCGTGCAGGGTCGCGCCCGTCGGCGACGGCACCCACGCGGTGTTGGCGCCCGACTTGGGGTGCCCGATCTTCTGTTCGAGCATGTCGGCCATCAGGTCGGTCATGGCCCACATGCCCTTGCCGATCTGCGCCTTGCCCTGCAGTCCCGTCGCGAGGCCGGTGTCGACGTTCCAGTCTTCGTACGCCGAGATCCACGTCTGCTTCTTCATGTCGGCCTTGCGGACCATCGCGCCGGCCTCCATCGAGGTGTGGATCTCGTCGCCGGTGCGGTCGAGGAAGCCGGTGTTGATGAACACCACCCGCTGGTCCGCTTCCTTGATGCAGGCCGCGAGGTTGACGGTGGTGCGCCGCTCCTCGTCCATGATGCCGACCTTGAGGGTGTTCGCGGGCAGGCCGAGAACCTCCTCGACGCGGCCGAACAGCTCGGTCGTGAACGCGACCTCCTCGGGGCCGTGCTGCTTGGGCTTGACGATGTAGATCGAGCCGGTGCGCGAGTTGTTCAGCGGGCCGTGCTCGGCGTCGATGCTCAGGCCGTGGATCGCGCACGCGCTGGTGATCAGGGCGTCGAGGATGCCCTCGGGCAGCTCGTTGCCGTCGGCGTCGAGGATCGCCGGGTTGGTCATCAGGTGACCGACGTTGCGGACGAACAGCAGCGAGCGGCCGTGCAGCGACAGCTCGTCACCGTCCGGGGTGGTGTAGGTGCGGTCGCCGTTGAGCGTGCGGGTGACGGTCTTGCCGCCCTTGGCGAACGACTCGGACAGGTCACCGCGGTTGAGGCCCAGCCAGTTGCGGTACCCGCCGACCTTGTCGTCCGCGTCGACCGCGGCGACGGAGTCCTCGAAGTCCATGATCGTGGTGATCGCGGACTCGAGCACGACGTCCTTGACGCCGGCGCCGTCGGTGCGGCCGATCGGCGAGCTGGGGTCGATCTCGATCTCGATGTGCAGGCCGTGGTTGCGCAGCAGCACCGACGTCGGGGAGTCCTTGTCGCCGAGGTAGCCGACGAACTTCTCCGGTTGCGCGAGCCCGGTGACGACCTCACCGCCGAGTTCGACGGCCAGCTTGTCGTCGAACACGAAGTAGCGGGTGGCTTCCGCGTGCGAGCCCTTGGCCAGCGGTGCAGCGGTGTCGAGGAAGTTGCGGGCCCACGCGATGACCTTGTCGCCGCGAACCTTGTTGTAGCCCGTACCCTTCTCGGCTCCGCCTTCTTCGGAGATCGCGTCGGTGCCGTACAGCGCGTCGTACAGCGAGCCCCAGCGGGCGTTGGACGCGTTGAGCGCGAAGCGTGCGTTGAGGACCGGGACCACCAGCTGGGGCCCGGCGGTGGTGGCGATCTCGGCGTCGACGTTCTCGGTCGCGACCTGGAACGGAGCCGGCTCGGGGAGCAGGTAACCGATGTCCTGCAGGAACTGCTTGTACTCGGCGGCGTCGATCGGCTTGCCCGCACGCTCGCGATGCCAGGTGTCGATCTGCGCCTGCAGGTCGTCACGCTTGGCGAGGAGTGCCTTGTTCTTCGGGGCCAGGTCGGCGAAGACCTTGCCCGCACCCTCCCAGAAAGCCTCGGCGCTGACGCCGGTGCCCGGAAGAGCCTCATCGTTCACGAAGTCGTAGAGAACCTTGGCGACCTGAAGACCACCGACCTGCACGCGTTCAGTCATTGAACTGCCTCACTTTTCCGGTACCAGCGGCGCCTCGGGCCACGGCCACTGTCAGGGCACATGCGGGGACGCCGAACGGGACGACAACAATGTTACCCGGCGGTAGCTTCCGGAGTAGATCAGTCCGGTGCGGCTGCCAGGGCATCGACGAATACAGCTTCAGGAGCTGAGGCGCGTGAGGTGGGCGCCGACTGCGGTGGGACGAACGGTGCGCGTCCGAATGCAGACTCGATCATGAAAGGCGAGTTGGCCGATCGTGCACAGATGATACTGGCCGGTCACTGTCGCCGTGCGACGGCATGTGCGCTTGCCGACGACGCCGCGACGAGCGGCGTCGGGTACGCGGTGAGCGGTGCGGTTATCCAAGCGGGTCTCGGGCGGCGTACTCGAACAGGCTGACCTGATCTAGCCGTTCGATGCGGTTCGGCAATTGTCTGCTCTGCGTCCTCTCGCGCTGCCTGGTTCGCCTTCAGCGCAACCAGCGGTTGAAATCTTGCTCGAGGTCGCGAATGCGACATAGCTTTTCGGAATGGTGCACAGTGCTGCGAACGATGTAGACGACTACCTGGCCGAGGTGCCCGATGAACGTAGAGCCGCCCTGGCTGAGCTGCGGCACCTGTGTGTCCAAGAGCTGACGGGCTTCACAGAGGTCATGGCATACGGAATGCCTACGTATGAGCGGGACGGTGTCGCGGAGATCGCCTTCGCCAGCCAGAAGCAGTACATCTCGTTCTATCTGATGCGCAGTGATGTGCGTGAGGCGTTCACCGAACAGCTGGCGGGACACAACATGGGCAAGGGGTGCCTGCGGTTCCGCAGGCCTCAGGCCATCGACTTCGGTCTGCTACGCGATCTGCTGCGAGCAACGGCGGCCCGGCCCGGGACGGTCTGCTGACACCCCGCCTGGCGGAGTCGTCACCCCGCGCGCTGCACGGTTCACCCGTGGTGTCGGGGCGACGCGAATGCCGTCGCTGTTGACGCGGCGTCGTCCGTGACGTTTCGTGTGAGGCGAAGTTGATCAAGTATAGGAGGTACACGTGAGCGACTACGACGCCAAGATGATCATGCTGTCGGTCGAGAACCTGGACGAGGCCCTCGAGTTCTACACCGGGACCCTCGGAATGACGCTGAAGTTCCGGGACGGCGCGCACTTCGCCGCCCTCGACGGGGGATCGGTGACGATCGCGCTCGCGACGGCCGTCGACCACCCGATCCCTGGCAAGGTGGTCGTCGGCATCAAGACCGCCGACGTCGACGCCGCGGCGAAGGCGATCGAGGAGGGTGGCGGTGCCATCGTGAAGGGCCCGTACGACGACGCCCACGAGCGCCGCGCGGTGGTCTACGACAACAACGGCAACGGCCTGGTCTTCTACAGCCCGCTCGCCCGCAAGTGATCGAGTGACGGTGACGGCCCGCGGCGTGCGACGCGGCGGGCCGCCACCGCGCTATCCCTGCTGCTGGGCTGCGGCCGCGGTGAGCTGCTCGGCCGCAGCGCCGAGGTCGACGCCGTCCTCGGCGAGGGCGGGCACCAGCAGATCCATGCACTTGCCCAGCAGCACCACCAGCAGCACGCGCAGGGCACTGATGTCGGCTGCGACGCGGGCGCGGTCGGTGCTCACACACAACAGCCGTGAGTACGCCTGCTCGACCATCTGCCACTCGCCGAGCAGACCCTCGACCAGCAACTGCGCCCGGACGACCGGCGCGGCCGCCGGGTACAACGACTCCTCGGCGGCCTTGTGCCACGGACGCAGCGTGAACTCGGCGAAGTCGACGACAGCACGGTGCGCGGCCTCGAACTCGGCATCGCCGGCGCCGATAGTCCGGAACACGTCCCGCTCCAGTCCCGCGATGTGGCCGAGCAGGTCGAACATCGTCGCCTGCAGGTCTGCGACCGCGTCATGATTCGTCGTGCCGGTCATCGATTGCCCTCTCGTACTGCGGTTTCGGCGGATCCGCCGTCGGACTCACCCTAGGGGCCGGGGGTTCCCGCACGGCGGCCGTGTCCCGGCCACCGATACGCTTGCCGTCGTGCGTGGTGAGTACAAGGTTCCCGGTGGCAAGCTCGTGATCGTCGACGTCGAGGTGGAGGACGCGCGCCTGTCGCGGGTGTCGCTGTCCGGTGACTTCTTCCTCGAACCGGACGACGCACTCGACGACATCACGGCCGCGGTGACCGGCATGCCGGCCACGGCCGAGGCCGCTCAGCTCGGCCGGGCGATCTCGGAGAAGATCGGCGACGAGGTCTCGATGATCGGCTTCACCCCCGAATCGGTCGGTATCGCGATTCGCCGCGCGCTCGGTCACGCGACCAGCTGGCACGACCACACCTTCGACGTCATCGAACCAGTGGTGCTCGACCCGGCGATGCACGTCGCGCTGGACGAGGTGATCACCCGCGAGGTGGCCACCGGGGAGCGCCGCCCGACGCTGCGGTTCTGGGACTGGGATTCGCCGCTCGTGGTGCTCGGGTCGTTTCAGTCGGTGCGCAACGAGGTGGACGAGGAGGCGGCGGCCCGGCACGGGATCGGCGTCGTCCGGCGCATCTCCGGCGGCGGCGCGATGTTCATGGAGCCCGGCAACTGCATCACCTACTCGCTGTCGGTGCCCACCTCGCTGGTCGACGGGCTGAGCTTCGAGCGTTCGTACGAGTTCCTGGACCAGTGGGTGATGGGCGCCCTCGCCGACGTCGGCATCAAGGCCCGCTACGTGCCGCTCAACGACATCGCCTCCGAGCAGGGCAAGATCGCCGGCGCCGCGCAGAAGCGGTTCGCTGCCGGCGCGGTGGTGCACCACGTGACGATGGCCTACGACATCGACGCCGACAAGATGACCGACGTGCTGCGCATCGGGCGGGAGAAGATCTCCGACAAGGGCATCACCAGCTCCGGCAAGCGGGTCGACCCGATGCGCTCACAGACCGGCATGGCCCGCGCCGACATCATCGCCGCCTTCCTCGCGCACTTCCGCGCCCGCTACGACACCGTCACCAGTGCCTACACCGACGACGAACTGGTCGCCGCGCGCAAGCTGGTCGACACCAAGTTCGCCAACCCGGAGTGGACCTACCGCGTGCCGTGACGGCAGTGCCGCCCGCAAAATGACCTCCCGCACGCGCAATCGCGTGTGCGGGAGGTCATTTCGGGCGCGGGAGTGGTTCGACTACGACAGCGACCCGACGCGGCCTTCGGCGTTGTGCTGATGGGCGAGGTCGGCGCCTGCTTGGCGGCCGAGTTCGGCGCCCACGGAGCCGCCGGCGGCCATACCGACGATCGTGGCGGCGGCCTCCCCACCGATCGCGGCGCCGAACATCACCGGGTTGAGGACGAGAGCCCCGGCTGTAATGGCGGTGGCCGGTAGGGCAGCCAATGATCCGCCCACGGCGATGCCGGTGAGACCGCCGAAGTGCCGGCCCATGTTGCTGTAGTCGGCGATCCGCTGCTCGGGAGCGGGCGCGTAGCCCGGCGCGAGCGGCTTGTACGGCTGGACGCTCAGGTCGTACGGGTTCCACAGCGGCGGGACCTGGACCTGCGGGATGTCGGGCAGCCCCGGGATGTTCGCGGATCCGGTGTCCTGCGCGTGGGCGGTGCCGGTGGATGCGGCGGCGATCGCGATGGGCAGTGCGCCGGCGATGACGGCGCGTCGCGCCCAGTTGCTCTGCTTCGCAGCATGGCGAGCCATGGGAATTCCCCCTGAATTCGGTGCCGCGTGGGACGCGGCGATGGTGTGCATCGGCGTCCCGTGCGGGCGCCGCAGGCTGCGGTGACGCGCGAGATTTGCGTGAAATGTCCCCCCAGACCGGGGAGTACGTTAACGCGCCGACGCGCGAATCGTGAAATCGCCTGGTGCCGTGCGTATCAGGCGGACAGCAAGGTTCGGCACCGCTCGAGCAGCAGTGCCCGCAGCTCCGCCGCCCGCTCCGACAGCGCCACCTGCTCGCGTACGTAGTCGGCGCGGCCCTGTGGGGTCTCGATCCGGACGGGTTCGTATCCGTAGTCGGCGAGGTCGTAGGGGCTGGCCTTCATGTCCAGCTCCCGGGCCCGCGTTGCCAGGCGGAAACAGTCGATGACCAACTCGGATTCGACGAGCGGGCCGAGTTTGGTGGCCCACTTGTACAGGTCCATGCCCGTGTGCAGGCAGCCCGGCTGCTCGCGCGCGACCTGCTCGTCGCGCGAGAGCGGTGTCTCGTTGCGGGGGACCGCGTCCGGGGTGAAGAACCGGAAGGCGTCGAAGTGCGTGCAGCGCAACTGCATCGACTCGACCACCTCGTCGGTGCCCGCGTGCCCGAGCCGCAGCGCTACCTGCGAGTGCCGCACCGCCTCCTCGCCGCCGCGGTACACCATCGCCCACTCGTGCAGGCCGAAGCAGCTCAGGTGCGGGCGCCGGGACGCGGTCGCGGACAGCAGCGCCGCGACGAACTCGACCGTCGAGCGTCGGCGTTCGAGCACGTCGGGGGAGACGCTGACGCCGTCGGCGGTGGCGTGGTAGCCGGCGTACTTCAGGTAGTCCTTCGCGGCGGTGCCGGCCAGCGTGTTCCCGAAGCCGGGATGCCAGCGGCGCAGGAGGTTCGGCCGGACGCTGTAGTACGTGAACAGGAAGTCGTGCACCGGATGGCTGACCCCGGCCGCGCGGCGCTCCAGGTGGGGCCCGACGAGAGCCGCCACCGCATCGCGGTGGCGGTCTCGTCGGGCAGTCCACACCTCTTCCGGCAGGACTGCCGAATTCACTACTCTCAGCTCGCCTTCTGACCGGGGACGACGTCGTCGATCCGGTGGGTGCCGTCGCGCACGGTGCCGACGAACTCCTCGACCAGATCCTCGAGCGCGACGATACCGATCACCGCGCCGGACGCGTCGACCACCGCCCCCAGATGGGAGCTGGCGCGGCGCAGACCCGCCAGGGCGTCGTCGAGCGGCAACGCGACCGAGATCCGCGGCAGGCGCCGGATGTCCGAGCGCGGGATCACCGTCTCGGGCCCCGCGGACTCGTCGGCCACCCGGTCCAGCACGTCCTTCAGGTGCAGGTAGCCGACCAGGGAGCCGTCGGCGTCCCGCACCGGGTACCGCGAGTAGCCGGTCTTGATGACCGCCTGCTCGACCGCTCCGAGTGTGGTGCCGGCGCCGGTGAGCGGCACGGTGCGCACCTTGTCCGACGGGATCATGACGTCGGCGACGGTGCGGCCCTCGGTCTCGAGCGCCTGGGTGAGGCGCCGGTGCTCCTCCTCGTCGATCAGGCCCTCCGTGTGGGATTCGCCGATCATCTCGGACAGCTCCAGCGCGGACACCGTCGCGTCCAGCTCGTCCTTGGGTTCGACGCGCAGCAGCCTGAGAATGCCGTTGGCGCTGAAGTTGTAGAACGAGATGAGCGGGCGGGCCAGCTTGATGAACGCCAGATGGGCCGGAACCAGCAGCATCGCGGACTTCTCCGGCCCGGCGATCGCGATGTTCTTCGGGACCATCTCACCGAGCAGGATGTGCAGCACCACGACCAGCGACAACGCGATCGTGAACGCGATCGGATGCAGTGCGCTGTCGGGGACGCCGAGCAGGTCCATCGGCTTCTCGATGAGGTGCGCGATCGCCGGCTCGCCGACCTTGCCGAGCAGGATCGAGCAGATCGTGATGCCCAACTGCGCGCCGGCCAGCATCAGCGACAGGTGCTCGCCCGCCTTGATGACGGTGGCGGCACGCTTCTTGCCCTGCGCGTGCAGCGCCTCGAGCCGGTCACGCCGCGCGGTGATGAGCGCGAATTCGGCGCCGACGAAGAATGCGTTACCCGCCAGCAGCACGACGGTGAGCAGCACACCGAACAGGTCACCCACGGCCGGACTCCTCTCGGGTCGCGCCGATCGCCGGGACCGGGGTCAGCAACACCCGGTCGATGCGGCGGCCGTCCATCGTCAGCACCCGGGCGATCCAGCCGCGGCCGTCGGGGCCCATCGGGTTGCCGTTCGCGTCGGGCAGGGGCACCTCGTCGCCCTCGACCGGGATCCGACCCAGGCAGGTGAGGACCAGGCCGCCGAGCGTGTCGTACTCGCCCTCGGGGGCGGTGTAGCCGGTGGCCCGGGTGATCTCGTCGGTGCGCAGCAGGCCCGAGCAGGACCAGCTGTGGCCCACCCGCTGGACGTCGATCTCGGGTTCGTCGTGCTCGTCGCGGACGTCGCCGAGGATCTCCTCGATCAGGTCCTCCATCGTCACGATGCCGGCGGTGCCGCCGTACTCGTCGACGACGAGCGCGACCTGCATGCCGTCGGCACGCACCTGTTCCATCACCGCGTCACCGTCGAGGGTCGACGGCACCACGGGCACCACCTGCGCGAGCGAGTCGAGCCGGGTGGTGGCCCGGCGTGCGGCCGGGACCGTGAACGCGTGCTTGATGTGCACGACGCCGAGCGTGTTGTCGAGATCGCCGTCGACGATCGGGAATCGGGAGAAGCCCGTGCGCGACGCCGCCTCCATCAGGTCGGTGACGGTCGCGTCGGTGTCGAGCGATTCGATCTTCACCCGGGGGGTCATCAGTTCCTCGGCGCTCAGGTCGCCGAACCGCAGCGACCGGTTGACCAGCAGTGCGGTGCCCGCGTCGAGCGAGCCGCGCGCGGCGGACGTGGAGACCAGGGACCCGAGTTCCTGCGGGGACCGGGCCGAGCGCAGTTCCTCGGCCGGTTCGATGCCGAGGCGGCGGACCACCCAGTTCGCGGTGCCGTTGAGGCCGTTGATGGCCCACCTGAAGATCAGTGAGAAGCCGGCCTGCAGCCCGGCGGTGGCGCGGGCGGTGGGCAGCGGCTTGGAGATCGCCAGGTTCTTGGGGACCAGCTCACCGAAGATCATCGAGAACGACGTCGCGATGATCAGTGCCAACGCCAGCGAGATGCCGGCGGCCGTCGAGTCGGAGAGCCCGATGCCGGTCAGGATCGGGGTGATGAATCGGGCCAGCACCGGTTCCGCGAGGTAACCGGTGATCAGCGTCGTGATCGTGATGCCCAGCTGGGCGCCGGAGAGCTGGAAGGACAGCGTGCGGTGCGCGCGCTGGACCTGCCGCGCGCGCCGATCGCCGTCGCGCGCGTGGGCGTCGACGGTGCTGCGTTCGAGCGCGGTGAGGGAGAATTCTGCCGCCACGAAGAGGGCGGTGCCTGCGGTCAGGGCTACGAAGCCGACCAGGCTCAGGGCGGTCAGTGCGACGTTCATGTCAGCACCACCCACCCTGGACTACGGGGCCGCCGGGTTTGTCGCCCGGCTCGGTAGAGGAACCCTCCGAGGTCTCGGCACCGGCGGATTCGGAATCCGATCCCGGGGAGGTCGCTGCAGGGGGTGCGTCGGGGGGTGTGTGTATGGGTGCCTCGGGCACCGGAGTCCTCTCTGTCTGGCGGCGCATGTCTGTTCGTCCAACCGGAATTGCGCCGAGCGTATTTCCGGAAGGCGAGCCTCCACTGTACCGGCCGCCACCAAAACGGGATGAAACGGACATCCGGCGGGTGGCCGTCACCAGCCCGACGGCAGTGGGCGGCCCTCCGCGAACCCCGCGGCGGACTGCACCCCGATGACGGCCCGGTCGTGCAGCTCGTCGAGCGTGCGGGCGCCCGCGTAAGTGCACGTGCTGCGGACACCGGAGCAGATGTGGTCGAGCAGGTCCTCGACGCCGGGACGGGCCGGGTCGAGGCGCATCCGGGAACTCGAGATTCCCTCCTCGAACAGCGCCTTACGGGCCCGGTCGAACGCGGTGTCGTCGGCGGTGCGGGCCGCGACGGCGCGCTTGGACGCCATGCCGAAGCTTTCCTTGTACCGGTTGCCGTCCTGATCGATCCGCAGCTCGCCGGGCGACTCGTACGTGCCCGCGAACCAGGACCCGACCATCACGTTCGACGCCCCGGCCGCGAGCGCGAGCGCGACGTCACGCGGATGCCGGACGCCGCCGTCGGCCCACACGTGCGCGCCGAGTTCCCGCGCGGCGGCCGCGCACTCGGCGACGGCGGAGAACTGGGGGCGGCCCACGCCGGTCATCATGCGGGTGGTGCACATCGCGCCCGGCCCGACCCCGACCTTGACGATGTTGGCCCCGGCGTCGACGAGGTCGCGGGTGCCCCGCGCGGACACGACGTTGCCCGCGACCAGCGGGACGCCGAGGCCGAGCGCGGCAACGGACCGGACCGCGTCGATCATCCGCTGCTGGTGGCCGTGCGCGGTGTCGAGCACCAGCACGTCGGCGCCGGCGTCGGCGAGGGCCTTGGCCTTCGCGGCGATGTCGCCGCTGACGCCGACCGCGGCCGCGATCCGCAGCCGGCCGTGTGCGTCCACCGCGGGCGTGTAGATGCCGGCCCGGATCGCGCCGGTGCGGGTGAGTACACCGGCGAGCCGGCCGTCGTCGTCGACGATGACCGCCAGCGGATCGTGCCGCGACTCGAGCAGCGCGAACACCTCGCGGGGCGTGGCGGTCGCGGGTGCGGTCGCGAAGTCGCGCACGGCGACCGCGCCGACCCGGGTGAAGCGGTCGACGTCCGAGCACGACGCCTCGGTGAGCACGCCGACCGGGCGTCCGTGCTCGACGACGACCGCCGCGCGGTGGGCGCGCTTGTGCAGCAGCGTCATCGCGTCGGAGACCGCGTCCTCCGGGTCCAGGGTGATCGGGGTGTCGGCGACCAGGTGTCGGCTCTTGACGAATGCGACGGTCTCCGCGACCGCGTCCACCGGGACGTCCTGCGGGATGACGACCAGGCCGCCGCGGCGGGCGACGGTCTCGGCCATCCGGCGACCGGCGACGGCGGTCATGTTCGCGACCACGATCGGGATCGTGGTGCCCGAGCCGTCCGACGTCGCCAGGTTCACGTCGAAGCGGGACGCCACCTCGGTCCGGTTCGGGACCAGGAAGACGTCGTCGTAGGTGAGGTCGTACGGCGGGCGGTGCCCTTCGAGGAACTCCACGACGCCGAGGGTACTGCCCGCACCGGCGCTACGCCCGATATCAGGCGAGCGCGGGATCGGTGTCGTCGGCCGCCGAGTCCGGGCGGTCGAGCCGTCCGTCGCCGTAGCGGGCGAAGCGGCCGGTCTGCCGGGTGTAGACGGGGGCCTCCGTCGGCCACGGCCAGCCGCCGAACCGGGTGCGCCGGTAGTCGTCGTAGGCCATGGCGATCTCGCGTTCGGTGTTCATGACGAACGGGCCCTGCGCGGCGACCGGTTCACCGATCGGCACGCCCTGCAGCAGCAACACCGTCGACACGGTCTCGGCGCGCAGGGCCAGCGCACCGCTGTCGTCGGGTGCGTAGCCCCAGCCGGAGTCGACGGCGGTGCCGTCGATGTCGACGCGGGCCTCGTCGCCGTGGACGTAGAGCACACGCCGGGCGTCCGCGGCGACCGCCGCGGGGAGTTCGATCGCGGCACCCGGCTCGAGATCCACCAGCCAGATGGCGACGTCCGAATCCGCCTCGCCCGCCCACGAGTTGGCGGGCGGCGCCAGCGGGTCCCGGTCCCCGAAGCGGCCGGCGATCACCCGGACGCGCGCGGCGCCGAACCCGCCGTCGACCACGACGCCGGGGATGTCCTCGTTCCAGAGCATCGTGAACTCGGCCGGTGCGGACTTGTTGCGGGCCGGCAGGTTGAGCCAGATCTGGTACAGCTCGAAGTCGTTGTCTCCGTCCTGGTTCAACAGCGGGAACATCTCCGAGTGGCTGACACCGCCGCCGGCGGTCACCCACTGCACGTCGCCGCCGCCGTAGCGGGCGCCGGCGCCGGTGGAGTCCGCGTGGTCGACGAAGCCGCGCCGCACCACGGTGATCGTCTCGAAGCCGCGGTGCGGGTGCGCGGGAAAACCGGGCACGGTGGTGCCGTGGTACATGTTCCAGCCGGACGGGTTTCCGAAGTCCTGACCCAGCGGACGGTCGGACACGTCGACCGCGGGCGTCAGCTCCGGGGTGCCCGCCGGGTAGTGGTCGACGTGATGGACGGCGAACAGGAACGGATCCAGGCCCGGCCACGGGCCGCCGAGCCGGAAGACCTGCCCCGTACGGGTGGACGAGCTCATGATTCCTCCATGGCGTGTCGTTGAAAAATTGACTTCATTCTCGACCAGGGGAACGCCGGTGGGGTCGCCGGGCATTCCCGTCAGTCCGCGGCCGGTTCCGGCGCCGGGCGCCGCCCGGCCTGGTCGCGGGAGAGCGCGATGGTGGTGTAGACCATCACCGCGAGCGCGACGCCGACGAGTGCCACGGCCGGTCCCGACACCTGCAGTCGCTCGTCGAGCACGGTCATCCCGAGGAAGATCGCGATCACCGGTTCGCCGATCGTCATCGCCGGCAGCGACGCCGACAGCGGCCCCACCTGGAAGGCGCGCTGCTGCAGGTAGACGCCGACAATCCCGGCGGCGAGCAGCGCGTATGTCTGCCACGCGCCCAGCACCTCCGGCAGGCCCCGCTCGAACAGATCGGTGACGTACTTGGTGAACGCCACCGCGACGCCGTACAGTGCGCCGCTCGCCCCGCCGAGCAGCAGCGCCCGCCAACCGGCGTCGACCCGCTGCGACCACCCGATCAGCGTCGCGGCGACGGTGACGGCGACCACCGCGGTGAGCGGGATCGCCCACGCGCTCCACGGCGCGTCGACATTGCCCGCGGTGGGGTTGCCGACGACGAGGAACACCGCGAGCGACACGGTCAGCGCCCCGGCCAGCAGCCACGCGCTGCGGGTGAACCGGTAGCCGGAGAAGCGCGCCGACAGTGGCAGCGCGAACAGCAGCGCGGTCACCAGCAGCGGCTGCACCACCAGCACCGAACCCAGCGCGAGGGCCGCCACCTGCATGAGGTAGCCGCCGCCGTCGCCGAGCAGGCCGGCCCACCAGCGCGGGCTGCGGATCAGCGACGCGATCAGCGCCTGGTCTTCCGGGACCGCCGACGCGGCGCGCTGCTGCGCGACGGACGCGCACGCGAACAGGAACGCGGCGATCAGCGCGCACACGATCGAGGCGACGGGCAGCCCGGGCATGGGCTCAGTGTCCTCCGCGCCGGCGCCTTCCGTGCCCCGAACCCGGTCCCGCCGAACGTGTGCGCCGCCCGGCGTCCTGCGCCCGGTATCCCGGACCGCGGCCGCGCGGACTGCGCGGCTGTTCGGTGCGCGGCGGTGGTGCCGTCTCGCGCACCGGCTCCGGTACCGGCATGCCGCTGGGCTCGCGTGCGCCGGTCACAGTCTCCCAGCGCCGGTCGCGGCCGCCGACGGTGAGCGGGTCGACGTCCACCCCGGCGGCGCGCATCACCTTCGCGGCGGGGCCGCGCTCGTCCTCGGTCACCACCGTCACCACGACACCGGATTCCCCGGCGCGGGCGGTGCGTCCGGCACGGTGCAGGTACGCCTTCGGCTCGGTCGGCGGATCGACGTGCACGACGAGCGAGATGTCGTCGACGTGGATGCCGCGGGCCGCGACATCGGTCGCCACCAACACCGGCAGGGTGCCGTCGGAGAACTCGGCGAGCACCCGGGTGCGGTGACCCTGAGGCTTGTCGCCGTGCAGGCCGCCCGCCGCGATCCCGACCGCCCGCAACTCGTCGGTGAGCCGGTCCACGCCCGCCTTGGTGCGGACGAACAGCAGCGTCCGGCCCGCCCGGGCGGCGATCCGGGCGACAGTGTCGTACTTGATCTCTCGCGGCACGTGCAGCACGTGATGTTCCATCGAGTCGACGGCGGCGACGGCCTCAGCGGTCGCATGCGTGACGGGGTCGTGCAGGTAGCGCGCGACGAGCGTGTCGACCTCGCCGTCGAGGGTCGCGGAGAACAGCAGCCGCTGCGCCGACGCGGGGGTGCGGTCCAGGATCTCGGTGACCTGCGGCAGGAACCCCAGCTCGGCCATGTGGTCGGCCTCGTCGACGGTGGTGACGCGGACGTCGTCGAGCGTGACGGTGCCCTGCGCCAGGTGATCGGCCAGCCGCCCCGGCGTCGCGATCACGACGTCCACGGTGCGCGCGAGCTTGGTGGCCTGCCCCTTGAACGGGACACCGCCGACGATCGTCGCCGTGCGCAGCCCGAGCGCGAGCGCCGATTCGTCGAGTGCCTTCTCGATCTGGGCGGCCAGTTCGCGGGTGGGTGCCAGGACCACCGCGCGCGGGCGGGAGGGCCGGCTCGCGCCGCCCTTGAGGCGCACGAGCAGCGGCAGGCCGAACGCGAGGGTCTTGCCGGACCCGGTGGGGCCCCGGCCGAGGACGTCGCGTCCGGCGAGAATGTCGGGAATCGTCGCGGCCTGGATCGGGAACGGCGCCGAGATGCCCTCACGGCCGAGGGAATGCACCAGTGTGGTGGGCAATCCGAGCTGCGCGAAGGTGGGAGCGGGACGGTCGGGCATGAGGTCGGCGAGCCTTCCGGTTGTGAAGTCACAGGCTACCGCGGGTGACAATCATGGCTGACGAGTGAAAGAGGAGGTATTCGTGTCCGAATCCGGGAGCACCGATCGATCGGTGACCGAGACCGAGTTCCGGCACCTGCGGCGCTGCGTCGAACTGGCCGCCGAGGCACTGGCGGCTGGCGACGAGCCGTTCGGGTCGGTCCTGGCCACCGCGGACGGCACCGCCGTCGCGGAGGACCGCAACCGCATCGCCGACGGTGACAGCACCCGGCATCCCGAGTTCGAACTGGCTCGCTGGGCCGCCGAGAACCTGAGCGCCGGGGAACGTGCCGGCGCGACGGTGTACACGTCGGGGGAGCACTGCCCGATGTGCGCGGCCGCGCACGCGTGGGTGGGACTGGGCCGGATCGTGTACGTCGCCTCCACCGCGCAGCTGGTGGCGTGGCTGGACGAGATGGGGGTGCCGCCGGCGCCGGTCCGTCCGCTGCCGATCCAGGACGTCGCGCCGGGCGTGACCGTCGTGGGCCCGATCCCGGAACTGGTCGAGGACGTGCACCTGCTGCACCGCCGGCTCCACGGGGCGTGACACACGACGGGGGCGGACGCCGCTGCGTCCGCCCCCGTCGCCGGTCCGGTTACCGGATCAGGCCTCGACCTCGGAGCGGTCACCGCTCCAGAGGGTGTGGAACTTGCCCGGCATGTCGACGCGCTCGTAGGTGTGGGCGCCGAAGAAGTCGCGCTGACCCTGGGTCAGCGCGGCCGGCAGGCGCTCGGCGCGCAGGCCGTCGTAGTACGACAGCGAGGACGCGAACGCGGGCACCGGGATGCCGAGCGTGGTCGCGGTGACGACGACCCGACGCCAGCTGTCGATCGCGTTCTCGATCGCCTCACGGAAGTACGGCTCGACGATCAGCGACGTCAGATCCGGGTTGGTGTCGTATGCCTCCTTGATCCGGTTCAGGAAGCGGGCACGGATGATGCAGCCGCCGCGCCAGATGGTCGCGAGATCGCCGGGGGTGAGATTCCAGCCGTACTCCTCGCTCCCGGCGCGGATCTGGTCGAAGCCCTGCGCGTACGCGACGATCTTCGACGCGTACAGCGCGCGGCGGATGTCCTCGGTGAACTGCTCGACATCGGTCGGCTTGGCACCCAGCTCACCCGACGCCAGGTCACGGGCGGCCTTGCGCTGCTCACGCGAGCCGGACAGGGCGCGGGCGAAGACGGCCTCTGCGATGCCGGTGACCGGCACACCCAGGTCGAGCGCGGACTTGACCGTCCAGCGGCCGGTGCCCTTCTGCTCGGCGGCGTCGACGATCACGTCCACCAGTGCCTTGCCGGTCTTGGCGTCCTTCTGCCGCAGCACCTCCGCGGTGATCTCCACCAGGTAGCTCTCGAGGTCGCCGCCGTTCCACTCGGTGAACACGTCGGCGATCTTCTCGGCGTCGAAGCCGAGCGCGTCGCGGAACAGGTTGTACGCCTCGCCGATGAGCTGCATGTCGGCGTACTCGATGCCGTTGTGCACCATCTTCACGAAGTGGCCGGAGCCGTCCGGGCCGATGTGCGTGCAGCACGGGGTGCCGTCGACGTGCGCCGAGATCGACTCGAGCAGCGGGCCCAGCGCCTTGTACGACTCCTTGGGGCCGCCCGGCATGATCGACGGGCCGTTGAGCGCGCCCTCCTCGCCGCCGGAGATCCCCGCGCCGACGAAGTGCAGTCCGCGCTCGCGCAGCGCCGCCTCGCGGCGGATCGTGTCGGTGTACAGCGCGTTGCCGCCGTCGATGATGATGTCGCCGGGCTCCATCGCGTCGGCGAGCTCCTCGATGACCGCGTCAGTAGCGTCGCCGGCCTTGACCATGATCAGCACGCGTCGCGGCTTCTGCAGCGCGCCGACGAACTCCTCGATGGTCTCGGTGCGGACGAAGTCGCCCTCGTCGCCATGCTCGGCCAGGAGCGCGTCGGTCTTCGCGATGCTGCGGTTGTGCAGAGCCACCGTGTGTCCGTGGCGGGCGAAGTTGCGGGCGATGTTGGATCCCATAACGGCGAGCCCGGTGACGCCGATCTGGGCGCGGGCAGCCTCGGTGCTGTCGATGGTCATGGTTACAGCTTCCCCCGTGGACCCCCGGTAATGCGAACCGGCCCCGCTGTTCGGGAAGTGACATCCGCGACGCATTCGGCCCCGGCCGCCCTGGATGGGGCGACCGGGGCCGAATGTCTGTCAGCGACCAGGTTGTTCGCTACTGGTTACGATCCCGGCTCGGGCCGGTGAAGCCGTCGTAACTGCGACGCTCGGTGCGGCTGCGGAACCCGTTGGAACGCTGCTCGGGCTGCGCGCCACCCTGACGGCGGTCGCCGAAGCTGCGCTCGCCGCGGGTGTCGCCGTCCCGGCGGGGCGGACGACTGTCGAAGTCGCGGCGGGGACCGCGGCTGTCGCGGTTGTCGCGGTTGTCGAAGTCGCGGCGCGGACGGTCGTCCCGGTTGCCCCGGAAGTCCCGGCCGTCGCCGTCGCGGCGCGGGCCACGGTTGTCGAAGTCCCGACGCGGTCCGCGGTTCTCGAAGTCGCGGCGCGGCGCGCGATGGTCGTTGTCGCGACGCGGTCCACGATCGCGATCGCCGAAGCTGCGCTCGCCACGGTTCTCGCGGAAGCCGCCGCCGTCGTTGCGACGGTCACCGAAGTCCCGGCGCGGACGGTCGTCGCGGCTGTAGCCCGAACCGCGGTTGTCGCGGTCGCCGAAGTCGCGGCGCGGGCCACGATCGCGATCACCGAAGCTGCGATCGCCGCGGTCGTTGCGATCTCCGAACGAGCGGTTGCCGCGGTCCGCGAAGTCGCGGCGGGGACCGCGATCGTCGCGGTTGCCGCGGAAGCCGCCGCCGTCACCGTCGCGGCGCGGCGCCCGGTTGTCCCGATCGCCGAAGTCCCGGCGCGGGCCGTCGAAGTCGCGGCGCGGGCCGCGATCCCCGAAGCTGCGGTCACCCTGGTTGCGGTCACCGAAGTCGCGGCGCGGACGGTCGTCCCGGTTGCCCCGGAAACCGCCGCCGTCGCCGTCACGGCGCGGGCCACGGTCGCCGAAGTCCCGGCGGGGTCCGCGATCGTCGCGGTTGCTCGAGTGTCCTCGGAAGCCACCCTCGCGGCGAGGTCCGCGGTCGCCGAACGAACGACGGTCGCCGCGGCCGTCGCGGTCGGGGCGGAAGTAGCTCTCGCGCACCGGCTCTCCGCTCGGCGCCTGAGCGCCGGTGATCGCGGCCAGCTCCTCGGAGCCGGGGAAGACCGGGACTGCGGTGGCGTCGACGCCCGCCATGCCGGTGAGGCGACGGAACTGGCGACGCTGGTTCGGCAGCACGATCGCGGCGACCACGCCGGCCTCGCCGGCGCGGGCGGTGCGACCCGCGCGGTGCAGGTAGTCCTTGTGGTCCTGCGGCGGATCGACGTGGACGACGAGGTCGATGCCGTCGACGTGGATGCCGCGGGCCGCGACGTCGGTCGCCACCAGCACCGGGGTGCGACCGTTCTTGAACCGCTCGAGCACGCGGGTGCGCTGGTTCTGTGCCTTGCCACCGTGCAGGGCCTCGGCCGCGACACCCTGCTCCCGCAGGCGTTCGACGACACCCTCGGTGCCCAGCTTGGTGCGCGCGAACATGATGGTCCGGCCGCCCTTGCGGGACGCGATCTCGGCGAGCACGGCGTCCTTCTGGCCGCGTTCGACGAGAAGCACGTAGTGGTCCATCGTGGTGACCGACGCGCGGCCGTCCTGCGTCGAATGCAGCTCGTGCTGGGGCAGGAATTCGCGGACCAGGGCCTGCACGTCGTTGTCGAGCGTCGCCGAGAACAGCAGTCGCTGGCTGTCGTCGGGGGTATCGCCGAGCAGTGACCGGACCTCGGGCAGGAAGCCCATGTCGGCCATCTGGTCGGCCTCGTCGAGCGCGGTCATCTCGATCTCGTCGAGCACGCACGTGTTCTGCCGCAGGTGGTCGCCGAGGCGTCCGGGGGTGGCGACGAGGATGTCGACGCCGCGCCGCAGCTGGTCGACCTGCTTCGTGAAGGGGGTGCCGCCCACCGCGGCGCGCACGTTCAGCCCGAGGCTGCCGGCGTACGGGGTGAGCGAGTCGACCACCTGGAACGCCAGCTCACGGGTGGGAACCAGCACCAGCGCGCGCGGGCGCTTCGGCGCCGGACGGTCGTCGTGGCGGGCCAGGCGCGCCAGCATCGGCAGGCCGAAGGCCAGGGTCTTGCCCGAGCCGGTCTGGGCGCGGCCGAGGATGTTCTTGCCGGCGATCGCGTCCGGGATCGCCATCGCCTGGATCGGCGACGGCACGGTGATCGAGTTGCGGGCCAGCGCGGCCACGACGGGCTCGGGCAGGCCGATTTCGGCGAACGTGGCCTCGGGCGCGTCGGTGGACGGCGCCTCGAGCTCGGCGTTGTCGCCGTCGTTCAGGGGGTCAGGGGCAGCAGAAGTCACGCGGATATACCTCTCCGGACGTCGGGCACGTCGCGGAGCGGGCTGTCACGCAGCCGCACGAAGAGACGAGCCAGGGCACAATTCACCTGGCCATCCGTGCGCTCTACGCGGGGGAGATGGGGCTGTGTGCCTCACATGAATGATCGGGCCCGTCAGCGGGCCGTCGTCGAGTGTACGCGATCCCGCCTCGTGCCGACGGCCCGGACGAGGCGGTGTGACCCGCCTAACTGACGGCGATCAGGGCTGCGCCGGCGAGAACAGGCGGCTCAGCTCCACCAGCCACGGCACCGCGACGGCGATCGTCGGGACCACCAGGATCGCGGCCGCGGCGAAGTAGGCGGCCGCCGCGACCCGCACGTCCGCGCCGGCGCCGCTGAGACGCTGGACCCGAACCAGGGTGCTCGGCCCGCCGACCGCCATCGCGCCGCGGGGGGCGGTGGATCCGGCGCACGTGACCAGGGCGCGGGCGAGCGGACCCGGGCCGGTGACCTTGACGGCGGAGTCGTCGGCCAGCAGTTCGACGAGCAACTGCACCGACCCGAGAGCCGACTTGGACCGGACCACCCGCGGGAACGCCTGGTGCACGGCGGTGAACGCCTCGAGCACCAGGTCGTGGCGGGCGCGCAGGTGCGAGCGCTCGTGGGTGAGGATCGCGGTGACCTCGGCGTCGTTGAGCGAGTTCAGCGTCCCCTCGCTGAGGACGACGCGCTGCCGCAGCCCCGGCAGGCAGTATGCGATCGGTTCGGCGGCGTCGAGGACACGGACGTCGGGGAGTCGCTTGAGCGTCGCCGAGAGGTCGACGTCACCGCGGTCGAGCAGGTCGACGAGCATGCGGTGCCGTGCGCGACGGCGACGGGTGTGCACGGCCACCCGCACGATCGAGAAGATCAGCTTCCCGCCGATCAGCAGCGTGAGGCCGAAGACGACGACGTACAGAATCCACAGCGGCAGCCCGAGCGCGTCGATCTCGGCCATCGGCTCCGTCGTGGGACGGCCGTCCCGGCCGGGAACGAGGAGGCGGCTGGCGATCGCCAGTCCGGAACTGAATGCCGACAGCACCGCGGCCAACGCGATCGCCTGCCAGAGGACCAGGGCGGCGCGGGGCGAGCGGAACGGCCACTGCGCACGGCTCAGCAGCGCCGGCACGGGACCCGTCAGGAGGAGCGCGAGCACCCCGAATGCAAGCGCCGTGGGGGCGTTCATCGGTGACATGTCATGGCGTCGAGGGGCCTCAGCTCGCCCGGCCGGTGCCCGGGTGCAGACCGGCGGTTCCCGGCGCGTGCATCGGGGTCGGCTGGGAAGCCTTCTGCGCCTTCTCGGCCTCGGACTCCTCGAGCGCGGCGAGCGCCTCACGCAGGGCAGCGGCCTCGTCGGCGCCGACCTGTCCGACGAAGTGGACGAGTGCGGCGGCGCGCTCACCGGAGGCGTCGGCCTGCTGCAGCGCGTCGACCATGAGGCTCGCGACCAGCTCGTCGCGGCCGTGTACCGGGACGTAGCGGTGGGCTCGGTCGTCGCGCTGCTGGATGACGAGATGCTTCTTCGCCAGCCGCTGCAGGACGGTCATCACCGTGGTGTACGCCAGCTCCCGTCGCGAAGCGAGGGCCTCGTGTACCTGCCGCACCGTCTGAGGTTCCGACATGGACCACAGGTGATCCATCACTGCACGTTCGAGCTCGCCGAGTCCAGCCATGCTGCAATTCTACGGACCGCCCGCTCCGAATGCTTACTACTGGTGGTAGTAAGTTTTCGGCGCGTCGTGTGGTAATGGCCGCACCACGGATCCGGCCGGTATACCGGTGGGGAAAACCCGTCACGCTGGAGGTTCGGTGTCGCAGTGGCTCGATCGTCTCTCGTTGGTCTCCGGGCCACTGCCTGTCCTCGTCGCGATCTGCGGCGTCGCCGGGGCCGGCTGGCTCGTCGCGAGTCGGCGCCGATGGTTCCTGCGGTGGGCGCTGCCGCTGTCGCTGATCACGGCGGCGGCGGCCACGCTCGTCCTCTACGTCGTCGTCGAGCGCGTGTGGCGGCCGTTTCCGGACCCGATCGAGAAGTCGGTCTACGCGTGGATCGGCGTCGGGCTGTGGGCGGCACTGCTGCTGGTTCCCCGGGCGCTCGCCGGCCGCCGGTGGACGATCCCGGTGTCCGTCGTCGCAGTCGGGGCCGTCGTGCTCGCCGTCGGACTGCAGATCAACCAGATCTTCTACGCCTACCCGACGGTCGGGACGGCGTTGGGGCTGCCGGATCCCGACCGGATCGACTTCGCGCAGGTCCCGCCCCCGACCGGCCCGGTCGTCACCGGGCGGCCCCTCGAGGAGGCGTGGGCGCCACAGGCGCCGAGTGACATGCCGTCCAGTGGGAAGTACGCGACAGTGCCGATCCCCGGCGAGAAGTCCGGCTACACCGCGCGCGACGCCGTCGTCTACCTCCCGCCCGCCTACTTCAGCTCCCCACGGCCGCTGCTGCCGGTGCTGGTGCTGCTAGCCGGGCAGCCAGGCTCGCCCGAGGACTGGCTCAACGGCGGCAAGCTCACCGCGACGATGGACGAGTTCGCGCGGGCGCACCACGGCCTCACACCCGTGGTCGTCGTCGCCGACGGCACCGGATCGCAGCTCGCCAACCCGCTGTGCCTCGATTCGAAGCTCGGGAACGTCGCCACGTACCTGGCCGTCGACGTGCCGGCCTGGACGAAGTCGCATCTGCAGGTGAACCCGGATCCGCGGGCGTGGGCCGTCGGCGGCCTGTCCTACGGCGGGACGTGCGCGCTGCAGTTGGCGACGAACTACCCGCAGGTGTATCCGACGTTCCTCGACCTGTCGGGGCAGGAGGAGCCGACGCTCGGCGATCGCAAACGCACCGTCGACGAGGCGTTCGGTGGTGACGAGGCCGCGTTCGTCGCCGTGAATCCGATGGATCTGATGAAGACGCGCCGCTATCCGGACACGGCGGGGATCATCGTCGTGGGCTCCCGCGACGACGCCTACCGGGGCGGGGCGCAGAAGGTGTTCGAGGCCGCGAAGGGCGCAGGCATGGACGTGCAGTACGTGGAGGTGCCGGGGGCGCACAGCTTCTCGGTGTGGTCCGCCGGGCTGCGTGACGAACTCGACTGGCTGGCGAAGCGGTTGGGGCTGATCGCGTGAACGCGTTGCGGCGCTATGCCCGCCGGGTCGTCGACCTGCTCCGGTACGGAGCCGCCGGGGCCCCGGTCAGCATCAGCCTGCTGGCGCTGATCTGGGTGCTCGGCTTCGCGTCCGACTCCGTCGCGCACGGGCGCGCACAGTTCGTGGACCGGCACCTGGCGGTCGGGATCGGCCCGATCGAGCACTGGCGGCTGTGGACGCCGCTCACCGCCGGGCTGTGGACGAACGGGCTCGTCGGCTACCTCGGGGCCACCGCGCTGGTCTTCCTGGTCGCGGCGCCGCTCGAACGCCGCATCGGATCGGGCCGGTTCGCGATCTCCGCGCTCGTGACGCAGGTCGCGGGCACGGCGCTCGGGTTGGCCGTGGCCGCGGTGGTCAAGCTGCTCGACTCCGGCTGGGGTTTCCGGCTGCACATCGGGACCGCGGTCGGTCCCACGACCTGGATCCTCGGTACCGCGATGGTGGCCAGCGCGTCGATGGACACGCTGTGGCGCCGGCGGATCCGCGTCGGTCTGCTCGCGCTGACGATCACGCTGGTGCTGTTCGCCGGCCAACTGCAGGACGTGATCCGGCTCGGCGCCGTCGTGGTGGGACTGTGCCTGGGGCCGTGGATCGTGGGCCGTTCGGCCCGCGGGCCGCGGATCACCGGCACCCGCCGCGAGGGCCGGGTGCTGGTCGCCATCGTGGTGGCGGCCACCTCGATCGGCACGATGCTCGCGGCGCTCTCGCCGCACGCCGTCGGGCCGCTCGCGGTGCTGCGTGACCTGTTCCGCGGTGCGCCGTGGACGGCGGCGGAGGTGCGCGAGATCTGCGAGGAGGCGCCGTCCGGTCCGGACTGCCGGCGCGGCGAACTCGACCTGCGCCTGTCCGGTGTCGGCCCGACGCTGCTGAGCCTGATGCCGTCGGTGTTCCTGCTGGTGCTGTGCGACGGGCTGCGCCGGGGGCGGCGGTTCGCGTGGATCGCCTCCACCGTCGCGCAGGTGGTGCTGCTGGCGCTGTCGGTGCTGAACTTCGTGGTCCGGTACGTCGACTTCGTCCACGGGCAGACGCTGTTCTACGGGCTCGAGTCGCCCAGCGTGTACCGCACCCTCGCGCCGTTCCTGACGCCGCTGGCGCTGCTGATCCTGCTGGTCGCGACCCGCAAACTGTTCGACGTCTCGGCACCCCCGAAGACCTACCGGCGCCTGTTCGGCAAGCTCGCGGTCCTGGTCGTCGCGCTCGGCGTGCTCTACGTCCTCGGCGGGCTGTGGGCGCGGAACGGATTCGACCGGCGGCCGACCGTGGGCACCCTGATCGCGGACTTCCCGGAACGGCTGGTGCCGCCGGTGTACCTGCAGCTGCTCGATCCGCGCCTGCTGCCCGTGGACTGGGCGTCGACGCTGCTGTACGAGTGGACGGGCGTGGTGTTCTGGGTGGTCGCGTGCGTGCTGGTGGCGGCGACGTTCCTGCGGCCGGCGTACGGCGCCGACAGCGGTGCCGCCGAGCGGGCGCGCGAGATCCTCACGTCCGGGTCGGGCAGCGCGCTGTCGTGGATGACGACCTGGCGCGGCAACTCGTACTGGTTCGGGCCCGGCGGCGACAGCTACGTCGCCTACCGCGTGATCGGGGGCGTCGCGCTCACCACCGGCGGTCCGGTGGGGCCGCCGAACCGGGTGCGCGACGACGTCGCGGGCTTCGCCGAGTTCGCGTCCGCCAACGGCTGGATCCCGTGCTTCTACTCGGTCACCGGCGACGTCCGTGATGCCGCGGACGCGCACGGCTGGGTGACCGTGCAGGTGGCCGAGGAGACGGTGCTGGATCTGGGGTCGATCGCGTTCACCGGCAAGAAGTTCCAGGACGTGCGCACCGCCCTCAACAAGGCCGCGAAATCGGGGATCACCGCCGAGTGGATCGACCTCCACACCGCCCCGCTCGCGATCACCGACCAGATCACGGCGATCTCCGAGGAATGGGTCGCGGACAAGGGCATGCCCGAGATGGGATTCACCCTCGGCGGGCTGCAGGAGATGGACGACCCGGAGGTGCGGTGCCTGGTCGCCGTCGACGAGGAGCGCACCGTGCACGGGGTGACGTCGTGGCTACCGGTCCACCGGGACGGCCGGGTGGTCGGCTGGACGCTCGACTTCATGCGGCGCCGCGCCGAGGGCTTCCGCCCGTCGATGGAGTTCCTCATCGCCTCGGCCGCGCTGCTGCTCGAGCAGGAGGGCGCCGAGTTCGTGAGCCTGTCCGGCGCGCCGCTGGCCACCGTCCGGCAGGAGGCGGAGACCGTTCCCGTGGACGTGCGCCCCGGCCTGTCCGAGGCGCTGGACTCGGTGCTCGAGATGCTCGGCCAGACCCTCGAACCGGTGTACGGGTTCCGGTCGCTGCTGGCGTTCAAGTCGAAGTTCCAGCCGCGCTACGACCCGATGTACATGTGCTTCGCGGACCCGGTGGCGCTGCCGAGCATCGGCAACGCGATCGGCCGCGCCTACCTGCCGGACGTGTCGTTCGGGCAGGGTGTGCGGCTGGTGCGGAGCCTGATCCAGCGCTGATCCGGTGCCGGACACCCACCACGACGGGTTGACGTGGTTGACTGACGCTGGCACGGTGGGGTTGACGTGGTTGACCGGACGAAGGGATGGGCCGATGTCGTCGCTGCTCGACCAGGAGCGGGAGCTGATGGAACTGCTGTCGCGTCGCGTCCACCGCACGTTCGAGGCGGCCGCCGCGGCCGGTGTGCCCGCCGAGACGTTTGCCGACGTCGAGGCGATCGCCGACGCGATGTCCGCGGCGCTGCCCGCCAGCCACGTCTACGACCGGCTCGTCGGCCCGTTCTACGACACCGCCGGACTCACGCGGTGGTGGCGGGTGAGCCGCCAGTCGGTGAGCAAGAAGATCGCCACCAACGCGGTGATCGCGTGTCGGCTCGAGGACGGCCAGTGGGTGTACCCCACGTGGCAGTTCACGAGCAGCGGCGCCGTGCACCCCGGGCTGGTGGAGGTGTGGCGGATCCTGCGCGGCGCGGCCGACGCGTGGACGTGCGCGCTGTGGTTGCGGACCCCGCAGGACGGCCTGGGCGGGAAGTCGGCCGCCGACTGGCTGCTCGACGACGGCCCCGTCGAACCGGTCCGGGTCGCCGCCCGCGCGGACGCGCAGCGGTGGGCTGCGTGAGCGGGGAGACCACCGAGACCAGCGAGACCACAACCCGGGAGCGGATCGCCCTGGCCGAACCGGGATCCCAGCCGCTCGACGGATTCCCGGGCTGGCTGCTGACCCCGCGCCGCCGCCTGCTGCGCGGGCACAAGACCCGGAACGGGCCGTGGTGGTTCGCGTCGACCGGCGGCGGCCGCTTCGACCTCGACGAGCCGCGCGGCACCTGTTACGTCGCGTTCGACGAGCGCACCGCCGTCCGGGAGACGGTCGGCGAGGTGCTCACCTCCGGCGGCGTCGTCACCGCGGAGTTCGCCGCCGAGCGGTCGCTGTCGACGCTGCGGGTCCCGGCCCGCCGGCGCCTGGCCGACACGTGCGCCGAGACGGCCGCCGACTTCGGGCTCACCCGCGAGCTGTGCACGCTCACCCCGTACGAGCTGCCGCGCCGGTGGGCGACCGCCCTCGCCGGCCTGTTCGACGGGCTCCGCTACCAGACCCGCTTCACCACCGGGCCCGGCGCGAACGCCGCCGCGCTGTTCGGCGCCGCCGGGGCCCGGGACGACTGGCCGGTCGACGACGCGCCCGAGCCGTTCGGGGTGGCCGCGCGGCGCTGCGGGTTCACCGTCGGGGCGCTTCCACGGACCGTCCGCATCGTCGAGCCGCCGGGCTGACCGGTCCGGGACTAGGGAACCTGGAGGACCCCGACGCCGACGCCGACGGGGTGGTGATCCCCGGTGGCCCGGGCGGCTGCGTCGACGTCGGCGGTCGCAACGACGACGCCGCTGCCGGTGGACACCATCGCAGGGAGGTATCGACACCAATCCTCGCCCGAGAAGGGGCGGCTGTAGTCGAGCGGCACTTTCCCGATCTCGGTGCTGCCGGTAGCGCCGGTGGTGAGGTTTCGCCAGGTGACCGACACGACGAGGCAGTCGTACGGGGTGGCCGCTGCGGTGGTCGGCGCCGCTGCAGTGAAGGTCACGACGCCGGGGGCATCCGTCGTCGCCGACGGCGTCAGGGCCGCCACAGGCGGGATATAGCACCGGAATCCGACGCCGCACCCGGACAGGAACGTCACGGGGATCTGAAACGCCGTCGTCGCTGCGGTCGGGCTCGCGGCGGCTGTGGTCGACATGCCGAGCGCAAGCGCGAGAACCGCTACGGACGCAAGGATTCCGGCGACAAGTGGACGAATCGGTGCACCGCTCATGTCGTGACCTCCCGAGTGGGATCGCGCCCCGACCTGCTGAGCTTCGAGCGTACTGCGCCGAGCGCCGGGAACCGATCAGGAATCGAGAAGCGACGCCCGCGCAGCGCACATAGCGTTGCGGACATGAACATCACCATTCACTCCGCCTTCCTGCCGCACACCGACCGCGACGCCACCCTGGCCTTCTACCGCGACCTGCTCGGCTTCGAGGTCCGCAAGGAGGTCGGCTACAACGACATGTACTGGATCACCGTCGGCCACCCGGACCAGCCGGACACCTCCCTGGTCCTGCATCCGCCGGCCGCCGACCCCGGGATCACCGACGACGAGCGCCGCATGATCACCGAGATGATGGCCAAGGGGACGTACGCGATCCTCACCCTGGCCACCCCGGACCTCGACGACACCTTCGCCAAGCTGGCGGCCGGCGACGCCGACATCGTCCAGGAGCCGACCCAGCAGCCGTACGGCATCCGGGACTGCGCCGTCCGCGACCCCGCCGGCAACCTGATCCGCATCAACGAGGTGCCGTGATGACCACCGTCCAGGCCCTCACCCTCGAAGCGCCCGATCCAGCATCCGCGGAGGCGTTCTACGCCGCGCTCGGGGTCGGCAAGTACATCGACGTCCGCGCCGGGCAGGAACCGACCACCGGATTCCGCGGCTACACCCTCTCACTCGTGGTGTCCCAGCCGAACATCGTCGACGCGTTCGTCGACGCCGCGCTCGACGGCGGCGCCGCCACCGTCAAGCCCCCGAAGAAGAGCCTGTGGGGATACGGCGGGGTGGTGCAGGCCCCGGACGGCGCGTTGTGGAAGGTCGCGACCTCGTCGAAGAAGAACACGGGCCCCGCCGTCCGGGAGTTCGACGACCTCGTGCTGCTGCTCGGTGTCTCGGATGTCAAGGCCAGCAAGCAGTTCTACGTCGAGCACGGGCTCGAGGTGGCGAAGAGCTTCGGCCGCAAGTACGTCGAGTTCGCCAACCCGTCGACGAAGGTGAAACTTGCCCTCTACGGTCGCCGCGCCCTCGCCAAGGACGCCGGCGTGCCCGAGGACGGCACCGGATCGCACCGGATCGTCGTCGGCAGCGACGCCGGGTCGTTCACCGATCCGGACGGGTTCGCGTGGGAGGCCGCACACGCCTGAACTCGCCGTTCACCCACGCTGGGTGAGGCATCCGCCGCGCCCGAGGTGTCACGCTGCGGAAGCGTCCAGCGATCGTGTCGGTCCGGACGCGTTCGGACGGATGCGCGTCGACAGGCGGCTCCGGCGAACCGTGGTTCGCCGGAGCCGAAACCGGGAAACGGCGATAGGGGAAGCATGACCAGTCAGTCGGATGTCACAGTCACGGTGCAGGCACAGCACACGGAGGCGCTGAATACGCTCCCGTTCGACCAGAGCCAGGACTTCGCGGACGCGGAACGGGGATTCGTCGCCGCGTTGGAGCCGGGCGTCGTGACGAACAGCGCCGGCGCGGTCGTGTGGGACAGCGGATCGTTCGCGTTCCTCGACGAGGACTGCCCGGAGACGGTCCACCCGAGCCTGTGGCGCCAGTCGCGGCTGTGCGCGATGCAGGGCCTGTACGAGGTGACGGAGGGGATTTACCAGGTCCGCGGCCTCGATCTGTCGAACATGACGCTGGTCGAGGGCGACACCGGCGTGATCGTGATCGATCCGCTGATCTCCGCTGAGACTGCGGCGGCCGGTCTGGCGCTGTACCGGGAGCAGCGCGGTGACCGGCCCGTGGTCGGCGTCATCTTCTCGCACTCGCACATCGACCACTTCGGCGGCGTCAAGGGCGTCACCACCGTCGACGACGTCGCGGCGGGCCGCTGCCCGATCCTGGCGCCGGTCGGGTTCGTCGAGCACGCGGTGGCCGAGAACGTGTACGCGGGCACGGCGATGGGCCGGCGCGCGGCGTACATGTACGGGGCCGCGCTGCCGCGTGGGCCGCTCGGCGCCGTCGGTGCCGGACTGGGCCCCACCACCTCGACCGGCATGCCGACTCTCATCACCCCCACCGTCGACGTCGACCACACCGGCCAGACGGAGACGATCGACGGCGTCCGCATCGAGTTCCAGATGACCCCGGGCACCGAGGCGCCGTCGGAGATGAACTTCTACTTCCCGGACCGCCGGGCGTTGTGCATGGCGGAGAACGCCACCCACACGCTGCACAACCTGCTGACCCTGCGCGGCGCCCTGGTGCGGGATCCGCACGTGTGGTCCAAGTACCTGACGGAGTCGATCAACCGGTACGCGTCGCGCTCGGACGTGCTGTTCGCCTCGCACCACTGGCCGACGTGGGGCACCGAGCGGCTCACCGAATTCCTGTCGCTGCAGCGCGACCTGTACGGGTACCTGCACGACCAGACGCTGCGGGCGATCAACCAGGGCGCCACCGGCATCGAGATCGCCGAGAACCTGGAACTGCCGCCGGCGGTGGCGCGGGCCTGGCACACCCACGGCTACTACGGCTCGGTCAGCCACAACGTCAAGGCGATCTACCAGCGCTACATGGGATGGTTCGACGGCAACCCGGCCACGCTGTGGGAGCATCCGCCGGTCGACGCCGCCAAGCGGCACGTCGATTTCATGGGCGGCAGCGCCGAGGTGGTGGCCAAGGCGCGAAAGTCGTACGAGGCCGGCGACTTCCGCTGGGTCGCGCAGGTGCTCAACTACGTGATCTTCGCCGAGCCCGGCAACGCCGAGGCGAAGGCACTGCAGGCGGACACGCTCGAGCAGCTCGGGTTCGGGTCGGAGAACGGAACGTGGCGCAACTTCTTCCTCATGGGCGCCTACGAACTCCGCAGCGGTCCGGTGGGGACTCCGACGGTGGCCGCGTCGGCGGACATCGCCGGGGCGCTGTCGGTGGAGCAGGTGTTCGACGCGATCGCGCTGCGGATCGACGGACCGCGCGCGTGGGGCGCGGACATCACGATCGACTGGCGCATCACCGACGAGGGCATCGACCATCGGACCAGCCTGCGGAACGGGCTGCTGGTGCACTTCGACCTCGACAGTGAGGCACCGACGCCCCACGCTCGGCTGACGCTCTCCCGCCGGGACCTCATCGCGGCCGTGGTCGGCGGCGGGGACGTGGCGGGCATGATCGGTGCCGGGAAGATCACCGCGGAGGGCGACGTCGGCAAGCTGACCGAGTTGATCGGCTACGTGGATTCGCCGGACCCGGACTTCGCGATCGTCACGCCGTGACGTCCTGACGCGGTGGGGTGGGTTCGGCGACGCTACTGCGTGCGCGTCGGCCCGCCCACCGCGCCGTACACGTGCCGGGTGCCGATCGGCACGATCAGCGGACGGTCCGAGACGGGGTCGTCGATGACGGCGGCCTCGAGCCCGAACACCTCCTCGAGCAGTTCGGCGGAGACGACGTCCTGCGGCGCGCCGGACGCGACGATCCGCCCCTGCGACATCACGATCAGGTGGTCGCTGTACCGGACCGCGAGGTTGAGGTCGTGCAGCACCATGATCACGGTGCGGCCCATCTCCTCGTGCATGCGGTCGACGAGGTCGAGCACCTCCACCGAGTGCGACAGGTCCAGGTAGGTCGTCGGCTCGTCGAGCAGCAGGATGTCGGTGCCCTGCGCGAGCGCCATCGAGATCCAGGCGCGCTGGCGCTGCCCGCCGGAGAGTTGATCGACGGGACGGTCCGCGAGGTCGGCGACGCCAGTCAGGGCGAGCGCGCGCGCCACCTCGCCCTCGTCGTCCGACGACCACTGCCGGATCCACGACTGGTGCGGGTGCCGTCCGCGGGCCACCAGGTCGGCGACGGTGAGCCCCTCGGGGGCGACCGGGGACTGCGGCAGCATGCCCAGCGTCCGCGCGACGTCCTTGGTGCGCATCGAGGAGATCGCCTTGCCGTCGAGCAGGACGGTCCCGGCACGCGGCTTGAGCAGCCGCCCCAGCGCGCGGAGCATCGTCGACTTGCCACAGCCATTGGGGCCGATGACCGTGGTGATGACGCCGGTGGGGATCTCGACGTCGAGTCCCTCGACGATCACCCGGTCGCCGTAGCCGAGGGTCAGGTTCTCGGCGACGAGCCGCGGCGCGGGGGTGGGCTGGGCCGTGGTGGTCATGCCGAGACCTTCCGGTTGTTGCGGACGAGCAAGTACAGGAGGAACGGGCCGCCGAGCGCGGAGGTCACGATGCCGACGGGCAGTTCGACGGGCAGGATCGTGCGGGCGATGATGTCGCTGCCGACGACCAGCACCGCGCCGGTGAGCGCGGAGGCGATGATCGGCGGGCCCGCCGAGCGGGCCAGGCGCATCGCGACCTGCGGGGCAGCCAGGGCGACGAACCCGACCGGGCCCGCGGCGGCGGTGGCGATCGCGGCCAGGATCACCGACGCGAGCAGCAGCTTGGCCTGCTCGGACTGCTGCCGCACGCCGAGCGAGCGGGCGTTGTCGTCGCCCAGGCGCAGCGCGCCGAGGGTGAACGTCGCGGCCACCGCCCACCCGCCGATGATCACCAGCGCGATCGCCACCGGCCACACCTGGGTCCAGCCGGCGCCGTTGAGCGAACCGTTGAGCCACACCTTCGCGCGGGAGACGTCGTTGATGTCCGCGGAGATGAGCAGCCACCCGGTGATCGCGATGAGCATCGCGTTGACGCCGATGCCGATGAGGATCAGCCGGTAGCCCTCGACGCCCTTGCGCCACGCCAGCAGGTAGATCGCCGCCGCGGTGAGCAGGCCGCCGCACAGCGCCGCCAGCGGGATGCCGAGCGTCGCGAGCAGGCCGACGAACGACCCACCGCCGCCGAGCACGATCAGCGCCACCGCGGCGGCGCTGGCGCCGGAGGTGATGCCGAGGATGTCGGGGCTGGCGAGCGAGTTGCGGGCGATCGACTGCGTGATGGCGCCGGAGATGCCGAGCGCGACGCCGATCAGCACGGCGGTCAGCGCGCGGGGCAGGCGCAGGTCCATGACGATGAACCGCTGCACCTTCGAGCCGCCGCCGAACAGCACGTTGGTGACCTCGGGGACGGAGAGCGGGAAGTCGCCGCGGCCGATGCCGACGCACACCAGCACGAACAGGCACACCGCCAGCACCACGTTGACGACGATCATGTGTGGCCGCAGCACCAGCGAGACCGGGCCCAGGCGCAGCGCCGGGCGCGACGGCACCCGGGTGGGTCCGCCGTGCTCGACGGCGGCGCCGGGATCGGTGGTGGGTTCGAGGACGCTCACAGGCTCGCCAGCTTCCTGCGCCGGACCAGCGCGATGAAGAACGGGGCACCGAAGACGGCCAGCACGATGCCGACCTGAAGTTCGCCGGGCCGCACCACCACGCGGCCGATCACGTCGGCCATCACCAGCATCAGGCCGCCGAGCAGGCCCGCGTAGGGGACCAGCCAGCGGTAGTCGGGGCCGGTGATCGCCCGGGCGACGTGCGGGACGACCAGCCCGATGAACGCGATCGGACCGCACGCCGCGGTGGCGGCGCCGGTGAGCAGCGTGATGGCGACGATGCCGACGGTCCTCGACACCGCGACGTTGGTGCCGAGCGACCGGGCGACGTCCTCGCCGAGGCTGATCACGTTGAGGCTCGGGGTGCTGGCGATCGCGATGAGCAGGCCGACGATCAGGAACGGCAGCACCTGCCAGAAGATGTCGTAGCCGCGGCCGGCCACCGAGCCGACCACCCAGAACCGGTAGCCGTCGAGGCTGGTCTGGTCGAGCAGCACGACGGCGTTCGTCATGGCCTGCAGGAAGAACGCCACGGCCGCGCCGGCCAGCGCGAGGCTGAGGGGACTGGCCTTGCCGTTGCCGATCGACGACAGCCCGAACACGGTGATCGACGCGAGCGCCGATCCGGCGAACGCGAACCACAGGTACTCGCTGGGCGCGGTGAGACCGAGGGCGTAGATCGCGAGCACGACCAGGAACGCCGCGCCCGCGTTGAGGCCGAGCAGGCCGGCGTCGGCGAGCGGGTTGCGGGTGTGGCCCTGGATGAGGGCGCCCGCGACGCCGAGCGCGATGCCGACGACCAGGCCGAGCAGGGTGCGGGGGATGCGCAGCGAGCGCACGATGATGTCGGTTTCGCTGCCCGTGGCCTGGAACAGCGCGTGGAAGATCTCGTCGAAGGACAGCGGGCGGGCGCCGACTGCGATGCTCGCGAACAGCACGAGCGCCAGCAGCGCCGCGAGCGCGGCCAGTCCCAGGAGTCGACGGCGGCGCACCGCGGCGAGCGACGCGTCGGGCGCAACTGGTTCGAATCCGTCCGCGCGGGCGGTGGACTCACGGATTACCTCGGTGCCGCCGTCGCGCCATCGGCGCAGCGCGCGACGCACGCCGATCGGCGCACCGGTCTCGGTGTCGCGGGTGACGAGACCGAACCAGCCCTTGCCGACGGTGGTGCCGGCGTTGCCCTCGCGGAATCCGCGATTCCAGACGAACAGTCCGATCGCGACGGCCAGCGCCGCGCCGCCGAACACCGCGCGGTCGGTCTCGCCGCCGCCGTTCGCGTCGGCGAGGGAATCGACCAGGTACCAGCCGATCACGAGGGGGATCGAGACGACGGCGAGATCGACGACGTTCGCGAACGCCCGCAGATGCCGCGGGGCGGGCCCCTCCGGGACGACCTCCTTGCCGAAGTCGTTCGGCACGTCGTGGTGCCTCGACGCGTCCGGATCCGAGTCCGGGAGGCGGGTCGTCGTCACGGTGGGGGCGCTCCTTGGAAAGCAATGCGGTCTGGCGTCAGGTTACGGAAGCCTAACCGAACATTCGACGGCGGGATCCGTTGCGCCAAGAGTGGACGTGCGGACGGGCGATATGGTTAGGCTAGCCTAAAGTTGCTGTCGGCAATCGACTCTCGATGGAGGCATGGTGTCCGTGAATGCGCAGGCTCAGCTCAGTACGTCCGAGAGCGCGGCACTCGCGGAATCCTGTACCCGCCTGCAGGAAATCTCGCCGGACTACCCGCGCGTCTACGCCGTCGCGGCGATGGCCCGGCAGGGCAAGCGGAGATGGTGGCCGATCGCGGCATGCGCGCGCACCGAGGGATCACCGGCCGATCTGCCGAAGGATCGCGTCGGCCAGATGTACGCCCACCTGCTGGCGGAGCTGTCCTCGCCGCGCGCCGCCGCGGTCCAGGTGGCGGCCGCGCTCGTGCATGCGGTCGTCGGTCGCGTGGCCGCACTGGTGGTCCTCGACGGGCGCGCCTGGGATCCCGGGGTGGACAACCTGTGGGTACACATGGACAGCGACTGCGGGATCGACTGGGCCGGCGTCGTCGACGACACGCTGCGCGTGTTGCCCGACGATCCGCTCGCCGGTTCCCGCGGTGTCGTCACCCTGCCCTGCGAGCGGGCGCTGCTGGTGTGGACCGTGCACCGGTGCCTCACCTCGCTCGCCGCGATCCGTCACGCGCTGGAGTCGACGGCACCGGTCGACACCCCACGGTTCGCGGCACTCGTCGCCGATGCCGTCCTCGGTGCCGCGACGCACGTCCCGATCCGGGCGGGATCGTCGCGCGTGGTGGCGTCGCGCCGGGGTCAGGGTCTCCTCGACGCGTTCGAGGCGGCGGGGGTGCCCGTCCGCGCCCGCGCGCTGCTCGCGACGGCGTGCTGACGACGGGGTTGCATGTAGGGCAGCCTTGCCTATGCTTGGCTGGTCGGTACTGCTGGACCGTGTCGGAGTCCTGAGGGCTGCAGCGACTCCCGGTCCCTTCCACGGCGGGTTCCGTGCACTGCGCACGGAACCCGCCGTCTCGTCCGTTCCGCGGCCATTCGTTCAGAGGCCAGCGACGAAATCGTGAGCCTCACGCGCGGCGTGGCGCCAGGTGGTGAGCGTTGCGTCGAGGTCGTCGTTATCGACAGGGAAGGCCACCCACTCCGTCATCGTCCGCTTGCCCATCGTGACTTCCCGCGCGCTTCCCGCCTGCACGACCTCCTCGGCCCGGTGTCGCGGCAGCTTGACGATCAGGCGGCGGTCGTGGCCGAGGAACGTGAAGATCTTGCCGGCCACCCGCAGCCCCGGACTGCGGAACATGGTGCCGAACTCGACGTGGGGCTCGCGAAGGAACTCGGCGGCGAGATCGTCGAGCAGCGCCCGGGCTGGATCGGCCCCCTTGGATGCTTCACCCATGGCTCCTCCCGCGGGGCATGTCGGTGTTCTTCCGGGTCCACGCATTGCGACCGTAACGTCCGTCGCGGGCCCCGGGGCATCACTCGGAGGGAATCACCCGGAACATGCCGCAACCATTTCCGCCCTCGCTCGTCTGGAACCTCGCGACCGTCGTTCCGGTTGGATCGAGCACGGCGTACTCGTCGAAGTCCGCCACGATCGTCATGGGGCAGCGCCACAGCGAAGGGTCGGTCGAATCGGGGAGCGAGACGAGGATTCTCTGCACCTCGCCGCCATCGGTGACCACCGACGGCGGTGGAACCAGGTCGCCGGCCATGACATCGATCGGTGCGTCGCCGTCGCCGCTCGGTTCGTGCACGTAGTGGCAGCGGATCAGGGTCACACCCGACGCAGACGGGGCCTGTTTGTAGGCAAGGAGCCACTCCCGTCCGCGCAGCCGTCCTTCATCGCCGTACCTCGACGCCTGCGCACATTCCCCTGATCCCGGCGCGGCCGCGGCGGATGTCGATTCCGCGGCACTCGCCGCGGGTTCCGCGGTCGAGGTGTCCGACGCGCAGCCGACGAGCGCGAACGACGAGACCACGCCCACGGCGGCGAGCCCGACGGAGGCGGCGGCACGGCGACAGCGTGCGTGAGGTGCAGGCATGTTTAGCGACGCTAAGTGGCGACAGGGCGTCTATGTGGGGTTTTCGGGAATCCGGGTCCGCCGGACCGGCTGTGCGGCGGGGGCGGTTGCCCGGCCTGCGGAGGTGTGGATCACTATGACGAGGTACATATTCGGCAGGCGGTCACGTCGACGGGGCACTTCACCGACATCGGCGCGACCGCCCGGACGACTGATGGAGCAATACATGGCGAGCGAGGCAGAGCACGCATTCGTGCTGGGGGACGGAGCGGACCCGGCCGAGGTGAACGCGTTCCTCAACAAGGGGTTCGGGGAGGCGCTCGGCCTCGAGTTCACCGAACTGACCCCGGATCGCGTCCGTGCGCAGTGGAAGGTCACGCCCGCGCTCTACCAGCCGTGGGGAATCATGCACGGCGGCGTGCACTGCGCGGTGATCGAGTCGGTCGCCAGCATCGCCGCGAGCCTGTGGCTCGGCGATCGTGGCCACGTCGTCGGCGTCAACAACAACACCGACTTCCTCCGCGCCACCCGCGACGGCGTCCTGTTCGCCGAGGCGTCCCCCGTGCACCGGGGACGCAGCCAGCAGTTGTGGCTCGTGACGGTCACCGACGAGCAGGATCGGGTCGTCGCACGCGGACAGGTCCGCCTGCAGAACATCACCGAGACGGCCGCGCTCGGCACCAACAAGTGAGCGTGGCCGGTTCAGCCGGCCTCGCGTGATTCGGCCGCGCGGCGCGCTCGACTCTGCTCCTGCAGGACGTCGATCGCGTTGCGCGCGAACACCTGCTGCTCGGTGGACGCCATCTGCGCGCGTCCCCGGCCGAGGAACGAGACCGTCCACGAGATCACCGTCGACAGCCGGCTCCGGAACCCGATCAGGTACATCAGGTGGATCACGAGCCACATGATCCAGCCGATGAACCCGCTGATCTCGAGCTTGCCGACCTTCGCGACGGCGCTGTGCCGGGAGATCGTCGCCATCGAACCCTTGTCGAAGTACTTGAACGGCTGCCGGTCCTCGGGTCGCGCATCGTCGAGCGCCGCGCGGATCTCCTTGGCCGCGTACTTGCCGCCCTGCATCGCCACCTGCGCCAGGCCGGGCAACTTGTCCAGCGACATCATGTCGCCGATGACGAACACGTTCGGATAGCCCGGCAACGTCAGGTCCGGATTCACGTGGACGCGGCCCGCCCGGTCGACCTCGGCGCCCGACTGCTCACCCAGCTGGCGCCCCAGCGGGCTGGCCTGCACGCCGGCCGACCACACCTTGCACTGCGCCTCGATCCGGGTCTCGGTGCCGTCCTGGTTCTTGATGACCAGACCGTTCACGTCGACGTTCGTGACCATCGCGTTCAGTTTGATCTCCACGCCGAGCTTCTCGAGCCGCTCGGCGGCCTTGCGGCTCAGCTTGCCGCCGTACACCGGCAACACCGCCGGCGCCCCGTCGAGCAGGATCACCCGGGACCGACGCGGATCGATCCGCCGGAAGGCCCCCGCCAGGGTGCGGTGCGCGAGTTCGGCGATCTGCCCGGCCATCTCGACGCCGGTGGGCCCGGCACCGACGACGACGAAGGTGAGCAGCCGCTCGCGTTCCTCGGGGTCGTCGGACAGCTCGGCCTGTTCGAACGCGCCGAGGATGCGGCCGCGCAGCTCCAGGGCGTCGTCGATCGTCTTCATCCCGGGCGCGAACTCGGCGAAGTGGTCGTTGCCGAAGTAGGACTGCCCGGCCCCCGCGGCGACGATCAGCGAATCGAACTCGGTGACGGTCTCGCGGTCGAGCAGCCGCGAGGTGACCTTGCCGGCGGCGAGGTCGATCGTCTCGACGTCACCGAGGAGCACCTCGACGTTCTTCTGCTTGCGGAGCACCATCCGGGTGGCCGGGGCGATGTCGCCCACCGACAGGATCCCGGTCGCCACCTGGTACAGCAGCGGCTGGAAGAGGTGATGCGTCGTCCGCGCGACCAGCGTGATGTCCACGGGCGCGCGTTTGAGCGCCTGCGTGGCGAAGAGCCCCCCGAACCCGGAGCCGATGACCACGACGCGCTGGCGACGGGGTTGTGACGAGGGGTTGCTCATTGCGCGCTCCTCGAAGGTCGACGAATCGTCCTGACACTGTCACCGTAACCGTCGGGTGGACGGTCGGCTCGGCAACTCGGCCACGGAAACGGCTGCGGGCGGTGGGACGTTTCCCCACCGCCCGCAGCCGGTTGTCAGAACGCGACCGTCACGCCTCGGCGTACACGCTGCCGCGACGGATCAGCAGGGTGAACCCGATCGTCAGCAGGCCCGCGACGATCATCAGCGCACCGACCGTGTTGAGCCCGGTCACCGTGGGGCCGGCCGCGGTGGCCGACGAGGCGAGCAGCATCGTCGCGATCGAGGTGCCGATGCCCTGGCCGCCGGTGCGCAGCACTGAGTTGGTGCCGGTCGCCTCGCTGGTGTTCCCCTCGGGCACGGCCTCGACGATGAGGTTCGGCAGCGCGGTGTACGCGAACGCGGTGCCGATCGACACGGTGATGATCATCGCGACCATGCCGGCGACCGATTCGTGCAGCACCAGCATCATCGCGCTGCTGGCGACGAAGAGCGCGGTGCCGAGGAGCATCGAGGCACGCGATCCGGCGGCCCGTGTGATCCGGCCGCTGAGCGGCGTGCACACGAACCCGAACAACGAACCGATGAACGACAGCCAGCCGGCGTTGGTGGGGGAGATGCCGAGGCCGAACGCGGACGTGGTCGGGGACTGCAGGATCATCGGGATGATCATCGTGCTGATACCCATCGGGCCGACGGCGATGGCCAGCGTCGCGCACATCGTCAGCGCGACCTTGCGGTCGGTGAACAGGCGCACGTTGACGATCGGGTCGGTGACCCGCAGTTCCCACAGCACCCACAGGGCGAGCACGACGAGGCCGCCGACGATCAGCCCGAGGGTCTTGGCGTCGGTCCAGCCCCACGCGCCGGACTTGTTGATGCCGAGCAGCACCGCCGCGATCGCCGGGGCGAACGCGATCGTGCCGACGTAGTCCACCTTCTGGGTGCTGCCGACGGCGGGACGCCACGGCAGCACGAACAGCACCAGCAGCAGAGCCATCACCGCGTAAGCGGCCGCGACCACGAAGATCATGTGCCAGCTCGCGTGGTCGAGCATGAATCCGGCCACGAGCAGCGACGCCGAGCCGGCGGCGACCGCGGAACCCGAGATGATCGCGATCGCGACGGGAACCTTGGCGGCGGGCAGGTGCTCGCGCGCCAGGCCGATGCACAGCGGCAGGATCGCGCCCGCGACGCCCTGGATGGCGCGGCCGACGATGATGCTGCCGATGCTGTCGCCGATGGCGCTGACGAACGAGCCCAGTGCCGCGGCGGCGAGCAGGACGACGAGCACCCGCTCGCGCCCGTACATGTCGCCGAGGCGACCGCACACCGCGGCGGAGGCGGCGGCGACCAGGAGGAAGGCCGTCACGGCCCAGCCGACCGTCGCGGCGTCGCTGTGGAACTCCCGGATGAACGTCGGGATGGCGCCGTACACCATCGACGTCTCGAACGCGCTGATGATCTCGACCAACACGAGGACGGCGATGATCACCCACGCGGGGCGCTGACGGTTGTACCGACCACGCGCTGCGGCGGTGGGGGGCGCCGCGATCGTGGTGGGGTTGTCTGCGGTTGCTGTCACTGAAGTAGATGTCCAGACTCTTGACCGGCCCGGAATGCGGGCGGTGGTGCATGAATTCGAAGAATCGCGAGGTCGTCGCGCCTGACGGGCCGTGAGCGGCCATGGGTGGGCGACGCTGCTGTTCCGTGGGTCACAGTGTGGCCAGTCACTATCGGCGCACCGCGTGGCTGCGCACCCAGTGGGACTGTGCCGTGACGCGCGCTACAGCGGTGAACTGGGGAGATGAGGAAAAGGCCTGGTGGAGGCGCCGCATCGGCAGCCTGCGGTGGCGACGCGACTCTCACTGGCCGGGACACGAATCCGCGCCGCGGCCCGCCCGTGCATCGGCGCCGGACGCGGGCGGGTCGAACAAACCATCGACCAGTGTTCCAGCCCGTCCGCCGTTCCGGTGCGGAATCGTCGAAATACCGTGTGCCGCAATGCCGCCGACCGTTCTCCGGCGCAGGACGATCGCGGCGACCCTCCGAGCGGTCAGTTCCCGTCGAGCAGCCGATACAGCGGATTCCGTGCGGCCGCCTCGCGCACCCCGGTTCCCGCGCCCTCCGTGTACACCTGGGTCGTGTTCATCGACTCGTGACCCAGCATCCGCATCAGCGTGAAGATGCTGACGTTCTCGTCCGCCATGTTGGTGGCGAAGGTGTGCCGGAACTGATGCGTCAGCGCACCTTTGGCGCGTTCCCCGTTGATGCCGGCACGCCGATAGGCGCGCAGCACCCGGTACTGCAGCGTCCCGCGTGTGATCCGGGCGCCGTCGGCCCCGACGAACAGGGGATCGGTGCTGCGGAAGTGCTGCCACGCGGTCGCGTCCGACGCCACCCGACGCTTGGTCGAACCGGGGAACCGCTCGATCCGCGACTCCAGGTAGCCGGTCAACGCGGCCACCAGCGCGGGCTCCGCCGTCGCGACCCGCTCCTTGCTGCCCTTGCCGCGGACCAGGATGACCTTCGCCGAGCCGGCCGCGGCATCGACCGCACCGCGCACGTCCCCGATGTCGACCGCGATCAACTCCGACGACCGCATCCCGGTCAACAACGCCATCAGGATGATCGCGAAGTCGCGTTCCCCCCACGGCCGGACGCCGTCGGTGTCGTCCTCCTGCAGCGTCGCGATGAGCCGGGCGACCGCGTCCGACGGCAGCGCCTTGGGAATCCGCTTGGGTGCCTTGGGGCGCAGCACCGCCGACATCGGATTGGCGACGATCGCGTCGAGCGAGAACAGGAAGTCGCACAGCGTGTTCCAAGTGGACCAGCAGCGGCGGATCGACGCGACCTCGTGGGTTGCGGCGAACGACGCGAACGCCTGCTGCATCGACGGCTTGGTGATCACGTCCAGCGGCAACTCGCCCGCGGGAACACCGGACTGCTGCGCCAGGAACTCGCAGATCCCCGCGTAGTCCTGCCGGTACGCCTTGAGCGTGTGCGGTGACGGCTTCGCCGTGCTGCGGTGCAGCAGGAACTCGCCGAACCAGGCGTCGAGTAGCCGTCGATCGTCGCTCACGCCGGTTCGCTCCAATGTCCTTCCGCTGCCCCTCGACTCGGACGGACCAGCACATGTGTTCGATCAGTACCCGAGCAGTGTATAGGCCGATCACCCGGACTCGGGCCGGTGCCACCGGCCCCCGCGGTCGGACAACCGGACCACGGTGCGCGCGAGACGCGGGGTCGCCCGCACCACCCTCAGGAACATCCGGTCGAGCAGGTTCGGTGCCGGCGGACCGTCGCACGGCCACGGCTTGTCGGACTCGTCGGGGTCAGCGTTTCCCACCCCGAACAGCTGCCACCTCCCGGGTACGCCACGGAGCGTGTGGACGCCACGCCCGACGAACCCCAGCCCCGAGTCGTGCCCGAGATCACGCACCGACCGGGAAACGAGCACCTCGCCCGGCCGTGCGATCCCGCACATGCGGGCTCCGATATGGACGGTCATCCCGGTCAGATCCGAGCCGTCGTGCTCGACGACACCCGAATGCACTCCGCACCGGACCCTCAGGCCGAGGGCAGACACGGCCGACCGGATGCGGTCCGCGCATCGCACGGCAGTGATCGGGCCGTCGAAGACACTGAACGTGCCGTCGCCGACCACGTTGACGACGCGGCCACCTGCCGCCTCGACCAGTTCGCGCACCTGACGTTCGTGCGCCGCGCGGAGATCCCGGTACGCGAAATCCCCGATCCGGGCGAGCAGTTCCGTCGAACCCACGAGATCGGTGAACAGGACGGTCGCGAGGAATTCGTCGGCCTCGACGGGGCGGTCCGCGCCGGTCGCCACGAGCTCGAGTTCATCGAAGGCGGGAATCAAGGATTCGCCGAGCGACGAACCGCGCAACGTCTCCGGCAGCCACTCGAACGTCCCGCGCGGTATCTGGTCGGCTACGTAGCGTGCGACGTTCTCCGGGACCGGGCCGGACGGCACCAGCAGCACGCGCGCCGGCGCCTGAATCGCCGGCAGCATCGACGAATAGTCCGATCGGAGCGACCGTTCGAGGTAGGCGCGGGCCGTGGCCGGGGTGGCCGAGCAGCGCTCCATCATCGCCATGATCCGACGATTCCGCGGGGAGTCGAGCGCGGGATCCCACATGGCCAGGCTCATGCCCGAGCCCCACGCGTCGAATGCGGTGCGCCATCCGTCGACGAACCGCTTCTGCGATTGCGCAGTCCACCCGTGCGGGACTCCGGCCGCGACCAGCGCCTCGGCGAACGGCTGGACCAGGACCAGCCCGGCGACCCGTTCCGGAGTACGTGCAGCGACCAAGGACAACGCGGCGCACGTGCTCGCGACGCCGCCCATGGTCGCCGACGCCATCCCCAACTCGTCCATGACGGCGACGATGTCGTCGGCCTGCTCCTCGATCGTCGGGATGTGATCGACCGGGTCGGACATGCCGAGCCCGCGGCACTGGAAGTACGCGGTCCGGGAATACGTGGAGCCACGCGAGAGGACGTAGTGGATGTGGGGATCGGTCCACATCAGATCGAGATGGAGATTGATCTCCATGAACCAGACCACATCATGGCCGTCGGCCCCGACGACCTGGAAGGCGAGTGCACGCCCGGCACGCTGGACGTACCGAGTGACCGGTGGGTCCACTTGTTCAGAATAACCGCAGGTCCATGGCACTTCACGTGGCGCGCGAATCGGGTGGCGTCGGCGAAGACGTTGCTTCACCCTCAATTTCACCCCATTCCAGCTTTCGCTGAACGACCCGATCTCGCTAACTTCATATCGCCAGGCACACCCCCCGACGTGTGCCTGGCTTCAACTTTCCAGCGTCCCGTTGCCCACACTTCTCGGTAGCTCGTCCGAGTGCGGCAACGGGACGCTGTCGTATGCGGATCCGTGTGTAGTGCCATCGCGTCCGGGGTATCCACCTGACATGCCGGCTGGGGTTCCCGCCGGCTCGGACGAGGAGGCGGACGATGTCGACCTGCGAGACGTGCGGCAACGACTACGACAAGGCTTTCACGGTCATCATGGGCGACCGCCGAGGGGTTTTCGACAGCTTCGAATGCGCCGCACAAGCGATGGCTCCGGTGTGCGGTCACTGTGGATGCCGCATCCTCGGCCACGGCGTCGAGGACGAGAGCCGCATCTTCTGCTGCGCCAACTGCGCGCGGCGGGCGGGTCACGAGCAGCTGGTCGATCGCGTGTGACCGGATGTCACCGCTCGATCTGGTCGCGCAGCGTCGCGAGGGAGCGAGCCAGGAGCCGGGAAACGTGCATCTGGGAGATCCCGACCTCCTCGGCGATCCGGCTCTGCGTCAGATTCCCGAAGAATCGCATGAGCACGATCCGACGCTCACGGTCGGGGAGTGCGGCGAGCGCGGGACGCAGTGTCTCGTGGTCCTCGACCGCGTCCAGGCGCGCATCTTCGTCGCCGAGGACCTCCGCGAGGGGGTGATCGTGGACGCGGCTCCCGGAACCCGCATCCACCGACACCGTCTGATAGGCGTTCGCCGCCAGGAGTCCCTCGCAGACGTCGTCCACCCCGATCCGCAGCTCGGCGGCGATCTCGAGAGACGTGGGAGGACGTCCCAGCCGCTGCGAGAGGAGCGCGACCGAACGGGTGATCTCGAGATGCAACTCCTTGACGCGCCGGGGCACCCGCACGGCCCACCCGGTGTCGCGGAAGTGCCGGCGCACTTCGCCCATCATCGTCGGCACCGCGAAGGCCACGAAGTCGGAGCCCACGTGCACGTCGTACCGGTTGACCGCGTTGACCAGCCCGACACGGGCCACCTGAACGAGGTCGTCGTGGAATTCTCCACGGCCGTCGAACCTGCGCGCGATGTGATCGGCGAGGGGCAGGCACCGTGTGATCACGGAGTCGCGGAGCACGACGTAACGCGGGTCGCTGGGGTCGAGCGACGCCATGGACTCGAAGACCGGACCCACGTCACGGTATTCGTCGGCGTGCTCGACCGGACGATTCACGCAATCGACCTGCGGGATCGTCGGGGGGAGTGGAACGGTGGTCCCGCACGGTTCGTCGGCCGCGCATCGGGCTCCGGTGCGTCGTCGTCCCTCACGTGTCCTCCGTTCGGCCGGACATCGGATGCGTCCATCGTAGGACGGTTCGGCATCCGGGACAGGTGACACTGTCGGTGATCACCCCGTTCAACTGGAGATCACCTGTCCGCGGCGGAATGCGCCGACCGATCGTCCGGGCTGCCGTGCGACCTACCAGTTCGTGAACAGCAGGTGGTTGACGGCCAGGGCCCCGGCCACCTGGGCGGCGAGCCAGTACCGGTGGCTCGGGGGCGGAAGCAGAGCCGGCGCGGCGAGCAACCACAACGCGAACGGCAGCCAGATGCGTTCGGTCTCCGCCTTGCTCAGTGCGCTCAGGTCCGCGATCAGCACGGCGAGCACCGCCGCAGCGACCAGAACGTTCACCGGCTGCCGGGTCCGCAGCTCCCGCCAGGCGAACACCCGCGGCAGCGCGGCGGCGACCGCGATGCCGGTGGCGCACAGCAGCGCCGCCACGTTGGCCCAGCCCCAGTACGCGAACGGCCGATCCGCGGCTATGCCCTGCCAGTACCGCTCCTGGACCAGGGTGTACCCCTCGAACCACCAGAAGCCCACGAACGTGAACGCGGCCGCCACGGCGAGCGCGCCGGCGAGCGCTCCGACGAGCGGGCGGTAGCGGTCGGCGACGACGAGGACGCCCGCGGCGGGGATGGCCATCAGCGCGAGGCCGTAGCTGAGGTAGACCCCGAACCCCAACAGCATCCCGGCCGTGACGGCTGCCGCGATCGGCCACCGCACCGTCCCGGTGGCCGCGACGGCGAGCAGCGCGATCCCCCACGCGGTCACGCCGGCGAAGAGTCCGTCGCCCGAGACGGCGATCCAGATCGCGGCGGGCGCGATCGCGACGAACGGTGCCGCCGCGCGGGCCCGCGATTCGTCGCCGAGTGCGCGAATCGTGACCACGACTGCCGCGGCCCCGGACGACCCGACGAGCAGGCACGCCATCGCGGCCCACGCGCCTCCGCCGAGCCCGACCCGGTCGAGGAAGACGAAGGTGAGCAGCGCGCCCGGTGGATGCCCGGAGACGTGCGTGTTCCAGGAGTCGGGCTGGTAGTCCAGGATTCGCCCCGAGAATCCCCGCAGCATCGCCGGGACGTCGGTGACGCCGGGGACCTCGCTCAGATACTCGTCTCGGGACACCAGACGGCCGGTGAAGCCGCGTTGCCAGCCGTCGACCATCGCCAGCGAGAATGCCCACGCGGTCGCCGAAGCCCAGGTCGCGAGCGGGAGCCAGTGCCACGGCAGCCGGAGTGCGAGCGAGCGACCCCAGGCCACCGCGCCGACTCCGATGAGCAGGGCGGTCGGCGTGCCCCAGCCGATGTGCGGCTCCCACCAGCCGAAGATCGGCGCCGCCTGGGCGAAGTCATGGATCTTCTGCGCGTTGCTCCGGATCAGGGGCGTCACGGTCCCGAAACCCAGGTGCGGCACCACGAACGCGACCACGACCAGTGCGGCAGCGGCCGCCGCCGCGGCCAGGTCCGCACGGGCAAAGCGCGCTCGGCGCGTTTCGCGAACTGTGGACCTGCGCTGGTCAGCCGAGGCCATGGTGACCGCATTGCCGCAGGCGCCGGGCGACCGCGCGGAACCTGCTGTCCGGGGCAACCTCGCCCGCCACCCTGCGTACATCGCCGGGGGTGTCGACGTCGGAGAGCACCGGAAGGCGGGCCACCCGCCAGCCGCGCTGCACCAGTCCGCGCAGGGTGCGGTCGCCGGTGTCGCACCGCGACGGCGTGATGTCCGCCAGTATCTCGGCCATGTCCGGTGTCGAGACCCCGAGCGCCCACCAGCCCCCGTCGGTGGCGGGGCCGAACACCGCGTCGACGTCCGGCCTCGTCAGGGTGGCCGCGGCATCTCCCAGCAAGGCGGGCGTCACCTGCGGGGTGTCCATCCCGATCTGCAACACCGGGCGGTGCGCGACCCCGGCCGCGTCGGCGTGCGCGTTCACGAGCCGCCGCGCGAAGTCGTCCCCGCGCTGCGCCACGACGACGAAGTCGTCCAGCACGGCCGCTATCTCGGCACCGTGACGGGCGGCGGACAGCTCGCCGGTAAGCGCCACGACCCGCGCGGTCACCGCCGTCCGCCGGGCCGCATCGAGGGTGTCCAGTAGCGATGCCGATGCGAGTTCGGCCGCATCGTCGAGCGAGATCGTCGGGGCCAGTCGCGTCTTCACCTGTCCCGGTACCGGGGCCTTGGAGACGATCAGCAAGGTGCATCGACTGTTCGTCATCCCCTCGCCTTCCCGAGCACCAGCACCTTCCAGAAGTCCCGAGCGGCGCGGACACTGCCGACGACCGACCCCGACACCTTCGACACCCCGGCCGTCCGGGGCCGGTAGGCGACATCGCGCTCCTCGACGCGCAGACCGGCCCGTGCCGCCCGGACGAGCAGCTCGAGCGGGTAACCCGACCGCCGGTCGGTGATGCCCAGCGTCAGCAGAACCTCCCGCCGTGCGGCACGCGCCGCACCGATGTCGTGCACGTCCAGGCCGTATCGTCGGCGCAGCCGGCGAGCCACCAGCGCGTTGGCCAGGCGCGCATGAACCGGCCAGTGGACATGGGGCACCGGCCGGCGTCGACCCACCGCGAGGTCGGCCCCGCCGCGCACCGCACCGACCAGCACCGGCAGATCACCCGGGTCGAGCGACCCGTCGCCGTCGAGCACGCACACGATCGATGTCCGGGCGGCCACGATCCCGGTATGCACGGCCGACCCGTATCCGGGCCGGGGCTCGTAGACCACCTCCGCGCCGCACTCGCGCGCGACGTGGGCCGTCCCGTCCTCGGATCCGTTGTCCACGACCAGGGCCAGGTACCCGTCGGGTAGCTCCGCCAGGACTCCCGGGAGGGCCCCGGACTCGTTGCGGCACGGGATGACCACGGTGACCATTTCCTCGCCGGACTGCCGGCGGTCCGGCAGGTCAGACATGCGGCGCCTCGCTGGGAATCGTGTCCCGCATGGGCGCGGCGGCGAACTCGGCCAGGCCCGCTCCGGGCGTGATCGAGGCCCGGAACCCGAGCACAGCGGCGGCCCTACGCGGGTCCGCCACGATGTGCCGAACATCCCCGGGGCGGTACTGCCCGGTCACGACCGGCGCCGGCCCGTCCCGGGCCCGCGTCAACGCGAGCGCCACGTCGCCGATCGTTATCGGTTTGCCCGAGCACACGTTGACAGGCTCGAATCCGCCCAAGGCCGCCTCCACCGCAAGGACGTTCGCCTCGGCGACGTCCCGCACGTGCACGAAGTCCCGCGTCTGCCCGCCGTCCTCGAACACCGTCGGGGCCCGGCCGGCGTCGAGCGCGGAGCGGAACATCGCCGCCACCCCGGAATACGGTGTGTCGCGCGGCATCCGGTCGCCGTACACGTTGTGGTACCGCAGCGCGGTCACCGACCCTCCCGTCGCAAGCGACCACGCCAGTGCGTAGTTCTCCTGCGCGAGCTTGCTGGCCGCGTAGAGGCTCCTGGGGCGCAGCGGCGCATCTTCCGGCACCATTTCCCAGCTCAGTGGCTCGCCGCCGACCGGGCAGCGGTGGTCGAAGACGCCGTCGTCGAGATCGCCCCGATCACGCGGGGCAGGGTCGACCCGCCCGTGGTCCGGGCACCGATAGCGGCCGTCTCCGTAGACCACCATCGACGAGGCGAGGACCAGCCTCCGACACCCCCTGCGGTGCATCCCGGCGAGCAGAACCGCGGTGCCGTAGTCGTTGTGACTCGCGTAGGCCGGTGCGTCGGCGGCATCGACACCGGCGCCGACCACCGCACTCTGATGGCACACCACCTCGACCCCTCGCAGCACGCGTCGGAGGGCGTCGCCGTCGCGGACGTCGACACGGACGACACCCCGAGGCACCCGCGCCGCACGCCCGTGCGCCGACCCGAGCATCGCGTCGATTGCCACCACCTCGTGCCCGCGGTCGACCAGGGCGGCCCCCACGTGCCCGCCGACGAATCCGGCCGCTCCGGTCAGCAGGACTCTCATGGCAGCTCGATCGGCAGCGTGACTCCCTCGTGCACACGGCAGTGCGAACACACCGCGGTGCTCGGCGCCGCCGTGATCGCCGCACGGACCAGATCCTTGAACGGGCCGACGTTCCGCTCGAACTCGGCGAATGCGTCCACCGCGCGGACCCCCTGGCCGACGTCGACACCCGCATCCAAATCGGTGATCAAAGCCAATGTTGCGTAACACATTTCGAGTTCCCGAGCGAGCACGGCCTCGGGATGTCCGGTCATGTTGACCAGACTCCAACCCTGAGCGGCGAACCACCGGCTCTCCGCCCTGGTCGAGAACCGCGGCCCTTCCACCACCACCATGGCGCCACCGTCCACCGTCCCGGGCCGCAACGCGGCGGCGCGCAGGTCCGGACAGTACGGATCCGCGAACTGCACGTGCACGGCGCCGCCGTCGAAGTACGTCTGCGATCGCCCCGACGTCCGATCCACCAACTGATCGGGGACGACGATCGCTCCTCGACCCAGACCAGGGGAGAGGCTCCCGGCGGCGCACGGAGCGAACACCTTGTGAACGCCGAGGCTGCGCAACGCCCACATGTTCGCGCGATACGGGACGGTGTGAGGAGCGTGCTCGTGCCGGGCGCCGTGCCGCGGTAGGAACGCCGTCCGCCGGCCGGCGACCTCCCCGACGGTGATCGGCGCGCTCGGCCGGCCGTACGGCGTCTCGACGTCCACGACCTCGGCGCCGGTGTCGAAGAACGTGTAGAAACCGCTTCCACCGATCACGGCCATGTCCGGGCCGTCCACGCGCCGTGGCGCACCCTGTGCTGCCATCTCCGTCATCCTTCTCGCCTCTCGAACCGCTGCGGGGTGGATTCGTGATTGCCAGGTCTCGTTCGTGCCGAGTCAGGCGCAGGGGAAGAGTTCAGCGGCGCTGGCTGCCCGCGCCCATTGCTCGGCGAACGATCGCGCGATCTCGTCCAGTGCCGGGGTGAGCGGCTCGATCTGCCGGGTGACCAGCGAGTCTTCGTCGATCGCGGCTACCGGATGCCAGTAGATGCCGTCGGCGGTGACCGTGATCTCGGGAACGAGGGATCCCCGGGTGAGCACCTGGCCCTTCACCGCGGCGCCTTCCTTCGCTATCGGCCGCACGACCTGATCCTCGGGCGCGATCCCGAGGTCGTCGAGGAACTCGTGGAAGGCGGCCAACGCGCCCGGTGGGGGCGCCGCGACGGTGGCAGCCACCCGGACCCGGAAACCCAGCGCGAGGGCTGTACGTATCCCCGCGACTGCCCTTGCCCAGCTGCCGGACCCGCGATGCGAATCGTGCAGCTCCGGCGTTGCCGAATCGAGACTGATCTGCAGCGCCACCCCGCCGCGCGGGAGGGACTCGAGCGCGCGCAGCCCACGGCCCTTGAACACCATTCCGTTGGTGAGCACCGTGGTGGGCGCCAGCTCCGCACAACTGGTCACGATGGTGCCGATGTCAGCGAGTAGGAACGGCTCACCGCCGGTGAGGAAGATTTCGCGCACACCCCAGTCGGTCGCTTCGCGAGCCAACCGCGCGATCCGATCCGCGCCGAGTTCGCGGCGCGGTGTCCGCGGCGACGACGCGACACAGCAGTAATCGCACGAGAGGTTGCAGTGGAAGTTGGTGTACATCCACAGCCTGGCACCGGGCATCCGGTCCGGCCCGAGCACTTCGAGTGGATCGGGCGGGCGGCCTCGCCGAACGGTGATGCTGCCGACCCCGGAGTCGTCCACGTCCGCGCCCACAACGGTGTTTCCGGTTCGCGCACACCACTGTTCGGCGACGTCGCGGTCTGCGGCCGAGGTGATCGGCACCTGACCAGTCGCGCCGTCGGCCAGCGTCACCGCGAGACGCATCAGATCGAAGATCACCATCGCGGATCGATGCCCTGTTCCGCCACGGCGGCGAAGAGCGGTTCGTACCCGTCCAGGTGCGGCCGCACCCACTGTCGGAGTCCCTCGAGCTCGAGAATCCTGCGGTGTGCGGGATTACCCCAGTCCATCGCCAGCAGCTCGTCCAGCCACGGGGTGTACCGCTCCGGTGACAGAGTCCCGAGCGCGGTGAACATGCAGTGGCAGTACCCCTCGGTCTGCCACACCACCTCCAACGCGTCGGGCATCAGTTCCTCGCGCCCCATCGCGTTCCAGGTGGTGATCCCGATCGCGGCAACATCCGCGTCGCCGGCGAGAACGGCCTCGACGGCATCCAGCTCGCTGCGGCCGGTGTCGCCGTGCTTGCCGATGTCCGTGTCGAACCGGATGATCTGCACGTCCGACGCGGGCACACCCGCCTCGGCGAGGTAGTGGAGCGGCAGGATCGCAGCGTGCGCGGAGTCGGCGGACCCCAGCGCGAGCCTCTTCCCGGCGATGGCTTCCGCGCCCTTCAGACCGCTGCCGGAACGGGCGACGAAGACCGTGGTGAAGCCGACGTCGGTATCGCGCTGAGCCAGCGCGGTGCAGTGACCGTCGGTCTGCATGACCGTGCGCACGTAGGCCAGGTTCGTGTTCCAGGCGACGTCGACGTGTCCGGCAAGCAGGGACTCCACCAGCCGGCCGTAGTTCGAGTAGAGCACGAAGTCCATCTCGGTGCCGGGGACGTCGGACTCGGTGAAGTAGGTACGGATCCCCTCCCAGATCGGCACCACGTTGGGGGTGTAGGCCACCGCGCCGACGATCAACGGATTACTCATCAGGACCCCTTCCTAGAACAGCGGCAGGCCGGTGACCGCCCTGCCGTAGAAGTCGTAGAGAGCGTCGGCGGTCGGTGCCATCACCGAGCCCGCCCTGGCATCGCGAAACGCTCGCTCGATCGGCAGGTGGTTGGAGAAAGCCGCCCCGCCGCAGACCCGCATCGCGGACTCGGTGATGGTGAGGGCGGCATCGTTGGCGGAGGCCTTGATCCCCAGGACGTGGGTCAGGGTGGCGTCGTCGGGTGCGCCGACACTGGTCGCCGCCATGGCCAGATAGGCCCGTTGGGCGGCGAGAGTGATACCCATCCGCGCAATCTGCGCTCGAATGGTCGGCAGCGCCGCGAGCGTCTGACCGACGTGCTCGAGCCGAGCGCCGCCGACGTGCGAGACGGCGGCAGCGTGCGCCGAGCCCGCCAGGCCGAGCGACACGGCGGCATTGCCCAGGTTGAACCACGGCAACACCGTCTCCATCATCAGCCCGAACCCGGCCGACTGCCCACCGAGCCGCGCGCCCACGGGAACCGTCGTATCGATCGACATCGGGGCCGACGCGTTGCCGCGCAGCCCGAGTCCACTGAACGACCCGACCACCGACAAGCCCGGGGTTGCGCCCGGCACGGCGTACATGTCGACCTCGCCGGCGACACCCGAGGGGGAGCCGGTGGACACGACGTACACATCCGCATGCCCCGCAGAGGTGACCCAACTCTTGTCCGCCCGAAGCCCGACCGCGTCGCCACGTTCGGTCATCGTCGACGTCGACACCGGAGCCCAGAAGTGCGAGCGGGAGCCCTTCTCGCTGAACGCCAAGGTCCCAAGGGCTTCTCCGGTGGCCATCGCGGACAGCAGATTCGGCATGCCCGGCGGCGGCGCGGCGGCGACGGTGACCGCGGCCGCGGCGTGCATCAGGTAGATCATCGCGGTGGAACCGCAGACGGCGGCCAATTCGCCCACTACCTCGGTGAACTCGACCGGTCCCGCGCCGAGTCCGCCCACCTGCTCCGGCAGGGTCAGGCCCAACAGCCCGCTACTGCGCAGCGCGCCCACCGCCTCGGCGGGAAACACGCCGTCGGTGTCGACCCGCGCAGCGTGTTCGGCGGCTACCTCGACGACCTGCTGCAATGCGTCCGTCGAATACATCAGTCTCCTTGGGTCTCGGGTGAACGAGCGGCGTCCACGTCCGTTGCGGGAGCGGACTGCACGAGCAGGCGTCGGGTCGCAGCGGCCACCACCGCGGCGCTCACGAACACCGCTGCGGTCGTGGCGGTTGCGCCGAGCCAGACATCGGTTCTGCCGAGCTGGACATAGATCGACACCGCGGCCGCGGCTGCCAGTACTGCGGCAGCCGATGCGAGTACCGGCACTCGCGCCAGCGCGGCCGCGAGCATCAATGCCGACACGGCGAGCAGGACCAGCGCGCCGACCAGGTTGTAATTACCGAGCGAGAACTCGAGCTTCTCGTATCCGACGAGCCCGCCGAGCGGTGCACGCCAGGCATTTCCGAGGGAGACGACGAGCGCGACGAGCCCGGTCACGGCGAGGACCGTTCCCCAACCGCACAACAGTCGCCGAGCTACCGGCGCGCCGACTCCGCGCGCACTCGCTGCTCGGACGGCGTCGACGGCGGCGTACTGCGCACAGGGCGTGAGCAGCAGCACGAGGTGAATACCGATCTGCATCGCGTACGCCCACGGCCATTCGCCCGGCGCCTCCGCGGTCGAGAGGCCGATCGCGATGGATTGACCGACGCCGATCAGCGCGGCCAGTCGCACCGCAGTCCCGGTCAGCAGCAGCACCGCGAGTACCGATTCCACTAGGAGGGTCAGCCACCCGAATGCGGTGAAGTTCGGCAGCACCACGTGCTCGATCAGCCAGCTGAACGGCGGCAGCACCGGATACTCGACCGCCTCGTGGGTGAGCTGGTACAGCCCGGTGTCGGCGTGTTCACCGAAGTCCGGCGGTGTCTTCCACACGACGTTGTACAGCCACAGCAATCCGGCCAGAATGCGCAGACCCGCCAGAGCCACACCGGAGACCCGCGGTGGCGGTGGCTCCGGGGTGAAGACCAGGTCGAGCGCACGGCCACCCCAGTGCATACGACAAGTGTCACAGCAGTGGGACGCGGGCGTCCATGCTTTGGCCGCGATGGCAACAATCAGCCCCGAGGCTCTGCGCCGCCGTGGCAGGGGAGTCGGTGAACGGGGGCCGATGACACTGGCGGCGATCTTGGCCGGCATGACCGGTTCGGGGATGGTCATCGGGTAGGGGAGTCGTGGCGCTGAGCCGACGGCTACGCCGTGCTGTGCGCCGGCCGAGCCGAGCGCTGAGGCTGCGGGAGATGGACGGATCGACGAATAGGATCGGTGTCTGGGCACTCACTCGGGGGCACCAATTCCTGGAGCCCGGCGTCCGGATCCCTGGGGGGCTCGTGCACAGCGCAGGGGAGGTGAGCGAAATGATAACGCGCACATGGATATTCGGCATTATCCATGACGGTGGTGTGGACGTCCACCGGAGCCGGCGGGGCAGCGTGGTCGGTCTCGCGGTCACCGTACACCGGGACGCTGCGACCACGCATGTGCAATGCGCGCGAACTGTCGCGAATGTGCGGATGGTCGCGCTGATCGTCACAAGCTGTGCGAGTCGGCGCGGCGTCGGTGGATCCTGTGCGTGGAATCTCGGCCATCGTTCGGCGGCGCAGCCGGCGGTCGCAGCCGGCCTACGGAACGTCCGGGCAAAGGGTGGGGACGCTGCGCGCGAGTCAGCGTCCCGCACGCGCGATTCCGCGCGCGAGGCGTCAGGATGCGCGCGAAACTGCCGTCGAATGGCTACACCAAGACGAGGTGGGCGCCCGGACCCTGGGGTGGGTCCACCAGGCTCTCGGGGACGGCCCGAAATCCATTACTTGACATAATGTGGATTATCGGCGAAACGGTGAACTGCGGAAATGTCGACGACCCGGTCGTCGTTGTCCGGCGGATCGTCATCGCCGCGGCCGACTCGCCCGCACGTTGATATCGACGTGTCAGTCCGGTCGGCAGTCGGTCGTGTCGCCGGCGCCCGCAGCTTCATCTGTGCGGTCGGTCGACCGGCGACGAACTGCGCGGGTCACCGGACCGTCGATACATCCTTCGAACCGCGTCCTTCGCGCGTGGGCCTGCATCCGTCGTCGCCGCGACGCCAACGGCTCGCTCCGGTGTCCGTTTCTCGCGGATCTGCGCCCCGAGCGGCACTCGCCCGCCGGTTCCGCCCCTCAACGTCCATCCATGTCATTTCGTCACGTGACGAATGAGTCGGTACGAGTTACGGGACGTTGTAGAACGATTCGACGTTCTCGTGCAGCTTCCGGTACATCGGCGGGGCCTCGTAGGCGTCGGTAACGACTTCGATGTAGGCGGCGGCGTCGGCCTGCTCGGCCGTCCTGAGCGCCTCGTCGAGTTCGCCGCAGGTGTCGGCGCGGGCGGTGAACCAGCCCTGGCAGCCCATCGCATGAGGAAGCTCGGTGTAGTTCCAGGCTGCGATGTCGTTGTAGGCGATCGTCTCGTCCTTGCACAGCATGCGCTCGCTGAGGTAGCCGGAGTTGTTGAGCACGAAGACGATCGGGCGCAAGCCGCGCCGACCGAACTCGCCGATCTCCTGGACGGTCATCTGGTGAGAACCTTCGCCGGTGACCAGGACGAGCCGCCGCCCCGGAGCGCCGACCGCGGCGCCGAACGCCGCCGGAGTCGCCCAACCTATCGACGCCCACAGGGTCTGGTTGTGAAACTCCGCGCCCGCGGGCATCTGCGCGAAAGTCAAACCCAGCGAAGAGGTCCCGGTGTCGGACATGATCACGTCGTCCGGGCGAAAGAAGCCGGCCAGGCGCGGATAGAGCGCGTCGGCGGTGATGGCGTCGTCACCATCACCGGTGACCGGTCCGGGCGTCCCGGGTGCGATGTCCGGTCGTCGAAAGCTCTTGCTCTCACGCGCGGACAGGCGCGCGAGGATGTCGGCCATCTCCACGTTCCGGTAGACCACCGAACCCACGGTGGTGCGGTGATGGTCGATGGTGATCGCCTTTGCCGGGTCCAGGCGAACGGTGTGTCCAGCGGTGTTTCCATCGGTCAACATCGCGCCGATCATCACCACGGCGTCGCACGATTCGACGAATGCGCGGACGGGTTCGCCCATCAGCCGGCCGACGTACATGCCGATGTAGTTCGGGTGATTCTCGCCGAGCACCGACTTGTCGCCGAACATCGTCGCGAAGGGCAGGCCTGCGGCGTCGACGAACGCCGCGGCCGCATCCTGCAGGCCGAGCCGCCTGACCAGCACCCCCGGCAGCACGCATGCCTGACCGGCGTTGCCGAGTGCAGCGTTCACCGCGTCGGTGGCCGCCGCCAGCGCCTCGGGATCGCTGGTCGGCACGCTGGGCGCCGGTGCGGTCGCCAGCACGGGCGTGTCCGCGACGTCGCCGGGAATCGCCATGTAGACCGGACGACGGTGGTACAGCGCTGCGGCGATCAGCCGCTCGGTCTCGGATGCCGCGTTCTGCGGCGTCATGATCGCACTGGCGCACACGATCGGCTCCGCCATCGTGTGGAACAGGTCGAATTCGCCGTTGCCCAACGTGTGATGCACCAGCGCTCGCCCTTCCTGTGTCGCCAGGTTGGGCGTGCCGACCACATGGAACACCGCAAGATGTTCGGCGCACGAGCCCGCAATACCGCTCATCGCGGCCAGTTCGCCCACTCCGAAGGTGGTGCACACCGCGCCGACCCCGCGCATCCGGGCATACCCGTCAGCGGCGTAGGCGGCGTTGAGCTCGTTGCTGCAACCGACCCAATTGATCGCGGCGTGCCCGACGATCGCGTCGTTGACGGGAAACGCGTAATCCCCTGCCACGCCGAAGACGTCGCCGACGCCGATCTCCTCGAGTCGCCCCAAGACGTACTGAATGACGGTCCTGGCCATGAATCGATTGTCGATCGACCCACTGAGGGCACGCAACCGTCCGTCGACCCGAGGTCGATCCGGTGCGCTCCCCCGCCTCCGATACGGCCGTACGGTCGTTTATCGATTATGGTTGTCGTTCTTGACAATGGTGACCGTTGAGTGTGTGGTGCGTAAAACCAGGTCAGACGTGGAGCAGGCTGATGACGACGATGGGTGCAGGGTTGACGGTGATCGGGTTCTCGAATCGGATCCATGTGCTGACGTATCTCGGCATCGCCTGCCTGACCATCGGGCTGACGCTCATCCTGCTCGGCGCACTCGACGTCGGTCTCGGCGGCCGTCGCCACTGGTTCTGAGAGTCTTCGCTGGATTTCGGCGGTAAAGCATTGCTGCGCAAGGGGTTTACTTCGGTTCAGTGCCGCCCGTAAGCGGCGTGCGAGCCCGCAGGAGGACCTTTCGCCGCCCCGGCCCTCGTCTCCGGTCGGAGATCTCCACGTTCCGGATGACGCCGTCTGCGTCGCTCGATGGTGGAACAATGACGCTGTGACTCGTACGAGTGATCGGCTCGAGGGTCTCGTCGAGGCGTTGCTGGATGTCACGTCGGGTCTCGAGTTGCCCGATACGCTGCGCCGCGTCGCCGCCGCGGGGATGCGGCTGACCGGGGCGCGGTACGGCGCGGTCGCGGTTCGGGACGAAAGCGGCACCGGGCTGTCGCAGTGCGTGTACGAGGGGGCCGAGGATCCGGGTCGACCGCCGGCGCCGGACAGGGTGCCGGCGGGGCACCCGCCGCTGCGCGCCTTCCTCGAGGTGCCGATCCTGGTGCGCGGACGGATGTTCGGGAATCTGTACCTGACCGACAAGCGGCACGGCGCGTCGTTCGGTGTCGACGACGAGACCCTCGTGCGCGCGCTGGCGTCCGCCGCGGGCGTCGCGATCGACAATGCCCGCCTCTACGACCAATCGCGGGTGCGTCGGCGTCGGCTCGAGGCGTTGCAGGACGTCAGTACCGAGCTGCTGGCGGGTGGCGATCCGGACCGGGCGCTGCAGCTGGTGGCCGACCGCGCGCTCGAGCTCACCGACGCCGATCAGTCGTTCCTGGCGATGCCGGCCGATCCGGACGAACCGGACGACGATGTGGACGAACTGGTGATCGCGGTGGCGTCGGGTCCGGAGTCGGCGCGGGCGATCGGCCGCCACCTCCCCGTCATGCGTTCGAGCACCGGTCGGGCGTTCCGGATGCGCACGCCGAGCAGTTCCGACCGCCTCGAGTACGCGCCGTTCGACCGCGCGCTCGACGCGTTCGGCCCGGCTCTGATCGTTCCGCTCCGGGCTGCGGGCGGTGTCACCGGCGTTCTCGTGACGATGCGTCGACGCGGGCGTCCGGCGTTCGACGCGGACCAGCTGGCGTTGATGACCTCGTTCGCGGACCAGGCGGCGTTGGCGTTGCGGTTGGCCGCCGCGCAGCGGGAGAAGATCGAGCTGGACCTGCTGGCGGACCGGGACCGGATCGCCCGCGACCTGCACGACCACGTGATCCAGCGGCTATTCGCGGCCGGCTTGTCGTTGCACGGCACGCTGGCGCGTCTCGAGTCGCCGGCTCTGCGCGACCGGATCGATTCGACGATCGACGAGTTGCAGACCGTCATCGGTGACATCCGCACGGCGATCTTCGATCTGCACGACGGCTCCGGTGAACCGGGGCCCCTCGGGCAGCGGGTGCGGCGCGCCGTCGCGGACCTGACCGCGAACTGTTCGATGGGAACGGATGTTCGATTACGGGGTTCGCTCGCGGACCTGTCCCCTGTCGTCGCTGACCATGTCGAGGCGGTGGTGCGGGAGGCGGTGGCCAACGCGGTTCGACACTCGGGCGCCGAGTCCGTGCGCATCGTGGTCGACGTCGGTGACCGGGTGACGGTCGAGGTCGTCGACGACGGATGCGGTATCGGGGAGCCCGTCGAGCGCAGCGGTCTGGCCAATCTGTCGGCGCGTGCTGAGGAGGTCGGGGGGACGTTCGAGTTCGGTTCGAGCGGTGCCGGCGGGACGCAGATCGTGTGGTCGGCACCCGTGGCGGATTGAGCGGAGGGACAGGGCATGGTGGCGGTCGGTGCGTCGTTCGATTCCGATTGCGAGTTGTGCACGCTGTCGGCGGCGGCCGGCGAGGCCGGCGAATGGCTGCTGATGTTCACCGGTTTCGACCCTGCGACAGAGGGCCGGCGGGAGGCGCTGCTGACCCTCGCGAACGGGTACCTGGGCACGCGCGGTGCGTTGCCGGAGTGCCGTGCGGACGGCGTCCACTACCCCGGCGTGTACGTGGCGGGCTGCTACAACCGGCTGACCTCGATCGTGGACGAGACGCGGCACGAGGACGAGAGCCTGGTCAACCTTCCGGACTGGACCGGGGTGACGTTTCGCTCCGGCGGCGGCGAGTGGTTCTCCCCCGCGAGTGGATTCGAGTACGAGCATCATCATGTGGGGCTCGATCTGCGCGGCGGGGTTTTGCTGCGGGAATCGGTCGTCGTCGATGGGCAGGGACGGCGTACCCGGTTGCGTCAGCGCCGGATCGTGTCGATGGCGGACCCGCACCTGGCAGCGGTGGACACGGTCGTGCGACCGGAGAACTGGTCGGGCACGCTGGCGCTGCGGTCGACTCTGGACGCGGACGTGCGGAACTCGAACGTCCCGGATCTGCTTCAGTTCGCCGACCGGCATCTGACCGAGGTGAGTGCCGGGGGCCTGGGGGACGACATGATCTGGTTGCGGGCACAGACGAGTCAGTCGCGGGTGCAGGTGTCGCAGGCGGCCCGGACCCGCGTGCGCGTGGACGGGATGGGGGTCGCGGCGACGCATTCGCGCCGGTTCGAGCCCGAGGCCGTGAGTGACCACGTCGCGGTGGAGGTGCGGCGCGGTCAGCGGGTGGAGATGGAGAAGATCGTCGCGGTGTACACCTCGCGCGATCGTGCGATCTCGGAGGCGCTGTCGGCGGCGCAGGAGTCGGCGCACACGGCGCGGGGGTACGAGGACCTGCTGGCAGCGCACGTCGAGGCGTGGGATGCGCTGTGGCGGCGGTTCGCGGTGTCGCTGGACACGGGCGTGCGGTCGCGTCAGGCGGCGAACGTCCAGATCTTCCACGTACTGCAGACGTTGTCGCCGCACACCGCCGACATGGACGTGGGTGTGCCGGCGCGCGGCCTGCACGGCGAGGCGTACCGGGGCCATGTCTTCTGGGACGACGTGTTCGTGTTCCCGCTACTGAACATGCGACTGCCGGAGCTGACCCGCGCGCTGCTGCTGTACCGGTACCGACGGCTGCCGCACGCGCGGCGGCTCGCGGCCGCGCAGGGGCTGCGGGGCGCGTTGATTCCGTGGCAGAGCGGCAGCGATGGCCGGGAGGAGACGCCGCGGGTGCTGTTCAATCCGCGGTCGGGTCGGTGGATGCCGGACCATTCGCGGCGCCAGTACCACGTGAATGTGGCGGTCGCGTACAACGTGTGGCACTACTGGGAGGCGACTGCCGATCTGGGTTTCCTCGCGGCGTTCGGGGCGGAGATGCTGGTGGAGAACGCGCGGTTCTGGGCGAGCCTGGCGGTGTACGACCCGGCGACGGACCGGTTCGACATCCGCGGGGTGATGGGCCCGGACGAGTTCCACGACGGGTACCCGGACCGGCCGGGGACGGGGATCGACAACAGCGCGTACGTGAACGTGATGATCGCGTGGTCGTTGGCGCGGGCGTTGGACGCCTACCGGATTCTGGGCGAGAACGAGGCCGTGGGGCTGTGGGAACGGCTCGACGTGGACGACGCCGAGCTCGAGTTCTGGGATCGCCTGCGCCGGCGGCTGCGGCTGTGCTTCCTGGACAACGGGCTGCTCGCCCAGTTCGAGGGGTACGAGTCGCTGGCCGAGCTGGACTGGGCGGCGTACCGGGCCAAGTACGGGAACATCGGCCGGCTGGATCTGATCCTGGAGTCCGAGGGAGACAGCTGTATCCGGTATCGGGCGTCCAAGCAGGCGGACGTGTTGATGCTGCTGTACCTGTTCACGGCCGAGGAATTGACGTCGCTCATCGAGGAGCTGGGCTACCCGTTCGATCCGGAGACGATTCCGGACACTGTCGAGTACTACCTGGCGCGGACCACGCACGGGTCGACGCTCAGTCGCGTCGCCCATGCGTGGGTGCTCGCGCGTGGAAACCGGCGCGGGTCGTGGCAGATGCTCGGCGAGTCGCTCGAGGCGGATCTGTCGGACACCCAGGGCGGGACCACGCGGGAAGGGATTCATCTGGGCGCGATGGCGGGGAGCATCGACATCCTCCAGCGCTGCTACAGCGGTTTCGACATCCGCGGCGACGTGCTGTGGCTGCACCCGCTGCTGCCCGACGAGCTGCGGGTTCTCGAGTTCGACATCCGGTACCGCGATCACTGGATCCATCTGCGGTGCGATCACAAGGAGCTGACCGTGTCGACCAAGGCGAGTGCGGCCGCGCCGATCCGCGTCGACATCCACGGGCGGGAGTACGAGTTAGCGGCCGGTGAGTGGGTGACGGTTGCGGCGGACGAACCGTGAAAGGCGGTGCGCGTGAACGGGGACGTGGACAGGACAGGCGTCGTGGTCGGGGTCGACGAGTCCGGCGCGGCGTTCGACGCGTTGGACTGGGCGGCCCGGGTCGCGGGGATGCGGCATGCTCCGCTGCACGTGGCGCACGCGCTGCCGACGCCCGGCGTGTACCTGAGCGGGGCGGCCGTGCTGGCGCAGGCGCAGTTCGACGAGCAGCTGCGGGAGTCGGCGGAAGAGGTGACGGCACGGGCGCGGGAGCAGCTCGGCGCCGATCATCCCGAGGTCGAGTTCACGACCGCGATCTATCCGGGACCACCGGCGTCGGCGTTGCTCGACGTCGGCGCGGACGCCGAGCTGCTGGTGCTCGGTGCGACGGGTGCCGGGACGATCGGTGCGGCACTGGTGGGATCGACAGGTCAGCGGGTCGCCAATCACGCGCGGTGCCCGGTCGCGATCTGCCGGGGAGGCCGGGTGCCGGAACACGATCCGCGGCCGGTGGTGGTGGGTGTGGACGGCAGCGAGTCGAGTGTGCGGGCGGTGGGGGTGGCGTTCGAGTACGCGGCGCTGTTCGGGGTCCCCCTGCTGGCCGTCCACACGTGGGGTCCGGATCGGCCGGTGGACCGGCACGGCGCGTTGCGGCTGGTGGACTGGGCGAGGGTGGAGTCGGAGGCGCGGGCGGTGCTCGGCGAGGCGGTCGCCGGGTGGGTCGACGAGTACCCGGACGTCGAGGTGGACGAGCGCCTCGAGCGGAGCAGCCCCGGGCGGGTGCTGATGGAGTACTCGCGACGGGCGCAGCTGGTCGTGGTCGGCAGCCGTGGCCACAGTCGGCTCCGGGGCGTGTTGCTGGGGTCGACCAGCCAGAACCTGCTGCACCACGCGGAGTGCCCGGTCATCGTGTGCCGGGCGACCCACGAGATCGCCGAGTGACGAACGGCCCTGCCCTCTTCCTCGGGATCGGAGTCGAATGGGGTGTGCAACCGGTTCCGTGGTTGCACGACAGCGAGGAGTGGTCATGTCGAATGTTCCCGCGCGTCGCCGGTCCGTATTTCCCGATCTGACCGAGCTGTTCGACGCCTTTCCCGTGACCGGGTTCCGTCCGCCGTTCGGCGGCAATCTGATTCGGGTCGAAGATCGGGTCGAGGAGGACAAGTACGTGCTGCGGGCCGAGCTGCCCGGGCTCGATCCGGCGACGGACATCAACGTCAGTGTGCAGGACGGTCAGCTGACGATCGAGGCCGAGCGGTCGGAGGAGAGGTCGGAGGGCGGTCGATCGGAGTTCGCGTACGGCTCGTTCAGCCGGACGGTGTCGCTGCCGGCCGGTGCGGACGAGGACCAGGTCGAGGCGAGTTACTCGAAGGGCATTCTCGAGGTGACGGTGGGCCTGGTCGCGAAGGAGCACGGCGCCAAGCACATCGAGGTCAAGCCCGGCGACTGAGGGCTATCGCGAGCGCACCACCAGCAGCGGGCACGTCACGGTGTGCAGCAGGGCGGTGCTGGTCGATCCGAGGGTCATGCCCTGGAATCCGCCGCGCCCGCGACCGCCGACGACGATGAGCCGCGCCCCGGTGCCGTGCATGAGGAGGTTGCGCACGGGCCGGTCCTGCACGACGAGCGCGCGAACCGCGACGTCGGGGTATTTCTCCCGCCAGCCGGCGAGGGCCTCGGCGAGGACCGCGCGTTCCGCCGCCTTGGTGGACGGCCATTCGATCCGGTGCCCGAGGTGCGGGGCGACCGTGCCGACCACGGACAGGTCGCGATCGGACCACGCGTGCAGGGCCACGAGTTCCGCGTGGTGCAGCGACGCCTCCTCGAACGCCGCGGCGGTCGCGGGTTCACCGGCCGGCGAGCCGTCGACGCCGACGACGATCGGGGCGGTGATCATGGGTGGCTCCTCGGCGGTGGTGCGGGGGCGGGTCCGGTGCCGGTCAGCGCGCGGACCAGTTCGAGGCGGGTGATCGTGCCGATCGGGGTGAAGCCGTCGACGACGGGCACCGCGTAGGTGTCGGTGTCGGCGAGCGCGGCCGCGACGTGGGCGATGTCGGTCTCGGCGCGCATCGCGAGGACGGGGGTGGTCATCGCGTCGGCGACCGCGCCGGCCGCGGCCGCCCCGAGGTCGGTGTCGGACAGGACCGTTCGGATGCGTTCGAGCAGGTGCGTGGCGGTGAGGATGCCGACGAGATGACCGGCGGCGTCGACGACCTGGAGGGTCGCCTCGGGGGCGGTGCCGAGCAGCCGTGCGGCGTGCGCGAGCGTGGCGTGCTCCGGGACGGTGACGACCTGTCGGGTCATGATGTCGCCGGCGCGCATCGCTCACTCCCCGGCCCGGGCCGTGGCGCGGGCGTGATCGAGGAGGATGCGCCGTTCGGCGGCGGCGATGACGCGTCGGGTGCGGGCCGCGGAGTCCGGCGTCACGGACACCGAGGTGATGCCGCGGCGGACGAGGTGCTCGGCGAGGCGGGTGTCGGTGGAGACGGCCTGCCCGCACAGCGACGTCGTCATCCCGGCGGCGTGGGCGCGGTCGATGATGCGGTCGATGGCGTCGAGCACGGCCGGGTCCATGGTGTCGAACAGGTCCTTGCACACTTCGGAGTCGCGGTCGACGCCGAGCATCAGTTGGGTCAGGTCGTTGCTGCCGATGGAGACGCCGTCGATGCCGAGGCTCGCGTAGGTGGGGATCCAGTACGCCACCGACGGGACCTCCGCCATGATCCACCGGTGCATGCCGCGGTCGGCGCCGAGCGGATGGGCGTCGAGTTGCGCCAGGCATGCGGCGAGTTCCCAGCGGGTGCGGACGAACGGGATCATCAGGTGCACGTTCGGCAGCCGCTGCCGGACCCGGTGCAGCACGTCCAGGTCGAGGGAGAACAGTTCGGGTTCGCGCACGTACCGGAAGCAGCCGCGGTAGCCGATCATCGGGTTGTCCTCGTCCGGCTCGACGTCGCCGCCCTCGAGTTCGGCGAACTCGTTCGAGCGCAGGTCGACGGCCCGATAGACGACGGGGCGGGGCGCGAACGCGGCGGCGATGTGCTCGACGCCGGCGGCCATGTCGTCGACGTACTCCTGGCGGCGTCCGGCGGCGATCATTGCGGCGGGGTGCTTGCCACCGAGCGCGCCGGTGATCATGAATTCGGCGCGGAGCAGTCCGACGCCGTCGACGTCGGTGGCGGCGACGGACTCGGCGGCGTCGGGCGTGGAGAGGTTGACGTACAGCGTGGTGGCCGTGGTCTCGGCGGTCCCGGCGGTCGGCGCCGGCGCGGCCGGTTCGGTCCGGGTGGGCTGCGCGGGTGCCACGGCCCCGGCGTACACGGTGCCGCTGCCGCCGTCGACGGTGATCACCGCGCCGTCCTCGATGACGCGGGTGGCGTCGTGGGTGCCGACGACGACGGGGCGGCCGAGTTCGCGACCGACGATCGCCGCGTGGCAGGTGACTCCCCCGCCGTCGGTGACGATCGCCGCGGCGCGGCGCAGCACGGGCAGCCAGTCGGGGCGGGTCATCGGGGCGACGAGGATGTCGCCGTCGACGAGCCTGCCGGAGTCGTCGAGTGCGGTCAGGACACGCGCGGTGCCGATCGCGGTGCCGGGGCCGGCGCCGAGGCCCCGGACGAGCGGTGTCCGGCCGTCCCGGGCGGGTTCGGCCGTGGACGGCGTGTCGGCGGTCTCTCCCAAGGTGGTGATCGGTCGGGTCTGGACCAGCCACAGGTGGCCGTCCTCGACCGCGAACTCGAGGTCCTGCGGTGCGCCGTAGTGTTTCTCCACCGACGCAGCCAGTTTCGCGACCTCCTGAACCTGCTCGGTGTCGAGCACCTGCCGTGCGCCCTCCGTGGGCGACAGGTCCACCCGCCGGTCGCCGGTGGGCCCCGGCCGGATCGCGAAAGCCTGGGCGCCGATGTGCTTGTCCACCAACGTGAAATCGTCCTTCGACAGCACGTAGGTGTCGGGTTCGACCTGGCCGCCCACGATCACCTCGCCGAGCCCGAGGGCGGCCTCGACGACGATCCGGTCCCGCGCGCCGGTGCGCGGATCGGCGGTGAACGCGACCCCAGAGCGTTCCGAGCGCACCATCAACTGGACGACGACCGCGATCGACGGTTCGTCGTCGTAGCCGCGCAAGGCGCGGTAGGTCAGCGCGCGCGGGGTCCACAGGGACGCCCAGCAGTTTCGGACCGCGTCGATCAGCGCGTCGTCGCCGACGACGTCGGTGTAGCTCTCGTGGATGCCCGCGAACGAGGTGTCGGCGGCGTCCTCGGCCGGCGCCGAGGAGCGCACCGCCACCGGGACGTTGTCGCCGAGATCGTCGTAGGCGCGACAGATCTCGGTGCGCATGTCGTCCGGGAGGGTCACGGAGCGGACGAGGGCCTGCAGTTCCCGTGACTCCCGGGTGAGGGCGGCGTCGTCGGCCGAGCGGAAGGCGGCGCCGCGCGTGGTCAGCTCGCGGCGGAGACCGGCGGCGTCCATCGCGGCCAGGTAGGCCTGCTCGGGGATGGCGAACGCCGGCGGCACCGGGAAGTTCCCGCGGGTGAGTTCGCCGAGATTGGCGGCCTTGCCGCCCACCGATGGGGCGTCCGCGGGGCCGAGACGGTCGATCGATGCGGTCCACCGCTGTCCCGTCGGGGACGACTGGGCTGTCATCTTCGCTCCTCGGTGTGGATGCGGATGCCTGTTCTCAGCAAACACCCGGCGCGGTTCGTGCCACAGGGCCCAAGGTCATCGGTCGGCGGACCGCGGGCGAGGGCACTGCGGCCCTTGTCGCGGTATCGGGCGGCGACGAGACTTGGTGGATGGTGGCCGGTCCCGGAGTCGAGGAGATCCGTGCCGCGGTCGTGACCGCGTGTCGGGCGCCGTCGCTGCACAACAGCCAGCCGTGGCGCTGGCGCATGGTCGACGGGGGGCTGCAGTTGCATGCGGACCCCGCGCGGGCGGTGCCGGTGGCGGACCCGTTGGGCCGCCAGATGGTGATCAGTTGCGGCACCGCGTTGCATCATTTCGAGGTGGCGGTGACGCGGTACGAGGTCGGCGCGGTCGTCGAGCGACTGCCCGACCCGGACGATCCGATGTACCTGGCGTCGATCACGTTCGCGCCGCGGTCGGCGAGCCGGGTCGCGGCGACCGAGGAGTCGATCGTCGCGATGCGTCGGGCGATCGACCGGCGGCGCACCGACCGCCGCCCGTTCGGTGAGCCGCCGCCCCGGGACCTGAGCGGGCTCGCCGACGGCGTGGTGGAACTGTTCGCGGCGTCGCTGACGATGCTCGGGGACGACGGCCCGTCACGGCTGGCCGAGGCCGCCCGCTGCAGCGCGTCGGTCCGACGCTACGACCCGGCGTATCACGCGGAGCTGTACTGGTGGGCCGGGCACGCGCCGGCCGCCGAGGGCATCCCCGACACGGCCCTCCCGCTCGAGGGCGCCGTCTCGGTCGGCCGGGAGTTCCCGATCGGCACCCTCACGTCGCCCACGTCGGGCCCGGACCGGGCGGCGCTCGCGGTGATCGGCACCGACGCCGACACCCGGCTCGACTGGCTGCGCAGCGGCCAGGCCCTCTCACACCTCCTGCTCACGGCCACCGCGCGCGGCATGGCGACGTGCCCGGTCACCCATCTCACCGAGGTCGCGGCGAGCCGGCGCATCGTGCGCGACGCCGCCGCGGCGGGCGGTGCGGGACACCGCTTCCCGCAGGTCGTCGTGCGTCTGGGTGCGAGTCCCGGAGGCACGCTGCCGCTGACCGGGCGGCGTCCGGTCGACGAGGTGTGGACGGAATGATCCGCCGCGTCGGCGCGGCGCCGGGGGGTGCGGCTCAGGGGCCGGGCTGTGCGAACGCAGGTCGGTCACCGACCGCCGGTGGTAGGCCGTCCTCGGACAGATCGTGCGCGTCGCGCGCGAATGCCTCGTCGGTCGTCGGCTCCGGCCCCTCCACGATGGGATCCATTTCCCAGTCGTGGTCCTCCAAGATCACACTCGGACCAGGCGCGTTCGTCGATCGATCACCGCCTGCCGGTTCGGAGGCGCCCGTCGCAGCGCTCACGACGACGACACCCCCGATGGCGATCGCCCCTGCCGCGACAGCTCCGATCAGAACCTTCCCCACCCTGCACCTCCAGTTCGAGTCTGCAGGTTACAGTTCCGCGGCATCCTCGGGTTCCGCGACCGTCGTGTCCCCCAGGACCACGCACGGGCGCCGGCGTGTGTACGCGTAGGCGATCGCGTCGGTCACCGCGATCGATGCCCCGGTGAGGAGGAAGATCTGCTCCTCCGGCCTGTCCACGACGCGTCCTCTCCGCCGGGCCCGTCACGACCGGACGATCATGAGCGGGCACGTCGCCGAGTGCAGGAGCACCGTGCTGGTCGAGCCGACGAGCATGCCCGCGAACCCGCCGCGGCCGTGGGTGCCGACCACCAGCAGCGCGGCAGACGCTGCGCGTTCGCACAGTTCCTCCGCCGAGTTCCCGCGGACCACGATCCGTGACACCGGCGTCTCCGGGTAGCGCTCGGCCCACCCGGCGAGACTTTCCGAGAGCACGGCCTGCTCGGCCACCTCGACCTCGTCCCACGGCAGGTCGAGTTGGTCGTCGAACACCGTGGACAGGGTGAACGGCGACCACGTGTGCATCGCCACCAACCCGACGCCGCGCAGCGACGCCTCCTCGAGCGCGGTCGAGAGGGCGGGGCGGCTGTTCTCGGTGCCGTCGATTCCGACGACGATCTCCCCGACGCCCGCGGCCTGTGCGGCGGGTTCGCGGATCACGACCACCGGGCAGTGCGCGTGTGCCGCGAGCGCCACCGCCACCGAGCCCGCGAGGGCGGCGGTGACCTGGCCGAGGCCACGGCTGCCGACGACGACCATGCGGGCGGACTTGGAGGCCTCGATGAGGGCGGGGCGGGCCGGACCGGTGAGGACCTCGCTGGAGATCTCGGTGACGGGCGCGGCGCTCTCGACGGTCCGGGCGATCGCGGCGGCCCGGTCCAGGTGCCCGTGGACCGCCCGGTCGCGGTCGGCGAAGTAGCTCGGTGGCAGCCGGATGCCGTCGCCGTACGGGGTGGGTGCCCCGAGCGCGGCGACGAGGTGGACCGGGCATCCGTGGAGCCGTGCCTCGCGGGCGGCCCAGTTCACAGCGGCGAAGGACGATTCGGAACCGTCGATTCCGACGACGACGGGCGCGCTCGTCTCGACTGTGTCCACGGCGGGACCTCCACACACTCGAGTGCCACCCATCGTCGCCGCGACCGCCACGGCCGGGTAGGGCCGGAAGTCACCCCGCCGGCGAGGCCGGCGTGTGCGCGGTCCGATCGTCGTACGATCGGCTCATACGCACCCGGGAGGTGCCGAAGATGCTGACAGTGTTCCTCGTGGACGATCACGAGGTGGTCCGCCGCGGCCTCGCCGAACTCGTCGACTCCGACGACGACATGCAGGTGGTCGGCCAGGCCGAGACCCGTTCCCAGGCGCTGGCCCGGATTCCCGCACTTCGACCGGATGTGGTGTTGCTCGATGTCCGCCTGCCCGACGGCAGCGGCATCGACGTGTGCCGGCAGCTGCGGACCAGGATGCCGGACCTGCGCTGCCTGATCGTGACCTCGTTCCGCGACGAGCGCGCGCTGCGGGACGCTGCGGCCGCCGGCGCCAGGGGCTACGTCGTCAAGGACATCCGCGGCATGCAGCTGATGGAGGCGGTGCGCGAGGTCGGGGCCGGCGGCACGCTGCTGCCCGCGCCCCCGCCGACCCCCGGTCGGGCCCGGCGCCGCGCTCCGCTGCCCGAGGACCTCACCGCGCAGGAACGCCGCCTGCTCGCGCTGCTGGGCGAGGGGCTCACCAACCGGCAGATCGCGGCGCGGATGTTCCTGGCGGAGAAGACGGTCAAGAACTACGTGTCGCGGCTGCTGGCCAAGCTGGGCGTCGAGCGCCGCACCCAGGCGGCGGTGCTCGCCGCGCGCCTCCAGATCGCCACCGACCCGCGCTGACGGTCGTCCGGTCGCGACTCGGAGGATCGTCGCGACACATCGGGTCAGTTCTGCGGCGCAGATGCCCATCTGGCGGCCGCCGCGACCATCGTCCGCTCGACCGGCCCGCGGGTGTCGATGTCGGTGGCCTCCGGCCAGGGGTCCGCGCGTGCGGCCATCGCCCGGGCGATGTCGGGGGCGGCCTCGGAGTCGTGGGCGCGGCCGGTGGCGGCGCGTTCACGCAGGCGACGTTCGGCGACGTCCGGCGGGGCGACGCACCGCAGCGGCACCAGGTCTGCGCGGGCGGCGGCGGCGACCCCGCCGGCGCTGGTGCGCCAGTCGGCGTCGGTCCAGGACGCGTCCAGCACGACCGAGACGCCCCGGTCGAGGTGCGGGCGAGCCCGGTCCAGCAGCGTCTCGTACACCCGGGCGGTGGCGTCGGCCGAGTACCGGCCGCGGCCGAACCCCGGGTCCGGGTCGGTGTCGCGTTCGGCGGCGAACAACTCGCGCCGGATCGCGTCGCTCGACACCAGCTCGGCGCCCACCTCCGCGGCGAGGGCGTGGGCGACGGTCGACTTCCCGGTGGCGGGCAGCCCGCCGACGATCGCCAACCGCACGGCGCCGCGCGCGAGGTGTTCCTCGGCGAGGGCGGTGTGGCGCAGCGCGTCCTGCGCCGACTCGGCGCGGCCCTGCAGGTGCCGGACGCAGTCGACCTTCGCGCGCATGAAGGCCCGGTAGGCGACGTAGTGGTGCCGCAGCGATCCCGGGGCCGGGTCGCCGGCAGTGGCCGCGTGCCGGTCGAACAGCCGCCCGGCCAGGTCGGGGCGGCCCAGGAACTCGAGATCCATTGCCAGGCAAGCGATGTCGTCGAGTGCATCGAGGTAGCGGAGTCGGTCGTCGAACTCGAGGCAGTCCAGGATGCGCGGGCCGTCGCCCAGCCAGAAGATGTCGTCGGCCAGCAGGTCGCCGTGCCCGTCGACGATGCGCCCGGCCGATATGCGCTCGGCAAACAGCGCCTCCCGGCCGTCGAGGTACCGCAGCACCCGCCGCTCGAGCGCGACGAGTCGGTCGTCGTCGAGGACGTGCTGGTCGAGCGCGCGGGTTTCGCGAATGTTGTTGCACCACCGTCGGCGGACCGCGGCCGCCGTGCCCTCCGCCGAGATGTCCGGCCCGCGCAGCGCCCGGGCGTGGAAGTGCGCGACCGTGTCGGCGATCGCGTCGATCCGGTCCCCGACGTCCCCGACGTCCCCGCCGCGCACCAGTGTCGACAGCCGGGCGTCCTCGGGCATCCGGCGCATCACCACCAGCGGCTCGCCCGCCGCGGCGTCGGGGTCGGGCAGTTCGACGACCCCCAGGTAGACGTCGGGTGCCAGGCGCCGGTTCAGCTCCACCTCGCGGGCGCACACCGCCCGCCGGGCGTCACGGCTGCGGAAGTCGAGGAACTCGGTGCGGATCGGTTTTTTCGCCTTGTACACGCGGTCGCCGAGGAGGAACACCACCCCCGAATGCGTCTCGTGCAGGGCGGCGTACGGCTGCCCGGCGGTCGCGTCCACCGACGTTCAGCCGGCCTCGCCGTGTTCGTCGTAATGGCCCTCGTGCTCGGCGTGCCGGTGGCCGTCGTGGAGGTAGTCGACGTGGTCGCCGTGCTGGATCTTCTCGTGTCCGCAGTTCTCGCCGTGGACGTGCGGGTGATCGGACGGGTCGTGCGGATGGTGCTCGGATGAGGTCATGTTCCCTGCCTCTCGGTCGTCTCCACCCTGACGCTGTCCACGCTAGTGGCGTCGGCGAGGCGGTGGTAGAGGTTCTCGATTTCCTCGCGCCGGCACGGCCGGGTGCCCGGCGTGGTGAGCATGGCGGCCCCCGCGGCCATGCCGAGACGGACGGCGTCGCGGCTGTCGCCGACACCGTCGACCTGCTGACCGCGTGGGACGGGGCGCGCCTGGCGGTCGTGGTCGATCTGGTGCTGCGCACACCCCCGGCCCCGGGCCGGATGCACCGGCTGGACCTCGGCGGCTGCGCCACGGCGGGGCGCCGGGCGGCCACGGCGTGGACGTGGGCGCCGCCCTCGCGCTGGCGCGAGTCCTCGGCGCCGGGCCGCAGCGGGTGGTGCTCTACGCGGTCGAGGGGGTCGACGTGGGGGCCGGCGTGGGGCTGTCACCGGCCGTGCGCCGGGCCGTCCCGGCGGCCGCCGCGGCCGTCGCGTCGGAGTTGGTCAGCGGTAGCGTTCGGCGTCACGCGCCATCGCGACCAGCCGCTCCGCGAGCGGGGTGAGCTCGGCGCGGTCGGCGTCCTCGGCGATCGCGGTGGCGACGTCCTCCGCGGCGCAGCGCAGCTCGAACATCCGATCCGAGAGCGCGGAGGCCTCCTCGGCGGTGAGCACCACCGCGTCGGCGGGGATCGACGTTCCCTTCACCGCGCTGCGCTGCTCGTAGGCCCGCTGGCGGCACGACTGTCGGCAGTACCGGCGGCGGCGGCCGATCCCGACCGCGGCGACCTCGCGCCCGCACCACACACACGACACGGGTTTCCGGGGAGCTGCGGCCATGGTCGAACACCTTACTGCGGACCGCCGGCGGCGACCCCGGTAAGATGATGCGGCCGCATCCACAGGAATCTCGGGAACGATTCGAGATTTCGGGACGTTGTAGATGGTTGTGAACGCTCGGTGCGCCGCCAAAGGCGAACTGGCGCGGTGACGAACGAAGAGAGGACACACCATGGCAGATCGCGTACTTCGAGGCAGTCGACTCGGAGCGGTGAGCTACGAGACCGATCGCGACCACGACCTGGCGCCCCGCCGCATCGCCCGGTACCGGTGCGACAACGGCGAGGAGTTCGACGTCCCCTTCGCGGACGACGCCGAGATCCCCGGCACGTGGCTGTGCAAGAACGGCCTCGAAGGCACCCTCCTCGAGGGCAGCGCGCCCGAGGCGAAGAAGGTCAAGCCGCCGCGCACCCACTGGGACATGCTGCTCGAGCGTCGTTCGGTCGAGGAGCTCGAGGAGCTGCTCAAGGAGCGTCTGGACCTGCTCAAGGCCAAGCGTCGCGGCGCGTAGCGACCGCGCACCGATTTCAGCCGGCGCCGCCACGGAACTCCGTGGCGGCGCCGGCCCGTTTCCGGAGCGAAACGGTCAGCAGTTGCTCGGTGCCGGCTCGCCGCGGAACCGTGCATCGAGATAGTCCAGCGCCCGCGGCGCGCCCAGCACCGCGGTGGTGAGGTGGTCGGGGCTGGGGAACAGCTCCGACTCGACGGTCGCACCGGCACGGCAGTACCGCCGAACCGTGGCGTCGATCGAATCGACCGGGATCAGCACGTCGGTGGGGCTGTGCCACTCGAAGACCGGTGCGGTCGGTACCCCTGGGTAGTCCTCCACGCTGTTGTCGGCGAGCACGGCGTCCGCGGCCGGGCTGTCGAGCAGGCCGGTGTTCGTCGAGATCTCGCCGGCGCTGTGTCCGGCGCCGGTCGCGAGGATCTGGTTGGTGCACGCATTCGCGACCGCGTTGCGCATCGCGACGCCGGGGCCGTTGAGCTGGTCGCCGATGGGCAGCTGGTCCGGGTACTCCCGCTCGAGCCCGATAGCGGCCGCCAGCGCGAGTCCGAAGGCCGGGTGCGGCGCGGTGCCGAGCGCGTGCGCCATCTTGCCGAGGTTCATCGGGACCCCGCCCTCGGCGACCCCGACGATGTTCAATTCCGGCGCGTACGCCGGCGCGAGTGCCGCGGCGAAGGCGGTGGCCATGCCGCCGCCGGAGTAGCCGGCCATCGCCACCGGGCTGGCCCCGAGTGCCAGACCGGGCACCCGCTGCGCCGCCCGGATTCCGTCGAGGGTGATCTGCCCGCCGAGGCGGGCCGCCCCGTACGCGCTGTCGGGTCCGAGGTGATCGGGCAGCGCGACCGTCCATCCGCGCATCAGCGCGACGTTGAGCGCCGGCGCTTCACGGATGACGAGGTCGGGATCGTTGGTGTAGAGCGCGCGTGACGGTGCGCAGCGGGTGCCGAGTGCGTTGACGATGTGCTGATAGGACAGCAGCGGGCCGTTCGGCTGCCGGTTCTGCGGTGCCAGGACGGTGGTGACGGCGGCGATCGGCGCGTTCTGGGAATTCGTGGACCGGAAGGCGATCTGCCACACGTCCGTGTTCGGGAAGAACGGCAACGGTGGCATCCGGCGCACCGCGAGCACGTCGCCCGGTGCCCGCGAGGCCATACCGGGGGGTTGGCGGTAGAACCCGTCCGGGTCGGCAACGGGGTACAGCGGCGCCGCGGATACCGTCGTGGGCGGCGCCAGCACGGCTGCACCGCCGACCACGACGGCCGCCATGATCGCTCTACCTACTCGACTACGCGTCCGGGCCGGTGACGGCGACACCCGTTTCGACGGCATGCAGAATCCCCCTCGGTGTAAATCCTCATGAATCGTGCGTTCCTGCCGAACCCCGCATTTCGACCTGGGCGAGACTTTGCGCCCACGCCGGTTTCGACCGAACGGCGACTCAGCCTATGCGACGTTCCCGGGTTTCCCGGCGAGAAGCGCGAACCACTCTGTGGGGCCTGGGGATTCGCACCCAATTACCGCACGATCGGCTGTGGCGCAAGCGAATCCGGACAGATCGGGACCGGTCGTGACCGGTCCGTCACCCAACTCGGCGGGCACCGGTTCGAGAGGTTTCGAAATTACTCGAAGATTCGCCAGGCCTACCTACCCGTGACATCATGAAGGGGACGCATGCAGCTTGGCGGACATGGCTGACGCGAAGGTTCGCAGGGATTCGAGGAACTCGAGGAACTACCGCGCCGGTCCAGCAGATGTAAGGCGAGGTGGCGCATGGACGACACCAGCGGCTCCACGAGAGCCGACACCACCGAGTACCCGACCGGCACCATCGCGGCCGACGAGCCGGGTCTGGAGCGCCTGCGAGCGGAGCTCGACGCTATCGACGGGCGACTACTCGAGGACATTCGCGCACGTATCGACGTGTGTGTCCGGATCGGCGAGGTCAAACGACGTCAGCGAATCCCCATGATGCAGCCGCATCGCGTGGGCCTCGTGCAGGCCCGCGCCCAGCAGTTCGCACATGAGAACGGGCTGTCCCCGGAATTCCTGGGTCGGCTGTACGACGTGATGATCGCGGAGACCTGCCGGATCGAGGACGACGTAATCGGGTCGAACGGCGACCCCACTCGCGCAACGGGCTGAGGACGCTATGTCGACCCGAACACTGTTGATCGACAACTACGACTCGTTCACCTACAACCTGTACAGCCTGTTGTCGGAGGTCAACGGGGTGCCGCCGCACGTGGTGAAGAACGACGCCGACTGGGCGGCCGTGCCGCTCGAGGATTTCGACAACATCGTCATCTCCCCCGGGCCGGGGCGACCGGACCGCAAGCGCGACTTCGGGATCAGTGCCCGCGCGATCGCGAACCGCGAGGTGCCGGTGCTCGGGGTGTGCCTCGGGCATCAGGGGCTGTGCCACCTGTTCGGCAGCACCGTGGGCCTGGCCCCGGTGCCGATGCACGGGCGGCTCTCGTCGATCCGGCATTCGGGACGCGGGATCTTCGCGGACCTGCCGTCGCCGTTCCGGGCGGTGCGGTACCACTCCCTGATCGTCGAGGACCTTCCCCCCGAGCTCGAGGCCCACGCGTGGACCGACGACGGGCTGATCATGGCCGCGAAACATCGGCGACATCCGTTGTGGGGCGTGCAGTTCCACCCCGAGTCGATCTGCACCCAGCACGGCCACGACCTGCTCGCGAACTTCCGGGACCTGTCCCCGGTGCGTGGGCATGCATCCCCGCGGCGCAGTACGCGCGCCGCCACGGCGGCGCCGCCGAACGATTCCCGCGATGCCACATCCAGATACGTCGTTCACAGCCGGCGGGTGGATCGAGCGGTGGATCCGCAGGCCGTCTACAGCCGGCTCTTCGCGAACGGCTCGGGCAGTTTCTGGCTCGACGGCAGCGCCGCGATCGAACCCGAATCGCGGTTCTCGGTGATGGGTGACTGTTCCGGGCCCCTGGCCGAGTACCTCACCTACCGGGTGGCGGAGACGACCGTCTGCGTCCACCGCGCGGGTCGACCCGTGGAACAGGTCCACCAGCGGTTCTTCGACTACATCGACGAGCAGCTTCGCGACCGGGCGGTGCCGCCGGCACCCGACCTGCCGTTCGCGTTCGGCCTCGGCTACGTCGGCTATCTCGGGTACGAGCTCAAGGCCGATGCCGGCAGCCAACTCGTCCACACGTCGCCCACCGCGGACGCCGCCTTCGTCTTCGCCGACCGCGCGGTGGTGATCGACCACCTCGGCGGTGCCTGCTACCTGCTGGCCCTGAGCGAGGACCCGGAGGATCCGCGGGTGCCGGAGTGGTTCACGCGGATCGAGGCCGAGATCCGCGAGCTCGACGAGGCCGTCGAAGCGCCGCCCCCGCACCCGCTGGTCAAGCTCGAGGAAGACACCAAACCGCGCCTCCGTCACAGCAACGAGGAGTACCTCGCGCTCATCGGTCAGTGTCTCGACGAGATCCGGTCCGGGGAGTCGTACGAGGTGTGCCTGACGAACGCGGCGACCGTCGACCGGGTCATCGATCCGCTGCAGAGCTACGAGACGCTGCGGGAGATCAGCCCCACCCCGTACAGTGCGCTGCTGCAGTTCTCCGGTGTGTCGGTGCTCAGCGCGTCACCGGAGCGGTTCCTGCGGATCGGTGCCGACCGGGTCGTCGAGTCCAAGCCGATCAAGGGCACCCGTCCGCGGCACGCGCACCCGGAGCAGGACGCGGCGCTGCGCCAGGACCTGCTCGACAGCGAGAAGGACCGCGCCGAGAACCTGATGATCGTCGACCTGGTGCGCAACGACCTGTCCCGGGTCTGCGCGCCCGGATCGGTGCACGTCCCCAAGCTGTTCGACGTGGAGACGTACGCCCCGGTGCACCAGTTGGTCTCGACGGTGCGCGGCACGCTGCGCGACGACGTCTCGAGCGTCGACTGCGTCCGCGCCGCGTTCCCCGGGGGCTCGATGACCGGTGCACCGAAGCTGCGGACCATGGAGATCATCGACAAACTCGAGGAGGGTCCGCGCGGCGTGTATTCCGGTGCCATCGGCTACTTCTCGATCAACGGAACCGCCGACTTCTCGATCGTCATCCGCACGATGGTCGCGACGGACGACCGGGTGACGTTCGGTGTCGGGGGCGCGATCGTCGCGTTGTCGGATCCGGACGAGGAGCTCGAGGAGACGATGGTCAAGGCCGTCACGATGCGCCGCTGCCTGTCGGCGACTTCGAACGACCAGGCCGACGACAAGGCCGCGGAACATGATTCGTCCGATGGCGGTGATCGGTGACGACGCGCGCTGAGACGGGCGCCGTGCGGGTCGCGGTCGTCGGTGGTGCGGGTGCAGTCGGTGCGATGCTGGCCGACCTGGCGCGGTCGGGTGGCGACGACGTGACGGTCATCGACCGGGTCCGCCCCGACGGCGCTCGGACGGCCCTGGTCGCCGACGTCACCGCCCCCTCGGAGTCGATGCGCGCCGCCCTCGCGGACGCGGACGTCGTGGTGCTCGCGGTCCCCGAGGCCGTGGCGGTCGCCGCGGTTCCCGTGGTCGACGGCGCCATGCGGCGCGGTGCGCTGCTGGTCGAGACCCTGTCCGTCAAGACGCGGATCCATCGGACGCTGCGTGAGGGTGTGGCCGACCGCCCGGCGCTGGGGATCAATCCGATGTTCGCGCCCGGGCTGGGCGTGAGCGGTCGGCCGGTGGCGGCGGTGGTCCACAGCGACGGTCCTGCGGTCGACCGGTTTCTCGGGGCGGTGGCCGGCTGGGGTGGACGGGTGGTCCGCCTCGATGCCGCCGAACACGATCGCGTCACCGCGGCCACGCAGGCGCTCACGCACGCCGCGGTCCTCGCGTTCGGGCTGGCGTTGGCCGACGCGGGTGTCGGCGCGGACGAACTGGCGGCGACGGCTCCCCCGCCGCACACGACGATGCTCGCGCTCCTGGCCCGGGTCGGGGCGGGCGCCCCGGACGTCTACCACGACATCCAGGCCGGCAACCCGGACGCGGCCGCGGCACGAAAGGCGTTGGCGGCAGGACTGGCCCGGCTGTCCGAGACGGTCGAGTGCGGCGACGAGCGTGCCTTCGCCGAACTCATGGCCGAGGCCGTCCGCCCGCTCGGCGACCGCCTGGCCGGCTATCGCGCGATGTGCGCCGCGATGTTCGAGCAGCTGCGGGACCGACCGCCGGAAGGAGGACCACCGTGACCCACACGCCGTTCGGCGACGAGGCCGCCGAGAACGAGTCCCTGCTGCGGCTGCCGTCGCTGCCGCCGTTCGATCCGGGCGACCCGGTGGAGAGCGCGATCATCAGTGCGCTGGCGGGCAGCTGGCCGCGCCGGGCCACCGTCAAGCGCCCCGAGCCCGACCTGGACGCGCTGTTCGACGCCGAGAAGGACGACTACCCCGCGCAGTTGATCCCCTTCCACGACGACGACCGGTTCCGCCGGCTCGACGAGCCCACCCGGGCCCGGGTGCTGGCGTGGGCATGGATCGCCTACAACAAGAACGTCATGGACGTCGAGCAGTACGTCGTCAATCCCGGATTCCGGCTGCTCTCGCAGGACGCGTTCGGCACCGGGCTCGGCGACACGCTGACCGTCGCCACGCTCCAGGCGATGGTCGACGAGCAGTACCACACGCTGATGCACCTGAACGCGAGCGCGCTGACGCGGCGCCGGCGCGGGTGGGATCTGCCGGAGCGCCGGCTGCCGTACGGGCCGACCGTGCGCGGGCAGTACGCGGCGGTCGCGCAGGCCGACACCCCGCGCGAATCGGCGCTGGCCAGTTTGGCGTTCACGACCGTGGCCGAGACGTCGATCAGCTCCTACCTCGGACTGATGACCGACGACGAGAACCTCCAGCCGGTGAACCGGTCCACCGTGGTGCTGCACCGGCGCGACGAGTACTGCCACTCGTCGATCGCCGGGGAGCTGCTGAAGATCGTGTACGAGCGCCTGGGCCCCGACGACCGGCGGATCCTGTTGTCAGGGCTGGCCACCGGGCTGCGGGCATTCGAGGCGAACGACTACACCACGTGGAACGCGGTCATGGCGTCCGAAGGTGTCCGGGACGGTGAGGCCTTGGTGGCGGACGCGGCGCACGACGCCGGTCGGCGCAAGCTGGTGCAGGACTGCAGCGCCATCCGGCGGCTGTGCGACGACCTCGGCGTCGCCGACGAGGTGCCGTACGAGTGGTGACTCCACCGCGACGTATTCGCTTGCGGCACGACTCGGGGGTGCCGCACAATAGGCGGACGTTGCCCTGACCTGCGGAAATCCGGCATCAGCGAGACGTGTGCACACGCGGTCGCGCCTGACGACGGGGACGCACGGCGACTGGGCGAGAGAGAATTGGGCGAATGGGCGGTTCATGTTCGATGTGATCATTGCCGGGTGCGGGCCGACCGGTGCGATGCTGGCCGCCGAACCGCGACTGCACGATGTGCGGGTACTCGTTCTGGAGAAGGAACCCGCGCCCGAGGGCCTGGATTCCGCGCACACCTATCTGCTGGGCATCCCGCAGCCGGTCGTCAATCGCCTACTCGAAGACCATGCGATCGAGCTGGGTGCGCAGGTCCGGAGCGGTTGTGCGGTGTCCGGTTTCGAGCAGGACGACGAGGGTGTGACCGTCGAGCTGGCCGACGGGGAGCGGCTGCGGTCGCGCTACCTCGTCGGCTGTGACGGCGCGCGCAGTACCGTGCGCAAACTGCTCGGCGTCGGCTTCCCCGGCGAGCCCTCGCGGAACGACACGCTGATGGGCGAGATGGAAGTCGGTGTGCCGCAGGAGGAGATCGCCGCCATCGCGGCCGAGATCCAGAAGACCGACAAGCGATTCAGCCTCGGGCCCTTCGGCGACTGGGTCTACCGCGTCGTGGTCCCCGCCGCCGGAGTCAGCGATCGCGCGGAGCCGCCCACCCTCGACGATTTCAAACAAGAGTTGCGCGCCACCGCCGGAACCGATTTCGGCGTGCATTCCCCGCGCTGGATGTCCCGCTTCGGCGATGCCACCAGGCTGGCCGAGCGTTATCGGGTCGGTCGGGTGCTGCTGGCGGGCGATGCGGCGCACATCCACCCGCCCACCGGCGGTCAGGGTCTGAACCTGGGTGTTCAGGACGCGTTCAACCTCGGCTGGAAACTGGCCGCGCAGATCCGCGGCTGGGCGCCGGAGACCTTGCTGGACACCTACCAGACCGAACGTCATCCGGTCGCCGAGGACGTCATGAACAACACCCGCGCCCAGATGGAACTGCTGTCCACCGAGCCGGGCCCGCAGGCCGTGCGCAGGCTGCTCACCGAACTGATGGACTTCGACGAGGTGAACCGCTATCTGATCGAGAAGATCACCGCGATCGACATCCGCTACGACTTCGGCGCGGGCCCCGACCTGCTCGGCCGCCGCCTGCGTGACATCGACCTGAAACAGGGCCACCTCTACGACCAACTACATCGGGGCCGCGGCCTGGTACTCGACGGCACCGAATCTCTGGCCGTCGAGGGCTGGTCGGACCGAGTCGATCTCGTCGCGGATCCCACTGCGGGATTGGATGTTCCGGCCATCCTGCTGCGTCCCGACGGGCACGTCGCCTGGATCGGCGAGCGCCAGCAGGACTTGAACGACCACCTCTCCCTCTGGTTCGGCAAGCCCGCCAACTGATTTCACCTGAGCAACCGACGACGCAGGCGAACACGCCTGTCGTGGCGCTCCGCCTCGCGCCATGGCGAAAGAAGATTGCGCTGGCCTCGACGGTTCCTGCGCGTCTTCCGCGGGTGTGGGCAGACCCGGAGCGGCTCGAGCGCGCGGTAAGCACTTGTCCAGCGACCGCCACGCGGAAACTGTCTACGGTAGTCACCAGCATCTGCTGCAACAGAACGCCCGATCGCCGACCTCGCCGTTACGATAGGGATCAGCTCGGAGCGCACGGCCCTGATGCCGGTCCCGCCTGGTCGGTCCCCGAAACTGGTCGAAGCGACACCGAGACCGACGAACTAGACTGACCTCAGCCACGTCACCATCAGTGCGCCTTGGCGGTTCCCCCGCTCGGTACGACGGGGAAGCCGAGGGAGGAGCGATTCGTGTACTCGACGCCACGACGCTGGATGCCCCTGGTCACTGCGGCCACGCTCGCTCCGAGCCTGATTCTGGGATCGTCCGTCGCATCCGCGGCACCTGCTGAGGTGTCGTTCATCGACGCATGCCGGGCGTCTTCTGTCGTCGACGTCGACAATCTCGGGGAGGACACGGTCACCGTCGAGGCGCCGGCCACTGTCGAACCGGGACAGCGGTTCACGTATCGAATTCAGACAGGTGCGCAGTTCTACCCGGACAAGAACTCGGGGGCGACCACCATTAGCGTCTCCCGACTGAAGAACGACTTCGAGATCCCGGCCAATGCAGTCTTCGTCGGCGCCACGGTAGTGGCCGGCACGGGCATCAACCTCGACAACGTGCCACCGAACGTGCTTCGCGTTGACGACAGCGGTGTCGTCAACGACGGCTCGGGTGGCGTTCTGCGACTGTCTGGGGACAACGAGGTGATCGGCAACAGTCCATCGTCGAGCACCGACAGTGAGGGTGGCATCCGGGTTCCGAAGAATTCCAAGAACCTCGACGGCTCGACCAACCCCAATGGGGACACCTGGTTCCAGATGCCCGCCGTCGAGGTCACGATGATCGCCGGCGAATCCGGCGTGATCGCACCGAAGCTCAGGACTGCGGGCGCGGCCGGCGAATTCGACAACGATGCGAACTTCAACACCTCACTCGCCAAGGCATCGCTGTTCGGGACCCACTGGGCCGTGACCCGGTGTTCGCCGAGAGACACGACCACCGGGCCGCTGAACGGCGGGGCCGGCCCCGCGGCGACTGTCGCCATCTCGAGTCCAACCGATGTGAAGACGTCGACGGTGGTTTCGGCACCGGAGTCGGTGCCCACCGGGACGTCGGTCACCCTGTCTGCCACTGTTTCTCCCGCGCCCGGCGGCGGCACGGTGCAGTTCCAGAACAACGGCGTCGATCTGGACCGCCCCGTCAGCGTGGTCGACGGACGGGCATCGGTGTCACACACCTTTGCCGATGCCGGTGAGCACAAGATCGGGGCGGTGTACTCGGGCGCCCCCGGCACCGCCACGTCGACGTCGGAGGTGCGCACCATGACGGTCACGGGATCGGAGGAGCCGAGCACGAACCGGGTGCCGGAGACCGCAGTGTTGATCGCCCTCGGCGCGGTCGCCGTCGCGGCGCTCTTCGTCGTCGGGTGGTCCCGTTCACGCAGAAAGTGAGAGCCCTCGCGTCACGTGGAACCGCGACGATCATCGCATCAACCGGGTGGGCTCATGCGTAGCGTTCTCGATGTCCTTGGATGTGGTCGCAACCAGTTGATTCGCGAGATCCCTGAGAGCCCGCGCAGTGGCGAGTTCGTCACCGATCACCGGCACCTCCGGGTCGGCTGGATCTCGCCTCGTGAACCCGACGCCGACGAACCTGGACGGACCGATCGTCAGGGAGGCCTTCGCCCGGGTCCGACGATCATGTTCGTCGATCGTGACATCGATCATCCAGGTCTTGTCGCTCATGACGTACTCCTTCGCGGACCGTGCCTTCGGGATCGAGGTGACATCGTGACTGGGTGCTCGCCTCGACTTGCCAGTGAGCCTGCCCTCCGCCCGCGAGAGATGGCAGGGCACAAAGTCGCTTTGTCGGTCCATTCGAAGGTAGGAAACGAGAACCCTGGTTCCGAAATGGGGCGATCCGCGTGTCGTCGACGCGATCGTTGTGGTCGTCGCGTGTACGGCGATCTTTCTCGAGTCGCTCGTCGACAAGAATCATGTGCCCTTCCAACGACGTCCGCGGTGTGATCTTCGGCTGTGAGTGGCGTGGTTCTGACAATATTTGCTGCCATGCCGCCTTCAACTTCGTCGAGGACGGGTCTGTCGGTCGGTGAGCGGGGTCCCGGCGGGTAGCTGGTCGGAATTGAAGTCGGCGGTCCACACCCGCTGCAGCATGTGCCAGTCGGCCGGGTGCGCGGCGATGCCCGTGGCGAAGCGGTCAGCCAATGCCTGAGTCGTGTGCTCCACTCCGCCGACGGTGTCGATCGGCGGGCCGACGTGGAAGCCCCAGCCGTCGGGCGTAAACCAGCAGTTCACTGGTAGCAGTGGTGCACCGGTGTCGATCGCCAGCCGGGCCGGACCGGCCGGCATGCGGGCGGGTTCACCGAAGAAGGTGACTGGCAAGCCCGTCCCGGTCACATCGCGTTCAGCGAGTAGCCCGACTATCCGTCCCTCCCGCAGTCGCGCGGCCAGCTGCTCGAAGGGTGGCTCGGCGGTGCCGGTGAGCGGGATGATCTCGAAACCCAGGCGCTCACGGAACCGCACGAAGCGCCGGAACAGTGATTCCGGCCTGAGTCGCTCGGCGACGACGACAGGTGTACCCACTCGCTGGGTCACCCACACTCCGGCCAGGTCCCAGTTGCCGCTGTGCGGTAAGGCCAGAACGGCCCCACTGCCGCGGTCGACTGCCTCGTGGATGTGTTCGAGCCCGACAGCGGAGTGTTCGATGTTCGCGGCCAGCCGCTCCGGATCCATCGATGGCAATCGGAAGGCTTCGCACCAGTAGCGGGCGTAGGACCGGAGACTCGCGTGCACGAGGTCGTCGGGAACCTGCGCTGGTGTCGTGGACAGCACCCGGGCGAGATTGCGCCGCAGCTGGTCTGGTCCACCGCCCCGTGCAGCACGATCGGCCGCGATATCGAACAGTCGCCTTGCCCACCGCTCGGGCAGAGCGCGCACCAGCCGCCAACCGGCCGCGTACCCGAGATCCCAGACCCGCTCCCCCGGGTTCACTGATCACCCCCGGCGTCATCCGCCGCCACAGCACACGATACGGCGATACCGAACTGACTCCGCGGAAGATAGCTCCTACGCCTCATCCCCCGAGTTTCCTCGCATACCGCGAACAGAGGAACGATGATTTCACCGCAAGCTTCGAGGTATGCCTGGGTGCCGGCATCGCAGAAGACCCATAACGGTTCCCTGTAGTGCCCCGGAACAAGCGAGACTTCGAATCGAGGGTGTAACACCAGGCTCGAACGGGTATTGCGCATTGGGGCGGTCCTCACCGGCAGGTAGTGAGGAGCGCTGACAATGAATGACAAGAGCCGGACGCCGAGCGAAGAACCCGAATCAGCGCGCGGCGCGCCCGGCTCACGTGAGACAGGCTCGGCCGCACCAGTCTGGCGTACGGGTGAGGATCACCCTCGCGAGGCAGATTGAGTGACCGGTCCGACGCCCGAAATCCGTCCCACGACATGATCGGGAATTGCCATGATCCTCATCGGCCTCATCATTATGGTCGCCGCCATCGTCATCGGGGTCGCGGGAGTACTCGCCAACGCGGGTGCCGAACACGCGTTGACCGGCGATTTCACAGTGTTCGGCTACCATGTCACCGGATCCACAGGAGCGCTGTTCCTCTACGGAATCGTCGTCGGCGCGGTCGGCGTCGTCGGACTCAGCCTCCTACTCACGGGGGCTCGACGGACATCGCGACGGGGACGCGCCGCGCGAAACGAGCTCGAGCGATCACGCCGCAACGAGGCGGCCTTGACCCAACAGCGCGACGCCCTCGCAGACGCAGGGACACAAACAAGCACGGGTCAGCACGCCGACACGCGCGCCCATGCCGCGGCCGACACGACCGCCGGCGGTGGGCGGAGCTGGAAGCACCCCTTCGGAGGACCGCAGGGGCCTTCGTCCACTCCCCGACCGGCGCACTGAGGCGACGAGCCACTCGTCCGATTGAACCAGCGCGCAGTCCCTGAGACTCTCCGCTGCGAACCGTGCACGACCGAAATTCCGGTGGCTACAACCTATTCGCCGACGTCGCCTACACGTCTGACGCCGCAGCCTGCGCGAACACCCCGATCCTGCTACCGGACTGGATCTCGGCCATGCCGGTGGTGTGGTCGGCGAGCGCGAGTCGACTCCGCGGCGAAGGCGGCTGCGGGTGCGGTCGGGGCAATCCGCCCCGGCGTCGTCGCCGTCGCGGCCACGTAGGGAGTCGTCGAGTCGCACAGGGGCTGCATGGCCCTACCGCTTCGTGTCCGGAGGCGGTTGACTTGCTCGTATACGCCCGGCGAATGCGCTGCGCCGGGAACGGACGCGAGAGGAGCTCGGACATGGAGACGGAGCAGTGGAGTGTGGACATCGCCATCGACGAGCACGAGAGTCGCACTCGCTCGACGGCGCGCTTGCACACCAGGGATACGACGCTGGTCGGCGTCGGACTGGCCCGACGCAACCCCGTGGACCGGAACGTTCCGGGGATCGGCGACGAGCTTGCGACGGCGCGGGCCCTGACAGACCTGGCGCATCAGCTGATCGAAGCGACGGTTGCCGACATCGAGGGCGTCACCCACACCCCCGCACATCTGAACAAGTAGGCGCCGGTGGCTCGCTGGTCCGGGGACCCGCCCGGACGCTGAACCGTGCGTGGGAGCCGGGGCGCAGTGCTCGCAACCCGCCAGTCCGGGGTCAGGGGTGCGCGTGAGTACCGGCGCGCCCGCATCGGCGGTGATGAGGTGAGATCCGGCGACGGCCGGCACAGCGGTCGAGAATGAGGTGTCGAAACCGACGCCACTCCGTTCTGACGGTCGTGACGACCCCCTGCAGAAGCCAGGCGCAGGGGAAGTGCTGTCACGGGGTGGCGTTCATCCACGCATCGAAGGCGGGCTGCACGTTCGGGTTCGACTGCGTGATGCCGTTGTAGGCGCCGATGGCCGCGCCGATCCCGGTGCCGACGATGCAGCCGGCGATGAAGTTCGGGAAGATCGAGACGCAGCCGATCGCGAGTCCGACGCCGGCGCCTGTCGCCATGCCCGCCGCACCGCCTTGCTCCCATCCGGTGGTGATCTCGCGCATCAGGTTGTCCTGTGCCGTCTGCTTGTCGACGACGGGCTGTACGAGCGGGACGGAGATGTCGCCGGGGACGGACGATTGGGCGGGTGCCGCATAGGCGGTGCCGGCGCCGGCAGCGAGCGCGACGACGACGAGACCCGATGCGGCCGAGGCCTTGAGGAAATTCATGGCGCTCTCCAAATTGTGGGGAAGGAAGGCAATCCAGTGGTTTCGACGCTAGTCGCCTGACACCTCTTTCGCTACGAATCGGCGGGGTTCGCGGTGTATGCGAAGTTTGTTGTGTCAGACCAGATTTCAGTGCTCCACGAGGTAGTCCTCGAGCAGCGGGCCGATCGCCGCGAGCGCGGTCGGCTCGATCATCTGGTTGTGTTCGCAGTCGATGGTGAACTCGCGGATCCGACCGGTGACCGCGGACTGCCACACCTGCGGTGAATGCTCCGCGCCGGTGGCCTCGGAACCGTCGCCGCGTCCCGCACTGAAGAAGAGCAGGTCGCCGTCGAACACTCCCGGGACGTAGCGGTTCATGATCCGTGCGGACGTGGTGAATCCCTCGTTGATCCGCTTCAGGTGCGCGGGCGTCAATCCCGTTTCCTGGCCCAGTGATTCGTTCAGCAGCTCGACAGCCTGTGCGTAGGTCAGCTCACCGCCACCCCCGTACGGAGCCAGGTCCAGGCCCAGCCCCTCGAGTAGTTCGACCACCGTCAGCGGACCGGGTTCCTCCTCGCCCTCGGTGAGGTAGCTGTCCATGATCGCGAGTGTCGCGACTTCCTCACCGGCGCTGTGGAGTTCGACGGCCATGGCGTGCGCGATCACGCCGCCGAGCGACCATCCGAGCAGGTGGTACGGGCCGTGCGGCTGGACCACGCGGATCTCCTCGACGTACCGGTGCGCGAGCTGCTGGACCGAGTCGAAGTCGGGCCCGCCGCTGAGCAGTGGCAGCTGCAGGCCGTACGCCGGGCGGTCCTTGCCGAGATACTGCACCAGGCCGGCGTAACCCCACGACAGGCCGATGCCGGGGTGCACGCAGAACAACGGTGGGCGCTCGCCGAGGGGACGCAGCGGGATCATCACGCCGAGGGCGTCGTCGACGGGCGACTCGCCGTGCCCGAGGTACCCGACGGGCAGGTCGATGCGCTTGGCCAGACCCGACGGCGTCGGATCCAGGAACATCGTCTGCAGCGGGATCTGGCGCCCCAGGCGGGACTGCAGCTCGGACATGATCCGAGTCGCGATGATCGAGTTGCCGCCGAGGTCGAAGAAGCTGTCGTCGATACCGACGTGCTCGATGCCCAGCACCTCGGCGAACACCTCGGTGACCGCACGCTCCGTCGCCGTCGTCGGCGGCCGGAACTCGGTGGTGACCGACGTGAAGTCGGGTGCCGGCAGCGCGCGGCGGTCGAGCTTGCCGACCGGGGTCAGCGGGATGTCGTCGAGCACCACGATCGCCGACGGAACCATGTGCGCCGGGAGTTGGGCGGCGACGTGCGCGCGCAGGTCCCGCGATTCGACGGCGTGGCCCTCCACCGGCCGCACGTAGGACGCGAGCAGGGTGTCGCCCGACGGCCCGGTGTGACCGAGGGTCGCGGCGAACGTGACCGCGGGGTGCCGGGTGAGGACGGCGTCGATCTCGCCGAGTTCGATGCGGAACCCGCGCACCTTGACCTGGAAGTCCGACCGGCCGATGTACTCGATGGTGTGGTCGGGCCGCCAACGGACCACGTCGCCGGTGCGGTACATCCGGGTGCCGGGGGCGCCGAAGGGGTCGGCGACGAAGCGATCCGCGGTGAGTCCCGGACGGTTGTGGTAGCCGCGGGCCAGGCCCGGGCCGGAGATGTACAGCTCGCCGGGCACACCGATCGGGACGGGCCGCAACCGCCCGTCGAGCACGGCCTCGCGGAACCCGATCGCCGGGCCGCCGATGTTGACGACCTCGCCCGGCTGCATGGCCGCGCTGACGCTGGCCTGGATGGTCGTCTCGGTGGGCCCGTAGCCGTTGAACATCCGCCGTCCGGGCGCCCACTTGGCGACCAGTTCCGGCGGGCACGCCTCGCCGGCGACCGCGAGCACCCGCAGCGCCTCGAGCCCCTCGTCCTCGATGGAGGCCAGCGCCGTCGGGGTGATGAACCCGTGCGTGACGCCCTCGCGCGAGAGCAGTTCGGTCAGTTCGGATCCGCCGTACACGGTGGGCGGCACGATCACCAGGCGGGCACCGGCGCTGAACGCCATCATCATCTCGAACACCGAGGCGTCGAAGCTCGGGGACGCCAGATGCGAGACCCGCGACTGCGGGGTGACGGTGAAGCGCACCCGCTCCTCCTCGGTGAGGTTCGCGATCCCGAGATGGGTGACGATCACGCCCTTCGGCAGGCCCGTCGACCCGGATGTGTAGATCAGGTAGGCGGGATGCACTAGATGCAGCGGGGTCGTGCGGTCGGCGTCGTTGACCGGTGTCGCCGAGACCTCGGTCATGCGGGCGGCGAGGTCGCCGTCGTCGAGCACGAGCCACGGCACGGTGTCGGGCAGCCGTTCCCGCAGCGCGGACGTCGTCAGGCCGACCTTCGTGCCCGAGTCGGTGAGCATGTGCGCGATCCGCTCGGGCGGGTAGTTCGGATCCACGGGCACAAACGCGGCGCCGGCCTTCGCGACCGCCCAGATCGACAGGATCTCCTCGATCGAGCGCGGCATACCGAGCGCGACGAACGTCTCCGGGCCCACCCCGCGGTCGGCGAGCACGCGGGCCAGGCGATTCGACTGCTCGTCGAGTTCGCGGTACGTAAGCGTGCCGCCGAGGTAGCTCAGCGCGATCGACTCCGGGTCGATCGCGGCGGCGCCGGCCAGCAGTTCGGGCCACACGTGCGGCGAGGCGTCGGTGTTGCCGGCCGCGGGCGCGAGCTCCGCCAGTTCCGCGGAGTCGAGGATCTCGATGTCGCCGACGGCCCGCTGCGGGTGGGCGGTCACCGCCTCGAGGATCCGGACGAAGCGCTGCGTGAAGCTGCGGATGGTGCCGGCGTCGAACAGGTCGGTCGCGAAGTCGAGCGAGGCGTTGATCCCGGCCGGGGACCCGTCCTCGGCGAACTCCTCGGCGAGGACGAGTTCGAGGTCCTCCTTCGCGACGTGGGCGTCGATGCCGACACCCTCGACGACGAGGCCGGGCAGTTCGAGGCGCGGACGCTCGTTGTTCTGGAATTCGATCGAGACCTGGAACAGCGGCGAGTAGGACGTCGAGCGCGGCGGGTTGATCTCCTCCACGAGGCGCTCGAACGGGACCTCGGCGTGCCCGAACGCGGCGAGGTCGGCTTCGCGTGCCTGCCGCAGGATCTCGTCGAACGACGCGCCGTGGTCCACCCGTGTCCGCAGCACGAGTGTGTTGACGAACATGCCGACCAGCTCGTCGAGGTCCGCCTCGCCGCGGCCGGCGATCGGGGTGCCGATCGCGATGTCGTCGGTGTCGGCGAGCCGGGCCAGCAGCGTCGCCAGCGCGGCGTGTATCGCCATGAACATGCTCGCCCCATGCCGGCGCGCGAGGGCGGTGACGGCGGCGTGCAGCTCGGCGGGGATCTGGAACTCGACGCGGTCGCCGCGGAACGACTGCTGCACCGGCCGGGGCCGATCGGTCGGCAGCTGGATGACGTCGGGCAGGCCGGCGAGCTCCCCGACCCAGAACTCGAGCTGGCGGCGCAGCAGCGAGTCGGGATCGGTGTCCGAGCCGAGCAGCTCGTGCTGCCACAGCGTGAAATCGGCGTACTGGACGGGCAGCGGCGTCCACTGCGGGGCCGCTGCCGCGGCGCGCGCGGTGTACGCGGCCATGAGGTCCCGGCCGAGCGGGGCCATCGAGTAGCCGTCGGCGCAGATGTGGTGCATCACGATCATCAGGACGTGCTCGTTCTCCGCGGTCCGGATCAGTTCCGCGCGCACGGGCGGCGCGGCGGTGACGTCGAATCCGGCCGCGGCGAGCGTGGCCAGCCGGTCGTGGAGTTCCTGCCCGTCGCGGACGGTCACCGGGCTCAGCTCGGCGAGCACCTCGCTGACCGGGTGGACCCGCTGGGTCGGCACCTGATCGACGACGGGATAGGCGGTGCGCAGCGATTCGTGGCGTTCGAGCAGGTCGCCGACCGCGGCGTGCAGCGCGTCGACGTCGAGCGCACCGGTGAGCCTGACCGCCATCGGGATGTTGTACGCGGCCGACGCGGTGTCGAACTGGTTGATGAACCACATCCGCTGCTGCGCGAGGGACAGCGGAATCCGGTCCGGCCGCTCGCGCCGGGCCAGTGCCGGGCGGCCGTGCGCGGTGGCCGTCTCCCGTTCGCGCGCGATCCACTGCGCGAGGCCGTGGATCGTGGGGGCCTCGAACAGCGCCCGCACCGGGACGTCCGCATCCAGGACACTCGCGAGGCGGGCGGTGACCCGCGTCGCGATCAGCGAGTTGCCGCCGAGGTCGAAGAAGCTGTCCTCGATGCCGACCCGGTCCACCCCGAGTACCTCGGTGAAGATGTCCGAGAGCGTGTACTCGAGCGGGTTCGTGGGGGCGCGGAACTCGCCGGTGGCGAACGCGAAGTCCGGCTCGGGCAGGGCCGCCCGGTCCAACTTGCCGACCGGGGTCAGCGGGATCTCGTCGAGCACCGTGATCACGGCCGGCACCATGTGCGCGGGCAGGTGCGACGACAGCCGGTCGGTGAGCGCGGCGGCGTCGACGGTCGCCCCGGCGGGCGGCACCACGTAGGACGCGAGCACGGTGTCGCCGGCCGGGCCGGGCAGCCCGAGGGTGACCGCGAAGCTCACCGCGGGATGGTCCATGAGGGCGGCGTCGATCTCGCCGAGTTCGATGCGGAAGCCGCGCACCTTGACCTGGAAGTCCGTGCGTCCGACGTACTCGATCGTGTGGTCGGGCCGCCACCGCACGATGTCGCCGGTGCGGTACATCCGGTCCCCCGGCTTGCCGAACGGGTTGGCGACGAACCGCTCCGCCGAGAGGCCGGGGCGCCGGTGGTACCCGCGCGCGAGCCCGACACCGGTGACGTACAGCTCGCCCGGGACACCCACCGGCACCGGCTGCAGTCGGCGGTCGAGGACGAGTTCGCCGACCCCGCGGATCGGCCCGCCGATCGTGATCGGGGCGCCGACGGTCATGGGGGCGCTGATGTTCGTCATGATCGTCGTCTCGGTCGGCCCGTACGCGTTGTGCAGCTGCCGGCCGGGCGCCCACCGGGCCACCAGCTCCGGTGGGCACGCCTCGCCGCCGAACACGACGTGCGCGAACTCGTCGATCCCGGTCGGGTCGACCGTGGACAGCGCCGCGGTGGTGATGAACGCGTGGGTGACGTGCTCGTCCGCGAGGAGCCGGGCCAGGTCGGCGCCGCCGAACACGGTGGGTTCGGCGATCACCATCGTGGCCCCTGGACCGAATGCCTGCAGGTACTCGAACACCGCACCGTCGAAGCTCGGTGTCGCGAAGTGCAGTGTCCGGGACTCGCTGGTGGCGCCGAACCGTTCCACCTGGTCGATCGCGAAGTTGTCGAGACCCTGGTGGGTGACGACGACGCCCTTGGGGCGGCCCGTCGAGCCCGACGTGTAGACGACGTAGGCGGCGTGGTTGAGGCCGAGCGGTTCGGTGCGGTCGGCGTCGGTGACCGGGGCGTCGGACCGGGCCTCGCACGCCGCCGCGAACTCGGGGTCGTCGAGCGGCAGCCACGTGACGGTACCCGGGAGCTGATCCCGGTGCGCGGTCGTGGTCAGCCCGAGGCCGGCGCCGGAGTCGGCGAGCATGTGCTCGATCCGCTCGAGCGGGTAGTTCGGGTCGACGGGGACGAACGCGGCGCCGGTCTTCGTGACCGCCCACACCGCGAGCACCGACTCCACGGATCGCTGGATGCCCAGCGCCACGTACGATTCCGGGCCCACACCCTGATCGATGAGCACGCGGGCGATCCGCGAGGAGCGGGTGTCGAGCTCGCTGTAGGTGACCTCGCGCCCGGAGAAGGACAGCGCGACGGCGTCGGGATCGCGGGCGGCGCCGGCGGCGAAGATCTCCGGCAGGGTGCGCAGGGAGCCGCCGGGTTCGCCGAGCACGGGTGCCAGCTCGCGGCGTTCGACCTCGGTGAGCAGGTCCAGCCGCGACAGCGGCTGATCGGGGTCGGCCGCCAGGTGGTCGAGCACGACGGCCACCCGGGTCGCGATCGATTCGACGGTCTCGCGGTCGAAGTGCTCCGGGAAGTACTCGAACTTGAGGTTCAACCGGTCGGCCACCGAGGCCACCAGCGACAGCGGGTAGTGCGCCGCGTCGCGGCCGCCGATCCCGGTGACCCGCATCCCGGCGATGTCCGTGTCCGCGGTGAGCGCGTTCCGGTCGACCGGGTACGACTCGAACACCGTCAGCGTGTCGAAGGCGACGGCCGGTCCGGTCGCCTTCTGGATGTCGGCCAGCCCCAGGTAGTGGTGGTCGAGCAGGGCGGTCTGCTCCCGCTGGACGCGGTCGAGGAGGTCGCCGAGCGCCTCGGCCGGGTCGAGCGTGACCCGGACCGGGAGCGTGTTGATGAACAGGCCCACCATCGCTTCGATGCCGGGGATCTGCGGCGGCCGGCCCGACACCGTGCCGCCGAACAGGACGTCGGTGCGGGCGGTCAACGCGCCCAGCACGATCCCCCACACGGCCTGCACGACGGTGTTGAGCGTCAGGCCCCGCTCGCGGACCAGCGCGCGCAGCGTGTCCGTGTGCCCGGCCGACAGCGTGATCTCGAGTTCGTCGGTCCCGGTCGAGGCCCCCTCGATGCGGGCGTTCGGCGCCAGCAGGCTCGGCTCCTCGAGCCCGGCGAGCGCGCGGCGCCACGCCGCCGTCGACTCGGCGGCGTCCTGCCGGAGCATCCATGCGAGATAGTCGCGGTACGGGTGCACCCGCGGCAGCATCGAGGCGTCGCCGTCGGTGGCGTACAGCGTCAGCAGGTCTCGGATCACCAGCGGGGTCGACCAGCCGTCGAGCAGGATGTGGTGGTTCGTGACCACCAGGCGGTGTTCGCCGCCGCCCATGTCGACGAGTGTCATGCGGACCGCGGGGGCGATCGCCAGGTCGAACTTGGTGAGCCGGTCGGCGAGGGTCAGTTCGGCGAAGCGCCGGTCGCGGGCGGCCGGATCGAGCCGGGACAGATCGATCTCCGTCCACGGCAGGTCCACGTGCCGCGGGATCACCTGGACCGTGCCCGCGTCGGGTGTCGCGCCGTCGGGGTGCACGAACGCGGCCCGCAGGTTCGGGTGCCGGTCCAGCAGCGCCTGCCCGGCCCGCCACAGCCGGTCGGTGTCGACGACGCCGCTCAGGGTGAGGGTGAGCTGGACGAGGTACGCGTCGACCGACTCGTCCGAGAACATCGCGTGGAAGTGCAGGCCGGACTGCAGCGGCGACAGCGACCAGACGTCCGCGAGGTCCGGGTACCGGTGCTCGAGCGTCTCGATGGAGCGCTGGTCGAGGTGCACCAGATCCAGATCCGACGGCGTGAGCCCGCCGGCACCGGGGTGCTCGGCGTGCCGGGCCAGGGCCGACAGCGCCCGCACCCACAGGTCCGCCAGTTCGCCGGCGTCGACCGCGGCCAGCACACCGCGCGGGTAGGACCACGTGGCGCGCAACCGCGGCCCGTCGGCGGCGTCACCCACGACCGCGTTGACGTCCAGGACACTCGCGACCGGCATGGTGGCGCTGGGCGCGTCGTCGAGCTCGGTGTCGCTCACCGGGAGCCAGCCGACGTCCGCGGCTGCCGCGGGTGCGCCGAGCCGGCCGAGGTAGTTGAAGCTGACCTGCGGCACCGGCAGGTCGGCGAGCGCCGGCGCGGTCTGCGGATCGAGGTAGCGCAGCATCCCGAAGCCGATGCCGTGGTCGGGGATCGCGAGCAGTTGCTCCTTGACCGCCTTCACCGCGGCACCGGCGGCCGGACCGGCGGCGAACGCGTCGTCGAGGTCGATCCCGGACAGGTCCAGCCGGATCGGGAAGATCGTCGTGAACCAGCCGACCGTGCGGCCCAGGTCGGCGCCCGGCACCACCTGGTCCTCGCGGCCGTGGCCCTCGAGGTTGACCAGTGTCGCCGCGCTCTCGCTGCCGCGGGTGCCGCGCCACCGGGTGAGGGCCATCGCGAGCGCCGCCAGGAGCCCGTCGTTGACGTTGCCGTGGAACGCGTCGGGAACCGTGGTCAGCAGGGCCTCGGTGACGGCGGCCGGCAGCTCCACCGACACCTTGTCGACGGTGCCGTTGACGTCGATCTCGGGGTCGAGCGGGCGCGACCCGATGACCGGATCGGGCGTGGCGAGCGTGGCGCGCCACAGCTCGAGTTCCCGGTCGCGGCCGGGGGTTCCGCCGACGGCGGCGTCGGCGAGGCCGTGCGCCCAGCGGCGCATCGAGGTCCCGGTCGGCGCCAGCTCGGGGACGGCGCCGTCGACGATCTGCGACCACGCCGACGCCAGGTCCGGCACCAGGATGCGCCACGAGACGCCGTCGACGGCGAGGTGGTGGACCACCAGCAGCAGCCGTCCGCCCGCGTCACCGGCGTCGAACCACACCGCCTGCAGCACGATTCCGGACTCGGGGTCGAGGCGTCCGGCGGCGGCGTCGAGTTCCGCCTGGGCGATGCTGGTGAAGGTCGGACCGCCGAGCGCGTCCACCCGGACGCGGGTGAGCACGTCGGCCGCCGACACCGCCCCCACGGCCCGGACCTGCACCGTCGGGTCGTCGGTGCGGTCGAGCCGGGCGCGGAGCATGTCGTGGCGGTCCACGACGGCCTGCAGTGTCCGGGTGAGCTGGTCCTCGTCGATGCCCGAAGGCAGCGCCAGCAGCGCCGTCTGGGTGTAGCGGCGGACATCGGCGCCGTTCCCGCCGGCCCGGTCCAGGAGCCACCGGGTGATCGGGGTCGCCGGGAAGTCGCCGACGCCGCCGCCGGGCAGCTCCGCGAGGTGGACGGCCGGCTCCTCGCCGGCGGCCTCGGCGACCGCGGCGAGGCCGGCGACGGTCCGGTGCTCGAACACGTCCCGCGGCGCGAACTGCAGGCCCGCGGCCTTGGCGCGCGACACCAGCTGGATCGACATGATGCTGTCGCCGCCGAGCGAGAAGAACGAGTCGTCGACGCCGACCGAGTCGAGCCCGAGGACCTCGGTGAACAGGTCGGCGAGGATCCGTTCGGCGTCGGTCTGCGGTTCGCGGCCCGCGGTGGTGCGCATCCCGAACTCCGGCTCGGGCAGGGCCCTGCGGTCCAGCTTGCCGTTCGCGGTCAGCGGCAACTCGTCGAGCACCACCAGCGCCGCCGGCACCATGTACGACGTCAGCTCGCCGCCCACGTGGTCGAGCACCGCCTGCGGATCCAGGTCGGTGCCGCCCTGTTCCCGGACGACGTAGCCGATCAGCCGTGCGGGGCCGTGTTCCTCCTGGCGCACGGTGACAACGGCCTGCGCGACCCCCGGGAACTCGAGCAGCGCCGATTCGATCTCGCCGAGCTCGATGCGGAACCCGCGGATCTTGACCTGGAAGTCGCTGCGGCCCAGGTACTCCAGCTGCCCGTCGCGGTTCCAGCGGGCCAGGTCGCCGGTGCGGTACATGCGGGCGCCGGGGGCCCCGAACGGGTCGGCGACGAACCGCCCGGAGGTGAGTGCGGCCCGCCCGAGGTATCCGCGGGTCACCTGGTCGCCGGCCACGTACATCTCCCCGGTCACGCCCGGCGGCGTCGGGTGCAGGCGCCCGTCGAGCACCGTGACCCGCAGCCCCGGGACCGCGCGTCCGACGACGCTGGCACTGGCCTCCGACGCGTACGCGCGGTCGAGCCCGAGCCGGGTGACGTGCACCGTGGTCTCGGTGATGCCGTACATGTTCACCAGCCGCGGCGCGTCGTCCGCGTGCCGCGCGTACCAGCGTCCCAGCTGTCCCAGGTCCAGTGCCTCGCCGCCGAAGATCACGTATCGCAGCGCGAGATCGGTATCGTACGAGGACGATTCGGCCGCGATCCGGTCCGCCTCGGCGAGCTGGTAGAACGCGGTCGGTGTCTGGTTGAGCACCGTCACGCCCTCGCTGTGCAGCAGGTCGAGGAACATCTCCGGCGAGCGCGCCGTGTAGAAGTCGACCACCACGAGGCGGCCGCCGTGCAGCAGCGGACCCCACAGCTCCCACACCGAGAAGTCGAACGCGTAGGAGTGGAACATCGTCCACACGTCGGTGTCGTCGAACCCGAACGTGTCGGCGGTGTTCTCGAACAGGGTCAGCACGTTGCGGTGCGTGACCTGCACGCCCTTGGGGCGGCCCGTCGACCCGGACGTGTAGATGACGTACGCGACGTCGTCGGGGCGCAGCGGTGCGGTGCGGTCGGCGTCGGTGACCGGACCGTCGGGCCGCGCCGCCACCGCCGCGGCCACGTCGTCGGCGTCGAGGCGCACCAGCGGGACCCCGGAGTCGGGGATGGCGTCGGCGTCGTCCACGGACGTCACCACACACACCGGCGCGGAGTCCTCGAGCATGAACGCCAGGCGCTCGGGCGGGTACGTGACGTCGAGCGGCAGGTAGCCCGCGCCGGCCTTGACCACCGCGAGCAGCGCGACGACCAGGTCGAGCGAGCGCGGCAGCGCCACCGCGACAAGGGACCCGGGACCGACCCCGAGCCCCGCGAGGTGCCGGGCGAGCCGGTTGGTGCGGGCGTCGAGCTCGGCGTAGGTGACAGTCTCCCCCTCGTAGGTCACCGCGGCGGAGTCCGCGAAGCGCGCGGCGGCGTCGGCCAGTCGGCCGGCGAGGGTGCTCTCCGGTGCGCGGCGGCCGGCCGCGTTCCACTCGCGCAGCATCGTGGTGCGCTCGGCGGCCGTGGTGATCTCGACGTCGCCGGTCGGCCGGCCCGGTTCGGCGGTGACCGCCCCGAGCAGCCGGACGAACCGCTCCCCCAGGTCGTGCACCGTGTCGGCGTCGAACAGGTCGGTCGCGTAGGTGAACGCGGCGGTCATGCCGGCGGGGACGCCGTGGTCGTCGTGCTGCTCGGCGAGGGTGAGCTGCAGGTCGAACTTGGCGACCGCGAGCTCGGCGTCGACAGGTTCGGCGACGAGCCCGGGCAGCTCGAGCCGCGGCAGCTCGTTGTTCTGGAACTCGAGCATCACCTGGAACAGCGGCGAGTGCGCCGTCGACCGCTCGGGCGCCAGCACGTCGACGAGCCGCTCGAACGGCAGGTCCGTGTTGCCGAACGCGGCGAGGTCGAACTCGCGGGTGCGGGCGAGCTGGGCGCCGAAGCCGGTGGCCGCGTCGACCTGCGACCGCAACACCAGCGTGTTGACGAACATGCCGACCAGGCCGTCGAGTTCGGCCTCGCCGCGGCCGGCGATCGGGGTGCCGATCGCGATGTCGTCGGTTCCGCTGAGCTTGGCCAGCAGCACCGCCAGCGCGGCGTGCGCGGCCATGAACATCGTCGCGCCCTCCCGGCGGGCCAGCGCGGCCAACGAGCGGTGCACGTCGGCTGGGATCTCGAAGTACACGCGGGCGCCGTCGAAGCTCATCTGCGTCGGGCGCGGGCGGTCGGCGGGCAGCGAGATCGCCTCCGGCAGCCCGGCCAGCGCGTCGGTCCAGAACGCCAGCTGCCGGCTGACGAGCGAGTCGGGATCGTCCTCGGATCCCAGGACGTCGCGCTGCCACAGCGCGAAGTCCGCGTACTGCACCGGCAGCGGCGCCCACTGCGGCAGGTGACCGCCGGTGCGCGCCATGTAGGCGGTCATCACGTCCCGGGCCAGCGGCGCCATCGAGAAGCCGTCGGCGCAGATGTGGTGCACGACGATCGCCAGCACGTGCTCGGCCGGCCCGAGCCGCAGCAACTGGGCGCGCACCGGCACGCCGGTCGTGACGTCGAACCCGCGGGAGATCAGCGCCGCGACCCGCGCCGGCACCTCGTCGGGCGGGACGTCGACCACCGTCAGGTCGGGCGCGGCCTCCGCGGCCGGCACGATCACCTGCTCGGGTTCCGCGTCGGCGGAATCACCGGACGGCACCGAAGCCGTGGACGGCACCGCCGTCGTCGCCGTGGGGAAGTACGTGCGCAGCGACTCGTGCCGCTCGAGCACGTCCCCGACCGCGGCGCGCAGCGCGTTCGTGTCGAGAGCGCCGGTCAACCGGACGGCGAGCGGGATGTTGTAGGCGGCGGACGCGGTGTCGAACTGGTTGATGAACCACATCCGCTTCTGTGCCAAAGACAGCGGTAGACGACGCGGCCGCTCGGCCGGAACCAGCGGCGGGCGCGACGCGGCGTCCACCTGCTCGTGCAACACCCACCGCGCGAGCTCGTGTGCGGTCGGCGCCTCGAACAGCGCCCGCACCGCCAGGTCGGCGTGCAGCGCGGCGGCCAGCCGCGCGATCACCCGGGTGGCGATCAGCGAGTTGCCGCCGAGGTCGAAGAAGCTGTCGTCGATACCGATCCGTTCGAGACCGAGGACCTCGGCGAACACGTCGACGATGGTCTGCTCCGTCGGGTTCGTCGGCGGCCGGAACTCCGTGGCCGAGGGCAGGAACTCCGGTTCCGGCAGCGCCCGGCGGTCGAGCTTGCCGATGGGCGTGAGCGGGATCTCGTCGAGAACCATGATGCTCGCGGGGACCATGTGGGAGGGAAGCCGTTCGGCCACGAACTCGCGCAGCTCCCCCGGGTCCGGACGGGCATCCGCGGTCGGGAGCACGTACGTGACCAGCGCGGTGTCGCCGCCCGGTCCCGGCCGGCCGAGGGTGACCGCGAACCGGATGTCGGGGTGGTCGCCGAACGCGTTGTCGATGTCCCCGAGTTCGATGCGGAAGCCGCGGATCTTGACCTGGAAGTCCGACCGGCCGATGTACTCGACCGCATGGTCTTCGCCGATGCGCACGATGTCGCCGGTGCGGTACATGCGCTCGCCCGGCGTGCCGTGCGGGTTGGCGACGAATCGCTCGGCGGTGAGGCCGGGGCGACGATGGTAGCCGCGGGCCAGACCGGGGCCGGTGATGTACAGCTCGCCGGTGACCCCGGCCGGGACGGGCCGCAGGCTCGAGTCCAGGACCAGTTCGCTCTCGCCGCGGACCGGGGCGCCGATCATCACCGTCTCCCCGGTCACCAGCGGGGTGCTGATGTTCGCCAGGATGGTCGCCTCCGTCGGGCCGTAGCCGTTGTAGAAGCGGCGTCCGTGCGCCCACCGCGCGACCAGTTCCGGCGGCACCGCCTCGCCGCCGACGACCACCTCGGTGAACTCGTCGAGGTCGGTCGGGTCGACCGTGGCTGCCGCGGCCGCGGTGAGCCACGCGTGCGTGACGTGCTGGTCGCGGATCAGGCGGGCCAGCTCGTCGCCGCCGTAGACGGTCGTCGGTGCGATGACCATCGTCGCGCCGACGCGGAACGCGATCAGGTAGTCCAGGACCGCGGCGTCGAAACTCGGGGTCGAGAAGTGCAGCGTCCGCGAGCTCGGCTGCGTCGAGAAGCGGGTACGGCACTCCTCGGCCAGGTTGTCGATGCCCGCGTGCGTGACGACGACGCCCTTCGGGCGGCCGGTCGTGCCGGAGGTGTAGATCATGTACGCGGGGTGATCGAGGTGCAGGGGTGCGCGGCGGTCGGCGTCGGTGATCGGCGCGGCCGACCGGGTGGCGAACCGGTCCGCGAGGGAGGAGTCGTCGAGAACCGTCCACGGCACCGTGTCGGGCAGTCGGTCGCGCGCGTCGGAGACGGTGAGGCCGACGCGGGCGCCCGAGTCCTCGAGCATGAACACGATGCGGTCCGTCGGGTAGTTCGGATCCACCGGAACGAAGGCGGCGCCGGCCTTCGTGACCGCCAGAACCGCGGTCACGGACTCGATCGATCGCGGAATACCCAGCGCTACAGTCGATTCCGGTCCGATACCCGCCTCGATGAGCAGGCGGGCGAGGCGGTTGGTCCGCTCGTCGAGTTCGCGGTAGGTCACCTCGACGTCGCCGGAGACGAGGGCGACGGCGTCGGGAGTGGCTGCCGCCGCATCGGCGAACAGCTCGGGCAGGGTCCGCACCGACCCGCCGGGCCGCCCGCGCAGCGGCACCAGGTCCGCCCACTCGGCGTCGGAGAGCAGCCGCAGCCGCGCCAGGGGGCACTGCGGGTCGTCGGCGATCTCGGCGAGGATCCGGGCCACCCGCCGCGCGAGGGCCTGCGCCTCGCCGCGCTCGAACAGGTCGGGCAGGTACTTCAGCTTCATCCGCAACCGGTCGTCCGCGTTCGCGACGAGGGTGAGCGGGTAGTGGGCCGCGTCCACGCCCTCGTGGACGCGCACCAGCCGCAGGCCCGCGATGTCGGTGTCCTCGACGGCCGCGCGGTCCACCGGGTACGACTCGAACACGGTGAGCGTGTCGAACCCGAGGGCGGGGCCGACCGCGTCCTGGATCTCGGTCAGGCCCACGTGGTGGTGATCGAGCAGGCCGGCCTGCTCGGTCTGCACCCGCCGCAGCAGCTCGCCGACGCTCTCGCGCGGATCGAGCCGCACCCGCACCGGCAGCGTGTTGATGAACAGGCCGATCATCGACTCGATGCCCGCGATGTGCGGCGGACGCCCGGAGACGGTGCCACCGAAGACCACGTCGTCCTGGCCGGTCAGCGCCCCGAGGACGATCGCCCACGACGACTGCACCATCGTGTTGAGGGTGACGCCCCACTGCCGCCCGATCGATGTCAGCCGGGCGGTGAGCGCCGGATCGAGCGCCAGCTCGACCTCGTCCGGGACGGTCGCGTGCTCGCGGCCGCGGTCGAGCGGCGCGAGCAGCGTCGGCTCTTCCAGACCGGCGAGCGCCTCGGCCCACACCTGCACCGACGCGGCCGGGTCCTGTTCGGCGATCCACGTCAGGTAGTCGCGGTACGGCTGGACCCGCGGCAACACGGTCGCGTCGCCGTCGGTGGCGTACAGCGTCAGCAACTCCTGCATCATCAGCGGGGTCGACCAGCCGTCGAGCAGGATGTGGTGGTTGGTCAGCACCAGCCGGTGCTCGTCGGGGCCGGTGCGCACGAGCGTGAACCGGATCAGCGGCGCGCTGGTCACGTCGAAGCGGCGGGCCCGGTCCTCGGCGAGCAGCCGCGTGAGCGCCTCGGTGCGCTCCGGTGCGTCGAGTTCCGCGAGGTCGACCTCGGTCCACGGCAACGTCACCGGATCCATGACCACCTGCACCGACGAGCCGTCGGAGCTGTTGACGAACGCGGCCCGCAGGTTCGGGTGCCGGTCCAGCATCGCCTGCCCGGCCCGGCGGAGCCGTCCGGGATCGGCGCCGCGGACGTCGAGCGTCATCTGCACCATGTACGAGTCGACGGATCGGTCGGCGAGCAGCGCGTGGAACAGCAGGCCCGACTGCAGCGGCGAGAGCGACCACACGTCGACGAGGTTCGGGAACCGCTGTTCGAGGTCCTCGATCTCGCGCTGGTCGAGCGAGACCAGGTCCAGGTCCGACGGCGTCGCGCCGCCCGCGCCGGGTCGGGACACGTGCCGGGCGAGGGCGATCAGCGCCTCGGTCCACAGCTCGGCCAGCTCCTCGACCGCGTCCACACCGAGCACCCCGGACGGGAAGCCCCACGTGGCGCGTATTCGCGAGCCGTCCGCGCCGTCGGTCGTGACGGCGTTGATGTCGAGCACCGCCGCCACCGGCAGGTCCGCGTCCTGCAGGATGCCCAGGTCCGCGTCGTCCGTCGGCATCCAGCCCGCGTCGCGCTGGTCGTCGGGCACCGCCGAGGTGAGCCGACCGAGGTAGTTGAAGCTGACCTGCGGGCTGCGCAGATCGCGCAGTGCCCGTTCGCCGTCGGCGGCATCGGCGTCGAGATAGCGCAGCATGCCGTAGCCGATGCCGTGGTCGGGGACGGCCAGCAGCTGTTCCTTGACCGCCTTGATCGCCGCGCCCGCGCCGCGGCCACCGGTGAACGCGTCGTCGATGTCGACGCCGGCCAGGTCCAGCCGCACCGGGAACAGCGTGGTGAACCAGCCGACGGTCCGCGAGAGGTCCGCCCCCGGCAGCACCGCGTCCTCGCGGCCGTGGGCCTCCAGGGTGACCAGGGCGTCGGTCCGGTCCGCGGCCACGTCGATCCCGCGGCCGCGGCGCCACCGCACCAACGCGAGCGCCAGCGCGGTCAACAGCCCGTCGTTGACGGAGCCGTGGAACGCGTCCGGCACGGTCGTCAACAGTGCCTCGGTGACGTCCGGGGACACCTCGACCGTGACGGAGTCGACGGTCGCGGCGACGTCGACGGCGGGGTCGAGCGGGCGGGAGCCCAGCATCGGGTCGTCGCCCGCGAGCACGTCCTGCCAGCGTTCGAGCTCGTCCCGGCGCTGCGGGGTGGCGTCCACGAGCCCGTGTGCCCACCGGCGCATCGACGTGCCGACCGGTGCCAGGTCCGGGTGCTCCCCCGCGGTGAGCTGCGCCCACGCCGTCGCGAGGTCCGGCACCAGGATGCGCCACGACACGCCGTCGACGACGAGGTGGTGCACGACGATCAGCAGCCGGCCGCCGTCGTCCCGGGAGTCGAGCCACACCACCTGGACCATCTCGCCGGCGGCCGGGTCGAGACGGTCCTCGGCGGCGTCGAGTTCGGCGCGGACGACGTCGGCGAACGCGTCGGTGCCGGGCAGCGCGTCGACCTCCACCCGCCGGACGAGCCACTCGGCGTACACCGAACCCGGTGTTGGCACGATCATCGTGTGTTCGCCGGGGCGGATCCGGGCCCGGAGCATGTCGTGGCGGTCGATGACGGCCTGGAGGGCGCCGGCGAGGGTGGCCTCGTCGAGGCCGGCCGGCGCGGTGAGCAGCGCGGCCTGCGAGAAGCGGTCGTGATGGCCGCCGCGGCCCTGCAGCCAGCGGGCCACCGGGAGCAGCGGCACGTCGCCGATTCCGCCGCCGTCGAGTTCCGCGAGCACCGCGGCCTCCGCACCGGCCTGCGCGACGGCCGCCAGCGCCGCCACGGTCTTGTGGTCGAAGACGTCGCGCGGCGAGAAGTGCAGGCCCGCGGTCTTCGCCCGCGACACCAACTGGATGGACATGATGCTGTCGCCACCGAGCGCGAAGAACGAGTCGTCGACGCCGACCGAGTCGAGCCCCAGGACCTCCGCGAACAGGTTCGCGAGCAGCCGCTCCCGCTCGGTCTGCGGCGCCCGCCCGGGCGACACCAGCGCCCCGAAATCGGGCGCGGGCAGCGCCTTCCGATCGATCTTGCCGGCCGGCCCGAGCGGCAGCGCGTCGAGGACCATCACCGCCGAGGGCACCATGTAGGACGCGAGGAACGTGCCGACGAACGCGGTGATCGCGGCAGGCTCGAGCACCGCGCCGTCCTCGGCGACGACGTAGCCGGCGAGCCGGCCGGCCGGACCGGATCCGTCGACCGTGACCACGGCGCGCGCGACACCCGGGTAGCGGCGCAGCGCTGACTCGATCTCGCCGAGCTCGATGCGGAATCCGCGGATCTTCACCTGGAAGTCGGTGCGCCCCAGGTACTCGAGCTGGCCCGACCCGTTCCACCGCACCAGGTCACCGGTGCGGTACATGCGGCTCGCCGGCGGTCCGAAGGGGTTCGCCACGAAGCGTTCACCGGTGACGCCGGGGCGGTGGTGGTAGCCGCGGGCCAGGCCGGTGCCGAGGATGTACAGCTCGCCGGGCACGCCCACGGGCACCGGCTGCAGACGGGAGTCGAGCACCACGACGCTGGTGCCCATCGGCGGGCGGCCGATCGTCACCGGCACCCCCACCGCCAGCGGTTCGCTGACGCTCGCGACGACGGTGGACTCGGTGGGCCCGTACGCGTTGAACATCCGTCGACCGGGCGCCCACTGCGCCACCAGTTCCGGCGGGCACGCCTCGCCGCCGGTCACGACGCACTCGAGCCGGTGCAGCCCGGACGGATCCACCGACGCCAGGGCGGCCGGTGTCACGAACGCGTGCGTGACGTCGTGCACGCGCAGCAGCTCGCGCAGTTCGTCGCCGCCGAGCACCGACGACGCCGCGACGACCATGGTGGCGCCCGCGCCGACCGCGAGGAGCAGCTCGAGGATCGACGCGTCGAAGCTCGGCGACGAGAAGTGCAGGGTCCGCGAGTGCGGGGTCACCCCGAACCGGGTGCGTTGCTCGGCTGCGAAGTTCGCGAGCCCGCGGTGCGAGACCACCACGCCCTTGGGTGTGCCCGTCGACCCCGACGTGTAGATCAAGTAGGCGGGGTCGTCGAGCCGGAGCGGGCGCAGCCGATCCGCGTCGGTGACCGATCCGGCGGGCTCGTTCCGCAGCCGGGCGCGGGTGTCGTCGGTATCGAGCACGACCCATTCGGTCGAGGCGGGCAGCGTGTCGTGGTGCGCGGTGGTGGTGATGCCCACGACGGCACCGGAATCGGTGAGCATGTGCTCGATCCGGTCGGCCGGGTAGTTCGGGTCCACCGGGACGAACGCGGCGCCGGTCTTGGCGACCGCCCACGTCGCGGTCACCGAGTCGAGCGAGCGGGCCACCGCGAGCGCCACCACCGATTCCGGTCCGACGCCGCGCCGGATCAGCAACCGCGCCAGACGATCCGATCGGGTGTCGAGCTCCCGGTAGGACAGCGTGGTGCCGTCGAAGACCACCGCGGCGGCGTCGGGATCGACGACGGCGGCGGCCGCGAGCAGTTCGGGGAGGGTGCGGGCGGGCACCCCGGCGCCGCCGCTGACGGGCGCGAGGTCGGCGCGTTCGGTCGCGGTGAGCAGGTCGATGTCACCGACCCGGGTGCCCGGGTCGGTGGTGACCGCCCGCAGCACCGCGGTGAACCGTTCGGCCAGCCGCGCGACGGTGGCGGGGTCGAACAGGTCGGTGGCGTAGGTGAATCCGGCGGCGATGCCGGCGGGCTCACCGGACTCGGTGAACTCCTCGGTCAGCGTCAGCTGCAGATCGAAGTTCGCGACGGCGGTGCCGGTGTCGACGACCGTCACCGTGAGGCCGGGCAGTTCGAGCCGCGGCTGGTCGGTGTTGCGGAACTCGAGCATCACCTGGAACAGCGGCGAGTGCGCGGTGGAGCGCTCCGGAGCGAGGGCGTCGACCAGCCGCTCGAACGGCAGGTCGGCGTGGTGGAACGCGTCGAGGTCGGTGTCCCGCACGCCGTCGAGCAGTTCGGTGAACGTCGCGGCGGGATCGAACTGGCTCCGCAGCGCGAGCGTGTTGACGAACATGCCCACCATGTCGTCGAGCGCCGCGTCGCCGCGGCCGGCGATCGGGGTGCCGATCGCCACGTCGTCGGTGTCGCCGAGCCGGGCCAGCAGCGCAGCGACGGCCGCGTGGACGGCCATGAACACCGTCGAATTGTGCCCGTGGGCGATCGCGACGAGACGCCGGTGGGCGTCGGCGTCGACGCGGAAGTCGTGCCGGTCCCCGCGCAGCGACCGGCGCGCGGGCCGGGGCCGGTCGGTGGGCAGCTCGAGCACCTCGGGCAGCCCGTCGAGGGTGCTCGCCCAGTAGTCGAGTTGCGTCGACAGCAGGCTGTCGGGGTCGTCGGTGCCGCCGAGGACCCGCTGCTGCCAGAGGGTGTAGTCGGCGTACTGCACCGGCAGCGGGGTCCACTGCGGGGCCTGTCCCTCGACGCGCGCGACGTACGCGCTCATCACGTCCCGGGCCAGGGGCGCGAGCGAGAATCCGTCGGCGCAGATGTGGTGCACGACGATCACCAGCACGTGCGTGCGGGGTGCGATCCGCAGCAGCATCGACCGGACCGGCGGCGCGAACGTGACGTCGAAGCCGTGGCCCGCGAACTCCGCGATCCGCTCGGGGGCGTCCGTCTCGGACGCGGCGACCGGTTCGAGGTCGGGCGCGACGGCGGCGGTCGGCACGATCACCTGGGTGGGTTCGCCGTCGACCATCGGGAATCGGGTGCGCAGCGACTCGTGCCGCTCGAGGACGTCGGCGATCGCGGCGCGCAGGGCTGCGCGATCGAGGTCCCCGTCCAGGCGCACCGGCAGCACGACGTTGTAGGCGGGCGACGCGGTGTCGAACTGGTTGATGAACCACATCCGCTTCTGCGCCAACGACACCGGCACGATCGCCGGGCGCTCCGCCGCGACCAGCGCCGGCTGATCGGCGCCATGGGCGCCCGCCGCCTCGATCCGCAACGCGAGCCCCGACACCGTCGGGGTGTCGAAGACCTCCCGCACCCCGATCCGGGCGTCGAGGGCCGCGTTGACGCGGGCGACGAGCCGGGTCGCGGTCAGCGAGTTGCCGCCGAGGTCGAAGAAGCTGTCGTACACGCCGACGCGCTGCGTCCCGACCAGTTCCGCGAAGATCGCCGCGAGGATCTCCTCCACCGGATTGCGCGGCGCCACGAATTCGGCCTCCGCGGACCGGAACTCCGGCTCCGGCAACGCGCGGCGATCCAGTTTGCCGGTCGCCCCGAGCGGGAACTCGTCGAGCAGCAGGATCTGCGACGGCACCATGTACGCCGGCAGCGACTCCCCGATCGCCTCCCGCAGTCCGGCGGGGTCGAGATCGGCCCCGGGATCGGCGATCACGTATCCGATCAGCGCCTCGCCGACGATCTCGTCGCGGCGTGCCACGACCACCGCCTGCGCCACACCGGGCCAGTCGAGCAGCGCGGCCTCCACCTCGCCGAGCTCGATGCGCAGACCGCGCAGCTTGACCTGGAAGTCGGTGCGGCCCAGGTAGTCCAGCGAGTAGTCGAGGCCTCCGGTCTTCTTCCACCGGACCACGTCGCCGGTCCGGTACATCCGTGACCCCGGCTCCCCGAACGGGGAGGCGACGAACCGGTCCGCGGTCAGGTCGGGGCGGCCGACGTACCCGCGGGCCAGCTGGACGCCGGCGAGGTACAGCTCGCCGGGCACGCCGGCCGGGACCGGGTGCAGCCGCGAATCGAGCACGAAGACCTGGGTGTTCCACACCGGCGCGCCGATCGGCACCGACACGGTGTCGGCCTCGGTGTACGGGCGGTAGGTCACGTCGACGGCCGCCTCGGTGGGGCCGTACAGGTTGTGCAGCCGTGCGCCCGACGCCGCCGCGAACTCGGTGAACGCGGCCGCGGTCGCGGGCGGCAGGGCCTCCCCGCTGCAGAACACCGTCCGCAGCGAGCGGCACTGGGCGGGTTCCGCGCCCACCACGAACGCCGCGAGCATCGACGGCACGAAGTGCGCGACGGTGACCCCGCGGTCCGCGATCAGCTGTGACAGGTACGCCGGGTCGCGGTGGCCGTCGGGGACTGCGATCGCCAGGCCGGCCCCGGCCTGCAACGGCCAGAAGAACTCCCACACCGACACGTCGAACGTCGTCGGGGTCTTCTGCACCACGACGTCCGATGCCGTCAGGTGGTACTCCCCCTGCATCCACGCGAGACGGTTCACGATCGCCGTGTGGCTGACCGCGACACCCTTCGGGCGGCCCGTGGAGCCGGACGTGTAGATCACGTAGGCGATGTCGGCGCCGCGCAGCACGCCGCGACGCTCCCCGGGACGGATCGGCCCGTCGTCGTGATCGCCCAGGTCGAGCCGGTCGATCTCGAGCACGTCGACGCCGTCGGGCAGCGGGCCGTGGTCGCGCCGGGTGGTCAGCACGCACACCGGCTCGGCGCTGCCCAGCACGTACTCGGTGCGGGCGTACGGGTGGTCGGGGTCGAGCGGGACGTAGGCGCCGCCGGCCTCGATCACCGCGTACATCCCGACCAGCAGGTCGAACGACCGGCGCATCGACAGCGCCACGCGGGACCCGGGGCCGACACCGCGCGCGATCAGCTCGCGCGCCAGTCTGCGCGCACGGGACGCGAACTGGGCGTACGTGAGCTCCTCGTCGCCGAACGTGAGCGCGACGGCGTGCGGGGTCCGCCGCGCCTGCGCGTCGAACAGGTCCGCGAGCGTCGCGTCGGGGACGTCGTGCTCGGTGGCGTTCCACTCCCCGAGGACCAATTCGCGTTCGCCGTCGACCAGCACGTCGATGTCGCCGACGCGGGCGGCGGTGTCGACGCTGACCGACTCGAGGACGCGGACGAACCTGTCGGCGAACGCCGCGACGGTGTCCGGGTCGAACAGGTCGGTGGCGTACGAGAACGTGGCCTCGATCGCGCCCGGGCGCCCCTCCTCGTCGGCGGTCTCGGTGAGGATCAGTTGCAGGTCGAACTTCGCCGTGGCGGTATCGATCTCGTCCACCTCGACGGTGAGGTCGGACAGTTCGATCCGATGCCGGTCGTCGCCCTGCAGGACCAGCATCACCTGGAACAGCGGGGAGTACGCGGCCGAGCGGGTGGGGTCGAGCACCTCCACGAGGCGTTCGAACGGCAGGTCGGTGTTGCCGAGCGCGGCCAGGTCGGTGGCCCGGGTGCGCGCCAGCAGGTCGCTGAACGTCGACGCCGGTTCGACGAGTGTGCGCAGCACGATCGTGCCCACGAACATGCCGATCAGGTCGTCGAGTTCGGCCTCGCCGCGCCCCGACACCGGCGATCCGATCGCGATGTCGGGCGAGCCGCTGAGCCGTGCCAGCAGCACCGCGAGGGAGGCGTGCAGCACCATGAACAGGCTCGCCTCGTGCTCGCCGGCGACGTCGAGGAGCCGGCGGTGCAGGTGCGGTGCGATCGTGAAGTCCACCGAGCCGCCCCGCATCGACTGCTGCGGTGGCCGCTGCCGATCGGTCGGCAGTTCGAGGAGGTCCGGTGCCCCCGCCAGTTCGTCGCGCCAGAAGTCGAGCTGGCGTGCGATGACGCTGTGCGGGTCGTCCTCCGCGCCGAGCAGGTCCCGCTGCCACAGCGAGTAGTCGGTGTACTGGACCGCGAGCGGCGACCATTCCGGTGCGGCGCCGGCGGCGCGGGCCTCGTACGCGACCATGACGTCGCGCGCGAGCGGGCCCATCGACAGCCCGTCCGCCGCGATGTGGTGCACGACCAGTGTCAGCACGTGGTCCTGCGGACCGAGCCGCCACAGGTTCGCCCGCACGGGCAGCTCCGCGGTCACGTCGAACCCGGCGGTCGCCGCCGCGCTGGTGCGGGACGACAGCTCGTCCTCGGCCACGTCGACCGGTGCGAGGTCGACGGCGACCTCCGCGGCAGGCCGCACGACCTGGACCGGTCCGTCGGGCGTGTTGGGGAAGACCGTGCGCAGCGATTCGTGCCGGTCGAGGACGTCGCCGATCGCCGTCTCCATTGCCGCGACGTCGAGGTCGCCGCGCAGGCGCACCGCGATCGGGATGTTGTAGGCCGCGGAGGTCGTGTCGAACTGGTTGACGAACCACATCCGCTGCTGGGCCAACGACACCGGCACCGGCCCGACGTGTTCGCGCGGCGCAAGTGGCGGACGCGCCCCGTGCCCGGGACCGGCGGCCTCGACGCGGGCCGCGAGCTCCCCGACGGTCGGCGCCTCGAACAGGTCGAGCACACCGAGTTCGGTGCCGAGGGTGGCGTTGATCCGGGCCACGATGCGGGTGGCGGTGAGCGAGTTGCCGCCGAGGTCGAAGAAGCTGTCGGTGGTGCCGATCCGCTCGACGCCCAGCAGCTCCGCGAACACGCCGGCGATCTGCTTCTCGTCGAGGGTCGTCGGGGCCCGGAATTCACCGGTGCCGGTGTCGAATCGGGGCTCCGGCAGCGCGCGCCGGTCCAGCTTGCCCGCCGGGGTGAGGGGCAGCGAGTCGAGCACGACGACGCCGGCGGGAACCATGTGCGGCGGCAGCACCTCGGCGACGTGCGCGATGACGTCGGCCGCGAGTCGAGTGCCGGCACCGCCCGCGTGCAGTTCCTGGTTGCTGTCCGGCTGCACGTACGCGACCAGCAGGGTGTCGCCGGACGGTCCGACGAAGCCGGTCGCCAGCGCGAACCCGACCTCGGGATGCGACCGTAGCGCGGCCTCCACCTCGCCGAGCTCGATGCGGTAGCCGCGGATCTTGATCTGGAAGTCGGTGCGGCCCAGATACTCGAGCTGTCCGGTCCGGTTCCACCGCACCAGGTCACCGGTGCGGTACATCCGCTCGCCGGGCGCGCCGAACGGGTCGGCGACGAACCGTTCGGCCGTGGTGCCGGCCCGATCGTGGTAGCCGCGAGCGAGCCCGTCGCCGTAGACGTACAGCTCGCCGGCGACGCCGACCGGCACCGGGCGCATCCGGCCGTCGAGCACCAGCGCGCCGATCCCGAGCGGCGGGCTGCCGATCGTGACGTCGCGTCCCGGCTCCAACTGCTCCGACACGCTCGACACGACGGTCGCCTCGGTGGGTCCGTACGCGTTGAACATCCGGTGCCGCGGCGCCCACTGCTCGACCAGGTACGGCGGGCACGCCTCGCCGCCGGTGACGACGCACTCGAGCTCGGTGAGCTCGTCCGGGTCGACCGAACCCAGCGCGGCCGGGGTGACGAACGCGTGGGTGACGCGTTCGAGCCGCAGCAGGCGGGTCAGCTCGGCCCCGCCGTAGATCGTGGGCGGTGCGATGACCATCGTCGCCCCGGCCCCGAACGCGAGCATCAGCTCGAGCACGGACGCGTCGAAGCTCGGCGACGAGAAGTGCAGCGTGCGCGAGTCTGGGCCGACCCGGTAGCGGGTGCGCTCGTCCTCGGCGAAGTTCGCCAGGCCGCGGTGGGTGACCGTGACGCCCTTGGGTGTGCCCGTCGAGCCGGACGTGTAGATGAGGTACGCCGGGTGTGCGATCCGCACGGCCGCGGTGCGGTCGGTGTCGGTGACCGCGGCGGTGGACCACTGCCCGACCTGTTCGGCGAAGCCGGGCGCGTCGAGCACCAGCGTGGGGACCATGTCGGCCACCGCGTCCGCGTGTCCGGCGACGGTCAGCGCGAGGACCGCACCGGAATCGGTGAGCATGTGCTCGATCCGGTCGGGCGGGTAGTTCGGGTCCACCGGCACGAATGCGGCGCCGGTCTTCGCGACCGCCCACACCGACATCACCGACTCGATCGACCGGGACATCGACAGCGCCACCACCGTCTCCGGGCCGACACCGCGTGCGATGAGCATGCGTGCGAGGCGATTCGACTGCGCGTCGAGTTCGCCGTAGCTCAGCTCCGTGCCCTCGTACGACAGCGCGATCCGGTCGGGGTCCTGGTCCGCCGCCGCCCCCAGCAGGTCCGCGAGCGTGCGCGGCTCGACGCCGTCGCCGCCCCACACCCCGGACAGCGTGCGCCGCTCGTCGTCGCCGAGCAGGTCGATGTCGGCGACGATCGCCGACGCGTCGGCGAGCACCGCGTCGAGGACGCGCACGTACCGTGCCGACAGCTCCTCGATGGTTTCGCGGTCGAACATGTCCGTGGCGTACGTGAACGCCGCGTCCATCCCCGCGGGCACGTGGTCGCCGGCGCCGTTGCCGGCGAACCGTTCCTCGATGGACAGGCGCAGGTCGAGCGCGGAGATGTCGGGGCCGGCGTCGGTGCCCCGGACGACCAGTCCGTCGTCCTCGAGGTGTGGGTGACGGCCGTCGACGAACTCGAGCATCACCTGGAACAGCGGCGAGTGAGCGTTCTGCCGCGTGCGATCGAGCGCCTCCACGAGCTGCGCGAACGGCGTCTCGGCGTGCCGGAACGCGTCGAGATCCGCATTGCGCACGTCGGCCAGCAGATCGTCGAAGGTCATTCCCTCGCGCAGCCGGGTCCGCATGGCCAGCGTGTTGAGGAACGACCCGGACGCGCCCTGCCCGACGACGGGGGTGCCGACCGCGATGTCGTCGACGTCGGCGAGGCGGGCGAGCAGCACGACCAGCGCCGCGTGCACGGCCGCGAACGTCGTGAAGCCGCGTTCGCGAGCCATCTCGACCAGGACCCGGTGCGCGACCGGCGAGATGGAGAATTCGACGCGACCACCGTCGAGCGCACGCCGCGCCGGCCGGGGCCGATCCGACGGCAGCGACAGGATGTCCGGCAGCCCCTCCAGTTCCCGGGACCAGAACTCGAGCTGCTCGGCGGTCCGCAACAGCTGGGCACCGACGATCGAGCTCTCGGCGTGGATGTCGGAGACCCGTGTCTGCGGCGTCGCGAGCACGAATTCCTCGACCAGTTCGAGGAAGCGGCGGTGGTGCGTGTCCAGCTCCGCCTGCGAGTAGCGGTTGGGATTTGCCCGAAACTCGACGAATGTCCTTGCCGGACTTCCACTCTGGACGAAGTTGATCAGCAGGTCCTCGACCGGGCCCGACGTGACGATGTGGTACTCGCCCTCGAGCGGGCCCAGCCTCATCGTCTGGTGGAAGAGCATCACGTTGACCATCGGTCCGGCCAGTCCGCGCGCGGTTCCGGTCAGCCCGGCGTCGCGGCGGATGTCCTCGATGCTGCAGCGCTGGTGTCGCAGCGCGCCCATCAACTCGAGCTGGATCCGGCCCACGACGTCGGCGACGGTGTCATTGGGCAGCACCGTCGCGCGCAGCGGTGCGACGTTGACGAGCATGCCGCCCGAGCGCTGCAGGGGGGCCGTCGTGCGGGCCGAAACCGGTATGTTGACCAAAACGTCCGTCCGCCCGGTCATCCGGGCGAGGTAGCAGGCGAAGGCGGCGATCAGGACGGCCGCCGGGGTGGCCTCGAACCGGCGGTCGCTGGTGTCGAGTGCCTCCATCACGGACGCGGGCAGCGGTGCGCTGCGGTACCGGCTGACCGCGGTGAGCGGGCCGTCGTTCCGGGCGAGGGTGGAGCCGGACTCGATACCCGCGATGTGGTCGGCCCAGTACTCGCGGTCGGCCTGGAAGCGGCTGGACGCCCGATACTTCCGGTCGATTTCGAGCAGTTCGCGTAGATCCAGGGCGCGATTCGGCTCGGCCTCACGATGCTCGACGGCGGCCGTGTACAGCGCGGCGATGCGATTCGCGATCGTCATTCCGCTGAAGCCGTCGAGGGCGACGTGGTGAATTCGGCTGTACCACAAATAGTCTCGGTCGCCCACCCGCAGGACCGTGAACGCGATCAGTCGGTCCCGGGCGAGGTCGACCGGGACGGAGTAGTCGTGGTCCATCCATTCCTGTGCGGCCACCATCGGATCGGGGCGATCGCGCAGGTCGACCACGTCGATCGTGGTGTCGACGTTGCGATCCAGGAGCTGCCACGGTTCGCCGTCGATCTCGACCAGACGCAGGTAGGGCGACTGGAATTCCTCCGCCGCGATCAGCGCGCAGTCGTGGAGCAGATCGATGTCGAGGTCGCCGTGCAGCGCCACGTACTGGGCGATGAATATCGGCACCCCGGGCGTGAGCTGCTGTGCGAACCACATACTCCGCTGAGCCGAGGAAAGCGGGAAGGCCTCGGCCGGAAGATTCGGAGTATCGGAACCGTGTGCGTCCGGTTCCCGAGATCCTGGCATCTTCATTTACTCGCCCCCTGAGAGCAGAATGCCCCGGTTGCATCGGGACCACACCATATCAAGATCCTTTCGGCGCTCGGATGGTTTCCCAGCTCCGCTTCGAATCCCCATTTGGCCTGGTAGATAGGTAAAAATGACCCTTCGGTCCGAATGGTCCGGACCCCCGCGAAAGGGGGTCGGATCGAGGGTGTCGCGTGGCGCGATCGAGCCGCCTAGTCGGGCGACGGATCACGCTCCCCCGCGGCCAGCGCAGCGCTCGGCCGGAGGTCCGTCCAGTTGCGGTCGATGTAGTCGACACAGGCGTGGCGAGACGCCCTCCCGTGCGCTATCACCCAGCCGTTGGGAACGTCGGCGAACGCCGGCCACAACGAGTGCTGGTTCTCCTCGTTCACCAACACCAGGTAGTCGGCCTGGGGGTCGTCAAAGGGACTTGATGGACTTGTCACCACTTCACCTCTCGATCGTGTTCCGATGCAGAGTGGTGCACACCACAAGTTAGATCGAGCGCCCTGCCGGGTCCGTTACACCATGCTAGGCGCTTCGAACGCACTCGAGCCCCGTCGATGCCTCGCCTGTGACGGGAGAGCACCCACGGGGCGCACGGGTGGAAACCATGGTTCGGCGGTCGCGAGGACCGCTAGCGTGACGACCCGACCAGCGCCTTCGCCTTCCCGAGCCGCTTGGTCAGACCCCACTGGGTCACCTTCAGCAGTGCCTCGCGGACGATGTTGCCGCTCATCTTCGACTCGCCGAGCTCACGCTCGGTGAACGTGATAGGAACCTCGGTGACCGTGAAACCTGCGTTGATCGCGCGCCACGCCAGGTCCACCTGGAAGCAGTAGCCGTGCGATTCGACCGGGCCCAGATCGAGCGCCTCGAGGACCGCACGCCGGTACGCGCGGTAGCCGCCGGTGATGTCCCGGATCTTCACGCCCAGCGCGAGGCGCGAGTAGAGGTTGCCGCCGCGGGACAGCCACTCGCGGTGCTTGGGCCAGTTGACGACGGTGCCGCCCGGCACGTACCGCGACCCCAGGACGAGGTCGGCGCCGGCGTCGACCTTCTCGAGCAGCCGGTGCAACTGCTCGGGCGCGTGGCTGCCGTCGGCGTCCATCTCGACGAGCACGGTGTAGTCCCGCGCGAGTCCCCAGCGGAACCCGGCGATGTACGCGGCGCCGAGGCCGTTCTTCTCCGTGCGGTGCATCACATGGATGCGCCCGGCGACGTCGGCCGCCGCCAGCTCGTCCGCGAGGACGCCGGTGCCGTCGGGGCTGCCGTCGTCGACGACCAGCACATGGGCGCCCGGCAGCGCGGCGTGGAGCCGACCGACGATCAGCGGCAGATTCTCGCGTTCGTCATACGTCGGAATGATCACCAGGGTCCGTGCGCTGGGCTGCGTGCTTCCCCCTGTCGCCGCTGACATCGAGATCCTCCCCACCGGTGCTGGCCGGCGCATCGTTCGTATCCGGGACGGCGCAATCCGCCCGCTGCGTCGTCGTGCTCGTCGACTCGCCGCCCCGACGGCCGCGCACGGCGGCGAACACGAGGGCGACGACGGCCCCGAGACACAGGAGAACCTCCGGAATCGGGCCGAGCCGAGTTGCCAGCGTAGTACCGGTACGCAGTGAGACCTGCGACACGAGGGCCGCCGGCTCGAAGAGAGCGGTCTCCTGCTGGACCGAACCGTCCGCGCCGATGATCGCGCTCACACCGCTGGTGGCCGCGACGACGACGTCCCGGCGATGCTCGACGGCCCGCACCCGCGACATCGCGAGCTGCTGGTAGGTCATCTCGGTGTCGCCGAACGTCGCGTTGTTCGTCGGCACCGCGATCAGCTGCGCGCCGTCCCGCACCGACTGGGTGAGGGCGCGGTCGAACGCCACCTCGTAGCAGGTGGCCACACCGATGGGGATGCCGGCGGCGGTCACGACACCGTTGCCGTGTCCGGGCACGAAGTTGCCGGCCTGGTCCGCGTACGACGAGAAGTGCCGGAAGAAGTCGCGGTACGGCAGGTACTCGCCGAACGGCTGGATGATCCGCTTGTCGTGGCGCTCGCCCGGGCCCTGATCGCCGTTCCAGACGATCACCGAGTTCGTGGTGGTGTGATCGGGATTGACCAGGACCGCGCCCACGAGGATCGGCGCCCCCACCGCTTCCGACGCCGCGGTGATCTCGGCGGCGGCGTCGGCGTTCCGGAGCGGGTCGATGTCCGACGCGTTCTCCGGCCACACCACCACGTCGGGCTGCGGCTGCCGGCCGGCGGCGACGTCGTCGGCGAGCTGGAAGGTGCGTCGGACGTGGTTGTCGAGCACCGCGCGACGCTGCGCGTTGAACTCGAGCCCCAACCGGGGCACGCTGCCCTGGATCGCGGCGACCGTGATCGTCCGGTCGCCGTCGGCGTCGGCGTCGGCGTGCACGTAAGGCACCGTCGCCAGTGCGACGACCGACGCGGCGCAGGTGACCACGACCGGGCCGATCAGCGACCGCACCGAGGCGCGCCGGGCCACGACGAACGCCAGCACGGCGAGGCCGGCGCCGGTCAGGGCCACCCCGAAGCTGAGCAGCGGTGCGCCACCCAGCGCCGCCAACGGCAGCAGCCAGCCCTCGGGTTGACCGAATGCGAGCCGCCCCCAAGGGAATCCGCCGAACGGCACCGACGAGCGCAGCCATTCGGTGAGGCTCCACACCGCGGCGATCGCGAGCGCCACCACCCACAGCGGCGCACGGAGTCGCGCGACGAGCACCGCACCGAGACCGAACAGACCGATGAACACCGCGTCGGCCGCGGACAGGGCCAGCCACGGCAGCGGCCCGACGTACTCCCCGACCCACGGCAGCAGCGCGACGAGGAATGCGAGACCCGCCAGGTAGCCGTAGCCGAAGCCGGCCCTCAGGGTTCGGCCGCGGCGCCCGTAGTCGGTGAGCACCGCGGTCAGCAGTGCGACACCGAGCGGCGCCAGGAACCACAGTGTCCGCGGCGGGAAGCTCGCGAACAGCAGCAGGCCGGCCGCGACCGCCAGGACGCAATCGCGCAGCGTCGCGGTCAGCGGCCGTCGGCCGCCGCGGTCATCACTGCTCATGAACGGTGACTCCGCGGTGCACCGAGCGCAGGCACACCGGCGTGCGGGCGCCGTCCTCGAGCCGCGGCAGGGCGGGCACGCGGGAGCGGGGGTCGGTGGACCACCGCTGCACCGAGTCCTTGGGGGCCGAGACGACCAGCTCGTCAGCGTCCCAGATCACGTACGACGCGGGCGCGCCCGGTGTCAGGGTGCCGGCCATGCCGTCCCGGACACCACCGGCACGCCACGCGCCGCGGGTCGCGGCCGAGAACGCGGCGCGCGGCGAGACGCCGCTGCCGGGAGTGTGGTGGTGGACGGCCGCGCGCAGCATCGCCCACGGCTCGATCGGGGTCACGGGGGCGTCCGAACCGAATGCCAGCGACATCCCGGTCGCGGCGATGGGCGCGAACGGGTTCATCCCCGCGGCCCGGTCGGCGCCGAGGCGCTGCGCGTACATGCCGTCGGGCCCGCCCCACAGCGCGTCGAAGACCGGCTGCATGCTCGCGATCACACCCCACCCGCCGAGCTGCGCCGCCTGTTCCGGGGTGACCATCTCGAGGTGCTCGAGCCGGTGGCCGCGGGCGGCGAGCGCCGGGCCGCCGAGCTCACCGGCGACGGTCGCGAACGCCGCGACGGCGGCGGTGACGGCGGCGTCGCCGATCACGTGGAATCCGGCCTGGATGCCCGCGAGCGTGCAGGCGCGCACGTGGGCGGCGACCGCGTCGACGTCGAGGTAGTTGTTGCCGTGGTGGCCGGCGCAGTCGTGGTACGGATCGAGCAGCGCCGCCGTCCGCGAGCCGAGGGCGCCGTCGATGAACAGGTCGCCGCCGAGGCCGTGCGCGCCGGTCCGGGCGAGAAGTTCGGTGGCCGCCTCCGGGGAGTCGACGGCCTCGCCCCAGTAGCCGCGCACCTCGACGCCGTGGGACAGCGCCAGCAGTTCGCGGAAGTCGTCGAGGCCACCGATGTCGGGGCCGCCGCACTCGTGGACGGCCACGATGCCCTGCGCCGCAGCATGGTCGAGGGCCGCGGTGCGGGCCGCCGCGCGCTGCGCCGGAGTCACCAGGGCGCGCGCCTGCGCGCGGGCCACGTGGTGCGCGTCGCCGGTCAGCGCCCCGTCGGGCGAGAAGCCGGCGGCCGATGCCAGCCCGGACGCGGACTGCCGCAGCGGGGTCGAGCACAGCGCGGAATGCGCATCGATGCGCGTGAGGTACACGGCGCGGCCGGGCGCGGCCTCGTCGAGTTCGGCCGTGGTCGGCGCGGCGTCAGGCCAGCGGGTGTCGTCCCAGCCCTGACCCCAGATCACGGCGTCGTCGCGTTCGCGCGCGAAGTGGCGCAGCAGGTCCAGGCACTCGGCCTTGTCGCGGGCGCCGCTGAGATCGAGACCCGTCAACTGCAGGCCGAGGGCGGTCACGTGGACGTGCGTGTCGACGAAACCGGGGGTGACGAAGGCGCCGTCGAGTTCGACGATCTCCGCGTCGGGATGCAGCGCGCGGCCCGGACGGTCCTCGCCGACCCAGACCACGACGCCGTCGGTGACCGCCATCGCGGTCGCGTCGGGTGCGCTGGGACTGTAGATACGGCCGTCGACCAACAGTTGGGTACTCACGGACGTCCAGTCTGCCTGTTACGGCAGCGCGCGGGGTCCCTGGGTCGGGCTGTCGGGCCCGAAGTCGGGGTACACGTCCACGACCTCGCCGTCGATGACGGTGCCCCGCCGCGCCCCGGCGGCCCGCGACGCGAACTCGACCCCGGTGAGCGTGACGCTCGCCTTCTTGCCGGCGAGCAGGACCGCCGCCGGACGCAGCGCCCACCGCGTCGGCGGCAGCAGCATCAGCAGACCGAGCACCGACGTCACCAGTCCGGGCACGAACATCAGCACCGAACCGGCGGCGACCATCGCGCCGTCCGCGACCGCGCCCGTCGGGGACCCCTCCCCGCGCGACGCGCGCCGGAACCCGTCCATCACCACACGCCACTGGGACTTGACCAGCACCATGCCCACCGCCGATCCGGCGATCAGGAGCAGCACCGTCCACAGCACGCCGATCGTGGAACCCACCCAGATCAGGGCGCCGACCTCCACCACTACGTAGAGAACGAACAGCAGGGCGATCATGGTGGGTCCTTTCGGTGGCGGGCGCCGGCCGTGGGTGTGGCGGGTGCTCTGACTGCTCAACGAGCGACGGCCCCGGAATGCTCCCAGGCGCTCGGATTCGATCCCGTAACGGTCTAACCCTAAAGTTGACGTAGAGACTTCTCGCGTGGTGCAGTACCAGAACCGATCGGCTGGGAGGGCCGATCCCTCAGGGAGGAGTCCACATGTCACGACGATCCGAGCGGGGCCCCGCGCGCCGACTGCTCGTCCGGCTCTCCGCCGCCGTCGCCGCCACCGCGGCCGGCGCCGTCGTGTTCTCCGGGGTGGCCGTGGCCGCTCCCGCGCCGGCCGCTCCCCCGACCCTGCAGGGTCTGCTCGGCGAGCTGACGAAGAACGTGCCGCAGGCGTCCGATCTGCTCGGTGGCCTGCTCGGAACCCCCGGCGTCACCGAGATCATCGAGGGCGCCACCGGCCACGAGGTCGGCGTCACCACCGCGAAGGACTTCCTGTTCCCGGCGCCGACGTTCGGGTGCGGGGTCGCCGGCAACCCGATGACGGTGACCGTCGCGAGCGCGCAGGCCGGCCCCAACTTCCCGCTCCCGCCGTGGATCGAGCGCGGCAAGCTGCGTTTCCAGGCGGTCCCGGCCCACCTCGACATCCCCAAGGAATCGGATCTGCAGGTCGCCTGGTTCAACACCACCACTCTCAAGGGTGGGGTCGTGCCGCTCGACGACTCGCTCGCGAACGTGCCCACGCTGTCGAAGACCGTCGACACCGGCGAGGGCAACGTCCTGGCCGCCCTGTTCGGTCAGGTGAAGTACCAGTCGGGCACCACCTGCACCGCGCTCGGCACCGTCGGCCAGTTCACCGCGTAGACGGTCATGCCCTCCGAAGGATTCCTCCCGGACGACGGGAGGAATCCTTCTGTATTCCGCCCTGCGTATCGTCGCGGCGTGAGCATCAGGAGAAGCGTGGTCGTCGCCCTCGTGCTGGGGTCGGGGTTCGGTGCGGTGACCTCGGTGATGAACGAGGTGGCCTCGCCGATGGGCGCCATCGGGAGTCGGATCGCGGGCACGGGCTGGGCGTCCACGGCGGAGGTCACCACGCTTCTTCTCGACGCCGGGTGGGCATGGGCGGCGCTCGCAGTGGTCGCGGGGGCGCTGACGGGAGTCCGGATGTCGGGCGCGGCCGCCGGCGCACTGGCCCTCATCTCCGCCACGACCGTGTACTACTTATCCGATTCGATCCTGCGCGAGGAGCCGCTGGCCCTGTACGGACCCGAGCTGGTTCAGTGGTCGATCGCCGCCGCAGTCCTGGGGCTCCCCCTCGGAGCCGTGGGCGCGAGCATCAACGACGCCGGAGTGATCGGCTTGCTGGCCGGCCTGACGGTACCGGTCGGGGCCGCCGTGCAGATGCTCGTGCTGCCACCCAGCACGGGGGCTTCGGCGGCGAACCCCGCCGCGGCGTGGGCACAAGGGATCGTGTTCGCGGCCGCCGCGGTGGCCGCCGCCGTCGTGACAGCCCGGTTCGTCGCCGACTCGAGACGTCGCCGTCGGGCTGAGGCTGTCGACGCAGTTGTCTCGTGACGATCGCGCCGCGCTACGCCCGACGCTGCGTCGATCCCGCTCCGGGCCGCACCAGGCCCGTCTCGTAGGACAGGACGACGGCCTGGACGCGGTCCCGCAGTCCCAGCTTGGCCAGCACCCGTCCCACGTGCGACTTGATCGTCGCCTCGGACAGGTACAGCTTCGCGGCGATCTCGCAGTTCGACAGGCCGCCCGCGACCAGGCACAGCACCTCGCGTTCCCGGTCGGTGAGGACATCGAGGATCGCGGGATCACGCGACGGCGGCAGGTCGTCGCGCAGGAAGCGGGACAGCAGGCGCCGCGTCACCCGCGGGGAGACGACCGCGTCCCCGGCCGCGACGCTGCGGATCGCCGAGACCAGGTCCTCGGGCGGGGTGTCCTTGAGCAGGAATCCGCTGGCACCGGCCCGCAGCGCGGCCAGTGCGTGCTCGTCGAGGTCGAACGTGGTCATCACGAGCACCTTGGTGGGGCCGCCGGACTCGAGGATCCGCTCGGTCGCCGCGACACCGTCGACGACGGGCATCCGCACGTCCATGAGCACGACGTCGGGCTGCAGGGCGCGCGCGGAGCGGATCGCCGCCGCGCCGTCCCCCTCCTCCCCCACCACGACGATGTCGTCGTGTGCGTCGAGCACCATGGTCAGGCCCATGCGCATGAGTTCCTGGTCGTCGACGAGAAGAACGGAGATCGGCACGGAACGAATCTAGTGGGTGGCGCGGCCCGGTTGCACGTTCATCGATCGGGGTCGAGCGGTAGTTCGGCACGGACGGTCCATCCGCCGTCGCGCCGTCGACCGGCCTCTAGGGTGCCGCCGAGGACCGCGACCCGCTCCCGCATGCCGACGAGTCCGTTGCCGCTGCCGTCGAGCCCGGCGCGGGCGGCTCGGCGGCGTCCGCTGCTGCCGTACCGCGCACTGCCGTTGTCGACGATCTCGACCAGCACGTCGTTCTCGCGGCGGGCGACGTGGACCCACGCCTTCGGGTCGGCGCCCGCGTGCCGCAGGACGTTGGTCAGCGACTCCTGCACCAGCCGGTGCACGCCGAGGCTCACCGCCGGACGGACGTCGTCGATGGCGCCCGACTGGGTCAGCTCCACCGCCAGCCCGGCCTCGCGCATCGTCTCGACCACCCGCGCGACTCCCGCCGTCCCGTGCTGCGGCATCTCCGCGGGGGTCTGGGGCGTGCGCAGCAGCGCGACGGTGCGGCGCAGTTCGGCCAACGCCTCCCGGCCCGTCCCGGCGATGTTGGACAGCGCCCGCTCGGCCTTCTCCGGGTCGCGGCGCAGGGCGTACGACGCGCCGTCGGCCTGCACGATCATGACGCTCACGGCGTGCGCCACGACGTCGTGCAGTTCGCGGGCGATGCGGGTGCGCTCGGCGTAGACGGCGTCGTCCGCTCGACGATCCCGCTCGAGTTCGGCGACCGCCAGCCGCGCGGCGACCTCCTCGTCGTAGGCGCGGCGGGCGCCGATGAACTCGGCGAGGATCCACGACAGCGCGTACGCGAGCGTCCAGAAGATCGAGAGCGCGAGCACATCCTCGTCGAACAGACGGAGCGACACGGCGGCGTCGATCACGAGCCCGATCACGTAGTACGCCGCCGCGCGCCGGCCCACGTACGCCACGAGGCTGTAGAGCGACACCGCGAGCGCGAACACCGCGGGATGCGAGCCCTCCTCGGTGTTCAGCTCACCGGTCGCGTACAGCGTGAGGGTGCAGACGATCGACATGACGAGCACGGCGGTCGCCGCGGCCCGCGGGTGGCGGCGCCGGCACGCGATCGGCAGGGACAGCCCGGCACCGGTGAGCACGTACAGCACCGGCGCCGTCCGACCGAACGCCGACGCGACCTCGAGCGCGAACAGCAGCCCCGCGAGCATCGCGTCGGCAACCATCGGCCGCTCCCGCAGCCACAGACTGAACCTCCGCATGGCCAGCAGCGTAGGAGGTCGTCGCCCGCGCGACCGCTACGGGGACGTGACCAGGGCGAGATTCGGCTCGGGTACGTGGCGCCTGAGGTTGTCGTCGATCCGCGGCCAGCGCGCCGCTCCGCCGAACTCGGCGCGGATGGACCGGTAGAGCGCTCGCGCGGACTCCCAGTCCTCGGTGGCCACGCGATACCGGAACGCTTCGATCGCCACGCCGCCGCTGATGCGGGCCGCGAGCGCGTCGGTCGTGTCGATGTCGCCGAGCGCGGGCACCGCCGTCGCCAGCGCCGCGACCACCGCGGAGCCGAGCGGTTCGGCGGGCGTGTCCTCGGTGAGCTCGAACCACGGCGGAGCCGCCGGCGCCAGGCTTTCGAGGCGGCACCGGAACTGGCAGTCGACCTCGCGCGGGCGTTCGGTGACCGCCTCGCCGATCGTGGTCGCGAACTCCGGGGAGTAGACGCCGCAGTTCACGTAGAAACGCACGTTGCCGCCGGCGTTCCCCGAGGACCGCTGCAAGGACACGACATCGGTCAGGCCGTCGCGCACGCGGGTGAAGACGAGCGCGCGCTTCCGGAAACCGAGGCCCTTCAGGAACGGCCGGACATGATCGCGCTCGACACCGTCGAAGCCCACGGACACCGAATCATCCACGGCCGCACAACCTACCAGCGGGGTCTGGGCGGCGCGCGCGTCAATCCGTCGCGGTCGGCGATTCTTCCCAGCCGTTGCCGGTCCACGCGATGTCGACGGCGTACTCGCTGTTGACGCCGATCGCCCAGTAGTCGATGGTGCCGTGGTGCGTCGAGTCGAGTTCGATCCAGCCGATGCAGAACTCGCCGCGCAGGGTGCGCTGGGCGCGCCGGTCCATCTCGCCCAGCGAGGTGCAGAGCCCGCGAACTCGTGAGTCGATCCAGTCGGCCGACGGGTCCGGGACGGTGACCTCCAGGGTGTTCCCGTCGCGCAGCGGAATCCCGATCAGCAAGTCGCCGCCGGGCCGGACCTCACGGGTCGCGTGACGCTCGTAGGCGCGCAACAGCTCTCGCGGATCGTAGGGCGCACGCGCGTCGTCGGATCGCCTGGACCGGAGGGATCGAAACACGGCGCCAGCCTAGATGCCGAAGGCGCCGCCTTCGATGAGGATCGTGAGGCCGATCGCGACCAGGGCTACGGGCAGGATGACGTGACCCCAGCGGGTGAGTATCCGGGCGATGACCGGATGGGACGCGAAGTACCGGCCGGCGAGGCACCAGAGCGCCACACAGATCAGGAAGACCAGGGCGAACAGCGACATCGTGGGCACCGACGCGACAGCGAAGATCGGCACGTAGACGCCGATGTTGTCGCCGCCGTTCGCGAAGGTGACGGCAGCCACCTCCCAGATTCCCGGGCCCGTTCGAGTCTCGGCCCCGGCCGACGGGTCGGGGTCGTCGGGTTCGCTGCGGCGGGTACGCCAGGCGCTCCACCCGGCCCGGAGCCCGAGCGCGAGCGGCACGAGCCCGAGGTACGGGAGCACCTCGGGTGGCAGCAGCGCCGATCCGGCGACCGCGGTCGCGATCGAGACCGCCAGGATCGCGATGAATCCGAGGTACTGGCCTGCGACGACCCGCATGGCGGCTCCGCGATGGCCGGGCGCCTGCCCGAAGAAGACGGCGAGAACGAGCAGGTCGTCGATGTTGGTCCGCGAACGCCCCGATCGCCTGGCCGATCACTCCCGGATTCACGCCGTCTCCTCGTGCACGCTGGATATCGGCGCGGACACTACCGGGCTCGAATCCGGCCACAGATTCGGTGATTCGGCGTACCAGGACTCGGCGGTGATCGGCTGCGAAGGGAAGTCACTCAGGGTCGTCGGATCGCCTGACCCGCACCGAACCTGATTCCAGATCCACGCGGATCCGTGGCGGCGCCCCGTCCGTCCCGTCCTCGCGGTGCATCAATTCGGTCTGGCGTTGCTCGAATTCGTGGTGTTTCGAACCCTGGAACAGGGCCGCGACCTCTTCGAACCCGGTGGCGGCGACGCTGCGGGACTTGCGGTGGCGAAACCAGGGCAGCAGTCCGCGGCCGGTCGCGCGATTCCACGCGACTTCGACGAACGCCAGGACGACCAGTAGGCAAGCCAGGCCAGGCAGTGTCATCGCCCAGAGCAGCCCCATACGACGAGTGTAGAGGGGCGCGCACGACCATCCAGGGCGTTCGTCGTCGGCGATCGTCCACGACCGATTCTGTTGGATGCCTGTCGACGTCGAGACGCCGACTAGGCTGGCCTCGTGATCGTCACTCACGGCGCCGTCCCGCCCGCAGCCGCGTCCGACCACCCGGTCGACCCCGAATTCACCACCCTGCCGTTGCATGCCCTGGCCGACGCCGCGCTGTCCGTCGCCCGGGCCGCCGGCGCCGAGCACGCCGATCTGCGGGTGCACCGCCTGGTGACCCAGTCGCTGCGGCTGCGGGACGGCAAGGTCCAGTCCGTGCAGGACGGCGCCGAGTCCGGATTCGCGGTGCGCGTCGTGGTCGACGGAACCTGGGGGTTCGCGTCGCACGCCGAGCTGACCCCGGAGCGGGCGGCGGCCGTCGCGGCAGAGGCCGTCGAGGTGGCCCGCGCGCTGCGCAGCCTCAACCGCGAACGGGTGGTGCTCGCACCGGAACCCGCGTACCGGGACGTCACCTGGGTGTCGGGCTACGCCACCGACCCGTTCACGGTCGCCACCGCCGACAAGGTCGGGTTGCTCGCCGACTACTCGCGGCGCCTGCTCGACGCCGACGGCATCGACCACGTCACCGCGAACTGCCTGCAGGTCAAGGAGCAGACGTTCTACGCCGACCTGGCCGGGTCGACGATCACCCAGCAGCGGGTGCGGCTGCATCCCGAGCTCGAGGCCGTCTCGGTGGACGCCGAGGCCGGCACCTTCGAGACGATGCGCACCCTCGCCCCGCCGGTGGGTCGCGGCTGGGAGTACGTGACCGGCACCGGCTGGGAATGGGATGCCGAACTCGCCGAGATCCCCGGGCTGCTCGCGCAGAAGATCGCGGCGCCGAGCGTCACGGCGGGCCCGACCGACCTCGTGATCGACCCCACCAACCTGTGGCTCACCATCCACGAATCCATCGGCCACGCAACCGAATACGATCGCGCCATCGGATACGAGTCCGCGTACGCGGGGACGTCGTTCGCGACGCCCGACCTGCTGGGCACCTTGCGGTACGGCACGCCGATCATGCACGTCACCGCGGACCGCACCGAGCCGCACGGGCTCGCGAGCGTCGGGTTCGACGACGACGCCGTCGCCGCGCAACGCTGGGACCTGGTGCGGGGCGGGACGCTGGTCGGCTACCAGCTCGACCGGGTGTTCGCGCCCCGCCTCGGCCTGGACCGCTCCAACGGGTGCTCGTACGCCGATTCGGCGCACCACGTGCCGATCCAGCGGATGGCGAACGTGTCGCTGCAGCCCGATCCGGTCGCCGACACCACCACCGCGGACCTCATCTCCCGCGTCGAGGACGGCATCTACGTCGTCGGCGACAAGAGCTGGTCGATCGACATGCAGCGCTACAACTTCCAGTTCACCGGCCAGCGGTTCTTCCGGATCCGGGACGGCCGGCTCGACGGGCAGCTGCGCGACGTCGCGTACCAGGCGACGACGACGGACTTCTGGGGCGCGATGGAGGCGGTCGGCGGGCCGTCCACGTGGCGTCTCGGCGGCGCATTCAACTGCGGCAAGGCGCAACCCGGCCAGGTGGCGGCGGTCAGCCACGGCTGCCCGTCGGCGCTGTTCCGCGGCGTGGGCGTGCTCAACACCCGAACGGAGGGCGGGCGATGATCGCCGCACAGGAACTCGTCGAGAAGGCGCTGGCCCTCTCCACGGCCGACGAGACGATGGTGCTGGTCACCGACGCGAGCGAGGCGTCGTTGCGCTGGGCCGGCAATTCGATGACCACCAACGGGGTCTCGACGTCGCGGTCCTGGACCGTGCTGTCGGTGATCCGCTCCGACGACGGTACCGCGAGGGTCGGCGCGGTGACGTCCTCGACGGTCGACGCGGACGCGATCGTCGACGTCGTGCGGGCCAGCGAGGCGGCCGCCCGCTCGGCGCCGCCGGCCGAGGACGCGATGGACCTGCTGACCGGTGACGGCGCGGACGCCGGATGGTCGGACGGCGCCGCGGCGACGGGGGTCGGGGTGTTCGAGACGCTCGTGCCCGGTCTGGCGGACGGGTTCGACGGCGCCGACCGGCTGTACGGCTTCGCCCACCACCAGATGCACAGCACCTGGCTCGGGACGTCGACCGGCATCCGGCGCCGGTACACCCAGCCGACCGGCTCGATCGAGATCAACGGCAAGCGCGGCGACGCGAGCGCCTGGGTGGGCACGGCCAGCCTCGACTTCGCCGACGTGTCCGTCCCGGACCTGCTGTCGGAGCTGTCCCGCCGGCTGGACTGGTCCGCGCGGACGGTCGCGCTGCCCGCCGGACGCTACGAGACGGTGCTGCCGCCGTCGGCGGTGTCGGACCTGATGATCCCGCTGATGTGGGCGATGGAGGGCCGCGGCGCGCAGGAGGGGCACACCGCGCTCTCCCGCAGCGGCGGCACCCGCGTCGGCGAGCGGCTCACCGACATCCCGCTGACCCTGTACTCGGATCCGCGCGCCGACCGACTCGCGTACTCGCCGTTCGTCGCGACCACCGCGTCGTCCGACACGGTCTCGGTGTTCGACAACGGCATGGACGCCGCCCGGGTCGACTGGATCCGCGACGGCGTCATCCACGCGCTGGCGTATCCGCGCGCGGCCGCCGCGGAGTTCGAGGCGCCGGTCGCGGTGCCCGGCGACAACCTGCTGCTCACCGGCGGGAGCGCCGCGACGCTCGACGACCTGGTGGCCGGCACGGAACGAGGCCTGCTGCTCACGACGCTGTGGTACATCCGCGAGGTGGACCCGGCGACCGCCCTGCTCACCGGACTGACCCGCGACGGGGTGTACCTGGTCGAGGACGGTGCGGTCACCGCGGCGGTCAACAACTTCCGGTTCAACGAGAGCCCCCTCGATCTGTTGCGCCGCGCGACCGAGGTCGGCGCCACCGAGCCGACCCTGCCGCGGGAGTGGAAGGACTGGTTCACGCGAACCGCGATGCCGCCCATGCGGATTCCGGACTTCCACATGTCGTCGGTGAGCCAGGCTCAGTGAGGGAGAAGTGATGGCACCGATCGGTCCCGAGGACCGCTGCCCCTGCCTGTCCGGGGAGCAGTACGGGCAGTGCTGCGGCCGCTTCCACGACGACACCGCCGACGCCCCCACGGCGGAGCAGTTGATGCGCTCGCGGTACGCCGCGTTCGCGGTCGGCGACGCCGACTACCTGCTGCGGACCTGGCATCCGAGCACCCGTCCGACGACCCTGGAGCTGGACCCGGATCTGGTGTGGCGACGCCTCGACGTGCTCCGCACCGCCGGCGGCGGGCTGCTCGACGACACCGGCACAGTCGAGTTCGTCGCCCACTACGCCGACCACGGCGAACGCGGATCCATGCGCGAGCACAGCCGATTCGTCCGGGAGCACGGACGGTGGTTCTACGTGGACGCGATGCCGTAGTTCGGCCGGCGCCCGGACACTTCCCCTCGACAGACAAGGACCGAGATGCGTTTCGGACTGTTCGTACCCCAGGGCTGGCGGCTCGATCTCGTCGGCATCGACCCGGCGGACCAGTGGCCGGTGATGCGTGATCTCGCGCTGCGGGCCGACCGCGGGCCGTGGGACTCGATCTGGGTCTACGACCATTTCCACACCGTGCCCGCGCCCACCGACGAGGCCACCCACGAGGCGTGGTCGCTGATGTCGGCGTTCGCCGCGGTCACCGAGCGCGTGCGCCTGGGCCAGATGTGCACCGCGATGAGCTACCGCAACCCCGCCTACCTCGCGAAGGTCGCCGCGACCGCCGACATCATCTCCGGCGGCCGCATCGAGATGGGCATCGGCGGCGGCTGGTACGAGCACGAGTGGCGCGCCTACGGCTACGGATTCCCGTCGGCGGGCGAGCGGCTCGGCCGCCTGGACGAGGGCGTGCAGATCCTCCGGCAGGCGTGGACCACCGGCACCGCGACGCTGGACGGCCGCCACTACCAGGTCGACGGCGCGATCGTGCGTCCACTTCCGCTGCAGGACGGCGGAATCCCGCTGTGGATCGCCGGTGGCGGCGAGAAGGTGACGTTGAAGATCGCCGCGAAGTACGCGCAGTACACGAACTTCGACGGCACCCCCGAGGGCTTCGCCCACAAGTCGCGGATCCTGCGCGAACACTGCGCCGACGTCGGCACCGACTTCGACGCGATCGTGCGGTCCGCGAACTACAACCTGGCGATCGGCCGCACCGAGGCCGAGGTGCGCGAGCGGCTCGACGCCGTGCGCGCCCGCCTCGCACCGGTCGTCGGGCCGGAGCGGGCCGACGCCTACCTCGACGCGTTCCGGGGCATGCCGGCGGTCGGCACCCCGGAGCAGATCGTCGAGAACCTCACCGCGCTGAAGAAGCAGGGCCTCGAGTACGCGATCTTCTACGTTCCCGAGGCCGCATACGACACGTCCGGTCTGGAACTGCTCGAGAAGGAGGTGCTCCCGCACCTGGCGTGAGTCGGCCGGCCCTGGCCCACCGCCGACGCCCCGAGTAACGTCCGCGACAAGGGGACCTTGTCGTGGACTGGTTCGATGCCGACCAATACTGGCTGGGGCGGCTGCTCTTCAAGGAGGCGCTGGCCGTCATCTACCTGTGCGCTTTCCTCGTCGCGGTCGACCAGTTCCGGCCGCTGATCGGGGACGGCGGCATCCTGCCGATCCGCCGGTTCCTCGCCGGGGCCCGCTGGCAGCGGTCGCCGAGCATCTTCCACCTGCACTACTCGGACCGGTTCTTCGCGGCCGCCGCGTGGACCGGGGTGGGATTGGCGGCGGCCGCGCTGCTGGGGTTGCTGGACCTGCTGCCGTTGCCGCTGTGCATGCTCGGGTGGCTGGCGCTGTGGGGCCTGTACCTGTCGATCGTCAACGTGGGGCAGGTCTGGTACGGGTTCGGGTGGGAATCACTGCTGCTCGAGGTGGGGCTGCTCGCGGTGTTCGTCGGCAACGCGCACACCGCGCCACCGCTGTTGACGCTGCTGCTGCTGCGCTGGCTGCTGTTCCGGCTCGAGTTCGGCGCCGGTCTGATCAAGATCCGCGGCGATCCGTGCTGGCGCGACCTGACCTGCCTGTACTACCACCACGAGACGCAGCCGATGCCCGGCCCGCTGAGCTGGCACTTCCACCGACTGCCCCGTCCGCTGCACAAGGTGGAGGTGGCGGGGAACCACGTCACCCAGCTGATCGTGCCGTTCTTCCTGTTCGTGCCGCAGCCGGTGGCGGGCGGGGCCGCCGCGATCATGATCGTGACCCAGCTGTGGCTGGTGGCGAGCGGCAACTTCGCGTGGCTCAACTGGCTCGCGATCGTGCTGGGGCTGTCGGTGCTGCCGAACGGGTTCTGGGAGGCGATTCTGCCGGTCGCGGCGCCGTCGGACATCGCCCCGGCACCGGTGTGGTTCGCGGTGATCGTCGTCGCGGTCACGATCGCCGTCGCGGCGCTGAGCTACCGTCCCGCACGCAACCTCTTCTCCAGCCACCAGATGATGAACGCGTCGTTCGATCCGTGGCACCTCGTGAACACGTACGGGGCGTTCGGGCACGTGACGAAGACGCGACGCGAGATCGTGCTCGAGGGGTGCCGCGACGAGTATCCGACGGCGGAGAGCGAATGGTCAGCGTACGAGTTCAAGGGCAAGCCGGGCGATCTGCGTCGCCGTCCCCACCAGTTCGCCCCGTATCACCTGCGGCTGGACTGGCTGATGTGGTTCGCCGCGATCTCCCCCGGCTACGCCACGGCGTGGTTCGGCGGGCTGGTCGAGCGCCTGCTCGACGGGGACACGGCGCTGTTGAAGCTGCTGCATCACAACCCGTTCCCGGACGCGCCGCCGGCGGTGATCCGGGCGCGGCTGTACCGCTACCGGTTCACCACCCGCGACGAACGCCGCGAGAGCGGCGCCTGGTGGGCCCGCACCCTCGAGGCCGAGTTCCTGCCGCCGGTGTCGCGGCGCGCGCCGCCGTAGTCTCGGACCACCGCCGCCGCTGGGCTCAGCTGCTGCTGCCGACGGATCCGGGAGACGGATCGACGGGGTAGGCCGCGACCTTCATGATCACCGAGCCTTCGCAGGGGCCGCTCGCGATGTCGGTGCGCCACGAGCCGACCAGCGTGCCGTCTCGTTGCGGGGTGTAGTACGCCACCGAGTGCGCCGGCGCCCACACCTTGGGCACGCCCTCGCCCTGCCAGCAGTCCCACTGCCAGTCGTAGGGATGGACCCAGCTCGTCCCGTCCCACGTGTATCGCGCCGGTTGCGGGAGGGTCGGGTTGGCCGGCTTGGGCCCGTCGATCACGGTCGCCACGCAGGTCCCGCCCGAACAACTCGTCTCGAACGTGTAGGTGTCGGCGAAGTCGGGCTCCCACTGCCGGGCCGCCAGACTCGTGCCGGTCTTGGTCGCCGCGAAGCGCTTGACCGAGTACTCCCCGGACCAGGATGGCTGCGGCGCGCCCACAGACGAGGCGGCGCCGGCGGGTGCGGCGCCGGCAACCAACCAGATAGCGATCAACGCGACTGCGGGCAGTGCTTTTCGCATGGGCGAATTGAAGCACGCGGCCCGGCCGGTCGGCTGACGATCACCGAATTGCCGTGATCCCGGTCAGCCGCCGACGTAGTCCGCGAGGTGCTTGCCGGTGAGCGTCGTTTGGTCGGCGACCAGGTCGGCAGGGGCGCCCTCGAAGACGATCCGGCCGCCGTCGTGACCCGCGCCGGGCCCGAGGTCGACGATCCAGTCGGCGTGCGCCATCACGGCCTGGTGATGCTCGATGACGATCACCGACTTGCCGGAGTCGACGAGACGGTCGAGCAGGCCGAGCAGGTTCTCCACGTCGGCGAGGTGCAGACCGGTGGTGGGCTCGTCGAGGATGTAGACGTCGCCCTTCTCCCCCATGTGGGTGGCCAGCTTGAGCCGCTGGCGCTCGCCGCCGGACAGCGTGGTGAGGGGCTGACCGATCTTGACGTACCCGAGCCCGACGTCCGCCAGCCGCGCCAGGATCTTGTGAGCTGCAGGGAGTTTCGCCTCGCCGGAGCCGAAGAACTCCTCGGCCTGCGCGACCGACATCCCGAGCACCTCGGCGATGTCCTTGCCGCCGAACGTGTAGTCGAGCACCTCGGCCTGGAAGCGCTTGCCCTCGCACACCTCACAGGGGGTCGAGACGCCGGCCATCATCGCCAGGTCGGAGTACACCACCCCGGCGCCGTTGCAGTTGGGGCACGCGCCCTCCGAGTTGGCGCTGAAGAGGCCGGGCTTGACGCCGTTGGCCTTGGCGAACGCCTTGCGGATCGGGTCGAGCAGCCCGGTGTAGGTGGCGGGGTTGCTGCGCCGCGAGCCCTTGATCGCGCCCTGGTCGATCGACACCACGCCGTCGCGCCTGGCCACCGACCCGCCGATCAGCGAGCTCTTGCCCGACCCAGCCACGCCGGTCACCACGACGAGCACGCCCAGCGGGATGTCGACGTCGACGCCGCGCAGGTTGTGGGTGTCGGCGCCGCGCACCTCCAGGGCTCCCGACGAGGTCCGCACCGACGGCTTGAGCGCCGCACGGTCGTCGAGGTGCTTGCCGGTGAGGGTGCCGCTGGTCCGGAGCTCGTCGACGGTGCCCTCGAAGACGATCTCGCCGCCCTCGGTGCCGGCGCGCGGGCCGAGGTCGACGACGTGGTCGGCGATCGCGATCGCCTCGGGCTTGTGCTCGACGACCAGCACCGTGTTGCCCTTGTCTCGCAGCTGCAGCAGCAGGTCGTTCATCCGCGCGATGTCGTGCGGGTGCAGGCCGATCGTCGGCTCGTCGAACACGTAGGTGACGTCGGTGAGAGACGACCCGAGGTGCCGGATCAGCTTGGTGCGCTGCGCCTCGCCGCCGGACAGCGTGCCCGCCGGGCGGTCGAGGCTGAGGTAGCCGAGCCCGATCTCGACGAACGAGTCGAGCGTCTCCCCCAGCGACTTCAGCAGCGGCGCCGCCGACGGCTCGTCGAGCCCGCGCACCCACTCGGCGAGATCGCTGATCTGCATGGCGCAGACGTCGGCGATGCTGACCCCGTCGATCTTCGACGACCGCGCCTCCGCGCTCAGCCGGGTGCCCTCGCAGTCGGGGCAGGTCTGGAAGGTGATCGCGCGGTCGACGAATGCCCGGATGTGCGGCTGCATCGCCTCGCGGTCCTTGGACAGGAACGACTTCTGGATCTTCGGGATCAGGCCCTCGTAGGTGACGTTGACGCCCTCGACCTTGACCTTGGTCGGCTCCTTGTAGAGCAGATCGTTGAGCTGCTTCTTGGTGAACTTGGCGATCGGCTTGTCGGGGTCGAAGAAGCCGCAGCCGCGGAAGATGCGGCCGTACCAACCGTCCATGCTGTAACCGGGGATGGTCAGCGCGCCCTCGTTGAGCGACTTGCTGTCGTCGTACAGCGCGGTCAGGTCGAAGTCCGAGACCCTGCCCATGCCCTCGCAGCGCGGGCACATGCCGCCGGTGATGCTGAAGCTGCGACGCTCCTTGACGGTCCGTCCGGCCTTCTCCACCGAGATCGCCCCCGCCCCGCTCACCGACGCGACGTTGAACGAGAAGGCCTGCGGCGAGCCGATGTGCGGCTTCCCGAGCCGGCTGAACAGGATGCGCAGCATCGCGTTGGCGTCGGTGGCGGTGCCGACCGTCGAGCGCGGATTCGCGCCCATGCGTTCCTGGTCGACGATGATCGCCGTCGTCAGCCCCTCGAGCACGTCGACGTCGGGGCGCGCCAGGGTGGGCATGAAGCCCTGCACGAACGCGCTGTAGGTCTCGTTGATCATCCGCTGCGACTCGGCCGCGATCGTGCTGAACACCAGGGAACTCTTGCCCGAGCCGGACACACCGGTGAACACCGTCAGCCGACGCTTCGGGATCTCGACGCTGACGTCCTTGAGGTTGTTCTCGCGTGCACCGTGCACGCGGATCAGGTCGTGACTGTCGGCGGCGTGCGGGGTATCCGTGCTCATCGGGTCTCCATCTGTGGCGGTGGCGGCGTGTGTGCAGGTGGGGGCTGTGGCCACCACGCTAGGTGCCGCCCGCGGCGGACGCTTCTCGATTCCTGACCGGTCTGGTGACCTGCTTCGTCACGCACGACGGCATCTCCGTCGCGGGCCGCTCCTGATCCCGGTAGACGCTGGGCGAGACGCCGACGAGCTCGGTGAAACGGGTGCTGAACGTGCCCAGCGACGAGCAGCCGACGGCGAAGCAGACCTCGGTCACGCTGAGATCGCCGCGCCGCAGCAGCGCCATCGCACGCTCGATGCGCCGCGTCATCAGGTAGGCGTACGGCGGCTCGCCGTACGCGAGCCGGAACTGCCGGCTGAGATGTCCGGCCGACATGTGCACGCCGCGGGCCAGCGCCTCGACGTCCAGCGGCTGCGCGTACTCCCGGTCGATCCGGTCGCGTACGCGGCGTAGCAGCGCCAGGTCGCGCAGGCGCTGCGCTTCGTCGGGTCTGCTGGTCACCTGCGAAATCGTGCCACAACTCGCGGTGGTAGCGCACGGTCTGCGGCGCGTGGTGTGCTCCCGACCGAGGAGTCGCTGCGCAGCTCGACGGCCGCGGAATCGCACTGCCGTCCAGCGCCTCGCGGGCGCCACCCGAACCCAAAACCTGTTCCCCCTCAGTCGATTCCGCCCAAGCGCCGTCGGCGGTCGAACTCCGAAAGCTGCCACCACGGTCGGCCTGGGCGCCACCCCTGCGTCCGATCCGCGGAATCCCGCGACTTCCGCCAAGGAATGGGCGCTCAGGCCGACGCGGTCACGTGCGCACGCGGTGCCGGAGAGCCCTACTCACGCTAATGGCAGTTAGCGCCATCACCGAATCGGGAAGCCACGGGGGCAATCTCGCCACCACGGCGCGTCGACGGCCCCGACTCGGACATGGCGACATTTCGTCACGGTGACAGTTATGGGACGCCCCGCCGGACATACGGAACTGTCGGTTCTACTCGGTAGGCTCACTCGACGGACACGAGAGGAGCACGGGTGTGAGTGAACAGGTCGACACGGTCGGTGTCGTGCCCGCTCTGCCTGCCGTTCCCGAACGCCCGGCGGCATCGACCGGGCCCGGGCTCGAACCTGCCGTCCCGGTGCTGTCCGCGTCCGCCGAGGCCCGGATCGTCGCCGCCCTCGAGCAGCGGCACTCTCCATCGACCGCCCGGAACTACCGCACGGACTGGGACAAGTTCCGCAGCTGGTGCGCGGAGCGCGGGCAGGTGCCGATGCCGGCGCACCCCCATACCGTCGCCGACTATCTCACCGAGCACGCCGAACAGCGCACCGGCACCGGGGAACGCCGGTACGCGACGAACACGCTCACCCGATGGGTGGCGTCGATCAACTACTGGCACCGAGCCTGCGCCCGCCCCGCGCCCGGGCAGGCTCAGATCGTCAAGGACACGCTGGCCGGCCTGCGTCGCACCTACGCCGCCGCCGGGGAGCGCCCGACCAAACGCGTCGCGCCACTACTGGGGGACGAGATCAGCTACATCCTCGCCACGATGCGTCAGAACGCGGAGACGTGGCAGGACCAACTGCGAGAACGCCGTGACTCGGCGGTCATCCTGATCGGATTCCTGGGTGCCTTCCGCCGCTCCGAGCTGTCCGGCCTGCAACTGCGCGACATCACCCTCCACCCCCAGGACGGGCTGCACATCCTGGTGCGTCGATCGAAGACCGACCAGGTCGGCGGCGGCATGGTCAAGGCCACCCCGTTCGCAGTCGGGCACCGCACCTGCCCGCCGTGCGTGTACCGACGGTGGCTCGATGTCGTCCTCGCTCACCATCGGGGTGGCCGCGCCGGTATCGCCCAGTTGCTCGGTGCCCCCGACACGTTCGGCACGCACATCTGCCACGTCCCCTATCCCGACCTCGTCCCCGACGTCGCGACATCGCCGGTGTTCCGGCCGCTGCGCGTGAACGGGAACATCGGTGACAGCGCCCTGACCGGGCAGGGAATCCACGGGGTGATCCGCCGCGCCGCCGCCGACGCCGGACTCTCCCCCGCCAAGATCGCGAATCTCGGCGGGCACTCCCTGCGCGCCGGGTTCGTCACCCAGGCGTTCCGCAATGGTGCCCAGGCCCACGAAGTCATGCGGCAGACCGGGCACAAGAACCCCGCCACCCTGGAAATCTATGCACGCGAACACAATCCCCTCACCGGGAACGCGGTCGCCGGCTTCGAGATCTGATCTACCGGGGCAAGGCCGGCCGGTGGCCGCACGGTGGGATGTCGCTCAGCGTTCCTCGCCGACCATCACGGCCACGCCCACGGTTCCGGCCCGTCCGCGACGCAGCAGACTGCCCTTGACCAGGAGCCATCCGAGGACGCGGTACTTGCGGATGATCTCCGCGCGGGTGTGCTCGGTGCCGGCGTCATCGAGGACGGCGGCGGTCGCGTCGATCTGCGGGCCCTTGGGGTTGCCGCGCGCGTCGCATGCGCCCACCGTGACTCGTGGCGTGTGACGGATCCGCTTGACCTTCCACGACTTCGTTTCGGTCCATATCAGCATTCGGTCGCCGTCCATCGCCGCCCAGACGGGGGTCGGCACTCCGGAACCATCCTTCCGGAACGTGGTCAGCAGAACGTACTTCGCGGCACCGATCTCGCTCAGCGTGACAGCCATGCATTCAATGTACGGGTCCTGCTGCCGATCGGATGAACGACGAATGAACATCTGTGCGGTTCCGGCGTTTTCATTTGAACGCTCGTCCATCCTCGGGTTTGCTGTGACATCGTGACCGAGATGAACCCGATCAACCGCCGCAGCTTCCTCGCGGGAGCCGGTATGGCTGCCGCCGCCGTCCCGATGATGACGATGGCGCCCACCGCCGCGGCCGCGGCGGCCCCGGCCCCGGGCAAGTTCGCGTTCCCCACGACGTCGAACATCCGGGTGCTAGTCACCGGCGACGCCGGCACCGGCACTCCTGCGCAGTGGGCGGTCGCCGACGCGATGCGCAAAGTGCACGCGGCCGAGCCGTTCGGCATGGCGCTCGGACTGGGCGACAACCTCTACGAGGCCGGACCGAACGGCGACCGGGACGCCCAGTTCGCCACCAAGTTCGAGGACCCGAACCACGGTCTGGACTTCCCGTGGGTGATGGCCCTCGGCAATCACGACAACACCGCCCTCTTCCCCGGTGACGGCGGCTGGCTGCTGCGCGGCAACGACGAGGTGGACTACCACGGGACCTCCCGCAAGTGGTGGATGCCCTACCGCTACTACTCGGTGCGGGTGCCCGAGGAGAACCCGATCGTCGAGTTCTTCGTCCTCGACCTCAACCCGGTCGCCGCCTATCTGCCTCCTCTGTTCGTGCCATACTGGGCGGCGGACGGACAGTTCATGAACGAGCAGCGGGCCTGGCTGGACGCGGCGATCGCTGCGTCCCCGGCGAAGTGGAAGATCACGTGCGCCCATCACCCGTACCTGAGCAACGGATCGCACGGTGACGCCGGCGAGTACGACGGGATCCCTCTCGAACCGATGAACGGGATCCACGCCAAGCGGTTCTACGAGGACCACGTCGTCGGGCGCTGCCAGTTCATCCTCTCGGGACACGACCACACGCTGCAGGTTCTCGAGCCGACCGTCGAATCCAAGGGCACCCGGCAGATCGTCTCGGGTGCGGCCGGCAAGGACAGCCACGGCAAGTCCACCCGACCCGACCGCGCGCACCTCTACCAGAACTTCGACGACCTCGGCTTCATGGTGATGGACCTGAGTGCGGACTCGGTGCGGCTGCGGACGTACACCGTCGACATCCCCACCGCCGAACCGAAGCTCGCGTTCGACCGCCGGCTATAGGCGCGTTACCCCCGGAGTTCGAAGACGGTGCGCGGCAGCTATTTCGCAGAGCTTGACGACCTCTACTGACGGCGCAAACGGAGCCGGCTGTAGGTGACGACTGCGAGCACGCAACTGATGAGCACCAGCATGGCGATGCTGAGCAGCCACCACGATCCGGTGTGCTGCCACAGCGTGTCCGGCTCGGTGCCGGTGGCATTCGTGGCCAGGTCCACCGTCGAGGCGGCGGCCGCGAACCCCCAACGTGACGGAAACAGCCACGCGACCTGTTCGAGCACGGCGCGTCCGGTGATCGTGATCAATCCTCCGCACATCACCAGCTGCGCCATGATCGTGACCACCAGCATCGGCAGCACCTGCTCACTCGAGCGCGCCACCGACGACAACGCCAATCCGACCACGACGCAGCAGCAGGTGGTGGCGGCGATGTCCAGGATCAGTTCGACGGAGCCCGAGGGGAGCACACTGCCGTGGCCCGGGAAACCCTTGCCCACGAAGACGATCAGCACCATGACCACCGACTGCACGATGCCGGCGGCGCAGAACACGACGATCTTCGCCGTCAGATACGCGGACGGCAGCAGCCCGGCGGCACGTTCGCGCTGATAGACCATGCGCTCACCGACCAGGTCGCGGATGGTCAGTGAACAGCCCATGAAGGCGGCGCCGAGAATCAGCACCACCAGGATCTGGGTGAGTTCGCCGGATACGTCGGCACCAGACGGCCCGAACCCGGTGTCGCCCGGCACGAGCAGGGCCAGGCCACCGAGCACGAAGGGAAGCAGCGACAGGAAGATCAGGTAGCCCCTGTCGGCGCGGATCAGCCGAACCTGGCGGCGGGCGACGGTGCTGAGCTGTTTGCGCCTCGAGGTGTGCGCGGGAGAGCCGAGCGGCCCGGGTGGGGTCGGTGGTGGCGCCTCCACCACCGGGCGGGTGGCACGGTACTCGGCGAACACCCCGTCCGGGTCGGATGCGACGCGGGCGAAGATGTCGGCCCAGTCGGTATGGCCGAGCGCGCTCCCGACTCGGTCGGGCGGTCCCACGTACGCGGTCTTGCCGCCGGGAGCGAGGAGCAGCACCTGATCGCACATCTCGAGGTACGACAGCGAATGCGTGACGATGACAACGACGCGGCCCGAATCGGCGAGGCCGCGCAAGGTCGCCATGATCTGTCGATCGAGCGCGGGGTCGAGACCCGAGGTCGGTTCGTCGAGGATGAGCAGGGAAGGGCCCGTGAGCAACTCCAGCGCGACCGATGCGCGTTTGCGTTGCCCGCCGGAGAGGCGATCGACGCGGGTGTCGGCGTGCTCGGTCAGTTGCAGTTCGTCGAGTACCCCTGCGATCACCACTTCACGGTCGGCCCGGGTGGTGTCCGGCGGCAGTCTCAGCTCCGCGGCGTAGCCGAGGGCCCTCCGGACGGTCAGCTGCCGATGGACGACGTCGTCCTGAGGGACCATGCCGATGCGGGAGCGCAGTACCGAATAGTCGGTGTGCACGCTGCGCCCTTCGAATTCGACGACGCCTTCCGTGGGGCCTTCCGAACCGGAGATGATCTTGGCGACCGTGGTCTTTCCCGCGCCGGAGGGCCCGATCACCGCGGTGAGACTGCCGGGTCCCGCCGTGAAGGTGACGTCTTCCAGTAGTCGCCGCCCACCTTCGATGGTGAGTCCGACGCCGTCCACGCGTAGACCGCCGGCGGTCGACGCTGTCGCCTGTCGTGGAACGAGACGGCCTTCCTGCACGCTGAAGTCGGTGTTGCCGATGGTGACGACGTCGCCGTCGGTCAGCCGTGCGCGCGTCACCCGGGCACCGCCGACGAACATTCCGTTGACGCTCCCCAAATCTTCGATTTCGAGGCCGGACGGCCCATTGTGGACTATCGCGTGACGGCGTGAGGCCAGCACATCCCGGACGACGATGTCGTTGTCGGGGGACCGTCCGATCGTGAGGGCTCCCGCCGGGATGGTCTCGCGCGGTGCCGCGGGCGGGGCGATCGAGGCCCCTACGTCGATCGTCGACTCGTCCCATCGACTGCCCACGTCCCGTCGCGTTGCGTCGGGATCTTCGATCGAGATCCGCACGGTGGGTCCCTCGACCGCGTCACCCAGGCGGACGAGGACGGTGTCCGTGACGGGTACCTTTTCTCGGCGCTCGCCGTCGACGTAGATCCCGTTCTTGCTGTCGGAGTCGACGAGCTGCCATCCCTCATCCCACCTGAGCCGCGCATGCTCGCGCGACACCACAGGATCGACGATCGTGATCTCCAACTGCGGATCCCGGCCGATGCGTACCGCTTTGCCCGCACTGTAGCTTGTGCGGCCGTTTTCGGTCTCGACCACGACCCGCGGGTACTCGCTTCCCGTCCAGTCGTCCATCGCCACGGCCTCCGGTCAGCATCAGGCGTAGAGCGTCGACTTCTCCATGGTCGCACGCCCCGGGATCCGTCGACAGAACGGTCACTCTCGTATCCACACGGCCGGCACGTGACCACGTCATGATGAGTTTCGTCGACGCGGGGAGTCTGTCTTCTCGTAACACCTCCTTCGAGAGCGGAGCATCACGTGAGTCAGCTGCTACGGGTCCAGAACTTCAACGTCTCGAGCGACGGCATCGCCTGCGGTAAGAACCAGACCTTCGAGAGTCCGTTCGGCCTCGACCCCGGTGCGATGTTCACCTGGGCGGGCGCGACGGCGAGCTGGCCCATGCGCACCGATCCCGGCGGCAGCCGCGGCCTGGACGACTACTTCACCCGCGACTTCTCCCGCAACATCGGCGCCGAGATCATGGGTCGCAACAAGTTCGGGCCGCAGCGCGGACCGTGGGAGGACCTGGAGTGGGAAGGCTGGTGGGGTGAGGAGCCGCCGTTCCACACGCCGGTGTTCGTCCTGACCCACCACTCCCGGCCGTCGATCACGCGCGGCGAGACCACGTTCCACTTCGTGGACGGCGACCCGGCAACGATCCTCGATCAGGCCAAGGACGCGGCGCAGGGCAAGGACGTCCGACTCGGCGGCGGGGTCACCACCATCCGGGAGTTCCTCGACGCCGACCTCGTCGACACCATGCACGTAGCCGTCTCCCCGATCACGTTCGGTACCGGCTTGCGCCTGTGGGAGAGCCCGGACGAACTGCTCGACCGATTCCATCTGGAAACAGTGCCCAGCCCGAGCGGCGTCACGCACCACCTGTTCTGGCGAAAGTAGCGCCGTGGGCCTGCTCCGAATCCCGGAGCAGGCCCACCGCCTACGTCGGCTTACTCCCCCTCGAGCTCGCCCTCGGTCTCGAGGTAGACCTGCCGCAGGCCCTCGAGCACCTCGGGTGACGGCTCCTCCCACATGTCCCGCTCGACGGCCTCGAGCAGGCGCTCGGAGATGCCGTGCAGCGCCCACGGATTCGACTCGGACATGAACTTGCGGTTCTGCTCGTCCAGCACGTACGTCTCGGCGAGCTTCTCGTACATCCAGTCCGCGACGACGTTGGTGGTCGCGTCGTACCCGAACAGGTAGTCGACCGTCGCGGCCATCTCGAAGGCGCCCTTGTAGCCGTGCCGGCGCATCGCCTCGAGCCAGCGCGGATTCACCACGCGGGCCCGGAAGACGCGGGCGGTCTCCTCCGACAGTGTCCGGGTGCGGACCGCGTCGGGGCGGGTGCTGTCGCCGATGTACGCCTCAGGCGCCGTGCCGGTGAGCGCGCGGACGGTGGCGACCATGCCGCCGTGGTACTGGAAGTAGTCGTCCGAGTCGGCGATGTCGTGCTCGCGGGTGTCGGTGTTCTTGGCCGCCACCGCGATCCGCTTGTAGGCACTGCGCATGTCGTCGGACGCCGGGACGCCGTCGAGCCCGCGGCCGTATGCGTAGCCGCCCCACGTGGTGTACACCTGTGCGAGGTCGGCGTCGTCGCGCCAGTTCTTCGAGTCGATCAGCTGCAGCAGACCGGCGCCGTACGTGCCGGGCTTCGAGCCGAAGATGCGGGTGGTGGCGCGGCGGTCGTCGCCGTGCTCGGCCAGGTCCGCCTGCGCGTGGGCATGGACGTAGTTGTCCTCAGGCGACTCGTCGAGCCCGGCGACCAGGCGGACGGCGTCGTCGAGCAGCGCCAGCACGTGCGGGAACGCGTCCCGGAAGAAGCCGCTGATGCGGACGGTGACGTCGATGCGCGGGCGGCCCAGTTCGGCGAGGTCGATCACCTCGAGGCTGGTGACACGGCGCGACGCCTCGTCCCACACCGGGCGGACACCGAGCAGCGCGAACACCTCGGCGATGTCGTCGCCGGAGGTGCGCATCGCGGACGTGCCCCACACCGACAGGCCCACCGACTTGGGCCACTCGCCGTGGTCGGCGCGGTAGCGCTGGACCAGCGACTCGGCCATCGCCTGACCGGTCTCCCACGCCAGCCGCGACGGCACCGCCTTGGGGTCGACCGAGTAGAAGTTGCGTCCGGTGGGCAGCACGTTGATCAGCCCGCGCAGCGGCGACCCGGACGGGCCCGCCGCGATGAAGCCGCCGTCGAGCGCGTGCAGCACTTGCGCGATCTCGCCGGACGTCTGCCGCAGCCGCGGCACCACCTCGGTCGCGGCGAACCGCAGGATCTGCCGGACGGTGTCGTCGTCGGACAGCCGGTCGGCGGCAGCGGGATCCCAGTCCGTCTCGGCCAGCGCCGCGAGCAGGGCGTGCGCCTGCGCCTCGACCTCGTCGACGCGGCCACGGTCCTCGTCGCCGGCCTCGCTGAGCCCCAACGCCTCCCGCAGGCCGGGAACGGACTGCTCGCCGCCCCACATCTGCCGCGCCCGCAGCATGGCCAGCACCAACTCGACCTCGGCGTCACCCTCGGGCGCGCGGCCCAGGATGTGCAGGCCGTCGCGGATCTGGACGTCCTTGATCTCGCACAGCCAGCCGTCGACGTGCATGAGCATGTCGTCGAACACGTCCTCCTCGGGACGCTCGGCCAGGCCCAGGTCGTGGTCCATCTTCGCGGCGCGCATCAACGTCCAGATCTGCTGGCGGATCGCGGGCAGCTTCGCCGGGTCGAGTGCGGAGATGTTGGAGTGCTCGTCGAGCAGCTGTTCGAGGCGGGAGATGTCGCCGTAGCTCTCGGCGCGCGCCATCGGCGGGATCAGGTGGTCGACCAGGGTCGCGTGGGCGCGGCGCTTGGCCTGGGTGCCCTCGCCCGGATCGTTGACCAGGAACGGGTAGATCATCGGCAGGTCACCGAGCGCGGCGTCGGTGCCGCACGACGCCGACATGCCCAGCGTCTTGCCGGGCAGCCACTCGAGGTTGCCGTGCTTGCCCAGGTGCACGATCGCGTCGGCCCCGAACCCACCCTGCTCGGTGTTCGCGCCGATCCAGCGGTAGGCGGCCAGGTAGTGGTGGCTCGGCGGCAGGTCCGGGTCGTGGTAGATCGCGACCGGGTTCTCGCCGAACCCGCGCGGCGGCTGCACCATCAGCACGACGTTGCCGGCGCGGATGGCGGCGATGACGATCTCGCCCTCGGGATCGGACGAGCGGTCGACGTACAGCTCGCCGGGCGCGGCGCCCCAGTGCTCCTCGACGCCCTCGCGGAAGTCCTGTGGCAGCGTCGCGAACCACTCGCGGTAGCGGGCGGCGGAGATGCGGATCGGGTTGCCCTCGAGCTGCTCGGCGGTGAGCCAGTCCGGGTCCTGACCGCCGGCGGCGATCAGCGCGTGAATGAGCGCGTCGCCGTCCTTCGCCGCCAGACCGGGCAGCGCATCGTCGCCGTCGAGCGGCCCGAGATCGTATCCGGCGGTGCGCATCTCGGTGAGCAGGTCGATCGCACTGGCCGGGGTGTCCAGGCCGACGGCGTTGCCGATGCGGGCGTGCTTGGTCGGATACGCCGACAGCATCAGCGCGATCTTCTTGTCCGGGTTCGGGATCCGCCGCAGCCGTGCGTGGCGAACCGCGATCCCGGCGACGCGGGCGGCGCGCTCGGCGTCCGGCACGTAGGCGGTGAGCCCGTCGGCGTCGATCTCCTTGAACGAGAACGGCACGGTGATCAGGCGGCCGTCGAACTCGGGCACCGCGACCTGCGTCGCGACGTCGAGCGGGGACATGCCGTCGTCGTTGGCCTCCCACGCCTCCCGGCTGCTGGTCAGGCACAGACCCTGCAGGATCGGCACATCGAGGGCGGCGAGTTCGGCGACGTCCCACGCCTCGTCGTCGCCACCGGCCTGCGCGTGTGCGGGCTTGGTGCCGCCGGCCGCGAGGACCGTCACGACCATCGCGTCGGCGCGGCCCAACGTCTCGAGCAGATCGGCGGGCGCGGTGCGCAGCGACGCGCAGAAGATCGGCAGCGGGTTCGCGCCGGCGTCCTCGATCGCCCGGCACAGCGCCTCGACGTACGTGGTGTTCCCGGCCAGGTGCTGGGCGCGGTAGTAGAGCACCGCGACCGTCGGACCGTCGATCGCGCGGGTGTCGCGCTCGAGAACGCCCCAGTTCGGCAGGTGCACGGCCGGCTCGAAGCCGTGCCCGGTGAGCAGCACCGTGTCCGAGAGGAAGTTGTGCAGCTGGCGCAGGTTGTCGGCGCCGCCCTCGGCCAGATAGGTGTGTGCCTCGGCGGCGATACCCGCGGGCACCGTCGAGCACTCCATCAGCTCCGCGTCGGGGGCCTGCTCGCCGCCGAGCACCACGGCCGGCAGCCCCGACGCGAGCACCGCGTCGATGCCGTCCTCCCACGCCCGGCGTCCACCGAGGATGCGGACCACCACGAGGTCGACGCCGTCGAGCAGCCCCGGCAGGTCCTCGTCGACCAGCAGGCGGGCCGGGTTGGCCCAGCGGTAGTCGGCGCCGCTCGCGCGGGCGCTGAGCAGGTCGGTGTCGGACGTCGACAGCAGCAGGATCACTGGTGCAGCCTTTCCGGGGTTTCGCGCCCCACGGCAGGGTTCGAGCAAGTCGGGACTCGTCGAAGCGGTTCGGGCGGCGGAAGAGGGTCTGACTTTCACAGTGGCGCGACCGTCCGGAATCTCACCGGCTTCCTCATCCTGCCGCGGTCGCCGGTGATCCTACCGGTCACGCGCGTGCGCACCGACCGCCGCACTTCTCTAGCCTGGACACGTGCCATCTCCACGCTCCGGCCCGGACAAGTGTCCGGGTGCTCTCCAGGTTCACGAGGCCGCCGACGGTCCCCTCGCCCGCGTCCGCCTGCCCGGCGGAGTGATCACGTCGCAGCAGCTCCAGGCCTTGGCCGAGGCCGCCCGCGATCTCGGCAACGGTGAGATCGAACTGACCTCCCGGGGGAACCTGCAGCTGCGTGCGGTGAGCGACCCGGACGAGTTCGCCCGACGGATCGCCGACGCCGGGCTGCTGCCGTCGACCACCCACGAGCGGGTGCGCAACATCCTCGCCTCCCCGCTGTCCGGCCGGATCGGCGGATTCGCCGACGTCCGCGGCCTGGTCGACGACCTCGACCGGGCGCTGTGCGCCGATCCGGCGCTGGCCGCGCTGCCCGGCCGCACGTTGTTCACGATCGACGACGGCCGCGGCGACATCTCGGGCCTGCGCGGCGACTTCGGTGTCCACGCGCTCGACGACGGCCGGTTCGCGCTGGTCCTCGCCGGTGAGGACACCGGCGCCCGGCTCGCGGAGGCGAAGGCGGTCGACGTGCTGCTGGCGGCGGCGCGCACGTTCGCCGAGATCCGTGGCGACGCGTGGCGGCTCAGCGAGGTGCCGGGCGGCACCGAGCGCGTACTGGCTCACCTCGGGCTCGAGTACGGCAACCCGGTGGGCCTGCCCGCCGCGGTCGAACGCGGCCCGATCGGCTGGCTCGACCAGCCCCACGGCGGCGTCACGCTCGCCGCCGGTCTTGCGTTCGGCACGCTCCCGGCCCGACTCGCGGAGTTCCTCGCCGCCGTCGAGAAGCCGATCGTCGTCACACCGTGGCGGTCGGTGCTGCTGCCGGACCTCGAGGAGTGGGCCGCCGAGCAGGTGGTTCGGGTGCTGGCGCCGATGGGCCTGATCTTCGACGAGAACTCGCCGTATCTGCAGGTCAGCGCGTGTGCGGGACAGCCGGGTTGCGCCAAGTCGCACACCGACGTGCGGGCCGACGCCCGGGAGGCCATCGAGAACGACGACCTGCCGGCCGACGGCCGTCAGCACTGGTCCGGGTGCGATCGCAAGTGCGGTCGCCCACGCGGCGAGGTAACAGACGTGGTCGCCGACCCCGACGGTTACCGGGTGGAAAACGGGTCGTCGTGATGCCTCTATCGTGTGGCGCATGATCGACTACATCCGCGACGGTGCGGAGATTTATCGCCAGTCCTTCGCAACCATCCGCGCCGAGGCGGACCTCGCCCGGTTCCCCGCCGACGTCTCGCAGGCGGTCGTCCGGATGATCCACGCGAGCGGTCAGGTCGATCTGGTCGACGACGTCGCGTTCACCCCGAACGTGGTCGCCGACGCCCGCGAGGCGCTGCGCCGCGGCGCGCCGATCCTGTGCGACGCGAAGATGGTCGCCGCCGGTGTCACCCGCAAGCGTCTCCCCCGCGACAACGACGTGCTGTGCATGCTCGACGATCCGCGAGTTCCGGTGCTGGCCAAGGCAATCGACAACACCCGCTCGGCCGCGGCGCTGGAGTTGTGGGGCGACAAGCTCGACGGTGCGGTCGTCGCGATCGGCAACGCGCCCACCGCGTTGTTTCATCTGCTGAACCTCATCGAGGCCGGCGCGCCGCGGCCCGCCGCGATCGTCGGCGGACCCGTCGGTTTCATCGGTGCGGCCGAGTCCAAGGAAGCGCTGATCGAGCATCCCGCCGGCCTCGAGTACCTGGTGGTGCGGGGACGCCGGGGTGGCAGCGCGATCACCGCGGCCGCCCTCAACGCGATTGCGAGCGAGATCGAATGAGCGCCGCCGGCAAGTTGTGGGGCGTCGGCATCGGACCCGGCGACCCGGAGTTGATGACGGTCAAGGCCGCCCGCGTGATCGGCGAGGCCGACGTCGTCGCCTTCCACAGTGCCCGGCACGGGCGCAGCATCTCGCGCGGGGTCGCCGCCCCGTACATGCGGGAGGGCCAGATCGAGGAACACCTGGTGTACCCGGTCACCACCGAGACGATCGACCATCCCGGCGGCTACCAGGGCGCGATGGACGAGTTCTACGAGCAGGCCGCCGAGCGCCTGGCCGCGCATCTCGAGGCCGGCCGCAGCGTCGCGCTCCTCGCCGCCGGCGATCCGCTGTTCTACAGCTCGTACATGCACATGCACAAGCGTCTGGCCGACCGGTTCGAGGCCGAGGTCATCCCCGGCGTCACCGCCGTCAGCGCCGCGTCCGCCGCCCTGGCCGAGCCGCTGGTCGAGGGCGAGGAGGTGCTGACGGTCCTGCCCGGCACCCTGCCGCAGGACGAGCTGACCCGACGCCTGCGCGAGACCGACGCCGCCGCGATCATGAAGCTCGGCCGCACGTATCCCGCGGTGCGCCAGGCGCTGAAGGACTCCGGGCGGATCGACGAGGCCTACTACGTCGAGCGTGCCAGCACCGACCGGCAGCGGGTCGCCGCGGCCGACGAGGTCGACGACGCCGACGTGCCGTACTTCTCGATCGCCATCGTGCCCAGCCCCGTGAACAACCGCGTCGAGCCCGAGCCTGCGCGCGGTGAGGTGGTCGTCGTCGGACTCGGACCGGGCGACCAGGCCTGGACCACGCCGGAGGTCCGGCAGGAACTCGCCCGCGCGACCGACCTGGTCGGATACACCACGTACATCGACCGGGTCCCGGCCCGGCCCGGTCAGCGCCGACACGCCAGCGACAACCGCGTCGAGGCCGAGCGGGCCGCGATGGCACTGGACATGGCGAAGCGCGGCGCGCGGGTCGCGGTCGTCTCGTCCGGCGATCCCGGCGTGTTCGCGATGGCCGCCGCCGTGCTCGAGGTCGCCGCCGAGGAGCAGTGGCAGGACGTCCCGGTCCGGATCCTGCCCGGCATGACCGCCGCCAACGCCGTCGCGAGCCGCGTCGGTGCCCCGCTGGGCCACGACTACGCGATGCTCTCGCTGTCGGATCGGCTCAAGCCGTGGGACATCGTCGCCAAGCGCGTGTCCGCCGTCGCGAGCGCCGACATGGCGTTCGCCGTCTACAACCCGGCGTCCAAGTCCCGCACGTGGCAGGTCGCCGCGATGCGCGACCTGGTGCTCGAGCACCGCTCCCCCGACACCCCGGTGATCATCGGCCGCGACATCGCCGGGCCGCAGGAGTCGATCAAGATCGTGCGACTCGCCGATCTCGATCCCGCGGACGTCGACATGCGGTGCCTGCTGATCGTCGGGTCGTCGCAGACGACCGTCGTCGAGAGCGCGACCGGGACAACGGTGTTCACGCCGCGGCACTACCCGGCCTGACGGTACGGCGCCACCCCTTACGGGAGTTCACGACACGCTTACGGTCTGATCGCGTGCCGTGAACTCCCGTTCGGTGGTGGTAGGCGCGGATCAGCTGTCGGGCTCGGTCGGAAGCGGGTTGACGGTATCGCCGTCCCAGGTCAGCGATTGGTCGGTTCGCGCCGGAAGGGCTTCCAGATCCGCGTCGGCAAGGACCGCGTCAATGCAATCTTCGGAAGCACCGAGGTAGGTGGTCATCAGGTCGACGTCCGTTGCCACGCACCAGGCGCGGTCGTCGGGCCACCACAGGTGTGCGCTCATCCCTACCGGAAACCGTCGTGTCGCGCCGAACTGGGTGTCCGCCATGTCCAGGGTTCCCGCGAACAGGACCATATCCCGCCCCGGCATAGGAAGCCGTTGGTAGTCGGATGGTGCGCAGACGTGACCGGAGCCCTCCCAGTGCCCGAACCAGCAGGTTGCGGATGTGCCGGTGAAACGCCTCAGGATCGTGGTCAGAGCGCGGGCGGTCGCCGGCGGCAGCGATCCCTGGGTTGGATCGTCATCCCACACTCCGGGCTGACCCAGGGTGTCCCAAGAGCCGACGATCGAGCCCCATTCCATGACCGGATGCGCCGCAGTACCGTTCGCGGCCGCAACGTCAGCCCAGCGCACGGTCCGGCCGCCGGCCGTCGCTGCCGGATGGAAGATGCGTGCGTATGCCGGGTAGTCCGGCGGAAGCAGCGATGCGATCGTGTGATCGAAGCCGTGCACCCGGTTCACGATCCACTGCCCGGCATCGACTTCGGGAACCATGAGAAGGCCGCGCTCGTCCCAATCGCGTCCGTCCGCCGCTGAACGATCCATGGGTACATCACACCCTGACGGCCGACAGGTCGCAGTCGAATCCCGCCGCGATGTCACTGTCCGGGCTGCGCGACTCGGATGGCTCGGTACCGGTAGCCGTCCTGATCGGTCACCTGTTCCCAGTCGAAGACGACGGTGTCACCCACCGTCAAGGTTCGGAATCCCGTACCGTCGATGGCGCTGAAGAACGCCCAGCACCCGCCGGGGGTCGCGGCGGAGTCGATGACACCCCACCCCTCGACGTCGTTCCACTCCCGCACCGTTCCCGTCGTGTCGCTCATGAAGTCGACGATGCCATCTCTCCGCCGACGGAACGTCACAGACGCGCTTCCAGACAACTGCGATTGTCGGGGTCTGCGGACGACGGGTAGCGTCCCAGCGGTGGCTGCTGATCCGGGAACGTCGTGGTGGGAGCGCTACAACGACGGTGTTCGCTGCATGCACGAATCCGGCTGGGGTGGAGACGCATCGGTGCTCTCGCGTGAGATCCGCGAACTGCTCGACGACGTCGACGCGGCGTTCGCGGTCACCGGTTCGGCCACGCCGGGGTGGCCGAACCCGTACTGGGACGGCGCCGCGCCGGACGAGGCGGAGTACGAGCGAGTCAGCAACCCGGAGAAGTTCCTGATCGTGGTGGCCCGCGCGCGGGCGTGGACGAGGGTTCTGCTCGACCGCGGCTGGGCGCGAGAAGCAGCGCACGTGGACTGGGCCTTGCGGCCCTTCGATTCTGGCGGGACCGACACCGTCCTCTCTCCTGCCGCCGACGGCGCGGTGCCGCTGGTGTTGACGAGGCACACACCGGTGGACAGCGACCACATCTTCACCGTCACGGTCGCGGCGGGCGACCCGGCGGTGCGGTTGGCAGAGATTCCCGATTGTGGATGCGACGCGTGCGATCGCGGGTCCGCCGAACTGCTCGAGGAAATGGACCGGTGGGTGCTGTCGGTGGTCGACGGTTCCCTCGAGGTCGACGTCGCTGCCGACCACTCCTCGGTGCGCACATCCTTCGGCGGTCACGGCGGCACGGTCCAGCATCTCGACCAACCGACGACGTTCACGGCCGCACCGTGGCCCACGAACTGGACCGCGCGCCCCATCCCGCCCGCGATCGAGACCCGGCACCCCGAACCCGCGCTTCCGCGCACGGTGAGCGGCAGCGCCGCTCGTGCGGTACTGGATCGACTGCTGCGCCGGGACGGACCGGTGGGCGGCGCTCAACGGTACCGTTCCCAATGACCAAACTGGTCTGACCACTTGACCAGCTGGCGAACCCCGACCTAGCTTATGTGACATGGATCTCACTCCGGTGCGCCGCAGGTCGATCCCCGACGACGTATTCGATCAGCTCCTCGACCGTGTGATCGGCGGCGTCGTCGAGCCCGGTGAGACGCTGCTGAGCGAGCGGCGGATGGCCGAGGCGCTCGGCGTCTCACGGCCCGCCGTGCGAGAGGCGCTGAACCGCATCGCCGCGATGGGCCTGGTCGACGTCCGGCAGGGCGGCGCGACGGTCGTCAACGACCTGCGACGCCGTGGGGGCCTCGATCTGCTGCCACGATTGCTCGTTCGGGGCGGTGAAATCGATCCGGCGGTGGCGCACAGCATCCTCGAGGCCCGACTCTGGAACGGGCCGAAGGTTGCGGAACTCGCAGCGCAGCGCGCACCCGAGAGCACCGCGGACACCCTGGACGACGCCGTCGACGCGCTCGCCGCCACCGACGACCCCGTGGTCCGGCAACGCATTGCCCTCGATTTCTGGGATCTGATCGTCGACAGCGCCGACTCGATCACGTTCCGGCTCATGTTCAACACCCTGCGCACCGCGTACGAACCGATGCTCGACGCGCTCGCGGTGGTGATGGCCGCCGAGGTGAACGAGATCGACCGCTACCGGTCTGTCGTCGCGGCAATCCGACGTCGGGATCCCGAGGGTGCGTTCGCCGCGGCGCACAACCTGCTCGAGCCTGCGACCACACTCCTGGGCGGCGCGCTCGCCGCCGCGCGGGCCGCGTCCGAGGAGGGCACATGACCAGCACCCGTCACACCTCGTCCGCGTTCGGCCGCGACGTCACTCTCGGCGGTGCCGCACGCGAGTTCGTCCGCCATCCGAGTCCGTGGGTCATCGGCGCGCTGTTTGCGGGCGCCGTCACGGCCCGGATTGCCGTGGGCGTCTCGACCTGGCCCGACGCGCTGGTCCCGCTCGTGATGCTCGCGCTGTTCCCGGTCCTCGAGTGGATCATTCACGTCTTCGTCCTGCACTGGCGCCCCAAGCGCGTGGCCGGCTTGACCGTCGACCCGCTGCTCGCGCGCAAACACCGCGCACACCACGGGGATCCGCGGAACATCCCGCTGGACTTCATTCCCGCGCCGGTGTTCGTGTGGCTGGTGCCGCTGCTGCTCGCGATCACGGCGTTCGCCTTCCCCCGCATCGAACTCGGGCTGACGTTCCTTATCGTCATCACGGCGCTGGGACTGGCGTACGAGTGGACGCATTTCCTCATCCACACCGACTACAAGCCGAAGACCGCGCTGTACAAGGCGACGTGGCGGCATCACCGCAACCACCACTACCGCAACGAGCACTACTGGTTCACCGTCACCACTTCCGGCACCGCCGACCGCATCTTCGGCACGGAACCCACCCCCGACACCGTCGAGAAGTCACCCACCGCAAAGCGACTCCACGGACTCGACATCGCCAGCACCTAGAACGGGTGCGCGGCGGATCAGCCGGCCGCGTCCTCCTTCAACGTGTGCGCGACGAGGGCGTTGGCGTGCCCGTGACCGAGTCCGTGCTCGGTCTTGAGCCAGTTCACCAACTCCATGTGCTTGGTCAGATCCGACGAACGAATCAGGCTCTGCCACTCACTGATCGGCTTGCCGTACGTCTTCTCGATCGACGGAAAGTAGGACGCGGGACCCTTCACCGGTTCGCTCATGGACGGCACGCTACCGGCGAGCTATGACACGTGCACGGATCGAGCTCGCCCACTCCTCCGGATTCCAGGTTCCCGGCCGCGCCCGGGTGAGCGGGTAGCAGGCGAAACCGATCAGCGTCGCGGTGAAGTGGCCGATGTCGGTGAAGGTCAGACCGCCGAAGAGCGGCAGACCGTAGACGACCAGGACACCGATCACGTAGAGGTACCGCCACGGCGGCGCGATCCGGTAGGCGAGGACGGCCGTGACACCGGCCAGCGCGTAACTCACTCCGACGTCGAGGGTGTTCACCGCGGACTCCGGCGCCCGGTGATGGTTGATCGCCAGGTACAGCACGCCCTCGCTGATGTACGTCGCGCCGACGTGCGCGACCACGGCCACGGTCAGCCACCGCACCGTCCCGAGCCACCGCTCGACGGGGACATGGAAGAGGTTGAACAACACGAAGTAGCTCAGCCACGAACCACCCGCCAGCCAGAGCGCGCTGGTGATCAGGACGTGGACCGGGTCCTCTTGCAGGTGGTGGAGATTGGTCGACCGGCTACCCAGGACGTCGTTGAGCTCGGTCGGCGACAGGTGATTCATCACGATGCTGGTCACGAACAGGATCGTCAGCCACACGAACGTGCCCGGTGCACGACGGACGTACGCCCACGCCGCGGCCGGAACATCCGACACCTTGAACCGCCTCTCGGCATTCACTCGATCAGTATGACCCCGATCGGTGTCGACGGCGGCTAGTCCGCGACGGACGAGAGGCCGTGTCGCTCCTGGTACCGGCGCAGGTTCCGCTGGGCCAGCCGCGCGATCCACGGGAGCGCCCGGAGCGTCAGGCCCGGCATCAGCATTCCGGTCTTCACCATCCAGCCGTCGGTCCGGGGCACGTTCGTCTCGACGCGCGGGCGGTCCACCAGCCCGAGCACCCGGTCGGCGATCTGTTGCGGCGCGAGAGGCGTGCTGAGGAAGTTCAGCGCCGATCCCCCGGTCGCGGCCTCGTGCCGCAGCATCGGCGTGTCCACCGAACCTGGGTTGACGATGCTCACCCGGACCCCGGTCTCGCGCGTGCGGGCTGCCAGCGCCAGCAGAAAGCCGCGCAGACCGAACTTCGACGCGCTGTATCCGGGGCTCTCCCCGAGCGGCAGCATCCCGCCGATCGACACGATCGCGACGACGTGGCCCCGGGACTCCTGGAGGACCGGGTACAGCGCGCGGGTCAGATGCACGGGTGCCAGCAGGTTCACGCCGAGCTCGCGGTCCGCCTCGGCGTCGGTGAGCTTCTCGAACGGCGTCGTCACGACGACGCCGGCGACGTGGACGAGCAGATCGCAGTCGGCTCCCACCGCCGACACCAGCGCCGCGAGCTCCATGGGATCGGTCAGATCGCAGGGGTGCGGAGCGATCCGGGCCGGCGACGTGTCCGCGAGCGCCGCGAGACCCGCGCCGTCGACGTCCACCGCGAGAATGTCGTGGCCGCGCGCCGCGAGACCTCGGCAGATCGCAGACCCGATCGCTCCGCCCGCGCCCGTGACGACTGCCCGGCTCACGCCGTGACCTTCATGGGATCGAACATCCCCGGCTCCAGCGCCGACCAGCCGAACTCGGCGCGGACGCGTGCCAGGTAGTCGCGGAACGCGTGCGCGTCGACGTACGCGCTGTGTCGGTCGGTGCCGATGAACGAGATCCCGCCGCTCAGGTCGGGACGATCGGTGGCCATCTTGCGATCGAACGCCGCCGCCCTCGCCGGGTTGTGCCGCTGATCGTGGAGGTACTGGGCGAGGACGTTCGTCACCTGATCGAACAGCGTGTAGGCGCTGGAGTTGGTCTCCAGATAGCCGACACCGAACAGGTTCCGCTGCCTCGGGTTGAACGCCGTCAGATAGAGCCGGGGACGCCCGTGCGCCCAGTCGAAACAGTCGTCCGGCGCATACGGAATCGCCCAGTCGTACCCGGTGGCGTACAGCACCAGATCAATCTCACGGCTCGAACCGTCGGTGAACTCGACGCGTGGGCCGGCCAGTCGCGACACGTCGGGGACGATCGAGACGTCACCGTGCTGGAGATGGTGAACCAGTTGACTGTTGAGCAGCGGGTGCGACTCGAGCAGCTTGTGGTCGGGGCGCGGCAGGCCCAACCGCGTCAGATCACCCTGTAGCAACCGCAGCATTCCCGTCAGCAGCGGACGCTCGACCGCCAGCGGCAGTCGCGGGCCCTTCTCGGCGAATACATCGGTCGGCGTCCCGAGGATGTGCTTGGGGATGATGTGGTAGCCGCGCCGCACGCTGACGTACGTCTCGGACGCCGACGCCGCTGCGTCGCAGGCGATGTCGGCACCCGAGTTGCCGAGACCGACGATGAGCACGCGCTTGCCGCGGAACTCGTCGATCCCGCGGTACGTCACCGCGTGCCGAACCTCACCGTCGAAGTTGCCCGGATGCACCGGAATTCGCGGCCGCCACGTCACACCGGTCGCGCACACCACCGCGCGGTAGCCGCGGCGCTCCCCCGTCGATAGTCGCACCGACCACCCGTCGCCGTCCGGCACCACCTCGTCGACCGACGTGTCGAAGCGGATACCGTCGTACAGCCCGTAGGTGCGCGCGAAACTGCGCGTGTAGTCGAGGATCAACCGGTTGCCCGGGTAGTCCGGGAAAGAGTCCGGCATCGGGAAGTCGTGGAACCCGGACATCGTGCGTGACGAGATAAAGTGCGCCGACTCGTACATCGGCGTCCCGGGATTGTCGAGATCCCAGATTCCCCCTACGTCGCTGTGCCGCTCGAACTGGTCGTACTCGATTCCGAGTCCCCTGAAGGCACGAGCCGCCGACAGCCCCGCCGGCCCTGCCCCCACAATGCACACCCGATCCATGGGTCGATCCCCTTCCGTCACGGGTATTCAACCCGGCCCCTCTCGTCTGTGCGGCGAATTGAGTTGATGGAGAGGTGAGTCCGAGGTGTCGTCCCGTCAATGGGAGGTACCGGGGAAGGTTCCGGAATTCCTTCTGTTCCGTCCCGGACGTACTTCTGCACGGATGTTGGCGCCTGGGACGAGAGTCCGCGTGCGTAGCGAATCGGCAGGAATCGCTGGAATGGCCGACGGTGCGGGCGCTGGGGTACTCCGCTCTTCCCTTCTGAAGGACGCCCCTACCTCGTCTCGACGGGATGGCCGGCCGCGACGCGGTCGAGGCCGTAGCGAAAGCGCTCCTCCCCTCCCCACCCCCTGGGGTACGTGCGGAACCCGACGACTCCCCGATCGCGCGAGCGAAGGTCAGGTACTTCCCCGAGACGAGGACCTCGGCGACGTGAGGCCGGAGACCCGGGGATTCGCCCTACCTTCTTGACGTCGATGTGGACCATGTGCCCGGGTCGGCGGGCGATGATCGGTCGAGCAGGCCGAGTTCACCGTGCTGCCGCCAACGGTTGACCCACTTGGATGCACACGCTCATGAGCTGCCCATCTCCGCCGCTACGTGAGCGATGGGACGGTCTTTGCAGCGTTCGACGAGGCGTCGTCGGCCCTCGATGGAGAGAGGCGCGTTGGCGCGTGTCATCGCGCCTCGACCCCCTCGCCGTCCCTGGCGTGGACTTCCTCGCCTTGTTCGCTGCGCAGATACTCGCTCGTGAGGGCAGGCAGGATCGCCAGGACCGCGACGACCGCGAGGGTGAGGCCCAGGGCGATGGGAGCACGGAGCCCGTGGGCCGGGATCAGGGCCGATCCGATCGCGGAACCGAGGATGACGCCGAAGGTGATAAACGATGCGTGGATCGTGTTGACCAGCGGTGTGGTGCTGCCGGCTCGCTGCACCCGAACGGCCATTGCGGGGTTCATCGTCACGCCGACCAGGCCGATCCCGAGCATGAACAACAGCGCCAGCGGCGGGACATCGGTGAATAGTCCGAGTCCTGTCAGGAAGAAGACGTTGAGGCCGGTGCCAGCCAGCAGAGTCGAGATGGTGTGCCGGTCGGCCAAACGGGCGACGACCATGTTGCCGATCAGGGTCGCGGCGCCGTAGGCGAGCAGGAGCAGCGGGACCAGGTTCTCTGGAAAGCCTGCGATCTCGGTGAGGATCGGAGTGAAGAAGCTGAACACGGAGAACGTAGCCCCGATGATCAGTGTGCTGGAAATGAGTGCCAACTGGAGCTGCGGCCTTCGCAGGACCGTGAGCTCATCGCGCATCGACCGTGGCGCTTCTTCTGGAGTGTCGTCGGCGGGGTTCTGGACGAACGCGAGGGTGAGGATCGCGGCGATCACGGTGAGCAATGAGATTGTCCAAAAAGCAGCCTGCCAGCCCAATTGTCCGCCGACGAACGTCGCTGGTGGCAGTCCGAGCAGGGTACCGAGCAGGGTACCGAGCATCAGGCCGTTCATCGCGACACCGTTCGCTCGGCCGCGCATCCGTTCGTCCACCAGTCGTGCGCACAGTGACACCGCAATGCCGAAGAACGCCGCCGAGGCGACGCCACTGATGATCCGGGCGACCGTCATGACCGCGTACGTCGTGGCCAGTGCCGCGATGACGTTGCCGACGAGGAAGACGGCGATGATCGTCAACAGCGCATTCTTCGGCGGGATCCGCAACAGCAACATGGTCAGGATCGGCCCGCCGACCGTCATCGCGACAGCGAAAATCGTGACAAGGTAGCCGATCTGCTCGATTCCCGCGCCCAGGCCATCGGCGAGCTGTGGCATGAGTCCGGCGACGGCGAACTCGCTGGTCACCATCGCGAAGATGCCTGCAGCGAGGATGTACACCGCTAGCGGGATTGCCCTGGTAGGAGTGTGCCTTGTTGGCGGGGTCATATCGAATGCTTTCTGTGATTGATAATCCAAAACGAGGACGTGCGAAAGCCCCCGGACATGACAGGTGGGGTGGGGATCTAGCTCAAGAGGGCATGGAGTCCGGCGAGTGCGATCCGACGCAGGGCCTCGGCATCAACGCCGGCCTGCGCAGTGACCCGGATCCCGGAGATGACGGTGCTGACCAGTAGTGCGCCGTCATCCGGATCGACGCCCTCAGGAATGCTTCCGTCTACCTGGCCGACACGGATGGCCTCAGCCAGAAGCGAACTCCGCTCGTACAGGTCACGGGCGAGGATGCGGGCGATGCGCTCATCCCGCTCGCGCAGGTCGGGATTCATGAGGCTCTGCACCACCATGCAGCCGGCGGCGTGACCCTGGTGGGCAGCCACCTGCTCCTCAGTGATGATGAGGTCGACCAGCGCCCGCAGCCGGTCTGCGCCGCGGAGCCCGTCGTCGCCGAGGAGTGCGGTCTGCCGCTCGCGGATCGTGTCGATGTAGTGCTCCAAAGCGCGCACGAACAGCTCGTCCTTGGAGGTGAAGGCGTTGTAGAGGCTACTGCGTCGGACGCCGGCTGCCTCACAAAGCTGCTCGGTCGAGGTGTCGGCGAAGCCGTGTACCCGGAACTCGGCGGCCGCGGCATCGAGCACCGCGATCTCGTCGAACGTCCGTGGTCTGCCCATGCTCAGCAACCTAGCAGTTCTGGATACTCAGATCCAAAATCCCCGTGGGATGACCAAGCCGGGTTCCACGATGACTAACTCGGCCAGTTCGAGCCGATGAGGTCGAACTGTTCACGCAGATTGCGCATTCAACACTCGTTACTGGGCTGGGTAAATATGCCGACGAACCACTGCGGTTGGGCGATTCGCCCGACTACCAAGTCTGACCATTCCGGGTCGAGCGCCTGAGCAAACCGGTCTGCGCGCTGATGCCGCGGTAGATCTCCTCAGCCCGCGAAGGCCCGCAGCACCCGGAGAAGCTGCGTCGCATACTCCGAGTCGAACCGGAACCCACCGTCGACAGCTACGAGATTCCCGCGCTCCACCTTCGCGTCCCACCAGTCGCGCAGGAACCCCTCTGCGTATCCGCCAGTGCAGAAGCCGTACGGGTCCGCGACGAACGAGGTGGTGATCATCAGGGTGTAGCAGGGCCGTTCGTAGTCGGTTTGCCCCTCGGCCCGGTTCACGAAGTCCTCGAACGACGCCGCGGTGGCCAGGTGGGAATACAGCCAGAACATGGCGTCGTACATCAGCCACGAGTCCCCGTCGGAGTGGAGCGCGAAGAAACCCTTGGTCGTCACGATCCGCTCGGCGAGCCCACGGATCAACGCTTCGCCGTCGGGAAGGTTCGCCGCTTCCAAGGCGCGGCGGAGAATCGGAGAGAAGGTGCCCTGCCGAACGACCTCGAGGTCGGCCTGCAGCATCTCCTCGCTGTCGTCGAACTCGTCCTCGCTCACCAGGCCCCGGACGAAGGTCGCGAAGTCTTTGGCGACGAGGGTGATGCGGTAGTCGTCCTCCTGATCGACGTGCACGACGCGCGGCTCCCCGCGCGGGCCGCACTCGCGGTAGTCGAGCATGATCTGTTCGTGCCCCGCGCTGGGGGTGTCGGCGATACCGACACCGATGTCCGGATACCCCCATTCCTCCCGCTTGAACGTCGATCCGAGCTCGCCGCACAACGACCAGGTCGCGGTGCGGCCGAGCGCGTACAGCCCGGTGATCTGGATATGGCCCTCGGCCCAGCTCGTCGGCTCGTCCATCGGATAGCAGGCTCGATCGACCATGCCGCCGTTGTGCATCCGCGCCAACTCCACATAAGAGTCGGGCAGCCGGTACCCGCCCAGCTCCGCTTCGATCGACGCGATAAGTTCGTCGCTCGGTGCAGGCTCGACGTAGTTGTCCCGCGAGTAGTCGCCGTCGTCCCAGAAACCCTCGAAGTCGACGCCGCCGAAATGACCAGTGGTGCGCGCGACGCCCTCGGTATCGATGTCCTCCGTGCTCACGTGCGTGTCCTTTCGGGGTGTCGACGCTTCTCGATCTGCGAGACCCAAAGGACCGTAGCTTCGAGGTCCGACATCGACGCCACCCCATCCGGGATCGGTGTCCGAGCAACCATCACCACCGGGATTCCCAGCTCGCGGGCCGCATCGAGTTTCGCCGACGTGAGCGCTCCCCCGCTGTTCTTCGTCACGACGACGTCGATCCCGCGGTCTCTCATGAGCGCGATCTCGTCGTCGACCGTGAACGGTCCACGGGCGAGGAGCAACTCGGACCGTGGGGGCATCGACACCTGGGGCGGGTCGATCGCGCGGATCAGGAACCATCCCGGACAGTCGGCGAACGCATCGACGCCCTGCCGGCCGATCGTGAGGAACGCCCTCTCCCCCAGCCGCGAAACAGTAGCTGCGGCCGATCCGAGATCCGGAACGACGTGCCAGCGATCGCCCGCGCCGGCGCTCCATTCCGCGCGTCGCAGGACCAACAGCGGAACGCCCATCTGCCTCGTCGCGGCGGCAGCGTTCGCCGTGATCCGGGCTGCGAACGGGTGGGTCACGTCGACGACGGCGTCGATGCTGTTGTCCCGCAACCACTGTGCGAGCCCGTTCACACCGCCGAAGCCACCGATCCGGACCTCCCCGACGGGGAGCACCGGCTCACGCACTCGGCCGGCCAGTGAGGAGATCACCTCGACCGTCGGATCCGGATCGAGGCGCGCGGCGAGCATCCGCGCCTCGCGGGTACCGCCGAGGACCAGAACTCTCCGTATCGGGGGGCTCAATGGGTCGTGCGGGCGCGCGTCGCCGAATACAGGTAGCTGTCCGGGAATCCCTCGGCCGCGAGGACACGACCGACGACAACCACCGCGGTCTTGGTGATTCCGGCGGCGTGCACCTGGTCGACCAGGGTCGCGAGGGTGCCGCGCAGCACCACCTCGTCGGGCCGGCTCGCGAACGCGACCACCGCTGCCGGACAGTCGGACCCGTAGTTCTCGGACAGTTCCTCGACGATCTGCTCGATGCGGTGCGCGCCGAGATGGACCACCATCGTGGCGCCGCTGCGCCCGAGTGAACGCAGGTCCTCTCCCGGCGGCATCGCCGTCGACAGCGTCGAGACCCGGGTCAGCACGATCGATTGGGACACCCCAGGCACGGTCAGCTCACGTCCGAGCGCGGCGGCGGCCGCGGTGAACGCCGGAACGCCGGGCACGATGTCGTAGGCGACGCCGGCGGCATCGAGCCGTCGCACCTGCTCGGCCACCGCCGAATAGATCGACGGATCGCCGGAGTGCAGCCGCGCGACGTCGAGCCCGGCCGCGTCTGCGGCGATGATCTGCTCGATGATCTCGTCGAGGCTCATGCGGGCGGTGTCGATCACGTCCGCGTCGTCCGGGCACAGCGTGAGGAGTTCGGCTGGCACGAGGCTGCCCGCGTACAGGCACACCGGGCTCTCGGCGATGATGCGCGAGGCCCGCAGCGTGATCAGGTCCGGGGCACCGGGCCCGGCGCCGATGAAATGGACTGTCATTGCGATTCCCTTTCGGTGCTGTGCTGCTTGACGACCGACCATTGGGCGACCGGCAGCTGCGGTCGCCACGCGGTGAACCCGCCGAGCGGCTCGCCTCGATAGACCTGGAACTTGCGCAGCTCGCCGCCGAGCCGCGAATGCCATTGCAGGACCAGCGCCTCCGATTCCGCGGTGACGGCGTTGACGACCATCCGTCCGCCCGTCCGCAGGCGCTCCCAGCAGGCGTCGAGCATGCCGTCCTGCGTGACACCGCCGCCGACGAAGATCGCGTCGGGAAGCGACACCTCGTCGGAGAACGCGGCGGGTGCCGAACCGAGCACCCGCAACGCGGGAACGCCCAGCCGAGCGGCATTGTCGGTGATCTGCGCTACGCGGCGGTCCTCCCGCTCGAACGCGACCGCGCGGCAACGCGGATCGGTGCGCATCCACTCGATGCCGATGGTGCCGGAACCACCTCCGACATCCCACAACAGCTCGCCGGGCGCCGGCGCCAGCGCCGACAGGGTCAACGCCCGCACCTCGTGCTTGGTCATCTGCCCGTCCCCCTGGAACGCACTGTCCGGCAGACCGGGCGTCCGGGTGAGCCGCCGGGCCGACGGCGTCGCCCGCAGCTCGAGCGCGATCACGTTGAGCGGATCCCCCGGAGCCCGATCCCAGGTCCCGGCCTCGCCCCGGGCGACGTTCTCCTCGGGACCACCCAGCTGCTCGAGGACCGCCATCGCGGTGTCGCCGAAGCCGCGGTCGCGCAGAAACTCCGCGACCGCGGTCGGGGTGTGCTCGTCGGTGCTGAGGACCAGCAGCCGTTGGCCGTCGATCAGGCTCGCGGCGAGCGTCGCGACGGGACGCCCCACCAGGCTCACCGTCGGCGTCTCGTGCAGCGCCCAACCGAGGCGCGCGCACGCCAGCGACACCGACGACGGGTGCGCGATCACCCGCAACCGCTCCGGGCCGAGGACCCGGCCGAGCGTGACGCCGACACCGTGGAACATCGGATCGCCGCTCGCGAGCACGCACACACGGCGCTCGCGGTGCTCGTCGAACAGGCCGGGCAGCGCCGGCACCATCGGCGACGGCCACGGCACCCGCAGCGCCGGCGACTCCGGGACCAGCGACAGTTGGCGCGTCGATCCCATCAGCACCTCGGCCTCCCGGATGGCGGCCTGGGCACGGGGCGAGAGGCCGAGCCATCCGTCGGCGCCGATTCCCACCACGAAGATCTCATCGGTCACACGTTCGATCACCTGGGCAGCCGCCGCCAGACGAAATGCGGCATCAGCCGCATCGCGATGAACACCAGCCGCAGCACGCCCGGCACGGCCACCTGTTCCCGCCCGCTCCGCAGCCCGTGCGCGACCGCGTCCGCCACCTGCTGGGGCGTGCTGGAGAACGGTGCCGGCTTCATGCCCTCCGTCATCCGCCCGATCACGAATCCCGGGCGTACCAGCAACAAGCGGACGCCGCTGCCGTGCAGGGCGTCTGCAAGGCCGCTCGCGAAGCCGTCCAGGCCGGCCTTCGCGGAGCCGTACACGTAGTTGGCGCGACGCACCCGGACACCGGCGATGGACGAGAACACCACGATCTGCCCGGCCCCGTGCGCCCGCATCAGGTTTGCGAGGTGGGTCAGGACGCTGACCTGCGCGACGTAGTCGGTGTGGACCACCGCGAGCGCGTGGCCGGCGTCCTGCTCGGCGCGGGCCTGATCACCCAGGACACCGAACGCCAGCACGGCAACCCCGATGGGACCGTGCTGCTCGGCGATCGCCGACAGCACCGCCGGATGGTCGGCGACGCGATCGGCATCGAACTCGACGCAATGCACCTCGGTCGCATCGGCGTCGAGCACCATCTGGCACTCCCGTTCCAGGTCACCACGGCGGCGCGCGGCGAGGACGACGACGCGGCCCGGCGCCAACCGCTGCACAATCTCCAAGCCGATCTCGCTGCGACCACCCAGCAGCACCACCGATCCAGGGGCGTACTCCGTGTCACTCATGACTCCAGTGTCCTGGATTCGGAGCGCTCGAGTACCGTCGGGGCATGCCCCGAATCCCGTCCGACGCCTCCCACCTGACCGCCGAGGCCACCTCGTTCCTCACAGAACGGCACCTGGCGACCCTGACGACGTTGCGCAAGGACGGCACCCCGCACGTCGTCGCGGTGGGCTTCACGTGGGATCCGGAGCGCCGAATCGTCCGGGTCATCACGAACGACGCGTCGCAGAAGGCCCGCAACGCCGACCGCGGAGGGTACGGCGCGGTGAGCCAGGTCGACGGGGGCCGCTGGATCACGCTCGAGGGTCCCGCCCGCGTCCTGTCGGATCGGGCCTCGGTGACCGATGCCGAGCAGCGCTACGCCGCCCGCTACCGCACCCCTCGGGAGAACCCGACCCGTGTGGTCATCGAGATCGCCGTCGAGCGCGTCATGGGGTCGGCGATTCTCGTCGATCGGTGAAATCGTCTGGTTTACACCGATATTCGGCCGAACCGAGTGTGGATTCGGCGTCATCGACGGCGGTACCGTGTGAGGACGTCACCAGCGCACGCGAGTGGGGATGGTCATGACACCTCGACAGACACACCTGCCGACGACGCACCGATCCGGTCCACGTCGGTTCCTGCGATGGGCCGTTCCGGTGACCGTCGTCGCCGCGCTGGCTGCACCGGCGACGGCGAATGCACTGCCACCGCACCCGTTCGGGCCCCCGGCCTTGACGATCGGTTGCGCCAACCAGGGCAGCCTGATGTCGTTGACCGCGGCCAGCGGACAGTCCGGGCCCGAACAGAAGCCACCGATCGGGCCCGGTGAGCTCCGATTCGAGACGTTCCCCGCAGCACCGCCGATCCCCGCTGCCGGGCAGGTGACCGTCGCCTGGATCAACCTCGACACGGGGGCGACGGGCATCGCGCCCCTCGAAGGGGCCTACCCGTACTACTCGACGACGGTGTACACCGGCCACGGGAACATTCGAGCCGCCGTGTTCGGGACGATCGACCTGGGCAGCCTGCCCCTGTGTCAGACGAACCCGACGTTCGGCAACTTCATCGTCTGACCGACCGGAGGGCGTGTCACGCAGGGAGAACCGTCAGCCCGTGTGGGCGAAGGTTCATCGGCTCGCACCCGTCGGCCGTCACCACGACGATGTCCTCGATCCGGGCGCCCCACCGCCCACGGAAGTAGATTCCCGGTTCGATGCTGAACGCCATCCCCGGCTCGAGTGCGACGGTGTTGCCGGCGACGATGTACGGCTCCTCGTGCACCGACAGCCCGATACCGTGCCCGGTGCGGTGGACGAACACGTCTGCCAGCCCTGCCTCGGCGAGGACGTCGCGCGCCGCGGCGTCCACGGATTCCGCGGTCACGCCGGGACGAACCGCCTCGACGGCCGCGCGCTGTGCCGCCTCGAGCACCGCGATCTGCTCCGCGACCTCCGCATCGGGCTCGCCCAGGCTGTACGTGCGGGTGGAGTCCGAGTTGTAGCCGGGTTCGACCGGGCCGCCGATGTCGATCACGACGATGTCGCCCGACTCGATGACGCGATCGGAGACCTCGTGGTGCGGGTCGGCGCCGTGCGGACCGGACCCGACGATGACGAACGCCGCCTCGGAGTGGCCCTCCGCCAGGATCGCGTCGGTGATGTCGGCCGCGACCTCGGCCTCGGTGCGTCCCGGGCGCAGCCATTCGCCCATCCGGGCGTGCACCCGGTCGATCGCGGCACCCGCGCGGCGCAGGGCGTCGACCTCGGCGTCGTCCTTGATCATCCGCAGTTCTCGCAGCACACCGGTGGCGAGCACCGGCACGGTGCCGAACCGGCGGGCCAGCGGAACCAGGTGCAGCGCCGGCATCGCGTCGGTGACCGCAGTCCGCGGGGACTCCGGGAGCAGCGACGACACCAGCTCGTACGGGTCGACGCCGTCGACCCAGTCGTGCACCGGCAGCCCCAGGTCGGCCACGGCCGAATCCCCCAGCGACGCAAGCTCGAGCCGCGGCAGCACGACCGACGGCGCATTCCCGTCGGACGGCACGACCAGGCAGGTCAACCGCTCGAACGAGTCGGCACGCGACCCGATCAGGTAGCGCAGATCAGGTCCCGGCGTGATGAGCAGGCCGTCGAGCCCAGCACGCTCCGCGAACTGCGCGGCTCTGGCCAGTCGGTCGGCGTACACCGCCGTCGGGAACCGAGATGCTTCTGGGCCGGAGGAACCGGCGCTGTGGGAACTCATGGATCCAGGCTAGTGCCGTTTGGCAGGATGGTGCGCATGAGTGGGCCTTTGCTGCTGTTGGACGGTGCGAGTCTGTGGTTCCGGGCGTTCTATGCGCTCCCCGAGTCGATGACCGCGCCCGACGGGCGCCCGGTCAACGCGGTGCGCGGGTTCACCGACATGGTGGCCGCGCTGATCACCCGCACCCAGCCGTCGCGGCTCGCGGTGTGCCTCGACCTGGACTGGCGCCCCCAGTTCCGGGTGGACGCCGTGCCCTCGTACAAGGCCCACCGGGTGGCCGAGGAGTCCGACGGATCGGCCGAGGAGGTGCCCGACACCCTCACGCCGCAGGTCGACATGATCATGGACGTCCTCGCAGCGGCCGGCATCGCGACCGCAGGCGCCGAGGGATTCGAGGCCGACGACGTGCTCGGAACACTTGCCGCACAGGAGAAGACGGACCCGGTCGTGGTGGTCAGCGGCGACCGCGACCTGCTGCAGGTCGTGACCGACAAGCCCGTTCCGGTGCGCGTGCTGTACGTGGGTCGGGGCCTGGCCAAGGCCGAGTTGTTCGGCCCCGCCGAGGTCGCCGAGAAATACGGTGTCCCCGCGGATCGCGCGGGCGAGGCGTACGCCGAGCTCGCTCTGCTGCGCGGTGATTCGTCCGACGGCCTACCCGGCGTCAAGGGCGTCGGCGAGAAGACCGCGTCGACGCTGCTGCTGCGACACGGCTCGCTCGAGGGGCTGCGCGCCGCGGCGCTCGACCCGGCCAGCGATGTCGCGAAGGGGGTCCGGGCGAAACTCGCCGCGGCCGACGACTACATCGACGCGGCCCTGCCTGTCGTGCGGGTCGTGACCGACTCGAAGGTGCAACTGTCCCGCGCCGATACCCTGCCCACCGCCCCGGCCGACCCCGAGCGACTCGCCGGCATCGCGGCGAACCTCGGTGTCGAGCGTTCGGTTGCCCGCCTGCTGGCCGCGATGGCAACCGAACGCCCGTGAACGCCTCGGCGACAGCCTAGTTCGGGCGGCTGACCTCGTAGGTGCCCTCGTCGTCGGTGAACGTCACGGTCACCTTCTTGGGGGTGCCGTCGACGGTCAGCGAGCACTCGAACGACGCGCCCTTCTCGACCTTCTGCCCGGACGGGCAGCTGACGCCGGTGACCGCGCGAGCACCGTACGACTCGGTGACGATCTGCTCGACGCCCTTCTGCGCGGCACCCTGGTCGAGCGTCTTGCTGCCGAACGATCCCACCGCGAACAGGATTCCGCCGACGACCACGACAGCGGCGACGAGGATCCCCACCCACATCAGGACCTTCTTGTTGTCAGCGGACGGCGCCGACGCGGGGGGCACGGGTGCACCCCACTGGTTCTGCTGCGGGGCACCGTACTGCTGGGTGGGGTACCCCTGCTGCGGATACCCACCGGCCTGGGGGTATCCGCCCTGGGGCGTTCCCCCCCACTGCGGCTGTCCCGGGGCGGGTGCACCCCACTGCGGCGCCGAACCCGGCTGCGGCGCACCGGCGGGCTGGGCGTTCCACGCCTGCTGAGCGGGCTGGGCCTGCTGGCCCGGCGCCTGCTGTCCCCACTGTTGCGCCGCACCACCCCACTGCGCGGCGGGCGCGGACTGGGGCGCTGCCGGCGCACCGGGGTACGGCTGGCCGTACTGGTTGTACTGGCCGGGCATCTGCCCCTGCTCCGGCGCCGGGTACCCGGCGTTCGCGTACGGGTTGGCCCCGTACGGATTCGGGTCGTGCGATTCCGGTGCCGCCTGTGCGGTCGGCACCGTCGGCATCGCCTGCGTTTCCGGCTGTGCTGCCGGCGCAGCCGGATTGTCGGACTGTTCCGGCGACGGAGCCCACGCCTGGTTGGCGTCGTTGGGTCCCTGCGGAGCGTTCATGAACACTGCCTCCTCGACTGGTGCGCTCTGGTCCCGCCCGCCAAGCCGTCTGTCAGGCCCACGACCAGTCCCCTCCCTTGTCAGATATCACCGCCACATTACGCATTCGCCCGCCCTCGTCGGTACCCGACGGTCGGGACGACCGTCAGGTCGCAGCTACCGCGACCACGCCGCGTCGGATCGCCCCGACCGCCCGGGCGGCAGCCTTCGCGACACTCGGATCCGACGACGTCGAATGCACCTGGTCCAGCAGATCGATCACCTGGCGGCACCACCGCACGAAGTCGCCGGCCGACAGTTCCTTGCCGCCGGAACCCGCCGCGAGCAGCGCATCCACCAGCGATTCCTCACTGGCCCACTGGTACACCGCGGTCACGAAGCCCGGATCCGGCTCGCGAGTGAGCGGCAGCTTGTGGCGGATCTCGTCGGACCGCAACTCGCCCCACACCCGGGCCGTGTCCGCGAGTGCTCGGCGGATCGGCACCGTCGGGCCCCGGTCGGGAGCGTCGGCGTCCTGCCGCGATTCGTACACGACCGACGAGACGACGGCCGCGAGTTCCGCCGGCGACAGACCGCTCCACACCCCACGACGCAGGCACTCCGCGACGAGAAGGTCGCTCTCGCAGTAGATCCGGCCGAGTCGCTGACCATCCTCGGTGGCCTTCGGGTTCTCGCCGGTGGCGATGAACCCGCGCTCGGTGAGCAGCGCGACGATCCGGTCGAACGTCCGCGCCAGCGAGTTGGTGGTGGCAGCCACCTTCTGCCGCATGGATTCCGTCTCCCGAGCGAGCCTGTTGTATCGCTCGCCGATGCGGCTCAGCTGCTCACGGTCCGGCTGCGAATGGCACGGGTGCGCGCGCAACGCCTTGCGGAGCTCGACAACCTCGGGGTCCTCCCGACCGCCCTTGTCGCGCTTGAGCCTCCGCGGCGGGGTGATGCCGGTACTGCGCAGAGCCGACGCCAGGTCCCGCCGCACCCGCGCCGTACGGTGATCGACGTGCCGGGGCAGCCGCATGCGTCCCAGCGACCGTGCGGGCACCGGGAAGTCCGCGGCGCTGACCCGGCCCGCCCATTTCTCCTCCGTGAGCACCAGCGGCCGCGGATCTCCGCGATCCAGGTCGGTCTCCAGCACCACCGCGAGACCCGACCGCTTCCCCACCGGGATAGCGATGACGTCGCCACGGCGCAGCGAGTTCAGGGACTCCACCGCCGCACCTCGCCGGTCGGTCCGCTTCTGCCGCTCGAGCTGGCGCTCCCGGCTGCGCAGCCGTTCCCGGATGTGCACGTACTCGAAGTACTCGCCGTCGACGCCGCCCAGACGGTCCCGCAGTTCCGCGAGGGCCGCCTCGTTGCGTTCGATCCCTCGCGTGAGCCCGACGACCGACCGATCCGCCTGGAACTGCGCGAAGGAGCGCTCGAGCAGCGCCCGCGACTCCGCCGACCCCATTCGGTCGATGAGGTTGATCGACATGTTGTATCCGGGCCGGAACGAGCTGCGCAGCGGGAACGTGCGCGTGGACGCGAGTCCCGCGACGTCGGTCGGCTCGACGCCCGGCTGCCACAGCACGACCGCGTGCCCCTCGACGTCGATGCCGCGACGGCCGGCCCGGCCGGTCAGCTGCGTGTACTCGCCGGGAGTGAGCTCCGCATGGGTGTCACCGTTGTACTTGACGAGCCGCTCGAGCACGACCGAGCGGGCGGGCATGTTGATGCCCAGCGCCAGGGTCTCGGTCGCGAACACGGCCCGGACGAGGCCGTTGACGAACAGTTCCTCGACGGTCTCCCGGAACGCCGGCAACATCCCGGCGTGATGCGCTGCGAATCCCCGCTCGAGCGCTTCGCGCCACCCCCAGTAGCCGAGGACCTCGAGGTCCGCACGCGGCAGGTCCCGCGTGTGCCTGTCGACGATCTCGCGGATCTGCGCGGTCTGTTCCGGCGTCGTCAACCGCAGCCGGGACCGAACACACTGCGCGAGAGCCGCCTCACAGCCCGCGCGACTGAAGATGAACGTGATCGCGGGCAGCAACCCCTCCTCGTCGAGGCGGGCGATCACCTCCGGCCGCGGCAGCGGACGGTGGTCGCTCGAACGACCGCGCCCGCGCGGCTCCCACGAGTTCATGCGATCGAGCGCGAGGCGCTGCTTCACATGGCGCACGAGATCCGGGTCGACGACCATCTCGCGTCCACCGGTCGGCGTCGCCTTGGCGTCGAACAGATCGAACAGCCGGCGACCGACCATGATGTGCTGCCACAGCGGGATCGGGCGGGTCTCGTCCACCACGATCGTCGTGTCGCCGCGCACCGTCTCCATCCACGCACCGAACTCCTCGGCGTTGCTGACGGTCGCCGACAGGCTCACCAGTCGCACGTCGCCCGGCAGGTGGAGGATGACTTCCTCCCACACGGCGCCGCGGAAGCGGTCGGCGAGGAAGTGCACCTCGTCCATCACGACGTGGGAGAGCCCGCGCAGCGTCGGTGACTCCGCGTAGATCATGTTGCGGAGCACCTCGGTCGTCATGACCACGATCGGCGCGTCGGAGTTGATGCTGGTGTCGCCGGTCAGGAGGCCGACGGCATCCTTGCCGTGACGCTCGCTCAACTCGGCGAACTTCTGGTTGCTCAGCGCCTTGATCGGCGTCGTGTAGAAGCACTTGCGTCCCGCGTCGAGGGCCAGGTGCACGGCGAACTCACCGACGACGGTCTTGCCGGCGCCGGTCGGCGCGCAGACGAGCACGCCGTGACCGGCCTCGAGTGCCGCGCACGCCTCGATCTGGAACGGATCGAGCGGAAAGCTCAGTTGCTCCGAGAACGCATCGAGTTGAGTTCGTGACCTCACAACGTGTCCGAGTAGTCCTGCGCGGAAGTCGCCTTCGGTGCCGCGGACGGCTGCACCGGCGACACGTTGTCGATCGACGTGGGTGCCGTGATGGAGGAGGCCTCCTCGTCCGACAGCGCAGCGAGGTCCTCGGCCTCACGCCGTGCCTTGCGCCCGTCGTGCACGCGGGAGATCTGGATCGACAGCTCCAGCAGCACGGTGAGCGCGGCCGCCAGGGCGATCATCGTGAACGGGTCCTGGCCCGGGGTCGCGACGGCCGCGAAGACGAACAGCGAGAAGATCAGGCCACGACGCCACGCCTTGAGCTTCGCGTACGAGACCACACCCACGAAGTTGAGCGCGACGATCAGCAGCGGAATCTCGAAGCTGACGCCGAAGATGATCAGAACGTTGATCACGAAGCCGAAGTACTGCGAACCGCTGAGCGCGGTGACCTGGACGTTGTCGCCGATGGACAGCAGGAAGTGCAGGGCCTGTGCCACGACGAGGTAGGCGAGGACCGCGCCCGTGACGAACAGGGCCGACGCCGCGACGACGAAGCTGACCGCGTACTTGCGTTCCTTGGCGTACAGGCCCGGAGTGATGAACCGCCACAGCTGATACAGCCAGACGGGGCACGCGAGAACGATGCCGGCGGTCATTGCGACCTTCAGACGCAGCATGAACTGTTCGAACGGACCCGTCGCGAGCAGTCGACACATGTCGTCGGGACTACCGGCTGGGCTGAAGTCCGCGCGACTCGACGCCGGCAGGGAACAATACGGCCCGGTCAAGACATTGCCGAGACTCTCGATCCCGAAGATCGACGTCGAGTACCAGACGAAACCGATCAGCGTCGTGACCACGATCGCGCCGACGGCGATGAGCAGACGCGTGCGCAGCTCGTAGAGATGGTCGACGAGCGACATCGTGCCGTCTGGATTTGTCCTGCGCCTGCTCCGACGCGGGTCGAACGGAATTCGCACTATGGGCCCTAGCCTTGGTCAGCAGTGATCCGGGGCGATCGACTCACCCCGGATGCTCGTGAAACGTGAACTAGGCCGACTTCGGCTCGGTGCGGGGCTGCTGCGGGGTCTCCACGACCGTGGCATCGAGCGGCGCGGACGGCAGCTGGGCGGACGGAGCCGGGTCGGACGCAGGGCTCGCGGACGTGTTGCCGTCGTTCTGCATCTCCTTGACCTCACTCTTGAAGATCCGCAGGGACCTGCCGAGGCCACGAGCCGCTTCCGGCAGCTTCTTGGAACCGAACAGGATGACGACCACCAGCGCCACGATGGCCCAGTGCCACAGGCTGAAGCCTCCGGTCATTACTACCTCCAAATTTGCAGACGCCAACGATGCTACCGGACGTGAGTGCGTCGGTCTTGGTGCAAACGTCCTGTTCACCGTGACTTAACAACCAACCGGAGCGGTTTGCGCACCTACCGATGATCCGGTTCACGCAACCGCTATCCGAAATTACTCTTCTCGCCGTCTCCGCGGGGCCCGTTCGGCCGGATCGAGACGGCAATTCGGACACACGTGACCGGCGACGAACGGTGCCGGATCTCACGCCCCGAGGGCGTCGTATGCGTCGAGCGCCGCCCGGGCGCGATCGCGAACCGCGTCGACGAGTTCCACCGGCCCGAGCACGCGGGCGGCCGACCCGAAACCGAGTACGAGACGGGCCATCCACTCCAGCGACCCGTAGCGCATCGTCACCTCGATCGAGCCGTCCGGCAGCGTCCGCACCAGGTCCATCGGATAGTTGTCGAGAATCCAGCCGTGGGAGCCCGAGATCTGCAGGTCCGCGAGCGGCAACCCGGCGTCGGCGCTGAACAACTCGAGATGCTCCTCGGTCCCCAACGCCTGCGCGGGCGGCGCCGACACCTCGTTCAGCTCCTCGGCCGCGTCGATCCGGTCGAACCGGAAGAGCCGCACCCCCTCCGCCTGCCGGCACCACGCCTGCAGGTAGGTGTGATCGTCGACCAGCAGCGACCGGATCGGATCGACCACGCGCTCGGAGACGGCGTCACGCGACGCCGAGTAGTACGTCAGGTGCAGCGCGTGATCGTGCTGCAGTGCAGACCGGACGGTCGCCGCGACGGGATTCTCGGGTGTCGCCGCGGACGCGCCGTCCTCGTCCGACCTGCCGCCGCTCATCGCGCGGGCGGCGGTTCCGGCCGCCGATTCGATCTTCGCGATCGCGCCCTGCGCCGCGGTCGGATCGACCATTCCCGGCATTTCGGCCAGCGAGCGCAGCGCCACCAGGAGCACCGTCGCCTCCGTCGACGTCAGACGCAGGGGCCTGTCCATTCCCGCCGAGAAGATCACCGACACGGTGTCCTCGTCGAAGGACAGATCGATCAGATCGCCCGGGCCGTACCCCGGGAGCCCGCACACCCACAGCTGGTCCAGGTCCTTCATCAGATTCGGAACCGTGACACCCAGCTCTCGTGCCGCCTGCTCCTTGCTGATGCCCGGGTTCGCCATGAAGTACGGCACCATGTTCAGCAGCCGGGCCAGCCGGGACAGTCGGACGCTCATCGCTCTGCCTCCACGCTCTCCGTCGCGGCCGCGTCCACGGCGGCAGCGAAACGCAGCTTCTCCTTGACCATCGACCGCAGGGATTCCGGCTCCAGCACGAGGGCGTCGACGCCGTGGCCGGCGATCAGCCGGGCGGTCCAGTCCCACGACCGGACCGGGATCTCGAGCACCGCCCCGGGCCGCGACCCCAGTTCGCGCGTGCCCCGGACGGTTCCGAGCCGACGCAGCTCGGTCGCGCCCCCCTCGGCCACCCACACCACCGCGACGCCCGTCACGGACCCGGCACCGGTCACCGCGTCGACGACGGCCCGCAGATCCACGTCCACGGGCTTGCGGACCACGTTGGCGGGTCCGATCGCCTGCACCGGATCACCGATCCGCGACAGCCGGAACGTGCGGGTCGCGTCTCGATCGACGTCGTGCCCGACGAGATACCACCGTCCACGCAGCGTCACGACACCCCACGGTTCGACGGTCCGGGTGACGAACGCCTCGGTGGGGGCGCCCCGATGCTGGAACGTCACCACGCGGCCCGCGTCGATCGCCTCGAGCAGCTGCCGCATCGCGGATTCCGATCCGCGGGTGCGCGCGGGGATGGCCGGCACCGGGACGGCGTCGAGTTCCCCATCGACCTGCACCCCGGCGGCGCGCAGCTTCATCAGCGCGCTCTGGGACGCCGACAACAGTTCCGGCGATCCCCACAGGCGCACCGCGACTGCGACTGCCGCCGCCTCCGCGGCGTCCAGGTCGACATCGGGCAACTCGTAGGCGTCGCGATTGATCCGGTATCCCTCCACACCGGAGAACCGGCTCGCCTGTCCGGTCTCCAGGGGGATGCCGAGGTCTCGCAGCTCGTTCTTGTCCCGCTCGAACATTCGGCTGAACGCTTCGTGACTCGCGGAGTCGTCGTAGCCGGCCACGCTCTCGCGGATCTTCTCCGCGGTGAGGAACTGTCGGGTCGAGAGCAGACAGATGACAAGGTTCATCAACCGCTCGACTTTGGATATCGCCACGTCGCCGAGCCTAGTGGCAACGGACCAGACCGAGCGGTAGCAAAACGGACGAACTGCCCGGTGGAACCCGCCCGATACGGTCACATGGACGCGATGAGCCGCTCCACGCGCTCGTCCACCGAACGGAACGGGTCCTTGCACAGCACGGTCCGCTGCGCCTGATCGTTCAGCTTGAGGTGCACCCAGTCCACCGTGAAATCGCGGCCGGCGTCCTGCGCGGCGGCGATGAAGTCGCCGCGCAGCTTGGCTCGCGTGGTCTGCGGGGGCGTCTCCACGGCCGCCTCGATGGTCTCGTCCTCGGTGACCCGCTTCGCCAGCCCCTTGCGCTGCAACAGGTCGAAGACACCGCGGCCACGCTTGATGTCGTGGTACGCGAGATCGAGCTGCGCGATCTTGGGATCGGAGAGTTCCATCCCGTACTTGTCCTGGTAGCGCTGGAACAGCTTGCGCTTGATCACCCAGTCGATCTCGGTGTCGACCTTCGCGAAATCCTGGTTCTCGACCGCGTCGAGTGTCCGGCCCCACAGGTCGACGACCTGATCGACCTGCGGATCGCGCTCGCGCGTCCGCAGATGGTCGACGGCCCGGGAGTAGTACTCGCGCTGGATATCGAGCGCGCTCGCCTGCCGCCCGCCGGCCAGCCGGACGGGACGGCGGCCCGTGAGATCGTGGCTCACCTCGCGGATGGCGCGGATCGGGTTGTCGAGCGCGAAGTCCCGGAACGGCACCCCGGCCTCGATCATCTCGAGCACCAACGCGGCCGTTCCGACCTTGAGCATCGTGGTCGTCTCGGACATGTTGGAGTCACCGACGATCACGTGGAGCCGGCGATACTTCTCGGCATCGGCATGCGGCTCGTCGCGGGTGTTGATGATCGGACGCGACCGCGTGGTCGCCGACGACACGCCTTCCCAGATGTGCTCGGCCCGCTGCGACAGGCAGAAGGTTGCGGCCTTGGGCGTCTGCAAGATCTTGCCGGCGCCGCAGATCAACTGCCGCGTCACCAGGAAGGGCAGCAGCACGTCCGAGATCCGGGAGAACTCCCCTGCCCGCACGACGAGAAAGTTCTCGTGGCAGCCGTACGAATTGCCGGCCGAATCGGTGTTGTTCTTGAACAGATAGATGTCGCCGCCGATGCCCTCCTCGGCGAGCCGCTGCTCGGCATCGACCAGAAGCTCCTCGAGCACACGCTCGCCCGCGCGATCGTGATTGACGAGCTGCAGGAGGCTGTCGCACTCGGCGGTCGCATACTCCGGATGCGATCCGACGTCGAGGTACAGGCGCGCACCGTTGCGGAGGAACACGTTGGAACTGCGGCCCCACGAGACCACCCGCCGGAAGAGGTAACGGGCAACCTCGTCCGGACTCAGCCGTCGATGACCGTGAAAGGTGCAGGTGACACCGAACTCGGTCTCAATTCCCATGATTCGTCGCTGCACACTTCGACACTACAGCGCCGAACGCGATTGCCTTGCCGTTCAGGATCAGTCGCGCCGCCATAGGGTGGGAACGTGGCCGAAGTGAGATATTTCCCGGAACGTACCGACCGCGTTCTCATGCGTCTCAGCACCGACCTGCCACCGTCCCGACTCGACGGTGGACTGCGTGCCCTGAGCACCTCCGCGAGCCACAGCGTCCTGTGGCTGGGCATCGCGGCGGGTCTCGGACTCGCCGGGGGCCGGGCCCGTCGGGCGGCGGTTCGGGGGATCCTCTCGGTGGCCGGCGCGAGCGCACTCACCAACGCGGTCCTCAAGCCGCTGTTGCCGCGTCGCCGCCCGCCCGCGGGCACGCCGGAGTTCACGATCAGACGCGGACTCCCCGCGCCCGCATCGTCGTCGTTCCCGTCCGGGCATTCGGCCTCCGCGGCCGCGTTTGCAACCGGTGTGGCACTCGAATTCCCCGCTGTGGGGGCGGCGCTGGCCCCGCTGGCGGCCGCGGTCGCCTACTCGCGCGTACACACCGGCGTGCACTGGCCGTCCGACATCGCGGTGGGTATGGGCGTCGGCAGCGCTGTCGCGCTCGCCACCCGACGGTGGTGGCCGGTGCGCGACGAGGAACCCGCGACACTCGGCCCCGACCGGCGCACGCGAGCGCTTTCCGAGGGCGACGGCATGATCGTGTTCGTCAATCCGGGATCCGGTAACGACGACGACGGCATCCGGTCCGAAGTCGAGGAGGCCCTGCCGAAGGCCGAGGTCGTGGAGTTCGACCCCGACCGCGATTTCGACACCCAACTCGACGAGGTGATCACGGAACGGTCACCCGAGGCCGTCGGGGTGTGTGGCGGTGACGGAACCGTTGTCACCGTCGCGGCGGCCGCCGTCCGGCACGACCTGCCGCTCGCGGTCTTTCCGGGCGGGACGCTCAACCACTTCGCCCGTGACGCCGGCGTCGGCGACATCGCGTCCACCGCCGAGGCGATCGCAACGGGCAGCGCCGAACTGGTCGATCTGGGGCAGGTGGAGGTGGACGGCGGGCCGGCAACGACGTTCGTCAACACCGCCAGCCTCGGTGGTTACCCGGAGTCGGTGCGACTGCGCGAACGCTGGCAGCCCCGGCTCGGCAAATGGCCGGCCGCGGCGCTGGCCATGACCCGGGTCCTCGCCCGAACCCGACCGATGAACGTCCTTATCGACGGAACACGGCACTCGATCTGGATGGCGTTCGTGGGGAACGGCCGGTACTCCCCCGCCGACCAGGTGCCGATGTCCCGACCGGAGATTCACCGCGGCACGCTCGATGTGCGGTACATCCGCGCCGACCGACGGTTCTCCCGCACTCGACTCGTGGCCGCGGCGCTCACCGGGACGCTCGGGTCGTCGGCGACCTACGTGCAGCGCGCCACGGCGTCGCTGACCGTGGAGGTCGACGGGGAGGCCGTCGCGTTGGCGACCGACGGCGAGGTGGTCGCCGACGGCCGCAGGTTCGAGTTCCGCAGCGAGCCCCGGAGCGTGACCCTGTACCGCAGGCTCCCGGCCGACCGGCCCGGCTAGTCGGAGCTTCCGGCCTCGTCGGCCTCGCCGCTCGGCTCCTCGCCGGTCTTGCCCTGGTCGCTCTCGGGTGCCGGCGGCGCCGACACCGGCAGCATCGCTTCGAGCGCGGCACCGGTGATGCGGCGGAACGCCCGTCGGGGCCGGGACTGGTCGAGCACCGCGACCTCGAGCCCCGACACCCCGAGCGTGCGCCGCTCGGCGTCCCCGTTGCCGCCCGACGTCCCGTTCTGCAGGGCCTTCACCGCGACCGAGACCGCCTCGGCGAGTTCCATCCCGGCCCGGTAGGACTCGCGCAGTGCCGTCACGATCGGCTCGGTGGTACCGCCCATGACGACGAACTGCTGCTCGTCGACGATCGACCCGTCGTAGGTGATCCGGTACAGCTGCGCCTGCGGACCCGCCCCGTGCGGACCGACCTCGGCGACGCAGATCTCCACCTCGTACGGCTTGGGCTGTTCGGTGAAGATCGTGCCCAGAGTCTGCGCGTAGCCGTTCGCCAACGAGCGTCCGGTCACGTCCCGCCGGTCGTACGAATACCCACGCATGTCGGCGTGGACGATCCCGGCCCGGCGCAGGTTCTCGAACTCGTTGTACTTGCCGACCGCGGCGAAACCGAGTCGGTCGTACAGTTCGCTCACCTTGTGGAGCGCGGTCGACGGATTCTCCGCGACGAACAGCACACCGTCGGCGAAGGTGAGCACGATGACGCTGCGCCCGCGCGCGATTCCCTTGCGCGCCAGCTCCGAGCGATCGCGCATGATCTGCTCGGCGGAGGCGTAGTACGGCAGCGTCATCGCGGGGTGCGTCCTTCCTCGGTACGGCCGGCCACGACGGCGGCGGCCAGTTCGGCCGTGCGTTCCGTCGGCACGTACGCCGCGCCGGCGGAGGAGACCGTCACCGCGGTCGGGTAGATCGAGCGGACCATGTCCGGTCCACCGGTCGCGGAGTCGTCGTCGGCGGCGTCGTACAGTGCCTCGATCGCCATCCGCAGCGCCGAATCCTCGTCGCCGCCTTCCCGGTACAGCTTCTTGAGCGACGCCTTCGCGAACAGCGACCCGGATCCGACGGCGTGGTACCCGGCGCGCTCCTCGTACCGACCGCCCACGACGTCGTACGAGACGATTCGTCCGGCTTTCACCGGATCGGCCGCATCGAGATCGAAGCCGACCAGGAGCGGCACGACCGCCAAGCCCTGCATCGCGGCACCGAGATTGCCCCGCACCATCGACGACAGCCGGTTGGCCTTGCCGTCGAACGTCAACTGGACGCCCTCGATCTTCTCGTAATGCTCGAGTTCGACCGCGAACAGACGCACCAGTTCGATTGCCACACCGGCGGTGCCGGCGATGCCGGCTGCCGAGTAGTCGTCCGTGACGAACACCTTCTCGACGTCGCGGCTGGCGATCAGGTTCCCCATCGTGGCGCGACGGTCACCCGCGATCACGACGCCACCGGCGAAGGTGAGCGCGACGATCGTGGTGCCGTGCGGCGCGATGTCCGCCGTGCCACCGTCGGAGCCGGCGCGGCTCATGTCGATTCGATTCCCGGGCAACAGTTCCGGTGCATGGATGCGCAGGTGCTCGGAGAACGACGAGATGTTCGACCCGTAGGTGAACCCTGTGTTCATGCCGACGCCGTCAACCGACGGCACCCCTGCACGATCCGACCTCACTGCCCGCCCTTCTGAACGTAGGCACGAACGAAGTCTTCGGCGTTCTCCTCGAGCACGTCGTCGATCTCGTCGAGAAGATCGTCGGTGTCTTCCGCCAACTTCTCGCGACGTTCCTGCCCGGCCGCTCCCTCACCGATCGGGGCATCGTCGTCGTCGCCACCACCGGCGCGCTTGGTCTGCTCCTGGGCCATGGCCACCGACCTCCTTCTCACCGGGACTCGTCGACGCACGTCCGACGAGTCCTGCTCGGACCCTAACCCTACCGATCGACGGTGCCCATCGGGCTGCAAGCACGGGACGCGACTCGCCGGTGTGATCAGTTCGTAAGCTGATCCACCAGCTCAGCGGCCGTATCCACGGAGTCCAGAAGCTTGCCGACATGGGCGCGGCTACCGCGCAGAGGCTCGAGGGTCGGGATTCGCACGAGCGATTCACCACCCAGATCGAAGATCACCGAGTCCCAGCTCGCGGCCGCGATGTCCGCGCCGAACCGGCGCAGGCACTCACCGCGGAAGAAGGCGCGGGTGTCGGTCGGCGGGTTGTGCACCGCGTCGAGAACCTGCTGCTCGTCGACCAGTCGTTTCATCGATCCGCGCGCCACGAGGCGGTTGTAGAGGCCCTTCTCGAGCCGCACGTCGGAGTACTGCAGATCGATCATGTGCAGTCGCGGCGCTGACCACGACAATCCCTCGCGGTTCCGGAAGCCTTCGAGCAGACGCAGTTTCGCGGGCCAGTCGAGCAGGTGAGCGCACTCCATCGGGTCGCGCTCGAGCAGATCGAGCACCATCGCCCACTTGTCGATGATGTCCGCGACCCGCGGATCGTCGTTGCCCTCGCGATCGACGAACTTGGCCACTCGGTCCAGGTAGATCCGCTGCAGCGCGAGCCCGGTCAGTTCGCGGCCGTCGGCCAGCGCCACCGTCGCCCGCAGCGTCGGATCGTGGCTGATGTGGTGCACGGCGGTGACCGGGCGGGCGAGCTGCAGGTCGGTCAGATCGACACCGGCCTCGATGAGATCGAGCACCAGCGCGGTGGTGCCCACCTTCAGATACGTCGACATCTCGGCCAGATTCGCGTCGCCGATGATGACGTGCAGTCGGCGGTACTTGTCCGCGTCCGCGTGCGGCTCGTCGCGGGTGTTGATGATCCCTCGCTTGAGGGTCGTCTCCAGGCCGACCTCGACCTCGATGTAGTCGGCGCGCTGGGAGAGCTGGAAACCGGCTTCGTCGCCGGACTGCCCGATGCCGACCCGACCCGACCCGCAGATGACCTGCCGGGACGCGAAGAACGGCGACAGCCCCGTGATTACCGCCGAGAACGGCGTCTCGCGGGACATGAGGTAGTTCTCGTGCGTGCCGTACGAGGCGCCCTTGCCGTCGACGTTGTTCTTGTACAACTGCAGGCGGGGGGCACCGGGGACGCTGGACGCGTGCCGGGCCGCGGCCTCCATGACACGTTCGCCGGCCTTGTCCCAGATCACCGCGTCGAGCGGATCGGTCACCTCGGGCGCCGAGTACTCCGGGTGTGCGTGGTCGACGTACAGCCGGGCCCCGTTGGTGAGGATCATGTTGGCGGCGCCGACCTCGTCGGCGTCGATCACCGGCGCAGGCCCGCCCAGTCGGCCCAGGTCGAATCCGCGCGCGTCGCGCAGCGGCGACTCCACCTCGTAGTCCCACCGTGTCCGCCGGGCCCGGGGCACACCGGCGGCCGCCGCGTACGCGAGCACTGCCTGTGTCGAGGTCAGAATCGGGTTCGCCGAAGGCTCGTTGGGCGACGAGATGCCGTACTCGACCTCGATGCCGATGATCCGCTGCATGGCACGAGCCTAGATCGTTCCGGTCACGCGCACCCCGAGACCGCGTCGCGCGACGTCAGGTGGCGCGGCACTGGAGGTACGAGTCGGCGCCGAGCTGCCGCAGCACGAGAGCCACAGGGGCCGGCGCCCAGCGCGCCGCACGGTCGACCTCGAGACGCGGTTCGACGAGATGCACGACGTGGCCGCGCACCTCGACATCGCATTCCCCCGCCGCGAGAACGTTACGCACCCAGTCGCTGTCGGTGCCGTACGTCATCGCGAAGCGGTAGCCGTTTCCGATCCGAAACGCGTTGACCGGGGTGCGGTAGCGGCGTCCTGATCGTCGACCGCGGTGATCCACCACCGCGAACCCGGGCAGATGCCCGGCGATGCGGACGACCGCACGATTGAGTCCCGCGCGGTTGGCCCGGGCGAGTGAACGTGGAAGGGGCACGATGCCACCACCTCTCGTTCGTTTCAGCGTATCGCCTACCCGCCGCGCCACCGGGTCACAACGCACGACGCCTGACACCGAGGCTTGACCCTGACACAGTGACAACGATTCGAATGGTCGACGAAGGAGGTGGTTGTCCGTGAACACAACCAACCACGGTGGGCCGAATGCCCATCTCGTCGACGCTCTGGCCGCGACCGACCAGTCGCGTCGGCTGCGCGCCGCACTCTCGGTCGGCACGCACCCCGATCCCGGTCTCGCGGAGGCTCTCGTCGCTCGGTGTGCCGTCGAACCGGACTTCTTCGTCCGGGACATGCTCACCTGGGCGTTGTGCCGCTTGCCAGCCGAGATCACGGTGCCGCGGCTGATCCGCGAACTCGGGTCGAACCCCGCGCAGGCCCGTAGCCAGGCGCTGCACACTCTGTCCAAGATCGGTGACCGCCGTGCCTGGCCCGCGGTGTCGACGCTGCTGCACGACGCGCACGACGACGTCGCGCGCAGCGCCTGGCGGGCCGCCGTGGCACTGGTGCCACCCGGCGGCGAGGGCGGGCTGGCGGCCTCCCTCGCATCCGAGCTGGGCCGGGGCGACCGGGACCTGCAGCTCAGCCTGGGTCGTGCGTTCGTCGGGCTCGGGGACGCCGCATTCGCGGTGCTGGACGCCGCCGCGGCGAGTTCCGATCCGCACGTTCGCGCGCACGCGGAGGCCACCGAGCGGCTGTGCCGCGACCCCGACAGCGGATTCACCCTCTCGCTCGAGATGGCGAAGCGCGTCGCGGTCACCGGTCCGGACACGTAGAAGTGAGGAGATGAGATGTTGATCGGCGAGGTCTCGCGGCGTTCGGGGGTCAGCACGCGGATGCTGCGCCACTACGACTCGCTGGGGCTGGTGCAACCCACCGGCCGCACCTCGGGTGGCTACCGCGAGTACTCCGCCGACGACATCAGACGGCTCTTCCACGTCGAGAGCCTCAGGACCCTGGGGCTCTCGTTGAACGACGCGAAGCGGGCGCTCGACGAACCCGACTTCGCGCCGGCGGATCTGGTGGGAGAACTCATCCGGCACACGCGTGAGCGGATCGCCGCCGAGGAGGAACTGCTCGGAAAGCTCCGACACGTCGACGCCGCGGCCCCGCCGGAGTGGGAGGAGGTCCTACGCATCGTGACGCTGTTGCGCGCGCTCGAATCGGAGTCCGCGGCACGCCGTCAACAGGCGATCCTGTCCCAGGACGGGAGTGGGTCGATGCCCGTCGAAGCGCTGGCCGAGGCAGCGTTGTCGGAGGACGACCTCAACGTGGCCGGAGCGCTGCACTGGTCGCTGGCGAGAGCCGGCGGTCGGGGTCTCACCGATCTGGCCGTCGGTCTCGACTCCGAGGCGGTCGACGTCCGACGGCGCGCCACTGCCGCGATAGCGGCCGTGCACACCGCGGAGGCCACGGAACTTCTGAGGCGCTCTCTCGATGATCCGGACACGACGGTCCGCGGACGTGCGGCCCTCGCTCTCGGCTCTCGCGGAGGCGTCGACGCGATGCCCGTCCTCCTCGACATGGTCATCGAGGGGCGGCGCGATGTCGAGGCTGCGGAGGTGCTGGGGCTCTTGACGGCGACCGCCGCCTCGGCCGACGACGTCGTCGCGGTCTTGCAGGGTCAGCTCGACAACACGGACGACGCGCCCACACGGTTGCGGATCACGCAGGCGCTCGCGGAGATTCCCGGCCCGGCGGCGCGCAGGGCCCTCGCAGGACTGGCCCGCGACGGTGACCGCACCATCGCGGCGACTGCGGCAGCGATCATCGACAATCAGGACCGCGGACCGAGACAGCACCGACGGTAGCGATCACCGACCACGTCGAGGTACGTCGCCGTGGTCGATGCGACGATGACTCCATGGACGAAGTGGTCTCGGTCTACGACGAGCACGGCACCGTGATCGGTGCCGCACCACGCACCCGGGTCTACGCCGAGGGGCTCTGGCACGCCAGCGCCGGTGTGCTTCTGCGTTCACTCGACGGCACCCGCATCTACGTCCACCGGCGGGCACCGGACAAGGCCGTCTTCGCGAGCATGCACGACTGCCTCGCCGGGGGTGTCGTCGATCCCGGCGAGACGCCGGAAGTCACAGCGCGCCGCGAACTCGCCGAGGAACTCGGTGTCACCGGCGTCGAACTCACCCCGATCGCCCGGGTCTCCTGGGACGGGACGTGGGACGGGGCGCCACTACGCTGCCACCTGTACGCGTTCGAAGCGCGCTACGACGGCCCCGTCCACCACCAGGCCAGCGAGATAACCGACGGGTGGTGGTGGCCGGAACAGGATCTGCGGAATCACCTGCAGGACCCGGAGTGGCCGTTCGTACCGGACACCCGGGTCCTGCTGGAGAACTACTTCGACTGACCGGTCGTCACACGTAGTCAGAGGTACTGGCCCGTGTTGGATTCCGTGTCGATCGCGCGGCTCGCGCTCGCGTTCTTGCCGGTGACCAGCGTGCGGATGTAGACGATCCGTTCGCCCTTCTTGCCGGAGATCCGGGCCCAGTCGTCCGGATTGGTCGTGTTCGGCAGATCCTCGTTCTCGGAGAACTCGTCGACGATCGAATCGAACACGTGCTGGACGCGCAGGCCGGGCGAGCCCGTGTCGAGCACCGACTTGATGGCGTACTTCTTGGACCGGTCGACGATGTTCTGGATCATCGCGCCCGAGTTGAAGTCCTTGAAGTACAGGACCTCCTTGTCGCCGTTCGCATACGTGACCTCGAGGAAACGGTTGTCGTCGCTCTCGGCGTACATACGGTCGACGACCCGCTCGATCATCGCCTTCACGCACGCCGCACGATCGCCGCGGAACTCGGCGAGATCCTCCGCATGCAGCGGGAGATGCTCGGTGAGGTACTTCGAGAAGATGTCCTGCGCGGACTCGGCGTCCGGGCGTTCGATCTTGATCTTCACGTCGAGCCGGCCGGGACGCAGGATGGCCGGGTCGATCATGTCCTCACGGTTCGACGCACCGATCACGATGACGTTCTCGAGCCCCTCGACGCCGTCGATCTCGCTCAGCAGCTGCGGGACGACGGTGGTCTCGACGTCGGACGACACGCCCGATCCGCGGGTCCGGAAGATCGAGTCCATCTCGTCGAAGAACACGATCACCGGCGTGCCCTCGGACGCCTTCTCCCGCGCCCGCTGGAAGATCATCCGGATGTGACGCTCGGTCTCACCGACGAACTTGTTCAGCAGCTCGGGGCCCTTGATGTTGAGGAAGTAGGACTTGGCCTCCTTGCTGTCCTCGCCACGGGACTCCGCGATCTTCTTCGCGAGCGAGTTCGCAACCGCCTTCGCGATGAGCGTCTTGCCGCAGCCCGGGGGCCCGTACAGCAGGACTCCCTTCGGGGGCCGCAGCGCGTACTCGTGGAACAGATCCTTGTGCAGGAACGGCAGCTCGACCGCGTCCCGGATCTGCTCGATCTGCCGTCCGAGGCCGCCGATGTCGTTGTAGCCGACGTCGGGGACCTCCTCGAGGACCAGATCCTCGACCTCGGCCTTGGGGATGCGCTCGTACGCGTATCCGGCCTTGGTGTCGACCAGGAGGGAATCGCCGGGCCGCAATCTGCGCGACGGGGAGTCCGGATCCTTGATGCCGTCGTCGCCCGCGATCTCGGCGAGCGGCGCCGCGAGCCACACGACGCGTTCCTCGTCCGCGTGCCCGACGACCAGCGCACGCGCACCGTCGTCGAGAATCTCACGCAGAGCACAGATCTCGCCCACACGCTCGAAGGTCGTCGCTTCGACGATCGTGAGCGCCTCGTTGAGACGAACCGTCTGCCCCATGGACAACGATTCGGCATCGACGTTCGGCGAGCACGTCAAACGCATCTTCCGGCCGGACGTGAACACGTCGACGGTCTGGTCGTCGTGCACGCCGAGGAGAACGCCGTAGCCACTGGGGGGCTGCCCGAGCCGATCGACCTCCTCGCGCAGGGCGATGAGCTGCTGCCGGGCTTCCTTCAGGGTGTCCATCAATTTGCCGTTGCGGATGGTGAGTGAGTCCACCCGCGACTCGAGCTCACGCAGCTGTTCGGGCGATTCCGCGAGTTGCCTACGGAGTGCCGCTGTCTCCGCCCTCATTGCGTCGAGTTCGCGCGCCGCCGCAACCGGGTCCGGATTCTCTGTCGGGTTCATCTGCAGCTCCTCCCAGTCCGATCTATCAACGCTACCGGCACGACGGGCAAAGCGGGGTGCGACACGTGTTCGAACGGGTGCCGGTATCACTCTTCGGTCTCGAGACCGGCATCTCCACCCATGTTAGCCTAGCCTTCCTAGCGGCCGGTCATCTCCGATCGACCCCCAACGAAAGGCCTCACTGTGATCATCCGCAAGTCCCTCGTCGCCGCCGGTGTGCTGGTCGCCGCTCTCGGAATGACCGCCTGCAGCTCCGACGACTCGTCCGACAAGGCCGACACGACCTCGGCCGCGTCGTCCACGACGAGCGCGACGACCTCGACCGCTGCTGCCGCAGCAGCAGCGCCCTCGGCGGAGGTCCTCGAGAAGCAGCTGACGGTCTTCCTCGACCCGGCCGCCCCGGTCGCGGAGAAGACGACGGTGATCGAGAACGGCGCGCAGCGCACCGCCACGGTCGAGCAGTTCAACGGGGTTCTCGCCGGCTACCCGCTGACGGCGAAGGTCACCGAGGTGAAGAGCGAGAACGGCACCGTCACCGCCGTCACCCAGATCGCGGGCCCGCACGGCGGAGCGCCGGTCCCGGTCGCGTTCACTCAGGTGAACGGCCAATGGGTGATCTCCGACGCCTCGACCTGCGAGCTCTTCGGCATGGGCCGCGTGAGCTGCTCCTGACGGACCGCCCCGCCGCGGCGTCAGCCCTTGCTGGGGCGGCGCTGCGGCTTGGGGGTCACCGTGCCCTCGGCGAGTCGACGCGCGGTGACGAGGAACGCGGTGTGGCCCTGCATCCGGTGCTCGGGGCGCACCGCGAGGCCGACCACGTGCCAGCCGCGGACCATCGACTCCCAGGACCGGGGCTCGGTCCAGCATTCCTGTTCGCGCATCGCCTCGACGACCTTCGACAGCTGCGTCGTGGTGGCCACGTACACCACCAGCACGCCACCCGGGACGAGGGACTTCGCGACGGTCGGCAGGACGTCCCACGGCGCGAGCATGTCCAGCACGACGCGGTCCACCTTGCCGCCGGCCGCGTCCGCGTCGAACTCCGCCAGGTCGGCCACGGTGAGATCCCAGTTCTCGGGACGCTCCCCGAAGAAGGTCTCCACGTTCCGCACCGCGTGCTCGGCGTGATCCTCACGCACCTCGTACGAGATGACCCGTCCGGTCGGTCCGACGGCGCGCAGCAGCGAGCACGTCAGGGCCCCCGAACCGGCGCCGGCCTCGAGCACCCGCGCACCCGGGAACACGTCGCCCTCGTGCACGATCTGCGCCGCGTCCTTCGGGTAGATGACCTGGGCGCCACGCGGCATCGACAGCACGTAGTCGGTGAGCAGCGGGCGCAGCGCCAGGTACGGGGTCCCGTTCGTCGAGGTGACGACGCTGCCCTCGTCCGTTCCGATCAGCGCGTCGTGCAGGATCCCGCCGCGGTGCGTGTGGAACTCCTTGCCCGGCTCGAGAACCACGGTGTACTTGCGGCCCTTGGCATCGGTGAGTTGGACGCGGTCACCGACCTGAAACGGTCCGCTACGTCCCAGTCCGCCTGATGCCATCTCGAGCCAACTCCGTTCGTTCGTGGTGCCCGACACCGTGTCGGGCCCAGCGCATAGCCTGCCAGGTGTGAGCACGACAGTTCCGACGCCCCCTGCCTACGTCGATGCCGGCGGCAGTCGAACGCACGACCCGGCACCGCGACGCCGGCTCGCACTGTCGCCGTCTCGGGCGAGCGATTTCAAGCAGTGCCCACTGCTCTACCGGTTCCGCGCCCTCGACCGGATCCCGGAGACGCCGTCGAAGGCGCAGGTCAAGGGTTCCGTCGTGCACGCGGCGCTCGAGGCATTGTTCGTGCTGCCGGCCGCCGAGCGGGTGCCGGACCGGGCCCGCGCCCTCGTCGAGTCCGCGTGGGACCGGCTACTCACAGAGTCGCCGGAGCTCGCGGACCTGATTGCACCCGACGAGCGCGGACGCTTCCTCACCGAGGCACGTCGACTCGTCGCCGGCTACTACAAGCTCGAGGACCCCACGCGGTTCGAGCCCGAGGCGTGCGAGTTGCGGGTGGAGACCGAACTCGACGACGGCGTGCTTCTGCGCGGTTTCGTCGACCGCATCGACGTCTCCCCCACTGGGTTGGTGCGGGTGGTCGACTACAAGACCGGCCGGGCGCCGTGGGAGATGGGCGAGACCAAGGCCCTGTTCCAGATGAAGTTCTATGCGCTCGTCATACTCCGCACCCGCGGAGTGGTGCCCGCGCAACTGCAACTGCTGTACCTCGCGGACGCACAGGCGTTGACGTACCACCCGGACGAGTACGAACTGCGGAGGTTCGAACGGACGCTCTCGGCCATCTGGAAGGCGATCGTCGCGTCCGGCGACTCCGGCGACTTCCGCCCCAATCCGAGCCGCCTGTGTGACTGGTGCGACCATAAGACCCGTTGCCCGGCCTTCGGAGGAACACCGCCCCCGTATCCGGGCTGGCCGGACGTCTCCCCCGGGGCGAGTTCGGATTTCGAGGAGACGGTCGAGTGAGCGATCTGGCCTATTACATTCCACTCGGAGCCGCGTCGGACGGTGTCGAACGGTTCGAGTCGACCCCGCTGACCGCGAGCACGTGGGCCGACACGATGCAGCACGGCGCCCCGCCGTCGGCACTGCTGGTGCGCGCCCTCGAGCGCTGCGCCCATCGCCCGGACACCCGCCTGACCCGGGTCGTCGTCGAGATCCTGGGGCCCATCCCGATCAGCGAGATCGAGGTCCGCTCGTGGGTCGAACGCCCCGGCAAGCGTGTCGAGCTCGTCGTCGCCGAACTGTGGGCCACAGGTCCCGACGGCACGGCGCGCGCGGTTGCGCGCGGCACCGGATGGCGCATGGAGACCGTCGATACCACGGCCGTCGTACACACGGCCGACGCTCCCCTGCGCCCAGTGGCGGAGTCGCACGAGGTCGATCTGGGCGGACTGTTCTGGGGCACCGGATTCGTGAAGAGCTTGGAGTGGCGCTGGCTCGCCGAGATCGGCTGCGAGGGGCCCGGTCAGATGTGGGCGCGCCCGATTCCTGTTCTGGTGGAGGGCGAGTCGCTGACCCCGATCCAGCGGCTGTTCACGGTCGCTGACGTCTCCAACGGCGCCGGCGCCAAGATTCACCCCGAGGAGTGGACGTTCCTGAACACCGACCTGACGGTGCACCTGTTCCGTGTGCCCGAGGGCGAGTGGATCGGGTTGTCGTCGGAGACGTCGTACGGGCCGGACGGTGTCGGCATGTGTGCCGGCGTCCTCTACGACGAGACCGGCGCCGTCGGACGGATCAATCAGACCCTCCAGGTTCGCGCCCGCTAGGGGCCCTAGTACGCCGACGGCGGTGGTTCCCGGATCCGGGAACCACCGCCGTCGAAGTTCTGGGGCGTCGCGTCAGAAGGCGCGGCAGGAACGGATGTCCGACGCCAGGATGGCCTTGGCACCGAGGTCCGCCAGCTGATCCATCACCGCGTTGTGACCCTTGCGCGGCACCATGGCCCGCACCGCCACCCACTTCTCGTCGGCCAACGGCGACAGCGTCGGCGACTCGAGTCCCGGGGTGACCTTGACGGCCTCGTCCAGAACGCCCTTGGGGCAGTCGTAGTCGAGCATCAGGTACTGCTGAGCGAACACGACGCCCTGGACGCGCGCGATCAGCTGGTTGCGGGCGCGGTCGTCCCGGTCGGAGCCCTCACGCTCGATCAGCACACCCTCCGAATCGCACAGGGCGTCGCCGAACGCGACGAGGTTGTGCTGGCGCAGCGTGCGGCCGGATCCGACGACGTCGGCGATCGCGTCTGCGACACCGAGCTGGATCGAGATCTCGACGGCGCCGTCAAGACGGATGACGGTGGCCTCGATGCCGCGGGATGCGAGATCCGAGCGCACCAGGTTCGGGTACGACGTGGCGATCCGCAGACCCGCCAGATCCTCGACCTTCCACTCCTTGCCCGCGGGACCGGCGTAGCGGAACGTCGACCCCCCGAATCCGAGCGCGAGCCGCTCGGTGACCGGGGCGCCCGAGTCGAGCGAGAGATCACGGCCGGTGATGCCGAGGTCGAGGTCGCCCGAGCCGACGTAGATGGCGATGTCCTTGGGGCGCAGGAAGAAGAACTCGACGGAGTTGGTGGGATCGAGGACGGTGAGGTCACGCGAATCGGTGCGGCGGCGGTATCCGGCTTCGGCGAGGATCTGACTGGCCGATTCCGAGAGCGATCCCTTGTTGGGTACTGCGACGCGCAGCATGTGGGGTGGTCCTTCCGGGACGATGTGGCTGAGGTTGGTCGACGGGAACTTCCGATCACCGGCAGCCGTCAGTGGTGACGACGGATGCCGTCACAGATGTCGGTAGACGTCCTCGAGCTTCAGTCCCTTGCCCACCATCAGGACCTGGACCCAGTACAGCAGCTGAGAGATTTCCTCGGCCAGAGCCTCGTCGCTCTCGTGTTCGGCGGCGATCCAGACCTCGCCGGCCTCCTCGAGCACCTTCTTGCCCTGCGCATGGACACCTGCGTCCAGCGCGGCAACGGTGCCGGATCCCTCGGGGCGGGAGGCGGCGCGCTCGGTCAGCTCGGCGAACAGGGATTCGAAGGTCTTCACGGGTATCGATTGTCTCACGAGACACCGGACAGCCCGCACTCAGTACTCCAGGACCCGCCGGCTCTCGAACCGCCTGGTCTCGCCGGTGACCGGATCGTCGAACTCGAGGCTGCGGGCGAGCAGCCGCAGTGGGTCGGTGAAGTCGTCCGGATCGCGGCGCCGGAACTGCGGATAGAAGTTGTCGCCGACGATCGGCGCACCGAGGGAATTCAGGTGCAGCCGCAGCTGATGCGTCCGGCCGGTCCGGGGGCGCAGCCGGTAGCGGGCGAGATCGCCGCGGCGCTCGACCATCTCGATCAGCGTCTCCGAATTCGGTTCTCCCGGTTCCTCGTACGCCGTCAGCTCCCCGTGTACCTTGCGGATCCTGCTGCGCACCGTCCGCGGGAATTCGACGCCCTCGCGGTACGGCGCGATCGCCTCGTACACCTTGCGCACCCGCTGCCGCTCGAACATCTCCTGGTAGGGACGACGCAACGCGGGATCGGCGGTGCACAGCAGCACGCCGGCGGTCATCCGGTCCAGCCGGTGCACCGGGACCAGGTCCGGCAGGTCCAGTTCGCGGCGCAGTCGCACCACCACCGTCTCGCGGATGTGCGCGCCCCGCGGGATGGTCGACAGGAAGTGCGGCTTGTCGACGACGACCAGACCACCGACGTGGTGCAGGACGTCGATGGCGAAGGGTACCGGCACCTCCGGCGCCGGCTCCCGGTAGAAGTATACGAATCGCGTGGGCTGGTAGCGGGTGTCGTGGTCGACGACCCGGCCGTGCTCGTCGACCACTTCGCGGGCGGCGATCCGGCCCGCCCAGTCCTCGTCCGGAAGATGCGTCGACAGGTACTCGACGATCGTGGGAGCCGTGACTTCGGCCGGCATCCGGAGGCGGTCCGGGCCGAGTCCGTCCCGCACCGGCAGCGGCGCGCGTGCCATCGTCAGCGCTCCCGCGGCGTCACGCGTCGGGGACGCACGTCTCGCAGACGAGCGTCAGCTCGCGCCCGTTGACGTCCGGATGGTTGCGGTACCGCGACGTGGGCGCCTGACACAGCGTGCACCTGCCCAGCGTCACCGCCTTGTCGGTGAAGTCGAGGTTCATGCGCTGGTCGAACACGTACAGCGAGCCGTCCCACAGACCCTCGTCACCGAAAGCCTCTCCGTAGCGGACGATTCCACCGTCGAGCTGGTACACCTCTTCGAATCCGCGGTTGCGCATGAGCGCCGACAGCACCTCGCAGCGGACGCCGCCGGTGCAGTACGTGACGACCGGCTTGGCCTTGAGGTGGTCGTAGCGGCCGCTGTCCAGTTCGGACACGAAGTCGCGCGTGGTCGCGACGTCGGGCACCACCGCGTCCCGGAACCGCCCGATCTCGGCCTCGAACTTGTTGCGCCCGTCGAAGAACACGACGTCGCCGGCGCGCAGCGCCATCAGTTCGTGAAGTTCGTTCGGGGACAGGTGGACACCGCCGCCGACGACGCCGTCGGCATCGACCTTCAGCTCGTCCGGGGCGCCGAACGTGACGATCTCCGGACGCACCTTCACCGACAGGCGCGGGAAGTCGTCACCGGCGCCGTCGGACCACTTGATGTCGGCGTCCTTGAACGGCCCGTACGACCGAGTGCCGCGCACGTACCGCTTGACGTCGGCGATGTCGCCGCCGACGGTCGCGTTGATGCCGTGCTCGGAGATCAGGATCCGGCCCTTGAGGTTGTTCGACTCGGCCAGCGTGTGCTGCCACAGCCGGATCGCCTCGGGATCGGCGAGCGGCGTGAACCGGTAGAAGAGAACGATCTTCGGCGTCGCCACGGTCAGGCCACCTCCTGCCGGTGCAGCGCGACCAGGTCGGATTCGGTGAGGCCCTCGAGTGTCGTGCGGAACACCCGCTTCGCGGAGGCCGGCACATCGGTGATCGACGGGATCACCAGTACGGTGCAGCCCGCGGCATCGGCCGCGGCCGCACCGGTCGGCGAATCCTCCACTGCGAGACAGTCCACGGGGTCGACGCCGAGTAACTGCGCGGCACGCAGGTACGGCGCCGGGTCCGGCTTGCCGGCCGGCACCTCGTCACCGCACACCGAGTGGTCGAAGTGCTCGCGCCCGAGCGTGTCGAGCGCGAACTCGCACAACTCGCGGTCGGTGTTGGTCACGAGTGCCGAGCCGAGTCCCGCCGCGCGGACGGTGCGCAACGCCTGCTGCGCACCGGGCCGCCACGGCAGTCCGGCCTCGAACAGCTCCCCCATCCGGGCGTACAGCCAGTTCTTCGCGTCGGCCAGCGCGTCCGGATGCGGATCCAGGTCGAGCGACGCGAACACCGTCGTGAGTGCGTTGTAGCTGGACGCGCCGATCGTCGCCTGGCGGGTCTCCTCCGACATCGGACCACCGAGATGCAGCGACAACTCCCGGACGCCGATGTCCCACAGGTTCTCGGATTCGAGGAGCGTGCCGTCCATGTCCCACAGGACCGCGCGGAGGGTGCCCGTAGGCCTGCCCGACGCCGTCCCAGTTCGATCAAACATTGAAGTACTTGGCCTCCGGGTGGTGCAGCACGAACGCGTCGGTGGACTGCTCGGGGTGCAGCTGCACTTCCTCGGACAGCTCCACGCCGATCCGCTCGGGCTCGAGCAGCGCGACCAGCTTGCGCCGGTCCTCGAGGTCCGGGCAGGCACCGTAGCCGAACGAGTAACGCGCGCCGCGGTATTCGAGCTTGAAGAAGTCCTCGACGTTCTTCGGATCCTCGTCGGACACGTGGTGGCCGTCCGGCATGATGAGCTCCTCGCGGACCCGCTGGTGCCAGTACTCCGCGAGCGCCTCGGTGAGCTGGACGCCGATGCCGTGCACCTCGAGGTAGTCGCGGTACGCGTTGGCGGCGAACAGTTCGTTCGCGAAGTCCGCGATCGGCTGCCCCATCGTCACCAGGTTCATCGGCAGCACGTCGACCTGCCCGGTCTTGCGCGCGTCCTCCCGCGAGCGCATGAAGTCGGCGATACACAGGAAGCGGTCGCGCTGCTGGCGCGGGAACGTGAACCGGAAGCGTTCGGGCGCATCCGGATCCGGCTCGGTGAGCACGACAACGTCGTCACCCTCGGACACGGCCGGGAAGTACCCGTACACCACGGCGGCGTGGTGGAGCACACCCTCGGTGCTGAGCCGGTCCAGCCAGTACCGCAGACGCGGCCGGCCCTCGGTCTCGACCAGCTCCTCGTACGTCGGGCCGTCGCCGGCCCGCTGGCCGCGCAGACCCCACTGGCCGAGGAACAGGGCGCGCTCGTCGAGCAGCCCCGAGTACTCGGCCAGGGCGATGCCCTTGACGATCCTGGTGCCCCAGAACGGCGGCGTGGGAACGCCGATGTCGCTCGCGACATCGGAGCGCTCCGGCACCTCGACCGGCGCAGCGTCGGCCTTGCGCTTCTCGGCGATCCGCTTCGACCGCTCGTGCCGCGCCTTGCGCTCGGCCGCCTTCTCCGCGGCCGCCAACGCTTCCGGGCTGTCCGGCGCCGGGCCCTCGCCGCGCTTGGTGGCCATGATCGTGTCCATCAGGTGCAGGCCCTCGAACGCGTCCCGCGCGTACGACACCTCGCCCTGGTAGACGTCGGACAGGTCGTTCTCGACGTACGAGCGGGTCAGTGCCGCGCCACCGAGGAGGACCGGGAACTGCTCCGCGACACCCTTCGCGTTGAGCTCCTCGAGGTTCTCCTTCATCACGACGGTCGACTTCACGAGCAGACCCGACATGCCGATGACGTCGGCCTTCTTGTCGAGCGCGACGTCGAGGATGGTCGCGATCGGCTGCTTGATGCCGATGTTGACGACCTCGTACCCGTTGTTGGACAGGATGATGTCGACGAGGTTCTTACCGATGTCGTGGACGTCGCCCTTGACGGTCGCGAGCACGATGCGGCCCTTGCCGTCGTCGCCGGTGGACTCCATGTGCGGTTCGAGGTACGCGACCGCGGCCTTCATGACCTCGGCCGACTGCAGCACGAACGGAAGCTGCATCTGGCCGGAGCCGAACAGCTCGCCGACCGTCTTCATGCCCGACAGCAGTGTCTCGTTGATGATTTCGAGCGGCGGACGCTCGAGCATCGCCGCGTCCAGGTCGGCCTCGAGTCCGTTGCGCTCGCCGTCGACGATGCGGCGCTCGAGTCGATCGAACAGCGGCAGTGCCGCCAGTTCCTCGGCGCGTGATTCGCGTGCGGACGCCGCCGAGACACCCTCGAACAATTCCATCAGCTTCTGCAGCGGGTCGTAGCCCTCGCGGCGACGGTCGTACACCAGGTCGAGCGCCGTCTCGCGCTGCTCGTCCGGAATGCGCGCCATCGGCAGGATCTTCGACGCGTGCACGATCGCGGTGTCCAGACCGGCAGCGGTGCACTCGTGCAGGAACACAGAGTTGAGCACCTGCCGGGCAGCAGCGTTGAGGCCGAACGAGATGTTCGAGATGCCGAGGGTGAAGTGGACGTCCGGGTAGCGCCGCTTGATCTCGCGGATCGCGTCGATCGTCTCGATACCGTCGCGGCGCACCTCCTCCTGGCCCGTCGAGATCGGGAAGGTGAGCGCGTCGATGATGATGTCGGACTGCGACAGTCCCCACGTGGTGGTGATGTCCTGGATGAGGCGCTCGGCGATCCGCACCTTGTGCTCGGCGGTGCGGGCCTGGCCCTCCTCGTCGATGGTCAACGCGACCACCGCGGCACCGTGCTCCTTGACCAGCTTCATGATCCGCTGGTAGCGCGAGTTCGGGCCGTCACCGTCCTCGTAGTTCACCGAGTTGACGGCACAGCGGCCGCCCAGGTGCTCGAGACCGGCGCGCAGCACGTCCGGCTCGGTGGAGTCGAGCATGATCGGCAGCGTCGACGCCGTCGCGAACCGGCTCGCGAGCGCGGCCATGTCGGCCGCGCCGTCGCGACCGACGTAGTCGACGTTGAGGTCGAGCATGTGCGCGCCGTCGCGAGTCTGGTCCTTCGCGATGTCGATGCACTTCTGGTAGTCCTCGGCGAGCATCGCTTCGCGGAACGCCTTGGAGCCGTTGGAGTTCGTGCGTTCGCCGATCATCAGGATGCTGGCGTCCTGATCGAACGGCACTGCCTGGTAGAGCGACGAGGTGCCGTCCTCCGGCTGCGGGTTGCGCTTGGCCTGCTCCACTTTGCGCACGGCGTCGGCGACCTGACGGATGTGCTCGGGCGTCGTACCGCAGCAGCCGCCGACGAGCGAGAGACCGAACTCGCTCACGAAGCCCGACAACGCGACGGCGAGTTCCTCTGCCGTGAGCGGGTATTCGGCGCCGTTCGGGCCGAGCTGGGGCAGGCCGGCGTTCGGCATCACCGACACCGGCAGCGTCGAGTGCCGCGACAGGTGCCGCAGGTGCTCGCTCATCTCGTCGGGACCGGTGGCGCAGTTGAGGCCGATCATGTCGATGCCGAGCGGCTCGAGCGCCGTGAGCGCCGCACCGATCTCGCTGCCCAGGAGCATGGTGCCCGTGGTCTCGACCGTGACGTGGGTGATGATCGGCAGCCGTCGGCCGAGCCTCTCCATCGCGTTCTGGCTGCCGATGATCGCCGCCTTGACCTGGAGCAGGTCCTGGCAGGTCTCGACGAGGATCGCGTCCGCGCCGCCCTCGATCATGCCGAGTGCGGACTCGGTGTAGGCGTCCCGGAGCACCGAGAACGGCGCGTGGCCGAGCGTGGGCAGCTTGGTGCCCGGACCCATCGAACCGAGGACGAACCGGGGAATCCCGTCCCGGCCCGGTCCCATCTCGTCGGCGACCTCGCGCGCAATGCGGGTGCCGCGCTCGGACAGATCCCGGATGCGGTGGGCGATGTCGTAGTCGGCGAGGTTCGGCAGGTTGCAGCCGAACGTGTTGGTTTCGACCGCGTCGGCGCCGGCTTCGAAGTACGCGCGGTGGATGTCGCGCAGCACATCGGGGCGCGTCTCGTTCAGAATCTCGTTGCAGCCCTCGAGCCCGAGGAAGTCGTCGAGAGTCAGATCCGCGGCCTGCAGCATCGTGCCCATGGCGCCGTCGCCGATCACAACACGCTGTTTCAGCGCATCGAGCAGGGCAGAGTGGAATGGTGCAGACATGCCGTCCAGAGTAGTGGGCGGTCCGACGGCGCCTGGTCGTAGGCTGGGTACGTGAGTTCCCCCGAGTTCCCCGACACCACTGCATCGGCCGATACCGATGCGGCAGTGCCGACTCTGCGCGACCCCGTCCTCATCGCAGCCTTCGAAGGTTGGAACGACGCGGGCGACGCCGCGAGCGGTGCTGTCGAGCACCTCGAGCTCACGTGGGACGCCGAGCCGCTCGCCGAACTCGACTCCGAGGACTACTACGACTACCAGGTCAATCGCCCCATGATCCGGCAGGTCGACGGCGTCACCCGCGAGATCGTGTGGCCCACCACGCAGTTGTCGGTGTGTTCCCCGCCCGGCAGCGAACGTGACGTTCTGCTGCTGCGCGGTATCGAGCCGAACATGAGGTGGCGCAGCTACTGCAAGGAACTGCTCGAGTTCATCGAGGAACTCGGCGTCCACACGGTCGTGATCCTCGGCGCGCTGCTGGCCGACACCCCGCACAGCCGCCCGGTCCCCGTGACCGGCACCGCGTACAGCGTCGAGGCCGCCGAGCGTTTCAATCTCGAGAACTCCCGCTACGAGGGTCCGACGGGCATCGCGGGCGTCCTGCAGGACGCGTGCGTCAAGGCCGGGGTGCCCGCGGTCTCGTTCTGGGCAGCGGTTCCGCACTACGTCTCGCAGCCGCCCAATCCCAAGGCGACCGTGGCGCTGTTGCAGCGGGTCGAGGACGTCCTCGACGTCGAGGTGCCGCTCGGTGACCTGCCCAACCAGGCAGAGGACTGGGAGGAGTCGGTGTCGGAGATGACCCGCGACGACGAGGAGATCGCGGAGTACGTCCGCACCCTCGAGGAGCGCGGCGACGCCGAGGCCGACATCTCGGACGCCATCTCCAAGATCGACGGCGATGCGCTCGCCGCCGAGTTCGAGCGGTACCTGCGCCGCCGCGGACCCGGACGATTCGGAGCGTGAGCGGCGCAGACTCGCCGCGCCTTCGCACCCGCGTCCAGCTCGCCGCGCTCTACGCCGGCGGATTCCTGGGCCCGTTCGGCGGCGGAGTCGTCACGTCGATGCTGCCGGAGATCGGCGACGGACTCGGCGTCGACGCATCCGCGGCCGCGACGTCACTGACGGCCTACCTGCTGCCGTTCGCGCTGGTCATGCTCGTGTCCGGGACCCTGGGCGCGCGCTGGGGGCGGATGCGGACGGTGCGCACCGCGTACGGGGTGTACCTCGCTACATCCGTTGCGTGCTTCGCGGCGCCCACGCTGGAACTGTTCCTCGGCGCGCGGGTGCTGCAGGGATGCTCGAACGCCTTCACCACTCCCCTGTTGTTGGCGACCCTCGCCGCCATGACGCCGCCGCAGAAGCTCGGCCGCGCCTTGGGCGCCTTCGGGGCGCTGCAGGCGGCCGGCCAGACGAGCGCACCGCTCATCGGCGGTCTCGCGGCCGAGGTGAACTGGCGCCTGGCGTTCCTCGCGATCGCGCTCGTCGCCGGACTGCTCGGGGCGATCGGGCTGCCCGACGCCGCACGCGACATTCCTGCCGACACCGGAGCGCGCCTGCGCGACGCGCTGCGGCCGGAGGTGCTCCGCGTCGGCGCCGTCGCACTCCTCGGCTGGGGCGCGCTCGGCGGTCTGGGGTTCCTCCTGGCCTTCCGGGCCGAGGACGTTTTCGGGATGGACCCCGCCGCCCGCGGCCTGCTGCTGACCGGGTTCGGCGTTGCCGGCATCCTCACCGCCCGCACCGTCGGCAGATTGATCGACCGGATCGGGGCGCGGCGCACGGTGATGATCGGCGCCCTCGCGGGTGCGGCCCTGGTGGCGATCGTCGGCACGGTCGGCAGCGCCGCCGTCGCCGCACTCGCCTGGTTCGTAGCCGGTGTGGCCTCGCAGTTCATCCTCGTCGGCGTCAACGCCGCGGTCCTCGGAGGCGAGGGCGGGAACCGTGGTGGCGCGGTGTCGGTGGTGCAGTCGCTCCGGTTCTCCGGTGCCGCCCTCGCGCCGCTCGCCTTGACCCCGCTGTACGCCGTCCACCCAAACCTGAGTTTCCTGCTCCCTGCGCTGTTGCTGGCGGTACTCCCTCCGCTTCTCATGCCCCGGCCCGGTCGCGCGGCAACTCCCGCAGCCTGAATCACCGGCACACGACGGCTGGGCGAATCTGATCCGATTGCGACAGAACCCCTCTCGTAGAGGCGGTCGGGTCGGCGCGGCACTCGCGACGGGACGTCTCACGCGGACCGACACCACCCCGGCTGGCCGACGCGACAACCCGCCTATTCGGATATTCCACTGGTTCCGTCCTGCACAGATTTCCACCCGACACGCCGGGGCGCCGATTCCGCTTATCTTCTGTTTCCGTTGCGCACAGAGTGGCTACTGTTGCCGATGTGACCACACCCGACGTTGCGCCGAATCCGCGGCCCGAACGGAGCATCGACATCTACCGCCGGTCGGTGTCGTGGCTCGAGACCCACCTCCCCCACGGCTGGACGGCGTCGGCGGATCGGCCCCGCTCCCCCGCGGCGCCCACCCGCCTGCTGATCACGGCACCCGACGGCGAGGCGGTCTCGTATTCGATCGTCACGTCGAAGGGTGTGCTCAGCGGCGACGTCGCCCGCATCTCCGCCGAGTTGTCCGACAGCGATCGGGCATTCGTGTGTGCGCACTACCTGTCGGACCCGGTCCGCCGCCAACTCGACGGGCACGGGATCTCGTACGCGGACGCCACGGGCAACGTGAACCTCGTCGCCGCCCGGCCCGCGATCTGGGTGCGCAACCGCGGCGCCGACGCCGACCCGTGGCGGGGTCCCGGCCGGCCGTCCGGTGTACTCACCGGCGAACCGTCCGAACGCGTGGTCCGCGCGCTCGCCGACCACACCGGCGAGATGTCGGTCCCGGAACTCATCAAGGTCTCCGGCGCGTCCACGGGTGCCGCGTACCGGGTGGTCGAGGTGCTCTTCGAGCGCGAACTGCTCACCCGACTGCCACGCGGCCCGATCACCGACGTCCGGTGGCCGCACATGTTGCGCGCGTGGGCTGCCGATCGCAAACCCTGCGCCACACGCAGTTTCGCCGCACCCGGCGGTCTCGACGACCTGCGATCCCGCCTGGCCGCGACCAACGGCGATCTCGGCTACGCCGTCACCGGAATCGGCGCCACCGATTACGCCACCCCCAGTGTGCTCGAGGTGTACGCCGACGACGTCGACGCGTTCGCGGCGGCGCTGGATCTGCGGCCCGTCGACGGCGGGGCCGACGTGGTGGTGGCGACCCCGTGGTCGGCGGTGGTGTTCGAGCGCATGCAGTACCGCGACGGGCTGCGCTGCGTCTCCCCCGCGCACGCGTACGCGGACCTGGTCGCCGGCCCGTTCCGCCACCCCGACGCCGCCGAGTACCTGCTGACAGCACTCACCGCGGACGAATCGTCGTGGCGCCGTGCCACTCGGCGCACCCGATGACCGACCGGCGTGTTCGCTCACGGACCGGGCGACGCCCTAGGCTGTGACGGTGAGCGATTCAGGTGACACGAGGACGGCCGGGTCGTCGACGGACGTCGAATTCGCCGCGCGTGAGGACCGGCTGCGACTGTTCTCCTTCACCACGGCGGAGAAGCGCGCCGAGTACCTGTGGGTGTTGCGCGCGTTCGACAACGCCCGCGCGAACTACGTGGTCCTCTTGCATGCCGGCGAGGTCGCGGACATCCTCACGCGCATCGCCGGTGACGACCCGCACGGCGCGCTCACCGCGGCCGAGATCACCCCGCTGCTGGAGCAGTTGCACACGTGGGGCGTGTTGGAACGCAGCTACGACGGCAGCCGCGCGGCCACTCTCGCCGAGTACCGCAACCGGCACTTCGTCTACCAGTTCAGTCAGGCGGGCTACCTGGCGTTCCGCGCCGTCGAGGACCTCCTCGGCGCCCGGCTCGAGGACGCGACCCTGTCCCGACTCGCGCTGCCCGATCTACTCGCCGACCTCGAGGAACTCGCCGAGGCCAACCGGCGCGGCGACGACGACCTGATCTACCGCAAGCTCGCCCGCCTGGATTCGACGCTGACCGACATGGCCGCCCGGGCCGCGCAGTTCTACCTGATGCTCGGGGACCTGGTGCGCACCACGGAGATCACGCCCGAGGCGTTCCTCGTACACAAGGACGCGCTGCTCAGCCACATGCGGGAGTTCAGCTCGGACCTCGCCCGCTACGCCCCCAAGCTCTCGGCCGCGATCGCACTCGTGGAGTCCACCGGGATCGACGGGCTGCTCGCCCGTGCGGCGGCGAGCGACGAACGTCTGTTCATGTCCCACGAGGAGCGCGAATCCGATTGGCGCGCACGCTGGTCGGGCCTGGCCCAGTGGTTCGTCGCGGCCGCCGGCCCGAGCGAATCCGATCGGCTCCGCGAGGGCACGATGAGCGCGATCGCGGCGGTGCTGTCACTGCTGCGCCGAGTCACCGAAACCCGCCGCGGCGGTGTGAGCCGCGAGAGCCAGCTAAGACACCTCGCCGGCTGGTTCGCCGCGACGCCCACGGAGGAATCGGCGCACGCGCTGTTCCAGCTGGTGTTCGACCTCGGTCGCCCGCGGCACCTGTCCATGGTCCATCCGGACGCCGACATCATCCCCGACTCGCGGTCATGGTGGGACGCGACGCCCGTCGAGATCTCCCGCACGCTCGCCGAGACCGGCCGCGCGGCGTCGCCCGGCATGCCGTCGCGCGTGCAGCGCAACGAGGGCAGCATCCGCCGACTGCGGGAGGAGCAGTTGGCAGCACAACGCGCCCGCGCGGTCGCGGCGTCGTCGCTCGCGTCGAACGGCGCCTACGACCGCGTGCTCGACGCCGAGGAGACCGACGTCCTGCTGAGCCTGCTCAACGCCGCGCTCACCGCGCGGGTGCCGGTCAGCGGCACGATTCCCAGTTCGACCGGGTCGGAGAACGGTGTGCGGTTGACGCTGAGCCCGCACGCGGAGTCCACCGTGGTCCAGACCGCCCGCGGTCGGCTCCACCTCGACGGTCTGCAGGTGAGCGTGAAGTGAGGGCCCGCACCGTCTCCCCGCTGGACCTCGATTCGTACCAGCGGGCCGCCCGCGTCATCCTGTCGAACCATCTTGTGACGCAGACCTATCCGGACCGCCTCGCGCTGCCGCTGCTGCGCCGGTGGGCGACCGAGCTGCGCGACGACCTGCTCGAGCTGTTCGGGTACCGGCTCGAGGTGACCGAGACGACGGCCCGCCTGTTCACGGTGGCCGACCGTCTCACGCCGGGCACCCCCGCCCGGACCGCCAACGACCGCACCTTCGACCGGCACCGCTACGCGTATCTCGCGCTCGCGCTCGCGGCCCTGGGCCGAGCGGGCAACCAGATCACGTTGTCGGAGTTGGCCGATCACGTCGCCGCCGAGGCCGCGCAGGTTCCCGGGGTGGCGCTGTCGACGGACCGGGCGGCGGACCGCGACGCGTTCGTCGACGCGGTCGGCTGGCTGGCGGCGCGCGGCGCGATCGTCCTCGCCGACGGCGATGCCGGCGGATGGGCGTCGAATCCCGATGCGGGCGAGGCGCTCTACGACATCGACCGCTCGGTGGTCGTCGCGCTCTTCCGCCCACCGCGGGCCCTGCAGCACCTGACGTCGGTGCGCTCGCTGCTCGCCGGCGAGAAGGAACCCCTCGACGACGAGATCGGGTACCGCCCCACCGATCCGCGCGAGATCGCGCGCCGGATGCGCCGCGCCCTCGTCGAACGTCCCGTCGTGTACGCCGACGAGTTCACCGACGACGAACGGCTCCAGCTGGCGCTCCCGCGCACGGCGGCGGACGTCGAGGAGCTGACCGGGCTGGTGGCCGAGCGCCGGGCCGAGGGCATCGCGATGATCGACCCGTCGGGCCGGATGTCGGACGTCCGCTTCCCCAGCACGGGCACCGTCGCCCAGGTCGCGCTGCTGCTGGCCGGCGAGATGGCCGACCGCGTCCTCGACCTGGATGCGCCCGAACTCCCCCGGCGCCCGCTTCCCGTGTCGGATCAGCACGACCTGATGGCCCACCTGGACGCCGCAATTCCCAGCGCCGGGATCTTCGAGCACCTCGCCGACGACGCCGGGGACGCCCCCGCCGATCTCTTCACGCCGGTGGACGACCGGCCCGAACCGGCCCGGTACGCGCTGCTCGACGACGCCTGGCTGGCGGCGGCCGTCGACGAACTGGTCCGCCAGTTCGGCCGCACGTTCGCCGCGCAGTGGCAGGCCGACCACGCAGGGCTGCAACGCAGCGCCGTGGCGCTGCTCGACCGCCTGCACCTGGTCCGGCTGGTCGACGACGGCGTCCTGGTGTTGCCGGCGATCGCGCGATTCCGCGGCGTCGTGGTCAACATCCGCGACCGCACCGCGCAGTCCGACCTGTTCCACGAACAGGTCCTCGGCGAACCTTCGAGCACCGACGAACCCACCTCCGTAGAGAAGTAGAGGCACCTTTCGTATGGCACACGCGCGTTTCAAGCCGACCCGCGCCGGGATCGTCAACCTGTGGGACTACCGCGACCAGGAGTTCTCATTCGCCGACGGACGCCTGGTGCTGCGCGGGCCTAACGGCTCGGGCAAGACCAAGGCCCTCGAGGTGCTGTTCCCGTTCGTGTTCGACGGCCGCATCGAGCCGCGGCGCCTCAACCCGTTCGCGGGCGAGGAGCGGACCATGAAGTCGAATCTCCTCTACCGCGGGCAGGATTCGGCCCACTCGTACGTGTGGATGGAGTTCTGCCGCGGACCGCAGGACGACCCGGAGGCCGTCACCGTCGGCATCGGGATGCGCGCGACCCGCCAGAACGACAAGGTCACCCGCTGGTACTTCGTCGCCGAGGGCCGGGTGGGCGTCGACTTCTCGCTGCTCGGCAGCGACGACCGGCCGCTCACCAAGAAGCAGCTGGCCGAGCAGCTCGGCAGCGACGCCCTCACCGACCGTCCGGTCGACTACCGCGCTGCCATCGATGCCAGGCTGTTCGGCCTCGGGGCCGAACGCTACGACCAGCTGATCAACCTGATCCTGACGCTGCGCCGCCCGCAGCTCGCGAAGAACCTCGACCCGAAGGGGTTGTCGCAGGCCCTCACCGACGGTCTTCGCCCGCTCGACGAGCAGCTGGTACTCGAGGCGGCCCGCTCGTTCAGCGACATGGAGGAGGTGGGCCGCGCACTCGAAGGTCTCGCCGCCGCCGACCAGGCCGCGCAGAGCTTCGTCACCGTGTACTCGAAGTACCTGGCCCAGCAGGCCCGCACCGACGTCGAGCAGGTGGCCCGCCGCCTCGAGTCGGTGGACCGGGCGAAGGCGGTCCTCGACCAGGCACTCGCGCTGCAGACGTCGCGGCAGGAGGAGCGCCTGCTCGCGGAGGAGCGGTTCACCGTCGCCGAGCGCGCCCTCGAGCAGGCCCGCGCGGACCTCGACACCCTCCAGCGGTCGGGTGCCTACGAGGGCAAGCAGCAACTCGACGACCTCGCCGCCGCCGTCGAACAGCTCAAGGTGTCGACCGCACAGCAGGCCGACAAGGCACGCAAGGCGCAGGCGACGCTCGAGCAGCGGACCGACGAGGCCACGCGCGCGACCGATGCGGTTCGCCGCGCGAGCGCCGCGATGGTGCGCGCCGAGGAGGAACTGGCCGGGGCGGCCGAGCAGGCCGGGATCGCGTGGGCCCCGTTGCCCGAGGGCGCGCGCGCCGACCAGATCACCACCGCCGTCCGGGGGCACGCCGAGGAACGCGACGGCGACGTCCGGGCCGTGCGCGCGGCCCTGGCCACGGTCGAGAAGGCGACCACCGAGCGTGAACGCGCCGACCGCGCGGCGGACAAGGGCCGCGAGCTCCTGGACGCTGCCCAGGCCGCGGTCGCCGAGGCCGAGGCGTCCGTGGAACTGGCCCGCGCCGACTGCGCGGCCGCGTTGCGCGGATGGTGGACGGAGCATTCCACCGAGTACGGCTCGATCGGCGTCACCGCCGACCTGTTCGCGGCACTCGATGCCGCGCTGGCGCGGGCCGGCGAGGACGACTCCCCCAGCCTGGCCACGGTGCTGCACGAGCAAACCCATTCGGCGCTCGACGACCAGCGGGCGCACCGCCGTGATGCCGCCGCCGAGCAGACCACCACCACAGAGCGGATCGCCGCGCTGCGTGCCGACCGGCGGCGCGTCGCCGCCGAACACGACGACGCCCCGGCCGGTTTCGCGTTCCGCACCGGTGACCGCACGGAGCTTCCCGGCGCGCCGCTGTGGCGTCTGGTGCGGTTCGCGGACGGCGTCGACCCGGCCGTCGCCGCGGGCGTCGAGTCCGCCCTCGCCGCGGCGAACCTCCTCGACGGCTGGGTGTTCGGCGGTGATGGTCCGCTCCCGGACGCCCCGTCGGAGCAGTTCCTCATGCCGCTGCCCGAGGATCGTCGACCGGACGGTCCGACCCTCGCCGAGGTCCTCGAGGTGGAGCCCGACGCAGGCGTGCCGGAGACGATCGTGCAGGCCATCCTGGAATCCGTGGCGCTCGACCGCACCGGCACGGGTGGTGCTGCCGCCGTCGGCGTCGGGGTGGACGGCCGCTTCTGGCAGGGCGTCCAGCGCGGCCGCCACGTCAAGGCCGATGCCGAGTACATCGGCACCACCGCCCGCGAGCGCCGGCGCGCCCAACGCCTCGAGGAACTCGACGACGAGATCGCTGCGGCGGAGGAGGCCCTGAGCGCCGCCCGCGACGCCGAGGCCGAGACTGTCGCCGTCCTCGACCGCCTGGCCGGTGCCGCCAAGGCGCTGCCGCGGCCGTCGGGGGTGCTCGCCGCGATCAAGAAGCTGACCGAGTCGGCCGGTGCCCTGCGCACAAGGTCGGAGTCCACCGCCACCGTCGGCGAGGAACTCGACCAGGCGATCGCGGACCACACCGCCAAGGACAAGCAGCTGCGCGCGGTCGCCGTCACGCACCGCACGTCGCACCAGGCCCGGGACGTCGACGCCCTCGCCGCCGCGATCCGGCACTTCGAGAATCAGGGCGAGCAGTTGCTGCGCTGCCGCCGCGACCACGAGAAGGAACTCGAGCTCCATCGGGAGGCCGACGACCGCCTCGAGGAGGCGCGCGGGAACGCCGAGGAGTTCGTCGAGGAAGCCGCCGTCGCCGAGGAGAACTACGCGCAGCAGATCTCGCGCCTCGAAACCCTCCGCGAGGCACTCGGCGCCAGCGCCGAGCAGATCGACGCCGACCTCGAGCAGGCCCGGGCCCGGATCGAGGTGTGCAAGACCGAGCAGCGCGCCGCCCGCAAGACCTACGACGCCGCGGTCGAGCAGATCGGCAAGGCCGAGGGCGCGCACGCCGCCGCGATCGAGGCCCTGCGCAGTGCGCTGACCGAAACCCGTTCGGACGCAGACCGACTCGCGCCGTACGCGCGGCGCGACCTGCTCGATCTGCTCGGCGCCCCGACCCAGCACGCGTGGCCGCAGAGCTCCGCGGCGTGGCTGAGCCCGGATCAGCTGGTGTACCGGATCGCCACCGAGGGCGATCCCGACGCACCGATCCTGCCGCCCGACGTGGAGGCTCTCTACCGGGCGCTCGACGCGGCGACGGCGTCGGTGAAGACCAGCGAGAACGCGAAGAAGTCGACCCGCTCGGCGCTCACGGCGGCGCTGCAGGACTTCGACGCCCAGCTCGCCGCGGCCGGCCAGGACTACCGGCTGCAGTGGGATGCGCCGGACGGACTCACCGTCGTCCGGGTGCAGGACGACCAGGGCTACTCGTCGATCGGCGAGTTCGCGACCCGGATCAGCGCGGCGCGTCGAGATCAGGAGGTGCTGCTGACGGATTCGGAGCGGCGCATCCTCGAGGACGCGCTGCTCACCGGACTCGCGCAGCAGATCCACGAGCGCACCGCCGACGCCCGTGACCTCATCGCCCAGATGGGCGCCGAGATGCGCGAGCGGCGGATGTCGTCGGGCAGCACCATCGGCGTCCACTGGATCCTCGCCGACAACCTCGACGACAGTTCACGAGCGGTGTCGAAGCTGCTCGACCGGGCGCCGTCGGCACTGAGTGCGGACGAATTGGCCACCATCCGAGCGCATTTCGCGGCGCAGGTCCGCATCGCCCGGGCGGCCCATCCCGAGCGGTCGTACCCGGAGATCCTGGCGTCCGCGCTCGACTACCGGCGCTGGCGGGTGTTCTCGTTCACCCTCATCGGCGGCGACGGCAGCGAGGACCGGCTCACCGTGGCCCGGCACAGCGCGCTGTCCGGTGGTGAGCAGTCGGTGTCGCTGCACCTGCCGCTGTTCGCCGCGGCGCACGTCATGTTGTCGTCGGCGGATCCGCACTCCCCGCGCCTGCTCGGTCTCGACGAGGCGTTCGCCGGCGTCGACGACAACGGCCGCAGCGAACTCCTCGGTCTGAGCGTGCAGTTCGATCTCGATCTGTTCATGACCGGATACGACCTGTGGATCACGTACGCGGGCGTGCCGGGATGCGCGCACTACGACCTCGCGCACTCGACGGCGGAGCAGAGCGTGAGCGCGGCGCTGCTCGTGTGGTCCGGCGGCGAACTGCTCGCGGAGCACGACGGCAGCAACCTGGCCCGCGCCCTCGGCTCGCCGATGCGCCGCCGGGTGCCCGCCACCGCGGAGGGCGGACTCGAGTTCGCCGAGGTCTAGCCCGGGCCCCTCCGACGAAGAGCCACTCCGAGAACCGACCCGTCCGAACCGGCGCGCTGCACCCACCGACCGCGTGTGTGCAGCGCGCCGACCTCTGTGCGGACCATCACTCGGCCCGAACGGGCGTCTCACACATTCCGTACATCGTGTGACCCAGATCACAATGTAACTCAATTGTGATCTGGGTCGCCGCAGCTTGCGATCTTCAGGACTCCGCCTGTTATCTGGTTGTGACCTTGTCGTGACCACCGGGTGATGCAGCGGTCAGAACAACTTACTCGACCCTACCGGTGCTCACGTTCGGCGGCTGCCCCGTCTGCAGCCCAAAAGCTGGAGCACGAACCTTGAACGATTCGCGTAAGAGCAATTTCGACCAGACGTCGACCACTACCCGATGCGGGCTCATGTCACGAACCCGCATCGCCGGCGTAGCCACCCTGGCCGCGGCCGGCCTGATCGGAAACGCCGTTTTCGGACCGCTCGCGTCCGGTAACGCCGAGCCCCTGCCGGCAGCCCCGGCAGCGCTGACAGCCCCCGCCGCCGCAGCGGCACCGGCGCAGTTCCTCGAGTCCACGGGCCTGCTGAAGGCGCTCAACCTGCCGGACTCGACCCCCGTGCCCGCCCCGGCCCCTAATCCGCAAGCCAGCATCATCCCGGCCATCGCACCCCCACCCCCGCCCCCGCCGCCCGCACCGGCGTCCGTCACGCTCGACGAACTCGTGAGCATCGTGCCGCAGGTGTCACCCGCGCAGCTCGCCGGCTACGTCGCGCCGCTGAACGACGCACTGGCGAAGGCCGCCATCGACACCCCGGTGCGCAAGGCCGCGTTCATCTCGCAGCTCGTCGTCGAGTCGGATTCGTTCCGCACGTTCGAGGAGTACGCGTCCGGCCGCGCCTACGAGGGGCGCTCGGACCTCGGTAACGTCGCGCCCGGCGACGGCGAGCGCTACAAGGGCCGCGGAGCCATCCAGGTCACCGGCCGCCACAACTACGAGAGCGTCAGCAACTACCTCGGCATCGACTTCGTCGCGCATCCCGAGCTCATGTCGACGCCGGAGAACGCCTTCGACACCGCCGCCTGGTACTGGCAGTCCCGCAACCTCAACGCCGTGTCGGATACCGGCAGCATCGAGAGCGTCTCGCGCATCGTCAACGGCGGCACGAACGGCCTGTCGCAGCGCATCGACAGCTTCCAGCGCGCGCTCGGGGTCCTCCACTAGAGATCGACCGACGAGAGTCTCCAGGTTGAGTTTTCGGACACCCGAACTCTATAGTGCGAAGAGGCGAATAACCGACCATCGGCTGTTCGAGAAGCGCCCTGTGGAGATCAGTGAGCACCGATATCGACGCACCCGCCCCGCACCGTCCGCGGGGCGGTTTGCGTTCCGTAGCCCTGCTGGGCCCGGCGTTCGTCGCCGCGATCGCATACGTCGATCCCGGTAACGTCGCCGCGAACCTCACCGCGGGCGCGAAGTACGGCTACCTGCTGATCTGGGTGCTGGTCCTCGCCAACGCGATGGCCGTGCTGATCCAGTACCTGTCCGCCAAGCTCGGCCTCGTCACCGGGCACTCGCTGCCCGAGATGCTCGGCATGCGGCTCCGCACGGGCAATCGGCGCGCATTCTGGGTGCAGGCCGAGGTGATGGCGGCGGCGACCGACCTGGCCGAGGTGATCGGCGGCGCCGTCGCACTCCACCTGCTGTTCGGGCTGCCGCTGCTCGTCGGCGGTCTGATCACCGGTGTCGTCTCGATGGTGATCCTGTCGATCCAGTCCCGCCGTGGACAGCGGGCCTTCGAGTTCGTGGTGATGGGTCTGCTCGCGATCATCACGATCGGGTTCCTCGCCGGACTCGCGTTCACCGACGTCTCGGGCCGCGACGCCGCCGAGGGTCTCGTCCCCCGCTTCGACGGCGCCGAAACCGTCCTCCTGGCCGCCGGCATGCTCGGAGCCACGGTGATGCCCCACGCGATCTACCTGCACTCCGCGCTCGCCCGCGACCGGCACGGCGCCGCGGGGCACGGGCCCCGGCTGCACCGACTGTTGCGCATCACCCGATGGGACGTCGCGAGCGCGTTGGTCGTCGCCGGCGGCGTGAACATCGGCATGCTGCTGTTGGCCGCGTCCGCGCTGCGTGGTGTCCCCGACACCGACAGCATCGAGGGCGCGCACGCCGCGATCGAGGCGTCCCTCGGCCCGGGCGTCGCGATCGTGTTCGGTGTCGGCCTGCTCGCGTCGGGCCTGGCGTCCACCTCGGTCGGCTGCGCCGCCGGGTCCGAGATCATGCGCGGACTGCTGAACATGCGGATCCCGGTGCTGACGCGTCGGGTCGTCACGCTGATCCCGGCGCTGATCGTGCTCGGCATCGGCGTGGACCCCACCTACGCGCTGGTCATCAGCCAGGTCGTGCTGAGCCTGTGCATCCCGTTCGCCCTGATCCCGCTGGTGCGCATGACGTCCGACCGGGAACTCATGGGCCCCGAACGCAACGCCCCGGCCACGACGGCCGTCGCCTGGTTCTGCGCCGGGCTGATCATCGCGCTCAACATCGCGCTCCTGTGGCTGACCTTCACCGGGGCGAGCTGAATCTCCGAACGTCACAGGCCGAGAACGGCTTTGGCGATAAGGAAGTACAGGATCAGTCCGGTGGCGTCGACGAACGTCGTGATGAACGGATTCGAGAACACCGCCGGATCGGCGCGGACGGCGCGGGCGACCAGCGGCATCATGCCGCCGACGGTCGCAGCCATCGTGCACACGGCGAGCAGCGTCAGCCCGATGACCAGGCCGATGTCGTAACCGTAGATCGCGCCGGCCAAAACGTACGCGATCGCGCCGAGGAGAGCGCCGAGGAACATCCCCACCCGCAGCTCCCTGAGCACGACCCGCACGACGTCCCGAGAACCGATCTCGCCCAGCGCAAGTGCACGGGTGACGGTCGTGGCTGCCTGATTGCCCGTGTTGCCGCCGGTGCCGACCAGCAACGGCACGAACAGCGCGAGCGTGACGACCCCGTCGAGCGTGGATTCGAATATCTCGAGCACCTGCACCGTCAGCGTCGCACCGAGAGCGAGCACCAGCAGCCACACCACGCGGGAGCGGACGATGCGGCGCACCGGTGTGGTCAGATACGGCTGCCGGAGCGGTTCGGTGCCACTGATCCGGGCCTGGTCCTCGGTGTCGGCTTCCTCGAGGACGCGCAGCGCATCGTCCACGGTGACGATGCCGACGAGCCGGGTCTCCGCGTCGACGACCGGCAGGGCCAGATGTTTCACCTGCGCGCAGTAGCGGGCGGCGTCCTCGGCGGCCTCGGTGGCGAGGACCCACTCCGCCGGCTGCACGATCTCAGCGATCGTCGAGTCCGGTGACGCGCGCAGCAGGTCCCGGAGGCTCACGACCCCCACCAGGACACGGTGGCCGTCGGTCACCGGCAGGGTGTACACGGTCTCCGCGTCGTCGAGCCGGCGCGTCAGTCGCTCCAGCGTCGCGGCCACGGTCAGGTCCGGGTGGGTGGTGACCAGTTCGGTACTCATCCGACGTCCGATCGACCCCGCCGGATAGCCGAGGATCGTTGCGGTCAACGCGCGCTCATGGTCGGGCAGCCCGCGCAACAACTCGGTCGCCACCGCCGCGGGCAGCTCGTCGAGCAGCTCGACACGGTCGTCCGGGTCGAGACCCGCGAACAGCGCCGCGACATCGTCCTCCCGCAGCCCTTCGAGGAGATCACGCTGCAACGTAGGTGGCAGCGCCTCGAACACCGTCATCGCGAGGTCCTTCGGCAGGACGCGGTACAGCACGGCGCGGTGTGTGCGGTCGAGTCGCTCGAGGACATCCACCACCTGCACGGCGGTCAGGGGCGCGACGGCCTCGGTGAGTGCCGGCAGATCGGACGCAGCGACCGCCCGTTCGGCCACTCGGATCGGAAAATCGGTGTCGGACGCATCGATTCGGCTCATCGACTGCACCATAGCCCGCCGCCCGACATCCCGCCGGGCGTCAGGGCAACGACCACACCACCGTCGTGACGAGCCAGAAGACAACCGCCGCGGCCGCCAGGAACCCGATCGACACCGCCGTCCCGATGGCGTCGATGCGCCGCCCGGCGGGGCCGTCGGGCTCGAGCCAGAAGCGCAGCGCGCGGGTGACGATCGGCATCACCACGCAGGTCAGCAGGCTCACCGACGCGATGTTCCCGATCAGCAGACTCGCCCACAGCGGCGCGCCCGGCCACAGCTCGTCGATCACGACGGTGAGCACGACGACGAGCGGATAGAGCCCGACCAGCACCGACAGCGCGGTCTTCCACGACGGCACCGCGCTGCCCGCCGCCCCGCGCGTCGGGAACCAGGATCCGTACGGGTTCGGGATCGGGCCGACGCTGAAGTCCTGGAACGCCTTACCTTCCGCGAGCAGCGCCGCACGTTCCGGCGACTCGAGCCAGCGGTCGAGGTGCTCCTGCGAGTCGAACGTGAACAGGATCGTCCACTCGTTCTGGACACCCGGTATCGGCGCGTGCCGTTCCGAGCCGCGGAACCCGGGAAACCGCGTCTCCGCGTCGTCGATCCGCTGCTGCCACGCGAGGAACTCGGATTCACGCCCCGGCACCGGCGGGTGGGAGACGACGACGGTGACCGCCTCCGTCCCCGGTTCGCCGAGCAGGATGTGCTGCGTCGGAGGCGCATCGAACATCGTGCGCGCCCGCTCCACGAGGTCGCGCCGCCGGGCACTGTCCAACCAGCGCCGGAGATTCTCCAGCGAATCGAACAGGTAGACGACCGACCACGCACGCGTACCGCCGGCCGGCGGGTTCACGTCCGTTCCCAGGAAGCCCGCGAACGATGCTGCAGCCGAATCCATCTCGTCCTGCCACCGCCGGAAGGCGGCGTCCGAACCCGGCCGCACCAGATGCGTGACGACCACGGTCGCCGGTGAGCGGTGGCGGGCCGTGGCATCCCGGTCCGCCATGTCAGTATTGGTGTCTGTCCGGCGTCATGTCCGATTCGCCTCCGGAGCGTCGCGGTACACCTGGCCACAATTTACCCACGCGGTGAGGCTCCCCACACGGGATTACACCTGATCGTCGCCGTGACCTGCCCCTTTCCCGCATCTCGTAGCCGAATCGATTCCGCGCACGCCCTGACAGCCCCGGCACCGACGTGTCTACTGGGGGAACACCGACGAGTGGATCGAGGTGAGCGCAGATGCCGGTGTGGCGATTGCGAGACTTCCAGAACGACGACCTGGATCAGGCCATTCAGATCTGGGACCAGAGCAGGCCCCCCGGGTCGCCCGAGCCCGTCTTCACACTCGCCGAGGTGATGGCGGCCGCGCGGGCGGGCCAACCCGCGGTCGTCGCGGTCGTCGGGGACGAACTCGTGGGCATGGCGATGGCGCAGGTCCACGGCGAACGCGCGTGGATCCTGCTCGTCGCGCTCGGCTCGCGGTGGCGCAACCGCGGTATCGGCAGCGACCTGCTCGCCCATCTCGAGCGGCGGCTGCGCGCCGCGGGCGCACACCGGATCTCGGCGGTGCTGCCCGAGGCCGCCACCGGCACGGCCGCGTTCGAGCACTCCGGCTACCGGCGCCGCGACGGCCTCGTCTACTACGAACTGCTCGAGCCCCTGGGCCCGGACGAGACGCTTCTCAGCGAACTCGGCGGGCGCGTCATGCCGAGCGGCCTGTGGCAGAAGGTGTCCGGGATGGAGGCCGTCAAGGACGTCATCGAACTGCGAATCGTGTCGCCCCTCGAGCACCCGGACGTCGCGGACCGGTACGGCGTCACACCGCCCAAGGCCGTCATCCTGTTCGGGCCACCGGGCACCGGCAAGACGAGCTTCGCGAAGGCCATCGCCTCACGGCTCGACTGGCCGTTCGTGGAACTGTTCCCCTCGCGTCTGGCGGCCGCGGCCACCGGCGGGCTCGCGGCCTCCCTCCGCGAGGTGTTCGCCGATCTCGCCGAACTCGACGAGGTGGTGCTGTTCATCGACGAGGTCGAGGAGATCGCCAGTGCCCGAACCGGACTCCCGACCAATCCCGCGCACGGCGTCACGAACGAACTGCTCAAGCTGATCCCCGCGTTCCGGGAATCGGAACGACGCCTGATGGTGTGCGCGACCAACTCGGTGCACTCGCTGGACTCGGCGTTCCTGCGCCCCGGACGCTTCGACTACGTGATCCCCGTCGGCCCGCCCGACGCCCCCGCGCGCCGCGCGGTGTGGCGCCGGTATCTCGGCGAGTCGGCCGAGCACGTCGACCTCGACCGGCTCGCCGACGCCAGCGAGCTGTTCACGCCCGCGGACATCGAATTCGCGTCCCGCAAGGGATCCCAGGCCGCGTTCGAACGGGAGGTGTCGGAGCGAACGGGACGGCCGGCGACGACGGACGACTACCTGACCGCGATCGCCGACACCCGTCCGACGCTCACCTCCGAGATCCTCGCCGAGTTCGAGCAGGACCGGAAGCAGTTCACCCGGCTGTGAGCGGCACCGGTCAGCGCAGGTCGATGCCGAGCAGCGCGTCCACCGCGGTCGCGAGCGCGGCCGGCGCCGAGGCGTCCGGGCCGCGGTGGTCGACGGCCCGGCGCGCCCAGCCGTCGATCGCGTCGAGCGCCTTGGGGGTGTCCAGGTCGTCGGCGAGGTGCTGACGCAGCCGGGCGATCGTGTCGTCCGCGGACGGCGCCGACTCGAGCGCAGCCGCCTTGCGCCACAGCGCCAGTCGCGTCTGCGCGTCGGCGAGCACCTCGTCGGTCCAGGCACGGTCGGTGCGGTAGTGGCCGGAGAGCAGACCGAGCCGGATCGCGGCCGGGTCCACGCCCTCGCCCCGCAGCTTCGAGACGAACACCAGGTTGCCCCGGCTCTTCGACATCTTCTCGCCGTCCAGCCCGATCATTCCGGTGTGGACGTAGTGGCGCGCGAAACGATCTGTCCCGGTAGCGGATTCGGCGTGCGCGGCCGAGAACTCGTGGTGCGGGAAGATCAGGTCGCTACCGCCGCCCTGGACGTCGAAGCCCGAACCGATGCGGTTGAGCGCGATCGCCGCACACTCGATGTGCCAGCCCGGGCGGCCCGGACCGAACGGCGACGGCCACGACGGCTCACCCGGGCGCTGTGCGCGCCACACCAGCGCGTCGAGCGGATCCTTCTTGCCGGGACGGTTCGGGTCGCCGCCGCGCTCGGCGAAGAAGTGGTCCATGGTCCCGCGGTCGTAGCCGGACTCGTACCCGAACTGGCTGGTCGCGTCGGCACGAAAGTAGACGTCCGGGTACTCCGGGTCGTCGACGACGTAGGCCGCGCCGGACGCGACGAACTTCTCGACCAGCTCGACGACCTCGTTCACCGACTCGACCGCACCGATGTAGTCCCGCGGCGGCAGCACCCGCAGCGCCTCCATGTCCTCACGGAACAGCGCCGTCTCCCGCATACCGAGGACCACCCAGTCCTCGCCGTCCCGCTCGGCCCGCTCGAACAGCGGGTCGTCGACGTCGGTCACGTTCTGCACGTAGTGCACGTCGTGGCCCGCGTCCCGCCAGATCCGGTTCACCAGGTCGAACGTCAGATAGGTCGCGGCGTGACCGAGGTGCGTCGCGTCGTACGGCGTGATGCCGCACACGTACATCTTCGCCGTCCGGCCGGGGGTGACCGGCCGGACCTGCCGGTCCGCAGTGTCGTAGAGCCGGAGGGCAGGGCCCTGACCAGGCACGGACGGGACAGCGGTTTCGGACCAAGACTGCATGGCAACGAGCCTAGTGGAGAGCCGATTCCGTCCTCGCGGGCGGCGTCGCACGACGCGATCGAGCGCACCCCGGCGCCGCGCCCGTCGAGTCTCGTTGAGCGGGAAACCACACCATGGCGGTGTCGTGGCTCACTAGCTTTCGGGGCGTGACGATCCGAGACCACGCATTCCCGAACCTCCTGGCCCCCGGCAAGATCGGGCCCATCACGCTCGACAACCGGGTCGTGCTCCCAGCGATGGACATGAACCTGTGCGAGGACGGCGAGATCCACCAGGGTGACATCGACCACTTCGCCGCCCGCGCCGAGGGCGGCACCGGGATGATCATCACCGGTTGCTGCGCCGTCGCATACCCGGCGGGCTGCACCAGCCGCAAGGAGCCGGGCCTGTCCGAGGACCGGTTCATCCCCGGCCTGAAGGCGCTCGCCGACGCGGTCCACGAGGCCGGCAGCAAGCTGTGCGTGCAGATGACGCACCACGGCAAGGTCGCCCGGATCGACACCCTCGACGGCCGCCCCCAGCTGGTGCCGTCCATCCCGAAGCCGCCCGGGGACATGAGCGCGATGGCCGACTGCACCCCCGAGGAACTCCGGAAGATGGCTGCCATCCAGGAGGGCAAGAAGGCCACCTACCGCGAGGCCACGCAGGAGGACCTCGACTGGTTGGTCCGGATGTTCGCCGAGGCCGCGGGCCGGGTGAAGGCCGCCGGCGGAGACGCAGTGGAGATCCACTGCGCCCACAACTACGTCCTCGGCGGCTTCCTGAGCCGCTACTCGAACCAGCGCTCCGACGAGTACGGCGGGTCGCTGGAGAACCGGGCACGGCTGTCGTGCGAGGTCATCCGCGCGGTCAAGGACGAGGTCGGCGACAGCCTCGCCGTCATCGTGCGCCTGGCCGGTCAGGAATACGGCGAGTCCGAGGGCCTGACGCCGGACGAGGCCGCCCGCGCCGCCGCCATGTTCGAGCAGGCGGGCGCGGACGCCATCCACGTCACCGGCACCGCGCTCAACGCGTTCGCGAACTTCACCGACGGCCCGCTGCCCGACAAGGTCGGGTTTTACACCGACAACGCCGCCGTCGTGAAGCGTGCGGTGTCGATTCCGGTCATCACCGTCGGCCGCATGCTGCCCGAGGTCGGCGAGCAGATGATCTCGGAGGGCCGGACCGACTTCGTCGCGATGGGCCGCCAGTTGCTGGCCGACCCGGAGCTCGTCGACAAGCTGAAGGCCGGACGGTCCCAGCAGGTCCGCCCCTGCATCAACTGCTACGTCTGCGTGCAGGAGAACTTCTGGGACGACACCCCGCTGTGCGCCGTCAATCCGGCGCTCGGCAACGAGACGCTGCTGCCGTTCCCACCCACCACCGCACGCAAGCACGTGGTCGTCGTCGGCGCAGGCCCCGGCGGTCTCGAGACCGCCCGGGTGGCGACCGAACGCGGACACCGGGTCACCATTCTCGACAAGACCGACCGCCTCGGCGGAACGCTGTGGTTCTCCACCCTCACCACGCCCGACAACGAGCGCCTGCTGAACTGGCTCACCCACGAGGTGAAGCGCGCCGGCGTCGACGTCCGCCTGAACACCGAGGCCACCGCCGCGACGATCGAGGCCCTCTCGCCCGACGTCGTCGTGGTCGCCACCGGCGCGGTGCGCGCACGGCCGAGCGTGCCGGGCGGCAATCTGCCGCACGTGCACACCGGCGACACGCTGCGGGCCCTGATGACCGGCGCGGGCGACGTCTCCGACCAGTCGCTGTTCCTGCGGGTCGCCGGCAAGCTGGGCGGTCTCGTCGGAATCACCAAGAGCCCCGCCAAGATTCGCGACCTGAGCCGCAAGTTCCTCAAGTTCCTTCCGATGAGCAAGAACGTCGTCGTCATCGGCGGATCGCTCGTCGGCCTCGAGCTGGCCGAGTTCCTCGCCGAGCGGGGAAGCAACGTGACGCTCATCGAGGAGGGGCAGCAGCTCGGTGTCCCGATGGCGATGCCGCGCCGCTGGACCGCCGTCAAGCACGCCAACGAGCTGGGGGTGAAGATCCACCGCAACGCGACCGTCGAGCGCATCACCGAGAAGACCGTCGAGTTCACCGCCGGAGGCAAGACGCTGTCCGCGCCGGCGAGCCTGGTCGTGGTCGCGTCCGGCGTCTCCGCGGCGGCGCCGCTGGCCGACGAACTGGCCCGCGCCGGGGTCGACGTGCGCGTCGTGGGTGACGCCACCGAGGTCGACTACATCGAGGGCGCGATGCACACCGCGTGGAAGGTCGCCACCGAGCTGTAGGAGGCGACGGGGTCCCTGGCCGGCGTCAGAACGCCGGCCAGGGAATCGGCCGGGACCCGACCGGATGCGGCATCACCGGCGCCGCGAGGAGCGCCTTGGCGCGGGCCCGCAGCGCGTCGACCTCACGGCCGGTGACATGCTCGGCGAGAACGGCCGGAAGGTCGTCGCCTCCGAGCCGCTCGGCCAGAGATTCGATGTCGGCCATCAGGTCGTCACCGATCGGCATTCCCGCCCACCCCCACAAGACCGTGCGAAGCTTGGGTTCCTCGTGCAGGCAGATGCCGTGGTCGACGCCGTACACCGACCCGTCGATCCCCTCGAGTGCGTGACCGCCCTTGCGATCGGCGTTGTTGAGCAGAATGTCGAGCACCGCCATCCGCCGCAACCGCGGATCGTCGGCGTGGATCAGCGCTACCTCGTCGCCCTGGACGTCGAAGGCACGCAACACCTCGAGCCACCCCGGCGGCACCTCCTCGGGCGGGCAGATGTCCACCAGGTCGAGCTGTCCCCCGGACTCCGGGTGCCGGTCCGGCGTCTCGATCCACAGCTGGACCATGCCCGGACCGAGCGGACCGTCCCGCAGGATCGTGTGGGGAATGACGCCCCAGCCGAGCGCCTCCGAGATCAGATACGACGCGACCTCCCGGCCGGCCAGCGTGCCGTCCGGGAAGTCCCACAGCGGCCGCTCGCCACGAATCGGCTTGTAGACGCACCGCACCGATCGACCGTCCGACGACGCATCGCACACCAACGTCGCGTTGCTCGCGTGCACGATCCGGCCGACCAGCGTCAGCTCGCCCCCGGCAAGCAGTCCTCGCGCCGCGGGATCCAACGGGTCGACCGGCACCGTCGTCAGAGCTCTTCTCCGAACTCGACCGACGAATCGAATCCGGCGATACGCCGATAGCCGTTGGTGCGAATACACACATGCCCGTCCGCCGCGAGCGGTTCACCGCACAGCGGGCACGGCGCGCGTCCGGCGGCGATCACCCGCTCCGAGCGCAGCGCGAACTCGCGGGCCTGGATCGGGGTGAGGAACACCCGCACCGCGTCCGGCCCCTCCTCCGCATCGTCGAGGACGACCGACTCGTCGAACTCCGTCTCGCTCACCGCGAGCAACTCGACGACGACCGACTCCGCCTCGGCGTCCCATCCGAGTCCCATCGTGCCGACCCGGAACTCGATGTCGAGCGGCGTCACGAGAGGGCTCAGGTCACCGAGTTCGCCGGCCTCGGGTGGCACCGCGGTACCGAACCGTCGGTGTACCTCGTCGAGCAGCAGCCCCATGCGGTCGGCGAGCACCTGCACCTGCTGCTTCTCGAGCAGCACGCTCACCACCCGCGCGTCGTGGACAGCCTGGAGATAGAACGACCGGTCACCTGGCTCCCCGACCGTCCCCGCAACGAATCGATCAGGGGTGCGAAAAACGTGTATCGCGCGTGACATTGCACCTCCTCGAACTATGCGTACCGCTTCATTATCCGCCTACCGATCACGGCCCACCTCACCGCCGGGAACGGGTTGCTGCGGGTCGGCCGACCGGCCGCCGCCGTCCAGTCCGGCGAGATCGCTGCCGGTGTCGTTCATCCGCAGGACGAACGGTCTGATGTCGGTGTACCGGACCACGCTGATCGACGCCGGCTCGGTGACGATGCGCTGGAACCCGTCGAGGTGACTGCCCACCGCGTCGGCCAGAACCGACTTGATCACGTCGCCGTGGCTGCATGCGATCCACACCACGTCCCGGCCGTGTGCGTCGGCCAGCCGGCGGTCGTGGTCCCGGACCGCGGCCACCGCGCGCGCCTGCACCTCGGCCAGCCCCTCGCCGCCGGGGAAGACGGCCGCGGACGCGTGCTGCTGGACCACCTTCCACAGCGGCTCCTCGACCAGCTCCTTCAGAGCGCGACCGGTCCACTGCCCGTAGTCGACCTCCACCAGACGCTCGTCGACGCGCGGCTCGAGGCCACGGTCGACGGCGAGCGGAGCCACCGTCTGCTCGCAGCGCAGCAGCGGCGAGTGCACGATCTCCACGATCGCGAGCCCGGCCAGGCGATCGACGAGCCCCTTGGCCTGTTCGATGCCGACCTCGTCGAGCGCGACGCCCGGCGAACGGCCCGCGAGCGTGCGAGAAGTGTTCGCCGTCGAGCGCCCGTGACGCAACAGGATGACCGTCATGCGCCCCAGCCTAGTTCCGACATCGACCGGAAACCGGTCACGTCGCCGAGACGACGCCCGTGGCGAGCAGAACGAGCACGAGCGTGCCGAGGGCGATCCGGTACCCGACGAACCAGTACATCGAGTGGTCGACGACGAATCGCAGCAGCCACGCGATCGTGGCGTAGCCGATCGCGAACGCGATGAGCGTCGCGACGACCAGCTGCGCGCCCGACGCATTCAGTCCCTCACCGGCCGGCTCGAACGCATCCGGGAGGCTGAACAGCCCGGACGCGACGACCGCCGGAATGGCCAGCAGGAACGAGTACCGCGCCGCTGCCTCACGGGTGAGCCCCAGGAACAGACCCGCGCTGATCGTGCCGCCCGAACGGGAGACACCGGGAATGAGCGCCAGCGCCTGGGCCGAACCCATCACGATGCCATCCTTGGCGCGCAACTCCTCGATGGGACGCTTCTTGCTGCCGTAGCGCTCGGCGGCCGCGATCACCACCGCGAAGACGATGAGCATCGTCGCGATCAGCCAGAGATTCCTTGCGCCGGTACGGATCTGGTCCTTGAAGAGGAACCCGAGCACTCCGACGGGAATCGTGCCGATGATGACGTACCAGCCCATGCGGTAGTCGAGATCGTCGCGGAACTCGGCGCGGAAGAGCCCACGGAACCAGCCCGCGACGATGCGGCCGATGTCGCGCGCGAAGTACAGCAGAACCGCTGCCTCCGTGCCGAGTTGGGTGACGGCGGTGAACGACGCACCGGCGTCGCTACCGAAGAAGATCTCCGAGACGATCCGCAGATGTCCCGAGGACGAGATGGGAAGGAACTCGGTGAGACCTTGCACCGCTCCCAGCACGATCGCCTGGAGCCAGGTCATGGCCTCCCCGATCATGCGCGGAACTCCGGGCCACTCGGTGCGAGGGCGGAACGACGGATGAGGTTGGGGGCATCCGGATTACACACGTGTGGTCCAAGTTTCACCGGACAGACGGTACCCGGCGTGGCTGTTCTCGGCGCGCCGTGCGCACTACTAGTGTTCTTCCCGGTGGACGCAGTTCACCAACGAAAACATCCGGTGTCGAGACGTGGGCGGTTATGGAATACAGAGCGGTGGGAACGAGCGGGCTGCGGGTGTCGAGGCTCGGTCTGGGCACCCTGCACTGGGGACGGGACACCGACGGGGACGAGGCCGCCGCACAGCTGTCGGCGTTCGTCGACGCGGGCGGCACACTGGTCGACACCTCCCCCGCCTACGGCGACGGGAAGGCGCAGCGCATCCTCGCGGAACTGCTCGACGACGTCGTGCCGCGCGAGTACCTCATTCTCGGCGGCAGCGCCGGGATCAATTCCGCCGCCCCGTCCGGTCAGCGCGTGGACTGCTCCCGCCGCGGCCTGCTGACCCAGCTCGACGCGACGCTGCGCGAACTCGGTACCGACCACCTCGACATGTGGCAGGTCGCGACGTGGGATCCGCTGACTCCCGTCGACGAGATCGCCGCGACCCTCGACTACGCCGTGAGCAGCGGCCGCGTCCGCTACACCGGCGCGCGCGGATACCTGGGGTGGCAGCTCGCTACCGCGGCGGCGAACCAGGGCCCCGGCCGACTGGTGGCGACGCAGGCCGAGTACTCACTGCTGGCCCGCGGGGTCGAGGAGGAGCTGCTGCCTGCGGCCGCCCATCACGGCATCGGCGTGTTCGCCGCCGTCCCCCTCGCCGGCGGCGTGCTGACCGGCAAGTACCGCGACGGCATCCCCGCCGACTCCCGCGGGGCGGACGACACGCACGCCACCGAGGTCCGGAGCTACCTCACCGAGACGTCGGTGCGGGTGGTCGACGCGGTCCTCACCGCGGCCGACGGACTGGGCACGTCGCCGCTCGCGGTCGCACTCGCGTGGGCGCGCGATCGGCGCGGTGTCGCGAGCGCCGTGGTCGGCGCGCGTGACCTCGCGCAGCTCACGGGGGTTCTGTCGGCCGAGGACCTGGAGCTGCCGCCGGCGATCGCCGCCGCGCTCGACGACGTGAGCGCCTGATTCGATCGCGCGTCCAACTTTCGATTGATTTGCGGTGATTAGTGAGGACAACGATGCAGAGGGTAGGCTAACCTCGCAGCCATCGTGTTCGACGAAAATCATCGTGGAGGAGATCACATGGACGTGCTCGATCAGGGAACCGACGCCGGCGCGCTTGCCGGGTTCGCCGAGCGCATCAAGACCGAGACCGACGCGGCACACCGCGCGACCGAGCAGTCCCGCTTCGTCGGCGATCTCCTGGCCGGCAAGCTCACCAAGGAAGGCTACGCCGCCCTCCTGGCGCAGACGTACCTCGTCTACGAGGCGCTCGAGCGCGCCGGTGAAGCCCACGCCGAGGATGCCCTGGCCGCACCGTTCATCGCCGCGGAACTGATTCGACTGCCCTCGCTGGCCGCCGACCTCGAGTTCCTCCTCGGTCCGCAGTGGCGCGACGAAGTGGTCGCCACGCCGGCCACCGCCCGGTACGTCGCGCGCCTCGAGGAGGTCGCGTTCACCTCACCCGCCGACTTCGTCGCGCACCACTACCTGCGCTACATGGGCGACCTCTCGGGTGGCCAGATCATCCGCCGCATGCTCGAGCGCGCGTACGGCTACGAGGTGGACGGACTGCGGTTCTACATCTTCGACGCCATCGCCAAGCCCAAGGTCTTCAAGGACGAGTACCGGGCCAAGCTCGATCAGGCCCCGCTCAGCACCGAGGAGCAGGCGCGGTTCATCGCCGAGGTGAACCTGGCCTACGGACTCAACGGTGGACTGTTCTCCGACCTCGAAGCCGACATCGATCGTTACCTTGTGAAATGAGATCTTTCTCCCGACTCGCCGCCGCCGGGACTGCGGTCCTGGCGGCGCTGACCCTCGCGGCGTGCACCACGGTCACGACTGGCGACACCGACCAGCGCGGCCAGACCACCGCCGTCATCGCGGACCCCGATCCGCGTCCGATCACGAACAACCCGACACCGCAGTTGCCGGCCACCGTGCGCGGCTTCGACGGCGTCGATGTCACGGTCACGGACGTCAGCCGGATCGTCACCGCGGACCGCTACGGCACGCTCACCCAGACCGTGTTCGCGCTCGGCCTCGGTGACAACATCGTCGGTCGGGACACTGCATCGTCGTTCCCGGCCGCGAAGGACATCCCGAACATCACACCGGGCGGTCAGGCACTCAACGCCGAGGCGATTCTCAACCTCGCCCCCACCGTCGTGCTCACCGACACCAGCATCGGACCCAAGTCGGTGCAGGACCAGTTGCGCGCGGCCGGGATCCCGGTCGTGTACTTCGATCCGGCACGCACGCTCGAGGGTCTGCCTGGGCAGCTCACCGCGGTCGCGCAGGCGCTCGGCGTTCCCGCCGAGGGCGAGCAACTCGTCGCGCGCACCCAGAAGGAGATCGCCGACGCGGGGGCGTCCGTCCCGCAGGACGGCGACAAGCTCAAGATCGCTTTCCTTTACATGCGTGGACCGTCGATCACGATGCTCGCCGGTCCCGGATCGGGCGCGGATGCGCTGATCGAGGCCCTCGGGGCGACCGACGCCGGCACCGCCTCCGGCCTCACCAACGAGTTCGTGCCGATCACCAGCGAGGCGATGATCGCCGCGGCGCCCGACGTCCTGCTGATGATGACCGGCGGGCTGCAGTCCATCGGCGGGGTCGACGGTCTGGAGAAGGTGCCGGGTATCGCGCAGACCCCGGCCGGGCAGAACAAGCGTGTCGTCGACATGTCCGACACCACGTTGCTCAGCTTCGGGCCCAACACCGGTCAGGTCCTTGCCGCCCTGTCCGACGCGATCTACCACCCCAGCCCCGAATGAGCACAGAAATGACGACCCGCCCGCGGGTTCGCGCGGGGACGGTCATCGCAGGCCTGGCGATCCTGCTGGCCGTCCTCGCCCTGGCGTCCGCCTGCATCGGGCAGGTCCCGACCAGCCCGGCCGAGGTCCTCGGCAGCATCCTGCACCGCGTCGGGCTCGACATCGGCCCCATGCCGTCGCACCCGAGCGGGGAGGTGACGCTGTGGCAGGTGCGGTTCCCGCGCGTCGTTCTCGCGATCCTCGTCGGCGCCGCACTCGGCTGCTCCGGCGCCCTGCTGCAGGGCGTGTTCTCCAATCCGCTCGCCGAGCCCGGCGTGATCGGTGTGTCCGCGGGCGCCGCGGTCGGCGCCAGTGCGGTCATCGTCGTCGGTGGCGCGGCCACCGCCGGGCCGGCGGTGGCCGGTGCGGCGTTTGTCGCCGGGCTGATTACCACAACCCTCGTGTACTTGCTGGCGCGTTCGGAAGGCCGCACCGAGGTGGTCACCCTGGTGCTGACCGGCGTCGCGATCAACGCGTTCGCCGGCGGCCTGATCGCCTTCTTCACCTTCGTAGCGAGCCCCGCCGCCCGCGATCAGATCGTGTTCTGGCAGCTCGGCAGCCTCAACGGCGCCACCTGGAACGCCGTGGCGATCGTGGCACCGATGGCGATCGCGGGCATCGCGGCGGCGATGCTGATCGCGCCCAAACTCGATCTGCTGGCACTGGGCGAGAGCGCGGCCCGGCACCTCGGTGTGGACGTCGAGAAGCTGCGACTGATCGCGATCGTGATCGTCGCCGTCCTGGTGTCGTCCAGCGTCGCGTTCACCGGCATCATCCTGTTCGTGGGACTCGTCGTGCCCCACGTGATGCGCATGCTGGTCGGACCGGGACACCGCCTCCTGCTGCCGGCCAGTGTCCTCGGCGGCGCGATCGTCCTGCTCGCCGCCGACCTCGGCGCGCGCACGCTGGTGCCGAACGCCGACCTCCCCCTCGGAATGCTCACCTCGCTGGTCGGCGGACCGTTCTTCTTCTGGCTGCTGCGGCGCACGCGCTCGCGGCAAGGCGGGTGGGCCTGATGGCATCGCTACTCGAACGCTCGCGAGGCCTGTTCGGCCGACCCGACGACGTCCCGTCCCCCACCGACAGCGGCACGGTGACCATGCGCGCCGGCGACATCTGTGTCGAGCGTGGCGGCCGCACCGTCCTCGACCACGTCGACATCACGGTCCGGGCGGGCGAGGTGCTCGCGCTCGTCGGCCCCAACGGCGCCGGCAAGTCGACCCTGCTGGCCGCACTGTCCGGTGACCAGTCGGTGAGCTCGGGTGTCGTCGAACTCGACGGGAAGCCGCTGTCGGACTGGTCGCCGGGCGACATGTCGCGCCGGCGCGCGGTGCTGCCCCAGCAGCACACCGTCGGCTTCTCGTTCACCGCCCGGCAGGTCGTCCGGATGGGCCGGGCGCCGTGGCAGCGGACCCCGCGGTCCGCCGACGACGACAAGACGATCGACGACTGCCTGGACATCTGCGACGTCCGCCACCTCGCCGACCGGCCGTTCAGCGTCCTCTCGGGCGGCGAGCGCGCGCGGGTGGCGCTCGCCCGGGTGCTGGCGCAGTCCACCGAGACGGTGCTGCTGGACGAGCCGACCGCGGCGCTCGACCTGGGCCACCAGGAGGCCGTCATGCGGATCGCCTGCGACCGGGCGTCCGCCGGCGCCGCGGTGGTTGTCGTGCTGCACGATCTGGGACTGGCCGCCGCGTATGCGGACCGCATCTGCGTCCTCGAGAACGGCCGGGCAGCCGCCGACGGACCACCCGCCGAGATCCTCACGGAGGAGTTGCTCAGCCGCGTGTACGGGCACCCCGTCGAGGTGTTCGCGCATCCGCGGTCCGGCGCCACCCTGGTCCAGCCGCGGCGCGACGACCCGACCGCCAGCCGGCGGTGAATGTCGCGCGCCTCACTCGGGGGGTGAGTCGAATTCCGGCCGGTCCGGTCGATCATGGATGCTAGAGAGCGAGCATCACACCGGCACCATCCGAGGAGCACCTTCATGCGAGTACCCGCGCCGCGCATCACCGCCACCGCGATCGGGGCCGCGTTGCTGCTGCTCGCCGGGTGCTCATCCACGAAGGACGGCGACAACCTCCAGACCATCGAGCCCGCCACGGCGGCCGTGTCGCCCGCCGGCGCGACGCCGACCGGCACGGTCCAGAACCTCGGCCGCTCGATCGACGCACTCGCGTTCGACCCGAGTTCGAAGACGACCGCGATCCTCGCGGACGGCGGGACCCACCTGCTGCTCCAGGCGCAGCCCGCCGCCGAACCGCGCGACGTCGCGCTCGACGGCCGCGCCGCGCAGATCGTCGTGGCCTCCGACGGACGCCTGTTGCTTCCGATGGACGGCCGCGTGCAGATCGTCGACGCGGCGTCGGGCGAGAAGAAGTCGATCACCGTCGACGGCGACGCGCGCTCGGCCGTGTACCTGTCCGACGGCCGGCTCGCGGCGGGTCTGGCGAACGGCAAGATCCAGATCCTCGACACGAACGGCGCGGTGGCCGAGACGATCTCGGGTCTCGCCTCGGTGGACGCGCTCGCCCTGACGAAGGGCGATCTCAGCGCTCTCGACCGCCGGCAGACATCGCTCACCGAGATCGACGTCGACAACTCGTCGCTGGGTATGGCGCTGCGCGCGGGCGAGGGCGCGACACAACTGGCAACCGACGAGTACGGCCGGATCCTCATCACCGACACGGGGGGCGACGAACTGCTGGTCTTCACGACCGATCCGCTGATCATGCGGCAGCGCTACCCGATCCCGCACTCCCCGTACGGCGTCGCGTACGACGAGCGGACCGATCTGGTGTGGGTGACGGTCACCGGCGACAACAAGGTGGTCGGCTACGACATCTCGACCGGCATCCCCGTCGAGAAGGCCCGCTACGACACCGTCCGCCAGCCCAACTCCGTCACCGTGGACACCGCGGGCGGCGCCCTCCTGATCGGATCCGCGACCGGTGACGGCCTGCAGCGGATCCCGCTGGCCGCCGGGTGAGCCGCCGTGTCACGTCGTGGTCGTGGACTGCCCCGCGAGTGGGACCTCGAATCGGACGAGTTCGAGTACCTGCCGCTGCGTCTGCCCCGTGACGTGACCCGCTTGAGCGCGTCGATGCGCCTGGCCCTGCAAGCCGAGTTCGGCGGCTGGGAACTCTCGCGTCTGCGCCTCTACACGGACGGCAGCCGGCGCATCCTGCTCCGCCGCCGCAAGACCACCCATCACGTTCCGGCACCTGGAATCTAGGGAGATTCGTGTACTACCTGCTACTGCGTCTGATGTTCCGGGTTCCCCCGGAGCGCATCCACCACCTGGCGTTCGCCGCGATGCGACTGGTCACGCGGTTCGCGCCGATCCGCGCGCTCGTCGCGAAGGTGCTCGTGGTCGACGATCCGGTGCTGCGCACCCGCGCGTTCGGGGTGGACTTCCCGGCGCCGGTCGGCCTGGCCGCCGGATTCGACAAGGACGCCACCGGCGTAGACACGTGGGGTCCGTTGGGCTTCGGATTCGCCGAAGTCGGCACCGTGACCGCGCAGGCGCAGCCCGGTAACCCCGCGCCGCGGCTGTTCCGACTCCCCGACGACCGCGCGCTGATCAACCGGATGGGCTTCAACAACCACGGCGCCGGGAACGCGGCGAACTACCTGCGGCACCGGCGCGGCGACGTGCCGATCGGCGCCAACATCGGCAAGACCAAGATCGTCCCCGCGGAGGAGGCGCCCGCGGACTACACCGCGAGCGCCCGCCTGCTGGGGCCGCTGGCCGACTTCCTCGTCGTCAACGTCAGCTCCCCCAACACCCCGGGTCTGCGCGACCTGCAGGCCGTCGAGTCGCTGCGGCCGCTGCTGCAGGCCGTCCTGGAGACCGTCACGGACACCCCGGTGCTGGTGAAGATCGCGCCGGACCTGTCCGACGAGGACGTCGACGCCGTCGCCGATCTCGCGGTCGAGCTGGGGCTGGCCGGCATCGTCGCCACCAACACGACGATCGGCCGCACCGGCCTGAACACGCCGCAGTCGCGCATTGACGAGATCGGCGCGGGTGGCCTGTCCGGCGCGCCGGTCGCGGCCCGCTCGCTCGAGGTGCTGCGCCGCCTGCACGCCCGCGTCGGCGACAAGCTGGTGCTGATCTCGGTGGGCGGCATCGAGACCGTCGACCAGGCCTGGGAGCGCATCCTCGCCGGCGCGACCCTGGTGCAGGGCTACACCGGGTTCATCTACGGCGGCCCGTTCTACGCCAAGAAGCTGCACAAGGGCCTGGCCCGCAAGGTCCGTGAGGCCGGCTTCCAGTCGATCTCCGACGCCGTGGGCGCGGGCGCCCGCACGTAGGTCCCCGGACGCCGAAACGGCCCGCCACCTCCGCAGGTGGCGGGCCGTCGTGGTTCGTGGCCTACTTCTGCTCGTAGGTTCCGGTGATCACCGCGCGCGCGATGGCGTGCGAGAACAGGTTGAAGCCGAGGAACGCCGGCTTCGAATCCGGCGTGATGTCGAGGTGATCGACGTCCACCGCGTGCACCGCAAACATGTAGCGGTGCGGGCCGTGCCCCTTCGGCGGGCACGCACCCAGGTACCGGGCGAGATCGCCGTCGTTCTCCAGCGTGACGGCACCCTCGGGCAGCCCCGAGCCGTTCTCGTCACCGGCATTCGCGGCCAGCGAGGTGGTCGTGACGGGGATGTTGGCGACGGCCCAGTGCCAGAAGCCCGACGCCGTCGGCGCGTCCGGGTCGAACATCGTGACGGCGAAGCTCTTGGTCTCCGCGGGGAAACCGGACCAGGACAGCTGCGGGGAGATGTCGTGTCCACCGGCACCGAAGATTCCGCTGACCTGATCGTTCTTCAGCGGCGCGCCGTCGGTGACGTCCTCCGACATCAGCGTGAAGGACGGCAGGTCGGGTAGTCCGTCGTACGGGTTGTGAGCCATGAGATTCCTCTCTCGCGATCAGCTGTGTAGCAGGAAGTGTTCCATCACCCGGGTCCCGAAGCGCAACGCGTCGACGGGCACCCGTTCGTCGACCCCGTGGAAGAGCGCGGCGAAGTCGAGGTCCGGCGGCAGCCGCAGCGGGGCGAAACCGAAGCAGCGAATCCCCAACCGCGCGAACGCCTTCGCGTCGGTTCCCGCCGAGAGCATGTACGGGACGGTGCGGCCGTTCGGGTCGTGCGCGAGGATCGCGTCGTTCATCGCGTCCACCAGGTCGCCGTCGAAGGTCGTCTCGTACGAGTCGAGCTTGGTGATCCACTCGCGGGTCACGTGCGGCCCGATCAGCTCGTCCACCTCGCGCTCGAACGCGGCCTGCCGCCCGGGCAGCACCCGGCAGTCGAAGACGGCCTCGGCGGTCTGCGGGATGACGTTCGCCTTGTAACCGGCCTTGAGCATCGTCGGATTCGCGGTGTCGCGGAGGGTGGCGCCGATGATCCGGGCGATGCTGCCCAGCTTCGCGAGCGTGCCGTCGATGTCCGGGGAGTTCGGATCGAACTCGACACCGGTCTCCTCCGCGAGGACGGTGAGGAACTCGGCCACCGAGTCCGACATCACGAGCGGGAACGTGTGGTTGCCGAGCCGGGACACCGCGTCGGCGAGGAGCGTCACCGCGTTGTCCTCGTGCAGGAACGACCCGTGCCCGGCGGTGGCCTTCGCGGTCAGCCGCATCCACCCGAGGCCCTTCTCTGCCGTCTCGACGAGATACAGGCGCCTTTCCGTGCCGTCCGCGCGCGGGATGGTCAACGAGAATCCGCCGACCTCCCCGACCGCCTCGGTGACACCCTCGAACAAATCCGGCCGGTGGTCCACCAGCCACTGGCAGCCGTACTTGCCGCCGGCCTCCTCGTCCGCGACGAACGCGAACAGGATGTCGCGCGGGGGCACCGTGCCCTCGGCCTTGAACTGGCGGGCGAGCGCCAGCATCATGCCGCACATGTCCTTCATGTCGACCGCGCCGCGCCCCCACACGTAGCCGTCCTCGACGGCACCCGAGAACGGGTGCACGCTCCAGTCGGCCGGCTCGGCCGGCACGACGTCGAGGTGGCCGTGCATCATCAGCGTCCCCCGCGCCGCGTCCGCACCCCGCAGGCGCGCGAACACGTTGCCGCGACCCGGCGCGCCGGATTCGACGTACTCGGTCTCGTAGCCGACCTCCTCGAGCCTCGCCTGCACCCAGAGGGCGCACTCCCGCTCTCCCTTGGTCGTCTCGAGTTCACCGGTGTTGGACGTGTCGAACCGGATCAGTGAACTGACGAGGTCGACGACCTCGGATTCGGCGCGACTCGGGGACCGTTCCGACGACCGATCCGACGCCACTGCTTCTTCATTTGCTCCCACTCCCCTTTCCTACCACCGCCAGACTCACCGCACGGGATGCGACAGGCACGCAGATATGCCGCAAAAACACCCTCTGACCAGCCGATTTTGGACCTGGCGCAATATCGGATAATCTTTCCAGGCACCCGGAGAACGGGGGCAAACGAAAAACAACTGAAGGCCCCGCGAACAGGCGGGAAAACAACGAGTCCGAGTGGCGGAATGGCAGACGCGCTAGCTTGAGGTGCTAGTGTCCTATTAACGGACGTGGGGGTTCAAGTCCCCCCTCGGACACTCTGAGTTGAGACAGACGAGAAGACCCCGGTTCCACGGAACCGGGGTCTTCTCGTTGTCGGCCTTCGACATCGGTGGATCAGTGGTGCATCGCCTCCGTCCTCAGTCCGGCGCGATCCGCCTTCGTCAGCTCCCGCACGGCGAGATCCTTCGCACACACCAACAGCGAACCGAGCGCGCTGACGCGCGGGAACGTCAGTTCGGTGTGCTTGACGTTGTCGTGGTCGTCGGCGCCGTCGTAGACGACCGTCGAACCGCGCATCAGCCACCGCTTGACGTCCACCACCCCGGGCAGGTGCCCCATCGTCCGCAGGTAGAACGACTGCAGCAGCGCCACCACGCCCAACACCTCCGGCGTGGCCTGGCTGGCGCCGTACTGGATCGACTCACCGGTGTCGTTGAGGATGCCCGACGACGTGATCGGCGCACCCGGCGCGAACGCGTCGGTCGCGCACGGTCCGCCCACCGTGCGGTGCAACCGCTGCGTGAACGGCGTCAACCGATCGGAGTCCGACGCGAACGCCTTCGCGCCGTCGCGGTACCGGAAGCTGCCCTCGTCGGCGTCGTACACGGCGCCGACGCTGATCGACTGACGGAAGATCGCCGGGTAGCACATGCCCTGCATGCCGCCGTGCGCGTAGTAGTCGTTGCCGGCCGCGAGGCAGCAGCACACGCCCTCGTCGGCGAGCTGCTGCAGTAGCGCCCCGATCGCGTCACCGGGCATGTCGGTGTCCGTCGTCCGGTTGTCCGCAGCTCCCGTCGCCAGACACAGGGCCGAAATCCCCAGCGACGCGCGGTGATCGAGCACCCAGTCCAGCGCGTCCCGGATGTCGGTGAAGCGACCGGTGCCGTCGTTCGCGAGCACCTTCAGCGGAACGATCCGCGTGTTCGGTGCGACGCCGGTGTGGATCCGTCCGGCGGCCGCGATCCCGGTCACGCTCGTGCCGTGGCCGTGGCCGTCGGAGACCTCCGCCGTATCGCCGCCGTAGTCGGCGGTGAAGTTGCGGCCCGGAAGGACCCGCCCCGCGAAGTCGACGTGGGTGGTCCGCAACCCGGTGTCGAGCACGGCCACCGTCACGCCGGATCCCGACACGTTGAAGTCGCGGCGTGCCTGCGGTGCCCGCACCAGCAGGTCGACTTCGGTCAGTTCGGGAAGGAACGGGCCTTCCTTCTGCAGCGGTGGTTCGACCGGCACCACCGACTCCGCGTGCAACGTTTCGAATGTGCCGATGGCGCCGCCTCTGGGGGCACTGCCGGTGGCGTCCGAGCCCGATTGGCCGGACGATCCCTTCGACGCGTTCATTGTCCTCACCCTCCTCGAGTGTCATTTCTCGAGCGGGGAACTGCCCCCGGGGGCACTCCCCCTGGTACTACAAATGCTCCTCTCGCGCGTGCGCCGTGTCACCAGTACGGCGCCCGAAAGTCCGGGTTCGCGTACTCGGTAGACTCGGACGTCGGCCCGATCCTCCGGGTCGGGTACCCGCACGAGATCAGGACTGAGTTACCCACCGATGGCACAACCGATGACGGGTATCGACCCCGCCGACCTCGACGTCTGCCTGCGGGTGCTGTCGGAGGCATCCGCGCTCGACGCCGACCACCCCGATTCCGTCGCACTGCAGCGAGCCGTCGGCAATCTGTTCAAGAAGCTCAAGCGCCGCCGTCGCAACGAGACGCGGGACGCGGTCTCCGAGGCCGACCGCGCCGTCGTCGCGGCCACGGCGACGGGATCTCCCGACCGGATCGACGACGAGACCGCGGGGATCGCCCTCTCGTCCAACGCCGTCGGCGCCAGCGCGGGCACCCTGATCCGCCCGCGCCCCTGCTACATCTGCAAGCAGCGCTACACGCACGTGGACGCCTTCTACCACCAGTTGTGCCCGGAGTGCGCCGCCCGTAGCCACGCCAAGCGGGACCAGCGAACCGATCTCACGGGCCGACGCGCACTGCTGACCGGCGGCCGCGCCAAGATTGGTATGTACATCGCGCTGCGACTGCTCCGCGACGGTGCGCACCTGACGATCACCACCCGCTTCCCGAACGACGCCATCCGCCGGTTCAAGGCCATGGAGGACAGCGCCGACTGGATCCATCGACTGCGGGTGGTCGGCATCGACCTGCGCGATCCCGCACAGGTGGTCGCGCTCGCCGATTCCGTTGCCGCGCAGGGCCCGCTGGACATCCTCATCAACAACGCCGCGCAGACGGTCCGACGCTCCCCCGGCGCCTACAGCGCGCTGGCGGACGCCGAGTCGGGTCCGCTGCCGGCCGGTGAGCTGCCCGACGTCGTGACGTTCGGCAAGACCAGCGAGGCCCACCCGGCGGCACTCGCCGGGTCGCTGTCCACCGCGGCGCTGACGGCGTCGACGAACCTGTCGGCCGACGAGGTCAGCTCGCTCGCGCTGGTCGCCGGCTCGGCGACGCCGGCCCGCATCGAGCAGGGCGTCGCGATCGACGCGGGCGGCCTGCTGCCCGACCTCGCCCACACCAACAGCTGGGTGCAGACGGTCGAGGAGGTCGATCCGATCGAGCTGCTCGAGGTGCAGCTGTGCAATTCGGTGGCCCCGTTCATCCTCGTCTCGCGCCTGCGTCCCGCGATGGCCGCGGCAGCGGCCAGGCGCAAGTACGTGGTGAACGTCTCCGCGATGGAGGGGCAGTTCAGCCGCGCCTACAAGGGCCCGGGCCACCCGCACACCAACATGGCGAAGGCCGCACTGAACATGCTCACCCGCACGAGCGCCAAGGAGATGCTCGAGGACGGCATCCTGATGACCGCGGTCGACACGGGGTGGATCACCGACGAGCGACCGCATTACACGAAGCTGCGGCTGGCCGACGAGGGCTTCCACGCGCCGCTCGACCTCGTCGACGGCGCGGCCCGCGTGTACGACCCGATCGTGCAGGGCGAGGCCGGTGTCGACCTGCACGGCTGCTTCCTCAAGGACTACGAACCGTCCCCCTGGTAGAGCAGGGTCACGGCCGGGAAGCGACGTGTGCCACACCCGGATCCCACGCCGGAGCGGGGATACTGGACGAGCGCACCTGACACCGACCGATCGGGAGGCTCCATGGCCATCGCCGTTGCGTTCAGCGACAGTCCGGAGGGCCGCAATGCGCTGGTGTACGCCGCCCGAGCAGCGATGCAACGCGGCGAGGAACTCCTCGTGCTGCAGATCGTCGACGATGCGGCGTCGCCGGCCGAGCCGGATCCGACGCGTTCCGCCGTGGAAGCGGCGCTGGACGAGGGCGGTGTCGTCGGGACGGCGTGGGAGCTGCGTACCGCCGAGCACAGCGGTGACCGCGTCGGCGCGCTCGTCGACCTCGTCGGCGACTGCGGAGCCGGGCTGTTCGTCGTCGGCACCCGCCGCATGACGCCGGTCGGCAAGTTCCTCCTCGAACGCTCGCTGCAGCGTCTGCTGCTCGAGGCCGATGTCCCCGTTCTGGTTGTCAAGGAACCGCAGTAGCCTGAAACCGATTGAGGTCACTCCCCACGGCGGGAGGTGTCGCGGTGCTGTATCGGGTGTTGGCGGACGCCACCGTGGTCGTCCACCTGGCCTTCATCGGCTATGTCGTGTTCGGCGGATTCCTGGCGTGGCGTTGGCGCCGCACGATCTGGCTGCACCTCGTCGCGGCCACCTGGGGACTGGGAAGCGTGCTGATCGGCTACGACTGTCCGCTGACGTACGTCGAGGACTGGGCCCGCGAGCGCGCCGGCGAGCCGGCGCTACCGTCGTCCGGGTTCATCGCGCACTACCTGACGGGTGTCGTGTACCCCGAGCACGCCCTCAACCTGGTTCGTGCGCTCGCCGCGGTCTGTGTCGTGGTGTCGTGGGTCGGTTACGTCCTGCTCCGTCGTCGTGACCATCAGCGCGCCGCTGTGTGACATCGGTCGCACAGATCCTTACCCGCAAGTAGGGTCATGTGCATGACCTCACGTGCACGCGATCTCGACGTCGTCGTCTACGGGGCCACCGGCTTCGTCGGCACGCTCGTGGCCGAGTACCTCGCCCGGCACGCGCCCGCCGGGACCCGGATCGGCCTCGCCGGACGGTCCGTCCAGAAACTCGAGCAGGTTCGCGCCGGCCTCGGTCCGGCCGCCGCCGACTGGCCACTGCTGCGCGCGGAGGCCACCGACGACGCCTCACTGCGCGACCTCGCGGCCGCCACTCACGTCGTCGCCACGACCGTCGGACCGTACGAGAAGTACGGCCTGCCGCTCGTGCGTGCCTGCGCCGAGGCGGGCACCGACTACATCGATCTCACCGGGGAGGTGCCGTTCGCGAGGAAGAGCATCGATCTGTTCCACGACACCGCAGCGGCGAGCGGTGCCCGCATCGTGCACTCCTGCGGATTCGACTCCATACCGTCCGATCTCGGCGTGCACGTCCTGCACCGGCAGGTCCAGGCGGACGGCGCGGGCGAACTGACGGACACCACGCTGGTCGTGACCGCGATGCGCGGCGGCGTCAGCGGCGGCACCATCGACTCGCTGCGCACCCAGATCGACGTCACCAAGCACGACGCGGCGCTGCGCCGACTGACCGCCTCGCCGTACTCCCTCAGCCCGGATCGCGCGGCCGAACCGGATCTGGGCCGGCAGTCGGACATGGCGCTCGTCCGCGGTTCGGACATCGCGCCGGGACTGGCCGGATGGAAGCCACCGTTCTTCATGGGGCTGCCCAACTCGCGGGTGGTGCGCCGCAGCAACGCCCTCACCCGCCACGCGTACGGCAAGCAGTTCCGCTACCGCGAGGTGCTGAACGTCGGATCGTCGTTCGTGTCACCGGTGATCGCCGGCGGTGTCGGCGCCGGTATGGGCGCCCTCGTTGCCGGGCTGGCGTTCCCGCCCACCCGGTGGCTGCTGGACCGGGTGCTTCCGAAGCCGGGACAGGGGCCGAGCGAGAAGTCCAGGCGCAAAGGCTTTTTCACGATCGACATCTACGGCCGGACGACGACGGGCGCCCGCTACTGCGCGCGCGTCGCCGCGAAGGGCGACCCCGGCTACGCCGCGACTGCGGTGATGTTCGGGGAGTCCGCGCTGGCGTTGGCACTCCAGCGCGACGCCTTGCCGGATTCGCCGGGCGGCGTCCTCACGCCTGCCACCGCGCTGGGTGACGTGCTGGTGCAGCGCCTGCGCGGCGCCGGGTTCGAGATCCGCGCCCGACGGCAGTAACCGGTCAGTGGCCGGTCGGCGCCTGCGCGGCGGCCGCGTGCCCGGTGAGGTCGGCGAGCGTGAGCCGGCGCTTCGGTGGACGGTCGATGATCATCGTCCGCGTCACGTCCCGGTTCGGACCGACGTGCAGGAGTTCACCCGGGATCAGCGATTCCCAGTTGGGATCCTCGTCCATCTGCTCGGTGGCGACGACGACGGCGGGCAGCGTCGCCAACGCGCCGGAACGGGCCCGCACAGTCCCGATGCCGCTGGCATGGTCGAGGTGCCGGCGGCCGCTGGGTCCGCCGGGTCGGCGCAACAGCACCAGCAGGTCGTGCGTGTCGGGATACCGGAACGCCCACATCTCGTCGTCGCTCACCAGCACGAAGTTGATTGCGAGCAGTCGCAGGTTGTCGGCGACCCACCCGACGGCTGCGGCGATTCCGGCGCCCACGTCGCCGTCGTGCTCGTCGATGTGCCGGGTGATCAGCGCGAAGAAGCGCTCGGAGTCGGTGTCGCCGAGGACCAGGTCCCGGTAGGGGCCGAGTTCGGCCTCGAGCTGCGGGAGGTCCTCGATCACCCCGTTGTGGGCGAACAGGCGCCCCTTCTGCTCGAACGGATGCGTGTTCACCGGCAGCGCGTCGCCGGTGGTGGCGTACCGGATGTGCGCGACGAACGTGCGCGATTCGCGCTTCTTCGCCTCACACTCGAAGTCCCGGTCCTGGTATGCCGCCAGTGGCTGCTTCTCCACCCGCGGCGTCCCGTCGGCCGTGAACGTGCCCAGCCCGGTGCCGTCCGGCATGCGCCGACTCTGCTCCTCGAGGCTGTCCTCCGCATCGAGCAACCAGAACGTCGCGTGAACGCGGTGCGGCGCCGCGGACAATCCGAACAATCGACACATGGCGATCTCTCCTCGCCTCGAGGCCGGTCATCGATCAGTATGACCGCGCACCCGAGGTCGGCGGGACCATTCGCGGCGTCAGAACTCCATGCCGGCGTCGGCACCCATCTGCATCGTCGTGTTCGCGCCGTCCAGCGACTCGCGAATGATGTCCGCGTGGCCCGAGTGGTGCGCGGTCTCCCGCAGGATGTGCAGTAGCACGCGCCGCACCGTCCACCACCGCCGTTCGGGTGCCCACGGGGCGGTCGCGAGGGGCACGAGCAGGTCCAGGTCGTCGAGCGATGCGACGAGGGCCTCCGTCGCCTGTGCGGCCGCCTCGTAGTCGGCAAGCAGTTGCGTGACCGTCTCCCCGTCCGCCATCCGGTACTGCTCCATCGCCGTATCCATGTCGAAGGTGGCGGTCTCGTCGCGTTCGAGGATCGTCGTCACCCACTCCTGCTCGGTGTGCACGAGATGCTTGAGGAGGCCGCCGAGAGTAAGTTCGCTGACCGTCGTTCGGGTCCGGGCCTGCGCGTCGTCGATGCCACGCATCGTGATCAGGAAGTTGTGCCGCTGGTCGGCGAGCAGTGCCAGGATGTCGGCGCGCTCGCCGGCCGCTGCGGTGGTGTTCTCGGTCATCTTCGTCCTCCGGTCGGTTCGGTGAAGTTCGACGAGAATCACGCTACGAATGATTGCGGACAGTTTCGGTCCTCTATCGATCGCCCTTCGAGAATTCAGCGTCCGATCTAGCCTCGACGTCGTGAGCGCTCCCACGCACGCGTACCTGGCGGCACGACTGCCGGTGTACGACCTCGCCGTCACCGCCGTATCGGCGTACGCGTCAGCCGCGAACGCACTGCGAGAATCCGTCGGTCTCGCACCGCAGAGGACGGACCTGCGGCCCGACCGGATCGCCGCGTCCTTCTCCGGCGACAAGATGTTCCGGGCGAACGGGGCACCCGCCGACGGGTTCGCCGAGCTGTCCGGGTTCTTCCGGACCGCCGACGGGTGGGTGCGCACGCACGCGAACTACCCGCATCACCGGGCACGCCTGCTCACCGCGGTAGGACTCCCCGAGGACGCCGACCGGGAACGGTTCGTGCGGCGCGTCGCCGACCTGTCCGCCGCGGACGTCGAGGACCGGGCGGCCGACGCCGGGGCTATCGCCGCCCGCGTTCGCACCGAAAGAGACTGGGCCGCATCCGAACCCGGCCTCGCCGCCGCGACCGGCGATCTCGTCGGCATGCGGATCCGGTCCGATTACGGCACGCGGCGACCGTCCGACGCCGGCGCGCCACTCGCCGGTGTCCGGGTGCTGGATCTGACGCGGGTCATCGCCGGACCCGTCGCGTCGCGGGCGCTGGCGCTGCTGGGCGCCGACGTCCTGCGGATCGATCCGCCGCGCATGCCCGAGATCCGCTGGCAGCACAGCGGGACCGGACAGGGCAAGCGGTCGACACGGCTCGACCTGCGGGATCCGGACGGCCTCAGCACCTTCCGGGCCCTGCTCGCCGACGCCGACATCCTCCTCACCGGCTACCGGCCCGGCTCGCTCGAGGCGCTGATCGGCCGGCCCGGGTCCACCCGGCCCGGCCTCGTGCACGGCCGGGTCTGCGCGTGGGGCCGCACCGGGCCGTGGGCTGGGCGGCGCGGGTTCGACAGCATCGTCCAGGCCGCGTCGGGCATCGCGGTGATCGAGGGCCACGACGCGCCCGGCGCGCTGCCCGCGCAGGCGCTCGATCACGCCTCCGGATACCTGCTGGCAGCCGGCGTGGTCGACGCGCTCGTCGATGCACGACGCGACGGCGCCGGACGTGACGTCGACGTCGCTCTGGCCCGGACCGCCGCGTGGCTGCTCGATCGGCCGAACCGTCAACAGTCACCACTACCGGCGCAACTCCCGGGCCCCGACACCGTCGTCACCCACGGAGAGATCACCGCGTCCCGGCCGGCACTCGCCGAGTTCGACGACTACCCGTTCCCGGCACGGACCTGGGGAGCCGACGCTCCCCGCTGGTAGCGCGGCGGAGCTCACGCAGCCGCTCGACCACGGTTGCGAACATCGCGCCGCGCGACGCCGACCGCGGCATACTCGAATCAGTGGCCGAACGGCCGCGGCGGATGGGAGAGGAATGGCACAGCCCGCGATTCTCAGCGTCGACGACGACCCGAGCGTCTCCCGCGCCATAGCCAGGGACCTGCGACGACGCTACGGGGACAGGTATCGGATCATCCGAGCCCAGTCCGGCGACGAGGCACTGGCGGCGCTCAAGGAGATGAAGCTGCGCGGCGACGCCGTCGCGGTCCTGCTCGTCGACTACCGGATGCCCGGGATGAGCGGCATCGAGCTCCTCGAGCAGGGCATGGACCTGTACCCGGCCGCCCGGCGGGTACTGCTCACCGCCTACGCCGACACCGACGCCGCGATCGACGCGATCAACATCGTCGACCTCGACCACTACCTGCTCAAGCCGTGGGATCCACCCGAGGAGAAGCTCTATCCGGTGGTCGACGCCCTCCTCGAAGCGTGGATCAGCGATGAACACAGGCCGGTCACCGAGATCCGGGTGGTCGGACACCGGTGGTCGGCGCGCTCCTCGGACGTGCGCGAGTTCCTGGTCCGCAACCAACTCCCCTACCGGTGGTACATGTCCGACGAGCCGGAGGGCCGACGGCTGCTCGAGGCCGCGGGCGCCGACGGAATGCGACTGCCCGTGGTGATCACGAGCGACGGCAGTGCACTGGTGGAGCCGACCGACTCGGAACTGGCCGCCCGTGTGGGGCTCGCGACCACCCCGTTGTCGGACTTCTACGACCTCGTCGTCGTCGGCGGCGGGCCGGCAGGACTCGGCGCGGCGGTGTACGGGGCGTCGGAAGGCCTGCGCACCGTACTGGTCGAACGCACCGCCACGGGCGGGCAGGCAGGGCAGAGTTCCCGCATCGAGAACTATCTCGGCTTCCCGGACGGATTGTCCGGCGCCCAGCTCGCCGACCGGGCACGCAGGCAGGCCTCCAAGTTCGGCGCCGAGGTGATCACCACCCGCGACGTCGTCGCCCTGGAGGTGAACGGGTCCGCGCGCACCGTTCGGTTCGCCGACGGGGCCGCGCTGGACGCGCACAGCGTCATCCTCGCGACCGGGGTGTCCTATCGGCAGCTGTCGGCACCCGGGCTGAGCGAGTTCACCGGCCGGGGCGTGTACTACGGCTCGGCCGTGACGGAGGCCGCGCGATGCTGCGACCAGGACGTGTACGTGGTGGGCGGCGCCAACTCCGCGGGACAGGCGGCTGTCTATCTCGCCAGGGGCGCCCGCTCGGTGACCATCGTGGTGCGTGCCGGCTCTCTGGACGACTCCATGTCGCACTATCTGATTCAGCAGATCCAGCAGAACCCGAAGATCACGGTCCGGACGTGCTCGGAAGTGATCGGCGTGGACGGTGAGGACCACCTGGAGCGGATCACTCTGCGCGACAACACCACTGGACGCACCGAGTCCGTCGCCGCGCAGTGGCTTTTCCTTTTCATCGGAGCTGCGCCACGCACCGAGTGGCTCGACGGCGTAGTGGTGCGCGACGACAATGGATACGTGGTCTCCGGCCCGGATCTGATAGTCGACGGCAAACGGCCGCCCGGCTGGGAACTCGATCGCCTGCCGCACCAACTCGAGACCAGTGTGCCCGGGGTCTTCGCAGCCGGGGACGTGCGCGCCGACTCCGCGAAACGGGTGGCATCCGCCGTCGGAGAGGGAGCGATGGCAGTGATGCTCGTGCACCGATATCTGGCCAAGCCATGAGCACCGGGCCGACATGCACGCCGGAGGAACTGCGGACGCTGTTCCTCTTCGAGAAGCTGGACGACGACCAGCTCGGACAGCTGTGCCGCGCCGGGCGGATCGAGGTCGTCGAGCCGGGCCCGGTGTACCGCGAGGGCGACCCCGCGACGTGCTTCTACGTGCTCGTCGAAGGATCGGTGGTGCTCACCAAGCTCTCGGGTGGCCAGGACGTGGAGACCGTGCGTACCTCGCACCGCGGCGCGTACGCGGGCGCCTGGACCGCCTACATGGGCGACCGTGTGCCGCAGATCTACAACGGCTCGATGACGGTGCCCGAGCGGTCCACCTTCTTCGTCCTGGACGCGGCCGACTTCGCCCGCTTCATGGCGGAGTGGTTCCCGATGGCGATCCATCTGCTCGAGGGGCTGTTCTTCGGCAACCAGAGCGCCCGCGAGATCCTCGACCAGCGGGAGCGACTGCTCGCCCTCGGATCCCTGTCGGCCGGGCTGACACACGAGCTGAACAACCCTGCAGCGGCCGCGGTCAGGGCGACGTCCTCACTGCGGGACCGGGTCGCCGGGATGCGGCACAAGCTGGGGTTGATCGCCTCGGGCGCCTACGAACCCGCGACCCTCCGGGCACTGATCCGCATCCAGGAGGAGGCCGTGGAACTGGTCGCGAAGGCTCCCACGCTGAGCCCACTGGAGGCGTCGGACCGGGAGGACACCCTCGGCGAGTGGCTCGAGGACCACGACATCGCGGGAAGCTGGAACATCGCACCGACGTTCGTGCAGGCCGGGCTCGACGTCGCCTGGCTCGAGCGGGTCGCGGCCGCGGTCGAGCCGCCGATCCTCGCCGGTGCCGTCGCCTGGCTCAACTACACCATCGAGACCGAGCTTTTGATGAACGAGATCTCGGACTCCACCACCCGGATCAGCTCGTTGGTCGGCGCCGCCAAACAGTACTCGCAGATGGACCGTGCGCCGTTCCAGGTCTCGGACGTGCACGAACTGCTCGACAGCACGCTGGTGATGCTGAGCGGCAAGATCGGCGACGGCATCGACGTCGTCAAGGACTACGACCGCAGCCTGCCACGCGTGCCGTCATACGCCGCCGAACTCAACCAGGTGTGGACCAACCTCATCGACAACGCGGTGGCCGCCATGGACGGTCGCGGCACCCTCACCGTCCGCACCTACCGGGACGGGGACTGCCTCGCCGTGGCGATCGCGGACACGGGGAGCGGGATCCCCGAGGCGATCCGCGGCCGGATCTTCGAACCGTTCTTCACCACCAAGCCGGTGGGCGAAGGCACCGGACTCGGCCTCGACATCTCGTGGAGGATCGTGAACAGGCACGGGGGCGACATCCGCGTGACGTCTCAGCCGGGGCAGACCGAGTTCGTGGTCCGCGTCCCGTTGACCGCACCGCAAGGACGCGACGACGACTGAGGTCCGGGGAATCGACGACTCCCCGTTCACCCGTTCCCCGCGCGCGCCCGGGGAGCCGACGCGCCCCGCCGGCGGTCACCGCCCGCCGCGAGCACGCCGAGCACGATGAGCACCTCGGCGGCGATGTACGTCGCCATCACCCAGAAGCCCTCGACCGGCGGGGTGAACCAGTCGGCGAACGCGCCCAGCGCGATCATCCCGTCCGACACCAGGAACAGGCCGCCCCCGATCGCGACGGTGCGGTTCACACCGGCCGCCAGGATCGCCATGGCACCCAGCGCGGCGCCGTACACGAGCGCCGGCACCAGGAGCGCGCCCGCCCCCGGTGCGCACGCGGCGATCAGCAACGCCACCACGACGACGTAGGCCACGACGACACCGCGATTCCGACGAAGCACGTTCGCGGTGGTGAACGGCGCGAATGCAGCGATGTACGTGATCTGAGCCAGCAGGAAGAACCCCACCATCAGCAGGAACGCGGTGTCGCCGTGCGCCAGGTCGGGCGCGGAGTCGCCGAGCCAGGAGAGCCCCAGCGCGACGAGCGTGAGGACGACCAACCGACTGCGCGGGGCCACGGTGGACAGCCACAGCACCGCCGCGAGCATCGGCATCAGAAACCACTGAGTGACGTCCGCTGCCGTCTCCGCGCCGACGAGTTGCGCCGCCAGGTGCACGAGCGCGAGGGCCGCGAATGCCGCCCACGCGACCCGGACCGGCGTATTCTGCTGCCGTTTCACGGTCACATGCTAGGTCCTGCACCGGCGCCGCCGACGGGATCCAGCCATGTCCGCAATGATGAATGCCATGGCAGCAGAACACAGCTACGCCCTCGACGTCGCCTGGACAGGGAACCGCGGTACGGGAACGAGCGGCTACCGCGACTACGACCGTGACCACACGGTGACCGCGCCCGGTAAGCCGCCGCTGCGCGGCAGCGCCGACCCCGCCTTCCGCGGGGAGGCGGACCGGTGGAATCCGGAGGAGCTGCTCGTGGCCGCCCTGTCCCAGTGCCACATGCTGTCGTACCTGGCACTGGCCGCGGCAGGGGGCGTCGTCGTCCTCGGATACACCGATCAGCCGACTGGACGGATGCGACTGAACTCCGACGGGTCCGGCCAGTTCACCGAGGTGGTCCTGGCGCCGAAGGTGCTGGTGGCGGACCCGTCGATGGTGGCGGCGGCCGAAGGACTGCACGCCGACGCGCACGGCAAGTGCTTCATCGCGCGATCGGTGAACTTCCCGGTCGAACACCGCGCGGACGTCGCCGTCGCGGGGGCGGCCCGATGAGCGCGCGCACCCGGCTGATCGTCGACGTCGACACCGGCATCGACGATTCGGTCGCCCTGCTCTACCTGCTCGCGCGCGACGACGCCGAGATCCTCGCGGTCCTCTCGACCGCCGGCAACGTCCCGACCGCGCAGGTCGCGATCAACAACCTGGCCTGGCTCGAACTGTGCGGGCGGCCCGACATCGAGGTCGCCGTCGGCGCCGACGGTCCGCTGAGCGCCCCGTTGCGCACCACCGAGGACACCCACGGGCCGCAGGGAATCGGGTACGCGGTACTCCCCCGCCCGACGCGCGGCACGTCGGACCGCACCGCGTCGCAGGCGTGGATCGATCTCACCCGCGAGCATCCAGGAGAACTGGTCGGGCTCGTGACCGGCCCGCTCACCAACCTCGCGCTGGCGATCCGCGCCGATCCCGATCTCCCCGGACACCTGAAGCGTCTGGTCGTGATGGGAGGCGCTTTCCAGCATCCGGGCAACACGACACCGGTCGCAGAGTGGAACATTTCAGTCGATCCAGAGGCCGCCGCCGAGGTGTTCGCCGCCTTCTCGGCGGTCCCCGAGGACCGCTCGCCGATCATCTGCGGCCTCGACGTGACCGAACGAATCATCATGCGGCCCGACCATCTTCGCCGGCTCGCCGAACTCGCCGAGAGCACACCGGCCGAGACGATCCGCACCGAGGACGATTCGTCGGTCAGGTCGATCACCTCGAATCCGGTTGTGCGACATCTGTCGGACGCGGTGCGCTTCTACTTCGAGTTCCACCGCGACCACGGGCAGGGATTCATCGCGCACATGCACGACCCCTTCGCGGCCGCGGTCGCACTCGACCCGGGCATCGCCCGGTATCGCAGTGCGACCGTCGATGTGGAGACGGAGGGTCGGATCACCCGCGGTCAGACCGTCGCGGACTGGTACGGATTGTGGCAGAGATCACCCAACGCGTACATCACCTGGGAAACCGACCCCGACGCGTTTCTCGACGACCTCGTTCGCCGGATCGCAGGCCTCGCGAAGACCGTTGCGGTGTCGCCGAAGCGAACCGACCGGTAGCTCGTCACTGGTACCGTTTTCGACGATCTGGATGAACGTCCAGTCGGGCGTCCGGCTGCATCAACCAGGTCGTTCAGTCGGGAAATAAGGCGGTACACGTGGCACGACAGGCACGCGCCGTGGCAACACGGCAGCAGATCATCAGCGGAGCGGCTCGAATGTTCGAGCGGTCAGGGTTCGAAGGGGCAAGCCTCGGCGACATAGTCGACGGAGCGGGCACCACCAAGGGCGCGCTCTACTTCCACTTCCGTTCGAAGGACGAGCTCGCGAGAGTCGTCATCGACACGCACCATCAGACATCGATCGACACCGTCCGGGCGATTACCCTGTCCGGCGTCAGCCCGCTTCGACAACTCGTGATGCTGTGCCACGAAATGGGCAGACAGATCGTCCACGATCCGATCGTCCGGGCGGGCATGCGGCTCACGCTCGAGCTCAGCGGTGCGGGCGGCCCGGACCAGCAGTACGTCGACTGGATCGAGAGCAGCCGGCAGATCGTCGAATCCGGCGTCGGCCGTGGCGAGATCCTCGCGACCGTCGATCCGGACACGCTGGCGCGCTTCCTGAGTGGTTCGTTCATCGGCGTCCAACTGGTGTCGCAGGTCCTGGCCGGGCGCGAGGACCTCGAACAACGGATCGACGAGATGTGGTCGCTGCTGCTCCCCAGCATCGCCACCAGCCAGGACGCCGCCGAGCTCGCCGAGATTCGTGCCGCCCGCTGGGCGCCACCGACCCAAGCGGAAGCGCCGCAGGCGGATTCCGCCGTCGGCGCCTGAGCGGAACTCACCGCGTCAGCGGGCCCCGCAGCTGTTTCAGCTGCGGGGCCCGCCGCTGTCGGGCACACTGCCGCACATGGACCAACGCATCCACTTCGTCACCCTCGCGACACCGGATCTCGATGCGGCGCGCGCGTTCTACTGCGGCGGGCTCCGGTGGGAGCCGTTGCTGGACGTGCCCGGGGAGATCATCTTCTTCCAGACCGCGCCGGGCACCGTGCTCGGCCTGTTCGACGCGGAGAAGTTCGGTGAGGACTTGGGCCGGCCCGGCACCCACCTGGCGACCACGGGAATCACCTTCTCCCACAACGTCGACAGCGCGGAGGCCGTCGACACGCTCGTCGCCCAGGCCGCGCGCGCGGGTGCGAGCGTGGTCAAACACCCGCAGCCGGCGGCATTCGGCGGCTATCACGGGCACTTCGCGGACCCGAACGGCGTGGTCTGGGAGATCTGCCACAACCCCGGGTGGAGTGTCGATCCGGCCGGGCGGGTGCGGCTGACGACCGACTTCTGACCCTGTCGGGGAACGACGCGGGCCCCGCACCACCGGGAGTGGTGCGGGGCCCGCGTCGGAAAACGTTGCGGCGAACGCTATTCGGTTCCGTCGAACGCGTCGAGGATCCGGTGCGCCGCGAGGGCCGCGGTGAGCGAGCCGTCGCGCACCTGGTCCTCGACCTCGCCGCGGATCTTCTTCACGCGCTCGTTCGAGTCGAGCCGGCGCAGCAACTGGTCGTGGACCATCGACCACGTCCAGTCCACCTGCTGCTGGTGCCGCTTGCGTTCGAGTTCACCGGCGTCCCCGAGGACCGTGCGGTGCCGGAGCACCTCGTCCCAGAACTTGTCGACACCGGTGTTCTCGAGCGCGCTCATCGTCAGCACGGGCGGCTTCCACAGCGCGTCGTGCGGGTAGATCAGCCGCAGCGCGCCCGCCAGCTCGCGGGCCGCTGCCTTCGCCTCGATCTCGTGCCTGCCGTCGGCCTTGTTGACGCTGACGATGTCGGCGAGCTCGAGGACACCCTTCTTGATGCCCTGCAGCTGGTCACCGGTGCGGGCGAGGGTGAGGAACGTGAACGTGTCGACCATGTTCGCGACCGTCACCTCGGACTGCCCGACCCCGACCGTCTCGACGAGGATCACGTCGTAGCCGGCGGCCTCGAGCAGCACCATCGTCTCGCGGGTCGCCTTCGCGACGCCACCGAGCGTGCCCGACGTCGGGGACGGCCGAATGAACGCGTTGGGCTCCACCGACAGGTTCTGCATCCGGGTCTTGTCGCCCAGGATCGATCCACCCGTGCGGGTCGAGGACGGGTCGACCGCGAGGACGGCGACCTTGTGCCCCAACGAGAGCAGGTGCATCCCGAGGGCTTCGATCGTCGTCGACTTGCCGACGCCGGGAACACCCGTGATCCCGACCCGGATCGCGTTGCCGGCGTGCGGGAGCAGGCGCAGCAGCAGCTGCTGCGCCTGCTCCCGGTGATCGGCCCGGGTGGACTCGACGAGAGTGATGGCCTTGGAGACATCACTTCGCCGGCCCTCCAGGACCGCGTCACCGAGTGCAGCCAGATCGAGCGGCGGACGGTTAGTCGGCGGCAATCGGATCGTGTCCCAACTGCTCCGACAGCTTCTGCAGCAGGCCGATCGCCGCGTCGGCGAGGACCGTGCCGGGCGGGAAGATCGCCGCTGCACCGGCCTGGTACAGCTCGTCGAAGTCACCCGGCGGGATGACGCCGCCGACCACGACCATGATGTCGGGGCGACCCACCGCGGCGAGGGCCTCCCGCAGCGCCGGCACCAGCGTGAGGTGACCGGCGGCGAGGGAGGACACACCGACGATGTGGACGTCGGCGTCGGCCGCCTGCTGGGCGACCTCCTCGGGGGTCTGGAACAGCGGTCCCACGTCGACATCGAAGCCGAGGTCGGCGAAGCCCGTGGAGATCACCTTCTGGCCTCGGTCGTGACCGTCCTGGCCCATCTTCGCGACGAGGATGCGGGGACGACGTCCCTCCTCCTCGGCGAACCTCTCGACGAGTTCGATTGCGTTCGAGATGTTGCTCACCTTTCCGGCCTCGTCCCGGTACACACCGCTGATGGTCCGGATCTCGGCCTGGTGGCGCCCGTACACCTTCTCGAGCGCGTCGGAGATCTCGCCGCCGGTCGCCTTCGCACGGGCCGCGTTGATGGCCAGCGCCATCAGGTTGTTCTCCATGCCGCCCTCGGTGGAGGCCGCGGCGCGGGTGAGTTCGGCGAGCGCCGCCTGCGTGGCCGCCTCGTCGCGCTCGGCCCGCAGCTGCTGGAGCTTGGCGATCTGCTCGGCGCGCACCTTGGTGTTGTCGACCTTGAGGACCTCGATGCTGTCCGGCTCGTCCGGCACGTACTTGTTGACGCCGATCAGCGGCTGGCGACCGGAGTCGATACGGGCCTGGGTACGGGCCGCGGCCTCCTCGATGCGGAGCTTCGGGATGCCCTCACCGATGGCCTGCGCCATGCCGCCGGCCTCCTCGACCTCGGCGATGTGGGCGCGGGCCCGGTTCGCGAGTTCGTTGGTGAGCCACTCGACGTAGTGCGAGCCACCCCACGGGTCGATCGGACGGACGGTGTTCGACTCCTGCTGGATCAGCAGCTGCGTGTTGCGGGCGATGCGGGCCGAGAAGTCGGTCGGCAGCGCGATCGCCTCGTCGAGCGCGTTGGTGTGCAGCGACTGGGTGTGGCCCTGCGTCGCAGCCATCGCCTCGACACACGTGCGACCGACGTTGTTGAACACGTCCTGCGCGGTCAGCGACCAGCCGGAGGTCTGCGAGTGGGTACGCAGCGACAGCGACTTGGCATTCTTCGGAGCGAACTTCTCGACCAGCTCGGCCCACAGCAGACGCCCGGCGCGAAGCTTGGCGACCTCCATGAAGAAGTTCATGCCGATCGCCCAGAAGAACGACAGGCGCGGAGCGAACTTGTCGATGTCCATGCCCGCGTCGAGACCGGCGCGGATGTACTCGATGCCGTCGGCGAGCGTGTACGCCAGCTCCAGGTCGGCGGTCGCACCGGCCTCCTGGATGTGGTAGCCCGAGATGGAGATCGAGTTGAACTTCGGCATCTTCGCCGAGGTGTACGCGAAGATGTCGGAGATGATCCGCATCGACGGCTTCGGCGGGTAGATGTAGGTGTTGCGGACCATGAACTCTTTCAGAATGTCGTTCTGAATGGTTCCGGCCAGCTGCTCGGGGGCGACACCCTGCTCCTCGGCTGCCACGACGTACAGCGCGAGGATCGGCAGCACCGCGCCGTTCATCGTCATCGACACCGACACCTGCGACAGGTCGATGCCGTCGAACAGCTGTCGCATGTCGAGGATCGAGTCGATCGCGACGCCGGCCATGCCGACGTCACCCTGCACGCGCGGGTGATCGGAGTCGTAGCCGCGGTGCGTCGCGAGGTCGAACGCGACCGACAGGCCCTTCTGACCGGACGCGAGGTTGCGGCGGTAGAACGCGTTGGACTCGGCGGCGGTGGAGAATCCCGCGTACTGGCGGATGGTCCACGGCTGGTTGACGTACATCGTCGGGTACGGGCCGCGCAGGAACGGCGCCGCGCCCGGGTAGCTGCCCAGCGGGTAGCCGTCGGCCTCGGCCGCGTCGCGATCGGCCTTGGTGTAGACCGGCTTGACGTCGATGCCCTCGGGCGTCGACCACACCACCTGCTCGGCGGTGTAGTTGTTCGCGGTCGCCAGGTTCTCGACGAGTGCGTCGGTCTGCTCCGCGGTGGGAGCAGCCGGCTGCGGGAACTCCGGGTCCGTCAACGCGACGTCGGCAAAGCTGCCGATGAGGTGCTTGACCTCGTTGGTTGTCACTTGATGCTCCCAGTTTCGATAGCGCCGAGCAGTTCGGTCAGGGCCGCGACTGCGTCGATGCGAGCGGTAAGGAATCCGTCGGGGCGCTCGGCACCCTCGACCTCGGCGAAGATCTTCTCCGGCCCGGCCAGCAGCACCTGCTCGATGCCGGCGTCGCGGAGCGCGGCGACAGCCGCGGCACCCTGCTCGCCGTAGCGCTTGTCGGTGCCACACAGCACCGCGATCGTCGCGCCCGACTCCTTGACAGCCGTAGCGATGCCGCCGTCGGCCGGATCCAGCGGACCCGGGTTGACGGCCTCGATGCCACCGGAGGCCAGCAGGTTCGTCGCGAAAGTGGTGCGCACATTGTGCTCCGCGACCGGGCCCAGCGGTGCCAGCAGCACCTGGGGCCGGGCGCCGTTCGCGGCGAGGAAGGCGTCCGAGCGGTCGCGCAGCGCCTCGAACGCGGCGGCGTAGCGAGCGACGGTCACGCCGGCGGCGGTGGAACCCGCCTCGGCGGCACCTGCGGGCAGCGGGGCCTCGCCGAGGTTCGGGAACTCGTTGATGCCCGTGACGGCAGTCCGGCGATGCGCGATGTCGGCGTCGCGGGCCGCCTTGGTGGCGGCGATCCGGTCGGCGACGACACCGGCAGCGAGCGCGGCGCTGTAGCCGCCGGCGGCCTCGATCTGCTGGAAGAACTCCCACGCCTTGTCGGCGACCTGCTGCGTGAGCTGCTCGACGTACCACGATCCGGCGCCCGGATCGAGGACGCGACCGAGGTGCGACTCTTCGAGCAGCAGCAGCTGGGTGTTGCGGGCGATGCGCTCGGAGAACGACTTCGAGACACCCGCGGCACCCGAGGGCAGCGCGACGTCGAACGGCAGGACGGTGACCGAGTCGGCGCCGCCGACACCCGCACCGAACGCTGCGAGGGTGGTGCGGAGCATGTTCACCCACGGGTCGCGCTGCGACATCATCGCGGCCGACGTGACCGCGTGCTGGACGGCGCCACCGAACTCGGAGGCCCCGCACACCTGCGCGACCCGAGCCCACACCTGGCGTCCGGCACGGAACTTCGCGATGGTCTGGAACTGGTCGTCGGTCGCGGCGAGGCGGAACTCGAGCTGGCCCAGGGCCGCCGAGATCGTCAGGCCCTGCTCGGTGAGCGCGCGCAGGTACTCGACGCCGGCCGCGACGGCCGCACCGAGCTCCTCGGCATCGCCGGCACCGGCGTTGTGGAAGGCCGTGCCGTCCACCGTGATCGCCCGCACCGTCTCGGCGCGCGCGGCGGCGGTGTCCGCGAGCGCGACCGCATCGGCCAGCTCGACACCGGCGGCACCGGAGAACGCGTCGGTGAGCGGCGAGGCGCCGAGACCGATCCGAACCTGGGCGCGATCGGTGACACCGTCACCCGCGGCGGCGCGCGCGTCGAGCAGCGCGTAGACCTGCTGCGCTGCCGCCGCCACGTCGGCACCGGCGTCCAGGGTCAGCGGCGCCAGATCCAGCAGCACTCCCGTGAGCGCGAGGTCGAGCGCGGCGACGGGGAGGTTCTTGCCGCCGAGCGACAGCCGCACGGCGCTCACGCCGTTCTCGAGGCCGTCGAGGATCGCGCGGTTGACCTCGGCGCCGTTCTGCGCGTCCTGACCGAAGAGCGCGGCGACGAGCCAACCGGAGTTGACGTCACGGCTGCCGTCGGCGCCGCGGACGAACGGGAACTGTCCGGGCAGCGGGGCCTCGGGGAGCTCGTCGCGTCCGGTGTACAGCGGCGAGACGGTGACACCGTCGTACGTGGTGGTGTCGAGAAGCTTCTGCGGTTCCGGGCCCAGCTCGGCGGCGTCCACTCGACGCGACTTGGCGAGCACGCCGGCGACGGCCTGCTGCCATTCCGAGTAGGCGCGCGCGGCGTCCTCGGCTTCTGAAGCTGGTGACACGGGGCGACTCCCTCTCACTCTCGTGTGCGATCGCTCATGGCGAACGGTCTTCCAATCGGACAGAACAATCGGACAAACAAATGGGACGATTGCCGTCCCCTGACTTGTGATGCTAACCGCACCCACGCGGTCGCCGACGTGAGGCCACCCACGGTTCGTTAGCCTCGAATCATGACCGTTGCGAACGTCCTGGAAGAAGGTGTCTCGATCACCCCGCAACGGCTGTTCCGAATGCTGCCGCCGCAGCGACTCGACGGTTTCAACCGCATCACCATGGAGATCGACGGACTCGACCCTCGGGCGGCCTCCCCTACCGCCACGCTGGGCATTCTCGTCGACGACGTCCTCGGATTCACGCTGTGGGACCGTCGCGGCGAGCGCACCGGCCTCGTCACCGCGGATTTGTCAGTGGACTTCATCACACCGACCGGTTGGGTCGGCCCGGAACTCCACGCCGACGGTCGTGTGGTCGCGGTCACAGAGGACGGCGGCGTCAGCGCCACGGAGATCCGCGACTCGGACGGCACCCTGATCGCGACCGGCACCGCGTGGGGCAACTTCGTCGACGCCGGCGCCGACCGCAGCTCCGCCGTCGTGCGCCCGCTCGCCACGGCCGGCACGATCCCCGCGCCGTCCACGGCTCCCCTCGTGCGCATCGGCGGACGATTCGAGGTCGGCGACCGCACCCGCCTGATCGTGCCGCCCAACGCGGCCCTGGCGAACAAGCTCGGAGTGATGCACGGGGGCATCCAGGCGAGCGCGATCGACCTGGTCGGCAACGCGGCCGTCAGCACACCCGAAGCACCGATGCACACCGCGTCGTTGCGCATCAACTACTTCCGCCCCGCACCCGTCGATTCCGACGTCGTGTTCGCCGCCGAGGTGATCCGGGCGGGTCGCTCGGTCGCCGTCGCCCGGGTGACGAGCACCGGCGGCGACGGTCGGGTGTGCGCGGTCGCCACCGTCACGTGCCGCAGGCCGAGCAGGTCCGCCGCACCGGCGCGCCGCGGCGCCGCGTTCGTGCGCGAATAGCGGTGCGCCGCGGGGGTATCCTGACCGATCGTGATTGCGCGACTGAGGGATCCCCGGCTTCTCGGCGCCCTCGTCGGGTTGGCCGTGCTGTTCGTGGTGGCCGCGATGGTTCCGCACCCCTCGGTCGACCAGATCCGGGCGTGGGCCGACGCCGTCGGACCGATGTTCGTGGTCGTGTTCTTCCTCGTGCACGTCGTGGTGACGATGGCACCGATCCCCCGCACCATCTTCACGGTCAGCGCGGGCGTGCTGTTCGGTGCCGCGACGGGCATCGCGGTGTCGATCGCGGCCACGACCGTGAGCGCGGTGCTCGCGCTGCTGGTGGTGCGCGCAATCGGCCGTGACGCGGTGGCCGCCCATCTGACGCACCCGGCGGTGAAGGCGGTGGACGCACGGCTGGCGCGGCGCGGGTGGCTCGCGGTCGGCTCCCTCCGGCTGATCGCCGCGATCCCGTTCTCGGTGGTCAACTACTGCTGCGGCGTGTCCTCGATCCGCGTGCTCCCCTTCACCGTCGCGACCGTCGTCGGGGCCCTGCCGGGCACGGTCGGCGTGGTGCTGCTCGCGGACGCGCTCACCGGCGAGACCGATCCGGCCATGTTGGCGGTGTCCGGGGTCTGCATCGCCGTCGGCGTCCTCGGGCTGTTCGTCGACGCGCGGACGCCGATCCCGGAAGCCGCCGTCAAGGATCTGGACTGAACTCCAGGAAGTAAAGCTTTGAGGCTTGATATCTGGCAATCAAGGCCTTAGCCTTGCTCCATGTACGTCCTGACCGTGGATCAGCGCGGCAGCCGACGCGACATCGACCGCGTCGCGCCGCTCCTCGCCGACCTCGCGCAGCGCCCGCTCCTGCGACCGTTCGAACGCACCGCGGGCGACGAGGTGCAGGCCGTCGCCGACGACCCCGCGATCGTCGTCGACCTGGCCCTGGAGCTCGTCCGCCGCGGGCACTGGAGCGTCGGCATCGGTGCCGGCGCGGTCGAGGAACCGCTTCCCGCGCAGACACGCGCCGGACGAGGTCCGGCCTTCGAAGCCGCGCGGGTGGCCGTCGACCGGGCCAAGAAGGCGCCCGCCGCGGTGGCCGTCGAGGCCGACGACCCGGACGCGGCACTGGACGCCGACACGGCCCTGTCGCTGATCGCCCTGCTGGTGGCGCGGCGGTCACCGCAGGGACAGGCCGCGGTGGATCTGATGGAGCGCGGGCTCACCCAGGCCGAGGCCGCCGCCGAACTCGGAATCAGCAAGCAGGCCGTGTCCCAGCGGCTTTCCGCCGCGGGATGGCAGGCCGAGGTGGCCGGCCGGCGCCTGGCCGCGCGACTACTCGGGAGGGCCGAACGATGACCGCACTCAGCCTCACGCTCATCGGCCTCGCCGCGCTGGTGGGGACGATGGCGGGCAGACTGGGGGCGGCCTCCCGGCCCGCGGGCGTCGGCGTCCGACTCGCCCCGGTCGCCGCCGTCCTCGCCCTGGCCGGCGCGGCACTCGCGGCGAGCGCCGCGCCGCCGGTCCACGGATTCGCCCTCGCCGCGACGTACGTCCTGACGGTCGCCGCGGCGGCGACCGGCGGCGCGCCAATGGTGCTGGCCGCCTTCCGCTTCGCGCGCAAGCAGCCCGACGCCGGACCGGAACCGGACGACGGCCCGCTCCGCGGCGGCCGCGTGATCGGCCTGCTGGAACGGACCGCCGTCGCGGTGTCCATCCTCGCCGGCTGGCCCGAGGGGATCGCCATCGTCCTCGCAGTCAAGGGCCTGGCCCGCTACCCCGAGCTGCGCGAGCCGCACGCGTCGGAGCAGTTCATCATCGGCACCTTCACCAGCGTGCTGTGGGCAGTCGCCGTTGCGGGGGTCGGCCGGGCGCTGGTCACCTAGCTGTACTGCTCGGGGACGTTGATCAATCGTGAGAACGACGGCTGGTTGCCGCACGCCGTGTGCGGGCGATGCTGGTTGTACTGGTGCAACCACACCCCAAGCGCTCCCCGCCGCTCTTGTTCTGAGGTGTAGCAGCGGGCGTAGGCCCATCCGTCGGCCATAGTGCGGTGGAAGCGCTCCACCTTTCCATTTGTCTGTGGCCGGTACGGTCGCGTGCGCTTATGTGTAATTGACAGGTCCTCGCACGTATCGCGCCACAGGAACGATCGGTAAGCGCCACCGTTGTCCGACAGAACCCGCTCGATCGTGACGCCGCGGTCGGCGAACCATTCGACTGCACGGCGCAGAACGGCGACGGCGGTGACGGCTGTCTCATCATCGTGGACCTCGGTGTATGCCGCCCGTGAGTGATCATCGAGAACTGTGTGCACGAAGGTGTACCCGAGCTTCGGGTTGCGCCATTTTTTCTTCGGCTTGCCAGGGGTGGCTGCGCGGTTGCGGTCGCCTTGGGGGCGGCCGACGTAGCGCCGGCCGCCGCCGTCGGGGATGTTCCCGAGCTTCTTCACGTCCACGTGGACGAGCGACCCCGGGTGGTCGTGCTCGTACCGGCGAATTGGCTCACCGGTCGCCCGGTCCATATAGGACAGCCGATTCAGACGCGCCGAGCACAGGATGCGATGCACCGTCGACGGGGCGACGCCAAGCCTGCTCGCGAGTTGAACCGGGCCTTCGCGCAGCCGCATCCGCAGGCTCACACATCGCTGCGTCACGGCCTTGCCCGTCTTGTTCGGCGATGTTCTCGGCCGCGAGGAGCGATCGTGCATCGGCACACCGGCGAGGTAGCGATCGACCCAGCGCTTCACGGTCGGCCAGGACACCTGGAAACGGGCGGCGACCTCGCTGATCGGCCACGCCTCCTCGACGACGAGACGGGCAACCTTGAGGCGGTGTCTTGGCGTGAGCGCGGCATTGGGGTGTGTCATGAAATCTTTCGGGAATGTAAGAGGGCCAGCCGTTTCGGCTGGCCCTCTTCAGGTCTGTCTGCGGTTCAGTTAGCTGGGGAAGTCGCTGCTGCAGCGAGGATGTGGGCGAGGTCGCCGGGGCGGCTCCACATGGGCCAATGCCCGGTCGGGAGGTCGATGAGGTCAACATGGTCGAGGTTTGACACCTCGACGAACATGGGATGACCCGCGTTGGCCAGCTCCATTATCTGCGCGCTCGGGATCGAGCAGCACACCAGAGTGGTCGGGACCGCCAGACGCGCATCGTTGGTGAGCTCCACTTGCTGGCGTAGCACGGGACCGGGTTCTGGAACGGCCCTGGCTCGAAAGCGCTCGAGAGCCTCGGTGCTCAGGCCCTCAAGGCTGGCCTGCTCCCCGAGCGCGTCGAAGGGCGGCAGGGGCAACTCGTCCAGATCCTCGGGCGCATCCGGGGCGAAGACACTGCCGGACGCGACAGGCCCACTATCGACCCACACCACTCGGCGGACAAGTTCAGGATGCTGATCGAGCACAAGGCTTACCGGCGCGTTGGCTCCGCTGTGCGCCACGATGACTACCGGCTGGGCCTCGGAAGCCTCAGCCTGGGTCATAGTCTGCTCGATCGCCATCGCCTGGTCATCGAGCGTCCTGGACGCCCGCTTGGGGTCCCGCTCATCGAGGCCGGGAAGCGTCATCGGGATGGTTCGCCAGCCGTCAGCGGTCAGGTGTTCCAGCACCTCGTCCCATGCCCAAGCCCCCAGCCAATGGCCAGCGATCAGGATGATGGTCGGGCTGCTCGCGTTTGTCGTCACACCACGATGCTCTCAAGCCTCTAGGACAAGGGCATGTCACCATTTTGGCATGATTTTTTGCCGGGATGGGAAATGAGCAGGAGTGGGAGATGAAGAGGGCGGAGCGGCTCCACGCCCTGTCCGAGATGCTGCGACGCAGCGGATCGCGTGGATGCACTGCTGAGCGACTGGCAAAAGAGTTCGGCGTGTCCGTGCGGACGGTCAAGAGAGACCTCACCGCGCTCGAGAACAGTGGCGCGCTGATCTGGTCGCGTCCGGGCCCCGGCGGTGGCTACGGGCTAGTCGCCCGAGGCACCCTGCCACCGGTCAGCCTGACCCCTGTGCAGGCAGTGGCGCTACTCGCGGCAGTCTCTGCTGCACCCGATGCCCCCTACGCCGATCTCGCCTTAGCGGGCGTTCGGAAGATAATGGACGTACTCGATCCACGGACCCGGACGAAGGCTGATGAGCTGGCCACTCGCGTCTGGGTCAACGCGCCTCCTACTCCGCGCACGATCAAGTCAGCGCTGGAGGAAGCGATGGCCGAGCAACGGGTGGTGCGTATCCGCTACACCTCGCGTGACGGCAACACCACCACCCGCGACGTCGAGCCGGTGATGTTCGCCTCCACGAACGGCCATTGGTACCTGATCGGCTGGTGCAGGCTACGCAGCGATATGCGGTGGTTCCTCGTGTCCCGTATCGAGCACGCCAGTGCAACCAAGATTGCCTGCAGCGGCCATGACATTGACGAGATCGGCATCCCCCCAGCGACAGCAAGACCCGTGAATGGCCAAGGTGAGTGAGGCACTCGATCAACGTCTCCGGTTAGTACACCTAGCGGCTACCGATATGGCGGCTGCGACTCGACGAGGTCCTTCGCGTCGCGCAATCCCAGACCGGGATGCATCTCGCGCAGCCGTTTGATCGCCGGAATCCGCTCGGACGTCGCCGCGATCGCCGCCCGCACGTCCTCGACGGGAACGTCCGCCGGCGACACGCGCGCCGCCGTGGTCCGGGGCTCGTTTCGGTGCCGCCACGCCGACACGGTCGTCACGGCGAAGCTGAGGACTGCGTACACCCAGATACCCAGCGACACCCAGTCCCACGCCGACGGTTCCGACGTGACTCGGTCGACGGCGGACGGTCCCGCCAGGACGACGAGCCAAGCCAGGATCAGCGTCCCGACCCAGCGCTCGACCCGTTCGCTCTCCAGCCAGCGCAGCACGACCTACACCTGGCCCGGCGGCAACTCCTCCTGCTGCTCACTACCGCCGCCGAGGAGGTGCTCCTGGGTCAGTGGGCTCTCGACGGGCGTACGCGCGACAGCCTCGGCCGCGCGGACCGCACGCTCGACCGCCGGATCGGTCTTGGTCTCGAACCAGCCGGCGATCTCGTCGGAGTCGTCCTCGGGCCGTGGCAGGTTCTCGTCCTCGGTGCGGCTGGGCTCGTACCGGAACACGCCGTCCTCGCCGGGCGCCCCGAGCGTCTTCGCGAACCCCTTGAGCGCGTCCCCGAAATCACTGGGCACGAGCCACACCTTGTTCGCGTCGCCCTGCGCCATCTGAGGCAGCGTCTGGAGGTACTGGTACGCAAGGAGTTCCGGCGTGGGCTTGCCCGACTTGATGGCCGCGAACACCTTCTCGATCGCCTTGGCCTGCCCCTGCGCCTGCAGGTACTTGGCGGCGCGCTCGCCCTGTGCGCGCAGGATCCGCGACTGGCGCTCGCCCTCGGCCGACAGGATCGACGCCTGCTTCGCGCCCTCGGCGGCGAGGATCTGGCTCTGCTTGGCACCCTCGGCCGTCTTGATCGCCGACTCGCGATGGCCTTCCGCGTTGAGGATCATCGCCCGCTTCTCGCGGTCGGCCTTCATCTGCTTCTCCATCGACTCCTGGATCGACGGCGGCGGATCGATGCTCTTGAGTTCGACGCGGGCGACGCGCAGGCCCCACCGGCCGGTGGCCTCGTCGAGCACGCCGCGCAGCTGACCGTTGATCGAGTCACGCGAGGTGAGCGTCTCCTCGAGGGTCATGCCGCCGACGACATTGCGCAGCGTGGTGATGGTGAGCTGCTCGACGGCGGCGATGTAGTTGCTGATCTCGTAGACCGCGGCCTGCGGGTTGGTCACCTGGAAGTAGACGACCGTGTCGATCGACAGCGTCAGGTTGTCCTGCGTGATGACCGGCTGCGGAGCGAACGACACGACCCGCTCACGCAGATCGACCTTCGCCCGGATCCGGTCCACGAACGGGACCAGGAACGTCAACTGACCGGACACGGTCTTGATGTAGCGGCCCAGGCGCTCGATCACCGCGGCCTCGGCCTGCGGCACCAGCGCCACCGACTTCGCGACCACGACGACGACGAGTACGACCAGTACCGCCAGAACTATCAGTGCAGCCATCTCTCCTACGGTCCCCTCCATACGACGGCGGTGGCGCCGTCGATCTCCATCACCGTGACTGTCGTCCCCGGTGGGTACACCTCGGTGACGTCGAGCGGACGCGCTGTCCACACGTCACCGTCGAGCTTGACCTGACCGCTGTGCGCCGCGACCTCCTCGAGGACCAGCGCCTGCTTGCCGGGCAGGGCAGCAGTATTCATGAGCTTGAGCGGCGGCTTCTCGAAACGGCGCAACAACGCGGGCCGCACCCCCAGGACGAGGGCGAGCGACACGACACCGAACACGACCGCGTCGACCCAGACCGGGAAGTCGGTCACCGCGCTGAAGCCGGACGTCACCAGCGCGCCGCCTGCCAGCATCAGCAGGAAGAACTCCCCCACCAGCGCTTCCGCAGCCGCCAACAACACCCCCGCTACCAGCCAAATCAGAGCTGCCACAGCACCATCTAACCAGAAGTTCCGCTGAGCGAGACATGCGCGAACTCCGGCTGTGGACAAGGGCGGCGCCGCGGACCGAGCGCGGCAAATCCGCCGGTCAGTCCACGGTCACGAAGTCGACGAGCCGCTCCACGGCGCCGATCAGCGGCGCCTCGAGGTCCCGGAAGCTGCCGACCGCCCCGTAGACCCGACGCCAGCCGTCCTGCGGTGTGCCCCAGCCGAGGGCGTCGCACACGCCGGTCTTCCAGTCCCGCCCGTGCGGAATCCGCGGCCACGCCTCGATTCCGACGGCCTTCGGCCGCACCGCCTCCCACACGTCGATGTACGGGTGCCCGGTCACCATCACGTACGGGCCGAGCCCCTGCGTCAGGCGTTCCTCCTTCGATCCGGTGACGAGGTGGTCGACCAGGACACCGACCTTCCGGCCGGGCCCCGGTTGGAACTCGGCCAGGCGGTCGGCGAGGTTGTCGAGGCCTTCGAGATGCTCGACGACGACGCCTTCGACACGCAGATCGTGACCCCACACCCGCTCGACGAGCGCGGCGTCGTGCACGCCCTCGACCCAGATCCGGCTGGGCAGCGCGGTGCGGGCGCGCAGACCTTCGACCTTGGTCGACCCCGACGCCGAGCGCTGCGGCCCCTTCTGCGCCGACTGCGGAGTCGGCCGGACGAGGGTGACGGCCCGGCCGTCGATGAGGAACGCGGCCTCCCGCATCGCGAACAACCGGGTGCGCCGGGCGGCATCCTCGAGGCGCACGAAGTCGCCGTCGTAGGTGCGCTCGATGCCGACGACGGCCCCGCAGAATCCGGTTGCCGCATCCTCGACCACCAGGTCACGCTCGGCGGCCACCTGCGGAGTCGTGGGCTTTCGGGTCCGGGGATGACCGGCGAAGATGTCGCCGTACTTGTTGCTCGCGTTCACGGCACCTCACGCTATGTCAGACCGGGGCGGGCGCGGTTCCCGCCACGCCGTCCTATGCTCGTTTACCGTGAGTTCCCTCAGCGCGACGCTGACCGTGTGGGCCGGTTCCTGGCTCGCCGGCGACAGCGCACCCGACGACGTGATCGACGCCCTCCACCAGTGGGCGCCGATGCACATCGTCGGCGCGTCCGACGCCGGAACCGCGATGTCGACCGGCCTCGGCTGGCCGGGTGTGCAGGACGGCGCGGGCCCGATCCTGCTTCGCCTGGTGCGCCAGGCCGCCGCATCCGACGCGGCCGAGGTCCGACTGGTGCTGCCGGCACCCGGCGACGTCCGCGGGCTTCCGGCCGGCACCGGGTTCGCCCGAGCCGCGCTCGACGCCGGTGAGGGCGTCCTCGTCGGCGAGACGGGTCAGCCGGGCATCGGCCTGGTCCCCGTCGTCGAGGGACCGGATGTGCTGCGCTGGACGATCTTTCCGATCGATACGGTGCCGGCGCCCGGCGAGCACACCGGGCTCGGCGAAGCCGAGTACGCGATGCGCGAAGCGATCCGGGACGCCGCCGACGCGCTCCTGCAACTGTCGTCGGTGCACACCGGGCACCCGGGCACCGATCCGCGTCGGCGGATCGCCGAGGCGCTCGACGACCGGGCACACCACCGCTATCCCGACGCGGCGCCGACCCGGGCCCTGCGCATCCTCGACTCGGCCGACCAGGTGGCCGCCATTCTCGCCGTGGCCGAGGATGATTCACCGACCGAGGCCCCGTCCGCGTCCAGTGCCGCCGCCCGCGAGGACCTGCTGCGGCCGCTGTGGACCGCGGTGCGGACGGCCCGGGTGGCGGCCGTGTCGGCGTGCGCCCGCTCCCCGTACCGCGCCTGACCGGGTTCAGCCGTCGCGGTGGTTCATCACGATGTGCCGGTCGATCCGCACATGCTCGTCCAGCGTCGGGTACCGCAGGCCCGTGTCGGGGCCGTAGCCGTGGTGTCGTAGCCACGCGTAGACGTCGCCCCACAACCAGATGCCACCCGAGACCGTGTTGAACGGGACCGGGAACGGCGTCCCGCGTTGACGCACCCCCCGCACCCACTGCCCCACCGCCTGACGGGTCACCCCGGCGCGATCGGCGATGTCCTGACGGGTCACCAGATCCGGGTGGGTGCGCAGCGGACGGACCCCCTCGGCCACCAACTGATCGACCAGGCTCATCCCGGCCGTCGCGCAGCGCATGCCCTCGGCCGCCACCGTCAACAGCTGCAGACCGCCGTGGTCGTCGACCCGACCGTCGAACTCCTTCGCGACCGCGGTCTCCCGCGAAACCGTCAGCAACGGAACGATGAACGTGAATTCGAAGCGGTGGTAGAGGCTGTCGTGCACCCGCTCAACATAGCCCGCCCCGTCTGTTTCCCTCCGGAAACGCGGCGGGCCGGTCAGCGGGTGCTCGGCCGACGGACCGGTGCGCAGCAGTCGACGGCGCACAGGCGCCCGTCGACGGACGCACCGAGCAGCGGCTCACGACCGAGCCGCTGCGGCGCCACGCCGGAGCGACGCTCCTCGACGAGGTCGAGCACCATCCGCGCGAAGCGTGGATCGGTACCCGGCGTCGCGACGCGCGCGAACTCGATTCCGAGCTCCGCGGCCTTGTCGCGGGCCTCGGTGTCGAGGTCCCACACCACCTCGAGGTGGTCGGACACGAACCCGACCGGACACACGATCACGGCCGGGGCACCGGCGGCCGCGACCGCCTCGAGGTGATCACAGATGTCGGGGTCGAGCCACGGCACCTGCGGCGGCCCCGACCGGGACTGCCACACCAGGTCGAACTCGTCGACGCCGGCCGCCTCCGCGCACAGGCGCGCCGCCTCGGCGACCTGACGGCTGTAGAGGTGCCCGCCCTCGGCAGGCGGTCCGGCGTTCGCGTCGGCGGCGACCGGTACCGAGTGCGCGGTGAACACCAGCCGCACCCGGTCCCGGGCGTCCGCCGACAGTTCCTGTCGCGCAACACGAATCGCATCGGCGAAGGCGGCGACCATCAACGGATGGTCGTAGTACTGCCGCAACTTCGTCAGGGTCGGCGCCGCGTCGACCGCGGCGCGGGCACGGACGATGTCCTCGTGGTACTGCCGGCACCCCGAGTACCCGCCCCAGGCCGACGTCGGGAACACGAGCGCGTTGCGCACCCCGTCGTCCCGCATGCGGGCGACGGTCTCCTCGACCATCGGATGCCAGTTGCGGTTACCGAAGTACACCGGCAGATCGATTCCGGCCCCACGCAATTCGTCCTCGACCCGCGCGATGATGTCGCGGTTGAGGCCGTTGATCGGGGACACACCGCCGAAGTGCATGTAGTGCCCGACGACGGCGTCGAGGCGTTCGGGCGGAACGCCCCGACCCCGGGTGACGTTCTCGAGGAACGGCCGCACGTCCTCCGGCTTCTCGGGTCCCCCGAAGGAGAGCACGAGTAGTGCGTCGAATGCCGTGTCCCGCTGACCGCTCATGCCCTCATTCTCGCCCGTCCCGGAACCGCCGCCGCGGACGGGTCAGCCGACCACCGCGTGGAAGCCGCCGTCCACGTAGATGATCGACGCGGTGGTGCCGGGCAGCCAGTCCGAGAGCACCGTGCACACGCTCTTGGCGACGGCCGTCGGATCGTCGACGTCCCAGCCGATCGGGGCGGCGGCGTCCCACGCGGTGTTCAGCTTGTTCAGCTCCGCGCCCGGGCCGGTCGCGTCGCCCGCGATCGCCTTCGCGGCGAGGGTCTTGACCGGTCCGGCCGCAACGAGATTCGATCGGATGCCGCGGCCACCGACCTCCTTGGCGACGTACCGGTTGACGGCCTCGAGGGTGGCCTTGGACACGCCCATCCAGTTGTAGAACGGCATCGCCCGCGACGGGTCGAAGTCCATGCCGACGATGGAGGCGTTGTCGTTGAGGACCGGCAGCAGCGCCTTCGCCAGCGACGCGTACGAGTACGCCGAGATCTCCATGGCGTTCGAGATGTCCGACCAGGGCGCGTCCAGGAACGGCGCACCGAGACCCGACCGGGGCGAGAACGCGATCGAGTGGACGACGCCGTCGATGCCCTCGGGGGCGAGCTCGCGAACGCGATCGGCGAGAGTGGCCAGGTGCTCCTCGTCCTGGACGTTCAGCTCGACGGCCGGCGGCACCGGCTGCGGAAGCCGCTGGGCGATCCGGTCGATCAGCCGCAGCCGGTCGAACCCGGTGATGATCACCTTCGCGCCCTGTTCCTGCGCCACCTTCGCGACGTGGAACGCGATCGACGCGTCGGTGATGATGCCGGTGACGAGAATGGTCTTGCCCTCGAGCAGTCCGCCCATGGGTGATGGTCCTCCTGTATGAAAGTCTGTGGGTGCGTGAGGTTTCGGGTGGGCCTAGTGGCCCATGCCCATGCCGCCGTCCACCGGGATCACGGCGCCGGAGACATATGCGGAGTCGTCGGAGGCGAGGAAGCTGACCACCGCGGCCACGTCCTCGGGCTTCCCCAAGCGCTGCAGCGGGATGAACTTCTTGGCGGTGTCGCGCAGGTCGTCCGACAGGTCCGCGGTCATGTCGGTTTCGATGAAGCCGGGCGCGACCACGTTGGCCGTGATCGACCGCGAACCCAGTTCGCGGGTGATCGACCGCGCCATGCCGATGACGCCGGCCTTCGAGGCCGCATAGTTGATCTGACCCGCCTGGCCGGCGAGGCCGACGACCGAGCCCAGGAAGATCATCCGCCCCCAGCGCGCGCGGAGCATGGCTCGGTTGGCGCGCTTGGCGCACCGGAACGCGCCGGTCAGGTTGGAGTCGATGACGCGCGAGAACTGCTCCTCGTCCATGCGCATCAGCAGCGTGTCGTCGGTGATTCCCGCGTTGGCGACCAGCACCTCGACCGGACCCTGGTGCTCCTCGACCTCCTTGAAGGCGCGGTCGATCGAGTCCGCGTCGGTGACGTCGCACTTCACGCCGAACAGACCCTCCGGAACGCCGGATCCGCGGTGAGTGACGGCGACCTTGTGTCCGTCGTCGAGGAGGCGCTGCGCAACGGCGAGGCCGATGCCGCGGTTGCCTCCGGTCACGAGCACGGAACGGGACGGGGTGCTGGTTTTCGACATGCGATCAACCTATCTGCTCGACTACCCGTTACGGGCGCAGGTGGACGAATTCGACGAACTGGACCGGCCCCTGCGCCTCACGGCAGTCGTTGCCGCAGCACCAGGGCGGAGCCGAGGCCGGCGGCGCAGAACAGGACGCCGAGGACCAGCCACGGCCGGCTGGCGTCACCGCGGGCGTTCTCGAAGCCGATCTGCTCCTCGAGGGTGTCGTAGACGGCGCGCAGTTCCTCGACGCTCGAGGCGGTGAAGAAGCTGCCACCCGACAGGTTCGCGATCTCGCGCAGCGACGGGTCGTCCACCGGGACCGGGATCCGGTCACCCTCGATCTCGACGGTGCCGTAGCTGGTGCCGAACGAGATGGTGGAGATCGGGACGCCCTTGTCCTTGGCCTGCCGCGCCGCGGTGAAGCCGCCGCGCGGATCGGTCGGGCTCTCCGGCACGGTCTGCTTGCCGTCGGAGAGCAGCACGATCCGCGCGGGCGGAGCCTGCTCGCTGCCGCCGAGGACCGCCGCGAGGGTGTCGATCGACTGCAGCGAGGTGAAGATGGCCTCGCCGGTCGCGGTGCGCTCGCTGAGCTTGAGGTTGTCGATGGCCGCCTTGGTCTCCTCGCGGTTCGGAGTCGGCGACACCAGCACCGACGCCGTGCCGGCGAACGCGACCAGTCCGAGGTTGATGCCGGGCGTGAGCCCGTCGGCGAACGCCTTCGCGGCCTCCTGTGCGGCGGCGATGCGGGTCGGTTCGACGTCGGTCGCCTTCATCGACAGCGAGACGTCGATCACGAGCACGACCGTCGCGCGGTTGCGCGGAACGCGTTTGTCGGCAGTCGGTCCGGCGAGTGCGACGGTGAGGAACAGCAGACCGACGAGCAGCAGCGCCGTCGGAATGTGCCGGGTGATGTTCGGCCTGTTGGGCGCGACCTTCTCCAGCAGTTCCATGTTCGCGAACCGCAGCACGTGCTTCTGCCGGCGGCGCTGGATCACCACGTACCCCGCGGCGAGCGCGGCGACGACCGCCAGGAACAGCAGCCACCACGGGGACGCGAACTGCGACAGGCTCATCCGCGTGCCACCCGGCTCGCACCCGGCCGGTTCTGTGGTGCCCCGAAGCTGTGTCTGCGGGCCGAGACGAACCGCACGACGTCGGCGATCCAGTCCCTGTCGGTGCGCAGACTCAGCCGCGGTGCGCCGCAGCGTCGTAGCGTCGCCTCGACGTCCGCGCGGTGTGCGGCCGCCGCGCGCGCGAAGTCGGCACGCAGCTTCGGCGTCGTCGAGAACTCCCGTGTCCGACCGGATTCCGGGTCGAACAGCACGACGTCACCGGCATCGGGCAGTTCCATGTCACGCGGGTCGAGTACCTCCACCGCGAGCAGGTCGTGCCTGCCCGACAGTGCCCGCAGCGAGTGCTCCCAGTCGATCGGCCCGAGGAAGTCGCTGACGACGACCGCCAGACCGCGGCGTCGCTGGGGTCGGCGCAGGGATTCGAGCGCGCCGCGCAGATCCCCCCGCACACCCTCCGCGGCATGCGGGGTGGACGCGATCCGGCGCAGCATCGCCTGCGCGTGCACCCGACCTCCACGGGCCGGGATCCGCTGCATCCGGTCACCGGTGGCGACGATTGCCCCGATCCGGTTCCCGCTGCCGCCGGCGAGGTAGGTGACCGCCGATGCGGCCGCGATCGCGAGGTCCCGCTTCTCGCACGATGCGGTGCCGAAGTCCAGGCTCGACGACAGGTCCACCACGAGCCAGGTCTCCAGTTCGCGGTCGGCGACCGTCTGGCGCACGTGCGGGTGCGTGGTCCGGGCGGTGACCGACCAGTCCATCTGCCGGACGTCGTCGCCCGGCTGGTACTCGCGCGCGTCGCCGGGCTCGGAGCCGGGCCCGGGGATGAGTCCGAGGTGGTCGCCGTGCAGGACACCGTCGAGTCGTCGACGGACGGTGAGCTCGAGGGTCCGCAGCGCCGCGGTCAGCTCCGGATCGCGCAACGATCCGGAGCGAAACGACGGGACCGCGCCCGCAGACCGGGTCACTGCCGCGGGGTGGTCGCCGCGGGCACCGGGCCCGGATCGAACGCCGGCGGCGCCGGCTGTGCCACCGGCTGCGCGCCGACCTGCGGCAAGCCGACGGTCTGGAGCACCCGGATGATCACGTCGTCGGGCGACACCTCGTCGGCCAAGGCGTCGTACGACAGCACCAGGCGGTGGCGCAGCACGTCGGGGATGACCTCGAGCACGTCCTGCGGGACGACGTAGTCGCGGCCCCGCAGCAGCGCGAGCGCCCGCGACGCGGAGATGATGCCGAGGGTCGCGCGCGGGGAGGCGCCGTACGCGATCCACCCGGCGACGTCGTCGAGACCGAACTGGCGCGGGGTGCGGGTCGCGGCGATCACGCGCACCACGTAGTCGACGAGGGCGTGATGGACGAACACGTTGCTCGCCACCGTCTGCAACCGGACCAGTTCCTGCGCGTCGAGGATCTGGCTGGGTTCGGGCGCGGCGACACCCATCCGGTAGACGATCTCGCGCTCCTCCTCCACCGACGGGTAGTCGACGAGCACCTTGAACAGGAAGCGGTCGCGCTGCGCCTCGGGCAGCGGGTACACGCCTTCGTTCTCGATCGGGTTCTGGGTGGCCATGACGAGGAACGGTTCGGGCATCGGATACGTCTTGCCGCCGATCGAGACGTGCCGCTCGGCCATCACCTCGAGGAGCGCCGACTGCACCTTCGCGGGCGCACGGTTGATCTCGTCGGCGAGCAGGAAGTTCGCGACGACCGGTCCGAGTTCGGTGTCGAACTCCTCCCGGCCCTGCCGGTAGATCCGGGTGCCGATCAGGTCGGTCGGCACCAGGTCCGGGGTGAACTGGACGCGGGAGAACGAGCCGCCGACGACCTTCGCGAACGTCTCCACCGCGAGCGTCTTGGCGACGCCGGGAACGCCCTCGAGCAGCACGTGCCCCTTCGCGAGCACGCCGACGAGCATCCGCTCGACCAGCCGGTCCTGCCCGACGATGACGCGCTTGACCTCGTAGATCGCGCGCTCGAGGGTCTGCACGTCACGCGCGAGATCGGGTGCCGGACCTCCCATACCCGCGTGCGTCGCCCCTTCCGAGCCGGATCCCGCCACAGCACCGTCACGTGAGGTCACCAAGAATCCCCGCTTCCACCTAGATCGATCGGATCGACTTGCCTGTCCGCTCAACTATTCCAGGTGCCGGCGATACCCGACACAAGGACGACGCCAGCCGAGGCGAGCTAGGACACCATACGGACAGCGTAGGGGGTCATCCCGTCCCAACGCACCGGCGAAACCTGGACGACCGAACCGGACTGCGGCGCCTCGAGCATCTGCCCGTTCCCGAGGTACAGCGCGACGTGCTGGCTCGCGTTGGCGCCGTAGAAGATCATGTCGCCGCGCCGCATCTCCGACGACGGCACCTGTGTGCCGGCGGTGTACTGGTAGCCGGTGTAGTGCGGCAGCGAGATACCGACACCGGCGAACGCGTAGATCATCAGCCCGGAGCAGTCGAAGCCGACCTTGCCGAAGTCGCCGAAGCTGTCGGCGACGCCGCCGTCCCGGATGCCGAGCGTCGGGCCGTTCTCGTTGCCGCCTCCCCACGCGTATTGGACGCCGAGCTGCGACATGCCGCGGTCGATCACCGTCTCGATCGCCGCACTACCGGTGACGGCCGGGGCCATCGGCTTCGGCTTCGCCGGCGCGGGCGGCGACCATCCACCGGAGTCCTCGTCGAGCTGGGTGTGGGGACGCTGCCCGTCGGCCAGTTGCGCGGCACGTTCCTGCGCGGCGCGATCCTCGGCCGCTCGGCGGGCCGCCTCCGCTGCGGCGGCAGCGGCGGCCGCGGCGGCGGCTTCCTCGGCCCGGCGCTGGTTGTCCCACGCGACGTAGGCGTCGCGCTGGCCCTGCAGGCCCGTCACGTTGTTGCGGGCCGCGTCGAGCTGCGCCTGAGCGGAGTCCCGTGATGCCTCGATCTCCGCCTTGCGGGACGCCTGCTCCTGCAGTGCCGTACGGGCACTCGCGATCGCCTGTTCGGCGTCGGCCTTCTTCGCCTCGGCCGCGCCTGCCGCGGCGTCGGCGCGCTGCTTCGCCTCGCGCGCAGCGGAATCCCGGTTCGCCTGTTCGGTCCGCGCGCGCTGCAGGTTGTCGAGCACGGCCTTCTGGCTGGCGGAGAGCAGCCGCATGATCTGGGCCCGGTCGAGGATGTCGTCGGGCCCCTTGGCACCGAAGTAGGACGACAGCGACGCGACGTTGCGGCCCTTGGTGTAGCTCTCGACGGCGTAGTCGGTGAACCGCTGCTGCGCCTGTTCGATCTGGGTGCCCGCATCATGCAGCGCCTGCTGGCTCTGCGCGACGAGACTCCCGGCGGCGTCGGCCGCGTCGCGGGCGGTCTGCAGGTCGACGAGCGCGCGGTTGACGTCCTCGCGCTTGATCGCGACCTCGTCGTCGAGGCGTGCCAGTTCCTGGTTCGCGCCGGCGACCTGGTTGATCAGGTCACCGACCTGCGTGACACCGGCGGACACCTGGGCGTTGCCGCTCTCGATCTCGGCGTCGGACGGATTGGGTGGTGGGGGCGGCACCGCGGCGGTGATGCCGGGCATACCCACGACCAGAGCCCCGACGACACCGACACCCAGTACCACCCGCGCGACACGCGACCGCGCACGTGAGAAACCCGGACGTCGCACGCCTGCGCGTGAACTCCTTCGCCTCACAACATCCTCCCTACTGCTGCGACCGGAATCGGCTGTCCAACCGATCCGTGCGGGGAGGCACGTCCCCGGCGGACAGCCGCCGAGGACGCACAGATCACGTGACGTCACAACTGTCACGTGAATCTTCACATCACTCTTGCGACACTTCTTCCCCAAAAAGCGCCATTGGCACCGTACGACACTTTGCGCGCTCTGGTGAACTCTTGTCACAAATGACGTCGTGGTAATTCCACCAGGCGAAATGATGACACCTGTGGGCGTGAAACGGGGGCACCAGCGCCTACGGCCGCGCGGCGTTTCGCGCCCGGCGGGCGCAGGTCAGTCGTCGAGTCGGCCGGTCTCCGTGCCCGCGGACAGCGTTCCTGCGGCGGCGTCGGGCGCGACCGGATCGCCGGCGTGCGACGCCGGCCCACGACGGACCTTCGCGACGTAGGACAGGCCGCCGACGAGCGCGACGACGAGTACGAGCAGCGCCGTCACGAGGCCCCACGAGTGGCCCGGTTCGGTGATCTCGTCGACGAAGTTGTTCGCCGACTGGACCGCATTGCCGGTGTAGGTGCGGTCCTGCGCTCCCTCGAGCACGACGCGACTGATGGTGTCGCTGTACGTTCCCGGCGACGACGGGCTCAGGACCAGAACCGTGCCGCCGTCGACCTTGCCGACCTCGGTGGCCAGATCCCGCAACTCCTCGGGACGACCCGGGTTCTGCTCGAGCACAACGATTTTCAGGTCGATGCCGTGTTCGTGCGCACGCGCGACGACGTCCCGAAGGTCGGCGACTTCCGAGGCCGGCGCCGCGACTCCGTCGTCCGACAGATCCGCCAGCACTGCGTCCACAGACACGTCGTCGGGAATCGTGGCAGCGAGCGGGAGGCGGGCGGGCGCGATATGAGCAGGCATCTCTCATCCGGGATCAGTGGGCAGACAGGGACTCGCAGGGCAGGCGGGCAGAAGCCTGGAAAGAACAGTACGTGAAGACCTATCGCCGCAGCGCCTCCGTCCGTTGCGCCCGCGTGCCGACTGCGTGAGGATTGGACCGACGCGAGCCGACCCGACGCCGCATTCGTTCCGGCGCCAGACCCTGAAGTCTCACAGGACAAGCGTACTGTTAGACTTCTCTGGAGACGCCCGCGGAACTGTCGGGTTCGGTTCGCCGATCGAACCGGGCACTGTTCGCGTGCCTCGCTTCAGCCGTCGACACAGCCCCGTCGATGGCGAACCTCAAAGACGAGTGGAGCTGACGTGACCACCAGTATTGATACGTTCGGCGCCAAGGGAACGCTCGAGGTCGGAGACAACTCGTACGAGATCTTCCGCCTCTCGGCCGTGCCCGGCACCGAGAAGCTGCCTTACGCGCTGAAGGTTCTCGCCGAGAACCTCCTGCGCACCGAGGACGGCGCCAACATCACCGCCGATCACATTCGCGCCATCGCGAACTGGGACCCCTCGGCACAGCCGAGCGTCGAGATCCAGTTCACGCCCGCGCGCGTGATCATGCAGGACTTCACCGGCGTGCCGTGTGTCGTCGACCTCGCCACCATGCGTGAGGCCGTCACCACCCTCGGCGGCGACCCGAACAAGGTCAACCCGCTCTCCCCCGCCGACATGGTCATCGACCACTCGGTCATCCTCGACGTGTTCGGCCAGGCCGACGCCCTCGAGCGCAACGTCGACCTCGAGTACCAGCGCAACGGCGAGCGTTACCAGTTCCTGCGCTGGGGCCAGGGCGCGTTCGACGACTTCAAGGTCGTCCCCCCGGGCATGGGCATCGTTCACCAGGTCAACATCGAGTACCTGGCTCCCACCGTCATGACCCGTAACGGTCAGGCGTACCCCGATACCTGCGTCGGCACCGACTCGCACACCACGATGGTCAACGGCCTGGGCGTGCTGGGCTGGGGCGTCGGCGGCATCGAGGCCGAGGCTGCGATGCTCGGCCAGCCGGTCTCCATGCTGATCCCGCGCGTCGTCGGCTTCAAGCTGACCGGTGAGATCAAGCCCGGTGTGACCGCGACCGACGTCGTGCTCACCGTCACCGACATGCTGCGCAAGCACGGTGTGGTCGGCAAGTTCGTCGAGTTCTACGGCGCCGGTGTCGCCGAGGTTCCGCTGGCGAACCGCGCGACCCTGGGCAACATGAGCCCCGAGTTCGGTTCCACCGCAGCGATCTTCCCGATCGACGGCGAGACCATCAACTACCTGCGTCTGACCGGACGCTCCGAGGAGCAGCTCGCGCTCGTCGAGGCCTACGCCAAGGAACAGGGCATGTGGCACGACGCGGACCATGAGCCCGCGTACTCCGAGTACCTCGAGCTGGACCTCGGCACGGTCGTGCCGTCGATCGCCGGCCCGAAGCGCCCGCAGGACCGCATCCTGCTGTCGGAGTCGAAGGACGCGTTCCGTCGAGACATCGTCACCTACGTCACCAACGGTGCCGAGGCCGCGCACTCCGCGCTGGACGAGGCCGTCGAGGAGTCCTTCCCGGCGTCCGACCCGGCCTCGACGGCCGGTGTCTCCGACGTCGCCTCGGTGATTCCGTCGGCCGCCAACGGTTCGCACGGACGCCCGAGCAAGCCGGTGACGGTGAAGACCGACCGCGGCGAGTTCGTTCTCGACCACGGTGCGGTCGCGGTCGCGGGCATCACGTCCTGCACCAACACCTCGAACCCGTCGGTCATGCTCGGTGCCGCGCTGCTCGCCCGCAACGCGGTCGAGAAGGGCCTCGAGACCAAGCCGTGGGTCAAGACCAACATGGCGCCCGGCTCGCAGGTCGTCTCCGACTACTACGAGAAGGCCGGCCTGTGGCCGTACCTCGAGAAGCTCGGCTTCTACCTGGGCGGCTACGGCTGCACCACCTGCATCGGCAACACCGGTCCGCTGCCGGAGGAAATCTCCAAGGCGATCAACGAGCACGACCTGTCGGTCACCGCGGTGCTCTCCGGTAACCGCAACTTCGAGGGTCGCATCTCCCCCGACGTCAAGATGAACTACCTGGCGTCCCCGCCGCTCGTCATCGCGTACGCGCTGGCCGGCACCATGGACTTCGACTTCGAGGTCGACGCGCTGGGCCAGGACCAGGACGGCAACGACGTCTTCCTGAAGGACATCTGGCCTTCGGCCCAGGAGATCGACGACACCATCAAGTCGGCGATCAGCCAGGACATGTTCCGCAAGTCCTACGCCGACGTCTTCAAGGGCGACGAGCGCTGGCAGAACCTGGCCACCCCGGCCGGTGACACCTTCGCGTGGGACGAGAACTCGACCTACGTCCGCAAGGCGCCGTACTTCGACGGCATGACGATGGATCCGGCTCCGGTCACCGACATCAAGGGCGCCCGCGTCCTCGCGCTGCTCGGCGATTCGGTCACCACCGACCACATCAGCCCGGCCGGCCCGATCAAGCCCGGCACCCCGGCCGCGCAGTACCTGGACGCCAACGGTGTCGAGCGCAAGGACTACAACTCCCTGGGCTCGCGTCGCGGTAACCACGAGGTGATGATCCGCGGCACGTTCGCGAACATCCGCCTGCAGAACCAGCTGCTCGACGGTGTCTCCGGCGGCTACACCCGCGACTTCACCCAGGAGGGTGCGCCGCAGGCGTTCATCTACGACGCGTCGCAGAACTACCAGAAGGCCGGCATCCCGCTGGTCGTCCTGGGCGGCAAGGAGTACGGCTCCGGTTCGTCGCGTGACTGGGCCGCCAAGGGCACCAGCCTGCTCGGCGTCAAGGCCGTCATCACCGAGTCCTTCGAGCGCATCCACCGCTCGAACCTGATCGGTATGGGCGTCGTGCCGCTGCAGTTCCCGGCCGGTGAGTCCGCCGGATCGCTGGGCCTGGACGGCACCGAGACCTTCGACATCGCGGGTATCGAGAAGCTGAACGAGGGCGTCACCCCGCAGACGGTCAAGGTCACCGCGACCAAGACCGACGGCAGCAAGGTCGAGTTCGACGCGGTCGTCCGCATCGACACCCCCGGCGAGGCGGACTACTACCGCAACGGCGGCATCCTGCAGTACGTGCTGCGCAACATGATCCGGGGCTAGTCACCTGATCGTGTGATCCGGGTCCTCCCGGATCACCCAGTGCGCTGACGGCGGGCTCGGGACGTCAGTCTCGGGCCCGCCGTTGCAGTTTCGTACGAAAGGAAGTCGGCTGTGCCCAAGGTCAGCGAAGACCACCTCGCGGCGCGACGGAGCCAGATCCTCGACGGGGCCCGCCAATGTTTCGCGCAGTACGGCTACGACGGCGCCACGGTGCGCCGCCTCGAGGAGACCACCGGACTCTCGCGCGGTGCGATCTTCCACCATTTCAAGGACAAGGACGGACTGTTCCTCGCCCTTGCCCACGAGGACGCCAAGCGGATGGCCGACGTGGTCGCCGAGGGCGGCCTGGTCCAGGTGATGCGCGACATGCTCGCGTCCCCCGACCAGTTCGACTGGCTCGGCACCCGCCTCGAGATCGCCCGGCGTCTGCGCACCGATCCCGAGTTCGCGCGCGACTGGACCCAGCGCAGCGCCGAACTCACCGAGGCCACCGTCCGCCGGCTCGAGAAGCAGAAGTCGGCCGGTCGTCTGCGCGACGACCTGCCCACCGACGTTCTGCTCGACTACCTCGACCTGGTACTCGACGGGCTCATCGCCCGCATCGCATCCGGGCACGGCGCCGAGAACCTCTCGGCCGTCCTCGATCTAGTCGAGGAATCGGTGCGGCGGAAGGGCTGAAGCGCGTCACTCCGTCTTCTTGCGCCGGTTCGGGCCGCCCCGCCGACGCAACGTCACGTCCGCTTCGACGAGCACGTTGTGGATGAATCCGTACGAGCGGCCTGTCTGTTCGGCGAGGGTGCGGATGCTGGCACCCGCCTCGTATTGCGCCTTCAAGTCGTCGCGGAGCTTGTCACGCGATTCCCCGGTGATACGGGCCCCCCGCGAAATCCCTGAGATCTCCGCCATGACGTCCTCCGGTCAGCTGAGCGAGACTCACTTTCCAGGCTAGATCACCGATCGACGCGTGATCAACAAACCGAAAACTCGCTCAGCCAGCGGAGACGGACGAATCAGGCGAGCTGGATCAGCTCCAGGTACTCCTGCGACCAGTGGTCCTCGGTGCCGTCGGGCAGCAGGATCACACGCTCGGGGTTGAGCGCCTCGGCCGCGCCCGGATCGTGGGTGACGAGGACGACGGCGCCGGTGTAGCTGCGCAGCGCGTCGAGCACCTGCTCGCGCGAGATCGGGTCGAGGTTGTTGGTCGGCTCGTCGAGCAGCAGCACGTTCGCCGCCGACGACACCAGACCGGCCAACGCCAGACGCGTCTTCTCGCCGCCGGACAGCGTTCCCGCCGGCTGGTCCAGCTGCGGGCCCGAGAACATGAACGCGCCGAGCAGTCCGCGCAGGTCCTGCTCGCCCGCGTCGGGGGCGGCGTGCCGGATGTTCTCCCACACGCTCGCGTCGTCGTCGAGGGTGTCGTGCTCCTGGGCGAAGTAACCGATCTTCAGGCCGTGTCCGGGCACCAGTTCGCCGAGGTCCGGCGTCTCCACGCCGCCGAGAAGACGCAGCAGCGTCGTCTTGCCGGCACCGTTGAGACCCAGGATCACGACGCGGGAGCCGCGGTCGATCGCCAGGTCGACGCCGGTGAAGATCTCCAGCGAGCCGTAGACCTTGGTGAGTTCCTTCGCCATGAGCGGCGTCTTGCCGCACGGCGCGGGCTCGGGGAACCGGATGTGCGCGACCTTGTCGTCCACCCGCACGTCGTCGAGCGCAGCCATCATCTTGTCGGCACGCTTGGCCATGTTCTGTGCCGCGGTCGCCTTGGTGGCCTTCGCGCCGAGCTTGGCTGCCTGCTGACGCAGAGCGCTGGCCTTCTTCTCGGCGTTGGCGCGCTCGCGGCGACGACGCTGCTCGTCGGTGGCGCGGGCATCGAGGTACTTCTTCCAGCCCATATTGTAGATGTCGGCCTCGCCGCGGACGGCGTCGAGGAACCACACCTTGTTGACGACGTCGGCGAGCAGATCCACGTCGTGGCTGATCACGATCAGGCCGCCGTCGTGGTTCTGCAGGAAGCCGCGCAGCCACGTGATCGAGTCGGCGTCGAGGTGGTTGGTGGGCTCGTCGAGCAGCAGCGTGGTGTTCGACTTGCCGCCGGAACCGTCCGAGGCGGCGAACAGGATGCGCGCGAGCTCGACGCGACGACGCTGACCGCCCGAGAGGGTCTTGAGCTGCTGGTTCAGCACCCGGTCGGGCAGTCCGAGGCTGTTGCAGATGCGGGCGGCCTCGGACTCGGCGACGTAGCCGCCGAGCGCGGAGAAGCGGTCCTCGAGATTGCCGAACTTACGGACGGCCTTGTCCCGGGTGGCGTCGTCGACAGCCTCGGCCATGATGGCCTGCTGCTTCTCCATCTTCTTGATGATCTCGTCGAGGCCGCGTGCCGACAGCACCCGATCCTTGGCGAGGACCTCGAGGTCGCCTTCCTTGGGGTCCTGCGGCAGGTAACCGAGATCGCCGCTGCGCACCACCGCGCCCGCGTAGGGCTCGCCCTCGCCGGCGAGGATGCGCAGCGTGGTCGTCTTACCGGCGCCGTTGCGGCCGACCAGACCGATCCGATCACCCGCCTGTACGCGGAGCGCCGACCCCGGCGCAGAGAGCAGGGTCCGCACACCGGCACGAACTTCCAGGTCGGTGGCGGTAATCAAGCACATCTCCTCGGTAAGAGCCACAGGCACAACTTCGGCCACGCAGACGCGTGACCGGCATGTCATGTTGCCCGCGAACGAGCACAAGAACCACCGATTTTACCGTGCTGCCCGCTCGGTGCCACACGGCGGCCACGTGACTCCGCTAACGTGCGATGCCATGACACGCGAGAACGACTTGCAGGGACGGAACGCCCTCGTCACCGGCGCCAGCCGCGGAATCGGCAAGGCCATCGCCGCCGAACTCCTCGCCCGCGGAGCCAACGTCGTCGTCACCGCCCGCAAGGCCGAACCGCTGGACGAGGCCGCGATGGAACTGCGCGCGCTCGGCCACGCCGGCCACGTCGTCGCGATCGCCGGCAACTCCGGCGACGCCGACGCCCGCCGCGAGGCGGTGACCCGGACGGTGTCCGAGCTCGGTTCGCTCGACATCCTCATCAACAACACCGGCATCAACCCCGTGTACGGGGCCTTGATGGACGCCGACCTCGACGCGGTCCGCAAGATCTTCGACGTCAATGTCGTCGCCGCCCTCGGATACGTGCAGGAGGCGTACCGGGCGTGGATGGCCGAACACGGCGGCGCGATCGTCAACCTCGCGAGCGTCGCGGGAATCCGGTCGACCGGCGTCATCGCCGCCTACGGCGCGTCCAAGGCGGCGCTCATCCGCCTCACCGAGGAACTGGCGTGGCAGCTCGGTCCCACGATCCGGGTCAACGCCGTCGCCCCGGGCGTGGTGAAGACGAAGTTCGCGGCGGCCCTCGTCGCCGGCGGCGAGGACCAGGCGTCGTCGATCTACCCGATGAAGCGGCTCGGCACACCCGAGGACGTGGCGGGGCTGGTCGGCTTCCTGGTTTCCGACGACGCCGCCTGGATCACCGGCGAGACCGTTCGCGTGGACGGCGGCCTGCTCGCGACGGGCGCGCTCTGACCCCCACGCCGGATCTCGCGGTCGTCGGGCTGGGGCCCGCCGGCCGGGCGCTCGCGCACCGCGCGGCCCGCGCCGGTCTGCGCGTCGTGGGCATCGACCCGCACCCGGACCGGCCGTGGTCGCCGACCTACGCGGCCTGGGTGGACGAACTCCCCCGCTGGCTCGGACCCGAGGTGCTGCGCGCGACGGTCGGCCGGCCGAACGTGTGGGCCACCCGTTCGAGGGTGCTCGACCGCGAGTACGCGATCCTCGACAACGCGGCGCTGCACCGGCGGCTCGACCTCGAGGGCGTGCGGGTGGTCGCCGGAGTCGCCGCCGCGGTCGCGTCGAACACCGTCGTCCTGCGTGACGGGACCGAGGTCCGGGCACGCCGGGTGATGGACGCTCGTGGCCTGCGCCCCGATCCGACACTGGCCGAGCAGACGGCGTTCGGCCTCGTCCTGCCCACCGCCGCGGCGGCCCCGGCGATGGGCGGTGCCGCATGCTGGTTCATGGACTGGCGTCGCGACAACGGCACGACGCCGGAGGATCCGCCGTCGTTCCTATACGCCGTGCCGCTGGGCGACGACAGCGTTCTGCTCGAGGAGACGTGCCTGGTCGGACGGCCGGGGCTGGCGCTCGACGAGCTGCGCCGGCGCCTCGACGCCCGCCTGCGGGCACGCGGTGTGGAACCGCCCGCGAACCTCGAGGTGGAGCGGGTCCGGTTCCCGGTGCAGGCCCCGCGAAGTGCCGGGACGGTGGACGCATTCGGCGCCCGGGCGGGCCTGATCCACCCGGGCACGGGGTACAGCGTCGCGGCGTCGCTGACCGCCGTCGACGACGTCGTCGAAGCCCTCGTGGCAGGTCGGGATCCCGGAAACGCTCTGTGGCCGTGGCGCGCTCGCATCGTGCGGTCGCTCCGCGGGGTCGGACTCTCGGCGCTGCTCCGACTCGACCCCGCCCGCACCGAGGAGTTCTTCGACGCCTTCTTCGCACTGCCGGTGGAGCGTCAGCGCGCCTACCTGTCGGGGCGCGCCGACGCGACCGGGACGATGCACACGATGTGGGCGTTGTTCCGCACGGTCCCACCGCCGATCCGTCGGACGCTGGCGCGGGCCGGCGTCGGATGGTGACGAATCAGGAACCGAGCGAACCCGTCGGGATCCACCACGGCAGCAGGCCGAGCGACCCGCTCGCCGGCGGGGCCGTCCTCGGCAGCGGCGCGCCGTCGAGGTCCGCGGGCTGCGCGACGCCGAGGTTGTCGAGAACGGTGGGCGTGATGTCGGCGATCGCGTAGTCGTCGTCGGTGGCGCCGGCCTGGTAGCCCGCACCCCGCGCGATCACGAACGTCGTTGCCTCCTCGGCACTCTGGCCGCCGTGTCCGCCGGTCGGCTTGTGTCCGTGGTCGGAGGTGACGAGGATCGTCCATTTCTCGCCGGTCGCCTTGCTGCGGGCGTCGACGGCGGCGACGATCTTGCCGACCTCAGCGTCGACGCGCTCGAGCGCCGGCGCGTACTCCGGCCCCGCGGTGCCCGACGAGTGCCCGGCGCCGTCCACCTGGTCGAGCTGGGTGAAGACGAAATCGGGTCCGTTGGTGGCGATCTCGGCGGCGACGGCCGAGGCGGTCGCCGCATCGGTCGCGGCCTCGCTACCGGCGCCCGGGGTCGTCACGACGACGTCGGCCCTGGGCGTACCCGATCCGGCGATGGTGGCGATACCGCCCCACGTCGAGATCGAGGCGGTGCGCAGTTCGGGCTTCACCTGCTCGATGCGAGTGAACGCGGTCGGGTACTGGTCGTAGCGCGCACCGTTGAACGAGTTGTCGACCACACCGTGCTTGGTGTGCCCCTGCGTTATCTGCCTCTGGTATCGAGTGATCGAGCCTCTAATGCTTGCTGATCTGGGTACATATTGCAGCTGGGGCGCAGGGGGTAGTCTCTGTCATGTGAGGCGCGGGAGCAGCTTCTCGCTTGCATGGCGTGGCGGCGCGAGCGTGGACAGTCACGATCGTGGCGCGCTGACCGGAATCAGGGCCCCCTGGTCACCACCTGCGCGAGGTGACAGCACAGCCCCGGATGCGCTGTTAGCATCACCGGCATGACTAGCTTGCAGAAAGGCTCATGACCGGCCGTCGAACGCTTGTCGTTGAGATCGAGGATCTGGCGATCGAGGACGGTGCGATACCGCAACCTCGGGTTGGATCGGTGATCGGGCTTCCACTCCGATGCGGTGACATGCCAGACCACTGCAGGAAGGTGCCGGGCGCCGAAACACCCGACGTCAGAGCGAAAAAGTCTGACCCGTCTACGCACGGTGTCGACTGGGTCAAGAACTTCTGTTGGCAGTTCTGGTGATCACAATCTGGGAGTGCCAACCTCCGGGTGGCGTTCCCAGATTGCTCGTTTCAGATCGGATGCACCGCTCAGTCCGATGGAGTGCCTGTCGGAGCTCCGAGTAGTCGACGCCGACGCCACGGTCAGTGGCCCACGTCAGCGCTGTCGGCCGGAACTCTTGAATCAGGAGCCGGTCGCGGATCTCTCCGTCTTCCGTGAGCCAAGCCGGCTGAATGACCCCGAACCCCTGAAGTATCTCTTGACTACTTCGACATCAACGTCGGGGGCACGACGAGTGGGGGCAGTCCCTCGGCCTTGCGCTTTCCGGAATAGCTTCGAACTAGCTATAGGCTAGATGGATTCTAGAAGGCGTCTCATATCCGACTACACCTTAAGAGGAGCAAGGACCCGCGTGAACTCAGTGCGAACGCCCAGGTTTCGCGTAGCGATTGTCGAAGACCACAGACTCCAGCGGTTAAGGACCGAGGAACTTCTGAACAGCGCGGGGCTGGAGTTGGTCTTCAGCGGAGAGACGGCCCTGGAGTTCTTGGAATGGTCCAGATCGGTCACGCGGAACGAACGCCCTCATCTGCTCGTCCTAGACCTGATGGTGGATCGCCAGCCCAACGTGGACGTCGAACTGGTTCGGAAGCTCCTGGAGGCAGGCCTACGTATTGTGGTGCTGTCGGCACTCGCTTCTCCCTCCTTAGTGCAGAGCATGATAAAAGTAGGAGTTTCGGCCATCGTGGGCAAACGCGACTCCGAGGAAGCTATCCTCGCAGCGGTCCGGGCCGCACTCCGGGGTGAAGAGTGGATGAGTCCCGAACTCGCTGCATTTATCGCTGGGGATTCCACCCGGCCGAAGCTGAGCGTCCAGGAAGAACGTGCGCTCCTGCTGTACGCATCCGGGCTCAAGCTACAACAAGTCGGTGATGCCATGAACATCAGCAAGGAAACCGCAAAACAGTACCTCGACCGGACACGAAAGAAGTATGCAGCCTCCGGCGTTACCCTGAAGACCCAACTGGACTTCGGCAGGGTCGCCTGGAGGGAAGGCCTCATCGAGCCCTGACACAGGGTATGGCGAACCATATTGGGACAGCGCGACGTGTTCCGCTCATCGAGTGAGCAGGGCATCGGTTAACTGTTGCCGACAGTGCAGCAATGATACATCGTTTACAGGCTCTTCCTGATCGTATTCAACCGCGCATCGAAAAAACCACCTCGGCCACACCATCGGGGCGCTATCGACCGGACTCGATCCACCAGATGGTCGTATCGGCTGCTGCGGACCCGCCTACCTCCCCGCCACCACTGCCTGCGAGACTCCCACCGACTCACTCGCACCCGTTGCTGGACGCACGAAATTCGACTCAGGCGAACATCATTTCAACAAGGTTGACGGCTCCCAGCTGGGTGTTAGTGACCCTTGCGAAGGGAAAGTCGGGCGACGTGATCGATTCACCCACGAGGGTTAGCTGGAGCTCGTCGCCGACAGGAAAGAGTGATACGCGTAGTTCGTCCCCTGGATTGAGCTTCAACAGCATCCCCAGAATGTAAGAGGCTATCGATTGAGCGGTTTCCTCGTCTCGGATGTCAACATCACCGAGCTGCAAAAAGTATGCCACTCCGAGGTGGCGAGCGCGTGCGAGCGTCGCAGGAAAGGCCCGGCTGAGGTTTACAAGATGTGGGCTGATTTGAACCAGCTGCCGTAGGTACCGCTCTTCTACCCCGCACGCCTGACGGGTCAATTGCGAAGCCGGGTTCCGACCACTTCGCCCGATTTCATCCAGCAAACTGATCGCCGACTCGAGCCCCGCGTCCATCCATCTCTGTTTGCTCTTCTGCGCGGCTTCCTCGACTTCGGCCTGCAGCAACGCTTCGTGTGCTTCGAGTTCTGATCTCACGACTTCTCTACCGAGAGTTGCAAGTAGCCGTTGCAGCATCGCCCATAGTCCGCAGAAACCGATCCCGACAGCCCCTGCCACCAGCACGATCTGCGCTGCCGTTGCTGAATAGGAAAGGCCCACGAGGGCAGTCGCGAGGGCTACAAGGATCCAGAGCGCGGCCGCGAGACCTCGCGTCGACCGTCTAGGCGTTATGGCCAGAAGGAGGATGAACGGCCCGGTGGAGGCAAGAGCCTGCCAGTGCATCGCACCGTCGCTTCCGAACTCGACTGCTGCGGCAGACAATACGAAGACGGTGATAGAGATAGTGGCCAGGAGGACGCCGGCGAGACGGTGATACTGGAAACCCGGGATGAAGCGGTAGACGAGACAGGCAGTTGCCATCAAAGTGATCATCGGAAAGAGCGCCATGTGGTGGTTCGTACCGCCCGCGGCCGTGAGGATCACGCTGACCGCAGTGACGCCAATCGCCCACAGTTCGCTCGAACGCTGGTAGAGCTGGACAGCGGACGTCCAGGGAGCGTTCTTGGCACCGCCGGCGACTTCCGTATGCCCCGATCCGGTGCCTGCTTGATCCAGTGGCACCGTAACGGTGACCAGGGTCCCCGCACCTGGGCGGGAATCGATGGAGGCATGAAATCCGTTGTCGCAGGCGCGACCGATAATCGACTCAGCGATGCCACGGCCATCGGTAGGCGTTCGGGGATCAAAGCCTCGGCCTAGGTCACTGATGGTGACAGTCAGTCGGGCCTCCGACATTCGAACATCGATCACCACGTGATCGGCGCCGGAATGTTTGGCAGAATTCTTCACTGCTTCGCGGACAACGTGTACGACCGCGGCTATGGTAGAAGCGGAAATAAGCTGATTGCAGTGAGCGATTTCGTCATCGGCAACCCCGCTTCGGCGGATAGCAAATCCAGGTTGATGAAAGATCTCCTCTAACTTCTCAGGAATTGGACGGGTCGTCCGAGCTTGTAGCGCACGGAGAATTTTCACGTCCCGGCGACATTGTTCTTGTATGTATCGATGACCGGCGATGTCGGCGCTACCATCTGCGATGGCACCGAGCGTGTTTATTGCCGTGTCGTGAAGCATGCGAGACTCCTCGACAAGTTCCATGCTTACACGTTCGACCAACCGGGTCCGCTGCAGGGCGGCGTTTCTACGAGATTCGATCGCATCCGCTTCGGATGCGATAATGACAAGTCGTGACACTCCCCACCGGACGGCGATAATGATCGATAGCTGAGTAGTCAGAATCGAGACGAAAGTTCCTATTCCCCACTCAGGAAGTGCCAGAGCCAAGATCGCAACCAGCGCCACTGTGATGCCGGTAGTGAGAGGGGCTCCGTAGGGGCGGAGCAACAGTATGATTCCTAGGCAGGTCGCAAAGTTGATCTGCCAGCATGCGGCAAAAACGAGAGCGGAATCTATATCTCCGCTCGCGAGGTAGGCCCAGAGTCCGGTACCCGCCATTCCTGTCGAAATCAGTGGGTCCAGGTGGCGCCCGGTGCGCGCGAGAAGTGCGCTTAATCCGACAAGTGTCACCGCGGCTGCGAGTGCGAGACCATCACGGCCGAGGGTGCCGAATGCGGTGAACACCATGACGAATTGCCAGAGTGCAGCGAAGGCGAGTGCAGATTGACGGAACGCCATAAGGATCGAACGAGTCTCCACCGCGGTGGAGAATTCTCTCGGAGATACAGATTCGCGTTCACTAAGATCTACGAACAATACGGCAAATATCGGTAACCGAAATGCTGCCGAAAAGAACGTTCTCAACTTCTGGATTCCAATCGTGGCGGGCAACGAATAATCAATTGTATCGTCCAGCATCTTGTTAGTTGCAATCGCGGTCGAAACTCCCAAGACGGAGTGGGCTCGGCTGCGATTTCAGGAGGCCCCACATGGGGGAGGTGTCAGTGGCTGGCGCTTGCACAGGCGTCACTAATCGGTGGATTTCCAGGCCCGGCTCATTACCAATCCTGATCACATGTCCCCTTGCCGGGGGTCATACTAGTTGACTGTCCCCTTGCCGGGGGTCATATTATTTGACACTTAATTAATGCCCAGCCTACGGTCACGGCTGCCGCAAACAATATGACTGAAATTTCCGGTCCACATCGCGGACTTCGTCGGTCGCCGCACCGAACCCGAAGGACGTCCATGACGCAAGAGCTCATCGATTCGAGTGCCGACACCTATGTCTGGGCGCCGGGCAGGTTGGTCGACCGACTCCGACGCAGCTCCGGGCTCATCGTCGTGCAGGCGCCGCACGGATTCGGGCAATCGAGCCTGGTGTCCGCCTGGCTCGACGCATCCCGCGCGGCCGGACGCCTCGCGGTCCGCATCGCGCCGCCCGCGCCGACGATCACCGCGGACGCCCATTGGGCCCAGGTCACCGCTGCCCTGGCGGATGCTGATGGTCCGGTCGACATCGCGATCGAACGCGTCGACCTGCACCGGGACCCGATCGTCGAACGACGGATCCTCGATCTGGTCGACGGCAGTCCCGCTGTGCACGTCGTGGCGACGGTGATCGGGCAATCGCTGTTCGACGACCCGCTGACAATCGGGCCGTACGACGACACCCTCCGGGCCGACGATCTGCTGTACACGCAGGACGACCTGCAGGAGATGTTTCGCTCCGCGGGCCTCGACCGGTCGGATGCCGATCTGAGCGCCCTCCAGCACAGGTCCGGAGGGCACCCCGGATTGTGCACAGCGGTACTCGAAAGGACGAAGTCCGAACGTCCCCTCACCGGCGAAGACCTCGAGCGGGTGTTCGCCGACGCGGTCACGAGCCACGTTCACGACGACATCCTGGCGGCGGTGAATGCCGAGGAGCGAGAGTTCCTGGTGCGCGCCGCGACCGCGCACGTCCTCACCGTGGACCTCGCGCAGCACCTCGGTGGCGGCCCGGACTCGCCGCGGTACCTGCGAGACCTCGAGTCGGCCGGGATCCTGGACCACCGCGGGACCGCCGACGGTGACACCTGGCGGCTACCGCCCGCGGTGCGCACCGAACTGATCGCCGTCCAGTCGGCCGAGGGCCTCGAACCGGCGGCCCGGTCGGCGCTACTCGCCCTCCACCATCGGGATCGGGGCGAACACGCGGCCGCGCTGCGCTGTGCCGTCGACGCCGAGGACTGGGAACTCGCCGTCGACGTGTTCGACCAGCACGGAGCCGCCCTGGCGAGCTCACATACGGATCTGCTTCGGGACGTCCTGCTGATCCTGCCCGAGGCGATCATGGACGATCGTCCTGGGATTCGCCTGCTCCGCGCCGTGGTGATTCAACTGGAGGGGGGCAATCCCGATCCCGGCCCCACGAACTCCCACGACGCCGCTGACCTGCTCGATCTGACGGCCGCCTTGGATCCCCGTGCGGCGCTGATCGTGCTGGGGCTTCGGGTTCTTCTGCGGCGCCTGGCCGGGAACTACGAGACGGCCGCCGAGCAGACGCGTCTTCTCGACGTCGGGGTGCGGCGACTGCTCGACGTCGACACCGATGCGGCCACCGATTTCCTGCCGTTCCTGCGCATGCAGTTCGGGCTCACGTACCAGTTGGCGGGAGACTTTGCCGGGTCCACGGTGCAACTTCGACTCGCCCATCGACTGGGCACGGCGCGCCGGATGCACTTCGTCTCGCGCAACGCCGCCGGCAATTCCGCCCTCAACTGGGCATTCGCCGGCGAGGCGCAGCGGGCATACGACTGGCTCAGGGAAGAGAACCAGATCCCGCCCGCCGACGACTGGACAGAGTCGCTGGTGCGGATCGGCGGTGCGGTCGCCCGCGCACTTACCGCGATCGACACCCTCGACTTCGACACCGCTGGCCGTGCCGTCGACAGTCTGCGAGAGCTACCCGAGGTCGTGGAGCTGTGGCCGTTCGTCACCTTCGCACGCTGCCGATACGCCATCGCGACGGGCACGCCAGCCCTCGGCGTCGCGGCGCTCACTGAGTTCGCTGAAGCACGGTCACGCGCGAGGGGAACCTTCGTACAGACGCTTCTCGACGCCATCGAGGTCGAGGTGCGCCTCGCGCTCGGCGATGTCGCGCGGGCGCGGGCCCTCACGGATTCCCTGTCATGCACCACACCGTGGGCAGTTGTCGCGGTCGCACGTACACATCTCCTCGCCGGGGACCACCAGTCCGCGATCATCACGTGCCGCAAGTACGACTGGCTCGGGATGCCCTACGCACGATCGCATCTCGAGGCACTCGTGATCGAATCGGCGGCGGCCAGCCGACTGGGCCGTGACAGGGATGCTCTCCGCACCTGGACCCACGCCTGCGATATCGCCGATCGCACCGGGATCCGGAGCGCGTTCGCGACGATCGAGCGCACCGCAGTAGTTTCCCTCAGCGGACGGGCGGCACGGCCGTCTGCGACCGTCGCCGAGTTCCTGGCGACACCGGTACCCGAGCACTATCCCGCCGCACTGGAGTTCCCCCAGCTCACCGAACGCGAGATGGCCGTGCTCAACGGTGTGATGCGAGGCCTGACCGCCGGACAGATCGCAGCGCTGATGTTCCTCTCGACCTCGACCATCAAGACGCACAAGCGCACGCTCTACCGAAAGCTGGCGGCGCACACGCGCGCCGAGGCGATCGACCGTGCTCGCACCTTCGGATTCCTCGATACCTAGCCAGAATGAAGTGCATTCCGGGCGGGTTTTCCGGAACGGTAGCCGCCCTGATCTGCCGCGCCCTGCGCCGTACTGCACGCCAGGTGCAAGAACAAGACACGCTTGACGTACCGCCGCTCTCAGCGGGTGCCCCCTAGTCCTGCAAGTTCGTGGCGGTGGCGGTGGCGGTGGCGGAGGCGGAGGCGGAGTGTGCCCGACCGCGGCAGTGGCGGCGCCTACTTCCCGTCGGCGCCCCTCAGCGGTCACCGTCACACCCTGACTGCACAGCACACGGGACTGTTGGGGGTGTTCACGGACTTGACGTGATCGAGCATCGTGCCGTCGAGACCGATCACGACGGTCTTCGTGACCAGTGCCGGTGCGGTCGCCGTGACGACACCGCCGGCGAGCGTGCCCGCGGCGAGGAGGAGGGGGCGGCGGCCGGACGGTCGCCCCGATGTAGCCGAAATGTCTCGAGATGGTGATGATCTTCGTACCACGGCGCACACGACGCACCGATCTGGGTGATAGTGGGGTGCATGCGATCAATCTGGAAGGGTTCCATCGCGTTCGGGCTGGTCAACGTGCCGGTCAAGGTGTACTCCGCGACGGAGGACCACGACATCCGCTTCCATCAGGTCCACGCCAAGGACGGTGGACGGATCAAGTACAACCGCGTCTGCAGCGAGTGCGGGCAGACGGTGCAGTTCGCCGACATCGACAAGGCCTACGACTCCGAGGAGGGTGACCGCGTCATCCTCACCGACGAGGACTTCGAGAAGCTGCCGGCCGCCGAGAAGCACGAGATCCCGGTGCTGCAGTTCGTCCCCACCGAGCAGATCGACCCGATCCTGTTCGAGCGGAGCTACTACCTGGAACCGGACTCGTCGTCCCCGAAGGCCTACGTGCTGCTCGCGAAAACCCTCGCGCAGACGGACCGCACCGCGCTGGTGCACTTCACACTGCGGCAGAAGACCCGGCTCGCGGCGCTGCGCGCGCGCGACGGCGTCCTGGTGATCCAGACGCTGCTGTGGCCCGACGAGGTGCGCGCCGCCGAGTTCCCGTCGCTCGACGACGCCGAGGAGCCGAAGCCGAAGGAACTGGCGATGGCGGGCACCCTCGTCGACAGCATGGCCGAGAACTTCGACCCGACGGAGTTCACCGACGACTACCAGATCGAGCTGCGCCAGTTGCTGGACGAGGCGATCGCGAGCGGCGGCAAGAAGGTGATCCCGGCGGCCGAGCGCGTCGAGGCCGGCGCCGATGCCGAAGTCGTCGACCTGGTCGCCGCGCTGCAGCGGAGCCTCGAGGCCGCGGGCGAGGAAGCGACTCCCGCCCCCGCGAAGAAGCCGCGACGCAAGCGCGCCTGATCGTCAGTCCGCGAAGGCCCGCAGGTAGCGGCGCGTCAGGTAGCGCTGCACGGCACGCGCGGCCGGATCGCCGAGGCGCGTGAACCAGCGTCCGGGACGGGAGAACGCCGTGATCGTCGCGCGCACCGACCCGTCGGGCGCGCGTTCGACGCAGAAACATTCCTCCCCCGACTCCGGGTGTCCGGACAGGGTGCCGTAGGCGAATCCCCGGCGGTCCGGTTCGTCGAGCACGTAGACCACCCGGCACGGGATCGTGAACCCGAGCCACCGCAGCTCGACGGTCGTGCCGGGCGCCGCGGTCGGGTTCTCGGCCGCCACCCTCAGGCCGGCACGACGGTGGACGTCCCACCGCATCAACGCGTCGGACGCGGCGAGGAAGATGTCCTCACCGCGTCCGAGCGATGTCCATTCACGGATGTGTCGGTACCCCGCCGGCAGCTCTCCGGCGGTGGCACCGACCTCCCGATACGTCAGTTCCCGCGCGGCCCGACTAGACCGTGAACCCGAGGGCACGCAGCTGCTCGCGGCCGTCGTCGGTGATCTTGTCCGGACCCCACGGCGGCATCCAGACCCAGTTGATCCGCAGCTCGTCACACAGGCTGCTGTTCACCAGGGCCCGCTTGGACTGCTCCTCGATGACGTCGGTCAGCGGGCAGGCCGCGGACGTCAACGTCATGTCGAGCAGCACGACGTCGACGCCGTTCTCGTCGATCTCCTTGAAGTCGTACACCAGACCGAGGTCGACGACGTTGATGCCGAGTTCGGGGTCGACGACGTCACGCATCGCCTCCTCGAGCTCGTCGAGGCGCTCCGGGGTGAGGGTCGCGCCGTACGCGGCGGTCGCCTCGGCCTCGGTGGTCTCGGTCTGGGCCTGCTCGGCCTGGGTGTCCGTCATGATGTCTGTCCTCCGGTTCGAGCAAGGTCGTCTTCAGGGTTGCCGTCGACTATTCGAACAACGGCGTCCTTGAAAGCCATCCATCCCAGCAGCGCGCACTTGACGCGGGCCGGGTACTTCGACACCCCGCTGAAGGCGATGCCGTCTCCCAGCACGTCCTCGTCGCCCTCGATGGTGCCGCGACTGCTCACCATCTCGTTGAACGCGTCGACGGTGCGCAGCGCCTCGTCCAGCGGCATGCCGACGATCTGGTCGAACAGCACCGACGTCGACGCCTGGCTGATCGAGCAACCCTGGCCGTCGTACGAGATGTCCGCGACCACCGGCTGCCCGTCCTCACCGTCGGCGAGGAGCGCGCGCAGCGTGATCTCGTCCCCGCAGGTCGGGTTGACGTGATGGACCTCGGCGCCGAACGGGTCACGCAGCCCCCGCCCGTGCGGGTGCTTGTAGTGGTCCAGGATCACTTCCTGGTACATCTGCTCCAGACGCACGATCACGCACCTCCGCTCACGCCGAAGAAGTCCTGCGCGCGCCGGATGCCGGCGAGCAGCGCATCGACCTCGTCGAGGGTGTTGTACAGCGCGAACGACGCCCGCGCGGTAGCGGCGATGCCGAACCGCTGGTGCATCGGCCACGCGCAGTGGTGCCCGACGCGCACGGCGACGCCGTCGTCGTCGAGGACCTGCCCGAGGTCGTGGGCGTGGATCCCGTCGACCAGGAACGACACGGCCGAGCCGCGGTCGACACCGTCGGTGGGGCCGACGATCCGCACTCCGTCGATGCCCGCGAGTCCCTCGAGGGCCGCGGTCACGAGCAGGTGCTCGTGCTGCGCGATGGCGTCCATACCGACGTCCTGGAGGTACTTCACGGCCGCGCCGAGCCCGACGACCTGCGACGTCATCGGCACGCCCGCCTCGAAACGCTGCGGCGGCGGCGCGTAGGTGCTGACCTCCATCGTCACCGTCTCGATCATCGAACCGCCCGTGATGAACGGCGGCATCGACGCGAGCAGCTCACGGCGGCCGTACAGCACGCCAACACCGGACGGGCCGAGCATCTTGTGCCCGGAGAAGGCCGCGAAATCGACACCGAGGGAACGGAAGTCGACGGCGATGTGCGGGACGGACTGGCACGCGTCGAGAACCGTGACCGCGCCGACGGCCTGCGCGCGGCGGACCAGTTCGGTGACCGGCGAGATCGCACCGGTCACATTGGACTGGTGCGTGAACGCGACGACCTTGACCTTGTCGGTCAGCTCGAGCGAATCGAGGTCGATGCGTCCGTCGTCGGTGATGCCGTACCAGCGCAGCGTTGCACCGGTGCGACGCGCGAGCTCCTGCCACGGAACGAGATTCGCGTGGTGTTCGAGCTCGGTGACGACGATCTCGTCACCCGGTCCGACGGCCTTGTCGAAGCGGTCGTCGCCGAACACGTAGGCGACGAGGTTGAGCGACTCGGTGGCGTTCTTCGTGAACACCAGCTCGTCCGAATCGACACCGACGAACGAGGCGATCGCCGCGCGGGCACCCTCGTACGCGTCGGTGGCCTCCTCGGCCAGCTGATGCGCACCGCGGTGCACCGCTGCGTTGCACGTGGTCAGGAACTCCCGCTCGGCGTCGAGCACCTGCACCGGACGCTGCGAGGTCGCGCCGGAATCCAGGTACACCAAGGGCTTTCCGTCGCGCACGGTCCGCCCCAGGATCGGGAAGTCTTCCCGGATCCTGGTGACGTCCAGCGCGGGCACCGTGATGGTCATGCGGGCTACGCCCCTGCCCCGGCAGCCTGGGTGAAGCGCACGTAGCCGTTGGCCTCGAGCTCGTCGGCGAGCTCCGCGCCGCCCGACTCGACGACCTGCCCGTTCACGAACACGTGCACGAACTCCGGCTTGATGTAGCGCAGGATGCGGGTGTAGTGCGTGATCAGCAGGATGCCGCCGTTCTCGCGCTCCTTGTAGCGGTTGACGCCCTCCGAGACCACGCGCAGGGCGTCGACGTCGAGGCCCGAGTCGGTCTCGTCGAGGATCGCGATCTTCGGCTTGATCAGACCCAGCTGCAGGATCTCGTGGCGCTTCTTCTCGCCGCCCGAGAAGCCCTCGTTGACGCTGCGCTCACCGAACGTCGGATCGATCTCGAGCTCGGTCATCGCCTCCTTGACTTCCTTGACCCAGTGGCGCAGCTTCGGCGCCTCGCCGCGGACGGAGGTGGCTGCGGTGCGCAGGAAGTTCGACATCGAGACGCCGGGCACCTCGACCGGGTACTGCATGGCAAGAAAAAGACCAGCACGGGCCCTTTCATCCACGCTCATCTCCAGGACGTTCTCGCCGTCCAGGGTGATGGAGCCGGAGGTCACCTCGTACTTGGGGTGGCCGGCGATCGCGTACGACAGGGTGGACTTGCCCGAGCCGTTGGGGCCCATGATGGCGTGGGTCTCCCCCGAGCTGACGGTCAGGTTCACACCCTTGAGGATGTTGATCGGCTCGGCGTTCTCGTCCGAGTTGGCGACGTTGACGTGCAGGTCGCGGATTTCAAGCGTAGACATTCGATTTCCTATGCGGGTTATCGGCGAAGTATCGGTGGAGAGGCGGCGGATCAGGCGCCGACCGCGGCCAGTTCGGCCTCGACGGCGGCCTCGAGGCGCTCGCGCACCTCCGCAACGGCGATGCGGTTGATGATCTCGTGGAAGAAGCCACGCACGACCAGCCGCCGGGCCTGATCCTCGGGGATGCCCCGGGCCCGCAGGTAGAACAGCTGCTCGTCGTCGAAACGTCCCGTCGCGCTGGCGTGTCCGGCACCGACGATCTCACCGGTCTCGATCTCGAGGTTCGGCACCGAATCGGCACGCGCGCCGTCGGTGAGCACGAGGTTGCGGTTGAGCTCGAACGTGTCGGTGCCCTCCGCCTCGGCGCGGATCAGCACGTCGCCGATCCACACGGTGTGCGCGTCCGGCTTGCCCGACTCCGGATCGCCCTGCAGCGCACCCTTGTACACGACGTTGGACTTGCAGTGCGGCTGCGAATGATCCACCAGCAGACGGTGCTCGAAGTGCTGGCCCGCGTCGGCGAAGTACAGGCCGAGCAGCTCGGCGTCGCCGCCGGGGCCGGAGTACTTGACGGTCGGGGTGATCCGGACGAGGTCGCCGCCGAGGCTCACCGACGTGTGCCGCAGCACCGCGTCGCGGCCGAGCATCGCGTGGTGCGCGGCGGTGTGGACCGTGTCGTCCGCCCAGTCCTGGACCGCGACGACGGTCAGCGACGCGCTGTCGCCGAGCACGAATTCGACGTTCTCCGCGTAGGTTCCGCTGCCCTTCTGATCGAGGACGACAGTGGCCTTCGCGAACTCCTCGAGCCGGATCTGCAGGTGCCCGAACGCCACCGCGCCCTCACCCGGGCCGGTGACCTTGATGTGCACCGGGGCCGCAACCTCGGTCTCGCGGCCGACGGTCACGACCGTGGCCGACTCGAACGACGAGTACGCCTGCGCGGCAACCCGATCGAACGGGACGCCACCCTGGCCCAGCCGGGCGTCGTCGCGGCCGACGGTCTCGACGGAGACGTCGCCGACGACCTCGACGGTCGCCTTGCCCGACGCGACGGCGGTGCCGTCGTGCAGGCCGCGCAGCCGGCGCAGCGGGGTGAACCGCCACGCCTCGTCGCGGCCACCGGGCACCTCGAACGCGTTCACGTCGAACGAGGTGAAGACCTCACCCTTGTTGGTTGCGGGGACGGCGTTCTCGCCGGCCGCCGCGCCCTGTACTCCCGTCACGGGGGTGCTCACTAGCCCACCGCCCCTTCCATCTGCAGTTCGATCAGGCGGTTGAGCTCGAGGGCGTACTCCATCGGCAGCTCCTTGGCGATGGGCTCGACGAACCCTCGCACCACCATGGCCATGGCCTCGTCCTCGGTCAGACCGCGGCTCATGAGGTAGAACAACTGGTCGTCGCTGACCTTCGACACCGTCGCCTCGTGGCCCATCGTCACGTCGTCCTCGCGGACGTCGACGTACGGGTAGGTGTCGGAGCGGCTGATCTGGTCGACCAGCAGGGCGTCACACTTGACGGTCGCCTTCGACCCGTGGGCGCCCTTGTTGACCTGGACCAGGCCGCGGTACGACGCGCGGCCGCCGCCACGGGCGACGGACTTGCTCACGATCGTCGACGACGTGTGCGGCGCCAGGTGCAGCATCTTCGCGCCGGTGTCCTGGTGCTGACCCTCACCGGCGAACGCGACGGAGAGGACCTCGCCGCGGGCGTGCTCGCCCATCATCCACACGGCCGGGTACTTCATCGTGACCTTCGAGCCGATGTTGCCGTCGATCCACTCCATCGAACCGCCCGCCTCGACCTTGGTGCGCTTGGTCACCAGGTTGTAGACGTTGTTCGACCAGTTCTGGATCGTCGTGTAGCGGCAGTGGCCGCCCTTCTTGACGATGATCTCGACGACCGCCGAGTGCAGCGAGTCGGACTTGTAGATCGGCGCGGTGCAGCCCTCGACGTAGTGCACGGAAGCGCCCTCGTCGACGATGATCAGCGTGCGCTCGAACTGGCCCATGTTCTCGGTGTTGATCCGGAAGTAGGCCTGCAGCGGGATGTCGACCTTCACGCCCGGCGGGACGTAGATGAACGATCCACCCGACCAGACGGCGGTGTTCAGCGCGGAGAACTTGTTGTCGCCGGCGGGGATGACCGATCCGAAGTACTCGCGGAAGATCTCCGGGTGCTCACGCAGACCCGAGTCGGTATCGAGGAAGATCACGCCCTGGGACTCGAGGTCCTCGCGGATCTGGTGGTACACCACCTCGGACTCGTACTGCGCCGCCACACCGGCGATCAGCCGCTGCTTCTCCGCCTCGGGGATGCCCAGCTTGTCGTACGTGTTCTTGATGTCCTCGGGCAGGTCGTCCCAGCTCTCGGCCTGCTTCTCCGTGGACCGCACGAAGTACTTGATGTTGTCGAAGTCGATGCCATCGAGGTTCGAACCCCAGTGCGGCATCGGCTTCTTGTCGAAGGTGCGCAGCGCCTTGAGGCGGATGTCGAGCATCCAGTCGGGCTCGTTCTTCTTCGCGGAGATGTCCCGCACGACGTCCTCGGACAGCCCTCGCTGCGCACTGGCACCGGCGACGTCGGTATCCGACCAGCCGTACTCGTAGTTGCCCAGCGAGGCGATCGTCTCTTCTTGAGAGAGCGCCTCGGGTGTCACCTGGTCTGGTGTGACGGTCATGCGAGCTCCTTCCGGAGTCTTGTTACGTACCGGTGTGAGCTGTCCACCGGGGAGAACATCTAGGAGGTCTTGCGGGGTACTGCGAGTGGGACATGGGTCGTGCAGGCACAGTCGCCGTTCGCGATCGTCGCCAGACGTTGCACGTGGCGTCCGAGCAGTTCGGCGAACGCCGCCCGCTCCGCCTCGCACAGTTCGGGGAACTCCTCGGCGACGTGCGACACCGGGCAGTGGTGCTGACAGATCTGCACACCGTTGCCGACCGGCCGGATCGACGCGGCGAATCCCGCCGAGGTGAACGCCTCCGCGATCTCCTCCGCCGTGGACTCGACGTCCTCGGGTTCTCCGTCGCCCACCGGCTCGACCTCACGGACGATGGACTGCACCCGACGTCGAGCGAAGTCCTCGATGGCCGCGTCGCCACCGATCTCGCGCAGCTGCCGCATCGCCGCACCCGCGAGGTCGTCGTACGTGTGACCGAGCTTCCCGCGACCTGCCGCGGTGATCTGGAACAGCTTCGCCGGGCGACCGCGGCCACGCTGGCGCCAGCTGGCCGCGCTGGCCTCCTGCGCCTCGCCCGCCTCGATGAGCACGTCCAGGTGCCGTCGGACACCGGCGGCGCTGAGGCCGAGCCGGGCTCCGATGTCGGTGGCCGAGATCGGCCCCTCCTCGAGGAGCAACTGCACCACCGCGGCGCGGGTGTGCCCTTCGTGCGCGCCGGTAACGGGCAGCGACGAACCCGCGGAGACCTGAACAGGTTCGTGACCTGCACTTTCTCCGCTCGAGCGTCGGGCCGCTTCCGATTTCACAACACCAGTGTGACGGAATTCGACGCGCCGGTCTACGAAGGGTGCCCTCTGTAATCGGCGCCACACCGGCCGCGACCGCGGCGGCTCAGCCCTGGCTGGAGCACTCCGTTCACACCGCTACGCTGCACCGTGTGCCGCAGACCGAGATGGATCACGAGTCGGAAGCCCCGGCCCGGTCCCGGGTCGATCGGGCCACGCTCTTCGCCAAGCGTGCGCTCGGGATCGACGGGCGCTCCCCCCGACCGTCGGTAGCCGACGCCCTCCACGGCGACGAGACCGAGGCCCCCGGCCTCGACGCGGCCGAAACCCGCCAACTGCACTGGATACGCCTGTTCGGCGCCACCGGCGCGGTGCTCATGGCCGTCGGCGCGCTGGGAGCCGGAGCGCAGCCGGTTCTGCAGAACCCCGTCCAGGGCCTGCGCGTGCTGGGACTGCCGGCGCGCATGCCGAGTGCAACACTGAGCATGGCCATGACCGGCACCGTCATGGTGGTCCTCGCGTGGCTGTTGCTGGGCCGCTTCGCGGTCGGCAGCCTCCGTGGCGGACGCCCGCCGCGGCAGCTGAGTCGATCGCAGCTGGACCGCACCATGCTGCTGTGGGTGATACCTCTCACAGTCGCGCCGCCGATGTTCAGTCGCGACGTCTACTCGTACCTCGCGCAGAGCGAGATCACCGCGCGCGGCCTCGATCCGTACGAGATCGGCCCCGCCGGCGCGCTCGGCGTCGACAACGTCCTGACCCGGACCGTCCCCACCATCTGGCGCGACACCCCGGCGCCCTACGGCCCACTGTTCCTCTGGATGGGACGCGGGATCACCTGGCTCACCGGCGACAACATCGTCGCCGGGATCTTCCTGCACCGACTGCTCGCGCTCGCCGGCGTCGCGATGATCGTGTGGGCCCTGCCCCGGCTCGCGCGGCGCTGCGGCGTCTCGGCCGTCGGCGCGCTCTGGCTCGGCGCCCTCAACCCGCTCGTGCTCTTCCACCTCGTCGCCGGCATCCACAACGAGGCCCTGATGATCGGCCTGATGCTCGCCGGTGTCGAGCTCGCCCTGCGGGCCGTGGAGGGCACCGATCCGATTCGCGGAAGGGCCCTGCTTCTGCTGCTGGCCGGCGCGACCCTGATCGCGCTGTCCTCGACGATCAAGATCCCCTCGCTGCTCGCGCTCGGGTTCGTGGGAATGGCGCTCGCCCGCAGGTGGGGCGCCAACCTGAAGGCACTCGTGTCCGCCGCGGCGCTACTGGGGGTGGTGGCGATCACGGTGACCGTCTTCGTGAGCGTCGCGAGCGGGCTCGGGATGGGCTGGACGCAGACACTCGGCACCGCGACGGAAGTCCGCAGCTGGATGTCGATCCCGACACTGCTCGGACTCGGTACCGGCCTGGTCGGCGTGCTGCTCGGTCTCGGCGACCACACCACCGCCGTCCTGAGCCTCACCCGGCCGATCGCGTCACTGATCGCCGCCTTCATCACGCTGCGCATGCTGGTCGCGGTGCTGGTCGGACGGATCCATCCGGTCGGGGCGCTCGGCGTGTCCCTGGGCGCGATCGTCCTCCTCTTCCCGGTCGTGCAGCCGTGGTACCTGCTGTGGGCGGTCATCCCGCTCGCGGCGTGGGCCACCCGCCCGGTGTTCCGGATCCCGGCGATCGCGTTCTCGTCCTTCGTGAGCGTGATCCTCATGCCCAACGGCGCCGAGTACGAGCCGTTCATGATCGTCCAGGCCGCCGTCGCCACCGCGATCGCCAGCGTCGTGCTGATGCTCGTCACCCGCAACAAGCTGCTCTGGCGGGCCCAGCCCGGGACCACCGGACAAGCCTGATCCGGTCGGGGCCTACGCTGGTTCCTCGTGATTGTCAGAACGTCGGAAACGGCGTGAGTATGGGTGCGCCGGCAGTACGTCTCCAAGGCGTCGAGAAGGCCTTCGGCACCGTCCGCGCCGTCAACGGGCTCGATCTCGTCCTCGAACAGGCGCAGGTGCTGGCCCTGCTCGGCCCGAACGGCGCCGGCAAGACCACGACCGTCGAGATGTGCGAGGGCTTCGTCGCGCCCGACGCCGGATCCGTTCGGGTCCTCGGCCTCGACCCGATCGCCGACTCCGCGGCACTGCGGCCTCGGATCGGGGTCATGCTCCAGGGCGGCGGCGCGTACCCGGGTTCGAAGGCCGGCGAGATGCTCGACCTGGTCGCGTCGTACTCGGCGGACCCGCTCGATCCCGACTGGCTCCTGCGCAGCCTCGGCCTACAGGACGCCCGCCGCACCCCGTACCGCCGTCTGTCGGGTGGCCAGCAGCAACGGCTGTCCCTCGCCTGCGCCCTCGTCGGCCGGCCCGAACTCGTGTTCCTCGACGAACCGACCGCGGGCCTGGACGCGCAGGCGCGCCTGCTCGTGTGGGAGCTGATCGACGCGCTGCGCCGCGACGGCGTCAGCGTCCTGCTGACCACGCACCTCATGGACGAGGCCGAGGAGCTGGCCGACGAACTCGTCATCATCGACCACGGCCGGATCGTCGCGTCCGGGACGCCGTCGGAGGTCACCCGCACCGGCGCCGAGGGTCGGCTGAGTCTCGTGGCACCGCCCGGCCTCGACCTCGCCCCGCTGCGCGCCGCGCTGCCGGCCGAGTTCCAGGTGCAGGAGGTCTCGTCCGGGGACTACGTCGTGCGCGGCGCGATCAACCCGCACGTCGTCGCGGCGGTCACGTCGTGGTGCGCAGGACAGGACGCGCTGGCCACGGAGATCCGGGTCGACCAGCGCCGCCTCGAGGACGTCTTCCTCGAACTCACGGGACGGGATCTGAGGGGATGAGCGTGACGCACCACGACCGCCTGGCCGACAACCGATTCGCCGACGGCACGTTCGCCCCGCGCCCCCAGCCTGCGCCGCCGGGGAGGATGCTGGCCGCGCAGACCAAGCTCGAACTGACGCTGCTGCTGCGCAACGGCGAGCAGTTGCTGATCACGATGTTCATCCCGATCACCCTGCTGATCGGCCTGACCCTGCTGCCGATCGGCGATTTCGGGAGCGACCGCGTCGACACGATCGTTCCCGCCGTGATGATGGTCGCGATCATGTCGACGGCGTTCACCGGTCAGGCGATCGCCGTCGGCTTCGACCGCCGCTACGGCGCCCTCAAACGTCTCGGGGCCACGCCGCTGCCGCGCTGGGGCATCATTGCCGGCAAGAGCGCCGCGGTCGTGATCGTCGTCGCGATGCAGACCCTCCTGCTCGGCGCCATCGGATTCGCACTGGGCTGGCGCCCCAGCGTGGTCGGACTGCTCCTCGGCGCAGTCGTGATCGCCCTCGGAACCGTCACGTTCGCGGCGATGGGGCTGCTGCTGGGCGGCACGCTGCGCGCCGAGATCGTCCTCGCGCTCGCGAACATCCTGTGGTTCGCGATGGCCGGCATCGGCAGCGTCATCTTCGGCGACCAACTACACGCCGGTGTCCGGATCACCGCGGAACTGATCCCGTCCGGCGCCCTCGCCCAAGCCCTCGAGGACGCCACCGCGGGCAGCATCAACGTGTTCTGCATTGCGGTGCTCGCGGTGTGGGCGCTCGTGACCGGATTCGTCGCGACCAGGACTTTCAAGTTCACCTGACACGAGTATTCGTTCATTCGGCCCGTCTCGGGCGAAACGCTTCCGGGTCCGACCGTCCAGTATCAGAATGTGCGGCGTGACCGCCTCTCTGATGACCGGATTCCGCCGGACCTCCCTCGCCGCGTGCGGGGCGCTCGCCCTGGCGCTGGCACCGATGACCGCCGACGCCGCCCCGGCCTGGGGTCCACTCGCTCCCCCGAACCCGCACCTGGGCCCGGAGGGCACGTCGACGATGCATCAGGACGCGGGATCGTCCGATGCGACGCCGCTCGCCGGGCCGGGCACCGGAGCCGTCTCGATCGCGCAGTACCCGCTCGCGTCGGCGTGCCCGACGCTGCTGCAGGGCTCGGACGGACTGGTCGTCGCGCTGTGCACGACGATGATCGGCCAGAACCCGACCGTGCACCTGCTGGATCCGAACGCCCCGACCGTTCCCGCGGGCGGCACGCTCGCCCAACTCCAGCTCACCAAGGGCAGCCTGCTCGGCGGCGTATACGCCTACCTCGACTCGGACGATCGCCTGGTTGTCGTGGACGGCACCCGGCACCTGCTGCGGATCGGCCACACGCACACGGGCGGCACGTGGACGTTGGCCGTCGAGTCGAGCGTCGACCTGACGGCCGCGATTCCCGACGGGGACAACGTCACGGGCCTGGCACCGGACTGGGCCGGCAACGTCTGGTTCGCGACGGGCGGCGGCATCGTCGGCACCGTCGATGCGGCCGGCGTGGCCCGGACGGTGGCGCTGCCGGCCGGCGAGCAGGTGCAGAACAGCATCTCGACGTCGCCCGGCGGCACGTCGGTCGCCTCGACGCACGCGACGTACCAGCTGAGCGCCCGGCCGGACGCCCAGCCCCACATCGTCTGGCGACAGCCCTACGACCGCGGCTCGGCCCGCAAGCCCGGGCAGCTGAGCTGGGGCACCGGATCGACCCCCACCTACTTCGGTCCGTCGACCGGGTCGGAATACGTGACGATCGTCGACAACACCGACGGACAGGTGAACCTGCTCGTGTACCGCTCCGCCACCGGCGAGGAGGTCTGCAAGGAACCGGTCCTCCCGCCGGGCGACGGCGGGGGCAGCCTGGGCAGTACCGGGAGCGCCGGCGGGTCGGGCGGCAGCCTGTCCGGCAGCGTCAGCGGCAGCACCGGTTCGGGCAGCGGCAGCGAGAACTCGCCGATCGGCATCGGGCGTTCGGTGTTCGTCGCGGGCACCTACGGCTACCCCTACCCGACGGTCCCGGCCGGGGCGGGCGAGGCGGTGCCGGCGTCCGCGCCGTTCCGGGGCGGCATGACGCGCGTCGACGTCGACGCCGACGGCCAGGGATGCACCACCGTGTGGCAGAACCAGGTCCGCAGTTCCGCCGTGCCGCACCTGTCGACGGCCGACGGCAACATCTACACGATGGTCCGGCAGGGCGCCGACATGACGACGCCGCTCGACGGCTTCGCGTACGGGGTGATCGACCCCGACACCGGTGCCGTGAAGACCACCAAGACGATCACCGGGACGATGCTGGGCGACACCCTGCAGATGTCGGCGCTCATCACCCACGACGGCCGGTACATGCAGGGAACGATCTCGGGCATCGTGTCCGTCAATCCCGGCAGCGGGGGGTCGAGCGGCTCGTCGGGATCGTGAACTCGCACACGATTGCGCCTCCCGCGGGCCGGATAACCTGCACGTTTCCCCGCGGGAGGCGCACCCCAACGACGGCGTGTAGTGGACGGCCCTCTACCATCGGGGCGTGCTGTATCGCGGGTTTGTGAACCTGGTCAACCGTCTGCCGCTGCCGTCCCTCGCGGTCCAGAAGTGGATCGCGATCGCGGTGATCGTGTCCCAGGGCGGAATCGCGGTCACCGGATCGGTGGTCCGAGTGACCGCGTCCGGCCTCGGCTGCACCACCTGGCCGCAGTGCTACCCGGGCAGCTTCGTCCCGACGTCGTCGTCCACCGCGCCGTGGTTCCACCAGTCGATCGAGTTCGGCAACCGGTTGCTGACGTTCCTGGTGATCGCGACCGCCGCCGCGGTGGTCCTCGCCGTCACCCGTGCAGGACGCCGACGCGAGGTGCTGGTCTACGCGTGGCTGATGCCGCTGTCGACCGTCGCGCAGGCGGTCCTCGGGGGCATCACCGTGCTGACCGGGCTGCTCTGGTGGACGGTGGCGCTGCACCTGCTGGTGTCGATGGCGATGGTGTGGCTGTCGGTGCTGCTCTACCACAAGATCGCCCAGCCCGACGACGGCGTCGAGGTCACCACGCTTCCCAAGCAGCTGAGCTGGCTCACGGCCCTCACCGGCGTCGCACTGGGCGCAACGCTGGTGGCCGGCACGATGGTGACCGGCGCCGGCCCCCACGCCGGGGACAAGACACCGGAGCGCACGGTCGAACGTCTCGACCTGGACATCACCAACCTCGTGCACCTGCACGCCGAGATGCTCGTCGGATACCTTGCGCTGCTGATCGGCCTCGGGTTCGGCCTGTACGCCGTCGGGGCGAGCGCCGCGGTGAAGCTGCGGCTGAAGGTCGTGATCGCGCTCGTCGTCGTGCAGGGGTGTGTCGGGCTGGTGCAGTTCTGGACGCACGTGCCGGCCGCGCTGGTCACGGTGCACGTGACGCTCGCCGGCGCCTGCACCGCGGCGACCGCGGCGCTGTACGCGGCAGGCCGGGTCCGCGAACCGGTCGGCGAACGCGCCGACACCGAAGCAGTCGCGTCCGCCTGACCCCGGCGTCACTCCACGGAACGACGAAGGCCGGGGTTCTGCTCACGTGCAGGACCCCGGCCTTCGAGTGTTTCAGCGTTCGTTGCGCGCCTTGGGGAAGCGCGTCTGGTGGGCCACCCAGCCCGCCATCTTCGCGAAGTGGCCCTTGCGCGGGGTCACGACACTCGTCAGCGCGCGGTCCCACTCCGAGACGGTGATCTCGTCGAAGGAGGCGACGACCGCATTCGCGATCGCGACCGTGTCGACCACCTGGTCGCCGAGGATGCCGTCGGCGCCGACGAGCGTGATCCGCACGCCCGCGCGACCCACTGGCTGGATGACCGCGCTCGCGGATCCGCCGTGCTCGGACAGGAACTTCCGGATGGCGGCGACCGTGCCCGAGGGCAGGACCGGGGCCGCAGCGGTGCTCTGGGTATCGGTGCTCATGGCCACAGACTACTGTGCGGTAGCCCGGTGACCGGCACGGCAGTCCCATTGGATGTGGGACGGCGGGGTGTACAACAAGAACATGCGCGCAATCGTGGTGTCCGAGAACGGCGGTCCCGAGGTCCTCACCCCCACCGAGGTGTCCGATCCCCGACCCGGCCCCGGTGACCTGGTGGTGGCCACCGAGGCGATCGGGATCAACTTCATCGACACGTACTTCCGCAACGGCACCTACGCCCGCGATCTCCCGTACATCCCCGGCGACGAGGGCACCGGCGTGGTCACCGCGGTCGGCGCCGACGTCACCGAGTTCGGGGTCGGCGACCGCGTGGCGTGGGCCGCTGGACCTGGCAGCTACGCGGAGAAGGTCGTCGTGCCGGCCGCCGTGGCGGTGGATGTACCCGACGGTGTCGCTCCGGCACAGGCCGCGTCGGCGCTGTTGCAGGGCATGACGGCGCACTACCTGATCGAGTCGGCGTACCCCGCGCGGTCCGGGGAGACGGTCCTCGTTCACGCGGGCGCCGGCGGTGTGGGGCTCCTACTCACGCAGATGGCGGCCGCGAAGGGCGTCAAGGTCATCTCGACGGTCTCGACGGACGAGAAGGAGGCCTTGTCACGGGAGGCGGGCGCCTGGCGGGTCCTCCGCTACGGTGACGGGCTCGCCGAGAAGGTGCGTGAACTCACCGGCGGCGAAGGGGTCGCGGCGGTCTACGACGGCGTCGGTAAGGACACGTTCGACGCGAGCCTCGAGTCGCTGCGGATCCGCGGCACACTCGTCCTGTTCGGCGCCGCCAGCGGACCGGTCCCCCCGTTCGATCTGCAGCGCCTCAACGCGGGCGGATCGCTGTACGTGACCCGTCCGACCCTGGCCCACTACGTGCGCGACCGCGAGGAGCTCACCTGGCGTGCGGGCGCCGTCTTCGACGCGATCGCGGCGGGCACCCTGAAGCTCCGGGTCGGTGGGAGCTACCCGTTGGACGCCGCCGAGCAGGCGCACCGCGATCTGGAGGGGCGCAAGACCACCGGTTCGATCGTGCTGGTGCCGTAGCGCGCGACACCGACGACGAGGGCCCCGGTCGAATACGACCGGGGCCCTCGTCGAGGATCGGGCGACTGGCTGCGTCAGAACAGCTGCGCGATGGTCTGCCAGCCGAGGACCGAGTCGACGGCCAGACCGCAGCACACCACCGCGAGGTAGTTGTTGGACTGCAGGAACAGCTTGAGTGGCTTGATGGGGGTGCCGCCGCGGACGCTGTTGTACAGCTGGTGCGCGACGAACAGGAACCAGGCGCCGGCGAGCAGCGTGACGACCGCGTAGATCCATCCGGCGGCCGGCACCAGCGCTAGCGATGCGAGGACGGTGGCCCAGGTATAGATCACGATCTGCTTCGTGACGTGCTTCTCGGAGGCGATGACCGGGAGCATCGGCACGCCCGCGGCCTTGTAGTCCTCCTTGTAGCGCATCGCGAGCGCCCAGGTGTGCGGCGGCGTCCAGAAGAAGATGATCAGGAACAGGACGACCGGCTCCCAGCTCAGCGACCCGGTGACGGCGGCCCAGCCGACCATCACGGGCATGCAACCGGCGGCGCCGCCCCAGATCACGTTCTGCCAGGTGCGGCGCTTGAGCACCATCGTGTAGACGAGGACGTAGAAGGCAATCGTCAGGACGACGAGGAAGCCCGCGAGCAGGTTCGCCCGCCACCACAGCCACAGGAACGATGCGATGCCGAGCGTCGCACCGAAGATGAACGCGTTCCTCGTCGGCACGGCCTGACGGGCCAGCGGACGCAGCGCTGTGCGCTTCATCACCTTGTCGATGTCGGCGTCCACGACGCAGTTCAGCGAGTTGGCACTCGCCGCGCCCATCCAGCCACCGAACAGTGTGCTGAGAATGAGTGCCAGGTCGATGTGGCCGCGGTCCGCGAGCAGCATCGCCGGAATCGTTGCGACGAGCAGGAGCTCGATCACACGCGGCTTCGTCAACGCCACGTACGCGAGGATCGTCGAGATCACACGCCCTCGCAGCGTCGACGTGTCCCGAGAATTTTCCGAATCGGAAGCGGATGCGACGCCGGGGCTGCCGAAGCCGTGTCCGCTCGGCCTATGCCCTGTACGCACGCTGTCTCCTTGCCCCACGCGACTACATCCTTGCTGACTACTGCACTACTACAGACGATGGTAGACGGCCGATACCCGGCAACCGAATCGACCCGAATCAGGGGGCACACTAGGCTAGAGACGCACAAGAGGCTCGCCAGCGCCCACCGCACCCTCACGGCGCCACGCACAACCATGTCAGGAGACATCTGCCCGTGTCGATCACAGACGAGATCCGCGTCCTCACCCACCCGGTCCACCCCGCCGACTGGACGGACCTGGACACCAAGGCCGTCGACACCGTACGAGTCCTCGCCGCGGACGCCGTCCAGAAGGTCGGCAACGGCCACCCTGGCACCGCAATGAGCCTCGCACCTCTCGCCTACACGCTGTTCCAGCGGGTGATGCGCCACGACCCGAAGAACCCCGAGTGGGTGGGACGCGACCGCTTCATCCTGTCGTGCGGCCACAGCAGCCTGACGCTGTACCTGCAGCTGTACCTGTCGGGCTACGGCCTGGAGCTGTCCGACATCGAGGCGCTGCGCACGTGGGGTTCGCTCACCCCCGGCCACCCGGAGTACGGCCACACCGTCGGCGTCGAGATGACGACCGGTCCCCTGGGCCAGGGTCTCGCGTCGTCGGTCGGCATGGCGATGGCGGCCCGCCGCGAGCGCGGCCTGTTCGATCCGGACGCCGCGGCCGGCACCAGCCCGTTCGACCACTTCGTCTACGTCATCGCCTCCGACGGTGACATCGAGGAGGGTGTCACCTCCGAGGCGTCGTCGATCGCGGGCGTCCAGGAGCTGGGCAACCTGATCGTCTTCTACGACGACAACAAGATCTCGATCGAGCACGACACCGCGATCGCTCTCGGCGAGGACACCGCCAAGCGTTACGAGGCGTACGGCTGGCACGTGCAGACGATCGAGGGCGGCGAGAACGTCTCGGCGATCCTCGACGCCGTCGAGGCCGCGAAGGCCGTCACCGACAAGCCGTCGATGATCCTGCTGCGCACCATCATCGGCTACCCGGCCCCGACCAAGATGAACACCGGCGACGTGCACGGCGCCGCGCTCGGCGCCGACGAGGTCGCCGGGGTCAAGCGCGCCCTCGGCTTCGATCCGGAGAAGAGCTTCGACGTCGATCCGGCCGCGCTCGCACACGCCCGCCAGGTCGTGGGTCGGGGCACCGCGGCGCACACCCAGTGGCAGGTCGGCTTCGACGCCTGGGCCGCGCGTGAGCCCGAGCGCAAGGCGCTGTTCGACCGTCTGCACGCCGGCGAGTTCCCCGAGGGCTGGGCCGACAGCCTCCCGACCTGGGAGGCGGACGCGAAGGGTGTCGCGACCCGCAAGGCGTCGAGCAAGGTCCTGAACGCGCTCGGCCCGATCCTGCCGGAACTGTGGGGCGGCTCGGCCGACCTGGCCGGCAGCAACAACACCACGATCGACGGCTCCGACTCGTTCGGCCCGACGTCGATCTCGACGAAGGACTGGAACGCCCAGCCGTACGGCCGCACGCTGCACTTCGGCGTCCGCGAGCATGCGATGGGCTCGATCCTCAACGGCATCGTCCTGCACGGGCCGACCCGCGCCTACGGCGGCACGTTCCTCGTCTTCAGCGACTACATGCGTCCGGCGGTTCGCCTCGCCTCGCTGATGAAGACCCCCGCGCTGTACGTGTGGACGCACGACTCCATCGGCCTCGGCGAGGACGGCCCGACGCACCAGCCGATCGAGCACCTCGCGGCGCTGCGGGCGATCCCGAACATGTCGGTGATCCGTCCGGGCGATGCCAACGAGACCGCCCACGCATGGAAGGCGGCGCTCGAGCACAAGACCGGCCCCACCGCCCTCGCGCTCACCCGCCAGGACATCCCGGTCCTCGACGGCACCAAGAACAAGGCAGCCGAGGGTGTGGCCCGCGGCGCGTACGTGCTGGCCGAGGCGTCCACCGGCACCCCCGAGGTCATCCTGCTGGGCACCGGCTCGGAGCTGCAGCTGGCCGTGGCCGCCCGTGAGGCACTCGAGGCGGACGGCATCGCCACCCGCGTCGTGTCGGCCCCCTGCCTCGACTGGTTCGAGCAGCAGGACCAGGCCTACCGCGACGAGGTCCTGCCTCCGTCGGTGCGCGCCCGCGTCACCGTCGAGGCCGGCATCGCGATGCCGTGGTACAAGATCCTCGGCAGCGACGGCGAGGCCGTGTCGATCGAGCATTACGGCGCCTCCGCCGACTACAAGACGTTGTTCCGTGAGTTCGGCTTCACGGCCGAAGCGGTCACCGATGCGGCGCGCCGCACCCTCGCACGTGTGAAGGGATGAATCATCATGACTGACACTGCAACCCAGAACGCCAACCTCGCGGCGCTGTCCGCGGCGGGCGTGTCCGTGTGGCTCGACGACCTGTCCCGCACGCGGCTCGAGACCGGCAACCTCGCGGAGCTGATCGCCACCCGCAGCGTCGTCGGCGTCACCACGAACCCCACGATCTTCCAGGGCGCCATCACCAAGGGCAACGCGTACGACGCGCAGCTGCGGGAGCTGGCCGAGCAGGGCGCCGACGTCGACGAGACGGTTCGCACCCTCACGACCGACGACGTCCGCAATGCGTGCGGGGTCCTGGCCCCGCAGGCCCAGGCGTCCGCCGGTGTGGACGGCCGCGTCTCGATCGAGGTCGATCCGCGTCTGGCCCACGAGACCGACGCGACCGTCGCGCAGGCGATCGAGCTGTGGAAGCTCGTCGACCGCGACAACCTCTTCATCAAGATCCCGGCCACCAAGGCGGGTCTGCCGGCGATCACCCGGGTGATCGCCGAGGGCATCAGCGTCAACGTCACGCTGATCTTCTCGGTCGAGCGCTACGAGGCCGTCATCGACGCCTACCTCGCCGGACTCGAGGCCGCGAAGGCCGCCGGCCACGACCTGTCGAAGATCCACTCGGTGGCGTCGTTCTTCGTCTCCCGCGTGGACACCGAGATCGACGCGCAGCTCGACAAGATCGGTTCGGACGCGGCCCTCGCGCTGCGCGGCAAGGCCGGTGTCGCCAACGCCCGCCTCGCGTACGCGTCGTACCTGAGGGTCTTCGAGGGTGGCGACCGGTGGGCGGCCCTGGCGGCCGAGGGCGCGCTCGTCCAGCGTCCGCTGTGGGCATCGACCGGCGTGAAGAACCCCGAGTACTCCGACACGATGTACGTGACGGAGCTGGTCGCCGCGAACACCGTCAACACCATGCCGGAGAAGACCATCGAGGCGGTCGCCGACCACGGCACCGTCACCGGGGACACCATCACCGGCACCGCCGAGGCGTCGCAGGCCGTGTTCGACGACCTGGCCGCGGTCGGCATCGACATCCCGGCGGTGTTCGACAAGCTCGAGGTCGAGGGCGTCGACAAGTTCGAGGTCTCGTGGAACGAGCTCCTCGACACGATCACGGAGCAGCTCGCAGCTGCTCGAGAGAGCTGATCCGTGAGCGAACCCGCGGTGGACCGTTGGATCAACCCCCTTCGGGACAGCAGGGATCGGCGACTGCCTCGCATCGCCGGCCCCTGCGCCCTGGTGATCTTCGGCGTCACCGGCGACCTGGCACGTAAGAAGCTCATGCCGGCGGTGTACGACCTCGCCAACAGGGGGTTGCTGCCGCCCGGGTTCGCTCTCGTCGGTTTCGCCCGGCGTGACTGGGCGGATCAGGACTTCAGTCAGGTCGTCCACGACGCGGTCCGCGAGCACGCGCGTACCCCGTTCCGCGAGGACGTGTGGGAGCAGCTCGCGAAGGGCATCCGCTTCGTGCAGGGCAGCTTCGACGACGAGTCCGCGTTCACCAGGCTCTCGGACACGCTCGACACGCTGGAACGGGAGCGTGGCACGCGCGGCAACCACGCGTTCTACCTCTCGATTCCGCCGGCGCAGTTCCCGACGGTGTGCGAGCAGCTGTCGCGGTCGGGGCTGGCGAAGTCGGTGGACGGCCAGTGGCGGCGCGTCGTCATCGAGAAGCCGTTCGGCCACAACCTCGAGAGTGCTCGGGAGCTGAACGCGGTGGTGAACAACGTGTTCCCCGAGGACATGGTGTTCCGCATCGACCACTACCTGGGAAAGGAGACGGTCCAGAACATCCTGGCGCTGCGGTTCGCGAACCAGCTGTTCGACCCGATCTGGAACGCCCACTACGTCGACCACGTGCAGATCACGATGGCCGAGGACATCGGCCTCGGTGGCCGCGCCGGGTACTACGACGGAATCGGCGCCGCCCGCGACGTCATCCAGAATCACCTGCTCCAACTGCTCGCGTTCACCGCGATGGAGGAGCCGGTGAGCTTCGAGCCGTCGGAGCTACAGGCCGAGAAGATCAAGGTGCTGTCGGCGACCCGGCTCGCGGAGCCGCTCGACGAGACCACCGCGCGCGGCCAGTACGCGGGCGGCTGGCAGGGCGGCCTCAAGGTCGTGGGCCTGCACGAGGAGGAAGGGTTCGCGCAGGACTCGACCACCGAGACCTACGCGGCGATCACCCTCGAGGTGGACACCCGCCGCTGGGCCGGTGTCCCGTTCTATCTGCGGACCGGGAAGCGTTTGGGCCGCAGAGTCACCGAGATCGCCGTCGTCTTCAAGCGCGCGCCGCACCTGCCGTTCGACGCGACGATGACCGAGGAGCTCGGCCAGAACGCCCTGGTGATCCGCGTCCAGCCGGACGAGGGCGTCACCATGCGCTTCGGGTCCAAGGTCCCGGGCTCGAGCATGGAGGTCCGCGACGTCAACATGGACTTCAGCTACGGGCAGGCGTTCACCGAGTCGTCGCCCGAGGCGTACGAGCGGCTGATCCTCGACGTCCTGCTCGGCGAGCCGTCGCTGTTCCCGGTGAACGCCGAGGTCGAGTTGTCGTGGAAGATCCTCGATCCCGTACTCGACCACTGGGCGAAGCAGGGCAAGCCGGAGCCGTACGAGGCCGGAACGTGGGGACCGCCGTCGGCGCAGGAGATGATGCGCCGCACCGGGCGTGAATGGAGAAGACCGTGATCATCGAGCTCCCGTCGACCACGACCGGCGCGATCAACAAGAAGCTCGTCGAGCTGCGCGAGACCGGTGGCGCGGTCACTCTCGGCCGGGTGCTGACGCTCGTGGTGTGCACCCGCGAGAGCAAGAACTCCGAGGACGTCATCGACGCCGCGAACGAGGCGAGCCGCGAGCATCCGTGTCGCGTCATCGTCGTCGCCCGCGGATCGCGTTCGGAGGAAACCCATCTCGACGCCGAGATCCGCGTCGGCGGCGACGCCGGGGCGTCCGAGGTCGTGATTCTGCGCGTCTACGGCGAGCTCGCCGATCACGAGGCGAGCGTCGTGGTCCCGTTCCTGCTGCCCGACACCCCGGTGGTGGCGTGGTGGCCGGACGACACGCCGACGGTCCCTGCCCTGGATCCGGTGGGACGGTTGGCGATCCGCCGGATCACCGACGCGACCGGCGCCGCCGATCCGACCGCGACCATCAAGAGCCGCCTCGGCTCGTACACCGCCGGCGACACCGACCTCGCGTGGAGCCGCATCACCTACTGGCGGGCGCTGCTGACGTCGGCGCTGGATCAGCCGCCGCACGAGCAGATTTCCGCCGCGACGGTGTCGGGCCTGGCGACCGAGCCTGCGCTGGACGTCCTCGCGGGGTGGCTGGCCGACCGGATCGAGGGTCCGGTTCGCCGGCAGACCGGACCGTTGTTCGTCGAACTGCACCTCGCCAACGGCGACCGCATCGCGATCAGCCGACCGCAGACCGAGACCACCGCGACGCTGAGCCGCACCGGACAGCCGGACGCGCTGGTGGCGCTCGCTCGGCGCGAGACCCGCGACTGCCTGGCCGAGGAGCTCCGGCGACTCGATCCCGACCAGATGTACGAAGCCGCACTGACCGGACTGTCGAAGGTGGAATATGTCTGACGTGAACGCCCACAGTGACATCCACCGGCCCGCCGGTACCGAAATCCACCGTTTCGCCGACACCGACGCCCTGGTGCGGGCGGCGGCCGAGCGCTTCGTCCACGCGGTCGTCGCGGCGCAGCGGGCGCGCGGGTCTGCCGCGGTCGTCCTCACCGGCGGCGGCACCGGCATCGCTTTGCTCGAGCACGTGCGCACCAACCCGGGCGCCATCGACTGGTCGGCGCTCGACGTGTTCTTCGGCGACGAGCGTTTCCTGCCCGCAGGCGATCCGGAGCGCAACGAGGTGCAGGCGCACCAGGCGCTGCTCGACCACGTTCCGGTCGATCCTGCCCGTGTCCACGTCGTGGCGGCCTCCGACGGTGCGTACGGCAGCGATCCGGTGACGGCGGCGGCCGCGTACGCCGAGGTCCTCGACGCATTCGCGTCCGATCGCACGGGTCCGCTGTTCGACGTCCACCTGCTCGGCATGGGCGGTGAGGGGCACGTCAATTCGCTCTTCCCGGACACCGACGCGGTTCGCGAGCCCGAGCGGCTGGTGGTCGCGGTGACCGACTCCCCCAAGCCGCCGGCGGTGCGTGTGACGCTGACGCTGCCCGCCGTGCAGTCGGCGCGCGAGGTGTGGTTGATCGTCTCAGGTGAGGCGAAGGCCGACGCGGTCGCCGCGGCGGTCGACGGCGCTGCGTCGGAGGACATCCCCTCCGCGGGCGCGCGCGGCATCGAGCGCACGGTGTGGCTGCTCGACGAGTCTGCCGCGAGCAAGCTCCCGAACGCCTGACGACGTCCGTCATTCCGGCTGGTCGTCGGCGGGTTCGCCGGGAACCCACGGCTGCGGTGCCTCACCGGTATCGGCCACGACGGTTCGTGGTCGGCACCCGGTCGCCAACCGAGCGCCGCTGCGCGGTCCGCTCGATGCACGCGCTCCGAGCCGCCGATACGTCGTACCCCTCGGGTTCCGATCCATCCGCGCACACCCTCCCCTGCCAGTCCCGCCATCAGTTCCGTTCGCTGGGTTGGACGCCAGGAATCGCGGTTCGGTTCCCTCGGACCCCGCGGGTGGTACGGCGGTACCATTCCGGCGTGCAACGCGCGGAGTACATCTCGGAGCTCGGAACCGTCCTCGATCGCCACACCGATGCGGCGGCGGAGAAGATAACGGCGATACTCGCAGCATGTCCCGCGGAGGCGACCGAGCTGTGCTTCGACGTGTTCCCCGACCAGGACGGTGAGGGAACCTTCGACGTCTGGGCGCGACTCGACGGCCCGGACCACTTCGCGCTGAACAAGCCCATCGCCGACCACCGCCACCTGTTCGGGATCGTCTACACCGAGGACGGGCTCGAACCCGACGTCCCGCGCTGGTCGAGCAACGCGCCCTTCTGCATCCAGGACGCGATCGTCGACGCAGCCGCGACGTGGGTCGGCGAGTTGTGGTCGCGCGTCGGCCAGAGTCGGTCGTCGTTGCCCTGGTACGTCGAGGGCGAGGACGGCTACGGCACCGTCACCCCGCTGCTGCTCACCCCGGCGGGTCGGTAGCCCTCGGCACTACCGAAGCGCCTCGTTCACGACGGCGATCAGGTCGGCGGCCGCTGTCATCGGCAACGTGTAGTGCGTCGCGGCCTCGACGACGACCGTTCGCGCCGCCGGTACCGACGACCGTACCCGCGCCTCAACTCGGCGGATGTCGTGAACGCGGCTTCGGCCCGCAAGCACCACGGTCATCGGACACCGCACGCCGGACAGCTCACTCGGTCGCGGTCGCCGCGGGACCACCGGCCTCGTCGCCGGAAAGTGCTCGGCACCGAACGCCACGAGATCGAGCCACTCCGGGTCGACCTCCACTCCTGCTGTTTCCCAATCGATCAACGCGCGCTGTCGAGCAGCCGTGGGTCGCATCAACAGAGGCATCGCCCGGACGAGAAAGCCGGCCCGGAAGCCGGCGAAGCACGAGTTCGGGTCGACCAGTACCAGTCGATCGGCCCGGTCCGGGTTCCGGATCGTGAACGCGAGTCCCACCATCGCGCCGTACGAATGCCCGACCATCGCCACACTGGCCAAGCCCAGTGCGTCGAGGACGTCCACCAGCCACTCCATCAGGTCGTCGACGTCGCGCATCGGTTCACGAATCACGCTCCGCCCCACGTCACCGAGGTGATCGACCGCGAAGACACGGTGCGTGGCCGCCAACTCCCCCGCGACCGCGAACCACGAGGTCGATGTCGCACCGCCACCCGCCAACAGGATCACCGGCGGCCCCGCCACGGGACCGCACACGTTGACGCGCGTCGTCCCGTGACGGGTCGTGACGTCGACGCCCTCGACCGGAGCACCCCACTTCCCCAGGACGCGGTCGTACCGGTCGTCGAACGCGCGTCCGGACGCCGTGGCGGCGAACTCGGAGACACTGCTATCGCCCATGCGAACCCCCCTCGACTTTTTCCTCGATGGTCGAGATACTAGGTTGTCGAGAGATGGAGGTCCAGAGGAAATGCAGTTGCCGGAATCGACGAGACCGGACGACGCGGCACACCCCATCGTCCACCGCCTCAGGGCACTGACGGTCGAGCTTCATCTGCTCGGAGCGGAGTTCGCGTCACGTAATCAGTTGCACACCACCGATCTTCGCGCCCTCATCTGCCTGCTCGACGCCGATCGCTCCGGAGTCCCCGCCACGCCCGGCCTGCTGTCCGACGAACTGGGGCTCACCTCCGCGTCGACCACGGCATTGGTGGATCGACTCGAGAAGGCCGGGCACATCCGGCGCAGCCGGGACACCGCCGATCGCCGACGTGTCCTGCTCGGGGTGACGCCGTCCGCGGTGGAACTGGGATGGTCCTTCTTCGGCCCACTGATCGGCGCGGCGACGGAGACGATCGAGCGCTTCACCCCGGACGAGCGGAGCACCGTCGAACGCTTCCTCGTCCAGATGGCCACGGCCGCCACCGCTACGCGTGACGAACTCGCGCCCTGAAACCACAGCGATGAATCGCACGCTTGCCAAAGCCTCTGCGCGCGTGGAGGCTGACGGCATGGAGCGATCCGGAGACTCCGGCGAAGTGCGGCGAGTCAACTTCGCGTTCGTGGCCGACGCGTCGAGCGAGACGCCGGCGGTCGAGCACACCACGCCTGCGCGACCTCACCGACAACCGAATCTGCCGGTGCGAACACCCCCCGACAACGAGATCCCTGCGACCCTCCCCCTTGTCCTTCCCCTCGCCACGACAGACGACGTCGCGATCTGGCTCTACGACCTGACTGTGTACAGCAGCGGAGTGGCCTTCACCCTGCAAGGCCGACACCGACCCGACCGTGAGCCGAAGCCGCACAGGAGTCCCCGGATGTGCCTCGCGGGTCACCCCCGCCCGGGCGAGACCGCGCCCATCCAACTGACGATTTCACTCTCGGACGGCACCGTCCTGCCGAATTCCACTCCCCGACAGGAATTTCCGAAGAACAGCGCGGTTCACTGGCTCGAGACCGGCCACGGGTCGTCGGGTGCGGACTACTACCTGAGTCCGCTGCCCCCACCCGGTTCCCTCGTCGTCACGATCGCTTACCCCGAGTTCGGCATTCCGCCGTCCCGGATCGAGATCGGGGCCGACGCGATCCTGGACGCCGCCACTCGCGTCACGCGCCTCTGGCCGAAGGATTGATTCCGTGCAGCACCGAACGTCCGTACCCGAGGACGAAATCCCTGTGATCCTCCACGGCGGCTGTATCCCGGCCCGCACCGACGACGTCGCACTCTGGATCGACAACATTCATGTGTTCTCGACCGGCATCGAGTTCACGATCCGGGCGCGCTACCGATCGGCGGCGCAGGTCGAGGTATTCGGGCTCGGCCCTGATACCCACCCGCACACGAACGGCGCACGTCTCCACCTGGCCGTTGCGTACCCAGACGGCCGCCTCGCCACGAACACCGTCGACTTCCGTTCACCACCACACGATCCGAACCAGCCGTACCTATCTTCGGGCAGCGCGATCAGCGGAGAAGCGTCCGCGTACGCCCGGCACTTCCTCAGCCCACTTCCGCCGCCCGGGCCTCTCACCGTCGCGTTCGCGCTGCCGGAGGCGTCCATCGGGGAGCACCGGCTGATCCTCGACGGTTCCGCGATCCTCGAGGCTGCCGCAGGTGTCGTACGACTCTGGCCGCCCGAGCAGACCGACACGCCGAACCTCGCCGCCACGCTGTGCTGATACTACGCACCGGCCGGATCGAACTGGACATCAGCCGCACCGGGGCGAACGGCGGTCACACCCTCGGGGCGGCTGGGGATCAGCCCTCGGGATCGGGCGAGACGAGCCAAGTCCGGAAGATCTTCTCGGTTGCGATGCCCTCCACGACGAACGGATCATCGGCTGCGAAAGCTTCCGCGGCCTCCAGCGAGGTGAAGATCGACATCGCCGCGGCTTGTCCCTCCGAGGTTTCGGCGAACGGCCCGATCATGACGAGTGCGCCCGGCCGGTCGATTCGGAACTTGGCCGCGTACGCACTGTGCGCTGGAAAGACCTCTGGGATCCGGGCGCGGGCCGCGTCGTCGGAGTAATACAGCAGGACGACGTGCGGAACCCACACCGGCTGTGCCGTCATTCGAACCCACTCCACGACTTGTTTGTCGGCCGCGATCATTTTATCCGGCGACCGAGTCGACGAGGTAGAGGAATTCCTTGATCGACTCGACCTAGCGGCAGACGCTCTCGAGCGCACCGACGATCGCCGAAGCGTCTTCGGCCGGCAGCAACGGCAACCGGACGTTCGCGCTCGATATCCGGCCCTGGGCGTGAAGAACCGCTTTGATGACGGTGGGGTTGGGCTCGGACATGAGCGCGCAGGCGGGGCCCACGAGTCGGCTGCCCAGAGCTCGTGCGCGCTCGGATCTTTCACTGCGCCACAGCTGGAACAGTTCGACGAATTCACGAGCGCACACGTTCGCCGTGGCCAGGACGGCGCCCGCCGCGCCAATCGCCAGCAGCGGCGAGACCAGCGCGTCCTCCCCCGCGAGGACCGAGAACGAGTCCGCGGAGGCGATCTCCGCGAGCAGCAGCGCGGTGTCGGTGTCCACCGAGCCGACCGCCTGCTTGATGCCGACGATCTGCGGATGCTCCGCCAGCCGCACGATGGACTCCCAACCCAGTTGCCGGCCAGTGCGATACGGAACGTTGTACAGAATCAGCGGGAGTCGGCTGCGATCGGCGATGTATTCGAAATGCGCCACGACACCGGCCTCGGACGGGCGTGTGTAGTACGGAACCACCACCAATACGCCCGCGACGTCGGCGTCTTCGTGCAGCTCCTCGATGGCGCGGACCGTGCCGGCGGTGTCGTTGGATCCCGCCCCGACGACCAGGGGAACACCGCGCTCACGGCAGACCTTGCCGCAGATCTCCACGACATCTCGACGTTCCTGCGGGCTCAGCGTGGACGCCTCCGCGGTGGTCCCGAGCGCGACGATCCCCGCCGCTCCCTCCTCGATCACGCTGTGCGCGAGGCGTTCCAGATCGGCCACCGCGAGTTCTCCACCGTCCGTGAACGGCGTGACGAGCGGGACGAATATTCCTGACGGTTGGAAGGTCATGCACCCAGTCTCACCGGCCACATAATCAAGATCCAGTTACTGTTTCTGATGCCATCCGTAAGCTGATCTGATGCTCGATGTCCGCAAGCTCAGACTTCTTCGCGAACTTGCCCACCGCGGAACCATCGCGGCGGTCGCCGAAGCGCTCTCGTACACGCCGTCGGCGGTGTCGCAACAGCTGGCGGCTCTCGAGCGCGAGGCCGGTCGGACTCTGTTGACGCGGACGGGACGTCGAGTGGCCCTCACGCCGGCCGGGGCCGTGCTGGTCGAGCACGCCGAGGCGATTCTCGCCGACCTGGAACGAGCCGAGGCGGCGCTCGCCGCGAGTGAATCTGGACTGGCTGGATCGGTTCGGCTGGGGGCGTTTCCGACCGCCCTCCGGACTGTCGTGCTCCCAGCAATGCTGGAAATCGGTCGCGCCGAACCGGACCTGGAGTTGACGGTGACCGAAGTCGATCCCGCCGAAGTGCCGGACCGACTCCGCGGGGGTCGGTTGGACCTCGCGCTGGTCCATGAATACGACAACGTGCCTTCGACCGTGGGGGCGGGAATCGAACTCGAACCGTTGCTCGACGAGGTCGTCTACCTGGCCTCGCCCACACCACCGGAGGTGCCCGGCACCGCAGGGATCCGCGATCACTCCGGGAGTCGCTGGATCGTCGGCAACCCCGGCACGCTCTGTCACACCATGGCCGTACGCACCTGCCAGGCCCACGGCTTCGAACCAAGCGTCGCCCACCGGGTCGACGACTTCGCGACCGTCCTCCGACTCGTCGCCGGTGGAGCCGGTGTGGCGTTGGTCCCCCAACTCGGGGCAACCGAGGTGCCAGCCGGGGTGGTACTCACGCCCCTCCCGATCGGCAGGCGGACCCGGATCGCGTACCGCCGCGGCAGCCGATCGCAGCCCGCATTCGCCGCAGTGAGCGCCGAACTGCATCGCGCGGCCCGAGACCCCGGCCTCGCAGCCCGCAACAGCTAGCCGTTGCCGCGCCGGTAACCGCCCGACTTCACTGCCGAACTATTTGCCTTCCAACACTTCCACCAAGGGCCGATACGCAACTTTTGTGGCGAAATCCAGAGCACTCTGCCCATTATTTTCGTTCTTGTAGTTCGAATCCGCACCGTACGCCAAGTACATCTCTACCAACTGCACATCTTCCGGTTCTTTGACGTAGAAGACCGCATACCACAGCGGTTGCCCTCCATACCTATCGCATGTGGCCAGGTCCGCTCCGTGCCGAAGCAGCAATTCCGCGATCTTCAGCTTGTTCTCGATGCCCGTCCAAGCGATTGGCTGACGTTCCGGAAGCAGGTGCAGGGCCGTCCGCCCCTCTATGTTTTGCAGATTCGGATCCGCCCCATGCTCCAAAAGCAGTCTGACCGATTCCGTACGCTCCATTTCAACCGCCAGCATCAATGGCGTATGAAGCATACCCTCCTCGGCTTCATTCACCATTTCCCTATTCTCGTCCAGCAGTTTCCTCAACCCCGACGGGTCTTCTTTCATGGCCAATTTGTGGACGCGGTATTCGCCCGGCTCTACGGTTTTCTCGGCGCGACGCTTCCAGAAGCTCCTCATCACTGCACTCCCCTCATCCTTGTGCGCCGCACCGGCAAACAATGTCCGGTGCCGCGACTGGTGCATCACCGGTCGCAGCGTCGACCTCGTGGCCGGCGGCAACTAGCCGCTGTTGCGCAGCGCGGTCGCGAGCCCGTTCATGGTCAGCTGGATGCCGCGGCGGACACCGTCGGAGTCGTCGCCGCCACGGTAGCGGCGCAGCAACTCCACCTGCAGGTGGTTGAGCGGCTCGAGGTACGGGAAGCGGTTGTGCACCGAGCGGTCGAGCGCGGGGTTGTCCCAGAGCAGGTTGTCGTGTCCGGTGATGGCCCGGTACATCGTGATGGTGCGGCCGTGCTCGGCCGCGATCTTGCCGAACACCTCCTCGCGCAACGCGTCGTCGGGCACCAGTTCGGAATACCGCGCGGCCAGGCCCATGTCGGACTTCGACATCACCTGGGCCATGTTCGACAGCACCGTCCGGAAGAACGGCCACCGCTCGTACAGGCCGGACAGCGTCGCGAGTCGTCCCTCGTCGCCGCTCACCCACTGCTCGAACGCGGTTCCGGTGCCGTACCAGCCGGGCAGCATCACGCGCGACTGGCTCCACGACAGCACCCACGGGATCGCCCGCAGGTCCGAGATCGACTCGGTCGGCTTGCGGGACGCCGGTCGGCTCCCGATGTTCAGTGCCCCGATCTCCGCTACCGGGGTCGACGCCTTGAAGTACTCGACGAATCCCGGTGTGTCGTGCACGAGGTCGGCGTACGCGACGCGCGCCAGTTCGGCGAGTTCGTCGAGGATCGCGTAGGCCGGTGCGGCATCGTCGCCGAGCCCTTCCACGTCGAGCAGGGTCGATTCGAGCGTGGCGGAGACGAGCGCCTCGAGGTTGCGGCGGGCGAGGCGCGGTTCGGCGTACTTCGCGGCGATGATCTCGCCCTGCTCGGTGATCCGCAGCGATCCCTCGACCGCGCCGGGCGGCTGGGCGAGGATGGCGTCGTAGCTGGGACCGCCCCCGCGTCCGACCGTTCCGCCTCGGCCGTGGAAGAGCCGCAGCCGGATTCCCGTCTTGCGGGCCGCACGAACCAGGTCGAGTTCTGCGCGGTACAGGGCCCAGTTGGCGGCGAGGTATCCGCCGTCCTTGTTGGAGTCGGAGTATCCGAGCATCACTTCCTGGCTGTCGCCGCGGTTCGCGACGAGTGCCCGGTAGATCGGTACCTCCAGTGTGGCGGTGAGGGTTTCGGCGCCGCGTCGCAGGTCGTCGATGGTCTCGAACAGCGGCACGATTCCCACCGGGCAGGTGGGGCCGGCGTCGCCGTCCGGGTCGAACAGCCCCACCTCGGCGAGCAGAACCGCGGCCTCGAGCATGTCGCTGACGGAGTCGCACATGCTGATGACGTAGTTCGGCACGGCCTCGGGGCCGATCCGCCGCACCGCGTCCGCGGCCGCGTGCAGGATGCCGAGCTCCTTCGCGGTCAGGTCGCTGAACTCGGCGTGCGGGCCGGCGAGCGGGCGGCGGGTCGCGAGCTCGCCGGCCAGCAACCGGATCCGGTCGTCCTCCGGCAAGGAACGGTAGTCGGGGTGCACGCCCGCCCAGGCGAGTAGTTCCGCGACCACCGTCTCGTGGACCTCCGAGTTCTGCCGCATGTCGAGACCGCACAGGTGGAACCCGAAGACCTCCACCGAGTTCCGCAGCCGGGCGAGCCGGTCGTCGGCGACGGTGCCGTCCCCGTGGGACCGGAGCGAGGTGTCGATGGTCGCCAGGTCCGCGAGCAGCTCGGCCGGGGCGTCGTAGCCCGGCAGGTCACCGTCGACCGCGTGCACGGCCGGATGCCCGAGGATCCGAGCGGCGGTAGCCGTGAGACGGACCCGCAGACCGCGCACCGCCCGGCGGTAGGGCTCGTCCGCCCGGAACGCCGACTCGTCCCCGGATCCATCGGCGAGCCTGTCGAGCTCCGGTGTCACCGTGACCAGCCACGCCGACATCGACAGCTCCCGCTCGAGCACCTCGAGTTCGGCCAGGTGATGTTCGATCGCGGTCTCCGCCGCGCGGTGCGTCGCCCGTCCCACCACATCGGCGGTGACGAACGGGTTGCCGTCGCGGTCCCCGCCGATCCACGAACCCGGTCGCAGCATCGGATCGGCGAGGACGCCGGTGCCCGGCCAGCGCGATTGCAGCGCGTCGCGCAGATCGGCGTTGATCTGCGGGACCACCTCGAACAGCGAGGCGTCGTAGTAGCGGAGCCCGACCTCGATCTCGTCCTGGATCCGCAAGCGGGACAGCCGGATCAACGCCGTCTGCCACAGGGTCAGGATCTGGCGGCGCAACCGGACGTCCACCGCCTGCACCTCGGCCGGGTCCCCGGCCGCCCACTCCCGCCGCCGCATCAACTCCATGATCCGGTGCTGGGTCTCGAACACCGTCCGGCGGCGGGTCTCGGTGGGGTGCGCGGTGATGACCGGCGCGACCAGCGCGCCGGTGAGCGCGCGGGCGGCGGACGGCGGGTCCACGTCCGCCGCATCGAGTTTCGCGTACGTGGCGGCCAAGCTGCTGTCCTGAGGAGGCTCCCCCGCCCGGACGTGGATCGCGCGCCGACGCTCGCGGTGGATGTCCTCGGCGACGTTCGCGAGCAGTGCGAAATGACTGAACGCCCGAATCACCGGGATCGCGTCCGCGGTGTCGATCCGCGCGAACATCTCGGCGAGCTCAGCCCGGTCGATCTCGGACCTGCGGACCCGGAACGATTCGACACGGGCCCGTTCGACGAGCCCGAAGATGTCGTCGCCCGACTGCTCGCGCACGATCTCACCGAGGATCCCGCCGAGCAGGCGAATGTCCTCGCGCAACGGTTCCGTCGCCGCGCGCGACGCGGCCGAGGACGTGGACTCGGAAGTGGGCGACGACGCAGGGATCCCGGTCATGACCCGATTATCGACCGGCGACCGGTCGGCCGCAGGGCAACGGAGCGGGCGGTCAGCCCTTCCAGATCACCTTGGACGGCTTCAACCGGACGATGACCCGCGGGGTGTCCGGGGTGTCGTGCTCCCACCGCTCGGCGCCGGTGTACTTGTTGGCCAGCTTGTGGATCAACGTGCCGCCCGGATCGTCCGTGATGCTGGTGGTGCCGCGGATCTCGACGTAGCTGTAGGGACCGCTCGCCGGGTAGATCAGCACCGTGGCCCGTGGGTCGCGCAGCAGGTTGTCGGCCTTGCGTCGTCCTCGCACCGTGGAGATCAGCACCTCGTCGCCGTCACGCTCGAGCCAGACGACGGACAGCTGGGGCTGCCCGTCCGGTTCGATGGTCGCGAGGGTGGCGAACTCGGGCGCGTCGATCAACGCCGCCGCGGCGTCCGGGATCACCGTGGAACTCTGGTATCCCGCCACCGTCAGCCGAACTTGATCTCGAGCCCGATGCCGATGATCGCGATCAACCAGATCGCGGCGGTGAAGACCGTGAGCCGGTCGAGGTTCTTCTCGACGACGCTGGACCCCGCCAGGCTGGACTGGACACCGCCACCGAAGAGGCTGGACAGACCGCCACCCTTACCGCGGTGCAGCAGCACCAGCAGGATCAGCAGCAGGCTGGTGATCACCAGCAGAATGTCCAGGAACAGTTCCATGTCGGTATTCGCTGCCCTTCACGCACGACGGATTCGGCCACTAGCGGGCCCAGCTTACCTGCAACCTGGGCGATCGGTCGCAAACCGGTCAACGTGGCGGACCACGGACCGGCCTTCTCCCGACCACCGGAGCATTACTGCGGACACATTTCCTCCCGTGTAGTGAGACAGCTCACTTATGTGGCACAACGTGCCGCATTACCTTCCGAGCAGTCCGACCCCATCACCGTGAGGAAGGCTTCACCATGACGCACCGCCACGCCGCCCTGCGCCGTACCGCCCGCACTGCCCTGACCCTGGCCGTGTCCGGATCGTTCCTGTTCGCCGGGACCGCTGCCGCCACGGCGGCCGGTTCCCTCGACCTCGGTTCCCTCGGATCCCTCGGTTCCCTCGGCTCGTCCGCGTTCGGTTCGAGCGCGCCGTCCGCCGTCGAGACCCCCCGTCTCCCGTCGGTCGACAACTTCCGGGACGTCGCCGGGCCCGGCTACACCAACACCCTGGGGTTGCGCCTGAACACGGGCGTCTTCTACCGGGCCAATGCGATCACGCCGAACGACACGGACCTCGCCACGCTCGGATCGCTGGGGCTGTCCGCCGTCTACGACCTGCGCACCGACGAGGAAGTCGCCCAGAAGCCCGACCGGCCGGTCGACGGCGCCGAGTACGTCCGCATCCCGATCCTGTCCGGCGACCTGGCCGCCGGCGTCGCGAAGCTGAAGACCCCCGAGGATGCCCGACGCTTCATGCAGGACATGAACCGCTCGTTCGTCACCGATCCCGCGGCCCGCGCCGGGTTCGCACGACTGCTCACCGACCTCGCGGACACGTCCGGCCCGCAGCTCTACCACTGCACCGCCGGCAAGGACCGCACCGGCTGGACGTCGGCGCTGCTCCTCGGGATCGCCGGGGTGTCGCGCGAGACGGTCATGAACGACTACCTGCTCACCAACGAGTACTCGGCCGCCTCGATCGAGCGGACCTACCAGGGCATCGCGGCAACGCAGGGCCAGGCCGTCGCCGACGTCTACCGGCCGCTCCTCGGCGTCGACGCCAGCTACCTGCAGGCCGGCCTCGACGAGCTGAAGGCGCAGTACGGCACCGTCGAGAACTACCTCCACACCGGCCTGGGCCTGTCCCAGGCGACGATCGGCCAGCTCGCGCTGAAGCTGCTCGGCTGAATCCTGGTACCGACGAAAAACGCGGGGCGCGTGACCTTTCCGGTCACGCGCCCCGCGCTCGTTCGGTCGCTACCCGATCACGGGAGCGGTCCGCCGGCGGCAATCGCCGACAGGGTGGCGAACTCGTCCGCCTTGAGCGAGGCTCCGCCGACCAGGCCGCCGTCAACGTCGGGCTGAGCAACGAGCTCGCCGACGTTCTTGGCGTTGACCGAGCCGCCGTAGAGCACGCGCACGTCCTGCGCGATCTCCGGCGTGGCCAGCTCGGCGAGCGTGTCACGCACCGCCTTGCAGACTTCCTGCGCGTCGGCGGCAGAGGCCACCTTGCCGGTGCCGATGGCCCACACGGGCTCGTAGGCGACGACGATCTTGGAGATCTCGTCGGCCGACAGACCCGCGAGCGAACCCTTCAGCTGCGCGACGTTGTACGCCACGTGCTCGCCGGCCTCGCGGATGTTCAGGCCCTCGCCGATGCAGACGATCGGGGTGATCCCGTTCGCCAGCGCCGCCTTGGTCTTGGCCAGGACGGTCTCGTCGGACTCGCCGTGCAGCGTGCGCCGCTCCGAGTGTCCGACGACGACGAAGGTGCAGCCCAGCTTGGCCAGCATCGAACCGCTGATCTCGCCGGTGTAGGCGCCCGACTCGTGGGCGGACACGTCCTGCGCACCGTAGGTGAGCAGGAGCTTGTCGCCCTCGACCAGCGTCTGCACGCTGCGGATGTCGGTGAACGGCGGGATCACCGTCACGTCGACCTTCTCGAAGTACTTCGCGGGCAGCGAGAACGCGATCTTCTGCACCAGGGCGATGGCCTCGAGGTGATTGAGGTTCATCTTCCAGTTGCCGGCGATCAAAGGCTTACGTGCCATGCCTCAGTCCTCCAGCGCCGCGATGCCGGGAAGCGTCTTGCCCTCGAGGTACTCGAGGGAGGCGCCACCACCGGTGGAGATGTGCGAGAAGCCGTCCTCCGGCAGACCGAGCTGACGCACGGCCGCCGCAGAATCGCCGCCGCCGACGACGCTGAACGCGCCCTTGCCGGTGGCCTCGATGATCGCCTCGGCGACACCCTTGGTTCCGGCCGAGAACTTCGCGAACTCGAACACACCCATCGGACCGTTCCAGAACACCGTCTTGGCACCCGAGAGGATCGCCGCGAAGCGCTCCACCGACTCCGGTCCGATGTCCAGGCCCATCCAGCCGTCCTCGATCTCGAGGACGGAGACCGTCTTCGACTCGGCGTCCGCCGAGAACGAGTCCGCGATCACCACGTCCTGCGGGATGTGGATGACGTCCGCGTACCGCTCGAGCAGGTCCTTGCAGGTGCCGATCATCTCTTCCTGGCACAGCGAGTTGCCGACCGAGATGCCCTGCGCGGCAAGGAAGGTGTAGTACATGCCGCCACCGATGACGAGGGTGTCGACCTTGGGGGCCAACGCCTCGATGACGGCCAGCTTGTCCGACACCTTCGAGCCACCGAGCACGACCGCGTACGGGCGCTCCGAGTCCGTGGTCAGCTTCTGCAGAACCTCGACCTCGGCCGCGACCAGGTTGCCCGCGTAGTGCGGGAGCAGCTTCGCGATGTCGTAGACCGACGCCTGCTTGCGGTGCACGACACCGAAGCCGTCGGAGACGAACGCGCCCTCACCGTCGACCAGGTCGACGAGTGCCTTCGCGAGCGCCTCACGCTCGGCGTCGTCCTTGCTGGTCTCGCGCGGATCGAAGCGGATGTTCTCCAGCAGGAGGACATCGCCGTCCGTCAGGCCCTCGGAACGCGCGAGCGCGTCCTGGCCGACGACGTCGCCGGCGAGCTGGACGTTGCGCCCCAGCACCTCGCCGAGCTTCGCGGCGACCGGCGCCAGCGACAGCGCCGGGTCGACCTCGCCCTTGGGGCGACCGAGGTGCGCCATCACGATGACCTTGGCGCCTGCCTCGGCCAGCGCCGAGATGGTCGGCGCGGACGCGACGATGCGGCCCGGATCGGTGATGGTTCCGTTGTCCAGCGGAACGTTGAGGTCGGAGCGCACCAGCACGGTACGACCCTCGACCCCCTCGTCCAGCAGGTCCTTCAGAGTCTTGACTGCCACGGCGTCAGAGGGACTTCGCGACGAGACCGATGAGGTCCGCGAGGCGGTTCGAGTAGCCCCACTCGTTGTCGTACCACGAGACGATCTTGACCTGATCGTCGATGACCTTGGTCAGGCCGGCGTCGAAGATCGAGGAGTGCGGGTCGGTCACGATGTCCGACGACACGATCGGAGCCTCGGTGTACTTCAGGATGCCCTTCAGCGGGCCCTCGGCGGCAGCCTTCATCGCGGCGTTGATCTCGGCGATCGTGGCCGGCTTCGCCAGGTTGACGGTGAGGTCGGTGACCGAGCCCGTCGGGATCGGCACGCGCAGCGCGTAGCCGTCCAGCTTGCCCAGCAGCTGCGGGAGGACCAGGCCGATGGCCTTGGCGGCACCCGTGCCGGTCGGAACGACGTTCAGCGCGGCGGCGCGGGCGCGACGCAGGTCACTGTGCGGGCCGTCCTGCAGGTTCTGGTCCTGGGTGTACGCGTGGACCGTCGTCATCAGACCCTTGACGATGCCGAACTCGTCGTCGAGGACCTTGGCGATCGGGCCGAGGCAGTTGGTGGTGCAGGACGCGTTGGAGATGATGTCCTGGCTGCCGTCGTACTTGTCGTCGTTGACGCCCATCACGATGGTGATGTCCTCGCCCTTGGCGGGCGCGGAGATGATGACCTTCTTGGCGCCGGCCTCGAGGTGGCCCTTGGCCTTCTCGGCGTCCGTGAAGATGCCCGTGGACTCGACGACGACGTCGACGCCCAGCTCGCCCCAGGGGAGCTCGTTCAGCGGGCCGCGGTGCGCCAGCGCCTTGATCTTGGTGTCGCCGACGACGATGGTGTCGTCACCCTCGAGCGAGACCTCGTGCGGCAGACGACCCAGGATCGAGTCGTACTTGAGCAGGTGAGCCAGCGTCGCGTTGTCCGTGAGGTCGTTGACCGCCACGATCTCGATGTCGGTGGTGCCGAGCGCCTTCTGCGCATCGACCGCTCTGAAGAAGTTACGCCCGATACGACCGAAGCCGTTGATGCCTACCCGGACCGTCACAGTTAGCTCCTTTGCCCATCTACTCTGGTGTGCCAGTTTTCGCCCGCGCGAACCCCGCGAGCACGTTGATACCCACGACGATCGAATCGAAACGCGGGATTCAATCGGTCGATGTGTGTCTCACCCTAGTGCGCGCACCTGTGCGGGCGCGCATCTGCCCCGGTCACCGGAACCGGGGCGCGTCCGACGAGTCGGTTTCCTGTCTGTTCCGCCTGCGTCAGGCCTCTTCGAGCAACTCCGGGGTCACCGCCGACTCGGTGTCGGGGATGCCCAACTCCTTGGCCCGGCGATCGGCCATGGACAGCAGTCGGCGGATGCGGCCCGCGACGGCGTCCTTGGTCATCGGCGGGTCCGCGAGCTGACCGAGTTCTTCGAGCGACGCCTGCCGGTGCTTGACGCGCAGCGTGCCCGCGGCCGCGAGATGGTCGGGGACGTCCTCGGCGAGAATCTCGAGGGCCCGTTCCACCCGTGCCGCGGCCGCGACGGCCGCGCGGGCCGAGCGTCGCAGGTTGGCGTCGTCGAAGTTGGCGAGGCGGTTCGCCGTGGCACGCACCTCGCGCCGCATGCGGCGCTCCTCCCACGTCAGGCGCGTGTCCTGGGCGCCCATCCGCGTGAGCAGGGCACCGATCGCCTCACCGTCGCGCACGACGACCCGGTCGGTGCCGCGGACCTCGCGGGCCTTGGCGGTGATCCCCAGCCTGCGCGCGGCACCGACGAGTGCGAGCGCCGCCTCCGGGCCGGGGCAGCTGACCTCGAGCGCCGACGAGCGCCCCGGCTCGGTCAACGACCCGTGTGCCAAGAACGCGCCGCGCCAGGCCGCCTCGGAATCGCCGACGCTGCCGCCGACGACCTGCGCGGGAAGCCCGCGCACCGGTCGACCGCGCATGTCGAGCAGTCCGGTCCGCCGGGCGAGTGCCTCGCCGTCCTTGGCGACGCGCACCACGTACCGCGATCCCTTGCGCAGGCCACCGGCGCTGAGCACGTGCACGTCCGAGTGGTAGCCGTACAGGTCGAGGATCTCGCCGCGCAACCGGCGCGCGATCGATCCCATGTCCACCTCGGCCTCCACAACGACGCGGCCGCCGACGATGTGCAGTCCGCCCGCGAAACGCAGCAGCGACGACACCTCGGCCTTGCGACAGCTGACCTGTGTGACCGTGAGCCTGCTGAGCTCGTCCTTGACCTCGGCTGTCATCGCCACGTGGCGCTCTCCCTTCCCCCGGCTGTCCGTTCGGCTGCCTGTTCGTTCACGTCGTGCACGTCCGGACGGGCACCGACCGGTGCCGACGCGGAGAGCCCGTCGAGCACGGCGGCGAGCTTGCCCGCGTGATGCTTGTGGCTCCCGTCCTCCGCGACGTCCGCGTACACGACCTCCGCACCCAGCTGCTCGGCAGCCCGGCACAGGTAATCGCGTTCCCGGCCGGCCGGAACCGACACCGAGTCGACGACGACGTGGTCCACACGGAGATCCGGTGCGTGCTGGCAGAGTACGTGGAGGTGACGCTCCGCGGAGAATCCGGCCGTCTCCCCCGGCTCCGGCGCGAGGTTCAGGATCAGCACCTTCCGCGCCGACGCGTGCTTCACCGCGTCGAGCAGTTCCGGCACGAGAACATGCGGAATGACGCTCGAGAACCACGATCCCGGGCCGAGCACGACGAGGTCGGCCACGTCGACCGCGGCGAGTGCCTCCGGGCACGCCGGCGGGTTCGCCGGCCACAACCGCACCCTCCGGACCTTCCCCGGCGTCGTGGCGACGGCGACCTGGCCGCGGATGCAGCGGCTGACCCGCGGATCGGTCTCGAGCCCGACCACGTCGGCTTCGATCTCGAGCGCCACCGGGGACATGGGCAGCACGCGGCCCTCGATCTCGAGCAGCCGCGCGACGGTGTCGAGGGCTGCGACGGTGTCGCCCAGCACCTCGGTGAGCCCGGCGAGGATCAGGTTGCCGACGGAGTGGCCGGCGAGCGCGCCCGTGCCTCCGAAACGGTGCTGGACGGTGTCGGTCCACGCCTGAACGTTCGGCTCCCTCGCGGCGAGTGCCGCCAGCGCCATCCGCAGGTCACCGGGCGGAATGACACCGAGTTCGCTGCGCAGCCGGCCCGAGGACCCGCCGTCGTCGGCGACCGTCACCACCGCCGTGACGTCCGGGCTCAGTCGCCGCGCGGCGCTGAGCGTCGCGTACAGGCCGTGACCGCCACCGAACGCGACGATCCGCGGCGCGCGGCCGTTCCCGCGCTGTCGCTCGTCGCTCATTCGCGCCCCACATCGCGGTGGACGACACGGACGGCGAGACCGTCCTCCTTCCGCAGAAGTGCCGCGAGCGCCTCCGACATGGCCACGCTGCGATGCTTGCCGCCGGTGCACCCGACCGCGATCGTCATGTAGCGCTTTCCCTCCCGGCGGTATCCCGCCGTCGTCATTTCCAGCAGGCGCAGGTACGTGTCGAGGTACTCCTCGGCCCCGCCCCGGGACAGCACGTAGTCCCGCACCGCCTCCTCCAGTCCAGTGTGTTCGCGCAGTTCCGGGATCCAGTGCGGATTCGGCAGGAACCGGACGTCGCACACCATGTCGGCGTCCATCGGCAGCCCGTGCTTGAACCCGAAGGACTGCACCGTCACCTGGATCTCGCTGCTGCCCTCGCCACCGAAGGCGGTCTCGATCTTCTCGCGCAGCTCACGGACCGCGAGCGACGACGTGTCGACCACCAGGTCGGCTACCGCCTTCACGTGGGCCAGCTGCACACGCTCGGCGGCGATGCCCTCCGACAGGGTGCCTTCCTTGCTGCCGCTCTGCAGCGGATGGCTGCGCCGCACGTGCTCGAAACGGCGGATCAGCGCGGAATCGTTCGCCTCCAGATACAGCACCCGCATCTGCACGGGCATCTGCTCGAGGGCCGCGACGACACGAGCGAGATCGCCGGTGAACGGACGGCTGCGGACGTCGACGACGACGGCCAGCCGACGAATCGGCGGGTCGGATTCGACTCCGAGATCCACCATCCGGGTGATCAGTTCGGGAGGCAGATTGTCGACGACGTACCAGCCGAGGTCCTCGAGGACCTTGGCCGCCGTGCTCAACCCTGCGCCGGACAACCCCGTGACGAGCGCGACCTCCATGCCGCCGTCGTCGCGTTCCTGCTGGTCGTTCACTGGAGACTCTGTCCTGTTCGTTCGGATACACCGATGTCCGTCACATCATCCCCCACCGTCGGCGCTCCCGCAGTGACATCCGACCCCGCGTCCTGCTCCGCGGCGGCGCCGCCGAGCGCGTCGAGCACGGCCCGCGCCGTCGCGACACCGATGCCGGGCACCTCGGTGATCTCCTCGATCGTCGCGTTGCGCAGCCGCGCCACCGACCCGAAGTGCTTCACGAGCGCAGTGCGCCTCGTCTCGCCCAGGCCGCGCACCGAATCCAGCGCGGACGCCGTCATCCGCCGCGACCGCTTGCTTCGGTGGAAGGTGATCGCGAAGCGGTGCGCCTCGTCACGGACCCGCTGCAGCAGGTACAGCGACTCGCTGGTGCGGGGCAGGATCACCGGGTCCTCCTCGCCGGGTACCCACACCTCCTCGAGGCGCTTCGCCAGGCCGATGACGGCGACGTCGGTGATGCCGAGCTCGTCGAGCACCTCCGCCGCGGCCGCGACCTGCGGCGCACCACCGTCGACGACGTACAGGTTGGGCGGGTACGCGAACTTGCGCGGACGACCGGTCTGCGGGTCCAGCGCGGCCTCGGGCGCGAGGTCGCCGCCACTCACGTCGGCCGTGTCCCGGTTGTGGCGCAGGAACCGCCGGCGGGTGACCTCCGCGATGCTTGCGACGTCGTCGGAGCGGCCGTCACCGGCCGCCTCCTTGATCGCGTAGTGCCGGTAGTCGGACTTGCGCGGCAGCCCGTCCTCGAAGACGACCAGCGACGCCACGACGTCGGTGCCCTGCACGTGGCTGATGTCGACGCACTCGATCCGCAGCGGCGCCGAGTCCAGGTCGAGCGCCTCCTGGATTCCCTGCAGCGCCGCCGACCGCGACGTGAAGTCGCCGGCCCGCTTCAGCTTGTGCTGCGCCAGCGCTTCCTTCGCGTTCCGCTCGACGGTCTCGGCGAGCGCCTTCTTGTCGCCGCGCTGCGGGACCCGCAGCTTCACGGCCGACCCGCGCAGCCCGCTCAGCCACTGCTGGACCTCGTCGGTGTTCCGCGGCAGCACCGGCACCAGGACCTCGCGCGGCACCACGTTGGCCGGCCGGTCCGCCGGACTCCCGCCCGCGTCGAGGGCAGCCTGCTCGCCGTAGAACTGGGTGAGGAACTGCTCCACCAGGATCGCCAGTTCGGACTCGTCTCCGGCATCGGCGGCCACAGCGTCTCGCTCGATGACGTCGCCGGCCTTCTCGACCACCCAACCGCGCTGACCGCGCACGCGGCCGCCGCGGACGTGGAATACCTGGACCGCGACCTCGAGGTCGTCGGACGCGAATGCCACCAGGTCCGCGTCGGTGCCGTCACCGAGGACGACGGCCTGCTTCTCGAGCGCCTTCCTCAGCGCACCGACGTCGTCGCGCAGCCGGGCCGCGGTCTCGAAGTCGAGGTCCTCGGCCGCCGCCTGCATCCGGGTCTCGAGCTGTCGAACGAGCCGGTCGGTGCGGCCGGACAGGAAGTCGCAGAAGTCCTCGACGATCTGCCGGTGCTCGACGGCCGTGACGCGGCCGACGCACGGCGCCGAGCACTTGTCGATGTAGCCGAGCAGGCAGGGCCGACCGATCTGGTTGTGCCGCTTGAAAACTCCCGCCGAGCACGTCCGCGCCGGGAAGACCCGCAGCAGCAGGTCGAGCGTCTCGCGGATGGCCCACGCGTGCGCGTACGGACCGAAGTAGCGGACACCCTTGCGGCGAGGGCCGCGGTAGACGAACAGCCGTGGGAACTCCTCGTTCAGCGTCACCGCGAGCACCGGGTACGTCTTGTCGTCCCGGTACCGCACGTTGAACCGCGGATCGAATTCCTTGATCCAGTTGTACTCGAGCTGGAGCGCCTCGACCTCGGTGCTGACGACCGTCCACTCGACGCTGCCGGCGGTGGTGACCATCTGCCGGGTCCGCGGATGCAGCGACGAGACGTCGGCGAAGTACGAGTTGAGCCGCGAGCGCAGGCTCTTCGCCTTGCCGACGTAGATCACACGGCCGTGCGGATCACGGAACTTGTACACGCCGGGCTCCACCGGGATGGTTCCGGGCGCGGGACGATACGTCGAAGGATCAGGCACGATTCAAGGCTAGTCGGCGGTACCGACGGTATCCGCTCGCATCACTCCGTGCGCGAGCGCGTGTACTTCGCCTCGAGCTCACGGAACCGCTGGACGGCGTGGACGGCGTGGTCACCGTCGTTGGCCTGGATCGCCATCACCGGCACGTATTCGTCGTCAGGCAGTTCGATCCGCGCCCACGACGCGCCGTCCGGGAACGACAGGCCCTGCTCCAGATCCCACTCGACGAAGCGTTCACCGAGGACGTTGCGGACGGCGACGCCACGCGGCCCCACCCGCAGGCGTGGCCGCGTCAGCGTCAGCACACCGCAGGCGAGCAGGACGCCGATGCCCGCCATCGCGAACTGATCGGAGAGCCGGAAGTACACGCCGGTCGCCGACGTCCGCAGCAGGATCGCCAGCGTGACGTGCACCAGCACCAGCACACCGGCCGCGATCCACGCGTACCGCGCCGACTTCTTCGACCGGACCTCGAAATCCCACTCGCCCTGCGGAGAGCTCATCGCGACGTCGACCCCGTCCGGCTGCGTCGCAGCTGCGCCAGCGTCACCGCCGTGTCGATCGCCGCGGCGCACGCCTCGCCACCCTTGTCCTCGAGCGAGCCGGGCAGACCCGAACGGTCCAGCGCCTGCTGCTCGTTGTCGGTGGTGAGCACACCGTTGCCGACCGGGGTGCCCTCGTCGAGCGAGACCCGGGTGAGGCCCGCGGTCACCGCATCGCACACGTACTCGAAGTGCGGCGTGCCGCCGCGGATCACGACACCGAGCGCGACGACGGCGTCGTGCGACTTGGCGAGCTCCTGCGCGACGACCGGCAGCTCGATCGCACCCGCGACCCGCACCAGCGTCGGCTCCGCGATCTGCGCCTGCTTCGCCACCCGCTTGGCACCGGCGATCAGCGCCTCGCTGATCTCGGGGTGCCACTGCCCGGCGACGATCGCCAGCCTGAGGTCCTTCGCCATCCCGAGCTGGAGGTCGGGGCGTCCCACTCCGCTCACAGTGCGTCACCGGCCTCGAACTCGTCGAGTCCGATGAGGTCGTGACCCATGCGGTCGCGCTTGGTGCGCAGGTACGTCAGGTTCTCGGCGTTCGCACGCAGCGGCATCGGGACCCGGTCGATGATCTGCAGACCGTAGCCGTCGAGGCCGACCCGCTTGGCCGGGTTGTTGGTCAGCAGGCGCATCGACTTGATGCCGAGGTCGACGAGGATCTGCGCGCCGATGCCGTAGTCCCGCGCGTCGGCCGGCAGGCCGAGCTGGAGGTTCGCGTCGACGGTGTCGGAGCCGGCGTCCTGCAGCTGGTAGGCCTGCAGCTTGTGCATCAGGCCTATTCCCCGGCCCTCGTGGCCGCGCATGTACAGGACCACACCGCGGCCCTCCTGCGCGATCATGTCGAGCGCGGCGTCCAGCTGCGGGCCGCAGTCGCAGCGCAGCGAGCCGAAGACGTCGCCGGTGAGGCACTCGGAGTGGACGCGGACCAGGACATCGGAGCCGTCGTCGACCGACAGATCACCGCGGACGAGGGCGACGTGCTCGACCTCGTCGTAGATGCTCTTGTACCCGACCGCGGTGAAGTCGCCGTGACGGGTGGGGATGCGGGCCTCGGCGACGCGCACGACGTGCTTCTCGTGCTTGCGGCGCCACGCGATCAGGTCCGCGATCGAGATGAGGGCCAGGCCGTGATCGTCCGCGAAGACCCGCAGCTCCTCGGTCTGGGCCATGTGGCCCTCGTCCTTCTGGCTGACGATCTCGCAGATCACGCCGGCCGGACGCAGGTCCGCCATGCGGGCGAGGTCGACGGCGGCCTCGGTGTGGCCGGGACGGCGCAGGACGCCACCCTCCTTGGCCCGCAGCGGGACGACGTGGCCGGGACGGGTGAAGTCGTTCGCACCGCTGTCCGGGTCGGCGAGCAGTCGCATCGTCGCGGCGCGGTCGGACGCGGAGATACCGGTGCCGATGCCTTCGCGGGCGTCGACCGTGACGGTGTACGCGGTGCCATGCTTGTCCTGGTTGGTCGCGTACATCGGCGGCAGGCCGAGACGGTCACAGTCCTCACCGTCGAGCGGAACACACAGGTAACCGGACGTGTAGCGAACCATGAACGCCACGAGTTCCGGGGTGGCCTTCTCGGCCGCGAAGATGAGGTCACCCTCGTTCTCGCGGTCCTCGTCGTCGACGACCACAACCGCCTTACCTGCGGCGATATCGGCGACTGCGCGCTCGATGCTGTCGAACCTGGTCACGTGCTTGGGCTCCAATATCTTGAACTGGCGTGCTCGCCAGTATGTCCCGGTGCATCGCTTCAGATGCACCTCAACAGTACGACCTCTCGATACGAGGTCGTTATTCCGGCTGTCGGGCGGCGGCGGTGTGCAGACGCTCGACGTACTTGGCGATGACGTCGACCTCGAGGTTGACCGGGGTCCCCGGTTCCGCCGAGCCGAGGGTGGTCAGCGCCAGCGTCGTCGGGATCAGCGAGATCTCGAAGTACTCGTCGCCGGGTTCGCCGCCGAGCGCCGACACGGTCAGGGACACCCCGTCGACCGTGATCGATCCCTTCTCCACGACGTAGCGAGAGATGCTCGACGGGAGCGAGATCCGCACCACCGTCCAGTTCTCGGACGGGCTGCGCGAAATCACCGTCCCGACCGTGTCGATATGGCCCTGCACGATGTGTCCGCCCAGTCGGCTGTTGACCGCGGCGGCGCGCTCGAGGTTGACCCGGCTGCCGACCTGGAGGGCGCCGAGGCTCGACCGCACGAGGGTCTCCCGCATCACGTCCGCCGTGAACGCCTCGCCGTCGACGACGTCGACGACAGTGAGGCACACGCCGTTGACCGCGATCGAGTCGCCGTGGCCGGCGTCCGCGGTGACCACGGGGCCACGGACGGTGAACCGGGCCGCGTCCGCCAGGTCTTCCTTGGCGACGATCTCGCCGAGTTCTTCGACGATTCCGGTGAACATGTCTTCGCTCACTCCTTCGGATCCCGGAGGATCGGTTAGGCGGTGATCCCGAACGGGATCACGTCACAGGCGATCCCACGCCGCGGTGCGGCCCGATTCAGGGATCAGGTTCAACAACACGTCGTCGCCGATCGTCTCGACGCTCTCTCGCCGAAACCGTAACGCCTCGGCGATGGTCCGGACCCCCGTGCCTTCCACTGCGTGGGACCCCGCACCCAACACGACGGGCGCGATGTACGCCTGGATCCGGTCGATCCGCCCGGCCGCGAGGAACGCCCCCGCCAGCCGTGGCCCACCCTCGACCAGGACCTCGTCCTGATCGGCGAGGGCGGCCAGGACGTCCGCGACGTCGTGCGTGCGCAGTACCAGTGTGGGCGCCGCGTCGTCGAGGACTTTCGCGGTGGATGGGATCGCCCGGTTCCCCACGACGACGCGCAGAGGCTGGTGCGGGGCGAGGGAGCCGTCGGGCAGTCGGGCCGTCAGCCACGGATCGTCCTCGAGCACGGTCCCGATGCCGACGACGATCGCGTCGAGCCGGGCCCGGTCCGCGTGCACGCGCGCCCGCGCCTCGGGGCCGGTTATCCACTGGCTGGTGCCGTCCGCCGCGGCGCTGCGGCCGTCGAGGGTCGCCGCGAACTTCCACGTCACGTGCGGCCGACCGGTTCGTTGCCGGTGCAGCCACGCGCGCAGCGGTCCGCGTTCCACGTCGTCGGCGAGGGTGCCGCCCGACACCACGACGCCGGCTTTCCGGAGCGTCTCGGCGCCACCCGAGGCCGCCGGGTTGGGATCGGCGACCGCGTAGTGCACGGCCGCGATCCCGGCGTCGACGAGTGCCTGCGAACACGGCCCGGTGCGACCGTAGTGGTTGCACGGCTCGAGGGTGACGACGGCGGTGCCGCCCCGGGCGCGCTCCCCGGCCTCGGTCAGCGCGACGACCTCCGCGTGCGGCCCGCCGGGCGGCTGGGTGGCGCCGATCCCGACGATCTCGCCGGACGCGTCGAGGATCACCGCCCCGACCGGCGGGTTCGGGCTCGTGGTGCCCCGGACGACGTGCGAGGCGTCGATCGCGAGCCGCATCGCGGCCTCGTGGGCGCGCGCAGACGTCATCACGACCGACCCGTCAGATCGCCGGCGTCAGGTGCGGCGACGCCTTGGCGGCCTGCGCACGCAGCCCGCGGACGGCGGCGGCGGGATCGGAGGCGCCGTAGACGGCCGATCCGGCGACGAAGCAGTCGACGCCCGCCTCCGCGGCCTGCTCGATGGTGTCGGCGTTGATGCCGCCGTCGATCTCGACCAGCAGGCGCAGCTCGCCCGAGTCGACGAGCTTGCGGACGGCGCGCGCCTTGTCCAGTACGGCGGGGATGAACGACTGGCCGCCGAAGCCCGGCTCGACGCTCATCACCAGCAGCGTGTCGAAGTTCTTCAGGATCTCGAGGTAGGGCTCGATCGGGGTGTTCGGCTTGACGCTCAGCCCTGCCTTGGCGCCGGCGGCGCGGATGTCGCGGGCCACCGCGACGGGATCGTCGGTGGCCTCGGCGTGGAACGTGACGTTGTGCGCGCCCGCCTCGGCGTACGGCGGCGCCCAGCGGCCCGGATCGTCGATCATCAGGTGGCAGTCGAGCGGGATGTCGGTCGCCTTCAGCAGGCTCTGCACGACCGGCAGGCCGAGCGTGAGGTTCGGCACGAAGTGGGCGTCCATCACGTCCACGTGCAGCCAGTCGGCACCGGCTACGGCGTCGGCCTCCTCGGCGAGACGGGCGAAGTCGGCGGAGAGAATGGAGGGAGCGATCATCGGGGTTGCCACGCGGGCGAGTTTAGTCGGCAGGCGTCGGTCGCCCGTCGCTGCCGGGGTACCGGCGGGCCGGCTCGCGGCCCGCCGGTTGGGTCACTTCCGGCCCCGCCGGCGGACGGATAGTCGGCAACACCCGAATCTCGTTGCCGCGCAACGTCACCGACGTGCCGTCGTGATGGATGGTCAGTTCCTCGCCGTGCACGAGTCGGTACCGCGTCTCGGTCCGGTCGATCTCGACCCGCAACCGGCATCCGGCGGCGGCGACGCCGAACGCGAGCCGGTCGATGCCGCGTGGGAGCGCCGGCCGGAACGTCAGCCCGGACTGCCTGCGCCGCGCACCGCCGAAGCCCTGGACGAGCGTGAGCCAGATGCCGGCCAGCGACGCCAGGTGCAGACCGTCGCTCGTGTTGTGCTCCAGGTCGAGCAGGTCGATCAGCGCCGTCTCCCCCAGGTAGTCGTAGGCGAGGTGCATCGCTCCGACGTCCGCGGCCACCACCGCCTGACTGCACGCCGACAGTGACGAGTCCCGCACCGTCAGCCGCTCGTAGTACGCGAAGTTGCGGGCCTTCTCCTCGGCCGTGAACGCGTCGGGCACCCACTGCATGGCCAGCACGACGTCGGCCTGCTTGACCACCTGCTTGCGGTAGAGGTCGAAGTACGGATAGTGCAGCAGCAGCGGGTAGTGCTCGGGCGGCGTCCCCGCGAAGTCCCACACCTCGCGGTCGGTGAATCCCGACGACTGCGGGTGCACGCCGCGCCGCTCGTCGTACGGCACGAACATGTGTTCGGCCGCGGTGCGCCACCCGCCGAGTTCCTCGTCGGTGACGCCGAGATCCGGCATCCGATCGCGGTGGCGTTCGACGACACCGACGGCGGCGGTGAGGTTCTCGCGCGCCATCAGGTTCGTGTAGAGGTCGTTTCGCACGAGTGCGCTGTACTCGTCGGGGCCGGTGACCCCGTCGATGCGGAACCGCGCGTCCTCGTCGAAGTAGCCGAGGGATCGCCACAGACGCGCCGTCTCCACGAGCAGATCCAGGCCCACCGTGCGCTCGAAGTCGGTGTCGTCGTTCGCCCGCAAGTATCCGATGGCGGCCCGCGCGACGGCGGCGTTGACGTGGAACGCGGCGGCCCCGGCCGGCCAGTACCCGCTGCATTCCTTGCCGGTGATGGTCCGCCACGGGAACGCCGCACCGTCGAATCCCAGCTGGCGGGCCCGGTCCCGCGTCGTCTCCAAAGTCGAGTGCCGCCAGCGCAACGCGTCGGCGACGGCCTGCGGGAAGACGGACGTCAGCACCGGGAGGACGAACATCTCGGTGTCCCAGAACGCATGACCGTCGTAGCCGCGCCCGGTCAGCCCCTTCGAGGCGATCGCGACGCCCTCGGCGCGAGCCGACGCCTGCAGGATCTGGAACAGCGCGAACCGCACCGCCTGCTGGACCTCCGGGTCGCCGTCGACGACGACGTCGGCGTGCTCCCAGAACGAGTCGAGGAACGTCCGCTGCTCGGAAACCAGCCCGTCCCAACCACTGTCCCGCGCGATCGTCAGCTCACCGGCGATCTCGTCGCGCATCGCCGGTGCCGTCCGCCGGGACGACCATCCGTGGGCGACGTACTTGACCATCCGTACGTGCTCGCCGGCCGCGAGCTCCGCAGCGATCGTGACCCGCCCCTGGTCGGGATAGCTCTCGGACTCGACATGGACGTGCGAACCGAACACGTCGTGGTCCATCCCGACGGCCACGCGCAGTCCGCTCTCGCCGGTCGTGTGGATGAGCTGCACCAGCGCATCGTGATCGAAGTTCTCCTCGCCGACCAGAGGCTCCCCGAGCACCGCCGCCGCGCGCGGATCCGCCTCCGGTTCGGGCATCGGCTCGTTGGCGACCAACTCGGACTGCACCACCACTCTGGCCGGACCGTCGAGCGGCTCGACCCGGTAGTCGACGGCGCCGATCGCGCGCTGCGTGAACGACGCGAGCCGGGTGGTGCGCACCCGGACGGTCCGACCCGCGGGCGAGCACCACTCGACGGTGCGCCGCAGCACCCCGGCCTGCAGGTCCAGCTCCTGCTCGTGCTTGAGGAGCTGTCCGCGCCGGACGTCGAACGGCTCGTCGTCGATCAGCAGCCGCACGATCTTGCCGTCGGTGATGTTGATGATGGTCTCGCCGAAGTTCGGGTAGCCGTACCCGGGTTCGGCGTACGGCATGGGGCGGACCTCGTAGACGCCGGACAGATAGCTGCCGGGCAGTCCGTGCGGATCCCCCTCGTCGAGGTTGCCCCGCCAGCCGAGGTGGCCGTTGGAGACAGTGAACAGGGACTCGGTCTGCGCGAGGACGTCGAGATCGAGGCTCGTCGCGCGCAGTGTCCAGGGTTCGACCGGAAAGGCGGGATGAGTGATCACGACGTCGAACCTCCCAGTCGCCTGCCGGTCCTTCGACTACGGACCCGTCAGTTCACGCTAGGACACCCGCGCCGTCACGGCACAAGAACAGCCGCACCGCCGAACGCCCCGCCGGCGAGGTCCGCGAGCGCCTTGTCGGCGGCGTCGAGCGGATAGCGGTGGGCACTGACCCGCAGGCGGTGCTGCTGCGCGAACGCCAGGAAATCCCTCGCGTCCTGCCGCGTGTTGGCGGTGACGCTGCGGACCTGGCGCTCGCGGAACAGGTGCCGCTGATAGTTCAGCGGCGGAATGTCGCTGAGGTGGATGCCGGCGAGCGCGAGCGTGCCACCGGCGTCGAGCGCCTCGAGCGCGGGCGGCACGAGGTCGCCGGCCGGTGCGAACAGGATCGCCGAGTCCAGGGGTTCCGGCGGCGGGTCGGCCGCGCCCTGTACCGACGCCGCACCCAGACTGAAGGCCAGTTCACGCGCCTCCTCGCCGCGGGTCATCACGTGGACCCGAGCGCCGCGGGCCAGCGCGACCTGCGCGGTGAGGTGGGCGCTGCCGCCGAAGCCGTAGATCCCGAGGCGCCCGCCGTCGGGCAGGTCGGCGCGCAACAGCGACCGGTAGCCGATGATGCCCGCGCACAGCAGCGGCGCGATCTCCACGATCGGATATCCGGTGGGGAGTTCGAGCGCGTAGTCGGCCGGCACCGTCGTGTACTCGGCGTAGCCGCCGTCGGCGTCCCACCCCGTGTACGTCGAGTAGGGGCACAGGTTCTCGTCACCACGCACGCAGTAGCGACAGTGCCCGCAGGTACCCCGCAGCCACGCGATTCCCACTCGCTGGCCCACCTCGAATCGCCCGGCGTGTTCTCCCAGGTCCTCGCCCACCCCGACGACCTCGCCGACGATCTCGTGGCCGGGAATCACGTTGAGCCGATGGGGCGGCAGTTCGCCCTCGACGACGTGCAGGTCCGTCCGGCACACGCCGCACGCGAGGACCTTGACGAGCAGATCCTTGCTGGTGGGCCGCGGGAGCAGTTCGCGGTCCATCCGGAGTGGGCGATCCGCCAGCGGCCCGGGTCTGGTGGTACGCCAGGCGCGCATCGTCGTGGTCGCCGTCGTGGTTCGTGAGGTGTCGCTCCGCATCCCGGATCCGTACTCGTCGTCGGCGATGGTCACGGCCAGTGCGCGACATCATCGGAGGTGCCGGTTGTCGTCTCTTCCAGGATGCCTGGTTCGGCGCGCTCGCAACAGGGGGAATCGGAGGAACCGGTCTCGTCGCGCCAAGCGCTGGCGGCCGACGCCCGCTGCGGTCAGGATGGAGGCACCTTCGCCCTATCGGAGGAGTCGACCCGTGGAAACCAGCCCCGACGGCGATCTCGCATTACTGCACCGCTACTGGATGGCGGCGAACTATCTGACCGTGGCGCAGATCTACCTCCGTGACAACGTGCTGCTGCGCAGTCCACTGGCGGCGCCGGACATCAAGCCGCGGCTACTCGGGCACTGGGGCACCAGTCCCGGACTGTCGCTCGTGTACGTGCACCTCGACCGGCTCATCCGCCGCACCGACGCCGACGTCCTGTTCATCGCCGGCCCCGGTCACGGCGGCCCAGCCGTCGTCGCGAACACCTACCTCGAGGGCACGTATTCGCGGCTGTACCCGGACGTCACGCCGGACGAGGCCGGGCTGCGGCGGTTGGCGCGACAATTCTCCACGCCCGGCGGCATTCCGAGTCATTCCGGTGTGGAGACGCCGGGATCGATCAACGAGGGCGGCGAGCTCGGGTATTCGCTCGCGCATGCGGCGGGCGCGGCGATGGACAACCCCGACCTGCTCGTCGCGTGCGTCGTCGGTGACGGCGAGGCCGAGACCGGGCCGCTGTCGGCGTCGTGGAAGGCCCCGTTCTTCCTCGACCCGGCGCACGACGGCGCCGTGCTGCCGATCCTGCACCTCAACGGGTACAAGATCTCAGGCCCGACCGTGCTCGGGCGCCGCTCGGACGAGGAGGTGCTGGCGCTGCTGCACGCGTTCGGCTGGGATCCCGTGCTGGTCGCCGGCGACGATCCGGCGCAGGTCCACCGGGACATGGCCGAGACCGTCGATCGCGCCTACACCGCGATCACTCGGATCCGCCGCGACGCCCGCGAATCCGGCTTCACGGAACGCCCACGGTGGCCGGCGATCGTCCTGCGCACACCGAAGGGCTGGACGGGACCGAGCATCGTCGACGGCCTCGAAGTCGAGGGCACGTTCCGTGCGCACCAGGTTCCGGTCGCCGACGTCCGCGACGACCCCACGCACCTGCGGATCCTCGAGCAGTGGATGCTCTCGTACCGACCCGAGGAACAGTTCGACGCGCAGGGCAGGCTGGTCCCCGAACTCGCCGCGCTCGCACCGGACGGCGACCGGCGGATGGGCGCGAACCCGCACGGGAACGGCGGGCAACTCCTGCGCGCGCTCGAACTTCCCGCCGCGGACCGGTACGCCGTCGAGGTGCCGTCACCGGGCGCGGTCCACCACGAGACCACCCGGCCACTCGGCGAGTTCCTCCGCGACGTCTACGTCGCCAACCCCGACAACTTCCGACTGTTCTGCCCCGACGAGACCAACAGCAACCGCCTGGGCGCGGTGTTCGAGGTGACGGACCGCTGCTTCGTGGGAACCCTCATTCCGGGCGACGACCACGTCGGCCATCACGGACGGGTGATGGAAGTGCTGTCGGAGCACCTGTGCCAGGGCTGGCTCGAGGGCTATCTCCTCACCGGTCGGCACGGGCTGTTCGCGACGTACGAGGCCTTCGCGATGGTCAGCGCCTCGATGACCATTCAGCACGCCAAGTGGCTCGAGCGCTCGCGCTCCATCGACTGGCGTGCTCCGGTGGCGAGCCTGAACATCCTGCTGACGTCGACCTGCTGGCGCAACGACCACAACGGGTTCTCCCATCAGGGCCCGGGGCTGATCGACACCGTCCTGTCCCTGTCCGGGGGCGTCACCCGGGTGTACCTCCCCCCGGACGCGAATTCGCTGCTGGTGGTCGCCGAACGGGCCTTCGAGTCCCGGGACTGCGTCAACCTGCTGGTGGTGGACAAGCAGTCCCACCCGCAGTACCTGACGCTCGAGCAGGCGCGCAAGCACGTCGCGGCCGGTGCGTCGGTGTGGGACTGGGCCGGGACGGAGAGCGGCGACGGCGGCGAACCCGATATCGTGCTGGCGTGCGTCGGCGACGTTCCGACCGAGGAGACCCTCGCCGCCGCGGCACTACTGCGCGGGCACGTACCCGACCTGCGGGTCCGGGTGGTCAACGTCGTCGACCTGATGTCGATGGCCCCGGCCGACATCCACCCGCACGGGCGCCGGCACGACGCCTTCGAGGAACTGTTCACTGCGGACGTCGACGTCGTCGTCGCGTGGCACGGCTACGCCCGCGCATTCCATCAACTGCTCCACGGGCGGGCGAACCCCGACCGGTTCCACGTCCGCGGCTACACCGAGCAGGGCACGACCACCACCCCGTTCGACATGGTGGTGCTCAACCACATGAGCCGCTACCACCTCGCGATCGAGGCACTGCGCCGCTGCCGTCGGACGTCGGACGGTGCGGCCGAGCTGACGGGGTACTGCGAACGGATGCTCGACCGCCACCACGCCTACGTCCGCGAACACCTCGAGGACATGCCAGAGGTGCGGGGCTGGGTGTGGCCCGAGCCGGTGTGACCCGCGACCAACCCGCGGTCAGATTCCGAGCTTCAGCCCGGCCCCGGCGTCGACCCGCAGCTGCTGGCCGGTGACGAAGCGCGACTCGTCCGACGCCAGATACACGACCGCGTGCGAGATGTCCGCGGGATCGACCCACGGCGTCGGCATGGCCTGCATGAACGGGAACGTCACCTTCGCGTCCTCGGCGGTGGGGTTCTCGAGGTCGGGACGGAAGGTCTTGTACATCGGCGCGCTCTGCAGCATGTCGGTGTCGACGTTGGTGGGATGGATGGCGTTCACCCGAATCGAACTGGGCCCCAAGGTGAGCGCCAGCGACTCGGTGTAGGTCCCGATCATCTTCTTCGCGAGCCCGTAACCGTCGCCACCGGGCCCCTGCATCGCCTGCTGGCCGTTGATGCCCGTCTGCGGGACCAGGCCGGCGACCGAGCCGGTGGCGATGATCGACGCCCCGGCCTTCAGGTACGGCATGGCCGCGTGGATGGTGTTGACGACTCCGACGAAGTCGACGTCGAACGCGTCGACGAAGCCCCGCGGTGGAACGTGGTTGCCGAGCGGGCAGATGCCCGCGTTGGCGACGACGACGTCGAGCCGTCCCAGCGTCGCAACGGCCGACGCGAGTGCCTGCTCGAGCGCGGCCCTGTCCCGCACGTCGACCTTCGCGGTGACGATCCGCCGCCCCGCCTTCTCGACCAGTCGCCCGGTCTCGTCGAGATCGGCCTGGGTGGCGAGCGGGTACTCGTTGGTCTCGATGTCTTCGCAGATGTCGAACGCGATGATGTCGGCGCCCTCGTCGGCGAGGTGAACGGCGTGACTGCGGCCCTGCCCGCGCGCGGCGCCGGTGATCAGAACGACTTTCCCGGAAACCCGATTCATCAGATGCCCTCCGTGCCGATTCACTGTGGGCGGCGCATCGCCGCCCACAGTGAATTAGAACACGTGTCACTGTGAGGCAGGGCACATTTTCCGGGTGAAGTTCAGCCCTCGAGCGGCCTCTTCAGCGCCGCCATGAACATCGCGTCCGTACCGTGCCGGTGCGGCCACAGCTGCACGCCCGGACCGTCCCCGACGCCCGGAACTCCTGGGACCAGCTCGCGGGTATCGAGCGGGATCGCACCGTGCCGGCGCACCGCGTCCGCGACCACCGTGACCGTCTCGGCGACGTGCGGCGAGCACGTCGAATAGAGCACGACCCCGCCCGGCCGGACGAGCTTCAGCGCCGATTCGAGCAGCTCACGCTGCAACTTCGCCAGGCCCGCCACGTCCGACGGCTGCCGCCGCCAACGTGCCTCGGGCCGCCGGCGCAACGCGCCGAGGCCGGTGCACGGGGCGTCCACGAGGATCCGGTCGTAGCCACCGTCCAGTCCGGGATCGCGCCCGTCCGCCACGTGGACGTCGACAGGCAGACCGCGGGTCGTCTTGCGGATCAGGTCGGCGCGGTGCTCAGCCGGCTCCACCGCATCCAGTCGGCCGCCCTCGATGTCGGCCAGCGCACCGAGCAGTGCGGCCTTGCCGCCGGGACCCGCGCACAGGTCGAGCCAGCGGCCGCCGTCGGGGCCATCGAGCGGCGCGAGCGTCAGCGCGCGGGCCACCAACTGGCTGCCCTCGTCCTGGACGCCCGCGAGACCCTCGCGGACCGCGTCGAGCAGACCCGGGTCGCCGCCGTCGAGGTGCACCGCGTACGGCGAGTACGGGCCCACCTCGCCACCGGTGACGAGCGCGAGTTCCTCCGCCGAGATCTCCCCTGGCCGCGCCACCAGGTGGACGGCCGGGCGGGCGTCGTCCGCGATCAGCACGTCCTGGAGCTCACCCGCGTCCACGCCGAGCGAGTCGGCGAAGGCCTGAGCGATCCACTTGGGATGGGCGTACCGGAACGCGAGATGGCCCACCGGGTCGGCGACCGCGTCGGGCGCCAGCTCGGCCACCCACTCGTCCTCCGTCTTCTCCGACACCCGCCGCAGCACCGCGTTGACGAATCCCGCCTTGCCGGAGCCGGCCTCCGCGCGCACCAGGTCGACCGATGTCGCGACCGCGGCGTGCGGCGCGATCCGCGTGCGCAGCAACTGGTAGGTACCGAGCTGCAGGACATCGAGGAGCGGGCCGTCGATCTCGTCGATCGGACGGCCCGCACAACGCGCGATGACGGCGTCGAGCAGGCCGCGGGCCCGGGCCGCACCGTAGGCCAGTTCGGTCGCCAACGCGGCGTCGCGGCCGTCGAGGCGACGTTCCCGAAGCAGTCCCGGCAGAACGAGATTCGCGTACGCGTCCCGCTCCCGAACCGCCCGCAGCACGTCGCGGGCCGCGCGCCGCGGCTGATCGATCGACGCCTGCGCCGGATCGGGGCGCCGGGCCTGCCGGGGCCGGCTGCGGTCGCCGTGCCTTCCCTGGCCGCCGGGGCGTCCGCCCTGACGACCCGATCCGCCGGACCGCCGCGCCGGTCGCTTCTCGTCACTCACTGTGCCCGCACCTCTCCGTCGAGACGCGCACCGCGCGCCCAGTCCACCGCCGCCATCTGCTTCTTGCCCTGCGGCTGGACCTGTCCGAGCCGCACCGCGGTCGTCGACGTGCCCACGTAGAAGCCGTCCTTGCGGATCTCGATCCGTCCCGGCGGCAGCGTCTCCTCCACCAGCGTCACCGGTCCGACCTTGACCCGCAGATCGCCGATCATCGTCCAGGCACCCGGGGCGGGCGTCACCGACCGGACGTGGCGGTGCACGGCGAGTGCCGGCTGGTCCCACCGGATCCGGGCCGACTCCACCGTCATCTTCGGCGCGTGCGAGATGCCTTCCCGCGGCTGCGGGACGGCATGCAACGCACCGTCCTCGACGCCGTCGAGCACGTTCTCGAGCAGGATCGCGCCGCACTCGGCGAGCCGCCCGAGCAGCTCACCCGCCGTGTCGGTGGTACGGATCGCCTCGGTCACCACGCCGTACACGGGCCCGGTGTCCATCCCCTCGTCGAGCGCGAACACGGTCGCGCCCGTCATCTCGTCACCCGCATTGATCGCGGCCTGGACCGGCGCGGCTCCGCGCCACGCCGGCAGCAGCGAGAAATGCAGATTCATCCATCCGTGGCGCGGCACGTCGAGGACCGGTCGCGGCAGCAGATTGCCGTACGCGACGACCGGGCAGGCGTCGGGCGCGAGTTCCTGCAGCCGGGCCAGGAACTCCGGGTCCGACGCCGACTTCGGCGTGAGCACCTCGATGCCGTGTTCGTCGGCGAGCTGCCCGATCGGCGAGCGCGCGATCTTGCGGCCACGGCCGGCGACGGCGTCTGGTCGGGTGACGACGGCGACCACCTCGTGCCGTCCGGATTCGATGAGCCGCCGCAGCGACGGCACGGCCGGTTCGGGCGTCCCCGCGAAGACGATCCGCATCAGCGCCGGACCTCCGTTCGGACGGAACGGGTGGTCCGACGGGTGGTCTCAGAGTTCACGAGGGCGGCTCCCGGAGCGTTGAATCCCGGCGGCGCCGGAAGAGGGTTCACCCCGAGATTCTACGGAGCGCTCCCCTCCCCGGTGAGCGCCGCCTGCACCCGTGCGGTGTCCTCGTCGGACCACCCCTCGGGCTGCAGAATCCGCGCCCACATACCCGCGGCCTCGGGCCCGTACGAATGACCGTGTCCGGCCGGGACGTCCGCGGAGAACACCATGTCGAGCGTCACCTGCCAGAAGGTGACCAGCGGCATCCAGGTCATGTTCGGGTCGACGTCGCGGCCGCGCGGTTCCCGCAGCCAGTCCGGTTCGTGGAACAGCAGCGAGGGCGACCACCACACGATCGGATCGCTCGCGTGCTGCCAGTAGACCACCCGGCGCGGCCCCCAGACGCCGCCGATGTCCAGGTCCTCGGGGTCGGCCGCGAACCGCACCGACCGGCCGTCGTCGACCACCGGCAGGATCTCGGGTGAGCCGGAGTCGCGATCGGCGGTGACCTCCTGCCACTGCGGGGTGAAGTTCGGGGTGCCGACCCACAGCCCGCCGTCGACACGCACCGCCATGTCCTGGTAGCCGGCGAACGCGTTCTGACCGCCGTACGAGCCGAGGCTCTCGCCGAAGACGACGAGCTTCGGGCGGGTCTCGACGGGCAGGTCGATCCACCGCGCGAACACGGCGTTGAAGAGGTCCCGCCCGGCGACCTGCGGCGTCTGCCGGTCGGCGATGAACGCGAGCGGACTCGGCAGGAACGAGTACTGCATCGACGCGATCGCCGTGTCGCCGGCCTCGAGGTACTCGAGCGAGGAGGCCACGTCCTGGTTCACCCAGCCGCGCCCCGTGGTGGTGTTGACCGCGAGCACCTTCCGTTCCCACGCCTTCGTGCGATCGAGCTCGGCGACCACGAGATCCGCCACTTCGTCCACGGAGCCTGCCGACTCCCGTCCGGCGTAGACGCGGATCGGTTCCTTCGCCGGCCGACCCGTCACCGCCGTGATCTCCGCGGCGTCCGGTCCGCGGCCGACGAACGTGCGCCCCTCCTGCCCGAGGGTGTCCCACGCCTGCGCGGACGCGGTAGATCCGCTGCGTTCGGGCACGGTCGGCTGCTCCACTCCGGGCGCGGTCGCGGTGTCGGCTCCCGAGAAGCTCCAGTTCGCGAACGCGATCAGGCCGTTGTACAGCGCGCCGTTGACGACCAGCACCGCGACGAGGACGGCAACCGCCAGCCCCGCCACGTTCGCGGCCGGCCGCGGAATAAGGCGCCGTGCCAGGTCGGTGAGCTTGCGTGTCCCGACCCGGATCCCGCGCGCGGCCTCGAGGAGGACGAACCACACGGCGACGGCGATGAGGAACACCAGCAGCACGTTGGCGTGGCTGGTGTGCTCGATGCCGACGAGATCGCGAACGTAGTTCTGCCACACCGCCCCGAGCACGAGGAAGACGGGGACGAGGATCACCGCTGCGATCCCGAGGATCCACCATCCGATCCTCCGGGTGCGCGTCGACCACGCCGGCGTCACCCCACACGAGCGGACCACCCAGGCCGCGAGGCAGCCGACGCCGTACCCTGCGGCCACCGAGATTCCCGTCGCGACGCCCTGCAGGTACCAGGCGCGGGGCAGCAGCGAAGGACTGATCGACCACGTGAAGAAGACCAGCGCCACCGCCAGCCCGACCGCGTTCGAGCGGCGCGCCCAGGCCCGCAGTCCGTCCCACCTACGGCGGGCCACCGTCTTCTCGGGGTCGGCGTGGCCGTTGTCGACGCGCTCGGGAGCTGTGGTCATGCGCGGAACGATAGGTGCAACCGAGCGGCGGTCGCTAGACCTGCCCCGCCACGGCGTGTACACCGGACCCACGGGGCAACTCCCGCTACACCGTTTCGGAGGTCGACATGTCCGGCATCGCGAGCAAGTTCGACAAGGCATTCGAGTCCCGGCCGGTCGACGACCTGGCCGACGCCCCTGTGACGGCGCTGCGGGGACTGAGCGAGTCCGACGCCGAGCACCTGCGCGCCGCGTTCGGGATCAGGACGGTCCGCGATCTCGGCACGAACAAGTTCTTCCTCTGGGCACAGGCCATCGCCCGCCTCGCCGACTAGCCGGCACCCGCGGCCTGACCTGCACGTCGCGCAGGGGTCCATGCCCGACCGCACCCGGCGACACCAATACGGATGCCCGATACCACGGATTCGCCCGCAATCCGGAGCGCCACGCCGATTGTCAGCCTTCGATTTCCCTTGTTTGTCGAACGCGAGTTAATTGCTCGAGGTAGCTTTCGACTCACCCACTGCCCCAGAACCCCGGCAGCACAGGGTATCTCGGAGCCACCCCGGAAGACCGGTGACTTCTCCCTTCTTCGAACCTGGAGCGATTTCGGACTCAGTCCCGAGTCGCACGAAATTGCCTGCGTAACAGGCCGATTCGGGATCGAACCTCGCGCGAGCCGGCCGCCGCACCGCGGCAGGTTCACCGCTGCACCACCGGTCCGTGCACACATGTCTTCCCGGTAAGGGGTATCGCCACGCTTTTGGTGGATATGAAATTCGGCGACCGATCACGTGCTGATCTCGTCGACCCGGATCATCGCCGACCTGCAACCGCCTTTGGAGGACGCCGAGTCCCGCTGGAGCGACCGATCCAGAACCGCGCTGAACGAAGGGAATGCGCACGATGAGAACCACCGTCACCGGAGGAGCCGGGTTCATCGGCAGTCACCTGGTGGAGTACCTCCTGCGACAGGGCGACGAGGTCGTCGTGCTCGACGACCTGTCGACCGGCACACTCGCCAACCTCGCGCCCGTCGCGAACGCTGACCGATTCCGCTTCGTGGAAGGCTCGATCCTCGATCGCGACACGGTCGACAGCGTGATCGCGGGCGCCGACCGGGTGTTCCACCTCGCGGCCGCCGCTGGGCGGTGGATCGGCCGTCCGGCGGGCCGCCGGCGCACGAACTTCCGGGGCACCGAGAACGTCCTGGACGCGTGCCGCGACGCGAGAAACGTTCTGCTACTCGCGTCGACAAGCGAGAACCACAGCAGGAACAGTGCCGATGCCCGCTCCGACATGAAGGGCATCGAGGAGGCACTCGCACACGCGTACCGGCGCGAGTTCGGACTACGGGTGGCGACGGTTCGCCTGTTCGACATCGTCGGCCCACGGCAGACCGGCCGACACGGGATGGCAGTCCCGTGGCTGGTCGGACACGCCTTGCGAGGCGAACCAATCACGGTGTTCGAGGACGGGCTGAAGACCCGGTACTTCTCCTACGTCGAAGACGTGGTGCCGGCGATGGTCGCGATCGCCGCGGAGCCCGCCACGTACGGTCAGGCGTTCGACCTCGGTGGGGCGCGGGAGATCTCGATCGTCGAACTCGCCGAGCGGGTGATCGAAGTACTCGGCTCCGACAGTCCGATCATCCTGGTGCCACACGAGCAGGCTGCGGGGGACGACGCCATGCGCTGCCGAGTCCCCGACGATCGGCGGGCGCCGGAGCTGGTGGGCGTCGAACCCGTGACTCCCCTCGACGAGATCATCACGCGCGTCGCCGAGGCACTGTCCGCGTGGGATCCGCACGGGCTCAGCGAACAGATGGTCGCAGGCCGATGACGCAGCACCTCACGCGTGGGGACGGTCCACGAACGTGCACGAGCGGCGCTCTCGCGGCGACGGCCGCGCTCTCGCAGCTCGGTTCGGACGGCTGGGGCGCACACCGGCCCGAGCTGCCGCTGGTGATCGGTGCGATTCCACATTGGGACCGAGGCGCAGCACTGATGTCGATGTACACCCACGCCCGACACATCGACGTCGTCTCCCCCTGGTCGTACTCGATGACCGCCGACGGCACCGTGGCGACTACCGCAGGCATTGCCGTGCGCGCCGATTCCGTGCTCGCGACACGCGTGAGCCACAGAAACATCCGAACGATCCCTACTGTCACGAACACGACCTCCGGAGAGTGGGACCGTGACACGGTGGCGACAGTCCTGTCGGATCCGGGCCTGCGTCGGACACATGTGCGCTCGCTGACCGAACTCGTCCGCGCGCACGGCTTCGACGGTGTCCAGATCGACTACCAGAACCTGGAGTCCGCGGATCGCGGCTGCTTCTCGACGTTCGTCGGCGAGCTGGGCGCCGCGCTGCATCGCATCGGCCGGGTCCTCTACGTCGCCGTGCACGCCGAGCCGAACGATGCCGGTTGCCGGCCGCACAACGAGACGACCGATTACGCCACCATCGCGTGCTGCGCCGACAAGGTGATCGTGATGGCGTACGACCGGCACCGGGCGCCCCGCACCGCCGGGCCGATCGCTCCGTACGACTGGGTCGAGGAAGTGGTCCGGCATGCGATCACCCGGATTCCCCGCGACAAGCTCGTACTCGGTGTCGGACTCCACGGCTACGACTGGGTCGGATCGACCGCCGTCCGGCTCACGTGGACCCAGGTGATGTCGGTGGCGGCGACCGCGAAACCCCCAATGAACTGGGACGAGACGAGTCGGACGCCGCACTTCGGCTACATCCTCGACGGGATCGCCCACGAGGTCTGGTTCGAGAATGCTCGCAGTGTCGAAGCCAAGACCGAGCTCGCACGGCGGCACCGGCTCGCAGGGATCGCGCTGTGGCGCCTCGGCGGGGAGGACCCGTCGATCTGGAGACTGGGGCCGTGACCGTTCCGTAGCTCGGGCGACCCGCGTGCGTCGCCGTGGACTGGCGAACACGAACCTCGGAACGAAATCACCTGAGGACCACGAGGCACCACCGGCACACGGCAACACCCCGTATCCGCACGACAGATTAGGAACCTTCGCAATGAACCCGAACTCAACCCCCACACCGCGCCGCCGGACTGCAGCCGGGGCGGCCACGATCCTGCCCATGGCAGCGCTGTTGCTTTTCGCGACTGCCAGCACGGCAGCCGCGGCCGAGCGCACTGCGTCCACACCTGCCGGTGGGCTGACGGTGACGCTGACGAACGACACCGTCGAATCGGTTCCGAGGGTCAACAGCATGCCGACTTCGAGCGAGGGCCTCATCTCCGCGACGGCGGTTGCGAGTGCGACCGGAGCTGGCATACAAGACATCACCAGCAGCACGCTCGACGTCGGCTACCAGGTCGGGTGCCCCATCGACATCTCCGATGGCCCGGAACTCGCGATCGAGACGACGGCCGGTCCGTCGCTGAATATCTTCCCCACTCCCGGAATGGGCATGAACTTCGGTATCACGCCAAAGATTCAGATCAATCCCAAGCTGGGTGTCAATCAGGACGTTTCACTCGGAAAGCAGGAGGTGAACGGACCCGACGCCGCGGTGTCGTTCGATGCGGTCCACGTCAAGGTCGACGGATGCATCGGCGGTGTGACGGTTCGCCCGTATGCCGTCTACACGGTGACGACCGCTCGGGGGAGCCATTCGGTCGCGACGTACGGCACCGCACGCGCGCTCTGACGACTGAGTTCTCGCCCGCACGACATCGTGCGGGCGAGAACTCGTTCGGTGGCGACCGTCCTGCTCGGGAGCCGCGTTCGGAGACGTCACACACGCAGTTCGAGGGTGACTATCGCTTCCGCGACCGCGTGCACACTGGCGTTGTGCGAGCGGGCGTGACGGCGGATCAACTGGTAGGCGGCATCGACGCCGATTCCGTTCGCGTTGGAGATGATTCCCTTCGCCTGTTCGACGACGATACGAGTGGTCAGCGCCTGCTCGAGTTGCCCGGACAGACGTTGGAAGTGGTTCACCGCCGACCTCTGGCTCAGGTACACCGCTGCCATCTCGGCCAGACAACCGACCATGGCGATCTCCCCCTCGAGCCAACGCCGCGGGCGATCCGAGACAAGGACGAGCGTGCCGACCGTACGCGGGCCGTGCCGGAGCGGAAACGCCGCCAGCGCCACCAAACCCGATCGCCGCGCCTCCGCGACGAACTGTGGCCAGGTCTCGCGGTGATCGTCGACCGCGGCGATGTGCAGAATTCTCCCGCGCGCGATCGCATCGGCGCACGGACCGTCCGAAACCAGTTGTGCCAGGCGATCGAGAACGACTCCCGGCGCGGTCGTCGACGTCGTCGGTGCCGGCGATCCGTCGAGCTCGGTCACGACACCCCCGCCGGCGAGGGCGAGTAGCTCCGAGAGCAGTTCGACCAGACCCCTCAGCACGACATCCGTTTCGGACGACTCCGCCTGCAGTCTCGTGAACCTCTCCACGGCAACAGCGAATTGACCTTGATCAATCAACCGACCGTCCCATCATTCAAGGAATGGAGCCCCCCGACATTCGGAGATTTCGACACTCGCCCGGACCCGCGGGGGCGTTTACATACTCCTGAGCCATTCGTGATTCGCTCGATATCCCTACGTTGTCCGTCGTTCGTCCGTTCCTCCGACCGCGACCACCCACCTGGCACGGCTGATGCGACTGCGTCCGCGCTCGAGAGGAACGTCCGCCGGAATGCTATCGGACGCAGGGCATTCACCGCCCCGTATCGGCCGGGGGTAGTTGACTTCACCCGGTCGTTCACCCTGCCGCGGACGATCTGCGAAAACTGCACCAAATGCACGGAATCAGCACGCCGGCGAAGATACTCCACGGCAAATCCGGACAATATTTATTCGATCTTTATCGGTGAATACAGATGACAGGCCGGTAGTTCCACCCGACCCGTCGATCGCGACATCTCCGGCATCGACGCGCTCGTCCCGGAAAGTTCGTTGCGCTCTATCACGAGTTGCTTTCGTAGATCATCTCTGCGACGCCCGAGCCGAGCGGGACCGGCGTACACACCGGGGCGGGCGCGGTCGGCTCGAGTGCCTGCACCGCGAGTCCGAGCGCGAAGGGGTCGTACACCATGTTGAAGTGCCCGCCGCGGTTCTCCGGGCAGACGTCCTGCACCAGAATGTTCGTCGCGCCGTCGTCCCGCAACGCGATGTTGGTGTAGGGCTGGATCATCTCGTCGTAGCGCGACCCGATGGTCGTGTAGCCGACACCGGGCACGGTGTCGCCACCCGCATTGAGCGCGACGAGGAACGGGGATCCCTGCATCTGCTGGCTGATCGCCTCGGAGGTGAGCGCCTCGGCGATCCGTTCGGGGTACGGCAGGAGTCGCAGGAGCGGCACGATTCCGTACATCACCCCGCCGTACGTCGGCGACGCGATTCCGAGCCATCGGCCCACGACGTCGGCGCCGCCCAGTCTGTTGACGAAGTACCGCGCCACCGTCGCGCCCTGTGAATAGCCGACGAGATCGACCTCCGCAGCCCCGGTCGACACCCGGACGCGATTCACGAAGTCCGCGAGTTCGCCTGCGCTGCGGGCCATGTCGCCGCGCGCGTACTTGCCGGGTTTGCCGTCCGACCCGTAGTTCGGCGCGAACACGCAGAATCCTCGAGCAGTGAGGATCGGCGAGAGCGCGGACCAGTCCGTGTAGGCGTCCGAATCGCTCCCGTGCACGAGCACGACGGGATTCGGATGGTCCTGGGCCGGTCGGCACCCGAAGTCGTTCGCCCCCGGGGGCGCGGAGTCCGGGTGCCGCTCGGCGTAGCGCAACGCGTCCGCGTGTACCGCCTGAACCGGACCGGGCACGATCGGTACGACATACGTGGTCGCTCCCGAGCCGGGCGACCATCCGGAATCCGCCGGGGCCGCGCCGGCGATCGCCCCGAACGAACCGAGAGCGGCAGCCAGGACCGTGATCGCCCCGACCGCACCTACCCGCATCGACAGACCCACACGCACCTCCCGTGGTCCCGCGTAACCGTGCGCCGTGTCTATCAAGATCGGCGGCACGCGGCGGCCGCGGCGGCCGGTGCGTGCGATAACGATCGAGGAACGAAACTCAGCGGACCCCGGCTCCGCTCCCGACCCGGGAGTGCACATCCGCCATGAGAGTCAGGGTTGGGCGCGGAAAACGAGTTCGCTCGCAGTCGCTTTCGAGGGCATCGTCGACCATTTCCAGAAGATCGTGCCGATGCTGCAGCGGGATCGACCGGACGCCGAGGTCTTCCTCCGATTCCTCGAGAACCAATTGGGTCAGAACCATGTCGCAATCGACGTGGAAGCGCTCCATCAGCAACACGGACTCGTGGACGGCGGAACGCACGTCTGCCGCGGACGCACGCGGCGGGAGAGCACAGCACAATCCGACCAGGCGGAGGCCCGGCGAGGCTGCGATCTCACGGATCGAGTCGTACACGTACTCGGCCAGAAGGTCACGGCTGTCGATGTGCGCGAAGACGTTCTGGTGTGCTGCCGCCCGGAAGGTCGACCGAAAGTGCCGAAGTGTCATGATGGCCTCCTCGCTCCCCTCCACACCTACGCGCCCGCTCGGGACCGAGCACGCACCATGACATGCTCCTGACGCACCGACGACCGTCCTTGACACGCTGTTGACCCCCGCCCCACATCCCTGCCACCAGGGCCGATGCGTGGTGCAATTTGACGAAGAGCGACAGGAACGGGGTACGGATGACCATCGTGGACAACGCCGTCTACGTCGACGGTGTTCGCGTCGACACCCCACGCACGCTCGACTGCACCTACGACACGATGAACCGACGCGGCGGGATGGCCTGGATCGGCCTCTACCGACCCGACGTCACGGAGATCGATTCGTTGGCGCGCGAGTTCGGTCTCCACCACCTCGCTGTCGAGGACACGATCGCCGCCCACCAGCGCCCCAAGCTCGAGCGGTACGACGAGACCCTGTTCGTGGTGCTGCGGCCCGCCCGCTATCTCGACAATGTCGAGAAGGTCGAGTTCGGCGAGGTGCACGTATTCGTCGGACCCGACTTCGTCGTCACCATCCGGCACGCCGAGTCTCCCGATCTCGGACAGGTGCGACGCCGCCTCGAAGCCACCCCCGGACTGCTGCGCCTGGGCCCCGAGGCCGTGTTGTACGCGATTCTGGACCAGGTCGTCGACGAGTACCTACCGGTGGCAGCAGGCCTCGAGAACGACATCGACGAAATAGAGAACCAGGTGTTCACCGGCGACCCCGCCGTCGCCAAACGCATCTACGACCTGTCCGGCGAGGTCATCGACTTCCAGCGCGCCACGCGGCCGCTGGTGTCGATCCTCGAGGCTCTCGAACGCGGATCGGACAAGTACCACGTCGACCTCGAACTCCGTCGCCACCTGCGCGACGTGCTCGACCACACGCTGCGGGTCGTCGAGCGCGCCGACTCGTCCCGCGCGCACCTGCAGACCGCACTGTCGGTGCACGCCACCCTCGTCGCTCAGCAACAGAACGAGGAAATGCGCCGGTTGACGGTCACGAGCCTGAACCAGAGCGAGGAAGTGAAGAAGATATCCGCCTGGGCCGCAATCCTCTTCGCGCCCACGCTGGTCGGCACGGTCTACGGGATGAACTTCAACGACATGCCGGAACTGGGGTGGGCGTTCGGCTACCCGATGGCCCTGCTGCTCATGGTCGCGACGTCGCTGACACTGTTCTACGTCTTCAAACGCCAGCACTGGCTGTGAGCACGCGTCGCACGGTTGACACCACGCAGAGCCGCTGGCACCCTCATCGTGCAGCACCTCGTTAGGCGAGGCTCCTGCACGAACACAGGCCACTGATCTCACGACGTCGAGAGACGCCCAAGATCAGGACAGATTTCCCCGGATTAAGGGGTGATCCCAAGTGGCTTCCCACCGACGTGGGATACGTCGTGCAGTGCCGAAGCTCTTACGTGGAGGTGTTCCGACCGGACGATCGCCATCGAATGTGCGACCGACTCGAAACCCCTGCGTTGCACCGTCAGCGGAATCGCGCGGCCGGCCCTGGGACCAGCTGCCGCTCAGGTACGGAGGTAGCCGATATGGACACCACGATCATCCGACCCGTCGACTACCGGTTCGAGGTCTGCCGGTGACCGCCCGGTCGGGGCAGGCCCCCGCCACGGAATCCGAGCGCACGACGTTTCGCCGACGCTTCGCCGAGTGGACCGAGCGGCCGCTGTGGTCGCTGCACCTGATCCTCGGTCTCACAACACTGCTCACGACGTTCGGGCTCGCGATGGTGCTGTCGGCATCGGCCGTCGAGTCCTATGTCGGCGGAGGGTCCGCGTACACGTTCTTCGTGCAGCAGTTGCTCGGGGTCCTCCTCGGACTGTTCGCCTTCTATCTGGCGATGCGGTTGCCCGTCAGGACCATCCGGATGCTCTCGTTCCCCGCGTTCGTGGTCTCGGTCGTGATGCTGATCCTCGTGCTGATTCCGGGGATCGGTACCGAGATCCAGGGCTCCCGACGCTGGTTCGACATCGCGGGTATCTCATTCCAGCCGTCCGAGCTCGCGAAGGTGGCGCTCGTGTTGTGGGGCGCGCACATGCTCACGCTTCGCGACAGAGTCGGTCGCTCCACGCGGGATCTCGTGATCCCGGTGGTACCGGGTGCGCTCGTCATGTGTGTGCTGGTGGTGCTCCAACCGAACCTGAGCACCGCCATCACGCTCGCGATCATCGCGATGGCACTGCTGTGGTTCGTGGGCTTCGACCTGCGAATCCTGGGCGCGATTGTCGCCACGGGTGTCGTAACCGCGGTCATCCTGACGTTCACCGCCGGATACCGGGTCAACCGGGTGCGGGTGCTGTTCAATCCCGGCGACGACCCGCAGGGCCTGGGCTACCAGTCACGCCAAGCGAAGTACGCGCTCGCCAGCGGCGGGGTGTTCGGCGAGGGCCTCGGACAGTCGACCAGCAAGTGGAACTATCTCCCGAACGCGTACAACGACTTCATCTTCGCGATCATCGGCGACGAACTCGGCATCATCGGATGCCTGTCGGTCATCGCCCTGTTCGCCGCGGTCGTGATGCTGGGCCTCAGGATCGCCCGTCGCTGCGCCGACCCGTTCCTCGGGCTCGTCACCGCCGTCGCCACGACGTGGATCGGCGCTCAGGCGGCCATCAACATCGGCTACGTCACCGGGTTGCTTCCCGTGACCGGACTGCAATTGCCGCTGATCTCGTACGGCGGTACGTCCACGGCGCTGATGCTGTTCGTCTTCGGCCTCATCGCGAACGCGGCGCGGCACGAGCCTCGCGCGATCGCCGCGATCGAGAAGTCGGGCGGCGGGCGGATCTCGCGACTGCTCCGCCTGCCGATGCCGCAGCCGAGCCCGACGACCGACGGTCGCGGGGCGCAGCGCCGCCGGAACAGCATGCCGCCGAACACGACTCGCGGTCGAGAATCTTCCCGGAGGTCGGGATCGACAGTGCCGTCCGATCGCACTTCCACGGTACGGTCGCGCTCCACTCGAACCGCTGGGAGCAGATCGTCATGATCAAGGCCGTTGCACTACTGGCGCGCAAACCGGAACTGTCGCACGCCGAGCTCGTCGACTACTACGAGAACAACCACTCCAAGCTGATCCGCAGCCTGATGCCGCAGATCCGCGACTACCGGCGCAACTACCTGGACCGATCGTCGGGTATCGGCGCGGACGGCGCGGCCGATCCCGACTTCGACGTCATCAGCGAGTTCGTCTTCGACGATCGGGCCGCCTACGAGGACATGCTCGCCACTCACGCCCGGCCCGAGGTCGCGGCGGCGATCGCGGCCGACGAGGAGAACTTCCTCGACCGCGCGCGCACCCGGATGTACGTCGTCGACGTCCGGGAGAGCTAGCCGATCCGGAGCGGATCGATCTGCACCCGGACGGGTCCGTTCGATCGCCGGGCGCTGCGGACGGCCTGGGCCTCCGCCAGGCCCTTCGCCAGCGCCCGCCCGTCCCCGCGCGGAACCCGAACGAGCATGCGCTCCACGTCTTCCGGCTCCGGCTCGTCACTCGAGAACGGCAGCCGCTCCCCTGGCGGCAGCGGCACCGGTCCCAGAACGTCGGCCGAATCCGGAAGTCCGGCGGCCTCGAGAATTTCCCCGATCGACGCCGCGGTGCCGTCGACCGCGGCCAGGTGCACGGCGGGCGGGAATCCCACCTCCGCACGTTCCTCGAGCTGAGCTCGCGCGTGCCACACCGGATCCCAGCGCACCAGCGCCTGCACGGTGGGAATTCCGGAGTCTGCGACCACCACGACCTGGCCGCCGTCGGTATGCGACCGCACCAGCGCCGACGCGGTCATCCACCGCCGCAGCGTCTCCTCGGCGGCGCGCAGGTCCGCACGCCCCAGCAGCGCCCACCCATCGAGGAGCAGGGCCGCGCCGTAGCCGCCCGGCATCACCGGCTCGGCACCAACCGTCGACACGACCAGCTTGGCGCCGGGCGGCATCTCGGCCTTCACGTCGGATCCGCCGGAGGTGTGCACCGCGACACCGGGAAACGCCCGACCCAGCTCCTCGGCGGTGCGCCCCGCCCCCACGACGACCGCCCGCAGCGCCCGCGCCCCACAGGCGTGGCAGCGGTGGTTGGTGTCGGCGATGCCGCACCACTTGCACGTCGGGGAACCGGCGCCGTCCGGGCCGGCGGCCGCGGGCAGCGACAGCGGGCCGTTGCACCGACGGCAGCGCGCCGGCGCCCGGCACTTCCCGCACGCCAACGACGGCACGTAGCCACGGCGCGGAACCTGAACCAGCACACCGGCTCCCGCCGCCAGCGCCTGCCGGGCCGCGGCGAACGCGATCGCCGGAAGGCGGGCCGCACGGGCGCCGGGATCACGGGCCAACGCCTGGTCGCTGTCCGCGAGTGCGGTGATCTTCGGGGCGCGTGCGCGCACGACGTCGCGGGCCGCGACGAGATCGTGCGCCCACCCGGAGTCGACGAGGGCCTGCGCCTCCGCGGTTCGCGAATGTCCGGCGACCACCACGGCACACCCCGTGTCGTGGGCCCGCAACAGCGCGACCTCACGCGCGTGCGGATACGGCGAACGCGGCTCCGCCAGGCTGCTGTCACCGTCGTCCCACACGACCGTCAGGCCGAGGTCCGGCGTCGGAGCGAACACCGACGCCCGGGTCCCGACGACCACGCGGGCCGTCCCCCGCAGCGCCGCCAGCCACCGCCGGTACCGCGCCGACGGCCCGAGTCCCGCCGCGAGACCCACGACATGGTCCGCGCCGAGCAGGCTTTCACACGCCCGTACCAGTCGGTCGAGGTCACGCTGGTCGGGCACCACGAGTACCGCGCCCCGCCCGGACGCCGCGACGACGCCGGCCAGCTCCGCGAGCCGCGCGCACCAGTCCTCGCCGGGAAGTGCCTGCCACGCCGCGCGCGGACCACGGCCGGACTCCAGCGCCTCGAGGAAGTTGAGGCCGTGGGTGTAGGCGGACCATGCGTCCCGGTCGACCGTCGGCGATTCCGGGGCCGGGCGCGGCACGACCTCCTCGGATTCGACCTTCGCGTGGCGCGGCGGGATCGCCAGGCGCAGCACGTCCGCGCGCGTCCCGGCGTAGCGCTGTGCCACCGCGTCGACCAGGCGGTGCACCTCGGCGGTCAGGACGGGAACGGCCGAGACGACCCGATCGAGCCAGGCCAGCTTGCCGTCGTGCTCGCTCGTCTCGATCCGCTCGAGGAGGAAGCCGTCCACGAGCCGTCCCGCGAACCGGACCCGCACCCGCACCCCCGGTCGGGCCTGCTCGTCCAGCTCGGACGGAACCAGATAGTCGAACACACGGTCCAGGTGCGCAACAGGAAGCAGCGGCAGCACTCGCGCCACAGGCGCGTGTGCTGCCGCTGTCTTGTCGGTGCCGGTCAGCGAGCTGACTCTTCGGTCGCGGTCAGAGACCCGCGGCCGCGCGCAGCTTGTCCGCGCGGTCGGTGCGCTCCCACGGCAGGTCGACGTCGGTGCGACCGAAGTGACCGTACGCGGCAGTGTCCGAGTAGATCGGGCGGAGCAGGTCCAGGTCGCGGATGATCGCGCCCGGACGCAGGTCGAAGACCTCGCTGATCGCCTGCTGGATCTTCACGACGTCCACCTTCTCGGTGCCGAAGGTCTCGACGAACAGGCCGACCGGGGCGGCCTTGCCGATCGCGTACGCGACCTGGACCTCGATGCGGTCGGCGAGGCCGGCCGCGACGGCGTTCTTGGCCACCCAGCGCATCGCGTACGCCGCGGAACGGTCCACCTTCGACGGATCCTTGCCGGAGAACGCGCCGCCGCCGTGGCGGGCCATGCCGCCGTAGGTGTCGACGATGATCTTGCGACCCGTCAGGCCCGCGTCGCCCATCGGACCACCCAGGACGAACTTGCCGGTCGGGTTGACCAGCAGCCGGACGTCGGCGGTGTCGAGTTCGATGGCGAGCTCGCCGAGGACGTGGCCGAGAACCTTCTCGCGCAGATCCGGGGTGAGCAGGTTGTCGAGGTCGATGTCGGCGGCGTGCTGCGTGGAGATGACGACGGTGTCGAGCCGGACCGGACGGTCGCCGTCGTACTCGATGGTGACCTGGGTCTTGCCGTCGGGACGCAGGTACGGCAGCACACCCGTCTTGCGGACCTCGGTGAGCCGACGCGAGAGCCGGTGCGCGAGCGCGATCGGCAGCGGCATGAGCTCCGGGGTGTCGGTGCAGGCGTAGCCGAACATCAGACCCTGGTCGCCGGCGCCCTGGCGGTCGATCTCGTCGTCGGTCACGCCGTCGACGCGAGCCTCGTGCGAGTGGTCGACGCCCTGCGCGATCTCCGGCGACTGCGCGCCGATCGCGATGTTCACGCCGCACGAATTGCCGTCGAAGCCCTTCGCGGACGAGTCGTAGCCGATCTCGAGGACCTTGTCGCGCACGATCTTCGGGATGTCGACGTACGCGGACGTGGTCACCTCACCGGCGACGTGGACCTGCCCGGTGGTCACCAGGGTCTCGACCGCGACGCGGCTGTGCGGATCCGCCTCGAGCATCGCGTCGAGGATGGAGTCACTGATGGCGTCACAGATCTTGTCGGGGTGACCTTCGGTCACGGACTCACTGGTGAATAGCCGCTTGCCGGACGTGCTCACAGATCTCCCTCTCGACGTTCTGTCCGAGGCCGACTCCGCTCGAATTCGAATTCTCGAATCGCGTGGCCCCGCTACGACACCTGAGCTGATTTTCGTTTCTACTTCTATTCAATACCGCAGACGACCACGGTGCCAGGAGACAGTCCCCCCGCGCGGCACCGTGGTCGCGACGTGCTACTTCGGGGCCAGCAAACCCGCAACCGCATCGAGCACGCGGCTGGCCATCAGCGATTTCGAACCCGGCTCGATCGCCGATTCGCTGCCGTCGGCCCCGAGCAGCCACCCATCGTTGTGGTCCACCTCGAATGCCTTGCCGTCACCGACCGCGTTCACGACGAGAAGATCACAGCCCTTGCGCGCCAATTTCGTTCGCGCATGGTCGAGGACACTTCCCGACGCGTCACCCGTCTCGGCCGCGAATCCCACGATCGTGGTGCCGGGAGCGAGAGTGCCGTCCCGCCGAGCCTGCACGAGGCCGGCGAGAATGTCATCGTTTTTGATCAGCGGAATCGAGTTCGGCTCGTCCGCGCCCTTCTTGATCTTGCTCGTCGCGACGGTGGCGGGCCGGAAGTCCGCAACGGCCGCCGACATGATCACCGCATCGGCGTCGACCGCATGCTTCATGACCGCCTCGCGCATCTGCTCGGCGGTGCGGACGTTCACGACCTCGACCGCGGCCGGATCGGCCAGCTCGGCCGTCGCGCCGGCGACCAACGTCACCTCGGCGCCCCGCTGTGCGGCCAGGCGCGCGATCGCGTATCCCTGCTTGCCGGAACTGCGGTTGCCCAGGTAGCGGACCGGGTCGAGCGGCTCACGAGTTCCGCCGGCCGAGATCACCAGGCGACGGCCCGCGAGGTCGCGCGGCAGCGCCGACGGGCGCTCCAACAGCAGCGATGCGAGCGCGAAGATCTCCTCGGGCTCGGGCATCCGCCCTGCACCGGTGTCCTTGCCGGTCAACCGGCCCGACGCCGGCTCGATGACGATGTTGCCGCGTTCGCGCAGCGTCGCGACGTTCGTGACGGTCGCGGGGTGCTCCCACATCTCCGTGTGCATCGCCGGGGCGAACACGACCGGGCACCGCGCCGTCAGGAGCGTGGCGGTCAGCAGGTCGTCCGCCCGCCCGGCCACCGCACGAGCCATGAGGTCGGCGGTGGCGGGGGCGATGACGACCAGATCCGCTTCCTGCCCGAGACGCACGTGCGCCACCTCCGGCACGTCGGCGAAGACGCCCGTATGCACCGGATTGCCGGACAGGGCCTCGAACGTGGCACGACCGACGAACTGCAGCGCGGACTCGGTGGGGATCACCCGGACGCGGTGACCGTTCTCGGTGAAGCTGCGCACCAGCGCGCAGCTCTTGTACGCGGCGATACCGCCGCCGACGCCGACAACGATCCGCTTGGGTCCCGCCGAATCGGATTCCCGATCGGACACGGGCGTTGCTCCGCTCACTCGCCTTCGGTGTGCTCGAGCAGGTCGGAGTGGATCTCGCGAAGTGCGATCGACAGCGGCTTCTCCTGCAGACCCGGCTCGACGAGCGGGCCGACGTACTCGAGGATGCCGTCGCCCAGCTGGTTGTAGTAGTCGTTGATCTGCCGCGCACGCTTGGCCGAGTAGATGACCAGGGCGTACTTGGACGACGTGCGCTCGAGCAGCTCGTCGATCGGCGGGTTGGTGATGCCGAGCGGGGTGTCGTAGGCAGGCAGGGCGCCACGACCGGCGGTGTCGGACACTACTGCTTCGGTGCTGCTCACTCGGTTTCTCCTGAACTGGACTTGAAAAGTGCCAAATTGAATGCCGGAATCAGGGGCGACGGCACTCAGTGCTGTCGTCCAGCCAACAAGGATACCAACTCATCGCACGCCTGGCTGACGTCCTCGTTGACGATGACGGTGTCGAACTCGTCCTGAGCGGCGAGTTCGACCTTCGCGGTCTGCAGTCGGCGCTCCACGACGTCGGCGGGTTCGGTACCGCGGCCCGTCAGACGCGAGACCAGCACCTCCCAGCTGGGGGGTGCCATGAACGCCAGAACCGCCTCGGGCATCGCCGATCGAACCGACCGCGCACCCACCAGATCGACCTCGACCAGCACGGGCTTGCCGTCGGCGAGCGCCTGGCGCACCGGCTCGGCCGGGGTGCCGGACCGCTGGAGGCCACCGTGGATCTCGGCCCACTCGAGCAGGTCACCCGAGTCGATCATGTGGTCGAATTCGTCCCGCGAGATGAAGTGGTAGTCCTGCCCGTCCACTTCACCGGGCCGCGGGGCCCGGGTGGTCACCGAGACGCTGAAGACGACCTCGGGCATGCGGTCACGCAGCAGACGGACGACGCTGGACTTTCCGACGGCCGAGGGGCCGGCCAGTACCACCAGCCGGCCCCTCCGCACTGCGTCACCACTCTCGACCGATGCCGAAGTGGTCTCGCTGCCTGACACCTGTTGTGCGTCAGCAATCACTTGTCGCGCTCAGGCCTCGAAATCGAACCGGGCGAGCAGAGCCTTGCGCTGCCGATCGCCGAGGCCACGAAGGCGACGGGTCGGAGCGATCTCCAGCTCGGTCATGATCTCCTGAGCCTTGACCTTGCCAACCTTGGGAAGGGCCTCGAGCAGAGCCGACACCTTCATCTTGCCGAGGATCTCGTCCTCTTCGGCATCCTTCAGGACCTGCTTCAGGTCGGTGCCGCCGCGCTTGAGGCGCTCCTTGAGCTCAGCCCGGGCCTTGCGGGCGGCAGCCGCCTTCTCCAAAGCAGCAGCGCGCTGCTCATCGGTCAACTGGGGAAGGGCCACGGTTCCTCCGTCTCGTCGTGTGCACATGGTCTACAACCCCCGGATAACCAGGGGCGATAGCGACCGTACTCACGCCGGGCGCCGATTGCTAACCCACCCCCCGACGTCAGCGCCCGATACGGGTGCGTTATGTGCTGATTCGACGGTGCGTTCGAAGACGACTCCCAGCACCGCCCCAACCCGCGGCGACGAGCGGCCCGAGTACCCGAAAGACCGACGTCGGTGCAGGTGGGGGGCGGTTTCCGGCGCACGGGAACCGGACGTGCCCCGCAATCCGACGTGGCATGGCACACAGTTCACCGGACGGTAGCCGTTCGACCCCGAAAAATTTGCGAAAACTTCCGTGTTCCAGTGCGTGTCGGGCGTGGACCTGGCGATCTTCGGCCACCTGGGCACGAACGACCAAGGCCGGGCTCGGGGAATCGACCCCGAACCCGGCCTCGCCGGAACCCGCCGCTCGGACGGGCGGAGAAACTAGTCCTGCAGGAACCCGAACGCCTCCACGGACCGCGACACGGCCTCCTGCAGCGCCGAAACCGACGGCCCGGCGCGCAGGACCTCACGCGAGACGCTGGGCACGACGGAGCGCAGGCAGTCCCCCGCCAGTCGCCGGACGTCGTCGGCGGTGCCGCCCTGATGTCCGACACCGGGCATCAGGATCGGCCCGTGCAGCGCGCCGAGGTCGGGGGCGTCGGTCAGCGTGGCGCCGACCACGACACCGACCGAACCGAGGACGTCGGCCCCGGCGTTGCGGGCCGCCGCCTCGTCGACCATCACCTGGCTGATCTTGCGCCCGTCCGCAGCGGTGGACAGCTGCACCTGCGCGCCCTCCGGATTGGACGTCGCGGCCAGCACGAACAGTCCACCGTGGTTGCGCTCGGCCAGGTCGAGGACCGGGTCGAGGGAGCCGAACCCGAGGTACGGCGACACCGTCACCGCGTCCGACTCGAGCGGCGACCCCGCACCCAGCCATGCCCGCGCGTACGCGCTCATCGTGGAGCCGATGTCACCGCGCTTGGCGTCGGCGACGACGAGCGTGCCGGCCTCGCGTAGCACCGAGATGGTGCGTTCGAGAACCGCGACACCGCCCGAGCCGTACGCCTCGAAGAACGCCACCTGCGGCTTGACCAGCGCGACCCGGCCGACGAACGCCTCGACGCAGAGCTCGGAGAACCTCTCGAGGCCGTCCACGGTCTCGGGCAGTCCCCACGCCTGCAGCAGCTCCGGATGCGGGTCCACGCCGACGCACAGCGGGCCGTGACGACCCAGTGCCGCGTGGAGCCGCGCCCCGAACGTCGTGTCCGCTGTCACTGCTGCGAGTCCCCGGAATCACGCAGCCGCGAGTGCAGCTCCTGCAGCGACTGGACGCCGATGTCGCCGCGGATGGCGGCCTCGATGCCCTGCACCGCCGCGGAAGCACCCTGCACGGTGGTGATGCACGGGATGTTCTTCGACACGGCCGCGCTGCGGATCTCGTAGCCGTCGACGCGCGGGCCGGAGTTGCCGTACGGGGTGTTGATCACCATGTCGACCTCGCCGCCCTTGATCTGGTCGACGATCGTGCGCGCGCCCTCGGGCAGGCTCTCACCGGACTGCTTGTGGACCTGCTCGCATGTGATGCCGTTGCGGCGCAGCACGTCCGCGGTGCCCTCGGTGGCCAGGATCCGGAAGCCCAGGTCGGCGAGCCGCTTGACCGGGAAGATCAGCGAACGCTTGTCCTTGTTGGCGACCGAGACGAACACCGAACCGCTGGTGGGCAGCGACCCGTACGCGGCGGTCTGGCTCTTGGCGAACGCGGTACCGAAGTCCGCGTCGATGCCCATGACCTCGCCGGTGGACTTCATCTCCGGGCTCAGCAGCGTGTCGATGCCGGTGCCGTCGGCGCGACGGAACCGGTTGAACGGCAGCACCGCCTCCTTGACCGCGACCGGAGCGTCGAGCGGCGCGGCGCCGCCGTCGCCCTCGGCCGGGAGGATGCCGGTGGCGCGCAGCTCGGCGATGGTCTCGCCCATCATCACGCGGGCACACGCCTTCGCCAGCTGCACGGCGGTCGCCTTGGAGACGAACGGCACGGTCCGCGACGCGCGCGGGTTGGCTTCGAGGACGTACAGGATGTCGTCCTTGAGCGCGTACTGCACGTTGAGCAGGCCCTTGACGCCGATGCCCTTCGCGAGGGCCTCGGTGGAACGGCGCACGTTCTCCAGGTCGGCGCGACCCAGGGTGATCGGGGGCAGCGCACACGCCGAGTCACCGGAGTGGATGCCCGCCTCCTCGATGTGCTCCATGACGCCGCCGAGGTACACCTCGGTGCCGTCGCACAGCGCGTCGACGTCGATCTCCACCGCGTCCTCCAGGAAGCGGTCGACCAGCACCGGCCGGTCGTCGGAGATCTCGGTGGCGCGGGAGATGTAGTTCTCGAGCGACTTCTCGTCGTAGACGATCTCCATGCCGCGGCCACCGAGGACGTACGACGGGCGCACCAGCACGGGGTAACCGATGCCCGACGCGATGTCGCGTGCACCCTCGAACGTGGTGGCGGTGCCGAACTTCGGCGCCGGCAGCCCGGCCTCGGTGAGCACCCGGCCGAACTCGCCGCGATCCTCGGCGAGGTCGATGGCCTCGGGGCTGGTGCCCACGATCGGCACACCGGCCGCCTTGAGGCGCTTGGCCAGACCCAGCGGCGTCTGGCCACCGAGCTGGACGATGACGCCCGCGACGGTGCCGGACAGGCACTCGGCGCGGTACACCTCGAGCACGTCCTCGAAGGTCAGCGGCTCGAAGTACAGGCGATCGGCGGTGTCGTAGTCGGTCGACACGGTCTCGGGGTTGCAGTTGACCATGACGGTCTCGTAGCCCGCCTCGGACAGCGTCTGCGCGGCGTGGACACACGAGTAGTCGAACTCGATGCCCTGGCCGATGCGGTTCGGGCCCGAGCCCAGGATCAGCACCTTGGGACGCTCGGTCTGCGGCGCGACCTCGGTCTCGGCCTCGGGGTCGAGCTCGTAGGTCGAGTAGTGGTACGGCGTCTTGGCCTCGAACTCGGCGGCACACGTGTCGACGGTCTTGTAGACCGGGTGCACGTTCAGCTCGCCACGCAGCGCGCGGACCGCGTCCTCGTCGGCGAACTGCTGCGGGCGCAGCGCCGCGATCTGGCGGTCGGAGAAGCCGTGGTGCTTCGCGAAGCGCAGCCCGGCCTCGCCGAAGCTCTCGGCGGCGCGCACCTTGTCGCCCAGCTCCACGATCTGCTGCATCTGGTCCAGGAACCACGGGTCGATCTTCGTGGCGTCGAACAGCTGCTCGAGCGTGGCGCCCAGCTCGAACGCCTGCGCGATCTGGTACATGCGGCCGTCGGTCGGAACCTTGATCGCCTCGAGCAGTTCGTCGAGCGAGCCCTCGACCTCCGGGCCGGTCCAGTAGCCGGCGCGCTTGGTCTCGAGCGAGCGCAGGACCTTGCCGAACGCCTCGGTGAAGTTGCGGCCGATCGACATCGCCTCGCCGACCGACTTCATCGTGGTGGTCAGCGTGCCGTCAGCACCGGGGAACTTCTCGAACGCGAAGCGCGGCGCCTTGACCACGACGTAGTCGAGCGTCGGCTCGAAGCAGGCCGGCGTCTCCTTGGTGATGTCGTTGACGATCTCGTCGAGCGTGTAGCCGATGGCCAGCTTGGCGGCCATCTTCGCGATCGGGTAACCGGTCGCCTTCGACGCCAGCGCCGACGAGCGCGACACGCGCGGGTTCATCTCGATGACGACCAGGCGGCCGTCGGTCGGGTCCATCGCGAACTGGATGTTGCAGCCGCCGGTGTCGACGCCGACCTCGCGCAGGATCGCGATCGAGAGGTCGCGCATCTCCTGGTACTCGCGGTCGGTGAGGGTCATCGCCGGGGCGACGGTCACCGAGTCGCCGGTGTGGACGCCGACCGGGTCGACGTTCTCGATCGAGCAGACGATCACGACGTTGTCGCGGCCGTCGCGCATCAGCTCGAGCTCGTACTCCTTCCAACCGAGGATGGACTCCTCGATCAGGACGTTCGCGGTGGGCGACGCGGCCAGGCCGCCGCCGGCGATGCGCTCGAGGTCGGCCTCGTCGTAGGCCATGCCCGAGCCCAGACCGCCCATCGTGAAGGACGGGCGCACGACGACCGGGTAGCCGAGCTCGGCGACCGTGGCCTTGACCTCGTCCATCGTGTAGCAGACCCGCGAGCGGGCGGACTCGCCGCCGACCTTCTCGACGATGTCCTTGAACTTCTGACGGTCCTCGCCGCGCTGGATCGCGTCGAAGTCGGCGCCGATGAGCTCGACGTCGTACTTCTCCAGGATGCCCTGTTCGTGGAGCGCGACGGCGGTGTTCAGCGCCGTCTGGCCGCCGAGCGTCGCCAGGACCGCGTCGATCTTGTTGCCGTTCGCGGCCTCACGGGCGATGACCTTCTCGACGAACTCGGCGGTGATCGGCTCGACGTACGTGGAGTCGGCGAACTCGGGGTCGGTCATGATCGTGGCCGGGTTCGAGTTGACCAGGCTCACGCGCAGGCCCTCCTCGCGGAGGACGCGGCACGCCTGGGTGCCCGAGTAGTCGAACTCGCAGGCCTGTCCGATGACGATCGGCCCGGAGCCGATCACCAGGATGTGCTCGAGATCTGTACGACGTGGCATTACTTCTTGACTCCCTCGAGCAGGTTGGCGAAACGGTCGAACAGGTACGCGGCGTCGTGCGGGCCGGCCGCGGCCTCGGGGTGGTACTGCACGGAGAACGCCGAACCGTCGAGCAGGCGCACGCCCTCGACGGCACCGTCGTTGGCGCAGGTGTGGCTGACGACGGCGCGACCGAACGGGGTGTCGAACTCCTGACCGGCCTCACCCTCGAGCGCGAAGCCGTGGTTCTGCGCGGTGATCGCGATGCGTCCGGTCTCGTGCTCGACGACCGGGATGTTGATGCCGCGGTGGCCGAACTTCATCTTGTAGGTGTTCAGGCCCAGTGCCCGGCCGAGGATCTGGTTGCCGAAGCAGATACCGAACAGCGGCAGCCCCTGCCCCAGCACCTCCTTGGTGAGGTGGACGGCCCCGTCCGCGGTGGCCGGGTCGCCCGGGCCGTTGGACAGGAAGACGCCGTCGGCCTTGATGTCGAGGATGTCGTGCAGGGTCGCGGTGGACGGCAGCACGTGCACCCGCATGCCGCGCTCGGCGAACATCCGCGGCGTGTTGGTCTTGATGCCCAGGTCGATGGCCGCGACGGTGTAGCGGGCCTCGCCGCCGGCCGGCTCGACGATGTAGCCGTTGGGGGTGGACACCTCGCCGGCCAGGTCGGCGCCGAGCATCGTCGGCTGGCTCTTGACCCGGTCGAGCAGGACGTCGACGTCGGCGAGCGCCTCGCCCGAGAAGACGCCGGCGCGCATCGAGCCGCGGGTGCGCAGGTGGCGGACCAGTGCGCGGGTGTCGATGCCGGCGATGCCGACGATGCCCTGACGCTCGAGCTCGTCCTGCAGTGAGCCCGTGGCGCGCCAGCTGGACGTGCGGCGCGAGGGGTCGCGCACGACGTAGCCGGCGACCCAGATCTTGGACTCGGACGACTTGCCGGTCGGGCCGACGGACTCGTTGTCCTCGTCGTTCCAGCCGGTGTTGCCGATCTGCGGTGCCGTCGACACCACGATCTGGCGGTGGTAGCTGGGGTCGGTCAGGGTCTCCTGGTAGCCGGTCATGCCGGTGCTGAAGACCGCCTCACCGAGCGTCTGTCCCACCGCACCGAAAGTGGTTCCCCGGAAGACCCGACCGTCCTCGAGAACCAGGACCGCCGTATTGGTGTCAAAGCCGCTCATGCGTCTTCTCCGTTCTGCTCGACCTCACCAGAGCCCGCCGCATTCGCTGTGTCTGTCTTGTCCGTGCTGTCTGTCTCGCGCACCCACGTCGGGTACATCGTCTTGTCGTCTCCACGGAATCCCGTATCGATCTCGGTGCCGGTGGGCAACTCCCACCGGATCACCAGGACTCCGTCCTTCGTCATCACTTTTCCGGCGAGACCTCGCTCGGTCCGGATCGCGCGGATCGACTCGTCCGGGATCCAGATCGCCGAGGCGCCGTTGCGCTCGAGCAGGATGCCGCGCGACCACCGGCTGAGCTCGCCGGTCGCCCGGTATCCGATGTCGCCGACGGCGATGCGGTCCTGCCAGCTCGGGGCGAGCGTGCTGCCCACGTACAGGCCGGTGCTCGGCGCGATCAGCTGTTTGCCGAGATCGGCGGGAACCTGCGGCAGCTCACCGATCCGGTCGGCCTGCCGAGCGGCCCGGCCCTTCCAGCCGCGGTACATCAGGAACACCAGCAGTGCCCACACCGCGATACAGCCGACGACCCACAGAAGTCGCTCCATCGTCAGCGCTCCTCTCCGAGCGGCCGGACCTTCCCGTCCCGGGCAGTGACGCGGCCACGCAGCACCGTGGTCGTCACCTTCGCGGGCAGGGTCATGGCCTCGTACGGGGTGTTGTTCGCGACGCTGGCCAGCTCGGGACCGTGCACGGTCCACTCCGCGTCGGGGTCGACGAGCACCAGGTTGGCCGGCTCCCCCACCTCGATCGGGCGTCCCTGGTCGTCGAGTCCGACGATCTCGGCGGGCCGCTCGCTCATCACGCGGGCCACGCCGCGCCAGTCGAGCAGGCCCGGCCGCACCATCGTCTCCACGACGATCGACAGGGCCGTCTCGAGCCCGAGCATGCCGGGGCGCGCCTGCGAGAACTCGCAGCACTTGTCCTGCTCGGCATGCGGCGCGTGATCGGTGGCCACGCAGTCGATGATCCCCTCGGCCAGCCCGCGACGCAGCGCCGCGACGTCCGAGGCCTCCCGCAGCGGCGGGTTGACCTTGTTGACCGCGTCGTACGTCTCGAGTCGCGAGTCGTCGAGCAGCAGGTGGTGCGGGGTGACCTCGGCCGTGATGGCGATGCCCTGGCCACGCGCCCACTTGACGAGCTCGACGGAGCCGGCGGTCGAGGCGTGGCAGATATGCACACGGGCACCGGCGTCGCGGGCCAGGAGCGCGTCACGGGCGACGATCGACTCCTCGGCGGCGCGCGGCCAGCCGGCCAGTCCGAGGCGGGCCGCGGTGGGGCCCTCGTGCGCGACAGCGCCCTCGGTGAGCCGCGGCTCCTCCGCGTGCTGCGCGATCAGGACACCCAGCGAGGCCGAGTACTCGAGCGCGCGGCGCATGATCAGCGGGTCCGCGACGCAGTGGCCGTCGTCGGAGAACATCTTGACCCGGCCGACGCCCGCGGCCATCGTCGCCATCTCGGCGAGCTGCTTGCCCGCGAGCCCGACCGTGACCGCGCCGACGGGATGGACGTCGACGAGGCCGACCTCCTGGCCGCGCCGCCACACGTGGTCGGTGATCACGGCCGTGTCGGCGACCGGGCTGGTGTTGGCCATCGCGAACACGGCGGTGTAACCGCCGAGCGCGGCGGCCGCCGAGCCGCTGTCGATGGTCTCGGTGTCCTCACGACCCGGCTCACGCAGGTGCGTGTGCATGTCGACGAAGCCCGGCAGCAGGATCTGGCCCGCCCCGTCGACCACCTCGACGTCGTCTGCCGCGGCGAGCCCGGTCCCGATCTCGAGGATCTGTCCGTCGCCCAGCAGCAGATCGGTCGGCTCGCCCTCCCCGTACACCAGAACGTTTCGGATCAACACGTTCCCGCTCGCGGACATCTGCGGCGCCACCTTCTCGTTTCTCGTTGTGTTCAGGTCGCTCACGCGACCTCTTCCGTTCCCACCAGCAGCCGGAACAGCACGGCCATCCGAACATGGACGCCGTTCGTAACCTGCTGCAGGACAGCAGTTTTCGGTGAATCTGCGACCGACGACGCGATCTCCATGCCGCGCAGCATCGGACCCGGGTGCAGGACCACCGCGTGGTCGGCCAGCAGCCCCAGGCGCTTCTCGGACAGGCCGTACGTGATCGAGTACTCGCGCGGCGACGGGAAGAACCCGCCGTTCATCCGCTCCGCCTGCACACGCAGCATCAGAACCGCGTCCGCACCGGGCAGTTCGGCGTCGAGCGAGTGCGACACCCGCACCGGCCACGTCTCGACCCCGGCGGGCAACAGTGTGCGCGGTGCCACGAGGACCACCTCGGCCCCGAGCATCGACAGCAGCAGCGCATTCGAGCGCGCGACGCGGCTGTGCAGGATGTCGCCGACGATCACGATGCGCCGGCCCTCGATGTCACCGAGTCGCTGGCGCAGCGTCAGCGCGTCGAGCAGCGCCTGCGTGGGATGTTCGTGCGTGCCGTCGCCGGCGTTGATGACCGCGGGACCGCCGTCCTCGGCAGCGCCGGTCCACGCCGCGATCTGGTGCGCCGCACCGGAAGCCGGATGCCGCACGATCAGCGCGTCGGCGCCCGCCGCGCGCAGCGTCATCGCGGTGTCGCGCAGGGACTCGCCCTTCGAGACCGACGAGCTGGACGCGCTGACGTTGATCACGTCGGCGCTCATCCACTTGCCGGCCACCTCGAACGACACCCGTGTACGCGTCGAGTTCTCGAAGAAGACCGTCATCACGGTCCGGCCGCGCAGCGTGGGCAGCTTCTTGACCTCGCGCCCGAGCAGCGCCTGCTCGAAGCGCTCGGCCTCGTCGAGTAGCTCGGTCGCGGAATCCCGGTTCAGGTCCGCGATGGAGAGCAGGTGCTTCACTGGTGGTTCTCCTCTGCGTGCCCGGCAGCCTCGTCCGCCTGTCCGCTCGACAGCACGACACCGTCGCGGCCATCGTGCTCGGCGAGGAGCACGGCGACGTCCTCCGTGCGGGCGGTGGGCACGTTCTTACCTACGTAGTCGGCGCGCAGCGGCAGTTCACGGTGTCCGCGATCGACGAGGACCGCCAACTGGACCGCCCGCGGGCGGCCGAGGTCACGCAGCGCGTCGAGCGCGGAGCGGACCGTGCGACCGGAAAACAGGACGTCGTCGACGAGGACGACGAGCGTGTTGTCGACGCCACCCTCGGGCACGGACGTGCGCTCGAGGGGACGGTGCGGCTTGGTGCGCAGATCGTCACGGTAGAGCGTGATGTCGAGGGAACCGACTGGCGGCCGGACACCCGCGAACTCCTCGATCTTGTCGGCGAGGCGGGCGGCGAGCGTGGTGCCGCGAGTGGGGATACCGATGAGGACGACGCGCGGTGCGGAACCGTCGGTTGCGTCGAGCGCGGTCTTCTCGATGATCTGATGGGCGATGCGGGCGACGGTCCTGCCGACGTCGGCCGGGGACAGCAGTTCGCGAGCGTTCGCGGGAAGACCTGATGAGGGCCCTTCGGGCATACGCATTCAGCGACCTCCTTCTCCGCCTCTCTGGACGGATCGTTAAAGGATGTCTGACGCGGCTCAGCCTATCAGCGGCCGACTCCGCGCCAGACTCCGGGTTGGCCGAGTCCGGAAGGCGATCAGAACATGCTGCCGCCCACCCCGATTCGGGGTGGGCGGCAGCAGGATCACTTCAGGACTCGGAATCTTCGGCACCGTCGCCGGCGGCGGCAGCGTCGTCCGACTTCGCACGCTGCGAGGTCGCGGCCGCGGCGGCCCGCACCTGCGGGGCCACCAGGACGACCTGTCCCAGCACGCCGTTCACGAAGCCCGGCGAGTCGTCCGTCGACAGCTCCTTGGCGAGCTCGACGGCCTCGTCGACGGCCACCACCGGCGGGACGTCCGTCGCGTGGAACAGTTCCCAGACGGCGATGCGCAGGATCGCGCGATCCACCGCGGGGAGCCGGTCGAGGGTCCAGTCCTGCAGGTGGGACTCGATCACCTGGTCGATGCGATCCAGGTTCTCGGCGACACCCTCGACGACCGTCGCCGTGTACGGGGCGACCGGTGCGACGGAATCGTCACGGCCCGCGAGCTGGGACCGCTCCTCGGCGAGGTCGACGGGGTCGACGTCGCGCGCCTCGGCCTCGAACAGGAAGTCGACGGCCCGCTTGCGGGCCTTGTGACGTGCTCCGAGTTTCTTATGCGTGCCCGACACTCAGGAATTCACACGCCCGAGGTAGTTGCCGTCACGCGAGTCGACCTTGAGCTTGTCGCCGGTGTTGATGAACAGCGGGACCTGGATCTCGGCGCCGGTCTCGAGCGTGGCGGGCTTGGTGCCACCGGTGGAGCGGTCGCCCTGCAGACCCGGATCGGTGTGCTTGACCTCGAGCTCGACCGTGACCGGGAGCTCGACGAACAGCGGCGCGTCCTCGTGGGTAGCGACCTGGACCTGCATGTTCTCGAGCAGGAAGCGCGCGCCGTCGCCGACGGTGCCCTCGCTGATCGGGATCTGGTCGTAGGTGTCGCCGTCCATGAAGATGTAGTCGCTACCGTCGTGGTACAGGTAGGTCATGTCGCGGCGGTCGACCGTGGCGGTCTCGACCTTGACACCGGCATTGAAGGTCTTGTCGACGGTCTTGCCGGACAGGACGTTCTTCATCTTGGTGCGTACGAACGCAGGGCCCTTGCCCGGCTTGACGTGCTGGAACTCGATGATCTGCCAGAGCTGGCCCTCGATCTTCAGCACGAGCCCGTTCTTGAAATCACTGGTATCTGCCACTTGGTTTCGCGTCTCCTTCAGACGATCGTGATGTCCTTGCTGGTGAGAGTGAGGAGTTCGGGCTCCTGCTCGCGAACGACGAGCGTGTCCTCGATCCTGACGCCACCGCGCCCGGAGAAATACACACCCGGCTCGACGGTCACCACCGCACCGCGTAGCAGTGTACCGGTGCCGAGCTTGCCGATCCCGGGCGCTTCGTGGATCTCGAGCCCGACACCGTGACCGAGTCCGTGCAGGAACAGGTCGCCGTATCCGGCGTCCTCGATCACCGAGCGCGCCGCCGCATCCACGGAACCGACCACCACCCCCGGCGCGAGCGCCCCACGGCCGGCGGCCTGCGCCCGCGACACCAGGTCGTAGAGGTCGCGCTGCCACTGAGCCGCCGTCTCCAGGACGTAGGTGCGCGTCATGTCCGAGTGGTAGCCACCGATCTGGGCGCCGAAGTCCAGCTTGACGAAGTCACCCGAGCGCAGCACGGCGTCCGTGGGGCGATGATGAGGCACCGCGGAGTTGGCGCCGGCTGCCACGATCGTCTCGAACGAGATGCCGTCCGCGCCGTGCTCGAACATCAGCCATTCCAGTTCGCGACCGACCTCGCGTTCGGTGCGCCCCGGACGCAGCCCGCCGCGCTCGATCAGAGCGGCGAGCGCGGCGTCGGCGGCGGCGCACGCACGGCGCAGCAGTGCGATCTCACCCTCGTCCTTGACCGCCCGCAACCGCTCGACCAGTCCCGGCGCCCGCACGAAGTCGACGCCCGGTGTCGCGTCCGACCACGCCGCATGCTGGTCGAACGTCACGACGTGGCTCTCGAATCCCAGCTTGCCGGCGCCCCACGCGACGGCGAGCTCGAGCAGCCGCGGCGCGCTCGCGCGCGCGATCTCGGCGCGCAGGTCGGGCACCTGCTCGGCAACCTGGACCAGGTACCGGCCGTCGGTGCAGACCACGGTGCGGTCCTCGGCGCCGATGTCGTCGGTGGCGGACACCAGCAGCGCGGCGTTCGATCCGGTGAACCCGGTCAGGTAGCGGATGTTGAGCAGATCGGTCACCAGCAGGGCGTCGAGGCCGCGTTCACGCAGCAGCTCGCGCAGATTCGCGCGCCGGGCGGCGGTAGGAGCGGTCACCGGATCGATCGACATACCTCGAAACTACCGGTCGGCCCCGGCCGGAACACAGACCGCGAACCGTGTCGCCCCGCCCGGACGGAAAACGTGTCCGACGCCTCTTCGGTCCGTTTGTGTGGGTTAGGACACAAGCCCGGAATCCTGCTGGTTACCCTGTGTCACATGAATGGGTGGGTCGTACGAGGTCTCGGTCTCGCATTGGTACACGTCGTGGTGCGCACTTTCCTGGGGGCTGCGGTGACGCAGTGGCCCCAACAGGGCAGCATCATGCGTTGGTTCTCGCTGCTCCTCGTGATCCTCGCGGCATTCCTGTGGGGAGCGCTCGACGGAATCCGTGACCGGCGCGCCCATCCCGATCCGGACGACGGCGCCGACCTGACGATCATGTGGCTCAAGGCCGCGTTCGTCGCCGGCATCCTCGCCGGTGCAGCGTCCTGGCTCGTCGGCATCCTCTTCGACATCGCGATCACCAACGGCGGACTGTTCTTCGAGGTGACGTCAGGCGCGGCGTTCACCGTCCTGCTCGTCTTCGTCCCCGCGATGATCGCGGTCGCTCTCGGACGCTTCCTCGCCGGTCGCGGCGCCGCGAGCAGCGCCGACGACCACGTGGCCTACCCGCACGACGCCGACATCGACGTCGAGGAGCGGGCCGCCGAGTCCTACGCCGGCAGCGAGTGGTCGTACGAGCACGGCCACGGCGACGACAACGCCGACACCGAGGTGTTCACGCCGGTCGATCCGGACGCGAAGCCCGGCGGCTCGCACCGCGCCGAACAGTAGGAGCAGCACGAGGAAGGGGCCGAGGCGGTGAATCCGCCTCGGCCCCTTCGCCGTTCATACCCGGGACCCGGCCCGGTCGGCCTCGCTCCGCGAGCCTGTGTCGCTACCCTCGCTCCGCGAGGAAGCGCAACGCGAGGGCGTAACCCGCGACACCGAGTCCGACGATCGAGCCCGTCGCGACCGCACTCAGGTACGAGTGGTGGCGGAACTCCTCACGGGCGTGGACGTTCGAGATGTGCAACTCCACCAGCCCGGCGGTCAGCTCCGCGCACGCGTCGCGCAGCACCACCGACGTGTGGGTCAGGCCGCCCGCATTGAGGATGACCGGTTCCCGGGCGTCAGCCGCATCGTGGATCCAACCGAGGATCTCGCCCTCGCTGTCCGACTGCCGGACGACGACCTCGATCCCGAGCTCCTTCGCGGTCCGCTCGCACAGCGCGACGAGGTCGTCGTGCGTGGTCGAACCGTAGACCTCGGGCTGACGCTTCCCGAGCCGACCCAGATTGGGGCCGTTGACGACCTGGACCCTCACAGCAGCACCGTCCCGCCGCTCGGGCTCGCGTCCCGCGCGATCGCGCCGTACGCGGCGACGAGCAGCGACGGATCCGGGCCCTCGAGCCGGCCCGGCTTGGCAAGGCCGTCGAGCACGACGAACCGCAGCAGACCCGCACGATTCTTCTTGTCGGTCTGCATGCCCTTCAGCAGGTCCGCGAACGCATCCCCGTCGTACGTGGTGGGTAGGCCGACGAGCTCGAGGATCGACCGGTGCCGGTCGGCAGTGGCATCGTCGAGACGACCCGCCAGGCGACCGAGTTCCGCGGCGTACACCAGGCCGACGGCCACCGCGGCGCCGTGACGCCAGCGGTAGCGCTCACGCCGCTCGATCGCGTGGCCGAGCGTGTGACCGTAGTTGAGGATCTCGCGCAGGCTCGACTCCTTGAGGTCCGCCGCGACGACCCTGGCCTTGACCTCGACCGAGCGGCGGATCAGCTCGGGAAGGACGGTTCCGGTCGGATCCAGTGCGGCCTCGGGGTCGGCCTCGATGAGGTCCAGGATCACCGGGTCGGCGATGAAACCGGTCTTGATGACCTCCGCCATGCCCGCGACGATCTCGTTGCGCGGCACGGTCTCCAGCGTCGCGAGGTCGATCAGGACCGCGGACGGCTCATGGAACGCGCCGACCAGGTTCTTGCCGGCCTCGGTGTTGATGCCGGTCTTGCCGCCGACGGCGGCATCGACCATCGCCAGCAGCGTCGTGGGCACGTGCACGATCCGCACACCGCGCATCCACGTCGCGGCCACGAAACCGGCGAGGTCGGTGGCGGCGCCGCCACCGAGGCTGACGATCGCGTCGCTGCGCGTCAGGCCGATGCGGCCGAGCACCTCCCAGCAGAAGCCCGCGACCGCGAGGTCCTTGCCGTCCTCGGCGTCCGGGATCTCGATGCGGTGCGCATCGATTCCCTTCTCCGCCAGAGCCGATCGCACCGCTTCCGCGGTCTCGGCGAGCGGCGGCTGGTGGAAGATCGCCACCGTGCGGGTGCCCTCGAGCTCCTCGACGAGCTCACCGAGCAGACCCCGCCCGATGATCACCGGGTAGGGATCTGCCGTTGCCACCTCGACGCGTACCGGTTCGGTCACTTCTCTACTGCTCCGCTTCTGTCTCGTCGTGTGCCGGGGCGCCCGGTGCGGGCCCGTCGGTCAACTTCGTCACCAACTGCTGGACCACCCGGCTCGGGCTCCGGCTGTCGGTTCGTACCCGGATGGTCGCCACCTGCCGGTACAGCGGCCGGCGACGGCGCATCAGTGCGTGGTACTTCGCCTTGGGGTCGCCCCCGTTCAGCAGTGGCCGTCCCGTGGTCGCACCGGTCCGCTTGAGGCCCTCCGCGACGCTGATCTCCAGATACACCACGGTATGCCCGGACAGCCGGGAACGGGTGAGTTCGGAGAGGATCGCGCCGCCGCCGAGGGACAGGATCCCGTCGTGCGATTCGAGCGCCTCCCCGACCACCTGCTCCTCGATCTCCCGGAAGTACGGTTCCCCGTCCGCGGCGAAGATCTCCGGGATGGTGCGCCCGGTCCTGCGCTCGATCTCGACGTCGGTGTCGAGCAGCTCGAGATCGAGCGCCAGCGCGAGCCGTCGACCGATGGTCGACTTGCCCGCGCCCGGCGGCCCGATCAGGACTGCGCGCGGTGTCATCCGATCACCGGGGCTGACGCGCCGCGATGCCGTCGACGTACCGCTGGAAATTCGAGCGGGTCTCGGCGATCGAGTCGCCACCGAACTTGTCGAGCGCCGCCTGCGCCACGACGAGCGCAACCATCGCCTCGGCGACGACACCGGCAGCCGGGACCGCGCAGACATCGGAGCGCTGGTGGATCGCGACTGCTTCCTCGCCGGTCGACATGTCGACGGTGGACAGCGCCCGCGGGACGGTGGAGATCGGCTTCATCGCGGCGCGCACCCGCAACGCCTCGCCGTTCGTCATGCCGCCTTCGAGGCCGCCGGCGCGGTTGGTCGAGCGGAGGACGCCGTCGGGCCCCGGACGCATCTCGTCGTGCGCGGCGCTGCCGCGGCGGCGGGCGGTCTCGAAACCGTCGCCGACCTCGACACCCTTGATCGCCTGGATGCCCATGAGGGCGGCAGCGAGCTTGGAGTCGAGGCGGTCCGCGCCGCTGATGAAGGAGCCCAGCCCGACCGGGAGGCCATGGACAACCACCTCGACGACACCGCCGAGGGTGTCGCCGTCCTTCTTGGCGGCCTCGATCTCGGCGATCATCGAAGCTTCTGCCGTTTCGCCGAAAGCCCGAACAGGGCTGGCGTCGATCGCCTCGAGGTCACCGGCCTGCGGACCCGGGCCGACGTACGGATCGGACGCGCCGATCGAGATGACGTGCGAGAGGACCTCGACGCCGAAGAGCTGACGCAGGAACTGACGGGCGACGGTGCCGGCGGCGACACGAGCCGCGGTCTCGCGGGCGCTGGCGCGCTCGAGGACCGGGCGGGCGTCGTCGAACCCGTACTTGAGCATGCCCGAGTAGTCGGCGTGCCCGGGACGCGGACGGGTGAGCGGCGCGTTGCGCGCCTGACCGGCGAGTTCGGCCTCGTCCACCGGGTCGGCGGACATGATGGTCTCCCACTTGGGCCATTCGGTGTTGCCGACCTCGACGGCGATCGGGCCACCGAGGGTGCGGCCGTGACGGACGCCGCCGATGATCGTGACCTTGTCGGCCTCGAACTTCATGCGGGCGCCGCGGCCGTAGCCGAGGCGGCGGCGCGCAAGCTGCGCCGCGATGTCGTCGGACGTCACCTCGACGCCGGCGACCATCCCCTCGAGCATGGCTACGAGGGCGGGACCATGGGACTCTCCAGCAGTTATCCAGCGCAACACATCCAGCATCTTTCCACGTCCGTAGCGCCCGCTTCGACAGTGGGCCGTTCCCGGCCGCGCCGCCGCTCCTGTCACAGGCACCACAGGGCCACCGCGGTCGCCGCACACATCGACGGACCGTGCGCGATCGGGTCGCCGACGCGCCGCCGCGCCACGCCGACGAGCGCGCTGAGTACCGGGGCCAGGGCGGCCGCGGCCAACCATGCGGATGCACCCGCCATCCCGGTCACGGCGCCCAGACCGACAGCGAGTTTGACGTCGCCGGCGCCCATCCCGGACGGCGCCACCAGGTGCAGCATCAGGTAGGACCCGGCCAGCATCAGGGCACCGGCCACCGCACCCCGCGCCTCCCCCGTGCCGAGAGCGAACCCGACGATCGCTGCGCCGCCGGGCAGGGTGAGCACGTTCGGCAGCCGACGCACGCGCAGGTCGACGACGCTCGCCGCCAGCATCCACCACACGAGCGCGAGCGCGGGCACCAGCGCCGGCGACCATCCCACCCGCAGCGTGACGGCCGCGAACCCGACGGCGCACGCACCCTCGCACCACCCGACCGGGATCGGAGCGTCGCGCGTGAACCCGGCCAGCAGCCGACGGGTTCCGTACCCGGTCAGTCCACCGGTGAGCAGCCCCACGACGATCCACCACATGCCGCGAGGATGGTCCACCGGCCGGACGAGAGATCGCCGACGACGGCGCCGGAGAACAAGTCTGTGGATGGACGAGCGGCTGTGGACGGACGCCGGAGGCCCGACCCCGGCTACCGGATCGCCGCCGCCATGGCTTCGCGCGGCGCGGGCATGCCCGTGAACTGTTCGACCTGCCCGTACGCCTGGTTGAGCAGCATCGCCAGTCCCCCGACGACCGTGCCGCCGGCGCGTTCGACGGACTCGGCGAGCGGGGTCGGCCACGGGTTGTAGATGGCGTCGAGCACGAACCGTGCCCGGCCGATCACGTCCGCGTACGGCGCCGCCCCCGCCGCGGGCACGGTGCTGACCAGCGCGGCGGAGTCGGCGCACAGGTCGCCGAGTCGGTCGTCGTCGAACGTCACGTGCCGCACGGACAGCCCCACCGCCTCGGCGCACACCAGGGTGGGCCGCGCACGGTCCGCGTCCCGCGCAACGACCGTCACCGCCGCCACCCCCATGTCCGCGAGCGCGACGAGCGCCGGGCGGGCGGTTCCGCCGGCACCGACCACGACGGCCGAGCCCCCGGTGAGGTCGCCGACGCCACCGTCGACGAGAGCGCCACGGACGCCGTCGACGTCGGTGCAGTCGGCCCGCCAGCCGTCGTCGATGCGGACGAGGGTGTTGGCCGACCCAATCGTCACGGCCCGCGCGGTGCGCTCGGTCGCGAACTCGAGCGCCGCGACCTTGCCGGGCATCGTCACCGACAGCCCGACCCATTCGGGTCCCAGCCCGGACACGAGGCCGGGCAACTGCTCGCCGGTGCACTCGATCCGCTCGTACGTCCAGCCGGAAAGCCCCAACGCGGCATAGGCCGCGAGGTGCAGCTGCGGGGACTTCGAATGCGAGATCGGGCTGCCCAGAACCGCCGCCTTACGCGCCGACACGTCGATCACCTTCCACTGTCGAGGATGCCGCTCCGCTGAGCCAACTCGATGTTCGCGAGATGCTCGTTGTAGTCGCGGGTGAAGAGCGTGGTGCCCTTCTTGTCGATCGTCACGAAGTACAGGTAGTCGCCCGGAGCCGGATTCTCCACGGCGCGAAGCGCATTGATGCTCGGCGACGAGATCGGCGTGGCGGGCAGGCCCGGCATGGCGTACGTGTTCCACGGTGTGGCCCGGGCGCGGTCCGCGTCGGTGGTGGCGACCTCGGTGGTGTCGAGGGCGTAGTTCACGGTCGAGTCGAACTGGAGCGGCTGGTTCACCGCGAGGCGGTTGACGACCACCCGAGCGACCTTGTCGAAGTCGGCGGGCATTCCCTCACGTTCGACGAGCGACGCGACGACGAGCATCTGGTACGGGCCCAGCCCGACGTGGGTACCGGCAGTTTTGATGCCGGTGGATTCGTAGCTCTCCGCGCTGGCACTCACGAGCTGGTGCAGGATCTGCACCGGCGTCTGCGTGGGATCGAAATCCCAACTGCCGGCGGCGATCAACCCCTCGAGCTGACGATCCCGGTCCGGGACGTTCGCGACCTGTGCGCGCGCCCAGTCCGGCACGCCGAGCGCGGTGAGGTCGGCGCCGGCGCCCGCCTGGTTGAGCTGGTCGTAGCTGATGCACTTGGGGGCGTTCACCGAACCGACACAGCTGGCCTCCGCGATCAGGGTGTAGATGCCCTTCTTGACCGCACCGGTCTGGACGTCGCGGGTGTCGTGCAACTGCCGGCCCTCGGAGATCACCAGCTGCCCGACACGCGCCTTCGGCGAGACCAGCGCCGACACCGCATCGGCGCCCGAGATCTGGGTGGCGATCGAGTAGTAGCCGGGCTGAAGCGAATTCATGGCGTCGTTGCGGAGCGCGGCCCGGTAGAACGCGCCCTCGCTCTTGACGACGTCCTTGGTGGCCATCTCGTTCGCGATCTGCTCCGCGGTGTCGCCGGAGTGCACCTGGACGACCACGTCGGGGCCACCCGGACCGGCGTAGTCGGCGACGTCGCGGCCGCTGATCTGGTCGTACACGGCGACGGCGGCGGCGCCCATGCCGCCGAGGAGGACCGCACCGGCGAGAACGCCGATGACCCGGCCACGGCGCTTGCGACGCGCCACCTCGCGCATGCGCCGCATCTCACCCCGGCTCACCGGCTGGGCACCGACCGCGGTCGGCAGGGCCCGGCGGCGCGCGTCGGAGTACTGGTACTCGTCGTACTCGGGTTCGTAGCCGTACCCGGCGTCGGAACCGTGGGTCTCGTAACCGTGGGTGTCGTACCCCTCGGTCTCGTAGCCCTGGGCGTCGTAACCGTGGGCGTCGTAACCATCGGCGCCGTAGGCCTCGTGGCCGTGGTCCGCCGGATACCCGTACCGGTCGCCGCGATCGTGATCGGCGGATCGGTCGTAGTCGTAGTAGCCGTGATCACCCGCGTAACCGGGGGTCGACTCGAACTCGGGACGGCCCGGCGGTTGGCGATGATCGTTCACAGGCCGCCCTCCGTGGGCCGGCCACTACTGTCCGAGTCCGTCACGTTCACCGCTCTGCTCCGCTCGTCCAACCATCCCTGCAAGATCGCCACCGCAGCCGCCTGATCGATCATCGGCCGCTGGCCCTTCGCCCGGACTCCGCTCTCGCGCAATGCCCGCGACGCGGTGACCGTCGTCAGCCGCTCGTCGGCCATGCGAACCGGGATCGGGTCGATGCCACGCTGCAGTCGCCGGGCGAAGGCAGACGCGATTGCCGCGGCCTTGCCGCGTTCGCCGCGCAGGGTCTGCGGCAGACCGACGATAACCTCGACGGCCTCGTACTCCTGGACAAGCGCGACAATCCGCCGGATGTCCGGCGCGTCGGGCCCCTTCTCCTTGGACCGGGCAACCGTCTCCACCGGCGTCGCGAGGATGCAGTCGGGATCGCACGACGCGACCCCGATCCGCACGCTGCCGACGTCGACGGCGATGCGGCGCCCGCGCCCGGGGTCGTCGACCCCGGGGTGATCGGGCCCCGACGGTGCAGGGCGGTCGGGACCCGACTCGGCCGGGGGCACCGCTAGGAGTTTCCTGCCAGCTCGGCGACCCGTCCCCGCACGCCCTCGAGCGCGGCGGGGATGCCCGACACGTCCGAGCCGGAGCCCTGCGCCATGTCGGCCTTGCCGCCGCCCCGTCCGCCGATCTGCGGGCCGAAGCTCGACACCAGCTCGCCGGCCTTGATGCCGAGATCCTGGGCGGCCTTGGTCGCGGCGACGACGAACGGCACCTTGCCGTCGGCGCTGCCGAGCAGCACCACGACCGCGGGCTGGGTGCCGAAGCGGCCGCGGATGTCGCTGACCAGGCCGCGCAGGTCGTTACCGGCGACGCCGTCAGGCGCCTGCTCGGCGACCAGCAGCACCTCACCGATGCGGTGCGCCTTGTCGACGAACGTGCCCGCGGAGGCGAGCACCGCGGCCGCCTTGGTGGCCTCGAGTTCCTTCTCCGCCGCCTTCAGTCGCTCGACGAGCGCCTCGACGCGGCCCGGGACCTCCTCGGACGGCACCTTCAGCGACGACGCGACACCCGCGAGGAGCGCGCGCTCCTTCGCGAGGTAGCGGTACGAGTCCAGGCCGACGAACGCCTCGACGCGGCGCACACCGGAGCCGACGGACGACTCACCGAGCAGCGTGACCGGACCGATCTGCGCCGACGTCTGCACGTGGGTGCCGCCGCACAGCTCCATCGAGAACGGCCCGCCGATCTCGACGACCCGAACCTCGTCGCCGTAGTTCTCGCCGAAGAGCGCCATCGCGCCCATCTGCTTCGCCTTGTCCAGGTCGGTGACGAAGGTGTTCACCGTGTGGTTGGCGGCGACGGCCTCGTTGGTGACGACCTCGATCTCCTGCTTCTGCGACTCCGACAGCTGGCCCTGCCAGTTGAAGTCGAAGCGCAGGTAGCCCGGCTTGTTGAGCGAGCCGGCCTGAACGGCGTTGGGGCCCAGCACCTGTCGCAGGGCGGCGTGCACCATGTGGGTGCCGGAGTGGCCCTGCGTCGCGCCCTTGCGCCACTCGGCGTCGACCTGCGCGAGGACGACGTCGCCCTCGGTGATCTGGCCTTCCTTGACGGAGACCTTGTGGACCCACACCTTCTTGGCGATCTTCTGGACGTCGTTGACCTGCACACGCAGCCCCGCTGCGGTGATGGTGCCGAGGTCGGCGATCTGGCCGCCGGCCTCCGCGTACAGCGGGCTGCGGTCGAGGATGACCTCGACGTCCTCGCCCGCCTTCGCGGTGGGCACCCTGACACCGTTCGAGATCAGCGCCAGCACGTGCGCCTCGGAGACCAGCTCGTTGAAGCCGGTGAACTCGGTGGGGCCGCGGTCGACGAATTCCTTGTAGACCGTCAGGTCGGCGTGCGCATGCTTGCGGGCCTGCGCGTCGTCCTTGGCGCGCTTGCGCTGCTCTGCCATGAGCGATCGGAAGCCGGCCTCGTCGACGCTCAGGCCGGCCTCGGCCGCCATCTCGAGGGTCAGGTCGATCGGGAAGCCGTAGGTGTCGTGCAGCACGAACGCCTCGTTGCCGCCGAAGACCTTCTTGCCCGCGGCCTTCACCTCGTCGGCCTCCGCCTCGAACATCTTCGAGCCGGCGGCGATGGTGCGCAGGAACGCGGTCTCCTCGCCCACCGCGACACCGACGATGCGGTCGAAGTCGGTGGCGAGCTCCGGGTACGAGGGCGACATCGTGTCGCGCACGACCGTGACGAAGTCGCGCATGCTCGGCTTCTCGGCGCCCAGCAGCTTCGCCGAGCGGATGATGCGGCGCAGCAGGCGGCGCAGCACGTAACCGCGGCCCTCGTTGCCCGGGTTGACGCCGTCGGCGATCAGCATGACCGCGGTGCGCGCGTGGTCGGCGATGACGCGGAAACGTGTGTCAGCAGCGGATCCGTCCGGGCCCTCGGCGCCGTACGTGCGGCCGGAGAGCTCCTCCGCCTTGGTGATCACGGGGCGGACCAGGTCGGTCTCGTACACGTTGTCGACGCCCTGCAGCAGGAACGCGACACGCTCGACGCCCATGCCGGTGTCGATGTTCTGCTTCGGCAGCGGGCCGAGGATCTCGAAGCTGTCCTTGCCGGTGCCCTCGCCGCGCTCGTTCTGCATGAACACGAGGTTCCAGATCTCGAGGTAGCGGTCCTCGTCGGCCTCGGGGCCGCCCTCGGCGCCGTACTCGGGGCCGCGGTCGTAGTAGATCTCCGAGCACGGGCCGCACGGTCCGGGGACGCCCATCGACCAGTAGTTGTCGGCCATGCCGCGGCGCTGGATGCGCTCGTCCGGGATGCCGGCCTCTTCCTTCCAGATGTCGCGGGCCTCGTCGTCGTCGAGGTAGACGGTGACCCACAGGCGCTCGGGATCGAAGCCGTAGCCGCCGTCCTCGACGCTGTCGGTCAGCAGCGCCCACGCGTGCTTGATCGCACCACGCTTGAAGTAGTCGCCGAAGCTGAAGTTGCCGGCCATCTGGAAGAACGTGTTGTGGCGGGTGGTGACGCCGACGTTCTCGATGTCACCGGTGCGCACGCACTTCTGCACGCTGGTCGCGGTGTCGTACGGCGGGGTCTGCTGGCCGAGGAAGAACGGCTTGAACTGCACCATGCCGGCGTTGACGAACAGCAGGTTCGGATCGTCGAAGATCAGCGAGGCGCTGGGCACCTCGGTGTGGCCTGCCTTGACGAAATGGTCGAGGAAGCGCCTACGGATCTCGTGGGTCTGCACCGGGGTTCGTCCTAACGTATGTCCGTCGAGTGAAACAGTGTTCGGCCGCCGATATCACCCTCGAGGTGCGAATCGGCCATTGGCAAGCTTAACGCGCTCGCGCGAGGCAGTTATTCGCCGCATGTGACGGCCCGTCGTTCCCCAGGCCCGCCGTGACACGGATCTCAGCGCACCTCAGCGGCCGCGCACGATCCTGCGCAGCTTCCCCACCCGCCCGGAGATCTCCCGCTCGGCGCCGTGCGTCGTCGGTTCGTAGTAGTCGACGCCGACGAGTTCGTCCGGCGGATACTGCTGCGGCAGGACGCCGTCCGGATGGTCGTGCGGGTACTTGTAGCCGACGGCGTTGCCGAGTTGCGCGGCGCCGGTGTAGTGGCCGTCCCGCAGATGCGGCGGCACGAGCCCCGACTTGCCGGCGGCGACGTCGGCCATCGCGGCGCCGAGCGCGGCGATGACGGCGCCCGACTTGGGTGCGGTCGCCAGGTGGATCGTGGCCTGCGCCAGCGCGAGTCGCGCCTCCGGCATCCCGATCAGCTGCACCGCCTGCGCGGCGGCGGTCGCAGTCTGGAGCGCCGTGGGGTCGGCCATGCCGATGTCCTCGCTGGCGTGCACGACGAGCCGGCGGGCGATGAACCGCGGATCCTCCCCCGCGGTGATCATCCGGGCCAGGTAGTGCAGCGCGGCGTCGACGTCCGAGCCACGGATCGACTTGATGAACGCACTGATGACGTCGTAGTGCTGGTCGCCGTCGCGGTCGTAGCGGACGGCGGCTTTGTCGACGCTGGATTCGACGGTCCCGAGATCAAGGAGCGCGGGACGCTCGTCGGTCCGGTCGAGGGCCGTCCCGGCAGCGGCCTCCAGGGCCGTCAGCGCCCGCCGTGCATCACCCGCCGCGAGCCGCACCAGGTGTTCGAGCGCGTCGTCGCCGATCTCGACGGACCCGGCCAGACCGCGCTCGTCGGCGCGGGCCCGTTCGATGACGAGACGAATGTCGTCCGCGGTCAGCGACTGCAGCTGCAGCACAAGCGACCGCGACAGCAACGGCGAGACCACCGAGAACGACGGGTTCTCGGTGGTTGCCGCGACGAGCAGCACGATGCGGTTCTCGACCGCGGCGAGTAACGCGTCCTGCTGGGTCTTGGAGAAGCGGTGGACCTCGTCGATGAACAACACGGTCTGCTCGCCCTGGAGTAGCCGACGGCGGGCCAGTTCGATGACGCCGCGCACCTCCTTGACGCCGGCCGACAGCGCGGACAGCGCCTCGAACTTGCGTCCGGTGGCACCGGAGATGAGCGATGCGAGGGTCGTCTTGCCGGTCCCGGGCGGGCCGTAGAGCAACACCGACGACGCGCCGGATCCCTCGACGAGGCGCCGCAGCGGCGCCCCCGGCGCCAGCAGGTGCTGCTGACCGACCACCTCGGACAGGGTGGCGGGCCGCATCCGGACCGCGAGCGGGGCGCCCGGGTTCGGCGTCGACGCCCGCGGGGGCACCGACGTGAGCGGCGCGGGCTCCGACTCGCCGGCCGGCGCCTCGAACAGTCCCGCCGCGCTACCGCCCGCGTCCGTGTCGCCGAAGAAATCAGTCACACCCCGACGCTACTAGCCGGCCCCGACGCGAACCCGCGCCGCACGCGACCGGGTCAGCGCCCGAACAGCGACGCGAAGAAGCCGGGCTTGGCCGGCTGCTCACACTTGCAGCGCTGCGCGGCGGGCACCGTGCGCATGACGCTGTCGACGTGCTGGCCGCAGCCTCCCCACGTGGTCTTGGAGCAGGTCTTGCAGGTAACGGGGTAGCACACGATGAATCTCCTCGGGAGTGGCTGACGGTTTCCTCAAGAATACCCCCAGGGGTATCCAATTCAATGTGCTCGTCCCCACAGTGGAGACGCGGTGCGAGCGGTGTGGGGTCAGCCTTCGGGCGCGTGCACCCGGATGCGATCGACGGGTCCGGACAGCTCGAGACGCCGGGCCAGGACCGGGTTGTCAGTCGCCTGACTCTCGTGACACGCGATAGCCGCGAGCTGCACGCCCCGATCGACCTCGACGTCGACCACACCGTCGCCGGTCAGGCCGCCGAAGCCCGCGTCGAACTCGGAGTTCAACGCGTCCGCCACGTCCGGCGCGACCCCCCACTCGAGCACGTGCAGTCCCTCGACCGCCGCGACCCGGAACGCCGCCGCCGTCGCCGCCCGGTGATCCGGGTGCCCGGTGACGCCACCGGACTCGAAGACCACGAGTGTCGACGCGGCCCCCAGCGTGTCGAGGACCACCGCGTCGAGCATGGCCGGATCCACCTCGTGCAGACCACCGTCGGGAAAGTCGCGCAGCTCGACGCCGCCGGCACCCAGGCGCTGCGCCGCCGTCGCCAGCTCGGCGCGGCGCACCTGCGCGAGGTCGACGCCCGCGCCGAGCGTGCTGGCCTCACCGCGAGTCAGGCACAGCACCCGCACGTCCGAGCCGGACGCGGCGAGCGCCGCGAGCACCGCCCCGAGACCGAAACTCTCGTCGTCGGGATGTGCCACCACCGCCAGCACCGAGCCCCGGGAGGCCACCTCACGCAACAGGGATTCTCCGGAGTTCGCGCCCACACGTACCACCCCTTCGTTGCGTTCCATCCCAGTCTCCCGGACCTGCGAGACGACCGGAGGCGATCCACCGAAAACCGAGTTCCACCAGCACTCCTTACGACGTATAGTTCACAGAGAACTGGGTCCTTACAACGTAAGGAGCAAGATGGAATCCGACGCCGGACACGACGACGCCGCCCGCACGATGGCGCGGCTGTGGGCGTCGCCGCCCCCGCGCGACGATCGCGCCGACCCCGACGACGGGGCGGCCTTGACACTCGAGACGATCGTGGATGCCGCGACCGCACTTGCCGACGAACACGGCACCGCGGCGGTCCCGCTGCGCGCGATCGGTGAACGCCTCGGTTGCACGGCGATGGCGCTGTACACGTACGTCGGTGGCAAGGACGAGTTGCTCGACGTCATGTACGACCGCGCGCACGCGGGCTTCACCGCCGAGACTCCGACGACGGTGACCGCATGGACGGAGCAGCTACTCGGCCTCTACGTCGCGCATCCGTGGATGCTCGACCTCGCGCACACACGCCCGGCGCTGGGACCGCACCAGCAGGAGGTCTTCGAATCGCTGTTGGGCACGCTGTTGCCCGCCGGCATCGCCCACCGTGACGTGGCGGCCATCGCATCGTCCGCGTTCTCGCTCACGGCCGCAGCGGCGCGGACGATCGTCGATGCCCGCCGGGCTGCGGGCGTCACCGGTTCGGACGACGAGCAATGGTGGGCCGAGCGCATGGACGCCCTGGCTACCGCAGCACCGGACTTCGCCGTCCGTTTCCCGCTCTCCACGGCACTGATGGACGCCGACGACCGCCGGAGCCCGACCGTCCCGGACCACCACCACACACCCGTGATGGAACGCGCCGCCCGGGAGAATCTGCGGAGGTCGGTCGAACTGCTGCTCGCGGGTGCCGCCCGGCCGCCGCGGCGCCAGTGACCGCTACTGGATGCGCTCGCGCAGGCGTGCCACGACGAGCGACGCGTGCTCGGTGATGACGTGGTTCCCCGACTGCTCGGCGAACGTCGCCAGGCTCTCCCACCGGGCGAGCAGGGCGTCGGCGCGCGGCGCGGACAGCTGATGTCCACGCACCGCGGCGATCCGCGTGTAGTCCTCCGGCAGGAACAGGAATGTGCTGAGCCAGACCCAGACGAGCTGGGCGTCGAGGACGCGCTCGGTGAGGTAGTCGTCGTCGGCGAGGGCCGGCCACATTCCGACGACCTCGGCGCGCCACGCCTCGGTCATCGCGCGGGCGCGCTCGTACGACAGGTCGATGCTGCACAGGCACGCCGGGAACGACACGAGCGCGTACGCGAGGTCCAGGGTGGCGTCGCGGAAACCGCCCCACTCGTAGTCGAGGAACCGGACACCCTCGCCGTTGACGATGATGTTGTCCGGGCACAGATCCGACGGGCTGAAGGCACGGAACCGGCCGCCGCCGAAAAGCTTTCCTGCGCGCGCCGCGATGTCGAGGACCTCCTGGGAGACGTCGATGCCGAGGAGCTCGGAGAGCAGGGTCGGTACCGTCTCGAGCGAGGCCGCGGCCTGTTCGGCGACCACGTCGCCGCAGTGCGCAACCTCGGCACGCCGCAGCAGTGCCGTGAAGTCCTCTTCGCGGCCGACGGTCGCGGCATGCATCCGCCCGAGGGCCTGCGCCATCGCCATCAGCGAGTTGGTGACGGTGTCGGGATCCGCGTTCTTGAGCAGGGACGCGAAGGGCGTCGAGTCGCCGAGGTCACCGAGCACGAGCAAACGCGCTTCGAAGTCGTAGGCCAGCAGCTCCGCCCCGGGGCGGCTCTCGGTCGCCAGCGCGGTCGCGAACTGGTACGAGACCGCTTCGCGAAGGAACGCGACGTCGACCGTCGAATGGTCCGGCACGTCGAAGTCGATGCGTTGCGCCGTGGCCTTCTTCGACGTCTCGCGGACCTGCTTGACCACGAGGGTCCGCGGAAGTGAGAACGGGTTCTCCGCGACGCGGACGCGGACAACGATGGTACGGCCGCTTCCCCCGAGGTCGACGGGGTCGACGAGACGGACCGGTGCGCCGGTCCGACGGGTGAGCAACTTCTCTGCTGCGGCAACGACCTCGGAGAGGGGTTCCGCCAATATTGCGGTCATCGGTCACCAACCTACCTGTACGAGCCCGTCAGGACCGGGCAATCGGGATCAGCGGCGCGCTGCGAAACCCGCTGACCTCGGCAAATCTCGTGTTGCAGCTCGGTCACGGGCCTTTTCTTTCCGCTGCAGCATCAGAACCGCCACCGCGGCGATCACGATGCCGGTGAGATTGACGCCGAGCTGAAGCGCCGACATGAGCGCCACGCGCCATTCCCCGACGGTCGCAGCCACCGCCACGAATCCCGCCGCCGGCACCGTCGTGACCGAGATGAACACCCCCACGAGGGCCGCCGACTTCGCGGACACGAGCGCGAGCATGCCGGCCGCACCCGCGAGCAGGGCGACGACCAACGACGCCGGGCCGACCTTGTAGATGAAGTCGACCTGGTGGACGTCGTGGATCGTCTCCAGGTTCACCCACCCGATCGCCTCGGCGAGCATGGTCGCACCGGCGGTGACGACGATCGCGAAGGGGAACCCGACGACGAGGGCGATCAGCGAGCGCCGGGCGAGACCGAACTTGCGGCGGGTCAGGGCCACGGCAAGCGCCGCGAGCGGACCGAACTCGGGTCCGACGACCATCGCGCCGACGATCGTGACGGGCGAATCGGTGACGATGCCCACCGCGGCCAGCAGACACGCGATGGTCAGGAACGCCAGGAACGTGACGTTGAGCGTGGATTCCTCCCGCGTGCGGGAGATCAGTTCCTCCCACACGACGGAATCGCTCGGGTCGCCGGGCGCCGCCCGCTCCGCGGCCCGGGCCGACTCCGACAGCACCGTCTCGATCGGGACGAGCGTGATCGCACCCGTGCGTTCGATGCCCAGCTCGTGGAGTTGGGTCAGGACCTCGTTGGCCGACTCGCGGGCGACATCGGCGTGGACGACGTCGCCCTCGGGCTCGACGGCGGAGCCCCGCGCCACAGTGATGTGCGTGGCGCCGGGCTCCTCATCGAGCAGTGCGAGCACCTCGTCGGTGCAATCCGCCGGACAGATCACCCGCAAGTGCAGCACGTGCCGCTCCCCCGTTTCTGTGCGGTCTCCCCGTCCGGGTCCGACCAGGTGTTACTCGGAGACTGCCGCCGGTTCCGGCTTGACGTCGATGCCCGACTCCTTGCGCTGCAGCTCCGTGATCGGCGCGGGGGCGTCGGTCAGCGGGTCCACGCCGCCACCCGACTTCGGGAACGCGATGACCTCACGGATCGAGTCGAGACCCGCGAGCAGCGCGGTGATGCGGTCCCAGCCGAACGCGATACCGCCGTGCGGCGGTGCGCCGAAGGCGAAGGCGTCGAGCAGGAAGCCGAACTTCTCCTCGGCCTCGTCGTGGGAGATGCCCATCACCTTGAAGACGCGTTCCTGGATGTCCTTGCGGTGGATACGGATGCTGCCGCCGCCGATCTCGTTGCCGTTGCAGACGATGTCGTAGGCGTAGGCCAGCGCCGAACCCGGATCGGTGTCGAACGTGTCGATCGACTCCGGCTTGGGCGACGTGAACGCGTGGTGCACCGCGGTCCACGCGCTGTAACCGAGGGCGACGTCACCGCTGGCGGTCGCGTCGGCGGTCGGCTCGAACAGCGGCGCGTCGACGATCCACACGAATTCCCACGCGTCGGGATCGATGAGGTTCTGCTTGCGGGCGATCTCGCCGCGGGCCGCACCGAGCAGCGCGCGCATCGCCTTGGTGGCGCCGGCGGCGAAGAAGATGCAGTCGCCGGGCTTCGCGCCGACGTGCGCGGCCAGGCCGTCACGCTCGGCGTCGGTGAGGTTCTTGGCGACCGGGCCGCCGAGGGTGCCGTCCTCGCCCACCAGGACGTAGGCGAGACCCTTCGCGCCGCGCTGCTTGGCCCATTCCTGCCACGCGTCGAGCTGCTTCCGGGGCTGGCTCGCGCCGCCCGGCATCACGACGGCGCCGACGTACTCGGCCTGGAACACACGGAAGGTCGTGTCCTTGAAGAAGTCCATGCACTCGACGAGCTCGATGCCGAAACGCAGGTCGGGCTTGTCGGAGCCGTATCGGCGCATCGCCTCGGCGTACGTCATGCGCGGGATCGGGGTGGTGATCTCGTGGCCGATGAGCCTCCACACCGCGTGCAGGATCTCCTCGGCCAACAGGATGACGTCCTCCTGGTTCACGAAGCTCATCTCGATGTCGAGCTGGGTGAACTCGGGCTGACGGTCGGCGCGGAAGTCCTCGTCGCGGTAGCAGCGGGCGATCTGGTAGTACCGCTCGATGCCGCCGACCATGAGGAGCTGCTTGAACAGCTGCGGGCTCTGCGGCAGCGCGTAGAAGCTGCCCGGCTGCAGGCGCGCGGGAACCAGGAAGTCGCGGGCGCCCTCGGGGGTGGAACGGGTGAGGGTCGGGGTCTCGACCTCGACGAACTCGTGGTGCGCGAGCACGGAGCGGGCCGCGGCGTTGACCTTGGAACGCAGCCGGATCGCGTGGCCCGGGACCTCGCGACGCAGGTCCAGGTAGCGGTACTTGAGGCGCGCTTCCTCGCCGACCTGGTCGTCGAGCTGGAACGGCAGCGGGGCGCTCTCGTTGAGCACCTCCAACTCCACCGCGTTGACCTCGATGGCGCCGGTCGGGATCTCGAAGTTCTGGTTGCCCTCGGGACGAACCTCGACCACGCCGGTGACCTTGACGCAGTACTCGGCGCGCAACCGGTGCGCCTGCTCGAGCACGTCACCCGCGCGGAAGACGACCTGGGAGACGCCGGACGCATCGCGGAGGTCGATGAAGATCACCCCGCCGTGATCGCGTCGCCGTGCCACCCAACCGGTGAGGGTGACGGTCTGCTCAGCGTGCTCGGGTCGTAGCGAGCCGGCCAGGTGGGTGCGCAGCACGGGAATCCTTTCACAAACTTCCAGCACAATGGTCGATGCGTGCGTCAAGCACGGTGTTCTGTCTGCTGCGATCCTACGGACGCACCGCGTGTTATCGGAAACGCGTCCCGAATTGCTGGAAGGGTGTAACGACCAGCACAGGCAGTTCGGGACAAGGGAGCGCTAGCGATGACGTTCAACGATGGTGCACACGTCGATCCGGGACGAGTGTCCGTCGGTGGTGGCGGCGGTGGCGGCAAGCTCGTGCTGGGCGGCGGCGCGGGCGGCCTCGTCGTCCTGCTCCTCGCGCTGCTCCTCGGCGGTGATCCCGGTTCGATCCTCGGCGGGCTCTCCGGGGCGACGGGAGCGCCGATCGACTCCGGGACCAGCGCCGTGAGTGGAGGCCTCGCCGCCAAGTGCAAGAACGCCGACGACGCCAACCGCGACGTCGACTGCCGCGTCGTGTACACCGTCGGCAGCCTCGACGACGTGTGGGGCACCCAACTGCCCGCCCAGACCCGCGTCGCGTACGAGGCGCCGCACGTGCGCCTGTTCTCGGGCGCGGTGAGCACCGGGTGCGGCAACGCGACCAGCGACGTCGGACCGTTCTACTGCCCCGCCGACTCGACGGCGTACTTCGACACCAGCTTCTTCCAGCTCCTCACCGACCGGTTCGGCGCCAACGACGGCGCGCTCGCGCAGGAGTACGTGGTCGCGCACGAGTTCGGTCACCACATCCAGAATCAGCTCGGGGACATCGGCCGAGCGCAGCAGGATCCGCGCGGGGCCACGTCCCAGGCGGTGCGCACCGAGTTGCAGGCGGACTGTTACGCCGGGATCTGGGCCCACTACGCGTCCTCCCAGCCCCGCCCGGACAGTGGTGTGCCGCTGCTGAATCCGCTCACCCAGGCCGACATCCGCGACGCGCTGTCGGCCGCGTCGGCCGTCGGTGACGACCGGATCCAGCGATCGGCCGGTGCGCGGGTCAACCCGGAGGGCTGGACGCACGGCTCGTCGGACCAGCGGCAGAAGTGGTTCCTCGCCGGCTACAACACCGGACAGGTCAGCGCCTGCGACACCTATTCGGCCCGCAATCTGGACAGTCCCGCCGGACGGCGCTGAACACTCGCGCATAGCCTGTCCGCAGGCGGTCACCGAGGACCGCCGCCGACACTTCCGGGGAGGCCACCTGTGGCGACCGTGCACCGCGAGCGCGCACTCGAGGCGCCCGGCGAGGTCGCCCTGCGCGACGGCCGCGTCGAGATGTCGTGGTCCGATGTCGACGCGGCGGTCAACCGCATTGCCAACGCGCTGCGGGCAATCGCGCTCGGGCCCGAACGCAGGGTCGCGGTGTTCGCCCGCAACAGCGCCGAGACGATCCTGGCGCACGCCGGGATCGTCCACGCGGGCTGCTCCCCGGTCCCGGCCAGCTACCACCTGACCGCCCCGGAACTCGCCTACGTCCTGGAGGATTCGCGGGCCGCGGCGCTGTTCGTCGGCCCGGAGAACGCCGTCGTCGGCGCCGAGGCCGCACGGCTCGCCGGGGTGCCGCTCGTGGTGGGCTGGCGCCGCCCGGACGACGACCCCACGGGCGGGATCACGCCGTGGGACGCGTGGCTCGCGGAGGCGTCTGCCGACGACCCGCCGTCCGACGTGCCGGCGCTGCCGTTCCTGTCGTACACGTCCGGCACCACCGGGACCCCCAAGGGTGTCAATGCCCTTGCGGGCAGCCCCGATCCGGGGGCGACGGTCGACGACTACGTGCGGTCGATGCGGTCGCTGCCGCTCGCGCAGTGGCCCGGACACCTGGTCGTGGGCCCGCTGCACCACACCGGTCCGCTCGCGGGCGTGCGCCTCGTCGCGTGCGGACGACCCGTGACGGTGCTCGAACGGTTCGACGCCGAGACCGTGCTCGCGACGATCGAACGGCACCGGATCGCGACGTCGCTCATGGTGCCGACGCATTTCCACCGCCTGCTGTCGCTGCCCGACGACGTCCGCGCCCGGTACGACGTGGGCTCGCTGAAGTTGGTCACCCACACCGGCGCGGCGTGCCCGCACGACGTGAAGCGCGCGATGATCGACTGGTTGGGCCCGGTGCTGTTCGACTCGTACGGCGGCAGCGAGTCCGGGCCGTTGTGCGGGATCTCGTCGGCCGAGTGGCTGACCCGGCCGGGCAGTGTCGGGCGGGTGCGACCGCCGTTCGTCCGCGCCGTCGCGGTGGACGCCGACGGCAACGAACTGCCGCCCGGCGCCGAGGGCAGGCTCGCGTTCGAGGAACGCGACGGCCGCGCGGTCGCCTATCTCGGTGCCGCGCAGAAGACGTCGGAGGCGTTGATCCGGCCGGGCCTGTTCTCGCTCGGCGACGTCGGCTACGTCGACGAAGACGGCTTCGTGTTCATCACCGACCGCGAGACCGACATGATCATCTCGGGCGGCGTGAACATCTATCCGGCGGAGATCGAGCACGCCCTCGTCACCCACCCGGACGTGACGGACGTCGCGGTCATCGGTGTGCCCGACGAGGACATGGGTGAATCCGTCCTGGCGCTCGTGGTCCCCCGCTCACCCGACCACCCGCCCACCGTCGCCGACCTCGTCGAGCACTGCCGCACCACGCTCGCCGGCTACAAGGTGCCACGTGCCATCGAGTTCCGTGACGATCTGGGCCGCAGCACCATGGGCAAGATCAGCAAGCGCGTCCTGCGGGCACCGTTCTGGACGGCCCACTGACGCGATCAGTCGGGCTCGTCGTCCGCGCCGGGGCCGGACTCGGCTTCCTCCTCGTGGACGAGCTCGTACCTGTGCCCGTAGGTTTCGACGATTGCCTGGATCACCGCCACCACCGGCACCGAGACCAGCGCGCCGATCGCCCCGAACAGCGAGGCCCCGACGATCACCGACCCGAACGCGACCGCGGGATGGATCGACACCGTGCGGGACGTGATTCGCGGATGGAGGATGTAGTTCTCGATCTGCTGGTACGCAGTCCCGAACAGCACCACCCACACGCCGTCGAGGGGGTGCGCCGCCGCCGCGATGATCGCCGGCAGCGCGATCGCGAGATACGTGCCGAGGGTGGGGATGAACTGGGAGACGATGCCGGTCCAGATGGCGAGCGGTAGCCAGTACGGGACCCCGATCGCCAGGAAGAAGATTCCCGTGCCGACGGCACTGAATGCCGCGAGGATGACCCGGGATACGACGTATCCGCCCGCCTTCTCGACCGATATCTCCCATACCGTCGCGATGATCTTCTGTTGCCGCGCCGGGAACCAGCTCGAGATGGTGCGGCGCAGTTGCGGCCCCTGCGCCGACATGTAGAAGACGAACAACAGCACCGTCGCCGCCTGGAACACCACTCCGACGAGGGTCGACACCACGCCGAGAACACCCGGAGTGTACCGCTCTGCGAGGTCCCGGATGGTCTCGGGCGTGACTTTGATCAGGTCCTTGCCGGTGGCGAACTCGGTGCCGAAGGTGCGATTGGCCCACTCGGTCACGCGAGTGAGGGCGTCCGGCAGCGCGCCCAGCAACTGCGCGAGCTGCTCGGCGAGCAGCGCGCCGAAGATCGCGATGAACCCGATCGCGAAGACGATCGTCCCGACCAGCACCAATCCGGTTCCCGCACCGCGGCGCATCCCGGCTCGTTCGAGGCGGTCGACGACCGGCTCGATGGTGACGCTCGCCAGCCACGCGAGGAACAGCACGCCGAGGAAGCCGCGGATGTTGTGGAACAGCCAGCCCGCCATCTGATAGGCCGCGACCGCGAGCAGGACGTACACGATCACGACCCGTAGCGAGCGCAGATTCGCCTTGTGGTTGTCGGCGGTCGACGCCGGCTCGTCCGAACCGATGTTCGAGTCGTCGGCCATCGCACCCTCCGCCCCGTGACGATTGCTGCCCTACCGCGGGAACCTACCCGCCGCACCGGGATTCGGCGGAGGTTCCCCGGCCCGAGAATCCGTCCGGCCGGGCCCTGGACGTACACCGCCGTGTGCGGTATAGATAAATTATCTAACTGATTAACGGCCGAGGAGGGTTCCCATGACCGAGGCGTACATCGTCGACGCAGTCCGCACACCCGTCGGGAAGAAGAACGGCGCGCTGTCGTCGATCCACCCGATCGATCTGGGCGCGACCATCATCCGAGCCGCGATGGGCCGCGTGGACCTCGATCCGGCAGCAGTCGACGACGTCGTCTTCGGCTGTGTCGACGCGATCGGCGGCCAGGCCGGAAACATCGCGCGGACATCGTGGCTCGCGGCCGGACTCCCCGAGGAGGTGCCCGGCACGACCGTCGACCGACAGTGCGGGTCGAGTCAGCAGGCCCTACATTTCGCGGCGCAGGCGGTGATGAGCGGAACCGCCGATCTGATCCTCGCCGGCGGCGTGCAGAACATGAGCCGGATCCCGATCTCCGCGGCGATGACCGTGGGCCGCGAGTTCGGATTCGACGACCCGTTGTCGGGATCGACGGAGTGGGCGCGCCGCTACGGCGACCAGGAGGTGTCGCAGTTCCATGGCGCCGAGCTGATCGCCGAGAAATGGGGCATCAGCCGGGAGGACATGGAACGCTGGGCGCTTCGCAGCCACGACCGGGCGCACGCCGCGATCGCGGAGGGGCGGTTCGCCCAGGAGATCGTCCCGGTCGGCGACGTCACGGTCGACGAGGGCCCGCGCGAGACGAGCCTCGAGGCGATGTCACGCCTCCAGCCGCTGCGGCCCGGAGGACGGCTCACCGCCGCGCTGGCGAGCCAGATCTGCGACGGCGCCAGCGCGGTGCTGGTCGCGTCGGAATCGGCGGTCAAGGCCCACAATCTGGTTCCGCGGGCCCGGATCCATCACATGAGCGTCCGCGGCGCCGATCCGATCTTCATGCTCAGCGCGCCCATCCCCGCGACGGAGTACGCCCTGCGGAAGACCGGCATGACCATCGACGACTTCGACGCGATCGAGATCAACGAGGCGTTCGCGTCGGTGGTGCTGTCCTGGCTGGCCGAGACCGGCGCCGACCCCGCCAAGGTCAACGTCAACGGAGGCGGCATCGCCCTCGGACACCCGCTGGGCGCCACGGGAACCAAGCTGTTCGCGACCCTGCTGAACGAGCTCGAGCGGACCGGCGGGCGGTACGGGCTGCAGACGATGTGCGAGGGCGGCGGCACCGCGAACGTGCTCATCGTCGAACGGCTGGGCTGACCTCGCTCAGAACAGTGTGGGGTCCGGCGCTGCACCGGCCCCGACGAGCTCACCGTGCGGGGCGGCCGGGGTGTCCCGGTGCTCGGAACGGCCTCCCAGCCCGTACTTCTCGACCATCGGCTCGACCCGCGCCTTGAGCCACGCCTTGTACTCCGGGGTGACGTACGCACCCCGGCCGTACAGCTGCCGGTACCGCCGCACCAGCGCCGGATGTTCGGACGCAAGCCAATTCAGGAACCATCCGCGGGTGCTCCCGCGCAGGTGCATCGGGAAGATCGTCACGCCGGTGGCCCCGGCCTCCGCGATCGCGGACAGCAGGCCGTCGAGGTGCGCCGTCGAGTCGGTGAGGTACGGAATGACCGGCGCGACCATGACATTGCACGGCAGACCGGCGTCGGTGACGGACCGGATCAGCTCGAGGCGCGCCTTCGGGGACGGGGTACCTGGCTCGACCGCCTTCTGCAGATCGGGATCGTGGATCGCGAGCGACACCCCGATGCCGACCGACACCTGCTCGGCCGCCTGCCGCAGCAGCGGCAGATCCCGGTGCAGCAGAGTGCCCTTGGTGAGGATCGAGAAGGGGGTGCGCGATTCCGCGAGCGCACCGATGATCGCGGGCATCAGCCGGTAGCGCCCCTCGGCGCGCTGGTACGGGTCGGTGTTGGTGCCGAGCGCGACGTGCTCGCGCTTCCACGAGCGCCGCGCCAGTTCCTTCCGCAGCACGGCGGCGACGTTCATCTTCACCACGACCTGGGTGTCGAAGTCGCTCCCGGAGTCGAGGTCCAGGTACTCGTGCGTGGGCCGCGCGAAACAGTATCGGCACGCGTGCGTGCATCCACGAAAGGTGTTGACCGTGAAGCGGAACGGCAGCGCCGATTCCTCCGGCACCTTGTTCAGCGCACTCTTGCACAGCACCTCGTGGAACGTGATCCCGTCGAACTCCGGCGTCCGGACGCTGCGCATGAGCCCGGCTCGTTCCAGCCCCGGGAGCGCGTCGTCGTCCGCGTCGAGCGTCTGCCCCTGCCACCTCATGACGACAGTCGAACACGCGTGCGAACCGGTGTCAACAGAAGTGTCGAATTCGTGTTCGAACGGTGCGCGCGCAGCGTCGGCCCGTCGGCCTGACAGAATCTGGCCCATGACCAGAAAGAACATCTCGTCCGGTTCCGAGTGGGAGCCCAAGATCGGCTACTCGCGCGCGGTGCGCATCGGCAACCAGATCGCCGTGTCCGGCACGACGTCGCCCGGCGCCACGCTCGAGGAGCAGACCCGCGGCGCGCTGGCGACCATCGCGGCCTCCCTGACCGAGGCCGGCGCGTCGCTGACCGACGTCATCCGCACCCGGATGTACCTGCGGGACATGTCGAAGTGGGAGGAGGCCGCCCTCGCGCACGGTGAGGTGTTCGGCGAAATCCGCCCGGCCACCACCATTCTCGAGGTGAGCGCTCTCATCGACTCCGACCTGCTGATCGAGATCGAGGCCGACGCCGTCGTCGCCGACTGACCGCCGACGGCACCCGGGCCGCCCGCCGAGCGTCGCTCGGAGGGCGGCCCGTGCCTTTCGACGACGAGTATCCGTGCGTCAGAACATGAACACGCCGCGCGCCGCGAGCCACGGGATCGGGTCGGTCTTGATGCCGCCGGGCAGGTCGACCTCGAAGTGCAGGTGCGGGCCGGTCGAGTTGCCGCGGTTGCCCACGTTCGCGATGCGCTGACCGGCGGAGACCCGCTGCCCCACCGAGACGAAGTTGACGTCGTTGTGGCCGTAGGTGGTGACGGTGCCGTCGTTGTGGCGGATCCGGATCCACAGACCGAATCCCGCTGCGGGGCCGGCGTTGATGACGGTGCCGTCGGCCGCGGCCAGGATCGGCGCACCCATCGGAGCGGCGATGTCGATGCCCTGGTGTCCGCCACCGAAGCGCGTGGTGATGGGGCCGGACGCGGGCCTGACCACGCCGCCCAGCCCGAGGCTGCCGAGGGGCAGTCCGGAGCTCGATCCGAAATCGAGGCTCTGCAGGCTCCGCACGGCACCGTTCACGCTCTCCACCACCCCGGCGGCGTCGTTCAAGAACTGCGCAACCTCGGCCGACCCGATCGCCGGGAGCGCAGGCTGCGCCGCCGCGGTCGATCCGGAACCGATCGCGAGTGCGCCCGTCAAACCCGCAGCCGACACGACACCGGCGACCACGCGCCGGATTCCCAACTGCCACTTCGAACGTCCCATTCCCACACCCTTTCGTCGAGCGTTTGATCGGTTCGGTGGAACCGACTCGGACAAAACTCGTTACGAATCCTCGAGACGAAGAACTCCCATACCCGGACGGCGCTCGCAACTCGAACGGCGCGGAGAACGACTCCGCCGACGACCCCGCTGGGCCGAGAGCAACGTCTCGACCTGCGCGTTTCCGGCGGCACGGCGCCCGAACGACGGACGGGAACAATATTTGCCGAACCGCTCGCCGCGTCCCGCCGAGAGGGACGCGCCCCGCGCCGGGATCGCCGCCGTCCCGTGCGACCGGGACGCAGGTGGTGGGAACGGCATGCGTGCGGATCCGCCTTTCGAGGTGGACGGTGGCGATCTGGCACACCACCCCATCTACTATCTACGTACGTAGACCGTAACAACGCGATCGGACGTCCGTGGCCGGATTTCCACCCGCGCTTCGTGCGGCATCCGGGGCAAACCCGGCGTCGTATCCTGAGGAGCGACGATATCGGGAGGCAAGCGTGCGTGTTCGCGGATTCGGCGAGCTCGAAGCCGTCGTAATGGATCGGCTCTGGAGCCGGGACGGCGCCGCGACGGTCCGACAGGTGTTCGACGAGCTCGCCCAGGAACGCGACATCGCCTACACCACCGTGATGTCGACGATGGACAACCTGCACCGCAAGGGCTGGCTCGAACGCGAACGCGTCGGCAAGGCGTTCAGCTACTGGCCCACCCTCACCCGGGAACAGCACACCGCCCGCCTGATGCGGGACGCATTCGACGACGGCGGCCGGTCCGATCTGGTGCTCACCCACTTCATCGAGCAGATGAGCGAGGAGGAGTCCGCGAGCCTCCGGATCGCCCTCGAGCGGTTGACCCCGCCCGGGGACGGTCGATGAGTGCGGCACTCTGCCTGCTCACGTACGCGGCGGTCGTCGCCGCCGCCGCGCCGCGCGTGCTGATCCGGCTGACCCGCCGGGGCAACGCTCCCCGGCTGGGCGTCGTCGCATGGATCGTCGCGATCGGCTCGGTCGGGGCATCCGCGGTCGCCGCGACGACCGTCGCCGTGGTCGACCTCGCCCGCTCGCCCTCCAGACCGGGCACGTCACTGATGCATGCGTGCGAGCAGCTCGCGCGCATCCTCGTCGGGGAACACTCCGACCCCACCTCGCAGTACGCGGCCGCCGCGCTCGTGACCGCCGCCGTCGCCGTCACTGCGCTCACGGGAGTCCGGCTCGCCCGGCACCTGTCCGCGAGCCGCCGCAGCACCCACGGCCACGCCCGCACCGCCCGCCTCGTCGGCCGTCCGCTCGTGGGGCACGACGCCGTCGTGCTGGATGCGCCGCAACGCGCCGCCTACTGCGTCGCCGGCCGGCCGAATGCGATCGTCGTGACCAGCGCGGCCCTCGACGCGCTCGACGACGGACAACTCGAAGCGGTTCTCGCGCACGAGCGCGCCCACCTCACCGGTCGGCACCCACAGGTGCTCGCCGTCGTCCGGGCGCTCGCCGACACCGTCCCGCGATCGACGTTGTTGCGCACCGGCGCAACGGAAATCGCACGTCTGCTCGAGATGTGCGCCGACGATCGGGCGATGCGGACCCACAGCCCGCGTGCCCTGCTGCGCGGACTGATCGCGCTCACCGGACCCGCCCCCTCCGCCGCACTCGGCGCCGGCAACGTCGCAGTCCTCGACCGCGCCGGACGACTCGCATCTCCGCCGCGTGCACTCGACCGCGCGCGTACCCGCGCCCTCCTCACGGCCGCCATCGCGACGCTGGCCGGCCTTCCGCTCGCGGCGGCGGCCCTCATGCTCGCCGGCCGAATGCTGTGCATCACCGCACTCGTGTGAACCGCTCGTGACCGGGCACTCCGGGACGACGCGGACACCTTCGAACCGAATCTACTAACCTACTACGTAGATACGTAGTTTCTCGGCGCCGGCACGAGCGCGCCCACCCCGAAAGACGAGAGAACCCGATGCCCCGATTCCGTAGTGCCGCAATGCCCGTCATCGCCGCTGCCGCGCTGGTGGTCGGCGGCTGCGCGAGCGAGACGCAGTCCGAGGCGGAGGTCACGACGCCGCCGATCGATCCGCGCCGCGCGACGATCTCACTCACCCCCGAACTCGACCACCTGCACGGCCTGCACGTCGACGCCGACGGAGTGGTCCTGGCCGGGACGCACTCGGGCCTGCTCGCACTCGCCCGGTCCGGGAACACCACCCGTGTGGGCACGTCCGACGACGACCTGATGGGGCTCACCGGCGTGTCGGGCACCGACACGCTGTTCTCGTCCGGCCATCCCGGCCCGTCGAGCGAAGCACCCGACCCGCTGGGGCTGGCCCGCAGCTCTGACGGCGGCGTGACGTGGGAGCCGCGCTCGCTCGTCGGCGAGGTCGACTTCCACGCCCTCGCCACGGACGGCGAGATCCTCGTCGGGTTCGACACGTCGTCGGGACTGCGGGTCTCCACCGACGACGGCTCCACCTGGGCACCCGGCGCGGAACTGGCCGCGTCGGCGTTGGCGGTCAACGACGTCGGGGTGTGGGCGACCGGCCCCGACGGACTCCTCGTCAGTACCGACGACGCGGCGACGTTCACGCCCGTTGCCGGCGCGCCACGCCTGGGTCTGATCGCCGCCGGCCGCGACGGGTCGCTGTGGGGCATCGACGTAGACGGCAATGCGTGGCGAAGCCGCGACGGCCGCGCGTGGGAGGAGTTCACCCGCGTCGGCGCAGTCGAGGCGCTGACCGCGCTCGACTACGAGACCGCCTACGCAGCCACCGCCCAGGAACTGCACACGCTGCGCTGACCGATCCCCGCCCGCACGCCCTACGGAACGTAGAAGACCGCGAAGCCCGGGGTGATCGTTCCTGCCGCGGACATGACGGACACGACGACCTGCCCGGTGCCCGTGTCCAGGGCAGCCTCGGCCGGGACTCCGCCGAGCCCGTCCGACAGTCGGGCGGCGCCGGACGCCCCGGTCGACAGGTTCAGCCAGCGCACCTCGGACGAGAGCAGGCATCCCCACCGGCCTTCCTTGCCGCCGGTGATCGTCGCCGTGCCGGGCTGTTCGCCCACCACGGCCGTACAACGGACTGCGGGGGCGTCGAAGCTGCCGTTCGGGTTCCCGAACGGCGCCGGATCGATCTGGAACGGAACGGTCACCGCCGCGGAAGCGACGGCCACCGGCGCCAGGACCGAACCGGCCACGACAGCCGCGCAGACGGCCAGTCGGCGAACGACATTCATCACGGCGACCTCCTATAGTCCGACGACGGCCGCTACGGTGTCGCGATCCCGTCGATGATCGATTGGACCACGGCGCCGTACCGCCGGACGAGGTTCTCGGTGTCGATCGCCTCGGCCGGCAGCAGCCCGACCGTACGGATACCGCTCGCCAGACCGAGCAGGACCGCGACGACCATCTGCGTGGGCAACTTGTCGTCGGACGTGTCGCCGATCTTGCCCGCGATCCCGCGGATGTACCGCTCCCGCGCGTCGGCCTGCGCGGACTCCCGGTCGGGCGCCTCGTGGATCAGCAGGGGCATCATCACCCACGGCTCCGACTCGTCGGCGTCACGCCGTTCGACGATGTTGCGCACCAGGCGGTAGCCCGGCGCCTCGTCCTCGCAGACGTGCGGATCGTCGGCCGCCGACGGCAGCGTCGGCGCCGCGGCCTTGTACAACTCGGCCTTGCTCCCCATCATCTTCATCACCATCGCCGGCGAGTAGCCGGCCAGTTCCGCGACGTCCTTGATCGTCGTCGCCGTGTAACCGCGCTCGGCGAACAGCCGACGGGCGGCGTCGATGATGTTGTCCCGCGTGGACTTTCCGCTCACTGCGCCCACCATAGTCACGACGCGGTCTCGACCCGGGCCTCGGCCGCGGTCTCGACCACGGTCGACACCCGGACCGACCGCGACATCCGCGGAATGAACCATGCGACGGCGGCCGCGAGCAGGGCCATGCCGCACGCGACCGCGAACACCGTCCGGAACGCGTCGAGCGTCGGCAGGTGCACGCCCGCGATATCTATCGTCATCGCGGTCAGGACGGCGGTCACCACGGCACTCGACGTCGAGGTACCGATCGACCGCAGCAGCGAGTTGAGCCCGTTCGACGCGGCGGTCTCGGTGATGGGCACCGACTGCATGATCAGGATCGGCATGGCCGAGTAGGTGATCGCGGTACCGACGTTGACCACCATCGCGCCGAGGATGATCAGCGCGATCGACCCGTTGAACGAGAACCGGATGACGTACGCGGCCGCCAGGATGAGCGCGCCGGTGATGAGCGTGATGCGCGCGCCGAAACGAGTGGTGATCTTCGCCGACAGCGGTGAGAAGACGACCATCGACAGCCCCGCGGGCACCATGCACAGCCCGGCGGTCAGCACGCTGAGCTCGAATCCGTAGCCGGTGCTCTTGGGCATCTGCAACTGCTGCGTGGTCGCGAGCATGTTCGCGAACATCGCGAATCCGACGATCATCGACGCGATGTTCGTCAGCAGGACCGGACGCCGCGCCGAGGTGCGCAGATTCACCATGGGGTCGGTGACCCTCAGCTGGTAGGGAATCCAGATCGCGAGCACCACCGCCGCGAGCACGAAGCACCCGACGGTGCGCCCGCTGCCCCAGCCCCACGACCCGCCCTTCGAGATGCCCAGCAGCAGTGCGGTGAGCGCGACGGACAGGATGATCGCACCGAGGAAGTCGAAACGCCCCGGTGTGCGGACCTTCGATTCCGGGACCACGAGGGCGACCGCCGTGAGCAGCAGGGCGCCGGCCGCCGCCGAGATCCAGAAGATCGCGTGCCACCCGAGGTGGGCGTAGATGACGCCGGCGAGCGGCAGCCCCAAGGCGCTGCCCATACCGAGTGTCGCGCTCATCAGCGCGGTCGCCGCCGGAACCTTCTCCCGCGGCAGCTCGTCACGCAGGATTCCGATTCCCACCGCGATGAGCGACGACGCGAACCCCTGCATGCCGCGCCCGATGAGCACAGTCACGAAGGTGCCGCCGATCGCGGCGAGCAGCGAGCCGCTCACCATCACCGTCATCGACACGAGCATCATCCGCTTCTTGCCGACCATGTCCGCGAGGCGCGAGACGATCGGGGTGGCCACCGCCGCGGTGAGCAGCGTGATCGTGACCAGCCAGAACGCGTTGTCGGCACTGATGTCGAGGATGTGGCGCAGGTCCGGAAGCAGCGGGACCACCAGCGTCTGCTGCAGCGAGACGAGTGTTCCGCAGAGACACAGCACCGCGGTGATCAGGGCACTGGACCGACTCGGACCGGCCTGCTCCCGAGGAAGAGCGGTGGTGCTGGGGCGTGCTGCCAATGGATCATCTCCGAACGTGCGGGCGCGGCGGCCGGCCGTCGACGGACGGCCTCCGGAACAACCACGGTGAATGGGCGTTCACCGTGGAGTGAACACCCATTCACCGCGCGCGGGCAAATCGCCGTCCCACTCCCAGGGAGATGTGATCGAGTCGTCAGCGGCGCGTGAACTCGCCCGCGTCGGCCCACCGGCGGCGCTCGTCGGCGAACGCGAGTGCCTGCGTTGCCCGGAACGCCCCGATCGACGCCTCGTTGTCCGCGAGGAACTCCTCGTGGTCCGCCAACGAGAAGCTGCCGTCGGCGATCTCGATCCCGCCGGGCCCGCGGCCGGCCGCGAGATCGGCCCGCAGCTCGAGCAGTTCGTCCGGCTCCACCGGGTACCAGGAAATCCGATCGAAGCAGCGCAACAGCCACGGCGTCCCGTCCTCGAACGGCCCCGACGACTGCGGATGGCGGTGGTTCCACACCTGCGTCGTGCGGCCGACGAACTGGTAGCCGCCCGGCCCCTCCATGCCGTAGATGCACAGGTACGCGCCGCCGATGCCCACCGCGTTCTCCGGCGTCCAGGTGCGGGCCGGGTTGTACTTGGTGGTCACCAGGCGGTGCCGCGGGTCGAGCGGGGTGGCCACCGGCGCACCCAGGTAGACATCGCCCAACCCGAGGACCATGTAGTCGGCACCGAAGACCGTGTCGAAGACGTCGTTCACCGAGTCCAGGCCGTTCATCCGGCGGATGAACTCGATGTTCCACGGGCACCACGGCGCGTCGGCGCGGACACCGTGCATGTACCGCGCGATGGCCTCGCGGGTGGCCGGGTCGTCCCACGACAGCGGCATCCGCACCGTCCGGCTGGGCACCACCAGTTCGTTCGCGGCGGGTATTCCGTCCTCGGCCTCGGCGAGGAGCCCGAGCAGCGTCGGCACCGGCAGGACGTCGGGGTCGACCCGCACCTGCAACGACCGGACGCCGGGCGTCAGGTCGAGCAGACCGTCGGGCCGCTCCGCGGCGAGCCGCCGGTGCAGTGCGTGCACGCGGGCCCGCAGCGCCAGGTCGAGGGTCATGTCGCCGTACTCGACGAGGACGTTGTCGTCACCCGAGCGGCGATAGGTGACCGCGGTGTCCCCGTCCCGGCGGGCGATGACGCCGTCGTCGCCGTCTCCGCCGGTCGAGAGCACCGCCGGGAGCGACGCGCGCCGTCCCGTCCCGAGCTCACGCTTCGACGCCGCCCGCGCGGACCGCACCGGCACGAACCGCACCGTGTTGCCGGGCGCGAGCTGACCGAGCTTCCACCGGTCGGAGGCGACGACCGTCACCGGACACACGAACCCACCGAGGCTGGGCCCGTCGGGTCCCAGCAGGATCGGGGTGTCGCCCGTGAAGTCCAGCGCGCCGACCGAGTACGCGTTGTCGTGGATGTTCGACGGATGCAGCCCCGCCTCGCCGCCGTCGGGACGGGCCCAGTCCGGTCTGGGGCCGGTGAGCCGCACGCCGGTGCGGTCGGAGTTGAAGTGCACCTCGTAGTCGGTGCGGTTCAGCGTGTCGATGTCGGTGCGGGTGAAGAACTCCGGGGCGCCGTGCGGACCCTCGGTCACCGCGATCTCCCAGCGGTCCGACAGCGCCGGAACCGCGTCGGACGGGACCGGTCCCGCCACCGCCGGTGCGTCACCGAGCGCCAGCACGTCACCCTCACGGAGGGCGCGCCCGTCGAGGCCGCCGAATCGACCGAGCGTGAACGTCGAAGCGCTGCCGAGGAACTCGGGGACGTCGAGTCCGCCCGCGACGAGCACGTAGATCCGCAGCCCCGGGCCCGACACCGCGCCGACGTCGAGCGCTCCCCCGGCGGGGACGCGGACCGGGCGCCACTGCGGGACGACGGCGCCGTCGACGGTGACCCGGGTGGGTGCCCCGGTGACGCACACGGCGGTGGGCCCGTCGAAGCGCAGCGCCGGTCCGGCCATGAGGGCCTCGAATCCCGCCGCGCCCTCCGGGTTTCCGAGGGCGACGTTGCCGAGGCGGAACGACAGGTCGTCCATCGGCCCCGACGGCGGCACCCCGATCTGCCAGTACCCGGTCCGGCCCGGGTAGTCCTGGACGGTGGTGGCCATGCCCGGGCGCAGGACGGTGCACTTGGCGGTCACGGTCGCACCTCCCTCGGCCGGGTGACGATCATGCGGACGGCGGTGGGGTCGAAGCCGTTGCACGGGTTGTTGATCTGCGGGCAGTTCGACACCAGCACCAGTGCATCGACTTCGGCGCGCAGCGCCAGCCGCTTGCCCGGTGCGGACAGCCCGTCGACGATGCCGAGCGCGCCGTCCGGGTCGACGGGGACGTTCATGAAGAAGTTGATGTTCGAGACCAGATCACGCTTGCCGAGACCCCAGCGCGCGCCCTCGGCCAGGAAGTTCTCCACGCACGCGTGCTGGTGCCTGGTGTGGTGCCCGTACCGCAGCGTGTTCGATTCCTGCGAGCAGGCGCCGCCGACGGTGTCGTGGTTGCCGACCTCGTCGGCGACGATCGTCATGAGCGGGTCACCGTCGTCGCAGCGCAGCACGCTGCCGGTGGTCAGGAACAGGTTGCGCTGCCCCACGACCGTCGCGGCCGTGGAGTAGCGCCGGGAGTGGTCGCCGGCGGCGTAGATCAGCGTGTCGACGGCCTGGTTGCCGCACAGATCCACGATGGTCAGGACGTCGCCGGCGGCGACGACCGCAGACCAGGGGCCGCGCGGGGCCACGGTCTCGTCGAGGACGACCTCGCCCGAGACGAGGGCCGGGTCGTGGGCGGCGGGAGGCAGGGTGGTCATCGCGCATCCTTTCCTTCGAGCAGTGCGGCGCCGTGCAACGCGGCCCAGGCGTCCTCGGTGTTGAGGACGGCCCGGCGGTACTCGGGATCGCCGGCGGGGAGAGTGTCGAGTTCGTCGGGCGCGGACCACGCGAGCACCTCGAGCGAGGTCGTCGCGAAGTCCGGGGCCGGGTCGAGTGGGTGGGCGGTGTTGGCGATCAGCACGATCACCGGCAGGTGCAGCAGCAGGTCCACGTACACGCCCGCTCCGGCGGTTCCGGTGCTGGTCAGAGCCCCGTCCGGCGCGACCCGTACGCCGTGGAAGAACGACGGCGACGGCGGCAGGTCCCGCGGCTGCAGGTCGTGCTTCGCGCCGGCAACGGTGAACAGCGCACGGCCTGCGGGCGACGCCGAGTGCGGTGCCCCGGCCCCGTACTTCTCCAGGTTCGCGGCCACACTCGTGGTCCCGCACAGCGCGTCGTGGTGACCCGAGGTGTCGGCGACGACGGTGGCCAGGACGCGGCCGGCGTCGGAGAGCAGCGGGTGCCCGATGCCCAGATAGGCCTGCCAGGGGACCTTGACGGTGTCGGCGACGTTGAGGCGCTCCCACGGCGCGTCGGCGCGGTGCAGAAGCAGGTTCGCGCACGCGTTGCCGTCCAGGTCGCGCAGCCGCAGTCGGGTGCCACGGTCCAGCACCTTCGAGGTGTAGCGGCCGCCGGGAACCGTTTCTGCCCAGACGAGCCGGTCGGCGACGACGCCCGCAGGCGGGGTCGGCCAGGTTGCGGCGGGTACCACCGGCATCGCGTCGGTTCCTGTTCCTGCCTGCGCCCGGGCATGCGCTCGGGCGGTCCCGGTCGTGGAGGTGTCGGTCGACGGGTCGGCCAGCTTGCTGGTGGTCACATCAGGCTCCAATCGTGACGGGGTTCGGGATGCGCTCGGCGCGGGACGAGTAGCAGGCGGCACCGGCGAGGACCACGGCGAGGACAGTGAGCGGGGCGGCCCACTGGAGAATCGGGTATTCGCCTGTGGGATTGAAGATCTCGGCACGCGGCCAGGACAGGTTCACGACCATGAGAGCCCCGTATGCGACGGCGGCGACGTTGACCGGGATCGCGAACACGCCGAGCGAGAACAGCTTTCGCCCGTCAGCGTCGACACCGGGTCCGCCCGACGGCCGTGCGGACAGGCGCCGCACCAACAGAGGCACCGTCACCATGAGGTACGCCAGGTAGATCAGCACGATGCACACGCTCGATAGGGTCGCGAATATCGCCGAGTTTCCGACGTTGACCGCGAGGACACCGATGCAGAGCAGGCCGATCAGCACGCTCGGCGCGATGGGAGTCCCCGTGCGGCGGTTGACCCGGGAGAGCATCTCGCTCGCGGGCAGTCGGCCGTCGCGGGCCATCGAGAACATCAGTCGCGACGCCGCGGTCTGGATCGCGAGCGTGCAGACGAACACCGCGATCGCGACGTCGACGAGCAGAACGGTCCCCCACGGCGAACCGAGGATCGAGGTCAGCACGTACGGCAGACCCTCGGTGGCCAGGCGGCCGTCGGTGAGGCTGGGGGCCGCCATCAGCGCCCCGACGATCATCAGACCGCCGCCGAGCGCCGAGACCGACAGCGCGAGCCGGATCGTCCGTGGCGCCACCTGGCGCGGGTTGTGGGTCTCCTCGGCGAGTTCACCGGCGGAGCCGAAGCCGACCATGACGTACGCGGCCATCAGACCCGACACGATCCAGGCCCAGATGTAGCCGGGCTGCGAACCGGCGACCCCAGTGTCGAACACCACCTCGGGACCACGCTGCGCATGGGTGAGGAACATGCCGATCACCGCGACCACACCCACGATCTCGCAGGTGACGCCGATGCTGTTGATCCGCGACATCCAGTTGACGCCGATGCAGTTGATGGTGGTGGTCGCCACCAACAGGATCGAGCCGAGCAGGACGGCGTTGGCAGCGCCGCTCGGTGACGTCAGCGCCGGATCGTCGCCGATCACCTGGAATCCGCTCCAGATCGACGGCAGCACCACCTGGAGGGCGATCGCCGCGGCGGCAGCGGTGACGATCTGCGCGATGATCATGAACCAACCCGCGAACCAGCCGACGATCTCGCCGCCCAGGCGGCGCGACCACTGGTAGATGGCGCCGGAGATCGGATAGCGGGCCGCCAGTTCGGCGAAGCACAGCGCCACCATGAACTGCCCGAGGAAGACGACGGGCCAGGTCCAGAAGAACGCCGGACCCGCGAAACCGAAACCCAGACCGAACAATTGGAAGATCGTGGTGAGAATGGAGACGAACGAGAAGCCGGCCGCGAACGAGCCGAACTTCCCGAGGGAGCGGTGCAACTGCTGTTCGTAGCCGAACTCGGCCAGGTCGCCCCGGTCGTTCGACGCCGTCGTCACGGTGGCCGTCATGAACCCTCCTGCGGGAGATGGAGATCGTCACCTTCCGGGGAATCCCGGGGCACTGGTTTCTGTCAGTCGATAGTTTTCCGAGCGGAACGACACGCCCGATGTCGTGCAGGTTGCGATCGTGGGTCCGGACCGGCCGTTCCGGTTGCGAACGCATGTCACCGGTTACACGCGGGTGACCGGCCGCTCACACCCGCAGGTGGAGCCGAATGGCGCTGCGCCACTTTCCTGTAAGGATGGGTGCATGACGACGACGGGTTCCGGTCGGCCACGGCTGTCCATGCGCAAGCGCCCGGGCGCGACCGCACGCGAGGAGATCCTCGACGCCGCGGCCGAGCTGTTCACGACGCGCGGGTTCACCGGCACGTCCACGCGGATGATCGCCGACGCCGTCGGGATCCGGCAGGCGTCGATGTATCACCACTTCGCGACCAAGGACGACATTCTCGCGGCGCTGCTGCTCGGCACGGTCACGGCACCCGTCGAGTGCGCCGAGCGGCTGCGCGAAGCCTGCGACGACCCGATCGTCCGCGTCTACGCCCTCGCGCTGTTCGACGCCGGCCAACTCGCCGACTCCCGATGGAATCTCGGCGCCCTGTACCTGCTGCCCGAGGTGACGACCGAACGCTTCGCCGAGTTCCGCGCGCTGCGCGACCACCTCATGGCCCACTACCGCGCGTTCGCCCAGGACGCGCGGGACTCCATCGGGGGTACCGACTGCGGGCCCGGCACGACCGAGCTGCCGTTCCGGCTCGTCGAGGCCACGATCAGCGCCCGGTCGGACGCCACCGCGCACGGGACGACCTCCGCCCTCACCCGACACACCATCGCCGCGGCCGCCCTGCACGCACTCGGCTGGACCGGCCCCACCGATCCGGTCGCCACCCGCGCCACGGAGCTGCTCGACCGCGTTGCCGAGAGTTGTCCACAGCCCACCGAGTGACGTGCGTGCACCCCACCACCCGTCGGTTACAGTGTCTTCCGAAATCGGTCATCCGAATTCGACGACTGGGGGGTCATCTTGGACGGATTCTCTGCTGCGCCCGACGAGATTCGCGCGTACGGAAACGTCGCGGCGGGAGCTGCCGCGCACATCGCCACGACGGAGGGGCTGGACGTCGCCGCGAACGTCGCGGCGCTGACACCGGTTTTCGGCGTCATCGGCGCCGACTTCCTCGCGACCTACGCCGCGACACAGGCGACACACGCCGGATCGGTCGCCGCGCTGGCGAACGTCTTCGCCGGAACCGGATCGGTCGCCCACGCGATCGCCGCCGCGTACGACGCCGCGGACCAGGCCACCGGCGCGGTGCTGGGCTCCGCAGGAACCACTCTGGGGGAGAACGCATGACGACACCCGACGCGACTCCGCCGGGCCAGCCGACGGTGCTCGACCTGCTGCAGGCGTCACCCGCCGGACCGATCCTGGACATGCCGGTCCCCCGCACCCCGATGGAGGCGCTCGCGGCGTCGCCCCTCGGGCCGCTGCTGGACACCCCGTTCACCGACATCGCAGCGGGCGCACTGCCCCCGCTGCCGGCACTGCCGCCCCTGCCGGCGCTGCCGCCGCTTCCTCCACTGCCCGGGATCGATCAGCTGCTCCAGCCGTTGTCCGAACTGGCGGGCGGATTCGGCACCGGCACGATCGGCGGCTTCGACCCGACGGCGCTGCTGCAGCAGTCCTCGTCGATCATCGACACCGCACTGTCGATGGGCATTTCGGGACTGCGGGCCCTCGACGGAGCCTGGGACGGCCAGGCCGCCGTCGCCGCACAGACGCAGGGACAGCAGACGCAGGTCGCCGGGACGCAACTCAGCGAGCGCGGCAACGAGATCGCGGCGGTCACGCGTGAGGCGGCAGGCACGGTCTCCCGCGGCAACGCCGAACTCACCGCCGTCGCCGAGTCGTTCGTCGCGACAGCGGTCGCCGCGGGCCCCGTCGCCCTCACGCCTCCCGGTCAGACGATGCTCATCGCCGCCGCCGCCGACCATCTGCAACGGGCGCTGTCCGTCGTGGCGAAGACACGGGCCGAGCTGTCCGGTCACCAGGCCGCGATGGCGGCGCTGGGCACCGCCGTCCCGGTACCGCCCGCCCCGATCCCCGCACCCGGACTCACCACCGGGACCGGACCGTCCCCGATCGCGGTCGCGGCCTCACTGCTCGAGGCCGTCGGCAAGCCGCTGGTCGACTCGGTCGCGACGGACCTGCCCTCGCAGACCTACGCCGCCGCCGCGACATCCGCCACGATCGGCGACTTCGCGCCCCGCGGGGCGACGGGCCTAGCCGGACATGCAACCGGTGCGGCCGGTACCGCGATCCCGGCGTCGGTCGGCGGTGGTTTCGGCGGTGGCATCGGTGGCAGCTTCGCGGCGTCAGGTTCGGCCACGCGTGGGCCCTCGGCGGCCCAGCTGTCCACGGGGGCACCGGCGTCCACGGGCAGCGGCCAGTCGGCCGTGCCCACAGCAGGATCGGGAGCCGTGAGCACCCCGTCCAGCGGGATGGCCTCGCCCGGGATGATGTCGCAGGCTGCCCGGCCCGGCTACGACGACACCGTCGACCGCTCGGCTCCGGGCTACCTCGTGGGCGTCGCACCGAGCAACACTGTGGTCGGCGACCTGCCGCTCGTGGCACCCGCCGTGATCGGGGCCGTCGACCCGGACGATCTCGGCTTCGACGACCTGCGCTGATCGCCGTTCGGGCACTCGGCCTGATCGCGTCAGATCAGGCCGAGCCCCCGAACCGCGTCGCGTTCCTGTTCGAGTTCCGCCACCGACACATCGATGCGTGTTCGCGAGAACTCGTCGATGTCGAGGCCCTGGACGATGCGGAAGCCTCCGCCCGCGCAGGTTACGGGGAACGAACTGATCAACCCGTCCGGGACGCCGTACGAGCCGTCGGAGCACACCGCCATGGACACCCAGTCCCCGTCGGCGGTGCCGCGAACCCAGTCGCGCACGTGGTCGATGGCGGCGCTGGCAGCGCTGGCCGCGGACGACGACCCGCGGGCCGCGATGATCGCGGTCCCGCGCTGCTGCACGGTGGGAATGAAGTCGTTCTCGATCCACGTCCGGTCGGACACCGCGTCCTCGGCGGGCTTGTCCCCGACCAGCGCGTGGGACAGGTCCGGATACTGGGTTGCGGAGTGATTGCCCCAGATCGTCATGCGCCGGATGTCGGCGGCGGCCTCTCCGGTCCTGCGCGCGAGCTGGGCGATCGCCCGGTTGTGGTCGAGGCGGGTGAGTGCGGAGAAGCGGGTGCGTGGCACGTCCGGCGCGTTGTTCATCGCGATCAGCGCGTTGGTGTTGGCGGGATTGCCCACCACCAGAACCTTCACGTCGTCCGCAGCGCGGGCCTGGATCGCCCGCCCCTGCTCGGTGAAGATCGCCCCGTTCGCACTCAGCAGGTCCGAACGCTCCATGCCCTGGGTACGGGGCCGCGCTCCGACCAGGAGCGCGATCGTGGCGGCGTCGAATCCGACGAGCGGGTCGTCGGTGATCTCGATCCCGTCGAGCAAGGGGAACGCGCCGTCCTCGAGTTCCATCGCGACGCCCTCGGCGATCCGGACGGCCGCGGGAATCTCCAACAGCCGCAGCCGAACCCGGGTGTCGGGGCCGAGCATGTCGCCCGCCGCGATCCGAAACAGCAGACCGTAGGCGATCTGACCCGATGCCCCCGTGACGGTGACCGTGACCGGTGCACTACCGACAGCTGCAGTACTCATACCGCCTCCTCGCGTCGTAGTCGACGGCTTCCACGCTAGTCACGAATTGCACGGCGGGAGAAGGAGGTCGGTCACACACCACGACCGGCGCCCGACGTGTGATCGCTCACACCTGGACGAGTTTCGCGAGATCGCTCCGGTGACTGAGCGCCAGCTTCTCGCAGGCACGGTAGATATGCCCCTCGACCGTCCGCACCGACAGGACGAGACGACGGGCGATGTCCTTGTTCGACAGTCCCCGCCCCACCAGCACCGCCACCTCCCGCTCGCGGTCGGTGAGCGGGAGCGGGCGGGCGGCCTTCGCCAGTGCCGGCGTGGTCGCACCGTCGCAGCGCGACGACAGCCAGTGGGCCTTCGCCGCGGCGGCCAACTCGCCCCGCCGATCGTTCGACCGCGAGTACGCGGTCGCGGCCTGCGCGAACGTATCGGCCGCCGCGAGCAGCGCGCCCACCCGCTCGAACTCGGCTGCGAGCGCGTCGAGCGCCGGACCGTCCGCTTTCGCCAGTGCGCGCGCACGCGCGGTCGCCACCTTCGCGAACGGTCCGTCGACGAGGGCTTCGAGCGCCCCGAGGCGCTCGACGGTCGAGTAGTCACCGAACGTCGTGGCCACGTCGAGGGCGAGGGTCTCCACCGCGAACTGCCCCGACTGCGCGGCCAGCTCGGCGGCGTGCCGCGCCGCGTGGACCGCCGCGGACACCTCGCCGGCCGCACCGGCGACCCACGCGCGCGCGACGTCGACGAGCGGATCGAAGAAGGCGAGTTCGGGTCCCGAGTTCCGCTCGGCGATCACGAGCGCCGCCGCCGCATCCTCGGGCCGGCCCTGCGCCGCCCGCACCTGGCACAGGCTGACGGCGGCGAGCAGCATCCACTCCGACCGCGTCTTCCGGTCGAGCACCGCCAGGGCCTCGGTGAGGTGGGTGGCGGCGTCGTTCAGCTGGCCGGACGTCAGCTCCACGACGCCCGAGGCCACGTCGGCCAGGGCGGCACTGTTCGGCTGCCCGGCGGCGAGATCCCGATACCGGGCCGCGGTGTCCTGGGCCGCGGCCAGCTGCCCGACCAGGGTGAGCGCCTGCACCTCGAAGTAGCCGATGTGGAATCGCAGCAGTCCGTCTCCGTGCGAGATCGCCTCCCACGCGGACGACGCGAGCGCACCGACCTCGAAGCCACGCCCCGACACGGTGAGCGCGGCTACCCCGGCGAACACACCACTGGCCCGGGCCCACGGATGCGCCTCGGGCGCGGCCTCGACCTCGCGCGCCAGCGCGATGGCTTCGCCGAGGCGGCGGTCGTAGAGGTGCAGGACCGCGTCCAGCGCGACGACCGACACCCGCAGCATCGGATCGGTGATCCGACCCCGCTCACGCTCGAACAGCTCGACGGCCTCACGCGGACGGCCCGCCTCCAGATAGAGGCTGGCCACCCGGGTCAGCAGCCACCGCGCGACGTCGTACTCGCACAACTCGTCGGGATCGACCTCGGCGAACACCGACTCGGCCTCGTCACCCATCCCCTGCCACATCAGCGCCCGCCCCAACGCGAACGACGCGTCGAATCCGGCGCCGAGCCGCACCGCCGCGGTCGCCAGCCTGGCGCCCTGCTCGAGGCTGCACATCGCGATCGCGTCCTCGGCGCCGCGTACCAGCAGCTGGGGATCGGGCTCGACGCCCGACTCCATCGCGAGCTCCGCGATCCGCATCGACGTCACGACCCCCGGATCGGGCGACTCGCGGAGCACCTCGACGAGACGGCGCTTGATCCGCTGCGACGCGAGCACCCCGGCCCGGTCGCGGATCACCTCGCCGAACAGCGGATGCGCAAGTCGGACGACGTGCGAGTGCCCCACGTCGCGGACCCGCACCAGGTCCATCCGTTCGGCCTCCTCGATGGACCGGCGGCTCACCAGCTCACTGAGCACCTCGAGCTCGAGCGGCTCGCAGAACGCGAGGTAGTCGACGACATCGAGCGCGTCCTTCGGGGTGCGCGCGAATCGCGACTCGAGCAGCGACGCGAGTTCCGGGGAGATGGCCGGCTGTCCGCGCAACTGCCACACCCCACCCGACTTGCGGAGCGTGCCTCCGTCGAGCGCACCCTCCACCAGGTGCCGCAGGAAGAGCGGGTTGCCCTCCGATTCCTCCCAGATGGCGTCGGCGCTGAACCGCTCGACCGGGGCCCCCAGGACGGCGGAGAGCTCGTCGTCCATCTCCTCGCGGGTGAACGGGGGCACCACGAACGGCGTGAGCAGGCCGTCCTTCCAGAGCGCCTCGATCGCGGCCGGCACGGGGGCACCGCTGCGGACGGTCACGACCAGGCGGGCGTCGCGACCGACCGCCAACTGATGGACCAGACCCGCGGAGAACTCGTCGAGCAGGTGGGCGTCGTCGACGCCGACGATGCCCACCCCGCCGTCCGGGGCGAGCCCGTCCTCGGCGAGCACGTCACGGGCGGCGCGCAGCGCGACGACCGGGTCGCGCGACGTCGTGCGCGCGAGGTGTGGCGCGAAGGCCCCGAGGGGGATGTTCTGCGTGGACTCGGTGCCGACGATCCACCGGGCATCGCCAGTGAGCGAACCCACCAGTTCCCTGGCCATGGTCGTCTTGCCCACGCCCGCGGTACCGACCAGCACCACCCCGCACGACCTGCCGTCACGGAGCAGTTCCTCTGCGCCCCGAAACACAGTCTTGCGGTCCAGAACGGGCCAGAGACCGACCATGCTTCGAACGATAATCCTCTGCGGCGACAGTGCGAAGCGATCAGACAAACCCGCAACCGGGGAGTTACCGCCCGGTCGGTCCGAGTCAGCTCGAAAGCGATGCCACTTCCTGATCGGTGAGCGTCGTCTGCGGGACCCGGCCGGCGTCGCGGATCAACTCGACCGCCCGGTACAACGGGCGCTCTTCGAGCCCGGCACCGCGTGCCTCCGCTCGCAACTGCTCGATCAGGACGGACGCGGCCGCCACGGCGGGCACCAGCTCGCTCGCCGACAGCGCGTCCGCGAGCCTGCGCAGTCCCAGCACGTCGAGTTCGCGTCCCCCGCCGGCGGCGTAGAGCGCGAGTGGCACGGACTGGGCGGCGCGGGCGTCGCCGACGCGGATCGCGACCTGGCTGATCCGCGCCGACCGCACCACGAACTCGACCGTCGCCGCCTGCGCGACGTCCACCCGACGCCGACGCACACCGTTGGAGGAGTGAAGCGTGTTGCCCTCCAACCAGATTCGCCGCCGCGTTGCCAACAGCGCCGACACCGCGGTGGGCAGCCCGATCACCGCGCCGACGGCCAGCGCGATCAGCGGGTTCGCGAAGATCGCGACGATCCCGCCGACGACGACGCCGATGAGGATCGAGACCAGCGCGACGCGCCGCATGCGGGGCGCCAGCATCGACGCCGGGATCAGGTCGAGGGAGTGCTCCTCCCGACCGTTGCCCTCAGGCGCCGGCAAGAAGTGAACCTGTCTGCGCGACAACCTCTTCCAGTGAAACCGAGATCTGGTCGCCGGTGCTCAGGTTCTTGATGCCGATCGTGCCCGCCTCCAGGTCCTGGTCGCCCAGCACCAGCGCGAACCGCGCACCCGACCGGTCGGCGGCCTTCATCGAGCCCTTGATGCCGCGGTCGCCGTAGACCATGTCGACGCGGATGCCCGCCGTCCGCAGATCGTGCGCGATCTTCACCATCCGGGCCTTCGCGGCATCGCCGAGCGGCACGCCGAACACCTCGCAGCGCGCCGGCGTGGACGCCGACTTGCCCTCCGCCGCGAGCGCCAGGACCGTCCGGTCCACACCCAGACCGAAACCGATGCCGGACAGCGGCTGACCGCCCAGCTGGGCCATCAGGCCGTCGTAGCGTCCGCCGCCACCGATACCGGACTGGGCGCCCAGCCCGTCGTGGACGAACTCGAACGTCGTCTTGGTGTAGTAGTCGAGCCCCCGCACCATCCGCGGGTTGATCACATACGGGACGCCGAGCGCATCGAGGTGCGCGAGCACCTGGTCGAAGTGCGCCTTGGCGCTCTCGGAGAGGTGGTCGAGCATGAGCGGCGCGTCGGCCGTCATCTCCCGTACATCCTTGCGCTTGTCGTCGAGGACGCGCAACGGATTGATCTCGGCGCGGCGTCGCGTCTCCTCGTCCAGCGGCAACGCGAACAGGAACTCCTGCAAGCGCTCCCGGTACTGCGGGCGGCACGTGTCGTCGCCGAGCGAGGTGATCTCGAGTCGGAACCCGTCAAGCCCGAGATCGCGGAAGCCGGCGTCGGCGATCGCGATGACCTCGGCGTCGAGCGCCGGATCGTCCACACCGATCGCCTCGACACCCACCTGCTGCAGCTGCCGGTAGCGGCCTGCCTGGGGACGCTCGTAGCGGAAGAACGGGCCGGCGTAGCTGAGCTTCACCGGCAGCTGCCCGCGGTCGAGGCCGTGCTCGATCACCGCGCGCATCACGCCGGCGGTGCCCTCGGGACGCAGGGTCACCGAACGGTCACCGCGGTCGGCGAACGTGTACATCTCCTTCGAGACGACGTCGGTCGACTCGCCGACACCGCGCGCGAAAAGGCCGGTGTCCTCGAAGATCGGCAACTCGATGTGCCCGTAGCCCGCCAGCCGGGCCGCGCGGGTCAGCCCGTCGCGGACGGCGACGAACTCCGCGGACTGCGGCGGGACGTAGTCGGGAATGCCCTTGGGGGCCGAAAAGGTGCTGGCGCCTGACTTACTCACTGTGCTTACTTTTCCTTACTGGGAGGCGGTCAGTCCAACGAGAAACGGATTGGCGGCCCGTTCCTGGCCGATCGAGCTCGCACCGCCGTGGCCGGGCAGGATCGCGGTGGTGTCGTCGAGCACGAGCAACTTGCGGGCGATCGACTGGAGCAGCTGCTCGTGATCTCCGCCGGGCAAGTCGCTGCGGCCGATCGACCCCTGGAACAGCGTGTCGCCGGTCAGCGCCACCTGGAGCGGGCCGTCGTCGGTGCTGATCGTGGTCCGCAGGACCACCGAACCCTGCGTGTGGCCCGGGGTGTGGTCGACGACGAAGTCGATGCCCGCGACGGTGAACTCGTCGCTGTCGGCGAGTTCGATCACCTCGGCGGGCTCACGGAACTCGACACCGGCGATGAACTGGTTCATCGAGGGTCCGATCCCGCGCCCCGGATCGGTCAGCATGTACCGGTCGTCGGGATGGATGTACGCCGGGATCCCGTACCGCTCGCAGACCGGCGCCACCGACCACGTGTGGTCGAGGTGGCCGTGAGTGAGCAACACCGCCCGGGGCTCGAGGTCCGACTGCGTGAGGAACTGCACCAGCGGCTCGGTCGCGTCCTGCCCGGGATCGACGACGACACACTCCTTCGCGTCGTCCTGCGCGAGGATGTAGCAGTTGGTCTGGAACATCCCGGCCGGGAATCCGGTGACGAGCACGGTGTCAGCTCCTAGAGTTCGGGTCGATCACGACCGAAGACGAATCGAATACAGCCTAGGCGTTCGCTCCTCCAGGATCCTCTCAGGATTCGGTGGCAGACTCTGTGCCGCCGACGGACGGAGGCAGGTCCGCGCGACCGGCTGCGTAGAGTGCGGAAAATACCGAACACGACGTACGGGAGGACGACTGTAGTGCCGAGTAATCAGCAGCGCCGGGAGGCGGCGAAACGGAAGCTGGAACGCCAGCTCGAACGACGCGCCGCGCGCGACCGCAAGCGCAAGCAGATGACGATCGCCGGGTCGGTCGTCGGCGCGATCGTCGTCGTCGCGGTAGGGGCGGTCGTCGTGACGCTGTCGGGCAAGGACGACAACAACTCGACCGAGAACACCGCCGCCTCCGAGACACCGACCGCAGGCGCGCTGCCCGCCGGCCGCGCCGAGGCACTGCCGAATCTCGTCAACTGCAGCTACACCCCCACCGGCGACGCGGCCAAGCCCAACACGCCGCCCCGCGCCGAGGGCATCGACACCACCGTCAAGACCGTCAGCGCCAGCATCGAGACCACACAGGGCCCCATCGGGCTCACCCTCGACAACGCCGACTCCCCCTGCACGGTCAACAGCTTCGTCAGCCTCGCTCAGCAGGGCTACTTCGACAACACCACCTGCCACCGCCTCGTCACCGGACAGGGACTGCAGGTGCTCCAGTGCGGCGATCCGTCGGGAACCGGGGCCGGTGGACCCGGATACCAGTTCGCCAACGAGTTCCCCACCGACCAGTACGCGGCAGGCGACCCCAACGCCCAGATGCCGGTGACGTACCCCCGTGGCACCGTCGCGATGGCCAACGCCGGCCCCGACACCAACGGCAGCCAGTTCTTCCTCGTCTACGGCGACTCGACGCTGCCGCCGCAGTACACGGTGTTCGGCAAGATCGACGACACCGGACTCCAGACCATCGAGAAGGTCGCCGCCGCCGGCGACGACGGATCGATGTCCGCGGGCGGCGGCAAGCCGAACCTGCCCGTCGACATCACGAGCGTGAGGTTGGACTGATGAAGCGCACAGCACTCGCGGCCGCCGGGCTCGGCGCCGCCCTCCTCCTGACCGGCTGCTCCAACGACAGCGGCGGATCCTCCGAGTCGACGACCTCGTCGGGCACGTGGACCACCCCCGCGGCACCGACGGTCGACATGTCCAAGTACGGCGCCCTGCCCGCCGTCGCCGCCCCGGCCGCACCGACCGTCGACTGCAGCTACCCCGCCGCGGGCCAGGCCGCCAAGCCGGTCCAGGCCCCCAACGGGACCGGCGTGTCCACCGAGGGCACCGTCCCCGTCGCGATGACCACGAACGACGGCCCCATCGGGCTCACGCTCGACCGCACCAAGGCGCCCTGCACCGTCAACAGCTTCGTCAGCCTCGCGCAGCAGGGCTATTTCGACAACACCCCGTGCCACCGCATCTCCACCTCCCCGGGGCTCGAGATGCTGCAGTGCGGCGATCCCTCCGGCAGGGGCACCGGCGGACCGGGCTACCAGTACGCGAACGAGTACCCCACGAACGCCTACGCGCCGTCCGACCCGGCGCTGCGCAAGCCGGTGGTGTACCCCCGCGGCACCGTCGCGATGGCGAACGCCGGCGCCGACACCAACGGCGGCCAGTTCTTCCTCGTCTTCGCCGACTCCGTCCTCGCGCCGAACTACACCGTCTTCGGCACGATCTCCGAGGAAGGCCTCACCACCCTCGAGAAGATCGCCTCCGCCGGCGTCGAGGGCTCCACCGCCCCCGGCGACGGCGCACCGACCAATCCGGTGACCATCGAGGCCGCCAAGGTCGGCTGACACCACAGACCGAAAGCTGAAGGGTCCCTTCACGCGCTGACAGCGCGTGAAGGGACCCTTCAGCTGATTCGGGGGCGCTACGCCGCTGACGTGACGCGGTAGACGTCGTAGACGCCCTCCACGTTGCGCACCACGTTGAGCACATGACCCAGATGCTTGGGGTCGCCCATCTCGAAGGTGAACTTGCTGACCGCCACCCGGTCGCCCGACGTCGTGACCGACGCCGACAGGATGTTCACCTTCTCGTCGGCGAGCGCCTTGGTCACGTCCGACAGCAGACGGTGCCGGTCGAGCGCCTCGATCTGGATGGCCACCAGGAACACCGACGACGGCGACGGCGCCCACTGCACGTCGATGATCCGTTCCGACTGCTCGCGAAGCGAACTCGCGTTGGTGCAGTCCGTCCGGTGCACGCTCACGGCGCCGCCCCGCGTCACGAAACCCATGATCTCGTCACCCGGAACCGGGGTGCAGCACTTCGCGAGCTTGGCGACCGTCCCCGGCGCACCGGGCACCAGGACACCGACGTCGCCGGTCCGGGGCCGGTTCGTCGGAATGGTCGACGGCGTCGACCGCTCGGCCAGCTCCTCCTCGACGGCACCCACGCCACCGAGATGCGCGACGAGCCGCTGCACCACGTGCTGGGCGGACACGTTGTGCTCGCCCACCGCCGTGTACAGCGCGGAGACGTCGGTGTACCGCAACTCGTGCGCGATCGCCGCCATCGACTCGGCATTCATCAAGCGCTGCAACGGAAGTCCGCCGCGGCGAACCTCCTTCGCGATGGCGTCCTTGCCGGCCTCGAGAGCCTCCTCGCGCCGCTCCTTGGCGAACCACTGCCGGATCTTCGCCTTGGCCCGCGGCGACACCACGAACGACTGCCAGTCCCGGCTCGGCCCGGCATTGGCCGCCTTGGAGGTGAAGACCTCCACGACCTCACCGTTCTCGAGCGTGCGCTCCAAGGCCACCAGACGGCCGTTGACCCGCGCACCGATACAACGGTGCCCCACCTCGGTGTGGACCGCATACGCGAAGTCGACCGGCGTCGACCCCGACGGCAGCGTGATCACGTCGCCCTTCGGCGTGAAGACGAAGATCTCCTTGACCGCCAGGTCGTAGCGCAGCGACTCGAGGAACTCCCCCGGGTCCGCGGCCTCACGCTGCCAGTCGAGCAGCTGGCGCATCCACGCCATGTCGTCGACCTCGGCCACGTCGCTGGAGTGCCGCCCCTTGGTCTCCTTGTACCGCCAATGCGCGGCGATGCCGAACTCCGCGGTGCGGTGCATGTCGCGGGTGCGAATCTGCACCTCGAGCGGCTTGCCCTCGGGGCCGATCACCGTGGTGTGCAGCGACTGGTAGACGCCGTATCGCGGCTGCGCGATGTAGTCCTTGAACCGGCCGGCCATCGGCTGCCACAGCGAGTGCACGACGCCGACCGCTGCGTAGCAGTCACGGATCTCGTCGCACAGGATCCGCACACCCACCAGGTCGTGGATGTCGTCGAAGTCGCGGCCCTTGACGATCATCTTCTGGTAGATCGACCAGTAGTGCTTGGGGCGACCCTCGACGGTCGCGTTGATCCGCGAGGCCGAGAGCGTCGCGTTGATCTCCGCGCGCACCTTCGCCAGGTACGTGTCGCGCGACGGCGCCCGGTCGGCCACCAGCCGCACGATCTCCTCGTACTTCTTGGGGTGCAGGATCGCGAACGCGAGGTCCTCGAGCTCCCACTTGACCGTCGCCATGCCGAGCCGATGCGCAAGCGGCGCAATCACTTCCAGCGTCTCGCGCGCCTTGCGGGCCTGCTTCTCGGGCGGCAGGAACCGCATCGTCCGCATGTTGTGCAGACGATCGGCGACCTTGATGACCAGCACACGCGGGTCGCGGGCCATCGCGATGATCATCTTGCGGATCGTCTCGCCCTCGGCGGCCGATCCCAGCACCACCTTGTCCAGCTTGGTGACGCCGTCGACGAGATGCGCCACCTCCTCGCCGAACTCGGCGGTCAGCTCCTCGAGCGAGTAGCCCGTGTCCTCGACGGTGTCGTGTAGCAGCGCGGCCACCAGAGTCGTGGTGTCCATCCCCAACTCGGCGAGGATGTTCGCCACCGCGAGCGGGTGGGTGATGTACGGATCGCCGGACTTGCGGAACTGCGTCGCATGCCGGCGCTCGGCGACGTCGTAGGCGCGCTGCAGCAGCGAGAAGTCCGCCTTCGGGTACAGCTCCCGATGCACCGTGACCAGCGGCTCGAGCACCGGCCGGATCGGCGCGTTCCGCTGACCGGTGATGCGGCGCGCCAGCCTCGCCCGTACCCGGCGCGACGCGGACGTCGGCACCGGCGCGGTCTTGTCGGCAGGGGGCGTCGCACCTGTGTCCTTCGCACCTGTGTTCTGGGACCGATCAAGATGCTGGGTCATGCCGTCACCTCCTGCCACCGCGCTGCGGGCGGCCCCTCGGGACCCGGCGGCGCTGCTACACCACCAGGCACAACTGTAGTCCTCAGACCCTGACGAGCGACGTCAGCGGGTACCGCTCGAACCGCTCCCGACCACCCAACGCCTCGATCTCGAGGACGACGGCCACGCCGACGACCTCCGCACCGGCGCGGGACAGCAGTTCGGCCGCGGCAAGCAGGGTTCCGCCGGTCGCGAGGACGTCGTCGATCACGAACACCCGGCGACCCGTCAGGTCGGGCGCGTCGCACGGGATCTCCAGCGTCGCTGCGCCGTACTCGAGCGAGTAGCTCTCCGAATGCACCGGCGGAGGGAGCTTGCCCGCCTTGCGCACCGCGAGGACACCGCACCCCAGCTCCATCGCGACGCCGCCGCCGAGCAGGAAGCCGCGGGCGTCCACACCGGCGACGAGGTCGGCACCGGCGCCGGCCGCCGCCAGCCCCTCGATCACCGCGCGATATCCCGAGCCGTCCGCGAACACCGGCGTGAGGTCCGCGAACCGAACGCCCGGCGTCGGGAAGTCGTCGCACCACCGGGTGAGCCGCGACACCGCCGACCCGGCCCGGTCCAGCGCATCGGCGAGATCGGGGGTCACGTCTTCGGGGGCATCCATCGCAGAAATCACCTCAGAAGTATCCACCTGTCCATGTTCCAGCCCGCACCGGACCTCGTCGGATTCGGTACCACCGCGTGCATTCCGTTCGAATGCGCGGTGGTCCGGGGCTGATCGAACAGCGGAATCGTCGGCATCTCGTTCCACAGGATCGCCTCGGCCTCACCCGACAGCGACATGCGCGCGGAGAGCGACCCGTCGACCGCGAGCTGGTCGACGACCTGATCGAACCGCCGATTCGCGAACCCTCCGAAGTTGTCGCCGTTGCCGGACCGCAGCGCGAACGCGGCGTCGGTCGGCACGCTCGTGCCGGCCGCGCCGGCCGCCGACGCCGTCCCCGCGAGGACCGCGTCGACCTGACCCGCCCCGAGGGCGCTCGGGTAGAAGTCCGGCGAACCGGCATCCTCGACGGTGATCCCCGCACCCGCACACGACGCCGCGATCTGCTCGACCGTCTGCGCGCGCCGCTCGTCGGGGCCGAGGTATCCGATCCGCACGGTCAGGTGCGACTGCCCGGCCGCCTCCCGCGCCGCCTTCGCTCCCGGGATGTCGGGATCGGTGTACAGGCCGCCCTCGGCCGCGACCGCGGACCGGTAGAACAGCGTGTCCGGAGCGGTGACACGGGAGTCGACGACACCCGAACCAGGCGCCCCGGCCCCGTCGACGCCCGGATGACCGAACTTGTCGAAGAGCTGCTGCCTGGGCAGGCACAACGCGAACGCACGCCGCGCGTCGGCGGAGCCGAACACGCCGTGGTTCGCGAGCACCAACTGCTCGACGCTGCGCGAGGGTTCGGTCACCACCTCGAAGCCGCTGCCGAGGTCCAGCCCCGGAATCGACCCCGAGCCGATGTCGACGACCTCGACGTCACCGTCGCCGATGTGCGACTGCACGTCCGACCCCTTGGGCCACACCACGATTCGGGACGTCGCGGGCTTGGTGCCCCACCAGCGCTCGTTCTCGACGAGCACCAGGCCGCCGTCCTCGGTGTACGAATCGATCTTGTACGGCCCCGACGACGGCAACTTGGTCACGTCCAGCTCGCCCGGGACGAGCCGCCACCCGGTGTTCCAGAACTCCGCGATGCGGCGCACCGCGTCGGTATCACCCGACCGGATCGCACCGACCAGGTCCGGCACCCCCGCCGCCTGCGCGGCCACGTGCGCGGGCATCAGCTCCGTCGCCCCGAACAGCGACCGCCAGTCGAGGAAGGACCGACCGGGCTTGAACACCACCGTCGCTTCCTTCGAGCCCGGGACGCAGTCGACCCGATCGATGTCCGCGTAGCCCGCGCGTGTCGCGGCGTCGAACATCGGGGCGTGCCCCTCCTCCGCCGAGCGGGTGAACCGCCCGCTGCCGGCCGCCCACGCGAGCACGAGGTCGTCGCACGCGATCGGCACGCCGTCCGAATACACCGCGGCCGGGTTGATCCGGTACTGCACGGCGAGCGCGTCGCCCGGCAGGACACTGGCGGTCGCGAAGTCGGTGTCCGCCACCGGGCCGCCGGACGGCCCGATGTAGTTCGTCCCGGTGAGCACTCGGCCGAAGGCCGCGACCGCACCGGTCGCGGATCCCTCCACGGTGTTGCCGTTGTACGTCGTGATGACGTTGTCGATCGCGTACCCGAGGGACGGGACCTGGTCCGCAGGCTCTCCGCACGCGGTGGCGGTCGCCCCGACCGCCACCGCGGCGGTCAGGGCACCGATGACCCTGACCACCCGACGACGAGATCCGCGGGGGGTGTTGGTACCCGGCATGTCAGTGCCTCTTCTTGTTGCGCTTCCCCGTCGGCTGTGCCCCCGGTCGCGGTGCCGTGCCCACAGTGGAGCGCACACGCGGCTCCGGGCGCTCGGCCACCGGCTTGCCGCCAGACGCGGCCGCCGCACGCTTGGCGTGCACCTTCTTGGTGTGCGCGGCCACCGGCCCCCACCGCTCCTTGATCGACACCAGCAGTGGCGTCGCGTAGAAGATCGACGAGTAGGCGCCGACGATGATGCCGACGAGCTGGACCAGCGCGAGGTCCTTGAGGGTGCCGACGCCGAGCAGCCAGACCGCGACCACGATCAGACCCAGCACCGGCAGGATCGAGATGACGGTCGTGTTGATCGACCGCATGAGGGTCTGGTTCACCGCCAGGTTCGCCTGCTCGGCGTACGTGCGCCGGTTCAGGTGCAGAACGCCGCGGGTGTTCTCCTCGACCTTGTCGTACACGACGACGGTGTCGTACAGCGAGAAGCCGAGGATGGTCAGCAGGCCGATCACCGTCGCCGGTGTCACCTCGAAGCCGACCATCGAGTAGACACCGGCCGTCACGATCATGTCGAAGAACAGTGAGATGATCGCCGCGATCGCCATGTCGCGTTCGAACCGGATCGCGATGTAGATGCTGACGATGACCAGGAAGACCACCAGCGCGATGAGCGCCTTCTTGGTGATCTGCCCGCCCCACGTCTCACTGACGTCGGCGACACTGATCGCGTTCTTCGACGGATTGCCGTTGCTGTCCTCGGGGTGGAACTGGTCGTACAGCGCGTTCTGCAGCGTGGCGACCTGGGCGGTGTCGAGCGCCTCGGAACGAATCTCGACCGACGAGCTGGAGCCGGAGCCGACGGTCTGGACCGACACCGGTTCCATGCCGAGCGCGTCCGAGTACGCCGCCTCGACCTGCTGGGTGGTCACGCCCTCCGGCGTCGGGAACTGGATGCGGGTGCCGCCCTCGAACTCGATGCCGAGCGTGAACCCGCGGAAAACCATGCTCAGCAGCGACAGCGCGACGATCGTGCCGGTCAGCCAGTAGTAGAACTTGCGGCGACCGACGACCTCGAAGCCGCCGGTGCCGGTGTACAGCCGCTGCAGCCAACTGTGGTGCGGCAGCAGGGCCTGGTCGACGCCGGCGTCGCTCAGGGCCGCGTCCTGCTTGGTCGCGGAGGTGTTCGACTCGGTCATGCTCATGCCTCCATGTCGGACGTTGCCTGCGATGCCGGGGCCGCAGCCGCCGCCATCTTGCGCTCCCGCGCGACCTGCTGGACGGCGCCGAGACCGTTGACGCTCGGCTTCGACCAGAAGCGGGACTTGGACGCCAGGTACACCAGCGGCCACGTCACCAGGAACACCACGACCACGTCGAGGATCGTGGTCAGACCCAGGGTGAACGCGAAGCCACGGACCTGACCGATCGCCAGCACGTACAGCACGGCGGCGGCGATGAAGCTGACCGCGTTGCCGGACAGGATCGTGCGGCGGGCACGGGCCCAGCCGCGCGGCACCGCCGAGCGGAAGCTGCGGCCCTCACGCATCTCGTCCTTGATGCGTTCGAAGAACACGACGAACGAGTCGGCGGTCATGCCGATGCCGATGATCAGACCGGCGATGCCGGCGAGGTCGAGCGTGAAGCCGATGTAGCGGCCCAGGAGCACCAGGACGGCGTACACCATCACACCGGACAGGATCAGCGACAGCGCGGTGAGCAGTCCGAGCATGCGGTAGTAGATCAGGCAGTAGATCAGCACCAGCACGAGGCCGACGGCACCGGCGATGAGGCCGGCCTGGAGCGACGCGAGGCCCAGGGTCGCCGAGACGGTCTCGGCCTCCGACGCCGAGAACGACAGCGGCAGCGAACCGTACTTGAGCGTGTTCGCCAGCTCCTTGGCCTGACTCTGATTGAACTGGCCGGTGATCGACGTGGAGCTGCCGACCGGGGTGGCTCCCTGGACAACGGGGGCGCTCACGACCTTCGAGTCGAGGGTGAAGGCCGCCTGCTTGCCGATGTTCGACGACGTGAACTGCGCCCACGTCGAGCTGCCGTCGGACTTGAAGCTCAGGCTCACCTCGTAGCGCGACTGCTGGGCGTTGAAGCCGGACGACGCGTCGGCGATCTCCTGGCCGTCGATGATGCTCGGCGCGAGCACGTAGACGGCGGTGCCGTCGGTCGAGCAGGCGACGAGCGGCAGGTTCGGGTCGTCGTTGCCCTGCAGCGGATCCGGAGCCGAGCAGTCGAGCGTCGCCATCGCCTGCTGCTGGACGGCGGGGTCCTGGCTCTGCCGGGTCTCCTTGGCCTTCGCGATCTCGGCGGCCGCGGCCTCCGGCGAGCCGGGCGTGGGCGCCTCCGAAGAAGGAGTAGCGGGCGCGCCAGGCGCAGTCGGGGCGGGAGCGGGCTCCGTGGTTCCCGGGGGGTTCTGCGCCGGGAACGGGCGCTCCTGCGGTGCCGGTGTCAGCTCGGGTGCCGCCGGCGCCGGGTTCTGCGTCGCGGGGGCCTCGACGGGCGCGGGCTGCGTTCCCGGCGCGGCCGCCGCCTGCGAACCGATGACCGGCCTGATGTACAGGCGTGCCGTCTGGCCGAGCGAACGAGCCTGGGAGCTGTCGTCGCCGGGAACCGTGATCACAAGATTGTCACCGTCGATGACGACCTCCGAGCCCGACACACCGAGCCCGTTGACGCGGGTCTCGATGATCTGCTGGGCCTGGCGCAGGCTGTCCTGGCTGGGCGTGCTGCCGTCCGGCGTGCGCGCGGTGAGGGTGACGCGTGTCCCACCTTGCAGGTCGATCCCCAGTTCGGGGGTCGCGGACTTGTCTCCGGTGAAGAAGACCAACGCATACAGAACCGCCACGATCACCGCGAAAGCGGTGAGCGAGCGCACTGGATGCACCGATCCTGTCGAAGGTGCCACGGTCTGTCTGTCTCCTCGATACGTGCGGTTCAGGTGAGTGACGCGATGAGTGGCAGATCGTCACTGCCGCTCGGACGAGCGAGGCGCGCGCACGCCCTCGTCGGCAGGTGTTCGAACCTGCCGACGAGGGCGGCTACCGCACTACTCGCCGTTCAGACGCCGCTGGGTTTCGTCCGGAGTCTCGTCGGTGTGATCGACCACGTCGTCGGTCGCGTCGTCCTCGACAATTCGCTCACGGACGACCATGCGGGACCACGTCGTGACGACGCCGGGCGCGATCTCGAGATCGATGGTTCCGTCGTCGAGGCCGGCGACGGTCGCATGCAGGCCGGCCGTCGTCATCACGCGGTCACCGATCTGCAGGGCGTCCTGGAGATCGGACGTCTTCTGCATCTCCTTCTTCTGGCGCCGGATGCCGAGGAACATCGGCACCAGCAGAGCAAGGATGAGAAGCGGAAAGAGCAATTCCATCGGGAAGTCAGTCCTCGGTTTCGTCACATAGGGGTGTTGCACAGAGCTACGCGCACGGAGCCAGGTCGGTGCCGCGCCCCTCCCAGTGTGCCATCACCAGGTCGATCGAACGGGAATTCGTCACTGATCGCATTCTGCTCATATCGAACACGGCGCTCGGCTCGGCGAGTAATCGACGCGAACATCCGATCGGTTCGTGGTCGGCGTCAGGCCTCGCCGGCCGCCGACGTCCCCTCGTCGAAGAGGTCCAGTTGCGGTTCGCGGGCACGAACCTCGATCCCGCCGATCGCGGCATCGGGCGGCGGAGTCAGTCCCAGCTGCGTCCACGCCGCCGCGGTCGCGACCCGGCCGCGTGGCGTCCGCGCGATCATGCCGGCACGGACGAGGAAAGGCTCGCACACCTCCTCGACGGTGCTCGGTTCCTCCCCCACTGCGACCGCGAGCGTCGACACACCGACCGGTCCGCCACCGAAACTGCGCACCAGGGCACTGAGCACCGCCCGATCCAGACGGTCCAGCCCCAACGGGTCGACGTCGTAGACCGCGAGGGCCGCCTTCGCGACGTCGCGGGTGACGACACCGTCCGCGCGGACCTCGGCGAAGTCCCGGACGCGCCGCAGCAGTCGATTCGCGATACGCGGCGTGCCCCGCGACCGGCCGGCGATCTCCACGCTCGCCTCCTCGCCGAGGTCGACGCCGAGGATGCCGGCCGAGCGCAGCAGGATTCGCTGCAGTTCGTGCGGTTCGTAGAAATCCATGTGGGCGGTGAACCCGAACCGGTCGCGCAACGGACCGGTGAGGGAGCCCGACCGTGTCGTGGCGCCCACCAGGGTGAACGGCGCGATGTCGAGCGGAATCGACGTCGCCCCCGGGCCCTTGCCGACGACGACGTCGACGCGGAAGTCCTCCATCGCGAGGTACAGCATCTCCTCGGCCGGTCGGGCCATCCGGTGGATCTCGTCGATGAACAGCACGTCGCCCTCGACGAGGTTGCTGAGCATCGCCGCGAGATCGCCGGCCCGCTCGAGTGCCGGACCGGACGTGAGCCGCAGCGACGTCCCCAGTTCCGTCGCGATGATCATCGCCATGCTCGTCTTGCCGAGTCCCGGTGGCCCGGACAGCAGGATGTGATCGGGGGTGCCGCCGCGCATCTTCGCACCCGCGAGCACCAACTGGAGCTGCTCGAGCACACGCGGCTGACCGATGAAGTCGTCGAGGCTCTTGGGCCGCAGACTCGCCTCGATCTCGCCGTCCGACGGGACGAAGTCGGCGGTCACCGCGGACTCGTCGTCGGCAAGGTCGAGGCCGTCGGGGCCGGCCGCGTCGCTCACCGCGTCTTACCCAACAGCGCGAGCGCCGACCGCAGGACCTTCGACGTCGCGGCATCGGGCTCGGCGGCGAGAACGGTGTCGGTGGCCTTCTCCGCCTGATCGAGCCGGAAGCCGAGCCCGGTCAGCGCCTCGACCACCTGGTCCCGGACGGCGCCCGAGGCTCCCGGCACGACGCCGGGCCCGTCACCGGTGGCCGGGACGGCCTCCACCTTGTCGCGCAGTTCGACGACCAGGCGTTCCGCGCCGCGCTTGCCGATCCCCGGCACCCGGGTCAGGGCGGTGACGTTGCCCTCCGCGAGCGCCTTGCGCAGCGCCTCCGGCTCGAGGACCGCAAGGATTGCCATCGCCAGGCGCGGGCCGACACCGGACACGGTCTGCAGGAGCCCGAACAGGTCGCGGGATTCGGCGTCGGCGAATCCGTACAGCGTCATCGAGTCCTCACGGACGATCATCGCCGTCAGCAGTCGCGACTCGTCGCCGCGGCGGAGCGTCGCCAGCGTCGCCGGGGTCGCGTTGAGTCGGTACCCGACGCCGGCGGCCTCGATCACCACGTGGTCCAGCCCGATCTCGAGGACCTCACCCCGCACCGAAGCGATCACCGTTTCCCTGCCTTCCCGGCCGCAATCTCCTTGAGCCGCATCTCATACCGCCGCTTCTGTTCCGCCGCCGCGGCCTCGGCGGCAGCCATCCGATCGAGCATCGGCGCGCGCCAACAATGGCAGATCGCGAGGGCGAGCGCGTCGGCCGCATCGGCGGGCTTGGGTGGGGTGTCGAGTCCGAGGATCCGGGTCACCATCGCGGTGACCTGCTTCTTGTCGGCGGTGCCGCTGCCGGTGACCGCGGCCTTCACCTGGCTCGGCGTGTGGAAGCACACAGGAATGCCGCGCTTGGCCGCGGCCAACGCCACGACCCCACCAGCCTGTGCGGTGCCCATCGCGGTGCGCACGTTGTGCTGCGAGAACACCCGCTCGACCGCGACGACGGTGGGCCGGTAGCGGTCGAGCCACTCGTCGGCCGCGTCCGAGATCCCCAGGAGGCGGGTCGCCAGTTCCATGTCCGGCGGGGTGCGCACGACGTCGACCGCCACCGGCTTCACCTCGCGTCCGCGTCCGGCGTCGACGACACCGAAGCCGCACCGCGTCAGACCGGGGTCGACACCCAGAACACGCACGCGCCCACCTCTCGCACCACATCCGAACAGCTGTTCGAGCATAGCGGCAGGCGGGCGCGCGGTCGTGCACCAACACGCGGTCGGCACACGAACCCGATCTACTGGACGCGAACGATCCCGGGCATCGGTTAGGAGCCGTCGATCAGGCCGGTGGTCGGCCCGTAGAACCGGGCGGCCAGCTGGAACCCGCCGTCGCGCGACGTGGGCAGCCAATTGCGCGCCTGCTCGGCGTCCGCCGGCCGATCGGGCTGGAGGTAGAAGGTGAGCTTGCCGTCGACGACGGAGTGCTGGCCGGCCTTCGACAACTCGCTGGTCGTGCTGTACCGGTTGATCGGGTTGTCGATGAAGTACCCGGCCGAGTCGTAGACCGGCAGTTCCCAGAACTCCGTCGTCGGCGGCAGGTTGTTGATGTCGAAGGTGAGCGTGTAGCGGTTCTTCCCGTCCAGAGGACTCCACCCAGTGGAACAACACTTCGAGGGTGGCTCCACTGCTTGCGCAGTCGATCATGTCCGGGTCAGCAACGCCCACAATGCAGAAACTCCCGCTCGTGATCCGGTCGCCGAGGCAGCCGGATCACGAGCGGGAGGAACTTTCGCTCTGCGACTATGCGTCGAGTTCGGCGAGCACCTCGTCCGACACGTCGACGTTGGTGTAGACGTTCTGCACGTCGTCGCAGTCCTCGAGCGCGTCGACGAGCTTGAACACCTTGCGGGCGCCCTCGGCGTCGACTGGCACCTCGACGGAGGCCCGGAAGTCGGGGTCGGCCGACTCGTAGTCGACACCGGCGTCGACGAGCGCGGTGCGGACAGGGATCAGGTCACCCGCCTCGCACACGATCTCGAAGGAATCGCCGAGGTCGTTGATCTCCTCGGCACCGGCCTCGAGCACGATCTCCAGCAGGTCGTCCTCGGTGCGCCCGTTCTTCTCGAGCACGACGACGCCCTTGCGGGTGAAGAGGTACGAGACCGAACCCGGGTCGGCCATGTTGCCGCCGTTGCGGGTCATCGCGGTGCGGACCTCACCGGCAGCACGGTTGCGGTTGTCGGTGAGGCACTCGATGAGCACCGCGACACCGTTGGGGCCGTAGCCCTCGTACATGATGGTCTGCCAGTCGGCGCCGCCGGCTTCCTCGCCGCCGCCGCGCTTGCGGGCGCGCTCGATGTTGTCGTTGGGGACCGAGCTCTTCTTGGCCTTCTGGATGGCGTCGAAGAGGGTGGGGTTACCCGCCGGATCGCCGCCACCCGTACGAGCTGCCACCTCGATGTTCTTGATCAGCTTCGCGAACATCTTGCCGCGCTTGGCGTCGATCACGGCCTTCTTGTGCTTGGTGGTGGCCCATTTGGAGTGGCCGCTCATTCGTGGGAGCCCCTTCCTGCAGTGTGCCGTGGCAGATACGACAAATCCCACGGCAATCGACTGCACACTTGTCGGAGGTTCGATGCTACCTGCATACCTCGGCACCCCGGATACACCGCCTCCCCCGAAAGGTCACGATCCGGTTGAAGTTGCCCCGTTCCCAGGACACTCGGTCCATTCCCATAGACCCTTCCAGTGACATCCAGGACATGGACATCGAGAACGACGGGGCGGGTGTCTCGCGCGGGGGCGCGGACGATCAGATGCCGACCGTTGGGGGAAGGGCGAACGAATGCGCATTCACAGACCGGGTTTCACGAGACGGCTCAAGCAACGTCTGATCGGCATGACGGCAGCGGTACTCGTGCTTCCCGCGCTCGCTGTGGTCGCCGGGACCTCGACCGCGTCGGCAGCGCCGTCCGGCGGTTACGAGGAAGTCTTCGTCAACTCGACGATGGGTCCGATCAAGGTCCAGATCCAGTGGGCGGCGCGCGGCGGCAACGCCGCGCTGTACCTGCTCGACGGCCTCCGCGCACGTGACGATCGCAACGCGTGGTCGTTCGAGACGAATGCTCTCGACCAGTTCCGGGACGACAACATCACCCTCGTGATGCCGGTCGGCGGACAGTCCAGCTTCTATTCGGACTGGTACGCGCCCAGCAATTTCAACGGCCAGAAGATCACCTACAAGTGGGAGACGTTCCTGACGAAGGAACTTCCCGCCTACCTCGCGACCCGCGGCGTCTCCCCGTCCAACAACGCGATAACCGGACTGTCCATGGGCGGGTCGGCCGCACTGACCCTCGCCGCGTACCACCGCGACCAGTTCAAGTACGCCGGTTCGTTCTCCGGCTACCTGAACATCTCGGCGCCGGGTATGCGCGAAGGCATCCGGATCGCGATGCTCGATTCGGGCGGTTACAACGTCGACTCGATGTGGGGTCCGCCGTGGAGCCCGGCGTGGCTCCGCAACGATCCGTTCGTGTTCGCCCCGCAGCTTCGTGGACTGTCCCTGTACATCTCGTCGGGCAACGGCCTGATCGGCGAGTTCGACCGGCCGGTCGGCTCCGTCGGGTCGTTCAACACCTCGAACGCCATGGGCCTCGAGGCCCTCGCACTGGCGAACACGCGCGCGTTCCAGCTGCGGCTGAACTCGCTCGGGATCCCGGCGACGTTCGACTTCACGAGCTCCGGAACCCACTCGTGGGCGTATTGGTCCGAGGAGCTGTGGAAGTCACGCCCGCAGATCCTCGACGCCATGAACGCCTGGTGATCGTCGGACGGTGACGGGTGCGGGGGTCAGTTCCCCCGCACCATGTCCACGAACAGTCCGTGGACCCGGCGGTCGCCGGTGACCTCCGGGTGGAACGACGTGGCCAGGACCGAGCCCTGCCGCACGGCCACGACGTGGTCGGCGGCGGGCCCCTCGGGCACTCGAGCGAGCACCTCGACGCCCGGTCCGACACGCTCGACCCACGGCGCACGAATGAACACCGCGCGCACCGGATCGCCGACGATGCCGGCAAAGTCGAGATCCGCCTCGAACGAATCGACCTGACGGCCGAAAGCGTTGCGCCGCACCGTGATGTCGAGCCCGTTGAGATGCTCGGCGTCGGGCCGCGTGTCGAGGATCTCGCTCGCGAGCAGGATCATGCCCGCGCAGGAACCGTAGGCAGGCATACCGGACTTCAGCCGGGCACGCAGCGGCTCGAGCAGTTCGAAGACGGTCAGCAGACGGCTCATCGTCGTCGACTCGCCGCCCGGAATGACCAGTCCGTCCACGGATTCGAGTTCCGAGAGCCTCCGGACACCGATAGCGCGGGCCCCACAGGATTCGAGTGCCGCGAGGTGTTCGCGAACGTCGCCCTGCAACGCGAGCACGCCGATCGTCGGTTGATTTGTCACGAGTGAAAGTCCTGCACTATTCGACGCTATTGACCCCCGAAACGCTATCAGTCGCCGGTCCCCGGTCGATCGAGCGGCCGGGCCGACCGGACGACGTCAGGAACCCCACCGGCAGCGTCAAACCCGCGTCAACAGACGCAGCGGCCCCGACCACGGCTCCCACAATCGGCAGTGTGATCGACACACGTGTCCTCGCGGGCGGTGCAACGGCCCGACGACGGAACAATCGCACCGACCGGAACACGCTCACCGTCGCCACCGGACTCGCCGGCCTGTCGCTCGACGCCCTCGCCTCGGTCGCCTACGGCCCCGAGGCGGTGGTGCTGGTCCTCGCCGCCGCCGGTGGGGCCGGACTGGGCATGACGGTGCCCGTGACCCTTTCCATCGCGTTCCTGCTCGCGGTCCTGGTGGCGTCGTACCGCCAGGTGATCGCCGCGTTCCCCGACGGCGGAGGCGCGTACGCGGTCGCCAAGACACACCTCGGCCGCCGCGCAGGGTTGACCGCCGCCGCGTCGCTCGTCCTCGACTACGTCCTCAACGTCGCGGTTTCGATCGCGGCGGGCGTCGCCGCGCTCACGTCGGCGGTCCCGGCCCTCCTCCCCTGGACGCCGTGGCTGTGCCTGCTCGTCCTCGCCGCCGTCACCGCTCTCAATCTGCTCGGAATCGCCTACAGCGCACGCACGTTCATGCTCCCGACGGCGGTGTTCGTGATCGGCATCCTCACCGTGATCGTCGTGGGACTGCTGCGGCCCGAACCCGCCACCGTCGCGCAGGGTGAGGCGATCGCCACCAACGTCACGACAGTTGGCGCGCTGCTGCTGCTCAAGGCCTTCTCGAGCGGGTGCGCCGCCCTGACCGGGGTGGAGGCCGTCGCGAGCGCCGTGCCCAGCTTCCGCCGCCCACGAGTCCGGACGGCGCAGCGGACCGAGATCGCACTCGGGGCGCTGCTCGGCACCATGCTCCTGGGACTCGCCGTCCTGATCGAGAAGTTCGACGTTCATCCGATCGAGGGCACCACCGTGCTGTCACAGGTCACCGAGGCGGCCCTCGGCGGGGGCGTCGGCTACTACCTGGTCCAGGGTGCGACCGTGGTGCTACTCGCGCTCGCCGCGAACACGTCGTTCGGCGGTCTGCCGACGCTGCTGCGACTGCTCGCCGACGACGATTGCCTGCCGCACCGGTTCGCCGCACGATCGGGCCGCGAGGTGTACCGATTCGGCGTGCTGTGCCTGGCCGGAGCCGCCGGGATGCTGCTCGTGGGTTCCGGCGGCAGCATGAACGCCCTGGTTCCGCTGTTCGCGATCGGCGTGTTCGTGGGCTTCACGCTCGCGCAGGCCGGCCTCGTCCGGCACTGGCGTTCGGTACGCTCCCCCGGTTGGAGATGGCGCGCCACGCTCAACGGGTGCGGCGCCACGCTCACCGCGATCGCCGCGGTGGTCACCGCGACGATGAAGTTCGCCGAAGGCGCGTGGCTGATCGCGCTGGCCCTGCCCACGCTCGTGTTCGCGATGGAATGGGTGCACCGCACCTACCGGTGCAGTGCGCCGCTGCGGCGACCGTTGGACGGGGGCGAGGAACCCGATCCCCTCGATCCACTCGTGCTCGTTCCGGTTGCCGAGGTATCCGAAGCGAGCCGCGAAACCCTCTCGATGGCAACAGCACTCGGACGCGACGTCGTCGCCGTGCACGTCGCCGAACCCGGCCGATCCGTGCGCGCGTTCACCAAGGCGTGGGAGGCCTGGCATCCCGACGTCCGCCTGGTCCTGCTCGACCACGAGCACGGATCGGTCGGGCGCCCGATCGCGCAGTGGCTCCGCCGCACCTACCCGCAGCGACGCGTGATCGCCGTCGTCGGAGAGATCGCGCCCACGTCCCGCTGGCAGAACCTCATCCCCGGTCCCCGCGCCGCGGAACTGCGGCGGGCCCTGCGTGGGCGCCCCGACACCGTCGTGTGCCGCGTGCAGTTGGCACCGCGATCAGTCGGCGCGCAGCAGTCGGGTCAGGCCCTCCTGGACAACGGCCGCAACCAGATTGCCGCTGCGGTCGAAGATCCGGCCCTGGGTGAGCGCGCGACCGAACCCGGCCGACGGCGAGGTCTGGTCGTACAGCAGCCAGTCGTCCGCGCGGAACGGCCGCATGAACCACAGCGCGTGGTCGAGTGAGGCGCTCTGGATCGGCGTGTCCGGGTGGATCGTGCTGGCCGACGCCAGCAGCGTCATGTCGCTCATGTAGGCGAGCGTGCAGATGTGGAACACCGGATCGTCCGGCAGCGCCTCACGGGACCGGAACCAGACCTGCTGCTGGACAGGAACACCGGGCCTACGCTCGATCCGGTCGGCCGGCACGTACCGCAGATCCCAGTCGGCCCACTCGCGGAACTCCCACGACATTTCCTCGGACCGGAGCGTCGATGCGTCGGGCAACTCCTCCGGGTCGGGCACCGGCGGCATCACGTCCTCGTGCTCGATCCCCTCGTCGAGGACGTGGAACGACGCCGACATCGTGAAGATCGCCTGCCCGTCCTGCACGGCCGTCACCCGGCGCGTGGTGAACGACCGGCCATCGCGAATCCGGTCGACGAGGTACACGATCGGCATGACGGGATTGCCGGGACGCAGGAAGTAGCCGTGGAGCGAATGGACGTGGAAGTGCTCGTCGACGGTGCGCACCGCGGAGACCAGCGCCTGACCTGCGACCTGCCCGCCGAAGGTGCGCGGGAGCAGCGTCTCGCTGGCGATCCCCCGGAAGATGTCCTTCTCGAGCCGCTCGAGTTCCAAGATCTGTTCGATCTTCGCCATGTGGGGTCTCCTTCCAGGGACGCCCGCTCAGGCTAGCAACGCAGAAAGACGAACGCGGTGAGGTCCCTTCCGGGTCCTCACCGCGTTCGCCGTGTCCAGTGATCCCTCAGGATCGACCGACTCCGATCACCAGCCGCGATCGGCGAGGCGGTGCGGCTGCGGGATCTCGTCGACGTTGATGCCGACCATGGCCTCGCCGAGTCCGCGGGAGACCTTGGCGAGCACGTCCGGGTCGTCGTGGAAGGTGGTGGCCTTGACGATCGCGGCGGCGCGCTCGGCGGGGTTGCCGGACTTGAAGATGCCCGAGCCGACGAACACGCCCTCGGCGCCGAGCTGCATCATCATCGCCGCGTCCGCGGGGGTCGCGATGCCGCCGGCGGTGAACAGGGTGACGGGGAGCTTGCCGGCCTTGGCGACCTCGACGACCAGGTCGTAGGGGGCCTGCAGTTCCTTCGCCGCGACGTACAGCTCGTCCTCCGGGAGGGAGGTCAGGCGGCGGATCTCCTGGCGGATCTTGCGCATGTGGGTGGTGGCGTTGGAGACGTCACCGGTGCCGGCCTCGCCCTTGGAGCGGATCATCGCCGCGCCCTCGTTGATGCGGCGCAGCGCCTCGCCGAGGTTGGTGGCACCGCACACGAACGGGACGGTGAAGGAGAACTTGTCGATGTGGTTCTCGTAGTCGGCCGGGGTGAGGACCTCGGACTCGTCGATGTAGTCCACACCGAGGGACTGCAGGATCTGGGCCTCGACGAAGTGGCCGATGCGGGCCTTGGCCATGACCGGGATGGAGACGGCCTCGATGATGCCGTCGATCATGTCCGGGTCCGACATGCGCGAGACGCCGCCCTGCGCGCGGATGTCGGCGGGCACACGCTCGAGCGCCATGACCGCGACAGCACCGGCGTCCTCGGCGATCTTGGCCTGCTCGGCGGTGACCACGTCCATGATGACGCCGCCCTTGAGCATCTCGGCCATGCCCCGCTTCACGCGTGCAGTGCCGGTAGTGGGGGTGGTGTCGGGGGTGCTCACAGCAAACTCCTGGGTTCTCGCCGGCTTCGGATGACTATCTGGCACATGCGGGCCTGACGGCACCGCAGCGCAGTGGCAATTCTAGGACGACACCGCGCCAGGCCCGATATCCAGTGCCCGATAGCTGGCCTGCTGTGGCAACCGTCATATCAACGGATCGCCCGGACCTCGGGCTCGTCGACCCTGACCACCGCCAGGTTCGCCTCCTCGAGCAGATCCGGCAGATCCTGCGGGTACACCGCTTCCCCGGACTGCTGGATGACGCGGATGTCCGACGCGGTGCACCAGCGGTGCTCGGTGATGGTGCGCTGTTCGAGTTCGGTGAAACCGCCGCCGTGCGGGACGAACTCGTCGGTCCGCAGCGCGAAGAACAGTTCCTCGGACCGGATCAGCTCCCCCGCGAACGGGAAGATCGCGACCCGACGCCACAACGGTCCGCGCAAGTCCTCGGGCGGCACGGTCCTACCCGTCTCCTCCCGCACCTCACGCACCGCCGCGGCCCGGAGCGTCTCCCCGGTTTCCACGGCGCCACCGATCGTGAACCAGAACGTGGTCTCCGGCGTCGCCGGGTCGTGCCCACGCATCAGCAGCACGCGACCGCGCCCGTCGAGCATCACGACCCGCGCGGACGTGCGCACCTCGTCGAGTTGCAGTCCCGACGGCTCCGCCCGCTCCGCGATCTCGAAGTACGTCGGCAGCGGCGCGGTGCCGCCCAGGTGGAGCCACCGGACCGGACGGCGGGTGCGCAGGGCCAGGGTGTCGCGCACGGCGTCGTTGTGGAAGCGCCGAGCGATGAGGACCCGCGCCTCCGCGTCGGCCAGTTCGGCCACCAACTGCGGTGGGAGCGTGTGGGTGTCGAGTGTCGTCAACGCACCCGACAGCGCGTTCTCGGCCGTCTCCCGATGCGCCCGGTCGGCGCGCTCGGCCTGGCCCGCGAGGACCGACAGCCGCTTGCTCTCCATCGAGGTGGACGCCATCGCCGCCGCGATCGCCCGGACCACGACCGCGCGACGCGCGAGCGCGGCATCGAGCGCCTGCCACGACAGGTCGGAGCGCACGTGCAGCCGGTCGAGCCGGTTCGCTGTGCCGTACGCCCATGCGCCGATCGTCGCGATCACCGCAGCGACCAACGCGACGATCAGGATCGTCATCGCGGAGAAGGTCACGAACGGACCTCGCTCACGCCGGTGGAGCCGACCGTGACCGTCTCGTACACGCGCAGGATCTGCTCGGCGACGACCGGCCAGTCGTACTCGGCCACGACTGCACTGGCCACGTCGGTCAGCGCCCGGCGCCGGTCCTCGTCACCGAGGACCGTGTCGATCGCCCCCGCGAGGGCCGCCGAGTCGCCGACCGGCACGAGCAGGCCCGCGGTGCCGTCGCGCAGGACCCGCCGGAAGGCGTCGAGCTCGCTGGCGACGACGGGCGCACCCGCCGCCATCGCCTCGACCAACACGATGCCGAAGCTCTCACCGCCCAGGTTCGGTGCGCAGTACACGTCGACGCTACGGAGGGCGGAGGCCTTCTCCTCGTCGCTCACCTGACCGAGCAGCCGAAGGTGGCGGGCGTGACGGCCCGCCTCCTTGAGCAGCTTCTCCTCGTCACCGCGGCCCACCACCAGGACCTCGAGATCCGGGTACTTCTCGACCAGCGCCGGCAGGGCGCCCAGCAGCACCGCCATCCCCTTGCGCGGCTCGTCGTAGCGGCCGAGGAACAACACCGTCTTCCCGGGGCGCGGGTATCCGGGCAGCGGCTCGGCGGTCGCGAACGCCGACACGTCGACGCCGTTGGGGATCTCGACCGCGTCCGAGCCGAGCGACTCGACCTGCCAACGCCGCGCCAGCTCCGACACCGCGATCCGTCCGCTGATCTTCTCCAGGTACGGCTGCAACACACCCTGAAACGTGCTGAGCACCAACGACTTCGTCGTGGACGTGTGGAAGGTCGCCACGATCGGGCCCTCAGCGATCTTCATCGCGAGCATCGACAGGCTCGGCGCGTTGGGCTCGTGGATGTGCAGGACGTCGAAGTCGTTCTCGGCGATCCAGCGCCGGGTCCGCGCGTACGACACCGGCCCGAACGTCAGACGGGCCACCGAGCCGTTGTAGGGAATGGCGACGGCGCGCCCGGCCGACACCACGAAGTCCGGCAGTTCGGTGCCGTCGGATGCGGGTGCGAGAACGCTGACCTTGTGGCCCCGCTCGATGAGCACCTCGGCGAGCTCCACGACGTGCGCTTGTACACCGCCCGGCACGTCGAAGGAGTACGGGCAGACCATGCCGATCTTCATCGCGACTCCATGCGTGCGCGACGGGCCTCGGACAGGTCGTCCAGCCACAGCGGCTGGAGCATGTGCCAGTCCGCCGGGTGCGCGGCGATGTTGGAGGCGAAGCGGTCGGCCAGCGCCTGCGTGGCCCCCTCGACGCCGACCGAGACGTCGATCGGCTCAGCGATCGAGAATCCCCACCCACCGTCGGTGAACCAGCAGTGCACCGGCAACAGGGCCGCGCCGGTCTCGATCGCGAGCTTGGCCGGGCCGGCCGGCATCCGGGTGGGTTCGCCGAAGAACGTGACCGGCACGCCCTTGGCCGCCAGGTCACGCTCGCCGAGCAGGCACACGATCTTGTTCTCGCGCAGCCGCTTCGCCAGCTCCCCGAACGGCGGCTGCTCACCGCCGCTGAGCGGGAAGATCTCGAACCCGAGGCTCTCTCGGTAGGCGACGAACCGCCGGTACAGCGATTCGGGCTTCAGGCGTTCGGCGACTGTGGACAGTCCGCCCCACGTCTGCGCGCACCACACCCCGGCCATGTCCCAGTTCCCGGTGTGCGGCAGCGCCAGGATCGCGCCCTTGCCGCCGGCCATCGCCTTCTCGAGGTGCTCGGTCCCGACGACGGTGCGATCGACCTTCGCCTTGGTCTCCGCCAGGTCCATCGACGGCAGCCGGAAGGCCTCGCGCCAGTAGCGGGCGTACGAGCGCAGCGAGTCGCGGACCAGATCGTCCGGCACCTGCTCCGGCGGCACACCGAGAACACGAGCGAGGTTGCGACGCAACTGCTGCGGGCCGCCACCACGGCGCGCGGCGAAGTCCGCTCCGGCGTCGAAGATCGCGGTCGCCAGCCGTTCCGGCAGCGCCCGCACGACGCGCCAGCCGGTCGCGTACCCGAGGTCGGTCGCCCGCTCCGAGATGTTCACGAGGCCTCCCCCGCACCGTGGTTCTCGGTGGCGTGATTCTCAGTCGCGCCCGGCGCGATCGGCAGCAGATCACGGGCACCGACCGAGTTGCGGACCGCGAGCACCCGCTGGAACACCGTGATGATGCTCGCGACCGCGAGGATCCACATCGCCACGTGCAAGGACCAGTGCAGCCACCCGATGTCGAAATGTCCTGCGATACCTGTGAGTCCGGCACCGACCAGAACGATGATCAACCGATCCGGGCGCTCGATGAGGCCGCCGTCGGCGGACAGGCCGCTGGCCTCCGCGCGCGCCTTGGCGTACGAGATCACCTGCGAGGTGACGAGACAGATCAGCGTCGCGATCAGCAGGCTCTTGCTGTTCTCGTGGTAGACGGCCCACCACGCGAGGCCGGCGAAGATCGCGCCGTCGGCCAATCGGTCGCACGTGGCGTCCAGCACCGCGCCGTACCGCGTGCCGCCCCCACGGGCACGCGCCATGGCGCCGTCGAGCATGTCGAACATGACGAAGAACCAGATCAGAATGGTTCCCCAGAACAGATGCCCCGACGGGAAGAGTGTCAACGCGCCCGCGATGCTCGCGACGGTGCCGATCACCGTGACCGCGTCCGGAGTCAGCCCCGTCTTCACCAAGGCCCGGCCCATCGGGGCCGTCACCTTGGACACCGAGGCACGTCCGAAGAAACTCAGCATCCTGCTCCCCCCTCCCGCATCCGGTCGTGGTGCCGGGCCCTCGCAGACCCGGGTTCCGATCCTGCCATGCTGCGCCCCCGACGACGTCGGCGAATCACTCGTTCCAGGCCCCCGCAAGCAGTGCCCGTGTCTCCCGGAGCAGCTGCGGCATCACCTTCGCTCCCCCGAGGATGGTGATGAAGTTCGCGTCGCCGCCCCAGCGCGGAACGATGTGCTGATGCAGGTGCTCGGCCAGCGATCCGCCGGCCGCCGCACCGAGGTTGAGTCCGACGTTGAACCCGTCCGGACGGGAGACCCGCTTGATGACGCGGATCGCCTGCTGCGTGAACGCCATCAGCTCGGAGCTCTCCTCCGGCGTCAGATCCTCGAGCGCCGCGACCCTGCGGTACGGCACCACCATCAGATGACCGGGGTTGTACGGGTACAGGTTGAGCACCGCGTACACCGATTCGCCGCGCGCGACGATCAGCCCCTCCTCGTCGCTCATCTTCGGGATCTCGCTGAACGGACCCTCGCTCGAGCTCGACGTCTTGGGCGCCTCCGCGATGTACGACATCCGGTGCGGAGACCACAGCCGCTGCAGCCGGTCCGGGTCGCCCGGGCCGGTGTCGACGAGCGCGCCGGTCTCGGTGTTGCCGTTCGTCTGGTCGGTCACTGGGCACCGCCGAGAAGTTCGGCCGTGGGCGAGGCGTTGTCACGCCGCGCGATCCACGACCCGATGGCCTCCACGGCATCCTTCACCGGCACACCGTTGATCTGCGTGCCGTCCCGGAAACGGAAGCTCACCGCGCCGGCCTCGACGTCCCGCTCGCCCGCGAGGAGCATGAACGGAACCTTCTGCGTGGTGTGGGTGCGGATCTTCTTCTGCATCCGGTCGTCGCTGGCATCGACCTCGGCGCGGACGCCGATCGCCTTGAGCTGCTTGACGACGTCGAACAGGTGGTCCTCGTGCGCCTCCGCGACCGGGATGCCCACGACCTGGACCGGTGCGAGCCACGCCGGGAACGCGCCCGCGTAGTGCTCGGTCAGGACACCGAAGAACCGCTCGATGGAACCGAACAGGGCGCGGTGGATCATCACCGGGCGCTGCTTGGTGCCGTCGGAGCCGGTGAACTCGAGATCGAAGCGCTCAGGCAGGTTGAAGTCGAGCTGGATGGTCGACATCTGCCAGCTCCGGCCGAGGGCGTCCTGCACCTGCACCGAGATCTTGGGGCCGTAGAACGCGGCTCCGCCCGGGTCCGGGACCAGGTTCAGCCCGGACGCGGTGCCGACCTCGGCGAGCGTGTTGGTCGCCTCCTCCCACAGCGCGTCGTCGCCGACGAACTTGTCGGGGTTCTTGGTCGACAGCTCGAGGTAGAAGTCGTCGAGGCCGTAGTCCTTGAGCAGACCCAGCACGAACTGCAGCGTGGTGGTCAGCTCGTCGCGCATCTGCTCCTTGGTGCAGTAGATGTGCGCGTCGTCCTGCGTCATGCCGCGGACACGGGTCAGACCGTGCACGACGCCGGACTTCTCGTAGCGGTACACCGAGCCGAACTCGAACAGGCGCAGCGGCAGCTCACGGTACGAGCGTCCGCGCGACCCGAACACGAGGTTGTGCATCGGGCAGTTCATCGGCTTGAGGTAGTAGTCCTGGCCCGGCTTGCGGACGGTGCCGTCCTCGTTCAGCTCCTCGTCGATGTGCATCGCCGGGAACATGCCGTCCTTGTACCAGTCGAGGTGACCGGAGACCTCGTACAGATGCCCCTTGGTGATGTGCGGGGAGTAGACGAACTCGTAGCCCTCCTCGACGTGCCGCTTGCGGGAGTAGTTCTCCATCTCCTGGCGGATGATGCCGCCCTTGGGATGGAACACCGGCAGGCCCGAGCCGAGCTCGTCGGGGAACGAGAACAGATCGAGTTCCGCACCGAGCTTGCGGTGGTCGCGGCGCTCGGCCTCTTCCAGCAGTTCGAGGTGCTTGTCGAGCGCCTCGCTCGACTCCCACGCGGTGCCGTAGATGCGCTGCAGGTCCTCACGGCTCTGATCGCCGCGCCAGTAGGCGGCCGAGCTGCGCGTGATCTTGAATGCCGGAATGTACTTGGTGGTGGGGATGTGCGGGCCGCGGCACAGGTCCTTCCAGATCACCTCGCCCGTACGCGGGTTCAGATTGTCGTAGATGGTCAGCTCACCGCCGCCGACCTCCATGACCTCCGGGTCGTCGATGCCGGACTTGTCGTCGATCAGCTCGAGCTTGAAGGGCTCGTTCGCCAGTTCCGTGCGGGCGTCGTCGAGATCCTCCACGACACGACGCGAGAAGCGCTGCGCGTCCTTGACGATCTTCTTCATGCGCTTCTCGAGCTTGGCCAGATCCTCCGGAGTGAACGGACGGTCAACCTGGAAGTCGTAGTAGAAGCCGTCCTTGATCGGCGGACCGATGCCGAGCTTGGCCTCGGGGAACTCCTGCTGGACGGCCTGGGCGAGCACGTGCGCGGCCGAGTGCCGGATCACGCTGCGGCCGTCCTCGGTGTCCGCGGCAACCGCCTCGACCTCGACGTCGACGTCGGGAATCCAGGACAGGTCCTTGAGCTGGCCTTCGGCGTCACGGACGACGACGATGGCGTCGGACCCCTTACCGGGCAGCCCGGCCTCGCGCACCGCCGTGCCCGCAGTAGTCCCGGCGGGCACTCGGACGCGTGCGGCTGGGGTAACGGATGCGGGCGTGGTCACGGCGATGCGCTCCTAGGTATGAAGGTGTGCCCCCGGATGAGGGGCGATCCCATGTTATCGGCACCGCGTCGCCATCAGTGGAGCCGTCCCGCTGTCGGGTCGGCGCGCAGCTACAGCGGGCTCTCCAGCCACGCCTGATCGAGTCCCACCCACGTCCCGATGAGGCCGAAGGTGCCCAGCATCCAGAGGGTCAGCACCACGACGACGGACGTGAACAACACTCCGGTTCCTTTGACGACGCCGGACTGCCGGGAGAACCAGGCCATGAACCGGTCGTACCTCGCGCGGGCCCAGTGCAGCAGTCGGTGCGCCCACGCGAACTCGGACGCCAGGATTCCCAGCCCGGCGAAGACGGTCAGCCAGCCGGGTCCGGGATAGGGGACGGTCACGATCCCGACCGCGAGCACGACCACACCGACGAGGCCCACACCGAGCCGGTACGCCAGATTCAGGGAGGGGTTCGCGGCGATCCGCGCGCGACGGCGGCGCCATCTGCTCTCCGCCTCTTCGAGCGCCTCGATCGGATGGAAGCCGTCCTCGTGCGACACCACCGACGCGTCGGCGCCGACCGTACGACCGCTCACCCTTCGGTCACTCACAAGCTGTACCCGCTGTCGCGTCGACGTTCGTGTCGGTCCGACGCCGACGATTCCCAGCGTACCGACGGTCTCGATCGGGGCACCGGACTCGCGACCTGCCGCGATGCCGCGCGGGACCGAACTGATCGGATGATTCGGGCACCTCGCCGCACGCCCTGCACGATAGTGATCCGATGCACACGACCAGCAGAGCTAAACGACTGTCCGCCGCGATCGCGGTGACCGCGACCTGCGCGCTTCTCCTCACCGGATGCGCATCCGACGGCTCGAACGCTCCCGCACCCGGCGACACCACAGGAATCGACACCCGGGCCACCGGCACCGCAACGGGGACGCCCGACACCCTGACCGTCGCCCTGGGGGTCCAGACTCAGGCGCCGGACGCGAAGTCCGCACTCGAATCGAACGCCCAGAAGACGACGGCGCTGATCGACACGTTGAAGGGCAGAGGGATTCCGGCCGACGACATCCAGACCAGCGGGTTGTCCGTGAATCCGACCTTCGAAGGCGGGTCCGGCCGCATCACCGGCTACCAGGTGACGAATCGGGTGACCGCCACCCTGCACGACATCGAGTCGGCCGGCACCCTGATCGACGCGGCGGCCGCGGCCGCGGGCGATGCGATCCGAGTCGAACAGACCACCTTCTCCATCTCCGACGACAGCGAACTGCGCGCGCAGGCGCGGGCCCGCGCGGTGCGACAGGCACAGGACCAGGCAAAACAGATCGCCGAGGCGGCCGGTGTCAAGCTCGGGGCGCTGCGGTCGATCGTCGAGGAGCCTGCGAACCAGCCGGCACCGCTGATGCGCTCACCGATGGCCTTCGACCAGGTAGCGGCCGCGTCGACACCGATCGAGGCCGGAAACCAGGAACTGACGGTGAACGTCACCGTCACGTACGACATCGGCTGAACAGGCGACCTACCGAGGGAAACAGAGAAGGCCCCGTCCGATTTCTCGGACGGGGCCTTCTCGTGTGTGGTCCCGGCTGGGATCGAACCAGCGACCTCCCCGGTGTGAACGGGACGCTCTTCCACTGAGCCACGGGACCGAACCGCGCTGAACACTCGCGGTCGAACGAGACGAAACACTAACACCAACTCACGCCGAACACGAATCCCCTGGTTGTCATTCGTTTCCGGCGCCCGGCAGCGCCGCGGGCGCATCCCTTTCCTCGCGGCGGGCGGTCCGGATTCCGAGCAGCGCTCCGCCACACACCCCCATCAGGGGACCGACTCGATCGACGACATCGTGTCCGAGAACCCCACATCGACACCTGAAGTCCGGGGCGCCCCGCTTCCCCTATGAGCAGTCACCGGAGTGGGGCCCTCGACAGAGGCGCAGACGCCGATGCCTGGAGGGCGCCGCCCGAGCGCGCTCCCTATAGGAGTCTCCGGGTGCGGCACCTGACTGCCACCGCGCCTATACGCGAAGCGCGGGGCGAGCCGTCGCCGGAACCTGAGGCCGGCACCCCCTCGCGCTCGACCCTGACACCGTCGAATCGACGGTTTTCGACCAGAAGGGTCGGTTATCGCGAGCTGCTCCCCCGAACCACCACGGAAAAGTCCCGCTGGAGATCTTGGTTTTGCGTCCTGACCTCGCGATTTGTGCCTTTCTCAAATGGTCCGCTAATGTTCTCACCGCACCGGGGAAGCGGAAACGCCCCGCCGGAGCAAATGCGGATGTAGCGCAGCTGGTAGCGCATCACCTTGCCAAGGTGAGGGTCGCGGGTTCGAATCCCGTCATCCGCTCGAGAGGTTGGACTCGACCTTTTATGGTGGAGTGGCCGAGTGGTGAGGCAACGGCCTGCAAAGCCGTGCACACGGGTTCGATTCCCGTCTCCACCTCGCGCGATTAGCTCAGCGGGAGAGCGCTTCCCTGACACGGAAGAGGTCACTGGTTCAATCCCAGTATCGCGCACCAAGTTCGAGGCAGTATGCTGCTGAAGAACTTGAGTGTTACACATGCGGATGTAGCGCAGCTGGTAGCGCATCACCTTGCCAAGGTGAGGGTCGCGGGTTCGAATCCCGTCATCCGCTCCACGATCGGCCCCTGTGGCCGATCAGGAGACCCCGAGGTAACTCGGGGTTTCCGATCTGAAGGCCCGCGCGATTAGCTCAGCGGGAGAGCGCTTCCCTGACACGGAAGAGGTCACTGGTTCAATCCCAGTATCGCGCACCACCGAGAAGAGGCACCACCACACGGTGGTGCCTCTTCTCGTATTTGCAGGCCGGTTCGCCCCGCCCGCCCGATTCGAACATGAGGGAATCCTCAGGTATCGTCGTCCTTGCCATCCCCCCGATGGTGTTGAGCCCCAGCCATGACCCCCCATCCACGGCTGGGGCTCGTTCATTTCCCGGTCCTCGGGTCCCCGGACCCGCTTCGGCCCCGCTTCAGACCCGCTTCCTCGCGGCGAGCAGCTCCTGGAACCACAGGTACGAATCCTTCGGCGTTCGCGCGAGTGTGTCGTAGTCCACATGGACGAGACCGAAACGCTCCCGGTACCCGGCCGCCCACTCGAAGTTGTCGAGAATCGACCACACGAAGTAGCCCCGGACGTCGACGCCGGTGTCCATCGCCGCGCGAACCGCCGCGAGGTGCTCGGCGTGGTACCCGATGCGACGCTCGTCACGGATCCGTCCCGACGCGTCCGGGTCCGGGTCGTGGAACGAGCACCCGCTCTCGGTGATGTAGACCGGCGGCAACGCCGCGCCGAACCGGTCGCGGAAGATCGTGAGGATCTCGCGGAGGCCGTCGGGGACGATCGGCCAGCCGAAGTCCGTGGTCGGGTATCCCTCCAGCGCGACCGGCGCAAACGGCATTCCGGGCGGCAGGTCGACCTCGAGGACACCGGCCGTCCCCTCCCCCTCCTGGGGCGCGGCGATCACGGTGGGTTCGTAGTAGTTGATCCCGAACCAGTCGAGCGGCTGCGCGATCACCCGCAGGTCGTCGTCGACCGGGCCGGTCAGCAGCGCGGCGAGCTCGTCTGCCGGGTACTTGCCGAGCAGGACAGGGTCGGCGAACGTCCAGTTCACGATGTGGTCGTAGATGTCCGCGGCCTCGACGTCCGCTTCGGCGTCACTCGCGGGATGCACCGGAGCGTGATTCGACGCGATTCCGATGTTGCCGCAGCCGGCGGAGCGGAGGGCCTGCACGGTCAACCCGTGTCCGAGCAACTGGTGGTGCGCCGCCTGCAGCGCACCGAACCCGAGGGACAACCCGGGAGCGTGGACGCCCAGGGCGTGGCCGTACAGCGTGTGCACGACGGGTTCGTTGAGCGGCATCCACATGCCGACCCTGTCGCCGAGCCGCTCCCCCACCAGCGCCGCGTACTCCGCGAGACGATACGACGTCTCCCGGTTCAGCCAGCCGCCGTCGTCCTGGAGCGCCTGCGGCAGATCCCAGTGGAACAGCGTGACCGCGGGAGTGATGCCGGCAGTGCACAGTTCGTCGATCAGCCGGTCGTAGAAATCGAGGCCGGCCGCGTTGACGTCGCCCTTGCCGTCGGGCTGGATCCGCGGCCACGCCACCGAGAGCCGGTAGGAGTCGATGCCGAGGTCGCGCATCAGGGCGACGTCCTCGCGGTAGCGGTGGTAGTGGTCGATCGCGACGTCGCCGGTCTCCCCACCGACGATCTTGCCCGGGACGGAACAGAATTCGTCCCAGATCGAACGGCCCCGACCATCCTCGGTGACCGCCCCCTCCACCTGGTACGCCGCCGCCGCGACACCGAAGACGAAATCGTCGGGGAACTCTGGAATCGAATGCTCTGCCGCCATGATGAGCAGTGAAGCAGAGAACGCCACGAAACGGAGCCGAATGTTGGACACTCGTTCAGTGATTCGAAACACGAAAACCCTTAGTGGGGCGCGCGTCTCGGCGGCTGTCGCGTTCGGCTTGCAAGGGTTCCTGTTGGCGGTGCTGCTCACCCAGCTGCCGCAGTTCAAGGACAGTCTCGGCTTCAGCGACACCCTCGTCGCCGTTACGGTCGTCGGAATTTCCATCGTCGCCGGCGTCGGCAGTGTCCTGGCCGAACAACTCGCGAAGGCCACCTCGAGTCGGACCACGCTGCGCACCGGCCTGTTCGTCATCGCCGTGGGCGCCGCGGTCATCGCGCTCGCGACGTCGACACCGGCTTTCCTCGCGGCGTTCGCGCTGTACGGCATCGGACTCGGCATCGTCGACGCTGCCGCCAACATGCAGGCGGTGTCCATCCAGCACGCCTACGGCCGGGTCATCCTCTCGTCGTTCCACGCGTCCTGGAGTGTCGGGGCGATCGTCGGTGCCGGCTACGTCGCGGTCTGCTCCGCAGTCGATCTGTCGGTCAAGCTCTCCGTCATGATCGGGGCCGCACTGGTCGCGGGGATCTGCGCGTGGATCGGGCCGCGGCTGCTGCGCACCGGACACGAGCGCGCCGCGACGTCGGCCACCGCGCCGCTGACCGTGCCGCTGCGCCCGTTCCTCACCCTCGGCATCGCGATGATGCTCTTCTACGCGATCGACTTCGGTATCGGCACCTACTCGCCGCTGTATCTCAAGGAGGTGCTGCTGTCCGACGCGGGGACCGCCGCGCTCGCCATGGGCGCGTACCAGGTGACCGCACTGATCTCACGGCTGACGGGCGACTACTGGGTGCGCCGATTCGGTGAGATCCCGGTGGTGCGGGTCGGTGCCGCGATCAGCGTGGTCGGTCTGCTGATCGCAGTCCTGGCGCCCTCCCCGGCGGTGGCCATCGCCGGATTCTTCATCGTCGGCCTCGGTGCGCCTGTGATCGCGCCGCTCAGCTTCAGCGCCGCCGGACGGTTGGCGCCACCGGACCAGACCGACGCGGTGGTCGCTCGGATCAACCTGTTCAACTACGCGGGCACGGTCATCGCCGGTGGAGTCATCGGCGGGATCGCAGCGCTGTCCGACCTCCGGGTCGGGTTCGTGGCACCCCTGCTGTTCGCAATCGTGTTGTTCCTGCTCGCGCCCGCTTTCGCCCCGACCCGGGTCCGGTCCGGCGACGCCGAGACCGAGTCTGCACCCACCGGCGCGTGACCGGGACCGTCCCGGAAGGTGGTGTACTTACCGGGACGGACCCGATGGACCCGAGGTGAAGCTGTGACGATTTCCGTGGACCGCGCCGGACTGTGGGACGCCGAGGCGCTCGCCGACGTCGCGGCGGTGACGTTCCCGCTCGCGTGCCCGCCGCACGCGACCAAGGAGGACATCGCGGATTTCATCGACGAGGTGCTCTCGGCGGAGAAGTTCAGCGAGTACCTCACGGATCCGACGCGGACGGTCCTCAAGGCGACTACGGGCGGCGAGATCGTCGGCTACGTGATGTTGGTGGACGGCACGCCCGAGGACCAGGACATCCAGACGGTGGTGTCGCTGCGGCCGACGACGGAGATCAGCAAGCTGTACGTGCTGCCCGACCGGCACGGCTCGGGGGTCTCGGCGGCGCTCATGAATGCGGCGGTGGACCACGCGCGCAACGCGAACTGCGCGGGCGTGTGGCTAGGCGTCAACCAGGAGAACGAGCGGGCGCAGCGGTTCTACGTCAAGAACGGCTTCGAGAAGGTCGGCACGAAGACCTTCCGGGTGGGCGCTCAAACCCACCACGATTTCGTGATGCAGCGCAGCATCTGATCTGCCGCGCTGCATCACGGACGTGACTCAGGCAGCGACCTCGAAACGCGACAGCGCGAGCAGACGCGAGGTGGCACGCAGGTACTTCTTGCGGTAGCCGCCGGCGAGCATCTCCGGGGTGAAGATCTCGTCGAGCTTCGCACCCGACACGGTCACCGGGATGCTGGCGTCGTACAGGCGGTCGGCGAGCACCACCAGGCGCAGGGCGACAGACTGATCCTCGGCGGGATGGACACCCTTGATGAACACGGCCGGGATGCCCTCGACGAGCTTGCCGTAACGCGACGGGTGCAGCGTGCTCAGGTGCGTGCACAGCGCGTCGAAGTCGTCGAGCGTGGCGCCCTCGATCGCGTCGGCGCGCTCGAGCAGATCGGCGTCGTCCGTCGGCTCGGGGGCGGGCGGCAGGTCGCGGTGACGGTAGTCAGGGCCGTCGACGCGGATGGTCTCGAAGATCGAGCCGAGCTTCTTGATCTCGCGCAGGAAGTCCTGCGCGGCGAACCGGCCCTCACCGAGCTGTCCGGGCAGCGTGTTCGACGTCGCGACGATCGACACGCCGCGCGCCGACAGCTCGGTCAGCAGGCGGGACACCAGCATCGTGTCGCCCGGATCGTCGAGCTCGAACTCGTCGATGCACAGCACGCTGTGCGACGACAGTTCCTCGACCGCGCGGTTGAAGCCGAGCGCGCCGACGACGTGCGTCAGCTCGACGAACGTGCCGAACGCCTTGGGCGACGGGGAGCTGTGGAAGATCGACGCGAGCAGGTGGGTCTTGCCGACACCGAATCCGCCGTCGAGGTACAGACCGGCGCCCGTGGACGGCGCCTTCTTGCCGAACAGGCCGCGGCGGCCACCGCCACGGATCTTGGCGACCTTCTGGGAGAACTCCTCGGCCTTGCTCACCGCGGCGGCCTGGCTGGGCTCCTTGGGGTCGGGAATGTAGGACGCGAAGCTGACCTCGTCGAACATCGCCGGGGGCACCATTTGAGCAACCAATTGATCGGCCGGCACCACCGGATTGCGATCGACAAGACGTGCATGCATGCACAGAGCGTATCGACGTGCTGTGATCGAACACGTGCACCGTCTGGATATTGCGACCTACCTCACACGCGACCAAGGCAGCACCGGCCGGCCGCCGGAGCTGAGCGACGACGACCTGCGTTCACTGTACGGCTATCCGGCCGCGCTCGACCGACCGTGGGTCCGCGTCAACTTCGTCTCCAGCGTCGACGGCGCGGTGACCGTCGACGGCGCCAGCGGGGGCCTCGGGACGCCCGCGGACAAGCGGGTGTTCACGGTGCTCCGGGAACTCGCCGACGTGATCGTCGTGGGCGCCGGCACGGCCCGCACCGAGAACTACGGCGGCGCACGCACCGACCCGGCCCTCGCCCGGCGCCGGCTCGGATCCGGGCTGTCCGAGGTCCCGCCGATCGCCGTGATCACCGCGAGCGGCCGCGTCGACCCGACGTCGCGACTGCTCACCGACACCGTCGTCCCGCCGTTGGTGCTGACCTCCGCCCGCGCCGACGCCGGCGACCTCTCCCGCCTGCGCGACGCGGGCGCCCGCGTCGAGATCGTCTCCGACGGGAACGTCACGGGAACCGCGGTCGTCGCGGCCCTGCAACGGCGGGGGCTGCGCCGCGTGCTGTGCGAGGGCGGGCCCGGCCTGTTCGGCACCCTGACCGCGGCCGGCGTCGTCGACGAACTGTGCCTGACGACCTCCCCGCAACTGGTGGCCGGACGGGCCGGACGGATCGCGGTCTCCCCCGACGCGAATCCGACGCCGATGACCCGTGTGCACGTCCTCGGGGACGACGACGGGACCCTGCTGACGCGATGGGTGCGCACGCGTGATCAGTGACCGACCTGGCAGGCTGTCCGGCATGCAGTCGCTTGTGAGCAGGGTCGGTGTCGCAGCGATCGCCGGTGCCGTGCTCGCCGCCTGCACGGCGTGCGGCGCCGGACCGTCCGATCGACCCGACATCGCGGTGGTCGAGCACGGTGGCGGCTCCGCACCGACATCCGACACGGCGGACCGGATCCCGCAGCTGCAGACCCCGGTCCGGGACCTCGACTGGACGGACTGCAAGGACGCCACCCTCCGGGCGCTCGGGCTCGACTCCGGCCCGGAGGGCCTGACATTCGAGTGCGCGACCCTGGTCGCTCCGATCGACGGCGGCAGCGGAACGGGCCCGCTCCAGGTCGGCGCCGCGCGCGCCCGCCTGCCGCAGACTCCCGCAGACGCCGCGCCGCTGGTCCTCACGTCGGGTTCCGACGTCACGTCGACGAGCACGCTGGCCGCACTGGCGACCGGCCCCAGTTCGGGGCTGCTCGAGCGGCAGCCGATCGTCGCGGTCGACCGGCGGGGTATCGGCGCGTCGACGCCGATCGACTGCGGTCGGACCGTCGACCGTCGCGGCCTCGCCGATCTCGGCCAGTTCACACCCGGCGACACGTCCGGCGTCGACGAGGTTGCCGCGATGAGCCGTGACGCGACCGTGGCATGCACCGATTCGCTTCAGCCGCAGGAGCTGGCGTTCGACACCGCGCACGCCGCCGACGACCTCGAGCAGCTCCGGAAGCTGTGGCAGGTCGACGCTCTCGGCCTGCTGGGCACCGGCAACGGCTCCGCGGTCGCGTTGGCCTACGCCGCGAAGTATCCGAGCCGGGTGGGCCGGCTGGTGCTGGACTCGCCCGTCGCGACCACCGCCGACGCGGCGACCGCCGCCGAGCAGCGCGTCCAGGGTCAGGAGGCGGCCCTCGCCGATTTCAGCCGCCGCTGCGCCGCGTTGAACTGCTCGCTGGGCCCGGACCCGTCCGCCGCGATCGTGGCACTGCGTGACCGCGCGGCGGCGGGCGAACTCGGGACGGTGTCGTCGAGCGCCCTGCTGACCGCCGTCTCGTCGTTCCTCGGGTCACCGCGCGGTGATCAGGTGGGCCGGGTGCGCGAGCTCTCGGACGTGCTGGCGGCGGCCGGACGCGGTGACCTTGCGCCGCTGCAGGGGCTGATCGGCCGGACGGAGGCCGCCGTCGGCACCGACGGTCAGTTCGTGGCGCGCTGCAGCGACGGCCAGCAGTGGCCGGGACCCGGACGCGCGAAGGAACTTCAACGGACATGGGCCGAGCGGTATCCGGTGTTCGGCGCGGACGCCGCCGTCGGGCTCATGCGGTGCTCCGCGTGGCCGACGATGTCACCGCCGCCGCTTCCGAGCGCGATCCCGGTGCCGGTCCTCGTGTTCAACGGCGCCGCCGATCCGGTCGTCGGCGATGGCGGGGTCGCCACGGTCACCGGAACCCTCACGAGCGCGGACACCACGTGGTCGAACGTGACCTGGGCGGGTTACGGGCATCCGGTCACGACGCACTCGGACTGTGCCCGCCGATCTCTCGTCCGCTACCTGGATTCCGCCGCGCTGCCGACGAACGGGAGCGCCTGCCCGGCGTGACCCTCGGGGTGGCCGACCCGACCCGACCGCCGCGCGGTGTACCGTGCCGTAGTGTTCCTTCGACGATTCGAGCCGCGTACCGGCCGCACCACCGCCGAGGTCATCAACTTCGCGCTCTGGCCCCTCGCCGTGATGACGGTGATCCACCGGGTAGTCGTCAAGGCGGTCAACGGATCCGTCACCGACGACTTCTCGCCCGTGTACCAGGCGGCGTTGGCGTTCCTCAATCGTCGCGAGGTCTACACCGCCAACTTCAATTCGGTGGACCCGCACTACCTCTACCAGCCGAGTGGCACTCTGCTGCTGTCGCCGATCGCGCTCATCGATCCCGAGAAGTCGCGCTGGCTGTTCATCCTGGCCAACGCGATCGCCGTCATCATCGCGCTGTATCTGCTGCTCAAGATGTTCGACCTGACGCTGAACTCGGTGGCCGCACCCATCCTGTTGTTCGCGGCGTTCTCGACCGAGACGGTGTCGAACACCCTCGTGTTCTCGAATGTCAACGGCCTGGTCCTGCTCGGCGAAGTCGCGTTCCTGCTCCTGCTGCTTCGCCGGAAGGACCTGTGGTCGGGTGCCGCGATCGGACTGACGTTGGCGGTCAAACCGATTCTCGCGCCACTGCTGTTGCTGCCGTTGGTGCGCGGCCAGTGGAAGGTGTTCGTCACCGCGATCGGCATTCCCGTCGTCCTCATGGCGGTGGCGTGGCCGTTGTCGGTCGATCCGATGGATTTCGTCACCCACACGCTGCCGTATCTGTCGGAGTCGCGCGACTACTTCAACAGCTCGATCGTCGGCAACGGCACCTACTACGGCCTGCCGGTCGCGCTGATCTGGGCGCTGCGAATCACGTTCGCCGCCATGGTCGCGGTGTCGCTGTGGCTGCTGTACCGGTACTACCGGCAGGACGAGCTGTTCTTCGTCGCGACTACGACCGGTGTGCTGATGGCGGCGTCGTTCCTGCTGTTGTCGCTCGGCCAGATGTACTACTCGATGCTGCTCTTCCCGCTCGTCATGACCGTCGTGCTGCGCAACTCGGTGATGCGGAACTGGCCGGCATGGCTCGCGCTCTACGGATGCCTCAGCGCGGACGAGTGGATCTCGCACCGATTCCTGGAGGCCGGCCGAGCCGCCGAATACCTCAAGCCCACGATGGGCTGGAGCCTGCTGCTCATCGTCATCTTCGCGGTTCTGGTCAACCGGTACCTCACCGCGAAGCGCGAGGGTCGCCTCGACCAGGGCATCGACCCGGACTTCCTCGTCGCCGACACCACCGCGGCCGCCCCGACGCCCGCCAAGGTGTGACGCGGCCCGCGCCGCGTCGTATTAGCGTGGAGGCATGAGTTCCACACAGGATTCCGGCCTCCCCGAACCGCGATTTCGCCGCAACGACGGTGAGTGGCGCGCGCACCTGACACCTGAGGAGTATCACGTGCTCCGTCAGGCCGGCACCGAGCCGCCGCACGTCGGCGAGTACACGAACACCAAGACGGAGGGCGTGTACTCGTGCCGCGCCTGCGGCGCCGAGCTGTTCCGCAGCACCGAGAAGTTCGAATCGCACTGCGGCTGGCCGTCGTTCTTCGATCCGTCCGACTCCGACGCGGTGATCCTGCGCTCCGACGACTCGCTGGGGATGCGCCGCGTCGAGGTCCTGTGCAGCAACTGCCACAGCCACCTCGGCCACGTCTTCGAGGGCGAGGGCTACCCCACCCCGACAGACCAGCGGTACTGCATCAACAGCATCTCGCTCACGCTCCAGCCAGCCGACGGCTCCTAGAACGGAGGATTGCCCCGGCGACGCCGCCAGTCGCCGGGGCAATCTCTCGTTTCACTACCTTGCTCACCAAGGTACTGCTACCTTGCTGTGCATGAGTCCATCGGTCGAACGCCGCAGCCTGATCCTCCGAGGCGTGCTCGATATCTGCCTGCTCGCACTGCTTCGGGAACAACCCGTCTACGGCTACGAACTCACCGAGAGACTGGCCGAGCGGGACCTGCTGGTCGCGGGAGGTTCGTCCTACCCACTGCTCGCCCGCCTCGAGAAGGCCGGATTGGTCGAATCCGAAAGCCGCCGATCCGAATCGGGCCCGCCGAGGAAGTACTACTCGTTGTCCGACGCCGGCCGCAAAGCCCTTGCCGAGGGCACCGCCGAATGGTCCACGGTGGCCAAGAGTGTCACCGCACTACTTGATCCGATCTCGGAAACCACATCAGGGGAGGAATCAGCATGATCGAGGTAAGCATCGAACGCACGGAACCGGCAGGGCCGGAAGACGGTCCGAAGATCCTGCGCGACGCCAAGCGCATTTGGCGCAGAGCGGGGGTTCGACGCGTGGACCGCCGCGCTCTGCTCACCGAACTGTCGGACGAACTGACCGCAGCCGACGCCGACGGACTGCCCGCGAGCTCGGTGGTCGGCAACAATCGGGAAGAGACACTGCGGGCCTGGGCCGACGAGCGCGAACTGTCGGGGCGCTCCCTGCGCCTGCCACTGGTCGTTCCGGTAGTTCTCGGCGGCATCGCTGTCGGTTTCACGCTGCTGGCGGTGATCCTCTACACGGGATTCAAAACCCCGACCCCAGAGGAGTTGTCAGGGATCGGCAAGACGAGCGTCCTGCAGATCGAACCCGCATATCTCATCTTCGGCATCTACGCGGTCACGGGCGTGCTCGCCTACGTACTTGCCGTCGCAGGAGGTTTCGCAGCGTTGCGCCTGGTGCGCGACCCCCAAGCTGCCGACACGGCCCGGTGGCTCGCCGCCACCCTGCCCGCCGGCGCCGCCGTGGCAACGGCGGCGGGCGTCGGGGTCGCACGGATCCTGGGGTTCACCACCGAGCCACGCACCTTCGTCGCAGTGATCGTCGCCGTGAGCGTGAGCCTCGTGGCGACGGTGGCGATTGCTCGCTACCTGGCGACGCGTCCGCGTGCCGCGAGCGAATTCAGCACGGCTGCCGCCTGATCCGCGCCGTCGACGGTGACGGTGAACTTGGATCCGTCGCCGCGAGTCACGCGCAGCGCCGCGCCCGGGCGGATCAGCAGACCGACACCGTCGGGACCGACCCGGTAGCCGATGCCGCCGTAGCGGTTGATCAGCCCGATCTTTACGACGTCGGCGCGGGCGATCTCGTCGAGCGGGATCCGGCGTCGGCCACCGGTGAGGACGTACCGCGTCTCGAGGCCACGGCCGTCCACCACGACGTGCACGGGCGCGAGGGTAAGTCCCATCAGCAGCGCGCCGACGACCGCGGCGACCAGCAGCATCGGCACCGCGTCCTCGGACGCCGCCCAGACGACCGACACGACGATCACCACCGGGACCAGCGCGAGTACCGTCGCGAGCCAGCGCGGCATCGCCGCCGTCCCCGTCCACACGACGGTCTCAGTATCGGCGAGATCCATCCGTGCCGCGTCCGACGGCGGGGCCACGGCGACCACCCCCACCGGATCGGGGCGCCCGACCAGCGCGGACCCGGCGACCGCCGCGACGATTCCGACGAGCACCGTCGGTACGAGCCACCATCCGGAGAACGAGGCCTCTGACGCGTCGGTGAGGCCGCGCTGGGCGACGAGCATGCCGATCGGCAGGACCGCGACCGCGGTGCCGGTACCGGACGCGATCGCGGCCCCCATCCGGGCCGCACGCACGTCACGCCGCGTGAGCAGCAACAGAATTCCGCCGAGGAGCACCGCGAAGACGAGCCCCAGCAATGGCGACCACTGCGCCGCAGCGCGTGAGGCGAAACCGTCCGCGGCCCCGCCCGACCCGAAGTGGATGGCGACCGGATCGGGCAGGTCGCCGGCCCATGCCGTGAGCACGGCGATCGAACCTGCCGCCGCGACCACCGGGACGAGCAACGCGCCGGCGAGGCCCCTGATCCACGAAACCCTCTGCGCCTGAATCGATTCGGTCATGCCATCTCCCTTTTTACGAGGTCGAGCAGGTCTGCAGCACTCATGCCGTGCCGCTTGGCCTCGGTGACGAGTCCGCGGACCGCGTCGAGCAACCGACTCCGGGCCGAAGCGTCCGCGGCCACCACTGCACCGCGCCCGCGGCGCAGTTCGATCAGCCCCTCGTCACGCAGCAGTTGGTATCCGCGGAGCACGGTGTGGATGTTGACGTCCAGCGATGCCGCCAGGTCACGGGCGGAGGGCAACCGCTCCCCGACCGCGACCGAACCGTCGGCGATGGCGCCGCGCACGGACGCGGCGAACTGCTCGTACAGGGGTACGGCGGACGACTGATCGATACGGATGAGCACACACTCACCATATTGTTCTAGTTCAAATAGAACAAGTCAGAGCGGCGGATCGAACGCCTTGATCGGAGGAAGTTCGTCGTCGAAACGCTCGACCTGCACCAGGACGTGCTGCCCCGTGCACCCGTGCGACAGGCGCGAGGCGCCCACGTCGGCGGTGAGCACGTTGGGGTTGCCGTGCACGCACATCGAGTCGGGGTCGGCCGGGTCGAGCGGGTCGTACCAGGCCCCCGTGGACAACTGCACCACCCCGGGTCGGACGTCGTCGTCGAGCACGAGGCCGGCGAGGCAGGCTCCGCGGTCGTTGAACACCCGGACCACGTCGCCGGCAGCCAATCCGCGTACGGCGGCGTCGTCCGGGTGCAGCCGGATCGGTTCACGACCGTGAATCTTCGACGCCTGGCTGGCGGCGCCGTGGTCGAGTTGCCCGTGCAGGCGGGTCCTGGGCTGATTCGCGATCAGGTGCAGCGGGAAGGTTCGGGCGCGGTCGCCGCCGAGCCACTCGTCGGGCTCGTACCAGCGCGGGTGGCCGGCGCAGTCGTCGTATCCGAAGCCGTCGATGTCGGCGGAGAAGATCTCGATCCGCCCGCTCGGCGTGGTCAACGGGTTGCGCTGCGGATCGTCCCGGAACTCGGAGAAGAGGGACAGCCCATCCTCGGTACGCATCCGCACGTGCCCGCGCTGCCAGAACTCGTCGAACTCGGGCGCCTCCACATGCGCCGGGTCCGCCAGCACGAATCCGCGCCACTGCTCGTACAGGTGCTCGATCCACTGCTGCGCCTTACGGCCCTCGGTGAAGCGTTCCCCGAACCCGAGACGGTGCGCGAGCGCCGAGAACGTGTCGTAGTCGTCGCGCGCGTCGGCGTACCGGGGGGCTGCCTGGTGCATGGCGACCAGCAGCGGATCGTTGCGGGTGCACGCGAGGTCGTTGCGCTCGAGCGACGTGGTCGACGGCACCACGATGTCGGCGTGCCGGGCCATCGGCGTCCAATACGGCTCGTGCACGACGATCGTGTCCGGTCGGGCCAGTGCGCGCCGCAGCCGGGCCAGGTCCTGGTGGTGGTGGAACGGGTTGCCGCCGGCCCAGTAGACCAGGCGGGTCTCCGGGTAGGTGAGGCGCCGGCCGTCGAAGTCGAACTCCTCCCCCGGGTGCAGCAGCAGATCCGCGATCGCTGCCACCGGGATGAGGTCGGGCACCGGGTTGCTGCCCTGGAACAGCGTCGGCAGCGGGTACGGCACCGGGGCCAGTCCGGGCTCGTTCATCGACCCGTAGCCGTGGCCGAATCCGCCTCCGGGAAGCCCGATCTGGCCGAGCATCGCGGCGAGCGTCACCCCCATCCACGGGGCCTGCTCGCCGTACCGGACGCGCTGCAGCGACCAGGTCACGGTGACCATCGTGCGTCCCGCGACCATCCGGCGGGCGAGCGCGACGATGTCACGTGCAGGCACCCCCGACAGCGCGGACGCCCACTCCGGGGTCTTCGGAATGCCGTCGTCGGTACCGAGCAGGTAGCGCTCGAACCGGTCGTAGCCGACGCAGTACCGGTCGAGGAAGTCGTTGTCGTGCAGCCCCTCCGACGCCAGCACATGCGCGAGGCCGAGCATGATCGCGACGTCGGATCCCGGGATCGGCGCGATCCACTCGCACCGTCCGTGCAGGTCGTCGCGCAGGGGGCTGATCGAGACCACCTCGCCGCCGCGCTCACGCAGGCGGTCGAGACCGCCGCGGGTCGGGTGTTCGCTGGTGCCACCACTGTTGACGGCGGTGTTCTTCAGCGGCACTCCGCCGAAGCACACCATCAGATCGGTGTGGTCGGCGATGACGTCCCAGTTGGTGGAGCGGGCGAACAGCTTCCAGTGCGTGCCGACGACGCGCGGCATGATGACGCCGGTCGCGCCGAGCGAATAGGTGTGCACCGAGCGGGTGTAGCCGCCGAGCATGTTGAGGAACCGGTGCACCTGACTCTGCGCGTGGTGGAACCGGCCCGCGCTCGCCCAGCCGTAGGAGCCCCCGAAGATCGCGCGGTTGCCGTGCTCGTCGACGACGCGGCGCAGCTCCCGCGCCAGCAGGTCCAGCAACTCGTCCCACGACACGGCCACGAACTCGTCGGCGCCGCGCATGTCGGACGGGCCGGGGCCGCGCTCGAGCCAGCCGCGCCGGACCGCCGGACCGGTGATGCGGGAGCGGTGCCGCACCGACCCGGGCAGGTTCCCCAGGATCGGGGACGGATCGGAGTCCCCCGTGTAGGGGTGCACCGCGCTCACGTCGCCGTCGGCCGCCTCCACCTCGAACATGCCCCAGTGCGCCATGTGCTGGTACCGCGCCGCCGAACTCACGGACCTCAGTCTGCCAGCGGGGATCACGGCACGACGAAGACGCCCGTTCCGGCGATGATCTCGTAGCCCGTCGTCATCGACGCGGTCACGGGACCGGCACCGGTGTACACGCTGACCGCCTCGCTGTTGGGAACCACCAGCATCCCGGAGGCTCCGGTGGCGAGGTTTCGCCAATGCATGTAGTAGCTGCCCTTGACGGTCGGCTCTCCCGGCTCGGCCGGGTATCGGGCGGGGAACGTCACCATCCCGGGTGTCTCACCCGTGATCGCCGTCGGGGTGTAGGAGCAGAACGTGTGATACGCGCTGCATGCCCAGATGCCGGTGTTCACGACGAGGGGAATCTGGAAGGTGTTCACCGTGGGCGCGGCCGACGCCTGGGGAATCGGGCCCGATGCGAGCCCGGCCACGACGCCGGCCGTGACTACTCCCGCACCGAGAAGCCGTCGTGCACTCCGCATCGCAATGCCCCTCTCGTGGGCCCGCAAGTGTGTGCTCAGGATACGAAGCCAGACCCGCCTCGCGTCGACGTACGCACGAAAACACCCCGCACCTGTCCGGTGCGGGGTGTTTAGGTGTCGGATCAGGGCAGCGAGTTGACCAGCTGCTCGACGCTCACGCGCGGACCCGTGAAGAACGGCGTCTCCTCGCGCACATGCATGCGGGCCTCGGTCGCGCGCAGGTCGCGCATCAGGTCGACGATGCGGTCGAGCTTCGGGGCCTCGAACGCGAGGATCCACTCGTAGTCGCCGAGTGCGAACGCCGGGACCGTGTTGGCGCGGACGTCCGGGTAGGTGCGGCCGGCCATGCCGTGATCGGCGAGCATCTTGCGGCGGTCGGCGTCGGGCAGCAGGTACCACTCGTAGGAGCGCACGAACGGGTACACGCAGATATAGTCGCCCGGCTCCTCGCCAGCGATGAACGCCGGGACGTGGCTCTTGTTGAACTCGGCGGGACGGTGCAGCGCGACGTTGGACCACACCGGGTCGCTGGCCTGGCCCAGGTCGGTGGTGCGGCGGAAGTCCGCGTACAGCTTCTGCAGATCCTCGAGGCGCTCCGCGTGCGTCCAGATCATGTAGTCGGCGTCGGCGCGGACACCCGCGACGTCGTAGATGCCGCGGACGACTGTGTCGGTGTCCTCGTAGGAGGCGAAGAAGTCCTGCGCGTTCTTCACCGCGGCGGCGCGGTCCTCACCGAGGACGCCGGGCTGAGCCTGGAAGACCGAGAACATCGCGTAGCGAAGGGTGGAATTGAGCTTGTCGAAATCGAGGCGTGCCATGGCCTCATCCTGCCACTCGTGCCGCGAGCCGTGTCGCCGCCGTCGTGGCCGATGCGACGCACGCCGGGACCCCGACCCCGTGCAGGTAGGCGCCCGCCACCTCGAGGCCGTCCGCCTCGGCGACAGCGCCCTCGATCGCGGCGACCCGATCGAGGTGACCGGGCGCGTACTGCGGCAGCCCGCCGCGCCAGCGCTGGACGAACACGTCCGCCGGTTCGGCCGACACCCCGGTGACGGTCTCGAGGTCGGCGCGCGCCATCGCGATCAGCTCGGCGTCGGGTGCGTCGACCACAGCGGCGTCACCGAAGCGGCCGTACGACGCACGCACCAGCGCGACCTCCCGCTCGGCCAGGTGGGGCCACTTGCGGCTCGACAGCGTGAAGGCCTTGGCACCCAACGACTCCCCCGTCGCGACGAGGATGCCGGAGTTCTCCGGGACGCCCGCGTCGCGGGGCAGCGCGAGCGCCACGACCGCGGACGACGCGAGTTCGATGCCGCGGGCGGCGGCGGCCAGTCGCGGCGCCGCATCGGCGACCAGACGGACCATCTCCGGGGCGGGGGCGGCGACGACCACGCCGTCGACGTGCCCGACCGGGTCGAGCCACCAGCCGTCACCGTCGCGGCGCAGGCCGGTCGCCGGCGCCTCGAGGATCGTGTGCGGGCGGGCCGCGTCGCGCAGCGCGTCCAGTAGCACGCCGTAACCGTCGCGCAGGGTGCCGAAGACCGGGCCGGGCGACGGCGTCGGCAGCGCGGCCGTGACCGCGGACGTGAGACTCGTCGCACCCGCGTCGAGCGCGGCCGCCAGGGTCGGCAGCGCGGCCCGCACACCGATCGAGTCGGACAGGCCCGAGTAGACGCCGCCGAGCAGCGGGTCGACGCTCCGGCGCACCACCTGCTCGCCGAATCGGCTGCCCACCAGTGTCGCCACGTCGAGGTCCTCGGACGGATCCCAGTCCAGCGGCACCGACGGCTCAGCCGTGATTCGCGCGAGGGTGTCGGCGTCGACGAGACCGGCCACGGACTGTGCGGTCGACGGGACGCCCATGAGTGTGCGGGTGGGCAGCGGGTGCAGCGACCCCTGCGACCAGATGAGGGGCTGTCGTCCGGCGGGATGGACCAGCTGGTCCTCGAGGCCCAGTTCGACGATCAGCTCCGCGACCTCGGGCCGCCGGGCGATGAACGCCTCGGCGCCCACGTCGACCGGACCGTTGCCCAGGGACACCGTCCGCAGCTTGCCGCCGAACCGGGACGCCGCCTCGACGACGGTGATCTCGGCGTCGGCACCGAACTGCTGCCGCAGGCGGTACGCCGCGACCAGTCCGGTGACGCCGCCACCGACGACCGCTACCGAGACGCGCCCAGATGTCACAACGAATGCACCAGCTCCACGACGTCGGTCAGGACGGCCGGATCGGTGTCCGGCAGCACGCCGTGTCCGAGGTTGAAGATGTGCCCGGTCGCGCCGGCCGCGATCGCGGCGTCCGCCTCGCGGCAGATGCGACGGACCTGCTTCTCGACCGCGTCCCAGCCGGCGAACAGCACCGCCGGGTCCAGGTTGCCCTGCAGCGCCTTGCCCGGTCCGACGCGCCGCGCGGCCACGTCGAGCGGGATGCGCCAGTCCACACCGACGACGTCGGCGCCTGCCTCGCCCATCGCGCCCAGCAGCTCACCGGTGCCGACACCGAAGTGGATGCGCGGCACGCCAGCCGATTCGACCTCGACGAACACGCGCTCGGAGTGCGGCAGCACGAACTCGCGGTACTCGGCCAGCGACAGCGCACCGGCCCACGAGTCGAACAGCTGCACCGCGTCGACACCCGCGTGCAGCTGCGCCTGCAGGAACGCGATGGTGATGTCGGTGATGCGGCCGAGCAGCGCGTGCCACGTCTTGGGGTCGGCGTGCATGAGGGCCTTGGTGCGCTCGTGATTGCGGCTCGGACCGCCCTCGACGAGGTACGACGCGAGCGTGAAGGGCGCACCGGCGAAACCGATCAGCGCGGTCTCGCCGAGCTCGGCGGTGAGCAGGCGCACGGCCTGCGCGACGGCGCCGACCTCGTCGGGCACCAGCCGCGGCAGGGCGGCCACGTCAGCCACCGACCGCACCGGGTTCGCCACGACGGGGCCCACCCCCGCGACGATGTCGAGGTCGATGCCGGCCGCCTTGAGCGGAACGACGATGTCGGAGAACAGGATCGCCGCGTCGACCTTGTGCCGCCGGACGGGCTGCATCGTGATCTCGCAGACGAGTTCCGGGTCGAAACAGGATTCGAGCATCCCGATGCCCGCCCGGATCTCCCGGTACTCCGGCAACGAGCGTCCGGCCTGACGCATGAACCACACGGGCCGATGCTTCACCGGACGGCCGGTGGCCGCCGCCAACAACGGTGCGTCGTCGAGCACCCGCCGAGCGGGGTATTCCGCGCGCCCGCTCATCCCTGCATTCGTATCTTCCAAGCCGCTCATCGGGCTCCATGCTGCCACGACTTGGACGCCCGGCAGAATCGGCGCGCCTCCGACGCCCTACCAGGTGCTGCGTCTAACGTCCGCAGTTGTGACGACCCCGGGAACACCGAAAGAACCCGCCCAGTTCCGCGCCGCAGTCGACGCGATGAACTCGGCCGCGGTTCACCCGGAAATCGAGCTCGGGCCCATCCGCCCGCCGCAACGACTCGCGCCGTTCAGCTACGCGATTGGTGCCGAGGTGCGCCATGCCGACACCGGCACCGTCGCGGAGCACACCGAGGGGGACGCGTTCGGGCGCCTGATCCTGCTGTACGACCCGGACGGCGACGAGGCGTGGAACGGCACGATGCGGTTGGTCGCGTACATCCAGGCCGACCTCGAACCCGCCCTCGCCGCCGATCCCCTGCTCCCTGAGGTCGCGTGGAGCTGGCTGGTCGACGCGCTCGCCGAGAAGGCCGACGAGATCGTCGCGCTGGGCGGCACCGTCACTGCCACCAGCTCGGTGCGGTACGGCGACATCGCGGGCCCACCGCACGCGCACCAACTGGAGCTGCGGGCGTCGTGGACCGCGACGTCCACCGCGCTGGCCTCGCACGTCGAGGCGTTCTGCGACGTCCTCGCGTACGCCGCCGGCCTTCCGCCCGCGGGGGTCACCAAGCTCGGTCGCCGACCGAGGCCCTGAACCCCACACCCGTTCCGCCGCGTCGATCCCGAACCGCTCGCTCACGAGGTAGGCGACCGCTAGCTCCCTCCCCCACCCGTCGCCCCGGCCGGTCGAAACCAGTCGAAGTCGTGCCACGCCTCCCCGTCCTCACCAAGCCGAGCGAAGAGTCGGGGATCCCTTCCCGCCTACGGTCGGAGTGCGCCGAGCTCGCTTGCCGTGTGTTGGATCTCGCGGAGATACAGTTCACGTTCAGCCTTGCTCACGCCGGTGCGCAGCGGTCCGACCTGCAGCTCGTACTGTGCTCGCCCGCGATTGTCGAACACCGGCACGCTCACATAGCTCACCGGCAGTGGGTCGGCGACCGCGAGTTCCGCCTTGGTGTAGGCGCGACCTCCCAGGCCCATGAGGAGGTCCAACACCTTCCGGCGCAAGGGCGCTTGTGTCGGGTGCTCGGTCAGGAGGTCGACCATGTCGCTCAGGACACTCAGGATCTGAGGGGCGGTGTCGCCCAGGCCGAATACCGCACCTCCTTGCCGTCGGACCTCGCTCAGCAGGCCCTCGAACGCCGGCCTTTCACTCTCGGGTCCGGTGGCGAGCCACGCCCGCTGCTCATCCTCGTCTCGGTTGGCCACCACCGTGGCACCCATCGGTGCGGCGAGCGGCAGGTGTACGCCCACCTCAACTCCTGCAGGGATGCCGCCTCCGCCACGGGCGATGTTGACGAAGGTGACCTGGGTCGAGCCAACAAGGATTAGCGCCGCACCGCACCCGGTTCGCCGCGCGAGGTCCTGCATCAGCTGCTCTGCCCCATCGAGTAGCGGCACGGACACCCGGACGGCCTCGACCACGCTGACCAACCCGGCGCCGAGGGTGTACTTGCGATCCTGCCGTCGTTGCACCCACCCCACGCGGTCAAGAGATTCCAGGATCGCCGTGACGGTCGAGCGGTTGAGATGCAACCGCGATGCGATCGCGGCGACCGAACTTGGCTCGCGCGTGGTGGCGAGTAACTCCACGACCGCCACAACTCGATCGGTTGGGGGTGAGGCCTGACGGCTCAATGGGTCACGGGTATTGCCTTGCTCCAATGCTTCCATTTACCATCCCGGGTACGTCGATATTTTGGCGACGAAATGACGAATATTCGTCACTCTAGCATGCGCAGTCCTCCCGGCGCGAGCGTTCGCAGTGACGAATCGTGTCCGCCCACATCCCTGATTTCGGAAACCTGGATCCGGGCGGCGGACAGGATGCCCGAAGGAGCTTGATCTGTGAAACGAAACAAGGCGCTGCTGTCCTGCGCGATTGCAGCATCGGTCCTCGTGAGTGCCGGATGCGCGTCAGCGGCATCTCCGAGCGCCCACCCCACCTTCGACATGGAAAGGACGAACTACCCCAGCGAAGCCACCAAACAGGCGCTCTACGACGAACTCGACTACCAACGCGCGGTCCAGTCGTACATATGGGCACAGCCGCTCGTCGGCCTCGCGTCGATGGCCGAGGGCGCGCGTGAGATCGGGATCGAGCCGATGGAACTGTTCATCTTCGACCAGCTCGAACAGGTGAACCAGAAGCTGCAGACCGGTAACGACGATGTCGTCTACTCATTCAGCTACTTCGACTTGTCACAGACCGGGCCCATGGTCGTCGAAATCCCAGCCAATGGCCAGTATGGCGTCATCCTCGACGCGTGGCAGCGGCCCACCGAAGACGTCGGCGGTGTCGGTCCCGACCACGGGGCCGGCGGCAAGTACCTCGTCATTCCCCCTGGCTACCAAGGGCCACTGCCAAGGGACGGGTACTTCGTGAGTCAGGCCAAGACCAACACCGGCATGCTTTTCCTGCGCGCCGTTCGGGGCCCCGGGGACTCGGTGGCCAGCGCCGCTGACCGCCTGCGGGCGACAAACCTGTACCCCTACTCCCAGGTTGACAACCCGCCCGCGCCGCGAAACCACAACATGGGCCACGACGACTACAACGGTCTGACCCGCCGCGGGCTCGACTACTACACCCTGATGGCGAAGGCGCTCCGCACAGAGGCGCCCGAAGAACGTGACCGGATGATGTACGGGATGCTGGCGCCACTCGGCATCAAGCCGGGAGAAGCCTTCGAGCCAGACGAGCGGGTTCGCGCGATCCTCGAGCGCGCAGCCGACACCGGCCGCAAGATGGTCGCAAACCTCGAGGTCAACTCGAGGACCGATCGCCCGAGTGTCTATCCGAATACCCAGTGGCGCAACCCGACTGGCATGACCCATTACTCGCAGGAACTCGGCGCCGCAACGGAACTCGACGAACGTGCGGCACTCTTCCGCTACGGATTTGCGATGCAGAAATTCCTCGACCCCAACGCCACTCCACCGGTCAACACCGGCGCCGCATATCTGACCTCCTACCGCGACAGCGACGGAGTGTTCCTCGACGGTTCGAACGAGTACCGACTCCATATCCCGGCCAACGCGCCGATCCGCGGCTACTGGTCGGCGTCGCTCTACGACGCCGAGGACTTCAGCTTCATCGACACCGACCAGAAAAAGCCGTCCCTGTCATCCCTGAAGGACCTCACCAAGAATCCGGACGGCTCGATCGACCTGGTATTCAGCCCGAATGAACCCGAAGACCCGCTGAAGTCGAACTGGATCAAGACCATTCCCCAGCAAGGCTTCCTGGTCCTCTTCCGCCTCTATGCCCCGACCGAGGACTACTACGCCGGCAAGTGGCCACTTGCGGACATCAGCAGGACCAACCGCTCTGACAAGTAGAGGTAGCGGACTGCACTGCCAGCTCAGGGCTTGACGGCCAGCGGTCCGTGCCGTCGAACGTGTGCGGGTGGCCGCGGGATCCCCCGCAGCCACCCGCACCGGGCAGACACGGGCGCTCCTCGGGCCCGATGTCGCAGCCTTCTGCAAGGCGCACCACATCAGCACGAAGTGGACCGACAACCCGGCCGACACCGAGCGCATCCGGGCTCGCCGCGACATCGTCACCCACATTCGTGGCCACGCCGACCGACCTACTTCACGTACTTCACGTCCCACTTCGATCGGCCGAGATGCATGTCGAGATCCAGCTCCAATCGCTTAGCCGTCGACTACGTCACGCAGACCGAGCGGAGCTGCCAACGGCACGGCGATCGAGGCCAGGGTTTCAGTCTGGGTACACGGATGTCGACTGGATTCCGCCGGTGTGCCGGTGACCAGCGAGATCCGCACGGCGGTGTCTGTCTCGACCACTGACGTGCGAGCCCCCAAACATCCTCGTGTGCTTGGCATGAAGTGAACGATTACTTGATCGTCGCTGGCACCTGCCCGGCTGTACGACCGAATCGGGGTGGCCTCAGCGCCCCCAAGGAGAGCGTCGGAGACCAGGCTGATGCCGAAGTCCGGGTTCGGTCCCTCTGGAACGATGTGGGCCCGCTCCCCATCCTGGGCACCGGCCTGACTGGCAACTCCACTTTCGGAACTCGGCGGCGGAGTTCCACACGCCGTCATCAAGACAGCACTACCCGCTACCGCGATGAGAACTCACTTCCGAACTTGCCCACCCATTCCGTTTCCCCTCGTGCACGCGTCTGACGAGACACTTCTGCTCGTCACACAACTTAGTCAGGCCAGCACCCCGCCTCGCGGGGTTCGTAGGCATCCGACAATTGGAAGCGGTTCGCCACGCTCACAGAACCGCTATGGCCGACGGATCAGCCGGGAAACAGTGCGCCCGTCGCGCCGGTCACGATCGCGGCCAGCATCAGTTGGGCGCCGGTACCGAAAGCGGCGGCCAACAGGTAGCCGAGCGCGCAGTCCAACGGCGCCGAATCCACCTTGCGCGCAGCCGCGCCGGCAAACCGCACCTCCTGCGCCCACTCGACTGTCACCACATCGTCGTCCGCGGTGAACATGCCGATCATGTTGTGCCCTGTATACCGCGAACCTTGAACAAGCCGGTGAGCAGTCGGAGATGCGGGGGTGAAGAGCCACGAGTGTCCGTACCCGGTCACCTCGACACGGTAGGAGCGGCGGGAGAATCGGCCGAGGGACGGCTGGACGTCAAACTCGTTGCCGTCGAGCGTCATCCGGAGTTGCCCACCGTCACGGGTGCCGATCGGCACATCGGACCGAACTGCCGTGTCGCTCGTGCGGTTGATCGACGCTGTCGGTATCGAATCGCCGGAGACCGTTACCCGCGAGCCGTCAGGGTCCCGTTCCAACAGAATCAGACCGTAAAGGGGATCAAGCACCTCGCATGAAAGCACATCCGCGATGCTTAGCCCGCCGCCTCGGTGGCGGTCACTGCACCCGAGAGTTGCTGGGCCCGCGTCCAGTCCAGGAAGTCGGCGACGCCCTGTGCCACGGCGGCGCTGCGGATCGACGGGAAGATGTCGAAGGCGTGCTGCGCCCCGCGCAGTTCCGCGAAGGCGACCGGATTCTCCGATACCTCGCGCAGCCGCCGGACGAACTCGCGCGCCTCGGCGACCGGGATGAACGAATCGCTGATGCCGTGGACGACGAAGAACGGTGGCGCGTCCGGCCGCAGGTGGTTCAGCGGCGACGCGGCCTCGTAGTCCTCCGGGAATCGCGCGTTCTTGCCGAGGACCATCGGCATGAGGCCGGACTCCACCCGCTGGCGGGTCGCCTTGATCCCGGTCTCCCCCGCGAAGTCGTAGACGCCGTAGTGCGGCGCGCACGCCTGCACCGATGTGTCGGCGTCCTCGAACCCGGGCTGCAGGGCCGGGTCCCCCTCGGTGAGCGCGAGCATCGCGGCCAGGTGACCGCCCGCGGATCCGCCGGTGACCGCGACGAAACCGGGGTCGCCGCCGTAGGTCGCCGCGTTCGCGCGCAGCCACGCCACCGCCCGCTTGATCGCGACCAGGTGCGCCGGCCACACCGCCTTCGGCGAGAGCGGGTAGTTGATCGCGGCGCACACCCACCCACGGGAGGCCATCTCCAGCATCAGCGGGATCCCCTGGTGGTCCTTGCTGCCGATGACCCAGCCACCGCCGTGGATCTGCAGGAGGATCGGCGCGTCGGCCGGGGTGTCGCGGCGGTGATAGATGTCGACCCGGAACCGGGTCCCGCCGGGCGCGTAGGCCCGATTCGGAACCCGCACGACGTCGGGGCGCCGCATCCGGAACGGCAACGCCAGCTGACGCCACGACACGTCGGCGACAGCCGCCGGACGCCCCGCGACGGATCGGTAGTCGGGTCCCAGCGCCGACGTCAGCGCCGACTCGACCTCCGCCCGCGCCCCACGTCCGGTCGCGATCACCGCGGCCAGTCCTGCGGTCGACAGCCCCGCGGCCGCCAACCCGGCAACGTCACCGCGCGTACGAATTCCCCGGCGCGCCACGTGGATCGCGGCGTCGGCCACGGTGGTCGCGAGCAACTGCGGAGCAAGCTCCGCGGTGAGCCAGCCGGAGAGGAACGTCGGCACCGACAACGGCATGCCCGGGACGGGCCGCAGCGCATTTGCCGTCATTGCCGCATTTGCCAACTGCCGTAACAGGAACCGGTTTCTGTGCGTCATTAACCCATTCAACCATGACCTTTCTCACATCGCCCGCGTCAATCTAGAACAGGTTCTACCGTTAGCTGCATGGAGAGACTAAGTGGAATGGACGCCAGCTTCCTCTACCTCGAGACCCCCACCCAGATGCTCCACGTGTGCGGCCTGATCATCCTCGACGGGTCCACGATCCCCGGTGGCTATTCTTTCGCGAAACTGCGCGACGAACTCGCGATTCGCGTGAAAGCCATGCCGAGTTTCAAGCGACGACTGAAGGACACCCGGTTCAACCTCGACCATCCCGTGTGGGTCGACGACACCGACTTCGACATCGATCGCCACTTCCACCGGATCGCCGTCCCCGCCCCCGGTGGCCGTGACGAGCTGTCCGAGCTGTGCAGCTCGATCGCCAGCCAGCCGATGGACCGCTCCCGCCCGTTGTGGGAGATGTTCGTCATCGAGGGCCTCGACGACGGCTCCGTCGCCGTGATGTCGAAGATGCACCACGCGAACGTCGACGGCGTCACCGGCTCGAATCTGATGTCTCAGCTTTGCGGCCTCGAACCCGACGCTCCCCGACCCGAATTCGACCAGCTGCCCGAGGGCGCCGGCCGCGCCAGCTCGCTCGACATCGCCGTCAACGGCCTGATGTCGTTCGCGTCGCGACCGCTCAAGATGGTGAAGCTGCTTCCGGACAGCGTGACGCTGCTCCCCCGGTGGATCGGGCGGGCCCGCAAGGGCGAGGCGATGCCGACGCCGTTCACCGCGCCGCGGACGTCGTTCAACGGTGCGATCACCGGTCGCCGGACCATCGCGTACACCGAGCTGAGCCTCGACGACGTCAAGTTCGTGAAGAACACCTTCGGCGTCAAGGTCAACGACGTCGTGCTCACGCTGTGCGCCGGTGCGCTCCGCAGGTACCTCGAGGACCGCGAAGAGCTCCCCGACAGCTCACTGGTCGCGACGGTGCCGGTCTCCGTCCACGACAAGTCCGATCGGCCCGGCACCAACCAGATCTCGGTCATGTTCACGCAGCTCGGCACGGACGTCGCCGACCCCGTCGAGCGGCTGCACACCGTCGCCGAACGAAACGCCATTAACAAGGACCACCACAACGAGGCGCTGGGCGCGACGCTGTTGCAGGACTGGGCACAGTTCGCGGCGCCGGCCACGTTCGGCAGCGCGATGCGCGTGTACTCCAAGCTGAAGCTGGCCGAGCGTCACCCCGTGGTGCACAACCTCGTGGTCTCGAACGTGCCCGGCCCGCCGATGCCGCTGTACTTCCTGGGCGCGCGCATCAAGCAGATGTACCCGCTCGGACCCGTCTTCCACGGCGCCGGCCTCAACGTGACGGTGATGTCGCTCGAGGGACGGGTCGACGTGGGTCTCGTCTCGTGCAAGGAACTGGCACCGCACCTGTGGGATCTGGCGGACGCGTTCCCCGAGGCTCTCGCCGAACTGGTCAAGGCCGCACGCGCGCAAGCACGGAAGAAGAAGCAGCCAGCAGTCCCTCGGTGAACGGTCCCGCGTTCATGACGCACGACGAGTGACCGCAGTCCACCTCGTACGTTGCGGCGCCGGCGATCTGGCGGGCGAGCCAGCGCTGGCGCCGCGGCGGGATGATCATGTCCCTGGTCGGCACCACAACCGCGGTCGGGACGTCGATGTCGCCCACCCAGGCGGTCGAGTCGAACTTGCCGATCTCGGCTGTCGCGCGGCCGATCGCGCCGTAGCTGGTCTCGCGGAACTGCGAGTACGCCCACACCCGGTCGCCACCGAGGATGGGACCGCCGGCGGGTACGGGACCGGGCCGCGGCCTGAGCGCGCCCAGGCTGTAGCTCAGCGACTCGAGCGCGACTCGCTCACGCGAGTTCCGCTTGAAATGCGCCGCGCCCGCACACAGGACGAGACCGGCGACCCGTTCGCGGTGCCGCTTCCAGACGAGCTGTGAGACGAGCGAGCCCATCGAGTACCCGACCGGGACCACCTGGTCGATGCCCAGCACGTCGGCGAGTGCGACGACGTCGTCGGCGCAGTCCTCGAGGGTGAATCGGCGGGACCGGATCCCGCGGCCGTGCCAGCGCTGGTCCAGGATCACCACACGCGCCTTCCGGGCGAGCTTGTCGATCGCCGGGTACCACGTCAGCGATCCGGTACAGGCCAGCGCGTGCAGGAGCACGAGCGTCGGCTTGCCGTCGTGCTCCGCAGAGTCGCCGGTATCGATGACGTACGTGGACCCGCGACCGGGCAGTTCCACCATCGATCCGACCGGGACTGCGCCGACGGGAGCCACGGCGGCCGCGAGATTGAGCATCGACTTCCCCCATTCCGATCCGATCGTCGAGACGAGTGCCACAGCCGACGCGTCGCGTGGCCTTGGTCACTTGTCCAACATTTGACACAATTACCGGAAATCGCCCGAATGTCAACGCGAGATCGCATCCACACTTCCTCGCCACCAGTAGAGTTGCCCCCTATGCCAGATACCCCCGAGCCCGCTTCCGCCCCCGTGCCACTCCTCGTCCCGGCCGACGGCGTTCCGCCGGTGATCGAGACCGCCGAGGGCGTGCGCGACGCGGCGGAGCGACTCGCCGCGGGCACCGGCCCCCTCGCGGTGGACGCCGAGCGCGCGTCGGGGTTCCGCTACTCCTCGCGCGCCTACCTCGTGCAGTTGCGCCGCGCCGGCGCCGGCTCGTTCCTGCTCGACCCCATCCCGACCGCCGGCGACCTCGCGCCGCTCCGGGATGCGATCAACGACCTCGAATGGGTGCTGCACTCCGCCGACCAGGACCTGCCGTGCCTGGCCGAACTCGAACTCGCGCCCGCGAAACTGTTCGACACCGAACTGGCCGGGCGCCTAGCCGGTTTCGAGCGTGTCGGGCTGGCGGCGATCGTCGAACGCACGCTCGGGCTGGAGCTGCGCAAGGGGCACGGCGCGGCCGACTGGTCCACCCGGCCCCTTCCGGACGCGTGGCTCAACTACGCGGCCCTGGATGTCGAGGTCCTCCTCGAGCTGCGCGAGGCGATGGCGAAAGAGCTTGCCGCGCAGGGAAAGACCGAGTGGGCGGAGCAGGAGTTCGAACACGTCCGACTGGCCGGGCCGCCCCAGCCCAAGCCCGAACGCTGGCGCCGCACGTCGCAGATCCACAGCCTCAAGAGCCCCCGCCAGCTGGCGGCAGTCCGCGAGCTGTGGACCGCGCGCGACGAGGTCGCCCGCAAGCGCGACATCTCCCCCAGCCGGATCCTGCCGGATTCTGCGATCGTCGCGGCCGCGAGTGCCGACCCCAAGAGCATCGACACGCTGCGGGCGCTGCCCGTGTTCGGGGGCCCGCGCCAGCGCCGGTCGTCGCGGCTGTGGCTCTCCGCGCTCGAACGCGCCCGCACCCTTCCGCAGACCGAACTCCCGCCGGTCAACCAGCCGTTCACCGGTCCACCGCCGCCGAGCCGCTGGGCCAAGCGCGACCCCGAGGCCGCCGCCCGTCTGGCCGCGGCCAAGGCGGGTATCGCCGAACTGAGCGAGCGGGTCCACGTGCCCGTCGAGAACCTGCTCAGCCCGGAACTGGTGCGGCGCGTGTGCTGGGAGCCGCCGGCCGTCGGGCCGGACGCGGACGCAGGCACGACGGCGACGATCGACGGCGTGCTCGCCGCGGCGGGCGCGCGCCCGTGGCAGCGCGAACTGACCGTGCCGGTCCTCGCGGAGGCCGTCCAGGCGAAGCCCTGACCAGCGGAGACCCCCCATCCGCCGCCCCACATGTTACTGACGGGTAATTAGCGCTACAGTGGTGCCTGTCGGGTCTTCGGACCCGCCGTGACCGCATCGTTCCCGCCAGGAGGAATCCAGCGTGGCTGCTTCCGCTAACCAGAGAAACGTCGTCTTCGTAGACGGCATCCGCACGCCGTTCGGCAAGGCCGGCCCGAAGGGGATCTACGCCGAGACGCGCGCCGACGACCTGGTCGTCAAGGCCATCCGCGAGCTCCTGCGCCGCAATCCTCAGCTCGATCCCGCCCGGGTCGACGAGGTCGCGATCGCCGCGACCACGCAGACCGGCGACCAGGGGCTGACCATCGGCCGCACGTCCGCGATCCTCGCGGGCCTGCCCGAGACAGTGCCCGGCTTCGCGATCGACCGCATGTGTGCCGGCGCGATGACCGCCGTCACCACCACCGCGTCGGGCATCGGCTTCGGCCAGTACGACGTCGTCATCGCCGGCGGCGTCGAGCACATGGGCCGACACCCGATGGGCCAGGGCGCCGACCCGAACCCGCGCTTCCTCGCCGACCGCCTGGTCGACCCCAGCGCGCTGGTGATGGGCAACACCGCCGAGAACCTGCACGACCGGTTCCCGACGATCACCAAGGAGCGCACCGACGCCTACGCCGTCGCGTCGCAGAACAAGTACGAGGCCGCCAAGAAGGCCGGCTACATCGCCGACACCCTGGTGCCGGTCGCGACCCGCTCGGAGGCGGGCTGGGGCCTGGCCACCGAGGACGAGCCGCCGCGCCCGGGCACCACGCTCGAGGACCTCGCCAAGCTCAAGACCCCGTTCCGCCCCGCCGGCCGCATCACCGCCGGTAACGCCGCGGGCCTCAACGACGGTGCCACCGCCGCGATTCTCGCGGGCGAGGACACCGCCACCGAGCTGGGCCTGCCGATCGGCATGCGCATGGTCGGCTTCGCCTTCCAGGGCGTCGACCCCGCCGTCATGGGCATCGGCCCGGTGCCCGCCACCGAGAAGCTGCTCGCCCGGACCGGCCTGTCGATCGACGACATCGGGCTGTTCGAGATCAACGAGGCGTTCGCCGTGCAGGTTCTCGCGTTCCTCGAGCACTTCGGCATCGCCGACGACGACCCGCGGGTCAACCAGTGGGGCGGCGCGATCGCGTGTGGTCACCCGCTCGCCTCGTCCGGTGTGCGCCTCATGACGCAGCTGTCGCGCCAGTTCGCGCAGAACCCGGGCGTCCGCTACGGCCTGACCACGATGTGCATCGGTCTGGGCATGGGCGGCACCGTCATCTGGGAGAACCCCAACCATGCCGACTACGAGGCGGGAGTCAAGTAAATGACCGACATCGCAAACGCTTTCGCCGACGAGGTCGTCACCAACGCCTTCACCAAGCTGGTCTCGGTTCCCGGCATCGACGGCCCGGTGGCGCTGATCACGCTCGACAACGGCTTCGACCACACCAAGCCGAACTCGTTCGGCCCCCGCGGGCTGCTGTCGTTCGACAAGGCGCTCGACGAAGCGTTCGCCGCCAAGCCGGCCGCGATCGCCGTCACCGGCAAGCCGTTCATCTTCGCCGCCGGCGCCGACCTCAAGGGCGTCCCGTCGATCACCTCGCGTGAGCAGGGTCTCGAACTCGGCCGCCTGGGACACAAGGTGTTCCGCCGCCTGCGCGAGTCCGAGGTCCCGACGTTCGCGTTCGTGAACGGTGTCGCCCTCGGCGGCGGCCTCGAGGTGGGTCTGCACTGCCACTACCGGACGTACGCTGACAACGTCGGCGCCCTGGGCCTGCCCGAGGCGATGCTGGGCCTGGTCCCCGGCTGGGGCGGAACGCAGTTGCTGCCCAACCTGATCGGGCCGTCGAATGCCGTCACCGTCGCGATCGAGAACCCGCTCAACAACGGCAAGATGATCAATGCGAAGAAGGCGCTCGAGCTCGGCATCGCCGACGTCGTGCTCGGTTCGGCCGACTTCATCGAGCAGTCCCTCTCCTGGGCGGCGCAGGTGCTCGCCGGTGACATCACCCCGGCCCGCCCGGAGATCGACCGCGGCGCCGGCTGGGACGAGGCCATCGCGCGGGCCAAGGCCATCGTCGAGGGCAAGACCAAGAACAACGCGCCGGGCGCGGTGCGCACGGTCGAGCTGCTCGAGCTGGCCCGCACCACCGACCTCGCCGACTCGAAGTCCCTCGACGCGGGGTTCGCAGCCGAGGACGACGCGCTCGCCGACCTGCTCATGACCGACGAGCTCCGCGCGGGCCTGTACGCGTTCGACCTGGTGAACAGGCGGGCCAAGCGCCCGGCCGGCGCACCGGACAAGTCGTTGGCGCGCAAGATCACCGGCGTCGGCATCGTCGGCGCGGGCCTGATGGCGAGCCAGCTGGCAATGCTGTTCGTCAAGCAGCTCAAGGTGCCGGTGATCCTCACCGACATCGACCAGGAGCGCATCGACAAGGGCGTCGGCTACGTGCACGGCGAGATCGACAAGCTGCAGGCGAAAGGCCGGCTGTCGCAGGACGGCGCGAACCGCCTCAAGGCGCTCGTGTCCGGCTCGCTCGACAAGGCCGCGTTCGCGAAGACCGACTTCGTCATCGAGGCGGTCTTCGAGAACATGGACGTCAAGAAGAAGGTGTTCGCCGAACTCGAGGAGCACATCTCCCCCGAGACCGTGCTCGCGACCAACACCTCGTCGCTGTCGATCACCGAGATGGCCGCGGACCTGAAGCACCCCGAGCGTGTCGTGGGCTTCCACTTCTTCAACCCGGTCGCGGTGCTCCCGCTGCTCGAGGTCATCAAGGGCGAGCAGACCGACGACGCCACGCTCGCAACGGCGTTCGCCACCGCGAAGGCACTGAAGAAGTCGGCCGTCGGCTGCGCGGACCTGCCCGGCTTCGTGTTCAACCGCCTGCTCATCCGCGCCCTCGGCGAGGTCATGAACGCGGTCGACGAGGGCACCCCCTTCGACGTCGCGGACAACGCGATCGCCGAACTCGGCATGCCGATGACGCCGTTCACGCTGCTCGCGCTCGTCGGCCCGGCCATCGCGCTGCACACCGGCGAGACCCTCAACGCCGCCTACCCGGAGCGGTTCAAGCCGTCGCCGGGACTCGAGGCGATCGTCGAGGCGCGCAAGCCCGGCGTGTGGACCTGGACCGACAAGGGCCAGGTCGTCGACCCCGAGGTCGCGGCACTGTGGCAGCAGGGCGACAAGCCGTCGACCGCCGAGGAGGTGCTCGAGCGCACCCGCCGCGCGTTCGCCGAGGAGATCCGGATCATGCTCGAGGAGGGCGTCGTCGCCGCCCCCGAGGACATCGATCTGTGCCTGATCCTGGGTGGTGGCTTCGGCTTCTGGAACGGCGGCATCACGCCGTACCTGGACCGCACCGGCACCTCGGACGCCGTGAACGGCAAGCCGTTCCTGGCGAAGGGCGTCGCGAGCGTCTAGCGCGACCCGTCGATCCACGAGAGGAGCGCGTCCCCGGAAATCCGGGGACGCGCTCCTCTTCTCGTCGGCGGGAACCGGTCAGGAGATCGCATCCTCGGAGAGCGGCTCCCGTGTGCGGACAACTTCCGACTGGGAGGCATCCGCGGCGCCGGCGGCCGCCGGGTCGCGCACGTCGTCCCGAATCAGTTCGGACTCGAGGACCGGCTCACCGAGCCCGATCTTCTTCTGAATGCGCTTCATCCACGCCGGGGCCCACCAGCAGTCGTCGCCCAGGAGTGTCATCACCGCGGGGACGAGGAACATGCGGATCAGCGTCGCGTCGATGATCAGCGCCGCGATCATGCCGTACGCGATGTATTTCATCATCACCAGATCGGAGAACCCGAACGCACCGGTGACCACGATCAGGATCAGCGCCGCGGCGGTGATGATGCGGCCGGTGTGCGCGGTGCCGACTCGGATGGCCTCCGTCGTACTCGCGCCCCGCGCCCTGGCTTCGACCATGCGGGAGAGGAGGAACACCTCGTAGTCGATCGAGAGGCCGTAGATGATCGCGACGATGAGGACAAGCATCGGCGATGTGATCGGCCCGGGCGTGAAGTTCAACACTCCGGCGCCGTGGCCGTCGATGAAGATCCACGTCAGGATGCCGAGTGTCGCGCCGAGACCCAGCGCGCTCATCAGCACGGCCTTGATCGGCAGCACGAGCGACCCGAACGCCAGGAACATCAACAGGATCGTGAGGCTCACGACCGTCACCACCATCAGCGGGAGGTTGTCGAGCAGCGCGCCGATGCTGTCCTGCTCGATCGCCGGCGTGCCGCCGACCAGCACCTGCACACCGTCGGGGACGTCCATCGACCGCAGGTAGTCGATGGTCGGTGCCGAGTCGTTGCGGTCCACCAGGCCCGCCTTGAGGACCTGGACGCCGTCCTTCGCCGGTCCGGTGACAGAGAACTTCTCGACCAGACCCGGTGCGCCGCTTGCCGCTTTGATGATCTGGCCCACCTGCGCGCCCTCGGCGCCTCGGATCACCAGCTTGACCGGCTCGGTGCGGTTGCCGGGGAACAGTTCGTCGAACTGCTCCTGCGCGACGCGGGTCGGGTTGTCGCTCGGCAGATACTCCTCGTTGATGCCACCGAACTTGATACCCGTCAACGGGGTCATCAGCAGCAACAACCCGATCACGATGGGGACGGTGACCTTGAGCGGGTTGCGCATCACCCAGACCGTCAGCCGGCCCCACATGCCGGCCTCGATCTCCTCGGTCGACCTGATCTGGCCGAATCGCTCGAGCCCGAACTTGTCGATCCGCCGGCCCAGGATGCTCAGGATCGCCGGCAACACCGTCACCGACGCGAACGCCGCCAACAGCACCGTCGCGATCGCTCCGTACGCCATCGACTTCAGGAAGCCCTGCGGGAACAACAGCAGCCCACCGAGACTCGCGACGATCATCGTTGCCGAGAACAGCACCGTCCGACCGGCCGTCATCACGGTGCGACGAACGGCCGTGCGGGTGTCGTAGCCGTCGCCCAGTTCCTCGCGGAACCGGCTCACGATGAACAGGCCGTAATCAATTGCCAGACCCAGACCGATCAGCGACACCACCGACTCGACGAACGAGTTGACCTCGGTGAAATGCGTGAGCACCCGCACGATGCCGTTGGCGCCGACGATGGTCAGTCCGCCGACGATCAGCGGCAGCGCTGCGGCGATGACACCACCGAACACGAAGAACAGCAGCACCGCGACCGCCGGGATCGCGAGAACCTCCATCCGGTGGATGTCGCTCGCGATCGTGTCGTTGATGGCGCTCGCGACCGGCTGCATGCCGGCGAGCTGGACCTCGACACTGTCGATCACGAACGCGTCCCGGATCTCCCGGAAGTTGTTGGTGATCGCGGTGTCGTTGTCGCCCTTCAGCGCGATACTCGCGATCGCGTGCGCCTTGTCCTTGCTCGCCAGCGACGCCACGCGCGGGGCGTTCGGCACCGCGAAATAGCTGGCGTTGACCTTCGCGACCTGGTCGGGGTGGTTCTGGACCAGACGCTGCAGGCTGTCGGACACCTTCGCGCCGAACGCCGGGTCGTCGACGGTCTTGCCCTCCGGTGCCGTGTACATCGCCACGACGTCACCCGTGGTGTCACGCCCGAACGTGCCGTCCGCGAGTCTCGCGGCGGCCACGGACTCCGAACCGGGATCGTCCAAGCCGCTCTGACTGAGGTGCGCACCCAGGCCGGAGCCGTAGGCGCCCAGCGCCAACAGCCCGGCCACCATCACGGCGAGAACGGTGAAGCGGGCTCGATAGACGAGATCCCCCCAGCGAGCAAACACGTATCAACTCCTCAGCGCCCGACGGGCAGCGCAACGATGGACGAGAGCGGTTGCCCCATCACCCCTTCGAGCGCAGACCCTCACATCGCGCTCCGCCGTGGGCGCCTCGGAGGCAACCGACAACTCTCGGTCAGGATCCGAAGATGCGTCCGAAGGCTTCGAGAAACGCAACAGGTCCCAGGGAGAACATGTAGCCGCTCCCGGTGAGCATGGCGTCGACCACGTCGGTCACCTCCTCTCGTTCTCGAATAGCGTGTGGCTCATTCGGCGAAGTTCCGTTCGATCCAGTCGATGGTCTGCATCCCGAACAGGTCGGTGCCCCACCCGTAGAGGTCGGTGAGCATCCGCCCCATGCTGCAGTCGCTGGGCGCGTACGTCACGTCGGTTCCGCCGGCCCGGTACTTCTCCACCAGTTCGCGTGAGTCCTTCGCCGGCACGAGAGACATCGGCGAGTCGTCCTTCGCGCACGACGTGATGAGGACCTTCGACCTCGGAGCCTTGGTTCCGAGCAGGTTGTCGTCGTAGACGGGCTGGAACGCGGGGATGTCGGCCGGGCTCTGTCCACCGACGAACAGTGTCTCGAGCGGAACGAACGGCGCCGTGAAGTACGCGGGCGTCTGGCACTGCGTCCGATACGCGGCCGCCAGTGCCTTGCCGACGGGGTTCAGCTTCTCGTCGATGCGCATCTGTGGGTACTTCGGCTCCAGACCGAGCAGCGTGGCGAAGGCGAACCCGGATCCGATCGACCCGTCGGCCGTCCGCATGAAGTTGCGCTGGTTGACCACCATGCCCTCGAGGACGGTGGAGCGAACGTTCAACTCCGGGGCGTACTGCGCCTGCGACTCGGCTGCGAAGCCGGCACCGACGCCACCGCCCGCGACACCGAACAGCGAGACCGGGGCGCCTGCGCTCAACCCCGTGCTCGGCGCCGACAGGGCGGCACGCACCGCGTCGAGTTGGGCGTGGCCGGCGTACTTTCCGGCGAAGACACCGTGTGGGTCGGTATCGGCGTCGTTGCCGACGTCGGAGATGACCACCGCGTAGCCCTTGCCGAACATCAGCGCCAGCGGTCCGAGCGCAGACCACGCCGAGCCGTCGAGCGGGTTCCGGCCCGTCCACTGGCTGCTCGGATGGCAGTACGCGCCGACGCTGTCGTTGGCCTCCTGGTAGCTGATCACCTTCTTCACCGACGCGGGCGTGCCGTCGACCGGGATCATCACGATGCCGGTGCTGATCTCGGGCGTGGTCCCGTCGAGGCCGGTGGTCACGTACATCAGCTTGTAGGCGTCGATGCTGCCCGGCTGGTAGCCGAGGAACATCACGTCGACCGGCTTGACCTTCAGCAGGGTGCCCGGCCGCTCCGCCCCCGTCAGCCGGGGTTCGTCGTAGAAGGGGTCTCGCGCGGTCAGCGCCTTGAACGCCTCGACGCGCGACGCGGCCGTCCCGGAATCGAGTGCACCGACGACGAATCCGTTGAACACCTCGTTCGGCCGCGGTGTCCGCACCGCCGGCTGGCCCTGCGCCGACGATGACCCGTCCGACGATGCCGACGACGACCCAGCCGACGACTCGGCGGACGCGGCCACGGGAACCACCATCATCGCCGCGGTGGCCACCGCTACACAGGACAGGACCCTCGCTGCCGCGGGTAGCCGACGACGACGCGTCACGCTGGATGCCATCAGGACACCGTCACTCTCGTGTTGTTCAGAGCGGACTGCATGATCTGCAGAACGTTGAGCAGGGGCCGATGCGTTTCGAGCTGCGTGTCGTAGGGCACGCGAAGCTCGGATTCCAGTTGCGTCCAATCGTTCTCGACCATGTTCTTGTACTTCGGCAGCAGCTGGGTGGTGATGTAGTCCCATCGCTCCTCGTAGACGGACCAGTTCCATGCCGGCAGTGGGCTGGTGACGGTGGCGCTGCGTCCGTCGGGCAGGCGTGTGCTCACCTCGATCGGACGGAACGAGCGTGGCGGGAGCACACCGGCCACCGACGGCGACCCGGCCACGGTGGACAGGTACGTAATAGCCTGTCCGACAGTGTCCTTGTAGTTGCGGACGGTGTCCCACTGCTCCCGGATTATCACTCCCTGCTCACGCTGCAACAGCGCACCGTTGCCGCGCGCGATCCGATCCGGGTTCCCCGAGGCGATGTCGCGCCACGCGGCCATGATGTCGTCACCGAAGAGTCCCGCGCGCTGCATCTCCGCGAGGGCGGGGAGCCCACCGGTGACGTAGGCACGGTGCATCGGCATCAGGTCGGAGAAGATGTTCTTCTGCATCACCATGATCATTCCGAGGATGAAATGCAGGTCCTCGCTGGTGATTTCGCTTCCGGCATCGGCCAGTGCGCGCAGCCCGTCCGGGAGTGAGTCGACGATCCCCGGTCCCGCGACGTCGGTGGCGGCCGCGACGACGGCCCGAGCGGACTGCTGGAGCTGCGGAAGGTCGTACGCGGTCGTCATGAGATCGAAGTCGATGAGCCCGCCACCGAAGTCGGCACCGACCATGCCGCCCATTCCCGCCCACTGCAGTTCCCGGCGCGCCAGTTGCAGGTCCTCGTAGAGGCGATACGACTTGACCAGGTTCTCCCGGTTCACCGCCACCCCGGCGCGCGGATCCCATGCCGCCAGATCGATTCCGGCGACGTCGGTGGCCTCCACCAGCCAGTACTGGAACAACAGTGCCTGGTATTCACGTGGCGCTGCGCCGCTCGCGCGGGCCTCGTCCAGGATTCGGGCGAGCGTCGCGCGATCGGTGGGCAGCGCCGGATTGACGCCGCCCGGACCGTGCGCCGCATCCCGGTTGATCATCGGCAGGTTCAGATACTGGTCGACGCCCGTCTCGGACGCGGCCGCTGGTGCCGTCACCGCTCCCCCGATCGTCATCGCCGTTGCCGCCAGCACCCCCACCACGCCCGCGACGGACGCACGCGAAGTCCAGCGTTTCCCCAATCCAGCACTCATGTCGCCCCCACGGCTCACTCGACGATGGCCACCCCGACATGCTCGATCTCCACCGACATTACTTACCGACGGGTTCAAATCGCCGGGAATCGTCGATACCTCCGACTGCACTTGCCCCGGGTTCACGACAAAGGGGACGAGTGTCCCACCCCCAGTACCCGAACACCCCGCAGCGACCCCTTCCTCCGACGAGGCGTGAATAGGTTAGGCTCACCTATCATTCGATCTCGAAGGAGTCCTCCGTGTTCGCTCTCACCACCCGCCGCAAGGTTGTGACGGCCGTCGCCGCCCTCAGCGCGGCGGCACTGCTGGCGTCGTGCTCGTCGACCGCCCCGGACTCGACATCGACGTCCTCGTCGGGTGGCGCTTTCCCCGTCACGATCGCGAACACGTTCGGCTCCAGCACGATCGAGGCGACGCCCGAACGCCTCGTCACCCTCGGCTGGAATGCGCAGGACGTCATGTACGCGCTCGGCGCGACGCCGGTGGGCATGCCGAAGTACACCTACGGCGCGGAGGCGAACGGGGTGATGCCGTGGCTCCAGGAGAAGTTCGATCCGAGCAAGACGACCCTTCTCGACGCCGCGGCGTCCACGCCGGTCGAGGCGATCGCAACGCTCTCGCCGGACGCGATCCTCGCGCCCTACGAAGGCTTCGACAAGGCCACCTACGACCAGCTGTCCGCCGTCGCACCCACCGTCGCGTACCCCGGCAAGGCGTGGCAGACCACCTGGCAGGACCAGACGAAGCTGATCGGTCAGGCGTTGGGCAAGTCCGACGAGGCCACCGACTTGATCGACGGCATGAACACGATGCTGGCCGACACCGCGGCCGCCCACCCCGAGTACGCCGGCAAGACGCTGTCGGTGATCAACCTGGACACCACGAACCGGCAGGTCAACGTCTACAAGCCGACCGACCCGCGTGTCCAGATCCTCACCCAGCTGGGCTTCGTGAACTCCCCCGGCGTCGAGATGCTGGCCGCGTCCAGCGACCCCGACAACTTCTTCGTCGATATCTCGGCCGAGCGGATCTCCGAGGTCGACGCCGACGTGGTCGTGGTGTTCGTGTCCGACACTGCCGAGGCCGCGAAGAACCCCGCCTACGCCTCCCTCGGCACGGTCAAGCGCGGCACCGCGGTGGCGCTGTCCGACACCAAGATCATCGCCGGCCTGAGCCAGACCAGCGTCCTGGCGACGCCGTGGGTGATCGACCAGCTCACCCCGCAGCTGACCGAGGCTGCGAAGCGGGCAGCGTGACGCCGCGACATCCACGTGACCGCGACTGACCCGCAACACAGCAACGCGCCGGCACCAGATCTTGTCCGGTGTCGGCGCGCGGTCGTCCTGTCAACCTAGGATTCTGCCTCTCTGTCGGATATCCAGCGTTCGACACGCAACTGAATTGCATCGAGAACCCCATCCTCCGCATAGACGTCGGTTCCGAGCACCCGATCGTCGAACGACCCGAAACCCCGAACAAGCTTCGCGCCTTCGAGAACAAGCGGGACGAAATGTCTCACCAACGAGTTGCCGTCGACAGAAACCCGGCGGACTCCTTCGATCAGTCGCTCGAGTTCATCGATTGAAAATTCCAGGGGCAGCAGAAGGCAAATAGCTGAGCGTTCGCGGCTGACTTCCACGGCAGCAACAAGATTGGCCGTATCGGTCATCAACCAGCCCCCGAACTGCAACCGGTCGTCGTCCCGAGTCAACTGGAAATCGTGCCGATCCCCGGGCGGCAGCACTGCTCCATCGTTCGCCCATCGATTCCATAGAGATTCACGCCTCATCTTGAAAGCACTGAGTCGATTGAAGGGAGCAAAGGGCTGAGATACTCCAACAAGGACCGCTGACCTGCCAAAAGGGAGCAGACAGCATTGCTCAGTATGTCGGCTGAGACAGCGACTGCCGCAGGAATCGACTGCGATCCCTCTCGACGGACCTCGATGCCGAGGACGCCGACTCGTGGACGTCGGTGAGCAAGGGCGTCGAGCACAGGGACCGATTCGGCCGATGCCCTATTAAGTGAGACCCTCCCGCCAGCACGTGAATGATGGAGAATCAGCGATCATCCCTGGCGTACGCAACCATTTTCGCCAACGAAAGATACCGGGACGCCACCCTCATCTCGGGGATCGACCCCATATCGAGGACAATCAAACCGTCTGCATCCCTACTGATCCGTAGATCGCAAATCATACTTCGAGCCAGCCCGTTGAGGGAAACATCCTCAACAACGAAAAAAGACAACTCCAGCATCACAGCATTCTTTCCGGCAGCCACCCATTTCGCCGGAGCCGGTTCAGGGAACTTTTCCAACACAAAGTTGATAGCCACAGCGGGACCGCTGGTATCCAGCCTAATAAAATTGATGTCGACGTTATTCAAGGATGGGGCTTCATTACCAAAAACTGCACGAATCCCTTCCGGATTGTGCAGATAGTCAACCCAGTCCATACTTACCTCCCGAACGGATAATGGTCGAGCGTACCCGGAACGTTGCCGTTCCGTCGGTCATCGACAGGTCGAGCGTTGAAATGTGGGCCTTGATCTCCGACTCCGCCCTCGCCGTAATAATGACCCGCGCTATGCTCCTGAATTACTACTACATCGCCCCCCATGCGGTCGATCACACTTGAATCGATGGTACGGTAGTAATATTCGCGAGTTCTAATCGGCATACCGCCTTCATCCAATATCCTTCGCTCGGATCTGTCTACCATATCTACCGAATTTACCTGAAACGGGTGTTGAGTCCGAGGAATCCCCGCATCCCGCTTTGCCTCATTCAGGGCCGCATTGCGACTGACCTCCTCGCATGCCTTCGGTACCAACCCCAGCGGATCCGACCAGACCGTCGGGTTGTGCGGGTAGCTGTTCGGATTGGGCGACGGCGCTAGTCCTAGCGGGTCGATGGTCGCGTAGCGCGCGGTGACCGGGTCGTAGAAGCGGTGCAGGTTGTAGTGCAGGCCGGTCTCGTCGTCGAAGTACTGGCCGGGGAACCGGATCGGCGTATCGGCGGTGCCCGCCCAGGACGTGCTCCCCCACAACGACATCGCCGACCGCCCCGCGACGTCGGCCGTCACCGGATCGACCAGTTCGGTCGGCGTGCCGACGAGGTCGGAGACGATGGCATAGAACTCGGTATCCACCGAGACCTGATCCGCCAGATCCGCCGTCGGTGCCGAGGCCTGCGTCAGCGGCGTGTGCGTTCCCGGTCGATAGGTCCACCGGGTGACGCGATTGGAGGTGGACTGCTCCACCAACGTCGTTGCATCCCAGGTGAACACGGTCCGTTCCGCCACCGACCCGTCCGCGGCGAGACGTGACTTGGCGGTACGGCGCCCCAGGGCGTCGTAGCTGTACCGCCACCGCGTCCCGTCCGGCGTCGTCACCTCGGCCATCTGGTCGAACGCGTCGTACCGGTACTGCCACACGTCCGGCTTCCGCGACAGTCTGGTCGTGACCTTGCGGATCAACCGGCCGGCGGCGTCGTAGTGGAACTGTGTTCGCCCGTCCCGGACCAGCAGCGTTCCGCGGTATTCGCGCCCGCCCTCGTCGTCGGTTACCGCCGTCGCGGTCTGCGTCACGATGTTGCTCAACGCGTCGTACGAGTACCGCTCCACCGCGGTGCCGTCGTCGACCACGGATGTAATGCGGCCAGCCGGATCCAGTTCGAACTGCCGGCGCAGCACCCGGTCGGTGGTCGTCGTCTGCCCGGCGAGATAGCCGTCCGGACGGTAGTCGAACACGTCGGACCGCAGCACCCGCGAAGCGGAGGCTGGACCGGAATCGAAACCCAAGCTCAGCGACGACGCCGGGTGCGCCACCGCCTCCTGCGTGGTGAGCCGCCCGCGCGAGTCGTGGCCGCGGGTGACCCCCAACTCGCCCGCTCTCCACCCGGTGACCGCGCCGCGCGCGTCGTAGGTGAGAGCGATCGAGTGCCCGTCGACCGCCACCGAGGCGACGCGGCCCGCGGCGTTCCAGCGCCACCCGGTGACACCGCCGGTGTGCGAACGGCGCTCGACGCGCCGCCCGAACGGATCGTGGTCGAAGCACAGTTCGCCCGCTCCGTCGACGGTCTGCCGCGCGAGCTGGCCCGCCACCGTGTACTCGAAGTCGACCGCGTGGATCGGATCCCCACCGACACCGCTGACCGCCGACAGCGTCCGTCCGGCCAGATCGTGGGTGTAGCGCCGGAACTCGCCGGTCTCGGCGGTGACGTCGACCAGGCGACCCAGGATGTCGTGCGAGTGGTGGCGCGTCACGCCGGTCGCGGACGTCACCGTCGCGATGCGACCCGCGGCATCGTGCGTGTACGTGGTTCGGGCACCGTTGAAATCGGACTCGGCCACCAGATGCCCGTCCGCGTCGTACTCGTACGACCAGATCTGCCCAAGCGGGTTGGTAACCGCCGTCAGGCGCCGCTCGGTGTCCCACGCGTACGCGGTGACCGAGCCGTCCGGATCCGTCCGCGAGGCCAACAGATCGAAGGATCCGTACGTGTACGAGGTGACGGCACCCACCGGATCGGTGTGCCGCAGGAGGTTTCCCTCGCCGTCGTAGTCCCACGACTCGACCGCGGCGTCCGGATGCGTTCGCTCGACGAGCTTGCCGTCGGGCGACCACCGTAGTCGCGTCACCGCGCCGGTCGGGTCGGTCACCGAGGCGGTCCGCCCGAACGCGTCGCGCGTGATCCGCGTCGTCGCTCCCATCGGGTCGGTGACGGCGACGGGCAGCCCGGCGTCGTCACACTCCACGAGAGTGCGGGCGCCGGTCGGCTCGGCGACCGAGGACACCGCCCCGGTCGGGTGGTAGGTGTACTCGGTCCGCGCGCCCCCGGCGTCGGTGACGGCCACCAGGTTGTCCGCGGTGTCCCAGTCCTGGCGGACGACCGTACCGTCGACCTGGTGTACGGCGACCGGCCTTCGCGGTCCGGCGTAGTCGACGGTGATCGAGTGACCGTCCGGCCGGGTGATCTGTGCGACGTCGCCGTCGGCGGTGTAACGGTACCGGGTCACCGCCCCGTCCGGACCGGTGACGCGCAGCGGCTCGCGGCGCTCGTTGTAGTCCGTGTGCGTGCGAGAACCGTTCGGCGACATCAGGTCCCGTTGACGCAGGTCGCTGTCGAACCCGTGCGCGGTCTGCGCCCCGAGCGAGTCGGTGACCACCGTGACCGAACCCGACCCGTCGGCCGTCGACACGTAGTCGAAGCGGGCGGACATGATGTCGTCGGTGCCGTTCTGGACCACTACCCGTCCGTCGGCGTCGTAGGTGTTGACCATCCGGTTGCCGTTGGCGTCCTGCCACGACAGCATCCGGCCGTCGGCGTCGTACGTGTAGCGGGTCGTACCGCCGAAACCGTTGGTGACCGCGGTCAGATGCCCGCCGTCGTAGCCGAAACGGCGGACCACGACGGCACCACCGGACTCCGGGTCGATCACCGACAGCGCGCCGATCCGCCCGCCGCGGGCGTCGACGAGCACCCGGTAGCCGCCCGTGTGGGACACCTCGACCGGCGCACCGTCCGGGCCGTAGTGGAACCGGATGCGGTTGCGGAACCGGTCGGTGATCGCGCTGATGGAGATGTTGCCCAGCGCCGAATCGACGCCACCAAGTTCGGGTTTGGGGGCGAAGTGCCAGGTGAGCGACCGGTCCGGGTCGTGCACCGCGTAGCCGCCGGTCTCGGTCCGCGAGAGCGTCCAGCGCTGGAGCGACTGTCTCGGACGGACGGGTTCGCCCACCTCCGGGTGCGGATAGACCACCATCACGCCGTCCTCGGCGAGCAGTGTGACACCGGATTCCTCGACCACGACCCGCATGTCGATCGTCGACGACCAACTCGGGCCGAACCACCGGCCGAACCCGTAGCTCGAGCGGTGTCGCCGACCGACCACGAGCGGCAGCACGCCGGGCAGCGTCAGATCGGTTTCGGGTAGCAGGAACTCGCCGGTGGCGGCATCGACCGGGTCCTGACACTCGGTGACCTGGTTGCTCGTCTGGTCACTCGCGGGTCCGTTGTCCTCCGCGGTCCGCCCCGCACCGGAGTCCGATTCGGCAAACTCCTGAGGACGCGGATTCGGGCCCTCCGGCGGGTGTGCGGCGCCCGGATCGTGCCCCGCGGCGGGCGAACCGTGCTCGGGCGCGGGACCGTCCGCGGCCGCCGCGTCGGTGTGGTGCGCCGCCGGCGCATCGTCGACTCCCATGTGTGGCTCCCCATTCGGGAAGGATGGTGAATCGATCTCCGGCGCATCGATTCTCGGCGCGTCTACCCGCGGGACCTCGGGCGCCGGGACATGCCTGCCCACGTCCACCACGTGATCGGCGGTCCGCAGACCGCTCCCGAGATCACCGGCGATCTCGACCGCGTGCAGGGAAGTACGCGCACCGGCCACACCGGCGCCGGCGCCGCCCGTCGCGGCCGCCAGCAGGGCGTCTCCGGTGAGCGCTCCCGCGAATTCGAACGGGTTGGCCCGGGCGTCGGCGAGGAACGCGTCCACTACGGCACCCGGATCCGCCGCGGCCACGACGAGACCGGTTGTCAGGTCGCTCAGTCCCTCGAGGTACTCCGCCGGGTGGCTGATGTTGTACGGATCAACGGGGTTGACCTGTCGCACGAACTGCACGATTCCGGTGAGCCCGGTGACCAGACCGGACGTGAAATTGACGCTGCCGTGCTCGATCACGTCGGTCAGGTCCCCGAGGTTCGCGGCCATGCGCTGCGTGAACGGCGGCTCCTCGGGGGCCGATTCGGTCAGGGCCGACAACTGACCGGCGATCTGCGATGCGGCGTTGTCGCGTTCGGCCCGCGCGCCACGGAGGATCTCGACGGCGTCACCGAACATCGCCGTCCAACTGTCGACGAGGGTGGTCCCGGCTCGCTGCTCGCCGCTGAGCGCGTTGTAGGCGGTCTTCCTCGCAGCCTCCTCCTGCTCGGCGCGCTCCCAACGCTCGATCGCATCCGCCGCGCGTGCCTGTGCCGACTCGATCGTGTTCGCCCACCACGTCAGCGTCTGCGCGGCGGATGCCATCGCGTCGGCTGCGTCCTGCCACAGCCCCGGCTGCTGGTCGAAGACGGCCTGGAACGCATCGGCGGCCTCACCGGTCCAGCCTGCGGCGTCGACCGTCCGCAACGCCGTCCCCGTGGATCCGATGTTGGTGCCCAGCTCGGTCAGGGTCGTGACGGCCTCGTTGACGGCCCCCGCATCGCCACGGATCAGCTCCCGCGGATCCGTGGTCTGGCCGAGTTCGAGCTCGTCGACCGCACCGCCGGTGATGCTCGCGACCTGGTCGCCGAGGTCCGTGAGGACGTCGGCGACACCGTCCGCCCCCAAGTCACGGGCGACACCCGCCAACCTGTCGAGCCCTGCATCGGCCACCTGGCCGGCCTTCTCGACAACCCCCTCGGCCGCGTCCTCGACCCAGTCGCCGACCTTGTCCAGGCCGCCGATGACGTCGTCCCACCCATAGCCCATCTGTTCTCCCCCGCCCGTGCCTCAGCCCTGGCCGTCGGTCAGGTCTGGTCATTCATGACCGACGCTGCCTGCTCGGCAGCGCCGGTGTGGTAGCCGGGCGCAGCGTCGATGCCGACGACGTCCGCGACCAGCGGCGACACGTTGGCAAGCGCCTGCGGGCCGACCGTCGAGATCACTTCGTTGTTGGTTCGGATCGTGTCCATCGCGGCGTCGAACGACTCCCCGCTGTAATCCGCATGGAGTACGTCGTTGATCGGGTTGTCCGCGAAGGTCTCGCCCCACGACCGCTCGCTGATCTCTTCCTCGCTGAGGTGCGGGTTGCCCGCCACGTGAGTCCACGCGGTCTTGACGGTGTCCGAGAGTTGCTCGTCCATCATGTGATAGCGCCCGGCCTGGAGATCGAGCAGTTCGGCGATCTCGTTCGCCGACCGGACGAGGTGGCGCACACCCCACGACCACCGCTCCGCGTACTCCTCGAGGCTCTTCTGGACAGCCTGCGATCCGGCCTCCATCGGCGACAGCGCCAGCATCGCGAACCCGCGACCGGCCGCGGCGGTCTCACCGATCCCGAGTTCGGACATCGAGTCGATGATCGCGGTGATTCCCTGCGCCGCCTGTTGCAGGACGGCAGGATCGACCTCGAGTTCCTCGCTCATGATCGCTCCGCCTCCAGATCGGGCGGAAAGGCCATCGGGCGAGTGCCGCCGGCGTTGACGACCACCCCGGTCGGCCGGTCGAAGCGCGGCAGGACCTGCTCGATGATCCGCCAGCCGAACAGCGTGTGGTAGCGCGCCTCGGTCTGCTCTCCCCGCGCGAGCGCGTGCCGGGCGAACTCGTGTTCGCTGGTGAACGCGGGAAGCCATCCGAGATCGCGGATCTCGCTGCTCCAGACGCGGCCATCGGCCGTCAATGGAACCAGCAACGACGCCCGACAGAACGCCGCGTGCAGCGCGCCCGCCTGCCCGAATCCTTCGTAGAACGCGTCGATCTCCGCATCGAGATCCGCGCAGCCCCCACCCACCGAACTCCCCCTCGTTCCAGCCCCCGGAAACGGCGCAATAGTACTACCCGGCCACATCTCGTCCGAACCGATGAATTCGGCGTAGCGTCCCGACTGCAGACGTCGTTCCGACAGGAGGGCGGACCAATGAGCGACACCGACTCCGGCGACCGGCCTGCCACAGCGCGGCCTTCGGCCGTTCTGGCCGTGACGTTCTCGGCCGCAGCAGCATTGGGCGGCTTCCTGTTCGGCTACGACACCGCGGTCATCAACGGGGCCGTGAACGCGATCCGCGACCGCTACGACATCGGCGCCGGAGCGACCGGACTGTCGGTGTCGCTGACGCTGCTCGGCGCCGCGCTCGGCGCGTGGGTCGCGGGCACCATCGCCGACCGGCTCGGACGCATCCGAGTCATGCAGATCGCGGCGGTACTCTTCGTCGTCGGCGCCCTCGGCTCGGCGTTCCCGTTCGGTATCGTCGACCTCACCTTGTGGCGCGTATTGGGCGGCGTCGCAGTCGGTCTCGCGTCCGTGATCGCGCCCGCGTACATCGCGGAGATCGCGCCCGCCTCCATCCGCGGCCGCCTCGGGTCGATGTACCAACTGGCGATCGTCCTGGGCATCGCCGTCTCCCAGCTGGTGAACTACGGGATCTCCGCGGCCGCCGGCGGTGGGCGCGGCGAACTGCTCGGGATCGAGGCCTGGCAGTGGATGCTCGCGATCGAGTCGATTCCCGCCGTCGTCTACCTGGCCATGACGTTCACGATCCCGGAGTCACCCCGGCACCTCGTGCGGTGCGGCCACGAGGACGACGCCAGCGCGATCATCGGCGAACTCGAGGGCGGCGACCCGCAGGCCGTATCGCACCGGATCGAGGAGATCCGCACCTCGCTCGGCGCCGAACGCGCCCGGGTGGGCGTGCGGGCACTGTTCGCCAAGTCCACCGGTGTCGCCGGGCTCGTGTGGCTCGGCATCACGCTGGCTGCCCTCCAGCAGTTCGTCGGCATCAACGTGATCTTCTACTACTCGAGCACGCTGTGGCAGGCCGTCGGCTTCGGCGAGGACCGCTCGCTGCTCATCAGCGTCGTCAGCGCCCTGGTCAACATCGTCGGCACGTTCGTCGCGATCGCCGTGATCGACCGGATCGGGCGCCGGCCGCTGTTGCTGATCGGCTCTGTCGGCATGGCGGTGTCGCTCGCCACCGCCGCCGTCTGTTTCCATTCGGCAACGATCACCCGCAACGCGGAGGGCGAGTCGGTCGCGACCCTGACCGGTGCGGGCGGCACCGTCGCGCTGATCGCCGCGAACGCCTTCGTGTTCTTCTTCGCGCTGTCGTGGGGACCGGTCGTCTGGGTACTCATCAGCGAGATGTTCCCCAACCGGGTCCGAGCCGCCGCCGTCGGCATCGCGACCGCGTCCAACTGGGTCGCGAACTTCCTCGTCTCGGCCACCTTCCCGTCGCTGGCCGACTGGAACCTCTCGCTCACCTACGGCGGATACGCCGTGATGGCGCTGCTGTCGATCGTCGTGGTGACCCGGTTCGTCACCGAAACCCGCGGCCGCACGCTCGAACAGGCCGGCTGAACTACGCCCAGTGCGCCGGACGCGACAACACCGACGGCAGCCGGGTCCGTCCGTCGCCGCGCGCCGCGTTCACCTGGAACTGCGTGAGGAACAACGCGTCCGACAGGTCCGCGCCGCGCAGGTCGGCGCCGCGGAGATCGGCGCCGATGAGGTCCGCGCTGCGCAGGTCCGCCCTCCGCAGATCCGCGCCGATCAACCATGCCCCGCGCAGGTTCGCCCCCCGCAAGTCCTTGCCGGCAAGCTTCGCGCCCATCAGGTCCGCGCCGCGATGATTGCGGCGACGCCCCGGCACCGCCGCACGTGCCAGCTCGCTGACCTCGAGCAGCACCACGTTCACCCGCTCCCGATGCCCGGAGACGTCGAGGCCGGCGAGCAGAGTCGCGTCGGAGGCCGTGAGCGAGGCGGTCTCCCCTCGCAACCGGGTGAGATCGTCGTGCAGGCGCGACGCGGTATCGATAAGCAACGACTCGTCGATGTACCACAACAATTCGTGTAGCTGGCGCATCACCGGGAAGACGTCGAACATCGGGCGGGCGATGTCGGGGGCAGCACGCCAGTCGCGGCCCGCGAACGTCTCCTGCGAGACCTTCTGGCCGGCGCCGAAACAGTCGTACACCGTGCAGCCGGGAAAGCCCCGCTCCCGTAATTGGGAGTGGATCCCGCAGCGGAAGTCGGCGAGCAGATTTCGGCACGGCGTCCCGCCGGCCTTGTCGACTGCGAAGTCGCTCGACGCCGCGAACGGCAGCGCCACACAGCACAAGCCGAAGCAGTTCGAGCAATCCGAGACGAGTTCGGACGACACGCGTGTATTCAGCTCCGACACCGAGACCTCCTGACCTGACCGACCCCCAATCCTGCACGACATGCGCCCGCCGAGGCCAACCATTTCCCGACGATCCGGACCACGCTCGCAAACCGGTTGCCGGGCAGCGACACTCGCGGGCACCGCACGGGACGTCGACTCGCCGGTTGACGGCCGCGAACGGCCGGACCGACACTGGTCGTGGGTCCTCGCGACGTCGCACCCCGCGGCACCCGGCGTCGCCCGGGCGTGTGGTGTCGGTGTGCCGCTCGAACAGTGCCGCGTCGTCCGAACTGGCCCGTCTCGAACCGGTCCAGCCGCCGTGGCGGGAGGACCACCATGAGCGTCGACCCGAAGCAGGCCCACGTCTGGATCATCGGCGGCGGTATCGCCGGAATGGCCGCTACCGCCTTCGCGATCCGCGATGCCGGGGTGCCAGGAGAACACATCCACATCCTCGAGGAACTCGACGTCGAAGGCGGCTCGCTCGACGGCACCCGCTCCCCCGCCGTCACCGACGGCTGGGTCACCCGCGGTGGGCGCATGCTCGAGGAAGAGGTCTACCGGTGCACGTGGGACCTGTTCGAGTCGATTCCCTCGCTCGAGAACCCGGACGTCAGCGTCCGCCAGGAGATTCTGGACTTCAACGCCAAGGTCAGAACGAACGACAAGGCGCGGCTGATCGATTCACGGCACACCATCATCGACGCCTCGCAGCTGGGCCTCGACCACCGCGACCGGCTCGAGATGATGCGTTTGCTGGGCCTGCCGGAGCACGCGCTCGGGGCGCGGAGGATCGACGAGATGTTCGGCAGGCACTTCTTCACCACCAACTTCTGGCAGATGTGGCGCACCACGTTCGCCTTCCAGAAGTGGCATTCGGCGGCCGAATTGCGGCGGTACTTCCTGCGATTCGTCCAGGAGTTCCCGCGCATCCACACCCTGTCCGGCGTCCGGCGCACCGCCTACAACCAGTACGACTCGATGGTCGTCCCGCTGCAGCGATGGATGTGGGCCCAGAACGTCGACGTCCGGTTCGCGACCCGCGTCGTCGACGTCGACTTCGCGCAGGCCGGGCAGCCGCGTCGGGCGCGGCGACTGCACGTCGTCGGCCCGGACGGACCCGCCACGATCGAACTGGGCGAGGGCGACTACGCGTTCATCACGCTCGGCTCGATCACCTCGGACTCGACCTACGGCGGAAACGACGACGTGCCCGCGCTGATCCGCGACCGCGCCGACCACGGCTGGTCGCTGTGGGAGGAGATCGCCAAGAAGGCCCCGGACTTCGGCCGCCCCAACACGTTCTACGGCAACATCGACGAGAACAAGTGGGAATCGTTCACTCTCACGATGCGCGGCGACACGTTGCTGCGGCGCATCACCGAGTACACCGGCAACGAACCCGGAACCGGCGCGCTGACCACCTGGTTCGAGTCCGGCTGGCACCTGTCCACGGTTATCCCCTACCAACCCCATTTCCCCGCCCAGCCCAAGGACATCTACACACTGTGGGGGTACGGCTTCGACATCGACAACGAGGGCGACTACGTCAGGAAGAAGATGTCGCAGGCCACCGGCAAGGAGATCCTCACCGAGTTGATCCACCAGTACGGGTTCGAGGACCTGCTCGACGAAGTCCTGGCCACCACCGACGTGACGACGGTGATGATGCCGTACGCGTCGGCCCTGTTCAGCCGCCGTATCCCCGCCGACCGCCCCGAGGTCGTGCCCGACGGCGCAGAGAACTTCGCTTTCCTCGGGCAGTTCACGAACCTGCCCGAGGACGTCGTGTTCACCGTCGAGTACTCGGTGCACGGCGCGATGCACGCCGTCTACACGCTGTTCGACGTCGACAAGCCGATCCCGCCGATCTACCACGGGCTGCTCGACCCCAAGGTCGGGGTCAAGGCGCTCGAGGCGGCGTTCCGCTAGAAACCGCTATCCGACGCTCGGATTCGACTTGTCGAGTCCCTTGTCGAGGCCACCGCCGGTGTCGGCGCGGTCCAGCCCGACGACCCAGCCGGTGACCTGGCGCGTGATGTCCTGGGCGGTGAGTCCGAGTTCGCGATGAAGCTGGTCCCGCGACGCGTGGTCCAGGAACTGCTGCGGCACACCGAGATCCCGGCACGGGACGTCGACCCCGGCCGCGCGCAGCGCCGCCGAGACCGTCGAACCGATACCCCCGTGCAGGCCGTTGTCCTCGACCGTGACGACCATCCGGAAGTTCTCGGCGAGCTTGACCACCGACTCCGGCACCGGCAGCACCCACCGCGGGTCGATGACCGCCGCCGTGATGCCGTGCTGGCCGAGCCGTTCGGCCGCCTCCAGCGCGACGCCGGCGAACGAACCGACCGCCACGAACAGGACGTCGCCGCGATCGCCCTCCGGCATCTGCAGCACATCGACGAGGCCGTCGAGGCGCCGGGCCGCCGGGATGTCGTCGCCGACCGCGCCCTTGGGGAACCGGATCACCGTCGGACCGTCGTCGACCGCGAGGGCCTCCTGCAGCTCCTCGCGCAGCGTCGCGGCATCGCGCGGCGCGGCGACGCGGATTCCCGGGATGATCCCCAGCAGCGACAGATCCCACATGCCGTTGTGGCTCGCGCCGTCGACGCCGGTGACGCCCGAGCGGTCCAGCACGATCGTGACCGGCTGCTTCAGCAGCGCGACGTCCATCAGCAACTGGTCGAACGCGCGGTTGAGGAAGGTGGAGTAGATCGCGACCACCGGGTGCATGCCGCCGAGCGCGAGCCCCGCAGCCGACGTGACCGCGTGCTGCTCGGCGATGCCGACGTCGAACATCCGCTCCGGGAAGCGCTCGCCGAACGCGGCGAGGCCGGTCGGGCCGGCCATCGCGGCGGTGATCGCGACGATGTCGTCACGCTTCTCGGCCTGCTCGATCAGCTCCGCCGAGAACACCGACGTCCAGTCCGGCGCCGACGTTCCGCGCGACAGGCCGGTGAGCGGGTCGATCACGCCGGTCGCGTGCATCTGGTCTGCGACGTGGTTCTCGGCGGGCGCGTACCCCATGCCCTTGCGGGTCACGGCATGCACGATCACCGGACCACCGAACGCCTTGGCGCGGCGCAGTGCCGACTCCATCGCCACCTCGTCGTGCCCGTCGACGGGGCCCAGGTACTTGATCCCGAGATCGGTGAACATCACCTGCGGGCTCACGGCGTCCTTCAGGCCCGCCTTCATCCCGTGCAGCAACTGGTAGGCGGTGCGGCCGACCCACGGCATCTTCTTGACCATCCGCCGACCGCTGTCGAGCATCCGCTCGTAGCCGGGCTGCAGGCGCAGCGACGCGAGGTGGTCGGCCAGGCCGCCGATCGTGGGCGCGTAGGAGCGGCCGTTGTCGTTGACGACGATGACGACCGAACGGTCCTTGCCGGCGGCGATGTTGTTGAGCGCCTCCCAACACATTCCGCCGGTCAGCGCGCCGTCGCCCACGACGGCGACGACGTGACGGCCCCGCTGGCCGGACAGCTCGAACGCCTTGGCCATGCCGTCGGCGTACGAGAGGGCGGCCGACGCATGCGACGACTCGACCCAGTCGTGCTCGCTCTCGGCGCGCGACGGGTAGCCGGACAGCCCACCCTGCTTGCGGAGCGAGTCGAACTCGTCCTTGCGACCGGTGAGGATCTTGTGGACATAGGCCTGATGGCCGGTGTCGAAGATGATCGGGTCGGAGGGGGAATCGAACACCCGGTGCAACGCGAGCGTCAGTTCGACGACACCGAGGTTGGGGCCCAGGTGGCCGCCGGTGGCGGACACCTTCTGCACCAGGAACTCACGGATCTCCGCGGCGAGTTCCTTCATTTCCTCAGGATCGAGCTGACGCAAGTCGTCAGGCGTCTGGATGCGGGCAAGGACACCCAACGAGATCGCTCCCTCCGGCAGGTTCACGCGCTGCCACGTGACAGCCCGACAAGTCTACGGAGCGACCGGAGACGATGCCCATCGGCATCGAATCCGAGCACACCCGTGCGCGCCCGATCGCACATCGCAGACTGTCCGCTCATCCTACTGTTGCTCCATGGGCAACGTGGTCGACGAGTTCATCACCCGAGTGTTCGACGTGGTCCGCGGCGACCGCGGCGGCGAGGTCGCCGACTACATCCCGGAACTCGCGGCCGTCGACCCCGACCGGTTCGGTATCGCCGTCGCCACCAGCGACGGGCACGTGTACGAGGTGGGCGACACCGCCGTGCCGTTCACCATCCAGTCGATCTCCAAGCCGTTCACGTACGCGCTGGCGCTCGCTGATCGCGGGGTGGACGCGGTCGCCGAGAAGATCGACGTCGAACCGTCGGGCGAGCCGTTCAACGAGATCAGCCTCGACCCCGACACCGAGCGGCCACGCAACCCGATGATCAACGCGGGCGCCATCACGTCCGCGTCGCTGGTCGCCGGTGGCGGTGTCGAGGAACGATTCGGGCGGATCCGATCGCTTTACTCACGCTGCGCGGGCCGGCAGTTGGCACTCGACGACGCGGTGTACGCCTCCGAGGCGAAGACCGGGCACCGCAACCGCGCGATCGGCTACATGCTGCGCTCGTTCGGCGTCATCACCGACGACCCGGACGAGGCCGTGGACCTCTACTTCAGACAGTGCTCGATCGACGTCACGTGCCACGACCTCGCGCTGATGGCGGCGACGCTCGCGAACAACGGCATCAATCCCGTCACCCGGGACCGGGTGCTCGCGCCGGCGCTGGTCGAACGCGTCCTCAGCGTCATGACCACGTGCGGGATGTACGACGCCGCCGGCGAATGGGTCACCGAGGTGGGCATGCCCGCCAAGAGCGGCGTCGGCGGCGGAGTGCTGGCCGTCCTGCCCGGACAGCTGGGGATCGCCGTCTACTCGCCGCGCCTGGACCGGCACGGCAACAGCGTGCGGGGGGTGCGGGCCTGCCGGGAGCTCTCCCGCGATCTGGAGCTGCACTTCCTGCACGTCACCCGCGCGGCCCGGTCGTCGATCCGCGCCCGCTACAGCGTCGCGTCGGCGCCGTCCCGGACCCGCCGCACCGACGCCGAACGCGCCGCCCTCGACCGGATCGGCGACCGCGCTCGCATCTACGAACTCCACGGCGACCTGCTGTTCACCGGCGCCGAGACCGCGGTCCGGGAGATCGACGGCGCACGCGACGACCTCGAGGCCGTCGTCGTCGACGTCCGACGCGTCGACGACGTCAGTGACGTCGCACGGCGGATGATCGAGGCGCTGTGGGCCGATCTCGCCCGGCACGGCTGCCGGACGGCCCTCGTGGACCCGAACGGGCTCTTCGGTCACACGACGTCGAGCCTCACGCCGGACGATCCGCACGGTCGGGTGTTCGCCGACCTGGACGCTGCGACCCAGTGGTGCGAGGAGGTCCTGCTGGCGCTGCACTGCGCGATCGGGAGGCAACCCGAATCCGTCGAGCTCGAACAGCACCCGCTGCTGGCAGATCTCACGCCGGAGCAGTTCGAGCGGTTCACCGACGAGCTCGAGAAGCGGACCGTCGCGCGCGGTGAGACGATCGCCCGGCGCGGTGCGACCGCGGCCGGAATCTTCCTCATCCTGTCGGGTCGCGCCAGCACCACGGTGACATCCGCCGACGGCACGATCCACCGCATCACGACCCTGTCGGCCGGGATGACTTTCGGCGAGATGCCCACCCTGCTGGACTCGACGATCCTCAACGACGTGCGCGCCGACACGACGGTCACGCTCGCCCTGCTCCCGCCGGACGGTTTCGCCCGGCTCACCTCCGCTGCCCCGGAGATCAAGTCGGCGCTGCTCGAACGCCTGGCGACGGCGGCGTACGGACAACTCGAGATGCTGCTCCGCACGTTCGAGCAGCACGGACGCCTCTGAACGTCGTGCCGTCAGCCTTCCCCAGGTGGAAGAAAACGCTCCCCCAGGAGGAGGGAAAACCGATTGCGCGGTCTCCGCCGATCCATCAGGCTGGGACCGTCTAGTTGCGACATCATTCACACCAGACGACGGGGACAGATGAAACCTGACAGCGCACTGGCCATCGAAACCACCGGATTGATCAAGCGCTTCGGCTCGAACACCGCCGTCGCCGGCGTCGACCTGGCGGTGCCCTCCGGCGGCGTGTACGGCGTCCTCGGACCCAACGGCGCCGGCAAGACGACCACCATCCGCATGCTCGCGACGCTGCTCCCGATCGACGGCGGATCCGCGCGTGTCCTCGGCCACGACGTCACCACCGAAGCCGAGACGGTCCGCAGCAAGGTGTCACTGACCGGACAGTTCGCATCTCTCGATGAGGACCTGACCGGCACCGAGAACCTGATCCTGCTGGGGCGGCTGTACGGCTATTCACGGGCCGCGGCCCGGTCCCGGTGCGAGCAGCTGCTCGTCGCCTTCGGACTCGAGGAGGCCGGGGGACGCCAGGTCAAGACGTACTCGGGCGGTATGCGGCGGCGCATCGACATCGCCGCGAGCATCATCGTCACACCCGAGCTGATCTTCCTCGACGAGCCGACCACCGGACTCGACCCCCGCAGCCGCAACCAGGTGTGGGAGATCGTCCGGGCCCTCGTCGCCGGCGGCACCACCGTACTGCTCACCACGCAGTACCTCGACGAGGCCGACCAGTTGGCCGACCGGATCGCCGTGATCGACCACGGCAAGGTCATCGCGGAGGGCACGACCGGCGAACTCAAGGCGTCGGTGGGCTCCGGCGCACTGCACGTGCGTGTCGCGGAATCGTCGCGCCGCCAGGACGCCGCCGCGATCCTCGAACCGGTCCTCGGTGTTCCCGTCACGCTCGAATCGGACCCGGCCGCGCTGACCGCGCGTATCGACGACCCGCAGCGGGTGGCGCGGGCGCTCGCCGCCCTCGACGACGCGAACCTCGCCGTCACGACATTCGCCCTCGGCCAGCCCAGCCTCGACGAGGTGTTCCTCGCCCTCACCGGGCACAGCGCCGAACCGACCGAGGACACCGCCGAATTCGAGGAGACGACCCCATGACCGAGACCATCACCACCTCGGCCCAGGCGGTCGGGAACGTCCTCCAGATGCCGGGCCCGCGGCCCGCCCGCCCGAACGCGCTCTCGACGTCGTTGTCGTTCGGCTGGCGCGCGCTGCTCAAGATCAAGCACGTCCCGGAGCAGCTGTTCGACGTGACGATGTTCCCGATCATGTTCACGCTGATGTTCACGTTCCTGTTCGGCGGCGCGCTCGCCGGATCGACCACCGCCTACGTCCAGTTCCTCATCCCCGGCATCCTCGTGCAGACGGTGGTGATGATCACGATGTACACGGGCCTGACCCTCAACAAGGACATCGAGAAGGGCGTCTTCGACCGCTTCCGTTCGCTGCCGATCTGGCGGCCGTCGCCGCTCGTCGGTGCGCTGTTCGGGGACATCGTGCGCTACACCATCGCGTCGGTGATCGTGCTCGTCCTCGGCCTGATCCTCGGATTCCGACCCGCGGGCGGCGTCGTCGGCGTCGTCGCTTCGGTGCTGCTGCTGTTGCTGTTCTCGTTCAGCCTGTCGTGGGTGTGGACGATGTTCGCGATGCTGATGCGCACCGAGCAGGCCGTGATGGGCGTGTCGATGTTCATCCTGTTCCCGCTCACGTTCGCGAGCAACATCTTCGTCGACCCGTCCACGATGCCGGGCTGGCTGCAGGCATTCGTCGAGGTCAACCCGATCAGCCACCTCGTGACGGCGCTGCGGGCCCTGTCCGCGGGGTCGTTCGAGTTCGGTCAGCTGTCCGTCGTGCTGATCTGGTGCGCCGGGTTCATCGTCGTCTTCGGTCCCCTGACGATGCGCCTGTACAACCGAAAGACGTAGCCCGCTACGTCGTGGACATCGTGTAGACCGGCGGTTCCGTCACGAGGGGATGCGCCACCCCGAATGCCGTGTCGGGATGCAACTGGATCTTGGAGATCGTCGGCATCCGCAATCCCTGATGCAGTCCCTCGGGGGCGAACGCGCTGCCGGTGTACGAGACCGCACCACCCGCCCACACCGGAATTCCCTCGAGGACCCCGCCGATCGGCTGGTGGTAGTGGCCGGCGACGATGATCCGCACGTCCGTACCCCGAAGGACATCCGCCAGCTGCGCGCGGTGCGCGGGATCGAGGATGTAGTCCTCGAGGTACGGCGAGGACGCCGGCAACGGCGGGTGGTGGACGACCACCACGGTTCCGTCCTCCGCCGGCTCGTGCAGGGTTTCCGCGAGCCACTGGAACTGATGCGGGCGCAGTTCGCCGTGACCGGCCCCGCGAACGTTGCTGTCGAGGACCACGATGCGCAGCCCACCGACGTGCGTCACGTAGTCGATGGTGCCGTCCGGACCGATCGGCGTTCCGAGGACGTCGCTGAAGATCTCCGGGTCGTCGTGGTTACCCGGGGCGTAGATCGCGGGTACACCGACCTCCGCACTCAGCGCGTCGATCAGTGCCGACAGACGCCGATAGGCCTCCACACCCCCACCGTCGACGAGATCGCCGGTCAGCAGGATCGCGTCGAACGTCCGGTCGGCGGCCCGGACGGCGGCGCAGGCCAGCTCCAGGTGTGCCTGGCTGTCGAGGCCTTCGAACAGCGTGCCGGCGGCGACGAGATGAGTGTCGGACAGTTGGATGAGCTCGTAGCGAGCGTCGTAGGTCATCACAGAAATCCTTTCAGAGACGGATGGGAATTCATGGCGGGGAGCAGATCGACGAGATCCGGAACCACGAGGTCTGCGCCCGCGTCCTGCAGGACGGATGCGGGGGTTTCGCCGGTGGCCACCGCGACCACCCGCGCCCCGTGGCTCCGCGCGGCCTCGACGTCGAGGACCGAGTCGCCGACCATCAGCACGTCGCCGGGCTCGAGTGCCCGACCGAGCCACCGCGCCGTGTCGAGCGCCTGCACGACCAGGTCCGGGCGATGGACCGTATCGGAACCGAATGCGCCCCGCGAGAGGTCGAGGCCGGCCGCGAGCCCGTAGGCCTCGAGCTTGATCCGGGCCGCGTCGATCTGGTTGCCGGTGAGGACCGACTGCGTCACGTGTGGCGCGCGAGCGAAGTGCTCGATCGCGGCGCGGGCACCAGGCAGGGCACGCCCGTGCTGGACGAGCAGCTCGCGCCGCGCGTCGAGCAATTCACGTTCACGCCCGATCGCACGCGGCAGCACGTCGTCGACGTCGTCCTCGCCGAGTCCCGATTGCCGTAGCAGCGAACGCATCAGCGCCCGGACGGTACTGCCCGGGACGACCTCCGCGGACTCGAGGACGGTACCGGTGAGCTCGGCGCAGACGTCGAGCCACACCTGACGATCGACCCCGCCCGCATCGAGCAGCGTCTGGTCGAGGTCCCACAGCACCAGCACGTCCCGCGGCGCAGCGCGATCGATCATCACACTCACGCCGGAACCTTCTCTCGCGCAGTCGGATTAACAGAAATGGCACCGGGACGCGGAGCCAGGCCGACCCAGTCCGTCACCGGCACGTCGGCCGGGAGCTCGACGGTAAGCCCGATCTCCGAACGCCCGATCGAACCGTGCAGGCGCACGGTGTCGCCGAGGTACTCGCACTGCCGGACCCGGAGCGGCAGCCCGCCGGTGGCGGGCGCCCGATCAAATGCCTTGGGGCGCAGGACCACCTCGCACCCCTGACCGGGCGCGAGGACCGGGCCGTCGAGGACGTCGAGCGGCAGATCCCACTCGTCGGCGACGCGCACGCATCCCGACGACGTGACCTCACCGCGAAGCATCGTCGCCCGACCCAGGAACGCGGCAACGAAGGCATTGACCGGCCGGCGCCACAGCTCCTCGGCGGGTCCGCACTGCTCCAGCCGGCCGTCGCGCAGCACCGCGATGTGGTCGGCGAGCGAGAGCGCCTCCTGCTGGTCGTGGGTGACGAGGATGGTCGCCCGGCCGGACGCGCGCAGGATCGTGGCGAGCTCGGTCCTCAGTTCGTCACGTAGCTGCGGATCGAGTGCGGCGAGCGGCTCGTCCAACAGCAGTACTCGCGGATTGGTCGCGAACGCGCGAGCGAGGGCCACCCGCTGCCGCTGACCCCCGGACAGCTGCCGGGGCGAACGATCGGCCAGCTCGGACACTCGGGCGAGACGCAGCGCCTCGCGCACCATGTCGCGCCGATCCGCCTTCGAGACCCGGCGCGCGGCCAGCCCGTACCCGACGTTGTCCGCGACACTCATGTGCGGAAACAGGCCGTAGCTCTGCGGCACCCATCCGATGCGGCGATCCTCCGGACGGGTGGTCGTCGCATCGACGCCGTCGAGCGCGAGTGAGCCGCCGTCCAGCGGCTCGAGGCCCGCGATCATTCTCAGGGTGGTCGACTTGCCGCAGCCGGACGGCCCGACGAGCGCGAGCACCTCACCGGAGGACACTGTGAAGCTCACCTCCCGGACCGCTGCACGGTCCGACTTCGGGTAGCGCCGCGTCATGCCGACCGCCTCGACTGCCGGACTGGTCGATCCGGTTTCCGATCTCACTTGCGTCTCCTCACTGCGAGCGTGCCGAACAGGTGCAGACCGACAGCCAGCGGAATGACTGCGATGCAGTACCACAGGGCGAGGGCCGCACCGGCCGAGGTCTGCCCGTAGATGAATGCGCCGAACAGGACGACCGGGAGCGTCTGCTGGGCGGGGTTGACGATGAAGTAGGTCAGGTTGAACTCGCCGAAACTCAAGGCCAACACCATCATTGCGCCCGCGAGCAGCGCCGGCCGGACGTGCGGCAAGGTCACGGTCCACAGTCGCCTGACGGCGCCCGCCCCCAATGTCGCCGCCGCCTGCTCGAGCTGCCGCAGGTCGGGATCCCGCAGGACCGGGGTGAGACTGGCGACGAGGAACGGCATCGTCACCACGACATGCCCGAGGATCAGCAGCCACCCGGACCGCTGGAGCTGCGGGTACATCGCACCGAGCGCAAGGCCCACGGCGATGCCGGGGACGGCGAGGGGCAGACTTGCCATCCACCGGATCACCGAGGTTCCCGGCATGCCACCACGCGCGAAGAGGAACGCCAGCGGAAGCCCCAGCGGAAACCCGATCAGCAACGTGAGGGCAGCCACCTGGGCACTGGCCGACAGCGCGGGCACGAAGGTCGTCAGCGCCTCGCCCATCCATTTGGTCGTCACGCCGCCGCTGAGCGGACCGTTGTTCCAGTTGGCGGTGACGGCGACCAGTGCGGTGACCACGATCGGCAGCACCGACAGGACGATGCAGAACCGGGCCGCGGACGACGTGATCCATCGGCGCCCACCCCGAGCAGGTGTGACGCGCGGCGCGGTCCGATCCGGGACCACGATCACCGGTCGCGCGGTGGACACCTCCACGCTCATGCGCGAACCTCCGATCGCCCGATCATTCGCTCACCCAGGTTGTTGAGGACCGTGAACACCACGCTCACCGCTGCGAGTACGACGGCCATCGCTCCCGCGAGGGCGGTGTTCTGCAGGACAGTCCCCTGCTCGGCGATCTCGAGCGGCAACACCCGAAAGCCCTCGGAGAGCGCCGCGACGGTCCCGTACGCGCCGAGCGAGCTGGCGATCGCGATCCCCGCGGCCGACAGGATCGCCGGCCACATCGCCGGCAGCACCACGGTGGCCGTGATCCGAGCCGGCGACGCGCCGAGCGTGCGTGCGACGTCCTCGAGGTCCGGGTCGAGCGCGCTGGCCGAACCACGCAGAATTCCCAGGGTGCGCGGGAGTTGAAAATAGAGGTACGCGAACAACAGGCCCGGCATCGAATAGGCCAGAACCAGCGACTGCTGACCCGTGAGCGCGACACTCGCCGACTGCGCCAACCCGGCACGACCGAAGAGCACGATGACGAAGAAGCCGATCACCAGGCCCGGAAGCGACAGCGGGAAGGTGAGAATCGCGTCGTAGGCGATGGCCCGCCTGCCCTCGAGCCTGGCGAGATGCAGGGCCGCCGGGAACGTGACCGCGATCGTGACAACCGTCGACGCGATCGCCAACCACAACGAATTGATCAGGGCCGCCCGGTAGTTCGCGGTGGTGAAGATCTCGACGTAGTACTGCCACGTGAACTCGCCGTCGACACCGGTCAGGCTGCGTACGAGGAACGACACCAGCGGCGCCACCATGAACAGCACGAGGAAGGTGACCGCGGGAACGACGAGGAGGAAGTTACCCATGCTGCGCGGCAGGCGCAGCCTGGGAACGCCCACTCCGACAGACGCAACGGACATGCGTCAGCCCGAGATCGCGGCCGTGTAGGCCTTGACGAAATCGCCCTGCACAGCTGCCAACTCGGCGATGTCGACGTTACGCGCGGCGTTGTACTCCGCCTCCGGAGCGATCCGCGACTGAATGTGCTCGGGCATGGACCCGCGGACCGGGTGGACGTAGAACTCGGCGAACAACTGCTGACCGGTGTCGGACAGGAGGAAGTCCATCCACTTCTTCGCGCCCTCGGGATTCGGCCCGTTCTTGACCAGGCTCACCGCGTAGGACACCTTGACCGTGCCATCGGACGGGATGACCACGTCGAGATCTGCATTCTGGTTGTACTTCTGCGCGTAACCGTTGAAGTCGGCGTCGATCAGGATCGGATACTCACCCGATCCGGCCTTCGCCGGTGTCGTGTTCACGGGGGCCTGGGCGCCGTTCGCCTTCAGCTTCGTGAAGTAGTCCAGGGCGGGCTGCCAGTCGGACGCAGATCCGCCCTTCGCCATATTGACCGCCGCCGCGGTGTAGTAGCCGATCGCAGCCTTGCCCGGATCCGCGTAGAACACCTTGCCCTTGTACTCCGGCTTCAGGAGGTCGTCCCACGTCCGGGGCGTCGGAAGCCCGCCCAGCGCTTTCTTGTTCACCAGCATCGCGACCACGCCGTAGTGGGCGACGGTCCACGAGCCGTCCGCGGCCTTCAGGTCGGCGGCCACGTCCTCCGCACCGGCCGGCGCGTACGGCTCGATCAGCCCCTGCTTGTCAGCCTCGACGCCGAACGTGGACCCCCAGTACGCGACGTCCGCCTGCGGGTGGGACTTCTGCTCGGCCAGCGCGCTGAGCGTCTGGCCGCTGTTCTTGACGTCGTTGGGCACGGTGATCCCGGATTCCTCCGCGAACGCGGCCCGGACGTCCTTGAAGTTCGCCCACTCGTCCGGACTGTTGTACTGAACGACGGTCCCTGCTGCGGCCTGGTCGGACTGCCCACCGACCACGCTCGAACATCCGGCCGCCGACAGGACCGCGAGGGCTGCGAGCGCACCGACTCCTCTCACCCCGTACGTCCGGGCCCGGCTGACAACGCGCATGTGAATGCTGCTCCTGTGGTGTGGATTTCGGATCGAATGCGCGCCCCGGGATCCTCTGACGGTGACCTCACGAACGCACTTCGGCAACTATGTCGCACGAGGTGCGCAGTTTTCATCGCCAGACGACATTTCCGGCATTTGTTAAGCCAATGTTCGCCCGTCGACGACGCAGATGACGCACCGACTACGGGAGCAAGAACTCGAAAACCGACACCCGACAACGGAATCCGGCTTCACCGCAGCGGTGCTAGCCTCCTGCCGCACGACGACAGAACACCGAACCACCGCATCCCCAGGAGAGAACCATGACGTCAGGACGGGGGGAGCTACCCGCGCAACGCCAGCGGGACATCGCGAACTATCTGCTCACACACAGCACCTCCACCGCGCAGGAACTCGCACAGCGATTCAATGTGAGCCTGGTGACGGCACATCGCGACCTCGACGCGCTGGCCCGAAAGGGCGTCGTCCGCAAATTCCACGGAGGGGTCACCGCCCAGCCGTCGAGCGTGTTCGAGAGCAGCATCGAGTACCGGACCGGGGCGGCCCTGAACGAGAAGCGCGCGATCGCGGCGCGGGCCGCGGACCTGGTCCAGCCCGGAATGTCAGTGCTCGTGGACAGTTCCACCACGAATCTGCATCTACTGGATCCGCTCGAGACGCTTCGGCCGCTGACTCTGATCACGAACTTCGTCCCGGTCGTGTCCCGGGTATCGCAGTGGGAGGACGTCCGGTTGGTGGTTCTCGGCGGCGAATACGACGCGCGGCACGCCAGCATGCACGGGATCGCCTGCGAGGACGCCGCCGGCCGCGTCCGCGCCGACATCGGCTTCTTCTCGTTCGCCGGGATCGACGAACGCGGCGTCTACCACCCGGAACAGGAAGTCGCGGCGTCCAAGAGGGCCATGCTCGCGACCGCGACGCGCCGGGTCATCCTTGCGGACAGCAGCAAGCTCGGCAGAACCGCCTTGCACTGGCTGGCACCGCTCGACGACTTCGAGCAACTGATCACCGACAACTGCGCCCCCGCGGATGTCGTCGCGGGTCTGCGGTCCCGCGACATCGAGGTGATCGTCGAAGAGAGTTGATTCCGCGCCGCCACGGCGCGGGTCGGCCCCCGGCACGCGGAAGGGGCGGCGCAGGTCCGATGGACCCGCACCGCCCCGTTCGCGCTCACAGGGGTTCCGCAGCCGGCACTTGGAGTGCTCGACGGCGCACCGCGGCTAAGCGGATTCGCTCTCGCTCACGGCCGCCGACTCGGTCGGCGCATCCGGCTTCTGGATGTCGATGGTCTTCCGCAGCGGCGTGTTCGGGACCAGGATCACGCAGATCAGCGTGATCACCGCGACACCGGCCGCGATCGCGAACAGGAGTCCGGTCGCGTCGCCGTACGCCACCCGTATGACCTCCGCGATGGGCGCCGGAAGCGCGTTCAGATCCAGGCTGCCGCCACCACCGGACGAGTGCGTGTCGATGCCGAGCTTCGCGAAGCCCTCGGTCGACAGGGTCGCGACCCGGGTCGCGAGCACGGATCCGAGCACCGAGACGCCGATGGCTCCACCGAAGGTCCGGAAGAACGCGACCGAGCTACTGGCGGCGCCGATGTTGTCCACGCTCACCGTGTTCTGGACCGCGAGAACGAGGTTCTGCATCAGGCTGCCGACGCCGACGCCGACGATCGCGATGTAGACACCGATCAGCCACAGGCTGGTCGCGTGATCGATCGTGCCGAGCAGACCGAATCCGACGACGAGCAGCAACGCACCACCGACGATGAACGGCTTCCACTTGCCGAAGCGCGAGATCAACTGGCCCGAGACGACCGACGAGACCAGCATGCCCAGCACCATCGGAATGGTCAGGACACCGGCGATCGTCGGGCTGTACCCGCGCGCCGTCTGGAAGTACTGGCCGAGGAACGTCGTGGCACCGAACATGCCGACACCGACGGCGATCGACGCGATGATCGCGATACCCGTGGTCTTCTCGGTGATGATCTTCAGCGGGATGATCGGCGCCTTGGCCTTCGCCTCGACGATCACCGTTGCGATCAGCAGGAGCACACCGGCGCCGACGTACATCGCCGATTCCTTCGAGATCCAGCCGTAGTAGTCGGCCTTGCCCGCGAACGACACCCAGATCAGCAGGACACTGACGCCCGCGGTCAGCAGCATCGCGCCCCACCAGTCGATGGAGACGTCACCCTTGCGCTCGGTCGCGATGTGCAGCGTGCGCTGCAGCAGGAACAGCGCGATCACGGCCAACGGGACGCATACGAAGAAGCACCAGCGCCACCCGAGGGGGCTGTCGACGATCACACCGCCGAGGATCGGGCCGCCCGACATCGACACCGCCATCGCCGCACCCATGTAGCCGGAGTAGCGACCACGGTCGCGCGGCGGAATGATGCTGCCGATGATCGCGACGACGAGGGCGGTCAGGCCACCCATGCCGACGCCCTGCACGACGCGCGCCGCAAGCAGGACCGGCACGTTGTGGGCGAAACCGGCGATGACCGAGCCCACGACGAAGATCACGATTGCGCTCTGGACCAGCACCTTCTTGTTGAACAGGTCGGCGAGCTTGCCCCAGATCGGGGTCGATGCCGCGTTCGCGAGCAGGGCCGTCGTGATCACCCACGCGAACTGCGTCTGGGTGCCCTTCAGGTCACCGATGATCGTCGGCAGCGCCGTCGAGACGATGGTCGTACTGAGCAGCGCCGTGAACAGCGCGGCGATGAGGCCCGCGAGGACCTCGAGAATCTGGCGATGTGTCATCGCCTGCTGGCCGGCGCCTGCCCGGCTCTCCCCCACTGATGTCGTCATCGAAGTGCTCTCCCACATTGATCGGCTGCTAGAGGTGAGGATTCGGAGCGCGCGGTGAGCGAGTCGGTGAGACGTTCGATCGTGGTCAATGCGACCGCCGCCTCCTCCTGGCTCCAACCACCGAGCATGTCCCGCAAACGCGTGGACCTGTTTTCCTTGGTGGCGCGCAGTGCCTCGTGCCCGTCCGCCGAGACCTGGACGCGGAAGGCCCGCTTGTCGTCCGGGTCCGGTTGCCTCTCGACGAGTCCGGCCTCGACCAGTTCGGTCATCTGCCGGCTGAGAGCGGACTGGCTCACGCACAGAACGGACGCGAGTTCGTTCTGACGACACGGGCCGCGAGCCGAAAGGACGACCAGCACGGCCACCAGTGCCGGCGCGACCGGATCATCCGCCGCACTCGCGATCGCATTTCGCAGCGAGCGGCCGAAGAGGAAGATCGCATCGACCAGGGCCTGCGCGGTATCGGCCTGGACAGCCATCGGATACCCCGAATCCTCGATTAGACCTAGTGAATTACTTGCAGAACGCAACGGTACGCATAGTTGCGTGCGTCAAGCAATTACTTCACAAAAGCGACATACCGCACTTCAACGGCTCTGACCAGCGCAAACTCGAGCAGCGCCTGAGTCGGGTGTGTCGAGGTCCACTCCCAACGTCAGCGTGTGAGCAGTGCGAGGCTCTCCACGTGGTGCGTGAGCGGGAAGGCATCGAAGGCCCGGACCTGCGCCAGCCGGAAGCCGTGCTCGCGGTAGAGCGCGACGTCCCGCGCGAACGAGGCCGGGTCGCACCCGATGTGCACGATGCGCTGCGGACCGGCCGCCGTCACCGCGGCCACGACGTCGCGGCCCGCGCCCGCGCGCGGCGGATCGAGGACGACGACCTCCGGGGCCGACAGGTCGCGCAGCGCCCGTTCGACCCGAGCCGCATGCAGGTACACCTGCGGCAGGTCCCCCAACGCCGCGGTTCCGTCGGCGACGGCCTGTCGCGAGAACTCCACCGAATCGACCCGGCCTACTGGGCCCACCTGATCGGCCAGCGTGGCCGCGAACACCCCGACACCGCCGTAGAGATCCCACACGTTCGCGCCGTTCGACGCCTGCGCCCACTCCCCCACGACCGACGAGTACGTCTCGGCGGCGCTGCGGTGCGCCTGCCAGAAACCCGTCGCCGACAGTGTCCACTCCCGGTCGCCGACCCGCTCGACGGGCCGACCCGAACCGATCACGACGTGTTCCGCGCGACTGCCCGCCGATGCCGCCCGCCGCGCCGTCGCCCCGCGCCGGCCCGGGCTGCGCCGGCCCGTGCGCGACACCTTGGGCGGCGCGATCTCCACCACGTGCCGCTCGCCCGCCGCGTCCAGCACGAGCTGGATCTCCGCACCCGGATGCCACGAGCGCTCGGCGAGCCCGGCGTAAGCGGCGGGATCGATCTGCGGGCAGGCCAGGAACGTCTCGATGTCGAGGCTGCGGAAGCGATGGAAGCCGGGGCGCCCGGCCGCGTCCACCGCCAACCGGACCCGGGTGCGCCATCCCGTGCCGTCGCCGGTGCCCGGCAACGAGTCGACGGCGATGTCCATGTCCACGCCCGCGATGCGGCGCAACTGTTCGGCGACGACGTCGGACTTCATCCGCCGCTGCGCCGCGAGCGTGGCGTGCGAGTAGTCACAGCACCCGGCTCCGCCGGGACCCGAGATGGGGCACAGCGGCGCGATGCGGTCGGGGGACGCCTCGACGATCTCGACGGCGTCGGCCCGGCAGAACGATCCACCGCGGTCCTCGGTGACGTGCGCGATCACCTTCTCGCCCGGCAGCCCGTGCCGGACGAACAGCACCCGGCCCTCGTGCCGGGCGACGCAGAACCCGCCGTGCCCGGGCTTGCCCAGTTCCACCTCGAGCCGGCGTCCGACCCAGTTCTCGCTCACTTGCCGGTCACTTGCCTTCCACATCGAGACCGCGGCGGATCGCGCCCGGCGCGTTGTCGACACGCTCCCGCTTGACCTTCTCCGACGAACTCAGCTGCCACGGCACGCTCGTGACCATCACACCGGGCTGGAACAGCAGCCGGCTCTTGAGACGCAGGGCACTCTGATTGTGCAGCAACTGCTCCCACCAGTGTCCGACGACATACTCCGGGATGAAGACCGTCACGACGTCGCGCGGCGAATCCCGCCGGATGCGGCGGACGTAGTCGAGCACCGGTTTGGTGATCTCCCGGTACGGCGACTCGATTACCTTGAGCGGCACCGTGATGTCGCTGTTCTCCCACTCCCGGACCAGGGCCCGGGTGTCCGGCTCGTCGACGTTGACCGTGATGGCCTCGAGCGTGTCGGGACGCGTCGCCCGAGCGTAGGCGAGCGCGCGCATCGTCGGCATGTGCATCTTCGACACGAGCACAATCGAGTGCGTCCGGCTCGGCAGCACGCCGTCCCATTCCTGCTCGTCGAGCTCGGCCGCGACGCTGTCGTAGTGGCGACGGATCGACTTCATCACCACGAAGATGGCGATCATCGCGACGATCGCGATCCAGGCGCCGGCCGCGAACTTGGTGAGCAGGACGATCACGAGCACTGCGCCGGTCATCGCGAGGCCGATCGAGTTGATCACTCGGGAACGCTTCATCCGCCGGCGCTGCGCGGGATCGGTCTCCGCCTTCAGGTGACGCGTCCAGTGCCGGATCATGCCGGTCTGGCTCAGCACGAACGAGACGAACACGCCCACGATGTAGAGCTGGATCAGCTTGGTGACCTCGGCGCCGAACACCACCACGAACGCGATCGCCGCACCCGACAGGAACAGGATGCCGTTGCTGAACGCGAGGCGGTCGCCGCGGGTGTGCAGCTGGCGCGGCAGGTAACGGTCCTGCGCGAGGACCGACCCGAGCACCGGGAAGCCGTTGAACGCGGTGTTCGCGGCGAGTACCAGGATGAGCGCGGTGACGGTCGCGATGAAGTAGAAGCCGATCGGGAATCCGGAGAACACCGCCTCGGCGAGCTGCGCGATGAGCGTCTTCTGCTGGTAGCCCTCGGGCGCGCCGGTCAGCTGCATCGCCGGGTCGTGCGCGTACACGACGCCGATCTTCTGGGCCAGGATGATGATGCCCATCAACAGCGTGATCGCGAAGGTACCGAGCAGCAGCAGCGTGGTGGCGGCGTTGCGCGACTTGGGCTTCTGGAACGCGGGCACACCGTTGCTGATCGCCTCGACACCGGTCAGTGCCGCACAGCCGGACGAGAACGCCCGCGCGATGAGGAACGCGAACGCGATGCCGTGCAGCTGCGCGTCCTCCGCATTGAGGGTGAACCCGGCCGACTCGGCGTGGACATCGTCACCGAAGGCATAGATACGAACGAAGCCCCACACCAGCATCACCATCATGCCGACGATGAACGCGTAGGTGGGGATCGCGAACGCCGACCCGGACTCCCGGATGCCGCGCAGGTTCATCGCGGTCAGCAGGACGATCGCCGCGATCGCGAACAGGACCTTGTGCTCGGCCACGAACGGCACCGCGGACCCGATGTTCGACGCGGCCGACGAGATCGACACCGCCACCGTGAGCACGTAGTCGACCATCAGCGCACTGCCGACGGTCAGGCCGGCGTTCGGCCCCAGGTTGACGGTCGCGACCTCATAGTCACCGCCACCGGACGGATAGGCATGCACGTTCTGGCGGTAGCTCGCAACGACCACGGCCATCACCAGCGCGACGGCCAGCCCGATCCACGGCGCGAACGCGTACGCGGAAATGCCCGCGACCGACAGCACCAGATAGATCTCTTCCGGCGCATACGCCACCGACGACATCGCGTCCGAGGCGAAGACGGGTAGCGCGATCCGCTTGGGGAGAAGCGTGTGTCCGAGTTTGTCGCTTCGGAACGGTCGCCCCAAAATCAGCCGCTTCGCAGCGGTGGAAAGCTTCGACACCGACAAAGCGTAAGCCGTCCCCGGCCACACACCACATCAGGGCGTCCCCCACCGCGATTCCCGGTTTGCCGATCACCCCGGGAGTCCACCGATCGGCGGCGGCTGCTTGCTCTTCCCGGTGGGCGCTGTACGGTTCGATTCGATGCCGGCGGCACACCGTCGGCCGCTGAGCAATGAACGGAGTGGACGGGTGTACGTAGTCGTCATGGGATGCGGCCGGGTCGGCTCGTCCCTCGCTACCGCACTGAGCCGGATCGGCCACGAGGTCGCGGTCATCGACCGCGACGCGAGCGCATTCCTCCGCCTCGGATCGGACTTCACCGGCACGACCGTCGTCGGCATGGGATTCGACCGAGACGTACTGGTCCGGGCCGGAATCGAGCGTGCACAGGCATTCGCGGCCGTGTCGTCGGGCGACAACTCGAACATCATCTCCGCGCGCGTCGCGCGCGAGACGTTCGGTGTCGATCGGGTCGTCGCACGGATCTACGACGCCAAGCGCGCCGCCGTCTACGAGCGCCTCGGAATCCCGACCATCGCGACGGTGCCGTGGACCACCGACCGCTTCATGCTCGCCCTGCAGCAGGACGACCAGATTTCGAAGTGGCGCGATCCGTCGGGCACGGTCGTGGTCACCGAACTGTCCCTGCACGAAGACTGGGTGGGCCGCAGCGTCAGCGAACTCGAGGCCGCGACGTCGTCGCGTGTCTCGTTCATCATCCGATTCGGGACGGGAATCCTCCCGGACCGCAAGACCGTGATCCAGTCCCAGGACCAGGTGTACGTCGCCGCCGTGTCCGGGACCGTCGCCGAGGCCGTCGCGCTCGCGGGGAACCCTCCCCCGTCGGACGACTGACATTGCACCGGTCATGACCCCCTTCTCGATCGACTACCCGATTGGATGCCTCCGATGAGAGTGGCCATCGCAGGAGCCGGCGCCGTAGGCCGCTCCATCGCCCGTGAACTCGTCCGCAGCGACCACCACGTCATGCTGCTCGAACGCAAACTCGAACACGTCGAACCCGACGTGATCCCCCAGGCCGAGTGGGTGCACGCCGACGCGTGCGAGCTGAGCCTGCTCGAGGCCGCCCAGTTGGAGAGCTACGACGTCGTGATCGCCGCGACCGGCGACGACAAGGCGAACATCGTGGTGAGCCTGCTCGCGAAGACCGAGTTCGGCGTCGGTCGGGTGGTGGCCCGCGTCAACGACCCGCGCAACGAGTGGCTGTTCGACGAGTCCTGGGGCGTGGACGTCGCGGTGTCGACACCGCGCATGCTGGCCTCGCTCGTCGAGGAGGCCGTCACGGTGGGCGATCTCGTGCGGCTGATGACGTTCCGTCAGGGTCAGGCGAACCTCGTCGAGATCACCCTGCCCGAGAACACTCCCCTCGCGGGCAAGCCGGTCCGGAAGATCCAGTTGCCGCGTGACGTGGCGCTGGTCACCATCATCCGGGGTGGACGTGTGATCGTCCCGCAGCCCGACGATCCGGTCGAAGCCGGCGACGAGCTGCTGTTCGTCGCCGCGGTGGAGGTCGAAGACGAGCTACGCGCCGCGGTCGACATCTGATTCGGGCCGGTCGGCCGCGCCGTCCCCGGCGCCCTCGATCTGCTCGAGGTCCTCGGGGGCCGGTGCCGGTTCGACGACCCGATCCGCGCGGCGGACCGCCCAGATCGTCACGAGCAACACGACGCCGGTAAGCGGCCAGCCCATACCGATGCGGGCAACCGCCAGCCACCCCGTCTGGTCGGCGTCGTAGAGCTGCGATTGGACCAGGTAGCGGGCCCCGAACACCAACGCCCACGCGATCGTCGCGATGTCATACGCGCGCACCGCGCTCTTGTGCGCCCGCCACGCGTTCTTGTGTCCGTTCAGGTAGCCCCAGACGACGCCGACGAGGGGCCACCGTACGAGGATCGAGACGACGAAGGCCGCCGCGTACAGCAGGCTCGTGTAGATGCCGAAGAGGAAGTAGCCCTTCGCGTCACCGGTGCGATAGGCGATGAACGCGCAGACGCCGACGCCGAGGAATCCCGAGATGGCCGGCTGGATCGGCCCGCGACGGATGATGCGCCACACGAGGATGGCCGCGGCCACTCCCAGCGCGATCCACACGGCCGGTCCCAGGCCCCACAGGCTGTTCGCCGGAACGAAGGCGATGACCGGCAGCGACGAGTAGACCAGCCCACTCAGTCCACCGAGCTGTTCGAGGATCGTCTGTTGCTTCGTTTCGGTCACGCGACGAGATTGCCATACTCCGACGGCGAGCCGTCAAGGCCGATCGGACGGCGGACCGTCACTGCGCGCCGGTGAGCCGTCACCGCCGCGGCGAGAGGAACGCCGATCACGAATCTCCACGCAGCTCGTAATACGGGTTGAAGATGACCTTCTGGCCGCCGCGCTCGCCGATCCGCCCACGCACCATCAGCGTCTTTCCCGGCTCGATGCCCGGAATGCGTCGGCGACCGATCCAGACCAGTGTGACGGGGTCGGTTCCGTCGAAGAACTCGGCCTGGACGGATGCGTTCGCGGACTTGGGACACGCCTCGACGCTGCGCAGGCGCCCGAGGATCGTGACCTCCTCACCGCGCGAGCAGTCACAGGCGCGCTTGGCGCCCGATGCCTGCGCGGTCTCAACCATTTCCTCGGCGTCCAGCTGCTCGAGATCTTCGGTGAGTCTGCGAGTCAGCCGGCGAAAGTAACCTGCCGCGGCGGGGGCCATAGCGCGCTCCTGGACAAATGGCGGCGCAGGTCTTGCGCCGCACGATAAGGCTTGTACGAGGGCCCGTAGTCGGGCCCTCGATGGCCACTGTAACCCCAAAGTGACCTGACAACCACAGCCGTGTGGGACGGCCCGGAACGCGGCAGTGCAAGATCGACTCATGCAACAACGTACGTGGCCCGCAGTGGCTGTCGTCCTGCCTGGCACCGGGTCCGATGCGGACTTCGTCGACCGCGCCTTCCGTTCGGCATTGACGCAGGTGGGGGTGCAGACGATCGCCGTCGAGCCGGACCCCAGGCGGGTGGTCGACAGCTACCGGGAGGCGATGGACCGAGCCGCGGACACCCACGGCCGGATCCTCGTCGGCGGCGTGTCGATCGGCGCGGCCGTCGCGCTCGAGTGGGCGGCCACGCACCCCGACCGAGTGGACGCGGTGCTCGCGGCGCTGCCCGCGTGGACCGGCTCGCCGAGGCACGCGCCCGCGGCCGCGAGCGCCACCTTCACCGCGACGCAGCTGCGTGCCCACGGGTTGGACGCGGTGACGGCGGAGATGACCGCGTCGAGCCCGCCGTGGCTCGCCGACGAGCTGACGCGGTCGTGGCGCAACCAATGGCCGTATCTGCCGTCGGCGCTCGAGGAGGCCGCCGGCTACCACGCACCGGACGCGGCGACGCTCGCGCGCATCCAGGCCCCGGTGGGCATCGCTGCCGCGGTCGACGACGCCGTCCACCCCTTCACGGTCGCCAAGGAGTGGGCGGCGACGCTACCGCACGCGGAGTTGACCGAACTGACGTTGAGCGAGGTCGGGGACGACCCCGGCGCCCTCGGCCGAGCGTGCCTCGACGCACTCGACCGGATCGCCTGACGAGGTCGCCGGGCCCTACAGTCCGAGCTGCTGCATCGCCGAGCCCGACTCGCCGCGACGCGGCGGCTCGGACCCGTTCCCCAGATGCTGCGGGGGCTGCTGCTCGGGCTGCGGTTGTGCCGCCGGCTCCTGCTGAGCTTGCTGCTGGGCCGCGAGCTGCTCCTGGACCGCCTGCTGCTGGGCCGCGAGCTGCTGCTGCTGAACTGCCACGAGCTGCTCGACGAGGACCTGCGGCAGCACGACCGGGAGCGGGGTCCGCACCGGATGCGGATCGGTGCCGCGCTGGACGACCGTGTCGCGCAGGACGCCGCGGGCGATCTCGACCAGCGGCGAACCGGCCGCGACGTTGCCGGACGGCCCCGCGACGACACAGCGGATCATCCAGCGCGGACCGTCCACTCCGATGAATCGGAGGTCCGCGTTCGGGGTGACTCCGATCACCTCACGGCCCCACGGCCCGCTCTCGATGCTGACCTCCGCGTTGTCGCCGCGCAGCGACTCGGCCAGCTCCGACGCCACCTCGCGCCACTGGCCCGGCGACTTGGGTGCGGCATACGCCGACACGGTCACCCGGCCGAACTGGGTCACCAGGTGGACCGCCTGCGGAGAACCGTCCGGCGACATCTCGACCTGGAGCTGGGCGCCGTCGGGCATCGGCAGCAGGACCGAACCGAGATCGAGCCGCGTCGCCGCCGGTTCCTCGCCCTCGGGGAGATCGCCCGCATCGAACGGGCCGCCGTCGACCGCCCCGACGGGAACGTCGAGCTCGGAGTCCTCGTCGAAGTCCTCTTCGACGTCGGCTCCCGTGTCGACGTGCGCCGCATCGTCCGCGGCAGCTGCGTCATTCTTCTTGCGACGTCCGAACATGTGATCAGGCCCCTTCCCTCGGCAGCCTCGTCAACTCGTGCGGGCGGCCTTCCGTACCGTCGAAATCCTGATCGGCATTGTGCGTCACGAGGCTCGCATGTCCCCCACTGGATCCGTAACCACCTGCGCCACGGACGGTTTCGTCGAGGGAATCGACCTCCACGAAGTCGACCAGTTCGACCCGCTGCACCACCAGCTGCGCGATGCGGTCGCCGCGACGCAGTTCGATGGGGGTCTCGAGGTCGTGGTTGATCAGGCAGACCTTGATCTCGCCGCGGTAGCCGGCGTCGACCGTGCCGGGAGTGTTCACGACGGACAGGCCGGTCTTGGCGGCGAGTCCGGAACGCGGATGAATGAGGCCGACCGTGCCGATCGGCAGCGCGATCGCGATGCCGGTACCGACCAGGACCCGACGTCCGGGCTCGATCGTGACATCGGTGGTGGTGCACAGGTCGACGCCGGCGTCACCGTCGTGGGCCCGTCGCGGCAGCGGGATACCGGGGTCCAGTCGCTTCAGCGCGATGGCAGGAAGATCGCTCACGTGCACCGAGACTACTCTGGAATACGTGTCCGAATCGTCTCAGCCCGCCGCTACCACGCCCGACGGCACCCGAGTGCCGATCTATTCGGAGCGCCTGTGGGTTCCGTTGTGGTGGTGGCCCGCCGGATTGCTCATCGCAGGCCTGCTGGCCGCGGAGATCCACATGGGATCCCCGGGTGTGCGCGCCTGGCTTCCGTATGTCCTGCTGTTCCCGTTCCCGGTGTGGGCCCTGCTGTGGGTCTCCCGGCACCGAATCGCGGTCTTCGACGGCCCCGACGGCGAGCTGGGGGTCGGCCGGGCCCACCTGCCGCTGTCCGTCATCTCGCGCACAGCGGCCATTCCGCCGTCCGCGAAGAGCGCGGCGCTGGGCCGTCAGCTCGATCCGGCGGCATTCGTTCAGAATCGGTCGTGGATCAAGGACACCGTCCTGATCGTCCTCGACGATCCCGAGGACCCCACGCCCTACTGGTTGGTCAGCACGAGGCGGCCAGCCGAACTGCTGGCCGCCATCGGCCGAGGGACCGCCCCGAAGGGCTAGTCCGTCCTGCCCGACAGGGTCAGGCGGCGCAGTCCATGCAGATCATGACGCCGTTCTCCTCGCTCGCGAGGCGGCTGCGGTGGTGAACCAGGAAGCAGCTCGAGCAGGTGAACTCGTCCGCCTGCTTGGGCACCACCCGCACCGACAGTTCCTCGCCGGAAAGGTCCGCGCCGGGGAGTTCGAACGACTCCGCGGTGTCGGACTCGTCCACGTCGACGACCGCCGACTGCGCCTCGTTGCGTCGTGCCTTCAGTTCTTCGAGCGAATCCTCGGAGACCTCGTCGGTCTCCGATCGCCTGGGTGCGTCGTAGTCGGTTGCCATTTCCTCTTCCCCTCGTCCTCTTGCGTGTATCCCCGGTGCCCGGGCCGCCGAAACCGATCGGTTGCGGCGATCCATGGGAAACCGACAGTGATGTAGATCCATTCCTGTGGCTGTAACAACGCCTCAGTGCGCCCGGAAGTGCCCGAAACACCCTCCGGAAAACATGACCTACACCTCACTCTCGACTCCATCCGGACCCTGTATAAATCGTGTGTTCTCACGACTGGGGCCGCCAGACAATAGCCGACGCGCCAGGAAAAGTGGCAACCGAACCGGACACTGCCGGAAACTGTCCGTCAATTGTCACCAACCGCACAGCAACCCGAGACATTCCTGGACGGGGCATGTGCGGGACGGTGACCGGCCGGGGATCTACAGTTGGCTGCGGGACGGCGGCGGCGAGACAGACGTGGCCGGAACCACACCAACTCTTTTCCTGCGGATCACCGCCGCATGCTCGGCAACGGAGAGGTCGACACACCGTGGTTTCACTGATCACCGATGGCAGCTCGACCGACGACCAAGGCCGCCCGTTCCGCCGCCGCCGCTCGGTCCCGGTGATCGCACTCATCTCCGCCCTGGCAGTGCTCGGGGTCGTGGTGTGGACCCGCATCCTCACCGAACCCGAGGTCTACGCGACCACGGTCGACTGCAATCCTCCGGTGAAGCCGAAGTCCCCCGACGCACCGACGCCGCAGCCGCTAGGCGAGAAGGTGAGTCGCAACACACTCCTCGACGTCGAGCCCGCGCCGCTGTCCGCGACTCAGGTCCGCGTCTACAACGCGAACGGCGAACGTGGCCAGGCAGCCGACGTCGCCAACGAACTGCGCGACTACGGGTTCGCGAGTGCACCCGACGTCCAGGTCGGGAACGATCCGGTGTACGTGGACCAGAACCTCCAGTGCCACGGCCAGCTTCGATTCGGACCGAACGGGTTGCCGGCCGCGAGTGCGCTCTGGCTGGTGGCGCCGTGCGCCGAACTCATTCAGGACGGCCGCACCGACGACACAGTCGACCTCGCGCTGGGCACCTACTTCGCGAAGGACGTCAAGCCCAACGCGGACGCCGAGGAAGTACTCAACACCCTCAAGGACCCGATGCCCGGGACCACTCCCGCTCCGCTCGATCCGGGCCTGCTGAGCGCGGCCCGGACCGCTCGCTGCTGAGCCCGGGCCCGCACGTCCGGCTCAGGGAACGGGGTCGAACACGCCCGCGGACCGGAAGACGGACTCCAGTTCGTCCGCGATGCCGGGCGCTATCGCGATCACGACCTCGCCCGCTGCGCTGCCCGTGTCGGGTGCGGGCAGGTGTACGCGAGCGCCGGCTTCGGTCGCGATGAGGGCACCCGCCGCCCAGTCCCACGGGTTGAGTCCGTGCTCGAAATGTGCGTCCACCCGTCCCGACGCCACCATGCACAGGTCCAGTGCCGCCGAACCGACGCGACGGATGTCGCGCACGTGCGGCAGCAACTCACTGATGATCCGCCCCTGCGCGCTGCGGCGCTGCGCGCTGTAACCGAAACCGGTCGCGAGCAGCGTGAACGACGCGTCGGTCACCGGATTACACGACAGCACACCGCTGCCGCCCGCGACGTCGGTGAACGTCGCCCCGCCTCCCGCTACTGCGGAGTAGGTGACGCCGCCGGCGACGTCGACGACCGCCCCCGCGACCGACACGCCGTCGATCTGGGCGGCGACGGAGACCGAGTAGGCGGGGATGCCGTACAGGAAGTTGACCGTGCCGTCGATCGGATCGACGACCCAGCGGGTTCCCTCGACGCCGACGTCCCCGCCGCCCTCCTCGCCCAGGATGGCGTCGTGCGGGCGGAGTTCGGCCAGCCGGGCCCGAATGAGGTGCTCGGCCTCGGTGTCCACGACAGTCACCGGGTCCGTCGGAGTGCTCTTGGCCTGCACGGATCCACCGTCGGTGGCGTGCAGCTCGGCGCCCATCACACCGAACACCTCCGGGCGCCGGGCCCGGACGAGGGCGGCGGCCGCTTCCGCGACGGTGACCGCGATATCGCGGAGCACACGCGGGTCGGTGGAGGTGGCATGGTCGGTGGCGGGGATGTCAGTGGCGCGCATGCCTGTATCGCACCACACCGAGACGACCCCACACCACCGGTATCGCAAAGCCGAACGACCCGAAACCAACTACTGTTTCGGCGCAGACGGTCATCTCACGGAAGGAGCCGATTGTGGGTGCGCGCGGGTTCGGTGTGGACGTCGGCGGCAGCGGCATCAAGGGCGCGATCGTCGACCTCGGTACCGGTGAGCTGATCGAGGATCGAATCAAGATCGAGACGCCGCATCCGGCGACTCCCGAAGCCGTCGCCGCGACCGCGGCGGAAATCGTCGCCCGCGCCCGATGGGAGGGACCGGTCGGCATCACGCTGCCGAGCGTGGTCACGTCGGGAATCGCCCGCACGGCGGCGAACATCGACAAGTCGTGGATCGGCACCGACGCCCGGGCGGTGTTCTCGCGCGCCCTCGGTGGGCGTGAAGTCACGGTCCTCAACGACGCCGACGCCGCGGGGCTCGCCGAGGACCGCTACGGGGCGGGCAAGGACGCCGACGGGGTTGTGGTGCTGCTCACGTTCGGGACGGGGATCGGTTCCGCGGTCATCCACAACGGCGTTCTGCTGCCGAACACCGAGTTCGGGCACATGGAGGTCGACGGGCGCGAGGCCGAGCACCGGGCGGCGTCGTCGGTGAAGGACACACAGGGGCTGTCGTACAAGGAATGGGCCGCCGAGGTGACGCGGGTCCTGTGCCGGTTCGAGGATCTGCTGTGGCCCGACCTGTTCATCGCCGGCGGCGGCATCAGCCGCAAGCACGAGAAGTGGATTCCCCGCTTGGAGAACCGAACACCGGTCGTTCCGGCAGCGTTGCTGAACACCGCCGGCATCGTCGGCGCCGCGATGTGCGCGGCGAACCGGCAGGAAACGGGCATCGCTCCGTAACAATTTCGAAGCTGTCGTTACAATGGATGGCGGCCGACTGTGAGTCGGCGAAAACCCGACAGACCTCTCCGCCGGAATTCCACTCTGGCGTGACGCCGCACGACACCGTCACGAAAGGGCGTACGTGGCAGCCACCGATACGCGTCAGACCGCCGATTCCACACCGGAGTCAGCGACTCCTGCACCCACTGCCGAGGCGACTACCGGTAGCGCGCCCGCCGCCAAGAAGGCCCCTGCAAAGAAGGCCGCCGCGAAGAAGGCACCCGCGAAGAAGGCCGCCGCCAAGAAGGCACCCGCAAAGAAGGCCGCCGTCAAGAAGACGGCCGCCAAGAAGGCCACCAAAAAGGCCACCAGCAAGGCCGGCGACGACATCGCCGAGGACGACGACATCGACATGGCCGATATCGACGTCGCCGACGGCGAACTGGTCGACGAGGAAGTCGTCGTCGAGGAGGTCGAGGAGGACGAGGAAGAGACCGCCGAGCCGTCCGAAAAGGACAAGGCGTCGGGCGATTTCGTCTGGGACGAGGAGGAGTCCGAGGCCCTCCGTCAGGCCCGCAAGGACGCCGAGCTCACCGCGTCCGCCGACTCGGTGCGCGCGTACCTCAAGCAGATCGGCAAGGTCGCGCTCCTCAACGCCGAGGAGGAGGTCGAGCTCGCCAAGCGCATCGAGGCCGGTCTGTTCGCGACCTTCAAGATGACGGAGATGGCCGAGAAGGGCGAGAAGCCCTCCCCCGCCGATCGCCGAAACCTGAACTGGATCACTCGCGACGGCAACCGCGCCAAGAACCACCTCCTCGAGGCGAACCTGCGCCTGGTCGTCTCGCTGGCCAAGCGCTACACCGGCCGCGGCATGGCGTTCCTGGACCTCATCCAGGAAGGCAACCTGGGCCTGATCCGTGCGGTCGAGAAGTTCGACTACACCAAGGGCTACAAGTTCTCGACGTACGCCACGTGGTGGATCCGGCAGGCGATCACGCGTGCGATGGCCGACCAGGCCCGCACGATCCGTATCCCGGTCCACATGGTCGAGGTCATCAACAAGCTGGGCCGCATCCAGCGTGAGCTGCTGCAGGACCTGGGCCGCGAGCCCACGCCGGAGGAGCTCGCGAAGGAAATGGACATCACGCCGGAGAAGGTGCTGGAGATCCAGCAGTACGCGCGTGAACCCATCTCCCTCGACCAGACGATCGGCGACGAGGGCGACAGCCAGCTCGGCGACTTCATCGAGGACTCCGAGGCCGTGGTGGCCGTCGACGCCGTCAGCTTCACCCTGCTGCAGGATCAGCTGCAGTCGGTGCTCGAGACGCTGTCCGAGCGCGAGGCCGGTGTCGTGCGCCTGCGCTTCGGTCTGACCGACGGCCAGCCGCGGACTTTAGACGAAATCGGCCAGGTCTACGGCGTCACGCGTGAGCGCATCCGCCAGATCGAATCGAAGACGATGTCCAAGCTGCGCCACCCGTCGCGTTCGCAGGTGCTGCGCGACTACCTCGACTAACCGGCTGATACCGGTCAGGTCGTGAGGAAGGGGTCCTTCGGGGCCCCTTCCTCTTTTGGTCTCCGCGGCTGGAACAGCCGAACGAGCGGTTCGGCCACCCGGGCGCCGACCGGCCCCAGGACGGCCATCAGGAGCACGTACGCGGTGGCCAACGCGGCCAACTCCCCCTCGACCGCACCGGCGGAGACCGCCAGACCGGCGATGACGATCGAAAACTCCCCGCGGGCGACCAGCGCGGCACCCGCGCGGGCGCGGCCCATCACTCCGACGCCCTGCCGCCCAGCGGCCCACCAACCCGTGAGCACCTTGGTGGCAGCCGTGACGACCGCCAGGCCGATCGCCGGCAGCAGCACCGGAGGGATGGTCGTCGGATCGGTGTTGAGACCGAAGACGACGAAGAACATCGCGGCGAACAGGTCCCGCAGCGGCTCGAGCAGCCGCGTGGCGTTCCGGGCGGTGGATCCGGAGATCGCGATACCGAGCAGGAACGCACCGACCGCCGCGGACACCTGCAGCGACGACGCGAAGCCGGCGACCAGCAGTGCGGCGCCGAGCAGTTTGAGCAGGAACACCTCGCGGTCGGTGCTGTCCACGATCGCGGAGACGACGTTTCCGTAGCGCAGGGCGACGACGAGCACCACGGTGATGACCAAGAACGAGATCGCCACGGCCTGGAGCCCGCCCAGGAAGCTCACCCCCGCGAGAACGGCCGTGAGGATCGGCAGGTACACCGCCATCGCGAGATCCTCGAAGACGAGGATCGACAGGATCACCGGGGTTTCGCGGTTACCGAGACGACCGAGATCGCCGAGCACCTTCGCGACGATGCCGGACGACGAGATGTAGGTGACGCCGCCGAGCGTGAGCGCCCCGACGGGACCCCATCCGAGCATGAACGCCAGGATCGCGCCCGGCGCCGCGTTCAGAACGATGTCGACGACACCCGCGAACCAGGACCTCTTCAGGCCGGTCACGAGTTCCGACGCCGTGTACTCCAGGCCCAACAGCAACAGCAGCAGGACGACGCCGATCTCGCTCGCGAGATGGCTGAACTCTCCGATGTCGCCGAGCGAGATGAACCCGCCCTGGCCGAAGCACAGACCGCCGATCAGATACAGCGGGATCGGCGACATGCCGATGCGTCCGGCCAGCCGACCGAGAACGCCGAGCGTGAAGAAGACAGCGCCGAGTTCGACGAGTGCCAGTGCAGTACCAGTCATCGCGTGTGGATCGAGCCGCGTTCAGCCGTGCGCGAGGATCTTGGCGGCGTGGTCGAGGCCCTCCTGGGTGCCGACCGCGACCAGAAGGTCGCCTTCGGTGAAGGTGAAGTCGGGATTCGGTGACGGCGCCACCTGACCGGCCCGCATCACAGCAACGACGGAAACACCGGTGCGGGTGCGCATCGCGGTCTCGCCGAGCGTCCGGCCGTCCCACGGCGAATTCTCGGTGATCGGGAGCTGGCGGGTGCTGATGCCGGGCATGTCCCGGTGCTCCTCCCGCAGCTGCGCGACGAGCTGCGGGGCTCCGAGCAGGTTCGCCAGCACCGATGCCTCGTCCGATTCGAGCGGGATCGACGCCATGCAGGCGTCGGGGTCGTCGACCTTGGAGACGATGAGATCGGTGCGGCCGTCGCGGTGGGTGACCACACCGATGCGTCGACCCGTCGCCAGCGCGAAGTCCTTGCGGACTCCGATACCGGGCAGCGGCGTCACTTCCACGTTCATGGCTCAACGGTAGCGCCACGCTCCGACGCCGAACCACGAACACCCGTTCCCGGGTCGCCGTGTCACACGACGGGCGGAAACACCCCGGCAGCGTCGGGCAGGTAGTCGGCCACTTCGACGACCGCCGCGACCGGCAGCGGACCGTACAGATGCGGGAACCGCATCGACGCGGGGTCGGACGGGACCCCGGGCTCCCACCGGACCTCGGCGCCCAGCCGGCCCGGATCCAGATGCAGGAGCACCAGGTCGCGACGGCCCTCGAACAGCCGGTTGGCGGGCAGATGGACCTGCCGGGGTGTCGACAGGTGTACGAATCCCTCGGCAGCGAACCCGTCCGGAATCCGCTGCCCCACGCGCTGTGCGTTCGCCCACTCCTCGCGGGTGCACATGTGCACCAGCACCTGCTCGAGGTCGGTCATCGGTGCTCCTTTTCGGCCGGTCGTCGCCCCGACACACTAGGCCGACGCTCAGCTGTCAGCGAACACCGAAACGTCCCGAATCGCATTGTCCGAGTTCAGGACGGTCTCTGTTAGAGAGAACACACCGACGGCCTATCGGGAACAACCCGGTCAAGTCGAACGTCTGACAGAGTGGACCTACCGCGTCACCCCCGACGCGGCGGAAGACCCCAGGCGGCGGGTGCGTACCCGTAGCCAGTTCGGAGGAGTCATGCCCGGAACACTGACCAGCCCCCCGTTGACCGCTGCCGACCGGTGCGACCGGTGCAGCGCAGGAGCCCGCGTGCGCGCCGTGCTCGCGAGCGGAGGAGAGCTTCTCTTCTGCCAGCATCACGCCAACGAGCATGCCGATCGTCTTCGTGAGATGAACGCGACCATCGTGAGCGACACGGAAGCGTCCGTAGCATCCGCGGCGACAATCTGACTCGTCAGCCCTCCGGGCGGACGCCCGTCCGTCCCCAGTTCCCGAAGCGGGCGACCACCACGGTGGTCGCCCGCTTCGGCGTTTCCAGAGCCATTCCGGGCCCACCTACCGCTGGCGCAGCATGGCGATGCGGTCGGTGAGCTGCTCGACGGTGGCGATCGCGGTGGGCGGGCCACCGCACTCCCGGCGCAGCTCGCCGTGGATGACGCCGTGCGGCTTACCGGTCCGGTGGTGGTGCATCGCGACCAGGGAGTTGAGCTCCCGGCGCAGGTTCGCCAGCTGGCCGGCGGCGGCGACACGCTCGGTCACCATCTGCGGGGCGGGCACCGGCTCCGGCTCGGCGGCGTTCTTGTCGGGCTTGTCGAGCTGCTTCTGCTGCCGTTGCCGCAGCAGTGCCCGCATCTGATCGGCGTCGAGCAGACCGGGCAGACCGAGGTAGTCGGCCTCCTCGTCGGACCCGGAGAAGGTCGCGGTACCGAAGGACGAGCCGTCGTAGATCACCTGGTCGAGTTCGGCGTCGGCGCCCAGCGAGACGAACGCCTTCTCCTCCTCGCCCGGTTCGTCCTTCTGCTTGTTCGCGTCGGCGAGCAGGTCGTCGTCGAGACCGTCCTTCTCGCGGTGCGGCTTGCCGAGGATGTGGTCGCGCTGCGCCTCGAGCTGGGCCGCGAGGTCGAGGAGAACCGGGACCGACGGCAGGAAGACGCTCGCCGTCTCGCCCTTCGTCCGCAGACGCACGAAACGACCGATGGCCTGCGCGAAGAACAGCGGCGTCGACGCACTGGTGGCGTAGACACCGACGGCGAGCCGCGGCACGTCGACGCCCTCGGACACCATGCGCACCGCGACCATCCAGGCCTGGGTGCTGTTGGAGAACTCCGCGATGCGCTTCGACGCGGTGGGGTCATCGGACAGGATCAGGGCCGGCGCCTCGCCGGTGATCGTCTCGAGCTGCTTGGCGTAGGCGCGGGCGACGGTCTGGTCGGTGGCGATCACCAGCCCGCCCGCGTCGGGAATGCCACCGGACCGCAACTGACCGAGGCGCGTGTTCGCGGCCGTGAGCACCGACGGGATCCAATCGCCCGCGGGGTCCAGGGCGGTCCGCCACGCCCGCGCCGTCTGCTCGGCGCTGAGCGGCTCACCGAGTCGCGCGGCGAACTCCTCGCCCGCGCTGTTGCGCCACCGCGCCTCACCCGAGTAGGCCAGGAACACGACCGGGCGGACGACGCTGTCGGCAAGGGCGTCGGAGTAGCCGTACGTGTGGTCGGCCTTCGACCGCTGGTGGCCCTCGTTGTCGGGCTCATAGGTGACGAACGGGATCGGGCTGTCGTCGCTGCGGAACGGCGTTCCGGTGAGCGCGAGACGCCGGGTGGCGTCGCCGTAGGCCTCCCGGATCGCGTCACCCCAGCTCTTCGCGTCGCCGCCGTGGTGGATCTCGTCGAGGATGACGAGCGTGCGGCGTGCCTCGGTGCGCGCCCGATGCTTGAACGGATGCGACGCGACCTGGGCGTAGGTGACGACGACACCGTGGTAGTCCGACGACGTCTGGCCTGTGGAGTTCGAGAAGTTCGAGTCCAGCGCGATGCCGATGCGCGCCGCCGACTCGGACCACTGGTGCTTGAGGTGCTCGGTGGGCGCCACGACGGTGACCTGGTCCACCGTGCGGTCCCGCAGCAGCTCGGACGCGACCCGCAGTGCGAACGTGGTCTTGCCTGCGCCCGGCGTCGCGACTGCGAGGAAGTCCCGCGGCTTGGTTGCCAGGTACTTGGTCAGCGCACGGCGCTGCCACGCTCGGAGGGAGCCGGTGGGAGCAGGTGCACGTTCGACACTTCCGGGTTCAGCGCTCACATCGCACCTCGCCACAGGGTTCGCACAGTTGGTCCCACTCCTTGCTTCGCTGACGGGGTTACCGGCCGCTCGCGTCCGGTCCGATGTCCGGCGACGACCCCCGAGGAGCCTAGCGCCCGGGACCGACCGCTTCCGCATCAGCCGCAGACACGCCGGGGCGTCCTGGGCCGACGCCCGGCCGAGTGGGAATCGCCTCCAGTGGCAGAATCGGTCGCGACACGTCGATGCCCCACCGCGCATGACGGCGCGTCGTCAGGAATCCTGGAAGAACCATGAACAAGACGCCGACCGTCACCAAACGTCGTCCCCTGCGCCGGTGCGCGCAGGTGGTCGGACGCACCGCGGTCAAGGCGTGGGACGACTCGATCTTCGGGAAGTCGGCCACCGCAGCGTTCTGGCAGACGCTCTCGCTGCCCCCGCTGCTGCTCGCGCTGCTCGGCAGTCTCGGCTACGTCGGAGGATGGTTCGGCCCCAACACCGTCGAGATCATCCAGTCGAAGATCATCACGTTCAGCCACACCGCATTCAGCGAGAACGTTGTCGACCAGATCATCCAGCCGACCGTCACCGACGTCCTCGGGCGGGGTCGCCCGGAGATCGTCTCGGCCGGATTCCTGCTGTCACTGTGGGCGGGATCATCGGCGATCTCGACGTTCGTCGACTCGATCGTCGAGGCGCACGGCCAGAAGGATGCCCGGCACCCGGTGTGGCAGCGCGTGTTCGCGCTGCTGCTCTACGTCACATTCCTCGTCCTCGCCGTGTTCACGCTCCCCCTGGTCGCGCTGGGGCCGACGATGATCGGACGGGTACTGCCGGAGTCCTGGCACGCGGTCGGGACCGAGATGGTCGACGCCTTCTACTACCCCGCTGTCGGCCTGCTTCTCATCATCGGCCTGACCACGCTCTACAAGGCGGCGCTGCCCAAATCCCTGCCCTGGCACCGCCTCCTCGGCGGGGCACTTGTCGCCGGCGTGTTCTTCATGGCGGCCAGCACGGTTCTGCGGTGGTACCTGAGCTGGGTGACCGGGACCGGATACACCTACGGCGCACTGGCGACGCCGATCGCGTTCCTGCTGTTCACGTTCTTTCTCGGCTTCGCGATCGTGCTCGGCGCCGAGTTCAACGCGACCATCCAGGAGTTCTGGCCGGCCCGGGCCACCAGAATCGAGCAGGTCCGCGACTGGATCGCCGCGCAGGCGGCGGTCGACGCGTCCGAGGACGCGGGGCCGATGACGAGCTTGACGCGCCGGCTGGCGACCGGACCTATCCGATTCACGTCTGATCGGTCACAGTCCGCGGACGGCGACGGAGACGACAAAGTGGACGCGTGCGAGCGCAACGCGTCCACCGACGGGGACGAGACCCGGCCGATTCAGTCGCCCTTGCGCAACCCGTCGTAGACCTTCTTGCACTCCGGGCACACCGGCGAGCCCGGCTTCGCGGACTTCGTGACCGGGAAGACCTCGCCGCACAGTGCGACGACGTGCGTGCCCATCACCGCGCTCTCCGCGATCTTGTTCTTCTTCACATAGTGGAAGAACTTGGGCGTGTCGTCGTCGGTCGTCTCTTCGGTGGTGGTGTCGGGGCGTTCCTTCGTCAAAGTGCTCACACGTCAATGATGCCGCACTCTCGTGTGCAATTGCCGCCCGAGAGTGCAACAGTGGACCTATGGCAAGAACATCGGGGTTCGGCGAGTCCGCCGAGAGCGGCACACCCCGCAACCCGGCGTTGATCACCGAGGCTGCGCAGTCGATCGAGGATCAGCACCGGGCGCGCGTGAAGAAGTACCTCACGATCATGTCGTTCCGGGTTCCTGCGTTGATTCTCGCGGCGATCGCTTACGGCATGTTCAGCAATGGCTGGATCTCGGTGGGGATCATCGCCCTGTCCATTCCGCTGCCGTGGGTGGCCGTGCTCATCGCGAACGACCGACCGCCGCGGTCGAAGGACGAACCCAGCAGGTACGACCACCGCGACGCGGCTCGCGCGCTCGAATCCCGGCAGCACCGCACCATCGAGGGATGACCCGCGGGCCGGGTGATCCGGTCATGAAGGCTGCAACAATGCTCGGGTGAACCGAGATCTCCTGCTGTCCATCTGCGGCCCGCTGCGCGAGGCGCTCACCCGCGCCCGGTACGACATCGACTCGATCGTCGATCTTCTCGGCGTCGACGCGCACGCCGCCCTCGGACGGCACGAGCCCGTTCCCGCTCGCCGCGCGTCCGAGAACGGCGGAGACCTCGGCCGGCTGATCCGCTTGTTCCTGTTGGGCGACGACTGCCCCGCGGCCGACATCGCGGCGGCACTGGAGCCCGTGAGCCTCGACGACGCCGTCGCCGCCGGTCTGCTGTCGCGCACCGGTGACACGGTGCGCGCCGAACTCGATCTGCGCCCCCTCGACCTGGGTACCGGAAACCAGTGGGTGGTGTCGGACCTCGACGGTTCGATGCGCCCGCGCCCCACCGCCGACGACCACGTCATCGGCGTCGGACAGGCGTCGATGTCGCTGCTGAGGGGAACCCCGACCCGCCCGGTCGGCACCGTCCTCGACGTCGGCACCGGCTGCGGAATCCAGGCGATCCGCGCCGCCGACTACGCGGGCACGGTCACTGTGACGGACATCAACCCGCGCGCGCTCACGCTGACCGCGGCCACCGCGGCACTGAACGGCCTCGACTTCGAGATCTGCGAGGGTTCGTGGTTCGAGCCGGTCGAGGGACGTCGATTCGACCAGGTGGTGGCCAATCCCCCGTTCGTCGTCGGCGAGGCGCGCGTCACGCACTCGTACCGCGATTCGGGTCTGGACCTGGACGGGGCGAGTGAACTGATGATCTCCCGGTCCGCCGACTTCCTGAATCCGGGTGGAACCGCGGCGCTGCTCGCGTCGTGGCTGCACGTCGAGGGTGAGGACTGGCGCCATCGGGTCGCGTCGTGGTTGCCGGCCCACGGCATCGACGCGTGGATCGTCCAGCGCGACGTCGCCGATCCCGCGCTGTACGTCGGGACGTGGCTGCGCGACGGCGGCGCCGATCCGCGCGATCCGGCCACCTCGGCGCGGGCGCACGCCTGGCTCGACCATCTCGAAGAGGCCGAGGTCGAGGGCGTCGGGTTCGGGTTCGTGTACCTGCGTCGGACGGACGCGCCGTCCGACATCCTGTGCGAGGACCTGCACCACGGCTTCGACGACCCCCTCGGCGACGAGGCCCTCGCATACTTCGAGCGCTTGGCCTGGCTGCGTGAGCACGACGTCCTGTCGGCCCGGTTCGCGGTGCAGCCCGAGACCGCGCTCGAGCGGGTGTACCTGCCGGGCGAGGACGGCTGGAATCAGGTGGTGGCGCGGGTGCACCGTGGCAACGGCCCGCGGTGGCAGCACGAGGTCGACGACCTCACTGCCGCACTGCTCGCGGGAATGCGGGAGGACGGGTTGCCGTTGGAAGAACTCGTCACACTCCTCGCGTTCGCGCACGACGAGGACGAAGACGCGCTCGCGGCCACAGCGGTGCCGCTGGTCCATTCGCTGGTGCGCCACGGTTTGATCGCACCGGCCTGACGCGCGTTCCCCGCCTCCTAGCTTCTCAGGAACTTCTCAGGGGAGCGGGCGGAAAGCCGCAGGTCACGGACCATCGGGTCGAATTCTGTCGGGAACTTTCCCAGGCCGTCGGAGCGTTGAGGCATATGAGACACCCCGACGAGGAGGCCCGTCATGACAAGCCCCAGCACCACTCGACCCCGCACCGACTCCGATCTGGACGGCCAGAGCCCGGCTGCGGATCTCGTTCGCGTCTACCTGAACGGGATCGGCCGCACCGCCCTGCTGACCGCGGCTGACGAGGTGGATCTGGCGCGGCGGATCGAGGCTGGGCTGTACGCGGCCCACGTGCTGGAGACCAAGAAGCGTCTCTCGGCTGTGAAGAAGCGCGATCTGGCGACGATCGTCCGCGACGGCGAGGCCGCCCGGCGTCACCTCCTCGAAGCGAACCTGCGCCTGGTGGTGTCGCTCGCCAAGCGCTACACCGGACGCGGGATGCCGCTGCTGGACCTCATCCAGGAGGGCAACCTCGGGCTGATCCGTGCGATGGAGAAGTTCGACTACGCCAAGGGCTTCAAGTTCTCGACCTATGCCACGTGGTGGATCCGTCAGGCCATCACCCGCGGCATGGCGGACCAGAGCCGCACGATCCGCCTGCCCGTCCATCTCGTCGAGCAGGTGAACAAGCTGGCCCGGATCAAGCGGGAACTGCACCAGCAACTCGGCCGCGAGGCGACCGACGAGGAGCTCTCGCAGGAGTCGGGCATCCCGGCGCACAAGATCGCCGATCTGCTGGACCACAGCCGCGACCCGGTGAGCCTGGACATGCCCGTCGGCAACGACGAGGAGGCGCCGCTCGGTGACTTCATCGAGGACTCCGAGGCGACGTCGGCGGAGAGTGCGGTCATCGCGGGTCTGCTCCACAGCGACGTCCGCAGCGTGCTCGCGACGCTCGACGAGCGCGAGCAGCAGGTGATCCGCCTGCGCTACGGGCTCGACGACGGCCAGCCGCGCACCCTCGACCAGATCGGCAAGCTGTTCGGGCTCTCCCGTGAGCGCGTGCGCCAGATCGAGCGCGAGGTCATGGGCAAGCTCCGTCAGGGCGAGCGCGCCGACCGCCTGCGCGCCTACGCCAGCTGACCGAACACCCCCAGCCCCCGGCCGGAAGCGGGTCCCTCCCCCTCGGGATCCGCCTCCGGCCGGGTTTTTCATGCGTCGGGACCCGGTCGGACGGTCGGGTGCGTGCTCACCACTCGCGTAGCCGGCGCGGGCCCAGGTCGGCCATGCTCGGTTCGGGTCCGATCCGCACCCGGGCGTCGGTGATCTGCGCCCCTTGCGAGGACGCGAGGACCGGCTCGCACGCGAGGGAGCGCACCTCCGGCAGGTCGTCGGCCAGCGCCGACACGCGCTGCACCAGGTCGACGAGGGCCTTCTTGTTGACCGGCACCGCGCTGCGGTACCCGGACAGCAGCGGGGCCGCCTTGGGCGCGTCGATCAGTTCCGCTGCCTCGTCCTCGGTGAGCGGCAGCACCCGGTAGGCACGGTCGCCGAGCAGGTCCGAGATGACCCCGGCCAGGCCGAAGGAGATCAGCGAACCGAACGACGGGTCGTCCTGGACCCCGACGACACAGCCGATGCCCTTGGTCGCCATCTTCTGGACGTGCAGCAGCGGCTCCCCCGACGCCGTCGCCAGATCCCGGTAGGCGACGCGCACCGCGTCGGGTCCGAGCAGGTCGAGCCGGACACCGCTCAGATCGGGTCGGTGCCGCCACGACTCGCCCGTCGCCTTCACCGCCACCGGATAGCCCAGCTCGTTCGCGGCGTCGACCGCCTCGTCCTCGGTGGTCGCGGCGCGGAACTCGACGACGTGGATGCCGTAGCACTCGAGCAACTGCGACGCCTCGAAGTCCGACAGCCAACGACCGTTCGACTCGCCGAGCCAGCCCTCGACCAGCTGCCGCGCCCGGTCCGGGTCGATGCCATTGGGTCGCACCACCTTCGACACCGGCCGGCCGCGCCACGCGGCGTACCGCCAGGCCCGCGCGAGGGCCAACGCCGCGCGTTCCGGTCCGGGGAACGACGGCACCGAGCCGCGCGTCGGGTGCCCGTCGGGCCCGCGGACCGCCAGCACGTCGGGGATGCCCTCGGTCGCGAGGAAGGTGGTGAGGATCGGCTTGTCGGCGTCGAGCACCGCCTCGCGCAGCGCCTGCGCGTACGGCTCGACGGGGACGGCGACGGGCGGGGCGAACACGGCGATCACGGCGTCGACGTCGAACGACGCGAGGGCCGTCGACACCGCGTCGGCGAACACCTCGGGGGTCGCCTGCGCCCCGAGATCCACCGGCTCCCCCACCTGCAGTCCCTCGCGGCGCGCCGCATCGACGGCCAGCACCCCGAGAGCGGTCGAGTTGCCGATCACCGCCACGCGAGGTCCGGCCGGCAGCGGCTGGTACCCGAACAGCATCGCGCAGTCGAAGAGCTGCGAGATCGAGCCCACCTGCACGACGCCGGCCTGCTCGAACAGCGCGCGCACGATCGAGTCGTCCATCTCGACGCCGGTCGCGGCGAGCGCCGGCGGCACCGCATGCCGACCGCTCTTCACGGCGACGATCGGCTTGTTCCGGGCCACCCGGCGGGCGATCCGGGAGAACTTGCGGGGATTGCCGAAGCTCTCCAGGTAGAGCAGCACGACCTCGGTCTCGGGGTCGGTGTCCCAGTACTGGAGCAGGTCGTTGCCGGACACGTCGGCGCGGTTGCCGGCCGAGACGAACGTCGAGAGCCCCAGCTTGCGCTTGGCGGCCTGGTCGAGGATCGCGATACCCAGTGCACCCGACTGGCAGAAGAAGCCCACCTTGCCGGGCGTGGGCAGCACCGGCGCCAGGGTGGCGTTGAGGGACACCGCGACGTCGTTGTTGGCGACGCCGAGCGCGTTGGGGCCGATGAGCCGCATCCCGTGGGCCCGGGCGGCGTGGACGAGGCGGCGTTCGGAGTCGCGGCCGGGCGCACCCGTCTCGCTGAATCCGGCGGAGACCACGACCAGCGCCTTGACGCCCTTGGCGAGGCAGTCGTCGAGCACCGCGTCGATCGACTCGGCCGGAACCGCGACCACGGCGAGGTCGACGTCGTCGGGGATGTCGCGAACGGTCGGGTAGGCGCGGACGCCGCGGACCGACCGGTGCTCGGCGTTGACCGGGTACACCGGCCCCGAGAAGTTGCCGCGCAGCAGGTTCACCAGCACCGCGTTGCCGACCTTGGAGCTGTCGGTGGAGGCGCCGATCACCGCGACCGAACGCGGGCTGAGCACGTTGCGCACACTGCGCGCCTCCGCCGCCCGCTCCCGCGAATTCCGAACGGACAGAAGCGCTTCGGTGGGATCGATCGCGAACTCGAGGCGCAGCACGCCGCCTTCGAAGCTGCGGCTGACCTGGTATCCGGCCTCGCGGAACACCGACACCATGTTGCGGTTCTCGGCGAGGACCTCGGCGACGAACATGTTCAGCCCGTTTTCGGCGGCGGCCCCGGCCAGGTGCTCGAGCAGGATCGGCCCGAGGCCCCGGCCCTGGTGCGCGTCGGCGACGACGAATGCGACCTCCGCCGAGCGGCCGTCGCCGACGTCGAGCAGGCGCTCGTACCGCCCGACGGCGATGATCTCGTCGCCGAGGATCGCCACGAACGCCACCCGGTTGTGGTGGTCGACGGTGGTGAAGTTGACGATGTCGCGCTTCGACATCGTCGGGTAGGGGCCGAAGTAGCGCAGGTACCGGGTGCGCTCGGACAGCTTGCCGTGGAACGCCACGAGCTTCTCCGCGTCCTCCGGCACGATCGGCCGCAGGTGCACGACCCCGCCGTCCGAGGCGAGGACGTCGGCGAGCCAGTGACGCGGGAAGTTGCGCGCGCGGTCGAGGTCGGCTTCCTTGGGGCTGCCGTCAGTCACGGGGGTCCTCCGGATCGAGTCCGAGCAGTGGGAACGTGGCACGACGGGTCGCGATGATCGCCGAGTCGATCCGGGTCAACGCCCGATCCATCGACGCCACTCCGGTTTCCGGCGTGCCGCCGGGCCCATCCCATCGCAGGTACGACGTGTCCCCGCCCTCCCCCATGGTCGTCGGGAGATCGACGCTCGGGGCGAGCGTGTGCGCCTTCTCGCGCCATGATTCGGGCGTCGCTGTGGCGGGATCGATCTCGCGATCGAGCGCCGTCGCGATCAGGTGCGTCCACGATCGCGGCACGACCCGCACGAGCCCGTACCCGCCGCCGCCGACGGCGAGCCAGCGGCCCTCCGCGTAGCGGTCCGCGAGGTCTCGCATCGCCAGGTACGCCGCCCGCTGCCCGTCGATGGTGAGTGCGAGATCGGCCAGCGGATCCTCGCGATGGTTGTCCGCACCGCACTGGCTGACGACGATCTGCGGCCGGAACGCCGCGATCGCGGCGGGCACCACCGCGTGGAATCCCCGCAGCCACAACGCATCGGAGGTCCCGGGGAGCACCGGGAGGTTGATCGCGGTGCCTTCGGCCGCGCCCGTCCCGACCTCGCTCGACCACCCGGTGTTCGGCCACAGCGTCGCCGGATGCTGATGGATCGAGACTGTCAGCACCCGGGGATCACCGGTGAACGCGTGCTGCACGCCGTCACCGTGGTGAGCGTCGATGTCGATGTAGGCGATCCGGTCGAATCCGTTGTCGAGCAACCAGGAGATCGCGATCGCCGCGTCGTTGTAGACGCAGAAGCCCGACGCCCAGTCCGCCATGGCGTGGTGCATCCCGCCACCGATGCTCACGGCGCGACGCGCCCGACCCGACGCGATCTCCTTCGCCGCGGCGAGCGTGCCGCCGGCGAGGATGGCGCTGGCCTCGTGCATGCGGGGGAACACCGGGTTGTCGTCGGTGCCCAGCCCGTGGCGGGTCTCGATCTCGGGTGGCAAACCGCCGTCCGACTCGGAGCCGGCCCGTTTCACCGCGTCGATGTACGCCGGAGTGTGGATGCGGAGCAACTCGGCGTCGGGTGCCGACTGGGGACTGATCAACTCGGCGCCCTCGACGAGCCCGAGTCCGCGAGCGAGGTCCATCGTCAGCTCGAGCCGCGTCGGGTTCATCGGGTGCTGCGGACTCCACCGGTAGCTGAGGTAGTCCGGGCTCCACACCACGACGCGGTTGGTTCCGGTAGCTCGGATGCCCGGGGCGGGACCTGTCGGCGCGGTCATGGACTCAAGTTACTTCCCTCGGCGCCCACCGCGCGAGGCGCCGTCGAGACGCGCCGATCAGGCGTGCGCGGCCCGGAACGCGCGGAAGGCCCGACCGGAACCTGGAATGTGGTTTGCCCGGTAGAATCTCTCCAGACGAAGGGGTGTAAGCGTGAAGGATCTGGTCGACACCACGGAGATGTATCTCCGGACGATCTACGACTTGGAAGAAGAGGGCGTTGTCCCGCTCCGTGCACGGATCGCCGAGCGGCTCGATCAGAGCGGGCCGACGGTGAGCCAGACGGTTGCTCGCATGGAACGTGACGGGCTGCTCCAGGTGGCCGGCGATCGCCATCTCGAGCTCACCGAGAAGGGCCGCAACCTCGCGGTCTCGGTGATGCGGAAGCATCGCCTCGCCGAGCGGCTGCTCGTCGACGTCATCGGGCTCGACTGGGACCAGGTGCACGCCGAGGCCTGCCGGTGGGAGCACGTGATGAGCGAGGACGTCGAGCGACGCCTCGTCGAGGTGCTGAACAATCCCACGACGTCCCCGTACGGAAACCCCATCCCGGGTCTGTCCGAGCTGGGTCTCGATCGCCCTTCCGCCAACGCGGAGACGCTGATCCGGCTCACCGACGTCCCCGCGGGCAAGCCGACGGCCGTCGTCGTTCGCCGACTCGCCGAGCACGTGCAGTCGGATCCCGACCTGATCGGCCAGCTTCGCGAGGCAGGCGTGGTCCCCGATGCTCGGGTTACAGTCGAGACCAGGCCCGGATCGGTGACGATCACCGCGTCCGGCCACGACGAATTCGAACTTCCCGAGGAAATGGCCCACGCCGTCCAGGTGAAGCAGGTCTGACGCCTCGCTCCGCCGGATTCGGCGGGATGAGGAGACAAGCGGTGAGACTTCTGGTTACCGGCGGCGCCGGCTATGTGGGCAGTGTGTGCAGCACTGTCCTGCTCGAGCGCGGCCACGAGGTCGTCGTCGTCGACGACCTGTCGACCGGTAACGCCGACGCGGTGCCCGCGGGCGCCGAGTTCATCGAGGGTGACATCGCAGCCGTCGCCGGATCCGTACTCGGGTCCGGCGACGGCGCACCGCGTTTCGACGGTGTGCTGCACTTCGCCGCGCAGTCCCTCGTGGGCGAGTCGGTCGAGAAGCCCGAGCAGTACTGGCAGGGCAACGTGGTCACCACGTTCGCACTGCTCGAGGCCATGCGCCTGTCCGGCACGCCGCGCCTGGTGTTCTCGTCGACGGCCGCGACCTACGGTGAGCCCGAGCGGACGCCGATCACCGAGGACGATCCGACCCGGCCCACGAATCCGTACGGCGCCACCAAGCTGGCGATCGACCACGCGATCACGTCCTACGCGAACGCCCACTCGCTCGCGGCGACGAGCCTGCGCTACTTCAACGTTGCGGGCGCGTACAAGGGCGCCGGTGAGAACCGTGTCGTGGAAACGCATCTCATCCCCCTCGTGCTCCAGGTCGCGCTGGGTCAGCGCGAGAAGATTTCGGTGTTCGGAACCGACTGGCCAACCAAGGACGGCACCGCGGTCCGGGACTACATCCACGTGCTGGATCTCGCCGAGGCCCATCTCCTCGCGCTCGAGTCGTCCGAGCCAGGCAGCCACAAGATCTACAACCTGGGCAGCGGCGCGGGATTCACTGTCCGCGAGGTAATTTCGGCGTGTGAGCGGGTGACGGGGCTCCCCATCGCAGCCGAGGACGCGCCCCGCCGCGCGGGCGATCCCGCCGTCCTCATCGCGTCGAGCGACCGCGCGATCGCCGAGCTCGGTTGGCGCCCCGCGCACACCGATCTCGACGAGATCGTCGCCGACGCCTGGACGTACCTGCAGGCTCTGGGCGATCGGTCACACGCCGCCCGGCGGTAGCGGCTCGAGTGGCGGCAGCTGCACCCCGAGATCGTGCGCGATCCGGTAGCCGACCGACGCGAGGTCTCGGAGTGCAGCGGGCCTGACCCCCGCCTGGAGTGCGTCGTCGAGCAGGCCCGCCAGACGGTGGCACGGGTCGGCGGCGAGCGCGGCGCACAACGCGACACCGGCCATGGGCCCGTCGCCGCGCAGGTATGCGCTGTACCCGAGCAGCGCGAGCGGCTCGGCGCGTTCGGGATCGGGCAGGGTCCGGGCCAGATGCACCCACATCTGCTCGGCCGCGGACGCCTGCTCCCCCGCCGAGAGCGCGAGAAGCGAGTCCCGGACGGTGAGGTTCTCGAGCGCAAGAGCGAGTTCGGCGTTCTCCTCCGGGGAGATCTCGTCTCCCGACTGGTGCTGCGCGATCCGCGTCAGGACGTACTCGAGACAGTCACGGGCGGCCCGGTCCGGGTCGGCGGCCGCGCGGGTGAGGGCGACGCGGCGCGCGCTGTCTTCGCGCGCGGTGTCGATCAGGTCGGCTATCCGCTCCTGCACCTCCGGCGAGGAGGGATCGAGCACGGCCTCGAGCTCCTCACGGGAACCGCGGATGGCCCGCCCTTCGAGGACCTGAGCGGCCGCGACCGCGGAGGCCGTGGGGTCGGGCAGGATTCCGCAATCGGCGCCGGTGAGGTCCCGCCATGGCGCCCCGGCCTCGATTCGCGAACAGATGTGCACTGCGGACAGATCGATTCCACTGCGGTGCAACAACTCCCGAAACCTCTCCATGATGGCCACGTGAGCGGCGAGGTCGGCGGTCCGAGCGTGGGGCGGGATCCGATCGTCGACGACGACCACCAGCATCCGGTCGGCGCCCTCCCGGACCGCGACGGCCGCGAACTGGTCGAGGACCAGGTCCATCACCCCGCCCGCGTGTCCGGGCTCGTCGAGGAGCAGGTCGTGCCGCATCACGGCCCCGACGCTCGTCCCGGTCAGGCAGATCGCCACGAGGGAGCGGCGGGGATGGAACCCCAGCAAGGCCGGCACCGCGCTGATCAGCGCGCCCGGATCGGATATCCGCACCGCGCAGCGGGTGCCGAATTCCGAACCGGCACTGTGCGGGTCCGAAGGAGAGTGCGAGTCATGTGAGAAGGCTGATGTCGTCATGCGTCGACCTTGCCGCGCACGGCGTCGACCGAGCCGCTCACGACCTGGGAGTTCCGTGGAGCTGTGGATGGCGCCCGGGACTGTGTACAACATCGCCGACGGACCACTTCCCGCGCCGGTCGGTGTCGGAGCCCGCTGCTAGGTTCGCCGCCTCATCCCGCCCGCACCTTCGCGACCGCCGACGCGAAGAGGGCACCGAGCACCGCGGGGTCGGTCACGTCCCCGAACGACATCGCCGTCGCCTGGACCCGCACTCCGTCGATCTGCGCGAGGAGCGTCACCATCGACTGCGTGACGGCCTGTCCGCCCTGGCCCGAACTCACCGATCGCCGCAGCGCGAGCGTCTCGTCGGCACCGATCTGCGGCGGCGGGGTGAGGGCGGTTCGTACGACGGCGTCGACTCCGTTCCGGGTGGCCGTCACCTGGGGGCAGTCGACGACGTACGCCGCGAACTCGGAGAGCGGGGTGTCCACGCGAACCAGTTCGATCGTGATCGTCGATCGGTTCGCGCTGTCGGTCCCTACGACCATCGCGGTGCCGTCCGGGCCGTAGTCCTGCGACGGCGGCTTGCACCCCGCGGGATCGACCCTCGCTCCCGGTGCGATCCCGGTCAGATCGGGTGCGGCCTGCGACACCGCCTGCGGGGGAAGGACGACGGCCGGATACTGCGGCGGGAACGTGGACGGCTCGAGGAGCAAGTCACCGAGCGACCGTGAGCCGGCGGGCTCGACGTCGGCCGGTTGAGCCGCACCGTGCACCTCCGTGGAACATCCTGCGACCAGCATCCCGGCACCGAGCAGCATCGATCCGAGCACCAGGCCGGGCGCGACGCGCGTCCGCTGCGACATACCCGAGCCTCCCGACTGTCGATCGTCTCGATCCAACGCACAGCGTGACACACCACGCCCGCCGCACGCCTCGAACGGCAAAGAGTGGACGCCACGGGAATCGTCGGCGGCCACCGGGCGTTGGAGTTCGCAGGGCGCCGTCCGATGATCTTGGTCGGCGCCGGTTGATGTGCCCGTTCCTCCCCTTTTCGGTCCGCGGGACGTGGTGAGGGACACTGGAAGCAGACGTTCGAAGGAAAAGGAGCCGTCATGGACGAGCAGTCGAAGATGTACGAGCTGGAGTTCCCGGCACCGCATCTGTCCTCCGCCGACGGCCTGGGCCCGGTCCTGGTTCACGGCCTCGAGGGATTCTCCGATGCCGGACACGCCGTGAAGCTGGCCACCAAGCACCTGCGCGAGAGCCTCGAATCCGAGCTCGTCGCCTCGTTCGCCGTCGACGAGCTGATCGACTACCGGTCGCGTCGGCCCACGATGACGTTCAAGGCCGACCACTTCTCCGACTTCGAGGCCCCGGAGCTCAACCTGTACGCCTTGCGCGACACTGCCGGGACCCCGTTCCTGCTGCTCGCCGGGATGGAGCCGGATCTGCGCTGGGAGCGCTTCACGACCGCGGTGCGTCTGCTCGCCGAGCAGTTGGGGGTGCGCCGGACCGTCGGGATCAACGCGATTCCGATGGCGATTCCCCACACCCGTCCGCTGAGCGTGACGGCGCACTCGACCAACAAGGACCTGATCAAGGATCACCACCGCTGGTCGGGCGAGCTCCAGGTGCCCGGGAGCGCGTCGTCGCTCCTGGAGTTGCGGATGAGCCAGCACGGCCACGAGTCGGTCGGGTTCTCCGTGCACGTCCCGCACTACCTGGCACAGACCGACTACCCCGCCGCCGCGGAGACCCTGCTCGAGAACGTCATGGAGATCGCCGATCTCGAGCTGCCGCTGGCCGCACTCGGCGAGGCGTCCGCGCGCGTGCGCGAGCAGATCGACGAGCACATCGCGGCGAACGAGGAGGTGCAGGCCGTGGTCCGCGCGCTCGAGAACCAGTACGACTCGTACGTCGCCGCCCAGGAACAGCAGTCGACGCTCCTCGCCACCGACGACGACCTGCCGAGCGGTGAGGAGCTGGGCGCGGAGTTCGAACGGTTCCTGGCCGAACAGGCACGGCTCGACGACGATCACGGGGACGAAAAGGACGACTGAGTTCGTCGATCGGCCGGTCATTTGGTCGCCCGTCCAGGTATGGTCGGGGGCGTAACCTATCCGTTATCCGACGTCATATAGACGACAAGTAGGATACCTACACTCTCGGTACACGGATATACTCGGACGATCAACATCTGAGCGGTGCCCGCCTGCCGGGCATCGGCTTCAGGAGGCGATATGAGCGACTCTCGCACGCGCATGCTCCGCCCGGTACCCGACACCGAGCCACGGCTCGCATTCCGGACCATCCACGGGTACCGGCGCGCGTTCCGGATCGCCGGTGAGGGACCGGCGGTCCTCCTTCTGCACGGAATCGGCGACAACTCGTCGACCTGGAGCGAGATCATCCCGCACCTGGCGCAGAACTACACGGTCGTCGCACCCGATCTCCTGGGCCACGGACGCTCGGACAAGCCGCGTGCCGACTACTCGGTCGCCGCATATGCGAACGGCATGCGCGATCTGCTGTCGGTGCTGGGCATCGACAGGGTCACCGTCATCGGGCATTCGCTCGGCGGCGGCGTCGCGATGCAGTTCGCGTACCAGTTCCCGCACATGGTCGACCGCCTGGTGCTGGTGTCGGCGGGCGGGGTGACGAGGGACGTCCACCCGCTGCTGCGGCTCATCTCGATGCCGGTAGTCAACGAGGCCCTCAAGCTGCTACGGATTCCCGGCGCGATGACGGCGGTCCGTACCGTCGGCGAGGTGGTCTCGCGGGTCCACGGCTCGCCGCTGCGCCCCGGGACGATGCTGCACGACACCCCGGACCTGGTTCGGGTGCTCGGCGAGTTGCCCGATCCCACCGCGTACGAGGCGTACCTGCGGACGCTGCGGTCCGTCGTCGACTGGCGCGGTCAGGTGGTGACGATGCTGGACCGCTGTTACCTCACGGAAAACCTCCCGGTGCAGCTCATCTGGGGTGAACGCGATTCGGTGATCCCGGTCAGCCACGCCCGCCTCGCGCACTCGGCCATGCCGGGCTCACATCTCGAGATCTTCGAGAACGCCGGCCACTTCCCCTTCCGCGACGACCCGCTGCGCTTCCTGACCGTCGTCGAGAACTTCCTCACGTCGACGGCCCCGCTCGAGTTCGACGAGAGCCGCTGGCGCAACCTGCTGATGAACGGCGTCGGCGAGGGCGCCATCTCGGGTGCGCCCGAGGCCCGCATGGCGGTGCTCGACGCGATGGGATCCGACGAGCGCAGCGCCACCTGAGCTCAGCCGAACAGCTCCGCCAGCGCCGCGACGCGTCGGGGCGCGTTATCGGGCGAGAGGCGCTGGCCGCCGGACAACACGCACATTCCGTGCAGCGCTCCAGAAGACCTCGCCCGGGTCTCGGCGAAACGCAGGTATGCCTCGACGAACGCCGTCAGGCGACCGGCCTCTGCGACGCCGACCGTCGCCCGCATCATCGCTGACAGCAGTCCTACCGCCGAAAGGAAGGCACATGCTCTCGTGGATCGGACTCGTCATAAGCTGGATCGGGGCGCTCGGGATCATCGCGATCGGCGTCGCGTACCTCGCCAGGAACGAAGGTAACGCCGCAGGGTTCGGCCTGCCCGTCAGCCCCGCACCCGAGGCACGCGGCTGGTGGCAGGTCAAGGGAATCCGGGACGTCGCCACGGGCCTGCTGGTGATCGTCTTCAGCTTCGCCGCGCGCGACCAGCTCGCCCTGCTGATCCTGATACTTGCCGTCATCCCCGTCGGCGACATGTTCATCATCCTCGGCAACAAGGGAAACCGTAAGGCCGCGTATGCAATCCACGGGACCACCGCGCTCGCGATGATCCTCGCCGGCATCCTGCTCACCGTGTGACCCCTCACCGACCAGATTAGGAGACAAGCCTCGCTGGAGGAACTCTCCGCAGCGCAGGACGAGTACGACAACCATTTCGTCGACGCGCCGCTGTGGTGGCAGGACCGCAACGCGACGCTTCCGCACCGACCTGGTGCAGGCCCCGTCCGGCGACCGATAGCCTGTATCGATGCTCCTCACAGACCTCGTTCCCGCCAGCCCCGACGCCGACGCCCTGTTCGACGCCTTCACGTCGTGGACGAGCGAACGTGGCCTGCAGCTGTATCCGGCGCAGGAGGAGGCGCTCATGGAGCTGGTCTCCGGGGCGAACGTCATCCTGGCCACCCCCACCGGTTCCGGCAAGTCCATGGTCGCGCTGGGCGCGCACTTCTTCGCGCTCGCGGAGGGCCGGAGGACGTTCTACACCGCACCGATCAAGGCGCTGGTCAGCGAGAAGTTCTTCGCGCTGTGCGAGGTGTTCGGGGCCGACAACGTCGGAATGATGACCGGAGACGCGTCGGTGAACTCGTCGGCGCCGATCATCTGCGCGACCGCCGAGATCGTCGCCAACCTCGCGCTGCGCGAGGGCCCGGGTTCCGACATCGGCCAGGTCGTGATGGACGAGTTCCACTTCTACTCCGAGCCGGATCGTGGCTGGGCGTGGCAGGTTCCGCTGATCGAGCTTCCGCAGGCCCAGTTCCTGCTGATGTCGGCGACCCTCGGCGACGTCACGCACCTGCGCGAGGACCTCACCCGCCGGACCGGCCGACCTACGACGGAGGTGTCGGGCTCCGAACGCCCGGTGCCACTGCATTTCTCGTACTCGCAGACCCCGATCGGCGAGGCGATCGAGGAACTCGTCACCACCCACCAGGCCCCGGTGTACGTCGTGCACTTCACGCAGGCCGCAGCGCTCGAACGCGCGCAGGCGCTGACGAGCGTCAATCTGTGCACCCGCGCGGAGAAGGATGCGATCGCCGAGGCGATCGGCGCGTTCCGGTTCACGACCGGGTTCGGGAAGACGCTGTCGCGCTTGGTCCGTCACGGCATCGGCGTCCACCACGCCGGCATGCTGCCCAAGTACCGGCGCCTCATCGAGCGGCTGGCGCAGGACGGGCTGCTCAAGGTCATCTGCGGCACCGACACGCTGGGCGTCGGCATCAACGTACCGATCCGCACCGTGCTGCTCACGGGCTTGACCAAGTTCGACGGCACCCGCACCCGCCAGTTGCGGGCGCGCGAGTTCCACCAGATCGCCGGGCGTGCCGGCCGGGCCGGCTACGACACCATGGGCACGGTCGTCGTGCAGGCCCCCGAGCACGAGATCGAGAACGTGCGGGCGCTCGCGAAGGCGGGCGACGACCCGAAGAAGCGCCGGAAGGTGCAGCGCAAGAAGGCACCCGAGGGATTCGTCTCGTGGGGCGAGGGCACGTTCGACAAGCTGATCGTGGCGTCCCCCGAGCCGCTCAGCTCGAGGTTCTCGGTGAGCAACTCGATGCTGCTCAACGTGATCGCCCGCCCGGGCAACTGCTTCCAGGCGATGCGTCACCTGCTCGAGGACAACCACGAGCCGCGTCCCGCGCAGCGCCGGCACATCCTCAAGGCGATCCGCCTCTACCGCGGACTGCTGCAGGCCGGCATCGTCCAGCAACTCGACGAGCCCGACGAGTACGGCCGGATGGCCCGGCTGACGGTGGACCTGCAGCGCGACTTCGCACTCAACCAGCCACTGTCGCCGTTCGCGCTGGCGTCGCTCGAACTGCTCGACGTCGAATCGCCCAGCTACGCACTCGACGTCGTGAGCGTGATCGAGTCGACGCTCGACGATCCGCGGCAGATCCTCATGGCGCAGCAGCACGCGGCGCGCGGTGAGGCGGTGGCCGAGATGAAGGCCGATGGCATCGAGTACGAGGAGCGCATGGAGCTCCTCGAGGAGATCACCTGGCCGAAGCCGTTGGCGGACTTACTGTTCCCCGCGTTCGAGACGTACCGCGCGGGTCACCCGTGGATGAACGAGTTCGCGCTCTCCCCCAAGTCCGTTGTCCGGGACATGGTGGAGCGGTCGATGACCTTCGCCGAGCTGGTCAGCCACTACGGCCTCGCCCGCTCCGAGGGCCTGGTGCTGCGCTATCTCGCCGACGCGTATCGCGCGCTGCGGCAGACGGTTCCCACCGAGGCACGCACCGAGGAAATCGAGGACCTCACCGAGTGGCTGGGTGAGCTGATCCGCCAGGTGGATTCGAGCCTGCTCGACGAGTGGGAGCAGCTCACCAACCCGGGTGCCGAGTCCGACGACCAGCAGGTCGCGTTCGGCGCGGACACGCCGCGCCCGATCACCGCGAACACCCGCGCCTTCAAGGTGATGGTCCGCAACGCGATGTTCCGGCGCGTCGAGCTCGCATCGAGGCAGCGCTGGGACGAGCTCGCCGAACTGGGCGACGGCCTCGACGCCGACGACTGGGCCGATCTGATGGAGCTGTACTTCGACGAGTACGACGAGATCGGGACCGGCCCGGCCGCCCGCGGTCCGCTGCTCTTCCAGGTCACCGTCGAGCCGACGCTGTGGCGGGTCCGACAGGTACTCGAGGACCCCCAGGGCGACCACGGGTGGGCCCTACTCGGCGAGGTCAACCTCGCAGAGTCCGACGCGGCCGGCGAGGTCATCTTCGACGAGTTCGAGGTCGCGGAGGGCTGATCTCACCTCGCGATCGGTGGTGTGGCCGGCCGAGGTGGCGTCGAAGGTGCGCGACGCATACCTCGGCGCAAACCTGCCGAACCGGGTACCTTTTCCGCATGTCGGACATCGTGATCGGGATCTTGGCCATCGTCGTCGGCGCGGTCTTCTGCTTCCGCGGTGTGCCCGCGATGCGGTTCGTGATCGCTCTCTGGGGCGCGTTCGCCGGCCTGAATCTCGGTGCGGGCCTGGTGTCCGCGATCACGGGTGACAATTACCTCGGCACGGTGCTCGGATGGATCGTCGGCGTCCTGGTGGCCGTCCTCTTCTCCGTGCTCGCCTACCTGTATTACGCGGTGGCGGTGACGCTCATGATGGCGTCGGTCGGCTTCGCCCTCGGCACGGCCGCGACGGTGGCCGTGGGCGTCACCTGGGACTGGGTGATCGTCACCGTCGGCGTGATTCTCGGTGTGGCACTGGCGGTCCTCACACTCGCGGTCGACCTGCCGGCCGCACTGCTCGTGGTGGTGAGCGTCCTCGGCGGAGCGGTCGCGATCGTCGGCGGCGCGATGCTCCTCACCGGAGTCCTCGACACCGCCGACTTCGACGACACGTCGACCACCGAGACCATCGGCGACGGCTGGTGGTGGTACGCGCTCTACCTGGTCCTCGTCGTGGCCGGCATGGTGGCACAGTTGCGGATGCTCGGGCGCGAGCGATCGCTCCGCGAGCAGTGGCAGCCGTCCACCGCAGAGCACGCTCAATCTGCTTAGGGCAGCCCATCCTGGCTGGTCGGGACCCCACCCCGCGGATACCGTGAGGGGCACGAGGACAACTGCCGAGATGTCCGGAGGGCCACATGACCACGATGGAAATGCCCCACGTCACCGACTGCACAGTCACGAACTGTTCGTACAACCACGACGGCTGTCACGCCTACGCGATCAACGTCGCCGGCAGCAACGGCAGCGCCGACTGCGGGACGTTCATCCCGCTGTCGACCAAGGGCGGGCTCGAGACCGTGACGAGCATGGTCGGGGCGTGCCAGCGCGCCGACTGCGCCCACAACCGGGACCTCGAGTGCACCGCCAGTGAGATCCGAGTCGGTGCCGGTTCAGGCGAACACGCGGCTCGCTGCCTCACCTACACCGCACGCTGATCGTCACGGCGAAGCGCTCGAGCAGGACTACGCGTAAGGCTTGAACGGTCCGGCGTTGCGCGGCTTGCGGTTGGACTCCTCACGCTTGGTGGCGTGGAGTTCCTTGACCCGCTGCTCCTCCTTGCGGACCTCGACGAGGCTGGACCGCTCGGCGACCAGCCAGTCGGGCTGATCGGCGAGGAGCGCGTCGATCTCCGCCGTGGTGAGCGCCTCGTCGACCCCGCCGCGGGCCAGGCCCGCGATGGAGACGCCGAGCTTGGCGGCGACGACGGGACGCGGGTGCGGACCGTCCTTGCGGAGTGCAACGAGCCACTCCGGCGGGTTGGTCTGCCATTCGTTCAACTCGTCGCGCGAGACCACGCCGTCCTGGAACTCGGCGGGGGTGGCCTGGAGGTACACACCCAGCTTCTTCGCGGCGGTGGCCGGCTTCATCGTCTGGGGGGTCTTCTGCGACGTCATACGTCAAGGGTAACGAGGTCGCTCCACGCTGCCGCATCGGTGGGCCACCGAAAGGCGGCGGGTAGCCTGACCGGGTGACCGACGCGACCGACCCCCGACCGTTCCGGCTCGCGTACGTCCCTGGCGTGACGCCCGCCAAGTGGGTGCGAATCTGGGGCGAACGCATGCCCGACGTCCCGCTCGAGCTGGTCAGCACCACCGCGGCCGAGGCCCCGGGGCTGTTGCGCGCGGGCGGCGCGGACGCCGGGCTGGTGCGTCTGCCGATCGAACGCGACGAGCTGAGCGTCATCGCGCTGTACGAGGAGATTCCGGTGGTGGTCGTGCCGAAGGACCACGTGGTCACCGCCGCCGACGACGTGTCCGCCGCGGATCTGGCGGACGAGATCGTGCTGGACCCGCACGACGACACCCTCGAGTGGTCGACCCGACCGGGCACGCCGGCACTGCACCGCCCCGACACCACCGGCGACGCCGTCGAACTCGTCGCGGCCGGCGTGGGGGTGCTGGTGGTGCCGCAATCGCTCGCACGACTGCACCACCGCAAGGACCTGACCTACCGCACCGTCACCGACGGCCCGCTCTCCCCCGTCGCCCTGGCGTGGCCGGCTGGGTCGACCACCGAGCTGGTGGAGGAGTTCGTCGGCATCGTGCGGGGGCGCAGCATCAACAGCTCCCGCGGTCGTGGTGCGCCCGAACCGGCGCCCAAGCGCACCGCTTCGCAGAAGGCGGCGGCCAAACGTGCGGCCCGCGCGGAGGCAGGCAAGGTGCCGCCACCGCGGAAACCCCGGCGCGGCAAGCGCTGACGCGCCCGTGCGCGGTGGCCGAGTCCGCTGACTCGGCCACCGCGCACGGACAGCGCAGCTGTCTCTACACCTCGAGGATCATGGCGATGCCCTGACCGCCGCCACCGCACAGCGCCGCGGCACCCTTGCCGCCGCCACGCGCCTTGAGCGAATGCGCCAACGAGAGGGCGATGCGGGCACCGGACATGCCGACGGGGTGGCCGAGCGCGATCGCGCCACCGTTGACGTTGACCTTCTCCGCGTCGACGCCGAGCTTACGCACGGACGCGATCGCGACACCGGCGAACGCCTCGTTGATCTCCAGCAGGTCGAGATCGGCGACGGTGGTGTCGCCGTCGCGCTTCAGCGCGGCCTCGATCGCGTTCGCGGGCTGGTGCAGCAGCGAGGTGTCGGGTCCCGCGACGAGGGCGTGCGAGCGGATCTCGGCAAGCCACTCGATGCCACGCTCGATCGCAAGCTCCTTGCGCATCACGACGACCGCGGCCGCGCCGTCCGACAGCTGCGAGGACGCGCCCGCGGTGATGGTGCCGTCCTTCGCGAACGCCGGACGCAGCTTGCCGAGCGACTCCACGGTGGTCTGCGCGCGGATGCCCTCGTCCTCGGACACGGTGACAGTGCCCTTGCGGGAAGAGATTTCGACGGGTGCGATCTCCGCAGCGAACGCGCCGGACTCGGTCGCGCCGGCCGCGAGGCGGTGCGAGCGGGCGGCGAACTCGTCCTGCTCGGCGCGGGTGATGTTCTCCCCGGCCTGGTAGCGCTCGGTGGAGGCACCCATCGAGATGCCGTCGAACGCACACGTCAGCGCGTCGCGATCGAGGGCGTCCTCGAAGCCGGTCGAACCGTACTTCAGACCCTGGCGGGCACCGCGCACCACGTAGGGCGCGCCGGTCATCGACTCCATGCCGCCCGCAACCACGACGTCGGCGGCGCCGGTGGCGATCAGGCGGTCGGCCTGCATGATCGCCTCGAGTCCGGACAGGCACAGGTTGTTGACAGTGGTCGCCGGCACGGTCATCGGCAGACCCGCCCCGACCGCTGCCTGGCGGGCCGGGTTCGGGCCGACGCCGGCCTGCACGACGGTCCCCATCACCACGGCGTCGACGCCGTCGGTACCCACCCCGGCGCGCTCGACCGCCGCCGCGATGGCGTGCGCGCCGAGGTCCACGGCGGTCAGGGAGGCGAACGCCCCAGACAGTTTGCCGATCGGGGTCCGGGCCCCCGCAACGATGACACTGGTGCTCAAGCCAGCTCACTCCTTCGTCTCTCTTGGATCCCGTGCGAGCACGCCCACCGAACCGTGACGCGGCTCGCACCTGTGAATCTTCGCACCTGCGACGGTCGACGTCTCGGTCAGCACCGGCGTCCGCGCCGTGCCCGCAGCGTCCTCGGACGCCGAGTCACTTGCGGCAGGCCATGTCCAGCGTGACGGTTCCGGGTGAGAGCCCGTACAGGTACGTGTTCAGCGAATGCGCACAGCCCAGGCTCCACCTGGCGTACGTCAGCGAATCGAACGCATAGCCGGTGTTGACGTGCTGATAGTTGTCGAGCGGGTCGAGCGGGAAGTACGGGACCGGATCGACGATGTTGTAGATCCGCCACGACACGGTACTGAGCTCCCCGTATCGCGCCGCAAAGTTCGCGTCGCCCACTTTCGGCGACGCGAACGTCCACGCCTGGGGCTTCAGCGCGTCGTTGGCCGCGAGATCGGCGACGAGAAGTGTCGACAGGGCGCCACCGAGGCTGTGACCGGTCACGACCAGCGGCACCGCCGGGTCGATCGCCGACACCAGACCTCGCGTTCCGGCCGCGACGCCGGACTCCCCCGGTCGCATCGTGGACATGGTGTCGTAGAGATCGAGGAAACCCTCGGCCACCCTCCCGCCGCCGCTCACCTGCGCGAACGGAACCGGCGCCCAGTGCAGATCGTCCACCCACTCGGCGGGGGTCGCGGTGCCGCGAAGCGCGATCACCTGGACCGTCGGCGTCCCGCCGGCCGCGAGGAACCCGAAGAACACCGGGGTCGATCCCGACAGATCGTCCATCTGGATGGTGCGAACGAGCGAGTACCCCGCCGGCAGCGACATCGATGCCGGATTCACCACACCCGGGGCCGCAAAGAACTGGTCGTAGGCCGCTTGCACGAACGGACCCCATCCGGCAGCGACCGCGGTGTCCATCGGCATCTCGCCTCCTCGTGACCACCCGATCATCCCCCGCCGCGGCGCACCGCAGGAGCGGAACGGTCAGCTTCGGTCCGCGGCGGCTCCCGCCGGGGCGACCTCGCGCAGCAGCTCGGCCAACTGCCGGTAGCTCTCGGCGCGCCCGCTCGAGGCTCGGAAGACCAGCCCGATAGTGCGCCCGGGCACGGGTTCGGAGAACCGGGCCGTCGCCAGATCGCCGCGACGGGTCTCGACCGGCACCGCGGAGTCCGGAACCAGGGTCACCCCCAATCCCCCTGCGACGCACTGCACCACGGTGGCCAGCGACGTCGCCCGGGTGTCACCGGACAGCGGGTGCGCGTCGACCGAGCGGCACAGATCCAACGTTTGATCACGCAGGCAGTGCCCCTCGTCGAGCAGGAGCAGGGGCAGCTCGTCGAGCACGTCGAGCGGGAGGTCGTCGCGACCGGCGAACGCGTGATCCTTGGGCAGGACGACCACGAAGTCCTCGGTGTACAAAGGAAGCTCGATGAGCCCGGGCGCCTCGGACGGCAGCGCCAGCACGGCGACGTCGATCGCGCCGGTCCGCAGCGCCTCGAGCAGTCGCGCGGTCTGGTCCTCGATGACCTGCGGAACCAGCGCAGGCATCTCCCGGCGCAGCGCCGGTAGCAGCGCGGGCAACACGTAGGGCGCGACGGTCGGGATCAAACCCATGCGCAGGGGGCCGACGAGCTTGTCCCCCACCCCGGCCGCGGCGGCGACGAAACTGTCCGCGGCATCGAGGATCAGCTTGGCCTGTGTAAGCAGTTGCTCACCGGCCGCCGTGACGAGGACGCGCCGGGTGCTGCGCTCGATCAGCTGCACGCCCAGGCCGTTCTCGAGCGATGCAAGGGCTTGGGAGAGAGTGGGCTGACTCACACTCAAACGCGCTGCGGCGGTGCCGAAATGGCGGTACTCGGCCACCGCGACGAAGGCCCGCAGCTGCGACAGTGTTGGTTGGTACGTCCCATCAGCCATGCCTATCAGTATAGGGCCACCTATCACCTTTACCTTTCGTTTAGGCTTCGGCACCATGGAGGCACGGCGATCCTCGGCCGCCCAGGACCTCGATTCACCCGACGTGCCGTCGACACGCAGCCACGCCGGCGGGACTCCGGCCGCGTCCGGGATAACCTGAGCCCCATGGCAGCCGAGGTCCATGTCGTCCGCGTGTTCACCGATCCCGATGGGAAGCACGGCAATCCACTCGGCATCGTCGACGCGGCGGCCGTCGTCGACGACGCCGATCGCCAGGCCCTCGCGAAGCAACTCGGCTTCAGCGAGACGGTGTTCGTCGACCTCCCCGAACCCGGCACCCGCACGGCACGCGCCCGGATCTTCACGCCCGCGGCCGAGCTTCGCTTCGCCGGCCATCCGACCGTAGGACTCGCAGCCTGGCTCGAGCGGGGCGGATTCGAGGTCGACGCCCTCGAGGTGCCGGCCGGCCGCGTCGAGACGCGCGCACGGCACGGCGCGACATGGGTTCGCACACAGCCCGATTGGGCCCCCGAGTTCACGATCCACCCGATGCCGCACGTCGAGGATGTCGCGCACGCCCGGGCCCGCGACTTCACCGACGGGCACCACTACATCTGGGCGTGGGAGGACGAACTCGAGGGCCGGATCCGGTCCCGGATGTTCGCCCCCGACCTCGGCATCACCGAGGACGAGGCCACGGGGTCGGCGGCCGTGCGGATCACCGCGCACCTGCGGCGGGCCCTGTTCATCACCCAGGGACGCGGCTCGCGGATCCACACCACATTCGGCGACGACGGCAGCGTGGAGGTCGGCGGCCTGGTCCGATTCGAGCACACGATCGTCGCTTGATCGCGCGGCCCGTCAGTCCGGCACGACGCGGCGGACGGCAGCCTCGACGAGGTCGTCGATCTCCTTGTCCGAGAACAGGTCCGGCAGGGTCAACTGGTCGACGATCAGCCAGTTCAACGCCATGTAAAGCAGCGTCACCGTCGTCGGGTCGCCCGGCATCTCGGCCGCGAGATGGTTGGCGATGTTGAAGTCCAGGTCCTGCCGCACCCGCTCGGTGAGGACCGCGCGCAGTTCGGGTCGCCGGGTCGCTTCCAGCCGCAGCTCGAGCAGCGCGAGGAATCCGGTGCGGAACGCGGCGACGCGGCCGACGGTCTCGCGCATCAGTGCGGTGAGGTGGTCCCGGTCGTGCGCGCCGTGCAGGCTGAGATCGAGGGTCGCGTCGTCCGGCTTCAGCCGCTCGTAGACGCGCATCCCGGCCTGCGTCAGCAGGTCGTCCCGGTTGGCGAAGTAGTTCGACGCGGTCCCGGGCGGCACCCCGGCCTCCACGTCGACCGCCCGGAACGTCAGACCGCGCGCGCCCTCCCGGGCGAGCACCTCGATCGCACCGTCGACGAGCGCCGCCCGCCGCTCAGTATTCCGCCGCACCTTGACACCACTCCATCCGTAGTACTAACTTCACAACCACTTCACTCAGAGTACTACGAACGGAGTGGTTCATGCGCAAGCTCATCTACTACGTGGCAGTGACCCTGGACGGCTACATCGCCGGCCCCGGCGGCGAGATCGACTTCTACCCCCTCTCCGACACCATGGCGGCCTGGATCAACGAGCGCTATCCGGATACCGTGCCGACGCACATACGCCCGCAAGCGGGCCTCGAGAACACAGCCAATCGCGCGTTCGACACCGTGATCATGGGGCGGGGCACCTACGAGCCGGCGCTGGAGATCGGCATCACCAGCCCGTACGCCCATCTGCGCCAACTGGTCGTCTCGACGACCCTGGGGACGAGCCCGGACCCCGCGGTCGAACTCGTCCCCGGCGACCCGGTCGAGGCGGTGCGCAAGCTCAAGCAGGAGGACGGCCTCGACATCTGGGTGGCCGGCGGCGGGCAACTGGCGGGCGCGCTCCTGCCGGAGATCGACGGGCTGATCGTCAAGAGCTACCCAGTGGTCGCGGGCGCGGGGATCCCCGCCTTCGCGGGCCCGTTCCGGCCGACGGCGTTCACCCGGACGGACTCGATCTCGTTCGACAACGGCGGAACCGTCACGTGGTTCGAGCGGGCGTGACACGACGCGGCCCCGCCGGGAGGGGATCACCGGCGGGGCCGCGAGCTGTCGGTCGTGGACCGAATCAGAGGGACAGGGTCTGTCCGGGGAAGATCAGGTCGGGGTTCTGAACCTGGGCGGCGAGGCTGCCCAGCGAGACACCGTGGGCCTCGGCGATCTCCGAGAGGGTGTCGCCGAGCTGGACGACGTAGTTGCCGACGCCGGCGCTGACGGCCTGCGCCACCTCGTTCACTTGCTGCGGGTAGACGGAATCCTGCGCGGCCGGGGCCGACTCGACGACCGGCTGCGCGACGGATGCCGCAGCGCCCGGGGTGCTGCCACCCTTGAGGTACTGGCCGCACACGGGCCATGCACCGACGCCCTGGCCCTCGAGGACGTTCTCGGCGACGCGGATCTGCTCGGCCTGGCTCGCGTTGTTGGCGCTACCGGTGCCGCCGTATGCCTCCCACGTGCTCTGCGTGAACTGCAGGCCGCCGTAGAAACCGTTGCCGGTGTTGGCCGCCCAGTTGCCGGACGACTCGCACTCGGCGACGCCGGACCAGTCGTGGCCACCGGCCGCGTTGGCCGTGCCGGTGCCGATCGCCAGCGGGATTGCGACGACGGCGCCGGTGGCAACGACAGCGCCCAGGGCGCGCTTGATGGTGAAGCTGGTCATTCGGGTAGATCCTCTCCGCTCCTGCCGGTGAGACGGCGCTCTCGCGCCGACCGTGTCGGGCGGAATTCCGATCCGCCTCACCCCTGCCCCCTCGAAGAATCGGGTGTCCGAATCGCGGGGACAGGTGCTCGCAGCGGCGATCCGGCGTGGTCCGTTCGTCTCGGACCGGTAACGACCGTAAGCGATCGGTCACGGAAAGGTCACGACGTGAATTTTCGGTACGGACGTCCGAGAATCGACGTCACGCGATGATGTTTACGCTGTTGCATTCGGCGTGTCTGCAAGTCGGCAGACCGGTCGTTATCCATCCGTTACGTGATAACCAACACACCATTCCAGTGGCGTCGGTCACGCTTTCACGGACGCGGAGTGGCTCCCGCGGCCAGATCGTCCGGGCCGAGAAGCACCGCAACTTCGTCGCCCAAGGCCACGCCCGGGGCGAGCGGCAAACGGTCACCGCTCCAGAATCGGCCCGGGTCGTACCAGTTGGTCTTGCGATCGGCCGTCAACAGCCCCATCGCCTCGTACGTGGACGCCACCACCTCGGCGCAGTAGGCGCTCTCGACGCCGGCGCGTTCCACGGCCTCGTCCCGGCGCCGGCCGGCCCGCCACGAGGGCAGCCGTCCGCCGAACCATCGAGAGGCGAGCTTCGCACTGGAGGGGAACGGTGTCCCGTCCAGGCGCGCGATCGTGCGCAGGAGCGCATCCTCCTGCTCGCGGGTCACCGGCTCGGCGAGTTGTCGCAGCCAGGCCCGCTGGCCGTAGCGGGCTCCCCACACCTGCACCGCCGCCCGCAGATCGTGCAACTGGACACCGCGCTGGAACTTGCCGGTCCACATGTCCGGCAGCGAGCGCCCGAGTTCGGCGTGCCACATCAGCGGCGGCATGTCGTCGAGAACCACCGACATGCCGACGTGGTTCACGGGGCTGTTCGTCAGGGTCTGGATCGCGCGATCGGCCCCCGAGTGCCCCCGGAAGATCCAGATGTCGCCGGTGCGGGTGACGTCCACCGCCTCGCCCAGGTCGATCTCCGTCGGATGCGGTCGCCGAATCATCCACCTAGCCTAGAGCGATGCGGTTCAACGGCAGACATGCGTGGAAGGCCCTCGGCCTGGCCGGTGCGGTCGGGGTGGCGGCCGGCGGAGTTCTCGTGGCCAGGGCCGAACGGCAGCGCCGCGCCTACACCCCCGACGAGGTCCGCGACCGTCTGCACACCCGCTACGCGCAGGCGTCAGCCGCGGCCGACCGCACCACCGTCGACCTCGTCGAGGTGAAACCGCCCCTCCGGCAACGCCTGTCGCGTCGGCTGCGTCGGCGCCGCTGACCCGACACCCACGCGGGAGTCACCCCAGCGCCGCGGCCACTCCCGCCGCCATCTCGGCGACCTGGTCGTCGGTCATGACGAACGACGGCGAGAACTGCATCGCGCCCTGACCGGCGGCCCGACCCGAGATCCCGAACTCGCGCAGCGTCTTCACGAACGGCAGCGCCGCCGCCGGATCGGCCAACTGCACCGCCGCGACCGCGCCGATCCCGCTGCGCACCTCCGCGACCCGCGGGTGCGCCGCGAGCGGCGACAGGTGCTCGTGCAACGACGCCTCCAGCCGCTTGGAGTCCGCGAGCAGGTTCTCCCGCTCGATGATGTCGAGGTTCGCCATCGCCGCGGCCGCCGCCCCGGCGTGACCGCCGTAGGTGTAGCCGTGGCGCCACCACACGCCGCCCCCGAAGAACGGCTCGGCGACCCGGGGCGCGACGAAGACGGCGCCCATCGGGACGTACCCCGAGGTGAGCCCCTTCGCGGTGGTGATCATGTCCGGCTGCAGATCGAAGCGGGTCGATGCGAACCACGAGCCGCCGATGCGGCCGAATCCGGTGACCACCTCGTCGACGACGAACAGGATGTCGTGCTCGCGGCAGATGTCGCGGACCTCGGTCAGGTAGCCCTCCGGCGGCAGATAGATGCCGCCGGCGCCGATGATCGGCTCGCAGAAGAAGGCGGCGATCGCGTCCGCGCCCTCCTGCTCGATCAGCTCGAGCAGTCCCTTCGCGTCGTCCCACGCGACGGTGCGCGCGTCGGACATCAGTTCGCCATACCCCTCGCGGTTGACCGGGATGCCGGCGAGCGCGGTGCCGGCCACGTGCATCCCGTGATAGGCCTTCTGCCTGGCCACGACGAGCTTCTTCGACGGCCGACCGACCTCAGTCCAGTAGCGGCGGGCCAGCTTCGCGGCGGAGTCGACCGAGTCGGATCCGCCCGACGTGAAGAACACCTTCGAACCCGGCACCGGGGCGATCTCGGCCAGACGGTCCGCGAGCGCGACGGTGACGTCGGAGGTGAAGTCGCCGAAGTTCGAGAAGTGCGCCACCTTCGACAGCTGTGCCGCGACGGCGTCGGCGATCTCGGTGCGTCCGTGCCCGACGTTGGTGAACCACAGTCCCGCCGTCGCGTCGAGGTAGCGGTTGCCGCCGTCGTCCCAGATGTAGGCGCCCTCACCACGAGTGACGACGAACGCACCCTCCCGCTGGACGGCTCCCATGTCCGCGAATCCGTGCCACAGTGCTCCACTCATCTGCGCTCTCCCTGTCCCGATCACATCTTCTCTCCGGCGACTATGCCACGGGTTCGCGTGGGGCCTCGTGGCCGTCCGCGCCGCGCGATGGCCGGTTCCAGCCAGAATTGCCGTTGCGCGCTTCGATAGGCTGTCCGGAGCATGTCGACAACACCATCAGTAGCCGAGGCCACGCTCGATCGCCGCGAAGCGAGGAAGCGACTCGGCGCACTCACCCTTCGTGACGAGCACCGTCTGCGCCGACGCCTCGACCGCGCCAAGTCCCCGTCCGCGCTGACTGCTCTGGACGAGGAGATCACCGCGGCCGAACTGCGGATCGCGGGACGCCGCGCCCAGGTTCCGTCGATCACCTATCCGGAGTCACTGCCGGTCACGCAGCGCCGCGACGACATCGCCGCCGCGATCGAATCGCACCAGGTCGTCATCGTCGCCGGTGAGACCGGTTCCGGCAAGACCACTCAGATCCCCAAGATCTGCCTCGAACTCGGCCGCGGCATCCGCGGCATGATCGGGCACACGCAGCCCCGGCGCCTGGCGGCCCGGACTGTCGCCGAGCGCATCGCCGAGGAGGTGGGCCGCGACCTCGGCGACACCGTCGGCTACACCGTCCGCTTCACCGACCAGGTCTCCGACTCCACCCTCGTCAAGCTGATGACCGACGGCATCCTCCTCGCGGAGATCCAGCGCGACCGGATGCTGCGCCGCTACGACACACTGATCATCGACGAGGCCCACGAGCGCAGCCTCAACATCGACTTCATCCTCGGTTACCTCAAGCAGCTGCTCCCCCGCCGGCCCGATCTCAAGGTGATCATCACGTCGGCGACCATCGACCCCGAGCGGTTCGCCGAGCACTTCGAGGTCGGCGGCGTGCCCGCGCCGATCGTCGAGGTGTCGGGGCGCACGTTCCCCGTCGAGATGCGGTACCGCCCGCTGACCGTCGAGGTGGGCGACCAGACGTTCGACCGGGACCCCGTCGACGCGGTGTGCGAGGCCGTCGACGAGCTGTCCGCGGAGGGCGACGGCGACATCCTGGTGTTCCTGTCCGGCGAACGCGAGATCCGCGACACCGCCGACGCGCTGCGCGACCGCAAGCTCCGGAACACCGAGATCGTGCCGCTGTACGCGCGGCTGTCGGCGGCCGAGCAGCACAAGGTCTTCACCGCGCACACCGGTCGCCGGGTGGTGCTGTCCACCAACGTCGCCGAGACGTCCCTGACCGTGCCCGGCATCCGCTACGTCGTCGACCCCGGCACCGCGCGCATCTCGCGGTACTCGGTGCGGACGAAGGTGCAGCGCCTGCCGATCGAGCCGATCTCGCAGGCCTCGGCCCGCCAGCGCGCCGGCCGCTGTGGCCGCGTCGCCGACGGCATCTGCATCCGCCTCTACTCCGAGGACGACTTCGAGTCGCGGCCGCAGTTCACCGAGCCGGAGATCCTGCGCACCAACCTGGCATCGGTCGTCCTGCAGATGACCGCGCTCGGACTCGGCGACATCGAGGCCTTCCCCTTCGTGGAGGCACCCGACCCGCGCGCCATCCGCGACGGCATCGCGCTGCTCGAGGAACTGGGCGCGATCGCCTCCGGCAAGCAGCCCCCGAAGAGCGACGGCCAGGCTCCGACGGGCCCCCAGCTCACCACGACCGGACGCGAACTCGCGCAACTCCCGGTCGATCCGCGGATGGCACGGATGCTGGTGGAGGCGCACCGCAACGGCTGCCTGCGCGAGATGCTCGTGATCGTGGCGGCCCTGTCGATCCAGGACGTGCGCGAGCGTCCTGCCGCGTTCCAGCAGGCCGCCGACGAGAAGCATGCCCGCTTCAACGTGGAGAACTCCGACTTCCTGGCCTACCTGAAGCTGTGGGAGTACCTGCGTGAGCAGCGGAAGGAGCTGAGCTCCAACCAGTTCCGCAAGATGTGCCGCAACGAGTTCCTGCACTGGCTGCGCATCCGCGAGTGGCAGGACCTGCACGGCCAGCTCCGTCAGATCGCCCGCGGACTCGGTTGGGAGACATCCGATTCCGATACCGGAGCGTCGGAGGCGGCCGAGTCCCTGATCCACCAGTCGCTGCTAGCAGGCCTGCTCTCGCACATCGGCCTGCGCGAGGGCGAGAAGCGCGACTTCCTCGGCGCCCGCGGCAGCCGATTCGCGATCTTCCCCGGCTCCGGCCTGTTCAAGAAGCCCCCGCGCTGGGTGATGGCCGCCGAACTGGTCGAGACGTCCCGGCTGTGGGCGCGGATGGCCGCCCGGATCGAGCCGGAGTGGGCGGAGAAACTCGCGCCGCACCTGGTCAAACGCACCTATTCCGAGCCCCACTGGTCCACCAAGCGGGCGTGCGCGATGGCGTACGAACGCGTCACGCTGTACGGCGTCCCGCTCGTCACCGAGCGTCCCGTCACCTACAGCTCGATCGACCCCGAGGTCTCCCGCGACCTGTTCATCCGGCACGCCCTGGTGCAGGGCGAATGGCAGACCCAGCACAAGTTCTTCCATGCCAACCGGGCGCTGCTCGACGACGTCGAGGAACTCGAGCACCGCGCGCGACGCCGCGACATCCTCGTCGACGACGAGACGCTGTTCGAGTTCTACGACGAGCGCGTCGGCCCGGAGGCCGTGTCCGCCAGGCACTTCGACACGTGGTGGAAGAAGGTGCGGCGGGAGAACCCGAACCTGCTGAACTTCACGACCTCCACGGTCGTCAACGCCGACTCCGCCGCGGTGCTCGAGGGCGACTACCCGGACGCGTGGCGTCAAGGCGACATCCAGTTCCCGCTCACCTACCAGTTCGAGCCGGGCAAGGAGGACGACGGCGTCACCGCCCGGATCCCAGTGGCCCTGCTCGCGGGGGTTCGTCCGGTCGGCTTCGACTGGCTGGTGCCCGGAATGCGCACCGAACTGGTGACCGCACTGATCAAGACGTTGCCGAAGCAACAGCGCCGCCAGGTGGTCCCGGCGCCCGACTTCGCCGCTGCCGCGCTCGCGGCCGTGAAGCCGCGCTCGGAGTCGCTGGTGCATGCGATGGCCCGGGAGCTGTCGCGGCTGGGCAACTGCCGGATCGAGCCGACCGATTTCGACGTCGCCTCACTGCCGCCGCACCTGCGCATGACGTTCGCTGCGGTGGACGAGAAGGGCAAGGTCCTCGGGAAGGACAAGAGCCTGACGGCCCTGCGCCGCACGCTGGCACCGCGGGTGGAGGTCGAGGTCGCGAAGGCGACGTCCAACACCGAGCGGCGGCCCGCACTCGTCTGGACCGCGCAGACGCTCGGCACCCTGCCCGAGTCCGTCACGCGCACGATCGGCGGACAGAAGGTCACCGGCTACCCGGCGCTGGTCGCCGAGGAATCCGGAGTCGCGGTGCGGGTGCTCACCACCCCCGCCGCCCAGCGCGCCGCGATGCGGGCCGGCACCCGTCAGCTGCTGCTGAATGCGGTTCCCACCCAAGCCAAGTCGGTGACGAACGGCATGAGCAACGCCGACCGGCTCGCGCTCGGCCAGAACCCGGACGGCAGCTTCGACGCGCTCCTCGACGACTGCCGGGCCTGCGCGATCGACGAGTTGATCGCCGAGAACGGTGGCCCGGTGCAGGATCCGGCCGCCTTCGAGAAGTTGACATCCACGGTGCGAGCACAGCTCGCCACGCGGGTGGCACGGTTGCTGCGCCTGCTGCTGCCGGCGCTCGCGGAGGCGCACCGACTGGCAGTGCTCCTCGATCGGGCGAGCGGCGAGGCCGCCGACGACGTGCGTGAGCAGCGGGAGTCGTTGCTGTTCCCCGGATTCGTGACCGAACTCGGCTCGAGGCGACTGAAGGACCTCCCGCGCTACCTGGCGGCGGCGTCCATGCGGCTCGAAGCGCTGCCCGCGGGCGCGCAGCGCGACCGGGTCGGCATGGACGCACTGGACCGCGTGTACGCCGCCTACGACCGCATGCTCTCCGCACTGCCGGAGGAGCGTCGCGGCGACGACGACGTGAACGAGATCCTCTGGAAGATCGAGGAGCTGCGCGTGAGCCTGTTCGCGCAGACCCTCGGGACCGCGATCCCGGTGTCGGAGAAGCGGGTCCTCAAGGCCATCGACGCGATCCGGCGGTAGCCCCCTGGGGGCGCCGTCGGGCTCGCATCGGAGTGGCAGGCCTACTCGGCCGCGGTGTCGGCGTCGGCGAGTTCGGCCGCGCGGCTCTCGCGGTGCGCCCGCAGATCCTTGATCTCCCGCTCGAAGTCCTCCGCGGAACTGAACGACCGGTACACCGACGCAAAGCGCAGGTAGGCCACCTCGTCCAGATCGCGCAACGGCCCGAGGATCGCCAATCCCACCTCGTGGCTGGGGATCTCGGGAGACCCCGCCGCGCGCACGGTGTCCTCGACCTGCTGGGCCAGCATGTACAGCGCATCGTTGTCCACCTGCCGGCCCTGGCAGGCGCGCTGGACACCACGCACGACCTTCTCGCGGCTGAACGGTTCCGTGACACCACTGCGCTTGACCACGGCGAGGACGGCGGTCTCGACGGTCGTGAACCGGCGACCGCACTCGGGACACGAACGGCGACGGCGGATCGCCGCACCCTCGTCGGCCTCACGGGAATCGACCACGCGCGAATCAGGGTGCCGACAGAACGGGCAGTGCATGGTGAATCCTTCGTAGCCATCGTGGCCGCTGCGCCGCATCTCGACCGATGCCGGTTCCAGCAGGACCGGCGCACGCAGAACAGGAACGAAATCGACGCGACCACGCGATGTGGTGTGACTGACAGGATCCGAGGATACCCGCCCCACCCACACCGGCAGCGACTCCCGGGTACCGAGACGGATCGGCGCATGGTCAGGCCGTCGTGACAGCGTCATGTTCGGACGCCTCCTCCATCCCCGACCTCCGCCGGGGTTCAGCGTTCGAGCGACACAGGGGCGAGCAGGGTCTGACCCGCCCGCACTGCTGCACTCGACATCTCGTTCAACTCCATGATCCGGTCGACCACCTGGCCGACCGGCGCGTCCGGGGCGACCCGCGCCGCGACGTCGCTGAGCGTCTCCCCACCGTGCACCCGCACCGCGGCGGTCTCCGTCGGCACCGCACCCGGGCCCGCAGTCAGGTTCGCGAGAGAACCCAACCCGAGGACGGCTCCGATCGTCACCACGACCGCCGCGGCCACATTGCTCAGCCCCGCGAGCCGCAGCCGCGCGGGGCGCTGGTCGTGCGACCGAGTCGACGCCGTCGACACTCGGGATCCACGAGACCCGTATCGCGGAACGGCGTCGTAGCGCACGGTCCCGGCGCGCGGTCCCACCGAGTCACCACGCCGGGGACGTGTCGGCCGAACCCGGCGCGCCACCCCGCCAGCCGCCCGGTCGCCGATCACACCTGCCGAACCATTCCCCGAAAGTGCCATACCCATCCGAAGCCTCCCAGCGAGTCGTTGTCGCTCGTCGGACACAACACGAGTCGTCCGAACACCATCTGTTCGATCACGTGTTCGATAGAACACATATTCGATTCTTACCACGCGTCCCCGACAAAGTCAGCACCTTCTCGGACAAATCTCGAACAGATGTTTGAAGTCGGGGAATGATCGGGATAGATTTGTGGCAGTACATACAGGCGGACGGCAGACCGGAACCACGAATCCGATGCGCATGCGGCGGAGCCGTGAGAGGGGAACGGCATGAAGGACGACAACTCGGGTACCTCCAGCGAGACCGGACGCGAGCCGTCCGTCGACGTCGGCAAGCTCACCGATCGGCAGCGCAAGGTCCTCGAGGTCATCCGCGCATCCGTCGCCGAGCGCGGCTACCCGCCGAGCATCCGCGAGATCGGTGACGCGGTGGGCCTGACCTCGACGTCGTCCGTCGCGCACCAGCTGCGCACCCTCGAACGCAAGGGATTCCTGCGGCGCGACCCGAACCGCCCGCGCGCGGTGGACGTGCGCGGCCTGGACGCCGCGGCAGGCCAGGCCGGTGTCACCGTCGCATCCGTCGACGGCGGCTCGACGAGCCTCACGCCCGCCGACGATCTGCCGGCCCCGACTTTCGTCCCGGTGCTCGGCCGCATCGCCGCCGGCGGGCCGATCCTCGCCGAGGAAGCAGTCGAGGACGTGTTCCCGCTGCCGCGCGAACTGGTCGGGCAGGGCTCGCTGTTCCTGCTCAAGGTCGTCGGTGAGTCCATGATCGACGCCGCGATCTGCGACGGCGACTGGGTGGTGGTCCGCCAGCAGAACGTCGCCGAGAACGGCGACATCGTCGCGGCCATGATCGACGGGGAGGCCACGGTCAAGACGTTCAAGCGCACCGGCAAGGACGTCTGGCTCATGCCGCACAATCCGCTGTTCGATCCGATTCCGGGTAACGACGCTGCGATCCTCGGCAAGGTCGTCACCGTCATGCGCAAGCTCTGACCCGAACGACGAGGGCGGGCCCGCGGCATCATGCCGCGGGCCCGCCCTCGTGTCGTGTCGGCGTCAGCTCAGGTCGAGGCTCCGGCCGATGATCTCCTTCATGATCTCGGTGGTGCCGCCGTAGATGGTCTGGACGCGGGAGTCCATGTACGCCTTGGCGATGGGGTATTCACGCATGTAGCCGTAGCCGCCGTGCAGTTGCAGGCAGCGGTCGATGAGCTTGACCTGCGCCTCCGTCGTCCACCACTTGGCCATCGCGGCTTCCTGCACGGTGAGCTTGCCCGCGTTGAGCTGCTCGACGAACCGGTCGACCAGCACCCGTACCGCGGTGGTCTCGGTGGCCAGCTCCGCGAGGACGAACCTGGTGTTCTGGAAACTGCCGATCGACTTGCCGAACGCCTTGCGGTCGCGGCAGTACTGGATTGTCATGTCCAGGCACGACTCCATGGCGGCCGCGGCGACGACGGCGATGGACATACGCTCCTGCGGAAGGTTCTGCATGAGGTAGATGAAGCCCATCCCCTCCTCGCCGAGGAGGTTCTCGGCCGGTACCCGAACGTCGGTGAAGCTCAGTTCCGCCGTGTCCTGGGCCTTGAGACCGATCTTGTCGAGGTTGCGGCCCCGCTCGAAGCCCTCCATCCCGCGCTCGACGGCGAACAGCGAGAAGCCCTGGGGGCCCTTGTCGGGGTCCGTGCACGCGACGACGATCACGAGGTCCGCGTTGATGCCGTTGGTGATGAAGGTCTTGGCGCCGTTGAGGATCCAGTGATCGCCGTCCCGCACGGCGCGAGTCTTGATGTTCTGCAGGTCGCTGCCGGTGCCGGGTTCGGTCATCGCGATCGCGGTGATGAGCTCACCGGAACAGAAGCCCGGGAGCCAGCGCTGCTTCTGCTCCTCGTTCGCGAGCTTGATCAGATAGGGCGCGACAACGTCGTTGTGCAGCATGAACCCGATGCCGCTGTAGCCACCTCGGGTCGTTTCCTCGGTGACGATCATGTTGTAGCGGAAGTCGTCGACTCCCCCGCCGCCGTACTCCTCCGGAACGGCCATCCCGAGAAAGCCCTGCTTGCCGGCCTCGACCCACACCGATCGGTCGACGATGTTCTGCTCTTCCCACGTGTCGTGGAAGGGCGCGACGTGCTGGTCGAGGAACTTGCGGTAGGACTCCCGGAAGAGATCGTGCTCCGGTTCGAACAGGGTGCGCTCCACTCCGTCTCCTCTTGTCTCCACAGATCGAAATCAGCCCGCGAGCGGCGGACGTACTGCCTCGACTCGACCGTAGGACGTGGACCGGCACCGATCCATGACCGAGGCGAGCACGATTCGTGACCGCGTGATGCGCATCACGAACCGCGCTCGCGGCGGTCAGCGACGCAACGTGGAGAGCCAGCGCATCACCGGGTAGGCGACCAGGATGCCGACCGAACCCCACGCGATGCCGCCGAGTTCGACGGAACCGATCGACAGGGTGAGGTTGCCGATGCCCGCGACCAGTGCGGTCGCCACGACGGTGAGGTTGACGGGATCGGTGAAGTCGACCTTGGCGTCCATCCAGATCCGCACACCGAGGACACCGATCAGGCCGTACAGCACGAGCGTCGCGCCGCCGATCACACCGTCCGGCACCGTGAACACCAGCGCGCCGAACTTCGGCGAGAAGGACAGGACGATCGCGGTGACCGCGGCGACCCAGTACGCCGCGGTCGAGTACACGCGGGTCGCGGCCATGACGCCGATGTTCTCGGCGTATGTCGTGGTGCCGGAGCCGCCGCCGATGCCGGCGAGCGTCGTGGCGAGGCCGTCGGCGAACAGCGCGTTGCCGGCGAGGTCGTCGAGCGGCTTGCCGGTCATGGCGGAGACGGCCTTGACGTGTCCGACGTTCTCGGCGATGAGCACGATGACGACCGGGAGGGCGAGCAGGATCACCGACAGTTCGAACGTGGGCGCACGCAGGTGCGGGACGCCGAACCACGCCGCCTCCCGCAGCGCGTCGACGCGCTCGTCGGCGAGGCCGCCGGTCAGCGCCGCGAACACCCAGCCGACGACGACGCCGATCAGGATGCCGAGCCGGCCGATGATGCCCGGCCCGATCACGGTCGCGAGCAGGATGCCCAGCAGCGTCACCGCTGCGATCAGCGGCTGCGCCTGGAAGGAGCCCGCCGCGGTGGGCGCGAGGTTGAGGCCGATCAGCGCGACCACCGCACCGGTGACGACGGGCGGCATCACGGCATCGATCACCCGGGCACCGATCGCCCGGACGAGTGCGCCGACCAGCATGAGCACCACACCGGCCGCGACGACGCCGCCGAGCTGCGCGGCGGGTCCTTCGCCGGCGGCCGCGGTCAGCGGGGCGATGAACGCGAACGACGAGCCCAGGTAGCTGGGGATGCGACCGCGCGTGATGATCAGGAACAGCGCGGTGCCGATACCGGAGAACAGCAGCGTCGTGGTGACCGGGAACCCGGTGATCGTCGGCACCAGCAGGGTGGCGCCGAACATGGCGATGACGTGCTGCATGCCGATGCCGATGGTCCGCGGCCACGACAGCCGCTCGTGTGGCGCCACCACGGCACCGTCGTTGATGCGTCGCCCGTCGCCGTGGAGCGCCCATCCGAACATCCCGGTGCCGGCTTCCCGCTCGGACGCGCGTCGCACGTGGTCCTCTGTACTCGTCACAGTTGGCCAATAGTAGGGCCACCGCCTGCACCGTTACACCACCGCACCGGTACTCGCCACCCGAATCACATCCATACCGGGTGTCCGGTTCGAGCGGAGTCGCCACCGCGGGCACTGTTGGAAGACCGAGGAAGGGGCGTTGCGGCGAACACCCAGCTGATCACGACGCTGACGAGGATGCCGCGGACGCCCGACGACGCCTCCGGTCAGTCTCGATGTGACCGTGACCGACGGCGCACCAGGCCGTACGTGGCGAGACCGGCGGCCAGTGCACCGCCGACGAGGGCAGGCGTGGACCACCGCAGGGCACCGGTGTCCCCACCGGACCCCTCTTCGGCGGCCGATTCGTTCACCGACGCCGACAGCGACACCGATCCCCCGGACCAGGAGTCGTCGCGGGCCAGGTCGACCGCACCACGAAGAATCTCGATCGGCGGCAGCGCACCGCCGGCGGCCTCTGATCCGGCCAGCAGGTCCCCGTCCGGGGTGAAGGCGATCGCCTCGCCCTGCGGCTGGTTCGGGAGGGCCACCCGTACCGGCGTCGTCGTGGTCAGTGCCCGGACGAGGTCACCGTCCGGAGCCGAGTACAGGTAGACGTCCGTGTAGGTCCGTACGGCGGCAACCGTGCCGTCGGCGCTGACGGCGCCACCGGTCACCAGCGTCGAGCCGCCGACCGGCACCGGGCCGCCTGGGGTGTCGGTGGGCCCCAGGCGCACCTCGCCGACCCGTTCGAGCGCGGTGGGACCGGGTGACGCGAGCCCGTCCAGGGAGGTGCCGTCGACGGGACGGTAGATCCCGTTGGCGACGAGGATTTCCTTGGTGACGATCACGGGCACCCCGTCGCGCTGGATCAGCAGCGTCTCGGCGTCGTGCGGGCCGTCGGGATACGTGAGCCGGTGTAACTGCCCGCTCCCGGACGCCGGGTCGAGGCTGATCAGCGCGACCGTCTGCCGCACGCGCTCGTTGTCTCCGGTGTCCGACAGCCACAACCGGCCGTCGGGACCGACGCCCATGTCCTCGATGTCGTAGGGGTCCACCGGGACCGGCAGCGTGCCGGTCACCGCGCAGTCACCGTCCATCACGGTGACGGACTCGTCGGTGCCGCTGTCGCCTATGCCATAGGTGTTCCCGCCGACGATCGCCAGGCCGGACAGTTCCTCGAGCGCCGGATCGGTGGGCGTGCACACATGCTCGAACTGTGCGCGGGGCGCGAGGACACCCGATCCCGCGCTCTGGGCGCCCGACGACGGCGCCGCGAGCAGCGCCGGCGCGATGGCCAGGGCCCCGGCCAGCGCCAACCGGGCCGCCGCGCGAGCCCTAGGCACGCCCCGCGTAGTCGACGAGGGCCGACGCCAGGGACTCCGGTACCCGCACGCGCATCCGGGTGCCGGTCTCCTCGTGCGTCGAGTCGAGGATCTGGCCGTCGGAGTGGATCCGTGCGACGAGGTCGCCTCGCGTGTAGGGCACGAGGACATCCACCTCGACCTCCGGGCGCCGGACGATCTCGGACAGCCGTACGCGCAGCTCATCGATGCCCTCCCCGGTTCGGGCGGACACGAACACCGCACCGGGCAGCAGCCCGCGCAGCTGGGTCAGGACCACCGGGTCCGCCGCATCGATCTTGTTTACCACGATCAATTCGGGCGGCGCGGCCGTATCGTTCTCGCGGATGACCTCGGTGATGACCTCGCGAACGGCCTTGATCTGGTCGGTCGGCAGCGGATCCGATCCGTCGACGACGTGGAGCAGCAGGTCGGCGTCGGTCACCTCCTCGAGCGTGGAGCGGAACGCCTCGACCAGCTGGGTCGGCAGGTGCCGGACGAAGCCGACGGTGTCGGTGAGGACGTACTCCCGACCGTCCTCGAACGTCGCGCGTCGGGTCGTCGGATCGAGCGTCGCGAACAGTGCGTTCTGAACGAGCACACCCGAACCGGTGAGGGCGTTGAGCAGGCTCGACTTGCCGGCGTTGGTGTATCCGACGATGGCGACCGACGGGATCTCGCTGCGGAGCCGGTGGCTGCGCTTGGTGTCGCGGGCGGACTTCATCTCCTTGATCTCGCGCCGCAGCTTCGCCATCCGCTCGCGGATCCGCCGACGATCCGTCTCGATCTTGGTCTCACCGGGACCGCGCAGACCGACGCCGCCGTTGCTGCCGGCACGACCACCGGCCTGCCGCGACATCGATTCACCCCAGCCGCGCAGCCGCGGGAGCATGTACTCCATCTGCGCGAGCGCGACCTGCGCCTTGCCCTCCCTCGAGGTGGCGTGCTGCGCGAAGATGTCGAGGATCAGCGCCGTCCGGTCGATGACCTTGACCTTGACGACCTTCTCCAGCGCCGTGAGCTGCGCGGGGGTGAGTTCACCGTCGCAGATGACGGTGTCGGCCCCGGTCGCGAGGACCACCTGACGCAGTTCGTCGGCCTTGCCGGAACCGATGTAGGTGGCGGCGTCCGGCTTGTCGCGGCGTTGCACGAGGCCCTCGAGAACCTCGGACCCGGCCGTCTCGGCGAGCGCGGCCAGCTCGGACAGGCTGGCGTCGGCCTGCGCGGCGGTGCCGGACGTCCAGACGCCGACGAGGACCACGCGCTCGAGCCGCAGCTGCCGGTACTCGACCTCGGTGACGTCGGTGAGCTCGGTGGACAGACCCTGGACGCGGCGCAGGGCGCTGCGCTCGTCGAGCTGCATCTCACCGACGGACGGTGCAGCCGAGTCGTCGAAGTACTCGTCTCGATCGGACACTGCCGATCGGTCGGACGATTCCGGGGACTCCGACAGGGACGGGAACTTGGTGCGATGTGATTTCGTCATACACGTTCATGGTCCCACGAAGCGCGACGGGCGTGCACACGGATTTCCCCACGGCGAACAGGGGCCAGGGGCCCGGGCATCAGCACCCCGGCGAGCCGGGCATCAGCCCAGTTCGGTCCACCAGCGGTCGTCGATCCGACCCGCCGCGACGAGCACGGACGGCCCACGCAGCGCCGCGTGCCCACCGTCGACCGACACCTCCACTCGGCCACCGGGCACCCGGACCTCGACCTTGCCGTCGGTGTCGCCGTGCGCGCGCAGCGCGGCCACCGCCGCCGCGACGGTTCCGGTGCCGCACGAGCGGGTCTCGCCGACGCCGCGTTCGTGGACACGCATCTCGACCGAGCCGCCGTCGAGCGCGGTGAGGATCTCGATATTGACGCCCTCGGGGAAGAACCCCGGATCGAATCCAGGCGAGACCGTCAGGTCCAGCGCGGCGAGCGCCGCCGTTGTCAGCCCCGGGTCGACACACGCGAGATGCGGGTTGCCGACATCGATGCCGATCCCCTCGAGGACGCGGCCGTCGACGGTCGCCGTCGAGGTGCCGAGCTCGCGGACGCGCCCCATCTCGACGGTGACGTCGCCGTTCACGTGGTCGGCGGCGTGGACGGTGACCGGTCGGGAACCGGCACGGCTGCCGACGACGAACTCGTCGCGCAGTTCGAGTCCCGTGGCCCGCAGGTAGTGCGCGAACACCCGGACACCGTTGCCGCACATCTCCGCGATGGACCCGTCTGCGTTGCGGTAGTCCATGAACCAGTCGTCGGCGGAGACACCCTCGGGGAGGTCGCGGAGTACGCCGACCGCGGTCAGGGCGCCGGCCCGGGCGACCCGCAGGAGGCCGTCGGCGCCGAGTCCGCGACGGCGGTCGCACAGGGCCGCGATCCGGTGCTCGGGAAGAACAAGGTCGGCATCGGGATCCGGGAGGATCACGAAGTCGTTCTCGGTGCCGTGGCCCTTGCTGAATTCCATGGCGCCCACTCTAGCGAGGCGCGCGGGCGCGCCCGCGCGTCACTTCCCCTCGACCAACCGCAGCGCGTCGTCCACGAGGTTCGGGTCGGCGGCGTCGAGCCAGTGCACCCGCGGGTCCCGCCGGAACCAGGACCGCTGCCGGCGGACGTACCGGCGGGTGCCGATGAACGTGCGCTCGAGTGCCTCCGCGAGGTCGTATTCGCCGTCTAACATCGCGAGCACCTGGGCGTACCCGATGGCCCGCTGTGCCGTGACGCCCTCCCGGAGCCCGACCTCGACCAGAGCCTGGACCTCGTCGACGAGCCCCTTGTCGAACATCAGCTCGGTGCGCAGCCGGATCCGGGCGTCGAGCGCCTCGGTCTCCCGGTCGACACCGATGATCACTGTGCCCCAACGGGGTTCGCCGATCTTCGGCGCCGACGCGGCGAACGGCTGCCCGGTGAGCTGGACGACCTCGAGGGCCCGCACGATGCGACGACCGTCGGTCGGCAGGATCGACGCCGCGGCGTCGGGATCGACCCGCGCGAGCTCGGCGTGCACCGCCGCGACACCCCTCTCGGCGAGCACGGTCTCCCAGTGCGCACGGATCTGCGGATCGGTCGCGGGGAACGACCACTCGTCGAGCAGTGACTGCACGTACATCATCGAGCCGCCCACGATGATCGGGACCGCACCGCGAGCGCGGATGTCCTCGACGTCGCGGGAGGCCGACTCCTGGTAGCGGGCCACGGTGGCGGTCTCGGTCACGTCCAGCACGTCGAGCTGGTGGTGGACGATGCCGCGCCGCTCGGCCGGCGCGAGCTTGGCCGTGCCGACGTCCATTCCGCGGTAGAGCTGCATCGCGTCGATGTTGACGATCTCGCCGCCCAGCCGCTCCGCGAGGTCGAGGCCGAGATCCGACTTGCCGGTCGCGGTGGGGCCGACGACGGCGATCGGGGTCCGCTCGGTCACGGCCACCACATCCCGACGTGGTAGCCAACCCCGTACGGGGCGCCGGTGTAGAGCGACTCCGACTTGCTCGGACCGCCGGTCTCGCCGCCGAACACCGCCGAAAGCGTCTGCCACGCAGCACGCCCGGGCAGCCCGATCGCACTGCACAGTGCGGGATCGAGGAGGTCCAGCGCTCCGCAGTCGCCCTCGGCGAGAGCCGCGTCCAGCGTCGCCTGCACTTCGGCCGACCTGGCGTCGAATGCACCGGGGGCCTTGTCGGTCAAGGTGTTCGCGCCGTCGGCGACCACAAGGAGCGCCTGCGGCGTGGGGCGCGCGTCGAGCTGACGGCGCAGCGACTCCCCCACCCGGGCGCACTCGTCGGCCGTGGTGTCGGGAGCCAGCGTCCGCACCCGCAGCCGGGCCTCGGGCGCCGACTGACCACGCAACCATCCCGCGACCAGGGCCGCCAGAGGCATCGAGGGGTCGACATCATCGTCGGATGCGTCGGGCGACAAGCACACTCGCACGTCCGCACCGAATCCCGCGAACGTGCCGCACGATTCGGGATCGAGGTCGGTGACGACCGGCATCCCGGGCTCAGCGACACCGATCACCGTCCACTCCGCGCACGAGACACCCAGGCGCGTCGACACATCGAGCGCCGCCCTGCGCAACCGGTCGGTTTCCGATGCTGCGGCACCGGCCAACTGGGGCACGAGCAGCGGCGGCGAGGGTACGAAGGCGGCGACGGTCAACACACTGCGCAACGGTAGTCGACGAGGTGACGCCTTCCCGGGGTCAGACCTGTTTCAATAGTCTTGACAGTCGCTGCAGGCTCCCGCCCATTCCGAACGACCGGTCGGGCGCGAACGGGAGGCGACAGTGCGATCAGGCAGCCGTGACGCGCGGCAGAGACGAGGAGCTATGACCGAGAGCAACGCACCCAAGCCGGGTTCCCCCAAGCCGGGTGCCCCGAAGCCGGGCGCCAAGCCCGGTGCTGTGAAATCCGGCTCACCCAAGCCCGGTCCGGCTCCGAGCCACGCCACGCCCGCCGTCGCCCCGAGCGACCCGAGCCGGTTCGGCCGCGTCGACGAGGACGGCACCGCGTGGGTTCGGACGGCGGACGGCGAACGGCAGATCGGCTCGTGGCAGGCAGGTGACGCGGCCGAGGGGCTGGCTCACTTCGGGCGCCGCTACGACGACCTCGCGACCGAGGTGGCGCTCCTCGAGACCCGGCTGGCCTCCGGCGCGGGCGACGCGAAGAAGACCCGCTCGGCAGCCCGTGCCATCGCGGAGTCGCTTCCGACGGCCGCGGTGATCGGCGACATCGACGCCCTCAGCGCCCGGCTCACCGTGATCATCGAGGGGTCGGAGCAGGCCGAGGAGCAGGCCAAGCTCGACAAGGAGCAGACCCGCAAGGAACAGACCGCCCGCAAGGAGGCGTTGGCGGCGGAGGCCGAGCAGATCGGTTCCGAGTCCACCCAGTGGAAGGTCGCCGGCGATCGGCTGCGCGAAATCCTCGACGAGTGGAAGTCCATCCGCGGTCTCGACCGCAAGAGCGACGACGCCCTGTGGCGGCGGTTCGCGAAGGCGCGCGAGACGTTCAACCGGCGCCGCGGCACGCATTTCGCCGAGCTCGACCGCGAACGCGCAACCGCCAAGTCCCGCAAGGAGGAGCTGGTCGCCCAGGCGGCGGCACTGTCCTCCTCCACCGACTGGGGAACGACCGCGGCCCAGTTCCGTGACCTGCTCGCCGAGTGGAAGGCCGCCGGTCGCGCACCTCGTGAGGCGGACGACGCCCTGTGGCGGCAGTTCAAGGAGTCGCAGGACGTGTTCTTCGCGGCCCGCAACGCCGCCGCGTCCGAGCGCGACGCCGAGTTCGCCCAGAACGCGGTCGCCAAGGAGGAGCTGCTGAAGAGCGCCGAGGACATCGATCCCGACAAGGATCTCGATGCGGCTCGCGCGGCCCTGCGCGACCTGCAGGAGAAGTGGGACGAGATCGGCAAGGTGCCCCGCGAACGCATGCACGACCTCGAAGGCAAGCTGCGCGCGATCGAGAAGCGGGTCCGCGACGCGGCCGACTCCGAGTGGCGCCGAAGCGATCCCGAGGCGCTGGCGCGTGCCGCCCAGTTCCGCGAGCGCGTCGCCCAGTTCGAGGAGCAGGCCGCGAAGGCGACCGCCGCGGGCCGCACCAAGGACGCGGACAAGGCCCTCGCCCAGGCACAGCAGTGGCGCGAGTGGGCCGCGGCCGCCGAGGGTGCCGTGAACGAGCGCTGACACGCCCGGTAGACGAGCGAGGGGTGCGACGCCTGATGGCGTCGCACCCCTCTTTCGTTCGTCGGACTCAGACGGTCCAGTCGCCGCGCTCCGCGTCCTCCTCGGCTGCCCGACGTCGATCCTCCTCGGCCGCAAGCTGCATCGCGGTCCTGCTCCACACCACCTTGATCCAGTGGAAGGTCAGGACGATGACTGTGATCCAGCCCAGGATCAGGCCGATCCCCGGACCGGCGCTGCCCGACTCGGCGAGCGGGAGAGTTTGCCGCGACCAGATCGCGAGCATGCCGAACACCGCGGACACCGCGGTGCCGGCGAGCGCGATCCACGCCAGCACCCAGCGACGGGTCACGAGCGCGAGGATCGAGAAGACACCACCGAAGACGAGCGCGAGCCACACGAAGATCCGCGACGTCAGCTTGATGTGCTCGTCGACCGCGGGCTGGGCATAGACCAGAACGTCCCAGCCGTTCGCCGATCCGGCGTGCGGCAGGGTGAACGACAGCAGCAGCACGAGCACGCACACCGCGACAACGACCGCGCGCACCCCGGGGTCGATCTCGCCGGCGATCTTCTTCTCCGCGGCTTCGAAGTCCTTCTGGTACTCCGCCATCGGGTCCGGACCGTTCCCGCCGGGCAGGTTCTCGTCACCGGCGGTGTCGCCGCGCTCGCTCATGCGTTGCATCCCATCTGTGCTGGCAGCGGAGCGGGGACGCCCACCTGGGGCAGTCCCAGTCCGACGCCGATCGGCGGGGTCTTGGGTGTGACCCCTCGTTCGAACGAATCTCCGGCACGGGTGCGCCGGTGGGTGAGGATCGGGTCGTCGGCGACGAGGTGGTGCGGTGCGGCCGCGGTGACGACGACGGTGATCACGTCGCCGGGACGCAGGTCGCCGTCGAGGTTGCCTTCGGGCCGGAAGTGGACGAGCCGACCGTCGCGGGCCCGGCCACTCATGCGCGCGGTCTCGGCGTTCTTGCGACCGTCACCGGCGGTGATCAGCAACTCGACCTCGGTGCCGACGAGCTTGCGGTTCTCCTCGAGCGTGATCTCCTCCTGGAGCGCGATGAGGCGGTCGTAGCGTTCCTGCACAACGGCTTTGGGAAGCTGACCCTCCATCTCGGCGGCGGGCGTACCCGGCCGCTTGGAGTACTGGAAGGTGAACGCGCTGGTGAAGCGGGCCTGCCGGACGACGTCGAGCGTGGCCTGGAAGTCCTCCTCGGTCTCGCCCGGGAAGCCGACGATGATGTCGGTCGTGATGGCCGCGTGCGGCATCGCGGCGCGCACCTTCTCGATGATGCCGAGGAACTTGGCGCTGCGGTACGACCGGCGCATCGCCTTGAGGACGCGGTCCGAGCCAGACTGCAGCGGCATGTGCAGCTGCGGGCAGACGTTCGGCGTGGCGGCCATCGCCTCGATGACGTCGTCGGTGAACTCGGCCGGGTGCGGCGAGGTGAACCGCACTCGCTCGAGACCCTCGATCTGCCCGCACGCCTGCAGCAGCTTCGCGAAGGCACCGCGATCGCGGGGAAGCTCCGGATCGGCGAAGGAGACGCCGTAGGAGTTGACGTTCTGACCCAGCAGCGTCACCTCGAGGACGCCCTCGTTCACGAGCGCCTGCACCTCGGCGAGGATGTCGCCGGGGCGGCGGTCGACCTCCTTGCCGCGCAGCGACGGCACGATGCAGAACGTGCACGTGTTGTTGCAACCGACCGAGATCGACACCCAGCCCGCGTACGCGGACTCACGCTTGGCCGGCAGCGTCGACGGGAACGCCTCGAGCGATTCGAGGATCTCGACCTCCGCCTTCCGGTTGTGACGGGCACGCTCGAGCAGCGCGGGCAGCGAGCCGATGTTGTGAGTGCCGAACACGACGTCCACCCACGGCGCCTTCTTCACGACGGTGTCGCGGTCCTTCTGGGCGAGGCAGCCGCCGACGGCGATCTGCATGCCGGGGCGCTCCTCCTTGACCGGCGCCAGGTGGCTGAGATTGCCGTACAGCTTGTTGTCCGCGTTCTCGCGGACCGCGCACGTGTTGAAGACAACCAGGTCCGCCTGCTCCCCAGGCGCGGCCTTCGAGTAGCCGGCGTCCTCGAGCAGGCCGGACAACCGCTCGGAGTCGTGCACGTTCATCTGACAGCCGTACGTGCGGACCTCGTAGCTGCGCCCGCTGTTCTGGTCGATCGTCTCCACGCGTCCAGGGTACGGCCCCGCGCAAAACCGCCTGCTGGGGCCACACATCGGCCCGTCTGCGCGAACCCCCTGATCTGTATCGTTCAAGATCAGGGCGCGCTGGACCGGCAGGTACGGAATAAGTCCAGCTAGGGTTACCCGTTATGACGCAGCCTGAGACCACCGGAGCGGCTACCGGAACCGAGTCGATGATCTCCATGAAGGGGGTCAACAAGCACTACGGTGACCTGCACGTTCTCAAGAACATCGACCTGGAGATCCCAGCCGGCCAAGTGGTCGTGATGCTCGGACCGTCCGGGTCGGGCAAGTCGACCCTCTGCCGGACCATCAATCGCCTCGAACCGATCGATCAGGGCACCGTGACGATCGACGGTGTGCCGGTCCCGGCCGAGGGCCGCGCCCTCGCCCGCCTGCGTTCCGACGTCGGGATGGTGTTCCAGAGCTTCAATCTGTTCGCCCACAAGACGGTGCTCGAGAACGTCATGCTTGCGCCGGTCAAGGTCCGCAGGATCGACAAGGCGCAGGCGAAGGAGCGCGCGCTCGCGCTGCTCGACCGCGTCGGCATCCGGACCCAGGCCGACAAGTACCCCGCCCAGCTGTCCGGTGGCCAGCAGCAGCGCGTCGCGATCGCCCGGTCGCTCGCGATGGACCCCAAGGTCATGCTCTTCGACGAGCCGACGTCCGCCCTCGACCCCGAGATGGTCAACGAGGTCCTCGACGTCATGGTGAACCTCGCGAAGGAGGGCATGACGATGATCGTGGTGACCCACGAGATGGGGTTCGCGCGCAAGGCCGCCGATCGGATCATCTTCATGGCGGACGGCTCGATCCTCGAGGACACCGATCCGGACACGTTCTTCACCGCGCCGAAGTCCGACCGCGCCAAGGACTTCCTCGGCAAGATCCTCGGACACTGAGCGGGGACGGAAGAGCCACCATGAGACGCATACGAATCAGATCGCCCCGCATCCTGGGTGTCGTCGCGGCGTTGACGGCCGTCGTGCTCACGGCGTCCGCATGCGGCAGCAGCGAGCCGCGCGACGTCCTGGCCGACGCCGCCGACGGACACCTCACGATCGGTACCAAGTACGACCAGCCCGGGCTGGCGCTGCGCGAGCCGGACAAGACGATGACCGGCTTCGACGTCGAGGTCGCCAAGTACATCGCGAACTACCTGGGTGTCCCCGAGAGCGGGATCACGTGGCGGGAGGCGCCGTCAGCGCAGCGCGAGAACCTGATCAAGAACGGCGAGGTCGACTTCGTGGTCGGCACGTACTCGATCACCGACAACCGCAAGAAGGTCGTCGACTTCGCGGGCCCGTACTACGTCGCGGGCCAGTCGCTGCTGGTGCGCGCCGACGACGACTCGATCACCGGGGCGGACTCCCTCGAAGGCGGCAAGAAGCTGTGCTCGGTGTCGGGCTCGACCCCCGCGCAGAAGATCAAGAAGTCGTATCCGGGCGTCCAGCTGCAACAGTTCGACAGCTACTCGTCGTGCGTCGAGGCGCTGCACCGCGGCAAGGTCGACGCTCTCACCACCGACGACATCATCCTGGCGGGCTATGCGGCCCAGTACCCGGGCGAGTTCAAACTCGCCGGTCAGCCGTTCACCACCGAGCTGTACGGCGTCGGTCTACCGAAGGGCGACACGGAAGCGCGCATGAAGATCAACGACGCGATCGAGGACATGATCGCGACCGGCGCCTGGGAACGGGCGTTGCAGGCGACCATGGGCGAGTCGGGTTACGCGTTGCCGGCGCCCCCGACGGTCGACCGGTACTGACGCGGAGGAGGTGACATGGGACTTATCGATACCTACGGTGACCAGCTCGTCAGTGCGTTCTGGACGACCGTGCAGCTCACGTTCTGGTCGGCGCTCGGCGCGCTGATCTGGGGCACGATCCTCGCCGGCATGCGGGTCTCCCCCGTGCCGATCCTGCGGATCTTCGCGACCTGGTACGTCAACATCTTCCGCAATACACCGCTGACGCTGATCATCGTGTTCTGCTCGGTGGGGCTCTACCAGAACCTGGGTGTGCACTTCGCCCCCGAGGATTCTCCGACGTTCATCGACCAGAACAACTTCCGGCTCGCGGTGCTCGGATTCATCGTCTACACCTCAGCTTTCGTGTGTGAATCGCTGCGATCCGGCATCAACACCGTCCCGATGGGGCAGGCCGAAGCGGCCCGCTCGCTGGGTCTGACGTTCACCCAGAGCATCCGGATGATCGTGCTCCCCCAAGCGTTCCGGTCGGTCATCGCACCGCTGGGCAGTGTGCTGATCGCGCTGACGAAGAACACGACAATCGCGTCGGCGATCGGCGTGGCCGAAGCGTCACTCCTCATGAAGACGATGATCGAGAACGAGGCGGACAAGCTGTTCCTCGTCTTCGGAATCTTCGCCATCGGTTTCATGATCCTGACGCTGCCGGTCGGCTTCCTGTTCGGTTATCTCGGCAAGCGTTTGGCGGTGAAGCGATGACCCAGCAGGCGAGTGTTCTCTTCGACGCCCCCGGCCCTCGGGCCAGGATCCGCAACCGACTGATCGCGATCGTCTTCGGCATCGTCCTGATCGCCGTAGCGGCGTATGTGATCAACGTGCTGGCCGACAACGGACAGCTCGAGGCCGACAAGTGGTCGCCGTTCCTGAACCACTTCACGTGGACGACGTACCTGCTGCCCGGCCTGAAGGGCACGCTGTTGGCGGCGTCGCTGTCGATCGTGTTCGCGCTGATCCTCGGCGCCGTCCTCGGCATCGGGCGGCTCTCGGACCACCGCTGGGTCCGCTGGATCAGCGGAGCGTTCGTCGAGTTCTTCCGCGCGATCCCGGTGCTGATCCTGATGATCTTCGCCTACCAGGCGTTCGCGCAGTACGGCATCTTCCCGTCGAGCCAGTTGGCGCTCGCCGCTGTCGTGGTGGGCCTGACGCTGTACAACGGCTCGGTGATCGCCGAGATCCTCCGGGCAGGCATCCTGTCCCTGCCGAAGGGCCAGACGGAGGCGGCATCCGCGCTCGGCATGCGCAAGAGCCAGATGATGCGGCTGATCCTGCTCCCGCAGGCGATCACAACGATGTTGCCGGCGCTGGTGTCGCAGATGGTTGTCGCGCTGAAGGATTCGGCGCTCGGCTACCAGATCGGCTACGTCGAGCTGATCCGCAGTGGGCAGCAGGCGGCGTCGTACTACCGCAACTTCTTCGCCGCGCTGGTCGTGGTCGGCGTGATCATGGTGGTCATCAACTTCGCGCTGACGTCGTTCGCGACGTGGCTCGAGAAGCGCCTGCGCACCGGCAGCAAGAAGCGTGGTCGGCCGGCCGTGATCCCGATCGACACCACCGAGCTCGACGGTGTCCCCGGCATCGACGATTTCAGTGACACGATGCAGCCGCAGCCACCCCGCTGACCGACACCAGTGAGCCGACGGGCTCGCGGTGGACCTCAGTCCTCCGCGAGCCCGTCGGTTTCTGCACCCAGGTTCGTCAGTTCGGTCTTCACAACGCTGAACGCGACCGACGACGGGTAGCCGCGGCGCGCGAGCATGCCGACGAGTCGCCGCATCAGCCGGTCCCGGTCGTCACGGTCCGCGATGTCCGCGGCGGTCGTCCGTGCGAGCTTCTTGCGGACCAGTTCCGCCGCCCGCTCGTGCTCGTCGTCGGCACTGATCTGCGACAGCGCCTCGGTGGAGGTCTGCTGGTCGATTCCCTTGCGGCGCAACTCGGTTGCGAGCGCGCGCCGACCACGCCCGGAGTAGGTGTGCCGAGAGTGGACCCACTGCTCGGCGAAGGCCGCGTCGTCGACGAGCCCCACCTCGGCGAGCCGGTCGAGGACCGTGTCGATCACCGCCCGCGGGTAGCCCTTCTGCACGAGCTTCTGGTCGAGTTCCGCACGGCTGCGGGCGCGGTCGGTCAACAGCCGCAGGCACACGTCCTTCGCCCGGGCCGCGAGCGTCTCCGGACTGCCCTTCAACTCGAACGGCTCGCCGTTCTCGCCGACGGGCCGTCCGCGCCCCCGGTTCGAGGTGCGTCGCCGGCCGGTGGCGACGTCGTCGCTGCCGTACCGGTCGTAGTGACTGTTGTCGTCGTGACTGAAGTCGTCGCTCATGGCTGAGGATTCGCCTCCGGCCCGGCCCCTACTGACCGGGCCGGAGGCGATCGTCGTGGGCCTAGAAGTCGGCCGACTCGTCGGACTCGTCCGCGGTCAGAACCGCGCCGATGCCGAGCTTCTCCTTGATCTTCTTCTCGATCTCGTCGCGGATGTCGGTGTTCTCGAGCAGGAACTTGCGGGCGTTCTCCTTGCCCTGACCCAGCTGGTCGCCCTCGTACGTGTACCAGGAGCCCGACTTGCGGATGAAGCCGTGCTCGACACCCATGTCGATCAGCGAGCCCTCCTTGCTGATGCCCTGGCCGTAGAGGATGTCGAACTCGGCCTGCTTGAACGGCGGCGACACCTTGTTCTTGACGACCTTGACGCGGGTGCGGTTACCGACCGCGTCGGTGCCGTCCTTGAGGGTCTCGATACGACGGACGTCGAGGCGGACCGAGGAGTAGAACTTGAGCGCCTTACCGCCGGTCGTGGTCTCGGGCGAGCCGAACATCACGCCGATCTTCTCGCGCAGCTGGTTGATGAAGATCGCGGTGGTGCCCGAGTTGTTGAGGGCACCGGTCATCTTGCGCAGCGCCTGGCTCATCAGGCGGGCCTGCAGACCGACGTGGCTGTCGCCCATCTCGCCCTCGATCTCGGCGCGCGGCACGAGCGCGGCGACCGAGTCGATCACGATGATGTCGAGCGCGCCGGAACGGATCAGCATGTCCGCGATCTCGAGGGCCTGCTCACCGGTGTCCGGCTGGGAGACCAGCAGCGCGTCGGTGTCCACGCCCAGCTTGCGGGCGTACTCCGGATCGAGTGCGTGCTCGGCGTCGATGAAGGCCGCAACGCCGCCCGCAGCCTGAGCGTTCGCCACGGCGTGGAGGGCGACCGTCGTCTTACCCGAGGATTCCGGGCCGTAGATCTCGACGACGCGACCGCGCGGCAGACCGCCGATGCCCAGCGCCACGTCGAGCGCGATCGATCCCGTGGGGATCACGGCGATGGGCTGACGAGCCTCCTCGCCCAGGCGCATCACCGAACCCTTGCCGAAGCTCTTGTCGATCTGAGCCAGCGCCAGTTCGAGCGCCTTGTCGCGGTCGTGTGCCTGTGGTGCCATCGTGGTCCTCTTTTCGAAGTCTCGTCCAGCGATCTGTGGTTCAGGTTAGAGCCCGGTACCGACAACTTCGCCGACCCGAACGACCCGACACTGCCGCACCCAGCGGTAACTCATGGACAGCAACGGATAACCCCAGCATAGGCGAACATGTGTTCGAGTCAATCACCGAACGGCGGCCGCCGCCGCTATCTCCGCCGCGGCGGGACGTCGAATTCGTCGCACAGCGCTCGCCAGACGATCCGGGGGTCGACGCCGTCCTCGATCGCGTCGGCGGCGGTCTTGGCGCCCAGGCTGAGAATCACGTGGTCGACGAGGAGGGAGTCGCCGCGGACCTGTCCGAACTCTTCCCGGACGAGATCATGGAATTCGGTCAGTCGCACACCTGCCACGGTAGCGGAGGCCGACCTCGGCCCGGATGCTCATCCCAGTGCTGCGCGGCACACCTCGACCGGATCCTCGACGTCGGCGACGCCGTCCGCGGCCTCCCGTGCGGCCGCGGCGAACGACGGGTCGTCGAGGACGCGCCGCACCCCGTCGCGGAGGGCGTCGACGGTCAGCGGGCGGATCAGGGCGCCGCTGCCCTGGCGGGCGACCCGGTTCGCCACCTCCCACTGGTCCCCGCCCCCGGGCACCGTCACCAGGGGCACCCCGGCGAGAAGGCCCTTCGCAAGGACACCGTGTCCGCCGCCGCACACCAGGGCGGACGCGTTCCGCAGCATCTCGTCCTGCCGGCCGTATCCGGCGCGCACCCAGTCGGGCAGCTCGACGTCGGGCGTCTCGAACAACGTCACGAGCATCCGCACGCCCATACCGTCGAGCGCCCGGATCGCGGTGTCGAGCATGCCGCCGGCACCCATGGCGGCGGTGGACGGCGCCAGGACGATCAGCGGGCCGTCACCCGGCGGCGGTTCGAGCACGTTGTCGGCGGGCTCCCACACGAGCGGACCGACCACGTGCGCATCCGACGGCCAGTCCGGCCGCGGCACCTCGAGGGCAGGCAGCGTCGCGATCAACCGCGCAGCCGGTCCGGGGTCCTCGGCCGGAAGCCCCACACTCTTCCGCGCCTCACCACGCTGCACCTGCCCCTTCCGGATGGACCGCGCGGTCATGGCACGCAGAACCGCATCACGCATCCGGCCACGCAGCCCGGACCCGGGCGCCAGACCGGATCCGATGGGCGGCAGCCCTTTCGACGGCAAGTACAGCGGGTGCGGAGACAGCTCGACCCACGGCACGCCGATCCGCTCGGCCGCCATGGCACCACCGACGGTGATGACGTCGGACACCACCAGATCCGGTGCGACGGCTCGCATGTCGGGCAGCAGCGCCGACGAGACGTGCGCGGCGCGGCCGTGGATCTTGGCACCGGAGTCGTCGTCGTCGTCGGTGTCCCGCGGCGCGAGGCCACCGAGTTTGAGCGCCTCGATCCCGATGTCGCGTGCGACGTCGAGCCAGCGCCCGTCGGAGAAGAACACCGGATCGTCGCCCGCGGCAACGAGTTTCCGACAGAGCGCGAGGGCGGGGACGGCATGACCGGCCTCGGGTCCGGCGACGACAGCGACACGCATCCGCCCAGCGTGCCATACGGGGTGAGCCGCGACACAGACCGGCGCCGAGCCGCTACCTCAGCTGCGCACGAGCGGGCCGAGGGTGTGTCCGGCCAGTTCGACGATTCCCGGCTGATGTCCGTTGGCGACGAGGTTGATGATGATGCCGTCGATGCCCTGGTCGAGGACCCGGGTCTTGATCTGCTCGGCGACTTCGTCGGGGCTGCCGACGAAGTGACGGTCCGTCGCGGCGGCTCGCTCGTCCTCCGAGAGCACCGACAGGTCGATACCGCGCGACAGCAGGAAGTCTCGCTGCATCGCGCGCGCCTTGTCACCGTCCTCGTCGATCATGACGAACGCGAGGAAGCTGGTCTCGAGAGTCGAGCGATCCCGGCCGACTTCCTCGCAGCGCTGCGCGAGGGCCTCGAGCTTGCGCGGCAGTTCCCTGGCGTCCGCGATGACGTTGAGGTGGTCGGCGTAGCGGGCCGCCAGTCCGAACGTCTTCTTCTCGCCGCCACCACCCAGCAGGATCGGCAGGTCGTCGCGATAGCGCGGCTCGTTGATCGCGTTCTCGACGTGGTACCACTTGCCGGCGAACGTGGGTCGCTTCCCGTGCAGCATCGGGGCGATGATCTGCAGGGCCTCGTCGAGACGCTCGAAGCGCTCGGTGAAGGTGCCGAACTCGAACCCCAGTTGCTGGTGCTCGAGTTCGAACCAGCCCGCACCGATGCCCAGCACCGCGCGGCCGCCGCTGACGACGTCGAGCGTGGAGACGGTCTTGGCGAGCAGCGCCGGGTTGCGGTACGTGTTGCCCGTGACGAGGGCCGACAGCTGGATCGACTCGGTGGCCGTGGCGATTCCGGCGAGTGACGTGTACGACTCGAGCATCGGCTCATCCGGCTCGCCGATACCCGGCAGCTGATAGAAGTGATCCATCACGAAAACGGCGTCGAATCCGGCCGCCTCAGCCTCACGAGCTTGGGTGATGACAGTGGGAAACAGGTCGCGGACGGGAGTCGAATAGCTGAAATTCGGAATCTGGTATCCCAGGCGAATACTCATGCCCTCGACGCTACGCCGGTGCCGGAGATCGGCACGTCGGAATCCGCGGCACCCAGTGGCGTTGTCGCGATTGCCCGACAGCGCCGAACGCTACTCTGTCGCGCAACGACCTTCGCCCTGCGCCGGCACCGTTCGAATCCGCGCCGGGCCACATCATCAGGGGGCAGTCATGGGCTACGCATCGTTCACCAACCGGCGGCGACTGGAAGGCGACCCGGACGTCATCTGGCACGCATTCACCCACCCGGTCGAGACTGCGTTGTACGAGGAGCACAAGACGGAGACCGTGCTCGCGCCCGACTTCGCGATGGCCGCCGGGCACAGCTGGGAGAGCAAGCACGGCGAGGAATGCGACTTCGACGTCGTCCGGTGGACCATCGCCCGGCACGTGCCGAACGAAGTGTTCGAGTTCTCGGGCAAGCAGCGGGGCATCCGGCAGACCGTGGTACTCACCATGGAACCCACGGACGGCGGTCACATCGTGACCGAGACCATCCGCTTCCGCCCGGCACTCGGAGGCAAGCCGGGTGCGCAGCTGCTGTCCTGGCTGCTCCTGGCCACCGGCCTGCTGGGTAAGGTCGGCGACGACCACGGCGAGAACCTCGATCTGCTCGAGGAGCACATCGCAGCCGAGTAGCTCAACTCACGGCCGCGCGCGAACGATCAGCGCCCGCTCAGGGCCCGCTCCGCAGCCGGGAGTGCCCGCTCCCGGTCGCCGGGGACGAGACCGATCCGGGTGCGCCGGTCGAGGAGATCGTCGACGTCGAGTGCGCCCTCGTGGCTGACTGCGAACGCCAGCTCGGCGTGGGTGACGTCGATGCCGTCGGCGATCGGCGTCAGCTCGCCGGCCGCGGCCACCGCTCCGGCCTCGCCGCCGTACCGCGCGACCAGCGACGGCGGCAGGTTCAGCGGCGCCGTCCGCGACGCCCCGACCGCGGGCAGATCGGTCGTCACGCACGAGCGGGCGGTGAGCCCGCCGGCCGCCACCGCCGCGTCGACCGCGTCCTGCGCCATCTTCCGGTAGGTCGTGAGCTTGCCGCCCACGACGCTGACGACACCGTTGGACGAGCGCAGCACCGCGTGGTTGCGCGACAGGTCGGCGGTCTTCCCCTCGCCCGAGTCCAGCAGCGGCCGCAGCCCCGCGAACGTCCCGAGCACGTCGGAGCGCGTGAGCGGCGTCGCGAGCGCGGTGTTGACGGTCTCGAGCAGGAAGTCGATCTCACCGTCCGACGCCGCCGGGACGTCGGGCACGGAGTCGACGGCCTCGTCGGTCAGTCCCAGGTAGACCCGGCCCAGCTGCGCGGGCAACGCGAACACGAAGCGGTTGGTCTCCCCCGGGATCGGCACCGTCAGCGCCGCCGTCGGGTTGCCCAGCAGTTCCGCGGGCAGCACCAGGTGGGTGCCACGGCTGGGCTTGAGCCGGATGTCGGGGTCGACCTGATCGGCCCAGACGCCGGCGGCGTTGACGACCGCGCGGGCGCGGATCGTCATCTCCTCGCCGGTCAGTTCGTCGCGCAACCGTGCCGAGTCACCGGTCACGTCGTAGGCGCCGACGCGGGTCAGAACGGTCGCACCGTGCGCGGCGGCCGTGCGGGCCAGGGCCACGACCAACCGCGCGTCGTCGACGAGCTGACCGTCGTACGCGAGCAGTCCGCCGCGCAGTCCCTCCCGGCGAACCGCGGGCGCGAGCTGGGCGGCCTTCTCGGCCCCGACGCGCCGCGACCGCGGCAGCACCGACGACGGCGTCCGGGCCGTGAGGCGCAGCGCGTCACCCGCCAGGAAACCGGTCCGGACCAGCGTCTTCTCGAACATTCCGACCGACGGGAGCAGCGGCACCAGCTGCGGCAGGGCGCGCACCAGGTGCGGGGCCGTCCGGGTCATGAGGATGCCGCGCTCGACGGCGCTCTCCCTCGCGATCCCGACATTGCCCGACGCCAGGTAGCGCAGCCCGCCGTGAGCGAGCTTGGAGCTCCAGCGACTGGTCCCGAACGCGAGGTCGTGCTTGTCGACGAGAACCGTCCGCAGGCCGCGCGACGCCGCGTCGAGGGCCGTCCCGACACCGGTGACGCCGCCACCGATCACGAGCACGTCGATGGCGCGGTCGTCGCCGAGGGCCGAGAGATCCTGACGGCGGCGGTCCGCGTTGAGCGCCGACTGCGGATTGTCCTGCACTGTTCCTCCTGGAATTGGGTTGGTGGTCAGCGGGGCGCGAGATAGGAGTCGACGGCGATCTCCAGCTCGGCGGTGAGCTCGGTCGCCGGGAGCAGCTCCGCGACCATGGCCGCCGACTGCACGGCCGACTGGGCGATCAGCAGCACCATCGCCGCGATGTGCACGGGTTCACCGGCCCGGATCGATCCGTCGCTCTGCCCGGCCGCGACCGCCCGCGCCACGGCCTCCACGATCGCCCGCTGGCTCGCGCCGAGGCGGTCGACGACGTAGGTCATCAGCAGGTCGGGGTCCGATCGCAGGATCTTCACGAACAGCGGGTGCTCGCGCATCCCGGTCGCGACGTCGACCACCGCCCGCACCACCTGGATTCGTGCCGGCTCGTCGCCGTCCATGTCGGGGATCGCGATGCGGATCTCGCGGGTCAGCAGGTCGGCGACCACGGCCCGGGTGTCGGGCCAGCGCCGGTAGACGGTGGGCCGGCTCACGCCCGCGCGGCGCGCGACCTCGGCGAGCGTCGTGCGCCGCAGCCCGAAGTCGAGCACGCACGAGCGCGTCGCGTCCAGGATCTGGTCGTCGACGGTCAGCGAATCGGAAAGCTCGTTACGGATAGACATCTTGTGTAACACTGTAACGCATGTCCCAAGCATTCGTGCCCGAGTTCCCCGCCACCGAAGCTCCCACCATGGAGTGGGACGCCTGGGGCGTCGCCGAGTCCCGCCGCCACCTGTCGCCGCAGATCAAGACCCTCCTTCAGCAGGCGCTCGGGGTGTCGGCCGAACAGTCCCCGCCGCCCACCGAAGCCGATGTGATCGTCCGCGCGACCACCCTCGGGTCCCCGCTCATCCACGCCCTCGAGGACCTCCTCGGTGCCGACAACGTGCGCACCGACACCGCGACGCGGCTGCGACACGCGGGCGGCAAGAGCACCCCGGATCTGTTGCGCCGCAAGTCCACCGGCGAGCAGGACGCACCCGACGCGGTACTGCTGCCCGGCTCGCACGACGAGGTGCTGGCGCTGCTCCGGTTCTGCGCGGCCGAGGGCATCGCGGTGGTGCCGTTCGGTGGCGGCACCAGCGTCGTCGGCGGTGTCGACCCCGCGCGCGGCCGCTTCGGCTCCGCCGTCGCCCTCGACCTGCGCCGACTGGACGCCCTCGTCGACCTCGATCCGGTCTCCGGTGTCGCGACGCTCCAGGCCGGCGTGACGGGTCCCCAGGCCGAGCAACTCCTCGGCGAGCACGGGTTCTCACTCGGGCACTTCCCGCAGAGCTTCCAGTTCGCGACCATCGGCGGCTTCGCCGCCACGAGGTCGTCGGGCCAGGCGTCCGCCGGCTACGGCCGCTTCGACGACATGGTGGAGTGGCTGCGCGTCGCGACCCCGTCAGGCACGCTCGACCTCGGTCGCGGCCCCGCGTCCGCCGCCGGACCGGACCTGCGTGAGCTGTTCGTCGGCTCCGAGGGCACCCTCGGCATCATCACCGAGGTGGGCCTGCGGGTGCATGCGGTCCCCGAGCACACCGCCTACCAGGCGTGGTCGTTCCCCGACTTCGAGACCGGCGCCGCCGCACTGCGAGCCGTCGTGCAGTCCGGCTCCGCCCCCACCGTGATGCGACTGTCCGACGAGGCCGAGACCGGCATCAACCTGGCCCTCTCCGGAGACGTCGGCGGGGACAGCCCGACGTCCGGGTGCCTGGCGATCACGACGTTCGAGGGCACCGACGCCCATGTCCGCGCGCGCTACGCGGAGGCCACGGCGCTGCTCGCGGCAGCGGGCGGCACCGCGCTGGGCGAGGGTCCGGCGCAGTCGTGGGAGCACGGCCGCTTCGACGCACCCTACCTGCGCGACGCGCTGCTGAACGCCGGCGCCATCGCCGAGACGCTCGAAACCGCCACGCGCTGGTCCAATCTCGCGAACCTACGGACCGCCGTGACCACCGCGCTCACCGAATCGCTTGGCGCCCAGGGCACCCCGGCGCTCGTGATGTGCCACATCTCGCACACCTATCAGACGGGCGCGTCGCTGTATTTCACGGTCGTGTGCGCACAGGCCGCGGATCCGCTGTCGCAGTGGGCGGCCGCCAAGCGCGCCGCGGGTGACGCGATCGTCGCCGCCGGCGGCACCATCACCCACCACCACGCCGTCGGCCGCGACCACCGCCCGTGGATGGAGAACGAGGTGGGCACGCTCGGGGCGCAGGTCCTGCGGGCGGTCAAGGACGCAATCGACCCCGCCGGAATCCTCAACCCTGGCAAGCTGATCCCATGACGAGGTCAGTCACAGTTCTGACGAACCCCACGGCCGGCAGCGGCCACGCCCCCTGGGTTGCCGCTGCCGCCGTGACGCGGTTGCGGGAACGCGGCGTCACCGTCACCGAGATCGAGGGCCGTACCGCCGACGAGGCCCTGGAGCTCGCGCGCAAGGCCGTCGCGGACGGCACCGACGCGCTCGTCGCGGTGGGCGGTGACGGGCTCGTCAGCATCGCGTGGCAGGCGTTGGCGCAGACCGGGACTCCGCTCGGCATCATTCCCGGCGGCACCGGCAACGACCACGCTCGACTGTTCCACATCCCGGTCGACAACGCGGTCACTGCCGCCGACATCATCGCCGACGGCGAGGTCGCCACGATCGACCTGGCGAAGGTCGGGGACCGGTGGTTCGGGACCGTGCTGTCGAGCGGGTTCGACGCGCTCGTCACCGATCGCGCGAACCGGATGCGCTGGCCCAAGGGCCCGATGCGCTACAACTTCGCGATGTTGGTCGAGCTGGCGCAGCTCAAGCCGATCCCCTACCGGATCGTCCTCGACGACCGCACCGTCGAGCTCGACGCGACGATGGTGTCGGTGGGCAACGGCACCTCCTACGGGGGCGGCATGCTCATCACGCCGAACGCGGTGCTCGACGACGGGCTGCTCGACGTCACGGTCGTGAAGTCGGGGGGCCGGCTCAAGCTGGTCCGCCTTTTCCCCACCGTCTACAAGGGCACCCACGTGGAGCTCGACGAGGTCGAGACGTACCGCACCCGCAAGCTGCGACTGGAGACCGGCACCCCGGTGACGTCGTACGCCGACGGCGAGTTCGTCGGGCAGCTGCCGATCGACATCGAGGCGGTGCCGGGGGCGGGCCGCGTCATCGTCGGTGCGCCGCTGCGGTAGCGACCGGGTCGCGGTCAGCCGCCGTAGACGTACAGCTCGAAGCCGACCGCGCGCTCGGCGTCGAATCCAGGCTTGGGCCCGGTGGACATCTCGATCTGCCGGGCCGCCTGGTCCAGGACGGGCTCGTCGCTGAGCGCCTCGAGATAGGCGCGGTGCTCGCACAGCGACTCCACCGCGCGCTCGACCGTCGCGGTGACGTCGACGGCGTGGGTGATCCCGAGCATCGCGTTGACCGCGGCCCACCGCACACCCGCCCACGGCGGCTCGGTGAGCTCGGGGAAGATCCACTCGTTCGCGGCGTCGGCGACGGCATCGAGGGCCGCGAGCCCGACGGCTCGGTGATCGGCGCTGTTGAGGAAGCCGGGCACCCACGTCTCACGGTGGTTCGCCGTGACGACCATCTCGGGCCGATGCTGACGGATCACCCGCGCGAGGTCCATGCGCAGCTGCGGGCCGTACTCGATCCGGCCGTCGGGGTAGCCGAGGAACTCGACCGTGGTCACTCCCACGACCGCGGCCGACCGCCGCTCCTCGTCCTCGCGCAGCGCGCCGCACTGCCGGGGATGCAGCCCCGCGATCCCCGCCTCACCGCTCGTGACCAGGACGTACCGGATGTCCTTGCCCTGGTCGGTCCACCGCGCCACCGCGGCGGCGGCACCGTACTCGATGTCGTCGGGGTGGGCGACGATCACCAACCCGCGCTGCCAGTCCTCGGGAATCGGCTCCATGCGCTCAGCATGCCCCCGCTGCCGCGGCCGCACGCGCGGAAACGCGGATATCGAGCCACCACACGACCAGCACCCCGAGCGAGAGGGCCGCGCCCGCCCAGCAGACGCCGGCCCAGCCGTGCGTGGCCCACACGAGCGAGCCGAGCGCCGATCCGGCGGCGCCGCCGACGAAGTATCCGGTCATGTAGACGGCGGTGACCCGCGACCGCGCCTGCGGGGCGAGCGCGTAGATGACGCCCTGGTTGCTCACGTGCACACACTTGAGCGCGACGTCGGAGACCAGGACCGCCAGGACGAACGCGATCAGGCTGCTCGCGCCGAGCCCGAACAGCACCCAGGACGCCAGCAACACGAGCGCCCCGACGCCCGCGGTGGCGCGGGCCAGACCCCGGTCGGCGAGGCGTCCGGCGACATTCGCCATGACGGCGCCGGCGACACCCGCCAGTCCGACCAGACCGATCGCGACGTCGTCGAGGTCGAACGGTTCGGCCGCGAGCACGAAGGCCATGGCCGCGAACACGGTGCTGGCGGCGGCGAAGCTGAGGGCGCTCATCGCCGTGGCGGTGCGCAGGCGCGGCTGTTCGCGCAGCAGCGTCCCCATCGAGGCGAGGATCGCGCCGTAGCCGAGGCCGTGCCGATCGCGTGAACTCGGGAGGGCCCGCCACAGGACGACGGCAACCAGGAGCATCGCGATCGCGTTGAGGCGGTACACGGTCTGCCACCCGCCGAACGGGGTGAGCAGGCCGGCGACGCTGCGCGCCAGCAGGATCCCGACCATGAGACCGCTCATCACCGTCCCGACGGCCGTCGCCGCCCGACCGGGCTCGGCGAGCGCGGCCGCGAACGGGACCAGCACCTGCGCGGCCACCGAGAACAGACCGGCCATCGCGGTGCCGACCATGAGCCAGCCGATCGACGGTGCGACGCCGCACACGCCCTGCCCGACCGCCGCGAGCACCATCAACCCGACGCTGAGCACTCGCCGGTCGACGAGGTCACCGAGCGGGACGAGGAACAGCAGGCCGAGGCCGTAGAACACCTGCGACACCGTGACGGTCATCGCGGCCGTCGACTGGTCCACGCCCAGTGCGGTGGCGATCGAGTCCAGCAGGGGCTGGTTGAAGTAGTTGCCGCCTACGCACAGGCCGGTGGCGACGGCCATGACGAGCAGCAGCCCGGGCGACAGGGCCGGGCGAGTGGGGATTCGGGTTTCGGTGACGCTCACCCCGAGAATTCTTTACCCCGACGAATCATCTGTCTAACATCTGAATCAGATCGAACCGATCGTGATCGACGATGAACGGCTGGGTACCCGATGGAACTGCGTCAACTGCGCTACGCGCTCGCCGTGGCCAAGGAGCGGCACTTCACCCGCGCGGCCGCCCGACTGCACGTCGCCCAGTCGGCGCTCAGCCACCAGGTGCGGCAGCTCGAACACGAGCTCGGCACTCCCCTGTTCACCCGCACCAACCGTCGCGTCGAACTCACCGGCGCCGGCGAGTCGTTCGTCCTCCGTGCCCGGGAGGTCCTCGCCGCCACCGACCGGCTGCGCGGAGAGGTGTCGGCGACCGGGCGCCCCGTCACCGGCACCCTCCGGATCGGCACGATCACGACCCTCACCCAGATCGACCTCGCCGCACTGATCCGGGTGTTCCTCGACTCTCACCCCGGTGTGGAAGTGCACGTCACGTCGTCGATGAGTGAGGCGATCGTCGAGCAGGTCGAGAACGGGGATCTCGACCTCGGATTCATCGGCCTGTGGCACACCCGCCCGCGGGCCGACCTGACGGCCCGCGTGCTGGGCACCGAGCAACTCGTCGCTGTCGTCGGACGCGACCACCCGTGGGCCGGCCGCGCCGCGGTGACACTGCGCGACCTCGCGGAGGTGCCCACCGTCGACTTCCCCGAGGGAACCGGTGCCCGACGTCAGAGTGACGACGCCTTCGCGATGGCCGGCCTCCCCCGAACGGTCGTCGCCCAGGCCGGGTCGGCCACACTCGTCGCCGCGCTCGCCGCCGCGGGCGTCGGCGTCGGCTTCCTACCGGAATCCGACGCCGTCACCCGGCCCGAACTGCACTTGCTCCGCATCGCGGACGCACCCATCCGCACGGTGCACATGATCAGCAAGCCGACCCTGGTGACGCCGCCAGGGCGGGCATTCACCGACCTCGTCGACCGGCACCTGAGCGACAGCTAGCTACAGCCGGGGCTTGTCAGCGGTGTCGGAGCTGCCCGACATGGCCTTGAACAGCATGTAGATACCGAAGACGATCGCGCTCACCGCCAGGATCCAGAACAGCCCCTTCACCACGGCCCCGATCAGCGCGAACGCGATCCAGATCAGCGCCACGATGCCGACAATCTTCCAGAACACGATGTGCCTCCTGCTTGGTCCTCACCGTCGATCCTACGACCGCGGCAACTCGATCGTGGCATGCGGAGACTCGGAAATCACCAGCTCAGCGGCAAGATCAGGGAAAGATGGGGGTTCACCCTGACGCCCCCGAACCGGCCTGGCATGCGTCTTCGCGGGCCGGTTGACATAAGCTCGGCAGGTTGGACCGATCCGTCCCGTTCGCGAATACACGAGGAGCAGTCGATAGTCGTGCAGCTGACATCCCCCACGGGCACTCCCCGCAACACCGCTCGTGATCTTGCACAGATCGCCGTCTTCGCAGCCCTCATCGTCGCATTGGGGCTTCCCGGCACGATCAACATCGGCGGCTCCGCCGTCCCGATCACGCTCCAGACCCTCGGCGTCATGCTCGCCGGCGCCCTCCTCGGGCCGCGCAAGGGCACCCTCGCGGTGCTGACGGTCATCGTCCTCGGCCTGGCCCTGCCGGTCCTGGCCGGCGGACGCACCTCGCTGGTGTCCCTCTCCAGCCCGACCGCCGGATTCCTCATCGGCTGGTTGCCGACCGCCGCGATCATCGGCTGGCTCAGCTACCGAATGCTGCCCAAGTACAACGTGTTCGCGGGTGTCGCGATCAACCTGCTCGGCGGCGTCGTGGTGCTGTACGCGTTCGGCATCGTCGGCATGCTGCTCAAGACCGACATGACGGTGTCCGCCGCGTTCGCGGCCAACCTCACCTTCCTGCCCGGCGACGTCATCAAGGCAGTCGTCGCCGCCGGCGTCGCGGCCCAGGTGCACCGCGCGTACCCGGCCCTCGCGGCCTCCCGCGTTCCGACCGTCCCGGTCCGGGCCGACGCCGCGTAGTCACACCCCGCACGATGAGCGAGATCCGGTTCGAGGCCGTCCACCATTCGTACGGTGAGCGCACGGTGCTGGACGGCATCGATCTCACGCTCACCGAGGCCCGCGTCGGGATCATCGGCGCCAACGGCAGTGGCAAGTCGACCCTGGCGCGGATGATCAACGGTCTCGTCGCCCCGTCGTCCGGGACCGTGACCGTGGACGGGGTCGACACCGCCCGCAAGGGCCGACAGGTGCGGCGGAAGGTCGGGTTCGTCTTCACCGACCCGGATCACCAGATCGTCATGCCGACGGTGTCGGAGGACATCGCCTTCTCGCTGCGCCGCAGTTCGCTGAGCAAGAACGAACGCGCCGACCGGGTCGCGCAGGTGCTCTCCGACTTCGGGTTGGGCGGGCACGCGGACCACCCCACGCACCTGCTCTCGGGCGGCCAGAAGCAGCTGCTGGCGCTCGCCGCGGTCATGGTCACCGAGCCCGACGTCATCGTCGCCGACGAGCCCACCACGCTCCTGGATCTGCGCAACGCGCGGTTGATGCGCTCGACGCTGGCGGGCCTGCGTCAGCAACTCGTCGTCGTGACGCACCACCTGGATCTGCTCGACGACTTCGACCGCGTGATCGTGATCGACGGCGGTCGGGTCGCCGCCGACGGCGCCCCCGCGGACGCGATAGCGCACTATCGCGAGCTGATCGGATGACGACGCTCGGTCTCTACACCCCCGGCACGTCACTGCTTCACCGGATGTCTCCGGGACCGAAACTGATCGCGATGGTGGTGGCGATCCTCGCGGTCACGATCCTGGTGCATCACCCGTGGCAGCTCGTTCCCGCCGTCCTCGTGGTGGCCGCGTGCTACGCCGTCGCCCGCATCCCCGCACGGGTCGCGCTGTCCCAGCTGCGGCCGCTGCTGTGGGCGCTGCTGCTCATCGCGGTGTTCCAGGTCGTCTTCACGGGTTGGGCACGGGCGTTGGTGGTGTGCGGCACGATCCTGCTCGCCGTCGCACTCGCGGCCCTGGTCACGCTCACCACGCGGGTGACCGACATGCTCGACACCATCAGTCGCGCCCTGCGACCGCTGCGCCACGTGGGGGTGAACCCCGACCGCGCGGGTCTCGTGCTCGCGATGACGCTGCGCTGCATCCCGCTCCTCACCGGCATCGTGCAGCAGGTGTCCGACGCGCGTAAGGCCCGCGGCCTCGGGTTCTCGCTGCGGGCGCTGGCGGTCCCGGTGGTGGTGTCGGCGCTGATGACCGCCGAGGCGATGGGCGACGCGCTCGCCGCCCGCGGAGTCGACGACTGACCGTCAGGAGCGGAAGCGGCGGTCGATCTCGTCGACCTCGCCGAGCGCCTCGGCCCAGCCCTCGAGCCGATCGGACGCCGACAGCAGGTCCTGACGCTGCTGTCCGAGCAGCGTGTACGACGACGACTGCGCCGGTGCCGTCATCTTCGCCGCCGCCGTGACGAGCCCCTCGTACTGTGCGACGCCGACGTCGATCTGCTGGACGGCCGCACGGATCGACTGCTCCAGGTGGGTGGCCGCCGCGGCCGTTCCCCGACCCGCGCTCTTCATCGCGACGACGTCGCCCGCGACCGTCCGCAGCGCCGCGGATGCGGCCTGGGCGGTTTCCCCGGTGCGATCGAGTTCCTCGACGTCGACGACCGCCGACCGGGTCAGGACACCGATCAGCTGCTGCAGGCTGTTCTCGGCGCTCGCCAGGCGCTCCATCGGCGCGCGTGCCGCGGAACCGATCGGGGGCAGCGGTCGCCGCGACGCTGCCGCGGGAGGCAGCGGGGTGGCCGTCAGCTGGCGGTACGTGCTGACCGCGACCACGGCCGGGATCGCGAACAGGGCCGCGGCGCCGCCGGTGGCAACCATCGTCCAGTCGGGGGCCGACGCCGCCGCGAGTGATGCCGCGCCCACGACGCTCGCCCCGGACGCGATACCGAAGCGCGTGGCGCGCTTGCGGGCGCGTCGACGCTTGCGCAGCATCCGTTCACGCGGGTCGGACCAGCGCCGCATCGTGTCGGCGACGCTCCCGCCGACCTCTCGCAGCACGCTCTGCGCGCTGTCCATCGCTGCGGCCGCGCTCGAGGCGAAGCCGGAGCCGTCACCGAAGACAGAGGCGGCCGGCCGGGACTGCTTCCCGGACCGGCCGCCTCTCGTGTTGCCCATCGAACTGTCTTCGTGTCGCCGTGAGGTTCGCTACTGCGCGGCGGTCTCGCCGTTGGATGACGTCGCCGGCGGCTCCACCGCCGGGGCAGGCGTGGCCGGGGCGGCAGCGCTGTTGCCGGACGGCAGGGCGTCGCCCTTCATGGAGGCGCGGATCTGCTCGAGGCGGCTGTGGCCCGCCATCTGCACGCTAGCCTGCTGGACCTCCATCATGCGGCCCTGAACGGAATTCTGGGCGAGCTCCGCAGCGCCGAGCGCGTTGGCGTAGCGCGCCTCGATCTTCTCGCGCACCGCGTCGAGGCTGGGGGTGTTGCCGGGCGCCGCGAGGGTCTGATCCATCGAGCGCAGCGAGTCGGAGACGCGCTCCTGCATCTTCGCCTGCTCGAGCTGGCTCAGCAGCTTGGTGCGCTCGGCCACCTTCGACTGCAGCGTCATGGCGTTCTGCTCGACGGCCTTCTTGGCCTGCGCCGCGGCCTGCAGCGCCTGATCGTGCAGCACCTTCAGGTCCTCGACCGACTGCTCGGCCGTCACCAGCTGCGCGGCGAACGCCTCGGCAGCGTTGGTGTACTGGATCGCCTTCTCGTTGTCGCCGGCGGAGGCGGCCTGGTCGGCGAGCGTGACAGCCTGACGCGCGTTGGCGTTGAGCTTCTCGACCTCGTCGAGCTGGCGGCTGAGCTTCATCTCGAGCTGACGCTGGTTGCCGATGACCGACGCAGCCTGCTGGGACAGGGCCTGGTGCTGACGCTGAGCGTCCTCGATCGCCTGCTGAATCTGAACCTTGGGGTCGGCCTTCTCATCAATTTTGGAATTGAAGAGCGCCATCAGGTACTTCCATCCCTTGACGAAAGGATTAGCCATGGGTTGATCCTGCCTCCATCTGCTGCGCCGCGCGATGCGCGACCCGATGCGCGACCGTCACGCACCGAAATCGGGTCCTGCCCTAACCTGCTCGCCCGATCACGAAGTCACCGTTCGGCATGTTCGGTGCACCCGAGATCGTTTCTTTCGAATCTATCGGTTTCCGTGGACCGCCGACACTGCTTACGCCGCAGCCAGCGCCCGCGCGGTGGGTGCCGGGATGACGACCCGGGTGTCCTGCGCGATGCGTCCGCTCACCGGCTGGGCGCCGGCACCGACGTTCTCACGTTCTGCAGCGCCTCGCGACCCGACGGCCGGCGCGGCGCCGACGGCCAGTGTCTCACTCACGTCGACCAGCACGTCGGACAGCGGGACCTCGAGCGCGTCGCAGATCGCAGCCAGCAACTCGCTGGACGCTTCCTTGCGTCCACGTTCGATCTCGGACAGGTAGCCGAGACTCACCCGTGCGCTGTTCGACACCTCTCGCAGGGTTCGGCTCTGCGAAACGCGGGTGCGCCGAAGACTGTCACCGATTGCCTCACGCAATAGCAGCGCCATCTCGCTCCTCCTTCATCCGAAACCCCACTCGTGATTACAAACGCACGAGTGCATGTTCTTGGTTCCCGAAACCCTATCGCGCCAGACGTTCGAGCAAACTCGACACCGCCGCGTGAACGCAACCGAGTCGAATTTCCCATCGATCGCCGCGCAATTCCAGCGCCGTGACCTCGGTTCCGTCCGGCCCGGATACACCCACGAACACCGTCCCGGGGGAATGTCCGTCCTGCGAATCCGGTCCGGCCACGCCGGTGAGCCCCACACCCCAGTCTGCGACACACCGACGCGCTGCGCCCTCCGCCAGCTGCGCCGCAGTCCGACGCGCGACCGGCCCGTCCGTGGCCAGAACGTCGGCGTCGACGTCGGCGAGGGTGCCCTTGAGATCGGTGGCGTAGACGATCAGCCCACCACGCAGCACAGCGCTCGCGCCGGGCACACCGGCCAGCGTCGCCGCGAGCAGACCCGCGGTGAGGGACTCGGCGGTCGCGACGGTCTCGCCGCGACGGATCAGCGCTTCGATGACGGCACGGGCGGGCACCGCAGCCGTCAACGGGTCGGTCATGCGCCCGCGCGCCTCACCCCGGCCCGGAGCCGGACCGCCTGGACCACGTAGTCGAGGCCGGTCACGACGGTCAGAGCAACCGCGAGGCCCATCAGCGTCGCGCTGAACGGCGCGAAACCGTCCGGGAGCGGGATCAGGTACAGCCCGATCGCCAGCGTCTGGACGAGCGTCTTGAGCTTGCCCCCGCGGCCCGCGGGAATCACCCCGTGCCGGAGCACCGCGAACCGCATCAGCGTGATGCCCAGTTCGCGTGCCGCGATGATGCCGGTCACCCACCACGACAGGTCCCCGAGCATCGACAACCCGACCAGGGCGGCACCGATGAGTGCCTTGTCGGCGATCGGGTCGGCCATCTTCCCGAAGTCGGTGACGAGTCCGTGTTTGCGGGCCAGCTGGCCGTCGATGCGATCGGTGATCGCCGCCAGGGCGAAGATCGACGCGGCGGCGATCCGCCAACCCGTGGAATGACCACCGTCGGCGAACAGCGCGACCAGGAACACCGGCACCAGCACGATGCGCAGCACCGTGAGAATGTTTGCGATGTTGACCAGCGGAACCGGAGTGTGTGGCGCGACGCCCTCGGCCGGGCGAGCGTCAGGAGCGGCGGTCACGTCGCGGCGCGGCGTGCTCATGACCGCACCGATCCGACGGTTCGCCCAGGCACACCCGAGACGAACGGGACGTGGTGTGGGGCGATGGATCGGGGCGGCACACTGCCCACAATATCGGTTGCGCCTATGACTACTGTGCACCACATGACATCTGGGACTCCGACAGCTGGAAGGAACGAGGCTGAAGGGATGAAGGTGCGCCGCGCGCGCACCTCGGACGTACCGGAGATCAAGCGGCTGATCGACATCTACGCCGGAAAGATCCTGCTCGAGAAGAACCTCGTCACGCTGTACGAGGCGGTGCAGGAGTTCTGGGTCGTCGAGGAGGCCGGCGTCGTGGTCGGCTGCGGGGCGATGCACGTCCTGTGGTCCGATCTGGGCGAGGTCCGCACGGTCGCGGTGGATCCGCAGGTGAAGGGCCGCGGCGCCGGGCATCTGGTCGTCGCGAAGCTCGTCGAGGTGGCTCGCGAACTCGAGCTCGAGCGGCTGTTCGTCCTGACCTTCGAGGTGAACTTCTTCGCCAAGCACGGCTTCGCCGAGATCGAGGGCACGCCCGTGACGGCGGAGGTGTACGCCGAGATGTGCCGCTCGTACGACACCGGCGTCGCCGAGTTCCTCGACCTCAGCTACGTCAAGCCGAATACGCTGGGTAATACCCGTATGCTGCTGACGCTCTGACGCCTTCCAGAACCCGGGATCGAGGAATCATGCCGCTCTTCGCCGTCCAATACACCTACGCTCCCGAGAAGTCCGCCCTGCGCGACGACCACCGGACCGACCACCGGGCCTGGCTCTCCGACCTGGTCCGCCGCGGCATCGTGCACTCGTCCGGCCCGTTCGCCGATGGGAGCGGCGCCCTCATGATGGTGGAGGCCGACACCGCCGGCGACGTGGAGGACCTGTTCGACCAGGATCCCTTCGCCACTCGCAACCTGGTCGAGAACCGCACCGTGCGCGAATGGATCCCCGTCTTCGGCGTCTTCGTCAAGTAACTCACGCACGGAACCCGCGGCACCGTCGGCGCCGCGGGTTCCGCTACGTTCCGGCCTACTTCTCCGCGAGCGCCTCGGCGTCCGAGCCGTCGTCGGCGCCCGTGCCGTTGCGGGTCTTGATCAGGCTGGCGACCGCGGTGACCACGAGGACGCCGATGATCACGCTCAGCGACATCACCGTCGAGATCTCCGGTACCGCGACGTGCTCGCCGCCGTTGATGAACGGCAGCGTGTTCTCGTGCAGCGCGTGCAGCACCAGCTTCACGCCGATGAACGCCAGGATGATCGACAGACCGTAGGACAGGTAGACCAGGCGTTCGAGCAGCCCGCCGATGAGGAAGAACAGCTGGCGCAGGCCCATGAGCGCGAATGCGTTCGCGGTGAACACCAGGTACGGCTCCTGTGTGAGGCCGTAGATCGCGGGGATCGAGTCGAGCGCGAACAGCACGTCGGTGAAACCGATGACGACCAGTGCCAGCAGCAGCGGCGTCACCATCCGCTTGCCGTCGACCTTGGTGACCAGCTTGTCGCCGTCGTACTCCTCGGTCGTCGGCAGGAAACGCTTGACTGTCCGGACCAGCTTGTTCTCGCGGTCCTGTTCGGCCTCCGGACCGTGCCCGGCGTCCTTGACCAGCTTTGCCGCCGTGTAGATCAGGAACGCACCGAACAGGTAGAACACCCAGCTGTAGGTGTTGATCGCCGCAGCGCCGACTGCGATGAACGCACCACGCATGACCAGCGCCAGCACGATGCCGATCAGCAGCACCTTCTGCTGGTACTCACGGGGCACCGAGAACGTCGACATGACGATCACGAAGACGAACAGGTTGTCGACCGACAGCGCCTTCTCGGTGACGAAGCCGGCGAAGTATTCGCCGCCGAAGGTGGTCCCCCACACCGCCATCACGAAGATGCCGAACACGATCGCGAGACCGATGTAGACCGCCGACCAGAAGGCCGACTCCCGGAATGACGGGGCGTGCGGGGTGCGCACGTGCGCAAAGAAGTCGAAGACGAAGAGTCCGAGGATCACCAGGCAGGTGAGAATCCAGACGAGCGGGGAGACGTGCATCGGCGATAGCCCTCCGGTAGGTACGTTTCACTACCGGAGGTCTCTCCCACCGATCCGACGGCGAGCGTGCCGTGACGGATCAGCCGACAGAACCGGAGCGGCAACGGTGCCGCTCGTGTTGACGAGTCTGTCGCAGGATCGGGGATACTCCCCTCCAAAAGCACTTTCCATTCAACCACACGCGTACCCGGAGGACCGAACCTGCGTGACTGATCGGGTCAGTCCGCAGTCTCGGCCGCGTTCGGATCGCCGCCGCGGATCGACCACAGCAGCCCGTCGAGCTCGTCGGGCTTGACCAGCACCTCACGCGCCTTCGAGCCCTCGCTGGGCCCGACGATCTCCCGTGTCTCCATCAGGTCCATCAGCCGACCCGCCTTCGCGAACCCGACTCGCAGCTTGCGTTGCAGCATCGACGTCGAACCGAACTGGCTCGAGACCACGAGTTCGACCGCCTGGAGGAACACGTCCATGTCGTCGCCGATGTCTGGGTCGACATCCTTCTTGTCCCCCGCCTTCGCCGCGGTAACACCTTCGGTGTACTCGGGCTCGGCCTGGTTCTTGGTGAAGTCGACGACGGCGGCGATCTCTTCGTCGGTGATGAAGGCACCCTGCATGCGGATCGGCTTGCCCGCACCCATCGGCAGGAACAGGCCGTCACCCATGCCGATGAGCTTCTCGGCGCCCGGCTGGTCGAGGATGACCCGGGAGTCGGTGAGCGACGACGTCGCGAACGCGAGCCGGGACGGCACGTTGGTCTTGATCAGACCCGTGACGACGTCGACCGACGGCCGCTGCGTCGCGAGCACGAGGTGGATGCCGGCGGCACGCGCCTTCTGCGTGATCCGGACGATCGCCTCCTCGACGTCCCGGGGCGCGGTCATCATCAGGTCGGCGAGCTCGTCGACGATCGCGAGGATGTACGGGTACGGCTTGTAGACCCGTTCGCTGCCGAGCGGCGCGGTGATGTCCCCGGACTTGACCTTGGCGTTGAAGTCGTCGATGTGACGGACGCGGCTGGCCTGCATGTCCTGGTAGCGCTGCTCCATCTCCTCGACCAGCCAGGCGAGCGCCGCGGCCGCCTTCTTGGGCTGCGTGATGATCGGCGTGATCAGGTGCGGGATGCCCTCGTACGGGGTGAGCTCGACCATCTTGGGGTCGATGAGGATCATCCGGACCTCGTCCGGGGTCGCGCGAGTGAGCAACGACACGAGCATCGAGTTCACGAAGCTGGACTTACCGGAGCCGGTGGAACCGGCGACCAGCAGGTGCGGCATCTTCGCCAGGTTGGCGCTGACGAAGTCGCCCTCGATGTCCTTGCCGAGACCGATCACCAGCGGATGGTGGTCCTTGCGCGTCGACGGCGCCCCGAGGACGTCCGACAGGCGGACCATCTCCCGGTCGGAGTTGGGCACCTCGATGCCGACGGCGGACTTGCCCGGGATCGGCGCCAGCAGTCGGACGTTGTCGGTCGCCACCGCGTACGCGATGTTGCGGGCGAGCGCGGTGATCTTCTCGACCTTGACGCCCGGACCGAGTTCCACCTCGTACCGGGTGACCGTCGGACCGCGGGTGTACCCGGTGACGGCGGCGTCGATCTTGAACTGTTCCAGGACCTCGCTGATCGCCTCGATCATGGCGTCGTTGGCCTTGCTGCCGGTCTTGGGCGGGTCACCCTCGACCAGCAACGACAGGGGCGGCAGCGCGTAGTCGCCCTCGATCACCCGGTCGGGGACGAAGGCGTCCTCTTCGGCCGGCGGTACCGGTTCCGGCGGGGGCGTCGGCGCAACGCGCGCACGCGGCTTGGGCCGGGCGGGCGGAGCAGGCGCCGGTTCAGGTGCCGGCTCGGGTTCGGGTTCCGGCGCGGCGGGAGCGTGGTCGGGATCGCCCGGATCCCACAGGCCGAGCACCTCGGTGGCCGTGTCGGCGTGGACCTCGTCGGTCGGATAGTTCTGCTCCGGAGTGCCGCGGCGGCTGCGCGGTGCGCGCCGTGTCGGCCGAGCCGGGACCGCGCCGTCGACCGGGTAGCCATCCGCGTCGAACAGGCTCGGGTCGTAGTCGTCGGGTCCGTGGTCGCCGTCGTGGTCGTCGTGGAAGTCGGGATCGTCGGCGTGGTCGTACTCGTAGTCGTCGTCGTACGAGGTCCCGAACCAGGACCGCAGCCGTCCGGGCACCTCACGCACCGTGGTTCCGGTCAGCAGCAGGACGCCGAAGAACATCGCCATGAGCAGCAGCGGAACCGACAGCCATTGCGTCACACCGTTGGTGAGCGGACCGGCGACGACGTAACCGACGACACCGGCGCCCTCCGGCCACCCGTTCGACGTGGCCGGTGAACCGGACGCGATGTGCCACAGTCCGACGGCAGGCAGTCCGACGAGCAACGAGCCCAGGATCAGGCGGGGCCGGATCTCGGGCTTGGGTTCGGTCCGCATCAGCACGACCGCGATCGCGACGCCGAGGATCGGCAGGACCGCTGCCACGGCCCCGACGACCGCACGCACCGCCGCCTCGATCCACTCCCCCACCGGGCCGCCGGCGGAGAACCACATGCCTCCCGCGATGACCACGCTGACCGCGATCAGCCCGAGGGCGATGCCGTCGCGTCGGTGGCCGTGTTCGATGTCGGCGGCCTTGCCCATCGTCCGGGTGGTGGCGCCCACGCCCTTGGCGACCATCGACCAGCCGGCGCCGATGCCCCTGCCGACCGACGCCAGCGTGCCGGCGCCGCGCGAGGACTTGGCGGCGGGGCGACGCCCACCAGCGCCGCCGCGGGCCGCCGGTTTGCGGGCCGCCGACGCACGGGACGCGGCAGGCTTGCGCTGACCTGCGGGCTTGCGCGCACTCGACGCCGATTTGGCGCGGCCGGAGGCCCGGTTTCCGGATGCGGCGGAGCCCCGCGCAGCAGTGGTCGAGCGCGCACGAGTCCCCGACGTGGATGCTGTCGAACTCGATCCGCGGGCGCTCGTCTTCCCTGCCATACAGGTCAGGTTAGTCGCTGCGGCCCCATCGGGACCATCCGCAACACACGTCCCACCCGTTCACCTGGCGCAACACCGCCGCGCGGACGACTCCCCGGGTCACAAGCTGCGATCGAGAGCGGTGACGGCCGCCACGTTCTCCGCCGTGCCGTCGAACTCCACGCGGACCTCGTCGCGACCGAACGCATGCATCAGCAGCTCGCCCGGCTCGCCGCGCAGGGTGACCGTGGCCGCCCCCGCCGAGCGCACCGTCGTGCGCTTACCGTCGGGGCGCTCGAGTACGACCGTCACCGGGGACTTGCGATAGCTGCGCCGCCCTATGCCGGACGCGGTGGTCCACAGCTTGTTCTGCATGCCGGCCGGCAGCGTACGCACCGTCCAGTCGGGCTGGGCCCGCCGCACGTCCTCGTGGTGGACGAACATCTCCGCGAGGTTCGCCTGCTCGTCGACCAATCGGAACGGGGACCACAGCGGAGGACCGGAGCGCACATCCTCGAGCAGCGCGTTCCAGTCCCTGCGCGCGATTCCTCGCTGTACGCGTTCGGTGTGGCCGGACAGCGCGGGGACCAGGATCCCGGGCGACGCGTCGAGTCGGCGCTCGCGCAGCACCAGGTGCGCGGCCAAATCGCGCGCGGTCCAGTCGCCGCACAAGGTCGGGGCGTCCGGGCCGGCGGCGCGCATGGTGTCCACGAGGGCGTGGCGTTCGTCACGGGCGTAAGGCACACCACACCGTAACCGGATCTCGACTCGACCGCGCGAACTCGTCGTCCCCGACTTCTACCGTGGGAGGCGGGACCGGACGCGGCGAGAGGAGCGACGAATGTCGAAGACCACGATGTCCGAGAACGAGCGGGAGCAGTTCCTCGCGGACAAACACGTTGGGGTGATCGCCGCCGAACGCGACGGCCGTGATCCACTGGCCGTGCCGATCTGGTACCACTACTCCCCCGGCGGTGAGGTCATGGTGTGGACCGAACACGGCACCGTCAAGGAGCGGCTCATCCGTGCGAGCGGCCGGTTCAGCCTGTGCGCGCAGCAGGAGGATCCGCCGTACCGGTACGTGAGCGTCGAGGGTCCGGCCACGTTTCAGGACGCCGTCACCGCGGACGACGTGCGGCCACTGGTGCACCGTTACCTGCCCGACGCCGAAGCCGAGGCGTTCATCGGCGAGTCGTTCAACGACAGGGCCGTCGTGATCCGGATGCGCCCGGAGCGGTGGTTCACGGTCGACTACGGGAAGCTGGAGTCCTGACGGTCACGCCGTGGAACGCCGCCGCCGGAACGGCCACTCGAATCGGCGACGCCCGAAACGCACTTCGCCCCTGCGGATCTCGGCGTATCCGGCCTCGGCGAGCGCGGCACTGGCCAGTGCCCGCCGGGCCCTGCGCTGCTCGTCGTCGACGACACCGATGTCCACGACCGGCGCGGCGGCCCGGTCCTGCCGCCACCGCTCCACGACCTCGTCGGCGTCGACCCGGCGGATCGGCACCTGCGGGCCCGACGGGTTGCGCAGCCACACCGCGATCCTGCGGTTGATGCGCGCCACCTCGTCGCGGACCTCGCGCTCCGTGCGCGCGGTCCGCACGATCTCGGGAAGCCGTTCGATGTCCTTGCGCAACCGGAGTGGTTCCGGCAGGAGCTCGTCGGCCGAGAGCCCCTCGCGCCGGAGGTAGCCGCGCACCCACCAGTCGTCGCCCCCACCCGCCGGGATCGGTTTGCCCGCCCCGTCGAGGTTCTCGAACTCGCCACGTTCGTACGCGCCGCGGATCTGGGTTTCGACCCACGACTCGAACGTGGCGCGCAGGGGCTTGCGCTCGGTCATGACGGGACATCCTCCTCACCCGTCGTGTGCGACCGCGTGATTCGGGTTACGGCACCCCGATGACGGTCGGCACGATCATCGGCCGGCGGCGGTACTTCTCCGCCACCCAACGTCCCACGACGCGGCGCACGGCCTGCGCGATGCGGTGGGTGTCGGTGATGCCCTCGCCCGCCAGTCGGACGAGTTCCGACTCGACCAGCGTCGCCGCCTCCTTGAGCGCGGCCGGATCGTCGGAGAAACCGCGGCCCGACACCTCGGGGGTGCTGACGGCGCGCCCGGTCGCGGAGTCCACGGCCAGCGAGATCGAGATGAAGCCGCCCTCGCCGAGGACCAGTCGGTCCGACAAGGTGGAGTCACCGACATCGCCCACGCTGTTGCCGTCGACGTACACGTGCCCGACGGGAACGCGTCCGACGATCTCGGCGAGCCCGTCGACCATGTCCACCACGACACCGTCCTCGGCGAGCACGATCCGGTCCTCCGGCACACCTGTGGCCTTGGCCAGCGCGGCGTTGGCGCGCAGGTGCCGCCATTCGCCGTGCACCGGCATCGCGTTGGTGGGCCGTACCGCGTTGTAGAGGTACAGCAGCTCGCCGGCGGACGCGTGCCCGGAGACGTGGACCTTGGCGTTCTGCTGCGTGACGACGGTGGCACCGCGCTTGGCGAGACCGTTGACGACCGCGAACACCGAGTTCTCGTTGCCGGGGATCAGCGACGACGCGAGCACGACGAGGTCGTTGGCCCGGATGTTGATCTGGCGGTGCTCGCCGCGCGCCATCCGCGACAGCGCCGACAGCGGCTCGCCCTGCGAACCGGTGGAGATCAGGACGAGCTTGTCGTCGGGCAGGTTCGCGGCGGTGTCGATGTCGACGACCAGGCCGTCCGGCACCGACAGGTAGCCGAGATCCTGCGCGATCTGCATGTTGCGGACCATCGAGCGGCCCACGAACGCGACGCGGCGGTTGTAGCGCTTGGCGACGTCGACGACCTGCTGGATGCGGTGCACGTGGCTGGCGAAGGACGCGACGATCACCCGCTGGGTGGCCTTGCCGATGACGTTGTCGAGCACGCCGCCGATCTCGCGTTCGGGCGTGACGAAGCCGGGCACCTCGGCGTTGGTGGAGTCGACCAGGAACAGGTCGACGCCCTCGTCACCGAGCCGGGAGAACCCGGCGAGGTCGGTGAGCCGGCCGTCGAGCGGCAGCTGGTCGAGCTTGATGTCGCCGGTATGGAGCACCAGGCCGGCCGAGGTGCGGATCGCGACGGCGATCGCGTCGGGGATCGAGTGGTTGACCGCGAAGTACTCGCAGTCGAACGGACCGTGGCTGGTCTTGTCGCCCTCGACCACCTCGACCAGGTTGGGGCGCTGGCGGTGCTCACGGCACTTGGCCGCGACCAGCGCGAGCGTGAATTTGGCACCGACGATCGGGATGTCGGGACGCAGGCGCAGCAGGAACGGGACCGCGCCGATGTGGTCCTCGTGGCCGTGCGTGAGGATGATCGCCTCGACGTCGTCCATCCGGTCCTCGATGTACCGGAAGTCGGGCAGGATCAGGTCGACGCCGGGCTGCTGGTCCTCGGGGAACAGCACACCGCAGTCGACGATCAGGAGCTTGCCCTGATGCTCGAAGACTGTCATGTTGCGGCCGATCTCGCCGATGCCGCCGAGCGCGACCACCCGCAGGCCCTTCGCGGGAGCCTTCGGCGGGAGTCCGAGCCGATCGGTCGGGTCGGCTACGGCGGGCGCCGCGGGCGGCTTCGATCGCCCGGACCGGCGCGACTGCGACTTCCGGGTGCCGGCCTTGGGCGCCGACTCCCGCTGCGGCGCAGCGCGCTCGCCGCTCTCGGCCGCCGGCGCGGCGGGTTCGACCCGCTGCGCCCGCTCGGACTCGGTGATCGGCGGGCCGGCCTGACGGGAGGCGCTGCGGCGACGTGCGGGGCGGGTCATGCCAGCACCCCCGCGGCGTGCAGGTCCGCCGCCAGGATGTCGATCTGCTCGGTGGTCGGGGCGACCTGCGGCAGACGCGGCTCACCGACGTCGATGCCCATGAGCCGCAGTCCGGCCTTGGACGCGCTGACGCCGCCGAGACGGGCCACCGACCGGTTGACCGGCACGAGGCTCAGGTTGATCTCGCGAGCCTTCGCGAGGTCGCCCTCCATGAAGGCGGTGTGCAGCGCACGCAGGCGCTGCGGCACCAGATGGCCGATGACGCTGACGAAGCCGATCGCGCCGACCGACAGCCAAGGCAGGTTCAGCGGGTCGTCGCCCGAGAAGAAGTCGAGATCGGTGGTGCCGATCAGTTCGGCGCCCGCGTTCAGGTCGCCCTTGGCGTCCTTGACCGCGAGAATCCGCGGATGCTCGGCGAGGCGACGGATAGTCTCGGTCTCGATCGGGACCACGGAGCGCGGCGGAATGTCGTAGAGCATCACCGGAAGGTCGGTGGCATCGGCGACGGCGGTGAAGTGCGCGTACAGGCCCGCCTGCGGCGGACGCGAGTAGTACGGCGTGACGACCAGCAGGCCGTGCGCGCCGGCGCGGGCGGCGTCACGCGCGAGTTCGACGCTGTGCGCGGTGTCGTTGCTGCCGGCCCCGGCGACGATCCGGGCGCGGTCACCGACGGCCTCGACGACGGCGCGCAGCAATTCGAGCTTCTCGTTCTCGGTGGTGGTGGGCGATTCGCCCGTGGTGCCGGCCAGCACCAGTCCGTCACAACCGTTGTCGACGAGGTGGGTGGCCAGCCGCACGCCGGCATCTACGTCCAGCTTTCCGTCCTTGGTGAACGGGGTCACCATCGCAGTGAGGACGGTGCCGAACGGACGCTCGACGGAAGCAGCTGAATCACCGTAGGTCATGGTCAGAAGGCTACCCGGTCACCACTGCAGACCTGAACACGACGGCACCCCACACGCACCGACGCGCTCAGCCGACCGAATCGAACTCGCTCGTCGCGACCTCCGAACCGTCCGGCAACGTGACGATTTCGAAGTCTCCGAACACATTCGGCGCAGCGTGTTGCAGCTGCCGCAGGCATTCGACGGCGACCTGACGGATCTCGACGTCGGCGTGCTCGGTGGCCCGCATTTCGACGAAGTGACGCCATGCGCGGTAGTTGCCGGTGACCACGACGCGGGTCTCGGTGGCGTTGGGCAGCACCGACCGTGCGGCCTGACGGGCCTGCTTGTTGCGGATCGGTCCGTTCGGCACGTCGGCGAGCTTGTCCTCGAGCGCGGCCAGCAGTTCGGCGTAGGCGTCCCGACTGGCCGCGGTGGCTTTCTCGAACAACGCCTCGAGATGCGCGTCGCCGGCGATCGCGGGTGGGATCACGACGTTGGCGTCGTTCTCGCGCACGAACCGCTGCGACAGTTGCGAGTACGAGAAGTGCCGGTGCCGGATCAGTTCGTGGGTGCACGACCGCGAGATGCCGGTGATGTAGAAGCTGACGCTGCCGTGCTCGAGGACCGACAGGTGCCCCACCTCGAGCAGGTGGCGCAGGTATCCGGCGTTGGTCGCGGTGCGCGGGTTCGGCTTGGACCAGCTCTGGTAACACGCGCGCCCGGCGAACTCCGCGAGCGCCTCACCGCCGTCGGCGTCGGTCTCCCACGGCACGTCGGCGGGCGGGACGAACTCCGTCTTCGCGACGAGCTGCACCTTCAGGGACACCGTATTGCGCACCGCTCATCCTCCCGGGATCGTCGTCGCTTGCTTCGACCGCACCATATCGCCGCGGAGTCCCGGGCGTGAGGGCGACACAACACCCGAGCGACACCAGCCAGACGTCATATCGGCCTTGAAATGACACCAAAGTGGCGTCACACTGGCGTCATGGATCTCACCGAGTACACCGCCCGACTGCGCGACGACCTGGCCGCGGCAGCGGCCCTCGGCGACGCGGATACCCAGCGAATCGCCGAGGCACTGGCCGGGGCGGTCGAACGTTCGGCACAGCTCATGCTCGTGTCCGCGTTGTCCGACCTGGCCCGCGAGGCGTCCGAGGAACTGGGTGATCGGACCCTCCACGTCCGATTCGACGGCACCGACGTGGCCGTCGAGGCGACGCGGCGCCGGCGCGAGGCCGACGGCGCCGCCGGACAGCACGGCGACACCACCGACCCCTACCGCACCTTCGAGGACATGACCGGTGACATCAGCCGGGTGACGCTGCGTCTGGTCGACCAGATCAAGTCGCGCGCGGAGGAGGCCGCGCTGCAGGACGGGATGTCGCTCAATTCGTGGGTCTCGCAAGCCGTTCAGGGCGCCTTGCGCGACCAGATGCGCCGGAGCCGACCCGACGACGCCTGAGCGGCCGCTCAGCTCTCCACACCCGCGGTTGTCCGCTTACCGGAATCCCCGGCCCCGAGATGGTCTAATTGCGTCTCATCGTTCGCGGGGAAGTTCACGGTAAAGAGGAGTGGAGAGCATGGCGGTATCCGGGGCGAAGGAGTTCGAGGTCAAGGCCGCACCGGCCGACGTCATGGCGGCGATCGCGGCCGTCGACCGCCTGCCCGAGTGGTCGGGCGCTCACAAGAAGGTCATCGTCGAGAGCACCCACCCGGACGGTCGCGCCAACCGCGTGCGAATGACCGTCTCGATCATGGGGATCAACGACGAGCAGGTGGTCGACTACTCGTGGGACGGCGACACCCGGATGTCGTGGACGCTTGTCGAGAGCACCCAGCAGAACAGCCAGGACGGCTCGTACATCCTCACCCCGAAGGGCGACGGCACGCTCGTGAGGTTCGAACTGACCGTCGACCCGAAGATCCCGCTGCCGGGCTTCATGCTCAAGAAGGCGCGGAACATGGCGCTCGATACCGCCAGCAAGGGCCTGACCAAGTTCGTCGACGGGAAGTAGACCACTGGTGAGGGCCCTCGTTCGGGCCGTCGGGACCGCGGCGGTCGTCGTACTGGCGGCCGCCGGGTGCACCGACACCGTCGACGGCACGGCGGTGGCCGATCCGTACGCGCCCACCACCGCCGAACCCGATCCGTCGCTGGGGATCGAGGGCATCACCGTCGTCGAGTACCCGGTCGGTCTGCACGTGCGCCCGGATCAGCGCGTCGCCTACGACCGCACTCCCCCGTTCGGTGGACCGCACGACGCGGCGTGGGCGACGTGCACGGGGACGGTGTACGACAGGGCGATTCGCAGCGAGAACGCGGTGCACTCGCTCGAGCACGGCGCCGTGTGGATCACGTACGACCCGGAACTCGTCGCGGGCCCGGCGCTGAACGTCCTGGTCGAACGCGTCCAGGGCCGGCCCTACCTGATGCTGTCGCCGTATCCCGGCCTGTCCGTTCCGGTCTCGTTGCAGTCGTGGGGACACCAACTGGTGGTCGACAACACCTCGGACGAGCGGATCGACCACTTCATCGACGCACTGCGCTTGAACCGCAACACATTTCCCGAACCAGGCGCGACGTGCGCGACGCTGCCCACGTCGTTCGACGCGACGAATCCGCCGCCGTTCCAGCCGGGACCGCCGGATCCCCGGGCGCCCGGTACCGTCCCGATGAACTGATCAGATATCGCCCGCGACGGTGACCGCGACGGTGGCGCCGAGTTCGTAGCAGGCCTCGCGAACGGCCGCGTCGATCGGGCCGGTGACCTCGACGATCTGCGCCGCCTGCACGAGTTCCATGCCCGTCACGATCTTCTGGACGGACTTCACCGCGCCGGCGGTGTCGTTGTTGCCGTGCACCCACAGCCCGTACGGCCGGCCGGCGACCGTGTCCAGGCACGGGTAGTAGACGGTGTCGAAGAAGTGCTTGAGGGCCCCGGACATGTACCCGAAGTTTGCCGATGTCCCGAACAGGTAGCCGTCGGCACCGAGCACGTCGACCGGGGTCGCGTGCAGCGCCGGCACCGAACGCACTGTGACGCCGGTGATCTCGGGGTCGTGCGCTCCTGCGAGCACCGCCTCGAGCAGCTCACGGGTCGCCGGGGAGGACGTGTGGTGCACCACCAGGAGTGTCTTCTCCGCCGCCGGCGACCCGTCAGCCATCGGTCAGCCCTCCCGCTCGAGCTTCTCGAGCGCGACGGCGCGGCGCATCGTGTCGCGGGCCCGACCGCGGTCACCGGCGTAGTCGTACGCCCGGGCGAGCCGGTAGGAGTTCCGCCAGTTGTCCGGATCGGCCTCCCATTCCTGCTTGACCTGGGCGAACAGCGCGTCGGCGGCGTCGCGTTCGATGCGCCCGGACGGGCGCCGCGGCAGGTCGGACACGTCGAGTTCGAGTCCCTCGTCGTGGATGCGGCGGGCCAGGTGCTGGTGCGCCAGGCCGGACCGGATGGTCGCGACGACCATCCACACACCGAGGAACGGCAGCACCAGGACCGCGCTGCCGAGCACGACCGGGACCGCCCGGCCGTCCTGGATCAGCGCGATGCCGCGCTGGCCGAGGAGCACGAAGTAGAACGTGAGCGCGACGACGATGGCAGCGATCGCCGCGACGACGCGGGTGGACTGATTCTTCACAGGTCCAGCAGGGGGTCGATGCCGACGGTGAGTCCCGGACGCTGTCCGATCTCGCGGACGCCCAGGAGCACGCCGGGAGCGAAGGAGTTCCGGTCGATCGAGTCGTGCCGGATCGTCAGCGTCTCGCCCTGCGTGCCGAGCAGCACCTCCTGGTGCGCGACGAGGCCGGCCAGGCGCACGGAGTGCACGCGCACGCCGTTCACGTCGGCGCCGCGCGCGCCCTCGAGTTCGGTGGTGGTCGCGTCGGGGCTCGGTCCGCGACCGGCCTTCTCACGCGCCTCGGCGATGAGCGCCGCGGTGCGGTAGGCGGTGCCCGACGGGGCGTCGGCCTTGTTCGGGTGGTGCAGCTCGATGACCTCGACGGAGTCGAAGAAGCGGGCGGCGGCGGCCGCGAAGCGCATCGACAGCACCGCACCGATCGCGAAGTTGGGCGCGATCAGCACGCCCACGCCCGGGTTCTCGTCGAGCCAGGACTGCACCTGCGCGAGCCGGGCTTCGTCGAAGCCGGTGGTGCCCACGACGGCGTGGATGCCGTTCGAGATGAGGAAGTGAAGGTTGTCCATCACGACGTCGGGGTGGGTGAAGTCGATGACGACCTCGGTGCGCTGGTCGACGAAGTGCTCGATGCGCTCGCCCTGGTCGACACCGGCGACCAGTTCCAGGTCGTCAGCCTGCTCGACGGCCTCGCACATCGCGCGGCCGACCTTGCCCTTCGCGCCGAGAACACCGACCCTGATGGGTGCTGCTGAAGTCACGTACACGCTCCGCCCAAAATCCCGTAAATCCCTGAATGTGCTCGGCGCAAGCCTACGGGGCGCACGACGGCCCCACTCACCCGACGCTCGGCCGTCACAGGCGGACGGCGGTGATGAACACACTCGAGCGCATCGGGTCCTGGTCGGGGTTCTCGAGGGTGCGGCCCCACCGCTCGGCCACGTCCGCCGAGCGCACGACGTCCACCTCCCAGCCGTGGTCGGTCAGCCACGCGGCCGGGCCGAAGTCCTCCTCGTCGGGCCACAGCGTGGCCATGTCGATACCGAAGCGTTCACTCATGTGCCGGAACTGGTCCTCCTGCAGGAGGCTCCGCACGTCGTCGACGTGCTCGACCTCGAGGCGGCTGCCCGGTGCGGAGAGATCGGTGACGAAGCGGAACAGCCGCTCCTTGGCGGCGTTGGGGAGAAACGGCAGCAACCCCTCGGCCAGCCACGCCGACGGCCGGCTGCGATCGAAGCCCTTCTCCCGCAACGGAACCGCCCAACCCTCACGCAGATCCACGGCCACCACACGGCGGTCCGCGCGCGGATGGGCGTCGTTGGCGGCCAGTACGCCGTCCTTGAAGGACAGCACCTTGGGCGCGTCCAGCTCGTAGAGGGTCGTGCCGGCGGGCCAGTCCAGACGGTATGCGCGGACGTCCAGGCCGGCGGCGAGCAACACCACCTGGTCGATGCCGGCGCGACTCGCGGCACCGAAGTAGTCGTCGAAGAAGCGGGAGCGGACGCCCATGTAGTTCGCCATCGCCTCCCAGGGGATCTCGATGTCGTCGGCCGCGTCGAGCCTGGTCGGCATCGGAACAGGGGGCGAGGCCGCCTCCACGAACGCCTCCGCGTACGGGTCGGAGACCAGGCCGTCCTCCCGATGGGTCTCCATGGCCCGCCCGGCCGCCACGCCGAGGGCCGTGATCCCGACACCGGTGACGATGTCCCATTCCGCAAGTTCGTTCATTTCGCACCTCACCAGGACACGATCATCCGAATGGAGAAGATTGCCGTGCAACGTCTTTCGATCGCGTTGCAGCACCGACGGTCAGGCCTGGATCCGGACTCTCGGCCCCGGCCGACGCCAGTTCCAGGCTACTCCCGGGCCACGCGCGAAGCTGAGATTCCCCTGCGAAAGCGCCCGCCGGGAACGTACCGTCGAAACCAGGTGACGCCGCTGCTCGGCGCCGGACGCCGACGGCGTGCGCGTCACGAGGGAGGTCGTCGGCGATGGATTCCAACGACGGATACCGCAGGGACACCGGCAGGCAGATCCTTCCGATTCCACCCGAGACGTACCCGGGCACGATCCTGTACGACGCGAAAGACCCCGACGCAACGTTCCCGCCGATCCGCCCGCTGCGGCCGCCCGCGGGTGCACCGAACGTGCTGATCGTGCTGCTCGACGACGTGGGGTTCGGGGCGTCGAGCACATTCGGTGGTCCCGTCGCCACCCCCACCGCGGAGCGACTGGCCGGCGGCGGGCTGAAGTACACCCGGTTCCACACCACCGCGCTGTGCTCCCCCACCCGCGCCGCGCTGCTCACCGGCCGCAACCATCACCGGGTCGGCATGGGCGGGATCACGGAGATGGCGACGTCGTCGCCCGGCTACACGTCGGTGCGGCCCGACACGTGCGCTCCGCTGGCGGAGATCCTCACCCTCAACGGGTACTCGTCGGCACACGTCGGCAAGTGCCACGAGGTCCCGATCTGGGAGACCAGCCCGGTGGGGCCGTTCGACCGGTGGCCGTCGCCCGGCAACGGCTTCGAGTACTTCTACGGCTTCGTCGGCGGCGAGACCGACCAGTGGTATCCGACGCTGCACGAGGGCACCAGACGGGTCGAGCCGTGGGGTACCCCGGAGGAGGGGTATCACCTCACCGAGGATCTCGCGGACAGGGCGATCTCCTGGGTACGTCAGCAGAAGGCGCTCGCACCCGACAAACCGTTCTTCCTGTACTTTGCCCCGGGCGCCACGCACGCGCCGCACCACGTGCCCGAGGAGTGGGCCGACAAGTACCGCGGGCGCTTCGACGACGGGTGGGACGCGCTGCGGGAGCGGACATTCGCGCGCCAGAAGGAGCTCGGGGTGGTGCCGGCCGACGCCGAACTCACCCGGCGGCACGAGGTCATCCCCGCGTGGGAGGACATGGACGAGGCGCTGCTGCCGGTGCTGCGTCGGCAGATGGAGAACTACGCCGGCTTCCTCGAGCACACCGATCACCAGGTGGGTCGGGTGGTGGACGCGATCGACGAGATCGGCGCGCTCGACGACACGCTGGTCTTCTACATCATCGGCGACAACGGCGCCTCCGCGGAGGGGACGCTCCAGGGCACGTTCAACGAGCTGATCAGCCTCAACGGCATGGCCGAGATCGAGACGCCCGAGTTCCTCACCAGCCAGCTCGACAAACTCGGCGGGCCGGAGTCGTCACCGCACTACGCGGTGGGGTGGGCACACGCGATGGACACCCCGTACCAGTGGACCAAGCAGGTCGCGTCGCACTGGGGCGGAACACGCAACGGGACCGTCGTGCACTGGCCGCACGGGTTCGCCGCGCGCGGGGAACTGCGACACCAGTTCCACCACGTCATCGACGTCCTCCCCACGGTGCTCGCGGCGGCCGGGATCCCGGCGCCGACGACGGTGAAGGGGGTGCGGCAGGACCCGATCGACGGCGTGGACATGGCGTACACCTTCCCCGACGGCGCGGCGCCCGACCGCCACGTCACGCAGTACTTCGAGATGTTCGGCAACCGCGGGATCTACCACCGGGGCTGGACGGCGGTCACCAAGCACCGGACGCCGTGGCAGACGGTCGACGCCGCCGGGGTCGCGTTCGACGACGACGTGTGGGAGCTGTACGACTGCACCACCGACTGGACCCAGGCCCGTGACCTGTCGGGGGACCACCCCGATCGGCTGCACGAGATGCAGCGGCTGTTCCTCATCGAGGCGACGCGCAACAGCGTCTTCCCCCTCGACGACCGGATGTTCGAACGGGTGCTGCCGCAGATCTCGGGCAAGCCGAGCCTCGCCCCCGGCAAGCGGCAGGTCCTGCTCCCCGGCATGGGCGGGCTGCTCGAGATGCACATCGTGAACTGGCGCAACCGGTCGTGGTCGCTGACCGCGCAGGTCGACGTTCCCGAGGACCCCGCGGCCGGCGCGAAGGGGGTGATCCTCACCCTCGGCGGGCACGCCGGCGGCTGGGCGTTCTACTTCAAGGACGGGCGACCCACGTTCTGCTACAACCTCTTCGGCCTCGAGCGCACGCACGTGCGTGCCGAGCAACCGGCGCCGCCCGGCACGCACCAGGTGCGCGTCGAATTCGCGTACGACGGTGGTGGCCTCGGCAAGGGCGGCACGATCACGCTGTTCACCGACGGCCGGCCGGTGGGTGCGGGACGGCTCGAGCGCACCGAACCCATCGGCTTCGGTTACGAGTTCACCGACGTGGGGCGGGACGGCCAGTCGACCGTCACGCCCGACTATCCGCGCGGCGACAACGCCTTCACCGGTCGGATCCACTGGGTACGGATCGACGTCGGCGACGACGACCACAGTCACCTCGTCGATCCGGGCGACGTCGTGCGGGTGGCCATGTACCGGCAGTGAACACGGCGGCGTCGGCGCTCACCCGAAGACGATCACCTGACGCAGCGCGCTGCCGTCGGCGAGTGCATCCATGCCCGCATCGACGTCGTCGAGCGCGATCCGCGCCGAGATGAGCTTCTCGACGGGAAGCCGACCGCTACGCCACAGATCGACGTAGACGGGGATGTCACGCTCGGGTACGGCCGAGCCGAGGTAGCTGCCCACGATGGTGCGTGCCTCGGCAACCAGTGTCAGGGGCGATACGGACGCCCGGGCGTCCGGGGCCGGCAGACCCACCGTGACGGTCGTGCCGCCGGGCGCGGTGGCCGCAACCGCGGCCTCGAAAGCCCGCGCACTGCCCGCCGCCTCGACGACCACCTCCGCCCGCACCCCGAGTTCGACGACCTGGTCCGGGGTGTACACCGCGGTGGCACCCAACTCCCCTGCCGTGTCGAGCTTCTCGGGAACCGGATCGACACCGACGACCTCCCGCACGCCGGCCGCGACCGCGGCAAGAACCGCCGCCATCCCCACTCCCCCGAGTCCCATGACCATCACCCGATCGCCGGGCTCCGGGCGACCCGCATTCAGAACGGCCCCGCCGCCGGTGAGCACCGCGCAGCCGAGCACGGCGGCGACGTCGGCCGGGACGTCGTCGTCGACCGGCACCACCGATCGACGGTCCACCACGGCGTGCGTCGCGAAACCCGATACCCCGAGGTGGTGATGAACCACGGAACCGCCTCGGTGCAAACGCATCCCACCCCCGAGCAGCGCGCCCGCGTTGTTCGCCGCACTGCCCGGTCCACAGGGCATCCGCCCGTCCGTCGCACAACCGGCGCAGTCGCCGCATCGGGGCAGGAACGTCATGACGACCCGCCGGCCCACCACGAGGTCGTCGACGCCCGCGCCCAGTACCTCGACGCGCCCGGCCGCCTCGTGCCCCAACAGCATCGGAACGGGGCGCACGCGACTGCCGTCGACGACGGACAGGTCCGAGTGGCACAGGCCGGCCGCCTCGATCCGGACGAGGATCTCACCCGGTCCCGGTGGATCGAGTTCGAGGTCGGCGACCACGATCGGCATCGACGCGGCATAGGGTCGCGGCCCGCCGATCGCCTCGAGTACCGCTCCACGAATCCGCATGCCGCTCCCCGTTCTCCCGACGCCCGTCGGGATCTGCTGCTACCGGACGATCCCCCGCACCGAGGCGGGCAGATCCCGCTTGCGCCGATACGGACCGACCACCGCGGCCGCGAACGGCCGCTGCAACAGCACCCGGGCGACGTCCCGGACCTCGTCGGTGGTGACCTCGTCGATTCGCGCGAGCGTCTCCGAGACCGACTGGTGGTTGCCGTAGTTCAGCTCGCTACGGCCGATCCGGGTCATCCGCGACCCGGAGTCCTCGAGACCCAGGACCAACGACCCGCGCAGCGATCCCTTCGCCCGGGCGCACTCGGCATCGGTGATGCCGTCGGATTCGACGTTGGCGAGCACCTCGCGGATCAGGGTGGCGACCTCGCCGAGGTTCTCGGGCTGGCATCCCGCGTAGACGGAGAACGCGCCGGTGTCGGCGAACGTGTCCACCCCGGAATACACCGAGTACGCCAGCCCCCGCTCCTCCCGGATCTCTTGGAACAGACGGGAACTCAGACCGCCACCGACTGCCGCGTTGAGAACCGACAGCGGCCAGCGGTGCCCCTCGTGCCTACCGAATGCCCGCACTCCCAGCGCGAGGTGCGCCTGTTCGCTGTCCCGCTTCGTCAGGCTCAGCGTCGGAGCCGTGCGCAGCCGGATCGCGCCCTCGCGCCGCGGTGCGGGCGCGGCGTCACGGTCGAGATGGCCCACGAACGCCCGCCGGACCAGTTCCACCGTGTGCTCGTGGTCGACGTTGCCGGCGACCGCGACCACCATCCGGTCCGGGGTGTAGCGGCGCACGTGGAAGGAGTGCAGCTGGGTACGGGTCATCGACTCGATCGAATCGATGCTTCCGATCACCGGTCGGCCCACGGGATGGTCACCGAACAGCGCGGTGAGGAACGCGTCGCCCAGCAGATCCTCCGGGTCGTCGTCGCGCATCGAGATCTCCTCGAGCACGACCTGTCGTTCGACATCGACGTCGACGGACCGGCACCGACCGCGCAGCACCACATCGCTGACGAGATCCACCGCGAGCGGCAGATCGTCGTCGAGGACGTGCGCGTAGAAGCACGTGTGTTCCTTCGAGGTGAACGCGTTGAGTTCACCGCCGACGCCGTCCATCACCTGAGCGATGTCGAGCGCGGATCGAGTGGGGGTGGACTTGAACAGCAGGTGCTCGAGGAAGTGCGCGGCACCGGCGACGGTGGGCTGCTCGTCGCGCGAACCGACGCCCACCCAGACGCCGACAGAGGCCGAGCGGACACCGGGCACGTGTTCGGTCACCACCCGGAGACCACCGGGAAGCGTGGTGCGCTGCACACCGGTGCGGGGATGTGTATCGAGTGCGGAGCCGCGGTGGGGCTTCTCGCGGAGGGATTGAGCCATGTGGCGGTTCGTTTTTCCTTGCGTTGAACGTCGACCCACGATACACCGGGGACAAAGCCCCGGCCCCGCACGGACGAACCGTACGGGGCCGGGAACGGGTGGTACCGAGCGGCGAACTACTCCGCAGCGGGCTCCGAGCCCGACTCGGCGGACGTATCCGCACTCTCGTCCTCGACCGGGATCAGCGAGATCTTGCCGCGGTTGTCGATGTCCGCGATCTCGACGCGGAGCTTGGAGCCCACGTTGACGACGTCCTCGACCTTCGCGATGCGCTTGCCGTTGCCCAGCTTCGAGATGTGCACCAGTCCGTCGCGGCCCGGGAGCAGCGAGACGAACGCACCGAAGGCCGTGGTCTTGACGACCGTGCCCAGGAAGCGCTCGCCCACCTTGGGCAGCTGCGGGTTGGCGATGGCGTTGATCTTGTCGATCGCGGCCTGCGCGGACGGGCCGTCCGCCGCACCGACGTACACCGTGCCGTCATCCTCGATGGAGATGTTGGCACCGGTCTCCTCGGTGATCGAGTTGATCATCTTGCCCTTGGGGCCGATGACCTCGCCGATCTTGTCCACGGGGACCTTGATGGTGGTGATGCGCGGCGCGTACGGGCTCATCTCGTCCGGGCTCTCGATCGCCTCGGCCATGACCTCGAGGATCGTGGTGCGGGCGTCGTGCGCCTGGCTCAGTGCGCCGGCCAGCACCTGCGACGGGATGCCGTCGAGCTTGGTGTCGAGCTGCAGGGCCGTCACGAAGTTCTTCGTGCCGGCGACCTTGAAGTCCATGTCACCGAAGGCATCCTCGGCGCCGAGGATGTCGGTCAGCGCGACGTAGCGGGTCTCGCCGTCGACCTCGTCGGAGACCAGGCCCATGGCGATGCCGGCGACCGGAGCCTTGAGCGGCACACCGGCGTTCAGCAGCGACAGGGTCGAGGCACACACCGAGCCCATCGAGGTGGAACCGTTGGAGCCCAACGCCTCCGAGACCTGACGGATCGCGTACGGGAACTCTTCCTGGCTCGGCAGCACCGGCACCAGAGCGCGCTCGGCGAGAGCGCCGTGGCCGATCTCGCGACGCTTCGGCGAACCGACGCGGCCCGTCTCACCGGTCGAGTACGGCGGGAAGTTGTAGTGGTGCATGTAGCGCTTGCTGGTCTCGGGGCCCAGCGAGTCGATCTGCTGCGCCATCTTGACCATGTCGAGGGTGGTGACGCCCATGATCTGGGTCTCGCCGCGCTCGAACAGCGCCGAGCCGTGCGCACGCGGGATCACGGCGACCTCGGCCGACAGCGACCGGATGTCGGTGATGCCACGGCCGTCGATACGGAACTGGTCGCGCAGGATGCGCTGGCGCACAAGCTTCTTCGTCAGCGAGCGGAACGCTGCGCCGATCTCCTTCTCGCGGCCCTCGAACTGCGGGGCGACCTGCTCGAGCACCTCGACCTTGACCTCGTCGGTCTTGTCGTCGCGCTCCTGCTTGCCGGCGATCGACAGCGCGGCCGACAGCTTGTCGGTGGCAGCAGCCTCGACAGCGGCGTACACGTCGTCCTGGTAAGCCGGGAACACCGGGTACTCACCGGTGGGCTTGGCAGCCTTCTCGGCCAGCGCCTGCTGCGCCTCGCACAGACGGGCGATGAACGGCTTGGCAGCCTCCAGGCCCTCCGCGACGATCGCCTCGGTCGGCGCCTGCGCGCCGCCGTCGATGAGGCTGATGACGTTCTCGGTGGCCTCGGCCTCGACCATCATGATCGCGACGTCGGCGGTGTCACCGGAACCGGCGACGATCCGGCCGGCGACGACCATGTCGAAGACGGCGTTCTCGAGCTGCTCGACGGTCGGGAACGCGACCCACTGGCCGCTCTTGTTCTCGTCCGAGGTGATCAGCGCGACGCGGACGCCACCGACGGGGCCGGAGAACGGCAGGCCCGCGATCTGGGTGGACGCGGACGCGGCGTTGATCGCGACGACGTCGTACAGGTCCTTGGGGTCGAGGCTCAGGACCGTCACGACGACCTGGATCTCGTTGCGCAGGCCGTCGACGAACGACGGACGCAGCGGCCGGTCGATCAGGCGGCAGGTGAGGATCGCGTCGGTGGAGGGACGGCCCTCACGGCGGAAGAACGAGCCGGGGATGCGTCCCGCGGCGTACATGCGCTCCTCGACGTCGACCGTCAGCGGGAAGAAGTCGAAGTGCTCCTTGGGCTGCTTGCTGGCCGTGGTGGCCGACAGCAGCATGGTCTCGTCGTCCAGGTAGGCGACGACGGAGCCGGCGGCCTGCTGCGCGAGGCGACCGGTCTCGAAACGAATGGTGCGGGTGCCGTAGCTCCCGTTGTCGATGACGGCGGAGGACTCGAACACGCCCTCTTCGACCTCGATCGCAGAATTGACTGTCATTGCTTTTCTTCTCTTCCCTCTCGTCTTTTGCCGTACCCGCACGGGCGCCACGACCCTCCTGGTCGCGGCTGCGCTCCCCTCACAGGGCGGAGGCGGCCGTCGATCGAAGCCTGCCGGAAAACATCCGGAGGGCCACTACCGAAGACCGACGCCACGACTGTCGGGGCGGGCGGCGGTGGTGTTGCAAACACCGATAGCCAACGAGGCTCAGTCTAAGCATTGCCTCGCTGGCTATCGATGAGGTCGGCGAAGTGACTCGCCGTGAGCGCGTCTTATCGGCGCAGGCCCAGACGCTCGATGAGCGAGCGGTAGCGGGCGATGTCGACCTTCTGCACGTACTTCAGCAGACGACGACGACGTCCGACCAGCAGCAGCAGGCCACGACGCGAGTGGTGGTCGTGCTTGTGCTGCTTCAGGTGCTCGGTGAGATCGACGATGCGCTTGGTGAGCATGGCCACCTGCGCCTCCGGCGAACCGGTGTCGGTCTCGTGCAGTCCGTACTCGCCGAGGATCTGCTTCTTCTGCTCGGTGGTCAATGCCACTTGGTGCACTCCTGTAACTGACGTCCGCGTGAATGGAAATCGGAGGCTCCGGTCAGTACCGGACACCCCGACGGGCGTGGCCGCCGCGAACCGCAGCGCACACCAGCGGAAAATCCTACCAGGCGCCCTGCGGCGCTCAGTCTCCGGCGGCCTCGGCGGCCGGTGAGGTCTCCGACGCCGCCGCGTCCTCGGAGAGGATCTTCCGTGCCTTCTCCGCGTCGCGCCCCATCTCCTCGATGAGCGCGTCGACCGAATCGAACTTCTCCATGCCGCGCACCCGCTCGACGAAGTCCACCGCGACGTGCTGGCCGTACAGGTCGGCTTCCCGGTCGAGCACGAACGCCTCGACGGTGCGGGTCCGGCCGGAAAAGGTCGGGTTGGTTCCGACGGACACCGCCGCCTTGTAGCGCTGCCCCGGCTCCAGCGAACCCTCCACCGGGTCCGGGCCGAGCACCGTGAACCACGCCGCGTACACCCCGTCCGCGGGAATCGCGGAGTAGATCGGCGGGGCGATGTTCGCGGTCGGGAAGCCCAGGCCGCGTCCGCGGCCGTCGCCGTGGACGACGACGCCCTCGACGCGGTGCGGCCGCCCGAGCGCCTCCGCGGCCGCCGCGACATCGCCGGCGTCCACGCACGAACGGATGTACGTCGACGAGAACGTCACCGCGTGCTCGGCGAGCAGGTTGACGCCGTCGACCGCGAATCCGAACCGAGCGCCCGTCTCCCGCAGCAGGTCCACGTTGCCGGCCGCCTTACGACCGAACGTGAAGTTCTCACCGACGACGACCTCCGCGACGTGGAGGCGCTCGACGAGGATCTCGTGCACGTAACGCTCCGGCGAGAGCTTCATGAACTCGGTCGTGAACGGCATGACGCAGAAGACGTCGATACCCAACTCCTCGACCAGTTCGGCGCGCCGCGGCAACGTCGTCAGCTGAGCGGGGTGGCTCCCCGGGCGCACCACCTCGGCCGGGTGCGGATCGAATGTCATGAGAACACTGGGGATTCCACGCTCGCGAGCGGCGTCGACCGCCCTCGAGATCAGCTGCGCGTGCCCGCGATGCACGCCGTCGAAAACGCCGATCGTCAGGACGCAACGCCCCCAGTCCGCCGGCACATCGTCCAGACCTCGCCATCTCTGCACAGGTGGCAGCCTACGGCCACGACAGACACCGGTCACGCCCGGGACGGACAAGCAGGCACACTCGGGACGCCGGGAGTTGATGTGTGTCCCGGGTGACGGTTGCCTAAGCTCGTAACCGTGGCCACTCAGAAGTCAGACGTGAATCCCCCGAGCGAGGTGCCCCGCCCGGAGACCCTGTCGTCGGTGGCGCAGGACTACCTCAAGGTGATCTGGACGGTCCAGGAGTGGTCCCGCGAACGCGTCTCCACCAAGCTGCTCTCCGAGCGGATCGGCGTGTCGGCGTCCACCGTCTCCGAGGCCATCCGCAAGCTGTCCGACCAGGGGCTCGTCGACCACGCCCGGTACGGGTCGATCGCGCTCACGGACGCCGGCCGATCGGCGGCGGTGTCGATGGTGCGCCGCCACCGCCTGATCGAGACGTTCCTGGTGAACGAGCTCGGCTACGGGTGGGACGAGGTCCACGACGAGGCCGAGGTGCTCGAGCACGCCGTCTCCGACCGCATGATCGACCGCATGGACGCCAAGCTCGGCTTCCCCGAACGCGACCCCCACGGCGATCCGATCCCCGCGGCGGACGGCTCGGTTCCGACGCCGCCGGCCCGGCAGCTCAGCGATTTCCAGGACGGCGATTCGGGGCGCGTCGCCCGCATCTCGGACGCCGATCCGGCGATGCTGCGGTACTTCGACTCGGTGGGCATCGCACTCGACACGGACATCACGGTCGTCGAGCGGCGCGACTACGCCGGCACCGTGTCGATCCGGCTCGGCGCCGATCCGGACGCCGGCACCGTCGACCTCGGCAACCCTGCCGCGCAAGCCATCTGGCTCGTCTAGGCTCGGACGGCACCGCACGCGCGCACTCCCGAGCTTCTCGACGAGACGAGGCAGGCATGAGCACAGCGGTTCGACGCATCGCAGGATTCGCCGTCGCGACGAGTGCCGCGGCCACCATCGCCGTCGCCGGCGCGGGCGTCGCCAGCGCGGACGAGTGGCCCCCGGTCCCGACGGAACCCTCACCGACGGCACCAGGCGAGTACTACAACTTCCTCACCCCGACGGATCTCGACTACTGGAACCCGTTCGTCAGCCGGAATCGCCTGACGTCGCCGTTCGGCACGAGTACCCGCATCGTGTGCACCGGCTTCCACGGCGTCCTGCTGAGCTGCTGGCAGGCCGATCTGCAGGGCAATCCGCACAAGCTGGTCCAGCTGCCGCTCGACTTCCCGGGCTCGACGGGCTCCTCCCAACCCGGCGGCGGGCCGGGGCACTTCGTCTACCCGGGCTTCATTCCCGGGAGCTGACGCGCTACTGCAGCGTCGCCGGGCGCACCACCATCACCGAACTGGCCCGCTTTCCACGTTCCTGCACCAGCGCGATGGTGTTGTCGTCGGGGTCGATCGCCGCGTAGACACCCTTCATGCCGATCGGTTCGAGCCAGCGACCCTGGCTGAGCGACTCGGCCTCGTCGGCACTGATCCGGCGGTGCGGGAACGCGGTCTGGGCGGCCTGGTCGATGTCGAGGCTGACGTCGGGATCGTCCGCGAGCTGCGCCAGGGTGCGGGCGTGTTCGAGGGTGAACGGCCCGACGGCGGTGCGGCGCAGCGCGGTGAGATGGCCTCCGACACCGAGCGCCCCGCCGAGGTCACGCGCGAGCGCGCGGATGTAGGTGCCCGACGAGCAGTCGACCTCGACGTCGATGTCGACGAAACCCCCGGGCTGCTCCCCGCCCGCTTCCCCCGGCACGTCACGCCGTGCGAGGACGTCGAACCGGGAGACGGTGACCGGGCGGGCAGCGAGCGTCACTTCCTCGCCGGCCCGCACCATCGCGTGCGCCCGCTTGCCGTCGACCTTGATCGCGCTCACGGTGGCCGGGACCTGTTGGATGTCGCCGGTGAGGTGGGCGATCTCGGCTGCGATCTGCTCGTCGGTGATCCCGGACGCGTCCGCCACCGCGAGGGTCTCGCCCTCGGCGTCGTCGGAGGTCGTGCTCTGACCCAACCGGATCGTGGCGCTGTACGACTTGGTGGTCAGCGCCAGCAGACCGAGCAGCTTGGTCGCCCGCTCCACGCCGAGGATCAGCACCCCGGTCGCCATCGGGTCGAGCGTGCCGGCGTGCCCCACCTTGCGGGTGTTCAGCAGTTTCCGGCACCGGGAGACGACGTCGTGGCTGGTCATCCCGGCGTCCTTGTCGACGATCAGCAGACCGGCGCCGACGAGGCCGGAGGACGGTTTCTCAGACTTGGGCACGTGGTCCGATTCTGCCAGCCGCCGGTCAGCTCACCGACTCGGCACCCCGCTCAGCTCACCGAGATGGCGGTGACGATCAAGCCGTTCGAGACCAGCCAGCGGCCGTCGAAGCTCGCCAGCGGGGCTCCGCCGTCGGTGGTGTCGCCGGGCACCAGCAGGCGCGAGTGGAAGGTGCCCGTCATCCCGTCGGCCGTCTCGGTGCCGTCGGCGAACGTGATGTGGGCGTCCTCGAAGCCGAGCCAGCGGCCGGTGAGCGGGAACCACGCCTTGTAGGTCGTCTCCTTGGCGCAGAACAGCAACCGGTCCCAGTGCACCGCCGCCGGTTCGACGGTGGCGAGCCACTCCCGCTCCTCGGGCAGGCTGACGGCGTCCAGCACGCCGTTGGGTAGCGGGCCGTTCGGTTCCGCGTCGATGCCGACCGAGCGCACCTGCATCGCGTAGCCGAGCACCGCCGCGCGGTAGCCGTCGCAGTGCGTCAGGCTCCCGACGACGCCACGGGGCCAGACGGGAGACCCCTTGTCGCCCCGCAGGATCGGGCCGGGCTCCACTCCGAGGTCCGCCATCGCCACCCGGGCGCAGTGACGGGCGCCGATGAACTCGCGGCGACGCTTCTCGACCGCGCGGGCGATCAGTGACTCTTCCTGCGGATGCGGCTGCAGTCCCGGCGGGTCCTCGAACAACTCGGCCGAAGCCACGCCGGCGGGCAGAATGCTCTCGATCAATCCGACTCCCCTGTCATCGCTGCGCCCTCATGCGCTCGTACTCGGCTTCCTGCTCCGCGGTGATCCTGAAGTGTCCACCGAACTTGTTGAGCGTGCCGGGCGCGTACTCGGGCACCGGCAGGATCTGCCGGAGCAGCTTGTCCGGGAGCCCGCGGCGCTGCCACTCCCGCGGGTAGCCGATCGAGACCTCCTCGAACCGCACGCCGTCGTAGTAGGTGGTGCGCGGGATGTGCAGATGCCCGTAGACGCAGCACGCGGCGTTGTAGCGGGTGTGCCAGTCCGCAGTTTCCACGGTGCCGCACCACAGCGCGAACTCCGGGTAGTAGAGAACCTCGGTGGGCTGACGCACCAGCGGGAAGTGGTTGATCAGAACGGTCGGGATCGACAGGTCGAGCGCGTCGAGGCGCTTCCGGGTCTCCTCGAGGCGCGCGCGGCACCAGGCGTCCCGGGTGGCGTACGGCTCCGACGACAGCAGGAACTCGTCGGTGGCGACGACGTTCTTGTCCCGCGCGATCCGCAGCCCGTCGGCCTTGTCGATCGCCCCGTTGGGCAGGAACGTGTAGTCGTACAGCAGGAACATCGGGACGATCGTGGCGGGGCCACCCGCGCCCTCCCACACCGGATAGGGGTCCTCGGGGGTGAGCACACCGATCTCGCGGCACATGTCGACGAGGTAGTCGTAGCGGGCCTTGCCGTGCATCTGGACCGGGTCCTTCGCGGTGGTCCACAGCTCGTGGTTGCCCGGCACCCAGATCACCTTCGCGAAGCGGCTCTTCAGCAGCGTCAGCGCCCAGCGAATGTCGTCGGCCTTCTCCGACACGTCGCCAGCGACGATCAGCCAGTCGTCGGGCGAGTCCGGGAAGATCTCCTCGGTGATCGGCCGATTACCCCGGTGCCCGACGTGCGTGTCGCTCACCGCCATCAACTTGCCTGCCACACCCCTACCCTTTCGTCCCCTGCGCCTGGAGATCGGCGCCGGCGATCGCCCACCGGCCCGACGCCGTGCGCCACAGCACGGCCAGCATCCGCAAAACCATGAACACGGTAAGCCCCGCCCAGATTCCTGCCAGCCCCCAGTCCCACACGAGCGACGACCAGATCAGCGGCAGGAATCCGACCAGCGCGCAGGCCAGCGTCGCGGTACGGAGGAACGCCGCGTCGCCGGCCCCGAGCAGGACCCCGTCGAGCGCGAAGACCACCCCGGCGACCGGCATGATGCCGACGAAGAACCACCACGCGATCGACGCCTGGTCGAGGACCGCGGCGTCGTCGGTGAACAACGTCGGCACCACCGCGCTGCCCGCCGCGAACGCGAGCGCCAGCACCGTCGCGAACACCGCCGACCACCGCGTCAGGCGCCACGCGAGCCGGTTGGCCCCACGCACCTGGCCGCGGCCGAGGGCGGCCCCGACGAGCGTCTGCGCGGCGATGGCGAGCGAGTCGAGGGTCAGCGCGACGAAGTTCCACAGCTGGAGCACCACCTGATGCGCGGCGACCGCCGCCGCACCGAAGCGTGAGGCGACCGCGGCGGCGGACAGGAAGCACGCCTGGAATGCGAGGCTGCGCAGAATGAGGTCGCGCCCGAGCACCAGCTGGGCGCGCATGACCGCGGGACGCGGCCGCAGGGAGATCCCGGTACCGGGCACGGAGCCCGCCGAGCGGCGCTCGCGCAGCAGGGCGGCGACGAACAGCACCGCCGACAGCGTCTGGCCCGCGACGTTCGCGACGGCCGATCCCGCGAGTTCCCAGCGGGGCGCACCGGCCACACCGTGCACCAGCAGCACGCACAGCACCGCCGACAGCACCTGACCGGCGAGGACGAACCGCAGCGGGCGGAGCGTGTTCTGCACGCCGCGCATCCAGCCGTTGCCGGCCATCGCCACCAGGATCAGCGGTGCCCCGAACACCGCGATCCGCAGCCAACGTTCGGCTTCGACGGCGATGTCACCGGATCCGGCGATCAGGCGCGTGATCGGGCCCGCGAGCATCTGCACGACCACCACCAGGGCGGCGCCGATGCCGAGTGCGAGCCACGTCGCCTGCACGCCCTCCCCGACGGCGTCGCGTTCCCGCCCGGCGCCGTACAGCCGCGCCGCGCGTGCGGTGGTGCCGTAGGAGAGGAACGTGAGCTGCGTGCTCACCTGGGCGAGGATCAGCCCGCCGACCGCGAGTCCGGCGAGCGCGAGGGCGCCGAGATGACCGACGACGGCGATGTCGAGCAGCAGGTAGAGGGGTTCGGCCGCGAGGACCCCGAGCGCCGGCAGCGCCAGCCCGAGGATCCGGCGCGGTCCGCCGTCGGCCTCTTCTGCGCGGGACTCGTGGTCGGCGTCGGTTCCCGTCAAGTCAGCCGAGGACCTCGCGCAGCGCCGCGACGACGGCATCACTCGAGCCGCACGCGGTGTAACCCGCCGCGAAGCGGTGACCGCCGCCGCCGAGACGCTCGGCGACCGTGGAGACGTCCACCGAGTCCTTCGACCGCAGCGACACCGACCACGAATCCGGCGTCGACTCCTTGAACACCGCGGCCACCTCCGCCTCGGCGGTGGTGCGGACGATGTCGATGACGCTCTCGATCTCCTCGGAACCGAGCCCGGCCGAGTCCGAGCACCGGATCACCGCGTGGACCAGACCCCGACCGCCGACCGCGTCCGGGACGAGGACGGCGGAACTGAGCACCGACCCCAGCATCGGCAGCCAACCGAACGGATGGGTGTCGAGCAGGCGCCGGGTGATCGCGGCCCCGTCGATCCCGGTGCCCAGGAGTCGCTCGGCGAGCGTGTGGGTGCCCGCCTGACCCCAACGGAACGAACCGGTGTCGGTGACCAACCCCGCGTACAGGCAGTGCGCCAGATCGGTATCGATCGTCACGCCCCACAGGTCGAACAGCTTGGCCAGCACGGCCGTCGTCGACTCGGCCGAGTCGTCGATCAGGTTGAGCATGCCGTACCGGGTGTTCGACCGGTGATGGTCGATCACCAGTGATCGCCGCGCCCCGTCGAGCCGGGACGCGAGCGAGCCGAGACGCCCGGCGCTGCCGCAGTCCACGGTGACGAGCAGGTCCACCTCGTCGGCGACGTCGTCCACCCGGGTCAACAGGTCCGTGCCCGGCAACCCGTCCATCGACACCGGCAGCTCACTCGGCGACGCGAACGCGACCTGCACCGGAATCCCCTTGCGTTCGAAGGCAATTCCGAGCGCAAGACCGCTGCCGACGGTGTCGGCGTCGGGCTGGACGTGGCACAGGATGGTCACCGATGTCGCTGCGTCCAACACCTCGACCGCATCCTGCATCTGCAGGTCGTGCGGTGCGAGCGTCGGCGGCGCGGTGTGCGGACAGTGAGTCATGGGCGCCTCGGGTCAGTCGTCCTCGGACGAGGAATCGTCGTCCGCCGGACGCGGCTCCTTGTAGGGATCCGCGTCGCCGGCCGGCGTCGCGTTCTCCCGCGCCCGTGCGACCGCGTCGTCTGCGGCCCGCGCGCGGGCGAGCAACTCCTCCATGTGCCGCGCGGTGTCGGGCACCGTGTCGGCGACGAAGGTCAGCGTCGGGGTGAAACGCACCCCGGTTCCCGCCCCCACCTTCGAACGCAGCACACCCTTGGCCTTCTCGAGGCCTGCAGCGGCACCGGCCAAGTCCGGCTCGGTGTCGATATTCTCGCCCATGACGGTGTAGTACACCGTGGCGTCGTGCAGGTCGGCCGTCACCTTGGCGTCGGTGATGGTCACGAAGGCAAGACGCGGGTCCTTGATCTCGTGGTCGATCGCCGTCGCGACGATCGTGCTGATGCGCTTCGCGAGCCTGCGTGCGCGTGCAGGATCTGCCATGGCAATCAGTCTCCTCTCCGGGATGTCCCCGACGTCAGCCCGTTCAATCTTCGGGGCCGAAAATTCTTCGTCGAACTGCAAGCAATTGCAGTTCCGGTCGCCCAGCGACGTGCCGCTCGCACTGATCGAGCACCTCGTGGACATGATCGACCCCCGAACTCGCCATCGCGACCCCGAGCAGGGTCCGCCGGTAGCGGTCGTGCTCGCCGGTCTCGGCGGCCGACACCCCGAATCGACGCAGCTCGGTCAGGATCGGCCGCACCAGCGACCGCTTCTCCTTCAGTGACCGCACGTCGCCGAACAGAATGTCCATCTCGAGCGCGCCGAGATACACCAGTCCTCCCTCCGGTGAACAGCATCGAATCCCGGCACGGCCGGGGAGTCGATTCCCGGCAGAGCCGGGGCGTCCCTCCCCGGCGGCCGGAGCCGCCAGGAAGGGACGCATTGCTGTGCGACTAGTCGCGCGGCTTCTCGCGAAGCTCGTAGGCCTCGATCACGTCGCCGACCTTGATGTCGGAGTACGTGACGGTCAGACCGCACTCGTAGCCTTCGCGGACCTCGGTCGCGTCGTCCTTCTCACGCTTGAGCGACGAGATCGTCATGGTCTCGGCGATCACCGCGTTGTCGCGGATGAGACGTGCCTTCGCGTTGCGGCGCACGATGCCCGAGGTGACGAGGCAGCCGGCGATGTTGCCGATCTTGGAGGACCGGAACATGGCGCGAATCTCGGCCTTGCCCAGCGACACCTCTTCGTAGACCGGCTTGAGCATGCCCTTGAGGGCCTTCTCCACCTCGTCCAGCGCCTGGTAGATCACCGAGTAGTACCGGATGTCGACGCCCTCGCGGTTCGCCAGCTCCGTCGCCTTGCCCTCGGCACGGACGTTGAAGCCGATGATGATCGCGTTGGACGCGGACGCCAGGTTGACGTTGGTCTCGGTGATGCCACCGACACCGCGGTCGATGACCCGCAGCTGCACCTCGTCGTCGATCTCGATCCCCATCAGGGCCTCTTCCAGCGCCTCGACGGTGCCGGAGTTGTCGCCCTTGAGGATGAGGTTGAGCTCGTTGTGCTCCTTCAGCGCGGCATCCAGATCTTCCAGGCTGATGCGCTTGCGGCTGCGTGCAGCGAGCGCGTTGCGCTTGCGTGCGTTGCGGCGATCGGCGATCTGCCGGGCGATCCGGTCCTCGTCGACCACGAGCAGGTTGTCGCCTGCACCGGGGACCGACGTGAAGCCGACCACCTGGACGGGCCGCGAAGGCAGAGCCTCCTCGACGTCGTCGCCGTGCTCGTCGATCATGCGACGGACGCGACCGTAGGCGTCGCCCGCGACGATCGAGTCGCCGACCCGCAGCGTGCCGCGCTGGATGAGCACGGTCGCCACCGGGCCACGGCCACGGTCGAGGTGAGCCTCGATCGCGACACCCTGCGCCTCCATGTCGGGGTTGGCCCGCAGGTCCAGAGACGCATCCGCGGTCAGGAGCACTGCTTCCAGAAGGGCATCGATGTTGGTGCCCTGCTTGGCCGAGATGTCGACGAACATGGTCTCGCCGCCGTACTCCTCTGCGACGAGGCCGTACTCGGTGAGCTGGCCACGAATCTTCGCCGGATCCGCGCCTTCCTTGTCGATCTTGTTGACCGCGACCACGATCGGCACGTCGGCCGCCTGGGCGTGGTTGATGGCCTCGACCGTCTGCGGCATGACGCCGTCGTCGGCCGCGACCACGAGGATCGCGATGTCGGTCGCCTTGGCACCACGGGCACGCATGGCGGTGAACGCCTCGTGACCCGGGGTGTCGATGAAGGTGACCAGACGCTCGTTGCCGTCCAGCTCGGTCAGCACCTGGTAAGCGCCGATGTGCTGCGTGATGCCGCCGGCCTCGCCCTCGCGGACGTTGGCCTTGCGGATCGTGTCGAGCAGGCGGGTCTTGCCGTGGTCGACGTGACCCATGACGGTGACCACCGGCGGACGGGACGCGAGATCGTCCTCGTCGCCTGCGTCCTCGCCGTAGGTCAGGTCGAACGACTCGAGCAGCTCGCGATCCTCGTCCTCCGGGCTGACGACCTGGACGACGTAGTTCATCTCGCCGCCGAGCAGCTCCAGGGTCTCGTCGTTCACCGACTGAGTGGCCGTAACCATCTCACCGAGGTTGAACAACGCCTGGACCAGTGCTGCGGGGTTCGCGTCGATCTTGTCTGCAAAGTCCGACAGCGATGCGCCGCGGGCGAGACGGATGGTCTCGCCGTTGCCGCGGGGCAGCCGCACGCCGCCGACTGCGGGAGCCTGCATGCTCTCGTACTCGGCGCGCTTCGCCCGCTTCGACTTGCGTCCACGACGCGGTGCACCACCGGGGCGACCGAACGCACCCGCGGCACCGCCGCGACCACCCGGACGACCGCCGCCGCCACCGGGGCGACCCCGGAATCCACCGGGAGCGCCGGCACCTGCACCTGCACCGGGAGCACCGGCACCGGGAGCGCCACCGCCGCCGCGGTAACCGCCGCCGCCGCCACCGGGACGACCGGCGCCGCCACCGGGGCGACCACCCGGGCGACCCGCACCGGGAGCCGGACGGGCTGCGCGCTGAGGCATCGCACCCGGGTTCGGGCGCGGAGGCATGGAGCCGGGGCTGGGACGGGGACCGCCCTGGCCGGGCGCCGGACGCGGACCACCGGGGCCGGCAGCCGGACGCGGAGCGCCGGGAGCACCCGGACGGGGCGCGCCACCCTGCGGGCCCGGACGCGGAGCACCCGGACGGGGTGCACCGGGAGCCGGACGCGGGGCCGGACGGTCGGCCGGAGCCGACGAGTACGGGTTGTTACCGACACGCGGCGGCTTGGGGCCGGGGCGCGGACCACCGGGCTTGGGGCCCGGTGCGGTCGGGGCTGCTGCCGCCGGGGCCGCGGGAGCGGCCGGAGCAGCAGGCGCCTGCGGAGCAGGCTTCGGTCCCGGCGTGGGCGCCGGACCCGGACGGGGACCGGGGACCTGAGCGGCCGGTGCGCTGGGCGCAGCCGGTGCGGAGGGTGCCGGGGTTGCTGCCGCCGGGGCTGCGGGAGCAGCCGGGGCGGGCTTGGGGCCGGGGCGCGGGGCACCGGGCTTGGGTGCGGAAGCACCGGGCACGCCGGGCTTCGCGGCCGGACGCGGAGCGCTTTCCGAGCCTTCCGGCTTGCCGCCTTCGGACTTCGCCGACGGGAACGACTCCCGCAGACGACGGGCGACGGGCGCCTCGACGGTCGAGGACGCCGACTTCACGAACTCGCCCTGCTCCTTGAGCCGTGCGAGTAGTTCCTTACTTGTGACACCGAGTTCTTTCGCCAACTCGTGCACGCGGGCTTTGCCTGCCACTGCTCTCCTCTACTGAGAGGTCGAGCGAGCGACTGATGCCCGCACGACCTCGGTTATCTCCGATGGACGTTCATCGCTGGTGCTTCACGGTGTGCTCATGAGTGCTTGTGCCTGTTCTCTGAGGTACTGCTCGTCGTTCCCGAGTGTTATTGCGACTCGAGAGGTCCCGAGTGGTACTGCGTCACGCGTGATCACTGTCCTGTTCCCACAGGGCCGAGTGATCCGCCCTTGATGTCTCGGACATCTCGGCCGCTTCCATCAGCCGGTCGAGGTCCGAGGAATCCAGACTTCCGGACACCCGCAGTGCTCTGCCGAATGCTCGGCGCCGGCCCGCCTCGCTCAGACACTTCGGGTCGAGGTGCAACCATGCACCCCGCCCGGGGAGCCTTCGCTTCGGATCGGGCGCGAGGACGAATCCGCCGGATTCGGCCTGGTGCGCCACGACCCTGAGCAGGTCGGCAGCCAGCCCTTTCTGCCTGCATCCGACGCACGTCCGCACCGGTTCACCGGCTCGGGCACGCGTCAACACAGACAGTTCACGCTGAACCATCGACCACTCTACCGCTGTATCGCCGTGAACTCCGCATTCTGTTCCTAAGCACCTGTCGTTTCGCGACCGACCTGTGACTCCGGGCCCGGTGCGGCATCGCTGCGGATGTCGATACGCCATCCGGTCAACCGCGCAGCCAGACGCGCGTTTTGCCCTTCCTTGCCGATCGCCAGCGACAGCTGGAAGTCCGGGACGACGACGCGCGCCGCACGGGCGTCCGGGTCCACGACAGTGACGGATACCACTTTGGACGGCGACAGTGCGTTCCCGACGAACTTCGCAGGATCCTCGTCGTAGTCGATGATGTCGATCTTCTCGCCCGCCAGCTCGCTCATGACGTTGCGCACGCGCTGACCCATCGGACCGATGCACGCGCCCTTGGCGTTCAGCCCCGGAACCCGGGAGTGGACGGCGATCTTGGAGCGGTGGCCGGCCTCGCGCGCCACAGCGACGATCTCGACCGATCCGTCGGCGATCTCGGGGACCTCGAGGGCGAACAGCTTGCGCACGAGGTTCGGGTGGGTGCGCGACAGCGTGATCTGCGGCCCGCGCTGGCCGCGGGACACACCCACGACGTAGCACTTGATCCGGTCGCCGTGCTCGTAGGTCTCCCCCGGCACCTGCTCGGCCGGCGGGATGAGCCCCTCGGCGCCGTTCGCCTCGCTGCCGATGCGCACGACCACCATGCCGCGTGCGTTGGCGCGGGTGTCGCGCTGGATGACGCCGCCGACGATCTCGCCCTCGTGGGTGGAGAACTCGCCGAAGCTGCGCTCGTGCTCCGCATCGCGCAGGCGCTGGAGGATCACCTGACGGGCGGTGGTCGCCGCGATCCGACCGAATCCCTCGGGGGTGTCGTCCCATTCCTCGCCGACGCGGTTGCCGTCGACGTCGACGTCGTGCGCCATGACCCGGACGACACCGGTCTTGGTGTCGACGTCGATCCGGGCGTGGGGCTGATGGCCCTCGGTGTGGCGGTAGGCCGTCAGCAGAGCGGTCTCGATCGCCGCGATGATCGTCCCCGCGGAGATACCCTTGTCCGCTTCGATCGCGCGCAGCGCTGTGATGTCGATATTCACTTGTCCGACCCCTCTACTTCTTCTTCGTTCGACGCTTCCGCGTCCGCAGGCGCCACACGGCCCTCCGGGATTCCTCCCGCGAGTTCGAGTTCCCTCGCGTCGGGGCGCGAGAACTCAACCTGCACAACAGCTTTCCTGACATCCTTCAGTTCCACCCGACGCACGGCCGGACCACCCTTGGCCTTCACGACCACGTCGACCGCACCGTCGGCGAGCCGACCGATCCGGCCCGTAACCGACTCGGCCTCGAGTTCGATGAGAGCCTTGCGGCCCTGGGCGCGCCGCCAGTGACGATCCTCGGTCAGCGGCCGGTCGATTCCCGGTGACGTCACCTCGAGGGTGTACGGGGATTCGCCGAAATCGGAGACCGCTTCGAAGACCTCGGAGATCACGTGACTCAGCCGAGCCACTTCGTCCAGTTCGAGACCTGCGTCGCTGTCGACCATGACGCGAACGGAGCTGTGCCGACCTGCGAGCGTGATGGTCACGTCCTCGAGGTCGTAGCCCTCGCGCTCGACGTGTTCGGCGAGAAGCTCGATCACCCTCTCCCTCGACGGCACCGGCATCTGGGACGCTCCTCGCTTCAGTTGTGGTCAAGACTGACGTGTGGCCGCCCGCGGTCCCGTTCCGTCGACTTCATCGACGCAGGACTCGACGCACCACGAGGTGGACTGTGGAGTCTTCAGGGTATCGCGGATTTGGACCGACCGTGACCACGCGGGCTCGTCCGTCCGGACCCCGCGGTCCGTCTCGAACGGCTCGGTGCCGAGAATCCGGTGCACTCCTGGCACCATGATCAGGTGCGAACGCCCTTCCTCACCCAACCACTGTCCCGCCGCGCCGCGCTGCGGGTCGCGGGCCGCGCGGCACTCGGTGCCTCGGCACTTGCGCTGACGACCGGCTGCTCGGATTCGGGACCGGCCGACTCCCCCGCGGAGGTCGACGCGCTGACCACGCAGGCCGAGCGTGCACGACGCGACGCCGCGAACGCGACCGCGGCGATCGCCCTGCTCCCGGACCGTGCCGGGGCGCTCGGTGTGGTGGCGGCAGAACGGTCCGCGCACGCCGACGCGCTCGGCGCGGAGATCGCGCGTGCCGCCACCGTCACGCCGTCGAGCACCACGTCGGCGACGCCGCCGGCGACGGCGCCACCGACGCTCGACCAGCTGCGGGCCGATCTCGCCGACTCGCAGAAGGAAGCCGCCCGACTGGCGCGCACCCAATCCGGATACCGCGCAGGGCTGCTCGGTTCGATCAGTGCGGCGTGCGCCGCGCAGCAGGCGGTGTTGCTGGCATGAGCAATCAGAATCCCGGTCCCGAGCAGCAGGCGCTGATCGACGCGCTCCACGCGGAGTACGCCGCGATCTTCGCGTACGGGCTGGTGGCGGCGTTCTCCAACCCGAACCGATCCGATCTCGTCGCCGTGAACACCGCCGCGCACCGGGCCCGACGCGACGCGACGATCGACGCACTGGTCGCCGCCAGCGTCGAGCCCCCGCCGCCCGAGGCCGGCTACTCGGTCCCCTTCCCGGTGACCGATCCGACGTCCGCGGCCCAGTTGGCGGCCCAGGTGGAGGCGGACACCGCGGTCGCGTGGCGGTCGGTGATCGAACGCGCGCAGTCCGAGCACACCCGCGAAGTCGGCGTCACGGCTCTCACGGAAGCCGCTGTGCGAGCGGCGAACTGGCGCGCCATTCTCGGCGTCTCGCCACCGACGACGGCGTTCCCGGGGCAGCCCTGATCACTCCCGATCATCCATTCAATGGGAAAGCCTCTCGCGGAATGTGTTGCGGGACCTAAGTTCTTCGACAACATCCGCGACATTCCGAGCACTCGGAGACCGAGAGGACGTCCCATGACCGAACGCACAATCGAGCAGCGCATCGCCGACCTCGAGCGGATCGAGGCCATCAAGGCGCTCAAGCACCGCTACCTGCGCGCGTGTGACGCCAAGGACGCGGACACTTTCCGCGCCTGCTTCATCGATCGCGGCGCCCAGATCGACTACGGCCCGCTCGGCAAGTTCGACGACGCCGACCCCATCGCCGAGGTGTTCCGCAACATCGCCCTGCAGACGGTCGACGGCAAGCACGTCATCCTCGACATGCACCACGCGTTCCACCCGTCGATCACGCTGCGCGGCGACGAGGTGGCGGACGGCAAGTGGACGCTCGCCTTCCGCCAGGTCAACCTGATCGACAACACCGAGACCGTCCGCTCGATCGAGTACATCGACGAGTACGTGATCGAGAACTTCGAGTGGAAGATGTCGAAGTGCCAGTCGATCACGCTGTGGTCGATGACCCGACCGCTCGCCGAGGGCACCGTCGTCACCGAGGGCTGACCCGGGAGACGGAGCGGCCCGGGCGCCGTGGACGGATCGCAGGATCCCCCACGGCTCCCGGGCCGATCGCGCCTCTGTCCGTCAGTCGGCGTGTGCCTCGGCGAGCTGATCGCTGCGGATCCAGCACGCGTGGAAGCCGGACGGCACCCGCTGCGGCAGCAGCACTCGCGCAAGCGGTCCCGCGGCGACGTCCTCGGCGTCGAAGATGTTGATCTCGCCGCGATCCTCCGCCTCGTCGTTCACGAAGCAGACCAGGTAGCCGTCGGTCTCACCGGTCGATCCGTCGCGCGGCGCGAACGGCGCCTCGGCACCCCACCGTCCCGGCCCGAACTTGTGCTCCTCCTTCGTTCCGGTCTGGGAGTCGAAGCGCACCAGGCCGTCGAAGAGCAACGTCGGTTCGTTTCCGAGGCTCATGCTGTACGAGTATCGATGCGACTGCCCCATAATCCGCGAATCCACGCTCGGGAACTCGATGTTCGCGTCGTCGAGCGGGGTTTCGGTCGTCGCCCCGGTCCGGAGGTCGAACCGGTACCGGTACAGCTGCGCATCGAGACGCATGTAGGCGAGCATGCTCGCCAGCGGATGATCGAAGGTCGTCTGGTGCTGCGGGTTCTTGACGCGGCAGACGTCCATGATGATCTCGTCGCCCTGTTCCCAGGAGTTGACGACGTGGTAGATGTAGCACGGCTTCGCTTCGAACCACCGCACCTGCGCGCCGGTGCCGTGCCGCGGGATGACGGCGAAGCGGGACGGCAGTTCCTGGTCGTAGAAGATGCGGTACTTGCCCGCCCTCCGCGCATCCTGATCCTGAACCAACGGCAGATCCATGAGGATCGAGTAGTTCTTCGTGATTGCGATGTCGTGCGGCAGCCTCGGCGCCGGCAGGTCGACCTGGGTCAGATGCGTCTGCTGACCGTTCGGCCCGATGATGCCGTAGCGCAGGAAGTTCTGGTCCGGGCCGTAGTCGAACCAGATGAGCTCACCCGTCGACTCGTCGACCTTCGGGTGGGCCATCATGTCGCCGGCGAAGGTCCCGAGGAAGTCCTGGGCACCGAGCGTCTCCAGCGACAGGGGGTCGATCCCGTACGGGGTTCCGCACAGGTACCAGGTGGCGAGGACCTGACCGCGATGGAAGATGACGTCGGTGTTCGCGGCGTCCTTGATCCCCAGGCCGTGCCCGTTACCCCACGGGTTGTTCTGCGGGTTCTCCATCAGACCGGTCCACAGCGCGCGGCCGGCCTCGGATTCCTCCGCGAAGGCACGGGTGCGCACGTATCGGTTGCGGTAGCGGACCTTTCCGTTCTCGAAGTGGGCGGCGTGAATCATGCCGTCCCCGTCGAACATGTGGTACCGGCCGGGGGCCGCGAACTGACGGTTCGGACCGTTCCGCAGGTACACGCCGTTGAGGTCCTTGGGGATCTCTCCGATCACGGGCAGTTCGTCGAGCGTCAGCTCCTCCTGCACGGGCGCGAACACACCGAGGAGGTAGGGATTCTCCTCACCGCTGTTCACCGGGCGGGCGACGGCAATCGGAGCCTCGCCCGCCGATGACTTCGTATTCGTCATCGAGTGTTCCTTTCGTCGAAATGACGTGTGGCCCGGTTCACGGGCAGTTCAGGGGTGGAACACCAACTGGGTGCATCGGAACAGGGCGATCGTCCGGCCCTCGTCGTCGCATACAGTCGCGTCCCAGATTTGTGTGCGCCGACCGCCGTGCACGCGGACCGCCGTCGCGGTGACGACCCCCGAGCGTGCGGTGCCCAGGTAGTTCGTCTTGAGTTCCACCGTGGTGAAACCCGATGCGCCGGCCGGCAGCGCGAGTCGGGTACCGATCCCGCAGGCGGTGTCCGCCAACGCGACGACGCTGGCCGCATGGAGGTATCCGTTGGGGGCGAGCACCTTTTCGAGAACGGGCAGCTCCCCGACCACCTTCTCCGCGGACGCCTCGAGGACCCGCATGCCGATCGTTCCCGGCAAGCGGCCCTCGAGCATGTCGGTCAACTCTTCCGCGAGGGGTCGGTCCACGCCGGTCGGTGTCGCGCGCGGCGCGGCCACCGGGGTTGTGTTCTCACCCATGGTTCAGCCGTTCTGCGCGATCTCGACACGCAACTCGCGGCGTTGCAGCTTGCCGACCGGGTTGCGGGGCAGTTCGTCGACCGTCACGAGCTTCTCCGGCAGCTTGAACGACGCCACGTCCTTCGCACGCAGGAAGCCGACGAGGTCGTCGAGTGCGACCTCCTCCCCCGGCACGGGAACGACCACAGCGCAACACTTCTCGCCGAGGACCACGTCGTCGTAGCCGACGACCGCGACATCCGAGACCGCGGGGTGCTCGAGGAGCAGTCCCTCGATCTCGGCCGGCGCGATGTTCATCCCGCCCCGGATGATGATCTCCTTGCTGCGGTCGACGAACTTCAGGTACTCGCCGGACTCACCGCACAGCTCGAATACGTCTCCGCTGCACAGGTATCCATCGTCGTCGAACGGGCTGCTCGCCGCCGTGCCCGCGAGGTACCCGGCGAAGACGGTGGGCCCCTTCAGTCGCAGCTCACCGCGCCCGCCGAGCTCGGTGACCACCTCACCCGTCGCCACGTCGACGAGGCGGACCGATGTCCGCTCCGCCACCGACGTGACCCAGGTTTTGCTGGTCGCGCCGTAGTTCGGAAGGTACTCGGCGCGCACCATGGGATCCGGTGTGTCCGACGGCGCGCCGAGCAGGCAGACTCCCTCGTTGGATCCGAAGAAGTTGAGGACCTCGATGCCGAGATCGTTCTGCCAGTCGCGGACGACGCCGGGCGGAAGCGGTGCGCCGCCCGAGCCGACCCTACGCAGCGACGAGAGGTCGAACGTGGCGCGCAGGCCCGAATTCTGAAGCAGCATACTGAGAATCGCCGGCGGCATGCTCGTGTGGGTGGCGCGGTGCCGCTGGATCTGATCGAGGTACACCGCGAGATCGAGCGGGTGGTGCTGGACGAGGTGCCCGCCGCCGAGCAGCCACGGCAGCAGTGACGTCGCGAACCCGGCCATGTTGACCATCGGGAACGGCCCGACGATGACGGAATCCGGTTCCGTCTGCAAACCGTCCTGAACTGCCTCCCCGATGGCCAGCCAGTCGGCGTGGCACCGCGGAACCCCCTTCGGCGCCGCCTCCGTTCCGCTGGTCCAGCAGATCGTGATGCAGTCGTTGACGGTTCGCGCGAGCTGCCGATACGCACGACGCACCGCGTCGACCTCGTCCGGGGTCGCGGGGTCGCGGTCCAGTGGCACACCGGCGCCGTCGGCAGCCGACCCGAAGGTGAAGACGTGCCGCAGGGAGGGAAGCTCACCGACCAGGGAGAGAGCCTCGAGGTGGGGCGTCCGGTCGTGCAGACTCGTCGCGGTCACGACGCCGACCGCATCGGACGCCGCCACGATTCGGCTCAGCTCGTGCCGTCGGTACGACGCCGGCATCGGTGCCGCGATCGCCCCGAGCCGCCACAACGCGAAGTAGGTAGCGGTGAGCGCAACCGAGTTCGGGAGCAGAACTGCCACGGTGTCTCCCGGGCACACCTGGCTCGCATGGAGTTTCGCGGCGATGTCGTCGACCTTCGCATCGAACTCCGCCCAGGTCAGGGATTCCGGCGCGATTCCCGCGAGCTCCGGCAGATTCCCGGGGTCGGTGACCGCGGGTGCGCCGGGCCGGGCCTCGACGTGCCCGTCGAGAAGGTCGAGCACGGTGTCGGGGCGCCACCACCCGCGGGCGAGGTAGGCGTCGACCCGGTCGTCCGGGTGACATGCGCGTAACCGGCTGGAGGACAGGTTGTCCGCAGTGACGTTCATTGGTTCCACTTCCTTGGACGATCGAGGGTGCGGGCGCTCATCCGAGTCGCCGGATGACGACGGCTGCACCGAGTCCGAGTGCCGCCGGAATGGTGATCAGCGCGTACTCGCCGTCGATGCGACGCAGCTGGTCGAGTGCGTTGACCAGCAATACGCCGCCACCAGCACCGAGGGGATGGCCGGTCGCCATCGATCCGCCGTTGGGGTTGACCTTGTCCGGGTCGAGCTTCAGCTCCCGGATCATCAGGAGCACCGAGGCGGCAAAGGATTCGTTCGCTTCGACGACATCGAGTCGGTCGGCGGAGATCCCGGCGTTGTCGAGGGCACGTCGCGATGCCACCGCCGAGGCGGTCAGCAACGGTGAGCGCACCGCCGCCTGCGCGACGCCGACCACCTCCGCCACGGGCTCGGAGCCGATCCGTGCCGACGCAGCTCGTGTGCCGAGCACCGCGACCGCCGCACCGTCGGACAGCTGCGGCGCGGTCGCCGCGGTGTGCAGCCCGACGGCGGGACGCGGCGCGCCGGGTAGCCGCCGCGCCACCCGCTCCCAGAGCGGGTCCTGACCGAACAGCGGTGCCAGGTCCGCGAGACCGGCGAGGCTGATGTCGTCTCGGGGCCCTTCGTCCGCGGTGAGGATCGTCCCGGTTCCCGAGCGCACCGGCACGATCGAGTCCGACGTGGGTGCGGCGAGGGCCCGGCGGTGCGAGGTGACGGCGCACTCGTCGAGTTCGGCTCGCGTGAATCCGTACTGCGCGGCGGTGAGATCCGCCGATACACCGATCGTGACGTACCCGGTTCGTTCGCCGAGGTCGGCGTCGTCCGCGAAGGCAGGCCGGTCGGACATCATCGGCACGCGCGACATCGATTCGACGCCGCCGGCCACGACGACATCGGCGATTCCCGACGCGATCTTGGCGGACGCCGTCTCGATCGCGTCGAGTCCCGAACAACACAGTCTCGACACCACACCGGCGCCCACGGCGTCCGGCCATCCGGCCCACAGGGCCGCAGAGCGTGCGACGTTGCCGCCCTGGTCCCCGACGGCGGTGCTCGTCCCGATCAGGATGTCGTCCACCACATCCGGCGGCAGGCCACGCTCCTGAACGGCCGAGAACAACTGGGCCAGAAGGTCGTAGGCCGGGACGTCCGCGAGGGTCCCGCCGTGTCGGCGGACACGGGCCTTGGGGGTTCGGACGGCGTCGTACACGAAGACACCGTTGGAGAACTGGGACACGACCTTCACCCCTCCACCTGACGGCGATCCTGGACCATGCGGAATCGCCCGGCGACGAAGGACTCGTCGGTGAGCGTCGCGTTGCCCGCCGGATTCAGGCCGGTGACGTGGTAGTCGCTGTAGGCGGCCGCGTACTGCATCGGCATCGACGAGACCAGGTTCGCCGACAGAGACGCGCCCGCATCCGCGTACGCGTCGGCGATCGCGTCGACGGCCTCGTCGTCGGTGCAGTAGAGGTACGAGCTGATGGCGCCGTGCCTGCGGACGCTCGCGGTCGCGTGCTCGACGGCCGCGTCCCGATCGGCGCAGTCGATGATGAACGCCACCGGGCCGAACTGCTCACCGTCGGGCAGCTGGTTCCCGCGCCGGGGGTCGACCCGGACGAGCAGCGGGGTCACCGCGCGCGCCTTCGGGTACTCGGGGTGGGCGTAGGCCACGGGCCGACGGACGAGGGTGCCGTCCGCCTCGGCCCGGTCCGCGAGTGCGTCGAGCGCCTGCAGGGTCGTCTCCGACTGGAGGGCTCCGCAGACGGCGGCGGCGCGACGCGGCGCCCCGGCGAGGTCGTCGATCGCCGAGTGGAGCGCCGCGACGACGTCGTCACGCGAGACGCGGCCGGCGTCCGTGAGAACACCGGCGTCCGGAATGTAGATGTTCTGGGGCGTCGTGCACATCTGGCCGCTGAACAGCGAGAGGCCGCCGGCCAGGGTGCGCATGGTGGCGGACAGATCCCGGACCGAGTCGAGGATGACGGTGTTGACGCCGGCGGTCTCCGTGAACACGAGGGCGCTCTCGACGTTGCGCTCGAGCCACGTCCCGAACGCCTGGCTGCCGGTGAAGTCGACGATGCGCGTGGCCTGGTCCGTGGCCAGCCGGGCGGCGATGGGTTCGTCCACGGTGTCGACGACGAGCTGGACCGCGTCGGCGGGCAGTCCGGCCTCGGTCAGAACGTCCCGGATGATGCTCACGGCCAGTGCTGTCGCGAGCACCGACCGAGGATGCGGCTTGACCAGGACCGGGTTGCCGGTGGCCAGGTTGGCGAGAATCGCCGGGTAGGCGTTCCACGCCGGAAACGACGCGCAGGCGATGACGAGCGCCGTGCCGAAGGGGCGCGGACGGAACCGCTTGCGCAGCGTGACATCCGACTTCCCGAACGTCTGCTGCCACGTCACCTGGCCGGGCACGCGGCTCATGGCCGCCCACGCCATCGCGACGGCTTCCAGACCGCGGTCGAGGGCGTTGGTCCCGCTGCCGCTGCAGGCCATGTTGAGGCTCTGTCCGGTGGTGTGGGACGTGACCGCGGCGAATTCCTGGCCCCGCAGGTGAATTCGGTTCAGGGCTTCGAGACACACACCCACCCGCTGCTCGACGCCGGCGTCGCGCAGGGCTGCCGCTGCCCGTGCGGCGCCGTCGAGTGCTTCGTCGGCGGAGGGAGCGCTGTACGTGACGTTCAGCGCCCGACCGGTGTACGGCGACACCTCGTCGGCGGTGATGAAGGTCTGCGTCTGCGCCGAAAGATGCAGCGTTGCACCGTCATAGGCGCCAACGAAGGCTTCCGCCTGCTGGGAGTCGGGCGGGGTGACGGCGGTGTACCCGGTCCACGCCGAGCGTGTCCGGTTGGCGTCCACTGCGGACTGCAGCAGATCGAGATGTGTTTCGAAGAACATGAAGGCTCGTTCCTGTCGACGGGGTGCGACTCGTTGAGCGACATCGGCGGGTCTGCTTCGGAGGTCTGGGCATCCGGTTCACGCATGCCGGTCACTACTGTTATTGAAGTGAACCAAGCCACGCAACGGTTGTCAACGGTCAACTGCTCGGAGAATCCGGGATCACAGGGATCTCAGAGGGATCGCGAACCGGCGGCCACCACGGGCACGGCGGCCGGGCGAACCGATCGGGTCAGGACTCGAAGATGACGGTCGTGCGCTCGAGGTCGGCGTCGCAGCCGCGGCAACGGAGAGCGGGCTGCAACCAGTTGCCGCAGCTCTCGTGACGCAGCTTGGGCCCCAGCTGCTCGGGTGATACGCCCGGGTGCGCGGTCAGCGTCCAGGCGAGGAGGAAGGCGAAGATCGGGAACAGCGCCCGCCCCCGGGGAGTCAGCACGTACTCGCGTCCGCCTTCGCTGCGGGTGAGTATCTGCACGTCGGAGAGTCGGGCCAGCCGCTCGGTGAGGGTCGTGGGCGAGATCTTCAGGATGGACTGGAACTCACCGAAGCGCCGGACACCCGACAACGCGAGCCCCGTGACCAGGGCGCTCCACCGGTCCCCGATCGCCTCCATCACCTCGGTGAACTGGAGATCGGCCCGGCTCAGGGCCGGCGAGTTCCGGGTCGACCGCCGTCGGCTCCCCCGCGCCACCAGGACCAACGAGTCGCGGTCCATCTCGAGCCGGGCGTCCCGCGGCTTGACCGCCTCCCCGCAGTGCCGGCACACCAGTTCCGGTGGCCCCCGATGCCCGCAGTCCACGTGCACCATCTCGGGCTGGAGCAGACCCTCGGCAGACCATTCCCGCTGCCACGACCACACGCTGACGAGGAATTGCCACGTCGCCAGGCCGAGGTCGGTGAGCATGTAGTCGTGCCGCTCGTGGCCTCCCGACTGCGGGCGCCGCTCCATCAACCCCGCGTCGACCAGCGCGTTCAGGCGCGACGACAGCACCGCGGGCGGGGCGCCGGTCCGGTCGATCCACTGGCTGAAACGACGCACGTGGTCGACGAACGCGTCGCGGATGACGGCGACGGTCAGGCGGTCGCCGAGCAGGTCGATGGTCTGCGCCACCGGACTCGGCGCCACAGCGGCCCCCGCACCGTCGACCACGGCCACCCGCCTTCCCGAACTGCCGCCCGCCGCACCGATCGCGTCAGGCCTCCAACACAATAGCGATGCCCTGCCCCACCCCGATGCAGGCGGAGGCGACGCCGATTCCGCCGCCGAGACGGCGCAGGTGTCGCAGGCAGTCGATGACCACCCGGGCGGCCGACGCACCGAGCGGATGTCCCATCGCGATCGCCCCGCCGAACGGGTTGACCCGCTCGGCCGAGATGCCGGGAAGCTCACGCAGACACGAGAGGACCACCGCCGCGAACGCCTCGTTCAGTTCGAGCACGCGGACGTCCTCGGGCCTGCGCCCCGCCCGGTCCAAGGCCTTCCCGATCGCCGCGACCGGAGCCAGCGCGAACAGTTCCGGCTCGATACCCACGACCGCCGACGACAGGACCCTGCCGAGCGGCTCGACACCGAGATCGGCCGCGGCGGCCCCGCTCGCCACCAGCGCGGCGACCGCGCCGTCGCTGACCGGCGAGGAGTTCCCCGCCGTCACGCTCCCCTGCGGCGAGAACGCCGGCCGCAACGCGGCGAGCGCGGCCCGGTCGGCGGCGCGGATCGGTTCGTCACGCTCCAGACCGGCCTGCGCAGTCACGAATCCGTCGTGCACACCGTCGGCCCACGCCCGGGCCGCGAGTTCGTGCGACCGCAGGGCCCACTCGTCTTGTTCGAGGCGACCGACGCCCTGGCGTTCGGCCACCAGTTCGGCCGACCGGCCCAGCGATTCGACCCACGGTGCGGGAAACCGCGGGTTGGTCATGCGCCATCCGACGGTCGTGGGCACCAGGTCGAGCGCACGCGGAAAGGCGGTGTCGACCGGGGGCAGGACGTAGGGCGCCCGGCTCATGCTCTCCGAGCCCCCGGCGATCACGACGTCCGCGTCACCGACCGCGACCCGACGCGTGGCGGACAGCACCGCCTCGGCGCCGGATCCGCACAACCGGTTGACCGAGACTCCCGGGATCGTGTGCGGCAGCCCCGCGAGCAGCAGGGCCATCCGGGCGATGTTGCGGTTGTCCTCACCTGCGCCGTTCGCGTTTCCCCAGACGACGTCGTCGATGCGTGCGGGATCGAGTTCGGGGTGTCGGCCGACCAGGTCCGCGATCGGTAGCGCCGCGAGGTCGTCCGCACGGATGCCCGACAGTGCACCCCGAGCGGAACCGAACGGCGTTCGGACCGCGTCGATCACCCACGGTGTCCGCGCATCCGCTGCCGAAGTAGCGAGTCGGGTCATGACGCTCTCCTCTCCTGCCGGCGCCGAACTGTTGCGCAAACCGGGCCGGACGTTGTCTACTTCAATAAGTGTAGCGAAATGGAGGAGTACAGCTCACATGTCTATCGCCAGTGTGGTGCGCGTCGCAGCCGAACGCTTCGGTCCCGACGTCGCAGTGGAGGACGGCACGACCTCGCTCACGTTCACGGAACTGTCCGACCGCGTCCACCGCCTCGCGGCCGGGCTCGCCCAGGTCGGGGTTGCGCCCGGGAGCACCGTGCTCGTACTGCTGCCCAACTCGACGGCGGCCGTCGAGGTCGACCTCGCCCTGACCATCGGCGGGTACGTTCGAGTCGCGCTCAACCCGCGGGTGGGCGAACGGGATTGGGCGCGAATCATGGAGGATTGCGCACCCGCGGCACTCGTCTACGATCCCGCGGTCGCCGGCGCACGCGAGTTCGCCTCCGGATCGACGGCCGAGATCGTCATCGCGGCCGGCGAAGCCGATTGCGCCGATCACACGCTCGACGGCGTCGTCGCCCGGGCACCGGAGCGCTTCTCGCTGCCCGACCCGGACCCCCAGTCCCTCTGCGCCCTCCACTACTCCTCCGGGACGACGGGTGTACCGAAGGGCGCACAGCGGTCGCACGCCAACCGGCTCGCGTCGCTTCGCGCAATGCGGGAGCACGTCCTGGCGGGCACCCTGGACGGGCCCGAGCCCCCGGTCTTCGTCCACGCCGGACCGATCATCCACACCAGTGGGCTGTTCGTCCTCCCGTTCCTCGAGGCGGGCGGGCGCCAGGTCCTTCTCGATCACGCCCGTCCCGCGGACGTGATCGCAGCCGTCGAACGCCACGCCGCGACGCACACCGCGCTCGTGCCCACCGTCGTCGCCCGGATGCTCGACCTCGACGACGCCGAGCTCACGCCGATGCGGCGGATGCGCATGCTGGCGTACGCCGGAGCACCGATGCCGGTCGAGCACATCCGTCAGGCCTACCACCGGATCACGCCCAATCTCGTTCAGTACTACGGGATGGTCGAGGCGATCCCCCCTCTGACCGTGCTCGACGCCGCCGACCACCACCGCGGCGTGACCGATGATCCCGACCTGCTCGGCTCGGTCGGGCGCCCCTGCACGGGAGTCGAGATCGAGTTCCGGGACGGCGACCGTACCGTCGCCGACGAGGAGATCGGCGAACTCATGGTCAGCGGACCGGCGGTCAGCCCCGGCTACCACAACGCAGGTGCGCGAACGGATCTCGGCAAGAGCCACGCGGACGGAGTCCTGCACTCCGGCGACCTCGGATTTCGGGCCGCCACCGGCTACCTTCACCTGACCGGTCGCAGCAAGGACATGATCATCACCGGCGGCTACAACGTGTATCCCCGCGAGGTCGAAGAAGCGATCTCCGCCATCGCCGGCGTGAACGACGTCGTCGTGGTGGGGCTGCCCGATCCCCTCTGGGGACAGCGCATCGTCGCCGCATTCACGGTCGACGTCGGCGCGGCCCTCGACGACGAGATCGTCCTCGGCGAGAGCCGACGCCGGCTACCGGACTACAAGCGCCCGAAATCGGTCCACCAGGTCGAAGCGCTTCCCCTGACCCCCCTGGGAAAGGTGGACCGCGCGAGCGCGACACGCATGCTCGAGCACATCACGCAGGACGCCTCCACCCGATCCACCAACTGACCGCTTGTGTACCAACTACTTCTGAGCAGGACACCATGACGAATCCCCTCCTCGAAACCCTCCGTCTCCCCGTCGTCGCCGCACCGATGTTCCTGGTCTCCGGGCCGGACCTCGTTGTCGCGGCGTGCCGATCGGGCATCGTCGGCTCCTTCCCGACCCAGAACTGCCGAACCGTCGACGATCTCGACACGTGGATGGGCACGATCACCGACAGCCTGGGCGGCAACGACGACGCGAGCCCAGTCGGCCCCTGGGCGGCGAACCTCGTAACCCACAGCAGCAACGCACGATTGGCCGAGGACCTTCGCCTGATCGCCGAGTACAAGCCGCAGATCGTCATCACGGCACTCGGCTCGCCCCGGCCCGTCATGGAAGTCGTCAAGGGATACGGCGGCACCGTCATCGCGGACGTCGTCAACATGAAACTCGCCAGGAAGGCAGCGGACGCGGGAGCCGACGGCATGGCGTGCGTCTCGGCCGGCGCCGGCGGCCACACCGGTCATCTCTCCCCGTTCGCCTTCACCTCGGCGGTGCGCGACTTCTTCGACGGAATGGTGATCATCGGCGGCGGGATCAGCGACGGGTACGGAGTCGCGGGCGCGGTCACCGCAGGAGCCGACCTGGTGTACATGGGCACCAGATTCCTTGCCGCCGAGGAAAGCATGGCCGAAACCGCCTACAAGCAGATGGTCGTCGACCACGGACCGGACGACCTCGTCGTGAGCCCCGCGATCACCGGAACTCCGGCGTCGTGGCTCAAGCCGAGCCTGCTCGCCTGCGGCCTGGACCCCGACAACCTCGAGCCCCCCGCCGGCGAGAAGAACTACACCGCCGGCACGGCCTCGCTCAAGAGGTGGAAGGACGTCTGGGCGGCCGGCCAGGGTCTGCAGACCATCCGCGCGGTCGAGCCGGTGAGCACCATCGTCGACCGCATCGAGGACGAATACGACTCCGCCCTCCGCCGGGTGTCGGACCGCGCGGCCGCAGTTCGTTGAGGCGGGGACGGAAGTCGTCTCGAGACCGATCGACCAGGGCGTCAGCGGGAACCGCGCCCGGACGATGACGTGGCTCGCCGCGGTCTACTCTGCGCGGCTCGCCGCGGTGGCATCAGTGCTGCCGCGGCGACCGCGACCGCCACGAACCCAGCCCCCACGTACAACGCCGGTGCCAGCGCGTCCGTATACCCGGTCGGGGTGAGGCTGCCGCCGGCGCCGAGGAACACGGCGGTCAGGACGGCGATACCGAGCGCGACACCGATCTCGCGCAGCGTCGCGTTGATCGAACTGGCCGTCGCGTGGTCGGCTTCCTTCATGTCGGCGAGCACGGCCGTCGCATTGGGCGCGAACGTCAATCCCATTCCGACGCCGGCCATGACGAACGACGGAACAAGTGTCGAGTAGGCCACTCCCGGTTCGATCAGCGCCGCCATCCACACCAGCGACAGCCCCTGCAGAACGAGGCCGGTCACGAGAAGGGCCCGCACGCCGACCCGGGGAGCCAGCAGACCCGCGATGGGCGCGACGATCATCGGTGCGGCCGTCCACGGCAGCGTCCGCAGTCCCGCCGCGAACGGACTGTAGCCGGCGACGATCTGCAGGTACTGCGACAGCAGGAACACCGCCCCCATCATGCCGAGGGTGAACGTGAGCGCGATGACGTTCGCGAGTGTGAACTGCCGGGACCGGAACAGCCGCAGCGGCATCACCGGGAATTCGGCACGGTGTTCCCGGATCAGGAACGCGACCGACAGCAGCACCGCGGCCACCAGCGTGCCCAGCACCGAGACACTGGTCCAGCCGTCGTCGTTGCCGTGCACGATCCCCCACACACCGAGGAACACCGCGCCGCCCGAGAAGAGCACACCGATCGGGTCGAGCGGCTGACGCCGACCCCTGGATTCGCGCAGTGCGTACAGCGCCAACGGCGCCGCCAGCGCGGCCACCGGGACATTGATCCAGAAGACCGCCTGCCACGAGACGCCGTCGACCACCGCGCCGCCCACGACCGGGCCCAGCGCGACACCGAGCCCGGACACTCCGCCCCAGACGCCGATCGCGAGGGCGCGCTTGGCCAGCGGAACGGCGCCCGCCAGCAAGGTGAGCGACAGCGGCATGATCGCCGCGGCACCGATACCCTGCACGGCGCGGGCGCCGATCAGCATTCCCGGGGTCGTCGACAGCGCGGACGCTATCGACGCGGCAGCGAACACCGCTATGCCCCAGAGGAATACGCGCCGCCTACCGAGCCGGTCGCCGAGGGTGGACAGCGACAGCATGAGCGTCGCGAACGCGAGCGTGTAGGCGTTCATGAACCACTGCAACTGCCCCACCGACGCGTTGAGGTCGGTCCGGATGACCGGGAGGGCACTGGTCATCACCAGATTGTCGAGCGTGGCCATGAACATCGGGATCGAGGCGGCCACGATGGCCAGCCAGATGGGAACGGTGCGCCCGGGCGGTGCCCCGGTGCCCGGTTCGGAGGATCGCGGATCGAGTTGATCGGTGAGGGTCGTCATGTCGGCTCCTGAGGCCTGCGGACGGGAATGTCGGGAACTACCCACTTGTAAGCATCGAATGATTACTTATGCGATTCGACGCTAAGTTATCGAGTGATAACCTGTCAACATGGCGACGGCAGAAAAGACGGAGAAGCAGGCGCGGATGAGTGCCGAAGCTCGCCGCGAGCTCGTTCTCGCTGCCGCGACCAAGGCATTCGCACGGGGCGGATTCCACGGCACCAGTACCGATGCGGTCGCGAAGGAAGCCGGGGTCTCGCAGCCGTATGTCGTGCGGATGTTCGGATCGAAGGCGAACCTGTTCCGCGAGGTGTTCGCGCACGCGGTAGGCCGGATCATGCACGCATTCGAACCCGCGCTCGACAGGGTCGCCGAGGATCCCGAGAACGAGGAACTCTGGGCGCAGATGGGTGCGGCATACACCGAACTGCTCGCCGACCGAGACCTGCTGCTGGTGATGATGCACGGCTTCGCCGCCGGCTCGATGCCCGAGATCGGCGCCCAGGCGCGCGACTGGATGTCGAAGATCTACACCCAGATCCGCACGCGGACAGGGTGCACGCCGGAACACGCACGCACCTTCATCGCCAACGGCATGCTGCTCAACACCCTCCTCGCCATGGAGGCACCCCAGAACGCCGACAACGATCCCGCGCTCGCCGAACTATCGGTCTGCGCCTTCGGGAACAGCCTGGACGCCGCCGCCGTCGAGGCGGACTGACACCACCGGCAGACCTCCGAGGTCAGCCCATCTCGGCGTGCCGGTAGCACCAACGCCACGACTCGCCCGGCTCGTGCGATCGCATGACCGGGTGCCCGGTCTGGTCGAAATGCGCGGTCGCATGCCGATGGGGGCTCGAATCGCAGCACCCGACGTGCCCGCAGGTGAGGCACATCCGCAGGTGCGCCCAGTTCTCCTCGCCCAGCGCCGTGCATTCCTCGCACACCCCGGGCGTGCGCGCCTCGGGGTCCGGGCCGGTGGCCGCCGCCAGCTCCACGCAGGGCTCGACTGCGGCCGGATCCAGGGATCCGGGTCGGATTGCGTCGGCCGCGCGCCGGAGCACTCTCTTCATCACCTCCCATCCTGCATGCTTCAGGGAGCGATATCCACACCCGAAACGTCGGACGGAGAACCGCCGTGAACGTGGCACTGCTCGCCGTCGCGGTGGCGGCGCTGCTGACCGCCGCCCTCGCGCGGCGCCTCAACTGGTCGGCGCCGCTGCTGTTGGTGCTGGTGGGGCTGGCCGGGTCGCAGATTCCGGGGCTCCCCGACACCGCACTCGATCCCCAGCTCGTGCTGTACGTGGTGCTGCCGCCGCTGCTCTACTCGGCCGCACTCGACAGTTCCTCGCTCGCGCTGCGCCGCAACGCGCGCCCGATCGCGCTGCTCGCGGTCGGCCTGCCGCTGGCCACCACCGCCGTCGTCGGTCTGGTCGCATACCTGACCATTCCCGACTTTCCCGTCGCCGCCGCGCTGGTCCTGGGGGCGGTCGTGGCGCCGCCGGATGCGGTGGCAGCCAGCGCGATCGGACGACGCCTCGGCCTACCCCGGCGGATCATGACTCTGCTGGGCGGCGAGAGCCTGCTCAACGACGCGACCGCGCTCACGGTCTACCGGGTGGCCCTCGCTGCAGCGGTCGGCGCCGGCGTGACGCTGCTGGAGGGGGTGCGCACGTTCCTCGGTGCCGCGATCGGCGGCACCCTGATCGGCCTCGGCGTGGGGATCGTCGTCGCCGCGATCCGTTCTCGGCTCACGGATCCGGTGATGGAGAGCGCGATCGGACTGGTGGTCCCCTTCGTCGCATACCTGGCGGCCGAGGAGATACACAGTTCCGGGGTGATCGCGGTCGTCGTCGCCGGCCTGTATCTGGGCCAGCGGTCGACGCGCGCCGGATACGCGACCCGCCTACAGGACACCGCGGTGTGGAAGGCCATCGACGTGGTCCTCGAGTCGTTCGTGTTCCTGCTGATCGGGCTGCAATTGCCGAGTGTCGTACAGGGACTCCACGGCCGCAGCGTGGCCGAGGTCGTCGGCGCCTCCGTTGCCGTGCTCGTCGCCGTGATCGCGGTCCGGCTGGCGTGGGTCTACCCCGCGACCTATCTGCCGCGGCTGCTGTCGGCGCGGATCCGCGAGCGCGAGCCGTCACCGCCGCCCCGAGGGGTGTTCGTGGTCGCGTGGTCCGGCATGCGCGGTGTGGTCTCGCTGGCCGCGGCCTTCGCGATCCCGCTGACCGTCAATTCCGGCGCGCCGTTCCCCGGGCGCGACATGATCCTGTTCATCACCTTCGCCGTCGTGGTCGGCACCCTCCTCCTGCACGGGCTGACCCTGCCGTGGCTGATCACCCGGCTCGGGGTCGGCGACGAAGAGGAACGCCGCAACGACGCGGTCACGCTGGCCGCCGCGCAGGACAAAGCCGCGCGGGCCGCGACGGAACTGCTCGACAGCCTGGTCGCGAACGCCGACGAGGATTCCGCCGACGTCCGTGAGCGGGCCGCGGAGATCCTGCGCACGTGGAGCGAGCACCGCGCCCACGCGGCATGGGAGCGCCTGGGACGCAGCGAGGCCGAGTTGGGCGAGAGCCCGTCCGCCGCCTTCCGCGCCCTGCGCCTGCAGATGCTGGAGACGGAGCGGGGCATCTTCATCGCAGAACGCGACAGCGGACGGATCGACGACGAGGTGCTGCGCCAGGTGCTGCGCGAACTCGACCTCGAGGAGGCAACCCTGAACCGGGAGTAGGCCCGAGCCGTTCTCGACCGCTCGAAATCGGCCGTCAGGCGGCCTCCGGCAGGTCGCTTGGCATCGTCCACGCCTTCGCGTACTCGTCGACGTACCGCTGCCCGGTTCGGGCTCCGATCGCGAGCATCAAGGTATCCGTGGCATCGCGAACGCCGGCCGCACCTTCGTTTCGGAACGGCGTCAGGTCCAGAGGCTCGAGGATCTCGACCACGACCCTGCGCCGCCACCACGGGACGGAACGATCCGGCCGCGTCCCCGTGATCGCCACCGGCACCAGGGGGACCTCGGTGTCCATCGCGACGCGGACCGCGCCGGTCCGCCCGCGGTAGAGACGACCGTCGGGCGAACGCGTCCCTTCCGGGTGGATGCCCCACACCCCACCCCGCTCGACGATCCCGGCCGCGGCCGCGAGGGCCGACACGGCTCTCGCGCCGCCTCGTCGATCGACCGGAATCTGGCCCACAGCCGAGAAGAACCACCGTTGGAGTCGGCCGGTCGACCCGCCGCGATCGAAGTACTCACGCTTCGCCAGAAAGGTGACCTGCCGCCGGGCCGCCAGCGTCAGATAGAACGAGTCGAGCACGGCGAGGTGATTGGCCGCCACGATGACCGGCCCGGTCCGCGGAATGTTGTTTCGGCCCAGGATCTTCGGACGCCCCCACAGGTACAGGGCCGGCCCGATGAGGACGCATCTACACAGCCGGTGGAAGCAGCGAATCCAGAGGGACATAGACAGTGTCTACACGATTATGGGAGACACTGTCTACGTGACAGGTCAAGATACGAGATCGGCACTGGTACGAGCCGGCGTCGAGCTGCTCGAGGAGAGCGACTCCGCGGACATCGGACTGCGGGAGATCGCGCGGAGAGCGGGCGTCTCCCACGGCGCGCCGCGGCGCTGGTTCCCCACACACCGAAGCCTTCTCGCCGCGATTGCCGAGGTGGGGTTGCAGGACCTCTCCGCAGCTCTGGTCACCGCGGCCGAACAGCCCGAGAACCGTCTCGTCTCGGTGGCCACCACCTACGTGGATTTCGCCGGTCGCCGTCCCGCCATGTTCACTCTGATCTTCCGTCACGACCTGCTCGCAGGCTCCGGCGCGGAGCTGCGGAACGTATCCCGCCCGCTGTTCCAGTGGCTGGTGCAGCTGATCGAGCAGTCCACCGACGCGCGCGACCCCGAAGGGAGTGCGGCCGCCCTGTGGGTCGGGATCCACGGTATCGCCGTGCTCTCGTCCACCGGATCACTCGGGCTCGCCACCTCCGGCGTGGAGAAGGTCGACTTGATCGAGCGCGTCGTACAAAACAGCGTCGGCTGATCGTCAGGTGAGGAAGCTCGCGGCCCGGTGAGTCGAACCCTTGGGCAGCAACGGTTCCCAAGCAGGTCACTGCCAGGCTGAAGGCCGCACGAGTACCGAGACCGGTTCAGACGGACTGCGGTTCGTCATGGATCGGGCTGTTGTCAGTGTTCAGGCTGTCCTGATCCGGCAGGGGAAGGCTTCTTCCGCGGAGTCGCGAGGTGCGCGCCAACCAGTACGAACCCGCCGCGAGCACCACCGTGATTATCGGTGCGAGCTGGGAAACCACCGGGTATGCAGTTTGTACCGTCGCCGCGATACCGACCGCGGAGGCCAGCAACCATGCCACTGCCCCGCCGCCCATCATCCGGGTGGCCACTTCCTCGTGGTCCCGCTGTCGGAGAGCGATGTGGACCAGCGCGATGGCCACCCATGCGGTGACCAGAACTCCTTGCCACGCGAGAGCCGTGAGGAGATATCCCAGGACGTCGGTGAGCATGAAGAGGTAGGTGAGGACTCCAGCCACCAGCACCCACACCGCTCGCGGCGTGACTCTTCCGAATGCCCGGTCGGCAAGTACCTGCAGGTTGCTCGAAGCAAGGTAGTAGTTGGCCGTGTTGATGCGTGTTTGCGATACGAGGATCAGCAGGACGCCGGCGATCCCGAGAGAGTTGATCACGGCCTCGACGACGCCGGTTTCGCTGCCCGCGATTCCCCAGCTGCTCAGCAGGTAGATGCCGATCAGGCCGTTCGCACCGAAGGTGAACAGGTAGAAAACCCACCCGAAGGTGACCGTGCCGTGGAACTTTGCGTCGCGCGGCTTACCGAGGCGGGCGTAGTCGAAGGTGTACATCATCATCACCCACACACCCATGTAGATCAGGAATGAGGTCATCCAGCCCGGGAGGGGGCCGGTCGTCGAGACGGAATCGAGCCATCCACTGGGGTACCCCCGCTTGATCGTCGCGCCGACGACAACCGCGACCAAGCCGACGACGTAGAAGGGTAGAAGGATGCCATTGATCTTGTCCAACCAGGTTGCGACCCCGCCGATCACGAGCGGAATCATGTAGACGACGCACACCAGGTACCAGATACGCAGGTCTCCGCCGAAGTCGTCCTGGAGCGCGACGGCGACGATGGAGCCTTCGAAGACACCGAAGTAGAGGGCGGTGGCCGCGAACACCAGCGGGGCGAGGACGGATCCGACAGTCCCGAACATCTTGCGGGACAACGATTCGACCGACAGGCCGGTTCGTGCCGCGTACCGAGCGAGAACTTGATTGATGATCCCGTAGGTGACGACCGACAGGCCCATCCCGATGACGGTGTTCGGCACCCCCACGGCATCGGCCGAGGCGGACGCGACGTAGAGCCAGAACATGGCACTGAACATGGCCCACCACGCCATTGTCAGCGACCATCGGGATACGCGTTGAGAGTCAGGAAGCGCAGATTCGAGAGCAACGGCGGATTCGGTGGGGATCGGGGCCGCGATATCGTGCTTGGGCATGGGGGTATCTCTCTGCTTGTGAACGAGTACCAGCGAGGTAGAGACGTGTCTCTCGACGTGGAGGCCGAGAGAAATGCGGGAGAGAAGACGGAGGGGCTCTCGGGCGGTGATCGCGTTCCGGCGGACTGGTGCCGGTTTCCGAGCTATGGGAATCCCGCGCGGAGAGCGCCGGCGATTCTAATGATCAGGGTGGGATGCAACCCTGATGTCGTTGACTCCAAACGAAATTCGCACCGAGCGCGATGATGCCGTCGCGCCTGCAGTGGCGCCTTGGCGAGGTTGAGGAACCCGCCAAGGCGCCTGATCAGGTCAGTTCCAGTGCTGCGCAGCCCGATTCTGGAGGAGTTCGCGGAACTGCGTTGTGGTGGTGGGCAGCAGTTCCCCGGTCCCCCAGTCGACGATGACCCCGTAGCGGCGGATGAGGTCGAGCATGTCGAGTTCGCCGTTGCGGTAGCGTTCGGCGATTTCGGCAGGGTCGGCGGTGAGCCAGCTTCGGCGCGACTTCCGAATGCTCGCGCGTAGTTGCCTGGTCTTGCTGTCGTCCACGACGAAATGGTCGATCTCGGGATCGACGGCGTCGATGACGACTCCGTAGTCGAGTGCGGCACGCTCGATCGAGACGTAGCCGTCGATGACGTCGTCGACCACGTCCTCGGGTTCGCGTTCGAGCGGGTCACCGTAGCCGCCGCCTCCGGCGGAGGGCCTTTCGAACGAGTCGCCGGACTGGATGGCAACGTTGGAGAAGACCGAGCCGAGGAATTGTTCGTCCGGTGTGCCGCGGTTGAGCCAGACGCCGTGCGGAATGGACGGCAGTCCGCCCTCGATGCCCCACGTCAGCGATCGGGCGCGGTCGCAGCAGTAGGACATCACCGTGTTGTCGCAGTCGGTGAGCACGCCGCCCTTGGACAGCCCGCATCCCCCACGGTGGGTTCCGGGACCACCGGAGTCGGTGATGATCGAGTGTTCACTGGTCAGGACCGGAGTGAGGCGTTCTTGCCCTTCGCAGGGCTGTACGGCCAAGCCGACACCGAACACCGGGGCCGTGGCGGTGGCGCCGTCCTTGGTGCTGCGGCCGCCCCATCCGCCGGCCATCCAGTCGTACCACATGAAGAACGGGTGTTGAGCGTCGCGCGCGTCCCGGCCGCCGATGAGGAGGTACTCGAGGTTGAACGAGCACGCGATGGCCCGTTCGGGGACGATCTTCGACCACAACTCGAAGATCGCGTTCATGATCTTCTCGTAGGGCCCGGAACAGAATCCGGTCACAGCATGCGGCCATCCCGCGTTGACCACGGTTCCCTCGGGCCCGAGTTCGGTGGTGATGGCGTTGTAGAGACCGGAGTTGAGTGGGACGTCGGGGAAGAACGTCTTCGTTCCCGCCACGATCCCGGAGAAGGCGGTGCCGTATCCGCAGTTGAGGAAGCTGGCCACCGCGGGGGCGCTTCCGCTGAGGTCGTAGCTCAGTTGGTCGCCCTCGATGGTCATCGTCACCCGGATAGGCACCAGGCCTTCGGGTTTCGCCGGGTCGGAGTCGAGGTGGTCCTCGGTGGTCCAGGTGCCGTCGGGAAGCGCCGCGACGCGTTGGCGCACAATGCGTTCCACGTAGTCCTGCACCTGCTGCATGGCTGCGGTGACGGTGCCTCGGCCGTATTTGTCGACCAGACGGTGGAGTTCGCGTTCGCATACTCCGGTGGCTTCTGCCTGGGCATGCAGATCTCCCATGCTGATTTCGGGTGATCGAGTGTTCGCGACGAGCAGCTTGGCGACGTCGGCGAGGAATCTGCCTTCGTGCCACAACCGTACCGGGGTGATGCGCAGTCCCTCGGCGAAGTGCTCGGTGGCGGTGACGTCGAACGACCCCGGGACGCTGCCACCGACGTCGGCCCAGTGACCTTTGTTCTGCGCGAAGGCGATCAGGGTGCCGTCGGCGAAGATGGGTCGAATGAAGCTGACGTCGTTGAGGTGAGTTCCGCCGCGGTAGGGATCGTTGATGGCGAAGACGTCGCCCGGATTGATGTCGTCACCGAATTCCTCGAGGACTGCCTTGCACTGGAAGTGCAGGGTCCCGACGTGGACGGCGATGTCCTGGCTGCCCTGCATGACGGTATTGCCCTCGGCATCACACAACGCGGAGGAGAAGTCGCGAGAGTAGATGACGAACGAATAGCACGTCCGCAGGATCTGCTCGGACATCAGGTCGACGGAGGTGACGAAGGCGTTCTTCAGTACCTCGAAGGTTACGGGGTCGAGGGTGCGGTCGAGCGTCGACGAGGTACTCACTTGGCCTCCTGCGAGATGTTGATGCGGATGTTGGCCCATTCGTCGATCACCGCGGTCGTCCTCGGCGGCACCACGGTGGTCGAATCGAGCTGGGAGATGATGGCGGGGCCCTCGATTCGGGCGCCGTAGCGCAGGTCGTCCCGGTCGTACACCGGGGTTCCGACGCGTTCGCCGAGTTCGTCGAAGTACACCGAGCGGTGCGCACTCGGCGTCGGCACGACAGTGGACGGCACCGTGTGCTGGGGGAACTGCGGCTTCGGTGTGGTGCCGATCGCGCGCAACCCGATCTGATAGATCTCGACGGGTGTGTCGTCGCGGCGGAACGAGTAGTCCCGCTCGTGTTCCTCGTGGAAGCGCTCCACCGCCTCCGCGAGGAACCCTTCACCGCTGCCGGCTGTGACAGTCAAGGATCGCCACTGCCCGGCATAGCGCATGCTGATGCTGCGGTCGAGCACCATCCGGTCGGCGGGCACTCCCTCGTGTTCGAGCCGTTGCAGCCCTTCGCGTTCGAGCCTGACGAACTCACGCTCCAACTCCGCCGTATCGATATCGGTGACCAATCCCTGGAACATCGCGGACAGGTCGTGACGAATGTCGACGAGCAGACACCCTTGCGCGGAGGTGATTCCGGGGTGCGGGGGCACGACGACGGTGGGAATGTTCAGTTCCTTGGCCAGCGCCGCGCCGTGCAGCGCACCGGCACCGCCGCAGACGACGAGAACGAAGTCGCGGGGGTCGTATCCGCGGCGGATCGACAGCAGTCGTACCGCGTCAGCCATGTTGGCGTTGGCGACCTGAATGATGTCGCTGGCTGCGATGTCGGTGTCGACGTCGAGCCGGTCGGCGATCACCCGGCGGATCGCCTTCTCGGCGGCTTCGGTGTCGAGGCTCAGGCCACCGCCGACCAGCGACGACCCCAGACGCCCCAGCACGAGGTTGGCGTCGGTGTTGGTCGGCTCGACTCCACCCCATCCGTAGCAGGCGGGGCCGGGAGCAGCTCCAGCCGAGGCAGGACCGTTACGCAGCGAACCGGCCTCGTCGATCCAGGCCAATGATCCGCCGCCGGCGCCGATGGTCAGCACTTCGATGCTCGGGAACGAGATCGGGAATCCGTACTCGACCTGCCACTGCTTGGTCGTACGAACCTCTCCGTCATAGACGAGGGAGATGTCGGTGCTGGTTCCGCCCATGTCCAGGCCGATGGCGTTGGGATATCCACATCGGTTGGCGATGTCGGCGACGGCAATCGCGCCGGCGGCGATACCGGAGGCAGCCAATCGGACCGGGTATCGCTCAACCATGGTCGGCGTCATCGATCCACCACCAGAGTGCAGAAGCAGCAGATCACCGTCGTATCCGTCGGCACGGAGCTGCTCCTCGAGCCGGTTGACATAACCACTGACCAAGGGCGCGAGCACCGCATTGGCCACCGTCGTCGACGCACGGTCGTACTCGAAGATCTCCGGGAGGATCTCACTGGACGTCGATACGCTCACACCCGGCAGTTCCTCTTCGAGGATTTCCCGCATGCGCTTCTCGTGGGCGCGATTGACATACGAGTTCATGAAGCACACAGCAACGGTCTGGATTTGCTTCCGCCGCAGGATCCGCGCGACCTCGCGGGCGCCCGCCTCGTCGAACGGGGTGATGATCTCGCCTGCGTAGTCGATGCGTTCGGTGACCTCGTACCGATCGCGGCGGCGAATGTAGGGGGCTCCGACATCCGAGTATGCGTCCCACAGCTCATCTTTGGTGCCGTCGCGGATCTCGAGGACGTCGCGGAACCCACGGGTCGTCACGAGCGCCGCAGCAGGGAACTGCCGGGTGATGAGTGCGTTCGTGGCCACTGTCGTGCCGTGTGAGAACAGTGCGACCTCAGCGAGGTCGACACCGGCGCTGCGAACACCCTCGACAACGGCCTCCATAGGGTCGTGCGGAGTCGAAGGCACCTTCGCCACGCGGGTGGTCGAGGCGCGAGAGTCGAAGATGCAGACGTCGGTGAAGGTTCCGCCGACATCGACAGCGACTCGAAGATTTCGGTCGGGACTGGGTGTGATCAAGGCCATACTCCTCGTTCGGGTTTGGCAAGTATGTGTCCAGCCCGACAGCCGATCAATTGGAGAAAGTGAAACTACGCGCCAGTACTGTTGGAGTTGTTAACATCCAGACGTGAGTAGTCCCCCGATGGAAGCCGACCATTTCCGCCTGGTCGACCTTCTGCTCGAGCAGGACCTCGGCTTGACGCTCGAGAGTGACTGTGACCCGAACGTACAGCTGGTCAGCGCACACCCGATCGAGATCGAAGCGCCCGCGCGGTGGCTCGAACCCCACACCCTCATGCTCACCACGGGGACCCGTTTCGCGGGGCATGAAAATGCCGCCCGCGCCCAGCGCGAACTGGTCCGCGAGCTGGTCGCCGCCGGTGTCTCCGCTCTCGGCTACGGCGTCGGGGTCATCACCGAGACGGTGCCGCGCGCCCTTGTCGATGAAGCGAACCGCCATCACTTCGCCATCATTTCCATACCGGCGCATGTGCGGTTCATGGACGTGGTTGCCCAAGTCGCGGCCGCTACGAGAACAACCGATTCCATGGTTCTCAGACGCACGCTGCAAATGCAGAACCATCTCCTCGAGGCGATGGCGTCCCCGGCGCCCGAGGCAGACCTCGTCGGACGGTTGGCGGAGCTGCTGCGCAGCAGCGTCGTGCTCTACAGCGAAGTCGGAGACGTGGTCGCCTCCGCCGGCGAAGCACCCCTGCATCTGATCCGTGCTCAGCTGCGCGGTCGGACCGGACAGCTTCGATTCCGCGTCGGCCGGTGGATGGTCAGTGCCCACTCCATCTCACCCGGCGGACACAACTACTGGTTGGCGGTCGCCTCCAGACGCCACGAAATCCCGGATCCCCTTGCGGCTCCCGCAGTAGAGGTGGCGCTGCGACTGCTCAACACCATCGAGCGTGCGCGCCACAGGGCCACGACCGAGAACCGGGCGATTCGGGCTGCCCTGGTGCGGATTCTGGTTTCCGGCGACGTCCCCGACCCCGAATCCGTCCTCGACAGATTGGAGATGCTGCGATTCGGTCGACGACCGAAGCTCCGCATAGTCTCCCTCGCCGCACCGCGAACCTATGACGGCGGACGGTGGACCTTCCGCGCGGACCGATTGCTCGACGCGGTCGAGCAGGATGTCGTCGACCTTGCCCACGATTCGCGCCTGCCGCTTCTGCTTGCGCAGGGCGAGCGCGAGCTACTCGGCATCGTTCCGGCCGAGAACAATTCGGTCGACACGTGGCTCCAGAACCTACGGGAGGGGGTGGTCTGCGGATTCAGCGAGCCGTTCGACGACCTCCACACCGGACCGGAGCGGCTACGCGATGCACAGTGCGCACGGCGGGCAGCGATACGCGCCAAGTCCACCGCCATACGATTCGAAGATGTCGGGATCAGCGACTGGCTCCTGGCAGGTCGCGATCAAGCGATTACCGCACGCAAGGCAGCAGACCAATTGACGCCCCTCATCGAGGACCATCCCGAACTCCTGGACTTCCTGCGTGACTACTTCGCGAACGACCTCGATGTGACCGCCACCGCCAAGCAGTGCGCCTTACACCCGAACACGGTGCGCTATCGGATCAAACGAATCGAAGAGGTCCTGCGCGCGTCATTGCGCTCACCCGCGGTGATCACGGAGATCCACCTGAGCCTGGACAACCTCGCCTCCGCTCCAACCGATGCCGCACCGGCCCAGGCGGCGCCCGCGACGTCCACGCCATAGCGTGTCGATCGACATCAGCGTCGGTCGACTACGCCGGTACGACGGCCGGGGCCGGGCCTCTCGATGGCGTCCACGTGCGGTCGCCGGAAGCTGGACAAAATACACTGACCGGAAAACTGCGGGAGGGACGAAATTGGCGATAACTGTTCGCCGACTGACTCAGATCAGCGACCTCGGCCTGTCGCTGGTGGCAGGCCTCGAAGGCGCTGATCGCGTCATCGATTGGGCACATGCGATCGAGCTCGTGGATCCGACCCCATGGCTGTCCGGGGGCGAGCTCGTCATGACCACCGGACTGAAGATCGGTACGAGTGCGGACGAACAGTACAACTACGTGTCCTCCCTGGTGCAGGCCGGCGCCGCAGCCCTCGCGTTCGATACCGGCACGACGTTCGCGAGAGTCCCCGACGGTATTCGCGCTGCGGGCGACGCGCTCGGGCTGGCAATCCTCTCGGTGCCTGCATCGACCCCGTTCATCGCCATCACCCGCGCCGTGATCGACGAACTGACCGCCGACCAGATCCGCGCGATACAAAGCGTCGTCGACCAACAGGAGACGTTCGCCCGGGCCACGTTGCGAGGTGGCATCCCCGCGGTCATCTCGGCACTCGGGCGTGCCCTGTCGTCGTCACTGGCCGTGATCGACATCGACCAGCGCATCCTCGCGGTACACGGTGCGGACGCTCCCCACGCCGTCACCCTCGCCCGCTCGGTGGCAGATGCCGCACGATCCGGGGCCAGCCGACGTCGCTCGACGAGCAAGGTCATCGCCGGTGATCACGGGTACTGCACGATTCAGAGCATCTCCGCCGCACAAGACCTTCATGGATATCTTGCGGTCAACTCACGTGGACCGTTGGCGCCATCGGATCGACTACTCGTGGCCCACGCGGTGTCGCTGATCTCCATCGAGCTCAGCAAGCCCGCCAAGGTGGTCGATGCCGAGCATCGGTTGCGTGCCGCCGTCACCCAGGCACTCCTCGCGTTCGGAGAGCACGTCGACGTCAGCTTGTTGCGGTTCTTCGGCTTCGAGCCTGACGCACAGGTCGCGGCCATCATCCTGACCGACGTGGGCCCGCTTCTGGCCGCCGAACGCCGCACCACGACCCTGCTCGGCGCCGATGCAACCCCGTACCTCATGACACCGACGGAATCGGAGATTGTGGTCATCGTTCCCGCAGAGGCGTCGGCGGAGATCGGTACACGTCTTCATCAGCAGGTAGGCGCCCAACTGCAGCGATCCATCGGCGGTGGACTGGGGCTTCCCGCAACGGTATTCGCGGCAGCGCGCAGTATGAAGCAAGCGTCCGTCGCCGCCCGCGCGGGCGGACTGCAGGACAAGAAGTTCGTCAATTTCGCCGAACTGGGAACGTTTTCCCTGCTTCTCGGTTCCCAGAGCACCGAAGAGCTGCAGGCCATGTCGCATTCGGTGCTCGGCGCACTCGACGACTACGACAACGCACACTCGTCCGCGAGTGGCCTGATTGCCACGGTGGCCGCCTTCCTCGAGCACAACGGGCAGACCGAAGTCGCAGCGGCCGCCCTGGGCATTCACCGCCACACGATGCGGAACCGGTTGAACAAGGTGGTCGAGCTGACCGGCCGGGACCTCGACTCTGCCCATGTGCGTGCAGAACTATGGATCGCCGTCACCGCCCGGGAGCTGCTCGGAACCCTGGAAGATCGGCGTTGAGACTCGACTCGCCGCGATCGACCGACCGGTGCTCACCTCGATGAATGCGGACTTACCGGGGAGGGACCACCACCACCGGGTTCCGCCTTCTCGGGAGTGGACTGCGCACCCCCGAGAAGGCGGAGACTACGCGAGGCGCTCAGCCGGCACTGCCTCCGACGGTGTCTCGGAATCGGCTTGCGGCGCGTGGGTTCCTTCTCGGGTGGAGCGACGCTTCGCGACGTAGGCAAGGAGAATGACGCCCAGGGCGATCAGACTCTGGACAAGTTCCGCACGGGTTCCGGCATTGAGCCCCATCCCCACCAAGATTGCCAGGATGACTCCGGTGACCGCGATCGGCAGCCAGGGAAACAGCCACACGCGGAACTTCAGGATCTCCGGGCTGTCCTTCTCCCAACGTCGGCGAAGTCGCAACTCGGACAGGCAGATCAGCACGTACACGAACAGGCAGATCGCCCCCGAGGAGTTGACGAGATACAGGAAGATCGTGTCCGGCCACACGTAGGCGGCGGCTATGCAGCAGTAGCCGATGAACGTGCACGACAAGACTCCCTTGACCGGAACGCCCCTGCTGTTGACCCGGGTCATCCATCGCGGCGCGTCCCGGTGCGCGGACAGCGCGAACAGCATCCGGGATGCGGTGTACAGGCCCGAGTTCAGGCATGACAGCACGGCAACCAACACCACCAAGTTCAAGATGTCCGCGGCCCCCGGGATCCGGAGCAGATCCAGAGCGGCGATGAACGGCGATTCGCCCGGCACCAGCGAATCCCACGGCATCATCGTCACCAGCAGGAACGTGGACAGGACGAAGAAGGCCAGGATCCGGAACACCACGGTGCTCGTGGCCCGTCGGATGGCCTGGGCCGGCTCGGTCGACTCTGCCGCCGCGATCGTGACCAGCTCAGCCCCCGTCATCGAGAAGATGACAGTGACGACGCCGACGAACACCACGCCGAGCCCGTTCGGGAGGAAGCCCCCGTGGGCGGTGAGGTTGTGGAAGTCGGCAGTGCTACCGGGCCATACGCCGAGTACGAACAGGGACGCGATCACGATGAAGGCGATGATCACGGCCACCTTGATGCCGGCGAACCAGTATTCGGCCTCACCGAAGTTGCTGACCGACAGGAGATTGACCACGGTCATGACCATGAGCAGAGCGGCGGACATCAGCCACAACGGAACACCGGGGAACCACCGGGCCAGCAACGTCGCGCCGACGACCGCCTCGATACCGACGACGACAACCCAGAAATACCAGTACAGCCAGCCGGTGGTAAACCCCGCCCAGCCACCGAGCGCCATGCGCGAGTACTCGGTGAACGACCCGGTACAGGGCTTCGCCACGGCCATCTCGCCGAGCATGCGCATCACCAGGAAGACGATGAATCCGCAAATGGCGCAGGTGAGAATCGCGCCGGGACCGGCCTGGTCGATAACTCCGCTCAGTCCCACGAAGAAGCCGGCACCGATCACCCCACCCATGGACAGCATGGTCAGGTGCCGCTTTTTCAATCCCGCTTGGAGAGTGGTGTGGTCGGTCGATAGCTCGGGCATGCCGCTCCTGTTCGTCGGGTATCGCTCGAGGCTAAATCCCCACTGTGACCCATGCCATAGACGAACCGTACAACACTGGTCGCACATGTGTACGCTCCGGCCAGAGGGTCCGGATCGTCTCCGGTACGCGCCGTGGGCCGGAACTGCTCCGCATCTCGTCGAGCACGAGGAAGGAGCGCTCATCCGGCATTCCGACTCGGCAGGGGTGGGGTCGTCAGCTTCCTTAGTCGCTGGCACCGCGCAGGCGTGTGGGCCTGGCCCACTTCATCTCGCGCACCTCAGGCGGGGCAGAAACGAAACGAGGGCCGGGCGCCGCTCGCTGATCGAGTGGCGCCCGGCCCCCAAGGGTCCGGTTGTACTGCAGTTGTTTACGACTCGGTGGCTACCTCACATGCACGCTGCGGAAGGTATCCCGGCAGTGGGACGACGGTCGACACTCGCTTCTCGACGTCCTCAGCATCTCCCAGTCGCGGTGGGGCGCTGCGATACTGCACCGGAGTCGCTGACAGCGATATCGGATTCGCGACCTGCCGTGTGCGGCTGCCGGGCACGTCGACCACGGCGTCCAGGCCCAACTGCTCGGCGAAGTCGAATGCTTCTGCGATGTCGTTGATGGGGCCGGCGGGTACGCCGACGGCGGTCAACGTCGTGAACCAGTAGTCCGCGCCTTGCGCAGCAAGTCCAGCACTGACGACCTCGTAGAGGGCACTGCGATTGGCCACCCTGGACGTGTTCGTCAAGAATCGCCCGTCCACGGCGACTTCTGGAATACCCAGGGCACCACAGAGCTGGGCGAACTGCTTGTCGTTCCCGACCGCCAGCGCAATGGGGCGATCTGCGGTCGGGAACACCTCGTACGGGGCGATGCTGGGGTGCCGGTTACCGATGATCGAGGGAACCGCTTGGGCACCAAGGTATCCAGACGCCTGATTGACCAGCGACGAGAGAAGCACCGACAGAAGATTGGTGTCGACTCGTTGACCTTGGCCGGTGGTGTTGCGATGGTTGAGCGCTGCCAGTATGCCGGTCAGCGCATGCAGGCCGGTCAGCACGTCGACCAGTGCCACACCGACTTTCGTCGGGGAACCAGGTTCGGGGCCGGTCATACTCATCAGGCCACCAACGGCCTGCACGAGAAGGTCGTAGCCCGGCAGAGCGGCGCCGCCCCCACGTCCGAACCCGGTGATCGAGCAGTAGATCAGGTCAGGTTTGATCGCCAGGAGGTCGTCATAGCCCAGGCCGAGACGCTCCATCGTCCCGGCCCGGAAGTTCTCGACGACGATGTCGGCACGGCTGACCAGATCCCGGGCGCGCGCACGCCCGTCCTCGGTGCCCAGGTCGAGGACCACGGAGGTCTTGTTGCGGTTGACCGAGTTGAAATAGGTGGCGTTTCCCTCGTGGTCGAAGGGCGGCCCCCACGCCCGGGTGTCGTCCCCGACGCCCGGTCGTTCGATCTTGATGATCTCCGCACCGAGATCACCGAGCAGCATCGTCGCGTACGGCCCGGCGAGGACACGGCTGAAGTCGGCGACAACGATGCCGTCGAGGGCGCCGCGGCTCATTTCCGAGCCTCCCCGCCCCGTAGGTACACCGTGGTGGTGTGGGTGAAGAACTCCCGTGCCGAGCGGCCCTGCTCTTTCGGGCCGTACCCGCTCTTCTTCGCACCGCCGAAGGGAACATGCGGGTCCGCCCCAGCCGATTCCGAGTTGATGTGCAAGATGCCGACGTCGATGTCGTCGATGGCATCGAGGGTTCGGGTCAGGTCCTGGGTGAAGATCGCCGCGGAGAGCCCGAACTCGCTGTCGTTCGCAAGGGCGAACGCCTCGTCCACACTCGCGGCTCGCCGGACCGCCAGGACGGGGCCGAACAGTTCCTCGCGCCAGACGTCCGGCGACTGCGAGGGCAGTTCGAGGATGGTCGGGGGGACGAAGTAGCCCGCGGCGAGCGCCCCGTCGGAGTACGGCTGCCCGCCCGCTATGGGCCGTGCACCCTGGTCGAGTGCGCGATCGATGCCGGCCTGGATCGATGTGCGCGCGGCTGCATTGACCACGGGTCCCATTTCGATGCCGTCGTGCAAGGGGTTGCCCACGTTGAGTGCGCTGGCGCGTTTGCCGAGTTCGGCGACGAAGTCGTCGGCGATGTCGTCGGTGACGATCAGTCGGGAGGTGGCGGTGCACTTTTGGCCGGCGGAGCGGAACGCGCCGAACATCACCTGTTCGGCGGCGAGGTCGAGGTCGGCGTCGCCCAGGACGACGGCGGCGTTCTTCCCGCCCATCTCTGCCTGCACCGGCACGCCCCGTGCGGCGCCGGCGGCCGCGATCTTGCGGCCGACTCCGGTGGATCCGGTGAACGTGACGGCGTCGATGCCGGGATGTTCGACGATGCGGTTGCCGACGGCGCCGCCGCCGATCAGCAGGTTCAGTACACCGTCGGGCAGACCGGCGTCGGCGAGGGCCTGGGCCAGGCGCATCGCGAGGAGGGGGACGGTGCTGGCCGGCTTCCACACAACGGTGTTGCCATAGGTCAGGGCCGGGGCGATCTTCCACGCCGGGATGGCGATGGGGAAATTGAACGGGGTGATCACACCCACCACGCCGAGGGGTTTGCGGGTGACGAGAATGCGCTCGCCCCGCCGGGGCGAGGAGAACATCTCGCCTGCGTCGCGGTCGGCGTCGTTGCCGTAGTACCGCAGGATCTGCGCCGCGCGCAGAACCTCCCCAATGCCTTCGGGCTTGGTTTTGCCCTCCTCCAGTGCGAGTTCGGCGCCCCACTCCTGGGCTGCGTTCTCCACCAGTCCCGCCGCACGAACGAGAATCGCCCCTCGCTCGTGTGCGGGGGTGCGCGCCCACTCCCGCTTGACCCGCGCGGCGGCGGCGACAGCTCTGTCGAGCTCCGCGGTTCCTGCCATTCGTCCCTCGGCAACAACGAGTTCCGGCTCCGCCGGGCTGGTGCTGACGATGGTGCCGTCAGCACCGTCGAGCCATTGTCCTTCGACGAAGTTGTGCAGTTGCACGGGTGTGGTCATGTCACGTTCACCTTTGGGTGCGGGGATTGATGGTGAGAGTGGGCGCGGCCGGGTCAGCGGAAGGCGGCGTGTCCGGTCAGCGCCTTGCCGATCGACAACAGGTGCATCTCGCTGGTGCCCTCGTAGGTGAGCACCGACTCGAGATTGTTGGCGTGCCGCAACGGCGGGTACTCGAGGGTGATGCCGCTTCCGCCGAGGATCGTGCGGCATTCTCGGGCGATGGCGATTGCCTCCCGAACGTTGTTGAGTTTGCCGAGGCTGATCTGCTCGGGCGACACTCCCCCGTCGTCCTTCATCCGGCCGAGGTGCAGTGCCAGCAGCAGACCCTTGCCGAGTTCGAGGGTCATGTTGGCGAACTTCTCCTGGGTGAGCTGGTAGCTCGACAGCGGTTTGTCGAACACCTCACGCGAGCCGGCGTAGGCGATGGCGGATTCGAGGCTGTCCCGGGCCGCACCGAGCGCGCCGAACACGATGCCGAAGCGGGCCTCGTTCAGGCACGACAGCGGGGCGCTGAGCCCACGCGCCTCGGGCAGCTGCGCGGACGCCGGGAGACGCACGTTGTCGAGGACCAGTTCGGAGGTGACCGACGCGCGCAGGGACAGCTTCTTGTGGATGTTGTTGGCGGTGAAACCCTTGGTGTCCGTCGGCACGACGAATCCGCGGACCCCGTCGTCAGTTTGGGCCCAGATGGTGGCGACGTCGGCGAGGCCGCCGTTGGTGATCCACATCTTGGTGCCGTTGAGCACCCAGTCGCTGCCGTCACGGCGGGCGCGGGTACGCATGCCGGCGGGATTCGAGCCGAAGTCGGGTTCGGTCAAGCCGAAGCACCCGATCGCATCGCCGGCGGCGAGGCGGGGCAACCACTCCTGCTTCTGTTCTTCGGAGCCGTAGCGGTAGATCGAGAACATCGACAGCGAGCCTTGCACGGACACGAAGCTGCGGAAGCCGCTGTCGCCGGCTTCGAGCTCGAGGCAGGCGAGACCGTAACTCACAGCGCTGGTTCCGGCGCAGCCGTAGCCCTCGAGGTGCATGCCGAGCACGCCGAGCTGCCCGAACTCCTTGGCCAGCTCCTTGGGCAGCGTGGCCGATTCGAACCAGTTCTCGACGTTCGGCTTCAGCCGGGTTTCGACGAACTTGCGCACGGTGCCGGCGATGTCGCGCTCGTCCTCCTCGAGAAGCACATCCGTGCCGAACAGCTCGAGTGGGCGCAGCGGGCCTGTCTTCCGGGGCACAGTCAGGGTGGTCATGCGGGTGGCGCTCCTTAGCGAAGGTGTGGTTCTTACAGGGCGGCGATCGCTTCTCGAAGGACCGAGAAGCCTTCCACGAGTAGTTCATCCGAGATCGTCAGGGGCGGCAGGAAGCGCAGGACGTTCCCGAAGGTGCCGGCCGTCAGGGTGAGCAGCCCCTGCGAAAGGCAGTAGCGGTTGATCTCGGCGACCGCCTCGCGGTTCGGGTTCTTGGAGCCCGGTTGGACGAGTTCGATCGCCACCATCGCACCCCGGCCGCGGATGTCACCGATGATGTCGGTCCCGGCCGCGATATCGCGCAGCTCCCGGAACATGATGTCTCCGATGGCCTGTGCGCGCTCGAGGAGATTGTCGGCTTCGATGGTCTCGAATACGCCCAGCGCGGCCTCACAGGCTGCCGGATTACCGCTGTACGTGCCGCCGATTCCGCCGGCGTGGGCGATGTCCATGATGTCTGCGCGCCCGGTGACGGCCGCCAGCGGCATTCCGCCGGCCAGCCCCTTCGCGGTCGTGATCAGGTCGGGCACGATGCCTTCGAGCTCGGAGGCGAACCAGGTGCCGGTGCGTGCGATGCCCGCCTGGACCTCGTCCGCAATCAGCAAGATTCCGCGGTCGCGGCAGAAGGCCGCAATCCTGCGCAGGAACCCGTCGGCGGGGACGATGAAGCCGCCTTCTCCCTGGATGGGCTCGACCACGACGCAGGCGACCGCGTCGGCACCGATCTGCGAATCCACCAACACTTCGAACTGCGCGAACGCTTCGTCGGACGCGTGCTCGGCGCCGCTGGGCCACCGATAGGGGTAGGCCATGGGTGCGCGATACACCTCGGGCGCGAACGGACCGAACGTGCTCTTGTACGGCTGATTCTTCGCCGTCATCGTCATGGTCATCAGCGTGCGCCCGTGGAACGCGTGATCGAAGGTGATGACGGCCGGCCGGCCGGTGGCCGCCCGCGCGTACTTCACCGCGTTTTCCACCGCTTCGCTGCCGGTGTTGAACAGCGCCGTCCGCTTCTCGTGATCGCCGGGGGCCAATCGGTTGAGCGCCTCGGCGACCTCGATGTACGGCTCGTACGGTGTCGCGAGAAAGCAGGTGTGCGTGTACTTCTCGAGCTGGCGGGAGGCCCGCTCGACGACCCGCGGCGCTGCGTTGCCGACCGTGGTCACGGCGATGCCGCTGCCGAAATCGATGAACGAGTTGCCGTCGACGTCGACGAGGACCCCGCCTCCGGCCGCCGCGGTGTAGACGTTCGCCCCGCTGGTCAACCCAGCCGGAAGGGCGGAACGACGGCGGGCGGCCAGTTCCTGCGAGCGAGGTCCGGGTACGTCGGTGACGATGCGGCGGACCTGCTCGAGGTGCGGTCCGCCGACGATTGTGTGCACAGCAGTCATGCTTTGTCCTCCAGTCGGGTTACCCGAAACCTTATGAGTCAAGTCACTTCCGAGACATCGCCGCTCGGGATAATTCTCTAGAGGTAGTTATCCAACTCGGCCAACAGCGTTTCGGGCGTCGGCACGCACACTTGCAGCACTGGACCACGGAAGGAAGCTGCAATGGGCAACGGCGCCACAACGGCAGAACAACTTGCATCACCACTCGGGGTGGACGTAGGCGGGGCAGTCGACCGGATATTGCTCACCAGGTGCGATCGCTCGGGCAACCCGCGCATGACATTCCTCACCGGTACCCCCGAGGGTGTCGCGGAGGCCGTGATCTTCTGGCCGGACGGAGCTCCCCTACTCGCGGACACCGCCAACGTGTTCGAACACTTCGGGCTGCGCGTCGCCGACCGTGACCCCCTACCGCTGCCCGCCGGCATGCCGGCCGAGGCGGCGCTCCACAGATTCACCTTTCAGACCCCGCACCTGTGGCGAAGCGAATCGCACAGCCGAGTCTCGGAGGCCTTCGAAGCGCACGCGCTGCACGGATTCGAGATCGACGACTACGCACAGTTGATCGCCGCCGCCGGCCTGTCCTGGCGGGAAGTCACCCTCATCCGCGCGGCAAGCCGATTCGTCCGGCAGGCGGGCCTCGGCCTCTCGGAGAGCTACGTCATCGACACACTGCTCGCCCACCCCGAGTTCACCGAAACCCTTGTCCGATACTTCGGTGCACGGTTCGACCCCGACCTGAACGCTCGACAGCACACCCTCGCGAACGTCGGCGCGACACTGCGCGCACACCTGGACGCGGCCACCACCCTGGATCAAGACAAGATCCTGCGATCCTTGGAATCATTCGTCACCGCCTGTGTCCGAACGAACTGGTATCAACTCGACGACGCGGGTGCACCGAAACCCCACGCCTCGTTCAAGCTCGACTCGAGCAAACTGACACTGACCGGACCCGTGGTTCCCTACCGGGAAATCTATGTCTACGCCAACGACATCGAAGGCATCCACCTGCGCAGCGGGCCCGTCGCGCGAGGCGGGCTGCGATTCTCCGACCGGCCCGAGGACTACCGCACCGAAGTCCTGGGCCTGATGAAGACACAGACGGTCAAGAACGCGCCGATCGTGCCAGTCGGAGCGAAGGGTGCGTTCATTCGCAAGAACCCGAACATCGCAGCGGCGCAGGCATACTCGATATTCATCAGGGGTCTGCTCGACGTCACCGACAACCTGGTCGACGGAAACGTCGTTGCCCCGCAGCGGACCGTCACCTACGACGAGCCCGATACCTACCTCGTGGTCGCCGCCGACAAGGGCACCGCCTCGTTCTCCGACCTCGCAAACGACATCGCCCTCGAGGCCGGGTATTGGCTGGGCGATGCCTTCGCATCCGGAGGCTCGAGTGGGTACGACCACAAGGCCATGGGAATCACTGCCCGCGGCGCGTGGGTGTCGGTCCGCCGCCACTTCGACGACCTGGGTGTGGACGTCGACAGCGACCCGTTCACCGTCGTCGGCATCGGCGACATGTCCGGCGACGTGTTCGGCAACGGCATGTTGCTGTCCACGGCGATCAAGCTCGTCGCCGCCTTCGACCACAGGCACATCTTCATCGACCCTGATCCCGATCCCGCGCTCTCGCACACCGAGCGCATGCGCCTGTTCGCGCTTCCCGGAAGCAGCTGGGACGACTACGATCGCACCACCTTGTCGGCCGGAGGCGGCGTCTGGCCGCGCACCGCCAAGCGGATCGCGCTCTCGCCCGAAGCGCAGGCACGGCTCGGGTTGCCGCGGGGACAGCTGACACCGAACGAGCTGATCAAGGCGATCCTGACATCAAAGGTCGAACTGCTGTGGAACGGCGGAATCGGAACCTACGTCAATGCGTCGTCCGAGACACCCGCAGACGCAGCCGATCCCGTCAACGATGCGGTCCGGGTAGATGCTGCCCAGCTGCGCTGCACGGTCATCGGTGAGGGCGGCAACCTCGGACTGACGCAGCGAGCGCGCATCGAGTACGCCCTCGGCGGCGGCCGGCTCAACGCAGACTTCATCGACAACGCCGCCGGCGTCGCCACGTCCGACCTCGAAGTCAACCTCAAGATCGCGCTCGACGTCGCCGTTCGCGCAGGCAAAATCACCGCCGGCGAACGCAACGCCCTGCTGTCCGATTCCCGCGCCGACGTCGCCGACGCAGTCCTCGAGAACAGCGAGAGCCAGGCACTGGCCATCAGCCTCGCCGAATCGCATGCCCCGCAACTCCTCAACCGCCACGAACGGCTCATCGACAACCTCGAACACAACAACGGGATCAACCGCGCAACGGAGGTGCTCCCCACAAAAAATGAACTGGGCTCACGGACTCGAGCAGGCCTGGGACTGACGCGACCTGAGATCGCGGTCCTCCTCGCACAGTCGAAGAATGTGGTGCAACAGGATCTCCTCGACTCGTCAGTGCCCGAGGATCAGGTCTTCACCTCGGCATTGTCGGGCTACTTCCCCCGCCGGATCCGCGAACAGCTCACCGACGAGGTCGGCAACCATCACCTCGCCCGCGAGATCATCGCAACCAAAGTCGCGGACGACCTGATCAACCACGTCGGCCCCGGCTTGATCTACCAACTCGAAGAGCGTCTCGGCGTCAAGACCCCCGCAGTCGCGCGCGCGTACGCCGTCGTCCGTGCAGTCTTCGACGTCGATCAGCTGTGGGCAAACGCCCGAGAGCGCGCCGACGTCGGAAGCGTCGAGCGCCGGACTCTGCTGCACCACATCCAGCAGTTCATCGAGCACACCGCGTCATGGATCCTGCGCCGACGGCCCGCGCCCCTGAACGTCAACGCCGAGATCGAGCGGTACCGCCCCCACGTCCGCGAGCTCGTGGAGAATCGGCCGCGTCCGACCACGATCGAGGACACCACGGCCGAACTCCGTTTTCTGGCGGGAACATTCGACCTGATCGAAACAGCCCAGCAGCGCGGTTGCCCGGTCGCCGTCGCTGCGTCCGTGCACGCACACACGGACGCCGCGCTCGGGCTCGCCTGGTTGACCGGCCAGTTCGAGAACCACATCATGACCAACTGGTGGGACTCGATGGCAGCCGCAGCCGTTCGCGACGACCTCGCTGACGGGCATCACGCGCTGGTCGCGGCAATCCTCGACCTCCACGCGACGTCGGCAACAGATCTGGTGCACACCTGGCAAGAGCTGACTGCCGATGCCATTGAACGCTTCTCGCGCATGATGACGGAACTCGGACGCGACGGCTACGTCGATGTCGCCCGCGCATGCACGGCCAGTGCCGAGCTCGAGCTCCTGGTGCGGAGCACTGTATCGCGAGCAGCGGAGATCAGGGCATGACGCGACCACTTGAGCTTCGAATCGGAGTACTTCCCGGAGATGGCATCGGGCCCGAGGTCGTGCCCGCCGCCGAGCTCGTCATCGACGCGGCGCTCGCTTCCCGACCCGACGTGAAGATCACCTGGCAACGACTAGCGATCGGTCACGAGGCGATCTCCAGATACGGGACACCGATGCCCGAGGAGACGTTGGAGGTCCTCGACGAACTCGATGCGTGGATCCTCGGTCCCCATGACAGCGCCTCCTACCCGGACCGGTGGCGCACACAGCTGACACCCGGCGGAACCATCCGAAAACGGTTCGAGCTGTTCGCCAACATCCGCCCCGCCCGCGCCTTTCCCGGCACCGCGGCAGTATCCCCGAAGATGGATCTGATTGTGGTGCGGGAGAACACCGAAGGCTTCTACGCAGACAGGAACATGTACGCCGGCGCCGGCGAGTTCATGCCCACCCCCGATGTTGCGATGGCGGTCGGGGTGGTGACCCGCCGGGCGTGTGAGCGGATCGCCCACGAAGCGTTCCGGCTGGCGCGGACTCGCCGACGACGGGTCACCATCGCACACAAGGCCAATGTGCTGTCCATGACCTCGGGCCTGTTCCTCGAGACCTGCCTCGACGTCGCCGACCGGTACCCGGAGGTCGAGGTCGACCATCAGCACATCGATGCACTTGCCGCGCTACTCGTTCGCCACGCAGACGCATTCGACGTCATCGTCGCCGAGAACATGTTCGGTGACATCCTGTCCGATCTGACCGGCGAACTCGCCGGCTCGATCGGAAACGCTCCGTCGTTGAACACATCGGAGACGAAGGCCATGGCCCAGGCAACCCACGGCGCCGCCCCCGACATCGCCGGCCTCGGTATCGCCAATCCCACCGCCGTGATCCTCTCCTCGGCCATGCTGCTGCGCTGCCTCGGCGCACGGCACGAGCATTCGGCTCTCGGCCGTACCGCAAGCAGGATCGAGGCTGCCGTCGAAACCGTCATCGGGCAGGGTGTGTGCACCGCAGACCTCGGCGGAACGGCATCGACCGCGGGATTCATCGACGCTGTGGTCGCCGCGATGGGGTCGTAGTCATCAGATCAGGAAGCTCGCGGCCCGGTCCGCGAGATCGAGCGCCGGTTGCGGCACGATGCCCAGAAGCACCGTCACCGCCGCGGCGACGGCGACGGCGACGACCGTCGGGGCGCTGGTGACCACCGTGGCGGGGGCGCCCTCCGGCGGGTCCGCGAAGAACATCAGCACGATCACCCGCACGTAGAACAGCGCGGCGATCGCGCTGCTGATCACGCCGACGATCACGAGCGGCACCGCTCCCCCGGACGCGGCGGCCTGGAACACCGCGAACTTGCTGACGAAGCCACTGGTGAGCGGGATACCGGCGAACGAGAGCAGGAACAACGCGAACGTCGCACCGAGGACCGGGGAGGTGCGCCCCAAGCCCGCCCACCGCACCAGGTCCGTCACCTCGTGGCCCGACGGATCGCGCACGAGGCTCACCACCGCGAACGCCCCGAGCGTGCTGAAGCCGTACGCGAGCAGGTAGAACAGCGTCGACGAGATTCCGGCGTCGTTTCCCGCGATCACCCCGGTGAGGATGAACCCGGCGTGCGCCACCGACGAGTACGCGAGCATGCGTTTGACGTCGGTCTGCGTGATCGCGAGGACCGCGCCGACGACCATCGTGAGGATCGCGACCGCCCACAGCACCGGCCGCCAGTCGACGCTGAGTCCGGGGACCGCGACGTAGAAGACGCGCAGCGCCGCACCGAAGGCCGCGATCTTGGTGGCCGATGCCATGAACGCGGTGATCGGCGTCGGCGCACCCTGGTAGACGTCGGGGATCCAGGAGTGGAACGGGACCGCGCCGATCTTGAAGAGCAGTCCCACCGACAGCATCGCCAGGCCGATCTGCGCGAGAACGATGTCGCCGGAACGCTGTTCGACCGCCTGCCCGATTCCCGGGAGCTGGACCGTGCCGGCATAGCCGTAGAGCATGGCCACCCCGAAGAGGAAGAACGCCGACGAGAACGCGCCCAGCAGAAAGTACTTGAGGGCTGCCTCCTGCGAGAGCAGCCGGCGTCGTCGAGCCAGGCCGCACAGCAGGTACAGCGGCAGCGACAGGACCTCGAGCGCGACGAACATCGTCAGCAGGTCGTCGGCCGCCGGAAAGAGCAGCATGCCACCGACGGCGAACATCGCCAGCGGAAAGACCTCGGTCTGGGTCACGCCCACCTTCGCGGCCTCCTTCTCGGCGGCGCTGCCCGGCACCGCCGACGCCCGTGGCGTGAACGCGTCCACCCCGCGGGATCCGACCGCGACCGACTCCGCGTCGGCCCGCGCCCGGTCGAGCCCCCGGTCGGCGATCAGCAGGACCGCCAGGATCGACACCAGCAGGATCGTGCCCTGCAGGAACAGCGTCGGGCCGTCGATCGCGACGGCCCCGACCGCGATGAGGGCACGGGTCCCGGCGAGTGCGACGACCGCGACGAACGCCGCGATCAGTCCGCCGAGCGCGAGACCGACGTGGGTCGTGTAGCGGGCCCGCCGGGGCGCGAACGCCTCGACCAGGACGCCGACGACCGCCACCGCGAACACGATGAGCATCGGTGCGAGCTGGCTGTATTCGATGCTCGGGGCCTGCAGAACCGTGTCGGTGTTCATCGGGCACCTCCATCCTGCTCGGCGACCGTCGGCGCGGGATCGGGCCGGTCGATGGTCGTCAGCGTCCCGGTGACCGCCGGGGTGATGACGTCGAGGATCGGCTTGGGGTACAGGCCGAGGACCAGCAGCAGCGCGATGAGTGGGGCCACGACCACCAGCTCACGCCGTCTGAGGTCGCGGATGCGTTCGTTGCCGTCCGTGACGGGGCCGGTCATCATCCGCTGGTAGAGCCACAGCACGTACAGCGCGGCGAGCACCAAGGCGATCGTCGCGAGCACCGCCGCGACCGGGTAGCGGGTGTACGTGCCGACCAGGACCAGGAATTCGCTCACGAACGGCGCCAACCCCGGCAGCGACAGCGTCGCGAGGCCGGCGACCAGGAACGTGCCGGCCAGCACCGGGGCCACCTTCTGCACGCCCCCGTAGTCGGCGATCGCGCGGGTCCCGCGCCGCGACACCAGGAATCCGGCGACGAGCATCAGCGCCGCGGTCGAGATCCCGTGGTTGACCATGTACAGCACCCCGCCGCTCTGCCCCTGGCTCGTCATCGCGAACACACCCAACACGATGAACCCGAAGTGCGAGATCGAGGTGTACGCGATGAGCCGCATGACGTCGGTCTGACCGATCGCGAGCAGCGCACCGTAGACGATGCCGATCACCGACAGCGTGATCACCAGTGGCGCGAAATACTGTGCGGCGTCCGGGAAGAGCTGCAGGCAGTACCGCAGCATCGCGAAGGTACCGACCTTGTCGACCACCGCCATCATCAGCACCGCACTCACCGGTGTCGCCTGGACCGCGGCGTCGGGCAGCCAGCTGTGCAACGGCCACAGCGGGGCCTTGACCGCGAACGCGAACATGAAACCGAGGAACAGCGCGTTCGCGACCGGTGCGTCGATCGCCAGGTCACCGGACGAAATGGCTGCGACGATCCCGCGGAAGTCGAACGTCCCGGAGGTGAAGGGGCTGTCGGGGCCGGCGGTGACGACGTAGAGGCCGATGACGGCCGCGAGCATGATCAGCCCGCCGAAGAGGTTGTACAGCAGGAACTTCACCGCGGCCCGCGACCGATCGGGGCCGGGTTGGCCGAACCCGCCGACGAGGAAGTACATCGGGATCAGCATCGCCTCGAAGAACACGTAGAACAGCAGGACATCGAGCGCGAGGAACGACATCAGCACCATCGACTCGACCACCAGGATCAGCGCGACATACGTCTGGGTCGCGCGCGGGCGCGGGTCGTCGGCGGCGACGTCCCGCCAGCCGGCGATCAGCAGCAGCGGCACCAGGACCGCCGTGAGCAGGACCAGTGCGAGCGCGATGCCGTCGAGTCCAAGTTCGTAGCGGGTACCGAAAGCCGGTATCCACGAATGCGATTCGACGAACTGGTACCGGTCACCGGTGGGATCGAAGCGGACCGCCAGGACCACCGCCACCGCGAGCGCCGCCACCGCCGCCCCGAGGGCGAGCGTCCGGGCGAGGACGCGCCGGTAGGCCGGGATGGCCACCGCCGCGACCGCCCCGGCCAGCGGCAGCAGCCACAGCACCGTCAACCAGGGAAAGCCGTTCATCACACCCTCCCCACCAGTACGGCCGCGACCACCACGACCGCGCCGACGAACATGTACAGCGCGTACGAGCGGACGAATCCGGTCTGCAGTCGCCGCAGGGCCACCGACGCGAAGCCGAGGACGGTGGGCACGGCCCGCACCACGCCGTCGATCCCCTTGTCCTCGAGCACCTTCAGTCCCGCGATCAGCCGCTGCCCGGGACGCATGAACACCGCCTCGTCGACGGCGTCGCCGTACAGGTCGCGGCGGGCGGCGACGGTGAGGCCGGACACCTCGGCGGGCGCGACGACCGGGACCGGCCGCGTGCCGTACTGCCGCCACGCGATCCCCACGCCGACGGCGACCACGGCGAGCGTCGCGGCGGTGATCACCCAGACCGGCACGGCAGGCTCGGTGTGTTCGGCCGCGGAACCGAATTCGGTCCAGACGGGTTCGAGCCAGTGTTCGAGCGTGCCGCCCACCGCGAGCAGTCCACCGGCGGCGACCGACCCCACGGCGAGCAGGATCATCGGCACCGTCATCACCCCCGACGACTCGTGCGGGTGCGCGACAGTGTCTTCTGGTCGCTCCGCAGGCTCCGCTCCTGCCGCCCACCTGCGCTCGCCGAAGAACGTCATCAGCATCACGCGCGTCATGTAGAACGCGGTGATGCCGGCGCCGAGCATCGCGACCGTGCCGAGCACGGCGCCCCCGGCGCCACCGGACGCGAACGCAGCCTCGATGATCTTGTCCTTGGAGAAGAAACCGGAGAACGGCGGGACGCCGATGATCGCGAGGTAGCCGAGCCCGAACGTCGCGAACGTGATCGGCATGAGGGTGCGCAGCCCGCCGTACCGGCGCATGTCGGTCTCGTCGTCCATGCCGTGCATCACCGAGCCGGCGCCGAGGAACAGTCCGGCCTTGAAGAAGCCGTGCGCGAGCAGCAGCATGATCGCGAACGCGTAGCCGGCCGGGCCGAGTCCCGCCGCCATCACCATGTAGCCGATCTGGCTCATCGTCGACGCCGCGAGCGCCTTCTTGATGTCGTCCTTCGCGCACCCGATGATCGCGCCGAACAGCAGGGTCACCGCACCGACGACCACGACCGCGACCTGTGCACCGGGGGCCGCCTCGAAGATCGGGCCCGACCGCACGATCAGGTAGACGCCCGCGGTGACCATCGTGGCGGCGTGGATGAGCGCGGACACCGGCGTCGGGCCCTCCATCGCGTCGCCGAGCCACGACTGGAGCGGAACCTGGGCCGACTTGCCGCACGCGGCCAGCAGCAGCGCCAGCCCGATCGCGGTGCACGTGCCCTCACCCGCCGCGTCCACCCCGCCGAAGACGGCCGGGAAGGAGACGGACCCGAACGTCGCGAACATGATCATGAGCGCGACGACCAGGCCCATGTCCCCGACCCGGTTGACGACGAACGCCTTCTTCGCGGCCGTCGCCGCGGTCGGCTTGTACTGCCAGAACCCGATCAGCAGGTACGACGCGAGACCCACACCCTCCCAGCCGACGTACAGGCCGAGGTAGTTGTCGGCGAGCACCAGCAGCAGCATCGCGGCGAGGAACAGGTTCAGGTAGGCAAAGAAGCGCCGGCGATCGGGGTCGTCGCGCATGTAGCCGACCGAATAGATGTGGATGAGCGAGCCGACACCGGTGATGAGCAGCGCGAAGCACATCGACAACGGATCGAGCCTGAAGCCGACGTCCACCTGGAGTCCGGCGACGGGCAGCCACGTGAACAGGTCCTGGGTCACGATCCGGTCGGCGGAATCGCGTCCGACCATGTCGACGAACAGCGCCGCCGCGAGCGCGAACGACGCGAGGGCGGCGGCGCAGCCGAGGAGGTGCCCCCACGGGTCGCTGCGCCGTCCGGTGAGCAGGAGGATCGCCGCACCGGCGAGCGGAAGCACCGGAAGGAGCCAGATGAGCGCGTGAATTCCCGTCCCCCCGTCCATGTCAATACTTCAGCAGGTCGGCGTCGTCGACCGAGGCCGAGCGACGGGTCCGGAAGATGGTCATGATGATCGCGAGGCCGACGACGACCTCCGCCGCGGCGACGACCATCGTGAAGAACGCGAACACCTGACCGTCGAGGTTCCCGTGCATGCGGGCGAACGTGACGAACGCGAGGTTGCCGGCGTTGAGCATCAGTTCGATGCACATGAACACGACGATCGCGTTGCGCCGCAACAGCACCCCGGCGGCCCCGATCGTGAACAGCAACGCCGCCAGGTACAGGTAGTTGTCGGGATTCATCGCGTCTCCTCCCCGGTCGGTGCCGCAGCGGACGGTGGGACTCCGCGCGGATCGAGCACGCGGGCAACGGATTCGCGCGCATAGGAGCCGTCGGGCAGCCGGGCCGGCATGTCGACGGCGTTGCTGCGTGCGTAGACGCCCGGACTGGGCAGGGGCGTCACGCGGGCGGTCGCGTCGGGCTCGCCCGCACCCCAGTCCCGGAACCGCTGCTCCGACAGCTCCCGCTGACTCAGGCGACGCTCGAAGCGTTCGCGGTGGGCCAGCACCATCGCGCCGATGGTCGCGGTGATCAGCAGGGCGCCGGTCAGTTCGAACACCCACACGTAGCGGACGAAGACGATCTCGGCGAGGCCCTCGACGTTGCCCCCGGCGTTGGCCTGGTCGAGCCCGACGAAGCCGACCTGGCCGGAGCGGGCGACGCCGATGGTGGCGTTGCCGAGCGCACCGATCAGCAGCAACCCGAACCCGACGCCGGCCACCACCGCCGCGATGCGTTGTCCGCGCAGGGTCTCCACGAGGGAGTCCGACGAGTCGACGCCCACGAGCATCAGCACGAACAGGAACAGCATCATCACCGCACCGGTGTAGACGACTACCTGGACCACACCCAGGAACAGCGCGCCCTGGGCGATGTAGAGCACGGCGAGGACGATCATCGTCATCGCGAGGAAGATCGCCGAGTACACCGCCTTCGGCGCGCACACCACCCCGAGGGCACCCAGCACCGCGACGGTGCCGAGGATCCAGAACTGCACACCCTCGGCGGTGGACGTCCGGGTGAAGGTCTCGGCGGCGAGAGTCGCCGTCGCGTGCACTGTCACAGCGTCCACCCCGATCGCCTCCTCAGCTCGCGGTCTCGTCGGGTCGGGCAGGCGGGGTGGCGACCGTACCGATCACGTTGCCGCGGTAGTAGTCCTCGTCGGTGGCGCCGGGCGCCATCGGGTGCGGCGGCGACTCCATCCCGGGTTGCAGCGGAGCGAGCAGACGGTCCTTCTCGTAGATCAGGTCGGCGCGGTTGTCGTCGACCATCTCGTATTCGTTGGTCATCGTGAGTGCGCGGGTGGGGCACGCCTCGACGCACAGACCGCAGCCGATGCACCGCAGATAGTTGATCTGGTAGACGCGGCCGTACCGCTCCCCCGGCGAGTAGCGTTCCTCGTCGGTGTTATCGGCGCCCTCCACGTAGATCGCGTCGGCCGGGCACGCCCACGCACACAGCTCGCAGCCGATGCACTTCTCCAGCCCGTCGGGGTGACGGTTGAGCTGGTGTCGACCGTGGTAGCGGGCGGCGGTGGGCGCCTTCTGCTCGGGATAGAACTCGGTCACCGGTTTCTTGAACATCGTCGAGAACGTCACGCCGAAACCTGCGACGGAGTCGAGGAAGTCAGGCATCGAACTCCTCCTTTCCGGGGTGCCGGGACGCCGCGAGCGCCGGCTCGGTCCGCGGCGCAGCCGCCGGGAGCGGCGGGACGGGGAAGCCTCCGGCCATCGGGTCGAACTCCTCGGCCGCGGCCGGTTGCGCCTCGGGCGGCGCGCCGCGCGCGGCCGTGAGGCGGCGCCACAGCAGGGCCAGCAGCACCAGTGCCACGATCACGCCGCCGACGACCAGGACGATCCAGCGCACCTCGTGCCCCTCGTTGCGGAGCACCCGGACCGTCGCGACCACCATGACCCACACGAGCGCGACCGGGATCAGGATCTTCCAGCCGAGATTCATGAACTGGTCGTAGCGCAGGCGTGGGAGCGTGCCGCGTAGCCAGATGAACACGAACAGGAACGCCCACACCTTCGCGACGAACCACAGCAGCGGCCACCAGCCCGAGTTCGCGCCGGACCACATGTTCAGCGGCCACGGCGCGTGCCAGCCGCCGAGGAACATCGTCGCCGCCAGCGCCGAGACGGTCACCATGTTCACGTACTCGGCGAGCATGAACATCGCGAACCGCAGCGACGAGTACTCGGTGTGGAAGCCGCCGACGAGTTCGCCCTCGGCCTCGGGCAGGTCGAACGGGGCCCGGTTGGTCTCGCCGACCATCGAGGTGACGTAGATGAGGAACGACGGCAGCAGCAGGAACGCGTACCAGGTGCCCTCCTGCGCGGCAACGATTCCCGACGTCGACATCGTGCCGGCGTCGAGGAAGACGGCGGCGAACGTCAGACCCATCGCGACCTCGTAGGAGATCACCTGCGCGGTCGACCGGAGCCCGCCGAGGAGCGGATACGTCGAACCCGACGACCATCCCGCCAGCACGATCCCGTAGACGCCGACCGACGTGACCGCCAGGACGTACAGGACGGCGACCGGAAGATCGGTGAGCTGCAAGGGCGTCCACCGGCCGAGGATCGACACCTCCGGGCCGAAGGGGATCACCGCGAACGCCATGAAGGCCGGGACCGTCGCGATGATCGGCGCGAGGATGTAGACGGGCTTGTCGACGCCCGCGGGAACGATGCCCTCCTTGAGTGCGAGCTTGATGCCGTCGGCGAGGGTCTGCAGGATTCCCCGGGGGCCGACGCGGTCGGGGCCGACCCGCATCTGCATCCACGCCAGCACCTTCCGTTCGGCGTAGATCGCGATCAGCACGGTCAGCACCAGGAAAACGAAGATGGCCAACGCCTTCGCGATCACGAGCCACCACGGGTCGTGGCCGAACATCGACAGGTCGGCGGCGGCCGTGACCATCCCGGTGTCGGTCATCGCACGACCTCCCCTCGGGACGCGGGTCCCACGACGCCGTTCGTGCCGGGCTCCGCGCGGCGGATCCGCACGACGTCGCCGGGTCGGCCGAGCTGCCGGTGCACCGCCGAACCGGGCGAGTTCATCGGCAGCCACACCACGCGGTAGGGCAGGTCGGTGATCACAAGCGGCAGGGTGACCGCCCCCCGGTCGGTCTCGACGGCCACCGGGTCACCGTCGCGCGCACCGATCTCCGCGGCGCAGTCGGCGGACAGCCGGACGACGGGCGGGCGGGCCGTCCCGGCGAGGTAGGGTTCGCCGTCCTGCATCCGGCCGGCGTCGAGGAGCATCCGCCAGGTGGCCAGGACCGCCTCACCCGGGCGCGGCTCGGGCACCGGCCGGGCCGGGATCTCCCAGGACTGCGGTCGCGCGCCGCTCCACGTGCCCAGCCGCGCGATCTCGATGCGTGCGGCGGCGACGTCGGGCAGCCCGAGTGCGACGCCCATCTCGGCGGCGAGGGCGTGCAGCACCCGCTGGTCCGGTACCGCACCGGTGTCGCGCAGCGCCGCCTCGAACGGGCGTACCCGGCCCTCCCAGTCGACGAATGCACCGGATTTCTCCGCAACCGGTGCGACCGGGAACACGACGTCGGCGCGCTCGGTGACGGCGCTGCGGCGCACCTCCAGGCTCACGACGAAACCGGTCGCGTCGAGGGCCTCCCTCGCGGCGGCGGGATCGGGGAGGTCGTCGAGTTCGACGCCGCCCACCAGCAGCGCTCCCAGCGTGCCCGTGGCGGCCGCGGAGAGCATCAGCGAGGTGTCCCGGCCCGTTCCCGCGGGCAGATTCGCGGTGTCCCAGATCGTCTCGACGTCGCGCCGGGCCGCGGGATCGGTGACCGGCCGCCCGCCCGGCAGCACGGCCGGTGACGCCCCGACCTCCAACGCGCCGCGTTCACCGGCCCGCCGCGGGATCCACGCGATCCGCGCGCCGGTCGCGTCGGCCAGGCGCCCGACGGCCGACAGCGTTCCCGGTATCGCGGCGGCCCGCTCCCCAACCAGGATCACCGAGCCGGCGCACCGCAGGAACTCCGACGCGGTCAGTTCGTCGAGGATCGCCGGTTCGTCGCCCGGGACCGCTCGCAGCAATCGGCCGGACATCTTCTCGAGCCCGAGGGTCGAGTAGGGCGCGATCGACATCACCACGGCACGCCGGGTGCGCACGGCCTTGCGCAGCCGGAGGAACACCATCGGCGACTCCTCCTCGGGTTCGAACGCGACCAGCAGGACGGAGGGCGCGTGCTCGAGGTCGTCGTACGTGACCGCCGTGGGGTCGGCGCCGAGGACGTGGCCGGCGACCCGCGCCGCGAGGAACCCGGTCTCCTCGACGGAGTGCTGCCGGGACCGGAAGTCGATGTCGTTGGTGCCGAGGACCGTCCGCGCGAACTTGGCGTAGGCGTACGCATCCTCCACGGTGGCCCGGCCGCCGACCAGGACGCCCGCGCCGCCGGGTGCCGACGCGAGCCCGCGTGCGGCGGCCGCGAGGGCCTCCGGCCACGACGCCGGCACGAGATCGCCGGCGCCGTCCCGGATCATCGGTGTCTCGAGCCGGTCCGGTTCGGTCGCATACGTGAACGCCCAGCGCCCCTTGTCGCAGTTCCATTCCTCGTTGACCTGCGGGTCGTCGCCGGCGAGTCGGCGCAACACGGTGCCACGACGGTGGTCGGTGCGCTGTGCGCAACCACTCGCGCAGTGCTCGCAGATGCTCGGACTCGACACCAGGTCGAACGGGCGGGCCCGGAACCGGTAGGCGGCGCCGGTGAGCGCTCCGACCGGGCAGATCTGCACCGTGTTGCCGGAGAAGTAGGAGTCGAACGGCTCGTCCTCCCCGGTTCCGACCTGTTGCAGCGCGCCGCGTTCGAGGAGTTCGATCATCGGGTCGCCCGCGATCTGCTGCGAGAACCGGGTGCAGCGCGCGCACAGCACGCAGCGCTCGCGGTCCAGCAGAACCTCGCTGGACAGCGGAATCGGTTTGGGGAAGGTGCGTTTGACACCCCCGAAGCGGGATTCGGAGCGCCCGCTCGACATCGCCTGGTTCTGCAGCGGGCACTCGCCGCCCTTGTCGCAGACGGGGCAGTCGAGCGGATGGTTGATGAGCAGCAGCTCCATCACGCCCTTCTGCGCGCGGTCCGCGACCTCCGACGTGACCTGGGTGTGCACCACCATGCCGTCCGTCGCGACGGTCGTGCACGACGCCAGCGGCTTGCGTTGTCCCTCGACCTCGACGAGGCACTGCCGGCACGCCCCGACCGGTTCGAGGAGCGGGTGGTCGCAGAAGCGCGGAATCTGGATGCCGATGCCCTCGGCCGCGCGGATCACGAGCGTGCCCTTGGGAACGGTCACCTCGACGCCGTCGATACTGAGCGTCACCCGGTCCGACGGGACCGGCTGGCCCGACGCGTCGGCACCCACGTTGACGGTCATGCGCTCCCCCCTTCCGGATGGGCCGCGACCCTCGCGACGAGCGCCGACTCGTCCGGGTCGAACGGGCAGCCGCCGTGCTCGAAGTGCGCGACGTACTCGTCGCGGAAGTACTTCAGCGAGGACATGATCGGGCTCGCGGCGCCGTCACCGAGAGCGCAGAACGACTTACCCAGGAGGGTGTCGGAGATGTCGAGCAGCTTGGTGAGGTCCTCCTCGGTACCCTCCCCGCGCTCGAGCTGCTGGAGGATCTGCACCAGCCAGTACGTGCCCTCCCGGCACGGGGTGCACTTGCCGCACGACTCGTGCGCGTAGAACTCCGTCCACCGCAACACCACCCGCACGACGCACGTGGTCTCGTCGAAGATCTGGAGCGCCTTGGTGCCGAGCATGGACCCGGCGCCTGCGACCGCTTCGTAGTCGAGCGGCACGTCGAGGTGCTCGTCGGTGAAGATCGGCGTCGAGGAACCGCCAGGGGTCCAGAACTTGAGCCGATGGCCCGCCCGGACACCGCCGGCGTGATCGAGCAACTGCCGCAACGTGATTCCGAGCGGTGCCTCGTACTGACCGGGGTTGGTGACGTGTCCCGAGAGCGAGTACAGGGTGAATCCGGGGGACGCCTCGCTGCCCATGCTGCGGAACCACTCCGGCCCGCGCAGGATGATCGGCGGGACACTCGCGATCGACTCGACGTTGTTGACCACGGTGGGACACGCGTAGAGCCCGGCGACCGCGGGGAACGGCGGCCGCAGCCGGGGCTGCCCGCGTCGGCCCTCGAGTGAGTCCAGCAGCGCGGTCTCCTCACCGCAGATGTAGGCGCCGGCCCCGGCATGGACCACGATGTCGAGGTCGAAGCCGGAGCCGAGGATGTCCCGCCCGAGATAGCCGGCGTCGTAGGCTTCGGCGACCGCGGCCTGCAGTCGGCGCAGGACCGGCACCACCTCTCCGCGCAGGTAGATGAACGCCCGCGACGCCCGGATCGCGAAGGCCGCGATGACGACGCCTTCGATCAGGGCGTGCGGGGTGGCGAGCATCAGCGGAATGTCCTTGCAGGTGCCCGGTTCCGACTCGTCGGCGTTGACGACGAGGTAGTGGGGCTTCGCGGTGCCGGTGACGGTGCTGCTGGCCGGGTCCTGCGGGATGTACGACCATTTCATGCCGGTCGGGAAGCCCGCTCCGCCGCGGCCGCGCAGCCCGGCGTCCTTGACGGTCTGGATCACCTCGTCGGGGTTCATCCGCAGCGCCTTGCGCAGCGCGGTGTAGCCGTCGTGGCGCTGGTAGGTGTCGAGGGTCCACGACCGGGCATCGTCCCAGTGTCGGCTCAGCACCGGCGTCAACGCCGGTCCGGCGGCGGCGTCTTCCCGGGACGCGCGCAAGCCGGCGAGCGTGGGCGACCCGGCACCGCCGCCCGCTTCGGGTGCGCCAGGTCGTCGGTCCGGGAATCCGGCGAGGATGCGGGCGGTGTCGCGGAACGAGCACAGCGGTGCACCGCGCGTCGGCGTCACAGTCTGCCCGGCCCGCAGCGCGTCGACCACCTCGGTGGCCGACGCGGGCGTCTGGTTGTCGAAGAACTCCCAGTTCACCATCATCACCGGCGCGAAGTCGCAGGCCGCGTTGCACTCGATGTGCTCGAGCGTCACCGCCCCGTCCGCGGTCGTCTCGCCGTCGCCGATGCCGAGGTGCTCGCGCAGGGCCGAGTGGATCGCGTCGCCGCCCATCACCGCGCAGAGGCTGTTGGTGCACACGCCCACGTGGTAGGTCCCGGTCGGGTCGCGGCGGTACATGGTGTAGAACGTGGCCACCGCGGTGATCTCGGCCGCGGTCAGTCCGAGTTGCCCTGCGCAGAACTCGATTCCGGCGGGCGAGACGTATCCGTCCTCGGCCTGGACCAGGTGCAGCAGCGGCAGGAGCGCCGAGCGCGCCGTACCGGGGGGCTCCGACTCGTCCCCGCGGCCGTGGTAGCGGGCGATGATCTCCTCGGCATCGGCCGCCAGCCGGTCGGCGACGTCGGCCGGATAGGACGGCCGTTCCCGGGGCCGCGGACCGAGGTCGACGAACACCGGTCCCGTGGTTCGTGGTTCGCTCATCGGTCCACTCCCCCCATGACGGGGTCGATGCTGGCCACCGACGCGATCACGTCTGCCACCATCCCGCCCTCGCACATTGCCGACACAGCCTGGAGATTCGTGAAGGACGGATCCCGGTAGTGCACGCGGAACGGCCGGGTCCCGCCGTCGCTCACCATGTGCACGCCCAGCTCGCCGCGCGGTGACTCCACCGCCACGTACACCTGACCGGGTGGCACGCGGAATCCTTCGGTGACGAGCTTGAAGTGGTGGATCAGCTCCTCCATGGAGGTGCCCATGATCCGGCGAATGTATTCGAGGGAGTTGCCGAGCCCGTCCGGACCGAGCGCGAGATCGGCGGGCCAGGCGATCTTCCGGTCCGCCAGCATGACCGGGCCGGGACGCAGGCGATCCAGGCACTGTTCGACGATCTTCAGCGATTCCGCCATCTCGCGAACACGCACGAGATAGCGCCCGTAGCAGTCGGATCCGGTGGCGGTGACGACGTCGAAGTCGTAGGTCTCGTAGCCGCAGTACGGGTCCGACCTGCGCACGTCCAACGGCAGTCCGGTGGCCCGGAGGATGGGGCCGGTGATGCCGAGCGCCATGCAGCCGGTGAGGTCGAGGTAGCCGATGCCCCGCGTGCGGGCCTTCCAAATAGGGTTCTCGTTGAGCAGGTTCTCGAGGTCACGCAGCCGCCGGGGCATGAGGTCGAGCAGCTCACGCACCTTCTCCGCCGCCCCGTCCGGCAGGTCCTGCGAAAGCCCTCCCGGGCGGATGTAGGCGTGGTTCATGCGCAGGCCGGTGATCATCTCGAAGATGTCGAGAACAAGTTCGCGCTCGCGGAATCCGAAGAGCATCGGCGTGATCGCGCCCAGCTCCATGCCGCCGGTCGCGAGCGCCACGAGGTGCGAGGAGATCCGGTTGAGCTCCATGAGCAACACGCGCACCACGGTGGCGCGTTCGGGGATCTCGTCGGTGACGTCGAGCAACTTCTCCACGCCCAGGCAGTACGCCACCTCGTTGAAGAACGGTGCCAGGTAGTCCATGCGGGTGACGAACGTGACGCCCTGCGTCCAGTTGCGGTACTCGAGGTTCTTCTCGATCCCGGTGTGCAGGTATCCGATTCCGCAGCGGGCCTCGGTGACCGTCTCGCCCTCGATCTCGAGGATCAGTCGCAGCACCCCGTGGGTGGACGGGTGCTGCGGCCCCATGTTGACGACGATCCGCTCGGCACCGGACTCGTGCGCCGCGGTGGCCGCGTCGACGAGTTCGTCCCAGTCCTGGCCGGAGACGGTGAACTCCGTACCGCCACCGCCGTTCCGGGTGAAGGAGTCACGAGAGTGGTTCACTGATACGCCCTCCTCTCGTCCGGTGGCGGGATCTTCGCCCCCTTGTAATCGACGGGGACGCCGCCGAGGGGGTAGTCCTTCCGCTGCGGATGCCCCACCCAGTCGTCGGGCATCTCGATCCGGGTGAGCGCCGGGTGACCGTCGAACACGAGCCCGAAGAAGTCGTACGCCTCGCGCTCGTGCCAGTCGGTGGTCGGATACACCAGGTACAGCGACGGGATGTGCGGATCCGCGTCGGGGACCGCCACCTCCAGCCGCAACCGACGGCCGTGGGTGATCGACATCAGCGGGTACACCGCGTGCAGCTCCCGCCCCGGGTCCTGCGGGTAGTGCACGCCGCTCACGCCGAGGCACAGTTCGAATCGCAACTCCGGGACGTCACGCAGCAGCCGGGCCAGCAGGGGCAGATACTCGCGGCGCACGTGGAGGGTGAGCTCGCCGCGGAAGACGACGACCTTCTCGACCGCGTCGTCGAACAGCACGCCCGCGTCGTCCGCGTCCAGGGCGTCGGCGAGGGTGTCGACGACCTCGTCGAACCAGCCGCCGTACGGCCGCGGTGTGCCGCCCGGCAACGTGACCGGACGCACCAGACGCCCGTAGCCCGAGGTGTCCCCGGTGCCGCCGACCCCGAACATGCCCTGACGCAGGCCGATCATCTCGCCGCCCGCGACGCGTTCGGGCGGGACGGTGCCCTCGGGGCCGGCCGTCGCCTCAGGATCGGTACCGCCCGGCACGTGGTCGTGGTCGTCCGTCATCGCGCCACCGTCCCGGCTCCACGTCCCGGCATCCCGAGGTCGACGGTCGGCCGTGCCGTGAGCGCCGCCGCCTCGGCCGCCCGCACCGCCTCCTCGCGGTTCACGCCGAGCGGCATCTGCTGAATCTTCGCGTGCAGCTCCAGGATTGCGTTGAGGAGCATCTCCGGCCGGGGCGGGCAGCCGGGAAGGTAGATGTCCACCGGGACGACGTGGTCGACGCCCTGCACGATGGCGTAGTTGTTGAACATCCCGCCCGACGACGCGCACACCCCCATCGCCAGTACCCACTTGGGTTCGACCATCTGGTCGTACACCTGACGCAGCACCGGTGCCATCTTCTGGCTGACCCGGCCCGCGACGATCATGAGGTCGGCCTGCCTGGGCGACGCGCGGAAGGCCTCCATGCCGAACCGGGCCAGGTCGAAGCGCCCCGACGTGGTCGCCATCATCTCGATCGCGCAGCACGCGAGGCCGAACGTGGCCGGCCACAGCGAACCCTTGCGGGCGTAGCCGGCCACGGTTTCCACGGTGCTCAGCAGGAAACCGCTCGGCACCTTCTCCTCGAGTCCCATGCCAGGTTCACCTCCTTCTCGCGGGTACCGCCTAGTCCCAGCTCAATCCCCCACGCCGCCACTCGTACACGTAGGCCACGGACACGTTGAAGACGAAGACCGCCATCGCGGCCAGACCGAACGGTCCGAGGGCGTCGAAATGCACCGCCCACGGATAGAGGAACACGATCTCGATGTCGAAGATGATGAACAGCATCGCTGTCAGGTAGTACTTCACCGGGATCCGTTGCCCACCGGCTCTGCCGGTGGCCGATTGCGGCGTGGGTTCGATGCCACACTCGTAGGCCTCGAGCTTCGCGCGGTTGCGCCGTCTGGGCCCGACGACCGAGGCGACGATGACGGAGAACACCGCGAATGCCACGGCGATGGCCCCGAGCACGAGAATCGGCACGTACGCGTTCATTGCGCCCCAGCTCCTCTCGTCGCGAGCCCACAAGGTGACCACGCGCGGCGGGTAGCCACGGGAGACGCACAATCACGCAATCAGGAAAACCCACCCGCCGAATGTGATCTACGACTCAGCGTACCGGGATAGTCCCCGTGCTTGGCTTCGGTTTTACCCGCGAGTCTTTCGGGTGCCGGCCCCGCATCGGCCCGGACCCGATTCCGTCACGCCCGCCGCAGCAGCGGAACGACGGCCTCTGCCAGGCGGAACGGCTCGATCGGGTGCTGCACCACCGCCTCCGCCCGCGACCAGTCCGCGAGCCACCGGTCGTCGGCGCGGCCGGTCAGGACCACGATCGGCGGGGACACGTCGAGCTCGTCCTTGAGCTGCTTGGCAATTCCCATCCCGCCGGCCGGGGTCGCCTCCCCGTCCAGGATCGCCAGGTCGATACCGCCCGCATCCATCGTGCGGATCACCACCGGCTCCGTCGCGACCTCGACGTACTCGAGCTCCGGCAGGTCGGGGTGCGGGCGTGTGCCGAGGGCGCGCATCACCTGTTCCCGCGTCGAGGCGTCGCTGCTGTAGACGAGCACACGCAGCGGACCCGGATCATCGGAGCGGACGGTCGGATTGGCCACGGTGCCGATGCTACGGCCGACCGGGCTCCGGCGTCGGGAGGCGAGCCCGTCCCGCGATGTCACCAACCCGGGACGGACACCGGCACGTAGTGGAACCGCCCGGACGCGGACTGGAAGGTCGCGAGCGCCCGATCGATGTGCGACGCCGAGCTGACGAGGACGGCTCCGTCAGCACCCGCGCCCGAGAGGATCTGGGTCGTGTTCCGGGCGTTGTCGACCGTCGAGTACGAGTCGTTCTCGAGAATGATGCTGGCCGGATTGACACCCCGCAAGGTGAGCCCGACGAGCATCGCCTGCGCCTCGGTGTACGGCAGCGGCTGCGTCGGCCCGCCCGACACGATCACCTTGTTCTGGGGATGGAGCCGGGCGATCGCCGCCGCGGCGTCGAGGCGCGCGTTGAGAACTGCGGGCAGCAGACCGTCGGGATTCAGACGGGCACCGAGCACCACGATGTACCGGGAGGCCGGGTCGCCGGTGAGGTAGGCGTGCGCGGCGCCGTACTGTCCCAACGAGGCGACGGTGTCACCGATTCCGGAGGCCGCGGTGTGCTCGACGGTGTCGAGCCCCTGACCGATGATGCCCGGGATGTTCAGCGATGCGGCCTGCGCGGGAGCCGCGACGAGGGCCGGGAGGAGGGCCACGCCGGCCGCGACAAGTGTGGTTCTCAACTTCTGCATTCGCCTGTGTCTCTTCCGGGTTCGACGGTCGGTGTCCAGTACGCGCGTCACACCATACGTGGGGAACGCCCGCGCGTCATCGCAGGCGGCGACCTGGGATCAGGACCGCCCGCGGTACGGACGGCTCGCACCCTCGATCACCAGGTAGTTCGCTGCAATATCCGGCGTCAGTCGACGACCAGCGCGAAGGCGAACCCGTCCCACCCTTTGGACCCGACGGTCTGTAACGCGGTCGCATCGACGCGGGGTTCGTCGGCCAGCAGGCCCAGCACCTCGCGACTGGCCCGCACCGCCTCGTCGTCGAGATCGGGATTGGACACCCCTCCCCCACGGACGACGTTGTCCACGACGATCACGGTGCCGGGCCGCGACATTCGCAGCGCCCAGCGCACATAGTTGGAGTTGTTGACCTTGTCGGCGTCGATGAACACCAGGTCGAACGGCCCCATGCCGTCGGCCTCGACGCCCGGCAACGTGTCCAGTGCGGCACCGATCCGGATGTCGACCCGGCTCCCGACACCGGCCCGATCGAGGTTCGCCCGGGCCACCGCGGCATGTTTCGGTTCGTACTCGAGCGTCACGACGCGACCGGCCTCGCCCACCGCGCGTGCGAGCCAGATGGTGCTGTACCCGCCCAGCGTGCCGATCTCGAGCACCCGGGTCGCACCGACCATCCGCGCCAACAGGTTCAGGAACTTGCCCTGCGGCGGGGACACGTCGATCGGAGGTAGTTCGGCCGCGGCGTTCGCGCCCAGCGCCGCGGTGAGGTCGTCGTCCACGCCCACGACGGTCTCGACGAGGTAGTCGTCGACCTCGGCCCACTGTGTGCGTTCGGTGCTATCGGGATCAGCCATGAACCCAGCCTAAGGTCGCATCTCGTAGGCGCCCTCGTAGCCGGCGACCTGCTCCCACACCCGCGCGAATCGTTCGGAGTCGACGACGGGCTTGCGGATCGCATCGAGCGCCCACTGCTGTTGCGCGTCCGTGGACGACGGTTTTCCGTGCAGCGCAACGGCATACCGCGAGAAGTCCCGGATCTGCACGTCGAAGATCTGCTCGATCAGGTCACGACCGAGGTCGACGACGTCGGCCTGCTCGAGGATCAGCTGCCCATAGACGACCAGTTCGAACAGGTGCCCCACGGTGAGCAGGAAGTCGAGATCCTCGCGCTGCGCGTCGTCGGGCCCGGCCGTCGCCAGCAGCTCCCGCAGCGCCAGCGCCTGCTCGAGGAAGCGTTCGACGTTGGGGATGTCCGAGTGCTCGGTGTAGACGCGCGTCCAGTCGTGGAACTGCACCTTCGCGGCGCCGCGCGCGGGCCCCTGTTCCCAGAAGAACACGTCGTCCGCGGCGTCGTCGCGGGTGCCGACGGCCGGGTAGTCGACGGGGTTGAACAGATAGTTCGGCATGAACTTGAGGATCAGCCCGACGTTGACGTGCACCGTGCCCTCGAGTTTCGGCAGGGTGCCGATCAGCTCGGCGGCCTCGCGGAAGTAGGTGTCCTTCTCGTATCCCTTTGCGGCGATGACGTCGTGCAGCAGCGCCACCACCGCCTCGCCCTCGGAGGTGACCTTCGCCTTGGTCATCGGGTTGAACAGCAGGTAGCGACGGTCCTCCGGACCGGCGCTGCGGAAGTAGTCGACGGCGCGCGCGCTGAAGAGCTTCATCGCGACCAGGCGGGTGTAGGCGTCGACGAAGTTCGAGCGCACGTGCGGGAAGTCGGTGACGCGCTTTCCGTAGAGAATCCTGTTGTGCGCGTGCGTGATCGCCTCGAAGAACGCGTGCTCGCACATGCCGATCGACGCCGTGCACAGGTTGAACTTGCCGATGTTGACCGTGTTGAGCGCCGCCGAGAACGCGTCCGCGCCGGTATGCAGGATGTCCTCCTCGCGCACCGGGTAGTCCCGCAGCGCGAACGTGCTCACGTACATCTGCCCGTGCACGACGTTGTCGATCAGCCGGTAGTGCAGGTGGTGGCTGTCGGCGACGAAGAAGACGTACCCGTCGGCGCCCTCGACGTCGGTGCGGCGACCGAACACCGACACCATGCCGGCGACGTTGCCGTTGCCGATGTAGTACTTGGTGCCGTTCGCACGGAAGGCGGCGGTTCCGTCCTCGGCCGGTGTGAGGAGCATGTCGGTGGAGTACACGTCGGCGCCGTGCTCACGCTCGGACAGCCCGAACGCCATGACGCCGCCCGCGTCGAGTTGTTCGGCGGCGCGCTCGCGGGCCGCCGCGTTGGTGCTCATCCAGATCGGCCCGAGCCCCAGCACCGTCACCTGCCACACGTACCAGTACGCGAGGCCGTAGAAGCCCAGGATCTCGCTGAGCGCCGCGTTGCGGGCCGCGTCCCACCGCTTGTTGGGGTCACCGCCCGATTCGGCGGCGGGCGTCAGGAACGTCGCGAACAACTTCTCGCGGCCGACGAAGTCCAGGAAGTCCCGCGTCCACACCGCGTGCAGGTCGTCCTGTAGGAGTCGTCGTTTGCCGCGGGCCTCGAACCAGTCGATCGTCGCCCGCAGCAACCGGCGCGTGTTCGGGTCGAACACCGTCGGGTCGTAGTCGTGCGGATTCAGCAGCACTCGGTCCACCGTCCTCACCCTCCGCAGCGTGAGTCTGCGCCCCGGTCGAGGTCGCAGCCTCCACTGTCCTCCGGATCGGACGGCGCCACCCCGCGTTTTGCGCACTAACCGGTGTCACGGTCACCCGATCGGGACCGAAAAGTGCGCAAAACGCGGGGTCAGGAGCTGGTTGTTCAGCCCCGGACGGCTGCCAGGATCTCGGCGAGCGCTCCGTCGGCGGCGATCTCACGCGCCTCGCTGGTGAAGCGGTCGCGCAGCTCCACCTTGCCGTCGGAGTAGCCGCGGCCCACGACCACGACCAGCGGGACACCGATCAGCTCGGAGTCCTTGAACTTCACGCCCGGGGACGCCTTGCGGTCGTCGAACAGGACCTCGACGCCGGCCTTGTCGAGCTCGGCGGCCAGCGCCTCGGCACCCTCGCGGGCGGCCTCGTCCTTGTTCGCGATGACCAGGTGCACGTCGAACGGCGTGACCTCCGCAGGCCAGCGGAGGCCCTTGTCGTCATGGTGCTGCTCGGCGATGACCGCGACCAGGCGGGAGACGCCGACACCGTACGAGCCCATGGTCGGGCGCACCGGCTTGCCGTTCTCGCCGAGCACGTCGACGGCGAACGCGTCGGTGTACTTGCGGCCCAGCTGGAAGACGTGGCCGATCTCGATGCCGCGGGCAGCGACCAGCTGGCCCGCACCGTCCGGCGACGGATCGCCGTCACGGACCTCGGCGGCCTCGATAGTGCCGTCGGGGGTGAAGTCGCGGCCGGCGACCAGGTCGACGTAGTGCTTGCCGACGACGTCGGCGCCGGTGATCCACGACGTGCCGTCGACCACGCGAGGATCGACGAGGTAGCGAACCTCATTGTCCAGCAGCGCCTTCGGACCGATGTACCCCTTGGCGAGGAACGGATGCTTCGCGAAGTCCTCGTCGGTGAGCAGCGCGACCTCGGCGGGCTCGAGGGACGCCTCGAGGCGCTTGTCGTCCACCTCGCGGTCACCCGGGATGCCGATGCCGAGCAGTTCCCACTCGCCGCCCGGCACGCGGGTCTTGACGATGATGTTCTTGAGGGTGTCGGCGCCGGTGATCGTGCGTCCCAGCCCCGCGGAGTTGGCCCACTCGACGAGCGCATCGATGGTCGGGGTGTCGGGGGTGTCGTGGACCTTGGCCTCCGGCAGGCCGTCGAACGGGATCGGCGCCGGGGCGAGCGTCTTGACGGCCTCGACGTTGGCCGCGTAGCCGGATTCGACGCAGCGGACGTAGGTGTCCTCGCCGATCTCGCTCTCGGCGAGGAACTCCTCCGAGGCACTGCCACCCATCGCGCCCGACGTCGCGGACACGATCACGTACTTGACGCCGAGGCGCTGGAAGATCTTCTCGTAGGCGTCGCGGTGCGCCTTGTACGACTCGGCGAGGCCCTCGTCGGTGAGGTCGAAGCTGTAGGAGTCCTTCATGACGAACTCGCGGCCGCGCAGGATGCCGGCGCGCGGACGCTCCTCGTCGCGGTACTTGGTCTGCACCTGGTACAGGGTGACCGGGAAGTCCTTGTACGAGTTGTACTCGCCCTTCACGGTGAGGGCGAACAGCTCCTCGTGCGTCGGGCCGAGCATCATGTCGTTGCCCTTGCGGTCCTTCAGCCGGAACAGGCCGTCGCCGTACTCGGTCCACCGGTTCGACGTCTCGTAGGGATCGCGCGGCAACAGCGCGGGCAGCAGGATCTCCTGCGCTCCGATCCCGTTCATCTCCTCGCGGACCACGCGCTCCACCTCGCGCAGCACCTTCAGGCCGAGTGGCAGCCACGAGTAGACGCCTGGCGCGATGCGCCGCACGTAGCCGGCGCGAACCAGCAGCTTGTGGCTGGCGACCTCGGCGTCGGCCGGGTCGTCGCGGAGCGTGCGGAGGAACAGGTGCGACATGCGGGTGATCACGTTGTAGCAGCCTAGTCGGTCGAGCTCGCGAGACCGATCGAGGGCGCAGTGGTCGAGCTCGCGAGACCGATCGAGGGCGCAGTGGTCGAGCTCGTGAGACCGATCGAGGGCGCTGTCGGCGATCGGGAAGGAGGTTCACAGCGGGCTGCCAGGTTTGCGCACCACACTGGAGGAGTGGCTGCGATCACTTCGTCACCCGCCCCTCTCGCGGCGCCCGCACCGCCGGCGGGCGGCTACCACAGCGGATCGTCCGGGATCTCGCTGCTGGGCGGGTGGCTGCCGCTGACGATCGAGATCGTCACCGTCGTGGTGTTGATCGCCGTACTCGTGCGGAGCAGTCGGCGCTGGTGGATGTTGTGGGTGCCGGTGACCGCGGCGTTCGGGGTGGCGGTCGCGGCGATAGCGCACTGGTTCGTCGATCAGCAGGGCCTGGCGTCGGATCCTGCACCCATGCAGCTGTGGCTGTGGTCTGCGGTGTTCGTCGGGTCGCTCGCCGTCGCAGTCCTGGGCTGGCGGGGCACTCGTTGGTGGCGGCGCGCCCTGTCGATCGTGCTGGTCCCGTTGACGTTCACCTGCGTGGCGTTGACGCTGAACCAGTGGGTCGGCTATTACCCCACTGTGCAGGTGGCGTGGGCCGCTGCGACGGCCGGACCGGTTCCGGACCAGGTGGTTGCGTCGGATCTGCCCGGCCTGCGGAGCACGACGATGTCGACCGGAAAGGTCGTCGCCGTCGACATCCCCGACAACGCGAGCGGCTTCAAGCACCGCACCGAGTACGTGTACCTACCGCCGGCGTGGTTCGCCGGGGACGCACCGCCGAAGCTGCCGGTCCTGATGATGGTCGGCGGCGAGTTCAACACGGCCGCGGACTGGCTGCGAACCGGCAACGCAATCCAGACCGTCGACGACTACGCGCAGGCCCACGGCGGGCAGGCCCCGATCCTGGCGTTCGTCGACGCCGGCGGCAGTTTCAACAACGACACCGAGTGTGTGGACGGGCCCCGCGGCAACTCGGCGTCGCATCTCGTCGACGACGTCCGTCCGTACGTGATCTCGACGTTCGGGGCGTCCGCCGATCCCACGAACTGGGGGGTAGTCGGGTGGTCTATGGGCGGCACGTGCGCGGCCGACCTGGCGGTCATGCACCCCGACCTGTTCACGACGTTCGAGGACATCGCCGGCGACATCGGCCCCACGGCCGGTACCGACGAACAGACGCTCGACCGGCTCTACGGCGGCGACGCCGCGCTGCGCGACCGGTTCGACCCGACGAAGGTGATGATCGGGCACGGCCCGTACCAGGGCGTCACGGGCTGGTTCCAGGACAGCGACGTTCCGCCCCGGCCCGGTCCGTCGCCGTCCGCCCCACCGCCGAGTTCGGGACGCGACGGCCTCGGCGGACAGGACGGCACCCACGACTCGGGCGAGACCGGCGCCGCCGAACAGTTGTGCGCGACCGCGCAGTCGGTCGGAATCACGTGCAGCGTGCACACATCGAACGGCCGTCACACGTGGCAGTTCGCCGCACAGGGGTTCGCCGACGCGTTGCCCTGGCTGGCGACGCAGATCCACACGCCCGGTGCTCCGTGACGATCCGTTGCACAGCCGTCGCGATGCAGCGAGGATCGGCAGGACACGCTGATCCACTTGGACGAATTCCAGGCGTGTCGTGCTCTGTCGCTGATGTGGGGCGTGCACCGCCGGTCGAATGCCTTTCGGTGCGGTGGCGGACAGCGTCACTTTCCTGTTGCGCTGTCGGCGCGAAGGACAGTGGCCGCCCACCCCGGTCGGGGTGGGCGGCCACTGCGCGTGTGCGGCGGTCCTGTTCGGTCAGGAGGTCCAGGTCAGGGAGCCTACCGATCCGAGCGATCCGAGCGATCCGAGTGGCCCGGTCGCGGGGACGGCGATGTCGAGGACGACCGGCAGGGAGGCATCCTGGTCGATGCCGTTGGATGCGGTGAGGGTGAACTCGAATCGCCCACCGACGGTGGGGGTTCCGGACAGCACCCCCTCCGGGGAGACGGTCAGGCCGTCGGGCAGGGTGCCGGCAGTGACGGTCACGGTCGGGGCGGGTCGGCCTGTGACGGTGAAGGCGTGACTGTAGATCTGGTCGACGGCCCCGGCCGCGGGGGTTCCTGTGAGGGTGGGTGCCTGCTCGATCGCGATCACCGACACCGTGCCGCTGCCATGGTTGGCGACGTAGGCGCGGGACCCGTCCGGGGTGACCGCCACCCCGACCGGATCCGAGCCGACCGGGACGGTCGCGGCCACGGTGCCCGTGGCGGTGTCGATCACCGAAACCGTGCCGCTGCCATCGTTGGTGACGTAGGCGCGGGACCCATCCGGGGTGATCGCCACCCCATACGGCTGCGAGTCGACCGGGACGGTCGCGGCGAGGGTATTGGTGACGGTGTCGATCACCGACACCGTGCCGCCGTCAAAGCTGGTGATGTAGGCGCGGGCCCCGTCCGGGGTGATTGCCACCCCGGCCGGCCATTCGTCGACCCGGACGGTCGCGGCCACGGCGTTCGTGGCGGTGTCGATCACCGACACCGAGTTGGTGCTCTGGTTGGTGATGTAGGCGCGGGACCCGTCCGGGGTGACCGCCACCCCGAACGGAGTTGAGCCGACCGGGACGGTCGCCACCGTGTCCGTGGCGGTGTCGATCACCGACACCGTGCCGCTGTCCCAGTTGGCGATGTAGGCGCGGGACCCGTCCGGGGTGACCGCGACCCCGATCGGATTCGCGCCGACCGGGACGGGTGCGCCGACGACGGTGTTCGTGGCGGTGTCGATCACCGACACCGTGCCACCGGACTGGCTGGTGACGTAGGCGCGGGACCCGTCCGGGGTGACCGCGACCCCGATCGGATTCGCGCCGACCGGGACGGGTGCGCCGACGACGGTGTTCGTGGCGGTGTCGATCACCGACACCGTGCCGCTGGTCCGGTTGGTGACGTAGGCGCGGGACCCGTCCGGGGTGACCGCCACACCATTCGGAGACGAGCCGACCGCGATTGTGTCGGTGACGGTGTCCGCCGTAGCCGGACCCGCCCCGGTGACGAGTGCGGCGACCGCGAACGCGGCCGCGCCGACACCCGCGAACAGTCGAGCCCGCCGGGTCGGTGAAGGTGATCCATCAAGGATGGCCATAGGAAATGTGCCCTTCAGGGTGCAGTCCGCACCCCTCCCCAGGGCGCGCAGCAGCCACAGGAAGGCAGCCACCACACCAAAACATAACGGACATTCGTCCAGAAACCGGCGCGGCCAGCGGAAACCCCGACGCCTCCGGGCACGCGGCGGCAGTCAAACCGGCATCGCATTCCGCTTATCCTCGCCGCAAATCGACAACCGCCGCCCACCTCCTCGGCGAGGCCGCAATTTCGTAACTTCCCAAAACCGACCGCAGGTGATGTAGCTTAGGCTCGCCTGAGCAATCTTAGGCTCACCTACATTTCCCTTCGCGACACCCCAGGGTGCTGCGACCGCGGCCGTGATCAGGAAGAAGAAGGAAGATGCGCGCGTTCAGCAGGGCTGCCATCGCGACCGTGGCAGTCGCCGTGGCATTGACGACGCCGGTCGGCATCGCGATTGCCGACCCCGGCACCTCGACAGGGGACGGAGGCAGCGTCCTCCAAGCAGTGTCCGCCACTCCGGTCACAACCGTCTCCAAGACGTCCGGCCTGAAGGCCGCCGGCGAGTCCGTCACCGTCTCGGGGACCGGGTTCTCCAGCAGCGGCCCCGGGATCTACGTCGGCGTCGTCCAGGACGACAAGTTCTCGACCACCAACGCCGACGCCTGGATCACCACGGCGTTCATCCGCCCGAACCAAATCATCGGCGGCGTCTGGTCGACCACGCTCGACGTCATGGCCGTCGCGGGCAACTCGGACTGCACGGTGAACGCCTGCTCGATCTACACGGTTGCCGCCCACGGCTCGTCGGACCGTAGCCAGGACACCCGGACGCCAGTGACGTTCGCGGCCACGACCCCGACGACAACCACGCCGACCCCGACGACCACGACGACCACGACGACCGCACCACCGACCACGACAGCGCCGCCGACGACAACCACGACGCAGCCGACGACCACGACCAAGCCGACAACGACCACGAAGCCGACCACGAACCCGACGACCACGACCGCAACGACGACGCCGCCCGCGACCAGCAACGGCCCCAAGATCAACGCGAGCAAGACCAGCGGGCTGAATGCATCCGGCGACCGGATCACCGTGCGCGGCAGCGGCTTCTCGACCACGGGTCCGGGCATCTACATCGGCGTCGCGCAGATGAATCGCTACTCGTACACCGACGCCTCGGTCTTCCACAACGCGATGTTCATCAAGCCGAGCGACATGCCGGGCGGCTCCTTCTCGAAGACCCTCGAGGTCATCGGCGCCTTCGCCGGTGGGGACTGCGTCGCGAACGCGTGCGCGATCTACACCCTCGCGGCCCACGGGTCGTCCGACCGTAGCCAGGACACCGTCACCCCCATCAGCTTCGTCGGCACGGCTCCCCCGGTTACACAGCAGCCCGGCGGCGGAACAGGCATCGGGGCTAACACCGGCGGCGGAGCGGCCGGTGCGGCGCCCGGCACCACCTACACCGCGAACGCCGGCCTGTCGGTGTCGCTGTCGAAGGCGAGCGAGATCAACCCGTCCGGAGAGTCGGTGACGATCTCGGGTTCCGGATTCTCCGGCGCCGCCCCCGGCCTCTACGTCGGCCTGGTTCAGGACAATGTCTTCTCCTCCTCCGACGCATCGGTGTGGATGACCTCCGCCTTCGTCAAGCCGGAGCAGATCTCCGGCGGCAACTGGTCCATCCCGATGGATCTCGTCGCCACGTCGGGCGCCTTCGACTGCATCAGGAACGCGTGCTCGATCTACACCGTCATGGCCCACGGTTCCTCGGACCGCAGCCAGGACACCAAGACGCCGGTGAGCTTCGTCGGCGGTGTCGCGCCGGGCACGGTCACGGCCCCGCCCGTGCTGACCGGTGCCAGCGCCCCCGGCGCCGCGAACACTGTGGCCGTCACCCTGTCGAAGGCGAAGAGGCTGAAGGTCGACGGCGAGGAGATCACCATCTCGGGCACCGGCTTCTCGGGTGAGCAGCCCGGCATCTACGTCGGCCTCATCCAGGAGAGCAAGTTCTCCACCACCGACGCCGGCGTCTGGATGACAACGGCGTACATCACGCCGAGCAGGATCAAGGACGGCGCGTGGACGACCACCATGAATGTCCAAGCCGTCAAGGGCGATTCGGACTGCACCAAGAACGCCTGCTCGATCTACACGATCGCCGCGCACGGCTCGAGTGACCGCAGCCAGGACACCCAGACCCCCGTCAGCTTCGGCGACGACCCCAATGCGCCCAACGCCGACAAGGCCGAGGACGTTGCACTGGCGGCGGCCGACGGATCGAACGACGACGGAGGCTCGTCGTCGGACGAGACGAATTCGGTTGCCTCCGCGTTCCGCAACCTGTCCGATGCCATTGCCGACGGCACAGCGTGGATCATCCCGCTGTTGATCGGCGGCGTGCTCGGAGCCGGGCTCGCGGTCGGCACCACCTTCGCACTGCGGCGCCGCAACTAGCACGATCTCGCCTTCAGTGAGGGGCATCCGAGCCGGATGCCCCTCACCCCGGCATGCCGTGAATCCCTGTCGTGCAACGCGATTCATCCACACGTCGGTGAGGTGTCACCCCCTTTACGTCCAGCACAAGTAAGGCTAGCTTTACCTAATATCTCGCCCGTGACGGCGAACCCCCACCAGAAAGTAGGAAGATGCGCGCGTTCACCAAGTCCGCGGTCGTGGCGGTTGCCGCCACGATCGCCTGCACGCTCCCGATGGGCGTTGCGGCTGCCCAGAGCAGCCCGTTCGGCTCACACGGCAGCCTCGGTTCGAGCGACCCCGGCACCGAGAACCCCGTACCCAAGGTCACGGTGTCGAAGTCGACCGATATCACCCCCGACGGCGAGAACATCACCATCTCGGGAACCGGCTTCGACGGCGCCGCGGCCGGCACCGGCCTGTACGTCGGCGTCATCCAGGACGACAAGTGGTCGTTCACCGATGCCGACGCGTGGGGCGCACAGACGTTCGTCCGCCCGACCCAGATCGTCGGCGGCGCGTGGAGCGCCGCCCTCGACATCAAGGCGATCGAGGGTGGCGCGGACTGTGTCGCCAACACGTGCTCGATCTACACCGTCATGGCCCACGGCTCCACCGACCGCAGCCAGGACACCAAGACGCCCATCACCTTCGCCCCGCCGGTCGTGGTGCCGGCCGGTCCGGCTGTGACAGTGTCGAAGACCACCGGGCTGACGGACGGTGAGACCCTCACCGTCACCGGTACGGGGTTCGGCGCGGGCGGCCAGGGCGTCTACGTCGGCCTCGCCCAGGTCGACAAGTACTCCCCGAGCAGCAGCAGCGCCTTCAACTCCTCCGCGTGGATCAAGGCCGCCCAGATCGTCGACGGCGGCTTCACCACCACGCTGAAGGCCGCCGCGATCAAGGGCGACGCGAACTGCTTCGAGAACGCGTGCTCGATCTACACGCTCGCCGACCACTACTCGCTGGGCGACCGCACCCAGGACACCCGGACGCCGGTCACCTTCGCCCCGCCCGTCGTGGTGCCCAGCGGACCCGCGGTGACCGCGTCGAAGACCACGAACATCGCCGCCGCGGGTGAGAACATCACCATCTCCGGCACCGGCTTCGACGGCGCCGCGACCGGCACCGGCCTCTATGTCGGCGTCATCCAGGACGGCAAGTGGTCGCCCACCGACGCGAGCGCCTGGGGCGCACAGACCTTCGTCCGACCGACCCAGATCGTGGGCGGCGCCTGGAGCACCACGCTGAACCTCAAGGCGATCCAGGGCGGCGTCGACTGTGTCGCCAACGCGTGCTCGATCTACACGGTCATGGCCCACGGTTCCGCCGACCGCAGCCAGGACACCAAGACCCCGATCACCTTCGCACCGGCCGCCGCGAACGCTGTCGTCGATGCTCCGGAGATCCAGAACGTCGCCAGCATCGAGCCCGACGCCGGTCGCGGCCTGCCGATCGCTCCGTTCGCAGTCGGTGGCGTCCTCGCGGTCGGCCTGACCGCGCTGGCGCTGCGTCGTCGCGCCTGATCCGACTTCCGCACACGGTCCGGCCTCCGCCCCTCGGGGCGGAGGCCGGACCCGCTTCCGGGGCCCCGGTACGGTTACCTATCGTGCTGGTGCTGCTTCCCCCTTCCGAAACGAAGTCCGACGGCGGCAAGGGGGCGCCGCTCGATCTCGGCGAGCTGTCGATGCCGCAGCTGACCGAGACCCGCGAGTTGCTCGCACAGGCCCTCGTCGACCTGTCGACGGACACCGAGGCGTCGAACCTTACACTCGGGCTAGGCCCCAAGCAGGCCGACGAGATCGACCGCAACGCCAAGCTGTGGGTCTCCCCCACACGTCCCGCCCTCGAGCGGTACACCGGCGTGCTGTTCGACGCCCTCGACGCGACGTCGTTCACGAAGGTCCAGCGGGAGAAGGCGTTTCGCCGCCTCGCGATGGGATCGGCCCTGTTCGGCGCGGTGCGCGCCGGTGATCCGATCCCGGCGTACCGGCTCTCCGGCGGCTCCAGGCTGCCCGGCTTCGGCACGCTGCAGTCGCTGTGGAGGCCGGAACTGTCCGACGCACTGCTCGCCGAGGCCGACGGCGGACTGGTCGTGGACCTGCGCTCGGGCACCTACCAGCAGCTCGGCCCCGTCCCGGGCGCGATGATCGCGACCGTCCTCACCGAGCAGCCCGACGGTTCACGAAAAGTGGTCAGCCACTTCAACAAGCACCACAAGGGACTGCTCGCGCGGGCACTCACCGTGACCCGCGCCGAGCCGACCGACATCAAGGGAGTCGCCCGCGTCGCGTCCAAGGCGGGGCTGCGGGTCGAAACGGCGTCGGAGTCGGAGCTGATCATCCTGACCTGACGGCCGCACCGTCACACCGACATGGCCGGCCGGATCCCGTCGACGTCGACGAGCAGGTGTCGCGGACCACGCAAGACTGGGCTCGGCCGATAGGGCGGCGGGTCGACGACCAGGCGCGGACGCTCGAGCCGCCGCGCCAGCTCGGTGAGCGCGACCTGCGCTTCGAGCCGCGCGAGCGGGGCACCGAAGCAGTAGTGGATGCCGCCGCCGAAACCGAGGTGCTCGATCGTCGGACGGTCGGGGACGAACAGGTCGGGGTCGTCGATGTGCGCGGGATCGCGGTTGCCGGACGCGAGCAGCAGCGTCACGGGCACCCCGGCGGGAATGCGCACGCCCGCGACCTCGACGTCCTCGAGCGGAGTGCGCCACGACACCAGCTGCACGGGCGGCTCGTAGCGCAGCAACTCCTCGACCATGCGGATCGCGAAGTCCGGCTCCGACCGGAGCCTGTCGAGCGCGTCCGGGTGCCGGAGCAGCGTCAGCATCCCGTTCGCGACCAGGTTGACCGTCGTCTCGTGGCCGGCGACCAGCAGCAGCGCCGCGGTCGCGAGCAGCTCGCCGTCGTCCGTCCAGTGGTCGGGACCGTCGTCGGCGGCGAACCCGGACAGCAGATCGGTGCCGGGCGTCTCGCGGCGCGCCGCCACCAGCGCGCCCAGGTACCCGCGCAGCGCCGCCACGGCTTCGCGGCGGGCCCGTTGCTGTTCGGCCGTCGTGATGAGCATGCTGCCCACCACGGCATCGACCCACCCGCGAAAGCGGGGCTCGTCCTCGCGCGGCACGCCGAGCAGTCCGCAGATGACGGCGACCGGGAAGGGGTAGGCGATGTCGTCGACGACATCGATGCGGTCGCGCCCGACGACGCCGTCAAGGAGCGCCGTGACGATGCCGCGGAGCCGGACCTCCAACCCGGAGACCAACCTCGGTGCGTGCGGCGGACCGAACCCGCGCATCGCCAGTCGCCGCAGCCGGTCGTGATCGGGAGGATCGAGTCGGAGGAACGTCGGGGGCAGGCCGGGCACCTCGTCGGGCTCCTCTTCCTGCCCCGCCGCGAACCGGTCGGCACGATTGCGCATGTCCGAGCTCATCCGGGGGTCGTGCAGCAGCGAGACGATCGCCCGGTACCGGGTGACGACGAACGAACCGTCAGCCTCGCGGACCACCGGCTCCTCACGCAGCCGGGCGTACAGCGGGTACGGGTCGGCGCGGTTGCGGTAGTCGAGGACCTGCTGGAAGAGGCTCGCGTCGGCCATCGTCGAATCTCCTCGCATGGGCGTCAGCGGCGGATCAGTCGCGCCCGCCGCGCACTCGGCTCGTGTCCGGTGACGACCACCGTCGCGTCCCGGACCGGGAACTGCGGGGGCGGGAAGCCCGGCGACACCGGAACGGCCGGTTCACCCGTCGCGGTCGCGCGGCGTGAGGGCGGAAACGCGGCCGCGGCCTCGATGGCCTCACGGTAGAAGTCGAGCCATTTGGCCGCGTCGAACGCGACCGCCGCCACCAGTCGGCCCTTGTACCCGTAGGCGGCGACGAATCGACGCTCGGCCACCGAGCCGTCGACCACCATCACCTCGTCCGCGATCGGCGGAACCCCGACGGACCTGATGTCGTGGTCGAACTGGATCGACCAGAACGCCGGGACGTGCAGACTCGGCCACCGATCGGTCTCGCCGCTGATCATGTTGTGGGCGACGATCTCGGCCTCCGCGACGGCGCTGCTCCAGTGCTCGAGCGCGAGGAACTGGTATCCGAACAGCGGGTGCGGCGCCCGGGCAACGTCACCGGCGACGAACACGTGGTCGGTGACGAGACCGTTCTCGTCGAACGCCCGACAGCCCGCGTCGCACGCGACACCCCACCGCGCGCTCGCGAGCGCGGTCCCCTCGAGCCACTCCACGTTGCGGATTCCGCCCATGGCGACCACCGCGACGTCGGCATCGACGACGTCACCGTTCGACAGCCGTGCCGCCCGCAGCCGCCCGCTGTCGTCACCCTCGAGGGCGTCGACGGTGAGACCGCACCGCAGATCGACCCCGTGCTCGCGCTGGATACCGGCCGCCACGTCACCGATCACGGCGCCCAGCGCGCCGGACAGCGGGGCCGGACCCGACGCCACGACCGTCACCGGGACGCCGAGTTCACGGCACGCCGAGGCGACCTCGGTACCGGTGAATCCGGCGCCGACCACCAGAACCCGATCCGGCCGGGACTCGAGCCGGCGCCGCAGATCGGCGGCGTCGTCGCGGGTGTGCAGAACGCACGCACCGTCGAGCGCCGCCTGCTCCGGCACCGGCCACGGCCGGGCGCGGACACCGGTGCTGATCAGCACCTTGTCGAACGGGACCCGTTCGCCGTCTGCGAGTTCCACCGTGCGCTCGGCCAGATCGAGCCCGGTCGCGGCCACGCCGAGCCGCCACTCCGCGCCCAGGTCACCGCGGTGCGGTAGCGCGGTGCGGTCGGCCGACACCATTCCGGTGAGGACCTGCTTCGACAGCGGTGGCCGGTCGTACGGCTCGCAGGATTCGTCGCCGATCATGGTGAGCGACCCCGTGAATCCCCCGGCACGCAGTGCTTCCGCGGCCCGGAGGCCGGCGAGCGAACAGCCGACGACGACGATCCGCCCGTGGCGGCGAAACTCGTCGACGGTCGCCGAGGTCGAGGTCGAGGGCGCGGGCGCCGAGGCCGGGACGTCGGGCGACCAGTCGCCTCCCGGCCCATCGACCTGCAATGCCTGAACCGGGCAGGCCGCCGCAGCGCGCTGCACGTTCAGGCGTTGACCGTCATCGGGTTCCGGGTCGTACAGAAGGGCCTCGTCACCGCGAATCTCGAATACGTCCGGAGCGAGGAACGCGCACTGCGCGTATCCCTGGCACCGCGTCAGATCGACAACAACCCGCATGTGCTCTCCTCGGGGTTCCGACGCCCGCGGGATTGATCCGAGCCTACCGCTGCGGGTGTGGCCTCACCATCGCTCGCACAGTCCGGTCGGTAGGCGCACACTGAGGGACGAGGAGCGCTATGGAACGGACCTCGTGTTGCATCGTGGGTGGCGGCCCCGCCGGAATGGTTCTGGGGCTGCTGCTGGCCCGCTGCGGCGTCCCGGTGACGGTCCTCGAGAAGCACGGCGACTTCCTGCGCGACTTCCGCGGTGACACCGTCCATCCCTCCACGCTCGCCCTGCTGGACGATCTCGGTCTCGGCGAGCGGTTCGCGCGGCTACCCCAACGTCACGTGTACTCGGTCCAGCTTCCGGTGGGCCGGGGCGGTGCGCCGCTGACCGTCGGCCACATCGATGCTCTGCGGGTGAAGCACAACTACATCGCGATGGTGCCGCAGTGGGACCTGCTCAACCTGCTCGCCGACGAGGCCCGCACCGAACCCACGTTCTCGCTCCGAATGAACACCGAGGCCCTGTCCTTCCTCGACGACGGGCGTCGCATCTGCGGGGTTCGCTACCGGACCACCGACGGAGAGATCGGCACGCTGCACGCAACGCTCACGGCGGCGTGCGACGGGCGCGGGTCGCTCGCCCGCGAACTGCCCGAACTGGGGTTACGGGAGTTTCCGTGCCCGATGGACGCGTGGTGGTTCCGGCTACCCCGCCGCCCCGCGGACCCGGAAGGGCTGCTCGGAAACATCGGTGACCGGTTCATATCGGTGATGATCGACCGCGGCGACTACTGGCAGTGCGGGGCGATGATCCCCAAAGGATCGGACGCCGAGCGCCGCGCCGCCGGCCTGGACCGGTTCGCGGACCAGTTCCTCGACACCGCGCCGTGGCTGGGCGATCGCATGAGCGCCCTGCAGTCCTGGGACCAGGTCAAGCTGCTCGACGTCCGACTCGACCGGCTGCGCCGGTGGCACCTCCCGGGGCTGCTGTGCATCGGCGACGCGGCCCATGCGATGTCGCCGATCTTCGGAATCGGGATCAATCTGGCCGTGGAGGACGCCGTCGCAGCGGCCCGGCACCTCGCCGATCGTCTTCCCGCCGACAGCGTTCCCGAACAGGTCACGCGCCGGATCCAGGTCCGACGGTGGCCGACCGCGGCGGCGACGCAGGCGCTGCAGCGGCTCGCTCACAACCGGCTCGTCTCCCCCGCCCTGGCGGGCGCTCCACGCGCCGACGTCTCGACGGTGCTCCGACGCGCCACCGCGATACCCGGCGTCTCGCGGCTGCCCGCGTACTTCTTCGCCTTCGGGGCGGTACGCGAGCACCCCCCGGCCGCCGCGCGGCGCTAGCGCTACAGCCGCGGATCGACCGGCTCGAATTCCAACGCGAGGAAATTGCCGGGGCTCAGCGCCGCCGTAGCGCGCTTTCGAGGATGCCTTGGCCGACCTCGAGGGTGTGCTGCACCTCGTCGGGCGTCAGCCGCAGGCGATCCGGCCGGAAGCCCAACGCGGTCACCCCGTTCCAGGCCCCCCAGAGGAACCGCATGACCTCGCGCGGGGGCACCTCCTCGACGCTGCCGTCGGACATCGCCTCGATCAGATCCTGTTCGACGGTCCCGACGAGTGCCTCGACGCGGGCCGCGACCCGATCCTCGATTTCTGCCAGCGCCGGGTCGGCGACCGGATCGAGGACCCGCAAGGCGACCATCCGGAAATGCTCGGGGTACTCGAGCGCGAACCGCATGTACGCATGCCCGGCGGCGAGGACGCGGTCGAGAGGAGGGAGGGACCGATCCACCGAGGTCATCGCCTCGGTGTTGACCTCGAGAGCCTGGTCGACGAGCGCGAGGTACAGCCCCTCCTTCGACTGGAAGTGGAAGTACACCGCACCCACCGAGACGTCCGCGGCCCCGGCGATCTCGTCGATCGTCGTGCGCTGCAGGCCCCGCTCGGCGAACAGGGCACGTGCAGCGGTCATGATCGCCCCGCGCGTACGGGCACGGCGACGATCCGGACGCCGGGCCCCACGCCCGGGGGCGGTGCCGGATGCGTCTGCTGCCTCGGAGTCCATGCCTGAAATTGTCGGTGACGCTACCTCGCGCGGTAACGCCGGTGTGCCGTTCGGGCGATGCCGCAGAACCCGATCGACGTCGCGACGAAGGATCCGACGACCGAGACCAGGTACGCCGGCCGGTCCTCGAGGTCGGGTTTGAACGCCAGCGGCAGAAACGCGAATGCGTTCGTCCAGGCGCCGATCGCCAGCGCCGTCGTGGTGACGCGCGGCGCCGCGGGCACCGCCATCCCGCAGATCGCCGTGAACCCGCCGAGCATCGCCAGGTCGAGATGCCACTGCCGGATCCGTTGTGGCGCACGGACACCGAGCGCACGCATCATCTCCGGCCTCCTCCTGACCGCGGCGAAGACCCAGCCCGACAACGCGCCCGCGGCGAGCTCGGTCAGCCCGCTGACGACGAGGGCCGACGGCGCTGTGGTGACGAGCGCCGACGACGCTGTGGTGACATCGCTGCCGGTCATCGGAGGGCCCCCTCGGGCCGATGGGCCTGGTGTCCGCGGGTCCGGGCGTACTGGGCCCGACCGTAGGGGTTCTGATAGGCCCACGCGAGGGCAGGAAGGACGCCACGTTTCTGCAACCAGAATCGGTCCGGCAGCGGCCGCGGAGCCGAGCGACCGAGCACGACGTCGGCGACCGCGAGCCCGGGACCCTCGTCGCGCCGGCGCAGCGCCAGGACCGTGCCGTCCGCCGCGGTGACCGAGGCCCCGCCCTGATAGTGGCCGCTGTAGGCCATCCCGAGAAGCGGCATCGGACAGTTCAGTGGCCCGGAATGGGCCGCGTGCACGACCGGCGCACCGCAGTAGGTCGCGAACACGGACGGCGCCGCGACGGCGCGGGTGTTGTTGCGCTGCTGCAGCCATCGGGTCAACGGGCGCGGCGGCAGCGCGGGGATCGACCACCAGCCGGACCCGGACAGCACCAGGTCGACCTGACCGGCCAGCCGCTCGGCGGTCTGCGTGCGCAGCAGCTCCCAGCACACCGCCAGGCCGATCGTGTTCTCCCCGGCGGGGATCCGACCCGGATCGCCGCCGCCGATGTACAGCGAGCTCTCCCACATCGTCGGGATGTCCTTGTCGTGCCGCCCGAGGATGTCACCGTCGGGGCCGGCCAGGAAGAAGGCGTTGCGGACGTGTCCGTCTGCGTCGCGCACGAGGCTCGAACCTCCGACGTGGACGCCGTGTGCACGGGCCAGATCCCGCAGCAGACGGGTGGGCGCTCCGTCCGCGGCCGGCGCGCTCTGGGCCAGCTCCGGCCGGTTCGCCACGCCCGTGGAGAAGAACTCCGGCAGCACGATCCACTCGGCGCCCTCGCGGACAGCCTGTTCCACCAGGCCCGAGCACATCGTCAGGTTCGCGTCGATGTTGCCGACCTCGGCCTCGATCTGAAGCGCAGCGACGCGCGTCGATCTCGTCATCTCGAAATCCAATCGTTCGCACAAATTCTGAACCCGACTGCAAATCTGAGTCTGACTCTAAAATTGTTGGGAGGCGGGCGCAAGAGGCATTCGAAAGGAATCGGACGTAACCGATGTTGCGGACGCGGCGGGTAGCGTCCCGTCGATGGCTAGCGAACCGAAATCGTCGTTGGGGGGATGCCTACAACGATCGGATTCTCAGCGCACGCGAAACCGGTTGGGTCGGGAACGAGTCGCTGCTCTCCCCGCGTGGACAAGGGTTCTCCTCGACCGAGACGGGGCGCGAGAAGCGTCGCATGTGGACTGGGCGCTTCGCCCGTTCGATTCAGGCGGAGCCGACACCGTCCTCGAGCCGGCGGCCGACGGTGCAGCTCCCCTGGTGTTGACGACGCATACACCGGTGGACAGCGACCATATTTTCACCGTCACGGTCGCGGCGGGCGACCCGGCGGTGAGGTTGGCATCGATTCCCGATGGTGGATGCGATGCCTGCGACAGCAGACGATCAGGCCTCCTGCGCCGCCTTCTCCGCGGCCTGCGCCTGCGCGACCTGCTCGGGGGTGAAGCGCACGAACAGTGCGGCGACTGCCGCGAGCGCGGCGAGGATCGCGCAGCCCAGCAGCGCGAACGTGTAGCCCTCGCTCAGCGCCGAGAGCTGCTCCGGCGTCATGCGTGCGGCGGCGACACCCGAGACACCGCCGAGCGACAGCGTCTTCGACGTGGCCATCGCACCGACGATCGCGAGGCCGACCGGGCCGAACAGGGTCTGAGCAACCTGGGCGATCGCGGCCAGCGGGCCGATCTCGTGCTGCCCGACGCCGGCGATGGCGCACAGCGGCAGTGGCACCACCGCGAGGCCGACGCCGAAGCCGACCGCAACGACCAGCATGAACAGGTTCCCGCCGTACGTCGCAGATGAATCGAGTGTGGACCCGTACAGGAGGCCGGCGGTCGTCAGGATGGTGCCGGCCACGACGAGCCAGCGCGCCTGCACCTTGACCGCCAGCTTGGACGCGACGAACGCGGCGCCGCCGAGACCGAACGCGAACGGCACGAAGGCCATGCCCGCGCGCAGCGGGGTATAGCCGAGGATGTCCTGGACGAACAGTGCAACGAACGGCGCCAGCGAGAACATCACCATGCCGACGAGTGCGATAGCGATGAACGTCGCAACGCGGCTGCGGTCACGGAACAGCGAGAACGGCAACAGTGGGTTCTCGGCGCGACGCTCCACGGCGAGGAACGCGCCCAGCAGCACCAGTCCGCCGATCAGGCCGACGAGCACCAGCGGGCTGCCCCAGCCCATCTCGGGCCCCTCGGTGAATCCGAACACGACGCCGGTGCAGCCAAGGGTCGCGAGGATCGCGCCCTGCACGTCGAGCTTGAGTCGCTCCGCGCCGGTCTCGGCGAGCGCCCCGAACGCGAGCAGCAGGATCACCAGTCCGATCGGGACGTTGATGAGGAAGATCCACCGCCACGACACCTCGGTGAGCGCGCCACCGATGATCAGGCCGGTCACCGAGCCCACGCCGGTCATCGCCGCGAAGATCGCGATGGCCTGGTTGCGCACCGGTCCGGGCGCGAACGTCGTGGCCACCAGCGCCAGCGCCGTCGGCGACGCGATGGCCGCACCGACGCCCTGCAGGGCGCGTGCGGCGACGAGGGTGGCCTCGTTGACCGCGAGCCCGCACAGCAACGACGTCACGGTAAACAGTGCGACACCGCCGATGAAGACGCGTTTGCGGCCGAACGCATCGCCGAGGCGACCACCGAGCAGCATCAATCCGCCGTAAGTGAGCGCGTACGACGTGATGACCCAGTTTCGGCCCGAATCGCTGAGACCCAGGTCCTCCTGGATCCGAGCGAGCGCGAGCGAGGCGACGGTGCCGTCGAGCACCATCATCAGCTGCATGCCGCTGAGGACGATGATCGCGAGGCCGAACGCCCGCGTGGTCACGGGGTACTTCACGACGGTGGAGTCAGACACGAGAGTTCACGTTACCGAGGGTCTGCGGAGAATCCGGCCACAGTGCCGATAACCACGATCGCCGGCGGGCGGATGTTCTCCTCGCGGACCCGCGCCGCGACGGTCGCGAGGTCGGCCCGCAGCACCCGCTGCGTACGCAGCGTGCCCTCCTGGATCACCGTGACCGGGGTGTCGGCGGGGCGTCCGCCGTCGACGAGGACGGTCGCGAATTGCTCGATCCGCTCGACCGCCATCAGCAACACGATCGTCCCGCGCAGCTTCGCCAGCGCCGCCCAGTCGACGAGCGAGTCCGGGTGGTCGGGCGCCACATGCCCGCTGACGACGACGAACTCGTGCGTCACCCCGCGGTGGGTGACGGGGATCCCGGCCGCGGACGGCACCGAGATCGCGCTCGTGATGCCGGGCACGACGGTCACGGGCACACCGGCGGCCGCGCACGCCTCGAGCTCCTCGAAGCCGCGGCCGAACACGTACGGGTCGCCGCCCTTGAGCCGGACGACGAACTTGCCGGCCTTCGCGCCGTCGATCAGTGCGGCGTTGATCGCCTCCTGCGCCATCGCCCGGCCGTACGGGATCTTCGCCGCGTCGATCACCTCGACGTGCGGGGCGAGCTCGGCCAGCAGCTCCGGCGGCGCGAGACGGTCGGCGACGACGACGTCGGCGCGCGCGAGCAGGCGCCTGCCGCGGACGGTGATGAGGTCGGGATCGCCCGGGCCGCCGCCGACGAGCGCGACGCCGGGTGCGGGCGCCTCGTCGGTGTCGGAGACCGCGCCGGACTGCAGCGCCTCGAGCAGCGCGGTGCGCACCGCCGCTGATCGACGATGCGCGCCGCCGGCGAGCACGCCGATGCTGAGCCCCTCATAGGTGCCGGTGGCCGGCGTGACCGCGGTGCCCTCGCGGGCGCTGTCGGCGCGCACGCAGAAGACGCGGCTGCGCTCGGCCTCGGCGACGATCGCCGCGTTGGTCGCGGGCTCGTCGGTGCACGCCATCGCGTACCAGGCGCCGTCGAGGTCGCCGTCGCGATAGTCGCGCAGTTCCAGCGTGATCTGTCCGGACGTCGCCATGCCCTCGACCGACGGCGTGACCTCGCGGGCGATGAGGTGGACGCGGGCCCCGGACGCGACCAGCAGGCCGAGGCGACGTTGCGCGACGGTGCCGCCCCCGACCACCACGACACGACGGTCCGTCAGGTTGAGCCCGACCAGGTAGCTGGTCTCGTCACCGGCGGAAGCAGACACTCGTCTCCCCGTTCTCCCTATCCATGCGGATGTTCACTCGACAGATTTCGAAACACTACGGGCGACGGCGACCGTGACGCCATTCGTGACGCGCTTGGTCACGGCCAGCACTCCCCCGCCGCCGGCGAGGATGGCCGCGGCCTCGGCGACGCTGGGGGTGCCGACCGCGTCGGCGACCCCGCTCACCGGGTTGGGGACCGGTACCGCCGCGAGACGCTCCGGCGGGTAGCCGACCACGCGGGTCCCCAGGATCTGGGCCGCGTCCAGGAACGGCGACAGCGACGCTTTCCGGTCCAGCGTCGCCAGGACGGCGACCGGCTCGTCGCCGCACACGTCACGGACGGCGGCGACGATCTCCGCGGCACGCACGCCGCTGCCGGCCCCCACACCCACGCACAGCTCACCCACGGGCGGCGTCCACGAATCGGCGGACGGACTGCGGGTTCCCGGCGGGGTGGGTGTGCAGATACGACGCGTGCACCGAGCCGGCGGGCCCGCCCACGAAGCCCTCCCGGGTCGCCCCGGCGTCCCAGGCCCGCCATCCCCATGCGGGGCCGAAACCGTCGGCGGTTCCGACCTCGAGCGAGGTTCGGTGGAACTCGTGCCCCGTCACGCGGGTTCCGGCGTCGAAGAGCACCGAGTCGGTGACCGCGACGGCCTCGCGGTATCCGAGGGTCAGGCGCGACCCGAACCGCGCGTCGACGTCGATGACCCCGGCCATCGGGTGACAGTCGAGGCTGCGGGTGAGGTACAGCAGTCCCGCGCACTCGGCGTGGATCGGGGCGCCGTCGGCGGCGAGCCGGCGAATCTGCTGCAGCAGAGCGGTGTTCGACGACAGCGCCACGGCGTGTTCCTCGGGGAAGCCGCCGGGCAGCACCAGACCCACTGTCCCGGAGGGCAACTCGTCCTGCAACGGATCGAACGTCACGACGTCCGCCCCCGCGGCCTCGAGCAGTTCCCGGTGCTCGGCGTAGCCGAACGTGAAGGCGACGCCACCGGCGAGCGCGATCACCGGCCGCGGTCCGGTCGCCGCGAGCCCTATCTCGGCGACGGGATCCCACGCGGCCACGTCGACAGACGAACGCGCGAGCGCCCGGATGGCGGACAGATCCAGGTGCGCGGCGGCCAGTTCCGTCATCGCGCCGACGGCGTCGGTCGCGGCGCGGCCGTGCTCGACCGCGGGCACCAGACCGAGGTGACGCGACGGCACCTCGAGTTCGGCCAGGCGCGGCACCGAACCGAGCACCGGCAGACCCACCCGCTCGCACGCCTGCCGCAGCACCTGCTCGTGCCGTGCGCTGCCCACGCGGTTGAGGATCACCCCGCCGATGCGCACCGCCGCGTCGTAAGTCGAGAAGCCGTGCAGGACGGCGGCCAGGCTCTGGCTGTGGCCGCGCGCGTCGACGACGAGAACGACCGGCGCACCGAGGGACGCGGCGATCTGCGCGGTCGATCCCTCGGCCGACGGCTCCGTCGAACCGGGGTCGATCTTGCCGTCGAACAGTCCCATCACGCCCTCGACGACGGCGATGTCGCAGCCGTCGCAGCCGTGGCGGAACAGCGGACCGATCCGGTCGGCGCCGACGAGCACGGCGTCCAGGTTTCGTCCCGGGCGTCCCGCGGCGAGCGCGTGGTATCCGGGGTCGATGTAGTCGGGCCCCACCTTGAACGGCGCCACCCGGTCGCCGTCGGCTCGCAGAGCGCCCACGAGACCGGTGGCGACGGTCGTCTTGCCGCTGCCCGACGCGGGCGCGGCGATGACGACGGCAGGAGTACTCAACGGATCACCACCATCACCACTCGATGCCACGCTGGCCCTTGCGTCCGGCGTCCATCGGGTGCTTGATCTTGGTCATCTCGGTGACGAGATCCGCCGCGTCGATCAGCGCCTGCGGGGCGTCGCGCCCGGTGATCACGACGTGCTGGTTGCCGGGGCGTGATCGCAGCACCTCGACAACCTCCTCCGTGTCCACCCAGCCCCACTTGAGCGGGTAGGTGAACTCGTCGAGGACGTAGAAGCGGTGCGTCTCGGCCTCCAGGCGGCGGGCGATCTCACGCCAGCCCTCGAGTGCGGCCGCGGCGTGGTCCTCCTCGGTCCCGTGCTTGCGGGACCACGACCAGCCCTCGCCCATCTTGTGCCACTGCACGGCGCCGCCGACGCCGCTGGTCTCGTGCAGCTCGCCGAGCGCGCGGAACGCGGCCTCCTCGCCGACCTTCCACTTGGCGCTCTTGACGAACTGGAAGACGCCGACGTCGAAGCCCTGGTTCCAGGCACGCAGCGCCATGCCGAACGCGGCGGTCGACTTCCCCTTGCCGGGCCCGGTGTGGACCGCGAGCACCGGCTGGTTGCGACGCTGTCGGGTGGTGAGCCCGTCGGCGGGCACGTTCTCGGGTACGCCCTGAGGCATGTGCAGTCCCTTTCTCGGGCTTGGGTTTTCGGGCGGTGGTTCAGGCGGCGGCGCGGACGACGCCGGCGACCTGCTGGGCCGACAGCTCGGCGAGGCGCACGCAGCCGCCGCGCAGGTCACGCGCGATCTCGGCGGCGAGGCCGAGCCGCACCATGCCGGTCTCGCAGTCCACGACGATCGAGGCCACCCCGGTGTCGGCGAGCATGCCGGCGGCGCGCTTGGCGCGCGCGACGGCGTCCTTGCCGCCGGTCGCCCGTCCGTCGGTGAGGGCCACCACCAGCGCCCGCCGCCGCGGATCCCGCACGCGTTCCCGCAGCACGACGTCCCGCGCACGCAGGAGCCCCTCGGCCAGCGGCGTGCGGCCCCCGGTCTTCATGGCGCGCAGGCGCCGCACCGCGACATCCACCGACGACGTCGGCGGCAGCACCAGTTCGGCGTCGCGACCCCGCACGGTGATCACGGCAACCTTGTCACGCCGCTGGTAGGCGTCGCGCAGCAGCGAGACGACCGCGCCGGTGACCGCGGAGAGCCGGTCGCGTGCGGCCATCGAGCCGGACGCGTCCACCACGAACAGCACCAGGTTGCCCTCGCGCCCCTCCCGGATCGCGCCACGAATGTCGCTGGGCGCCAATCGCATCGGTCCACTCACCCGCCCGCGGGTGGTCTGGTGTTCGGCCGCGGCGAACAGCGTGCCCACCAGGTGCAGTCCGGTGCCGCGTTCCGTGGTCGGGCGCACGGTGCGGCCGCGGGTCGAGCGGGAACGTGAGCGGCGGCCGGGGGCGCCGTCGCCGACGCCGGGGACCTCGAGCAGGCGCGCCTGGAACTGGGGGCCGGGGGCGGCCGCCCGGCGCTCCGAGCCGCCACCAGAAGTCGGCGAATCCTGCTCGGCCGACTCGGTTTTCGGCGCCTCGGACGGTGCATCCGCGGGAGTCTCGCCGCCACCGGGGCCGTCCGGGTCGGGCTCGGGATCCTCGTCCGCGCGGGCGTCGGCGTCGGCCTTGTCCATCGCGTCGTCGAGCTGCTGCGGATCGAGGCCGGGCTCGTCGAACGGATCGCGGCGACGACGGTGCGGCAGCGTCAGTTCCGCGGCGACGCGCACGTCCTCCTCCGCGACCGCGTCGGCACCGCGCCAGGCGGCGTGCGCGGTCGCCGTGCGGGCGAGGACCAGATCGGCCCGCATGCCCTCCACGTCGAACGACGCACACACCGACGCGATGCGCCGCAGTTCGGTGTCCGACAGTTCGACGGCGTCGACCGTCGCGCGGGCCGCGGCGATCCGTCGGGCGAGGTCGGCGTCCTCGTCGGCGTAGCGGGCGGCGAAGGCATCGGGGTCGCGCTCGTAGTCGAGGCGGCGGCGCACCACCTGCATGCGGACGTCGACGTCGCGGGACGCGGCGACGTCGACGGCGAGGCCGAACCGGTCGAGCAGCTGCGGCCGCAGCTCACCCTCCTCCGGGTTCATGGTGCCCACCAGCACGAACCGCGCGGGGTGCGAATGGGATACGCCGTCGCGTTCGATGTGGACGCGGCCCATCGCGGCGGCGTCGAGCAGCACGTCGACCAGGTGGTCGTGCAGCAGGTTGACCTCGTCGACGTACAGCACGCCCTGGTGCGCGTCGGCGAGGAGTCCGGGCTGGAAGGCGCGTTCGCCGTCCCGCAGCACCTTCTCGAGGTCGATCGAGCCGACGACGCGGTCCTCGGTCGCGCCCACCGGCAGCTCGACGAGCCGGGCCCGACGGCGCTCGCCCGCCTGCTCGACGTCGGGCAGCAGCGCGGCGAGCGCGCGCACGACGGTCGACTTCGCGGTGCCCTTCTCGCCGCGCACCAGCACACCGCCGATACCGGGATGGACGGCGCACAGGATCAGCGCCAGGCGGAGCCGGTCCTGCCCGACGATTGCACTGAATGGGAACCCTGCAGGTCCAGGGCTGGCCTCGTGGGTGTGACGCAACGATCGAATCCCTTCACTCCTCGGTCTCCGCGCCGAGAGCTTGGCGGTACGAAACGTCGCGGCATTCTGGCTCGGGTCGATCGGATCGAACCCTCACAGTGGCGGGACCGCGCCTGATTCTCACAGGACTTCCCCGCAAACGTTCCTTCAGTTGCAGCACCCTACCGTGCTGCACGGGCGGCACCCTGCAGTGCCCCGACAGCACACTGCCGCGGCCGGGGGAAGAGCCCCCGCCGCGGCAGTGCGAACGACGAACGAAACTCAGACCGAGGCGGACTCGACCACCTGGTCGACCGCGGGCGCGGAGGCGTCGGCGGCGGCGCCGAGCTCGAGCGCACGGGTGCTCCAGTCCCACACCTGCTGGAACAGGGCCGTGTTGTCCGACAGCTTCTGACCCAGCGACGGGACCATCTGCTGCAGCTTCGGCTTCCACGCCTCGAACTCGCGCGGGAAGCAGCGCTCCAGGACGTCGAGCATGGCGGGCACGGCGGTCGAGGCGCCCGGCGACGCGCCGAGCAGGCCGGCGATGGTGCCGTCCTCGGCGTTGACGACGGCCGTGCCGAACTCGAGGACGCCGCCCTTGCCCTTCTTGCGGATGACCTGGACGCGCTGGCCGGCGGTGATGAGCTCCCAGTCGCCGCCGGTGGCGCGCGGCACGAACTCGCGCAGCGTCTGGATGCGGTCGGCCGGCGACTGCATCAGCTCACCGATGAGGTACTTGGTGAGGCCCATCTCCGTGAGGCCGACACCGAGCATCGAGGTGAGGTTGTTGGGCTTGACCGAGCCGGGCAGGTCGGTGACCTTGCCGTTCTTGAGGAACTTGGGCGACCAGCCGGCGTAGGGGCCGAACAGCAGGCCTTGCTGGCCGTTGATGACGCGGGTGTCGAGGTGCGGCACCGACATCGGAGGCGCACCGACCGCGGCCTTGCCGTACACCTTGGCACGGTGCTGCGCGATGAGCTCCGGGTTGGTGCAGCGCAGGAACTGGCCGCTGACCGGGAAGCCTCCGAAGCCCTTGGCCTCCTTGATGCCGGACTTCTGCAGCAGGTGCAGGGCACCGCCACCGGCACCGACGAACACGAACTTGGCGTTCACGGTCTTCTTCGCACCGGTGCGTAGGTTCTCGACCTTGACCAGCCAGCTGCCGTCGGACTGCTTGGTGAGGTTGCGGACCTCGTGACCGAAGAACACCTGGCCGCCGGACGCGCCGACGTAGCCCAGCAGTTGCTTGGTGAGGGCGCCGAAGTCGACGTCCGTGCCGGACTCGGTCCAGTTGAGGGCGACGGGGTCGGAGAAGTCGCGCCCCTTGGCCATGAGCGGCAGGCGGTCGGAGAAGTAGTCCTCGGACTCCGAGTACTCCATGCCGGCGAACAGCGGGTGGCCGGCGAGTGCGTCGTAGCGGGCGCGCAGGTACTTCACGTTGTCGGCGCCGTGCACGAAGCTGACGTGCGGAATTGGGTTGATGAACTCCTTGGGATCGGTGAGGATCCCGTTGTCGACGCCGTAGGCCCAAAACTGCCGGGAGACCTGGAACTGCTCGTTGACGTTGACCGCCTTGCTGATGTCCACACCGTCGCCCTTGGCCGGCGTGTAGTTCAGCTCACACAGGGCCGAGTGGCCGGTGCCTGCGTTGTTCCACGGGTCGCTGCTCTCGGCGGCAGCCGCGTCGAGGCGTTCGAAGGTGGTGATCGACCAGTCGGGCTGCAGCTGACGCAGGATCGCGCCGAGCGTTGCGCTCATGATGCCCGCACCCACGAGCACTACATCGGTCTTCGCCACTACGTTCTGGTCTGACACTGGAGAATCGACTTCCTTGTCTGTTACACGCGACCTGTTCTGCACGCATCGCCCGCCCGGATCCCACGCGTTCACCGGCCTTGCGACACCGATCGCATCCATTCGAGACATTACGTGCACAGACCGCATTTCGCGCGCCTGTGGCGCTTAGGTTACCTGTGCGTCACCTTCCCCAATTGTGCCCCTCGCAAACGACTCCGTTGTGCCAATAGAGTGTGATCGTGACTACTTGGGCCCCCGACGTCCTGGGCGACGGATACCAGCAGCTGACAATCCCTTTGGGGTCGGACCCCGACGGGGAGGGCGCGGTCGAGGCCACCCTGGTCCGCTATCAGCCGTCGACGATGACCGGCACCCGAGCGGTGCTCTACGTCCACGGCTTCACCGACTACTTCTTCCAGCAGCACCTCGCCGAGCACTTCGCCGAGCAGGGATACACCTTTTTCGCCCTCGACCTGCGCAAATGCGGCCGGTCGCGGCGCCCGGGGCAGACGCCGCACTTCGTCACCGATCTGAAGTACTACGACCGCGAACTGGACGAGGCGCTGAGCCTGGTGCGTGAGCAGATCGGCGGCGGTCAGGTCCTGCTGGTCGCCCACTCGACCGGTGGCCTGATCGTGCCGCTGTGGCTCGACCGTGTCGAGCGCCGACCGGGCGGATCCGCGGGCGCGGGTGTGGCGGGTGTCATCCTCAACAGTCCCTGGTTCGACCTGCAGGGCCCCGCCCTGCTGCGCAACGCCGGCACCACCGCCGCGATCGACGCGCTGGGCCGGGTGTCCAGCAAGACCCCGGTACCGGGGCAGAAGCTCGACACGTACGGCTCGAGCCTGCACGTCGGCGCCAACGGCGAGTGGGAGTACAACCTCGACTGGAAGCCGCTCACCGGGTTCCCGATCACGTTCGGCTGGCTGCGCGCCGTCCGCCGCGGCCACGCGCACCTGCACCGCGGACTCGACATCGGGGTGCCGTCGCTGGTCCTGCGCTCGAAGACCACGGTGTTCGCCTCCCGCTACAACCCCAGCGTGGACGCCGCCGACGCCGTCCTCGACGTCGACCAGATCGCCAAGTGGGCGGGCTGCCTCGGCAACCGCACCACGACCGTCCCCATCGACGGCGCCCGCCACGACGTGTTCCTCTCCACCGCAGGGCCGCTCGCGGCGGCGTTCCACGAGGTGGACCTGTGGCTGTCGTGGCTCGACGCCCACCACCTCGCCGCGGCGGACACTGAGCCGGCATCGACCATCGATACCGAGACGGGAGCCCGCGAGTGACCCACTTCGACATCGCGATCATCGGTACCGGATCGGGCAATTCGATCCTCGACCAGCGTTACGACGGCAAGAAGGTCGCGATCCTCGAGGAGGGCACCTTCGGCGGCACCTGCCTCAACGTCGGCTGCATCCCCACCAAGATGTTCGTCTACACCGCCGACGTCGCCCGCGCGGTCACCGAGTCGTCGAAGCTCGGCATCGACGCGACACTCGACGACGTGCGCTGGCACGACATCGTCAAGCGGGTGTTCGGCCGGATCGATCCGATCTCGGCGGGCGGCGAGCGGTACCGCACCGACGACTGCGCCGACGTGACCGTCTTCCGCGGTCACGCGAGGTTCGTGGGCCCGCGGACCATCGACACCGGAACCGGCGAGGTGATCACCGCCGACCAGGTCGTGATCGCGGCCGGTTCGCGGCCGACGATCCCCGCCGAGATCGAGTCCAGCGGTGTCCGGTACCACACCAACGACGACATCATGCGGCTGACGGAGCTGCCCGAACGCCTCGTCATCCTCGGATCGGGGTTCATCGCCGCCGAGTTCGCGCACGTGTTCTCCGCGCTCGGCGTGCAGGTGTCGATCATCGCCCGCAGCGACCGGCTGCTCCGGCACCTCGACCGCGACGTCTCCGACTGGTTCACCGAACTGGCGCAGCGCAAGTGGGACGTCCACCTGTGCCACCCGATGGTCGCGGCCCGTTCGGTGGGCGACGGCGTCCAGATCGAACTGTCGGACGGAACCGTCGTGGCCGGCGACGAACTGCTCGTCGCGGTCGGTCGCACGCCGAACGGTGACCGGCTCGACGCCGCACTCGGTGGGGTGGCGGTCGACGAGTCCTGCCGGGTGATCGTCGACGAGTACCAGCGCACCACCGCGGAGGGAGTGTTCGCGCTCGGGGATGTCTCGTCGCCGTACCAGCTCAAGCACGTCGCGAACCACGAGATGCGTGTCGTGCAGCACAATCTGCTGCACGACGCCTGGAACGGCTCCGAGCGGTCCCTCGCGAAGCTGCGCCGCACCGATCACCGGTTCGTGCCGTCCGCGGTGTTCACCGACCCGCAGATCGCCAGCGTCGGGATGACCGAGGAGCAGGCCCGCGAGGCCGGCCTGGACATCACCGTCAAGCTGCAGAACTACTGCGACGTCGCCTACGGCTGGGCGATGGAGGACGACGAGGGCCTCTGCAAGGTCATCGCCGAACGCGGCACCGGACGCCTCCTCGGCGCGCACGTCGTCGGCGCCCAGGCCCCCACCGTGATCCAGCCGCTCATCCAGGCCATGAGCTTCGGGCTCTCGGCCCGGGACATGGCCACCGGCCAGTACTGGATCCACCCGGCCCTCCCCGAGGTCGTCGAGAACGCGCTGCTCGGTCTCGCCATCTGAGTCGTGCGCGCGCCGGTCACCCGACCGGCGCGCATCGCTCGGCCGAATCCGGCAGCCAGGCCTGCCATCCCGCGAGGAGCACCGCGAGCACCGCCGGCACGATCAACGCGGCCACGATCGGTGGTCCGTAGTACCGCGCGATCGACATCTCGCATTGCTCGCCTGGCATGACGCCGGCGTCGGGATACCCCAGCTCACACGAGGTGATCTGGAGCATCGGGCTCGTCGCGGCGAGGACTCCCAGCCCGGCGCAGATCCACGCTAGCCCGACCCATCCCGCCCGAATCACGTTCAGCATTTCGGCCCCTCCTCGATCCACGTCGACGATGACGGTACGAGGCGCGGGCGCAATGGCCGGTCACGACTCTCGGATCGTCGAATAGTGAAGGATTCCTCTCGGATTCCGAGAGGAATCCTTCACCATCGGCGCGGGAGGCTATAGGCCGTGGGCCAGCGTCTGGACGCCGCCGACGCCACCTTCCAGTTCGGCACAGACCCTTGCGGAACTTCACTGCGACGCATCGTTTTCCGCCCTTGCCCTCCCCTTCCCCGGGACCGGTTCCGGCGAACAAGCCCGACGAGTGATGGCGCTCAGCTAGATTCGGCGCATGACGGGTAACCGGATCGGCCGCCGTATCGTCACCACGATCGCTTGTGCGCTGCTCGCGGGCGCACCCCAGATCCTCACTCCGACAGCCCAAGCCGTCCCCGTCGTCACGCCGACGCTGGGCGCTCCAGGGGCCGTCCTCGAGTCCGCCCCACTGCCCCAGTCGTTCTGGCTGCCGGGTACAGGCGCCGCGTACCGGATCACCTACGAGACCACAGGTCCGAGCGGCCGCACCCCCTGCACCGGAATGGTGTTCGTCCCGGCCGGCTCGCCGCCGCCGGGCGGCTGGCCTGTCATCGCGTGGGCACACGGCACCATCGGCGACTCTGACGCGGATGCCCCGTCGCGCAACGGCGTCGACTCGGCCAGCAGTAGCTACGTGGCGAACTGGCTCAGTCGCGGCTACGCCGTCGCGGCCACCGATTACATCGGCCTGGGCACCCCCGGTGTGCCGCCCTATCTGGACGGGAAGGCCGCGGCGCACAGTGTGATCGACTCGGTGCGCGCGGCCCGCGCCGTCGACGGCCGGCTCTCGCCGGCATGGGCGGTCGTCGGTCTGTCCGAAGGTGGGCAGGCGTCGGTGTTCACCGCGCACGCCGCCACCGAGTACGCACCCGAATTGGACTACCGCGGCGCGGTCGCCACCGGCGTTCCGTCGAACATCGAGACGATCGCGCCACTGGCCGGACCGAACTTCCCGCCGCAGGGCCTCGCCGGGCTGACCAACTTCATGACGTTCGTCATCGCCGGGCTCCGCGACACCCACCCCGAGCTTGACGTGAACAGCTACCTGACGCCGATCGGACGCACGCTGGTCGACGCGGCGCCCGAGATGCCGTACCCGCAGTTCGCCCAACTTGCCGCGAATGTCTCTGTAGCCCAGATGCTCTCGCGGTCACTCGACGACCCGGCAGTACTGGCCGCGCTGCGCGACTACCTGCAGGTGCCGACGTACGGATACGACCGGCCGCTGATGATCCAACAGGGCACCGAGGACCTGACCGTGCCGCTGCCGTTGACGCTCAAGCTCGTCGCGAACATGAATCTGGCCGGCACCTTCCCGGAGTTCAAGGTCTACCCCGCCGATCACATCGGCAGCATGTACGCCGGCGAGGCCGACGCGGCCGCCTTCGTCGACAAGGTGTTCCGATGCGAACCCGGATCGGACGAACGTGCATGTGGGCCGGACTCCGGAGGGTCGCTCGCGTCACTCGGGTCGGCCGGATCGCTCCAGCTACTCGGGTCACTCGGGCTGCTCGGGTCGAACTGAGCACTACGCACAGTCGCGTCAACGCTCGGTGGTCCTCGGATCGCGTTGTATACGCAGCCGAGTTCGCGCACGGCTGTCCGGCAGCCACGCGTGGCACCCACCCCGGATCCCCGATTCGTGAAGGATTCGACTCGCGTGGCGAGAGGAATCCTTCACGAATCGGCTGTCGACTCCTATTTGCGGTGCCGCAAAGCCCTGACGACGCCGTCGCCGATCGACTGCAGGATCTGCACGAGGACGACGAGCACGACGACCGCGACGAGCAGTACCGGCGTGTTGAACCGCTGGTAGCCGTAGACGATCGCGAAGTCGCCCAGTCCCCCGCCACCGATGACACCCGCCATCGCGGAGTAACCGACCAGCAGCACCACGGTCAGCGTCGCACCCGCGACCAGACCCGAAACAGACTCCGGCAGTAGCACCTTTCGGACGATCTGCGCGTTGCTCGCACCCATCGCCTGAGCGGCCTCGACGCGGCCGACGGGGACTTCGCGCAGTGAAGACTCGACGACCCGCGCGTAGAACGGGATCGCGCCGATCGTCAGCGGGACGATCGCGGCCGTCGGGCCGATCGCGGTGCCGACGATCATCCGGGTCGTGCCGATGAGCGCAATCATCAGGATCAGGAACGGCAGCGAGCGGAACACGTTGACGATCGCGCCGAGCACTGCGTTGACGGCGCGTTGCGGCCACAGCCCGCTCGGCGAGGTCACGTGCAGGATCACCCCGAGCAACACACCGCCGATCACGGTGAGCACGAAGGAGATTCCCACCATGTAGAGGGTATCCTGCGTCGCCTCCCACACCTCGGGGAGCGAATCCTTCCAGGACAGCTTGTTCATGCGATACGTCCTTCGATCCGGGACTCGGGACCCCAGGAGAGGGTGGTGCCTGGCTGCGCGTCGACGAAGGCCTCGACGTCCGCGCGGGACACATCGGGACCGAACCGCAACCGGAGGCGACCAACGGTGACGCCGGCGACCCGTTCGACGCTGCCGCCGACGACGGAGATGTCGACGTCGAGCTTGCGGACGAGCTGTGCGAGCCACGGCCCGTGCGCCTCATCGCCGATCGTGGTGACGAGCGCGGTGTCGGCACTGTCCCCCGCGGACGGGTCGTCGCCGACCGGCACGATCGCGGCGCCCAGCGCGGAGCCGGGCGTCCCCACGAGGTCGAGAATCCGTCCGGTCTCGGCGATCCGGCCGTCCTCGAGCCTCGCCGCGGACGTGCAGATGCGGCGCAGCACACCCAGTTCGTGGGTGATGAGCACGACGGTGACGCCGATCGAGCGGTTGAGCTCGGCCAGCAGGTCCAGCACCTGGTCGGTGGTGTCGGGGTCGAGAGCGCTGGTCGCCTCGTCGCACAGCAGCACGTCCGGCTGCGACGCGAGGGCCCGCGCGATGCCGACGCGCTGCTGCTGTCCGCCCGACAGCTGCGACGGGAACGCCTTCTCCTTGCCGCCGAGTCCGACCAGCTCGATCAGCTCGTCGGCGCGGGCCCGGCGCTGCTTGCGGTCCAGCCCGGCGAGCTCGAGCGGGAACTCGACGTTGGCCCGCACCGTCCGCGAGTGCAGCAGGTTGAACTGCTGGAACACGGTGCCGATCCGGCGACGCGCCTGACGCAGTCCCGCGCCGGAGAGCTGGGAGAGGTCGTCGCCACGGAGCACGATGCGCCCACTCGTGGGCTGCTCGAGCAGGTTGAGGCACCGCAGCAGCGTGGACTTACCGGCGCCGGACGGGCCGACGATGCCGAAGATCTCGCCCTCGGCGATCTCGAGGTCGATGCCGCGCAGGGCCGAGACCTCCCCCGCGCCACCGGCGGCAGGGAAGGTCTTGACCAGGTTCTCGACGGTGATCATCAGCTGGCCGGGTGGACCGGGGCGACGGAACCGGAGTAGTTCTCCTCGATCCAGGTGGCGGTCTCCGGGGACTCGAGCGCCGCGGCGAGCGCCTTGACGCCGGGATCGTTCTCGTCGGCGGCGCGGACGACGAGCAGGTTCGCGAACGGGTTGTTCTCGACCTTCTCCGACAGCAGCGCATCCTTCGCCGGGGTCAGGCCCGCCTCGATCGCGTAGTTGGAGTTGATGACCGCCGCGGTGATCTGCGGGTCGCCGAGGTTGCGGGCGATCTGCGAGCGCTCGATCTCGACGAACTTCAGGTTCTTCGGGTTGGCCTTGATGTTCGCCTGGGTGACGATGGACAGGTCGGCCTGCGCGAACGGCTTGTCCATCTGGATCAGCCCGGCGGACTCGAGCAGGTAGAGGCCGCGAGCGAAGTTGGTGGTGTCCTTCGGCAGTGCGATGGTCGAGCCGTCGGCGAGCTGGTCGACGGCCGTGATCTTCTGCGAGTACAGGCCCATCGGCTCGAGGTGGACGGTGGCGACCGAGACGAGGTCGTCCACGCCCTTCTGCTTCTGCCAGTCGGCGAGGTAGGGGGCGTGCTGGAAGTAGTTGGCCTGGACGTCGCCGGCGACGAGCAGCTCGTTGGGGTCGATCTCGCCGGTGACGGGCTTGATGTCGAGCTTGACGTCACCCAGGACGCCGGAGTCGGCGATGTGCTCGAGGATCTCGACGTGCGGGGTGCTCGACGCGGAGATCACCAGCTTCTCGCCGTCGCCACCCGACGAGCAGGCGGCCAGGCCCGCGGTGAGCAGGGCGGCGGCGGAGAGAACAGCGGTGCGGCGCAAGAACATTGAGGGTACCTTCCGGTGCTTGTGGAGATGGTCAGCCGCGCAGAGCGGGCAGATCGAGCAGGTCGCGGTGGTACCGCTCGGTGACATTGGGATGCGCACGAAGGCGCGACTTGAGGGCGTTGAGGCCGTAGCGGGCGTGCAGGGTGCCGCCGTGCTGATCGGGGCCGATACCGGCGGCCTCGGCCGCGAGCTCGGGCGACAGCGGAACCGTGGGCAGGGCCTGGTCGTAGCCGGGGTTGAGGAAGAACGGCAGCGAGACGCGGTCGGTGCCGGCGGCCGGCGGTAGCACGCGGTGCACGGTGGCCTTGAGATAGCCGCCGGTCGCGACCTCGAGCAGTTCGCCGATGTTGACCAGCAGGTAGCCGGGGAGCGGTGCGACGTCGAGCCAACCACCGTCTGTTTCCACCTGGAAACCGGTGCTGTCGGGCTCCGGGTAGAGCAGGGTCAGGGCCCCGACGTCCTTGTGGCTGCCGACGCCCTGGTCGGTGACCGAACCGTCGTGGCCGGGGTAGCGCGCGATCTTCAGCAGTGGATCCGGGTCGGCGAACGCGGTGTCGAAGAAGTCGGACGGCGCGCCCAGGGACTGCGCCCAGCCGCTGATCAGCCGCAGACCCGCGGACTGGGCCTGGCTCGACCACTCGAGCGCCAGCTCACGCAGCGCCGGGACACGGGTCGGCCACAGGTTGGGACCGTGCAGCACGTCCCACGGGCGATCCGGGTCGATCGGGTCGACCGCCGGCCGCTCGGGTCCGATGTCGAGCTGTTCGCGCCAGTCGATGTAGCCCTGGGTGCGCTCGCCGCCGACGCGGGTGTAACCCCGGAAGTGCGGCGAGTTGCTGTTCTCGATCTCGAGCTTGTCCGCCTCGGGGAGCGCGAAGAACTCACGCGCCGCGGCGATCAGGTCGTCGGTGAGCCGCTGGTCGATGCCGTGACCGGTGAGGTAGAAGAAGCCGATCTCGTGCGTGACCTTGCGCAGTGCATCGAGGTCGAGATTCTCCAGATCGATGATCGGGAGCGAGTGGGCGGACATGGCACGGATCCTTTCCCCACGGGCACCGAAGAAGTGATGGCGCTGTGACGTGTGGGTGCCCGGTGGGAGGAATTCGCACGGGGATGCGGGACGGCCTCAGTGCCGTCGCGCGAAGCTGTCTCGTCTCAGCGCTGGCGCATGCAACAACAACCGCCACGCATGAGCGTCATGGCGACAGTTGCTGCAGGGCCGCGCATCGGGGTCCTTCCAGGACGAGATCGTGAACCGGCGCGCCGGATCGGACATGCCAGTGGTTGGAGGCTAACGCGCCCGCGGTGAATAGTTCAAATCGAACGTATACGCACGACGACGAGCGGCGACATTTGCGAGACGAACGGTCGGAACTGTTCAGTCGCACCCGCGGGGCGCGGCGGTCACGCCCCGACCGAGGGATCGGCCATCTCGAGGGCCTTGGTGGTGAAGACGCGGTAGCCGCGGTGCGGCCGGTAACCGTGAATCTCCCGAGTGTCGAGACTGCGAATGAACGACAGGATCTGCCGACTGAACAGCTGTCCCGGGACGAGCACCGGGAATCCCGGCGGATACGGGGTCACGAAGGTCGCGGAGACCACCGGCCGTCCGGACTCGATGGCCTCCTCGACCTCGTCCGCGGTGAGGTATTCACACCGGGTGTCGTCGTAGGCGAGGAAGAAGGCCCGTCTCAGATCACCGTCGGAAGTCGTTGCGCCGCCGTCCCTTTCGAGGAAGATCGGGTCGAATCCACTGAAGTCCGGCAGCGGCGCGGTGGGGTTCGTCAGCCTGGTGACCGCCGCCTCGTGGTACGCCCGCTCGGTGGTGCTCATGTCGGCCAGCCGTTCGTCGAGTTCGTGCGCGAACTTGACCAGCACCTCGACCAGGTAGGCGACCGAACTGCGGGTGGTGCCGATGTTGGTCATGAACAGCACCGTGTTGCGGGAGGTCTTGTTGATCTGGACGCCGTAGCGATCCATCAGTTCGGCCCGTTTGAAGGTGTCCCCGTCGATACCGGTCGAGCCGATGTAGAGCGTGATTCGCGACGGGTCGAGGACGAATTCGTCGCTCCGCCAGGCCGTGACCATCGCGCGCAGGCCGCCGCGCAGCGGCTGGTCGATGTGCGAGGGACGGAACTCCTCGGGAATCAGCTCCGCCGTCGACAGGCAGTGCATGTACCGGCTCAGCATTGGATGGTGGTCGACCGCGTCACGCAGCCGCATCGCGTTCTCGACCTGCTTCTGCACCAACTCGGCACCCTCGAGGTCCGCCTGCCTCCGCCCGATGTCGAGGGAGGCGAGTATCTGGTAGTTGGGCGAGGTGGAGGTGTGCGCCATGTAGGCCTCGTGGAACGTCTCCTCGACCTTCTGGTCGAACTCCTGGTCGAAGACGTGGATCATCGAGCCCTGCCGCAGCGACGTCAGCGTCTTGTGGGTGGATTGGGTGGCGTAGACCCGCACCTTGGCGCGGACCGGGTCGGGCATCAGGCGCCGTTCCAGGAGTGTCTCGTCGTCTGCGTCGCGCACCTGCTCGGCGTACTCGGCATACTCGGCCCGGTAGTCGGGGTCACGCATGCGCTGCCGCACCGCCTGCGCCGCATGCATCGCAGTGCGGGTGCGGTAGACGGGGTGGAACCGGGCGAAGGCGAACCACGCCTCGTCCCACAGGAACACCAGATCCGGCTTGATCGCCAGGCATTCCTCGATGACCCGCTCGACGTCGTAGATGACCCCGTCGAACGTGCAATTGGTCAGCATCAACAGCTTGACCCGGTCGAGCTTTCCCGCCTCGCGGAGCGCGAGCAGTTTGGACTTGATCTCCCGCAACGGCACCGCGCCGTACATCGAGTACTGGTTCAGCGGATACGCGTCCAGATACGTGACCTGAGCGCCGGCGAGCATGAGGCCGTAGTGGTGGGACTGGTGACAGTTGCGATCGACCAGGACGATGTCGCCCGGGGCGATGAGCGCCTGAACGACGATCTTGTTCGCCGTCGAGGTGCCGTTGGTCACGAAGTAGGTCTGCCGCGCCCCGAACGCCTTCGCCGCCAGTTGCTGCGACTCACGCAGCGGACCGGTCGGTTCGAGCAGCGAGTCCAGGCCCCCGCACGTTGCGGAGGTCTCGGCCAGGAACACGTCCAGGCCGTAGAAGTCGAGCATGTCGGAGATCCAGTGCGAGTTGACGATCGACTTGCCCTGCGAGATCGGCAACGCGTGGAACACCCCGGTCGGGCGGGAGCTGTATTCGCGCAGCGCACTGAAGAACGGGGTCCGGAACCGTGCCGCGATCCCCTCGAGCAGGCTCAGGTGCAGATCGAGCGAACCCTCTCCGGCGTGGAAGACCCGGCGGAAGTACTGGCCGAGCTGGCCCGCGAGATCCTCGACCGCGATCTCGGTCATCAGATACAGGTCGAGCTCCGGCCGGGTGTCGGTCAGCTCCTCTGCCAGGATCCGGGTCCGCTCCTCGGGCGTGTGCCCGGCGAGCTTGTCCGCGACGTCGGTGTAGAGGAAGTTCGCCAGGGCCGACAGATCTCGCCTTGACTGGTGGGAGAAGCGGCGGCGGATCACGCACGCCTGCAGGTTCACGTTCAGCCGCGCCGCGACGACCGCGTCGTCACCGCTGCCGACGACGACCAGTTCGTAGATGAACTGGTCGTCCGGTCGACGCCAGGCACGCAGCTCCCGGCGAAGTGCGCGCTCCTGTGCGTCGGTCATGGTCTCGACCACGAGCACCTCGAAGTAGTGCGGTCGGGACCGGTCGGGACCGGACTCGTCGCGGCGCGACGAGTCCGGGCCCGCCACCTCGATGTCGCCGTCGAGCGGTGAGACAGGTGTGCCGCTGCGGTAGGACCCGGTGACGAGCGCTCGGTTGATCCGCGTGACGGTGCGGGAGAACTTGTCGTACACGCCGGCCGTGAACAGCCGCTGTGTCTGCGCGAACACCTGCGGCCCGGGAAAGGCCCAGTACCGCTCGAGCGGACGAAGCTGGCTGAGCAGTTTCTCGACCCGTGCGAGCAACGGACCGATCGGCGCCCCGCGGGCGGCGTCACCGGCCAGGTGCGCGCTCGCCCCCTCCAGTCGACACCACGAGTCCGCGCGGAACTGCCACATACTGTTGTAGGCCCGCGGATTCACCTCAGCCATCACAGCCTCCACGCCACGGTCACGACCGACACACCAGAAGTCGGTCGGCGACGGCGCGGTCGTGCCGAGCAATTTCAGCCTGCTCCCCCACGTCTGGACAGGCAAGAGGCCGCAGACGTTGCGCGCCCGATATCTCGGTTCGCGCGGATGGACTCGCCTACCAGGAGCCGGTCCGCAGCACGATCTCGGTGGCCAGCTCCGCGGGCGCCTTCAGCGGAACGTCGTCGACGCCGTCGAGCTGGACGATCCGGAACTCGGAGTAGGCGTACCGGCCGCTCGCGTCGGCGCACGCGCGGCCGAGCGAGGTGCCGACTACGACGGTGGTCGGCAGCTCCACGGCGGGACACGCGGCGTCGAGCACCGCCCCGTCTGCACCCGGCACGGCGGGGTGCCCGCGGTCGGCGACGATCAGGCTCGCGAAGCGCCCGAACGTCTTCGCGGCCAGCCGCCACGCGAGTTCCGCGCCCACCCCGGCGCCGACGAGGTTCACCCACGGCAGCTTCAGCTCGTCGAGCATCGCGATCACCGACGGCTCGTCGAGCCCGACGATGCTCTCCGGCACCACGGTCCTCAGATCCGAGTCGTGCAGTCGTGAACACACGGCGTCGAAGACGTCGGCCGGGGCGCCCGCGTCCGGAAGCAGCAACACCGTGTGCCGGCTCTCCGGTCCTCCGATTCGGACCGTCAAGGTCCCACTACCCACCGCAACGTTCGTCGACTCCATGGCTGAAAACGGTACGCGATCGACGTCACGAAATCGGACACCTATCCGGGATAGACCTTGGCGATGATCTCCTTGGCCATGGTGGTCGCCGGGTCCTGACCGGTCGCGGCGGGCGCGAGGTTGGCCCACACCACCAGCGTCACCTTGTTCACCGGGTCGTGCCCCATGAACGAGTTGAACCCGGGCAGCTCGCCGGTGTGCCCGAACATCGGACCCATTTTCGCTATGCCCCAACCGTACTGAGCTGCGCCGCTGTCCGGGCCGGTGGGCTGCACGCTGGCGAGCCGCTGGGCCTGCAGGTCGGCGTCGAGCAGCTTTCCGCCGACCAGCGCCTGCACCCACGTCACGAGATCGTTCGCGGTGGAAATACCGGCGCCGGCCGCCCACGCCCACGACGGGTTGACGTTGGTGACGTCGTTCGGCTGGAGGGTTCCGTTCTTCGCGGCGGCCTGCATGTCCGGTGACAGCGCCGGGTCGGTCAGCGTCTCCATGTTCGTCCCGTACACGTAGCCCTGCGAGTGGGGTGCCGGGATCGAGCTGTCGGTGATGTCCGGGAACGACGTCCCCGTCAATCCCAGCGGACCGAAGAGTCGCGACTGGAAGATCTGCTGAAGCGGCTTGCCGTCCAGGCTCTCGGCGATGAGGCCGAGCAGCACGATGTTGGTGTTGGAGTAGTGGTAGCCCTGCCCCGGCGGGAAGTACGGCGGGTTCGCAAAGGCCAGCGCCAGCAGCTCCTCGGGCTTCCACTGCTTCTGCGGATCGCTGTCGAGGGTCTCGTTGAGCTGCGGGGTCTCGGTGTAGTTGAACAGGCCGCTGCGCATGTCGAGCAGCTGCTCGATCGTGATGTTGTCGCCGTTCGGCACGTCCGGCCGGTACTTCGACACCGGATCGGTCAACGCGATCTTGCCCTCTTGAACGAGCTGCAGGATCACGGTGCCGGTCATGGTCTTGGTGTTGGAACCGATGCGGATGTGTTCGACGATGTCGACCGGCGAGTCCAGCCCCCGGGCCCCGGTGCCGTACTCGACGGTGTGGTCGCCGGCGGGAGTCTTCAGGATCGCCACGGCCCCCGGAATCTGGAGGTCCTTCGCCACGCCGGCCACGATGTCGTTCAGCGCGGTGTCGTCGATCTTCTGCAACGCCACGGTCGACGACGCGGCGCCGGCAGTCGCGGACGTGGTTGTCCCGGCGCCGGACTCGTGGGTCTCGTGGGTCTCGTGCGACTCGTTCGACGAGCATCCCGCAATCGCCAGTGCGACGGCCACCGCTCCGCATGCGACACGAACGCTCGTCCCCGCATCGAATCTGTTGCGCACGTCGACACTTCCTCAACATCGGCGGTCGAGCTTCTGACGTCGCTCCGCAGCCTAGGCGTGCGGAACGCGCATTGCGGGGCGAACAGGTGAAACCGAACCGGCCGCGCCCTTTCCGGTTGACCGCGTCCGCGCCCGCTTCTATGGTTCATTACATGAGTAATGAACCAATCAGCCTCGCGCTGATCGGACGGCGATGCTGAGCGATGAGGGCAAGCCCCTCTTCCAGCAGATCGCGGAGCTTGTCGAGAACGCGATCATCGACGGTTCACTGCCGGAGGAGTCGCAAGCGCCCTCGACGAACGAACTGGCGACCTTCCACCGAATCAACCCGGCGACCGCGGCGAAGGGGCTCAACCAGCTCGTCGACGACGGAATCCTTTACAAGAGAAGGGGAATCGGCATGTTCGTCACCACGGGCGCGCGGGATGCGCTCCGGTTCCGCAGGCGCGAGCAGTTCGCGACGCAGTACGTGGCACCCCTCGTCCGCGAGGCCGACAAGCTCGGGATGAGCATCGCCGAACTCAAATCCATGCTGGACCAATGGGAGGAACGTCCATGAGCATCACGGACATCGACCGGGACACAATCGTCTCGGTGCGGGCGATCGGGAAGCGGTACGGCGACGTCACCGCACTCGATGACGTCTCGTTCGATCTGCAGGCGGGGAAGATCTACGGCCTGCTCGGCCGCAACGGGGCCGGCAAGACCACCCTGATGAAGATTCTGACCGGCCAGGAGGCGGCGAGCTCGGGGACGGTGAACGTCTTCGAGGGCTCCCCGTTCGAGAACGCTGACGTCCTGCGGAACCTGTGCTTCGTCAAGGAGAGCCAGAAGTATCCGGAGGACATGAAGGTCAAGCACGTGCTGACCGCGGCCGAGCTGTTGCTGCCGGGATGGGACCGCGACTTCGCCGGGCGCCTCATGGACGACTTCCGGCTGCCGGACCGGCGTCGGGTCAAGAAGCTGTCCCGCGGCATGACGTCGGCGCTCGGCATCGTCATCGGCTTGGCGTCCCGCGCGCCGCTGACGCTGTTCGACGAGCCCTACCTCGGCCTCGACGCGGTGGCGCGCCAACTGTTCTACGACCGTCTACTCGCCGACTACGCGGAGCATCCGCGCACGATCGTCCTCTCGACCCATCTCATCGACGAGGTCAGCAATCTGCTCGAGCACGTCGTCGTGATCGACGGCGGCCGAGCCGTCGTCGACGAGGACGTCGATTCCCTCCTCGGCCGCCACGCGACGGTCGGCGGGCCGTCGGCGGCGGTGGACGCCTTCGTCGCGCACCGCACCGTCCTGCACCACGAGCAGCTCGGCGGTCACGCCCGGGCCACGATCCAGGGCCTACTCACCGGCCCCGACCGGGAGGACGCAACGCGCCGGGGACTCGAACTGTCTCCGGTCTCGTTGCAGCAGATCACTATTCGGAACACCGTCGGCGGCGAGGCCCACCGACCCGAGGGGGCAAAGCCATGACCGCGACGATCTCCACCACCTCCGCCGAACCGGTGCCCGCTTCGCACGCGGGGTTCCGGCGAATCCTGGCCATCGCCCGCATCCACGTGGTCGCGTGGCCGATCCTGATCGCCTCACCGCTGGTGGTCCTCGCGCTCACCTTCGCGATCAACTTCGCGATTTTCGCGCTCATCGACTCCGGCGGCGAAACCCACCCCACCGGTGCAATCCTCTCGCTCTACGGATTCGTCGTGGCGTTCTACGCGCAGGCGATGACGCAGACATTCCCCTTTGCGCTGGGCCTGGGCGTGACCCGGCGCCAGTTCTTCGTCGCGACCGTCGCGGTCGCGGTCGCGCAGTCGTTCGGATTCGCGGTGCTCTTCCAGGTGTTGTCGGCGATCGAGGCCGCTACCGGCGGGTGGGGCGTCTACATGCGCATGTTCGGAATCCTGCGCTACGTCACGGATTCGGCGCTGCTGGAGTTCGCGACCTTTTTCGCGAGCCTCCTGCTCACCACCGCGATCTCGATCGCGTTCAGCGCCGTCTACCAGCGGTGGAAGACCACGGGATTCCTGATCGCGGGCATCTCCGTCGTCGGACTCCTCGGCCTCGTTGCCGTCGTCCTGACCTGGGCCGGTTGGTGGCCCACGGTGGGGTCGTGGCTTGTCGACGCACCCCGTGGGCTCGTTCTCGTCGCGCTCCCGGTCGGGGTGTCGGTGACCGCGCTTGCCGCCTCGTGGGCGATCGTCAGGCGAGCGACGACGTGATGCGGGGCAGGTCCGCGGGCGCCCCGGCCGCGAGGATGCCGAGCACCGTGTCGGCATCCAGGTGACGCTCGACCAGGTCGGCGAGCAGATCCAGCTGAGCCTCCCGGACCTGCGCCACGTCGGTGTCGGGGGCGACGACGAAGCCGGTCCGGCCCGCCGTCTCCGCCACCTCGGCGAGAAGGCGACGACGGAACTCGTCGTTCTCGAGCAGACCGTGCCAGTGGGTGCCGCGGACGCTGCCCCGCACGCTGCCCTCCTTGGCGCCGTCCGCCCCGCACAACCAGGGGGCATCGCCGTTGCGGCGGACGCGGCCGTGGTGAATCTCGTAGCCGCGCACCGCGATTCCGTCCGCGTCGCCGTCGACCTGTGCGAGGACCTTGTCCGGCGCGAACTCGATCTCGAGGTCCAGCAGGCCCAGCCCCGGCACGGCGCCGGCGCCGGACTCGACGCCGTCGTCGATCACCGTCCCGAGCATCTGGTAGCCGCCGCAGATGCCGAGGGTGGCGCCGCCGTTCGCGGCCCGGCGGGTGAGGGCGTCGGCGATTCCGCTGCGCCGCAACCATTCCAGGTCGGTGACGGTGGACTTGCTGCCCGGCAGCACGACGAGGTCGGCGTCGGCCAGGCGCGACGGTTCGCTCACCCAGTGCACCGAGACGCCCGGCTCGCACGCGAGGGCCTCGACGTCGGTGGAGTTGGAGATGCGCGGCAGCCGGATCGCGGCGACCCGCAGCCACTCGTCACCGATCGGGGCGCCGGGTCGGCCGACGGGAGCGTCGCCGACGACGCCGAGCGAGTCCTCGGCGTCGAGCCACAGACCCTCGGCGAACGGGATCACGCCGAGCGTCGGGCGGCCGGTGAGCTCCCTGAGCTGGTCGAGTCCGGGTTCGAGGAGGCTCACGTCGCCGCGGAACTTGTTGATCACGAATCCGGCGATGAGCGCCTGGTCCTCGGGCGAGAGGACGGCGACGGTGCCGAACAGGTGCGCGAGGACTCCCCCGCGGTCGATGTCGCCGACCACGATCACCGGCAACTGCGCGGCCTGCGCCAGCCCCATGTTGGCCAGGTCGGTGGCCCGCAGATTGATCTCGGCCGGCGAGCCGGCGCCCTCGCAGATCACCACGTCGAAGTCGTCGCGCAGCGCGGACAGCTCGTCGGCGACGACACCGCGCAGCCATTCCCGGTGGGTGATGTAGTCACGGGCGCCGACCGTCGTGACGGCCTTGCCGCGGACCACGAGCTGCGACGTGCGGTCGCCGCCCGGCTTGAGCAGCACCGGGTTGAACCGCACGCTGGGCTCGAGCCCGCACGCGCGGGCCTGCAGCGCCTGGGCGCGGCCGATCTCCCCGCCGTCGAGGGTGACGACGGAGTTGTTCGACATGTTCTGCGCCTTGAACGGCGCCACCCGCACCCCGCGCCGGGCCAGCATCCGGCACAGCCCCGCGACCAGGACGCTCTTGCCGGCGTCGGACGTGGTGCCGGCGACCAGCAGCGCGCCGCTCAGCGCCGCGGTCACGGCAGCGTGAGGATCTCGTTGCCCTCGTCGGTGACGACGATGGTGTGCTCGAACTGGGCGGTCCACTTGCGGTCCTTGGTGACGACCGTCCAGCCGTCGTCCCAGATGTCGTAGTCGACCGTGCCGAGGTTGATCATCGGTTCGATCGTGAACACCATGCCCGGCTCGATGATCGTGTCGACGTTGGGCTGGTCGTAGTGCAGGATCACCAGGCCGTTGTGGAAGGTCTCGCCGATGCCGTGACCGGTGAAGTCGCGGACGACGCCGTACCCGAAGCGGTTGGCGTACGACTCGATGACGCGGCCGATGACGTTGAGCTCGCGGCCCGGCTTGACCGCCTTGATCGCGCGCATCGTCGCCTCGCGGGTGCGCTCGACCAGCAGGCGGTTCTCCTCGGAGACGTCGCCGGCCAGGAACGTCGCGTTGGTGTCGCCGTGGACGCCGTCGATGTAGGCGGTGACGTCGATGTTGACGATGTCGCCGTCCTGGATCACCGTCGAGTCGGGGATGCCGTGGCAGATGACCTCGTTGAGCGACGTGCAGCACGACTTGGGGAACCCGCGGTAGCCCAGCGTCGACGGGTACGCGCCGTGGTCGCACATGTACTCGTGCGCGATGCGGTCCAGTTCGTCGGTGGTCACCCCGGGGGCGACGGCCTTGCCCGCCTCCTGCAATGCCTGAGCGGCGATCTTGCTGGCCACCCGCATCTTCTCGATGGTCTCCGGCGTCTGCACCCACGGCTCCTTGCCCTCGCGGGCCGTCGCCTTCCACACGTACTCGGGGCGCTCGATGTCCTTCGGGACAGCGAGAACGGGTGAGACGGTTCCGGGGACGAGAGCGGTGCGAACAGACATGGGTCCAGGGTAGACCGCCGCGCCAGCGTGGCGTGAGCACGCCGGGCATAGGGTGGACGCACCGTTTCCCGACCTGAGGAGCACGCCCATGCGAGGAACCGTCATCCACGCACCGCGGGACATCCGGTTCGAGGACCTGCCCGACCCGCGGATCGTCGAGGACACCGACGCGATCATCCGAGTCGTCTCCACGTGCGTGTGCGGCTCGGACCTATGGCGCTACCGCGGCATCACCCCGGTCGACGAGCCTCGCCCGATCGGCCACGAATACGTCGGCGTCGTCGAGGAAGTCGGTGGCGCGGTCACCACGGTCGCGCCCGGACAGTTCGTCATCGGATCGTTCCTCGCCTCCGACAACACCTGCCCGCACTGCCGTTACGGCTACCAGTCCTCCTGCCGACTAGGCGAATTCGTCAACGGGTGCCAGGCCGAGTACGTGCGCGTCCCGCTGGCCGACGGCACCCTCGTCACGGTTCCCGACCGTCCGGACGCGGCCCTGATCCCGAGCCTGCTCGCACTCTCCGACGTCATGGGGACGGGCTGGTACGCGGCGGTGGCCGCCGAGGTGCGCCCGGGTTCGACGGTCGTGGTCGTCGGTGACGGCGCGGTCGGGCTGTCCGGCGTGCTCGCCGCCAGGGAACTGGGGGCGGAACGGATCATCGCGATGAGCCGGCACACCAACCGCCAGAAGCTGGCGGTCGAGTTCGGCGCCACCGACATCGTCGCCGAGCGCGGCGAGGAGGGCGCCGCCCGGATCGCCGAGCTGACCGACGGTGTCGGGGCCGAATCGGTGCTCGAGTGCGTCGGCACGAAGGAGTCGATGTCGCAGGCACTGCGCTGCACCCGTCCCGGCGGCAACGTCGGCTTCGTGGGAGTGCCGCACGGCGCCGAGTTCCCCGCCCGGGAACTGTTCGAAACCCACATCGGCGTGCGCGGCGGGTCGGCGCCGGTGCGCCGCTTCCTGCCCGACCTGATCGGCCGGGTGCTCGACGGCCGGATGGAGCCGGGCAAGGTCTTCGACCTGACACTGCCGCTCGATCAGGTGGCGGAGGCGTACCGGGCCATGGACGAGCGGCGCGCGATCAAGGTGCTGTTGCGCCCCTGAGCCGCTGCCCCGGGCGGTCACCGGGAGTAAAGCTGCGTCTCCAGACGGGGATCCCCGTGCACCGCTTCGAGTCTGGCCATGTCGGCCGACACGACGACCGTGGCTTCCTCGTCGATACCCGTTGCCGCGCAGCAACTGCGGTCGGCCGTGCCACCAGAAGTTGGGCGTGCGGATGTGGAGGCCTTCGCACCGACAGCCCGCGGCGAGTTGATCGGCCAGGGGCTCTCTCAGGGTCTTTCGCGTTTGCGACATGCCCGACCGGTCTCACCGGTGCGTCAAGGTCGTTACACGATCCTGCTGGACGCACCTCCGCGTGAGGGGCCAGACTGGACCTGCGAGACGGTCGTTCGAGCTGGGGCGGATGGACGACAGCCGACCGCGTTGGGTCCTCGATCACTGGTGGACACCGGATCCCCGACGAAACACGGATCCGGCCAGATCAGCACTAGGACTCACGAAAGGTCGAGGCAGGGGCGGCTGCGCACGTCGGCGGCGTGCTCCGCGACCGTGGCCGTGGTTCGGGTCCGACGCTCGGGCGCCCGCCCTCCTCTGGGCGCGGTCATTCGCACAGCCTCGGCCGATCATCCAACCCGGTGCGAACAACCCCCTCTCACCACTCCCGTCACCCGAGATTGGAGACCACCATGAACACGGAGACCCGTACCTCCCGCGACCGGAGACCGGCGTGACCACGCTCAAGCCCGCAGAAGCCGACCTGGTGCTCGCTGGTGGCGGCGTCAAGGGCCTCGGACTGGCGGGAGCCGTCGCCGCACTGACCGAGTCCGGAGCCAAGCCACAGAGAATCTCCGGCACCTCCGCCGGCGCCGTCCTCGGCTCGCTTGTGGCGTCCGGGCTGACGGGCCAGGCACTGAAGAACACCGCCCTCGACCTGCCCTACCCCCAGTTCTGCGACCCTGCGCCATTGGAGCGTGTCCCCGTCCTCGGGCCGGCGCAGGCGGTGCTGCGCGGCAGCGGCATCTACAAGGGGGACTACGCCCACGAGTGGATTCGTAATGAGCTGGCCAAACGGAACGTCCACACGTTCGGTGACCTCAAACTCAACGACAAGGACTATCTGTGGCTGCCGCGCGAGCGGCGGTACAAGCTTGTCGTGACCGTTTCTGACGTCACGCTCGGCCAACTTGTGCGGCTGCCCTGGGACTACGAGTCACTCTACGGACTGAACCCCGACGAACAGTCGGTGGCCGACGCTGTCCGCGCGTCGATGTCCATCCCCTTCTTCTTCCGCCCGGTCCGATTGACCAATGACAAGACGAAGGTGACATCAACGCTGGTGGACGGGGGCCTCCTGTCGAACTTCCCGATCGACTCACTCGACCGAACCGACGGCGAGGAGCCGCGATGGCCTACCTTCGGGATCACCGTGCTGCCCAACCTGCCCGAGGGCGACGACAAGGTCATCCCGCTAGGGCCGTTGGCCCCACTGGGGCGGCTTGCCCGGCTGGGAGCACCGCACCTGCTGGAGCTCATCATCTCCACCATCCTGGTCGGCCGTGACCAGGCATACCTCAACCAGCCATGGGTGAATGACCGCGCCATCCGCGTGGATTCCACCGAGGTGGGTGTTGTCGATTTCAATATCTCGAGGCCCAAGGCCGAGGCGCTCTACGCGAAGGGCTACGAGGCAGCGCAGGCCTTCCTGAAGGAGTGGGATTGGGAGGCGTACCTCAAACGCTACCGGGCGTAACGGGACTCGCCGGACAACGGTGCGCGATCAAGACGCTGCTGCGGCCCCGAACCGACGTTCGAGCTGGCGTCACCGGGAGTACAGCTGCGTCTCCAGACGGGGATCCCGGTGCACTGCTTCGAGTCTGGCCAGGTCGGCCGATACGACGACCGTGTCCTCCTCGTCGATACCCGTTGCCGCGCACCAACTGCGGTCGGCCGGCCACCAGAAGTTGGGCGTGCGGATGCGGACGGCCCGGTCCTCGGTGGATCGCGCGGCGGTCACCACCTGGTAGGAGAACCCGTGCGACCCTTCCGCCACCCGTGCACAGCCCCGGATCGGCTCGTCGAGGAACTGGCCCCACCCGTCCCAGAACAGTCCCGAGACCGCGTCGTCGAAGTGCCCGTAGACCACGTCGACCAGTTCCGCTGGCAGCGAGCCCATCTCGGGTCGTTCATCGAAGACGCCGGCGAGCGTCGCATTCGGATCCTTCGCCCCGATGACGTCGAGGAAGCGGACCCCCGGCGCCACGCTCACACCACGGGAGGCGGCGATGTCGGCCCACCCCACTCGATGTGACTCGCAGCCCTCGCCCCGATAGGCGGGGTGGAGGATGCGCAGCACATACGGGTAACGGTCCGCGAGCCATCCACCCGCTGGGCCGGCGTCCGGATACGGGTACGGTTCGAGCCACAGCGCGGCGGCAGGTGACGGATCGCCGACCCAGCCGAGGAGCGAAGACATGCCGCAATTGTCGGTGAACGCGCCCGATGGAGCTAGAAGTCGGGCCCGGGCAGGGCCGCGATCACCGCGAAACTGACCACGGGCGGGATGCGAGAACGGACCGCACCGCAGCGCTTCCGGTGCACGGATGCGCTTTCCACGAAAGTGGGTATGGTGAGCGGTCAACCTGGTCAGAAGTGAGGGTGACAATGGGCCAGCAGTCGCGGGCCGCCGAACGTCGGTGGGCTCCGGTCAAGGTCAGCAAGGTCGTCTCGACCCGTTCGGACGACATCGTCCACGTCGACGCCGAACTCCACGGCGATATCCACCCGGAGTGGGCCCGGGCATTCGAGCGCATCAGCCAGAGCAGGCAGTCCGATCTGCTGCTCCACGCCGATGCCGAGCCGCCACGGATCACGATGACGGCCAGGGGCGATCACGGCGACAGTGCCGAGATCGTGGTTCTGTACGCCGTCGAGGAAGTGAACCTGTGCGTGCGACTCACGCTCGAACTTGTCGGGCGGTAGCGACGGCGGTCAGCGCAGTTCCGTCACGAACACCATCCGGTCGCGCCGGTACAGCGACCGGACGCGCTCGATCGGCGAGGTCGTCGATTGCCACCAACCATGCAGGGCCCTCGCAGGCCCCCGCACGGACGGTCAGAGGAGCCTCCCGAGCCGTGTACGGTGCGCGAGTGTCGCCGAAGCCACCGCCGCCGCGGACCGTTTCGTTCAGCTGACGACGATGTCCTCGGTAGTCCAGATCGCCCGCATACTGGTGATCCGTCCTCGATCGTCGAATGTCATGACGTCGATCGGTTCGACGGTGATCGTCCGACCGTCGACGACCGTCACCACCCGGAAGTGGAACGCCGCGGTCTCCCCGGATACCCGCAGGGTGATCAGGTCGATTGTTCGGTTCGGGGATCTCACGGAGTCGTAGAACGCGGCGATCGCCGCGGTTCCGACGTGCGGGGTCGACCCGACCGGGTCCTCGACCGTCGCATTGTCCGCATACAGCACAGCAATATCCGCTCCTTCTGCGACAGAGGCAAGTTCGAGATATCGGTTGATCGTTCGCGCGATGTCGTCCTGGGTCATTGTCGGAGTCCTCTCGGAGGGTGGTGAACGTCGGCAAGGTAGGGAGCGTCTGGCGCCACCTACACGGGTGCTCCCGGCAGACCAGCGTGGTAGATGCCCGAGGCCCAACCGCCGTCCACCGCGATCTCCGCACCGGTCATGTAGCTGGCCTCGTCGCTTGCGACGAACGCGGTCACGCGGGCGATTTCGTCGGGCAGCCCGATCCGACCGAGGGGAACATTGCGGTAGTGGCGCTGCAACTCCGCACCGGTCTCACCTGCGGGATTGCCGAGCTGGGTGTCGACCCCACCCGGGTGGACCGAACACACGCGGATGGTCGGCCCGAGCTCGAGCGCCTGCGCCTTCGTGACGCCGCGGATCGCCCACTTGCTCGCGACGTATGAACTGAGCCCGTTGACACCACGAAGCCCGTCTACCGACGAAATATTCACGACCACACCGGAACCCGCATTCTTCATGATCGGCGCCACCGTCTTGACACCGATCATCGGACCCATCACATTGACGGCAAGGATCGTTGCGATCCGATCCGGTTCCACGTCCTCGACGCCGGCGAAGTATTGGATCCCTGCATTGTTGACCAGCACGTCGACAGTGCCGTACTCCCGCATCGTCGCCGCCACCACGTCGCGCCAGTCGGTCTCGCTGGTGACGTCGAGCCTCATGTAGCTCGCCGTGTCACCGATATCCGCGACAAGGGCTCTGCCCTGGCCGTCGGCAACGTCGGCCACCACCACTCGAGCACCCTCGGCGGCCATGACGCGCGCGGTCGCGGCACCCATACCCTGTGCACCTCCGGTGACGATCGCCACCTTGCCTTCAAGCCTGCCCATCCCGATCCCTTCTCCAGTTCCTTCGACAACCCGTGCCATCTGATTGGGCGATCTGACTAGCCCTGCGCGGCAGACCAATTGGACGGCCCCGGTCCGAGTACGGCGTAGTCGCCGAGATGCCCGCGGTTGTGCTTAGTCCGACGGACCATCCGCCACCCGTCGACGGTTCGGCGCCACTCGTCGTGGTAGTCACCGATCGTCCGGAAGAACTTGCCCTCGAGCTCGCCGGTACCGAGGTGCATGTCGGCCACGTAAGCGCGACTGCGAGCGGTATCGCCGTCGATATCGATGAGCACGTTTCCGACCAGGTGCTGGGTGGGCCCGCAGTCGTCCAGGAAGCTGCGCGTGAGCGCGATCATCTCGCGGCGACTACCCAGCCTCCCCGTACCGAGGTCGGCTTCCATGTCCTCGGCGGCGATCGTCTCGATCTCCGCCCAGTCCCGTTGGTCCATCGCGCGCGCGAATCGCACGATGCTCCGGTAGATCTCGCGTTCGTCCTCGTTGGGCGTGGGCATCCGAAGTTCTCCTCAGAATCTCGTTGGCGAAGGCGGCTGACGGGAGACTGGAGCGCTGCGTCGCGAGCACCACCGACAGCCCGCCTGTGACAGGACTCATAGTGGTTCAGGACGATCATCACCGGGTGGCGGTGTCTCGAATTGCGAGACACCGAGTACACGAGGCCGACGCGTCCGACACACTCGGACGCAAGCGTGGACGTGTCACCCCAGGTGAACAGGTATCACCTCTCATCCCTCGGGATACAGGCGCCGCCGTTTCCTCCCTCTCCGTGGGATCACCGATACGGGACGGCCCGACTGGACGGATACCGTCACTTCGCGCGTTCCCGGCCAGGTGAAATGACCGAGCGGACGGAGAAATCGTGGGACGGAGGACCGGAAAGTGCCATCGACCACCCAGTCCATCGCCGACCTGATGCCCGCCATCGCGGGTGCCGCCGTCGAGACGGAGCGAACACGCACCCCGTCGCGCACTGTGATGGCATCCCTGGTCGACGCCGGCGCGTTCCGCATGCTGCAACCGCGGGCCTTCGGCGGCGGCGAGTCGACCCCTCTCGAGTTGTTCTCCACAGTTCGAGAGATCTCCTCGGCGTGTACGTCGACGGGCTGGATCGTTGCCGCGACGAACGTCAGCGCGTGGCTCATCTTCGGATTCGGCGACGACGCGGCGCGCGATGTCTGGGAGGCAACACCAGACGCCCTCGTCGCTGCGGCGGTGATGCCGACAGGCCAACTGCGCCGGGACCGGACGGGACTGCACCTGTCCGGACGGTGGCGATCGGTGACCGGCAGCGCGCATTGTGAGTGGCTCGTCCTCGGCACCTTGGTTCTCAACGCCGACGGCGCGCCCGTCGAACACGCGCAGGTTCTCGTGCCGCGCAGCGACGTCCGCTTCGTGGACGCCCCCCGAACGGTCGGTCTCGCCGCGGTCGGATGCCAGGACGTCGTCGTCGAGGACGTTCGGATACCGCTCTGGCGCGTTTCCTCTCAACGCCACCGATCCGCGACCGAGCAAGCGAGACATCGGCGCTCGATTCCGATGCTGTACCGACACTCGGTCACCGCCTTGTACTGTGCGGCCGTCGCGGTCCCCCTCATCGGTGCTGCGCAGGGCGCGTATCGGGCCGTCCTGGACCAGTGGAACGTCGCGAACAGGCTCACTCAGTCCGGCCGGATGATGGTCGAGGCCGAGGCCATTCACGCCGAGATTGGCCGTGCGGCCTTCGAGATCGAAACCGCGGTACTACACCTCGAACGGGACCTCACAGAACTTCAGGGCCTGGCCGCCAAATCCAAGCGGGTGCCTATCGACACGTTCACGCGAGTCCGAAGGAACCAGGTGCTCTCGGTCCGACTCGCCGAGGGCGCCGTCGACCGACTGGTGAAGGTCGCCGGGAGGGATGGGGTGACCATGGATCACCCCGTACAACGGGCGTGGCGGGATATACATACCGGTGCATCCAACCGCGCGAACAGAGAAATCGACGCCGTCGCCATCTCCGCACGAGCAGCACTAGGCTTCGACATCGAACATTCGGAAGTGCGGCCGGTGATATGACGACGGGGCGATCCTCGATTCTCGAGCGAGCGACGGCGATCATCTCGGCCTTCGACGGCCGGACGTCGCAACTACCGATCGGCACGATCGCCGACCGGTCCGGACTCCCCCGCTCGACCGCACACCGACTGGTCGACCAACTCATCCAGCTCGGCTGGCTCGTGCGGACGGCACACGGCTACTGCCTCGGGCCGAGAGCTGCGCGGACATCGAGCGAAAAAGATCACATGCACCTACGCGCCGCCGCTGCGCCGTTGCTCCAGGCCCTGCACGACGAGACCGGCGCGGTGGCGCACCTCGGCGTACTCCACGGCGATCACGTGCAGATTCTCGACAAGGTGTCGGGCAGACACGCCCCAGCAGTGCCGACCAGTGTGGGAGATCGTCTCCCTGCCCACGCAACGGCAATGGGTAAGGCGGTCCTTGCAACAGTGACACCTGAGGACGCAGACGCGATCGTCCCGAGAACGCTGGGCCATCGGACAGCCCGGACGATCACCAGCAGAACCACGCTGCACGCGGAGCTCGCCAATGTTCGGGCACGCCACGGCGTCGCCTACGACAACGAGGAGTTCTCGTTGTCCGTCAACTGCATAGGGGCGCCCGTCCGGTCTCCGGGAGCAGCACCTAGTGCAATCTCCCTCAGTGGCCGCACACCTCCCGAGGTCTTGGCCCGGGCGGTTCCCCTTGTCCGCGAGGCCGCTCGGCGAATCGAGGTGCGCCTGGACCGGAACGGGATGTCGAGCCCGTCGGCGGAGTCCACAGCGTCCTTTGTCGGGGCCGACTTGACGATGCTCCGCGTGCTCAACACCGTCGACGCACACGATTGGCTCTGATTACCGCAGTTCGGTCACGAACGCCATCCGGTCACCCCGGTACAGCGACCGCACGCGCTCGATCGGCACCCCGTCGGTGTCACGGGAGACGCGGTGCAACTTCAGCATCGGCATCGCGGTGCTGGATTCGACCAGCGCCGCCTCGCGCGGGGTGGGCAGGGCGGTCTCGATGCGTTCGGTGGCCGAGGTGAATGCGATGCCGCGCGAACGGATCGCCGCGTACAGCGAGGTCTCGGGGTCGAACGTGTCGGCGAGGTCCGGGAACCGGTGCAGCGGCAGGTAGGTGCTCTCCAACCCGATGCGTTCGCCGTCCGCCAGCAGCACGCGCTCGAGGTGGATCACCGGATCGCCGACCTGGAGTTCCAGGATCTGCGCCAGCTTCTCGTGCGCGTCGATCTCCTCCCACCGCACCAGGATTCGGCCCGGCTCGCGGCCCTGGCTGACGGCGCCTTCGGTGTAGGAGCCGAGCGAGAGCGGCTGGACCAACTTCGGTCGCGCGACGACCGTTCCCCGCCCCCGACGCTCGACGCGTCCGGCCACGAGCAGTTCGTGCAGCGCCTGCCGCACCGTCTCGCGGGACACCCCGCAGCGGGCCGCAAGTTCCCGTTCGGCGGGCACCGGGTCACCCTCGGAGAGGTCGGCGAGCAGATCCTCCACGTGGGTCCGCACCACGTAGTGCTTGGGCAGGCTCTCGGCGGTCATCACGCCACCATCCCGGCCCGCACGCGACGCGCCACGACGAGGACATCGTCGATCGACGGCGCCTGCGCACCGGGCACTTTCGCGCGGTCGTCGTAGCGGCGCAATCGAACGGCATCCGACCACCACGGATGCGACGCCCACTCCGGCTCGACGGCGGGGCCGCCCTGGTGTCGCAGTGTCGCAATCGATTCCGGGGACAGTGCCCCGACGTACGCGGGATCGGTGGCCACCAGGTAACGCTTGGCGGCGACGTGCGCGCCGGCCAGCCAGCCGACCCGCTCCCCGAACCGCGGTGTGAGCCAGTCGCGGGCGATCCGGTCGTGCGGCGCGTCGGCAGCTGTCAACGGGCTGCGCGCGAGATCGTGCAGTGCGCTGGCCAGCACCAGGCCGTCGTCGGCCCCGTCCGCGATCGCGTGACCGGCGGCCTGCAGCGCATGGTCGAGTTCGTCGACCGCTTCGCCGTCGAACACCCCCCGCATCGAATCCAACAGTGCAGCAGCCTCTTCGAGCACGGCCGAGTCGTCGTTCATGCCCGTCAGCCTACACAAATTCGGTCTATACCAATTGTTCATCTGACGTTTCCCGAACGTCCCCCAGATGGTCTAGACCAATGCCCATGCTGTGTCCATGCGAATTGCAATTGTGGGCGGCGGAATCCTCGGCACGGCCCATGCCGACGAGGCCATCCGACGCGGACACGACGTCGTCCATCTCGAACGCGAACTCGAAGCGCGCGGTGCCACCGTACGCAACTTCGGACTGGTGTGGGTCTCCGGTCGGGCCCAGCACGAACTCGACGCCTCGCTGCGCTCCCGGGAACTGTGGGCCGACCTCGCCCGACGCGTCCCCGAGGTCGGCTTCCGTGCGGCCGGATCGATGACGCTGCTACGCACCCCCGAGGAGGTCGCGGTCGCCGAGGACATGGCCGCGCGCGCCGACGCCGACGTCCGCGGCTTCAGCCTCCTCGAGCCCGACGCGGTCCGCGCGGTCAACCCCGCGCTGCGCGGAAAGTACCTGGCCGGCCTGCACTGCACCCGCGACGGAGCCGTCGAGTCGCGCGTCGCCCTTCCGGCGATCCGCCGCCACCTCGAGACCAGCGGCCGGTACGCCTTCCACGCCGGCACCGAGGCCCGCGAGATCGCCACCACCGCGGCCGGGGTGCGCATCCGCGACGACCACGGTCGCACCTTCGAGGCCGACCTCGTCATCGTGTGCCCGGGCGCCACCCTGGGTGGACTGGCGCGCGACCTCGCCGGCGACCTGCCGCTGCGTCGGGTGCGCCTGCAGATGATGCAGACCGCACCGCTCGGCGAGGCGCTCACCACCGCGATCGCCGACGGCGACAGCATGCGGTACTACCCCGCCTTCGCCGGCCCCGCGCTCGACGCCCTGCGCGACGCGCAGCCGCAGGAGCCCACCGCGGCCGAGCACCGGATGCAGTTGCTCTGCGTGCAGCGCCTGCACGGCGGCCTGACGATCGGCGACACCCACGAGTACGACGAGCCGCTCGACTTCGACGTCGACGAGGCCCCGTACCGGCACCTGACCAGCGTCGTCGAGGAGCTCCTCGGCCGCCACCTGCCGCCGGTCGTCAAGCGCTGGGCCGGCGTCTACAGCCAGTGCCTCGACCCCGCCCAGCTGGTCCACCGCGCCCAGCCCGCAGACGGCGTGTGGGTCGTGGCCGGACCGGGCGGACGCGGCATGACCCTCGGCCCGGCCCTCGCCGAGCAGACCGCCGACCAGCTCGGCCTGTAACCCAAACCCCGAGGAGACACTCGTGACCACCATCAAGCTCGCCGTCCTCGACATGGCCGGCACCACCGTCGCCGACGACGGCCTCGTGCGAGGCGCGGCGCGCTGATTCCGCTCGGCCCGAGCGCCCACTCCTGGCTCCGCTGCGCGGGATTCCGCGAAATCAGGCAAGGAATGGGCGCTCAGGCCGACGTCGTATCCGGCTCGTCTGCCCGCCGGACCCGAGTAAGTTCCGGACGCTTCGCGACGCGCCCGGCGCCCGACGACGTTCCGCGCACACGGCGCCCGAGCCACGGCCCGAGAAACCGAACCGCCCACTCGGTGTCCGCACGAACTCGCCCCAGTGCGGTGACCGGCGGGAGCGGACCCAGGCTGTCCTGCCAGCTCAAGTCGGCGCCGGGGACCTCCAGCACCGTGGCCGCGGCCGCGGCCAGCCGGTCGTGTCCATCCGCGTTGAGGTGCAGTCGATCCCAACTCCACAGCCGCGGGTCCGTCGCGACCGGGTACGCCTCGAGGTCGATCACCGCGACACCGTGCCGTGCCGCGGCCGCCCGGATCTCCGTGTTCAGCGCCGAGATCCGGGCCATGATCGCGCGGCCGCCCGGCATGCCCGCGCCGAGCGTGGGAAACGCCATCGTCAGCACCCGCGCGCCGGACGCGGTCAGCGCCTCGAACGCGACCTCCAGTTCGGCGGCGATCGCGGTGGGTTCGAACTTCGGTCGCAGCAGGTCGTTCACGCCGGCGACGACGGATGCCAGGTCGGGCTGCAGCGCCAGCGCGGGCGCCAACTGTTCCTCCCGCACATGGCGGGCCAGCCGGCCCCGGATCGCGAGGTTGGCGTAGAGCACCTCGGGGTTGATCTCCGCGAGCCGCTCGGCGAGCCGGTCCGCCCAGCCGCGGTAGCCCCGCAAGTCGTCCCCGTCGTTGAGTCCTTCGCTCTGGCTGTCACCGATCGCCACGAACCGACTGAACACCGTCGGCCCCCCTTCGTCTCTGCCGCTAAGGTGCGACGAGCCTAGCGAGCCTGAGCGCCCATTCCTCGCTGCGGTACGCGGGATTCCGCGGAAACAGAAGAGGAATGGGCGCTCAGGCCGATCGTCACTGACCCTTACGCAGGATGTACCGCTGCACCTTGCCGCTGGGGGTCTTGGGCAGGTGCGGCACGAAGTGCACGGTGCGCGGGTACGCGTGCGCCGCGAACTTCTTCTTGACCAGCTGCTGCAGGTCCTTCTCGAGCTCGTCGGTGCCCTCGACACCCGAGCGCAGCACGACGAACGCCTCGAGCACCTCGCCGCGCAGCTGGTCCGGCATGCCGACGACGGCCGCCTCGACGACGTCGTCGTGCATGACGAGCACGCTCTCGACGTCGAACGGGCCGATGCGGTAGCCGGCCATGATGATCACGTCGTCGTCGCGGGACGAGAAGAAGAACCGGCCCTGCTCGTCCACCTGGCCGGCGTCGCCGGTGATGTACCAGCGCCCGTCCGGCGTGAAGCGCGCCGCGGTCTTATCGGGGGCGTCGCTGTAGCCGGTGAACCACATGAGCGGGCTCGCGGTGGTGTCGATCACCACGCGGCCGGGGGTGTTCGGCGGGGCGATCTCGTCGGCGTCGTCGGACAGGACCGCGCAGCTCCAACCGGGCAGCGGGCGACCCATCGAGCCGGGGACGACGTCCTCGCGCAGACCGTCGGCCCACGCGTTGATGATGAACATGCCGTGTTCGGTCTGCCCGTACTGGTCGCGGACTGTCACGCCCAGCTCCGCCTCCGACCACGCGATGACGTCCGGCGTGAGGGGCTCACCGGCCGACGACGCACGGCGCAGCTTCACCGACTCCGGCACCGGGGTCTCGTCGGCACGCAGGCTCCGGTACACGGTCGGCGCCGCGGCAAAGTTCGTGACGCCGAAGCGCTCCATCACCTGCCACGTCAGCGGCGCGGAGAACCCCGCGTGCAGCAGGATGCTGCGGATGCCCGACGCCATCGGACCGAGCAGCGCGTAGTACAGCCCGTACGCCCACCCCGGATCGGCGGCGTTCCAGAACACGTCGTCCTCACGCACGTCGAGACCCAACTCGATGTACGAGCGGAACGCCGCGAGCGCGCGGACCGGCACCGGAACACCCTTCGGGGTGCCGGTCGTGCCGCTGGTGAACAAACGAACTATCGGTGCGTCGCCGCCCATCGCGACCGCGGCGCCGCGCGGGTCGTCGGCCGAGTAGCCCGCCACCAAGGCGTCGAACGCCACAGCGCCCTCGGCCTCACCGCCCGCGACGACGACGCGCCACGAGGGGTTCGCCGGCATGTCGTCGCCGGGCGCGAGCTTGTCGACCTGGTTCGCGTCGGAGATCACGACCTTGGCGCCGCTGGCCTCGAGCCGGAACGCGATGGCGGGCGGGGCGAACGCGGTGAACAACGGGACGTGGACGGCCCCGCGACGCCAGATGCCCAGGAGGGCGACGACCAGGTCGGCAGACTTGCCCATGAGCGTCGCGACGCAGTCACCGGGCTCGACGCCTAGGTCGGCAAGGGCCGCCGCGAAGCGGGTGGACTGCTCACGCAGCCAGCCGTACGTAAGATCGGTCGACGACAGGTCGCTCTCGACGACCGTGAACGCCACCGCGTCGGCCGGATGCCGATCGCACAGCAGCTCCGCGGCGCACGCCTCGGGGGTGTCGTACTGCGCCAGAAGCTCGCGCACGCGGGTGGTGGTGTCGACGGTCATCGTCACTCCTCGTCGTCGGGGCCCAGCTCACCATCGGGCCTTCATCCCCCCTATGATCCGAGTCACAGCCTCGACCCACTACCCCCGGAAAGGGGTGAAGAGGATGCCGATCGACACCACGGCCCTTCTTCGTCCACGCGACCGTGATGCGCTACGCACCGAACTCCGAAAAATCGCCTCTACCGGCGTCGTTCCCGTCGTCTTCGGCGGCGAGGTCCAGGACGGCACGCTCCACCTGGGCGAGTTCATGGGCACCTTCACCGACGGTCTGCGCGGTCTCGCGGTCCGCGAGAGTGCCGGGCTGGGGGGACGGGTCGTCGAGCGGAAGAACCCGATCGCGGTCCACGACTACGGTCGCGCCCGGACCATCACCCATCACTACGACGGTCCCGTCCTCGCCGAGGGCCTCTGTTCGGTGCTGGCGGTGCCCGTGGTCGTCCGCGGGAGCTCCCGCGCCGTCATGTACGCCGCGATCCGCGAGCGCGTCCAGTTGGGCGACCGGATCGCCGACATCATGATGCAGGCCGGACGCCGGCTCGCGAACGAGGTCGCGATCCGCGACGAGGTGGACCGACGGATCCAATTGCTCGACGCGGCGGCCGCCGAATCCACCCCGCACGCGGTGGATACCGAGGAGATCCGCGACGTGTACGCGGAGCTGCGCAGCATCGCGCAGACGGTGCAGCAGCCCGAACTCCAGGAGCGACTACGAGCCCTGTCCGGCCGGCTCGCGGCCGTCGGCTCCCCCGACGGCGCGACCCGTCCCGCGCCGTCGGTCACGCTGTCGCCGCGCGAGATCGACGTCCTCAGCCACGCGGCTCTGGGATGCACCAATGCCGATATCGCCGAACGGCTTTCCGTGAAGCCGGAAACCGTCAAGAGCTACCTGCGCAGCGCGATGAGCAAGCTCGACGCCAATTCCCGCCGGGAGGCGGTGGTCACCGCACGCCGGCTCGGACTGCTGCCGTAGTGCCACGATTTTCTGGAACACGTTCCACCGCTGTGCCATACTCGCGGCCATGTCAGCGACACCGACCGAATCGGCCAACGTGACCCGAAGTGCGACCGCGCAGGAGCTACTCGATCTCGTGCTCGGGTCCCCCGCGGCAGTCGCCGTCCACGACAAAGAGGCCTGGCTGGGCCTGTTCTCGCAGCGGCACGTCGTGGAGGACCCGGTCGGCGGCCGCCCCGTCCTCGGTGGGCTCTACGACCGGCGCAGCCGGGTCCGCGGTGGCGAACCGCTCGCTCGGTTCTGGGACACGTTCATCGCGCCCAACGACATTCGCTTCCACGTCGAGCACGACGACATCGTGTCCGGGCTGGACGTCATCCGCGACGTCACGATCGAGACGCGCCTGGGCGACGGCGTCGTCGCCAAGGCCCCGATGCACCTGCTGTACGAGACGACGCTCGACGACGGCGCCCCGCGGATCCGGCGGATCGCCGCGCACTGGGAGGTCGCGCCGATGTTCGCCCAGGTCGCCGGGATCGACCGCGCCAGGCTCGGTGTCGGCGCCGCGATGGGCGCGCGCATGCTGCGACTGCAGGGCGTCGGGGGGTCGCTCGCGTTCGGTCTGGCGGTGCGCAGCGTCGGCGAACGCGGCAAGCGGTCGGTGCGACGGCTGGTCTCCGACGCCCAGCGCGGCGACCTTCGGGCGGCGGCCCTGCTCGGCGGCCGGACCGTCCGCGACGTCACCAAGATCATCGCTGCGGGCGACACCGTCACCGCCACCTGCACCGTCGACGGCGCCCACGCGGTGCTCTTCTGCTACCTGAACCGCAAGACGTTCGAGATCACGAAGGCCGACATCTACTCGTGATCGGCCGATCCGCGCCGCCGACGACGCCGGTCGGCGGTGCGGATCAATCGAGCAGGACGGTCGCGAACGTCGCGACCTGAGTGAAGCCCACCCGCGCATACGCCCGGCGGGCCCGCGCGTTGTAGCTGTTGACGTAGAGGCTCGCTATGCGCCCGCGGGCCATGACGGCCGCCGCGACCGCCGCGGTCCCGGCCGCCCCGAGTCCCTCGCCGCGCCGCGCCGGGTCGACCCACACGCCCTGAATCTGCCCGACGGCGGCCGACATCGACCCGACCTCGGCCTTGTAGACCACGTCGCCGTTCTCGAATCGAGCCCACGCGCGCCCGGAGGCGATGAGGTTCGCGACCCGCCGCCGGTAGCTGCGGCCACCGTCGTTGGCGCACGGGTTGATCCCGACCTCCTCGATGAACATCGCGACCGCCGCCGGCAGGTAGGACTCGATCTCGTCCATCCGCACCTGACGCACGTGCGGATCGGGACGCACACCGGGATCGGCGTCGAGCGCGAGCAACGGCTGCTCCGAACGGATCTCGCGCGCGGAACCCCACTCCGACTCGAGCATCTCCCACAGCGGCAGCGTCAGCTCCGCGCGCCCCACGAGCGACGAGCACATCCGCGGAAACCGACTGGCCCGATCCGCGAACGAACGCAGATCGTCGACGTCGCCCAGCAACGGAATCAGGTTCGCCCCAGCGAAACACAGCGACTCGGCCGGTCCCCCACGACTCCACATCTCGCCCTGGAGCGTGCGGGGATCGAGACCCGACTGCTGGACGCGAGCGGCGACCATGCACGCCGCGACCGGATCGGACTCGAGCACGCGCAACACCTGGGCGGTGTCGCGTCCACTGAGTTGTCGCGCTCCGAGGAGCTTGAGCACCGACACACCCCCTTCGTCCCGTGCCTCGTCGTCGAGACCGTTCGGCGTGATGTCTGTCAGCGTCGGGCTGTCAGTGCCGGATTCGAGAACCACATTGCCATGAAGGTGCGCCTGGGTGGGCAGATTTCAGCTCACGGTGACCACCGGCGCGCCGCTCGCCTCCCCACCTTCCATCTCCTCGGCGATGCGCATCGCTTCCTCGATCAGGGTCTCGACGATCTGCGCCTCCGGCACGGTCTTGATGACCTTGCCCTTGACGAAGATCTGGCCCTTGCCGTTACCGGAAGCGACACCGAGATCGGCCTCGCGTGCCTCACCGGGACCGTTGACGACGCAGCCCATCACCGCGACGCGCAGCGGCACCTCCATGCCCTCGAGTCCCGCGGTGACCTCGTTCGCGAGCGTGTACACGTCGACCTGCGCGCGACCGCACGACGGGCACGACACGATCTCGAGCTTGCGGGGCCGCAGGTTCAGCGACTGCAGGATCTGCGTGCCGACCTTGATCTCCTCCGCCGGCGGCGCCGACAGCGAGACGCGGATCGTGTCGCCGATGCCCTCGGAGAGCAGCGCACCGAAGGCGACCGCGGACTTGATGGTGCCCTGGAACGCGGGCCCGGCCTCGGTCACGCCGAGGTGCAGCGGGTAGTCGCACTGGGCTGCCAGCTGGCGGTAGGCCTCCACCATGATCACCGGGTCGTTGTGCTTGACCGAGATCTTGATGTCGCCGAAGCCGTGCTCCTCGAACAGGCCCGCCTCCCACAGCGCCGACTCGACGAGCGCTTCCGGGGTGGCCTTGCCGTACTTCTGCATCAGCCGGGGGTCGAGCGAGCCGGCGTTGACGCCGATCCGGATCGGGATGCCGGCGTCACCGGCCGCCTTCGCGACCTCCTTGACCCGGCCGTCGAACTCCTTGATGTTGCCGGGGTTGACGCGGACGGCCGCGCAGCCGGCGTCGATCGCCGCGAAGATGTACCGCGGCTGGAAGTGGATGTCCGCGATCACCGGGATCTGGCTCTTCTTCGCGATCGCGGCGAGTGCGTCGGCGTCCTCCTGACGCGGGCACGCGACGCGGACGATGTCACAACCCGACGCCGTGAGTTCCGCGATCTGCTGGAGGGTCGCGTTGACGTCGTGGGTCTTGGTGGTGCACATCGACTGCACCGACACCGGGTAGTCGCTGCCTACACCCACACCCCCGACCATCAACTGGCGAGTCTTGCGTCGCGGTGCGAGGACGGGGATTTCGCTAGGAACACCTGGCAGGCCCAAACCGACGGGGCTGGTCACGTTTCGCCTTCTTTCGTTGCTACGGGGCAAGTCTATCGTTCGAGCATTTGGCGGAACCGGGTCACGGGAACAGCTTGATCGGGTTCACGATGTCGGCCGTCAGGGTCAGGAGCATGTACGCGCCGCCGATGACGACGACCACGTACGTGATCGGCATCAGCTTCATGTAGTCGACCGGGCCGCCGGCGCCGAGCCCACGCAGCCGCCGGATCGAGTTGCGGATCTTCTCGTAGATCGTCACCGCGATGTGCCCGCCGTCGAGGGGCAGCAGGGGCAGCAGGTTGAAGATGCCGAGGAAGAAGTTCAACGTGGCGAGAAGGCTGATGAACACCTCCCACAGTCCCTGTTCGACGACCTGGCCACCGATCACCGAAGCGCCGACCACACTGATCGGGGTGTCCAGTGCGCGCTCGCCGCCGGTCACCGCGGTCCACAGATCCACCACCTTGCCCGGCATCTCGGTGAGCGCGTGCACCGTCTGCACGAAGATGTCGCCGGTGTACACGAACGACGCCGGCACGGCCCCGAGCGCCGAGTACTTCACGACACGCGGCGGCGCCTGGATACCGATCGCACCGACGTTCTGTGATACCGGGGGCTTGGGATCGCTCTCCGTGGAGTCGGGGTTGTTGACGTATCGCTGTGCCTGCTCGACCTGAACCGGGATCACGAGGGTCTGCCCGTCGCGTTCGACGGTGAAGTCCGCGGTTCCGGTCAGCGGCTGCGTCTTGCGCACCAGGTCCGTGAAGGTCGGGGTCGACTCGCCGTTCACCGCGGTGATCACGTCACCCTCGCGGATTCCGGCCGCCTCCGCGGGGCCGGCGCCCGAGCACTCGGCAAGTTCGTAGTTGGGCGCGGGGCCCTGAGACGGGGCCACGCACACGGTGCCCGCGACGACCGCGCGAGTCTCGGTGTTCGGCAGCCCCCATCCGACCGCGAGGACGAACACCAGCACGATCCCGAGCACGAAGTTCATCGCGATGCCGCCGGACATCACGACGATGCGCTTCCACGCCTTCTGCTTGTACATCGCACGGTCGACCTCGTCGGGTGCGAGTTCGTCGACGGCAGTCATGCCGGCGATATCGCAGAAGCCGCCCGCCGGGATCGCCTTGAGTCCGTACTCGGTCTCACCCCGACGGAACGAGAAGATCTTCGGCCCGAAACCGATGTAGTACCGGCGCACCTTCATGCCGAGCGCCTTGGCGGTCCACATGTGACCGGCCTCGTGCAGCGCGATGGACGCGCCGATCCCGAGGGCGAAGAGCAGCACACCGAACGCGAAGACCATGCTGCTCTAGCCCTCCTGCTTCACGAGTTCACGCGCGCGGGCGCGGGCCCACCCGTCGGCCGCCAGTACGTCGTCCACCGTAGCGGGCGGGGCCGCCCATTCGCCGCCGGCCGCGAGAACGCGTTCGACGGTGCGGACGATCTCCGGAAACCTCAGCGCACCGCCCAGGAACGCCTCGGCCGCCACCTCGTTGGCGGCGTTGTAGACCGCGGTCATGCAGCCGCCGGCCTTGCCGGCCTGGCGGGCCAGGTCCACAGCGGGGAACACGGTCGCGTCGACGGGCTCGAACGTCCACGTCGACGCCGTCGAGAAGTCACACGCGGCCGCTGCGCCCGGGACCCGGTTGGGCCACCCGAGAGCGAGCGCGATGGGCAGCTTCATGTCCGGCGGGCTGGCCTGCGCGAGCGTCGAGCCGTCGACGAACGTCACCATCGAATGCACGATCGACTGCGGGTGCACGGTGACGTCGATGCGGTCGTAGTCGATCCCGAACAGCAGGTGCGTCTCGATCAGCTCGAGGCCCTTGTTCACCAGGGACGCCGAGTTGAGCGTGTTCATCGGCCCCATCGACCACGTCGGGTGGGCACCCGCCTGCTCCGGCGTGACGTCCTCGAGCGCTGCCGCGGTCCATCCGCGGAACGGACCACCCGACGCGGTGAGGACCAGCCGCTCGACCTCCTCGGCGCGCCCACCCCGCAGGCACTGCGCCAACGCCGAATGCTCCGAGTCGACCGGCACGATCTGCCCCGGCGCGGCGGCCGCCGTCACCAGCGGCCCGCCGGCGACGAGGGACTCCTTGTTCGCCAGCGCGAGCCGGGCACCCGATGCGAGCGCGGCGAGTGTCGGCTCGAGCCCGAGCGAGCCGACCAGCGCGTTGAGCACGACGTCGGCCTCGGTCCCGCGGACCAGCTCGGTGACCGCACCGGGGCCGGACAGCACACCCGGCAGGTCCAACCGCGCGGCCGCGGTGGGGTCGGCGACCGCCACCCGGGTCACGCCGGTCTCGCGGATCTGGCGCGCCAGCAGGTCGATGTTCCCGCCACCGGCGGCGAGGCCGACGACCTCGAACTTGTCGGGGTTGGCGGCGATGACCTCGAGGGCCTGGGTGCCGATGGAGCCGGTGCTGCCCAGCAGCAGGACGCGAGTCGGTTGGGTGTCAGCCACGCAACCATTGTTCCTGACCGAAGCTGAGAGGATCACACAGGATTACTCCGGTATCGCGGACGACGCCGGGACCCCGCTTCGTACGACACTCGGTCGTATGCCACGATATGCAGAGATAGCGCATTCGTAAGATCAGGAGGATCGAGCCGTGGCCGGTACCCAGTTGGACCCCACTTCGTACGACCCCGTCGTCGCCGCGCACGTCGACACCGCCGAGGTCCCCTCGGCCGCTTGGGGCTGGAGTGGCGAGGCTCCGCGACTGTTCCGTTTCGCCGGCTGGTTCTTCGCAGCCTTCCTGCTGCTGATGATGATCGGCAACCACAGCGGCAAGGTCGAGGACCTGTTCCTCATCGGCTTCGCCGGAGCAATCGTCCTGATCCTGGTTCGCGACATCATCCTGCGGCGCAAGCCCCGGTAGGCGCTACCACGATCAAAGGTCGAGGCCCCGCACCAGTTCGGTGCGGGGCCTTCGCCGTTCCCGGGCGCCGTCAGGCGGGCTCGATCACCGCCTGCCCTGCAGGGACACGGAACGACTTCGACGTCGTCACATCGGAATTCGGGTCCAGCTTGTCGACCGCACGGAAACGGAAGCGCGCTTCGCCCGCGTCGACGTCGAGCAGACCGTAGCCGTGGCTGACCATGTCGACATGCTTGACGTGCGGGTTGTGAGCGCGACGACTGGCCTCCTCTGCGCGCGCGGCATCGACCGGGTCGCCGCCGTCGCTGCTGCCGATCGAGTACCCACCGTCCCCGGTGTTGGTGGACGTGACCGACGGGACCACGAACTCGACGCCCGCCCGCCGGGTGCCGGGCGCGTTCACCTGCTCACCGCTCGAGGTGCCCGGCGCGAATCCGGTGTCCCACAACTCGCCCGCCCAGCCGTCGTGATCGTCGCCGGTGACCAGGAGCATGTTCTCGACCGACTGGGCCGCGGTGGACAGGATCTCGGTCCGCTCGGCGCCGTAGCCGTCCCAGGTGTCCAGGTAGGCCCGGGTGCCGTCGTCCGCCACCGTCATGCCCATCATCATGTTCGCGTTCGCGACCACCTTCCACGTCGCGTCCGACCTGGTCATGCCGTCGAGCAGCCACCGCTTCTGCGGCTCACCGAGCATCGTGCGGCCCGGCACGTCGGCCTCCGCGCATAGGATGTGATCGAGCGAGTCGCCGCAGGCCTGCCGGTCGCGGTACTGCCGGGTGTCCGGCGCGAACAACTCGACAGTCCGCCCCACCCTCAGCGACCGGTAGGTGCGCAGCGGGTCGTCGCCGAACCGGGGCACCGGCATGTGCTCGAACCACGCCTGCCACGCCCACTGCTTCTTCTGCTGGAACCCGATCGCGCCGTCGATCGGTGAGATCACGGGGAACGTCCACCCGTCCTTGCTGTAGTTGTTGCGGAACTCGTGGTCGTCCCAGATCGGCAGGAACGCGTGTCGGCTGTGCATCAGCCGTAGGTCGGCGTCCGCCCGGTACCTGCGGTACTTCTCGCGCATGCTGTCGAGTGCCTGCGGGAAGGGATTGACCTCGATGCCCCGGACGCCGGGCATCGTGAACTCGTACACGTAGTCGCCGAGGCAGACGACGAAGTCCAGATCCTCCTCGGCGAGGTGGCGGTGGGCCGCGTAGTAGCCCTCCTCGAACCCCTGACAGGTGAACCAGCCGATGCGGACCGGTTCGTTGGAGTCGGCCGGGCGCAGCGTGCGGAAGCGGCCGACCGGCGACTCTCCCCCGTCGCCGCGGAACTGGTAGTAGTAGGTCTCGCCGGGCGCCAGCCCCGTCGCATCGAAATGTACTGTGCCGTCGGCATCCTCGCGCACCGGCACCCGCTCGGCCAGAACCGGTGCGGTCAGGTCCTCTCGGGTCGAGACGATCAGCGCGAGTTCCCCACCCACAGCGTTTCCGCCGAGACTGCCCGCGAGACTGCCGATTCCGCCTGCCGCGCCGACCCGCGTCCACAACGTCGCGCCGTCGGTGCGCGGCACACCGGCCATGACGCCGTTCCCGAAATCCGGGTTCCGGATCAGCCCCGGACCGGCGTCCGGGGCCTGACGCAGGACCGGCGTCGCGTGGGCCGCGGCGGGGAGCACGGCAGCGCCGCCGATCACCGACAGGCCGGCGAGAAAGGTGCGACGGGAGACGTTTCTGGGCGGGAAGGGCATGGGCCACCTCGGGTTCGCGCGGACACGGGTGGCGCTGACCCTACGTCGCCCGTTTACGCACGTGTGGGTTTTGCGTAACTCGGGTGAACTGAGAGTGTCCGCTCAGTGAACTCGGGGCGACGCAGGCGTCAGGAACCCTCGGCCGCCAACTGCCCGCACGCCGCGGCGATCTCCTGACCGCGGGTGTCTCGGACGGTGCACGAGACGCCTTGTTCCTGCACGCGACGGACGAACTCCCGCTCCACCGGCTTGGGGCTCGCGTCCCACTTACTGCCCGGCGTCGGGTTCAGCGGAATCAGGTTGACGTGTACCAGCGGACCGAGCGCCTTGTGCAGCTTCTTGCCGAGCATGTCGGCGCGCCACGGCTGGTCGTTCACATCGCGGATCAGGGCGTACTCGATCGACACGCGTCGGCCCGACTTGTCGGCGTAGTAGCGCGCGGCGTCGAGGACCTCGGCCACCGGCCACCTGTTGTTGACGGGGACCAGGGTGTCGCGGAGTTCGTCGTCGGGGGTGTGCAGCGACACCGCCAGGCGCACCGACATCTCCTCGTCGGCGAGCTTGCGGATCGCGGGCGCGAGACCGACGGTCGACACCGTCACGGCGCGCTGCGAGATGCCGAGCCCGTCCGGCGCCGGCGACGTGATCCGTCGCACCGCCGCGACGACGCGCTTGTAGTTCGCGAGCGGCTCGCCCATGCCCATGAACACGATGTTCGACAGGCGTCCCGGGCCACCGTCGATCTCACCGTCACGCAGGGCGGCCGCCGCGGCACGCACCTGGTCGACGATCTCGGCGGTCGACAGGTTGCGGTTGAGTCCGCCCTGGCCGGTCGCGCAGAACGGGCAGGCCATGCCGCAGCCGGCCTGGCTCGAGATGCACAACGTCGCGCGGTCCGGGTAGCGCATGAGGACGCTCTCGAGCAGCGTGCCGTCGTTCGCCTTCCACAGCGTCTTGCGGGTCTGACCGGCATCGCAGGCGACGTGCTTGACGACGGACAGCAGCTGCGGGAACAGCGCCGCCCCCACCTGCTCGCGCATCGCGGCGGGCAGGTCGGTCATCTTGTCCGGATCGGCCTCGAGCCGCCCGTAGTACTGCCGCGCCAACTGGTCGGCACGAAATCCCGGCAGACCGAGCTCCTTGACCGCCTCCTTGCGCTCGTCGGCGTCGAGGTCGGCGAGGTGGCGCGGCGGCATACCGCGGCGCGGCGCGTTGAAGACGAGAGGAAGGGAGACAGTCATAGTGCCCGCCATTCTCCCACTACCTGCTCCCGCTGTCCGATGCGCGTGCGCAACGCCATACGGTGGGTGATGATCGACACATGACCGAGACACCGCGGGAAGAAGGCCCCGACCCGGTCGAGGAGCCGGCCACCCCACCCCCGCCCGGCCGGCACGAAGCCGCCGGCCCGCAGGCCACACACGAGGCGGGGCGACTCGCCCGCACGCGTGCCGCGTCGGCCTGGACCGGGTTGGTCATCGGAATCTTCGTCGCGATACTGCTGCTGATCTTCATCCTGCAGAACCTCGAAGCCGTGACGTTCCAGTTGTTCGCGTGGCACTTCACCCTGCCGGCGGGCATCAGCCTGCTGCTCGCGGCGATCGCCGGGGCGCTCATCATGGCGCTCGCGGGCGGGATACGGATCATCCAGATCCGTCGGGTCGCGCAACGCGCCGGCGCCGTGGCCGAGAACACGCCGCCGGAGTAGCTGCCCCGCCGTTTCGAGGGCACGATGGGACTCACGACACGAGTACGCCTTCGAGCCGAGGAGCTGCCCGGTGACGACCTTCTCCACCATCCGAGCCGATCTGGCGCGATCCTGGCTGCTGACGGCCGCCACGAAACCGGGGACCTTCCCGCGCCCCACCGACGTGGACGCGATGATCCTCGACCTGGAGGACGCCGTCGCCCCGGACGACAAGCCCGGAGCACGTGAGACCGTCGTCGAGTGGCTCGGCGGCGGGGCCGGCGAGAACACCGCCTGGGTGCGGGTCAACGACGCGACGACGCCCTTCTGGGCCGACGACCTCGACGCGCTCGCCGGTCTACCGGGGCTGTCGGGCGTGATGCTCGCGAAGAGCGAGAGCGGCTACCAGGTCGACGCCACCGCAGAGCGACTCCCGCACGGCACTCCCATCCTCGCGCTGATCGAATCCGCGGTGGGTCTCGAGGCGGCGCCCGAGATCGCCCGCGCGGAGGGCACGTTCCGCCTGGCGTTCGGCAGCGGCGACTTCCGGCGCGACACCGGCATGAGCGACGACGCCACGGCCATGGCCTACCCGCGGTCGCGGCTCGTGATCGCCAGCCGCGCCGCGCGGCTGCCGGGCGGGCCCATCGACGGACCGACGATCTCCGCGAACGACACCATCCTGCAACGGGATTGCGAGGCCACCGTGTCGCTCGGGCTGACGGGCAAGCTGTGTCTGCACCCGGAGCAGGCCGCGACCGTCAACCGGGCGCTCAGCCCGAGCGCCCACGACATCCAGTGGGCTCACGACGTCATCACCGACCTAGGCGCGGATGGTGAGCGCGTCCGGGTCGGCAGCGACCTCCCCCGGCTGGCGAGGGCGAAGAAGTTCACCCACCTGGCCGAAGCCTTCGGCCTGGGCTGATCTCAGGGGGCGCAGGTCGACGGCGCCGCCGCGCCCGCGAACCGATCGGTCATCCAATCGAGCGCCCGCGGCATCCCGGTCGCCATCGGCAGGCCGTGACCGACGATGAATCCCGGTGCGATCGGCGGAATCTCCTCGGTGCTGAAGTCGACCGTCGCGCCGAGGGCACACCAGTCCGCGGCGAGCCGCTCGGCCTGCGCATGCGGAATCAGGTCGTCGTTGCGCCCCTGCACGATCAGCACCGGACTGCGGGGCGCCGACCGCCCGATGCGCTGCTCGTCGACGACTGCACGCACCGTGGGCAGGGCGTCGATCAGCTCCGCGACGGACCGGCCGTCACGCGTCCACTCGGACGTGCGGTGCAGGCCGTAGCGGGCGATCGTCTCCGGCACACACTGGTTGGCGATGTCGTCGAGCACCTGGCGCCCGGCCGGGCTCAGCGCGCCGTCGATCTCCGCGCGGGTCTCCGGGTACCCGGCATAGATGCTGTTGACCGCGTAGCCGAGCAGCCCGGTCGCCAGACCCCCGTCGATCGCCCCGGCGACGGACCGTAGGTCCGCCGGCGGCCCGCCCGCAAAGGTTCCGCGGACGTTCAATTCCGGCGCGTACGACGCCTGCATCTCGGACGCCGCGGCCACCGCGCCACCGCCCTGCGAGTAGCCCCACAACCCGATCGGGCTATCGTCGCCGATCCGGATGTCGGGCAACGACTTCACCGCACGCGCCGCGTCGAGCACCGCGTGCGCCTGTGCACGGCGGTCGGTGTAGCTGTGGACGCCGGTGGTGCCCAGACCCTCGTAGTCGGCGACGACGACGTCCATTCCGCGGTCGAGTAATGCATATGTCTGACTGATCTCGTACTCGATCGCGAAGTCGAGCGGCGGGTTGTAGTGAACGATGTCGGTGAACAACTTCGACGGCGCGCACTGGTCGCCCTGCCCCTGGGTGCCCGGCGCGAGGACCACGAGCGGGCGGGGGCCACCGCCCGTCCACGGCGCGCTCGCGTCGAAGTACGTCGCGGTCGCGGCCACCGGAGATCCGTGAGCGTCCGTGCTGCGGTACATGATCCGCGTCGCCCCCGACGGCCACGGTCCCGCCTGGTTCGGAACGGACAGCGTCGGCACGTACGGCTCGGACCGCAGCACGTCGCCGGGTTCACCCGACGGCAGCGGCGACGGGGCCTGGTAGAAGTCGACCGGCGTGGCCGATGCGGTCCCCGCAGTTGCGACGGCCAGGCAGGCGCCCAACACCGCCACCGCCCGACGAGTCCAGCGCGAGATCGTCGTCATGTGACACACACCACACGATGGAAACGGCCGTTGTCAATACTCCGGGTACCACTAACCGGTCAGACGATGAGTCCAGTCGGCGCGGACCTGGTGTGGATCCGGTACCCCACCTCCAGCCCCAGACCCGGGGTCTCGACGAACGCGCGCGCCGCGGTGCGCGCGGTGAACTCGATACCGAGCACCGCCCGCAGCGCCTCGCGGTCCTCGAACTCCCACCGAGTACGGATCCGGCGCATCGCGAAGCCCTGCGCCGCGAAGAACGATTCCACCGCGGCCGGGTCGTAGCGCGGCAGATCCGCGCGCATCCACTGCCCGTACGGCGCGACCGTGGCATCGAGATCGACAATCGCGAGCACTCCCCCGGGGCGGAGAACCCGCATCGCCTCGAGAATGCCCGGCCCACACCCCGGTCCGAAGAAGTACGCGGTGCGCGCGTGCACGACGTCGACGCTGGCGTCCGGGAGCGGCACAGACTCGGCCGAACCCTCCAGGACGGTGACCGACGCCCGCCCGGCGACGCGTTCGCGGGCCGCGGCGACGAGCGGCGGATGCGGTTCGACCCCGACGACCGACCGTGCGGCCTCGGCGAACACCGGCAGATGGAACCCGGCCCCGCACCCGACGTCCAGGACGTCGCGACCGTGCCAGTCGGCGACTTCAGCGAGGGCGCGGAACACGACACCGTCGACGTCCTGCGCCCGGTTCTCCACCTCGTAGATGTGCGGCCAGTGCCAGATGTTCGGGCTCGGGATCGGTCCCCGAGCCCGTCCAACTCCGCGGAATCGGCTCACACCAGGACGGTGAGAACGAGCCAGGTGACGAACGCCGAGGGCAGGAGCGAATCGAGGCGGTCCATGATGCCGCCGTGGCCGGGCAGCAGCGTGCCCATGTCCTTGATCCCCAGCTCACGCTTGACCTGGGACTCGATGAGATCACCGAGGGTCGCGGTGAACACCAGCGCGACACCGAGCAGTGCACCGATGAGCGGATTCGCATCCAGGATGAACGTGACGGTCAGGACACCACCGATCACGCAGAACACGAGCGAACCGGCGAAGCCCTCCCACGACTTCTTGGGGCTGATCGCCGGGACCATCGGGTGCTTGCCGAAGAAGACGCCGGCCACATAGCCACCGACGTCCGAGCACACGACGACGATCAGCAGGCAGAACAACCGGCCGGCTCCGTCGTCCTGCAGCACCATCAACGTCGCGAACGACGCGAACAGCGGGATCCAGGCCGCGACGAACACCGCGATCGCGGTGTCACGGAGGAAGTTGCGCGGAGTGGCCTTGAGCCCGCGATCGAACAGGCGCCACACCATCGTCACCAAGGCCGTTCCCGCGAAGGCCCCCAGCGCACCCGACGGGCCGTACGGCCAGCTGAGCCAGATGACGGCCTGTCCCCCGACCAGCAGCGGGATCAGCGGGACGCTGATGTCGGCCTCACGCAGGCGCTTGGTGACCTCCCACGTCGCGATCGCCATCGCGACGGCGATGACCCCGATCAACACCAGGGGGGCGTACAGCAGGATCAAGATCAACCCTGCGCCGAGACCGCCACCGACGGCGATCGCGGCAGGCAGGTTACGTCCAGCTTTGGAGGCCGGCGTGGCGGTCGCCGCGGAGGCGCCGTCAGCTTTCCCCACCGCTAAACCTCCATCAATTCGGCTTCCTTGTGCTTCACCAGGTCGTCGATCTGGCTGACGTAGCGCGCGGTGGTCTTGTCGAGTTCCTTCTCGGCGCGCGAGACCTCGTCCTCACCGGCCTCCCCGTCCTTCTGGATACGGGAGAGCTCGTCCATCGTCTTGCGGCGCACGTTGCGGATCGAGACCTTGGCGTCCTCGCCCTTGCCCTTGGCCTGCTTGACGAACTCGCGACGGCGCTCCTCGGTGAGCTGTGGCACCGAGATGCGGATGATGCTGCCATCGTTGCTCGGATTGACACCCAGATCGGAGTTACGGATCGCGTTCTCGATCGGACCCAGCTGGGCCGCCTCGTACGGCTTGATGATGACCATCCGAGCCTCGGGCACGTTGATGCTCGCCAGCTGCGTGATGGGCGTCATCGAGCCGTAGTACTCGACGACGATCCGGTTGAACATGCCCGGGTTGGCGCGACCGGTACGAATGGAACCGAGGTCGTCCTTCGCAACCGTGATGGCCTTTTCCATCTTCTCCTCGGCCTCGAAGAGAGCTTCATCAATCACGGCTGTTCCTCCGTCTCGTTTCCATCGCGGTCGCGTGCGTTGCGATCCATGATCACATTGCCCGTCATCATGACTTGACCAATGTTCCGATCTTCTCACCGGACACCGCACGCGCGATGTTGCCCTCGATGAGGAGGTTGAACACCATCATCGGCATCTGGTTGTCCATGCAGAGACTGAACGCGGTCGCATCCGCGACCTTGAGACCCTTCTCGATCACCTCGCGGTGCGTGATCTCTGTGAACATGGTGGCGTCCGGGTCGACCCGCGGATCCGCGGAGTAGACGCCGTCGACGGCCTTCGCCATGAGCACCACCTCGGCACCGATCTCGAGCGCGCGCTGGGCGGCAGTGGTGTCGGTCGAGAAGTACGGCATGCCCATGCCGGCGCCGAAGATCACCACGCGCCCCTTCTCGAGGTGGCGGCGAGCCCGCAGCGGCAGGTACGGCTCGGCGACCTGCCCCATGGTGATCGCGGTCTGCACTCGGGTGTCGATCCCCTGCTTCTCCAGGAAGTCCTGCAACGCAAGGCAGTTCATGACGGTGCCGAGCATGCCCATGTAGTCGGACCGCGCCCTGTCGAGACCGCGCTGCTGCAGTTCGGCACCGCGGAAGAAGTTGCCGCCACCGATCACCACGGCGACCTGTACCCCGGAGCGGACCACTTCGGCGATCTGCTCCGCGACCGTCGTCACGACGTCCGGATCGAGCCCGACCTCTCCGCCACCGAACATTTCACCGCCGAGCTTGAGGAGCACACGTCGGAATCCTGGACGTTCGTCGGCCGGTGCGGTCATAACTCTCCCTCGGTTCTGCAGGTAGTGCGGTTCTAGAAGTATTACGGTTCGCCGGCGAGCGGGGCCACGGCCGAGCCGGACCGGGAACCTGGCCGCCCGGTGAATCCACCGGAACGGGCCCTAATCATCCTGCCTCATTCCCCGGCGGTTGACCCAGTTGACCCCACCCGCCGCACAGATCGGCCCCGCACGGAACGGAATGGGCGGATCGTCGGTTCGAGAACGAACCGACGAGTGCGCCCACCCGGCCGGCGGGGCCGATGTGTGAGAGTGCGACTAGCTGGCGCCGACCTCGAACCGCGCGAAGCGGGTGATCGTGGCGCCGGCCTCGTCCAGGAGAGCCTTGACGGTCTTCTTGGAGTCGGTGACCGAGGACTGCTCGGTCAGGACGACGTCCTTGTAGTAGCCGTTGACGCGACCCTCGACGATCTTCGGGAGCGCAGCCTCGGGCTTGCCCTCCTCCTTGGCCGTCTGCTCGGCGATACGACGCTCGTTCTCGACGATGTCCGCGGGGACCTCGTCACGAGTGACGTACTTGGCCTTGAGCGCTGCAACCTGCATCGCAGCACCGCGAGCGGCCTCGGCGGCTGCCTCGCCCTCGCCGGTGTACTCGACGAGCACGCCGACGCCCGGGGGCAGGTCGGAAGCACGCTTGTGCAGGTAGGTCGCGACGGCGCCGTCGAAGGCGACGTAGCGACGCAGCTCGAGCTTCTCACCGATCTTGGCGGAGAGCTCCTGGACCAGGGTCTCGACGGTCTTGCCGTCGACATCGACGGCCTTGAGGGCCTCGAGGTCGGCCGGCTTGGCGGCGGCGGCAGCAGCGACGACCTTGTCGGCCAGCTCCTGGAACTCCGCGTTCTTCGCGACGAAGTCGGTCTCGGCGTTGATCTCGATCATGACGCCGTCCTTGGCCGCAACCAGGCCCTCGGCCGTGGTGCGCTCGGCGCGCTTGCCCACGTCCTTGGCGCCCTTGATGCGCAGCAGCTCGACAGCCTTGTCGAAGTCGCCGTCGGTCTCGGTGAGCGCGTTCTTGCAGTCCATCATTCCGGAGCCGGTGAGCTCACGGAGCCGCTTGACGTCGGCGGCGGTGTAGTTCGCCATGGGGGGCGATCCTCCTCGGATGAGTGGTGGGATGCCAGGCTCTGCGGTTCGCGCCGAAACCTGGCGAAGCAGGTGAGCGAAACGGCCCCGACCGGAAGGTCGGGGCCGAATCGACTAGGACTGCTGAGCGTCCGCGGCGGGAGCCTCGGCCTCGGCGGCCGGGGCGGCCTGCGAGAGGAGCTCCTGCTCCCACTCGGCGAGCGGCTCGCCCGTGCCGGCCTCCGGCTTGGCGTCCTTGTCGGCGCTCGCACCGGCGCGGGCCTGCAGGCCCTCGGCGACGGCGGAGGCGACGACCTTGGTCAGCAGAGCGGCGCTACGGATCGCATCGTCGTTGCCCGGGATCGGGTAGTCGACGACGTCGGGGTCGCAGTTGGTGTCCAGGATCGCGATGACCGGGATGTTCAGCTTGCGCGCCTCGCCGACGGCGATGTGCTCCTTGTTGGTGTCGACGACCCAGATGGCCGACGGAACCTTGGCCATGTCACGGATGCCGCCGAGGGTGCGGTCGAGCTTGGTCATCTCACGCGTGAGCATGAGGATTTCCTTCTTGGTGCGACCCTCGAAGCCACCGGTCTGCTCCATCGACTCGAGCTCCTTCAGGCGCTGCAGGCGCTTGTGGACCGTCGAGAAGTTGGTGAGCATGCCGCCGAGCCAACGCTGGTTGACGTAGGGCATCCCGACGCGAGTGGCCTCACCCGCGATGGACTCCTGCGCCTGCTTCTTGGTACCGACGAACAGGATGGTGCCGCCGTGCGCGACGGTCTCCTTGACGAACTCGTACGCCTTGTCGATGTACGTCAGCGTCTGCTGCAGGTCGATGATGTAGATGCCGTTGCGGTCGGTGAAGATGAACCGCTTCATCTTCGGGTTCCAACGGCGGGTCTGGTGCCCGAAGTGTGCGCCGCTGTCGAGCAGCTGCCTCATGGTCACAACAGCCATGGCTGTGTACCTCTTCTTTCGTCTGCCGGTTGTCGCAGGGATCGGTGACCCCTGCCCTGGCGTCCGCCCGGTGTCGGACCTGCACGAATGCGGGACCAGCCGACGACCGGATACTTGCGCGGACGCGCGAAGTCGGACTGTGCGTGCACAGACCGCCTGACAAGTGTACGGCCTCGACGCGCGCGCTCCTAACTCACGGTCGGTTACTCCGGAAGACACAGGTGAGCGGGCATCGCAATGGGAAACGGCGATCTGTGGACACCCCGATCCGCCGTCCACAGTCGGCGCGAAGGCCGCCCGTTCCCCGTCGGGGCAGGACAGAGTCGGGGTATGGGATTCGATGCTCGGGCGGCCCTGCGGGTCGGCGCCGCGATGACGATGGCAGCCGCGTGCGTCGGCGCGGCACCGGCCGCCGCTGCTCCGCCGCGCACTCCACCTCCGGCCGCCGCGTTCTCGGGCGACGACGCCCGCTCGTCGTTCGACTGGCCGCTGCGTCCGCGGCCGCGCGTCGTGCGGGCGTTCGAGAAGCCCGCACAGAACTGGCTGCCCGGACACCGCGGGGTGGACCTCGCTGCCACCCCGGGCCAGAGCGTGCTCGCCGCGGGCGCGGGCACCGTGGTGTTCGCCGGGACCGTCGCCGGCAAACCCGTCGTCTCGATCGACCACCCCGGCGGACTGCGCACGACGTACGAGCCCGTCGAGGCGACGGTGACCGCGGGCCGACTGGTCGATCGCGGCGCGGTCCTCGGGAACGTGGTGGTGGGCCATCCCGAATGCGCCGCGGCCGCGTGCCTGCACTGGGGCCTGCGGCGGGACCGGGAGTACCTCGATCCCCTGCCGCTGATCCGGGCCGTACCGATCCGGCTGCTACCGACCGGTGCCGGTCACGCGCGCGGATGAGCCTGGTCGTGCACGGCGCGCAACCGCGCAACGGACACGTGCGTGTACAGCTGCGTCGTGGCGAGGCTCGAATGTCCCAGCACCTCCTGCACCACACGTAGGTCGGCGCCGCCCTCGAGGAGGTGCGTCGCGGCCGAGTGCCGCAGACCGTGCGGCGCGAGGTCCGGCGCGCCCGGTACGGCCTGCACGACGTCGTGCACGACGCTGCGGGCCTGACGCTGGTCGAGTCGACCGCCGCGGCGTCCGAGCAGCAGCGCGTCGCCGGAGCGCGCGTTCGCGAGTTCGGGTCGCCCGGCCCGCAGCCACGCGTCGATCGCGTCCTCGGCGGGTCGCCCGTAGGGGACGACGCGCTCCTTGTTCCCCTTACCGAGCACACGGAGCACGCGTCGATCACCGTCGACGTCGTCGACGTCGAGCCCGCACAGCTCCCCGACCCGGATGCCTGTCGAGTACAGCAGCTCGACGATCAACCGGTCCCTCAGCGCGATCGGATCCTCCTGCGCCGCGCCCGATTCCGCGGCAGCCATCGCCTCCGCCGCCTGCTCCTGGCGCAGCACCGGGGGCAGCGTGCGGTGCGCCTTTGGCGCGACCAACCGCACACCCGGATCGACGTCCATCCGTCCGGTGCGCTGCGCCCACGCGGTGAATCCCTTGGCCGACGACGTCCGCCGGGCGAGCGTCGTGCGGGCCACCCCGGACGCGGCCTGGACTCCGAGCCAGCCGCGCAGCGCGCGCAGGTCCAGGTCGGCGAGCGTCGCGTCGGACCGGTCGCGGCACACGTACTCGAGCAGGCTCGTCACGTCCCCGAGGTAGGCACGGACGGTGTGCGCGGAGCGGCCCCGCTCGAGGCGAAGATGCTCGGCGTAGTCGTCGAGATGCGCCCGCAGCGCGGGCGGCAGCGTTCGGTTCGGATCGACGTCCATGCCGACCACCGTCGTGGTGACCGCGATAATTCGCAAGCTCCCGCGCCGGTACGGTTCTCGGGTGAAACGAGCGATTCCCGTCCCCATGCTGTGCGTTCTTGCTCTCCTCTCGGCGATCGCTCCCCTGGCAACCGACATGTACCTGCCGGGCCTACCGACGATGGAGAAGAGCCTCGACACCTCCACCACCAGCGTGCAGCTGACGCTGACCACGTTCATGGCCGGCCTCGGTATCGGCCAGCTCGTGATCGGACCACTGTCCGACGGTCTGGGTCGTCGCAAGCTGCTGATCGGCGGCACCGCCCTGTGCGCCGTGAGCGGCGTGTTGTGCGCGATCGCGCCGAGCATCGGCGTGCTGATCGCCGCGCGTCTGCTGCAGGGTTTCAGTGGCGGCGCCGGAATCGTGTTGGCGCGCGCGGTGATTGCCGACCGCGCCCGCGGCGACGTGGCGGCGCGACTGTTCAGCATCATGATGATCATCGGCGGCGTCGCCCCGGTCGTCGCACCGCTCATGGGCGGCGCCCTGCTCGGCCCGATCGGCTGGCGCGGCATCTTCTGGGTCCTGGCCGGCGCGGCGACCGTGATGTTGATCGGCGTGCTCACCCTCGTGCCCGAGACGCTGCCCGCCGAGCGCCGACACGGCGGCGGGCTGACGGCACTGGTCGGCAATCTCCGCTACGTCGTGACCAATCGGGTGTTCGTCGGCTACGCCTTCACGTTCGCGTTCGGTTTCGGCGCGCTGTTCTCGTACATCTCGGCGTCGCCGTTCGTCGCCGAGCATGTCCTCGGGCTCTCGCCCGGCCAGTTCTCGATCGTGTTCGCGATCAACTCGCTGGGAATCCTGGCGGGCAGCATCGTCAACACGAAGCTGATCGGGACCTTCCAGCCCCGCCAGCTGCTCACGTTCGGGGTGGGCCTGCTCGTGACGTCGGGCGCGCTGCTGACGCTGGCGACCACGATCGGCGGCAGCCGCATCTGGCTCGTGCTGCCCATGATGTTCGGCGTCGTCTCGAGCATCGGATTCATCATGGGCAACGCCACCGCGCTTGCCCAGGGACAGGTGAGCGAGGCGGCCGGCACCGGTTCCGCCCTGATGGGCGCGTGCCAGTTCGGCCTGGCGGCCGTCGTCTCGCCGCTGGTCGGGATCGCCGGAGCCGACACCGCCGTCCCGATGGCGATCGCGATCCTGGCCTCGGGGCTGATCGCCATGACCTCACTGAAGGTCCTGGCCCGCGCCGCCTGAGGCGCGGGCCGGGAGGTTCAGTTCGCGTTCGCCTCGGCCACCGCCAGCTCCGACTTCCACACCCGGAACCCGTCCTCGGTGCGCCCTCGGCGCCAGTATCCGGAGATCGACGCCGAGGCGGCGGGCACTCCTCGCTCCTTACGGATGTACGGGCGCAGGTGGTGCATGACGGTGTCCGCCTCGCCGTGGATGAAGACGTGGACGTCGCCCGGCAGCCACGTCATCTCGCGGACCGCGCCGACCAGCGGGGCGTTGACGCCGGCCATGCCCGACCCGGCAAGGTCCGAGGTCGTTCCGCGGTACAACCACGTGATCTCGACGGCGGGGCCCGCCGACAGCGCGATCCGGTCGCGCTCGTCGGCGACCTCGACGAACACCTTCGCGACCGCGTCGGGGCCGAGCGCCTCGACCGCCGCCGAGATTGCCGGCAGTGCGGACTCGTCACCGGCGATGAGGTGCCAGTCGGCGTCCCGCCGCGGCGCGTACGCGCCGCCGGGCCCGCGCACTGTCACCGACGCGCCCGGCTGCACCGACGCGGCCCACGGACCCGCGACCCCGTCGTCCCCGTGCACGACGAAGTCGATCGCGAGTTCCCGCGCGACGGGATCGACCGAGCGAACGGTGTAGGTCCGCAGGACCGGCGCGTCGGCCGGCCCGAACTCGATCTTGACGTACGAGTCGGTGAACTCGGACGGTTCGAAGGTGTCGAAGCCGGGGCCACCCAGAAACACCCGGACCATGTGCGGCGCGATCCGTTCGGTCCGCACCACCGTCAACGTCGACGTCTTCCGCGCCACGGCAACACTCCTCCACTCACGAGCGACAGTTAGGTAAAGCTAACCATAGCCGGCGAGCGAGGACGACAGTGTCAGCGCCCGTGCGGGCGCGCCATGGTCAGACGCTGGACCCAACCGTGCACCGGCCACGCCTTGAGCCCGGCCCGGTCGGGGGTCACGCGGGTCCCCACGTACTTGGCCTCGAGTTCCGGATCGACCGCACCCGAGAAGCGATACTGCTGCTCACCGGCCGGGCCCACGCCCTCCCAGGTGCTCACCCGGTACACCGCCCGAACGATGTTGTCCGCGAACACGATCACCGGCAGGTCGACGGCATTGCGGGCGGCCGCGCCGGCCCGCCACGGCCCGCGCGAAAGGCCGTACAGATCGTCGGCGGTCAACCCGGCACCGGCCGCGGCCGGAACTCGGACCAGTGCCCCCGGCACCGGCAACTCGGGCGCCGGGAGCGCCGAGTACTGAACCGCCAACTCCTCGACGGACATCGCGCGCTTCTCGAGATCGGCGGGCTCCCCGGCGATGTTCGTCAGCACGGGGTGATCGGGGCGGTGTTCGAGCAGGCGCAGCGCGTCGACCACCACGTGCGCGGCTTCCTTGGCCGCCGAGGCCGCGTCGTGGGCGGCGTCGATCCGGTGGCGCAGCACGATGTGCTCGACCGAGTGCCCGGCGGCGTAGATGTCGCGGATCCGCTGGATCCAGGCGCTGCGGGTCTCGTCCCGATCGGCCTCACCCACGCCCTCGGCGTCGAGGGTCCCGGCCTCCCCGAGCGCGTCCCAGTCGTGCGAGTACACCTTGTTCCCGCGTCCCACACCGACATAGAAGATCGTCCGGTCCCGCGGATCCCGCAGCGCGTAGACGTACAGCCCGAGGTTCTCGACCACGCGCGGCGACAGCGGGTTCGGCGCGGGCTTACGCTCCCTCGGCTCGGCGGTGATCACCCGCATGACGGCCAGACGCAACGCATCCGAGACGACGACGCCACCTGTCGCCGGGGCGTCGAACAGGACCCCCGCCGCATCGCGCACCGACGTGAACGTGCGCCCTGCGTTGAGATGCAGGGAGTTGACCACCGCGGTGAACTCGGCGAGCCGCACCTTGGGATCGCTCACCACGCCACGACCTTCGTCATCGGTGATGAAGTCGCGGATACCCGGCGCGGCCAGCAGCACTCGGGTGATGTCTTCGGGAACGGTCCAGACGGTAGCCATGACGCGACTGTAGGCGATCCAGGCACCGCATGCGGCACGCCTTGCTGACCACCGGACGCAATCGTTTCCGATCGGAAACGATTGGGCGCGGTCAGGTCGATCTCCGCCTGATATCAGGCACGGGGGCGGTTCTTCCGTCACACTCGACTCGTGACCCGATCCGCGGAATCGACGGACGACCGCGCCTCCCGCGCAGCGCGGCTGGTCGGCTACAGCTACCGCATGCCCGACTACTACGAGGTGGGTCGGGAGAAGGTCCGCGAGTACGCGGCGGCGGTGCAGAACGACCACCCTGCGCACTACGACGAGAAGGCTGCGCAGGACCTCGGGTACCCCACCGTGATCGCGCCGCTGACGTTCGTGTCGGTGATGGGGATCCTCGCGCAGAAGTATCTGCTCGAGCAGATCCTCACCGGATTCGACCTGAGTCAGATTCTCCAGACGGATCAAAAGCTCGTGTTTCACCGACCGATACGCGCCGGCGACCGACTGACTTTGGACGTCTCGCTCGATTCATTTCGGCAGACCGCCGGCAGCGACATCATCGTCACCAAGAACGTCGTACGCGACGCGACAGGCGAAACGGTCATCACGACGCTGACCACGTTGGTCGGACGCACGGGTGAGGAGCCCGACGCGGAGCGGATCCGGCGCATCAAGGACGTGATGATGCGCGAGCCGTGAGGGCTCGCACCGATCACCGCGCGCGGAACCACCCCATCTCGTCCGAGCCGACGAAGCCGTCGAGCTCGAGCACCGGCAGGACCGCGCGGACGCGGTCGATCGCCACCCCGGAATCCTCCGAGATCTCCCGAACACCCCGCGTGCCGCGGGCCGGCAGCGCCTCGTACACCGCGGCCGCGTCCCCCACGAGCACGTCGAGCGCCCGGGCGGGCCCGGTGTCGTCGCCGTCGAGTCCGATCGGTCCCGCTTCCTCCGCGACGTCGGCGGCGCTCGCCACCAGCCGTGCCTCGCCCTCCCGGATCATGCGGTGGCATCCCGTGGATGCCGCCGACGTCACCGGCCCCGGCACCGCGAGCACCGGACGTCCCAGGCGACGCCCCCACGTGGCCGTGTTCCGTGCCCCGCTGCGCCACCCCGCCTCGACGACGACCACACCGTCGGACAGCCCGGCCACCAAACGGTTGCGGGCCAGGAACCGATAGCGGGCCGGCGTCGTCCCGGGCGGATACTCGCTGATCACCGCTCCGTCGCGGGCGATCTGCTGGAGCAGCCGCCCGTGCCCGGCCGGGTAGGCGCGGTCGACACCGCACGCCAGGACGGCGACGGTGAGTCCGCCCGTGCCGAGGGCGGCCCGATGCGCGGCGGCGTCGATCCCGAACGCCGCTCCGGACACGATCGTCCACCCGTCCGCCGCGAGATCACCCGCGATCTCCGCGGTGACGTGCTCGCCGTAGGAACTCGCCGCGCGGGTGCCGACGACCGCCATCGACCTCGCGACCAGTTCGTCGACCGGTCGACTGCCCAGCACCCACAGCGCGAGGGGGCCACCGTCGTCGCGACCGTGCCCGAGACCGTCGAAGGCCAGCAGGCGCCACCGCGGCCACTCGTCGTCGTCGGGCGTGACGAGACGCCCGCCCATGGCCCGCAGCAGGTCGAGATCGCGCGCCGAGGTATCGAGGTGCGCCCGCGCCGACGTCCGCCGGTCCAGGAAGCTGGACAGGTCCCGCTCCCGCACGGCGCGCGCGGCCTCCTCCGGCCCCACCGCCGAGACCAACTGAGCCAGCGGCGGACACGAACCCTGCACCACCTTCGACAGGTACGCCCACGCCGACAAACGCGGATCATGTCCGGTCACGGCGCACCCCGATCCCGGAACCCGAGCGCAGTCCCCACCTGGTCGGCGCCCGGGGAACCCAGGCCGGCGAGGTCCGCGAGGGTCCACGCCACCCGGAGCGCCCGATCGGCACCCCGCGCGGTGACGGAGCCTCGACGCAGGGCCTTCTCGAGCGGGCCGAGAGCGTCACGGGAGAGCCGGAACCGTTGCCGCAGAGCCGGACCCGGCACCTCGGCATTGGTACGCCAGCCGTACGGATTCCATCGCTCGGCCGCGGCGGCCCGTGCCGCCGAAACCCTGGCACGCACCTCATCGGTGCTCTCCCCCACCCCATCCATCAGCGCATCGGTCGAGGCGGCGTGCATCCGGATGCGCAGATCCACCCGATCGAGCAGCGGCCCCGACAGACGGCCGAGGTAGCGTCGCCGGGCCGTGGGCGCGCACACGCAGTCGGCCTCCCGCGCGGGTGCGCACGGGCACGGATTGGCGGCGAGGATCAGTTGGAACCGTGCCGGGTACCGAGCCACCCCGTCCCGTCGGGCGATTCGCACCTCTCCGTCCTCGAGCGGTGTGCGCAGCGCCTCGAGCGCCTTGGTGCCCATCTCGGCGCATTCGTCGAGGAAGAGGATTCCCCGGTGCGCCCTGCTGACCGCGCCCGGCTTGGCCATGCCGCTGCCGCCACCGACGAGGGCACTGACCGACGACGTGTGGTGCGGCGCGATGAACGGCGGTTCGGTGATGAGCGGGCGTTCGGACGTGAGGAGCCCGGCCACCGAGTGAATTGCCGTGACCTCCAACGCCTCCGATTCCACCAACGCCGGCAGGACACCCGGCAACCGTTGGGCCAGCATGGTCTTCCCGATCCCCGGCGGGCCCGTCAACATGAGGTGGTGGGCGCCGGCCGCGGCGACCTCGATGGCCCACCGCGCCTCGGGCTGTCCCACGACCTCGCTGAGATCACTTCGCGCCGAGGTGCTCTCGGCGTCGAACGGCGCCGGCGCCGCGAGCTGCCCCTTGCCCTGCAACCACTCTGTGACGGCAGTCAGCCGATCGGCACCGAACACCTCGATCCCGTCGACCAGGCCGGCCTCCGCGAGCGCCGCCATCGGGACCACCACTGCCGACCATCCGGCGTTCTTCGCCGCCAGGACCGCGGGCAGCACGCCCCGCACCGTGCGCAGCCGACCGTCGAGCGCCAATTCCCCCAGCAGCACGGTCTTCTCGAGTCGCGTCCGGGGCACCTGCCTGGCCGCGTCGAGCACCGCGCACGCGAGTGCCAAGTCGTAGACACTCCCGACCTTCGGCAGCGTCGCCGGTGACAACGCGAGCGTCACCCGCGACTCCGGCCACTTCGCACCCGAATTGGTCACCGCCGCCCGCACCCGATCCCGGGACTCTTGCAATGCAGTGTCCGGCAGACCCACCAGGTGCACACCCGGCAGCCCGCGTCCGATGTCGGCTTCGATCTCGACGATCTGTCCTTCGACGCCGGTCACTGCGACCGAATGCGCCCGCCCCAGCGCCATCAGAACACCGCCGTCAGGTGCGTGACCTCGGGCTCACGACTCCGACCGACGAGCACCGACACCACGTCGAACCGGACGTGCGGCCAGTGCCGATCGGACGCGGACAGCCAGCGCTGCGCCAGCATTCGGATCCGGCGCTGCTTGGCGTACGTGACCGCCTCCGCCGGACTGCCGAACCCGAGACCCGACCGGGTCTTCACCTCCACGAACACGACGGTGTCACCGTCGACCGCCACGAGATCGAGTTCGCCGTGACGGCACCGCCTGTTGCGGTCCAGGATCCGCAATCCGGACGCCGTCAGCCACTCGGCCGCGAGTTCCTCCCCCATCGCGCCCAGCGCGAGATTCCGTCCCATCTCAGGCCTCCCCTCAGCCGACGGGACACCCCGCCGCTCGAGGCCACTGTGCCGTCCCGGGTGGGCGCGGCGGCGCGCCCGACCTGCGCCGACAACTACCCCTGTGGATGAGCGGACAGCTGTGGACAACCCCGGCAACCTCGGGCATCTGCCCGTGGAAACACGAAACCGCGCACCACGATTCGTGGTGCGCGGTTCCGGAAGGCTCGTGTCAGCCCAGGCCGCTCTCGGGAAGCCGCAGGTCCGACTTCTCGAGCTCCTCGATGTTGACGTCCTTGAAGGTGATGACTCGCACGTACTTCACGAACCGAGCCGGACGGTACATGTCCCACACCCAGGCGTCGGACATCCGCACCTCGAAGTAGATCTCGCCGTCCGCGCTGTGCGGAATCAACTCCACGGAGTTCGCGAGATAGAACCGGCGCTCGGTCTCCACGACGTACGAGAACTGACCGACGATGTCCCGGTACTCGCGGTACAGCGACAGTTCCATCTCGGTTTCGTACTTCTCGAGATCCTCGGCACTCATCGGCCTCGACGTCCTCCTGCGTTGTTGTGAACATTCATCATCGCGCACCGACCGCCACGGATTCGAACGCCCGACTCGCGGCGGACACGTTCGCGTACGACATCCGATGCTCACGGCTCGGCCCCAGCTCGTACAGCGCTGCCGTGTGCACCGGGGTGCTGTACCCCTTGTGCCCCGCGAAACCGTACCCGGGAAGCTCGTCGTCCAGTGCGATCATCGTCCGATCCCGCGTGACCTTCGCCAGAATGCTCGCCGCGGCGATGCAGGCCGCGGCCGCATCACCGCCGATCACGGGCAGTGACGGCGCCGGCAGACCCGGAACGCGGAACCCGTCGGTGAGCACGTAACCGGGCGCCACCGTCAGGCCTGCGACCGCGCGGCGCATCCCCTCGATGTTCGCCACGTGCACGCCGATGCGGTCGATCTCCTCGGCCGGGATCTCGACCACGCTCCACGCGACCGCGAGTCGTTTGATGACCGGGAACAACTCGTCGCGAGCCTTCTCGGTCAGCTTCTTCGAGTCGTCGAGCCCCGCCAACGCCGCGTGCGGCTTGGGACCGAGCACACATGCGGCCACGACCAACGGTCCCGCACACGCGCCCCGGCCTGCCTCGTCCACACCGGCGACCGGACCGAGCCCGCACCGCAACAGTGCAGACTCCATGGTCCGCAAGCCGGACGCTCTGCGAATGACTGTTCTCGGTGGCCAGGTACTCACTGCTGTTGGATATCGGGAGACGAGATCTTGCCCCAACGCGACGGCGGCAACACGATGAACGTCGCCTTGCCGATCACGTTGTCGATCGGGATGGTGCCTTGTAGTTCGTCGGACACGTGGAACCGCGAATCCGCCGAGTTGCTGCGGTTGTCGCCCATCACCCACACGTTCCCATCGGGAACGGTGACCGGGCCGAAGCAGCGTCCCGATTTGACCGCGGTGGTGCAGGTCTGGACGCCCGGGATGAACGGGAAGTCCATCTTGATGTACGGCTCGTCGAGCGGCTTACCGTCGACCAGGACGCGGCCCTGGTCGTCGCAGCACTCGACGGTCTGCCCGCCGGTCGCGATCACACGCTTCACGAGGTCATTCTCGTCCGGCGGGACAAGTCCCACCAGTGAGCCGAACTCTTCGAAACCTCGGATCACGACGTTCGACGATCGCGTCGACGTGTAACCGGTCGACCACGAGTCCGGGCCCTTGAAGACGATGACGTCGCCGGGCTTGGGATCGCCGAAGCGGTAGCTGATCTTCTCGACCACGATCCGGTCGCCGGTGCAGCCGGGGCAGCCGTGCAGCGTCGGCTCCATCGACTCGGACGGGATGAGGTAGACGCGGGCGATGAAGGTCTGGAGCAGGAAGCTCAGGAGCAGCGCGACGACGATGAGGATCGGTATCTCGCGCCAGAAGGAGCGATGCTTCTTCTCCGTGCCCCGCACGCCCTTCCCCCCGTTGTCGTTCCCTGCGCCGTCGCCGTTGTTCGCATCCGGCGTCACGGCCGGGTCCTGCGGTGCATCTGCCACTGAGACAGATTAGCCCGACACCGCGTGAAAACGGTGCCGGGCCAATCGATCAAGCTCGGAGCGTCGAAGCTCAGCGCTTTTCCTTGATCTTCGCAGCCTTGCCGCGCAGGTCGCGCAGGTAGTACAGCTTGGCGCGACGGACGTCACCGCGGGTGACGACCTCGATCTGGGCCAGGTTGGGGCTGTGGACCGGGAAGGTGCGCTCGACACCGACACCGAACGAGACCTTGCGGACCGTGAAGGTCTCGCGCACGCCGCCGCCCTGGCGGCGGATCACGACGCCCTTGAAGACCTGCACGCGCTCCTTCGAGCCCTCGATAACCTTGACGTGCACGTTCAGGGTGTCACCGGGACGGAACTCCGGGATATCGTCGCGGAGGGACTTGGCGTCCAGAAAGTCCAAGGTGTTCATCGGTTGTTCCATCCTTGCGTTCATCGCAGGAGCAGAGGAACCGAGCGGCTGGTGCTCGACTGGTTCGTGCTCAGATCAGGTTCCGTCACCCTCACCGGGCAACCCGACCATTGTGCCAGACGTCGATCGATGCGTGGAAATCGGCGCCGGCGCGGCGTGTACGGTCCGCTCGAGCTCTTCCTCGGTGGCGGTGAGCGCGTGCTCCACGCTGGGCTTTCCCGCGACGAGGTCCTGCACGTAGATCTTCGCCTGGATCATCGGACGACGGAACCGTTTCTCCCGCTCTACCGCGCGGCGCATCCTGCGGGGCTTCTTCACGTAGCGCCAGCGCGCCCACGGCGCCCCGGGCCGACTGAGCCGGATCGCGCCGACCAGCAGGATCGGGAACACGAACAACCCGACCAGTCCGGTCCAGATCTTGCCCTTGAGGATCACGATTGCCGCCAACCCCAGATTCGCGATCGCGAGCGCCACGATCGCCGCTCGGACCGCGAAGTGCGGATCCTTGCGGAACTCGGTGATGTCGAACAGTTCGAGCGGTTGGAACCCGAGTAGCAGCAGACCGGTCACCGCGAGCGCGACGAAGACCGCGTCGACCGATGCCCGTCCCTGGTCCTCCCAGTAGACGTCCTTGAGATAGAAGATCAACGCGAACTCGTCGAGCACGAGCGCCGCGCCGATCCCGAAGAACAAGGCCAGCACCGCGCCGGTGGCCTGCGTCGCCGTCTCGTAGACCGCGATCAACGCGACCCCGGACGCGAACATCGTGACCACCCCGAAGACGACGTGGTGGATGTGCTGGCCACCGGGTGTGATGTTGCCGGGCCACCAGCGCACCTCGGCGCGGATCATCCGGACGCTGACGCGGATGAACAGGAACGCGAGCAGGAATCCGATCAGGAAGAAGAGCAGTGGGAGGCGCCCGTTCGCGATGATCTCGCGATCGAGCCACTCGCGCATCAGGAACGATCCGGGCCGCGGACGATGCAGCGGAAGCCGATGTGGCAGGTGGACGTCTCCTCCGTCTCCCCCTGCCGCGCCGCGGGCCGGTACCGCAGGCAGTAGTTGGGTGCGCACAGGTGCGATCCGCCCTTGATGACTCGCCGCGCGTACACCTCGCCGTCGCGGGCCTCACCGACCTCGACACGCGGGTTACGAGGGATGCAGCACGACGACGTCGGCGCCACGTTTTTCCCGGAGGCGCTGTGGTCGGCGGTGTGGAAGTCTGATGTCCACTCCCACACGTTGCCGGCCATGTCCGCCAAGCCGTAGCCGTTGGGCCGGTAGCTCCCGATCGGCGAGGTTCCGACGAACCCGTCGTCGACGAGGTTCTGCCACGGGAACTGGCCCTGCCACGTGTTGGCCTGATGCTTGCCGCCGGGGGTGAAGTCGTCGCCCCAGACGTAGGTCTTGCGGTCCAGGCCACCGCGGGCCGCGAACTCCCACTCGGCCTCGGTCGCCAGTTCCTTACCCGCCCACGCCGCGTACGCGAGCGCGTCGGCGTACGAGACATGGGTGACGGGGTGCCGGTCGCGGCCGCCGACATTGCTGCCGGGCCCCTCGGGGTGCCGCCAGTCCGCGCCGGGCACCCACGACCACCACTGCTGGTAGTCGTCGAGGGAGACCGGATGGTCGGGCGGGGTGAAGACCAGCGATCCGGGAACCAGCAGCGACGGGTCCGCGCCGGGGTAGTCCGCGGGGTCGGGCGCGGTCTCGGCGGTCGTGACGTGCCCGGTGTCCTTCACGAACCGGCGGAACTCGGCGACCGTCACCTGGTGGGTGTCCATCCAGAAGCCGTCGACGGTCACCTGGTGGACCGGGCGCTCCTCGGGATAGAAGTCCTCCGACCCCATCCAGAACGTGCCACCGGGGACCCACACCATGTTCTTCGGCGCACGGGACGAGTTGCGGTGCACGGACGCGATCGACTGCATGGATCCTGAGTGTTCCACCCGCCGCACCGCCGCGAAAGCAGGAGCCGTGCCCGGCGTTTCACCCGAATCGGGTGGGGACGGAGACCCGGCGGTCCCGGCAACATGCGTTCCATGGGTACAGCAATCGGGGACGTGCTCCCCCTCGCGATCGGCGTCGCAGTCAGCCCGATCCCGATCATCGCGACGATCCTCATGCTGCTCACACCGCGGGCCGGGAGCACCGCGACGGCGTTCCTCGCCGGGTGGGTGCTGGGGATCGCCGTCGCCTACGCGATCTTCGTCGTCGTCGGCAGCGCCATCGATCTGTCTGCCAATTCGGACGGTAACGCCGTCACCGCGACCATTCGCCTGGTGCTCGGTCTGCTGATGCTCGGCCTGGCCGCCAAACAGTGGCGCGGCCGACCGGCTCCGGGCGAGGAGCCGACGATGCCGGCGTGGCTGTCGGCGATGGACCAGGTCACGCCCGTGAAGGCCGTCGTGCTCGGGTTCGCCCTGTCGGCGGTGAACCCCAAGAACCTGTTGATGATCGTCGGGGCCGCGGTCGCGGTCTCGCAGCTCGCCCTCAGCGCCGGGTCGATCGTCGTCGTGGGAATCGTGTTCACCGTGCTCGCGGCGAGCACCGTCGCCGTGCCGGTCATCGGCTACTTCACGATGCGCGAGCGGGCCACGTCGTGGCTGAAGGGGCTCAAGACCTGGCTGACCGCGAACAACGCCGCGGTGATGTCGGTGCTGTTGCTGGTGATCGGCGTGTCGCTGATCGGCAAGGGCATCGGCGGCTACTGAGAGCCACCATCAGCCACCGAGCGACCTCGACCGACGCCGACGGGCGCCCCGGAACCGGGACGCCCGTCGGACGGGTCACTTCCCGAAGCCCGCCTTGCGGAGCGCGTCGGCCATGGATCCGCCCGCGGGACGCGCATCGGACCGTCGGTCCCGGCCCTGCCCGCCCTGCCGCTGACCGCCCTGGCCCTGCCCGCCCTGCCGCTGACCGCCCTGGCGCTGTCCGCCCTGCCGCTGACCGCCGCCCTGGCCGTTCGGCCGGGGTCCGCGTCCGCCCTGTCCGCCCTTCGGGCTCGCGCCGGCGCCGACCTCGTCGTCCAGGCGCAGCGTGAGCCCGATCCGCTGACGGTCGACGTCGACCTCGAGCACCTTGACCTTGACGACGTCGCCGGACTTGACGACCTCGCGCGGGTCGCTGACGAAGGTGCGCGACATCGCCGACACGTGCACCAGGCCGTCCTGGTGCACACCCACGTCGACGAAGGCGCCGAACGCCGCGACATTGGTGACGACGCCCTCGAGCACCATGCCGGGCTTCAGGTGCGCGACCTTCTCGATGCCGGCCGCGAACGTCGCTGTCTTGAACTCCGGTCGCGGGTCACGCCCCGGCTTGTCCAGCTCGGCGATGATGTCGGTGACCGTCGGCAGGCCGAACTTCTCGTCGACGAAGTCGGCCGGCCTCACCTTCTGCAGGACGGCGGTGTTGCCGATCAGCTCACCCACCCCCGCCCCGGAGGACTGCACGATCCGGCGCACCACCGGGTAGGCCTCGGGGTGCACGGCGGACGCGTCGAGCGGATCGTCGCCGTTCGGGATGCGCAGGAAGCCGGCGCACTGCTCGAACGCCTTCGGCCCGAGCCGCGGTACGTCCTTGAGTCCCTTGCGGCTGCGGAACGGGCCGTTCTGGTCGCGGTGCGCGACGATGCTCTCGGCGAGCGAGCCGGCGATGCCCGACACTCGCGACAGCAGCGGCACCGACGCGGTGTTGACGTCCACGCCGACCGCGTTGACGGCGTCCTCGACGACCGCGCCGAGCGAGCGCGCGAGCATCGTTTCGGACACGTCGTGCTGGTACTGGCCGACACCGATCGACTTGGGGTCGATCTTCACCAGCTCGGCGAGCGGATCCTGCAGGCGGCGCGCGATCGAGACGGCGCCGCGGATCGAGACGTCGAGGTCGGGCAGCTCCTGCGACGCGTAGGCCGATGCCGAGTACACCGACGCCCCGGCCTCGGACACCATGACCTTCGTCAGCCCCGCCTCGGGGAACTTCGAGATCAGTTCGGTGGCCAGCGCGTCCGTCTCGCGGGACGCGGTGCCGTTCCCGATGGCGACGAGCTCGACGCCGTGCTTGGCGGCGAGGGCGGCGAGCGTCGCGAGCGACTGGTCCCACTTGTTGTGCGGCTGGTGCGGGTAGATCGTGTCGTGCGCGACGACCTTGCCGGTGGCGTCGACGACCGCGACCTTGGTACCGGTGCGGAAGCCCGGGTCCAGGCCCATCGTGGCGCGGGTGCCTGCGGGCGCCGCGAGCAGCAGGTCCTTGAGGTTGGCCGCGAACACGTCGACGGCGTCCTTCTCCGCCGACTGGCGCAGCCGCATCCGGGTGTCGATGCCGAGCGTGATGAGCATCTTGGTCTTCCACGCCCAGCGGACGGTGTCGAGCAGCCAGCGGTCGGCCGGACGGCCGCGGTCCGCGATGTCGAACCGGTTCGCGATCCGGCCCTCGTACACGCTGGTCTGGCCCAGTTCCAGCGGCTCGCGGTCGGATGCCAGGGTCAGCGACAGCACCTCTTCCTTCTCCCCGCGGAACATCGCGAGGATCCGGTGCGACGGCAGCTTCTCGAACGGCTCGGAGAACTCGAAGTAGTCCGCGAACTTGGCGCCCTCGGCCTCTTTGCCCTTGCGGACCGCCGACTCGACCTGGCCGCGGGTCCACATCAGCTCGCGCAGCTCGCCGACCAGGTCGGCGTCCTCGGCGAACCGTTCGACGAGGATCGCGCGGGCGCCGTCGAGCTGCTCGGCGTCGTATCCGGCGGGGTCGACGGTGGGATCACCGATCAGCGCGTCCGCGACCGGTTCGTGGCCGGCCTCACGCGCGATCTGGGCCTTGGTGCGCCGCTTCGGCTTGTACGGCAGGTAGATGTCCTCGAGCCGAGCCTTCGTCTCGGCCAGCATGATCTGCTGCTCGAGCTGCGCGTCGAGCTTGTCCTGCGAGCGGATCGACTCGAGCACCGCGACGCGCCGCTCGTCGAGCTCACGCAGGTAACGCAGCCGCTCCTCGAGCTGACGCAGCTGAGCGTCGTCGAGGGCGCCCGTGACCTCCTTGCGGTAGCGGGCGATGAACGGGACCGTGGCGCCGCCGTCCAGGAGGTCGACGGCCGCGGCGACCTGCCCCTCCCGTACGTCGAGCTCGTCGGCGATGCGCTGGTTCACGGATTTGAGAGCAGTCGTCACGGCGAACGACCCTACCGCTACCCTGTCCGGGGCGTCGGTAATGAGGACGGCGAACGATGTGGTGGAGGATCCAGTGGCGGGACGAGTACGACGCCTCGCCGGCGTGTGCCTCGCCATCGCCGCGATCACTGCCTGCGCGACGCCGTTCGACGACGGGACCACGCCCGACAGCCGACACGCGAACAGGGCCGACAGCGCGACGGTCGAGACCGCGCCGCTCACTCTCGAGGGGCGGATCACCCAGTCCGTCGTGGACGCCGCCGACCGCGGCGCGGACGTCACCATCGCGCTGCTCGACCGACGTGACGGACACTACGAATCGTTCGCGGACGCGACGCCGTTCGCGACCGCGTCGGTCGCGAAACTGTTCATCGCGGACGACCTCTTCTACCGCGAGGCGACCGCGGAACTCGCCCTGGGCGGCGACGAGCACGCCCTCGTGGCGCGGATGCTCGAGTACTCCGACGACGACGCCGCCAACCAGCTGTGGGACCAGTACGGCACCTCGGACATGATCGTCGACGTGGTGTCTCGGTACGGGCTACTGGACACGTCGGTTCCGTACGACGACCACTGGTGGAACACCATGACGACCGGACGGGACCTCGTCGACTACTACTCGGCGGTGCTCGACGGCCGCGGCGGCCTCGACGCGGCACACCGCGACGAGATGATGACCTACCTGCGCGCATCCAGCCCGACCGCCGCGGACGGCTACGACCAGAGCTTCGGGATCCCCGCGGGCCTGCCCGACGAGACGGAGATCGCCGTCAAGCAAGGCTGGATGTGCTGTATCGACGACCGGTGGACACACCTGTCGACCGGCGTGATCGGACCCGACGACCGCTACGTGCTGGTGCTCGTCTCCCGCGAAAACCTCGACTACGGCGACAGTGACGCCGAATACCCGGACACCTCGCTCACCGCGGCCGTCGACGACGTCAGCGCGGCGCACGCCCGCGAGACGATCACCGACGTCGTGCGAACGGTGTTCCCGCAGAAGCGAATCGACTAGAGCCTGCCTTCTCCTTCATACGGCGTCTGATGCGTCGAGCCCGGTCGGCAGGCCTGTGTCGTAGAGCGAAAGCACGTCGGTCGTGCCACGAAGCGCGTCGACGACGCAGCGGGCCGGCGAGACGAACACCTTCGGGTAGTCGACCTCACTGAACGACGGATCGACCCTCCAGGCAAGCCTTTCCACATCGAGCGAGAATTCCGCGTGGATACCCGGCTTGTTGCCGCGTGGATCCTGGCGATGCCAGTCTCCTTCGAGATGGATCGCGACCAACCCATGCAGTACGTGGCCGTCGTTGTGCACGAGGCGCTGGTAGCAGAGGCCGGTCGGGATACCCTCGGATCGCAAGAGCGCAGCCAGCAGGTGCGACTTTGCGTAGCACAGCCCTACGCGCTCTGCGAGAACGTCGTTCGCAGTCAGTGTCGCGCGGGCGTCCTGGACGTCGTACGAATGACCGACGCGGTCGCGGACCCACTCGAACGCAGCCTTGGCGAACGGCACGTCTCCACCTGCTCGCTCGCGCAGCCGACGCGCCAGCAGCCGGACAGTCGGCGACTGCGCCTGGATGATCCCGTCGTCTCCGAGATAGGTATCCGGGGCAGCCGCTTCCAGCGTTAGGTCGGTGTTCGCCATACCCGGAACCCTAGAGCGAGTCGTCTACTGGCGCACCGACATTTCCACACGGGAGGCAGTCTCCGGCTCGCCCGCGCTAGCTACGCCCGGCGCCCACCAGGTCGTCGGCGGCGATGACCTCCCGCGCGGCCCGCTCCCCCGACCGCACCGCCCCGTCGATCCACCCACACATCACGGCGGAACTCTCGGTGCCCGCCCAGTGGATGCGGCCACAGGGCGCGCGCAGCGCCGGCCCGAATTCGGTGAGCACCCCGGTCGGCGCGTGGCTGAGCATGCCGCCGCCGGAGTACCGCTCGGCGCTCCAGTCCTGCTCGACGACATCGATCGGCGCCGCCGCCGCGCTGCCGAATCGTTCGGTGAGCGCTGCGACGACGGCGGTCCGGCGCTCCGGCGCCGTCAACCGGCCGAGTTCGCGGGCACCCGGCCCCTCCACGATCACGCACAGCACACCCGGGCTCACTGCATCGGTGCCGGCGTCGATCGTGACCATCGCCGCCGATCCGGGTGCGGCCGACTGACCGGACAGCCCGTCCGCGCGCCAGAACGGCTCGTCGTACAGCACCGAGATCTTGCGGATCGCGCCGCTCGGCGTCCGCTGGTGCAGGAACGTCCGATCGACCGGCAGCAGCGGCTCGTAGCGGATCTGCGCGGCGACCGCGAGCGGCACCGTGACGATCACCCGCCGGGCACGGACCGTCAGCTGATCGGTCTTGACGGTGACGCCCCCGTCGTCCTGCACGATCGTGCGCACCGGCTGCGACAGGTGGACGGATCGGCCGAGCTCGGCCGCCATCGGTCGGTAGATCGCCCCCATCCCGCCGACCGGACGCGAATCCTGCGCCGCGTCCTTGACTCCCAGCACGAAGCCCGGTCCGCCGCCGGACGCCATCTGGTACAGCACGAACAGGAACGACACCTCGGACGCGGCCGACGTGTAGCAACCGGCGATCGCCATCTCGAGCAGTTCGTGTGCGGGCTTGGAGTGCACGTTGTCGTCGAGCCACTTCGCGAGGGTGATCCGATCCCACTCGGCGGCCCGCTTCGCCTCCCACGGCGCGTCCAGCGGGATCGACTTGCACAGTTCCCCGAGTTCGAGGAACACCGTACCCAGGTTCGCGACGGCCCACGGGCTCATCGTCATCGGGATCGTGCCCTGGTAGCGGTACCTCTTGCCGTCGACCATCATCATCGCGTCGCCGTCGGTGTACTGCTTGTAGCTCGGCACTCCGAACTCGGTCATCAGCGCATGGATCCGGTCCTGGCCGGGACCGATCCAGGCGCCGCCGCGGTCGATCCACACGCCGTCGTCGCGGGTTTCGGTGAAGGTGCGGCCGCCGAGCCGGTCACGGGCCTCGAGCACGGTGACGGAGCGGCCCGCCTGTTTCAGTCGCAGAGCGGCGGTCAGCCCCGCGAACCCGGCCCCCACGACGCAGTAGTCGACATCGGTCATCACAGGTCACCTCGAGTTCCTGCCTACTCGGGCGACCCGCGCGGGGTCAAAGGTCGGTGCGAACCGATCAGGAAAGGAGATCCGGCCGACGCTCGGCCGTGCGTTGGAGCGACTGCGCCCGCCGCCAGGCCGCGACCTTCGCGTGATCACCGGACAGCAGCACCGGCGGGACGTCGAGTCCGCGCCAACTGACCGGGCGCGTGTAGCTGGGCCCCTCGAGGAGACCGTCGGAGAACGAATCCTCCTGGTGGGACTGTTGATTGCCGAGCACACCCGGCAGGAGACGGACGACGGCCTCGACCATGACGAGCACCGCGGCCTCGCCGCCGATCAGCACGTAGTCGCCGATGGACACCTCTTCGACTCGCACCCGGCGGGACGCGTCCTCGAAGACCCGCTGGTCGATGCCCTCGTAGCGGCCGCACGCGAAGACCAGGTGCTTCTCCTCGGCCCAGCGGTGCGCGGTGGCCTGGGTGAACGGCACACCCGCGGGAGTGGGGACGACCAGGAGGGCCTCGGAATCGGGGTCACCGTTGTCGTCGGTGAGAACCTCGTCGAGCGCGTCGCCCCACACCGTGGGCTTCATGACCATGCCCGGCCCACCGCCGTACGGGGAATCGTCGACGGCCTTGTGGACGTCGTGGGTCCAGCGGCGCAGATCGTGGACGCCGACGGAGATGAGTCCCTTGTCGATCGCCTTGCCGAGCAGTGCGGCCCGGAGCGGCTCGAGGTACTCGGGGAAGATCGTGACTACGTCGAGACGCACGGTGGTTCGGTCACTCCTCGTTGGAGCTGTCCCCGAAATTCGGATCCAGCAAGCCTTCCGGCGGGTCGATCTCGATGACGCCGTCGGCGACGGACACGGTCGGCACGATCGCCGTCACGAACGGCACCAGAACCTCGCCCGACGTCTGCCCCTCCGGTCGGATGGACAGCAATTCTCCTGCGGCGGAATGCAATACCTCGATCACGGTGCCGACCGGGTCGCCGGCGTCGGGGCGGCCGGCCGCCATCCGCACGGCCAGGCCCTCGAGCTCGTGATCGTAGAACTCGTCCGGATCGTCGGACGGAGCGAGATCGGCGGTGTCGATGAGGAACAACATGCCGCGCATGCCGTCCGCGGTGGTGCGGTCGGTGACACCGCGCAGGCGCAGCAGAAGCCGCCCGGAATGCTCCCGGGCGGCTTCCACCACGAACGTGTGCAGCTTGTTCTCGCGCGGCTTGCGGCCCCGCAGCTCGGTACCGACGGCGAAGCGCTCCTCGGGTTCGTCGGTGCGAACCTCGACGACCAGCTCTCCCTTGATGCCGTGCGACTTGGCGATGCGGCCTACGACGAGTTCCACTGCGGACTTACAGGTCGGTGTCGACGACGTCGACGCGGATCCCACGGCCCCCGATACCGGAGACGAGGGTCCGCAGGGCGGTCGCGGTGCGACCACCGCGACCGATCACCTTCCCGAGATCGTCGGGGTGCACATGCACCTCGACGGTGCGCCCCCGACGCCCCGTGATCAGCTCGACGCGAACGTCGTCGGGGTTGGCGACGATCCCACGGACGAGATGCTCGACGGCATCGGCGACAACGGCGCTCATTACTCGGCAGCCTCGGTGGACTCGGCGTCAGCCGCGGGAGCCTCGGCCTCAGCGGCCTCTTCCTTCGCAGCCTTCTTCTTCTTGGGCGTGATGGCCTCGGAAACCGGCTCGTTCTCGGCCTGCGCCAGCGCAGCCTGGAACAGCTCCAGCTTGGACGGCTTGGCCTCCTTGACCTTGAGGGTGCCCTCGGCGCCCGGCAGGCCCTTGAACTTCTGCCAGTCACCGGTGATCTTCAGCAGGTTCTCGACCGGCTCGGTCGGCTGCGCGCCGACACCCAGCCAGTACTGAGCGCGCTCCGAGTCGATCTCGATGAGCGACGGCTCTTCCTTCGGGTGGTACTTGCCGATGGTCTCGATCGCACGGCCGTTGCGGCGGGTGCGAGAGTCCGCGACGATGATCCGGTACTGCGGGTTGCGGATCTTGCCGAGGCGGGTGAGCTTGATCTTGACAGCCATGCGCTGCGTATCTCCTTCAGTGCGCACATCGGTGCACACGTGTCACGTGCAATTCAGCGACCCACCAGGTCGGTGAGTCCGGTTTTGCCTCTCTCCTGTGACCGTCGCGCGGTACGTAACCGGATGCGACGAACAGCGGTTCATTCTGCCAGACGACCCGCACGGAACGGAAACGCAGGCCGTCACCCCCGTTCACGTGCAGGTCCGGTGACCAGAACCACCCGGCACGCAGACGGCGACCCTTCCCACCTCGGGTACCGTCGATATGTGGCCCGAACCAGTCGAAAGAGCCGACCAGCACTGATCCTGCTGGTCGTCGTCGCCGCCGCCGGGTGCCTGGCGCTCGGGTGGTGGCAGTGGACACGATTCGAGTCCGTGGGTGGCACGGGCCAGAACCTCGGGTACGCGTTCCAGTGGCCGCTCTTCGCGGCGTTCGTCGTCTACGCCTACCGGCGGTTCGTCCAGCTCGAGGACGGCCGCGACGAGACCGCGGCCGACGGCTCGGCCGACGGTGCCGCGGACGACCAGCCGACCGAGGTCCCCGAGGGACTGCTTCCCGAACGCCCGAAGGCGGAATCGGTGAGCGCAACGGATCTCGACGACCCCGAGGCGCGACAGATGCTCGCGTACAACGATTACCTCGCCGAGCTCTCCGCTCGCGAGCCCGATAGGAGCGACAAGTGAGCGGCGGCCCCCACGAGACCACACCGCAGCAGACCCGACCCACGACGGCACCCGCCGGCCAGGACAACCAGAAGATCGCCTCCGCGCTCCTGCGCTACCGCGTGCTCGCGTACGCCACCGGCATCTGGCTCCTCGTGCTGACCGCCGAGATGGTGGCCAAGTACATCTTCGGAGTCGACAACCTGCCGACCTGGATCGCGATCGTCCACGGCTGGGTGTACTTCGTGTACCTGATCATGACGATCGATCTGGCGGTCAAGGTGCGCTGGCCCGCGGGCCGCACCATCGGCACCCTGCTCGCCGGCACCGTCCCGTTCCTGTCGTTCTTCGTCGAGCACTGGCGCACCGTGCAGGTCAAGAAGGACTTCGGGGTCTGAGCGACCTCGATCCCCGCGTAACACGAAGGGCCCGTCTCGTTCGAGACGGGCCCTTCGTGTTGCGCGATGCGCTAGGCCTTCGCCAGCTGCGCGAGCGCCGGCACCAGCTGCGCCAACGCGCGGCCCCGGTGCGAGGCGGCGTCCTTCTCCTGCGGCGACAGCTCGGCCGACGTCCGCTCCTCGCCCTCGGGCTCGAAGACGGGGTCGTAGCCGAACCCGTTCACGCCGCGCGGTTCGCGGACGATCCGTCCGCGCCACTCACCGCGCACCACGACGGTGTCCTGCCCCGGGATCGCGAGGGCGCACGCCGACACGAACGCGCCGCCGCGGCGCTCGTCGGGCACGTCCGACAGCTGTCCCAGCAGCAGCGCCGTGTTGGCGCCGTCGTCGCCGTGACCGCCGCTCCATCGCGCCGACAGCACCCCCGGCATGCCGTTGAGCGCATCGACCTCGAGTCCGGAGTCGTCGGCGACGCACGGCAGCCCGGTGGCCGCGGCACCGTCGACGGCCTTGACGATCGCGTTCTCCTCGAACGTCGCGCCCGTCTCCGGCGTCTCCGGGAACTCGGGGACCTCGTCGAGGCCGATCACGTCGAGTCCCTCGATGCCGGCGGCGGCGAGGACCCGGCGCAGCTCACCGAGCTTCTTGGCGTTGCGGCTGGCGACCAGGATCTTGCCGCTCAACTCCCGAACGCCTTCTTCTTGGGCTCGGACGACTCGGGCAGCACACCCGGGTACGGCTCGGCGAGCGCGGCCTTCTGCACCTCGAACAGCTTCTCGCAGCCACCCAGCGCCGAGTCGAGGAGCTTGTCCAGCGTGGAGCGCGGGAACGTCGCGCCCTCGCCGGTGCCCTGGATCTCGACGAGCGTGCCGGTGTCCGTCGCGACGACGTTCATGTCGACCTCCGCGCGCGAGTCCTCCTCGTACGGCAGGTCCAGCCGGACGCGGCCGTCGACGACGCCGACGCTGACGGCGGCGATCGCGCACGAGATGGGCTGCGGGTCGGCCAGGCGATCCGCGGCGCGCAGGTAGGTCACGGCGTCGACCAGCGCGACGTACGCGCCGGTGATGGCGGCGGTGCGGGTGCCGCCGTCGGCCTGGAGCACGTCGCAGTCGATGGCGATCGTGTTCTCACCGATCGCAGCGAGGTCGATGCACGCGCGCAGCGAGCGGCCGACCAGTCGACTGATCTCCTGGGTCCGGCCGCCGACCTTGCCCTTGACCGATTCGCGGCCGCTGCGGGTGTGTGTCGCGGCGGGCAGCATCGCGTACTCGGCGGTGAGCCAGCCCAGCCCGGAGCCCTTGCGCCAGCGCGGCACACCCGCCTCGACGCTCGCGGTGCACATCACCCGCGTGTTGCCGAACTCGACCAGCACCGAACCCGCGGGATGGTTCGTGAATCCGCGGGTGATCCGGACCTCGCGGAGCTCGTCGTCCGCCCTACCGTCTTCTCGTGTCGTCACGTCCGTGAGCCTAGTCGGCACCGCCGACGTGAGCCCCGTCGCAGGCCGCGCGGGCGAGGCGGTGGCGTCAGACGGTGTAGACGTCCCCGGCCGACACCGCGTGCACCGGGCCGGAGAATTCCGCCTTCGCCTCGGCGATGACGTCCTCGCGCGACGTCCACGGCGGGATGTGCGTGAGCAGCAGCTCCCCGACCCCTGCGCGGGCGGCGACCTGGCCGGCCTCGGTGCCGGACAGGTGGATGCCCTGGGGCCGGTCCGGGCTGTGCGTCCACGACGCCTCCGACAGCAGCACGTCCGCGCCGCGGGCGAGGTCGACGACGGCGTCGCACATGCCGGTGTCACCCGTGTACGCGAGGACACGGCCCTCACCGCTGGTGACGCGGAAGCCGTACGACTCCGGCGGATGGTTCACCTGCCACGCCTGCACCGTGATCTCGCCGATCTCCGCGACGTGGCCGTCGGACCAGTTGCGCAGTTCGATGGTGTCGGAGATGTCGTCGAGTTCGCCGCCGCACTCCGCGGACGCGACACCGATGCGGCAGGCGCTGTCGGTGGGCCCGTAGACCAGGGCGCGGCCGGCGGGCGGATTCGGGTGGTACCGGCGCCACACCAGCAGACCGGGCATGTCGAGGCAGTGGTCCGCGTGCAGGTGCGACAGCAGGATCGTCGCCTCGCCCGGATCGGCGTACTTCTGCAGGGCTCCGAGGACGCCGGGGCCGAAATCCATGACGACCGGCGGGGTGCCGGGCGCGGTCAACAAGTAGCCCGACGCAGCCGAGTCAGGTCCGGAGACGCTGCCCGAACATCCCAGGACCGTAATGCGCATGCCAGCTATGCTGCCACGATCACCCAGCTCTCAAAAAGCTTCGGTCACTTTCGGCGGCGTCAACTCACATCCGACGTCGGATTGTGATGCGGCATTTCGGTGTCGGGGTGTGTGACGGCCGAGTCAGCCCAGCGGGCGCGATGCGGTGGAGATGCCGCCCGCCGCGGGCGCCGCCACGCGCTTGCGCCGGGTGTCCGACGACAGCACCCAGGCCGCCACGACCCCGCCGATCGCCCCGAACAGGTGCCCCTGCCACGAGATCCCGTTCTGCCCCGGCAGCACGCCCCACAGGATGCCGCCGTACACGAACAGTACGACGACGCCGAGCAGGATCTGACCGACGCTGCGGGTGAAGACCCCGCGCACCAGCAGGAACGCGAGCCATCCGAAGACCAGGACCGACGCGCCGAGATGCAGGGCGTGGCCGCCCGTCAGCCACGTGCCGAGACCGCCGATCACCCAGATGATCCCGGTGGCCGCCAGACCTCGCCCGATCCCCGACATCAGCACCAGGAACCCCAGCACCAGCAGCGGCACCGTGTTCGCGAACAGGTGCCCCCAGCCGTTGTGGAGCATCGGCGCGAACGCGATGCCCCTCAGCCCGTCGACCGAGAGCGGCTGGATGCCCCATGCGTCCAGCCGGTTTCCGGCGACGGTGTCGATCGCCTCGAGCACGTAGAGGACCGCGACGAAACCACCGATGGTCATCGCGGCGCGCTGCCACATCGGGCGGGGGGTGCGCGGCGGCCGCGCGGTCAGTTCGGATCCGGCTGTCACGGCGTCGAGCCTACCGACGCCGTCCGACACGCGACGGGTGCCGAACGACCGCGCGATCTAGCCGGAAGTCCCGAACGCCGACGGGAACACGTCCCGGTAGCTGGGGATGCCCGCGACGGTGGTGGCCGAGAGGATCGCGTCGACGATGGCGCGCTGCACGCACTGCGCGGCCGCCGAACAGACCGCGTCCAGGATCGGCAGTTCGGCCGGGAACGCCGCGGGCACGCCGTCCGGTGTCGGGGTCTCGCGGGTCCCCGTCGCGAGCGCGAAGATGGTGTCGCCGTCGAGCGGTGAATGCGCGGGCCGGATCGCGCGGGCCATGCCGTCGTGCCCGGCGACCGCGACCCGGCGGCACGACGCCTTCGACAGCTCGGCATCGGTCGCGACGACCCCGATCGTGGTGTTGAGGACGGTCGCCTTCTCTCCCAGCGCGTTTGCCGCGGCGAGCTCGTCGGGTGCGGGCCGCCGGACCCCGCGCCGCTCCGCGTCCGCGAGCGACAGGCCCCACGGCAGGCCGGTCTCCGGATCCCACACCGAGCCGACCGGATTGGCGACCATGAGCGCGGCGACGGTCACGCCGTCGGCCGGTCCGCCCTGGATGACCGTGCTGGCGGTGCCGACACCGCCCTTGAGGACCCCGGCCCGGGCGCCGGTGCCGGCGCCGACGCTGCCGGTCTCGACGGCGGTACCCGCCCGGTCCGTCGCCCGGTAGCCGAACTCGGTTGTCGGGCGGGTGTGCCAGTCGCCGACGGGCAGATCGAAGATCACCGCGCCCGGCACGATGGGGACCACCTGGCCCGGCGCGCCCATCGGGATGCCGTGATCGTGCTCCTCGAGCCAGCGCATGACACCGTCTGCCGCGGCCAGGCCGTACGCGCTGCCGCCGGACAGCAGCACCGCGTCGACCCGCTGCACCGAATGGCTCGGGTCGAGCAGGTCGGTCTCCCGGGTGCCGGGGCCGCCGCCGCGCACGTCGACGGCTGCGGTGGCCCCGGACGGGACCCGCACCACGGTGCAGCCGGTCGCCGCGCCGGAGCCGAGAGTCGCGTCGGCGTCGAGCAGGTAGTCGTGCCCCACCAGGACACCCTCGACGTCGCACAGGGAGTCCGACGGCCCGGTCACGACCGCCCGCCGGGGCGCCGTCACGACATCAGCGCCTGGACGAGCGAGTCCTGCATCCACGTCAGCCAGTGGTAGACGTCGAGATGCGGGGCCCGGGGGTCACCTTCCTCCAACTCGTCGGGGGTGTCGGCGTCGATGCCGAGGTTGGTGCCGAGCGCCAGGCGGATGTCGTTGAGACCGGCGAGCCAGGCGTCCGCCTGCTCCGGGGTGAGCGCGACCTTGCCGCCCTCGGCGGGGACGGTCTGCAGCATCACCGCGCCGGCCGCGATCTTGTCGTCGATGATGTCCGGCTCGTGCAGGCTGCGCAGCGCGCTGTTGACGTTGCCCCGCTCGGGATCGTTGTCGGGTGCGTCGGGGTCCGCGCGCTGGAAGTCCGGAAGCAGCCGGGCGAGGGCGGCGTCCGACGGGGTGTCGCTGTTGCCGGTCCGCATGCCGGTGAGCGCCGCCAGCTCGTCCGTCGGCGCCGATGCGGCCCGCTCCTCGAGCAGCCCGGTCACCGAGGACACCAGCGACCTCAGCACTGCCGCCTCGTGCGCGTCCATCTCCGAACGCAGCTTCAATCCGCCGAGTGAGTTCTTCCTCGTCCAAGTCCGCACGTCTGTACCCGGGATTCCTTACGGTCGAGATGGATGGGATGGGCGCCTAGCTGCTGTCGCGTTGCATGGTGGCCCACAGGCCGGCGGCGTGCAGCTTGCGCACGTCGTTCTCGACCTTGTCGCGCGAGCCGCTCGAGACGACCGCCTTGCCTTCCTTGTGGACCTGCATCATGAGGTCCGTGGCCTTGGCTTTGCTGTAGCCGAAGAGCTTCTGGAAGATGTACGTCACGTAGTGCATGAGGTTGACGGGATCATCCCAGACGACGGTGACCCAGGGCCGGTCGAGCGCCTCGGTCATCTGCTCGATTTCCGCCTCCTGGGGCGCTGCGGCGGGCATCTTGCCGACCGGAACCGCGGTCGGGGGAATCACTGTGGAGCACTGCGCCATGGGTCCAGGGTACGGCGTGGGCTCCGAACTCGACACCCGCGCCCGGCAGCCGAATCGTAAAGTTGGGCCCGTGGCAACCGTTCCTGCACAGCGCGCCGGAGACCGTCCGAGTACCGCGCTGCTCACCGACCAGTACGAGTTGACGATGGTCGAGGCGGCCCTCGCCGACGGCTCCGCGAACCGCCCGTGCAGCTTCGAGGTCTTCGCCCGGCGCCTGCCCGACGGACGCCGCTACGGCGTCGTCGGAGGGATGGGCCGGATCCCGGATGCCTTGGCGCGCTTCCGGTTCGGTGAACCCGAGCTCGAGATCGTCTCGCGGTTCCTGGACGCCGCGACCGTCGAATGGCTCCGCGAGTTCCGCTTCTCCGGTGACATCGACTGCTATCGCGAGGGCGAGCTCTACTTCCCCGGATCCCCGATTCTGTCGGTACGCGGAACGTTCGCCGAATGTGTCCTGCTCGAAACCTTGGTGTTGTCGATCCTCAACCACGACAGCGCGATCGCGTCGGCGGCCGCGCGCATGGTCAGTGCCGCCGACGGCCGGCGGATGATCGAGATGGGGTCGCGGCGCGCGCACGAGGAGTCCGCGGTCGCGTGTGCGCGCTCGGCGTATCTCGCCGGGTTCGACGCGACGTCGAATCTCGAGGCGGTGCGTCGGCACGGGGTGCCCGGGGCGGGCACCAGCGCACACGCTTTCACGTTGCTGCACACCACCGACGGGGGCGCGAACGAGGAGGCCGCCTTCCGGGCCCAGGTCGCGGCGCTCGGGGTCGGCACGACGCTGTTGGTGGACACCTACGACATCACCCAGGGCGTCAAGAACGCGGTCGCGGCGGCCGGCACCGGGCTGGGCGGCGTCCGAATCGACTCGGGCGACCTGGGCGTGCTCGCACGGCAGGTCCGCGACCAGTTGGACGTGCTCGGCGCGACGGGCACCAGGATCGTCGTGTCGGGCGATCTCGACGAGTACTCGATCGCCGCGCTGCGCGCCGAACCGGTCGACTCGTACGGCGTCGGGACGTCGCTGGTGACGGGATCGGGCGCACCGACGGCGGGGATGGTCTACAAGCTCGTCGAGGTCGACGGTGTCCCGGTCGAGAAGCGCAGCGCCCACAAGCAGTCCCGCGGTGGCACCAAGCGTGCGGTGCGACTGAGTCGTGCGTCGGGGACGGTCGTCGAGGAGGTCCTGTACCGCGCCGGCACGCCGGCGCCCGATCCTGGCGAGTTCGAGGCGCGCGAGCTGCTGATCCCGCTCGTGCGGGGCGGCAAGATCGCCGACGATCTGCCGTCTCTCGAGGACAGCCGCGCGCTGCTGGCGCGGAACCTCGTGAGCCTGCCGTGGGAAGGCCTCAAGCTCTCGCACGGCGAGCCGGCCGTGCCGACCCGTTTCGCGGCGGCGGCCGAGCCGACGATCACCGGAGAGGGGTGGCGGCAGTGACCCGACGCGCATTGATCGTCGTCGACGTCCAGAACGACTTCTGCGAGGGCGGATCGCTGGCCGTCACGGGTGGTGCCGCGGTAGCGGCCGACGTCAACGACCTGTTCTCCGGGCAGGGGTACGCGACGATCGTCGCGACGCGGGACAAGCACATCGATCCCGGTTCGCACTTCTCCGATCACCCGGACTTCGTCGACACGTGGCCACCGCACTGCGTGGCCGGGACGCCGGGGGCCGAGTTCCATCCGGCGCTCGAGACCGAGCCGATCGACGAGGTGTTCTCGAAGGGGGCCTACAGTGCCGCCTACTCGGGCTTCGAGGGCGTGTCACCGAAGGGCGAGTCGCTCGCCGGCTGGCTGTGCCACCGCGACATCGACGCGGTGGACGTGGTCGGCATCGCCACCGATCACTGCGTGCGTGCGACGGCCCTCGACGCGGTGACCGAGGGCTTCCAGACCCGCGTCCTGCTCTCCTACACCGCCGGCGTCTCCCCCGACACCGTCGCGACCACGCTGACCGAACTCGACGAAGCGGGCGTCGAACTGGTCGGACAGGTCGCCGACCGCACCTGACGGTGGCGGGCAGTACCCTGTTGCGGTGCCCGACCGTGACCTTCCGAACGTCCCCGACCTCCTGAAGCTCGCGGTCCGCTCCCTCGGCGGCAAGGAACGCCACAACCAGCTGACGATGGCGTCGGCGGTCGCGCACTCGATCGACACCGGCGAGCATCTCGCGGTGCAGGCCGGCACCGGCACCGGCAAGTCGCTCGCGTACCTGGTGCCCAGCGTCCGGCACGCCGTCGAGTCCGGCCGCACCGTCGTCGTCTCGACCGCCACGATCGCGCTGCAGCGCCAGTTGGTGGACCGGGACATGCCGCGGCTGGCCGAGGCATTGAAGCCCGCCCTGGGACGCCTCCCCCGGTTCGCGATCCTCAAGGGTCGCGGGAACTACCTGTGCATGAACAAGATCCACACCGGGATGGCACAGGACGATCCGCCGGAGGCGGAACTGTTCGACGCGTTCGCGATCTCCCGGCTCGGCCGCGAGGTGCAGCGGCTGACCAAATGGTCGTCGGACACCGAGACCGGTGACCGCGACGACCTCGTGCCCGGCGTGAGCGACCAGGCGTGGCGGCAGGTCAGCGTCAGCGCCCGCGAATGTCTCGGCAAGTCCCGCTGCCCCGTCGGCGAGGACTGCTTCGCCGAACGTGCCCGCGCCGAGGCCGCGCAGGTGGACGTCGTGGTCACCAATCACGCGATGCTCGCGATCGACGCGATCTCCGGGATCGCGGTGCTGCCCGAGCACGACGTCGTGGTGATCGACGAGGCCCACGAGCTGGTCGACCGGGTCACCGGTGTCGCGACGGCGGAGCTGGGCGCGTCGGCGATCAGCGCCGCCGCCCGCCGTGCGGTAAAGCTCGTCGAGGAGCAGGACGTCGATCGGCTCGAGGCCGCCGCCGAGAGCTGGGCGGAACTGCTCGAGCAATTGCCCGGTGAGCGCTGGGACGCGCTGCCCGACGGCGTCCCGCTCGCGCTGGCCGCCGTCCGCGACGCGGCGTGGAACGTGCGCACCGCGATCGGGCCGTCCAAGCCCGGGATGGCCGCGGCCGACCCGGAGGCCGCGGCGGCACGCAATGCCGCGCTGTCGGCGATCGACGAGGTCCACGACAGCGCCGTGCGGGTGCTCACCGCGTTCGACGAACCCGATCCCGCGAAGCGCAAGGACGTCGTGTGGTTGTCGGTCGAGGAGAACCGCGGCAACGTCCGGCGCGTCGTGCGGATGGCACCGCTGTCGGTGGGCGGGCTGCTCCGCGCGAGTCTGTTCGCGGAGTCCACGGTGGTCCTCACGTCGGCGACGTTGACGGTCGGCGGTTCGTTCGACGGCCTCGCGGTGAACTGGGGTCTGCCGCCGGAGTCGCCGGCGCGCAGCGACACCGCGACCGCGATCGGCAAGGAGGCGCCGTCGGATGCCGGCGAGATGCGCTGGAATTCGCTCGACGTCGGCTCGCCGTTCGATCACGCCAAGTCCGGGATCATGTACATCGCCCGGCACCTGCCGCCGCCGGGCCGCGACGGCCTGTCCCCCGTCTTCATGGACGAGATCGAGGAGCTGGTGACCGCGGCCGGTGGCCGCACGCTGGGTCTGTTCTCGTCGATGCGCGCCGCGAAGGCCGCGGCCGAGGAGATGCGCGAGCGCCTCGACGTCCCGATCCTGTGCCAGGGTTACGACGCGACCGGCACGCTGGTGAAGCAGTTCTCCGAGGACGAGCCGACGACGCTGTTCGGCACGCTGTCGCTGTGGCAGGGCGTCGACGTGCCCGGCCCCTCGCTCAGCCTGGTGATCCTCGACCGCATCCCGTTCCCCCGGCCCGACGACCCGCTGCTGGTGGCGCGTCAGCAGGCGGTCGAGTCCCGCGGCGGGAACGGATTCCTCTCCGTCGCGGCGAACCACGCGGCGCTGCTGCTCGCGCAGGGAGTGGGCCGCCTGCTGCGCAGCACCGACGACAAGGGCGTGGTCGCGGTGCTCGATTCGCGCCTGGCCACGGCCCGGTACGGCGGCTATCTCCGCGCGTCGTTGCCCCCGTTCTGGGAGACGGCGGATCCGAAGGTGGTTCGGCAGGCACTCGCGCGGATCGCGGCGTCGCGCCCGCGTTCCTGAACGCGCCGGACGCGGCCGGGATACCCGGTAAACGCGGCCGACGGCATCCGCATCGTCCTATGCTCGGGCGATGGACCCGGTGATCTCGGTTCGCGGACTCGCCAAACGCTTCGGCGACGTCCATGCCCTCGACGGTCTCGATCTCGAGGTCGGCCCCGGCGAGGTTCACGGCTTCCTCGGCCCCAACGGTTCCGGCAAGTCCACCACCATCCGGGTGCTGCTCGGTCTGCTGCGCGCCGACGGCGGTGACGTGTCGGTACTGGGCGCGGACCCGTGGCGCGACGCGGTCAGCCTGCACCGACACCTGGCGTACGTCCCGGGCGACGTGAACCTGTGGCCCAATCTCACCGGCGGCGAGGCCATCGACCTGTTCGGCCGGCTGCGCGGCGGCCTGGACGACAAGCGCCGTCAGGAGTTGATGGAGCGGTTCGAACTCGATCCCACGCGCAAGGGCCGCACGTACTCGAAGGGCAACCGCCAGAAGGTCGCGCTGATCGCGGCGCTCGCGGCGGACGCGCAACTACTGATCCTCGACGAGCCGACGTCCGGTCTGGACCCGCTGATGGAGGCGGTGTTCCAGCAGTGCATCGGCGAGGCGGCACAGGACGGGCGCACGATCCTGCTGTCGAGCCACATCCTCGCCGAGGTCGAGTCACTCTGCGGGGTGGTGACCATCATCCGCGCCGGTCGGACCGTGCAGAGCGGGACGCTGCGCGAGCTGCGGCACCTGACCCGCACCACGGTCACGGCCACCACCCGTGAGTCCCCGGGCGGGCTGGCGTCGGTGCCGGGAGTGCACAACCTGAAGGCCCTCGACGACCAGGACAACACCGTGACGTTCGACGTCGACTCCGACCGCGTCGACCCGGTGATGTCCTCGCTCGCCGGGCTCGGCGTCGTCACGATCACGGCGCACCCGCCGACGCTGGAGGATCTGTTCCTGCGCGAGTACAGCGACGAGTTCGATTCGCTCGGCATCGAGCGGCGATGACGACGCAGGTCGCGGGACCCGTGCAGGCCACGCGGCCCGCCGACACCTCCACCACGGACCCGCTCGCCGGGACGTGGACGCTGACCCGGCTGGCGTTGCGGGTCGATCGGATCCGCCTGCCCGCGTGGGTGATCGCGGTCGGCGGTTCGACCGTGCTGCTGGCGTCGAGTTACCAGACCCTCTACCCCACCCCCGAGTCCCGGCAGGCCCGCGCCGCGCTGATCGAATCGCCCGCCGCGACTGCGCTGGCAGGCCCGGGGTACGGGCTGTCGGACTACACGCTCGGTGCGATGGTCGCCAACGAGATCGCGGGCATGACCATGATCGCGGTGGCGATCATGTCGGTGCTGCTGGTGACGCTGCACCTGCGGACCGAGGAGGAGACCGGACGCGCGGAGATGCTGCGCTCCGGCGTCGTCGGCCGGTTCGCGCCGATCACGTCGGGGCTCGCGGTGGTGCTGCTGGCGAACCTTCTGATCGGGCTCGTTCTGGGCCTCGGGCTGACCGCCGTCGGCCTACCCGCGCTGGGATCGTGGAACCTCGCCGCGGGCATCTTCATGGTGGGCCTCGCGTTCGGCGCGACGTCGGCGCTGTTCTCACAGGTCACCGAGCACGCCCGCACCGCAAGCGGAATGGGGCTGGTCGCTGTCGCCGTCGCGTATCTGCTGCGCGCGATCGGCGACGTCCGGGCCAAGGAGGACGGCAGCCTGTGGTCGTGGCTGTCGCCCATCGGCTGGGCGCAGTCCACGCGCGCCTACGTCGACGAGCGGTGGTGGCCGCTGCTGCTCGGACTCGCGGCGGTGGTCGTCGGCATCGTGCTCGCGTACCTGGTGGTGGGTCGGCGCGACGTCGGCGCCGGCCTGGTGGCGCCGCGGGGCGGCCGGCCCCGCGCGAGTGCCGCACTCACCGGGATCGCGGCGCTGACGGTGCGCATGCAGCGCAACCAGATCGTGGCGTGGGGCATCGGCGTCGCTGCCCTCGCGTTCCCGATCGGCGCCCTGGGCCAGCAGGTGGCCGAGTTCCTCGATCAGGACCCCCGCCTGGCCGGGCTGCTGCCGGGCGGGGCGAGCAACGCCGCGCAGGGCGCGTTCGCGCTCTACCTGGTGTTCCTGGCGATCATGGCGTGCATGTACGCCATGACCGCGGTTCAGTCGGCCCGCAACGAGGAGACGTCCGGGCGCGCCGAGGACGTCCTCGCGAGCCCGGTGTCGCGGTGGCGGTGGCTCGGCGCACAGCTGGCCGTGATCAGTGTCGCGACGTCGCTGATCGTCCTGGCCGCCGGGGCCGCGATGGGGATCACCGCGGCCGCGACGCTGCACGACGGGTCGATGTTCGGCCGGCTCGTCGGCTCGGCCGCGAATTTCCTGCCGGCGACGCTGACGGTGATCGCGCTGACCGCCGCGGTGTACGGGTGGTTCCCGCGACTGCTGGCGGTGATGTGGGTGTACCTCGGCTACGCGCTGGTGATCGGGATGTTCCTCGAGGTGCTGCCCGCCTGGACCGGGTGGGCGTCGCCGTTCCACTTCACGTCGAACATGCCGGCCGACGCGTTCGACGTGGTGCCGTTCATCGTGCTGCTCGTCATCGCGGCGGCGCTCTACGGGCTCGCCCTGGTCGGGTTCCGTCGCCGCGACATCCAGTCCTGACCACCCGGGAGGTTGCCGTGCCCGACATCGAATACCGCCTCCCGCAGGAGCTCCGATTGCGGACGTCGCTGCCCGGCCCGCGGTCGGCGGATCTGGCCGCGCGTCGACGGGCCGCCGTCGGGTCGTGCGTGGCATCGTCGGTTCCGGTGTACGCGGCGGACGCGGACGGCGGCGTGATCGTCGACGTGGACGGCAACTCGCTGATCGACTTCGGCTCGGGCATCGCGGTCACCGGCGCCGGGGCGTCCAACGCGGCGGTGGCCGCGGCGGTCCGGGAGCAGGCGACGCGATTCACGCACACGTGCTTCATGGTCACCCCGTACGAGGAGTACGTGGAGGTCTGCGAACGTCTCGTCGCCCTCGCTCCAGGCAACCACGAGAAGCGGGCGGTGCTGTTCAACAGTGGTGCCGAGGCCGTCGAGAACGCAGTGAAGATCGCCCGTCACGCCACCGGGCGCGGCGCTGTCGTCGCGTTCGAGCACGCGTACCACGGCCGCACCAACCTGACGATGGCGCTGACGGCGAAGAACCTGCCGTACAAGGACGGCTTCGGCCCGTTCGTTCCCGGGGTCTACCGGATGCCGATGTCGTATCCGTTCCGCGAGGCCCCGAATCCCGACGGCACCCCGATGACCGGCGAGCAGGCGGCACGACGCGCGATCGACCTGATGGACAAACAGATCGGCGCCCGACACATCGCGGCGATCGTGCTCGAGCCGATCCAGGGCGAGGGCGGGTTCATCGTGCCGGCACCGGGATTCGTGCCGACTCTGGCGGTGTGGGCGCACGCCAACGGGATCGTGTTCGTGGCCGACGAGGTGCAGACCGGATTCGCCCGCACCGGTGCGTGGTTCGCGTGTGAACACGACGGCGTCGTCCCGGATCTGATGACGCTCGCGAAGGGCATCGCCTCGGGCCTGCCGCTCTCGGCCGTCGTCGGCCGCGCCGACCTGATCGACGAGGTGCACGTCGGAGGGCTCGGCGGCACGTACGGTGGCAACCCGGTCGCGTGCGCTGCCGCGCTCGCGACGCTCGACCAGATGCGTGACCTCGACCTGTGTGCGCGGGCGCGGCACATCGAGGAGTTGGCCCGGCCCCGGCTCGAGGCCCTCGCCGACGACGTCGACATCGTCGGCGAGGTCCGCGGCCGCGGCGCCATGCTCGCGCTCGAGTTCGTCCGGCCCGGCACCCGCGAACCGAACCCGGAGGCCACCCGACGGATCGCGGCACAGGCCCTCGAGCGCGGCGTCGTGGTGCTCACGTGCGGCACCTACGGCAACGTCATCCGCCTGCTGCCGCCACTCGTGATCCCGGACGCGCTGCTCACCGAGGGACTCGACGTGCTCGCCGATGTGATCGACCGACAGTAGTCCGCGGCGACCGCCGTCGGCAGTCGGGGAAGTTCTACGGAACCTACTGGGGTTGACCACAATTCGAGCAGAATGCCGCCCCGGCCTGCACTGTGTGGCCGCACCCGCTGCAGTCGGAGCGCAGATCGAACGCGGTGCCGCACGTGGAGCAGAATCGGCCACCATCGGTGTCGGTGCCGCAGGTGGGACAGTTCACGCGGGCCGGGGTCGCGATGTCGTACTGCTGCGTCCAGTCCTGTCGCCGGGCGGCGTCGCGAATCTGCTCGCCGCGAGCATCCGCCTGCGCGCGTGCAATCTGGTGCGCAACCAGGGGCGAACAGTGCGAGCACTCGCCCACCTGGTCGTTCCAGCAGACGCGTGCGCACACCCACGAGCCACAGCCGCCACACAGCCGGAAGTCGCGCTCGACCTCCTCGACGGCACCCGCGAAGGCCTTGTCCTTCGAGCGCGACGCCGAGCCGCCCCAGCTGTTCGAGTAGCTCTCCGCGGCGGACGAGGCCTTGTTGAGCACGCCGACGCTGTCACCGAACAGGTCGCGCAGCACCCGCAGCGCACCCCGTCCGCGCGAGAAGACGTTCTGCTGGAACGACGAGCGGTACTCGGTGCTGCAGCGCTCGCACCGAAACTTCCATTGGAACCCGTCGTCGTTCGACTCGTCGGAGTAGTAACTCGTGAAGGCCACCGGTTCGGCCATGGCGCGATCAGTTCCTTTACTGCAGCGGGCATTACTGTGATCAGCGCCGGGATGGACCGGACGCTGGTCGCCAGATTCCTACCTTAGATCGGGTGTGATCCGCAACGCCTCGGCGCGGCGCTAGACGTACGGCGCCGCAACGAGTCCCAGCTCGGCGTCGGTCGCGAGCAGCCGATGGCGCGGCAGCACCCGGACGGTGTATCCCACCGACCCGGACACCGGCAACGGCGTGGTGGCGACGAACATCTCCCCCAGCCCGTCGGCGCCGGCGTGCGCCATCGGCACGGTCGTCACGTCGGTGAGGTCCTCGTCGGGGCCGACCCGGCCGAGTACCGCCTCCACCACGACGTCCTCCGGCGACAGCCCACCGAGCCGGACGAACGCCCGAAGCGACAGGTCGGCACCGATCTCGGGGTTGTCGGGCAGGCCGGCGCTGTCGACCTGCGCCACCTGCACGCCCGGCCACGCGGACTCCACGCGCCGCCGGTACTCCGCGACCTCGCGGGCGCCGGAGAAGTTGTCGGGCAGCGTGTTCCGGACCGCGACCGCGGCGGGGGCGTAGTACTCGACGGCGTAGTCGCGCACCATGCGCGACGCCAGCACCTTCGGCCCGAGACTCTGCAGCGTGTGACGCACCATCTCGATCCAGCGGGTCGGCAGGTCGCGCTCGTCGCGGTCGTAGAACCGTGGCAGCACCGACCGCTCGAGCAGCTCGTACAGGGCGGTGGCCTCGAGGTCGTCGCGGCGGACCTCGTCGGCGACACCGTCCGCGGTGGGGATGGCCCAGCCGTTCTCGCCGTCGAACATCTCGTCCCACCACCCGTCGCGGATGGACAGGTTGAGCCCGCCGTTGAGCGCCGATTTCATGCCCGACGTCCCGCACGCCTCGAGCGGCCGCAGCGGGTTGTTGAGCCACACGTCGCAGCCCCAGTACAGGTACCGGGCCATCGACATGTCGTAGTCGGGCAGGAACACGATCCGGTGCCGGACGTCGTGCTGGTCGGCGAAGCGGACCACCTGCTGGATCAGGGCCTTGCCGCCTTCGTCGGCCGGGTGGCTCTTGCCGGCGACGACCAGCTGCACCGGGCGCTCGGCGTCGAGCAGCAGGGCCTTCAGCCGCTCGGGGTCGCGCAGCATGAGCGTGAGCCGCTTGTAGGTCGGGACCCGACGCGCGAACCCGACGGTCAGCACGCTCGGGTCGAACACCTCCGCGGTCCAACCGAGTTCGGCCTCGGTCGCGCCGCGCTCGAGCCACGACGCGCGAACGCGTCGGCGCACCTCGTCCACCAGCTGCGCCCGCAGCGTGTTCCGGGTCGACCACAGCTCGCCCGGATCGATCTCGCGCAGCCGCTCCCAGCCGCGCGCCTCCTCGAGCTGTTCGGGTCCGACCAGGCGCCGGCCGAGGTCCATCCACTCGCGGGCCGCCCACGTCGGCGCGTGGACGCCGTTGGTGACCGAACCGATCGGCACCTCGGCGGCGTCGAATCCCGGCCACAGCGACTCGAACATCTCGCGGCTCACCTCGCCGTGCAGCCTCGAGACGCCGTTGGCGCGCTGCCCGAGGCGCAGTCCCATGTGGGCCATGTTGAACACGCCCGGGTCGTTCTCGGAGCCGAGGCCGAGGATGCGGTCGACGGCCAGCCCGGGCAGCAGCGTCGATTCGCGCTCGCCCTCGTTGCCGCCGAAGTAGCGGCGCACCAGGTCGGCCGGGAATCGGTCGATGCCCGCCGGCACCGGGGTGTGGGTGGTGAACACGGTGCCGGCGCGCACCGCCGCGAGGGCGGCGTCGAAGTCCAGTCCGGCGCCGGTGATCAGCTCGCGGATGCGCTCGAGACCGAGGAACCCGGCGTGGCCCTCGTTCATGTGGAACACCTCAGGGTCGGCGAGCCCGTGCGCGCGGGTGTAGGCGCGCACCGCCCGGACGCCGCCGATGCCGGCGAGGATCTCCTGCTTGATCCGGTGGTCCTGGTCGCCGCCGTACAGCCGGTCGGTGACCGCGCGCAGTTCCGGGTCGTTCTCGGCGATGTCCGAGTCGAGCAGCAGCAACGGCACCCGGCCGACCTGTGCGATCCACACGCGTGCCCGCAACACCCGGCCACCGGGCATCGCGACGTGCACCAGGACGGGGGCGCCTGCCCCGCCGTCGCCCGACGTCTCGGTGAGCAGCCGCAGCGGCAGGCCCTGCGGGTCATGCGCCGGGTAGTGCTCGGCCTGCCAGCCGTCCGCGGTGAGCGACTGCCGGAAGTACCCCGAGCGGTACAGCAGCCCGACACCGATCAGCGGCAGACCCAGATCCGAGGCGGCCTTGAGGTGGTCGCCGGCCAGGATGCCGAGCCCGCCGGAGTAGTTCGGCAGCACCTCGGTGACGCCGAACTCCATCGAGAAGTACGCGATGCCGGTCGCCAGGTCGGCGCCCTTGTCGAGCTGGTCCTGGTACCAGCGCGGACGGGTCAGATAGTCGTCGAGATCCGCGGCCGCGCGGTCCAGGTCGGCGAGGAACGTCGGATCGACCGCGAGGTCGTCCAGCCGGTACGGATCGACCTCGCCGAGCATCCGGACGGGGTCGTGGCGCACGGCAGTCCACAACTCGGGGTCGATCGACGCGAACAGATCCTGCGTCTGCGGATGCCAGGACCAACGCAGATTGGTCGACAGCGGCCCCAGTGCCGCGAGACGCTCGGGCAGGTGGGCTCGGACGGTGAACCGACGCAGGGCTTTCACGCCGCGAAGACTACCCACAATCGACGCCGACGACCCGCCGAGCAGCCAGGTCCACGGAACGCTCCCGACACCGCGGGACCCACTGAACTACGGTTGATCCAGCGCCGTCTCCGGGACGGCCGGTCCATCGGGACGTTCAGAGACCGAACGGAGTACGTGTGACAGGTCGCCTCGCCATCGACGACGTGCTGCCCTCGATCGACGGGGGCCGCTTCCCGGCCAAGGCCGTGGTCGGCGAGGTGTTCCCAGTGTCCGCGACCGTGTGGCGCGAGGGCCACGAGGCGGTGGCCGCCACGCTCGTCGTCGAGGGTCCCGCCGGCCCCACCGAATCGCTGTGGATTCCCATGCATCCCGGCCCGCTGCTCGACACGTTCCACGCGACGTTCACCCCGACGAGCGTCGGCCGCTGGACGTACCGGATCGAGGCGTGGGGCGATCCGATCCAGACGTGGCGCGGCGCGGTCGAGGCGAAACTGGCGGTCGGTCAGGGGCCCGCGGAGTTGGCGAACGACCTCGAGGTGGGCGCGCGCCTGTTCGAGCGCGCCGCCGACGGCGCCGAGCCCGCGAACCGCCCTCGGCTCCTCGCGGTCGCGACGGCCCTGCGGTCGGATCGGCAACTGCCGGTCCGCGTCGCGCCCGCGTTCTCGGCGGAGGTGGCCGAGGCGCTGCGGACACGGCCACTGCGCGAGGTGGTGACGCCGTCGCGCGCGCACGAGGTGGTCGTGGACCGCCGACGCGCCCTGTTCGGCTCCTGGTACGAGTTCTTCCCCCGCTCCACCGGCGGCTGGGACGAGCACGGCGCCCCGCGGCACGGGACGTTCGCGACGTCGGCGGAGGATCTGCCCCGGATCGCCGCCATGGGCTTCGACGTCGTCTACCTGCCCCCGATCCATCCGATCGGCGAGGTGAACCGCAAGGGCCCCAACAACTCCCTGACGGCGGATCCGGACGACGTCGGCTCGCCGTGGGCGATCGGGTCCGCCGACGGCGGGCACGACGCGATCCACCCCCGGCTGGGCACCGCGACCGACTTCGAGGCGTTCGTCGCCGACGCCGCCCGGCTGGGACTCGAGGTGGCATTGGACCTGGCGCTGCAGTGCGCGCCCGACCATCCCTGGGCGCGTGAGCATCCCGAGTGGTTCACGCAACTGCCGGACGGGACCATCGCGTTCGCCGAGAACCCGCCCAAGAAGTACCAGGACATCTACCCGATCGACTTCGATCACGATCCAGCCGGCATTCACGCGGAGGTGCTTCGCGTCGTGCGGCACTGGGTTGACCTGGGCGTCAAGATCTTCCGGGTCGACAACCCGCACACCAAGCCGCCGGACCTGTGGGAGTGGCTGATCGCGGAGGTCAAGCGGACCGATCCGGACGTGCTGTTCCTCTCCGAGGCGTTCACCCGACCGGCGCGGCTCTACGGGCTCGCCAAGCGCGGATTCACGCAGTCCTACACGTACTTCACGTGGCGGGTGAACAAGTGGGAACTCACCGAGTTCGGCAACGAGATCGCGGCCAAGGCCGACGAGGCCCGGCCCAACCTGTTCGTCAACACGCCCGACATCCTCCACGAGAGCCTCCAACACGGCGGCCCCGGCATGTTCGCGCTGCGCGCCGCGCTCGCCGCGACACTGTCGCCCACGTGGGGCGTCTATTCGGGGTACGAGCTGTTCGAGCACGTGGCCGTGCGCCCGGGCAGCGAGGAGTACCTGGACTCGGAGAAGTACCAGCTGCGACCGCGCGACTACGCGGGGGCCCGCTCCCGGGGCGAGTCGCTCGAACCGTGGCTCGCCACGCTCAACCGGATCCGCCGCGCCCACCCGGCCTTGCAGCAACTGCGGAATCTGCACTTCCACCACATCGACAACGACGCCCTCATCGCGTACTCGAAGTTCGATCCGATCACCGGCGACGCCGTGCTGACCGTCGTCAACCTCGACCCTTTCGGGGCGCAGCAGGGATTCGTCTCGCTCGACATGCCGGCGATCGGCCGGGACTGGCACGACCACCTGTCGGTCCACGACCGGGTCAGCGGCGAACAGTACGAGTGGGGTCAGCACAACTTCGTCCGGCTCGAGCCGTGGCGGGCGTGCGCGCACATCCTCGCGCTGCCGCCGATCCCGCTGGAGGCCCGCCGGCGCCTCGCCGACCGGGAGCACAACCCGTGACGGCCCCGGACGCGGTGTGCCCGCCCGACCCGCACGATCTGACACTGATCGCGCAGGGCACCCACCACGACCCGCATTCGGTGCTGGGCGCGCACGCCCGGCCCGACGGCACGGTCGTGCGCGCACTGCGTCCGGGTGCCGAATCGGTCTCGGTGCGGATAAGCGGCCGCGACCACCCCCTGCACCGGGTGGCGCACGACGTCTTCAGTGCCCTGCTCCCGATCCGCGACCTCGCCGACTACCGCCTGGTCGTGACGTATCCGGGCGACCACGTCGTCGTCACCGCGGACGGCTACCGGTTCTGGCCCACCCTCGGCGACCTCGACCTGCACCTGTTCGGCGAGGGCCGGCACGAGCGGCTGTGGGACGTCCTCGGTGCGCACCCCCGCTCGTACGAGACGCCGGACGGTGTCGTGCGCGGAACGTCGTTCGCCGTGTGGGCGCCCGGCGCCCGCGGAGTGAGCGTGCTGGGCCAGTTCGACCTGTGGGGCGGTCGCACGTTCCCGCTGCGGGTGCTCGGCGGCACCGGTGTGTGGGAGGTGTTCGTCCCGGACGTCGGCGTCGGCGAGATGTACAAGTTCCGGATCCACGGCGGCGACGGCACCGTCCGCGACAAGGCCGACCCGATGGCGTTCGCGACCGAGGTCCCGCCCGCGACCGCGTCGATCGTCACGCAGTCGGCGCACCGGTGGACAGACGACGAGTGGATCGCGGCCCGCGGCGGTCTCGAGCCCAGCCGCGAACCGATGAGCGTCTACGAGGTGCATCTCGGCTCGTGGCGCCCGGGCCTGAGCTACACCGAACTGGCCGACGAACTGAGCCGGTACGTCATCGAATCCGGGTTCACGCACGTCGAGCTGCTGCCCGTGGCCGAGCATCCGTACGGCGGCTCGTGGGGCTACCAGGTGACGTCGTACTACGCGCCCACTGCGCGGTTCGGCACCCCCGACGACTTCCGAGCGTTCGTCGACCACCTGCACCGGGCCGGCATCGGCGTCATCGTCGACTGGGTGCCCGCGCACTTCCCGAAGGACGAGTGGGCGCTGGCCAGGTTCGACGGCACCCCGCTGTACGAGCACGCCGATCCGCAGCGCGGCGAGCAACTCGACTGGGGCACCTACGTGTTCGACTACGGCCGGCGGGAGGTGCGCAACTTCCTGGTCGCGAACGCGCTGTTCTGGTTCGACCAGTTCCACGTCGACGGCCTGCGCGTGGACGCCGTCGCATCGATGCTGTACCTCGACTACTCGCGGCCGTCGGGGCAGTGGACACCGAACGTGCACGGCGGCCGGGAGAACCTCGAGGCGGTTGCCTTCCTGCAGGAGATGAACGCGACGGTGCACAAGCTCCACCGCGGCGTGGTCACGATCGCCGAGGAGTCGACGGCGTGGCCCGGGGTCACCCGCAACACGAACGTCGGCGGTCTCGGGTTCACGATGAAGTGGAACATGGGCTGGATGCACGACACGCTCGGGTATCTGCGCCGCGACCCGATCCACCGCAGCTTCCACCACAACGAGATCACGTTCTCGCTCATGTACGCGTGGAGCGAGAACTATCTGCTCCCGATCAGCCACGACGAGGTGGTCCACGGCAAGGGCACACTGTGGTCCCGCATGCCCGGCGACGACCACGCGAAGGCGGCCGGTGTCCGCGTGCTCCTCGCCTACCTGTGGGCGCACCCGGGCAAACAGCTGCTCTTCATGGGCCAGGAGTTCGGCCAGAGCAGCGAATGGTCGGAGGAACACGGCCTGGACTGGCTCGAGCTGGAGGACCCGGCCACCGGCGACCTGCACCACGGGATCCACCAACTGGTGTGCGATCTCAACGCCGCCTATCGGGCCACCCCCGCGCTGTGGACGCTCGACACCTCCCCCGGCGGCTACTCGTGGATCGACGCCAACGACACCGAGAACAACGTGCTCAGCTTCCTGCGGTACGGCAGCGACGGCTCGATCGTCGCGTGCCTGTTCAACTTCTCCGGATCCGCGCACTCGAGTTACCGGGTGGGCTTGCCAGAACCCGGCACATGGTCTGAGATCCTCAATACCGACGCGCGGGACTTCCGCGGCGCGGGGATCGGCAACTTCGGCGCGGTGACCGCGACCGAGCATCCCTGGCACGGGCGCCCCGCCTCGGCGGAGGTGACACTGCCGGCGAGCGCGGCGATCTGGATGAGGTTGGAACGGTGAGGGGGCACTCGGTGACTGGGCGCGACCGGTGAGAAGACGGCTGCCACGAACCCGCGCGTTGTTCGCGACCCTCGTGCTGGTCACGGTCGCCGCCACCGCCTGCTCGTCGACGACCGCCGGCCGCGCCGTGTCGATCTACGACGACCCGTTCACGGTCGCCGGACTCCCTGCGAAGGGCGGGCCGAGCGGACCCCGGGCGGGTGTCCCCGACACCACACGCGCGGTCGTCGGCACCGACCGCGGCGCGATCGACACCCTGGCCGCCAACGCCATCGCCGACATCGAGGACTACTGGGCGGCGCAGTACCCGGCGATCTTCCGGGGCACGTTCCACCCCGTGAGCGAACTCGTGTCGTGGAACCCCGACGACAAGGGCGGGCCGCGCTTCTGCGGCATGGAGACCGACGAACTCGTCAACGCCGCGTACTGCACCAAGCAGGACATGATCGGCTGGGATCGCACCTACCTGCTACCGGGACTGGTCGACGCGTTCGGCCCGATGGCGGTGGTCATGGTGCTCGCCCACGAGTACGGGCACGCGATCCAGCAGAAGGCAGGCCTGGTCGGCCAGGACGATCCGGGGATCGTGTTCGAACAGCAGGCCGACTGCTTCGCGGGGGCGTTCGTGCGCCACGTCGCCGAGAACAAAGCCCCGCACTTCACGCTCAACACCTCGGACGGTCTCAACTCGGTCCTCGCCGCCACCGTGTCCGTGCGCGACACCGACCCCAACGATCCCGAGTCGATCCACGGGTCGGCGTTCGAACGGGTCACCGCGGTGCAGATCGGTTTCACCGACGGGCCGGCGGCGTGTACACGCATCGACGCCGACGAGATCACGTCCCGGCGCGCCGACCTGCCGCAGCGTTTCGTCAAACGCAGCGACGACGGCGAACTCCCCGTCACGCGGGAATCGGTGAGCGCGATCTTCGACTCGTTCGGCAGCGTCTTCGCCCTCGCCGACCCGCCCAAGCTCGATCTCGACGGCGTCGGCACCGGATGCCCCGACGCCGATGCCACCGAACCGGTCTCCTTCTGCCCGGCCACCAACACGATCGGCGTCGATCTTCCCGCTCTCGCCGAACGCGGACGACCAAGTGCCGGCGACGGCAAGGAGATCGTCAGTGTCGATGTCACCGGGGACTACAGCGCCTACGTCCTCCTGGCGTCGCGCTACACGCTGGCGGTGCAGCGGGAGGCCGGGGTGTCGCTGTCCGGACCGCAGGCCGCGCTGCGGGCAGCGTGCCTGTCGGGTGCCGTCACCGCTGCACTGAGCCCGGAGAACGCCAAGTCGACCGACGGCACGCGCCGGGTGTGGCTCTCCCCCGGTGATCTCGACGAGGCCATTTCCGGACTGCTGGCCGACGGCCTGGCCGCGAGCGACGTCGACGGCAACACCGTGCCCAGCGGGTTCTCGCGCGTCGACGCCTTCCGCACTGGCGTGCTCGGTGGGCAGAAGGCGTGCGACGGCCGCTACCGATGACCTGAGCGCAGGTCAGTACAGGGCGGAGGCGAGCTTGCGCCGCGCGGCGACCACGATCGGGTCGGCGGGGTCGAACAGCTCGAACAGCTCCAGGATGCGGGTGCGGACCCGGGTCCGGTCGTCACCTGCGGTACGACGCACGAGCGCGACGAGCCTGTCGAAGGCCGCGTCGGGACGCTGCGTGTACAGCTCCGCGTCGGCGGCCGCGAACTGCGCGTCGATCGCGTCGGGCTGGGCATCGGCGGTCTCGATCGCCTCGTCGGGAAGACCCTGCACGCGAGCCAGGAACGTGACCTGTCGAAGCGCGGCCTGCGCCTGCGTGTTGCCCGGCTCGGAATTGAGGATCAGGTTGTAGGCGGCCTCGGCGCCCGCGAAGTCGCCCTCCTCCAGGGCATTCTCGGCCGCGACGAAGCGGGGATCCTCCGGCTCGGGTTCCGGCTCGGCGCCCGTCGGCGGACCGGCGAGCTTGCCCGCGACGGCCTCCTGCAGCGCGGCGATCCACTGCCGCAACTGCGGCTCGGGCTGGACGCCCGCGAAGTCCGCGAGCGGGCGTCCGCCGGCGATCGCGACCACGGTCGGCACCGACTGGACGCCGAACGCCTGCGCAATACCCGGATTGGCGTCGACGTCGATCTTGGCGAGGACCCAGTCGCCGCCGCCCTCGTGGGCGAGCTTCTCGAGCACCGGTGACAGCTGCTTGCACGGCTCACACCAGGTGGCCCACAGGTCGACGACGACCAGGACCTGCATCGACCGCTCGAGCACCTCGGTCTGGAACGTCGCTTCGGTGACGTCGATGACCGGCGCCAGACCGGTGCTACTCACGGGTGTGGATCCGTCCGCCGGCGGGCCCGCGGGCGCACTCGGCGGCGGCGTAGCCCGGTCCTTGAGACCGGACAGATCCACGGCTCCGGACATGGCCGCAGCGATTTGGGAGGACGGACGAGAACCGGGTCGAGTCACGGTTTCAGTGTGTCACGAGTGGCGGGCGGGCAGCCATTCCGACCCGACACGCCAGGACCGTGCTGCTACCGGGCGGAGACGGGCGTGGGCTCACCGGTCTGACCGGCGGCACCCACCGACAGCTCGCCGAGCTGCCCGTTGCGCGCGGCACGACGCTCGAACCAGATGGTCATGAACGGCGGAACGCTGGAGACGAGCGCGAGAACGAGCGTCTTGAAGTCCCACTTCAACGAGCGTGCCGTGAGGAGGGTGATGAGGATGTAGAGCATGAACCCGGCGATGCCGTGCACCATGCCTGGGATCTTGACGGCCTCTTCGTATCCGAGCACCCACTTGAAGAACATCGCGACCAGCAGAGCTGCCCAGGTCACGGCCTCCCACAGGGCCACAAGGCGGAACCGCTTCGCGGCAGTGGACACGTCGAGAATGTTAGCCATGGACGCCATTGTGCCCGAACGATTACGACACCCCGTAGTTGAGACTGGTCACAGTCCCCACCACGGGGTGTCGTAGAGGCGTCGCGTCCGCCCCGGAAACGTCTTGGGTTACTTCTTCGGGACGCGCACGATCAGAGCGTCGCCCTGGCCGCCGCCGCCACACAGGGCGGCCGCGCCGACGCCGCCGCCGCGGCGCTGCAGCTCGAGCGCCAGGTGCAACGCGATGCGGGCACCCGACATGCCGAGCGGGTGTCCGATCGCGATGGCGCCGCCGTTGACGTTCACCTTGGCCGGGTCGATGCCGAGCTCACGGGTCGACACGATGCCGACCGCCGCGAACGCCTCGTTGATCTCGACCAGGTCCAGGTCCTTGGGGTCGATACCCTCACGCTCGCAGGCGCGGGCGATCGCGCGGGACGGCTGGGACTGCAGCGTCGAGTCCGGACCGGCGACGACGCCGTGCGCACCGATCTCGGCGATCCACTCGAGGCCCAGCGCCTCGGCCTTGGCCTTGCTCATCACGACCACCGCGGCCGCGCCGTCGGAGATCTGCGACGCGGTGCCGGCGGTGATCGCACCGTCCTTCGCGAAGGCCGGGCGCAGCTTGGCCAGGGTCTCGACGGTGGTGTCCGCGCGCACGCCCTCGTCGGTGCTGACGACGACGGGCTCACCGCGGCGCTGCGGGATGGTGACCGGCACGACCTCGTCGGCGAACAGGCCGTCCTTCCATGCGCGCGCCGCGTTCTGGTGCGAGGCGGCCGCGAACGCGTCCTGGTCTTCCCGGCTGACGAACCGCGCGTCCCTGTTCTCGGACTCGGTGAGGTTGCCCATCGGCTGGTCGGTGAAGATGTCGTGCAGGCCGTCGTACGCCATGTGGTCGCGCAGCGTGACATCGCCGTACTTGAAGCCCTCGCGGCTCTTCTCCAGCATGTGCGGCGCGCGCGACATGGACTCCTGGCCACCGGCGACGACGATCTCGAACTCGCCCGCCCGGATTAACTGGTCGGCCAGCGCGATGGCGTCGACACCCGACAGACACACCTTGTTGACCGTGAGCGCGGGGACGCTCATCGGGATGCCCGCGGCGACGGCGGCCTGACGGGCCGGCATCTGGCCTGCGCCGGCGGTGAGGACCTGACCCATGATGACGTACTCGACCTGCTCCGGTGCGACCCCGGCCTTCTCGAGCGCGCCCTTGATCGCTACACCGCCGAGGTCGGAGCCCGAAAGGTCCTTCAAGGTTCCGAGCAGTCGTCCGACGGGGGTCCGAGCCCCGGCAACGATGACAGAAGTGGTCAAGATTCCTCCAGCGGTCGATCTTGGTCCGAGCTAGCGGTATGTGCCGTGGCCCGACGCGAACACCTCAAACCGTAGCGCTACCGTCTGATACATGACATCTTCGTCCCCCAGCCCCGCCGCGAGCGGACTGTCCTCGCAGCTCGTGACCGCGATCGATCACGTCGGTATCGCCGTGCCGGATCTCGACGCCGCAATCGCGTGGTACGCCAAGCACCTCGGCATGGTCTCCACCCACGAGGAGGTCAACGAGGAGCAGGGTGTCCGCGAAGCCATGCTCTCGGTCGTCGGCTCCCCCGCCGGCGCCCCGGCGATCCAGCTGCTCGCCCCGCTGAACGAGAACTCCACGATCGCGAAGTTCATCGATCGCAGCGGCCCCGGCCTCCAGCAGCTGGCGTACCGCGTCACCGACATCGACGCGATCAGCACGCAGCTCCGCGCCGACGGCGTCCGCCTGCTGTACGACGCACCGCGGCGCGGCACCGCGAACTCGCGCATCAACTTCATCCACCCGAAGGATGCGGGCGGCGTCCTCGTCGAGCTGGTCGAGCCGGCAGCCGACGGCGGCCACTGACCCGCGCCTTCCGGCGCCGACCCGGAGTGGGGGCGATGTGACGACATCGGTCCCACTCCGCAGGCGCGGCGCCGATTGCCGCCGGTAGATTGGCAGGCATGGCCTACGATCAAGACCGCGGCATGCCGTTCACCATCGTCCGCAAGGGATACGACAAGGACGAGGTTCGGCGTTATTTCGACCGGTTCGACTCCGAGTTCCGCCTGACCGCGACGGATCGGGACGCGGCCGCGGCACAGGCCCGCGAACTGGCCAATCAGCTCGAGGACGCGCGCGACGAGATCGACGAGTTGCGCCGCGACGTCGATCGTCTCTCGGTCCCGCCCACCACTGCGGAGGGCATGAGCGAGCGAATCTCCCGCATGCTCCGCCTCGCATCCGACGAGGCGTCCGAGGTCCGGGCGAAGGCCGAAGCCGATGCTGCCGAGATGGTTTCGGTGGCGGAGCAGGACAGTCAGCGCCTCCGCCGACAGTACGAATCGAAGATGACCGAGCTCGAGGAGCGCCGCGTCGCACTCGAACGCGAGCACGAGCAGACCATGAAGACCGCGCGCGCCGAGGCCACCCGTCTCGTCGAGGCGGCTCAGGCCGAGCGCGATCGGCTGACCGCCGAGGCTGAGGCCAAGCGCACCCAGGTCCAGCAGGACTTCGAGATCACCATGGCCGAGCGCCGCGCCAAGGTCATCGCCGCAATCGAGGAACTCGAGGCCACCAGCAAGGCCGACGCTCACCGTCGGGTCACCGAGGCAAGCCAGGAGGCGCAGCGCCGACTCCAGGTGGCCACCGAACAGTCCGATCGCAAGATCGCGCACGCGAAGGAACTCGCGGAGGAACTGCGTGTGCTGCGCAGCCGAATCCTCGCTCAGCTCCTCGGCATTCGCGGTCAACTCGATTCCGTGCCCGCCATGCTCGCGTCCGTCAATCGCGAGGCGGAGTTGCTCGACAACGCGGAGGCCGCGGAGCCGGCGAACGAGGACGGAAAGGCCCCGTCGAAGGCGAACGACGCAGCGGTTTCCGAGAAGGCCCCGGCGAAGAGCTAGGACCAGCGCCGCGTCAGCCCGCGCGTTCGGCGCCCGCTCCAGCACCCGGTGTGCCAGTGGCGTCGGTCGTCGGCACCGCCGGGGTCGGACGGCCACGCCACCACGTGTGCGACACCGGGACGCACGTCCTGGTCGCATCCCGGGCACCGGTACGTCTTGGTCGCGCGGGCACCCGGCACCTGGCGGACCATGTACCGCTCGCCCTCGTAACCCGCAGGTCCCGATTCCTCACGGGCCAGGGCGTTTCCGAACAGACTGCCGCTGACCGCCGACTCGCTCGTCTCTGTGCGACGGTTGGATTTGCGGGACTGGTTACGACGCGGCACCCCACCAGTCTAGGTGGGGTGCCGCGAGCGCTCAGAAGAGGCGGAACTCGGTACTCTCGGTGCCGCGCAGGGCCTCGTAATCGAGGATCAGGCATCGGATTCCGCGGTCTGTCGCGAGGGTCTTCGCCTGCGGCTTGATCTGCTGGGCCGCGAACACACCCGTCACCGGCGCGAGAAGCGGGTCCCGGTTGAGCAGTTCGAGGTAGCGGGTGAGCTGTTCGACGCCGTCGATCTCGCCGCGCCTCTTGATCTCGACCGCAACCGTCGCGCCGTCCGCGTTGCGGCACAGCAGATCCACCGGACCGATCGCCGTCATGTACTCGCGGCGGATCAGCGTGTAGCCCTCGCCGAGCGTCTCGACGTGCTCGGCCAGCAGCTCCTGCAGGTGCGCTTCGACGCCGTCCTTGACCAGACCGGGATCGACACCCAACTCGTGACTCGAGTCGTGCTCGATCTCCTCGATCGTGATCCGCAGTTCCTCGCCGGCCTTGTTGGTGACGACCCAGAGGTGCTGCTCCGCACCGTCGGGGCTCTCACCATCGGAGGTCTCGGACAACCAGCACGGCGGGCTCATCCAGTTCAGCGGCTTGTAGGCACGGTCGTCCGCGTGGATGCTGACCGAGCCGTCCGCCTTGATCAGGAGGAGTCGACGTGCCATCGGCAGGTGGGAGGTCAGTCGACCGACGTAGTCGACACGGCAACGAGCAATGACAAGACGCACTCGCCCACCCTAGTGGATGGATTCGGACTAATCTCGAACGACCATGGACCTGCGCCGATCCGCCGACCAGCCCCTCGGTTCCCGCCTGCTCGGAACCCCCACGGAGACACCGCGTATCCGACGCATCCGCGTCCAGACGCTGCTCACCACCTCGCTGGTCGGGGCCAACCTGATCGGCGCGGCGGTCGTGGCCGTCCTCGTGACGTTCGTCGTGCCCGGGCCCGAGTTGCTCGAACCGGAGTTCCGGTTCCTGAACTTCGTCGTCGTCCCCGTGTATCTGGCGGTCGCCCTGCTGGTCGGGACGATTCGAGGGACTCAGCGTGCGCTGCACAGCCTGCAATGGATCGTGCAAGACCGCACCCCCACCGAGCACGACCGGCTCACGGCCCTGAACATGCCGTGGCGGCTGACCAAGATGCAGATCGGCCAGTGGACGATTGCGCTGATCTTCCTCACCACCGCCTACGGGTTGGTCGACCCGCAGACACTGCCGAAGATCGGCTTCACGATCTCGTTCGGCGGCGTCACGATCTGCGCCTTCAGCCACGTCTTCAGTGAGTTCGCGCTGCGGCCGGCGGCTGCCCGTGCCCTCGAGGCCGGCATGCGGCCCGACGTCCGCCTCGGCGGCGTCGTCGGACGCACGATGCTCGCATGGATTCTCGGCACGGGTGTGCCGATCACCGGCCTGATGATCGTCGCGGCGTACGCCTATCTCAGCAAGGACACCACACCCAACCAACTGATTATCGCGATCGTCGGGCTCGGCGCCATCACGCTCGTCTTCGGGCTGCTGTTGATCCTTCTCAACGCCCGTGCCACAGTCGCGCCTATCCGGTCGGTCAAAGCCGGGATGAGCCGCATCGAGGACGGGCACCTCGACACCGCGATCGTCGTGTACGACGGCACCGAACTCGGCGAACTCCAGTCCGGGTTCAACCGCATGGCCGACGGCCTGCGCGAGCGCGAACGCATTCGCGACCTGTTCGGGAGACACGTCGGTCACGACGTGGCCGAGGCGGCTCTCGTATCCCCACCCACGCTCGGCGGCGAGGAGCGAGATGTCGCGGTGTTCTTCGTCGACCTGGTCGGATCGACCGAACTGGCCGCTACCCGCCCTCCAGGTGAGGTTGTCGATCTCCTCAACCGGTTCTTCGAGGTTGTCGTCGACGAGGTCGACCGCCACGGCGGCTTCGTGAACAAGTTCGAAGGCGACGCCGCGCTGGCGATCTTCGGCGCACCGCGCGACCTGGACGACGCACCCGGCCGCGCGCTCGCCGCCGCCCGCGCGATTCGACGACGGCTGCCAGTCGAGGTACCCGAATGCCACGCCGCCATCGGTGTCGCGGCCGGCACCGCGGTCGCCGGCAACGTCGGGGCGCGAGAACGGTTCGAGTACACGGTGATCGGCGATCCGGTGAACGAGGCCGCACGACTGTCCGAGCTCGCGAAGTCCGACCCGGACGCCCTCCTCGCATCGTCCGTCACGGTCGAACAGGCTCAAACGCCGGAGGCTCAGCTCTGGAGGCCTGGCGACCTGGTGGTTCTTCGCGGCAGGACGGCACCGACCCGGCTCGCACACGCATTCGACGGGCCGTTCCAGATCGACCGAAACGATCACTCGCCCGCCATTCCGACCGTCGACTGATTCCGGCATCCGCCGAATCGACCGGTCCGAGGACATACAGGCCATCCACCAGACTTGGTGCGTGTCCCACACCGGACGACGAGCGAGTGCTGCTGGCACGGCTGATGCGACAGATCGCCCTCGACCGCGATCGGCCCCGCCGGCGACCGACGCAACGGAAACAGGCCGCCGGCTCCCCGGGGGGGGAGACGAAAGACATGCATATATGCGGAAACGCCGAAGGCCCCCACCAGTAATGGTGGGGGCCTTCGGGAAAGGATGTTCGGCGGTGTCCTACTCTCCCACACCCTGTCGAGTGCAGTACCATCGGCGCTGGAGGGCTTAGCTTCCGGGTTCGGAATGGGACCGGGCGTTTCCCCTCCGCTATGGCCGCCGTAACTCTATGAAACTGTCACACATTCAATTCCCCCGCCCGAACCACCCGCCGGCCACACAGGGCTCTGGGGTGTTGGGGGTGAATGGTATCTGTGTGTTGTTTCAGATACCGCACAGTGGACGCGTAGCTTCTTTGTGGTAAGTCCTCGGCCTATTAGTACCAGTCACCTCCATCCGTTACCGGACTTCCAGTTCTGGCCTATCAACCCGGTGGTCTGCCGGGGGCCTTACCCCCTCGAGGGGGTGAGAAACCTCATCTTGGAACAGGCTTCCCGCTTAGATGCTTTCAGCGGTTATCCCTTCCGAACGTAGCTAACCAGCAGTGCTCCTGGCGGAACAACTGGCACACCAGAGGTTCGTCCGTCCCGGTCCTCTCGTACTAGGGACAGCCTTCCTCAAGTTTCTAACGCGCGCGGCGGATAGAGACCGAACTGTCTCACGACGTTCTAAACCCAGCTCGCGTGCCGCTTTAATGGGCGAACAGCCCAACCCTTGGGACCTACTCCAGCCCCAGGATGCGACGAGCCGACATCGAGGTGCCAAACCATCCCGTCGATATGGACTCTTGGGGAAGATCAGCCTGTTATCCCCGGGGTACCTTTTATCCGTTGAGCGACACCGCTTCCACTTGCCGGTGCCGGATCACTAGTCCCGACTTTCGTCCCTGCTCGACCTGTCAGTCTCACAGTCAAGCTCCCTTGTGCACTTGCACTCGACACCTGATTGCCAACCAGGCTGAGGGAACCTTTGGGCGCCTCCGTTACATTTTGGGAGGCAACCGCCCCAGTTAAACTACCCACCAGGCACTGTCCCTGAACCAGATCATGGTCCGAGGTTAGATGTCCAATACGATCAGAGTGGTATTTCAACAACGACTCCACACACACTGGCGTGCATGCTTCACAGTCTCCCACCTATCCTACACAAACCGAACCGAACACCAATACCAAGCTATAGTGAAGGTCCCGGGGTCTTTTCGTCCTGCCGCGCGTAACGAGCATCTTTACTCGTAATGCAATTTCGCCGAGTCTGTGGTTGAGACAGCAGAGAAGTCGTTACGCCATTCGTGCAGGTCGGAACTTACCCGACAAGGAATTTCGCTACCTTAGGATGGTTATAGTTACCACCGCCGTTTACTGGGGCTTAAATTCTCAGCTTCGCCATTACTGGCTAACCGGTCCTCTTAACCTTCCAGCACCGGGCAGGCGTCAGTCCGTATACATCGTCTTACGACTTCGCACGGACCTGTGTTTTTAGTAAACAGTCGCTTCTCTCTGGTCTCTGCGGCCCCACCCAGCTCACCAAGCAAGTTGGATCACCAGACGAGGCCCCCCTTCTCCCGAAGTTACGGGGGCATTTTGCCGAGTTCCTTAACCACAGTTATCTCGATCGCCTTAGTATTCTCTACCTGACCACCTGTGTCGGTTTGGGGTACGGGCCGTGTGAAAGCTCGCTAGAGGCTTTTCTCGGCAGCATAGGATCACTGAATTCGCCTCAATCGGCTACGCATCACGTCTCAGGCTATATGTGACCCGGATTTGCCTAGGCCACGCCCTACACGCTTACACCAGTATTACCACTGACTGGCTCAGCTACCTTCCTGCGTCACCCCATCGCTTGGCTACTACCAGATCGGTTCACGCGCATCCACACACCGGAGAACCCGAAGGTTCGAAAGTGGCTTCAGGGCGCTTAGCATCACTGATTCACCAGGGGCGCGTTCACACGGGTACGGGAATATCAACCCGTTGTCCATCGACTACGCCTGTCGGCCTCGCCTTAGGTCCCGACTCACCCTGGGCGGATTAACCTGGCCCAGGAACCCTTGGTCATTCGGCGGACGAGTTTCTCACTCGTCTTTCGCTACTCATGCCTGCATTCTCACTCGTGCAGCCTCCACACCTGGATCACTCCGGCGCTTCCATGGCTGCACGACGCTCCCCTACCCATCCACACCACTGCACAACCCCCCGCAGGAGGAAGTGGGTGTTATGTGAATGCCGCGGCTTCGGCGGTGTACTTGAGCCCCGCTACATTGTCGGCGCAGGATCACTTGACCAGTGAGCTATTACGCACTCTTTCAAGGGTGGCTGCTTCTAAGCCAACCTCCTGGTTGTCTTCGCGACCCCACATCCTTTTCCACTTAGTACACGCTTAGGGGCCTTAGCCGGCGATCTGGGCTGTTTCCCTCTCGACTACGAAGCTTATCCCCCGCAGTCTCACTGCCGCGCTCTCACACTCTGGCATTCGGAGTTTGGCTGACGTCAGTAACCTTGTGGGGCCCATCGGCCATCCAGTAGCTCTACCTCCAGAGTGAAACACGCGACGCTGCACCTAAATGCATTTCGGGGAGAACCAGCTATCACGGAGTTTGATTGGCCTTTCACCCCTACCCACAGCTCATCCCCTCAGTTTTCAACCTAAGTGGGTTCGGGCCTCCACGACGTCTTACCGTCGCTTCACCCTGGCCATGGGTAGATCACTCCGCTTCGGGTCTAGAACATGCCACTGACTCGCCCTATTCGGACTCGCTTTCGCTACGGCTACCCCACACGGGTTAACCTCGCGACATGCCGCTAACTCGCAGGCTCATTCTTCAAAAGGCACGCCATCACCCCCCACCCGAAGGTGCGAAGGCTCTGACGGATTGTAAGCGCACGGTTTCAGGTACTATTTCACTCCCCTCCCGGGGTACTTTTCATCTTTCCCTCACGGTACTAGTCCGCTATCGGTCACCAGGGAGTATTCAGGCTTATCGGGTGGTCCCGACAGATTCACAGCAGATTTCACGGGCCCGCTGCTACTCGGGTGTCCGTCACGACAGTCACCATGTTTTCGTCTACGGGATTCTCACCCTCTACGACGGGCCGTTCCAGACCACTTCGACTAACACGATGATTTCTTACTGTCGGCCAATCCGGCAGAATTGACAAGACGGATCCCACAACCCCACGAATGCAACGCCCGCCGGCTATCACACACCCATGGTTTAGCCTCATCCGCTTTCGCTCGCCACTACTCACGGAATCACATGTTGTTTTCTCTTCCTGTGGGTACTGAGATGTTTCACTTCCCCACGTTCCCTCCACACGCCCTATATATTCAGGCGCGGGTAACCACACATCACTGTGGCTGGGTTTCCCCATTCGGACATCCTCGGATCTCAGCTCGGTTGACAGCTCCCCGAGGCTTATCGCAGCCTCCTACGTCCTTCATCGGCTCCTGGTGCCAAGACATCCACCGTACGCTCTTAATTACTTACAACAAAGATGCTCGCGTCCACTGTGCAGTTCTCAAACAACACACAACACCCAGACTTCGTGTGGCACCAGCCGGAGCAGAACCCCGCGGTATGACCACGCCCAGATGTTGTCGTTTCTTCCTTCGAGGAAACACTTGCGTGTTCTCTCAGGACCCAACAGTGCGCCGATATAACTCTCTTCCCACCGGCACTCGGGCCGGCAGTCATGAAGAAAATGCTTGTCAGTGTTCCACCCATGAGCAACCGCAGTCCCACATGTGGGGACTAAACGGCCTCTGCCAGCGAGGACACAACCTGTGTCGGCCCTCGACTGGAGAATGCTCCTTAGAAAGGAGGTGATCCAGCCGCACCTTCCGGTACGGCTACCTTGTTACGACTTCGTCCCAATCGCCGATCCCACCTTCGACGGCTCCCTCCACAAGGGTTAGGCCACCGGCTTCGGGTGTTACCGACTTTCATGACGTGACGGGCGGTGTGTACAAGGCCCGGGAACGTATTCACCGCAGCGTTGCTGATCTGCGATTACTAGCGACTCCGACTTCACGGGGTCGAGTTGCAGACCCCGATCCGAACTGAGACCGGCTTTAAGGGATTCGCTCCACCTCACGGTATCGCAGCCCTCTGTACCGGCCATTGTAGCATGTGTGAAGCCCTGGACATAAGGGGCATGATGACTTGACGTCGTCCCCACCTTCCTCCGAGTTGACCCCGGCAGTCTCCTGCGAGTCCCCGCCATTACGCGCTGGCAACACAGGACAAGGGTTGCGCTCGTTGCGGGACTTAACCCAACATCTCACGACACGAGCTGACGACAGCCATGCACCACCTGTATACCGACCACAAGGGGGCACCTATCTCTAGGTGTTTCCGGTATATGTCAAACCCAGGTAAGGTTCTTCGCGTTGCATCGAATTAATCCACATGCTCCGCCGCTTGTGCGGGCCCCCGTCAATTCCTTTGAGTTTTAGCCTTGCGGCCGTACTCCCCAGGCGGGGCGCTTAATGCGTTAGCTACGGCACGGATCCCGTGGAAGGAAACCCACACCTAGCGCCCACCGTTTACGGCGTGGACTACCAGGGTATCTAATCCTGTTCGCTACCCACGCTTTCGCTCCTCAGCGTCAGTTACTGCCCAGAGACCCGCCTTCGCCACCGGTGTTCCTCCTGATATCTGCGCATTTCACCGCTACACCAGGAATTCCAGTCTCCCCTGCAGTACTCAAGTCTGCCCGTATCGCCCGCAAGCTTGGGGTTGAGCCCCAAGTTTTCACGGACGACGCGACAAACCGCCTACGAGCTCTTTACGCCCAGTAATTCCGGACAACGCTCGCACCCTACGTATTACCGCGGCTGCTGGCACGTAGTTGGCCGGTGCTTCTTCTGCAGGTACCGTCACTTTCGCTTCGTCCCTGCTGAAAGAGGTTTACAACCCGAAGGCCGTCATCCCTCACGCGGCGTCGCTGCATCAGGCTTTCGCCCATTGTGCAATATTCCCCACTGCTGCCTCCCGTAGGAGTCTGGGCCGTGTCTCAGTCCCAGTGTGGCCGGTCGCCCTCTCAGGCCGGCTACCCGTCGTCGCCTTGGTAGGCCATTACCCCACCAACAAGCTGATAGGCCGCGGGCCCATCCTGCACCAGTAAACCTTTCCAACCCCCGCCATGCGACAGGAGCTCATATCCGGTATTAGACCCAGTTTCCCAGGCTTATCCCAGAGTGCAGGGCAGATCACCCACGTGTTACTCACCCGTTCGCCGCTCGTGTACCCCGAAGGGCCTTACCGCTCGACTTGCATGTGTTAAGCACGCCGCCAGCGTTCGTCCTGAGCCAGGATCAAACTCTCCGTTGAAGACTCTAGATTTCGCAGCCGAAGCCACTAATCAGTCATAGACATCGAGTCAAATCACTAGCAAAATAAACTCAAACTAGCTGTTTGCGCTGACCATCCCAGACGGAAGAATGAGACGATCAGCAAATACCCACCACAAAAAGTGGTGGAGTACCAAAATTTGGCACTGACATTCATCGACACACTGTTGAGTTCTCAAAGAACACGCGCACACCATCACTCGAAACTTTGCAGTTCCTCATTCCGGGGCAACCGTTCCAGCCTAACCCGCACCGGCACCGGATGCAAATCCGGCCCCCGCAGGAGTTTCAGCAGATTCGCCAGGCGCTCCCCGTACAACCTCGTTTTCCCTCGCTGACCTGTGAAGATCGCGGCCGGGTCGGTGTCCGTGTCGCTCTGACCTGGAATAAGTTACGCGAGTGTTCACGGAGCGTCAAACCGCCAGGTCGGACGTTCGTCCGACTCCATTTCCGCAGGTCGCCAGGTGCGAAAAGCCTCAGATTCGACAGAATCGCGATTTGTGACGCCGAGCACAGCCCCGAAAGCTGCTCCTACTCCCCCGCCACTCGACGAATGTCTCCGCCCAGACCAGCGAGGTCCTCGACGAACCTCGGGTACCCGCGATCGATGTGGTAGACGTCGTGCACCTCGGTGACACCGTCCGCGACCAAGCCGGCCAGGACCAGTCCCGCACCGGCACGGATGTCGGACGACCACACGGGCGCGCTCGACAACTCCGGCACACCGCGCACCACTGCATGGTGTCCGTCGGTCCGAGCATCCGCGCCGAGCCGAATCATCTCCTCGACGAAGCGGAAGCGCGCCTCGAAGACGTTCTCGGTGATCATCGACGTGCCCTCCGCGATCGCGGCGAGTCCGATCGCCATCGGCTGGAGGTCCGTGGGGAATCCCGGATACGGGAGCGTCGCGAAGTTGACCGCCTTGGGGCGGTTCGTCTGCACGACGCGGAAGCCGTCGGCTTCCAGACTGATCTGGGACCCGGCCGCACGCAGTTTGTCGAGAACGAGCGCCAGGTGCTTCGGGTTGACGCCACGCACGAACACGTCGCCCTGCGTCATCGCAGCCGCGATGCCCCAGGTGGCTGCGACGATCCGATCGCCGATCACTCGATGCGCGGTCGGCTGGAGTCGATCGACACCGCGGATGGTCAGCGTCGTCGAGCCGGCGCCGCTGATCTTCGCCCCCATGTGCGTCAGCATGTTGCAGAGATCGACGATCTCCGGTTCCCGCGCGGCGTTGTCGATGACGGTCTCCCCCTTGGCGAGAACCGCGGCCATGAGGATGTTCTCGGTCGCGCCGACAGACGGAAACGCCAGACGGATGTTCGCGCCGTGCAGGTCGTCGGCCTCGGCGACGACACAACCGTGCTCGATCTCGCTGTGGGCGCCCAACAGACGAAGGCCGGACTGGTGCATGTCCAGCGGCCTCGATCCGATGGCATCCCCGCCGGGAAGTGCGACGACCGCCTTCCGGCATCGCGCGACGAGCGGACCGAGAACACATACCGACGCGCGGAACTGCCGAACCGCTGCGAAGTCGGCGTGGTACTTCGGTTGCGCCGGCGTCGTGATGGTCGCGACGTCGCCCTCGAGCTCCACGTCGCAGCCGAGGCCCCTCAGGACGTCGGCCATCAGGGGGACGTCGAGGATGTCGGGGCAATTGCTGATGACAGTCGTGCCCTCGGCCAACAATGCCGCGGCCATCAGCTTCAGGACGCTGTTCTTCGCCCCACCCACTGGCACCTCACCGACGAGTCGGTTTCCACCAGTGACAAGAAAGCGCTCACTCACAGTCGCACAGCCTAGCCAGGGCTACCGCCCCACCGCTGGGCGGTACCGTTAGCCCATGGCTGTGCATTTGACGCGGATCTACACCAGGACCGGCGACGACGGAACCACCGGGCTGAGCGATTTCTCCCGAGTGTCCAAGAATGATCCCCGCCTCGTCGCCTACGCGGACTGCGACGAAACGAATGCGAGTATCGGCGTCGCGCTCGCGTTGGGTGCGCCGTCCGAGGAGATCGTCGAGGTGCTGCGCCAGATTCAGAACGATCTGTTCGACGCCGGTGCCGACCTGTCGACTCCGATCGTCGCCGAGCCGAAGTACCCGCCGCTGCGGGTGACGCAGTCGTACATCGATCGGGTCGAGGGTTGGTGCGACGCGTTCAACGAGCGACTCGAACCGCTGAACTCCTTCATCCTGCCGGGCGGGACTCCTCTCGGTGCTCTGCTGCACTCCGCCCGCACCGTCGCCCGTCGTGCCGAGCGGTCGGCGTGGGCGGCCGTCGAGGCCAGCCCGGACGATACGAGTGTGCTTCCCGCCAAGTACCTCAACCGGCTCTCCGACCTGCTGTTCATCGTCAGCAGAATCGCGAATCCCGGCGGCGACGTGCTGTGGAAGCCCGGTGCCGGCGGCAACGCCTAGACCGGTACGAGAACGACGAAAGGGAGGCCTGATGGCCTCCCTTTTTCATGTCGGATCGTCGTCCTGCTCCGGCCGACACCGGTTCAGGCCGGACGCCCCCGCATGGAGCGTCCCGACGGCCGCGATTCCACCCACGACAGGAACGCGGTCAGCGCACCACGATCGAGCGCGATCTCGTACGTGCGGTCCCCGTCGGCGACCTCGAGAATGACGATCTCGTCGGTCATGATGTCGTACTCGTTGCCGACCGGACCGCGCCGCGCGCCGACCTCGATGCCCTGCCGGCTCATCCGAGAGTCCGGTCCCGGGCGCAGGCTCGACAGCTTGTAGAAGACGAGCGATCCCTCGCCGTACCGCACCACCCCGTGCCGCCAGCCGCTACCGCCGGGCGCAGGCGTTATCCGCAGGATCGCCGCGGTACCGCCCCGGCGCAACACCATCAGTCGATACACGAAAGCCGCGACGAAGGCCGCGAGCAGGACTACCAGAATGATGAGAACTACCATCCCGATCGTCACTGCTCGTCGGCTCCGTCGCGGCTCGTCGTGAACTGACTAGGCGCGCTCGACCGCACGCAGCTGACCCTTGGCGACCGCAATCGCCTCGAGGTCGTCGGTGGTCTCCGCCAGAACGGCCTTGGCCGCCTCGACGTCGACATCCTGTGCCATGTCCGCGGACTCGGCCAGGATCGTCACCGTGGTGGCGGTCACCGAGAGGAAACCGCCGTGCACGGCCGCGACCACACGCTCGCCCTCGGCGGTCGTGATCGCAACCACGCCGCCCTCCACCAGCTGACCGAGGACCGGCTCATGCCCGGGCATGACACCGATCTCACCCTCGGTCGTCTGGGCGCTGACGAGCTTCGCCGATCCCGACCAGAGTCGCTGCTCGACGGCAACGAGTTCAACGGTCATCTCAGCCATGTCGGTCTACTTTCCGGCGATCTTCTTGGCAGCGGCCTCGACGTCGTCGAGTCCACCGCAGCTGTTGAACGCCTGCTCCGGCAGGTGGTCGAACTCGCCCTTGCAGACGCGGTCGAATGCCTCGATGGTGTCGCGCAGCGGCACGACCGAGCCGGGCTCACCGGTGAACTTCTCGGCGACGATGAAGTTCTGGCCGAGGAACTTCTGCAGACGACGGGCGCGGCCGACGAGGACCTTGTCCTCTTCCTGCAGCTCGTCCATACCGAGGATGGCGATGATGTCCTGCAGTTCCTTGTACTTCTGCAGGATCCGCTTCACCTCGTTCGCGACGCGGAAGTGCTCGGCACCGACGATGCCGGGCTCCAGGATGCGCGAGGTCGACGTCAGCGGGTCCACAGCGGGGTAGATACCCATCTGCGAAATCGGACGCGAGAGCTCGGTGGTCGCATCGAGGTGCGCGAAGGTGGTGGCCGGCGCCGGGTCGGTGTAGTCGTCGGCGGGGACGTAGATCGCCTGCAGCGAGGTGATCGAGCGGCCACGGGTCGAGGTGATGCGCTCCTGCAACTCACCCATCTCGTCGGCCAGCGTCGGCTGGTAACCCACGGCCGAGGGCATACGACCCAGCAGGGTCGAAACCTCGGAACCGGCCTGGGTGAACCGGAAGATGTTGTCGATGAACAGCAGAACGTCCTGGCCCTGGACATCGCGGAAGTACTCCGCCATGGTCAGCGCGGACAGGGCGACGCGCATACGCGTTCCCGGCGGCTCGTCCATCTGGCCGAAGACAAGGGCGGTGTCCTGGAGGACGCCCATCTCTTCCATCTCGAGGTGGAGGTCGGTGCCCTCACGGGTGCGCTCACCGACGCCTGCGAACACCGAGGTTCCGGAGAACTCGCGGGCGATACGGGTGATCATCTCCTGGATCAGAACGGTCTTGCCGACACCGGCACCACCGAACAGACCGATCTTGCCGCCCTTGACGTACGGGGTCAGCAGGTCGATGACCTTGATGCCGGTCTCGAGGATCTCGGTCTTGCCCTCGAGCTGATCGAAGGCCGGGGGCTTGCGGTGGATGCCCCACTGCTCGCCGTCGCGACCGGTGCCCGGAGCGTCGAGGCAGTCACCGAGGGCGTTGAACACGTGGCCCTTGACGACGTCACCGACGGGAACCGAGATCGGCTTGCCCGTGTCGGCCACCGCAGCGCCGCGGACCAGGCCGTCGGTCGGCTGCATCGAGATGGTGCGCACCAGGTTGTCGCCCAGGTGCTGCGCAACCTCGAGGGTCAGCGTCTTCGCCACGGACGGCAGGGTGACCTGCGAGTGCAGGGCGTTGAACAGGTCGGGAACATGGCCGCGCGGGAACTCAACGTCCACAACGGGACCGATGACCCGCACGACCCGGCCGGACGTGGTGTCCGCGCCGTTCGCGTTGGTTTGGGTTACTGCTGCGGTCATGTGCTAGTCACTTCCTGCGCTCGAGGCCAGCGCATTCGCGCCACCGACGATCTCGCTGATTTCCTGGGTGATCTGGGCCTGGCGAGCCTGGTTTGCCTGACGGCTCAGGGTGTTCACCAGTTCGTTCGCATTATCCGTCGCGGCCTTCATGGCCGTACGACGGGCGGCAGACTCCGAGGCGGCGGAGTCCAGCAGAGCGGAGTAGATGCGCGTGCTGACGTACTTCGGCAGCAGAGCCGACAGCAGCGTGCCGGCCTCGGGCTCGAAGTCGTAGCCAGCCACCGGACCCGACTTGCCGTCGTGCTGCCCGTTGGACAGCATGTCATCGCCCAACTCGATGTGATCCTCGGCGTAGTCCACCTCGAGGGGGGCCATCCGCCGGACTTCCGGCTTCTGGGTGAGCATCGAGACGAAGCGGGTGTAGACGATGTGGAGCTCGTCGACGCCTTCGATCATGCCTTCCCCGTTCGGGGCCTCGACCTCCGCACCGGAGCCGGCCATGAACAGCTCGACCAGGTGGCGGCTCGCCTTGGCGGCATCCGCGTAGCCGGGCTCCTGGGAGAAGCCGGTCCACGCTCCGCCGATGTTGCGCCCACGGAACGTGTAGTAGCCGAGGCCCTTCGAACCGAGCACGTAGATCACGGGCTCCTTGCCCTCGGAGCGCAGCAGCTGGAACAGCTCCTCCGCCTCCTTGAGAGCGTTCGAGTTGTAGCCACCGCACATACCGCGGTCGCTGGTGACGACCAGGACGGCAGCACGCTTCGGGTTCGCGCGCTCGTTGAGCAGCGGGTGATCGAGCGACGCCGACGCGCTGGCCAGCTCGGAGAGCACCTTGGTGATCTCCTCGGCGTACGGCTTGGAAGCCGCAACCCGGGCCTGCGCCTTCGTGATGCGCGAAGTCGCGATCAGTTCCTGCGCCTTGGTGATCTTCTTGGTCGAGTTGACCGACTTGATGCGAGAACGCAGTTCGCGGATGCTTGCCATCGATCGATCACTCTCCCTTCGGGTGACGCTGAGTCATGGGGTCCACGCTCACTTGCTGACAGTGGTGCGCTTGACGGTGACCTTCTCCTGGCCGACCTCGGAGGCGTCGAGAGCCTCGGCCTCGGCCTCGTTCACGACACGGCTTCCGTCAGAAGCGAGGAAGCCCTGCTTGAACTTGTCGGTGGCCGCCATGAGAGCGGTGATCGACGCGTCGTCCAGAGCCTTGCCGCCCTTGATCGACTCGTAGACACCGGCAGCGTTGCGGTGCAGGTCCTCGAGCAGCTCGGACTCGAAGCGGCGCACGTCTCCGACGGGAACCGAGTCGAACACGCCTTCGCCGGCGAGGTAGATCGAGATGATCTGGTCCTCGACCGCGATCGGCGAGTACTGGTCCTGCTTGAGCAGCTCGACCAGGCGCTGGCCGCGCTCGAGCTGAGCCTTCGAAGCGGCGTCCAGGTCCGAGGCGAAGGCCGAGAAGGCCTCGAGCTCACGGAACTGAGCCAGCTCCAGACGCAGCGAACCGGAGACCTTCTTCATGCCCTTGGTCTGCGCGGCGCCACCGACTCGGGAAACCGAGATACCGACGTTGATCGCGGGACGGATGCCCTTGTTGAACAGGTCGGACTCGAGGAAGACCTGACCGTCGGTGATGGAGATGACGTTGGTCGGGATGTACGCCGACACGTCGTTGGCCTTGGTCTCGATGATCGGCAGGGCCGTCAGCGAACCGCCACCGAGCTCGTCGGACAGCTTGGCCGAACGCTCCAGCAGACGCGAGTGCAGGTAGAAGACGTCACCCGGGTAGGCCTCACGTCCCGGCGGACGACGCAGCAGCAGCGAGATGGCGCGGTACGCCTCGGCCTGCTTGGTCAGGTCGTCGAACACGATGAGGACGTGCTTGCCCTGGTACATCCAGTGCTGGCCGATGGCCGAACCGGTGTAGGGGGCGAGCCACTTGAAGCCGGCGGAGTCGGAGGCCGGGGCGGCGACGATGGTGGTGTACTCCATCGCGCCCTGCTCCTCGAGCGCCTGCTTGACGCCGGCGATGGTGGAGCCCTTCTGGCCGATAGCGACGTAGATGCAGCGGACCTGCTGCTTCGGGTCGCCGGTCGCCCAGTTGGCCTTCTGGTTCAGGATGGCGTCGACGCAGACCGCGGTCTTGCCGGTCTTGCGGTCGCCGATGACGAGCTGACGCTGGCCGCGGCCGATCGGGGTCATGGCGTCGATAGCCTTGATACCGGTCTGCAGCGGCTCCTCGACGGGCTGACGCTCCAGCACCGTGGCGGCCTGCAGCTCGAGCGCGCGGGTCTCGGTGGTCTCGATGTCGCCGAGGCCGTCGATCGGACGACCCAGCGGGTCCACGACGCGGCCCAGGTAGCCGTCGCCGACCGGCACCGACAGAACGTCGCCGGTCCGCTTGACTTCCTGGCCCTCTTCGATGTGCTCGTAGTCACCCAGGACGACGGCACCGATCTCGGTGGCATCCAGGTTCAGGGCCACACCGAGCACGCCGCCCGGGAACTCCAGCAGCTCGTTGGCCATCGCCGACGGGAGGCCGGTGATGTGAGCGATGCCGTCGCTGGTGTCGGACACCACGCCGACCTCCTCGCGGGAGGCCTCCGGTGAGTAGCTCGCGGTGTAGTTCTCGATCGCGCTACGGATCTCGTCGGAGGAGATCGTCAGCTCCGCCATGTTTTTCCTGCTCTCGGTATCTGGTCTTCGAAAAGATCGGGAGTATGTGTTCGGTCGTCGGCTACTTGAAAGTCTTCCGCAGGGCAGCGAGGCGACCGGCCGCGCTCCCGTCGATGACCTCATGGCCCACCCGGACGACCATGCCGCTGAGGAGGGCCGGTTCGACCTCCACGTGCACGGTGACGGGCTTGCCGTAGGTGCGGGTCAGCGTCGCCGCGAGCCGCTCGACCTGCTCACTCGACAACGCAGAGGCGCTACGTACGTGCGCAACGGCCTTGTCTCGCTGAGCCGCAGCAAGGGCCGACAGCTCGTCGAACGCGTCCGCGGGGGCGGTCTTCAGGCGACCCACGGCCTGGATGGCGAGGGCCTCCGTGATCGCGGTGACCTTGCCGTACAGCAGCTTCGACAGCAGCTCGCGCTTGCCGGCGACGGGCGTCGAACGATCCGAAAGGACCTGCTCCAGCTGCGGGTTGCCGGCAACGATGCGACCGAGGCGGAAGAGCTCGTCCTCGACGGCGTCGCTCTGGTTCTGGCCGGCCGCAGCCCGAAGCAGGGACTCACGTCCGAGCGTGACCAGGGAGTTCAGCAGGTCGGCCGAGGACGACCAGTCCTGGCCCACGGCGGCCTCGAGGGCCGCCAGCGCCTCGGCGCCGACCTTCCCCGAGAACACCTGGCGGGCCAGGCCCTGGCGACCAGCGGCAGGCGTGGACGCGTCGGCCAGGGCACTCCGGAGAGTGCGCTGGCCGTCGAGAACCTCGACCACCGAGAACAGCTCGGATCCGGCCTGCGCCGCGGCCGCAGTGGCCGCGCCGGGGGAAACGGAATCCAACGCCGCGGTGAGCGCAGCACGAGTCTGCGTCAGGGCTTCACGGCTCGCTGCGTACATGGTGCTCACTTTCCTGCTGCGGAATCGGCGCTGACTGCGTCCAGCTCGTTGAGGAAGCGATCGACCGTTCCGGCGCGCTTGACGTCGTCGGCCAGCGACTCACCGATGACCTTCTCGGCCAGGTCGACCGCGGTCTTGCCGAGGTCGGCCCGCAGCTCGGTCACGATCTGCTGGCGCTGTGCGACCAGCTGGCTGTGACCGGCGGCGACGATGCGATCGCTCTCCTCCTGGGCCTGCGCCTTCATCTCGGAGATGATCTGCTGGCCCTGAGTACGTGCTTCCTCGCGGATCTGTGCGGCCTCGGTGCGAGCCTCGGCGAGCTGGGCATGGTACTGCTCCAGCGCGGCCTTGGCCTCGACCTGAGCCTCTTCGGCACGCTTGATGCCGCCGTCGATCTGCTCGGTGCGCTCGGCGAGAACCTTCTGGAACATCGGAAGAACAAGCTTCCAGAAGACGAACCCGACGACCACCAGGGCGACGATCGACCACACGATGTCATACGTCGCGGGCAGGAGGGGGTTGTGTTCCTCCCCCTCGGCCGCGAGCAATGCGATGGTGGTTGACATGGTGTTCTTAGAAGATGAAGCCGGCGACGAGGCCGATCAGCGCCAGGGCCTCGGTGAACGCGATACCGAGGAACATCGTGGTACGCACCTGGCCGGCCATCTCGGGCTGACGAACCATGCCCTCGATCGCCTTACCGACGACGATACCGATACCGACGCCGGGGCCGATGGCCGCGAGGCCGTAACCGACCGCACCGAGACCCTTGAACTTGGTCTCCGCAGTCTGCGCGAGGACGTCGACTGCCTGAAGCGCAACGCTCATTTGGTGTTCCGTTCCCTTTCTGTTGCCCACCGCCGGTCGGCCGGTGGGGCAGGTCTATCGATGTGAGTTGTCAGTGCGAGTCGGCGTGCAGGGCCAGGTCGATGTACACCGCGGTGAGCAGCGCGAAGACGTAAGCCTGAAGGCCGATCACCAGCAACTCGAAGAAGGTCATGGCGACGCCCGCGAGGATCGACGGGACACCGAAGATCGCCTGGAACCCTCCGGAGGTGAAGAAGAAGTACTGCGTGGCGCCGAAGAACAGCACCAGCAGGATGTGGCCGGCGAGCATGTTGGCCATGAGTCGGACCATCAGCGTGAACGGCCGGAGCACGAACGTCGAGAGGAACTCGATCGGGATCAGCAGCACGTGCAGCGCAGGCGGGACGCCGGGAACGACGACGCTGGACCGGACGTACTTGAAGAAGCCGTGCTTCTTGATACCCACGTAGTTGAACGTGATGTACGCCAGCGCGGCGAGCACGAGCGGCATCCCGATCTTCGCGTTGGGCGAGATATTGAGGAAAGGAATGACACTCGCAACGTTACTTGCCAGCACGATGAAGAAGATCGTCGTGATGATGGGCAGGAAGCGCTTGCCCTGTTCCTTGCCGAGGATGTCCTCCGCGATGTGGATCCGAACGAAATCGAGCGCGTACTCGGCAACATTCTGGACACCGCGCGGAACGATCTTCGGGCTGCGCATCGCGATGATGAAGAACAGTGCGACCACTGCCGACATCAGGAGACGGATCAGCATCAGACGATCGAGCTCGAAGGGGGTGCCCTCGAACAGCACTGCAGGCGGGTAGAAATCATCGAGTGACGGCGGATGGTATTCACCCGCGGCCATGAAGGTGACGCTCAGCGGTCTCTCCCGTAGTCGGCCGCAGGCATCGCTGTCTGCGGTTCGATCGGACATTGACGATCTAACAAGTCGACCAGGTCGGCTCGCGTATTCGTCAGCAGCTGGAGACTCGGTGAACCGGTCCTGGCGTCTGTCGGTGTCGGCGACTGTCGTCGACTCGGCAACAAGAGGGCGGTTCCATCCGAATCCGATATTCGGACAACTCCGACGACCCCGGCTGCCTACAAGCGTCGGCCACACGTCGGGATTTCTGGACTTTCCCGTCGTCAGCGCACTTGCTTGGCCCAGAGACTATCAAGACATCTACGACGTTGTGTAGATGGGGTCCCCTTGAACTCTGAAACACGTTCCATAAACCTGCGGCAGGACCCAGTCAGGCGGTTCCCGACTCCTCGTCGGATTCGGCCGGACTCACGTACGGGACCCTCGTCTGCAGCACGCCGTACGTCTCCGCACCCAGCACGATGACGAGCGACAGCACGATCACGATCACCATCGCCTGACGGTTGTAGAAGTCGAGCGGATCGAGGATCGCGAGCACCGCGATTGCCAGGATCATCTTGAGCAGCCAGCTCCCGAGCAGCACCGCGCCCGCCGTCGTGGCGGGCAACTTGGCGGTGAGCAGGACGGCAAGCACCGTGCACAGGATGAAGCCGCCGCCGACCGCGGCACCGAGCAGCGCACCCCACAGTCCGGCGACACCGGCGAAGAGGGTCGCGATGATCGCACCGCCGACGGCGAGCACGAGCAGTCCGAGCACGCCGTAGCGGAGCCCTCGGCGGAGCGCTGCGGTGGGATCGGAAGAATACGGCTCTGGTGTCGAAGTCACGGAACCCAGGTTAGAGGAACGCTGGTAGAGGACATCCGCCCCCGCCCGCACGGACGCCTCCTACCGGCGACGATCCTCTTGCAGTCCCCGCCACGACGGCACAGCCGTCACCACGAGCGCGAACACCAGTCCCGCCGCAACGAGCAGGACGACCACGCGCCGGTCGATCAGGGACGAGCCGACGGCGCCGAACGCGAGAACCCCGACCCACAAGTAGATCAACAGGACCACCCGCCGGTGCGAGTGTCCGATCTGCATCAGCCGGTGATGCAGATGCATCTTGTCGGGGCTGAAGGGACTGACGCCGGCCCGGGTACGCCGGACGATGGCGAGCAACAGGTCGAGGATCGGAATGAACATGACCGCGCTGACCAGCAGCAGCGGCGTGAGCAGACCCACGAGATCGCGGGATCCGTACGCGCTCAGACTGATCCGACCCGACGCACTCGTCGACACCGCGGCCAGTGTCAGACCGATCAGCATCGACCCCGAGTCGCCCATGAAGATCCGCGCGGGCTGGAAATTGTGCGGCAGGAAGCCGAGACAGGCTCCGGCGAGCGCCGCCGCGATCATCGCCGGTGGGTACGCGCTGACGTCGCCGCCCTGGTCGTGCAACAACCCCACCGAGAACGCGCAGATCGCCAGCGATGCGATGAGACCCAGGCCGGCCGCCAGACCGTCGAGTCCGTCGACGAAGTTCATCGCGTTGATCATCACGACCGTCACCGCGACGGTCACCAAGCCGGCCTGGAGTTGGTCGAGGATCACCGTGGTGTCGCCGAAGGGCTGGTAGATGATGTACCAACTCACCCCCATGACCGCGAGGATCCCGGCCGCGGTGACCTGACCGACGAACTTGGTGAGGGCGTCGAGGCCCCAGCGGTCGTCGATCACCCCGACCAACACGATCACGAAACCGGCCACGAGGACGGCACTGATGTCGGTGGTGAACTCGAACCCTCGCGTCAGCGCGGGGAGTTGTTGCGCGAAGAGCAACGCGACGAGCATGCCGATGTACATGCCGACCCCGCCCAGCCGCGGGATCGGCTGGACGTGCACGTCACGATCTCGCGGCACCGCGACGGCCCCGAACCGGATGGCGACCACCCGGACGGCACCCGTCCCGAGGAACGTGACCACGGCCGCCGTGAACAGCACGAGCAGCAGTTCGCGCAGCGGGACACCAGCCCCATTTCCACCCTGGGCGAGCGCCAGCACCGCCGTATCCGCAGAACTCACCTCGACGACGCTACCGGCACGTCTGCCCGCGGACGGGATTGAGTGCGACGCGTCCGATCACGGTCACTGTCCCTCCGGGAGCAGGCTGTCGGCGGTGACTCCGAGCACCTCGGCGACGGCGGCCGTGGCAACGGCGCCCTCGCGCAGGATCCGCGGCTCGTCCGCGGTGAGGTCGACGATCGTCGAGGCGACGGCGTGCGTGGCCGGTCCGCCGTCGAGGTAGACGCTGGCCGCGCCGCCCAACTGGTCCCGCGCCTCGTCCACGGTCGTCGCCGCGGGACGTCCGGAGATGTTCGCGCTGGAGACGGCCATCGGCCCGACCTCGCGCAGCAACTCGAGCGCGACAGGGTGCAGCGGCATCCGGAGCATGACGGTGCCACGGCTGTCACCGAGGTCCCAGGCAAGCGAAGGTGCTTGCTGCACAACGACACTGAGGCCGCCGGGCCAGAAGGCCTTTATGAGCTCCCGGGCCTGGGGGCGCACCGAGTAGACCAGACCGTCGATCGTGGTCCACGAGCCGACCAGGACGGGCACCGGCATGTCGCGACCGCGGCCCTTCGCGCGCAACAGGCTCGCGACGGCGTCGCCGTCGAAGGCGTCGGCGCCCAGGCCGTACACGGTGTCCGTCGGGAGGACGACGAGCCGACCGGCCTTGAGCGCGTTCTTCGCGGCGGTCAGTCCTGCTTCGCGGTTGTCGGGATCCTTGCAGTCGTAGACAGTGCTCACGCCCTCATCCTTTCACCCACGTTCGAGCCGCCGTCATCGCGCCGCCTCGACGTCGGTGGCGACGCGCTGTGCCACGACGAAACGGGGCCGGCCCGCGAGGTCCGGATGCTCGGCCACGTGGCCGAACACGCGACGGGTCCGGAACAGCTCCGCGACCTGTGCACCGTTGGTGTCGTCGTGCTCGACGCCGACGGCGCCGCCGATGCGCAGCCACCGCGCGATGTTGTTGACCATGGGCTTGATCACCGAGAGACCGTCGGCGCCGCCGAACAGCGCCGAGTGCGGATCATGGTCCGCCACTTCAGGATCCAGCACCGCACCTTCCGGGATGTACGGCGGATTCGACACGATCAGGTCGACGCCGCCTTCGAGCGCGGTCAGCAGTCCACGGTCCGTGACGTCACCCTGCACGAGGTTGATCGGGGTGTCCCCGGCGGCCCCGCGACGGTCGGCATTGCGTCGCGCCCACGCCAGCGCCCGCGGTTCGAGCTCCACCGCGTGCACGACAGCGTCCGGGCGGGCGTGCGCGATCGCGAGCGCAAGCGCCCCGGATCCCGTGCACAGGTCCATCACGACCGGCGCGCGTCGACCACACGCCTCGAGCTGGGCGAGTGCCCACGCGAGCAGTAGTTCGGTCTCGGGCCTGGGCACGAACACACCGGGTCCCACCTCGAGCGAGATGTTGCCCATGGCCGTGGAACCGGTGATGTACTGCAGCGGGATCCGCTGGGCTCGGCGGGCGACCAGGTCGCGGTACTCCTCGATGACGGACGGATCGACGAGCGGCACCAGACCCAGACGGGTTCGTTCCACACCCAGTAGATGGGCGGCGAGCAGCTCGGCGTCCACGCGGGCCGAGGGAACCCCCGCCCGCTCCAACTCGGCGGCTGCCTCGATGATGGCCAGGCGGAGAGGTTGTCGACTCACGGGTACAGCCTGCCACGTCGGTCACGGACACAGCACGGATAGGTGCCGGTCGGCTTGCATCGCGTCTTTCGGGCGCCCACCGGAGATAAAATGCGACCGGTCTGAATATCGTCAGACCGAGGTCGGACTAAGGAACGTCCCATGTTCTCCGCCACAGCGGCCCGCGTTCTCGCCGCCGCATTGCTCACCACAGCCACCGTGTCGATCGGACCGGCGATCGCGCTCGCCGCACCGTTCAACGTGCAACCCGCCCCTGCGATCTGCCCCAACGGGATGGCCCCGGCCGACGCCACTCCCCTACCGGGTGGTCGCCTGGCGATCAGCGTCCCCGAGGGCCCGCCGGCCGGCGGGGGCCGGGTCGTGTGGACAAACACCAGCACTGGCGCCAACGGCATCGCCACGCTCACCAACAACGGCAGCCGGGCCGAGTTCGTCGCCGACACCGGACCCGGCACCGTCGTCACCGTGCTCGACGGTGTCTACACGAACGGCGCCGGCCAACCCTGCGTTCTCGTGCAGGGCGGCGTCGCGACGACCGTCGTGCCCTGACGCCGCTCACTCCGCGGCGAGGCGGGCCTCCCGGTCGGCCTGGCCGAGGGCGTCGAGCAGCGCACCCATGTCGCCGTCGAGCACGGCGTCGAGGTTGTGCGCCTTGAACCCGATGCGGTGATCGGTGATGCGGTTCTCGGGGAAGTTGTAGGTGCGGATGCGCTCGGAGCGGTCGACCGTGCGGATCTGGCTCTGCCGACCGGCGGACGCCTCGGCGTCGGCGGCCTCCTCGGCCGCCGCCTGCAGGCGCGCCGCGAGAACCTGCATGGCGCGGGCCTTGTTCTGCAGCTGCGAACGCTCGTTCTGACAGGTCACGACGATGCCCGTCGGCAGGTGAGTGATGCGGACCGCGGAGTCGGTGGTGTTGACGCCCTGCCCACCCTTGCCCGACGACCGGTAGACGTCGATGCGCAGGTCCGTCTCGTCGATCTGCACCTCCTCGACTTCCTCCGGCTCGGGGTAGATGAGGACACCCGCCGCGGACGTGTGGACTCGGCCCTGCGATTCCGTCACCGGGACGCGCTGCACGCGGTGCACGCCACCTTCGAACTTGAGCCGCGACCAGACGCCGTCACGGACGTCGCCCTTCGACTTGATCGAGATCGTGGCGTCCTTGTAGCCACCGAGGTCGGACACGGTGGCGTCGAGGATCTCGACCCGCCACCCGGCGCGCTCGGCGTACCGGACGTACATGCGCGCGAGGTCGGACGCGAACAGCGCGGACTCCTCGCCACCTTCACCGGACTTGAGCTCGAGCACCACGTCGTCGGCGTCGTGCGGGTCACGCGGGGCGAGCAGGTCGGTGAGCGTCTTGTCGAGTTCGGCCACCGCCTCCTCGAGGACGGGAACCTCGGCGGCGAACGCGGAATCGTCGGCGGCCAGCTCACGGGCGGCTTCGAGATCCTCCTGCGCGGCCTTGAGCTTGGAGTAGGTGGCCATGACAGGTGCGAGTTCGGCGAAGCGCTTACCCGCCTTGCGGGCCGCTGCCGGATCGTTGTGCAACGCCGGATCCGCGAGCTGCTGCTCCAGACCCGCGTGCTCGGCCAGGATGTCGTCGATCGCCGACGGCTGCGTCGTCCCTGCCATGGTTGGCTCCTGTTTTCCGCGATTTGCGCACTTGTCGGTGTTGTCGAGGCCCTCCGAACAGCGGCAAGTGCGCAAAGCGGGGTTCGGGGACGGCACAAAAAAGCCGACGCCCGGCCTGCAGGTTCGCAGGACGGGCGTCGGCGGGGCAGCTACTGGTCGGCAGCGGCCTTCTTGGGGGCACGCTTGCCGTAGCGAGCCTCGAAGCGAGCCACGCGGCCGCCGGTGTCGAGGATCTTCTGCTTGCCGGTGTAGAACGGGTGGCACTGCGAGCAAACTTCGACGTTGATACGTCCGCTGGTCGCCGTGCTGTGGGTCTCGAACGTGTTGCCGCAACCGCACACGACGGTCGTCGCAACGTACTCGGGGTGAATTCCAGCCTTCATGGTGTCCCTTTCAATGGCCGCCGGGTCGACCTCGCCGTTCGAGGACGTGAACCGGAACCGGACATAGTTGTCACGCGGTCGATCATTCTGCCAGATCGCCGGTGCTTCTCCTAAACGCGCCGCCCGCCGGGAAGATTCCCGACGGGCGCCGATCGGACATCAGTCCGCGAGTGAGCCCGGAGCCGTCTTCGAGACCGTCATGAGGAACTCGACGTTGCTCTTGCTCTTCTTGAGCCGGTCGACGAGCAGGTCGATCGCCTGGTGCGTGTCCAGACCGGACAGCACGCGCCGCAGCTTGTGCACGACAGCGAACTCGTCGGGGCTCATCAGGAGCTCGTCCTTGCGGGTACTCGACAGGTTGACGTCGACGGCCGGGAACACCCGCCGCTCGGCGATCTTGCGGTCGAGCTTGAGCTCGGCGTTGCCGGTGCCCTTGAACTCCTCGAAGATCACGGTGTCGCCGGTCGATCCGGTCTCCACCAGGGCGGAGGCGATGATCGTCAGCGAGCCGCCGTTCTCGATGTTGCGCGCGGCACCCAGGAAACGCTTGGGCGGGTACAGCGCCGTCGAGTCGACACCACCGGAGAGGATGCGCCCGGAGGCCGGCGACGAGTTGTTGTACGCGCGGCCCAGTCGGGTGATCGAGTCGAGCAGCACCACGACATCACGGCCGGCCTCCACGAGACGCTTCGCCCGCTCGATGGCGAGCTCGGCGACCGAGGTGTGATCGGCCGGCGGGCGGTCGAACGTCGAGGCGATGACCTCGCCGTTCACCGACCGCTGCATGTCGGTGACCTCTTCCGGACGCTCATCGACGAGGACGACCATCAGGTAGCACTCGGGGTTGTTGACCGAGATCGCGTTCGCGATGTCCTGCAGGACGGTGGTCTTACCGGCCTTCGGGGGCGACACGATGAGCGCACGCTGGCCCTTGCCGATCGGCATGACCAGGTCGATCACGCGGGTCGTCAGGATGTTCGGTGTGGTCTCGAGGCGCAGACGCTGGTTCGGGTATAGCGGCGTGAGCTTGTTGAACTCCGGACGCTTGCGCGCGGCCTCGGGATCGTGGCCGTTGACGGTGTCCAGGCGGACCAGCGGGTTGAACTTCTGCCGCTGGTTACTCTGCTCGCCCTCGCGCGGGACGCGGACCGCGCCGGTGATCGCGTCACCGCGGCGCAGGCCGTTCTTGCGAACGAGGTTCATCGAGACGTACACGTCGTTCGGGCCGGCCAGGTAGCCGGACGTGCGCACGAACGCGTAGTTGTCGAGGACGTCGAGGATGCCGGCGACCGGCTGCAGGACGTCGTCCTCGCGGATCTCGGGCTCGCGGCCCTCGCCCGCCTCGCCGCGGTCACGACCACGACGACGCTCGCGGAAGCGACGTCCGCGCCGTCCGCGACCGCCCTCTTCGTCGTCGCCGTCACGGCGCTCGCCACGGCCCTCGCCGCGCGGGCCGTTGCCGCCCTGGCTGCGGTCGCCACGGTCACCACGCTCGCCGCGGTCACCACGGTCACCACGCTCGCCACCGCGCTCACCGCGCTCGCCACGCTCACCGCGCTCGCCACGCTCACCGCGCTCACGACGGCCACCGCGCTCGCCGCGCTCGTCGGCCTGCTGGTCCTTGCCCTGCTCGCGGCCCTGCTCGCGCGCCTCGCCCTGCTTGGCTTCGCCGTCCTTGACCTCGGCCGTGCGGCTCTCAGCCGGCGCGTCCTCGGTTGCGGTGCTCGTCGACGCGGCGTCGGCGGAATCCGCACCGGCCTGCTCGGGGGCACCCGCGCGGCGGGACGACCCGCGGCGCTGACGACCCCGGCGCGGTGCCTGGTCGCCGTCGGCGTCCTGCGCGTCGGCGTCGGCGGGCGCAGATGCGGCCTGCGCCTTGCGCGCGGCCGGCTTCTCTGCGGCGGGCGCCTCGGCGGCCGGCGTGCCGTTGGCGGCCTTGGCGGCGGCGCCACCCTGCCGCTCCTTGATCGCGGCGATCAGATCGCCCTTGCGCATCCCCGAGGTGCCCTTGATGCCGAGTTCGCCCGCGAGCGAACGCAGCTCGGCGAGCACCATGCCGGAGAGTCCGGCGCCACGACGGGCCTCGGCGCGCTTGGTCGACGCGGCGACCGCGCCCTCGCGCGGTGCAGCGTCAGAAGTCTGTGGAGGATTGCCCGCCCGGGCACCCGCGGCCTCTGCCGGGGAATCTTGAACAGGCGTGGCAATCAGGTCCGTATCGGTCACGGAGGTCCTTTCCTTCCCTCGCTCGCGCTGCGCAAAGTCGAGGGTTCGTCCCGCAGTTCAGTCGACAACTGAACTCGGATGTGCCGTATCCGCTGGATGGAATTTCGGCTTGTCCCCCATCACATCACCCGAGAAGGCGAGTGCTGTCGATCCATCAACGCGAGAGAAGCGCGTGAGGATCATGCCAGGTATCCCCCGAAGAAATGGAGTGATTGTCCTGGTGAAGCACCGGCGTCTGAAGCGCACGATGTACGGACACGCTCAGGATAGCGGCCAATGCCCTACTCGGCAAGAACCGATGGGTAACCGATCCTGAGCGCGTCCGATTCAGTTCACCTGAACGCCGTCGGCGATCTCGAGCTCGAGGACCCGCAGTCCGTCCTGCTCGGCTTCGTTCCGGAGCGCGTCCGGGAACGGTTGGTCGGACAGCGCCAGCACCGTCGGGCCCGCGCCCGAGACGGTGGCCGCGATCCCGGCCTCACGGAGCTTCCCGATCCACCGCGTCGTCAGCGGAAGCGCGGGCGCGCGCTGCGCCTGGTGCAGCTTGTCCTCGGTGGCGGTCATCAGCAGGTCGGGACGCTGTGTGAGCGCGACCACCGCCAGCGCGCCGCGGCTGACGTTGAAGGCCGCGTCGCGATGCGGCACGGTCTCCGGCAGCAGCCCCCGGGTCAGCGCGGTCGACGACCGCTCCGACGGGACCAGCGCCACGACCCGGATGTCCGGGTGGACCGACAACCGCACCGCGTTGTAGAGACGCTGCGACTCGTCGTCGACCTCGGTCTCGCTCCACGACACGACCACGCCGCCGAGGACGCTGGCGGCGGCGTTGTCGGGGTGGCCTTCGAACTCGGACGACAGCTGCACCAGCTGGGCATCGGTCAGCGCCAGTTCGGGCGCCGCCTTGCGAGCCAGACCGTTGGCCGCGGCCAGGCCGCCGACCGCGGCCGACGCCGACGAGCCGAGTCCCCGCGAGTGAGGAATGGCGTTCCGGCACACCACGTCCAGACCGTCGGCCCACAGGCCGGCCGCCTCGAGGCCCCGCTCGATGGCGCGGACGACGAGGTGGGACGGACCCCACGGCACGTCGTCCGCACCTTCGCCCTCGACCCGGATCGTCAGTCCCGAATCCGTGGTCGTGACAGTGATCTCGTCGTACAGACCGAGCGCGAGACCCAACGTGTCGAATCCCGGTCCGAGATTCGCGCTCGAAGCGGGAACACGCGCGGTCACCGTGAGTCCGGTGGGGAGGGTCTGAGTCATCGCCTGGTTCACTGCCGTGTCCGGAGCCGTCGTCACTACGCCAGCTCGAGGGCCGACGCCACGGCGACGGGGTCGACCGGAATCGGCTGCACCGCAGGCATACCCGCGAGCGCGGTGTCCGGATCCTTGAGTCCGTTGCCGGTGACGGTGCAGACGACGGTCAGGCCCGAGTCCAGCCAGCCCTCCTTGCGGGCGGCGAGCAGACCCGCGACGCTCGCCGCGGACGCCGGCTCGACGAAGACACCTTCGGTGGCGGCGATCAGGCGGTACGCCTCGAGGATCTCCTCGTCGGTCGCGGCACGGAACGCACCGTTGGACTCCTCCTTGGCGGCCACGGCGCCGTCCCACGACGCGGGCGCACCGATGCGGATCGCGGTCGCGATGGTCTCCGGATCCTTGACCGGGGCACCCTGGACCAGCGGCGCGGCGCCGGCCGCCTGGACGCCGAGCATCCGCGGGCGCACCGAAGTGATGCCGTCCGCGTAGTACTCGGAGTAGCCGCGCCAGTACGCGGTGATGTTGCCGGCGTTGCCGACGGGCAGCGCGTGCACGTCGGGCGCCTTGCCGAGCGCGTCGCAGATCTCGAACGCGGCGGTCTTCTGGCCCTCGATGCGGACCGGGTTCACCGAGTTGACCAGACCGATCGTCGGGAACTCCGCGGTGGTCTTGCGCGCCAGCTCGAGGCAGTCGTCGAAGTTGCCCTGCACCTGGATGATTCGCGCACCGTGCATGACGGCCTGCGCCAGCTTGCCCATCGCGATCTTGCCCTGCGGCACCAGCACGGCGCAGCCCATGCCCGCCACCGCGGCGTACGCGGCGGCGGAGGCCGAGGTGTTGCCGGTGGACGCGCACAGCACGGCGCGCTGGCCGCGGGCCAGGGCGTCGGTGACGGCCATCGTCATGCCGCGGTCCTTGAACGAACCGGTCGGGTTGAGACCCTCGACCTTGAGGTACACGTCGCACCCGGTGAGCTCCGACAGGTGTGCGGCCGGCAGCAGCGGCGTGCCGCCCTCACGCAGCGTGACGGTCTTCCAGTTCGGTCCGATCGCGAGCCGGTCGCGGTAGGCCTCGATCAGTCCCGGCCACGGGGTGTGGACGGGGGTGGTCTTCTTCTCGGCCGCGGTCATTCGGAGGTACCTTCCAGTCGGAGCACGCTGGTCACAGCGGTTACAGATTCGAGTTCGGCAAGGGCGGCAACCGTTTCCGCCAGCGCCGCGTCGGTCGCGAGGTGGGTGACGACCACCAGGCGTGCGCCGTCGCCGGCACCCTCCTGGCGGACCGTGGAGATGCTGACGCCACGCTTGGCGAACTCGGCGGAGACCGCCGAGAGCACGCCGGCCCGGTCTGCCACCTGCATGTTGACGTAGTAACGGGTGGGGATATCCCCCATAGGCGCGATGGCCAGGTCCGCGTACTTGGACTCGCGCGGGCCACGTCCGCCGTGCACCTTGTTGCGGGCGGCCATCACGACGTCGCCCATGACCGCGGACGCGGTGGGGGCACCGCCGGCGCCCTGGCCGTAGAACATCAGCCGACCGGCGTTGGCCGATTCGACGACGACGGCGTTGTACGCGCCGTTCACACCGGCGAGGGGGTGCTCGCGCGGGACGAGGGCCGGGTAGACGCGCGCGGAGACGCGCTCGCTGCCGTCCCCGTCGACGATCCGCTCGCAGATCGACAGCAGCTTGATGGTGCAGTCGAGCGACTTGGCGGCGTCGAGGTCCGCGGCACTGATCTTCGAGATGCCCTCGCGGTACACGTCACCGGCGGTGACGCGGGTGTGGAACGCGATCGACGCGAGGATCGCGGCCTTCGACGCGGCGTCGAAGCCCTCGACGTCGGCGGTCGGGTCGGCCTCGGCGTAGCCCAGGCGTCCGGCCTCGGCGAGCGTCTCCGCGTAGTCGGCACCGGTCTCGTCCATCGCGGACAGGATGAAGTTGGTGGTGCCGTTCACGATGCCGAGCACGCGATCGACCCGGTCACCGGCGAGCGACTGCGTCAGCGGGCGGATCACGGGGATCGCGCCGGCGACCGCCGCCTCGAAGTACAGGTCGACGCTCTCCCGCTCGGCGGCCTCGGCCAGCTCACCCGTGTACTCGGCGAGTAGCGCCTTGTTCGCGGTGACGACCGACTTGCCCGCATTGAGCGCGGCGAGCACCAACTTGCGCGGCAATTCGATGCCGCCGATCACCTCGACGACGACGTCGACGTCGTCGCGGGTCACCAACGCCTCGGCGTCGGTCGTCAGCAGTTCCTGCGGCACGCCACGATCGCCGTCGATGCGGCGCACAGCCACACCGCGCAGTTCCAGGCGCGCACCGACTCGGGCCTCGAGGTCCGACGAGTGTTCCCGGATGATCCGGGCCACCTCGCTGCCCACGGTCCCGAGGCCGAGAACAGCCACCCCGATGGCGCGCTGCGCCGATTCGCTGGTCACTCCGTAACCTCCAAGCTGAGCAGATCTTCGACAGTTTCCCTACGCAAGATTAGGCGCGAAGCACCGTCCCGCACCGCCACCACCGCGGGTCGCGCGAGCAGGTTGTAGCGGCTCGACATCGAGTAGCAGTATGCGCCGGTCGCGGCGACCGCGAGCAGATCTCCGGGACCGAGATCGTCGGGCATCCACACGTCGCGGATGACGATGTCACCGCTCTCACAGTGTTTGCCCACGACACGCGCAACCACCGGCTCGCCCTCGCTGTCGCGCGAGACCAGACGGGCATCGTATTCCGCCTGGTACAGCGACGTGCGAATGTTGTCGCTCATTCCGCCGTCGACACTGATGTATCGGCGGGTCGCACCGGCGTCGAGCGTGACGTCCTTGATGGTGCCGACCTCGTACAGCGTGACGGTGCCGGGACCCGCGATGGCGCGGCCGGGTTCCACCATGAGGGTCGGAACCGGCAGGCCCGCCGCCTTCGACTCGGTCGCGACGATGTGCGCGAGCTTGCCCGCGAGCTCGTCGACCGGGGGCGGATTGTCGCTGGACAGGTACGAGATGCCGAGACCGCCACCGAGGTCGACGATCGACAGTTGCGCCGTCTTCTCGGTACCGAAGCGGTCGACGATCTCACGCATCAGGCCGATGACGCGGTGCGCCGCCAACTCGAAGCCGTCGACCTCGAAGATCTGCGAGCCGATGTGGCTGTGCAGACCGACCAGGCGCAGGTTGTCGGTGGCGAAGACCCGTGAGGCGGCGGCCATCGCCTTGCCGCCGGACAGCGAGAAGCCGAACTTCTGGTCCTCGTGCGCGGTCGCGATGAACTCGTGCGTGTGGGCCTCGACGCCGACGGTGATCCGGATCAGGACGTCCTGCACGACGCCGTGGCGGGCCGCGACCTCGTCGAGGCGGTCGATCTCGACCATCGAGTCGAGCACGATGTGCCCGACGCCCGCGGCGACCGCGGTCTCGAGCTCGGCGACGGACTTGTTGTTGCCGTGCATCGTGATCCGCTCGGCCGGGAACCCGGCGTGCAGCGCGACGGCAAGTTCACCGCCGGACGCGACGTCCATCGACAGGCCCTCGTCGCGCACCCAGCGCGCGATCTCGGCCGACAGGAACGCCTTGGACGCGTAGTGCACACGCTCGGCGCCGCCGAACGCGCTCGCCATCTCGCGGCAGCGGGAGCGGAAGTCGTCCTCGTCGATCACGAACAGCGGGGTGCCGTACTTCTCGGCGAGCTCGGTGACCGGGACGCCGGCGAGGCGCACGACGCCGTCCTCGCCGCGCTCGGCTCCGCGAGGCCACACCTGCGCGGGCAGCGTCGTCATCTCGGACGACGTCACGGGACGCGGGGGCAGCCCGGGGGCGTGCTGGATCTCGGCGTGCCGGGGTCCGGCGGGGTGCGCGTTCACATGCGCTCCGGGGCGCTGACGCCGAGCAGCTCGAGGCCGTTCGCGAGGACCTGACGCGACGCGTCGCACAGCGCCAGACGAGCGGTGGTCAGGTCGGTGGCCTCCTCGTCACCCTGCGGCAGGATGCGGCACGCATCGTAGAAGCGGTGGTAGGTACCCGCGAGCTCCTCGAGGTACCGCGCGATGCGGTGCGGCTCACGCAGCTCGGCGGCCTTCGCGACGACGCGCGGGTACTCGCCGATCGTGCGGATCAGGTCGCCCTCGCGGTCGTGGGTGAGCAAGCCCAGGTTCGGGTCCTGCGAGCTCAGCCCCAGGTCGGCGGCGTTGCGTGCGATCGAGCACAGGCGCGCGTGCGCGTACTGGACGTAGTACACCGGGTTCTCGTTGCTGGTGCTCGTCCACAGCTCGAGATCGATGTCGATGCTCTGGTCCACCGACGAGCGCACCAGCGAGTAGCGGGCGGCGTCGACGCCGATCGCCTCGACCAGGTCGTCGAGGGTGATGACGGTGCCGGCACGCTTGCTCATCTTCACCGCGACGCCCGCGCGGACGAGGTTGACCATCTGGCCGATCATGACCTCGACGGTGTCGGGATCGTCGCCGAACGCGGCGGCCGCGGCCTTGAGGCGGCCGATGTATCCGTGGTGGTCGGCGCCGAGCATGTAGATGCACAGGTCGAAGCCGCGGGCGCGCTTGTTCTGGAAGTAGGCGATGTCGCCGGCGATGTACGCGGCGTTCCCGTCGGACTTGATGACGACGCGATCCTTGTCGTCACCGAAGTCGGTGCTCTTGAGCCACCACGCACCGTCCTCGTGGTACAGGTTGCCCGAACCCTTGAGGGTTTCGACGGCCTGCTCCACCGCGCCCGACTCGAACAGCGAGTTCTCGTGGAAGTAGACGTCGAAGTCGACGCCGAACTCGTGCAGGGTGCGCTTGATGTGCGCGAACATCAGCTCGACGCCGATGGACCGGAAGGTCTCGTGACTCTCGGTCTCGGGCAGGTCGAGGGCGCCGGGGGCCTGCTTCTGCACCTCGGCGGCGATGTCGACGATGTAGTCGCCGGCGTAGCCGTCCTCGGGTGCCGGCTCGCCCTTGGCCGCGGCGATGAGCGAGCGCGTGAAGCGGTCGATCTGGGCGCCGTGGTCGTTGAAGTAGTACTCCCGGGTCACGTCCGCGCCCTGGGTGGTCAGGATCCGGCCGAGGGCGTCGCCGACCGCCGCCCAGCGGGTACCACCGAGGTGGATGGGACCGGTGGGGTTCGCCGAGACGAACTCGAGGTTGATGCGCTTACCTGCGAGCGCGTCGCCCGCGCCGTAGGACGCACCCTCCGCGAGCGCCTTCGCGACGATCGCACCCTGGGCGTCGGCAGCGAGGCGGATGTTGAGGAAGCCCGGGCCCGCCACCTCGGCCGAGTCGATGCCGTCGGCCGCCGTCAGGGCCGCCGCCAGCCACGTGGCCAGATCGCGCGGATTGGTGCCGGCCTTCTTGGCGACCTGCATCGCCACATTGGTGGCGTAGTCACCGTGCTCGGGGTTGCGGGGACGCTCGACCGTGAGTGTCGCGGGCAGTACGGAAACGTCGAGTCCGTGCTCGGCGAGCACCTTCGCGGCGGTTCCTCGGAGCAGTTCGGCAAGGTCGGCTGGAGTCACAGGAGTCCATCTTATTGCGTGGGGCGCAGGGCCGGATAACCAGTGCCGATTACCAGGATCGGCCTCTCCCAGGTTTCCCTCAGGGTGGGAACGTACAGTGATTGAGCCCACGAGGCCCAATACCCCTCGGGGACGCCCTTGTCCAATCACCGAAAGAGCACTCATCGATGCCCAGCGGTTCGGAAAATCGCGGTCCCGGCAGCAAGAACACTGGGGCCAAGTCAGCCAAGGCCATCAAGGCGGCCAAGCAGAAGGGCGGCGTGCCCGCGGCCAAGCGCGGAGGTAGCACGACGCGCCAGCTGCCCTGGCTGACCATCGGCGCCGTCGTGGCGGTCGTCGCTCTCATCGCCGTCCTCGCCGTCAACCTCGCGCCGAAGTACCAGGCGAAGGAGGAGGCGGACAAGTTCGCGCCGTCCGCCGCCAACCAGGATCCGTCGACCGCGATCGATGGCGTCGTCAAGGTCGACTACCCGGCCGGCATGCACGTGCAGCCGACGCAACGGGTCGCCTACGACCAGACGCCCCCGTTCGGCGGGCCGCACGACGCGATCTGGGCGACGTGCATGAGCACCGTGTACCCCGAGCCGATCCGCAGCGAGAACGCCGTCCATTCGCTCGAGCACGGCGCCATCTGGATCGCGTACAACCCGGACAAGGTCAGTGACGATCAGCGCCAGCAGCTCGCGGACCGGGTGGAGAAGAACTCCGGCTACATGCTGATGTCGCCGTACCCCGGCCTCGACACCCCGATCTCGCTGCAGTCGTGGGGCCACCAGCTCAAGCTCGACAGCTCCGACGACAAGCGCATCGACCAGTTCATCGCCGCGCTGCGCCTGAACCGCTACGCGTACCCCGAGGTCGGCGCCAGCTGCTCGACGATCCCCGACTCGTTCGATCCCAAGAACCCGCCGCCGTTCGATCCGACCGCACCGGGCCCGGACGCCGTCGCGATGAGCGGTGCCGGCCTCACGCCGGACACCAGCGAGGTCGGTGGCGGCGCCGGTCTTCCGACCGACATGCAGCTCCCGGCGGGCGCACCGCAGCCCGGCGCCGGCGGCAACGGCTGACGGATGACCATGACCGAAATCGAGGCACAGACCGCCGGCGACACGGCACCGGGCAAGCGCAGCCAGCGGACGGCTCTCTCCGTCGTCGGGCTGATCGGCGTGCTGGCCATCGGGTTCGCGCTCGGGTTCTTCGCGCGGCTCCCGATCGGCGACCACGAATCCGCCACGCCCAGTGCCGATTCCGTCGACGTCGGGTTCTCACAGGACATGACTGTGCACCACAACCAGGCCATCGACATGGCGACGATCGCGCTCACGAAGTCGGGCGATCCGGCCGTGAAGAACCTCGCGTACGACATCCTCACGACGCAGCAGAACCAGGTCGGGCAGATGCAGGGCTGGCTCGCGCTGTGGGACCGTGCGCCGCTCCCGAGCGGTGGGTACATGACGTGGATGACCGAGGGTGACGGCCACACCGGCCATTCGGGTCACGCAGCGACCGGGACCGCGGCACCCGCGGCGCACGACACCGGCAAGATGCCGGGCATGGCGACCCCGGAGGAGATCTCGGCGCTGGGTCAGGCGTCGGGCCGCGATCTCGACGTGATGTTCCTCCAGTTGATGCTGCGTCACCACCAGGGCGGGCTGCCGATGATGGAGTACGGCGCGCAGTACGCGGACGTGCCCGCGGTCCGCAATCTGGCGAAGACCATGGTCGAGACGCAGCAGGGCGAGTCGACGCTCATGACGAGCATGCTCACCGAGCGCGGCGCGACTCCGCTGCCGATGAACTGATCGGTCTGCCGCGACTCGTCGGACTCGTCGTCGGGCGGCGCTCCCCACCGGGAGCGCCGCCCGACCTCGTTCCGCCGTCGCGGCACGGCGCGAAAAATGCCGATCTACCAGGCGATGTGGATGATCGCCGACAATGCGCTACGCTAACTCCGCCCACTGGCACACCGGAAATCGCGGTGCGCCCCCGTAGCTCAGGGGATAGAGCGTTCGCCTCCGGAGCGAAAGGCCGCAGGTTCGAATCCTGCCGGGGGCACCGGGAAGGCCCCACTCTCGTTCGAGAGTGGGGCCTTCGGCCTTTTCCGGACCGGATCCGATTCAGCGTGCCGCGGACCGCAGGTCCAGTCCCCACGCGCCCACCCCGCACACGACGATCACGGCGACCGCGACGACGGCGGCGGGCGTCGAGACCGCGGCGTGCTCCTCGAACGGCGACGCGGCGTCCTGGAACCGCTCACTGATCGTCCAGGCGGCCGCCGCAGCGCTGGGGATCGCGATGGTGAACGGGAGCGAAAGTCCGACGGTGGCCGCGGGGGCGGATGTGGGAAGGCAGGCCCCGACGACGTACCCGGCGGCGGCCGGCAACACCAGCAGATACGCGATCGCCGACACGTCCCACTGATCGGAGTTCACCACGGAGGCAGCAGCCGTCACGGCGAGCGCGACGAAACCGACGGCCGGAATCGGCCGTCCGATCCCGGCCACGACACCGACCGCGATCAATGCCGCGGGGATCGCGAGGGTCCACCAGTCGTCGCCGGACGCGGGAACGCCCCCGGTGGCGGCCGCGAGCACGGCCGTCCCCGCGAACACCACCCGCCCGTCGGCCCCCGGCAGTTGCCAGGCGATCCAGGCTACGAGTGCCACCGCCACACCGACGTAGGCGTACCACCACTCTGGGCCGGCGCCGGACTGCATCAGGATCCAGTTGGCGACGAACGCCCCGACGGGCAGGGCGAGAGCTACTGCGAGCCACCGTGTGTCGACGCGAGCAAACCACGACGACCGACGGTCGAGGAGAGCCGTCACGACCACTGCCACGGCGGCCACGACCGCGGGCCACAGGCCCACGACGCCGCTCGACTCCACCTCCCGCAGCGGGCTGTACACGGTCCAACCGGTGTCTCCCGCCCCGAACCGACGCAGTTCCACGACGGCGCCGGACAGCAGGAAGGCACCGATCGCACCGGCGGCGAGGGCGGCCTGGCCGATCACGTCGCGGCCCGAGAGAGTCGACGCGCCACCCAGAACCAGTCCGGCGGCAACGGCATTCGAGTACAGGAGCGCTGCGGGCTCACTCGGGTACTGCACCACTTCCGGCAGCGCGAGGAGCAACAGCCCCGCCACCGCGACGGTCGCCACCAGCGCGACCGACCGTCGACGCGTCAGCGCCACGGTGACGAGCAGTCCCACCACCGCCGCACACGCGACGGCGGTCCCGTTCGCGACCAGAACCGCGGGGAGCGCGCTCTCGGCCCTGACGTACCCGTCGGGCAGCGGTGACCACAGGACCCGGCCGGCGAGCATGCCGCTGACTAGCGCCGCCACCACTCCCGCGATCCAAGCGAGTCGAACCACCCTGATCTCCTCCCCTGTTCGGCTATCCCGCCTGCAACTCCGCGACGACACCGGCCATCCACCGGTCGTGGTGCGGATTCTCCGGCAACGCGAGCGTGACCGCCGGACGGAACGCGTCCGCCACGCCGTCGAGCCGCCGTCGAATCACCTCGGCCAGTTCGTCGTAGCGCGCGGTGGGCACGATCTCGCCGAGGACGTCGTCGGTGACGACCGACCGCAGGCGATCCCACTCGTCGCGCCGCACCAACGCGGCCAACTGCTCCTGCAGGTCCGGGAATCCGTGGCGCTCCAGGGCCCCTCGGTACGCGGGGGTCGAGTACAGGAAGGCGAAGAGCCGGCGGCGCCGTTCCCGCTCCTCGGCCACATCCTCGTCGGTCGCCCCCGTGATCACCTGCAGTCCCGCGACCACCTCGAAGCCGTCGAGCGGGCGCCCGGCCGCGGCGGCGCCCTCGGCCAGCACCGGCAGGCACTCGTCGGCGAGATACTGCGGATCGGAGTTGGTGGGGTGCGTGACCAACCCGTCGGCCACCTCGCCCGCGACGTGGCACATCTGCCTGCCGACTCCACCGAGGTAGATCGGCGGAACCACGGTGTCCCGATCGGGTCCGGGGTTGAAGTACGGCTGCATCCGGGTGAACCGGTATCGATCCCCTTCGTATGCAACGAGTTCGCCGGTGCGGAAGGTCTCGAACGCGGCGCGGACCACCCCGACGTACTCCCGCATGCGGGGTGCGGGCGCGGACCACTCCATGGCGTACCGCTCCTCGATGTTCTGACGGATCTGACTGCCGAGGCCGAGGTGGAACCGCCCGCCCGACAGCTTCGACAGGTCCCACGCCGTGTACGCGGTCAGCAGCGGACTGCGCACGAACGCCAGCGCCACGGACGTTCGGACGACGATCCGCTCGGTGGCCTGCAGCGCCAACAGCGCGAGGAGGAACGGATCGTGGACGGTCTCCGAGACGTGCAGACCGTCGTAGCCGGCCGCCTCGGCGCGACGAGCGAAGTCGGCGACCGCCGTCGGATCGATGGCGGCGTCGGTTCCTGTGTAGACCTTCATCAGTTCGTTCTACCCGGCGAATTGCCGGATTTCGCGACGGCACGGTGAGTGTGCCCGCGGCAGGTGTGATTACCGTTACCATCCCTTCTCGTGGTCGAGAGCATGGTGGGGGCGGAGCAGGCATCCGCAGGAGATCCGACACGGGGCGCCGAACCGGCGGGTCCGGGGTGGTGGGGAGCCGCGCAGGCGCGCGTGATCGCGATCGTCGCGGCGGTGATCGGTGTGCTGTCGGCGGTGGCGATTCCGCTGCTTCCGGTCGATCAGCAGCAGTCCTCCCTGTCGTGGCCGCAGAACGGCGTGACGACGAGCGTCGAGGCGCCGCTCGTGTCGTACGCACCGCTGACGTTCGATGCCCGGATCCCGTGTTCGGCGGCGCAGCGTCTCGAGTCCGGCGGCTTCGTGGCCGCCACGATGCCGGCCGGCGCGCCGGGCGCAGAGCGTTACGGGTTGATCGCGAAGACCGTGGCGGCATCCGGTGATTCGCCCGCGCGGCTCGAGGTGATCCTTCGCGACACCGCGCTACTCTCCGCTCCTCTGCCGGAACTCACCGGCGCCGACTGCGCGGTGACGATCTCGTCGGACGCGACCCGCACGGTCGCGGCGGTCACCGGATCTCCGGCGGCCGAGGCGATTCCGCCCAAGACCCTGGACGGCGACTTCCGCCCCCAGATGGTCGGCGTCTTCAGCGATCTCGACGGCGCCGCTCCGGCCGGACTGCAGGTCAACGCCGAGATCGACTCGCGCTTCTCGTCGTCGCCGACGCCGATCAAGGTCGTCGCGATGATCGTCGCGATCCTCGCGACGCTCGTGAGTCTGGTTGCGCTGCACCGCCTCGACTGCTCCGACGGCCGCCGTGCCCGACGGTTCCTGCCCGCCCGCTGGTGGCGGTTCGGCATCGCCGACGCGGTCGTCGTCGGCACGCTCGTGCTGTGGCACTTCATCGGCGCCACCACCGCCGACGACGGCTACCAGTACACGATGGCCCGCTCGGCGCAGTCGTCCGGCTACATGTCGAACTACTTCCGCTACTTCGGCGTCCCCGAGACGCCGTTCGGCACGCCGTACTACTACATCTTCGGCCTGCTCGACGACATCTGGAGCGCGAGCGTGTGGGTGCGCCTACCGGCGCTGCTCGCGGGCGTCGTCACGTGGATGGTGCTCAGCCGAGAGGTCGTTCCCCGACTCGGCATCGCCGCACGGACCAGTCGGGTCGCACTGTGGACGGGAGCGCTCGCGTTCCTCGCGGTGTGGCTGCCGTACAACAACGGCCTGCGGCCCGAACCGATCGTCGCGGCCGGAGTACTGCTCACGTGGTGCTCGATCGAGCGCGCCATCGCGACCCGGCGACTGTTGCCGGCGGCGGTCGCGATCCTCGTCGCAGCCGCGACACTCTCGGTCGGCCCGTCCGGAATCATCTGTTTCGCAGCGTTGCTCGCCGGAGCGCGGCCGCTGCTGCGGATCCTCGTCGCCCGCGCGAAGACCGTCGGCTACGCGGCACTCCTGCTGCCGCTCGTCGCGTCTGGCACGGTGATCCTGGTCGCGATCTTCGCCGACCAGACCCTCGCAGTGGTGTCGCCGATGCAGGACGCCCACGTCGCCGCCGGACCGAACGAGCATTGGACCACCGAATTCCTCCGGTACCAGTGGCTGTTCAACATCGCGCCGGACGGCTCGCTCACGCGGCGATTCGGCATCTTCGCGATGTTCCTCGGCATCGTTGTCGGCATCGTCACGATCCTGCGCAAGGGCGGGCGGATCCCGGGCGCCGCGGCCGGGCCGTCACGCCGGATCATCGGTATCACCCTCGGCGCGATGGCCCTGATGATGTTCACCCCCACCAAATGGACGCATCATCTCGGCATCTACGCCGGCCTCGCGGGCGCGATTGCGGTGCTCGCATCGGTGGCCGTCGGCACGGCCGTCCTCCGTTCACCACGGAATCGGGCGCTGTTCGCGGCGGCGGTCCTGTTCGTCCTCGCCCTCTCCTTCAACGGCCCCAACGGCTGGTGGTACGTCTCGTACTACGGCGTGCCGTGGTGGGACAAGCCACCGTCGATCAGCGGTGTCAGCGCGGCCAAGATGCTGTTCGTGGCGTCGATCCTGATGCTGGCGGTCGCCGCGTGGTGCCATCTGCGCGACTCCGGGGCTCCCCGGCCGGGCACGCCCACTCGCCGGATCTGGGCCCTGCCGCCGCTGACCATCGCGGTCGCCGCCATGGTGCTGTTCGAGGTGCTCTCGCTCGCGAAGGGCGCGGTCACCCAGTACCCGGCGTACTCGCTGGCACGATCGAACTTCGACGCGTTGCGCGGCCAGAACTGCGGACTCGCGAACGACGTCCTACTCGAGATGAATCCCAATGCGTCCATGCTGCAGCCAATCTCGGGAGACGCTGCGCACGCGCTCGCCGGAGAGGAATCGACGGGATTCACCCCGAACGGCGTCGCGTCCGACCTGAGCGCGGACGCGGGCACGGCCGCATCCGGTGCGGCCAATCTCGTCGATTCCGACACCAAGCCCACCTCGACCGACGCGTCGGCCGGCACCGGCGGCGGCGAGGGCGCGATCGGCGTCAACGGCAGTACCGTCGCGTTGCCGTACGGCCTCGACCCGGCGACCACCCCGGTGCTCGGTAGCTACAGCCGCGGCGAACAGGCGCCGGCGAAGCTCGTCAGCGGCTGGTACGGGCTGCCCGCCATCGGCGACGACGGCACCCGCGGGGACATCGTCTCGATCGCAGTCGCCGGCCGCATCCGCACGGTCGATCCGGACGGCATCGTCACGCCGGGGCAGGATCTCGACGTCGAATACGGCGCGCGACGTCCCGACGGATCGGTGACGGTGCTCGGGCGCGCGGCCCCGCTCGACATCGGGCCGGCCCCGTCGTGGCGAAATCTGCGGGTACCGCTCGACCAGTTGCCCGTCGACGCCGACGCGGTCCGACTGGTCGCCTCGGACGAGAACCGTGACCCGGACCAGTGGATCGCGGTCACTCCCCCGCGCGTGCCGCAGACCCGGACGTTGAACGACGTCGTCGGCTCGAACACCCCCGTCCTCGCCGACTGGGCGGTGGGGCTCCAGTTCCCGTGTCAGCAGCCGTTCACACACCACGAGGGCGTCGCGGAGGTGCCGCACTACCGGATCCTCCCGGACCGCGGCGGTGCGGTCTCGACGAATCTGTGGCAGGACCACTTCGGTGGCGGACCACTCGGCTGGACGGATCAGCTGCTCGAGGCCCGCACGATCCCGTCGTATCTGAATCACGACTGGCGCCGCGACTGGGGAGAGATCGAGCAGTTCGCTCCGCGCGACCGCTCGGCCGTCTCGGCGGACATCACGACGGTCGACGAGAGGCGCTCGGGTCTGTGGAATCCGGGGCCGATGGTGCTGCACTTCTGACAACCGGGCCTCGTATTTCGTCGATTCGGTCTTGACTCTGCTCGACATTCGGCAATACTTAAGAGTGTGCTTAAGTATTCCGCACCGCTCGACCAGGTGTTCCATGCACTGTCGGATCCGAGTCGGCGCGGGATGGTCGAGCGGCTCAGCCGCGGGCCGGCCTCGGTCAGCGAGCTCGCGGCCCCGCTCGACATGTCACTGCCCGCCGTCGTGCAGCACCTCCAGGTGCTCGAGGCCAGCGGTCTGGTTCGGTCGGAGAAGGTCGGCCGGACCCGAACGTGCCATCTGGTCCCGGACGCGCTCGACGGTGCGGCGCAGTGGATTGCCCAGCGGCGCACGAGTCTGGAGCGCCGCCTCGACCGACTCGGCGAGTATCTCGCCGAGACCGACGAAGTACCCGACAGCGAGGAGTCGCCATGAGCACCCGATCGGTCACCCATTCCACATTCGTCGTCGAGCGCGTCTATGACGCGCCCCCCGCCCGCGTGTTCCACGCGTTCGCCGATCCCGAAGCCAAGGCGCGTTGGTTCAGCCACCCCGATGAGTGGGTGTCGAACGAGGGCGTGATGGACTTCCGCGTCGGCGGCCGCGAGAGCATCAGCGGCGGACCGAAAAGCGGTCCTGTGCATTCGTTCTCGTCGATCTACCAGGACATCGTCCCGAACGAGCGGATCGTCTACAGCTACGACATGCACATGGACGACGTCCGGATTTCGGTGTCGCTGGCCACCATCGAGTTCTTCCCGGCCGGCGCCGGCACCCGCCTGGTGATGACCGAGCAGGGCGCGTTCCTCGACGGCCACGACGACGCCGGATCCCGCGAGGCGGGCACCAATCTGCTGCTCGACGCGCTGGGCGCCGCCCTCGCCGCGGAGTCCGCATCAGCGTGATCGCAGTTCCCGACAGCGCGGGCCGACTACGGGGTCGCGGACTCCGGTCGATCCTGCTGTGCTCGCTCGAGGACCGCGGCGACCGCCGCCCTGGCCTGCGGACTGTTGCGCCAGCAGGTCGACCCGGTCATCGAGGCCCCCGCGTCGAGGATGTCCTCGGCGCGGACGGACCGTAACGCGTCGAAGCTGTCGTGGCCCATATCTTCGAGCCGTCGCACGACGGTGGGCCCGACCCCCTTCAACGCCAGCAGAGCCGCCCGTTCATCGTCATCGAATGCCACGGGGGCGACCCTACCGGTCGCCCCCGACTCAGCCGTGCGGCTCGATGATCGCGGTGATCGAGTCGATCTCCGCGCTGGGGATCGAGAAGTGTTCGGTGATCGCGACGGTGAGGGTGTCACGGCCGGTGTTCATGTCGAGCAGGAACCGCGCGACGACGTCGGAGCCCCACTCGCGGAACTCGAGGTCACGGACCCCGCTGATCGGCCGGTACTGCCCACCCGTCTCGAGCATCGAGCGGATCTCGTCGCCGGAATCGCCTGTGCGCTGCCCGTTCTCGTAGCGGTGGCAGTGCCGGGCGAGACGCACCTTGCTCGCGTCGTGCGTGACGAGCGAGTCGATGTACTCGCGCGCCATCGCCACGCGCGGACTGACCGGCGCGGCCGTCGCGGCCAGGTCGGCGATGCCTGTGAGCAGGGGCACCGCGAGATCACGCCGGCAGATCAGCAGGTCCGGCAGGTAGGGGTGCGGCTCGTTGTACTGCAGCGGAGTGCCGTCGATGCGGGAGCAGTGCAGGCCCGCCGCGAGGGCGACACCCACCGGGGCGGCCGAGTCCCACTCCCACTGTCCGCCGGCGTGCACGTAGGCGTCGGCGTCGCCGCGCAGCACCGCCATGGCCTTCGCGCCCGCGGAACCCATCGGGGCGACGTCACCACCCACGTGCCGCGCGAGCGCGTCCACGAACTCGGGAGGGCGGCTGTCGCTCACCAGAATTCGGGGACGCGGCCGATCCGACGACACCGCCTGCGAGGTCCCGCTGACGTAGACCTCACCGAGTACGGGTTGCGCAACTGCGGCGGCGGTGATGCCCCGATCGCGTTCCCACAGCGCGACGTGCACGGCCCAGTCGGCGCGCCCGGCCAGACCGTACTCGCGAGAGCCGTCGAGCGGGTCGATGATCCAGACCCGCGGATTGCCCAGGCGCGCAGGGTCGTCCGCGGATTCCTCGGACAGGACGGCGTCGCCGGGGCGAGCGACGGCCAACCCTTCCAGCAGGAGGGTGTTGGCCGCCTTGTCGCCCCGGCGGCCCAGCTCCTTGGCCGCCGCCTTGTCCAACGGGGTCTCCCCCAGCTCGCGGGCCCGGAGCTCGAGCAACAGCTCGCCGGCGCGGGCGGCGAGTTCGGCGGCAAGTTCGGCGTCGGTGGTCACAGGTTCAGATACTCCATGATCCTGGCCGCCTGCGCGACCGGGTCGCCGTCCTCGGGCCGCAGCACCAGCTCGGCGTTCTCGGGTGCCTCGTAGGGGTCGTCGACGCCGGTGAACCCGGTGATCTCCCCCGCCCGCGCCTTGGCGTACATGCCCTTGGGGTCGCGCGCCTCGCACTGTTCGATCGGGGTGTCGACGAACACCTCGACGAACGGCAGTCCGGCCTCCTCGTGCAGACGCCGCACGCGGTCGCGGTCGTCGCGATAGGGGCTGATGAGCGAGGCCACCGCGACCATGCCGGCGTCGGCGAGCAACTGCGCGACGGATCCGACGCGCCGCACGTTCTCGGCCCGGTCCTCGGCGCTGAACCCGAGATCGGCGTTGAGACCGTGCCGCAGGTTGTCACCGTCGAGCCGGTACGCGGGCACGCCCGCGGCGACCAGGCGTCGTTCGAGTTCGACCGCGACCGTGGACTTCCCGGACGCCGACAGACCGGTGAGCCACACCGTCGAGCCGCGGGTCGCCCGCTCGTCGCGGGACACCGCGGCCGAGTGCCACACCACCTTCGATTCCTTGAGGGTGGGCCCGGTGATCATGCCGGCGGCGACGGTGTTGCCGGTCGTGTCGTCGACCAGGATGAAGCTGCCGGTCACCCGGTTGCGGCGGTACGGGTCGAACAGCAGCGGCTGCTGGGTTCGCAGCTGGACGCGTCCGATCTCGTTGAGCGTCAACGACTGCGCGGTCTCGTCGCGGTGCAGGGTGTTGACGTCGAGTCGATAGTCGAGCCGGACCACCTGCGCCTTGGTGGACCGCGTGGTGTGCAGGACGGTGTACCGCGCGTCGGGGCTCAGCGACGACTGCTCGGTGAACCAGCAGATCATCGCGTCGATCTCCTGACCGACGAGTGGTCGGTTGTTCGGTCGACAGAGGGTGTCGCCCCGGCTGACGTCGAGGTCGTCGGCGAGTTGCACGCACACGGCCGACGGCGCGAACGCCTCCTTCACCTCCTCGCCGCCCGGCCCCCAGATCGCCGAGATCGTCGATGTGAATCCCGACGGCAGCGCCACCACCTCGTCACCAGGCTTGAAGACGCCGCTGGCGACGGTGCCCGCATAGCCGCGGAAGTCGTGCAGATCGGCGTCGGTCTGCCGCTGCGGCCGGATCACGTACTGGACGGGCAGCCGCGCGTCGATGAGGTTGCGGTCGGACGCGATGTGCACGTCCTCGAGGTGGTGCAGCAGCGACGAGCCCTCGTACCACGGCATGTTCTCGGTGCGGGTGACGATGTTGTCGCCCTTGAGCGCCGACACCGGGATGAACGTGAGGTCGTGGACGTCAAGTTTGGTCGCGAACTGCCCGAACTCGTCCTTGATCTCCTCGAAGCGTTCCTGCGACCAGTCGACGAGATCCATCTTGTTGACGCAGAGCACCAGGTGCGGGATCCCCAGCAGCGTCGACAGGAACGCGTGCCGACGCGTCTGCTCGAGCACGCCCTTGCGGGCGTCGACGAGGATCAGCGCCAGGTCGGCGGTCGAGGCGCCGGTGACCATGTTGCGCGTGTACTGCTCGTGGCCGGGGGTGTCGGCGATGATGAACTTGCGCTGCGGCGTGGCGAAGTACCGGTGCGCGACGTCGATCGTGATGCCCTGCTCCCGCTCGGCCCGGAGCCCGTCGGTGAGCAGCGCCAGGTCGGTGTACTCGGTGCCGCGCTCGCGGCTGCTGCGTTCGACCGCCTCGAGCTGGTCCTCGAAGATCGACTTCGAGTCGTACAGCAGACGTCCGATGAGCGTCGACTTGCCGTCGTCCACGCTGCCCGCCGTCGCGACACGGAGGAGTTGCTGGGTGTGCACCATCAGAAGTACCCCTCCTTCTTGCGATCCTCCATGCCGGCCTCGGAGATCCGGTCGTCCGCGCGGGTGGCGCCGCGCTCGGTGATGCGGCTGGCCGCGACCTCGGTCACGACCTCGGCGGCGGTGGCCGCCGACGACTCGACGCAGCCGGTGCACGTCGCGTCGCCGACGGTGCGGAACCGCACGAGTTCCGCGCGCGCCTCCTCCCCCGGCAACAGGGCCAGGAACCGCGTGTGCGCCAGCAGCATTCCGTCGCGCTCGACGACCGGACGCCGGTGCGCGTAGTAGATCGACGGCAGCTCGATCTCCTCCTCGAGGATGTACTGCCAGATGTCGAGCTCGGTCCAGTTCGACAGCGGGAAGACCCGGATGTGCTCGCCCCGGCGATGCCGCCCGTTGTAGAGATTCCACAGTTCGGGTCGTTGCGCCTTGGGATCCCACTGGCCGAACTCGTCGCGGAAGCTGAAGACGCGCTCCTTGGCGCGGGCCTTCTCCTCGTCGCGGCGCGCACCGCCGAAGACGGCGTCGAACTTGTTCTCCCGGATGCCGCGCAGCAGCGAATGCGTCTGCAGGCGGTTGCGGCTGGCACGCGGCCCGGTCTCGTCGACGACCCGTCCGGCCGCGATGTCGTCCTCGACGCTCGCCACCACGAGCCGCAGGCCGAGCCCTTCGACGGTCCGGTCGCGGAACTCGATCACCTCGTCGAAGTTGTGACCGGTGTCGACGTGCATCACCGGGAACGGCAGCGCCGCCGGCCAGAACGCCTTGGCGGCGACGTGGAGCATCACCACGGAGTCCTTGCCGCCGGAGAACAGCAGGACCGGACGCTCGAACGTCGCGGCTACCTCTCGGAAGATGTGGACCGCCTCGGCCTCGAGCGCCTGCAGGTGCGACAGCTCGTAGGTGGACGGGGATGCCAGGGGTGTCACGCGCGGCTCCTCGACGGATCGACGCACCGGTACATTTTTGTACCGACTCGGTACGCATACTGACTGTGAGCCGAGAATAGAACGCGTTCCATGCACCGGTCAACGGCCCACATCCCGACCATCGCGTCAGGGGCGGACGGGGCGGCGTCCGCCAACCTCGGCCGTCACCGCATCCGCCGCGGCCACGAGCGCCGCGCCCCGCCGGGCGATCTCCGAGCCGCTGATCGAGCCGCCGACGTCGAGCGTCAGCACCAGCGACTGGTGGCCGTCGGCGTCGTAGCACGGCGCGGCGATCAGACTCACCGGATACTCGACGTCGACCGCGGTCTCGGTGCCGAGGTAGACGCGCTCGCCGAGGCTCGAGACCATCTCGCCGATCAGCTCGCGCAGTTCGGTCGGCAGGTCCCGCCCGGCGACGCCCGCCATGAGCGAGAAGAGTTTGCGACCGACCGGGGTGAGCCGCTCGACGAGGTATCCGGTGCGCCGACAGTCGTCGACGACGCGCTGCAGCAGGCCGCGATCGAGCACCACCGGTAGCGCCGGCTCCCGCCGCAGCCACGCCTCGAGGGCGTCGTCGCCACCCCAGATCACGTACATCAGGCCCACAGGCGGCGCGAACGGGTACGCCTGTCCCGCCCGGGCCGCGGTCCGCCCGAGCGTCATCCCCGGCGGGGCGACGGTCTCGAGGATCATCACCCGATCACCCACCACCGCGGACGCCGTGCACACCGCGCCGAACTCGGCGGCGATCTTGTCGAGTTGGGCGCGGGCGATCGGCCCGACGGCGAAGCCGCGCTGAGCGGCGCGACCCGCGGCAATGAGCGCCGGTCCCAGGCCGTAGGTCTTCGAGACCGGGTCGCGGGTGAGATATCCGCCCGAGACGAGTTCCGAGAGGATGCCGAGACAGGTCGGCTTGCTGATCGACAGCGCTCTGGCCAGCTCGGACAGGCCGAAGCGGTGCTCGTCGCGGGCGACGAGGAAGTCGAGCACCTGGACCACCCGCTCGGTGGGCGGGGATCGGCGCCCGCTCGGCTCACTCGATTCGGCAACCCCGGAAATCATTGACCACTCCTTGAAACACGTTCTATCGTCTGATCAACGCTTGATCTACCACTGAGGTACATATTTGTACCACCAGATCGAAGGAGCAAGGTGTGCTGACGGATCCACTGGCCGAGGCCATCGCCGAGGCGGAGAAGCTCGTCGAGAGCGCCCCCCACATCCGGTCGGAGCAGGATCTGCTGGAGGGAATGCAGTACCTCGCGGGCGGCATCCTCGCGACCGTCCACGCGGCCTGGGCCACCGAGAAGACCCATCCGAGCTTCCTCGAGGGCACCGGGCCGTTCACCAAGATGGGGCTCGACAACCCCGACACCCTGTACTGGGGCGCGCGAATCAACGACGACGCCGAGTACATCGTGACCGGCACCCGCGGCACCACGGCGGACCTGAGTTTCCAGGTGCTCAGCGGCAACTACACGAACGCGAACGTCCCCGGCAGCGAGATCGCCTTCGATGACCGGGAACTGCACATCGAGGACGACGGCACGTTCGTCGCCACGTTCGGCCCCGGACCGGCGGACGGACGCCGCAACCACTTCACGCTCGCCACCGGTTCGAGCCAGCTCGTGGTCCGCGAGGTCTACAGCGACTGGAGCCAGAAGCGCGGCACCATCCGCATCGAGCGCGCCGACCGCATCGGCGTCCCGGTGCCGCCACTGACGCGCGAGGAGACCGAGAAGCGGTTCGCCCGCGCCGGCAAGGCCCTGGTGAGCCGGGTCAAGACGTGGCTGCAGTTCCCGCAGTGGTTCTACGACAACCTGCCGGTCAACACGATCACCGCGCCGCGCCTCACGCCGGGCGGCCTGGCGACGCAGTACTCGTCGGTGGGCCACTACGAACTCACCGACGACGAGGCGATGATCATCACCGTCCCGAAGTCCGATGCGCCGTACCAGGGCTTCCAACTCGGCAGCCTGTGGTACATCTCGCTCGACTACATCAACCACCAGACGTCGCTGAACAACGCCCAGGCGCAGGTCGATCCGGACGGCATGATCCGCATGGTCCTCAGCGAGCGGAACCCGGGCGTCACCAACTGGCTCGAGGCACTCGGCCATCCGCGTGGCTACCTGCAGTTCCGGTGGCAGCGGACGTCACGCGAGTACACGCCCGAGGACGGCCCGACCGTCGAGGTGGTCAAGTTCGACGAGATCGCCTCGAAACTGCCTTTCCACGAACACAACAAGATCACGCCGGAGGACTTCGCCGCCCGCATCGCGGAGCGGCAGGCCGCCGTCGCCGACCGAATGCTGGGGTAGACATGACAAATCTGTTGCAGGACAAGGTAATCGTCATCTCGGGTGTGGGACCGGCGCTGGGCCGCACCCTCGCGCTGCGCTGCGCGGAGGCCGGCGCCGATCTGGTGCTGGCCGCCCGCACGCAGGCGCGGCTGGACGAGGTCGCCAAGGAGGTCACCGACCTGGGTCGACGCGCGGTCACGGTGTCGACCGACATCACCGACGACGCCTCGGCGGCGCACCTGCTGGCCGCCACCACCGACGCCTACGGCCGCGTGGACGGGCTGATCAACAACGCGTTCACGGTGCCGTCGATGAAGCCGTTCGGCCGCACCGACTTCCAGCACATCCGTGACGCGATCGAGCTGACCGTGCTCGGCGCGCTCCGCCTGACCCAGCTGTTCACGCCGGCCCTCGCGGAGTCCAAGGGTGCGGTGGTGAACGTCAACTCGATGGTGCTGCGACATTCGCAGGAACGGTACGGCAGCTACAAGCTGGCCAAGTCGGCCCTGCTGGCGATGTCGCAGTCCCTCGCCACCGAGCTCGGCCCGCAGGGAATTCGAGTGAACTCCGTTGCCCCCGGTTACATCTGGGGCGACACCCTGAAGAAGTACTTCGAGCACCAGGCCGAGAAGTTCGGCATCACGGTCGACCAGATCTACGAGCACACCGCCGCGAACAGCGACCTCAAGCGCCTGCCGACCACCGACGAGGTGGCCGACGCCGTGATCTTCCTGGCCTCGCCGATGGCCAACGCGATCACCGGCCAGTGCCTCGACGTCAACTGCGGCGAGTTCCACCACTAGAGCTGGGACCTGAAGGAGCACCATGACTGAACGCACGACCGTCGGCACCATCGAGGACCTGCACGCGTCCGCGACCCGGATGACCGGCCTCGACGACTTCGGCGCCGACGATTACACCGAGGCACTCGGGGTCCTGCTCGATTCGTACGCGCGGGACGAGGACCTGACGCCGTTCGGCAGCAAGATCTCCCGCGTCTTCCTGCGCGGCGCCCTGGTCGCACGGCTCCTCAGCGAGGCCGCGTGGAAGCAGTTCCCGGAGCACGCCGAGGCGCCGATCGAGCGCCCCATCTTCGTCACCGGGCTGCCGCGCACGGGCACCACCGCGCTGCACCGACTGCTCACGGTGGACCCGGCGCACCAGGGTCTCGAGATGTGGCTGACCGAGATGCCGCAGCCGCGTCCGCCCCGGGACACCTGGGAATCGAACCCGGTGTTCCAGGCGATCGAGCAGCAGTTCAGCAAGCATCACGTGGAGCATCCCGAGTTCATGGGCGTGCACTACATGTCGGCCGGCGAGGTCGAGGAGTGCTGGCAGCTGCTGCGGCAGACCTTCAAATCGGTGTCGTACGAGTGTCTGGCGAACCTGCCGACGTACTCGAAGTGGCTCGAGGGCCAGGACTGGACCAACGCGTACGAGCGGCACCGGAAGAACCTGCAGTTGATCGGCCTGCACGACCAGGACCGGCGCTGGGTTCTCAAGAACCCGAGCCACCTGTTCGCGCTCGACGAGCTGATGGCCGTGTACCCGGACGCCCTGATCATCCAGACACACCGCCCGCCGCGCACGCTCGTCCCGTCGATGTGCAGCCTCGCCGAGCAGGCCACCGAGGGGTGGTCGAACAAGTTCCGCGGCGAGGTCATCGGTCGCAGCCAGCTCGACCTGTGGGCACGTGGGCTCGAGGACTTCACCGCAGCGCGGTCGAAGTACGACCCCGCCCAGTTCATCGATGTCGACTACAGCGACTTCGTCGCCGATCCCCTGGGCACGGTGGAGAAGGTCTATTCGCACTTCTCGATCCCGCTGTCGGCGCAGGCGCACCGCGCGATGGAGGACATGCACGCGGAGAGCCGGTCGGGCAGCCGCAAGCCCGCACACAAGTACACCCTCGAGGAGTACGGGCTCACGGCCGAGGAAGTGGACGAGCGTTTCGGCGACTACGCGGGCGGCTGAACCGAGAAAGACGTCCCACCCAGCGAGACCTGCAGTGTGATCACAGACACATTTGGGGCAGGGTTTCTGTTCACGGGGGCTGCAACGGCGCAGACCCCTGTCAGAGAGGCTCGATCCGGATGTTCCTGCACGCGAGACGATTCGACACCGACCACCACCTACTCCCCGAGGGGATGCACGACACCCCTGCCACCGCGACATCGGTCGACCTGCCCGCGTACGGGTACACCGAACACGAGTTCTTCCTCAGCGGCACCGCCACCGCCTTCCGCGAGGACGGCGCGTGGGATTCGGACGGACGCTGGGCGGTCGCCGACGCAGGGCAGGCCCCGTACCGCACCCGGCTGCTGGTGCGGGCCCCGCAGGATCCGGAGCGGTTCAACGGCACGGTCGTCGTCGAGTGGTTGAACGTGAGCGGCAACGTCGACGTGGATGTCGAGTTCGGGTACATGCACCCCGAACTGCTGCAGGGGTACGCGTGGGTGGGCGTCTCCGCCCAGGCCGCCGGTGTCAACAGCACCGGCGGCAGCCCCCTCGGCCCCGACGTCGTGGGCCTCAAGGCGTGGGATCCGCAGCGATACGGCCCACTGCACCATCCGGGGGATGCCTACTCGTACGACATCTTCTCGCAGGCCGGTGCGGCGCTGCGTGCGCCTCGGGGCGCCGACCCGCTCGCCGGACTGACGGTCGAGCGCCTCGTGGCGGCGGGCCAGTCGCAGTCGGCGATGCGAATGCTCACCTACGTCAACGCGATTCATCCTCGTGCTCGGGTGTTCGACGGATTCTTCGTTCACAGCCGTGCCGGGTTCGGGGCGCCGATCGGATCCGGCACGGGTCTGCCGAAGCTGGACGGACCGAACGGACCAGCCGTGGTCGCTCCCGCGCGCATCCGCACCGACGTGGACGTGCCCGTCTTCCAGGTGATCACCGAGACCGAACTGTTCGAACTCGGGGGCGGCGCCGGCCCAAGGTCGTTCGTCGCGGCCCGCCAGCCGGACACCGAGCGGATCCGCACGTGGGAGATCGCCGGAGCCGCGCACTCCGACGCCCACGCGCTGCGAATCCTCCACACGCAGTACACCGCGCAGTTCGGCGCGGTCCGCGACCTGAGCGCGATGATCCCGATCGTCAACGACGGACCACAGGCCCAGGTCGTCTCATCGGCGCTGCGCGCGCTGCGCACCTGGGTCTCGGACGGCGTCACGCCCCCGTCGGCAGAGCCGATCGAGACCACGGACTCCGGCATCGTTCGCGACCGTTTCGGCAATGCCCGTGGCGGGGTGCGCACACCGATCGTCGACGTCCCGATCGGCTCGCTGACGGGAGAGACCGTTCACGTACCGAACAACGGCGCGACGGTCGCCCTCGACACGGACACCCTGGCGTCGCTGTACCCCGACCAGGAGACATACGTGACCCGCTTTTCCGAAGCCACCGATCGCGCCGTCGCCGCAGGGTTTCTGCGCTTCGAGGACGGCCGAACGCTCGTGGCCGCGGCGCGCAGCACTCGCATCGGAGGCTGAGGCCGCTAGCGGAGGTGGGCGCCCAGCAGCGCGTCGACCTGTTCGGGCGCCTGCTCCGGAATCCAGTGGCTCACGCCCGGCAACGTCTCGAACCTGTATGGGCCCGTGACGAATCGCTCCGTCAGCCTGGCGGCGACTGGACCGATCCCGATGTCGCGGTCGCTCCACACGTACAGGGTGGGCACCCGCACCTCTGCGGTGGTGGACTTCGGAGTCGTGAACGGCATGGCGCGATACCAGTTCAGCGCCCCGCGAATGCGACTCCGCTCCCGCATCGCCGCGAGGTCGCGATCGGCCTGCGCCTCCGTCATGCCGCTGGCGAGCAGGGCTCGACGGGCGAATCCTCTTGGCGTGAACGTCCGTTCGGGTAGCACCGGCACCTGAAACGCCAACATGTACCACGACTTCCGTATCTGACTACTCGTCAGCAGCGCGCGGACGAACGCCGCGGGATGCGGAGCCGACAGCGCCGTGAGCGTTCGGACCAGATCGGGCCTGCGGGCGGCGAGTGTCCATGCGACGGCCGCTCCCCAGTCGTGCCCCACGACGTGCACCGGGCCCAGCTCGTACTGGTCGATCAGCGCAACGATGTCCGCGGTGAGTTCCGAGAGCCTGTACGCCCAACGGGAACGCGGCCGGGCGCCCGGCGAGTAGCCGCGCTGATCGACCGCGAGGGTGCGGAAGCCGCGGGCGTGCAGGAGGGGAACGAGTCGATCCCACGAACGGGAGTCCTGCGGAAACCCGTGCAGCAGGACGACGGGCTTGCCGCCGAGCGGCCCCTCGTCACGGACGTCGAACCTCCAACCCTGGCGGGCGTACGAGGTGATCCTCGCCGGATTGTGCGTGTGAGCATCCATGCGACCCCTCCCGGATGCGGGTCCTGCCACGGTAGGCAGCGCCACCGTGGCCCGTCAACACGTGCGCAAGTGGACCGAGCCCATGCGATTTCGGGTGGCTCACCCGAATCCGCCCGTTCCTGCCAGTTGGTCAGCACGCTGAGCTGGTCGCCCCACGACGCGTCGAGACCGGCCTTACCGGTCAGCTGGGCCAGCCGGACGCGAACAGGTCGTTGTGTTCGCCCAGACCCGGGGCATGCAATCGAACACCGAAGGACGCGTCGTCGATCAGACCCGGCATGCCGACGTGGGTGAACGCACCGGCGACCGGGTGTTCCGATTCGACGAAGATGCCCCGGTGCCGCAGGTGTTCGTCGGCCGCGATCTCCCCCAGCGTGCTGCGAACCGGGCCGATCGCGAGACCGACCTCGATCGCGAGGTCCATCCACTGCTGCTGCGTCCGCGTCGCGAAGACCTCGGTGAGCGGGTGCTCCAGGCTCGCGTCGTCGGGGCGCGCGTCGAGCAGGTCCTCCCTCCCCACGGCGCTGCAGAATCGGGCCCAGAACTTCGATTCCAGGGCCGTGAAGGCCACCGCGCGGCGATCCGCTGTCGCGTACAGCCGATACCGCGGGCCGCTGGTGCCGTCGCTGATCAACGGCAACGTCGTCGTGTCGGCGATCCTGTCCAGGTTTGCTTGGTAGACAACGGGAATCATCGACTGGGCCAGCAGCGCATCAGCGCCGGAGACATCGATCCGGCAGCCGACGCCGTGCCGTTCCCGACGGACCAGCGCGGCGCAGATCTGCATCGCCGCCGCACTGCCGGCGGCGATCGCGGCATCACCGCCCCGCCCGCTGATCGACGCGCCCTCGTACTCGGCGGGAAGCAGCCCGCCGTCGGGCGTGACCGTCGTCGGGTTCGCCCCCACGAGCGCACTCATCATCAGACCGTGCGTCGGAATCGCGGCGTATGGGCCGCTCGCGCCGTAGCCGCTGACCGAGCAGTGGACGAGACCCGGATTCAGTTGTGCCAGTGCGTCATCGGACAATCCGAGTTTGGCGAGCGTGCCCGGGGCGTTTCCGTCGACGAGCACCGCCGCGCCCTCGATCAGCCGGCGGAACAGGGTCAACCCCTCCACCGCCCGCATGTCGAGTGTCACCGACCGCTTGTTGCGGTTGAGCTGCAGGTGCGCGGGACTGTAGCCGGGGGTCACCTGGCCCAGTGCCCACCGGATCAGATCGCCGTGCGGTGGTTCGACCTTCACGACGTCGGCCCCGAGGTCGGCCAGCAGCATCCCGACCGTCGCTCCGGTGAGCAGGCTGGCCGATTCGACCACCCGCACCCCGGCGAGCAGCGGCTCAGCCATCGGCATTCGCCAGTCGCAGGCCGTGCGCGGCACAACCGTCCGCCATCGTCGCGAACATCTCGGCAACCTCGGACCTCCCCCGACGGCGGCCGGCGGCCACCCGGCCTTCGAGCACCACGGCCAGCCTCGCCATCGCCAACCCTTGGTAGAACGGCAACCGGTCGATCGGCTGCCCGCTGGCCTCGGCGTACCGCTCCGCGACGTAGCTGCGCGACGGCAGCAGGTCGTGCACGGCCGGGTCGCCGCCACCGAGCGCGAACGCGGCCATCAGCGGGTTCTCCTCGGGTCGCGCCCAGCGTGCGGTGAGGTACCCGATGTCGATCATCGCGTCGCCGACGGTCGCGGTCTCCCAGTCCAGTACCGCCTTCACCTCCGCCCGCTCGCGCGCCACCATGATGTTCATGGCGCTGTAGTCGCCGTGGATCAGCCCCAGCCGGTAGTTCGCGGGCTGGTCCCGGCGCAGCCCGTCGAGGAGTTCGTCCAGGGTCGGGGTGTCGCGCGTGCGGAACTTGTCGAGCATCGACGCCGCCTTGTCGAACTGCCGCGCCAGGTAGCCGTCGGGGCGCGCGGTGTCGACAAGTGTCGTCGCGCGCCAGTCCACCGTGTTCACCCGGGCCAGTGTGTCGACGATCGATTCCGTGATCGCCCGGCCGTCGCGCTGGTTCGCGAACGGTTCCGGCAGCGTCCGATCGAGCGTGATCCCGTCGACGAACTCGGTGACCAGGAAGTCCCGCCGGGTCGGCGCGGACTCGTCGCGGACGACGACCGCGGCCGGGTGCGGGACGTCGGTCCCGGACAGGGCGTCCAGGATCTTCCCTTCCCGGCTCAGGTCGAAGGCTCCGCCGACCGACGCCTCGTGATGGTCCGGGGCGACACGGAGCACCCACCGCTGGTTGGCGCGGGCCACCAGATAGACCGCGTGACTGCGTCCTGCGGTCTGCGCGAGCGGCGCGATCGTCACCGCGCCCGCGCCCGGCAGCCGGTCCGCGAGCCAGCGTGAGAGGTCCTCGGACTCGGCGTCGCCGAGTGCTCGACTGATCGTGGACTGCGTCATCAGAACCGGTACCCCCCGTTGAGTCCGATGGTCTGGCCGGTGAGCCAGGCGGATTCCGTGCCCAGCAGATGACTCACCATGGCGGCGACGTCGGACGGCTGCCCGACGCGCCGGACCGGCGCCTGCATGGCGTAGAAGTCGATCACCTGCTGATTGGTGACCTCCCGCGCGGTCGGGGTGTCGACCAGGCCGAGTTGGATTGTGTTGCAGGTGATCCCGCGCCCACCGAGCTCGGTCGCTGCGGTGCGCGTGATCGACTCGGCGGCAGCCTTGCTCGCCGCGTAGGCGGCTCCACCGAACAGCCCCTGCACGGTGGAGACCGACGAGATGTTCACGATGCGGCCGCCGTCCTCCATCCGCTTCGAGCACTCGGCCGCAGCGACCAGCAGTGCATGAGTGTTGAGCGCGAACGCCTGCAGGTATTCGTCGTGCCGCTCCGACGCCAGCTTGGGGAGTGAACCGAACACCGCGGTCGCCGCGTTGTGAACGAACGCGTCGAGGCGGCCGAACCCGTCGACGGCCGTGTCGACGACCCGCCGCACGCCGGCGGGCTCGGCCAGGTCGGCCTGCACGGTCACAGCGCCCACACCCGCGTCCCGGCACCTGCGGGCGGTGTTCTCCGCACCGGATTCGTTGGCGCGGTATGCGATCACCACGTCGAAACCGTCGTCGGCCAGCCGCGCGCAGATCGCCGACCCGATTCCGCCTGCACCGCCGGTGACCACCGCGGTCCGCTTCGCATCCGCCATGTCAGTACCACCGCATGACGATTACCGCGCCGCTGACACCCGCACCCGCGGTGACCATCACGACGATGTCCCCGCGTTCGAGCGTCCGCTCGCGCTCGGCCATGACGGTGCTGATCGGCAACGACGCCGAGGCCGTGTTCGCGACCCACTGCCCGCTGGTCGGCACCTTCTCCGCCTCGAGTCCGAGCACCTGCCCGAGGGTCCGCACCATCTGGACGTTGGCCTGGTGCACGAAGAGGTGGTCGATGTCCGCGATCGTGAGCCCCACCTCGTCGAGCGACTGCCGGAGCAGTACGGGGATTTCCCGTACGAACACGTCCACCAGCACGTACCCGTCCATGTGCAGTGGTTCGACGCCTGCCGAATCCGGTGTGCGATACGGGGTTCGCAGCGCCTCGACGAACGTGCTGTCGGTGACGAGATGGCTGGTGAGGATGCCGTAGCCGGGTGGAACCGGGCCCATGAGGTAGGCGCCCGCACCGTCGCCGAACAGCGGCGTGGTCTTGCGGTCGGCGGGCACCACGAAGTTCTCGATGCGGTGGGATCCGACGACCAGCGCGGTCCGTGCCTGCCCCATCCGGTGATACGCCTCGGCGGTCACCATCGCCTGCGCGAATCCGGCGCACCCACCGTCGAGGCTGAGCGCCGGCATGGGTCCCAGCCCCACGCGTGCGTGCACGTCCGACACCGGCGCCGGCACCTGCCGATCGGGTGTCGACGTCGCGACGATCAGCATCCCCGGTTCCTCCGCGGCCTCCGGCGTCAGCGCGCGCTCGCGCGCATCCTTCAGGGCCAGTCGACCCGCCTCGGCCGCCATGTCCGCGGTGTTCTCCCCTATCGCGGCCCGCCGGCGTTCGAGCACACCGGTCTTCTCGACGATCCACTCCTCAGTGACGCCTGCCGCGGCCCCGATCTCGGCGTTGGTCGACACTCGCTGTGGGATGTACATTCCCATTCCCAGAACGCCGTACCCCGCCGAGCCCTCGCCTCGATGTCGCGCGGACTGCATCACCGATCCCCCTCGTGCCTTGGACGCCGGACCTGCGCCGAAGCCCTGTTCTACACCAGACGACTGCACGCAGGGAGGGATTTCCGGGCATTCGTCCGGTTCCGGCCGCACGAAACCGACATGAACAAACGTCCAGGCGTTTTCGTGCAATTCACTCAAATCCCCCGAACGGCTGCTAGTTTTACCGACAGTGGCCAAGGGCCACATCTAGCCGATCTCACCCCAGAGGACTGAAACATGGGTTCCTTCACCACGCTCAGCGCCGTCATCGACAGCGTCAAGACCATCATGGCGATCATCCAGCAGCTCAGCTCCCTGAGCTGACTTCTCCCACACACGCCGAACGGGCCGGGCTCCACGAGTCCGGCCCGTTCGGCGTTCCGGGACCGGGTCGGATCGGCACCACCCCGGATTCCGTCCTGCGGGACGGAACTGGCATGACGGAGAACACATCCGACATCGTCGGCGCATGACAGCCGACGACACCCTTCAGCCGACCGCCTCCGACGCCCCGGTCGGCGAGGCGGCCGGCGCCGTGCAGGAGCCGCGCCTGGGCACCATCGTGGCGCTCGGATCGATGACGGCCCTGAGCCCCTTCACGATCGACATGTATCTGCCGGCGTTGCCGGACATCGCTGCGGCACTGGACTCCTCGTCGTCCGGCGCGCAGCTGACGATCACCGGCACGCTGATCGGGCTCGCGCTTGGGCAGTTGGTGATCGGTCCACTGTCGGACACGCTGGGCCGCAAGAGACCGCTCGTCGCCGGGATCGCGCTGCACATCGTCGCCGCGCTGCTCGCGGTCTTCGCCACCACCATCGCGATGCTCGGTGTCCTCCGCGTCTTCCAGGGCGTCGGTGCCGCCGCGGCCGCCGTGGTCACGATGGCGATGGTTCGAGACCTCTACTCCGACAGCGCGGTCGCGGTGGTCATCTCACGACTGATGCTCGTCCTCGGCGTCGCACCCGTGCTCGCGCCGAGTATCGGTGGCGCCCTGCTGGTGGCCGTGGACTGGCGCGGGATCTTCGTCGCCCTCGCACTGATCGGCGTCGTCATCGCGCTGATCGCCGTCTTCGCGCTGCCGGAAACGCTTCCGCCCGAACGACGTCGACCCGGCGGGCTGGGGCCGGTGCTTCGCACCTACGGAATGCTCCTGCGTGACCGCACTTTCGTCGCACTCACGCTCGTCGCGAGCGTCGTGATGGCGTCGCTCTTCGTGTACGTCTCGGGTGCGTCCTTCGTGTACCAGGACCAGTTCGACCTCGACCAGCAGCAGTTCGCTCTGGTCTTCAGCGCCGGCGCGTTCTCCATGATCGGGGCGACGCAACTCAACGTCCGCCTTCTGCGCCGGTGGACACCGCGCCAGATCGTGCAGTCGTCGTTGATCGCCGCGGTCGCCCTCGGCCTCGTCGCGGTCGTCGTGGCGTTCTTCACGATCGGCGGAATGGCCGGATTCGTCGCCGCGCTGTGGATCATGCTCGGGGCCGTCTGTTTCGTGCTGCCCAACGCGCCCGCGCTCGCACTGTCCCGTCACGGCGAGGCCGCCGGCACCGCGGCCGCCCTGCTGGGTTCGATGCAGTACGCCGTAGGTGCGGTCGTGGCGCCACTGGTCGGTCTGCTCGGCAACACCAGCACCGCACTGGTGTCGAGCATGACCGTGTGCCTCGCGATCGCGCTGGCGACGATGCTCGTGAGCGCGCGAATATCAGACCGACCGCCGCGTACATGAACCCGCACGCCCGGTGCACGAACCGACGCCGTCAGCGTGGGATGATCGGAGCATGCCGTCACCGTCGCCGCTGCCACTGGACCCCATCGAGGAAGCGCACCGCCAGTGGACGCAGCACGGCTGGGGTGCGGTGGCCGACGGGATGGCCGCGGTGACGTCGGTGATGCGGGCGCAGCAGATCATGATGGCGCGCGTGGAGGAGACGCTCAAGCCGTTCGGGCTGACGTTCTCCCGCTACGAACTCCTGACGCTGCTGACCTTCACCCGGACCGGCGCGCTACCGATGGCTAAGGCCAGCGCCCGACTCCAGGTGCACCCGACGAGCGTGACCAACGCGGTCGACCGCCTCGAGACCGCGGGGCTGGTGCGCCGCGTCCCGCATCCGACCGATCGCCGCGCGACGCTCGTCGAGATCACCGCCGAGGGTCGGGAGTTGTCGTTGCGCGCCACCGAGGAACTGAACGCCAAGGTGTTCGCGGAGCCGGGGCTGGCCCCCGACCGGCTCGACTCCCTCGTCCGGATCCTCGCCGAACTGCGCTACCGCGCAGGCGATTTCGATACCGGGGAGAAGCCCGGCAAGTGGCACTGACACGTCCGTGACAGACGTCGGCCCCGCATCGATCGATTCGATGCGGGGCCGAAGTGTCTTGCGCCGTACGCCTAGTGGTGCCCGAAGTTGGGGTCGCGCTTCTCGGTGAACGCGGCCATGCCTTCCTTCTGGTCTTCGGTCGCGAACGCAGAGTGGAACACGCGCCGCTCGAATCGCACGCCCTCGGACAGCGTCGACTCGAATGCCCGGTTGACCGACTCCTTGACCATCATCGCGATCGGCAGGGACATGTCGGCGATCTTCGATGCGGTCGCGATGGCCTCGTCGAGCAGGTCGATGGCCGGGACGATGCGAGCGACCAGTCCGGCGCGCTCGGCCTCCTCGGCGTCCATCGTGCGGCCGGTGAGGCACAGGTCCATCGCCTTGGCCTTGCCGATTGCGCGGGTCAGGCGCTGCGAGCCGCCGATGCCGGGCAGCACGCCGAGCTTGATCTCGGGCTGGCCGAACTTGGCCGAGTCGGCGGCGATCAGCACGTCGCACATCATCGCCAGCTCGCATCCGCCGCCGAGCGCGTAGCCGGCCACGGCCGCGACGATCGGCTTGCGCGCCGCCGCCAGACGGTCCCACGCCGAGAACCAGTCGTCGAGGTACATGTCCATGAAGGACTTGCTCTGCATCTCCTTGATGTCGGCGCCGGCCGCGAACGCGCGCTCCGAGCCGGTGATGAGAATCGAACCGATGCCCCGGTCCTTCTCGAACTCGTCGACGGCCGCGACGACCTCCGACATCAGCTGGGCGTTGAGCGCGTTGAGCGCCTCCGGCCGGTTGAGCGTGATCATGCCCACGCGACCGGTTCGTCCGATCTGAATGGTCTGGTAGTCCGTCATCGAGTCTCTCCGTTCGACCTGTCCCTGATGTCCCTGATGATCGCCGAGAAGTCCTCGCCGCCGTGCCCGGTTTCGTGGAACCTCCGGTACAGCTCCGCGGCCCGCATACCGAGTTCGGCGTCGACGCCGTTGGCGCGCAACGCGTTCGCAGCCAGCCCGAGGTCCTTGTCCATGAGCGCGGCAGCGAAGCCCGGCTGGTAGTCGTTGTTGGCGGGGCTGGCCGGGACCGGACCGGGCACCGGACAGTTGGTGGTGAGCGCCCAACACTGGCCCGACGCGTTCGACGCGACGTCGAACAGCGCCTGGTTGCTCAGCCCCAGCTTCTCGCCGAGCACGAACGCCTCGCTGATCGCGATCATCGAGACTCCGAGGATCATGTTGTTGCAGATCTTCGCGGCCTGCCCGACGCCGGGGCCGCCGCAGTGCACGACCTTGCGGCCCATCACCTCGAGCAGCGGATGCGCCGCCTCGAAGTCCGCGTCGTCGCCGCCGACCATGAACGCGAGCGTGCCCGCCGCCGCGCCCATGACGCCACCCGACACCGGCGCATCCACGCCCCGGTGACCGGCCTGCTCGACCAGTTCGTGCGCGGCGCGGGCATCGGCGACGTCGATCGTCGAGCAGTCGACGAACAGCGTGCCCTGGCGCGCAGCGGCCAGCAGCCCACCCTCGTACAGACCGATCACGTGCTTGCCGCTGGGCAGCATCGTGATCACGACGTCGGCCTCGGTGGCGGCCTCGGTGGCGGATCCCACGACCGTGATGCCGTCGCGTTCAGCCTGCTCGAGCGCGGCCGGCGCGAGGTCGAAGCCCCGCACGACGTATCCGGCCTTGGCCAGGTTCGCCGCCATCGGTCCACCCATGTGGCCGAGTCCGACGAATCCGACGGTGATGTCGCTTGTGCTCATCGCACTTCCTCCCCACTCACGAGTGCTGCGGCCAAACCGAGTTCGGCTTCGCCGAGCGACTCGAAGAATCGATCCACGTGTTCGTCGGTGACCGCCTCGAGGGTCGACGGCGACCATGCGGGGTTACGGTCCTTCTCTACCACCTGCGCGCGGATGCCCTCCACGAGATCGCGGGATCCCAGGCACGCCAACGACACCCGGTACTCCTGATCGAGCACCGCCTCGAGCGTGTCGAGTTCGCGTGCCTGCCGCAACGCCCGCAACGTGACCTTCGCGGCGGTCGGGGACTTCGCGAGGATCTGCTCGGCGGCCGCGGCCGCCTCGGGAACACCACTCGATCGCAGATTCGCGACGATCTCCTCGACGGTGTCGGCCGCGTACGCGGCATCGATCCAGCCGCGCTGCGCGGCCAGTTCCGATGCCGGGGCGGGCTGTGCGAACCGCGCGATCGCGTCTTCGACGGTTCCGGTCGCGAGCGCCTGCTCGAACTCCGCGAGCCGGTCGGACGGGACGAAGTGGTCGGCGAAGCCGCTCACGATCGCGTCGCCCGCACTCAACCGCGCCGTCGTCAGCGCGATGTGGGTGCCGAGTTCACCCGGCGCCCGCGACAGCAGGTAGGTGCCGCCGACGTCGGGCACGAAACCGATGCCCACCTCCGGCATTCCGATGGTCGACCGTTCGGTGACGATGCGGACGTTGCCGTGCGCCGAGACGCCGACCCCACCGCCCATCACGATGCCGTCCATGATCGCGACGTACGGCTTGCCGTACCGGGCGATCGCGGCGTTGAGAACGTACTCGTCGCGCCAGAAGTCCTTGGACCCGTTGCCGCCCTCGCGGGCGTCGTGGTAGATCGAGACGATGTCGCCGCCCGCGCACAGCCCGCGTTCACCGGCGCCGGTGAGCAGGACGGCACGCACGGACTCGTCGTCGGCCCACTCGAGAAGCGCCGGGGCCATCGTCTGCACCATCGCGTGGTTGAGGGCGTTGATGGCCTTGGGCCGGTTGAGGGTAATGCGGCCGAGGCCGCCGACCCGCTCGACGATGACTTCAGGTTCGCTCACGCCGCACCCACCGAACCGACCACCGAGCGCGCAACGACGATCCGCATGATCTCGTTGGTGCCCTCGAGAATCTGGTGCACCCGCAGGTCTCGCACGATCTTCTCCAATCCGTATTCCGCCAGATAGCCGTAGCCGCCGTGCAACTGCAACGCCTCGTTCGCGACCGTGAAACCGATGTCGGTCGCGAAGCGCTTCGCCATCGCGCACAACTCCACCTTGTCGGCGGTGTCCGCGTCGAGCGCGTCCGCGGCCCGCCACAGCAGGGTCCGCGCGGCCTCGAGTTCGATGCGCATGTCGGCGAGCCGGAACTGCAGCGCCTGCGACTCGATCAGCGCCGAACCGAACGCCTTCCGCTCGCCGAGGTAGCCGACGGCCTTGTCCAGCGCGGCCTGCGCGCCGCCCACCGAGCAGGCGGCGATGTTGAGCCGCCCGCCGTTGAGGCCCTTCATCGCGATGCGGAAGCCCTCGCCCTCGCCGCCGAGTAGGTTCGCCGCCGGCACCCGCACCTCGTCGAGGATCACCTGCCGGGTCGGCTGGGCGTTCCAGCCCATCTTCTTCTCGTTGGCACCGAACGACAGTCCCGGCGAGTCCTTCGGCACGATGAACGCCGAGATGCCCCGCGCGCCGGCGTCGCCCGTCCGCGCCATGACGACGTACACGTCCGAGGTGCCCGCGCCGGAGATGAACTGCTTGACGCCGGTCAGCAGGTAGTCGTCGCCGTCGCGAACGGCCTTGGTGGACAGGGCCGCCGCGTCGGAGCCGGCACCGGGCTCGGTGAGGCAGTAGCTGCCCAGCTGCTCCATCGAGGCGAGTCCGGGCACCCAGCGCCGACGCTGCTCGTCGTCACCGAACTCGTCGATCATCCACGTGACCATGTTGTGGATCGAGATGTACGCCGCGATCGACGGGCAGCCCGTGGCGAGCTGCTCGAAGATCCGGACGCCGTCGAGCCGGGTCAGCCCCGAGCCGCCCACGTCCTCACGAATGTAGATGCCGCCCATGCCGAGCGCACCGGCCTTGCGCAGCACGTCCACCGGGAAGTGCTTGGTCTGGTCCCACTCGATTGCGTGGGGCGCCAGGAATTCCGCGGCGAAGTCGCGCGCGGTGTCGCTGATCGCGCGCTCGTCGTCGGAAAGTCTGAACATGGCCTTAGCTCCTAGTCCATCGTCGTGATGCCGGTAATCGCCGTCGTCACAGGGATTTCGCAATGATCCCCTTCATGACCTCGTTGGCACCTGCGTAGATCTTCTGCACCCGCGCGTCCTCGTACATGCGGGCAACGAGGTACTCGCGCATGTACCCGTAACCACCGTGCAACTGCACGCAGCGGTCGACGACCTCGCACTGTTTGTCGGTGAGCCAGTACTTCGCCATGGCCGCCTCCGCCGCGTCGAGGTCGCCCCGCAGGTGTTCCTGGATGCAGTGGTCGAGGAACACCTCGCACGTCCGAGCGATCGTCTGACACTCGGCGAGTTCGAACGCCGTGTTCTGGAACTCGAACAGGCTGTGGCCGAACGCCTGTCGGGATTTGACGTAGGCGACGGTCTCCTCCACGGCCCGGTTCATCGCACCCGACGCCTGGGCCGCGATGATCAACCGCTCCTGGACGAGTTGGGCGATGAGCTGACCGAACCCTTGCCCCTCCTCACCCAACAGGTTCGAGACGGGAACCCTCACATCGACGAAGGACAGCTCGGAGGTGTCCGCGGAGTGCTGCCCGACCTTGTCGAGCACCCTCCCCACCGTGAACCCGGGGCAGCCCCGCAGGTCGACGATCAACAACGACACTCCCCTGGCGCCGGCCTTGGGATCGGTCTTGACTGCCAGGACGATCACGTCGGCGGAGGAACCGTTGGTGATGAACGTCTTCGAACCGTTGACCACGTAGTGGTCGCCGTCCCTGACTGCGGTCGTCCGGATGGCCTTGAGGTCGGACCCGGCTCCCGGTTCGGTCATCCCGATGGCGCCGAGGATCTCCCCAGACGCCATGCCGGGAAGCCAGGTCCGCTTCTGCTCCTCGGTGCCGTACTCGTTGATGTAGTGCGCGACGATTCCGCTGTGCACGGAAATCCCGAACGCCAGGTCACCCGAGTAGCCCTGTGCCTCGAACACTGCGAGATCGTGCGCGAATGTTCCGCCGCCGCCACCGTATTCCTCGGGGATCGAGCAGCAGAGCAGTCCCAGCTCTCCTGCCGTCAGCCACACGTCGCGATCGATGCGGCGCTGCGCCTCCCACTTCTCGTTGTTGGCGACGACCTCGCGTTCGAAGAATCCGACCGCAAGTTCGGAGAGCGCCCTGACCTCGTCGTCGTGCCAGGTCGGTACGTACTTTTTCACTGTCGAAGTCCTCGAATCGGTCGTCCGTGGGTTCTCGGGGCACTTGATGCACCCGAAGTGGTTGGCCCGACACCGGTCTCATCGACCGGCGCCGTCTCAGTCCATCGTCGGGATGACGAAGTGGTTCGACGCCTCTTCCTTCTTGCCCGACGGCCAACGCTGCGTCACCGTCTTGGTCTTGGTGTAGAAGCGGATCGAGTCCGGACCGTGCTGGTTGAGGTCGCCGAATCCGGAGCGCTTCCAGCCACCGAACGTGTGGTAGGCGATCGGGACCGGGATCGGGACGTTGACGCCGACCATGCCGGTGTCGACGCGGGCGCAGAAGTCGCGGGCGGTGTCGCCGTCACGGGTGAAGATCGCGACGCCGTTGCCGTACTCGTGCTCGGACGGCAGGCGCAACGCCTCCTCGTAGTCGTGCGCGCGCACCACCTGCAGGACGGGACCGAAGATCTCCTCCTTGTAGATCCGCATGTCCGGCGTGACGCGGTCGAACAGCGTTGCGCCGGCGAAGAATCCGTCCTCGTGGCCGTCGAGCGCGAAGCCGCGGCCGTCGACGACGAGCTCGGCGCCCTCGTCGACACCGATCTGCACGTAGTTGTTCACCCGGGCGAGGGCGTCGGCGCCGACGAGCGGACCGAAGTCGGCGGTCTCGTCGTCGGAGCGGCCGATGCGGAGCTTGCCGACCCGCTCGGTGAGCTTCGCGACGAGCGCGTCCGCGGTCTCCTCACCGACCGGCACCGCGACGGAGATCGCCATGCAGCGCTCGCCCGCGGAGCCGTAGCCGGCACCGACGAGCGCGTCGGCGACCTGGTCCAGGTCGGCGTCGGGCATCACGATCGCGTGGTTCTTCGCGCCGCCGAAGCACTGCGCCCGCTTGCCGTGCGCGGCCGCGGTCTCGTAGATGTACTGCGCGATCGGGGTGGAGCCGACGAAGCCGAGGGCCTTGACTCGCGGATCGGTCAACAGCACGTCCACGGCGCCCTTGTCGCCGTTGACGACGTTGAACACGCCCGGCGGCAGCCCGGCCTCGAGGAACAGCTCCGCGATCCGCAGCGGCACCGACGGGTCTCGCTCGGACGGCTTGAGAATGAACGCGTTGCCGCACGCGAGCGCCGGCGCGGCCTTCCACAGCGGAATCATCGCGGGGAAGTTGAACGGGGTGATGCCGGCGACCACGCCGAGCGGCTGACGCATCGAGTACACGTCGATGCCGGTGCCGGCGGACTCCGTGTACTCGCCCTTGAGCAAGTGCGGGATGCCGGTGGCGAACTCGACCACCTCGAGGCCGCGCTGGATGTCACCCTTCGCATCCGGGATCGTCTTGCCGTGCTCCGAGGACAGCAGGCGCGCGAGCGGATCCATCTCCTCCTGGATCAGCTGCAGGAAACGCATCAGGACACGGGCGCGGCGCTGCGGATTCCACGCCGCCCACTCGCGCTGCGCCTCGACAGCGTTCGCGATCACGGCCTCCGTCTCCGACTGATCGGCGAGCGGAACACGGGCCTGCACCTGCCCCGTGTTGGGGTCGAAGACGTCGGCGAATCGGCCCGATGCCCCGGGGATGCGCTTGCCGCCGATGAAATGAGAGAGCTCTCGAACGCTCATTGTCCGAACCCGTCCTTTGCTGGTCGTCACGGAGACGCGAAGGAGACGTGCGTCACCTCCGACATTCTTCGCTCATCCTATAGTTGGAAGTCCATGTAAGTCCAGGGTTTGATCCCGACAATTGCCCGAACCGCAGGTAGAGGGCGGATTCCTCGGACACAATGGCGATCCCAGCGCCTGGATTCAGCGATCGCTTCCCGGACGGAGATCAGCCGATGGACTCCCTGAGCGAACCGAGTCTCGACACCCTCGATCAACCGTTCTCGCGTCGGACCTTCCTCGGCGGCGCCGGCGCCCTGCTCGTCGCGGGCATGGCGGGCGCGACCACCCACGCGACCGCGTCACCGCGACCCGCGCGCGCGGGTCAGCCCGGCGAGCTGCCCCACCGCCCCAACATCGTCGTCGTGATCACCGACCAGGAACGCCTACCGATGTTCTGGCCCGGAGGCTGGCCCGAACAGAACCTGCCCAATCGCAAGCGCCTCGCCGACACCGGACTGTCGTTCGACAACGCGTTCTGCAACGCGGCCATGTGCTCCCCCAGTCGCAGCACGTTCTTCACCGGGCTCTACCCCGCCCAGCACGGTGTCACCGCGACGCTCACCGAGGGCAGCACCGTCTCGCCCACCGAGCCGACCCTGCCGCTGGACATCCAGAACATGGCCAGGCTGCTCGACTCCGCCGGGTACAACGTGCATTACCGGGGCAAGTGGCACATGAGCAAGGGCGCCGACGGCGGCGATCCCTCCAGCGCGGAGGTCGCCGCGTACGGGTTTCAGGGCTGGATTCCACCGGAGGGCGGCCAGGACACCAACCCCGACCACTTCGGCGGTGGCTGCGCCGACCTCGACGGCCGCTACGCGTCCGAGGCCGTCGGCTTCCTCCGCGGCCTCGACCCGAACGACGACCGCCCGTTCGCGCTGATCGTCTCGTTCGTCAACCCGCACGACGTCCTCGCGTACCCGCAGACGTGGGACGCGATCAACGGCACGTGCGACAACTACGGCTCCGACGCCCCCGGCATCTTCGAGCAGGGCATAGACCTCCCCCCGACCTACGACGAGTCCCTGGCGCTGAACTTCAAGCCCACCGCTCAGATCCAGTCGCAGGTACTGCTCGCCGCCGGACTCGGCCCGCTGCCCGGCCAGGAGTCGGCCCGCAACTACGTGAACTTCTACGCGTACATGCACAGGGTGGTCGACGAGCACATCGGCGCGGTGCTCGACGCCCTCGAATCCCGTCCCGGGATGCGTGATTCGACGGTCGTGATCCGGATGTCCGACCACGGGGAGATGGGTATGTCGCACGGGGGGCTGCGCCAGAAGGTGTTCAACGCGTACGAGGAGACGCTGCGGGTGCCGATGGTGATCAGCAACCCGGTGATGTTCCCGCAGCCGGTGCACACCGGAGCGCTCGCATCGCTGATCGACGTCATGCCCACCCTCGCAGCACTGGCGCACGTTCCGGACCGGTCCGCGTGGGACTTCAAGGGTGTGGATCTGATGCCGATCGTCACCGATGCCGCCGCGAACCCGAGCGCGCCCAGTGCCGAGGTGCAGGACGTCGTGCACTTCACCTACGACGACCAGAACTGCGCCACCCCGGACGGGCAGAACATCGTCACGCAGCCCAACCACATGCGCACCATCCGCGACCACCGGTGGAAGTACTCGGCGTACTTCGACCCGGCCGGTGTCACGCCACCGCAGTACGAGATGTACGACCTGCAGACCGACCCGCTGGAACTGCACAACCGCGCCGACCCGCTGAACATCGGCTACTTCGATCCGGTCCAGGCGGCCCGGATGCACGCGACCCTGTTCGAGGTCATGAACAGGTGCGGCACCACACCCCAGCGCGGACTCGCACCCCTTCCGCTCGTCGGTTCGTGACGACGCGCGGGCGGCCACCACGATCACGCGGTGGCCGCCTCACCGGGAACCGGACCCGTCGGATCAGTGCACCAGTTCCAGGAACTGCATCGGAGCGGTGTCGGTGAATCGGCCCGTGACGTTGCCGCCGAGTCCGCCTTCGAGTGCGGTGTCACCGATCAGGTCGAGCTTGCGGGCGGAGGCGCCCTCACCGAAGTCCAGTTCGGCGAGGTTCACCCAGACGACGTTGGGTCGCGTGGTCGACGAGAAGACGAACTGCCTGTTGGTCAGGTCGGCCACCGTCTGCCAGATCGTCTGCGACGAGTACGGCTTGCCCGGCTCGGGCACGCGGAACGGCTGGGCGGCATTGCGGATGACGCTGAACATCCCCGCGACGGCCTCCACCCGGGTCTTCGGCTCGGGCAGGTGCCCGACGTAGTGCGCGGCGCGCGCGAACCGGTCGGACGCCTGCGTGGTGCCCGGAAGCGGCTTGTCACCGCCGAAACCCGCGACCTCCTGGAGCATCTCGATCTGCTTGTCGTAGGTGGGCGAGTTGGTCATCACGCGGTAGCTGCGGTCGTGCCAGACACTCGCGACACCGCCGTCGACGTACTCGACGATCGCCGAGTCGCCGGTCGCATCGTCGAGCGCCAGATGCACCGCGGGAACCTCACCCGTCGCCGGATCCCCCAGTGGCACAACCTGAACCTTGGTCTCGTCGATCCATGCGACGGCATCGGCGACCGTCGCGAAGTTGTCGAGGAAGTACTGCAGCCAGATCGCCATGCTGAGCGCGGGCCGCGACTTGTCGAATGTTCCGTACTCGGATTCGGTCAGCCAGAGAACGTGGCCGGACAGGCCGGCCTCGTTGATCCCGTCGACGGACATCATGTCGAAGGCACCGGCCACGACACTTCCGTACTTCGAGGTCCAGCGGAGCGATCCGCCGACGCCGTCGTTCCGCTCGATTCCCCGAGGCAGGGACCAGAGATTCGTCCCGGTGTCTCGGTGGTAGTCCATGTTGCGGCCGACGAGCACCGATCCCGCGGCATCCGGCCACATCACCCTAGTGCACATTCGCTCCACCTTTCGTGGTCGAGAGAGCAGATCTGTCAACGAGGCATGGAGGTGAACCGGACAAAATGCTAGCAGCGATTCGGGCGCCGAGGCGGCCCGGAGAACTGTCGACGTGTCGCGTAATCAGCTTGGGGTGCAGTCGCTCTCACTCAGGTCACCGGACGCGAGGAATTCGGTGACCAAACCGCCGCACGACGAACCCACGGTGGAGCCGTGGACGCCATCCTCGATCGTGAGCAACCGGCCACCGATGGCCGCCTGCGCATCGAGGGCCCACCCGTACGGGGTGACGTTCTCGACGCGGTGGCCGATGATCAGCAGGTCGGTGCCGGTGTTCGCGACCGCTGTCGGCTCCGCCGGCAGGGGCCAACCGCTACACAGGCTGATGCCGGGAACATCGGAGTCGGCGGGGAACTCGATGCGCCGCTGTGGGTTTCGTGCGATATCAGCGTTGAGCGCCCGGTGTGCAGCCAGCTGATCGGCGGTGTCGCCGACCGGGTCGAGGCTGTTGCAGATGTACGCGACGCCGGCGGCCCCGTTGACCGCGCGGTCGAGGAAGTCCGACGTGGCCGGGTCGACCGGGGCGTCGTTGTCGTCGGGCGCCGGAGGAGTACCCGGCGGGATCTCGGGATCGTCGGGCGCCGGGCCTCCGACGCCGACCGGTCCGAGGTCGGCGGGCTCGGGCACGACCTCCGGCGGGACGTCCGGATCGGCCGCAGCGAGGGCGCGCAGCGCCTCCTCCGTCGAGGTGCCCGTGTAGTCCATGCTGTCGAGCACCACTCGGTGCAGATGGCCGGGGAACCGGGATTGCAGCTCGGCACCGAGGACCGTGCCCCACGAGACACCGAGGAAGTCGACGGTGTCGAGCCCGAGCGCCTGCCGCACCCGGTCGAGGTCGCGGGCCGCGTTCGCGGTGGTCAGGCTCGCGACGAAGTCGGGGTCGGCGTCGATGCAGTCCCGGTTGGCGTCGGCGATCGCATCGGTGTAGGTCGTCAGGGTCGCGTCGTCGCGCAAGTCGGGGGCGTCGGGCTCGGTGCAGGTGACGCTGGTCGAGGACCCGATCCCACGCAGATCGATACCGACGACGGTGCCGCCGAGCCCGAGATCCGATGCCACGGTCGCCGCCATGCTGCGACCCTCCACGCCCGGGCCGCCGGGATTGACGAACGTCGTCGGCGCCGTCGGATCCGTGCCGACCACGCGGCTCAGCGCGAGCTCGACCGTGCGGCCGTCGGGGTGGGCGTAGTCGAGCGGGACGTCCACCGACGCGCACTGCAGGCGGTCGACGACGCCCGGCTCGATGCCGAGATCGGTGACGTAGGCCGCGAGGTCCGAGCAGGGCCCCCACGCCACCGTGGCGGGGCCGCCACCGCTCGGGCTGCCGCAGCCGGACACGGACACAGCACCCAACGCGGCAGCGCTGAGCAGTACCGTCGCCCGACGAAGCCTCACGCGATTCCTCCTGTGCCGATCACACGCCGGGCTCCACGGTAGAGGCTCACCGAAACCGCGCTGGTCGGCGCCGCCTCACCGCGACGTCAGGTACTCCGATGTGGCGAGGTCGGCAGGGAAGAACGATTCGATCGCGAGCTCGGAGACCGCGACGTCGAGGGGTGTCCCGAAGACGGTGGTCGTGCTCAGGAACGCCAGCTCACGGTCCCCCGCGCGAATGCGCAGCGGGACGACGAGCGCCGGCCCGGGTTCGGCGGGGGCCACTCCACCGGGATAGTCCGCGAGTTCGGCGCGGAGCCGGCGCAGCTCGGGGTCGCCGGTGACGTCGGCCTGGTGGTCGAGTCGGTGCAACACGTGGGCCCGCCACTGCGCGAGGTTGGTGATGCGCGGCGCCATCCCCTCCGGGTGCAGGCTGAGCCGCAGGACGTTGGCGGGCGGCTCGAGCAGCCAGCCGGCGGCACCGTCGGTCAAGAGCGCCACCGCGTCGTTCGCGTCGACGAGGTTCCAGTGCCGGTCCACCACCACCGCCGGCATCGGGGCGTGCGCGGCGAGGATGGAGGCGATCGCGTCGGCGACGACGGCCATCGGCACATCCGACAACACGTGCTCCGGGTACGCCGGAGCGAAGCCCGCCGCGAGCAGCAGCGCGTTGCGGCCTCGCAGCGGGATGTCGAGGTGCTCACCGAGACGGAGCAGCATCGACCGGGTCGGTTGTGCGCGACCGGTCTCGAGGAAACTCACGTGCCGCGCCGACACCTCGGCCCGGTTGGCCAGGTCGAGTTGGGTCATCCGGCGCTGGCCACGCCACTGCCGGATCAGCTCGCCCACCGTCTCCTGTGACCGCGTCATGCGGTCGACCCTAGGCGGTCTCGGTAGCAAGCCCCATTACCTCCGAGGTAATCGACCGCAGACCCGCAACCGAGCAGTGTCGTCCACACAGGCCGCGGCGAGCGGCCGGGACCGAAAGGGATTCACCATGAGCGACTTCGATTCATTGATCCAGCGCTACCTGGATGCCTGGAACGAGACGGACGCCGACAAGCGCAACGCACGAGTCACGGAGCTGTGGGCCGGGAACGGACGTTACGTCGACCCGATCGGCAGCGCCGAGGGGCCCGACGCGGTGAGCGCCCTCATCGGGTCGGTGCAGCAACAGTTCGACGGCATGCGCTTCGAACTCGTCGGCGACATCGACGCCCACCACGACCAGGCCCGGTTCACGTGGGCGCTCGGTCCGGCCGGCGCCGAACCCCTCGTGATCGGTTTCGACGTCCTCGAACGGGACCCGGCCGGGCAGGTGCGCCTGGTACTCGGATTCCTCGACAAGGTCCCCACAGCCTGACCTCTCCCACCAACGACAACCCGGAGGAATCATGTCCGCATTCGCAATAGCCCACCTGCGGTCCGTCGACTTCGGCGCCGACGTCGTCGAGTATCTCGAGCGGATCGACGCCACCCTCGCGCCGTTCGACGGCCGCTTCGTCGTCCACGGATCCGAGACGACTGTCCTGGAAGGAGACTGGGAGGGCGACCTCGTCGTGATCGAGTTCCCCAGCCGGAGTTTGGCATTGGAGTGGTACCACTCCCCCGCGTATCAGGACATCGTCGGTCTGCGCACCGAGAACTCCGATGGCACGGCCATCATCGTCGACGAGGTCACCCATCCGCACCGCGCGACGGACGTGATCGTGCGGGCGTCGTAGGTTCGTCAGACGGGCGCGGCGGCCAACTGCGCGAGCATCGCGAGGTTGGCCGCCATGCCGTCACGCCACACGCTCAACCGGCGGGCCACGATCGCACCCTCCTTGTCCGGGTGCTTGTCGATGAAATCGGAGAGCGGGGATCGTCCGGTGCCCACCTTGGCCCACTGCCGAACGATGGAGCCGTCGCCGTCGGATTCGACCTCGAAGCCCCAGACAGCCAGGGGCGCTTCGACCGAGCCCACGCACCACACCCAACGTCGACCGGCCTCGACCTCCACGACCTCGGATTCGGTCTGCCACTCCCCCATCTGCGGGTTGGCGTTGTATCCGCGGAACCGGGCGCCGAGGGCGACACCCGTTGCCCCGTCGAGCCACTCGACCCGCTGCAGTTCGCCGTCGGCACGGGTGGGCAGTTCGATGTCGGTGACCAGCGCCCACGCCTGCTCGGGACTGCACGACAGACGTTCGACGACCTCGACGGTGGGGGTGTCGCGCAGACGCATGAGGCTCCTTCAGTTTCGGGTTCGCGGTTCGGAGGTGACGCAACGCCGATGCTCCGGCACGCTGCGTCACCCCACGCGGTCACGAACCGAAGATCAGCAACTGCGAAACACTGCCGAAGAGGTTCATCAGAAAGGCGAGACCTTCTAGGGACGCCATACCGAGTGGGCGCAGCGCCTCCGGCCAATCCGCAAACGGGTCCGGCGGAGGCGGGGTCGCGCTCGCGACACCGCCGCCCACGAACAACAACACACCCACTAATGCGACGACTGCTGTAGCTCTGGTCCGGTTCATGTCCCATCTATCCGACCAGACGGTCCGAACGTTAACGCCGACGCCGGAACCCGCTCCCCAGCGCGCGGTAACACTCGTCGAGGTCACGCAGCGCCGCGGCCACGTCGGCCTCCTCCTCGACTCCCGCGCGCAACACCTTGCGCAGCAGCGTCGCATCGAGATCATCCGGGGCCGAAGCAAATTCGATCTCCGGCAGTTGCGCGTACCGCACGTCGTCGCCGAAGTGGTCGTGATCGGCGTCGGGGCCGGTTTCCTCGTCCTCGCCGCCGACGGCCCGCATCAGCGTGTCGAGGTGGAGTCCGCGCACCGTGAGCATCGTGGTCGGGTCGCGGTCGACACGCTCGGCCAGCAGGTACGCGACGGCGGCGACGTGCTTGCAGGGCCACCCGGGATCGGGGCACGTGCAGTCGAAGTCGAGCTCGCGTCCGCCGTCGGGCAGCAGCATCGGCGCCAGTTCCTGCGGCACCGACCCGGCGGCGAGCGCGGCGAGCGTACCCGGTGTCGACCGGATCGTGTCGACCAGTTCGGCGGTGTGCTCCTCGTCGAGGGTGCTCAGCGTCAGGACCGCGGTGAACGGCGCGATCTGGCTGCCCTGCACCTCGCCGGTGACACGACCGGCTGCGATGTCGAGCGCGATCACCTGCCCGCCGCGGGCGTAGGTGCGGCCCCGGCTGAGTCGACCGGTGTCGCCGACGCGTTCGAGCGCTTCGATCAGCGCGCGCCCCCACCAGCCGCGCGCGAACGCGCCCCGCTTGGACGCGGATTCGACGCCGCCGACCACGGGGCGGCGCTTGCCGAAGGCGCTGAAGTCCGGACGACCCCGTTGTGGACTCATTCGCCCACCGCCTCGTCGCCGAGGATCAACAGGTCGTGCAGTTGGTCCGCACTCATCTCGGTGATCCACTTCTCGCCGGTTCCGATCGCGAGGTCCGCGAGTTCCTGCTTGTTCGAGATCATCGCGTCGATGCGCTCCTCGAGCGTCCCGACGCACACCAGTTTGCGCACCTGGACGTCACGCCGCTGCCCGATCCGGAACGCACGATCCGTCGCCTGGTTCTCGACCGCCGGGTTCCACCACCGGTCCAGGTGCACAACGTGATTGGCAGCGGTGAGGTTCAGGCCGGTACCGCCGGCCTTGAGGGAGAGCAGCATGATCGGCGGGCCGTCGTCGCTCTGGAACCGCTCGACCATCCGGTCGCGTCGCGCCTTGGGGACGCCACCGTGCAGGAAGGGCACGTCCACCCCGAACCGCTCGGCCAGGTACGGCTCCACCAGGTCGCCGAACTCCCGGAACTGTGTGAACAGCAGCGCCCGTTCCCCGTCGGCGGTCACCGAATCGAGGATGTCCTCGACCAGGCCGAGCTTGCCGGACCGGTGCCGCCCGCGGCGCAGCACCCCGGACGCGTCGCCGAGGAAATGCGCGGGATGGTTGCACACCTGCTTGAGCCGGGTGAGCGCCGAGAGCACCGCGCCCTTGCGCTGCATGCCCTCGGTGTCCTTGATCTTCTTCAGCATGTCGTCGACCACGGCCCGGTACAGCGCGGCCTGCTCGACCGTCAGGTTGGCCCGCACCGTCATCTCCTGCTTCTCCGGCAGATCGGAGATGACGGAGGGGTCGGTCTTGACCCGACGCAGGATGAACGGTGACGTCACCGCTCGCAGTCGCGTCACCGCGGCCTCGTCCTGCTCCCGCTCGATCGGTACCGCGAACCGGGCGCGGAAAGCCTGTGGACTGCCGAGCATTCCACGGTTGGCGAAGTCGAGGATCGACCGCAGCTCGTCGAGCCGGTTCTCCACCGGTGTGCCCGTGAGGGCGATGCGGTGTTCGGCCGGGATGCTGCGCGCGGCGCGGGCCTGCGCGGTCGCGGAGTTCTTGATGTGCTGCGCCTCGTCCAGCACCACCCGGCGCCACGTCTGCTCCCCCAGCGCGGCGGCGTCGCGCGCGAGCAGCGAGTAGGTCGTGATGAACAGGTCGCTGGATCGGACCGCGGTCGCCAGGTCCTCGCCGCGGCTGCGATCGGCTCCGTGGTGGACGTGGACGCGCAGGCCGGGCACGAACCTGGCGGCCTCGCGCTGCCAGTTTCCGACCACCGACATCGGGGACACCAACAGCGTCGGCTTGTCGGATCGCTCGTGCGCGAGCAGCGCCAGCAGTTGCAACGTCTTGCCGAGGCCCATGTCGTCGGCGAGGACGGCGCCGAGTCCCGTCTCGCTCATGAACGCCAGCCAGTCCAGACCCCGCTGCTGGTAGTGCCGCAGCTCTGCCCGCAGACCGGGCGGCGTCGGTACCGGCGACGGCTCGAGGGTGCCGTCGAGCAGCGTGCCGACCCAGCCGGTGGCGTTGACCTCGTCGACCGGGACGGGCGGCCGTTCCGCCTCCGTCAGCTGCCCCAGCAGGCCTCCGAGCGTCCCCTCGTTCGCGGAATTACGCTGCGTCACATAGCGGGCCGCCTGCGCGAGCACGGTGGCGTCGGCCTGCACCCACTGCCCACGCAACCGCACCAGGTCGCTCTGGGTGTCCGCGAGCCGTGTCAGCTCGTCCGGGGTGAGGACGATGTCGCCGAGTGCGAGTTCCCAGTCGTACCCGACGATCTCGTTCATGCCGACGGCGCGGTCCTCGGCGGCGGCCGGCACCGGTGGCGAGGACACCTTCACCCGCAGCGACGGCGATGCGGCCGCCCACGCACGCGGCAGCAGCAAGGCGATCCCGGCGTGCTCGAGCGCCCGGGCCCCGTGCAGCACCAGGTCGGTGACCACCGCGGTCGGGAGCAGCAGATCGAGGCTGTCCGGATCGGTGGGCAGGTCGCGCAGCCGCGGGTACGCCGCGACTGCGGCACCCAACTTCCGGACCGCGATCTCGAGCAACCGGGATTCCGTGCGGTGCAACCGGATCGGCGCGGGCGCCTCACCCTCGGGTCGCAGGCACACCTGCAGGCGCCACAGTGCGTCGTCGGCGAGGTCGGACTCGTCGCCCTCCCCGAGTTCGGGTTCGAGCAGCCGCAGCACCAACTCGGGCTCGTCGGCCGTGAGGCTCTCGCGCCACGCGTCGAGACCGCTGGCCATCCGATGGTTGCCGCCCTCGTACGGTTCGCCGCGGAGCAGCGCCCGCAGCAGCGGATGCTCCGAGTCCCGGTCGCCGAGCAGCTCCCGGACCACCGCGTCGGTCAGTTCGGCGACGAAGTCGTCGAGGATCTCGCGGGGGCCGCCCTCGAACCGCTGCACGGGCGGCATCGCCGCCGACAACTCGGCCAGCCACGCCCGCTGACGTTCACCGCCCAGCAGCCGCCACCGCGGCCACCAGTGCCCCTCCGCCCTGTACAGCTCGGGCACGACGCGGCCGGCACGCGCCCACCGTTCGACACCGCGCGCCACGTGCGCCAGGTACCGCAGATCGCCCGAGACGTGCGGGGCGTCGTCCGGGACGGCGAGCAGGACGTCGGCCGCCTCGGCGGGCGCGAGCGCCAGAACCGGCACCCGCTGCGACTGCACCCCGACCGGTCCGGGGACCTGCACGGTGTGGTGGCGACGGAAACGGCGCCGCAGCACCCGGCCGAGCGGCTCGGGCAGATCGGGCAGCTCGGACTCCGGGCCTCGCCACAGCAAGAGGCCCGCGCCCGGCGACCAGAGCCCGTGCAGCATGCGATCCATCCAACCAGGCCCCGCCGACATGCCTGGAGTTCGCCCCGCCACCAGGCCATACTGGGCCCAGACGGAAGTCTGGAGGCGGTCATGCCGATCATGATTCAAGTCTTCGAACAGGTGTACTCGCCCAACACGCCGTGGCAGCAGCGCAAGGTCGCGTTCGTCGACGCCGATCACATCGTCGCGATGCGCCTCGACGGTCAGGCCGGGGTGTGGCTCGACGTCACCAAACACGGCGAATCGCACCGGCTGGCCACCACCGGGTCGCCGGAGCAGGCGATCTACTTCCTCCTGAGCATCTTCGGCAAGATCGCCGAATGCCGGCAGAACGGCGGCTCGTGGCTCATCGGCCACGACGGTGTCGACGCCGGCACGATCCACGCGGCGAAGTTCCCACACTCCTGACCGGCACCGTCCAATACATCGGCGGGATCAACCTCCCGCGCGGTACCCGGGATGCACGTTGGGTGTGAGCTCGTGGCTCGCCGCGATCTTGTTCAGCAGGCTCGCGAGGGTGTCTCGTTCTTTCGCGGTGAGCGCTTTCGCCATGTCGGCTTCATGGGCGGCACCGACATGGCGCATCCGACCCATGACCGCGTGCCCTTCGTCGGTGAGTTGAAGTTCGTAGATTCGCCGGTCGCGCGTGCTCCGCTCACGAGCGACCAGGCCCTTCTTCTCCAGTCCGTCGATCAGAACGACGACGCGGCTCGGGGCGACGCCCAGCCTGTCCGCGAGAGCCTGCTGGCTGAGACCCGGCTCGGTGGCGATGAGTCTCAGGATCCCGACATCGCTGGGCTGCACGGAAAGAGCCTCCAATCGCTCCGCGAAGCGTGCCGCGGCGAAGGCTCCCACTTGGGAGAGCAGGAAGCTCACGGGAGGCGTGGCGAGGGGGTGTCGAGGCTTTTGCGTGGGGTCGGGCACCACACAACGCTAGCGCAACTTAATCATTCACTGCTATGAATGATTCATGACAAATACTAAATCGCTGTCCGGTCACGTCGCCTTGGTCACCGGGGCATCGGGCTCCATCGGCGCCGAGGTCACCCGGACGCTCGCACGACTCGGTGCCGACGTCGCTGTTCACGGACGTACCCCAGCCGCTCTCGACGCGCTCGCCTCCGAGGTGCGCAGGGAGGGCGGCGCCAGCGCCGGCTACGTCGGAGATGTCAGTGACGCCGATCATCTCGCCGAGGTCGTAGCCGATGTGGCACAGAGACTCGGGCCGATCGACGTGCTCGTCACGCTCGCCGGCGGCGCCGGGGCGCCCGTTCCGACCGCGACCCTCGATCCCGATCGGTGGAGAAGTGTGATCGACACGGACCTGACGTCGGTGTTCCTCACCATTCGTGCGGTGCTCCCCGGGATGCTGGAGCGGGGCGGGGGGCGGATCGTGACCGTCGCCTCGAGTGCCGGTCGTCGACCGTCCCAGGCAAACGCGGCCTACGCTGCCGCGAAAGCAGGCGTGGTCATGCTCACCGAGCACATCGCGAAGGAGTACGCAGAGTCGGCTGTCCGGGCCAACTGCGTGGCGCCCTCAATCATCGAAACCGCCGCACTGAACGAGCGCATACCTTCGCCACAGCTCGACGCGATTGCCGCCCGGGTACCTCTGGGCCGCATCGGACAGCCTGTCGACGTCGCCGAAGCGATCGCCTTTCTCGTCAGCGACCGCGCGTCGTGGATCACCGGGACAACTCTCGACGTCACAGGAGGAATGACGTTATGACCGCCACACTCACCAGTCCGCGGCGCCCCCGAACAGGGCCGCCGTTGCCGCCCATCGCGATCGCGACCGTCGCACTCTTCATAGCCTCGCTGATACTTCCGACAGTTCTCGCCGGAGGCGCGACCTACCCGTCCCCCTACTCCGACGAAGCCGCCATCGTCGAGTACTTCCGCGCCGATACCACCCCGGTCCTCGTCACGGCACTACTGCAGTTCGCCGCCGCGCTTCCGCTGGCGATCTTCGCGGCCACGGTGTCGGTGCGGCTGAACCGCCTCGGCGTCCGTGCGCCGGGGCCGACGATCGGTTTCGCGGGCGGGATTCTGGCCTCGGCGTCGATGGCCTCGTCGGCACTTTTCACCTGGGCTCTCACCCGGCCGGAGATCTTGGAAAGCACCGAGCTCGTGCGACTTGTGCACGACCTCGCGTTCATCACCGGCGGCCCCGGATTCATCGTGCCCAACGGCCTGCTCATCGCAGGAATCGCCGTGCCCGGTTTGATCGTTCGAATTCTGCCGCGCTGGCATGCCCGGGTAGGTCTCGGCATCGCCGGCCTCGCGATGTCGGCAACGCTGGCCGTCGCGCTTCCCGCGTTGTCGATCCTGCTCCCGATCGTGCGATTTACATCGCTGGCCTGGATCGTCGTGGCCGCGTTCGTCATTCCGACCGAGACCCATGTCATCAACAGGAAGGACCAGAAATGACCAACCCGATGCTCGAGAAACTCATCCGATTCCAGCGCCCCGAGCACACGCTGCCCTACGCTCGGAATCTGAGCGTTGAGACACTGTCCGGTATTTTCGGCACCGACGAGGACCAATATCGCTCCGTCCTCGAAGCCCTCGACGTCCAGCGCACGGAGGTGGCGGCCCGGCTCGCTGCCGACCCACAGGTCAGCGCACATCTCGAGAAGCTGCCGTTCGAACGGGGCGCGCGCCTGGTGGCCATCGGCGAGAGCACCACCGCCGACCGTCTTTCCTGGTTCGAGATTCTGCGCACGATCCTCGAAACACAGCGGCCTGATCTCGAGCTACGTTTCGCCAATCTTGCTGTCGCCGGCGCCACGAGCACGCAGATGCTCGCGGCGGTACCTGCGATCCGGCGGCAGTCCGCGGACTGGATGTTCTGCATGCTCGGCGGGAACGACTCCCAACGTCTGGGCTCTGCTGACGGACCCCAGTTGGTGACCCGACAAGAGACACTGCGAAATCTCACCGAGCTGCGCGCCCAAGCATTCCCGGATGACAACTCTCGCTGGGTATGGGTGACCCCGACACCGGTCGACGAAACACTGGTCGCCGCATTCCCGTTCTTCCGCGACTCCGGAATCTCGTGGACGAACGCCGATCTGTCATCGCTCGCCGCAGCGATCCTCGACATGCCCGGCCTCGCAGTCGACAGCACGCCCGCCGTTTCCGATCCGCACGGGTTCACCGAGGACGGCCTGCACCTCAGCATCGCGACTCAAGAAGCGCTCACTGCCCGAATTCTGGAAGCACTCTCCGAAGGTGATGAGCAATGAAAATTCTCCTGCTCGGCGCGACCGGTGGAACCGGAGCCGAAGTGCTTGCCCAGGCTGTCTCTGCTGGACACGACGTTACTGTGATCGCCCGCCATCCGGAGAGAATCGCCCATCCGGAGAGTTCCTCGCTGCGAATCGTCCCGGGCGATGTTCTCGAGGCCGGCGACTGGAAAAACGCTGCCGCCGAGCACGATACGGTGCTCTCCTGCTTGGGAAGCACAGACCGGAAACGCCCCACGACGGTCTATTCCGAAGGAACCCTCAACGTGCTCGCCGCGATGGGCACGAGTCCGTCACGCCGGCTCCTCTGCCTGTCGTCTGCCGGACTCGACATCTCTCCGGACACGCCCGTCCTCCAGAGGATCGTCACTCGTCTCGTCGTCCAGCGGATGTACCGGCACGGGTACGCGGACATGAGACGAATGGAGGCGTCTTTACGCACCCAAGAGCTCGAATGGACAATCATTCGAGCGCCGATGCTCACGGACAAGCCCCCAACGGGCAACTACCGCACCGCTGTCGACGCGGGCTTGACCGACGCCAGAACCATTGCCCGTGCCGACCTGGCTCGGTACATGTTGTCTGCAATCGATGATCGCTCGACATGGAAAGCGACAGTGGAAATCTCCAGCGGTCCCTGATGAAGGTCGATCAACCGCCATTCTCGACCACGACCGCGGGGCCGGCCCATGCGTTGGGCCGGCCCCGCGGTCGTACGAGGGAGTAAGGCGGTCAGTGCTTGTTGAGTGTTTCGCGGAGTTCGGCGAGCATGTCCCGGTACTCGGCGGAACTCTCGATGTCGATGGTGTCGCGGGGCCGGTCCAGGTCGACCTTCATGTCGATCACGATGCGGCCTTCGCGCATCGCGACGACGCGGTCGGCGATCAGCAGCGCCTCATTGAGGTCGTGGGTGACGAACACGACGGTCTGCCGTTCCTGACTCCACACGTTGAGGAATTCGTCGCGCACGATGTCGCGGGTCTGCGCGTCGAGGGCGGAGAACGGCTCGTCCATCAGGATCATGGCGGGTTTCATCACCCAGGTCCGGGCGAGGGCGACCCGCTGGCGCATGCCCTGTGAGAGCTGCCAGGGGTAGCGGTCCGCCGCCGACTCGAGGCCGACTCTGCGCAGCATGTCCATCGCACGTTCGCGCCGCTCGGCCTTGTCGACGTGGGCGATCTCCATCCCCAGCTCGACGTTGCGCAGCGCAGTGCGCCACGGGTAGAGCGCGTCGCGGGCGAACATGTAGCCCATCCGCGAGCGCGCCTGCGCCGGGCTGGTGCCCAGCACCGACACCGAACCGGTGGTCGGCTGGATCAGCCCTCCCATCAGGTTCAGCGCGGTGGTCTTGCCGCAGCCGCTGTGCCCGACCAGTACCAGCAGCTCGCCCCGCTTGCCGGTGATCGACAGATCCCGCACACCCGAGTACGTGGTCGCCCCCGGCGGGGTGTAATCCAGTGTCGCGGAGCGGATCTCGAAGGCCGGATCCTCGATGGTGGCGGCGCCAGCGGCGCCCATTGTCGTCACGTCCGAATGCGTCATCATGAGTCCTGAGGGGGTTGCCAACGGAGAATCGCCTTTTCGATACGGCCCGACGCCGCGTTGAACGCCGCCGCGATGATCGCCAGCACGATCAGCGCCGCGTAGACGGTGCCGAGGTCGAACGCGGCCGAGGACGCCGAGATCTGCTGGCCCAGGCCGGCGGTGGACGCGATCAGCTCCGCGCCGACCACACCGAGCAGCGAGTAGATCAGGCCCAGTCGCAGGCCCGCGAAGATCGAGGGCACCGCCACCGGCAGCAGCACCTTGTAGAAGCGCTGCCACTTGTTCGCGCCCATCACCACCGACAGTCGCAGCAACTCCGGGTCGGCGCTCGCGACACCCGCGCGGGTGTTGATGGTGATGATGAACACCACCAGGGTGAAGGCCAGCACGATCTTCGACGTCGAGCCGATGCCGAAATAGATCACGAACACCGGGGCCAGCGCGATGCGGGGCATGGCGTTGATCGCGTCCAGGAACGGGGAGACCACCGCCTCCACGCTCGGGGACAGCGCCAGGCCGATGCCGACGGCGATGCCGATCACGGCGCTGGCGACCAGCGCGATCAACGCCGCCGAGACCGTCGACCACAGATCCGGCCAGAAGGTGCCCTTGTCCTGCCAGGCCACGAACGCCTTCCACACCAGCTGCGGGTTCGAGACCACCAGCTTGTTGCTACCGGCGAAGTTGTAGGTGAGCTGCCACAGTCCCAGCAGCGCCACCAGCAGCAGCAACTGCACCGCCAGCAGCGACGCACCCGACAGCTTGGCCTTCGCGCCGGTGGCACCGACGACGACCTTGTTCTTCTTCTGTTTCTTCACCTTGCCGGCGGCACGCGTGTCGCCCACCGCCGCGTTCGGGGCGGGTGTTGCGGACCGGGCCACCCCAGCGGGAGTCACACTCATCGGGGATCACCGCCTGCGCACGGCTCGTACACGGTGTCGGCGTAGTTCGGCGCCTCGGGAGCGGGCGAACCTGCCAGCGGGGACTGCGCCTTCCACGACTCCTCGGTGATGGAGAAGGGCACGTACACGTCCTTGACGGACTCCCAGAGCGCGGGCGCGGCCTCGGGCGAGACACCGACGAGCTCACCGAGCCGCTTGGCCATCGTCGCCGCGTTCTGCGGATCCTGCGCGAAGTCGTAGGCATCCCACATGGCCTTGCAGTAGTTGAGCACGTCGTTGGGGCGCTGCTCGATCGTGCTGCACGACGCGGACGGGTAACCCTGGACCAGCGGCGAGAGCGCGTTACCGTCCCGGCCGACGATGTCGGTGACGCGAACGACGTCCGACGGCGGCAGCTGCTCCTCCATCGTCGGCCCGTAGTACATGGCGTCGACCTGCTTGGCCTTGAACGCCTGGACGGCGGTCGCGGGCGCGCCGACGGCCACGAACGTGACGTCCTTCGCGGGGTCCATGCCCGCCTGGTTCAGCAGCTCGGTGATCCACAGCTCCATGCCGGACCCGCGGGAAGTGACACCGATGGTCTTGCCCTTCAGGCTCTTCATGGTGGTGTCGGGATCGGTGGGGTCACCCTTGATCTCCGTGCCGGGCTGCGCGACGACCTCCAGCGTGTTGCCCAGGGTCGAGCCGAGCGCCTTCACACAGGCACCCTTGTCGATCGCCGGCCACAGCGTGCCGGGCACCATGGTGCCGACCGTGAGGTCATTGGAGATGACAGCGGCGGACTGGGCGGTGGTCAACGACGGCGGCATCAACTCGACGTTGACCCCGCGCTTGTCGAAGAAGCCCTCGTTCTCCGCGACGACCGCCATCAGGTCGCCGGGCACACCCTGGGTGATACCGACCTTCATCACGGAGCCCTCTGCGGCGGAGGTGTCCCCACCGCATGCTGCCAACGTGATCGCGCCGACGGCGGTTGCGGCGACCGCAACCGTCTTGGCCGCGCGCGTGCGGAATGTGGTCATGAAAAGTCCTCTGGTTACTCGGTTTTGGTGGAAGCAGTCGGGTGTACGCCGCGTCCTGCCTCGACAACGGCAAGGCTTCCGCCGGCGGATCGTCAGGCGTGGGCGGTGAACCCGACCTGACCCGGCTTCCGGTTCGGGGCGTAGCCGAGCTTGGCGAGGGTCTCGTCGGCGTTCGCGTACGTGGTGCCGATCTTGTAGATGTCGCGGGCCTCCTTGCCGGTGGCGACCTCACGGCCGAGCTCCTTGGCGACGCGCACCAGCTGACGCACCTGCTCGGCCGAGGTGATCTTCACCTCGCCGTTCGGCGCCCACAGGTTGTCCTCGTTGCCGCAGCGGGTGTGCAGACCCATCGCCATGGCCATCGTGTTCACCGGCAGCACCGAACGCATCAGCGTCTCGAGCGTCAGGCACGCGCCGTCCGGGACCCGATCGATGAAGTTCATCATGTTGTACGGGTTCGGGCCGTCGAAGCCGCCGCCGATGGCAACCCACGTCAGGTTCAGCGGGCCGGTGTAGACGCCGCGACGGATCAGCCGCTCCACCGTCTCGAGCTGAGGAATCGACGAGAGCTGGAAGTGCGGCTGGATACCGGCGGCCTGCAGACGACGCAGGTGCTCCTCGACCCACTCGGGGCCGGCGGGGACGGTCATCTCGCGGTACGTCGAGGCGAGCTCGGCGTTCTCCAGGGAGGTGCCCTTGATGTCGCCCGGCGTCATCAGCTCCATGATGTTCATCTGGCTGGTGTTGATCGCGATCGTCACCTGGTCCGGCTTCGGATCCAGCTCCGCGAGCATGTGGCGGACGTTGTCCGGCAGCCACTTCGCGTCGGCGCCGTCGCCCTCCGGCGCGAACGAGATCGAGCCGCCGACCTGCAGGATCATCTCCGGCACGGCCTCACGGAGGCGACCGAGGAGCTCGTTGAACTTCGACAGCCGCTTGGAGCCCTTGCCGTCCTCCTCGCGGACGTGGATGTGCAGCACGGTCGCGCCGGCCTCGTAGCAGTCCACCGCCTGCTGGACGTGCTCGTCCATCGTCAGCGGCAGGTCTTCGGGGAAGTCCTCCACCGCCCACTCCGGGCCGTACGGCGCGACGGTGATGACCAGCTTCTCCTGGTTCTCCGGGAACAGGGCGTCATCGTGGAAATGCATTGCGGATCTCCGTTCGTGGAAGGGGGCGCCAGCCGGGAACACGGACTGGGCCAACGCGCGGTATGCCGTCGCATCCATCGACGACTCGGACGGCACCACACGCGGCTACCGGGGTGACGCAGATCACGCTAGCGCGGGTCGCGAACTCAAACTTGACGGTTCGGGTCGCAATACTTGACCAATTGGGAGAGACTTCCACGCGCCGCGGCCGCGGCGGACGAGCAGGCGGTGCCGCTCAGGCCAGCCTCGTGCCGGAAGCGGATTTCGGAGCCGAACTTCCCAGCGGAACTGGCCGTTTCGGCGACAGCCTCCGCCCCCTCCGCACCTCCGAGGTGTCGGCTGCGAACCTCTTCGCCCAGGCTCGTGGACTGACGCCGAATCGCTGCCGGAACCACCGCGAGAACGCACTCAGCTCCGAGAACCCCAACTCCGCGGCGAGCTCGGTGAGGGAGCAGTCTCCGTCCTCGATCGCGAGTTGGGCGTGCTCTTTTCGCACGGCATCGAGAAGCGAGGAGTACGAGTCGCCCGACATGGCCAGATGGCGGTGCAGCGTGCGCCGGTCCATGCCCAAGCTGCGAGCGATCCGTGAGGCCGAGCAGCTCTCGGTGGGCAGGAGCGTGGCAATCAGATCGCGAACCTGGAAGGACATCGAGGTGCCGGTGGCCGGGGCCAGCAGCTCGAGGTACTCCTGGACGAAGGGGCGCAGCAGCGGGTTGGACAGCGGGTTCGGCGTGTCGAGGTCGCTGGACGGGATGATGATCCCGTCGATCTCGTGCCCGAAGACCACGGTTGTGTCGAACACCTGGTTGTGCATCCCGACGTCGGCAGGCGCCTCGTGCGCGAAATAGGTGGCCACCGGCCGCCAGCCCACGGGGAGTAGGTCCGCGAGGATCCGAAAGACGGAAGCGACCACCAACTCGATGGACTGGCGCCCCATCGTGATCCCCGGGGCGGACTGCACGTGAAAGGTGGCCAGGCCCCTGGCCTCGGCCAGACTCAGGCTGATGGCCTCGTTGTGCAGGTTCAGGTGGCGCAGCACGATGCCCAACGCGCTGCGGACGTCGGGCTCCTCGCGGGCGACGAGCCCGACCGGGCCGAGGGCGGACAGTCCGCGGTCGACAGACATCCTGATGCCGAAATCCGCGCAGCCGGACTGATCCGCGGAGATCTCGAGCAGACGGTCCACCGAGTGCGCCGAGATCCACCCGGTGGTGGAGGCGAAGGCCCCGGGGTCGATCCCGACGACTCGCATCAGCGGATGGGGGTTCAAGCCCACCGACTCCGCCAACTCGACGTAGCCGTTCAGAACAGCACTTCTGAGCATCAGCATCCGAGAAAGTTAGCCCCAATCGTCAAGTTTGGCGACCCGAACCGTCAAGTGTCAGTTCAGCCCTCGCGCTACTGTGACCCTCGTCACCCGGTAGCCGCGAGCGACGTCGACCCGACGGTTCGTGAATGCGCTGCCGATGACGGCCCCGCGCACGATCCTCGCGCGCGAACCCGCAGGGCACCCGCCATTCGATTCCACTTCGCCGATTCCGGCAAACAGCAGACCCGGCCGATTCCGGCCGACAGGAGGACACGATGACTCGAACGGACAGCGAATACCCGGTTGTCGAGGGCATGAAGGCCGGGGGCGGCTGGAACGAGCTCTGGGACGGGCTGTACGAGATGGACCCCGAGTGGACCGAGCTGTACATGAAGATGGCGATGCAACCGTTCCAGAGCGGCCTCATCCCACCGAAGGTGGTGCAGTTGCTGTGCATCGCCGTCGATGCGTCGGCGACCCACATGTACGCGCCCGGCACGAGGCGTCACATCCAGGCCGCGTTGGACATGGGAGTAACCCCCGAGGAGATCCTCGAGGTGCTCAAGCTCGCGACGATCGTAGGCATCCACTCGTGCAACCTCGGCGTCCCCATCCTGGTCGAGGAGATGGCCGCACGCCGGCAGCCGCAGTCCGAAGGCTGATCCAGGCGACGTCGACGGACCTCCCTGCGCGAGCACGCGCATCACAACGCACAACCCGCACATCTACGAAAGCCACACGAGGAACCAGATGAGTCGTCAACGTATTTGGACGCGCAACGCGCTTGCCCTCCTCGCCGCAGCGGGCACTGCACTCTCACTGGGAGCGTGCAGCAGCGCCGGTGGGGCCGGCTCCGGAGCCGACGGCGAGGGCGTCGTCCTGAAGGTCGGCCTGTCGCGTGGTGTGCCCGCCGACCTGATGACCTACGTCGCGGAGAACGAAGGATTCTTCGACAAGCGCGGGGTCAACGTCGAACTGGTCACCATGGACAACGCCAACAGCCTCGCAACCGCGCTGATCTCCAATGACATCGCGGTAGACACCATGGTGCCCCCGCTGATGTGGCCGGCGATCGACAAGGGCGCCTGCGTCAAGGCCATGGGCGGCACCATCAGCAACACACTCGAGGTCGTCGCGCAGCCCGGCACGGAGATCAAAGGCGACCCCACCGATCCCCACACCACCATGAAGGGCCTGAAGGGCAAGACCATCGGTGTGATCGCACGCGGGTCGGGAACCGAGCTGTGGATCACTGCACTGCTGAACCAGGCGGGCATGGACCCCGCGAAGGACGTCACGTTCGTGGCGGTCGGCCCGCCCGCGACCGCCATCCAGGCGTTCAAGGCCAAGCAGGTCGACGCCATGTACTACGGGCCGACGATGGAGGAGCAGTTGCCGCCTTCGGACGTCGTTCGCGTCACCGACATCGTCGGCCGGGACGGTAACGCGCTCTCGCCGCTGGTCCAGGCGTACTACACGACCTCGTGCGAGGCGGTCGAACAGCGCCCGGGCGACATCATGAGTTACTGCAAGGCCATCTGGGATGCCTACGACTTCTCGCAGGACCCGCGGAATGACGACGCGATGGCCAAGTGGCTCGCAGAGCTGATCGGGGACACGCCCGCGGGAGGCGCGAAGGCCTGGACCACGTTGAAGAACGCATTCATCGAGCCGACGATTCGGGCTGACGCGTGGGCGGCCCAGGCGCCCCTGGTCGCCTCGCCCGCCCCGGAAGTACCGGACTTCGCCGCCTCGACCTATGCGCCGTGCGCGGGCGGTGATCCCCGGTAAGTCCCGCGTCCGCTCGTGTCGGTGACGAGTCGCCGACACGAGCGCCGGGCGGCGGTTAGCGTGGACGGGTGAGCCGCACGATCACCGACACCGTCACCAAGGACACCCGACTGTGCATGTCGCTGTCGGGCCGTCCCAGCAACATCGGTACCCGCTTCCACAACTACCTGTACGACGAGCTCGGTCTCGACTTCGTCTACAAGGCGTTCACCACCACCGACCTGCCGGCGGCGATCGCGGGGATCCGCGCCCTCGGCATCCGCGGGTGCGGAGTGTCGATGCCGTTCAAGGAGGCGTGCATCGAGCACGTCGACGTGGTGCATCCGTCGGCGTCGGCGATCGACTCGGTGAACACGATCGTCAACGAGGACGGTGAACTGCACGCGTACAACACCGACTACCAGGCGGTCGCCGACCTCCTGGGTCGTGCGCAGCTGAGTCCCGACCTGACCGTCGCGGTCGCGGGCAGTGGCGGCATGGCGAAGGCCGTCGTCGCCGCCTTGCGGGACAGCGGATTCCGCACCGTCACCGTCGTCGCGCGCAATCACGAGGCGGGTCCGGCGCTGGCCCAGACCTACGGCTTCGAGTGGCGCCCCGACCTCGGCGAGGCCCACCCCCAGCTTCTCGTCAACGCCACCCCGATCGGTATGGCCGGCGGCGCAGACGCCGACGCGCTGCCGTTCTCCGAGGCGGCAATCGTTGCGGCGGAAGCGGTGTTCGACGTGGTCGCGATGCCGCCCGACACGCCGCTGGTCCGCACCGCCACCGCCCACGGCAAGACCGTGATCACCGGCGCCGAGGTGATCGCGCTGCAGGCCGCGGAACAGTTCGTGCTCTACACCGGGGTGCGACCCACCGACGAACAGATCCGACGTGCGTCGGCATTTTCGAGGTCGTAGATGACAGAGTTGCCGCCGGGCGAGCCCGGCGAATCCGAAAGCGCGCGCCTCGCCCGCAACTTCAGCGAGTTGTTGCAGGAGCTGCGGGTCGAACAGGCCGGCGTGCAGATCCTGTTCGCCTTCCTCCTGGCGATCGTGTTCACCGGCCAATACGAGGAACAGTCGCCGTTCGTGCGCGGTCTGCACCTGGCGACGATGCTGTGTGCCGCAATGTCGTCGGCGCTGCTGATCGCCCCCGCGGTGTGGCATCGCATCCTGTTCCGGCACCGGCGGCGCGAGGAGATTCTGCGCTACGCCAATATGTGCGCGCTCGCGGGTTCGGTCTTCCTCGCCGCCACCATGGTCGGAACGGTCCTCATCATCGCCGAGGTCGCGGTCGACGGTTGGGTCGCGAAACTCATCGGGGCACTCACGGCCCTGGTGTTCGGCGTTCTGTGGTTCGTGGTTCCCCGGCTGCTGCGTCCGGACGACGAACTGCGCTAGCCGCGCACGAGGCATTATCGTCTGATCCCATGGCAGCCCCCGACGAGCCCGAACCGCGCGCCGAGGCGTATCCCGCACTGTGGCCGGTGCCGACCCGCTGGGCCGACAACGACCACTACGGGCACGTCAACAACGTCACCTACTACTCGTACTTCGACACTGCGGTCAACGGATGGCTCATGGCCAGCACCGGACTCGACATCCGCGAGCTGCCCGCGATCGGGATCGTCGCCGAGACGTCGTGCCGGTTCGTGCGCGAACTGTCGTTCCCGGACCAGCTGCATGTGGGACTGTCCGTCGAGCGCCTCGGCACCAGCAGCATCGTCTACGCGCTGGCGATCTTCCGGGAGGACCCCGACGATGTCCTGGAACTGGCCGCAACCGGACGGTTCGTCCACGTGTACATCGACCCCGACACCCGCCGGCCGGTCCCGATTCCGCCTGAGATCCGCAGCGCCGCAAGCCTGCTGGTCGTCTCCGACGACTGACGACACGCTCCGAGGGATTCCGAGGGATTCCGCCGGCTCCGCTCGGGTCGATTCAGTGAGCGCTTCCGGATGCGTCGTCGTCGGCCAGCTGGTCGAGGACGACGGACAGTCGACGAATCGCCGCGAGGGCGTCGGCCAGTTCGTCTCGCCCCACGGCCTGCGCCAGGCGGGCGGCGAATTCCGCATGGGCAGGGTTGATCCGGGAGTTCGCCTGGCGTCCCTCCTCCGTGGGCGCGACGAGCTTGGCGCGGCGGTGGGAGGGGTTGGGCCGGTACTCGGCGAGGCCGCGGGTGACGAGCAGATCCGCGATCCGCTGCACACTCTGCCGGGTGATCCCCATCTCGCGCGCGATGTCGGAGACCGACAGCGGCGCCGGCAGGACGGCGCCGAGGACCTGCCACCACGCCGCGGTCAGCCCGGCCGGACGCGCCAGGCCCTCGGCGACGTCGAGGAACTGTCCGTTGAGCCGGAAGGTCCCCAGCGCGAGACCGCTCAGCAGGTCCTGTTCGACCCGCGTGCTCATCCCGCCATCAGTTCGTAGAAACCCGCGGGATCGCGCCGGCCGTAGAGCTTGAACCACGAGGCCAGGACGTTCGGTTCGAACACGTCGAGACGCTCGAGGATCTCGCGGGCAAAGTGCACCGGAGCGTTGGCCGCGGCCGTGACGAGATCGCGATCGGTGACGGCGGGCTCGTCTCGGTACAGGTGCCCGCCCCCGTAGCCGACCGAGTTCAGGAACTCGGCCGCGTTGCTCGTGTGTTCGCGGTCGTCGAGCAGTCCGGCCATCGCCAGCCCGCCGGTCGCACCGCAGATCGCGGCGACCGGAACCCCGGCGTCGAGGAACTCGCGAGCCTTGGCGGCGAAGGGGGCGAACTGGTCGGTGTTCCAATCCCACGCGCGTTCGTCGAGGGGGTGATCGGCCACGACGGCCTCGGCCTCCACCGCGGCCGACGCAGGGGATCCCGCCTCGAGCTCCGCTCGGGCCAGCGAGATCCGTGCCTCGAACCGGCGTTCGGTCAGGCGCGCCACCTCGGACTCGATGAAGACGGTGTCGGCGAACGCCGGCACCGGGAGGCCCTCGTACGCGAGGCCGCGCCACTGGCGCAGGCCCTCGCGGTAGGCATCCGCGGCCGTGTCCGGGGCGTGCGGCAGCACCGCGTCACCCCGACGGACCTCGTCGACGAACCGCGCCGCGTCCACCGCGTCGCGCGGCACCGCCAACTGGTACCGCGTGCCGTCCCGCACCAGCACGCTGCCCTCGGTGCCCCCGTCGTCCAGCCGACCGCGGAGCCCCTCGAGCGCCTGCGCGAGTGGGTCGGGTCCGCCCCCGACCTGACCGTTCCCGGCCGCGGCGGCGCGCGTGTACCGGACCTGGGCGCGCAAGCGCTCGATGTCGACCGAGTGGGGGAAGGCCACCAGCAGTGCGGCGAGCAGTGCCCTCTGCTGCTGGTCGAGGACGATCTGCCGGCCGCCCCGGGTGGCCGCGACGGGACCCAGGACCGTGAACTCGATTCCCCTCGCCACCACCTTGCTCCCTTCAGGCCGTCCCGCGGGCACGGCTAGTCCGCGACGTCGACCATGTCGTGCCCGGCGACGTCGGCGGCGAGTACCCGCAGATGGTCGTCGGCCGAGCCGAGTGTGTGTTCGATCGCGGTCAGCCGGGACACGTAGTGGCCCACCGCATATTCGGCGGTCATGCCGATCCCGCCGTGCATCTGGATCGCCTCCTGCCCGATGTGCCGCGCCGACCTGCCGATCCGCAGCTTCGCCCGCGACGCGACGACGGGATCGACCACGCCGTCCGCCAGCGACATCGTCACGTACAGGCTCATGCTCCGCGCCAGCTCCAGCGACACGTACATGTCCGCGGCACGCTGGGTCAGGGTCTGGAAACTCGCCAACGGAACACCGAACTGCTTACGGGTGCGGAGGTATTCGGTGGTCAGCCGCAATGCCTCCTCCATCGCCCCGACGGCCTCGGCGCACAGTGCGGCCTGCGCCCGAACCTGCGCTGCCCGGATCGCGACGACGGCGTCCCCACCGTCACCCAGCGGTTCGGCGGCGACGTCGCGCAACTCGATCTGCGCGGCCCGTAGGCCGTCATGCGTGGCATACCGACGCCGGACCACGCCGGGGGCGTCCGTGTCCACCAGGAACAGACCGACCCCACCGTCCGGGAGCGACGCCGAGACGACGACCGTGTCGGCGCAGTCGCCGTGTGGGACCGGGTTCTTGGTCCCGGTGATCGTCCACGAATCCCCCTGCCGGACAGCATGAGTGCCGACATCGACCGCCGGCCAGCGGGTCCCCGGCTCGGCGTGCGCGAACGCGAGCAGCAGGCCGCCGTCGGCGACGACGGGCAGGATCTTGCGACGTTGCGCCTCACTGCCCACATCCGCGATCACGCTGCCGGGCACCACGACCGCGTCGAGAACGGGTTCGGGGGCCAGTCGCCGCCCTAGCTCCGTCATCACCAGCCCTACCTCGACAGGGCCGGCCCCCGATCCGCCGTCCTCGTCGTCGAATCCGAGTCCGAGCAGTCCGGTCTCGGCCAGCCGACGCCACACGTCCGCGCTCCATCCGCACGGCGACGCCTTCACCGCGGCAAGGGTCTCCGCGTCGTAACTGCGCTCGAGCAGGCCTCTCGTGGTGTCCCGCAACAGCTTCTGTTCGTTGTCGAGTTCGAAGTCCATGCCCCGCCTCACAGTCCGAGGATCGAGGAGGCGATGATGCTGCGCTGCACCTCGCTCGACCCGCTGTAGATGGACACCTTCCGATAGTTGAGGTAGGTCGGGGCCGCGCGCTGCGCCCACAGCGGTGTCTCGATGTCGGGCCCGGCGTCGAACGGCAACGAGTCCGGTCCCGCCACGTCCACCAGAAGCTCGGTCGCGGCCTGCTGCAGTTCCGAACCCCGCAGCTTCAGCAACGACGACGCGGGGTCGGGCTTGCCGTGCGCCGAGGCGGCCACGACGCGCAGCTGCGTCAGTTCGAGCGCGAGCAGCTCGTTCTCGAGTTCCGCGACGCGGGCCGCGAACAGCGGATCGTCGAGGAGGCTGCCCGATCCGAGGGGCGTGTGCGCCGCGTGTTCCTTCGCCCGTGCCAGCCTGATCTTGGCGCGGCCCACTCCCGTCACGCCCGTACGCTCGTTGCCGAGCAGGAACTTCGCGTAACTCCAGCCGGCGTTCTCCTCGCCGACGAGGTTCTCGGCGGGAACGCGGACGTCGTCGAAGAACACCTCGTTGACCTCGTAGCTGCCGTCGATCAACCGGATCGGCCTGACCGTGACGCCCGGCGACGTGAGATCGACGAGCAGGAACGAGATGCCCGCCTGCTTCTTCGGTGCGTTCGGGTCGGTGCGGACGAGGCAGAAGATCCAGTCGGCGTACTGGGCCAGCGTCGTCCACGTCTTCTGCCCGTTGACGACGTAGTGGTCACCGTCGCGCACCGCGCGCGTCTGCAACGACGCCAGGTCCGACCCGGATCCGGGCTCGGAAAACCCCTGACACCACCAGATGTCGAGATTCGCGGTCGGCGCCAGGAACCGTTCCTTCTGCTCCTGCGATCCGAACGTCGCGATCACCGGGCCGACCATGTTCACGTTGAACGCAAGCGGTTCGGGCACCGCGGCCAACTGCATCTCGTCGAGCCAGATGTGCCGCTGCACCACCGTCCAGTCCCGGCCACCCCACCGGACCGGCCAGTGCGGGACCGCGAGCCCCGCCGCGTTGAGGATGCGCTGTGTCGCGACGAAGTCGTCCCGGCCGAGCTGTGCGCCCGACGCCACCCGCTCGCGGATCTCGACGGGGATCTCGGTGCGGAAGAAGGTCCGCATCTCCTCCCGGAACGCGCGCTCTTCCGCGGTCAGGGCCAGGTTCATCGACGATTCCCTCCACGCGCGCGGATCTGGAGTGCACCTCGATGCGAACGCTACTCCCTCCGGCGCGACGAACGGCGGCTTTGAGCGGCGGCTAGCGCGTCTCCAGGACCAGGAGATATCCCCCGCCGCCGGCGTCCACCCGGGTCGTCAGTGCCAGCTCCGGTGCGAGCCGGGAGAGCCGATCGAGCAGCCACTCCCCGGCGGCCGCCGCGTCCGATTCACCCGGACAACGGGCCACCGCGACCCGGCCGCCCTTGCGGCTCAGCTGCTCGACGACGCCGATGATCGGCGCCGGGTCGACGACGAAGAGTTCGTCGGACCAGGGCACGACAGGTTTGATCGCGCCCTTCTTCGTATTGCACGCGCGGTGCGCGAGGCGCTCCTGAACCGACTTGCCCTTGCTCTTCTTCGCGGTGCTGATGCCGTCGACGCTCGGCCCACGCGGATCGTTCACCGACATGTCCGGATCGACGGGCTCGTCGCACAGCCAGCAGCGCCAGCCGTCGCGTTCACCGATGTCCTGCAGGTTGCTCACCGTGAAGACGGTACCGCCGCGGCGGGGCGCCGCGGCGGTACCGTCCCCGGGCGGCCGCTCCTACATGTCGGCGATGGCCTCGAGGGGCTTGGTTCGCGCCGCCCGGCTCGCCGGCCAGAGGGCCGCGAGGACGCCGACCACCGCGGACCCGATCAGCATCCCGAGGACCTGCCCCCACGGAACCGAGACCTGGTCCAGGCCCTGGTCGGCGAGCGTCCGCACGAAGCCCCAACCGAAGACCACGCCGAGCACGACACCGACGAGGGCACCGAACACCGCGATCAGCACCGACTCGAGATAGATGGTGCGTCGCACCTGCGCCCGCTGCATCCCGACCGCCCGCAACATGCCGATCTCACGCCGCCGTTCGACGACCGAGAGGGCGAGGGTGTTGACGATGCCGAGGATCGCGATGACGACCGCGAGGGCAAGCAGGCCGTACAGCACCGCGAGCAGCGTGTCGATCTGCTGCCCCTGGGTGCCCTTGAACTGCTCCCGGTCCTGGACCTGCACCACGACGAACGGGTCGGTCGCGGTCGCGAGATCGGACGCCATCATCGTCATGTTCGAGCCCGCCGCCGCCTTGACCAGCACGGCCCATTCGGTGCGCATGTTGAGCGGGGTCACCTGCTGGTACACCTGGTCGGAGACGACCCACGGACCGAGCAGCTGGTTGTCGGCGTAGACGCCGGTCACCGTCGTGGTGACCTGCTCGCCGTCGCGGTCGGTGAGGGTGACCGGCGTGCCCAGCTTCCAGCCGTGATCGGTGGCCTCGGACTCGCTGACCAGCATGTCGGTGCCGGTGATCGAGGTGGTGCCCTCCTTCATCGTGTAGTCGAGCACGCCGTCGGGTGAACCGCTGAGCGCCGTGCCGAACACGTCCTTGTCGTCGATCTTCACGGCGACGCCGTGGAGCGAGACCGCTTCCTCGACCCCGGTCACCTTCGCGGCGGCCGCGGCGGCCCCCGCCGGGACGCCGATGCCCTGCGGTCCGGTGAGCACGAAGTCGGCCTCGACGCCCTTGTCGACGAGCGCGTTCACGCTGGACTTGGCGGACGCACCGAACACACCGATCACCGACACGAGCATCAGGCCGAGGGTCAGCGCGAACGCCGTCGCGGCCGTGCGCTTGGGGTTGCGCACCGCGTTGGTGCGGGCCAGTCGTCCGACCGGGCCGAACGGCTTGGCGAACACCGCCCCGAGGGCACCGACGACCGGCCGGGACAGCGCCGGCGCGGCCAGCAGGACCGCGAGCACGAGCGCGAGCGCCCCGAGCCCGACGAGCGCCGCCGCGCCGCCACCGGTGGACTGGGCGCCGACGACCAGCGCGAGGACACCCAGCACGGCGGAGATCGCACCGATCAGGGTGCGCACCTTCAGGGTGTCGCCGGTGGACGCGAACTCCTCGCGCATGGCCGCGACCGGAGGCACCTTCGACGCCCGGCGGGCCGGCGCGTAGGCACTGACGACGGTCACGATCAGGCCGAGCACGAGCGCGACGATGATCGTGCGCGGCTCGATCTGCAGCGGGCCCTGCGGCAGGCCCAGGTCGAAGGCGTTGAGCAGCCCGCGCAGACCGTAGGCGAGTCCCACACCGCCCGCGATGCCGAGCGCGCTGCCGATCACGCCGACGACGATGGCCTCGAAGACCACCGACCGGCCCACCTGCTTGCGGCTGGCACCGATCGCGCGCAGCAGCGCGAGCTCGCGCAGGCGCTGCGCGACGATCATCGAGAAGGTGTTGTAGATGATGAAGGTGCCGACCAGCAGCGCGATCGCGCCGAACGCCAGCAGGAAGTAGTTGACGAAGCTGAGCGCCTTGCCCACCTCGTCCTTGGTCTCCTCGCGGACCTCGTCGGCCGTCTGGACCTTGGTGTCGGGCACCGCGGCCGCGATCCGGTCCCGCAGCTGGTCCTGCGAGACACCGGTACCGGCGACGTCGATGTAGCCGACGTGGCTGCCGTCGGTGAACAGCTCGCGAGCCTGCGTGTCCGTGAACAACGCGCCGACGTACCCGCCGGTGTCGGTCTCGGGAGCGTAGACGCCCGACAGCGTCACATCGTTCCAGCCGCTCATCGTCAACACGCGCGTGTGGTCGCCGACCGCCAGGCCGGCCCGCTTCGCGGCGCTCTCGTTGAGCGCGATCTGGCCCGCCTGCTGCGGCGGGGTACCGCCGACGAACTTGTCCGGTTCGCCGAGCTGCTGGTCCGGTGGCAGGTACGACGTACCGATGCTCGGCGCGCCGCCGTTCTGCAGGGGCTTGCCGGCCGAGTTGAGAACCACGATCTGTCCGCCCACGGACGGTGCGACGGCGCGGACACCGTCGACGGCGCGGAGGGTGTCGACGTCCGCGATCGGGACACCGCTCGAGCCCTGCTCGACGGGGCTCACCCGCACGTCGACGCCCTTGGCGCCGCCGTCCATGATGCTGTCGAACGTCTTCTGCAGAGTGTCGGTGAAGACGAAGGATCCGGCGACGAACGCCGTGCCGAGCACCACCGACAGCACGGTCAGCACGAGTCGCACCTTGTGCGCGGCGAGGTTGCGCAGGGAAACCTTGCGCATCGGGGAATTTGTCACGGCCATGGCGTCAGACCGTCTCGAGGTTCTTCATGCGGTCCAGGACCGACTCCGCGGTGGGCTCGCGCAACTCGTCGACGATCTGACCGTCGGCGAGGAACACCACGCGGTCGGCGAAGCTCGCGGCCCGCGGATCGTGCGTGACGATCACGACGGTCTGGTCGAACTCGTCGACTGCCGCCCGCAGGATCGACAGCACCTCGCCCGACGAACGCGAATCCAGGTTGCCGGTCGGCTCGTCACCGAAGATGATCTCCGGCTGCCCGGCGAGCGCACGCGCGCACGCGACACGCTGCTGCTGACCGCCGGAGAGCTCACCGGGACGATGGTCGAGCCGATCGCGCAGACCCAACCGGTCGATCACGGTGTCGAGCCACTGCTGATCGGCCTTCCGGCCGGCGATGTCCAGCGGCAGCGTGATGTTCTCGAGCGCCGTGAGGGTCGGCACCAGGTTGAACGCCTGGAAGACGAACCCGATCCGGTCCCGGCGCAGCTGCGTCATCTGCTTGTCCGAGAGCGTGGTCAGGTCCGTCGCACCGATCAGCACCGAACCCGACGTCGCCGCGTCGAGACCGGCCAGGCAGTGCATGAGCGTCGACTTGCCGGAGCCGGACGGCCCCATGATGGCGGTGAACTCCCCCCGCGCGAACTCCGCGGACACACCCGCGAGGGCGTGGACCTGGGTGTCCCCCGACCCGTATACCTTCATCAGGTTGACCGCTCGCGCGGCAACGGTGGTCTCGGTGGGCATCTCGGTTTCGGTTGGCATGCCCAACATCCTCACCCGTCGGGGTGACGGAAAACCATCGGGGACTTCCCTGATCTTGTACCCCGACCCAGGGATGGTTCGTCAATCGTGGGAGAAGGCGCGGGCGATTTCCCGCTCGAGGTCGAGGTACGGGGTACCCGAGACGTCGGCGGTCACCTTCCGAACGGTTCCCCCACGGAACCGGAAAGGCGCCCCATAGAGCCTCGAGACCGACTGGCCGGTGTCGCGTCCGACCCGGATTCCCTCCCCCACCCCGGAGAACATCGCCGGCTGGACCCGCACGCCGCCGAGCGAACCGACCTCGCGGTCGTCGATGTGGAGGGTCATGTCCCCGACCGGCGTGAACCCGTCGGCGGCCGCCCCCGTCCGATCGAACCGCACCCCGAGGACGTGGGCACCGGCGGTGGGGACCGGCTCGGTCGAGACGACGACCTGCTCGTCCTCACCGAGGAAGTTGTACACGTACTTCAGGTGCCCGTCCTGCACGAACAGGCTGTGGCCGCCGAGTCGGCCGCCGTGGGCGAACAGGACACCGTCGACGTCGTCGGATTCGATCCGCACGTCCGCGAGCACCGAGAACGACCGGCCCCGCATCTCGAGCGCGGCGCCCGGCCCCACCTCGGCCGCGTCCGGGTAGTAGACGAACGACTCGCGTGCACCGGTCAGGTACGGCCGGAAGCGCAGGAACGCGGACAGCACGTCGAGGTCGTTGAGGGGCAGCCCGTCGTACTTCGCGGCCTCCTCGAACCACAGCGTGCGCATCTCGTCGAGCTTGTCCGGTCGCGCCGCCGCGAGGTCACGGATCTGGCTGCGGTCCCGCTCGATGTGGAACAGCTCCCAGCGGTCGTCGTCGAAGTGCCCCCAGTTGGACGGGGCCGCCGGGTGCACCGTGTTCGCGAACCAGCCGTCGTGCCAGATCCCGCGGGTACCGAGCATCGAGTAGAACTGGGTCGTCTTGCCGGTCGCCGCCTCCGGATCCGCGAGGACGGGTCGGAAGCTCACCCCCTCGAGCGGCCGCTGCGGCACCCCGCCGACCAGCAGCGGCGGATCGACACCGAGCAGTTCGTACACGGTGGGGGTGATGTCACAGACGTTGATGTAGTTGTCGCGGACCTCACCGCGGGCGGAGATGCCGTCCGGCCACGAGATCACGCACGGGTCCGCGATCCCTCCCTCGTGCGACGCGTACCTCTTGAACAGCTTGTACGGGGTGTTGAACGCCATCGCCCACCCGGTGCAGTAATGGTTGTACGTCTCCGGACCGCCCAGGTCGTCGATCTGTGCCAGACCGTCCTCGATCCGGTCCGGGTAGCCGTTGAAGAACTTGTACTCGTTGACCGAGCCGTTGGGTCCGCCCTCACCGCTGGCGCCGTTGTCGGACAGCAGCACGACGATCGTGTTGTCGAGCTGGCCGGAGTCCTCGAGATAGTCGAGCAGGCGGCCGATCTGGGCGTCGGTGTAGCTCTGGAACCCGGCGAACACCTCCGCCATCCGGCAGAACAGGCGCTGCTCGCCGTCGTCGAGCGAGTCCCACGGGCGGACTGTGTCCCCCACCGGCCACGGTGCCCCGTCCGCGCTCACCTCGTCCGCGTACGGATTCATCTGCGACAGTTCGGTTTCCGCGGGAACCAGGCCGAGCCGCTTCTGGTTGTCGAGGACGATCTCGCGGTACCGCTCGTACCCCATGTCGAACCGGCCGGCGTACCGGTCCGCCCATTCCTTCGAAACATGATGTGGCGCATGCCCGCAGCCCGGACACAGGTACAGGAACCACGGCTTGTGCGGCGCGATGACCTTGGCGTCGCGAATGAACTCGATCGACTTGTCGGCCAGATCCTTCGACAGGTGATAGCCGTCCTCCGGTGACGACGGCGGATCGACCGGGTGGTTGTCGTAGACCAGGTTGGGATACCACTGGTCGGCCTCACCGCCGAGGAATCCGTAGAAGCGCTCGAATCCTCGCGAAAGCGGCCAATTCCGTTTGTTGGCCGCCAGATTCGACTCCTCCAAAGGAGTCAGGTGCCACTTGCCGACGGCGTAGGTGTTCCAGCCGCGATCGCTCAGCACCTCCGACAGCAGCGCCGCGTCGGCCGGTATCCGTCCACTCGAGTTGGCGAACCCGTCGGTGAACTCCTCGACCGTCGCCATCCCCACCGACGTCGGGTTGCGTCCCGTCAGCAGCGCGGCCCGCGTCGGCGAGCACAGCGCGGTGGTGTGGAACTGACTGAGCAACACCCCACGCTCGGCGATGCGCCGGAGATTCGGCATCTCGACCAGACCGCCGTAGAAGTCCCACGTGCCGATCCCCGTGTCGTCCCACACCAGGTACAGGACGTTCGGGGCGCCTTCTGGCGCACGGGGTTCCGCGAACGGCGCCCAGTCCGGCGTCGAATCCCGGATGTCGACCGAAACCTTGCCCGTGAACTCCGCAGCCATGGCCGGGTCCTCCCGATGCATGGTACCCCATCATCACACGCATCGGGAGGCGGCCGGACCGGTTCGTCGAACTACGCGGGACTCACGACCAGCGAGCCTGACCGCCGTCGAGGGGAATCGTCGCGCCCGTCAGGTATCCGGAGTCCGGCCCGACGAGGAACGCGACCGCGTTGCCGATGTCGGTCTCGGGGTCGCCGATCCGGCGCATCGGGATACTCGCGACGAACGCGGCCGCCTCCTCCGGACGCGCCTCGGTCCAGCGCTGCAGTCCCGGCGACATCGCGTGCGGCGCAACAGCATTGACTCGGATGTTGTCGACACCCCACTCGCATGCCGCCGCCCTGGTCAGCGCGCGGACCGCCTCCTTGACCGACGCGTACCCGCCGTAGCCGCTGGCGTCCCACCGGACCGCCACCGACGACACCATGTTCACGATCGCGCCGCCGCCGCGCTCCTTCATGTGCGGGTAACAGGCCTGCATCGTGCGCAGCGCCGCGATCGGACCGGAGGTGTAGGCCCGCTCCAGGAGGTCCGGCTTCAGGTCGTTGATCGGACCGAGCGGGTTGAGGCTGGCGTTGTTGACCAGGATGTCGACGCCCCCGAACAGCGCCGCAGTCGCGTCGACGGCGCGCGCGATGTCCTCGGCGTCCGACACGTCCGCGACGACCGGTTCGGCAACGCCGCCGAATACGGCAATCGCCTCACAGGTGTCGATCAGCTTGGACTCGGTCCGCCCCGACACCGCGATCCGCGCGCCCTCCTTGGCGAGCGCGAACGCGATGCCCTGACCGACGCCCTGGCCTGCGCCCGTGATGAGCGCGACCTTTCCATCCAACTTGCCCATGTGGTTTCAATCTCCCGCATCAATCGATGTGTCGACGCACACACAACCAGGTCCGGCCGACCGCCACGTCGCGTTTCCCGTTGATCGGGACCGGTTCGCCGCTACGCTCGACGTCATGCGGATCGGAGCCCATGTCCGGCAGGACGCGGACCCCATCGGGGCCGGCGAGCGCCTCGGCGCGGACATCGTCCAACTGTTCCTCACCGACCCGCAGAAGTGGGACAAGCCCGAACCGCATCCGCAGACGGAACAGATCCTGCAGAGCCCGATCGACGTCGTCGTGCACTCGTCGTACGCCATCAACGTCGCCAGCCTCAACAACCGACTCCGGATGCCGTCCCGCAAGGCGGTCGCCGATCAGGCCGCGGCGGCCGCCGACATCGGCGCGGTCGGCCTCGTGGTCCACGGCGGCCACGTGCGCGACGGCGAGGATCCGGCCGCGGGTGTCGCGAACTGGCGAAAGCTGTTCGAACGTCAACAGGACAAGGGCGGATTCCCGGTGCCGATCCTCATCGAGAACACCGCCGGCGGCGACTTCGCGATGGCCCGGCATCTCGATGCGATCGCGCGATTGTGGGACGCCGTCGGCGAGTTCGGCGCCGGCTTCTGCCTCGACACGTGCCACGCGTGGGCGGGGGGTGAGGAACTGCTCGGCATCGTCGAGCGCGTCAAGGCGATCACCGGCCGGATCGACCTGGTGCACCTGAACAACTCGCGCGACGAGTTCGACTCCGCCCGCGACCGGCACGCGAACCTGGTCACCGGCATGATCGACCCCGCGATGCTCACGGCCGTCGCCTCCGCGGCCGAAGCCCCCGTGATCCTCGAGACCCCCGCCGACGGGATCGCCGACGATCTCGCCTACCTGCGCGACGCGCTGGCCGGGGACTGACGAGTCTCCGACATCACATACCGAATCGGCTACGACGCCGCGTCGAAGGCGAGCCGACCGGCCACCGGCACCTACCATCCCGAACATGACGCACTACCGGTCCCGCCGCACTCTCGCCATGTCGTCCGTCGCTGTCGCCGCGCTCGCCCTCGCGGGCTGCACCAGCGCCGAATCCGAGCCGACCGCCTCGACCACGTCGATCACCACCTCGTCCGCCGCCGACTCCGGCGACACGGAGCGTGAGATGTCGGCACCCCAGGCCGCGGCCGAAGGCACGCTGACCGCGGCGCCGACCGGTCAGGCCCCGGAGAGCGTCGCGGCGTCGCCGGACGCCGCGCTCACCATCAGAGACATCCGCGTCGGCAAGCACGACGGCTTCGACCGCGTGGTCTACGAGTTCGGCGGCACCGGAACCCCGGGCTGGCGCGCCGAGATGGTGTCCACCGCGACCCAGCAGGGCAGCGGCACCCCCCTCGCGGTCGCCGGTCAGGGCATCCTGCAGGTCCTCGTCGACGGGTCCTCGATGCCGTTCATGACCAATGTCGAGCCGTACTCGGGACCCAACCCTCTCGAGGTCGAGAACCCCGTCGTCGTGACCGAGGTCCGCGACGCCGGAATCTTCGAGGGCACCGACCAGACGTTCATCGGGCTCTCCGACCGCAACGTCTCCTACCGCGTCTACACGCTCACCGAACCGACGCGCCTGGTGGTCGACATCGCGCGCTGACACCCCGTCGAGTTTGACCTCAACCATTCTCGAGGTTCTACCTTCGTTGTCGTACCCCCGTCCTATGGTGACGGGGCCGACGAGAGGGGCGACGGATGAGCATGGATGTGACCGCGCGGAACGCGATGTACAACGCGATGCACGCGCAACAGGACCGTCGCCCCTTCTCCCGGGCCACGCTGCGCCGGGTCGCCGGGTACGCGCGACCGCACCGTAGCCACATCCTCTGGTTCGTGCTGCTCAGCATCGTCACCGCCGCGCTCGCGGTGGCGACCCCCGTGCTCGCCGGCCGCGTCGTCGATGCGATCGTCGCCGGTGACGACGTCCGCGTCGTGGTGGTGCTGGCGTCGGCGATCGCGGCCATCGCGCTGTTCGAGGCGGGCATGGCGGTACTCACCCGGTGGCTGTCGGCGAGCATCGGCGAGGACCTCATCCTCGACCTGCGCACGGCGGTGTTCGATCACGTCCAGCGGATGCCGATCGCGTTCTTCACCCGCACCCGCACCGGTGCGCTCGTCAGCCGTCTCAACAACGACGTCATCGGCGCCCAGCGGGCGTTCAGCAACACCCTCTCCGGCGTCGTCGGGAACCTGGTGACGCTGGCGATCACACTGGTCGTGATGGTGAACATCTCGTGGCAGATCACGCTGCTGTCGCTGCTGCTCTTGCCGGTGTTCGTGATCCCGGCCCGCCGCATGGGCACCCGACTCGCCCAACTCAGCCGCGAGGCTGCCAACTACAACTCGATGATGAGCACCCAGATGACCGAGCGCTTCTCCGCGCCCGGTGCAACCCTGGTGAAGCTGTTCGGCCGTCCCTCGATGGAATCGGCCGAGTTCGCGGTGCGTGCCCGCCGCGTCCGCGACATCGGTGTCCGCACCGCGATGCTGCAGTCGGTGTTCGTCACCGCGCTCACCCTCGTCTCGGCCCTCGCCCTCGCTCTCGTCTACGGCCTGGGTGGCTACTACGCGCTGCGCGGGCAACTCGAGGCCGGCGCCGTCGTCTCGCTCGCACTGCTGCTCACACGGCTGTACTCGCCGCTCACCTCGCTGGCGAGTGCCCGCGTCGACGTCATGAGCGCGATGGTCAGCTTCGAGCGGGTCTTCGAGATCCTCGACCTGAAGCCGCTCATCGCGGAGAAACCCGACGCCGTCGACGTCCCCGAGGGACCGGCGTCCGTCGAGTTCCGGTCGGTCGGCTTCGCCTACCCCTCCGCCGACAAGGTCTCGCTCGCCTCGCTCGAGGAGGTGGCCGGCCTCGACACACGCGGCGGCGCGACCGTGCTGCACGACGTCTCGTTCCGCGTGGAACCGGGCCGGATGGTCGCACTGGTCGGCTCGTCCGGCGCGGGTAAATCGACCATCGCACAACTACTTCCGCGCCTGTACGACGTCGATTCCGGTGCCGTCCTGGTCGGCGGCGTCGACGTGCGCGACCTGACGGCCGATTCGATCCGTGCGACCGTCGGCATGGTGACGCAGGACGGGCACCTGTTCCACGAGTCGGTGCGGGCGAACCTCCTGCTCGCCCGGCCCGACGCCACCGAGGACGACCTGTGGGACGTGCTGCGCCGCGCAAACCTCGCGTCGCTCATCGAATCGCTGCCCGACGGCCTCGACACCGTCGTCGGCGAACGCGGGTACCGCCTGTCCGGCGGTGAGCGGCAACGTCTCACGATCGCGCGGCTGTTGCTGGCCCAGCCGCGCGTCGTGATCCTCGACGAAGCCACCGCACACCTCGACTCGACCTCGGAGGCCGCGGTGCAGGACGCGCTCGGCGAAGCCCTCGAAGGACGGACGGCGGTCGTGATCGCCCACCGACTGTCCACCATTCGCGCCGCCGACCAGATCCTCGTCGTCGAGGACGGCCGAATCGTCGAGCGCGGCAACCACACCGAACTGTTGGCCGCCGGCGGACGCTACACCGAGCTGTACCGGACGCAGTTCGACACCGGCTCGCCGGTCCTCACTGAGGTCCTGCGCTGATCAGAAGTACCGTCGGATGTTGTGGATCCTGAAGTCCGACAACGGTGTCAGACCGATCGGGACGCCGGAGCTGTATGCGTTGAACACCATGCCGTTGCCGGCGTAGATACCGACGTGCCCGGCGATGTCGTACGTGTCCATCGTGATCACGTCGCCCGGTTGCAGCGCCGACAGCGGGACGAGCATGCCTCCGGTGAAACGGGCCATCTCCTGGCTCGTGCGCGGCATGTTGATGCCCACAGAACGGAACGCCCACTGCACCAGACCGGAGCAGTCCCAGACATCGGGTCCGTTACCGCCCCAGACATACCGCTTCCCGGCCTGGGTGGTGGCCGCCGCGAGTGCCCCGAGCGCGCGGGGGCTTGCGATCGGTAGCGGGATGGCGATGTCGCCACTTCCGGCGAACAGACTGGCGCTCCCGTTCCCCCCGCTGCTGCCGGAGCTACCGGACGACAGGACGTCGGTGACACCGTTGACCATGTCGGTTGCGTTGGTGATCGAACCGATGATGTCGGGTTGCGCGGCGGCGGGCGCGGCGAATGCGACGGCGCCACCGGCGATGATTCCTGCTGCGATCAATCCTCGACGAATCGTATGGGACACGCTTGTGCCTCCTTGCTCAGAATGCGCGGATCCCCCGACCACAAACTGTGAGGCACGTTACAGAGCAGGAATCACTCCCGTCACAGATTCCGCATCATCGACGAAAAGGGGTGCCGGCAGGCTCTGCACCCGCCGGCACCCCTTCGGAAGCCGTTCGCCCTGGTCAGACGTCAGTCACGCGGCCGACGCTTGCCGAACTTGTCGCCTTTGCCGCGGCTGAACTTGCCGGCTGCCCGGTCGTCCCGGCCGCCGCGCGTCGACGGGCGCGCCGACGGCGCACCCTGGTCCGGCTGCAGCTGGATCAGCACACCGGAGATCCGGGTCGCGCGCAGGGCCTCGACGGTCTCGCGGGGTAGGTTCGCCGGCAGCTCGACCAGGCTGTGATCGGGGCGGATGCTGATGTGCCCGAAGTCGCTGCGGCGCAGGCCGCCCTCGTTCGCGATGGCTCCGACGATGGCACCGGGAACGACCTTGTGCCGCTTGCCGACCGCGATCCGGTACGTGGCGAACTCCTGGCCGTCCCGACCGACACGCGGGCCACTCGGACCGCTCTCGTCGAATCGGCGGGCCGGCCGCTCCCGCGGCTCGCGCTCGCGGCGCGGCGGGGCCGGCGGCTCGGGCTCCATCAGGAACGACTCGCCGTCGCGCGACTGCACCGCCAGCGCGGCGGCGATGTCGGCGAGCGGAACGTCGTGCTCGCGCTCGTAGTCCTCGATGAGCTTGCGGAACAGCGCCAGGTTGTCGGAGCTCAGGCTCGCCGTGATGGAGTCCCCGAACTTCGAGACACGCTGCGCGTTGACATCCTCGACGGTCGGCAACTGCATCTCGGTGAGCGGCTGCCGCGTGGTCCGCTCGATCGACTTGAGCAGGTGCCGCTCGCGCGGGGCGACGAACAGCAACGCGTCACCGGTGCGCCCGGCGCGGCCGGTGCGACCGATGCGGTGCACGTACGACTCGGTGTCGTGCGGGATGTCGTAGTTGACCACGTGCGAGATGCGGTCGACGTCCAGACCACGGGCCGCGACGTCGGTGGCGACGAGGATGTCGAGGGCACCCGACTTGAGCTGGCCGATCGTGCGCTCACGCTGCGCCTGCACGATGTCGCCGTTGATGGCGGCGGCGGAGAACCCGCGAGCCCGCAGGCGCTCGGCGAGGTCCTCGGTGGCCTGCTTGGTCCGGACGAAGATGATCATCGCCTCGAAGGTCTCGACCTCGAGGATCCGGGTGAGCGCGTCCAGCTTGCGCTGGTGCGCAACCTGCACCCAGCGCTGGGTGATGTTCGACGCCGTCGCGGTCTTCGCCTTGACGGTGATCTCGACGGGATCGTGCAGGTACTGCTTGGAGATCTTGCGGATCGCCGGCGGCATGGTCGCCGAGAACAGCGCCACCTGCTTGTACTCGGGCGTGTCGGCGAGGATCCGCTCGACGTCGTCCTGGAAACCCATCTTGAGCATCTCGTCGGCCTCGTCGAGGACGAGATACTCGAGGTTGGAGAGGTCGAGCGTGCCCTTCTCCAGGTGGTCGATCACGCGACCGGGCGTGCCCACGATGATCTGGGCGCCGCGGCGCAGACCCGACAGCTGCACGCCGTACGCCTGACCGCCGTAGATCGGCAGCACGTGCAGACCCGGGATGTGTGCCGAGTACTTGCCGAACGCCTCGGCCACCTGCAGCGCGAGCTCACGGGTCGGCGCCAGGATCAGCGCCTGAGGCACCTTCCGGTCGACCTCGAGGCGGGACAGGATCGGAATTGCGAACGCAGCCGTCTTGCCGGTGCCCGTCTGGGCCAGGCCCACGACGTCCTTGCCCTCGAGCAGCGTCGGGATGGTCGCGGCCTGGATCGGCGAGGGCGACTCGTATCCGACGTCGGAAAGGGCCTTCAGCACCCGTTCGTCGATCTGAAGGTCGGCGAAGGTGATGGGATTGTCGTCGGTCTGCGGGTCGCGCTCGGTGTCACTCATTTGACCAGTGAGTTTAGTCGATGCGTGGTATGGCCCTCGATCCGAGTGCCTTCTACATGCATCGACGCGATTACCTGCACCGGCGTCGAACTGTTCTCACCTGTTCTCACGCGCGACTCCACCCCTCGAACGGGAAGTCGGCGATCGCTCTCGGGCCGCGTGCGTGCCGTGAACTCCCGTCGGGCGGGACGCGCGGCGCTCGCCGGCGGCGGACCGACGGGACCCCGAATGCAACCCGACAATGACCGCGATCACAATGTGGACAACCGTCCTGCCACTCTCCGAGAGGAACCAGCAGTGTCCGACACGACACCCATCCCCACCCACTGGTACAACATCGTCGCGGACCTGCCGGTCGCCCCGCCGCCCCACCTGCACCCGGGCACCAAGGAACCGGTCACCCCTGCCGACCTCGCCGCGCTGTTCCCGAGCGCGCTGATCGAGCAGGAAGCGACCACCGAGCAGTACATCGAGATCCCCGAACCGATCCGTGAGGCCTACCGCACGTGGCGGCCGGCACCGCTGATCCGTGCCCGCGAGTTCGAGAAGGCGCTGGGGACGCCCGCCCGGATCTACGTCAAGTACGAGGGCGTCAGCCCGGTCGGCAGCCACAAGACCAACACCGCGGTCGCGCAGGCGTACTACAACGCGCAGGACGGCGTCAAGAAGATCACGACCGAGACCGGGGCCGGCCAGTGGGGCAGCGCGCTGTCGTTCGCGTGCGCCAAGTTCGGCATCGACCTCGAGGTGTGGCAGGTGCGCGCGTCGTACGAGTCGAAGCCGTACCGCCGCCACCTGATGGAGACCTACGGCGGCACGGTGCACCCGAGCCCCTCGGATCTCACCGAGTCGGGCCGCAAGATGCTCGCCGATTTCCCGGACACCCCGGGCTCGCTCGGCATGGCGGTCACCGAGGCCGTCGAGGTCGCCGCGAACGACCCGGACGCGCGCTACGCACTGGGCAGCGTGCTCAACCACGTGGTGCTGCATCAGACGGTGATCGGCCTCGAGGCCGTCGAACAGTTGCGTGCCGCGGGCGAGGCCAACGCCGACGTCGTGTTCGGTTGCGCCGGTGGCGGTTCCAACCTCGCTGGCCTGGCGTTCCCGTTCATCCGTGAGGTGCTGCACGGCAAGGCGCAGACGCGGATCATCGCCGCCGAGCCGGCCGCGTGCCCGTCGATCACCAAGGGCGAGTACCGCTACGACCACGGCGACGTCGCCGGCCTGACGCCGCTGTTGAAGATGCACACGCTCGGCCAGGACTTCGTGCCGGACCCGATCCACGCCGGCGGCCTGCGCTACCACGGCATGGCGCCGCTGCTCAGCCACACCGTCGAGCTCGGCTACGTCACCGGCCAGGCCGTGGATCAGCGCGACTCGTTCGATGCGGGTGTGCTGTTCGCCCGCACGCAGGGCATCGTGCCCGCACCCGAGTCGGCGCACGCGATCGCCGCGGCCGCCGAGTACGCCCGCGGGCTCACCGAGCCCGAGGTCCTCGTGATCGGCCTGTCCGGCCACGGCATGCTCGACCTGCCCGCCTACCAGTCGCACATCGACGGCAACCTGGTCTCGACGTCCTAGCCGACACCGCGCGGGCCGCGGCGGAGTGCTCCGCCGCGGCCCGCGCGTCGCTCCCCAAGGCTGTCGAACCGCACACACTCCCGGCCGTCGTCGAATCCGAAGACGTGCAACGACATTCCTGAATCGCCGTAATCCGATTCGAGGATTCCCCGTTCGCGGCCGGACGTATCGCCACTCAACCAATCAACTGGTTGGTCGAACTGCATCCGTCCGTGCCCATGCCCGGGCTCGCGGGCGTATCGTCGAAATCGAGAGCGAAACGGAGCACGCGGATGCACTATGCGACGCGCGCGAGAGCCGGTCGCGCGCTGGCCAAGTCGCTGAGCCACCTCCGTGGGGCTGACCTGGTCGTACTCGGACTCCCCCGCGGCGGCGTCCCGGTCGCATTCGAGGTTGCACATGCGCTCGGCGCCCCCCTCGACATCATCCTGGTCCGCAAGCTCGGAGTGCCGTGGCAGCCGGAACTCGCGATGGGCGCGATCGGCGAGGGCGACGCGGAGGTGATCAACGACGACGTCGTCCGCCTGGGTCATGTGTCGCGCCAGTCGGTGGACGCGGTGCGGGCCAAGGAGCGGCAGGAACTGATCCGGCGAGCCGACACACTGCGGGGCGGCCATCCACGGACACCGCTGACCGGGCGGACCGCCGTCCTCGTCGACGACGGCATGGCCACGGGCGCCACCGCCGCGGTCGCGTGCCAGGTGGCCCGAGCCCAGGGCGCGAGTCGGATCGTGGTCGCCGTGCCGGTCGCATCCCCCGAGGCCATGTCGCGGCTGAGGATCACCGCGGACGAGGTGGTGTGCCCGTTCGTCCCCGCGAATCTGGGCGGCGTCGGCGGGGCCTACATCGACTTCCACCAGCTCGACGACCGCGAGGTGACAGATCTACTGGCGCGGGCCTGCGAACCCGGCGCGTGACGGGTGCAACACCCGGCACCCCGGCGCCGATACACGTTTCGGAGGCCCCACGCAGTCAGGGAGGATCCGTGAGCGTCCCGGAGCAGCAAGTACAGGCGGTGACACAGGCGTGCCGCGACAGGCTGGGCGACCCGGCCGGGTGGGTGCCACCCGACGAGTACCGACACAGTCTTGCGCTGTGCATCATCGAGTCGGTGCAGGCCGCCGGAACCCGGTTCGCGGACGCCGGAACCGTCGTCGACCGGTACCTCGCGTACCGACGCGCCCACGAGTCCGGTCCGATCACCGACGGCGCCCGCGCACTGCTGCGCACGTTCGAGGAGGCCGGCAGCGCCGATCTGTGGGCCGGCAAGATCGGCAACTACAAGCGCCGCTACTCCGAGTCGACGGCACCGCTGCGCGCCAGTGAGATTCAGCGCACCGCGGAGCGCCTCCACACGCTGCAGATCGACTCCGTCGGGGACCTGGTGGGCGCGACCCGCACCGCCGGGACCCGACACCACGTGCGCGCCGCGTGGGACGAGTCCAGCGGCGCCCGCGACGACACCACGTGGCAGCACCTGCTGGTGCTCGCGGGGGTTCCGGGCGCCGACGACACCATCCTCGCCGTCGCCGAGTTCGTGCAATCGGCGCTCGCGAACACGGCCGCCGGCCCCACTCGCGACGCCCAGCCGTCGACGATCCTCGCCGCGGCGGCCGACCGCCTCGACGTCCCCCCGGCCGCACTCGAGCATGCCGTGCGGCGATGGAGCTGCACCCGCGAGGACCACTCCGTGCCTGTCGCGTGACACCGTAGGCCCCCTACCTGCAGAAACTTAGCAGCACTTACGGTTACATTTATTTCCCCAGGTGGCGGCGCGGAATGCCGCAAAACGGGCGTTTGACTTAGTGCAATGAAACTCCAAGTGTGATGCAATGCACATCCGTCATGTCATTTCTTGGAGGGGTCAAAGTGCGTGAGTATTCGGTTCCACAGTCGTTCGCAATCCCGGAAGATGCGTCGATGGCCGACACGGTCTTTCGTTACGAAGCGGAATGCCCGAATCTCGTGCCCTTCAAGAAGCCGGGCAACGGTGGCTGGGTCGACGTCACCGCGGCCCAGTTCGCCGCGGAGGTCAAGGCCGTCGCGAAGGGTCTGATGGCCTCCGGCATCGAACTCGGTGACCGCGTCGCGATCCTGTCGGCCACGCGTTACGAATGGGCGGTCCTCGACTACGCGATCTGGACCGCGGGCGGCTGCACGGTCGCGATCTACGACACGTCGTCCGCCGATCAGGCCCAATGGATCCTCGAGGACTCCGCCACGTCGCTACTCGTCGTCGAGACGCCGACCCACGCCGAGACCGTCAAGGACGTCGCCGAGGCCGCCCCCGCACTGCGCGAGGTCCTCCAGATCGAGGCCGGCGCCATCGACGAGCTGGTCACCCGCGGTGCGGGCATCAGCGACGACGACCTCCACGAGCGACGCCACCAGGTGCGCGCGTCGTCGCCCGCGACCCTGATCTACACCTCCGGCACCACCGGCCGGCCCAAGGGTGTGCAGCTGACCCACTCGAACTTCTACGCCGAGTCGGCCGCCGTGCGGATCGCACTGGGCGACGCGCTGGAAGAGGGCAAGCGCACGCTGATGTTCCTGCCGCTCGCGCACGTGTTCGCGCGGGCCATCTCGTTCGGCGCGTTCGACGCGAAGGTCACCGTCGCGCACACCGCGGACCTGTCGACGCTGCTCGACCAGTTCGCCGTGTTCAAGCCGAACTTCATCCTGTCGGTCCCCCGCGTGTTCGAGAAGGTCTACAACTCGGCCAAGCAGAAGGCCGAGGACGGCGGCAAGGGCAAGATCTTCGCAACGGCGGCCGAGACCGCGATCGCGTGGAGTCAGGCTCAGGAGACCGGTGGCGCCGGACTCGGCCTGCGCCTGCGTCACGCCCTGTTCGACAGGCTCGTCTACTCGAAGCTGCGGTCGGCCCTGGGCGGTGAATGCGACCGCGCCGTGTCCGGCGGTGCCGCGCTCGGCGCCCGTCTCGGCCATTTCTTCCGCGGTGTCGGCATCCCGGTGTACGAGGGCTACGGTCTCACCGAGTCCAGCGCGGCCGTCACCGTGAACACCACGCGCGACCAGAAGGTCGGGACGGTCGGGAAGCCGATCGACGGCCACGCGGCGAAGATCGCGGAGGACGGCGAACTACTGATCCGGGGCCCCGTCGTATTCGGCGGCTACTGGCACAACGAGGCGGCCACGACCGAGTCGATCCACGACGGCTGGTTCCACACCGGCGATCTCGGATCGATCGACACGGAGGGCTACGTCTCGATCACCGGCCGCAAGAAGGAGATCATCGTGACGGCCGGCGGCAAGAACGTCGCGCCGGCGGTGCTCGAGGACGCCCTGCGCGCGCACGCTTTGATCAGCCAGTGCCTCGTCGTGGGCGACGCGAAGCCCTTCATCGGCGCGCTCATCACGCTCGACCCCGAGGCCCTGCCCGGCTGGAAGGAGCGGAACGGCCTGGCCGCCGACACCCCCATCGCGGAACTCGTGACGCACCCCGACCTGGTCGCCGAGATCGACGCGGCGATCTCCGAGGGCAACAAGAAGGTCTCCAATCCGGAGCAGATCAAGAAGTACCGCATCCTCGAAGTCGACTTCACCGTCGACTCGGGCGAGCTGACCCCGACGCTCAAGCTCAAGCGCAACATCATCCACGAGCAGCACGCTGAGGCCATCGCGCGCATCTACACGTAAGCGCGAGAAGATGATTCGGGGCCCGGACGCCGTCGGCGTCCGGGCCCCGAGCCGTCCGGAACCTACAACGCCGCCGACTCGAGCAGGTCACGCGCGACGGCCACGTCCCCGACCGCCTCGAGACGCGCGAGCGGACGCCGCCGCCACATGGTGAGCAACAGGTCCTGCGCGCGACCGCGCAGCGCGACATCGGCCTTGCGGTGTTCGCGCGTCACCGTCACCGCACCGGACTCGAACGCGAGGTGCCACTCCGCCGACTCGGTGTCCGTCCCGTGCAGGTGGATGGTCCGGCCGTCGAGCGAGTCCGGCAGTCGACCGTCCCGGGCGAGACGACCCAGGAAGACGTGCGCCCACTCGTCGACCCCGTCCGCCGCGACCTCCGGGTCGAGTTCGGGAACGCTCGGGCCGCCGGCGGCCCGCAGGGTGTCGGACACGTCGATCCGGTGAACCGACACCTCGTGGGTCTGCCGCCGCAGCCACCAAGACGCCGTGCCCGGCCCGACCATCGTCGGCACCGGGTGTTCGGGGTCCAGACGGGTGAAGGTCTCCACGAGCGAATCGAACGCGAGCCGGTACGCGGCAACGCATTCCGGACCCCTCGGCATGTCACCGACGCGAACGATCTTCGGCAGCGGTGTGTCGGCCGAGGCCTGCAGTGCCGCCAGCACCCACTGGTGCACCTTGCCGGTGTGTCGCACCACGTGTTCGACGGTCCAACCGGGAACCGTCGGCACGGGTTCGGACAACGCCACGATCGGGGTCGCGGCCAGCATCTCGCCCTGCTCGCGCAGCGCAGACAGCAGACTTGTGGAATCCATCAGGCCACGGTAACGCCGAGCACGAACTCGGCGACGTCGTTCGTCACCGTCCGGTGCGTCTTCTCGTGCAGCAGGTCGTGTCCGACGTCCGGGTACTCCCGCAACGTCGCGCCCGCGAGCCCCGACGTCCAGGTCCGCACGCCGTCGATCGGCGCCAGCCGGTCGTCGACGCCGTGGATCGCGAGCACCGGGAACCCGGGATCCGCGAAGTCCGCCGTCTCCGCATGCTGCACAACCGATTTGGGGGTGCCGCAGAGCACGGCCGCATGGAAGGGGGCGAGTCCGCGACGGAGCAGAGTGACGGACACGGCGGCGCCGAGCGAATGCCCCATGAGCACCAGGGGCAGACCCGGTCGGTCGTCGGCTGCGATGGCGGTGAGCCTGGCGGCATCGTCGGCCAGGTCGGTGAGCGCGCCGGGCGTGCCGGGTGTCCCCTCGGACAGTCCGTGCCCGGTCTGATCGATGCCCCACAGCTCGATGTCGTGGGCGGCGAGGCCGGCGGCGAACCGGTGATAGTGACCGGTGTGCTGCCCCATCCCGTGCAGGAAGACGAGCCCGGCGCGGGGCCGGCCCGGCCCGTCGAGGGGCCAGCGACGGTAGTGGATCTGTCCGGTGGCACCGGCGAAGAACGGCATGCCCCCATTGTGCGGAACACGATCGACGGGTCGCGCGACGGCACCCGTCTTGTCGGCGTCCGGTGGCACAATCGGCCGGAACCGACCCGGAAAGGGGTGCGATGTTCCTCCTCGACGACGTCGTGGTCTACAGCTCCGGCGACCTGACGCTCGCTGCGACGTGCGAGTTCGCACTGCTCCGGCGCCTCGACGGCCTCCTCGGGTTCGCTCCTGCCACAGCCGGATCCGCAGCCGATCCCATGCTCGAACGGGCCTCTCGGCTCGGAGCGGCACACGAGCACAGCGTCCGCGACGACTTCGAACGCCGCTTCGGCCGGGTCGAGACCATCGCCCGTCCCGAGTACACGGCGACCGGCCTGCACGACGCGCACCGGGCGACCGTCGACGCGGCGCGCGCGGGCGTCCCGGTGATCTACCAGGGCACGTTCTTCGACGGACGCTTCCTCGGGTTCTGCGACTTCCTCGTCCGGGACGACGACGCGTACGCGGTGTACGACACCAAACTCGCCCGCCACGCCGAGGTTCCGGCACTGCTGCAACTGGCGGCATACGCGGACGCGCTCTCCGCGTCGGGGATCCGTCCGGCACCGCTGGTGCACCTCCTGCTCGGCGACGGTTCCGATTCGGTCCACGATCTCTCCGACCTCGCCCCGGTGTACACGTCGCGCCGCGTCGACCTACAACGAGTCCTCGACGAACACCGGGCCGCCGGTATTCCCGTGGTGTGGGGCGACGAGCGGTACCTCGCGTGCGGTCGCTGCGAGACGTGCGCGCCGGAGATCGACAGGCATCGGGACCTGTTGCTGGTGGCCGGGATTCGTGCGACCAGTCGCCAGAAGCTGATATCGGGTGGCGTCTCGACCATCGACCTTCTCGCCCAGCACACCGCCCCGGTCGCGGATCTGTCCGGCCGGACCCTCGCGGCCCTGCGGGCGCAGGCCGCCATCCAGCTGCGCGGGGAACGAGAGGGCGGCAACGCCTTCGAGGTGTTCGACCCCGGCGCCCTCGCGGTCCTGCCCGAACCCGACCCGGGTGACGTCTATTTCGACTTCGAGGGCGATCCGCTGTGGTCCGAGGCAGGTTCGGCCGACTGGGGTCTCGAATACCTCTTCGGCGTGGTCGAGGAGCCGAGGACGGGGTCGACCGCTCCGGTGTTCCGACCGTTCTGGGCCCACGATCGCCGACAGGAGCGGCGAGCGCTGATCGACTTCCTCGAGTACGTCCGCGACCGGCGCGCCGAACATCCGGGCATGCACATCTACCACTACGCCGCCTACGAGAAGTCCGCTCTGCTGCGCCTGGCCGGACGACACGGCGCCGGCGAGGACGCCGTCGACGACCTGCTGCGCGCCGGCGTGCTGGTGGACCTGTACCCGATCGTCCGCGCGTCGCTGCGGATCGGGGAACGCTCGTACAGCATCAAGAAGCTCGAGCCCCTCTACATGGGCGAGCGCCTGCGCGCGGGCGACGTCACCAACGCCGCCGATTCCGTCGTGGCCTACGCCGGCTACTGCGATCTGCGCGATCGGGGGCGGACCGAGGCCGCGGACGAAGTGCTCCGCGGCATCGCCGACTACAACGAGTACGACTGCGTCTCCACGCGCGAGCTGCGGAACTGGTTGCTGGCCCGGGCCGCCCAGCACGCTGTGTCCCCGCACCGGCGAGCGCCCGCCGCTCCCGCCGCCGACGACGACACGGCCGGGCACACCGAACGCGCGCTGCGGCGCTTCGCCGGCGACGGCCCCCGCGAGGCCCGGTCGGCCGACCAGCAGGCCGCCGCGCTCATGGCCGCGGCGATCGGCTACCACGGCCGGGAACGGAAGCCGTTCTGGTGGGCGCACTTCGACAGGCTCACCCAACCGGTGGACGACTGGTCCGACACCCGCGACGTGCTCCAGGTGGAACACGTGGAGGTGCTGCAGGACTGGCACAAGAGCACCCCGAAACAGCGGAAGCTGCGCCGACACCTCCGCCTGACCGGCAGATTCGGCACCGGCAGCGCGGTCGTGCCGGGTGCGGAGGTGTTCACGCTCTACGAACCTCCGGTCCCCGACGCGCTGGCCGGTGAGAGGCCCACCCAGCGGGGAACGTCGACCGCGGTCGTGCTGTCCGTGGGCTCGGACGCCAACTTCGACGACGTCGTCGTGGTCGAAGAGTTGCTCACCGGCACGGTCGAATACGCCGCGCTGCCGGTCGCGACCACGCCCGGGCATCCGATCGCGACGGTTCGGATCGAGAAGGCCGTCGAGGCCGCCGGCGACGAGATGGCGGAGGCGCTACCCGCGTTGCCGCGCGACGCCGCGGTCGACGTCCTGCGACGGATCCCGCCACGCACCCGCAGCGGCCGCCCGCTCCCCGACCTCGGGCGCGGTGACGATCCGGTCGCGACCATCGCCGCGGCGTTGCTGGACCTGGACGACTCCTACGTGGCCGTGCAGGGACCGCCCGGCACCGGCAAGACCTACACCGGCGCGCGGGTGATCGCCGAGCTCGTCGGTCGGCACCGGTGGCGGATCGGCGTGGTGGCCCAGTCGCATTCGGTGGTCGAGAACATGCTCGACGCGGTCGTCGCGGCCGGGCTGGGCGGCGGACTCGTCGCCAAGAAGGACGGACGTGCGCAGGAGCGCCGGTGGACGGCCATCACCGCCAACGCGTACCCGGAGTTCCTCGACACCGCAGCCGGTACCGGCTGCGTCATCGGCGGCACCGCGTGGGACTTCGCGCACGCCGATCGGATTCCGCCCGGCAGCCTCGACCTGCTGGTGATCGACGAGGCCGGACAGTTCGCGCTCGCGAACACCGTGGCGGTCGGCGCCGCGGCCCGGAACCTGCTGCTGCTCGGCGACCCGCAACAGCTGCCGCAGGTCAGTCAGGGCACCCACCCCGAGCCCGTCGACGAGTCCGCACTGGGCTGGCTCGCACAGGGGCACGACGCGCTTCCGCCCGACCGCGGCTACTTCCTCGAGCGCACCTGGCGGATGCATCCCGCGCTGTGCGCCCCGGTGTCCGCGCTGTCGTACGACGGCAGGCTGCGTTCGGAGGAACCGGTGACCACGGCCCGCCGTCTCGCCGGCGTCGCCCCCGGGGTGCACACCGCGATGCTCGACCATCGCGGCAACGCCACGGCGTCGGCCGAGGAGGCCCGGGAGATCGTCGCCCGGATCGACGAACTCCTGGGACGGTCATGGACCGACCCGGGCGCGTTCGACGGCACCCGGCCGCTGGGCCAGTCCGACATCCTCGTCGTCGCGCCCTACAACGCGCAGGTCGGACTGATCCGGCAGCACCTCGCGGCGGCCGGGTTCACCGACGTCCTCGTCGGGACCGTCGACAAGTTCCAGGGGCGTCAGGCCGCGGTGGTGTTCGTGTCGATGACGGCGTCGTCGGTCGACGACGTCCCCCGCGGCATGTCGTTCCTGCTCTCCCGCAACCGGTTGAACGTCGCGGTGTCGCGGGGCAAGTGGTGTGCGGTGATCGTGCGGTCGCGCGCTCTCACGCACTACCTGCCCGCGACGCCCGCCGGGCTGGCGGAGCTTGGGGCGTTCATGCGGTTGGCCGGCGAGGGACGGTGACCTGCGTGGTCACCCGAAGCAGCCGCCCTCTCCGCGATAGGTCGGTGCCGACGTCGCCTTGCCGTCGCCGTCCACCAGGTGCACCTCGGTGAAGCGCTCGCACAGCTCACCGGCCTTCGCGTGCCGGAACCACACCCGGTCCCCCACGGCCAGTTCCGCGGCCGCAGCGCCCGTGACCGGCGTCTGGACCTCGCCCGCACCCTCGTTGCGCAGCAGTTTCAGTCCGCGCGGCCACACCGGCGCCGGAACCCGGGTGTTGCCCGCCGGCCCGGAGGCGATGTAGCCGCCACCGAACAGGGTCGTGACCTTCGGCGTCGGCTTGCGGACCGCCGGCAGCGCGAAGAACATCGCCGGACGCGGCGTGAACGAGTGGTAGCGGTCGAACAGCGTCGGCACGTAGAGACCCGAGCCGGCGGTGACCTCCGTGACGCTCGCGTCGGCCGAGCTCACCTCGAGCGATCCGGTCCCACCGCTGTTGACGATCTCCAGCTTGCCGACCTCATCGGTGACGGCGTCGACGACAGCCTTTCGGCGCGTGGACAGCTCGGCCGCCGACGCCTTCTTGACCATCCGCACCGCGAAACTGGTGTCGGGCAGGCCCGCGATCTGGGCCTCGTAGAACATCACGCCGACCACCGCGAATCCGCGGTCGCTCGCGAGCCGCGCGAGCCGGGCCACCTCGCCGGGCTCGCGCAGCGGCGACCGCCGGACACCGAGATGCGCGGGCCCGATCCGCAGCGACGCGTCGACGTCGAGGCAGATCCGCGGACGCACGCGGTCGGAACCTACTGCGGCGCGAACGACGTCGAGCTGCGCGACGTCGTCGACCATGAGGGTGATCCGATCGAGCAACGTGGTGTCGGCTCCGAGTTCGGCAAGGGCGGCCCGGTCCACGGTGGGATAGCCCATCAGGACGTCCTCGGCGCCCTGACGGGCGAGCCAGATCGCCTCCCGCAGCGAGTACGACATGATGCCGCGGAAGCCGCCGGACGAGGTCAGGCCGGATCCGAGCGCGATCTCGAGGACCGCGCGGCACCGCACCGACTTGCTGGCGACCCGTACCGGCGTGCCCTTCGCCCGCCGGACGAGATCGGCCGCATTCGTGTGCAGCGTCGGGAGATCCAGTGCCGCCAACGGAGGATCGAGATGGGCGGTGGCGGCGGTGAGTCGGTCGATCGTGGCAGTCACATCAGTTCCGTTCGTCAGTCCGAGTAGGCCGGCGTCCGGAACAGTCGATCACTCTCCTGAACGATTGTCCAGGTCTGTTTCGGCTTCGACCGCCTTGCTCGCGACTATGCGCACGAGGTCGTCGAGCTCGGTGACGATCGCGTTGCTGTCGCGGTCGACGAGCCAGCGCAGCACGATGCCGTCGATGACCGCGAGCGCGAATCGGGCGATCGCCTCGACCGGCTCGGTCCATGCGCAACCGGTCCGGCGGGCACTCTCCTGCAGGAAGACGGTGGCCTCGATGTCCATGATCCGGTACTGCTCGTCGGCGACACTCCCGGCGATCGGCGCACCGGCCGCGCGGTGACGCAGCGCGTAGGCGGTGATCTCGTAGGTGAGCAGCTGACGGTCGGCGGTGGCCTCGACGAGCGGCCACATCCCGGTCAGACCCGTGTGCAGAACTTCGCGCAGGTCCCGCAGGCCGTGCAGCTCCTGGGAGTCCCACACGGCCGCGAACGCCTCGCGCATACCGGCGCTGAGCTGCAGAACCAGATTCTCGGCCATGGCCGCGACCAGGGCTTCCTTGCTCTCGAAGCAGTAATGCACGACGCCGAGCGAAACGCCCGCCTCTTCCGCGACGGCGCGGATCGTCACGGACGCGATCCCGCCACGTTCGGCGATATTCAGCGCCGCTTCGATGAGCTGGGCGCGGCGTTCTTCCGCGGGGAGCCGATTCAACATCCCCCGATCGTAAAACCCTTAGCCGAATTTTCGTGTTTCATTTGCCTGGACGCTCGTCCAGGTGAATAGTTGCCGGAATGGCACAGGACACGTGGCGCAACTGGGCGGGGACCCACTCGTCGACACCGCACCGATTCGAAACTCCCCGATCGGTGGCCGAACTGAGCACGCTCGTCGCGAGCGCGACCGAACGAGGATTGCGCGTCAAGGCAGTGGGGGCGGGCCATTCGTTCACCGGAGTCGCCGTCACCGACGGCGTACTGGTCAGCCTCGACAACATCGCGGGGATCGAATCCGTACGCACCACTCCGGACGGACCGATCGCGACCGTGTGGGCGGGCACCCGCCTGCGGAGCCTCAACGAGCAGCTCTGGAACCGCGGACTCGCGATGATCAACCTCGGCGACATCGACGTGCAGTCGATCGCCGGCGCGCTCTCGACCGGAACCCACGGAACCGGAGCACGATTCGGTGGCCTCGCGACGCTGATCCGCGGACTGCAGATCGTCCTCGCGGACGGCTCGGTCGTCGACTGCTCCGACACCGAGAACCCCGACCTCTACCAGGCCGCGAAGATCAGCCTCGGCTCGATCGGCATCATCACCAAGCTCGATCTGGCGGTCCAGCCCAGGTACGCGATGCGGGCGGTCGAGGGCCCCGCGGCGCTCGACGAGACGCTCGAGGGTCTCGAACACGACCTCTCGACCGTCGACCACTTCGAGTTCTACTGGTTTCCGCACACCAATCGCGTTCTGACGAAGCGGAACACCCGACTTCCCGGGCACACGCCGCTGCAACCGGTGGGCCGCGTGCGCGGCTACATCGACGACGAACTGCTCTCCAACACGCTATTCGAGGGGATCAACCGGCTCACGGCAGCATTCCCGTCGACGATTCCGCAGATCAACCAGGTCTCGGCGCGCGCACTCTCGGCGCGGGAGTTCACCGACCGGAGCTACGAGGTGTTCGCGTCGCCCCGCCGGGTGCGGTTCAAGGAGATGGAGTACGCGGTGCCGCAGGAGGCGGTGAAGGACACCCTGCGCGAGATCTCGAGCTGGCTCGACCGCTCCGACTGCCGGATCGCGTTCCCGGTCGAGGTGCGCTTCGCGCCCGCCGACGACGTCTGGTTGTCGACCGCGAACGGCCGGGACAGCGCGTACATCGCGGTGCACCAGTACCACCGTCGCGATCACCGGGAGTACTTCGACGCGGTCGAGTCCATCGCACGCGCAGTGGACGGTCGCCCGCACTGGGGCAAGATGCACGGCCGCACGGCCGCCGACCTGCGCCCCACCTACACGCGGTTCGACGACTTCTGCGCCGTCCGCGACAAGTTCGATCCCGCTCGGACGTTCGACAACGAGTACCTCCGACAGGTTCTCGGCTGACACGAGAGCGGATCCGGCGGATCCGGTCGACACGTGGCTACTGTGAGCGCGTGCCGACCGGACCGAACCCGCCACGCCTCGACCGCCGTTCGTTCCTGCGAGTCGGTGCCCTCGGCACCGTGCTCGGTGGGGCCGCGCTGATCTCCGGGTGCGGCGACGACCCGCGGAATCCCGGTGTCCCGCCGCTCCCCGGCGGGAACGTCGTCGCCGACGACAAGGCGACGTGGCGGATCCAGGGCGATCCGCTTCTGCCCGCAACCCGTTCCGGGTCCGCCGACGGACTGAAGGTCGCGGTCACGGACCTCTTCGCACTGCAGGGGCAACGCGTCGGCGCGGGCAACCCGGTCTGGCTCGGTCAGGCATCCACGGAGACCACCACGGCGGACGCCGTGTCCCGGCTGCTGTCGGGCGGCGCGACCGTCGTCGGCATCACCCAGACCATCGACTTCGGGTTCGGCCACTCCGGCGTCAACGCCGCCTACGGGACTCCCCCCAATCCGGCCGCCGCGGGACGGGTTCCCGGCGGCGCGACGTCCGGCGCCGCGACCGCCGTCGCCCGCGGCACGGCGTCGGTCGGACTGGGCCCGGACACGACCGGTTCGGTGCGGATCCCCGCGTCCTATCAGGGCCTGTACGGTTTCGGCCCCACCCACGGTGCGGTACCCGTCGACGGCATGCTGCCGCTCTCCCGCTCGCTCGACAGCGTCGGATGGGTGTGCTCCGACGCGACGACCCTCGCCACGGTCGGCGACGTTCTGCTGCCACCGGCGCCGGACGCCGAGTTCGAGGCGGCGGTCACGTGCCCCGGACTGCTGGCCGTCGCCGACGACCGCGTCCAGTCGGCGATCCGCGACGCGCTGGCGCAGTGGAAGCGCTCCGGCCTGCCCGCCCTCACCGAGGAGGACCTCGACATCGCGGCCCTGCCCGATTGGTACGACGCGGTCGTGGCGGTACAGGGATACGAGGCGTGGCAGCAGCACGGCGGCTGGGTGTCGACGGCGACGGGAACGATCAGCGACGAGGCCCGCGCGAACTTCCTGGCGGCGTCGAAGGTTTCCGAATCGACGTACCAGCGTCGCCTGGAGGAGGTGCGGGCGGCGGGCCGGATCGTGCGCGACTTCCTCGGACCCCGGGTCCTGCTGTTGCCGACGACCGGATCGCAAGCCCCCTCGACCAAGGACGATCCCGGCAACATCCACCTCACCGCGCTGCTCCGCACCACGGGACTGCTGACGGCGGTGGCTTCGGTCGCCGGGTTGCCCACCGCGACGGTCCCGGTGAAGGGCGCCGACGGCATACCGGTGGGGCTGTCCGTCGTCGGGCCCGCCGGGCGGGACCGGGACGTGCTCGCCCTCGCCGAACAGGTGGCCCGGACCGGCGTCGCCGCACACCGCTGAGTGAGGTCACTCACACGCATTCGTTGCACATTCCTCTAACTGATTACACTCAATCCATTTCCATCGGAGAGAGTGAGGCGCCATGCGTGACGCAGTAATCGTCGAGGCAGTCCGTACCCCCATCGGCAAGCGGAAGGGATCGCTCGCCGACGTGCACGCGGTGGAGCTGTCCGCCCACGTGCTCCGCTCGATCGCGCAGCGCACCGGCATCGATCCGGCCGTCGTCGACGACGTCTACTGGGGCAACGTCAACAGCGTCGGCATGCAGACCGGCAACATCGGCCGCATGGCCGTCCTCGGCGCCGGCTGGCCCGAGTCGGTGCCGGGTCTGACCGTCGACCGCCAGTGCGGATCGTCGCAGCAGACCATCTCGATGGCCGCCGCGTCGGTCATCTCGGGCCAGGCCGACGTCATCGTCGCCGGCGGCGTCGAGATGATGACCGCGGTTCCGCTCGGCTCCTCGAACGTCCCGGGCACCGGCGATTCCGCCGGACCGGCGCGTGAGCGCTACGCCACGCAGCTCGAGGCCCCCGGCTTCAACGGCCGCTTCAACCAGGGCGTGGGCGCCGAGCTGATCGCGCAGCAGTGGAACATCTCCCGCGCGCAGCTCGACGAGTACTCGGTGGCCTCGCACGAGCGCGCCGCAGCCGCCCAGGACGCCGGCGCGTTCGACGCCGAGATCGCCCCGGTCACGCTCGCCGACGGCACGGTGTTCTCCGCCGACGAGGGCATCCGCCGCGGCTCGACCACCGAGAAGCTGGGCCAGCTGAAGTCGCCGTTCCTCGAGGGCGGCGTCATCACCGCCGGCAGCGCGTCGCAGATCTCCGACGGCGCCGCGGCAGTGCTGGTGATGACGTCCGAGAAGGCGAAGGCACTGGGCCTGACGCCGCTCGCCCGCATCCACACCGCCGTCGTCGCCGGCGACGACCCGGTCAAGATGCTCACCGGCCCGATCCCCGCGACCGCGCTGGCGCTGAAGAAGTCGGGCCTGTCGATCGACGACATCGACGCGTTCGAGGTCAACGAGGCGTTCGGCTCGGTGCCGCTGGCGTGGCAGCTCGAGACCGGCGCGTCGATGGAGAAGATGAACCCGCTCGGCGGCGCGATCGCCCTCGGCCACCCGCTCGGCGGCTCGGGCGCGCGCCTGGCCGCGACGCTGATCAACCACCTGCGGCGCACCGGTGGCCGCTACGGCCTGCAGACCATGTGCGAGGGCGGCGGCACCGCGAACGCCACCATCTACGAGCGCATCTGACCTCAGCAACCGCGCAGCGACGGAGGCGGCCGACCCAACCCGGGTCGGCCGCCTCCGCTGCGTCTCGGGCCCCGGACCCGGATCCCCGTCCCCACCGGCTGCTAGATTCCTATTCCATGGATCCCGGGAATATCGGATCAGCGGGCAAGGCCTCGGTCTTCGAATCGCTGGCGCGTGTGGTGAAGGCGATGGCGAACGGCCGCCGACTCGAGCTGATCGAGTTGCTCGCCCAGGGGGAACACTCGGTCGAGACCCTCGCCCGGATGTCCGGGATGGGCGTGACGACCGCGTCGGGTCACCTGCAGACGCTGAAGCAGTCGGGGCTGGTCGACACCCGGAGAGAGCGCACCACGATCTTCTACCGGCTCGCCGGTGACGACGTCGCCGAGCTCTTCCTGGCGGCCAAGCGGGTGGGACTGCGGCACTACCCCGATCTGCGCCAGACGCTGGTCGAGTACATGGAGCAGGCGGATGCGGGTCGGACCGCCCCGTCGATCGATCCGTCGGCCGTCACGGCGGAGATGACGGTCGTCGACGTACGTCCGCAGGAGGAGTTCGAGGCCGGCCACTTCCCCGGTGCGGTGTCGATACCACTGGCCGAACTCCCGGATCGGTATCGGGAGCTCCCGGCCGGCGCGGAGGTCGTCGTGTACTGCCGCGGCGAGTTCTGCAGCCTGGCACGCGAGGCGGCCCGGTGGCTGAGCGATCACGGCGTCGACGCGAAGGCGATGGACGAGGGCGTCGTCGAGTGGCGCGTGAGCAAGGAGGTCGACCTTGGTGTCGCGTAGTGACGCTCGCGTCCCGGAGGCGATCGCCCTCGACGACGCGGAGCGCCGACGGGTCCAGAAGCGCACCTTGACCGTTGTCGTCGTGAGCCAGATCCTCGGTGGCGCGGGCCTGGCCGCCGGCATCACGGTCGGCGCACTGCTGGCCCAGCAGATGCTCGGTTCGGACAGCCTGGCCGGCGCCCCGACCGCACTGTTCACGCTCGGGTCGGCGCTGGCCGCGTTCCTCGTCGGCCGGATCACGCAGTCGCGCGGTCGCCGGATCGGACTCGCGCTCGGGTTCGGCGCCGGCGGTGTCGGCGCGATCGGTGTGGTTCTCGCCGCGATGCTCGACAACGTGCCGCTGCTGTTCGTGTCGCTGTTCGTGTACGGCGCGGGCACGGCGACCAATCTGCAAGCACGTTATGCCGGAACGGATCTCGCTCCGGCCGCCCAGCGCGGCACCGCGATCAGCATCGCGATGGTCTCCACCACGCTCGGCGCGGTCGCGGGCCCCAACCTCGTCGAACCGCTCGGCGACCTGGCGATCAGCCTCGGCCTGCCCCCGCTGTCGGGTCCGTTCCTCCTCGCCGCGTTCGCGTATCTCGCCGCCGGCGCGGCCCTGTTCGCGCTCCTGCGCCCGGACCCGTTCCTCCTCGCACGCCGGATCGACCCCGGCGAATCGGTCGCCGACGCCCCCACCGGTGCCGCGCCGCGGCCGGGGCCGGGGGCCTACGTGGGCGCGGCGGTGATGGTGCTGACCCAGATCGCGATGGTCGCGATCATGACCATGACGCCCGTGCACATGCGCGCCCACCACCACGGACTCGGCGAGGTGGGGTTGGTGATCGGAATCCACGTCGGCTCGATGTATCTCCCCTCCCTGGTCACCGGCGTCCTCGTCGACAGGCTCGGACGTCTGCCGATGGCCGCCGCCTCGGGGGTCACGCTGCTGTTGGCCGGTGTCACCGCGGCGTTCGCACCCGGCGATTCGCTCGCGCTGCTCATCGTCGCCCTGGCGCTGCTCGGCCTCGGCTGGAACTTCGGGCTGATCGCCGGGACCGCCCTGGTCGTCGACGCCACCGTGCCCGAGAACCGTCCGCGCACCCAGGGCACGATCGACGTCCTGATCGCCCTCGCCGGCGCCGGCGGCGGTGCGGTCTCCGGGGTGGTGATGTCCGCGACCGACTACGCCACGCTGTCCCTCGGCGGTGGCGCGCTGGCCCTGCTCCTCATCCCGGTCCTGTTCTGGGCACGCCGCGATCGGAACGCACCGGTCTCGACCGCCTCGAGATGAGTCGGCCGGCGCTTCGAGGACTCCCCAGCTAGTGCCAGCGGCGCCGACCACCGACCGCGCGCCAGCGCGAGCCGATCAGCGCGAGGACCACGCCGACGACCAGCAGAGCGATTCCGACGGCCCAGACGACGGAGGTCCCGGCGGGAAATCCGAGAAGCAACAAGATCAAGCCGAGCACGATCACCACTACGCGCCACTTCCGAACTCTCGACCGGGAGACGAGCACGTCGTGGCCGGCCCAACGAGTAGCTCACCCCACCTGCATTCCCCTGGCGGCGGCCGCGCAACCCTCGCACCCTGCCGCCTTCAGGCAAATAATCGTCGAGGTCGGCTATCATCGCCGTATGACGATTGATGGTGTCGGGGGTTGCCTCTCGGCGGATACCGGGTCGACGTCGGCCCTCGATTCCGCGGTGGCGTTGTTCCACAGCCTCTCCGACGGAACACGGTTGGCGATCGTGCGTCGCCTCGCCCGGGGGGAGGCACGGGTCGCGGATCTCGTCGGCGAGCTCGGGTTGGCGCAGTCGACTGTGTCGGCACACGTGGCGTGTCTGCGGGACTGCAAGCTCGTCGAGGGGCGCCCGCAGGGCCGGCAGGTGTTCTATTCGCTGGCCAGGCCGGAGCTGCTCGATCTGCTCGCGGCGGCCGAGACGGTTCTGGCGGCGACGGGTTCCGCGGTCGCGTTGTGCCCGAACTACGGCACCGAGTCGACGGCGGGGGTGACGGAATGAGCGACGCGTGCGGCTGCGGCCACGACGAGCCCACCGAGGAAGGCGAGGAGCGGGAACCGGGAAAGCTCTGGCAGGTCACCGAGATCCGGGCGGCCGCCGTCGCCGGAGTGCTGCTGCTCGCCGGGCTGATCGTCAACCTGTCCGACGGTCCGCAGGTGGCGCGGACGCTGCTCGAGGCCGGGGCGCTGATGGTCGCCGGCTACACGTTCGTCCCGTCCACCCTCACCCGCTTGGTGAAGGGGAAGGTCGGGGTCGGCACCCTGATGACGATCGCGGCCGTCGGTGCGGTGGTGCTCGGGGAGGTCGGGGAGGCGGCGATGCTCGCCTTCCTGTTCGCGATCAGCGAGGGCCTGGAGGAGTACGCGGTCTCCCGCACCCGCCACGGCCTGCGGGCACTGCTGTCGCTGGTCCCGGAAACCGCGACGGTGATCCGCGACGGCGCCGAGAAGGGCGTGCCCCCGGCCGAGCTGCGGCTCGGCGAGATCATGATCGTCAAACCGGGAGAACGGATCGCCACCGACGGCATCATCCGCAGCGGCCGCACCGCCCTGGACACGTCGGCGATCACCGGCGAGTCGGTGCCGGTCGAGGTCGGCCCCGGCAACGAGGTGTTCGCCGGATCCATCAACGGCACCGGCGTCCTCGAGGTCGAGGTCACCGTGTCCGCGGACGACAACTCGCTCGCGAAGATCGTGCGGATCGTCGAGGCCGAGCAGACCCGCAAGGGTGAGGCCCAGCGGCTCGCCGACAAGATCGCCAAACCACTCGTCCCTGCGATCATGGTGGCCGCCCCCGTCATCGCCGTGGCCGGCAGCCTGCTCGGCGACCCGCGGACCTGGATCGAACGCGCACTGGTCGTGCTGGTCGCCGCCTCGCCGTGCGCGCTCGCGATCGCCGTCCCTGTCACCGTGGTCGCCGCGATCGGCGCCGCCAGCAAGCTCGGCGTCCTGGTCAAGGGAGGCGCCGCTCTCGAAGCTCTCGGCAAGATCCGCGGCATCGCCCTGGACAAGACCGGCACCCTCACCCGCAACCGGCCCACCGTCATCGACGTCGCGACGGCAGACGGAGCCACCCGCGACGAGGTCCTCGCGATCGCCGCGGCACTCGAGTCACGCAGCGAGCATCCCCTCGCCCGGGCGATCCTCGACGCTGTCGACGACGTCGCTCCGGCCGAGAACGTCGAGGCCGTCACCGGAGCAGGCCTGACAGGACAGCTGGATGGGGCGCAGCTGCGACTCGGCCGGCCGGGATGGATTGCCTCCGGCCCGCTGGCTGCCGACGTCGAGCGCATGCAGCGCGCCGGAGCCACCGCCGTCCTCATCGAGCGCGACGGCCGCGCCGTCGGCGCGATCGCGGTCCGCGACGAACTGCGGCCCGAGGCCGTCGAGGTGGTGTCGCAGCTGCGGCGCGATGGTTACCACGTCGCGATGCTCACCGGCGACAACGAACGCACCGCCCGCGCCCTGGCCGCCGATGTCGGGATCGAGGACGTTCACGCCGACCTGCGGCCCGAGGACAAGGCCCGCATCATCGGCCGGCTCGGTCAACAGCGGTCGATGGCCATGGTCGGCGACGGCGTCAACGACGCCCCTGCTCTGGCCACCGCGGACCTCGGAATCGCGATGGGTGCGATGGGAACCGACGTCGCCATCGAAACAGCAGACGTCGCCCTCATGGGTGAGGACCTCCGCCACCTGCCGCAGGCCCTGACCCATGCCCGACGCTCGTGGCAGATCATGCTGCAGAACGTCGGCCTCTCGCTGGTCGTCATCACCGCACTCGTGCCGCTGGCTTTGTTCGGTGTCCTCGGCCTGGCGGCGGTGGTCCTGGTCCACGAAGTCGCCGAGATCGTCATCATCGCCAACGGTGTCCGTGCGGGACGCGTCCGGCCCCTGATCACCCCGGCGCCGGCAACCCCGGCGACCGCTCCGCTCGCAGGGGCCCATCCGTGACCAGCATCTCGGCGGCCGCGTCCGCGATCGACGCGAACCGACCTACATGCGAAGCAGTTCCGCCTTGCGAGCCGGGGACGCGAACGACGCCTCGATCGAGTTGCGCGCGAGCAGGTCCACCTCGCTGTCGGTGAGGGCCAGCCGATCCCGCAGTTGTGCGAAGTTCTCACCGAGGTCACCGCCGAAGTACGCCGGGTCGTCGGAATTGACGGTCACTCGCAGTCCGGCGCGCAGCATCGTCCGCAGCGGGTGCTCGTCCATCGAATCCACCACGCGCAGACGAACGTTCGACAGCGGGCACACCGTCAGCGGAATCTCCTCGTCCACCAGACGGTCCACCAGCGCCGGGTCCTCGAGGCACCGGACGCCGTGGTCGATCCGCTCGGCACCGAGGAGGTCGAGAGCCTGCCAGATGTATTCGGGCGGCCCCTCCTCGCCGGCATGCGCGACGACGTGCAGCCCCTCCGCACGGGCCCGCGCGAACACGTCCTCGAACAGCGTCGGCGGGTACCCCACCTCCGCCGAATCGAGCCCGACGCCGATGATCGGCGCCTGCAGCCGCAGTATCTCCGCGAGCACCTCCTCCGCGTCGTGCACCGGCTCGTCCCGGAGGAACGAGGCGATCAGTCCGCTGCTCACGTCGAACTCGCGCTCGCTGGCCGCGAGCGCGTCGAGGATGCCGTCGAGCACCACCTGCAGCGGCACGCCCCGCGAGACGTGCGCCTGCGGATCGAAGAAGATCTCGGCGTGCCGCACCCCCGCGGCCGCGGCCCGTCGGAGGTAGTCGCGGGTGAGGTCGGCGAAGTCCTCCTCGGTCCGGAGCACCGCCATGTTCGCGTAGTACAGGTCGAGGAACGACTGCAGATCGGTGAACTCGTAACGGGATTCGAGGTCCGCGAGACCGCTGTACGGAAGGTGCATCCGGTTGCGTTCGGCCAGCGCGAAGATCAGCTCCGGTCCGAGCGCACCCTCGATGTGCATGTGCAGCTCCGCAAACGGTGTCGCGGTCATGTCGTCAGCGTCCCTTCCATACCGGCGCACGCTTCTCCGCGAACGCGGTCGCGCCCTCGCGCGCATCCTCCGAACCGAACACCGGTCCGATTATCTCGAGCTGACGAGCGAAGGCCTCGTCGTCGGCCCATTGCCCGGACTGGACGATAACCTCTTTGGTCTTCGCGACCGCGAGCGGCCCGTTGGCCGTGATGCGCTCGGCCAGCGCGAGCGCACCGGCGAGCGCCCCGCCCGGCTCGGTGAGCGTGTTGACGAACCCGTACGCCGCGGCCTCTTCCGCCGTGAACGAGTCGCCGGTCAGGGCGTACTCCATCGCCTTCTGGTACGGGATCCGACGGGGCAGCCTCAGCAGGCCGCCCGCACCGGCCGCGAGGCCGCGCTTGACCTCGGGGATCCCGAACCTCGCCTCTCTCGACGCCACGACCAGGTCCGTGGCGAGGACGAGTTCGGTGCCACCGGCGAGGGCGTAGCCTTCGACCGCCGCGATGATCGGCTTGCGCGGCGGCGCCTCCGTGAACCCCAGCCCCTTGCCGGGCACCACGACGTTCTCCCCCGCCACGAACGCTTTGAGGTCCATTCCCGCGCAGAAGTTCCCGCCGGCCCCGGTGAGGACCGCGAGGGACAGCCCGGCGTCGTCGTCCAACTCGTCGACGGCGGCGGCGAGCCCGCGGCTCACCGCACCGTTGATCGCGTTGCGCGCCTCCGGGCGGTTGATCGTGATCACCAGCACGCGGTCACGCCGTTCGAGAAGAACCTCAGCAGACATCGACACGTCCCTTCGTCGTGGAACAGGCATCCTCGAGCCACGAACGGACCGACCGTCGGTCGACTCGCCCGGTGGCACCCCGCGGCAACACCGCCGCGCTGGCGCACAGCCGTCGAGGCAGACGGTGCCCGAGTGGTGCGTCGAGGAAATCACGGACCGCGTCGAGCCGCAGCTCGGTGCCCGGTTCCGGCACGACGACCACGCCGAGATCGGGCCCGCGCGGCGTCATCACCCCGACCACGACCGCCTCCTCCACACCCGGACAGTCGAGCAGCGCATCCTCGATCTCCCGGCTGTAGACGACGCCGCGGGGTATCTCGACCGCGTCGGCGGCGCGGCCGACGAATCGGAAGTCCCCGTTCGGATCGATCCGTACGACGTCCCCGGTGTGGAGCCAGCCACCGGCGGTGGTGCGGGCGGTTCCCTCGGGATCGCCCCAGTACCCGCGCATCACGCTCGGCCCGCGGCACCACAGCTCCCCCACCCCCGCATCGACCTCGGGACCGGAGACGGCGAACTCCATCCCGCCGTGCGGTCGTTCGAGTCGACCCGACGTCGGGGCCGTCCGCAGGACCATGCCGGCGCCCCCGGTCTCGGTCATTCCCCAGCCCGAGACGATCTCGGCGGCCGGGAACCGTCGGTGCAGCCGGGCCGACGTCGCCGCCGAGACCAGTTCGTCGTCGAGCGCGAGGGACCGCAACGATCCGGAGCCGACGCCCGACGCGCGGGCCAGGTCGCGGCACAACCGCCCGGGAGCCGAAAGCCGTTCGACGCCTTCGACATCGATCGCGTGCTGGAGTCCGTCGGCGTCGAACTCGGCCGCGAGGACCACGGTGCCGCCGGACACCAGCGTGGGCAGCAACTGCAGCACGCACGCCGCCGCGGAGCTCAGCGGCAGCGCGACGGCGTGCCGGACGCCGCCCGGGTCGGCACCCCAGGACCGGACGACCGCCTCGATCGTGGAGAGCACGTTCTCGTGACAGAGTTCGACGCCCTTGGGTGGCCCCGTGGTGCCGCCGGTGTAGAAGAGGAGGGCCGAATCGCCCAGTGCCGCACCGTCGTCGATGAACGGCGTCCCCGTGGGCAGCTCGCCGTCCAGTACGGAGTCGCTGCCGCTGTCCGCCACGATGTGCCGCACCATCGCATCCGGGTACCCGGGGTGGACCGGTACCGGCACGCCGCCCGCGAGCAACACGCCGAGGAACGCCTGCACCCACCGCGCCCCGTTCGGGAGTCGGATCGCGACCCGGTCGCCGATGTCGACGCCCCGATCGAGCAGGCCCCCCGCGACCCGGGACGCCGACGTCCACAGCTGTGCGTACGTCAGTCGCGCACCGGTGACGGTGTCGACGACCGCCTCGCACCCCGCGTAGCGGTGCGCCGCGACGTCGAGGAGTTCGGTGAGGCACGACGTCAGACCGGAGTAGTGCAGCAGCCCGTCGGCGCAGCGCACCATCCGATCGTCGCGGGATCGATCGATCGGGACGGAGCACTCGAGCAGCGACGCCATAGCCACCTCCACCGAGTCGGTTTGGCCCCGACTATATGACCCCCGTCACACCGGCGCGGGACGAACCGCGCGGTCCGCGCGCCGTCACTTCCCGGTGTACGTCGCGTGGCCTGGTCCGACGTCCAGGAAGGAACGCACCGCGCCCCGCAGGTCGTCGGTGCCGAACAGCGCGCCCGACACCCGCGGGGTGACCGAGTCCGCGTGCGCGACACCGCCCGACCGCCACGCCTCGACGATCTGCTTGGTCGCCGCGTGCGCCCGCGTCGGCCCGTCCGCGAGTTTCGCGACGAGAGCCCGTGCGTCGGCGTCGACATCCTCGGACACGTAGTTGACGACGCCCCAGTCGCGCAGGGTCGCGGCGTCGTACAGATCCGCGGTCATCACCAGTTCGCGAGCCCGGCCGGAACCCGCTCGTTCCGCGAGGCGCTGCGGGCCGCCCATCGAGGGCGTCAGCCCGACGACGGTTTCGACGAGGCCGAACCGGGCCTTCGGCGCTGCGACGACGAGGTCGCACGCGAGCGCGATCTCGAACGCCGCGGTGAGCGTCAGCCCGTGGGCCGCGAACACGACCGGACACGGCAGCGCCTCGAGCGGGTGGCAGATCCGCGCGAACAACGACTCCCACAGCGCGGCCCCCTGGTCGGGCGTCAGGCCGTCGAACACGTGGACGTCGACCCCGCCGGAGACGACCTTGCCCTCGGCTCGCACCAGGACCGCGCGCGGCGGTCGTGCGGTCAGGGCGGCGACGTCGGCGGTGACGGCGTCGAACATGGCCTGATCGAAGAGGTTCAACGGTCCGTGCGCGAGCGTGAGGATCGCGATCTCGGCGCCGGCGCCGGTGGTCGAGCGTTCGAGCCGGGTCGGCCCCGAGGGCATGGAGGATTCTGCTGCCATGGCGACAGCGTGCCACAACCTGCTCCGGACCGGACGGCACCACGGCGGGCCCTAAGTTACCCGTGAGTATGCTCGCTCGCGACGAGTGAATCCCCACCGGAGGTAGGCATGAAGCGCACCCTGTACGGCCCCGATCACGAAGCGTTCCGCGAATCCGCCCGCGAGTTCGTGAACCGCTTCGTGATGCCGCACCAGGAGAAGATGATCGAGCAGCGGTACATCGACCGGGAGGTGTGGCTCGAGGCGGGACGCAACGGCTTCCTCGGCCTCGAGGTGCCCGAACAGTACGGCGGCAGCGACGCCGGCGACTACCGCTTCAACGCGGTCCTCGGCGAGGAACTCGCCCGCGCGAGCGCCTCGTTCAGCTCGTGCCTGGGCATCCACTACGACATCGTCGCGCCGTACCTGGTGAAACTGACCACCGACGAGCAGAAGGAGCGGTGGCTGCCCAAGTTCTGCAGCGGCGAGATGGTCACCGCGATCGGCATGACGGAACCGTCCGGCGGCTCCGACCTCGCGGCGCTCAAGACCACCGCGGTGCGCGACGGCGACGACTGGATGATCAACGGCTCGAAGACCTTCATCACCAACGGCTACAGCGCCGACCTGGTGATCGTCGCGACCCGCACGAGCCCGGAGAAGAAGGCCCGCGGCATCACGCTGTTCGCGGTCGAGGCCGGCACCGAGGGCTTCGAGCGGGGCCGCAAGCTCGACAAGGTCGGCCAGCCCGAGTCCGACACCGCCGAGCTGTTCTTCGACAACGTCCGGGTGCCGAGCAGCAACATGATCGGCGAGCTCGACGGCGGCTTCATCCACATGATGCAGCTGTTGCCGCAGGAGCGGATCGGCGCCGCCGTCGCGAACCTCGCGCATGCCCGGCCGATCCTCGAGGAGACCATCGAGTACGCCAAGGAGCGCAAGGCGTTCGGGCAGCCGATCGGGCAGATGCAGTGGAACAAGTTCCTCATCGCGGAGCTGGTCACCAAGCTCGAGGTCGCGCAGGCGTACGTCGACAGCTGCGTCGCCGCGCACGACACCGGCGAGCTGACCGCGGTCGACGCCGCGAAGGCCAAGTGGTGGAGCGCGCAGGTCCAGAACGAGATCCTGGACCACTGCGTCCAGCTGCACGGCGGCTACGGCTTAATGAAGGAGTACCGCGCGGCCCGCGCCTGGATGGACGCGCGCGTGACCAAGATCTGGGCCGGCTCCAACGAGATCATGAAGGAACTCATCGGCCGCGACCTGGGGCTGTAGCGGTCAGGCGGCGTGGGCGGTCGCCGAGCCGAGGATCTCGCCGACCGCCCGGCCGAACGCGTCGGGGTCGCCGATCAGCCAACCGTGGCAGCCGCCGACGCGGTGCACGCGCGGGTCGCGCAGTGCGCGGCGCAGGGACTCGAAGCTCGCGTACGGGATGAAGGTGTCGCCGCGACTCCACAGCAGCGTGGTCGACACGCCCCGCTCGGCGATCCGTGTCGCCTCGACCCGCAGGTCCGCCGTCCGGGCCAGCTCGCCGATCCGCCACAGCCCGGCCGGATCGCGGACGACGTTGCGCAGCGCGTCGCCGGCGATCGACGCGATCGCGGACACCGGGGTACCGGTCAGGACCGCGTCGACGGCGGCCGACGCGCCCCACCGCCACAGCGGCCGGTGCCGGATGTCGAGCACCGCCCCGTTCGGCGCCCAGGCCCCGCCGCCGACGGAATTGACGAGCACCAGCTCCGACACCCGCTCGCCCAGGTCGTGGGCCGACGCGATCGCCACCCCGCCGCCGAACGAATGACCGACGACGGTGACCGGCTCGTCGATCCCGAGGGTGTCGAGGAACCTGCCCACGAACTGCGCGTATCCGCCGAACCCGTGTCTCCGCGCCGACAGGGCGCCGGTGCCTCCGAAGCCCGGCAGCGCCGGCGCGTAGACACGCACGCCGGTGGCGGCGAGGCGCCCGATCGCCCCCGCGTAGGTGCGGTGGGTGAGACCGAAGCCGTGCAGGAACACCACCGGACGGCCCCGTCCGGCCACCCCGTACGGAACCGCCTGTCCGTCGACGTCGAGCTCCCGCCACGACGGTCCGATCTTCGACCGCGGATCGGCGTCGATCGTCGGGTGGAACTGCGGCTGGCGGCGCATCGGGTACCTCGTCTCGTGCAGTCGGTGCTGGCCGACGTCAGCCTGGCTGCATGCCCGGATCCGCGGGACGGTAGATCTACCCGGTTCGTATACGTGTTTTGTGCCGCAAAACCGCCCAGGTGGTTCGCTCTCGGGATGTCCGCCCAGGTCAGGATGTCGGTTCGCGGCGTTGTTCGACGACCCACGCTGCGATCTGCGCGCGCGATCCGTACCCCAGCTTGGCGAGCACCCGCTCGACGTGCCCCTCCGCCGTCCGCTGCGAGATCACGAGTGTCTCGGCGATCTCCCGATTGGTGAGTCCACGCGCGACCAGGTCGGCAACCTGACGCTCGCGGCGGGTGAGGGCCGGCGTGTCGGCCGACGGCGTCACGATCCGCATCGGCGCGGTCGGTGCCTCCATGTCGGCCCGCGACAGGCCGAGGGCGTCCCTCCGGCCGAGCGCATAGTCGACCGCGTCCGCCAGGGTCAGTTCGGCGCCCTTCGCCAAGGCCGCCTCGAACGCGCGGTCGCCGAGAATCCGGCGGCACTGCCTGCGGCATTCCTCGTGCCACGCCAGCATCGTCGGGATCAGAACGGGCGGTACGCCCATCGCCTGCCGGAGCGCCTCCGCCGCACCGGACAGGACCGCGGCCCGCTCCCCCTGCCGAGCAGCGGCCGCACCCCACGCCACCGCCTCGAGACAACCCGCGCCCGCGTAGTGGTCGTCCACCAATCGGGTCAGTGGCAGAGCCTCGGTGAGCAGCGCAGAGGCCCGATCCCGAGCGCCCTGCCTCCACAACGAGAGCGCCAGCAGGTAACTCGACCGGGCCCGGTATTCGCACTCGCCGCGCGCCCGGGTGATCGCGAGGACCTCCTCGTGGCAGGCCTGGGCGAGTGCTACGTCACCCGTCGTCCCACCGACGAGACCGAGAGCCTGAAGCGCCCAGATCAATCGATGGGGATCGGCAAGCTCCCGGAGCGGCGGCACCGCCCGCTCGAGAAGCGCGAGCGCAGCCCCCAAGTCACCCCGGTAGAGCGCCTGCCGGCCGGCGGACTGGGCGACCATCGCGTCGACGGCCGGATCGCCGATGACCGCCGAGAGCCGCGCCGCCCGTCCGACGAGTTCGGCCCCGTCCGCGAAGTCCTGCTGCGTCGCCGCGAGATGGCTGGCGACGCACAGCGCGGTGACGCGCACCGGTTCGGGCTGCTCGTCGGACACCGCCAGCACGCGGGCGAGCCAGCGCCGAGCCTCGCCGAACATTCCCTGACAGAACCAGAACGGGAACAGGGCGCTCGCCATCCGTACCCCCCGCGCGCCTTCGCCCGACTCGCGCACACAGAACTTCAGCGCGTCGCGCAGGTTCGCCGTCTCCCGGGTGAGCCGCGCGATCAGCTCGACCTGGTGAGGACCTATCCACTCCGCGTCGGCACGTTCGGCGAGCCCGAGGTACCAGTCCCGGTGTCGACGCCGGCACTCCGTGCGCTCGCCCATCTCGTCGAGCTTCTCCAGGCCGTAGTCGCGCAGGGTCTCGAGCATCCCGTATCGGACGGCCGCGCCGGATTCCTCGACGGCGAGGATCGATTTGTCGACCAACGACGCCACCAGGTCCAGCACCATGCCCGTTCCGGCCGCGTGCGCGCAGATGCCTTCGACGGCGTCGAGCTCGAACCCGCCCGAGAACACGCACAGCCGGCTCCACAACCGGCGCTCCTCCGGGGTACACAGTTCGTAGCTCCAGTCGACACTCAGACGCAGTGTCTGTTGACGGGAAGGTGCGACCCTACTGCCGGTGGTGAGCAACCGGAAACGATCGGTGAGTCGCTGCAGGATCTGCTCCACCGACAGCGCCCGCATGCGCGCAGCCGCCAGCTCGATCGGCAGCGGCAGTCCGTCGAGCCGGTGGCAGATCTGGGCGATCGTCTTCCGATTGTCCTCGGTGGCAACGAAATCCGGAACAGCGGCGCGGGCGCGCTCGACGAACAACGTCACCGATTCGTATCGCGGCAGCGCCTCCAGACTGGGCGACGACGTCGGATCCGGGACGGGTAGCGGCTGGACCAGGAACAGCGCCTCGCCACCGACGCCGAGCGGCTCACGGCTCGTCGCGAGGACACGCAGCCCCGGGCATTCGCGCAGCAGCTCGTCGACGAGCTTCGCGGCCGCATCCACCAGGTGCTCACAGTTGTCGAGGACCAACAGCAGGTCTCGACCGGCGAGATGCTCGATCAGCAGGTCCGTCGGCGAACGGCTCGCCATGTCGTGCAACCCGAACACCGCGGCGACCGTGTCCGGAACCAGGTCCGGCTCGTGCACCTCCGCCAACTCCACGAGCCACGCCCCGTCCGGGAAGTCGCGGTGCACGCTTCCGGCGACCTCCAGCGCGAGCCGCGTCTTGCCGACTCCGCCGATGCCGGTCAACGTCACCAATCGGGATTCGGAAAGCAATCGCTTGGCCGCCTGGACCTCGCGGCGGCGTCCCACGAACGTCGTCAGCGCGGAGGGAAGATTTCCGACCTTGCTCCGTGTGGTGGGTGACATGGACCGCCCCACTCCCTCGAGCCCCTGCTGCTTCGACGGTACCCCCGACCGGGCGGGTCGACGCTCGGCGAACGGATCCGGTCGGCGTCACGGCCTGGGGGCGGCACTACCGTTGACGACGTGGACGGCCATCAGATCGACATCATCCGGCTCGCGTGGGCGCGCGAGCTCGGTCTCACCGACCGCGCCCTCGACGACTCCGGGGTCCGCCACGTCCGGGTGGACGACTCGGACGACCGGATTCGCTTCGTGACGATCGCCGGCGCCGGCGCCCTGGTCGGTCCCGGATGGGCGGTGGAACGCGCACAGTCGCACTCCGACGAGGAACTCGCCCGGTCCGGGGGCCTGCTCGCGCTCGCGAAGGACCACTCCGGCCGCAGCTCCGGGCCCGTCGAGCTGGGCTGGGCCGCCGACTTCGGGAAGGGCATCGCCGTCGAGGAGCCGCTGGTCTCGCACGAGTTCGAACACGTCCTCGAACTCCAGACGGTGTGCCCGCCCGACGACGTCGCCGAGGCCGGTCTGAGCGACAAGGCCAACTGGTTCACCGTCGTCGACGACGCCCACCGTCCGCTCGCGTCCGCCGGGTACGCGGAGTGGCAGGGGATCATCGCGGACATGGGCGCGCTCACCGCGCCGTCCGCCCGGCGACGCGGGTTCGGGGCCACCGCAACCCGACTCGCCACGAACGACGCTCTCGACGCAGGACTGATCCCGCAGTGGCGTGCCCACCGGGACAACGTCGCGTCCCGTCGGCTGGCAGCCGGCCTCGGATACGAGGAACTCGGAACGTACGTGTCGATCGCGGTGGCGCCCAGTACCGTGTGAGAGGGGGCGACACACGGAGCTGATGAGCGATGAGTGACGACGGCACGGAACGCACCACCGACAGCGACGACGGTGCCCACCCGACGGATGTCGGCGCAGCTTTCGTCGAACCGGGCGAGGAGTTCAGCCGGGACATGAACTACATCCCGACACGGATCACCGCCGACGGGCGCGACGGCTATCCCGTCGAGCCGGGCCGGTACCGCCTGATCGTCGCCCGCGCCTGCCCGTGGGCCAACCGCTCGATCATCGTGCGGCGACTCCTCGGACTGGAAGACGTTCTGTCCATGGGCATCTGCGGACCCACTCACGACGAACGCAGCTGGACCTTCGACCTCGATCCCGGCGGCGTCGACCCGGTGCTGCAGATCCCGCGGCTGCAGGACGCGTACTTCGCCCGCTTCCCCGGCTACCCACGCGGCATCACGGTGCCCGCCATCGTCGAGATCGCGACCGGTGAGGTCGTCACCAACGATTTCCCGCAGATCACGCTGGACCTGGAGACCGAGTGGCAGGAGTTCCACCGCGACGGCGCACCGGACCTGTACCCCGAGGACCTGCGAGGCGAGATCGACGAGGTCGCGGACCTCGTGTTCCAGGACGTCAACAACGGCGTCTACCGGTGCGGATTCGCCGGCTCACAGGACGCATACGACGCCGCGTACGACCGACTGTTCGAGCGCCTCGACTGGCTGACCGAACGACTGTCGACGCAACGGTTCCTCGTGGGCGACACCATCACCGAGGCCGACGTGCGCCTGTTCACGACGCTCGCCCGGTTCGACGCCGTCTACAACGGGCACTTCAAGTGCAACCGGAGCAAGCTGTCGGAGATGCCGGTGTTGTGGAACTACGCGCGGGATCTGTTCCAGACCCCGGGTTTCGGGGACACGATCGACTTCACCCACATCAAGCAGCACTACTACATCGTCCACAAGGACATCAACCCGACGCAGATCGTGCCCAAGGGGCCCGACCTGTCGCACTGGCTCGAACCGCACAACCGCGAGGTGCTCGGCGGGCGACCCTTCGGCAACGGCACTCCCCCGCACCCGCCGCGGCCGGAAGAGGTTGTGCCGCTGTCACACTGGGCTACGACACAGCGTGATTGAGTCGCTGTCGGCGGCAAGCTCCGCCCGCCTGGGAATTCCGGGGTCGCAGGCCCGGTTTCCATATAGTCGGACAGCGAGTGACCGCCCGCGTGCCGGGAACGGGATACCGAGATGAGGACTGGGATGGCCGAGAAGCAGGGACGGATCGAATCGACGATCGTCTCGGTGCTCGACAACGCGAGCCGGCTACAGGCACCTGCCGTCGCGAAGTACGTCGAGCGGGTACGCCGGGCCCACCCCGACGACACACCCGCCCAGAGCGTCGCGCGAATGGAGAAGATGTTCCTGACCGCGGTGACGAGCAGCGGCGGCGCGGTCGGCGCCACCGCCGCGGTGCCGGCGGTCGGGACGGTAGCGTCGATCGCCGCGGTCGGCGCGGAGACCGCGTTCTTCCTCGAGGCGTCAGCCCTGTTGACGCTCGCGATCGCCTCCGTCCACGGCATCTCCCCACACGATCATCAGCAACGCCGCGCCCTCGTCCTGGCCGTCGCACTGGGCGAATCGGGCATGGAGATCGTCGAGCGGGCCACCGGGCTGACCGCGACCAACTGGGCGCGGCTCGTCACCGGCCGGATCCCGCCCGGGACCATGCGGGCGATGAACAGCTCGCTCGTACGCAAGTTCGTTACGAAATACGCCGCGAAGCGCAGTGCCCTCATCCTGGGCAAACTCCTCCCGGCCGGGGTCGGTGCGGTGATCGGCGGCGCCGGAAACCGCGCGATCGGCCGCGGGGTCATCGACAATGCACGTGCGGCGTTCGGCCCGGCCCCGGCGGTCTGGCCGGATCGGCCCGCCACAACCGACAACAGGGCTCGACTGCACGTCGTCCCGCCGCCGAGCGAACCGCGCAGCGCCCGGTCCTGACCGGTCGACCCGACGAGAGGACGTCGCCGTGCGCACCGAACGTTTCGAGGGACTCCACGTCCGGTCCGCCGGATCCGGTGATCGCACGGTCGTTCTGCTGCACGGCTATTCGGACCACGGCGGCACCTGGCAGAAGGTGACGCCCACGCTCGCTCGACACTTCCGGGTGCTCGTCGTGGACCTGCCCGGATTCGGACGCAGCGCGGGCACCTGGCGCGAACCGCTCATCGACGGGTACGTGGAGACGCTCAGCGCCCTCACCGACGACGAGGCCGGGCAGGTCAGCGTGATCGGCAATTCGCTCGGCGCAGTGACCGCACTCGCGTGGGCGTCCGCCCGCCCCGACCGCGTCGCGGACGTCGTCCTGTCCGACATGCCCGGGGTTTCCCCGATCCCCCGGTCCTGGACCCGCGGCACGCAACTGCGCATGGACCGAGTGGCGCGCGTGCTGGCCGGGCCGGTCCTCGACCGGTACGTCCAGCAGCTGATCGGCGCGGCCTACGCGGGCGCAGCGCTGCGCCATCCCCGCCGCGCGGACGCGCGCGTGCGCGCCGACTACGCGCAGCACTACGCCACCAAGCGGCAGGTGGCCGACCTGCTGGCGCTCGGCCGCGTCGTCATCCGGGAGATCGCGGATCTGCCGATCCCGGCGATGATCGACGGCCTGGAGATGCCGGCGCTGTTGCTGTGGGGAGCCGACGACCTGCTGACTCCCGCCCGAGCGGCCCGCCGGATCACGCCTCACGCGGGCCGTCAGGTCGCGATCATCCCCAGTTGCGGACATTGCCCGCAACTGGACTGTCCCAGCGAGTTCCTCGCCGAGGTGCTTCCGTTCCTGCACCGCTGAAGGCGTCCTCCCGGTCGGTACAGTCGAAGCCATGGCCGGGCAGCTTCGAGCGTCGATCACGCGCTCGGCGGCGCTGTGCGCCCTCGTGTTCGGCGTCCTCGCGATGCACCACGTGACCGCCGCACCCCTCGGCCCGGTCGTGACGGTCGGCCACCACGGAACGCAGCACGCGACAGGCGGTTCCGAATCACCAACGGACCCGACGCCGGCACCCGGTCACCCCGGCGACCATCCCGCCTTCCACATGTGTCTGGCGGTGCTGCTGGCCGCGACCCTCGCCTTGGCCGTGTGGCTACTGCTGAGGACCGCCCGGGTGCAGCGCGTGCGAATCCATCGCGCGTCGGGTCCCGCCCGACGCGCCGGGCGGGCACCCCCGTTCACCCCGACGACCTCCGAATTCCTGTCGTCACTGTGCATCCTGCGGGTGTGACAGGGCCACTGCGGCGCGGCGTCGACGCCGTCCCGGCCGCAGTCCGGTTCCCTGGATCACTCATGAAGAAAGCACAGGTCATGAACACCAAGCGAATGATCGTCGGCATCGGCGCCGCCGCCGCGGCCGTCACCCTCGTCGTCGGCTGCGCGACCGACGAGTCCAGCGACAACACGTCGAACGGCTCCGCCGCCTCGACGTCGGCGAGTGCGTCCGGCACCGCCGAACAGGGCGGCGCCCACAACGAGGCCGACGTGGCGTACGTCCGGATGATGATCCCGCACCACGAGCAGGCGGTCGAGATGGCCGAGCTCGTCCCGAGTCGCAGCAGTAACCCCGACGTCGTCGCGCTCGCCGCGCAGATCGAGCAGGCCCAGGCACCCGAGATCGAACAGATGGAGGGGTGGTTGAAGGCGTGGGGCGAGCCGAGCATGGTCCCGATGCCGGGACACGGTGAGACCAGCGCCGGCGGCATGGACCACGGCGGGATGGGCCACGGCATGATGACCGCCGAACAGATGCAGGCCCTCGAAAATGCGAAGGGCCCCGAGTTCGATCGCATGTGGCTCGAGATGATGATCGAGCACCATCAGGGCGCCGTCGCCAGTTCGGAGCAGATCCTGACCACCGGTCAGAGCGAACAGGTGCGGCAGTTGGCGCAGCAGATCGTGTCGAGCCAGCAGGCCGAGATCGCCCAGATGGAGGCCCTGCTCGGTCGGTAGCCCGACCGGGTTGCGCACCCGGTGGCGCCGCCGCGGCGCTTCGCCGGGTGCGCAACCCGACCGACCGGTTCCCCGGGTACCCTCACTCGACTGACAATCCAGGGGGGATCAGTGAATTCAGCCATGCCACCCGCGCCGCCCGCGGGTGTACCGACGGGACCACCCGCCGCCATCCAGGCGCACGGATTGTCGAAACAGTTCAAATCGGTTCAGGCCGTGTCGAATCTGAGCTTCACCGTTCCGCAGGGCTCGATCACCGGGTTCCTCGGCCCCAACGGCTCCGGGAAGACGACGACGCTGCGGATGCTGCTCGGTCTCGTCCGGCCGACCGCGGGCAGTTCGACGGTGTTCGGCGTCCCGTTCGGCGCGATCACCGAACCCGCCCGCGCAGTCGGCGCGGTGCTCGATTCCCGCGGCCTCCACCCGAAACGCACTGCGCTCGACCACCTGCGGGTGTACACGTCGGCCATCGGCGTGCCGGACGATCGCGCCCGGCAGGCACTGCACCTCGTGGGGCTGTCCGAGGCCGCGGACCGCAAGGCCGGCACGTTCTCGCTCGGCATGCGGCAACGCCTGACCCTCGCGACGGCGCTGCTCGGTGATCCGCAGATTCTCGTCCTCGACGAGCCGTCCAACGGACTCGATCCCGAGGGCATCGCGTGGCTGCGCGAGTTCCTCGTCGGCTTCGCCCGATCGGGTCGCACCGTGCTGATCTCGAGCCACCTGCTCCGCGAGGTGGAGCAGATGATCGATCACCTCGTCGTCGTCAGCCGCGGCGTCCTCGTCCACCAGGGCTCGATGGACCAACTCCGCGCCAGCCACCGCGCCCGGCTCCTCGTGGCCTGCTCGGACCCGGTACGCCTTGCCACCGAGCTCGCCTCCACCGGCATCACCGACGTCCAGCACCTCCCGGACGGCCGCATCGCCGTCGCGGGATCGGATCCGGTCGCCGTCGGACGGATCGCCGCGAACGCCGACGTCACCGTCTTCGGCGCCACCACCGAGAACGTGGACCTCGAGCAGGTGTTCCTCGCGATGACGTCCGGACAGTTCGCAGCGCCCACTCCCGCCGCCCCCGCCGGGTACTACGGTCCGCCGCCGGGGTACGGCCCCCCGCCGCCCGGCTACGGGCCGCCTCCCGGCTACCCGCCGCAGCCCGGCTACGGCCCGCCCGGTTACCCACCCCCGCCCGGCTACGGCCCCGGTCCGAACGGAGTCGGCCAGTGACGACGAACCTGCTGCTGTCCGAGTTCCGCAAGGTCACCACCCTCAAGTTCTGGTGGGCACTCGGCCTCGCACCGCTTCTCGTCGGACTTCTCTCCGGCGCGATCAGCCTCCCGCTCATCTCCGGGATCGCCGACGAGGTCGGCGACGACGGAGTGAAGGCGGCCGTCGGTGCCATCGGACTCCTGGTCGCGCTCGCGCTCGTGTTCGTGTTCTCGGCGCTGTTCGGCGCTGTCAACGCCGGCACCGAGTACCGGCACAGCACGCTCACGACCACCTTCCTCACCGCCCGCGGACGGGACAGCGTCGTCGCCGCCAAGCTCCTGGTCAGCGCACTCTTCGGGACGCTGTACTGCCTCGCCATCGAACTCGTCAGCGTCCCGGTGCTCTTCCTCGCCGGGTCGGGTGACGTGCGACTCGACGGGCAGATGACCGCGGTCCTCGTCGTCGGACTGGTCGCATCGATGCTGTGGGCCCTCATCGGCGCCGGACTGGCGCTGCTGACCGCGTCGTCGATCGCAAGCACCGTCACGATCGTCGTCTGGTACGTGATGGGCGAGGCGATAGTCCGGGCCATCCTCGGCGGGCTCCACCTCTCGTCGGTGGGTCAGTGGCTTCCCGGTTCGGTCACCGTCAGTGCGTTCGTCGGCATCGTCGACGAACACGCCCGCACGTCGGAGCCCGGCACGGGGTTGTCGCTGCTGTGCCTGGTCCTGTGGGCCGCCGCGGCGTGCGGTCTGGGCTGGTGGGCCACCCGAACCCGCGACATCACCTGAGCCGGTCCGCGCTCACTGGTCCGATCGGTGGATACGTCGGATGACCCCGTCGAACCCGACGCTGAGATAACCCCTGGTGCCCTGCTCGTCGTTCGTCAGGTTCATCTCCACGATCGGCCCGCTCACTCCGACGAGCACATGTGCCGAGGTCGGGTTCTCGACCCGCAGGGTCCGGTCCGCTCCGGAGAACAGCCCGATCACGCGTGGCAGGTTCTGCCGGAGCGGAGCGAGATCGTTGGGAATCGCGTCACTGCTACGTGAGGTCGTGCCCTGGTCGGTGAGTTCTCCCGTACCGGCGGTGATTCGGTAGCCGTAGCTCTGGTCCTGGCCGGGCTTGCCGGAGATGGGCCGTTCGATCTCGGCGCGGTCAGGGTAGATCGTGATGCGGTCGACGACCAGGTCACCGAACTCGCGCTGGATGTCGTCGAGCATCTGCCCGAACCCCGCGACCGTGAACAGTGCATTGCGGTCCGACGTCTCGGGCGACGCCCAGTTCGTTCCCGAGTCGGGCGCCTTGCCCACCAGCGTCACGAACAGCAGCCCAGCAACCAGTGCCGCCCCGGCCAGGACCACGGCGCGGCGCCGTGGCGTGGGCTTCGGGGGCGTCGCCGCGGTGGGGGTCGCCGTAGTAGAAGTCGTCGCAGTCGAAGTCGTCGGCGCGGGCTGCGGATCCGGGGGAAGTGGCGTGAACCGTGTTCTCCCGACGACCTCGTCGGTGAGCTGCAGGTCGCCGACGAGCCGGTCGAGTTCGTCGAGGGTCGCCGCGGCGGCGGCGGAAGCGACGCGCGCACTGTGTTCGTCGGGGCTCAACTGCCCGGTCTCGTAGGCGGCGTCGAGGAGGGCGCGGGCGTCGCCCCGGTCGAGGTCGCGAGCGCGGAGCGGCACGGTCAGCCCTGCTTTGCAGTCTGGACGTCGACGATCTCGCCGCCGAGTGTCGCCGTCACGCTCCCCTTGGACTCGTCGTTGTCCACGACGTACACCGTGACGAGTGGCTGGCCGTCGTAGGCGCGGATCGCGACGAGATCGATGCGGCCGCTGGGCCGAAGTACCTGCTGCGGCGCGCTGGCGATGAGCGCGCCGATGCGGTCGGCGTCGAGCTGAGTGAGGTCGACCGTCTGCTGATCCCGATCCCGGGGACCGGGTAGGTTGGTCCACTGCTCGAACCCGCCGCTGAACCGCCACTGCAGGTAGCGGTGCGGCTGGTTGGGGACCATCCGCTCGACGATGGCATCGTCCCGGTACAAGTCGACATCGTCGGCGATCGTGTCGTGGAACTGCAGTTCGAACAAGCGCACGAATTCGCGGATGCCGTCGGCGGTGTGCAGGTCGATCGGCTCGACCGCGATCGGGTCCGGTTCACCGGCCGCCGCAGGCCGGGCAGCTGTCGATCCCGACGCACCGGTCGACCGGTCACCACCGGCGGCACTGCTGGACAGCAGGTAGACGACGCCACAGACCACCACCGCCGCAACGAGCACCGCGACCAGCACGAGGCCACGGCGGTGCGACTGTCCGGCCTCGTCGGCGGGCGGCTCCGGCGACTCGCGAAGATGGTCCGGGACCTGCAGATCCTCGGTGAGCGCCCACAGCTCGCCGAGTGTCTCCGCGTGCATCGCGGCCGCGGTGCGCGCCTCGTAGTCGTCGACGCCGAGCTGACCGTCGCCGTACGCGGCATCGAGCAGGCTGCAGGTCTGCGCGCGGTCGATGTCCCGCGCCCGGGCCTTGGGTGATCTTGAATCGGGCACGCCCCGATCCTAGGAAACGCCCTGCGACAGAAACCACCGACGCCGACGCGACCGAGGGTGTCCGGACCCCGGACTACCGTTGGCGGCGATGGCTACACAGGACGTGACACGGGCGGCGGACGGTCACCGCGGCTGGATGCGACGACTCGGCGCCGAGTGCTGGAACCACCGCCGGACCGCGGTCGGCGCGCTCACCGTGACCGTGATCGCCGCGGTCATCGACATCGTGTTCCCGCTGCTGACAAAGGTTGCGCTCGACGCCGCGTCGGGCGGCGAGGCCACCGCCACGAGGGTGATCGCCGTCATCGCGGTGCTCATCGCCGGCCTCGCGTGCGTGCGCTTCGCGTGCCAGTACGGGCGTCGGATGCTCGCCGGTCGGCTCTCGTTGGACGTCCAGCACGACCTGCGGCTGGGGCTGCTCGGCTCGCTACAACGCCTCGACGGCCGCGGCCAGGACCAGATCCGGACCGGCCAGGTGGTGTCCCGCTCGATCACCGACCTGCAACTGGTGCAGGGCCTGCTCGCGATGGTCCCGATGTCGGCCGGTGTGGTGCTGCAGTTCGCGCTCGCGCTGGTGATCATGGCGTGGCTGTCGCCGCTGCTCACGGTGGTCGCGCTCGTCGTGGTGCCCGCCGTCGCGCTGGTGGTGTACCTGGTCCGGCCGACGCTGTTCGCGGCGACGTGGTCGGCGCAGCAGCGCGCCGCCGACCTCGCCCAGCACGTCGAGGAGACCGTGACCGGTGTCCGCGTGGTCAAGGGCTTCGGGCAGGAGTCCCGTGCGGTGGATCAGCTCGAGGACCTCGGCCGCACCCTGTACGCGGAACGGATGCGCGCGGCGCGGATCAACGCACGGTTCGCGCCGTCGATGGCGGCCCTCCCCCAGCTCGGCCTGGTCGGCGTCATCGCCCTCGGCGGCGTGCTCGCGCTGCACGGCTCGATCACCGTCGGCACCTTCCTCGCCTTCGCGACCTACGTCGCGACGATGACCGCAGCCACCCGGACGCTGTCGCAGGTCGTGATCATGGCGCAGCTGTCGCGCGCGGCCGTCGAGCGCGTCTACGAGGTGATCGACACCGAGCCCGACGTGTCCGATCCGCCGCACCCGACCGACCTCCCCGACGGCCCGCTCGGCGTCCAGCTGCGCGACGTCTCCTTCGGCTTCGAGGACGGCCGCGACGTCCTGACCGGCCTCGACCTGACGATCGCCCCCGGCGAATCCGTCGCGGTCGTGGGCCCGGCGGGCTCCGGCAAGACCGCGCTCTCGCTGCTCCTCCCCCGCTTCTACACGCCGGCCTCCGGGACCGTGTCGCTCACGAGCGAGGGACGCAGCGTCGACGTCTCCGAGCTGCGCGCCGAGCAGCTGCGCGAGGCGGTGGGTCTGGTGTTCGACGAGCCGTTCCTGTTCTCGGACACGATCGCCGCCAACATCGCGCTCGGCCGTCCCGACGCCAGCGCCGAGGAGATCCGCATCGCCGCGAAGCTCGCGCAGGCCGACGAGTTCATCTCCGCACTGTCGGACGGCTACGACACCGTCGTCGGCGAACGGGGGCTGACGCTGTCGGGCGGCCAGCGCCAGCGCGTCGCGCTGGCCCGCGCGCTGCTCGTCGATCCGCGGGTGTTGATCCTGGACGACGCGACCTCGGCGGTGGACGCGGGCACCGAGGCGACGATCTTCGACGCGCTGCGGGACGGTCGCCGCCGGACGACGCTCATCCTCGCCCACCGCCGCTCGACGCTCACCCTCGCCGACCGTGTCGCGGTCCTCGACGGCGGCCGGATCATCGACATCGGCACCGTCGACGAACTCGACGCGCGGTGCCCGCTGTTCCGGACGCTGCTGTCCGCCCCGGACCCGCTCGACGTCGGGTCGGACGGTGAGGTCACCACGCCGGTGGCCGAGCCGACCGCAGCGCAACTGTGGCCGGATGTCGCGACGGACGACGGGGCCGGCGCCGGTGCACCGTCCGATCCCGGCCGCCCGGGTGGCCACGGCGGCGGCGGACACATGGCCGGCGCGCTCGGCGGGGTGGCCGCGACTCCGGAGCTGAAGCGGGCCGTCGACGCGCTCCCGCCGGCGGACGAGGATCCGAGCACCGACACCACCCGGCTGCGCCGCGACGACTCCGAGTTCCGGCTCGGTCGGCTGCTCCACCCGGTGCGCTGGCTCCTCGCCGGTGTCGTGCTGTGCCTGGCCCTGGACTCGGTGATCGGCATCACGTTCCCGTCGATCGTCCGGTACGCGATCGATCACGGCGTGGTCCCCGGCGAGTACGGCCCGCTGTGGGCGGCCACCGCCGTCGGGACCACGTTGGCGCTCGTCGGCTGGCTCGTCGTGGCGGTCCTCACGGTGATCACCGCGCGGGCCGGCGAGCGGGTGCTGTTCGGGCTGCGGGTGCGCAGCTACGCACACCTGCAGCGACTCGGCCTGGACTACTACGAACGCGAGCTGTCCGGCCGGATCATGACGCGCATGACCACGGACGTCGACGCGCTGTCGTCGTTCATCCAGACGGGCCTGTCGACGGCGGTCGTCGCGCTGCTCACCCTCGCGGGGATCGCGGTGGCGCTGCTCGTGACCGACGTGACGCTGGCGCTGGTCGCACTCGCGGCGCTGCTCCCGCTGACCGTCGCGACCCTCGTGTTCCGGCGCGTGTCCGGCGCCGCGTACAGCGTGTCGCGGGAGCGGATCTCGCTGGTCAACGCCGAGTTCCAGGAGAACATCGCGGGTCTGCGGGCGGCCCAGGCGTACCGGCGCGAGGAGTTCGCCGCGCGGCGATTCGCCGAGCGCGCGGACAGCTACCGCCGCAGCCGGATGCGATCGCAGCGCGCGATCTCGGTGTACTTCCCGTTCATCACGCTGCTGTCCGACCTGGCGCTCGCGGCGATCGTGTTCGTCGGCGCGCAGCGCGTCGCCGACGGCTCCACCACCGCCGGCACGCTGGTCGCGTTCGTGCTGTACCTGGGTCTGCTGTTCGGCCCGATCCAGCAGCTGTCGCAGGTGTTCGACGGCTACCAGCAGGCCGACGTCGGCCTGCGCCGGATCGCCGACCTGCTCGCGACACCGAGTTCGATCGAGACGGCCGACCCGGGCGACACCGTGCCCATCGCTGGTCACCTGCGCGGTGACGTCGCCTTCGACGACGTCAGCTTCCGCTACCAAGGCGCCGAGTCCGACGCCCTCAGCGACATCGACCTGCGCATCCCGGCGGGCACCACGGTCGCGCTCGTGGGCCGCACCGGTGCCGGCAAGTCGACGGTCGTCAAGCTGCTCGCGCGCTTCTACGACCCGACGTCCGGCTCGGTCCGGGTCGACGACGAGGACCTGCGGCGCTATCCGCTGCACGGCTACCGGGGACGACTCGGCGTCGTCCCGCAGGAGGCACACCTGTTCACCGGCACCGTCGCGAGCAACATCGCCTACGGCCGACCGGATGCGACGCGCGAGCAGATCGAGGCCGCGGCGCGTTCGGTCGGCGCGCTGCCGACCATCGCGGCCCTGTCCGGGGGGATGAATCAGCCGATCGGGGAACGCGGGCAGGGGCTGTCCGCGGGCCAGCGCCAGCTGATCGCGCTCGCCCGCGCCGAGATGGTCGACCCGGACCTGTTGTTGCTCGACGAGGCGACGGCGACACTCGATCCGGCGACCGAGCGACTGGTCCTCGAATCGAACCGAATGGTCACTCGACGTCGCACGTCAGTGGTGGTCGCGCACCGTCTCGCGACCGCCGCGCGGTCCGATCTCATCGTGGTCGTCGACCGGGGTCGCATCGTGGAAACCGGTGCTCACGACACCCTTCGACGCGCGGATGGACATTACGCGCGGCTCTGTGATGCAGCGGAGAGTGAACAGGGGAATAATTCGTCGGCGAGAACCGTCATCGATGGTGATCCCATCGCAACAATGTGAGACAGCCGACACGCGACGGACCGGATGGCCGAGCTCGACGCGCGGAGGCTAGCCTCATGTGTATAGGCGCTCTGATCGGGTACCGAAGAAAGAAACGAGGCGAACACCTGCCGTGAGCAGCAGCTCTACTTCCCAGTTCGGACAGAACCAGTGGTTGGTTGACGAGATGTACCAACGCTTCCAGGATGATCCCTCATCCGTGGACGCAAGTTGGCACGAGTTTCTGACGGATTACTCGCCCGATGCGGCGAACGCGACCGGGAACGGCGAGGCGCTCGGCGCCGGTGATGTCGCCACCAAGGCCGCGAACGGTGCCGCAGTTCCGGCACCTGCCGCAGCTCCCGCGACCGCGCCCGCTCCGGCGCCCAAGGCGGCCACCCCGCCTCCGGCTCCGGCCGCCCCGCCCGCACCCAAGCCGGCTGCCGCCCCGAAGCCTGCTGCTGCTCCCAAGCCGGCTGCCGCCGAAGCCCCCACTCAGGACACCAACCAGGTCCTGCGCGGCGCGGCTGCCACGGTGGCCCGCAACATGTCGGCCTCGCTCACGATCCCGACCGCGACCAGCGTCCGCGCTGTCCCCGCGAAGTTGATGTTCGACAACCGCATCGTCGTCAACAACCACCTCGCCCGTACCCGCGGCGGCAAGGTCTCGTTCACCCACATCCTCGGTTACGCGATCGTGCAGGCGGTCAAGTCGTTCCCGAACATGAACCGGCACTTCGCCGAGATCGACGGCAAGCCGAACGTCGTCACGCCGGCGAACACCAACCTCGGTCTCGCGATCGACCTGCCGGGCAAGAACGGCAGCCGCTCGCTCGTCGTCGCGGCGATCAAGGGCTGCGACTCGATGAACTTCGTGCAGTTCTACGGCGCCTACGAGGACATCGTCCGGCGCGCCCGTGACGGCAAGCTCACCGCCGAGGACTTCTCCGGTGTCACGATCTCGCTGACCAACCCCGGCGGCATCGGCACCGTGCACTCGGTGCCGCGTCTGATGCAGGGCCAGGGCGCGATCATCGGCGCCGGTGCCATGGAGTACCCGGCCGAGTTCCAGGGCGCGAGCGACGAGCGCATCGCGGACATGGGCGTCGGCAAGCTGATGACCCTGACCTCGACCTACGATCACCGGATCATCCAGGGCGCCGAGTCCGGCGACTTCCTGCGCACGATCCACAACCTGCTGATCAGCGACGAGTTCTACGACGAGATCTTCCACTCGCTGCACATTCCTTACGAGCCGGTCCGCTGGCGCAAGGACGTGCCCGAGGGTGCGGTCGACAAGAACACCCGCGTGCTCGAGCTCATCGCGGCGTACCGCAACCGCGGTCACCTGATGGCCGACACCGACCCGCTGCAGTTCGTCAAGGACAAGTTCCGCAGCCACCCGGACCTCGACGTCACCACCCACGGCCTGACCCTGTGGGACCTGGACCGCGAGTTCAACGTCGGCGGCTTCCACGGCCAGGCCCGCATGAAGCTGCGCGACGTCCTGTCGATCCTGCGGGACGCGTACTGCCGCCACACCGGTGTCGAGTACACGCACATCCTCGAGCCCGAGCAGCAGGCATGGCTGCAGGAGCGCGTCGAGGCCAAGCACGTCAAGCCGACCGTCGCGCAGCAGAAGTACATCCTGAGCAAGCTCAACGCCGCCGAGGCGTTCGAGACCTTCCTTCAGACCAAGTATGTCGGCCAGAAGCGCTTCTCGCTCGAGGGCGCCGAGTCCGTCATCCCGATGATGGACGCGATCATCGACCAGGCCGCCGAGCACAGCCTCGACGAGGTCGTCATCGGCATGCCGCACCGCGGCCGCCTGAACGTGCTGGCGAACATCGTCGGCAAGCCGTACTCGAAGATCTTCACCGAGTTCGAGGGCAACATGAACCCGGCGGCCGCACACGGCTCCGGTGACGTGAAGTACCACCTGGGCGCCGAGGGCACCTACATCCAGATGTTCGGCGAGAACGACATCAAGGTGTCGCTGACCGCGAACCCGTCGCACCTCGAGGCGGTCGACCCGGTCCTCGAGGGCCTGGTCCGCGCGAAGCAGGACCTGCTGGACAAGGGCCAGGACGGCTTCACCGTCATGCCGCTCATGCTGCACGGTGACGCGGCGTTCGCCGGCCAGGGTGTCGTGGCCGAGACCCTGAACCTGGCGCTGCTGCGCGGCTACCGCACCGGCGGCACCGTGCACGTGGTCGTCAACAACCAGGTCGGCTTCACCACCGCGCCGGAGCACTCGCGTTCGTCCGAGTACTGCACCGACGTCGCGAAGATGATCGGCGCGCCGATCTTCCACGTGAACGGCGACGACCCGGAGGCCTGTGTCTGGGTCGCGCAGCTGGCCGTCGACTTCCGTGAGAAGTTCGGCAAGGACGTCGTCATCGACCTGATCTGCTACCGCCGCCGCGGCCACAACGAGGGCGACGACCCGTCGATGACGCAGCCGGCGATGTACGACCTGATCGACACCAAGCGCAGCGTCCGCAAGAGCTACACCGAGGCCCTGATCGGCCGCGGCGACATCTCGCTCAAGGAAGCCGAAGACGCCCTGCGCGACTACCAGGGCCAGCTGGAGCGGGTGTTCAACGAGGTCCGCGAGCTCGAGAAGTACAAGCCCGAACCGTCGGAGTCCGTCGAGCTGGACCAGACCCCGCCGGCCCGCCTCACCACGGCGGTCGACGCGGCCACGCTCGCCCGCATCGGCGACGCGTTCGTCAACGTCCCCGAGGGCTTCACGGTGCACCCGCGCGTCAAGCCGGTGATCGAGAAGCGTCACGAGATGTCCCGCGCGGGCCACATCGACTGGGCGTTCGCCGAGCTGCTCGCGTTCGGTTCGCTCGCCGAGCAGGGCGCCCTCGTGCGCCTCGCCGGTCAGGACTCGCGCCGCGGCACGTTCACGCAGCGCCACTCGGTCCTCATCGACCGCAAGAACGGCGACGAGTACAACCCGATCGCGGACCTCGCCACGGCAGCCGACAACGGCGGCAAGTTCATGGTCTACGACTCGGCACTCACCGAGTTCGCGGGCCTGGGCTTCGAGTACGGCTACTCGGTCGGCAACCCCGACGCGCTGGTGCTGTGGGAGGCGCAGTTCGGCGACTTCGTCAACGGCGCCCAGACCATCATCGACGAGTTCATCAGTTCCGGTGAGGCCAAGTGGGGCCAGCTGTCCGACGTCGTGCTGCTGCTGCCGCACGGCCACGAGGGCCAGGGCCCGGACCACACGTCGGGCCGCATCGAGCGGTTCCTGCAGCTGTGCGCCGAGGGCTCGATGACGGTTGCGATGCCGTCGACCCCGGCCAGCTACTTCCACCTGCTGCGTCGTCACCACCTGGACGGCATCCGCCGCCCGCTCGTGGTGTTCACGCCGAAGTCGATGCTGCGCAACAAGGCCGCGGTCAGCAACCTCGAGGACTTCACCACCGGCAAGTTCCGCTCGGTGTTCGAGGAGCCGTCGTACGACACGCAGGGCGGCGACCGCACCAAGGTCAAGCGCGTGCTGCTGACGTCCGGCAAGATCTACTGGGAGCTGCTGGCCAAGAAGCAGAAGGAGAACCGCGACGACGTCGCGATCGTCCGGATCGAGCAGCTGTACCCGATCCCGCGTCGCCGCATCGCGGAGACCCTGGACCGCTACCCGAACGTGAACGAGTTCTTCTGGGTCCAGGAGGAGCCGGCGAACCAGGGTGCATGGCCGTTCCTCGGCCTGGCCCTGCCGGAGCTGCTGCCCGAGAAGCTGGCGGGCATCAAGCGCGTCTCGCGTCGCGCGATGTCGGCACCGTCCTCGGGCTCGAGCAAGGTCCACGCTGTCGAGCAGCAGGAGATCATCGACGCGGCGTTCACGGCCACGAAGTGATCCGCCTGATCGGCTGAGACACGAGAAACCGGCCCGCCCACTCTCCACGAGTGGGCGGGCCGGTTTCGTTTCGGCGTCCCGGTCACCGCGGTCGTGCGGCCGCGGTTCCGCTCCGCGCGCGGTTCTCATATTCTGTGAAGCGGGTCTCGTCGTCTCCACGAAGGAGGCTGAAGATGAGTCAGCCAACCACGGACCCGACCTTCTACCGAACGGCAGCGGACGCGGCGGCCGCGCCACCTGAACGACTGGGCTACGTCGCCGCGTTCGACCGCGCCGCAGACAAACCCGACGCGATGAGCGTGATCGACGTGGATCCGGGCTCGGACACCTACGGCCGGGTGGTCGGCTGGACAGAGATTCCGGGGCGGGGGAACGAACTGCACCATTTCGGCTGGAACGCGTGTAGCAGCGCGTTGAAGCACGAGGGCCACGACATGACGGGCCTGGCCCGTCGGTATCTGATCGTGCCGGGACTGCGTTCGTCCAACCTGTACGTGCTCGACACCGGACCGGACCCGCGTCAACCCACCGTGACCCGGGTCGTGGACGCCGCGGATCTCGCCGCCAAGGCCGGCTACTCCCGACCGCACACCCTGCACTGCGGGCCGGACGGGATGTTCCTGACCTGCCTCGGGGGCGCCGACGGATCGGATGGCCCGGGCGGGATCGCCCTGCTCGATCACGACACGTTCGACGTACTCCGGCAATGGGAAACCGACCGGGGGCCACAGTATTTCGCGTACGACGCCTGGTGGCATCTCAACCAGAACACGCTGATCAGCAGCGAATGGGGCACCCCGTCGATGATCGAGGACGGGTTGGTGCCCGAACTGCTCCTGGCGAACGAGTACGGCCACGCGATCCACTTCTGGGACCTCGCCACGGGCGAGCACCGGCAGCGCGTGGACCTCGGCGCACAGCACCAGATGCCGCTCGAACTTCGCCCGTCGCACGACCCGGAGGCCACGTGGGGGTTCGTCGGCGTGGTCATCTCGACCGAGGACCTGTCGGCCTCGGTGTGGCGCTGGCACCGCGACGACGGCACCTGGGCGGTGGACAAGGTGATCACCATCCCGGCCGAGCCTGCCGACCCGGACCTGCTGCCACCCGCACTGAAGCCGTTCGGGGCGGTGCCACCGCTGGTTACCGACATCGATCTGTCGGTCGACGACCAGTTCCTCTACGTCTCGTGCTGGGGCACCGGCGAACTCGAGCAGTTCGACGTGCGCGACCCAGCCCACCCGAGGAAGACCGGCTCCGTTCGACTCGGCGGGATCGTCGGCCGCGTCGCGCATCCGGCGATGCCGACCCAGCCGCTGTCCGGGGGTTCGCAGATGGTCGAGATCAGCCGGGACGGAAAGCGGGTGTACGTCACCAACTCCCTGTACGGCGCGTGGGACGACCAGTTCTACCCGGACGGGGTCGGCGCCTGGATGGCACTGGTCCACACCGATCCGCGCGGCGGGATGACCGTCGACGAGCACTTCTTCCCGCACGACGGCGACTTCCGCGGCCTACGACCGCACCAGGTCCGCCTCCAGGGTGGCGACGCCTCGTCCGATTCGTACTGCTACCGCTAGCAGTTTCGGGCGATTCTGCGCCGCCGCTACCGCAGCAGCGAGGCCGCGGTGTCCGGCGTCAGCGCGACCGCCGGCAACGCGGTGACCAGCAGCTCGATCAGCTCGTCCCGCGAGATCTCGGGTGCGCGCAGCCACGTGATCGTGGCCTCCTCGACGAACGCGATCCAGCCGCGCACCGACAGCGCGATGCGGGGATCGGGTGCGATCTCGAGCATCGGGAGCTGGTCGATCACGCGCCGGGCCATCTCGGCGCGGGTCGCCTCGAACACCTCCCGCATAGCGGGGTCGCCGCTGGCGGTCCCCCGCAGCAGCGAGACGTAGGTGTCGCGGTTCTCGGAGACGTAGTCGACGTACGACGCCATCGCGTCGCGCAGGATCTCGATGGGTGCGAGGTCCGGGTTCGGGGCCGTGCGGGCGAGCATGTCCGCGCTCGTGTGGCGCACGATGGCGACGTGGAAGTCGTGCTTGGACGCGAAGTAGTGGAACAGCAGCCCGCGGGACACACCGGCCTCGTCGGCGATGTCCTCGACGGAGATCTGCTCGAGGGGCCGTTCGGCGAGCATCCGCACGCCCAGGTCGATCAGCTGCGCCCGCCTCTCCTCGGGGCTGAGCCTGGTGCGTTTGACGACGTCCATGAGCCCCCACCTTACTGAATTGCAGTCAATTAGCTATTGACCGCCGATCAACAACGCCCTACGCTCCCCTACATGAGTCTCCCAGTCACAGATACTTCCGCCCGGGCCGCGACCCCGCGCCAGGTCGACACACTGATCATCGGCAGCGGCTTCGCCGGCCTCGGCGCTGCTATCAAGCTGGTTCAGCAGGGCAAGCACAACTTCGTCGTGCTCGAGCGCGGCAACGACGTGGGCGGCACCTGGCGGGACAACACGTACCCGGGCGCGGCGTGCGACGTCCCCTCGCACCTGTACTCGTACTCGTTCGCGCTCAACCCCGAATGGACGCGGTCGTTCTCACCGCAGCCCGAGATCCAGAACTACATCTCGTCGGTGGCGCGCAATTACAACGTGCTCGACAAGCACATCTTCGGCTGCGAGGTGCAGTCCGCGCGCTGGAACGGCGACACCGCGCGCTGGGAGGTCCAGACCTCCCAGGGCGAGTTCGTCGCAAAGATCGTCGTCGCCGCCGTGGGCGCGCTCTGCGAGCCGTCGCTGCCCGACATCGCGGGCATCGAGGGATTCGAGGGCGAGATCTTCCACTCCGCGCAGTGGAACCACGACGCCGATCTGGCCGGCAAGCGGATCGCGGTGATCGGCACCGGCGCTTCGGCCATCCAGATCGTGCCGCAGCTCGCGGCGAAGGCCGCCCAGCTCGACGTGTACCAGCGGACCGCGCCGTGGATCCTGCCGCGCGCCGACCGCGAGTACACCAAGGCCGAGCACCTCGCGTTCAAGTACCTGCCCGGCTTCCAGAAGCTGTGCCGCACCGGCATCTACTGGATGCGCGAGTCGCAGGTGGTGGGTCTGGCGAAGGCGCCGATCTTCATGAAGCCGCTGCAGTTCACGGCCAAGCGGCACCTGCGCCGCCAGATCAAGGATCGGGAGCTGCGCCGCAAGGTCACCCCGAACTTCCAGATCGGCTGCAAGCGCATGCTGATCTCCAACAACTACTTCCCCGCGCTCGCGCAGCCGAACGTCGACGTCGTCACCGACGGCATCACGGAGGTCCGCAAGGATTCGATCGTCGACCGCACCGGCACCGAGCGAAAGGTCGACGCGATCGTCGTCGCGACCGGCTTCCACGTCACCGACTCCCCCACGTTCGCAGGCATCTTCGGCAAGGACGGGCGCTCGCTCGCCCAGACCTTCGACGACGGCGGCCAGCAGGGCTACAAGGGTGCGGCCATCGCGAACTTCCCCAACATGTTCTTCCTGGTCGGCCCCAACACGGGGCTCGGCCACAGCTCGATGGTGTTCATGATCGAGTCGCAGCTGAACTACGTCGTGGACGCGATCGACGTGGTCGAGCGCTACGACATCGGCACCATCGAGGTCCGCCAGGACGCCCAGGACGCGTACAACCGCGACCTGCAGGCCAAGCTGTCGAAGAGCGTGTGGAACAACGGCGGCTGCGCCAGTTGGTACCTCGACAAGCACGGCAACAACACGACGCTGTGGCCGGGCTTCACGTTCGAGTTCCGCCGCCTCACCAAGCAGTTCGACCTCGGCGCCTACCGCAGCGTCGCCGCCGGCGATCTGCCGGTCCCGGCGGTCGCCGCGCAGACGGTGGCGGCCGACGCGCTCGACACCGAACTGACCGATCGGGGCGACGACAAGGTGGTTGCACAGTGAGCGAGTTCGCGGGCAAGGTCTGCGTCATCACGGGCGCAGGTTCGGGCATCGGGCGGGCAGTGGCCCTGAACCTCGCCGGGCAGGGCGCGAAACTTGCTCTGTCCGATATGGATTCGTCGGGACTGGCCGAGACGGTGCGTCAGGTCGAGGCAGTCGGCGCGGAGGTCAAGTCCGACCATCTCGACGTCACCCAGCGCGAGGCGGTCCTGGCGTACGCCGACGCGGTGGTCGCGCACTTCGGCAAGGTGCACCAGGTCTACAACAACGCGGGCATCGCCTTCCACGGCGACGTGGAGCGCTCGGAGTTCAAGGACATCGAGCGGATCATGGACGTCGACTTCTGGGGCGTCGTCAACGGCACCAAGGCGTTCCTGCCGCACCTGATCGCGTCCGGTGACGGGCACGTCGTGAACATCTCGAGCCTGTTCGGCCTCCTGTCGATTCCGGGCCAGAGCGCTTACAACGCAGCGAAGTTCGCGGTGCGCGGATTCACCGAGTCCTTACGCCAGGAAATGCTCATCGCGAAGCACCCGGTCAAGGTCACGTGTGTGCACCCGGGCGGCATCAAGACCGCGATCGCCCGCAACGCGACGATGCCCGACGGCGACGACCAGGTGACCTTCGCGCAGTTCTTCGACAAGCACCTCGCGCGCACCACTCCCGAGGACGCGGCGAAGACCATCGTGGGCGGCGTGCGAAAGGGCAAGGCACGAGTGCTGATCGGCGCCGACGCGAAGTTCCTCGACGCGTGGGTGCGCATCGTCGGCCCCAGCTACCAATGGGTGGTCGCGACGGTCACGTCACGCGTGTTGCCGAAGTCGAACTGACGGGCAGGGCGCCGCGCTCCTGACATCCGGGCCGATACCCGTACCGACTGTTTTGTCGTATTCGGCCGCTAGGCTCTGCCCTCGATGACGACAAGAGCCGACGGCAGCAGCCGTCCATTCCAGGTACACCTCGGCGGGATCATCGAGTTGCTCAGTGCGAGCATCTACACCGGGCCGCAGGTCTTCATCCGTGAGCTCCTGCAGAACGGGTGCGACGCGATCGCGGCCCGCTGCGAGCGTGAACCCGGCCACGTCGGCACCATCCGGGTCCTGCCCGCCGACGGGGCCGGGTCCGTGTTCGCGGTCGAGGACGACGGGGTCGGGCTGACCGCGGCCGAGGTCGGCGAGTTGCTCGCCACGGTGGGCCGCACCTCCAAGCGGGACATCCTCGATCTGCCCCGCACCGACCGTCTCGGCCAGTTCGGGATCGGACTGCTCAGCTGCTTCATGGTGAGCGACGAGATCCGGGTCCGGTCCCGGTCGGCCACCGGTGCGCCCGCCGTCGAATGGATCGGGCGCACCGACGGCACGTTCACGGTGACCGAGCTGGCCGACGACCTGCCGGTCGGGACCCGGGTCGAATTGGTCCCCCGCCACGACGCCGCCGGGCTCGTCTCGCCCGCCGGGGTGCGCGAGCTGGCCGACCGGTTCGGCCGGCACCTGCCGGTGCGGGTGACCGTGGCCGGCGAGACGGTGACCCGGCCCGCGCCCTTCGTCGAGCGCACGGCGGTCCCGTCGCCCGAGCTCCGCGAGCTGGGCCGGGAGATCGTCGGCGCCGAACCCTTCGCCACGATTCCGCTGCACGTGCCGTCGACCGGCACCCGGGGCACCGCCTTCGTGCTGCCGTTCCAGCTCTCCCCCGGTCAGCGGCAGTCGAGCCGCGTCTACCTGGGCGGGATGCTGCTGTCCGAGCGCATGGACGACCTCCTGCCGGACTGGGCGTTCTTCGTGCGGGCCGTCGTGGACACCACCGGGCTGCACCCGACCGCCTCCCGCGAGTCCCTGATCGAAGACAACGCGCTCGAGTCGACCCGCGCCGAGCTGGGGGCCGCGGTTCGCCGCTGGGTCATCGGTCTGGCCGCGGAGGCGCCGCACCGGCTGGCCGCGTTCCTGTCCGTGCACCATCTGGCCCTGCGGGCGCTCGTCGTCCACGACGACGAGCTGGCCCGGTTCATCGTCCCCCACCTACCGATCGAGACCACCGAGGGTCCGACGACCTTCGGCGAGGCGGCCCGCCGCGGCACCGTGCGGTACACCCGGACCGTCGACGAGTTCCGGCAGCTCGCCGGCATCTCCCGCCCCGGCGCCCCGATCGTCAACGGCGGCTACGTCTACGACGCGGAGATCGCGGCCCGGCTGCCGGAGTTCGTGCCCGGCGCCGAGGTCGAGATCGTCACCGTCGCCGACGAGATCGACCACCTGGACGTGCCGCCGCTGGCCGAACGGGCCGCCTCGCGCCGACTGCAGGAGCGCGCCGACGCCGCGCTCGCGGACCTCGACTGCGCTACCGCGGTGCGGGCGTTCCAGCCGGACACCGTCCCCGCCCTGTACGTCGCGGACGAGTCGGTGCTCCGTGGCTTGCGCCGAGACCAGGCGAGCGAGGCCGGTGGATTCTGGGCCGACGTTCTCGGACGTGTCGGCGAGGCAGCGGCGGCCGCCGGCGCGGACACCGCCGGCCGACTCGCGCTGAACTGGCGCAACCGGCTGGTGCGCACCCTCGCGACCGTCGACGACGAGGCCGTGCTGTCGCGCGCCGTGCGGATCCTCTACGTCCAGGCGCTGCTCGCCGGACACCGGCCGCTGCGGGCGGCCGACCGCGCCGCCCTCACCGACGCCATGACCGACATCGTGCACCTGTCCGTCGGCCTCGACGCGGACGTCACCGTCGATCCTGCACCGCACTCCCCCTCCAGCACAGACAAGGACGACCATGCCGAGTGAGACCACCGACGCGTTGATCAGCGAGATCGACGCGACGCCGTACGGACCGGCCGAACGCGAGCTCATCGAGCGGGCGATCACGCTCGCCGAGGAGGCCGGCGACGAGGCCGCCGCCTACGCCGTGCGGATGCGCCTGATCCAGTCCGCCTCCATGACCGGGGACACCGACGCCTTGCTGACCGCCTTCGCGTGGTGCGCCGGACGGAACGCCGCTGACCCGACCACCTTCCCCACCCAGGTCGACGACCACGACCTGCTGTGGTTCCACAAGTGGATCGCCGATGCGCTCGCGTCGAACCCGATGTTCCCGCGCACGACGATCGCCGACGCGATCGAGCAGATGGAGTCCGCGTACCGACAGGCCGGCGTCGGCCTGTCCGGCGTCGTGCAGACCCGGTTCTGGCAGGCGTTCGAGGCGGGCCGGCTCGAGGAGGCCGCCCGCTACCTCGAGGAGCTGGGTCGCACCCCGCGCGACGACTACAGCCACTGCGACGCGTGCGTGCGTTCCGAGGAGGCCCAGTTCCGGCTCGTCACCGGGGAGCTGGAGGCGGGGCTGGGTCTGGTCCAGGAGATGCTCGACCAGGATCTGGGGTGCGCCGACGAACCCGAGCGGGCGATGGCCCACGCGTTGGTGCCGCTGCTGCAGGTGGGCCGTCTCGAGGACGCCGAGCGCATGCACGTCCGGGGCTACCGACTCGCGCGCGGCAACGCCGACAACATCGACATGATCGGTCGGCACCTGATCTTCCTGTCCGTCACGGGCAACGAGCAACGTGCCCTCGAGATGCTCGAGCGGCACATCAGCTGGCTGGCACACGACAACCTCAACGCGACCGCGCACCTCGACGCGCTCACCGCCTTCGCGGTGACGTGCACGGCGGCGGGCCAGGCCGGGCTCGGTCGCGAGGACGTCCGCGGAGCCGACGCTGCGCAGCTGCGCCCGTTCCTGGGCGCGCACGCGGGCCCGTGGACTGTCGACGAACTGGCGCAGGCCTGTTGGCGTGCCGCCGAGGAGCTCGCGGGCCGCTTCGACGAGCGCAACGGCAGCGCGTACCGCAGCGAGAAGGTCGCCGCCGCACGGTCTCTCGCCGGACAGCGCTGGGACCTGCCGATCGGGGCCGCGCACACCGTGCCGGCGCCGCCCGTCGCCACGGACCCGGCCGCGGCCACGGCGTTCGTCGACGAGGTGGCGAGCGCGAGCCCGCTGGCCGAGCGGGTCGACACGATCCTCGACGCCGAGGGCCTGGACGCGGCACTGACCTGGGTCGAGGCCGAACTGGTCGCCACGACGGCGCCCGGTCACCGCGCGGTGCTACTGCGGTTGCAGGCCCAGCTGCTGGCGAGCAGCGGCCGGTTCGAGGAAGCGCTGACCGCCGTCGACGGTGCGCTCGACCTGTCGGTTGCGCACGCGGCCCGGTCCCTGACCGCTCCGCTGGCTGCCCTGAGCGCCCAGATCTGCGACGACCTCGACCGGCTGGACGAGGCCGCCGGCAGGTTGCGGCTGGCGACGCGGGAAGCCGAGCTGGCCGGGGCCGAGTCCGTCGGCCACCGCTACCGGCTCGGCGTCACGCTCGTGCGGGCAGGGCACCCGGACGAGGCCGTGGACGAGCTCACCTCGGTGGCCGAGACCGAGGAGGCGCAGGGTGAGGAGGCCGGGTCCCGCGCCTTGACGCTGCTGTGGCTCGGCTACGCGAGGCGCGACGCGGGCGAGCCGGGAGCAGCGGTCGCGGTGTGGACCGAGGGCCAGGAGCTGGCGCGGGTCGGCGAGGACTACGCGGTGGCCGTGCGGGTCGGCAGGGAACTCGGGCTCCTGATGATGCGGTTCGACGACGAGGACGCCGTCGAGGTCCTCGACGACGCGGTCGAGGACGCCCGGCGGCTCACCGATGAGCCCGACGCGCTCGCCGACCTTCTGCACACGCGCGGGCGGGCCCGGTGCCAGTTCGGCGACGAGGACGGGCTCGAGGACTTGCGGACCGCGGCCGAACACGCCGACCCGTGGACCCGCGCGGACATCGAGGACTCGACCGCGCGGGCACTGTCCCAGCTGGGCCGGTTCGACGAGGCGGTGCGGACGGGGCTCGCGGCCTCGGATGCCTACGCCGCGGCCGAGGATGTCGTCGGCTCCGGCAGCGCCCTGATCGTCGTCGCGCAGGCGTTGCTGACGACCGACCGCCACGAGGAGGCCCTGGCCGTGCTCGCCGACGCCGCGCCGCGGGTGACCGAGGCGCCGCCGCTCGCGGTCCGGGTGGCACTGCTGGAGGGCGACGCTCACGAGGCCCTCGGCCGGTATGACGCCGCCGCGGCGGCACGGGCGCGGGTCGGCGGCTGACGACGACCGACGCCGGCGCCGTCAGAGGTGGTCGGCGAGCCACTCCGCGGCGGCGTCGGCCGAGGTGATCTCGCCATCGCGGATCCGGACCACCATGTCGGTCAGATCCGCGGTGGTGAGCTGCAGGACCACGCTCAGCCCCTTGACGTCGTCGGCTCGCAGCACGCCGCCGCGGTAGAGGGGCACCACGTTCTGCGCGGTGAACGCGTTCTCGTCGTCGGCCAACACCACCAGTTCGTCGTGCGCGACGTCGGGTGAGGCGGCGGTGGCGCCCCCGATCGGCGACGCGCCGACGATCAGTTCACGGGCAACGTCGGTGGTGGTTCCGACCGGTACGACGGACCCGAACGTGCACCCGTACGCGGCCTGAAGGTGCTCCGGTGCCCGCGCATCGTCGCGGAACGCGGCGGACGCGTACAAAGTCATGCCGCCGCAGTCGCGCGCGATGTCGTCGATCGAGTGCGCGCCGAGTCGGTCGACCTGCGCCGCGGACAGCACGAGCGCCGACCGGTCGTCGGCCGGCGCGTAGTCGGAGACCGTAAGGCCCTCCGGCAGAGACTTGTTGAGCGCCTCGAACACGTCCTCGGCCTCGGTGACGTCGGCGTCCGGGTCGAACCAGTGCAGCAGGCGCCCGGTGTAGTCCGGCACCAGTGCCACCCGGTTCGAGTCGAGGGCGGCGACACGGTCGGCGCGGTCTCTCAGCCCCAGCACGAGTTCGGTGCTGCGCCCGCCCGCTTCGAGCGCGCCGGCGTAGAGGCGTGCGACGAGTTCGCTCTCGATCGTGTTCGACGCACCGACGACGACCGGTCCGGGTGCCGGCGGGCCGCTGACGCTGCTGCTCGTGTCGACGCCGCACGCGGCGACGATCGCGAGCATGGGAACGACCGCCAGCGCCGCGCGCCTGCCCGTCCGCCCATTCCTGTTCGGTGACACCGTGTCCCTCTCCGCTCGTCGACCGTGCGTTGGTCGCTCCTATCGTTACACTGACGGCGCGCACCATCACGAGCGGTCGAGAGATCCGGCTTGTCACCGCGCGGCGGCTGCCGCATCGGGCGGGGCCGCTACGCCGGATCCGATGGAAGGACGACATGAACGGTTCCCGGATCCGCCTGCCCCACCGCCTCGTTCGGGGCGCTGTGGCGATCGTTGCAGTGTCCCTGACGATGCTCACCGCGTGCGGGAGCAACGACCCGCTCGACAGCGGCGGCTCCGGCGGCAACGTCGACGCGAACACCATCGTGGTGGGCTCGGCGAACTTCCCGGAGTCCACGACTGTCGGCTACATCTACGCCGAGGTGCTGCGGGCCAACGGCTTCGACGTCGACACGAAGATGAACATCGGCAGCCGCGAGGCGTACGTCCCGGCGCTGCGCGACGGTTCGCTCACGGTGATCCCCGACTACACCGGGAATCTGCTGCAGTACCTCGATCCGTCGTCGACGGCGACGAGCGCCGCCGAGATCGACGCGGCCCTGCCGGCCGCGCTGGCGCCCGATCTCGCGACCACGACCCCGGCACCCGCCGAGGACAAGGACGCGGTCGTCGTGACCCGCGAGACGGCCGAGAAGTGGAACCTGTCGTCCATCGCCGACCTGGCGCCGCACTCGGCGGAGGTGAAGTTCGCGGCACCGGCCGAGTTCCAGGAACGACCCGTGGGCATGCCCGGGCTGCGGGAGAACTACGGTCTCGACATCAGCGCCGCCAACTTCGTGCCGATCGCCGACGGCGGCGGCCCCGCCACGGTGAAGGCACTGACGTCGGGCCAGGTGACCGCCGCGAACATCTTCACGACCTCGCCCGCGATCAAGGCGAACGACCTGGTGGTGTTGGCCGACCCGGCGAACAACTTCCCGGCCCAGAACGTGGTCCCGCTGCTGCGCGCGAGTGCGAAGACCGAGCAGCTGACGCGGGTCCTGGACGCGGTCTCCGCCAAGCTCACCACCGAGGAACTGGTGGCGCTCAACGACGCGGTGTCGGGCGCCGCCAAGACCGAGCCGCAGGCGGCGGCGCAGCAGTGGGTCGCGCGGCAGGGGCTGGACGCTCCGATCTCGTGATCACGTTCTCGGGTGTCACCAAACGCTTTCCGGACGGCACGGTCGCCGTCGACGGTCTGGACCTGAAGGTCGAGGCCGGCTCGTTCACGGTCTTCGTCGGACCGTCCGGCTGCGGCAAGACGACGTCGATGCGGATGATCAACCGCATGGTGGCACCCACCGCGGGCACCGTCGGCGTCGACGGCCGGGACGTGGCGGCCCTCGACGCCGTCGAGCTGCGGCGCGGTATCGGGTACGTCATCCAGAGCGCGGGGCTGCTGCCGCACCGCACGGTGGTCGACAACGTCGCGACCGTGCCGGTGTTGCGCGGCGAGTCACGGCGGGCGGCACGGCGCCGCGCACTCGAGGTGCTCGAACGGGTGGGGCTCGATCCCGCGCTCGCGGGCCGCTACCCGGCGCAGCTGTCGGGCGGTCAGCAGCAGCGGGTGGGCGTGGCCCGGGCGCTCGCCGCCGACCCGCCGATCCTGTTGATGGACGAGCCCTTCAGCGCCGTCGACCCGGTCGTCCGGGCCGATCTGCAGGCCGAGATGCAGCGCCTGCAGTCCGAGCTGCGCAAGACGATCGTGTTCGTCACCCACGACATCGACGAGGCGGTGCGTCTCGGTGACCGTCTCGCGGTCTTCGGGCCGCACGGCCGGCTCCAGCAGTACGACACCCCGCAGACCGTGCTCACCTCCCCCGCAACCGATTTCGTCGCCGATTTCGTCGGCCGTGACCGCGGCTACCGGGGGCTGTCGTTCCGCAGCGCCGACGGACTCCCGCTGCACGAGATCCGCAGCGTCCGCGAATCGGCAATCACCGCAACCATTCTCGACTCCGGAGAGTGGGCGTTGATCGTCTCCGACGACGGCCGCCCCCACGCGTGGATCGACGCCGCCGGGATCGACGCGGCCCGCGCCGGGCGCGCAATCGCGGACGCCTCGGCCGCCGGCGGTTCGCTGTTCACCCTGGGCACCGATCTGCGGCAGGCCCTCGACGCGGCCATCTCGTCGCCGTCCGGCATCGGGGTCGCGGTCGATGCCGACGGAGTGGTGGTCGGCGGCATCGACGCCGCCGAGGTGGTCGCGGCGCTCGACGAGCAGCGGCGCGCGGAGGATCGCGTCCGGAACGGACGGTGAGCCCGTGCGCTGGCTGATCGACAACTTCCCGCGCGTGTTGGAACTGACGCGCGAGCATCTGCAGTTGGCCTTGCTGCCGCTGCTCCTCGGTCTGGCGATCGCGGTACCGCTGGGGACCGTGGTGCGCCGGGTGGCGTGGCTGCGCCGCACCACCGTCGTCGCCGCGAGCATCGCGTTCACGATTCCGTCGCTGGCGCTGTTCGTCACCGTGCCGAGCCTGTTCGGGCTGAGCGTTCTCGATCCGGCGAACGTCGTGATCGCGCTGACCGTCTACTCGACCGCCCTGCTCGTGCGCGTCGTCCCGGAAGCCCTCGACGCGGTCCCGGACGACGTCGTCGACGCCTCGACGGCAATGGGATTCACCGCGGTTCGCCGCGCGCTCACCGTCGAGCTGCCGCTCGCGCTGCCGGTGCTCGTCGCGAACGTCCGCGTCGTGGCGGTCACCAACATCTCGCTCGTGTCGGTCGGCGCGCTCATCGGTGTCGGCGGCCTGGGCGAACTGTTCACCGAGGGCTACCAGCGCGACTATCCGGAGCAGATCGTCGCGGGCATCATCGCGATCGTCGCGCTGGCGCTCGCGTTCGACGCGGCACTGTACGTGGTGGGCCGCCTGCTGACCCCGTGGGAGCGGCCGGGCCGCCGGGCGCGCCGGGCGACGGTCGAGCTGTCGGAGGGTCCGGCCTGACATGTTCACGAGCGCATGGGAATACATCACCGACCCGGCGAACTGGCCGGGCCCGACCGGGATCGGCACCCGGATCCTGCAACACCTCTGGTACAGCCTGCTGGCCGTCGCCTGCGCGGCCGTCGTCGCGGTGCCCGCCGGGCTCGCGATCGGGCACTTCCGACGCGGCCAGATCGTGGTCGTGGGCGTCGTCAACGCGCTGCGGTCGCTGCCCACCCTCGGCGTGCTGACGCTGCTGGTGCTGCTGCTCGGCCTGGGACTGGTGCCGCCCATCCTCGCGCTGGTCCTGCTGGCGATCCCGCCGCTGCTCGCCGGCACGTACGCGGGCGTCGCGAACGTGGACCGGTCGGTGGTCGACGCCGCGGAGGCGATGGGCATGACGCCGCTGCAGGTGCTGTGCCGGGTCGAAATCCCCAACGCGCTGCCGTTGATCCTCGGCGGCGTGCGCAGCGCGGCGCTGCAGGTGATCGCGACCGCGACGGTGGCGGCCTACGTGAACCTCGGCGGGCTCGGCCGCTACATCTTCGACGGCCTGGCGCTGCGCAGCTACGACCGCGTCCTCGTCGGTGCGATCCTCGTCGCCGCCCTCGCCCTGATCGTCGACGCGATCCTCGCGGCCGCCGTGTGGGCGTCGGTGCCCGGCACCGGACGCCTGCGCCGCCCCGTCGACGTCACTGCGCTGCGAGGAACTTCAGGATCCGATCGTTGACCTCCTGAGGCCGCTCCAGGTGCAGGAAATGGCCCGCATCCGCGACCTGGTGGAAGGCGCTCCCCTGCGACAACCCGGACGCGGCCACGACCGCCAGCCGGCGGTCGAGGCAGCCGTCGCGATCACCGTGCAGGTAGAGCGTCGGCGTGATCGGGCGTCGCATCTCCGCGCCGGCCCAGCGCCGGTAGCGCTGCGGTGGGCGCGGGAGGGGCCGAGTGTAGCTGCGGTAGTAGCCGATCACGGCGCGGCGGTGCGCCGGATCCGCGATCGCCTCGAGCACGGCCGGCAGGTCCTCGCCCGCGTCGTAGCCCGGTGACCAGTCCGCCCACAGGCGCGGCACCAACCGCCCCGCGCAGCGCTCGGGCAGGACCGGCAACTGGTTGAACAGGACGTACCAGCTGTTGCGCAGTTGGCGCGGCAGCACGCGCAGAACGGCCGGCGTCCGCAGGGACGGGAATGGCGGCACCGCGAGCGCGACGGCTGCCGTGAAGGGGTTCTCGGCGTGGGCGGCCAGTGCGTTCGCGGTGATCGCGCCCCAGTCGTGTCCGACCAGGACCGCGTCGGATCCGCCGCCCGAGAGGGCGTGGATCGCGGCGGCGTCGTCCATCAGTGCGGCGACGTGCACGCTCCGGTCCGCCGGCACGGCCGAGGGCGCGTAGCCGCGGGTGAACGGCGCGATCACCCGCCATCCCTCGTCGGCCATCGCAGGACCGAGGTACCGCCAGGTGTGCGCGGTGTCCGGGAACCCGTGCAGGAGAACCGCCAGCCGGCCGGTCTCGGGCCCCCAGGTCAGCGCCCGCAATCGGACCGTGTCGAGGTCCAGGGTGATCTCACGCATGCGGACCATCCTGTCCGAGAACGCCGGGCGCGCACGGGAGATCGGCCGATGTCACGCAGCGGGGCCCCGTCGCTGATGCGACGGGGCCCCGCTGACGAGTTGCTGTCCTACGGTCAGGCGACGCCCTCGTCCTTGGCGGCCTGCGCGACGGCCGCGGCGACCGCCGGGGCGACCCGCGGGTCCAGCGGGCTCGGAACGATCTTGTCGGCCGCGAGCTCGTCACCGAGCACCGACAGGATCGCGTCGGCCGCGGCGAGCTTCATGCCCTCCGTGATCCGACGCGCGCCGGCGTCCAGCGCACCCTTGAAGACGCCCGGGAACGCGAGCACATTGTTGATCTGGTTCGGGAAGTCGCTGCGACCCGTCGCGACGATCGCCGCGTACTTCGCCGCGATGTCGGGGTGGATCTCCGGGTCCGGGTTCGACATCGCGAAGATGATCGACTCGGGCGCCATCGTCGCGATGATCTCCTCGGGCACGGTGCCCGCGGAGACGCCCAGGAACACATCCGCCCCGTCGAGCGCCTCGACGAGTCCGCCGCTGCGGCCGGCCGGGTTGGTGCGCGAAGCCAGGTCCGCCTTGATCTCGTTGAGATCAGTGCGGTCGGACGAGACGATGCCCTTCGAGTCCAGCACGGTGACGTCGGCGACGCCGGCGGCCAGCAGGATGTTGGCGCATGCGACACCGGCCGCACCCGCGCCGGAGATCACGACGCGCAGGCCCGCGATGTCACGGTCCTGAACCTTCGCGGCACCACGGAGCGCGGCGAGCGCGACGATCGCGGTGCCGTGCTGGTCGTCGTGCATGACCGGGCAGTCCAGTGCCTCGATGACCCGGCGCTCGATCTCGAAGCAGCGCGGCGCCGAGATGTCCTCGAGGTTCACTGCGCCGAAGCTCGGGCGCAGGCGCACCAGCGTCTCGACGATCTCGTCGGGGTCCTTGGTGTCGAGCACGAGCGGGATGGAGTTGAGGCCCGCGAAGTTCTTGAACAGCGCCGACTTGCCCTCCATCACCGGCAGCGACGCGCGGGCGCCGATGTCGCCGAGGCCGAGAACGGCCGAGCCGTCGCTCACGACGACCACCAGGCGGTTGGTCCACGTGTAGCGATCGGCCAGCGTCTCGTCGGCGTGGATCGCGCGGCTGACCTGCGCGACGCCGGGCGTGTACGCGATCGAGAGCGCACGCTGGGAATCGAGGGGCGCGGTGGTCTCCACCGAGAGCTTGCCACCGATGTGGCCCGCGAAAATCTCCTCGTCGGTAATTTCGACCTTTGGCGTTACGGAAGCTTCAGACACAGGGGACACGATGACACTCCTCTTGAGGCCAGACTCACTCGGGTCCTGGTTACTGAGAAGTAACCGGGTCGGCAGGGATGAAATACGACACGGCACTTCGAACACAGGATTGATCAGTTGCAACTACCGGGGCGCGCGATCTGCTGCACTACTGCCGGAGCGTGATGGCGCCGGGCGGGGTGAGCCCTGGCACAAGTTCTGCCACCTTCCAAACCTCCTGCGAAGGGCGGTAGCACCCACGCGAGAGTGCCGTAATTCTGCACCATCGACTGGCAGGAATCAAATCCTCCGGATCGATCGAAATCTCACCGAAACCGGCATCTACCTGTGAGGATGCGCGTGACGGTCCGAATGTGACCCGAACCGCCGGCCCGTTCCGATCAGCGGGAGGTCACATCCACCACTGCGTCCACAGCAACAGCCCGGTAACCACCAGAACCGGGGCCGATGCGAGCACGGCACCGGCCCCGCGGCGGCGATCCGCGAGCACCTGAGCCGCCACGACGACGACGCTCGCCACCACGTGCGCGGCGACCGATTCGCGCCCCGGCCCCGGGAAGTCCCGGTTTGACGCCAGGTATGCGACGCCGACGACGACGAGGGTGAGCACCACGACCCCGCCGGCGACGACACCCGAGAGCCCCCGCAGCACCCGCACCGCCCACAGGTCCGACGACCGCCGGCGCCGCTGGTCGCCGAAGCCGTCGAGGCTCACCGACCGGCTCCGCGGGTGACGACGTCGCCGCTAGGCTGCCCCGACAGCACCGGTACCCCGGACGCGCGCGCCACGAGCGCCTCGAACGCCTCGGGGGCGGTGGTGTGCCGGCCGAGTTCGATCGTCTTGTTCGAGCCGTGGTAGTCCGACGACCCGGTGGCGATCAGGCCCAGTTCGGCGGCGAGCGACCGCAGGAGTGCGACGTCGTGCGCGCCGTGGTCGGGGTGATCGACCTCGAGACCGCCGAGGCCGTGGTCCGCGAGTTCGCGAATGTGGTCGAGCGACAGCAGCCGTCCGCGCGTGCGGGCCCGAGCGTGCGCGATCACGCTGACCCCGCCCGCGGCGGCGACCATCTCGACACCGCGCTCGAGCGGGGTGTCCGCCTTCTCGACGTAGTAGGGGCTGCGGGTCGACAGGAGGTCGGTGAACGCCTCCCCCACGCTCTCCACGACGCCCGCGTGGACGAGCGCCCGCGCCAGGTGCGGACGGCCCACCGCCGGGCCCGCCTCGGCCATCACCGCGTCGGGGTCGATCGGCAGCCCGTCCTCGGCCATCAGCGTCGCCATCGCCCGCAACCGAGCGACCCGTTCGCCGCGCAATCGCTCACGCTCGGCGGCGAACTCGCGTGAGGTCGGGTCGAACAGGTAGGCCAGCAGGTGGACGGCCACCGGGCGCCCGTCCTCGCCACGTCCCTCGCACGACATCTCCATGCCCCGCACCAACTGCAGCCCCGCGGGCAGCGCCGCGGCCGCCTCGCCCCAGCCGGCGGTGGTGTCGTGGTCGGTGATCGCGAGCACGTCGACCCCCGCGTCGGCCGCCGCCCGCACCAGTTCGGCGGGCGTGTCCGTGCCGTCTGACGCGGTCGAGTGGGTGTGGAGATCGATACGCACCGGTCCAGTGTCTCAGGTCCGGAAGCGTTGTCCTGTCAGAGCGCCGCGGCCCCGCGGTTCGGGTCGCGGACGTCGATGCCGGCCTCGGCCCAGGCCTCCCGGAGAGCGGCTGCACCGCGCAGGCGCACCCACGCCGCCTCGGTGCCGGTCAGCGGCGCCACCTCGAGGAACTGGACCGGATCCAGCGGCTCGGGCAGGACGAGGTCGGGGATGTCGCTCGGACCGAGCAGCACCGCGGTGAACGGCACTCCCTTCCACAGCGGCTCGCCCAGGTCGATCAGCCCGTCCGGGCGCAGCACCACCCCTTCGACGGACGGCGCGGCGGCGAGGACCGCGAGGGTCTTGTGCACGCCGGACGCCACACCGGCACCGCCCGCGAGGCTCAGCACCAGTTCGGCGCGCGGGCCGCGCGTGGGGTCGGCGATCATCTCGCTGGGATCGCCCATCGGGTGCCGCGAGCACCCCAGGGTCGCGTATCGGACCGGAGCGTCGCCGTCCCCCGGGTACCGGAGGACGTCGACGGGCTCGACACCGAGAAACGTCACCGATGCCACCGAGGGCTCCGTCGGCTCGGCTGCTTCGGGTCCCCCGATGTGCCGGTCGAGATGGGCGCGGACGGCCGAGACAACGCTGTCAGTCACACGTTCATCTAACACCCGCGCCGGGCGGGCCCGATCACGGCTGTCGAGCCGACCTCCTCGCGCGTCCGGCCGACCGACGGGTGACGTCGAACACCCATGGGCGCGAGCCGATTCGGCGGTCTTCCCGCCCACAGGGAGAGCGATTGGACATACCGGCACGGACCCACTAGCTAATGAGCTAACCAATTGACCGATTTCTTGCACCATCCCTTGCTCATCTTTGCTCGACTTCTGACCAGAGTTCCCGGGAGCCCACTTGTCTCGTCCCGCACAGGCCTCGGCATCGCTGCTGACGGCCACGCTGTGCTTCGTCATCCTCGTCGTATCGACCCAGCAGACCATCGTGATGCCGCTGTCCTCCGTCATCGGCCACCAACTGGACATCGGCACCACCGCCATCGGGTGGACCATCAGCTCCGGATTCCTCGCCGCCGCCGTCATGACCCCCGTCGCGGGGCGTATGGCCGACCTGCGGCGCAAACGCACCGTTCTGCTGGGCGTGTTGACGATCATGCTCGCCGGGTCGGTCCTCGCGGCCGTCACCGAGTCGTTGCCGCTGTTGCTCCTCGCGCGGGTGCTGCAGGGTGTCTCGTTCGCCGCCTTCCCCGTCAGCCTGGCGATTCTGCGGGACGAACTGCCGCCGCGCCGGCTGGCGTCGGCGATGGGATTGCTGTCCGGCACGCTGGGTTTCGGCGGTGGCGTCGGCATGGTGCTGACCGGACTGGTGGTGCCCGCCGGCGCCGACTACCGGCGGGCGTTCTGGCTCGCGACCGCGCTCACCGTCATCGCCGTCGTGGCCGTGATCGCGGTCGTGCCCTCCCGCCCCAATCCCGCACCGGGCCGGGTCGACTGGACCGGTGCCGTGTTGCTGGGCGCGGGGCTGGTGCTGATCCTGTTGCCGCTGTCCGAGGGCGGGAGCTGGGGTTGGGCGTCGCCCCGGACGATCGGGTGCGCGGTCGCCGGGATCGTCGTCCTCGCGGGCTGGTTCGCGTTCGAGCGCCGCATCGCCCAGCCACTCGTGCCGACCGAGATGCTCACCCGCCGGCCCGTCGTCTGCACGCACCTCGCCGGGCTGCTCGTCGGGGCCGGAATGTTCGTCAACATCACGGCCCTCACCTACTTCGTGCAGACGACACGAGCGGCGACCGGGTACGGCTTCGACGCCGGCCCGATGCAGGCCGGTCTGGTCTACATCCTGCCGGGCGCCACGATCGGCGTCGTCGTGTCGATCTGCAGCGGCACCCTCATCAACCGCTTCGGCGCCCGGGCGGTCATGGCCGCGTCCGGTGTGCTGGGCGTGATCGGGTTCTGCTCCCTGATCGTTGCCCACGACACCACGTGGCAGGTGATCGGAGGATCGATGGTGGCGTCGGCGTTCACCAGCCTCGGGTACGCCGCGATGCCGGCGCTCCTGGTCGCCGAGGTGGACCGGGACCAGACGGGCGTCGCGAACAGCGTGAACTCGATCGCCCGGACCGCCGGCAGTTCGGTCGCCAGCGCGTTGCTGGCGACGCTGCTCGCGGCCCTCACGATCGGCGACACCGCGTACGCCCGGGTCGACGCGTACCTCGTCGCGTTCGGGTTCGGCGCGGTGTGCGCGGCCGTGTCGCCGCTACTGGTGTTCATCGGTACGTCGGGACGACACCGCACCGGTGAGCCGGACGAGCCGGATCAGAGCGCGAGCTTGGCCAGCATGTCCCGCGCCGACTCGGCCGTCTTGGGATCGCAGAGCACGTCGTAGCGGCCGGCCACCAACTGCATCGTGGACGAGAAGTCACGTGTACCACGGGCGGCCGCGTACGGGATCGTCGTGGAGATCAGGCCGAAGATGATGCCGCCGAAGATGCCGACGAGCAGCGGGCCGAGGAATCCGCCCGTGAAGATGCCGAGCAGCAGACCGAAGAACACACCGAGCCAGGCACCCGAAACAATTCCGCCGCCAATGACTTTGGCCCACGTGAGGCGCCCCAGGACACGCTCGACCTGCATGAGGTCGACGCCGACGATCGTCACGTCCTCGACCGAGAACTGTTGGTCCGACAGGTAGTCCACGGCGCGCTGCGCCTCGGCGTAGGTCGGGTACGAACCGATCGGCCACCCGGTGGGCGGCGTCGGCAGCCCCCGCCCGGCGCGGTTCGGCTGTGAGAGTGGATTCGTCATCGTCTTCGTCTCTCTTTGCTCGGGGCGTGCGATATGTCCGGTTCTACCGATCTCCGGCCCGCATATCAATTGTGCCCGCCCCGAGCCGAGCTCGCCTACCGGTTCGCAGGCGGCGTGAACGACGTCGTCCGGGTCATCCCGGCGGCCCGCCCCTTCGCGGAGATCACCAGCGCCATCTTGCGGCTCGCCTCGTCGATCATCTCGTCACCGAGCATCACCGCGCCGCGGGCACCGCCCGCCGCGGACGTGTGGAACTGGTAGGCGTCGAGGATCATCTCGGCCTGGTCGTAGTCCTCCTGGCGGGGGCTGAACACCTCGTTGGCCGCCTCGATCTGGGTGGGATGCAGCACCCACTTGCCGTCGAACCCGAGCGCGGCGGTGCGCTGAGCCGAGCGGCGAAACGCGTCCACGTCGCGGATCTGCAGGTAGGGGCCGTCGATGGCCTGCAGGTCGTGGGCCCGCGCCGCCATCAGGATCGTCATCAGGATGTGGTGGTAGGCGTCGCCCCGGTCGTAGCCCTCGGGTTGCTCGCCGACGACCAGCGTGCGCATGTTGATGCTGGCCATGAAGTCCGCCGGACCGAACACCAGGGTCTGCACGCGGGGGCTCGCGGTCGCGATGGCGTTGATGTTCGTCAGGCCGATCGCGTTCTCGATCTGCGGTTCGATGCCGATCCGCCCCACCTCGAGTCCGTTGGCCTTCTCGATCTGCGTCAGCAGGAGGTCGAGGGCCTGAACGTGACTGGCGTCGGGGACCTTCGGCAGCAGGATCGCGTCGAGGTTCGCACCCGCCCCGCCCACCACGGTCGCGACGTCGGCGTGCGTCCATTCGGTGGTCCAGTCGTTGACCCGCACGACCTTGATCTGGTCGCCCCAGCCGTCCTCGTTGAGGGCCTCCACGATCCGAACCCGCGCCTCGGCCTTCGCGATCGGCGCGACGGCGTCCTCGAGGTCGAGGAAGATCTCGTCGGCGGGGAGACCCTTCGCCTTGTCGATCATCTTGCGGCTCGAACCGGGGACGGCCAGAACCGAACGACGTGGCCGGAAGCGGGAAGTCATGGCCGACGGGCCCTCCGAATTCAGTGATCAGCAAGCAAGGATTTAGCCTTTTCATCATGGCAGCTGTGAGCAAGGTATTCGCAGCCAGGCTCGCCGGCCTGGTGGTCCTCGGACCGGACGGCGAGTCGATCGGGCGCGTGCGGGACGTGGTGCTCACGATCCGCGTGGGCCGGCAGCCGCCCCGGGTCCTCGGCCTGGTCATCGAGATGTTCACACGCAAACGGATTTTCGTTCCGATGCTGCGCGTCACCGCGATCGAGCCGGGCTCGGTCACCCTCAAGACCGGCAACGTGAGTCTGCGCCGATTCAATCAGCGCCCCACCGAGGTCCTCGCGCTCGCCCAGGTCCTCGACTCCCACGTCACGATCGACGACCCGGAGGTCGCCGACACCATCGGCACCGACGTCGTGATCGTCGACCTCGGCATCGAACTGACCCGCACCCGGGACTGGGTGGTCTCCCGCGTGGCGGTGCGGGCCCACCGCGGACGCCTCGGCCGACGCTCGGCGATCCACGTCGTCGACTGGCCGCACGTTCACGGCCTGACCCCCACCGCGCTCGCGATGCCCGGCCAGGGCGTCTCCCAGCTGCTCCTGCAGTTCGAGGGCATGCGGGCGGCCGACGTCGCGCACGCGATGCGCGAGCTGCCGGAGAAACGCCGGCACGAGGTGGCACTCGCGCTGGACGACGAGCGGCTCGCCGACGTCGTGCAGGAGCTGCCGGCCGACGACCAGACCGACCTGCTGCTGCATCTCGAGGTAGAGCGTGCGGCGGACGTCCTCGAGGCGATGGATCCCGACGACGCCGCGGACCTCCTCGGCGAGCTCCCCGAGACGGACGCCGAGTCGCTCCTGCAGCTGATGGACCCGGAGGACTCCGAACCGGTCCGACGCCTGCTCGAGCACTCCCCCGACACCGCGGGCGGCCTGATGACGCCCTCGCCGGTGGTACTGACGCCGTCGACGACGGTCGCCGAGGCCCTGGCCCGCGCCCGCAACGCCGACCTGACCCCGGCCCTCGCCAGCATGGTGTTCGTGGTCCGGCCGCCCACCGCGACCCCGACCGGGCGATATCTCGGGTGTGTGCACCTGCAACGGCTGCTGCGGGAGCCGCCCGCGAGCCTCGTGGGCGGCGTCCTGGACGACGACCTGCCCCGTCTCGACCCCGAGGACTCGCTCACGAGCGTCACGCGATACTTCGCGACCTACAACCTGGTGTGTGCGCCCGTCGTCGACGACGAGCACCATCTACTGGGCGCGGTTACCGTCGACGACGTGCTCGACCACCTCCTGCCCACCGACTGGCGCGAGGAGGCCGGCGATGAGTGAACCCAGCGGGCGTCAGCGCCTGGAGACCCCGCGCGGCACGCGGGGCCTCGGGTTCCACATCGACGTCGAGGCCGTCGGCCGGGTGAGCGAGAGCATCGCCCGGTTCCTCGGCACCGGCCGGTACCTGCTGATCCAGACCGTGATCGTGATCGTGTGGATCATCCTCAACATCTTCGCGGTGAAGCTGCAGTGGGACCCCTACCCGTTCATCCTGCTGAATCTCGCGTTCTCGACGCAGGCGGCGTACGCGGCGCCGCTGATCCTGCTGGCGCAGAACCGGCAGGAGAACCGCGACCGAGTCTCGCTGGAGGAGGACCGGGCACGCGCCGCACAGACCAAGGCCGACACCGAGTTCCTGGCGCGCGAGCTCGCCGCCCTGCGGCTGGCGGTCGGCGAGGTCGCGACCCGCGACTACCTGCGCCGCGAGCTCGACGACATCCGGCAGATGCTCGTCGAGCGGGACGCCCGTGGCGACGAGGACGGCGAGCCCGGCCCTGCCTCCAAGGCGCGCGGCAGCCGCAAGTGACCCGGACGCTTCGGGTCATCCCCTCGCCTGCCGCAGTTCCGCACGCACAACCGGTCACCGATATGTAACGTGTGTCACATCGACCGAGATGTATCCGCTGGAACGCTCGGAACGAGATCCGTAAGCGCGGATGCAGGTTTCCTGCAAGGAGGGGATTGAAGAGTGCGTGCCCGTGGAACTGTCGGTGTGTCCGCCCTCGTTCTTGCCGGATTCGTGACAGCAGCGTCATCCATGGGTGGCGTGTTCGAGACTCCCGCCCCGGAGTCCGCGTCGACCGCCGTCGCGCACGAGCTGGACGCCGGCGGCCCGACCACCACCGCGGCCCCGGACGGGCAGGCGGCCCTCATCCCGACCGTCGGGCTCGTGCCGGCGGCGCCGCGACCCGAACGCCAGCTCCGCACGGCCAAGCCCGCGACTACCCTGGTGCTGCCCGATCCGGCCGGGCTGGTGCCCGGGACCGCCCCGCGCTCGGTGCCCGTTCCGGTCGTCGTCGGCCCCCTCGGCATTCCCGAGATCGTGCTCAACGCCTACCGCTCCGCCGAACTCACGATGGCGAGCGCCCAACCCGGCTGCGGCCTGCCGTGGAATCTGCTCGCCGGCATCGGGAAGATCGAATCGGGCCACGCCGGTGGCGGGCAGACCGACGCGGCGGGCACCACGGTGACGCCGATCCTCGGCCCGACACTCAACGGCCACCTGGCCGGCAACGAGATCATCACCGACACCGATCACGGCCAGCTCGACGGCGATCCGGTCCACGACCGCGCCGTCGGGCCGATGCAGTTCATCCCGAGCACGTGGGTGCGATACGCATCGGACGGCAACGGCGACGGCATCGCCGACCCGAACAACGTGTTCGACGCCTCCCTCGCGGCCGCACGCTATCTGTGCTCGGGCGGCCTGGACCTGCGCGATCCCGCGCAGGAGGCGCGCGCCGTGCTCCGCTACAACAACTCGACGACGTACCTGTCGAACGTGCTCGCCTGGTCGTCCGCATACCGCACCGGCGGAACCGCGGCGCCCGCGGTCCCGGTCGCACCGACGCCGCCGGAGCGCTCCGCCGACTCCGAGTCGGCGGCCGCAGACGTTACCGCGCCGGGACCGTCGGCCACCGCACCCGCCAGCCCGACAGCGACGGCGCCTCCCGCCGCACCGGCACCGGCACCCGCACCCGCACCCCTACCGCTGCCGGCCCTGCCGCAGCTGCCGCAGCTGCCGTGCCTCGTCTTCTGCCCTCCGCCCACCCCGGCGCCGGTCGCAGCCCCGACGCCCTGATCGGCGCCCGCACCGCTCCGCATACCATGGGGGCATGGCAGCCCTGACAGAGACCGCCGTCCGCACCGCACTGTCCAAGGTGCAGGACCCCGAGATCCGTAAGCCCATCACGGAACTGGGCATGGTCAAGAGCATCGCGATCGGTGACGACGGCAGTGTCGACATCGGCATCTACCTGACCACGGCGGGCTGTCCGCTGCGCACCGAGATCACCCAACGGGTGACCAAGGCAGTCGCCGACGTCGAGGGCGCCGGCTCCGTCCGCGTCGAGCTCGACGTGATGAGCGACGAGCAGCGCACCGAACTGCGTCGCTCGCTCCGCGGCGACTCCACCGAGCCGGTGATCCCGTTCGCCCAGCCCGGATCGCTCACCCGCGTGTACGCCGTCGCGTCCGGCAAGGGTGGCGTCGGAAAGTCCAGCGTCACAGTCAACCTCGCGGCCGCGATGGCCGCGAAGGGGCTGTCGGTGGGTGTGCTCGACGCCGACATCTACGGCCACTCGGTGCCCCGCATGCTCGGCACCGACGCCAAGCCCACGCAGGTCGAGCGGATGATCATGCCGCCGCAGTCGTACGACGTGAAGCTGATCTCGATCGCCCAGTTCACGCAGGGCAACACGCCGGTCGTGTGGCGCGGGCCGATGCTGCACCGCGCGCTGCAGCAGTTCCTCGCGGACGTCTTCTGGGGTGATCTGGACGTGCTGCTGCTCGACCTGCCGCCCGGCACCGGTGACGTGGCGATCTCGGTTGCCCAGCTCATCCCGGGCGCCGAGATCCTCGTCGTGACCACCCCGCAGCAGGCCGCGGCCGAGGTTGCCGAGCGGGCCGGCGCGATCGCGTTGCAGACCCGTCAGCGCATCGCCGGCGTCGTCGAGAACATGTCGTGGATGGAGCTTCCCGACGGCACCCGCATGGAGGTCTTCGGTTCGGGTGGCGGCCAGGCCGTCGCGGACCGTCTGACCCGCGCGGTGGGCGCGGACGTTCCCCTGCTGGGGCAGATTCCGCTCGAGCAGGCTGTCCGCGAGGGCGGCGACGCGGGCGTTCCGATCGTGCTCGGCGCCCCCGATTCTCCCGCCGGCACGGCGCTGCGCGCGATCGCGGACAAGCTGTCGGTGCGGGCGCGCGGCCTGGCCGGAATGTCGCTCGGCATCGACACCGTCCGTCACCTCTAGCCACAGAGACCACGAAGGGCCGGATCCGCAGTGCGGATCCGGCCCTTCGTTCTGGTAGCGGTGATGCCGCCTGTGGGGCGGCTCAGGTGGCGTCGGGGTCGACCGGGGGCCGCTCGCCCGCCGCGAGCGGCTTGGACGCGGGTTCGGTGGACGGCGTCGATCCGTTGGTGCTCGGCTTGGTGTCGAAGTTGCCGGTCAGAATCGAGTCGTCGCCGTCGAGCAGGTGCTTGGTGATGACGGCGCGCGGCGACATCCCGCGCAGCTCGTTGAGCTCGGACAGCGGCTTGCGCAGATCGTCGAACTCCGGTCCCAGCTCGTCCTTGAGCTGCTGACTGGCGCCGCTGGCGTAGTCGCGGACCTGACGCATCGTCTTCGTCACCCAGCTGACGGCACCAGGGAGCCGCTCGGGTCCGAGGATCACGAGCGCTGCCACGAGGAGCACCAAGAACTCGCCCCAGCCGATGTTGCCAAACACGGCTTCAGGGTACGTGGTCGTGGCCGAATGCGCCCCCACGATCTGGAAATATCACATGAATTCCCGGTGCGGGGGCGACCGGTCAGTCCGATGTCGGCGTGACCTGCACGTCCACGGTCCGCCCGGACCGGATCAGCTGGACGGGTACCGGCTGGCCGACCGTCTGGTCGTGAACGGCCACGACCAGCTCGTCGGCGCCGGCCACGGTCCGGTCGCCGACCTTCACGATCACGTCGCCCTCCGCGATGCCTGCCTTCTCCGCCGGGCTGCCCGCCTGCACGTTCGCGACCTGGGCGCCGCTGGTGGCGTCGTTGATGACGGTGCGGGCGTTCACCCCGATCTCCGGGTGGTGCATGACGCCGCCCCGGATCAGTTCCTGCGCGACCGCCGTGACGTCGTCGATGGGGATCGCGAAGCCCAGACCGACCGAGCCGCCGCTCTCCGAGCGGATCGCGGAGTTGATGCCGATCACGCGGCCCTCCATGTCGATCAGCGGCCCACCGGAGTTGCCCGGGTTGATCGCGGCATCGGTCTGCACCGCGTCGATGACCGCGTCGGTGTCGGTGCCCTCGCCGGACAGCCGCACCGGCCGGTTGAGGGCGCTGACGATGCCGCGGGTCACGGTCTTGTTCAGGCCGAGGGGCGAGCCGACCGCCACGACGTCCTGTCCCACCCGCACGTCGGAGGACTTGCCGAGGTCGGCGACGGTGAGATTCTGTGCGTCGGTCTTCAGGACCGCGAGGTCGGTCTTGGTGTCGCGACCGACGATCTGCGCCGGCACCTTGGTGCCGTCGGAGAACGTCACCCGGATCGTCGCCGCCCCGGGATCGGACGCGGCCATCGAGACGACGTGGTTGTTGGTGACGATGTAGCCGGCACCGTCGACGACGACGCCCGAACCGGTGCCGGACTGGTCGCCGTGCGACACCTGGATCGAGACCACCGACGGGAGCACGGCGTCCGCGACCTCGGCAATCCGGCCCTCGGGCGCATCGTCGGCGCCGCCGGACTGCGAGAGGGTGACCCGCTTGCTGGTGAGGGATCCCCGATCGGACGTCGCGGCGGTCGCGATCAGCCCACCGACGAGTCCGATGGCGAGCGCCATCGCCGCCAGGACCACCAACGCCTTGCGCTCGATGCGCTCACCGAACAGCACGTCGCGCACCGTCAGTTTGGGGGCGTCCGGCTGCTGTGACGGGGCCGTGCTGCCCTGCGCGGGAGGTCCGAGTCGGACGGGGGCATTCGGATCGCGCCAGGGGTCAGCGGACTGCGCGTCGGCAGGGGCGACGTCGGCGTTGTCGGGTCCGCGCTGGAGGGAGTCGGGTTCACCGTCGGGGCGGCCGAAAGCTTCGGCGAGCGCCTCGTCGGGGCGGCCGACACCGACGGGCGAACGGTTCGACTGCACCGACCGCGGGCCGAACGAGCCGGCCACGTCCGTGGGGCGGCCGAACGCGTGCTGCGCAGCCGGGTCGACGTCGGGACGGTAGATCGGACGCGGAGCCAGACGCGGGCCCTCGGACCGATCGGGCCATCCGCCCTTCGCCGGGGTCTCGTCCTGCGCCGCTCCCGGCGTCCTCGAATCGGCCGTCACGCGCGCATGTCCCCCTCGTGTGCGTCAGTCACGCCTGCCAGTATCACCGATCGGTCCCGCGCCGGTGACACCGATGCGCTCGGCACGGGCGCGATCCGGGCCGTCAACGGCGACGGCGGAACGGCCAACGGCGATTGATGTCGTCACGATCGAACGAGATGATCCCGGAAACCTGATCACGCCCGGACGGCGGTTCCGGCTCGGGGTGGTGGCATCGGGGAATCTGGCTCAGCAGTCCGAGCAGCGAACTCGGCATCGAGACGTCGGACGCGGCGCGGCGCAGGGCGACCCGCGCCTGCTGCTGCGCGTCGACTTCGGCCGCGCAGTCGGGGCACAGGGACAGGTGCTGGGAAGCTCGCAGGTACGCGTTCATACGGAGTTCGCCGTCGACATACGCGGCGATCGCCTCACTCGCCAGGTGTTCGGTCGAGCCGAACTGACGAGGTCCGCGCGCCTGCGTCATCAAGCCCTCCTGCATCAATGGCCGATACCGATCCGATCCGAGTCCACCTTGCCATTCGCGGCGAGGTGCTCGCGCAGCGCCTGGCGTCCACGGTGGATCCTGCTGCGCACAGTACCCAGCTTGACCCCCAGTGTGGCACCGATCTCCTCGTACGACAGTCCTTCGATGTCACACAGGACGACGGCGGCGCGGAACTCCGGGGCCAGCGAGTCGAGCGCCGACTGCAGGTCGGGCGCCAGGCGCGCGTCGTGGTAGATCTGCTCGGGGTTCGGCGAGTCGGAGGGGACACGGTCGTAGTCCTCGGGCAGCGCCTCCATCCGGATGCGGTTGCGGCGGCGGACCATGTCGAGGAACAGGTTCGTGGTGATGCGGTGCAGCCAGCCCTCGAACGTCCCGGGCTGGTAGTTCTGGAGCGAGCGGAACACCCGGATGAAGGTGTCCTGGGTGAGGTCCTCGGCGTCCTGCGCGTTGCCCGACAGCCGGTAGGCGAGCCGGTAGACCCGGTCGCCGTGCTCGCGGACCAGTTCGTCCCACGACGGCATCGCGGCCTTGTCGCCTGTAGCGTCGAAGACAGCGGTGCCGGTCGGTTCTGACATCACATCGTCAACGCCGGGTGCGGACACACCTGAATCTGTGCCCGCCGCGACGAGTTCGTCGGCGGTGTCGTGGAGGGTGCGTTCGGCATTGATCATGTGGATGGGTGGATCCTCCTACTCAGGACCGCGGATCACGGAGACACCGGATTGTGTGGGTTCAACTCCCGAGTGCACGGAATTGTTCCCGCCACCGTCCGCAGGGGTCGGTCTGCGCGATCTTCACGCCGTGCGGTCTAGTCGTCCGGCGTTGCACTCACCCTGTCGCACGGCGATATGTGCGCACTATGAGCAAGCTGAGCTGTGCCTGAGAATTTCACCGAGGCGGGCCTTGCGATGTGACCGAGGCGGGCCTTGCGATGTGACCGCGAGCGAGCCTTGACGCCGGGACTTCGCGGCAAGGCTAGCCTCTATTGCGTGCACACGAACGCCGAACGAATTCTCACCCACACCGAGGACTCGATCCTCGAGGACGAGATGCTGACCGCCGCCCGCGACCGGGCGACGGAACTCGGCGCTACCCCGGTGCCACCGCCGGTGGGTGCCGCACTCGCACTGTTCTCCAAGATGCTCGACGCGAAGACGGTGGTCGAGGTCGGGGCGGGCGCAGGCGTCAGTGGCCTGTGGCTGCTGCGCGGCATGCGCGAGGACGGCGTCCTCACCACGATCGACAGCGAACCCGAGCATCAGCGCGCGGCCAAGCAGGCATTCCGGTTCGCCGGTATCGCCCCGTCCCGCACGCGGCTGATCAACGGCCGCGCGCTCGACGTCCTGCCGCGGCTCGCGGACTCGGCCTACGACCTGGTGTTCATCGACAACGCCCCGGTCGACCACCCGCACTTCGTGCGCGAGGGTGTGCGCCTGCTGCGGCCCGGCGGCGTCATCGTGCTGCACAACGCGCTCCTCGGCGGCCGGGTCGCCGATCCCGGTCAGCGCGACGCCACCACGGTTGCGGTCCGGGAGGCCGCGCGGGCGATCGCTGACGACGATCGGCTCACGCGTGTGCTGTTCCCGGTGGGCGACGGCCTGCTGTGCGCCGCGCGGAACTGAGGCCTAGATCCAGACACCCTTCCCGATCGTCACGACACCGCCGTTGCTGACGGCGAAGCGCTGCCGGTCGCGTTCGAGGTCGACTCCGATGATCTCGCCCTCCCCGACGACGACGTTCTTGTCGAGGATCGCGCGACGCACCACGGCGCCCTTGCCGACCCGGACGCCCGGCATCAGGACGCTGCCCTCGACGGTCGCGCCGTCCTCGACCATCACGTTGGAGCTGAGGACCGAGTTCCGGACCGTTGCCGCGGACAGGATCGAGCCGGCCCCGACGACGGACTCCTGGGCGAGCCCGCCCTTGACGAACTTGGCGGGAGCGAGGTTCTCGGCGCCGCCGCGGATGGGCCAGCGCCGGTTGTAGAGGTTGAAGACAGGGTGCACCGACACCAGGTCCATGTGCGCGTCGTAGAACGCGTCGATGGTCCCGACGTCCCGCCAGTACCCGCGATCGCGGTCCGTCGCGCCCGGGACCACGTTGTTCTTGAAGTCGTAGACCGAGGCGAGGCCCGCCTCGACGAGCGCCGGGATGATGTCGCCGCCCATGTCGTGGTCGGAGTCGGAGTTCTCGGAGTCGGCGCGGATCGCGTCGACGAGCACCTTCGTGGTGAAGACGTAGTTGCCCATCGAGGCGAAGGTCACGTTGGGATCGTCCGGGGTGCCCGGCGGGTGCGCGGGCTTCTCGAGGAACTGGGTGATCCGCCCCGATTCGTCGCTGTCGATGCAGCCGAACGCGTACGCCTCGCTGCGCGGAACGCGGATGCCGGCCACCGTCACTCCGGCACCGGAGTCGATGTGGTGCTGCACCATCTGCTCGGGATCCATGCGGTACACGTGGTCGGCACCGAAGACGACGATGTACTCGGGGTCCTCGTCGTAGACCAGGTTGAGCGACTGGAAGATCGCGTCCGCGCTGCCGGTGTACCAGCGCGGCCCGAGCCGCTGCTGTGCGGGCACCGGGGTGATGTACTCGCCTGCGAACCCGGACAGCCGCCAGGTCTGCGAGATGTGCCGGTCCAGCGAATGCGACTTGTACTGGGTGAGCACGCAGATACGCAGGTAACCGGCGTTCACGAGGTTGCTGAGCACGAAGTCGATGAGCCGATAGGCCCCACCGAACGGCACGGCGGGCTTGGCCCGGTCGGCGGTGAGCGGGTACAGGCGCTTGCCCTCGCCGCCGGCGAGCACGATCCCGAGCACATGGGGCTGACTCCTCACACCAGTCAACCTATCCGGCGGCCCCCGACCGCCGCCACCGTTGCCCGGAACACATGCGAGCCCGCTGGCCGGAACGGGTTCCGGCGGTTACGTTTACCCGGTGCGGGTCGCGATGATGACGAAGGAGTATCCCCCGGAGATCTACGGAGGCGCGGGGGTCCACGTCACGGAACTGGTCGCGCACCTGCGGCGACTGTGCGACGTCGACGTGCACTGCATGGGCGCCCCCCGTGACGGTGCGTTCGTGCACCGCCCCGACCCCGAACTCGGCGGCGCCAATCCCGCCCTCAGCACGCTGTCGGCGGAACTGCGGATGGCACAGGCAGCGGACGGCGCCGACGTCGCGCATTCGCACACGTGGTACACGGGGCTCGCGGGCCACCTGGCCGGCGCGCTGCACGACATCCCGCACATCGTGACCGCGCACTCGCTCGAGCCGCGGCGACCGTGGAAGGCGGAACAACTCGGCGGCGGCTACCGCGTCTCGTCGTGGTCCGAGCGCAACGCGATGGAGCACGCCGATGCCGTCATCGCGGTGAGCGCCGGGATGCGCGCGGACGTCCTCGACACGTATCCGGCGATCGACCCGGCGCGGGTCCATGTGGTGCACAACGGGATCGACTCGCAGGTGTGGCATCCGGGTCCGGCGGCACCTGGGACCACTTCGGTGCTGACGGCGCGCGGCATCGACCCGGGCCGCCCGATCGTCGTGTTCGTCGGCCGGATCACGCGCCAGAAGGGGCTCGCCCACCTCGTCGCCGCGGCGCACGCGTTCGATCCGTCGATCCAACTCGTCCTGTGCGCGGGCGCCCCGGACACCGCGGAACTCGCGGCCGAGACGGAGGCCGCCGTCGCCGAACTCTCGGCGCGCCGGAACGGGGTGGTCTGGATCCGGGACATGCTCCCCACCGAACAGGTACGCGAAATCCTCTCCGCGGCAACAGTGTTCGTCTGCCCATCCGTGTACGAGCCGCTGGGCATCGTGAACCTCGAGGCGATGGCGTGCGCGACGGCCGTGGTCGCGTCCGACGTCGGCGGCATCCCCGAGGTGGTGCAGGACGGGGTCACCGGCTGGCTGGTGCACTACAACTCGTACGAGACAGAGGCATTCGAGCACGCGCTCGCGGCGGCGGTGAACGAGATCGCGACCGACGCGGACCGGGCAGCGGCGATGGGCCGAGCGGGACGTGCGCGCGCGACCGCGGAGTTCTCGTGGGCACGCATCGCGCAGGAGACCCTCGAGGTGTACGCCGACGTGCTCAGTCGGCGGTAGCGGCCCGCCGATAGGTCGAGACGACGACGGAGGCCGTCACGACGAACGGCTCCGGCAGCGCGGCGATCGCCTCCGCCCGCCGCTCGGCGGTGAGGTGCCGGGCCGAGGGCCCCATTCCGACGAGATTCTCGACGTCCCGGTGCGACAACGTCATCCGGACTTCGACCGGAGTGCGGTCGACGCGGTCGAACCGCCCGGCCACGGTCTCGCCGAGTCGCTCGACCTTTCGGTCGTCGACCCGGACCATGCCGAGCAGGTCGATCAGCTCCGCGAGGTGCCGGTCCGTGGGGGTGAGGACGACGAGGGTGCCGCGATCGGCGAGCACACGGTCGATCTCGGCGGCGTTGCGCGGTGCGAAGATCGAGAGGACGTGCGTGAGAACGTGGTCGCGGACGGGCAGTGCCCGCCAGACGTCGGCGACGACGGCCGCGGCTCGTGGGTGGGCCCGCGCCAGTCGCCGTGCGGCCGGCTTGGAGACGTCGAGGCCGATGCCCTGCGCCGCCGGGATCGCGTCGAGCACTCGGGCGAGGTAGTGCCCAGTGCCCGCACCGATCTCGAGGATTCGCGGTTCGACCGCGCCCTCCGCGTCCCCGACCGTCTCCGCGACAGCGTGGGCCACGGCATCCATCAGGGGGTCGAAGTGGACCGCGTCGAGGAATTCGCTGCGCGCCGCGATCATCTCGGGGCTGTCGCCGGTGAACTTGGTCGCGGCGCCGGTCAGCAGCGTCACGTAGCCCTGACGGGCGACGTCGAAGCTGTGGCCGCGCAGACACACCAAGGCGCGGCCGGCGTCTCCTTCGAGGTCGAGCTCCTCGCCGCATTGTGGGCACGCGAGAAGTGCACACACATCCGCCAGCACCTGTACCGCCGTGCCCTTTCCGGAAGTTCCTTGGTCACCGGCAGGCGTCGGCCGGGTCGACGAATCGACCCGGCCGGAAACGCCGAAGAGGGAAGATCCTCTCAGCTGGTGACGCCCTTGAGTTCGTCCCCGAGCGCCGCAGCTTCCTCCGGGGTGAGTTCGACGACCAGACGTCCGCCGCCCTCGAGCGGCACCCTCATGACGATTCCTCGTCCCTCTTTGGTTGCCTCGAGGGGACCGTCCCCGGTCCGGGGCTTCATGGCCGCCATCCTCTGCTCCCTCCACATCTGCGCCGGATATCGCTAGCGCCTCGAGTTACCGCGGGTGCCCCGCCAGCACTTAGCGAGGCTCTGCGCTCCATTCTTCCCTATCGAGCGGGTTGCCGGGTAGCTGAGTCGAAAAAACCACTCGAATCAGACAGCCTTACCCGTGCAGTTCGACCCAGCACGAGGCGAGATGGTCGTCGACCATCCCGGTGGCCTGCATCAGCGCATATGCCGTGGTCGGACCCACAAATCGGAAGCCTCGGCGCTTCAACTCGGCGGCCATCGCGGTCGACTCGGGAGTGATTGCGGGCACGTCCTCGACTCGCTCGTACCGCCGCGCGCGCCGCGGCGGGGCGAACGACCACAGCAGCGTGTCCAGGTCGGTGTCGGCCAGGTCCAGCACGGCGCGCGCGTTCGTGACGACGGCCTCGATCTTCGCCCGGTTGCGGACGATGCGGGCGTCGCCCAGGAGTCGAGCGACGTCGTCCTCGGTGAAGGCCGCCACGGCGTCGGGGTCGAAGCCGGCGAACACCTCCCGGAACGCTTCTCGCTTGCGCAGGATCGTGATCCACGACAGCCCCGACTGGAAGGCCTCGAGGGCCAGCCTCTCGAACAGGGCGTCGCGGCCGTGCAGCGGCTGCCCCCACTCGAAATCGTGGTAGTCGCTGTAGATTCGGGAACCGTCGGTGTCGACGGCCCACGGACAGCGCGCCCGATCGTCCGACAACGAAACATCTTCCCCCACAGCCGCGCTCATCGGTCCGCCTCCGTCTCGTCGGGTCCGTCCGCCTCGTCGGGACCATCGGCCACCCCGGCGTCGACACGTTCCGCCAATTGCGCTCTCAGGGAATCGATCTCCCGACCGAGACGGTCGAGCGCCCAGTCCACCTCACTGGCCTTGTAGCCACGCAGCGTCTGCTGGAACCGCAGCGCGCGCACGTCGGCTCCGCTGACCCCTTCAGCGGGCAGCACTGTCGCGGTGGTACCCGCGGGCAGCGGCGGCAGTTCCTCGGAACGACCGAACACCATGCTCGCCGCGAGGTAGAGCAGACCACCGACCAGCGCCATGATCACCAGGTACAGCAGGACCGTCAGCATGCCCCGATACTGTCACGAACCGCCGACATGTATCCCGGGGGCGGGTCAGGAACGGATCGTGTTCATCGGCGGGCGATCCGCGAGCGAGACGTCGGTTCGCGCCGGGACGAACGAGTCGCCGTCGGCGACGAACTGCGTCAGCCCGCCGCCGCTGTCCTCGACTCCGCACCGCCGCAGCATCGTGCCGATGATCTGCCGGCTCATGACGCCGAGGTCGGACAGCGGCCGGTTGCGGTGCTTGCGCACCCCCAGGTTGACCTGTCCGATCGCGGCGAGCCCGAGTCGGTCGTACGTGTCCAGGAGCAGGCCGATCTCGACGCCGTAGCCCGGGGCGAACGGCACTGACGACAGCAGTTCGCGGGTGCCGGCGTACTCGCCGCCGAGCGGCTGCAGCACACACGTCAGCTCGGGGCGCAGCGCCGCGAGCATGGGCCGTGCGACCAGTTCGGTGACCCGGCCGCCGCCGTTCGCGTCCTCGGTGCCACTGACCCGCAGCGGACGCCGGTAATAGCCCTTGACCAGGTGGATCCCGTCGACGGTGAGCAGCGGGCCCAGCAGTTTGGGGACGAACGCCGGATCGGGGTCGACCAGGTCGGAGTCGACGAAGGCGATCAGGTCGCCGGTGCTCGCGGCGATCGAACGCCACAGCACCTCGCCCTTGCCGGGCACGGGCGGCAGACCCGGGACGGCGTCCTCACGGCTGATGACCTTCGCCCCGGCGGCCGCGGCCCGCTCGGCCGTCGCGTCGCACGAGCCCGAGTCGAGGACGATCAGCTCGTCGACCAGCCCGCCCAGCAGGGGGTGGATGGTGTCCACGACGCCCGCGACGGTCTTCTCCTCGTTGAGTGCCGGCAGCACGACCGACACCGTGCGCCCCGCCTTGGCTCGCTCGAGTTCGGTGATGCTCCAGCACGGGTGATCCCAGCTGTTGGCGTCCGTCCAGGTGCGTGACGCTTCGGTGATGCTCATGCCAACCCCCGTACGGTGCGGACCGGCTGCCGGGTACCCATGATCGCGGCGACCATGTCGACCACACGCCGGGTCGAGGCAACCTCGTGGACGCGGAACACGCGAGCGCCACCGGCGGCCGCCAGCGCGGTCGCCGCGAGGGTGCCCTCCAACCTCTCGGCCAGTTCCACACCCAAAGTCTCCCCGACGAAGTCCTTGTTGCTCAGCGCCATCAGGACGGGCCATCCGGTCTTAACGAGATCTTCCACGCGGCGCAACAATTCGAGCCCGTGAAAGGTGTTCTTCCCGAAATCGTGGGTCGGGTCGATCAGGATCGAGTCCGGCTTCACGCCCAGTCGGGCCGCGTGTTCGGCCGCCCGGACCACCTCGTCGACGACGTCGGCGACGACGTCGGTGTAGCGGACGCGGTGCGGGCGGGTGCGCGGCACGGCGCCGCCGGTGTGCGAGCAGACGATTCCCGCGCCCAGTTCGGCGGCGACCTCCACGAGGTACGGGTCGGCGCCCGCCCACGTGTCGTTGATCAGATCTGCGCCCTCGGCGCAGGCCAGTCGCGCCACCTCGCTGCGCCACGTGTCGACGCTGATGATCACGTCCGGGTGACGCTCACGGATCGCCTCGACGAACGGGACCACGCGGCGGATCTCCTCGGCGCTGTCGACGACGGCGCCCGGGCCCGCCTTGACCCCGCCGATGTCGACCAGGTCGGCGCCCTCGGCGACGGCGCGATCGACGGCCGCCATGGCCGCCTCGTCGCTGAACGTGGCGCCGCGGTCGTAGAACGAGTCCGGGGTGCGATTGACGATCGCCATCACCAGTGCACGATCGGTCGCGACCGGCCTGCCACAGAGCGTGGGCAGGACGTGGCCGGGGGCCGAGGTGTCATCAGAGGCGGGGCGCGGTGCCATGCCCCCATAGTCGCATGACGGGGATCGCACTACGCCCTGGGAGCATTCCCCTCGGCGACCTGCCGCGCGTAGTCGTCGTAGGCGGGCACGTAGCCGTCGGCCCGGCCGGCCAACACGTACAGTCGGTCGACGCTCGCGGAGTACCCCTCCTCACGCAGTCCCACCTTGCGGCTCTTGAACGTCGAGGTCGTCTCGAGCGACTCGACCACCCGCACGAACAGCGGAATCGCGTACCCGGGTAGTCGGTCGAACAATTCCTTCGCGAGCAGCCCGCCGTCGAACTCGTGTCCCGGATGCAGGGTCACCGCGGCCATGCCCGCCTTGCCGTCGGTTCCGGGCACCGCGACGCCGTACACGACGGACTCGTCGATCGCGGGATGCGCCGACAGCGCACCCTCGACCTCGGTCGTGGCGACGTTCTCGCCCTTCCACCGGAACGTGTCCCCCAGTCGGTCGACGAACGCAACGTGCATGAATCCCTGGCGGCGCACGAGGTCCCCGGTGTCGAACCAGCAGTCGCCGTCCTTGAAACCGTCTCGGACGAGCTTCTTTTCGCTGGCATCGGGATCGGTGTACCCGTCGAACGGCGCGCGGTCGGTGACCTTCGACAGCAGCAGACCCACCTCGCCGGAGCCGACGCGGCGCAGGCGTCCAGCCGAATCCCGGCGGGCCCGGCCGGTTTCGGGGTCGAACTCGACGACCGCGTACGGCAGCGGACAAATCCCGGCGGTGCGTTCGACACCGAGTGCGTTGACGAAGGCGATGTTGCATTCACTCGCGCCGTAGAACTCGGCGACCCGGTCGATGCCGAACCGCTCGGTGAACTCGGTCCAGATCTCCGGTCGCAGCCCGTTTCCGACGATCAGACGGATGTCGTTGTCGCGGTCCGAGGGCTTGGGCGGCTGGTTGAGCAGGTACCGGCACACCTCGCCGATGTAGACGAAGGCGGTGGCGCCGTTGACCTTCGCGTCGTCCCAGAACCGGGATGCGGAGAACGTGCGCCCGATGGCGAAGGTGGCGCCGGACGACAGCACCGACGACAGCGACACGGTGAGCGCGTTGTTGTGGTAGAGCGGCAGCGCGCAGTAGAGAGTGTCGCTGCGGCGCAGGCGAACTCCCATCGCACCGAGTCCGGACATGCTCTTGAGCCAGCGGAAGTGGCTCATCAGGCTCGCCTTGGGCAGCCCTGTCGTGCCCGAGGTGAAGATGTAGAACGCCCGATCCTTGCCCTGGATACGCTCGCACACAGCAGGATTCGATGCATCCGCGGACTCGGCGGCGGCATCGAGTTCGGCGCTGGAGAGCATGGTCGCGGCATGCGGATCGCCGTCGAGCGACGCTATCGCCTCGTCACACTCCTCCCCCACGACGAGAACCCGACTGTCCAGCAGCGACAGGCTGTGCGCCAGGACGTCGCCGCGCTGGTTGTGATTCAGCATCCCCGCGATCGCACCGAGCTTGACGGCCGCGAGCGTCAGCAGCAGCGCCTCGGGCCGGTTCTTCATGAGGATCCCGACGACGTCGCCGTGCCGCACACCGCGACGCGCGAGGACGTCGGCGTACCGGTTCACCCGGGCGTTCGCGTCACCGTAGGTGACGGACGCGCCCTCGAATCGGATGAACGGGTGGTGCGGTTGCCGCCGAGCCAGTTCCTGGAAGACCCGCCCGATGGAGAGTCGGCTGTCCGGCGTGCGGGTCAACCCCAGCGCCCCACGCGCCAGGCTGGGCAGCTCGGTCGCCATCCGCGGGATTTGCAGCGCCAGCTGCACGAGACCGATCGTCGGGGCGGTGGCGTCGGAACTCATCGGCATCCTTCACGGGAGGGGAACGGTCGGTTCTTACTTCACAGTAACCTTTGCGTCCCGTCCCCGGAACCCCTCGACGGGAAGCACTTTCAGCGCGTGCAGGCGTCCAGCGCGTCCTCGACATCGCCCGTGACGATCAGGCCGTCCAGCGCGCGCTGGGCGACGAAGCCCTGCGCCTTCAGGCCCTCGAGCCAATGCAGCAGCCCCCGGAAGTGGTCCACCGGATCGAGCATCACCACCGGCTTCTCGTGCATCCCGAGGTATCCCGCCGTCCACGTCTCGAACAGCTCCTCGAGCGTGCCGATGCCGCCGGGGAGGGTGACGAACGCGTCGGCGCGGTCCTCCATGATCCGCTTGCGTTCGCGCATCGTGTCGGTGACGATCAGCTCGTCCGCGTCGACGTCGGCAACCTCCCTGTGCACCAGCGCCTTCGGGATGACACCGATGGTCCATGCGCCGGCCTCGCGGGCCGCCTGCGCGACGGCACCCATCATCGAGACGTTGCCGCCACCGGAAACCAGTTGCCATCCACGGCGACCGATCGCGGCGCCCACCTCCGCGGCCAACTCCAGGAACTGCGCATCCACCGGACCCGATGCGCAGTACACACAGACGGCGAACTTCTCGCCGGACGTCTCGCCGCTCACCACTCGTCCTCGTCTCCCAGGAGCGCCGCCTCGTCCACGCCCTGCTGGGACTCGACGACGATGCGCACCACCTCGTCGATGCTGTCGGTGACGTGGATCAGATCGATGTCGCCGGGCGAGATCTTGCCGGTCGGTTCGATGACGCCGCGCAGCCAGTCCACGAGCCCGGACCAGAATTCGGTGCCGACCAGGATGATCGGGAACCGGGTGATCTTGCGCGTCTGGACCAGGGTCAGCGCCTCGAACAGTTCGTCGAGCGTGCCGAACCCGCCGGGCAGGCAGATGAATGCCTGCGAGTACTTCACGAACATCGTCTTGCGCGCGAAGAAGTAGCGGAAGTTGATACCGAGGTCGACCCAGTCGTTGAGACGCTGCTCGAACGGCAGCTCGATGCCGAGTCCGATCGAGTAGCCCCCGCTCTCGCTGGCACCGCGGTTCGCGGCCTCCATCACGCCGGGGCCGCCACCGGTGATGACCGCGAACCCGGCCTGCACGAGCGCGGCGCCGAGTTCGCGGGCCAACCCGTACTCGGCCGTCTCCTCGGACGTGCGCGCCGAGCCGAACACCGTGACCGCGCGCGGCACCTCCGCGAGCGCACCGAATCCTTCGACGAACTCGCTCTGGATGCGCAGCACCCGCCACGGGTCGGTGTGAACCCAGTCGGTGGGGCCGCGCTGATCGAGCAGTCGCCGGTCGGCCGTCGTGGCCTCTGCCTTGCGATCGCGCCGCAGCATGACCGGGCCGCGATGCTTCACCGAGGCGGTGCCTCGTCGGGCCGCCTCCCCGGTCTTCCTCTCTGGTGCCATGCGGCCAAGGCTAGGCGTTCACGAGCTCAGGTACCCACGCAGCACGCGCGTCACGTCGGTGATCTGGTGGACGGGGACGTGCTCGTCCCGCTTGTGGGCGAGGTTCGGGTCGCCCGGACCGTAGTTGACCGCGGGAATCCCCAGCGCCGAGAAGCGCGAGACGTCCGTCCAGCCGTACTTGGCACGGTACTGCCCGCCGGCCGCGTCGATCAGTGCCGCGGCCGCGGGATGCGACAGGCCCGGTAGCGCGCCCGCCGAACTGTCGGTGACCTCGAACCCCAGCTCGAGGCCACCCAGGGCCGACGGGGCGAAGATCTCCCGGACGTGGTCGATCGCCTGCTCGACGCTGCGGTCGGGGGCAAACCGGAAGTTGACGTCCATTTCCGCGACGTCGGGCACGACGTTGCCGGCGACACCGCCGGAGATCCGCACCGCGGACAGCCCCTCCCGATAGACGCAGCCGTCGATGTCGACCGACCGCGCCTCGTACGCCGACAGCCGCGCGAGCGCCGGCGCGAACTTGTGGATCGCGTTGTCGCCCAGCCACGAACGCGCCGAGTGGGCACGCGTGCCGGACGCCGTCAGCCGCACTCGCAGCGTGCCCTGGCAGCCGGCCTCGATGAATCCGCCCGTCGGCTCGCCGAGGATCGCGACGTCGGCACGCAGCCACTCCGGGAGCTCGCGCTCGATCCGGCCGAGTCCGTTGTACTGCGCCGCGATCTCCTCGCAGTCGTAGAACACCAGCGTCAGGTCGTGGGCGAGATCCGAGACGGTCGCCGCGAGGTGCAGGAACACCGCGTCGCCGGACTTCATGTCGACGGTGCCGCAGCCGTGCAACAGGTCGCCCCGCTCGTCGGACGTGCGGCGGCTGGGCACGTTGTCGGCGATCGGCACGGTGTCGAGGTGGCCGGCGAGCATGACGCGGCTGGGCAGCCCGCGGTTGGTGCGGGCGAGCACCGCGTTGCCGCTGCGGATCACCTCGAACCCCGAGGTCTGCTCCCGCAGCGCGGCCTCGACGGCGCCGGCGATGACGGCCTCGTCCTGTGACACGCTCGGAATGTCGACCAAGGCGGCGGTGAGATCGATGGGGTCGGCGTGCAGATCGAGAAGGCTCACCGCTCCAGACTAGGGCCAGCCGGGCTGCCACGGCCGACCGGTCGGAACGCATCCCCCGGGCCGCGATCGGCTCACCACATCCGGAGCGTGTCCGCCCACTCGCGTAATCTGTGCATCCGTGAGTGCACAGGGAGCATCAGCAGTAGGCGTCGCCAACGTGACCGAGTCCGGCACGGTTCTCGATACCTGGTACCCGGCCCCCGAACTGGGCGAGTACCAGGAGAACGGAACCGTCGCGCTCGAGGGCACCGACATCCCGTCGGACCTCGCGCTGCTCGCCGGCCACGACGAGGCGCGCGAGGTCAAGCAGGTCGTGGTGCGCACGACCATCGCCGATCTGTCCGCGGCGCCGGTGGACGCGCACGACGCGTACCTGCGCCTGCACCTGCTGTCGCACCGCCTGGTCGCGCCCCACGCGATCAACCTCGACGGCATCTTCGGTCTGCTGGCCAACGTCGTGTGGACCAACTTCGGCCCGTGCGCGGTCGACGGCTTCGAACTGGTGCGCTCGCGCCTGCGGATCCGCGGCCCGGTGACGGTGTTCGGCGTGGACAAGTTCCCGCGCATGGTCGACTACGTCGTTCCGTCGGGCGTCCGCATCGCCGACGCCGACCGGGTCCGCCTGGGCGCCCACCTGGCGAGCGGCACCACCGTCATGCACGAGGGCTTCGTGAACTTCAATGCCGGCACGCTCGGCAGCTCGATGGTCGAGGGCCGCATCTCCGCGGGCGTCGTCGTCGGTGACGGCTCCGACGTCGGTGGCGGCGCCTCGATCATGGGCACCCTGTCGGGCGGCGGCAAGCAGGTCATCTCGGTCGGCGAGCGCTGCCTGCTCGGCGCCAACGCCGGACTGGGGATCTCGCTCGGCAACGACTGCGTGGTCGAGGCCGGCCTCTACATCACCGCGGGCACCAAGGTCACCGGCCCCGACGGCACCGTCGTCAAGGCCGCGGACCTCAGCGGACAGTCGAACATCCTGTTCCGCCGCAACTCCGTCTCCGGCGCCGTCGAGGTGGTCCCGTGGAAGGGAACCGGCGTGGAACTGAACGCGGCACTGCACGCCAACGACTGATTCTCGGCTTGTGAGCTCCACCGAAACCCCAGTTCGATTAGGGCACGGCCTCAAGGTCCGTCATCTCACGATGATGGGCCTCGGGTCGGCAATCGGCGCCGGTCTCTTCCTGGGGACCGGCGTCGGGATCGCGAAGGCAGGCCCCGCGGTCCTCGTTTCCTACCTGATCGCCGGTTTCGTCGTGGTGTGCGTGATGCGCATGCTCGGCGAGATGGGCGCCGCTCTGCCTGCGAGCGGATCCTTCTCGCACTACGCGCGCATCGGCATCGGCGAGTGGGCCGGCTTCGTGATGGGCTGGCTGTACTGGTTCATGCTGATCATGGTCCTCGGCGCGGAGATCACCGGCGCGTCGGCGATCGTGAACGACTGGCTGCCCGGCGTGCCGCAGTGGGTGGTCGCGCTGGTGTTCGTGACGTTCTTCGCGGTCGTGAACCTCGCGAAGGTCAGCAACTTCGGCGAGTTCGAGTTCTGGTTCGCGGCGCTCAAGGTCGCCGCCATCATCGGCTTCCTCGTCGTCGGGGCGCTGCTCGTCTTCGGTCTGCTTCCCGGCACCGAACCGGTCGGGTTCACCCACTTCCTCGGCGACGGCGGGTTCATGCCCAACGGCTTCGCCGGGATCGCCGCGGGCCTGCTGGTCGTGGCGTTCGCGTTCGGCGGCATCGAGATCGTCACGATCGCCGCGGCCGAGTCCGAGCACCCCGAACGGTCGATCGCGACGGCCGTCCGCACCGTCATGTGGCGGATCAGCGTCTTCTACATCGGCGCGATCGCGATCATGGTCTTCGTACTGCCGTGGGACGACCCCGAACTCCAGAACGGCCCCTTCGTGGCGGTCCTGGAGAAGGCGAACATCCCGTACGTCTCCGGCCTCATGGAGCTGGTCGTGGTCATCGCGCTGCTGTCCGCGTTCAACGCGAACGTCTACGGCACCTCGCGCATGGCGTTCTCGCTGGCCCGCCGCAACGACGGACCGGCGGCGCTCGCGAAACTGTCGAAGTCCGGAGTCCCCACCAACGCGGTGCTGCTGTCGGTCTTCTTCGGTTTCGTCAGTGTCCTGCTGAACTGGCTGCTTCCCGATTCGCTGCTCGGCATCCTGCTCAACGCCGTCGGCGCGGCGCTGCTGGTGATCTGGGTGTTCATCGTGATCGCCCACCTACGGCTGCGGCCTCGCCTCGAGCGCGAGGGCAAGCTGACGGTCCGGATGTGGCTGTTCCCGTACCTCAGCTACCTCACCCTGGCACTGCTGGCCGGCTTCGTGGTGCTGATGGCGTTCGACAGCGACGCGCGTGAGCAGCTGATCTCCACAGCGGTGTTGTTCCTCGTGATCCTCGTCCTCGGGATGATCAATTCGCGGCGCCGCGCGCGCAAGACCGCGGCCGCGGTGGAGCCCACGAACTAGCCTCGCGCGGCGCTCACCCCGGCGCCGGCGGATCCTGTCGCGCGGGCGGTGTTCGCGTTTTCCGCGTGCGGCGCGGATTCACTTGTTAACCTCCCGCCGACAAATCGAGTCGACAAAGGGGCGCGAGTGACATCACGTAGGACCGTTCGGAGAGGGTGCGCCGTCACCGTGGCGGCCGCCGCGGTGTTCTCGGCGCTGGCCGGAACGCCGACCGCCGCCGCGACCCCGGCCGGGCTCGACGAGGTGCTGTTCGTCGGCAACAACTGGGAGGGCACCGCCGACGTCATCAAGTCGACCGGCAGCTACGACAAGCTCGGCCGGATCAACATGATCCCCGACAAGGACGAGCGGCTGCGCGAGATCTACCTCAACCCGGTCAAGCTCGCCTTCTACCTCGGCATCCGGGCGACGGCCGGCGAAGGGCACGACCAGTTCGTCGACGACATGTACACGACACCCGACGGATCCGCGGTGGTCGCGTCCCGGCCCAGCTTCGCCGACGTCGTCTCGATCGACCTGACCTCCGGCAAGATCAACTGGCGGTTCCCGGTGTCCGGCTTCCGCGCCGACCACATGGCCGTCTCCCCGGACGGCACCCGCGTCGCGGTCTCCGCCTCCACCAGCAACACCGTGCATGTCCTCGACATCGCCACGGGCACGCAGGTCGGATCGTTCGCGACGGGTGACAAGCCGCACGAGAACGTCTTCACGGACGGCGGCCGGTACCTGTGGAACATGTCGATCGGCGAGGTGAACACCCCGCTGGACGCACCGGAGCTGGACTTCACCAAGGGCGACCGCCGGATCACCATCGTCGACGCGCAGACCTTCCAGACCGTGAAGGTGATCAACATGCGTGATCGACTCGACGCGTTCGGGCGCAAGGACCTGTCCAACTCGGTGCGTCCCGTGGCCTTCAGCCCCGACGAGCGGACGCTGTACTTCCAGGTGTCGTTCTTCAACGGCTTCGTCGAGTACGACATCGCCGCAGACCGGATCACCCGCATCAAGGAACTGCCGAAGAACCCGGCCACCAACCCGGACCGCACCACCTGGGTCAACGACTCCCGGCACCACGGCATGTCGATCAACCGCGACGGCAGCAAGCTGTGCATCGCCGGGACGATGGACGACTACGTGACGACCGTCGACACCACGACGCTGCAGGAATCGGCCTTGGTCCCGGCAGGCAAGCCGTACTGGGCCACGGTCAACGGCGACGGCACGCAGTGCGTGATCTCCGAGAGCGCGAACGACACGGTCAGCGCGATCGACTTCGCGACCGGACAGAAGGTCGCGACGGTGCCGGTGGGAGACCACCCGCAACGGGTTCGTCTCGGTCACGTGCCGGCCGGGTGGACCGCGCCGACCGGCGGCGACGAGGGCGGAACCGGCAGCCTCGACTCGCTCGGCACCCCCGGGTCGTCCGGCAGCTCGGGATCGTGAGACGAGCCCCCTATCCTGTGTGTCGCTTCGCGAAACAGGCGTTCGGGGAGATGCGGGATAACGGGCACATCGGACGCTCCACCGGCGTAGGGTCGGCGGGAATCGACCCTCGCCAGTAGGAGATCCGTTGAGCTTCATCGTCGTCGAACGGCCGCGCGAGAACGTGGCACTGGTGACCCTCAATCGCCCGGAACGCATGAACGCGATGGCGTTCGACGTCATGATCCCGTTCCGGGAGTCGCTCGAGGCCATCAGCAACGACAACTCGGTGCGTGCCGTCGTGATCACCGGCGCCGGCCGGGGGTTCTGCTCGGGTGCCGACCAGACGTCGGCGGGCCCCATACCGCACATCGACGGGCTGACCCGCCCATCGATCGCGCTGCGCTCGATGGAACTGCTCGACGACGTCATCCTCACGCTGCGCCGCATGCATCAGCCGGTGATCGCGGCGGTGAACGGCGCCGCGATCGGCGGCGGCCTCTGCCTGTCGTTGGCCGCGGACATCCGCCTCGCGGCCCCCGAGGCGTACTTCCGTGCGGCCGGCATCAACAACGGCCTGACGGCGAGCGAACTCGGCCTCAGCTATCTGCTTCCGAGAGCGATCGGATCGTCGCGGGCATTCGAGATCATGCTCACCGGCCGCGACGTCGACGCCGACGAGGCCGCACGGATCGGGCTCGTGTCCCGCATCGTCGCCGGTGAGGATCTCCTCGAGGAGGCGTTCGACATGGCGCAGCGGATCGCGATGTTCTCGCGCCCGGGCGTCGAGCTCACCAAGCGCACCCTGTGGTCGAGCCTCGACGCGTCGTCGATGGCGCAGCACATGAACCAGGAAGGACTCGGCCAGTTGATGATTCGACTGATGACCGACAACTTCGAGGAGGCCACCCTGGCCCGGCGCGAGAAGCGGGATCCGATGTTCCGGGACACCCGCTAGGAGCTGTCGCGGCAGCCTCAGGCAGGTCCCAGTCAGATTGCATCCCCAGCTATCCGTTGACAGCCTAAGGCAACAGCCTTAATCTCGCGGTTGTGACTCAGACCCCCTCTCGCCAGGCCATGATCGACGCAGCCGAGAGGATCGTCGCCGAACGCGGGATGCCGGCGATGACACTCAAGGACGTCCAGCTCGCGGCCAACCAGGCGAACAAGTCCGCCGCGAAGTACCACTTCGGGTCGCGCGACGGGCTCATCGAGGCCGTCATCGAGTCCCGTATGGCACCCGTGAACACCCGCCGCCAGGAGTTGCTCGACGAGATCACCCGAGCCGGCGAACCGACCGTGCGCCGGGCCGTCGAGGCCCTCCTGCGACCGCTGGCCGCCGAGACGCTCGGACGCCCCGGCAGCCACTACGCCCGGTTCCTGGCCCAGACCATGCTCGATCCGGCGCTCGCGGACATCGTCCAGCGGCATCTTCGCGCCGAAAGCTACTGGTCGGCAAAGCAACTGATCATCGACCTGGCGCCGGTTCCGCGCGAGGTGGCGCTCTGGCGGGCCGACAACGTGATGATGCTCGGCATCGTCACACTTGCCGCCCGCGAGGGTCGCGACCGCACCGCGACCGAGGCATCGGCACTCATCGCCGATCTCATCGACACGTGCGTCGCCGTGCTCGAGGCGCCTTCCTCCACCCCCGTTCCGATCGACCACGATGAGAGCCGCACCGCGATTCCGAAGGAGTAACACCATGACCGCCACGTCCACTCCCCCGGCATTCCACACCTCAGTCGCACCGCGCCCGACCGATCCGCTGGCCGCGTTCGGCCCGCTCGTCGCACCGCGTCTGCCGGAATCGGTCGAGCAGCGCCCCTACGAGTTGTTCTCGCTCGCACCGGCGACTCCCACGATCGGGGCGGAGATCACCGGTCTCCGCCTCGGCGGCGACCTGCCCGACGACGTGCTGGCCGAGTTGCTCCGGGCGCTGCTGGAGTGGAAGGTGCTGTTCTTCCGTGACCAGGACATCGACCGCACCCAGCATCGCGCCTTCGCCGGCCGGTGGGGCGAGCTCGAGCAGCACCCGTTCTTCAAGTACACCCAGCCCGGCCAGAGTGATGCCGACGTCGCGACCCTCGCGAAGGATGCCATGGCCGTCGGTGTCGAGAACCTGTGGCACAACGACGTGACATGGCACGAGTTTCCTTCATTCGCAGCAGTTCTCCGCGCAGTCGAGGTTCCGGCGGTCGGTGGCGACACTCTGTGGACGGACACCGGTGCGGCGTACGACCTTCTGCCGGAGGACATCCGGGCGCGGATCGACCATCTCGAGGCCGAGCACGACTGGATCAACTCGTTCGGTCGGGGCATGCCGAAGGACGCCGTCGACATGCTGCGGCCCCATTTCCCCGCGGTGACGCATCCCGTGGTGCGGGTGATCCCGGAGACGGGTCGGCGCGTGCTCTTCGTGAACATCGGCTTCACACAACGCATCCTGGGAGTGTCCGAAGCGGAGTCGAACGAGCTGCTGACGATGCTCTATCGCCATGTCCAGCGGCCCGAGTTCCAGGTGCGGCTGCGGTGGCAGCCGAACACGATCGCGTTCTGGGACAACCGAGCGTGCCAGCACTACGCCGCGAGCGACTACTACCCAGCCCGTCGGGTCATGGATCGCATCTCGATCGTCGGCGACAGGCCTGTCGGCGTCCCGGCCTGACGCTCACGCGTCGTCGGGGCCGACCCGGACCACCAGCTTTCCGAAGTTCTTGCCGTGCAGCATTCCCAGGAAGGCCGCCGGAGCGTTGTCCAGTCCGTGTACGACGTCTTCCCGGTACTTCAGTCGTCCGTCGGCAATCCACCGGGAGGCGTCGCGTTCGAAGTCCGCGTACATCTCCTGCACGAACTCGGACTGGATGAAGCCGCGCACGGTCAAGCTCTTGGTGAGCACGAGCCCCATGAACGCCGGCAACCGGTCCGGACCCTCCGGCGCCGATGCCACGTTGTACTGGGACACCAACCCGCACACCGGGATCCGTGCGTACGAGTTGAGCAGCGGCAGCACCGCGGCGGTGACCGGGCCACCGACGTTCTCGAAGTAGACGTCGATGCCGTCCGGTACCGCCGCCTTCAGCCGCTCGGCGAAGTCCGGGGACCGGTGGTCGATCGCGGCGTCGAACCCTAGTTCGTCCCGGACGTACGAACACTTGTCCGGCCCGCCGGCGATCCCGACGGCACGGGCCCCGTGGATCCTCGCGATCTGGCCGACGGTCGACCCCACGGGCCCAGCCGCGGCGGCCACGACGACGGTCTCGCCCTCCTTGGGTTGCCCGATCTTCAGCAGGCCCGAGTACGCGGTGAACCCGGGCATACCGAGCACACCGAGCGCCGTGGACAGGGGCGCCCGGGACGGGTCGAGGACGCGCACGGCGTTGCCGTCGACCACGGCGTGCGTCTGCCAACCGGAGTACGCGAGAACGTAGGAGCCCGCGGCGATCTGCGGGCTCTGCGATTGCACCACCTGCGAGACCGCCGCGCCGACCATGACGTCGCCCACCTCGACCGGCGCGGCGTACGACTCGGCGGTGCTCATCCGTCCGCGCATGTACGGGTCGAGCGACAGGTAGACCGTGCGCAACAGCACCTGCCCGTCGGACGGGTCGGGCAATTCGACTGTCTCCGTACGGAAATTGTCCGAGGTGGGCTCTCCGTGCGGTCGCGAGGCGAGAACGATGCGGGTGCTCGTGACAGCGCTCATACCTCGACGGTACGCCGCTCGGTGCTCCCCGGGGATATGGTCACAGAGAACCGGCGGCCGTCCGATTCGGCCACGCCAGCGGAAGGAAGTTCATGACGGACATTCGGAAGGTCACTGTGCTGGGCGCCGGAGTTCTCGGTTCCCAGATCGCATTTCAGACAGCCTTCACGGGCTTCGACGTCGTCTCGTACGACATCGACGACAAGGCGCTCGAGGCGGCGCGCGGACGTTTCGCGGGCCTGGTCGACACCTATCGCAAGGAGGTTCCCGGCGCGGACGACGGCAGCGCCGCCGCAACGCCCGGCCGCATCACGCTGACGTCCGATCTCGACGCGGCGGTCGCAGACGCGGATCTCGTGATCGAGGCGATTCCCGAGATCCTCTCGCTCAAGCAGGACACGTACCGCCGGATCGGCAGCGCCGCGCCTGAGCGGACGATCTTCGCGACGAACTCGTCGACGCTGCTGCCGAGCGACCTCGCGGACGCCACCGGCCGCCCCGACCGGTTCCTGGCGCTGCACTTCGCGAACCGGGTGTGGAGTTCCAACACCGCGGAGATCATGGGCACCGAGCGGACCGATCCCGAGGTGTACCGGCGGGTGGTCGACTTCGCGACCGCGATCGGCATGGTGCCGATCGAACTGCACAAGGAGAAGGCCGGCTACGTGCTGAACTCACTGCTCGTGCCGTTCCTCAACTCGGCTGCGACCCTTGCGGCCGGCGGCTACGCCGAACCGGCCGACGTCGACAAGACCTGGAAGATCGCCACGGGCGCGCCTCTGGGACCGTTCCAGATCCTCGACATCATCGGCCTCACCACGCCGTACAACATCATGGCGCACGGCGACGCGGCCTCGCAGAAGCTGGCCGTGTGGCTCAAGGAGAACTACCTCGACAAGGGCAAGCTCGGCGTCGCGTCCGGCGAGGGCTTCTACCGCTACACGGACTGACGCGCGGTGCGCTCGCCGCGGGTTACGATGCCGGTGGTGTCGAATCCGCGGCGAGCAGCTTCTTCTGGACCTTGCCCATCGCGTTGCGTGGCAGCGACTCGACGATCCGCACCTCACGCGGCCGCTTGTGCACCGAGAGCTGCGATGCGACATGCTCGATCAGCGTCGCTTCGTCGAAGCCGTCACCGACGACGAACGCCACGATGCGCTGGCCGAGGTCGGTGTCCGGCAGCCCGACGACGGCTGCCTCTTTCACCCCCGGGTATCCGAGCAGCACCGTCTCGATCTCACCCGCGCCGATGCGGAAGCCCCCGGACTTGATCAGGTCGGTCGACTCCCGTCCGACGATGCGGTGAAACCCGCCCTCGTCGATGGCCGCGACGTCACCGGTCTTGAACCAGCCGTCGTCGGTCCATGCCTCCTCGGTCGCGTCGGGGCGGTTCAGGTAGCCGTCGAACAGCATCGGGCCGCGGACCTGCAGCCCGCCGATGCTCTCGCCGTCGTGCGGCACGTCTCCCCCGCGCTCGTCGCGCAGTCGCGTCTCCACCCCGCGCACCGGCAGCCCCACCCAGCCGGGGCGGCGCTCACCGTCGACACGGGTGCTGATCGTCAACATCGTCTCGCTCATGCCGTACCGCTCGATCGGAGTCAGTCCGGTGAGTTCCCGCATCCGCTCGAAGACCGGGACCGGCAGCGCGGCACTGCCGGACACCAGCAGTCGGGCGGTACCGAGCGCGCGGGCCGACTCTTCGTCCTCGACGATCCGCGACCACACGGTCGGCACCCCGAAGAACAGCGTGCCGCCGGCGCGGGCGGCGTCCGCGTAGGCCTTCGGCGTCGGCTTGACGGTGTGGATCAGTCGGCTACCCACCCGGAGTGCGCCCATCACCCCGAGGATCAGCCCGTGGACGTGGAACAGGGGAAGACCGTGCGCCAGCACGTCCTTCGACGTCCAGTCCCAGGCCTCGGCCATGGCGTCGACGCCCGCCGCGATGGCGCGGCGGCTGAGCAGTACCCCCTTGGGGGCGCCCGTGGTCCCGGAGGTGTACAGCACGAACGCGATCGACGACGGGTTCGGTTCCGGATGGGTGTGCCAGTCCCGGGCGTGCACACGCACCGGGACGACCGGCAGGGTGGTGTCGTCGGGGGCCTGACCGAGCCACGCCTGGGCTCCGGAATCGGAGAGAATGTGCTCGCGCTCGGCCGGGCCCGAATCCGGCGGCACCGGAACGACCGTGACGCCCGCGAGCAGGCTACCCACGATCGCGATGATCGTGGCGGGAGTCGGTGTCGCGAGGACCGCGACACGCCGCGCGCCACCGATTCGCTTGGCCAGCGCTCCGGCGGCACCGAGGATGTCGGTGCGCGAGAGGGTGGTATCGCCGATCCGGACGGCGTCGGGCATGTCGTCGCCGCGCGCGACGGCGAGGGGGTCGAGCGATGTCAGCAGCACGATGCTCACTGTCTCACACCGCCTGTCAGCGTCGCGTGAGCGTCGACCGCAGGAAGAACTTCAGGTTCGACGGCCGCTCCGCGAGTCGGCGCATGAAGTACCCGTACCACTGCACGCCGTACGGCACGTAGACCCGCACCCGGCGTCCGGCGTCGACCAGCCTCCCCTGTTCGAGGTCGCGGATTCCGAACAGCATCTGGTGTTCGAAATCTCGTGCTCCCCTGCCGGTTTCCGCGAGCAGTCCGTCCACCGAGCCGATGAGTGCCGGATCGTGGGTGGCGACCATCGGGTAGCCGTCGCCGCGCATCAGGATCGCCAGGCACCTCGCGTACGACGAGTCCACGTCGGCGCGGGACTGGAACGCCACCGACTCGGGCTCGCGGTAGGCGCCCTTGCAGAGCCGGATCCGCGAGCCCGCGCCCGCCTGGTCCCGGCAGTCGCCCTCGGTCCGCCGCAGGTACGCCTGAAGCACCGTGCCGAGAAACGGGAAGTCCGCGCGCAGCTCGCGCACGATCGACAGCGTCGAATCGGTCCGGGTGTGGTCCTCGGCGTCGACGGTCACCCACACCCCGTGCTCGTGCGCGGCCGCGCAGATCGTGTGGGCGTGATCGAGGGCGATCTTGTCCCCGTCCACCGGCAGCCCCTGCCCCAGCGCCGACAGCTTCACCGACACCTCCAGCGGGCGCACCCCGTCGGCACCGGCCTGCGGCAACCGCCCCAACTCGCCCAGCAACTCGAGGTACGCGACGACGGTGTCTCGGGCCTGACCGGCGTCCAGCGTGTCCTCGCCGAGGTAGTCGATGCTCACCGACCGCCCCGAGACGAGCAGGATCGACGCCGCGGCCATCGCGTCGGCGAGCGTCTCCCCCGCGACGAAGCGCCGCACGATCGACTTCGTCACCGGCGCCCGCGTCACCGCGTTCTTGACCCGGGTCGACCGCGCGGCCGCGAGGATCGCCGGCCGCAGCGGATTCGACAGGACGCCAGGCGTCATCGACCGCGCTCCGGCCCCATGTGCGGGTAGCGGTGATCGGTCGGCGGGACGAACGTCTCCTTGATCGTTCGCGCCGACACCCACCGCAGCAGGTTCAGCGGCGAGCCGGCCTTGTCGTTGGTGCCCGACGCCCGCCCGCCCCCGAACGGCTGCTGCCCCACCACAGCACCGGTCGGCTTGTCGTTGACGTAGAAGTTGCCCGCCGTGAAACGCAGCGCGGCCGAAGCTTGTTCGACGGCATCCCGATCGTTCGCGACGACCGCACCGGTGAGCGCATACGGCGCCGCGGTGTCGACCGCAGTGAGGACGTCGGCGAACGCGCCCGGGGCCGAGTCGTCGTACAGGTGCACCGAGAGGATCGGACCGAAGTACTCCTTCGCCAGCGCCTCGTCCCGGGGATCGTCCACGAGCAGCACGATGGGCCGCACGAAGTACCCGACGCTGTCGTCGTACTTGCCGCCGACCGCGATCTCCACCCCCGCGGCGCCCCGAGCGCGCTCGATCGCCGCGACGCTCTTGTCGTAGGCACGGCGGTCGATCAGCGCGCCACCGAAGTTCTCGAGATCGCCGACGTCGCCGTACGTGAGGGCGTCGACCTCGGCGAGGAACTGATCCTTCATCCCGGCCCACAGCGACCGCGGGACGTACGCGCGCGACGCGGCCGAACACTTCTGCCCCTGGTACTCGAACGCGCCGCGGATCAGGGCCGTCGACAGCACCGCCGGATCGGCCGACGCGTGGGCGACCACGAAGTCCTTGCCCCCGGTCTCGCCCACCAGACGCGGGTAGCTGCGGTAGCCCGCGATGTTGGATCCCACCTCGCGCCACAGGTGCTGGAACGTCGCGGTCGAGCCGGTGAAGTGGATCCCGGCCAGCCGCGGATCACGCAGCGCCACATCGGAAACCGCGAGACCGTCACCGGTGAGCAGATTGATCACTCCCGGCGGCAGCCCTGCCACCTCCAGCAGTCGCAGCGTCCAGTAGGCGGCGAGCGTCTGCGTCGGCGACGGCTTCCAGATCACCGTGTTCCCCATCAACGCCGGAGCCGTCGGCAGATTCCCGGCGATCGCGGTGAAGTTGAACGGGGTGATCGCGTACACGAACCCTTCGAGCGGCCGGTACTCGAGCCGGTTCCACACCCCCGGCGACGAGATCGGCTGCTCGGCGAGGATCTGCCGGGCGAAGTGCACGTTGAACCGCCAGAAGTCCACCAGCTCGCACGGGGCGTCGATCTCGGCCTGCTGCACCGACTTGGACTGCCCCAGCATCGTCGCGGCGGCCAACTTCTCCCGCCACGGCCCCGACAGCAGATCGGCGGCGCGCAGCAGGACCGCCGCCCGCTCGTCGAACGGCAATTCCCGCCACGCGGGGGCGGCCGCGGTCGCGGCGTCGATCGCGGCGCTCGCGTCGTCGTACGTCGCATTCGTGTAGGTACCGAGGATTGCGGAATGCCGGTGTGGTTGAACCACTTCCATCGGCTCCCCGGTGCCGTGGCGGTGTTCGCCGCCGATGACGTGCGGGATCTCGAGGACCGCGGACGAGTGGTCCGCCAGCGCCCTGGTCAATCGATCGCGCTCGGGGCTGCCCGGCGCGTAGGAGTGGACCGGCTCGTTGTACGGCGCCGGTACGTGCGTGACGGCATCCATGCTGCCCTCCTCAGCCAGAGCCAAGTGACTGCAACCAAGCTCAGGCTACGCCCGACACCGCCTCGCGCGTCCCGCAACAAGTGCGCGAAGCGCCCGATCCCGGGGCCCCACCCCCGCGATAAGTGCGCAAAACGCGAGAACCCGGGCTCGGCGCGCGCGACAAGTGCGCAAAACGCTAGAGCCCGGGTACTCCCGGTGTGGTCAGGACAGGCGCGCGGCCGCCGCCTCGATGCGCTCGTCCGACGCCGTGAGCGCAATCCGGACGTGCTTCTGACCGCGCGGGCCGTAGAAGTCGCCCGGTGCGACCAGGATGCCGCGCTCGGCGAACCAGTCGACGGTGGCGCGGCACTCCTCGCCGCGCGTCGCCCACAGGTACAGGCCGGCCTCGGAGTCGTCGACCGTGAAGCCCGCCGCGCGGACCGCGGCCAGCAGGACCTCGCGGCGCTCGCGGTACCGCTCGCGCTGCGCCTTCTCCTGGTCGTCGTCGGTGAGCGCAGCCGCCATCGCAGCCTGGATCGGCGTCGGCATCATCATGCCCGCGTGCTTGCGCACCTCGAGCAGTTCGGCGATCAGCGCGGGATCGCCGGCGAGGAACCCGGCCCGGTAGCTGGCCAGGTTCGACGTCTTCGACAGCGAGTGGATCGCGATCAGACCGGTGTGGTCGCCGCCGCACACACGCGGATCCAGGATCGACACCGCCTCGGCCTCCCAGGTCAGGCCCAGGTAGCACTCGTCGGACGCGACGATCGCGCCGCGCTCACGCGCGAACTCGACCACCTTGCGCAGGTGCTCGACGCCGAGCACCTTGCCGGTGGGGTTGGACGGCGAGTTGACGAAGATCAGTGCCGGCTTCTCCGGGCCCAACTGCGCGGTGCCGTCGGCGCGCAGCACCCGGGCACCGGCGAGCAGCGCGCCCACCTCGTACGTCGGGTACGCCACCTCCGGGATGACCACCAGGTCGTCCGCGCCCAGCCCGAGCAGGCTCGGCAGCCACGCGATGGCCTCCTTGGTGCCGATCACGGGCAGGATGGCCGCGGGATCGACACCGGTCATCCCGTAGCGGCGCCCCAGCGACGCCGCCGTCGCCTCACGCAGCGCATCGGTGCCGTGCGTCGTCGGATAGCCGGGCACGGCCGCCACCGACGACAGCGCCTCCTGGATGACCGGAGCCACGGGGTCGACGGGCGTCCCGACCGACAGGTTGACGATGCCGTCGGGATGCGCGGCCGCCTTCTCCTTCGCGGACGCGAGGGAATCCCACGGGAAGTCGGGCAGGGTCTTGGCTACAGAGATGCGCGGCAACTGATCTTCCTCGAAACCGTTCCGAATGGAACTCGACTAGTCCTCGTTCATGGGCGGCAGGGCCTTGATCATCGGCGGGTCGTAGTCGACCTTGCCGAGCTTCGCGGCACCACCCGGCGAGCCGAGATCGTCGAAGAAATCGACGTTCGCGCTGACGTAACCGGTCCACTGGTCCGGAACGTCGTCCTCGTAGAAGATGGCCTCGACGGGGCAGACAGGCTCACACGCACCGCAGTCCACGCACTCGTCCGGATGGATGTAGAGCATGCGACCGCCCTCGTAGATGCAGTCGACCGGACACTCCTCGATACAGGCCTTGTCCAACACATCGACGCACGGTTCGGCAATCGTGTAGGTCACTGCTGCTCTCCCTGCCTTTCTGACACGGGCGCCGGGGCGCCTCGGCGAGCCGGCCGACGGGCTCCCGCCCGACGAACATCCGGAGTGTCCAGTATGAAGCGTTGCGGCCGCGACAATTCGGTTAGGGTGACCTCATATCGCGGCCCGAGGTGTCGTCAGGCCATCGGCAGGACCGTCGTCGGTTCCCGCAGCGCGTAGCTCGTCGTCCGCTCCCGGGCCGGGCGGCCGATCCCCTCCGCGATCGTGCGCAGCTCCGCGACCGTCTTCTCCGATCCGTGCTGCGAGCCCGCCATCCGCGAGATGGTCTCCTCCATCAGTGTGCCACCCAGATCGTTCGCGCCACCCTGCAGCATCGCCTGCGTGCCCGCGATGCCGAGCTTGACCCAGCTGGTCTGGATGTTGGCGATCCGCCCGTGCAACATGATCCGCGCGAGCGCATGCGCCGCCCGGTTGTCGCGCTGTGTCGGTCCCGGTCGCGACGCGCCCGCCAGGTACAGCGGCGCGCTCTGGTGCACGAACGGCAGCAGCACGAACTCGGTGAATCCCCCGGTCCGGTCCTGGATGCCGCGGATCACCCGCAGGTGGCCGACCCAGTGCTTGGGGCTGTCCACGTGGCCGTACATCATCGTCGAGCTCGAGCGCAGACCCACCTCGTGCGCGGTGGTGATGACGTCGATCCACGCCGACGTCGGCAACTTGCCCTTCGTGAGGACCCACCGCACCTCGTCGTCGAGGATCTCCGCGGCCGTGCCCGGGATGGTGTCGAGCCCGGCGGCCTTGAGCTCGGTGAGCCAGTCCCGGACGCTCTGGCCGCCGCGGGAGGCGCCGTTGACGATCTCCATCGGGCTGAACGCGTGCACGTGCATCGCCGGCACTCGGCGCTTGACCGCCCGCACCAGGTCGGAGTAGCCGGTTACCGGCAGCTCGGGGTCGATGCCGCCCTGCATGCACACCTCGGTCGCGCCGGCGACGTGCGCCTCCCACGCCCGGTCGGCCACCTCCTCGGCCGACAACGTGAAGGCGTCCGCGTCGCCCTTGCGCTGCGCGAACGCGCAGAACCGGCAGCCGGTGTAGCAGATGTTGGTGAAGTTGATGTTCCGGTTCACGACGTACGTGACGTCGTCGCCGACGGCCTCCTTGCGCAGCGCGTCGGCGAGCGCGACGACCGCCTCCAGTCCGTCGCCGTCCGCGGTCGCGAGCGCGAGGTACTCGTCGTCGGTCAGCGCGGCCGGGTCGCGTTCGGCGCTGCGCAGCGCGGCCAGCACATCCGTGTCGACCCGCGTCGGCGCGGCGCGGCCCAGCTCGAGGACCTGCTCCCGCACGGTCTCCCAGTCGCCGAACGCGCTCCCGAGGTCGGACCGCGTCTCGGTGTTGCGACCGTCGGTGTCGATCTCGGTGTTGAGGTCGACCCGGCCCGACGACACCCACTCCTCGTCCGGTTCCTGCCACGGCAGCCCCACGGGCTTCACGCCCTCGCGGGCCAGACCGGTCTCCGGGTCCGCGAGCGCGCGGACGTGCACCCCGATCCGCGGGTCGATCCACGGATGTCCGGCCAGGACGTACTGCGGTTGCGCCGCGGTCCGCTCGACGAGGGTGTACCCGGCGCGCGCGGTGATCTCGGCGAGCGTGTCCAGGTTGGGCCACGGCCGCTCCGGGTTCACGTGATCGGGGGTGAGCGGCGAGACGCCGCCCCAGTCGTCGACGCCGGCGCCGATCAGCGCGAGACACTCCGCCTCCGAGACCAGGTTCGGCGGCGACTGGATCCGCATGCCCGGGCCGAGCAGCAGGCGCGCGACCGCGATGGCCGCGAGGAACTCCTCGAGGTTCGCGTCGGGCGCGTCGCGCATCGCGGTGTCCGGCTTGGCCAGGAAGTTCTGCACGATCACTTCCTGCACGTGCCCGAAGGCCTTGTGCAGCTTGCGGATCGCCATGATCGAGTCGGCGCGCTCCGCGTAGCTCTCGCCGATGCCGACCAGGATGCCGGTCGTGAACGGCACCGACAGTCGGCCCGCGTCGGTCAGCGTCCGCAGGCGCACCTCGGGATCCTTGTCGGGGCTGCCGTAGTGGCACTCCCCCTTGTCGGTGAACAGGCGCTTCGACGTGGTCTCGAGCATCATCCCCATCGACGGCGCGACGGGCTTGAGCCGGGAGATCTCCTCCCAGCTCATGACACCCGGGTTGAGGTGCGGCAGCAGGCCGGTCTCCTCGAGCACCCGGATCGCCATCGCCCGCACGTAGTCCAGGGTGGAGTCGTAGCCGCGCTCGTCGAGCCACTGCTTGGCCTCCGGCCAGCGATCCTCCGGCCGGTCGCCGAGCGTGAACAGCGCCTCCTTGCAACCCAATTCGGCGCCCTGGCGCGCGATGTCGAGGATCTCGTCCGGCTCCAGGTACATCCCGTGACCCGCGGCGCGCAGCTTGCCGGGCACCGTGACGAACGTGCAGTAGTGGCACTTGTCCCGGCACAGGCGCGTGATCGGGACGAACACCTTGCGCGAGTACGACACCGTCTTCGGCCGACCCGCCGCGACCAGGCCGGCGTCGCGCACCTTCGCGGCCGACGCGCACAGGTCCTCGAGGTCGGCGCCGCGCGCGTGCAGCAGCGTGGTGGCCTCGTCGACGTTGAGCGTCGCGCCGTCCCGCGCCCGACGCAGGACACGCCGCATCGCACTCGCGGACGGGGCTTCGATGTGCCCGGAACGCCCCGGAACCGACGGAATCGGCAGGATCGTGGACCGATCGGTGTCATCGCTCGTGTGACTCACCCGACGATCATGCGCCACCGACCGGGCAACCTGCCACCGTGGGTCCCCAGTCGCCCTGGCTATCCGTGCGGGTAATCCTCGTCGGCGGGGACGCTGCGTCGCTGCTCGGCGGCGTCGGCCGGATCGACCTCGAGCGGCGTCGACTCGGGCGTCGACTCGTCACGCTCGTCGTCGGTGTCGGCGGGGGTCATCTGCTCGACGAGGTCGGCCTCGGAGACGTCCGGGGACGCCGAAGACTCGGCAGCCTCCACGTCGTTCTCGGTGTCATCGGTTTCGAACGGAACCATCACGACCACCTCCCGTCTCGACAGACAGCGCAGCCCTGTCCGGCCACCTCCACCATAGGACGCCGCGCGCCGCCTCGGGCAGGATGAAACCGTGAGTTTCCCTCCCGACCCAACCCTTCCCCGGACGGTGTCGATGGCCGACCCGAAGTGGCGACCGAGCACCCGGGCGCCGCGGCTGTGGGCCACGACGGCCGCCCTGCTCTGGCTGCCGGTCTTCCTCGCGCAGATCGTGTGGGCAGTCGTGGACGGCAACTGGACCACGTGGCCGCACGTCACGGTGTTCGCGGCGACGCTGGTCGCCGCCGCCGTCGATCTCCTCGTCGTGCCGCGGTGGCGGTATCGCGTGCATCGGTGGGAGATCAGCGCCGACGCGGTCTACACCCGCACCGGCTGGTTCAACCAGGAGCGTCGCATCGCCCCGATCACGCGCATCCAGACCGTCGACACCGAACGCGGCCCCCTCGACCGGCTGTTCGGCCTCGCGACGGTCACCGTCACCACGGCCTCGTCGGCTGGCGCCGTCAAGATCGCGGCGCTCGACCTCGACGTCGCCGACCGTGCCGTCGAACACCTCACGGAGATCGCTGCTGCCGCCGCCGGGGACGCCACGTGACCGTCCCCGTCGAACAGTCCGGGGCGGGCGCCCTCGCGGTCGAGGAGGAGCAGCCGTGGCTGCGGCTCGACAAGCGGATGCTGCTGGTGCACCCCGTCAACGAGGTCCTGAAGCTGCTGCCGGTGATCGCGGTGTCGTGGATCGTCGGCAGCCGCAGCGGCAATCACTACTGGGGGCTGGCCGCTGTCGCCGCGCTCGTCGTGTACGGCGTGCTGCGCTGGTTCACCACGACGTACCGCATCGGGCCGGTGCACGTGCAGCTGCGCCGCGGGGTGTTCCAGAAGAAGGTGCTCTCGGTCCCCCGCAGCCGGATCCGGTCCGTCGACGTCGAGGCCCGCGTCCTGCACCGCCTGCTCGGGCTGGCGGTGGTCCGGATCGGGACGGGTCGACAGACCGCCCGCCACGAGGAGCGGTTCGAACTCGACGCCCTCGACGCGTCGCTCGTCCCGGCGATGCGCGCCGCGTTGCTGGCCGGTCACGAACGGCCCGCCGAGACCGCGGAGCAGGTCGCCGCACCGGACGTCCCGGCAGGCGCCGAGATCGGCCACTGGTCGCCGTCCTGGGTCAGGTACGCCCCGTTCTCCGTCACCGGTCTGATCGCGATCGGCGCCTTCGTCGGCATCATCTTCCAGTACGGCCTGGCCGAGCGGATCGCCCACTCGCCCGCCCTCGAGAACGGGTTCGACTCCGCCGAGCGCGCCGGGACGTTGGTGCTGGCGCTGCTGGGCCTGCTCGCGCTGATCGTGCTGTTCGTCGCCGCGTCCGTCCTCGCGTGCGTGCGCTACCTCGTCGTCTACGGACGCATGACGGTCACCGACAACGGGCGGACCCTGCACGTGAGCCACGGCCTGCTGCGGACCAGGCAGACCACCCTCGACCGTGCCCGGCTGCGGGGAACGACGCTGAAGGAGCCCCTGCTGCTGCGCCTCGCGGGCGGCGCCGCGCTCGACGCGATCATGACCGGCGTCAGCGCCGAGCACCGCGAGTCGTCACTGCTGCTGCCGCAGAGCCCGCGCGCCGAGGCGACGCGGGTGATGGCGACCGTCCTCGGCGACGACCGGCAGGCCGACATCCCGCTCGCCGCGCACGGCCCGGCCGCGCGCCGTCGCCGGTACACCCGGGCGCTGTGGCCGGCGGCCCTCGCCGCGGTGATCGCCGCCGGGTTCGCCGTCGCCGGCCGACACGTGCCGTGGCCCGCGTGGACGGGCGTCGTGGTGCTCGCGCTGGCCGGTGCGGGACTGGCCTGGGACCGCTACCGCGGCCTCGGCCACGCGGTGCTGCCGGGCTGGCTGATCACCCGCAGCGGTTCGCTCGACCGTCGCCGCGACGCCGTCGAGGCCGCCGGCATCATCGGATGGACGGTGCGGCAGACGTTCTTCCAGCGTCGCGTCGGTGTCGCCACCGTGATCGCCGCCACCCCGGCGGGGACCGGCAAGTACGTGGTGCACGACCTTCCCGTCGAGCAGGCGTGGGCGCTCGTCGAGGCCGTCACCCCGGGTGCGGGCGGGATCTGGCGGCGGCCGGCCTAACGGATCGAGCTGCCGTGCTTCGTCAGCGGCATCACCTCGACGGTCATGTACGGGAAGAGCGGCAGGTTCCACAGGATCTCGTGGAGCTCGTCGGCCGAGTCGACATCGAAGATGCTGATGTTGCTGTACTGACCCACGATTCGCCACAGATGCGCCCACTTGCCCTGGCGCTGGAGCTCCTGTGAATATGCGCGCTCGCGCGTGATCGTCTCCTCGCGCACCGCGGGATCCAGATCGCGGGGAATGTCGACGTCCATCCGGACATGGAAGAGTGCCATGAAATTCTCCTCGTTTCTGCGTGCGTGGGATCAGTCGCGGGCGAGGTGCCGGACGACGTCCATGTCCAGTTCCACCCCGAGCCCGGGTCCCGGCGGCAGGTGGACCTGCCCCTCGGAGTAGTCGAGTGGCGTCTGCAACAGTTCGACGGCGAACAGCTGAGGGCCGAACAGTTCGGTTCCGAAGTTGATGCCCGGTTCGGCGCAGGCGAAGTGGATCGACGCGGCGGTGCCGATCGGGCCCTCGATGGAGGTGGCACCGTGGCAGCGGATGCCGGCCGCTTTCGCGACCGCGACAACCTCCTTGCTGCGTTGCAGCCCACCGCATTTCGTTGTCTTGAGGGCGATGACGTCGGCGGCGCCGAGTCGAGCGATCTCGAGTGCGTCGTGCGGCGTGTGTACCGATTCGTCGGCCATCACCGGTGCGGCGACGAGGTGGTTGAGTTCGGCGAGCACCTCGATCTGCTCGGCGGGGGTGGGCTGCTCGATCAGTTCGACGCCGCCGTCGACGAGTTCGGGCACTAAACGCAACGCGGTCAGACGGTCCCACCGCGCGTTGACGTCGATGCTCACGCCCGCCTTGCCGCCGAGCGACTGCGCGATCGCGACCACCCGCTCGGTGTCGACGGCCGGGTCCAGCGCACCCATCTTGAGCTTGAACGAGAAGTTCAGCCGCGCCTCCATCTTGTGCGCGACCTCCTCGAGGATCTCCTCGACCGGGGCGGCGCCGAGCGCCCAGCGGACGTCGACACCGGTGCGGAACGCGCCACCGAGCAGCGTGTGCACCCCGACGCCGAGGTGCCGGGCGTACGCGTCGTGCAGTGCGACGTCGACGGCGGCCTTCGCAAACCGCGCGTTCGCGACGATCTTCTCGAGATCCACCATGATGCCGGTGATCTCGTCGACACCCCGGCCGACGATGTACGGCGCGATGTAGCGGTCGACGATCACCTTCATCGTCTCGACGGATTCACCACCCCACCAGGGCCCGCCGGGGACCACGCCCTCGCCGTGGCCGGTGACGCCGCCGGCGGTGGTGATCGCGACGAGCAGGATCGGCTGCTTCTCGGCGGTGGTGGTGGCGAACTTGTGCGGACGCACCAGGGGCACGTCGATGATGGTCGTCTCGACGGAGACGATGGCGAGATCGGGGTCGGGCATCGAAACAGCTCTCAATCGGATCGGGAAGCACCGAATGCCGGTGCCCCAGGGGGACACCGGCATTCGCTTCGGCTCAGGCCTCGGGGTCGAGTGCGAAGTTGTAGGTCACGTAGTTCTTGCCGTCGTCCCCGGCCTTCGGGTCGAGGATCAGTTCCGGCTTGGTCGCGGTCGCGACGTCGTTCTCGAGCCACTGACCGCCCGCGAAGTACAGCTGGGTCGTGATGGCCTCCTTGCCGGGCGCCTTCACCATCAGATGCAGGTGCGCCGGCCGCCACGGGTGACCACCGTAGGACTCGATGAACCAGCCCGTCGGTCCGTCGTGCGGGATCTGGTACGGCGCAGGCTGAATCGTCGCGATCTCGTAGCGGCCCTCGTCGTCGCAGACGATGGTGCCGCGCAGGTTCCACTCCGGCAGGTTCGGCGCGAACTGCGAGTAGAAGCCGTCCTCGTCGGCGTGCCAGAGTTCCACGGTGGCGCCGGCGAGACCGTTGCCCGCGAGGTCCGTGACCTGGCCGGAGAACACCAACGGGGTTGCCTGCGCATCCTTCTCGGTCATCGGCATCGTGCACGTGGACGGCAGCTCGGGCGCGTTCGCGACGTAGTACGGGCCCTCGATGCTGCCCTTGGTACCCGCGAGGGCGTTGCGGCTGTAGTTGACGTCCTCGATCTCGTGTTCGACGAACACGTCCAGCCACAGAGGCACCTCGCCGTACTCACCGACGTCGATGATCCACTGCTTGACCACCCGGTACTCGTCGTAGGTGACCTCGTGCCGGTGGATGATCTCCCCCAGCGCGCTCAGCACGTCCCGGTAGATCGCACCGGCCCGCTCGGGCGACGTGTCACACGAGACACGGGCGGTCTTGAACTTGTCGGTGGCCGCGTTGCCGGATGCATGCGCCGTCGCAACGGCGGTATCGGTGTCTGTCATGGATCCTCCTGGTCGAGGGTTCGGACGATGCAGTCGAGAAGTCGTGGGATCGAGGGCGGGTTTCGCCTCCCCGATGGGAGTACGCTATGCGTACACTTGATTCGCAGGGCGTACACGCTGTGCGTGTAGATACTGTGCGTCGAGTCACACACTTTGTCAACAGCCGGCGGCCCCGCCGGCGCGGAAAGGCTTGCGAGGAGCGCCGATGGCCCACGACGAACGCGACTTCATCCAGAGCATCGAACGGGGATTCGCCGTGCTGCTGGCCTTCGACGAGCACGACCCCGAGCCGTCGCTGGCCGAACTGGCTGCCAAGACGGAACTCTCGCGGCCCGCGGTCCGTCGCATCCTGCTGACGCTGCAGCGACTCGGCTACGTGAGTGCGAACGGCAGCCGCTGGTCGCTCACCCCCCGGGTGCTGAGCATCGGCCAGCACTACTCCGCATCCCACGGACTGGCGGACGCCGCCATGCCGCGCCTCGTCGAGCTGTCCGAGCGCACCGGCGAGTCGGCTTCGCTCGGCGTGCTCGACGACACCGACGTCGTCTACGCGGCACGAGTACCCGTGCGACGGATCATGAGCATCAACGTGTCCGTCGGCACCCGAGTGCCCGCCTACGCCACGTCGATGGGCCGCGCCCTGCTCGCGTGGGCGCCGACGGAAACCGTCGACCGTGTCATCGCCGCGACCCACTTCGACAAGCTGGCCTCGGCGACCGTCGGCACGCCCGACGACCTGCGCACCGAACTGGCCCGAGTGCGCGACCAGGGGTTCGCACTGACCGCCGCCGAACTCGAAGAGGGCCTGATCTCGCTCGCCGCCCCCGTCCACGACGCGTCGGGCGCGGTCGTCGCGGTGACCGCGTGCTCCACCTCGTCCGGACGGAACACGCCCGAACAGTTCCGCGACGCGGCCGCGCCACACGTCGTCGAGGCCGCGAAGGCGCTCAGCGCAGACCTCGGCCACCGCGGATGATCCGACCCGAGAACCTCAGGAACGCAACGTGATCGAGGGGGCACATCCGTACTTGCGTCGATAGGCGGCCGCAAACCGTCCGGTGTGGGTGATGCCCCAGCGCACGGCGACGTCGGTCACGGACGTGACCGACGGGTGGCCCGCCACCAGGTCGTCGTGGATCCGCGAGAGCCGAACATCCAGCAGGTAGTCCCGCGGACACATGCCGAGGTACTCGCGGAACCCCTCCTGCAACCGCCGCACACTCACGCCCGCAGCCTCCGCCATGTCGCCCGAGGTCCACGCGAGGGACGGATCCTCGTCGATCCGGTCGAGTACCCGCTTGACGATCCGCGGCCGCGGCGCCGCCGCCGGATCGCCGGGCATCACCGCGAGCACGAACGCGCTGGTGATCGCCCCCGACAGCTGTTCGGCGACAACCGGGGTCTGCCACAGTCCCTCACCGCCCCGCACCTGCTGGACGATCGAGTTCAGCAACCCCATCCAGTTCCGCCCGGCGGCCGTCGACAGATCCACCTGATCGGGCAGCCGGCGATCGGGACGGCCGAGGACGCGCGTGATCTCGCGGTGCAGATACTCGCGATCGATCCGGACGCCGACGATCTCGCAGTCCTCGGTCCACCGCGTGATGGCGGCCGGGGTGTCCGGCCGGAACACCGACGCCGTCCCCACACCCGAGACCACCGCGCTGCCGGCACTCTCGGATTCGATCCGACCCGAGAGCGGAATGTTCACCGCGTACCCACCGGGATGCTCCGTGTCCACGGAAACCTCTGCTCCCCAACCGATCCGAGCCAGGCGTAGCGGGCCAATCCGGGTCGCCCGCAGGTTGAGGTGCGGCCCCGAACCCGCCGACAGCGGCGACAGGTCGTGCGGGAAGTACGCGTCCGAGACCACGTTCTCCGCCTCGCCCCAATCACCCGGATCGGCGGTCCCGTTCATCGCCATCGCCTCGCACCTTCCCGTCCCGTCCAATTCGGGACTTCGGCCCCAGTGTGATCGGGAACACCTCCCCTGGCAACAACGAGCCATCGAACCGACCGCGCATTCCGGATAGCGAGGCCGCTCAGCGGATCGCCGACCCGGACCGAATCGACCTATGGTCTCCGTCACAGTCAACGACCACCAGCAAGGAGCCCGACATGGATTCGCGTCGACTGCGAAACATATTCGGACAGTTCGCAAGTGGGGTCACCGTCATCACCTGCGCCAAGCAGGACGGCACACCCCACGGCGCCACGGTGACGGCCTTCACCGCAGTCTCGCTCGAACCACGACTGTGCCAGGTGACCCTGACCCGGACGTCCAAGGCGTGTTCGTTCCTGTCCGGCGCCCCGTTCGCTGTCAACATCCTCGCCGCGGACCAGACCGACGTCGCGCTCCACTTCGCCGGTCGCCCGCAGTCTCCCGAACCGGTATGGGTCCAGGGGCCCACCGCACCCGTGCTGGCCGGCAGCGCCGCCACCCTGTCGTGTGTTCCCTGGCGCGAGTACGACGGCGGCGATCACGTGATCTTCATCGGCGAGATCGTCGACGCCCAGTGCCGGGAAACCGATCCATTGCTGTTCTACCGCAGCACGTTTCACGATCTCGGTGCGCCGAGCGGGAACGCGGCCTGGAACGGATCGATGGACGATCCGCATCGAGGCTGGTTCGACGCCACCGCCACCTTCACGCCCATGCACCTGTCCGGTGCGACCAACTGACCGACCCCCTCACGCAGGAGAGACGATGACCACCACCGAACCCCGCCCCACCGCGCCCGACGTCGACCGCTCGAAGGTCAACGTCGCGGCGGACTCCGAGGCGAACCGGACCACGAACTTCGCGTCCCGGCCCATGACCGGCGACGAGTACATCGAGTCGATCAAGGACGGCCGCGAGATCTACCTGCACGGCGAGAAGGTGAAGGAGTTCTGGAACCACCCCGCGTTCCGGAACTCCATCCGGATGACGGCCCGCCTGTACGACGCCCTGCACACCGGTGAGCACGTCGACACGCTGACGTGCCCCACCGACACCGGCAACGGCGGCGTGACGATGCCGTTCTTCCGCACCCCCAAGTCGTCCGACGACCTGCTGAAGGAGCGGGACGCGATCGCCACCTGGGCGCGCATGACGTACGGCTGGATGGGGCGCTCGCCCGACTACAAGGCCTCCTTCCTCGGCACCCTCGCCGCCAACAGCGAGCTGTACGCGCCCTTCCAGGACAACGCCAAGCGCTGGTACCGGGAGTCGCAGGAGAAGGTCCTCTACTGGAACCACGCGATCATCAACCCGCCGGTGGACCGGCAACTGCCGCCCGACCAGGTCGGCGACGTGTTCATGAAGGTGGAGAAGGAGACCGACGCCGGCCTGATCGTCTCCGGCGCGAAGGTGGTGGCGACCGGATCGGCGATCACCAACTACAACTTCATCGCGCACTACGGCCTGCCGATCAAGAAGAAGGAGTACGCGCTGATCTGTACGGTGCCGATGGACGCACCGGGCATCAAGCTCATCTCCCGCGCCTCCTACTCGCAGAACGCCGCGGTCGTCGGATCGCCGTTCGACTATCCCCTCTCGAGCCGGATGGACGAGAACGACGCCATCTTCATCTTCGACAAGGTGCTGGTGCCCTGGGAGAACGTCTTCATGTACGGCGACGTCGAGAAGATCAACGCGTTCTTCCCGCAGTCCGGCTTCCTGCCGCGGTTCACCTTCCAGGGCTGCACCCGTCTCGCGGTCAAGCTCGACTTCATCGCCGGACTGCTGATGAAGGCCCTCGACTGCACCGGCGCCGGCGGCTTCCGCGGCGTGCAGACGCGGGTCGGCGAAGTGATCGGCTGGCGCAACCTGTTCTGGTCCCTGAGCGAATCGATGGCGCGCGACCCGGAAGCGTGGATCGGTGACACCGTCATCCCCAAGCTCGAATACGGCCTGACGTACCGGATGTTCATGATCCAGGGCTACCCGCGGATCAAGGAGATCATCGAGCAGGACGTCGCGTCCGGACTCATCTACCTGCCCTCGAGCGCGGCCGACTTCAAGAATCCGGACGTGCGCCCCTACCTCGACAAGTACGTGCGCGGCAGCGACGGCATCACCGCCGTCGAGCGGGTGAAGGTCATGAAGGCGTTGTGGGATTCGATCGGCTCCGAGTTCGGCGGCCGCCACGAACTCTACGAACGCAACTACTCCGGCAACCACGAGAACGTCAAGGCCGAGTTGCTGTTCGCCGCCGAGAATCGCGGCGGGGTCTCCGCGATGAAGGGCCTGGCCGAACAGTTCATGAGCGAGTACGACCTCGACGGCTGGACCGTTCCGGACCTGATCGGGAACGACGACGTGACGGCCTTCTACCGCAAGTAGCGCCGTCTCGCGCCGTGCGGGGGTGGGGCCCCCACCCGCGCACGGGTCAGCCCTGGGCCTTCGCGATCAGCGACTCGAGACGCAGACGGAACAGATACAACCCCGCAGGCATCAGCGCCGCGACGAACAGCAGCAGCGTCCGCCAGTCCTGGAACACCAGCACGTCGCCACCCGGACCGCCGATCATGCACACCCCGAATCCGAACAGCCAACCGAAGAGCGGCAGCGCGGCGCCCAGCGCGCCGACGGCGAACTTGCGGGCCCCCAGCACCAGCAGCAGATTCACCACCGCGGCCACCAGGATCGTCACGGGGAACGGCGTCGTCCCGATGTACGCAGGCAGGAACAGTACCGACAGCACCGCGCAAAGGAACCCGTCGAACGTGAGCAGCGCCAGAGTCGTGCGGGACTCGGCAGTGGTCGGCCTGTCGGTGGCGGGACTCGGGGCGGTCATACCTCGATCGTCCCTTGTGGCCGCGCCGCCCGCGACAGTGGGGTCGGGGTCACGGCACCGGCGGATAGCCGAGCATCGTCAACAGTTCGCTCTGCTGATCCGCGAACGAATAGAGCGAGCCGAAATAGAGGTCGCGGTAGTACTGCGACATCGGCCGCAAGCTGTCCACGAACGCGACGATCGCGTTCTGCACGTCCCAGTTGTACATGCGCCGGCCCCTCCCGATCGACAACCCGAGACGCCGACGATCGGACCCCCACGATGCGTGGCGTGGGTCACAGCATACGGGGAACTGGGCGGCGGCAGGCCCGGGTCGGTTCCGGCGGTCACGTTGCCGGTTCACCTGCGTCTGTAACGCGGCAGAACCGGGGCCGATAAGCGAACCATCCGTTACGTTATGCGGGGGGATCGACCGTGAAGCGCATCTTTTCGTCGTGAGGACTCGTGAGTGCTGTCCCCTGACGAGCCGAAGATGCCGCGGCCGTATGAGGTTTCGGGCTCGATGTCGTTCTGGACGTAATTACGTCACACGCGGACAGTGCAGGCGGTGGCAACTCTTTTCGGGAAAGGCGTTTCGTGCGCATGGTGGTGGGGGGATTGGCGAAGTCGTTCGATGGCGCTTCCGCCTCTAGGGGTGATCGACGGACTTTGCGCGTTCGTGCGACGGGGAGTCTCGTCGCCGCCGCATCGGTACTGCTTGTTTGGTGCACCGGCAGCGTCGGTGCGACTGCAAGCGCAGCTTCGGCTTCCGCATCCGAGGATGGAGGGATTGTCGATCAGAAGCTGGCCTGGCACCCGTGCCCGGCAGATGTCGTCGAGCATGCACTTGCGGGGGACGGGTACGCGGCGGCCCGATCGGCAATCCTGTCAGGCTTGGAATGCGCTCGCGTCCGGACCCCACTCGACTGGGCCCACCCCGATGACGGTCGACAGGCCAGTTTCTGGGTTTCACGACTTCCCGGCACTCACCCCGGATCAGGCCCACTGCTCACAAGTTCCGGCGGCGCGGGCGCGGGCACCCTCCTCGATCCCTACAGCTTCTCCGGCGGGATGCCCGAACTGCGAAACTCGTTCGACCTGATCGGTTTCGATGCGCGAGGCACTTCGACGTCCTCGACGGCACAGTCGTGCGATCCCGGCATCTCAGGCGACCCTATTGTCCTCGGCACCAGCGCCAGGGATGGGTACGACGTCCTCGACACCGCTGGCCGGTCGATTGATCGGCAACTCGACGAAGCTCGACGGTGGACCGCCGCCTGCCTCGACCGAGCAGCCAAGACCGGCGACGATGCATCGACGGCACCGTACGTCAACTACTGGCAGACCGTTCGCGACCTCGACCTCGTCCGGCAACTGCTGGGTGCACCGAAATGGAGCTATCTCGGGGTATCGCAAGGAACGGCACTCGGACGCGAGCTGGCACGTACCTTCCCTGACCGCGTCGACAGGTGGGTGCTCGACTCCGTAGCCGACCCCGTCAAGAGTCCGAATGATGTTCTGCAAGAGCGGTATCGCTCACGGCAGCGCGCGGTCGAGTCGGAGTTCGCGCCTTGGGCTGCTGCGCAGGGCACAGTGCTCGGCGACACCGCTACGAAGGTCTTGTCGTCGATCGAGCAGCTTCGCGCCGATCTGGTTGTCCAGCCGATCCAGCTTCTCGGCGGCCAGAGGTTCACGGCGAACAACCTGAACTCCGTTCTGTTCGGCGTGGGCAATGCGGCGAACGAGGCCGTACTCGCCAAGCTCGTCACCATTCGTTCGGCTCGATCCGCGGGCACGTCCGTCGCATCGGTGCAAGCCGCGATCGGGATGTTCACACAGTTCCAGGCCTCACCGTTCATTGATCGTGAACTCGGCTCGGTCCTCGCAGGCGGGCCCCGCCAAGGATGGTGGACCGCGTTCAACTGCAACTCCGCCGATTGGAGCAAGGACACCGACGCGATCCTGGCAGAGCACCGAGAAGCTGCACAGGACGCGCCCCTGACGTACCTGGGCCTCGGATTCTCCGCCGCGTGCGCTCAGTGGCCGTATCCCGGACAGCAGGACCCGCAGACAGGGTTGGAACGGGTGCCGGGCATTCTGCTGCTGACGAACCAAGGCGACACCGTCACCCCCGCGAGTGGAGCGCACAACCTTCGTGATCGCATTCCAGGAGCGCGACTGGTGACCGTCGAGAGCAAGTCGGCGCACCTGGTGCTGCCTCAGCGGATGCCTTTCGGCCTACCGGGCGGCGTACCCGGAACCAGTTCGTGCGCAACCGCCACCGCTACCCGCTATCTGACAACCGGTGAGCTTCCCGTCGACGACCAAAGCTGCCAACCCGGCTAGGGCGTGTCCCCTGCTTGGTGCGGGACCGGCCGCGTCCCCGATCGGCCGGCGCGAGGACAAGGCTCGTGTGATTCGACAGATCCTGGACCGCTGTCAGGACCCGAGTCCGCCGAAGAGATCCCACTCGCGACCGTGCTCGTCGACCGGGCCGGCCTGTCCCCGGACCAACACGAAGTGCTCCTCGGTGAGGACCGGCTGGACGACGTCGTTCGACAGCGCGAACTCGGTGGCCGACGGCGCCACCGTCACCTGCGTCTCGTGGGCGCGCAGCGCCGCGAGCTTCGCCTCCATCACGCCCGAGACGTCCACCGCGGCGGTCACCGCGGAATCCGGCACGCTCGGCAGCTCGTCCGGTTGCGGCATCCGCCACCCGGCGGGGACGGTGTCGATCGCCGCGATGCCCGCCGCGAGCGCACTGTGCTCGGTGACCGTCCAGTAGAACTTCGCGACCTCCCACGGAGCACCCGCGCCGGGAAACGCCCCGGTGCCGGCGGCCTCGACCGCCGCCGTCGTGAGTCGGTGCGCCTGAACATGATCCGGGTGTCCGTATCCCCCGACGGGGTCGTACGTCACGACGACGTCGGGGCGCAGTTCGCGGATCACCGCCACCAGTGCGCCCACCGCCTCGTCCGGGTCGACGTTGACGAACGCGCGGGGGTTGCGCGCCGACGGCGTCCCCGCCATGCCCGAGTCGCGCCAGCGGCCGGCGCCGCCGAGGAACCGGGGTGCCGCCGCGCCCAGCGCCCGTAGCGCCCGGGTCAGTTCGAGGATCCGGTAGCCGCCCAGCTGGTCGGCGCGGTCGGCGACCAGACCGGCCCACCGGTCGCCGATCACCTCGCCCTCCTCGCCGAGGGTGCAGGTGAGCACCGTGACCTCGGCGCCGTCGGCCGCGCACCGGGCGATGGTGCCGCCGGTGGTCAGCGTCTCGTCGTCGGGATGCGCGTGCACGAACAGGATCCGTCGACCGCTCACCACGGCTGGTCCACCTCTACTCACTTCGACGTCCGGGTCCACATGGCGGCATCCGCGAAGATCCCGACCTGCACCGGACCGGTCAACGCGACACCCAGCACTCCGGGGCCCGCGGCGACGACGGTGTTGTCCTGCATCACCGGCAGCGTCACCGCCAGGTCCCACAGTCGCGGCTCGGCGTCCGCGATCACCCGGGCCGTGTCGGCCCGACCGCGCAGCGCCTCGTCGATCGCGGGTTGCAGCGTCGGATCACACAGACCCGACAAGTTGCTCGGGGCACGTCGCGTCGGCCCGGCATCGGGGGTCGACGACGGCTCCGACGACGGCTCGGGCGTCGCTACCGGCAGCGTCGACGGCAGGCACCCGAAGCGGGACGCGAGTGACGTCGCCGGATCCGAGCCGGCGCGCTCCCACCCGACCAGCGCGTCGACCTCCCCGGACGCCAGCGCGTCACCGTAGAGATCCTCGGCGCGCATCGCCCGGACCGACGCGGCGATCCCGGCGCCGCGCCACTGATCCGCGACGGTGTTCGCGACGGCGATCGCGATGTCGTCGTTCGCGGGGGCGCCGATCACCATCGTCAACTGCGCGTCACCGCGCATCATCCGACCCCGCGTCTGGGTCTCGGGGTCGATGTCCTGGGTGACGTTCGGGACGAGCTGGTAGCCGGCTGCTCCCAGCAGCCCGGACGCCTGCTCGCGGGTCGGCTGGGGCGGGGCCGTCGGGGCGTACCCGGGGTCGGACGGGGAGAGCACCTGCGCTCGCGCCGGCACCGCCGACGACTCGCTACCCGCGCCCACCGTGGCGAGCAGGTTCGGGTCGACCAGCCCGAGCAGGCCCTTGCGCACCTGCGCATCGGCGAGCTCGGGGACACGACCGTTGAGGGTCATCGACAGCACCCGCGGCTGCAACTCGGTGCCCGTGCGGACGTCGGGGATCACCGACAGCTGCGCGTGCGTCGCGCCGCTGCCGTGCACGCGCGCGACCTGCGCGTCGCCCGAACGCATGGAGTCGGCGAGCTGGGCGGGCGACCCGCCTCGGCGCATGAGGATCTGGTCGGGTTTGGCCGGGGTGTCCCAGAACCGGTCGTTGCGCTCGAGCACGATCTCGTCCCGGCCGCGGTCGACGGACTTGATGTGGAACCGTCCACCCGACACCGGGATGTTGTCGGACAGGCCCCGCGCGAACCCACCCGGCGTGTCCTTCACCAGGTGCGACGGCAGCAGGTCGGTGAACAGTTCCCGCCACGCCGGGTACGGCGCGGACAGCTTCACGGTCACGGTCTTGCCGCCCCCGGACGACTCGACGTCCTCGATCAACCCGTATCCGGCGGGGTCGACGACCCCGGGCTGGCTGATCATCTGCTGCCACAGGTACCGGAAGTCCTCGGCCGCGATCGGTGCACCGTCGGACCACTGGGCCTCGTTGCGCAACTGGTAGGTGATCGACGACGGCGCATCGGGCGCCGGCGGGTTGACCGTCGCCGACACCAGCACCGACGGATCGAGCACCCAGTCGGTGACGCCCGGCCGCGCCGGGTCCAGCACCGGGCGGAACGGGCTGGGCAGCACCAGCGAGCTCACCGCCGAGTTCGCGGGCGACTGATCGGCGAGCAGGTGCGGGTTGAACCCGATGCCCACGTCGTCGATCGCGACGAAGACGGTGTTCTTGGTGGGGACCGCCGTCGTGGGCTTGGGGCTGTCGGTGCTCTCGACCGGCGGCGGCGGGTTGGCGGTGCAGGCGGCGGCGGTCAGCACCATGCCGACCGCGACGGCCCCGACGACGCGTCGGCCCATCACCCCCGCGTTCCAGTGCAGCGCCACTACCGGTCCTCCCCTCCGCGAGCGGCTCTCACAGCCGTGCGCGTTGCGCGAGGGTTCAGCCTCGCACAACGCGCACGGAACGCGTCACGCACTTACAGTGCGGCCTTGTCACGCGACTTCGCGCGCGAACGCTCGCGTGCGCGGTCGGTCTGCGACAGGTGCAGCTTGCGCACGCGGACGACCTCGGGAGTGACCTCGACGCACTCGTCGGCGGCGCAGAACTCCATCGCGGCCTCGAGCGTCAGCTCGATCGGCTTGGCGAGGGTCTCCGTGGCGTCGGCGGTCGCCGAGCGCATGTTGGTGAGCTTCTTCTCCTTGGTGACATTGATGTCGAGGTCCTCGGCGCGCGGGTTGATGCCCACGACCATGCCCTCGTACGTGTCCGAGCCCGGATCGACGAAGAACGTGCCGCGGTCGGCGAGCTGGATCATCGCGAACGGGGTCACCGAGCCGGTGCGGTCGGAGACCAGCGAGCCGGTGTGGCGGGCGCGGATCTCGCCGGCCCACGGCGCGTAGCCGTGCGAGACGGCGTTGGCGATGCCGGTGCCGCGGGTCTCGGTGAGGAAGTCGGTGCGGAAACCGATCAGGCCACGCGACGGGACGATGAACTCCATCCGCACCCAGCCGGTGCCGTGGTTCGTCATCTGGACCATCTTGCCCTTGCGGTTGGCCAGCAGCTGGGTGATCGCGCCGAGGTGCTCCTCGGGGGTGTCGATCGTCAGCTCCTCGAAGGGCTCGTGCAGCTTGCCGTCGACGTGCTTGGTGACAACCTGCGGCTTGCCGACCGTGAGCTCGAAGCCCTCACGACGCATCTGCTCGACAAGGATGGCCAGCGCCAGCTCGCCGCGGCCCTGCACCTCCCACGCGTCGGGGCGACCGATGTCGAGGACGCGCAGCGACACGTTGCCGACCAGCTCGGAGTCCAGGCGGGTCTTGACCATGCGAGCGGTCAGCTTGTGGCCCTTGACGCGGCCCACGAGCGGCGACGTGTTGGTGCCGATGACGACGGAGATCGCGGGCTCGTCGACGGTGATCGTCGGCAGTGCGACCGGGTTCTCGATGTCGGCGAGGGTGTCACCGATCATGATCTCGGGGATACCGGCGACGGCGACGATGTCACCGGCGACGGCGACCTCGCCGGGCTCGCGGTTGACGCCGACCGTCTTGAGCAGCTCGGTGATCTTGACGTTCTTGACGCCGTCCGCGTGCATCCACGCGACGTTCTGGCCCTTGCGCAGCTCACCGTTGTGGATGCGGACCAGCGCGAGGCGACCGAGGAAGTCGGAGGCGTCGAGGTTGGTGACGTGGGCCTGCAGCGGCGCGGCGGAATCACCCTTGGGGGCCGGCACGTGCTCCATGAGGACGTTGAACAGGACGTCGAGGTTCTCGGTGTCGGGCGCCTGACCGTCCTCGGGACGGTTCATCGACGCCTTGCCCTCGCGGCCCGACGCGTACAGGACCGGCAGGTCGAGCAGCGCCTCGGCGGCAGCGGCGGCCTCGTCGTCGAGGTCGGACGCCAGGTCCAGGAGCAGGTCCTGCGCCTCGGTGACGACCTCCTCGATGCGGGCGTCGGGACGGTCCGTCTTGTTCACGACGATGATGACCGGCAGCGACGCGGAGAGCGCCTTGCGCAGCACGAAACGGGTCTGCGGCAGCGGACCCTCGGACGCGTCGACGAGCAGCACGACGCCGTCGACCATCGACAGGCCGCGCTCGACCTCGCCACCGAAGTCGGCGTGGCCCGGGGTGTCGATCACGTTGATGACGGTGACGGTGCCGTCCTGGTTGTGACGGTGCACGGCGGTGTTCTTCGCGAGGATGGTGATGCCCTTCTCGCGTTCGAGGTCACCGGAGTCCATCACGCGGTCGACCAGCTCGGCCCGCTCGGCGAAGGCGCCGGACTGGCGCAGCATGGCGTCGACGAGGGTGGTCTTGCCATGGTCGACGTGCGCGACGATGGCGACGTTACGGAAGTTGGTGGTGCTCACGCGGGGCGTTCTCCTGGCTGCTGACGGGGCCACACGAAGTTGGTGTCGCACGGCTTCTGGCTGCCGCTACGCGCATGCGTGATTCCCATTCGCGACCCCAGGGCGCCGAACGCCGATCGAGAGTCTCCGACATTTGCGCCGACGCAGGGATTGCGGCCAGCGAATACCCTACCCGCCCGCGCTGCAACTTCTCGCATCGCGGCCCGGGATCACACCCCCTGACCTGCGGATAGTGATCTGCGCCACTGCCCCGTCAGGCGTCCTCCACGAACCACCCGGACGGCCCGAGCCGACAGTGCTTGCGGGGCGCGTAGTGGTCGAAGTACACCCGTGCGGTCAACTCCCGGCGGCTCGAGACGCCGGCCTTGTCGAAGACGATCTTGAGATGGTCCTGCACCGTGTACGGCGACAGATGCAGGCCCTTCGCGATCTCCGCCGTGGTGGCCCCCCGCAAGACACAGTCGACGACGTCTCGCTCGCGGGGCGTCAGGCCGAACGCAGCGACCACGAGCGGCACCACCTCGGGCGCACCGGCCCGTTCGATGGTGACGACGATCTGCGACGGACAGCCGTCACGCCCGGCGAGCGGCGCACCGTGGACGGCCAGCCACTCCCCGGTCCGGGAACGGACCCGCATTCGCGGCACGGTTCCCGTCCGTCCGGCAATGAGCGCGCGCGTCGCGGACACCGTCGCGAGTACCGACTGCGGCAGCTCACCCCACATGCTTCCGCCCAGTTCGTCGACGCGTACCTGCGCGGCCAGAGTGGCCTGGGACAGCGCGTTGTGGTGATCGAACGTGAGCACCGCCGGACCGGCCTGCGCGTCCGCGATCTCGCGGCCCGGCAGCGCGTCGGCGATGAGTCCCGCCCGAACGCCCACCGCCAACTGGCCGGACAGCCCACCGAGGAAATCCGCCTCGGCCGGGCTGAACCCACTCGCGCCCGCGCGGCGGTAGATCGCCAGCGCACCCCAGACGACCCCACCGGTCCGGAGCATCACGCGCATCTCGTGCCCCAACCCGAACGTCGGCTCGAACAGTTCCCGGAACCGGGAACTTCGCCGCGGGTCACCGCCTGTCTCCTCGTGCAGGACGCTCACGTCGCCGTTCCGCCGGGCGAGATCCGCGAAGAGGCTGACGTCGTCCTCGATGTATTCGTGGCGAGCGAACTCGGCTTCGCACGGCTCGGGCAGGCCGGCTTTGACGGACCCGGTGACCAACGTCGTCGTCGGATCGACCGTGCCGAAGCACGCGGAGTCGAACGGCACCGCCTTGGTGAGTACCGCGAGCGCCTGCTCACCGAACTCCGTCCACGGCAACCCCGCGCGGGCCAGTGCGCTCACCCGATCCCGGGCAGATCCTGCCTGGTAGGTACTCATCAAAGAATTCTGACCGACCGGTCGGGACTTGTGAACCCCAGAAGTCTGGGATCACGAAACCCCCATGCCGAGGGATGTCGGCGGCCGCTGCGCCCGGGTGACGCTTCCAGCCATGACATACACGCCGATCCACCTCGACACCGCCCGCCCGGCCGTCCGTCTCGACGCCGGAACCTGGAACGGTCTCGCCGCCGATCTCGACGGCCGGCTCGACCTGCCCGACTCCCCCGACTGGCCGACCGTGGCGCAGGCCTGGAACCTGAGCATCGCCCAGCGCCCGGCCGCGGTGGTGACCGCCACGAACACCGCCGACGTCGTCAAGGCCGTGCGTTTCGCGGCCGCCCACCGCATCCGGGTGTCCGCGCAGCCGAGCGGCCACGGCGCGACCCGGGCCCTCGACGACACGGTCCTGGTCCGGACCGCGGCGCTCGACGACATCTGGATCGACACCGCGGCACGCACCGCCCGCGTCGGGGCGGGCGTGAAGTGGGGTGCGCTGCAGTCGGCCCTCGACGGCACCGGTCTGACCGGGCTCGTCGGCTCCAACCCGGACGTCTCCGTCGTCGGCTTCTGCCTGGGCGGTGGCCTGTCGTGGCTCACGCGCCCCCACGGGCCGGGCTCGGGATCGCTGTCGGCGGTCGAACTGGTCGACGCGCAGGGCGTCCACCGCTGGGTCAGTGACGACGAGTCGCCCGAGCTGATGTGGGCGCTGCGGGGTGGCGGCGGCGAATTCGGCATCGTCACCGCCGTCGAGATCGACCTGTTCCCGGCGCCCGCGATCACCGGCGGACGGCTCGCCTTCCCCGCGGCCGAGGCACGATCGCTGCTGCGGGCGGTCACCGCGCTGACCGAGGTCGCGCCGGCGGAGCTGACGGTGTGGGCGTCGATCATGCACTTCCCGCCGATCCCGGACCTGCCCGAGGAGATCCGGGGACAGTCGTTCTGCTTCGTCGACACGTTGCTGCTCGGTCCGCCCGAGGCCCTCGCGGCGCACCTGTCCCCGATCCGGGCGGCCGGCGCCGTCCTGCGCGACACGGTCCGACCGCTGCAGCCGAGTGAGATCGCTGGGGTGTGTGAGGAGCCCGTCGACCCGTCTCCCGGCGTCCATTCGTCGATGATGCTCAAAGCACTCGACGACGCCGTCGTCGACCTCGTCGTGGATCGTGCCGGGACGCCCGGCGCGACACCGCTGACCCAGGTCCAGTTCCGGCATCTGGGTGGCCCCGCCCGAACGGGTCGGGCCGGCGCCGTGGATCTGCGTCGAGACGGCGCGGAGTTCGCGGTGATGACGTTGACGCTCGCTCCCGTCCCCGAGCTGCTCGACGCCGGTGCCGCAGCCATGGCGGACCTGTTCGACGAGCTCTCCCCCTGGTGCGCCGGTCCGACCGTCCCGACGCTGCTCGGCCCCGGCGAGTCGCCGGAACGCGCGTACGACGCGCCCACCCTGGCGGCGCTGCGCCGGCTCAAGGAGGCCACCGACCCGTCGTACGTGGTGCGCGGCAACTACCCGCTGCACGGACACTGACGAACGTTCGACCACGGGTGGCCCGGATCCGACGCCGGGCCACCTGTGCGCGGAGACCGAATGAGGCTAGGCTAACTGCGTGCGGCAGCGATTCGGGCGCCGCACTCGGGAGGAAGGCCGGTCTCGCACATGGGCAAGGGAAAGGTGAAGGCCAGCAAGGTCTCTGGCCTCAAGCCCAAGAAGAAGTGCTGCCGGAAGAAGACGCGTTGCCTCAAGTGCCCGGTCGTGATCATGCGAATGAAGAAGCTCGAGAACGAAGGCGCGACCAAGAAGGAACTGAAGAAGGGCCTCAAGAAGGCCCGCGCCGCCTGAGGGGCGCCGTCACTCGTCGAGCAGTGCCACGAGTTCCGGAACCCAGCCGCGATCGTTGTCGACGAGGTCGACCTCGAGCAGTTCCCTTGCGTCGACCCAGCACAGCGCTGCGTGGTCCAGCGCCCGGGGCGTCCCGCTGACGAGTTCGGCACGGTACGCGCGCAGCACCATTCCGTCACGGAGGGGAACGTCCGCCCCGATCCGCGCCCCCGCGACCGCCTCGACGCCCAGTTCCTCGCGCAGTTCGCGGCGTACCGCGTCGGCCGGCGACTCGTCGGGCTCGACCTTGCCGCCCGGCAACTCCCACAATCCGGCCAATTCCACCGGCCGCGTGCGCTGCGCGAGCAGCAGTCGCCCGTCCCGGATCATCGCGGCCGCGACGACCTCGCGCTCCCGGATCATTGCGGTCCCTTCGCCATCGCACCATCATGAGGTATGGCCGAGTTGCTGTCCGACACCGAGATCGACACCGCACTCACGAATCTCTCGCACTGGAGCCGCGACGGCGGCGCGCTGACCCGGACCGTCACGTCTGCGACGTTCCCGGACGCGATCGCCCTGGTCGACCGGGTCGCGGAGGTCGCCGAGTCGATCAACCACCACCCCGACATCGACATCCGCTGGCGCAAGGTCACGTATTCGCTCTCGACGCACGCCGTCGGCGGGATCACGAAATTCGATCTGGAGCTGGCTCGACGGATCGACGAACTGGCCGAGTCGGCATAGCCGCGTACCGGCGGCCCGCGTACCCGACCCACAGGAAGACGACGAGCGCGCCGGCGACGTTGACCGCCCCCGCCCACGCGAGGGCGCCGGCGCGGGAGATCGACTCACCCTCGAACTGGTGGAGGACCCAGGGCACGCCGATCACCGTGACGGCGAGCCAGCACGCCGCGACGACCCGGGTGCCGACGAGGTGCCGGTAGGGGCCGTAGAACAGCCAGATCAGCATCGGCAGCACCCACACCCAGTGGTGGACCCACGAGATCGGCGAGACCAGCAGCCCGAACAACTCCACCAGCAGGAGCGTGCCCAGCCGGTCGTCGCGGGCGAGCGCGCTCCAGGCGAAGAAGGCGAGCGCCGCCGCGACCACGACCCCCGCGATCCACACCGGGCCGGAGCCCACGTCGTGGCCGGCGAGGCGGCTGAGTGCGCCGCGCAACGACTGGTTCCACGCCGACCCGACGGGGCCGATCCGGTCGGCGTCGCCGAACTTGGAGGAGAAGTAGTCGCGCGCCTGGGCGCTGATCACGAGGTAGCTCACACCGACGGTCCCCGCGAAGGCCACCGCGGAGAACACCGCGGCGCGCCACCGTCGCTGTGCGAGGAAGTACAACCCCGTCACGGCGGGTGTGAGCTTGATACCGGCGAGGATGCCGACGATTCCACCGGACACCCACCAACGGGTGCTGCGGACGGCCAGCATCGCGCCGAGCACCAGGAATACGTTGACCTGGCCGTAGTCCAGGGTCGTGCGCACCGGTTCGGTCCACACCCCGATCGCGGTCCACAACATCGCGACGTGCTGCCAGTGGCGCTCACGGGCGGTCTCGCCGAGCAGCAACTCGAGGCTGATCCGGATCACCCAGAACAGCGCGAGGACGGTTCCCAACTGCCAGCAGAAGCCGACCAGCCCGAACGGCAGGTAGTGCAGTGGCAGGAAGACCAGTGCCGCGAACGGCGGGTAGGTGAACGGAAGCGGGAAATCCGGAGTCTGCTCCGAGTAGGTGAACCCGTAGAGATCGCCCCGCAGCAGCGCCGCCGAACCGTCGACATAGACGTGGAGGTCGACGAAATTCGTGCCGTTCGGCGTGAGGACGGTCCACAGCAGCCTCGTCGATACCGCCACGGCGAGTACGAGCGGCGCCCACCGGACGAGCCCGCGGTACGCCGCGCGGATGCGCGATCCCCGCTCGGCACGTGAATGCTGAGTCACTGGTCGACGCTCTCCCTGATCGGTGTGCTGACTGGAAGCACCCAGTGTGGCCCAGCGGCGGGAAGGACCAGGTGTCGCGTCAGCCTAACCCGATGGGAACGGCGTCCGAAAATACCTTGCTCATCAGTAACAGTTGCATCAAGGATCACATTCTCCCCATATGTCACGCGATATTGTCACCAGGCAATGGCAGTCACGTCACAGCTTGCATAGACTTCTCCGCGACGCAGATCACGAATGGGTCGTACGGACAAGTCTGTACACACCAGGGGCCGATCCCTAGAGTGGCCCGCGACCGGGACGGACGGCAGCGTCCACCCGGTAGACCGACGCTGCACCGCCGGCGTCTGAAGACAAGGATGGGGAAACCGTGATTCGTAACCGAGGAATGCGACGAGCAGTCACCGCGTGTGCAGTTGCGGCCGCCGCCGCGCTCGCTGTCCCGGCCAATGCGGCCGCACAGCCGACGCCTCCCGGCATCCCCGAGGGCGTCTCGATCGATGCGCTGGCCTCCCTCGCCCCCGCCATCCTCGGCGCGGCCGCAGCCCCGCCGGACCTCAACGACGTCGATGCCAAGGCCGATCTGCTGGCACAGGCCCGCGCCCTGCTCGAGGGTGCGAACCTGCCGCCGGAGCTCAAGTCCACGCTCGAGCGCGTCATCACCTTCCTCGACGGCAGCGGCGGCGGCGGACCCGAGATCCCCAAGGACGGCCCGGTCATCGCGCAGTTCCTCTACCCCACCATCGGCAAGGGCTGCATCGCCCCGTCGAGCGATTCCGTCGGCACCGCGCTCGCGGTCCCCGGCCCGGCGCACCTGCCCCCGCCCGGACCGGCCGCCGGCCAGGCCGGCTTCGTCTTCACCGCGCTCGGCACCGCGAAGGCGGCCCCGAACCAGGGCATGACGGTCACGTGGATCAACGTCGACAACGGTCGTCGCGAGACGCAGAACCTCACCACCGAGGCGCGGATCAACCCGGACGGTCCGGCCACGCTGTCGGCGATCGCCAACACCGGCCCCGGACGTGTCCTCGCGGTCATCTCCGGCTCGCTGACCACCGAACCCGAGGGCGCCGCACCGATCACGTGCAACTTCCTGCCGACCGTCGGAATGTTCACGGTCGCGTAACTCCCCACACTCGCAGCGCCCTGCCTCGACCGACGACCGGTCGAGGCAGGGCGCTCGTGTTTCTCGGGCACAATTGCGGGATGAAGGTCGAGATCCTGTACTTCGACGGGTGCCCAAATTGGCGGGAGGCGGGTGCGCGCGTGAGGCACGCGGCGGTGGCCGCGGCACTCCCGGAGCCCGAGATCACCTATCGGCGCGTCGAGACTGACGCGGAGGCAGCCGCGCTGCCGTTCGCCGGTTCACCGACGATCCTGATCGACGGCGCCGACGCCTTCGGCGGCGAACCGGTGCCGCGGCTCGCGTGCCGGGTCTACCCGACGCCGGGCGGGCCGGCGGGCCTGCCGACGGTCGGGCAACTGACCGACGCGTTCCTCGACCACACGTAGCGCGAAGGCCGTCGCCCGTTCCGCTTTCGAGGCCGGGTCGTTCGTGGTAGACCGAGGAATGGCCGACTTCACGCAGTCCATTCGTTCCCGGAACTCGCGGCGGTCCATCCTCTCGATCCGCTCCGAGGGATCGATCCTGTCGATCGGCAGCGTCGGGTCGATTCTGTCCGTCGGCAGCATCGGGTCGATCCTGTCCATCGGTTCGATCGGCTCGGCCGGATCGGTGTTGTCGTCGCTCTCGTTCGCGAGCGTCGGCTCGGCGCTGTCGGGTCTGTCGCGGTGGTCGCTGCTGTCGTGGCGCGCGGTGGGTCACTCCCCCGACCAACGGCCGCGGTTCGTGGTCGTCCCGGACGAACCCGACCTCGTCGAGTCACCGACCCGTCACGTGCAGTCCTAGTTCTCGTTCGGACGCCACTCCCCGAAGGGCCGCGGCCAGGACCGACCCTCGAGGCGCTCGACGTCGCTGTTGAATCGGGCCAGGACGTTGCGCAGTTCCACGACGTCCTCGTCCGACCAGCCGTCGAGCACGGTTCCGATGCCGCGGCGGTTGAGGTCGCGGTCCTCGTGCAGCTGATCGAGCCCGGCCCGCGTCGGCGTGATCTTGCGTGCGGCGCCGCCGTCGGGATCGGCCAGACGCTCGACGTAGCCGCGCCGTTCGAGGGCCCCGACCTGCCGATTGATGGTCGAGATGTCGAGCCGGAACGCCTCCGAAAGTTCCTTGAGGCTCATCGGCGGTTCCAGTTCGAGGCGGGCAAGGATCAGGTAGGCCGACCGGTCGAGCTTCTGACCTCCGCGCTGACGAGCCAGCGCGTGGTACCGGGACAGCAGCGTCAACTCGTACTCGATCTCCGTCTGCGTCCCGTCCGCCTCGAACACACCCGCCGCCTTCTCGCCCAGTGAACACAGTCTTTGTGCGCCATGCACACGGTGTGTACCGTACACACTCTTGCGATTTCGGTCTTCTAGCCCTTTTTTCGAGGAGTATCCCTTGACCTCATCCGTCGCGTCTGCGTCGACGGCGTCCACAGGCACCCGATCCGGCGGCAACGTCATCGTTGCGATCCTGGGTTTCTGCGGCATCGTCGTCTCCCTGATGCAGACCCTCGTGGTGCCGATCATTCCCCAGCTCCCGCACCTGATCTCCGCCTCGCCGGCCGACGCCTCGTGGGCGATCACCGCGACGCTTCTCGCCGCCGCCGTCGTCACGCCAATCAGCGGCCGACTCGGCGACATGTACGGCAAGAAGCGCGTCCTGGTCGCGAGCTTGCTGCTCGTCGTCCTGGGATCGGTGGTCTGCGCCTTCGCGAACTCCCTGATCCCGCTCATCGTCGGTCGCGCACTCCAGGGCGCGTCCGTCGGCGTCATTCCGCTCGGCATCAGCATCCTGCGCGACGAACTGCCCCCGCGGAAGGTGGCCGGCGCAATGGCCATCGTCAGCGCGACGCTCGGTGTCGGCGGCGCGATCGGCCTGCCGGTCGCGGCGGCGATCGCGCAGGTCGCGGACTGGCATGTGCTCTTCTGGGTGTCCGCCGGACTGGGCCTGGCCTGCATGGCGCTTGCGCTCGTCATGATCCCGGAGTCGCCGGTCCGCACCCCCGGGCGCTTCGACTTCGTCGGCGCTGTCGGACTCAGCGCGGCCCTGATCCTGTTCCTGCTCCCGATCACGAAGGGCGGCACGTGGGGTTGGAGCGATCCCCTCACTCTGGGCCTGCTCGCGGCGTCGGCCGCGGTGTTCGTCGTGTGGGGGTTCATCCAGTTGCGGACCGCGCGCCCGCTGGTGGACCTGCGGGTGTCCGCGCGTCCGAACGTGCTGTTCACGAACCTGGCATCGATCGCCATCGGGTTCAGCATGTACGGGAACTCGCTGACGCTTCCCCAGCTGCTGATGGCCCCGGAGTCGACCGGTTACGGACTGGGGCTCTCGATGATCAAGGCCGGTGTCGCGCTGGCGCCGGGCGGCCTCGTGATGATGGCGCTGTCACCGGTCTCCGCCAAGATCTCGGCATGGCGCGGACCGCGGTTCACCCTCATGGTGGGCTCGGTCGTGGTCGGCCTCGGCTACGTGTTCGTCTACTTCCTGTCCTCGTCGGTGTGGATGATCGTCGTCGGCGGCATGATCATCGGCGCGGGTGTGGGCCTGAGCTATTCATCGATGCCGGCCCTCATCATCGGTGCCGTTCCGGTGTCCGAGACCGCGGCCGCGAACGGGCTGAACTCGCTGATGCGGTCGATCGGAACGTCCAGCGCCGCAGCGGTGATCAGCGTCGTGCTGGCCAGCATGACGGTCACCCTCGGGACCGCCACGATTCCCTCGTTCGACGCGTTCCGCGCCACGTTCGTCATCGCCATCGTGGCGGCCGTCGTCGCTCTCCTGTTCGCCTTCCTCATCCCGAAGTCGAAGCAGTCCGCAGCCGCCGGCAAGCAGCACGCCTGACGAGCGCCGTCGAGACGCAGAAGGCCCGCACCGGCAATCCGGTGCGGGCCTTCGCGTCGTTCGGGCGTTACGGCGTCGGAGTCGTCGGGGCCTGACCACTGCCGGACGATCCGCCGGACGATCCCACCCACAGGTTTGCGGCGATCGCGTACAGCAGGTTGATGAGGAAATCCACGAGACCCTCCACGTAGTAGCAGCATTCGGACCGTTGACCCTGTCCGAACCGGTCCGTCGGTCGGACCTGTACCGGGCATATCGCCGGCCCGCTCGACTCCGTTTCACCTCCCGTCGGTGCGGTAGCGTTGAACTCGCATCGTGTAGTCACTCCAGACGGGAGTCACGACCGTGAGCAAAGAGAAGTGGTGGGTGCTGGCGGGGCCCGAAAGCGGGTGGTCCCTCGAACAGCGCCCGAACGGCGATCACGTGGTCGTCAATCGGGCCACGTCCGAGGAACACGTGCTCGCCGGGTATCAGTGGATGCACGTCAAGCACGACGACGCCGAAACCGGAACTCCGGCACATGCACTCAAGGTGCTCGGCGAGGGCCCACCGCCGTTCGGCAACTGGATGGAACTTCACGGCTCCTGACAGTTCACCCCATTCCGGGCAAAAAACTGAAACACGTTCCAGCCGTGCGTTAGGTTGCAGGAGAACTCGCCCACGCGGCGGGTGACCGCAACCGAGCAGGAGGAGCGCAGCGATGGCGTGGACCCGCGACGAACTCGAGGCCGCATTCGCGAACTACCAGAAGACCGTGGTCGAGGCGACGCAGACCAGGGACTGGAACATCTTTGCCGACCAGTTCACCGAGGACGCGACCTACCTGGAGCACGCGTTCGGGAGCTTCTCCGGTCGAGAGGAGATCCGCCGCTGGGTGACGCGCACCATGACCGCCTTCCCCGGCAACCGGATGCCCGAGTTCCCGGTCTCGTGGTACGTGATCGACGAGGAGCGCGGCTGGGTGATCTGCGAGGTGCAGAACCCGATGGAGGATCCGGGTGACGGCACCGAGCACGGCGCCGCGAACATCACGATCCTCCACTACGCGGGCGACAACCTGTGGTCGCACGAAGAGGACGCCTACAACCCGATGAACTTTCTGTCGATGGCGAAGAAGTGGTGCCGGCACGCCGACAAGTCGGGGAATCTGCCCGACGACGCCCGGGTCTGGCTCGACAAGATGGCCAACGTCCCGGGCTGACAGGGGCCGCGAACGACGACGGGCGCCCTCCGTGTGGAGGGCGCCCGTTTCGTGTGCGCGAGGCGGACGTCAGTAACTCGTCCAGAGCACCGCGATGAGCGCGTTGACGATCGCCAGGATGCCGACGATGTGCGCGAAGTTGGGGTTGCCCTCGCCCCGCTTCTGGCGGGCCCGCCCGATCTCCGCGACGGCCACGATGACCAGCGTGATCAGCAGCTTCACGCCGATCTTGGACATGTTGTAGTCCTTGCCGAGCGATTCGACGGACTCGCCCAGGCCGACGATCACGATGCCCGACAGCAGCTGCACGCGGGCGCCCCAGACCATCACCTCGCTGATCCGGGGAGCCTTCAGGACCGAGAGGTAACCGCCGACGATCGCGGCCATGCCCAGCAGGTGCACGGCGACGAGGATGTTGTAGAGGACAGACATACCATTACCTTAGCTTTACGTACGGGGTGGACCTGCGCGTCGACCGGAAAATCAATCCTTGGTTGGACGTTTCGTCAGGCTACGACAGGAAGAACGGCCTCTGCATCGACCACTGCCCGTAGTCGGGCTTGAGGATCGAGTTGACGTCGACGCCGATTCCGTCGATCTGGCGCTTGTCGATCTCGAACTGGTGCAGGTGCGCCCTGGGGTGCACGAAGCCGGCGGGAGTGCCCCAGTTGTGCTGCCAGAACCAGGAACCGACACCCGCCCGCACGCAGCGGTCGATCGTCGGCGAGTTCGCGTAGACACCCACGTTCCTGTGACCGATCACGCTCTCCCAGCCGCGCAGGTACGGCGCGATGAGGTTGTCGAACTCCCCCGCCGACGGGTTGTCGTCGATCGACGCGTAGATGGGGCTGTTCTGCGGGCCGCCGGCCGCCAGGTGCAGTTCGCGGCCGCGCTGCGCGTGCCGGACGCCCGCGTCGTAGCCACCGCGCCAGTCCGACGTCGCACCCTTGCCGAACTGGTAGCACGACACGATCTGCAGCCCGATGGCCGCCATGGCGGCGGCCTCGCCGAACTGCATCGGCTTGCCGAGCATCCACTCCGCACCCGGACGCCGGTCGGAGACGTAGCGGATGGCGCCGACGTGTCCGGCGAGCCGGATGCCGAGCGGCGACGGGACGCCTGCCGCGTAGTCGACGAGTGTCGCGGGTCCGGCATTCGCGATCGCGGGACCCGCCACGGCAGCCAGTCCGGCCGCTGCGGTGCCGGCCGCGGCGTACTTGAACAGTTGTCGTCTGGAGACCTGCACTGGCAAAACCTCGCATCACCGGCGGATCCCGGCATAGCTGTGACTGGGCGCCCACGACCGATTCGTCTCGGACCGTTTGGATTCGAGGGCTATTTCACCACAGTCACTCTGGTTCCGTCAGTCACATGGGTGACTTCGGCTTCAGTCGGATTCGAGGCCCGCGAAGAAGTCGGCCTGCACCGTGACGTCCTCGACGACGCGGGTCGTCGTGCGCACACCGAGCGCGTGTTCCTTGAGGAGCTCGCAGAGGCGGTCGCCGTCGATGAGGTCGACCGGCGGGGCGCCGTCGCGACGCGATTCGGCCCGCGCCTCACTCGTGAAGGTACCGGTCGTGATCAGCAGGCCCTTCTCGCCGCGTCCGGCCATCGCACCGCGCAGATCCCGCACGGCGCCCGCCCCCACACTCCCACTGACCCGCTTGCACTGGAAGGCGACAGGGAAGCTGAGTAGGGAGATCTGACACATCCCGATGCCGTCGATCCCGCCGTCCGACCCGCGGCCGGTGATGGTGGCGGTCGAGAATCCTGCCTCGCGCAGCAGCCGTTGGGTGAGCCGCTCGAACGCGGTGGACGACATCCGCAGGATCGACTCCAGCAGCGCGGCCTTCCACTCGACGGCATCCCCCGATTCGCCGTACGACGCATCCGATTCGGAAGAACTGGTCTCGGAGTGCGGAAGAGACTGCGCACCAGGAATGTTGGCCTTGCGGCTCAGACGCTGGCGCCGCTTGTCGGCCGTGAAGGTCGCGAGCAGCGGACGGATGTCACCCTCGGTCACCTCGCGTCCGCGCTTGGTCACACTCCACACCGCGCGACGACTGTTGGCGAGCAGACCCATTCCTTTGAGATAGGTACGCGCCCAAGCCAATCGGTACTCCACCTCGGTGCCCGGACCGTCACCGTGCAGGATGCCCTGCACGTCGGGCGACCAGCCCTCCCGCTCGACGACCGCGCCGTCGAGTTCGTTGTTGGACGCCGAGCCGCCGAGGGCGATCAGCGCCTGGAGGGTGGGCCAGAGCAATTCGGTGTACGGCGGAAGCTGGGCGATCAGATTCACCTGATCGGCGACGTCCCCACGTCGTGGCTCCTGCACCTGCACACCCGCTCCCATCGCAACGTCGGTCGCCGGCCGTTCGACACCGGATCGGCCAGCCGACCTGGATGTTATCGGGAAACGCGCCTGGCCCCGAATCCGGTGGCTCCGCGCGCCTGGGGAGCCACCGGGCCGGATCAGGCGCGGGCGGCCGCGTCGCGTCCGGCCACGCGGCCGAACGCGAGGGCGTCACCGACGTGGAATCCGCCGTCCTTGCGCCAGCTGTAGGTCGAGCTGATCTCGCCGGCCGCGTACAGTCCGTCGATCGCGGCGCCGCGGGTGTCGAGCACTCGCGCGCGCCCGTCGCGGCGGGGGCCGCCGTTGCTCCAGCCGAGCAGCGGGGTCACCTCGAGGACGTAGAACGGCGCCTGCGCGACCGGAGCAAGCTTCTCCGGAGCCCGACCGAAGTGGTCGTCGCGCCCGGCTGCGCAGGCCTCGTTGTACTGCTCGACGGTGCGCCCGAGCGTCGACGGGTCCACCCCGACGATCTCGGCGAGTTCGGCGATCGAGTCGGCGCGCTCGATCCAGCCCTTCGCGATCTCGTCGGCGTTGTCGAGACTCCAGCGTGCGCCGTTGACGAGGAGGTTCCACCCCACCGGCAGGACGTCGGGCGTCGGGCTGAGCGGGCCGGCGGTGCGCATCTGCTCGTCGAAGATCAGGTGGAACGGGCGCTGCGGGAACAGTTCGTACCCACCGTTACGGCGGACGTGCCCGTGATAGGGGTCGGCGGCCTCGTCCATGAAACGGCGGCCGTCAGCGGCCACCCACAGGTAGTTGTGCGCGTTCCACAGCGCCAGGTAGTAGCCGCTGCCGTCGTCGCCGCGGACACCGGTGATGGTCATCATGTTGTCCATGTGCCACAGGTCGGCGCCCGCCGCCTGCGCCATCCGGTGGCCGTCGCCGGTCGAGGCGGGCGAGCCCCACAGCACGTGGTCCTCGACGCGCAGGTAGTCGCGCACCATCCCCGGGTCGGCCTGGAAGCCTCCGGTCGCGAGCACCACGCCGCCGCGCCCGCCGATCCGGCGCCGACCGTCGGCGGCCTCCACCTCGACGCCCACCACGGTGCCGCCGTCGGTGATCAACTCGACCGCCGGTGTCTCGAAACGGATCTCGATGCCGCGCTCGGCGAGCGCACCGTGCAGGAAGTCGTGGAGCAGCGAGTGGCCCATGCGTCCGGCGATGGTGTCCATTCCGGCGTAGCAGTCGCTGCCCTCGAGCTCGAGATACTCGGGCTCGGTGTGGTAATCGGCGCTCATCGCGACGTCGGCGCCCAAGTCCTCGAGCCAACGCGAGTTCTCGGCCGTCTCGGCCGCCCACGCCTCGACGACGTCGTCGGCCACCGGAAATGCCCCGTTCAGCGAACGCAGGAAGACCTGCGCGCGCTCGGGGTCACGATTGACCCACCAGCCGCCGCCGCTGACACGGGTGTTGCCACCGGCCGTGGCCTCGTCGCACTTCTCGACGACCAGCACGGAGGCACCGGCCTGGTGCGCACCGAGCGCAGCGGCCGCACCGGCCGCTCCCGACCCCACCACCACAACGTCGAATTCCTCGTCGAAGCCCGCAACGCCCACGTTCGCCCCCTCGATTGATGTGACATGGATCGCCATCGTCAACTGATGTGATCCACGACATCCTCCGATCTCGGTGGCGCCGGGCGCTCGACACTTCCCGCCCAACGGAACACATTCCGCGTCAGCTGTCGACGAGCACCTGGATGGCGGCGCCGTAGCGCTCGACGATGTCGTCGATCGGGGCGGCGCGCAGCCACGGGCTCTCCATGACGTACAACGCAGCCATCAGCCCGGAGAGTTGCGCCGCGAGCAGGTGCGCACGCAGCTCGGCGTCGTCGCCGCGGAGTCGGGGCGCGAGGGGCGCGACGATCATCTGGTCGATCGCCTCCTGGAGGTGCTCGCGCACGACGGGGCGGTCGGATGCGCGAATGAGTGCCGAATAGACGGCGGTGGCCTTGTCGGCCTGCCGGCGACGCGTTCGACGGACCACGAAATCGACTAGAGCCCTTCCCAATCCGTCCAACGGACCCTCCACGACCTCGACGAAGGCGTTGGACATGGTCATGGTGCGGACGAACAGATTCTCCTTGGACCCGAAGTAGCGGATGACCAGTGCCGGGTCGACGCCGGCGTGCCGCGCGATGTCCCGCACCCCGGTCGCCGCGAACCCCTGCTCGGCAAACAACTCGGCGGCGGCCCGCTGCACCGCCTCACGGTTGTGGGCGCTGCCGGCGCGCGAGTGGGGCCCAGGTGTCTCGACGGTCATCGATCGTCCTTCGTTCGGAGTGGTTGCCGCCAACCTTGCCGCACACCCTACGTCAACAGTGTTGACAATCGAGTGTCAACACTGTTGACTACCCGTTCGTCAACAGTGTTGACAGTGTGTACGGACAGGAAGGCGGTGCAGATTTGCCGAACACGCACGATCAACGGCAGCAGGAGTGGACCCAGGCCATCGAGGCCGACACGGAGGCGGTTGCCCCCGCGCTCCATCTCGATCACGGAACGTCGCCGCAGCCGACCGATCCCGGTCGCCCGCCGTGGCACATGATCGTGGAGTCGATGGTGTTTCCGCTGTTCTTCGCGGTGATGTTCGCCCTCTGCTACGTCAGCGCCTTCCACAACCCGGCGCCCCGCGGCGTCGAGGTCGTCGTGGTCGGGCCGGAGTCCGCCGCGACCACCCTGGTCGAGCGGCTCGCACCGACCGTCGGCGACAAGTTCGAACTCGAGACGGCCACCGATGCCGCAGGCGCACTCGATCGCCTGCAGAACCGCGAGATCGCGGGCGTCATCGAACTGGGCTCGACGATGAACGTGCACATCGCCTCCGCCGAGGGCACGATGCGGGTGCAGGCGGTGGAGGGCCTCGCCCAGCCGCTCGCCGCAGCCCAGGGCGTCGAGATGAACACCGTCGACCATGCGCCGCTGGCCGCGGACGACCCGACCGGCACCGGTCTCTTCTACCTCGTGATGGTGAGCACGATCGTCGGCTACCTCACCATCACCGTGCTCTCCCAGGTCGCGCCGCGGTTGAAGCTGCGCCAGCAGGTCGGCATCCTCGGTGCGATGTCGGTGATCGGTGTCCTCGCGGCCTATCTCGTCTCGGCGATCTTCGTCGGCTTCTACGGCGCCTCGTTCGCGGAGAATCTCGCGATGCTCGCAGTGGTGATCGCCTACACGATCGCGGTGGGTCTGGTCAGCATCCTGGTCAACCGCGTATTCGGCAAGGCCGCGATCATGGTGGTGATGGTCCTCATGATCTTCGTGAACTTCCCCAGCGCCGGCGGCGCCTTCCCCGCGGACTTCCTGCCCGGGTTCTGGTCGGGGTTGAGCCACTTCTGGATCGGCGCCGGCGCGGTGGACGCGGTCCGCTCGATCATCTACTTCGACGGCACCGGTGTCGGGCACGGACTGCTCGTCATCGGCGGATGGTTCGTCGCGGCACTGGTCCTGCTCGGGCTGACCCAGCTCCGCAAGCCCACCCCCACCCAGGTCCCGCAGCACGCAGCGAGCTGACGAATATCGTTGGGCAGCACAACCGCCCGCAAACACGACACTGCCCGGGACCACGAGTCCCGGGCAGTGTCGTAGCGTCTCAGCTCAGGCTGCCGTACACCGTCTCCCCCGCGAACACCGTGGCCTTCACCTCGATGTCGGCGAGGTTCTCTGACTCCACCGTGAGCGGATTCGCCGACAGCACAACCATGTCCGCGTGCAATCCCGGCTTCAACGATCCGACGGCGTCGTCGCTGAACAGGTGCCACGCCGCATCGACGGTCTGGGCGCGCAGCGCCGCCTCGACGGGGATGCGTTCGTCCGGCGCGAGGACCTGTCCGCTGCGGGAGCGCCGGTTGACCGCGTCGGCGATGTTGCGCAGCGGATTGGTCGGGGTGACCGGGCCGTCGTTGTGGAACGAGATGCGGTGTCCGGCGGCGAGCGCCGAACCCGCTGCGGCCCAGTGCCCGCCGTGATCGGTGCCGAAAAGGTCGCCGACGAGGACGTCGCCCCAGTAGTAGAGATGGTCGACGAACAGGCTGCACGTGACGCCGAGGGCGGCGGCGCGCCGGAACTGGTCGGGCCGCATCGCACCGACGTGCTCGAGGCGCAGTCGATGGTCCGGGCGCGGGTCGGCGGCGAGCATCTTCTCCCACGCGTCGAGCACCATGGTGATCGCCTCGTCACCGTGTGCGTGGCACGCGATCTGCCAGCCCCGCTCGTAGTACGGGGTGCTGATCGCGAGGATCTGCTCGCCGGTGTAGTTCGCGTGGCCGTGGCTGCACGCCATGCCCAGCGCCCGGGTCGCCGGAGTGTCGAGGTAGGGGAAGCTGAGCGCGATGTTCCCGATCCACGGCGATCCGTCCGACCAGATCTTGATGCCCACCTGGCGGACCAGGTCGTCGCCCGCCCCCGGTTCGACGTCGGACGCACGCTCCGGCCCCGACATCTCGTACAGGCGCAGTCGCGTGGTGAGCACCCCCGCATCGACGGCCGTGGCCAGCGGGGCGCGCATCTTCGGGTCGAACGCCATCTCGCTCACCGTGGTCACGCCGACGGCGTTCATGCGGGCGCACTCGGCGGCCATCAGTTCGCCGAATCGTGCGGCCGCCGACGCGAGGACCGGGCCGGCGATCGCGATGACCGCCGACGACTCGTACGCGACACCGTCGAGGTCACCGGACTCGTCGCGGCCGAAACGGGCGCCCTCCGGGTCGGGGGTGTCGCGGGTGACCCCGGCGGCGGTGGCGGCATGCGAGTTGAAGTAGGCCGCGTGACCCGAGTTGTGCAGGATGATCAACGGCTTGTCGGGTGACAGCTCGTTCATCCACTTCATGGTCGGATCGGCGAGACCCTTCTGCAACAAGGGATCCCACCCGTTGAGTACGGCGCCCTCAGGGCCCGCATCGGCGACCGCCTTGTCGATCGCGGCGAGCACGCCGTCGGCATCGGGAATCGTGACGGGGCGGATGTCGACCACCGGATCGCCCAGCAGGACGGCCTCGTTCATCGGGTGACCGTGTGCCTCGATGAAGCCTGGCATGATGCAGGCCCCGCCCACGTCGTGGACGACCGTCTCCGGACCGATGAGCGACGCGACGTCCGCGTCCGAGCCCACCGCCACAATGCGCCCGCCCTCGACGGCCACGGCAGTCGCCCGAGGGTTGGCCTCGTCCATGGTCAGCACATCACCGAACAACACCAGGTCAGCCATTGACCCTCCCAGTTCTGCCCCAGCCTCCTGAGGGCCGGCTTCTCGCACAAAACAGGGTACAGACCGACCGTTCACTACGCGCGTCGACAGGACCGTGACGACGCAATCGTGTCGTCGTCGGGTAGGAATGGAGAAGGCACCCGAGCAACCGTGGACGCGGAAGGAAAAGCACCATGGCGAAGTCGAAGTGGACAGACCTGAGCCCGGCCAAGCGCGCATCGATCATCGCGTTGGCCGCGGTTGAGCTGAGCCTGGCGGTCAGTGCGTGGGCAGACCTCGCGACGCGGCGCCGCGAGGAGATCAACGGCAGCAAGGGCAAGTGGGCCGCGATCATCGCGGTGAACATCATCGGCCCGCTGTCGTACTTCCGTTGGGGCCGAAAGAAGTCGGCCTGATCCAGCGGGGTCCGGGCGCGGTCAGTTCGCGTTCGCGCCCCGCGTGCCGACGAGGTCGGCGAACACGACGGTGTTGTCGCGGTAGCTGCGCGCGGCGGTGTCGAACTCGCCTCCGCAGGTGATCAGTCGCAGCCCGGGGTGGTCGATGTCGCCATAGACCTTGGCGGTCGGGAATGCATCCTTCGCATAGCGTTCCACGCTCGCCACCCGGAACACCTCGGTGAGGCCGTCAGTGCGGTCGGCATAGATCTCGTCGCCCGGCGCCAGTTCGTGGAGTCGGAAGAACACGCCGGGCTTGCCGCCCCAGTCGACGTGGCCGGCGATCACCGCCGGTCCGAGTTCCCCGGGAACCGGTGAGCCGGAATACCATCCGGCGGGAAAGCCGCTCGGCGGCACCTCGAGCGCCCCGCTCGCGTCGAGTCCGAGGTTCATCAGGTCGGAGTCGACATCGATGGCCGGGATCGACAGGCGGACCGGACGAGTAGCCGCGATCGACCCGGGGGCGGTGCCGGTGTCGACTACCGGTCCGGGCGCCTGCTGCACGACGTTCGGCTGCGGCGGCCCCTCGGTGTCGCTTGTGGTGCAACCACTCAATGCCGCAACGAACAGCGCGCAGGCGGCCAGGCCCGCCGACAGGCCGCTGCCGGACGAGCGCCGGCAGCGGCCTGTCGATGTAATGCTCATCGGCATGTTCGGATCTTAGGACTTGCGGCGATTCCGCATGGTCGCTACGGACCCGCCACTTGCGAGGGCCGCCAGAAGCAATGCCGTGCCCACCAGCACGCCACGGTTCGAGGAGTCGTCGGCAATGCCCTTGTCGCCGGCCTCGACGCCGCCCACGGGCACCGCGGTGATCTGGCCACCGGCTCGGGCGGCGCTCACCTCGGCGGTGCGGGTCTGAGCACTGACATCGTGTGCAACAACGGCATTCACGGCGACCGGAAGAGCAACGTTGGCCGCACCGTTCGCGCCGACACCGGCCTGGCTGCCGAGCGCCACGCCGCCGGCGATCGCACTGCCGAGCGCGGCACTGCCGAGCACCGCGCTGCCGAGATCCACACCGGCCCCGCCGCCACCCGCGCTGCCAGTGTCGCCCGAGCTACCGGGAACGGTCGCGCTGCCGGAGCCACCGGACCCGTGGTTGCCGGCACTGCCGGTGTCTGCTCCACCAGCGCTGCCGGTATCCGTTCCACCCGTGCTGCCGAGCCCCGCCGCACTACCGGCAAAGGGAAGCGCGAGGCTGCCGAGCGGAAGCGCCAGGCTACCCAGGGCCAACTCACCCAGGCTGCCCAGATCCCCCGCGCTCCCCGCGTCCCCGGCGCTGCCGGTCGGAAGGTCACCGAGGCTCCCGGCACCTCCGGTGCTCCCGGTCAGCAGGTCACCGAGGCTGCCGGTATCCACGCCACCCGTGCTGCCCAGACCCAAGCTGCCGAGCGCCAGATCCTTCAGGCTCCCCAGATCCAGACCGGCACTACCCGAATCACCGGACGAACCGGCACCGAGATCGCCACTGCCACTGCTGCCCGCACCGGCACTACCGGTGTCGACACCACCCGCACTGCCCGTGTCACCGGTGCTCCCCAGCGCGCCGGCGCTTCCCAACACCGGCAACGCCAGGCTGCCGAACGGAAGCGCCAGGCTGCCCAGGGCCAACTCACCCAAGCTGCCGAGATCCCCCGCGCTCCCCGTGTCCCCGGCGCTGCCGGTTGGCAGATCACCGAGGCTGCCGGTGTTCGCGCCACCCGTGCTGCCCAGGCCCAGGCTGCCGAGCGCCAGATCCTTCAGGCTCCCCAGATCGACGCCGGCACTACCGGTGTCGACACCACCCGCACTGCCCGTGTCACCGGTGCTCCCCAGCGCGCCGACGCTTCCCAACACCGGCAACGCGAGGCTGCCGAACGGAAGCGCCAGGCTACCCAGAGCCAACTGCCCCAGGCTGCCCAGATCCCCCGCGCTCCCCGTGTCCCCGGCGCTGCCGGTCGGAAGGTTACCGAGGCTGCCCGTGTCGCCGGCGCTTCCCGTCGGCAGGTCACCCAGGCTGCCCGTGTCTCCAGCACTTCCCGTCGCCAGGTCACGGAGGCTGCCGGTATCCACGCCACCCGTGCTGCCCAGCCCCAGGCTGCCCAGCGCCAGATCCTTCAGGCTCCCCAGATCCAGACCGGCACTACCGGTGTCGACACCACCCGCACTACCCGAATCACCGGCGCTACCCAGCGCGCCGGCACTTCCCGACACCGGCAACGCCAGGCTGCCGAACGGAAGCGCCAGGCTACCCAGAGCCAACTCACCCAGGCTGCCCAGATCCACCCCGGCACCACTGGCACTGCCGGACTCGACACTGCCCGGATCCACGCTGCCGGTGTCCCCCGAGCTACCCCCGACGAGGTCGCCCAGACTGCCGGCCCCGAGGTCGGCCAGGCTGCCGAGATCCAGTCCTGTGCTGCCAGTGCCGCTGCCGGTGCCGCTGCCCGAATCGGAGCTTCCGCCGCCGAGTCCGAGGCTCCCGAGCGCGAGCTCCGACAGGCTCCCCAGGTCGAGACCGGCATTGCCGGTGCTGCCCAGTGCAAGTTGGGTGAGCGCGTCCAGGCTGCCGCCCGCCGTACTCCCAGTGTCACCGGCGCTGCCGGAGCCGAGATCGGCCAGGCTGCCGAGATCGAGTTCTGCGCTGCCGCTCTGGACACTGCCACTGCCGGTGCTGCCGCTTCCGATCGCGCCGATGCTGCCGGTATCGGCCTGGCCCGCGCTACCCGCCGCGAGCCCGCCGAGGACGTCGAGTCCCAGTTGCAGGCTGCCGGAGCTGCCGGTGTCGGCACCGCTACCGGTTCCTCCGGTGCTGCCGCCACCCGCATTCCCGAGGCTGCCGAGCGCGAGATCCGCAGCGGCCTGCTCGATGCTTCCGGTGTTCAGCTCACCGCCGCCGGCGCTGCCGGTGTCGAGCCCACCGCCGACGAGGCTTCCGGCGCCGATGTTTCCGAGACTGCCGAGTGCGGCTTGGGCAAGATTCGCCAGATCGAGGTTGCCCGCGCTTCCCGCGTTGATGCCACCGTTCGCACCGCCGGGACCCGCCGCGCTCCCGAGGCCGGCGTCGCCGTTGCCCCCGATGCTGCTTCCGAGACCCGAGAGTCCGCCGCCGGCACCACCGTTCGCACTGCTACCGATCCCGCCTGCCGGCACCGGCGCAGCGTGACCGATGGCCGGAGTGGCAATCGTCAATGCGCCCACCGCAGTGGCGGCAACCATGATGCGACTCTTCATCTTTCGCGTTCGGACGTTCTCGGCCCTGTGGGTAGACATCGTTCTTCGACCTCCTCGATCGGCGTGTCCAGATGCATATGTAGACATAGACAGCCCAGTCGCATGAAGACAGAAATGACGAAAAACGCCCCCCAAAAATCCGCCAGCCCCCGCTGAAACGGATAGCAATCCCCCCGGCCACATGCATACAGGCGCGATCAAGATAGCACCTCGCACCCCGATCGATCACCGATCTCGCTCGGCGATTTCCGCGAAACCCGTTCGCATGGTTGATCCATCGACCGCGCGGACCGGGCTGACCTGCGCCTTTCCTCGACAACGAACATTCGAACGATGCGCCCTCAGGCCCGTTTGTCCACCGCCTGTAACGCTCGCCCCATGGTCTCCGATTCGTCATGCAACCGAGATGTCTCAGTCCACGAAGGAGGATCCCTCACACCGGCCTCGCGCCATCGCCGACACCGTGCGCCGATCCCCAACCACCGGACCGGAATTCACTGCGCGAACCGCGCACTCGAACCCTCGGACGAACGTCGGCTCCGCGCGCCGGGAGTCACCGCGTTCACCCGACTCCCGTTGCGGTCTAGTCGATCCGGTGAGCGTGGTCGTTGGCTGCCGCGTGTTCCCTCGCCCAGCCGAAGTCGGGCTTGCCGCTCGGCGTCCGAATCACCTCGTCGGCGATCCAGAACGTCCGCGGGATCTTGTAGCCGGCAAGCTGATTGCGGGCATGCTTCTCGATGGAATCGAAGTCCGGCTCGACGCCGTCGCGAACTCGCATCACCGCGGCCACGCGCGATCCCCAGCGCTCGTCGGGGACGCCGATCACGATCGCGTCGTAGATGTCGGGGTGCGCCTTCACCGCCGCCTCGACTTCCTCGGCGAAGACCTTCTCGCCGCCGGTGTTGATCACCATGTTGCCGCGTCCGAGCAGGGTGATCGATCCGTCGTCCTCAATCCGGGCGCGGTCCCCGGTGACCACGGCACGCTGCCCCTCGACGATCCGGAAGATCTCCGCGGACCTGACCGGGTCCTTGTAGTAGCCGACCGACACGTTGCCGAGCTTGGCCAGCCACCCTTCACCGCCGGATCCCGACGGCAGGATGCGATTCTCGTCGTCGACGACGACCGAGTATCTGTTGGCTCCGACTCTGGGGCCGCCGTGCTGCTCGAAGCCCTTGGTCGCGAATCCGATTCCGCCGAATCCCGTCTCGGAGGAGCCGACCGAGTCGGAGATCATCAGGTTCGGCATCGCCTCGAAGAAGGCGTCCTTCACCGCAGCGGAGAACAGCGCGGCGCCGGACGCGACGACCCCGAGGCTGGAGGTGTCCCGGTCCTGTTCGCTGAACGCCTCGACGAGCGGCCGGCCCATCGCGTCGCCGGTGATGACCATGACCTGTGGGTGGTACTCGGCGACGACCTCCCAGACGCGGGCCGCGTCGAACTTCGGTTCCATGATGACGGTGTTGCCCGTGAAGAACGCGGTGAAGGTCGGCATCATCGCGGACGTGTGGATCAGCGGCGGCAGCATCACCCAGCGCATCGCCTCCCCCGCGGCCACCCCACCCCGCGACTGCTGGAACTCGTCGGTGACGGGCTCGCCGGTGTAGAAGTCCAGCCCTCCGCCGAGGACCCGCCAGATGTCCTCGTGCCGCCAGACCACGCCCTTCGGCCGGCCGGTGGTGCCGCCGGTGTAGAAGATGTAGTGGTCGTCGGGACTGCGCTCCCCGAATCCCCGCTCCGGACTGCTCCCCGCCAGGGCGTCCTCGTATCCCACCGCACGCGTTCCTGCACCCTCGGCTCCCGTCGCCAACTCGTCCGGAACGGAGATCAGATGCCGGATGCGCGGCACCTCGGGCAGGACCTCGGCGACCCGGTCCGCGAATCCCTGATGGAACACCAGTCCCTCGAGATCGGCGTTGTCGTACAGGTAGCGCAGTTCGTCGGAGGTGTAGCGGTAGTTCACCGTGACCGGGATCGCGCGGATCTTGAACGCCGCGATGATCGCGACCATGGTCTCGATCGAATTGTGCATGTGGATACCGATGTGGGCACCCGGCCCGAATCCGGCGCCCTCGAGGTGGTGCGCGAGGCGATTGGCGCGCTCGTCGAGCTCACGGTAGGTCACCTCCTCGCCGGAGACGATCATGGCGAGGCGGTCGGGCATCGCGTCGACGGAGTGCTCGAACAGGTCGGCGAACGTGTAGGCCATGCGGGTGTCCTGTCGGGGTCGGCCGCTCAGACTACGTACAGCGGCAACGGAATTCCGCGGTCTTCGAATACGAACGTCGCGCCGGTGCTGACCTTGGTGATCGCGACCTCGACGCATTCGGGCGCAGGTTCGTCGGTGACATCGACGACGACGAGCAGACCTGCGGTGTCCTCGCCGGCGACACGGACGGTGAATCGTGGATTCACACCGCGCACCAACGCCTGCAACGCCTCGAGGTGCTCTCCGTCGATCAGTGTGGGCCAGCCACCGTCCGCATCGACGAGTCCGTGGCGGCCGATCCGCAACCTCAATTGTTCACCGTCGAAAAGGATTTCACTCTCGACGTACTGTCTCGGATTCAGCAGCGGATGCAGCGACAGCACCATCGACAGGCCCGCGAGGTCATCGGGTAGGCCGAGCGCGTCCCGGATCCGCTGTGCGGTGACGCCGGCGATGCCGGTGAGCTGCTTGCGGGTGATTTCGCGGGCCTTGTCCTCGTTCGCCCGCTTGCGGACCGCGAGCAGGAAGCCGAGCGCGAGTAGATGCTGCTGCAGGCACACCTCCTCGGCGATCCGAATCAGCGCCGACCGGGAGAAGTCCTGGAACCGCAGGTCCGACAGCAGCGGTCCGGCGTAGTCGTGGTTGCCGGCGTCGCCGGCGTCGATCGTGCTGAGATCGACTGTGTAGGCCGCGCTTCGGCCGATCTGTTCGGTGTGCGGCTGCATCGTCGGCGGGACGTGCTTCTCGTCGATGATCACCGTCCACGCGCAGTGCGGGTGACGGTCCGCGGGCCGACGGGGCGGACGGTGGATGGGGCGGACCTGCGCGTGCGGGTTGGTCGCCAACGCCGTCGCGTCGAAGGTGGGGTCCTCGATGTCGTGGCACATCGCGGTCACGTACTCGTCGCCGAGCGGTTCGACGTCCATCAGCGCACCGCAGTGGTCGAGCCAGAACTCCCCGTGGTGCGGGTCGTCGACCCGAAAGCGGAAGTCCATGAACTGCGGCGGCGCACCGATGTCGAGCTGCAGACCCTTGAAGATGGTCACGACGTCGTCGCCCTCGTAGCGCAGGGCACGCTGCATGCGGCGGGTGTACCAGGGGCTCGCCGCCTGCCATTCCTCGATCGCCACCTGCGCCATACCCTCGCGCCCGAACTCGACGATCAGGTGGGCCATCCCGGAGCGGTCGATCAGCTGACCGCACAGCAGCAGTTCCGGCACCAGGGTGGCGAGGTCGGCTCGCGAGAGCGCCGCGAACGACCGAGACGGTTGTGCCTGGGTGCTCACCACAGCGGCACCGGTGCCTGGCCGGCCGGGTGCCAGCCCGGCAGCTTCTCACCCGAGACGGAGCGCTGGATGCGTGCCTGCATGCCCTTCGACAGCGCCTTGTTCTGGATCATCTCCAGGAACAGCGCCGAGACGTTACCGAAGTCGAAGAAGTCACGCTGCCACGACCACTGGAAGTCGCCGCCGTAGCGGAACCAGCTGCCGCCGATGCCGTAGACCGAGTAGTTGGAGCCGTCGGGGCGCTCGGCATCGGAGATCTGCTTCCACAGCCCGATCACGTTGCCGCTGACCTCGTCGATCACGAACTCCTGGTACGGGTATTCCCAGCCCTCGAGCCCGTTCATCTCCAGGCCGAGCGCGACGTCGCGGATCTCGTCGCGTCCGATCGCCATGAAGTCCTGCTTGGGGCCGTAGTTCCAACCGTAGGTCGCGTCCTCGGTGTAGAAGTCCGCCAACGGCTTCCAGTCCCCGGCGGTCTCTGCCTTCTTGTTGGCATCCACCCAGCGCTGGACCATCTCGTCCAGCTCGGCGCGATCGAATCCGGTCATGCTGCCGTCTCCTTCGAAAGTCGTTGTCGTGCGGAATATTCGGCGGTCTCGTCAGTCCTCGACGATCCGCAGGGCCTGTGTCGGGCAGTAGCGGACGGCGTTCTCGACGTCGGCACGCACCGACTCCGACGGGCTCGGGGCGAGGATCGTGACCTTGCCGCGCTTGGGCACCGCGAACACGTCGGGCGCCTCCAGCTCACACGCGGCGTGCCCCTGACAGAGGTCGAGGTCGACTTCGATGCGCATGATCAGGCCTCGCTCGTGTGGGCGACGGGGCACCCGGAAGGCGCTGCCGCCGCGGCACCCACGGATGCCGCTCGGCTCGTCCGTCTGCGGTAACGCACCCGGCACGGCTGCTGCAGCTGCACCACCATCTTGCTGTGGTCGTTGCGGTAGGAGTCGGCGGGTTGCGCCATCTCGAACTCGTAGTCGCGCAGCAGGATCGAGAAGATCGCCTTGAGCTGCATCTGCGCGAACGCGGCCCCCACGCACCGGTGGCGCCCGGCACCGAACGGGATCCACGTCCAGCGGTTGGCGATGTCTTCCTGGTTGGGATCGATGTACCGGCCCGGATCGAATCGGTCGGGGTCCGGGAAGTCCTCCGGGATCCGGTTGGAGATCGCCGGCGTCGCCGCCACCAGATTCCCTTCGTGGATGGAGAATCCGCCGACCTCGAACTCGCCGCGCGCGACGCGGAGCAGGATGATCAGCGGCGGGTGCAGCCGCAGTGTCTCCTTGATCACCGCCTCCAGGACCGGGATCTGCCGGAGTGCGTGGAAGCTGATGTCGGCGCCGTCGGCGTACAGCTCGTCCAGCTCGGTGGTGACCTCGGCCGAGGTGTCGGGGTGCCGCAGCAGCTCGATCAGCGACCACGCGGCGGTCCCGGACGTCGTGTGATGGCCCGCGAACATCATCGAGATGAAGATGCCCGTGATCTCGTCGGCGCTGAACCGGAGGTTGCCCGCGTCGTCCCGGATCGAGACCAGGACGTCGAGCATGTCCCGGTCCTCCTTGCCCCGGGGAGGATTCGCGATCCGGCCGTTCATGATTCCCTGGACCAGCTCCACCAGCGCGGCGCGGGCGGCGTCACGGCGCCGGAAACTCTCGATCGGCGCGTACGGGTCGACGAACGCGATCGCGTCGGTACCCTGCTCGAGCTCGTGGTAGAGCCTCGCGAACCGATCGTCGAGTTCGTCCCGGAACTTCTTGCCGATCAGGCACGCCGACGACGTGTAGATGGTCAGCTCGGCGAAGAACTCGAGCAGATCGATCTCGCCCTCGTCGCCCCAGTCGGCGACCATGTTCGCCACCTCGACGCCGATGGTCGCGGCATGGCCCTTCATCTGCTCACCGCGCAGTGCGGAGTTGTGCAGCATCTCGGAGCGACGTTCGGGGCTGGCGTCGAACACCACGCCCTCACCGAAGATCGGCTTCATGAACGGGTAGGCGGCCTGCTGGTCCAGATCGCCGTCGGTGGAGCGGAAGAAGAACTCGTTGGCCTCGGCGCCGGACAGCAGAACGACGTCACGGTCGACCAGCCGGAACACTCCGACGTCCCCGCACTCCTGTCGAACGCGCCGCATCAGCGCGATCGGGTCGGTGCGCAGTTCCTCGAGGTGACCGTGTTCGTGGTCGCCGCCGGACGCGCGGGGCGGATCGGGCAGGGTCATTGGTTCGTCTCCTCGGAAGCCGGAAGCGGTGCGAGGGGCGCCTCGGGCTGGACCTCGATCAGGACGAGGTGGACGCCGCGGGGTGCGCCCACCACCGCCAGGACGGCGTTGGCCATGTCGGCGGCGCGCAGCATGTAGCCGTGGCGGGCGAACCCCCACTTGGTCCACATCTTCGCGACCGGCGCGAGGATCTCCGGGGTGGAGTTCATGCCCATTCCCGTGAAGGTCGGCCCCGGTCGGACGATCGACGCGCGAATCCCGGTTCCCTCGAGCTCCATTCGCATCTGGCGCCCCATCGCCTCGAGCCCCGCCTTCGCCGCGTCGTAGGCGCCCATCAGCGGCCGCTGGCGGTCGGCGCAGTCCGACCCGATGAGCACGAAATCGCCCCGGCGCCGCTCCCGCATCCCGGGCAGCACGCGGTGCGCCAACCGCTGCGCGCCGACGAGGTGCACGTCGATCTGCTTCGCGAATCGGGCCGTGTCCATCTGGTCGGCGGCGCCGAACTCGAGGTCGCCGGCGCCGGAGACCACGATCTCCGTCGGACCGAGCGCGTCCTCGGCGGCGGTGACGAAGGCGTCCACGGAGGCGTCGTCGGTGACGTCGAGGAAGTGCGCGAACGCTTCTCCCCCGTTGCTCCGGATCTTGTCGGCGATCGCCTCGGTCTCGGCCACCCGGCGGGCGCCGAGGGCAACCGGATGACCGAGCTCGGCGAGCGCGTACGCGGTGGCCTCGCCGATTCCGGACGAGGCGCCGCTGATCAGCGTCGGCCGGCGGGTGGGGTTGGGTTCGAAGCGGGGCATCAGCTCACCTGCACCTTCATCGGCAGGGCCGCGAAGCCCCGCACGTTCGTGGAGTGGACACGTTCGATTCCGGACTCGTCGACCTCGTATTGCTTTACCCGCTTGGCGAACTCGGCGAGCGCGATCTTCGCCTCGAGGCGGGCGAGGTGCGCGCCGAGGCAGAAGTGCACGCCGCCGCCGAAGCTGACGAGCTTGTTGGTGGAGTCCCGGCCGATCCGGTACTCGTCACCGTCCTCGAACACCGCCTCGTCCCGGTTGGCGGAACCGATCAGCAGCAGCATCTTCTCCCCGGCGGGGACCGTCTGCCCGTAGTACTCGAGGTCGACGGCGGTGGTTCGGGCCACGATCTGGCTGGAGGTGTCGAATCGGAGTGTCTCCTCGACCCAATCCGACACCCGGTCAGGGTCGTTCAGCACCGGAGCCACCTGGTCGGGATTACGTGCGCCCCAGTACGCGGCGTTGCCGAGTAGCTTGGTCGTGGTCTCGTTCCCCGCGACCACCATCAGGAACATGAATCCGAGGACCTCCTGGTCCGACAGCTTGTCACCGTCGATCTCCGCGTCGAGGAGCGCCGACGTGAGATCCTCGGTGCGCGAGCGGCGCCGCCGCGCGATCATGTCCTTGTAGTAGGTCATCAGGCTGATCGACGCCTCCACGGACGCCTGCGGCACGTCGAGGACGCCGTCCTCACGGTGCACCACCAGGTCCGCGAGCCGGCGCAGTTCCGCGCGGTCCGCCTCCGGCACCCCCATGAGTTCCGAGATCACGTCCATCGGCAGCTTGCCGGCCACCTCGGCGACCCAGTCGAACTCGCCGGCCTCCAGCGCCGGCTCCAGGTACTGCCGCGTGAGTTCGAGGATCCGGCCGTCGAGTTCGGCGACGCGCCGGGGGGTGAATCCGCGCGAGACCAGCTGGCGCAACCGCGCGTGCCGGGGGTCGTCCATCGCGAGGAACGACATCACCAGGTGGGCGTGCGGCCCGTACGCCGCCGGATCGAGTGAGACACCGTTGGCACTCGACAGTCGCGTGCTGTCGCGGAACGCGCGGAGGACGTCGGCGTGACGCGACAGTGCCCAGAATCCGATCTCCGAATTGTGGTACAGCGGAGACTCTTTCCGCAGCCGCGCGTACGTGGGGTACGGGTCCTCGTGGAAGTCGTAGTCATACGGATTGAAGACCACGGGGTCGATCAGCGCTTCGGTCATGTTCTCACTCCAGAATCATTGTGGCGGAACGCTCCAGACTTCCGGCGAGGTCCTCGTAGGTGCCGTAGCCGATGCCGGCCCGCAGGAGCGCTCCGGCGTAGAGAATGTCGAGGGTCTCGAGGATCTCGGGATCCCCGGGCTCGCCCAACGCCTCCTCGAGACGGCCACGGATCTCGATACCGATGCGCACGCGCAGGTGCTCGACGTCGGGGTCACCGCCGAGGAGCGCGTTGGTGACCGCGCCCGAGAGGCCGGGCTCGTCGGCGAGCAGCAGCGTGATCCCACGGAGCACCGCGACGACGCGGCCGGTGCGGTCGAGCCCGTCCGACGCGGGCCGCGGCGACCGCGAGAGCCGGCGCCAGAACACCTCGGCAACGAGGTGCTCCTTGGAGGAGAAGTAGGTGTAGGCGGTGGCGGGACCGACCCCGGCACGCGACGCGACCGCCCGAACCGTCAGGCCGGCGAAGTCCTCCTCACGCAGGACCTCCACCGCCGCCTCGCACAGCCTCTCGACGGTGTCCGCCTGCTTCTGCGTCAAGCGCCTGCGCGTCGACTCGAAACTCATACTAGACACGTGTCCGGACATTACTACAGATCCTCGTTCAACGGGACCCGTTCAACGCCTCCCGTCACGCCCGCCGACGGCCACCCGCCCTGCAAGTAGTAGCGAGACTCATTCCCGCAGAACAGCATTGCCATCACCATTCGTTCGTACTATAGTCCAGACACCTGTCCAGATCAGAAAGGGATCTGCGCAATGACGCTTCGACCTACCGACAGCTCCGCGCTCCTGATCGACGGCAAGCTCACCCCCGGCTCGGGCGGGGTGTTCGAGGTGACCGATCCCGCGACCGAGGAGGTCATCGGCTACGCCGCCGAGGGGACCGCCGCCGACATGGACGCGGCGATCGCGGCGGCACGCCGGGCGTTCGACGACACCCCTTGGTCGCGCGATCCCGCCTTCCGCGCCCGTTGCCTGCGACAACTGCGCGACGCCCTCCAGTCGCACATCGACGAACTGCGCGAGATCACGATCGCCGAGGTCGGTGCGCCCGCGATGCTCACCGCCGGCCCCCAGCTCGAAGGGCCGATCGCCGACCTCGGCTACTTCGCCGACCTCGCCGAATCCTATTCGTGGGAAACCGATCTCGGTGTGGCGGCGCCGATGGGGATCAGGACCCGTCGGCGCGTCCTCAAGGAAGCGGTCGGAGTGGTCGGCGCGATCACCCCGTGGAACTTCCCGCACCAGATCAACTTCGCGAAGATCGGCCCGGCGCTGGCCGCGGGCAACACGGTGGTCCTCAAGCCCGCTCCGGACACCCCGTGGTGCGCGGCCCTGGTCGGCAAGGTCATCGCCGAGGAGACCGACATCCCGGCCGGCGTGATCAACATCGTCACCTCCACCGACCACCAGCTGGGCGCCCAGCTCTCCCGCGACCCCCGGGTCGACCTGGTTTCCTTCACCGGCTCCACCGCGACGGGCAAGGCGGTGATGGCCGCCGCGTCGGAGTCGCTGAAGAAGGTGTTCCTGGAACTGGGCGGCAAGTCGGCGTTCATCGTCCTCGACGACGCCGACCTGACCGCCGGCTGCGCGATCGCGGCGTTCACCGTCTGCACGCACGCAGGACAGGGGTGTGCGATCACGACGCGCCTGCTCGTCCCCCGCGAGCGCTACGAGGAGGCCGTCGAGGCCACCGCGCACACCATGGCCGGGATCCGTCCGGGCAACCCGGCCGAACGCGGAACCGTCTGCGGCCCACTGATCTCCGCTCGCCAGCGCGCCCGCGTCGAGGGCTACCTCGAGCTCGCCGTCGAGGAGGGCGGCACCATCGTCGTCGGCGGCGGTCGACCGGCCGAACGCGAGCGCGGGTTCTTCGTCGAGCCCACCCTGATCTCAGGCCTCGACAACTCCTCGCGCGTCGCGCAGGAGGAGATCTTCGGCCCGGTGCTGGTGATCCTCCCCCACGACGGCGACGACGACGCGATCCGGATCGCGAACGACTCGCCCTACGGACTCTCGGGGTCGGTGTGGGGAACCGATCCCGACCGCGTCCGGAAGGTGGTCGACGGGGTCCGCACCGGCACGCTCGCGGTCAACGGTGGCGTCTGGTACGCCGCGGACGCCCCCTTCGGGGGCTACAAGCAGTCTGGCATCGGGCGCGAGATGGGCATCGCCGGCTTCGAGGAGTACCTGGAGACCAAGCTCGTGGCCGAGCCCGCGCAGGCCTGACCGACCGACAGAGAAGGAGTGGGCAGATGGGACGTTTCGACGGACGCACCGCCATCGTCACCGGTGCGGCGCAGGGCATCGGGGAGGCGTACGCGCGGGCGCTGGCCGCCGAGGGCGCCAACGTCGTGGTGGCCGACCTCAACCGCGAACTGGGCGAGACGGTCGCCAAGCAGATCGTCTCCGACGGCGGTTCCGCAGCCTTCAAGGAAGTCGATGTGGCCGAACCCGATTCGGCCCTCGAGCTGGCGGCGTTCACGATCGATCGATTCGGCAGCATCGAGCATCTGGTGAACAACGCGGCGATCTACGGCGGCATGAAGCTCGACTCGCTGCTCACGGTGCCGTGGGACTACTACAAGAAGTTCATGAGCGTGAACATGGACGGCGCACTCAACGTGTGCCGGGCCGTGGTCCCGCACATGCGCGCGGCCGGCGGTTCGATCGTCAACCAGTCGTCGACGGCCGCCTGGGTGTATTCGAACTTCTACGGCCTGGCGAAGGTCGGGATCAACGGTCTCACTCAGCAACTCGCCTTCGAGCTCGGCTGGTCCAAGATCCGGATCAACGCCATCGCGCCGGGACCGATCGACACCGAGGCCACCCGCACCGTCACACCCGGCAACATCGTCGCGGACATGGTCAAGCGAATCCCGCTGCAGCGCATGGGCACCCCCGAGGATCTGGTGGGCATGTGCCTGTTCCTGCTGTCCGACGAGGCTAGCTGGATCACCGGGCAGATCTTCAACGTGGACGGCGGGCAGGTGATCCGGTCGTGAGTGACGACAGCGCAACAGCTTCCACGATCGGCTACATCGGGCTGGGCAACATGGGCGCGCCGATGGCCACCCGCCTGCTCGAGCGACCCGGCACCCTCGTCGTGTGCGACACCCGGCCCGAGGCCACCCAGCCGTTCACCGAGGCCGGCGCACTCGTGGCGGCGACACCGGCGGAGGTCGCCGCGCGCGCAACGGTGATCTCGGTGACGGTGCTCGACGACGCCCAGGTCCGCGACGTCGTCGTCGGCCCGGACGGCATCCTGCCGACGGCCCGGCCGGGGACGGTGATCGCGGTGCACTCGACGATCAGCGACGTCACGGCGACCGAACTGGCCGAGACGTGCCGCGCGAAGGGCGTCGCCCTCGTCGACGCCCCGGTCAGCGGGGGCGCCCCCGGAGCGCGGCAGGGGCGGCTGGCCGTGATGGTCGGCGGCAGCGACGAGGCGTTCGAGGCGGTCCGCGAACCGTTCGGCTACTTCGCGGAACTCGTCGTCCACGCCGGACCGGTCGGGGCGGGCACGCGGATGAAACTGGCGCGCAACCTGCTCCACTTCGTCTCGTTCACCGCCGCGTGCGAGGCGGGGCGGCTCGCGGAGGCCGCGGACCTCGACGTCCGCGCGCTCGGCAAGGTGGTGCGGCACACCGACGCGATCACCGGTGGGGCGGGCGCGATCATGCTGCGCGACACCACGGCGACCGTCGCCCCCGACGATCCCTGGTTCTCGATCCTCTCGCACGTGCGCAACCTCGGGGAGAAGGACCTCGCCCTCGCGCTCGATCTGGGCGACCGGTTCGACGTGGACCTTCCCCTGGCCGCGCGGGCCCTTACCGGGCTCGGCCCCGGCCTCGGCGTCGGTGCCGGAACCGTTGCCGACCAGTCGTCCCACCAGAAGGAGACCGCATGACCGACCACAACGGTGACGCCGTCGCGTCGGAGCGCCGAGCGCGCGGCGTCGCGATGATGAACCAGGTGTACGGCTGGGAGATGCCCGCCGACGTGCCGGGCGACTTCTTCGCCGTCACCGCCGACCACCTGTTCGCGGACATCTGGACCCGTCCGGGCCTGAGCCTGCGCGACCGGCGCCTGCTGCTGCTCGGGGCGATCGCGGCGCAGGGACAGACCGATGTCGCGAAGATCCAGATCAACGCCGCGCTGCACAACGAGGAGCTGACCGAACAGCAGGTCGAGGAGGCCGCGATCTTCCTCTGCCACTACGTCGGCTGGCCACTGGGCACCGGACTGAACAACGCGTTGATCTCCGTCAAGGCCGATCGACGCAAGGCGGCCCGCGCGGCCGAGAAGCAGCGCGAGCAGTAGTCCGGCGATTCGACTACAACGCCCGGCCGCGAGGGTGAATACTAGAAAATAGAACACGTTCTACCCAGTGCGCGTCGAAAGGACCTTCCCCATGGCCGAGGCCACCCCCATCCGTCCCCTGTCCGCCGAGACCGTCGACACCTGGAACTACGAGGCCGACGTCGTGATCGCCGGCTACGGCGTCGCCGGCGCGAGTGCCGCGGTCGAGGCGGCCCGCGCGGGTGCCGAGGTCCTGGTGCTCGAGCGGGCGGGCGGCTGGGGTGGCGCGGCGTCCCTGGCCGGCGGATTCATCTACATGGGCGGTGGTACGCCGCTGCAGAAGGCACTCGGATTCGACGACACCCCCGAGAACATGAAGTCGTTCATGATGGCCGCCCTCGGACCCGGTGCCGACGAAGCCAAGATCACCGACTACTGCGAGGGCAGCGTCGACCACTACAACTGGCTCGTCGACTGCGGCGTCCCCTTCAAGGAGAGCTTCTACGGCCAGCCCGGTTGGGAGACGCCGTTCGACGACGGCCTGATGTACTCGGGTGGCGAGAACTCGGCTCCCTTCAATGCGATCGCGACCCCGGCCCCGCGGGGACACATCCCGCAGATGACCGACAAGAAGGTCGGCGAGAAGGGCGGCGGCTACATGCTCATGAAGCCGCTGGTCGACACCGCGACCGCCCTGGGTGTGCAGGCGCAGTACGACATGCGGGTCCAGACGCTCATCACCGACGCCACCGGCCGCGTGGTGGGTGTGCAGGCCAAGCAGTACGGCAAGGACGTCACCGTCCGGGCCCGCAAGGGCGTCGTGCTGGCGACCGGCAGCTTCGCCTACAACAAGGAGATGGTCGAGGCGTTCGCGCCGCGGCTGATCGGCCGTCCCGGCGCCGCGATCGAGGAGCACGACGGCCGTGCGATCCGCATGGCGCAGGCGCTCGGCGCGGACCTCGCGCACATGGATGCCACCGAGGTCGCGTTCTTCGGTGATCCGCAGATGATGGTCCGCGGCATCCTCGTCAACGGCCGCGGCCAGCGTTACGTCAACGAGGACACCTACCCCGGCCGGATCGGTCAGCTCACGTTGCTGCACAACGACAATCAGGCCTACCTGATCATCGACGAGGAGGCCTACGAGGAGGCGAAGACGACGCCGACGTCCACCCCGTTCTTCCGGTTCCAGCCGAAGTGGGTGGCCGAGACGGTGGAGGAACTCGAGTCGGAGATGGGTCTGCCCGAGGGCACCCTGCAGGCCACCGTCGAGGTCTACAACAAGCACGCCGCGACCGGTCAGGACCCCGTCCTGGGCAAGAAGTCCGAGTGGGTCAAGCCGATCGGGTCGCCGATCGCGGCGCTGGACCTGCGCAACTTCACCGCCGGCTTCACGCTCGGCGGGCTGCGCACCACCGTCGACTCCGAGGTGCTGCACGTCTCCGGCGAGCCCATCCCCGGCCTGTTCGCCGCCGGCCGCTGCACCGCCGGCGTGTGCGCGTGGGGCTACGCGTCGGGCACCTCGCTCGGCGACGGCAGCTTCTTCGGCCGTCGCGCCGGCGTCAGCGCCGCGAAGGGCTGACGACGGGGTGACCTGACGGCGGGGGCGATTCCTAGCCGTCGCCCTCGTCCCGGCCGTCTTCGAAGACGAAGAGTGGCTTGGCGCCGTGTGCGGGTGACTCGGCGAGCGCGACGGCTTCGGGGAACCGCTCGAGCGGGAACGGCCGGCCTTCCGGGACGCTCAGCACGTCATCGGCGACGAGACTGCGAACCTGGGACAGCGCGCGCAGCGCATCCTCGGGTGACGCAGTGCCGAACCAGCGGTTGAGCCAGAAGCCACGGACCGCTTTGGCCTCGTAGATGACCGAGCGTGCCTGCAGCGGAATCGTCAGCGCCGCCGGGTCGGTCTGCCGATGGGTGGAGAGCGCGCCGTAGACCACGACCTCTCCCCCTGGAGCCAACGCCTCGGATACCTGGGCGCCCAGAGGTCCCGCGACGCAGTCGGTGGCCTTGCGCACGCCGGCCGGTCCTGCAATCTCGGTCACGCGCTGCAGCAGGTCCTCGTCCGCGGTGCAAATGACCTCGTCACCACCGAGCGCCGTGATCTCGTCGACGGCGTCGCGCCGCCGCACGACGTTGATCGTGCGAATGCCCAGATGCCTGGCCAGCTGAATGACGAGTCGGCCGACGGTGGAGCCCGCGGCCGTCTGCAACAACCATTCACCCGGCTGTACGTCGAGTTCGCGCGTGACGAGGAGCAGCGCGGTCAACGGGTTGACGGCGAGCTGGCAGGCGCTCGAGTCGCTCAGTCGGTCGGGAACCGGCAGCAGCCTTCGTGTGTCGGCAACGAGGTATTCCTGCCACGTACCGTCCACACGGGGCCCGGGCACCGCCGGGACCGCGACGGTCGCGACGCGCTCGCCGATCTTCGGCCCGTCGGTATCCGGGCCGAGGGCGTCGATACGGCCCACGCATTCCATGTGACCCCCGACGGTGGGGAACTCGGGGGCGAAACCGTAGCGGCCCCGCAGCACGTGCAGATCACTGGCGTGAATCGGAGTCGCCGTCACGCGGATCAACGCCTGACCGGCCTTCGGCGTCGGAACGGGCCGAGATTCCAGCCGCAGGACATCGGTGGGTTCGCCGACCTGTCCGGCTACGAGCGCGCGCATCGATCGAGACATGAGTGACCTCTCGTCTCTCAGCGCCCGACGAACCTTCGTGCGGCCTACCGAGGTCTGTGATCGGGACCGCTCGCCGCAGCGCACGTACTCTGATTATGGATCTGTCATTTCGGAATCGCTACGCCCGGCCCCGGACAGAGTCCCCGCGGCGGACGATGCAGCGTGGCGCGAACGCGCGCTGCGCCGGTTCACGGCGCTCCGTCGCCGTGAATCAGCATCACCGCGGTCCGCACCAACTCGCGGTCCCCTTCCGCGGAACGCCGTACCCCGATATCCGACCGGACGACGGAGGAGCCTTCGAGGAGGCTGACCACGGTCTCCGCCAACGCGATTCGTCGCCCCTCGGAGACATCCGATCGGACACACTCGATCAGGTCCGCGACGAGGCCGACGTACCTGCGATAGAAGCTCCGCACCACCGCCGCGGTCTGCTCGTCTCCCCCTGCGATCGCCCAAATCTCCCGGAACAGGCGGACGCAACCGGCGTCATCGTGCTCGGCGAGCAGAACCTCGAGCATCCGCCCGGTTTCCTCACGGGTCACCGTCCGTTCCGACCCGTCGTCGACGCCCAGACCCGTCGCCTCCTGCAAGCGCGCCAGCGAACGCGCCAGCGCGCGGTCGAGCACCGCCCTGATCAAGTCGGCGCGGGTGGGAAAGTAGTGCTGCAGGTGGCCGATTCGCACCCCGGCTTCCGCCGCGAAGTCCCGGAGCGCAGCGTTCGCATTGCCTCGTGTGGTGAGCACACGTTCGGCGGCGTCGAGCAGTTCGGCCTGTCGCTGCGCGCCCTTGGACGAGGTCATGCCCGCAATACTTCCACCCCGTGCTCCGCGAGTTCCCGCAGCGCGGACTCGGGCCGAGGATGCAGTTCGGGGAACGTGACGCCGGCGACCGCGTCGGCGGCGAGTACCCGGCGGAGTCCCAGGAATCCGCCGAGCGCGGTGAGATGCGCCTGACCGCGGGAATCGACGATCGTCGCGGACGTCGCGCCGGCGTCACCGGCTACGTCGATACGGATCTGCGCACTTCCCCCGTCGCCGGGTGAATACAGCAGCGATCGGCGCACGGAAGTCCAACGGTCACCGCGCCCCCAGCGGAAGAGGCCGATCTTGTTCGCCGCGAGGAGGGCGGTCGTGGCCGAGTTGGAGCTGAACCCGATCCGGGTGGTCGCGGTGTCCACACCCAACGTCATCGGCAGCGTGAACTGCTCAGGGGTGTCGAGTCGGACGACCTTCGTCCGGGAGCCTGCGATGTCCACCCAGCGGGCGTCGGAGAGCGGCGCTACCGTCACCGGAACACCGGAGCGCCGGACCTCGTAGTCGTAGCCGAGTCGGTCGATGAAGTCGACCGAGTCGACGCCGGCCGAGTCCTGCATGTCGTATCGGATCGCGATGTCGACCGAGGTCACGTCGCCGACTCGCTCGGCGACCAGGGCCGCCGTCACCAGACTCGTCACGCCGCCCATCCATGACGACGAGAAGAGCACCGGCGCAGACGGTTCCGCGAGCGTCGCGGCCGTGACCGCCCGCGCGAGCCTGGTGGTCCAGCGTGTGATGTCGACGTAGGGCACCCCACCTCGCACCGCCGCGCGAAGCACCCGATCGTCCGGGTCGTTGACCGCGCCGACCACGGCGCGGACGTTCGCCCCGAACGGTTCCGGGTCCGCCAGGTCCCACCGCCGCACAGTCGCGCCGTGTCGCCGCGCCACAGCTGCACCCATTTCCGGGTGACGGCCGGTGAGCAACAGCGGCAATTCGGGCGCCGCAAGTTCGGAGAGCGCGGCGCCGACAGTGCCGTACCCGCCGACGATCAGCACCGGTCCGGACGAGTCGTACTCGAGTTCGTCGTTGTTCATCACACAAAACTAGGTCATATGACCAATTCTGTCGAACGGGCGAGGCCTCGCCCCGACGAGCCGACATGGCGGACGATCCGGTCAGGCGTGCCCGAGAGGGCCACCCGCCATTGCCGCGCGAGGGATACTCGGAAGCGACCGCCGCACGAGGTGCGGAGTCCAGCCGTCCGGGGATGCCCTCATGACCGAGCCCGAATCCGTCGACGGGAACGAACTCGTCGTCCATGCACTCACGGCGAACGGGATCCCGACGATCTACGGGGTCGTCGGGATCCCGATTACCGATCTCGCCCGCACCGCCCAGGCCCGCGGCATCCGTTACCTGGGCTTCCGCAACGAGCAGGCCGCCGGTCACGCCGCCGCGGCCGCCGGCTACCTCACCGGGCGACCCGGTATCTGCCTGACGGTGTCGGCGCCGGGCTTCCTCAACGGGCTCGTCGCCCTCGCCACCGCGACCACCGACTGCTTCCCGATGATCCAGATCAGTGGGTCCAGCGACCGTTCCGTGGTCGACCTGGAGCAGGGTGACTACGAGGAGCTGGACCAACTCGCCGCGGCCCGCCCGTTCGCCAAGGCCGCGTACCGCGTCGACTCCCCCGACCTCATCGGCGTCGGCGTCGGCCGCGCCATCCGCGCGGCGGTCTCCGGACGCCCCGGCGGCGTGTACCTCGATCTGCCCGCCCACGTCCTGGCCGGCTCCGCGCCGCCCACAGCGCGGCCACCGATCGTCGACCCGGCTCCTCGCCAGATCCCGGCACCGGCGGCCGTCGAGCGGGCAGTGGCCCTCCTGGAGGGTGCGCAACGCCCGCTGATCGTGCTCGGGAAGGGGGCGGCGTACGCGCGCGCCGACAGGGTCGTCCGCGACTTCGTGGAGGCGACGCGGGCCCCGTTCGTGCCGATGTCGATGGCGAAAGGACTTCTACCGGACGATCATCCGCAGTCCGCGGCGGCCGCGCGATCGCTGGCGCTCGAAACGGCCGACGTCGTGGTCCTGATCGGCGCGCGGTTGAACTGGCTCCTCGAACACGGTCGATCGCCGCGCTGGTCCCCGGACGCGCAGTTCGTCCAACTCGACATCTGCGCAACCGAGTTCGACAGCAACCGACCGATCGCGGCCCCGGTCCTCGGCGACATCGGGTCGTCGACGGCCGCACTGCTCGCGACGCTACGCCCGGGAGGGGTCCGGCCGTCCCGCGACTGGCTGGACGAGATCGTCGCGGCGCGACGGTCCAACAACGCGAAGATGGAGGACCGACTGCACAGCGAGGTCCACCCGATGAACTTCGCGGTCGCACTGCGGGCGGTGCGCGACGTTCTCGACCGGCATCGCGACACGGTCGTCGTCAGCGAAGGCGCCAACACGCTCGACAACGCGCGCAACATCATTCCCATCCACTACCCGCGGCACCGGCTCGACGTCGGAACGTGGGGTGTGATGGGCGTGGGTCTCGGGTACGCGATCGCCGCCGCGGTCGAGACGGGCCACCGTGTGGTCGCAATCGAGGGCGACAGTGCATTCGGGTTCAGCGGCATGGAGATCGAGACGATCTGCCGCTACCACCTGCCCATCGTGGTGATCGTGTTCAACAACGGCGGCGTCTACCGGGGCGACGAGGTCAACGTGCACTCGGCGGATCCGGCGCCGACGGCGCTGTTGCGCTCGAGCCGGTACGACACACTGATCGAGGCGTTCGGGGGCGTCGGGTACCGCGCCGAGACACCCGAGGAGGTCACAGTCGCGCTGCGTTCCGCGATCGAGTCGGCGGGGCCCGCGCTGATCGACTGCATCATCGACCCCGCCGTCGGCACCGAGAGCGGCCATCTGCAGAAGCTCAACCGCCCGGCGCACGAGGAGGAATCATGACCGAACACGACCCCGGCGGACACCTCGACCCGACCAAACCGCAAGCGCTCGAGGGAATCACGGTGGTCGACTTCACCCACGTGCTGGCCGGACCCACGTGTACACGGATGCTCGCCGACGCCGGCGCCCGGGTCATCAAGATCGAACGTCCCGACACCGGCGACGACACGCGACAGATGGGCCCGTTCACCGACGACGGCAGCTCCGAGTACTACCGCCTGGCGAACACCGGCAAGGAGAGCATCGCACTGGATCTGAAGGACGCGGACGACATGGCGCTGGTCCGGTCGATGATCAGGCACGCCGACGTGGTGGTCGAGAACTTCCGGCCGGGTGTGATGGCGGGGCTGGGCCTGGCCCCGGACGACCTGGTCGCCGCGCATCCCCGGCTGATCGTGTGCTCGATCTCCGGGTTCGGCCAGTACGGGCCGATGCACCAGGAGTCGGCCTACGACACGGTGGTCCAGGCGCTGTCGGGCATCATGGACGCCACCGGGTGGCCCGACGGTCCCCCGACCCGGGTGGGCACGTCGATCTCGGACATCGCGGCCGGGATCATGGGCTACTGCGGCATCGTCACCGCCCTCGTCGCCCGCGAACGCACCGGCCGCGGAACCACCGTCGACGTCGCGATGCTCGACAGCACGTTCGCGCTGATGGAGCACGGGCTGATGGATGCGCTCGGCCCGCGCGTGCGTCCGACCCGCCTGGGCAACCGGCACCCGTTCATGTACCCGTTCGACACGTTCGAGTGCAGCGACCGCACCATCGCGATCGCGGTCGGCAACGATCATCTCTTCGAACTACTGTGCGGCGCACTCGGGCTCACGCATCTGGCGTCGGACGCGCGGTTCGCCACCAACGTCGACCGCTGCGCCAACCACACGGAGCTGAAGACCGCGATGGAGGACGTGCTGCGCACCGACACCTCGGAGGCGTGGCGCGGACGGCTGATCGCGGCCGGCGTCCCGGTGGGTATCGTCCTCAACGTCGACGACACCCGCAGGCTCGATCAGATCGCGGCGCGCGGCATGATCAAGAACGTCGGCGGATTCGACGTTCCGGGCACACCGCTCAAGTTCGGGACCTGGGATTCGATCGGCGCGACGATCCCGTCGCCGGAACTCGACGACTGCGGCGACATGCTGCGCCGGGAGTTCGCGCCGGGTCCCGACGCGTGAGCCTCACCGCCGGGGTGTGACCGTGACCGTCGCCGGCTGACGGGTGTCCGGTGCCCGCAGGGTGAGGATGCGCGTGTCGGGGTTCCAGTTCGCGACGTGTACACCTTCGACGTTCGCGCCGTGCGGGAACGTCCGCGCGGGCAGATACACCTCGGTGGGCGCGGTGATCGACAGGTTGGGCACGTACGAGAATTCGAGGCGGTCCGCCCCCGCGGACCATTCCAGCGGGGAGCCGGCGATCGCCCGCGGGTACGGCTTGTCGAGCGTCGCCGCGAGGTTGCGTTCGGTGCCGTCCGCCTCGTACGGCCCCCACGGGCCGGGATCGCGCGACCAGTAGGACACGCCCGCGCCCATCGCGCGGGCGGTGTCGTAGATCCGCTCGACGTAGTCGAGCGCGCCGGGCAGCGTCGTGTCGAGTCCGAACTCCCCCAGGATGATCGGCGCGTTCCCCAGCGCGGCCGCGGTGCGCAGCGTGTTGCCGCGCCACGCGTCGATCGTCGCGTCCACCTGTGCGCGTGAGCTTCCGGTGTACCCGCCGCCGAGGTCCATGGGGAGCGGGTAGATGTGCGGGCAGTACGCGATCCGCTGTTCCCCGTCACGGGCGTCGGCGACCGCGCGCAGTCCGCTGGGGGTGCCCCAGTTGGTGCCCATCGCCTGCGGCGCGACGCAGACCCACGTGTCCTGGTCGACGGTACGGATGGCGTCGGAGGTCTTCTGGTACAACGCAGTCAGCGGGCCCGCCTCGAACGACGGGCCCTGCAGTGTGCCGCCGTACGGCTCGTTCATCAGGTCGTACGCGACCACCGCCGGGCTGTCGGCGAAGCGCTCCGCGACCGCCCGCCACGCGTTCGCGTAGTGATCCGTCAACTCGGGGTGGGCGCCGGTGGTGTTCCAGAAGTTGTCGAACACCCGCATCACACCCGGCTCGAGGTAGTACATCTCCCACATGTCGTTGTCGCCCACGGGAAGCCCGTCGAGGTACGTCGCCCACGCGGGCGCCCCGTTGCCGTTCTGCCCACTCGGGGTGACGGCGCTCGAGTACACGTCCTGATGCATGTCGAGCATGACGCTGTAGCCCCGCTCGGCATACCACCCGACGCGCTCGGCCACCCGGTCCAGGTATTCCTGGCTGTAGACGCCCGGTTCGGGTTCAACCGAACGCCACGAGATGAGGAACCGTACGAAGTTGGTTCCCATGTCGGTGTGCTCGCGGTCGAGGTCGGCCTCGGTGAACGTCGGCATGCCGTCGGGCGCGATCTTGGCGCTCGACGCGGTGTTGAATCCGTTGAGGATCAGCGCCCGTCCCGCGTCGTCCGTGAGAAACGCGGTGGACGGTGCCGGGGCCGCCCGCAGCGCGGCCCCGACTCCGCCGACGAGCACCAGCGCTCCGACGACCGCCGCCAGCATCCTCGAACGCCTCACCGCTCCACCAACTCTCGCATCCAGGCCAAACCTGGACGATCGTCCCGTTCAGTGCGTTAATGTTGCGCCATGTCTGACGAGCACGGGGCGTTTTCGGCAAGGGCACTGGTCCGCCGGATCCCGGCGGGTCCGTGGCCCGCGGCGGTCACCGTCCTGCTCGCGGCGATGCTGTTCGGAACGTGGTCGCTCGCCGGCCGGATCCTCACATTCAACCCGGAACTGCTGGTTCCCAGCGCGATCGGCCTGCCCTTCGGGATCCCGCCGCTGCGCGTCTCCCCGCTGGGCGACACCACGTGGACGTTCTGGCTCGTCGACGTGGTCGCCGCCCTCGCGATGGTCGCGGTGGTGTGGGCACAGCTGGTCCGCAGCCCGCGGCGGCCCTTCGTCGCCGGACTTCTCGCGACGATGCTCGGCGTCATCGTCGGCAATCTGGTGCGGATCGTGTTCCTCAGCTTCGAGACCCACCAGGGTCTGGGCACATACGCGCTGGCGGTGGTGCTCGGCGTGATCGTGTCGGCGCTGTGGGGCGCCGCCGTCGGCCTGGTCGTCGGACCGGTGCATCTGCTCGACCGCAGGCTCCGAAGAGCCCCGGAGGTTCAGCGGCTGTCCAGGACAGCGAGCAGCGCCCGAAGCACCTCGGCCTCCTCGCGCAGCTTGTCGACACCATGATCGGTGATCCGGATCCACGAGCGAGTGCGCCGCCCCGTGTATTCACGGCGCACTTCGACGCACCCCGCCCCGAGCAGAACATCGAGGTGACGACCGAGGTTGCCGTCGGTGAGACCGAGACCGTCACGAATGAAGACGAAACTGACCTCGTCGGATTCGCCGAGCATCGACAGGATCGCGAGTCGGGTCTTCTGGTGAACGATCTCGTCGAGTCCCACGACTCGACGCTGAGCGCTATCCAATCCGCGCCAGCCCTTCCGACTCGGCGAGATAGCTGAGGACTCCGAGCGCGAACGCGATCACCCCGAACGATGCCGTCACGACGCCGGTGGCTACAGAACCTTCGGCCGCGTTGACGGAAAGCATCGTCCGGATCGGCTCCGAGGCGGTGATCAGCCCGAGCAGCGATCCGAGCGCCCCCGTAACCCAAAGCCGTTGGCAGCGCTCCCTCCACCCGAACACCACGAATCCCGCGCCGAGAAGGGAGAGGGCGCCGAAGACAGTTGCCGCTGTGAGGACCCACGGGATCGCGACGACCGACACCACGGCCACGGACGTGTACCCGATCTGCCGTCCCCTCATACCGATCCGGTTGCTCCGATGGGACATCAGCACGGCCAACCCCACGAATGCGATCGGAATCAGCAGTCCCGACACGAACGGCAGGCTGCCGCCGAACATCCATCCCAGCCCGATGGCCGACGCCGCAGCGCCCAGGACCAGCAAATTCGTCGACTCGACTCGGAGACGCTGGCGGCCGGTGCGGGCGGCATCTGTCGCGACGAGGACCGAGGGGATCGGGCAGTACTCCGCGCCTTGTCCAGCCATGGACTCACTCTGCAATGCAGAGTGCGTGCTGTCAATGCTCGCACCATGCCGATCCGTGCGGCGTCACCCGTCGCACCGGCCGGGCATGAGAGCCTCGCATGCATGGGGAGAACTCGAGGCTGGCCGATGCTCGATCGCGGGACACGACTGTGGTGGCGAACCGTCGGCAGACGGATCGATCTCGACGGCGATCATTCGTGGTTGGCCGCACCGACGTCCGGGCGCGGTGCAGTCGCCGACCGCTGGTTGCCCGCGGAGGCGGAACGTATCGGCGGCAGCCTCGTTCGCGACGGAGGCTCCGGGACCGGGCTGTTGCCGAGCATGGATGCCCTCGCCGGTCCCGAGTTCGATCCGGCAGCCGTGCATCCGGCCATCCGAGGGTTCTACGAGCACACGGCGTCCTGGCGAGTGGACGCATGGACCAAGTGGTCGCGCGGCTTCGCCGGGCCGGGCGCCGTGATCGAATCGCTGTACGGCAAACGGCTGCAACAACTTGCGCTGCCGGTCGATACGCTGGCCGTCGCACACGGGGTGGACAGCGAGATCGTGACGATCCTCGGCCCGAACGGAAGCCACGCAGGGTCCGCATGGCTACGGACCCTGCGGCGGACCGGCGACTACATGTTCAGCGGGTACTACCGCGTCGGCCGACTCCCCGGTCACGATCAGCCGAGCGTGCATGTCAGCTTCCCCCTCGAGCAGGGCAACGTGCAGGTGTACCTCCGCCCGTCCAACGGACCCGACGGATCGATGACGCTGTCGTCCCCGCCGGGCGGCTTCGGCGACGACGGCGCGTACGTGACGGTCGTCGACGGCGGCCGGACGTACGCCGCCCGCGTGCCGGTCCACGAGGAGTTCCGCCTGTACGTCGACGACGAAGGCGTCGCCCGCACCGACCACGTCCTGAAGATCTGGGGAGCAACGGCCGTCCGACTGCACTACCGTCTGGCGCCGGTCGACGTCGGAAGTCATATGGCGGAATCGTCGTGATGCGCTACGACGAGCAGGGGCTGACGTACTCATTGACCCGACGGCCCGATCCACGGATCGCCGCAGCGATCGACGCAGCCCTGGCCTGCACCGATTCGGTCGCGAACATCGGCGCCGGGGCAGGGTCTTACGAACCCAACCACACTGTCGTCGCCATCGAGCCCAGCGACGTGATGATCGCCCAGCGGACGTCCGGTGCAGCTCCGGCGTTGCGCGCGATCGCCGAGCGCCTTCCCCTGCAGAACGATTCCGTCGACGCTGCGCTTGCGGTGCTCACCGTGCATCACTGGCAGAACCTCGAACGTGGAATCGCCGAACTGATGCGGGTCGCCCGGCGCCGGGTCGTGATCCTTGGTTGGGATCACCGGATCACGCGGGAGTTCTGGTTGCTCCGCGACTATCTGCCCTCCGCAGCCGAGACCGACGGCCGGCTGGCAGTTCCGATCACCCGCCTGGTCGAGCTTCTCGGTGGTGCGACCGTGCAGGAGGTACCGGTTCCGCACGATTGTTCCGACGGGTTCGGGGGTGCCTACTGGCGTCGTCCCCGCGCCTACCTTGACCCCCTGGTGCAAGCAGGAATGTCGATGCTCGCACTCACTTCGCGTCCAGAGTTGGAGACGGGGCTGTCCCGGCTCCGTGCCGATATCGCGTCGGGCGGATGGGAGCGACGATACGCCGATCTTCTCGAGCTGGATTCGCTCGACCTCGGCTACCGGTTGGTGATCGCAGACCTGTAACCAACAACGGATTTCACCACTCGGTACTTGGATCGATCCATAATCGGGTATGACGATCCTCCAGGTCTTCGTGCCGGCCGAGTTGATCGAGGACGGCCAATGCCCCTTTCCCGAGATCGGCGAAAAGGCAAGATACACATTGATATTCGAACCCGCGTCCGCTGACACGCCAGCCGAGTTGCGCACCGAGTTCACCGCCCGCCAGGAGAATCTCGCCGAGAACCTGCACCTGCTCCACTGCGATGGTTTCGCCGCGAGCTACTCCGGACCGCTGAAGCTTCCACCTCGCGTCAGGGGGCGACTCTCGGCCGAGTTCGGCGCCCTCGTGCCCAGCGCCGCCCAAGTAACCGGAACCGTGCGCTCCCGCCGGATGGTGACCGTCACCTCCCAACCCGACGCGTCGGGCCGCCATCCGCGCAACGGCACGGTCACACTCGCCGACGTACCGGCCGGACGACGCGGCTTCGATTCCGGGCTCGTCGCCGGCCGGTCGGTCTGGAAGAACGCAGACGGCGGCGGCTGGGTGTCGATGGAACCGCCCCACGACCGTCCCTGGGTGCGCGAGGTCGGCGTGCTGGTTGGGCTCGACACCGACGGATGACGAGCCCGACCGTCCCGCTCAGAAGTGTCGGGTGAGCCCGAACAGCTTTTCGACTGTCTTGATCAGGCGGACTCGGGTGGCGTCACCCTGTCGATTCGGCATCGTGCGGGCCATGCGAAGAGCGTAGCCGACAGCTCACGGCGCCCCGCCGGAGGGAATCCGCCTGACCTGCCGAAACTATCGCAGGACGAAGTGCTCCTCGATCGGCGTACGGTGCTGGTTCCACACGTCGACCAACCGCCAGGGGCTGGCGACGATCACCCGGCCGCTGTCGTTGCGGTAGTAGGTGTGCGCGCTCGGCGTGTGTCGCCAGACGGTGTTCTCCATCGCGTGGTCGATCTCCGCGACGTACGCGTCGTAGGCCTCGCGGGTGGGTTCGAGCGAGCGCGCGCCACGCTCGGCGAGCAGGTGCAGGCACTCGACGATGTAGTGGACGGCCACCTCGATGCCGAAGTTGTTGCCGGCGCCGTGGCTCGGATTGGTGTTGGGGGCCGAAGTGACGAACAGGTTGGGGAAGCCCGGAACCGTACCGCCGCGGTAGGCGCGCGGGTTGCCGGACCACTCGTCGACCAGGGCCCGGCCGTCGCGTCCCCGGATGTCCATGGTGGACAGGAAGTCCAGGTGGAATCCGGTGGCGTAGACGATGACGTCGACCTCGACGAGGTCACCGTCCGGGGTCACGATCCCCTCCGGCACGATCCGGGCCGGCTCGGTGACCAGCACGTCGACGTGGTCGAGAGTGAGCGCGGGATAGTAGCCGCCGGGATCGCGGATGATGCGCTTGCCGAACGGCGCGAAGTCGGGCGTGACCTTCGCGGCCAGGTCGGACCCCGCGCCGAACGTGCGGTCGATGTACGCCAGGCAGTCCTGCAGCAGCATGTCGTTGGCCCGGGAGATCGACAGGTGCGTGGACGCCCACTCCGGGTCGACGATCACCACGGGGTACGCGCTGTCCGCGGACCCCCAGAAGGCCTTGACCCGCAACCAGTTCGCATAGAAGGGCACGTGCCGGTTCAGCCAGCGGTGGTGCGCGGGGACGTCGTCGCTGTCCCGCTTGCGCGGCGCCACCCAGTGCGGCTGTCGCTGGAACAGTGTCAGGTGGGCGACGTCGTCGACGATGGAGTCGACGATCTGCGCGGCGGTACAGCCCGCGCCGATCACCGCGACCCGCTTGCCGGTCAGGTCCAGCGTCGGGTCCCACTCCCCCGAGTGGACGCTGATCCCCGCGAACGACTCCCGTCCCTCGACCCCGGGGAACTTGGGTCGGTTGAGGTAGCCCAGCGCGGTGACCACCACCGCGGCGTGCGTCACCGAGGGAGTGCCGTCCGACGCCCGCACGTGGATGTCCCAGCGATGCAATACCTCGTCCCACACCAGCGCCTCGACCTCGGTCCCGAATCGGGTGTGGTCGCGGATCCCGTGCCGGTCGGCGACGGCGCGCAGGTAGTCCCGGTACTCGCCGCCCTTGGGGTAGTAGCTGGTCCATTCCGGATTCAGTTCCGAGGACAGCGAGTAGTACGACGACGGAGTGTCGACCCCCACGCCGGGGTAGTTCTGGATCAGCCATGTGCCGCCGACGTCCTCGTTCCGCTCGAGTACCTGGTACGCGATCCCCTCACGGGCCGCGGCGATAGCCGCCGCGATTCCCGCGAGCCCTCCGCCGACGATCGCGAGGTCGAGCGTGTCCGGCAGCGGCGTCGTACGCGGGACGACGGGCTGCGGCCGGCGGAAGCCGCCCTGCTCGAGGAGCATCGGCAGGAACTCGTCGCCGGGTGTCACACCGAGAGCCAGCGGGACGAGGCGCGCGAACAGGGCGGGATCGTCCGGGGCGACGGCGCCGTCCACGATCCCGTCCGAGGTCACGGCGACGATCAGGTCGTCGACGATCGCCGTGGCCGTCGCCGGGTCGGTGACGCCCGCCATCTCGGGCGCGTCGGGCACATGGGAGATCGCGGCCCCGTAGCGATCGAGCACGCCGACGTCGCCGGTGAGTTGCGCTAGCACCACCAACAGCACGGCCGGGTCGGCCCGGTGCAGGTGCGCCCGCAACGTGTCGGGATCGAGTGCGCGGCCACCGGCGTCGGCCATCAGGGGAACGGCGGTACTGGATGTCATGGGGATCTCCTTGCAGGCCTGGATGTCCGAGTCCGACGACGGTCGTGAGCAGCCGGACGGGAGGGACGCGCGCATCCGGCGCGCGGGGCGATGTGATCCGGGACAGTAGGCCACCGAAGCGAGCCTGTCCATACCTACATCCCATTTACCAGACTGACAGTCTGCTTTTTTGCTCAAAGGTCTACCCAAGCGACGCGGAGTGGGTTACCGTCCGAGTCGTCGCACCGCACCGGGAACGTGCTCCGCGCCCACTCCAGACGAAAGGCGTTGTCTGCCATGGATCAACTACGTTTCGACGGCCAAGTCGCGCTGATCACCGGCGTGTCCACCTTCGGGTTGGGCCTCACCTACGCCCGCCTGCTGGCCTCCCGCGGGTGCTCGGTGGTCGTCAACGACCTCGGCCGAGACTGGGCCGGGGCCGCGAACGCCCCGGGGACCGACGAGGCGGTCCGCCTGATCCGAGCCGACGGCGGGACCGCGACGGGTGTCACCGGCGACGTCGTCACCGAGGCCGACCGGATTGTGCAGACGGCGATCGACACCTTCGGCCGGCTCGACGTCGTCGTCAACAACGCCGGCGCCGGCGGGAGCTTCGACACCATGGTCGACGTGCACCTGCGCGGGGCGAACCGCATCACCGAGGCCGCCTGGCCGCACCTGTCCGCCACCGGAAACGGCCGGATCCTCAACATCTCGTCGAACGGCAGTTTCGGTGCCCCCGCCCTGCCTGGCTATGCGGCCGCCAAGGGCGCAATACTCTCCCTCACCCGGACGCAGGCCATCCTCGGCAACCGAATCGGCGTGCGCTCCAACGCGATCCTGCCCGCGGCCTGGACCCGATCCACGGCCGGGATCGAGCAGCCGGGATTCGGGGAGTTCATGCAGGATCACTTCCCGCCCGAGGCGGTCGCGGCCTTCGCCGCCTACCTGCTGCATGCCGACACCACGCTCACCGGCGAAGCGTTCGCGGTGGGCGGCGGTCTGGTCTCGCGGGTGGTGCAGGCCGAGACGGCTGGCGCACTCACCGCCGACCACACCCCCGAGGCCTGGCCGGCACTGATCGACCGGGTGATGGCGCCCGGCGACATGATCATCTCCAAATCACTTTGGTCCCAGCTCGATTCGTTCGTCGCCCGGATGAGCCCACAGGCCCGCGCGAATTGGGACGCGATCCGCGTCGCACCCGACGTCGACGGCAAGGTCAAGGCCTGAACCCCGAGAGGAGGAACCGACATGCTCGAACTCGATCCCGACGTCGCGGCCTACCTCGGCACCCGCGAGAACTGGGTGCCCATGCACGTGGCGGGCGTGCACGCCGCCCGCGCCGCCTTCGAGGCATTGCCGCAGCCCCCCGGCCCCGACATGCACCACGTCGAGGACCGCGTCGTCGACGGCCCGCACGGCCCGCTGCGGCTGCGGATCTACCGCCCCGTCGACGCACCGGACCTCCCGGCGATCGTGTACTTCCACGGCGGCGGACTGGTGATCGGCAGCATCGACACCTTCGACCGACTCGCCCGTCTGCTCGCGCAGGCGTCCGGCGCGGTCGTCGTCAGCGTCGACTACCGACTCGCCCCCGAGCACCCCTATCCGGTCGCCACCGACGAGGCGTACTTCGCGACGCAGTGGGCAGGCGCCAACGCCGCCGATCTGGGCGTCGACTCCGACCTGATCGCCGTCGCCGGGGACTCAGCCGGCGCGACCCTCGCGGCCGGGGTGACGCTGCAGACGCGCGACGAGGGCGGAGTGCCGCTGCTGTTCCAGCTGCACATCTACGCGGGCATCGACCGCGACGACACCAAGCCCTCGGTGCTCGAGTTCGCCGACGGCCCGATCATCACCGCCGGCGACTTCGCGTGGACGAAGAACCTCTACCTCGGCGACGACCCGAGCCGGGACCACCCGTACGGGGTGCCGAGCCTGGCCGAGGACCTGTCCGGCCTGCCGTCGGCGATCGTGGTGACCGCGTCGCACGACCCCAGCCGTGACGGCGCCGAGGACTACGCCCACCGCCTGCGCGACGCGGGTGTGCAGACCGCGGTGCTGCGCTATCCCGGTGTGGCGCACGGCTTCCTGATGCACGCCGACCAGCACGCCCGCGCCCGCCTGGCGCTGGCCGAGATCGGCGGTCTCATGCGCGCCAAGTTCGCGGTCGGCTGACCCCTAGTCCGACGGCAGCGCGGCACACCAGACGTCGGTGATCGTGTCGATCGCACCCTCGCGATCGGCCGACCACCCGCGCACCATCCAGGTGTTCAGGAACAGCTCGAGTCCACTGATCAACAGCAGCGCCCGGCGCTCGACCTCCGCGTCGTCGAAGCGCTGCCACAACTCGTCGTTCGCGGTCAGCGCCGAGACGAACCGGCGGTGGTAGTCCAGATAGAAGTCGTCGAACCGGACCAGCCCCGCGGATTGGACCCGCAACTTGTCGATGCTCGCCTCCCACGCCTCGACGACCCCCACGACCCACTCCCGGATCGTCGGACGTGACCAGTCGGTGAGCCGACCGAAGTCCCGGTACAGCGCCTCGGCTCGGTCCCACACCTCGACGACGACGGCCTGGACGATCGCGTCCTTGCCCGGAAAGTACGAGTAGAGGGTGGCCCGACTGGCGCCGGCCGCCTTGGCGATGTCGTCGATCGTCGTTTCCCGGAAGCCGCGCTGCCCGATCAGGCGGGCCGCGGTGTCCATCAGATGTGCCCGACTCTTCCGCTTCTGCAGTTCACGCAGCGACAGTTTCTCGTCGGGTTCGGTTTCCATACTCGCAGTCTAGTGTCCGTGCGCAATTGTCTGTGACCGCCCTTACACTCACGCCATGGCCGTCGAAGTGACTCGCGCGCAGGTGCTCTCGTACCGCTGGCACGCCCAGCAACTCGACCGCGCCGCGGGCGTCGCGTCCGGACCCACCGACTGCGACATCCTCGACCTCGGCATCCAGAACACCGGCCCGGACGGCGCCGCCTGGGCGCTGCTCCTGCGCGGCACGCCGCCCGGCACGACGGACGACCTCGCGCTGGCGTGGACGCTGCGGGCCGCGCCGCACTGCTACCGGCGCGCGGACCTGCCCGCGATCGCGACGGCCACCGCCCCGCTGTCGGACGCCGACGCGGCCAAGCGCATCTTCGACGCGAACCGCCCCTTGAAGGCCGCGGGGATTCCGACGCTGGACGCGCTGCGCGCGGTCGCCGACGAGATGCGCGACATCGTCCGCGAGCCCACCGTCAAGGGCGAGATGTCGGCGGCGCTCACCGCGCGGATGGGCGAGCCCTATCTGCGGTTCTGCCGCCCGTGCAACGCGACGCACATGTACGAGATGCCGTTCCGGCTCGCGGCGCTGCAGGCCGGTCTGGAACTGCGACCCGACACCTCGCCGCCCGTGCTGGAACGCATTCCGGGCTGGCGCGGGAAACCGTACGCCCGCACCGGCGCGGACGCGGACACCCGCTTCGACGTGATCCGCGGGTACCTGCGATTCTTCGGCCCGTCCGAACCGAAGGCCACCGCCGGATACATCGACGCCCCGGTCAAGGACGTCAAACAGCACTGGCCGGACGACGCGACGCCGGTCTCGGTCGAGGGCGCGGAGCGGTGGATCCTGCCGGCCGATCTCGACGCCCTGCGCGATTCGCCCACCGACGACGGGGTGCGGCTCCTCGGCCCGTTCGACCCCTACCTGCAATTGAAGGACCGGGAGCTGCTCGTGGCCGACGAGTCGCGACGCAAGGCGCTGTGGCCGACGCTCGGCCGACCGGGAGCGGTCGCCGTCGGCGGGGAAATCGTCGGCCTGTGGCGGCCGCGGACCTCGGGGAAGAAGTTCACCGTCGAGGTGACGCCGTGGACGCGGCTCACGAAGCCGGTGCGGGGCGGGATCGAGCAGCAGGCGCAGGTGCTGGCGGACTTCCGCGGCGTGACGCTCACGGGCATCGTCGATCGGGACTGACGTCGGCCCGGCGCTGGGTCAGCTCAAGGACACGTGCCAGACCAGGGCCGCGGCAAGGGCGCCGACCCCGTTGAGCGACCAGTGCAGGGCGATCGGGGCGAGCAGGCTGCCGCTGCGGCGGCGCAGCCACGTGAAGACGAAGCCCGCGGCCGCGGTCGCGGCGACGGCCCCGGCGATACCGAGCGCCTGCCCGAGCGGACCGCCGCCGAGGATCGCGCTCAGCCCCTCGTTGCCCGAGGTCAACCCGAGCGACGACGCGATGTGCCACAGACCGAACAGTAGGGACCCGGCGGCGAAGACGCCCCGCGCGCCCGAGACGCGGGACAGGGTGCCGTGCAGCACGCCGCGGAAGGCGAGCTCCTCGGGGATCACGGTCTGCAGCGGGATGACGATCATGGAGGCGACCAGCGCACCGGAGATGGTGGCGTACCGATCGGCCATGAAGAACTGCCGCGTGATCGGGAGCGCCACGCCGATCGCGACGACCGCGAGAACGATGCCGACCGATGCCAGCGCGTACACCGTCCCCTTGCGCCAGTGACGCGGCGACAGACCCAACTCGGACCAGCCCAGACCACGACGCCGGGTCAGCCCGACCAGGATCACCGCCGCGATCGGCACGGTCGCGATGCTCGCCCAGATGGTGGTGAAGTGGGCGATCATGTTGGTCGCGACCAGCACGACGACGACCACAGCGACGTCCAACCACGCATGCGCGGCACGGATGCGGTGAATACCCGTCGTCGACACGGCGCCGGCGTTCGCGGTTGCGAGATTCATGCGGTGCGCATCCCCAGTCTCTGCGATCAACCCGACACCGAGAGAACACAGATCGTTATCCGTCCGTTACCAATCTCGAGAGTACGCCTCCGTGCGTCGGCGGCGTGTGGTGAACTCGCCCACACCCCTCGCACGGTCACCTTCGATGCTACGGCGCCCCGCCCCGCCCCGGTTCGGACGAGTAAACCAACGCCGTTAGCCTGAGTACGAACTTCACAGCCCCGTGTTCAGGAGAGATGATGGCCGAATTCCTCTACGAGGACCTGCTTCCGATCGGTGAAGACCCCACCGAGTACCGGCTGCTCACCACCGAGGGGGTGTCCACGGTCGAAGGACCCGACGGCCGCACCTTCCTGAAGGTCGAACCCGAGGCCATGCGGCTGCTCACCGAGACGGCACTGCACGACATCTCGCACTACCTGCGCACCGACCACCTGAAACAGGTCGCCAGCATCCTCGACGACCCCGAGGCATCCAACAACGACAAGTTCGTGGCGCTGGACCTGCTGAAGAACGCGAACATCTCCGCGGCCGGCGTGCTGCCGATGTGTCAGGACACCGGCACCGCGATCGTCATGGGCAAGCGCGGCCAGCACGTGCTCACCCCCGGCGACGACGAGGAGTCGATCGCCCGCGGCGTGTACGACGCGTACACCAAGCTGAACCTGCGCTACTCGCAGAACGCTCCCATCACCATGTGGGAGGAGAAGAACACGGGCAACAACCTGCCCGCGCAGATCGAGCTGTACGCGGACACCGCGAAGGGCCACGAGAACTCCTACAAGTTCCTGTTCATGGCCAAGGGCGGCGGATCGGCCAACAAGTCGTACCTGTACCAGGAGACCAAGGCCATCCTGAACCCGGACTCGATGATGCAGTTCCTCGAGGCCAAGATCCGCTCGCTCGGCACCGCGGCCTGCCCGCCGTACCACCTGGCGATCGTCGTCGGCGGCACCTCCGCCGAGTTCGCGCTCAAGACGGCGAAGTACGCGTCCGCGCACTACCTGGACGAGCTGCCCACGGAGGGCGCGATCACCGGCCGCGGCTTCCGCGACCACGAGCTCGAGAAGCAGGTCTTCGAGCTCACCCAGAAGATCGGCATCGGCGCGCAGTTCGGCGGCAAGTACTTCTGCCACGACGTCCGCGTCATCCGCCTCCCCCGCCACGGCGCCTCGCTGCCCGTCGCGATCGCCGTCTCCTGCTCGGCGGACCGCCAGGCCAAGGCGAAGATCACCCCCGAGGGCGTCTTCCTCGAGCAGCTCGAGTTCAACCCCGGCCAGTTCCTGCCCGAGGTCACCGACACCCAGCTCGACTCGGACACCGACGGCGTCTCGGGCACCGGCAAGGGCGCGGCCGTCAAGATCGACCTCACCCGGCCGATGCCGGAGATCCTGGCCGAGCTGTCGAAGCACCCGGTCAAGACCCGCCTGTCGCTGACCGGCCCGCTGGTCGTCGCGCGCGACATCGCGCACGCGAAGATCAAGGAGCGCCTGGACGCCGGCGAGGAGATGCCGCAGTACCTCAAGGACCACCCGGTGTACTACGCCGGCCCCGCCAAGACCCCCGAGGGCATGGCGTCGGGCTCGTTCGGCCCCACCACCGCCGGACGCATGGACTCGTACGTCGAGCAGTTCCAGGGGGCGGGCGGCTCGATGATCATGCTGGCCAAGGGCAACCGCTCCAAGCAGGTCACCGACGCGTGCAACGCGCACGGCGGCTTCTACCTCGGTTCGATCGGTGGCCCGGCGGCCCGTCTGGCGCTGGACTGCATCAAGAACGTCGAGATCGTCGAGTACGAAGAGCTCGGCATGGAGGCGGTCTGGAAGATCGACGTCGAGGACTTCCCCGCGTTCATCGTCGTCGACGACAAGGGCAACGACTTCTTCGCCCACACCGGCGAGGTCACCCTGACGATCGGCAAGCGCCCCGGCCTGTGAGCTGACGCACCGAACAACGAAGGCCCGGTGGAGTATTCACTCCCCCGGGCTTTCGCCGTCTTTGTCGGCTCCCTCGCCCCCGGTTCGATACCGATCCAGGCCCGACCCTTGCCAGCGACTTCACGGAGGTTATTGACTGGACCGTGCGATCGCCCACCGCCGTACACGGAGCGAGGTAGCTGATGTCGACCCACCGTGCAGTCCACGTCCAGTCCCCCGGCGAAGCGTTGAAACTCGTCGACGTCGAGACGACGTCCCCCGAGCCCGGGCACGTCCGCATCGCCGTCGCCGCGTGCGGGGTCTGCGGCACCGACCGAGGATTCGTCAGCGGCGGATTCCCCGGCATGTCCTGGCCGCTCACGCCGGGGCACGAGATCGCCGGAACGATCGCCGAACTCGGCGCCGGCGTCGACAACTTCGCCGTCGGCGACCGTGTCGCGGTCGGGTGGTTCGGCGGGCACTGCGGCAAGTGCATCCCTTGCCGCAAGGGGACCTTCATGTACTGCGAGAAGCTGCAGGTGCCGAGCTGGCAGTACCCCGGTGGCTACGCCGAGTCGGTGACGGCCCCCGCCAACGCCCTCGCCCGCATCCCCGACGGCCTCTCCTTCGCGGAGGCGGCGCCGATGAGCTGCGCCGGCGTCACCACCTACGACGCCCTCCGCAAGACGAAGGCGCGGCCCGGTGACCGCGTCGCCGTCGTCGGGGTCGGCGGACTGGGCCACCTCGGCGTCCAGTTCTCCCGGGCAATGGGATTCGAGACGATCGCCGTCGCCCGCGGCGAGGGCAAGGCCGACGACGCCCGCCGGCTCGGCGCCCACCACTACGTCGACTCCACCGCGGGCGACGTCGGGTCGGCGCTGCAGGCGCTCGGCGGCGTGTCGGTGGTCCTGGCGACCGCCGCGAATTCTCGAGCGATGGCCGACACCGTCGGTGGGCTGATTCCGTTGGGCGAGCTGGTGATCATCGGCGTCACGTCCGATCCCCTGCCGATCAGCCCGCTCCAGCTGATCACGCCGGCGCTGAGCGTGACCGGTCACGCCTCCGGCACCGCCCGCGAGGTCGAGGAGACGATGCAGTTCGCGGTGCTGTCGGGGGTGCGGGCACAGATCGAGGAGCGCCCGCTGGCCGAGGCGGCAGAAGCGTTTGCCCGGATGGACGAGGGGCGGGCGCGGTACCGCATGGTTCTCACCATGTGACCGAGGGACGGCGCCGTCACAGCACGAACGGAATGAGTCTCTTCGTCCGGTCCATGTACCGCCGGTACGGCTCGCCGAGTCCCTCGACGAGCACCCGCTCCTCGTGCGGAATTCGGACGACGTACGCGGCGGCGAGCGCGAGCACCGTGAGCGGCGCAAGCCAATTGGTGTAGGCCACAGTGAATCCCAGCGCGCACACCAGGGCGCCGGTATAGGAGGGATGCCGGATTCGGCGATAGAGCCCAGTGTCCACCACCCGCTGTTCCGGCGTGGTCTGCACGCGAAACGTGAACGACGACCCCAGCTCGTGGACGGCCCGCAGCCGCATCGCCTGTCCCGCGGCGGCCACCGCCAGGCCGCCCCAGAAGAACCACCAGGCGCCGGTGGTGATCACCGTGGCGCGGGAAAAGACGGCCACCGCCGCCCCACCGATGTAGACCGTCGCGAGGCCGAGTCCCAACGCGATGCCCGACCAGGCGTCGTGTGTCGAGCCCGAATCCGGGTGCGTGCGGCCGATCCGGTACTCGGAGAACAGGAAGGCGAGGAACGCGAGCGCGAGCACCACCGCCGCGACCGGGTCGGTCGCGAACAGTGGGAGGGGCGATCCCGAGTCAGCCACCGGCCGCGGCCATTCGGCGTGCCCTGCACTCCGTCATGCTCCGAGTGTGCCGCGTGCGACCCACCCCCGCCGGCCGAATGTCACACACGTTCAGTCCAAGTGACCGAATGTGACATTCGGCCGGTCACTCCCGGACCACACCGGCCTCGACGGCCGCGGCCCGGTACGCCTCCGCCAACGTGTCCACGGTGTCGTGGGCGTTCAGTCCGCTCGGGTTGGGCACCACCCACAACTCGGCGCCCTCGAAATCCCCCGCCTGGCGGCCCTTCACGGCCTTACGCACGCCGAACGCGGCCCGGTATGCGGTGATGCCGGCGACCGCGACCACGCGCGGGCGCAGTTCGGCAACCAGGCGGCGCAGGCGCAGACCGCCGTCGCGCAGTTCCTCGGCCGTCAGTTCGTCGGCCCGAGCGGTCGCGCGCTGGGCGAGATTCGTGATGCCGACGCCGCGCGACACCAGCAGGTCCCGATCGGCGTCGGACATTCCGGCCGTGGGATCGATCGGGCGGTCGACGATGCCGGCGCGCAGTAGCGCCGGATAGAAGCGGTTGCCGGGCCGGGCGAAGTGGGCGCCGGTCGCCGCCGTCCACAGCCCCGGGTTGATCCCGACGAACAGCAGGCGGCAGCCCGGACCGATCAGGTCGGGCACCTCGGCGTCACGGAACGACTCCAGTTCGGCACGGCTGAATCCCATGGGAACAGCGAACCCCATGGATCACGCAGCGGACAAACCGTCAGGAGCGCGCGGCACCCTCATAGGCCGCGCGGATGACTCCGATGTCGAGCTTGCGCATCTCGAGCATCGCCTGCGTGGCGCGCTGGGCGCCCGCCGGGTCGGAGCCGCCGATGTAGGACCCCAACTGCGCGGGAATGATCTGCCACGACATTCCCCACCGGTCCTTGAGCCAGCCGCACCGGCCCTCTTCACCGCCGTCGGCCGTCAGCTGGGACCAGTACGCGTCGAGCTCGGCCTGGTCGGCGCAGCTGACCTGGAAGGAGATCGCCTCGTCGAACGTGTATTCCGGCCCGCCGTTGAGGATCGTGAAGGCCTGCCCGTCCAGCTCGAACTCGATGGTGAGCGCGAGACCCTCGGGGCGGTGCATGCCGGGCCCGTAGCGGGAGATGTTCCGGATCTTCGAATTCTTGAACACCGAGACGTAAAAGTTCGCGGCCTCCTCCCCCTCGGTGTCGAACCACAGGCACGGGGTGATCTTCTGCATCGTCGGTTCGTCCTTCCGGTCGTTCGTCGTCGAGACGTGCTCTGTCGGGATAGACCGTGGCGGCATTGGAGACGGATCAGCCGCCGATCGCGAGCGTACGACGATGCGGCGGTAACCGCCCGGAACGCGGCCGCTCCGGCGGTAGATTGGGACGGGAACGGACCCGTGCATCGTCGATCGCCGAGGGGGTTCACATGTATCAGGTTCCCGACATGACGGGCCGATACGTCGTCGTCACCGGCGCCAACAGCGGCACCGGCAAGGAGGCCACCCGCCGGATGGCCGCGGCGGGCGCGCACATCGTGATGGCCTGCCGCACTGCGAGCAAGGCCGAGACCGCGTGCGCGGAGATCATGCACGAGATCCCGCAGGCCCAGCTGGAGATCCGACGGATCGACCTCGCCGACCTCGGGTCGGTGCGCGAGTTCGCCGCCGGCTTCCTCGACGACGGCCGCCCGCTGGACCTGCTGGTCAACAACGCCGGCGTGATGTCCCCGCCGGAGCGGTTCGAAACGGTCGACGGCTTCGAGTTGCAGTTCGGCAGTAACTTCCTCGGACCGTTCGCGCTCACCAACCTGCTACTGCCACTGCTGCTGGACGCACCCGCCCCTCGGGTTGCCACCATGACCAGCGGCACCGCGCACTACGGGCGGATCAACTTCCGCGACCTGCATTCGACCCATCGCTACAGTCCGGCGCTGAGCTACGCCCAGTCCAAGCTCGCCGACATGCTGATGGCGCAGCACCTCGCCCGGATCGCCGACGAACGCGGCTGGAACCTGCTGAGCGCGTACGCACACCCCGGCTACACCCGTACCAACCTGCAGACCGCTGGAGCGAGCCTGGGCCGGGACAAGCCGCGCCACAGCCTGTTCTCCGGAAGCGACCGCACGATGCTGCCCTCCCAGGACGTCCAGCACGGCGTCGAGCCGCTGCTGTACGCGGCGACCAGCCCCGGTGCCGTCCAGGGCGGCTACTACGGCCCGGGCGGACGTATGGGCCTGATCGGGCCGACCCGGAAGTACGAACAGCCACGCAGCTCGCGCGGCGTCGACCTGGCGTCGTCCCTGTGGGCGGTCGCCGAAAAGCTCACCGACACAACACTTCCCTACTGAGAAGTCCACACGGACGAACAGGACGCATACAATGACGAACGGATGGGAACCCATGACCGACCGCACACCCGCCGCCACCGTCACCACCCCGGGTGAGCGCGGCCTCCACATCGAACGCACGCTGAACGCTCCGCTCGACCGGGTCTGGGAGGCCTACAACGAACCGAAGTCGATCGCGCAGTGGTGGGGCCGCGGGAACAGGCTCGACATCGAGACATGGGAACCCGAACCCGGCGGGCACTGGCGGTTCGTCGAACACCACGACGGTCGGGCGGATGGTTTCGAGGGACGATTCCGGGAGATCAGCCCGGAGAACCGCATCGTGCGGTCGTTCGAGTGGGACGGCATGCCGGCGCACGTGTGCATCGAGGCCACGGAATTCGTCGACCTCGGCGACGGCCGCACAAAGGTGGTAATCGACTCGCTGTTCATGACCGCGGAGGACCGAGACGGCATGGTCCAGTCGGGTATGGAGGAGGGCATGAACGCGAGTTTCGCCGCGCTCGATGCCCTCCTCACCCGAATCGCCTAGCAGCCGATCCCGCCGCGGCGCCCACATCCTGGACGGGCGTCCATCCTTCTTTTCGCAAACCGGCGTGTCCCGCATCCCCCTGGGCTATATTTCGGCCGCATAACAGTCAGTCAACCGGCCTGCCCTGGAAGGGTCCGCAATGAACCTCAACCTCATCTCGCTGTTCCCCGCGCTGTTTATCGACAGCCTCCTGGACTTCGGCAGCTCGTTCCACTTCAGCCTGTAACTTCCGCAGGTTCCGTTTCAACCGAGTTCGCGGCGGCTACGTCCCCTTGACATTGAGGATCTGCCGCAACTCGTGCCGCACGTCCACGAGATCCCTGGCGTCGTCCATCACCACGTCGATGTCCTTGTAGGCGTCGGGGATCTCGTCGACCCACGCGGCACCGTGCCGGTACTCGATCCCCTTCATGCGCCGGGCCAGGTCGTCGACCGTGAACCGCTTACGCGCCTGTGTGCGGGAGAACCGGCGGCCGGCGCCGTGCGGGGCGGAGCACAGTCCTCGGGCGTCGCCCTTGCCGACCACGATGTACGAGCGGGTCCCCATCGAACCCGGAATCACGGCCGCCACGCCCTCGTGCGCGTTCACCGCCCCCTTCCGGGTGAGCCAGACCTTCTCGCCGTAGTGCTCCTCCTGCTCGGTGTAGTTGTGGTGGGAGTTGATCCGCTCCGCCTCGACCACCGGGGCACCGATCCACTCACCGAACAGCTTGCTGAAGCGGTCCATCATCTCTGCCCGGTTCAGCAGCGCGAACCGCTGCGCCCAGCGCAGTTCCCGGATGTAATCCCAGAACTCGGGCGCACCCTCCGCCAGGTAGGCGAGGTCCCGGTTCGGCAGCTCGATGTGCCATGTCCGGCACAGCTTCTGGGCGATCGCGATGTGCTTCTGCGCGATCTTGTTCCCCACCCCGCGGCTACCGGAGTGCAGGAACAGCCACACCCGGTCCTGCTCGTCGAGGCACAGCTCGATGAAGTGGTTGCCGCCGCCCAGGGACCCCAGCTGCTCGCGCCACTTCGGGGAATGAGACAGATCGACGCCGTCCTTCGCGGCGCGCTCCTCGAGTTCGGCGATCTTGGGCTCCGCGAACCACTTTCCGAGCGATGCGGTGAGGTTGTAGTGCCCCGGGGACAGCGGGATCGCGTGTTCGATCCGCAACCGCAGCGCATGCAGGGTCCGCCCCTGCCGCTCGGCGCGCTCGACGTCCGCGAGCGTGAACTGCGTTCGCGCAGCGATCATTCCGCATCCGATGTCCACGCCGACCGCCGCCGGGATCACCGCACCGCGGGTGGGGATCACCGTCCCCACCGCCGAGCCCTTGCCGACGTGGGCGTCGGGCATCAGCGCCACGTGCGGGTACACGAACGGCATGGAGGCGGTCTCGCAAGCCTGGGCGAGGGTTCCGTCGTCGATGTGGCTGGCGAAGTTCAACAGGTTGTGGCCGTGCTCGGTGGGGGTCACTATCCTTCTCCGGTCGTGGACATCGGCGCGGGGATCGCCCGCGTCGCGTCCGAAAATGGTTGGTACCACAACCGTATTGCGATACCGGGACAAAGCAAACGAATAATCGTCCGTTGCAGTTCAATGGGGTACGACGATGTCGTACCCCAGAGGACGGTGGTGGCAGTGACGGACTGGACCAACGAGAGTGGCGCGTCGGCGCTGCGGCGATTCGCTCCCGCCGTCGCGGCCACGCTCGACCGCCTCGTCGCGCTCGTGCCGGTGGTCGGTGACGGCCCGCTCACCACGCAGGCCCGACAGGCGTGCGCGGTGACCCTGTCGCTGCCCGCCCTGCCGTACCCCGAGCCCGCTCCGTCGGCACCGGACGCCCCGTCGGCGGCGCTCGCGTTCGCCGAACAGTTCTGCGTCGACGTGTCCGGAATCGACGACGGCATGCGGACCGCGCTGGCGAGGGCGCTCGGGGACCGGACCGGCGTGTTCGTGCAGGAACTCTACGTCGCCGACTGGGTGCCGCGCGTGCGGGCGGGGCTCGACGCCCTGTTCGGGGCACCCGAGCCGGCGTGGTCCGTCCCGACCGTCTGGGACACCACCGGCGAGCCCTGGCCGCTGATCCAACGCACGCTCGTCGAGGTCGCCCGCGTCCGTGAGCTCGACCCGGTCACGACCGAGGTGGTGCGGCTGCACCAGGCACGCCAGCACAACTGCCGACTGTGCAAGTCGCTGCGCAATCGCACCGCGATGATGTCCGGCGGTGACGAGAGCCTCTACGACGCGATCGACGACTTCCGTCGCAGCGACCTGTCGCCGCGGCACAAGGCAGCGCTCGAGTGGGCCGACGCCCTCACGTGGCAGCCCGGACACCTGGATCCGCGGGTCGCATCGGATGTGCGCGCACACTTCTCCCCCGCCGAGGCGGTGGAACTGGTGATCGACATGATGCGCAACTCGTGCAACAAGATCGCGGTCTCGACGGGGACCGACCAGGCCAACGTCGACGACGGCATCGAGGTCTATGACGTCAACCCCGACGGCAGCGTGGACTTCGGTCTGGCGCTACCCGGCTGACAGACCTCGCGCGGCCGCGACGCCATTGCCAGGCCCCGGCGACGGGAGGAAGGTGAAGTGAGGAACGGGACCGGTGGCGCCACCGGGGCGCCGCCTCGAGCAAAGGAAGTTGATCGTGTACGCGCGTTCTACAACCATTCAGGCGCATCCCTCGTTCATCGACGCCGGAATCAAGCACATCCGTGACACCGTGATGCCGGCGCTCGCCGACATCGAGGGCAGCGCCGGACTGTCACTACTGGTCGACCGCGACTCCGGGCGCTGCATCGCGACCAGTTCGTGGATGGACGAGGACACTCTCCGTGCGAGCGAGGCGCCCGCCATACACCTTCGAGATCAGGCCACCGAGGTCTTCCACGGCACCGCGCACGTCGAGCGGTGGGACATCGAAGTCCTGCACCGCAACCACACGTCCCGCGTGGGCGCCTGCGTCCGCGCGACCTGGTTCAAGGTCGATCCCGGCAAGATGACGCATGCTGTCGACGTCTTCAAGCTGAGGTTGCCCGCGATGGAAGGCGCTGACGGATTCTGCAGCGCGAGCCTGATGGTCGACCACTCGGCCGGACGGGCGGTGACCTCGGTGACGTTCGACAGCGTCGAACAGATGCGGGCCAGTCGCGCGCAGGCCGAAACGGCCCGGACCGCTTTCCTCCGCGAGGCCGGAGCCGAGCTACTGGAGGTGTGCGAGTTCGAGCTCGCGATCGCGCACCTGCACGTGCCCGAGATGGTCTGACCGTCGACATACCGACGTGAGCGGCCGTCCTGGGTTCAGGCGTACAGCCGCTCGACGAAGGCGTTCAGGTTCTCCCGCACCCGCTCGGTCTTCTCCTCCTCGGAGAGGTCCTCGCGGTACCGGCTGCCGAGCGCGGGCCGCTTCCTGCCCCGCGCATACAGCGAGCACGCAAGATCGATGCACATGTAGATGCCCACCGAATTGCCCGCGCGTCCGGACTCGCCCACCTTGTTGGCGGTCATCAGCGCAACACCACCGCGGCTGTGCGTCGTCAGGCAGATCGCGCACATCTGGGACTTGCCGGACCCGTTCGGTTCGAACCGCATCGCGATGCCGACCGGCCCGTCGTCCCGGGGCACCACCACGTATCCGCGTCCCGGGAACGACGAGTCGGTCCAGCCGAGGAAGTCCAGGTCGTCCCAGGGCCGGTCATCGAGGTCGCGAGGCGCCGGCAGGCGCTTGGCGTCGCCCTTGGAGCAGTTGACGAACGACGCCCTGATGTCGCGTTCGGTGATCGGATCCATGACCGGGCCGTCTCCTTCGATCGTTCGGGCCGCTGACCGCCGCCACGATACGACCGGATCTCGGGGACGGACAATCGGTTTTCCGGCCCGCCGGGAAGGTCAGGCGACCTGCAGCAGCCCCTGCCGCGACAGGATCGGCCGCACCCCCTCCCCGAACCAGTAGGCCTCCTCGACGTGCGGCTGGCCCGACAGCACGAAGTGCTCGACGCCCACCGCCGCGTACTCCCGGATCAGCGCCGCCACCTCGGCGTGACTGCCGACGAGCGCGGTGCCCGCGCCGCCGCGGACCAGCCCGTAGCCGGCCCACAGCCCCGGGTACACCTCGAGGTTGCGCAGGTCGGCGCTGAGCCCGAGCTGACGGCGCTGCCCCTCGGACTCGCTCTGCGCCAGCCGGGTCCGCGCCAGTTCGATCTGCGCCGGACTCATCCGGGCGACGAGCTTGTCGGCCTCGGCCCACGCCTCCTCGGAGGTGTCGCGGGCGATCACATGGGCGCGGATGCCGAAGCTCAGCGTCCGGCCGTGGGCCGCGGCGCGGCGGCGGACGTCGTCGATGAGCGCGCCCACCTTCGCCGGCGGCTCGGTCCACGTGAGGTAGGTGTCGACGTGCGCGGCGGCCACGTCGAGCGCGGGCTCGCTGGCCCCGCCGAAGAAGATCCCCGGCGCCGGGGACGGTGCGGGGAACGCCGCCGCTCCCTCGACCGTGTAGTACTTCCCGGCGAAGTCGTAGGGCGCCGCACCCCACGCGCCGCGCACGATGTCGAGGAACTCCCCGGTCCGCTGGTACCGCTGCTCCTTGGTGAGGAAGTCACCGAACCGCCGCTGCTCCTCGGCGTCGCCACCGGTGACGATGTTGAGCAGCAGCCGCCCGCCCGACAACTGCTGGAACGCGGCGGCCTGCTGCGCCGCGAGCGTCGGGGTGATCAGCCCGGGACGGAACGCGACCAGGAACTTGAGCGTGCTGGTCTCCCGGATGAGCGCGGCCGTGGTGATCCAGGCGTCGGGGCACCACGTCCCCGTCGGGGTGAGCACCGCCTCGAAGCCGAGCTGCTCGGCGGTCTTCGCGACCAGCGTCAGGTAGTCGAGCGACGCCGGACGGAACTCGGACGCCCGGCCCGACGCCTCCCGCGGTTCGAGCGCACCGATCACCTCCCGTCCGTCGCCGGAGGTGGGCAGGTACCAGTGGAAGTGGAGGGTCATGCTGGAATCCCTTCGAGAACACCGAGGTGAGCGAGAACTTGCTTGCGCAGGGCGACGACGTCGGGGTCGGCGCGCAGCCGCGGCCGCGGGACCGTCACCGCGACGTCGTGGGCGATCCGGCCGGCGTCGAGGACGAGCACCCGGTCGGCGAGCAGCACCGCCTCCTCCACGTCGTGGGTGACGAGGAGAACGGCGAACCCGTGCCGCTTCCACAGCCGGATCAGCAACTCGTACGCCGTGATTCGGGTCAGCGCGTCGAGCGCCCCGAACGGTTCGTCGAGCAGCAGCAGGTCCGGCTCGCGGACCAGCGCACGGGCGAGCGACACGCGCTGCGCCTCACCGCCGGAGAGCGTGAGCGGCCAGGCGTCGACGCGGTGGCTCAGGTTCACCTCGCCGAGGGCGTCGATCGCCCGCTGCTTGCCGTCACGGTCGGCGAGGCCGAGGGAGACGTTGCGGTGCACCCGCTTCCACGGCAGCAGCCGCGGCTCCTGGAACGCGACGGCGACCGAGCCGTCGACGTCGATGCGGCCCTCGTGTCCGCGGTCGAGCCCGGCGATGGCGCGCAGCAGCGTCGACTTGCCGGATCCGCTGCGGCCCACCAGCGCCACGATCTCGCCGCGACGCAGCGTCAGGTCGATGCCGTCGAGCACGACGTCGGCTCCGAAGACCCGGCGCACGCCGCGGGCGGCGACGACGGCGTCGCTCACGCGCCCTGATACGTCTTGCGCCATGTCAGCAGCCTTCCCTCCAGGGCCCGCACGAGCGCGTCGGTCGCGAGACCGAGGAACGCGTACACGAGCAGGCCGAAGATGACGATGTCGATGCGGAAGTAGATGCGGGCGTTGTTGACGAGGTAGCCGAGTCCCGCGTCGGCGTTGATCTGCTCGGCAACGATGAGCGCGAGCCACGCCACCCCGAGCGACAGCCGCAGCCCGGTCAACGCCTGCGGCAGCGCCCCGGGCAGGACCACGTGCGCCGCGAGCTGGAACTTGCCGAGCCCCAGGGTCTCCGCGGCCTCGATCAGCTTGCCGTCGATGCTGCGGATCCCCGCGAACAGGTTGAGGTACAGCGGGAACATCACACCGAGGGCTACCAGGAACACCTTGGGCTCCTCCCCGATCCCGAACCAGATGATGAACAGCGGGATCAGACCGAGGAACGGCACGGTCCGCAGCATCTGGATCGGCGGATCGATCGCGAGTTCCACGATCCGGGAGAACCCGGCCAGCACCCCGAGCAGGACCGCGACCGCGACGCCGAGCACCACCCCCAGCAGCACCCGCTGCACCGAGACGGCCAGCGCGTCCTGCAGGCTGCCGTCCGACCACAGCTCGGCGGCCGCCGAGATCACCTGCGCGGGCGAGGCGAGCGTCTTGTCCGACACCAGTCCGGCGCTGCTCACCACCTGCCACAGCACCAGCAGCACCAGCGGGGAGATCAGTCGCAGCAACGGCTTCCACGAGCGTCCCGGTTGCTTGGCGCGTTCAGGTGCGGCAGCGTCCGTCGCGTCGACCTGTGGCAGGCCCTTGGTCAGGACCGCGGTCATTTCGCACCCGCCTGGATCTGCTGGTTGAACCGGGCGTCGAACCAGTTGCCGGCGACCGGGGCCTGCTTCAGCAGTCCCGCCGCGGCGAACAGGTCGATCAGCTTCTGCTGCTTCGCGATGCGCTGGTCGTCGATCGGAACGTACGAGCCCTTCGACGTGTCGAAGGACGCCGCGGCGACGTCCTGCGGGAGCTTGGTCAGCTTCGCGAAGATCGGCACCCACGCCTCGGGGTGCGCGTCCGCCCACACCTGGGCGCGGGCCAGGCGCTGGAAGAAGTCGGCGAGCGCCGCCGACTTCGTCGGGTCCGCGAGCGCGTCCGACGCGGCCGAGAAGTACGACTGGCCGGTGGTGACCTCGCTGCCGTCGGCGATCACCTTGGCGCCCGCGGTGTTCCGACCGATCGTCGCGTACGGGTTCCACACCGCCCACGCGTCTACCTGTCCGGAGGTGAAGGCGCTCAATGCGTCTGCGGGACCGAGGAACTGGAACTGGATGTCCGACACCGGCAGCTTCGCCTGCTCGAGCAGACCGAGCACCAGGCCGTGCGAACTCGATCCCTGGGTGACCGCGATCTTCTTGCCCTTCAGGTCGGCGATCGACGACGCCGTCGAGTTCGCGGGCACCAGCAGGAAGTCGTTGGTGCCGGTCCGCGCCTGCACCGCGACGATGCGGCCCGAGTTGCCGTTCGCCTGCGCGAACACCGGAGGCACGTCGCCGGTGCCCCCGGCATCGATCTTGTTGGCGCCCAACGCCTCCAGCAGCGGCGGTCCTGCCTCGAAGGTTGACCACTCGATGCCGTAGCCGAGACCGTCGAGTTCCCCGGCGGCCTCGAGCAGCGACTGGGTGCTCTTGACCTGGTCGCCGATTCGGAGCGTGACCCCGGACGTCGGGTTGCCGGCCGATTCGGACGATTCCGAGGCGCCGGAAGTGCTGCACGCGCCGAGTGTCAGGGCCGCGACGGCCGTGAGTGCGGTGAGGACGAAACGTGTTCGCGTCGAACGACGCATGGAAACCTCCGATACGTACGTGAGGAAATGCACGAGAAACCCGGCCTCGGTCGGGAGGACCGGCGGGATGAGATGAGAGAAGGGCCTGCTCAGTTCACGCGGGCCGACAACGTCAACAGGAGCGCGGACAGGGCACACACGTGCAGCACGCCGAGGTGGCGTGCCGGGGTGCCGGGGTTTCGACGCTGCCGAAGGTCATGCCGGAATCCTGGGCGCCACCGATCCGACCGTCAACGCAGGCGCGGACGCGTCTCCCCCGGCCGGACGGCCCCTGGGCACGGCGTTCAAGAGTTCCGATCACACGAGTTCGATCCGGTCGTCGCCGCGAACGAATCAGCGTGTCCGCGCGGCAAAACGGGGATTCCGCAGGATTGTGCTGCCTATACTCCCGCCATGCTGATCCTCGGGATGATCCTGTTCGGGTTGCTCATCGGCGCCGCCGCCCAGCTCGTCGTGGGCAAGTCCAAGGCCGGAATCGACTGGGGCCTGGCCTGTGCCGCGGGGGTCGGAGGGTCGTTTGTCGGCGGCCTGCTCATCAGCCTGCTCGCCGGCGACGGTCTCGCGCTCCGCCCGAGCGGCATCATCGGCTCGCTTGCCGGCGCGATCATCGTGACCGCCCTGTGGTCGTGGTGGAAGACGCGGGCTGCGTCGTCGGTGAGCTGAGCCGGACGCTCACCCCCGGCGCAGCACCTGGAGGTCCGGGCTGATCGGCAGACCGTTGGCGCACGGAACCGTGCAAGAGCGGTGCGACATCGGTCAGCGCATCCGGCCCTGTTCGCGCCACCGCGCGTTCGATCGTCTTGGCCTGGTCTGGTCGCAGCACGACGTAATGGCGGGCGATGCATGTCTGCTCGTCGGCCTCCGGCAGATACGGCGGAACGCCGCCGCTGACGATGGCGCGCCAGAAGTGGGGCTCACCGTAGCTCGACGTCTGCCGACCTGTCGCCGCAGTATCCGGGTGTTGAAGAACTGTGAGCGCGACACGCCAGCGCAACACAGTAATGGGCCGACTAGTCGTATTGATTACTCTCGTCCGGTTGTTTACTGTCTCTGACAATCGCTGAACTGTTCGCATTCATGAACAGGGACCGGCATCCGTGCCGTTTGCGGCTACACGGGGGGTTGCATCGGGAACTACGAAGTGCTGCCGCGCGACTCATCGATTCGAACGACCTCCCACGCGGGCGTGCATGACCGGCCGGGGCGTCGAACCGTGTCCATTACTCCCAATGAGGTGAGTGAAGAGTATGCCCAAGAACGCATTCCGTATCGGTTCGGCGGCGGCTGTCGTCAGCGTGGCGGCGCTCGTTGCGCCCGCACTGGCCGCCGCGTCGAACGGGCCGCTCGGTTCGAGCATTTCGAGCGGTTTATTCGGTTCGACCGTTTCGGGCGGGCCCCTCGGTTCGAGCGTTTCGGGTTCGCTCGGGTCGAGTGACTCGGGTTCGCTCGGGTCGAGCGGTTCGAGCGACGCGCCGGAAGAATCCAGGTGCGCGGAGCTTTCAACCGAAGCCACCCCCAACGGATGGGGCATCCCGTTCGACGATGAGAAGGAGCAGGTCGCCTTCTACACCGACGACGCCGTGCTCGACGACGACGGGTCCCTGAAGCTCGAGGTCGAGGATTCCACGGACAGGTCGGTCAGCTACCACGAGGCCGGCGGCATCAAGCTGTCCGATGCGATCGCGAAGGAGATCGGATTCTCGGAGCGCGCCGAGCACCCGACGGCCTCGTTCCAGTTGCGGCTGACCGGTACGTCCTCCGAGCACCCGAAGTTCGAGAACGGCTTCACGACCCTGGTGTGGGTTCCCGACGCTGACACGACCGACACCTCGAAGGGCGGCGTCCACTCCAACCTGCAGGACGGCAAGTGGTGGAGCACCTCGCCCATTGCCGGCGCTCCGAACCGTAGCGACCTCGTCCCGCTCGCCGACATCGCGGCACTCAACCCGGATGCAGTCGTCGACTATTACGGCGTGAGCATCGGCACCGGCTCAGAGGCCACCTCGACGCTGGTCGACAATGTGAAGTTCAACGGGTGCACGACCAACTTCGCCAAGAACGATCCCGAACCCGCGTCGGGCTCGCTCGGCTCACTCGACGTCTTCGGTTCCCTGGGCTCCGGTTCCCTCGGCTCCGGCTCGCTGGGCTCGGCCGACGCCTTCGGCTCGCTCGGCGCCGGTTCTCTCGGTTCGCTGGATACCGGATCGCTGGGGACCAACTCCGTGGACTCGGGGTCGCTCGGTTCCTGATCCGACGCAAAGCGTAAACGCCGCAATACCAAACCAACGGATTGCCACTTTTCGATAGGGCGTCGGACCACGCAGCTCACGGTCGACAACCCGAGTAACGTTGAAAGTCGTTGCCCCGCATATGTCGACACCGCCCGGCGAGGCGGCGTCCCGCCCGTCTGAGCTCAACCGCGACGCCACCGCCCGACACGCGTCGACCGAACCGGGCGCAACGCCGGTGGATTCGGCTTGGACGGCCGAGGACGGTTGTGGTGATGGATGCCGAGCATGTCCCTGTATTGATCGTCGGTGCCGGGGCGGGCGGGCTGGCAACGTCGGCGTTGCTCGTCAAGCACGGAGTTCGGTCGCTGCTGGTCGAAAAACGGCGCGAGATCTTCATCTACCCCAAGGCCCGCAACCTGAGCTTCCGCACTCTGGAGATCCTGCGTGGCCTGGGGCTGGCCGACGAGGTGCACGCGGTCGCCGAAGGCGTATCCGACATGGTCGTCAAGCCGACGCTGAACAGCCCTGTTCAGAAGCCGGCTCTCGGCGTCGCCGCGATCTTCTCTCAGTTCGACGAGCTGAGCCCCGAACCGTCCGCACAGTACCTACCGCAGAGCAGGCTCGAGCCGCTCCTGCTCGCGTACACCCGCGGGCACGGCAGCGAGGTGCGGTACGGGACATCGCTGTCGTCGTTCGAGCAGGACGACAGGGGTGTCACCGCGGTTCTGCACGACCTGGATTCGGGTACGGAGCACACCGCGCGAGCCGACTACCTGATCGCCGCCGATGGTGTCCACAGCCGCATTCGCGACACGCTGGGGGTGGCCACCGCCGGGTACGGCCCGATACCGATCTTCGTCGTCTTCGTCTACTTCCGCGCGCCCTGGCGACGGTTGGTTCCCGATTTGGGCGACGGTGACGGCGTTCAGGTCGAGAACTCCGATGTGGAGGGGATCTTCCTCGTGGCCCAGGGGGATCTCGGCATGTTCGTGACGACCTACTTCCCCCGCGAGGGCGAGACCGCCGAGCAGTTCACCGCGCAGCGTTGTCACGACATGCTCCTCGCGGCCATCGGTGAGCCGATGGAGGTGCAGATCGTCGACATCGCGCCGTGGCAGCCCCATGAGCAAGTGGCCGCCCAGTTCCAGTGCGGACGGGTCATTCTGGTCGGCGACGCGGCACACACCATGCCGCCGTTCAAGGCCGGGGGCGCCAACGCGGCCATCCAGAGCGCACAGAATCTGGCCTGGAAACTGGCCGCACTTCTCGACGGCACGGCCGGACCGGGGTTGCTCGCCACGTATCACGCCGAGCGGCACCCGATCGGGCGGTTCAGTGCCCGCCAGTCACTGACCGGGCCCGCGATGGCGTTCTTGCGGCTGGACGACGACCGACCGCAACTCCCAGCCGGCGAGGAGCGGCCGCTGTTCGACATGCTCGTCGGCTACCGGTACTGGTCGGCGGCGGTGGTGACCGACGAGCCCGCGCCGGACGACCCCGATGCCGTGTCACTGGTGGAGGAGTTGCGAGCACAACCGGGCACCCGGGTGCCGCATGTCTGGGTGCGGCGAGACGGGGAGCGCGTCTCGACGCTCGACCTGCTGGGTACCGGGTTCACCTTGTTGACCGCGGACGACGGGGTCGGCTGGTCCGTCGCCGCGGCCTCGACGTCGTCCGACCTGGGCATCCCCATCGCGGTGCACCGCATCGGCGCCGACGGCGATGTCGTCGACACCGACGGCGCCTGGGCGGCGGCCACCGGGCTGGCCCCGTCCGGGGCCCTGTTGATCCGGCCGGACGACTTCGTCGGATGGCGAGCGGACGAGATGCCGGCGGACCCCGCCGACGCGCTGGGGCGTGCGCTCTCGGCCATCCTCGCCCTGGGATGATGACGCACATGCCGATGCCCTCACCGCTGCCCGTCAAAGACGGGGTCGGACCGACGCGGCTGCGGGTCCCGACGTCCGGGCCGTGGGCGACGATCGCCGACTACGTCGTCGCGCGGTTCGACCACATGGACGCCGACGAGCTGTACCGGCGCTTCGACGCCGGGGAGATCGTGGGCGCCGAGGGCCGTCCGGTCGGTCGCGACACGGCGCTGGGCGATCAAGTGTTCATCTGGTACTACCGGGATCTGCCGGTGGAGGATCCGGTGCCGTTCGACGAGGAGATCCTGCACGTCGACGACGACCTCGTCGTGATCGACAAGCCGCACTTCCTCCCGACCACCCCGGGCGGGCGCTACCTGCGCGAGTCGGCGCTCGTCCGATTGCGGACCCGCCTCGACAACCCGGACCTGACGCCGATCCATCGACTCGACCGGGCGACCGCCGGACTGGTGATGTTCTCGCCCCGCCCCGCAACGCGCGGCGCCTACCAGTCGCTGTTCGAGAAGCGGCAGGTCACAAAGGTCTACGAGGCGGTGTCCGCACTACCGCTCGGGTGGGACCCGGACGCACCGACGCTCGCCGGGCACGCCGTCCCCGTCGTCTACCGCAACCACATCGAGTCGCGACGCGGCGAGCTGCGGGTCGTCATCGACGACGCCCGTGAGCCCAACTCCGAGACGATGATCGAGGTGCGCGGGACCGGCGTGAGCGCCTCCGGACGCGCTGTGCTGCACACGATCCTGCGTCCGCACACCGGACGCATGCACCAGTTGCGGGTGCATCTGGCGGCGCTCGGCGTCGGGATCCTGGGCGACCACTGGTATCCCGACCTCCTACCGGAGACGCCGGACGATCACTCCCTCCCACTCCAATTGCTGGCGCGAGAACTGGAATTCACCGATCCACTGTCGGATATGCCGCGACGGTTCGTCACCCACCGGACGTTGAGCGAGGCGCCCTTGTCAGGGCACTGAGCGGGCGCCACGCGTGCGTGCGACGGCGTGACGTCGGCGTCTCGGCGAAACTGCCCGCAATCTGTCCTGAAAGCAGTGCGCCCCAACCGAAACCGGTTGGGGCGCGCTTCACTGCTGTCAAGAACCAGCCGATCCGTTCGCAGCGGATCCGTTTGCCGACGATCCGTTGATCAGGGAACCAGCAGCAACGGAGCCACCGAGCGCACCGGCCGCCGAACCAACCTCCAGAGAGCCTGTCAGGGTGCGCGTCAGCGAGCCGAAGTCGAGTGAACCGGACAGGGATCCGGAGGAGAGGAAGCCCTCGTGCTGCGGCTTTTCGAGCGTCCACCCGCTGCACCCGCTGGTGATGAACACGTCATCGGTTTCTTCGATCTTCACCGTGGCCGGGCCCTTGGCCTTACCGGACGCGATCGTCTCCACTCGGAGCGGCTCGCCGCGACCGCGTACCCAGCTGCAGGTCTGACCGGCGGGCGCACCTTGGGTGGTGTAGATGCCGGGTCGAATCTGGCTGTTCACGAGGTAGACACCCCACCCCTCGGGGATGGTCTTGGATGCGGCGGAGGCAATTCCTGTGCCCCCGAGGATGATTCCTACCGATGCTGCCGCAACGACGCCGGCAGCGATGGACTTGCGCATTCCGTTTCCCCCTGGGTTCCATGGTCGCGTCCCGGAGACAGTAGTCGGCAGAACAGACCTATCGGGCTCGTTTGCGGGGTGAATTGCCGGGGTGAACGGCCGGCGTGTTCACCTGCCGTTTTGTGCTCGATTGGCGCGGTAACGCGCCTGTCACCGAACATCCCGCGCGCCACTCGCAGGTTCGGTGATTTGATCTTCAACTATCTCGCCCGATAGGTTCGCTACACGACTGTGCCATCAGCGCATCGAAGACCCCGCGCTACCCCTTGGTGCGGGGTCTTCTGCACTTCCCGGTCGAAATGGACGCGAGTACCGTCGACCCTGCGGCCCGGGCCGCACAATGCACGCGGTTCTCCGCGGTGCAGCGCGCTTCCAAATCGGGCCGTAGTCGGCGGCAGGCATCTTGCGGCAGGGATGGATGACCGCCGGCGATCGGGCGGCACCGTGTCCATCCGTGTCCCAAAGCGAACTGCACGGTGCCGTTCCGCCCACCTCGGAAATCAAGAGGCATCATCGGCCGCGCTCGCCGCCGGAGAGAAGAGGTCGACAGCGACCGCGCGTGCATGCACGCGGCCTGCAGACTTCCCCGGTCGTTTCGACGGCTCCACGGTCGGGTTCAGGCTACGATCCCCCGGACGCGCAGGCCGAGCGCGAGAGACTACTTGGGGGAGGTTCCGAGATGCCTGGTCGATCAGTCATGCCCGTGCGCAGGCCGACGAAGTTGGTTGTGGGCGTGGTCGCCGCGGCCGCCACTGCCGCGATTGCGGTGGGCGGAGCTGGTGTGGCATCAGCCGCTGATACCGGATCTCTGGACGTGAAAGGAACCCGGATCTTGGTGGACGGCGTCTACCGCGTCGGCTTCGACGTTCAGCCGGGGACGTACACGACGGCCGGCGCCTGGCCTGGCGGCCTGCTGCCCTGCACGTGGTCCCGCATCAAGGAGCTGCCTTTGGGCGGCATCGCCACGATTGAGCATGGGAATTCCTTTGGGCCGGTCACCGTCACGATTGAGCCCGGCGACGACGGATTCATAGCCACTGGCTGCCGATCGTGGAATCCAGTTGGTGGACCCGGCTCCGTCGATGCCGGATCGTTGGGTGGTTCACTCGACTTCGGGTCACTGAGTACGGGCTCGCTCGGCTCCTGACCGGTCTTTGGGGTTCCAGTAGCGGTGCATGCGGCGAGGAATGTGGTCCTGCGGGCTGCTTCTCCGCTGACGCCGCCAACTCCTCGGCCCTGACATGACGACAAGCCCCGCCCGCGCGGGCGGGTGCTCTCATCCGGTCCGGATCGCTGTCTTGGACTGTCTTCGTGCTGCTGCGGACGCCCTGCGGACGGGCTGTCGAAAATGCGTCAGCAACCCGCGGCGATGCCGGTGGCACCGAACACGAGCGCTCTGCGTCGAACTTCGATGTGCTCCGTTCCGAGCTGGGACCGAAGTATCCGCATCCGGCACCGTCCGAGGTCGGGGCGCGGGCAAACAGGGGGATGCACGTGAGATGCCCGGCTTCATTCCTACGGAGCCGGTGCCAACGTCCTGCGCGGTATGGCCGCCGCCGACAACGCGATCCCAGCGGCGAACCGCGCCTCCGGCCCCCGGCCTCAGCAGCTGTAGTCGTCGCGTTCGCCGGCGCATCAACAGGGCACAATCTGAAGCGCCCCACCACTCTAAGATGTCCACGTGACACCACCGCGAGGGCCTCTGACACGACAGACCCCACCGGAACGACGACCCTTACACTCCCAACCTCGGGCTTTCACGCTGACTGAGCGAAAACCCTTGTCGCGAAAGAAGAAGGGTCCCCTGAACTGCGACGAATGGGATCGTCTAGGGACAAATTCGTACCAGTTCGAGGAGCACCTTTCAGGTGCGCAAGTCTGGTAATAGCCACCGCGGTGTTCTCGACGACTCGACTGCCTATTGAGAGAGAACATTCTTCGACGTGGAGACATCGAAGCCGAAACCAACGATCCTGACCTACTCCAGGACGTCGAAGAAGTGTCATGACCGAACCCGAGAAGGACACCAGTAGGCCAGGGGTGGCCAAGTACGCCCGCTACGGTTGCTCGTGATGAACCGGCCGTCGATGCTGCTCGCACCTCAGACCACCGCCGACTGAAGGAGGCCATACTGTGCTTCACCTGCGCGTCATCTCGCCGAGTGAGCGGACCGGAGAAGTGCTGCACATGCTGGCCGCCGAACCCGGCGCTACCCATGTGACGCTCGCCATCAGTGCCTCCATCGATCCGCCCGGCGATGTGATCGAGGCGGATGTGGCGCGTGCCTGCGCGAATGATGTGCTCGCCGCGTTGACCGCTCTGGATCTGGTGCGGACGGGCGGAATTTTGTTCGAGCCGACAGGGACCGTGCTTTCCTGCGCCGGGGAGCGGGCGGACGCTGCGGCTCCGACACGGCCGGACGGAACGGTGGTGTGGGAGCAGTTGCTCGGTCAGGCGCGCGAGGGGGCCCGACTCACTCCCACGTTCCTGGCGTTTCTGGCGATCGCGTTCCTGCTGTCGGCGGTAGGCGTGGCGACGGCCTCGCCGCTGACCCTGGTCGGCGCGATGGTGGTTGGGCCCGAATTCCGACCGCTGGCAGCGCTTTCGGTCGGTCTGGTCCGCCGGGACATCGGGCTCGTGCGGAATTCGGCACGCACCCTGGCCATCTCGTTTCCGGCCGCGATGGTGGTCACCGCGCTGGCCACACTGCTATGGATACGCCTCGGCTGGATCGGGGTCGGTGATGTCGAGAACGCCCGCGCCTTCGATTTCATCTACGAGGTGGGGCCATTCTCGCTGGTGGTGGCGCTGCTGGCGGGGGCGGCAGGCATGTTGGCGCTGGTCACCTACTCCTCCACGGTCCTGGTGGGCGTGTTCATTTCGGTAACAACGGTGCCAGCTGCCGGTTTGGCCGTCGTCGCGGTCTTCACGGGAAAGTGGCATGTCGTGCTGAGCTCGCTTGCTCAACTCGGCGTCAATCTGATCGGCATTGTGCTCGCCGGGGTGGCTGTGCTGCTGTTGTTGTTGATGCGGGCCGGTCGCCAGGGCCGGTCGGCCATGCGCCGGGAGGCCGGTTCCGTGACGCCTCGGAGACACGGAGCTCCCGCGTCCACCGCGGAGCCGCACCGCCCAACGTTGCGGCCAGATCGTCCCATCCCGGGCGAGCACGAGTGTCAGGACTGACCTCGCACTTGCACGCTGACTGCGGAAGCCCGTGCCACAAACGAAGAATGGTGCCATGAACTGGGACAATTCGACTTGCGACAGTTGAATCAACACCAGTTCGAGGAGCACCATTCAGGTGAGTAAGTCTCCCGGCCCCTATCCCCGCATGTCCGTCGATGCCGCTGGAAGCGGTGTCGTGGCGCAGGCCGGCGCAGCCTTGTTGCTGCGTACCGCCGGGAAGACCGGCCCGGCCACAGCCCTGTCTGCTCTTCCCCCACGGTCACGCTGAACAGCTACTCACATCTGTGGCCGGATACGAACGACAGAACCCGCAGGGCCGCGGACGAGATGTTCCGGGCCTCTGCGGGTTCTGCTGCGGACGCACTGCGGACGGAGGGTCGGAAATGATCCTCTGACCAGATCCTCTAGACGTTGAAGCGGAACTCCACGACATCGCCGTCCTGCATGATGTACTCCTTGCCCTCCATGCGCACCTTGCCGGCGGCCTTGGCGGCGTTCATGGAGCCGGCCTCGACGAGGTCGTCGAAGGAGACGATCTCGGCCTTGATGAAGCCGCGCTCGAAGTCGGTGTGGATGACGCCGGCGGCCTGCGGGGCGGTGTCGCCCTTGTGGATGGTCCAGGCGCGCGCTTCCTTCGGACCGGCCGTGAGGTAGGTCTGCAGGCCGAGAGTGTGGAAGCCGATGCGGGCGAGGGCGTGCAGGCCCGGCTCGGACTGGCCGATGGAGTCCAGCATCTCCTGGCGGTCCTCCTCGTCGAGCTCGAGGAGTTCGTGCTCCACCTTGGCGTCGAGGAACACCGAGTCGGCCGGGGCGACGGACGCGCGCAGCTCGGCGACCTTCGCCTCGTCGGTGAGCACGGCCTCGTCGGCGTTGAAGACGTACAGGAACGGCTTGGTGGTGAGCAGGTGCAGCTCGCGCAGCAGCCCGAAGTCCAGCTTGTCCTTCGCGCTGAACAGGGTCTTGCCCTCGTTGAGGATCTCCTGCGCCTTCAGCGCCTCCTCGTGCTGGGGCTTGAGGTCCTTGTTCTTCTTCGCTTCCTTCTCGAGCCGCGGCAGCGCCTTCTCGAGGGACTGCATGTCGGCGATCACGAGCTCGGTCTCGATGATCTCGATGTCGGAGGCCGGGTCGACGCGACCGTCGACGTGCACGACGTCGTCGTCGGCGAACACGCGGACGACCTGGCAGATGGCGTCGGCCTCACGGATGTTGGCGAGGAACTTGTTGCCCAGGCCGGCACCCTCGGAGGCGCCCTTGACGATGCCGGCGATGTCGACGAACGACACCGTGGCGGGCAGGAGGCGCTCGGAACCGAAGATCTCGGCGAGCTTGTTCAGCCGCGGATCCGGCAGCTCGACCAGGCCGACGTTGGGCTCGATCGTGGCGAACGGGTAGTTCGCGGCGAGCACGTCGTTCTTGGTCAGCGCGTTGAAAAGGGTCGACTTGCCGACGTTGGGAAGTCCGACGATTCCGAGGGTAAGGCTCACGGTATAGGGATTCTACGGCGTCACGGCGGGGTGGCGGTGGTCGGCCGTGCTCCAGGGCCGACCACCGCCACCGTTCACCACTGGTAGGTCGTGGTGGTGGCGGAGTCCACGGCGCTCGCGAACGCCGCGACCATGATGAACCACGAGATGATGGAGAGCACGAACAGGCCGATGCCGATACCCAGCGCGATCTTGCCGAGCGTCTTGACGCGCTCCGACGCGTACTGCGCGCCCTGGTAGTCGCCCATCGCCCACCTGGGAAGGATCGAATGCAGGTGGTTGAAGGTGGCGAACGCGAGCGGCCAGAAGAAGAGAATCGACGCGACGGCCCAGCCGGCGTTCGACGGCGGCACCGGCGGCTGTCCCCCGTACTGGGCCGGTGCGGACCCTGTCGGGTACTGCGGCGCGCTCGGGTACGGCTGCTGCGCATAGCCGGGCTGGCCGCCGAACGGCTCGCCCGTCGGCGGCTGGTTGTAGGTCGGTTCCGACACGTTTGATGTCCCCCTCGTGGTCGACGAAATTGTCGGCACAGAAGGTAACCGAAACCGACTCGTCGGTCAGCGCCCGGGCTTGCGGGCCACCGTCACCGCCCACCCCGCGCCGTCGTGCCACGGCCGCAGATCCCAGGTCGCGAACCGGTGCTCGCGCACCAGCCCGACCGTGGCGAGGTCGGTGTCGAGCTCGTCGACGGTGTACTCGTAGTCGGTGGCGAACCCGGTCACGAGCAGCCCGCCGGGAACCAGGTGGTCGGTGAGGCGCCCGAGCACCTGCCGTTCGGTGCCGCGCGCGACGAAGATCATCACGTTGCCGGCGGCGACGACGGCGTCGAACCGCTCCCCCGGCAGGTCGAACGTCGCCAAGTCGGCCTCGTGCACCGTCAGCTCGGCATGTTTGCGGGCCTCCGCGACCAGCACCGGGTCCAGGTCGACGGCGGTGACGTGGTGACCGCGTCGGGCCAGTTCCGCGCCGAGCCGCCCTGTGCCGCAACCGGCGTCGAGAACGCGGGCCCCGCGCGGCAGCATCGCGTCCACCGCCCGCGCCTCGCCGTGCAGGTCGGTCCCCTCGGCCTCGAGCCGAGCGAACCGCTCGATGTAGGCGAGGGAGTCGGACGCGGATCGTTCACGCTGCCATCGGGTGCTGCCCATGCGCCCACAATAGGCCGAGGCAGCAGAAGGGCCGGGTGTCGTCGACGACGGCACCCGGCCCCGAACCGAGTCGGTCCTGCGCTACCTGCGCTTCACCTCTGTCGGGTCCGCGGGGACGGGGTCGACGAGAACCGGGTCGCCCTGGACGATCTCGGCCAGTTCGGCGTCGATGTCCTCGCCGGCCGCCTCGGCGCGGCGCGCCTCGTCCGCGCTGAAGGTGCGCAGCGCGACCTCCTTGATCAACAAGATCGCCGCGAAGCTGATCAGCGAGACGATGCCGGAGATCAGGAAGATCCGTGCCGTCGCGTCGCCGTAGGCGCCGCGGACGATGTCCGCGATCGGACCCGGCAGTTCCTTGAGGTTCGACAGGCCCGCACCCGAGCCGCCGGCGTGGCTCATGTCGACACCGGCCGCCGTCAGGCCCTTGATCGTCAGATCCCCGACGTGGCTCGACAGCACCGCACCGAGGACGGAGACACCGGCCGCGCCACCGAGCGAGCGGAAGAACGAGACCACCGAACTGGCCGACCCCAGGTCGGACGGGCTGACCGTGTTCTGCACGGCCAGGACCAGGTTCTGCATCGTCATGCCCATGCCGATACCGAGCACGAGCAGGAAGCTGCCGAGCAGCACCATGTTGGTCTCGTGATCGATCGTCGACAGCAGGAAGAATCCGGCGGTCATCATGACCGCGCCACCGACGAGGAAGCCCTTCCAGCGGCCGAACTTCGTGATCAGCGCCCCCGAGACGCCCGACGACACCATCGATCCGATGACCATCGGCAGCGTCAGCAGGCCCGCGACAGTCGGCGAGTAGCCACGTGCGATCTGGAAGTACTGCCCCAGGAACACCGAGGCGCCGAAGAGCGCGACGCCGACCGAGACACTGGCGAGGGTCGCCAGCGCGGTGGTGCGATCCTTGAACAGGCGCAGCGGGATGATCGGGTCCTTGGCCTTGGTCTCGGCGAAGATTGCACCGATCAGCAGCAGGACACCGAGTCCGACCAACCCGAACGACGCACCGGATGCCCAGTCGAAGTTCTTGCCCGCCAACGTGACCCAGATCAGCAGGGTGCTGACGCCGGATGCGATGAGCAGCGCGCCCATGTAGTCGATACTGACGTTCTTGCGCACGACCGGCAGGTTGAGGGTCCGCTGGATGACGAGCAGCGCGATGACCGCGAGGGGGACGCAGACAAAGAACGTCCAGCGCCAGCCGAGCCAACTGGTGTCGACGATGACGCCGCCGATCAGTGGTCCGGCGACGGTCGCGATCGACATGACACCGGCCATCGGGCCCTGGTAGCGGCCGCGCTCGCGGGGGCTGAACATCGTCGCGATGACGATGACGACCAGCGCCTGCAGGCCGCCGAGGCCCAGACCCTGAACGGCACGGAACGCGATGAGCATGCCGACCGACTGCGACAGACCCGCCAGGACCGAGCCGATCGTGAAGATCACCAGCGCCAGCTGGACCAGCAGCTTCTTGCTGACCAGGTCGGAGAACTTGCCCCAGATCGGGGTGGTCGCAGTCGACGCCAGCAGCGTCGCCGTGACGACCCACGTGTACTGGTCCTGCGTGCCGTGCAGGCTGGTGATGATGGTCGGCAGCGCATTGGAAACGATGGTCGACGACAGGAACGCGACGAACATGCCGAGGAGCAGGCCCACGAGCGCCTGGATGCGCTGCGGGTGCGTCATCGGCGAGTCCGCCGCCAGATCGGGTGCGCCGGTCGCCCGGCTGACGGATGTGCTCATGCAGAAACCTCGCGAATTCTTCGGGATACCCCGAAAACAGTTGCGTAAAAAGTGAATTGGGATTCCGGCGTCAGTGCGCCGAGACCGCGTCCCGCATCGACGAACTCAGGCGCGCCAACCCGTCCACGAGCTGTTGCACCTCCGCGTCCGTCCAGTCCGCGATCGATTCCAGCAACCATTCCCTCTGCCGCGCACGGTGGCGACGCAGAACCGCGGCCCCCTCGTCGGTCAACGCGGGCAGCGTGGCCCGGCGATCGACAGGATCGGGAACTCGCTCCAGATAGCCGAGTTCTTCCGCATGGGCGATGTGCCGACTCAACGTCGAGGGGGTGATGTGCATCCGATCCGCCAGGGCGTTGCAGCGTCGCCCCTGACCGGCGGCGACATGGGACAGCAGCGCCCCCAGCGGCACGGTGAGCAACTCGCCGTCGGGCTCGCGCACGAGCGCCGCCGACACCTCGCGACTGCTCCGGACGATGTCGCGCAGGTGATCGATGAGCACCTCCGCGGTGTCCGGCGCAATCATGAAGCCTCCCGATTAGTTGAGTAGTACAACTATAGACCCGATAGTTGCAGCGCGCAACTATCGGGTGCGGGGAGCGCCGACTCGGCTCAGTTCGCGCTCTCCGCGAGCCTCCGCAGGAGCGTCGTCAGCTGCCGGACGTCGGCGGGATCCCAGCGCGACAGCCGCTCGCGCCACTGCGCGATCGCCGACTCGCGCAACTCGGTCAGCTGGGCCCGCCCCGGCTCGGTGAGCACGACCAGGCGAGCCCGCGCATCCTGCGGGTCGGGCCGGCGCTCCACGAGCCCGAGCCGGACGACGGCGTCGATCTGCCGGGTGAGCGTCGACTTCTCCACTCCCAACTCGGCGACGAGAGCCGACATCGGCACCGCGTCCCCGCAGGCGAGGATCGCCAGGAGCGGATAGCACGCCGGGTCGAGTTTCGGGTTGATCGCCCGGGCACGCTCGCGTGACTGGATCCGCCCGCGCCGCCACATGTCGACCAGCTCGGCCTCCAGCTCGGTGATCGGATCCGAGTTCATGTTCGTGGGCATCCCTTCGCTCTACCGGCGTCGGTGGACACACCGACTCGCATCGCCGACAGGGTACGGCCCGACGCCGGCGCTTACCATCGCCGCATGGCTCGCATCTCGATCGTCGCCTGTTTCTGGGCGCTCGCACTGGCCGCCGGGATCGCGGTCCCGGCGGTGTCCCCGTGGTGGCTCGTCGCCGCCGTCCCTCTCGCCGCCACGGCCGTCCTCGGCACGTGGGACCTGACGCAACGCCGGCACAACATCCTGCGCAACTACCCGGTTCTCGGCCACGCCCGCTTCCTCCTCGAGGGAATCCGCCCCGAGATCCAGCAGTACTTCATCGAATCCCCCACCGACGGAACGCCGTTCGACCGCGAGACGCGAGACCTGGTGTACGAGAGGTCGAAGGGGACGCTCGACGAGGAACCGTTCGGCACCGAACGCGACGTCCACGCCATCGGCTACGAGTTCATGGCGCACTCGCTTCGGGCCCGCACCGCATCCGAGGCCACCCCGACGGTGCGACTGGGCGGCCCGGACTGCACCCGGCCGTACGACATCGCGCTGCTCAACGTCTCGGCGATGAGTTTCGGGGCGTTGTCCTCGAACGCGATCGAGGCACTGAACGCCGGCGCCGCGCGCGGCGGCTTCGCGCACGACACCGGCGAGGGCAGCATCAGTCGCTACCACCGCAAGCACGGCGGCGACCTGATCTGGGAGATCGCGTCCGGTTACTTCGGCTGCCGGACACCCGCCGGCGAGTTCGACCCCGAACTGTTCGCCGCCAAGGCGTCCGAGGAGCAGATCAAGGCCATCTCGATCAAGCTGTCGCAGGGCGCCAAGCCCGGCATGGGCGGTGTGCTGCCCGGCGCCAAGGTCACCGCGGAGATCGCCGAGGCCCGAGGCGTCACGATCGGCGAGACGGTGACGTCGCCGCCGGCGCACCGGGCGTTCACCACCCCCGACGAACTGATCGACTTCATCGTGGAACTGCGAATCCTCTCGGGCGGCAAACCGGTCGGGCTCAAGCTGTGTGTCGGGTCCCGCGTCGAGTTCCTGGCGATCTGCAAGGCGATGCTCGAACGGAACGTCACCCCGGACTTCATCATCGTCGACGGCGCCGAGGGCGGGACCGGAGCGGGACCGGTGGAGTTCGAGGACCACATGGGGATGCCGCTCACCGAGGGCCTGATGACGGTCCACAACGCGCTCGTCGGCACCGGACTGCGCGACCGCGTCAAGATCGGCGCGTCCGGCAAGATCGCGAGCGGCGCCGACATCGTCAAGCGCATCATCCAGGGCGCCGACTTCACCCTCGCGGCGCGGGCGATGATGTTCGCCGTCGGCTGCATCCAGGCCCAGAAGTGCCACACCAACCGGTGCCCCGTAGGCGTCGCGACCCAGGACCCGGCGCGGACCCGCGCCCTCGACGTGCCCGACAAGACCGCCCGCGTGTACCGATTCCAGAAGGCCACCGTCGCGAGCGCGAAGCAGATGATCGCCTCGATGGGACTCGACGACTTCGACGAGCTGCACCCGTCCATGCTGAACCGACGCATCGACGGCGTCACGACCCGCAACTACGCCGAACTGTACGAGTGGCTCGAACCTGGTCAACTGCTCGACCACGCGCCGACGGAATGGCGGCGCGACTGGCTCGCCGCCGACCCCTACTCGTTCCGGCCCCGGACCGTTACGGGCACGCCGGCCTGACCAACTGCAGGATCCGGTTGGCCTGGTCCTCGGTCGGAACGGTGCCGTCGTTGGTTGCGACTTGCGTCACCTTCGCGACCAACGCCTGGTCGCTCGCCCCGGCGTCGATGGCCGTACACGTCTCCTTGACGATCGACTCGATCGAATCGTCGCTGCGGTCGCTCGACAGGTTCGGGTACGCCGTCCGGAAGGTGGCGGTGAACGCGGTCAGCTTGGCCTGATCCCACGCCCCGCCGATGCCGGACACCACGCTCGACGCCGTCTCCTGGACGCTCGATACCAGGCCCGACGCCGTCTGCTGGACGCTCGAACGCAGCGCCTCCCCGGGACCTGTCTCCGGCGTGGACGTGACCGCCGAGCTGATCTTCTCCTTGGTTTCCTCGGAGGTGCCGCCGTTGTTGGTGCACGCCGAGAGCCCGAACGCGAGGGCAGATGCGGTGACAATCGTTGCGGTTGTTTTCCCGATGATGCTCCTCATGTGCCGGATCCTACGTTCGCCCCGGAGCATCAAAGTCGGGATTGACCAGGCCGTGACCGGATCGATTGCTCGCGCCGATTCGGAGAGAAATGCGTAGATTCTGACGAGAACCACCACCCGACCGCCGGAAGGACCCCCTCGACTGTGAGCGTCAAGAAGATCGTCCAGCCCTCCCCGCGCACCCGCATGCGCGACCGCGGTGAGGTGATCGGGGCCGGCGGGATGTTTCTCGCGAAGTGGTCGCTGTGCCTGGCCGCGATCGCGCTCGGAGCGATCGTCGTGGGCTGGGTCTTCGAGAAGCTCTGGGTGATCGCGCTGCCTGTGCTCCTCGCGATCATCGTCTCCACGGTGCTGTGGCCGCCGACACGCGCGCTCACCCGGCGCGGCGTCCCCCCGGCCGGCGCGGCAGCCATCACGCTGCTGGTCTTCTTCGCACTGCTCGGCGGAGTGATAGCGCTGATCGTGCCGTCGGTTGTGGACCAGACGCCGGAGCTGGCGAACAAGGCGACCCAGGGCATCCAGCAGGTGCAGAACTGGCTGAAGGGCCCGCCGGTCAACCTGCAGGACGAACAGATCGACACGGCGATCCACGCACTCACGACGAAGCTCCAGCAGAGCGGCACGGCTATCGCGTCGGGCGTCTTCAGCGGTGTCACCACCGCCGGGTCGATGATCGTCACGCTCGGCCTCGTCATGGTGCTGGCGTTCTTCTTCGTCAAGGACGGCCCGCGGTTCATCCCGTGGCTGCACAGCGTCGGCGGCGGCCGCGCCGGACGCCACCTCGAAGAGGTGCTGGGCCGGATGTGGGACACCCTCGGCGGCTTCATCCGCACCCAGGCGCTGGTCAGCCTCATCGACGCCGTGTTCATCGGCGCCGGCCTGCTGATCCTCGGTGTGCCGCTCGCGCCCGTGCTGGCGATCTTCACGTTCATCGGCGGCTTCATCCCGATCGTCGGCGCCTTCGTCGCCGGCGCCCTCGCGGTCCTCGTGGCGCTCGTCGCCAACGGCGTGACGACCGCGCTGATCGTGCTGGCGATCATCATCGCGGTGCAGCAGATCGAAGGAAACGTCCTGCAGCCGGTGCTGCAGAGCAAGAGCATGAAGCTGCACGCCGTCGTGGTGCTGCTCGCGGTCGCCGCCGGCAGCTCGCTGTACGGCATCGTCGGCGCCTTCCTCGCCGTCCCGGCCGCCGCGGTCGCCGCCGTGGTCATCCGGTACCTGGGCGAGCAGATCGATCACCGCCTCGAGCGGGACGCACTGCTCGACGCCGCCGACGCGACCGCGGACGGAACGGTCACCGAGCACACCGGCGAGCCGGAGAGCGCGGTGCCGACCCCGATCGCGGACACCGAGCCGGTCCCGGCCGTTGCGGACGCCGACACCAGCTCGGCGGGGCCCGCTCGCAACTAGCCGGCGATCATCTCCAACGTGGACCCGGTCCGGCCGCGCACGACGTGCAGCCGGCTCGGGATCCGCTGTCGCATCTCGTCGACGTGGCTGACGATCCCGACCACCCGACCACCCGCCCGTAGTTCGTCGAGGACGCCCATCACCAGGTCCAGGGTGTCGGCGTCGAGCGTCCCGAATCCCTCGTCGATGAACATCGTGTCGAGCACGACGCCGCCCGACTCGGCGGCCACGACGTCGGCGAGACCCAGCGCCAGCGACAGCGACGCGAGGAAGGACTCGCCGCCCGACAGCGTCTTCGCCGACCGGACCACGCCGGTGTAGTCGTCCCGGATATCGAGCCCGAGTCCGCCACGACGACCACGCGAGCCCGCCTCGTCCGAGTGGACGAACTCGTACCGCCCGGCGGACATTCGACGCAGCCGCGCCGACGCCGACACCGCGACCTCCTCGAGCCGCGACGCGAGCACGTACGACCGCAACGACATCTTGCGTGAGTTCTGGCCACGCCCGGCCACCACGTCGGCCAGTCCGGCGAGTTCGTCGTGGGCCGCCAGCACCGGGCCCAGCGCGGCCATGGTTTCCTCCAGGTGCGCAACGAGGCGCTCGAGGTTTCCGCGCGTGGTGTCCGCCTCCGCCGCCGCGGCCGCGGCCGCCTCGACCGCCGTCGCCGCCTCACGCGCGTGTGCGTCGGGGCCGGCGGTGTCGATCGGCTCGAGGTGGGCGACCGCCACGACCTCGGGTTCCGACAGCACCGCACGGGCGGCCGCGAGGCGATCGCGGGCCGCGGTGAGCGCGGCCTCGATCTGTCCTATACGAGCGGCCGGACGAACCGCCGCCGACGCCGCGGCGAGCGACTCGAAGCCGGCGTCGGTCGTGGCGGTCTGTACGCGAGCATCGAGGTCGCGTGCGGCGGCATCGAGCGTCGCGGCCTGGTCCCGGGCGTCGAGCAGTTGTGAGGCCCGCGTCGCGAGGTCGTCGAACCGGTCGCGCCGGGCCTGCACGCTCGGGTCGCCGCCGGCGGCCACGGACAGCCTGGTGCGCAGCGACGCCACCTGTTCATCGGCGGCCTCGATGCGGGTGTCGAGCGCGGCCCGCTCGGTGTCCACCGCGCGGGACTGCTCGTCCAACTGCGCACCGCGGGCACAGAGTTCACTGACCGACGCGGACGCCCGCGCGATGCCCGCGGCGACCGATCGGGCACGGTCGAGCGCCGCCGCGGCGGTCTCGCGCTGTCGCCGCAGCTCGTCGCGGTCGCCGTCGCCGCCACGCTGGGCCAGTAGATCGACCGTCCGCTCGAGCTGTGCCTGCCGCTCGGTCTCCGTTTCCAGGACCCCGGCGGCCCGCTGCTCGGCGAGCCGGGCCGTCTCCTCGTCCTCCTTGGTGACAGTCGCATCGCCCGGCCGCGCGGGCTCGGGGTGATCGACCGAGCCGCACACGGCGCACTTCTCCCCCGCAACGAGCTGCGCGGCCAGCTCCGCCGCCATGCCCGTGATCCGCTGCTCGCGCAGGTCGAGGAGCCGGTCCCGCGCGTTCTGCTGCGCGTCGCGGGCACCCGCAACCGCCACGCGCTGCTTCTCGAGAGACGTTCTGGCCGAGACCAATTCGTCGGCGGCGACGGACGCATCGGTAGCGCGTACGGCCGCCTCCTCGAGCGCGGGCAGTGCCGCGTGCGCCTGCTCGGCGGCGCGCAACGACTCCTCGGCTGAATCCAGTGCCGCGGGCCACTGGGCGCGGTCGATCGCCAGCGTTTCGGCCTTCCGCGCCAGATCCGCACTGCCACGGCGCATCTCGACGAGTTCGCGGTCGAGCTGTTCCATGGCTCGGGCCTCGCCGAGCAGGCCGTCCAGCCTGACCACCTCCGCGGCCCATTCCCGCTCCTGCGCACGGATCGCGTCGCGATCGGCTCCCGTCTGCGGCCACGACAGCGTCGCGACCAGACCCGCGCCGTCCTCGGACGCACCGAGCCGATCGGCGACCGTGCGTGCACGGGATACCGCGGACTCGGATTCTCGTGCCGCGGAGTCCGCTTCAGCAGCCGCCGCTGCGACAACGGCGGCCCGCGATGCGCGATCCGCTTCGGCGGCGAGCGCATCACGCTCGGCGGCCCCGGTCTCCAGTTCGGCGAGCGCCGCCTGGGCGCGGTCGCGTCGAGCCTGCAGCTCACGCACCCGTCTGGCCTCCAGGGCCGCGGCGCGGGCCTTCTCCTCCGCGGTCCGGGCGCGGTTCAGTTCTGCCGCTGTCAGGTCAGCCGTCTCGACGGACTGGTCCAGCAGCCGCCGCGACCAGGTCAGCGGGTCGCCGTCGGTCCCGATCTCGATTCCCGCTGCCGTCGACACCCGCGCAACCAACAGGTCCACTTGCTTACGGTGGTCCTCGACGCGCGACGCGCTGGCCCGCTTGCGGTCGACGAACCAGTCTTCGACGGACTTGAACCGCGTGGTGTCGAACAGCTTCTCGAGCAGTTTGCCGCGTTCCTCGTTGTCGGCCCGCAGGAACTTGGCGAACTCGCCCTGCGGCAGCAGCACCACCTGGAAGAACTGGTCGGCCGTCATGCCGAGCAGACGCTCGACCTCACGCGCGATGTCCGGGATACGAGAGAGGTTCTCGCCCTTGCCGTCCAGCCACTCGAGAGTTGCCTTCGCGTTCTCGGTGAGCGTCCCCGCACCACGCTTCTTGGGGCGTTCGTACTCGGGACTGCGGGTGATGCGCAGGGGCCGTCCCCCGATGGTCGCCTCGAGCATCACCGTCGGCACCGACCCGGCGGGCGCGTGGTCCGACAGCAGTCGCTTGCCCTCCTTGCGGGCGCCGGGCACCGTGCCGTACAGCGCGAACGCGACGGCGTCGAGGATCGTGGTCTTGCCGGCTCCGGTCTGGCCGTGCAGCAGGAACAGCCCGTCGGCACCCAGCTCGTCGAAGTCGACCACGACGGTCTCGGCGAACGGGCCGAACGCCGCCACCTCGAGGTGGTGCAGCCTCACGCGGACACCTCCAGCGCATCGACCGGCTCGCTACCGACCGACGCAACCTCGGCGGCCGTCGCACTGCGCAGCGCGTCCTCGAGCAGCCGGATCTCCCCCGCGCTGGCCTCGCTACGCACGTCCGACAGGAAGCCCCCCGCCACCTCGATATCCGAACGTCCACGGACCCGCTCACGGTATCGGAGCTCCGGGTTGCCTTCGGGGCGTTGCCATTCCATGTGAACCGCGAAAGGGAACCGGGCCTGCAGCGCTCGCATGGCGTCGACGGGGCGCAGCGAGTCGGTGAGGACCGCGGACACATAGTGGTCCTCCGCCGACGCGAACGCCGCGTCGTGCAGCAGCTCGTCGAGCGTCCCGGTGAGCTGGCTGAGCCCGCGCACCACCGGCAGGTCGATCCGCTCCACTGCGGCGAGACCGGCGGCATCGACGTCCACCAGCCACACCGCCTTGCAGTGCGACCGCTCTCCGAACGAATACGGCAACGGCGAACCGCTGTAGCGGACGTTCTCGGCCAGGGTCTGCGGCGAGTGCAGATGCCCGAGCGCGACGTAGTCGACGCCGTCGAACGCCGCCGCCGCCACCGTCTCGACGCCGCCGACGGAGATCGACCGCTCCGACCCCGTCGCCTCCCCGCCGACCACGAAGGCGTGCGCCAGCAGCACGGATCGCAGTCCGGGCGCCGCAGTCCGTCGCGTGTCCAGATCGGCGCGGATCCGTGTCATCGCGACATCGAGGATGTCAGCGTGGGACCGCGCCTGAGGTGACTCCAACTCGGCACGCGTGATCTCGGGCTCGAGGTACGGGATGCCGTAGAACGCGACCGGGCCGTGCTCGTCGTCGTGGAGCACCGGGGTGTCCAGCGCCCCCACCCGGGTGAGCAGGTGCAGACCGCCCGCGGCCGAGAACGCCGCACCGGCGCCGAGTCGCACCGGCGAGTCGTGATTGCCCGACGTGGCGACAATCACAGCACCCGCCGCGCGGATCGCCTCGAAGCCCCTGTTGCACACCGCGACCGCGTCGGCACTCGGAATGGAACGGTCGTACACGTCCCCCGGCACCACCACGACGTCGACGCCGTGGGCGACGACCAGATCCGCGATCGCGTCGAGCACCCGCGACTGGTCGGCGAGCAGGTCGACGCCGTGGAAGGTGCGCCCGATGTGCCAGTCGGATGTGTGCAGGATCCTCATGGCGAACGACGGTAGAGCACCCGACCGACAGCCCATCGATTCGGACATGCCGGTCGGACGCGGCCATCGACCCGGCCGAGCTGTGGATTCTCAGCGAATTCTCGGCGTCTGCCGGTCCCGCCAACGAAGCAAGCCGACCGTCAGCGACTACTGTCAAAGTGTGTCTGCAACCCAACGTGCTCGTTCCGGGGTGCCGCTCGACCAACGATCGGCCCTCCCCACCGTTCCCGGTGTGCCTGCCTGGGGGGCTGTCGTCGTCGCCGCTGGGTTGACCTTCATCGGCTTCGCACTCGACGCAATGTCGGGGAGCGAACTGACATCGACGTTCTCGGTGCTGTACTTCTTCGGCTGCGTCCTGGCGGTCCTCGCCGTTCGCCACCGGGGAATGTTCACCGCCGTCGTCCAGCCTCCACTTCTCCTGTTCGTCGCGGTTCCGCTCGCTCAGCAGTTCTTCACCGGCGGCACCGGTACCGGCCTGAAGGATCTCGCACTCAACGTCGCGTACCCCCTGGTCAACCGATTCCCGTTGATGCTGGTGGCCACCCTCGTGGTGGGACTCATCGCCGGCGGGCGGGTGTTCCTCGTCCGGCAGGGCACGGGCGCCCCGGCGCGGTCCAGGGCCCGACGCACCCAGCCGCGGACCGCTCGTGCCGACTCGTCGGCAGGTCGTCGCGACGCCCCCACCCGCTCGTCGCGCGCCGCATCGCGCCGCGACGACCGCACACGAAGCGACGACTACACACGTAGCGACGACTACGAGACACCGATGGACCGTCGCCCCCGACGCCGCGCTCCGGTGAACGACCAACGTCCGCCCCGCCCCACCCACGAGCCCGTCACGGCACACGTTTCCGGCTACGGTGGGCGCGACAGCGGCTACCGCGAGCCGGTGCGACGCGAAGGCCCCCGGCGCGAGACCGTGTACGGCGAGCCGATCGCCCGCGATCGCGAACCGATCCAGCGCGACCCGATTCCGGTCCGCGCCCGCCCGACGATGGACATGCCGCCGCGTCCGGCGCCGCGAGTGCGCTACCGGGAGCGCCGCGAGCCCCCGATCGACGGCTAGACCTGAAGGCAACGGGAACGCCCCGGGAAGAACATTCTTCCCGGGGCGTTCCCGTTGTCAGTCGTCAGTTGCGGGCGGCGCGCAGTTCCCGCGGCAGTGCGAAGACGAGCGTCTCGTTGGCGGTGGTCACCGACTGCACGTCCGCGAAGCCGTGCTCGGCGAGCAGGTCGATGACGCCGCGGACCAGAATCTCCGGCACTGAGGCGCCGGACGTGATGCCGACGGTCCGCACGCCGTCGAGCCACTCGAGATCGACCTCCCGGGCGTAGTCGACCAGGTGCGCGGCGCGCGCACCGGCGCCCAGCGCCACCTCGACCAGCCGCACCGAGTTGGACGAGTTCCGCGATCCGACCACGATCACCAGGTCGCACTCCGGTGCCATCGCCTTCACGGCCACCTGACGGTTCTGCGTGGCGTAACAGATGTCGTCGCTCGGCGGGTCCTCGAGCTGCGGGAACTTCTGTCGCAGCCGCTGCACGGTCTCCATCGTCTCGTCGACGGACAGCGTCGTCTGCGACAGCCAGACGACCTTGGCGCCGTCGCGCACCGTGACGTTCTCGACCGCGTCGGGGCCGTCGACCAGTTGCACGTGATCGGGGGCCTCGCCGGCGGTGCCCTCGACCTCCTCGTGGCCCTCGTGCCCGATCAGCAGGATGTCGTAGTCGTCGCGCGCGAACCGCTTGGCCTCCTGGTGGACCTTCGTCACCAGCGGGCACGTCGCGTCGATCGTGTGCAGACTCCGCTCGGCGGCGGCGGCGTGGACCGCCGGCGACACGCCGTGCGCGGAGAACACCAGTACCGATCCCGCGGGGACCTCGTCGGTCTCGTCGACGAAGACGACGCCCCGCTCTGCGAGCGTGTCGACGACGTGGCGGTTGTGCACGATCTCCTTGCGCACGTAGATCGGCGCGCCGTGCTTCTCGAGGGCCTTCTCGACGGTCTCGACCGCGCGGTCGACGCCCGCGCAGTAGCCGCGAGGCTCGGCCAGGAGAACCCGCTTGCCCTGATCGGCGGCGTCGGCACCGACGGATCGGGCGATACCCAGATTGAGAGGAACAGCCGAAGACATGACTCCAGCGTACGGTGCATGCCGCCGGGGCCCCGTCCAGCACACGGCGATGCGGGATCGGGGGCCGGATCACCGGGGGCGTCGGCTACCAAATCGCGCCATCGTGAGGCAGGCTGTGAGCATGATCCGTCCTCCGTTCGTGGCGCGCGTCGCCGCCGGTATGGCCATCACGGCGTACGAAGAGGCACTCAAGCTGCCGTCCACCGCCATGACGCTGCCGATGACCGCGGTCAGTCAGGTGCTGCAGACGACGATGCGGGTTCAGCAGTCCATGACCGCGCTCGCCATCAAGGGCGACCAGGCGTTCTGTCTCTTCGACCGCAACGAGGAAGAGCCGTCGTGGGCGGTGTTCGACGAGGACCGCAGCGACTTCGACACCGACGGTGAGGTGGACGTCGAGGGCCCGGCGGACGCCGACACACCCGACCGCCCGAGCACGCCGGGCCGGTTCGCGCTGTACTCGATGACCCCCGCCGAGGGCGACGACGCCGCGGACCGCACGGAGAAGACCGCCGACACCGGGGCCACCGCCCACGACGTTCCCGTTCCGGAGATCGCCGAGGAACTCGACTACGCGGCCCTCACGCTGGCCCAACTGCGGACCCGGCTGCGGTCGCTGTCGGTGGAGGACCTGACGGCGCTGCTCGAATACGAGGAGCGCACTGCGGCCCGAGCACCGTTCCAGACCATGCTCACCAACCGCATCACCTCCGCCAAAGCCAAGTGACCTCCGCTCGCCCCGCTTCCAGCGGCCCGTCCCCGAGCACGGCCGAGCAGCCCTGGCCGGTACGGACCGTCTCCACCAAGGTCGCGCAGTGGATCGACCGCCTCGGCAGCGTGTGGGTCGAGGGCCAGATCACGCAGATCAACGCCCGCCCGGGCACCCGGACGGCGTTCCTCGTGCTGCGCGACCCCTCGGTCGACATGTCGCTGTCGGTGACCTGCTCGCCGCAGCTGCTGCGCGACGCCCCGGTCCCGCTCACCGAGGGCAGCCGCGTCGTGATGTTCGGCAAGCTGTCGTTCTACACCGGCCGCGGGTCGGTGTCGCTGCGGGTCACCGAGATCCGGGCCGTCGGCATCGGCGAGCTGCTCGCCCGGATCGAGCGGCTGCGCGCGCTGCTCGCGGCGGAGGGCCTGTTCGATCCGCGGCTCAAGCGGCCACTGCCGTTCCTGCCCGGCACGATCGGCCTGATCACCGGTCGGGCCAGCGCCGCCGAACACGACGTGCTCAGCGTCGCGGAGCGCCGGTGGCCGGCGGTGCGGTTCGAGGTCCGCAACACCGCGGTCCAGGGTCCGACGGCGGTGCCGCAGATCATCGCGGCACTCGAGGAGCTGGACCACGATCCGAACGTCGACGTGATCATCCTGGCCCGCGGCGGTGGCAGCGTCGAGGATCTGCTCCCGTTCTCCGACGAGACGCTGTGCCGCGCGATCGTGGCGTGCACGACGCCGGTGGTGAGCGCGATCGGCCACGAGCCGGACAGCCCGCTCAGCGACCACGTCGCCGACCTGCGCGCCGCGACGCCCACCGACGCCGCCAAACGCGTCGTGCCCGACGCTGTGGCCGAGCAGGCGCTGGTGTCCGAGCTGCGCGGGCGCAGTGCCGCGGCCCTGCGCAATTGGGTGCAGCGCGAGGCACACCTCGTCGAACAGCTCCGCAGCCGCCCGGTGCTCGCCGATCCGCTCGCCGGGATCGACCGTCGGGCAGAGGAGGTCGAAAGGCTGCGCGACGCCGCTCGCCGGGACGTGAGCCGCGCGATCGCGGCGGAGTCGACGGCCGTCGAGCATCTGCGGGCGCGGCTGACGACACTCGGGCCGGCCGCGACGCTGGCCCGCGGGTACGCCGTGGTGCAGAAGGTGCTCGGTGACAACGAGCCTGAGGTGCTGCGGTCCGTGGACGACGCACCACCGGGCACGCAGATCCGAGTCAGGTTGGCCGACGGCGCGGTGCGCGCCGCCGTGATGGGAAGAGAGTCATGAGCAACGCAGATGTGGCCGAACTCGGTTACGAGGCGGCGCGGGACGAGCTGGTCGTCGTCGTGAAGACCCTCGAGCTGGGCGGCCTGGACCTGGACGAATCGCTCGCACTGTGGGAGCGCGGCGAGGCGCTGGCCAAGCGCTGCGAGGAACACCTCGCGGGCGCCCGCCAGCGCGTCGAGCAGGCACTCGCCCACGCCGACGACGCCGCCGACGACTCGGACGAGTAGGCCCCCTACTGCTGCAGCGGCTGAACCGACCCGACCGCGGTCGCGAGTGTGGTGAAGTTCGCCGCGGGCGCGGGCCCGGTGATCAGGATCCGGGTGGCACCGAAGTCGCTGACCCAGATGGCCTCGACGCCGTCGCCACCGAACACATCCCACGTGTGGTCACCGATCTGCTCGGTGCCGGTCGCGTACCGGGGTTCGCCGGCGATGAACGGGACCAGCGCCTCCTCGGAGGCGTCGCTCTGCGTCAGCTGGATGTATCGGCCGGCTTCGGTGATGAAACCGATGTTGCTCGAGTCACCGCCCCCGTTACCGGAGACGATGCTCCGGGAACCCGAGTTCGGGGTCCAGCCCTGAGGAGTTTCGGGCTGACGGATCGGGAAGCCCAGCTCCCGTGAGTCGTACTTGAACGCGGCCTCGGCGTCGAAGCTGGGGATCGGGCCCTGCTTCGGACCGCCCGGGCTGAACGAGCAGGACTGGGCAACCACCGCGATCAGCAGACACGCCACCACCAGCGGGATCAGGGACCACGCCATGTCTTGGCCGTTCTGCAGAATGCGGGGCTTCTTATCGGGCACGGTGTCCAGTATTCCTGTTCCCGCCTCCGGGTGGCCCAGCCCCCCACTCATCGTGGGGGTTCTGAGAGAATCACTCCGAGATTCGTCCACCGAATCGACGGCCCGACCGCAACGCGGTCGACCGCCCCGAAGTGTCGGCCACCACATTGCGCCGACCTTGACTGCTGCAGGAGGCACTGCCCATGACGGCCAGCACCCCATCGAGTCGCCGCGAGGCCCCGGACCGCAACCTCGCTCTCGAGCTGGTACGAGTCACAGAAGCCGCCGCCATGGCTGCAGGCCGTTGGGTCGGCCGGGGTGACAAGGAGGGCGGCGACGGGGCCGCCGTCGATGCCATGCGCCACATGGTGAGCTCGGTCTCGATGCAGGGCGTCGTCGTCATCGGCGAGGGCGAGAAGGACGAAGCCCCGATGCTCTACAACGGTGAGGAAGTCGGCAACGGCGACGGCCCGCTGTGCGACGTCGCGGTCGATCCGATCGACGGCACCACGCTGATGAGCAAGGGCGCCCCGGGCTCGATCGCGGTCCTCGCGGTGGCCGAGCGCGGCGCGATGTTCGACCCGTCCGCCGTGTTCTACATGGACAAGATCGCCGTCGGCCCCGAGGCCGCCGACGTCATCGATCTGTCTGCGGGTGTCGCCGAGAACATCCGTCGCGTCGCGAAGGCCAAGAACCGCGCAGTCTCCGACACGACCGTGACCATCCTGGACCGTCCGCGCCACGCCGACATCATCCGCGAGATCCGTGAGACCGGCGCGCGCATCCGCCTGATCTCCGACGGCGACGTCGCCGGCGCGATCGCGACGGCCCGCCCCGAGTCGGGCGTCGACATGCTGCTCGGCATCGGCGGCACCCCGGAGGGCATCATCGCCGCGGCCGCGCTGCGCTGCATGGGCGGCGCGCTGCAGGGCCGCCTGGCCCCGACCGACGACGCCGAGCGTCAGAAGGCGCTCGACGCGGGCCACGACCTCGACCGCGTCCTGCGGACCGAGGAGCTGGTCACGGGCGAGAACATCTTCTTCTGCGCGACCGGCGTCACCGACGGTGACCTGCTCAAGGGCGTGCGCTACTACGGTGGCGGTGCGACGACGCAGTCGATCGTCATGCGCAGCAAGTCCGGCACCGTCCGCATGATCGAGGCCTACCACCGCCTCGAGAAGCTGCACGAGTTCTCGTCGATCAACTTCGACGGCGTCGACGGCGCGCAGCCGCCGATGCCCTGATCGACCCATAGTTCCCAGCTGAAGGGTCCCTTCGTGCGCTGCCCGCGCGTGAAGGGACCCTTCAGCTTTGCCGCGGTGGCAAGCTGGATCCATGAGCGACAGCAGCGATCCGCAGTTCCGTATCGAACACGACACGATGGGCGAGGTTCGGGTCCCGGTCGACGCGCTGTGGCGCGCGCAGACGCAGCGTGCCGTCGAGAACTTCCCCATCTCGGGCCGCGGCCTCGAACGCACGCAGATCCGCGCGATGGGCCTGCTGAAAGCGGCCTGCGCACAGGTCAACAAGGATCTCGGATTGCTCGCGCCGGAAAAGGCCGACGCGATCATCGCCGCCGCGAACGAGATCGCGGACGGCCGCCACGACGACCAGTTCCCGATCGACGTGTTCCAGACCGGTTCGGGCACAAGTTCGAACATGAACGCCAACGAGGTCATCGCGAGCCTCGCCGCGACGGCCGGCGTGACCGTGCACCCCAACGACGACGTGAACATGTCGCAGTCGTCGAACGACACCTTTCCGACGGCCACGCACGTCGCCGCGACCGAGGCCGCCGTCAAGGATCTCGTGCCCGCGCTCGACCACCTGCGACTCGCCTTGCTCGACAAGGCCGCCCAATGGCGGACGGTGGTGAAGTCCGGACGCACCCACCTGATGGACGCGGTGCCGGTCACGCTCGGACAGGAGTTCGGTGGCTACGCCCACCAGATCGAGGCCGGCATGGAGCGTGTCCTGGCGACACTGCCGCGACTCGGCGAACTACCCATCGGTGGCACCGCGGTCGGCACGGGCCTCAACGCGCCCGACGGCTTCGGTCCCCGCGTGGTCGCGGAACTGGTGCGCGCCACCGGCCTCGACGCCCTCACTCCCGCGCGCAATCACTTCGAAGCGCAGGCCGCCCGGGACGGTCTGGTGGAGGCGTCGGGTGCGCTGCGCACGGTCGCGGTGTCGCTGACCAAGATCGCCAACGACATCCGGTGGATGGGCTCCGGCCCGCTGACCGGTCTCGGGGAGATCCGGCTGCCGGACCTGCAGCCGGGGAGCTCGATCATGCCCGGCAAGGTCAATCCCGTTCTGCCCGAGGCGGTCACACAGGTCGCGGCACAGGTGGTCGGCAACGACGCGGCCGTCGCGTGGGGCGGCGCCGCGGGCGCGTTCGAGTTGAACGTCTACATCCCGGTGATGGCCCGCAACCTCCTCGAGTCGTTCCGCCTGCTCGCCAACGTCTCTCGACTCTTCGCCGACCGCTGCATCGCAGGGCTCGAGGCCAACGAGGAGCATCTGCGCATGCTGGCCGAGTCGTCGCCGTCGATCGTGACGCCGCTGAACTCGGCGATCGGGTACGAGGAGGCCGCGGCGGTCGCGAAGCAGGCGTTGAAGGAGAAGAAGACGATTCGGCAGACGGTGATCGACCGGGGGCTGATCGGTGACGGTCTCACCGAGGCGGAACTGGATCGCCGCCTCGACGTGCTCGCGATGACGAACGTCGACGACGCGACGCCCGGGGAGTGATCGGATGACGACCCCGGACGCCGGCGCCGCCGTGCAGGTGGTCGAGGACTTCTTCGCCGCCCTCACCGACCGGGACGTCGACCGCGCCTGCCGGTACCTCGCACCGGACGTCGTGTGGCAGAACTCCACCCTGCCGACGCTGCGCGGACTGCCCACGGTGCGGCGGGCACTCGCGTTCGCGAACCGGCCGGCGCTCCGGTTCGAGGCGGAGATGCAGCACATCACGAGCGACGGCGCGACGGTGCTCACCGAGCGGATCGACACGCTGGTCGTCGGCCCGCTGCGGTCGACCTTCTGGGTGTGCGGAACCTTCGAACTGCGCGACGGCCGAATTACGTTGTGGCGGGACCGCTTCAGTTGGGGCAACGTCGCAGTGGGCACCGTCAGGGCGACGGCCCGTTCCCTGCTTCGGCGGTAGCAACCCGAAGTGCAACCCCGGATCGGCACCGGCTCGACAGATGAATGCGTTTGACATACATACTCATTCGGACAAACCGCCGAATCCTGACGCCTTCAGTCAAGTTTCCGATTCACGCTCGCAGTAGGCCTTCGCGCAGATATCCTCCGCCGGGCGCGGCTTCACGCGCCGATTCCAGCCGTCCGAAGGAGTGTTCGTTGGCAAGAATTGCTCGACTTCTCACCGGAGCAGTCGCGTCGGCAGCGGTGCTGACGACCCTCACCGGGGTCGCGTCCGCCCAGACCGGCAGCCTCGGGTCCGCCGAGATCGGCAGTCTGGGGAACATCGGGACCGGCAGTCTCCGGTCCCTCGGGACCGGCAGCGACGGACCTGCCGAGGTGAACCTGGACGAGGCATTCCCGGGAATGCGGATCAACTTCGACGGCCAGGAGGGGTACCTCGGCAGCGACCTCGGCGACGGGAGGAAGGGGACGTCGGGAGTCTGCACGCTCGGGGTCGTCGGCACCGATTCCGCCGGACGCCACGTCGGCATCACGGCGGGGCACTGCAACCCCGGCGCGGCGCAGTGGGACGTCAATCCCAAGTATGGGGGCGCGCCCCGCGGCGAGAAGGTCCTCGACAACGACCATCCGGTGTTCAACACCCGCACGAAGACCGGTGCCGAACCGATCGGATGGATCCGCTGGGTGGACGCAAAAACCTGCGAGACCGCCGAAGAGGCTCCCCAGTGCGTCAAGTGGAATCAGCAAGGCGAGCCCTTGAAGGACCCCGTCACCGGTAACGCCGTGGTCAACGCGAACGAAACCTCCCCGAAGAGCACGACGGACTACATGGTCATCGAGTTCGCGCCGCGCATGCACTTGACCGGTCAGGTCAAGGACAAGGACGGTCACGAGGTGATGAGCACCACCGGGAAGACGAAATTCAAGGTCGACTCGATCTACCGGGATGCGAGCGGCGCGGTCGCGGTCCCGACCAAACCGCAGTACGTGGAGAACTTCGGGTCGGCGTCCGATCGCCGCACTTTCGCAGACCGATTCAACGAATTCGATGACGACCTGCTGTTCCAGGCCAGCGCCCCCAGTTCCGGCGTCGTCGGGGCGGCCATGGACGGCGGACTGTTCCGTTCGGGCGCGGTATTCGTACCCGGTGATTCGGGCGGTCCGGTGGCTCTGCGCGGCACGGGACAGTGGGTCGGCCTCATCACGGCCGTCGACAGGACCCTGCTGATGCCGTGGGTGAACACGTCGGCGAAGAACATCCTCGCGGATCTCAACCCCCGCGGCGTCGTCGGAAGCGGATTCACGCCGAGCACCAACTGACACGGGTGCGGCGGCAGCGTGTGCTCGGCGGTTCGTCGCCGCCGAGCGCACGGGCCGACGCCACCGTCGACCTAGTAGGCTCCCGCTGAGCGGTACCGGCGAGATGTGCCGCTGGACCCCGCACAGGAAGCCGACGGCGATGACCGAGCAGCAGAACACCTCCCCCGCATTCCAGGCCGGACTCGACGTCCGCACCGAGGTGATGGGCGCCGACTTCGTCGAGCGGGCGTTCGACCGCACCCGCGGCACCGACTCCGAGGACGTCCAGGAGTTCATCACCGAGCACGTGTGGGGATCGGTGTGGACGCGACCGGGACTGGACCGCCGCAGCCGCAGCCTGCTCAACCTCGGCATGCTCATCGCGCTGCGCGCCGAGAACGAGCTCCGCGGCCACGTCCGCGGCGCCCTGCGAAACGGGTTGACCCGCACCGAGATCGTCGAGGCCGTCATCCACGCGAGCGCGTACTGCGGCGCCCCCGCCGGACTGGCCGCGATGCGGGTGGTGCAGGAGGTCCTCGAGGCCGAACTGGGTCCGCTCAGCGGCGACTGACCGGATCGCCCGCCTTCTCCGCGATGTCGAGCGCCGCAAGGTAACCGAAGACCAGCGCGGGCCCGATGGTGGCGCCCGGACCGGCGTAGGTGTGGCCCATGACGGGCGCACTGGTGTTGCCTGCCGCGTACAACCCGTCGATCACCGAACCGTCCTCGCGGAGCGCACGCCCGGCGACGTCGGTGACGATGCCGCCCTTGGTGCCGAGGTCGCCGGGCACCATCTGCGCGGCGTAGAACGGCGCCTTGCTCAGCTCCCCCAGGCTCGGGTTGGGCTTGTTGGTGATGTCACCGTAGTAGTGCTCGTACTTGCTCTCACCGCGGTGGAAGTCGTCGTCGACGCCCGTGCGCGCGAACCCGTTGAAGCGCTGGACCGTTGCTGCCAACTTGTCGGCGGGCACGCCGATCTTCTCGGCGAGCGCCTCGACAGTCGACGCCTTGACGATCGCCCCGCTCTCGAGCCACTTGCGCGGCAGCGGGGCCCGGGCGGTGACGCCGGCGAACAGGTAGCGGTCGCGGTAGGTCTGGTCGAAGATCAGCCAGCACGGCAGGTTCTCGCCGGGGCCGTCGCCCTGCCCGAACTCGCCGCCGTACATGCGGTGCGTCGCCTCGACGTACGGCAGCGACTCGTTCATGAAGCGCTCGCCGCGGTCGTTGACCATGAGGCTGCGCGGCAGCGACCGTTCGGCGAGCGCGAACCACGGACCCTTGGGCAGCGGGATGGACGGCGCCCACCATGCGTCGTCCATGAAATCGATTGCGGCGCCCACCTTCAGACCGGCGTTGATGCCGTCACCGGTGTTCGACGGCGCACCGATCGTCCAGTCGGCACCGATGGGGGCGCGCTGGTACTTCTTGCGCATCTCGTCGTTGGCGTCGAACCCGCCGCAGGCGAGGATGACGCCGTGCTCGGCGCGGAGCGTGCGCTTGCCCCCACCGGATTCGACGACGACGCCCGTCACGCGCCCGTCCTCTACCACCAGGTCGACCAGACCGGTGTTCAGCCGCAACGGGATTCCCGCCTGCCGCACACCCAGCAGCAGTTCCGCCATGAGTGCACCGCCCATGCCGATGAGCTTGCGGTGCCGGGCCTTCGCGACGAACGTGCGCAGTCCGACACGGGCCATCCGGACCGGCCCCCGCCAGTGCCGCAGACCGGTGCTGAGCCAGCGGTAATCCGACTGCTTCACAACGACGTTCAACGGCGCCTTGCTGTACGGCGGATGCAGCGTGTCGAGATCGTCACCGAGCGCGCGGGCGTCGAACGGCTTGGGCTCGCACGACCGTCCCGTGGACAATCCGCCCGGCGCCTCCGGGTAGTAGTCGGAGTAGTTCTTGACCCACTCGAGGTTCAGCGGCGAGTTGTCGATGAGGAACTGCAGCGCCTCCGGGCCGCGGTCGATGTACGTGTCGATCCGCGCCGGGTCAACACCGGGGCCGATGATGCTGTGCAGGTAGCGGCGAGCGTCCTCGACGTCGTCGGCCGGCGCGTCCCGATTCAGCACCGAATTGCCGGGGATCCAGACGCCGCCACCGGAGCGCGACGTCGAACCGCCCCAGTACTGCGACTTCTCGACGATGACGGTCTTCAGCCCCTGTGTGGCGGCCGTGATCGCCGCTGCCATACCGGCACCGCCGGCACCCACCACCACGACGTCGAAACGCTCGTCCGATTCGGAATTCCCTGCCATGACCGCCCCTCGGTGCGCATTGGAAAGTGATGCAACGAATCTAGAACACGTTTCAGTATTGAACAACGATTTGGGAGTCGGATCGCCCGTGACCAGGAGAAACATCCCGTTCGGTCCACGACTGCAGGCAGGTATTCCTTCCAGGAAATCGGACTGCTGGTGCCGCAGACCCGAACCCAGCTATCGCCCGGCCGTGGCCGACGCCATGGCGATCACCCGATCGTTCCTTCAGGACGGGGCCGGTGAACTCCACCGACCGGGCCGCGATGTCGCGCAGTTCGGCCCGCCGCGGAACCGACACCACGTACTTCGCGAGGTCCCGTCGGATGTTCCGATCTGCGGTGGCAGGACGGAACCAGGCATCCATCACTTCCTTCGGCACGGGACGCTTGCTCATCCACCCCCGCATGGCAGGCCCCCGCCGACCCAGTCGGGTGCCGAGCACCGCCATCACGGCGCGGAGCCCGCCGGGAATCCGGGCGGCGGCCACGATCGTCCGTGCCGGCCGGGGCGGATAGTTGTCGAAGGCCTCAAAGGTCAGCATCGGGGTTCATCGGTTTCCGATGTCCACCCAACGGCCAAGTGGGAACGACACATCGGTAGTCGTCGCGCAGTGCGTCGACCACATGCCGCCACACCGAGCCGTCCACGAGCAGTCCGATGGACGAACACCAGGACGGGACCGTCGCCGCCGGTGTCCTCGTACTCGATCGGTCCTGCTGAAGGTTCCACTGCAGGCATGTGCTGCGGCACCTCTCGTCGCTCCCCCATATCGTTTGCCCACCAGTCTCGCCGGACAGTGCCCGGCGTCGGGCGCCCTTAGCAAGACCGGACTGCTCCGCGATACGCCGTCGAGGGTGAAATACCAGGATGAAATGTCACCTTCGGCGTTTTTCGAATTGCCGAGGGCGTTCCTGGCGGATAGCGTCACAGGCGCTGCTTGTCCTCTGTCAAAGCAGTATCGAGCACTCGCCCATCCCCCGACGCGGGCGAGCGCTCAGCCGCCGGGCGGTGGGTTCGGTCACGCCGGTTGAACGCCACCGCCCGGCACTCCTCCCCTCGGAGTGCCGGGCTGGTGACTGGATCCAACTGCACCCACCCCCGTCGGTGAAAACGATCAGGCGTTGGGCCCGAACTCCTCCAGCATCTCGGTCACGAGCGCCGCGATGGGCGACCGCTCGCTGCGGGTGAGGGTTATGTGCGCAAACAGCGGGTGCCCCTTGAGCTTCTCGATGACGGCGGCGACGCCGTCGTGCCGGCCGACCCGCAGATTGTCCCGCTGGGCGACGTCGTGCGTGAGCACCACCCGTGATCCGGTGCCCAGTCGGGACAGCACGGTCAACAGCACGTTGCGCTCGAGGGACTGCGCCTCGTCGACGATCACGAACGAGTCGTGCAACGACCGGCCTCGAATGTGCGTGAGGGGCAACACTTCCAGCATGCCGCGGCTCATCACCTCATCCATCACCTCGGGGCTCGCCAGGCCGTCGAGGGTGTCGAAGACGGCCTGCGCCCATGGCTCCATCTTCTCGCTCTCGCTGCCCGGCAGATAGCCGAGTTCCTGACCGCCCACCGCGTAGAGCGGCCGGAACACGACGACCTTGCGGTGACTGCGACGCTCGAGCACCGCCTCGAGTCCGGCCGTGAGCGCGAGGGCCGACTTGCCGGTGCCGGCCTTGCCGCCGAGCGAGACGATCCCGATGCTCTCGTCCAGCAGCAGGTCCAACGCCACCCGCTGCTCGGCGGACCGTCCGTGCAGACCGAACGCCTCCCGCTCGCCCCGCACCAACTGGACCCGCTTGTCGGGGGTGACCCGCCCCAACGCACTCGACGTACCGCCCAGCAACCGGATGCCCGTGTGGCACGGCAACTCCCGCGCCTCGTCGAGGTCGACGGACCCCTCCGAGAAGAGCTGGTCGATGACCCCGGACGCGACGTCCAGTTCGGTCATGCCCGTCCAGCCCGACGGGACGACGTCGTGGGCGCGGAACTCGTCAGCGGGCAGACCGACCGCACCGGCCTTGACGCGCAACGGAATGTCCTTGCTGACGAGCACGACGTCCTTGCCCTCGGCCGCGAGGTTGAGGGCGCAGGCGAGGATCCGGGAATCGTTGCTGTCGGTGCGGAATCCGACTGGGAGCACCGACGGGTCGGTGTGATTGAGCTCCACCAGCAGGGTGCCGTTCTCCGAGCCGATCGGCACGGGGCGGTCGAGGCGACCGTACTCGAGACGAAGATCGTCGAGCATCCGCAGCGCTTCGCGGGCGAACCATCCCAGCTCGTGATGGTGACGCTTGTCCTCGAGTTCGCTGATCACGACCAGCGGTAGGACCACCTCGTGTTCGGCGAAACGGGTGACGGCCCACGGATCCGAGAGCAGGACCGAGGTGTCGAGGACGTAGGTGCGGACGGAGCTGATTGCGGTCACGTGAGGCTCCTCGTATCTGCGTGGCACCCGCGCAGACCTATTCGCTGGACCGGTCCGAACCCGATGTGTCAATCGACACGAGGGCCGGGTGCCGGCCCCCTCGCACTGAACAGATCAGCCACGATCAGGACCTCCCGTACAGACGGCTTCACCTGCTGCCTGTTATCCGGGGACGCTACGCCTGTCGACCAACCGGACGGTGAACGAATACGGCGTGTCGACTGAACCGCGCGGTGCCGCGAAGTGACGATCACGGGGGTGTTCGTGTTCGCGAGTGTTGACGTCGCCCGGTTTCTGCGTAGCTTCGATCTCAGAGCCACCGGGATGTCGATTCCTGGTGGACGGCGAGGTCGGGGAGTCCGATATGAGTGACGACTTCGGGATTGCAGGAAAGACCGCACTGGTCACGGGCTCGGGGCGGAACATCGGGCGGGCGATCCTGCTCGAGTTCGCAGGCCGTGGGGCGAACGTCATCGTCAACGCCCGCACCAACGAGGCGGAGGCCAACGGGGTGGCCGCGGAGGCAGAGGGTCTCGGCGCCCGCTCGCTGGTGGTGATGGGTGACGCCGCGGACAAGGCAACGGTGGAACGCATGCGGTCGGCGGCCGAGGAGACGTTCGGCGGCATCGACATCTACGTCAGCAACGCGGCTCGCCGGCTTTACAAGGACTTCTTCGCGACCACTGACGAGGACTGGCACTCCCACCTCAACCAACAGCTCACGGCCTCGTGGTACCTGGCGGAAGCGTTCGTACCCGGCATGCGTGATCGCGGCTGGGGCCGAGTGGTGCACATCAACGGCGAGGACGGCTGGCTCGGCGGCTGGAGCCGGATCCCCCATTCGGTCGGAAAGGGTGGCCTTCGTACGCTGACCAAGTCGCTCGCCCACGGGTTGGGCCAGTACGGCATCACCGTCAACGACGTGTCTCCCGGCTTCATCGACACCGTCCGCGACATGGAAACCCACCCCGAGGTGACCCGGGAGCGAACGGAGGCGTTTCTCCAGGACATCCCCATCCGACGCCAGCCGACGCCCGAGGAGCTCGCGTGGGCGTGTGCCTTCCTCTGTTCGGAGCGCTCAGCTGCCATCACCGGGGCCGTCATCCATGTCAACGGTGGCCAGTGGATGTTCGGATGAGCCCACCGCTCCCGCGGATCGTCAATGACCGCAACAAGTTCCGGACGCCGAGACGCCAGACGGCCCGCACCCCTCGAGGTGCGGGCCGTCTTGAACCGAAGATCAGGCCTTGGGCAGCAGGCCCCAGTTCTCCAGGCCGTCGTAGAGCGGGAAGTCCTGCGCCAGCTTGGAGACGCGGGCACGCAGGGCCGGCACGTCGGCGTCGGCGCCCTTCGCGAGCGCGGTCGCGATGATGTCCGCGACCTCGGTGAACTCGGCGTCGCCGAAGCCACGCGTCGCCAGCGCCGGGGTGCCGATGCGCAGGCCCGACGGGTTCATCGGCGGACGCGGGTCGAACGGCACCGCGTTGCGGTTGACGGTGATGCCGATCTCGTGGAGCAGATCCTCACCCTGCTGGCCGTCGAGCTGCGAGTGACGCAGGTCGACCAGGACCAGGTGCACGTCGGTGCCGCCGGTGAGGACCGAGATGCCGTTGCCGGCGACGTCGGCGCCACCGAGACGCTCGGCGAGGATCTTCGAGCCGGCGAGGGTGCGCTCCTGGCGCGCCTTGAACTCCGGGGTGCCGGCGATCTTCATGGCGACGGCCTTCGCGGCGATCGCGTGCATCAGCGGGCCGCCCTGCTGGCCGGGGAACACCGAGGAGTTGAGCTTCTTCGCCCACTCCTTCTTGGCCAGGATCATGCCGGAGCGGGGGCCGCCGAGGGTCTTGTGGACCGTGGTGGAGACGACGTCGGCGTGCGGGACGGGCGACGGGTGCAGACCCGCGGCGACCAGACCGGCGAAGTGCGCCATGTCGACCCACAGCTTGGCGCCGATCTCGTCGGCGATCGAGCGGAACGCCGCGAAGTCGAGGTGACGCGGGTACGCGGACCAGCCGGCGATCAGGACCTGCGGCTTCTCGCGCAGCGCGGTCTCGCGGACCTGGTCCATGTCGACGACGTGAGTGTCCTCACGAACGCCGTACGACGCGACCTCGTACAGCTTGCCGGAGAAGTTCAGCTTCATGCCGTGGGTGAGGTGACCGCCGTGCGCGAGGTCCATGCCCATGAGCTTCTCGCCCGGGTTCATCAGCGCCATCAGCACGGCGGCGTTGGCCTGCGCGCCGGCGTGCGGCTGGACGTTCGCGAACTCGGCGCCGAAGACCTCCTTGGCGCGGTTACGCGCCAGGTCCTCGACGACGTCGACGAACTCGCAGCCGCCGTAGTAACGGCGACCCGGGTAGCCCTCGGCGTACTTGTTGGTGAGCACGCTGCCCTGGGCCTCGAGGACGGCACGGGGAACGAAGTTCTCGGACGCGATCATCTCGAGGGTGTCACGCTGACGCGACAACTCACCCGCCATCGCGGTGGCGACCTCGGGGTCCAGTTGGGCGAGGGACGCGGTGTTCACGTCGGTGGCAGGCACAGCAGTCATCAGCGAATCTCCAGGCTGGATTGCGGAAGTATCCCCTCCAGTCTAAGGAACGGGGTTGTCAGCTCCCCAACGCGGCTCCGCCGCCGCTCGTCACCTCGTCGCGCAGCGCCCCCGGAGTGAGCGGTTCGTCGAGCAGTCGGCGGAACCGCTCGGACCGTTGCGGGCCCACCGGAGCCTGCGCCAGCCAGCCACCGAGAAGCCGGTAGCCCTCGACGTACGTGCTGATGTACGCCCGCCACAGCGGCGACGACAGGAACCGCAGGCTCTGCTTGGCCCGCTCGGGGCTCGACAGGCTCCAGCGCTGCAGGAACGCCTGGACGTCGTCGGCACTCGCCCGACGGTCGTGCAGCAGCAGCGCGGCGTCCTGCCGGACGCCGAGCAGCCCGCTCGACGCGGTGGACAACTCCTCGGCCCGGGCCCCGTCGAACCGCAGACCCAGGTCGGCGTAGATCTCCTGCGCCCAGGCACCCCAACCCTCGCCGACGATCGATTCGAGTGCCAGGTCCGCGAGCCCCTCCGCCATGAGGCACTGCGGGGTGTTGACCACGAACAGCGTCTGCTCGAGCTGCCCCGTCCCGACGAGACCCGCCTCCTTGCGGCAGTGCTCGGTGTGGTGACCCGGGTAGGACTCGTGCGCGATGAGCCGCGGCAGGTTCGACATGTGCTGGTCGAGGTCGGAGTTGATCGCCACGGTGGACCGGTAGCCGCCGAGGTAGTAGTTGAACCCGGACCACGGCTTGTCCCCGACCACCTCGTACTCGACCCGCTCGGTCTCCGGCAGCGCATACTCGGCACGCACGCGGTCCCGCAGCGCGCTGTTGAACGCCTCGACGCACTCCTGCAGCCGCTCCGGCGGGATGCGGTCGGCGATCCGGTGCGCCTCCATGCGCTCGGCGAGCGTGCCCGGGCCGGGCAGCACGGCGTCCATCCGACGGTGGGCCTCGCGGTACTCGCCCTCGTCGCCCGGTTCGATCCGCACGTCGAAGTACGCCGCCACCTCGTCGACGAAACCGATGTCGTCGCCGGCGAACTTGCGGGCCGAGCACTCGAGGGCGGTCAGGTGCGCGTCGAGGAACCGTGTCCGCTCGCCCGACAACCCGGCGGATGCGAAATCCGCACGCAGCGCACGGGCGTCGCCGGCGAGCCGGCGCGGATCGGGCCGCGGCTCGTTCTCCACCTGCCGACGCAGGGCGGGGTCACCGGTGTAGGCGTCGACGAAGCCCTCTTCGAGGCGGTCGAAACGCAGACCCAGCAGGAGATAGTCGCGTACCAATGCGTCCGGTTCCATGTTCGGGACAGTAGTCCTTTACCTGTGGTTTCCGTCGTGAGGCGGACCCGGCGCACCGCCCCCGTGTGGCTGCGAGCACAATTTGCCTCATGCACCTGCCTCCCCTCAGCACGCGCATGCACCGATCGCAGCCGAAGCCGCTCTCCCGGAAGGTGCTCCGATGGCACGGGTGAGCGAGTCCAGCCCCTACGTCGAATTCGACCGCAAGCAGTGGCGCAAGCTGCGCAAGTCGACGCCGCTCGTGCTCACCGAAGAAGAGCTCGTCGGGCTCCGCGGTCTCGGTGAACAGATCGACCTCGACGAGGTGGCCGAGGTCTACCTCCCGCTCGCTCGTCTGATCCACCTCCAGGTCGCCGCGCGCCAGCGTCTGTTCGCCGCGACCGCAACCTTCCTCGGCGAGAAGCACCCGGACCGCCAGGTGCCGTTCGTGATCGGCGTCGCGGGCAGCGTCGCCGTCGGCAAGTCCACCACCGCTCGCGTCCTGCAGGCCCTGCTCGCCCGCTGGGAGCACCACCCGCGCGTCGACCTCGTCACGACCGACGGGTTCCTCTACCCCACTGCCGAATTGACGCGACGCGGCATCATGCACCGCAAGGGGTTCCCCGAGAGCTACGACCGGCGCAAGCTGCTGCGGTTCGTCACCGAGGTCAAGTCCGGGGCCGAAGAGGTTGCCGCCCCGGTGTACTCGCACATCTCGTACGACGTCATCCCGGGCCAGTACCACCTCATCCGGCAGCCCGACATCCTCATCATCGAGGGTCTCAACGTGCTGCAGACCGGTCCGCGCCTGATGGTCTCGGACCTGTTCGACTTCTCGATCTACGTCGACGCCCGCATCGAGGACATAGAGCGCTGGTACATCAAACGATTTCTCGCGCTGCGCAAGACGTCGTTCTCCGACCCCGACGCACACTTCCACCACTACGCGGCGCTGTCGGACGAGCACGCGACACTCGCGGCCGAGGACATCTGGAACTCGATCAACCGGCCGAATCTCGTGGAGAACATCCTGCCCACCCGCCCGCGCGCGACACTGGTACTGCGCAAGGACGCCGACCACACCATCAACCGGCTGCGCCTGCGCAAGCTCTGATCGGAGGCGGGTGTCCTATGCATCCCGCTCACGATGCAAAGGACACCCGGGTCACAGGTTCGCGTAGGCCTGCGCGACGTACTCCTCGGTGCGCGGCGCACCCAGGAGTTGCGGGGTCATCCTGTTCATCACGTACGCGAACGTCATTCGGCGGTCGAGGTCGTTGACGACGATCGACCCGCCGTACCCGGCCCACCAGCACACCCGGCCGTCGGGGACCGACGGGTGGATGCCCGGGGCGGGCAGCGCGTAGCCGAGACCGAACCGCAGCGATGCCCCGAGTACCTGGTCGACGCCGTCGGCCTGCACGTCGAAGATCCGCTCGACCGTCTCGGGGCGCAGCAACTGCTCCCCCGACGGTGTCCGTCCGCCGTGCGAGACGACCGACTGCACGAGCGCGACCGACCGCGCGTTGCCGTGCCCGTTGGCGCCGCCGATCTCGGCGCCGCGCCACAGCCGACTCGACGTCTCCGGTACGGGGATCACCGGGTTGGCCATGGTCTTGACGAACACGCTGTCGGGCGGAAGCGACGCGTAGTCGAATCCCGTGGGCGGCGGCGCGATCAGCGGCGCGACCCGCGGGTCGACGTCGGCGGGGGTGCCGATGAAGTAGTCGGCGCCGCACACGCCGGCGACGTCGGTGGCGAAGAAGTCGCCGAGACTGCGCCCGGTGACGCGTCGGGTGATCCCGCCGACCAGGTGCCCGAAGTTGGTCGCGTGGTAGCCCGACGCCGTGCCCGCCTCCCACCACGGCGCCTGCTGTGCGAGCAGGTCTTCCGCACGGACGTCGTCGCAGATGTCGGTGATCGTGACCGGCTGCTGCCAGCCGCTCACCCCCGACGTGTGCCCGAGGACGTGCCGCACCAGCACGCCGTCCTTGCCGTTCGCGGCGAACTCCGGCCAGTAGCGGGCGACGGGGGCGTCGAGGTCCAGCAGACCGCGGTCGACGAGCACCAGCGCGGCCAGCGTGGTCATGGTCTTCGTCAGCGAGTACGTGTTGACGACGGTGTCCTTGACCCAGCGCGCCCCGGTGTCGACGTCGGCGACACCGCCCCACAGGTCCACCACGGTCTCGCCTTCACGCACGACGCACACGGACGCACCGGTGTCGGTGCCGTCGTCGAGGTTGCGCTGCAACAGCTCTCGCAGCCCCCCGAACGAGGGATCGGCGAACCCCTCGACAGACGTCACCGCGCGCCCACCGGCGTCTCCTGTGCCCGCTTCTCTCCGGCCGCGATCTCCTTCTTCAGGTCGCGCACGTACCGCGCGAAGTCGACCTGGATGGTGTGCCGCGGCGCCTGGTAGTACTGCGCGAGGCTGGCCGCGTCGTCTACCGCGATGATCCGCCGCATCTCGGCGTCGGTCGGCGGCGCGTACGAACCGCTGAGCACGCCGGCGACCAGCTTGCTCTGCTGCTCGGCGAGATTGACGATCGTGGGCGACGCCTGCGCGAGGCCCATGAAGAACAGGTTGTCGACACCGGGCTGCATGATTCGCTTGAACAGCGGGAACCTGTGCTGCGAATCGGGTTGCAGCGTCGGGTCGTCGAAGAACGGGAAGCTCATGTTGTACCCGGTGGCGCACACGATGACGTCGGCGGGAATCCGACGGCCGTCGACGAGCCGGACGTGATCGCCGTCGAGCGACTCGATCGCCGGGACGCACGTCAGGTCACCGGAACCGGCCTTGGCGAGGAAGTCGATGCTCACCGACGGGTGCGCGCCGAGCGGCTCGTGGTCGGGCTCGGGCAGCCCGTAGTCCTGCATCCGGCCGAGGGACTTCTTGATCTTGCGACGCGCGATGGCCAGACCCAGCTTCTTCGGCATCCACGGCGGCATCATCATCTTGTCGGCCGGCTTGCCCTCGCGATACTTGGCGAGCACCCAGACACCGCGTCGCGCCGACACCCACACGTGCTTGGCGACGGATCGGTGCGAGAGTTCCGACGCGATGTCGAGCGCGGAGTTGCCCATGCCGACCACCACGACGTTCTTGCCGCGCATGTCGATCGGGTCGAACGCGTTGAGGTAGTCGTGACTGTGGATGATCTGTCCGTCGAACTTGCCCGGATAGTCCGGCATCCGCGGATCCCAATGGTGACCGTTCGCGACGACCAACGCGTCGTACGTGCGGGTCTCGCCGCTGTCGAGCGTGACCGCCCACGTCCCGTCGGGGAGGCGGTCGGCCTTCTCGACCATCGTGTCGAAGGTGATGGTGTCGCGCAGGCCGAACTTCTCGACGTAGTCGCGGAAGTAGCCGTGCATGAGCGAGTGGTGCGGGAAGTGCGGCCAGTCGGCCGGGACCGGGAAGTCCTCGAACTGCAACCGCGTCGACGACGTGTCGATGTGCAGGCTCTCGTAGCACGACGACATGCCGGTGGGGTTCTTGTAGTACCAGTTCCCCCCGATGTCGTCGGACGCCTCGAAGCAGTCGTACGGGATGCCGTGGTCCTTGAGGCGCTTGGCCGTGGTGAAGCCGGAACAACCGGCACCGATGATGCACACCTTGGGCAGCTGAGGCATGGAAGTTCCTTTCCCGCAATCGGATTACATAGACCTTCAGCAAGAACGTGATCTGCGTCATAGAACCGGATTCACTGACACGCTGTCAAGCGAGCGTCGCCGTACGATGCCGATCGGGAGGTGTCCAGTGAACGAGATCGACGAGGCCCCCGAACGGAAGCCGACGTTGCGGGACGAGCAGAAACGGCTGACGCGGCGGCGCCTCCTGGACTGCGCTCGGGAACAGTTCGCCGCCAACGGCTATGCGGCGGTGAAGATCGACGACATCGCATCCGCGGCCGGTTGCAGCCGCGCCACGTTCTACCTGCACTTCACCGGCAAGACCGATGTGCTGCGCCGGATCGGAGCCGAGTCGATGGATCCCCGCGCGGTGTCGATCTACGCCGACCTCGACGAGGTACTCGAATCCGGATCCCGCGACGAGTTCACCCGGTGGATCGAGCGGGCCATCGACTGGTTCGACCGCAATCGCGCAATCCTGCCGGCGTGGGACGAGGCGCTGGTGCTCGAGCCCGACTTCCGCGAACCGGCGCGGGAAGCGATCGCAGCACTGCCGAACGCGATGCCGTCCTACCTGGCACGCTGGGGCGCCGACCGCGAGCGGGAGGCCCGCGTGCGGATCGAACTCCTGGTCACCCAGCTCGAACGGTTCTTCACCCGATGGGCCGTCCAAGGAACGATCGAGATCCCCCGCGAGCAGGCCGCGGAGGTCCTCACCGACATCTGGTTCCCGGCGCTCACACCGCCGGCGTCGTGACGGCCCCTAGGCGCCGCTGCGCCGATGTCGGCGCCTACGCGCCGAAGCGGCGGTGCCGGGCCGCGTAGTCGCGCAGCGCACGCAGGAAGTCGACGCGACGGAACTCCGGCCAGTACGCCTCGGTGAACCAGATCTCCGAGTACGCGCTCTGCCACAGCAGGAAGCCCGACAGCCGCTGCTCCCCGGACGTCCGGATCACCAGATCGGGGTCCGGCTGGCCCGACGTGTAGAGGTGGCCGTCGATGCCTTCGACGCTCATGGCCTTGACGAGGTCGTCGCCGGTGAGGCCCTCGCGGAGCTTGTCCCGCAGCAACGACTGGACGGCGTCGGCGATCTCCTGCCGGCCGCCGTAGCCGACCGCGACGTTGACGTGGGTGCCCGTGCGGCCCCGCGTCCCCTCGGCGGCCTCGCGCAGCCGCCGCGCCTGATCCTCGGGCAGCAGGTCGAGCGTGCCGACGATCTTGACGCTCCAGTTCTTCCCGGGACCCGAGATCTCCTCGACCACCTCGGTGATGATCTCGAGCAGCGTGTCGAGTTCCTCGGGTTCGCGGCGCAGATTCTCGGTGGACAACAGGTAGATCGTGGCCATCTCGATGCCGGCCGCGTCGCACCAGCTCAGGAGCTCGGCAATCTTGCGCGCACCCATCCGGTGCCCGTGGCTGACGTCGGTGAATCCGTTCTCCCGCGCCCAACGCCGATTGCCGTCGCACATCACCGCCACATGGCGCGGATGCTGTAAACCGTCGAGACGGCGCAGCAGCCGTCGCTCGTAGATGCTGTACAGCAGGCCGCGCAACTTCACCTGGACATCACCACGGGAACAAAGAGTACGCCGCCAACACGTTCCACCGACGACGAGCACCGCGACGACGCTCCGGTGTCGTGTACACCTCACGTCGAACCCCTACCGTAGTTACTCCACCGTAGGTTACGGTTCCGTAAGTTCGCCGGGCGCGTCCCGGCCCTCACCGACGACAGGGGCAGCCAATGACGGCTCTCGGGCTCGACGACCTCATCGCGCCACCGGCCAAGCCGCGTCTGCGCGGATGGATCCACGCGTGGTCGCTCGTAGTCGCCGCGGTCGCGAGCGTCGTGCTGGTGACACTGGCATTCACACTCGAATCCGCCCGGGCCGGGTTCGCGACCCTCGTCTACTGCACCACCGTGTGCGGGCTGTTCGCGGTGAGCGCGACGTACCACCGCATCCACTGGAACACGGTCCGCGCCAGGACCTGGATGAAGCGCGCCGACCATTCGATGATCTTCCTGTTCATCGCCGGCAGCTACACGCCGTTCGGCCTCCTCGCCCTGCCGCCGCACACCGGCACGGTCCTGCTCACAGTCGTGTGGTGTGGTGCGCTCGCCGGGATCGCGCTGAAGATGTTGTGGCCCACCGCGCCTCGTTGGGTGGGTGTACCCCTCTATCTGCTGCTCGGCTGGGCGATCGTCCCGGTCGCGGGCGAACTGGTCCACGAGGCCGGCGTCGCGGCCATGGTGCTGCTCGCCGTCGGCGGTGTCCTCTACAGCGTCGGGGCGATCCTCTACGCCACCAAATGGCCCAACCCGTGGCCGCAGACGTTCGGCCACCACGAGTTCTTTCACGCCGCCACCGCCGTCGCTGCCGTCTGCCATTTCGTGGCGGTCTGCCTGGTGGTCTTCGGTTAGATCCGACTCGTCCGAATTGCGCCGAAGGTTCCGGAAACGGCCCGGAGTTTCAGGCGATCTGCTTACCCTGACCTATCTACCTGGGGGAAGGAGTGCAGTGACAACAACCGAGCAAACAGTTGGTGGAGTTGCCCAATTGGCGCCACAGGATGCCGAATTCGTCTACCACGAGGGCGAGCGCCATATCTCGAACTCGACCGGTATCTATATGTTCGACACCACCGGCGAGACCGCTCCGATCACCCAGCGCGAGGCCGAGGAATGGATGCGCGCGCGCCTCGGCTACAGCGGCGTGTTCACGCGGCGACTTCGGCACCTACCGCTGGAGCTGGACTACCCGTTCTGGGTCCCGGATCCCACACTCGACCTCGCGAAGCATGTGGTCGTCGAACCGGTCGACGGGCCTGGATGGGACGCCCTGCGGCGCCACATCTCCCGATTCTCGGGCAAGCCGCTGGATCTCACCCGGCCGCCGTGGCAGCTGCACTTCCTCACCGGTGTCACCGGCATCGAGGGGCTTCCCGACCGGATGACGGTGGCCGTGCTGCGGTGCCACCACAGTTCCGGGGACGGACTCACCGCCCGCGACCTGGGGCTGCGAATCTTCGGACGGTCCGAGGTTCATCCACCGATTCCGTCGACCTCCGAAAACTGGTCCCTGCCGACGGAGTTCGTGAAAGCGATCGGCCGGCTCCCCTCCCGGTGGAGCACGTTCCGCGAAGGGCTGGCCACGACCGGCGACGCCGCCAAGCGGGTCACCGACGAGGTCGCGGCCGGCACGATCGCCCCGCCCGGACCGCGCCGGCCCGCGACGCGGTTCAACCAGCAGATCACCCCCGATCTGATCTTCGACGTCGTGAGCTTCTCACCGAAGGACATCCGCACCGTGCAGGCCTCGGTCGACGGTGCAACCTTCAACGACGTTCTCCTGGCGACCATCTCGGGTGGACTCGCCGCCTACCTCGCCGAGAAGGGCGAGACCCCCAGCGCATCGCTGTCCGCAGTGGTCCCGATGTCGCTGCGGGGTACCCGACCCGGCGTCGCGAACCAACCGGACAACAATCGCGCCAATCATCTCGCGCTGATGAGCGTCGATCTACACACCGACATCGACGACCCACTCGAACGCCTACGGGCGATCAATGCGTCGGTCCGCGCGGAAAAGCACCGCCACCGCCATCCCGATGTCCAGATCGCAGCGTCGCGGGTGGAAACGGCACCAGCATGGTTGCTGCGCGGGGTCAATTGGTTGATGCAACTGCGCAAGCAACCGGAAGGAACCGTCGAAACCGTCAACACGATGGTCAGCAACATCCCATGGACGGGCGACGACCTCGTGCTGCGCGGCGCGCCCCTGGTCCGGAGTTTCGGCATTCTCGGGATCATCGACAAGGTCGGACTGAGGCACCTCATCGTGTCCCATCACGACGACGAAATCGAGATCTCGTTCTGCACCGACACCGCGATGATGCCGGACACGGATCGTTACAAAGAACTCCTCACCAGGGAATTCCAGAAGTTGGTCGACCGTTCAAATAGGTCGATATCAACATAATCCAGAGAAATTTCCTGAAACCGACCCGACATGCTGCGACCGGTTGTTACCGTCTCATTGCGTCACGGGCAATCCGACCGTGATACGTGGACCGGTACCGATCCGATCAATTGTGTCTTGCCGGATTCGAAACCGGGTAACTACATATCTCTTCAGGAGGCAAACATGGGTTCTCTCCAGGGAATTATGGGCGCGCTGCTCGAGGGCGGCATGGGTTCGCTGGGTGCCGACGGACTCCTCGGCACCTTCATCGGCTCGGCTCAGTCCACCATCCAGGGCGGGCTCGGCTCGCTCGGCGACCTGGTCGACATCGGCTTCGGCTCGATCCAGAGCTTCTCCGCCGCACCGCCGAAGTAAGCAACCGGCCTTACCGACCACGCGATTGACGGCTGGGGCGTACGGGATCCAAGCGATACCAGTTCGCCCTGAAACAGCCTCGATAACCGCACCAATACGCCATACCTAAGGAGAATCATGGGATCCGTTTACGATGCTCTCGGCGTCTTCACTGGCAGCGCCGGCCCGGCGATCACCAAGGTTGTCAACGCGCTCTACGCACTGAGCGGCGGCACCAACCCCGCGGCCAAGTAACAGCGCTTGGCGCTGGTGCCGTCCGGCACCCCAATCGGGATCCGCATCTTTGCGGGTCCCGATTGCGCATGTCAGAGCTCCATCGAGCGACGCGACCTCCGCAGCTGCCCTTCCTGCAACCGCACCGGCCGCCCCGAACCAGGACCGATCCATGAACAATCCCCACGGAACCCGACGACTGCGGACGGCATGTGTCGTCCTGGCCGCGGCAACACTTCCGTTGCTCGGCGGAATCCCTGCGACAGCGGAGGTTCCAGGGTCGCCGGGTCCCACCGCGATTGACGGCACGTCCGGTGCGCGGCTGGTCAGTTCCACGCAACGCGCAGGCCAGCAAGTCGACATCGAGGTGTACTCGCCGTCGATGCAGCGCAACATCCCCCTGCAGGTGCTCCGCCCCAAGGACAGCAGCACTCCCGCGCCCACGTTCTACCTGCTCAACGGTGCCGGTGGTGGCGAGGACGGAGCCGCATGGGATCTCCAGACGGATGTCGGAGAGTTCTTCGCGGACAAGCACGTCAACGTCGTGACGCCGATGGAAGGCGCATTCAGCTACTACACCGACTGGCGCAATCCCGACCCCGGACTTGCCGCCACCAGCGGCAACAACGGCATCAACAAGTGGACGACATTCCTGACCGAGGAACTGCCTCCGGTCATCGGCGACGCCTTCGACACGACGGGCGACAACGCCATCGCCGCCATCTCCATGACCGGGACGTCCGTCCTCGACTTGGCCATCGAAGCACCCGACCTCTACAAGAGCGTCGGCTCGTACAGCGGATGCGCAATCACCAGCCAGACGCCCGGCCGCCAGTTCGTCAAGCTCGTCGTGGGACTCGGCGACGGCAACGTCGACAACATGTGGGGACCGCAGGACGACCCCGAATGGGTGGCGCGCGATCCGTACGTGAACGCCGACAAGCTCCCCCGCATCCCCATGTACATCTCCACGGCGAGCGGGCTCCCCGGTCCCCACGACAACATGGACAACCCCCGAATCCAAGGCAGGTTCGCGACATTGGCGAGCCAGGTCGTCGTCGGCGGCATCATCGAGGCGTCCACGCAGTACTGCACGGACCAGCTCTCGAAGAAGACCCGGGCGCTGGGGATGGACAACATCGTCTACAACTTCCGGCCGGCGGGTACCCACTCGTGGGGATACTGGGAGGACGATCTGCACGAGTCGTGGCCGATGATCGCCCGCTCGCTCGGCATCTGATCGAATCGAAGCAGGGGGCGAAACCAATGCAGCACCGACACATTCGTGCCGTAGCCGCTGGGCTGCTCGCGGCGGGGGTGATGGCGGGCTCTCCTGCCATCGCGAACGCCGACTTCGATCCGGAGGTCGGGACCGTAGTCCCGGATTACGTGGAGGTCGCGGCCGACGCACAGCCCGAGATCACCAGCGTCACCACGGTCGACGACCGGATCCTCCTGCTGCAGGTGGCCTCCCCTGCCATGCGCCGCGAGGTGCCCGTGAACGTGCTGCTGCCCGCCGACCGCAGCGAACCACGCGGCGTTCTCTACCTGCTCGACGGCAATTCCGGGCAGGTGGACAGCACCAACTGGCTCGATCCGACCAAGGGCAACGCCCAGGCGTTCTTCGCCGACAAGAACGTCAACGTCGTGATGCCCGTCGGGGGCACCGGCAGCCTCTACCAGGACTGGACCGAGGACCACCCCAAGTTCGGACGCACCCAGTGGGAGACGTTCCTGTCCAAGGAATTACCTCCCCTGATCGATGCCCGCTTCGACACCAGCGGGCGCAACGTCATCGGCGGGATCTCCTCCGGCGCCCAGGGCGCCGTGATGCTCGCCGCCCGCGATCCGGAACTGTACGACGGGGCCGTGGGGTACAGCGGCTGCTACGTGACAGAGGGGCCAGTCGGGCAGATTCTGACCGATCTGATCGTCATGAACGGGATGGCGACCTCGGACATGATGTGGGGCCCGCAAGGCGACGACGCCTGGCGCGATCACGATCTGTTCCGCAACGCTTCCCGCCTCGCCGGCAAGAGGGTCTACCTGTCGTCGGGGAACGGCCTACCCGGCCCGCACGAATCCCTCGACCAGCCCGACATCGCCAACACCGTCGTGGTCGGCGGACTCCTCGAGGCCGGCTCGAACGTGTGCACCGACCAACTGGCACAGGCACTTCGGAGCGCCGGAGCAGACGTGACCCGCAGCGCTCAACCGGCTGGGGTGCATGCGTGGATCTACTGGCGAGACGAGCTCGGACGCTCGTGGCCGACCATCGAGGCAGCACTTCACCAATAGCCGGAATCAAACAACTGACTAATTGATTCGGGATCATAACGCGCATACTTCACCAGTTGCTGCTAGCGTCCAATGTCACGGGCGGTTGCCCGTGGCAGAGACAACGCGATTGCGGGACTGCACAACTGGTTTGAAGGACTCCCCCGCACCGCACCGGGAAACTGGGAGGGATCATGGGTTCTATCGCGGATATCCTCGCCGACGTCCAGTCGGTGGATCTGACCGAAGGCACCATCGGGACCGTGCTCGCGTGGCTGGGCGGACTCCTCACCGGCAGCGCCTCCAACTGACACAGGTCGTTGCGTCTCTGCGGCGCAACGACCTCCATGCCCACTAGGACCGCAGCGCCGGCAGGCCTGCACGATCAGGAGGAAAGCACATGGGTTCGCTTGCAGATCTCGTCAGGATTCCCGTCATGAGCATCGATGCCCTGGGCGTCGGGATCCTTCAGTCCTTCAGGAACCTCGTCGACTACACGACGCGCGCGTTCAGCTGAGGAATCAGGACCACAGAACACCGCTCCGCACCCCGCAATGCAGGAAGGGTCCGTGCCCGTTGAGCACGGACCCTTCCTGCAATTCACGCCCGATTTGAACAACTGAACAGTTTTGTTCGTTTTGCCACCGTGACCTCCGCAGGCTTGCTATCTTCTCTGCAGTCGCGGGGTTCACCCCTGCGGTCTGACGAAGGCGGCTGTCCCGCAATCGATTTGCGAGAGGCAGTCGCCATAGCCATTCACGAAGGAGAGTTTCATGGGATCGTTCGAAGACATCTTCAAGGGTTTCGGCTCGCTGGACGCCGTCAAGCACCTGTTCGGCACGATCAGCACCTCGGTCGAGAACATCTTCGGTAGCTGAGAAGCTGACACGAACCGCGGGCGCGGCTGAGCGCCGACGCGGTTACTTCGCTCCCGTCGGAGCATCCCCATCACTTGCAGGGCCGAACAGTCGGCCCTGCCGCATCTCGGAGGTACACCATGGGCTCGATCATCGAAGCCATCCGCATCCCGGTCGGCAGCGCGGACGCCATCCTCACCGGCTTCATCGACTCGATCGACCGCACGCTCAACGGCCTGGGCGATCTCGCCGGCGGCCTTCTGGGCCGCATCGGCTCCTAGTCCGATCGCCGATTCCCGGACGGGAATCGCAGAAGAGCCGTGCGGCATTGCCGCACGGCTCTTTTCGTGTCAGTCCGCGTCCACCAGCCCACGCAACGCGCCGACGTCGGTGACCGGCCGATCGCACACGAATCCGCGGCACACGTACGCCGTCGGGGCGCCGTCGACCTGCGGCCTGTCGGCGAGCAGCGGCGTCGAATCCGCAGGGCCCGCAACCACGACGGCACCACCCGGAGCGAGACGCCGCGCCTGCCTGGACAATTCGGATGATTCGGTCTCCGACACCGCGATCTGGATCGGCCCACGTACCGAGGCTTCCGCGACCGCGAGCCAGTGCCCCGCCGATCGTGGCGCGCGCTGCAACACCATCGCCGCGCGGGCCAGCGAATCCGCCGCAGCGCCCGCATACTTCGACGCCCGCTCCGCGTCCGCCAACGCCGACGCGGTCACAAGCGCTTCCGCCATCGCAGACGCCCCCGACGGCGTCGCCCCGTCGAGAGGATCCCGCGGACGGGTCACCAGGACCTCGGCGTCGTCCGCGGTGTCGAACCAACTACCCGGCTGATCCGGGTCGGCGAAACGCGCCATCGCGGTGTCCAGCAAACCGGTTGCGGCGTCCAACCACTCCCCCGCGCCGGTCACCTGGTGCAGGGTGAGCAGTCCCGTCGCGAGCGCGGCGTGGTCCTCGAGGATTCCCACCGGCTCCCCCACCACTCCGGCGAGCGATGCGCGTCGCAGCCGCCCGTCCACCACGTGAGTCGTCAGCAGGACACGGGCGCATTCGGCTGCGGCCCACAGCCATTCCGGCCGGTCGAGGGTCGCACCGGCCTCCGCGAGCGCGGTGATCGCGAGCCCGTTCCACGCAGTGACCACCTTGTCGTCTCGTGCGGGCTGCGGCCGTCGACTGCGCGCCGCGAACAGCCGCGACCGCACGTCGGCCAGACGGGCGCCGTCGGACGGATCCGAGAGAAGCTGCAGGACCGAGGCGCCGCGTTCGAACGTCCCCTCCGCCGTCACCGCGAACGTCTCGGCCGCCCAGGCCCCCTCGTCCGCGCCGAGCACCTCGATCAGCTGCTCGGGGGTCCACGAGTACGTCAGCCCCTCTTCCCCGTCGGTGTCGGCGTCGAGCGCCGACGCAAAGGCCCCCGCGCTGGTACGCAGATCGCGCAGCAGGAACTCGGCCGTCTCCTCCACCACCCGGTGCGCGAGGGCCGAGTCGGTGCGCCGCGCGAGGTGCGCGTAGCAACGCAGCAGCAGCGCGTTGTCGTAGAGCATCTTCTCGAAGTGCGGCACCAGCCAGTCCGCATCCACCGAGTAACGCGCGAAGCCGCCACCGAGTTGGTCGTAGATGCCGCCACGCGCCATCGCGTCGGCGGTGCGCTCGACCGTTCGCAGCACCGGCTCGGCGCCCGTCCGCTCGTACGAGCGCAGCAGCCCCTCGAGCAGCATCGACGGCGGGAACTTCGGTGCGCCGCCGAACCCACCACGGGCGCGGTCCTCGTCACGCAGCACGCTGGACACGGCGCCCGAGAGCAACGGCACGTCGACAGGCGGTCCGCCGGCCGGCAGCGGGGCACTGTTGCGCCGGAGCTCAGCGACCACGGACGCGGCCGCGTCGTCGACGTCACCGCGTCGCGTGCGCCAGGTGTCCGCGACCGCGTTCAGCAACTGAGTGAACGACGGCATCCCGCCCCGGGGCTGCACCGGGTAGTAGGTGCCGCAGTAGAACGGAGCGCCGTCCGGCGTGAGGAAGCACGTCATGGGCCAGCCGCCCTGGCCGGTCATCGCGACCGTCGCGTTCATGTAGACCGCATCGAGGTCGGGGCGTTCCTCGCGGTCCACCTTGATGCACACGAAGTGCTCGTTCATCACTGCCGCGGTCGCCGGATCCTCGAACGACTCGTGCGCCATGACGTGACACCAGTGACACGCCGCGTACCCGATCGACAGCAGGATCGGGACGTTGCGCTCACGCGCCCACGCGAGCGCCTCCGGACCCCACTCGTGCCAGTGGACCGGATTGTCCGCGTGCTGTCGTAGATACGGGCTGGTCGCGCCGCCCAGGGTATTCCGCTCGAGCGACACGACTCTCCCCTAACTCGTCGGTTTCGTGGGTGGGTCCTGGTCGGCCTGCGAGCCATCGGCCGGCTGCTCCGGTTCGATGACCTCGGCGACCGCCGCGCCCCGCTCCGTGCCCTCGTCGGCTGCCTGATCAGCCTCCGGATGCTCCGGCTGGAAGGTGTCCGGCAGCTTCCGCAGCTGCTTGTTCATCGACCGGACCAACAGGATCGTGCCGGCCAGCAGAGCCACGACCAGCACCAGACCGAGCGGCGACGCCTTGCCGAACTCGGGGCCCTGCGGGCTGCTCGGGGTACTGGTCCCCTGCGCCAGGAGGTCCCACGCCAACGTCGTCATCACTACTTCTCATCCTCCGAAATGCCCGCGAAGAGGTCGTCCTCCGGGATCGCCGTGTGTACCCGGGTCTTGGCCAGCTCGAACTCCTCGGTCGGCCAGATCTTCTGCTGGATGTCCAGCGGAACCGCGAAGAACGAGCCATTCGGGTCGATCTGCGTCGCGTGGGCGCGCAGCGCGTCGTCCCGCTGCGGGAAGTAGTCCCCGCACTGGATCTGCGTCGTCACCCGCGCCATCAGGTCGCCCTGCTCGGTCTTCCACTTGGCGAGCCACTCGGCCATGGGGAACTCCTCCCCGCGGCGCTCGTACTCCTCCTTGAACTGGACCAGGCGCTTCCGGATGAACCCGTGCGAGTAGTAGACCTTCTGCACCTCCCACGGCTCGCCGGCGTCGGGGAACTGCTCCGGGTCTCCCGCCGCCTCGTACGCGGCCATCGAGACCTCGTGGCACTTGATGTGGTCGGGGTGCGGGTAGCCGCCGTTCTCGTCGTACGTGGTCATCACGTGCGGACGGAACTCGCGGATCACCTTCACCAGCGCCTCGGTCGGCACCTCAAGCGGCTCGAGCGCGAAGCAGCCCTCCGGCAGCGGCGGCTTGGGGTCGCCCTCCGGCAGGCCGGAGTCGACGAACCCGAGCCACGTCTGCTGCACCCCGAGGATCCGGGCGGCCTCGGCCATCTCCTCGCGACGGACCTCGTCCATCCGCTCGCGGATGCCCGGGACGTCCATCGCGGGATTCAGGATGTCGCCACGTTCACCGCCCGTCAGCGTCACGACGAGCACCTCGTTGCCCTCCGCGGCATAACGAGCCATCGTCGCGGCGCCCTTGCTCGACTCGTCGTCGGGGTGGGCATGAACGGCCATGAGTCGGAATCCGCTCACGTGTGTATTCACCTCAGCTTCGCGTGTCACCGTCGTGGCGTGTCACCTGCAGTGGTCGACCGCTACCGCGCACGGCGCGCCGTCGTCCTTCCCCTATAGTTCCACCTGACACATACGACCGTCTGTCGTACCCCCGCTACGCGTGGCATACGGCGATCCCGACGGCCCGACGGAGCACCACCACAACCGGCTCGAGAGCGAAGTGATGAGCAGTACACCTCCCACCGACCGCTACGGGTCCGCGCCGCGGACTGCCCGCCCGAAGAACTGGGGCAAGTGGGTGCTGACCGGTCTCGTCATCGTCGCCGGCATCGGAATCGCGTACATCGCCTACAACAAGTTCGCCGTGAGCGACGTCGACGGCAAACAGGTCGCGTTCGACATCGTCGACGACCGGACGATGAACATCCAGATCACCGTGACGCGCGAGGACCCCTCCCAAGCCGCCGTGTGCATCGTCCGCGCGCGCTCGAAGGACGGCTCCGAGACCGGACGCCGTGAGGTGTACATCGCACCGTCCGAGTCGAAGACTGTCGAGGTCACCGCACCCGTCCACACCTCCCAGCCGCCCGCTATGGGTGATCTGTACGGATGCAGTCTGGACGTTCCGGACTATCTTCACGCGGGCTGACGTTCGGACCGACCGGTCTTCGTTAGACCGGGCCGAAAAGCCCCTCCGTGCTAAAATCGGTTGATACACGGTTCCACTCGGAGCCGTGTATTGCTGCATTGACGGCAGGACGAGTCTGCTCACGAAGTGGGCGACTTGGGGGGATAACCGCCACGGACAAGAGCGGCCTGCCCGTTGATCGTTGCTGTTCGCAGCGATCTGCCGAGGGAGTCCACGAGGGACTTCGACAACAAGGGAGTGATCGACAATGACCGAGACCCAGGTGACCTGGCTTACTCAGGAGTCTCACGACAGGCTCAAGGCTGAGCTCGACCAGCTCATCGCCAATCGTCCGGTCATTGCCGCCGAGATCAACGAGCGTCGCGAAGAGGGCGACCTCAAGGAGAACGGCGGCTACCACGCTGCTCGCGAGGAGCAGGGCCAGCAGGAAGCGCGCATCCGCCAGCTGCAGGAGCTGCTCAACAGCGCCAAGGTGGGCGAGGCCCCGACGCAGTCCGGCGTGGCGCTGCCCGGCTCGGTCGTCAAGGTCTACTACGACGGCGACGAGACCGACACCGAGACCTTCCTGATCGCCACCCGCGAGGAAGGCGCCCGCAACGACAAGCTCGAGGTCTACTCGCCGGGCTCCCCGCTGGGCGGCGCGCTGATCGACGCCAAGGTCGGCGAGACCCGCGAGTACAACCTCCCCAACGGAAGCCTGATGAAGGTCACCCTCGTCAGCGCCGAGCCGTACCACGGCTGATCACAGCCCCCAGACGACAGAACCCCGGCCGGGCAGCTGCCCGGCCGGGGTTCTCGCTTTCGGTCTCCGTCAGAGCACCCGGCGTGCCTTCATGTCCGCGAAGACCGGCCCGATCTTGACGACATCCCCGGTCTGCGGCGCGTGGACCATGAGCCCGTTGCCCATGTAGATGCCGACGTGGCCGGGACCGCCCGCCTGCCAGTTACCGAAGACGAGGTCGCCCGGCTGCGCCGCGGACATGGGGATCTCGGTGCCGACACCCCACTGCGTCTCCGACGTGCGCGGCAGGACGACCTTGCCGCCGGTGGCCGCGAACACCGCCGCCGACGTCAGGCCCGAGCAGTCGAAGCCGCCCATCGTGGGTCCACCGATGTTGCCGCCACCCCACACGTACGGGAGGCCGAGGTACCGCATCGCCAACTGCACCGCCGCACCGCCGAGACCGGTGGTGGGCAGGTTGATGTCGAAGTTGAAGTTCGCGAACGGCGACAGCAACTGCTCGAACTGGCCCTCCGACGCCCGGATCTTCTGCACGAACACACCGGACTGGTTGGCCGCATCGTCGGCGCCGGTCGGGATGCCGCCGGCCTTGCGGACCGCTCGGGTTCCCGCGTTGAAGGCCGCGAGCGCGAGGTCGAGGGTGTCGCCCTGGACCAGGCCTTCCTGCTTCCAGGTGTCCATCTGCGCGTAGTTGTCGCACAGCATGTGCCCGGCAGCCATGACGGAGTCGGCGACGCCGAGGATGTCGGCGGTGCCGTCGCCGTCGGCGTCCTTGCCGTACTTGGCCCAGTCGCTGGGCATGAACTTGGCCGGACCGCGTCCGCCGGCCAGCGAGACCGGCGCCGTCGGGCCGTACCGGAAGTCGTTCTCCACCGAGAACAACGCGGCCAGCGTGGGCGCCTTGACGCCGTCGCAGATCTCGCCGGCCTTGCGTAGCCAGGGCGCGAACACCGCGATCGAACCTACCTGCCCCAGAGCGGGATTCGAGGGCAGAACAGCGGGAAGTGCTGGGAGAGTGACGGAACCGATCCCCGGAAGCGCAAACTCAGGGGCCGCGACCGGCGCAGGCGCACGGACCTCGGCCGGGGGCGCCACGGGGGCGGCCGTCGCGGGCGCGGGCGGGGCCGGTTGAGGCGTCGTAGGCTGCCCGGGCGCCTCGGTCGCCGAAGGCTGCGCGGTCGGGGCGGCCGGCGCCTGGAGGGCGGGGATGGCCTTCGCGAGATCGGACGCCGCCTGCTGCCGCATATCCGGCGGGAGCAGCGCGATGATGCTGTTCACGGGCTCCACCAATTGCGGTGTGGGCTGCGGGGCAGGCTGCTCTATGGGCGGGGCTATCGGAGCCGGGTCCGGTGCCGCATTCGCGGCTGCTGGAAATGCTGCACCTGTTGCTGCAGTAACAGCCACGAGGATGGCTGCAGGCTCCCATGACATACACCGCTCCTGGGGTCGCGCTTAGTTCCGAGGACTCACCGTAACGGGCAAACTGACTGGCGCGTGCAGGATTCAGGAAACCCTCAGGCTTTCGCTCGCCTGCCGTCGCCGGGCGTTCACCCACGGCGACGGCAAGCGTGCAAAACCTCAGGTCGGACGGCCGGTCAGCCGAGGGCCTGCTCGATGTCGGCGAGCAGGTCGGCGGCATCCTCGATGCCGACCGACAGGCGCACCAGGTCCTCCGGAACCTCGAGAGCGGAGCCCGCGGTCGACGCGTGCGTCATCGCCCCCGGGTGCTCGATGAGCGACTCGACGCCACCGAGGGACTCGGCGAGCGTGAAGATCTGCGTGCGCGAGCAGAAGTCGAGTGCAGCCTGCTTGCCGCCCTTCAGCCGCACCGAGACCATGCCACCGAACCGGCGCATCTGCTTGGCCGCCACCGCGTGGCCCGGGTGCGATTCGAGGCCCGGGTAGATGACGTGGGAGATCGCGGAGTGGCCGGCCAGCAGGTCGACAACCTTCTCGGCGTTGTCGCTGTGACGCTCCATGCGCAGCGCGAGGGTCTTGATGCCGCGCATCGTCAGGAACGCGTCGAACGGGCCGGGTACCGCGCCCGCGCCGTTCTGCAGGAACGCGAACTTGGCGTCGAGTTCCGCGTCGTTCGTCACCAGCGCACCGCCGACGACGTCGGAGTGGCCGCCGATGTACTTCGTCGTCGAGTGCAGCGCGATGTCGGCACCCAACGTCAGCGGCTGCTGCAGGTACGGTGACGCAAAGGTGTTGTCCACCACCAACTTCGCGCCCGCAGCGTGCGCCACCTCGGAGATCGCGGCGATGTCACCGATGTTGAGCAGCGGGTTGGTCGGCGTCTCGACCCACACCAGCTTGGTCTCGGGGCGGATCGCGGCGCGAACCGCATCGACGTCGGACACCGCCGCCGGGGTGTACTCGATCCCCCACTGCGTGAACACCTTGTCGATGAGCCGGAACGTGCCGCCGTACGCGTCGTTCGGGATCACCAGGTGGTCGCCGGGACGCAGCACCGACCGCAGCACGCAGTCCGTCGCCGCCATGCCGGACCCGAACGCCCGCCCGAACGTGCCCGATTCGAGCGCAGCGAGGTTCGCCTCGAGCGGACGGCGGGTGGGGTTGCCGGTACGCGCGTACTCGAACCCGTTGCGCATCCCGCCGACGCCGTCCTGCGCGAACGTCGAACTGGCGTAGATCGGCACGTTGACGGCACCGGTCTGCGGGTCGGGCTCGTATCCGGCGTGGATGGCCCTGGTGGAAAACCCTGTGGATCCCTGCTCACTCATGGCGTTCAGCCTAACGGCCGGGCCCGGTCCCTGGTCAGTTCGCCATCGTCGACCGCACCGCGACCAGCAGCGCGGCGGAGTCCTCCTTCGAGAACGTGGCCCCGCCGCGGGGGAAGAGGAAGAGATTCGCGCGCGGTGAGTTGTAGGTGGTGCCGACGCCGTCGAACGTCGTGATGTAACCACCGATCGCCTCGGCTTCCTTGCTGGGCAGGTAGATGTTCGAGCGGGCGATCGCCGGGCGGAGCTTGTCGACCTCCTCCGCGGTCGCGTCCGTCGGTTCGACGCTCACCGTGAACTCGCCCTTGCCTGCGAACGAGCACATCGTCCCGCCGTGCTCCGACAGGACCGACATCTTGTAGCCGCTCGCGTATCGGGCGATGGCCTTCTCGACCTCGGCACACGTCGGAAGTGCCACCGCGGCGCCGGCGGCCGCACCGGGCCCGCGCGTCGGCGCCGCCGACGACCGTGGCGACGCCTGCGCCGAAGCCTGTGCCGACGGGTGCGTGGAGACCATCTCCCCACCGGCCGCCTTCGCAGTCCCCTCGACCGCGCCCCCGCACGCCGAACCCGACACCACCACCGCCGCAAGACATGCGACAGCCCCTATGTTTCTCCCCCACTGCATGGCGCAGAGCCTATCCGAGGCCCGAAACGACGAATTCCCGGCGGGTGTCCGCCGGGAATTCGTCAGGATTCGAGCAATCAGGCTCCGGCGCTGAGGAACCCGAGCAGATCGTGTCGAGTGATGACACCGACAGGCTTGCCGTCGTCGACGACCATCAGGGCGTCGGTGTCGCCGAGGGCCTTGGTCGCCGCCGAAACCGGCTCGTGCGCACCGATCAGCGGGAACGGCTTGCTCATGTGCTTCTCGACCGGGTCGGCCAGCCCGGCGCGACCCTCGAAGACCGCGCTCAGCAGGTCACGCTCGGACACGCTACCCGCGACCTCGCCGGCCATGACCGGCGGCTCGGCGCCGACGACGGGCATCTGCGAGACGCCGTACTCGCGCAGGATCTCGATCGCGTCGCGCAGCGTCTCACCCGGATGCGTGTGCACCAGGTCGGGCAGCTCGCCGGACTTGCCGCGCAGCACGTCGCCGACGGTCCGCTCGCTGCTGTCGCCGTCGAGGCGGGAGCGCAGGAAGCCGTACGACGCCATCCACTCGTCGTTGAAGATCTTCGACAGGTAACCGCGGCCACCGTCGGGCAGCAGCACCACGACGACGGCGTCCGGGTCACGCTTCGCGACCTCGAGCGCCGCGACGACGGCCATGCCGCACGAGCCGCCGACCAGCAGGCCCTCCTCGCGGGCAAGACGGCGGGTCATCTCGAACGAGTCGGCGTCGGAGACGGCGATGATCTCGTCGGGCACGGACGGGTCGTACGCGGTGGGCCAGAAGTCCTCACCGACGCCCTCGACGAGGTACGGCCGGCCGGTGCCGCCCGAGTAGACCGAGCCCTCGGGGTCGGCGCCGATGACCTTGACCTTGCCGCCCGAGATCTCCTTGAGGTAGCGGCCCGTGCCGGTGATGGTGCCGCCCGTGCCGACGCCGGCGACGAAGTGCGTCACCTTGCCGTCGGTGTCGCGCCAGATCTCCGGACCGGTGGTCTCGTAGTGGCTGTCGGGGCCGCCCGGGTTGGCGTACTGGTTGGGCTTCCAGGCGCCCGGGATCTCCTTCACCAGGCGGTCGGAGACGTTGTAGTAGCTGTCCGGATGCTCGGGCGCGACCGCGGTGGGGCACACGACGACCTCCGCACCGTAGGCACGGAGCACGTTGCGCTTGTCCTCGCTGACCTTGTCGGGGCAGACGAACACGCACTTGTAGCCGCGCTTCTGCGCGACCAGGGCCAGGCCGACGCCGGTGTTGCCGGACGTGGGCTCGACGATGGTGCCGCCCGGCTGCAGCTCGCCGGACGCCTCGGCGGCGTCGATCATCTTGACCGCGATGCGGTCCTTGGAGCTGCCGCCCGGATTGAGGTACTCGACCTTGGCGGCCACCAGCCCGGAGCCCTCTCCGACCACGGAGGACAGCTTGACCAAGGGGGTGTTGCCGATGAGGTCGACGACATGATCCGCGATGCGCATGACCCCATGCTTCCAGATCGGAATCGGACACGCCCACCCGCTGGGCTCGAGTGCTCGTGCGCGCCGACGGCGTCTCTCGCTCAGTGGGACGGGGCGTCCCTCGCCGCGCGGCACCGAACGTGTTCCAGAACGGCGCTCGTTTGCCCAGCTCGCAGGCCATGCGTACCCCGGAAATCGGGTCGAAGACGCCGTTTCCGACGGCAACGGGTGGTAGCAGGGTGGATATACCGACGCGGCAACGTAAGTTCATGGTCGAAGAGACCAACCCGAGAAGGAGTTCCCATGCCCGAGGCAGTCATTGTCTCCGTTGCCCGTTCGCCGATCGGCCGTGCCGTCAAGGGCTCGCTGGCAAGCATGCGTCCGGACGATCTGGCCGCGCAGATGGTCGCCGCCGCGATCGCCAAGGTTCCCGAGCTCGATCCCACCGAGATCGACGACCTGATGCTGGGCTGTGGCCTGCCGGGCGGCAAGGCCGGCTTCAACATGGGCCGCATCGTGGCCATCAAGCTGGGCTACGACACCCTGCCCGGCACCACGATCACCCGCTACTGCTCGTCGTCGTTGCAGACCACCCGCATGGCGCTGCACGCGATCAAGGCCGGCGAAGGCGACGTGTTCATCTCCGCCGGTGTCGAGTCGGTGTCGAGCTTCGCCGCCGGTACCTCGGACTCGCTGCCCGACACGAAGAACCCGTTCTTCGCCGACGCCATGGAGCGCACCGCCACCGCCGCCCAGGGCGGCGTTCAGTGGAACGACCCGCGGGAGAACGGCATCGTCCCCGACGCGTACATCGCTATGGGCCAGACCGCCGAGAACGTCGCGCAGCTGACCGGCATCACCCGCGAGGATCAGGACCAGTGGGGCGTCCGTTCGCAGAACCGCGCCGAGGAGGCCATCAAGGCCGGCTTCTTCGAGCGTGAGATCACCCCGGTCACCCTGGCCGACGGCACGGTCGTCAGCACCGACGACGGCCCGCGCGCCGGCGTCACCTACGACGCCGTCAGCCAGCTGAAGCCGGTCTTCCGCCCCGACGGCACCATCAACGCCGGCAACTGCTGCCCGCTGAACGACGGTGCGGCCGCGCTGGTCATCATGAGCGACACCAAGGCCAAGGAGCTGGGCCTGACCCCGCTCGCCCGCGTCGTGTCGACCGGTGTCTCCGGCCTGTCCCCCGAGATCATGGGCCTGGGCCCGATCGAGGCCACCAAGAAGGCGCTCGCGCTCGCCGGCAAGTCGATCAGCGACATCGACCTGTTCGAGATCAACGAGGCCTTCGCGGTGCAGGTGCTGGGCTCGGCCCGCGCCCTCGGCATCGACGAGGACAAGCTGAACGTCTCCGGTGGCGCCATCGCCGTCGGCCACCCGTTCGGTATGACCGGCGCCCGCATCACCGCGACGCTGCTCAACAACCTGCAGACCCACGACAAGCAGTTCGGTGTCGAGACCATGTGTGTCGGCGGCGGCCAGGGCATGGCGATGGTGCTCGAGCGCCTCGCGTAATCCCTCAGCGTCCGCGAACGGGCGGTTCTCCGACGGGCCACACGGCCGACCGTCGGGGAACCGCCCGTTCTGCGTTCGGCGCTTGTGGCGGGTGGCCTATGGCACAGGCGACGAGAACGGGCGGCCGTCGCATCCGCGACGACCGCCCGTTCGTGAGGCGTGGTGAGACTAGTCGCTGTTGAGGTAGCTCAGCAGGCGCAGGATCTCGACGTACAGCCAGACCAGGGTGACGGTGAGGCCGAGGGCGACGCCCCACGCGGCCTTCTCCGGCGCCTGGGCGCGGATCATCTCGTCGGCGGCGTCGAAGTCGAGCAGGAAGCTGAACGCGGCGAGCGCGATGCACACGAGGCTGAAGATGATCGCGATCGTGCCGCCGTCGCGGAGGCCGAAGCCGCCGGGGGTGAAGAAGCTCGCGATCAGGTTGCCGATCATCAGGACCAGGACGCCGATGAGGCCGCCGATGATCATGCGGGTCAGTCGCGGCGTGACGCGGATGGCGCCGGTCTTGTAGACGACCAGCATGCCGAAGAACACGCCGAAGGTGCCGAGGACGGCCTGCCCGATCAGGACCGATGCGTCGACGCCCTGGATGGCCCAGTTCGCGAACATGAACGAGAACGCGCCGAGGAAGAGGCCCTCGCATACCGCGTACGCGAGCACGATCGCCGGGTTGTCCATCTTCCGGCCGAACGACGCCACCATGACGAGGACGAAGCCGACGAGGCCACCACCGATGACGAGCGGCGCCGCGAGGCTCTCGTTTCCGTCGACCAGGAAGTACGAGATGATCGCCGAGATCGTCAGCACACCCAGCGTGATGGCGGTCTTGGTGACGACGTCGTCGATCGTCATGGCCCGCTGCGGCGTCTGGTACTGCTCTTGCGCCGGGTACTGCTGGCCGTATTCCTGTGCAACCTGCGCAGCACCCGCCTGCGCAGATCCGAATGTGGCGTAGCCCCCACCCTCTTGCTTCGGCAGGTTCTTGAACACCGGGTTGCTGGTGGTGCGCACCGTGCACATCCCTTCTCGTGGTCGTCTGTCGTGCCCGGTGGGGCCCGAGTCGGCCGGTGTCGCCCGGCGTCGTTGTCCTTGAAACGTCCGGCAGCGCGGGGAAAGTTCCCGACCGCACCGCCGAGTTGGACATTTCGGACTGTACCGGGCGTACCGTCGCAATCGCTATCCGAGGATCCGACCAAACGGTATCTCGTGCCTCGACAATCCAGCGCGAAATCACGATTCGACAGACAATGGCGACATGGGAATCGAAGACGGATCCGGCGAGACACTGAATGTCAGCGAGAGCCTCGATTCTGACGAGGTCCGCAACGAAGACGGCGACGACGTGGTCGACGCGCCCGACGAGTGGAGCGAGGCCGATCGGTTCGGCACCACGCTGCGCGAGGCCGAGCAGGGCGAGAGCCTCGACCAGCGCCTCGCCGAGGAGGAGCCGGACGTGCTGCCGTTCGGCGAGGAGCGTGAGTACGACGAAGACACCGCCGAACTCCAGGGCGCCGAGATCGTCGACGGGGTCATCGTCGAGGACATCGGGCTGCACCGTGGCCAGGTAGACGGAGACGCGGCCGGCGGAGGGCCCGTGCAGTAGCTATCGCGCGCGGACGGACCGCGTGACGGTGAATTTCGCGCTGCGACCGACCACTTCGGTCGGCCCGACGGCCCGCGTCAGCGCGCCCTTGTAACCCAGGTGGGAGTTGTAGACGGTCCACAGCTCCCCACCCGGTCGCAGCACGCGGCCGGCGGCGTCGAACATCTTGCCCGCGCCTCCGGTGTGCACCGCCGCTCCGACGTGGAACGGCGGATTGCACACGACCAGGTCGATGCTCGCGTCGGACAGCGACGCGATGGCGTCGTCGCGCAGCGCCTGTACCCGGTCGCCGACCCCGTTGGCCCGGGCGGTCGCCACGGCGGATGCGACGGCGGCCGCGGACTGGTCACTCGCGACGACGGTGACGGTGGGCCGGGCCTGTGCGAGGCTGACGGCGAGTATGCCCGTGCCGCACCCCAGGTCGACGGCGGTGTCGGCGTCCCGCATCCGCGGCAGGAACTCGAGCAGGAACCGCGTTCCGATGTCGAGCTTGGGGCCCGCGAACACGGCGCCGTGCGCGACGACGTCCAGCCCCAGTTCGTCGAGGTGTTCGGTGACGGGGAAACGCGACGACGCGGCCGGCGGCCGGGGCGTGTCGGCGATCAGCACCCGCGACTTCTGCCGTCCGAGCGTCGCCCGGACGTTCGAGAATGACCGCCGCAGGACGTCGTTCATCGCCGGGGTGATGTGTTTGTTCCGGCCACCCGCGTACACGACGACGTCGGGGGCGGCGTACCGCGCGATCGTGTCGGCGACCTCGTCGAGTTCGTCAAGGCTGCGCGGCAACTGCAGCAGCACGACCCGCGCCCCAGCGAGCAGGTCCTCCCCCAGCTCGCACGATCGATAGCTGTCCGACAGTCCGGCCGTCTCGGCGTTGTTCACCAGCGCCCGTTCACCGGTGATCGGATCCTGGTGTACCCGAACGTCGTTCGCGCCGAATCGCACCGCGGAACCGAGCGTGAGCGCGCCGTAGTGGTCGCCGATCACCGTCACCGCGCCGTCCGGCGCGGCGGCGAGGGCGTCAGCCGCCTCGTCGAGGATCAGCCGGTCGGCCGCGTCGACGGCGAACAGGTTGAGCGCCTCGACGTCGGGAAAGCGCCGCATCCGGCTGAACAGGTCTTCGACGGAGAGCATGACGCCAATTGTCCTCGACGCCCGGATACGTTCGGCGATCGGCCTGGCCGCCCATTCCTCACCGTCGGACGCGGATTTCCGCGCAGGCCGGCCGGAAGTGGGGGCTCAGGCCGATCGCGGGGCCACACTGGAGCGGGGTGGGGACTTCCCGAGGAAGGGACCGCCATGGACCGTCTGGCTGAGAAGAAGGTCGTCATCACGGGCGCCGCGAGCGGCATCGGCCGGGCCGCCGCGGGTCTGATGGCCGCCGAGGGTGCGCGGGTCCTGGTCGCGGACCTCGACGCGGACGCCGCGGACGAGGCCGCCGAGCAGATCGGGCTCGAGGGCGGGCGGGCCGTCGGGATCGGCGTCGATGTCATGGACGAGAAGTCGGTGGCCGCGATGATCGACCTGGCGGTCGCCGAGTTCGGCGGCCTCGATGTGCTCTGCAATCACGTCGGCGGCAGCAATCCGCGCACCGATCTGGACCTGCTGCGGATGGACCTCGCCGAGTGGGACCGCGCGATAGCCCTCAACGCACGGAGCACGGTCGTCGCGTCGCGGCTGGCGCTGCCACACATGATCGAGGCAGGTGGCGGCTCTATCGTCAACACGGTCTCGGTCGCCGGGATCATCGGCGACGTCCTGCAGTGCGCCTACGGCGCGTCGAAGGCCGCGGTGATCCGCCTGACGCAGTACGTGGCCACGCAGTACGGCCGACACAACGTGCGCTGCAACGCGATTGCGCCCGGCGCGATCATGACACCGGCACTGCGCGACAACCTACCGAAGGACGTCATCGCGGACATCCAGCGACACAATGCGCTCGACCTGATCGGCGAACCGGACGACATCGGTTGGGCGATGGTATATCTCGCGTCGGACGAGTCGAGATACATGAGCGGGCAGACGCTGGTGCTCGACGGCGGCCTCACCGCGCAGAGCCCGATCGCGGCGAGTCGACGCGTCCTGCTCGACGACTGACGTTCAGGCCGCCTCGAGCTCGCCGAGGAACGCGTCGATGTGCCGCCACGTGGTGTCCTTCGCGCCGGGTCCGGCGAGCAGCCCCAGGTGGCTGCCGGGAACGGACTCGAACTGCACCGACGGCGATCCGGGCAGGACGTCGACGATCGCGCGGACCGAGTCCGCGGTGGCGATGACGTCGCCCGTTCCACCGACCGCGAGCACCGGCACGGACAGCTCGGCGAGTTTGATCGTTCTGCCGCCCAGCGTGATCCGCCCCTCGGCGAGGCCGTTGGCGAGCACGAACTCCTCCGCCATCTGGTAGAACAGCCGCGCCGGATAGCCGGGCATCTCGGCCATGAACCGGTCGATCGCCTCCATCCGGGCGAGAGTCTCGGTGTCGTGCAGGTTGCGGGCGACGAACCACGGCTTGAGCAACTCCCGTTGCGGGGCGGTGGCCCGGTAGCCCACCTGGACGAGCGGGGCTGGCAGCCCGCCCATCAGTCGGGTCAGTTCGGTCACCGGGCGGTGCCCGGTGAAGCGACCCACGCCGCGAGCGGCCGCCATCATCGGGATCCGCGAGTAGTCGGCCGGCGTGCCGAGCGCGGCGATCGACGCAATCGGCAGGTCGGGGTGGGCGGACGCGGTGAGCAGCGAGAGCGTCCCACCGAGACTCCATCCGATGACATCGACGTCGGCACCGTCGTGCAGTTCGCTCACCCGACGCAGCGCGTCCGGGACGATGTCGTCGATCCACTCCTCGAAGCCGAGGCCCCGGTCGGCGTAGCTCATCGTCCCGTAGTCGACGACGTACGGCGTGCGCCCGGCGCCCAGCAGGTGGGCCGCGAGGCTCTGACCGGGCCGCAGGTCGTAGCAGTGCATCGACACCGCGAGCGGCGGCACGAGCAGCACCGGGCGGCCGTCGCCGGCGGGCCCGTAGCGGTGCAGATCGCGATGCAACTCCAGGTGAATCGGCGTCGACGGCGTCCGTTCCACCGGCGCGACACCGTCACCCAGCGTCAGCCCCCACGCATTGCGCAGCTGCGCGTTCACCCGTGTCCACCAGTCCGATTCCCGCACGACTCTCCCCCGCCCTGTCGACCTTCGTTGCGGGCATCTTACTGGAGAGTCAGTTACGGCGCCTGCCGCTCCAGCAACTCCTCGAACGGAACCGAGTTCGCGAACGGGTCGACAGGGCCCGTGTTCTGGCGCTCAGCCATCGCCGCGACCAGTTCACGTCCGGCGCGCGCGATCCGCCGCCCCAATGCCTGGTCATCGGATCCCGCCCAGTCCTCCGACGCCGCGTAGACCGCCGTCGGCACCGCGGCCGCCCGGAGGTACGCGAACATCGGACGGATCGCGTGCTCGAGCGCGAGCGAGTGCCGCGCGGTGCCGCCGGTCGCGCCCAGCAGCACCGGCACACCGTCGAGCGTTCCCGGTTCCAGGACGTCGAAGAACGACTTGAACAGCCCGCTGTAGGAGGCGTTGAAGATCGGCGTCACCGCGATGAGCCCGTCGGACGCCGCGACCCGCTCGGTCACCGACCGGAGCGCGCCGCTCGGGAAACCGGTGAGCAGGTTGTCGACGAGCGCGTGCGCGTGCTCGCGGAGTTCGACCACCTCGACGTCGGCGTCGATGCCCCGCTCGGTGAGCGCGTCCACGGCGGCCGCGGCGAGGCGGTCGGCGAGTAGCCGACTCGACGACGGCTGCGTCAACCCCGCCGAGATCACCGTCAGCGCACGGGTTTTCGTGTCGCTCATGACAGCACCTCCGCGTTCTTGCGTGCCAGCAGACTCGCGTGGGTCGGGGCGTCGGGCACGTGCGCGGGACGCATCGCGTCTAACTCGCGACGCAGCACCGGCACGACCTCCTCGCCGAGCAGGTCGAGCTGCTCGAGGACCGTCTTCAGCGGCAGGCCGGCGTGATCCATGAGGAACAGCTGCCGCTGGTAGTCGCCGAAGCTTTCCCGGAACGTGAGGGTCTTGTCGATGACCTCCTGCGGGCTGCCGACGGTCAGCGGGGTCTCCTCGGTGAACTCCTCGAGCGACGGGCCGTGGCCGTAGACCGGGGCGTTGTCGAAGTACGGCCGGAACTCGCGGACCGCGTCCTGCGAGTTCTTGCGCATGAACACCTGGCCACCGAGGCCGACGATCGCCTGGTCGGCCGACCCGTGACCGTAGTGCTCGTAGCGGCGACGGTACAGGTCGATCAATCGGACGAAGTGCTCCCTGGGCCAGAAGATGTTGTTCGCGAAGAAACCGTCGCCGTAGTACGCGGCCTGCTCGGCGATCTCGGGGCTGCGGATCGACCCGTGCCACACGAACGGCGGGACGTCGTCGAGCGGGCGCGGCGTCGACGTGAACGACTGCAGCGGCGTCCGGAACCGGCCCTGCCAGTTCACCACGTCCTCACGCCACAACTTGTGCAGCAGTGCGTAGTTCTCGATGGCGAGCGGAATGCCCTCACGGATGTCCTTGCCGAACCAGGGATACACCGGGCCGGTGTTGCCGCGGCCGAGCATGAGGTCGACGCGGCCGTCGGCCAGGTGCTGGAGCATCGCGAAGTCCTCGGCGATCTTCACCGGGTCGTTGGTGGTGATGAGCGTCGTCGACGTCGAGAGCTGGATGCGCTCGGTGCGCGCCGCGATGTAGCCGAGCATGGTCGTCGGCGAGGACGGCACGAACGGCGGGTTGTGGTGCTCGCCGGTGGCGAATACGTCGAGGCCCACTTCCTCGGCCTTCTCCGCGATCGCGACCATCGCCTTGATTCGCTCGGCCTCGGTCGGGGTCCGACCGGTCGTGGGGTCCATGGTCACGTCGCCGACAGTGAAGATTCCGAACTGCATGCCCTACCTCCGAAGTATTTCAAGTTTCAACTATAGCCACGAACCGTGTCCGCCCCGCGGATATTCCACCGGCGCGGTCGGCAATTGCTTGACGTACCGGCCGGACCGTCATTGACTGCAGACGAGGATCACCGTCACCACCGCACAGGGGGTCGCATGAGGGTCACGCACGAGGTCACCAATCAGGTCCCGCCGCTGATCGACTACGACGCGGCCGACTATCCGCCGATCCTCGAAGCGCTGCGACGCGAGGGCGCACACGAAGCCCTCGACGACCTGCACCGAGTCGGCCGGCTCGCCGGCGGCGCGGAGGCGCAGCGGTGGGGTGATCTGGCCGAGGCCCATCCCCCGGTGCTGCGGACGCATGACCGCTACGGTCACCGCATCGACGAGGTCGACTACGACCCCGCCTACCACCAGCTCATGAATACCGCCGTGGAACTGGGACTGCACGGCGCCGCGTGGACCGACCCCGACCCGCACTCGCACCTGGTGCGGGCCGCGAAGATGGCGGTGTGGGGCCAGGTGGACGCCGGGCACGGGTGCCCGATCTCGATGACCTACGCCGTGGTGCCGGCGCTGCGCCACAACCTCGAACTGGCGCTGCAGTACGAGCCGCTGCTGGCCGCCCGCGTCTACGACCCGGAACCGCGGCCGCCACTGACGAAGCCCGGGCTGATCGCGGGCATGTCGATGACCGAGAAGCAGGGCGGCTCCGACGTCCGTGCCGGCACCACCCGCGCCGTCCCGCAGCCCGACGGCACCTACCTGCTCACCGGCCACAAGTGGTTCACGTCGGCGCCGATGTCGGACATCTTTCTCGTGCTCGCGCAGGCTCCTGGCGGGCTGACGTGCTTCCTGCTGCCTCGGGTCCTGCCCGACGGCACCCGCAACGCGATGCTCCTGCAGCGGCTCAAGGACAAGCTCGGCAACCGGTCGAACGCGAGCAGCGAGGTGGAGTACGACGAGGCCGTCGCGTGGCGGGTCGGCGACGAGGGCCGGGGTGTGCCGACGATCATCGAGATGGTCAACATGACCCGCCTGGATTGCACCATCGGCACCGCGACCGGGATGCGCGTCGGCGTCACGCAGGCCGCCCACCATGCGGTGCACCGCAGCGCGTTCGGCGCGCATCTGATCGACCAGCCCCTCATGCGGAATGTGCTCGCGGACCTGGCCGTCGAATCGGAGGCTGCGACCACCGTCGCGCTGTGGCTCGCCGCCCTCACCGACCGCGCCGCGACCGGTGATCCGCAAGCCGCGACGCTGCGCCGCATCGCCCTCGCCGTCAGCAAGTACTACGTGTGCAAGCGCGGACCGATCCACGCCGCCGAGGCCCTGGAATGCCTGGGCGGCAACGGATATGTGGAGGAGTCGCGGATGCCGCGCCTGTACCGGGAGGCGCCGCTGCTGTCCGTGTGGGAGGGGTCCGGCAACGTCGCCGCGCTCGACGTCCTGCGGGCGATGGCCCGCCGGCCCGAGACGGTGGAGGCGTTCTTCGACGAACTGGACGACAGCGCCGGCGCCGACGCCCGCCTCGACGCCGCGGTAGCGGCATTGAAGGCGTCGTTCACGGACGTCGACACCCTCGAGCACCGGGCCCGGCGGGTGGTCGGCGACATGGCGCTCGCGTTGCAGGGGGCTCTCCTGGTCCGCACCGGATACCCCGCCGTCGCGGACGCGTTCTGCGCCAGCCGTCTGTCCGGGGACTGGGGAACGGTGTTCGGCACCCTGCCGGCCGGGCTCGACCTGGCACCGATCATCGAACGAGCGACCCCGAAGGCGGGTTCCTGACAGGCCACCCTCGCTATCCTGCAGCGCGTGAATGCCCTCGAGCGGTACCGGCGGAGGCTCGAACCGCACCTGCCCCGAGTGCGGGACGTGGTGCTGACGGCCGCGACGATCGCGCTCCTGATCGTGCGCTTCGTTCAGACGGGATCCGGTTCGACCGCCGCGGTCTGGGCGACGGCGTTGTCCATCGCCGCGGCGACGACGCTGATGTGCCGGCGCCGCTACCCGATCGCCGTCGCCGGCGTCGGCATCGTGGTGTGCGCCGTGTCCGGGTCCAACGTCATGATGATGCTCGGGATCTGCACACTGTCGGTTCGACGACACGACCGGTGGTTGTGGGCCGTCGCGGCGATCGGCGTCCTGACGAATGCCACGTCGGGCTTCCTCCGCGCGGGCACCGACGGCTACGCGAGCTACCTGGGTTCATCGCTCTTCTCGGTGCTCACCTACGTCGTGCTCGGCGCCTACATCGGGCTGCGCCGAAAGCATCTGGAGGGGCTGCACGAGCGGGTGCGGCACGCGGAGGCCGAGCGGGAGGTCCGCGCCACTCAGGCACGGCTCGCGGAGCGCGGCCGGATTGCGCGCGAGATGCACGACGTCGTCGCGCACAAGGTCTCGCTCATCGCGCTCCACGCCGGCGCACTCCAGATGACCGCGGCGCCGGACGCCGACCGCGTCCATCGCTCCGCCGAACTGATCGCCGACACGGCCCGCGCCGCGCTCAGCGACCTGCGCAGTGTGCTGGGGGTGCTCCGAGAGTCGCCCGACGGCGATCGCCCGGATCCACCGCAGCCGCGGCTGGTGGATCTGCCGGCGCTCGTCGCGGCCTCTCGCGAGGCCGGAATCCCGATCGCGGAGAACATCTCCGCGGATCTCGCGACTCCCGCTCCGGCGGCGCTGGCGCTCACCGCCTACCGGGTGACGCAGGAAGCCCTGACGAACATTCACAAGCACGCCGCGGGCGCCCCAACCACGGTCGAGATCCACGGACGTCCCGGCGACCGTCTCACGATCGAGATCGTCAACGGGGCTCCGGCCCACCCGGTGGCGCCGTCGGGACTGGCCGGTTCCGGCGCGGGTCTGGTGGGTCTGCGGGAACGGGTGGGACTGGCCTCCGGCCGCCTCGAACACGGCCCCACACCGGACGGCGGGTGGCGCGTGTTCGCCAGTTCGCCCTGGCCCGACGGTCAATCCGGGTCGGCCAGCAGCTGAGCATCGCGGACCACGAGCGCCGCCTGCACGCGGTTCGAAACGTCCAACGCCGCGAGGATGCGGCTGACGTGCGCCTTGACCGTGCTCTCCCGCATCGCGAGGGCCCGCGCGATATCGGCGTTGGAATCTCCCCCGCCCACCCGCTCGAGCACCTGCTTCTCGCGTGGGGTCAACCGCTCGATGCGTTCGACCGCCGTGCGCGCAGCGTCGGACGTCTGCCGGTGGAACCGGTCGATGAGGGCGCGGGCGGCGCCCGGGTGGAGCATCGACCCGCCGTCGGCGACGACGTGCACGGCCCTGAGGATCTCTGCCGGCGGCGTGTCCTTGAGCAGGAAGCCGTCGGCCCCCGCCGCCAGTGCCGAGTACACGTACCGGTCCAGATCGAAGGTGGTCAGGACGAGGATGCGCGGCCGTCGGGGCAGCGTCGCCATCCGCCGCGTCGCCTCGATACCGTCCATGATCGGCATTCGCACGTCCATCAGGACGACGTCGACCCGGTTCGACGACGCCGAGCGGACGGCCTCACCGCCGTCGGCGGCGTGACCGACCACCGCGATTTCGCCGTCGGTGGCGAGCAGTTCGGTCAGCCCCTGACGGACGAACGGATCGTCGTCCACGACCAGAACCGAGATCACGCGGAGACTGTACCGCGGGGGCATCGGGGATTCGGCTTCTCCACCGATCGTTCGCGGACACTTCGACTTTCGTCGGGGGTGCCGGTCGCCGAGCGTCCGATGCGGCGCCGCCCGCACCCGGCACACAGTCGGTCCATGACGAATTTCGCCGACCGGGCCCGGCCCCCGCGACTGACCGGACGCCTGCTTTTCGCTGCCGAGGCGGGACGCGACTTGCGAACCACCGGCGCGATCGCGCCGAGCGGTTCCAAGCTCGCCCACGCCCTCATCGAGCCGGTCCGGAGATCCGTGCGGCCCACACTCTCGATCCTCGAGGTGGGGTCCGGAACGGGCGCGCTCACCCGGGCTCTGGCCACCTGCATGGGACCGACGGACACCCTGACGTGCGTCGAGAAGAACCCTCGCCTCGTCGAGTACCTCCGCAGGCAGGTCGACACCGACACGAGCTTGCGGGTGCTCGGCGATCGGATCACCGTCCGTGAAGCCGACGTGGTGGAGGGCGTGATGAGCGAGAAGTACCACGCGATCGTCGTGGGACTGCCGTTCGCGAACTTCACCGCGAGCGAGACACGGGCGATCTGCCATGCGTTGGACGACGCCCTCGTTCCGGGCGGCACGCTGACGTACTTCTCCTACCTCGGCGCCTCCATCGTCGACAACTTCACCGGCGACCGGCACAGTCGGCGTCGACGACACAGCGCACAGGCGCTCGCCGAGTTCCGGACCGGATTTCGGCAGAGTCGGCGAACCGTCTGGGCCAACGTCCCACCCGCCCACGCGTGGACGCTGACCAGGCCCGCCGAGGCACACCTCCCGAACGGTCGCGCGAGCCGACCGCCCGCGTCATAGTGGGATCATGAGCGACGAACTGGACGCACAACCCGAGGTCCACGCCGACAGCCGGCGGTACGAGATCCGCGTCGGAAACGAAACGGCAGGTTTCACGGAGTTCGTGGACAGCGGCGAGCAGCGCATCTTCTTCCACACGGAGATCGACGAACGCTTTTCGGGCCGGGGCCTGGCGAGCACGCTGATCCGGGCGGCGCTCGAGGACACCACCGCCCACGTCAAGCGCATCGTGCCGATCTGTCCGTTCGTCGCCGGTTTCCTCGAAAAGCACGACGACTTCGCGGGCTACGTCGATGCGGTCACACCCGCCGCGCAGCAGGCCGTCATCGCATCCCAGCAATGACGGGCGCCGCTCGGTGAATATCAGGCATACGCCCCAGTGCGGGGCGCCATAGGCGGATTGCGCCCTCTTGCAAAGGCTCTCGTCACGGCCACGTTCGCGGCACTACCCCGTGCCGGCGCCGGCGGAACCCGCAGACCTGCGGGCATCGGCACTGCCGGTAGCGCTCGCCCTAGCGCGCCGGCGGGCGCCTGAAGCCTTCTCGGAGTTGACGGTTCGACGCATCGGCGGGGTGGACGGCAGCGCTCGACGACCGCAGCGATGCTCGCTTGCGACACGGCGCGGGTGAGTGACCGTTGAGCACACATGTCCGGTGCAGGCATACGGCGGTGCGCCCAACGAGACTCGCCCCCCACCGAATTCGGCACGTACACAACGACTCTCATCTCCGTGGAGTCGCCGACCTGCGCCTCGTCGGCCTGCACGGGCAGTGTCGGCCACCGAGTCGATCTGTCGGACCCCACGCATGCAGTGCGCGCCGTGGCCAGAGGGCAGCGCGCGACACGAACGCCCCGTTCGCCAGCTGTGGCGTTCAGCATTCCAGCCCCTGGGTGTCGCCGGGTGTACTGTGGAATACATCGCAGGTTATTCACGCATGGGTTTTTCTCGTGCGGGCCGCGTTTGGAAATCAAGGCCGATTCGCGGCCACCTTAAGGAGCGTCTCAGTGACGCGCACTCCTGCCTATTTCGACCTTCGCCGGGACATCCTGTCACCGGATGGAGGGCAGCCATTTCCCGCCCCAACCCGCACCACACGGCTGTTGTTCGCCGTTGGAGACTTCAGCGACGTGGGCGGCGTGTGGTGGCCCCGCACTCAGAACCTCAGCGTCGAACTGCACGACCTGGTCGTCGGTCTGACCCCGAGAATCGGCCCCGTCGCGCGCATCCATTTCGACTGGAACGCAGTCAGCGCGATGCAACGCCACATCGACCCGGATGACGGGTTGGATGTCAGGGGCCCGGAAGTCGACCAGCAGAGCCGAGTCATGAGACTGTACGGCCGCGACGGCGGCCGCATCGACATCGCGATCGTCGAACCCGGCGTCGACACCGCCTATGGCTACCAGCTCATGGCCCGCATCATCGAACCGCAAACCGAATCTCCCCGCCAGGGGTGATGATGTCATGCCGAATCGAATCATCGCCTTCGATGTCGTCGAACGCAGCGACATAGGGACGAACGAGATCCAACGAATGGCACGCGACATCTGGCAGGCACTCTCGTCAGGCCGCGGCGGGGCCTGCGAACGACCCCGGTGGATCAACTGCGGACCAGTCATCGACGCCAGCGCCTACACCGCGCATCGTTTCGAGGGCACCGTCGACAGCGAGGGGTAGGGGCCCCGTCACCACGCGGATGTTGATGCCTCCGTGGCGGGGCGACAGCCCGCAACAACGCCGAACGCATCGCGCGCGGTGGGGTTGCGGGTTGGGCGGCGTCGTGTGACGGGCGAGATCCGGGGCACCGTTCCCCGCTCGGGCAGGTAAGTCAACGGGTAGTTCTACCGGTGCCTCTCCTCGGACCGACATGACACCATGACCGCAATCCGATGACTGGAGAGAGGAGAAGGCCACGATGCACCACACGCGCCACACACCGACGACGTCGACCTGCAACTGGTGGGGCCTTGCCTGGGTCATCGGGCAGTTCCATCGCGAACCCGACGTTTTGGGACGGTTCCCGGACAGCGGCCGACACCTTCCGCCCGAGTACGACAGCCTCGGCTTGTAGCGCTACCGCGGCACGGCGCTTCGATGGCAGTGTGCGCGGCCTGTGTGGCACCTGACCCTAACCATCGCGCGAATGTCTCACCCGCCTCGGGTGAAGCGGGCCTGGCATTCCACCTGGAAACTGGCGGGGTGGAATCGCGCAAGGTCGACAATCCTGACCTTCAATGGGGTCAGTTGTCACTCTGGGTGCTCGCGTGGGATCCGCTTCTCGAGCCCACAGATCTGGGTGCGTGGGCGGTCGGGCTGCGCGATGCCTCGGTTGCGGTGGACTCGGCGGTTCTGTGGGCGCCGGAGACGGACATGGTGGCGGCCCCAGTGGGCCGATCGGCCGTGCAGCTCGAGCAGTGCATGCGGCGAGCGATCTCATCGTTCGCCGGCATCGACACCCACGACGACCCGAAACACCCCGACCCGTAGTGGCGACCTTGATCGGACGGTTCGCGGATGTGCCGTGACGACCTCGGGCCGCCGTCCGCGGCAAAGCCAACGCTGCATGGGCAAAGCCAACGCTGCATGAGTGGTGGAGTTGTGGGTGTGTCAGCGTTGACGCCGCCGCCGATCCGAGAAGCGGCGAAAGTTGTTGCCCTGCAAATGGGGCTTCGAGCGGCGTCGTGTTCACAGGACCCTGTGCGACTGCACGCCGCGAGTTCCGCACCGGCTGTGACAATCCGCGACAATCTCAGCCGCTGAGGGCCGGTGGTAGACCAGGAAATAGGCCCTGACCTGTGCCCCCAGTGGGACTCGAACCCACACTTTGCGGATTTTAAGTCCGCTGCCTCTGCCAATTGGGCTATGGGGGCCCACCACCGGCCCGACTCCGGTGGCCCACGACCGTGGAACTCAGAACAGTGTAGGCGGAACTAATAGTGAGCTAATTCACGACCCGCCCAGCGGGACCGACATTGCAATTCCATCCAGAATGTCGTGTTCGCTGACAACGAGTTCGCCGATGCCGGCGCGGCGCGAGAGTTCGTCCGCCAGAACGGCCGTGACGATCGCGCCGCCGCCGATCACGTCGACCCGGCCCGGATGCATGGGGCCGAGCGCGGCACACTCGTCGTGCGTCATCGTCACGAGACGGTGAGCGACGTCGTGCAACTGGGCGAGGCTGAGCCGCGACAGGTGCACTCGGTCGGCGTCGTACTCGGGCAGGTTCTGCGCGACGGCCGACAGCGTCGTCATCGTCCCGGCCACGCCGACCCACGTGTGCGCCTGCTCGACGGGCACGCGGGCGAATGCCTCCGCGAGCCGCTCGGCCGCGAATTCGCGTGCCGCAGAGACCTGCTCGGCGGTCGGCGGGTCGTCGTGCAGGCACCGCTCGGTCACCCGCACGCAGCCCACGTCGGTGGAGTATGCGGCGTGGACGCCGGTGTCGTCGCCGAGGACGACCTCGGTGGATCCGCCGCCGAGATCGACCACGACGAACGGCCCCGCGGCGGAGTCGAGTTCGCCGACCGCGCCCGCGAACGACAGTCGCGCCTCCTCGTCACCGGTGATGACCTCCGCTTCGGCGCCGGGGATCACCGCACCCAGCACCTCCCGGGTCATCGCGAAGAAGTCCTCGCGGTTCGCGGCGTCGCGGGCGGCCGACGTCGCGACCATCCGTACGGCGGTCGCGCCGGTCTCGCGGATGATGTCGGCGTACTCGGTGAGCGCGACGCGGGTGCGCTCGATCGCCTCGGGTGCGAAGGCACCGTTGGCGTCGACGCCCTGCCCGAGGCGCACGATGCGCATCAGCCGGGTCACGTCGGTCAGCCGTCCGTTCTCGTCGGCGTCCGCGACGAGCAGTCGGATCGAGTTGGTGCCGCAGTCGATCGCGGCGACCCTGGTCACTCGTCGCCCTCGGTGAACGGGCCGCGGTATTCGGGCCAGTCGGCCGGAATCGCGGTGCCCCGCAGGTCACCTCGTGCGGCGAGCGAGACGGCCTCGTCGCCGAGCGGGTTGACACCCGGCCCCTTCGCGAGGGAGTGCGCGATGAGCACGTGCAGGCACTTGACCCGGTCCGGCATGCCACCGCCGGTGAAATCCGTTCCCAGGGAATCGATTTCATTACGTTCGGCGAGGTAGGACTCGTGGGCCCTGAGGTATGCCGCGGCGAGTTCGGGATCGGTCCCGATCCGCTCGGTCATCTCACGCATCACACCGGCGGACTCGAGCCGGCTCGCCTCCGCGGTCAGGCGGGGGTCGGTGAGGTAGTAGAGCGTCGGGAAGGGGGTGCCGTCCGGGAGCCGGGGAGCGGTCTTGACGACGCCGGGAAGCCCGTCCGGGCACCGGTAGGCGATGGCGAGCACTCCGCGCGGGACACGGCCCAGCTGGGCCTCCACCGCGTCGAGGTCTTCCTGGGGGACGGACGATTCGCTCACCCGGTGGGTACTCCTGGTTCTTCTGGTGCGGGAGCCGGCACCGCGGGGGCCGCCGGCGGTGCATCTGGTCGAGGCTCGGTGGTGGGCGGCGGTTCGGTGAGCCGCTGCCAGAGATCACTGTGCCAGGCGCCGGTGGACGGCGGTGGGGGCGGTGCATCCTTCTGCGGCGGCTTGTAGTCACCGGGCAACTGCACCTTGTACGGCGTCTCCCCCGGCCGTACCAGGCCCAGCCGCTCGCGGCCCTGCGAGGCGATCCACGCGGGATCGTCGATCTGTTCCTTCTGCCGCTGCAGTTCCTCGAGCTGCCGTTCGAGCTGCAGCTGTTCGGAGGCCAGCCGATCGGCCTCGGAACGCTGGGTCAGGTAGGTGCGCAGCGGCACCGCGAGGGTGAGCGCCAACGCGCAGATCACCACTCCGAGGATGACGGCACGCCCGGTCGAGAGCCCGAAGAACGTGCGCTCGGACCTGGCGGGAGCCGATCCCCGCCCCGTGCGGCGCGACGCGCGGGCACGGGACGAGGTGGCTGCGTCGGTACCGCCTCGGCCGGCCGCCCCGGAGTCCCCCGGGGCGGCCGCCTGGAGGCGGTCGGTAGCTGCGGTAGGCGCGCCGGACCGAATCCGCGAGGGGCGCCGCGGCCCCTGGTCCGATCCGGTACCGCGGCGAGCGGGACGCCCACCCGGGCGACCCGACCGCGACCTACCGCGCTGGTTCATCAGCTGGCGGCACCCTCGAACACGAAGCGCGGGAAGGCCAGCTCGCCGGCGTAGCGGGCGGCGTCGCCGAGGCTCTCCTCGATGCGCAGCAGCTGGTTGTACTTCGCGACACGCTCGCTGCGAGCGGGCGCACCGGTCTTGATCTGACCGCTGCCGACCGCGACGGCCAGATCGGCGATCGTGGTGTCCTCGGTCTCGCCCGAGCGGTGGCTCATCATCGTCTTGTAGCCGCTGCGGTGCGCCAGGTCGACGGCGTCCAGCGTCTCGGTGAGCGTGCCGATCTGGTTGACCTTCACCAGCAGAGCGTTGGCGGCGCCCTTGGCGATGCCCTCCTCGAGACGCTCCGGGTTGGTGACGAACAGGTCGTCGCCGACGAGCTGGATCTTGTTGCCGATCTGCTCGGTGAGCGCGACCCAGCCGCTCCAGTCGTCCTCGTCCAGCGGATCCTCGATCGAGACCAGCGGGTACTGGCCGAGCAGCTCGGCGTAGAACGCGCCCATCTCCTCGGCGGTGCGGATCTTGCCCTCGAACTTGTAGCCGGTGCCGTCGGTGTAGAACTCGGTGGCCGCGACGTCGAGCGCCAGCGCGACGTCGGTGCCCAGCTTGAGGCCGGTCTTGGCGATGGCCTCGCTGATCAGGTCCAGCGCCTCACGGGTGCCGGCGACGTCGGGAGCGAAGCCACCCTCGTCACCGAGTCCGGTGGACAGGCCCTTCTGCTTCAGGACGGCCTTGAGCGAGTGGTACACCTCGGCACCCCAGCGCAGCGACTCCTTGAAGGTGGGCGCACCGATGGGCGCGACCATGAACTCCTGGACGTCGACACCGGTGTCGGCGTGGGCGCCACCGTTGAGGATGTTCATCATCGGGACGGGCAGCACGTGGGCGTTGGGGCCACCGACGTAGCGGAACAGCTCCAGGCCCGAGCTCTCGGCGCCGGCGCGGGCGACGGCGAGGGACGCGCCGAGCAGCGCGTTCGCGCCGAGGCGGGACTTGTCCGGGGTGCCGTCGGTGTCCAGCAGAGCCTGGTCGACGGTGCGCTGCTCGGTGGCGTCGAGGCCGATGATGGCCGGCGCGATCTCGCCGAGCACGGCCTCGACGGCCTTCTGGACACCCTTGCCCAGGTAGCGGTCGCCGCCGTCACGCAGCTCGACGGCCTCGTGCTCACCGGTGGAGGCACCGGACGGAACGGCGGCACGCGCGAAGCTGCCGTCCTCGAGCAGCACCTCGACCTCCACCGTGGGGTTGCCACGGGAATCGAGGATCTCGCGAGCTCCTACCTGCTCAATGATGGCCACGAATGGTTCTCCTTCGGCGGCTTCGTTCGGCTGCGGCCGGGCGGACAATGCCGGTCCGGACAGGCAGCGTCTGGGTTGTCTACGGGCGGGCGGCGGCAGCGAGCCGCCACTTGCCAGCGGCCGGGAGCCGCCGGAAGCATAGTGCCAGGTCTGAGCCTAACCGGAGTAACCGACTCCCGCGCCGAGGCGCGCGTGTCGCACCGGTCACCGCCGGACCCCCACCGAGTACGCGGCGGCGCGGTCCCGCACGTCCAGGAGGTACTCGCCGGACAGGTTGTAGGCCATCAGTGCGGTGCGCCACCCGTCCTCGGTGGTGAGGTCGCCACCGCGTGCGCACAGGTAGCGCGCGGCGGTGAGGGCGGCGTCGTCGATGCTGTCGGGGTCCGCGACCCCGTCACCGTTCGCGTCGACACCCCACCGCTTCCACGTCTCGGGGATGAACTGGAGCGGCCCCATCGCCCGGTCGTGGGTGGCGTCGCCGTCCATCGCGCCGCCGTCGGTGTCGGGGATCTCCGCGACGCCGGGCGACCCGTCGAGCGCGATGCCCCGGATCGGCGGACTCACCAGGCCGTCGTCCCCGACCCGCGCCCCACCGTGGGTTCCGTGCTTGCTCTCGACGGCGGCGATGCCCGCGAGCGTCGTCCACCCGATGCCACATTCGGGCCGGGACTGGGCCATGACCGCGGCCGCGTACCCGTAGGCCTCGAGGGCGATGGGCGAGATCGCGAGGCTGTCGGACAGCGGCGCAGCCCAGTGCGCCAACTGCGTCGCGGCTCTGCCGGGCGCGTCGACGTCGATGGGCGGCAGCGGCGCGCCGGGCCCGGGAGGAATGCCCTCGGGGATCTCGATGCGAGGTTGACGCTGGTCGAACTCGTCCAACCCCGACGCGACCGTCACGGCCGCGACGGCCACCAGAGTCGCCGACGTCACGACGAGGAACGTCCGGAGCCGCCGCCGCGGTCGCCGAGGAAAGGGGTCCGGCGGCATCCCTGCCGTGTTCGTCCGGGGAGCCCCACTCCGGGTCACGGCTTGTCTCGTCACGGCGTCCATCATCCAGACCGCGCGGTCGTGACGCTTGTCGACATCGGGACGAAAGCCCTATTACGGACAAAAAGACCTGCCCGGGGGCGGTTTCCAAGCGATCTTAGGGAATGCTACGTTCACCACGGCCATTCCAGGTTTGCCTTGCCTTCCCAGAGACCGCCTCCGGGATCAGGACGCCGGCCGTCCCGACTCGCCCCAGGAGAACGTTCAGTGTCAGTCCTCGCCGCCGGCGCCGAAGCGCCGTCCATCGCGACACAGTTGTTCGGCAGCGGACTGATCGGCGTCCGGGAGGGCCTCGAGACCGGCATCGTCGTGATGGTCCTCGTCGCGTTCCTGGTCAAGTCCGGACGCCGCGACGCCCTCAAGTGGGTGTGGACCGGTGTCGGGGCCGCCGTCGCGATGGTCGTCGCCATCTTCGCCCTCATCCATTTCGGCACCTCGACCGTGACCGGGATGGCGGCCGAACTCATCAGCGGTCTCGCATCGCTCGTCGCGGTCGCGATCGTGACCGCCATGGTGCTGTGGATGCGCACCGCCGCATCCTCGATCTCCGGACAGTTGCGCGCCGGGTTGAACCGGGCGCTGGCCATCGGCCCCGCCGCGGTGGCCGCGATGGCGTTCTTCGCCGTCGGCCGCGAAGGCGTCGAGACCGCGCTGCTGCTCGTCGGCTACGCCGAGAACGCCGCCGGCAGTGCGTGGCCGCTGGTGGGTCTGCTGCTCGGGATCGTCGTCGCCGCCGTCCTCACCGTGCTGCTCTACGTGGGCGCGGTCCGGATCAACTTCGCGCGCTTCTTCCGCTACACGGGCGTGTTCCTCGTCGTCGTCGCGGCGGGCATCCTCGCGTACGGCGTCCGGGCGTTGCAGATCGCCGGTTGGCTGCCCGGCGGATCGACACTCGCGTTCGACATCTCGTCCGTGTTCGACGTCTCCAGCTGGTACGGCACCGTGCTGCAGGGCATCTTCAACTTCCGCCCGGACCCGACGGTCCTCCAGGTAGTCGCGTGGGTGGCCTACCTCGCCGTCGTGATGCCGTTGTTCCTCCGCCCCGTCAAGCCCGACTCCGATGCCGTGCGGCCCGAGCCGGACGCCGAAGACACCTCCGTCGCCGCTTCCTGAGCACCGTTTCTCGAAAGGTTCCGCCCGTGCGTCGTACCACCTCCGCGCTCGCTCTACTCGCGATCGCTCCCCTCGCCCTCGCGGCCTGCACGTCCAAGTCGTCGGCCGAAAGCGAGGCCATCACGGTCACCGCCAACGACACCACCTGTGATATCTCGGCGAACAGCGGCGAGACCGGCAACACCACCTTCTCCATCACCAACAACGGTTCCAAGGTCACCGAGTTCTACGTCTACGGTGACGGCGATCGCGTGATGGGTGAGGTCGAGAACGTCGGACCGGGTCTGACCCGCCAGCTGATCGTCAACCTCGCCGAGGCCGGGACGTACCACACCGCGTGCAAGCCGGGCATGGTCGGCGACGGCATTCGAGCCGAGTTCACCGTGACCGGCGACTCGGTGGTCGGCACCGACCAGGACAGCCGGCTCGTCGAGGCCGCGTCCGGTTACAAGCGGTACGTCGACAGCCAGATCGCGGCGCTGCAGGAGAGCGTGACAAAGTTCGTGGCCGCGATCAAGTCCGGCGACATCGCCACCGCAAAGGCGCTGTACCCGACGACTCGCACGTACTACGAGCGCATCGAGCCGATCGGCTCGAGCTTCCCGGACCAGCTGGACCCGCGCCTCGATCTGCGTGAGGTCGACGTCGAGCCGGGCTGGCACTGGACCGGCTTCCACCGCCTGGAGAAGGATCTGTGGGCCCAGGGTCTGCAGCCCGACACGAACGCGATCGCGGACCAACTGCTGGCCGACCTGCAGGAGCTGGTCGACGGTGTCGCCGCGCCCGACTTCGCGATCGACCCGATCCAGATGGCCGGCGGCGCGCAGACGCTGCTCGACGAGATCGCGCGCACCAAGATCACCGGCGAGGAGGACATCTTCTCGCACACCGACCTGTACGACTTCCAGGCGAACGTCGACGGCTCGCAGGCAGCCATCGCCGCCGTCCGCCCCATCCTCGATGAGCGCAACGCCGACCTGGCCAAGCGCATCGATCAGCGCTTCGCCGACCTCGACGCCGAGCTCGCGAAGTACCGCCAGGGCGACGGATTCGTCTCCTACGACACCGTGACCGAGCCGCAGCGTCAGGCCCTGTCGCAGAAGATCGACGCGTTGTCCGCAGAAGTGAGTCAGGTGCAGGGTGTCATCGCAGGACAGTAATCAGCAGGACGGCACGGCCCGGCCCGAATCTCGTCCGGGCCTGTCCCGGCGGCGCCTCTTCGGCGCCGTCGGCGCGGGCGCGGTGCTCGCGGGCGCGGGTGTCGCGGTGGGGCGTCTGACCGCCCCCGAGGCGGCGGCGTCGACCTCCGAGATGGTGCCGTTCCGCGGCGCCCATCAGGCCGGAATCGTCACGCCCGCACAGGATCGCATGCACTTCGTCGCGTTCGACGTCATCACCGATTCGCGTGACGAGCTGATCGCGATGCTGAAGAAGTGGACCGAAATGGCCGCGCGGATGACCGCCGGCGAGGAGGCCACCGAGCACGGAGCGACCGGCGCCGGCGAGTACAACCCGCCCAGCGACACCGGCGAGGCGCTCGACCTGCACGCCTCGAAGCTGACGCTCACGATCGGCTTCGGGCCGTCACTGTTCGGCGTCGACGGCAAGGACCGGTTCGGCATCGCCGACAAGAAGCCGGCGGCCCTGGTCGATCTGCCGAAGTTCACCGGCGACGCTCTCGAGCCCGCGCGCTCGGGCGGCGACATCGCAATCCAGGCGTGCGCCGACGACCCGCAGGTCGCGGTGCACGCGGTACGCAACCTCGCCCGGGTCGGCTTCGGCGTGGTCGCGGTGCGCTGGTCGCAACTCGGGTTCGGCCGCACGTCGTCGACCTCGACGAGCCAGACGACGCCGCGAAACCTGTTCGGGTTCAAGGACGGAACGCGCAACATCAAGGCCGAGGACCCGGCGGCGGTGTCGGAGTTCGTCTGGGTGGACCCGCAGGACGACCAGGCGTGGATGGCCGGCGGTTCGTACCTCGTGGCCCGGCGGATCCGGATGCTCATCGAACCGTGGGACCGCACCACCCTGCACGAGCAGGAGCGGGTGTTCGGACGCACCAAGGGCAGTGGCGCCCCGCTCGGCCGGAAGGACGAGTTCGACGACCTCCAACTCGACGCCAAGGGCGCGGGCGGCAAGCCGGTGATCGACAAGGACGCGCACGTGCGGCTCGCGTCCGCCGAGGAACTGGGCGGCATCCAGATCCTGCGCCGCGGCTACAACTTCACCGACGGCACAGACGGATTCGGCCACCTCGATGCCGGACTGTTCTTCATCGCCTACTGCCGCGATCCACAGAAGCAGTTCGTGCCGATGCAGCAGAACCTCTCCCGCAACGACGCGCTCAACGAGTACATCAAGCACGTCGGTTCCGCGGTGTTCGCGGTACCGCCGGGCGTCGGCGACGGCGGTTACTGGGGGTCGACGCTGTTCGAGGCGTGACGCCTCCCCCGAAAACATCCGACTCGGCAACCCACCGGACTTACCAGCGGCCTTGACCGAGAAGGCACGATCCGCGCCTCGGCGGCCGACAGAATCGCGCCTGTCGTTCCCGTGCCCGCCATCGCCGGGCACAGCGGAAGGCAACCGTTCCTGTTCTCGTGAACTTCCCGAATCCCGCTTGGGGAGAGACCGTTCCAGATTCGCCGGCCGGACCGGAGCAGGCAAGCCCACGCCGCCACGGCTGATCACTGGGCTACTTCGGCCCGCGTCGGGTCGGATCGACCGCGTCCGCGAGGTCGACCTTCCCGCACGACATCGGCTTCACCGCGGAACACCTCGATCGTCGCGACGAAACGGTCTCCGGCAGCAAGACGGTAATCGACAAGGCGTGTAGAGGTGGCCGAAACCGTCTGTGCCGTGCAATCGAAAGCCAGAAAGATACCTGGGGACTCTTTCCGCAGCCCATCGACCGGCGATAAATGACCCCAATCATGGATGAACCGCCCACCAATCCGGATGTAACGCCCATTCTTGCGGATGGGTGCACCATCGCGGCCCTTCACGCGAGAGCAACACTCCGGTAAAACAGGGGGAAAGTTTGTTCTTCCAGCATCTGACCGCATTTCAGTATGGTTTATTGGTCGGGTCGACCCGAAGCGCCCTCGGCAATCGTCACCGGACCGCGGGGCAACGACCCGGAGGTGCGTGTCCATGAAGTGCCGCCTGTGCGACTCCGAACGACTTGTCAGCGTCCTGGACCTGGGCGCGACTCCCCCTTGCGAGCTGTTCCTGACCACGGAGGACCTCGACCTTCCCGAGTCGACTTATCCGCTGCACCTCCGCCTGTGCGCTGACTGCATGCTGCTGCAGATCCCGGCCCTCGTGACACCTGAGGACACGTTCACCGAGTACGCCTACTTCTCTTCCTACTCGGATACCTGGGTGGAGCACGCGCGGCAGTTCGTCGACCAGTCGATCAGCCGACTCGGATTGGACCGATCATCCTCGATCATCGAAGTCGCCAGCAATGACGGGTACTTGCTGAAACATGCTGTCGCAGCCGAAATCCCGTGCCTCGGCATCGAGCCCTCCATCAACGTCAGCACGGCGGCACGCGAGGCCGGCATTCCAACCCTGACCGCGTTCCTGGACGAGGCGCTCGCGTGCGGCATCCGCGAGGAGTACGGCCCGGCAGATCTGGTGGTGGCGAACAACGTGTACGCGCACGTCCCGGACCTGCGCGGTTTCACCCGCGCCCTGCGGACACTGGTCGACGACGACGGGTGGATCAGTATCGAAGTGCATCACGCGCTGAACCTTGTAACCCTCGGTCAGTTCGACACGATCTACCACGAGCACTTCCAGTACTACACCGTGCTCTCCGCGCAGCGCGCCCTCGCTGTCGGCGATCTGACCGTGGTGGACGTGGAACTTCTGGACACGCACGGAGGCTCGATCCGCCTCTGGGCGCGCCCCTCCGGCGCGGCTGGGGCACCGAGCCCCCGGGTCGCCGCCGTGCTCGACCAGGAACGGCAGGCCGGCCTCCACGACATCGACGGCTATCGCCACCTGGAACCCCGCGCGCGTACTGCAAGGCAGGAACTGTTGCGCTTCCTACTCGACTGTCGCCGACAAGGCCTGTCCGTGGTCGGATACGGCGCGCCGGGCAAAGGCAATACCTTGTTGAACTACTGCGGAATTCGCCCGGACCTACTCGAGTACACGGTCGACCGCAATCCTTACAAGCACGGCAGGTACACCCCGGGGACGCGACTGCCGATCCTGGAACCCGAGCAACTCGAGAAGGACCGTCCCGACGTGGTACTGGGATTGCCTTGGAATCTCGAGCCCGAGCTGACCGAACAGTTGCAGTTCATCTCGAAATGGGGTGGCCGGCTTGTGTTTCCGCTCCCGTCACTGCACACCGCAATCGGCTGATCAACGACGAACCCAGGAGGAGCCGTGAAAGTTGTTCTGTTCTGCGGCGGATACGGCATGCGCATGCGCAATGCACACGACGACGTCACGCCGAAGCCGATGCAGATGGTCGGGCCGAGGCCGCTGCTCTGGCACATCATGCGGTACTACGCACACTACGGCCACAAAGAGTTCATCCTCTGCCTCGGCTACGGGGCCGCGAGCATCAAAGAATTCTTCCTCGACTACCACGAGGAACAATCCAACGACTTCGTTCTGCGGGGCGATGAGATCGAGTTGCTGAACAGCGATATCGGCGACTGGTCGATCACTTTCGTCGATACCGGACTCGAATCGTCGATCGGTGAGCGACTCCGCCGAGTGCGTGATCACCTCGATGGTGACGAGTACTTCCTTGCGAACTATGCGGATGTCCTCACCGATGCCCCGCTGGACAAGGTCGTCGACGCGTACCACGCGTCCGGCGCGACGGCTTCCATGCTGGTGGTGCCGCCGCAGTCGTCGTTCCATTGCGTCGACGTCCAGGACAACGGCGAGGTCAAGCAGATCACCCCGGTGACGGAGTTCCCGATCTGGGAAAACGGGGGGTACTTCGTCCTCAGCCAGAAGATCTTCGATCTGCTTCCACCCGGTGGCGATCTGGTCGGCGACGTGTGCACCACGCTGGCCGGCGAGGGCCGACTGTTCGGCTACCGCCACGAGGGCTTCTGGAAGCCGGCCGATACGTTCAAGGAACGCGCCGAACTGGATCATGATTTCGCCCGGGGAATCCACCCCTGGACGGTCTGGGAGCAGCCGACTCCGGGCGCACGCACATGAAAGACCTCCGCACCTCCCAGATAAGGGAGATCGCCGTCCTCGGCGCTCACTGTGACGACATCGCGATCGGGATGGGCGGATCGCTGATGACCCTCGCCTATTCCGTATCGAGACTGCGAATCAGAGCAATTGTACTGTCCGGTAAGGGAAGTCAGAGGGAGGACGAGGAACGTCACGCCCTCGCAGCCCTGTGCCCCGGCGCCGAACTCGAGTTGACCGTCCTCGAGGTGCCGGACGGCCACGCGCCAGCGCATTGGGGTCGCGTCAAATCCGCACTCGAGGCGTTCCGGAGCGGATCCGACCCGGATCTGGTGTTCGCACCGCACCGCCGCGACGCCCATCAGGACCACAGGCTGTTGGCAGAGTTGGTGCCGACCGTCTTCCGCGACCACCTGATCTTCGGGTACGAGATTCTCAAGTGGGAATCGGACACCCCGCAGGCCGCGATCTACCACCCCTTGCCCACGACAGTCGCCGAGGAGAAGGTGCGGATCCTGCGTAAGCACTATCCCTCCCAGTCGAATCACGACTGGTTCGACGAGCAGGCATTCCGGGGACTGATGCGCCTGCGGGGAGTCCAGTGCCACCACGAGTACGCCGAGGCGTTCGTCCTCGAAAAGGCGTCGATCAGATTCGGAGGGGAATGAGATGCGCGTACTCGTCACGGGTGACCGGGGCTATCTCGGATCCGTCATGGTCCCGATCCTGCGGTCTCACGGCCACGAGATCGCAGGACTCGACACGGGTCTGTTCGCCGACTGCCTGTTGGGACCTCGTCCGGAGGATCCGCCAGGAACGACCGTAGATCTCCGTGATGTCACCGCTGATCTTCTGACCGGTTTCGACGCGGTCGTGCACCTCGCCGCGCTGTCGAACGATCCACTCGGATCGTTCTCGCCTCAGATCACGTACGACATCAACCAGCACGCATCGGTCCGGCTGGCCCAGCTCGCGAAGGAAGCGGGCGTACGGCGATTCCTCTACGCGTCGACCTGTTCGGTGTACGGCAGCGCCGGCGACGGATTGGTCGACGAGACCGCATCGCTGCGCCCCCTCACTCCTTACGCGGAGAGCAAGGTCCGCGTCGAGGGCAGCCTCGTCGACATGGCCGACTCGCACTTCTCACCGGTTTTCCTGAGGAACGCCACCGCGTTCGGCTACTCGCCGCGCCTGCGCGCGGATATCGTGCTGAACAATCTGGTCGGCTCTGCGCTCCTCACAGGGGAGGTGCGAGTGCTGTCCGACGGCACGCCGTGGCGCCCATTGGTGCATGCCCAGGACATTGCCGGTGCCTTCGCGAGCGCACTGACCGCTCCGATCGACAAGATTCACTGCGCGGCATACAACGTGGGTCACGAAGACAACAACGTCACGGTGCGCGAGATCGCCGAGACCGTCGCCGCCGTGGTTCCCGATTCCCGAGTGGTCATCACCGGTGAGAGCGGTCCCGACGCGCGTTCGTACCGCGTCGACTTCTCCGCGATCCGCGCCGCATTCCCGGACTACCGTCCGAGCTGGAGCGTCGCAGACGGGGCCGCCGAACTGTATCGGCGGTACCGAGAGTTCGGACTGGTCGCTGGGGATTTCACCCAAAAGTTCACTCGGCTGGCACGTCTCGAGACCCTGGTGGCCCGGGGATCGCTGGATGAGACGCTGCGTCCGAGCCGGATCGGGGTCACCTATGGATGAGTACGTCTTATCGGAGGGTGGCCAGAAGCTCGGCCCAGCTCCCAGCAGCGGCGTCCCGCTCACTGATGAGCGTGACGGGCAGTGGCCAATCGATTCCCAGGACGGGGTCGTCGTGCGCCACAGCAAGGTCCTCCGCCTGATCGTGCTCACGATCGATGCGGTAGCAGACGTCCGCAAACTCCGACAACACCTGAAACCCGTGCAGGAATCCCGGTGGCACGAACAGGTGCCGAAAGCCCTCGTCGTCGAGGATGAACGCTTGAGTCATGCCGAATGTCGGCGACTGGGCCCTGATGTCGACGAGCACGTCGTACACGGCGCCACGAGAACAGCGCACGAGCTTCGCTTCTCCGCGACCTGCGCGGCCGTGCATGCCACGAACCACGCCCTTCGACGACCGGGACTGCGAGTCCTGGACGAAGTTCGCTGTTCGGACACCGTCGGGACCGGTCTGTGCATCGAACACGCCGGCGTCGAATGTTCGGGTGAAGAACCCGCGGGGGTCCCGATGCAGTTCCGGCCGCAGGACGAAAACACCGGCCAGGGAAGTCGTTTCGACATGCATTCCTGCATTCTGTCCCATTCCAAGCGCCGTCAGCGGGCAATTGACGCAGATTGGCGGCCTCGATGAAGGCGTGCCGAGGTTGCAGCGGCGACCTGGAACCGGTCCTCGATCTCGGTTGGGTTCCCGCCGCGGACCACTTTCCTCCCGCGGCAACTCCCGTGACCGAGAATGAATCGAATCATCATCTGACACTGCATCTATGCCACGGCTGTGCACTCGCCCAACTCGGCGACGACGACACCGAACCCGAAGTACCGCTGGGCATCGAACCGCAGGCATTGAGGGACCAGGCCGTCGCGGCTGTGCAGGCCGTCGCGTCGGAGGGTTGGCTGCGCGGCCGGACGGTTGTCGAGTTCGGCAGCCCCCACGGCGGCACTTGGCTACCGCTCCTCGCCGAGCGCGGGTTCCAGGTGGAGGCCCCCGGCACGCCGGCCGCGGTGGTGCTCGATTCGTTCGGAATCATGCACGAGCCCGACCAGCGGGCAGCTTTCCGTGAGCGCGCCGCAGCGGTCGCCGACGACGGCGTCCTGCTGCTGCAGTTCCATTCGCTCGCGGCGATTCTGTCGAGCGGAGAATGGAATGCGCTGCGGCACGGTCACTTCGCATACTATTCGCTGACCGCGCTGCAGCGCCTACTCCACGACGCGGGACTGCACGTGGTCGACGCCTGGGAATTCGATCTGTACGGCGGCACCGTATTGCTCGCCGCGCAACGAACGCCGGGTACGCGGCCGGCACCAGCCGTCCGACGGATCCTCGCGGAAGAGGCCGCAGCCGGGGTAACCGTGGCCGCAATGATCCACCAGTTGCAAGGCACTGCTGACGAGCAAGCCGCAACCCTGCGGACATGGCTCGAGTCGGAGGCCCGGCGAGAGCGCCGGATCTTTGCGTACGGTGCCGCATCCCGATCGGTGTCCTTGTTCGCTCGTGCCGGTGTGGATCGCACTCTCGTCACGGCGGTGGCTGACGCCTCCTACGCCAAGCAGGGCCGCCGGATGCCCGGAACCGACGTTCCGATCATCTCCCCCGAACAACTGCTACAGGCCCGGCCTGACCGAGTCCTGCTGACTCTGCCCGATCTGCTGCCCGAAGTGCAGCGGCACTATCCCGAACTCGACGGTCGGTGGCGGATCGCCGCGGACGGAACTCCGCCGGCGCCCACGACAAGCCGGCGCTCCCGGCGGGACTCCTTCGACGTCGGAAATGAGGTGCACCCGTGACCACCAATGTTCGCCGTGGCCCGCGATCCGTGCGGCTTCCCCGAGCACGGCTCATTCGCGACGACGACACCGTCGCCGTCGCCGTCGCCGAAACCCGATCAGCGCCCCCGGGCCCACGCACTCCAAGGCTCCTCACGTCGAGACTGCGGGCACACGTCGATATGCTGCCGCTCCTCGTGGACCTCGCGGCGCTCCCCGCGGCCTTTGCGCTCACGCCCATCGGCAACCCGATCCCCGCCACGGTGACGCTCGTTCTGATCATGGCGGTAGTGGGCTCATACCGCGCACACCTGACCCTTTCGGCGCTCGACGAAGTGCCCCGCATGCTCGCCGCCAGCCTGGTTGCCGGCGTCGTCACCACATTGGCATTCGTGCCTGCCGGTTCGGCCTTCGACGCCATCGAACTGGCCACGGCGAGCTTGGCGTTCGTGACGATGTCCCGCACCGCGGCCTACGCAGTCGAACGGCGGCTCAGGCGGAACCCGCGTCACAGGCAGCGCACCGTCATCGTCGGTGGGGGTACGGTCGCCTCGATCCTCGCAGAGGCAATCGCAGACGGGCCAGCGAGTGGGCTCGAGTTGGTCGGGATTCTCGACGAAATCCCTCGAGCTTCGGACCAAGGTAGTCCCGCACCATCCGTCGCCGGGGACCTTCGAACGGTGATCACATCCGAGCGCATCGAGACGGTCCTCCTCGCGTTCACACCACTCGACGACTCCGACACACTGAGAGTTCTGCGCGAGTGCGACCGCCTCGACTGCGAGATCTATGTCGTTCCACGGCTGTGGGAGATGACTGCGATGACTGGCGACATGGAGAGACTTGGCGCGGTTCCGCTCAGAAGGATCCGGCGAACCGCCCATCGTTCGTTGCGGTGGGGGATCAAACTGTGGATGGGTCGACTGATCGCCGCTGCCGCAATGGCCTTCCTTGCACCAGCTCTCCTCGTTACCGCCACAGCAGTGTGGCTCTCGGATCGGTCGGCGCCGATCCTGTTCCGGCAAAAGAGAATAACCATGGACGGAAAGGCCTTCGAGCTGCTGAAGTTTCGCACTCTGATGCCGGCGAACGAGAACGAAGCAGCCACCAACTGGTGCATCGCGAACGACGCACGACTCGGGCGCGTCGGCAAACTCCTTCGCTCGACATCCCTCGACGAACTGCCGCAGTTGTGGAACGTCGTCCGCGGCGATATGACGCTCGTCGGTCCACGCCCGGAGCGGCCACACTTCGTCGAACAGTTCAACGTGACAGTTCCTGATTACTCTGCACGACAGCGTGTTCCGGGAGGATTGACCGGCTGGGCCGCGGTGAACGGCCTGCGTGGCGACACGTCGATCTCGTCGCGTGCCAGGCATGACAACTACTACATCGAGAACTGGGGACTGTGGTTCGACACCAAGATCGTGTTGAGGACTGTGTCAGCCGTGCTCACGATGAAGGGTGGCTGACGTGCACGGGGAACCGCCGAGCGACAACTCAGGGGCGCACGGACGCGACCAGCCCGCGCGATCGCACCGAAACCCGCTCGAGTGCCGCACGCGCCAATCTCGCGTCGCCGGCGATCACGTCCCCCATGGAAACCAGATCCGAGTATTCCTTCGCGATTCGGTGGTGAAAGCGCATCATGTCCGTCAACTTGCTGAACGAGGACGTCCTGCTGCACAGGTTGAAGTCCGAGTCACGCCATGCCGCAATACATTCGGACATTCCGAAGAACATGCCGAAGGATGAGACGCGAACGAATAGATCCACGTCCATCGGGAAGACCAAGTCGCCCCTGAAGCCACCTACCCGATCGAAGTGCTCACGCCGGAACATCGCTGCTGCCGTGGGACCGAAGTCCGCCGGTCCGCGTCGGACAATGCTACGAGCGAGCGTACGGGGCGATTGCCAACCGTCGAGCCCCGGGATTCCCAGGCCGCTCTCTGTGATCTCCCCAGCCTCGTCGATGACATCGAACCGGGCAGATGTCAGCGTGATCGCGGTATCAGCCAAGACACTGGCCTGCGATTCGATCGATCCGGGACGGAGGAGGTCGTCTGCACAGACAATCTTCACGAGGTCCCCGGTCGACAACCCCACGAGCTTGTTCCAGTTGTCGCCGATGCCGAGCACTTTCTCGTTCCGCTCGACGCGGACCCGCGGGTCGGCGAACGAGCGGGCGATATCCGCAGTGCCGTCCTCAGTCGCGTTGTCGAGCACGAGGACGTCGAAGTCGACGTCCTGGTCGAGAATCGAGCGCAAGGTCGCCTCGAGCGTGCGTGCCGCATTGTATGCCGGCACACAGACGGAGATCGATGCAGTCATCAAAGCCCCCAATGAGATTGGGAATCCATCACCGTTGAGGGGCCACATTCCGAGCGGCCACGCGTGGAGTTCCCCCGGCCGAACTTGTGCGGGACTGTACCACCGGACGGGAGGCGACGTCTGCGAAATGGACCGGGTCGCCCCCTTCGCTCCCCGACCGAAATTGAAGACTCACATTCCCCTCGCACCGCCACGGGAATCGGATATCTTGAAATTCTCTACGTGACAACATATTCCATTTCGACTTTCCTAGACGTTGTTCCACTCCAGGCCTCTGCACCATCGCCCACCATGTACCCGACACCCGACGGGAACTCCATGACTTCGACGGCACGCACCCTGAACGAACGCCATCGCACCGGACTCCTGCGTGTCCACATGACCGGATCCGAGTGGTTCGATGCTCTGCCTGGTGGACTCAACCGTTACTTCACCGACTTGTATCTGTCCCTACGTAGCCATCCCGGGATCGACTTGTCTGCAATAGCATTCGGCAGTTCCGAAGCAGGCGGTCGGAGCTGGGGGCCGACCGGTGGATCGACGCTCCACCGTGCATTCTCCGCGTTCCAGGACCGCACCGACCTGCCGCGCGGCGCGATCATCGACCGCCACTTCAGCCTGTACGGACGCTCGCCCCTCGGGCGTCGCGGCCGGCATCCACTGGTGGTGCACTTCCACGGGCCGTGGGCGGACGAGAGTCGAATGGCCGGTTCCGTCGAGTTCGCCGCACGTGCCAAGTACTGGATCGAGCGTGTCCGGTATGCCGGAGCGGACCGATATGTGGTGCTCTCAGGGCATTTCAAGGATGTACTCACGCAGACTTACCGTGTCCCCGAGGACCGAATCAGGATTATTCCGCCCGGCGTCGACCTGAATCGGTTCCACACTTCCGACGCTTCCGGGTCTGCCGGTACCGTCCTGTGCGTGCGCCGACTCGAGCGGCGAATGGGTGTACACGTGCTGCTCGACGCGTGGCCGGACGTGGTCGCCGCACACCACGACGCGCGATTGGTCATTGTCGGGACGGGCAGCGAGGAGGCCGCTCTGCGAATGCAGGCGGCCCGATCCGGAGTCGGTGATTCGGTCACGTTCGCGGGTCGCATCGACGATGTACGGCTGGCCTCCCTGTACCAGCAGGCGACGATCACGGTCGTCCCCTCGGTGGCGCTGGAAGGATTCGGACTGATCGCCCTCGAGTCGCTGGCGGCCGGCCGCGCCCCCATCGTCACCGACTGCGGCGGGTTACCGGATGCTGTCAGCGACCTCGATCGGTCGCTGATCGTTCGGGCAGGCAACACCGAAGCGCTGGCGGACCGGATCGTCGGCGCACTCGCAGGCCGCGCCCCGGAACACCGGCAGTGCCGCGCGCATGCGGAGAAGTTCTCGTGGGCGACGGCTGCGCAGCGACATGTGGACCTGTACGGGGAGCTGACGTCGTGACCAAGGCCCTGTTCGTGACCCACACCGCGGCACCGTCAGGCGCCGAGATCGCCACCGCGCGCCTGGCAAGAGCGTTGCGGGCGTTCGGCGTCGACCTCACCGTGGCGTTCTGCGAGGACGGCCCGATGGCACAGCGGATGCGTTCGGATGGATTCGACATCCGGATCCTGTGCGAGACGTTCGACGGCCGTGCGATGAAGGTAAGCGATCTCAATCCCTACCGTCTTCTGACCGGCGCGGCTGGGCTCGTCCGAGTCGGCTGGGATCTGGGCTCCGTCGCGATCGAATCCGGCGCTACGGTCGTCGTCGCCGCCAGTACGAAAGCGTTGATCATCGGCGCGGTAGCGGCCCGGCGGTCGGGACTTCCTCTCGTCTGGCAGGTGCACGACAGGATCTCCGCTGAGTACTTCGGCCCGGTGCTCGCCATCGTCGTCCGCGTGCTCGGGTGGGCGGTGAGTCGCGGCTACATCGCCAACAGTAGATCCACGATGACCTCGTTGCTTCCCCGCAGACGCGCCCTCGTGGCGTATCCCGGCATCGAGGAGACTCGCAACGAAGGCCGCTGCGAACAACGGGATCCGGCGAACACAGTGATTGCCGTCGTCGGACGTTTGACGCCGTGGAAGGGCCAGGATGTGTTCCTGCGTGCCGTGGCGGACGCGACCGTGCGGCCTGCGGCCATCTACATCGTGGGGGGAACATTCTTCGGCGAGGAGCGCTTCCGCGCTGAGCTGGAGCGTCTCAGCACCGAACTCCGTCTCCCGGTGACCTTCACCGGGCACGTGGACGATCCCGAGATGTACATGCGCCGAGCCGACATCCTCGTGCACTGCTCGGTCATTGCGGAACCGTTCGGCCAAGTCGTCGTGGAGGGGATGCGGGCGGGATGTGCGGTGATCGCGTCACGTCCGGGAGGCGCCACCGAGATCGTCGAGTCGGGCGTGAGCGGCCTGTTGGTCGAAGCCGGCAACCGCCGCGGGCTCACCGAAGCACTGGACACCCTCATCGGGGACCGGGAACTGCGTCGCCGGCTGTCCACCGCGGCGCAGCTACGCGCGAGACGCTTCGAGATCACCAACTCGGCAAGGGCAGTCGCGGACTTTCTCGGCGACGTCTCCGGACCCTGCACGAGGCGGTGAGCACGATATGCCTGCGAGTACCCACCGCTTCGCGACACTGGCGCGCGACATCGGCTTCGTCACCGTCGGCAAGTACGGCCAGTACTTCGTCACGGTAGTGACGCTCCCGCTGATCGCGCGCGTTCTCGGCCCGGAGGGACTCGGGTTGCTGTCGATCGGCATGTCGGCCTACTTCCTCGGGTCTCTGCTCGTCGATCTCGGGATCACTCAGTTCCTGGCGGCAAGGGTGCCGAACGCGGACATCAGCCAGATCCGCGGAAACTACTTCGCAATCCGCATCGGCGTTCTGGCCGCGCTCGGTACCGCGCTACTGGTGAGCCTGGTCTTCGGCGTCGATGCCCACGTGCACATGATCCTGCTGGGCCTGTTCGCGGGCGGCTTCTGGTCCGTGTCCGAAGACTGGATACTGATCGGTCAGGGCCGGTTCGTGGCATCCACGATGTACCAGGGCGTCGGCCGACTGGCCTACCTGGTACTGCTCGTCGTCGCGCTACCCCACTTCCCGTCCGCCTCGGCAGCGCTGCTGTGCATGCTCGTGTCTTCTTCGCTTACGGTCGCATTGACCTGGCGAGACTCGGTACGCAAGTTCGGCCGTCCCGCACGCCCGCACCAAATCGGCACCACGATGAAGATTGCGGCCCCCGTGCTCACCTCACGCCTGATGGTGGTCAGCTACGGCCAGGGGGCCGCGGCCATCTACTCGTCCGTGCTCGATGCAGCGTCGCTGGGCCTGTACTCCGCGGGGGATCGAGTGGTGCGCGCGGTTCAGTCCCTACTCGACCCTATAGGTTTCGCCCTGCTGCCACGAATGGCGCGCAGCAGCAACGACAATCAGTTCTGGCGGCGCGCGACCCTCTCACTGCTCGCATGCGTCGGAATCGCAGCGCTCGCCACGATCGCGCTGTGGATCGCCGCGCCGCCACTGGTCACACTCGTCTTCGGGAGTGACTTCGCCGAAGCGATCCCGCTACTGCGCGTGGAGGTACTGGTACTCCCTGCGACGGCACTGAGCTCCTTCGTGACCACCGCCGTCTTGCCGGTCCGCAAGGACACCTCCGGCGTACTCGTGGGTGCGACCATCGGAACGTGTGTCGGCGCAGTCTCCCTCTATGCGGCCTTCCGAACCCAATCGGTATGGACACTGGTGTACGGAACCGTCGCATGCGAACTCAGCGTCGCACTGTGGTACGTCCTGCGGATGCGGTATCTGGCCCGACACGACCAGCAGACCGCGTCCCCGGACACCGGTATCGATGTGGACAGAATTCAGGTTCCCGGGGCGGAGAAGAGATGAAGATCCTTTACATCGGCGACGACTGGATCGGCAGCAACGCCCGCTCGCTCGCCGACGGATTCCGCCAGGCCGGCCACGACGTGGTCGTCGTGGACTCGACCTCTGTGTCTCTGCCGCAACGCTTCTCACCCAATTGGCTCTACTCGAAGATCCGTGGACAACGTGCCCCGTGGAGTGTCGCTGCGGTCCACCGTCGGATCGAACGGGCAGCGGACGAGTTCCGTCCCGATCTGGTGTTCGGATTCAAGACGGTGCATCTCGACCAGCGGCGTCTGCTCGAAACGCCGGCGGATCTCCACGTCCACTACAGCCCCGACGACGCGTCGAATCCGTACAACATTTCGCGCCAGTACCTCGAGTTCGAACACGCGTGGGATCTCGTGGTCACAACGAAGCAACACAACGAAGCCGAATTGCTCGCGCGCGGAGCGAAGGCAACGAAGTTCGTGATGAGCGCGTACGACCCTGTGTGGCACCACCTCTCAGCTCGGCGAAGCACCAAGCGCTATCTGGTCGGCTTCGTCGGCAACTATCGTCCCGACCGCCGCGACATCACCGTCGCGCTCGCCGGACGCTACGGCGAGCAGTTGCTGGTCCGCGGCCCCGGTTGGCGGCGGGTCCCTGCGCTACGACGCACCCATGCCACCATCGGTGGGCCTGCGTATGGTGAACACTTCTCCGCCGCAATTGCATCGGTGGCGGCCAACCTCGTGCTCCTCAACTCCGACAACCGTGACACCCATACATGTCGCAGCTTCGAGGTGCCTGCCGCCGGAGGGTTGTTCGTCGGCGAGCGCACTGACGAGCACGCCGCCCTGCTCACGGAGGGACGGGAGTGCCTGCTGTTCTCGTCGGAGGCGGAGTTGCACGAGATCCTGCGGTGGTGCGAGCGCCAACCGGACCGGGCCCGCACCATCGCCGACGCCGGCTACCGACGGATCACGACCGGACGCCACAGGTACGTCGACCGCGCCCGTGAGATCGTGGCAGTTCTCGAAGGCCGACGTGTGGATGCCGAACCGGACGGTTACGAGCCTGTGCGCGCGACGAGTTCGGTGGACAATGCGTCCTCGACCCGGGGCGGTGCACTGTGATCAGTGTCGAACTGTTCCTGGTGATCGCGGCGCTGGGCACGATCGTTGTCGCGGCCGCCTTCATCCGCGGCGTCGCACGCGTCTTCCTGATCGCGCAGGCCGCGTACTGGACGTTGTCATACGTCGCGCGCCCACTGGTGCTGCTGTCGGTCGATCCGAGACCGCAGTACGCGGACAACATAGCCGATCCCCGGCTGGCGGGGATGGGCTACGACCATGGAATCGCAATGGTCCTGCAGCCGGTCGCGTTCGGATTGTGGGTCTACGCGCTCGCTGCCCTCGCATACGCGGTATGGGATCGCAAGCACCGCAATCGAACCCCAGCTCCCGCCACGACCGCGGACTTCATCCCGACCCTCGCAACCATCTACGCGCTCGGCCTGGTGGCCCGGGCGGCCTCATACCTCACCGGATCCGCCGGATCAGCCGGCGAAATCCAGAGTTCCAACGCCATAATGGGTTTCGTTGCCCAGCTCGCCACCGTGGGTGCGATTGGGCTGATCATCTTCCTGCGCCCCGCTGACCGATGGGTGACGATCGCCATCCTCGGTGCCCTGTTGACCGTCGAACTGATGTGGACCGTCGCGGTGGAATCGAAGACGCCGATCCTCGGCGCCGCACTAGCCCTGGCTGTCCGGTTCGCGAAGTACGGCTGGACCCGGCTGCGGGTGGTGAGCATAGTGGTGATCGCGATCGTCGGAATCAGCGCATTCGGTTGGCTGCAGTCGATCAAGCAGCCAGATTACGCAAGCGCTCAGGCACTGATCACCGATTCGAGCTATCCACCTTCGGTGCAACCCTATTTGAGTGTCCTGCGCCGGTTCGATCTACTCGAGGCCGCCACCGACGCGTACTACATGTCGACGCGTACCTGGCTGACGCCGCTCGAGGTTGCACAGCACAGTCTCCAGAGCCTGGTGCCTGCGCAGCTCCTCGGCACCGAGAAGCTCCAGTCCGGGACCGCATGGGCTACAGAGGTCCGCGGATCGTCCGTGAACATGACCAGGGTTTCCGTGTCCCTGGCCGATGGAAATATCAACGAGGGCTTCGTCATCGCTGGATATCCGGGAGTCGCCGTAGGAGTGCTGTTCACTTTCGGCCTGCTGCTACTCGGCGTCCGCGCATTGCAGTCGCGACACCTCGCCGTAGTCACATTGGGCCTGGCGATCACAGCCTCCCCGATCCTCTTCGAACGAGGGATTCTCGGCAGCATGGAGGTGCTCGGCAAGTCCCTCCAGCTCGTAGTGCTGATCTGGATCATCGACATGACGGTGCGGGAATACCGCAGACGCACGGATCCTATGGCGGAAAAACAACCGGCACCAAAGAGACTCGGCGCAGTCGCCGAGGTACGAAAGGAAGGGGAGGAAGCGTGGCACTGAGTGACTACCTGGGCGTTGTCCGTCGGCGATGGATCATCGTCGTGGCCACAGCCGTCGCCTGTCTGGCTCTCGCTGCGGCCTACGCAGCGTCTGTTCCCACCACCTACGCAGCTACCAGCCGACTATTCGTGTCGATGGCGACCGGAACATCGGTCAACGACTCGTATCAGGGCGGCCTCGCCTCTCAGCTGCGCATCACGTCGTACCCGTACGTGGCGACCGGCCCCACCGTCGCGGAGCGTGTGATCCAGCGACTCGGACTCGACATCTCCCCCGCCGAGTTGCAGAGCAGGATCGCCACGTCGTTCCCGCCGGCGACCACTCTGCTCGACATCTCGGTCACGGATTCGACCCCGGAGGGCGCGCGCGTGCTCGCCAACACGGTGGCCGACGAATTCGCCCAGTTGGTCGGTGAAATGGAAACCACGGTGAACGGAGCCGCGCCCGCCGCGCGGGCCACGGTGATCGACCAGGCCCGTACGCCGACCGCGCCTTCAGGCCCGAACACGAAGCGCCTCCTCGCACTCGGTCTGATCATCGGACTCGGACTCGGCCTCCTGATCGCATTCCTCCGGGACAGGCTGGATCGCACGATCCGAACATCGGAACAGCTCGCTCGCGCAATCTCCGTCCCTGTCGTGGCGACCTTGTCCAGCCGTGATCCCAACGCGACCAAGGACATCGGACGACTTCGGGCCCAGATCGCTGCCGCCCGTGGTGACCACGATCGCCTCATCGTAATGCTCACGAGCTTCACCGAGACGTCGTCACCGTACGTGGCCGTCTGTCTCGCAAATGCATTGGCAGACACCGGTGCACGTGTCGCATTGATCGACGCCGACACGTCGGAAGACGGTGTATCGGCGATGCTGGACATGCAGTCGTACCCGGGCGTCGCGGAATCGCTGCGGGGCGAGCATCCGGATCTCTCCGAACTGCCACGGTCAGCATCCGGTGTCTCGGTCGTGCCAGTCGGCTCGGTCGATGTGCGCACTGCCGACCTGTTGACGTCCGCGCGATTCGCTGAGGTCCTGCACGGCATCGGGGACGGCTTCGACTACGTCCTCGTCGCCGTCGCGCCGGTGCTCGTGGACGCCGCGGCGCTGAGTCTGTCCACCCGCTGCGACACCTCGGTCGCTGTAGTCGAACTGGGGACGACGCCGTCGCCTCGTGTCCAGGCTGCATCGGAAGCGCTCGCCTCCTCGGGATCTGCGCTGATGGGCGCGGTGGCGGTGGCGCAGGAACCCCGGAGCAGGTTCCAGCGACCGACGAAGTCGAGTCAGCCGAATCCGGATCCGGTGCCTGATCCGGACCCAGAACCAGAGGCAGACCCAGAACCAGAGGCGGACCCCGATCTCGCCGCATCCCCCTAGTCCCGATATCAGAGCAGGAGGCGATCTCATGGCCGACGAGTCGGTGAGCCGACGACGACTGCTGGCCACGTCGCTCGGCATGGCGGCGGCCCTGCCGTTGGCTGCGTGTTCGTCCCCGAAGGGGAACCTGCGCGCCGAGACGGTGGCACCGCTGGCGTCCAACGTATCTGCAGTGCACAACATTCGAGACTTCGGTGCCGTCGGCGACGGCGTGGCCGACGACACGCAGGCGATCAGTCGGGCGGCCGCGGTTGTCGACGGCCCCGCGGTGCTCTATCTGCCGGCCGGATTCTATCGAGTGACCGCATGGCCAGACCTGCCCGACTTCTCGGTGGTCACCGGCGACGGCGGCGACGTCAGCGTCGTCCTCTACGAGGGTGACGACACCCTGGTCTCGCTTCGCGACCGGCATCGGGTCCAGTTCGCACGGGTCGGGTTCTTTCTGACAGGTCCGAAGGGTGTGGCCGTGTCGCTGTCAGGATCGTTCCGATGTTCGTTCGACTCGGTCGTTCTGCGCGGCAACCACGTGAACGAGAACTTTCCGAAGTACGAGGCGCAGCGCGGTGTTGTCCTCGAGCGGAACACGGGTGGAACCGCATTCGTCAACTGCGACATCAACAACTTCGGCATCGGCATCGTCACCTCGTGCATCCAGAACTACCTGACCTCGTCGAAACTCACGAACAACTATCTCGGAGTCCTCGGCACCGGCAACGACAACAATGCCGGGTTGTCAATGACCAACGTCGAATTCGTCTCGGACAACGATCCGCACACGACGGACAAGCATATTCACATCGACGGTGCCGCCAATGACTGGTGGCTGACCAACGTGTGGTTCGAGGGCGCGGAGACGTCCCTTTCGATCGGCGAGCGTGGTCGCGGCGGTCCCTCCCAATTCGGAATGGTCAACTGCAAGGTCGCTGCGCGCAGCACGTGCCTGGATTTGATCAATTGTCGCCAACCTTATCTCGCGAACGTACGCTTCGATCCGGACACCGACCGCTTCCCTGTGGAGCTGCGGATCGACCCGGAAGGCTGTCCGGAAGGCACCGCGGTCAACCTCGTCTCGAGTAGATCCGACGATGTCGATATCGCAACCTTCCCGAAAGGCTGGAACGTCACCGGTCGAGGGGTCGCATCCGGAACCGTTTTCGTCGGTCCCGTAGTGACTCGAGCCGTTGACGACAAGGACGTGTTCCAGGCCCAGAACCGCAACGGCGATGTGGTTTCCGCAGTGCTGCCCAATGGCTCGATGCTGTTCGAACGATCGGGTAGTGGACCGATCCTCAAGTCCGAGGACGGGACGTACTGGCGGTTGTCCGTCTCCGCCGATGGAAAGATCGAGACCAAATCGATGGGCGGTCGTCGGCCACCGGGGTGATCGGGTGTCGAGCTTCCAGCTACGCCCTCAGACCCCCAGAACCTCGTCGACCACCTTCTCCATCTTCTCCCGAAAGGCTGTGCGGGAGAATGTTTCAGCATGTTTGCGGACCACCGTGGAATCGAAGTCCGCACCGTCGAACGTGCTCATTGCGGAGGCAAAGCCGTCGACGAGTTCCCCGTCCGTGTCGCCGGAAACGAGTCGACCGGTCATCCCCGGCACAACGCTGTCGAGCGCTCCGCCCGCTGCGAGAGCGATCACCGGCGTTCCGCACGCCATTCCCTCGACGGGCACGATGCCGAAGTCCTCGAGTCCGGGCATCACCAGTGCGCACGAACTCCGATACAGGTCCACCAGTTGCTCATGGGGCACCCGCCCGAGGAAGGTCACCGTCGGTCCTGCGATGGTGCGACAGTAGTCGAGGCTGCGGCCCTCACCCACGACGACCAAGCGCACCCCGGCCGCGTTGGCCGCCTGGACAGCGAGGTCGGGCCGCTTGTACGGCACCAGACGACCTGCCAGGAGGAAGAAGTTCTCCCGCCTTCGATTCGGGTCGGGCGTGAACCCATCGGTGTCGACGGGTGGGTGCACCACAACGGCCTCGCAGTCCCACCACCTACGGATACGGTCGGCAACAGTCGTGGAGTTCGCGACGACCCGTCGGAGCCGCGGCGCAGCCGACAGCTCGGCGCGCCGGGCGGATGACGCCAGCAGCGCCAGCGCCGCCGCGCCGAGCCGCCCGCCGGCCTCGCCGGCGCGGAGAGTCGGGTCCCACGCCCACCGGGCCGGACTGTGGACGTAGGCGACCGTCGGCGCGGAGGTAGCGAATACCGCTTGGGTCGCGAAGGCGTGGTGGCTGACGATCACGACATCCGAATCGTCCAGATGCATACCGCGAAATGTGCTGGGCATCAACGGTAGCAGCGGTGCGTACGACCGCTCACCCGCATGCTTGTACAGTTTGTCGAGCCAGGTCGTATCGACCCGTCCGAGCAACGCCGGCGGAATCCCGGACGCGCTCGCGATCGGGGCACGCACTCGCGCATCCGGCCACTGCAACGCCAACTGCTCTGTCACATGTTCCGAACCTGCGATCTCTGTGAACCGCTCGTGGACCAGGGCGACGCGGTGGTCGTTCACGGCCGGGACCGTCCGGACGCGGCACAGATTCGAGAGATTTCCGGGACTTCTCGATTCGAGCGGATCATGTCCCCCCTAGTCGGAATTGCCTATGACCTGGACCCCCGTGGCTGGACGGTACCAGGATTCGCCTCCCGCAGAGGCGAATCCGATCCGGTCACCGAACGTGCGCGACGACGTTGTGCAGACCGTGTGCACCTCGAGCTCCAATTCTGCGGTTCCGCCCGACCCTGTACCTCCTCCGAGTAGGCTTTGCTCACGCCGTCCACCACCGATCCTGTCGTCGTGCCGCCCGCCCTGGTCGAGCCCGTTGAGCTGAGGTGAGAGCGTGAAGCGTCTGCAAGCGTTCGTGATGCTGACCACGGCAGCCAGGCTGTATACCCGGCCGCTGCGGCATCGATTGCGGTTCCCTCATGGGCGTAGCTTCGACGTGCGACTCGGGCCGGTGGAGTCGGCAGGTCACACCGTGGTCCTGCGATCCCCCCGTTTGTCGGATTGGCCTCAGTGGCAGTCGATCCGGCTGCGCGACCAGAGATTCATCGAACCGTTCTGGGCTTCATCGCCCAGACCGTGGGCCGAACGCCACACCGAGAGCGCCTGGCTGGACGAGATCCTGAACGCTCGCCGCGACGCACGATCCGGGCGGGCGTTGCCGCTCGTCGTGGAGGTGGACGGTGTGCTTGCCGGCCAGTTGAACATGGAGCGCATCGACCGGTGGGCCCGGTTCGGCGAGATCGGCATATGGATCGACTCGACGCTCGCAGGAAAGGGCGTCTCACTCGCGGCCGCAGATCTCCTGGCGGAGTATGCGTTCGGCACGCTCGGCTTGTGCCGAGTCACCGCCCCCGTGTCCGTCGGGAACATCCCAGCGGCCCGCCTTGCGGAAGAGGGTGGGATGCGCCGTGAGGGCACGATGACCAGTTACCTCGATGTGGGCGGGCGACGCAAGGACCACGACCTGTGGGCGATCACCGCGGAAATGTGGGCGGCAAGGAAGGATCAGTGTCCGGACCGCGTCGCGCGGTAGCGTCCGCGTCCATGAGTCCGACGATGCGGTCGAATACCGCCCTGCCGGCCCGAATCTGGTCTTCGGCACGCCCGAGCAGTTCGGGCCGCGACGCCGGAGCGCCCGCCCACAACTCGTGAATTGCCTCGCGGACTCGATCCTCAGCCCCCGTCCGATCGAGCCGCACCAACTGGACTCCGGTTCCGAACATCGACGCGAGGCCGGCGAACTTGTCGTCGTAGTACCGCGTCGTCGACAGGCCTACCACCGAAATCCCTTGCGAAAGCGCGAAGACCGCCACATGGTAGGCGCCAGTCACGATGATTCGGCACCGGCCGACCTGCCGGGAGAGTGCACGAGCGCTCGCATACCGACCTAGCGGGGCCACGGCACCCGCATACCCTTCCAGCAGCGGCATCGTGGACCGCCGGTCCTCCGCATCGTGCTCCGAGACGATCAGCGGGACCAACCCGGCGCCGAACTCGGCCGCGGCACCCCGCACCACACGGCCCACTGCTTCCTGCATCGCTGCGCCGACAGGTGAGTACTCGGCGACTCTGATACACACGCCGATGTCCGTCCCCAACTGCCGTCGACGGGTGGAGTAGCCCAGTTCGACCGCGTCGTCACCGGTCACCACGATGCGATCCGGCGGAACGCCGAGGCTTCGCAACAGTTCCGGGCCCTGAACGCCCTCGCGCAGCGCGATCAGGTCCACTCGCGGTAGCACGCGACCGGCCCGCTCGAGCAGGTCCGGTTCGGTCAGTGGCCCGATTCCCTGACCCGTCATCGCCGTCGGAACTCCCCTACCGATGGCGTACTCGAGTAGGTTCAGGGTGCGCTCGGTCTGGAACCGGTCGACGTCGGTCAGGTATCCGCCTCCGATCGCCACCACCACCGATGCCGTCGCCGCGGCATTCGGTACGTGCCCGCCGTCCCGGCGAAGCGCCAGAGGAACCGAACCTGTTGTGGTCGAGGTTGTCTCACTCCCCGAAGAGTCGGTGTCCCCGACGCGTCCGGCGATGCGCCGCACTCGCGCCGCAATCTTCCCGGGCAGTGCCACGGCGGCATCCCAGCCGTTCATCGGCGCACCTGCGATCTCTGGCCCGAGCCGACTCGTGACTCCCGAATGCCCACTCCAGCGCCGACGAGACCAGTCGCCTCCTCGCTGGTAGCAGACAGGGTCGGCCCCTGGTTCGTATGCCCTCAGAAGTGCCGGCGCCGAGGTGAGTACCCCGATCCGAGCGCCCGGACACCGCTCGGCGAATCGCCGGACCATCACGTCGAGGATTGCCAGGTCGCCCTTGTTGTTGAGCCAGTATTCGCCATTCTCGAGCAGCACCCTGATCTCAGGGCGACCGACGTCTGCAGAACGAGGAACTCGATTCGCCATATCAACACCTTTGTGCATCCACAGGCGCGGGAGCGCTAGGTCACGGGGGATTTCCGCCCGAATTGTGCAGTCTTCCAAGGCAGGTCGATGATCACTCGAACAATACCCGATTCGTCGTGCCGCCTTGCCGTCCCGGCCGAATCGCGAGTTCGATACTCGAAAACTCGTGTTCTCCGGGAGGATCTGCTCCTGGATGACACAATCGAACCCCGCACACGCTTCCCGAGCGATGGGATTCGCTCATGACGTATACAGACACGCACGACCCTTTTCTCCGCACGTTCGACCGCTCCAACGCCCTACAGGCCCGACTGCACGAGCTCGTCCCGGGTGGCGCGCACACCTACGCACGCGGCTCCGACCAGTACCCGGAGTTCATGGCTCCGGTGCTGGACCGTGGCGAGGGTGCGCGAGTATGGGATGTCGACGGCAATTGCTATGTCGAGTACGGCATGGGGCTGCGCTCGGTGACACTCGGCCACGGCTACGGTCCGGTGGTCGAAGCTGTCGCCGCGCAGATCGCCAAGGGCACCAACTTCAGCCGGCCGACCGCGCTCGAGGTCGCGGCTGCGGAGGACTTCCTCGCTCTCGTACCGGGCGCCGACATGGTGAAGTTCGCCAAGAACGGCTCGGACGCCACCACTGCGGCCGTTCGTCTCGCCCGCGCGGTCACCGGTCGCCAGCGCGTTCTGGTGTGCGATCAGCCCTTCTTCTCTGTCGACGATTGGTTCATCGGCACCACGCCGATGAATGCGGGCACTTCCCGGGATTCGGCCCCGAACACCGGTAGCTTTCGCTTCAATGACCTGGACTCCCTCGAGGAATCTCTCGCGGCGACACCTGTGGCCTGCGTGATCCTGGAGGCCGGTACGGCGACGACCGAGCCCGCTCCCGGCTTCCTGGACGGGGTTCGGAACCTGTGCGACCGGCACGGGGCGCTGCTCGTCTTCGACGAGATGATCACCGGGTTCCGCTGGTCTCGGTACGGCGCCCAGGGCCTGTACGGCGTCCAGCCCGATCTCTCGTGCTGGGGCAAGGCGATGGGCAACGGCTTCCCGATCGCGGCGCTCGCCGGTCGACGGGAGTTCATGGAACTGGGTGGGTTACGCACGGATGAGAAGCGGGTGTTTCTCCTGTCCACCACGCACGGTCCCGAATCAGCCGGACTCGCGGCGTTCCGCGCGGTGGTGCGCGCCTACGCGACCGAGGATCCGATCGGGCGCATGGAGTCTGCAGGACGAGCGCTGTCGAGGGCGGTGAACGCCGCCGCGTCGGATGCGGGCCTGGAGGACCACATCGAGGTGCTCGGAAGGCCCTCCTGCCTGGTGTTCGTCGCGCGAGACGCGGATCGGCGTCCGTCCCAGGAGTTCCGCACGCTGCTCCTCCAGGAGCTTCTCGCGCGTGGTGTGCTGGGCCAGTCGTTCGTCGTTTCAGCGGCGCACACCGATGCGGACATCGCACTCACCGTCGACGCGGTTCGTGCCGCGTTGCCGATCTACAAGCGCGCGCTCGAGACGGGCAGCGCGACACCGTTCCTGCGCGGTCGGCCCGTCGCTCCTGCACTGCGGGCCACAGCCGCGCCACGCCGAATCATGTCGGAATGATCAACCGCGCCAATGCGCGAACCAGTCGTCTGCAGTCAGACTTCCGTACGGCACTCCTGCAGCATGTGCGGCGGACTCCGTCGCCCGCACCGCGGCGACAAACCGCAGGGTTGCGACGCGCAGCGACTCCTCGGCACCCGCGACGACGCGCACCGTCCGCAGTTCGTGCGGAACCAACTCCGTAGGCAGCCCCGCCCTGGTCGCCCGGTCGATCACCTTCTCCGCCAACGCGAGAGCCGGCTGTGCGAGAGCAATGCCGTCGAGCGACGACACCCGGGCCTTCTCCGCCGCCTTGGCGGCCTGCCACGCCGTCTCCTGCTGCGCGACGTCGATCGGTCCGGAGTGCCCGTTGCTCAGATGGGGGCTGCGCGAGGCCAGTTTCGCCACCAAGGTGTCGGCGACGTCGTCGACGGTGAACGCGCCGGAATCGGACTCCTGTGCGATTCGCGAGTGGAACAGCACCTGCAGCAACAGGTCTCCCAACTCTTCCCGCAGGCCGTCCGCATCGCCCTCGGCGATCGCATCGAGTACCTCGTACGTCTCCTCCAGCAGGTAACGGCGCAAGGACTCGTGCGTCTGGGTCACCTCCCAGCCCGCGAAGCCCCACAACCGGTCCATCACGTCCACCGCACTCACCAGTCGTTGCCCCGGCCGGGGAGCTGCTTCGATCACCTTCTCACCGAGCAGTTTCCGCTTCACCACGTCGGGATGCCCCGCGTCGGTGCTCACCAGAACCTCGCTCGGTCGGCTTCCGCACTCGAAGTACGCGCGCACCGAACCCGGGACCTCGTCGGTGAATTCGACGGTGCCACCGAGCGCCGTCACAGCTTCGATCGGAACCACGCCGGGCCACAGCGGGTCCAGAAGAAGCACGGTCACTGCCGCACACCGCCTTCGGACGCAGCCATGGCGACCGCCCCGGCAGCCCTGCCGTCGAGTGCCAGTATCAGGTCGGCGACGTACTGCAACAACTCGACGTCACGCATCCGGTCGGCGCCCACTCCCCCGGAACCGGTGCGCGGCACCGGCAACTGCACCATCCCGGTCGTCGCTCGGTACTGCGCGCTCGGGTAGATCCGCTTGAGCCGCAACTGCTTCGAGTCCGGGAGCTTCATCGGCGACACCTTGAGCTGCGTGCCGGTGACGGCAACCTCCTCGATCCCGTACTCGCGGCACAGCAGGCGCAGCTTCGCGACCGACACCAGGCGGCCGACTTCCTCGGGCAGCGGGCCGTACCGGTCGACGAGTTCCTCGACCACCGCCGTGATGGCATCGGTGTCGGCGGCCGCCGCCAGCTTGCGGTAGCCCTCCAGTCGGAGACGGTCGCTCGTGACGTAGTCGGGCGGGATGTGCGCGTCGACCGGCAGGTCGATCCGCACCTCCTTCGTCTCCGGTTCGGTCGTGACGGGTCGGCCGTCGGCGATCGCGCGGTACGCCTCGACGGCCTCGCCGACCAGTCGCACGTACAGGTCGAAGCCGACGCCCGCGACGTGACCGGACTGCTCGGCACCGAGGACGTTGCCGGCGCCGCGGATCTCGAGGTCCTTCATCGCGACGGCCATGCCGGCGCCGAGGTCGGAGTTCTGCGAGATGGTTGCGAGCCGGTCGTACGCGGTCTCGGTGAGCGGCTTCTCGGACGGGTACAGGAAGTACGCGTAGCCACGCTCGCGGCTGCGTCCGACGCGGCCGCGCAGCTGGTGCAGCTGCGACAGGCCGAGCGAGTCGGCCCGCTCCACGATGAGCGTGTTGGCGTTCGAGATGTCGAGACCGGTCTCGATGATCGTGGTGCACACCAGGACGTCGAACTCGCGCTGCCAGAAGCCCTGCACGGTCTTCTCGAGCGTCTCCTCGTTCATCTGCCCGTGTGCGACGACGACGCGCGCCTCGGGAACGAGGTCGCGAATCCTCTTGGCGGCCTTGTCGATCGAGCTGACGCGGTTGTGCACGTAGAACACCTGGCCGTCGCGCAGGAGCTCGCGGCGGATCGCGGCGGCCACCTGCTTGTCCTCGTACGCGCCCACGTACGTGAGGATCGGGTGCCGCTCCTCCGGCGGGGTCAGGATGGTCGACATCTCCCGGATACCGGCCATGCTCATCTCGAGCGTGCGCGGGATCGGGGTAGCCGACATCGTCAGCACGTCGACGTGTGTACGCAGCGCCTTGATGTGTTCCTTGTGCTCGACGCCGAAGCGCTGCTCCTCGTCGACGACCACGAGGCCGAGGTCCTTCCAGCGGACGCCGGTCTGCAGCAGGCGGTGGGTGCCGACGACGACGTCGATCTCGCCCTCCGCCAGCTGCGCGATGATCTCCTTGGATTCGGCGGCATCGGTGAAGCGGGACAGCCCGCGCACCTTCACCGGGAACGACGCCATCCGCTCGGCGAAGGTCTGCAGGTGCTGCTGCGCAAGCAGCGTCGTCGGGACCAGCACCGCGACCTGCTTGCCGTCCTGGACGGCCTTGAAGGCGGCGCGGACCGCCACCTCGGTCTTGCCGTAGCCGACGTCACCGATCACGACGCGGTCCATCGGGACCGGCTTCTCCATGTCGGCCTTCACCTCGTCGATGACGGTCAACTGGTCGTGGGTCTCGGTGAACACGAACGCGTCCTCCATCTCCTTCTGCCACGGAGTGTCGGGACCGAACGCGTGACCGGGAGCGGCCTGTCGCGCCGCGTACAGCTGCACCAGCTCGCCCGCGATCTCACGAACAGCCTTGCGCGCCTTGCGCTTCGTGTTCTGCCAGTCGGACCCGCCCAGCTTGGACAGGGCGGGCATCTCGCCGCCGACGTAGCGAGAGAGCTGGTCGAGCGACTCCATCGGCACGAACAAGCGGTCGCCCGGGTGCCCACGCTTGCTGGCCGCGTACTCGATGACGAGGTACTCGCGCCGGGCCCCGCCGACCGTGCGTTCGACCATCTCGACGAACCGACCGATGCCGTGCTGGTCGTGCACCACCATGTCGCCGGCGGTCAACGCGAGTGGGTCGACCTGGTTGCGCCGCTTGGCGGGCAAGCGCTTCCCGTCACCCACGGCGGCCACCCGGTTGCCGGTCAGGTCGGTCTCGGTGACCACCACGAGACCTGGTTCATGATCGGCGCCCGCGAGGACGAACCCCTCGTGCAGGGAACCGCGCAGTACTCCGACCTGACCACGCGGAGGCTCCGTGCCCGCAGCGAGTTCAGCTGCCGGCACCTCGGCGTCCCGCAACCGCTCGAGCACACGATGCGCCGTGCCCGCACCCGCCACGACCACAGCCGCCCGTCCACCGGTGGTCACGTGTGCGCGCAGCGTCACGAAGAGTTCCGCCAGCAGGTCGTCGGAGCCACGAATCTGCGGCGCCGGGGTCACCGGCAACTCCAGTTCCGCACCACTGCCCGACGACAGCGGACTTATGGTCCACCACGGCCTACCCTCGGCGTCCGCCGAGTCGTGCACCTGGCGCAGCGACCGGTAGGCCGACGCACCGAGGTCGATGCCGTCCCCCTTCAGGACCGACGTGTCCAGCGGGGCCGCGCCGCCGATCGAGGCGGCCGTCCACGAGGCCTCCAGGAATTCCTGCCCGGTGCGGACGAGGTCTGTTGCGCGGGTGCGGATCTTCTCGGGATCGCACAGCAGAACATGCGTCCCCTCGGGAAGGACCTCGGTCAGCAGCTGGAGCTGCCCCGGGCGCAGGACCGGCAGCAGCGCCTCCATGCCCTCGACGGGAATGCCCGCCGACATCTTGTCCAACATCTCGACCAGCGCGGCGTCGGCCGGATTGTCGGCGGCGAGCTGCGCCGCCCGGTCCCGGACGTCCTCCGTGAGCAGCAGTTCGCGGCACGGAGGGGCAACCACGGTTCCCACCTCGACGTCGGTCAGTGAACGCTGGTCGGCCACCGAGAACGCCCGGAGCTCGGTGACCTCGTCCCCCCAGAACTCGACGCGGACCGGATGATCCGCCGTCGGCGGGAACAGGTCGAGGATCCCGCCCCGTACGGCGAACTCGCCGCGCTTACCGACCATGTCGACACGCGAGTAGGCCATCTCCACGAGGCGCTCGATCAGGTTCGCGAAGTCGTGCTCGCCACCGACTCGCAGCACGACAGGCTCGATCTCGCCCAACCCCGGCGCCATCGGCTGCACGAGCGAGCGGACGGTCGTCACGATGACCCGGAGCGGCGAATCGTAGAAGCCGTCGTCGGGTCTCGCCAGGCGGCGCAGCACCTCGAGCCGGCGGCCGACGGTGTCGGCGCTCGGTGAGAGCCTCTCGTGCGGGAGGGTCTCCCACGAGGGGAACTGTGCGACACCGTCGCCGAGCATCTCGCGCAGCTCGGTGGTCAGGTCATCGGCCTCCCGGCCGGTCGCGGTCACCACGAGCAGCTGGGTGTGCTCGGACAGCGCCGCCGCGACGAAGGCACGCGCGGGCTGCGGCGCCACGACGTCGACGCCGGTGCGTCCGACTGACTCTGCGATGCCGGCGAACGCGCTGTGACTCAGCGCTGTCTTCGCCAATCCGGTGAGCGGGGTGTCGGCAGCGGACGGCTGGGAAGTCAAGAACGCACTCCTGAGCAGTGACGACGAATGAGCAGTGGCGACGAACCGCCTGCGAACAGCATGACAATCGGAGAGCAGCTGTCAGCGGACCGCGCCAGCCTAGTCGATTCTATGCTCGGTCAACCGACTTGTTCTTCCCTCCTCGCGACCGTACTCACCCCGACCGCACTCCTGATCATCTCTCGCGCGCCGAGCAAGTCCCTGAGCTGCCGACCGAGCCCGAACTCTCCGCCGTCCTGATATCCGGCAGTACCGCAGATGTCGAGCGCCGCCGACACGATCGACGACACCGCGTATGCCGAATCGGCGATCGACTGCCCGCCTCCACCGATCGCACCGATGTGTGCACCGAACTCCACAGCGCTGCGGTCCACACTGCTGTAGACCTCGTCGCGGCGTTGCTGCACCCGCGCCAGACGGCGCAGAGATGCCGGATGCGCCTCGGCCGACGTGCCGCCTTCCCCCGTCGCGATGAACCGGTCCGCCGTGTCGATCGCCGAGTCCGCGATGCCCACCCATGCCGCGCACGAGAGCAGACGGAGCACGGGAACCACCGTTTCCGCGGCAACTTCACGGAAACTTGCCCCCAGGACGTTGCCCTCGGACATTGACGCCGACACCGAATACGTGTGCCATCCGAGTCCTCGCAGACCCAGTCCGTCGCCGAGCGCCTGTCGGCGGAGTTCGATCTCGTCGGCCCGGAACACCGCCAGCGTTTCGTCACCGTGGTCCGGGCGACGTGCTCGCACCACCACGAGGTCCGCCTGCCCTGCGAACAGGACGGTCACCGCCCGACCGCAGGCCGAGACCACGTTGTCCGGACCCACCGTCACTTCGTCCATGAGATCGTGGCCGCAGCCGGTGACGAGTAGTTGGTCGTCCGCGATCTCTCGAAGCAGAGCCTCCATCTCTTCGCCGCGATGGTGCCGCAGGATCGAGAGGACCATTGTCTGATGAACCACGAAGATCATCGCAGTCGACGCGCAGTATCGGCCCAGAACCCTCGCGATCATGCAGATCTCACGCATCTCGAGTCCATCGCCGCCGAAGGCAACCGGAAGAGCGCAGGACAGAAGGCGCTCATGGCAGAGGCCGTCCATCGCCTCACTGGGAAACCTGCCCTCGCCGTCCACGTCGGCGGCCCACCGCGACGCGATGACGGAACCGACCATCTCCGCTCGTTCCAAAGCACTCGGTGTCTTGGTTCTTCCCTGGAGCAACAGCACTTCCCCCTTGCCGCCACCAGCCGCCACCACGCCTGGTTCTCACCGGCGACTGCCCCAGCCGATTCCCGGCCTCGAACTCGCGGAATCGACGTGCCCCGACGGCAATCCTGGACGCTTCAGGCTACCCCAGCAGCAACCCGCCACCACCGAAATGCGCGACTGACGACATGCTCGAGCGCAGGAACTCAGCGCAGGCGGCGAGCTGCGAATTCGCGGAAATACTCGACCTTCGGTTCCGGTACGAGAACGGGGAGCATCACATGCCACACGTGCCCCAACCGCACCGCCATTCGGTCCAGTTCGCCCGTTCCTGCAGCGACGACATGGACACCACCGACGAGTTCCAACAGCAGTCGACCGACATCGTCGGGATCGATCTCGTCGCGCAGGTCTCCCTCGGCCGAGGCACGCTTCGCCAGCCTGTCGAACACCAGCAGCCAGTCCTCGAACAACGGGTTCCCCGACCCCCGGTAGTCGCCGATTTCGGTGACCAGGCGAAGCATCGACCGTACGACTACGTCCGAAGAGGAGATGTCGGCGACGACACCGGACATTCCGATCAGCGCCTCGAGCGCAGGGGTTCGACGCTCCAACCACGGTCCGACCGCGGCTGCCAACCGGTCGCAGCCCGCATCGACGACGGCACGGGCGAGCTCTTCCTTGGAAGCGAAGTGGAAGTAGAGAGCACCCTTGGTGACTTTGGACTCGGAGACGATCTCACTGAGGCTCGACTGTGCATACCCGAGGCGCGCGAACACATCGGCACCGCCACGCAGCACCGAGTCACGGGTGACTTCAGCCCGCTCCTGCCTGACCACCCACCCCGTCCTCTCTGCCACATTCTCGTCGACCAGCGCCCCGCAAACTTGCCACCCGCGAAGCGCCATTATCGAACGATCGCCCGATTCCGAGTCGGCGCGGTAGGCACAATACCGCGTGAGATACCCAAATCCCGGTTGCCTCGCTGCGAGTTGCGGACAACGGTTTCATGTCAACCATTTCCATTGTCGCGCAGTGAAATCCACGAACCTCGGGACGCAATCCCACGTCGACCGCGCTACTCCCCCAGCTGTGGATCCGCCTCGAGATTGGTCAGCCCGTTCCAGCACAGGTTCACCAGGTGTGCTGCGACGACTTCCTTCGACGGCGTCCGCTCGTCGAGCCACCACGTCGCGGTCGTTGCGACCATGCCGACGAGCGCCTGCGCGTACAGCGGGGCCAGCTCCGGGTCGAATCCGCGGCGCGCGAAATCTCCGGCGAGGATGTGCCCGACCTGGCGGACCGCCTCGTTGAGCAGACTCGAATACGTGCCTTCGTCGGCCGCGACCGGTGAGTCACGGACGAGGATCCGAAACCCGTCGGTTCGCTCCTCGACGTACGTCAGCAGTGCGAGGGCTACGCGTTCGACCCGGATCCGGGAGCGGTTCTGCGTGAGCGACGACGTGATCATCTCGAGCAGCTTCGACATCTCCCGGTCCACGACGACCGCGTAGAGACCTTCCTTGCCGCCGAAGTGTTCGTAGACGACGGGCTTGGAGACCTGGGCACGCGCCGCGATCTCCTCTATCGAGGCGGCCTCGTAGCCGCGTTCCGCGAAGAGTGTCCGACCGATCTCGATCAACTGCTCGCGTCGCTGCGTCCCCGTCATCCGGGTCCGAGGCGTACGTTCGGGGTTCGAGGACTCCCGTGCTGGTCGCGACACTCGAGGTAACCGTCCTTTCCGACACGCCGCGGGCGAATTTCTCGAGCAGTTCGACGCGCGGCGCGTCGGCATGCGAGGATCGTTCCCGCGCTGCGAGCGCCAGCTCGCCGGCGCGGCAATCCGCCGTAGTGTAATGGCAGCACCTCTGATTTTGGTTCAGATAGTTCAGGTTCGAGTCCTGGCGGCGGAGCCCATCGACCTCGACCCGACCCCACTGTGATTCCGGCCACCGTATGCCGACCAGTCGGTCCGATCTCGCTATCTTCCCGCTAACCCACTTCTGCGGCTGGCCGATTCGACGCGCGGGGCTACGCCGACGAGCCCGCTCGCTCACCGCTACGCTCGGGCACGTTGCCGTTGTGCGGACCGCTCGCGATATTCTTTTCCGGAACGTGTGCGACGAGTCCGGCCGCCGTGGTGGCTAAGCGTAGATCGACTTCGAGGGAGCTTCATGCAACCGCAGACCGCCGTCATCGTCCTCGCTGCCGGTGCCGGGACTCGAATGCGGTCGAAGACCCCTAAGGTGCTGCACACCCTGGCCGGTCGATCGATGCTCGCCCACTCGCTCCACGCCGCGGCCGCCGTCGATCCCACCGAACTCGTGACGGTGATCGGACACGACCGCGAAGCGGTCGCCGCCGCCGTCGACGAGGTCGCCAAGGATCTCGGGCGTTCCGTCGCCACCGCCGTCCAGGACGAGCAGAACGGCACCGGACATGCCGTCAGCTGCGGGCTGACCGCCCTGCCCGACGACTTCGACGGCACCGTGCTGGTGACCGCGGCCGACGTCCCGCTGCTCGACGCCGACACGCTCCGCGCGCTCGTCGGCACCCACACCGCCGAGCCCGCCGCCGCCGTGACCGTCCTGACCTCGACGGCACCGGATCCCACCGGCTACGGACGAATCCTGCGGACCACGGACGGCGAGGTCGCCGCGATCGTCGAGCAGGCCGACGCCACCGAGGCGCAGCTCGCGATCACCGAGGTCAACTCCGGGGTCTACGCCTTCGACGCGGCCACGCTCCGCGCCGCGCTGGCGTCCCTGAGCGCGGACAACGCACAGGGCGAGCTGTACCTGACCGACGTCATCGCCATCGCCCAGCGGGCCGGGAGAATCGTTCGGGGCCAGCACATCGCGGACAACCACCTGGTGGCCGGCGCGAACGACCGCGTCCAGCTCGCCACTCTCGCAAGCGAACTGAACCGGCGGATCCTCGAGGGACACATGCGCGCGGGCGTCACCGTGGAGGATCCGTCGAGCACGTGGGTCGACGTCGCCGTGACGATGGGCCGCGACGTGACCCTGCGCCCGGGCGTGCAACTCCGCGGCAGCACGAGCATCGGCGAGGACGCCGTGATCGGCCCCGACACCACGCTCACCGACGTCACCGTCGGCGAGGGCGCGTCGGTGGTCCGGACCCACGGCGACGACGCGGTGATCGGCCCCGACGCGACCGTCGGACCCTTCACGTACCTCCGCCCCGGCACCGTCCTGGGCATGTCCGGCAAGCTCGGCGCCTTCGTCGAGACCAAGAACGCCGACATCGGTGCACACTCGAAGGTGCCGCACCTCACGTACGTGGGCGACGCGACCGTCGGCGAGCACAGCAACATCGGAGCATCCAGCGTTTTCGTCAACTACGACGGCGTGAACAAGAGTCGCACCGTCGTCGGTTCGCATGTACGCACCGGATCCGACACCATGTTCGTCGCCCCGGTCCGTGTCGGGGACGGCGCCTACACGGGCGCGGGCACCGTTCTGCGCAACAATGTTCCGCCGGGGGCGCTCGCCGTCTCGGGCGGCAAGCAACGCAATATCGAGGGTTGGGTCCAGCGCAACAGGCCCGGCACTCCCGCCGCGGAGGCGGCGGCACGAGCACTGCAAGAAACCGATCGGCAAGAACCAAAGGATGGCGAAGATCAGTGAGCGCGATATCCAGCGACGTGCAGAAGAACTTGATGCTCTTCTCGGGCCGCGCACACCCCGAACTGGCGGAGCAGGTGGCCAAGGAACTGGACATCAAGGTCACGCCGCAGACTGCGCGTGACTTCGCCAACGGCGAGATCTTCGTCCGGTTCGAGGAGTCGGTGCGAGGCTCGGACGCGTTCGTGCTGCAGAGCCACCCGGCACCGCTGAACCAGTGGATCATGGAGCAGTTGATCATGATCGACGCGCTCAAGCGCGGATCCGCCAAGCGCATCACCGCGGTGCTGCCGTTCTACCCGTACGCCCGTCAGGACAAGAAGCACCGCGGCCGCGAGCCCATCTCGGCTCGCCTCATCGCCGACCTGCTCAAGACCGCGGGGGCCGACCGGATCATCACGGTCGACCTGCACACCGATCAGATCCAGGGCTTCTTCGACGGTCCGGTCGACCACATGCACGCGCAGGGCCAGTTGGCGCAGTACGTCCGCGAGAACTACGGCACCGACAACATCTGCGTCGTCTCCCCCGACGCCGGCCGCGTGAAGGTCGCCGAGAAGTGGGCGGACGCCCTCGACGGCGCTCCGCTCGCGTTCGTCCACAAGACGCGCGACCCGCTGGTCCCGAACCAGGTCAAGTCCAACCGCGTCGTCGGTGACGTGAGCGGACGCACCTGCGTGCTGATCGACGACATGATCGACACCGGCGGCACCATCGCCGGCGCCGTGGAGGTCCTCAAGAACGCCGGTGCCGGCGACGTGATCATCGCGACCACGCACGGCGTGTTCTCCGATCCGGCCGCCGAGCGCCTCGCGAATTGCGGCGCCAAGGAGGTCATCGCCACCAACACGCTGCCGATCCCCGAGGAGAAGCGGTTCCCCACGCTGACGGTGCTGTCCATCGCACCGCTGCTGGCGCGGACCATCCAGGAGGTCTTCGAGAACGGCTCGGTGACGTCCCTCTTCAACGGCATCGCCTAGTTTCCTTCCACCGCCCGTGCCCGGTTCGCCCCTGGCGTGCCGGGCCCGGGCGTAGTGTTTCCGGTGTGTTCTCCGGTTTCCCCAACACCGCACTGGACTTCTACGAGGACCTCGAGGCCGACAACAGCAAGGCCTTCTGGACCTCCCACAAATCGATCTACGACACCGACGTGCGCGTGCCGATGGTCGAGTTGCTGGCCGAACTCGAACCGGAGTTCGGTTCCGGCAAGGTCTTCCGCCCCTACCGCGACGTCCGGTTCGCGAAGGACAAGTCGCCGTACAAGACCCATCAGGGCGGGTTCGTCGAGGCGTGCCCGGGTGTCGGTTTCTACATCCAGGTCGACGCGTCCGGGCTGTTCGTGGCCGGCGGCTACTACTCTCACACCCCCGAGCAACTCGCGCGCTACCGCGAGGCCGTCGACGACGAGCGCCGCGGACGCGCTCTGCAGCGTGTCGTGCGTAAGCTCGAATCGGGCGGCTACGACATCGGCGGCGACCGTCTCGCGACCCGCCCGCGGGGTGTCGCAGCCGACCATCCACGCATCGAACTGCTCCGGCACCGATCGTTGACGGCCGCGTCGAATCTGGGGTGTCCCGACTGGCTCGGCACGAGTGAGGCGGCCGATCACGTGCGGCTCGCCTGGCGGGCGATGAGCCCCCTCGTCGACTGGTTCACGAGCGCGTTCGGCGTCAACGCGTGATCGCGACCAGGAGCGGAGAACGTGTGTGGCACAAGACTTTGCCACTACTCGCCGGTACCGAACATGAGTTTGGTCACGCGCGGCGGCAAAAGTGGACCTCGGTGTAGCCGGGCGCGCAGCGGTGCCTTATTGTGGCTCGTCGTGATCGACGCGCAGACCCTGGAAAGCCCAGCCGCAGGACCTGAAATCTCGAACAGCCAAACGGTTCGCCGATGGACTCCCGGATCCTGTGTGTGGTGCGGAAGCGACAACTCGATCGAGGAGTTCCGCAACGAACCGCGATGCGGAACGTGCCGCGAGCACGAGAGCGTCATCGACGAGGCCCGCAAGTTCATGGGCATGTACGGCCTGCGCCCGATCGGCGGCACCCTTCAGTCGGACGACGACGAAGAGCGCGAGTGGCGAGTGGCTGCCCGTGACGCCCGCGCGGCCCTGAACGGGATCCGTCTGGCCGAGCCGCCGGACCCCGCCCTCGTCCGCAAGTCGATGCGGCCCAAGGCCGCTCGTATCGTCAGCGCCTTCGACGCCGAGTCCGCGCCGGCGCGGAAGGCACCCGCCCGTCCCCGCACCGCGCCGTCCGCTCCGGCACCCACGCCGACCGCGGCCGTCGCCCCGGCGAAGCAGCTCGACGTCGCAGCGCTCGAGGAGCGCGTGACGGGTCTGCTGGACCAGCTCACCAAGGTCGACAGCCAGATCCAGCTCGCCGAGGCCGCACAGGGCCTGGCCGCGCGTGCCCGGCTCAACGACCTCAACAGCCAGAAGGCGACCATCCTCCGCACTCTCGCAGCGCTGGAGAAGGCGCGCCGCAGCGCGGGCGCATAGGGACACACCGCTCGACATGCTCGTCCGCGACGCCACCCCCGAAGATCTGCCCGACATCCTCGAGATCCACAACGAGGCGATCGCCAACTCCACGGCGATCTGGGACGAGACACCCGCCGACCTCGACGAGCGGCGGTCGTGGTTCGACGACCGCCGCCGTCACGGCTTCCCGATCCTGGTCGCGGACATCGACGGCCGGGTCGCCGGGTACGCGTCGTACGGGGTGTGGCGGCCCAAGAGTGGCTACCGCCACACCGTCGAGAACTCGGTGTACGTGCACGTCGACTTCCACCGCCGCGGCATCGCGACGACCCTGATGACCGAGCTGATCGCGCGGGCCCGCGCCGGTGGCGTCCACGTGATCGTCGCCAGCGTCGAGGCGTCCAACGCCACGTCGATCGCCCTCCACGAGCGCTTCGGTTTCCGGGTGGTCGCCCAGATGCCCGAGGTGGGGCGGAAGTTCGGTCGATGGCTGGACATGACCTACCTGCAGTTGACGCTGCCCGATCCGTACGCGGACGCCTAGTCAGCCGCGGCGGGCACAGACCAGCGCGAACCGGTCGTCGGCGTCCGTCCAGGTCTGGACGTCGTCGAATCCGGCGGCAGCGAGTTCTCCGCGGATGCCGTCCTCCCGGAACTTGGCGGAGATCTCGGTCCGCATCTGCTCCCCCGCGTCGAACGGCACGACGAGGCCGAGATCCGGTACGTGCACGGTCATCTCGGACGTCGCCTCGAGCCGCATCTCGATCCACTCGTTGCCCGGATCCCACACGGCGACGTGCCGGAACCGGTCCAGGTCGAAGTCGGCTCCCAACTGTTTGTTCAACACCGAGAGCACGTTGAGGTCGAACTGCGCGGTCACTCCGGCCGCGTCGTCGTAGGCCGGCACGAGTACCGCGGGATCGGTCACCAGGGCGACGCCGAGCAGCAGGTGCTCCCCCGGTTCGAGGACGTCGGCGATCCCGGCGAGGAACTCGCGGCGCTCGTCGGGCACCAGGTTGCCGAGCGTGCCGCCGAGGAACGCGATCATCCGCCGACCGCCGCCGGGCAGGTGGTGCAGCGACTCGGTGAAGTCGCCGACCACCCCGTGCACGCCGATCTCCGGGAACTCCTTCGCGATCCGTCGGGTGGCGTCGCGCAGCGCGCTCTCCGACACGTCCTGCGGGACGTACCGTTCCAGCGACCCCCGCACGCCCAGCTCGTCGAGCAGCAGCCGCGTCTTCTCCGACGATCCCGACCCGAGTTCGACGAGGATCTCCGGCACCGCGACGTCGGCGATCTCGCGCGCGTGGGCCTCGAGCAGCGCCCGCTCGGTGCGTGTCGGGTAGTACTCGGGCAGCCGGGTGATCCGCTCGAACAGTTCGCTGCCGCGCGCGTCGTAGAACCATTTGGGCGGCAACCACTTGGGCGACGAGGTCAGCCCCCGCGCGGCGTCCGACCGCAGCGCCGCGGTCAACTGCTCGGGTGCGATGTGGACCTCGAGGGTCGGTGCGCTCATTCCTCTCCCATCTGAAATGTTCGTTCTCGGATGACGCTCAGAGCGGAGTGTTGATCAGGTGGCCCGGTCGCGCGGTGACGAGGTGCCCGTCGGGGATCTCCTTCCAGTTGTGGTTCCGGTCGTACGGTTCGGAGCTCAGGACGGCGCGGTCGTCGTCGACGAGTGCCGACAACGAGTGGTCCCACGTCGTGGCCCACAGCTGCCGACCGTCCCCGAGCAGCATGTTCAGCCTCGATCCGGGTGCGGCATCGACCACGAGCTGCGTGACCTGGATCAGCGCGACCTCCGGACTGTTCTCCCGCAACGCGTCCCGGACCAGCAGCCACAGCAGGGCCGAATCGGTGGGCGCCTCCAGTCCCAGCAGGTCGACGGGCGGCAGTCCCTGCACCGGTCCCGCCATCGATTCGGGCCAGCCGACGATCCGCCCGTTGTGACTGAACGCCCAGTGTCCCGAGACGAACGGTGCACACGCGCTGCGTTCGACCGGCATCCCGACCGTCGCCGAACGGATCGCCGCGAGCACCGCGTGCGAGCGGACCCGCGAGAGCATCTCGGGCAGTGCGGGATCCGACCAGATCGGCATCGCGCTGCGGTACCGGGACAGCGTCGGACCCCACCACGCGGCACCGAACCCGTCGGCGTTGACGGTGCCGCCGCCGCGCATGTCGCGCGGGTCCCACGACTGGCGCAGCAAGGAGAACTCCCCCGCCGTGATCACCTCGCGCACCGAGCGCGTCGGACCGACGTAGCCCAGGTGTCGACACATCAGACGTACCTCGCGCAGCGGAAACCGGCGAAGATCTGGCGCCTGATCGGGTGATCCCAGTTCCGGAACGTGCCCCGGCACGCCACCGGATCGGTCCCGAACGACCCGCCGCGCAGCACGCGGTAGTCGCCGCCGAAGAACACCTCCGAGTACTCCCGGTACGGGAACACCTCGAAGCCCGGGTACCCGGTGAACGGCGACGACGTCCACTCCCACACGTCGCCGATCAGCTGGTGCACGCCCGCCGCGGACGCGCCCTTCGGATAGGACCCGACCGGGGCGGGGCCGAGGTGCCGCTGCCCGAGGTTCGCGCGTCGGTGGTCGGGATCCTCGTCACCCCACGGGAACCGGCGCGAGCGTCCGCTGGCCGGATGCCAGCGCGCCGCCTTCTCCCACTCGGCCTCGGTGGGCAGCCGCTTGCCGGCCCACCGCGCATACGCCTGCGCCTCGAACCAGCAGACGTGCAGCACCGGCTCCTCCGGCGGCACCGGCTCGAGCACCCCGAACCGCTGCCGCCACCAGTGCCCACCACCGTCGCCGACCCAGAACTGCGGCGCCTCGAGCCCGGCTTCGAGACGGTGCTGCCACCCGCGCGCGCTCCACAGTTCCCTGCGCTGGTAACCGCCGTCCTCGATGAACGTCGCGTAGTCGGCGTTGCTCACCGGGACGGTGTCGATCGCGAACTCGTCGACGAACACCCGGTGCGCGGGCCGCTCGTTGTCGAGTGCCCACGGATCGTCGGACGTGCCCATCACGAACTCGCCCGCAGGAATGACGACTTCGGGTTCGATCACGGGAGCGACGGCGACTGCGATCGGCGGCGCGGTCAGCACCGCCGGTCCGGCACGCAGCTGGTGCGTCGCGAGCATCGTCTCGTCGTGCTGCTGCTCGTGCTGGGCGATCATCGCGAACGCGAACCCGTTCTCCTCGAGTCGACTTCCACGAAACCTGCTCGCGTCCAACACGTCCCAGACCTTGTCCCGGACCTCTCCCACGTAGCGCCGGGCCTCCCCGGGCCCGAGCAGCGGGAGCGTCGGACGCGTGGAGCGGGCGTGCTTGAACGCGTCGTACAACTCGTCGATGTCGCTGCGCACCGCCTCGCGACCGCCGACGTCGCGAACCAGCCACAGCTCCTCCTGGTTCCCGATGTGGGCGAGGTCCCACACCAACGGGCTCATCAGCGGCGAGTGCTGCGCCACGAGGTCGGGATCGTCGACGCTGTCGGTGAGGGTGACGGTGCGCCGCCGGGCCCGCGACAACGCCGACTCGAGCTGCTCGCGCAGGCCGTTCACATCGACTCCCGCCCGGGGCGCTCGCCGCGCCGACACCGGTGGGCCGCCGCCGCCAGCTCCGACGCGAGCACGCGGTCCGGTGCGTAGTCGGCCGCCAGCTCGAGCAACGCGACCGCCCCGCCGCGCAGGTCACCGTCCGCGAGCCCGTCACGCGCCGCATCCCGCCACCGGCCGCGGGTCGGCAGCGCGACATCGACGGCCTCCGGCGCGGTCAGCAGCGCCTCGAGCGCCGCCACCGGCACCCGCCACCGGTCGCCCGGCTGGGCGTCGAAGTACCGCACCTCGAGGTGGCCGACCGCCCGTACCGCGGGGAACACCGTCGTCAGGTGGTAGTCGAGGTCGGCGCGCGTCGGCCGCCGACCGAGTTCGTCGTCGAGCGCGCCGTCGATCCAGTCCCCGAACGTCGCGCCGGGAGGAGCCGTCCAGCACGGTCCGTCGCGCCGCACGCACAGCAGCGGGACGTCGAGCACCCATCGCGCGTAGTCGCCGATCGGGTCCACCGAGAACTCCCCGGACTCCGACGGCCCGCTCGTGCGGGAGCGATCGAGCTCGAGCCACGTCCGCATCCGCTGCGACGCCCAGTCCCCCGGGGGGATGCCGCGCAGCCGCGGCGAGCACGCGAACGCGGCGACCAGGGCGGGCCCGACGGCGTGCAGCAGGTTCCATCGCCGGGCGACGTCCGCGGTGTCGGCGCCCGCGTCGACGCTCACCTGCACGGCCGCCGTGTTGCACATCATGAGCTTGCCGAACGGCCCGATGTCCTCGAACCGCTCCTCCATCGCCCGGTAGCGCGGCAGCTGGAGCAGCCGCTGCGCGGTCCGCCGGGAATCGGCCGCGTGTGCGTGCGTGGTGATGGAGCGCGTCGCGAGAAGCGCGCGCAGGGTTCGTTCGTCGGAGGCGAGCGCGTCGCAGAGCGCGACGGCGCTGTCGCGGGGAGCGCTGGAGAGTTCGATCTGACCGCCGGGTTCGATGGTGACGAGGCTGCCGGACGGCAGCGGGAACGCGGGCGAATCGGAGACGAGGGACCGCGGGGCATGAGGCCCGAGAGCTGCGGCGATGGAGGCGAGGTCGGGGCGGGTCGACGAGGGACTTCGGTGTTCGGTGAGCCATTCGAGTTCGGCACCGATCAGCCTCGGCGGCCCCAGCTTGAAGCACACGCCGCCGACGTAGGACTCCGCTGCCGGGCGTGAGCTGAGACGGGTGGACTCGACTGCGACAACCATGCCATCCTCCCCTCGGGAGCGGTCGAGCGTCCTCCTCGAGGGTAGAGCCCGCTCCCCGTCGTCGCTACCGATCGGGAGGATTGGCCGATGCTCGACCTCGAACGGCTCAGACGCGACACCCCGGGATGTCTGGAACGGGTGTTTCTCGACAGCGCGGGATCGTCGCTGCCGCCGCAGCCGGTACTGGCCACTGTGATCGGACACCTGCGCCGCGAGGCCGAGGTCGGCGGCTACGTCGCGGCCGCCGAACGGGCCGACGACCTCGCCGCGGTGCGGGTGTCGCTGGCCGAGCTGATCGGCGCGGAGCCGCAGGACATCGCCCTCATGGACAGCGCCACCCGGGCCTGGAGCGAATTCGTGGCGGCGATCCGGTTCGCGCCGGGCGACCGGATATTGATCTCCCAGGTGGAGTACGCCAGCAACGCCATCACCGCGCTGCACCGGGCCCGCGCGACGGGCGCGACGGTCGAGGCGGTGCCGAGCGACCCCAACGGCCGCATCGACGTCGAAGCGCTCGAACGGATGCTCGACGACCGCGTCCGATTGGTGTCGTTGGTCCACGTCCCGACCAACGGCGGGCTGATCAATCCGGTCCGGGAAGTGGTCGAGCTGGCACACCGCCACGGTGCACTGGTGCTGCTGGACGCGTGCCAGTCGGTGGGACAGGTCCCCATCGACGTCGCCGCCCTCGGAGTGGACGCGCTGTCCGCGACCGGCCGCAAGTGGCTCCGCGGACCACGGGGAACCGGGTTCCTCTACGTGCGCGGCGAACTCGCGGGGTCACTGGACCCCACGGCGCTGGATCTGCACGGCGCCGAGTGGACCGGACCCGACGCGTATCGGCCGGCGCCGGATGCACAGCGATTCGAGTTGTGGGAGTGCGACGTCGCAGCTCGACTCGGCCTCGGCGCGGCGGCCGACTACCTTCTCGGCATCGGAATCGAGTACGCCGCAACCGCTGTCGCCGATCGCGCCGAGCGAATGCGCGGTGGCCTCGGCGATCTCGGCGGCGTGACCGTCCGCGACCTGGGCACCGACCGCTGTGGCATCGTGACCTTCACCGTCGACGGGGTCGATCCGGCGAGTGTTCGAGAACAGCTGGCGCGCAACGCCGTAACGGTGACCGTGAGCGGCCGGTCGTCGACGCTGCTCGACATGAGCGCCCGCGGACTCGACGCCGTCGTGCGCGCGTCCGCGCACTACTTCGTGTCCGACAGCGACATCGACCGATTCCTGGCGGCGGTCGCGCGCCTCGCGTGAACCTCTCGTCACATCCGACTCTCCAGTAACGATTCGGACAACTATTTCGCAATGCTCACATAACTCGCGGCGCCCCGCCAGTGCCCAGTTGTCACCGCCCCTGCCCGCCACACCGGTGCTGTCAATTCGTGTTCCGCCCGATCCACAGACCGGAAAGTTCGTTCCCGCTGTGCGGGAACTGTGTGCCAATGGGCATTCCGTCCAGGTAAATGATCTGTGTCACACAATTGTTCACGTAATCGTGAGAGGACGACCGTATGGCTGAGGCCACGCCCATTCGCCCCATTCCTGCAGATCAAGTCACCGACTGGGCCTACGAGGCCGACGTCGTCGTCGCCGGATTCGGTGTCGCCGGCGCCGCCGCCGCTGTCGGCGCGGCCCAGGCGGGCGCCGACGTCCTGGTGCTCGAACGCACCGGCGGCTGGGGCGGCGCCGCGGCGATGGCCGGCGGCTTCATCTACATGGGCGGTGGCACCCCGCTCCAGAAGGCGTGCGGGTTCGAGGACACCGTCGACAACATGAAGGCGTTCATGAAGGCCGCTCTCGGCCCGGGCACCGACGAGGCGAAGATCGACGCCTACTGCGAAGGCAGCGTCGACCACTACCACTGGCTGGTCGACGAGTGCGGCGTCCCGTTCAAGATGAGCTTCTGGGGCGAGCCGGGCTGGGAACCGCCGTTCGACGACGGCCTGCAGTACACCGGCGGCGAGAACTCGGCGCCGTTCAACGCCACCATTCCCCCGGCCCCGCGCGGTCACGTCCCGCAGATGTCGGACAAGCAGTCCGGCGGCGAAAAGGGCGGCGGCTTCATGCTGATGAAGCCCCTCACCGACAAGGCTGCCGAACTGGGTGTGCGCGCCGAGTACGACATGCGCGTGCAGGCCCTGATCGTCGACGCGGACGGTCGCGTGGTGGGCATCCAGGCCAAGCAGTACGGCAAGGACGTCGCGGTCCGAGCCCGCCAGGGCGTCGTCCTGGCGACCGGCAGTTTCGCCTACAACGACACCATGCTCGAGTCGTTCGCGCCGAAGATGGTGGGTCGCCCGGCCGCCTCGATCGAGGAGCACGACGGCCGCGCAATCCGGATGGCGCAGGCACTCGGCGCCGACCTCGCGCACATGGACGCCGCCGAGGTCGCGTTCTTCTGCGATCCGCAGCTGTTCATCCGCGGCATCCTGGTCAACGGCCGCGGCCAGCGCTACATCAACGAGGACACCTACCCGGGCCGGGTGGGCCAGGCCACGCTGTACGAGAACGAGAACCAGGCATACCTGATCATCGACGAGGCCGCCTACGAGGAGGGCCTGACCCGCCCGACCGCGACCGAGCAGCTGCGCCACCAGCCCAAGTGGGTCGCCGAGACCGTCGAGGAGCTCGAGGCCGAGATGGGCCTGCCCGCCGGCGCGCTGCAAGCCACCGTCGACGTCTACAACCGGCACGCCGCGAACGGCGAGGACCCGCTGTTCGGCAAGAAGCCGGAGTGGGTCAAGCCGATCGGCTCCCCCCTCGCGGCGATCGACCTGCGCGGCATGACGGGCGGCTTCACGCTCGGCGGCCTGCGCACCAACGTCGACTCCGAGGTGCTGCATGTCTCCGGCGAGCCGATCCCCGGCCTGTTCGCGGCCGGCCGCTGCACCTCCGGCGTCTGCGCCGGCGGCTACGCGTCCGGTGCGTCGCTGGGTGACGGCAGCTTCTTCGGCCGCCGCGCCGGCATCAGCGCGGCCAAGGGCTGACACCTCACACCCGAACGGAATCGGCCCGGTCGACGCACTTCGCGCCGACCGGGCCGATTCACATCCGGCCCCGAACGTCCGGTAGAGTGTTTCAAGTTGTCTCGGCGAGGGCGATTCGCGAAGCACTTCCACACGCTGAATCACCGTGATCGACGCGGCTACGGCTCTGCTCGAGCATCTCTGCTCTTCAGCCGGTCCGTGTCCGTCCGCCTCTCGCCGCGACGAACGACCGCCAACGAAATCTCACGTGAGTTGTAGGAGCCGTTTCACATGTCTGACGAAAATCGCCTTGTAGCCTCCGTCCGTTCCGAGTTCGGCAAGGGCGCTGCCCGCCGCGCGCGTCGCGACGGCCAGGTTCCCGCCGTCGTGTACGGCCACGGCACCGACCCGCAGCACCTGAACCTCCCGGCTCGCGAGTTCGCCGCCATCCTGCGTGCGCACGGCACCAACGTCGTCATCAACCTGGACATCGACGGCAAGGAGCAGCTGGCGCTGACCAAGTCGATCGTCGTCCACCCGATCCGTCGCCACATCGAGCACGCCGACCTGCTGATCGTCCAGAAGGGCGAGAAGGTCGCGGTCGAGGTTCCGATCGTCGTCTCCGGCACCGCCGCTCCGGGCGCGCTGGTCACCGAAGAGGTCACCACGATCAAGCTCGAGGTCGAGGCTCTGCACATCCCCGAGTCCGTCGAGGTTTCGGTCGAGGGCGCCGAGGTCGGCACCCTGATCCTGGCCGGCGCTGTCGCGCTGCCGAAGGGCGCGACCCTGGCCGACGACGCCGAGCTGCTGCTCGTGAACGTCGTTGCCGCTCAGGCTGCCGAGCCCGCCGCCGGCGAGGCAGAGGCCGAGGCCGAGGCCTGATCAGCTCCGCGCTGAGACGCCCAGCGGCGCGCCGATCCCGGTTCGGGTTCGGCGCGCCGCTGTCGTATGAGCACCGTCGTATCGAAAGGACGCCCGAGCAGTGAGTGACGAGACCGGCACCGCAGTGGTCGTCGGCCTGGGTAACCCGGGACCGCAGTACGAGAAGACCCGCCACAACGTCGGCTTCATGGTGGCCGACGTCCTCGCCGGGCGCGTGGGCGGAAAGTTCAGCGCCCACAAGCGCAGCGGCGCCGAGATCGTGCAGACCCGGCTCGTGGGTCGGCAGGTGATCCTCGCGAAACCGCGCTCCTACATGAACCTTTCGGGCGGGGCGGTCTCCGGGCTGGCCCGCTTCTTCTCCGTGAAGCCGGAGAACATCGTCGTCATCCACGACGAACTCGACCTGGACTACGGCACAATCCGCCTCAAGCAGGGCGGCGGCGAGGGCGGACACAACGGCCTGCGCTCGATCTCCCAGTCGCTCGGCACCAAGGACTACCTGCGCGCCCGCGTCGGCATCGGCCGCCCGCCGGGACGCCAGGACCCCGCCGACTACGTGCTCAAGCCGTTCTCGAGCGTCGAACGCAAGGAACTGGACCTCGTCTGCGAGCAGGCCGCCGACGCCGTCGAACTGGTGCTGCAGCTCGGACTCGAGGCGGCGCAGAACCGGCTGCACTGAGCGCTTCCTAAATCAGAGCACAAGTGCACCACTGAGGAGTCGGTCGACGGCACGCCCGTCGGCCAACTCCGGACGATCCTCCGGATGCTCGAGGTAGTAGCGGAGGAACCAGTACAGCGGCACCGCACCGACGGCGAACTGATCGGCCTTGACAGTGATCGTGGGCGGCGACTTCAGCGCACTCGCGAAGGGACCGCGGTAGTGCCGATCCGACTGGGGCTTCGAACCGTCAACCGTGACCATGCTGATCATGGAATGACGCGGACCACCGCTCATACTGAAAGGCTCCAGCTTGTCGATCCGATCCCACTCGACCGACTGCGTCTCCGTTGTGCTCCGGACAATCACTTCGAAGGGTGTGCAGATGACCCGCGAACTTCGAATCTGGCCGGTGAACACGCAGCACAAGTACACGATCAGGTAAGCACCCATTGCTCCGATCACATACGGAAAGAAGCGTCCCTGCCCTGCTGTCATCGGAAATTCGTATGCATGCGTGAACATTCCGATCGAGAACGCGAGGCACCCCCAACACGCCGCTACGAGGTAGGTCATGAGCGTCCACCGCGCCCATCGACTCCGGCTGAAGGCGACGCCATCTTTGTTGCAGTGAACTGCGTTTGCTGAGGGCACCGACCTCATCCGAGATCGAATCATGTCAGGGGTGTTCATGATCACCGCTGTTACGGCGACCGCAGCCGGGAAGTAGAACAGCCCGTAGACGTATCTGCCCTCGACGATCGCGACGACTGCTTGGTAGCCCCACAGGATCGCGAAGATTCCGAAGAAGACCACAGCAAGTCCACCGAGCCACCGTTTGTCCCGGGATTGCTTCCAGGCAGTGGGAACCTGCCGGTATCCGATGTCCATCAGTAACACACGGCCTTTCCGAGTTCCGAGCCCAACCAGCCGAACACCCACGAACCGATCACCGCGCCGCCCCCGGCGACAAGAGGAATCCCGGATACCGCTCCCGCTGCCCCGCCTGCCCAACCACCGGCGGTCCCCACCGCGCCCGCGATCGCCGCCTGGCACTTCGCTTCCGGAGAATCCGCGGCGTAGACGTCCCACAACGCCGTCCCGACGGCGAGGGCCGGTCCCCCGTACTTCGCCCCGTAGTGCAGGTTCTCGACGGCGTCGGACACGACATGCGGGATCGCATTCTTCATGACACTGCCCGACTGTGTTTCGACAGCGGACAGGACACCACCGGCAGTGGTCAGGGCCGGATGGGTGAAGAACTCGCTGTCCACAGGGATCTCGCGCGGCTCCTTCCCTTCCGGATAGATCCGGGTGCGGACCTCACCGTTCGGGTACTCGGTGCTCTCGACACGGGTGCGATCCTCGTAGGTGATCGATGTGACCTTGCTTCCCGCGTCGGTCTCGTATGTCCTGGTGGTCGCCACGCGGGTGCCGTCCGGGTCGAAGTCCTCCTGGATCAGCATGGGACGTTCCTGCCACGAGCCGGCGAAGGTGCTGGACTCGGTGAACACCTTCCGACTGCCGTCCTGCATGAACGCCGTAGTCGTCTTCTCACCGTGGGCGCCGACAGAGGATTCGGTGCGCGCCACGGTGATCGCGGCATCCATGTCCCGTTCCTGCTGCTGATAGTCGAGCAGTGGAAGCCCCGCGGTCATCGGTACGTCGGAGGGCGGCGGGGCAGTGAGCGCCGCGAGCCCCGGGAATGGGCTCGAACGCGGATCCGACTCCGCGAGGCCGTACTTCGATGCTGCCGCTCGCAGCGCATCCGACAGTTCGTCGTCGGCCCGGCCCATCGCGAACATCAACGGGTTGAGATCTGTCTGGTGGGCGTTGCGCTGCGCGATCAGCTCGGCGGCCAACTCCGCCGACATCTCGATGGGCTTCAGGGTCACCACCCAGCGATCGGACACCTCGAAGGGCCCGGCCTCCAGTTCGGCGACCCGGCCGAGGAGCGCGTTCTTGGCCGCCGCCAGCCCGTAGAACCCCTGCTCCATGGCAGCCCCGAGGGCCGACGCCAGATCGTGGACGTCGGCTGCCTTCCGCTTGGCACGACCGAACGCGTCGGCCGCGGCGACCTGCGCGACACCATCCCACGCCCGGATCTCCGGGAGGTCGTTGCACCGCGCCTCGATCGAGACCGCGGCGTCCTCGACGCCGGTACCGCGCTCGCGCAGGGACTGCGCTCCGGCGGACAGTGCGTCGAAGGTCCACGACGACAGGCGAGTTCGTGACGGGATCATGACTCGGGCAGCACCTTCCCGACCGATGCCGCGAACTCCGCGTCGGAGACCTCGTAGGTGTCGGCGTTGCCGGACGCCGTCGACGCGAGACCGGCGTAGCCGTCGGCGAGCGCACGACCCGATGCAGCGACGAACTCGCTCACCGTCCGTGCGGCCCACTCCGAAGTCGATCCCGGCATCCCGGCGGTCCCCGACGTGATCGGTTCACTCAGATCCGTGGCCGCGATCGTGTCCGAGGTCCCCGTGGTCTCGCGCGCCAACGCACGTAGAACTGCCTGGTCCACCAACATCGAACAGAATCCCCCTGCGTCGACTCCCCCACCGTCCGGCCCCCTGCCGATCGGTCCGGACAGGATGGCACAGCGCCCGATATGGGGCAAAACCCTCGGCCAGAGCAACCCGCTGGAACTGGCGGCGCCGCCATCACAGACCTTCTACGGGCACCACACACCTTCTCGACGCAGAGATGGTGTGTGACAGCGCCACAAGGTGTGTGATTCGTCCGCCGACAGTGGACGTGTCGGCGCGTCGTGATTGGATCACGCCACGTCGATCAACAGGAGGAATCGGATGACGGCTCGCGCAGTACTCTTCGCCCTGGACGCCGACGAGGCCGAACGTCTCCTGGCCTGCCGGGACGACGACGAACGAAACCAACTCGTCGGCGAGATCGAGGAGCGGTGGGAAGAAGACCATCTCTGCGAGCTCGACAAGTCCTGGGACGCGATGCACCGCTGCTTCACGGACGGCGATCTGGCCTTCGACAACGGTGACTTCCCCTTGTCGCACGTCATCCTCGGCGGAGAGCCGCTTCACGACGGCGACGACTACCTCGTCTGCCACGTCACCGCGGAGCAGGTCCGCGAGGTCGCGGCAGCCCTGGAACCACTCGACGGGCAGTGGCTGCGCGATCGCTTCGCCACGCTCACGTTCGTCGACTACGAAGGCACCGGCGATGCCGACGACATCGCCTACACCGCGGCATTCTTGCCCGATCTGAAGGACTTCTACCGCACCGCAGCACAGAACGGCCGCGCGGTGATCTTCACGGTCGACCAGTAGCGACGGTCGACGTTCAGAGCAGCCCGATCGAACTCGACCGCCGCAGCTTGCCCGACGACGTCTTGGGAATCGCCCCCGGCCCGAGGACGGCGACGGTGCGGGGCCGCACGCCCACCTCGGCGACGACGGCGTGTGCCACCTCGTGCTCGATTCGCCTGACCTCGTCCGGATCGTCGATTGCGTTGGTCTCCACGGCAACCGCGAAGCTCTCGCGTTTGTCGCCGGCGTCGAGGCGGATCGCGACGGCGTTGCCGGGGCGCACCCCCGCGACGGATCCGGCGGCGCGTTCGATGTCCGTGGGATAAATGTTGCGGCCGCCCATGATGATGGTGTCCTTGACGCGCCCGCACACGACGACCAGACCGTCCTCGGTGAAGTAGCCGATGTCGCCGGTGTTGATCCAGCCGTCCTCGTCCTGCGCCGGCAGCGGACCGTCGATGGTGAGATAGCCTGGGGTGGCAGACTTTCCACGCAATTCGATCACACCGACCGCGCGTCGCGGCAGCTCCAGTCCGTCCCGGGCGACGACCCGTCCCTCGAGCCCCGGGACGAGCGGCCCGAGCGTCGCCATGGGCCGCGCGTTGCTCCGGTTGGACCGGACCGCCAACCCGCCGCCCTCGAACAGGTCCGGGTCGATGTGGTCGAGCACCGGCCCCTGCCCGGGTTCGGGTATCGACGCCGCGAGCGTCACCTCGGCCAGCCCGTACGTCGGGGTGAGCGCGATCGGGTCCAGCCCGAAGCGGGCCCCGGCCCCCTGCAGCGCGGCGATCGTGTCCGGGTCGACCGGTTCGGCACCGTTGAGCATGCAGCGCATCGACGACAGGTCGTATTCGCCGTCGGGCGCCTGCGCAAGCCGGCGCGCCAGTAGCGAGTACGCGAAGTTCGGTGCAGCGGTGATGGTTCCGCGGTACTTGCCGATCAGTTCCGCCCACAGCAGCGGTGTCTTGAGGAAGTCGAGCGGGGTGATGTGGACCGTGGTGGAACCGATCTGCATCGGCACGGAGAGGAACGCGATCATCCCCATGTCGTGGAAGAGCGGAAGCCAGCTGATCATCACGTCCCGGTCGCGGCTGAACTTGACGCGGTCGGCCATCGCGCAGGTGTTCGCGTGGAAGTTGGCGTGCGTGAGTTGCACCGCCTTGGGCGACCCGGTGGACCCGGACGTCAACTGCTGCAACGCGATGTCGGTTTCCGCGGTTTCGAGCGGGTCGATGTCGGGGCCGCCGCGGAGTGCGTCGGTCGTCACCACCTTGATGCCGCGTTCGCTGAGCAGCGGGACCGCGGCCTCGAAGGGCGGGCCCACGATCACGGCTGCCGCCGAGATCATCCGGATGATCGTCTCGGTGTCCTGCGCCCACACCTGCAGGTCGGTGCGCGGAGTCGGCTGGTGCAGCATCGTCACCGACGCGGCCCGCATCCACGTCGCCTGAACGACTGGCGCGATATCGACAGGCATCCCGGCGAGGACGCCGATCGCGTCCCCCGGCCCGATGCCGGCGTCGGCGAGTGCGCCGGCCATCCTGCGCGCGGCCGCGTGCACCTCACTCCATTGCTGGCGCAGCGGAGCGCCCGGTTCACCCGTGATCAGGGCCCGCGTACTGGTCGCGGCGGCGGCGTACATCTCATCGGTGAAGTTGCTCATGAAAGCTCCTCCGGTTCAGTCCGGACACTACGACTGCCCAGCCGATCCCCCTGACGTATATCCGGAAGCGGTGCCGACCTGTTACTGCAGGACACCGCCCGCGTACCCTTGTACCGGTTATCACCGATTTCTCCCCCGGCCCCGACTCCCCGAGAGGTTCACGTTGACCAGCGCCCCCGACTCGGCCGAACTCACCACCGCCGAGAAGGCGCCGACCGCCGGTACCGCACCGAAGTCCCTCGCGGCGGAGGCCTCCCGACGTCGCACGTTCGCCGTCATCTCGCACCCGGACGCCGGTAAGTCGACACTCACCGAGGCCCTCGCACTGCACGCGAAGGTGATCTCCGAGGCCGGTGCCGTGCACGGCAAGGCCGGACGCAAGTCGACGGTGTCGGACTGGATGGAGATGGAGAAGGCCCGCGGCATCTCGGTGTCGTCGACGGCCCTGCAGTTCAACTACCACGCCGACGAGACCCCGGGCGACCAGATCAACGTCGTCAATCTGGTCGACACCCCCGGCCACTCCGACTTCTCGGAGGACACCTACCGCGTGCTCACCGCCGTCGATGCCGCGGTGATGCTCATCGACGCCGCGAAGGGCCTCGAGCCACAGACCCTCAAGCTGTTCCAGGTGTGCCGCCACCGCGGCATCCCGGTCATCACCGTGATCAACAAGTGGGACCGCCCGGGCCGCACCCCGCTGGAGCTGCTCGACGAGATCGACGAACGCATCGGCCTCACCCCCACGCCGCTGTTCTGGCCGGTCGGTATCGCCGGCGACTTCCGTGGTCTGCTCCGCCGGGGGGAGGACGGTGTCGCGCAGGAATACATCCGCTTCACCCGTACCGCGGGCGGCGCCAAGATCGCCCCCGAGGAGGTCATGGACGCCGACGCCGCCGCGGCCCGCGAAGGCGACGAGTGGGTGACCGCGGCCGAGGAGAGCGAACTGCTCTCGGCGAGCGGCCAGGACCACGACCAGGAGCTGTTCCTGGCCGGCCAGACCTCGCCGGTGATCTTCGCGTCCGCGATGCTCAACTTCGGCGTCCGGCAGATCCTCGACACCCTCATCGCGCTCGCCCCCGCGCCCGGCGCCCGCAAGGACGTCGCCGACGGCGCCCGCGAGGTGACCGACCCGTTCAGCGCCGTCGTGTTCAAGGTGCAGGCCGGCATGGACGCCGCCCACCGGGACCGTCTGGCGTTCATGCGTGTCGTCTCCGGTGTGTTCGAACGCGGCATGGTCGTCACGCACGCCCAGACCGGCAAGCCGTTCGCGACGAAGTACGCGTTGACGGTGTTCGGCCGCGACCGCAACACGGTCGAGAACGCGTACCCGGGCGACATCGTCGGCCTGGTCAACGCCAACGCACTCGCGCCGGGCCACACGCTGTTCAGCGACAAGAAGGTGGAGTTCCCGCCGATCCCGTCGTTCGCGCCCGAGCACTTCTCGGTGCTGCGCGCCGAGAGCGCCAGCAAGTACAAGCAGTTCCGCCGCGCCGTCGACCAGCTCGAGTCCGAGGGCGTCGTGCAGATCCTGCGCAACGACATCCGCGGCGACGCCTCGCCCGTCATGGCGGCGGTCGGTCCCATGCAGTTCGAGGTGGTCGCGGCCCGCATGAAGGCCGAGTTCAACGTCGAGGCCCGGATGGAGCCGCTCGGATACGCGCTCGCCCGGCGCACCGACGCCGAGTCCGCGGTCGAACTGGGCCGCCAGCGCGGCGTCGAGGTCTTCACCCGCACCGACGGTGTGCTGCTGGCGCTGTTCAGCGACAAGTGGCGCCTGCAGTACATCCAGAAGGAGATGCCGGAGCTCACGCTCGAGGCGCTTGTCGCCGCGGGCGATCAGTGAGCCTGCTGCAGACACTGTTCGACGCCGAGATCCACCTCGGCGGCGCCACCATCCTGTGGCGCGAGATCGTCGGGAACGCATTCGGCATCGCGTCCGCGATCGGCGGGATGAAACGCGTCGTGTGGGCGTGGCCGGTGGGGATCATCGGCAACGCCCTGCTGTTCACGGTGTTCATGGGCGCGCTGTTCCACACTCCGCAGGACCTGAACCTGTACGGCCAGGCCGGACGGCAACTGCTGTTCATCACGGTCAGCGCGTACGGCTGGACCACGTGGCTGCGGTCCCGGCACGACTCCGGCGAAGCGGTGCTTCCGCACTGGGCGTCGACCGGCCAACGGATCGCGATGATCGCCACGATGGTCGTCGGAACGGTCGCGTTCGCGAAGGTCTTCGACATGCTCGGCTCGTGGGGGCCGTGGCCCGACGCCTGGATCTTCACCGGTTCGATCCTCGCCACCTACGGCATGGCCCGCGGGTGGACCGAGTTCTGGCTGATCTGGATCGGCGTCGACGTGGTCGGCGTCCCGCTCCTGTTCAGCGGCGGCTACTACCCGTCCGCGATCCTGTACCTGGTGTACGCGGCATTCGTGTTGTGGGGCTTCGCGGTGTGGATGCGCATCCAGCGCCTGACCGCGGCACGGGCCGCCTCGGACACACCGTCCGACACCGCCGTGGAATGATCCACCGACCGGTCCGGTTGGACCGAGTATGGCACAGCTCACACATGACACGGCGGGCACTCCCGCGTACGGAAAGTTCGGCGTCTGGCGGCTCGCCCTCGGACTACCACCCGAGGTAGGCGCGGAGATCGAACGACTCGGCTACGGCGCCATCTGGGCGGGCGGATCTCCGCCGGCCGACCTCCAGGTGATCGAGGACCTGATCGCCGGCACCGAGAAGATCACGGTTGCAACGGGGATCGTCAACATCTTCTCCGCGCCGGCAGACGAGATCGCGAAGTCCTACCACCGGATCGAGTCCCGGCATCCCGGACGCTTCGTCCTCGGCATCGGCGTCGGCCATCCCGAGGTGCCCGGCATGGGCGTCGAGAAGCCGTACGACGCCCTCGTCCGCTACCTCGACGTCCTCGACGACGCGGGCGTCCCCAAGCACCGACGGGTGCTCGCCGCGCTCGGCCCCAAGGTGCTGAAGCTGGCCGCGGATCGATCCGCCGGCGCCCACCCGTACCTGACGCCACCCGAGCACACCCGGCAGGCCCGGGACGTCCTAGGCCCGGACGCCCTTCTCGCGCCCGAGCAGAAGGTGGTGCTGAGCACCGACTCGGACGCGGCCCGCACGATCGGCCGCGAGGCCGTCGAGAACCCGTACCTGCACCTGCGGAACTACCGGAGAAACCTCGAGCGCCTCGGGTTCCCCACCGCCGAACTCGACAACGGCGGCAGCGACCGCCTGATCGACGCCCTCGTCGCGCACGGCGATCCCGCGACCGTCGCCGCGCGGCTCACGGCGCACCTCGACGCGGGGGCCGACCACGTTGCGGTGCAGGTACTTCCGATGGCGGACGACCCTCTTCCCGCGCTGCGGGAGCTGGCCGCAGCGCTCGGGATCGTGCGCCGGTGATTCTCTAATCAACCCCTAAGACTTCGCTAACGGGAGCCGAGTTTTGTGCCCATAACTTGGCTGGTGTCGGGGCCACCGGGGCTCCGACACCGAGCGAGGAGTCCGACCATGACCAAGTCCCTCATCCGCAACATCACGCGCCGCAAGGTGGGCGTCGCCGCTGCGAGCATCGCCGCCGCGGGCGCTCTTGCCGTGCCCGGCGTCGCCTGGGCCCAGAACTCTCTTCCCGGCGGCGAGCCGGTGGTCGTCTCGACCCCAGCCGCGGAAACGACCGCGGCGTGCTCGACCGAGAACCTGTCGGACGAGGAGATCCAGAAGCTGATCGAGGACAGTTCCGAAAACCGCCCGGTGGTCACCGAGGCCGGGGCGCCCACGGAGAGTATCGCCGCGTCCGTGCTCACCGACGCCGCGTCCACCGAGGCGGGCGCGGCACCCACCGAGGCCGGCGCCGCACCCGCCGTCACGGCGACGACCGTCAGCGCCGACGCGGTGATGATCACAGCGCGCGCCTGCTGAGTAGCCGAAAAGACCGGGCACTATGGATCCAGTGACCGATAGCGCCCGCATCCTGCTCGTCGACGACGACCCCAAGGTCCTGTCATCCCTCACGCGGGGGCTCCGCCTGTCCGGTTTCGACCTCGAGACCGCACCCGACGGAGCCTCCGCGCTGCGGGCCGTCAGTTCGTCGAACCCGGACGCGATCGTCCTCGACGTCAACATGCCGGGCCTGGACGGGGTCAGTGTCGTCACCGCGCTTCGCGCGATGGGCAACGAGGTCCCCATCTGCGTCCTCAGTGCGCGCAGCACGGTCGGCGACCGGATCGCAGGACTCGAGGCCGGCGCCGACGACTACCTCACCAAGCCGTTCGAGCTCGGTGAGCTGGTCGCCCGACTACGCGCACTACTGCGCCGCGCACCGCGCAAGGACGTCCCGGCCGGTGTCGTCACCGTCGGCGAACTCGAGGTGGACCTGCCCGGCCGACGTGTTCGCGCGAGGGGTGAGCGAGTGGAGCTGACCAAGCGCGAGTTCGACCTGCTCGCCGTCCTCGCCGAGAACACGGGGATCGTCCTCAGCCGGGTTCAGTTGCTGAGGCTGGTGTGGGGCTACGACTTCGACGCGGACACCAACGTCGTCGACGTCTTCGTCACGTACCTGCGAAAGAAATTGGAGGCGAACGGGATGCCGCGCGTGCTGCACACCGTGCGAGGCGTCGGGTTCGTGTTACGGGATCAGCCGTGAGCCCGCGCCGACGCTCACTGTCTCTGCGTGCCCGCGTCGCCCTGGTGTCGGCGCTCGCCGCCACCATCGTCATCGCCGCGATCGGATTCGCCTTCGCGGTGTTCCTGCGGGTCAACAGTTCCGAACAACTCGATCGCACCCTGGACTCGGTGTCGCTGACTGTGCCGTCCGAGTCGGCGGTCTCGGGATTCGGCACCGCGCCCACTTCGCCCCTCGTCGAGCGCGACCCGGCGGTCGTCTCGACCCCCGCCGCGGAAGTCACCGACGCTGTCCGCGCAACCACGATCGACGGCACCGCCGTGCGGGCAAAGGACGTCCCGATCAGCGGAGCCGTGGGCCAGGTGGTCGCCGTCTCGGTTCCCGAGGACGCGCTCAGCCGCGCCATCCACGATCAACAGTGGCAGGTGGCCGGCGCCGCGATCGTCGCCATCGCGGTCGCGGCCGGGCTCGGCTGGCTGCTTGCCGGGCGGGCGGTACGACCCATGCAGCGGCTCGCCGCGGCCACCCACACGGTCGGCGACGAACTACCCACCGCCCTCCCCGACATTCGCGGGGTCCGCGAGGCGGAGGAACTCGCCGACGCCATCGGACACATGCTTACCCGAATCGGTAAGGCGCAGAGCCGAACACAGCAAGCGCTCGGTTCGGCACGGGACTTCGCTGCCGTCTCGGCACACGAGCTGCGCACCCCGCTCACCTCGATGCGCACCGACCTCGAGGTGCTCGCCACCATGCAGCTGTCCGACGAGCAGCGCGCCGAGATCATCCGCGACGTGCTGGCCACCGAACGGCAGATCGAGACCACCCTGTCGGACCTGGAGAGCCTGGCCGTCGGCGAACTGTCCGACGCCGACGATCACGAGGATCTCGACCTGGTGGAACTGGTGGATCGATGCGTGCAGGAGTCGGCCCGGCGCCTGCCCGACGTCGCCGTCGAACTCTCCACCCCGCCGGCCCTACGGATGCGAGGGCTCCCGTCGGGGCTTCGCTCGGTCCTCGAGAACGCGGTCACCAACGCCGTCCGGCACGGGCGCGCCGACCGGGTCCGGATCACCGTCACCGACAACGGCGACCGTGGTGTCACGATCGCGGTCGACGACAACGGGATCGGTGTGCCCGAACACGAACGCGCGAGGTTGTTCGAGCGTTTCGCGCGGGGATCGTCCGCGCACCCGGACGGCTCCGGGCTCGGTCTCGCCCTGATCGCCCAGCAGGCGTCGCTGCACGGGGGCACCGCCGAACTGACCGACAGTCCGCTCGGCGGTGCACGCCTGCAGTTCGACCTGCCCGTGACCGTCTGAGGGCGACTACTCCGCGGGTGCGGCGGTGATCTCGGTGAACAGCGCCTCGATCGCCTCCGGGTCGATGTCGTCGACCGACGGCGGATTCCAGGAGGGGTTGCGGTCCTTGTCGACCAGGACTGCCCGCACGCCTTCGATGAAGTCGGCGTTGCGGGTCACCTCGGCGCCCAGCGCCAGTTCGAGGTCCAGGCACTGCTCGAGGGTCAGATCCGCGCCCCGACGCACCAGCTCCGCCGTGATCCACAGGCTGCTGGGGGCCAGTGAGGCCAGCTCCTCGCGGGTGGTCTTGGTCCACACGTCGTCGCCGGTCAGCCGGGCCACCATGTCGGCGAGGCTGCCCGAGCCGAAGACGCGGTCGATCTCGCCCTGCCGATCCGCCAGCTCCGACGCCGGCGCGTCCGTGGCGTGGCGCGCCAGGACACGATCGACCTCTCCGGCGTCACCGCCGCTGATGGCGCGAATGTCACCAGCGAGCGCGTCGATCTTGTCGCTGGGCACGAAGTGCGTGGCCAATCCGACGGCGACGGCGTCCGCGCCGGATGCGCGGGCACCGGTCAGGCCCAGGTACATTCCCGTCGCTCCGGTCAGCCGGGGCAGGAAGTAGCTGGCACCGACGTCGGGGAAGAAGCCGATCGCGGTCTCGGGCATCGCGAGGCCGGCCTTCTCGGTCACCACGCGCACCGATCCGTGCACCGAGATGCCGAGCCCGCCACCCATCGCGTGGCCGTCGATCAGCGCGATGTACGGCTTGGGATAGTTCGCGATGAGCGCGTTGAGCTTGTACTCGGTGGAGAAGAACTTGTGGACCGCATTGTGGTCGCGGTCGAGTGAGGACTGGCGCACCGACTTGATGTCGCCGCCCGCACAAAATGCCCGGTCCGATGAGCTTGTCACCAGTACCGCCGTGATCGCGTCATCGTCGCGCCACTGCTCCAGCGCGGCATGCATATCGCGAATCATGCTGTTGTCCAAGGCGTTGAGCGCCCTGGGCCGATCGAGCACGATCTCCGCGACACTGCCGTGCACGCGGGTCTGGATGAACGACGTCATCGTGCCTACCTCTCCTGTCGAACGATTCACGGCCACAACGCGTCGGTATGCCATCCGGCAGCCCCACCCGGGGTGCGCCGGTAGCGGACACGCAGGTGCCGTCGGCCCGGATCTGCGTGCCAGAACTCGACTGTCGCCGGAACCAGACACCAAGCCTGCCAGGTTTCCGAAACGAGCATTCGGTCGGCCTCCAGATCGGCCGCCGCGGCCCGGACCGCGGCGTCGTATTCGGCTACGTCCATGAGGATCTCGCTCTGCCGACTCGCCGCCGCCACCGCCCGCGCCGTCTCCGACCGCTCCCGGAAGTCACGCGCGCTCACCTCGAGGTCGCCGGCTTCGACCCCGCCGCGCACCCGCACCTGACGGCCCTGCTCCCGCCAGTAGAAGGTCAGCGCCGCCGCCGGACGGGCGTCCAGCTGACGCGCCTTGGGTGAACGCAGGTCACTCGAGAACCACCAGCCGCGCGCCGTGACGTCCTTGAGCAGCAGCGTGCGGGCGTCGGGGAAACCCGACGCATCCACCGTCGACAGCGTCGCGACGTGCGGTTCCACCACCCCGGCCGCAGCCGCCTCGCCGAGCCACGACAGGAACAGTTCGACGGGGTCGGCCGGCAGGCCCGGGTCTGCGGGCATCGGCAGTCCGCTGCTCGGCGGCGACGCCTGGGAACCGGGGAAGGCACGAATCCAGCTGCGGGTGTCGCGGAACGACGCGCGGGGCGGAACGGTCACCGACCGACCCTATCGGCCGGCGGCACCCTTCGCCGGTCCCGACAGCATCCAGCGGTGTCCGAACGGGTCGATCAGCGTCGCGTTGCGTCGGCCGTCGTTCTCCGAGATCCACCGCTCGACGGTGCCCCCGGCATCGTGTGCCCGCGCGAGCACCGCGTCGGTGTCATCGACCGGCAGCATCAAGCTCACCGATGTCGCACCCGACTCGGGTGCCGTCAGGCCCATCTCCGGGAATTCCTCGGCCAGGTAGACCATCCCGGTCTGCAGACGCAGCTCGGCATGGCCGATACGGCCGTCGTCCATCACGATCGGCTCCCCGACCAGTTCGGCCCCGAACGCCTTCCGATACCACTCCAGCGCCTCCCGCGCCCCGCGGACCGTCAGATACGGCAGGGCGCCGGCCGGAGGGAAATCCGTCACGGAGCCACCCCGGGCACCCCCGACTGCGGCGACCCGATCAACGCCCACCGGTTCGACGTGAGGCGGAAGCTCGGCATGTCGGCCAGCGAGTACACCGACTCGTAGGTGCGCTCGTACGCGGTGTGCGCGATCCTCCACCGTCCGGTCGCGTCCTTCGCGTAACGGTCCTGATAGAACGCGGCGCCGTGCATCAGCATCTGGTCGCCGGGCACCACGACCGTGTCGGACAGGTACCAGATACCCGTCGCGGTGTCGCCGTGCACGTCGATCTCGGGGTGGCCGCAGTGGTGTTCGGTGATCACGTGCGGACCGAGCGTGTCCTGCAGGAACGACACGAAGGCGTCCCGCGAGTCGAACCGCAGATGCTCGGCGTAGGTGGCCGTCACGTCGGGCAGCATGGTGTCCGCGAAATCCGCCCAGGACTTGGTGTCGAGGGCGCGCACGTACCGGTACTTGAGCCGACTGATCTCGGCTATCGCCTCCAGATCCACGATGCCCGCCCTCCACCCCGCGCGTACGGTACTAGTGCAGGCTATCCGCCATCGTGGGCATCTGGGGCCGGTAGCGGCATTATCGTTGCACACGAAGACGAACGGGACGATTCGCCGGCCACGTCACTCGAGTTCGGACGCGAGCTCCATCCACTGCTCCTCCGCGGCCTCCTTCTCGGCCACGACCTGCTTGAGTTCGGCGTCCAGGCTCATCAGCTTCGACGGGTCCGTGGCGGCCTCCGCGAGCTGCGCGTGCAGCTTCTCCTCGCGCTCGGACAGCTTCGACACCGTCCGTTCGAGGCGGGCCAGTTCCTTGCGGGCCGCGCGGTCGGCGGCGCCGTCGCGGGCCACCTTGGGCGCGGCGGCCCCGGCGGTGGACGCGACCGACTGCGCCACGTTCTCCGGCTTCTGCGCCAGCACCGCACGCCGGCGCAGGTACTCCTCGATGCCGCCCGGCAGGTTCGTCAGCTTGCCGTCGCCGAAGAGCGCCCACGTGGTGTCGCAGATCCGCTCGATCAGGTAGCGGTCGTGCGAGATGACGACCATCGTGCCGGCCCAGCCGTCGAGCAGATCCTCGAGCTGCTGGAGGGTGTCGATGTCCAGGTCGTTGGTGGGCTCGTCGAGCAGCAGCACGTTGGGCTCGCCCATGAGCACGCGGGTGAGCTGCAGGCGGCGTCGCTCACCACCGGACAGGTCCCCGACCGGGGTCCGCTGACGGGCCGGCGCGAAGCCCAGCCGCTCGGCCAGCTGTCCGGCCGAGATCTCCTTGTCGCCCAGCGTGATCCGCTCCGCGACGTCCTTGACGGCGTCGAGCACCCGCATGTCGGTGGGCAGGTCGTCGAGCTCCTGGCGGAGCCACCCGATCTTGACGGTCTGGCCCTGGATCCGCTTGCCCTCCGCCGGCTCGAGCTCGCCGGCGAGGGTGCGCAGCAGCGTCGTCTTGCCGGAGCCGTTGACGCCGACCAGGCCGACGCGCTCACCGGGGGCGAGCCGCCACGTCAGGTCGTGGACCAGCTCGCGTCCGTCGGGTGTCGTGAGCTTGGTGTCCTCGAGTTCGATGACGACGCGGCCCAGGCGACGCTTGGCGAACGACGCGAGCGCGATGCTGTCGCGCGGCGCGGGGACGTCGGCGATGAGCGCCTCGGCCGCCTCGACGCGGTACTTCGGCTTGGACGTGCGGGCCTGCGGTCCGCGCCGCAGCCACGCAAGTTCCTTGCGGGCCAGGTTCTGCCGCCGCTCCTCCGCGGCGTCGGCCTGCCGGGCACGTTCGGCGCGAGCGAAGATCCAGTCGTTGTAGCCGCCCTCGTAGCTCTCGACCTTGCCGCCCACCACCTCCCACGTGCGGGTGGCGACGGTGTCGAGGAACCAGCGGTCGTGGGTGACGACGACCAGCGCCGAGCGCCGCGAGACGAGGTGCTCGGCCAGCCACTGCACGCCCTCGACGTCGAGGTGGTTGGTGGGCTCGTCGAGTACCAGCAGGTCGAGGTCCTGGACCAGTGCGGCGGCCAGCGCGACACGGCGCCGCTCGCCACCGGAGAGGCCGTCGACCTTCGCGTCGAGACCGAGGTTGTCGATGCCGATGCCCGCGAGGATGCCGCGGATCCGGGCGTCACCCGCCCACTCGTGGTCGGCGACACCCAGCGGACCCAGGACCACGTCCCCGACGGTCGACCCCTCGGGCAGCACGCCACGCTGCGTCACCACCGCCATCCGGAGCCCGCCGACGCGGCTGACGCGGCCCGAGTCCGGCTCCTCGATCCCGGCGAGCACCTCGAGCATCGTCGTCTTGCCGCCGCCGTTGAGGCCGACGACGCCGATGCGTTCGCCCTCCTGCACACCGAGCGAGACGGAATCGAGCAGCGGCTTGATGCCGAAGGACTTCGAAACCTGTTCGAGATTGATCAAATTCGCCATCAGTGGCTGCCTTCCGGCTCGGGGTCGATCACGCGTGCGCCGGGCACCGGCCCGCTCGCGACACGTACGGTGCGGCACACTCCCGCACCCGAGAGTTCCGCGCCCACCGCGACGGCGGAGTCGGCGTCCGCGCACAGGAACGCACACGTCGGCCCCGAGCCGGACACGATGCCGGCGAGCGCGCCGGCGGTCACCCCGGCCCGGAGCGTGCGCCGCAGTTCCGGTGCCAGCGACAGCGCCGCCGCCTGCAGGTCGTTGCCGAGCAGTGGCGCCAACGCGTCGGCGTCGCCGGACGCGAGGGCGTGCATGAGATCGGACGCGTCACCGACCCGCGGCGGGTTGCCCTCGGCACGGAGCCGATCCAGCTCACGGAACACCGTCGGCGTCGACAGCCCGCCCTTCGCGAGTGCGAGCACCCAGTGGAACGTGTTGCGGGACAGGACGGGCAGCAGCTTCTCGCCGCGCCCGGTGCCGAATGCGGTACCGCCGTGGAGACTGAACGGGACGTCGCTGCCGAGCCGCGCCGCGAACTCGTCGAGGGCGTCGCGGTCCAGGCCCAGTCGCCACAAGTCGTTGAGGGCCACCAGCGCGGCCGCGGCGTCGGCGCTGCCGCCGGCCATGCCGCCCGCGACCGGGATGCCCTTGACGATCGAGATCTCGACGTCGGGGGCGATGCCCGCCTCGGCCGCGAGCATCTCGGCGGCCTTCCAGACCAGGTTGGTGGCGTCCGTGGGCACCGAGGCGGCACCCTCACCCCGGACCCGCACCGCGAGGCTCTCGGCGTGGACGACGGACACGTCGTCGGTGAGCGAGAGCGCCTGGAACACGGTCCTCAGCTCGTGGTAGCCGTCCTCTCGGAGGTCACCGACCGCGAGATGCAGGTTGACCTTGGAGGGAGCCCGGACCGTGACGGGGCGCGGAACGACGGAAAGCACAAGTTCCAACAATAGGCGCTCCGCCCGAGGCGACGAAAACGCACCTCAGGCGGCACTTGGCCCGGTCGAGCCACTACCGCACGGACCGGACCCCGACACCCAGTCCCACCACGGCGACGGTGACCGCAGCGATCACACCCGACAGGACCGCTCCGGATGCGAGTTCGCCCGCGAACAGGGCCCGTTCGGCCTCGACCACGTAGCCCAGCGGGTTGGCCGCGACGAGTGCCCGCATCCACCGCGGGGCGTCGTCGAGCGGGAGCATCGTGCCCGACAGGATCAGCATCGGGAACATCAAGGTCTGCTGCACCACCCAGAACATCCAGTCCTGCTCACGGACGGCCAACGCGAGCGCGTACGACAGCGCGCCGAGGCCCACCCCGAACACGCCGAGCAGCGCGATGCCGACGACCGCGCCGAGCGGATCGACGTCCAGGCCGAGCGGCAGGGCCACCAGGATGATCAGAACCGCCTGCGCGGCAAGGGGAACCATCTCCTTCGCGGCCCGCCCGATCAGCAGCGACGAGCGGTGCAGAGGTGTCACGAGCATCCGCTCGTGCGAGCCCTGCTGCATCTCCATCAGGAGGTTCGAGCCCGTCATCGACGTGCCGAAGATCGCGATCATCACCAGCACGCCGGGGATAAACCAGTTCCACACGCCCTCCCCCATCCCCGGGACGCTCTTCAGCAGCGGGCCGAACAGGGCGAGCAGGATCAGCGGCTGGGCGAGGCTGAACACGACGCTCACCGGGTCGCGAAGGGTGGGTCGCAGTTCGCGGGCCATGACGATCCCGCTGTCGCGCACTATGCCGGTCATGTGAAGTCTCCTTGGTCTGGTCTGGATATCGGATCGAGTCGAGCCGGTCGGGCTCACGCCGCGGCGGTCTCGCGCAGGCTGCGGCCGGTCAGGCCGAGGAAGACGTCGTCGAGCGTCGGCCGGGCGATATCGGCGGTCGCGACGCGGAGACCGGACCCCTCGGCCGCGCGGAGAAGCCCCGGCAGCGCGGCGTCGCCCTCGCTCGTGCGGACCCGGATCACGGCACCGGTCATCGTGACGTCGCGAACCGTCACGAGCGATGCCGCGAGGTCGGCGGCCCGGGCCGCGGCGACGGGATCGTCGAACCCGATCGTCAGCAGGTCCCCGGCCAGTTCCGACTTGAGCGCGGACGCGGTGTCGTCGGCGATCACCGTGCCGCGGTCGATGACGATCACCCGCTCGGCCATCGCGTCGGCCTCTTCGAGGTAGTGCGTGGTGAGCACGATCGTCGTGCCCATCTGCGCGCGCAGCCGCAGGATGTGCTCCCACAGGTTGGCTCGGCTCTGCGGGTCCATGCCGGTGGTCGGTTCGTCGAGGAACAGCAGCGGCGGCCGGTGGACCAGCCCGAGCGCGATGTCGAGACGTCGGCGCTGGCCACCCGAGAGGGTGCTCACCTTGCGTGTCGCCAGGTCGGCGAGATCGAGGGCGTCGAGCAGTTCATCCACCCTCGCTGCGGAGGCCGCCTTGGCCATGTCGTAGCAGAGGCCCTGCGTCACCAACTCGTCCCGGACCCGCTGATTGTGCCCGGCCCCGCTGCCCTGCCCCACGTAGCCGATCCGGCGCCGCACCTCGTCACGATCGGTGGTGACGTCGAATCCCGCGACGCTCGCCTGACCCGACGTGGGCGCCAGCAGGGTGGTGAGCATCCGCAGGGTCGTCGACTTGCCCGCGCCGTTGGGGCCGAGCAGCGCCACCAGCTCGCCCTCCGCGACCTCGAGATCGACGTCCACGACCGCGTCGACCGTGTTCTTGCCCTGTTTGAACCGCTTGGTCAACCCCTCCGTGTGAATCATCGCGCGCATCGTCCGTGCCTTTCGTTCGGCGGTTCCGTCCCTGTCGCCACGAAAGCTACGAGCGATTGCGGACACCTACCGTCCTCGATCGGTGGAATGCTCGGACCCATGCGGGAAACATCGGCACGACTGCTGCGGCTGCTGTCCCTACTCCAGACCCGACGGGACTGGTCCGGCACGGAACTGGCCGACCGCCTGGACGTCACCCCGCGCACGGTGCGGCGCGACGTCGACAAGCTGCGTGGCCTGGGCTACCCCGTCGACGCGACCGTCGGCGTCGGGGGCGGTTACCGACTCGGCGCCGGCGCGGAGATGCCCCCGCTGCTGCTCGACGACGACGAGGTCCTCGCCGTCGCGCTGGGACTGCAGTCCGGTGCCACCGGAGCCGTCGTCGGGATCGGCGAGTCGTCGGTGCGCGCCCTCACCAAGCTGCGGCAGGTGATGCCGTCGCGGCTGCGACACCGACTCGAGGCCCTGCAGGTGGACGTCGTGCAGCGCGAACCGGCACCGAGCGCCGTCGATGCCGCGGTGCTGTCCGCGATCGCGTCGGTGTGTCACAACCACGAACGCCTCCGCTTCGACTACCGCACGCACGACGGCAGCGAGAGCAGACGGGAGGTGGAGCCCTATCGGCTGGTCCGATCCGGGTCGCGCTGGTACCTCGTCGCGTGGGACACGATGCGCGACGACTGGCGATCCTTCCGCGTCGACCGCATGGACCCCAAGATCCCCGCCGGTCCGCGGTTCACGCCGCGCGAACTGCCGCCCGGCGGCGCGGCCGAGTTCGTGGCACGTGGGGTCGACCGCGCGGTGACCCGGGTGCGGGCGCGGGTGCTGCTCCACGCCCCGATCGACGAGATCGCGCCGATGGTCGACGCCGCGTGGGGCACGCTCGAAGACGCACCCGACGATCGGTGTGTGGTCGCGCTCGGGGGCGATTCACCGCGGTCGATCGCGCGGTGGCTCAGCGCATTCGACGTCGACTTCACCGTGCTCGACCCACCCGAACTGCGCGACGAGTGCAGACTGGCCGCGGAGCGCCACGCGGTGGCGGCCCGCCGCTACGGCGACGCCTGACCGGGAACGTCCATCCAGGTACCGCCGACGTCGTTGCGGATCCACTCGACCTCGATCCGCCGGTCCGCGATCGCCCACCGCCCGTCGCGGCGTTCGAACCGGTCGAGGTAACGCAGCCAGACGATGAGGAAGTTCCGGGTGGGATTGCCGGCGTCCGCGGCGCTGGTGTGCTGCGCCATCGCGTAGATCTCGGTCTCGGCACTGTCACCGGCGAGTTCGATCAGCTGATTCCCCGCGAAGTGGAAGGTGCGATCGAAGAGCCCGAAGCCGGCCGGGTCGGCCAGGAACTCCATGAAGTCGTCGATCGCGCCCTGGTAGAAGGGCGCGTAGTCGTTGTGCGCGTCGTCGAAGAAGCACCCCCGCACGAGCGCCCAGTCCCGGCGGTCGACGCCCCGGAAATAGCGGTGCAGCACGTCGCCGATCTCGGCGCGGTCACTCAACTCCTCGGGCGTCACGTCGGCCCCCTCCGTCTCGTCGGCTCGGTTGCCGAACCCTAGCGCCGAACCCGGTGCCGGTGCGACGAATCGGGCCGGAGACACGACACGGGCCCCACTCCGGGAAGGAGTGGGGCCCGTGTCTCGTCATGCGCCCGGCTCAGCCGGGCAGATCCGAGTCAGCTCAGACAGCGGTGACGTCGGTGGCCTGCGGGCCCTTGTTGCCCTGGCCGATCTCGAAACGCACGCGCTGGTTCTCTTCCAGGGTGCGGAAGCCGTTGGTCTGAATGGCCGAGTAGTGGACGAAGACGTCGGCGGAGCCGTCGTCGGGCGCGATGAAGCCGAAGCCCTTTTCAGCGTTGAACCACTTCACGGTGCCTTCTGCCATGTTTCTTTTCTCTCCTCTTACACAGTGCAAACTCGGGAAACTCCAGGTCAGGGGTTCCCGGGCCGGTGTTACTCGGCGGCTACGTCGCTCTCAGGAGAGACCTCGTCCGCCCGCAACTTCAGGATTTGCGAGCGTGGACTAACACAAACACAAAAACTACGACCGAGATCAGTCAACCACAACCAGCGCCGATACGCACCGGTCCGGCCCAGACGTGTCGCACGTCTCGAAATCGACCCCTTGCGCCCAATACCCCCTGGGGGTACCTTCCTAATTGTTCGCCATACCCACACGGGGTAGTGGTACAGCAGAGGGAGATCGACATGAGCACCGCCGAATACGCCGTCACCGGGATGACCTGCGGACACTGTGTCGCCTCGGTCAAGGAAGAGGTCGGCGCGATCGCGGGCGTCTCCGACGTCGCCGTCGACCTGCAGTCCGGCCGCCTGACCGTCACGTCCGCAGCCCCGCTCCCCGAGTCCGCGGTCACCGCGGCAGTCGAGGAAGCGGGCTACACGGCCCAGCCGATCTGAGGAATCCGATGCGCACGTCCACCACGCTCATCGCCTACGCCGGGGGCCTCGCTGTCGTATTCGCCGCAGCCCTCGGCGTGGGCACCGTCACGGGGAGCCCGATCGACATGACGAGCACACACACCGACAGCCATGCGGCGGCCGCGCCGACCGCCACTCCGGAGGCGGGTCTCCCCGCCGGGCTACAGGTATCGCAGAACGGCTACACCCTGAGCGAGATCACCTCCCCGGCCCGCGCCGAGGAGCCCGGCACCCTGAGCTTCCGCATCCTGAGCGCCGATGCTGAACCGGTCCGCGCGTTCGACGAACTGCACGGGAAGCAACTGCATCTGATCGTCGTCCGCACCGACACCAGCCAGTTCCGGCACGTCCACCCGACACTCGGCCCCGACGGCACCTGGTCGATCGACTGGACCTGGCCGACCGGCGGCACGTACCGCGTCTTCGCCGACTTCCAGGCGTCCGGCGCGCACGGCCAGCTCACGCTCGGTCGCAACGTCGACGTCGCCGGCGACCTCCAGCCGGCTACGCTTCCCGCCGCGTCGCGCACCGCGACCGTCGACGGCTACACCGTCACCCTCGACGGTGACCTCACCACCGCCGGCGGCCCGCTCACGCTCCGGGTCACGCGCAACGGCGTCCCCGTCACCGACCTGGACCCGTATCTGGGGGCCTACGGGCACCTGGTCGCGCTGCGCACCGGCGACCTCGCCTACCTGCACGTCCACCCCGAGGGCGCGCCCGGCAACGGCGTCACCGCACCCGGCCCGGACGTCACGTTCCACACCCAGGCCCCGAGTGCCGGGACGTACCGCCTGTTCCTCGACTTCCAGCACGAGGGCACCGTCCACACCGCCGAGTTCACCGTTCCGGTGGGCCCGACGACCACCCCACCGGCCACCGAATCCGCACCCGCACACGACGGTCACGAAGGAGGACACTGATGACCACCGCCGATCTCGCAACCGGCCGCGGTGACACCATCGAACTCTCGATCGGCGGCATGACGTGCGCCTCGTGCGCCGCCCGGGTCGAGAAGCGACTCAACAAGCTCGACGGCGTCACCGCGACCGTCAACTACGCCACCGAGAAGGCGAAGGTCACCTTCGACGACTCGGTCACCGCCGACGACCTGGTCGGCGCGGTCGAGAAGGCCGGGTACACGGCCACCCTCCCGACTCCCCCGACCACCGACGAGTCCGGCGGCGCCGAGGACCCGCACGACCGCGAACTCGCGTCGCTGCGTACCCGGCTGATCGTGTCGGCGGTCCTGTCGATTCCGGTCATCGCGATGGCGATGATCCCGGCGCTGCAGTTCACCAACTGGCAGTGGCTCTCGCTCACCCTCGCCGCGCCCGTCATCGTGTGGGCCGGTCTGCCGTTCCACCGCGCCGCGTGGACCAACCTGCGGCACGGCACCGCGACGATGGACACCCTGATCTCGCTCGGCACGTCCGCCGCGTTCGCGTGGTCGCTGTACGCGCTGTTCTTCGGCACCGCCGGCACCCCCGGCATGACGCACGCCTTCGAGCTGACGATCGGCCGGATGGACGGCGCCGCGAACATCTACCTCGAGGTCGCCGCCGGCGTCATCACGTTCGTGCTCGCCGGACGGTACTTCGAGGCCAAGTCCAAGCGGACCGCCGGCGCCGCCCTGCGCGCCCTGCTCGAGCTCGGGGCCAAGGAAGTCTCCGTCCTGCGCGACGGTGTCGAATCCCGCATCCCCGCAGACCAACTGCGCGTCGACGACCTCTTCGTGGTCCGCCCCGGCGAGAAGGTCGCCACCGACGGCGTCGTCGTCGAGGGCAGCTCCGCCGTCGACATGAGCATGCTGACCGGCGAATCGGTGCCCGTCGAGGTGAGCGTCGGCGACGACGTCGTGGGCGCCACCGTCAACGCCGGCGGACGGCTCGTGGTGCGGGCCCGCCGGGTCGGCAGCGACACCCAGCTCGCCCAGATGGCCGCGCTCGTCGAGGACGCGCAGAACGGCAAGGCCGAGGTCCAGCGTCTCGCCGACCGCATCGCCGGCGTGTTCGTGCCCATCGCGATCGCGATTTCGGTTGCCGCGCTGGGCTACTGGATCGGAACCGGCAACCCACTGCAGGTGGCATTCACCGCCGCGGTCGCGGTGCTCATCATCGCGTGCCCGTGTGCGCTGGGCCTGGCCACCCCGACCGCACTGCTCGTCGGCACCGGCCGCGGCGCCCAGCTGGGCGTGCTCATCAAGGGCCCCGAGGTCCTCGAGACCACACGCGGCGTCGACACCGTCGTGCTCGACAAGACCGGCACCGTCACCACCGGCAAGATGACGCTGGTCGACGTGATCACCGCCGACGGCGTCGACCGCGACGAGGCGCTGCGACTGGTGGGGGCGCTGGAGAACGCGTCCGAACACCCGATCGCCCAGGCCGTCGCCGCCGGTGCCGCGGGGAGCGTCGGAACGCTGCCCGGCGTCGAGGATTTCGTGAACGTCGAGGGCAAGGGCGTGCAGGGCATCGTCGACGGCCACGCAGTGGTCGCCGGCCGCGCAAGCCTGCTGGCCGACTGGTCGCAGCACCTGCCCGACGATCTCGCCCGCGCCAAGAGGGACGCGGAGAAGCTGGGGCGGACCGCGATCGCCGCCGGCTGGGACGGGCAGGCCCGGGCCGTGTTCGTCGTCGCCGACGCGATCAAGGACACCAGCGCGGACGCGGTGCGCCGCTTCAAGGCCCTCGGACTGACCCCGGTCCTGCTGACCGGAGACAACGAGACCGTCGCCCGGACCGTGGCCGACCAGGTCGGCATCGACACAGTGATCGCGGAGGTGCTGCCCGGCGACAAGGTGAACGCCGTCAAGGACCTGCAGTCCCGAGGCAAGGTGGTCGCAATGGTCGGCGACGGCGTCAACGACGCGGCCGCCCTCGCCCAGGCCGACCTGGGCCTGGCGATGGGCACCGGCACCGACGTCGCGATCGAGGCCGCCGACATCACGCTCGTCCGGGGTGATCTCCGCTCCGCCGCCGACGCGATCGAGTTGTCGCGCAAGACCCTCCGCACGATCAAGGGCAACCTGTTCTGGGCGTTCGCGTACAACGCGGCGGCGATCCCGCTCGCGGCGGCGGGCCTGCTGAACCCGATGCTCGCGGGGGCCGCGATGGCGTTCTCGAGCGTGTTCGTCGTCAGCAACAGCCTGCGGCTGCGGCGGTTCCGCCCATCCGCATAGAACACGACGAGGGCCCGGCGACCGCGTCGTCGGGCCCGTGCCGTTCGTCGGGTCAGACGCGACCCGCGTTGTCGAGCAGCATGATTCCCGTCGCGGTGGGCACCACGCCGCGAACATTCTGCTGCCAGGCCACGTAGATCATCACGGAACTGATCGGCACGCTCGGCACGGTCTCGTTCCACAGCGTCTGGATCTCGGAGATCACGCCACGGATCTGCTCGTCGCCGTCGGCGGCCTGCAGCTTGCCGAGCAGCGCGTCCATCTGCGGATTCGCGTACCCGGAGAAGTTGGAGATGGAGTTCCCCGTCAACGTCGTCTGCAGGCCCAGGAACGGGATCGCCTCGTACAGGCCGATACCGGCGTGCGCCATGTCGTAGTCGTGCTGGACATACACCTGCTTGACGATGTCGCCCGCGTTGTTCGCGTTGACGATGTTCACGGTGAACCCGACCGCCTGCAGCAGCGACTGCACGGCCAGGCCGATCGCCGCCTCGGTGGGCTCCTGCAGCACGATGTAGTTCAGTTTGCCGTCGTAGCCGTCGGCCCTGGCCTCGTCGAGCAACTTCCGCGCGGCGTCCGGATCGTAGGGCAGGCCCTCGACATCGGTGGCCCAGCGGGACCGCTCGTCGAACATCGCCTTCCCGGGCAGGCCGAGGCCGTTGTCGCCGCGCCGGCCCACCAACTCCGGATCGATCGCCAGTGCGATCGCCTTGCGCACCCGGACATCCGCGCCCGGGCGGCCCTCGCGGTTGTTCACCAACTCGGCGCCACCGCTGTTGAGGATGCTGAACGAGCCGGGATAGTCGGCGTCGAGCGCGTCGTAGATCGCCTGGGGGTTACCGCGCATGAAGCCGATGTCGATTCCGTTGGTCTTCAACGACTCGAGGTTCTCCCGGGAGCCGCTGAGGGCGACGAACCGGATCCGGTCCGCGTTCGGCTTGCCGTTCCAGTAGTCGGCGCGCGCCGTGAGCACCCGCTCCTCGTTGGGCGCGTAGCGCTCCAGCACGAACGGACCGGCGCCGATCGGCTTGAACGCCTCCCCCTCACCCGCGCTGGGCGCGACGATCATGCCGTGGCCCAGCGCCAGCATCGACGGGAACGTCGGCCACTGCTTGCGCAGCCGGAACTCGACGGTCTGCGGATCGACGGCCGTCGTCGACTCGACCGCGTCGACCCACACCGCGGCACCGTTGCCGCGAGCGGTGTTGTAGCGAATGATGCTCGACACCACCGCGTTCGCGTCGAGCGGAGTGCCGTCGCTGAAGGTCACGCCCGGACGCAGTTTCAGCGTCCACACCATCCCGCCGCCGTCCGACGACAGGGACTGCGCGAGCCGCGGCACGAACTCGCCCGTCTTCTCGTCGTAGCGCAGGAGGACGTCGTAGACCGCCGCGAACTCGTCGCCGCCGCTGCCGCCGCGCGCCGCGGTCCTCGCCGGATCCAGGACCGCGGCGAGGGCCTGCACGCTGAACGTCAGCTGGGGCACCGGGCCAGGCGTGCCCTCCTGGTCCCCCACGAGGCCGACGGCCGGCGGGGTCCGTGTGTCGCCCGACTCGCTCCCGTCGGCCGAGTTCGCGCAACCCGCGAGCACCAGGGCACCCGCGACCACCGCCGCCACCAGACCCTTTCCGAATACCGATCTTCCGCCCACGCACCCTCCCACCACTCGTGCAACTGTGACGCTCGCCACAGATTTCGGAGAGGGTAACCGGCCCCGGTTTGTCCCGATCGACCGTTCCCGGTCAGTGAGAACAGCGCCGACCGAGCCCCTCTCGGGCGCGGTCGGCGCAGGCAGTGTCCTGATTCAGGAGGACATGCTGCCGGACAGGCTTCCGAGCGATCCCGTGCCCGATCCGGTCGCCGGGGCGGGATCGATCACAGCGAAGTCGGTGGTGCAGCCGTTGAACGTCACCGCATCCACGAGCGTCGACGTCGCGGCCGAACCGGTACCGACGCTCACGCCGTAGTGCTCGACGGTGGCGTTCGGATTGGCGGCGGAGATCGCGGCCAGCGTCGTCGGAACGCGGTCCTTCGCACCATCGATGTTCTGGGTGCTCCACCACTTGCCGTTCTGGATCTCGTCGTGCATGCCGCCGTCCGAGGTCGACGTGGTGCCCGGCTCGGCGACCCACACGAGAGTGGTGAATCCGTTCTCGAACTTGCCGCCCGTGGTCCCCAGCAGCCGGATCTGGAACGACGCGGTCGACGTGGCCGCCTTCTCGGCGAACCCGATCTCCTTCGCGATGACGTCCGAGAGCTTCACACTGCCCGCCGAGTGGTACCACGCGGCGCGATCCGACGGCCCGTCGACCGCGAGCTCGAGGGAACCGTTCCGGTCGAACACCTTCGATGCCGAGTAGGACGCCTCCTGTCCGCGCTCGTCGTCGAACGGGATGCCCCATCCCGCCGGCGCCTTTTCGGTCGACAGCGGGTCACACGTGAAACCCGCGGCCGGCGCCTCGGACGAGCCACCCGTCGAGCCACCGACCGAGCCGTCGAGCGAACCACCGAGCGAGCCACCGGCGGAGCCACTGACCGAACCACCGAGCGAGCCGCCCAGCGAACCGAGGGAACCGGTGGGTGCGGCGTATGCGAGCGCCGGGACGACCAGCGCTGCAGTACCGACGACCACGGCCGCCGCAGCAGCACGACGGATCGAAATTCGCGACATGAGAACACCTTTCGACATGCAAGAACGAGGCTGTACCCCGCCGAAACTAGGGCAGCGCACGCCGGCACCGACGCCGAACCGGGACGACCGGATACGAAAGTAGGAGCCCTTCGATACGAAAGGAGGAGATACCCGCCGGACGAGCCGGATCACGAAATGCGAACGGCCCGGAGGGAATTCCCTCCGGGCCGTCGTCACGAACCGAACGCTAGCCGCTGACCGTCTCGGTACAGACGGTGAAGCGGCGCTCGTCGTGCACGAAGCCGCCCTCCGAACACTGCTCGACGTCGGTCACGCCCTCGATGATCTCGACGGCCCGCTCGATGTTCGGGGCGGTGGGATTGGTGCAGTCCACGCGCTGCGGCTCGTCCTCACCGTCGGGCATGCTCATGCAGCCGCCCATCACCCAGTCGACGTCGAGGCACAGGGCGCCGCGCTCGCTGCCCCACCGGGTCTCGTAGTAGACCTGGTCGACGTCGGACGGACACTGCGCGTTCTTCGTGGCCTTGGCCACCACCTTGTAGTTGGACTTGTCGCTGCCGCACTTCGCTTCGGCGATCGTCGCCGCGTCCGACGTACCACCCAGGCGCACGCAGTCACCGATCGCGACGTCGATGTCGACCGAACCACCGCGGTCGCTCCCCTGCTGACCGGACACCGTGCTGGGCGCCGCGCTGCTCGTCGTGCTCGACGAACTCGTCGACCCGGAGTCGGCAGCCGCCGCCGTGCCCTCCACCGATCCACCACACCCAGCGACCAGTGCGGTCGCTGCCACCACCGACGCCACCCCGATCGACCGACGCAGGTATGCCCACATTCGCTTGTTCACAACCGTTTTCCTCGAAATCACAGCTCGAAGGGACCCTTTCGCGGCGATCTCCCCCGACAGCGACCGCCCGGTCTATTGTGGTCCAGAAATCCGATCCGGACGAATCGGCGCGATCCGGATCACAGAGGCCGGCCGAACCATCCTGTGACGAAAGACGATTCGGCGTCAGTCGGTTTCCGGGACCGACGCGAGTCGCACGAAAGCGGCCGCGTCGAGCCTCTCACCGCGGGTCGACGGTTCGATCCCCGCCGCGACGAGTCGCCGCTCGGCCTCGACGGGCGAGCCGGCCCAGCCTGCCAGCGCGGCGCGAAGAGTCTTACGGCGCTGCGCGAATGCCGCGTCGATCACCGCGAAGACACGACGTCGGTGCGCGTCGTCCATCGGCCACGGCGCCTCGGTGTACCGGTCGATGCGCACCAGGCCGGACTCCACCTGCGGCACCGGCCAGAACACCGCCCGACCGACGTGGCCCGCGCGCTTGACCGCACCGAAGAAGTTGGCCTTCACACTGGGAACGCCGTACACCTTGTTGCCCGGCGTCGCCGCCAGCCGGTCCGCGACCTCGGACTGCACCATCACCAGTGCAGTACGCAAACTCGGGAACTCGGCGAACAGGTGCAACAGCACCGGGACGGCCACGTTGTACGGCAGATTCGCCACCAGCGCCGTCGGCTCACCCGGGACGTCGTCGGGCATCACCCGCATGGCGTCGGCACCGACCACCGTCAACCGGTCCGCCAGCTCCGGCGCCCGGTCCGCGACCGTCGCGGGCAGGCGTGCGGCCAGCTTGGGATCGATCTCTACGGCCACGACCTTGTCGACGACGTCGAGCAGCGCCAGCGTCAGCGAACCCAGGCCCGGACCGACCTCGAGCACCGTGTCCTGTGGGCCGACACCGGCCGAGGCCACGATGCGGCGCACCGTGTTGGCGTCGTGCACGAAGTTCTGCCCGAGCTGCTTGGTGGGGCGCACACCGAACTCTTCGGCGAGGGCGCGGACCTCGGCAGGGCCCAGGAGGGCGGCCTGTCCTCGCGGGTGGATGGGGGGCGGCACGGCGTCTGACACCTGAAGAACCTAACGCACGTGGCAAGCGGTCAGCGCAGGCCCAGCTTGCTGGTGCACGACGGCCACGCGCCCCAGCCCTGCGTCTGCTGTGTGCGGCTCGCGATCGCGATCTGCTCCTCGCGGGTGGCGAGGTCGGCGCGGGGCGCGTACTTGAGTCCGCCCTGGCGCTCCCAGGTGTTCTGGTCGAACTGCACGCCGCCGTAGAAGCCGTTGCCGGTGTTGATCGCCCAGTTGCCCGTCGCCTCGCAGTGCGCCAGCGCGTCCCACGTCGCACCGTTCTGCACCGGCGGCACCTCGGTGCCCGGCTTGGCGCCCACCCGCACGACACGCGGCTCCGGCGCGACCCGGACAGTGGAGCCGACCGGCTTGCGCCCGGTCTCGACGCCGTTGACCATCGTGACCTCGTACGTGACGTCCGCGACCCCCGAGCGGCCCGCGTTCTCGACGACCGTACGGCTCATGTTCATCGTCGGATCCTCGATGCGCTGCTCCGGCGGAGCCACCGACTCGGTGACCACGCGGGTCTCCGTCCGGCCCCGGGTCACCGTGATCTCCATGTTCTCGGTGAGCGGGGCGTCCGCGGCGGGAACGACGGTGTCGGCCTGCTCGAGCGGGGTCCCGTGCGCCGCCAGGAACTCGCCGACGGTCGGAGCAGCCAGCCGCACCTCGGACGCCGCCTTCGCACCGTCGATCAGGCGGACGGTGCGCGGGTTCAGGACGTCGAGGTCCGCGCCCTCGAGCGGCAGCCGCTGCGAACGGGACGCCGAGACGTGCACGTCCCCTGCGAGCCGGAACTGGCCCAGCGCCTCGTCGACCGTGAGCGCCGTGGTCCACACGCTGCGCTGCTGGCCGTCGACGGTGAGTGCGACCTCACGGCCGCGACGCAACACAACGGTGTCGCCGTCGTGCAGGTCCGAGTTCACCGCGGGCGCGACCGCGTCGTGCTCGCCGACCGAATAACCCGCCGCCGCAAGCGCTCCGCTCACGTTCGACGACATCGTGCCGACCTGGATCAGGTCGCCGTCGACGTCGACGGTGACGGTCTTGTGCTGCGCGATCGCCGTCGCGCCGCCGACCGACAGGGTCGCAAGCGTTGCGGCCACCACGCCGTACATCAGCGGCGACCGACTCGTATTGATCTTCGACAGGGGCGACATCGCGATTCCTTATCCGAGACCCAACTTGCTGGTGCAGCCGGGCCACGCTCCCCAGCCCTGCGCCGCCTGGACCTTCTCGGCGACAGCGATCTGCTGCTCGCGGGTGGCCAGGTCGGCACGCGGAGCGTACTGGGTGCCGCCGTACGCCTCCCACGTGCCCTGGTTGAACTGGAGGCCGCCGTAGTAGCCGTTGCCGCTGTTGATCGCCCAGTTGCCCGTGGCCTCGCAGTGCGCGATCGAATCCCACACCGAGCCGTTCGCCACCGACGGCGCCGACGGCTTGGGCTTGGTGCCAACCCGCACGACCGTCGCGGACGGCTCACGAACCACCGACGACGACAGCTCCTGGCGATGCGTCTCGGCGCCGTTCACCGTCGCGACCGTCGCCGTCACCGTCCGCTCACCCGGCGCACCCGGGTTCTCGACGGTGGTCTTGCCCTGCTCGAGTTCCGGGTCGTCGACGCGATGCTCCGGGGCCGGGATCGGGTGGGTCTCGGTGCGAGTCTCGGTGCGGTTGCGCGTCACGACGATCTCCAGACCGTCGGTGAGCGGCGTCTCCGGCGCGGGCGTCACGGTGTCGGCCTGCTCGAGCGACGCCTTCGTGACGGCCAGGAACTCGCCGACCGTCGGTGCCGCGACCCGCGCCTCCACCGGCGGGGCGCCGCCGTCCGAGACCTTCACGGACTTGGCGTTGAGGACATCGAACTCCATGCCGTCGAGCGGGATGCGCTGGCCTCGCGACGCGGACACGTATGCGTCGCCGGCCAGGCTCAGCTGGCGCATCGCGTCGTCGACCGTCAGCGCCGTCGTCCACACCGTCCGGCGCTCGCCGTCGACCGTCAGCACGATCTCGCGGCCGCGACGCAGGACGACGGTGTCACCGTTCGAGAGCTTCGCGTCGGCACTGGGCGCGACGACGTCGTGCTCGCCGATCGGATAGCCGGCACTGTCCAGGATCGACCCGACGTCCGAGCGCAACGTGCTGAGCGAGACGGCCTCACCGTCGACGTCGACGGTGATCGTCTTGTGCCGAGCGACGACCAGTCCGCCACCGGCGAGAAGCGTCACGAACAGGGCGGCGATCACGGCGTAGAGCAGTGGCGACCTGACGGTGTTGATCCGGGCGAGAGGAGACACGACACGTCCTGGGGCCGACGACAAGTTGATCACAGCACGGTAACGGTGGGTCTGCGATCTGGCAACCGCAACGTGTCGATCAGCACATATGCTGCAACAAACGTCTCGACAACGCCGCTGGTCAGTCACGAATCGGTCACGGGCGCTTGGTCGTCGAATGTCCGGACGCTCACACCGCGGGCGCGTGAAAGGGTGGGGAAATGAGCAACGTCGAAACCGATCCGGCCGAGATCGAGTGCGAGCACGGGCCCGACGAACCCGTCGCCGGGCGGCCGCTGACCGAGATCATCACCTCCCGTGAGGTGCCGCTCGGGGGGCCCCGCGCGATGCCCGTGCGCCGGACCCTGCCGCAACGGCAACGGTCGCTGATCGGGGCCTGGTGCTTCGCCGACCACTACGGGCCCGACGACGTCGCGCTCACCGGCGGCATGGACGTCGCGCCGCACCCGCACACCGGGCTGCAGACCGTCAGCTGGCTGTTCACCGGCGAGATCGAGCACCGCGACAGCCACGGTGTCCACGGGATGGTCCGACCCGGCGAAGTCAACCTCATGACCGGCGGCCACGGCATCTGCCACTCCGAGGTGTCCACGCCGGACACGACGATCCTGCACGGCGTGCAGCTGTGGGTGGCCCTGCCCGACGCGGCCCGCGACGCTCCCCGGAACTTCGAGCACTACGTGCCGCCGGTCGTGGCCTTCGAGGGCGGGTCTGCTCGGGTGTTTCTCGGCTCGCTCGCGGGATCCCGGTCCCCCGTCCACACCTTCACTCCCCTGCTCGGCGCGGAACTGACGCTCGAGCCGCGGGCGCAGGTGCGCCTGGACGTCGACCCGGCCTTCGAGCACGGCGCCCTCGTCGACACCGGCGCGGTCCGGATCGAGGACATCGACCTGGCCCGCGCCGACCTCGGCTATGTCGGGATCGGCGCGTCGACCCTGACCCTCACGAACCTCACCGATGACCCGGCGCGCGTCGTGCTGCTCGGCGGCGAGCCGTTCGGCGAGGAGATCGTGATGTGGTGGAACTTCGTCGGCCGCAGCCACGAGGAGATCGAGCAGTTCCGCGACGCATGGCAGGCCGAGTCGGACCGGTTCGGAGCCGTCGAGGGTTACGCCGGTGCCGTGCAGCGGCTGCCCGCTCCGCCGCTGCCGAACGCCCGGATCCGGCCGCGGAAGAATCCCCCGTCGGCCTGAGCACCCATTTCTCGCCTACGGGCGCGGGATTCCGTGCATCACGCCGAGGAATGGGCGCTGAGGCTCAGTCGCGGCTGGGCAGCCGGTAGACGCGTTCGGCGGTCGCGGTCGAGGCCTTCGCCAGCTCGGCGGGGTCCTCGCCGCGCACCTCGGCGAGCGCCCGCAGCGTGTACGGCAGGCAGTACGACTGGTTCGGCGCGCCCCGGAACGGGTGCGGAGTCAGGAACGGCGCATCGGTCTCGACGAGCAACTGATCCGCCGGGACCAGCAGCGCGGCCTCGCGCAGCGCCTTGGCGTTCTTGAAGCTGACGGTGCCCGAGAAACTCAGCACGTAGCCGGCGTCGACGCAGGCCCGCGCCATCGTCGCGTCGGACGAGAAGCAGTGAAAGATCACCGTGTCGGGGGCGCCCTCGGAGTCGAGGACGCGCAGCAGGTCGTTGTCGGCCTCGCGGTTGTGGATCATCAACGGCTTGCCCAGACGCTTCGCCAGGTCGATGTGCCAGCGGAAGCCGTCCTCCTGTTCCTCGGGCGTGGCGCAGCCGTCGAGCTTGCCCGGCCAGTACAGGTCCAGGCCGGTCTCGCCCACCGCGACGACGCGAGGGTCCGCCGCGAGCCGCTCGATCTCCGCCTTTGTCGGGTCGTCGAGGGCATTCGCCCGCGTGGGATGGATCGCGACCGCCGCGAAGACCCGGTCGTCCCAGTTCGCGGCGTCGACCGCGAACTGCGCGGCCGCCAGATCGTCGGCCACCGTGACGACCCGCTCGACGCCGACCGACGCCGCGCGATCGACGATCTCCCGCACGCTCGCAGCGTCCGTGGCACCACACGCGTCGAGGTGGGTGTGGGCGTCGACGAGCGGAAAAAGCGGCTCGGGCAGGTCCGGGGCGGGACGATCTTTGCTCACGTCGATAGAGTAGGCGCACCATGACTGTGCCTTCCTCGCCCGCCCAGCCCGCCCGGCCGCCGTTCTATCTGACGACCGCGATCGCGTACCCCAACGGCGTCCCGCACATCGGGCACGCCTACGAGTACATCTCGTCGGACGCGATCGCACGCTTCAAGCGTCTCGACGGATTCGACGTGTTCTTCATGACCGGCACCGACGAGCACGGCCTGAAGATGCAGCAGACGGCAGCCAAGGAAGGCATCGACGTCCGCGACCTCGCGGCGCGCAACTCGGACGTGTTCCAGGCCATGGACAAGGTCCTGGGCATCTCCTACGACCGGTTCATCCGCACGACGGACACCGATCACCTCGAGGCCAGCAAGGCGATCTGGGAACGGATGGAGGCGGCCGGCGACATCTACCTCGACACCTACTCGGGGTGGTACTCGGTCCGCGACGAGGCCTTCCACGCCGAGGAGGAGACGACCGTCCTCGACGACGGCACCCGCATCGCCACCGAGACCGGCACGCCGGTCGAGTGGACCGAGGAGTCGAACTACACGTTCCGGCTGTCGAAGTACCAGGACCGCCTGCTCGCGCACTACGAGGAGAACCCGGACTTCATCGCGCCGGCCACCCGCCGCAACGAGATCCTGAGCTTCGTCAAGAGCGGACTCAAGGACCTGTCGATCTCGCGCACCACCTTCGACTGGGGCGTTCCGGTGCCCGGCGACCCCGCACACGTCATGTACGTGTGGGTGGACGCGCTCACCAACTACCTCACCGGCGCGGGCTTCCCGAACACCGATTCGGACGAGTTCGAGCGGTACTGGCCCGCGAACCTGCACATCATCGGCAAGGACATCACGCGGTTCCACACCGTGTACTGGCCGGCGTTCCTGATGTCGGCCGGTGTCGAACTGCCGAAGCGCGTCTTCGTGCACGGATTCCTGTTCAACAAGGGCGAGAAGATGTCGAAGTCGGTCGGCAACGTCGTCGACCCGCTCGCGATGGTGGAGCAGTACGGCCTCGACGCCGTCCGCTTCTTCCTGCTGCGCGAGATCTCGTACGGCCAGGACGGCAGCTACAGCCACGAGGCCATCGTCACCCGCATGAACACGGACCTGGCGAACGAGCTGGGCAACCTGGCGCAGCGGTCGCTGTCGATGGTCGCGAAGAACTGCGACGCGCAGGTCCCGACGCCGGGTGAGCTCACCGACGACGACCGCACGCTGCTCGCGCAGGCCGACGCCCTGCTCGAGAAGGTTCGCGCCGAGTTCGACGTGCAGGCGCTGCACCTCGCGCTCGAGGCGATCTGGCACGTGCTGGGCGAGACCAATCGGTACTTCTCGCAGCAGGAGCCGTGGGTGCTGCGCAAGACCGATCCGGCCCGCATGGCCACGGTCCTGTACGTGACCCTCGAGGTGGTCCGCATCGTCGGCATCCTCGTCCAGCCGGTGATGCCGGGTTCGGCCGAGAAGATCCTCGACCTGCTGGGCCAGACCCCCGACGCTCGCACCTTCGCGGACCTCGGGAACCGCATCCTCGCCGGTACGCCGCTGCCCAAGCCGGTCGGTGTGTTCCCGCGGTACGTCGAGGAATCGACCGACGAGTAGTCGCTCGCCGAAAGTTGTCGGTCCCCTCGTGCACACTCGCACGCATGGGGAGCAATAGAACATACTTTCGAACACGGGAACGCCTCGCCGGTGACTGCGTGCCGCCGCGGCAGCGGTCGGCGGCCGGCCTCATGGCCGCCCTCGCCGACGCCTACGAGCGCGGCTGGCAGCCGGCCGACGTGATGCACGTGACCCGGCGCGCCCTCGGCGCCGCTGCGGCACCGACCGCCGCCGCAGCGGTGCTCTTCCAGGCCCGCACCTCCGGCACCGCGGGCCGGGCGCCGCGCGAGTGGCGGGCGCAGCTCACCCGGATCGCGGACGGCGAACCCGACGCGGCCCGGTTCGCCGACGAGCTGCCGCCCCGCTGCGACCCCGACGACTTCGCCGCGGCCCTCGACGCCGTCGGCTGGCAGATCGGGGTGCGCGACTGGATCGACCTGACGGTGCTGTGGCTCGAGTTCCCGCGGCTCAACCAGCTGTGCGAGCCGCCGTCCGCGTGGCCGCACGCGCGCGCGCAGCACGACGGTCCCGGCACCGAGGTCCCCGAAGCCGTCGATCCCAAACTGCTCGGCAGGATTCGCGGGCTGCTCGCCAAAGCCGAGGCAACCGAGTTCGTCGAGGAGGCCGAGACCTTCACCGCGAAGGCGCAGGACCTCATGACGCGGTACGCGATCAACACCGCCCTGCTGAGCGGCAGCGGTCCGGCGTCCAGCGCGGTCCACAGTCGCCGCCTCCACCTCGACAACCCGTACGTGCGGGAGAAGGTCCATCTCCTCACCGCGATCGGCGAGGCCAATCGCGTTCGGACGGTGTGGTTCGACCGGTTCGCGATCGCGACGGTCGTGGGCAGCCCGCTCGACCTCGAACAGGTCGACCTGCTGTTCACGTCGCTGCTGGTCCAGGCCACCCGCGCGATGCAGGCGGCCGGAAACCGCGACGCGAGCACCTCCCGAAAGGCGTCGTTCCGCAAGGCATTCCTGTTCGGATTCGCGGTGCGCATCGGGCAGCGCCTCAAGGAGACCGACAGCCGCGCCACCGCCGAGGCCGCGGTGGACGCCGACGTCCGGATCGACGACCTGCTGCCAGTGCTGGCCGCGCGATCCGCGGCGGTGGACGCCGAGTTCGAGCGACTGTTCCCGACCACCAGGGCGTCCCGGAGCCGCACCGTCGACGCCGACGGCTGGCACGCCGGGCAATCCGCGGCCGACGACGCCTCGCTGTCACCGGCCGCACAGGCGATCCCACGATGAGGCACCGGCCACACACCGGGTGTCGGCCCGATCGAGATCACCGCGGACCGATGGCGGTGCCGCCCGCACCTCATGGAAAGCTGGACCGATGCGGATCGAGCGGCTCGGAGACGGTGGCACCGCCGCCGACGTGTTCCGCGCACTGGCTCGGCGGGCTCGGGCGCGGCAGCTTCCCCCGCCGGCCGGCCTGACCGGAAGCTGGTTCGGAACCGCCGCGGTGATCGCACCCAGCCTGCAGGCGGCGCCGTGCGATCCAGCAGCGGCATTCACACTGCTCGGGCCTCCGGAATCCGTCTCACGTGAAACACCGGTACCGGACGGGCTGATGGTCGGCGGCGGATGGATCGGGTACCGCGCCTACCCCGACCGGACCGGGGCGCTGCCCGCGGCGGCCGGCGGCTGGACCGATCACGTCCTTCGACTCGACTCGTCGGGCTGCTGGTGGTTCGAGAGCCTGCGGGGCGAGCCGTGCCCCGACGACGTCGCAGACGCGGTGCTCCACCCGGACCCGCGGTCCGAGCCGTGGCACATCGACTGGACCGAACCGGACCGGCACGCGCATCGCCGCGGCGTCGAGGACTGCCTGGACGCCATCGCCCGCGGCGACGTCTACCAGGCGTGTGTGTGCGCGCGGTTCCACGGCACCAGCTCGGGACTGCCCGGCGACTTCTTCGCCGACGCCGTCGAGAGGACCCGCCCCAGCCGGGCCGCCTTCGTGCAGGGTTCGTGGGGCGCCGTGGCGTCGCTCTCCCCCGAGGTGTTCCTGTCGCGCCGCGGCGGCACCGTCACGTCGAGCCCCATCAAGGGCACGCTGCCGCTCGGCGAGAATCCCGAACTGCTCCGCGGCTCGGTCAAGGACGTCGCCGAGAACGTGATGATCGTCGACCTCGTCCGCAACGATCTCGGCCAGGTCGCCGAGCCGGGGTCCGTGCGGGTCACCGATCTACTGCGGGTCAAACCGGCACCCGGCGTCTGGCACCTGGTCTCCACGGTCGAAGCGACGGTCCCCGACACCGTCGACGCCGCCGAACTGATCGACGCCACCTTCCCGCCCGCGTCGGTCACCGGATGCCCCAAACACTCGGCCCGACAACTGCTCGCGCAGTGGGAGCCGGAGCCGCGGGGCGTCTACTGCGGCACCGTCGGGATGCACAGCCCGGTCGCCGGGCTCGAGCTCAACGTCGCGATCCGCACCGTCGAGTTCGACCCGACCGGCCGCGTCGAACTCGGCGTCGGCGGCGGCATCACGATCGACTCCGATCCCGCCGCCGAATGGCAGGAATGCCTCGACAAGGCCCGCAGCATCGTGACGCTCACCGCGTCCCGCACGCATCCTGCCCCGACTCCGGCATCTCGAAGTGCGCCGGCCGGTCCTGCGTCAGTTCCGAGGTAGCTGCGCAGATCCGTCGGGTGATCGTGTCCGTGTCGAGCCGCCACATTCGCAGCACGCCGTCACCGCCACCGGCGACGATCGTGTCGGTCCGCGGCATGGTCGTCACCTGCCAACGTCCCTTGCCGATCGTCGTCAAGGGACCTCCGACGGCCTCGCCGTCGTCGGCCACGCTCCACAACAGGACCGAGCCGTCGTCACTACCGCTCACGACGTGGGATCCGTCGGCCGTGAACGCGACGCTGTACACCGTGCCGGTGTGGCCCCGCAGCGGCTCCGGACGCTGGTCGAATCCGCCGGCCGCGTTGCGATCCCACAACAGCAACGTGTGGTCGTCACTCGCGGTGACCAGCGTCGAACCGTCCGGACTGAACGAAATGGCGTTGACGCCCCCCTCGTGACCGCCGCCCTTCAGCTCCCTCGGCGAGGGCCTCGACGGGTCGGTGACGTCCCACGCGTGGACGTCGCCGTCGGCGCTCGCCACCACCAGCACGTCACCGCTCGGGCTGAACTGGGCGCTGCGCACCAGATTGTGCGGCCCGGTCAGGCTCCGGCCCCGGATGACGGGCACCAGGGGATCCTCGATGTTCCACAGCGCGACGCTGAAGTCGTCGTCGCCGATCGCCAGGGTCCGCCCGTCCGGGCTGAACGCCATCTCCCACGTGAACCGGGTCGCGGTGACGATGGCCGGCCCCAACGGTGTCGGCTTTGCCGGATCCCGCACATCCCACAACTGCACGTGCCCACCAGAGGTCTGCGTGGTCGCGAGAAGGGCGCCGTCCGGTGAGAGCGCTGCGACGTTCGCCCCGCCCCGCGGTCGCGGCACTTCGATCGACCCGACCCGCTCGAGGCGCCCCTGCCCGTCGACCGCCCACAGTCGCACCGCCGTGTCGTATCCGGCGGTCGCCAGCAGCGAACCGGCCCGGTTCATCGACGGCAACGTCAGCTGCGAATCCGACACCGGAACCGTTCCGGGCGCCAATGTCCAGACCCGAAGGACCGAGTCCTGGCCGCCGGTGACGATGGCACCCCCGTCCGGGGAGAGCGCGAGCGCGGGCACCCCGCCGCCGTTACCGCTGAGCGCCGGCTTCATCTCGTGCAGGACGCGCGTCGCCGGGTCCACCGACCACAATTTCGCGGTCCCGTCCCACGACGCGCTCGCGAGCGTCGCGCCGTCCGCGGCGAACGCGATGGTCCAGATGCCGCCCGTGTGCGCCTGCACCGGGGTGTCGATCGGGCGGATGTTCGCAAGATCGGTGGTGTCGAACATCCGGATCAACCCGTCGTCGCTGCTCGCGGCCAGGCTGCGGCCGTCCGGGCTGAACGCGACCGAGTGCACCACGTCGTCGAAGCCCGACAGCTCACGCCCGATCTGTACGGGGTGCGCCGGATCGGCGATGTCCCACACCCGGACGGTGCGGTCGTCGCTCGACGTCGCGAGCACCGAGTCCCCGCGGAACGACACCGTCCGCACCCCACCCGCGTGGCCCTGCAGTGTCCAGGTGGGGAACCGTCCGGAGTCGGGGTCGGACGTGTCGACGAGGGTGACGGTGCCGTTGTCGTGCGGGACCGCGAGAAGCCGGCCGTCGGGGCTGAACCGCACGTTGTGCACGGCGCCGGGCGCCGACCGCATGCCCTCCACCAGCGGACGCGGCGCGGCGCGGTCGGTCACGTCCCAGATCCACATCGCGCCGTCGCCGCTGCCCGCGGCGAGGAGTCGACCGTCGTGGCTGAACGACACCGACGCCATGTACTGATCCGAGCCGGTCAGGTCCGCGCCCAGCTGGACCGGGTCGGACGGATCGGTGAAATCCCACAAGCGCACTGTCCGGTCGTCGCTCGCCGTCGCGAGCGTCCGGCCGTCGGCCGAGATCGCCACCCCGTAGATGGGTCCGGTGTGTCCGGGCAGCTCGCGCGAGATCGGTGTGTTCTCGGTCGCGACCAAGCGAGAGAAGGCGTCGTCGCTCCCCGGGCGCATCTGCCACGCCGCGAGCGAGAGCTGCGCCGACGTAGTGGGGTCGCTGTCGCGCAGCGCGTCGGCCAGTGCCACGACCTGCTGGAACTGCGCCGCGCTGCGCTCGTTCTCGGCGCGGGACTTCGCGGCCAGCGCCATGACGCCCATGACCACCGCGATGACGGCGCAGAACGCGAGGGCCGCCATCACGCTCCGCTCCATCCAGGACTGACGTCGAACCTGGCGGACAGACGCGTCGAGGAAGTCGGCGGCCGCCGGCGTGAGCGAGGCCGCCACGGCGGGGATCCCGCCCTCTGCGGTAGCGGCGGCGCTGTCGGCACGTTTCGCGGCATGCTCGGACAGCAGGTCCAGGCGGCCTCGGTGGTAGAGCAGGCTGTGGTTGCGCTTCGCGTCGTCCCAGTGGACAGCGTCGGTCTCGACCTGCTGCCGCAGCGCCGAGTAGGAGCGGTCCTCCTGGATCCAGGTCGCGAGCCGCGGCCACGTTGCGATCACCGCGTCGTGGATCAGTTCGACGTCGTCGCCGTCGACGACGAGTACGCGAGCGTTGACGAAGTGGTCGACCACGCGCCGACCGGCGCCGATGTCGTCGCCTTCGAAGGCGACGATCTGTGCGAGTGTGCGGCGGATCTTGACGTCGGTGCCCGTACTCGTGACGTACACCAGGTGCACCATCATCGCCCGCGCGAGGACGCGGCCGCGTTCGTCGAGTTGTTCCCAGGCCTGCTCGGCGGCGGCGGCGATGGATCCGAGCACACCGCCGGTGGCGCGGTAGTTCGCGATGGTCAGCTGACCGCCCCGGCGCCGCTCCCACATCGTGTCGAGCAGGTGCGAGACGAGCGGCAGCACGGTGCCGCTGCCCTCGGGCGGCACGGCGTCGCTCCCGTCCTGCGGGTTGGGTGACGCGGCCGTGAGCACACCGAGGTCGTTGAGGATCAGGTCGACCAGTCCGGTCTCGAGCTTGAGGCCGATCATCCGGGCCGGCTGGGTGATCACCTCGACGACGTCCTCGCGCAGCAGCGGCGCGACGGCCTTGCTGCGCTGCTCCAGCGCACGAGCGAGCACCGGATAGGCCAGGGCCTGCGCGTAGAAATCCGAGCGCATGGTCGCGACGACGGACGGCGTCTCGGACGGCTCGTGGCCGAACCGGGCGGTTGCCGCGAAATCGAGCACCGTGAGGAACCGCGTGCGCTGATCCGGATCGGTGCACTGGGTGAACAGCTCCTCGATCTGGTCGACGACCAGCAGGACCTGGGCGGCCCCCACCCGGTGCGCGGCCTCTCGCAGCGCCAGGTCGACCTGCTCGTGCTCCGGCGCCGCGACGCACTTCTCCAGCTCCGGCACGGCCGCGACCAGAGCGTCCAGCGGGTGCGGTCCGGGCGCGAACACGATCGGCGCGAACGCGGTCCTGCCCTCGCCGCGGTCGTGTCCGCGCAGCTCGGGGATGAGACCTGCCTGCACGAGCGAGGACTTGCCCACACCGGACGCGCCGGTGACGATCACCAGGCCCTGTCCCTGCGCCGACAGCACGGCGGCGACGAGGGAGCTCATGCTGTCCCGTCGACCGAAGAACAGTCGCTCGTCCTTCTCCCGGTAGGGGGCGAGCCCCCGGTACGGCCGCACGCCCGCAGGGAGGGCCGGGACGGCCGACTCGGCGCTCCCGCCACCGGTCCGGGTCGCGGGGACCGCGTTGGCACTGCGCCACCACGTCTCCCACTGCCGCATCGAGAACAGACCGTCGGTGGGCGGTTGCGCGACGTTCAGTGAGCGCGCCATCCGGATCAGCACGGCCAGCACCGGACGCACCGACTCGAACGTGGCGGGCATCCTCTTGCCCGAGCGCCAGTCGCTGATGCGTTGGACCGACGCCGGCTTCTCTCCGCCCATCGAGCGCGTGAGGGCCGCGGCTTCGGACACCACCTTCTTCAGTGGCGGTCCACCCGCGGTCGCGAACAACAGCCGCAATTGGTCGGCGAAGAACAGACGCGCCTGGGAGCCCGACTGCTCGGCGTCCGGCGTCTGATCCGTGTCGGACGTCATCGCCCGCGTTCCCTCCTCCAGCCCCGACGGTTGGTCCGATTCGCGTCCGCTTCCGCACCCCGAGGAGGACCCGGGAAGGACATGGACGACCGCTCAAATTCCGCTGCGGATTAATTCCTCACCGCCTGCGAACTGCGATGATAGCGCCTCGTGCGGACTTGTCGGTTTCTGTGTTCCGTCAAGCGGGGCAAAGTCGACATCGACGCACAACGGCCCCAGCGCCGGCGGCGCGGTTGCCGGTTGGGGCTGAAGATCGACGAGGGGTAGTCCCGGCCGGCGCACGCCACGGAGGAGGAGCGCGCGATGATCGAACGAGCGACGAAGTTGACGGCGAAAACACCGCCGGCAGTGGCGGCCACTCTCGTGATCGCGGCGACTGTGGGGCTGATGGTGCTGTTGGGTGCGGCCCCCGCCGATGCGGCCGCGACCCCGTCGGGCGGGGCTTCGATCTCGATCGAAGTTCCCGCCCACGGGTGAGTCGTTCGTCGGGGGTCGGCGGGGGTCGGCAAACCGCCCCACACATCGAATGCGCGGGGTATCAGTCCCGACGCGCCGCGAGCACCGTCTCGTACAACTCACGCTTCGACACGCCCAGCGACTTCTCCGCGGCGACCTGAGCGCACGCGTCCTTGAGCCGGACGCCCTCCGCGACGAGGCGCTCCACCTCTCCGACCAGATCCTCGGGATCGGCGGATACCGGCTGCGCACCTTCGAGGACGACCGTGATTTCGCCTCGGGCGCCGTCGACCGCCCACTCGGCCAGCTCTGCCAGCGTGCCCCTGCGGACCTCTTCGTAGGTCTTGGTCAGCTCGCGGCAGACGGCGGCCCGCCGCTCCCCGCCCAGGACGTCCACGGCATCGTCGAGGCAGGCCGCGAGCCGATGCGGCGCCTCGAAGAACACACAGGCACGCTGCTCGGTTCGCAGCATCTCCAGCCACGCACGCCGCTGCCCCTGTTTGCGCGGCGGGAACCCGTCGAAGCAGAAGCGCTCGACCGGTAGCCCCGACAGCGCCAGCGCCGTCGTGACCGCGGACGGTCCCGGCAGGCACGTCACCGGGAGGTCCTTCTCGACGCACGCCGCGACCAACCGGTAGCCGGGGTCGCTCACCGACGGCATCCCGGCGTCGGTGACCAGCAGGACCGTCCGCCCCTCCTCTAGATCGGTGAGCAGCGCCGGCAACCGGTTGACCTCGACCTGGTCGTAGAAACTCACCACCCGGCCGGTGATCGTGACGCCCAACGCGGCCGCGAGGGCTTTGGTGCGACGGGTGTCCTCCGCGGCGACGACGTCGGCGGATCCGAGCGCGCTGCGCAGTCGATCGGAGGCATCACCGATGTCGCCCATCGGAGTTGCGGCGAGGACAAGGCGACCAGTCATGGGTGACAGCCTACGATCGACTCGTGACCCAACTGACGGACGAGCGCCCCGTGCCGTCGTCCGGCAGTGCCCGACTCGTGAGCCCGGCGCCACTCGCGCCTGCCCCCGACTTCGGCCCGACCGATCGGCGACGCGGCTGGATCGTGACGGCGATCGTGACGGCGCTCGCGGCGATCACCCGGTTCACGATGCTGAACTACCCCACCGACGCCGGGACACCGGTCTTCGACGAGAAGCACTACGCGCCGCAGGGCTGGCAAGTGCTCACCGGTGGCGGCATCGAGGACAACCCTGCCTACGGGCTGGTGGTGCATCCCCCGGTCGGCAAACAGTTGATCGCGATCGGCGAGGCACTGTTCGGCTACAACGCGTGGGGCTGGCGGTTCGCGTCCGCGATGGCGGGCACGATCCTCGTGCTGCTCGTCGTCCGCATCGTGCGGCGGATGACCCGGTCGACACTGATCGGCGCGATCGCCGGCATCCTCCTCATCGTCGACGGTGTCACGTTCGTCTCGTCGCGGCTGGGAATGCTCGACATCTTCCTGGCCCTGTTCACCACCGCGGCACTGGGCTGCCTCGTCGTCGACCGCGACCAGGTGCGCGAGCGGATGGCCCGGGTGCGGGCGGAGGGCCGCATCGACGTCACCGACTTCGGGCCGCGGCTCGGCTTCCGGTGGTGGCGTTTCGGCGCGGGCATCATGCTCGGGCTGGCGTGCGGCACCAAGTGGTCCGGCATGTACTTCATCGCCTTCTTCGGACTCATGTGCGTCGGCTTCGACATCGCGGCCCGCCGCGCGTACGGGGTACGCCGGCCGTGGGTCGGGACCGCGATCCGCGACATCGGCCCGTCGCTGTACGCGCTGGTGCTGGTGCCGCTCGGCGTCTACCTGGCCACGTACGGTGCGTGGTTCGCGAGCGAGACCGGTGTGGACCGGCACGCGGTGGGCAACGAGGTCGGTACCGGTGGCCCGTTCGCGTTCGTGCCGGACGCGCTGCGGTCCCTGTGGTACTACAGCGCGAAGGTGCTCGAGTTCCATGCGGGGCTCACGAATTCGGCGGGCAACCACCACCCGTGGGAGTCGAAGCCGTGGACGTGGCCGATGGGCCTGCGGCCGATGCTGTACTACTACGCCGAGGGCGAGCACGTGTCCGGCTGCGGCGGGCCGAGCTGCGTCAAGGCGGTCATGCTGATCGGCACGCCCGCGATGTGGTGGCTGGCGTTTCCGGTGCTCGGGTGGGCCCTGTGGCGGACCTTCGTGAGCCGCGACTGGCGGTACGCGACCGTGCTCACCGGGTACGGCGCTGCCCTGCTGCCGTGGTTCGTGACGCTGGACCGGCAGATGTACTACTTCTACGCGGTCGCGCTGGCCCCGTTCTTCGTGATGGCGATCGCGCTGATCCTCGGCGAGATTATCGGCACGGTGAAGGATTCGGCCGAGCGGCGCGGAACCGGGCTGCTCGCGGTGTGCCTGTACGTGGGGCTCGTGGTCGCGAACTTCGTGTGGCTGTGGCCGATCCTCACGGCAATGCCGATCACCCCGGAGACGTGGCAGCGGGAGCTGTGGCTGCCGAGTTGGCGCTGACCCGTCGTCGACGAAAGGTGTCCGCGAGCGCCGACACGTGGGTAGTGTGCACCGGATGTCCAGGACGTCTCTCGCGGGGATCGTGACGACCGCACTCGCCGTGTTCATCGTGCTCGTACCGGCAACGGCGCGAGCGGATTCCGGCCCGGTGGCGCCGCGCTACTCCGACGTGACGTCGGTGGGTGTCCACAACACGTACGAGAAGCATCGCTACCCGTACCTCACCGACGCTCTCGACGCCGGGGCCGGCCTGATCGAGCTGGACGTGTGGACCAACGCGGCGGGCCCGGACTGGCGTGTGTCGCACTCGAACCCGATCGCGAACGACAACAACTGCGCGGGAGCGACGTCGGTTGCACAGCTCCGTACGGGTCCGCGCGATCAGTTCCTGGGCGGCTGTCTCGACGACCTGCGAACGTGGCACGACGCGAACCCGAACCATCCGCCGGTCATGGTGAAGGTCGAGATGAAGGACGGCTTCACCGCGCCGTTCGGTCGCGGGCCGGCCGAGTTCGACGCGCTGGTGCGCAGCCACCTCGGGGACGCGGTGTTCGGGCCGGCCGATCTCCTGGCCCACGGCGGGCCGTCCGCCGCGACGCTCGACGACACCGTCCGCGCCGCGGGTTGGCCCGCGCGGGAGGCGCTGCGCGGGAAGTTCCTGTTCGAGCTGATCCCGGGGACCGTGCAGGAGAGCAACCCACTCGACACGTGGTGGACCGACCGTGCCTACGCGGCGCACCTGTCGGACCTGGCCCGCGTGGGCGGTCTCGGACTCGCCGCCGCGTTCCCCGCGGTGCACAACGCGCAGGCGGGCGATCCGCGCGAGCGCTACGACGCCGGCCTGCGGCCGTGGTTCGTGGTGTTCGACGGGGACGCGACGGACTTCACGGGCGGCGGCATCGACACCGAGTGGTACCGGGACAACGGCTATCTCGTCGTCATGGCCGACGCCCACAAGGTGGCTCCGGCGCTCGACCCGGTCGCTCCCGGCGAGGCGGACGCCCGGGCCCGGGTCCTCGAACTCGCGGGCCGGTCGGCGTCGGTCGTCTCCACCGACTGGACGCCGCTGCCCCGGATCCTGTCGATGGTCACCGACCGGGGCTGATCGGCCGCCGCGTCACGTCCAGCGGCTCCGGGCCCGCACCGACAGTCGTCGTTCCTTGCGCTCGGCGAGAATCATCGGGTCACGCGACAGATCCCGGTACAGCGAGATGCACAGGCCGATCATCACGATCACGAACGGCGCGGCCGCGATGATCGTCATGGTCTGCAGTCCGGTGAGCGCGTCGGCACCGCCGGTCCACAGGATCAGGGCCGCGACGCCGCCGGTGAGCAGGCCCCAGAAGACGACCGCCCACCGGGCGGGCGCGCGTGCCCCGCGCTGCGACAGGGTCCCCATCACCATGGAGGCGGAGTCGGCGCCGGAGACGAAGAAGATCGCGACGAGCAACATCACGATGACGGTGGAGACCCCGAACAGCGGCAGGTGCTCGAGCATGCCGAACAACTGACTCTCGGTGGTGTCGCGGCCGGCGAGGTCGATGCCCTGCTGTTGCTCGTTGATGCCGGCGCCGCCGAACACCGAGAACCAGAGCAGGCTCACCAGGCTCGGGATCAGGATGACCCCGACCACGAACTGCCGGATGGTGCGGCCCCGGCTGATCCGGGCGAGGAACATCCCGACGAACGGGGCCCACGAGATCCACCAGGCCCAGTAGAAGATCGTCCACTTCGACAACCATTCTCCAGTGGCCGGGTTGCTCGACGCCGCCGTCCGCGCCGACATCGTCGCCAGGTCGGCCGCGTAGTTGCCGATCGTGGTCGGCACGAGGTCGAGGATGAACACGGTGGGCCCGAGCACGAAGACGAACACGGCGAGGATGAGCGCGAGCACCATGTTGATGTTCGAGAGCCACTGGATGCCCTTGGCCACTCCGGACACCGCGGACGCGACGAACGCGAGGGTGAGGATCGCGACGACCGCGACGAGCAGGAGGGTGCCCACCTCACCGATCCAGCCGACAACCTCGAGTCCGGAGCCGATCTGCAGCGCACCGAGTCCGAGGGACGCGACGGTGCCGAACATCGTCGCGAAGATCGCGAGGATGTCGATGACTCGGCCGATCGGGCCCTCACTGCGCCGCCCGAGGAGCGGGAAGAAGGCCGCGCTGATCAGCTGCGGTCGCCCTCGCCGGTAGGTGCCGTAGGCGATCGCCAGCCCCATCACCGCATAGATCGACCACGGGTGCAGGCTCCAGTGGAACATGGTGGTGGCCATGGCCGTTCCGATACCGCCGCTGGTGCCGGGTGGCGGCGTCACGAAGTGCGCGAGGGGTTCGGCGACGCCGAAGAACATCAGCCCGATGCCCATGCCGGCACTGAACATCATCGCGATCCAACTGACGGTGCTGAATTCGGGTTTCTCACCGTCCTTGCCGAGCGGGACCCGGCCGTAGCGGCTCGCCGCGAGCCACAGCGCGAAGACCACGAAGCTGGAGGCGGCGATGATGAACAGCCAGCCCATGTTCGTGACCAGCCAGTCGAGCATGTCCGCGGTGACCGACTGGAGGTTGTCGGGCGCGGCCAGTCCCCACACGACGATGGCAGCGACTGCACCCGCGGCGACACCGAACACCACACGATCGGTCCCGGACAGCTCGCGCGTGCCTGCCATTCTTCACACGCTGCTCATCTTCCCGGGCAAAAGCAAGCACCCGAACGCTCGTGGCGGCGTCCGGGTCCTCGCATACGGCCTGGTCGGGGCTCGGTTACGCCGCGGACAGGATGCGGGAGTTCTTGCCGACGAAGGCGTCGACGCTGACCCGTCCGGCGCCGACGCCCGCGATCAGCAGCGAGGCGACACCGAGGGCGAGGACCAGCTCGTAGCCGCCGTCACCGACGAAGATGCCGTTGCCGACATGGACGAGGAAGAACGCGCCCAGCATGTCCAGGAACAGCAGGACACCGGCGACGCGGGTGGCGAACCCGATGAGCAGGGCGATACCGCCGACCAGTTCGATGGTGGCTGCGGCGATGGCCGAGACGTCGGCGAGCGGGATGTCCATGCCGGCGAACGCAGCCTGGGTGCCGTCGATTCCCCAGTCGAAGAACTTCTGCCAACCGTGGGCGATGAAGATGACGCCGATACCGACGCGGGCGATGAGCAGGGTGGCGTCACGGAATGCCGTGGAGTTCATGGGAGTCCTCAGGATGGGATCGGACGCGCGGAGGCGCGCCATCGGATGATCCCACTGTGGCACGTTTAAGTTGAAGCGTCAACCAAACGCTCAGGCTCCCTTGAGCGCGGTCGCGACGAAGGCCGCCGCATCCTCGTCGGACATCCCCAGCCGACGAACCGTCGCCACGTACTCCGTCGCGGCCTGCTGCGCCTTCGTCCGCGTCGGGTCGCCGGAGGCCGCGACGAACGAACCGAGCCGGCCGCGAGTCTCGATCACCCCGAGCTGTTCGAGTTCGCGATACGTGCGCGCCACCGTGTTGGGCGCGATCCCCAGATCGGCGGCCAGCTTGCGCACGGTCGGGATCTTGGTGCCCGCGACCAGCTCCTCGTTGCGAACGAGTTCGAGGATGCGCACCCGCAACTGCTCGAACGGCGGCGTCGCAGCATCGTGGTCGATCTCGATCTCCACCGGCGTCCCCGTTTCGTCGTCCGCTGATCCGGCCCGTGAACTCACGGTAACGCGGCGACGGCGTCCTGGATCGGAATCGAGCCTTCCGTCAGCATCAATGTGCGGCCGACCGCCCGAGGCTTACCGCCGTCGTGACCGGATCGGAGCAGGGCCGCGATCACCGCCGCGACATCGGCGCGCGACACCGTGCCGCGCGCGAGCGGCGGCTCGGTCAGTGCCACCTCCCCGGTCGGGTCGTCGTCGGTGAGCCCGCCGGGCCGCACGATCGTCCAGTCCAGGCCGTCGCGCCCGCGCAGATCCTCCTCGGCCGCCGACTTGGCGACCAGGTACGCGGCGAACACCTCGTCGGTGCCCGGCGGAACGGGCTCGCCCGCGCCGAACGAGCTGACCTGCACGAACCGCCGAATCCCGGCCCGCTCGGCCGCGTCGGCCATGAGCACCGCCGCGCCGCGGTCGACGGTGTCCTTGCGGGCGACACCGCTCCCCGGGCCGGCTCCGGCCGCGAACACCACGGCATCGGCCCCGTGGAGCAGCTCCGCAACCTCGTCGACGGTGGCGTGTTCCAGATCCACGATCTGCGGAAGCGCGCCAAGCGCGCGCACCGGACCTTCGTGGTCAGGGTTGCGGATGAGTGCCACCGCCCGGTCCCCCGAGGCGGTGAGCTGCTTGATCAGTTGCCGGGCGATCTTGCCGTGCCCGCCGGCGATGACGACGCGTCGATCGGTCATGGTGTGCTCCTCACATTGGATCCGACATGACGTACCCGCTATCCGTCATTGTCCCCGTGCACAATGACTGACATGGCAGGCATGAACGACTCCGCGAAAACCGCAACGATCTATCACAACCCGCGCTGCAGCACATCGCGGAACACCCTGAAGCTCATCGAGGACGCCGGCATCGAGCCCACGGTCGTCAAGTACCTCGAGACGCCGCCGTCGCACGACGGACTGCGCAAGCTCCTCGACGACGCGGGTCTGCGCCCCAGCGAGGCGATCCGCAAGAAGGAGGCCCTCTTCAAGGAGCTCGGGCTCGCGACGGCGTCGGAGGATGAACTGCTCGACGCGATGGTCGCCAACCCGATCCTGATCGAACGCCCGATCGTGGTGACCGACCGTGGCACCGTCCTGGCACGCCCCTACGAGAAGGTGCGCGAGATCCTGTAGTTCGCCGGTCAGGCCAGCGGATCGCGGGCAAGTGGACACGACATGCACCGCGGTCCGCCCCGGCCGGACCCCAGCTCCGACCCGGAGATACGCAGCACCTCGATGCCCGACGCCTCCATCCGGGCGTTCGTCTCGACGTTGCGCTCGTAGGCCACCACGACACCCGGCGCCAGCGCGAGGGTGTTGTTGCCGTCGTCCCACTGCTCGCGTTCGGCGGTGACGTGGTCGAGTCCGGTGTCGATCACCCGGAGCTTGCCGATGCCCATCGCCGCCGCGGCCGCCTCGAGGAACGGCTCCGGCCCACCGATACATACGAGCCCGTCCTCACGTCGAATCGTGTACGCCGACAGGGTGTCCCGCACCGCCGGATACATCACCACGGCATCCGAGTCCACCATGGTCAGCACCGTGTCGAGATGCATCGACGCGCGTCGCTGCTCGATCGGCACCGCGAGCACCGTGTGCGCGAGACCGTCCTCGAAGACGCTGCGCGCCAACGCTTCCGCCCCCGCCGGCGTGGTCCGCTCCCCCACCCCCACCGCGATCACGCCGGGCGCGAGGAGGAGCACGTCGCCACCCTCGACCGGCGCCGTGTGCGACTCGTACGCCCGCCGCACCCCGCGGAATCGCGGATGGTGCGCGTAGATCAGGTCGGTCAGCGACGCCTCGCGCACCCGCGCCGGCAACGCGAGCGACGTGATCGCGACGCGGCCGCCGACCCAGAACGACGAATCCCGCGTGAAGAGCAGATTCGGCAGCGGGTCGATGACGAAGTCGCCGCCGTGGTGCATCAACCGCACCAGCGAGGGCGTCGCGGCACCCGTGCCGATCGGCAACTCGTCGAACGTCATCCCCGAGGTGAGAATCGTGGCCAGCTCGTCGGCCGGGACACCGCGCAGATGCGCGGCCAGATCCTGGGCGAGCGCGTGCCCGAGCTTGCGCGGGTCGACCGCAGCCGCGATGCCCTGCATGCGCGCCGCGCCGCTGGTCGTCAGGGTTTCGGTGAGCACGTCCGCCAACAGCAGCACCTCGACACCGTGGCGGCGCAGCACGTCGGCGAACGCGTCGTGCTCGTCCTGCGCACGGTCCACCCACGGCAGCCCGTCGAACAGGAGTTGATCGTTGTTGCGGGGTGTGAGACGCCGGAGCTCGTCGCCGGGGCGATGGAGCAGCACCGACCGCAACGTCCCCACCTCGGTGTCGACGCCGAGCCCGGAGGTCTCCCGCACGCTCATGCGTAAACGGTAGTCCCGCGCACGGCGGACGGCACCTCACAATCCTCGACTATTGTCGAGGTTGTCGGCTCGGGAAAGGCGGACACGGTGGACAAGCCGGACTGGAACACCAAGGAGCTCACCCCCGGACAACTGTCCGAGCGCAGCGGGGTGGCGGTGTCGGCGCTGCACTTCTACGAACGCGAGGGCCTGATCTCGAGCCGTCGCACCAGTGGCAACCAGCGCCGCTACAAGCGGGACGTCCTCCGCCGGGTCGCGTTCATCCGGCTGTCGCAGCGCGTCGGCATCCCGCTCGCCGAGATCCGCGACGCCCTCTCGACCCTGCCCGACGGCCGCACACCCACCCGCAACGACTGGGCGCGCCTGTCGAGTCGCTGGCACGCCGACCTCGACCAGCGCATCGAGCAATTGGTCCGGCTGCGCGACGACCTCACCAACTGCATCGGCTGCGGGTGCCTCTCGCTCGCAAGCTGCACGCTGGCCAACCCGCACGACGAGCTCGGCAGCGAGGGCCCGGGCGCCCGCGTCATCGACGTCGAGCTGGACTGACGTCGACGTCACGCCCCGTCGCCGTCGAGGCGGCGCTGCGCCTCGACGCGGTCCCGCTCCACCATCTGGGACACCATCTGCCGCGCCAGCAGTTCGATCTGCCCGCCGACCAGCGGGACGCGGACGGTGATCGTGCCACGCACGTCGAGCACCGACCCGGCTCCGTTGGGCCGCAGCGCGTACTCCCCGTCGATCGCGACGGGGATGCCGGTGGAGCGTCCGGTGACCCGCCCGGCCGCCCGGCCGTCGTCGACGGGCCGCCACGCGTCGGTCCGCTCCATCCGCATCTCGCCGCGAATCACCTTGCGCACCAATGCCGGAAAGCTGTCCGGGTCGACCGTTTCGGTCATCGTGACCGTCACGACCGGAAGTCCGTCGCCGTCCGCCTGCTCGCCGACGTGCACCGCCGCCCGCGATCCCGCCGGCACGCGCGAGCGCCAATAGTCCTCGTCGGTGAGCAGCGCGTGCACCCGTTCGACGGGATGATCGAACTCGGCCGAGAACTCGAAACGCTTCGGCATGCCGCCGACGGTACCGGACCGATCAGGTGATCAGGCCCCGTTCGCGAGCCGCCGCGACGGCCGCCGTGCGGCTGTCGACGCCGAGTTTCGTGAACGCGTGCACCAGATGTGACTTGACGGTGGCCTCGCTGACGAACAGCTGCTTCGCGATTGCCCGGTTGGACAGCCCTTGCGCCACGAGCCCGAGCACCTCGACCTCGCGCGCACTCAGGTCGGCGCGAGGCTGCTGCATCCGCCGGTACAGCCGCTGCGCCACGTCCGGATCGAGCACGGTCTCACCGCGCGCCGCGGCGAACACCGAATCGATCAGCACCTGCGGGGCGGTGTCCTTGAGCAGGTAGCCTGACGCGCCCGCCTCCACCGCCCGCAGGATGTCGGCATCGGTGTCGTACGTCGTGAGCACCACGACCCGTGGCGGCTCGGGCATCGCGGTGATCTGCGCGGTCGCACCGGCTCCGTCGATGCCGGCACCGAGCCGCAGATCCATCAGCACCACATCGGGTTTCGCGGTCGCCGCGAACGCCACCGCCTCCTCGCCCGACGACGCCTCGGCCACCACCTCGACCCCGTCGTGCGACGCCAGCAACGCGCGCAGCCCGGCGCGCACCACCGGATGGTCGTCGACGAGCAGGACCCGCACCGCGCTCACATCGGCCTCCCGACGGGAAGTGTTGCCGCAACGGCTGTTCCGTCACCGGGGGCGGACTCGACGACCAGCGTGCCGCCGAGTTCGGCGAGCCGATCCCGCATCGCGCGCAGGCCGAACCCGCCGGCCTCGCGCTGATCGAACCCGACACCGTCGTCGACGATGTCGAGGCGGACCTCGTCGCCGGCATAGCTCAGGGTCACCCGGACCCGCTGGGCCTGCGAGTGCAGACGCACGTTCGCGAGCGCGCTCTGCGCGACCCGCAGCAGGGCAACGTCGTAGTCCATCGAGAGTGCTGCCTGCGCGCCATCCGTGACCAGTTCGCTGGTGATGCCGGTCTGGTCGGACAGTTGGTCGAGCAGTCGGCGCAGCGCCGATTCGAGCGGCGCCGACTCGAGGTCGGCGGGCGCGAGCGCGGCCACCACCCGACGGGCCTCGACGAGATTCTGCTGCGCCGTGTCGGCGATCTGCGTGAAGATCGACCCGGTCTCGGTGCCGCGCAGACCCGCGCGAGCCAGCAGCAGAATCGACGAGAACCCCTGCGCGAGGGTGTCGTGGATGTCGCGGGCCAGCCGCGAACGCTCGGAGAGCGCACCGGATTCCCGTTGCAGCGCAACCAGTTCGTCCTGCGCCCCGAGTAGTTCACGATGAGCCTCGGTGAGCTCGTCGACCAACACCTGCCGCTCCCTCGCCTCGCGAACCAACTGCTCGTACACCATCGCCATGCCGGCGGCGACCGCCGCTCCGATCAGCGGCCCCAGGATGGACGCCATCGTGTTGGACACACCGTGCCACAGGCTCGCCCCGATCGACACCGCCGTCAGCGCCGCCGTCGCGCCGAGCGCCTGCGGGATCGACAGCAGATGGAAACACAGGAAGAACAGCGCGAACGAGAGCCACACGAAGTCGGGGTTCGAGGCCACCAGCACCAGCCAGCCGAGAACGAGGATCGCGAGCCACACCCGCCCCGACGCCTTGTCCGCCTTGCCGCCGCCCCGACCGCGCTCGACGAAGAAGACGCCGCACACGTACCACCCGAGTTCGGCGACCGCGAGCGCCACGATCCACCAGCCATGGAGACCCAGCGAGGCGATGACACGTCCGACGCCGACCGCGAGCAGGATCACGAACAGGAGGTGCGCGCCGATCCGCATGGCGCGCAGCACCGGGGCGACACCGCCCGGGTGGTAAGCGTCAGAGGTCTGCATTTCACTCACGCTAACACCGTCGACGCAGCGTACGCCGCCTCGGACGGCCATCTCCAACTTTCGATGGACCGAGGATGTCAACCGATGTGCGATGCCCCGACCCCTCACTCCACGCGAAGGTGGATGACATGTTCCTCAGTATTCGAGATCTCCGCTTCGCCAAGGGCCGATTCGCTCTCATGAGCTCGGCCTTGTTCCTGATCTCCCTGATGGTCGTCATGCTGTCGGGGCTGACCGCGGGACTGGGTAACCAGTCGATCGCCGCCGTGCAGCACCTCGGCGCGGACAACTTTGCGTTCGGCGAGCCCGCCGAGGGTCAGTCGCTGTCGTTCGGTGAGTCGACCGTCACCGAACAGCAGCGTGACGCCCTGGCCGCGACCGCCGGTGTCGACGAGGCCGCCATCATCGGGATCGCACCGGTCCGGATCAGCACGGACGGCCGGGAAGTGGCCGCGTCGGCGTTCGGTGTGGACGGCCACTCCTTCGCCGCCCCCGTCCCTCTCGACGCCGGGTCGGCCGCAGTCGACGGCGACCTCGCGAAGGACAACGGATGGGACGTCGGCAGCCGAATCACCATCGGCACACAGACGTTCACCATCACCTCGCTCGTGAACGACTCCTTGTACAGCCACCAGCCGGTGGTGTGGATCGACCACGAGATGTGGACGCAGCTGCCGTCCGCCGGCGGCAGCGACGGCACCGTGATCGCGCTGCGCACGTCGGGCGGATTCGACGTCGACGGCGCCGCCGCGGCCACCAACACGTCGATCACCGACGAGAAGGGCGCCCTCAACGCGATCGGCTCCTACACGTCCGAGCGCGGGTCGCTGCTGCTCATGCAGGTGATGCTGATGACCGTCAGCGCCCTGGTGGTCGGCGCGTTCTTCACCGTCTGGACCATCCAGCGCAGCCAGGACCTCGCGGTCCTCAAGGCCGTCGGCGCGTCGACGAAGTACCTGCTCAAGGACGCCCTCGGCCAGTCGCTGATCGTTCTCGTGATCGGCGCCGGCCTCGGCACCCTCGCCGCGGTGGGACTGGGCGCGATCGCGTCGCAGTTCGTGCCTTTCATGCTGACGCTGTCCAGCACGGTCGTCCCGTTCGTCGCGCTGATCGTCATGGGCATGGTGGGCGCCACCGCCGCCCTGGCCCGCATCGTCTCGATCGACCCGCAGGCTGCGCTCGCAACCGCCCGCTGAACCGGCAGACCACTTCCGAAAGGACACCCCATGAGCATCGACCTCCGCGACATCGTTCTCACCTACCCCGACGGCGACACCCGAATGCGCGCCCTCGACGACGTCAGCCTCCACGTGGACCGCGGCGAACTGGTCGCCGTCACCGGCCCGTCCGGTTCGGGCAAGTCGAGCCTCCTCGCCGTCGCGGGACTGCTGACCTCGCCCGACTCCGGCACCGTGACGATCGACGGGACCGACGTCACCGGCCTCGACCGCGCGGCCCGCACCGACGTGCGGCGCGAGAAGCTCGGCTTCGTGTTCCAGCAGTCGAACCTGCTGCCGTCCCTCACCGCTACCGAGCAACTGCAGATGATCACCCACCTGAACGGCGGGTCGGTCCGGGAGAGCCGCCAGCGCGCCCGGGACCTGCTGAGCAGCCTCGGGCTGGAGGGCCAGCTGGACCGACGCCCGAACCAGCTCTCCGGCGGACAGCGTCAGCGGGTCGCGATCGCCCGATCGCTCGTGAACGATCCCGCGGTGCTGCTCGTCGACGAGCCGACGTCGGCGCTCGACGAGGAACGCAGCCGGGAGATCGTCGCGCTGCTGGCCGACCTGAGCCGCGAACGCTCCGTCGCGACGGTCATGGTGACCCACGACCTGAGCCAGCTCGACCTCGTCGACGCGGCATACGAGATGCACAGCGGGCGACTGCGGCCCAGGGCGACGGCTCCCGCCGCGGCGGCTACAGGAGCTTACTGAACTGGTCGTTGGCCTTCTGCATGACGAACTCGTACGGCGGGGCGAACTTGCGGGCCCACCAGTAGCCGAACCGGACGTCGGAGGACGTGTACACCAGGAAGCGGTTCTTCTCGATGCCGGTGAGGATGCAGGCGGCCACCTTCTCGGGCGTGACCGCACGCTTCTCGAACCGACGGGTGAGCTTCTCGACCCGCGGATCGGAACGGTCCACCCCGGCGATCTGCACGGTGCCCACGAGTGGCGTGCGGACTCCGCCGGGGACGACGAGGCTCACCCCGATGCCGTGGCGCTTGAGGTCGAACCGCAGCACCTCGGACATCCCGCGCAACCCGAACTTGCTGGCGCTGTACGCGGCGTGCCAGGGCAGCGCCAACAGGCCGGCCGCCGAGGACACGTTCACGAGGTGCCCGCCCCGTCCGGCGGCGATCATCGGCGGAACGAAGCGCTCGATGACGTGGATCGGTCCCATCAGGTTGACGTCGACCATCGACTTCCAGTGCCGGTGCTCGAGATTCTCGACGGTGCCCCAGGCGGAGATTCCGGCGACGTTCATCACGATGTCGAGGCTGCCGAACTGGTCGTGGATCTCGTCCGCGAAGGCGGTGACCGCCTCGAAATCGGAGATGTCGAGGGCCCGGGAGAAACTGACGGTGCCGCCGGCCCCGCCGACGAGGGCGGTCGTCTCCGCCAATCCGACCTCGTTGACATCGGTCAGGAACAGGTGGGCGCCGCGGGCCGCAGCGGCGATCGCGGTGGCCCTGCCGATCCCACTGGCCGCCCCGGTGATCAGGCACTTCTTACCGTCGAGCGTCTTGATCGCCATCGCGTGCAGTCCCCCACCTTCGCCGATCCGTTCGGTCCGTGTCGGCAGTGTACGTGGCGCAGGCCACTTTCCGCGGTCGACAACTTCCGGCGCCGAGTAACTACGGCGCCGGAAGTGTGGGACGAGTTCTACAGGCGCTGCGTCATCTCGTCCTGGTAGTCGCGGATGGTCTTCTCGATCCCATCCGCGTCCTCGGGACGACCGTGGCTGCGCGCGTCGTCCGCCCGCTCGCGCAGCACGCGAATCGCCCTGCGCAATTCGTTGTCGCTCATTCTGCGGTCCATGAGTCCCAGTTTCCCCGCGGGCACTCGCATTTTCCAGGTTCCGGCGACACCGGACCGACATCGTTACCCACAATCACGGCATCGAGCTATCACGAGGTTATTCACACGCCAAGGCCCCGTTCCACCGTCTCGAACGGGGCGAGGAAACCGTCTTCCGAACGGTCGACCAATCACCCTTAACGAGCTACCCGCCGGTTATTCCCGGTGCTACTATTTTCGCGATGTCTGACTTCGCCGCACGGCTCAACAAGCTCTTCGATACCGTCCATCCCCCCGGCCGGAAGCCGCACACGAACGCTGAGGTGGCGAACGCCCTCATCGCCGACGGCCACCGGATATCGAAGCCGTACATCTCGCAGCTGCGTTCGGGGCAGCGGTCCAATCCGTCGGACGAGACCGTCGCGGCCTTCGCGAAGTTCTTCAAGGTGAAGCCGGCGTACTTCTTCAACGACATCTACGCCGCGAAGGTCGACCACGACCTCGAGTTGCTGGCCCAACTACAGGGCTACGGGCTCCGCAGGCTCGCTACCCGCGCATTCGACCTGTCCGAGGAATCACAGGCCCTGTTGACGACGCTCGCGGAAAAGCTGCGGGCCGCGGAAGGGCTCCCGGAGATCCCACCGGACGCATCCCGGTGATCCTCTTCAGCTGATCGGCGGCGTCGTTCCACAGACGACGATGCCGCCCGGACGCCTGCACACAGCAAGAAACCCTGCTCACCGATCTCGGCGAGCAGGGTTTCTGCTGGTGGAGCTGAGGGGAATCGAACCCCTGACCTCTTCGATGCGAACGAAGCGCGCTACCAACTGCGCCACAGCCCCGAACCACGGTCCCGCTTTCGCTGACCGCTCGAAAACTGTAACAGGACATGACCCCGGACAACGAATCGCCTGGTCAGACAACCGCCTCCGCACAAAAAGGAGGCGCCCGATCACCGTGGTGATCGGGCGCCCAGCGCTCAACGTGCCTCAGCAGCTCGAGACGTCACATTCCCGACGCCCGCCGCATCCCATCGTCGCGGTAGCCGTCGTAGCCGCGCCCGTCGCCGTACTCCTCGGCCTCGAGGTCGTAGTGCTCAAGGTGGTCGAACGCCGGGTCCCCGTCGTCGACCTCGAGCACCACGGCTCCGGGTCGACGGAGCCGCGACGGCACGAGCCGCAGCTCCTCGTCGGTGTCGGACTCGACGCCCAGCCGGGAACGGCCGAGTCGCGCCGTCCGCCGACGACGGATCTCCTGCTCGAGGTTGACCTGGCGGCGCAGGTACGCCATGTAGCCCACCAGTCCGCATGCCGCGAGCGCGAACGCCCACCACAGGACGGCGCTGACGGCGACCGCGAGCGCCGCCGTGAGAATCGCGGCGAACACGAGCCCGAGCACGGTGCGCTGCCGGACCTGATACCGGGCCGCCCGGGCCAGCGCATCGGCCTCAGGGTCGAATCCACCACGACCGCGCCGATTCGGAACGAATTCCCGCGCGGAACCGCGCTCGCGGTCGATCTCGTCATCCATCATTTCGGAGTCGGCGTGAACATCCATTCGGTCCTCCGAGTCTGTGCCGTACATGTCGTCGTCGCCGTGTGTGTCGCTGCTCTGCGAAGTCGGCCCGTGATGCCAGTTCGGATCACTGCGATGTCCCGCCGCGGGACCACGCGCCGGCCGATCCGCGCCTCCTCGGAACAGCACTCGAGTGGCGAGCGCCGCATCCGTCGTCTGCCGGATTCGAGGCCGCTTGCTCACAAGCATCGGAACAAGGACGAACAGCCAGACGGCAACCAGCGCGATCCAGATGATCGAGGAACTCGGCATACCGGCGACCTCCTCCCATTCGTCTACCAGCACTGATGACGCCCTTGACCCGTTCAGGGTAGTGCCATCGGCCGCCTCATCCTCGCAGACGCGCCGACTCAGCTTTCGCAGGTGTCACACCCGTCACTCGATTATCGCCCCTCGAGAACGAAATTGCAGCCTCGAGATTCACGGGCGGCGTCCATCGGCCCGCCCCGACCGACCGGCGGGCGGATCGCACCCCGACCGACGCGCCCGGGGCGATTCCGGCGATTCGCCCGAAACCAAAAATGACAAAATTCGCGACCGAATCCGAATTGTTAGCATTCGTTTATCAAATTTATGAAAACTAGTCGCCAAAATCTTACGCGCCAGTGATGGAGCACCAATACTGCAACCGGGACGTCCCCGTGCGGGAGCCGTCACAACACAGCCCGAGGCCGGTTTGTACCGGTCGCGAACAAACGAAGACGAGGAATTCCCATGCTCGTGAATCACCAGTCTTTCCTTCGCCGCAAGCTCGCACGCTCCGGTACGGCCGTCCTCGCCGGAGCCGCGGCCCTCGTGCTGACGGTTTCCGTCGGTTCGGCCGGCGCCGATGTCATGTCCCAGCAGGACACGTCGGCCCACACCGTCAGCTTCGACGGCTGGGACCTCCACATCGACCAGACCGGCCAATCCATCAACAGCGTTCCGCCGCTGTCCGGAAACCAGTTCACCCGCGACCTCTTCGCAAGCGGGCGCTCACTGGCGACGATCAGCGGCAACGGCGGCGCCCCGATCACCGGTGGCGTGCTCGAGGTCGGATACCAGATCGGCTACCAGGCCGACGTCTCCAACGGCGCCGTGATCACCGGTACCGCGGGCGTCACGCCGAGCGGGCTCTACATCCCCGAACAGGCGGAGACCGTGCACATCAGCACTGACCCCAACATCCCGCCGGTCGTCGATTTCTTCAACGGTCAGGCACTCGAGTTGGGCGTCGAGTCGCCGCTCGCGGGGAACCTCTCGACCCAGGTCGCGCCGGGCACCATCGCGACGGTTCCCGTGCAGAAGAAGGAGTGCAAGTCCACCCAGTGCGCGATCACCCTCCGTGACGTCCACCTCCAGGTCAACCACGCGATGGGTTCGGTGTCGGTGCGCTCGTACGCGCTGTTCACCGCGTCCACGGATGTCGCCGACGACGTCGTCGTCAGCTACGGACCGCCGGTCATCGTCTGAGACCTGTGCAGCGGCCTCGCCGGTAGTCGGGCACCGGCGGGGCCGTTTCGCGCGTCGACACCTCGACCGGGCCGAACTACGCCCAGTCGGCACGCCCCTCGCGCACCAACCGATCGGACACCGAACCCGGCACCTCCTCGACCGTCATCGCCACCAGCAGATGATCCCGCCACTGGCCGTCGACGTCGAGATACCGGCGCAGCAGTCCCTCCTCGCGGAACCCCGCATGTCGGAGCACCGCCTGGCTCGCCACGTTCTCCGGCCGCACGGTGGCCTCCACCCGGTGCAGCCGCATCGGCCCGAAGCAGTGGTCCAACCCGAGCCCGAGCGCCGCGGTCGCGACGCCCTGCCCGCCGACCTCCTTGGCGACCCAGTAGCCGATCCACGCCGAGGACAGCGCCCCGCGCACGATGTTGCCGACCGTGATCTGGCCGCAGAAGTTGCCGTCCAGTTCGATGGCCATCGGCAGCATCCGCCCCTTCCGGGCCTCCGAACGCAGGCTCGAGCACAGTCCCGGCCACGCCGTGATGTGGTGCCGGTCCGCCCACGACGCCTGCCCGGTCGGCTCCCACGGCTCGAGGTGTGCCTGGTTCTCGATACGCAGCCGGCTCCACACGGCGGCGTCCCGCAGTCGGATGGGCCGCAGCGTCACTCGCCCCGCCGCGACGCGCAGCGGACCGATCCGGGCGGGCCACCCCGGGTGTACCGACATCGAGCGCTCAGCCCCGCTGCGCAAGGAACGCGACTTCCACCTGTTCGCCGGCACGGATCTCGGTGACGTCCGGCTCGACGAGAACCAGACAGTTGGCCTCGGCCAGCGTCGCGAGCAGATGCGACGACGCGCCCGGCGCACCGCCGAGCGCCTGGACGAGGTACTCCCCTGTCGACTCGTCGCGCATCAGCTGACCGCGCAGGAAACCCTTGCGGTTCGCGATGGACGTTATCGGCGTGACCGTCCGCGCGGTGACGATCCTGCGCATCGGCTGGCGGCGCCCCAGCGCGATACGGATGAGCGGCCGGACCATGACCTCGAACACCACGAGGGCGCTCACCGGGTTGGACGGCAGCAGGAACGTCGGTACCTCGTCCCGTCCGAGCTGCCCGAAGCCCTGTACCGAACCCGGATGCATCGCCACGCGCTCCACCTCGAGGTTCCCGAGGTCGGCCAGCGCATCGCGGACCTCGTCGGAGGCGCCACCGCCGACGGCTCCCGCGATCACGACGATCTCCGAGCGGATCAGCTGGCCCTCGACCACCTCGCGCAGGCGCCGCGGATCCATCGTCGCGATGCCGACCCGATTGACGTCGGCGCCTGCGTCACGTGCCGCGGCCGCGAGCGCGTAGGAGTTGACGTCGTAGACCTGCCCCGGGCCGGGGGTCCGGTCGACGTCGACGAGTTCGCCGCCGACGGAGATGACCGACAGTCGCGGACGGGGGTGCACGAGCACCTTGTCCCGGCCGACCGCGGCGAGCAGTCCCACCTGCGCGGCACCGATGATCGTGCCGGCCCGCACGGCGACATCACCCGGCTGGACGTCGTCGCCGGCGCGGCGGACGTAGTCGCCGGACCGGACCGGCTTGTAGACCTTGACGCGGGCGTGCCCGCCGTCCGTGCGGTCCATCGGCAGTACCGCGTCCGCCAACGTCGGCAACGGCGCACCGGTGTCGACCCGCACTGCCTGACGCGGCTGCAGCCGAATCGGCTGCCGCGAGCCCGCCGTGACCTCGCCGACGACCGGCAGGGTCAGCTCGGTGGGCTCGCCGTCCTCACCGCGGATATCGGTACCCGCGGCGAGGACGTCGACGCTGCGCACGGCGTATCCGTCGATCGCGGCCTGGTCGAAGCCCGGCAGGGGCCGTTCGGTCACCACTTCTTCGGCGCACAGCAATCCCTGTGCCTCGGAGATCGCGACCCGGACGGGCCGCGGCGCGACCGCGGCAGCAGTGACTCTCGACTGCTGCTCCTCAACCGAGCGCATGTGGTTCCTCGTCCTCCCGACCCTGTCGACCCGACCCTGTACCTACCGGCGACTACTCGCCGGACGGCTCCTGGAGACGGTCGGTCAGCCACTCACGCAGAGACGGGCCGTACTCCTCGCTGTTCAACGCAAAGTCAACCGCAGCGCGCAGGTAGCCGCCGGGATTTCCCAGATCGTGTCGAGTTCCGCGATGGACGACGACGTGAACCGGGTGACCCTCCTCGATCAGCAGGGCGATCGCGTCGGTGAGCTGAAGCTCACCACCGGCACCCGGGGTGATCCGGCGCAGCGCGTCGAAGATCGCCCGGTCGAGCAGGTAGCGGCCCGCTGCCGCGAAGGTCGACGGCGCGTCCTCCATGGCCGGCTTCTCGACCATGCCGGTGACCTTGAGAACGTCCGGGTTGGTCGTGTCCGGCACGGTCTCGACCTCGAACACGCCGTAGGCGCTGACCTGGTCCTTCGGCACGTCGATCGCGCACAGGACGGTGCCACCACGCTTGGCCCGCACGCGGGCCATCGTCTCGAGCACGCCGCGCGGCATGACGAGGTCGTCGGGCAGGAGTACGGCGATCACGTCCTCGTCGTTGTCGAGCACCGCCTCGGCGCAGCCGACCGCGTGGCCGAGGCCCAGCGGCTGTTCCTGCACGACGGACTCCACCTCGAGCAGCCCGGGGGCCTTTCGCACCTTCTCCAGAAGGTGGTACTTGCCACTGGCTTCGAGCTTGCTCTCGAGGACGAGGTCTTCGACGAAGTGGGCGACGACGCCGTCCTTGCCCGGTGAGGTCACGATGACCAGACGGCTTGCCCCCGAGTCGGCCGCCTCTCCCGCCACCAATTCGATACCGGGGGTGTCGACCACCGGGAGTAACTCCTTCGGCACGGTCTTCGTCGCAGGTAGGAACCGGGTTCCCATACCTGCAGCGGGAACGACCGCCGTCCGAAAGCACCTGTTGTCATTGGTGACGGCTTCTGTCATAACTCACCACCCTATCCACCGGCCCCCGCGGCCGGTCGGAGCGATCCTATGGTTGCGATCATGAATGTGCCGACCAAAGCGGAATGGCGGACCCGTGTGCTAGGGGAACGCCGGGCGGTCCCACCCGAGACCAGGCGGGCAGAAGCCGAGTCGCTGGTCGAGTTCGTCACATCGGTCACAGCGGTCACGGCGGACCCGGAAGTTGCCACCACGGTGTGCGCGTACGTCCCCGTCGGTAGCGAGCCCGGCTCGCTGGAGATGCTCGACGCGCTGCGCGACGCGGGCCGCCGGGTCCTGCTGCCGATCACCGGTGAGCCCGGCCCGCTCGAGTGGGCCGAGTTCACCGGACGGGACGACCTCGTCGCGGCCGGCTACGGGCTGCGCGAGCCGAGCGGTCCGGTACTGCCGTCGACCGAGGTCGCGGCCGCAACCGTGGTGCTCGTGCCGGCGCTGGCCGTCGACCGACACGGGGTCCGGCTGGGCCGGGGCGCCGGCTTCTACGACCGCACGCTGGGGATGGCGCGACCCGACGCGATGCTCGTGGCTGTCGTCCGCGACAGCGAACTGGTGCCGCAGTTGCCGGGTGATCCACACGACGTGGCGATGACCCATGCCCTCACGCCCGGCCGCGGGCTGGTGCGTCTGGGGGCGGGCGATCCGGAGTAGATCCGGAGTAATCGGCAGGTCCGCTCGCTGCCGTCGGAATAGTCGGCTGGTTCGCGCTGTTGGCACTGTCGACTGTAGAGTGCCAACACCTGCGGTTTGACTACACAATGCGGAGGAACCCCAGTGCCCACCTATTCGTACGCCTGCACCGAATGCGACAACCGGTTCGACATCGTGCAGTCGTTCACCGACGACACCCTGACCGTCTGCCCGGAGTGCTCCGGCAAGCTCCGCAAGCTGTTCAACTCGGTCGGCATCGTCTTCAAGGGCAGCGGCTTCTACCGCACGGACAGCCGCGGCGGTTCGAGCACCGCGAGCGAACCGGCGAAGAAGAGCGACTCCTCGTCCAGCACGTCGAGCTCGTCGACCTCCAGCTCGTCGTCGAGCGCCTCTGCCCCCGCGGCCGCCAGCTAGTCCGCCGCAGGTTCTCCACAGCCCGCCGTTCATCCACAGGCGGGCTGCGAACCACGGTTCCGACGGGTTCCGGCCTCCACTCCCGGGCCTAGCGTTCCCGTCATGCCTCTCAATCTGTTCCGTCGCCGCGAAACCGACCGCAGCGGATCACTCGCGCCGACGATCGGCGACCGACTCGGTCGGCTGGCACGCCCCGGCTGGGCCCGCACCGACACGGCACGGCGGATCGCCGCGGCGACACTCGTCGCCGCGGCCTTCGTGCTGTTCGTCCGCGACCAGCGCGACGACGTCGGTGAGCCGGTGGTCGTCGCTGCGCGCGATCTGACGCCCGGTCACGTCGTGACCGCCGACGACGTCCGCACCGTCGCCCGTTCACGCGCCGACCTCCCCGACGCCGCGGTGGCCGACCCCGGTGCGGCGGTCGGGCGCACCGTGTCCTCCCCCGTCCGCGGCGGGGAGATCCTCACCGATGTCCGCCTGCTCGGGCCGCGCCTCGCGGAGGCTGCCGCCGGATCCGCCGACGCCCGCGTGGTGCCCGTCCGCCTGTCCGACGCCGGGCTCGCGAAGTTCATCCGCGAGGGCGACCGGGTGGACGTCCTCACCGTCGATGCGGCGCACGACGCCGGCACGTCCCGACCGGCCGCGGCGACCGTCCTGGCGTCCGCCGCGACGGTGGTCCTGGTGGCACCGGACCAACCGTCGGGAGCACGACGGGACCAGGTCGTGATGCTCGCCCTCCCCGCTCCCCAGGCGAGTGTGGTCGCGGCGGCATCGCTCACCGACGCGATCACCGTGACGCTGCACTAACCTCGCCTCGGTCGGGATATACACACAGAGGGACATCACATGCTCAAGGGCTTCAAGGACTTCCTGCTCCGCGGGAGCGTCCTGGATCTCGCGGTCGCGGTCGTCGTCGGCGCCGCGTTCACCGCGATCGTGACCGCGTTCACCAGCAACATCGTCAATCCGCTCGTGGCGGCCGTCGGCGGCTCCAAGGAGTACGGGTTGGGTTTCCACATCATCGCCGGAAACGAGGCGACGTACGTCAACCTCGGCGCCGTAATCACCGCGGTCATCAATTTCGTCATCATCGCCGCGGTCGTCTACTTCGTGCTCATCGTGCCGGCGAACGCCGTCAAGGCCCGCTTCGCGACCGAGGAAGAAGACACGAAGGCGAGTGAGGCCGATCTGCTCATCCAGATCCGCGACATCCTGGCGGAGGGCCGCATCGGCGAGGCGGCCGGGGACTCGCAGGACGGAAAGCACACCCGGATTCTCGATTAGCCGCTCGATCCAGAACGAGGAAGGAGCCCATCCGATCGGATTCGGATGGGCTCCTTCGCCGTTGTCGTCTCGCTGTCGGGGGCGGAGCGCCGGTCAGCCGTGGTGCGGCGGCACCTGCCGCCGTAGCCAGTCGTCCTGGCCGCCGTCCGAGGAGGACGCACCGTCCCTGGAGCGTTCGTCGGAGGTCTGCTCCGGCAGAACGGTTCCGAAGATGGCGTCCAGTCGGGCTCGATCGATGCGGGCCCGCCTTGAAGCCGCGGACGACCGGCTCTCTGCCGACGAGCCGGTGTCCGTCTGTTCCTCCGACATGTCTGTTCGTGCCGTCCTACTCGTCGATGCTCGACAGCTGGCCGATGACGTGGCTCGCCAACGGCGTCAGCGTCGCCATGCCGTCGCGCACCGCGGCCCGCGACGACGCGAGGTTGACCACGAGGGTGCTGCCCGAGATCCCGACGAGCCCCCGCGAGATGACGGCGTCGACCGCGCCGGCCGCGAGGCCCGAGGACCGCAGTGCCTCGCTGATTCCCGGCAGCTCCCGATCGAGCACCTCGGCGGTGGCGTCCGGCGTCACGTCGCGCGGCGAGACCCCGGTGCCGCCGACGGAGATCACCAGATCGACGCCACCGATCACCGCGGTGTTGAGCGCGTTGCGGATCTCCACCTCGTCGGCGGTGACCGCGACCGTCGCGTCCACCAGGAATCCTGCCTCGGTGAGCAGTTCGGTCACGAGCGGTCCGGTCGAGTCGACGTTACCGTGTGCGGTTCGGTCATCGACGATCACGACGAGCGCACGTCCGGCGAGCGGTGCTTCGAGTTCCATGGTCCCTACCGTAGTGGCAGCCCCCGGCAGCCCGCCCGACACCGTCGGGAGCGGCCTGAGAATCCGTGCCGGGGGCCGTCGGTGACCAGATTCCATCAACGACCGCCCTGGGTCTGGGTTCCGAGCTGGACGTCGACGGTCTTGCTGTTGCCCGCGGAGTCCTTGTACGTCACCTTCACGGTGTCGCCCGGGGCGTGGGACCGGATGGCCGCGATCAACGAGTCACCGGTCGTGACGACCCGGTCGTCGACCTTGGTGACGACAACGCCCTTGGGGATACCGGCCTTGTCGGCCGGGCCTCCGGGCGTGACGTCGACGATCGGCGCGCCGCCCGTGGATTCCTTGGCCGACACCTGCACGCCGATGATCGCCTGCGTGGCCTTGCCGGTCTTGACGAGTTCGTCGGCGACCCGTCGGGCCTGGTCGACCGGGATCGCGAAGCCGAGACCGATCGATCCGCCCTGACCGCCGGCGGTCGCGATCGCGGTGTTGATGCCGATGAGCTGGCCGTTCATGTTCACCAGCGCGCCACCCGAGTTGCCGGGGTTGATCGCGGCATCGGTCTGGATCGCGTCGATGACGGTGTTCTGGTTTCCGGACTCACCGCTGGTCGACACCGGCCGGTCGAGCGCCGAGACGATGCCCGACGTGACGGTGCCGGCGAGGCCGAGCGGCGAGCCGATCGCGACGACCTGCTCGCCCACCTGCACACCATCGGAGTTGCCCAGCTCGATCGGGGTCAGGTCCGTCTTGCCCTGGACCTTGATGACCGCGATGTCGGACGTCGGGTCCGTCCCCACCAGGGTTGCGGGCGCCGTGGAGCCGTCCGCGAACGCGACCATCAGCTTGCCGTCGGGCCCGCCGCCGGAGACCACGTGGTTGTTGGTCATGATCAGGCCGTCAGACGAGAGAATCACGCCGGATCCCTCGCCCTCGCCCCGGCTGCCGGCGACCTGGATCTGCACGACGCTCGGCACGACCTTGGCCGCGACCGACTGCACGGAGCCCTCCGGCGCGTTCGAGGCCGGGCTGGTGCTCGCTTTGGGGGCGTCGAGCGCGTTCGACACCGGGGCGTTGCTCCCGCTGTTCGACGACGTCGCCAGCGAGCCGACGGCACCGCCGATACCACCGCTGACCAGGGCCAGGGCGATGGCGCCGGCGACGAGCGTGGTCCGTCCCACCCGTCGCGGCGGGGTGGTGACCGGCGCACCCGTCGTCGGCAGGGTCCCCGTCGTTCCGACGCCGGGGAACTGCTCGGTCGGCTGGTATCCCGCCTGGTAGCCGGGCTGGGTGTAGCCCTGGTCGTGCTGGCCCGCAGCACCCGGGTAGCCGGGGGTCTGCGGCTGGTAACGCCACGGATCCTGCGGCACGGACTGGTGTCCGGGCGCCTGATACGGAGTGCCCTGCGCGGGAGTGCCCTGCTGGGGATTGCCCTGCTGGGGATTGCCGTGCTGCGGAGCCCCCTGATCGGGGCCACCGTTGGGGTTACGGTCGTCGGTCATCGCACCGCCTTCGTTCGTGACCGCCTTGGTGGGCGGCTCTGGTCCGGTCGTTGACTTCAGATTGCCGGGTACGGCTGAGAGGCCGCTGAGACGCCGCTTTCAATTTCCCGTGTCATTGCTGCGAATACCACCTCGCTCACACACCGGACGGCCGGACGGGCCGGATCAGCGGATGTCGGCGTCCGGTTCGCCCGGCAGCACGATGCGGATGCGGGCGCCGCCGCGATCGGACGTCTCGACTGCGATCGTGCCGCCGTGCTTGACGACCACCTGCCGGACGATCGCCAGGCCCAGTCCCGATCCGGGCATCGACCGCGATGCGGTGGCACGGTAGAACCGCTCGAAGACCAGCTCCCGCTCCTCGATCGGGATGCCGGGGCCGGCGTCGTCGACGGTGAGCTCGAGCAACCGGTCCCCGATCTGCCGCATGGTGACGTCGACGCGCTCGCCGGACGGGCTCCACTTCGCCGCGTTGTCGAGGACGTTGAGCACCGCACGGGACAGCCCGGCCTGGTCCCCGTAGACGAACCACGGCGTGGTGACGGCCTCGAAGTCGATCTCGTTGCGCCGCCGTCGGGCCTTCTCCAGCGACCGCTCCACGACCTCACGCAGGTCGACGAGTTCGAAGATCGTCTCCGGCGCGTCCTCGCGGGCGAGGTCCACGAGATCGCCGACGAGGGTGGACAGCTCCTCGATCTGCGCCATGACGTCCGCGCGGAGTTCGGCCATGTCCTGGTCCGGGATGTGCGGTGCCCCCGGGCGACTCGACGCGATCAGCAGCTCCATGTTGGTGCGCAGCGACGTCAGCGGGGTGCGGAGCTCGTGGCCGGCGTCGGCGACGAGCCGCCCCTGCCGCGCCCGCGACTCGGCCAACGCGCGCAGCATCGTGTTGAAACTCACTGTCAGCCGGGCCAGTTCGTCGTTGCCGGTGACCGGGATCGGCGTGAGGTCGTCGGTGCGGGCGACGCGTTCGGTCGCCGCTGTGAGTCTTCCGATCGGTCTCAGACCGGTCCGGCCGACGGTCGTTCCGGCGGCCGCCGCCAGCACGACGCCGCAGCCGCCGACGACGAACAGCACCCACGCGAGGCGGTCGAGGACGTCCTTGGTGGGCTGTAGCCGCTGCGCGATCACCAGGGTGCTGCCGTCGCGCGTGCGCTCGGCCAACACTCGGTTGCCCTCCACGGTCCGCAGCGAGAAGTCACCCTGGCCGCGCGCCACCGCCAGTTCGGGCGGACCGATCGGCACGACCGATCCCGGCGGGATGTACTTGTTCAGGTCCGGGAAGATCAGCGCCACGCTGATGTCGCTCGTGTACAGCGTCGCGCCCGCGACGTACCGCGGGTCGAACGTGATGAGGTCGTTGTCGACGATCGCCGACGCGCGCGACTGCAACTGCTTGTCGACGTCGGCGTACAGGGCGCGCGACACCACCGCGTAGGCGGCGACGGCCATGACGGCCACCGCGATGGCGACGACCGACGCCGCGAGCAGCGTCACACGCCACCGCAGCGACACCGACCGGGTGAGCGGCATCGGCGGCCGCATCTCGTGCCGGGGTGGTGGCATCGGGCCGTTCGGCGTCTGCTGGCCGTGGGGCCCGGCACCCGCCCGGCCGAAGGGGGTGACCATCACGGAGGAGTCTCCCGCAGGACGTAGCCGACTCCGCGGACCGTGTGGATCAGCCGGGGCTCGCCGTCGGCCTCGGTCTTGCGGCGCAGGTAGCCCACGTACACCTCGAGCGCGTTGCCAGACGTCGGGAAGTCGTAGCCCCACACCTCCTCGAGGATCCGGCTGCGCGAGAGCACCCGGCGCGGGTTCGCCATCAGCATCTCGAGCAGCGCGAACTCGGTGCGGGTGAGACTGATCGAGCGGCCGCCCCGGGTCACCTCGCGGGTGACCGGGTCGAGCGTCAGATCCTCGAACTTCATCGACTCCGAGTCGTCCCCGGCTGCGGGTGTCGCGCGGCGCAGTAGTGCGCGCAGTCGCGCCAACAGTTCTTCGAGTGCGAACGGCTTGGGCAGGTAGTCGTCGGCGCCGGCGTCGAGTCCGGCCACCCGCTCGGACACCGAATCACGCGCCGTGAGAACGAGAATGGGGAGGTCGTCGCCCGTGCTGCGGAGCCGACGGCACACCTCGAGCCCGTCGAGGCGCGGCATCATGACGTCGAGCACCAGCGCGTCCGGGCGTGATGCGGCCACCTTCTCGAGCGCATCTACTCCGTCGACGGCGAGATCGACGTTGTAGCCGTTGAAGCTGAGGGACCGCCGAAGCGACTCGCGGACCGCCCGGTCGTCGTCGACCACCAAAATGCGCATGCCGACATTTTGGCCTGAGCGACTGAGATCCCGCTGAGAGGTCCCGCGGAACACACCCGCGTGTCGGCTCAGTCGAGGGGTATCCGGGGGCCCGGCAGGCTCCAGCGCCGCCACATCGCGACCAGTCGGAACGTCGTCGCAACGACCGTTCCGAGCACCAGGACCGCGTTGTAGGACATGCCCACCGATGTCCCCGCCACGACCAGCGTGGCCCCCAGCAGCGCCGGAATCGCGTACAGGTCGCGGTGCAGCAGCAGCGGGACCTCGTTGACCAGCACGTCGCGCAGAATGCCGCCGCCGATCGCGGCGGTGGCCCCGATCAGGGCCGACGCGAGCGGGCCCGCGCCGGCCTCGACCGCGATCGTCGCGCCCGTGCTCGCGAACAAGCCCATGCCGAGGGCGTCGAGCACGAGGATCTCGCGCCGCAGCTTCCCCAGCGCGGAGTGCACGAAGAACACGATCGCCGATGTCGCCGCCGCCGTCCCGAACAGCGGCCAGCTGGTCAGCGACGTCGGCGGATGGATCCCGAGCAGCAGGTCACGGACGATGCCTCCGCCGATGCCGGTGAACACGCCGACGACCACCACCCCGAAGATGTCGAAGCGCTTGCTCACTCCCACCAGGGCTCCCGATGCGGCGAACGCCACGATGCCCACCAGCTCGAGGATCTTCAGCAACACGCGGACAGGGTCGCACGGCCCCGCCGGTTGCGATCACAGACGCCCCGGGTCCACCACTCCGAGTTGGACGGCGCGAACCAGCCGCCGGGGGACGCGGAACGTCTGCCCGTCGACGCTGACGGTCACCAGGTCGGGAACGGCCGCCTTCCACTGCGACCGCCTGCTGCGGGTGTTGGCGCGGGACATGCGCCGCTTGGGTACCGCCATCGCTCAGCCCTCCTCGGATGCGCGACGCACGCGGCGGCCGTACCTGCGCTCGAACTTCTCGACGCGGCCCATGGTGTCGACGATGCGGTCCGCGCCCGTCCAGAACGGGTGGGATGTGCTGGTGACGTCGACGACCACGAGCGGGTAGCGGTGGCCGTCCTCCCATTCCACGCTGCGCTCGCTGCGGGCCGTGGACCGTGTGAGGAAGGCGGTGCCGGTGTTCGCGTCCTGGAACACCACCGGCCGGTAGTCGGGGTGGATGCCTTGTTTCACGATGTCGCTTCTCCGTTCTTCTCGAGTGCGCCCAGAGCGGTCGGGGCGCACGGGTCGGCGTGGAACTCGCCGAACGGGTCGTCCCACGTGGGCCACGACTCCTCTTCGGCGAGTTCACGTTCGGTGAGCAGCGCCCAGTCGAGCGCCGAGGTGACGGCAGTGGGGTCGGCGTCGTGGACGAGGACGACGATCGAGGTGCCCCGGTCGCCGAACCGCTCGTCCCAGCCGAGGGCGGCGAGCGCCCGCCGTTCGGGGTCGACGTCGCACCGTTCGTCGTCGTCCATGTCGGCGAGCCAGCGGTCGGCCGCGGCGACCCGCAGTCCCCCGCCCGCCGATTCGAGCCACAGCGCGACGTCGGAGCGGGTGGCGAGCCAGAGCCGGCCGCGCGCGGTGACGACGCCGTCGAGCAGGACGTCGATCGCCTCGTGCAACCGTCCCGGGTGGAACGGTCGCCGCGCGGTGAATTCGACGAGCGCGACGCCGGCGTCGGCGTCGAGGGGCGGACGCCCCCGGAGCAGCGGCGAGTGGGCGCCGTCGACCCGGCCGCGGCGGGCGTCGGCACCGATGCGCGTCAGCAGCGCGGGACCGTCGGGCACGGCGGTGGTCGGCGCACCGGGCGCGAGTCGCGCGAGCACCGCCGAGGTCTTGTACGTCAGCCAGGTGTCGGCGCCCCGCTCGTCGACGACGAGCGCATCGGCGAACGCCGCCTGACCGACCGCCACCTGGGCGACGGTCCGGTCGTCGTCTAGGTCCTCGTCGCCGGTCACCGCCTCCCACCACGCGTGAGTGTCGAGGCACGCCACCACTGCTTCGACGCGGACGTCGCGGCTCGCGGGCCCGTCGAGCTGCCCGACGACGCCCACCACCGGGACGTTCTCCACGGCCCAACAGACCGCTTCCGGCTCGAGCACCGGGTCGAGCTCGAGGACGATGCGGCCGACCGAGCTGCGCGCATGCAACTTCCGCAGCAGCGGCAGGAGGTCGTAACGCAGCGTGCACGACACGCACCCGTGCGCCAGTTCGAGGATCTCCGTGGTCACCTGCGGCGCGGCCACCGACCCCGTCGTGACGGTCCGGCGAAGCACGCCTTGGCCGAGTTCGTCGAGATGGTGACGGACCACGACCGTGCGGGTGTCACCGTCGCCCAGGAACGACTGCGCGGTCTCGTGGACCGGCCCGCTCCATCCGCTCACCACGATCAGCGGGGTGCGGCCGTCCGGCTTCGCAGCCACAATCGAGCCCCTTTCGAAAACGATTGTCATTAACGATTTGCGAGACTACACTCATCGAGCGACTAACGACAACCATTTTCATTAACTGGCCGTCCCGGCCGGAAAGGAGCACCCATGTCCGCTCACTGCCAGGTGACCGGAAGACGACCAGGATTCGGTCGGTCCGTCTCGCACTCCCACCGCCGCACGAACCGGCGCTGGAACCCGAACATCCAGACCAAGACGTACTTCCTGCCCGGCGAGGGCCGCCGGATCACCCTGCGCCTGACCCCGAAGGGCATGCGAACGATCGACCGCGACGGCATCGAAGCCGTCGTCGCCCGGATGCGGGCCGCCGGAGAGAAGGTCTGAAACCCATGGCACGCAACGAGATCCGCCCGTTGGTGAAGCTCGTCTCCACGACGGGGACCGGCTACCGGTACTACACTCGGAAGAACCGACGCAACGACCCGGACCGGCTGGTGCTGCGCCGCTACGACCCGGTGGTGCGTCGGCACGTCGAGTTCCGAGAGGAGCGCTGAGGGCATGGCCAAGAAGTCGAAGATCGCCCGAAACGAGCAGCGCAAGGTGATCGTCGCCCGCTATGCAGCGCTGCGGGCCGAACTGAAGGAGACGATCCGCCGACCCTCGAGTTCGCCCGAGGAACGCGCCGTCGCACAGTCCCGGCTGGCAGGGCTGCCGCGGGATGCGAGTCCGGTACGATTGCGCAACCGAGACGCTGCGGATGGACGTCCGCGCGGTCACCTGCGAAAGTTCGGTCTTTCCCGCGTGCGGGTACGCGAGATGGCCCACCGCGGGGAACTGCCAGGCGTACACAAGTCGAGCTGGTAAGGAAGAGCAATGGCAGTCAAGAGGGCACCGTCGAAGAAGGCGCGCAGCGAGCAGGGCCGCCGCCCCAAGAAGAACCCGCTGATCGCCGCGGGCATCGAGACCGTCGACTACAAGGACGTCAACCTGCTCCGCACGTTCATCTCCGATCGCGGCAAGATCCGCAGCCGCCGCGTCACCGGCCTGACCCCGCAGCAGCAGCGTCAGGTCGCCATCGCGGTGAAGAACGCCCGCGAGATGGCACTGCTTCCGTTCACCAGCCGGTAGCACCCCGACAGATCACGCGCGAGGCCGCGCAGTCGCAGAGACTGCGCGGCCTCGCGCGTTCGGCATAGCGTTAGATTCTCCAGGTGTCGTTTTCGATTCGTACCGCTGCCTTCCTCGCCGCGGCCGCCCTCACCGTGGGTGGTCTCGCGGCCTGCTCGTCCGACTCCACGACCTCGACGTCCGGTGCTGCCGACTGCATCACCGACTTCGACCCCAGCGTCGACTACTTCCCGGACAAGCAGACCGTCGAGTACGCACAGAACTTCGACATCGAGTACCACAACTCGTATCAGGTGCTCACCGTCCGGCAGCCCGGGCAGGCGGACGAGACGTACGTGCTCAACAAGTGCGGCGCCCCGGCGCCCGACATGAAGGGCGACCTGGCGGGCGCCCAGCAGGTCACCACCCCGGTGACGGACCTGTTCGCCGAATCCACGACGCACCTGCCGAGCCTCGAGGCGCTCGGCAAGCTCGACGCCGTCACCGGCTTCGCGAACGCCGACTACGTCTACAGTGACGCCGCGCGCAACCACATCGCGAACGACGGCGTCGTGCAGTTCGCGACCGCCGGCCAGGTCGACGCCGAGGCAGTCGTCGCCCACGCCCCGCAGGTGTTCGTCACCGGCGGCTTCACGGATCCCGCGTACGCGGTGATCGAGCGCGCCAAGGTCCCCGTCCTCGCCGACTACGACTGGCTCGAGACGAACCCGCTGGGCCGGGCCGAGTGGATCAAGTTCTTCGCCGCGCTGACCGGCACCGAGAAGCAGGCCACCGAGACGTTCGACGGCATCGTCGCCGACTACGACAAGTACACGACCATGGCCGCGAACGCCGCGCCCGTGCCGATCGTCCCGGGCCTGCCCTACCAGGGCTCCTGGTCGGTGCCGCTGGCCAGCTACTCCAACGACCTGTACGCCACAGCCCGCATCACGCATCCATGGATGGCCGAGCCGGGCACCGGCAGCCTGCAGACCGACCTCGAGACAGTGTTCGCGATGGCCGGCGACATCCCCCTCGCGATCAGCACCTCCTCGAACACGACCAAGGCCGAGGCGATCGCCGCCGAACCGCGACTGGCCGAGTTCGCCGCGTTCCGGGACGGCCAGGTGTGGACGTCGTCGGCGCGCGTGACCGACACCGGCGCCCTCGACATCTACGAACAGGGTGTCCTGCGGCCCGACCTGGTGCTGGCCGACCTCATCGCGATCGCGCACCCGGAACTGCTGCCCGGCCACGAGTTCACCTTCTACCGCCACCTGCAGTGAATCGCACCGCAGCCGCCGTCACCGCGCTGGTCGCGCTCCTCGTCGCGGCGACCGTGCTGGCGGTGTCGGTGGGTTCGGTGACGATCCCGTTCGACGCGACCGTCCGTTACCTGTTCACCGGCGACGCAGGTTCTGCCCGCTGGACCACGCTCATCGAGGACATCCGCCTGCCCCGTGTCGTGACGGCGGCGTGCGCGGGTGCCGCGCTCGCCGTCGCGGGCCTGCTGATGCAGACGCTGTTCGCGAACCCGCTCGCCGACCCGTACATCCTCGGGGTGTCGTCGGGCGCGAGCCTCGGTGTCGCGCTCGTCGTGCTCGGCTCGGGCGCCGGGGCGGGCGTGTTCGCGGCCGTGGCCGGTACCGGCCGGCTCGGGATCGCGTCGGCCGCAGCGCTGGGCGCGCTCGCGGTGCTGCTGGTGGTGCTCGCGATCTCGCGGTGGGTCCAGTCGGTGGTGACGCTGCTGATCGTCGGAGTCATGGTCGGCTCGGTCACCAGCGCCGTGGTCTCCCTGCTGGTCGCGTTCTCGCAGCCCGCCCAGATGCAGCAGTTCATCCTGTGGAGCCTCGGCTCGTACGCGGGCGCGTCGTGGTCGGACCTGCGGGTTCTGGTGCCCGTGGTGCTCGTCGGCCTGGCGCTGGCGACGACGCTGGTGCGGCCACTCAACGCGATGCTGCTCGGCGAGGACTACGCCAGCTCGATGGGCGTGCACCTGCTGCGCACCCGGGCCGTCGCGATCACCGCGTCCGCCCTGCTCGCGGGTGCGGTCACGGCGTTCTGCGGACCCATCGCCTTCCTCGGCATCGCGGTCCCGCACCTGGCCCGACTCGCGCTGGGCACGTCGGATCACCGGGTGCTGCTGCCCGGGGCGGTGCTGATGGGTGCTGCTGTGTCGCTGCTGTGCTCGGTGGTGGCGCAGCTGCCCGGACGCGACGGCGTGCTGCCACTCAACGTCGTCACCGCGCTCGTCGGCGCCCCGGTCGTCATCCTGGTGCTGCTGCGCTCGCGTCGCGCGAAAGCGGGTGTGGCAGCGTGACGCTCGTGCTCGACGGCGTGACCGTCGGCTACCCCGGCCGTCCTCCCCGCACCGTGCTCACGGATCTGAATCTGACCGCGCACGCCGGGCAGGTGACGGCGTTGCTGGGTCCCAACGGCGCCGGCAAGTCGACGCTGCTGCGGTCGGTCGCGGGGCTGCAGCGGGTCCTCGGCGGGGCGGTGCGCCTCGACGGCGCCGACGTCACCGCGCTGCCGCCGGCGCAGCGGGCCCGGCGGATCGCGGTGGTCCTCACCGACCGCGTGGATGCCGGCCTGCTCACCGGCGGCGAGGTGGCTGCGCTCGGCAGGCTGCCGCACCAGGGCTTCGCGTCGCGGCTCAGCGCGGCCGAGCAGCAACTGATCGACGACAGCCTCGAGCGGATGGGCGCCGCGCACCTCGCCGACGTCCGGCTGCACCAGATGTCCGACGGCCAGCGCCAGCGGGTCCTGATCGCGCGGGCCCTGGTGCAGCAGCCGTCGCTGCTGGTGCTCGACGAGCCGAGCGCCTTCCTCGACGTCGCGGCCCGCGTGGAGCTGTTGGCGCTGCTCGCGGAGATCGCCGACGACGCCGGCATCACCGTGCTGCTCTCGACGCACGACGTGGAGCTGGTGCTGCGGACGTCGCAGCACGTCTGGCTGGCCGCGGGCGACGGCTCCGTCGTCGACGGCACCCCCGCCACGCTCGTCGCGTCCGGCGCGATCCGGCGGGCGTTCGACTCGCCGCGGGTCCACTTCGACTCCGCCGCCGGCATCTTCCGCCTCGAGTAGGTCTAGACTTTCCGCCGAGTTTCGGTTCGGTTTTTGGAGGTGCCCCGCGACGTGTCGGGTGTGGTCGCGGGTTTCACGGTTATCTTCGTCGTCATCGCGATCGGGTACTTCCTCGGTCGCAGCGGCACTCTCGGGGACCACGGGCAGTTCGTCCTGAGCCGACTGGTGTTCTTCGTCGCGACGCCGGCGCTGCTGTTCGACACCCTCGCGAACTCGGATCTGTCGGTGGTCTTCTCCCCCACGCTCGCGGTCGCGGCGACCACCGCCTTCGTCGTCGCCGGCGTCTATCTGGTGATCGCGCGTCTGTGGCTGCGCCGACCGCTGCCGGAGTTGACGGTCGGCGCGCTCGCGTCGTCGTACGTGAACTCCGCGAACCTCGGCATCCCGATCGCGGTGTTCGTGCTCGGTGACGCGTCGTTCGTCGCGCCGCTGCTGCTGTTCCAGATCATGATCTTCTCGCCGATCGCACTGACCGTGCTCGACATCAGCACGATGCGTCAGGGCTCCTCCCGGCTCGAGACGATCACCGCGCCGTTCAAGAACCCGATCGTGCTTGCCGGTGCCGCCGGCCTGGCCGTCGCGGTGTCGGGGTGGACGCCGCCCGAGGCGCTGATGCAGCCGTTCCAGCTCATCGGCGGTGCCTCCGTTCCCGGTGCGTTGCTGGCGTTCGGACTGTCGCTGTACGGGGTGCGGGTCCTGGAGAAGGGTGCGAGCCCGCGCCGCGACGTCGCGCTCGCGTCGGTGCTCAAGATCTTCCTGCAGCCGGTCCTCGGCTACCTGATGGCTCGGTTCGTCCTCGGACTCGACGGCCACGAACTGTTCGCGATCGTCGTCATCTCGACGCTGCCGACCGCCCAGAACGTGTTCGTCTACGCCAGCCGGTACCAGCGGGGCATGGTCCTCGCCCGCGACGCAGCTTTCGTCACGACCCTCGCCTCCATCCCCGCGATCGCGCTGGTCGCGGCACTGTTGACCTGAGCCGACCGGCTCAGAGAATGCCCAGTTCGGTGGCGCGCACCGCGACCCGCACGCGGGACCGTGTCCCGGTCTTGGTGAAGATGTTCTCCAGGTGCGTCGCCACGGTGCGCCTGCTGATCGTCAGTTCCGCCGCGATCTCGGCATTGCTCGCGCCCAGTGCGACGAGCGCGAGGATCTGGTGCTCTCGGCCGCTGAGCCGGAACGACTCACGATCACTCTGATCCGCGACGATGCGGCGGCACTGGTGCGCGAGCGCCTCGATTCCGGACCGCACCGTCGAATCCACCTGCGGGCGGGTGAAACTCACGTGCAGGACGCTGGTGACCTGCCCCCGCTCCAGATTGAGCGCCACCGACGACCCCTCCCGGAATCCGGAGGGCCGCAACACGTCTTCCACGGCGGGGGTGCGCTCGAAGTCGGGGACGTCCTCCCAGCACACGGGCCGGCCCGACGCCACCCGGATGTGGTCGAAGGTCCGGGTGTCGTCGACGAACTCACCCGCGAGGTACTCCGCGACCGGCGGCGCGTAGCCGCCGTTGGCGAGCACCCGGTGCGTCCGATCGCCGCGGCGGCGGTACGTGATCGCGGCGGCGACGTAGCCGAGTTCGCCCGCCCACCGCGAGAGCAGGCCGTGCGCGACGGTGACCGGGGATCGGGACGACATCAGGTCCCGGTCTCCGGCCGCCGCCTCGCACCGCTCGTTCATGGCGCCGAATCTACCGGTGACCTACGCCACAGGACGACGGTCCGCCCACGGCCGCGCCTGCTCGAGGTTGGCTGCGACCCGCAGCGCCAGTGCGTCCTGCCGGTGCCGCGCCGCGATCTGCAGGCCGACGGGTCGCCCGTCCGCGGTGAATCCGGCCGGCACCGTGATCGCCGGATTGTTCAGCATGTTGTATGGGTAGGTCAGCAGCCAGTCGAGCAACTGCTCGCGCAGCGACTTGCCCTGCAACCAGTCGGGCGCGAACTGGGTCAGCGGGAACGTCGCGGACGCGAGGGTCGGCGAGATCAGGACGTCGTAGTCGTTCATGAACTCGGTCCAGGTGTCCCACATCCGGCCGCGGAACGCGTCGGCGCGACCGTAGTCCACCCCGGTGAGGCGACGGCCCTCGTGGATCAGTTCGATCAGGTTGTCGTCGACCTGGCCGTGCAGCGAGTCCCAGTCGAGCATGTCGTGCTCGCCGGCGAATCCGGGCACCCAGATGCCGTGCCACATCGCCTCCGACGGGTCACCCCATTCCGGCGTCGCCTCGACGACCTTGGCGCCCAAGTCCTCGAAACACGCGACCGCCTCGGCACACACCGCCGCGACATCCGGTTCCACGTGGCCGAGGCCGAGGTTCGGCGACCACGCGACCCGCAGTCCGTCGATGCCGCCCCGCGCCGCCTCGACGTACGACGACTCGACGCGCTCGATGCTCAGCGGATCCGAATGATCGGGCCCGGCAAGGACGTCGAGCATCAGCGCGTTGTCGGCGACGGTCCGGGTGATGGGGCCGTGGTAGGCCCAGTTGTTGTAGCGGCCCGGCAGGATCGTCTGCGGGATCACGCCGGTCGTCGGCTTGAGTCCGACGACTCCGCACAGCGCCGACGGGATCCGCACCGACCCGGCGCCGTCGCTGCCCTCGGCCAGCGGGCCCAGTCCGGCAGCGACGGCCGCGGCCGCACCACCGCTGGATCCGCCGGCGGTGTGGCCGGGCTTCCACGGGTTGTGGGTGGGGCCGAACAGGTGGTTGTCGGTACCGCCGTAGTAGCCGCTCTCGGGGGTGTTGGTCTTGCCGAGGTAGAGGCCACCGGCCTGCCGCAGCCGGGTGACGATCACCGCGTCGCGCTCGGCGATGTTGTCGCGCATGGGCTTCAGGCCGAACGTCGTCGGGAGGCCTCGGACGTCGGTGAGGTCTTTGATCGTGAACGGGACGCCGTGCAACGGACCCAACGGTTCGCCGCTGTCCTGCGCGCGCGTCAGTTCGCCGGCGTCCCGACGCACCTGGTCGGCGTCGAAGTGCACGATCGCGTTGACGGACGGATTGACCTCGTCGACCCGACGGATCATCTCCTCGGCGATCTCGTTGGGCGACAACTTCTTCGAGGCGACCTGTGCGGCCATCTCGGTTGCCGACATCCACCCCAGACCCGATGTGTTCATGGGAACCGCCCTTCCGGTGACGTGTTTCGGAGACGAACGCCACGCTATGACCGCGGTCACACCGACACCATCGGTCGAATGACCGATGGTGGCCGGACCGACCCATTGACATGCAAGCAACCACTTGCCTATCGTTTCGGTCGTGGGTGACCTGTTCAGAGCGCTGGCGGACCCGACGCGACGTGCGATCCTCGACGAGCTCATCGACCGGGACGGGCAGACGCTGTTCGAACTGTGCACCCGCCTGGTCACCAAACACGGATTCGGATCGTCCCGGCAGGCCGTCTCCCAGCACCTCACGGTGCTCGAGGACGCCGGCCTCCTCCGGACCCGCCGCGAGGGCCGCTACAAGTTCCACCACCTCGACACCACCCCGCTGCGGACGATCGTCGACCGCTGGCCGATACCCGCACCCCACCGCGACAGAGAGGAAGAGACGCAATGAGGATCAACCTGACCAGCGTGCACGTCGACGACCAGGACAAGGCGCTCGCGTTCTACACCGACGTCCTCGGCTTCGTGAAGAAGACCGAAGTCCCTCTGGGACAGCACAAGTGGCTCACCGTCGTGTCCCCCGAGAATCCCGACGGCACCGAACTGGTCCTCGAACCGGACGAGCACCCGGCCGCCCAGGCCTACAAGCAGGGCCTCGTGGCGGACGGGATCCCGTGCACGTCCTTCGCCGTCGACGACGTCCACGCGGAGTACGAGCGCCTGAAGGCACTCGGCGTCGTGTTCACGCAGGAACCACTCGCGATGGGGCCGGTCACCACCGCGGTCTTCGACGACACGTGCGGCAACCTCATCCAGATCGCCGCCCACGCCTGACGTCCCGGGTCACCGGCCGGGTCGGCGCATCCGCATGTAGTCGCTGACGACCGCGGCGCCCAGCCCGTCGAGGTCGGGTGCCACGACGCGGCCGCCGACCCGCTCCGCCATCCGGTCGACGACGCGGGCGAGTCCCGGGTCGTCGCCGAGCCGGAAGATGGTGACCTGTGCGCCGAGGCGGGCGAGGGTGTCGAGTTCGCGCACCGTCAGGCCCAGGGTGCGCGCGCTCGGCGGGTAGTCGAAGAACGCCTGCCCGTCGGGTTCGAGGTGGGCGGTGGGCTCGCCGTCGGTGACGATCAGCACGACGGGCTGCGCATTCGGGTGCCGTCGCAGGTGCCGCGCCGCGAGCAGCAGTGCGTGGTGCAGGTTGGTGCCCTGGTCCCACGCCCCGTCCAGGCCCGCGAGTTCGGCCGCCGACAGGGTCTGGGCGTAGCGGCCGAACCCGATGAGCTGCAACGCATCTCCCCGGAACCGCGTGGTCACCAGATGGTTCAGCGCCAGCGCGGTGCGCTTCATCGGCACCCAGCGTCCGTCCATCACCATCGAGAACGACGTGTCCACCAGCAGCGCCACCGCCGCCTGCGCGCGCTGCTCGGTCTCGGCGACCTCGACGTCCGCCACCGTCATCCGCACCGGCATCCGGCCCGGCTCGCGCAGGATCGCGTTGGTGAGGGTTCGCGTGACGTCCCACGGTTCGGTGTCGCCGAATTCCCACGGCCGCGACGCGCCCGTCGGCTCGCCCATCGAGCCGGCGCGGCGGGTATCCCGCTGGCCACCGCGGTGCGCAAGACGTCCGGCGACGTCCCTCAGCCACGTCTGGCCCAGTTGGCGCATCGCCTTGGGCGACAGCCGCCACTGGCCGTCCGGGGCACGGTCGAAGAACCCCTGCTGCTGCAGTGCCCGTTCGAGGTCCGCGAGGGTGCGCTCGTCGGCCACCGCCTGGTCGCCGAGCTGCCGCGCCAGCGTCTCGGTGTCGATGTCGTCGAGCTGGGCTCCCGGATACTGTTGCGACAGTTGCTCCGACAGCCGTTCCAGGTCGGCGACGTCCGCGATCGCCGACGTCCCCGCCCCCAGTCCCAGTCCCTCGTCGCCGCGGAACTGCGCCGACCCGGTCCAGTCCTCGCCGGGCCGCGCCGCCTGCAGGTGCGAGTCGAGGCGGTCCAGCTGGTTCATCAGCGACGGATCACCGAAGGCCTGCTGCGCCAACGCGTCCAGCTCCGCGCGCTGGTCGGGGGTGAGCGAGTTCCGCAGCCGCTGCGCCGCCGCGGCCCGTCGGGCCAGCGAGTCCAGCAGCTCGTCGGTGTTGCGCGGGTTCTCCGGGAAGAACTCGCCGTGTCGGTTCATGAAGTCCCGGAACTGTTCGGTGGTGTCCTCACCACGGGCGTGACTGTCCAGCAACGAGTTCAGGTCCTCGAGCATCTCCCGGATGCGTTCGCGGTCCGCGTCGGTGGCGCCTTCGAGCTGCCGCTTCATCCCGTCGAACCGTTGGTCGAGCAGCTCGCGCCCCAACAGGTCGCGGATCTTCTCGTAGTCCTCCCGGGCCTGGCTGCTGCGCCAGTCGTAGTCGGCGAGGTCGGCGACGGCCTGCGCCGTCGACGGCGGCAGCTCCTCCATCCGCATCTCCGCGAACCGGGCGTCGTCGTCGAGGGCTCGGGCGAGGGTCTTGCGCTCCTCGAGCACGGCGCGGTCGAGGAGCTCTCGCACCTCGTCGAGCGTCCCACCGAGATTGTTGCGCTGCAGTAGTTCTCGTCGACGCCGGTTCGCCTGCGCCGCCAGGTCGTCGAGGCCGCGACGCTCCCCGAACCCGCGGCGCAGCAGCTCCCGCAGCGCCTGCCGCGGCGACGCGCCCTCGAGCACGTCGTCGCCGATCGCGGCCAGCGCCTCGCGCAGATCCACCGGCGGGGCCAGCGGGTCGCCGCCCTCGTACGGGCCGTAGCGTGCGCCGCGAGACATGGTGCCTCCCTGTCCGAATCCCGCCTACGAGTAGACAGCCTGACCGTTCTCGTCGGGGTTCTTCGAGATTCGCCGGGCCAGGTACAACCCCTCGAGCGCGAGTTCGGCGGCGGACGCCCGCTCTCCGTCGGTCCGGGCACCGAGCCGCTGGGCGACCTCGTCGAGCACCTCGAGTTCGGGTAGCTCGCCGAGCAACGCCTTGGCGGTGACCCGTTCGCCGGTCACCACCGGCTGTCCCAGCTCCACCGCGGTCACGAGCGGCGCGAGGTCGATCCCGCCGAGCCGGATGCGGGCCGTGTCCGCGGTCGCGCGCCGGAGCAGGTGCTCGAGGATCTCGAGCTCGCGCCCCTCCTCGCCGGATTCGAACTCGACCTTGCCGCGCAGCACCTCGACGATCGTGCCGAGGTCGATCGGTCGGGCCACCGACTCCGCCTCGCCGAGCACCGCACTGCGGTGCACCGCAGCCGCGCTCACCGTCTCGGCGCCGGCCACCGCGAAGCGGGCCGACACCCCCGACCGCTGGTCCACCGACGTGGACTCGCGCAGCAGCCGGGTGAACCGGGCCAGGACCTCGAGCAGGTGGTGCGGGACGACGGCCTGCAGGTTCGCCTCCTGCTGGATCACCGCGATCTCGTCCTCGACCAGCGACGGGTAGTGGGTGCGGATCTCGGCGCCGAACCGGTCCTTGAGCGGGGTGATGATCCGGCCGCGGTTGGTGTAGTCCTCCGGGTTCGCGCTGGCCACCAGCAGCACGTCGAGCGGCAGCCGCAGCGTGTAGCCGCGGACCTGGATGTCGCGCTCCTCCATGACGTTCAGCAGCGACACCTGGATCCGCTCGGCCAGGTCCGGTAGCTCGTTGATCGCGACGATGCCGCGATGGGCGCGCGGCACCAGGCCGAAGTGGATGGTCTCCGGGTCGCCGAGGCTGCGTCCCTCCGCGACCTTGATCGGGTCGACGTCGCCGACGAGGTCCGCGACCGAGGTGTCCGGCGTCGCGAGCTTCTCCGCGTACCGCTCGCTGCGGTGCTCCCACGCGACCGGCAGCGTGTCCCCCAGTTCCGCCGCCCGCCGCAACGAGATCGGCGTAATCGGCTCGTACGGGTGCTCGCCCAGTTCGGAACCGGCGATCACCGGTGTCCACTCGTCGAGCAGCAGGTACAGGGTGCGAAGCAGGCGCGTCTTACCCTGCCCGCGCTCGCCGAGCAGCACGACGTCGTGACCGGCGATGAGGGCGCGCTCGAGTTGCGGCAGCACCGTCTCCTCGAAGCCGACGATGCCGGGCCACGGATCGATCCCGTCACGCAGGGCGGCGAGCAGGTTCTCCCGCATCTCGTCCTTGACCGAACGCTGGACGTGGCCGGACGCGCGGAGTTCGCCGAGAGTCCGGGGCAGATGCGCAGGCGGTGTGGCAGTCACCACTCCACGTTACGAGCGTTCTGGCGATTCGGCACCCGGACAGCCGCCGTGCGCACCCGCGGTCACCCGGCTCTGATAAACACACGTCATGGCCGACTTCGAGATCACGTTCACCACCGGCGCCATCACGCTGCACGGCAGCCTGCGCCTGCCGGCGGGCGCCGGCGAGGACTCCCCCGTGCCCGCCGTGCTGCTGCTCGCCGGCAGCGGGCCCACCGACCGCAACGGCGACAGCGCGCTGCTGCCGGGCTCCATCGGCACGCTCGAGTTCCTCGCAGACCTGCTCGAGCAGCACGGGTTCGCGAGCCTGCGCTACGACAAGCTCGGCAGCGGCACCACCGGGCTCGGCCCGTACGAGCTCGAGGACATCGGCGACCTCGGCTTCTCGGTGTTCACCGAGTCCGCAGCCGCAGCAGTGACCTTCCTCGCCGGCCGGGCCGCCGTCGACCCGGAGCGGGTGTACGTCGTCGGCCACAGCGAGGGCGCCCTCATCGCGCTCGCCCTCGCCGACAGCGGCGCGAACGTCGCGGGTGTCGGCCTGCTCGAGCCGCTCGCGGTGCGGCTGCTGGACCTGTTGACCACGCAGATCGACAGCCAGCTCACCGCGGTCGTCGGGGCCGGGCAGCTGCCGGTCGAACTGGCCGACGAACTGCGCCTGGCACTGGCCGGTGCCGTCGAGTCGCTGCGCACCGACGCCACACTCAGCGACGACCTGCCCGATCCGCTGCGCGCGGCCGGTCTGGTGCCGGCGAACGCGCGGGCTCTCGCGGAGGAGGATGCGCTCGATCCGCGTGAGCTCGCGGGACGCCTGCCCGCCGGACTGCCAGTGGTGACGAGCTGCTCCGCCAAGGACATCCAGCTGATCAGCAGCGACGTCGACGCCCTCGACGCCGCCCTGTCCCACACCGCTCTCACCTCGGTGCGGATGACGACGGCCAACCACGTGCTCAAGGAGATCGGCGCCGCGGCCTCCACCGGTGCCGACTACATCGAGCCGCTGCCGTGGTCGACCGAGTTCACGAGCGGATTCGAGGGCTGGCTCCGCAGCCTCTGACGTCACGTCCGGTGGCCCGGGCGACACGCTCGGCGAAAAACCGAGATGTCGCCGGGCGGACACTGCTGTATGGTTCTCCGTTAACCGACGGGCACACACGAGAAAGGTACGGTCGCGATGCAGTCGAAAGACTCGGCAATTGCCATGAAGCATGCATATGCCAAGCACGTTTCGAAGCACGTATTTTTCGCCGTACCGGCGTGGCCCAGCCACGCAGCCTTCTTCAGGTGGCCCCGAGAGACGAGTTCCCCGTAACCGGAACCTCTCTCGGGCACCCGAAGGCACACCGCCTCGGGTGCCTTTTCTTTTATTTGCTTCCAGTCAGGAGAACCACATGAAGCTTCGTCTCGGTACTACCGGCACCACCACCCAGGACCTGCCCGGCGATCTGTCCGGTCAGGTCGTCACGATCGATCTGCGTCACGTCGACCCCGGTCACGACGGCGCGGCGGCGCTGCTCAGCGAACTGCTCGCCCGCGGCGCGGCGCGCCTGGTCATCTCGGGCACCGACGACGCCAGCGCCCGCGCGCTGCTCGCCTCCGCACAGCACGACGCTCCCCCGTCCGGACTCGCGGCCTGAACGGCACGCGAACCCCGGACGAGGGAGCGCAGTAGAGCAGTCGATCAGTGCGCGAAGTGGCGCGCACCGGTCAGGTAGAGCGTGACACCGGCCTCGCGGGCGGCCTCGATGACCTCGTTGTCGCGAACCGAACCACCCGGCTGGACGACGGCGCGGACACCGGCGTCGAGCAGAACCTGCAGGCCGTCGGGGAACGGGAAGAACGCGTCGGACGCGGCCACCGAACCCTTGGCACGGTCACCGGCACGCTGCACCGCGAGGTGCGCGGAGTCGACGCGGTTGACCTGGCCCATGCCGACGCCCACCGAGGCGCCGTCGTTGGCGAGCAGGATCGCGTTGGACTTCACGGCACGGCATGCGCGCCACGCGAATTCGAGGTCCGCGAGGGTCTTCTCGTCCGCGGCCTCACCGACGACGAGCGTCCAGTTGGCCGGGTTGTCGCCGTCGGCGTCGAGGACGTCGCGCTCCTGCAGCAGCGTGCCGCCGGAGATCGGGCGCAGTTCGATGCCGGTCGCGGTGGGCGCGGCAGCTTCGAGCACGCGGATGTTCTTCTTGCGAGTCAGCACCTCGACGGCACCCGGCGCGTACGACGGGGCGATGATGACCTCGGTGAAGATGTCCGCGACCTGCTCGGCCATCTCGACCGTGACCTCACGGTTGGCGGCGATGACGCCACCGAACGCGCTGACCGGGTCGCACGCGTGCGCCTTGCGGTGCGCCTCGGCGATGTCGGCGCCGACCGCGATGCCACACGGGTTGGCGTGCTTGATGATCGCGACAGCAGGCTCGGCATGGTCGAACGCGGCGCGCCACGCGGCGTCACCGTCGGTGTAGTTGTTGTACGACATCTCCTTGCCGTGCAACTGCTTCGCCTGCGCGAGGCCCGCCGGGCCGGCCGGGCTGTCGTACAGCGCCGCCGCCTGGTGCGGGTTCTCGCCGTAGCGCAGCACCGCGGAACGCTCCCACGTCGCGCCGATCCACCGCGGGAACTGCTCGTCCGACTCGATCAGCGTCTCCGTCATCCAGGACGCGACCGCGACATCGTAGGACGCGGTGTGCTGGAACGCCTGTGCGGCCAGCGCGGTGCGTTCGAAGAGGTTGAAGCCACCGGCCTCGACCGCAGCGAGGACGCCCTCATACTTCTTCGGGTCCACGACGACCGCGACAGACGGATGGTTCTTCGCGGCAGCGCGGACCATCGACGGGCCGCCGATGTCGATCTGCTCGACGCACTCGTCCGGGGTGGCACCCGACGCGACGGTCTGCGTGAACGGGTACAGGTTGACGACCACCAGCTGGAACGCCTCGATGCCCAGCTCCTCGAGCTGCGCGAGGTGCTCCGGCTTGCGGGTGTCGGCGAGGACGCCGGCGTGCACGCGGGGGTGCAGCGTCTTGACGCGGCCCTCGAGGCACTCGGGGAAGCCGGTCAGGTCCTCGACCTTGGTGACCGGGATGCCGGCGTCGGCGATCTTGGCTGCGGTGGAGCCGGTGGAGACCAGCTCCACGCCGGCCTGGTGCAGGCCGGTGGCCAGTTCGACCAGGCCGGTCTTGTCGTAGACGCTGACGAGTGCGCGGCGCACAGCCTTGCGTTCACTCACTGGGGATCACGGCCTTTCGTCCATCGGAAACAACACCTCGGAGGGCGACAGCGGCCACGACCTCGGCCAGCAGTCGTCGTTCAACAGTCTTGATGCGCTCGTGCAAGGTCGCCTCGTCGTCGCCGGCGTGGACCGCGACGGGTTCCTGCGCCAGGATCGGGCCGGTGTCGATGCCGTCGTCGACCAGGTGGACCGTCGAGCCGGTCACCTTGACGCCGTACGCGAGCGCGTCACGCACCGCGTGTGCACCCGGGAACGACGGCAGCAGCGCGGGGTGCGTGTTGATGATGCGGCCACCGAAGCGCCCGAGGAACGCGGGGCCGAGGATCTTCATGAAACCGGCGCTGACGACGATGTCGGGCTGGTGCGCGGAGACGGCCTCGGTGAGCGCCAGGTCCCACTCGGCACGGTCGGCGTGATCGCGCAGCGCGACGCGGAAGTGCGCGATACCGGCGTCGGCGGCGTGCTCGGTCGCAGCGCAGTCGCGGTCGACACCGACCGCGACGATGGTCGCGGGGTACCCGTCGGCGCGCGTGGCGGCGATGAGCGCCTGCAGCAGGCTGCCCGTCCCCGATGCGAGTACGACGATCCGAGCGGGCACTGTGGGCCGCAGCTGGTCACGCGTGGCAGTCAGCGCACTACTCCTGATTTTCGAGACGGTTCCGGCCGCATCACGGGCCGGGTAAGAGCCTAGTCGCTGGGGGTCACCGGACCGTCCGGCAGGTCGCCTTCGGCGGACTCGGCGCCCTCCGCGGCGTCGTTCTCCGGCTCCTCGACGACCGCGTCGACAACGGCCTCGACCGTCTGCACCGGGTCTGCGGCCTCCCCGGTGGCGGACTCGCCCACCACGACCGGGTCCGTCGGCTCCGACACGATCTCGGCGTCGACGACCGTCTCCGTCGTCTCCGTCGTCTCCGCGGCCGACTGCTCCAGCTCGGGAACGGGCTCCGACCGGTACCGCATCGCAGGACGCTCGAGTCGCTTGACCTCGAAGCTCGGCTCACTGGCCGCCGTCTCGGGCGTTGTACCTTCCCCGGCCGTCGTCTCCGCCTCGTCACCGGCGGATTCGGTGCCGACCCGACGCGCGAGGAGCACCCCGACGAGGACACCCGGTACGGCCAGCCAGCCGAACGTGACCAGGCCGAAGGCGAGGGGTTCGACCCCCACGAACCCGTACGACCCGATGTCGCCGCCCGCCAGGGCACCGACCACCGCGGCCGACACACCGACGCCCGCCGCGGCGCACAGGACCGTGTACGCGGTCTCCGCCGCAGGCAGGCGCAACCGCCCACAGTCCCGGCCGAGCAGGGCCCCCACCGTCACCGGTACGACGAGCAGGACGGGCCACGCGCTGCCGACCAGCGCGGTGGGGACACCGCCGAGCACCGGGACCGGCGGCACCGGCCCGGCGACGACCTCGAAGACGCTGACCGCCGTCCCGCCCGCGTGTGCGGTGCCGCCGACGAGCACCGCGACGGCACCGACCGCGACGTTCGGCAGGTACAACACCGAGAGCACGGTCAGGCCGAGGACCCCGACGAATCCGGAATTGTCGTCCAGAAGGCCACCGACCTCGGACCACGACCACACCAGCGACGCGACCGTCGCGGCGGCACCGGCCGCGAAGAGCAGTCCTGCCGCGCGCGCGGCGGGCCCGGCGGCGGAGGGCAGCCAATCCGGGGCACCCAACCGGGCGCACTCGGGCCGACCGATCACCACCGCGACTCCGGCGCACGCCGCGACGAGATGGATGCCCACGACGCCTACGAGGGCCTCGAGCGCGCTCGGCGCCGCCAACGGGATCACGACGGTGGCGTCGGTGATCACCGCTAGCGCTATCAGCGTCGCCGCCAGCGGACCGGCGACCGCGGCTGCGACGACGCGCGCCGCGTCCCGCAGGGTCGACCGCGGGGTCATCGCCCGGGCACAGCCGCGCGCGACGGCCCACACGAGCAGCGCCGTCGGCAGCAGCGGAAGAATCCCGAGAGGTGCGTCGGTGATGGTCAGCGGCACCTGGTGCAGCGCCAGCCAGCTCGCCGCGATGGCACCGACCGCACCTGTCAGGTCGCTGTTCGACGACACCAAGGTGACGAGCACGGCCGCGCTGATCAGGACGATCGAGACGCCGGTGGGGCGCAGCGCCACCCCGACCAGTGCACGCACCTGCTCGGACGTGGGGTCGGGGCGGCCGGAAGTATCGCGGCGGGTGCCGCGAGCAAGCAGAGAAGTCATCGGATCGAGGGTCGCACCCGCTCGCGGCGACGCCCCTCAGGCGCGCCGACGCGTGGTGGGGCGCACTGCGTCACTTCTTCTCGTCGTCATCCTTGTGCGTCTGCGCATCGAATGCCTGCGTCGGTGCGCCGGTCGCGTCCGCTGCCGGTGCGCCGGACGATTCGCCGGGCTGCGGGGTCTGCGGGGTCTGCGGGGTCTGCGGGGTCTGCGGCTGAGTCGACGGTGCCGGCGACTGCTGCGGCATGTGCTGCGTCGGCTGCTGCGCCTGGTACGCCTGGAACTGCCCGTACCCGGCCGTCGGCTGCTGCGGGTAGCCCTGCGGCGTCTGCGCGGACTGGCCGTAGCCGGGCATCTGCTGCTGGTAGCCCTGCGGGGCGCCGTAGCCCTGGGGCGTGCCGTAGCCCTGCTGCGGGGCCTGGGGGTTGTATCCCTGCGGGTGGCCGTACGCGGTCGGGTGGACGTGGGTGCGAGACGGGCGCGGCTGCGGCATCTTGACGATGTCCGCGCCGAACAGGAACACGGCGACCGCGATCACCGCCTGGACGAACGAGAGGACCAGGATCGCGATCCCGCCGCCGGCGAGGCTGCCGCCCCCGGGCAGGCTCAGCATGAAGACGAACGACACGAGAAAGCCCACCACCGACGCGACCGCTGCCGGAGCGGTGTGTTCCTGCTTGGGCAGCAGCGACAGCCCGGCGAGCAGACCGCCGGTCAACAGGAACGCCAGCGGGAGCGCACCACCGCTCTCGAATGCGTCCTGCGTGAACGAGAATCCGAAGCCGACGGTGGTCGAGTTCTCGACGTACGGGGAGAACCCGAGCAGGAAATTCACGACGCCGAGTGTGAGGACGCCGAGTCCGAGATAGAACGACAGCCCCTTCGTCCCGTCCGTGCTCGGGGCGTGCGAAGGCTGCCCGTAGGACCCTCCGTCGGTGTAAGTCATGTCTGCTCCTCGTCGAGAAATCGCAACGCCATGAACGCTACCCTCAGTTCGGCGCAGCCAAGTGATCGATGACCGCCGGCGCTCACGCCTGCGCGATCCGTCCGGAACCGAGCGCATCGACCAGTGCCGCATGGTCGCCCGCGTTGCGATCCGCGTATGCGCGGGCGAAAGCGGTGACGGCCTCGTCGAATCCGGACCCCGATCCCAGATACGCGGCGATCGTGACCCGATCACCGGAACGGGCATGAGCCTGGGCGAGCACTCGCCCGCACAGTCGGCCGTACATCTCCATACCGGACGGCGTCATCGACTCGACCGACGCGGACGCCTTGGCGTCGCGCAGTTGACGGAGGTAGTAGTCCCGGCGCACCCCGTCCAACCCCTCACCCTGCTGCCAGCCGAGGAAGATGTCGCTCGCCGCCTGCATCACCCGCTGCCCGCCGACGACCCGTCGACCCTCGCATGGGTAGGACGGGCCGTCGAGATACCGCGAGAGCACCGACCGTTCCACCTCCTTGGCCTGCAGGATCAGCGGATCGTCGTCGTCCGCACCGCGCATCAGCAGGATCCAGCAGCGGGTGCCGACGCTGCCCACCCCGACGACTTTCCGTGCCGCCTGGACGAACTCGTACTGTCCGAAGGGGACCTCGCTCGCGTGGTGCAGCGTGGCCCGGTACTCGTCGAGCCGAGTCCGGAATTCGCGGTACATCGCGTCTGCGTCCTCGTCGGCGAAGACCTCCTCGATCGGCACGATCAGCGGCGGTCGGCTGACGATCCGACGGCGACCGTCCACCACAGCCGTGAGCTTTTCCAACGCCTGCAAACTGCCGTAGCGCCAAGACTTCTCGACAGTTTTTCGGCTGGTCCTGCGCGTCGTCGAATCGAGCTCGTCGCGCAGTTGCGCCAGCTCGGTCGTCGGGTCGACGTGCGCGTACCAGACCGCCAGATTGCCCTGGCCCGCCTGGCTGATCATGGTCTCCCGGTACTCGGCGACGCAGGCGCGGGTGATGCGTGAGCGACGCTTCTCGCCGAATCCGATCTGCCGAGCCGCGACCTCGACGCTCGTGACCAAACGTTTGACGTCCCAATCGAAGGGGCCCGGATAGGTCTCGTCGAAATCGTTGAGGTCGAACGCAAGTCGACGTTCCGGCGTCGCGAAGATCCCGAAGTTGCCGAGATGGGCGTCCCCGCACAGCTGCACCCGCAGGCCCGTGTCCGGCGCGCGCGAGAGGTCGTGGGCCATGACGAGCGCCGACCCGCGCAGGAAGGTGAACGGCGTCGTGGCCATTCGCGAGTACCGCACCGGCACGAGATCGGGAACCCGGGTCCGCGCCTGGTCGGCGAGCAGGCCGAGCGGGTCGCGGGCCGCGTCGGGGCCGATGTCGGCGAGCGTATCGAACGGCACGCGTCGGCGTGCCTCCTTCCCGCAGCGCGCTCGGTCGGTCCGGCTGGGAAATTGGACTACGTCGGTCATGGCGCCCCGCCTCGGCTCGGTCGGCACCGCACCATTGTCTCCCCGCTACGTGGCCGGGACACGAGAACAGGGAAGATGAAGCATGTCTTTCACGCTGCCCGCCGGTTCCGACGTCGTCGTGGAGACCGAGGTGAAGCACTCCCGGTTCATCGCGGCGCTGCGGCGGGTCGACACCCCGGCCGAGGCGCACGAGTTCGTCGACGAGCAGCGACGGCTGTATCCCGACGCGCGGCACCATTGCTGGGCATTCGTCACCGGCAACGAGCCCTCGGACCGGGCCGAGCGGTCCAGCGACGACGGCGAGCCCGGCGGGACGGCCGGGGTGCCGATGCTCCAGGTGCTGCGGGCGCGGGAACTGGTCGACGTGGCGGCCGTCGTCACGCGCTACTTCGGCGGCATCAAACTCGGCGCGGGCGGACTGGTGCGCGCCTACTCGGGGGCGGTGGCGGTTGCCGCGGATGCCGCACAGCCGACACTGCTCAGCCGTGAGCGCCTCGAACTGCTGTCCCTCGACGTCGGGCACGGCACCGCGGGCAGGATCGAGGCCGAGCTCCGCGGCCGCGGGATCGCCGTCGTCGACACCGCGTACGGCGCCGAGGTCACCTTCACTCTCGCGACGAAGGACCCGGAGCGGCTGGCCGCAGTCGTCGCCGAGCTCACCGCCGGCACCAGCGAACTCACACCGGCAGGCGTCCGGTGGGTCGACGTGTGAAACGCCGAACGGCGCCCGCAACCGGACGAAACGTCCTGGCTGCGAGCGCCGTTCGTGAGATCCCAGAGTGAGCGCTGCGAGCGCCCACCGCACAGCGGATCAGAGGTTCTTCAGGATCTCCCGGGCGAGAGCCGCGGTCTCGGACGGCGTCTTGCCGACCTTGACGCCGGCCGCCTCGAGGGCGTCCTTCTTGGCCTGCGCGGTGCCCGAGGAACCGGAGACGATGGCGCCGGCGTGGCCCATGGTCTTGCCCTCGGGAGCGGTGAAGCCCGCCACGTAGCCGACGACCGGCTTGGTGACGTTGGCCTTGATGTAGTCAGCGGCGCGCTCCTCGGCGTCGCCACCGATCTCACCGATCATCACGATCAGCTTGGTCTCGGGATCCTTCTCGAACGCCTCGATGGCGTCGATGTGGGTGGTGCCGATGACCGGGTCGCCGCCGATGCCGATGGCGGTCGAGAAGCCGTACTCACGCAGCTCGAACATCATCTGGTAGGTCAGGGTGCCCGACTTGGAGACCAGGCCGACCGGGCCCTTGCCCGCGATGTTCGCCGGGGTGATGCCGACGAGGGCCTCCTCCGGGGTGATGATGCCCGGGCAGTTGGGGCCGATGATGCGGGTCTTGTTGCCCTTCTCCACGTTGTAGGCCCACGCGTAAGCGGAGTCCTGCACCGGGATGCCCTCGGTGATGACCACGAGCAGCGGGATCTCCGCGTCGATGGCCTCGACGATGGCGTCCTTCGAGAAGGCCGGGGGAACGAACGCGATCGAGACGTCCGCGCCGGTCTCCTTCATGGCCTCGGCGACGGTCGCGAAGACCGGCAGCTCGACCTGGTTGCCGTCCTTGTCGGTGTGCGAGACCGTGGTGCCGGCCTTGCGGGCGTTGACGCCACCGACGACCTGGGTGCCGGCCTTGAGCATCAGCGCGGTGTGCTTGGTGCCCTCGCCGCCAGTGATGCCCTGGACGATGACCTTGGAGTCCTTGGTCAGGAAGATAGCCATTGTTGTGTGTGTCCCTTACTTCGCTGCGAAGGCGAGCTCGGCAGCCTTGTCGGCAGCCTCGTCCATGGTTGCGACGACCGTCACCAGCGGGTGGTTGGCCTCGGCGAGGATGCGACGACCCTCTTCGACGTTGTTGCCGTCCAGGCGCACGACGAGCGGCTTGTTGGCCTCGTCGCCCAGGGTCTCGAGCGCGCCGACGATGCCGTTGGCAACGGCGTCACACGCGGTGATGCCACCGAAGACGTTGACGAAGACGCTCTTGACCTGCGCGTCGTTCAGGATGACGTCCAGGCCGGCAGCCATGACGGCAGCCGAGGCGCCGCCACCGATGTCGAGGAAGTTGGCGGGCTTGACGTTGCCGTGCTTCTCGCCCGCGTAGGCGACGACGTCCAGGGTCGACATGACCAGGCCGGCGCCGTTACCGATGATTCCGACCTCGCCGTCGAGCTTGACGTAGTTGAGGTCGTTCTCCTTGGCCTTGAGCTCGAGGGGATCGGTGGCGTCACGATCCTCGAAAGCCTCGTGGCCGGGCTGACGGAACGCCGCGTTCTCGTCCAGCGTCACCTTGCCGTCGAGGGCCAGGATCTGGTCGTCGGGCGTACGGACGAGCGGGTTGACCTCGACCAGGAGAGCGTCTTCCTTGATGAAGACCTCCCACAGCTTCTGGATCGTGTTGGCCGCGGCGTCGAGCACCTCGGCGGGCAGCTTGCCGGCCTCTGCGATGCTGCGCGCGAACGCGAGGTCGACACCCTTGACAGCGTCAACGGGGATCTTCGCGAGAGCGTCGGGGTTCTCCTCGGCGGTGACCTCGATCTCGACGCCACCCTCGACCGAGCACATGGCCAGGTAGGTGCGGTTGGTGCGGTCGAGCAGGAAGGAGATGTAGTACTCCTCAGCGATGTCGCTCGCCTCTGCGACCAGCAGCTTCTTGACGACGTGACCCTTGATGTCCAGGCCCAGGATCGCCTCGGCGTTCGCCTGCGCGGCGTCCGCGTCGGGCGAGTACTTCACGCCACCGGCCTTGCCGCGGCCACCGACCTTGACCTGCGCCTTGACCATGACCGGCTTGCCGATTTCCTCCGCGATCTCGCGGGCACCGGCGACAGTGTCGGTAACACGGCCGGCCGACGTCGGCACGTCATGCTTGGCGAAGAGTTCCTTCGCCTGGTATTCGAAGAGATCCATCTGCTCACCGTCTCGTCTGCGTTGACGCCCGCTCAGGGGTAGGAGCGGGTCCGTGTCGGACTTTAACTAGTTCAATCAATCGACTATCGCCCGCCCACATGCTATGTGGGATATGTCACGCGACGACAGCCGTCGATGCACGCCTCAACGACGGTCGCGGCGCCCGACGAGCGCCGCGCTCACCGCGAGGAGCACTACCGCAAGGATTGCAGGTGCTGCGCCGGAGGCAACGACCGGATCCGTCAGACGCCCCGCGGACAACGGCCACGCGAGCACGTGGAGGGCTGCGACGACGGTCGCACCGACCAGGAGCGCCGCCCCGCGCGCCGGCCGCGCACCCATCGCGACCAGCACCGCGACGACGATCGCGACCACCGACAGCACCTGCCCCCACGCGTCCCAGCCCCACGGCAGGCGACCGAGCGCGGCCGCGGTGCCGTCGCTTCCCTGGTACAGCGGCAGCGCGTATCCGAGCACGGTCACGACGGCGGCGGCCGCCCCGACGCCCAGCAGTCGCTGCGGGGGATCGTGCGGCTCCGACGTATCGATGTCGTCACGTTCGACCGCGCCCGCGATTCCTGTCAGGACGCCGGCACCGACCGCCGCGACGACCGCGAACGTGACGACGATGCTGCCCACCCCCAGTTTAACGCGATGATTCCGGCCACCACGGCGCACACGTGCCCCGCGAGGACGAGTGCGGCACCGGGACCGGCCTCGATTCCGCCGGCCGTCACGGGACGGAACAGCTCGAGCCGGTTGGCATCGATCGGGCCGGTCCACAGCTGCACGTCCATCACGCACAACCCGGCCGAGACGAGGCCGGCCCCAACGAGCAGCGCGGCTCCCGCCGGCGACCGCCGCACGGCGAGGATCCCGGCCACGACGGGAACGGACAGCGCGAGGACCACTGCAACGACGGCGGCCGTGCCGACTGCCGGAATCCGCGTCCCGTCGGATGCGGAGCGGGCGACCGAACCGAGAGTTCCTGCGGCGACCGCGAGCGCGCCGACAGTGGCGAGCGCCACGGCCACGTACGGCAGCAGCCCGGGGCCGGCGTCACCGCGCCCCGCCGGCCGGTCGGTCGGTCGTTTTCCGGTGGGCTCGATCACTTCGGGGGCCGCGCGCAATTCGGTTGGGGAATCCACCCGCGCGACGGTATCGGGTGCGCGACCGATCGTCGGTCGAACCGGAATGTCGGCCGCGGATATACGAGTTGTAACACCGCGGGGCCGTCCCGATATATGAACGAGACCATTTGGGATGTTCGGCATCCGCCCAGCTCACGCTGTGACGCCAGTCACATCTCCCGTTTCGTCCGGTCTTACGGGTTGCTCCCCTGCAACCGTTTCGTTACCGTCGCCAGGGTCTAAGTCACAGGCAGGTCACGGGCAGGAGGACGGAAGGGCACATGCGCCACCGCACTCAGTTCACCGCCAGCCGTTTTGTGAATCAACACGCTGACCCGGAAGCCTCCAGGTTCCCGGCTGCGGCAGATCACGAGTTCGAGCGTTGCAATCCAGCAGCGGAGCCGTCTCCGGTCAAGCTGTCGGAACGGGCGGACGGCGTCGCAACCAACTATCCGACGCCCTCGGGGGTTCGTTACCCCGAGGCGGAAGGTTCTGAGATTCGTAGCGCCATGTTCCACAGTTCCAAGCCCCAGAATCACCACGACGCCGTCGACACCGACGAGCCGCCAACCGAGTTCTTCACCCCCGCGGGGACGATCGATCCGACAGCCGATGTCGTCGCTCCCCGCCGCGGCGGCCAGCACCGCCTCCCCGCTCCCCCCTCCGCCCTCAAGGGCCGCGCCGCCGTCATCGCGGTCGCCGCCGGCGCAGTCGTCGCCGCAGGCCAGGCAGCCACCAACGGCCCGGCCGACAATGCCGACCACTCCGAGGTCGAACTCACCGCTTCCGGCTCCGTCGCCGCCACCGCCGTTCCGCAGGCCGCCCAGTTCAGCGACGTCGCACAGACCTCCTCCGACAGCTCGGCACCGCAGGTCCTCGCCGTCGCGAGCCCGACCGATCTGGGCCAGTTCTCGAACCTCCTCGCCAAGGGCCAGCGCTTCAGCGAGGAGCGCGCCGCCCGCGAGGCCGCCGCCCGCCGCCCGCTGTTCGCGCTGCCCGCCCACGGCACCTACACGTCGTCGTTCGGCTCCCGCTGGGGCACGCTGCACGCCGGTGTCGACATCGCCAACGCCATCGGCACCCCGATCTACGCGGTGGCCGACGGCCAGGTCATCGACTCCGGCCCGGCCTCCGGCTTCGGCATGTGGGTCCGCCTCCTGCACTCCGACGGCACCATCACCGTGTACGGCCACATCGACACCACTCTGGTCACGGTCGGCCAGAAGGTCATGGCCGGCGACCAGATCGCCACGATGGGCAACCGCGGCTTCTCTACCGGCCCGCACCTCCACTTCGAGGTCCATCTCGCCGGCGAGAACAAGATCGATCCGATTCCGTGGCTCGCGACCCGGGGCATCAGCCTCGGCGTCGAGCAGCCCTGACGCTCGATCCCACAGTCACGAAAAACGCCTGCGGGCCACGCGATTTCGCGTGGCCCGCAGGCGTTTGTGCTGCGACGTCAGAGCTTGACCATCGGCACGCCGCCGATCAGCATCAGCCGCACCTTGCCGGCGGACCCGAAGTCGATCGTGACGGTCGCGGTGGGACCACTGCCCTTCGTCTCGAGGACCTTGCCGAGACCGTACTTGTCGTGACTGACCCGATCACCGACCGCGAGCACCAGGTTGTTGTTGCGTCCACGCGGCGCCCCGAAGCTGGGCGACGAGCCGGCGGCCCGACCACCGCCACCGAAGCCGGAACCACCGAATCCTGAACCGCCGTAACCCGATCCGCCGTAGCCCTGACCGCGCGGGCGACCGCCACCGATCGCTCCGCCACCGCCGAGGACACCGGGATCCTCACGGCGCCAGTCCAGCAGGTCCGCCGGAATCTCTTGCAGGAAGCGCGATTCCGGGTTGGTGACGGGCTGCCCCCACGCGGATCGCACGACCGCCCGGGTGAGGTACAGCCGGTGCCGCGCCCGCGTGATGCCCACGTAGGCGAGGCGACGCTCCTCCGACAGCTCGGCGGGATCACCGAGCGCCCGCATGTGCGGGAACTGCCCGTCCTCCCAACCGGTGACGAACACGACGGGAAACTCGAGGCCCTTCGCGGTGTGCAGCGTCATGAGCGTGACGACGCCCTCGCCGGAATCGGGCACCTGGTCGGAGTCCGCGACCAGCGAGACTCGCTCGAGGAACGCCGCCAGCGAACCGGGGTCGGGCATGCCCTCGTCGTCCACGACGTCGTCGGGCGCCGCATTCTCCTGGGCGAAGGCGGCGGCGTTACGCGCATCGGAGCTGAACTCTCTTGCCACGCTTACCAATTCGTTGAGGTTGTCGAGTCGTGCGCCGTCCTGCGGGTCGCTGCTGAGCTCGAGTTCGCGCCGGTACCCGGTGCGGTCCAGGACGGCCTCGATGATCTCGCCGATGTCGGTGAGGTCGTTTCCGTCGGCGTCGGTGGACGCCATCAGCGCGCGCAGCCCGTCGAGCAACTCGAGGAACGACGCGATCGCCTTCTGGGACCGGGTGTTGAGCAGTGGCACCACGCCCTCGGCGCCGGCCCGCAGCGCCTGCGCGAATCCGACGCCCTTCTGCTCGGCGTACACCGACACGCACGCCTCGGCGCGGTCGCCGATACCGCGGCGCGGGGTGTTGAGGATGCGCCGCAGGCTCACCGCGTCGTCCTCGTTGGCGAGCACGCGCAGGTACGCGACGATGTCGCGCACCTCCTTGCGCTCGTAGAACCGCGTGCCGCCGACCACCTTGTACGGGATGCCGAGGCGGATGAAGATCTCCTCCAGCGCCCGCGACGAGTTGTTGGTCCGGTAGAACACCGCGACGTCGCCGAACTTGGTCTCACCGGCGTCGACCAGGCGGTCGATCTCCGATGCGACGAACTGCGCCTCGTCGTGCTCGTTGTCGGCGACGTAGCCGGTGATCAGTTCGCCCTCGCCCGAGTCGGTCCACAGCCGCTTCTCGCGGCGACCGGTGTTGCGGGAGATGACGGAGTTGGCGGCCGACAGGATGTTCTGCGTGGACCGGTAGTTCTGTTCGAGCAGGATGGTCCGGGCATCGGGGTAGTCCCGCTCGAACTCCTCGATGTTGCGGATCGTCGCACCACGGAACGCGTAGATCGACTGGTCGGCGTCGCCGACGACGCACAACTCGGCCGGCGGGACGGTGTGCGGGTCGTCGGTCGGCTCCCCCACCAGCTCACGGACCAGCACGTACTGGGCGTGGTTGGTGTCCTGGTACTCGTCGACGAGGACGTGCCGGAACCGGCGACGGTAGTACTCGGCGACCTGCGGGTGCCGCTGCAGCAGCGATACCGTCTCGCCGATCAGGTCGTCGAAGTCGAGCGCGTTCGCGGCCCGCAGGCGCTGCTGGTACAGCGCGTAGACACGCGCCGCGAGCTTGTCGAGGTCGTTGGAGTCACGGGCCGCGTCCGCCGCGGCTTCCTCCGGGTCGATCAGCTCGTTCTTGAGGTTCGAGATCTTGGTCGCGAGCAGCCGAGCAGAGTAGCGCTTGGTGTCGATCTCCAGGTCCTTGGAGATCATCGTCAGCAGGCGGCGCGAGTCGTCGGCGTCGTAGATCGTGAAGTTCGAGTTCAGGCCCGGCAGCAGCGCCGACTGGGCGCGCAGGATCCGAACGCAGCTCGAGTGGAACGTCGAGACCCACATGCTGTTGGCGCGCGGACCCACCAACTGCGCGACGCGTTCGCGCATCTCCGCGGCGGCCTTGTTGGTGAACGTGATCGCGAGGATCTGACCGGGCATCACGCCCCGCTCGGCCAACAGATAGGCGATCCGCCGGGTCAGGACGGCGGTTTTGCCGGACCCGGCGCCCGCGACGATGAGCAGCGGCGCCCCCGCGTGCAGGACTGCCTCCCGCTGCTGGGGGTTGAGACCTTCGAGCAGGGCGTCGGACGAGGCGTGAGAACGGCCTGCCGCACCGATCGTGGAGCCGGGAATCGTGTTCATCGTCTGTCCACGCTACCGGCGAAGGCCGACATTGTGGCAGGGGCCCGACGACGGTGAAGGCAGTCACCTCTGCTTGGGTTGCACTCCTTTGCGTGGCAAACTGGAGCAATGATCATTGCCGCAGAGGGAGGGCCCGGTATCCGATGGCGCTCGCCACGCGAGCACTGGCGATTTCCCAGCGGGTACCGACCGACGGTGCCCGCGGCCTGATCCCCCGCGAGCCCCGAGGTCCACACCGGATCCCGGGGCGTTCTTGTGAGCTGGACCCGGATTCGTAACGACTCGAGGGAACCGAACGAACCTACGTTCCGACACGAGGAGAAGATTATGAGCAGTCCGATCGCAACGCCTTCATCCGAGTCGCCCCTGCCTTCGAGCGAGGCGGAGATCGCCGAACTCCGCAAGGAGATCGACCGCCTGGACGCCGAGATCCTCGCCGCCGTCAAGCGTCGCAGCGAGGTGTCCCAGATCATCGGCCGCACCCGGATGGCATCCGGTGGCCCCCGCCTGGTCCACAGCCGGGAGATGAAGGTCCTCGAGCGGTTCAGCGAGCTCGGCCAGGAGGGGCACACCCTCGCGATGCTGTTGCTGCGCCTCGGACGCGGACGACTGGGGCACTGAGCACCCCACCCGAAACCGCCCGGCCCATAACGGACCGGGCGGTTTTCGTTTGCGTCGAGAGACGAGCCGTCGAGGCTCGGCCTCGTCTCAGGTGAGCGCGATGTACTTGGTCTCGAGGTACTCCGCGATGCCCTCGCTGCCGCCCTCGCGTCCGAAGCCGGACGACTTGACGCCGCCGAACGGTGCCGCGGTGTCGGAGATGACGCCGCGATTGACACCGACCATGCCGGTCTCGAGCGCGTCGGACACGCGGAGCGCACGGTCGAGGTCTCGGGTGTAGATGTACGCGGCCAGGCCGAACTCGGTGTCGTTGGCGGCCGCGATCCCCTCCGCCTCGGTATCGAAACCGGCGATCGCGGCGACGGGACCGAACACTTCCTCGCGCAGGATCCGCGCCGACGCCGGCACGTCGGCGAGCACCGTCGCGGGGTAGAACCAGCCCGGCCCGCCCGGCGCCTGCCCACCGAGCAGCACCTTCGCTCCGGCCTGCACGGCGTCGTCGACCAACTCGGTGACGGTCGCCAGCTGGTCCGCGTTGATCAGGGGGCCCAGCGTCGTCGCAGGGTCGATTCCGGGGCCCAGCTTCGACGCTGCCATGCGTTCGGTGAGCTTCGCGGTGAACTCCGCCCGGACGGCGTTGGCGACGTGGAAACGGTTTGCGGCGGTGCATGCCTCACCGCCGTTGCGGAGTTTCGCGAGTATCGCCCCGTCGACGGCAGCGTCGACGTCGGCGTCGTCGAACACGACGAACGGCGCATTGCCGCCGAGCTCCATCGAGGTGCGCAACAACCCCTTCGCCGACTTCTCGACCAACATTCGGCCGACGCCTGTGGAGCCGGTGAACGTGAGCTTGCGCAGTCGCGGATCCTCGAGCAACGGCCCCGTGAGGGCGCCCGAGTGCGACGTCGGCAGCACCGACAGCACGCCCTGCGGCAGGCCCGCCTCGACGAACAGTTCGGCGAGCGCGAGCATCGTCAGCGGCGTCTCCGACGCGGGCTTGACGATCATCGTGCAGCCCGCGGCCAGCGCCGGCCCGATCTTGCGCGTGCCCATCGCGAGCGGAAAGTTCCACGGGGTGATGGCCAGGCACGGACCGACGGGCTGTTTGGTGACGAGGATCCTCCCGTTGCCGGCCGGAGCGGACTGGTAGCGGCCCTCCATCCGCACGGCCTCCTCGGCGAACCAGCGGAAGAACTCGGCCCCGTACTTCACCTCGGCGCGGCTCTCGGGCAGTGCCTTGCCCATCTCCAAGGTCATCAGCTGGGCGAACGTCTCCGCCCGGGCGGAGATCTTCTCGAACACCGAGCGCAGAAGCTCGGAACGCTCGCGGGGCGCGGTGGCGGCCCAGTCCGGCTGGGCCGCCACCGCGGCGTCCAGCGCCTTGACGGCATCAGCCGGGCTCGCGTCGGCGACATGGGTGAGAACCTCGCCGGTGGCGGGGTCGTGAACGGGGAAAGTGGCTCCGTTCTCGGCGTCGACGGGGGTTCCCCCGATCCAGAGTTTGGTAGGAACGGCACGAATCAATTCGGCTGTGTTCATATCCTTCATCATGCGCCTGCTCGGCGTCCTGCGAGCGGCGCTCGGGCCCATTCGACGAGAGTCGGCCCGCTCCGCGGGCGTGGTGCCGATAAGCTGCTGATCATGAGCACAGACATCACCGGGACCGCAGCCTGGAAGAACCTGGATGCGCATCATCGAGTGATCGAATCTGCCCATCTGCGAGACCTGTTCGCGCACGATCCCCAACGCGGCACCGAGCTGACCGTATCCGCGGGCGACCTGTACATCGACTACAGCAAGCACCGGGTGACCCGCGAATCCCTGTCCCTGCTGGTCGATCTGGCGCGCGCTGCGCGAGTCGAGCAGCGGCGCGACGACATGTTCGCGGGCGCTCACATCAACACGTCCGAGGACCGGGCGGTGCTGCACACCGCGCTGCGGCTGCCCGCCGACGCCGAGCTGGAGGTCGACGGCCAGGACGTCGTCGCCGACGTGCATTCGGTGCTGCGGCGCATGGGCGATTTCACCGACCGCCTGCGATCCGGGCAGTGGCGCGGCGCCACCGGCGAGCGCATCCGCACGGTCGTCAACATCGGCATCGGTGGCTCCGATCTGGGTCCGGTCATGGTGTGCGGCGCGCTGCGCCACTACGCCGACGCGGGCATCTCGGCCCGGTTCGTCTCGAACGTCGATCCGGCGGATCTCGTGGCGACCCTCGCCGACCTGGACCCGGCCACGACGCTGTTCGTCGTCGCGTCGAAGACGTTCTCGACGCTCGAGACGCTCACCAACGCGTCGGCGGCCCGCCGCTGGCTGGTCGACGAACTCGGCGAGACGGCGGTGCCCAAGCACTTCGTCGCGGTCTCCACGCACGAGCAGCGGGTGGCCGAGTTCGGCATCGACACCGCCAACATGTTCGGCTTCTGGGATTGGGTCGGCGGCCGGTATTCGGTGGATTCGGCGATCGGCCTGTCGGTGATGGCCGTGATCGGCAAGGAGCGGTTCGCGGAGTTCCTCAGCGGCTTCCATACGATCGACGAGCACTTCCGGACCGCGCCGCTCGAACGGAACGCACCGGTGCTGCTCGGCCTGATCGGCGTCTGGTACTCGAGCTTCTTCGATGCGGAATCCCGTGCCGTGCTGCCGTATTCGAACGACCTCGCGCGGTTCGCCGCCTACCTGCAGCAGCTCACGATGGAGTCCAACGGCAAGTCGGTGCGTGCCGACGGCACCCCTGTGACCACCAAGACCGGTGAGATCTTCTGGGGCGAGCCCGGCACCAACGGCCAGCACGCGTTCTACCAGCTGCTGCACCAGGGCACCCGCCTGGTGCCCGCCGACTTCATCGGGTTCGCCGAGCCCACCGACGACCTGCCCACCGCGGACGGCACCGGCAGCATGCATGACCTGCTCGTGAGCAATTTGTTCGCGCAGACCAAGGTGCTCGCGTTCGGGAAGACCGCCGAGGAGATCGCGGCGGAGGGAACGGCGCCGGAACTGGTGCCGCACAAGGTCATGCCGGGCAACCGCCCTTCGACGACGATCCTGGCGCCGCGGTTGACGCCGTCGACGATCGGCCAGCTCATCGCACTGTACGAGCACCAGGTGTTCGTGGCCGGGGTGATCTGGGGCATCGATTCGTTCGACCAGTGGGGCGTCGAACTCGGCAAGGCGCAGGCCCTCGAACTGGGTCCCGTGCTGACGTCACCGGAAGCGCCCCCGCGGCAGGACGATTCGTCGACCGACGCGCTGGTGCGCTGGTATCGGGGTCGGCGCGGTCGCGCCGTCTGACATCCGCCGCTATGCGGCGTGCGGGTGAATCCACCCGTGCGTCGTGTAGACCCGACCGAGCCGGTCTACCAGCCGCGCACCGAGTTCCTGCTGTTCGAGCCACGGCACCGCGCCCACGCCGCGCCGAATCGACGCGGCCGCGGCGCCGTACGCCCACAGCGCGTCGTCGGCCATCACCGAAACCTGCTCCCACTCACCGCTGACCGCATCGTGCCCGCCGTACGTCAGATCGGCGCCGACGGAGGCCATCGCGGTGCCCGCCCGCAGCTCCACCGCGCCGTTACCGGGCACCGCCACCTGCCAACCGCCGGCCGGAGGGTGTCCCGCGGTCGCGAGGACGGAACCGACGCGCACCAGCACGCCGCACTCGAGCTCGTGGGCGACCAGGGCGGCCGCCCGGTCCGCGGTGTCGGCCTTCGCGGTGTCGGCGATGTCGAACGAGACACCCCACGGAGCCAGGACGGTGGCGTCGTCGATCTGGACGTCGGCGAACGTCGGTTCGGGGTGGATGGGCGGAACGCCGGCCGGCGATTCCTCGATCGCGAGCGGACTCACGGCACCGTCGGTCATCCGGGCCACCCACAGGGCCGACCGCAGCAGCCCGGCCAGGGAGACACTCACGCGCACCGGCAGCCCCTGTGCGAGGTTGAGGGCGTGGATCTCGGCGTTGCCGCGCTGGAGGCTGCAGGCCGCCTCCGCCTCGGCGAGCACCGTTCCCACCAGCGCCACCGCGGGGCCCAGCGCGGCGCCCTCGGTGACCTGCACCTCGATCTCGTCGTTCCAGGCGCTCCAATGCGTGTCGACCAGCATGACCGTGCTCCGTACGGATCGGGATTGTGCCGCACTCAGTATGCGCTCACCGCGCAAACCTCCTGATCACCGTTTTACGGGCACAGCTCCGACGGCCGTGAGCGCGAACCGCACGAGGTCGTCGATCACGCCGGGGGCGTCCTGCCCGGAGGCGAGCGGCCCGGCGAGGACCTCCGCGGTCGCGCCGACCAGCGAGGCCGCCACGAGGGGGACGTTCTGCGGCGCCAGTTCCCCGGCGGCGACACCCGCGGCGACCGCCGCGGCGAATGCGTCGGCGAACGTGCGCCGGAAGATCAACCGTTCGGCGTCGACGGCGGCGTCGACGGGTTCGGCGAGCAGGGTGTAGGCGAGTTTCGGGTTCCGCATCGCGCGCCCGCCGAACGTCTCGATCACCGCGGCGATGCGTTCGCCGGCCGACCGGCCCGGCCCGGCGGCGGAATTCACCGCCGCCACCTCCCGGCCGACGATCTCCCGGAACACCGCGACCACCAGATCCGACTTGCCGGTGAAGTGCGAATACACCGTTCCCGTCGCGACCTGCGCCCGGTTCGCGACGGCGGCGATGGTCAGCCCCTGGTAGCCCGACTCGGACAGCACCGCGACCGCGGCCTCGAAGATCGCGTCACGCTGCGCAGCGAGGCGTGCCTCGACTGCGGGGGTCCGACGGTAGGCCATGCATGTAGTGAACCAGGGCTGGCAGCGAAGTCGCGATTCGGTCCTGACGCCCCGCCGGGCCCGGGTAGCGTCGAGCCATGCCGGTGCGCACCGAACGATCCGGGCCAGTCACGACGATCGTGTTGTCCCGGCCCGAGGTGCGTAACGCGGTCGACGGGCCCACCGCCGCCGCCCTCGCGGCGGCGTTCCGGGAATTCGACGCCGATCCCGACGCCGCCGTCGCGGTGCTGTGGGGCGAGGGCGGCACGTTCTGCGCGGGCGCAGACCTCAAGGCGTTGGGCACCGACCGGTCCAACCACGTCACCCCGGACGGTGACGGGCCGATGGGGCCGACCCGGATGCGGCTGTCCAAGCCGGTGATCGCCGCGGTGTCCGGGCACGCCGTGGCCGGCGGGCTCGAGTTGGCGCTGTGGGCCGATCTCCGAATCGCCGAGTCCGACAGCATCTTCGGGGTGTTCTGCCGACGCTGGGGCGTCCCGCTGATCGACGGCGGTACGGTGCGGCTGCCCCGGATCGTCGGGGCCGGCCGAGCGATGGACCTGGTGTTGACCGGTCGCGCGGTGGGCGCCGACGAGGCCCTCGCGATCGGCCTGGTGAACCGGGTGGTGCCGACCGGGCAGGCGCGCGCGACCGCCGAGGAACTGGCCGCCGAACTCGCCCGCTTCCCGCAGACGTGCCTGCGCGAGGACCGGATGTCGCTGCTCGACCAGGAGGGTCTGGCCGAGGCGGAAGCGCTGGCCTCGGAGTTCCGGCACGGGATGGTCGCGGTGACGGTCGACGCACTCACCGGCGCGGCCCGATTCGCCGCCGGCGAGGGACGACACGGGCAGTTCGACCAGCAGTAGCGGTAGCGTCCGTCGGCATGGACCGGTTGACCATGGTGGACGAGATCTTCCTGCGCCGGCATCACGGGTACGGCGTCCCGATCGTGATGCAGGGCGTGTGGCGTACCGCGGACGTCGTGGACGCCGCGGTCCTCGAATCGGTGCACGACGCGCTCTCGCGCGGTGCCCTGGGCCGCCGCGTCGTCCGCCCCCGGATACCCGGTGCCCGGCCTCGGTGGGAGGCGAGCACCGAGGCCCGCCCACTCCGCTACGCGCAGATACCGGTCGACGACGTCGTGCAGTGGGCCGACGCACAGGCCGACGTCGACGTCGACCCGGAGTTCGGCCCCGGGTGGGCACTGTCCGCCGCGCCCGTCGCCGGCGGTGGCACCGTGCTCTCGCTGGTGTGCTCGCACGTCGTCGCCGACGCCCGCGGCCTCGCGGCGGCGGTGGACTCGGCGCTCACCGGCAGGCCCCCGGCGCCCGTCCCGCTGCGCACCTGGGATGTCGCGGACGCGGTCCGGACCGTCGGGACCGTGTTGATCGGCGGCGCCCGCGCGTCGCTGGGTCTCCTGTTCAGTGCCCGGCGGCGCCGCGAACTGCGCGAGTTCGTCGAGGCCAACCCCGGACCACGGCCGGAGCGAACGCATCTCACGACCAGAACGTGCACGGCGATCGTCGATGTCGACGCGACGGAGTGGGACGCCGCGGCAGCCGCCGAGGGCGGCACCGCGAACGGACTGTTCCTCGCGCTCGTCACCGCGATCGCCGACGCCGCCGGGGTGCCGATGCCGCTGCACATCAGCGTGCCGGTCGACACGCGCAACTCCGACGCCGTCGACAATGCGATGGTCATCACCGAAGTGGTTGCGACACCGACCGATTCACTCTCCGACATACGCCGGTCGAGCCGCGAGGCCTTCGCCGCCCGACCGATGGGCGCACCGTCGGGGTTCCCCGAGGAGACCGTGCAGATCCTCCCGGATCGAATCGCCGCGCGCCTGACCGCGGGGGCCGGGGAACTCGACGCCCTGTGCTCGAACATCGGCCGGCTGCCGGACGCACTCGCGCTGCTGGGCCCGTACCGGACCACCGGCGTCGCGACGCGGGCGATGCACCCCGGGATCTCCGCCGACCGCCCCGCGCGGACCACCACCCACCTGTCGGCCTACCTGTGCACGTGCGACGGCAGGTACACGCTGTCGCTGGTCGGGATCGATCCGGACCACTTCGACAGCGGCGAGCAGCTCCGAGATCTCGTGGTGTCCGAACTCGCGACGAGAGGACTGACGGCACACTCGTGGTGACGAGTGGTGCCATGATGGCACCACTTTGACCTGGGAAGTTCAACAAAGGCCTTCACATGGCACCAAACTGGTGCCATAGTGATGCCATGGATCTGACACCGTATGTAACCGCACTCCAGAACGACCTCGCGGTAGCCGCCGAGGCCGGCGGTCCGGAGGCCCGGGCGGTCGCCGAGCGGCTGACTGCCCCGCTCGATTCGGCGGTACGCCTGGCTCTGCTCGACGCCCTGTCGGCGGCCGCGAACGAAATCACCCGCGACCTCGCCCCCGGCTCGGTGGACCTGCGCCTGCGGGGACGCGAACCGGGCTTCGTCGTCACTCCCCCACCGGCACCGCCGGCGTTCGACGAGCTTGCAGCCCCCCAGGAAGCGCCGACGGCACCGTCCACCCGTCCCGCGGATGTCGAGGACGGCCCGATGACCCGGATCAATCTCCGGCTCTCGCAGGACCTCAAGGACCGCGTCGAGGACGCGGCACGCGCGGCCGGACTGTCGGTCAATTCGTGGCTCGTCCGCGCCGCAACGGCGGCACTGGACGAGAACACCACGACGCGGCGCCCCGAGCGCCGGGCCCCGACCGGCGGCGACCGATTCACCGGCTGGGTCCGCTGACCCCGCCGTCACAGACAGCACCCTCCATCACACCCAGAGGATCACGATGCCCACTTTCACCACCCCGGAACCGATCTCGGCCATCCTCCAACTCGCCGTCGGCGACGCCACCGTCACGGCGACCGATCGCGACGACACGGTCGTGCAGGTACGGCCCAGCGACCCCACTCGCGACGCGGACGTGCGTGCCGCCGAGCAGACCCGGGTCGAGTACGCGTCCGGCCGGCTGGTCGTCCGCGCTCCCCGTCCCCGCGTTCTGTGGGGCAAGGCCGGATCGGTCGACGTGACCGTCGAACTCCCGACCGGCTCCGGCCTGGAGGCCGACGCCTCGGTCGCCGCCGTCCGCGCCACCGGCGCACTCGGCGACTGCCGAATCAAGACCTCGACGGGCGATGTCCGCCTCGACGAGACCCGTACCGCGCACGTCGGCACCGCTGCCGGCGCCGTCACCATCGAGCACGTCGACGGCGATGCCCAGGTCAGCACCGGATCCGGTCGGATCGACGTGCGCAGCATCGCGGGCAGCGCCGTCGTCAAGAATTCCAACGGCCGCAACCGGATCGGTACGGTCACCGGATCGTTGCGGACCAAGACCGCCAACGGCGACATCGTCGTCGACAGGGTGGGACACGACGTCGAGGCCGCAACCGCCAACGGGGACATCAGGATCGGCGAGATCGCGCGCGGGGCGGCGAACCTGCGGACCGCGCGAGGCGAGATCGAGATCGGCATCCGGAGCGGTACCGCGGCACGCCTCGACGTCCACACCTCGTTCGGAAAGGTTCAGAACCTGCTGACCGAAACCGCAGGCCCCGTCTCGACCGACGAGTCGGTCGAGATCCAGGCGCACACCGGTTTCGGCGACATCCTCGTTCGACGCTCCACCCCCGACCAGCCCACCAGCGACAAGGCGGAGTGATGACCACAGCAACGCTCACCACATCGGACATTCGAGTCCGGTCCCTGCGGAAGTCCTTCGGGGACAAGGTCGTTATCGACGGAATCGACCTCGACATCGAGGGGGGTTCGGTCTTCGCGCTCCTCGGCCCCAACGGCGCCGGCAAGACCACCACCGTCCACATCCTGTCCACCCTCGTCCACCCCGACGCCGGCGACATCCGGGTGGGCGGGCACGACCTGGCGAAGGAACCGGACGCGATCCGCGCCGCGATCGGCGTCACCGGCCAGTTCTCCGCGGTCGACAACCTTCTCACCGGTGCCGAGAACCTGGCCCTGATGGCCGATCTGCATCATCTCGGGCGCCGCGAGGAGCGTCGCCGCACTGCCGAACTGCTCGAACGCTTCGACCTCGCCGACGCCGCGTCGAAGACCGCCGGAACGTACTCCGGTGGCATGCGTCGCCGCCTGGATCTGGCGATGACCCTCGTCGGCCGGCCGCGGATCATCTTCCTCGACGAACCCACGACCGGTCTCGATCCGCGCAGCCGACGCACGATGTGGGACATCGTGCGGGACCTGGTGGCCGGCGGGGTCACGATCTTCCTCACCACCCAGTACCTCGAGGAGGCCGATCAGCTCGCCGACCGCATCGCGGTGCTCGACAACGGTCGTGTGGTCGCCGAGGGCACGCCCGCCGACCTCAAGCGACTGGTGCCGGGCGGGCACGTCCAGCTCTCCTTCGCCGATCCTCGCGAACTGGCCACGGCCGCAGCATCACTCGGAGTCGTCCCACGCGACGACGACGGCCTCACTCTCGACGTCCCCGGTGACGGCAGCGTGCCGTCGCTGCGGTCGATCCTCGACCGACTCGACGAGGACGCGATCGAGGTCACGAACCTGTCGATCCACACCCCCGATCTGGACGACGTCTTCCTCGCCCTGACCGAAGGTTCCCCCACCCGGAAGGATGCCCTGCGATGACCACAGTCTCCTACGCCCTACAGGACTCGGCGACGATGCTGCGCCGCAACGTCCGGCACATGGCGCGCTACCCGTCGATGACGATTCTGCTCGTGGGGATGCCGGTGGTACTCCTGCTGCTGTTCGTCTACGTGTTCGGCGGCACGCTCGGCGCCGGTCTCGGCGGTGGGCGCGACGCCTACCTCGACTTCGTCACGCCGGGCATCATGCTCATCACGATCGCGAGTGCCGCTCAGGGAACGGCGATTTCGGTCGCGACGGACATGACCGAGGGCATCATCGCCCGGTTCCGGACGATGGCGATCTCCCGAGCCTCGGTGCTGACCGGGCACGTCGTCGGCAGCATGATCCAGACGATGTTCGCACTGGCCGTGGTGACGGGCGTGGCCGTTCTGGTCGGTTTCCGTCCCACCGCCGACGCAGTCGAATGGCTCGCCGCGATCGGCCTGCTGGCCGGCTTCACGTTCGCGCTCACATGGCTGTCGGTTGCGCTCGGTCTGGTGTCGCGCAGCGTCGAGACCGCGAGCAATCTGCCGATGTTCCTGATGTTGCTCCCGTTCCTGGGCAGTGGGTTCGTGCCGACCGACTCGATGCCGACCGGGTTGCGGTGGTTCGCCGAGTACCAGCCGTTCAGTCCGGTCATCGAGACACTGCGCGGACTTCTCCTCGGCGGCCCGATCGGCAACAACGGGGTGCTCGCGGTGGCGTGGACCGTCGCGATCGCACTGTTCGGGTACATCTGGGCGAAGCGCCAGTACGAGCGCCGCGCGATCCGCTGATCGGGTCATGGGAAGTCGCGCGAAACGATCCTCCCCGGCCTACCGTGGATCCATGGCTGACGAAGAGTTCGACGTCATCGTGATCGGAGGCGGCCCGGCCGGGGAGAACGCGGCCGCCTACGCCATCGCCGGCAGCGACCGCACCGCGGCACTCGTCGAACACGAGCTGGTCGGTGGCGAATGCTCGTTCTGGGCGTGCATGCCGTCGAAGGCGCTGCTGCGGCCGGTCGAGGTGCTCGGCACCGCCCGCCACATGCCCGGCGTCGAGGAGAAGGTCAACGCCTACGGCCTCGACGTTCAGGCCGTACTCGCCCGACGGGACGGTTTCACGAACAACCTCGACGACTCGTCACAGGTGCTGTGGGCCGATTCGGTCGGAATCGACGTCATCCGCGGGAGCGCGAAGCTCACCGGGGTCCGGGAGGTCACCGTGGGCGACCGTGTGCTGCGGGCCCGGCACGCGGTGGTGGTCGCGACCGGCACCACCGCGAGCGTGCCGGACGTCCCCGGCCTGCGCGACGCGTTGCCGTGGACGTCGCGGGACGCCACCAACGTCCGGGAGGTGCCGAAGCGACTCGCGATCGTCGGCGGCGGTGTGGTGGCGTGCGAGGCGGCGACATGGCTGCACGAACTCGGCGCCGACGAGGTGACCCTGCTCGTGCGGGGCTCCGGGCTGCTCGGACGCACGGAACCGTTCGCCGGCGAGATGGTCGAGGAGAAGCTGCGCAAGCACGGGATGAACGTCCGGTTCGGCACCTCGCTCGCAGCCGTCGCACGCTCCGACGTCTCCGACACCGGGATCGGACGTGTCCACGGGGGTCCGGTGACGTTGACGGTCCGGGGTGACGACGGCGACCCGGCACTGACCGTGGACGAGATCCTCGTCGCGGCCGGGCGCACCCCCGCCACCGCGGGACTGGGACTCGAGCACGCCGGCCTGCCCGATCACGGCTACCTCTCCGTCGACGACCATCTGACCGTGCAGGGCGTGGACGGCGACTGGCTGTACGCCGTGGGCGACGTCAACGGCCGCGCCCTCCTGACGCACATGGGCAAGTACCAGGCTCGGGTGTGCGGCGACGTGATCGCGGCCCGCGCGGAGGGCCGTCCGCTCGACGGCCCCCGGTTCGTCGCGTCGGCCGACCACGGCCAGGTGCCACAGGTGGTCTTCACGACGCCCGAGGTGGCATCGGTCGGGCGCACCGAAAGCCAGTCCCGCGCAGACGGACTCGACGTCGAGGTGGTCGCGATCGACATCGACGTCGCCGGTGCCGCGCTCTCCCGCGACGACTACTCGGGGCGCGCGTCGCTCGTGATCGATCGCGCCACCGACACGATCGTCGGCGCGACGTTCGTCGGCCCCGACGTCTCCGACCTGATCCACGCCGCAACGGTCGCCGTCGTCGGCCGGGTGCCGCTCGATACGCTGTGGCACGCGGTCCCGTCGTACCCGACGGTGAGCGAGGTGTGGCTGCGGCTACTCGAGGCCCGGCGCGCCCGGTAGCCGATCGGGGACGACGGCGACCGCGTCGATCTCGACGAGCGCGCCCGGGCGGGCGTGCCCCGCGGTGGACACGACGGTGATGGCGGTGCGGTGATCACCCCACACCGATTGCGACGCCGGCCTCGATGCCGTCCTGATGCACATGAACCTGCTGGGACACGACTTCGAGATACTCGATCCCCCGGAGCTCGCGCAGCGCTCGCGCGCATTGGCGGAGAGACTGTGGTCGGCCGGGGAGCCGACCTCACCGAGTTCCGTGATGGACGAGCCGTGAGTCGCGATTCTGCCGACGTGCCGTGACAGCGCCGTGCGGCCGGTAGCCACTTCCCGTTCGTGTGTGGGTCTCGATCACCTCGAAACCCGCTGTGGCCAGCTCCCGGCGCAGTTCGGCCACCGGCCATCGATAGGCCGTGGTGGCAGCGTGATCGAAGGGTTCCACCACCGGCCCCTCGAAGAAGCCCACCAGCAGCCCTCCTCCCGGTCGGATCACGCGTGCGAACTCCGCGAGAGGGATCCGGATGTCTTGGGGTCGGTGGTGGATGAGCGAGTACCAGGCGAGGACTCCGCCCAGCGATTCCGCCCCGGCGTCCAGAGTTTCGAAGCTGCCGAGGCCGAAGGAGAGGTGCGGATACCGCGTGCGGGCCCGGTCGACGAACTCGGGAACCAGGTCGATTCCGCTCGCGTCGACGCCGCACCCGGTCAGGAAGTCCGTCCACTGTCCCGGCCCGCAGCCGGCGTCGAGCACGGGTCCGGTCAGGGGCTCGGCCCAACTGCCCACCAGGGTCCGATCGGACGGGTGCGTCGATGTCATCGAGCCGAACAGATCGACGTACTCGCGGGATCGGGCCGTATATGCCTCTCGTACGATGTCGCCGGTTCGGGCCCCCACGTTCTCCATGCCGTCGATCATCACCCCGAGGAGACCCTGGGGCGGAACAACCCGCCGCGGCACGTCCAACACGTTCCTCGCCCCTGGCCGACACGCCCGGTACGCGGTACGCTGGTGGCACACATCTGGAGGTGTGACTATGCTCGCCAACCGTGACCGAGCCCGCGACACGATCCACGCCCTGTCGGATCAGGACCTCGTCGAACTGCTCGCCGAGGAGTTCTCGCGACGGCCGAATCTGCGGCCGGTGCGCGACGACGTGACCGCGCTGCTGTCCATGGGTCCGGCGCTGGCGCTGCAGCACGAGCGCGCGGTCGCCAACCCGGCCGCCGCCGCGGTCGCGCGCACCCGCATCGTGTCCTCGGCGCTGCGATCGCTCGTCGACGAACACCAGATGCTCGACTCCACCGCAGTCAGCCGGGCCCTCGGAAAGTCGGCCACCAGCCGGAACACCGCCAGCCGTCTCGCAGCGGCGGGCAGCGTCGTGGCTCTGCCCGCGGCCGGGCACAAACTCTTCCCCGCCTTCCAGTTCGACACCGAGCGCCGGGAGGTGCGACCGATCGTCGCCGAGATCAACCAGGTGATCGGGGCGAAGGACGATCCGTGGGGTGCCGCGTCGTGGTGGCTGAACCCCACGGCGTTCGCGGACGATCCGCGGTCGCCCTCGGAACTCGCCGTCGCCGGGGGCCACGAACAGGACCTGCGGGACATGGCCGACGACCTGGTCACGGACTGAGCGGCCGGTGGAGTACCCGGATCCGCCCACACACCTCCCTCCCGCCCTGCTGGTCGACGTGCCTGCCGAGACGTCGGTGTGGCGCATCCACAGCGACACGCGCGGCGCCGCCGACCTCAATCCGACGCCGCGGCCGCGTGCCCGGCTCGGCGGCCGGTTCGACAGCCTCGACGGCTCCTATTCCTACCTCTACGCCGGCGACAGCCCGGCCGCCGCGGTGGCGGAGACGCTGTGCCGAAGCCTGCCGATCGACCAGTCCCCGAGGCTGATTCCACGTGTGCAGATCCGAGGCCGCGTACTGAGTGAGCTACGTACCACTCGCTCCGTTCGGGTGGCGGATCTGACCGGAACCGGAGCCGCGCGGATCAATGCCGGTGTGTGGCTCACCAAGTGCGATCCGTCCGGCTACCTTCACGCCCGCCGCTGGGCCGCCGCGATCCTCGCGGCCAACCCCGGCATCGACGGCCTGCAGTATCGACCCCGGCACGACGAGAACAACCTCGCCTGGATGCTCGCCGACTCCCCGGCCACGCGGGCGCATCCCGCCGTCGCAGCCGTCGGCGGCGTGGTCCCGCTCGACTCCGCAGACGGTCACTACCTTCTCGGGGCACTGCTCACCGCCCACAACGCGGCCCTTGCCCCCTGACCCCGTCACACCCGCAACGTTCGCGTGCAACACTTTCGGTGTGTCCACGACGCGAACTCGCCGGGTACTGCACGCGCCACGCGAGCGGGTCTTCCGCGCGCTGACCGATCCAACTGCGATCGCGACGTGGCGGGTGCCGGCGAGCATGACCGCCGAGGTGCACGAGTTCGACGCCCGGGTCGGCGGCCGGTTCCGGATCTCGCTCACCTACGACTCCCCCGACCGGACCGGGAAGTCCAGCGCCCACACCGACACCTACCACGGGCACTTCGCCGAAATCGTCCCTGACGAACGGATGGTGGAGGTCCTCGAGTTCGAGACTGACGACCCCGCGATGTGGGGCGAGATGAGGCTGTCGATCACGTTGCGCGACAACGGCGGCGGCACCGAACTGACCGCCAAGCACGACGGGCTGCCGCCGGGCGTCGATCCGGACGACAACGAGCTGGGGTGGGCCGAGGCACTGGACCGGCTCGCCACGCTCGTCGAGCACGGGTAGGCAGGTCATCGGCCTGAGCGCCCACTCCTTCACCGTCGCACGCGGTTTCCCGCCAGACGACCCGAGGAATGGGCGCTCAGGCCGATCCAACCGCGGCCGCGGGGCTCAGGGGGCGATCGGCGGGGTCAGCGCCGGGAACCAGATGTCGGTGAGGACTTCGGCCGCCCGTTCGCGGGGAACCTCGATCGTCCCCTGCACCGCCCACCTGGTGAAGAACCGCTCGAGCTGCGTGACCAGCAGTTCGACGCGCAACCGGGCCTCGTCCTGCCGGTCCTGCGGCCAACGCGCCAGGTACTGCGTCATCGAGTTGGGTAGGGCCAGGATCGCATCGCGGGACGTCTCGCGGAACGAGGGTTCGAGCGCGACCGCCTCGTCCCACGCGGGCAGGATGTCCTTGCATGCGTCGAACCAGTCGATAGCCCGGTTGACCCAGGCCGTGAACTCGGCCCGCGAGCCGGTGGCGAGCACCCGATCGAGGTCCTCGTAGAACGCGAAGGCGCTCGGCACCATCTTCTCCAGGCTGATGGCCCGCAGGATCTCCACCTTGCTGGGAAAGTGCAGGTAGAACGTCGCACGGCTGCAGCCCACGGCGGCTGCGATGTCGTCGACGGTGACCGCCGCGTACCCACGCGTGGAGAACAGCTCGCGCGCGGCCTCCAGGAGCCGGGCACGCGTCCAGCGCTTCTGCTCGTCACGCAGTTTCCCGCGCCTGCCCTTGGTGTCGTCCGCAACAGGTCCCACGGCATCCACGATCGCCCACGTCCACGCACCCAGGCAAGTCGGCCCGTCACCCAAGCGACGGTTCGTCACTCACTTGACACATCGTCAGTCACACCGGAGTATGACGCACATCACTGTCGATTGTGCCGGTGACAGCCCCGATCCGAAAGGAACCGCCGTGACGAAGTCTCTCGACCCCCAGGCGTACATCGCGCAGGTGATGGCCGGATTGACGGGACCGGGTGGGCGGTTCGAACTGGGCGTCGAGGAGGTCCTCGGCGCCCGGATCCCGGTGATGAAGAACCGCGACCGGGCCCTCGGCGACGTACTCGCCGCCTCGGCCGCGTTCGGTGATCGCGACTACCTCGTCACCGAGGACCGCCGGATCAGCTACGCCGACCACCACGCGGCGGTGGCTGCACTGGCGACCGCGCTGCGCGAACGATTCGGCGTCGGCAAGGGCGACCGGATCGGCATTCTCGCGGCCAACACCCCCGAGTGGGTCGAGGCGTTCTGGGCCGCCCAGTCGCTGGGCGCGATCGCCGTCGGGTTCAACGCGTGGTGGGCACCGCGGGAGATCGAGTACGGCGTCGGCCACACCCGGCCGTCCGTCCTCGTCGTCGACGCCAAGCGCGCCGCACTCCTCGACGGCCTCGACCTCGACGTCCCCGTCATGACGATGGAGGACGACGTCCCCCGTCTGATCGAGGAGTTCGCAGGCGCCGACCTGCCGCGGGCCGATGTGCTCGAGGACGACCCGGCGGTGATCCTCTACACCAGCGGAACCAGCGGTCGCCCGAAGGGCGCGGTGCACTCGCACCGGAACCTGTTGGCCGTCATCGACTATCACCGCTACAGCGACACCCTCGCCGCCGCCTTCGCGGGTGCGCCGCCGAGTGACGGCCCGAGCGATCTGCGCTACCTGCTCACCTCGCCGCTGTTTCACATCTCCAGCCTGCACAATCTCGTCGTCCCGCGGCTCGCGACCGGCAGCGCGGTGGTCATCTATCAGGGCTCGTTCGACGCGGACCGGGTGCTGCGGCTGATCGAACGCGAGAAGGTGACCAACTGGGGAGCGGTGCCGACGATGGCGGGTCGACTGCTCGAGCACGAGGACATCTCGCGGTACGACCTGTCGTCGCTCACGGCGTTCGCGCTCGCCTCGGCGCCGTCGTCGCCGGGATTCCAGCAGCGACTGCGTGAGAGGCTGCCATTCGCCCGCAATGCGCTGGTCGACAGCTACGGACTCACCGAGTGCAGCACCGCGATCTCGGTCGCGACCCCGATGGATCTGCAGGCGTTTCCCGGCACCCTCGGCCGCCCGATCATCGGCGTCACCGTGGAGATCCGCGACCCGCTCGGCGAGCCCGTGGCCGACGGTATCGAGGGCGAGATCTGTGTGCGCAGCCCGTACGTGATGCTCGGCTATTGGGAGAACGACGCCGCGACCGCGGACGCGATCCGGACCGACCGATGGCTGCACACCGGCGACTTCGGCGTGATCGAGAACGGCATGGTCCGGCTCACCGGGCGGCGCTCCGACCTGATTCTGCGCGGCGGCGAGAACGTGTACCCCGTCGAGATCGAGCAGTGCCTCGACGAGCACCCCGCGGTGGCGGAATCGGCGGTGGTGGGAGTCGATCACCCCGACCTCGGGCAGGAAGTGGGCGCGGTGGTGGTCCCACGGCCTGGGATGACGGTGACCGAGGACGAGCTGCGCGAGTTCGCGGCCGAACGGCTCGCGTACTTCAAGGTGCCCACGCAATGGAAGATCACCACCGATTCGCTGCCGCGCAACGCGACCGGCAAGACGATCCGCACTCAGATCGCCCTGTGAGCGAACGTATTTCCCGTCCTAGCGGTGAGAGAGGCAAGACCCCGATGAGTTTCGACGCGATCGTCAAGAACGGCCGGTGGTTCGACGGCACCGGCGCCCCGTCCGCGACCCGCCACCTCGGCATCCGAGACGGCCGGGTGGCGACGGTCTCCACCGAACCGCTCGACGAAACCGACTGTCCCCGTGTGATCGACGCGGCCGGCAAATGGGTGATCCCCGGCATGCTCGACATCCACACCCACTACGACGTCGAGGTCCTGCTCCGCCCGCAGCTCGACGAGTCGGTGCGCCACGGCATCACCACCGTGTTCGTCGGATCGTGCTCGCTGTCGACCGTCCACGTCGGGCCGTCGGACGCCGGTGACCTGTTCGGCCGGGTCGAGGCGATCCCGCGCCGCCACGTCGTCGACGGGCTCGAGGAGCGCAAGACGTGGAACTCGGCACGCGAGTACGTCGATGCGCTCGAATCGCTGCCGCTGGGACCGAACGTCGCCGCGTTCATCGGCCACTCCGACATGCGGGCGGCGCTGATGGGTCTGGACCGGGCCACCCGCAAGGAGGTCAAGCCCACCGCGTCCGAACTCGCCGCGATGGAGCAGCAGCTGACCGAGGCGCTCGACGCCGGGTTCGTCGGAATGTCGTCGCAGCAGTTGATGTTCGACAAGCTCGACGGCGAGGTCTGCCGGTCCCGCACGCTGCCGTCGACGTATGCGACCGCCCGGGAGCGTCGCCGGCTCAACGCGATCCTGCGACGCCGTCGCCGGGCGCTGCAGGGCGGCCCGGACGTGGCCCGCCCGCAGAGCATGATGGTGATGGCGCTCAGCAGCCTCGGCATCTTCCGCAAGCCGCTCAAGACGAGCCTGCTCTCGGCCGCCGACGTCAAGGCGATCCCCGGTATCGTGAAGATCTTCCCGCTGATGGCGAAGGTCCTCAACGGCCTCGGCGGCGACTTCCGTTGGCAGCACCTGCCGGTGCCGTTCGAGGTGTACTCCGACGGCATCGACCTGCCGGTGTTCGAGGAGTTCGGCTCCGGCGCGGCGGCCCTGCACCTGTCGAACCAGATCGACGCGCGCCGCGAACTGCTGGCGGACGCGGACTACCGCCGACGCTTTCGCAAGGACTACGACCAGAAGTACGGGCCGCGGGTGTGGCATCGCGACTTCTTCGACGCCGAGATCGTCGAGTGCCCCGACGACTCGGTCATCGGGAAGACGTTCGGTCAGGTCGGGGAGGACCGCGGCGGCGTGCATCCCGTCGACGCGTTCCTCGACCTGGTGGTCGAGTACGGCCCCAAGGTGCGCTGGCGGACCACGATCTCGAACCACCGTCCCGAGGTGCTGAACGCGCTCGCCGCCGATCCCGGTGTGCAGCTGGGCTTCTCAGATTCGGGTGCGCACCTGCGGAACATGGCGTTCTACAACTTCGGGCTGCGCTTCCTGCGCCGCGTCCACGACGCCGAACGGGCCGGGGCGCCGTTCCTGTCGGTCGAGCAGGCGGTGCGCCGGGTCACCGGTGAACTCGCCGACTGGTACGGCCTGGACGCCGGGCACCTGCGCGAGGGTGACCGTGCCGACCTGGTGGTCATCGACCCCGAGCACCTCGACGACTCCCTCGACACGTACGCCGAGAGCCCTGTCCCCGAGTACGACAACCTGTCCCGGATGGTGAACCGCAACGACGACGCCGTGTCCGCGGTGTTTGTGGGCGGCGAGTACGTCTTCGGCAACGGAGAACCGGCACCCGCCCTGGGCACCGAGCGCACCGGGCAGTTCCTCCGGGCCCGCTGACGGTCACGGCGCCCGGCAACCCGACCGGCCGGGCGCCCGGATCGTCGTATAGTCGCGGCCATGACCCCGAGTCTCGAAGTGACCACCGCCGACGGCGTCGTCCGGGGCCGCAGGATCGGTGACCTGCTCGCCTGGCGCGGAATACCGTTCGCCGCCCCGCCGGTGGGCCCGCTGCGGTTGCGGGCGCCGCAGCCCACCGAGCCGTGGACCGGGGTCCGCGACGCCGGCGAGTTCGGCGCCGCCGCTCCGCAGGCCCCGATGGGCGTGACGCTGCGGCCGGGCAAGCGCCAGCCGATCTCGGAGGACTGTCTCACGCTCAACGTGCTCGCCCCGGCGGGGCCGAGCGCCGCGCCGCGACCGGTGATGGTGTTCATCCACGGCGGCGCGTTCGTCCTGGGCACGACCGCACTGGGGATCTACCACGGGGACCGCCTCGCGCGGCGCGGCGACCTCGTGTACGTCTCGATCAACTACCGGCTGGGCCCGCTCGGCTACCTCGACTTCACCGAGTTCTCCACGCCCGAGCGGCCGTTCGACTCCAATCTGGGCCTGCGGGACCAGGTGGCCGCGCTGCAGTGGGTGCGGCGCAACATCGCCGCTTTCGGAGGCGATCCCGACAACGTCACGCTGTTCGGGGAGTCCGCGGGCGCCACGTCGGTCACCACGCTGATGGCCACACCGGCCGCGCGGGGGCTGTTCGCGCGGGCGATCGCGGAGAGTTCGGCGCCGGTGCTCGTGAGCGACGGCCGGCGGGCGAAACGCTGGGCCCGCGAGTTCATGACGCTGCTGGGTTCCGACGATCCGGCGGACGCGGCGCGGGCCCTCGACTCCGCGACGCCGGCCGAACTCGGGAAGGCCGGAAATCGGCTGGGCGCCAAGGTTCTCGCCGAGACGCCCGGACTACACCCGCTCGGCCCGGTGGTGGACGGCGAGTTCCTGCCGGAGTCGCCGCTGGCGGCATTCACGGCCGGGCGTGCGCATCCGGTGCCGATGATCATCGGCACCAACGCCAAGGAGGGCACGCTCTTCCCCAAGATGCTGGACGCCCTGCCCAGCAACGCCGCCCGCATCGAGGCGATGTTCGAGCTCACCAACCCGGAGGCCTTGGCGCGGGTCGTCGGCGCGTACGCCGGCTACCCGGACGCGGCAGCGGCGATCGACCTGGGCGGCGATCTGACGTTCTGGAGACCGTCGGTCGAGATCGCCGACGCACACTCCGCCCATTCCCCCACCTACAGTTACCGTTTCGATTACGCACCGCGCCTCATGCACTGGCTCGGCCTGGGGGCCACGCACGCGCTCGAGATGTTCGCGGTGTTCGGGTACGGCAACTCCGCCGCCGGCCGGGCCCTCACCGCCCCCGGTGGCCGACGTCGCCTGCGGGCGGTCACCGATCGAGTCCAGGAGAACTGGATCTCGTTCGCCCGGGGCGGTGTCCCGACCCCGTGGTGGCCGCGGTACGACGCCGAGCACCGACGGACCCTGATCTTCGACGTCCCCACCCGCGTCGAGCGCGATCCCGGCCGCGAGCGCCGGATCGCGTGGTCCGGGTATCTCGGCTACGAAGGCGAGGGCGCGGCCGAAGCCGAGTCCCTTCCGTGACCGGCGTGGACGTCGCCCTGGCCGAGGGCGTCGTCCGTGGTCGACGGTTGCCGGACCTGTTGTCGTGGAGGGGAATTCCGTACGCCGCCCCGCCCGTCGGCCCGCTGCGCCTGCGCGCGCCAGAGCCCGTGCCCGCGTGGACCGGCGTCCGGGATGCCGCCCGGTTCGGTCCCCCGGCCCCGCAGCAACGCCGGCAGGGCGACGAGAACTGCCTGACGCTCAACGTGCTCCGACCCTCCGCGCCCAGCGACGTCGCCCGGCCGGTCATGGTCTACATCCACGGCGGCGCGCACACGGCCGGCACGTCGGCGGACCTGCTGTACAGCGGTGCATCGCTGGTGCGTCGCGGCGACCTCGTGTTCGTCTCGCTCAACTACCGGCTCGGGGCACTCGGCTACCTCGACTTCCGCGAATTCTCCACCCCCGAGCACCCTTTCGACGTCAACCTGGGGCTGCGCGATCAGCTCGCCGCCCTGCAGTGGGTGCAGCGCAACATCGCCGCCTTCGGCGGCGACCCGGACAACGTCACGCTGTTCGGGGAGTCCGCGGGCGCGGACGCGGTGATGACCCTGATGTGCGTTCCCGCGGCGCAGGGGCTGTTCGCCCGCGTCATCGCGCAGAGTCCGCCTCCGGCCACGTCCAACGGACCGGAGTTGGCCGCGCGGTGGGCACGCGAGTTCCTCGACGTCGCCGGCGTGTCCCGCCCGGACGCCGCCTCGTTCCTCGCCACCGCCGACCCCGACACGCTCGTGGAGACCGCCGCGACGCTCAGCATCCGCGGCGCCGACGAGGTGCCGGGCACACGGCCGTTCGCGCCGGTGGCCGGCGACTACCTCCTCCCCGAGCACCCGCTGAACGCGTTCGAGGCCGGCTCCGAACACCGGGTGCCGCTCGTCATCGGGACCAACGCGCAGGAGGGTCGGATCTTCTCGCGGCTCCTCGACATCCTGCCGACGAACGAGGCCCGGATCGAGAAGATGTTCGAGGGCACCGATCCCGCGATCAAGGCCCGCGCGATCGGCGCGTACCCCGGTTACCCGGGCCGGCGCGCGGCCGCCGACCTCGGCGGCGACGTCGTTTTCTGGGAGCCGTCGCTGCGGTGCGCGCATGCCCACACCCGGCACAGCGACACGTACATGTACCGCTACGACTTCGCTCCGCGCCTGCTGCGGCTCACAGGTCTCGGCGCGACGCACGCCACGGAACTGTTCCCGGTGTTCGGGTCGCGGGGCCGCACTGCCCGCATCCTCACCGCGTTGGGCGGACGCCGCGGGATGCGTGCCGTCACCGACACGCTGCAGGGTCACTGGCTCGCTTTCGCGCGCGACGGGCACCCCCTCGGGGCGTGGCCGCAGTATTCGCTCGAACGCCGCGACACGCTGATCATCGACGAGGTCTGCCGCGTCGAATGCGATCCGCTGCGGAGCCGACGCGAAGCGTGGCACGGATACCGGCACCGGCATTGAACCCCCGGTGGTATACCGTTGCGGATCGCAACCAAATTTCAGGCTGTGGGAGACCTCGATGTCGATGCTCGACCTGCGTCTGGGCGGCGACGGATGGTTCGCCCAGCTGACCCGGTTCGCCCTCGTCGGCGGATCGAGCAACGTCGTGTACGCGCTGTCGTTCGTCGCACTGGACGCTTACGGGACGTTGCTGGCGAATGCCGTGGGGGTCGCCACCAGCACCGTGCTGGCCAACGAACTCCACCGCCGCCGGACCTTCCGCGCAGCCGACCGGGTGCCCTGGTTCGCCGCCCAGTGGGAGGGCGGCGCGCTCGCGCTCCTCGGCCTGATCGTCAGTTCGCTCTCGCTGGCGCTGCTGGGCTTCTTCTTCCCGGACGCATCCGGCCTGGTGTCGATCGCGCTGGTGATCGCCGTCAGCGGTGTCGTCGGCGCCCTGCGGTTCATCGCGCTCCGCGGCTGGGTGTTCGGCCGGCGCCAGCCGTTACTTCAGCAGTCGTGACATGCGCCGATCGGCGAGGATCTTGCCGCCGGTCTGGCACGTCGGGCAGTACTGGAACGCCCGCTCGGCATACGACACCTCCCGCACCGTGTCCCCACACACGGGGCACGGCAGCCCGGTGCGGGCGTGCACCGTCATCCCGGCCCGCTTCTCGCCCTTGAGGCGTGCGGCCTCCTGCCCCACCGAGCGTTCGACGGCGTCGGACAGTTCGGAGCGCATGGCGTCGTACAGCGTGTCCACCTCGTCGGGAGTCAGCTTCGACGCGGTCGCGAACGGCGAGAGCCGGGCCGCGTGCAGGATCTCGTCGGAGTAGGCGTTGCCGATCCCCGCCAGCAACGACTGGTCCACGAGCGCCGTCTTGATCCGGGCGCTGGTCCCGCCGAGGAGTTCGCCGAACTGCGGTCGCGTCACCTCGAGCGCGTCGGGTCCGAGCCTGGCGATGCCCGGCACCTCCTGCGGGTCGGCCACCACCCACACCGCGAGCCGCTTCTTGGTGCCGGCCTCGGTGAGATCGAACGCGGGTGTGTCCGCGTCGGGGGTGAAGAAGTGCACGCGCAGCGCGAGCGGCCCCTTCCCCGGCCTCGGCGACGCGGGGCCGGGGTTGTCGATCCAGCGCAGCCACCCGCCGCGGGACAGGTGCGTGATCAGCCACAGTCCGTCGCAGTCCATCGCGAGGTGCTTGCCGAAGCGGCGTGCCCCGGTTACGTTCCGGCCCTGCAGGGCGCTGATCGGCGGATCGAACGTCTTGAGCACACTCAGCGCGGCCACGTCGACGCGTCCCACCACCGCGCCGACGGCATGGTTGCGCAGGAACTGTGCCAGGGCCTCCACCTCGGGCAGTTCGGGCATGTGATCAGCGTAGGCGCGGGCACCGACAGCCGGGGCGCGGTCAGACAGGTTCGTTCATCGGCCCGACCTCGACCACACCGCCCAGCAGCCCCGTCAGAATGCGCAGGATGTTGTTGCGCAACGTGGACTCCGCGACCGGGTCGAGGATCTCGGCCAGGCTCGGTATCCCGAGGTCGAACCGGGTCTCGAACCGGATCAGCACGCCGTCACGATCGGGGTCCGCGTCGCACTGCCACGAGCCTTCCATTGTCACGAAGTCCCCGGCAAGTTGGGCGAATTCGATGCGGCGGGCAACCGGATCGAGCACGTCCCGCTCGGTCCAGCGCAGTGTGCCCTTGCGGAATCGGACCAGCCAATTGGAGATCACCGATCCGTCCGCCTGCGCGGGTTCGACGTCGAGGGCGAGGACGGTGTCGGTGAGTTCGGGATAGCGAGCGAAGTCGCTGATCCGGGCATAGGCCGCGTCGGGCCGGACGTGCTCGGCGCGGATGTGCATGACTACGTGACGCATGGGAACTCCAAGGATTCGTATTCAGGTGAGAGTGAGGTCCGCGAGGGCCTCGGTGAAGGCGCGGAGGAAGAGCTCGACCTCCTCCACTGTCAGGATCGCCGGCGGGGTGAGGCGCAGCACGTCGGCCGCGTTCAACGAGTGGTTGGCCAGGATGTCGCGTTCGAGCAGGTTCAGGAACAGTTCTCCGACCAGGCCGCTCGTGGCCATCTCGAGGCCGAGCAGCAGACCGCGGCCGCGCACCTGGGTCACCCGGCCGCCGCCGTGCCGGTCCACGGCCGTCCGGATGCCCGCGAGGAGGTGGTCTCCGAGCTCGGCCGCGCGCGCCGGGAGGTCTTCGTCCCGGATCACGTCGATCGCGGCGTGTGCGGCGGCGCATGCCGCCGGCGACCCCGCGAACGTGGAGGTGTGCAAGTAGGGATCCCGGGCGAACGGGGCGTAGGCCTCCGGCGTGGCGACCACCGCGGCTATCGGCATCACGCCCCCGGAGAGTCCCTTGCCCACCAGCAGCAGGTCGGGCGTGACCCCCTCGGCGTCCACACCCCACCAGCAGCCGAGTCGGCCGAGACCGGTCTGGATCTCGTCGACGACCAGCAACGCCTCGTATCGGCGGCACAGGTCGGCGGCGGCGCGCAGGTAACCGGGAAGCGGCACGTTCACGCCGCCCTCGCCCTGCACCGGTTCGACGATGAAGCAGCCGTGGCCGCCGGTTGCACGCAACGCCACCTCCAGCTCGGCCGGATCACCGAAGGCGACCTCCATGACGTGCGGTAGCAGCGGCCGGAAGGGCTGCTGCAGAACGGCATTCGCGGTGACGCTCAGGGCGCCGAGCGTCTTGCCGTGAAATCCGCCGCGCGTCGTGATCACGGCTGTCTTGCCGTGGGCACGGGCCAGTTTCAACGCACACTCGGTGGCTTCGGCACCGGAGTTGACGAAGTGCACCAGATCCAGGTCCCCCGGGGTGACCTCGGCGAGCGCGGCCGCGGCGCCGGCGCTTACCGGATCCAGGAACACCCGGGAGGCCATCGGGTGCCGTCGCACCTGGGCACACACCGCCTCCACGACGGAGGGATGGCGATGTCCGAGCAGGTAGACCCCGTAACCACCGAAGTCCAGGACGCGTCGGCCGTCCGCGAGGGTGATCCAGGCACCGGACGACTCCACCTCGGCCAGGTCCCCGATCAGCCGACCGAGTGCCGCCCGGCCGCTGCCGAAGTGCCTCCGGTAGTTGTCGGTGAGCGCACCGGAATCGAGCATCATGCCGGCGCTCATCAGACGGCGCTTTCGACCAGCGGCGTCTGCGCTGGCAGTAGCTTCTTGACCTGGGCCCAGTAGATCAACGAGCGCCTGAGTGCCTCGATGAGCGCGGCCCGGGAGGCGCGGCTCCCGAATCCCAGCCTGTCCAGGTCACTGGGCATGGCGTCGCTGGACTGGAACACCCACACCGACTCGAGGAAGTCGGTGAACATCTGTCGTCGACCATCCGAGATCAGGTCGTCCAGCAGCGGCATCAACAACCGATCGACGGACTCGAACGGCATGAACCGTGGCCGCGTCGCGCCGATCCACGCAAGCCGGGACACGTCCTCGCACACCTCGGCGATGTCGGTGAATGTGAGTGCCTGATCTCCCGCGGTCAGCCAGTACTCGCCCTGTGTCACACGCTCACGGATGAGCTTGCCGACGGCATCGACGACGATGTCCAAGGGAACCGTGTCGACCAGGGACCCGATCTCCCCAGGAACCACCGGAAGGTCGCCCCTGATCGCACTCCCCAACATCCGGTGCAATCCCTGGAAGGCGGCCATCCGGCCGTCGCGGGAATCCCCGGTCACCACCGACGGTCGGACGATGACCGCCGGAACCGTACCAGCGCGGACCAACTCTTCCGCTTCCGTCTTGGACTCGAGGTAGGCGGCCAACCCCGCGAAACGCTCGTCGGACGGGGCCTGACGGGCGACGAAGGCCGTGCTCAGGTAGTAGAGCGGGGCACCAGCGTCGGCCGCCACGCGCAGCATCGCCGCGGGTCCCTGGACGTTCACCGCCCGCAGCTGCTCCGGGTCCACGCTCCATTTGGTCACCGCCGCGCCGTGCAGCACGACATCGACTCGGTCCACCAGGCCGGCGTACTCCGCAGCCGGCAGGCCCAGCGTGGGGTGCGAAAAGTCACCGGCGAACTCGCCAACCCGTGGATCGTCGATCGGGCGTCTACCGCGCAGGCAGACGATGTCGAAGTCCTCGGCCATGGCGTCGAGCATCGCCCTGCCGATGACGCCGGAGCCACCGGTGAGCAGCAGAGTGCGCTTCATGTCATTGTCCTCCAATACATTTCACTAGGAGATCGTGAGCGAGTTCCCGTCGAGGTAACTCAGCAACGGGCCGGCCATCTTGGCTCGGGCGGGCGGATGGAAGCCCAGTCCGTTCACTGCGGCAGCGAGATAGCCGACGCGATCCGAGGTGATGAAGTTCAGCCCACCGAGCAACTCCACCGCCCGGGGCACTGCGGCGGCGATCGCGTCCTGCACGGCGTACCGGACCAGGAGCGCGTCCATCAGCAGTTTCCGGCTGTCCAGCTCGTCGGTCATCCGGCGGGCGATGTTCTCCACCGCCGCCATCGCGCCTTCCAACGTGACGACCAGTCGGAGACGGTCGGATTCGCTGATCCGGTCCGAACCGAGCGCCAGCTCCACCAGGGCGCTGGCGGCTCCCAGGTAGGAACCGGTCACGAGTAGTTCGAACCACAGGAAGGCGGCATTCTGGATGTCGTCGAGTTGTTCGCCTTCAGTCACCGACGTGGTGACGACGAGATCCGACGGCACCAGCACATCGTCGATGGTGACCTGGTCGCTTTCGGCACCAGCGAGCGCGAAGCTCGACCAGAACGGGCTGACCGAGACGCCGTCGTCCTTCGCGGGGATGAGCGCGACCGCGAGCTGCTCGCCGGGACCGTCGGGCCTGGGGAGCATGACACTGGCTGTCAGCAGGTCCATGGACCGCGACAGGCTGCACGGCTTCTTGACCCCGCTGAGCCGGACACCGTCGGTTGTAGGGGTGGCGGTCATGGTCGGCTTCAGGATCTGCCCGTCCGGACGCCCCTCCGCGAAACCGGATGCGAGCAACAGGTTGTCGGCAGCGATGGCCTGCAGCAGCATCCAGTCCAGGCCGGTGTTCGTCTCGCTCACGGCGACGAGGCTCGCCACCGAGAAGTGGTGCATCGTGGTGGCAACCGCCAGCGACGGGGACCGCGAGCCGATGGCGCGCTGCACCCGGACCGCCTCGAGCGGACTTGCCCCGATCCCGCCCAGGTCGGCAGGCACGAGGAGGCCGGGCCCACCGGCCTCACGGAACGCCGTGGTGCCCGGGCTGCCCCGCCGCTCCAGGTCCCCTGGCGCTATCGCCGTCAGCGCCTCGTCCAGACCGGGCAGACTGCGCTTCAGCACGTCGCGCTCGGTTTCGAGAAACCGCATTTCTCCTCACACCTTCCGTCCAGGTGTAGGACTCGGAGCGAGGTCGTCGCCCCAGGTCGGAATGTCCAAATCTTCCGGTTTCCAACCTCGTCCGACGGCGTCCCGCCGAACAGCGACCCGAGGGTTCACCGCCACACCCGTAGGGGTGAGGGATTCCCACCCTGGGGTGCAGCCCGTCAGCGACGGATCAGGTAGATGTCCATGATCCAGCCCTTGCGCTCGCGCATTTCGGCCCGCACGCGGACGATCTCGTCCTCGACCTCGCGCAGTTTGCCGGAGATCAGGACCTCGTCGGGCAGGCCGAGGTACGCGCCCCACCAGATCTCGGCATCCTCGCCGGGAACGTGGGTGAAGCTGCACTCGGCGTCGAGCATCACCACCGCGGTGTCGACGCCGTCAGGCAAGCCCTCGCGCAGCCGCCGTCCGGTGGTGACGTGAACGGGCTCACCGATCCGGTTGAGCACGATCCGGTGCTGCGCGGCGAGCGACTGGATGCTGGTGACCCCGGGGATCACCGAGTAGTCGAAGCTCACGTTGCCGCGCGCGAGGACGCGTTCGACGATCCGCAGCGTGCTGTCGTAGAGCGACGGATCGCCCCACACGAGGATCGCGCCGACCCCGTCCTCGGCGGCGAAGCGCTCCTCGAACACCTGGGCGCGGCGGTCGTGCCAGTCGTCGACGACACCCTGGTAGTCGGACGGCGTCCGATCGCGTGGCGGGTCGACGATGTCGACGATCCGGTACTCGCGGTCCATGTGCTCGGACAGGATCGTGGTGCGCAGGTCGACGAGTTCCTGCTTCTCGTCGCCCTTGCCGATGACGAAGAACACATCGGCCCTGTTCATGGCCTTGACAGCCTGGATCGTCACCTGGTCGGGGTCGCCGGCACCGATGCCGATCACAAGCAGTTCACGCATGTTCGGCGACGCTACCTGCCGGTGCCCGGCGCTAGGATGCCCGCCCACTAGACTGGCGGCCGTGCACTCCCCCTACGAAGACCTCCTCCGTCTCGTCATGACCACCGGAACGCCGAAGGCGGACCGCACCGGAACCGGGACGCGCAGCATCTTCGGGCACCAGATGCGCTGGAACCTCGCCGAGGGCTTCCCGCTGGTCACCACCAAGAAGGTGCACCTCAAGTCCATCGTCTACGAGCTGCTGTGGTTCCTGCGCGGCGAGTCCAACGTCAAGTGGCTGCAGGAGCACGGCGTCACCATCTGGGACGAGTGGGCGGACGCCGACGGCGAGCTGGGCCCGGTGTACGGCGTGCAGTGGCGGTCGTGGCCGACGCCGTCGGGCGAGCACATCGACCAGATCACCAAGGTCATCGAGACCCTGAAGACCAACCCGGATTCGCGCCGGATCATCGTCTCGGCGTGGAACGTCGCCGACCTCGACGACATGGCGTTGCAGCCGTGCCACGCGTTCTTCCAGTTCTACGTCGCCGACGGCAAGCTCAGCTGCCAGCTGTACCAGCGCAGCGCGGATCTGTTCCTGGGCGTGCCGTTCAACATCGCCAGCTACGCACTGCTCACCCACATGGTGGCGCAGCAGGCGGGGCTCGAGGTGGGCGACTTCATCTGGACCGGCGGCGACTGCCACATCTACGACAACCACATCGACCAGGTCACCGAGCAGCTGTCCCGCGAGCCGCTCCCCTACCCGACGCTCGAGCTGAACAAGCGCGAGTCGATCTTCGACTACACCTTCGAGGACGTCGAGATCGTCGACTACCGGCACCATCCGGCGATCAAGGCACCGGTGGCCGTCTGATGATCGGCCTGATCTGGGGCCAGACGACGGCCGGGGTGATCGGCCGCGACAACACCATCCCGTGGCGCGTCCCCGAGGACATGGCCCACTTCAAGGACACCACAATGGGCCACCCGGTGGTGATGGGCCGACTGACGTGGGATTCACTCCCGTCCCGGTTCCGCCCGCTGCCGGGTCGTCGGAACATCGTCGTCACCCGCCAGGACGGGTGGGCGGCCGACGGAGTCGAGACCGCACACGGGGTCGAGCAGGCACTCTCACTCGCAGGCGACACCGCCTGGGTGATCGGCGGTAGCCAGATCTACACGGCGGCAATGCCGTTCGCGGATCTACTATCGGTGACCGAGATCGACGCGGAGATCGAGGGTGATGCATTCGCCCCGACGATCGGCGACGAGTGGGTGGTCGGCGACGAGGGCGACTGGCACATCTCGGAGAAGTCGGAACTGCGCTATCGCTTCCTCACGTACGTGCGCGGCTGAACCACCGGGACGGTGGCCGAACCGTTAGGCCGATAACCGGGCCGTCCCCGGCGTGGTGGGTCATACTGCGGAAGCAGTGTCCCGTTCGTCCCCGACGCATCGGAGTGGCATGTGATGGACAAGACCTCACTGACGGCCCTCGCCCGCCAGCAACTGAAGCTGGCCTCCACTTCGTCGAGCGGACGCAGCTCGCAGACCGTCTTCGGCGGCCATCAACGTCATCTCCGCCAGACCGTGATCGCACTGAGCGCAGGCAAGAGCCTCGCCGAGCACGACAGTCCCGGTGAGGCGACGATCCTGGTGCTCAGCGGCAAGCTCGCACTGATCTGCGGCGAGGACTCGTGGAAGGGCTCCAGCGGGGACATGCTGATCATTCCCGCGGCGCGGCACAGCGTCGAGGCGCTCGAGGACGTCGCCTTCCTCCTCACGGTCACCAAGTAGCGGTCACGCCACCTCGGTCGCGGCGACGGCGCCGATCGACAGCAGCCCGTTCACGAACTCGCGCAGCGCTCGTTCGTCGCCCGTGTCGATGCCGCTGTTGGTGGTGACGAGCGACGCCACCAGGCGGAAGGCCCACTCACTGATCGCGTGGGGACCGAGCGTGGCGGTCCGGTCACCGGCACACATCCGTTCGAAGTGCGGAACCAGGAACTCGGCCCCGCGCAAGACGAGCGGAGCCGAGAACACCGTGAACCACGGCAGCACGGTCGCCGGATCGTCCCGCAGGCCCTTCTGCAGCACCGGGTGCCGACGTGCGTAGCCGACCGCGAATACGATGCAATCGACGAACCCGGCTTGGAGCCGATCCTGGCGGCGCAGAACAGGATCGAGAACCGCGAAGAACCGCGTGATCTCACGCTGCAGCAGCGCGTCGAAGATCTGGGATTGATCGCCGACGTACTTGTAGAGCGTCGGCCGCGACAGTCCGGCTCGTTCGGCGATCAACGCGTGTAACCGTGAGCCGTAACCGAACTCGATCAGGCACGCCTCGGCAGCGTCAAGGATGCGTTCGCGAATAGCGGTGGGGCTCATATCTTGTGCTCGGGAACTCACCGCTCGGAGTTTAGCGCCGAACCAACCTACCGGCCGGTTCTGTTGCTACCGATTGGTGTGCCGGTCGATCACAGACACCGTTGACGTTCGGCCCCGGGCGCGCTTACGTTCTAAGGGACACCGGCAGCAGGCGCCGTGTCGACCACGGCGTCGTTCCCGCCCCGCCGGCCCGCCGCGCGGGGTCCGCCCAGGAGGGACGGTCATGACGCAGACTGCGAAACCCCACGCCGGGGAGCAGGTCGCGGACAGATTGCTCAAAGGGTCGGTCAAACGCTCCTACGACCCGGTGGTGGACATCGACTGGGACGCGCCGCTCGAGGACGGCAAGTACTTCCTGCCACCGCACATACTCTCGCTGTACGGCACGCCGATGTGGGACTCGATGGGCGAGCAGCAGCGAATCGAACTGTCCCGCCAGGAGTCCGCGAACATCCTCGGCGTCGGCACCTGGTTCGAGAACATCCTGAACCAGGCGCTGCTGCGCCACCTGCTCCACAACGACCCGGGTTCGCTGCACACCCGCTACGCCCTCACCGAGATGGGCGACGAGTGTCGGCACATGGCCATGTTCGGCCGCGCGATCGAACGCATGGGCGCCAAACCCTTCCAGCTGCGTTGGTACCAGGCGACCGCAGTGAACCTGCTGTCCAAGACTTTCCGCGGCACGATGCTGTGGGTGGCGGCGCTCATCGGCGAGGAGATCTTCGACGCCACCCAGCGCCGCGTCGTCGACGACCCGCAGTTGCAGCCGCTGATCGCGCGCCTGATGCGCATCCATGTCACCGAGGAGGCCCGCCACATCCAGTTCGCGCGGGCCGGCGTGCGGCGACGGGTGGCCGAGACCCACCGCGTCGAGAAGATCTGGGTGGGCACCGCGCAGGGTGTCGGCGGCCTGCTGCTCGAGCGGCTGTTCACGAACCCGGCCATGTACCGGCGGGCGGGACTCGACGCGCGGGAGGCCCGGCGGCAGGCCCGCGCGAACCCGTACTTCCGCGAGAATCAGCGCCGCGGGTTCGCCGGTCTCGCGGAGTTTCTCGAGGACACCGGGCTGATGCGGCGCAGCTCCCGGGCGATGTGGCGCCGGGCGGGATTCCTGTGACCGGACGCGAGACCGCGCGGGTGGCGATCGTCGGCACCGGATTCTCGGGCCTGTGCATGGCGATCCGGTTGAAGGAGGCGGGAATCGACGACTTCGTGATCCTGGAGAAGGCGTCCGAGGTCGGCGGAACGTGGCGCGAGAACACCTATCCGGGCTGTGGGTGCGACGTGATGTCGCTGATGTACTCGTTCTCGTTCGCCCCGAACCGGCGGTGGACGCGGATGTACGCGCGGCAGCCCGAGATCCTCGACTACATCCGCCGGATCGTCGACGCGTACGGCCTGACCCCGCACATCCGCTTCGACTCCGAGGTGGTGGCCTACGACTTCGACGAGTCCGACGACCGCTGGACCGTCCGCACCCGCGGCGGGGACGCGTACCGTGCGCGGATCGTCGTGGCCGGGCTCGGGCCCCTGCACAAGCCCAGCATCCCCGACTTCCCCGGTCGGGAGCGCTTCACGGGCACGGCCTTCCACTCCGCGGAGTGGGACCACTCGGTCGATCTGGCCGGCAAGCGGGTGGCGGTGATCGGGACCGGCGCCAGCGCGGTCCAGTTCGTGCCGGAAGTCGCGAAGGAGGCCGCACACGTCGACGTCTTCCAGCGCACCGCGCACTGGATCGTCCCGAAACTCGATCGACCGATCACGCCGACCGAGAAGCGCCTCTTCCGCACCGTCCCCGGCAGTCAGAAGGCGTACCGCGGCGCGATCTACTGGAGCCACGAGTCGCTGATCGCGGGCTTCATGCATCCCCGGCTGATGACGGTGCTCGAGCGCGTCGCCCGCGGACTGCTGCGCCGCCAGGTGCCCGACCCGGAACTGCGCGCGGCCCTGACACCGGACTACACGATCGGCTGCAAACGGATCCTGGTGTCCAGCAACTACTATCCGGCGCTGCAACGCGACGACGTGGACCTGGTGACAGCGCGCATCGACGGCTTCACCGAGACCGGCATCCGCACCATCGACGGTGTCGAACGCGCCGCCGACGTCGTCGTGTACGGCACCGGCTTCGCGATCGAGGACCGCTTCGAGACCGACCACATCGTCGGCCGGGGCGGGCTGACCATCCAGGACGCGTGGCGCGGCGGCATGGAGGCGTACCTGGGGATGGCGGTGAGCGGATTCCCGAACTTCTTCCTCATGATGGGCCCCAACTCGGGCGGCGGGAACCAGTCCATCGTGTTCGTCATCGAGGCGCAGTCGCACTACGTCCTCGAGTGCCTGCAGATGATGGACCGCCGAGACGCCACCCGCATCGAGGTCCGGGCGGGCACCCAGCGGGACTTCAACCGCCGCATCCACCACAAGCTCGAGCGGTCGGTGTGGAACTCGGGCGGCTGCGACAGCTGGTACCTCGACCGGACCGGCCGCAACCGTGCGGCGTGGCCCAGGTCGAGCGTGTCGTACTGGCTGCGGACACGGCACCCGGACGTCGACGCGTTCGACCTGAGCAGCGCGGCCGAACGCGACGAGGAGGACTACCGCGGGCCCGCCGTGCTCGAGGGCGGCGGTCGCACCCTGGACGTCGACGTGCACCTGACCGGGCACATGGACCCGCTCGACGGGCGCTACCACTGGTACGGCCGGGTGATCGGCGACGAGCGCATCGCGGACCTGAAGCGGCCGGACGCCGGGGTGCCCACGCTCCGGATCGGCGAGGGTCGCGCCGTGGACGCGACCCTCGCCGAACAGGACCCGTGGGGGCACTTCCGGATCACCGGAGTCGGCGCACCACCGTTCTCCCTCGTCGACCTGGTGGTCTACGGAGGCCCCACGGAAGGGGTGTCCGGCACCGACCCCCTCCCCCGAGGATCGACGCCGGACGGCCACGTGCTGTGAGGGAGCCACCACGATCCCACTCACGACAACGTCACGGAATGAATCGGCGGCCGGGTGGAACGTGTTACACCCGATTTCTACCGAACTCCCGGATTTCTTTCGGCCACCTATGCTGCCTGCATGGTCGACAGCGCGAATTGGGACTTCGGGGACTTCGAGAACCTGGAGGAAGTGCTCGCGGACATGCGCAGTCGCCTCGTCGACAGTGTCGCGACGCCCGCCCGGTTGCGGGAACTGCTCGAGGCGGTCCTCGTGGTGGGTGCAGGCCTGGAGCTGGACTCGGTCCTGCAGCGGATCGTGCAGGCGGCGACGACATTGCTCGACGCGCGGTACGGGGCGCTGGGCGTCCGGAATCCCGACGGTGGCCTCTCGGAGTTCGTGTACGAGGGCATCACCGCGGCCGAACGCGCGCGGATGGGCCACCTGCCTGAGGGTCACGGCCTGTTGGGTCTGCTGATGGAGCATCCGCGACCGGTGCGTGTCGCGCACCTGGGCAAGCATCCCGCGTCGGTCGGTTTCCCGCCGAACCATCCGCCGATGGACAGTTTCCTCGGCATGCCGATCATCGTGCGGGGCCAGGTGTTCGGCAGCATCTACCTCACCGAGAAGCGCACCGGCCCCGAGTTCACCGACGAGGACGAGACGATCCTCGACGCGCTCGCCACCTCGGCCGGCGTCGCGATCGACAACGCGCACCTGTTCGAGGAGTCCCGGACGCGGGAGCGGTGGCTGACGGCGCTCGCGTCGTTCAACGCGCGGCTGCTGTCGGGCGGGTCGATCGACGAGGCCCTCGACCTGCTCGTGACGCGCACCCGCGACCTGTGCAGTGCGAGCGGCGCGTACGTCATGGTCGTCGACGAGGAGGACGCCACCGTCGAGGCGGCCGCCTCCGACGTCGGTCCCCGGGCGGGCAGCCACCTCGACCTGTCCGAGTCCGACCTGCTGCCGGTCGTCCGGGGCCGACGTCCCGCTCTGCTCACCGAGCGGGATCGGGTGGCCCCGTTCGACGCGTCGGGCAGTGTCCGGATCGCGGCGCTGCCGCTGTCCACGACGTCCGGGGTCGCGGGCATGCTGGTGGTGACGCGCGAGAGCCAGGGGTGGACGCAGGACGAGGTCACCCGGTTGGGTTCGATCTCCGACTCCGCCGCACTGGCGGTGGAGTTCGCCGATCAGCAGCACCGGCGGCGGCAGCTCGACGTCCTGGCCGACCGCGACCGCATCGCCCGCGACCTGCACGACAACGTCATCCAGCAGCTGTTCGCGACCGGGATGAGCCTGCAGAGCCTGCTGCTCGACGAGGCCCACCCGGTCCCGGAGTCCGCGGCGAACACGCTCACCCAGACGGTCTCCCAGCTCGACCGCACCATCCGCGAGATCCGCACCTCGATCTTCGACCTGCACACCGCGGGCGAGGAGGCCCCGACGAGCCTGCGCCGACGGCTGCTCGACGCGATCGGCGACCTGACCACCCGCTCGGCGCTCACCCCGAACGTGCAGTTCACCGGTGCGATCGACACGCTCGTGCCGACGCGGATCCATCCGCACGCCGAGGCGGTCCTGCGGGAGGGGCTGAGCAACGCGCTGCGGCACGCGGGCGCGTCCACGATCACGGTCGCGGTCGACGCCGCCGACCACCTGACCATCCGCATCTGCGACGACGGTGTCGGCGTCCCGGACAATCCGCGTCGCAGCGGCCTGGACAACCTGGCCCGACGGGCCGAGCAGTGCGGCGGCACGTGCACCGTTACGGCCGGCGCCACCTCCGGCACCGAGCTGACCTGGCGGGTGCCGTTGTGAGGTGACACGCCGAGAGGGCTAGCGTCGGAGCCATGACTCGTTCCGCCGCCGGTCGGCTGGTTTCGATCAACGTCGGCCTTCCGAAGGACGTTCCGTGGCGCGGGAAGACCGTTCACACCGGCATCTGGAAATCGCCGGTATCGGGTCCGGTCACCGCCCGGCGGCTCAATCTCGACGGCGACGGGCAGGGCGATCTGGCCGGACACGGCGGCGAGATGCGCGCGGTCATGGTCTATCAGCTCGATTCCTATCGGCACTGGGCGCGCGAGTTCGGACGTGACGATTTCGCGCACGGACAGTTCGGGGAGAACTTCACGGTCGAGGGTCTCCCGGACGATCAGGTGTGCATCGGGGACCGGTACCGAATCGGCGGGGCGGTCTTCGAGGTCACCCAGCCGAGGGTCACGTGCTACCGCGTCGGCCTGCGGATGGACGAGCCCCGCATGGCCGCCTTGCTCGTCTCACATCGTCGCCCCGGCTTCTACCTCCGTGTCCTCGAGGAGGGGGCGGTCGAGGCCGGCCAGGAGATCGCCAAGGTCTCCGGCGGTCCGGAGTCGCTGACGGTGGTCGAGGCCGACCAGTTGCTGTACTCCGCGAACCACCCCCGCGATCAGCTCGAGCGCGCCCTGCGGATCGACGCCCTCAGTCCGGGATGGCAGGCGTCGTTCCGGTCCCTGCTCGAGAGTGCCGATCGTTCGGTCGTCGGCGGCAACGTCGGGTTGAGCCCGGCCGCGGCAGGCCCTCCCCCGGCGTGGTCGGGGTTTCGACCGCTTTGTGTCACCGGGATCCGGCAGGAGACCTCCACCATCTTCTCCGTCCTGCTCGCCGACCCGGAAGGCGCGGCGCTTCCGGCGGCGCTGCCCGGCCAGTACCTGACCGTGAAGCTCGAACCGGACACCGCCGGGCCGTCGCTCGTCCGCAGCTATTCGCTGTCCGGCGAGCCGGGCGCCGCCACCTACCGGATCAGCATCAAGGTCGAACCACACGGGGCGGCCAGCAACCGACTGCACGACACCCTGTCCGCCGGCGACCGGCTGAGCTCGGCCGCGCCACGCGGCACCTTCTTCCTGTCGACCGATCGTGCGCCGGTGCTCCTCGTCTCCGCCGGCGTAGGCGTGACGCCCGTGCTGGCGATGCTCCGGTCGCTGGCCGACGAGCACTCCGCCCGGGAGGTGTGGTGGCTGCACGGGACCCGGAACACCACCGAGCACGCCTTCGCGGACGAGGTGCGCGAGCAGCTGGTTCGCTTGCCCAACAGTCGTTTTCGCATCTGCTACAGCCGACCCGGCCCCGACGACCGCGTCGGCGTCGACTTCACGGACACCGGGCACATCGACGCGGCACTACTCGCGCGCATCGATCCGCCGCGAGACGCCCGCGCCTACATCTGTGGTCCCGACGCGTTCATGCGCGATGTCACCGACGCGCTCGTCACGCTCGGGCTGGCCCCGGACCGGGTGCGCACCGAGATCTTCGGCGCCGGGCCGAGCACCACCCCGGGCATCGCGGCCACCGCCGCGGTGCCACCGCACGCACCGCCCGACGCTGTCGATGCCGGCCCGGCGGTGTCGTTTGCCCGCAGCGGTCTGACGGCGACGTTCGACGCCGCGCGGTACGCCAGCATCCTCGAACTGGCCGAGGCGTGCGATGTCCCGGTCCGATGGTCGTGCCGGACCGGGGTCTGCCACACCTGTGAGACCGCGATGATGAGCGGTCACACCTCGTACGCCCCCGAGCCGATCGACCCGCCCGGTACCGGGGATGTGCTCATCTGCTGTTCGACACCGGTCGACGACGTGGTTCTCGACCTCTGACGTCGAGACCGCTACTGCCGTGTGACGGCGGGTGGTTCCCAGATGCCGTCGAGGATGCTCTGTTCGGGCCAGTAGGCGCGCAGATAGAGCGTGAACTCGTCGTCGGGTGCGGGCAGCCAGTTCGCCAGCAGCTTCGGGTCGGTGGGAGCGGCCCCTCCGACCGTGAGGGTCAGCGATCCGTCGTCTCCGTGCGTGAGGCCCTGGTTCTTGGTCCCCAGCGAGAACCGGTCGAGGTCGTTGGGGTGGAAGAAGTGGTGCTTGTTGTAGACCGTCAACGACCAGAACCCGCGGACCGGCGGGAGCTGAGCGGCGGGGAACCGGACCGTGTACGCGTTCGAGCCGTGGAGGCGGTCGCCCGCGTCGTCGAGATCCTGGTAGTAGTAAGCGGTTTCGTTCGGGGTGTTGACGAAGATGTTCGACTTCCCGATCGCGGTCCGAGACAGGTAGTCGGTGCCGAACGCGGCGCCGTTGCGCTGCGTGGTCCAGTTGTGAGCGACGGGATTGCCGATGTTGCGGAACTCGAACAGGCCCCGGACAACGGCATCGGTATCGATCGCGGCCTGCCGGAGTGCGTCCGCGACGACCCGGTCGCCTTCTGAGGCAACAAGAATCGATCGGAACCACTCGTACAGCGCCTCCTCACCCGGCAGTGGGGGCACCTCGTCGAGAACCTGGCCGAGCACGTCGAAGAACTTCTCGGGATCCACCCACTGGGTTTCGGTCTGGTCGCCGGTCGCTCGGCCGTCACCGAACGTCGGAACGTCCGCCCAGTCCCGAACCTTGACCTCACCGTCGAACTCCGACAGCGGATACATGCAGATGCGGCCCACGAGCGGGGCGATGGCTACGCGATCCTGCGCGGTGTCGTCCATGAACACTCGCGGGATCACGACGCCGACGCGAGTGTCGTACCGGAACACACCGGTGATGCCGGCGGGCACGTCACCGTCCCACGAGTTGTGCGCGAGCAGGTAGAAGCCGGGACGGGTCCCGTACATCTTGCCGAGCTCGACGAACGAGTCGGTGCGCTGGTCCACCACCTGGTACACCCAGAACCGGTCACCGAAGTCGGGGACCTGCACCACCGAGGGGCCGCGCTCGGAATCGAGGACCCCGAAGCCGTACGCGACATCCTGGTTGGGGCAGGCAACGACTCGCTCCTCCGGACGGATGTAGTCGTGCAGCATTCCGATCGTCCCGGGAGGCCCGGCCGGCACGATTCCGGCGAGCAGGCCCGGCTCCGGCAGCTGCTCCATGAGGTTCCGCCGATTGTGCATGTTCACGAGCGACCATCCCCACAGATACGCGGTGGCACCCACCGCCCGCGCGTAGTCGACGGTCATCTTCGGGCGGTCGAATCCCCCGGCATCGGTCATCGCAGCTCCCTACCTCGCGGACACGGCACGTAACGGCTGCGACCGTATGCCGTCACGGGCCGTTGCCGGATCACCCGGAACAGATGAACCCCGGAACACACATCAGGGCACCATCTCCCGTGACCAGTCGGCACGACACACCCACATTCGTCTGTTTGATCCGCCGCGAGGGTTTGCTTCGCTGGGCCACACGGGTCGGGTGGGTCTCGTCGATCCGCGGCGCTGATACTCTCACCGCGGGGTGGGGGTCACCCGGTTGTATACGGCCAGGGGGAATGGTGAGAGCTGACCCGGAGCAGATTCACTCGACGGCTGATCGAATGACCGCACTGGCCGACGAATTCTGGGACGACATCGAGGATCTCCGCCGGGGGACCGAGGACCTTATGGCGGGCGATTGGATCGGCGCTGCCGCCGACACACACGCAGCTCTGTGGGAGGAGTGGGTCGATTCGGCGCGGCGTGTGGCCGTCGCTTTGAGCGACAATGCCGGGCTTCTGCATCAAGCAGCCGACGCGTACACGAGCACTGACGAACACAACGCGAGCGCAGCGTCGAGCCTTCGACTGGAGATCGACTCCTGATGGCACGCTATGTCGCCAACACAGAACAGATTCTGGCCCTTGTCGACAAAGCCCGGCGAATCGGTGAGCGAATCGACCGACGCATCTCCCAGGTAGAACATGAAATTGCTGCGCTTCACGTCGAGTGGCAAGGCGACGCTTCCGACGCCCATCGCGCCAAAGCCGACACTTGGCAGCGCGAGATGAACGATATGAAGACGGCGTTGGGGGCGCTCGAGGCGGCCGTGCACAGCGCCCATGACGGATACGTCACCAATGTCGAGCACAACATGAGGATGTGGCCCTGATGCCGCCGATCACCATGGACTCCACGCTGCTCGCTGACATCGCGGGTTCGTATGAGACCGCGCACTCATCCAGTCAGGAAGTGATCGACAAACTGGCCGCCGCGCTCGACTCGAACTGGGGCTGCGCCGGAAGTGACAGTGCCGGCGCAGCATGGGCGGCAAGCTACGATCCGGCAGCATACGACGCCCTCGCCGCCGGAACCACCGTCGCCAACGCCTTTGGCAAGATGCATGATCTTCTCGCCTTCACCGCCGTCAACCACGCAAACACCGAAAACGCCAACAAGAATCCGCCCGAACCTCCCGACGGACCACCGGCGCAACTCCCGACCAGCAACTCGCCAACCTTCAACGGCGCGTATGGCGGTGATACCGACGAGCCGTTCGGGTGGGGCCTGGTCAGCAACTGGTTGCAAGGTCACACCTGGCCAAACGGAGACCCCGAGAAACTGCGGGCACTCGGCTCCGCATGGCGCGAGGCGGCGAAAGGACTGCGGGAGGCCGCCGACGACACCGGGTCCGGTTTTGCGCAGCTCGATGACATCGACTCGGGTGAAGTACCTCAAATACTGGCCCAGATGGATCTGGTCTTCACCGACACAGAACACGTAGCAACCCAGTTCGAGAACCTTGCGTCGTCATGTAACGACTGGGCCGACAAGATTGAGGACGCTCACCGCAAGGTCCTCGCGATTCTCGCCGGCGCGCTGGGCGTTGGCCTGATCGTCGGGGGCATCGCGGGCTTCTTCACGGTTGGGACCGGGGCGGTCGCCGCCGCAGGTGCAGCGGCAGTGTGGCAGGCGCATCCATCGTTACCGTCCTCGTCGCCTTCGATGCCGCAGCCGCGGTTGCGGTCGGAGCCACAGTTGCCGCCGGTGTCGCAGTCGGTGGCGTGGTCACCGACCTGCAACCGTTACTCGAAGCGAACCCCACCGTGTTCAACGCGAGCACGAGCGGCGGGGGCGGGGGCGGGCACCACTACGTCACGCCACCGAAGAACCTGTCTGGATTCCCGAACGCACGTCCCGTGAAGAAGTTGGCCCCGCGGTACCGGCAGCGATGGGAAGACGCCGACGGAACCACGTACGAGTGGGACTACCAGCACGGCGCAGTCGAGAAATACAACAAGAGCGGCAAACATCTCGGCGAATGAGATGAAAGTGAACTATTTAGAAGCCTACGATAGAGAATCCGGTTTTCTGGTACGCGAATACCGCTTGAACGGCATAGAACTTACGGACCTGAAGCGACTACTCGGTATCGACCTACAGGTTGAAATATTCGGGTACGACGTTCCAACTTCGCTCGTTCCCGAATTAGGCAAGTACACCGAAGAGCCCGTGATCGTGGACGAATCCTGCGACTATCAGGTCGGATTCTTCCGAGAGTAGAGGGCGGCCCGTCACTGGTCATAGCTATTTTTCGAAGGATCGCAATGGATTACTTGGACGAATGGAACGCCTCGCAAGAAGAGGCTGTGGCCAGTTGGCGGCGGAAGAACACACAGCTACGCGAAGCACTGAGTTCGGTGATTGTTCGAACCAGTTCCCGCAACTGCGAACTCAGCATCGCGGTCGATGCGGACGCCAGAGTCACCGACGTACGTCTGACGCCGCAGGCGCTGCGCCTCGGCGACGTTCAGCTGAGCCGCCTGCTGCGGACACGATCCAGAAGGCGCAGGTAGAAGCCGCTCAGAAAGTCGCGGAAATCACGCTCTCGTTCACTCAGGATCGAGACTCGATCGCAGCACGAGATTTTGTCGAAAAGATGCTCAACGACAGGTCCCCGGCAAAGTCATGAGCGATGGCCGAGGATCTGCGGTTTCAGCGCGAGATCGTGCCTGACGGGGAGCGGGGATTGGGTCGGGCACGACCCGGTGATAATTCGAGTTTCTACGCCATCACCGCCGCCATGAGCGAGTCGTGCGATCGGGTCCCCGATCCACGCGCCCGACGCGCGGCGGTCTGCTGACCGTCGCAGCACCTTCGGTCCAGGTACCTACCGAGAGTCATTTTCCGGCAGCGCTTTCGACGTTCCGCCGTCGACTACCAAAGTCAGGCTGGCCACGTCATGGGCGAACTCGTGCTAGCTGCGCCGGTTGCTCCGCAGCTCCGTCGCGAGGACCGCGGCCTGGGTGCGGCGCTGCATGCCGAGCTTGGCGAGCAGCCGGGAGACGTAGTTCTTGATCGTCTTCTCGGCCAGGAACAGCCGCTCGGCGATCTCGCGGTTGGTCAGGCCCTCGCCGATGAGGTCGAACACGGCCCGCTCCTGATCGGAGAGTTCGGCCAGCGGGTCGACGGTGCGCTCGGACCGGATCCGCTGCATGAGGGCGGCCGTCGCGCGGCTGTCGAGCAGCGACCCGCCGGTTCCGACGGTCCGGACCGCCGAGATCAGGTCGGTGCCGAGGATCTGCTTGAGGACGAACCCGGAGGCGCCGGCCATGACCGCGTCGAACAGGGCCTCGTCGTCGGCGTACGAGGTGAGCATCAGGCACCGCAGGTCGGGCAGCACGGCCCGCAGGTCACGGCACAGCTCGACGCCGTTGCCGTCGGGCAGGCGCACATCGAGCACGGCGACGTCGGCGCCGCTGGACGGGATCCGCGCCATCGCCTCGCCGACCGACGCGGCCTCGCCGACGACCGTGAGGTCGGGCGCACTGCCGAGGAGATCGACCAGTCCACGCCGCACGATCTCGTGATCGTCCACCAGAAAGACCCGGGTCATCGGTGCCACCTTCCGTAACTCGACAATGACGCTACCGCGCCCGCGCTCGCCCGGCCTCACGGGCCGAGGCGGACGCGGAAGAACGACAGGATCTCGTCGCGCGCGGCAATCGTCGGCTGCCCCGCATCGTCCACCAGGTGGGCGGTCACCACGCTGTGCGGGCCGCCGATCACGTGCTCGAAGAACGGCGAGGTGTCCGGGTTGGCGGCCGAATCGGGCAGCTCCCGCGCCACGAAGCGGTCGCCGAGCGCGTCCGCGTACGCCGCGAAGCGTTGCGCCCGGCAGAACCGGTCCCCGCGGAACCGGTAGGCCATCACGGTCAGGTCCTCGCCGTCGAGGCGGCGGCGGACCGCCGCCAACTCGGCGGGACCGCTGTCGACGGCGTCGGGGTCGTCGAGCGGGAGCGACGGCTGCGAGAGGACGGGCGCGAGCACGGCTGGCTCGAGCATCATCGACAGCGCGAAGTTGCCCGTGAAACACATCCCGATCACGCCCACACCGCGGCCGCCGCACTCGGCGTGCGCGTGTCGCGCGAGGCTCCTCAGCCACACCGTCACCGGGCTCGGGTCGTTCGTGCCGAGCGCACGGAACTCGGCGCTGACGCACGCCCGTCGGAGCACGGCGAGCCCCTCCTCGACGGTGGGGACCGCGCCATCGCGGCCGAACAGGGAAGGCATGTACACGGTGAAACCCGCGTCTCGCACCCAGCGGGCGAAGCGCGCGACGTGCGGACTGATCCCCGGCATCTCCGGCATGACGACCACCGCTGGTCCGCTGCCCGCGGCGTAGACGGTCCTCGCGACGCCGTCGAACTCGATCCGTCGACGGTCGAAGTCCTCGAGCGGGTCGTCCTCGTTCATGCTGCGGTTCGGCACCGTCGTTCCTCCATCACTGATCCGAGTGGCGTGCCCGATCAGTGTTTCGGCGACCGCGCCGTCGCACGAGTGGCGCCGTCGCCACGTTCGGGGGCGATCTCGCCACCCCCGGCTGACGGTGCCGCCCGGAACTGGCGCCGGTACTCCGCGGTGCTCATTCCCACCTGCTCGAGGAACAGTCGGCGGAACGTCCCCGCATCCTGGTAGCCGACGAGTTCGGCGATCTGCGCCAGCGGCCGGTCGGTGGTCTCGAGCAGCGACTTGGCGGCGCGGACGCGGGACCGCCGGAGGAACGCGAGTGGGGACTGTCCCGTCTCGGCGCGGAACCGTCGCAACATCGTGCGCGTGCTCACGTGGAACGCCCCCGCCAGCCGGGCGAGGTCGTAGGGCTCGGTCAGGTGCTCGACCAACCATCTGCCCACCTCCTCGGAGAACGGCCCGTGACCGTTCGGCAGCATCGCGTCCACCATGTACGGCGCCTGGCTCGTCCGGTTCTCGGCGACGAGGGTGATCCGGGCCGTGGCCCGCGCGACACCGTCCCCGAGGTGCGCGCGGGTGACGGCCGTGGCGAGGTCGAGCGCGGCGCTGAACGCCGCCGTCGTCGTGATCGGCCCGTCGTGCATCACCAGCGAATCCCCCTGGACCGTCGCGGCCGGGTACCGCCGCGCGAGTTCGGCAGCGAACAGCCACGACGTGGTGCACCGGCGCCCGTCGAGGAGTCCGGCCTCGCCCAGGAGGAACGCGCCGACGCACACCGAGGCGAGCTCGGTTCCGCGGGCCGCGGCGGCGCCCAGGAACTCCGTTTCGCGGCGCCACGCGCGCAACCGCGCCTCCGGATCCTCCGACGGCACGAGTTCGAACCCGGGCACGACGAGTCGGTCGAAGTCGTGGTGCCACGGCTCGGCGCCGATGGGGAATCCCCCGGCGGCCCGCACGGGCGTCGCCGACGCGGCGATCACCGACACCGCGAACGGGTCCTGCGCGGCGCCGGCCTGCCGTGCGACCCGATTGGCCACCAGCAACATGTCGGAGAAGAGGAAGATCTCCGCCGCCAGGCACCCCTCGTAGGCGAGGATCCCGATCCGCATCGCCGCTGTCCCTCCCGGTGCGCTCGCCAGCCTCCCACTGCGTGGAACGGTCGTAGGCACCACACTCCACGACGCCCTAGCGTCCTGTCGAGGTACACCGAAGGGAGTTCGATGGAGCGCCTGCTCGCCGAGCCTGCGGCCGACGCTGCACCGACCGTCTACATCGTCGACGAGATGGAGGTCCTGCCCGGCCGGGCGCGCGAGTTCGTCGCGTCGTATCTCGACCAGTACGCGCCGGGCGCCCGCGCCCGCGGCCTCACCCTCGACCGCATCCTCGTCAGCCCCCCGGTGTGGCTCACCGACCAGTCGAACACCGTCACCGTCACATGGACCGTCACCGGCGCGGACGCGTGGTGGCAGCAGCGGTGGGCCGCGGGTCGCGACCCGGATGTCGCGGCGTGGTGGTCGACGGCCGACGAGTCGCTGGTGAGCCGACGACGCACGACGTCGTCCGCGCTCGACGATCTCGAGGTGGTGACCGATGTTTGAGGTGACCCGGCTGATCCACTTCGCCGACACCGCCGGCGCCGAGTTCCGCCGGGCCATCGTCGCGGGTCTGCGCGCCGACGTGCAACCGCACGCCACGGCCGTGCTGATCGACACCGCGCTTCCCGGCGGGATCAACACCGGGGACGTGATCGCCCGATTCCGCTTCGACACCGAATCCGATTGGCGCGCAGTGGAGAACGTCGTGGATTCCTGGTTCTGGAGCCCGGCGGTCGACCGGGTCGACGGGGTCAGCTACACCGGCACCGTCTCCCCGTCGGACAGCGCCGCCGCGCCGACGGTGTACCGGCTGCTGCTCGTCGCCGTCGATCCGGCCACCGATCCCGGGCTGGTCCGACAGTTCGAGGCCGAGACCGGGGCGATGCCCCACTACATCCGCTCGATCGGTGCCTCCCAGCTCGCCAGGGTGCGCGATACGACCGGTTCCGCGGCCTGGACGCACGTGTGGGAGCAGGAGTACGCGAGCCTCGACGGCCTCACCGGCCCCTACATGACCCACCCGTACCACTGGGCGCACGTCGACCGGTGGTTCGATCCCGAGCGCGGTCGGAAGATCGTGACGGCACTATGTCACGGCTTCGTGGCGATCGAGGAACCTTTCCTCACCACAGGGTGACGATCGGGGCCCTTCGTCACCGCAGCGCTCGTCGCCGTCCTAACATTTCGGTCGAAAGTTCTGCTGCCGAAGGGGACCACGTATGACCACGGGTATCGAACAGCGCGAGTTCCAGACCGAGACTCGCCAGATTCTGGATATGATGATCCATTCGGTGTACTCCAACAAGGACACCTTCCTCCGAGAGCTCGTCTCCAACGCGTCCGACGCGCTCGACAAGCTCAAGCTCGAGGCGTTCCGCGACAAGGACCTCGAAGCGGACACGTCGGATCTGCACATCGAGCTCGACGTCGACACCGACGCCCGCACTCTCACGGTGCGCGATAACGGCATCGGCATGTCCCGCGACGAGGTGATCGACCTGATCGGCACCCTCGCCAAGTCGGGCACCGCCGAGCTGCGCCGCAAGCTGCGCGAAGCGAAGGACGCGGCGGCGTCCGAGGAATTGATCGGCCAGTTCGGCATCGGTTTCTACTCGACGTTCATGGTGGCCGACAAGGTCACGCTGCTCACGCGCAAGGCCGGCGAGAAGCACGGGACGCGGTGGGAGTCCAGCGGAGACGCCACCTACACGATCGAGACGGTCGACGACGCCCCCCAGGGCACGACGGTGACGCTGCATCTCAAGCCCGAGGACGTCGAGGACCACCTGTACGACTACGCGTCCGAGCGCAAGCTCCGCGAGATCGTCAAGCGCTACTCGGATTTCATCGCGTACCCGGTGCGGATGCAGGTCGAGCGTCCCGCACCGAAGGGTGACGACGACACCGAGGACACGGAGCCGAAGACGGTCGTCGAGACGGAGACGCTCAACTCGATGAAGGCGCTGTGGGCCCGGCCGCGCAGCGAGGTCTCCGACGACGAGTACAACGAGTTCTACAAGCACGTCAGCCACTCGTGGGACGACCCGCTCGAGGTCATCCCGATGAAGGCCGAGGGCACGTTCGAGTACCAGGCGCTGCTGTTCATCCCGTCGCACGCGCCGTTCGACCTGTTCTCCCGCGAACACCGCGCCGGCATCCACCTGTACGTCAAGCGGGTGTTCATCATGGACGACTGCGAAGAACTCATGCCCGAGTACCTGCGCTTCGTCAAGGGGGTGGTGGACGCGCAGGACCTGTCGCTCAACGTCTCTCGCGAGATCCTGCAGCAGGACCGGCAGATCCGGGCGATCCGCCGCCGGCTCACCAAGAAGGTCCTCACCACGATCAAGGACATGCTCTCGTCCGAGGACGAGGCGACCCGGGAGAAGTACCGCACGGTGTGGTCGCAGTTCGGCCGGGTTCTCAAGGAGGGTCTGCTCTCGGACTTCGACAACCGCGACACCCTGCTCGAGATCTCGTCGTTCCCGTCGACGCACAGCGAGGACGAGCAGACCACGCTGGCCCAGTACGTCGAGCGGATGAAGGACGGGCACGAGCAGATCTACTACCTCACCGGCGAGTCCCGCCAACAACTCGAGGCGTCGCCGCACATGGAGGCGTTCCGGGCCCGCGGCCTCGAGGTGCTGCTGCTCACCGACCCGGTCGACGAGATGTGGGTGACGTCGGTCCCCGACTTCGACGGCAAGCCGCTGCAGTCGATCGCGAAGGGCGAGGTGGACCTCGACACCGAGGAGGAGAAGCAGGAGGCCGAGGCCAAGCGCGAGGAGCAGGACAAGGAGTTCGCCGACGTCCTCTCCTGGCTCACCACGACCCTCGAGGACCAGGTCAAGCAGGTGCGCCTGTCGACCCGCCTCACCGACTCCCCCGCGTGCATCGTCGGCGACGAGTTCGGCATGACGCCGGCGCTCGAGCGGATGTACCGAGCATCGGGCCAGCAGGTTCCGCACTTCAAGCGGATCCTCGAACTCAACCCGACGCACCCACTGGTGGAGGGTCTGCGCAGCGCCCACGCAGCGCGCGGCGACGACCCGAGCCTCGCGGAGACCGCCGAATTGCTCTACGGCACGGCGCTTCTCGCGGAAGGCGGCGAGCTGGAGGACCCGGCGCACTTCGCGAAGCTGCTCGCCAACCGTCTGGCGCGCACCGTCTGACGCGTCCACCCGATCAGCTCAGCGCGCCCGCTGGAGTCGCACTCCCTGCTCGCATCAGCGTGAAACGATGGTGCCGGCAGTTCGTTGTCGCACGAGGCAACAAACTGCCGGCACCATTGGGGAGAAATTCATTTCCTCATGAGGTCGACAGGATCAGCCTGTCCTGCGGGTCCTCATCTTCAGAGTGCGGGAGATTTCCCCCTCCCGTGAGGTGACATCGCTTCACGACCTTCGGGACAGGCCGACGAAGCAATTCAAAAACGGTCAGCCCGAGTGGCTGCCATCCTTGCTGCCGTCCTTGCTGCCGTCCTTGCTGCCGTCCTTGCTGCCGTCCTTGCTGCCGTCCTTGCTGCCGTCGTGGCTGCCGTCATTACTGCCGTCGTGGCTGCCGTCCTTACTGCCGTCGTGGCTGCCGTCCTTACTGCCGTCGTGGCTGCCGTCCTTACTGCCGTCGTGGCTGCCGGAACCGAGGCTTCCCAGGGCACCTAGGCTCCCCAGGGCCCCCAGGCTCCCGACGGCACCGAGGCTTCCCACGGCCCCGAGGCTCCCCAGTGCCCCCAGGCTCCCGAAGTTGCCATCGGAACTGCCGCCGTGGCCCCCGTCGTTACTGCCGTCCTTGCTGCCGGAAGCGAGGCTCCCCAGGCTGCCACCGTGGCCTCCGTCGTTGCTCCCGTCGTGGCTGCCATCCTTGCTGCCGGAAGCGAGGCTGCCGAGGCTGCCCTCGGAACTGCCTTCGTGGCTCCCGTCGTGGCTGCCATCCTTACTGCCGGAAGCGAGGCTGCCGAGGCTGCCCTCGGAACTGCCTTCGTGGCTCCCGTCGTGGCTGCCATCCTTACTGCCGGAAGCGAGGCTGCCCAGGCTGCCCTCGGAACTGCCGTCATGGCTCCCGTCGTGGCTGCCATCCTTGCTGCCGGAAGCGAGGCTCCCCAGGCTGCCGCCATGACCCCCGTCGTTGCTGCCGTCGTGGCTGCCATCCTTACTGCCGGAGCTGCCATCGTGACTTCCGGAGCCGTCGAGGCTGCCCGACATCGGGACGGCGAGGGAGTCCGCAGACCCGTGGCTTCCAGATTCAGGATCAGCGTGACCGACCGCAAGCGCGCTGACCGTCAGCGCGGTGGCCGCCGTCGCGGCAATCATGATGCGGGTCTTCATCTTCAGAGTGCGGGGATTTCCGATCCGGTGGGTTGACATCGTTTCACGACCTCCTCGATTGACCTACGCAGAATTCGAAACAATCCGCCCAAAACGCATGAAATCAAATTCATCGAAACGCAACCATCGCCCCCACGAAACTCCGCCAGACCCCCGACTGAACGGTTGACGCCTCACATGCGTATAGGCGAAGTCAACCTAGCATTTCGATTGGGTAGCGGAAGCCGGAATTGCCGTATGCGATTTGCGGCGTTCCGGGGTTTGGAGTGGTTTGCGCCAGTTACGAATCCGCTTCCCAACCGAGACTCGCCAGATCCTGGATCTGATGATCCATTCGGTGTAGGTCGACGAAGGACACCTACCTCCGCGCGCTCATCTCCAACGCATCCGACGCGCTCGACAAGCTCGAGCTCGAGGCGATTCGCGACAAGGACCTCGAAGCTGACATATCGGTTCTGCACATCGAGCTCGACACCGATGCCCGCACTCTCACGGTGCGCGACAACGGCATCGGTATGTCCCGCGACGCGGTGATCGACCTGATCTGCACCCTCGCCCATTCCGGGACCGCCGAATTGCTCTACTGCACGGTGCTTCTCGCCGAAGGCAGCGAGCCGGAGGACCCTGCGCACTTCGCGAAGCTGCTCGCGAACCTGCTGGCGCACACCATCCGACGCGCACGACGACGCGACGCAAACCGCCGCATTGCCGACAACTCGGTAGTACGACGCCACAACGCACGACAACCGCACCGAGCCTGCCTCGCGAAACCGGCCATGAACCTCCACGGCTTGCGTAGCATCTAGACCATCTCGTTCGATTCCCTTCGGGAGGCCGACGTGCGCGGACTTGGCATCGATCTCGGAACAACTAACACAGTCGTGGGAACCCTGGACGGCGGAATCGTCCTGAACGAACCGTCTTTCATGCTGGTTCGGAACAAAGATCCGCACCGCGCCCTCGCGATCGGCCAGGATGCGCGCAACCTCGTCGGCCGCACGCCGGCGGGCATCACGCAGGTTCGCCCCATGCGTGACGGGGTGATCGTGGATCTGGAGTCGGCCCGGGCATTCGTCACGGCCGTCATCGAGCAGGTCGCCCCGCACCGACGGTACGGTCGGCGGCCGACGGCGGTCATCTCGGCTCCCGCCGGGGCCACCCCGCTCGAGCGCCGGGCACTGCTCGAGGTCGGGCACGAGGCCGGCCTGCGGAAGGTCGGACTGATCCCCGGACCGGTGGCGGGTGCACTCGGGTGCGGCGTCAACCCCCTGGAACCTCGCGCCCATCTCATAGTGAGCGTCGGCGGCGGCACCTCGGAGGTCACTGCCATCAGTTTCGGTGGTGTGATCTCGCACCGCAGTTGCCAACTGGCGGGAGAGGAACTGACCGAGGCGCTGCACCACTACCTGCGCGAAGAGCATCAGATCATCGTCGGCGAGCTCACCGCGGAACGCGCCAAGATGGGCGCACCCGATACCGCCGACGAGCAGTCGCTCGTAGTGGAGGGACTCGACGCCGTCACGGGCCGCGCACGGCTGATCTCGCTCGATGTCGAGGAGATAGTGGAAGCGCTGCGGCCGACCACGACCGGAATCGTGCAGACGCTCACCGCCTGCTTGGAAGATCTTCCCCCGCAAGCCATCAGCGACGTGATGTCCGAAGGCGTCCTGGTGATCGGGGGTGGCTCGATGCTCCGCGGGCTGTCCCAGCTGTTCGAAGAATCGTTCGGCCTGCCGGTCAAGACGGCCGAGCGCCCGCTCACGTGCGTCGCCGAGGGCGCCACCGCCTGCCTGGATCACCCGGAGGTCGTCGCCGCGTACAGCGGCTGATCTCGCTCGATGTCGAGGAGATCGTGGAAGCGCTGCGGCCGACCACGACCGGAATCGTGCAGACGCTCACCGCCTGCTTGGAAGATCTTCCCCCGCAAGCCATCAGCGACGTGATGTCCGAAGGCGTCCTGGTGATCGGGGGTGGCTCGATGCTCCGCGGGCTGTCCCAGCTATTCGAAGAATCGTTCGGCCTGCCGGTCAAGACGGCCGAGCGCCCGCTCACGTGCGTCGCCGAGGGCGCCACCGCCTGCCTGGATCACCCGGAGGTCGTCGCCGCGTACAGCGGCTGATCTCCCACATCCTCTGGTCCCCCGCAGCGTCTAATCCGCTGCGGGGGACCACCTGTTCCAGCTGATCACCGACCCGGAGCCGGCGCCGGAGCCGGGCCCGGTCGCCCCGCGAGGTAGCGCTCGAGGAGGGCCTTGACCACGGGACCGGACGTCGCCGATCCGAATCCACCGCCGCGCACCAGCGCCGTGACGACGATCTCGGGAGACTCGAAGGGCACCACCGCGGAGAACCAGGCGTTGAGACCGCCCGGCGCCGACGGATCCTCCGCCGTACCGGTCTTGGCGCCGGCCGTCACCGGCAGCGTGGCGAGCTGGCCTGCCGTGCCGGCTTTGGCCGACGCCCGCATCCCGGCGCGGACGGGACCGAGCTTGTCGGCGAAGGGAAGCCTCTGAGGCTCCCCCGTCGGAATCGGCGCGCCGTCTCCGGTCGCGTCGGCGGCGGCCAGCTGTGGGGTGACCATCGCCCCGGTGGCGATGCCGGACGTCCACCGCGCTACCTGGATCGGGGTAGCGATCACGGTGCCCTGCCCGATGCCCATCAACAGGGTCGAGCCGGGATACCAGGTGCCACCGATGTCGGCGACATTTTCCGGTGTGCCCAGGAACCCCTCGGACTCGCCCGGCAGGTCGATCCCCGATCGGCTGCCCACCCCGAGCTGTGCGGCGGTCTTCGCCATCCGCTCGGGGCCGAGGAGCTCGCCGAGCTTGTAGAAGTAGACGTTGTCCGACCACTGGATCGCGCCCAACAGGTTGTTGGGCCCCATCGGCTGCCAGTTCGCGAACGTGTGCCCGCCGTAGCTGTAGGCGGCGCCGGTCTCGATCACCTGCTCCGGATCCAGCACCTGGTCCTCCTGGTTCGCCGACGCCACGACGATCTTGAAGGTGGAGCCGGGCGGCGCGGCGGTCTGGTAGGCGTGGTTGAGCATCTTGCCGGGACCGGCCCCCTCGGTCTGGGCGGCCAGCGCGACGGCGTCGACGGGCGGACCGTAGACGTTGTTGTCGTACCCGGGGACGCTGGCGAGCGCGAGCACCCCACCGGTGCGCGCGTCCATCACCACCGCCGCGCCGAGGTCACCTCCGCTGCTGCGAACCGCCTGAGCCAGCGCATCCGTCGCCAGGGTCTGCAAGCCGATGTCCAGGTGCAGCCGCAGAGCGTGGCCGGGCACCGGATCCACGCGCTCGGCCGGGCCGACCAGATTTCCGGCAGGATCGACGTAGACGCACTGCCTGCCGTCCGTGCCGCGGAGCAGCGCGTCGTACTGCTTCTCGAGACCCGCCCGGCCCACCCGCGACCCGAGTGCGAGCTGCGGCCAGCGTTCCATGTCCTGCGGATCTCCGACGCTGACGTAGCCGAGGACGGAGGCGAGCGTGGCGCCGTACGGATAGTGCCGCTTTCCGGAGGGCACGACGAGCACGCCGGGCAGCTTCGCGTCGATGATCCGGCGAGCCTGATCGGGGGGAACCCGGCCGACGACGGCCTGCATCTCGTCGCCGCTGTCCCCCAGGGTCTTCGTCAGCTCGGCGTCGGGCTCACCCAGCAGCGAGGCGAGGACGGCACGCGAACCGGAGTCATCCTCGTCGAACATTCGGCTGACCACCGAAATGGAGTACTCGGGAACGTTGGTCGCCAGCGGAACGCCGTTCCGGTCCAGGATCTCACCGCGTTCCGCGGGCAGTCGGATGCAGCGAGTCATCTGGGTATCGCTCAGCGCGCGTAACTCCGGACCGCGATCGCTCTGCAACTGCCAGGCGAACACGCACATCGCCACGAGGAGCGCGGTGACCGCGAGGGAACCTGCCGTGACGCCCCGCGGCCGTCGCCGGCGTGTCGACGGCTGTGCCCACAGCGGCCGACCGACACCGTCGCGCCGCACCGCGAGCACCAGTCCGATCGAGACGAATCCGACGACCGCGACCGTGCCCCCGTAGCTGAACATCGGGAGCGGCATTCCGGTCTGGGGCAGTACGGACAGGCTCGCACCGATCGACAGCACCGCGTGGATCCCGAACAGCCCGCCGATGCCCGCGGCCACCAGCGCAGCTTCCCTGGTCCGGGCGCGTCGTGCGGCGAGGGCAGCACGCCAGGTGATCACCAGGCTGGCCGCGATGACCGCGATGCCGGCGAACAGCCCCCACCCGTACACGAGGCTCGCGAACGCGAGGTCGTGTTGCGACTCGGGAAGGTATGCCGCTCTCAGGTCGTACGTGGGGTCTCGCGCCAGGCCCCACAGACCACCGCTGCCGACCGCGATGTCGGCCTGCATCGATGCCCAGCCCGATCCGCCCGGGTCGGCGTCGCTCGACACGAACGTCTGGATCCGTTCGAGCTGGTACGGGCGGAGGAAGAGAACGGCAATGGGCAGCGCGGCGATCCCCAGCGCGAACAGCGGCATCAGCGGTGCCATCGGCACCCTGGCCAGGATCAGCATCAGCGCCGCTATCGCGGCCAGCACCACGGCACTCGACAGGTCGGGCTGCAGAGCAACGAGTGCGACCACGACACCGGCGATCGCCAACGCCGCCACCAACCGGCCGAACGTGTAGCCGCCGGCCAGGATGGTTGCCGACACCATGACCAGACCGAGCTTGACGACTTCGGCCGGCTGAACGGTGAACAAGCCGAAGTCCAGCCAACGCTGCGCGCCCTTGACCGCGACCCCGACGAGCGGCACCGCTGCCAGCATCGCGACCGAGACCGCGAGGGTCACCCAGCCGAATCGGGCCAGATTGTTCACCCGCATTCGCGACACGGCCCACATCGCCCCGAGGCCGATCACGGTGAAGACCGCATGGCGGATCGCCTGCGACGTGAGCCCGATCGAGACCAGGTTGAGCAGGCCGAGGACCGCGAGAACGACCGCCGCCGACACGATCCAGGGGTCCGACTCTCGATCGTGTCCCCTCGCCCGACCACCGTCCCCACTCATCAGCAGGCCGCCTTCTCGGCGGGCACGTACAGCGGCACCGACGCGGCGACCGCCGGAGCGCTCGTGACCGCGGCGATGGCCAAGGCGGGACTGTTCGGCAGGGCGGTCCGGCTCAGGCCGTACACGCCGTCCCGCCCCTGCTCGGCCGGGATGGTGACGTCACCACCCTCGTGTACCTCGCCCGAGCATCGGTCGTAGACGTTCAGCTTCCAGGTGACCGCGCCGACGGCCGTCGGGTCGAGGCGAACGTCCACCCGCACGGCGCACGGCTTGCCGGGGCTGCACGATCCGTCGGCGAAACTTGCTGCGACCCCGGCGATCTGACCCGCGGACGCCGGGGCACCGGTATCGACCGGCGGCGGTGCGACCCCACCGGCCGCGGCGGGGTCCGCCGGCTCGGGCGGCGGCGACACCGGCTCGATGAGGTTCTGCGCGGAGGGGTTCACCGGATCGCGGAGGGTGTCCCAGCCCCGGCTGAGCTGCTCCCAGGCGTGCGGGGCCGCCACGACCGCGCCGGCGAGAACGACGATCGTGAGCAGGGCGAACACCCCCTGTCGCCGGGACGGCCGCCTCCGACGACTGTGCCAGGGGCTTCGGACCGGCGGAAACCAGCCGGTGCTCGTCACGAGCGACCCGGCCGGCACGGACGGACCGTTCTGTACGTCGGCCCGATCTTCCCGGTCTTCCCCTACCCGACAATCCGGTCGGGATCGAACCGTCGTCGCCCTGACGAGTTCGCCGATCTGGCGCCTCCGCCGGGACTCGTCGGCCGGGTCGAACTCGGGCGCGACGGCCCGACCGAATCGGCGCACCATATCATCCAGATCCGTTGTCTCCGATATCGATTCGGTCAGGAATCCGTCGAACTCGGGCCCGCGACAGTTCGTCGCGATATCGCGGAGCAGGCTCGCGATCGCACCGTTCGCCGCGACGCGGGACGCGGCGCTGCCGGCGCCGTCGATCGTGAGCCGTCCGCCGTCGGACACCATCACGGTGTCGTCCCGCACAGCGACCGGACGGCCACTCCCGGCGACCGGTTCGAGCTGGTCCGCCAAGTCTGCGACCAATTGCGCAGCTTGCACCGGTGTCAGCCGCGCGACCGCGAGCAGCCGCGGGAGCGTGACACTGACACCGCCACCACCCGAGTCGTCATCGATCCGCTCGGGTGGTTCCGGACGGGTGGCGGCGGGCTCGCGGCTTCCCGCATGGACGCCCAAGGCTGCTTCGTTCATCGCGCATCCCCGAAACGATCTGCCTCCCGCAGGTGGCACCGGACCGGAGCGGGTGGGCGGTGGACTGGGCTCTGCTTGATCCTGTCGAAATCCATTGCGCCTGTTCGAATCTATTTAACTCCGATCCGGTCCGTCGAGGGGAGGAATCGCGAAGGCGGAAGGGCTCGGGCGCCCACCCGACGCACGGGAGGAGCCCACCGGGCGGAGCGGGTGGGCGGTGGACTGGACGAGCAGCGGGAGGAACCGGACACAGTGCCGCCGATCACCCCGACGGCATTCCCGTTTTGCCTGATTCGATCGCGCCCGCACCGTTTCGTAACGTAAGTACCCGTGTCGATCGAAGTCCCTCCCCCGATTCCCACACCGACCCGGGCATGGCCCGCGCTGGTGCGCGTACCGCGGGACGGACGGCGCTGGCCGGGAACCGTGCGGGCGGCGGTGGCCGTCGCACTGCCCGGGCTCCTCGGTCTCGCGCTCGGCCACGATCCGGCGGCCGCGACCGCGACGCTCGGCGCCTTCGCGGTGGTGTACGGCGAGAGTCGTCCCTATCGGGTGCGGTGGCGGGCGGTCTCGGTCGCGGCGTGCGTGATGGTGGTCGGGGCCCTCATCGGGGCCGTTGTCGGCAGCGCCGTCCACGACGCGGCCGCGTCCGGCGGATCCGCGCTGTGGCCGCTGGTGCTGGTGCTCACCATGTCCGCGTTCGTGGCCGTGGGTGCCTTCATGGTCGACGCTCTGCGACTCGGTGCACCGGGCGCGTTCCTGCCGCTGCTCGCGGTCGAGATCGCGTCGGCGCTGCCCGCGGCCGGCGTTCCCGTCGGCCACGTCGTCGCTTGGACGGCGGTCGGTGGGGTCACCGCCGTCGCGGTCGCGATGTCCGGCTGCGTGGCACGCCCCCGCACCCCCGAACGCGCGGCGGTCGCATCTGCCGTCGCGGCCGTCGACGCCTTCGATCGCACCCGGGACTCGGCGCCGCGTCGCCACGCGGCGGTCAAGGCCGTCCACGCCGCATGGCAGTGCCTGCACGACGCGGGGATCGCCACGCAGGACCATCCCCTGACCCGGGACCTGCTCGAGGCGCAGGATCGCTGCGTGTCACTCCTGCACGGCAGCGAGACGGCCCTCGACACCGACCGTGAAGACCTGTGGCGACGGGTCCCCGCCCCGCGCCCGACGATCCGGTTCCGGTTGGAACGTGCGGCACACCTGCGGGGCCGGTCGACGCTCATCGTCGTCCGACTGCTCGTGGCGTGCCCGGCGGCCGGCATCGTCGCCATGAGTCTCGGTGTCGCGCGGCCGGATTGGGCGGTCATCACCGCCGCGATGATTCTGCACCAGGGCCCGGACCGGGTCCTCGGAACGTATCGGGCCGTGCACCGCTTCGCGGGAACGGTGCTGGGTCTGCTGGTACTCGCAGCGTTGAAGCCGATCGACCCGACCGGTGCCGTCCTCGTGCTCGTGCTGGCCGCATCGATGGCCGGAGTGCAGGCGTACCTCGTCCGCAACTACGGACTGGCGATGGTGTTCATCACGACCCTGGCGCTGCTGCTCGCCGGTCTCGGGTCCCCCGACGACCTCACCGGGGTGACCCGGGATCGCCTGCTCGAGACGGTGATCGGTGTCGTCGTCGCCGTCATCGTTTTGTGGACGGTGCTGCCGGCGTCGTACCGCCGTGTCCTCGAGGACGCGGACGGCAGGGTCGCGACCACGATCGAACGGATCGAGGCCACGCGAGACCGGTCCGAGACGCGTGAACTCTGCCGCGGACTCGAATTCGACCTGCACTCGGCGACGACGGCTGCGCTGGTGGCCGCGCACACCGATCCGGAGTGGACCGAGCGGAGGTGGTCCCGGCACCACCGGATCAACGAGGCCGGCTATCGGGTGCTCGCGCTGTCCGGAACGTCGTGGAACGACACCGGGGCCGCGCGGCGATCGCCACGCGGCCCCGGATCGGACGCTCGAAACTAGTCGCCCGACGGCACGATCAGCACCGGGCAGTCGGCGGTGTGCAGCATCGCCCGGCTGGTCGAGCCCAGCAGCATGCCCCGGAAGCCGCCGCGTCCACGGGTGCCGACCACGATCAACTGGGCCTGCTCGGCGTACTCGCTGAGCACCCGCACCGGCCGGTCCCGGGCCACGACGCGTTCGACGGCGACATCCGGGTACCGCTCCTGCCAGCCGGCGAGCCGCTCGGCCAGCACCACTTCCTCGCCGGTCTGGATGCGGCTCCAGTGCGGGTCGTCGGGGGTGGCGCCGAGGGAGGGCTGCACGCTCACGTCGCTCCAGACGTTCACGGCGATGAGGTTGGCGCTGCGCATCGCCGCCTCCTCGAAGGCGATCGCGACGGCGGGCTTGCACGACTCGGAGCCGTCGATGCCCACCACGATCGGGCCCTCGGTCGGCGGCAGGCCGTCGAGCGTGCGGCCACGGACCACGACGACCGGGGACTGGGCGTGCGCGGACACCGCCGCGGTGACGGAACCGACGACCAGGCCGGTGATCTCGCCGTGCCCGTGCGATCCGAGGACCACCATCCACGCCTGCGCCGACAGGTCGATCAGCGTCGGGGCCGGACGGCCGTCGACCTGCTCGGTGGTGATCTCGATCGAACCGATGTCCTCGGCCGACTGCTTGGCGAGGACGTGCGCGCTGTCGAGTCGCGACCGGGCCGTGTCGCGCAGTTCGTCCTGGAAGCTGCGGGCCAGGTACGGCTCGGAGTAGTAGAACGCCGGGATGTGCACGGCGGTGACGATGTGCAGGCGACGCTGGTGGACCGCGGCCGCGCGGGCCGCCCACACCACCGCGTTCGATGCCGCTTCGGAGCCGTCGACGGCGACGACGATCGCTTCGGTTGCGCTCATGGATCCAGTTTCTCCTTCACACCTGCGGTCCTGTCGAGACCATTGTCCCGGTTTCCGTCCGCCGTCGCGTGGGTCTCGGCCCCCGGCGGGCCGTGACGCTGGGCACGTCACCGCCCGCCGGGTTCCGTTCAGTCGACGATCGCGCGCAGCTTCTCGATGAGGGCGACCCGTCCCGCGCGGTCGGCGGCCAGCGGCGTCACGTTGAGCGTCGTCACGCCGGCGGCGGCGAACGCCGCGACACGTTCCTTGACGAAGCTCTCGGTGCCGATGAGCGAGACGGCGCGGACGAGTTCGTCGGGCACGGCCGCGGCGGCCTCCTCCTTCTTGCCGGCCAGGTACAGGTCCTGGATCTTCTCGGCCTCCTCCTCGTAGCCGTAGCGGCACGCGAGGTCGTTGTAGAAGTTCTTGCCCTTGGCGCCCATGCCGCCGATGTACAGCGCCAGGTGCGGCTTGATCCACTGCAGCAACGGTTCGACGTCGTCGCCGATCGCCAGCGCCGGGCCCGCGTAGATCTGCAGATCACCCAGCGCCGGGTCCCGCTTCGCCTTGCCGGCCGCGAGCGCCTCGCCCCACACCGACTCGGCCTTCTCCGGGTAGAAGAAGATCGGCTCCCAGCCCTCCGCGATCTCGGCGGTCAGTGCCACGTTCTTCGGGCCCAGCGAGGCGATGACGATCGGGATCCGCTCGCGCACCGGGTGGTTGATCAGCTTCAGCGGCTTGCCCAGGCCCGTGCCCTGGTCGGCCGGCAGCGGGACCTGGTAGTACTTGCCCTGGTAGTTGACCTTCTCTCGGCGCCACACCTGGCGGCAGATGTCGACCAGTTCGCGGGTGCGGCCGAGCGGGGCGTCGTACTTGACGCCGTGGAAGCCCTCGATGACCTGCGGACCCGACGCCCCGATGCCCATCACGAACCGGCCGCCCGAGACGTAGTCCAGGCCGGCCGCGGTCATCGCGGTCAGGCTCGGGGTGCGGGTGTAGATCTGGAAGATGCCCGACGCCAGCTCGATCTTCGACGTCCTGGCCGCCAGGTACCCCAGCTGGCTGACGGCGTCGAACGAGTACGCCTCGGGCACGAACACGATGTCCAGGCCCGCGCGTTCGAGGTCGGCGACCTCCTCGACGGTCTCCGCGAATCCCCCGCTGTAGTTCAAGCCCATACCGATGCGCACTTCGGCGACCCCATTCCGTGTTATCTGTGACGGACGTTACGACGAAGTGGACTCTACGACCGCTCGGGCCGGACCACCATCACCGGGCACTGCGCCTTCTGGACCAATTCGTTGCTGGTCGAGCCCAGCAGCAGGCCACGGAAGCCGCCGCGCCCGCGGCTGCCGACGACCACCAACTGCGCCTTCTGCGACCACGCCAGCAGGTGGGTGCGGGGGCCGTCGATGTACAGCTCGCGCTGGACCTCGACGTCCGGGTACCGCTCGCACCACCCGGCGAGGCGTTCGGAGAGAACCTCGTGTTCGGCGTCCTCGAACGCGCGGGGGTCACGGATCGAGCTGCGCCCACCGGCGAGCGTCCCGTGCGGGGTGTCGCTCCACGCGTGGATCGCCACCAGCGGGACCCCGCGCTGCGCGGCCTCCTCGAACGCGACACCCGTGGCCCGCTCGCTCGTGGGGCTGCCGTCGACGCCCACGACCACGGGTCCCTCCTGCGGAACCTGGCCGTCACGCTGGTGGACCACCACCACCGGGCACACGCCGTGACTCGCGGCGTTGACCGCGGTCGAGCCGATGCCGCCGGCCGAGCCGCTGCCGGACGCCCCCAGCACCAGCGCCCGCGAGTCCTCGGAGAGCGACACCAGCCAGCGGGCGCCGCCCATCGTCGAGATCTCGGTGGAGATGTCCAGGTCGGCGGAGACCTCGCGGGCGACCGCCGCCGCGCGGGACAGGATCTCCTTGCCCTCGTCCTCCATCCAGTCGTAGATGCCTGCGACGTCGAGGTACGGCGCACCGTAGGTGTAGGGCGAGAAGTTCAGGGCGTGGATGATCCGCAGCGACAGGTTACGGTCCGCGCACATCTGCGCGGCCCAGCGGACGGCCGCTTCCGCGGACTCCGACCCGTCGACGCCGACGATCACCGCGTTCGCGTCCCGCGCGATCGACGGTTCCTCGGCGCCGTGCTGCATGCCCTGTGCGGTCATCCCGCTCACCCTCTTCCGTTTGTGACGAATCGGTGCGGCAAGTCGTGGTCGATCCGCCCCGGACCGAACCGATCGAGGTGCCGACTTCGACGTTAGTCACTCGGACCGCATTCCGTGGGGTGCATGAGTCCCGTGTAGTTCGGGACCAAAGTCCCGCCGTGCAGGGCCGGAAGTCGGGACTTCCCGATGGGGCCCGAGATGCGCATCACATTTAATTGGAGTCTCAGATTCCAATTTCCTATTGTCGAGCCATGCAGCTGACGCAGTTCACGGATCTGGGCCTGCGGATCGTCATGCGACTGGCCGCCGGGTCGACCGACGGATCCGGCGCGGCCCCGAGCACCCGCGCGATCGCCGACCAGCTGGCCGTGTCGTACACCCACGCCACGAAAGTGGTTGCGCGACTGGGTGAACTCGGCGTCGTCACCACGCGCCGCGGCCGCGGCGGCGGCCTCGCGATCACCGAACTGGGCCGCTCGGCGTCGCTGGGCTGGCTCACCAGGCAGCTCGAGGGCGACGGCGAGGTCGTGACGTGCGAGGGCGACAAACCGTGCCCGCTGCGCCGCGGCTGCCGACTGCGCTCCGCACTGCGCAATGCCCAGGACGCCTTCTACGGCGCCCTGGACGCGCTGACCGTCCGCGACCTGGCGGACGACTCCCCCCATGACGTGCTGCTGACGCTCACCGCGCCGGCGGTGAACGAACCGTAAGCCCCGACCGACAGGAGAATCCGATGCTCTCGGAGGCCTCGAAGGAAACCGTCCGCGCCACGCTGCCCGCCGTGGGCGCCGCGATCGGCGACATCACGCCGCTGTTCTACCGCAAGATGTTCGACGCCCATCCCGAGCTCGAGCGTGACCTGTTCAATCGCGGCAACCAGAGCCAGGGCGAGCAGCAGAAGGCACTGGCCGGGGCCGTCGCCGCGTTCGCGACGCTGCAGCTCGACCCCGATCCTGCACGGGTCGAGGCGATCCTGTCGCGCATCGCCCACAAGCACGCGTCGCTCGGCATCACCGCCGACCAGTACTGGATCGTGCACAAGCACCTGTTCGAAGCGATCGTCGAGGTGCTCGGCGAGGCCGTCACGCCCGAGGTGGCCTCGGCGTGGGACGAGGTGTACTGGCTGATGGCCAACACCCTCATCGCGATGGAGGCCGGACTGTACGAGAAGGCCGGTGTCGAGGCGGGCGACGTGTGGCGGCCCGTGCGGGTCACGCGCCGGGCGCACCAGTCCGCGGACACCGTCTCCTTCACGCTGGCCGCCGCCGACGGTTCCGCGCTGCCGACGTTCGCGCCGGGCCAGTACATCTCGGTCGCCGTCCACCTGCCCGACGGCGCCCGCCAGATCCGGCAGTACAGCCTCGCGTGCGGGCCCACCGACGCCGAGTGGCGAATCACCGTCAAGCGGATCGCGGGCCAGGCGCTGCCCGACGGTGCCACCACCCCCGCGGGCGAGGTGTCGAACTTCCTGTACGACAACGTCTTCGAGGGCGATGAGCTGACGGTGTCGCTGCCGTTCGGCGACCTGGTCCTGCCCGACGACGACGCCCCGCTGCTGCTGGTCTCGGCCGGCATCGGCTGCACCCCCATGATCGGGATGCTCGAGCATCTCGCGTCCACCGAGGACAAGCGCAGCGTCTCGGTCCTGCACGCGGACCGCTCCGCCGCGCAGCACGCGCACCGCGCCGAGCTCACCGAACTGGTCGAGCGGCTGCCGTCCGGCGTGGTGCACCGCTGGTACGAGGACCTGGGTGCGCGGGACGCGTTCGCCGGAACCCGGTTGGGCCGTGCGGATCTGACCGACGTCACCCTCGAGCCCGGCACGCGTGCCTTCCTCTGCGGCCCGCTGCCGTTCATGCTGGCGATGAAGGAGTCCCTCATGGCCCGGAACGTGCCGGAGGAGAACATCCACTACGAGGTGTTCGGCCCGGACAGCTGGGCCGGTGCCACCGCGTAGTCACCCGGATCGAGAGCCACGGTCGTCGGCGACATCACGTCGCCGACGACCTGTGTTCCCGGGCAACGCCGCCGGGAGTGTTCTACGGTGAGGTGTGGCCCGACCTCAGTTGATCCTGACGCCGCTGACACCTGCGGCGATCTTCCTCGTCCTCACCATCGACGAGGGCGGCGAGAACACCGTCCGCGACGTGCTCGCCGACGTCGACGGCCTGCGCAAGGCCGTCGGATTCCGGGTGCCCGATTCGGGATTGGTGTGCGTCACCTCCATCGGCGCGTCGGCATGGGACCGGTTGTTCGACGGCCCCCGCCCGGCGGAGCTGCACGAGTTCGTCGAACTCGACGGCGCCCGGCACCGCGCGCCCGCGACGCCCGGCGATCTACTGTTCCATATCCGCGCGGTGTCGATGGACCTGTGCTTCGAGCTGGCGTCGAAGATCGTCGGACGCCTGCGCGGCGCGGCGACCGTCGTCGACGAGACCCATGGCTTCCGGTACTTCGAGCAGCGCGACCTGCTCGGCTTCGTCGACGGCACGGAGAACCCCGAGGACGTCGAGGCGGCCGAGGCGGCCCTCGTCGGCGACGAGGATCCCGACTTCACCGGCGGCAGCTACGTGATCGTGCAGAAGTACCTGCACGACATGGATTCCTGGAACGCGATCTCCACCGAGGAGCAGGAGCGCGTCATCGGCCGCACCAAGCTCGACGACATCGAAATGGACGACGACGTCAAACCGCCCAATTCCCATGTCGCGCTGAACACCATCACGGACGAGAACGGCGACGAACGTCAGATCCTGCGGGTCAACATGCCGTTCGGCAGCCTCGGCGACGACGAGTTCGGCACCTACTTCATCGGGTACGCGGCCACGCCCTCGGTCACCGAGGAGATGCTGCGCAACATGTTCGTCGGCAAGCCCGAGGGCAACACCGACCGCATCCTCGACTTCTCGACGGCCGTCACCGGCGGCCTGTTCTTCTCCCCCACCGTCGAGTTCCTCGACAACCTCCCGCCGGCGCCGGGGATCCGGCAGGCCGGCACCGAAGACGCGAGCCCGTCTCCCGCCGCTGACGGATCACTCGGAATTGGCAGTCTGAGAAGGAGTTCCAACCGATGAACAACCTCTACCGCGGTCTCGCCCCGATCACCGACGCCGCCTGGGCGTCGATCGAGGAGGAGGCAACCCGAACCTTCAAGCGGCACATCGCGGGACGGACCGTCGTGGACGTCTCGGGCCCGCACGGCACCGACTTCTCCGCGGTCGGGCTCGGCCGCACCACGGCGATCGACGCCCCGGCCTCCGGTGTGCTGGCCCGCCAGCGCCGCGTCGCCCCGCTGGTCGAGCTGCGGGTGCCGTTCACGCTGTCCCGCGAGGAGATCGACAACGTCGAACGCGGCGCGCAGGACGCCGACTGGGACGCCGTCAAGGAGGCCGCGAAGAAGATCGCGTTCGCCGAGGACCGCGCGATCTTCGAGGGCTACGCCGCGGCCGGCATCGAAGGCATCCGCGCGAGCTCCTCGAACCCGCCGCTGCGCCTGCCCGAGGACGTCCGCGACGTGCCCGAGGTGATCAGCCAGGCGCTGTCGGAGCTGCGCCTGGCCGGCGTCGACGGCCCGTACTCGGTGCTGCTGAGCGCCGAGGCGTACACGCAGGTCAGCGAGACCTCCGATCACGGCTACCCGATCCGCGAGCACATCCGGCGGCTCATCGACGGCGACATCATCTGGGCGCCGGCGATCGACGGGGCGTTCGTGCTGACCACCCGCGGCGGCGATTTCGACCTGCAGATCGGACAGGATCTGTCGATCGGCTACCTGTCGCACGACTCCGAGACGGTCGACCTGTACTTCCAGGAGTCGCTGACGTTCCTCACCTACACGGGCGAGGCCTCGGTCGCGCTGTCGGCGCGATAGGACCGGCACGACGCCCGAGTCTTCACTCACACGGTGAAACGAGGGGTTGACAGCAGGCACGGGGCGAAGGCTAGCCTAATCTGCGTTACCGAACGGTGATGTAGGACCCGGTCGCACCGGGGTGTTAGGAGCAGCTTTCGTGATCGACGACCTGATCGAACTCGCACACACCCAGAACGTCGTGCTCGAGACGCTGCCCTGCCCCGACGGCCGCGACGAGTACGTCCTCGCCCGCACTGACACTGCGGCGACGATCCGGTTGTGGGTGCGGCCCGACGGGCGCTTCTCGCGGGCGCTCGGCGACGAGGGTGCGCTGAGCCTCGGCCAGGTCATGACCGTGTGCGGCCTCTCCTACTCCGCCCGCCGGGCAGCCACCCCGGCCGCCTGAGTTTCGACCCGAACGTGAAAGTCCCCGACCGGTTCGCACCGGGCGGGGACTTTCGTCGTCTCGGGGGTCGGCTCACATGGTGGCCGAGGCGCCGCGCCACGTGACCGCGACGCCGCGCTCCTCGAGCCACGCCGACGGGTCGACCTTCGCGCCGTTCGCGTTCCAGACCTCGAAGTGCAGGTGCGGACCGGTCGACTGGCCGCGATTGCCGACGGTCGCGATCTGCTGGCCCGCGACCACGTGCTGCCCGACTGCCACCTGGTAGTCGTTGACGTGACCGTAGATCGTGGTGGAGCCGTCGTCGTGCTTGACGCGCACCCACAGACCGAATCCGGATGCGGGACCCGCGTCGACCACGACGCCGTCGGCGGCGGCGTAGACCGGGGTGCCGATCGGGGCCGCGATGTCGAGGCCGCCGTGATGGCTGCCCCAACGCGGACCGAAGTCCGAGGTCAGGGTGCCGGATACGGGCTTGACCGCGCGCGGCGCGCTCAGCGAGCCGCTCATCGAGCCGAAGCTGGCCTCGGCCGCGGCGGTGAGGTCGTTGACGACCTGCTCGACCTGCGGCATGCCTGCCGGGATCTCGAACGCCTTGACGGTGTCGATCACCTGCTGCGCGGTCGGCGCCTGCGGGAGCGTGGGCAGCGCCGGCAGCTCGACGCCGGCCGGGAGCAGGCCCTCGGGGAGTTGGAACTGCTGAGTGGTCGGGGCGGTGTCGGCGGCCGCGGATCCGGCTCCGAGCTGCGCTCCGGCGGTGAGGATGGCGCCCGTCGCGGCGGCGACGGTGGCGGCCTTCAGACCTGCGCCTGGACCGGAAGTTGCGTCGCGATGACGGCCCCGCTGGGCGGTCGGATCGATCTCGATGAGAAGGGCGTCGGAATCCGTCCGGCGATGGCGTCCCACAGTCAGCTACCTCGTCAATCGTTTCTTCGGCCACGAACTCCGCAGTGCACTCGATCTTGCTGCCGGGCCAAGGTAACAAATCCATATACGTCTTCGCTAGCGTTACCTGATCTTTATTTTCGGTTGAGGCGGCGATCGATAGACTTCTCGGCATTCCGCCGCTGGCACGGCCCCCTCGTCTGCCATCCGGCCCTTCGGGAGCAGCCCCTGCTGGGGGGCGCGCCGTGGTGACGGAGCGCAATCGTGCGTGTCAGGCACCCAGGAGGTCGCGGCGATGACGACAGGCCCCACGGTCGGCGGGAACGGCGACGACGACGCATTCCGGTTCGAGCCGTACCGACATCCGGCCGCCGGCTGGGGTGCTGCCAAGAGCGTGAGCCGTTTCCTTGCCCGGGAGCGCACGTTCCTCGACGGGCCGCGGGCCGTCATGCGAATGAATCACGAGGGCGACGGCTTCGACTGCCCGGGATGCGCATGGCCGGACGATCTCAAGGGCCTGCACCTGGATATCTGCGAGAACGGGATCAAGCACGTCACCTGGGAGATGACCCACAAGCGCGTCGACCGGGATTTCTTCGCCGCACACACCGTCGCCGAGCTGTCGAGGTGGAGCGACGCCGCCCTCGAAGACCGCGGCCGTCTGACCGAGCCCATGCGATACGACCCGGGAACGGACCGCTACGTTCCGATCACCTGGGCGGCCGCCTTCGACCTCGTCGGCCGCACCCTGCGTGAACTCGACGAACCCGATCAGGCCGCCTTCTACACGTCGGGCAGGCTCGGGAACGAGGCAACCTTCCTGTACCAACTCCTGGCCCGTGAGTTCGGCACGAACAACCTGCCCGATTGCTCGAACATGTGCCACGAGGCGAGCGGTCGCGCCCTGCAGGCATCGCTGGGCACGGCCAAGGGCACGGTCGACCTGAAGGACTGGGAGGTCACGGACGCGTTGTTCGTCATCGGGGTCAACGCGGCGTCCAACGCGCCGAGGATGCTGACCTCGCTCGTCGAGGCCTACAAGCGCGGGGCCCAGATCGTCCACATCAACCCGTTGGTCGAGGCCGCGGCACGACGCGCGATCATTCCGCACGAGTTCACGGCGATGGCGACCTTCCGGTCCACTCCCACCAGCACCTTGAACCTGCAGCCGCGCATCGGCGGCGACATGGCGCTGCTCCGCGGGATGGCGAAGGTCGTGCTGGACGACGCGCGGACCGACCGGGACGCCCTCGACGCCGAGTTCATCGCACGTCACACCACCGGATTCGAGGCGTATCGCGCCCTGTGCGAGGCGACGCCGTGGGCGGAGATCGAACGCCAGTCCGGAGTCGCTCGCGCCGACATCGCCAAGGCAGCGCAGGTCTATCGCCAGGCGGACCGCAGCATCATCAGCTGGTGTCTGGGCGTCACCCAGCACGATCACGGCGTGGACACCGCCCGCGAGATCGTCAACCTGCTGCTCCTGCGCGGGAACATCGGCCGGGAAGGCGCGGGCCCCTCACCGGTGCGCGGGCACAGTAACGTCCAGGGCAACCGAACCTGCGGTATCGACCATCGCCCCGCGTCGGAGTTCCTCGACCGACTGGCCGACGTCTGCGAGATCGACCCGCCCCGAAAGCACGGCCTGGACACCGTCGGCACCGTCGAGGCCATGCACCGCGGCGACGTGCAGGTCTTCGTCGGTATGGGCGGGAACTTCGCCCTCGCCGCTCCCGACACCCCGTACACCTTCGCGGCACTGCGGAAGTGCCGGCTGACGGTTCACGTCAGCACCAAGCTCAACCGCAGTCACCTGGTGCACGGCCGTGACGCGCTGATCCTGCCGTGCCTCGGCCGCACCGAGAAGGATCGGCAGCGATCCGGGGTCCAGGCGACATCGGTGGAGGATTCGATGAGCATGGTGCACCTGTCCGTCGGGATGAAGCGCCCCGCCTCGGCGCACCTGCTGTCCGAACCGGCCGTCATCGCCGGCATCGCCCGAGCGACGCTGCCCGACAGCGCCACGCCGTGGGAGTGGTACGTCGACGACTACGACCGCATCCGCGACACCATGTCGCACGTGCTCGACGGATTCGAGGACTTCAATCGACGGGTCCGCCTGCCCCTGGGATTCCGCATCCGCCAACCCGCCCGTGAGCTGGTCTTCGACACGCCGTCCGGGCGGGCCGAGTTCTCCACCGCCGCGCTGCCCGACGTCGTCCCGGCCGCGGGGCAACTGGTGCTCGGCACCATGCGGTCGCACGACCAGTGGAACACCACGATCTACTCCGACAACGATCGCTATCGCGGTGTGAGGAATCTGCGCACGCTGATCTTCATGAACGCCGCCGACATGGCAGAGCGCGGGATCGACAGCTTCACCGCCGTCGAGATCACCAGCATCGCCCGCGACGGCAGCACCCGCTCCCTGCCCGGCTACACCGCCATCCCCTACGACATCCCCCGGGGCAGCGCCGCCGGCTACATGCCCGAGATGAACGTCCTGTGCGCGATCGGTGACTACAGCACACAGAGCAACCAGCCTCTGATGAAGAACGTCAGGATCACCGTGCGGCCGACACCGTGACCGGGCCGCGATCACCGGCGCGTTGCCGGACGCGCGACCGATTCATCGAAGGACCGCGTCGGCGGTTACACTCCCAACTGCGGAATACTGCGAACCGAGTTCGCCCCGCCCCCGCCCTCGTAGCTCAGGGGATAGAGCACGGCTCTCCTAAAGCCGGTGTCGCAGGTTCGAATCCTGCCGAGGGCACCCAAAGACCCTGATCCGGTGGATCTGCGTCGCGATGTCCGGAAACCCGGAGGACACCCCGCACCCGCCGCCACTCGCAGACGATGCCACCCGCTGAATCGGATGCCGCTGTTCGCAAGGGATTTCGTCGAGGTGCCCTGCGTCGACGCGCGGAATGCGTACGACGGCAACCGACTCCTCCTCCGCCGTCTCTGGCTAGGCTGCGTTCGTGACGATACGACGACCACTGCTGCCCACGACCCGACACACCCGGACGCTGCTCCTCGCCGCGCTCATCGCGATGCCGATGGCGTCCGGATTCTCGGCACCGGCCCTCGCCTCGGTTCCCGCGCCAGGTCCCGCGGCGCCGGCGGCTCCCGCTGCTCCGGAACGGCAATCCGTCAGCGAGCGGTACGCGGCCCCCGGCATCTACGCCGTCACATCGCTTGCGGTGCCCGGATACCAGGTGTTCCACCCCGCCGACATCGCCACCAGCCCCGACCGCCATCCGGTGGTCACGTTCGGTAACGGCAGCTACGCGACGTACGAGCAGTACGAGGAGTTACTTCGCCACCTGGCCTCCTGGGGCTTCGTCGTCGTGGTCGCCGACAGCAGCGTCACCGGCGACGGGACCGAGATCCTGGCCGCAGCGCGCTACATCCTGGCGCAGAACGACAACCCGGAGAGCGTCTTTCACGATCGCATCGATGTCGCTCACGTCGCCGCCGTCGGACATTCGCAGGGCGCCGGGGGCTCGATCAATGCCAGCACCCACTCCGACGGACTCATCACGTCCACCGCTGTGCTCGACCTGCCCGATCCCTGGTGGGCCTCTCGTCCCGTCGACGTGATCGACGTGGCTCGACTGACAGCTCCGGTCTTCTACCTGACCGGGTCCGACGATCCGGTCTCGACGGCCATACCGCAGGCCGCCTATCACGCCGTGAGCCCGGTGCCCGCGGCCCGCGGTCGCCTGCTGGGGGTGGGGCACAACTGGCCCAGCGACGGAGGTGGCTTCCGCGGGTACCTCACCGCGTGGCTGCGCTTCACCCTCACCGACGACGCCGACGCCGCACGCGCCTTCGTCGGTCCGGCACCGGAGCTGTTGGCCGATCCACGGTGGGACGGGACTGCGGTCAAGGGTTGGTGAATCGACGGTTACTTCACGAACGCAGCGCAGCGACCTGATCGAGGTCGGTCGTCACCGACCTCGGCCGTACCGCTGAACACCTGCACCCCATACTGATTCGTGGTCCGGAGCATTACTTCGGCCGAGCCTCTGCTCGTCCTCACGCAGGCCGACGGCCTAGAGCCGCGCGATGAGGGTGTCGCCCGGCCACACTCGTGAACCGAACCTGCCCCGCGCGACGGTGGCGCTTCACTTGCTGTACGTCGTGTGCGCCGGGTCGGCCTTGGGGAGTGCAAGAGCGTTTGCCGGATAACACGGGTTAGCCAGCAAACCCGCGTGTTCGCCACGCGGTCGATGGCGCCGCAGTTGTGAATCGTCATCGTAGTTGGCGGATGGTCACCATAGTTGGCGAAGTCGTCACCATAGTTGGCGAAGGGACGTCACGTCACACCGTCGCTCGAGCCCGGATCAGGCGCACGTCATCACAGCGCCCCCTCGATCGGCGACCCCACCGACGGCACTCGACACCCGCGGCATCGGCAGGCCGCGGGCACGATCACTTGAGCCAGTTGCCGATGTCTGAAATATCGCAATATTTGTTATCGGCCGCCGAAGATGACGAATTGCATTGGATGCACGAACTCGTGACTCCCTGCTAGTCGTCTATGAAACCGGTTGTGCGCTACGCCTTCCGGGAGACGGCCCGTTCGCGGATTGCTGTCAGGATCAGTGTGCGTTGACGTAACCTGAGCAGCTTTGACCTGCATTCTCCCGCCGGATCGATCATTTGATGCAAGAGTCCATCGCCAATGGCGTGGTGGGCGCGGGAGGATGATGAACGAGTCCTGGTCCTCAGGCCGGGGCGATACCGAGTTCCGCACCCACGTACGACATGTCGTCGACGCCCTGGAAATTCGAGAATGCCTCGATAGCAAGCTCGTTGGGATGTGCCACTCCAGCGACGTCGCGCAAGGTCACCATTGTCCGAACGGCCAGTTCGTGCATGGTGGGATGTGTGGTGCCCCTTCCGGCCGGCGGGCCCAGCCAGATCGGCGCGTCGACAGCCCCGTGATGATCGGGCGCCCACTGCCACCCGAGAACGCTCATCAGCCGGTCGATTTCCTTCAGGTCCGATCTTGCAGCATCCCCGAAACCGCACTCGCTGTCGATGTCACCACCGGAGTTGTAGAACTGTACGACAACCTGCTTGTTCGGTCCCTGTCGAGGGACATCCAGGATGACATTGCCCAGCCACGGCAAAGTCGCCAGAACCCACTCGAACCGCGTGACGAACTCGTCCCACCCTGAGCACCGTGCCGGAAGGCCGGACAACGTCGGACGGTCGGAAGCGACCTCGCCCACAGCCTGTGTGCGGGTGGGGCCGAAGTTGTTGTAAGAGCTGACACGGAGCCGGTCAGGAGTCGTACCTAATCCGTCGCGCAACACCGCGACGATTGCAGCGGCGATCTCGTGTCGTTGGTCGTCGGCAGTGTGGCGCCATCCCGTTCTCCACTCCCGCGCATACTCCTCGACACGCCGGCCCCCGTGTTCGACGTCGTGATCGCGGCCGATACGGATTTCGACAGGCGTCCACAACGGCTCGTCGAGTGCCACCCAGCGCCCGGACTCACGGTCACGGACCTGGGAAAACAAGGTGGTCCGCTGCGACTGGATCACCGCCCGTAATCGGGCAGCCGTCACCGGTTCATCGGGCACCGTCACCCTGATATCAAGCCCTTTGTCATCCTCCCTGAACAGGATCCGCTGCCCGGTCAACGTGTCGCGCAGCTGAAGGCTGTCGCCATCCTTCGGCGAAATCAGCGTCTCGTTGTCATCCCAGTCCGGGTACAGCACCAGTTGGATGTCCTCAAACAGACTGGTCCAAACGTCATCAGCCACAACCACTCCCCGTTTCCGAAACCTCCCGACAAACCTACCGACACGCCCCGACACGTACGTTTCCGACGCCAACAAACCATCCGCCTCGGCGTGGCCGGACGACGAGAGTTGGCGGCGAGTCTCAGTGCCGCCGTCCCAACCCTCAGTGCGGCCGTTTGAACCAGAGGCCGGCACTCCTCCGACACCGGAGAATCACGAGGGGGTCGGTGGCGAATTGGGTGAGGAAGCGGGTCTGGTCGTGGCCGGGGCCGTCGAAGGCAAGGTGGTTGAGGCCGGCGTCGAGGTAGAGCTTGATGGCGTTCCTAGGTCGCTCGGGGTTGGTTAGCCCGAACGGCAGTGCCAGTGATGGCAGGCCGAATTCGTCACAGTTGAATTCGTCGCGTTACCACTAATCGACCGATGAATTAGGGCGGTCGCCGACACAACGGCTCATGGGGATCGTGAATGATCCGAGCTGTGGTGGACATACCCGAGCCAGCGCGAGACGCCCGCACACGTCCCGGCACCCCCCCCCCGCTGCCGGTCCGTGACGCCGGAACCGACCACCAGCTCCACGACTTCGCCCGCGAATGCGCCGCCCGCTACACCGCCGCGAAGGGCCGAGACACCGCCGCCGCCAACCCGATCGGAGCCGCGATCCGCGAGTACCGCGACAGCCTCGCCGCACTCGACACCGACCGCGTCCACAACGCCACCACCGCCGCATTCTGCGCCGACCTTGCCAACGACATCACCGGCAACCGGTCGGTGTGGCGCCTGAGCCGACTACTCCGACGCGCGGCTTCCGCCGACGTCGACCCGGTCAACATGCTCCGCTGGCACGGCCAACGGATCACCGACAACGACAACGACATCACCGCCCTCGACAGCCTCACCGGCCCCCGGCCGGCGAACGGCGAAGCCGCGGCCGACTCGCTCGCCATCGAACGACGCCGCGCCGAGTACGAGCGTGCCCGAAGTTCATCGGAACAGGCCGCCGAGTCGAACCGCCGGCGGATTGACCCGGTCACCAAGCCGGAGGAACCGAACCTCGGCCCGCGGCGACGCATCTAACTCCGACGGCCCCAATTTCGCACATCCATTTCACTATTCAGATAACATGCGCAAGCCGCCCGTACCGGGCGGCATAAACCAAGTGCCACGGGGCATTTCGAAGGGGAACGGTGCTTGACCACGAAACGGACCCGGCGGGCGACCGACGCGTTCCACGAGCGGACGTTATGCGGCGATACCGCATTTGACCCTCGAAGCGTCAGTGGCAGATCCGACATCCCGAAATGTCGCGAGTCGCGCCGTTGAGAAAAGGAACAGCATGAGATCTACCCGCACCCGCCTGATGCTCGCGGGGGCCGGGCTTGCTGCGGCAGCTGCCGCCGCCGCAACGGCTCTGGCGCCAACCGCCTCGTCTGACGTCATTGGCTATGACCCGTATGGCGCTGTGAGCCTCACAGTTATCGGTGACACCTTCCACGTCGGCGGAACGTACACCGCGACGGCCACACATAATTTCGTCTGTGGAATGGGGGTTCGGTTCTACGTCGTGACTAGGGGGCCGGGCAACTATGTTGAGGAACTGGGCACCGTCCCCAGTGCAGGTTGCACAGCCACCATTCAGTGGACCCCAACCCACGAGGGCACGGCCTACTTCCACGCAAACGGTCTGGGCGGTGACGCCGCCGCCGTCGTGACTGTGCTCAGCGCCGATCTCGGGCCGACCACAACCACAACCACGGCTCCGACCACAACCGAAGCTCCAACCACAACCGAAGCTCCAACCACAACCGTGGCTCCACCTACCACCACAGCCCCGACCACAACCGAAGTTCCAACCACGACCGTGGCTCCACCTACAACAACGACAGCGCCGAAGGTTCCAACCGGCTCCAGCTACGGTTCCAGCTAAGTTTGCCTGCCGTTCGGTGGGACCTGACGCGAAGCCACGGGCGGGCGGCGATGTCGGCCATGGACGGTTCAAAGCCCAGCTTCTTCACCACCAGCTAACCCTGCGCTTCATATTCGACTGTGTTTGGTGTGAAGCCACGCCAGGCTTCGGGCCAAACCTATTTGGTGTGACGCCGCCGCAGGGCTCGCCGCTTCCCGACCAGCTGCTGAAGTGAACACGGAGTCATTCAGAGCCCACTGAGCGCGTCGCGGCCAGCTGAGCCAGATCGGCGCCTCAGGAAGGTGTTGCATCGCCAACCTCCGCCGGCAACATGATTTGGCCAACGAACCGCTCCGAACAATTGCCAACTTCGATGACGACCATCCCGCTCTGTTCTCGTCACGATAGTTGTCGCACCGCAGGTCAGAGCCCCGGCAATTGCCAACTACGATGACGATTCACACCGGCCGCGGCTGTGAACCGTCACCACAGATGGCCATTGGTCAGGATAGTTGGCCACCCGCAGTCGCACGACCCACTCACGACCGCACCCGAGCCACAACCACACTGCGACGTGGTCGGTGACGCGCTGGTTGTGGGCGCTATCGAAGAACGCGGCGCCCTCGATGATCAGCCCGTCACGCAGCCGCATGAGTAGCTCGCGTCCGCGCTCAGCGTGCAGGAGACCGGAACGTTCAAGCCCCCACATGGCCTCGCTCGTCGAGGAGGAACCCAGATGGGTGTTGACTAACATTGATAGTGAGTGCACACTATCAACATGCCTGAACCGTCCCCCCCGAGGCGTCAACGCCAGTCTGCCGAGCAGCGACGAGAAGACATACTGGCGGCCGCGCTTCGCGAGTTCAGCCAGAAAGGCCTCCATGGGGGTTCGACAGTGACCATTGCGGCGGACGCCGGGGTTTCTCAGCCGAACATCTTCAGGCTGTTCGCGACGAAGAAGGAGTTGTTCATCGCGGTGCTCGAACTCGTCTCGGCGCGAATTGAACGCGAGATGCTGCGGCGCGGTGCCGGGGCAGCGGACCCACTCGCGGCAATGGAGGCCGCTTGGGCATCGCTGCTCGAGGATGGCGACTTCATGTCGATGTACCTCCAAGGATTTGCGGCGTGCCACGATGCCGACGTCCGGGCTGTCATGCAGCGAATGACCCGGCATATCTTCGAGCGGGTCGAGCGGATGCCGGGCCTTGGGGCCGCAGAGGCGCACCGCTTCTTCGCCGAAGGGCTCATCTTCATGGCCGGGGGCGTCATGAAGTTGGACGAGGAGGCGACGGACGCTGACTGGGGGCGTCGCTTCCTGCACTCCGGGTAAGTCCTTGAGGCACAAAGGTCCCTCTCTTCAAGCCTAAAGATAGTGATCACTCACTAGCATTGGAGACGCAGATGTCGACATCGACACCTTCCCAATCCATCCACCGTCGTTGGTGGTGGGCCGGATTCATCCTGATGACCCTGTCCGCAGTGGGGATCGCCTTGTTCTCGGTGATCGCCTATCTCTCCGGCGACCCGGCGCGGAGCCGGATTCCGATCGATCCCGAGATAGCGACGCACTACCTCTCCGTAGTGGCGCACGCGCTGCCGGCGAGCCTCGCCCTTCTGATCGGTCCCTTCCAGTTCGCGACACCTCTGCGCAACTCGTTCCCGCGGGTGCATCGCATCCTCGGCAGGGTCTACATGGTGAGCATCGTGTTCGCGACCATTGCCGCGGTATTCGCCACCGCCTTCACCCTCGACGGGGTGCCGGTGCAGGTCGGGTTCACGCTCCTCATCGCGGCATGGACATACACCCTCGTTCAGGGATATCGAACAATCCGCCGTGGCCAGGTGCAGCTGCACCGCATCTGGATGATCCGCAACTACTCACTCACGTTCGCGGCGGTGCTCCTCCGCGCGTTCCTCGGCCTCGGCCTCGCGCTGCAACGATCATTCCCGGGGCTCACGTTCGCCGAAATCTACTCATCGAGCGTGTGGGCGTCGGTCCTGATCTGCGTGATCGTCCCGGAGTACTTCATTCTCCAGAGATCGCCCGCTCCGCGGGCAGCACCTCGGGGACGGCGGGAGAACACCCGATCGACGAACGCGGCGGCGATACCGGTTCGATCCCGATGAGTGGCGCGCTGATTCAAGAAGCTGAGGCGTAGGTGCCCATTCTCAGGCGAGGGCGGCCGCCCTGTGATCACTTCGTCGTGATGCACCCGGCGTATTGGAGTTGGCAGTCGAAGCTGAGCATGGTTCGGACAACGAACGACCACGAACAATTGCCAACTTCGATGACGACGATCGCGCCCTGTCGTCGTCACCTTAGTTGTCACACCGCAGGTCAGAGCCCCGACGAATGCCAACTACGATGACGATTCACACCGGCGCGTGAACGGTCATCGTTGTTGGCCAGCCGGCGGATGGTGACAGGCCGCCGTCGCTCGTTGGCGCGGGTTGCGTTCCGAAGTGGGAACCTATCGGTCCGAGATCATTCCGTTCGTCGACTGAATCCGCCGCAACATACTCGCGAGCAGATCACGGCGTCAGCTGCGATTCCGGACTCGGTCCTCGAAATCGTGGAACGCCAGTGCTTCACAGCCTGGGCTACTTCGATGGTCGCGCGGGTGAGCTTGCGCAGCTCGGCGTTGTCTGAGCCGACCAGTTCGACCTCGATGTAGCGCTCCAGCCTGATCTTCGTGCTCGCGACAGGCGGCTCCGGGTCATCACCGTAAGTCTGGGCGGCATCCACCGGAGGTCGGAGTCCTTTCCACTTACAGGGCACTCACATTGGGCGCCTTCAGGAGGCTTACTCACAGCACATGTGGCTGGGCGCCAACACCGTCTGCCAGAGCGGGCGCTAACCAAGGCAACGGGAGTCCCACCGGATGGGCTATCGGGTTCGCACTGGTCAGCGCTTCCCAGTCAGTGGTCTGCTGGCGGGAAGTGCCGGGGGATCCCACGGAACGTTATTGAGGGGTCGACACTTCGGGGAGTGGAGGCAGTGGCCGGGAGGCGACGACTCGTGCCTCGTCGGGGACGACTCCGACCATGCACAACATCGCCTGGGCGAAGACTTCGTCGGTGCCGTCCTGCGTCGGCGCCGACACCACGTGATGCAGGGTCGAGAGCAGGGCGCCGAACACGCACGCCGTGGCAATCTCCACATCGGAAATCGTGAAGCGTCCACTGTCGACGCCCTTGCGCAGGTCACGCGCTGCCCGGGGGCCGAGAATGTCGATGAGCTTCGGATGAGCCACACCGAGTCGCACCACGAACCACCCCCACAAGGGATCGCTGATCGCGTGGCGCACGAGGTGACGCAGCGACGAAGAAAACACCTCCGCAGCGTCGGGCATGTCGACGGTCATCAAATCCATTCTGGCGCCCAGTGATTCGATCGATTCCTCGGCCACCGCCTCGACGATCTCGTCACGGGACTGGAAGTAGTTGTAGAACGTCCCGACACCCAGGTCTGCGGCTTCGGTGATGTCCGACAGGCCCACCGCGTCGACTCCGCGTTCGGCCACGAGAGCGCGTGCGGCGTCGATGAGCCGTGCCCGGGTCTTCTCGCGCCGACGCTGGTGGCGCGACGCCGGAGGGGGTGTCGCGGAGGATTTCGACGGTGCAGGCACATCGCAAACGCTACGCGATCGCCCCGCGAGCAGGGCGGGGATGGGTCACGGATGAGCGAAGACCCATAAATGAGTTCTTGCTCAATGTTGACGACTGTGTCACTCTTGTTTCATTCCTATGACCCAGCTCACTCTCGAAGAGGACGTGCAATGACGGACACCCAGACGGCTCGCACCGAGGCCGCCGCATACGACACCGATGTGGCAGTGGTGGGCTGTGGCCCCGTCGGGACGCTGCTGGCCGTGCTGCTCGGTCAGCGCGGTCACCGAGTCACGATCGTCGATAAGTGGCCCGCTCCGTACGCACAGCCCCGCGCGGTCACCTACGACCACGAGATCGCCCGCATTCTCGCGATTCTGGGCATCGATTCGGACAACGATCCGGCGGTCGAGTACCACGACGATCTCTACTACTGGCGTAACGCCGAAGGGGAAGACCTCCTCGAGGTCGACTGGAAATCCATCGCAGCATCGGGGTGGCGCACGCGGTACTGGTTCTCCCAGCCCGAACTCGAGAAGCGGCTTCGTGAGATCGCCGCGACCTTGCCGAGCGTGACGATGCTGCGCGGCTGGACGGCGACCGACCTCGAGCAGAACGACGACGCGGTCGTGCTGACCGGTCAGGTCACCTGCACGAACGGCGACTCGGCCACCGAGGTGATCCGGGCAAAGTACGTCGTCGGGGCGGACGGTGCCAACAGCTTCGTTCGTACGGCACTTGGCCTGGACTTCGCCGACCACGGATTCTTCTTCGACTGGCTTATCCTCGACATGATCATGCCGGACATCTCGGGTCTCGATCTCGGCCCGACGCACTGGCAGCTGTGCGACCCGGCCCGGCCGACGACGATCGTCCCGGGCGGACCCGGCCGCCGCCGCTGGGAGTACATGGTGCTGCCCGGGGAGGACCCAGTGGAACTGGCCTCCGAGCAATCCGCGTGGCATCTGCTCGAACCGTGGGGCGTCACCCCGGCCAACGCCGAACTCGAGCGTTCTGCGGTCTACCGATTCCAGGCACGGTGGGCGGAAAACTGGCGCAATGGCCGTGGACTGATCGCGGGCGATGCCGCACATCTGATGCCGCCGTTCGCCGGCGAGGGTATGTGCGCGGGCCTTCGGGACGCCTTGGCCCTGGCATGGCGCCTGGATCTCGTGCTGTCGGGCAGATCCAGCGACGACGTGCTCGATACCTATGGGACCGAACGCAAGGGGCACGTCCAGCACTACATCGACTTCTCGATTCGCCTGGGCAAGATCATCTGCATTTCCGACGCCGACGACGCGGCTGCCCGGGACCAGCAGATGATCGCCGAACTCGCCGCCTCCGACGGCACCCCGGTCGACACCGACATGGCCTCGCTCGGACCAGGCCTGTGGCATTCGGGTACCGCTCATGCCGGGGAACTGTCCGTTCAGGGCGTCGTGGAGGCGAATGGCCGACGGGGCCGATTCGACGACGTCGTGGGCCGAGGCTGGACCGTGATCGGCCGGGGTGCATCCACCGCGGACGTGCTCACCGACGAGCAGCGCCGCCTGTGGGACCGTCTGGACGGACGCTATGTCCGGATCGGGCCGGCGGGTGCCGACTGCGACGTGGTCGACGTGGACGGCACCTACGGGAGGTGGCTCGACGAGATCGGCGCCGACTTCATGATCCTGCGCCCCGACTTCTACGTCGCGGCCACCGCCCCCGACGCGGCGGCACTGCGGGACTCACTCGGCACGATTCTCGACGGGCTGCATTTGACCACCACCGATCGCGCACCGGTCACGACCCGATGAAGAGAGCTGTTCCCATGAACCTGAATTTCGATCACGTCACGCTCGGACAGCGGGTGCTGTTCGGATCTGGACGCGCTGCCGACAGCCTCGCCGACGAGGTCGCCCGGCTCGGGGCCCGACGGGTCATGGTCGTCGCGTCCCGATCCGAAGCCCGAGTCGCCCAGGCGGTCACGACACACATCGATGTGGCCGTGTTCCACGACGACGTCGCCCCGCACGTTCCGATCGCCAAGGCCGAGTCGGCACGTGCAGTTGCGGTGGACAAGGCTGTCGACCTGCTGGTGTGTGTCGGCGGCGGCTCGACCACCGGGCTGGCCAAGGCCGTCGCCCTGGCGACGGGACTGCCGATCGTCGCCGTGCCCACCACCTACGCGGGCTCCGAGGCCACCAACGTGTGGGGCCTGACCGAGGCAGCCCGTAAGACCACGGGCGTCGACGACCGGGTGCTGCCCGTCACGGTGATCTACGACGCGCACCTGACGCTATCGTTGCCGGTGGAACTGTCGGTCGCGTCCGGCCTCAACGGCATGGCCCACTGCATCGACTCGATGTGGGCGCCACGCACCGACCCGATCAACCGCGCCCTCGCCGCCGAGGGCATCCGGGCGCTCGCCGAGGGACTGCCCGCGATCAAGGGAGATCCGCAGGACGTGAGCGGACGCGAGCAGACCCTGTACGGCGCGTACCTGTCCGCGGTCGCGTTCGCGTCCGCGGGATCGGGTCTGCATCACAAGATCTGTCACGTCCTCGGCGGCGCCTACAACCTGCCCCACGCCCAAACCCACGCGACGGTCCTGCCATACGTCCTCGCCTTCAACGCCCCCGCCGCACACGAGGCGGAGCGGAGGATCGCCGCGGCGTTCGGGACGGGTACCGCGGTCGCGGGACTGAGCTCGCTGCGGGCGACGCTCGACGCCCCCCGAGCCCTGAAGGACTACGGGTTCGACGAGACGCAGATTCCCGAGGCCGTGGAGTTGATCCTGCCCGTCGTCCCCGATTCCAATCCCCGCCCGGTGACCGCCACCGATCTGGAAGCGCTCCTGCGCGCAGCCCATGCAGGCGAAACCCCCGTGCTGTGAAAGGAACACGAAAATGACCACTCACACCGAAGCGCCGATCAACCCACAGCAGCAGGCACTCGAGGACGAACTCGTCGCCACCGTCGTCGCATCGTTCGACGCCGCCCCCAACCCGCGACTGAAGGAAGTCATGCAGTCGCTGACCCGGCACCTGCACGCATTCATCCGCGACGTTCGGCTGACGGAAGCAGAATGGAACACGGCGATCGAATTCCTCACCGCCGTCGGGCACATCACCGACGACAAGCGCCAGGAATTCGTCCTACTCTCCGACGTCCTCGGCGCATCCATGCAAACCATCGCCGTCAACAACCAGGCACACAAGGGCGCCACCGACGCGACGGTCTTCGGTCCGTTCTTCGTCGAGGATGCCCCCGAGATCCCGCTCGGCGGTGACATCGCCGGTGGCGCCTCGGGGCAGCCGTGCTGGGTCGAAGGCACCGTCACCGACACCGACGGCAAACCGGTTCCCGGCGCCCGCATCGAGGTGTGGGAGTGCGACGAGGACGGATACTACGACGTGCAATACACCGACGAGCGGGTTGCCGGTCGCGCGCACCTGTTCACCAACGACCAAGGGCAGTACCGGTTCTGGGGCCTGACACCGGTGCCCTACCCCATCCCTCACGATGGGCCGGTCGGCAAGATGCTCGAGTCCGTGGGCCGTTCTCCGGTCCGTGCGGCGCACCTGCACTTCATGGTCACCGCCGACGGTCTACGTCCCCTGGTCACGCACATCTTTGTCGACGGCGATCCGCAGATCGACATCGGCGACAGCGTCTTCGGGGTCAAGGAGTCACTGATCAAGGAATTCGCGGTGCAGGCGCCGGGATCTCCCACCCCGGACGGCCGTAGCCTCGGCGACCGCACTTGGGCGCGAGCGCGTTTCGACATCGTCCTCGCCCCCGCAGGCGTCTGACAACGCGCACGTTGCCGCTCACCTTCCGAACAGATTAGGACATCACGTGAGGGTTTCGACCACGCCCTCGGCAGGAATCGACCTGACCGGCGAGGCGATCTTTCAGGCACACCTGGGAGGCAAGCTGGAGATCGGGTTGACCGCGCCACTCGAAGACAGGCGTGACCTGTCCATCGCCTACACCCCAGGAGTGGCCGAAGTCAGTCGCGCGATCCACCGCGACCCCGCCGTCGCCTACACCCACACGTGGGCCTCGCGGCTGGTCGCCGTGGTCAGCGACGGGACCGCGGTGCTCGGGTTGGGCAACATCGGCGCGGGCGCGTCGCTGCCGGTGATGGAAGGTAAATCGGCACTGTTCAAGAGATTCGCCGGGCTGAACTCCATTCCGCTGGTCCTCGAAACCACCGACGTCGACGAGATCGTCGAGACTATCGTGCGGCTGCGGTCGAGCTTCGGGGCCGTCAACTTGGAGGACATCGCGGCCCCGCGATGCTTCGAGATCGAAACCCGCCTCATCGAAGCACTGAATATGCCGGTCACGCACGACGACCAGCACGGCACCGCCGTCGTGGTCCTGGCCGCCCTGACCAACGCCGCCACCGTGATCGGCCGTGAGCTCGCCGCGCTGCGTGTCGTCATTTCAGGAGCCGGAGCCGCGGGGATCGCCGTCACCGACATCCTGCTCGCCGCCGGCGTGCCGGATGTGACACTGGTGGATTCGCGCGGCATCATCCACCCGGATCGAGGGGATCTCACCGGCATCAAGGCCACGTACGCGGCCCGGACCAATCCCCGCGGGGTCACCGGCGGCTACGAGAACGCATTGGACGGTGCGAATGTCTTCATCGGTGTGTCCTCGGGCACCGTTCCGGAGGAGGCGTTGGCACGAATGTCCAAGGACGCCGTCGTCTTCGCGCTGTCCAACCCGGATCCCGAAGTCCACCCCGACGTCGCCCGCAGGTTCGCCGCCGTCGTCGCCACCGGCCGCAGCGACTTCCCGAACCAGATCAACAACGTCCTGGCCTTTCCCGGTATCTTCCGAGGCGCACTCGATGCCCGCGCAACGAAAATCACTCCGGCCATGAAGATCGCCGCAGCTCATGCGATCGCGACGATCGCCGCCGAAGATCTCACCTGCGAGCACATCGTCCCGAGCCCCCTGGACGAGCGAGTCGCGCCGGCCGTCGCCGCAGCAGTCATGCAGGCCAGTTCCCCCGGCCGCTGAGCGAACCGGCACTCCGGTGGCAGCCACCGGAGTGCCGGGACACCGCCGGTGGCGGCCGCTCGGCATCGCGCGGTGCTCACCGATCCCCGCCGTCCACCACAGCTTCCCCACCGATGGTTCGCCGCCGGTGCAGCCAAGAAGGAGTCCCACCCAGTGTCCATCGGTCATGTCATCACCTTCACCTTCCTGCCCGGCACATCCCCGGAAACGATCACGCGGCTGACCGACGCGCTCGACACACTCGCAGCCTCGTCCGAGGGAATCGAAAGCTACCGACACGGCCGCGACCTCGAATTCCGTCACGGCAACGCCGACTATGCCATCGCCGCGGTGTTTCGCGATCGCGCCGCCCTCACCGCGTACCTGGCGGCGCCGCAGCACCTGCGCCTCGTGACCGACCTGGTCGAACCCCACGTCACAGCGAAAAGCTCCGTGCAATTCGAGTGCGCCGGCCCGGCCCAGCGCTGACGTCACAGCGCCCTGGCCGCCTTCGACGTCCACCGTTGCGGCGGCCCCGGCGGCCGCACCCGCGCAGAAAGGCTCCACCATGAATATCGACGACACCCTCATCGGGACTGCCCCCGAAACCAGTTCGAATCCCACACCCATCGACGGAAAGGACACCCGCCGATTCCTCGGCAGGGCCTGCGGCACGCTCGCGGTCACGACAGTGGTCTTCGTCCTGACCATGCTGCTTCCCGGCCCCCTCCGGTCGCTGCAGACCATCGGAACCCTCAGCACGTTCGGACTGGGACCCTTGCTGGTTCTCTCGGTGTGGTGGCCACGATGGACCCGGTGGGGCTCGCGCACGGTGCCCCCGATCGTTGCGGCGTTCGGCACCACCCTGGCCCTGATCGTCCTGGCCGTCGCCTTTGCCGGGTTGGCGCTGGCCGTGGTCGGGCGGTTCGACGTTGCCGGCCTGTTCTCCGCTGCCGCCGCCCAAAGCGAGGGTGTTCTCACACCTTTCCCCTTCGTCACCACGCTCGGGGTGCTGACCTTCGTGTCGATGCTCCACGTCACGTTCGTCCTGGAGAAATGGCCGTTCGACACCGCCCAGCCGATCCGGGACGGACTCCTCGCATTCGCCTTCTGCTCGGTCCTGGCCGTCGCCACCTACTTCGTCGTCGCGAACTGGGACGGCATCGATCCATCCGTCCTGCAGGTGCTGGGCGTGCTCAATCCCGGTGGCCCGGTCGACGCCCTGGAACTGGTCGGATGGCTCGCCTGGATCGCCTGCCTCGACGTCGTGGTCATGGTGTTGCTGCGCGGTTGGCCCTTCGACGGGATCCGTTCTCGCCGGGTGCGGATCGCGGTGACCGGCACGACCATCCCGATGGTAGGAACAGCGCTGTACGTCGTCGCCAGGCGAGAGTTCGACGTGTCCTCGACCGCAATCGCGGCCGCAGCGGCCATGGCGATCACGGCGGTGTTCGTCATGACCATCGCCTTCGACGGGCGTCTGTTGCGGGGTATCCGTTCGGCCGCGACGGAACGGACACTGTCACTTGCGGTGATGTGCGTCCTGGCCGCCGTGTTGTATGCCGTGTTGATCGGGATCGCCGGACGATTCGAGTCGTGGACCGAGGTGCCGCCGCAACTGTGGGTTGCGGTGTCCGGCTTGAACATTCTGGCACCCACCTTGATCCTGCACGACTCCGTCTGGAACAGATGGCCTTTCCGCCCTCTCCTCGCCGACAGCGCCGATCTGCACACGACCTGACAGCGGCGGTGCTTGAAGAAGAGACCGATCATGGATCACCTACGTCGAGGGCGGCGCGACTCCGGAAACCCGCAGGCGGGTGGCCTGGGGTGGCGGTTGCACGCCCGATGCCGACACACCGTCGAGCATCTCTTCTTCCCTCCGGACAACGAGCGTCACGGGGCCCAGGTACGGAGAGAGGCTGCCGCCAAGGAGATCTGTGCAGACTGTCCCGTCATCATCGACTGCAGACACGACGCGTCGACCCAACCCGAGCTGGTCGGGGTCTGGGGAGCGCTGACCGAACGCGACCGCAGCTCCCGACGCCTACGTGCAACCGCCGCTGCGTCATGAACTCTTCCGGCGCGGCTGCGTGCGTCGCCTGGACTCGTACACACCCGCTAGTCGGACCGCCTCCACTCCACCGGTCGCCATCCTGGCCGGAGGACGACCCAGCGTTGACCTCCCGATTCACCCCGGTGCTCGTTTCACCCATCACATCGACGGCCAACGTCGGGACATCATGAGACCCCGAGGGCCTGCGGCGGTGCGAACGCCGACTGCAGAGTGGCTATCACCCGATCGATCCAGTCCGACTCCACCGTGCCGCTGCGAGCCCGTTCGGCGACGTCGACGAGGCGCCTTTCAGCGCTCATGGCTCCTACGCCGAGACCGTTTGCGGCGGTGAGCATTTGGTGCGACGCGAGGGCGTTGGTCGATCTCGATCCCGACATCCCTCCTGCCGACCCGCGGCCGCGGGTCGTGGCGGGCGCTGCTGGGTCGCAGGTCCCGACGGTGTTCACCGGGTCGAGGTGCGCCCCGACGGCGGCGCCGACGTGACCTGTCTCGACGGCCAGCCGGCCGTGCAGATCGCGCTCTGCGACGGGGTCCTGCTCGCGATCGGGAACACCGAGCACCGAATGCGACGCGACCCCAGGTCCGGCCACCTCGCGCCACTCGACATCCTGGACCGCCCCGCGCGGATCCTCGTCCCCGGCCGCGACCCAGCGCCGGTCGATCTACCGACAGGAACGGTCGACGCCGTCACGGCCACCGACGGCGGATTCGTTCTCCTGCTGACCGTCTCGCTCAGCGCTCCGGAACCGCGCGGCCGACAGCTCGTGTCGATCGCAACCGACGGGGCTGTGCGGCTCGGGCCCATCCTCGAGCTGTATTCGAATCTGTCGTCAGCGAGTCTGTCGCCGAACCCGTTGCGGCTGTACACACAGAAGACGGTCTACCGAGTCCTCGACGATCTGACCGTCGAGCCGATCCGTCCCGTGTCACATCACGGGCTTCGCCTGGGACTGATCGGCGACCGGCCGTGGACCGTCACGTACCGGCCGCGCGGCATCGGCCGCAGAGGGTGGTGGCCTGGCACCGGCCCGGACGACCTGCCACCCCGCGAGGCCGGTCAGTGGCTGTTCGTGCTGCTCGACAAGGACTCGGACAGGCCGACGACAGTCGTGCCCCTGTCCACTCCCCTGACCACGGCCGGCCGCCACCACCGACGGCACGGTCTGACTGGCCGACAGCGCCGTAACCGCGCTCCGCCCGGACGGGAGCGTCGACGACCTCGACCTCGCGTTTGACGACCGATCCCCCGGCCACAGGCTCACTGGTCTCTAAGGTGAGCACATGGCCGGAAACGAGCAGCGCTGGCATTGGGCGCCCTAGGAACTGACACTCTCCGCCGGTCCGGAAGCTGGTCGCTGGATCGCGGAGGCGCTGCGCCGAGATGCAGCGGAGGTCGGTGCCCTCGTTCCGCCGGTGTTCGACGCGTACGCCCGTGTCTTCCACCCCGTCTACCTTGGCGGCGGCGACGAGTGGACTCGAATCAACTGGCGCACGGTCGCCGAGCAACACGGCACGATCGCTCACGCTGCGATGAGCTGGCAGACCATCACCGGGACCCATCGTCCCGGCTACGACCCGGAAGAAGGCTCCCTGCCTCAACCGGAGGCCCGCGTCCTCGCATCGATCCTCCGCAACCACACCACCACACCGGATGTGTGTTGGTTCGCGATCTGGGACGGATACGGAGACGAAGGCAGGCCCCCGCCCGGTATCGAACTCCTCGATGCCTACCGGAACATGGTCGTCCTCCACGGGCCGATCGACGCCGCCGAGGCTCGTTTCGGCACGACCCCGCACCACCGGGGCGGCGGCTACAGCGCCAACCTGTGGTGGCCTGACGATCACACCTGGTGCGTGGCAACAGATATCGACCTCAAATCGACCTACGTCGGCGGCAGCGCCGCCTGCATCGACGCCATCCTCACCGACCCACGTCTCGAAGCCTTCCCTATCCCCGACACCCACTTCTTCGGCTGGACAGCCGACACCATCAACCCCCACCCGCCGTACGGGACGTGACAGCCACCGAACCCGCCCGTAGCGCCACCGGCTCGGTGGGCGCGGCAGGTGTGTGAACAATTGCCAACTATCTTGACCACCCTCGAAGGGGTCTCTCGCCACCGCGGTTGTCAATCCCCAGGTCAGACGCCCGTGAAATGACAACTAGATTGGCCATTCACACCGGCCGCCGCTGTGAATCGCCGAGGTCCGCGGCGAGTACTCGTCGGAATGGGCAGCGATCGTGTCGGTCGCCGCCAAGTTGGGCATCGGTTCGGCACAGACCCTGCTGAACTGGGTTCGTCGCGATCAGGTCGACGCAGGGAAGCGCCCCGGGGTGACCAGCGACATGGCCGAGGAACTCCGCAAGCTCCGAGCTGAGAATCGAGAACTCAAGCGCGCCAACGATATACTGAAGTCGGCATCGACTTTCTTCGCGGCGGAGCTCGACCGCCGCACTCGGTGATCGTCGGCTACATCGACGACCACAAGCAGGAGTACGGCGTCGAGCCGATCTGGCGCGTGCTGACCGCACACGGCTGCAAGATCGCGCCGTCCACCTACTACGATGTCTGCGCCCGCCGGCGGCAGCCGTGCAAGCGGCAGCTGGGATTCGGGAGAAACTGCGCGATCAGCGCACCGAGCGCAGCGTCCGGAGCGACCTGATCCGGGTCGGCTCGAAGCCCGTCTTGTTCCCATGCCGGAGTCCGCGTCCTTCCCATCCGGTCACGCCGCCTCGGCTTTTGCGTTCGTCTATACGGTGGGCCGACACTACCCGGTGTTTGCAGTGCCGATCCGGTTGCTCGCCAGTGGGGTGGCCTATTCGAGAGTGCACACCGTTGTGCACTACCCCGGTGACGTGGTGCTCGGCTCCGTCCTCGGAGCCGGAACGTCGGCCATGGTGGCGGGCGCACGCGACCGTAGGAATCGGCCGCCAGGGCGGGAGGAAGGCGTCGTATCCGGCCGACTACTCGGGCTCCTCCTGGCGGACGACCGGTGAAGCGCTCCTCGGTGACCTTGGAGGTCGGAGGCGAGCGGAGGGCGAGGCGCCAGGATGCCGGGACGAGATGCGCACGCGAAGGACTACCGGGCGAATGGCGAACCTGAGCGGTGGACTCAGCACCACTGATTCACCGTCGATACCCGCGTGCACGGGCGCGGGGGCGAAGACCTCGAAGTCCGTTGCGCTCCAGGCGCGCCCTGGAGGATGCCGCCCACTGTCCGGTGCGTCGAGAATGACGATGCCCAGAAGGCCCTCACCGAGCGAGCGGCGAGTGCCGAGGACAGGAGGGTCCAACGCGTACGGGTTGTTCGACACCAGCACGACGGCGAGCTGAGCGTGCTGGCGCCCTACGTCGTCGACGAGGCGCAGCGCCGGAGTCCTTGCACCGGGGCCGACCACCCGCTCGGCAGTCTCCACGAGGGTGCGCATTTTGGCGTCGCGATAGGCCGGATGGCGGACCGCCTCACCGTAGATCCCGAGAGAGACGTTGTTCACAAACGCGCGGCCGTTCACTTCTGCCAGGTCGATCCGCCGCTCTACCCCGTCGGTGAACGCGTCGAGCGCGCCCGCCACGTCCTGCCGGTCCACTCCGAGGTCGAACGCGAAGTGGTTTCGTGTCCCGGCCGGGACGCAGATGAACGGCACCCCCTGCGCGGCTGCGGCGGCTGCCACGACCGCCAGGGACCCGTCACCACCAGCCATCCCCAGCGCATCCGCGCCCTGCTTCACCGCCTCGTCGACGCACTCCATGAGGCTCTGGCCCGGATCGAGGACGACCACCTTGATCCCGCGATCCCGTGCCCGTTCAGCAACCCTTGCCCGGCCCGCCGCACCATCTCCCGATCTTGGGTTGACAAACAACACCGGCCGTAGCGGCGGGTCGGCTGCACTCCAGCCATAGCGGGTCAATCTCTGCTGGGACGGACCACTACCCGGCCGGGGAACCGGGGGCATGATCATGACGCCGTTCCCCGAGAGCCACCAGCTACCGATGCCAGCCCCATGTCGCCCTCGTGGAGCCCGCCGCCGGTCGGATCGCGCGAAGGACCGTTGACCGCTCGTCGGCATCGGACTGGCACGTCGAGCCCCCTTGGCGGTTTGCTGACCGTGACCTACCTATCTACCTACCTTACGTCTCGATTCCACGGTGATCGATGCCGCCGAAAACCAGACTGCAGGGACGCGGTCGGGGCCGACCTCTGCCAGCAGTCCGGCGGTGCGAACGGCCGCGTACGCGTCCCATTGGATGTGTCTCGAAACCAGTTCACGTCGAAGACGTTTTGGGACACCCGAGCTCGTGAGCGCATTACTGGGCTCCATTGGGGGTTCGTACGCTGACGAGGGCGTCGTTCCCACATGGAGCCGTTCAGGGCGACTGAGCGCATGAAGGGCCAGCTGGGCCAGATCGGTGCACCAGGAAAGTTGCATGGCCAATCTTCTCCGGCACTCGGGCGACATGATTTGGCCAACGAACGGCTGCGAACAATTGCCAACTTCGATGACGACGATCGCGCGCTGCCGTCGTCACGCTAGTTGTCACACCGCAGGTCAGAGCGCCGGGAAATGCCAACTACGGTGACGATTCACAGCCGCCGCCGCGGCCCGCAGCGGCATCTCCGCGCCGACGCCTCCGCTACGAGCCGCCGCCGACCCACGAGCGCAGCGCGCGGCGTCGCGGCCGCACTCGCACTAGGTCGGTTTCGTGCGGTCGAGATCATCGGTAACGCGCGAACACGATCGACCAGACTCACAGGCGGGATCAGACTGGTGCCTTCGGTCCGGTCCTGCCTGCATCAGATCGGATCGAACCCCGGAGCCGACGCATCGTGCTTGAGGACCCGGACCCCGATCCCCTCACGGTCCACGCCCGTGAACCCGGCATCGGACAGCGCCGCGAACGCGTCCCCAGATCCACACGCGTCAGGTCGAGCCCCGGCGGCACATTCACCGTCTTCCGGTGATGCGAGACCCCCGTCCACACGATCACCACCGTCTCCAACGTCGTCGTGCTCCCTCCCCACCGCCCGGTTTCGGAGGCCGAAGACTCGGGTAGCCGCCCACCATGAGCAGCATCACCGAGGTCGTCGATGTGAACGTCCCGGTCTACATCGCCTACGGCCGGTGGGCACAGTTCGAGACGTACCCGCAGTTCCTGTCCGGAGTCCGCGAAGTTCGACGACTCGACGACAGTCACCTGCACTTCGTGGTCCACCTCGCCGGCGTGACCCGCGAATTCGACGCCAACATCATCGACCTACACCCGTACCAACGACTCGGCTGGCACTCCGACAGCGGCCCCGAGAACGCCGGTGTCATCACCTTCCGCCCGATCGACAACACTCACACTCGTGTGACCGCCCACATCGATATCGACCCCACAGGATTCGTCGAAAACCTCGCCGACAAACTCGGCTATCTCAACCACCTCGTTCACAGCAACATGGCGCAGTTCAAACAGTTCATCGAAGAAAGCACCCAGACCCGCCGTTGACGACCGCACGCACAAGTACCAGGAACTTTTCTCGCGACCAGACGGTTTTCCAGGTACACAGTCATCTCTTGACATGGGCCGATCAGGTGGTGTGTCCTAGCACCGGATCTGTCCAAGCACGGAGCGAGCAATGACGATCTTGGGTGCAGCGCTGACGCTGGTCGGTTTCTCGAACCACATGGACGCCCTGGAGTTGTTCGGCGTCGCGCTCCTCACCATGGGCTTGACCGTCATACTGCTCGGCATCCTCGATGTCGGGGTTCGTGGCCGCCGCCACTGGTTCTGACCTGTCAGACTTCCAGCAGGTCGCACACCCAACGGTCCAGCACCACAGCTGTTCCCCCATCGCGGCTGCGCATGATGGCGGCGGCGCCGCAGGCTCCCACCCGACCGGGGCAGGTAAGGGATGACAGGTGACAGCGGCACCGCAGCAGCCGACGACCTTGCCGCCTGTGACAACTGCCACTACCATGGCAGCAGGTTGAAACAGTCAGCCGATGCTGGAGCACTTGCTCGTATCGGCGCTGTCGCGGATTCCACACCTCGATCACCGATACGAGTTCCTCGAATATCGGGAGTGACGCGACATGCACCACGCGAATCGAACCCCAGGGCTTCCATCGACAAATCCGATCACCAACGTCGTGTCCGAGGCCAGAAACGACACCACCGCTGCGCACAACGACAACCACGACGGCGCCGCACAGTCGAAAGGAAAACACGGATACCCCCTCATGGTCGCTTCCGGATCCAGCGCAGCCGCAACACTGTTTCCCGTCCTACTGGAAGCATCCGTAATCGTCACTGCAACAGCCGCTTTGGCTATCTTTATTGCAGTGATCGTGGCCGCCCTGGCCATCTGACTGGAAGGGCCGCGGACGCGGGTGTCGCCCGCCACCTCACTACCGAGCCCGACCGCAACCAGATGACCAGCCCCCACGCGAACCGACCGGCCTCACGGCAGATCGTCGGGTCAGTGGGCTACTTCCTGATGATCAGCGAGGCGTGAACGTCGTTGTGAATGGTGCGAGAATTGCCACGTGGCCAGGAACAGCGACGAGCCAGTGCAGTCGTGATGACCGAACGGCTCGAACGGGTTGGGAGCTTCTGCTACTACCTCGACGGCGATCGGTGGGAGTGGTCGGACGCGGTCGCCCGCATGCACGGCTACGAACCCGGCCAGATCGTCCCCACCACCGCTCAAGTGCTCGCGCACAAGCATCCCGACGACCGCGAAAGCTCGGCGGACCTGATGCGGCGGGTCCTGCAGGACGGCGAACCATTCAGCAGCAGGCATCGAATCATCGACACCACAGGCAAAATTCACTACCTCGTCGCCGTCGGTCAACGCACCACGGCCGACGGGCGCGTCGTCGGGATGTCCGGCTTCTACATCGACGTCACCGACTCCATCCGCAGCGACGTCGACCGCACCATCACCGAGAACATCTCCGCATTCATCGAGTCCCGCACCGTCATCGAACAGGCAAAAGGCGCGCTGATGGTGATCTACGGAATCTCCGCCGACCACGCCTTCGACGTCCTCACCTGGAAGTCTCAACAATCCAACGTCAAACTCCGTGTCGTAGCCGAAGAACTGGTCGCAGCACTCCCCACCGCCCTCGACATCCCCTTCGACGTGCGCGGAACCTTCGATCGCATCCTCCTCGCCTCCGGCCGGCAACCGACCTGAAGCAACAGGCAACCAAGAAAGTACGCAGCCCCGAAATCGCGAACCTTCGGCCCCGACCTGCAGCCTGCACCTCCCGCCCTCGCGCCGCCGACCGGCCACTCTGAACCGGCGGCCACAGTCACCGATCCACAAACCATCTATCCCACCCAACGCAAAACAGCCAATGTCCTCTCACACCCAAGCCATGAGTGCGAGAGCCAAGCCGCACCGCGTGAAAACGATCGACCACACTCACAAGCGGAACCGGCCCGCTGGTGACGGGCCGGTCCCCCGCATCAGACCGGATCGAACCTCGGAACCGCCGGGGCGAGTTGCCGACGAGAGCAGCGGCGATTCATCGTGGTTTACCTGCATAGATGACACGTCCCCCGCCGACTTCCGCTCCCCCATGGGGTGCCTCGTGGCGACTGTGGTTCAACTCTCGAACAGACCCGCGCCCATGTTTCCTCCCGCCTCCATCTGGTGGGGCGTCGACCGCCGCCGGGGCCCTCAATTCCATGCCGGAAACCGGAACGCGTGCAGGTCAGAGCCTTGTCACCGACCGATCGACCCCGTCTTGAGCCCGACGAAAGAGCCCCACCCCCACAACTCACGCGTGCCGTCGAGACCAATTGCGAACGGGCCGAGCACACGACACATCACCTGTACTAGCGGCGACCTCATCGCGAGGGCGGGGTCGCAATACCATGGGGCCGGCGCTTCGAGAGCTGGCGGGTGAATCGCCCGGCATCCTGAGCTGGGAAGTTCGTCGCGGGCACGCCCTCCCGAGTCGGCGGGTAGCGTCGAGGCACGTGACTAGCAGTTTTCGGATCCGGCCGGCGACGTCGAGAGACATTGTCGATGCCGCAGAGACCCTCGGTCTTGCCTTTGCTGACTACCCGTTCACCCGGCATACCGTCGATTCACGAGATCACCGAGACCGCGTGCGGTCGTTGCAGCGACTATTTTTGACGGAGATCGGGTTGCGATGCGGAAACGTCTGGGTATCAGATGATTTGACTGCGGTGGCTGTGTGGACGACGCCGTCTTCGGCGGGTCTGGACGCGGCTTTCGGTGATATCGCGGACCAGGTCACCGATCTGTATGGTGATCGAGCGGAAATGGCTGCGAGGGCTGATGAGGCGACCGCCTGCCTGCGGCCGACGGATCCCGTCTGGTATCTGGCGACGGTGGGTGTTGCGCCTGCCTCGCAGGGTCGGGGTCTGGGTCGAGCTGTGCTCGAGCCCGGGCTGAAAGCGGCGCGGGATCAAGGTTATGCGGCGTATTTGGAGACGTCGTCTCCGTCCAATGTCACCTTCTATGAACGCCTGGGGTTCGAGGTCGTCGGAAGCGTGCCCCTGCCCGACGACGGGCCGAAGGTGTGGGCGATGCTGCGGACTTAGGCGGCCACGGAGTTCTGTAGCTGGTCCGCGCCGTGAACCAGGCGCGTACCTGGGCATCGACGCCCCCGACCTGCTCCCGCTCCGCGGCGGTGACATCCTGATCGTCAACGCCGCCCACCCCGCAGTACGGGCGCACGCCAACTCACCGCCCGCTCTCGCACACTTCGTCGAGAATGGGGTGCGGGTGCTGTCGTCACCGAACCTGCACGCCAACGTCATCGCCACAACCAAGCAGGCGATCGTCGGATCTGCCGGAGCCTCACGCAGTTCCACCATCACGGACAAGGCCGTGATCATCACAGACGACCCCGAAGCAGTCGCCGCAGCCCGCACGTTCATCGACAGCATCGACCAGACCACCACCGTCGTCACGAGGTGTTCATCGCCAACGCCGCCGCTATTTGGGCGATCGGCCGAACCGTCCCGTTGCTGGGCATCGGTGGCCGGATGGGCACTGGGCACGATCTCCTACCGACCCCAGTCGACCGGATGTTCCTGTGGCACATCACTGACCACCAGCCGGGAGCCGACGAGACACTCGCGTGGGCGGCACACGCGCGCCGCACCTCGGCCGGGCCGGCCGCGGAGTACCCGGCCGAATGGCTGCGAGTCGACACACTCGCTGGCCGGGGCCAGCTCGAGCGTGGTGACGTGCTCCTCCAGGTCACTGCGGACGACACCTGGATCCAGTCGTCGGCGGTCGTGGACTCCGACCCGATACCGGTTCCACACACCGCCCACGCAGTCGCGTACCTGCCACGCATCCGCGCTGATCTGAAGCCGCTACCAGTGCCCGAAGCCGAAGCTCGACTCGCCGACCTCGGACCCCCCGGCTGCGCGCCGACCACCAGGTCGTCTCCCCCATCCTCCGAATGGGTAGCTTCAGTGGTGGCTTGGGATCGACCACCGCGGGTGGTCGGGTGGGAAGTTCGTGGCGCCGCGAAAGGCTTCGACCTCGTGACGGAAGATCGTCCTCGATCGCTAAGGGGCGGTGCAGGTCGGCGCGGTTCTAGAAGTTCGGTCCGATTTCGATGCTGCCGACGACGGTCCCGTCCGCCGCGTATCCGGTCAGGACGGGGCGGGGGCAGGGCTGCCAGCCGCGCGGGAAATGGGCGCGCGTCGCGGCCTTCTTCGCTCGATACGCTGATGCGTGCCGTCCGTCCCGTGCAGCACGGGACCCTGGATACCGTGTGAATCGGGGTCGGTGTCATGGATGCGGTGTTCTGTTGGTTGGAAGTGGCGGCGGCCGAGGCCTGATGCGCGCTGTCAAGCTATGGCGTCGAAGTCCATATCCATCCAGTGAATCCAGTGGCCGGACTCGTCCGGCCGCTCCCAGCAGGCCGTCATCGATGAGTTGTCCTCGGACGTCCGGAGCGTGCTGCGCATCCGTTCGCCCAGGAAGGTCCACGTGCCGTCCGTGTTCAGGCGTGCGGTCATCGTCCCGAACGTCCCGGAGCCGTCGAATGCCCGCATGGTGTACGTGTCGGTCTCGGTGTCGTGGTCGCCGATCAGCTCGAGGGCCTGTACGTGGTCGTCGCCCATCATCACGTCGACACGATGGATGACCCACATACCGCCGGCCATCCACTCGTACTCGTCGGTGCCGGCGATGATCGCCACCTCCTGCCCATGCTCGTCGAACACCGTTCCCGACGTCCTCCACCGTCCGATGACGCTGTCGAGCGGACGCATCGTGTCTGCGGTGGCTGTCATTGTTGGTCCTCTCGTAATCCGCAACCCCGGGCGCCCTTGACCTCCCCCAGCACTGCGATCGTTCCATTTCCTCAGGCGCTCCACGCCCGAAAGGCACGCAATAGTCGACTGCTCGCACAGATAGACCGGCGGCCGCGCGAGAACTCATCGGACCGGGCCCTGCTTGACGGGTGTCCTTTTCGTCAGTTTCAGAAGTCGCCGGCACACCCAAGGCGTTCTGCAGCCTGATCGGCATGCCACTTTCAACCCTCAGAACCGTGCCACGTTGGGCTGAAGATCACAGGTCGGCGCGTCGAGCAGTCCTGCACGGACGCCATAGTCCGGCCATTCGACACAGTTCGTTCAGCAACGAACAGCCGCAAACAAATGCCAACTTCGATGACGACGATCGCGCCTGTCGTCGTCACGCTAGTTGTCACCTCGCAGGTCAATACACCGTGAAATGACAACTACAGTGGCGATTCTCACCGGCAGGTGCCTGACCCGGATCGCGTGGATGGTGCCATCTGTGATGCCGATTAATGTAGTTGGCAATTGTTCATGCCCACCTTCCTTCCTCGCTCCCGTCTGGAACGGCGTCCAGACTGCAGCTCGGATTCGCGGCGAATGTTCGGTGTCGAATTGGCACATCTACCAACGTATTCCGGCAAATGTCGCCGCACGACGGTCGGAGCGCAGTCAGGCAGTTGAATGATCATCACGTGAGCAGGTTCTCGAACCTGCACTCGGCCGCGCCACGCGCCACTACACTTACGGGTATGGCGCAGGCGGCCGAACCGTACCAGGCAACCGCGGCAGTCGGCGATTCGTCGACGTGCCCGGGGGCGCAATGCCACTTCACGTTTCCGCCGGTTCCGGCCGGTAAGCGCCTGCAACTTACTAGCGTCTCGGCACAACTCGGTAGCGTCGCCGACAGCCTCGTCTTGGAGGGCAATGGTCTGTCCTACTTCGTGACGAAGTCGCATCCCGATCTCAGCTATCTGACGACACTGGTGAGCCTTTTCTACGAAGCCGGAAGCACGCCAACCGCCCGTGTGTTTGCACCCGACACAACGAAGCACACTTCGCTCATCATCACGCTCGTCGGCATCCTCGAAAAGCCATAGCCAGAACCAAAGTGGCCGGTCGCGACTCGACTCCAGGGGCTGCCACTCAGTAGATCTAATTCACCCCTACGGGCGCAGGGAGTACCGCTTCAGCAGTCTCCTGTTTGGCGTCCGAACCTCACCAGCTCGCCCAGCGCAAGCCGTCGAAGGTGCGCAGCATCGTCCGCGAGGCCAACGCCAAGCTGCTGCCGGCCGACTTCGACATCGACATCGACATCCACTTCAACCCGCCGTAGCCTTGGGATCAGCGCCTGCGACCTCCTCAAGGTCATCATCTCGGGACGGGCGTCGGTGGTCACCGACTCCATCGAGCGGTTCACCCCGAACGGAGTCCTGTTGACGTCGGGCACCGAGCTCGAGGCCGACGTGATCGTCACCGCGACCGGCCTCAACCTACAGCTCTTCGGCGGGATGTAGTTGTCCGTGGACGGCGCCCCGATCGACTACCCAGACCACTTCGCCTACCGGGGCATGATGCTCAGCGACATCCCCAACCTGACGAAGATGACCTGCAACCGAAGCGGATCGTTGAGGACTTCGACGTCGTCCCCGCCGCACGCGTGGTGGTGCTGAATCACCTTGAAAGGAGGCACAATCCGATGACCACCATGATGACTCTGGCCGACCTGCTGCCAGCCACCGACGACACCATCGACTGGGACGTCGCCGCCTGCCGAGGCGACCGCCACCCCGACCACTGGTTCCCGGATCCGAGCGAGCCGTTCGACTGCGCCGCGCGTGTCTGCGCACGCTGCCCCATCACGACCGCCTGCGGCGACTACGCGGCCGCCATCGGTCAGTCCGGGGTATGGGGCGGGCGCGAGTACCGGCGCGGCCGCAGCGCCCGACAGCTGGCGCAACGGCTCGCCAACCGCGGGGTGAATCCGGAGCGCCGGGTTCACCCCGCTAGGCGCGTGTTGGTTGCGTCAGCGTGTCGACTACGGACCCCCATAGGTAGCCCCGACCCAGGATCCGGCACGGCTGACGACGAACGCAGGCAGCACCTTTCTGCGCGGGTGACCTCGAGGCCCACCCTCTACTGGGTATCCGGGGTTGTCATGGGCTACTACGCATCCGATGAATCGGGGCCGCAGTAACCAGCGGTGCGGTGCCGGCCACTGCCACGGCGATGAACGTCTTGCGCCAACCAAGGTGCCCGCCGATCCACGTGCCGATCGGCACACCGGCGGCAACGACCCGCGGGATCATCAACATCGCCAGCGAAGTAGACAGCGATGCGGCGATATTCGCCGCGACAAACACCGTCAGCGCCAGAGAGAACAACCTTCGCCGTGGGGTCCGAGCGAACACGACCGCTGCCACCGGAGCCGAAATGGCGACAGTGAGAGAGGACCCCGTGATCAGCTGTCCCGCGGCGGGCTCGCTGCGCGAGTTAGTCGGGGTTCCGTGCCTCGACGAGGTATCGGGTGGAGTGCGCGACGAAGGGCCCATCGGATTCGATGCTCTCGTGGAGCTGGCGAAGTCGGTCGCGGTAGGCCGGCACCGTGAAGCCCGGGACCATCCAGATCACCTTGCGGAGAAAGTAGATCACCGCCCCGACATCGAAGAACTCCGCAGCGACTCAGAACGGATTTCGACAATGTCCAAACCCGCCGCCTCAGCGCCACGGCGCGCATCGTCCGGATGCCGTGCCCGCCGGACCTTCTCCGTTTGCGGCCCATGAAGTACTCGACCAGTTCGAAGACGCTCGCCGGGCCGACATGCTGCGCGAGATAGGTGCCACCAGGTTCGAGCACGCGGGCAATCTCGTCCCACCACACCGTCACCGGGTGCCGACTGGTCACCAGGTCGAAGGCACTGTCGGCGAAGGGCAGCGGTGGCTCATCGTCGGCGACGACCACCACCCCCAACGGATTCAGCAACGCCGTGGCCGCCGCGACGTTGGGTGGCCACGACTCCGTCGCAACCATCAGCGGCGGGAATGTCGGCACGCCGGCCAGCACCTCCCCGCCGCCGGTCTGGATGTCGAGGGCCGACCGGGCCCTACGCATACGCTCCCCGATCAGCCGCTGATAGCCCCACGACGGCCGCTCCTCCGTCACCCGCCCGTCCAGACACGAGAATCCCGCCCGGACACCGACACCGCCGCGGCCTCGGCCTCGGCCTCGGCCACCAGATCCTCGAATGCACAGCCCATGCAGCCCACCGTCGCAGAACGATTGCGGACAGAGCGAACGGATCTATTGGGGATGCGAGGTCTACGCCGCCAGCGCCCCGTGGAAGTTCGACCGGCGCCTGGTCATCCCGCCATAGGATCCTGGCCCACTCCGTGATGGATCAGGTGCGGAAGTGACCGCGCATCTACCCGAGAACTTGGGGCTGGTCGATCACCCAAAGCCAGCGGCCGTCTGACTGTCGGCGCGCGACTTCGACGGTGGCCCCACCGTCGGGGAGGCGCACGGACGTCATCGCCAGGTTGCCGCTGCGGAGGGCGGGCTGTACCGCGCCCGGGGAGAACACCGGGGCGCCCGCCACGAGCTGTTCGTAGGCGGACCGGATCTCGGAGGTCCCGGTGGCTACCCGACCATCCAGCAAGGCAAGCACCGCGTCAGGCTCGTATAGTGCGACCAGCCCATCGACGTCACCGGCATTCAATCGCTCGACGATCAACCGGTTGAGGTCCTCAGGTTCCGCGGCCCACATAGTCGCTGTTCCGTTCAAGGTGTGCAAGCTCCATTCCAGATCGATCTATCGATTTCCCAGGACATCTCGTGATCGTCGCAGCCGGGTATGACACGAACCACGGCGACGAGAACGTACTCGCGGCATTGGGACCCACGTCGAACCTATCCGTCACGTATCAGCAACGTTCGGCGCGGCTGCAACTAGCTTGTTTCCCGTTGTGGGAGTGTTCGTTGGCGCGTCCGAACTCAGTGCCGAACCAGCGGCCGATCGACTCCTCGGGAAAGTCGCGTCGGCGATAGGTGCCCGCGATCCGGTCGACGGCGGAGATGCGGTCGAATCGGAACGTCCGCCAATCGCCACGATCGAAGTCGAACCCGACCAGGTACCAGTGGCCCGCGCTGTGAACGTGACGGTGCGGATCCACTACTCGAGATGACCACGCACCGTTCTCATCGCGATACGTGAACCGGATGCGACCGGACTCCGCCACAGCGTCCGCTACTGCGCCGACGGTTTGTGCGGTGACGCTGTGGTCCTCCTCGAGCACCTCGATAGCAAGATCGATAGCTGCGGCGCGGCAGCGCAAACGTTGTGGGAGCACCTGATCAAGCTTCGCCGGTGCGACGGCCGCACTGTTGTCACCTTTTAGGTGAGGTGCGATCAGTCGCAAGCCAGCGGTGATCACAGCGACCTCGTCGGCCGTGAACAGCAGCGGGGGGATCGACAGCCCCGGCCTGAGCCGACAGGCACTCGCCGGCCCAGGACGGGCGTGGATCATGTAGCCGAGTCGGCGAAGTCAGTCGATGTCGCGCCTCACGGTGCGCGCACTGGTGCCGAGTCGATCTGCGAGTGCTGTGGCGGTCCATTCGGTTCCTGGTTGGAGGATCGCGAGCAGCGTCAGGGCACGCGCGGTCGGGTCGTTCTCCATCCGCCCATTCTGCCCGCAATGGCGGACAGGATCCGGCCGTCATCGTCGAAACGGTTGCGCAATTGATCTCGACGAGAGGAAATCATCATGCGTATAGCCGTCGCTACTCCGACAGGAAACGTTGGCCGTCATGTCGTCACCATGCTCATCCGTGCAGGTGTGCGGCCATTTGCGCTCGCACGAAACCCTGATCGGCTGGCGGCGGACGTCCGTTCCGAGGTCGACGTGGTCGAGGTCGACCAATTCGACGCGGACGCCGTCGTCCTCGCGACAGCCGGTGTCGACTCGCTGCATTGGGTGGATCCGCCGGCTGGTAGCGCCGATCCGCTCGTGGACTATGGCCGCGCCACCACGAATGTGGCCCGCGCGGTTACGGAGAACGGTATCGGGCACGTCGTCTTTCAAAGCAGCGTCGGTGCCGAGAAGCGGCAAGGCGTGGGTGAGATCGATGGACTTGCCGCGACCGAGGCCGCTCTCGATGAAACACCTTCTGCCGTAACCCATCTGCGCTGTGTGGCCGAGCGCGCGCGGCGGTTGTCCCGCTGCCGGTTTGCAGTCGGGCAGCGCCGTTCGCAGCGGAGTCGACGGCGGGGCCGGCGTCACGCTCGGCGCCGTCTCCTGGTGTTACGGTGAGCCCGTGTTTGACTTTGCCAGCCTCGACGCGGCGATCCTCATTACGCTCCGCGCGTGCGTCGCGGAACTCCGCGATGCCGACGACTCGCTCGCGATGGTGGCCTGCGGCATGGTCGAAGACCTCACCGGGTTCTTCGTCGCCGGGGCCGGTGCGACCTGGGCCACTGGGCTCGACGGGTCGAGCGCCGACAAGGCGCAGTGGGCCTGGAGTCCGTCAGAGTGGCCGCTCTGCGCTGAAGATCCGGACGATGCCGCGCCAGGGCGGGTAACGAGCGCAATCTGGGCGCTCTCTGGCACCCAGGCAGTGATCGACGGTACGGGGAAAGAGCTCGAGGCAGATGCCTATGATGCCCTCCGGCTGCAATACGAGAACCGGATCGTGCGTGCGATCCAGCGGATGCAGGCGGATGGCGAGTTTCGCGATGCCGCGGGGAATGACGTGTGGATCTGGCTGCACTCCGCGGACGACGCTGATCCCGAGCTCGACGCGCGCAGCTTTGCCGCCCTGCAGGGCCCCGAACTCGCCCGCGATTTCAGTGACCGTTTCGGCGCCGGGGGCGATCGGCTGCTCGCGCGCGTCGCGGCCCGCGAGGCGTAGCGCAGCACTGAAGGCGTCGTCCCGGTGACCTGCGCGCTCAGGTCGCGCTCACGTTGGCGGAGTCGCGCCACGCTGCACCGCCGAGTGTGACTCCAGCCAAGGAATGGCCAATGAGGGGAGCCACGGATCACATGTCCGCGGCGAACACCGAACCACGGACAAGCCTGCGTTGTAAGCGTGGTGCCGCACATAGGGTGTCGAGGTGTCCAACAAGAACGCGAAGGGGCCGCGACAGGTCGAGCTCATCGGTCCCGCCGCCGGGGTGATGACGTATTCGATTGCAGGTGGTCTCATCCTGGCCGGGCCGATCGCCGGGTGGGCCGACGGTTCGCTGGCGACCGGCCTGTGGTGGGGAGTCGTCACCCTCCCGATCGGAATCGGGCTTGCACTCAGTACTTACGGGTGGCGTTGGGACGAAAAGCGATTCCAGGCCGCCGGGATCGCGGCGACGGCGGAGATCCTCGCCGTCAACCGGATCCGGGGCAGCGACGAGAGCACGGACATCGCCGAACTGACGGTCCGTATCAGTGGCCCGGGTTTTGACACATTCGACGCAGGCTGTGAGGTGCCCACGGGTAGCGTGCGACCGCAGGTCGGTGACCGGCGCACGGCGATGGTGGAACCGTCCGACCTCACCTTCGCCATCGGCTATGACCACCTTTTCCAGCAGGGCTAGGGCAGCGGCTGACCGGGTCGTCCAGATCCAGAGTGCAGGGTCCGGGTTCCCTTGCCGCAGGAGCACTGTCGGCCGGTCAGCCACGCGAACCGGAAACTCGACGTGGACAACAGCTGACGTGAGGACACGTTTTCGCACGTTCCCTGATCGAGGAGTTCCGACATGGCCCTGCCGATTCCCTCCGGACGGCGTACTGGTGTCGTTCTCGCTCTGGCCGCTGCAACGGTTCTGATCGGTTCGGCCCCCGCCGGTGCCGAGCCCGCCAACCCGTCGACTCCTCGCGGCTACCCCCAAGCCGTCGACGACGTGCTCGGTCCGCAGGACCCCGGCTTCTGGAACCCCGATGTCCCGGGAACCCGCGTTCTGACTCCGGTCGAGCCCGGGGTGAGGGTGTATTGCGCAAACCGTTTCGAGCCGACGCCCGGGTGCTCGACACTCGATATGCGCGACTTCTCCTCGCCGCAGCGGCCCCTCGTGTTCGTCGACGTACCCGTGATCGGGTGGCCGCCACTGCGTGTGTGGACGGACGTCCTCCCCCGCTTGGACGAGGGCTCCCTCGGTCAACTGATGGAACGCTTTTTCGCTCGTTGACACCGGGCCACCATGCGGCAGCATCTAGCCTGATCATCATGAGGGCGGAGAAGATGCAGGTAGCGATTCGGTGCATCCCTTTCGCCATCCTCCTCGCCACCGTCACCGCGCTTGTCTACTTCAGCCAGGAGCCGCCAGCCGCGCCGAAGCCAGCCGAAATCACCTGGCGCTCTGCTCTACCGAGTTGCGGCGACGCGGCGCCTCGCCCAGGGACCGAGCCACAGGAGCCACTCACCCCGTCGGTGATCGACTGCCTGTCGGACGGTCGACAACGCGACGGCGGCGAGTTCGCGCTCACCCTCTATACGACAGAGGGCGATCCCATCGTCTACTACCTACGTGCCGCGGCCGGCACGAACGACATCGAGGTGTTGGTCGACTCGTCGCAGGACCAGTTCGGAGGCGACCCCGGCTGGCGCAGAATCACCTGCACAATCGCCGAACTCTCGTCCGACCTGCTGCGCGACTGCATGACCAGCTACTGAGTCCCGCAGTCGCGCGAGGTCGCCCAACGACCGGACAAATGCCGACTTCGGTGAACCACCATCGCACGCCATCGGCGCCACACTTGTTGTCACATCGCAGGTCAGAACGCAGCTCGGTCCCCGCCACCGGCTGTGGTGGCGGGGACCGCCGACTGGCTACAGCGGCGCGGTGATCGGCGCCTCGGGCGCATGGGTAATGTCGGTGGCCCCGGTCAGCAGGTAGTCCGTGATCGCGGTGTCGACCGTGGTGTTGCCGCCCTGGATGGCGGCGCCGTGGTCTCCGCCCTCCACGGTGAGCAGGTGCGCGCCCATGTCGCGGGCATGTTGGGCACCGCCGTCGTAGGGCGTCTGCGGGTCCCGCAATCCCTGCAGCACAAGGGGCGCCGTGGCCAAGCCCTTGTTGCCGATCTCAGGTACCGTGGTCACCGGAGGTGCGCCTACGCACCCCGGTCCTGCGCTGTAGCCGTAGCCGATCGCATCGAACAGGTCGCCGGTGATGAACGTCGAGAAGAACCAGCCCGGGAGTCGCTCTGGCCGCGGCCCGACTGCGTTCTCGTTGCAGAGCACGATCGCCTGCATCATTCGAGCCTGGACCATCGACTCGAGTTGGTCCTCGGTGACGTCGCTGGGCGCGCCTTCGGCGAGGGCCCCGAGGCCGTCCCGGATGACGCGGGCGACCATCGGCCAGCTGTTCCGGGCGGGAAGTACTTGGCGCGTAAGGGCATAGATGCTCGACCCGGACTGGGTATGCGCCGGATCGGCGAGACGACGCAGGAATGCCTCGAACTGGACCCGGGCTGGGCCCGTGAGGTCGACACCGGCCCGGTACGCGTCGGCGACGCTTTCCAGGCTGGGCGGGACGTCGCCGATCCGGGCCGGTGGGGGCGCGAGGGTGGGGTTGCCGCCCGCTTCCTCGACGATGCGGTCGGACCAGCGATGGTACACCTTCAGCGGCGTATCGCCGAGGCCGTAGGTCGCGTCGTTGGCGGCGATCCAGTCCATGAGGTCGTAGAAGCGCGCCTTGTAGCCGTCGTTCTGCTGCCAGAGGACGTCGTTCCAGATCCAGTCGCGATTGACCGCCGAGTCGAGCACCATGCGTCCCGTGTGCTGCGGGAACAGCGTGGCGTACGTCGAGGCGAGGAGCGTGCCGTACGACAGGCCGTAGACGTCGATCACGTTGGCACCGAGCGCGATCCGCACCTGATCCCAGTCGCGGGCGGTGTTCTCGGTGGTGATGTGCGCGGTGGCGCCGGGCGTTGAGCCATCGCACGCCAGCCGCGCCGCCCCGCCCGCGAAGCCGACGTTCATCGCGGCCAGCATCTCCGGGGTGACGTCGCATTCGACCGCCCCGGCGTGTGCGAGGCCTCGGGGCTGCACACCGATGAAGTCCCACTGCCGGCGAATCTGCTCGGGAAGCGCCTGCGCGAGCATGCTGTTGGACGCGATCGCGTCGCCGCCCGGCCCGCCGGGGTTGGTGAACAGCACGCCCCGGCGCGCCCCCGGATCCTCGGCACGGTGACGGGTGACGAGGACGTCGATCGATCCGGCCCCCGGATTCGCATAGTCGCGCGGCACCGTGACGGTTCCACACTGGTCGGTGTCCGGATCGAGCGCGTACTCGGCCGGGCACGGGCCCCATGCTACTTCCCCGACGGTTGGGTCGGCGGCGGCCGAAGGTACTGCGACGGATACGAATCCGATCGTCACACCGATCGCAACGGCACCGACTCGAACACCCCGACCGGTGCGGGACCGCGACTTCCGAATACTGTTCCCCGAATTCAGCACATCCACGACGGTAGTGCGCGGGACCGCTTTTCGTCGAACCGAGTCGGCATGCGCCGGGATAGCTTCCGTCTCTTCCTGGACGGAGCATGATGAGCGGGCTACCGCGACGGCCGGGCCGTGTCGATCGATGTGTACGTCCACCACAGTGTGGTGCGTTCGGTAACCCCGAAGTCGTAGGTTCCGCCGACCTGTAGTTGATCGGTGATGCTCCGGTTCGATGATCGCACGCCGCCGCAGGACGTTTTGACCAGCGTATCCCGCTTCGCCCCCGGCGGTTCGTTGATCGCGTCGATCGTGCACCCGGTGCGGGTCGCAGGCTCCATGGTTGCCGTCGTGCTGAGGGCAGCAGCGCCACCGAGGGCCGTCATGCTGATGACCATCATGGTGAAGAACTGGTGCCGGCCGATCCACTGCCACACAGTCCTCACTTCGGAAACACCTCCTGCCACTGCTGCAGGTGCTCGAAGGTCGACTGCGGCGCGTGCACGACGAGCACGAGGCCCGCGCAGATGATCGCTATCTGTGCGCCCCGTTCACTCCACATGCCCTGGCTGTCGGCCGACTCCCCCACCTGCACTTCCAGACTCTCGACCCTGGGCACGTCTTCGACCCGGAGCGCCCCCGGATTGATCGTAGCCGCCGAAAACCGGCAGACCGGACAGTGGTGGTGTCCTGCGGACCTCGGTCGGCTGCCGCCGTCGACGGACAGACCTCGCCATGAAATGGTCAGCACGAGAACCACTTTCCGCAGATTCGCGTGCCTCGACAACAGCCCCGCCACCATTTCCTCTTCCTGCTGCCCACACCAATCGGCCTCTGCCGGAGGCTCGCACGTCGTCGAAACGCGCGCGGAAGGTAAATCCCAGGCAGACCCGCGCGGGATCCGGAACTCATCGCCTACTCCCGAAGACAGCACGATCCGGTACCCGTCAATGTCGGGATTACCACACCTGAGCTGCAGCTTTTGGCACGATTTTCATTGGCGGCGGGGACCGTCGAGCGGCTAGCCTCCGCGGACATGGACGAGTCGAGCGCGGACCCCGGGCGTCTTCAAGCCACCTTCGTCCCCACCCTCGCGACCCTCGCGTGGTGGGGCATCACGGACGTCGAGTCGGCGCTGACCACCCTCGGACTCCCAGCCGGCACCGCCACGACCTGCCGGCTGGCGGTCCCCGTCGACGCGGCCACGGTCGCACCGCGGACGGTGGAGGTTCGGGTCGTGGACCTGCCCGACGCGCTATCCGCCCTGCGCACGTCGGAGGTCGACGCAGACGAGTTCGGCGCATCGGTGTCGGCGTGGCGCCGGGCAGCACTGCTGCTCGACCACGGCGACGATGCGTCCTGGGCGGAACTGACCGCTTCGATGCCGACCGCCGCTCACGCGTCCCTGTGCGAGGACGAGACCGCGATCGGGACGGCGGCCGCGGCGCTGCGCCAGTTCGCCGCCGCGGCCGGCACCGGCCGCGAGCTGGCCGCCGCCGGAATCCGGGCGACGTTGCGTCCCTACCAGACTCACGGCGTCACCTGGCTACGTGCGCTGGCCAGTGAGGGCGGCGGCATCCTCGCCGACGAGATGGGGCTCGGGAAGACGCTGCAGGCGATCTCGCTGCTGGCCACCCGCGCGGGGGCCGGACCGCACCTGGTGGTGTGCCCGACCTCGGTGATCGGCAACTGGCGCCGCGAACTGGACCGCTTCGCCCCGGACTTGCCCGTGGTGGTGCACCACGGCGCGAACCGGGGGCTGCCGACCCCCGCACCGGGTGCCGTGGCGGTGCTCACCAGCTACAGCGTCCTGCGAACCGACGCGGACGAGCTGGCGGCCGTTGCGTGGGACTGTGTGGTGTTCGACGAGGCCCAGCAGATAAAGAATCCGACGTCGCTGGCCGCGAAGGCCGCCGCCCGACTGCCCGCGACGCTGAAGGTCGCGATGACCGGCACCCCGGTCGAGAACCGGCTCGAGGAGCTGTGGTCGCTTTTCCACATCACCAACCCCACCGTGCTCGGTACCCGCGCGCGATTCCGGCAGCGGTTCGCGGCACCCATCGAGTCGGGACGCTCGCGCACTGCCGCGGACCGCCTCGCCGCCGTCATCGCCCCCTACGTGTTGCGCCGCACCAAGGCTCAGGTGGCGACCGAACTGCCGCCGAAGCAGTTCTCCACGGTGGCGTGCACCCTCACCGACGAGCAGATTCGCCTGTACCGCGGGGCCGTGGCGGACGCGTTCACCGCCGGACTGGGCAGCGGCGTCGCGCGGCGCGGGAACGTACTGGCGCTGCTCACAACGCTCAAGCAGGTCTGCAACCACCCCGCACAGGTCGCCACCGGCGACGACAGCGGACTGGCCGGGCGCTCCGGAAAGTTCGACCGCGCAACCGAGATGCTGGCGGAGATCGTCGCGGACGGCGACCGGGCGCTGGTGTTCACCCAGTACCGCGGCATGGGCGAACTGCTGTCGTCGCACCTGACCGCCGAACTGGGTGCAGGGACAATCCCGTTCCTGCACGGTGGCCTGGGCGTGGAGCGGCGGGAGCAGTTGGTCGACGACTTCCAGACCGGGGCGGACGCGGCGCCCGTGCTGATCCTCAGTCTGCGAGCGGCCGGCTTCGGGCTGAACCTCACCCGGGCAAGCCATGTGCTGCACTACGACCGGTGGTGGAACCCTGCGGTGGAGGCTCAGGCTACCGACCGGGCGCACCGGATAGGCCAGCGCCGGACCGTCAACGTGTACACCCTCGTCACGGGAGGCACCATCGAAGACCACATCGCCACCATGCATGAATCGAAACGCGCTCTGGCCGAGACTGTCTCGGGGAACACCGAGGCGTCGCTGGCCAATCTCCCCGACACCGAGCTGCGCGCCCTGCTCGACCTCGACGCGATCGGGACCAAGCGATGGGCGTGAAGTTCGGCGTCACCGCCTGGGGCCGCGCGTGGTTGCGAACCGTCGAGTCGACCGGCGCGTCCTCGCCGAACTCGCTTCTGCCACAGGCCCGCGCCCTCGCCGGCAAGGGCTCGGTCACCCTCACCGCCGTCGAGGCGGGCCGGATCCGGGCCGAGGTGACCGTCCGAGGAAAAGTGGTCCCGGTCGAGATCGCCATACCCCTGTGGAGCGGGAAGGAATCCGCCGCCGTACGCGCCCTGGTCACCCGTGCCGGCGCCGGGACCCGCTGGGTGGCGTCCGGCGAGATCCCCGACTCCCTGGTCGCCGAACTCACGGCGAAGTCCATCTCGGTCACCGGAGTGCCGTCGGCGCACACCACGACCTGCGCGTGCACCGGCCGCAAACGCCCATGCCTGCATCATCTTGCCGCCGTGTACCAGTTGGTGTCGCAGATCGACGAGGAACCGGCACTCGCGATCACCCTGCGGGACAAGCTGTCGCCCGCAACCCGGCGCGCCGCTGCGGCCGCAGGCGCCGACGTGATTCCGTTGAGCCAGATCGACACAGCGGCCTTCTACGGCGACTGAGTGCGCGGGTCGGACTACGGCCCCATCCGCACCGGCGCGAACCGGTTCGGACGGTCGGGACGGGCCTGCGATGCCCGGACGAAGGGCACATCAGTCACCACCACGCTCAGGGACGCTCGAACTCTGCGGGATCCGACATCACGCTCCGAGGCCGTACCACGAGGCACAGCCCCGAAGTGCGGATGCTTCCTGGTGGCGGTCAATCCATCAGGTGGAGCGCGGTGAGGATGTCGGCGGTTTCGGTGCGGGTGGCGTAGTTGGGATGGACGTCGATCCAGCGGATCGTTCTGTCGGTGTCGATGACCAGCACGGTCGGCATCGGCACGCCATATCCGTTGTCGGCGTTGATTGTTGCCAGGTCCAGGCCCAGGCTTCGCTGGCCTTCGCGGACCTGGTCGGTGGGTGCGGTGAGGACGCCCAGTGCTCGGGCGATCTGGTTTCCGGGATCGGACAACACGGTGAAGGTCAGATCGTTCTTCTCGGCCATGGTCAACGAACCGTCGGGCTTCTGCGGGCTCAACGCGATCAGCCCGACTCCGCGGTCGGACAGTGCCGGCACCAGCTGCTCCTGATAGGTCCGTAGAGCCAGGTTGCAGTAGGGGCACCAGGCTCCCCGGTAGGTAACGAGGACCGCGCGCCTCCCGGCCAGGGCCGCGTACAGGCTGGTGGGGTTGCCGTGCACGTCGAGCAGGTCGGCGTCCGGCATCGCAGTACCGGGCGTCGCGACACCCTCGGGGATTCCGTCCCTGTCGAGTCCAATCTGCTCGGCGGCGAATGCGGACAGGGCGCGCTCGGGGATCTGGCCGGCCATGGACTGGTGCATGAGTTCGACGCGCTCGGCGATGGTGGGGTTCGTGCTGGTCACATCGGTCTCCTTCCAGGCATTGGAAGCGAGGAGACAAGCACCCGGCCGTACTGGTCCGGTGCCTGGCGAAAATGGATTCGCTCCTCCAGTCCTACCGAGACAAAAATGGAATATCAAGTCCATTTTTCGGCCTGCCGTCCGGCGACCGATCCGATGCACGAGGCAGCGGGCACACGGAGGTGCGGTCAGGAGACGGGGGCGCCGTCCGGGGCGGGCCGGGTACGGGATGCGATGTGGTCGATCATCGTGTCCAGGGTGGCTTCCAGCGGCGCGGTGTCGCGTTGCAGCTGGGTCAGCAGCAGCGCCCCTTGCAGGGCGGCCAGCGTCGCGGTGGCGAGTTTGTCCGGGTCGACGGCGGGGTCGAGGCGACCGGCCTCGGCCATCGATCGCAGCCCGGAGCGCACCCCGGACTCCCAGCGACGGAACGCCGTGGCGACATCGGCGCGGGCAATCGGGTTGACCTCGGCCAGTTCGCTGCCCAATGAGCCCAGCGGGCAGCCGCCCCGGCAGTGCATCTGCCGCTGGTGCGCGACGAGGAAGTCGCGCCAGGCCCGGAAACCGTCGACGGTGTCCAGCCGGGCGAACATGGGCTCCTGCGCGCCGACGATGGTGTCGCTCTGATACGCGATCACCGCCCGGATCAGCGCGTTCTTGTCGGTGAAGTAGTGGTAGACCTGCGAGTTGCTCACCCGGGCGGCGTCGCGCACGTCCTCGACGGTTGTCGCGGCGACACCGCGGTCGAACATCAACTGCGCTGCCGCGACAACGATCCGTTGCCGTGTCTGTTCACCCTTCGGCGTCAGGCGCCGCGGCTTTGTGCTGCTCATGACATCTGCAGTCTAGCATTTTCTGGAATTGACATTCCATTTTTTCTGGAACACCATTGGCTCCGTCAAGCCGAACTCCTCCCTCGAGGGAGATCGCCATGAAGAATCTTCGGGCGCGGTACGGCCCCTATGCGCTGGTGACCGGAGCGTCGGCGGGAATCGGTGCCGAGTTCGCCGCTCAGCTCGCTGCCGCCGGATTCGACCTCGTGCTGGTAGCCCGCCGTAAAGAGCGTTTATCCGCGCTGGCCGACCGCCTGCTCGCCGAGCACGGCACCGTCTGCAAGATCATCGAGCTGGACCTTGGCAGCCCCGGAGCTGTCGGCGAACTGAGCCGGCGCACCCAGGCCCTCGACATCGGACTGGTGGTCGCCGCTGCCGGTGTGCTCACTGCGGGCCGGTTCCTGGACAACCCACTCGACGCCGAGACCGCGCTGGTCGAGCTCAACCTCGTCGTCCCCCTGCAACTCGCCCACGCCTACGGCCGCCGGTTCAGTGCACAAGGCCGCGGCGCGGTGATCCTGATCGCGTCCACCGTCGCGTTCGCACCGGCGCCCGGCCTGGCCAACTACGCCGCGGCCAAGGCCTACATCGCCTCTTTCGGCCAGGCGCTGAACTACGAACTGCGCCACAACGGCGTCGACGTGCTCACCCTCGCCCCCGGCCCCACCCGCACCGAGGGCGTGGACACCGCCGAAGGCATCGACTTCACCCAGATGCCGCTGCCGATGGCTCCCGCGGGCGCAGTCGTCGGCAAAGCCCTGCGCAACCTCGGACGCAAACCGCTGGTCATCCCCGGCCGCATGAACAAGATCAGCGACTTCATCGGCAAGTACGCCACCCCGCGCCGCATGCAGACGATCATCTTCGGACAGCTGATCGGCCGCGCCACCACCAGCAACTGACAACCCCGCCCCCGGTTGCGTCGCCACGCTCAACGTGGCTCCCACCAGCCTCTCGGGACATCGACAACCTTCTGCCAGCAGCAACTGGAGCTCGACCCAGTTCGCGCTCTGCGGACGATCTCCCGTCGCCATGAACTCCGACGCGACCGCACGTGCCGCGTCGCCCCCATGAGGCTCGGGCACGGAACGAGGAGGTCGCTCCCCGCCTGCATCCGCAACGTTCCCGGCGCATCCGGCTCATCTCCTGCGAGAAGCACTGCCACACAGCGCTACCCGTCGCTCTAGGCAGTCGGCTCAACGGCGACTGCCGCGTCTTCCGGCACGAAGTCGCCCTCACCGACACTCCGGACCACACCGGTCTTCACAGCCAGGAGCACCGATTTGACCTTCGACGACGTCAGCAGCCGATTCCTTGCCTCAGGACCATCCGGGTTTCCGGATCGAGAGCACTTCGCGGCCATCGACGTGCCCGGTGCTGGTGGTCCGGTCGGTGGTGACCACGAGGCCTGCGAACAACAACGGCGCCGGTCCTGCGATCATGGCGGCTGTGGTGCGATTCGGGATCCCCCGGGGCCGTCACCCCCCCTGTTGAGGAGCTGCTGATCGTGCGCGAAGACCCGCCCCAAGGCGCGGATTCCTTGGGTTCACGCGGTCGTCGCAGCACTGTCGATGTGAGGGTGGCCGTGGCCGCGCCGGTGTCGCTTGCGGAGGACGGTTCTGCAACGGCAGCCGCACCGTCAACTCTCACATGCCGCCAGGTCAATGCGATCCCGCACCCGACCGTGAACCGGGAGTGGTGTCTGTGACAAATGGGAACGTGGACACTGATGTACTCCGTGAGGTCCCTGGCCCGCGAGACAATGAGCTGATTGCCCGGTCGCTGACGGATCCGGACGCCTTCGCGGGGATCTTCGATCGCCACTTCGGCACGATTCATCGCTATCTCGCTCGTCGAGCGGGGAACGATGCGGCGGATGATCTCGCCTCGGATGTGTTTGTGGTGGCGTTCGGTCGGCGGGCCGGTTTCGACCTGGCCTACGAGCACGCGCTGCCCTGGCTGTACGGAATTGCCGGCAACCTTCTGAACTCGAACCGTCGCCGCCTGGGCCGGGACATCGCCTTGCTCGCCCGTCACCCGAGGCCCGATGGCCCGTTGCCGTTCGAGGACCGGGTCGACGCCTCGATCGACGCCCGCCGCGAGGTCCGCGCGCTCGAGCGCCGGCTGCGGCGACTCTCGCAGGCGGATCTCGACACGCTGCTGCTCTACGCGTGGGAAGACCTCAGCTATCCCGAGATCGCCGAGGCGTTGCAGATCCCTGTCGGAACCGTGCGTTCGCGCTTGAACCGGCTCCGCCGCAAGCTGCGTGAACCGGAACCCGACGAACTCACAAGAACAGGGCGACAGCAGACCGAACCGGGGCAGGGAGATGGACATGGGTGACTTCACGGAGATCCGTAGTCGGCGACCCGAGCCGCAACCTCCCCGCGACGAGGTCATCCTCCAAGCGAGACAAAACCTGATGCGCACCATAGAAATCGACGAGTCCACGCAGTCATCTGCCTTCGAGGCCACTGGGTCACCGACTACGGTCGCCAAGCCCGGTTGGCTCCGTCGCCGGCCGGGGCGGGTGACGGCGGCGGTCAGTGCCGCCTGTGTCGCCGTCTCGGTGCTCGTCTTCGCCGCCGGATACGACCACATGGGTGTACCCGATCAGAGCCAGGTCGTTATCGTGGGCGCGGCGCGCACTCTGGAGCAATCGGCGGCCTTGGTCGCGGCGACGACCGAGCCGATCGAGGCCGGACCGGTCCGGCACCTGCAATTCACCAATCTGACCGATGCGGATCACCCGACGTACGACACCTTCGTGCGCCCGGACGGAACTGCACTCGTCGGCAAGATCGGCGGGGACCTCCACGAAACCTCCGGATACCTGACGAGCGCTCAACTGGCCGGCCTTCCTGCCGACCCCTACCAATTGCGGACACAAATGCTGAGCCTGTCGCGCCAGCTCGGACTCGGGTACACCGACGAAGCCCCTGACCGGGCACTTTATCGGTTGGCGACCAAGTTGCTTCCGGACCCCGCAGTCACGCCCGAGGTCAAGGCCGGCATCTATCGAGTCCTCGCCGGGCTCGACCTCGACGCGATCCGGGCACGTGACCTCGGCATCGGCACAGATCGGACCGGGCGGCCCGGCTATGTCGTCGAGTTCACCTTCGAGGAGGGCTACGTCGACCGGATGGTGATCGACAGTGGGACCGGAGCACTGATCAGTGTCGAGACGGTGGACCGTGATGGAAAACTCTTTGGCGGCCAGGTCAACGCCTTTGCCGAGATGGTCGACCAGATGCCGCCGGCGCACCCGTGACAGACATCGATGCTGCGGCCGCCGCCGCCGAAAGCGTCCTGGACGCCGTCACACCTACCACCGGCCGACCGGGCCCGCGCCCAGCACGTCGAAGACTCCATCGCCGACATCCGCCGCGACGGGAGGTACTCGACGACCACGCCACCACGCTCGCGGGTCATCGCATCGATCGTGTCGGCCCGTCGTCGGCTCAGCGGTCTTCGGAATGAGGGCGGTCCGTGCGAGGAATCTCGGTGACACTCCAGCCTGTGAAAAAGCGGCGGGCATTCACGAGATAGTTCCGCAGATGCCGGAAGAGCGCCGTTACCTCCCAAAACTGCATATTCATACCTGATGGTCTCATATGTCGAGAGCGCAGCGTGATTGTTTCCATCCCGCCTGACGTCCGGTAACCCGCCAAGCGCGGGGCCCCACGGAGGGCATCGCGAAGTCCTCATCTCGAGAATGGGCGCACGGTAGCCATACTCAATCCAGTTGCAGCTCCGGCTTATACAGGTCCAACCAGGTGTAGATGTCGACCGCGCGATCCAGGCTCGCCCGGGTGGCGGGATCCATCCGCATCGGATCTTGTGCCACCAGCTGTTGCATCCAGGTCCGGTCGATCAGGTCGAACAGCGGCGAATTGGCCTCAGCCAGGATCTCCTTCGCGAGCTGCTGCAGGTTCGTCGCGTAAGCGGGATCCTGTGTCAAGGGGTACCCGCTCTTCACACGGTCGACGACCGATTGCGGGAGCACATGTTTCGCGGCGTGGCGCAGCAGGCTCTTTTCGCGGCCGTCGAAGGTCTTCAGCGGCCACGGAGTGTTGTAGACGTATTCGACGAGGCGATGATCGCAGAACGGCACCCGAACCTCCAGGCCGGCCGCCATCGATACGCGATCCTTGCGGTCCAGCAGGATCCGCACGAACCGGGTCAGATGGAGGTAGCACGCCTCGCGCATGCGGTATTCGACCTCGGATTCGCCGGGCAGGTGTTCCACCTCCGCGCACGCCGCGGTGTATTGGTCGGCAATGTAGCTGTCGATATCCAACCTTTCGCGCAGCTCCGGATTCAGGACGTCCCAGTGGGCGTCGTCGGTGTGCGCGCCGGTGAAGGCCATCCACGGGAAGGCGTCTGCATTGACCGCCCTCTCGTCGTGGAACCACGGGTAGCCGCCGAACACCTCGTCGGCCGATTCACCCGACAACGCCACTGTCGACTGCTCGCGAATCGCCTTGAACAGCAGGTAAAGCGATAGATCCATATCGCCGAGTCCGGGCATGTCGCGCGCGCTGATCACCGCACGCCGCACTGAAAGATCGAGCAGATCGGCCGAATTCAGCATCACGTCGTTATGTGCGGACCCCACCAACGCCGCGACCTCGCGCGCGTACGGCGAGTCGGGGGTGTCGCGTACCTCGTCGGGGACGAAGTTCTGCTCTTGATGGAGAAAGTCCACCGAGAAGGTGCGCAGTTGCTCGCCGTGGCGCGCGAGACTCGCCGCGGCCAGACCGGTGATGGCGCTGGAATCCAGCCCACCCGAGAGCAATACGCAACGAGGCACATCGGAGATCAGCTGCCGGTCGACGATGTCGGTGAGCAGATCCCGCACCCGCTCGACGGACTCCACCCTGCTGTCGGTGTGCTCGACCGCCTCCAGGCGCCAGTAGGTGCGCTCGTGAATTCCATTGCGATCAACCCGGATCAGCGTGCCGGGCCGCAACTCGTACATGCCCTTCCATAACGACCTGCGCGGCTCCTTGGTCATGGCGAACAGCTCACGAACCCCGTCCAGATCGACGGCTTTGCGCGCCAACGGGTTCGCCAGAATTGCCTTGGGCTCCGACCCGAAGAGGACACCGTCCGGTGTCGGGTAGTAGTAGAGCGGCTTGATGCCCATGCGGTCTCGGATCATCACCAGCTTCTCCTCGCGCTGGTCCCAGATCGCTAAGGCGTACATGCCGTTGAGGCGATCGACGACGCTCTCGCCCCACTGCAGGTATGCGTGGAGAACCACCTCGGCATCACTGTCGGTGCGGAACGAATGACCCAGAGCCCGAAGCTGATCACGCAGTTCCCGGTAGTTGTACGTCTCCCCCGTGTACACCATTCCGACGTCCCCAGCGGGGGTGCTCACGCTCATCGGCTGCACCCCACCGGGCAGATCGATAATGGCCAGCCGCCGATGCCCGAGCCCCGCGTGAGTGCGTACGAAAGTGCCGCTGCCGTCCGGCCCGCGCAAAGCCATCGTGTCGGTCATCGCGTCGATGACACTCTGCTGTCGGGTCAGGTCGGAGTCGAACGACACCCAGCCTGCGATTCCACACATGTAACGTCCCCCAATTCGGTTACCTGCACAGCTATTACGAATTTTTGCGAGAACAACCTAGAACGTGTTCCAATTTGGAGGATCTGTGGCTATCGTCACAGCTACCGCTAGTCACATAAGGGGAGGGTGTTGCAATGAAGACCAAGGGTGCGTTGCTGTGGGGTATCAACGACAAGTGGTCGGTCGAAGAGATCGAACTCGGTGATCCGGTCGCCGGCGAGGTGCAGATCCGGATGGAAGCCGCCGGCATGTGCCACTCCGACCACCACATCGTCACCGGTGCGACGCCGATGGCGTCCTACCCTGCGATGGGTGGCCACGAGGGCGCGGGTGTGGTCATCAAGGTCGGCGATGGGGTCAAGGATCTCGAGGTGGGCGACCACGTCGTGCTCTCGTTCATCCCGGCGTGCGGGCGCTGCCCGTCGTGTTCGTCGGGACATTCGAACGTCTGCGATCTCGGTATGGGGCTGCTCAGCGGTCAGGCCATTGCCGACGGCAGCTACCGCATCCAGGCACGCGGGGAGAACGTCATCCCGATGAGCCTGCTCGGCACCTTCTCGCCGTACATGACCGTCCACGAGTCCCAGGCCGTGAAGATCGAGAAGGACATCCCGTTCGAGCTCGCGGCCCTCGTCGGCTGCGGTGTCCCGACCGGTTGGGGTTCGGCGACACACATCGCCGAGGTCGAGCCGGGTGACTCGGTCGCGATCATCGGCGTCGGCGGTGTCGGCATGAGCGCACTGCAGGGCGCCGTCGCGTCGGGCGCCCGCCACGTGTTCGCGATCGACCCGGTTCCGTTCAAGCGCGAGCAGGCCCTCGCGTTCGGTGCCACGCACGCCTTCCCGTCGATGGAAGAGGCGATCGCGCCGATCATGGAGATCACGTGGGGCCGCATGTGCCAGAAGACCATCATCACGGTCGGTGAGATGAAGGGTGAGTACATCGACCCGGCCCTCACCCTCACGGCCAAGAACGGCCGCTGCGTCGTCACCGCCATGGGCCACATGGCCGACATGGACGTCAAGCTCAACTCCTTCACCTTCGCGATGCTGCAGAAGAGCCTGCGGGGCAACATCTACGGTGGCTGCAACACCCGCGTCGACATCCCGAACCTGCTGAACCTGTACCGGGCGGGTCTGCTCAACCTCGAGGACATGGTCACCAACACCTACTCGCTCGAGCAGCTCAACGAGGGCTACCGGGACATGCTCGACGGCAAGAACATCCGCGGCGTCATCCGCTACACCGAAGCAGACTGGTAGGTCGCCGGTCGGGCGCGTCTCGCAATCTGATCGGGCAATGGCCGTGGACAACGCCTCGGCCGCCGTCGCCTACGACGGTGGCCGAGGCGTTGCACAAACTAGCACTCGGGCCCGAGCAGCTCCTGCAGTCGCTCGCCCTTGCGGTACAGCTCGATCAGCAGCGGCCGCAGAGCCGGCCTCGGTCAACGAGTACTCGGCGCGTGACGGGAACCCGACGAGTAGCCGACGCTGGACCAGCCCCCGGCCGTGTTCGCGGCCGCGTTCAACAGCGGTGAACCTGCCGCGGTGGAGGCCTTCTACGAGGAGCACGGAGTCCTGGTCCCCGAGCCCGGCGTGCCGGTGGCCGGTGCCGACCGGGCGGCCGCGAACGCACGCTTCCAGGGGCTCGGGCTGCCGATCGACGTCCGTCCCCGTCATGTCTACGTGGAGGACGACGTCGCCCTGCTCATCGTGGATTGGTCGATTCGCGGCGACGGCCCGGACGGCACCCCGGTCGACATCTCCGGTACCGCAACCGGTGTCGCGCGCCGGGGGTGGCGACGGCAAGTGGCGCTACATCATCGACAACCCGTTCGGCACGGCCTGAACCCCTCTGACCGCCTCGGCCGCTCAGGCCCGAGGTGTGCCGATCTCCACCACTTGCGCCCATTCCGGTGGCAGGTCGGGAACGTAGTCGTCGTCCTGCCAACCCCTCGGGCGAATCCGAGGAAACAGACCGACGACCGTCCGGCACCCGGGCCGGCTGCTGGGCCAGGGCGTCTCCCCGTCGGTGAGGACGACGATCACGTCCGGGCGGGGCCGACCGTGCAGCACCCTGGCGAATCCGGTGCGCAGATCGGTACCACCGCCCCCGAACAGCGGAATCTCCTCGGCGTGGCACAACGGGTGCACGACCCGGGCCGCCGCGTCGCACGACACCACCGTGACCAGGTCGCGGCGCCCGCCCACGGCCCGCGTGATGGCGGCCACCTCGAGCAGCGCGCTGCCCAGTTCCGCGTCGCTGACCGACGCCGACGTGTCGACGACGACGCTGACCCGGGGTGGGGTGCGCCGCAGGCTCGGCAGAACCGCGCCGGGCACGGCGGCGGAGCGCCGCGCCGGGCGACGGTAGGTGTAGTTCTCGCCGGTGCCGGAAGAGGATGTGGCCGTGCGGATCGCCGCGCCCAGCAGGGCTCGCCACGGCTGTGTCGGGTGCAGGGCTTCCTCCGCCCACCGCTGCCATCCGCGGGGTGCCTGGCCGGGCCGACCGACGATGCCGTGCGCCACCCGGAACCGGACCGCGTCGCGTTGCTGGGCACTGAGCCCGTTCGCCCCGTCGGGACCCAGCTCCCACTCCCGGCACAGCCCGTCGGCGCCGCTGCCACAATCGAGCCACGTCAGCCCGTCGGTACAGGGACCGAGGCGGAACTGGCTCAGATAGTCCTCCATGAGCTGGCCGCCCGGCAGTCCCAGGGTCGACGGCAGAACGGCATCGTCGGGTGTCGGCAATCCGTCTCCGAACGTGTCGTCGTTGATCTCCGCATCGGCGGCGATATTCATCCGCAGCCGATCGGCGCGGCCGGTCAGGTCATGTGCGCGGGCGTAGCGGTCGCTGCGGCCGTGGTGATCGCGCAGCAGATGCGACACCTCGTGGACCAACATCGAAGCCAGCTCATCCACCGGCCGCTGGGCGACGAAAGCGGGCGAGACGTAGCAGCGCCAGTGCCGGTCCACACCCATGGTCGGCACGCGGGGCGACGCGACGATGTGCAGCGCATACAGGGCGGTCGCCAAGTAGGGCCGCGCGCGGGCGGCGTGCAGCCGGGCGGCGTAGATCTTCTCGGAGTCGAGCTCCGACGACACCGTCATCGACCGGCCTGCGCGGCAGCGCGGTCGGCGGACCGGTCCGCCGCCACGGACACCGACACGACCCCGGCGAGCTGGTCGATCTCCGCAGGCACCTCCCAGTCGTCCCGGCGCAGGGTGGCCAGTGTGGTCGCCGGCACGACCACCAGGTCCGGTGGCCCGGTCTGCACCGCGGTCACCAGGAGCGTCCACGCCGCGTCCCAGCGGGACTTCTCCGGCTGTCGGCGGACGGCGGCGACAACCGCGTCGAGCACGGCCTGACGCAGATCGCCACGATCGGGCAGGCCGGCGGCCGGCGGATCGGCGAGCAGCGTCTCGGGGTCCGGGAGGTCCATGTGGTCGATGGCGGCCAGCAGCTCGAAACCGGGCCCGTCGCCGACGCTGCCCCGGACCAGCAGGGACAGCACGTCCGTCGACGACGAGGCGGCGTTGGCGAAAGCGATGAGCCGCACGGCCATGTCCCAGCTCCGCGGCGACGGCCAGGCGCCGCCGCGGCGGGTCTGACTGCCGGGGAGTTGATGTACGAGAGCGGGACGCGCGGTGAGGAGCTCACAGACCGCGCGGCGGGCGAAGGTCACTGCGTCGGAGAACTTCTCCGGGTCGAGGTGGGGCAGCGTCGCGCGGGGCCAGGTCCCGCCGAGACCTCGGACGACCACCTCGTGGTCGTGGGTCCAGTGCAGGTGCACGAAACGGTTGGCCAACGGTGGGCTCAGCTCCCAGCCGTCCGCTGCCGAGGACGGTGGGTTGGCGGCGGCAACGATGCGGACACCGGGCGGGAGTTGCAGTGTCCCGATTCGTCTTTCCAGGACGAGACGGAGCAGGGCCGCCTGCACGGCGGGCGGTGCCGTCGACAGTTCGTCCAGGAACAGCAGTCCCCGCCCGGCTCGCACGAGCCGGACGGCCCAGTCGGGCGGGGCCATCGGGACACCGTGCGTTGCGGGGTCGTCCCCGAGGACGGGCAGACCGGAGAAGTCCGACGGCTCGTGCACGCTGGCGATGACCGTGGTCAACGGCAGGTCCACGGCCTCGGCGAGCTGGGTCAGGGCGGCGGTCTTGCCGATTCCCGGTTCGCCCCACAGCAGCACCGGTAGGTCCGCGGCCACCGCCAGGGTGAGGGCCTCGAGTTGGTCGTCGGGTCGAGGTTCGGTGGTGACGGCGCCGAGCATTGCCGACAGTGCTGCGGCACTGTCGAGTTCGCCAGTCAGGGGTGGGTTCGGGAGGAGTGTGGAAGTCATGTGCATCACCTGTGGTGTCGAGGGGAGTCGCAGGATGCGGCCATCCGGCCGCACTGCAGGACAGTGGGTTTCGAGGATCTGAGGGAGGGCTCAGTGCGAGCGGGCGCGACGCGACCGCTTGGAGCGCCGAGGTCGCGATACTGGCGGTGTTTCCACCGGTTCGGCGCGAAACCGGTCGTATGTGCTGCGGCGGTCCGCGGACGCCCGGAGTTCGTCCAGCAAGGGGCCGTCACGGAGAACCGCGTCGGGGCCGAGCAGTCCTTCGACGACGGACAGCGCCCCGGCGGCATCTCCGTGGTCCAGACGTTCACGAACGCCGGGCAGGCAGTCCGGACGGCGATGGGCCCGGTCGATGGCCTGCAGGCACGGTAGCGGGGTGCCGCCCAGTGCGGCGAGAAGTTCCTCGCGCCGGATCTCGGCGGGGTCGTGATCGAGCGCGGTCAGTGCACCGTCGGCCAGTCCGATCCGGTGCGGTTCACCGCGGCAGTCCACCAGGTGAATCCGGTTCTCCCGGTTCGGTGTCCGGGACGGAGCCGGCGGCGACCAGCCCGGCTCCAGAGCGACGGCGACGAGCGGGTGCAACCGGTCGGCGGTGATCGCTCCCGACCGGATCAGCTCCAGGTCGGGCAGCACCCAGGTCGCGGCATCGGGCAACACCGGGAGCGCGGCGAGCCGTCCGCGCGGGTAGTCGTCCACGAGCCGCACCGCGGCAGGATCGGCGCCGGAGGCGACAGGCTCCACCACCAGGTCGTACTGTCTACCGCACCGCACTCGCACGGGGCCGTCGTCCTGCCCGTCCGCACGGAGCACGATGCCCGCTTCGGCCGCCCAGCGGTCGACGGCGCAGCCCTCCGGGACCGCTCGAGCGAGGACGTGTCCATTCGACAATCGTCCTGTCCCGCAGCGCATTCGCAGATCACTCGCCCTGCGCGCGTCCCACAGGTGCCGATGGAGGTCGAGTCGGTAGCGCCGGTTGGGGTGGGGATGGGGATGGCGGGTGGAATCCGTGCCGTCCCACAGCGTCAGCACGATCCGCTGTCCGGCATCCGCCCAGGCGGGAGCTGTGCGGGCCACCAAGTGTACCGAACCGGCTCCGCCGCACCGTTTTCGGTGCATCGCGGGTCCGTATCGGGCCAGCGCGACGGTCAGTCCGGGACGCAGCAGTCCGTCGGGCGCTACCCGCGGCAGGTGCCAGCGCAGCAGGTCGGGTGCCAGGTGTCGCAGGTCGGCCAGGACCTGTGTCGCGACGTCGTCGCCGTGCCTGCGGATCAGTGCCCGTAGATCGATGTCGGCATCGAAACCCGCTGCGGCACAAGCCCCGGACCAGTCGCCTGCAAGGCGTCGTTCGGTTGCGGTCTCGATCATGGAGGGCGGCACGGCGAACTCGCGCACGCGCAGCCAGTAGGAGAGTCGGGGATCGGTCCCGTTCGCGGTCGGAGGGTGCATCAGCACTCACCGTTTGCGAACTGGGCCCCCAATCTTGGATCGGAGTAAGTCGTCATCGGCGCAATCGTAGCGTGCCGTGGCGATCTCAGCCACCCTCGGTGGTCCCGACGCGGCCCGATGACGTTCGGAAGCGGCAAGCTCAGCCCGACTCCTCCCGCACGTCGTCGGGGGTCTTGTCGTCGCGCAGTCCCCGCCAGCTCGGGTGTCGCAGCCGCCCGGCGCCGGTGCGGTCCCGGAACCGCACCTCCCCCACGATCTTCGGGGTCACCCACACGGTCTCGCGGCGATCGGCGTCGGGGACGTCGTCGACGAAGGGACTGGTCCGTCGTTCGAGCGGGGCGAGCAGTGCGCCCAGGCGGTCGAGTTCCGATTCGCTGAACCCGGTGCCGACCCGTCCGATGTAGCGCAGGCCGTCACCGCCGGGGATCCCCAGCAGCAACGAGCCGAGGCGCCCGTCGCGGCCGCCGCGGCCGCGACGCCACCCACCGATGACCGCCTCCTGGGTGAGCCAGTTCTTGGTCTTGATCCATCCCGATCCGCGCTTGCCCGGCAGGTAGACCGAATCGCGGCGCTTCGCCACGACGCCCTCGAGATCACCGCTCTGTTCGACGACCTCGGGCACCGAACCCGTCAGCTGCGGCGGGACGACGAGTCCGTCCACCGCGGCGGCGAGCGCGTCGAGGACGCGGCGGCGGTCGTCGTACCGCTTGCGCAGCAGCGACACCCCGTCCAGATACACGATGTCGAACGCCCAGAACCGGGGTTCGCCACCGGCCTGCAGCGCCGTGAAACTCGTCCGCCCTGCGCTGTCGAGGCTGACCACCTCCCCGTCCAGCACCACCCGGTGCCCGTCGAGGGTGCGAGCGAGCGATTGCAGTGCCGGATACCGGTCGGTCACGTCGTTGCCTGCGCGGCCGCGCAGGGTGAGGGTCTCGCCGTCGAACTCGACGATCAAGCGGATTCCGTCCCATTTCCCCTCGAACGCCCACTCGTCCGGATCGAGACCGTCGAGGCCGGCAGTGCCGCTCCTGGTCGCGAGCATCGGCCGCAGCCCCCGCGGGAAGTCACGGTTGTCGCCGTCGTCCCGCATCAGGTGCATCAACCACTGGTCGCCCTCGGTGCGGATGAGCGCGAACCGGCCCTGCACCCGCTCGCCGTACAGCCGGACGATCACCTCGTCGTCGAGCCACTTGACCGGCTCGTACGTGCCGGCGTCCCAGATGCTCACGGTTCCGCCGCCGTACTCCCCCTTCGGGATGGAGCCCGCGAAGCTCGCGTACTCGAGGGGATGGTCCTCGGTGTGCACGGCCAGGCGGTTCTCCCGCGGGGACGTCGGGACGCCGCGCGGAACGGCCCACGAGACCATGACGCCGTCGCGTTCGAGTCGGAAGTCGTAGTGCAGGCGCCGGGCGTGATGCTCCTGGATGACGAACGAATTGCCCTCACCGCCTTCGGCTTCCGTCTGCGGAATCGGCTCGGGCGTGCGTTCGGGATCGCGCTTGCGACGGTATTCGGACAGGGCGTCCCACGGCGCGTCGAGATCGGCCAGCAGATCCCCGTCCCGTCGGTACCGCTCGAGCACCTCGTCGAATCGCAGGTGCCGCAGGTCCGGATCCTCGAGTTCGTCCCAGAGCCGCGGCGCCGCGACGGTCGGATGGGTGCGCCCGCGCATCGAGTACGGCGCGATCGTGGTCTTGGCGGCGTTGTTCTGGCTCCAGTCGAGGAAGACCCGCCCGCCGCGCACCGACTTCGACATCGTCGCGGTCACCAGATCGGGATGGAGCTGTTCGAGGGTCGTCGCCACCTTCTTGGCCACGGTCGACGCGCCGCCCGGCGCCAGCGTCCGGTCCAGGGGCACGTAGACGTGGATGCCCTTGCTGCCGCTCGTCACCGGGTACGCCGTCCACCCCAGCGTCGCCACGAGATCGCGTACCGCGAACGCCACCCGCGCGCACTCGGGCAGGCCGGCCCCCGCGCCCGGGTCGAGGTCGAACACCAGCCGGGTCGCCGGCCCGGGCTCACCGTCGACGAATCGCCATTGCGGGACATGCACTTCCAGCGCGGCCTGCTGACCGATCCACACGAGCGCGGCCGTGGAGTCGATGCTCGGATAGCGCACGGTGCGGTCCTTGTGGTGGACGGCGTGCCGGGCGAGCCACTGCGGCGCCGAGACTGCGAGGTTCTTCTCGAAGAACGACGGCTCGTCGACGCCGTTCGGCCAGCGCTTGCGGGTGACCGGGCGCTCGACGACGTGCGGGAGCATCGCGGGCGCGATCGCGGTGTAGTAGTCGATCACCTCGCCCTTGGTGGTGCCCGTGGCGGGGTACAGCACCTTGTCGAGCCTGCTCACGGCCACACGACGGCCGTCGATGGTGCGTGTCGGCACGCGGGCACCTCCCTCGAGTTCCGCTGCTGTACGCACATTGTGCGCCGCCGACGCCCCGCGTGCGGGCGCCGACGGCGCAAGCGCGCCGCCCGGAGGGAAGAAGCGGCGAGGGGGTCCCCGGGAACTACACCCGAACCTCGGCCAGGAAACGAGCGAGGGACAGCGCCACACAGACCGGCTTGCCGACGCCCTCGCACTCGACGGTGATCTCCAGACCGAGCTGCACGCCGCCGGGGATCTCGTCGACGGACGCGATCCTTCCGTGCCCGCGCACCCGCGCACCGGCCGGCACCGGGGCCGGGAAGCGCACGCGATCGAGACCGTAGTTGACGGCCGCGGCCACGTTCTCGACCCGCACGAGGTCCTCGAGGAAGCGCGACAACAACGACAGCGTGAGGTATCCGTGGGCGATCGGCCCGCCGAACGGGCCGTTTGCCGCGCGCACCGGATCGGTGTGGATCCACTGCCGATCCTCGGTGCACTCGGCGAAGGCGTCGATCCGCTCCTGTGTGACGGTGACCCAGTCGCTGGTCCCCAGGTCGGTGCCGGCCGCGGACCGCAGCGCGTCGACCGATGCGAAAACAGTCATCACACACCCCCGGCCAAGGTGAGGCCGCCGTCGACCACGAGCGTCTGCCCGGTGATCCAGGCGGCGTCCTCCGACGCGAGGAAGGCCACCGCCGCGGCGATGTCCTCGGGCTCGCCGAGGCGCCCGAGCGGGTAGTCGGCGATCACCCGATCCTCGCGTCCCTCGAACAGCGGTCCGGCGAAGCGTGTCCGCACCACGGCCGGTGCGACCGCGTTGACCCGGATGGCGGGGCTGTTCTCGTCCGCCAACTGCGCGGTCAACCCGATCACCGCGGACTTGCTCACGCCGTACACCCCGATGTCGGTGGCCGGACGCAGCCCCGCGACCGACGCGACATTGACCACCGAGCCGGCCGCCCGACCCAGCTGCTGCCGGAACTGTCGGGTCCACCCGATCACGCCGAGGACGTTGACCCCGAAGATCTTTCGTGCCGCGTCGAGGTCGGTGTCGAGCACCGGACCCGCGACCGGATTGATCCCGGTGTTGTTCACGAGCACGTCGACCCGGCCGAATGCCTGCGCCGCCCGCTCGAAGGTGTCGGTCTGGTGCGCTTCGTCGTCGGCACGTCCCGCGACGGCGAGCGCGACCGACGGGCCGCCGAGCTGCTCGACTGCCTGGTCGAGCGCCTCCTGCTTGCGCGCGGTGATCACGACGCGGGCACCCTCGTCGACCAGACGCTGGGCGACGGCGAGGCCGATCCCCCGGCTTGCCCCGGTGACGACAGCGACACGGCCTGCGAAGCGGGCCGTCATATCGAGATGCCGCCGTCGACGGGAAGGACCGTGCCGGTGATGTATCCGGCGTTCGCGGACGCGAGGAACGCGACCGCGGCGGCCATCTCGCGCGGGTCGGCGAAGCGACCCATCGGCACCTGCGCGATCAGTTCGGCCTTCTTGTCGTCCGGGATCGACGCGATCATGCGGGTCTCGGCGTTGGGCGAGATCGCGTTGACCGTGACGCCGAAGCGGGCCAGTTCCTTGGCGGCGGTCTTGGTGAAACCGATGATGCCGGCCTTGGCCATCGCATAGTTCGCCTGCCCGGGATTGCCGCGCAGACCGGTGTAGGAGGTGACGTTGACGACGCGGCCGTACCCGCGCTCACGGAAGTGCGGCACGCAGGCCCGGGTGAACCGGAAGGTTCCGCCGGCGTGGACGGCCATGACCTGCTCGTAGTCGTCGTCGGTGAGCTTCCACAGCACCCGGTCGCGGAGGATGCCGGCGTTGTTCACCAGCACGTCGATGCGGCCGGTCTCGGCGATCGCCTTGTCCACCACGGCCTGCACCGAGGCGCTGTCGCTCACGTCGGCCACCGCGGAGCGGCACCCGACGTCGGCGACGGCCTCCACCAGCGCGTCACCGTCGAAGTCCACCAGGTACACCGTGGCGCCCGCCTCGTGGAAGAACCGTCCGAGCTCGAGGCCGATCCCCCGACCACCCCCGGTGACGATCACGGTCTGCCCGGCGAAGTCGAACGACACGTTCGATGCGCTCTGTTCCTGTGCAGCAATCACGTTCGTCATCAGCTGAGCCTCTCGAAGATGATGGCCATGCCCTGTCCTCCACCGATGCACATGGTCTCCAGGCCGAACTGCAGGTCACGCTCCTGCAGGGAGTGCAGCAGGGTGGTCGTGATGCGGGCGCCGGTGGCACCGAACGGATGCCCCAGGGCGATGCCGCCGCCGTTGACGTTGAGCTTGTCGATGTCGATGCCCAGGTCCCGGTACGACGGGATCACCTGCGCCGCAAACGCTTCGTTGATCTCGGCCAGGTCGATATCGGAGATCGACAGGCCTGCCTTCGCGAGCGCACGACGCGACGCCTCCACCGGGCCGAGGCCCATGATCTCCGGCGACAGACCGCTCACGGCGGTCGACACCACCCGCGCGAGCGGGGTGAGGCCGAGCTCGGCGGCCCTGCGGTCGCTCATCACGACGAGCGCGGCGGCACCGTCGTTGAGGGGGCACGCGTTGCCGGCGGTGACGGTGCCGTTCTCGCGGAACACCGTCCGGAGACCGGACAGCTTCTCGACGGTCGTCCCGGCACGCGGGCCGTCGTCGGTGCGCACGACCGTGCCGTCGGCCAGCGTGACCGGAGTGATCTCGCGCTCGAAGAAGCCGTCGGCGATGGCCTTCTCCGCCAGCTGCTGTGAGCGAGCAGCGAATTCGTCCTGCTCCGCGCGGCCGATGCCGCGGAAGGTGGCGACGTTCTCGGCCGTCTGCCCCATCGTGATGTAGACGTCCGGCAGGGCGCCCGCGTCACGCGGATCGGTCCAGGTCTCGTTCGTCGCGGCGAGGCGCGCCGTGCGCTCCTGCGCCTGATCGAAGAGCGGATTCTGGAGGTTCACGTCACCGGCGCCGACGCCGTTCTGCTGGGGGTACCGCGAGACGCACTCGACACCGGCCGAGATGAACACGTCGCCGTCGCCGGCCTTGATGGCGTTGAACGCCATCCGCGTGGTCTGCACGCTCGACGCACAGGCTCGATTCACCGTGACCGCGGGGACGGCGTCCATTCCCAACTGGACCGCGACGCGCCGCGCGATGTTCTCGCTCTGCTCGCCCGTGTGCTCCCACGCGCCGAGGTACAGGTCGTCGACCGTGTTCGGATCGAGCGCGGGAACCTTGTCCAGGGCGGCCCGAACCATCTGTGCGACAAGATCGTCCGGACGGATTCCCGCCAGCGATCCCTTGCCGGCCCGCCCGATGGGCGAGCGCGCGGTCGCAACGATGACTGCTTCGGTCATGATGTGCGTTCCTTTCGACCGGCTGGCGCCGGGTCGGATCACAGCGCGAGATCGCGCCCGATGATTTCCTTCATGATTTCGTTGGAACCGGCCCAGATCTTCGTGACGCGGGCATCCATCCAGGCGCGGGCGACGCGGTATTCGCGCATGAACCCGTAGCCGCCGTACAGCTGCACGCAGTGATCGAGCACCTCGTTCTGCACCTGCGCCGACCACCACTTCGCCTTGGCGGCGTCGACCGCGCTCAGACCGGCGCCGGCGTGCTCCGCGACGGCGGCGTCGATGTACGCCTGCGCCACCTCGATCTTGGTGACCAGCTCCGCGAGCAGGAACTTGTTGTGCTGGAACGACCCGATCGAGTTGCCGAAGGCCTTGCGCTCCTTGGCGTATTCGATCGTCTCGAGCAGGATCTGCTTGGCGTGCGCAACGTTGGAGACCGCCGCACCGATCCGCTCCTGCGGGAGGCGCTCCATCATCGCCACGAACCCCATGCCGGGCTCGCCGAGCAGCGCGTCGGCGGGCAGGCGCACGTCGTCGAAGAACAGCTCGGCGGTGTCGGCCTCCGGCTGGCCGACCTTGTCGAGCTTGCGACCCCGCTCGAAACCGGGCAGCGAGGCGTCGACGAGGAAGAGGCTGATGCCCTTCGAGCGCTTCTCCGGGTCGGTGCGGGCGGCCACGACCACGACATCTGCGGTGTAGCCGTTGGTGATGAAGGTCTTGGCACCGTTGAGGATCCAGTCGGAACCGTCCCGAACGGCGGTGGACTTGAGGTTCGCGAGGTCCGACCCGCCGGACGGCTCGGTCATCCCGATGGCGGCGACCGCCTCACCGGCAGCCATCCGGGGCAGCCACTGCTTCTTCTGGTTGTCGGAGGCGAGGTCGACGACGTACGGCGTCACGATGTCGAAGTGGATGCCGAACGCGGAGGCCAGGGCGGCGTTGACGGCGGACAGTTCCTCGGTGGCGACCGCGTTGAACCGGTAGTCCCCCGCCTCGCCGCCGCCGTAAACCTCGGGGATCTCGAGTCCGAGGATTCCCTGCTTGCCGGCCTCGTGCCACACCTCGCGCGGGATCAGCCGATTCTCGGCATGGGACTCGACGTTCGGAACCACGTCACGTGCCAGGAAATCGCGGACGGAAACGCGGAACTGCTCGTGATCGTCGGTGAAAACTGATCTCTTCACTTCAACACCCTTTCCGACTCAACCTCGTTCGGCTAAGCGTTCGCTTAGTGTGCGGGGTAGGGTGTGAGAATGTCAACGCGAGCGCGTCGACACCGGGTCGACGGATGCGGCGGAGGGTCGGAACACATGTCATCGCGAACAGCGGCGCGAGCCGGGGCGACGGAAACGGATCGCCCGACCGGGGAAGCGGAGCAACGCCTGCTCGACGCGGCGCGCGACGCGTTCGCCGCGAAGGGCTACCACGGCACGAGCACCCGCGAGATCGCCGCAGGGGCCGGCATGAGCCCGGCCGCGATGTACATCCACTTCCGGTCCAAGCAGGACGTGCTGGCCCGGCTGAGCCTGACCGGGCACGTCGCGGCGCTCGGCGCGATCCGCGCGGGCGCCGACACCCCCGGATCACCGACGAAACGCCTGCGTGCGACGGTTTACGCCTTCGCCCATTGGCACGCCGAGAACCACACGGCGGGGCGGGTGGTGCAGTACGAACTGTCCGCGCTGGACGAGGACAACCATGCCCAGGTCGTGCAGTTGCGCCGGGACATCGTGGCCACGGTGCGCGACATCATCGCCGAGGGAACGCGCGACGGCGAGTTCGCCGTGGCCGACATCGACGCCACGACGCTGGCCGTCCTGTCGCTGTGCATCGACACGGTGCGCTGGTACCCGTCCCGGGAGCTGCACACGCCCGAGGCCGTCGGAACGGCCTTCGCCGCCCTGGCCGAGCGGATGGTCAAGGCGAGCGATTGAGGAGATGGCCGCCCTTACGGGCTGAGCGATCGCTCAGCCCGTAAGCGATCGCTCAGGACAGGGTGGCCGAGTAGTCGCCGTCCGCGCGGGCCGTCAGCCGCCAACCACCGTCGACGCGGGTCAGCTCGACATCCGCGAGGTTCGCGGTCTCCAGTCGCGGCCGCTCGGCACCCGGGTACCACGCCTCGACGCGCCCGGTCCCGGTCCCGCTGAAGCCCTGCGCCGTCACCTCGGCAAGGCCCGGCACCGCCCGCGGGTAGGCGCGGGCGAGTTGCTCCGCGAATCCCTCGACGAGCCCCTCTGCCTCGCCCGACGGGCAGTCGATGCGGTTGAGGTTGCCCTGCGGCTTGGCGGTGTTACCGTCGCGCACCGCGTGCGGGTCACCACACGCCTGGGTCCACGACCACCACGCTCCACCCATCCGGTGGTCGTTCATCGCATCGACGAACCGGCCGACGTCACCGGCCTGGTCGCCCGGCTCTCCGAACCAGCCCCACTCACCGGTCCACAACGGCGCTCCGTACCAGTCCGCCGCCTGCGCGGCGATCCGGAATCCGTCTTCGAGAGAGGGGAATTCACTGCTCACCGTGATCGACTGGCTGTACAGGTGCGGCGAGAATACTGCGAGCGGATCGCTCACGTACTGGCGGGGCGGCAGCGCGTCGAATCCAAGTGCGGACCAAATCGCGCTGGGCTCGAAGATCACCAGGTGCTGGAAGCCGCCCGTCTCGGCCTGCCGGATGGCCGTGATCGCGCGCTGGTAGAAGCGCCCGATCTGGTCGGCCGCGGTGAACGGGTCCCGCAGGCCGGGGTTCGGTTCGTTGAGCAGGTCGTATCCCACCACCGCGGGTTCGTCCTTGAACTCGGCCGCCAGTCGCGCCCAGGTCTGCACCAGGTGGCCCTGCACGCCCTGTTCGTCGTCGTAGAACGCCTGGAACGCGCGGGCGACCGCCGGCGAGACCTCTCGGATCCCGCCGATGTTGCACGTCGTCCACCCGCCGGTGAGCGTCGCCCACCCGGGGGCGCCGTCCCACCCGATTCCCGGCTTCATCAGCGGCGCGCAGTCCTGTCCCTCCGGGGTTCCCACGTAGGGCCCCCACGCGTCCTGATGCATGTCCAGGACGGTGTAGATGCCGTTGTCCTTCGCGTCCTGAACGGCCTGGCGGACCCGGCCGACGTACGCGGCGTCGAAGGCACCCGGAGTCGGCTCGAGCGCCGACCACGCGACGTTCAGCCGCACCACGTTGAAGCCGAGCGCCGCCATACGCTCGAAGTCCGTCCGATCCAACGGGGCGACCGTCGGCAGCCCGGTCCCGTTGGGCGCGTAGTCGTTGAGCTGGTTGACGTTGGCGCCGCGTAGCAGCACCGTCCGCCCGTCCACGTCCTTGATCGTGCGGTCGACGACGGTCAGCTGCGGAAGCGTCCAGCCGTCGTCGACGGGGGTCGCCTCCGCCGCGGGGACGACGGTCTGCAGGGTCAGTACCGTCAGGGCAGTCAACAGCAGTGCGCGCAACGTGGGCCTTCCTGTACAAGCGTCCAACTTTCGCGCGAGCCTAGTTCGAATACGCCCATTTCGTGGGCGATTCGAGCCTTTTGCTCGCAGCGGAAGGGTTGCGGTGTGATGCCTCGTCAGCTCGCACCCACACAGCACCGCCCCGGGGCTTGACCCAGCCCACTCCCGCTTGGTGCGATTGATCGCAGGCGCGCTCCGGTGCAGGAGGACCTCATGGACGGACGTCGGCCCGGCTCGATCGGCACGCGATGACCGCTGCCGAGACCTGGCACACCCACGACATCGACGCCGTGGTGACCGAACTCGGCACCGACACGCAGACCGGGCTGACGAGCGACGAGGCCGCGGTTCGCCTGGCCCGGTACGGCCCGAACGTGATCGTGTCCGCGCCCGGCCCCTCCGGCTGGGCCATTGCCCTGCGGCAGCTTCGGGATCCGATGAACCTCATGCTCGTGGCCGTCGTCGTCGTCAGCCTGGTCATCTCGGAGGTGCCGACGGCGATCGTGGTCGCGGTACTGGTCGTGCTCAATGTCGTGCTGGGCACGCGACAGGAATTGAAGGCACGCGCCAGCGTCGACGCCCTCGCGAAGATGCAGACGCCGCAGGCGCGGGTGGTGCGGGACGGGGAGGTCACGGCTCTCGACGCGACCGACCTCGTGCCCGGCGACGTCGTCGCGCTCGAGGCCGGCGACATCGTCCCGGCGGACGGCCGCCTGGTCGCGTCGACGACCCTGGAGACGCAGGAGGCTGCGCTGACCGGTGAGAGCACCCCGGTCGCGAAGGACGCCCGGTCACTGGACAATGCCGATGCGCCGCTCGGTGACCGCAGCGACATGGTCTTCCAGAACACCTCGGTCACCCGCGGCACCGCCACGATGGTCGTCACGGAGACGGGCATGCACACCGAGATGGGTCGCATCGCGTCGATGCTGTCGGCCGTCGCTCCGAGCAAGTCCCCCCTTCAGCGCGAATTGGACTCGCTCACCAAGGTGCTCGGCATCATCGCGTGGACAGCGGTGGCGATCATCGTCGCGATCGGCGCGATCCGCGGACAGGACGTCACGACGGTCCTCCTGCTGGGCATCTCGATGGGAGTGTCCGCGATCCCGACCGGTCTTCCGACGTTCGTGCAGGCGATGCTCGCCTACGGGGCGCGGCAGCTGGCCGATGCCAAGGCCGTCGTCAAGAATCTCACCGACGTCGAGACGCTCGGCGCGACCAGTGCGATCAACTCCGACAAGACCGGCACTCTGACGATGAACCAGATGACGGTGCGGTCGCTGTACTTCCGCGGCCGGTGGTTCACGGTCGACGGCGTCGGGTACGGCAAGTCGGGGACGATCACCCACGTTGCGGGCGAACCGGTCCCGGACTTCACCCTGCTCGCGTACGGACTCTGCCTCGACAGCGACGCCGTCGTCTCCGACAGCGGGGAGGTCGTCGGCGACCCGACCGAGGCCGCACTGGTGGTGCTCGCCGCCAAGATGGGCGCCGACGCACCGCTCACCAGGCGGACGTATCCCCGCGTCGCCGAGGTGCCGTTCGACTCCGCGTACAAGTTCATGGCGACGTTCCACCACCTCCCGGTCGAGGGAACCACGTCGTTCCTGGAAGTGGTCAAGGGCGGACCCGACGTCGTCCTCGACCGGTGCACGAGCGCCTTCCGCCCGGACGGAAGTCGGGTACCGCTCGACGACGTACGAGAAGAGCTGCTGACCGCGAATCGCACCATGTCCGAGAAGGGGCTGCGCGTACTGGCCTTCGCCGCACGACAACTCGACGGCGAGAGCGAGGACGAGGACGCCGTGCGACGCGACCCCATGTCGTTCGTCGCCGACCTCACGTTCGTCGGGATGGTCGGCATCATCGACCCGCTCCGACCGGAGGCCGTGAGAGCGGTCCGCACCGCACACGGGGCCGGCATCGAGGTCCGCATGATCACCGGCGACCACGCGATCACGGCGGCGGCGATCGGGGCCGAACTCGGACTGGGGCCGGGCGCGATCGGCGGTGCCGAACTCCAGGCGATGACCGACGCGGAACTGACCGCCGAGCTTCCCCGCCTCCACGTGTTCGGCCGCGTCACGCCGCAGGACAAACTCCGCCTGGCCGACGTCATGCAACGCAGTGGCGCGATCGTGGCGATGACCGGGGATGCCGTGAACGACGCCGCCGCGCTGAAGAAGGCCGACATCGGTGTCGCGATGGGGTCCGGCAGCGAAGTCACCAAGCAGGCCGGCCGGATGATCCTCACCGACGACAACTTCGGAACCCTGATCACTGCAATCCGTTTGGGCCGCAGCATCTACGACAAGATCGTGTCGTACATCCGCTACCAGATGGCCAAGCTGTTCTCACTGGTGCTGCTGTTCCTCGTCGCGAGCGTCTTCGACATCAACGACGGAGTGGCCCTCACACCACTGATGGTGCTGTTCCAGCACTTCTTCATCACGCTGTTTCCGGTGGCCGTGATCATGGCCGACCCGTCGCCACCGCATCTGATGGACAAGCCCCCGCGTGACCCTGCGGTGCCGATCGCCAACCGCCGGTCCATCGGCCAATGGTTGGCGTACGGGGTGCTCCAGTTCGTGGTCGCGCTGGCCGCGATGCTCACCGCGCCGGGCGAGATGAGCTCCACCGAAGCGAACGTGCCGATGACGATGACGTTCGTGGTGCTGTCGTTCGGTTCGATCCTCGGCGGACTGGTGATGCGGCGCGATCCGGAATCCGGTCTCGCACCGCCGATTCTGGGTGCGGTCAGGATCCTGTCGATCGCCGCCGTCATCACGGTGTTCGCCGTCGAGATCGGGTTCCTCCAGGATCTGCTCCTGACGACGTCCCTGACCGGACCACAGTGGCTCGCGTGCATCGGATGGTCGTTGATCGTTCCGGTCGTCATCGAAGCCGAGAAAGCACTTCGACGCCGGCGGCGGGCGGGGTCCCCGATACCCCGTGCCGCCGCCGACGTCGTCGTACCCGAGCGCGCCCGGACGTAACTGCGTATCAGGCGAGTTCGCGCTTGAGGATCTTCCCGGTGGCGGTCATCGGCAACTGCTCGACGATCCGGACCTCACGCGGATACTTGTAGCTCGCCATGCGTTCCTTCGACCAGGAGACCAACTCGTCACCGGAGATCGCGGTGCCGGGCTCGGGAATGACGTACGCCCGCACCTCCTCACCGTGGCTCTCGTGCGGAACGCCGATGACCGCGGCCAGGGAGACCGCCTCGTGCGTCATGAGGACCTCTTCGATCTCGCGGGGGTAGACGTTGAACCCGCCCCGCACGATCATGTCCTTCGCCCGGTCGACGATGTAGTAGAAGCCGTCGGCGTCCCGTCGCGCGAGATCGCCGGTGCGGAACCAGCCGTTGTTCATCACCTCTGCCGTGGCCTCGGGACGGTCGTAGTAGCCCTTCATCACGTTGTGGCCGCGGATCGCGATCTCGCCCACGGCGTCGGCGCCCTCCACGGTGTTCCAGTCCTTGTCGACGAGGCGGACCTCCACGCCCCACAGCGGAACGCCGATCGAGCCGGCACGCGGATCCTGCTCGGGGTCGCTGAAGAGGGCGACCGGCGAGGTCTCCGACAGCCCGTAGCCCTCGAGGATCTGAACCCCGAACCGGCGCGCGAACCTCTCCAGGATCTCGACGGGCAGCGCCGCTCCCCCGGAGATGGCCTTGCGAAGATTCGCGGCGATCCGGCCGACGTCCACGGAGTCGTCCACCGCACCGAGCAGGCCCCAGTACATCGTCGGCACGCCCGCGAACATCGTGATCGACTCGCGCTCCATGATTTCCAGCGCGGCACCGGCCTCGAAGCGCGGCAGCAGCACCAGCGTCGCACCCATCGAGAACCCGGCGTTCATGTTGATGGTCTGACCGAACGAGTGGAACAGCGGAAGCGTCAACAGGTGGGTGTCCGGCCGACTCGGGGTGCTGTCGAACAGTCGGTTGGCGGCGAGCGCGTTCATCACCATGTTCGACTGGCTCAGCTCGGCGCCCTTCGGCTGACCGGTGGTTCCGCTCGTGTAGAGGATGACCGCCGTGTCCGTTGCCTCACGTACGACCGTCTCGAAGGTCGCGGACTGGTCGGGGAGCACCGCAGAGAGCGCCTCGATCCCCTCGCCGCTTCCGCTGTCCCCACCGATCACGAACATGGACCGGCACGACGACACCTCGCGGAATCCGTCCCGCCCGTACTCCCCGATCGGCAGATCCGGTCCGCCTTCGAAGCAGAAGTACGCCTTGGCGCCGCAGTCCTGCAGGTGGTACGCGATCTCCCGTCCCTTCAACAGGACGTTGAGCGGAACGACCACGGCACCGGCCTTGAGGATCCCGTAGTAGACGATCGGGAACCACGGCAGGTTGGGGCAGGAGATCGCAACCCGGTCGCCGGGCTCGATCCCGGACGCGACGAGGAGATTGGCGATCTGGTTCGCGAGACCGTCGGTCTCCGCGTAGGTGAACCGGTCCTCCCCCAGCACCAGCGCGTCACGGCTCGGGTACTTGCGGGCCGAGTCTTCCAGGAACATGGACAGATTGAGCATCGGGGCGTCTCTCTCGGGCAGCGGTCGTGAGGGTCAGTGGCTCGGCGCGGCCTGGACGCCGATCGTGGTGAACAGCTCGTCGAGGAGCTCGGTGGCACGGGGCCATTCGCCGTAGCCGGACGCCGGGTTGAGGTGTCCGACCTCCCCGAGGTCGACCAGACGGCCGCCCCACGCGTGTGCGAGGTCGACGACGACGGCGAAGTCGGCCAGCGGGTCGTTGGTGCTGGCGGCGACGATGCTCGGGAACGGCAGCGGGCTACGCGGGACCGGGTTCCAGCCGTTCGCCTCGAGGTCCGCCAGCGACGGGTAGCCGGCCGGCAGCGGGGTGGAGAGGTCCGACGGGGTGGCCAGGATCGCGCCCGCCACCGGGCGGTCGTGCCGCGCGGCCCAGTGCACGGTGATCATCACACCGGCGCTGTGCGCGACGAGCACGACGGGCCCGTCGATGTCGGCGAGGACGGCGTCGAGTGCCGCCACGCGGGCGTCGAGGCTGAGCTTGTCGTGCTCGAGCGGCGGAACGGTACGGACCTTGTCCAGGCCGGCGGCCAACAGGGTCTGCCAGTGGTCCTCGACGTGGTCACGCAGTCCGGGAACGACAACGACGGTCGGGGAAACGGAGCTGCTCAAGGCATTTCCTCCAAAAGATCTCGAGACGGGCGGACGAGCGGGGACACCTGTAGGTGTCCCCGCTCGCTGCTGTCGCAGACGGGTGACAGCGGGTCAGGCGTGCTGGGTGAAGCCGACCTGGCCGGGCTGGCGGTTCGGGGCGTAGCCGAGCTTGGCGAGGGTCTCGTCGGCGTTCGCGTACGTGGTGCCGATCTTGTAGATGTCGCGGGCCTCCTTCGCCGTGGCGACCTCACGGCCGAGCTCCTTGGCGACGCGCACCAGCTGACGCACCTGCTCGGCCGAGGTGATCTTCACCTCGCCGTTCGGCGCCCACAGGTTGTCCTCGTTGCCGCAGCGGGTGTGCAGACCCATCGCCATGGCCATCGTGTTCACCGGCAGCACCGAACGCATCAGCGTCTCGAGCGTCAGGCACGCGCCGTCCGGGACCCGATCGATGAAATTCATCATGTTGTACGGGTTCGGGCCGTCGAAACCGCCACCGATGGCAACCCACGTCAGGTTCAGCGGGCCGGTGTAGACGCCACGACGGATCAGCCGCTCCACCGTCTCGAGCTGAGGAATCGACGAGAGCTGGAAATGCGGCTGGATACCGGCGGCCTGCAGACGACGCAGGTGCTCCTCGACCCACTCGGGACCGGCGGGGACGGTCATCTCGCGGTACGTCGAGGCGAGCTCGGCGTTCTCCAGGGAGGTGCCCTTGATGTCGCCCGGCGTCATCAGCTCCATGATGTTCATCTGGCTGGTGTTGATCGCGATCGTCACCTGGTCCGGCTTCGGATCCAGCTCCGCGAGCATGTGGCGGACGTTGTCCGGCAGCCACTTCGCGTCGGCGCCGTCACCCTCCGGCGCGAACGAGATCGAGCCGCCGACCTGCAGGATCATCTCCGGCACGGCCTCACGGAGGCGACCGAGGAGCTCGTTGAACTTCGACAGCCGCTTGGAGCCCTTGCCGTCCTCCTCGCGGACGTGGATGTGCAGCACCGTCGCGCCGGCCTCGTAGCAGTCCACCGCCTGCTGGACGTGCTCGTCCATCGTCAGCGGCAGGTCTTCGGGGAAGTCCTCCACCGCCCACTCCGGGCCGTACGGCGCGACGGTGATGACCAGCTTCTCCTGGTTCTCCGGGAAGAACGCATCGTCCTGGAAATGCATGGATTGACTCCGTTTCTGGATAGAGGTGAGAAATGTAGGTACGGAACGAAAATCAGAAGGGGCGGTCGCCGATGATCCCGGCGCGCTCCATCTTTCGAACTGCGGGCCAGTAGTCCTGGACCGCGTAGTGCTGGGTCGACCGGTTGTCCCAGATCGCGACGCTGTTCTTCGTCCAACGCCAACGCACCTGGTACTCCGGGATCGTCGCCTGGGTCTGCAGGTACCGCAGCAGCTCACCGGCGCCCGGGGCGTAGTCGATGCCGTACCGGACGTTCTCCTCGGTGTGGTAGTTCGTGAGGTGCGTCGTGTAGCTGTTGACGAACAGGATCTTCTCGCCGGTCTCGGGGTGCGTGCGGACCACCGGGTGCTCGGCGTCCGGGAAGCGCTCCTTGAGTTCGAGGCGCTTCTCGATCGGCAGTCGCGCGCCGAAGGACGCCTCGATGCTGTGCCGGGCGCGCAGCCCCTCGATCTGCTCCTTGACACGCTCGGGCAGCCGCTCGTACGCCAGGGCCATGTTCACCCAGATCGTGTCGCCACCGACCGAGGGGCCCTCGACACATCGGAGCACGCACCCCATCGGAGGATTCACACGCCACGTCGCGTCGCAGTGGTAGGCGTTCTCGAACGCCTCGCGCGGGCTGTCGAGGTCCTTGTAGATCCGCACGAGACCGGGATGGTCGGGATCGCTGCCCACCACCGGATGATCCTCGAGGGACCCGAAACGCTCGGCCAGCGCGACGTGCTCGGCACGGCTCATTTCCTGGTCGCGGAAGAAGAGCACCTTGTGCTCCAGCAGCAGCGACTTCAGCTCGGCGAAGAGGTCGTCGTCGCGAGCCACGTCGGCGAGGTCGACGCCGTGGAGTTCGGCACCGATGCTGCAGGTCAGCGGACGCGCATCCATCGGCGTCACAGTCGTGACGGTCGCCCTACGGCCGGGTGCAAGTTCGACAGTGGTCATGACATTCTCCTGTACAAGCTGGAAGTGGTGCGCCGTGGCGCCGTCACGTGCTGTGACGGCGAACCGAACGACATTGCGCAGATGGATGATTCAGGTTCAGAACGAGAACACCGACGAGCCGATGCTGATGCCCGACTCCAGGTCGCGGTGGGCCTTCTCGGCTTCCTCGAGCGCGTAGTGCTGATTGATCTCGATCTTGATGCGGCCGGCCGCGACATGCCCGAACAGCTCGCCGGCGAGCTCGGCACGCTCGGCCGGATCGGCGATGTAGTCGGCGAGCGCCGGGCGGGTCACGAACAGCGACCCCTTGACCGCCAACTGCATTGCATTGATCGGCGGAATCGGGCCGGACGCCGTACCGAAGGCGACGAGCAGGCCCCGTCGGGCCAACGAGTCGAGCGACGACTGGAAGGTCGACTCACCGATGCTGTCGTACACGACCGGCACACCGGCTCCGTCGGTGAGCTCACGAACCCGCTCCGCGACGTTCTCGCGCTTGTAGACGATGACCTCACCGCATCCGTGAGCGCGGGCGACCTCCGCCTTCTCGTCGCTCGACACAGTACCGATCACATTGACGCCCAGCAGCTTTGCCCACTGGCAGAAGATCAGACCGACACCACCGGCAGCGGCGTGCAGCAGCACGGTGTCGCCCGCCTTCAGTGACGGGTAGATCCGGCGTAGCAGGTAGGACGTGGTGAGCCCGCGCATCGTCATCGCGGCCGCGGTCTCGAACTCGATGCCGTCCGGCAGCGCGATCAGGTGCTCGGCGGGCATGACGCGCTCGGTGCTGTACGCGCCGAGCGGGCTGCCAGTGTAGGTGACCCGGTCACCTTCCGCGAAGCCCTCCACGCCGGCGCCGACCGCCTCGATGACACCCGCGGCCTCGACACCCATTCCCGCAGGCAGCGGGGCCGGGTACATGCCGGTACGGAAGTAGGTGTCCGCGAAATTCAGTCCGACGGCCTCGTGTCGGATCCGCACCTCGCCCGGGCCGGGTTCACCGACCTCCACGGACTCCCACTTCAGGACCTCCGGGCCACCGGTCTCGTAGAAGCGAATCGCCTTTGCCATAGCTCTCTCCTTGATCATGAATCGACCCCGGGCAGGTCGACCCATTTGCGCGGTCGCCGGGACATTCTGGGCGGCAACCTCTTTCGTATCCGTTCATGTCGAGCCGGCGCTTGCACACTCGCCTCGACATGAACGGCACGTGAATCGCCGGGACGATTCCCGTGTGACTCAGCTGACACGACAGTATCGACATGTGGCCGATCACACATACCTTCACGGGACATATTTCTTTCCCTTTGGGGACATGAGTGTGACCCAGGAGATATGTCGGGCCGCACACCCGGGTTGGGATGTGTCTGGGCGCACACTTACCCTTGCGGGACAGCACGACCAGCCCGAGGAGGGTGATACGGGTGGCCAAGCCCCTCGCGCGATACGCCTCGCTGACCGGATATATCGAGGTCAGCCGCATGTTGAACATAGATCCGGTACAGCTGCTGAGGACCGTTGGACTCGACCCCTCGAGCCTCGACCTTCAGGATCGATGGATCCCAGCCGCCTCGGTGGCGCGCCTGCTCGAACTGTCGTCGGCCGTGTCCGGTCGCCCGGACTTCGCACTCAAGCTCGCCGAACACCGTCGACTGTCCACGCTCGGACCGCTCAGCGTGAGCATCCGCGAGGAGCCCAATGCCCGGAGCGCGTTCCAGATGCTGATCCGGTACCAGCACATGTACAACGAGGCCCTGCACATCCGCATGACCGAGCGGGACGGCTTGTCCGCGATACAGGTGAGCTTCGAACCCGGCGAACCGATGCCCGTCCGTCAGTCGATCGAACTCGCAGTCACGGTGGTCTACCAGCTTCTCCGCAACCTGCTCGGCGATCGATGGCACCCCGTATCCGTCTGCTTCGAGCACGGCCGGCCCACCGACGACTCCACACATCGCCGAATGTTCGCCGCGCCCCTCTCCTTCGACAACGACTTCAGCGGGATCGTCACCTACACAAACGATCTGAACGAACCGAACCGTCTGTCCGATCCGGGGTTGCGCTCGTACGCGAAGCAGTTCCTCGACACGATCTCGACACCGGAGGAACCGACGCTCGAAGGGCGCGTCCGCGAACTCGTCGAGCTACTCCTGCCGACCGGCCGGTGCTCCATCGACCAGGTGGCCCGCAGCCTCGGCGTCGACCGCCGCACGGTCCATCGCCATCTCGCAAAATCCGGCCAGACGTTCACCTCCGTCCTCGACACCACCCGAGCAGAACTCGCCAATCGGATGGTCAGCGGGACCCGCTACTCGTTCACCGAGATCTCGGAGATGCTCTCGTTCTCGACTCCGAGCAGCTTCTCCCGCTGGTTCAACCAGCAGTTCGGCGTCAGCCCGCGAGAGTGGCGCAAACAGGCAGCGACGGGCGTCTTCACAGGAACCGTCGGCGCCTACGGGACAGGCGTGTCCCAAGATGCACAGAATGACGTCCCGGAGGGGTAATTATCGTAAACGGAGTACATATAACGTGATGTGCGCCACGTTCCCTTGCGCGCAGTAGCACGCATCACTTCCGTATCCGCCCTCCGGTGAAATGAGCTCTGCCATGACCACGACCACCGAGCCGACACTCACCCCCACGATCGACCGCATGCAGCGAGACGGAAGCTGGAATCCGCTGTGGAACACCCTTTCCCAGTGGGGCGAACAGTTCATGGCGATGTACTCGGCGTCAACGGCAAGTAGACTCCCCAGGCCGAGCTGACCGCGTTCGAAGCCCCCTCCTAGACCAAGCCCCCGTCGCGACATCGATCGCCGCGCCCTCGATCGCCGCGCTCCCAGCCCATCCGCCTCCAGGAGCAACCATGGGACTGTCCCCAGCACCGACCGACCAGCTGGTCGGAACCATCGAACCCGACCACATCGAGCAGGACGTCGTCTCGGCCCCGAGTCGCCCGCGGTCCCGGATCTACCCGTGGCTCGTCGCCGCCCTCGCGTTCGCGCTGCTGCTGTCGGACTACATGTCCCGGCAGGTTCTCAGCGCCGTCTTCCCGATGCTGAAGGCCGACTGGGATCTGTCCGATTCCCAGCTCGCCTCGCTCACGAGCGTCGTCGCTCTGATGGTCGGCCTGCTGACGTTCCCGCTGTCGCTGCTCGCCGACCGGTGGGGCCGGGTCAGAAGCCTGGTTCTGATGGCTGTGATGTGGAGCATCGCAACGCTGTGCTGCGCGATCGCATCCAACTACGAGCAGATGCTGGCGGCGCGGTTCTTCGTGGGAGTCGGCGAGGCCGCGTACGGCAGCGTCGGCATCGCCGTGGTCCTCAGCGTGTTCTCCCCGCGTCTGCACTCATCGCTGAGCGGTGCCTTCATGGCCGGCGGATCGTTCGGTTCCGTGGTCGGCGTCTCGCTCGGTGGCGTGATCGCCGTGAACGTCGGGTGGCGGTGGTCGTTCACCGCGATGGCGGTTCTGGGACTCATCCTCGTCGCACTGTTCCGGGCCGTGGTCACCGAGTCGCGTCTCGCGAAGTACGCCGTGCACGACGAGCCCGTCGCCCCGGCCGATGGCGCCGCTCCGTCCGCCCCGGTGATCCGCGTCCCGGTGTCCACCCTGTTCACGAACCCTGCCGTGTGGTGCGCCTACCTCGCCGGCGGATTCCAGATGTTCACCGCGGCCGTCCTGCTCTCGTGGACGCCCAGCTTCTTCAACCGGTACTACGACATGGCGCTCGACAAGGCCGCCGGGGCGGCCGCGCTGTTCGTCCTGTTGGTCGGCACGGGAATGGTGGTGTGCGGCATGATCACCGACCGGGTGAGCCGTACCAATCCGGCACGCAAGTGGGTGACCGCCGTCGTGTTCTGCATGATCTCCCTGGTGGCACTCGGCATCGGATTCCGTCTGGGCACCGGCGCCCCCCAGCTGGTCCTGCTCGGAATCGGTGCATTCTTCTCGGCCGGCTGCTCCGGTCCGACGGCCGCCATGGTCGCCAGCCTCACCCACGAGTCGGTCCGCTCGTCGGCACTGGGTACACTCACCATCGCCAACAATGTTCTCGGATTGGCGTTGGGCCCCTTCGTCATCGGCATCCTCGCCGATCGACTGGGACTTCTCGAATCCCTCCAGCTCGCGCCGTTCTTCTACGTCGCTGCCATCGTCGCGCTGCTTGTCGGCAAGCGCGTCTACCCGGCGGGAATGCGCAAGCTCGCGGCGCAGAGCACTGCGTCCGCCTGACCCAGCGACAGCCGAGACAGTCGGAGACGGAAAGGTACTCATGAGCAAGATCTACGCATCGGCGGCCGACGCTGTCGCCGACATCCCCTCCGGGGCGTCCCTGGCCGTCGGCGGATTCGGACTGTGCGGCATCCCCGACGTTCTGATAGCCGCGCTCGCCGCCGGCACGGCAACCGACTTCGAGGTCTTCTCCAACAACTGCGGCACCGACGGCCACGGCCTGGGAATCCTGCTCGAGGACAGGCGCATTCGTCGGGTCACGGCGTCGTACGTCGGGGAGAACAAGGAGTTCGCGCGCCAGTACCTGTCGGGTGAACTCGAGGTGGAGTTGACGCCGCAGGGCACGCTCGCGGAGAAGATGCGCGCGGGCGGGGCGGGGATCCCGGCGTTCTTCACCCCGTCGGGAGTCGGCACCCCCATCTCCGAGGGCGGCCTGCCGTGGCGCTACGCCGCGGACGGTTCGGTGGCGCTCGCGTCGCCGCCGAAGGAGATCCGGGAGTTCGGTGGACGCGACTACGTCCTGGAGGAATCGATCACCGCCGACTTCTCGCTGGTGCACGCCATGGTCGCCGACACCGAGGGCAACCTGGTGTTCAACAAGGCCGCGATGAACTTCAACCCGCTCGCCGCAATGGCCGGCCGGGTGTGCGTCGCCCAGGTCGAGGTGATCGTCGAGGCCGGAGAACTCGATCCGGAGCAGGTCCATCTGCCCGGCATCTTCGTCGACCGCATCGTGCACATCGGACAGCAGGACAAGAAGATCGAGAAGCGGACCGTTTCGGCCGCGAAGGAGGGCACACGATGACCGCGGTGGTCGAGACCGTCGGCTGGACGCGCGAGCAGATGGCCGCACGCGCCGCACAGGAACTCGTGTCCGGCGAGTACGTCAACCTCGGGATCGGTCTGCCGACGTTGATTCCGAATCACCTGCCCGAAGGCGTCGAGGTCACGCTGCACAGCGAGAACGGGATCCTGGGCACCGGCCCGTACCCGACCGAGGCCGAGGTGGACCCGGATCTGATCAACGCCGGCAAGGAGACGGTGACGGTGAACGCCGGCGCGGCGTTCTTCGACTCCGCGACCAGTTTCGGGATGATCCGAGGCGGCCACATCGACACCGCGGTGCTCGGCGGCATGCAGGTCTCCGCCACCGGCGATCTGGCCAACTGGATGGTTCCGGGGAAGATGGTCAAGGGCATGGGCGGCGCCATGGACCTGGTTCACGGCGCACGCCGGGTCATCGTGCTCATGGAGCACACTGACAAGTCCGGCGCCTCGAAGATCGTCGAACGCTGCACGCTGCCGCTGACCGGAAGCGCGGTGGTTCACCGGATCATCACCGATCTCGCCGTGATCGATGTGACGGATGCCGGTCTCGCACTTCGCGAATGCGCACCGGGCGTCACCGAGGAGCAGGTGCGGGCCGCCACGGACGCGGCACTGCTCTGACGACAACGCGAACGGGGGTGGGCGGCCGGTCGTGAACTGGTCCCCGATAGTTGGACTGGCTAAGTAAGAGCCTAGGCGGCGAGGGCCTGGGTCCGGTATTGCGCCGGGCTCAGGCCTTCGAGCTTCGTGGAGATCCGTTCGGTGTTGTACCAGCGGATGTACTCGTGAAGTGCGGTGGTCAGTGCGCCGGTCTCGAGGTATCGGGTGTGGTGGAAGAGTTCGGCTTTGAGGTGGCCGAAGAAGTTCTCGATCACGGCGTTGTCATAGCAGTTGGCCTTGCGGGACATCGATTGGGTCGCACCGGCATTCGCGAGCAGCCGCCGCCAGGACGAGTGCTGGTAGTGGAATCCTTGGTCCGAGTGCACGAGCGGTGCCTGCCCGTCGTCGAGAGTCGCGAGCGCGGCACGCAGAGAACTGTTGGTCAACTCGAGAGTCGGTGCCAGGCCGATCGAGTAGGCGATGATCTGTCGGTCGAACAGATCCATGACCGGCGACAGATACAGCTTGCGGTCGCCGACACGGAACTCGGTCACGTCGGTGACCCACTTCTGATTCGGTGCACTGGCGTCGAAGTCGCGGTCGAGCAGGTTCGCAGCGACCGCGCCGGCCTCACCGCGGTAGGAGGTGAATCTCTTCCTGCGCCGCACCCGGCAGACGAACCCGAGCGTGCGCATGAGTGTGAGCACGGTCTTCTTCGCTACTTGCCGACCGGCTTTGACCACCTCGCAGTGGATGCGGCGATGACCGTAGCGACCGTTACTGCGCTCGAACGCTTCCACGATCGCGGACTTCAGCTCTGCTTGTGGGTCCGGGTCCTGCAGGCGGGCCTGGTGATAGAAGAACGTCGACCGGGCCAGCCCGGCAGCCTCGAGCAGCACATCGAGGCGATGCTCGGCCTTGAGGGAGACGACAGCGTGGACCTTCGCTGTCGTTCCTGCGCCCTCAAGGCGCGCAATTTTCCCAGGTATGCGACCTCCGCGCGCAAGCGCTCGTTCTCTCGCCGTAGTTGTTCAAGCTCGCTGGCCTCGACCGACCCGGTACCGGCAGGGTTCGGTGGCCGGCCGGCCCGCTTCGGCCGCAACCCGTCCGCGCCCTCGTTGCGGTACGTGCGCGCCCACGTCTCGATCAGTTTCGGCGACGACAGGTCGAGGTTCCTTGCCAGCGCGACTTTCGTCTCGCCCGCAAGGAACCGGCGCACCACCTCGAGCTTGAACTCGAATGTGAACGACCGCTTGAACGGTTTGACCACCAGCGCTCCTCTGCCTCGAACCCGCCACCGGTCATACAGACGATCGGTGGCCGAGTGGCTCACGCCCAACCGCTTCGCGACCGCCTGACCGGCCCAACCGGCCTCGAACAACGCTACCGCCGTGGTCCGCTGATCCTTCGATAGTGAACTTTGTGGATACACAGAACTGCTCCCCGGACGTCGGAACTGAATTTCTCAGTCCAACTTCCGGGGAGCAGTTCATCGGCCGCCCACCCCCGTTCTCGCGTCGGGACGGTCAGCTCGCGGCGCGGCTACGCATCGCGTCGACGAACACGCCGGGGATCTCGGCCGGCGTGCGGGCGACGTGGCTCGTTCCGCCGGTCGCTGCCGAGATCTTCTGCAGAACAGCGGCATCGGCGTCCTCGGTGATACCGATCGTGACGATGATGACCGGACGGGCCGGGTCCTGCTCCTTCTTCAGCGTCGCGAGCAGCTCGTCGAGCGAGATGCTCGACGGGTCCTCGTTGGCACCGTCGGTGAGCAGGATGACGCTGTTGACGGCCACCGGATCGTAGCCCTCCTTGACCTTGCGGAACGCGGCGAGCGTGGTGTCGTACAGGCCGGTTCCGCCCTTGACGAGGGTCGGCAGGGTGCGCACCGCGTCCGTCAGACGCTGACGGTGGCTGACACCGTCGACCATCTGGCCCATCGGTCGGATCGGCGTGAGCTCCTTGTAGTCCTGCCCGTTGCCGCCCAGGCCGATCGAGAACGCCCACAACCCGAGCTGCGCGTTGTCGGGGAACAGCTTGGCGCCGGTCTCGCTGGCCTGGACCGTCAGTGCGATCCGGGATTCCGATCCGGCCTTCTCGTTCATCGAGCCCGAGACGTCCTCGACCACCAGCGCGCGCGAGGGCAGCGCCAGCACGGCGTACCGCTTGAACACCTGCGCCGTCGCGGCGGCATCGGTCGGAGTGAGGGTCGTGACGTCCCCGACGCCGCGACCGGAATCGAGGGGGCCACGGTCAGGTCCACGGAAACCACTGCGGGACAGGGCAGCACGCCCCGACTCCGACGCCATCGCCTCGGCCAGTGCGACGCCGGCCTCCTTCGCCGCGGCGTGGTCGGAGCCCGGCGCGGTCACCACCACCGGGTAGTCGAGGAACACGGCACCGGTGTTGGGGACCGTCACCGCCAGCTTCGACGGGTCGCTCTGGTTGCGCGCCACCACCTGTCCCTCGGTCGCGATCGCGATGCCGCCCTCGGCGGCGACCGCACCGAGCCGCGCGAGCACGTCCGCCTGGTGAAGATTGGCGGCCTGCGCCTGCGCGAGCGGAACGAGAGCGCCCGGGACGGCGTCGGCGGGAACCGTGCCCGCGTCCACCTCGGCGAGCGCACCGACGATCGGTGCGGCCGAGACACTGCTGGTGAGCGGATCGCCGATCCGCAGCCCGTGCAGTTGCAGCGCGCTCAGCCACGTCGCGAAGAAGGGCATGTCGCCCTGGCGGGCCGCGATCACGACCGGGGTGGCGGCGACCGACGGTGCCGCGACGTCGAACAAGGTGCCCGATCCACTGTTCGCCTTGGCGACCCATTGGGAGGAGTCCGGGATCCACAGGTCCGGGCCGCCCTGCTCCCCCGGGGCCCCGAGCGCGTCGACGCCCGACGCCGCCTCGACCGTGAAACTGCGGCAACCGAGGTCGTCGGCCGACATCGCGGTCGTGACCTCGGTGAGCACCGGGGCGATCGACGGGTCGGCGGCCACGGTGTACGCGGTCGTCGAATCGCAGCCGCCGCCGGCGAGACTGTCGACGACGAAATAGCCCGCACCCACGACGACCACGGCGGCGAGGCCGATCGATCCGTACTTGACGACGGGAGAGACGGTTTTCGCGCGCGGTGCGCTGTGACGACCGGCCATGGCTTGGAGACCTCCAGGGAAGGCGCAGCGAGCGCTGGTGGTGGCGGATGATCGGGCGGGTTCCGCCCGAGTCAGGCGTACAGGGTGACGAACTTCTGCAGGGAGCTTTCGATGTCGCCGCGAAGTGCTCTCGCGACGCCCGCCCCGATCGGGCCGAAGAGCGGCGCGCCGCCGAGATCGATGTCGAGGGCGACCCTCGCACCTTCGGCCGCGGGGTCGACGCTGAGCACCAACCCGAGCTTGACGCCGCCCTTGCCGTCGCCCTTCAGGACCAGGCTGCGGGGCGGGTTGTACTGCTTCAACGTCCAGGTCACCCGGTTGCGCAGGCCCTTGACGGTGACCACCGAACTGATCGTGGTGCCCGCGCTCAATGCTGCCGGCAGCTCACCGCGCCACGCCTCGTGGATGCTGAGCCACTGGTCGAACCCCGTCAGATCCGACGCCTTGTTCCATGCGTCCTCCGGGCTCATCGGCACGTCCATGGACACCTTCAGCTTGGCCATTGACGGATCGTAACCAATGACAAAGGTGACGTACACGACAGCTGCGGCTCTTGCCGCAACCCTCCGCCGGGCATACCGCAGCCCGGGATCGGGGATTACCGTCGAGAGCATGAACGTGCCAGTCGATCCATCACGTTTCGAAGAGATGTACCGCGATGAACAGACGGCGCACGGATTGCCGACGGCCACACCCTGGGATATCGGCGGGCCGCAGCCGGTGATTCGACAGCTCGTCGCGCTCGGCGCGGTCAAGGGCGAGGTCCTCGACCCCGGAACGGGTCCCGGGCACCATGCCATCCACTACGCATCGAAGGGCTACTCCGCCACCGGTATCGACGCGTCACCCACCGCCATCCAGCGCGCCCGAGACAACGCGGAGGCCGCCGGGGTATCGGTGAACTTCCAGGTCGCCGACGCGACGGTGCTCGAAGGGCTCGAGAATCGGTTCGACACCGTCGTCGACAGCGCCTTCTACCACACCTTCAGCACCGACACGGATCTGCAGAAGTCCTATCTGCGGGCCTTGCATCGGGCGACGAAGCCCGGGGCACGGTTGTTCATGTTCGAATTCAGCCCGCACAACGTCAACGGTTTGAGCTTCCCGCTCGCGATTCCCGAGGACAACTTCCGACAGGTCCTTCCTGCCGGAGGCTGGAACCTCACCTACCTGGGACCGACCACCTATCAAGGCAATCTCAGCGTCGATGCCCTCGAGGCGATGGCTGCCGGCAACCCCGACATGTCCGACGAGTTCGAACCGCTGCTCGAACGGCTTCGAATCATCGAACCCCTCCTGATCGACGGCAGAGCCCACCTTCCCTTCTGGGAAGTCCACGCCACCCGCATCGATTGACTGCACGACACGAGCTACCGGTCGGCCGGCGAGATGGCCGGCCGACCGGTGTCCGTCCTGGTGCGCCTAGTGCGCGACGGCCTTCTCGACGCCGACGCCGGTGAGCGAGCGGACCTCCATTTCGGCCTGCTTGACCGGGTCTTCGAGCTTGTTCCGGCCGACGTAGGTGCCGACGATGCCGAGCACGAACGCGAGCGGGATCGACACGATGCCCGGGTTGGCCAGCGGGAACCACGAGAAGTCGGCGTGCGGGAACATCGACGTCTTGGCCCCCGAGACGGCCGGCGAGAAGACGATCAGCACGAGGCAGCTGATCAGACCGCCGTAGATGCTGAACAGCGCGCCGGTGGTGTTGAACTTCTTCCAGAAGAGCGAGTACAGCAGGGTCGGCAGGTTCGCGGACGCGGCGACCGCGAACGCCAGCGCCACCAGGAACGCGATGTTCTGGCCCATCGCCAGGATGCCGAGGACGATCGCGACGACACCGATGACCACCACGGTGATCCGCGAGACCCGGACCTGCTCCTCCTCCGACGCCTTTCCCCGCTTGATGACGCTCGCGTAGATGTCGTGAGCGAACGACGCGGACGCGGTGATGGCCAGGCCGGCGACGACCGCGAGGATCGTCGCGAAGGCGACCGCGGAGATGATGCCGAGGAAGATGGTGCCGCCGAGTTCGAACGCGAGCAGCGGAGCCGCCGAGTTCTCCTTGCCGGGGGCCGCGAGGATCTCGTCGGGGCCGACCATCTTCGCGGCGCCGTAGCCGAGGACGAGCGTGAACAGGTAGAAGGCGCCGATCAGTCCGATCGCCCACGTCACCGAACGCCGCGCCTCCTTGGCGGTGGGCACCGTGTAGAAGCGCATCAGCACGTGCGGCAGACCCGCGGTGCCGAGGACCAGTGCGATACCGAGCGAGACGAAGTCGAGCCGCGACATGTCGCTGATGCCGTACTTGGCGCCCGGCGCGAGCACGTCGCGACCGGCGACCGCCTCGTTGGCCGAGCTGTTCACCATGTTCTGCGCGTCGGCCAGCAGCTGCGAGAAGTTGCCCTTCACCGCGAGCAGCACCAGGACGAACATGATGGCGGCGCCCGCGATGAGCAGGACGGCCTTGACCATCTGCACGTAGGTGGTGCCCTTCATGCCGCCGATCAGCACATAAACGATCATCAGCACGCCGACGACGGCGACGACGATCGCCTGCCCCGCGAAGTCCTTGATGTTCAACAGGAGTGCGACCAGACCGCCCGCACCCGCCATCTGCGCGAGCAGGTAGAACAGCGAGACGACGAGCGTCGACAGGGCCGCCGCCATCCGGACCGGACGCTGCTTCAACCGGAAGCTGAGCACGTCGGCCATCGTGAATCGTCCTGTGTTGCGCAGCAGTTCGGCCACCAGCAGCAGCGCCACGAGCCACGCGACGAGGAACCCGATCGAGTACAGGAAGCCGTCGTAGCCGTACACCGCGATCGCGCCGGCGATGCCGAGGAACGATGCCGCCGACAGGTAGTCGCCGGCGATGGCGAAACCGTTCTGCGGTCCGGAGAACTGGCCGCCGCCGGTGTAGAAGTCCGAGGCCTTCTTCGTCGACCGGCTGGCCCGGATCACCAACGTCATGGTGCCGACGACGAACGCGACGAAGATCGCGATGTTGAACAGCGGGTTGCCGACATCGGTGGCGGGCGCGGACTGCGCGAGCGTGGTGATCACTGGGCCGGTCCTTCCAGTTCCTCGCGGATCGCCGACGACCGCGGATCGAGCTCGCGGTTCGCGAACCGCACGTACAGGGCGGTGATCACGAACGTCGTCGCGAACTGGCCGAGCCCCAGGACGATCCCGAGGTTGACGTTGCCGAACACCTTGGTGGCCATGAAGTCCGGCGCGTACGTCGCCAGTAGGACGTACACGGCGTACCACGTGAGGAAGAACGCGGTCATCGGAAAGACGAAGCGCCGCAAGCGGTGCCGCAGTTCCTGGAACTGCGGACTGGCCTGCATGTCGACGAAGGCCTGCGCGTCGGGTGCCGGCCGCTGCGGCGGCGCGCCCGAACCGAGGTCGGTGGTGGTCATGGTGGCTCCTGGGACATCGGCAACCGCGTCGCGGCCGCTGGTGCGGGGGTGTGCGATGCGACGCTAGTGAGAGCCAGGTCACAGGAGAAGGCTGTGGCACCGGTCACACGCCGAACTGTCGTTAGGTGCGCCGAACGGTCGTCCGGCCGCGACGAGCGGTACGGCTGCCAACGCCGCGCGCCGCCGTCCGAACGCCCCGAAATACCACTCGCTGACACCATGTCCAGTTAATCTTCGGAACGTCATCACGGTGCGGATGGCGCGCCGGTCGACGATCAGCGAGGAGTGGATATGGCTTTCTCTCTTGTGATCTCCAACGGGACAGTGGTCGACGGGACCGGCAGCGACCCCTATGTCGCCGACATCGGTGTCCGGGACGGCCGGATCGCGGCGGTCGTGCCGGGCGGCGGGCTCAGCGGCGCGGACGCCGACGAGGTCATCGATGCGACCGGGCTGGTGGTGACCCCGGGGTTCGTCGACATCCACACGCACTACGACGGCCAGGTCACGTGGGATCCGATGCTCACTCCCAGCTGCTGGCACGGCGTCACCACCGCGGTGATGGGCAACTGCGGCGTGGGATTCGCACCCGTAGCCGACACCGCGCGGGACTGGCTGATCGGGCTGATGGAGGGCGTCGAGGACATTCCGGGTGCCGCGCTGTCCGCGGGAATCCGGTGGAGCTGGGAGTCGTTCCCGCAGTACCTCGACGCGATCGACCGCCAGCCGCTGGCCATCGATGTCGGGACGCACGTCCCGCACGGAGCGGTGCGGGCCTACGTCATGGGTGCGCGTGGCGCCCGGAACGAGGCCGCGTCGGCGGAGGACATCGAGCTGATGGCCAAGTTGGTCCGCGAGGGCGTCGAGGCCGGGGCGCTCGGGTTCTCGACCTCGCGCACCATCGTGCATCGAGCCATCGACGGTGAGCCGGTGCCGGGCACCTTCGCCGCCGAGGACGAGCTCTTCGGGATCGGGCGGGCGTTGGCCGCCGCGGGCACCGGGGTCTTCGAACTGGCGCCCGCAGGCATCATGGGCGAGGATCTCGCCGCGCCCGATCGGGAACTCGACTGGATGGTGCGACTGGCCGAACTCACCGGGCGGACAGTGAGTTTCGGCCTGTTGCAGCACGACGGCGCACCGGACGACTGGAAGCGCTTGCTGGACCTGGCCGCAGCCGCGTACGAGTCCGGCATCCCGCTGCGCCCGCAGGTGTCGGCCCGCCCGCTGGGGCTGCTCACCGGACTGCAGACGTTCAACGCCTTCAACACCCGTCCGAGCTACGTCGCCGCCGTCGAACGCGCGGGAGGTGACCTCGATGCGCTGGTCTCGGCGCTGCGCGACCCGGCGACCCGACGAGCAATCCTCGACGAGGCCGACTCGCCCGACAACCGGATGCCCTACCTGAGCAAGCTGGACCGGACGTTCAACCTCGGAGACCCGCCGCAGTACGAGCCCGATCCCGACTCGAGCCTTGCCCGCGAGGCCCGGCGGGCGGGGCGGGATCCCTTCGAGTACGCGTACGACCTGCTGCTCACGGAAGCAGGCCGCGCGCTGTTCTTCCGGCCGTTGTTGGGCTACTCGAACTTCACCCTCGATCCGATCAGCGAGATGCTGCTGCACCCGGCGACCGCGGTCGGGCTCGGTGACGGCGGAGCGCACGTCGGTGCGATCTGCGACGCGTCCAACACGACGTTCCTGCTGACGCACTGGGCGCGCGATCGCAGCCGCGGCGAGAAGATCCCGCTGGCGACCGCGGTGCGGAAGATGACCCTCGACACGGCGACCATCTACGGGCTCGGCGATCGCGGAGTGATCGCCGAAGGCAAGAAGGCCGACCTGAACGTGATCGACTTCGAACGGCTGCAACTGAAGTCACCGGAAATGGCGCACGACCTGCCCGGCGGGGCACGGCGACTGCTGCAACGCGCCGACGGGTACCGGGCCACCATCGTGTCCGGTCAGGTGGTGCTGCGCGACGGCCAGGACACCGGTGCGCGGCCCGGCGCCCTGGTCCGCGGCGCGCGGTGAACACCCGCCTGGTGGTGATCACCGCGGTGTTCACCACCAGGCGTTGGCTGCCCTGATCGGCCGACCGGTCGGAGGAGCATCGGAGGCCTGCAGGTAGAGCAGGCCCTCCCGCTCCTCCGACGTCCACGCCCGGATCGGGAGGAGCTTGGGCGAACCGCCGACGCAGCGTCCCTCGCCGTTCCAGCGCCAGCGGTGCGCCGGGCAGTCGATGTTGTCGCCGACGACCCGCCCGTTGCTCAGATCGGCGCCCATGTGCGGGCAGCGCGAGTCGAGGATGTGGATGACGCCCGCCCGGTCCGAGTAGGCCACCAGGTCGGTGTCGAATGCACGGACGGCATGCGGTTTGCCGTCGCGAAAGTCGTCGGCCGCTCCGAGGCACTGCCATTCCGCCACGCGGGTCTCCTTCTTCCCGGCGTGCACACCGGCGTACACGCAACCCTGTCACGTTGGCCGGTTCCCACGCAGCGCGTCAATCGCGAGACCCGCCCACCGGAACCCGGGCTCACATCGACCGCAGGTCGCCCTCGCGGTCGCGGCCCATGCCCAGCCGCTCGGGGGCATGCATGCGGGTGAAGATCCGGCCGACGTCACGCGGAATCTGTCGCCGCGTAGCGAGACTCACCACCACCATCGCCGCGAACGACAGTGGCACGCTCACCGCGGCCGGGTAACCGATCAGCGCCGCGGGCCAGCCGTGCCACAGCTCGTCGGACACCGCGTCGACGACGGCGAGCAGCGCCGCTCCCCCGCCGACCACGATCCCGACCGTCAACCCCGCGGCCGCACCGGCCGCCGTCAGCCCCCGCCACCAGATGCCGAGCACCAGCAGCGGGCACAGCGTGGACGCCGCGACCGCGAACACCAGCCCCACCGATCGCGAGAGGTCGAACGCCGTGGCGCCGAGGGCCAGCACCAGCGGCACCGCGCCCGCGACGAGTGCCGCCACCCGGAAGTCCCGCACCCGCCCGCGCAGGACGTCGGTGCTGACGACACCGGCGATGCTCACCAACAGCCCCGACGACGTCGACAGGAACGCCGCGATCGCGCCCGCCGCGACGAGCGCGGCCAGCAACTGTCCGCCCCAGCCCGACAGCACAGATCCCGGAAGCAGCAGGACCGCCGCGTCGGACGTGCCGGTGATGAGCAGTTGCGGCACGTACAGCCGCGCGAACACGCCGAGCAGCACCGGGAACACGTAGAACACGCCCACCAACCCGATCACCACGAGCGACGTCAGCCGCGCGGCCCGGCCGTCCGGGTTGGTGTAGAAGCGGACCAGGACGTGCGGCAGTCCCATCGCGCCGAGGAACGTCGCGAGGATCAGCGAGTACACCTGGTAGAGCGGGTGCGAGCCGCCGAATCCGCCGCCGGGCACGACCCATCCGGCGCCGTCGGCGGGGGCGCCCGCGACGACGGGAACGGGCGATCCCGCGGGCAGCACCAGCGTCGTGCCCTTCCCCAGTTCGTGCCGGCCGGTGCCGAGTTGCACCGCGCCCGACGTCTCGCGTCCGTCGAGCTCGCCGTCGACGGTGACGTCGGTCGGCGTCGCGACCTGCACGACGACATCGGTGGTGACGTCCACCGACGTCTGCACCGCTACCGTCGGCGGGGCGGGCTCACCGACCGGTTTCTCGTCGGCGAACCAGTGCACCGACAGCACCACCACCGGCACCGCGACGGCGGTGAACTTGAGCCAGTACTGGAAGCCCTGCACGAACGTGATCGAGCGCATCCCGCCGCCGACGACGTTGCCGATCACGATGGCCCCGACGACCACGACGCCTACCCACCGGGGCACACCCAGCAGGATGTTCAGTGTCAGTCCGGCGCCCTGGAACTGCGGAACCATGTAGAGGCCGCACACGAGGGCGACGACCACCATCGCGAGCCGGCGCACCCGCACCGAGCCGAGCCGGAACTCCGCGAAGTCCGGCACCGTGTAGGCGCCGGACCGGCGCAGCGGCGCCGCGACGAACAGCAGCAGGCCCAGGTAGCCCGCGGTGAAGCCGATCGGGTACCACAGCGCGTCCGCACCGTACTTCGCGATCAGCCCGGCCACACCCAGAAACGAAGCCGCCGAAAGATATTCGCCGGAGATCGCGGCCGCGTTCCACCCCGGTCCCACGCTGCGCGACGCGACGAGGAAATCGGACGTGGTGCGCGCCAGGCGAACCCCGTAGATGCCGATGCCGACGGTGGCCGCGGCGGCGACGACCAGCGCCAGCACCGTCAGGAGGGGAATCGGTTGTCCGGTCATCGGCATCGCCTCGTCGACGACATCGCTAGTCGTCGACCAGATCGGCGAAGTCCTGCTCGTTGCGCTCGGCGGCACGGATGTAGAACCGACCGGCCGCCAACAGGATCGGCACGGGCAGACAGATCGCGAGCAGCCACGGCAGACGGACCCCGAGAACCGCGACGCCGGCGACAGCCGGGAACGCGACCAGCAGCAGCGGGATCGCCCCGAACAGCAGCCCCACCACGAGCGCGACACGCAGCGCCAGGCTCAGCTGGGCACGGACGAGTCCGCGGATCATCGCGTCGCCGACCTCGGTCTGCTCCTGGACCTCGACCCGGGTACGCACCATGCGGGCGCCGCGACGCTGCGCCAGCACCACCCGTTCGCGCGCCGCCGCCGCCCGTCCGTACGGCGGAGGGATGGCGTCCGGCGACGTCACCGCGACGTCCAGCTCTGGCGCGGCCCGCGGATCAGCCGGTCCTTGAGTTCGCGCGTGTGGCGACGGCTCACCGGCAGTTCCACGGCCGGGGCGTCGCCCTGCGGCCGCAGGCACACCACCAGCCCGGACCCGACGCTGCGGATGCCGGTCACCTCGCCGAGCGACACCAGGTACGAGCGGTGCACGCGCAGGAAACCGGCGTCGGACCAGCGGCTCTCGAGCGACGAGATGGGGATGCGCACCAGGTGCGATCCGGTGGCGGTGTGCAGGCGGGCGTAGTCGCCGTCCGCCTCGACCCACTTCACGGTCGAGCGCGGCACCAGCGTGGTGACCCCGCCGAGTTCCACCGGGATCACCTCGTCCGCCGACGCGTCCTCGTCGCTCTCGTCGCGCGCGCGGCGGCGTCGTTCGACGATGCGGCGCACCGACTCCGCGAGGCGCTCCTCCCGCAGCGGCTTGAGGAGGTAGTCGACGGCACCCAGATCGAACGCCGCCACCGCGCGGTCCTCGTGCGCGGTCACGAACACCACCGACGGCGGGCTCGCGAACTGCGTCAGGATCCCGGCCAGCTCGAGCCCGTCGAGACCGGGCATGTTGATGTCGAGGAACACCGCGTCGACGCCGCCGTCGCGCAGGATTCGCAGCGCGGTCGTCGCGTCGCCGGCGGTGCGGATCTCGCCGATCTCGTCGCGGGCACGCAGCAGGAAGGCCAGCTCGTCGAGGGCAGGGCGTTCGTCGTCGACTGCCAGCACTGTCAGGAGGCCATCTGCGGGGCCGTCAGGGGTCTCTTTCACAACGGATCCATCGTGCCATGTCACGTCCCCGACCCGGACCAGCCGGGCCGAACGGTCGGGATCAGGCCCGGATCCCCGGGCGGAACTTCGGCACCCGCATGCTGACCTTGGTACCGGCGCCGGGTGCGGTCTCCACGACCAGGCCGTAGTCGTCGCCGAACGCCGCCCGCAGCCGGTCGTCGACGTTCGCGAGCCCCACGTGCGCGGCCTCGGACGTGCTCGGTCCGCCCGTCCCCGAGGTGACCGCGTCCAGCTCCCCGGAGCGCAGCAGCTCCGGGTCCATGCCGACGCCGTCGTCCTCGACGCTGATGATGCAGTCCGGGCCGGCGTCGGACGCCACGATCGTGACGGTGCCGCCGTCCGGCTTCCCGGACAGCCCGTGCCGCACCGCGTTCTCCACCAGCGGCTGCAGCGCCAGGAAGGGCAGCACGACGCTGAGTACCTCGGGCGCGATCTGCAACCGCACCTCGAGGTTGTCGCCGAACCGGGCCCGCTCCAGGGTGAGGTAGCGGTCGATGTTGCGCAGTTCGTCGGCGAGGACGGTGTACTCGCCCGCCGACCGGAACGAGTAGCGCGTGAAGTCGGCGAACTCGAGCACGAGTTCACGGGCGCGGTCGGGGTCGGTCCGGACGAACGACGCGATCGTGCCGAGGGCGTTGTAGATGAAGTGCGGGCTGATCTGCGCGCGCAGCGCGCGCACCTCGGCGCGATCCAGCCGGGCGCGGGAGGCGTCGAGTTCGGCCAGTTCGATCTGGCTGCACGCGTACCGCGCCACCTCGGTGAGCGCGCCCAGCATCGCCGGGCCCGGCTCCGCGGTGCTGACGACCCCCAGCACCCCGACGACGCCGGTGTGCTCGATCAGCAGCGGCTGCGCGACAACGGCGCGCACGTCGTGGTCGCCGGACCCGCGCTCGAGATCACCCTGTCCCACCAGGACCCGGCGGCCGCCGGCGATCGCCCGCACCGCCGCCGCGACGAACTGGTCCGCCAGCGCCTCGTGCGGGCCGTTCCACGCGAGCAGTGCGCCGTCCGGGCCGGCGATCGCGAGGGATTCGGCACCCGTCAGGCGGCGCAGGTGCGGCGCCGCCTCCCGGGACGACGCCTCGTCGAGCCCGCGGCGCAGCGGCCCGGCCGCGAGCGACGCGGTGTGCAGCGTGTCGTGCACGGCCCGCTCGGCCGGCGTGGTGAGCACCCGCCGCGTGCGCATCGCGACGACCGTGGCCGCCACGGCGACCACGACCACCAGCGCGGTCCACAGCACCACGCTCACGGGGCCGCCTGCCCGGCGCACGTGTTCACGATCGGCGCGTCGGTGAACCGTCCGACAACCCAGTCGATCGCGCCGGGCAGCGCGCGCGAATCGGCGTGCACGTCGTCGGCCCGGTATCGCAACTCGATCGCGTCGCCTAGCCCACACGCGCGGCCGACCGCGGCGGTGGTCCAGTCGGGGCGGATGAGGTTGTCACGACCGGCGACCACCACCAGCATCGGCGCTGCGGCGCGTCGCTGAGGCAGGGCGTCCTGCGCGAGCCACTCGTGCATCCGGACGACGTCGTCGGTGCTGCGCGGGATCGTGTCTGCCGGGGTGACGCTGAGCGCGACCGACAGCTTCCTCGATGCGAGCGGTCCTGTGCACGAGCGCATCACGTCCCGGTTCTCGGCGAGCGGCCCGCGAATGTAGGCACTCGCGTCGAGGTCGGGGTGTGCCACCGCCAGCCCGTCGAGCAGCATCGGCAGGAACAGCTGTTGCGGCACATCGAGATTCGGCGAGCCGCCGGAGACTATCGGGGTCAGGTCCGCCGGCGGGGACAGGCTCGCGGCGCCGACGAACTCGAGTCCGTCACCGTACTGCGCCGCCTGCTCCGCGGCCGCCCACGACGCCTGCCCGCCCTGCGAGACCCCGATCGCCGCCCATCGCGGCGAAGCGGCCGGGACGAGGAACCGCGCGGCCCGGACCGCGTCGATCAGGTTGTGCGCGGCCGTGATCGGCTCGAGGTAGGGGTGCGGCCCGCCGGTACCGAGGCCCTCGTAGTCCGTGACCGCGACGACCGCTCCACGGGCCAGCAAGTCCCGAACCAGCCCGCCCGACCCGAGCAGGTCGGGGTCGCGCGACGGTGCGCAATCGTCGAGCAGGCCGGTGGTCGGATGCCCCACCGTCACGATCGGCCACCCACCCGGCGGCGCCTGCCCGGGCGGCACGAACAGGGTGCCCGACACGTCGGTCCCGCGGCCGTCGATCCCCGACGTCGACCGGTAGAGGATCCGATGGCCGGACAGCCCGGTGCCGGTGAACGGTTCCGCGGACGTCACGAGGCCCCGCTCCGCCGGATCCGGCAGCGCGATCGCCGCGGTGCCGGTCGCGGTGCTCGTCGTGGTCCCGGCGTCGGGCTCCCCCGCTGTCGCCGAGCAGCCCGCGACCGCCGTCGCGCACGCGAGCGCGGCGAGCGCCATCCTGATTCGGGTCACGGCTCGATTGTGCCCGCCGCGGTCACCGGAGCGGATCATCCACGACGGCGGCGCTCGCGTTGTTCGGCCGCCGCCTCCTCGATGTCGCGGGATTCGAGTTCGGCGCGCAGCACCTCGTCGTCCAGGAGTCCCTCGTCGCGCGCCGCGATGAGAGCACTGCGCTGCGCCTCGAGTACGCGGCGCCGGACCGAATCGAACAGCGTGCCCGCTTTTCGCAGCTTGGTGACGCTCTCGTCGTCGCCCTCGGCCTCCTCGACCTGCGCCTGCGCCCGGATCGACACCCGCACCCGGTTGAGTGCGCGAACGAACTCGTCGGGGTCGGCTCCGCGAGGCGGGCCGGCCGCGACCTCGGCGAGCGCCCGGTCGGCGGCGTCGGCAGCGATCCGACGCGCCAGCTGCGTCTGCCGGCGGCCGCGTTCGGCTTCCGCGGGGTCCGCGACGTCCAGGCGCTCGATCATGAACGGAATCGTCGACCCCTGGATCAGGAGGGTGCCCACCGCGACGACGAACGCGATCGCCTGGATCACGCCGCGGCCGGGAAACGGATCGCCCGACGCCGTCAGCACCGGAATACCGCCGGCGGCGGCGAGCGTCACGACGCCGCGCATTCCGGCCCACGAGACGACGAGCTGCTGCTTCCAGGTGAGCCCCGAACTCGACGCCGAACCGCGCCGCGGCGTGAACCGCAACCGCTGTCCTCCCCAGTTGAGGAAGACCCACAGCGGGCGCACCAGGATGACCACCGCCAGAACAGCGAACGCGTACCCGAACACGTGATGGACGGGCAGACCCTCGGCGGCGACGTCGTCGATCACGAACTTGAGCTGCAGCCCCATGTACGCGAAGACGAACATCTCGAGCAGCAGGTCCAGCGTCGCCCACAGCGACCGTTCCTGGAGTCGGGTCGGAATCGAGACGTTGGTGGCGTGGTGCCCCATGACGAAACCGGCGACCACGACCGCGAGCACGCCGGACGTGTGGAGCTCCTCCGCGGCGAGGTAGGCGGCGAACGGCAGCACCAGCCCGAGGACGGTCTCGAGCGGTGAGTCGTACATGCGCGCACGCACCAGCCGCACGACCGTGGCCATCGCGAGACCGACAGCGACGCCACCGGCGACCTCGTACAGGAAGAACAGCACCGGCTGCTGGACGACGACTCGGGTTCCGGCGACGGCGGCGACACTGACCGTGAACAGGGTCAGCGCGGTCGCATCGTTGAGGAGCCCCTCGCCGGTGAGAATCGTCAGCACCCGCTTCGGCAGGCCGAGCTTGCGGCCCACCGAGACGGCGCTGACGGCATCCGTCGGTGAGACCACCGCGCCGAGGACGAGGGCCGCACCGAGCGTCAGCTCGGGCACCAACCAGTTCGCGAAGAATCCGACGACGAACGCCGTCACCAACACCAGCCCGACACCCAGGCGCAGGATCGGGGCGATGTTGCGCCGCAGGCTCGCAAGCGAGAAGTCCAGCGCCGCCGAATACAGCAGCGGCGGGAGAACCACCCCGAGGATGATCGTCGGGTCCAGTTCCAGCCGTGGCATTCCCGGTATGAACGAGGCCGCCGAACCGACGGTGACGAGCACGAGGGGGACCTGCAGGTCCCGACGTTTCGCCAGACTCGTCACCGCGATCGACACGATGACGACGAGGAGTACGAGAGTTCCGTTCACACGACGATTGTGCCGCCGAACGGCCCCCGGTCACTCATCGGCCGCGCCGTCACCGCACAACGGTCACTCCTTCGGCGGCACAACCTTCTTCGCCGCCTCCGCGGCCTTGTCGATGTGCTCGCTGTACTTGCCACCGGTCTTCTCGTCGGCGATGTCCGCGGCCTTGTCGATCACTTCCTGGACCTTGTCGGAATGCTCTGCAGCGAGTTCCTGGCCCTTGTCCACGAGTCCCTTGACCGAATCCATGAAGCCCATGGCGACATCCTCCTCCACGTCGTTCGTGCACGACTGCCGTGCCCGCCGTCCAGTTTCACATCGACGCCGACGCGGCTTCCACCTCGGCACCCCTGAGGGTGTCCGTTCAGGCGGATCCCGGAATCGGGAGCGCGCCCGACGCGTCGCCGGACCGCGCCCACCGGGGCAGGATGAAGATCCCCTCCGCCTCGACGCACACGCCGTCGGGTCCGGCGAGATGGCCCGTGACGAAGGTCTTGACGCCCTCGATGCGGTCGATCCGGGCCTCGGCGTGCAGCTTGCCGAGCGGGGTGGGACGGCGGTAGCGCAGCGTGAGCGTCGCGGTCATTCCCGGCGCGCCGCCGTGTTCGGCCGCCTCGCCGAGAACCTGGTCGAGCACGAGGGCCGAGATGCCACCGTGCGTCAGGCCCGCCGGACCCTCGTACACCATGCCGAGCTCGAAGTCGGCCCACACCCGGCCGTCGGGATCGCGGTTGATCGTCACCGGCGGCGCGACCGCGTTGCGCAGGCCCACGACCGCGTTCCCCCATGCCCGCTTCGTTCCCGATTCGCTCCACCGCACACCGTAGGGGTGCTGCCGGGTCTGCTTGCCGAGCAATGCCTTCGCCGCTTCGATGTGCTCGCGTGCACGACTGATGTCGTCGTCGCCGACCTCGGTCGCCAACGCGACCTCGATCAGATCCCGCACGCTCTCGGTCAGGGGGCCGTAGAGGTCGACCTCACGGGCGATCTCGTCGTCCGTCAGACCGTCGTACACGTAGAGGACCTGCTGTTCCTCGATCGAATCCGCCACAATGCCTCATTCCCACCCGCAAGTACCCGATGTGCATCATGCACGTGACGTGCACACTACATATCGGGGTTCACCTCGCCGCGGCGTACCACCTGGCGGAGGTGACCGACCGGATCCGGTCGTGCCGGGCAGGCGGCACGATCGCGGGCAACAGCACCGCCCACATCTCGCCGACGCGCCGATCCAGGTCCTCGAAGAAGGTCCGCATCCGCGACACCACCTGCGCCCCGGCGACGACGCAGATCAGGTGCCGCGCGATCACAGGCGCAGAGACGTAGTCGGCGACGTCCCCCTGCTCGATCGCGCGCTCGACGAAGCGGGTACAGCCGTCCGTCCACACGCTGTACGGATCCGACGACCCACCGCCCCCGCCCGACGCACCCAGTTCGACGGTCAGTCGGATCCCCGCGCGCACGATCGGGTCGGTGACGATCTGCCGCGCCATCTCGTGGCACAGCATCACCACCTGCTCGAGGGCCGACACCTCGGCTGCGGCGATCGCCTCCGTCGACGCCTCCGCGATGCCGCGTTGCTCCCGAATGATCGACTGCGCGAGGCCGTCCTTGGATCCGAAGTGGAAGTACAACGCACCCTTGGTGATCCGCGCACTGTCGACGATCTCGTCGACGCGTCCGCCGTAGTAGCCGAACCGGTCGAAGACCTGTGCGGCACAGACCACGATCTGCCGCCGGGTCGCCACCGCACGAGCCTGCTGCGCCACGTCACACCTCCGCCCGAGTCCCCGCCGGCCGACTTCAGTCGAAGCCCAGCCAGGAGTCCGGGGCGAACACCTCGTAGTGGATGTGCTCCGGGCGGACCCCTTTCACCACGGCGATCTTGCGGACCTGGCGCATGAACTGGGGAGATCCGCACAGGTACACGTCGGCTTTCCGGTCCCAGTCGCGCTTGCGCAGCAGCCCGAGCCCTTCCTCCATGTCGCCGACGTAGAAGGTGTCGATCGCACTCTTGCCCGCGTACGCGCGGAGTAGTTCCAGGATCTGGGCACGATGCCCGAACGACGCCTCGTCGTTGTCGACATGGAAGACGTGCACCGGGCGGGTGTCCCGGTCCTCGACCATCGCCTGGAGGACGGCGACCGTGAGCGCGGCACCGACACCGGAGGATCCCAGCACGATCGGGCCGTCCCCCGGAATCGGATACGGCGTGCCCGACGGGATCGACACCACGAGTGGGTACCCGACGCCGACCTCGGCGATCAGCTTGTTGGACACCCGACCGCCCGGCACCGGGCTGACGGTGAACTCCCAGGTCCCCGACTCCTGGCCCGCCATCACGGTGTACTGGCGGATCTGGCGGCTGCCGTCCTCGTAGATCACCGAAACGGAGGCGTACTGACCGGCCTCGAACTTCTTCATCGGGCAGTTGTCGTCGCCGGCGAGGGTGAACGTCCACACGCCAGGAGCGATCTCGCGGCGACCGACGACCGTGAGCGCGGTCCAGATCTGCCCCGCCGAGACGCCGACCTTCTCGTATATCCCGGCTTCCTGCTTGATGAGCGAGTTCGCCATGAGCCAGTAGACCTCGTCCCACGCGGCCGCGACCTCCGCGGTCACGGCGTCCCCGAGAACCTGGACGATGGCCTTGAACAGGGCCCGATGAACCAGGTCGTAGTGCACCGGGGTGATGCCGAGGGATGCGTGCTTGGCGGCGATTCGAGACATGACGTGATCGACCGGGGGTGCGTCCTCGGTGACCAGCAGGGTGGCGAAGGCCGCGACCGCGCCTGCCAGTGCCTTCTGCTGCTCCCCGCTTTCCTGGTTCGCCTCGTTGAAGAGGTCCTTCTCCAACAAGGGGAGACTGCCGAACAGATTGTCGTAGAAGATGCGACTGATCTCGCCCAGGTTCTCGCCCACCACGGGGAGCGTCGCCTCGATGATGGGCAGGGACACGGGCGAAAGGAGCGACGAATTCGGCGCAACGGCAGCTTCGGACATCAGATAGTCACAACCTTTCGAGACCAATCGATAACGGCGGACAGAGCTTCGCCGACCCCCTGGTGAAAGGCGATCTCCACCGAAGAATCGGTAATGTCCTCGTGGAATCGGGGACCGAACTTGTTCTCGAGGATCGCAACCATTCGTTCCACCGCCCCGGATACGCCGACCGACGAGGCGTGAGGACGGTACAGGTCGTCAGCCTCCTGGAATACGTCCAGAATCCCTTTCAGGTAGTACTGGATCTCCAGGGATTGCAGGTACGCGTCGAGATCGGTTGTCGCCGACCCCTGCAATTCCGCATCCCTCAGCGGAGAGAAGATCTCGCGGGTCGCCGCGAACGGTTCGTAGCGAAGGGATTCTCGATGATCGATCTCCGCACCGACCCCCGGACGGGTCAGGGTCATCCTTCTATTCCTTTGTTACTTGTCACAAGGAGATCCACTATGCGAAAAGTGGCTGAAACAGAATAGGGGTGGAGCCACATTCGAATGGCTCCACCCGGTATTCATGCGTATCGAGTGGTCAGGATCGAAGCCAGGAGTCCGGCCCGAAGACCTCGTAGTGGATCCTGGAGTCGTCGACTCCGGCCACGTTGAGCAGTTTGTGGGTGGCCGCCACGAAGTCCACCGAGCCACAGATCAGCGCGTTGTCGCCGTCCGCGAAGGCGCGGTCCTCGATCGCTCCGGCGAAGATCTCCTCGGGGGTTTCCGCGGGTTCCGCGTAGCAGAAGACGTGCTCGCCGCCCAGCTTGTCGACCAGGTCCGCGGTCGTGTCGGCGAACGCGTGCGATGCGCTGTCGAGATCGGCGTGGATCACGACGACCGGGTTCTTCCGCCCCTGGGCGACCATGCCGCCCAGGATCCCGACGAAGGGGGCGTTGCCGATGCCCTTGGACAGGAGGAACACGCGGCCGTCGCCTTCGGGGAGGCTGACGTCACCGAACGGGGGCGAGGCGATGACCGTCGATCCCACCGTGACGTGGTCGTGGATGAAGTTGGACACCTCGCCGAGCGGATCGCTCGTGTCCCGCTTTACCGCGACCTCGATCCGGCCGTTGTCGAAGTCGACGATGGAGTACTGGCGGATCTGACGCGCGCCGTCGGGAAGCCTCACCCCGATCGACAGATACTGGCCGGGGACGGGATCCTGGAATCCGCTGGCGTCCAGGACGAGTGAGATCACGTCCTCGGTGCGCCGGACGACGTCCAGGACCTGGATCTCCCGGAGCACCGTGTCCGGGTCGACGTCGGCAGCCTTGTACAGCTGCTTCTCCGCGTCGATGAGCGCGTGGGCCAGGAGCCAGTACACGGCGTCCCACGCCTCCGCGACCTCGGAGGTCACCGCGTCGCCGAGAACATCCACGATGGCCTCGAACAGGAACTTGTGCACCACGTCGTACTGGGCTTCGCTGACGCCGAGCGATGCGTGCTTGTGGGCGATCCGGCCGATAGTCGTACGAGGGTCCTCGTCGGTATCGGAGATCAGAAGCGTCGCGAAGTTGGCGATGGAACCGGCCAGCGCCTTCTGCTGTTCGCCCCGAGCCTGGTTGCTCCTGTTGAACACGTCGCGCTCGAGCACCGGCGCCGCGTCGAACAGCTTGGTGTAGAACAGCTCGGTGATGGCGCCGATGTTCTCGCCCACCACGGGCAGAGTCGCCCGAATCACCTCGGCATGCTCCCCCGACAACAGTTGCGCTGTAATGGTCTTCTCCCCTTCATCCCGACCGAAAACCCAGTGGTCCGTCGTGTCTGCGGGTGGGACTCTACAGACAGCGATCATTGAATTTGTCGGGATTGCGCAACGTTTTCGTGCTGGAAACAAAGGCGGCCCCCGAGGCGGACCTCGGGGACCGCGACGTCATGCTCCGTGCACGCCCGGAAGGTCGTCGCTCGACGCGAACAGGCGCCGGTGCTCGCCGTGGATCCGACCGGTGACCCACCACGCGATCTCGACCGCCACCACGCCGACGAATCCGATCACGAACGCTCCGGTCGTGGCGGCGACGTTGGACGGATCCAGCTTGAAGAACTCGCGGGTGAAATCGAATCCGAACAGGACGACGTAGCCGAGCACCGAGCCCACGAGCAGCACGATCTTCCACCACACGTACGGCCGGGCGACGACCGCGAGGACCCACAACGCGATCATGATGAGCGTGATCAGCGCCGTGGTGCTGGCCTGCTCGACCTGCTGTTCGGTGGCGTCGGGGCCCTTGTACGCGAGCAGGTACGCCACGTAGGTCGCGATGCCGATGATGACGCCCGACGGGATCGCCAACCGCATGACGCGGCCGACGAATCCCGACTGGGCACGCTCGTTGTTCGGGGCGAGCGACAGGATGAACGACGGGATGCCGATCGTGAACCACGCCGCGATCGTCACGTGCCGCGGCAGGAACGGGTACGGCAGCGGATTGAAGTGGAAGATCTGCGCCGCCACGCCCGAGATGCCGATCAGGAAGGCCAGCAGCACCGAGTACACGGTCTTGGTGAGGAACAGGTTCGAGACCCGCTCGATGTTGCCGATCACCCGCCGGCCCTCGCCCACGACGTAGGGCAGCGTCGCGAACTTGTTGTCCAGCAGAACGATCTGCGCCACCGCGCGGGTCGCGGGGCTGCCCGAGCCCATCGCGACTCCGATGTCGGCGTCCTTGAGGGCGAGCACGTCGTTGACGCCGTCGCCGGTCATCGCGACGGTGTGCCCGCGCGACTGCAGGGCGCCGACCATCGCACGCTTCTGGTCGGGCCGGACCCGGCCGAACGTGGTGGCCTCGTCGAGGGTGTCGGCGAGCTTCTCCGGATCCTCCGGCAGTTGGCGTGCATCGATCGCGTTGTCGCCGCCGGGCAGACCGAGCGACGTCGCGACCGCGCCCACCGAGACGGCGTTGTCACCGGAGATGACCTTGACCTGAACCTTCTGGCCCGCGAAGTATTCGAGGGTCTCGCGGGCGTCCGGGCGCACCTTCTGGTCGAGGACCACCAGCGCGCGCGGCGTCACGACTCCGGGGGCGTCGGGGGCATCGACGGGACGGTCGCTGCTGCCGAGCAGCAGCACACGCAGTCCCTGCGCGCCGATCTCCTCGGCCTCGCGGGCCATGTCGCTGTCCGGGTCCAGCAGGACGTCGGGGGCGCCGAGCAGCCAGTTGCCGTTGTTGCCGTAGGACTGGCCGCTCCACTTCTTGGCCGACGAGAACGGCGCGACGGCGGTGGGCTCCCAGCCGGGGTCGTCGGCGAGCGCCTCGCGGATCGCGACCATGCTCGCGTTGGGGCGCGGGTCGTCCGCCGCCATCGCGGCGAGGGCACGGGTGGCCTGCTCGTCGTCCGGCTTGGCGGTGCGCAGCTCGGCGAGCTTCATGCCGTTCTCGGTGAGGGTGCCGGTCTTGTCCGCGCACACGACGTCGACGCGGGCCAGACCCTCGATGGCCGGCAGTTCCTGCACCAGGCACTTGCGCTGCCCGAGCCGGATCACACCGACCGCGAACGCGATCGACGTCATCAGCACGAGGCCCTCGGGGACCATCGGGACCAGGGCCGCGACCATGCCGTTGAGCGCGGGGCCGAGCGCCTGGCCGCTGGAGAACAGCTGGTTGTAGATGATCAGCAGACCCGCCGGGATCATCAGGTACGTGATGAACTTCAGGATCTTGTCGATGCCGCTGCGCAGCTCGGAATGCACGAGCGTGAACTTGCTGGCCTCCTCGGCGAGCTTCGCGGCGTACGCCTCGCGTCCCACCTTGGTCGCCCGGTAGGCGCCGCTGCCGGCGACGACGTAGCTGCCCGACAGGACCTGCGCCCCGACTGCCTTGTGCACCGGATCGGCCTCGCCGGTGAGCAGCGACTCGTCCACCTCGAGCGCCGACGCCTCGACGACGATGCCGTCGACCACGATCTGGTCTCCCGGACCGAGCTCGATGATGTCGTCGAGCACCACGTCGCTGGGCGCGACGGGCGCCGCCGCGCCGTCACGACGGACCATCGGCTTGGCCTGACTGACGATCGCGAGCTGATCGAGTGTTCGTTTGGCGCGGATCTCCTGGATGATGCCGATCCCGCTGTTGGCGATGATCAGCAGACCGAACATCCCGTCGATGATCGACCCCGTCGACAGCACGATGACCAGCAACACGCCGAGGATTGCGTTGATCCGGGTGAACACGTTTCCCCGGACGATGTCCTTGACCGAGCGACTCCCTTGATCGGGGACGTCGTTGGTCTGCCCGTTCGCGACCCGCTGCGCCACCTCGTCGGCGGTCAGGCCGTTCTCGATGTGCCGGGGATCGGTCTCCAGGGTGCCGACAGCGCTGACTGCCGCGTCTTGGCCCAGTGACTCGTCCGTTGCCATGACAGAAGGCTATTCCAACGCGGCGGCGGGGACTCGGATGGACCACGGTGCGGCGACGACGGGGGCATGCTGTTTCCATGACGACGCGAGCTCGAGTGTCCCTCACCTCCGGCGCCGATTTCTGGCACACGCAGGCCCCGCAGGGTGCCGGTCTGCCCGCCATCACGCTCGCCGACGGGCCGCACGGCGTCCGCAAACAACGGACCGAGTCCGGGTACTCCCCCGAGTCGGTCCCGGCGACGTGCTTCCCGACCGCGTCGGCGCTCGCCGCGACGTGGGACGTCGAACTGCTCCGTGGGGTGGGTGCCGCGCTCGGCGCCGAGGCCCGCACGGAGGACGTGAGCGTGCTGCTGGGCCCGGGCGCGAACATCAAGCGCAGCGCGCTGTGCGGACGCAATTTCGAGTACTTCTCGGAGGACCCGTTCCTCTCCTCCCGGATGGCGGCGGCCTGGATCCGCGGCGTCCAGTCCACCGGGGTCGGCGCGTCACTCAAACACTTCGCGGTCAACAACCAGGAGTTCCGCCGCTACAGCATCGACGCGCTCGTCGACGCCCGAGCGCTGCGCGAGATCTACCTGGCGAGTTTCGAGCACGCCGTGGTCGAGGCGGAGCCCGCGACGGTGATGGCGGCGTACAACCGCGTGAACGGCACCTACTGTGTCGAGAATCACGAATTGCTCACCCGGATTCTGCGCGACGAGTGGGGTTTCGACGGCCTGGTGGTCTCCGACTGGGGCGCGGTCACGCGGCGGTCGGCGTGCCTGGCGGCGGGGCTGGATCTCGAGATGCCCGGCTACGACGGCCGCGGCGACGACGCCGTGCTCGCGGCAGTGGAGTCGGGTGAGCTGAGCGCGGCCGCGGTCGAACGAGCCGCCGACGCGGTGACCCGCCTGATCGAGCGGACCGCGGGGGCGCGCAGCGCCGAGAAGGGGTACGACGCCGCCGCCCACCACACCCTCGCCCGCCGCGCCGCCGAGGCCGGCACCGTGCTGCTGAAGAACGACGGCGGTGTCCTGCCGCTCGAGCCGTCGACCCGCGTCGCGGTGATCGGCGAGTTCGCGAAGCAGCCGCGGTACCAGGGCGCCGGCAGTTCCGGGATCAATCCGCACCGCTTGGACGACGCGTGGACCGACCTGTCCGAACGTGTCGGCGCGGACCGGCTCACGTATGCGCCCGGCTATCGGCGCGGGTCCGGGCAGACCGACTCCGCGCTGATCGACGAGGCACTCGCCGCCGCCCGGGACGCGGACGTCGCGGTCGTGTTCGCCGGGCTGCCGGACAGCTACGAGACCGAGGGCGTCGACCGGGCGAACCTGAGTCTGCCCAGTGGCCACGACACCCTGATCGCCGCGGTCGCGGAGGTGTGCCCGCGGGTTGCCGTGGTCCTCGCCGGCGGCGCGCCGGTGACAATGCCGTGGCACGACGACGTCGCCGCGATCGTCGAGTGCTACCTCGGCGGGCAGGCCGCGGGCAGCGCGATCGCCCGGATCCTCACCGGCGACGCCGAACCGGGCGGACGGCTCGCGGAGACGTTCCCGCTGCGGACGGCCGACAACCCGGTGCACGTGTGGCCGGCGGGGCCGGCCACGCTCGAGTACCGCGAGAGCATCTACGTCGGGTACCGGTACTACGACGCGGCCGGGCTGGATGTGCGTTACCCGTTCGGCCACGGGCTGAGCTACACCACCTTCGCGTGGTCCGAACTCGAGATCGCCGAGGTCTCGAACGACGACGCGGCCGAGCAGCGGTTCGACGTGTCCGTACGGATCACGAACACCGGCGACCGTCCGGGCAGCGAGGTCGTGCAGGTGTACGTGCGCGACGTCGAATCCACCGTGTTCCGCCCCGAGCAGGAACTCGCGGGCTTCGCCAAGATGTTCCTCGTGGCCGGGGAGTCGCGCCGCGTCACGGTGCAGGTGGACAGGCGCGCGTTCTCGTTCTGGGACACCACGATCGACGACTGGTCGATCGAGTCGGGCGACTTCGAGATCCGGGTCGGCGCGTCCTCGCGCGACATTCGCCTGTCCGCAACCGTGCGACTCGCGTCCGACCGGAGCGGGTTCGACCCGGGTCCCGCCGCGTACCACGGATCACCGGTGTTCGAGCGGGATGCGTTCGCGGCGTTGTACGGTCGGCCGCTGCCGGACAACGTCGTCGACGCACCCGGCCGCTACACCGTCGACACCCCCATCGCCGACATCCGCCACCCCGCCGCGACGCTGCTGACGACGTTCATGCGACGCAGGGTCGCGGCGATGGCTCCGACGCTCGACGAGGACGATCCGCTGACGCTGCTGTTCGAGCGGTCGCTGCAGGAGCTGCCGCCGAGGATGGTGCCGATGCTCACCCAGGGCGGCGTCACACCCGACGCGGTGCGGGCGTTCGTGGACATTTGCAACGGTCGCGGCGTGCGCGGCGTCCGGGCACTGGTCGCATCGCTGCGGCGCAGGTGAGTTGTGCTGCGCGACAGCCGATGACAGCTCAGCCCAGGTCTTCCCACCAGATCTTCTGGTCCGGTGGACGGAGCGCGTCGACCCGCTGACCGACCATCGGCACCGACATGGCGACACCCGCGGTGGCGGCCGCGTGGCAGAGCCTCGAGATCGGCTCGGCCCACGGATGGAACGCGAGGTTGAACGTGGCCCAGTGGATCGGGATCAGCAGCGCGCCGCCCACGTCCAGGTGGGTGCGTACCGCCTCCTCCGGGTTCATGTGGATGTCGGGCCAGCGCTCGTCGTAGGCGCCGACCGGGAGCAGGGTGACGTCGAACGGCCCGTACCGGCGACCGAGGTCGGCGAACCGCGGCGTGTAACCGGAGTCGCCGCCGAAGAACACCTTCCGTCTCGGTCCGGCGATCACCCACGACGCCCACAGCGTGGTGTCGCGGGCGAGCCCGCGTCCCGAGAAGTGCCGGGCCTCCGTGCACGTCAAGGTCAGCCCGGCGACGTCGGCGCTCTCGTCCCAGTCGAGCTCGACGATGCGGGCGTCCGGGACGCTCCACCGCCGCAGGTGGGCGCCCACCCCGATGGGCACGACGAAGACGGTGTCCTGGGTCCGGGCCAGGGTGGTGATCGTCGCCTGATCGAGGTGGTCGTAGTGGTCGTGCGAGACGAGGACGGCGTCGACGGCGGGCAGGTCCCCCAACGCCAACGGCACCGGGTGCATGCGTGCGGGTCCCACCACTGCGGACGGCGAAACCCGTTCGCTCCATACGGGATCCGTCAGCACACGGCGGCCGTCGATCTCGACCAGCACGCTCGAATGCCCGAACCACGTCACGGCCAGCTCACCGGCGACGGTCGGAGCGAGCGGTGTCGCGAGCGGGATCGCACGTCGCGGACGGCCGATCGTGCCGCGGGTGAGGAACGCCTTCGCGAGACCGGACTGCGATCCGGAGGGCAGCGACGAGCTGGGATCGGAATTGTGGAATCGACTGTCGCGGTAGCGCGGTGATGCCGCTGCATACGGTTCGATCGCCGCTCGGGACGCCCCGAGCGCGGGCAGCGTTCCCCATGCGGCGCGTGCCACCCAGCCCGCACCGGCGGCCGCCGCCGCGACGAGCACTCCCCTGCCGATCATCGTCACCCCGCCTCCCTACCTGCCCCGGAATTCCGGAGCGCGCTTCTCGAGGCGCGCGGCACGCGCCTCCTGCGCGTCCTCGCTACCCCATGCCGCGTACAGAGCAGCCAGTTGCTCCTCCGTCTGCGCCTCGCGGGTGCCGTCGTCGTTGAACACCAGCTTGAGGTGCCGCAAGGACAGGGGTGCGAGTTCCGCGATGGTCCGCGCCCACTCCTGCGCGGCGACGAGGTCGCCGACCTTGTTGGCCAGACCCCGAGCGAAAGCCTCTTCCGCCGAGAGCATCTCGGCACCGAGAAGCATCGTCCGCGCCGGACCGCCGCCGACGAGCGACACCAGTCGGCGCACCGTCCACTTGTCCACGCTGATACCGAGTTTCGCGGCCGGGATGCCGAACCGCGCCTCGGGCGCGACCACCCGCAGGTCCGACGCGAGCGCGAGTTGAGTACCGGCACCGACCGCGGGCCCGTTGATCGCGGCGATCACCGGCACGGGGATCGAGTCGATCGTGTGCAGCATGCCGAGCAGGTGGTCGGTGAAGCCCTCGGCGTAGACGTCGCCGGACAGGTCGGCGCCGGCGCAGAACGCGGTGCCCTGCCCGGTGAGCACGATGACCCGGGCCTCCTCCGCGACGGCCTTCTCGAGGGCCTCGCGCAGGGCGATACACAACTCGGTGTTGAGGGCGTTGCGTCGATCCGGCCGCTGCAACTCGAGCGTGACCACATGGCCGTCACGGCTGGTCCCGATCATCTGGCTTCCACTCGCTTTCTCGGGTGCGAGGCGCCGTCCCCTGTGGACGGTCCCCGGCGGGTGCGACCCGAACAGTACCTGTAACGCAGCATCCACAGTCACGTCGAGCACCCTGGAACAACGGAGCCGTCGCGAGCGTTGCGGCAAATCCAGGCTAAGTCAGAACGGAGTGGGATGGACACCGAGCTCGAGGTGGTCGTGATCGGAGCCGGACAGGCCGGCCTGTCGACCGCTTATCAGCTGCGCCGATCCGGCCTCGCCCCGGAGCGTGAGTTCGTGGTCCTCGATCACGCACCCGGTCCCGGCGGTGCGTGGCAGTTCCGGTGGCCGTCGCTGACGCTGCAGACCGTCAACGGGGTGCACGATCTGCCCGGGATGGCGTTCGCCGAGACACTCGGACCCGACACCGACACGGTGCAGGCTGCCGACGCCGTCCCCCACTACTACGGCCTCTACGAGAAGCGGTTCGAACTGCCGGTGCACCGGCCCGTGCACGTGACCGTCGTGTGCGACCGCGGCGAGCGGCTCGCCGTGGAGACCCCGGAGGGGATGTACCTGACCCGCGGGCTGGTCAACGCCACCGGAACCTGGGAACGCCCCTTCGTCCCGTCCGTGCCCGGCGCCGAACGGTTCGAGGGACGGCAACTGCACACGCGCGACTACCGCTCGGCCCGCGAATTCGAGGGCGAGCACGTGATCGTCGTCGGCGGCGGGATCTCCGCGGTCCAACTGCTCGACGAGATCTCGTGCGTCACGAGCACGACATGGGTGACCCGTCGCGAACCGCAGTTCCGCGAGGAGCCGTTCACCCCCGAGATCGGCCGTGCCGCAGTCGCGCTCGTCGAGGATCGGGTGCGTCGCGGGCTCCCGCCGGGATCGGTGGTCTCGGTGACCGGATTGCCCGTCACCCCGGCGATCCGCGCGGCCCGCGAACGCGGTGTGCTGCACCGACTGCCGATGTTCTCCGAGATCACCGAGACCGGCGTCCGCTGGGCCGACGGATCCGAGCAGCGCGCCGACGTCATCCTGTGGTGCACGGGATTTCGCTCGTCGCTCGACCACCTGGCACCGCTGCGCCTGCGCGGGCCCGGCGGCGGAATCACCATGACCGGCAGGCTCGCGACCCAGGTGGCCGCCGATCCGCGGGTCCACCTGGTGGGGTACGGACCGTCGGCGTCGACGATCGGCGCCAACCGTGCCGGCCGCGCCTCGGCCCGGGAGCTGACCCGCTATCTCGCGCGGTGAGCCGGCCACCGGGTCACCGGATCACCGCGCCGCGCCGATACTCGCGTCCGCCCCACACCCCGGACTGCCCGGTTCCGGACGCGTACGCGGCACACCCGTCCGTGATGGGGCAGCGGGCGCACACCGCCGCCGCGTAGTCGTACGACTCGCTCGGATCCGGAAACCAGCGATCCGGGTGGGCGTCACCCCGGCACGCCGCCCGCTCCCATCGCGTCGGGTCGGCGGCGGTGAGGAGGTCGGCGAGGGTCGGCACTGCGGTCACGGGGATCTCCTCCCTTCGAGGACGGGGTGGTCGGGCAGCGCGGCGAGGTCGCGCCAGATTCGCCGCTGCCGTTTGATGTCGTCACGGGGTGCGCGCGGAACCCACAGCAGTGGCATCCCGGCCTCCTCCGGGGTCCGGTCGGCCTTGCGCTGGTTGCAACTCGCACAGGCCGCGACCAGGTTTCCGTAAGTGTCTGCGCCACCGCGACTTCGGGGCTGGACGTGATCGACGGTCCGGGCGCCGATCGTGCCGCAGTAGGCGCACCGGTGGCGATCCCTCTGCAGTACCGTCGCAAAGCACGCGCGGGTGTCGTCGTCGATCACCGGCCGTGGCGGCGTGTGCACGTACTCGACGAGCCGGACCACCTCGGGCAGCGGTATCGCGAATCGCTGGGACCGCACGACGAAGCGTGGGGTCCGTTCGACGACGGTGACGGCGGCGTTCTCGACGACGAGCACGACCGCTCGGGCGGCCGGGACGACGTCGAAGTCGTCGAACGTCGAGTTCAGCACGCGCACCTGGCAGTTCATCCAGGTGCGGGCCGTGATCGCGGTACGGGCGCGGCTGGGCATGACAACGGAGCCTCGATTCGAGGGGATGGTGACGGGGGGCAGTGAGCAGACGGCGGACGACGCGGGCAGGCGTACGTCAGTGAATGCGGCGGGGCAACTGCATCGTCTGTGCAACAGTGAGATTCGATGCGGTCATCGCGGCGCCGTCCTTCCCGTCCTCGCTCGTGTCTGGTGGATCGGCTGATCAGTCTCGCACGACGGCGATCCGGGCGACAGCGATTATCTGCGCAGACGCGGCCGCGGGTCAGGAACGCGAATCGACCCGGACGACGGGCGGCATCTCGTAGCTGCCGTCGAGCACCGTCTCGTGCGGAATGTACATGCGCAGCAACGGCCGGAAGGCCCCAGTCGGGGTGGGCAACCAGTTGGCGCGGGCCGCCGGGTCCGTCGGCTCGGTCGCGCTCAGCGTCAGGGTGAGCGAGCCGTCGGCGCCGTAGACGAGGCCGGGTGTGCGGTCCCCGATCGAGTACCGCCCGATCGGATTGGCCACCAGGTAGAAGTGCGGCATGCTGTACATGGTGATCGACCAGAAGGCGTCCACCGGCGGCGTCGGCGCGAAAGTGATGGTGTACGTGCGTTCCCCGGTCAACTGGTCGCCCGCCGAGTCCGTGTAGACCGGGCTGTACGCCGCCTCGTAGCCGTGGTTACCCCACAATCCGCCCATCGCTGCCGCCGCGCGCAGACCGATTGCCTTGGCCCGGTCCGGGATTCGCCATTCGGCGCCGTCGATCGTTCCGATCTCGAAGAAGTCGTCGTTGTAGTCGAACACGTGGTACGTCTGATGCCAGCCGTTCACGATGCTGTCGCCGGCTCCCGACTTCAGCGCCGCCTCGATCCCGGCCCGCCCTTGCGCAGCGCCCTCGACGAGAACCGCCGCGAGGGCGGGGTCGACGTTCACGTACGGCGACGGTCCGGTCTCGAGCAGCCCCAGCGGAGCGAACGCCTGCTGCAGGGCAACGTCGTGCGGCGCCGGCGGGAACGCCTGCAGGTACAGCCGCAGCCGCTCCCAGAACATCAGTTCCTCCGGCACCGCCGGGTCCGGCTCCGGCAGCCCTTCCGGATCGTTCGCGGCGAGGGGCGTCAGCGCGATCTGGTCCTGCAGCTTGCGGACGCGGTCGACGTCGTCGGGCCCGTCGCAGGCCCACCGCCCGACGATCGACACGATCCGCGTCGAGCAGTGCACGGACGTGATGTCGGCCGGAAGCTCACCCGGCCAGCCCGGCGGCACCAGCACGTACCGGCCGGCCTTGGTGCCGGTCGCGCGCTTGCCGATGTAGGCGAAGTTGTTGGTCCAGGCGTCGACGAACTGGAGGACGAAGTACGCGTCCGCGGTGTCCGGCACGTCGAGGATCAGCGGCCCGACACTGAGGTCGAGCTGCGCCATCGAGTAGATGGTGTCGTTGTTGATGGAGACGAATTCCTCGTCCGGACCGGCCAGTCCCGGTGCATGACTGAAGGAGTTGAACGGGGCGGCGGAATTCGCGCCCACACCCGTCGTCACGAACCGCTCCACCTGCGACAGGTTGAACACCGGAGCGAACCCGTACACGAACGCCCTGACAACCGACTCGACGCTGACCGTCGAATCCGAACCGACTGCCGAATCTCCACTCGGGTGGGTCATGTCGCCCATTTCACCATCACTGCCGCGTGCGCGCTCGCTATCCGCGAACATTGCAGTCATCATGATCTGGTGACCGGTTTTCCCGAGTGGGCCAGGACCCTCGACTTCCTGCCGCATCCCGAAGGCGGCTGGTACTCCGAGACGTGGCGAAGCGACATCGAGTTACCCGGCGTCGCACTGCCCAACATGTTCGGCGGGGCCCGATCGGCCGGGACCGCAATCCTCTTCCTGCTCGAGCCGGGCCAACAGTCACGTTGGCACACGGTGCGCGGCACCGAAATCTGGCTGTACCACCGGGGCAGTCCGCTGGTGCTCGAGCTCGGCGGCGACGACGATGCGCCGGGACCTGCCACGACGCATGTTCTCGGACCGGATATTTCGTCCGGACAGAGCCCCCAACTGGTGGTGCCTCCGCGCCACTGGCAGCGGGCGCGACCGACCGGGGACGAGGCCGCACTGGTCAGTTGCATCGTCGTTCCCGGCTTCGACTTCGCCGACTTCCGCATCGAGGGACAGGACTACCCGCTGCCCGATCCCACCCAGTTCTAGGCCGTGGCCCGAAAGGCCGGCGGCCTCACGCGACAGGTTCTGTTGCACTGGCGGGCAAAGGAGTTCGCGAACGACGTCGGCGGGCCCGCCCCTCGGCACGTCAATTCGATTGCGGCGGAGACTCCCCCGCCGTGGAAGTCACGCCGCAGTCCTTCAGCGACAGGAGGCGCACTCGCCTTGGTGCCGGCCTTGGCGGATACGCCCACGACCAGGCCTAGAACCGCGGTACCAGCGCAGACTCGACAACCACGCGAGCATTGATAGGTCTTTGGTATCTATGAGATAGATCCCATAGATTTGAACTATCCATGGATGTTGATTAACCTTTGAAACGTCTGGCATCCAACTCCGACCGAACAGAGGTTCAAATGGCCCTGATCAACAAGCAGATCAAGCCCTTCGCCGCGACCGCGTACAAGAACGGCGCGTTCGTCGACGTGTCCGACGCGGACATCCAGGGCAAGTGGGCGATCTTCTTCTTCTACCCGGCCGACTTCACCTTCGTCTGCCCGACGGAGCTCGGTGATCTCGCCGATCACTACGAGGAGCTGCAGCGCCTCGGCGTCGAGGTCTTCTCGGTGTCCACCGACACCCACTTCACGCACAAGGCGTGGCACGACTCGTCCGCCACGATCGGCAAGATCCAGTACGCCATGATCGGCGACCCGACCCTCGAGATCAGCACCAACTTCGAGGTGCTCCGTGAGGGCCAGGGCCTGGCCGACCGCGGCACCTTCCTCGTCGATCCCGACGGTGTCATCCAGTTCATGGAGATCACCGCCGAGGGCATCGGCCGCAACGCCGCCGAGCTGCTTCGCAAGGTCAAGGCCGCGCAGTACGTCCGCTCGCACCCGGGTGAGGTCTGCCCGGCCAAGTGGGAAGAGGGCGAGGAGACCCTGGCTCCGTCGCTGGACCTCGTCGGCAAGATCTGACGTAAGTCTCATCGCGGCACGGGCCCAGATTTCCTGGGCCCGTGCCCACCCCCCAGGTCTCGGCGCCCCCGTGGCGCGACGAGTACCACCACGAACGAACTCCCCGGGCCTCGAGACGAGGTCCGGGTCCCGATCACAGCCTTCCCCGTCGATGGAGTTGATCCCCATGCTCGAAGCCTCGCTTGCCGGCCAACTGAAGTCCCTCCTCGAGCGGCTGACCCTGCCGATCGAGCTCGTGTCCTCCCTCGATGACGGCGCCAAGTCGACCGAGCTCGCCGAGCTGCTCACCGAGATCGCCGCGATGTCGGACAAGATCACCTACGAGCGCCGCGACGACAACGAGCGCCGCCCGTCCTTCGCCATTCGCCGCAGCGGCACCGACGTCGAGGTCCGCTTCGCCGGCATCCCGCTCGGCCACGAGTTCACCTCGCTCGCTCTCGCGCTGCTCCAGGTCGGCGGCTACCCGTCGAAGGAGTCCCCCGAGCTGCTCGAGCAGGTCCGGAACCTCGAGGGCGAGTTCCACTTCGAGACCTACTTCTCGCTGTCCTGCCAGAACTGCCCCGACGTCGTGCAGGCCCTGAACCTGATGGCCGTGCTCAACCCGGGCGTGAGCCACGTCGCGATCGACGGTGCCCTGTTCCAGGACGAGGTCGACGGCCGTCAGGTCATGGCGGTGCCGACGGTGTACCTCAACGGCGAGCTGTTCGGCTCGGGCCGGATGAGCCTCGAGGAGATCATCGGGAAGCTCGACGTCGGCGCCGCCGATCGTGCCGCTGCCGCGATCGCCGAGAAGGATCCCTTCGACGTGCTCGTCGTCGGTGGTGGCCCGGCCGGCGCCGCGGCCGCGATCTACGCCGCTCGCAAGGGAATTCGCACCGGCATCGCCGCCGAGCGGTTCGGTGGGCAGGTGCTCGACACGATGGCGATCGAGAACTACATCTCCGTTCCCTACACCGAGGGACCGAAGTTCGGTGCGGCGCTGGAGAACCACGTCCGCCAGTACGACGTCGACATCATGAACACCCAGCGCGCCGCGAAGCTCGTACCGGCCGTCACCGAGAACGGCCTCGTCGAGGTCGCACTGGAGAGCGGCGCTTCGCTGCTCGCCCGCACGGTGATCCTGTCGACCGGTGCGCGGTGGCGCTCGATGAACGTGCCCGGCGAGACCGAGTACCGGAACAAGGGCGTCACGTACTGCCCGCACTGCGACGGTCCGCTCTTCAAGGGCAAGCGCGTCGCCGTCATCGGCGGCGGCAACTCCGGTGTCGAGGCCGCGATCGACCTCGCGGGCATCGTCGAGCACGTCACGCTCATCGAGTTCGACTCGGTGCTGCGCGCCGACGAGGTGTTGCAGCGCAAGCTGCGCAGCCTGCCCAACGTGGACATCCTCCTCAGCACCCTCACCACCGAGGTCCTCGGGGACGGCAGCAAGGTCACCGGCCTGAAGTACCAGGACCGCACGACCGAGGAGTCTCACGCCCTCGAGCTCGAGGGCATCTTCGTCCAGATCGGCCTGCTGCCCAACACCGAGTGGCTGGCCGGGAGCGTCGAACTGTCGGCGCGTGGCGAGATCGTCATCGACGACCGTGGCCAGACCTCGGTGCCGGGCGTGTTCGCCGCGGGTGACTGCACCACCGTGCCGTTCAAGCAGATCGTCATCGCGGCCGGTGCCGGTGCGACGGCGGCACTGTCGGCGTTCGACCACCTCATCCGCACGACCGCCCCGGCCGACGACTCGGCCGCCGCGGTAGCCGGGTAGGGGTCTCCCCGCTCGACCGTACGACCGAGCCCTGGAGCAGCCGCGACGCGGCCGTTCCAGGGCTCGGATTCGTTCCGGGACAAGCCCTGTCGGAAACCCGACGTGCGGATATCTCAGAGTTCGGTGAAGTTCCATCCGGCGAGGTGCGTGAGCTGCTTGGCCGCCTGCCAGCCGCCTCGCTCGGGCAGAGCTTCGTCGGCGTGCGGCGCCGGCATGCCTTGTGCGACGCGACGTACCCACGGCGTCTTTTCCAGGGAGTGCACGTAGTTGACGTCTCGACCCGACGCACGCGGCTGCCCCACCAACACGAGTTGATCGGCGCTGGGCATCTGCGGGAAGACCCCCGAGAGGAATTCCGTCTTCGCGTAAGGACGGTCCCGCGAGAGCATGATCTCGTGCACATAGACCGTGACCCACGCATCGGGTCGCGCTCGCACTGCCCACACGTCACCTGCCGCCGCCGGCCCGGTGCCGATCGATGTTGCGACCTTCTGCGGTCTCGGTGTCAACGCACGTACGCGCGCCGCCAGCCCTCCCAGCGTGGTCTCTTTCGACGGCGGAACGGGAGACGGCTGCGGCGCTTCAAGATCGACCACCGGAACATCGAGGGATCCGAACAGGCGGTCGAACACGTCGTCACGCCAACCACGATCACCGACACTCGAATTCCACCATGCCAGCGGAGCCTGCGGTTCGACGCGCACGTTCGGGCGTTGATCCCGCTCGCGATACGTAGTGAACCTCTCGGCGAGTCCCGGGCGCTCCATCGGTGCCAGCACGCCGACCAGCGCGAGTGTCTCGAGGAAACCGACCGCCGCATAACGGTCCATCGGTACGATCTTGGCTGCCCTGAGCGCATCGGCCGCCTTTGCGTGTCGGGTCTGTGGCGGTAGAGCTTTGATCACCGCACGTACCGCGCCGAGAACCCAGCGATCGTAGTCGGTGGCGACGGGCCGCTCCCCCACCGTCCACGAAAGCGCCAGACCGCAACCGATGGGGTCTCCGTCCAGCGGTGTCGTCCCCGCCATCCTCGACGCCCAGTCGTCGACGACCTGCCTGCGCCCGGCGTGCCAGCCGCACACCTCACACACGTCTGTGGACTGCTCGCTCCACGGCGTCAGCTCGTGCTCCGGCGCCGACGTCGCAAGCAGAACCGCCGGGAGTACGCTGCGCCACCCTCCCGGCGCGGACCACATCGAGGCGGTGAATGCCTCAGCAGCGGCAGGTACGTCCCACTCAGCGGCCCTCGCGCGCAATCGATCCCAACATGAATGGTGGCTGACCTCATCCGTCGCATCGGGGTCGAGGCCCGCTTCGCGGAGCATGCCGACCAACGGCGCAAGGTCGGCATCACGCGACGGCACGAATCGTGTCATCTCGGTTGCGTCATCCCATTCGTAGGGGACGCGTTTGCGGATCACGCGCCAAGCAGCGAGCAGCTCGCGTACCTCACTGTCGTGCCCAGCCGGAATTCGTGCATCAAGGGTCATAACTTGGCGCTCCCGCCGGTCACGAGGCGAATCGGCTCGAGGGCGTCGAAATCGTCGGGAGTCGTCATGCGAGGGACGGTACCGGAGCCCTCCGACACATCACGCCTCGGCGAGAGCACCCAGCCACAATCGGATCGTCGAACGTAGCCGTGCGGCAGGATGATCCGCGATATCGACTGCAACCGACCGAGATCCGTAGGTCAGGTCGAACACCAGACCTTCCAGCAGACTGATCAGGTCGTGCGCCGCGCATCGCGGGTCGGAGGCGCCGAGCGCCCCCATCAGTCCGGTGGCGTAGTCCACCGAGAACAGACACGAGCCGATCGCGGTGCGCAATTCCTCGTCCGCCGCGGCGTCCACAGCGAGCGCGTATCGGGCGAGTACATCGCGACGCCGGCCGGTGAGCAGGCGATCGAGCTGCCCGGCGATCAGTTCGGCGGCGCCTTCGGCAGACGGGTTCCCCTCGGGCACATGCACGTCCAGGAACGCGGCCCGCGAACGCTCGGCGAGACGGCGCACCGCCGCTGTCACGAGCGCGTCGCGTGTACGGAAGTAGTACGAGGTGGACCCCTTCGCCAGCCCCAGATGCTTGTCGATCGCCTGATGGGTGACGGCGTGGTTGCCGCCCTCGGCCGCGAGGTCGAGGGCGGCCTCGCAGATCGACTCGCGACGCGACGGACGGTGACTCATGTCTCCATCCTGTCAAACTCTACGATGATAGAGTCACGCACCATGAAACTGTTCCGGCGCACCCGACCACCGGCGCTTCGAGTTCCGTCCGGCACATTCGACGAAGCCTCGCGCGCAAGCGGTTTCGTGCTCGACGCGACCCAACGCCGGGCCGCCGCGGAACTGGAGGACGCAGACGGCCGCTGGGTCTACCTGTGGGGTCCGGTCGGCCGCGGCAAGAGCTGGTTGATGGACACGTACTTCGCCGCGGTGCCGACCGACCGCAAAATGCGAGTCCACTTCCACGCATTCTTCGTCGACCTCCACGCGACGCTCGAGCGGCATCGCTACGACCTTCACGAGAGCCTCGGCGCGCTGCTCGGCGACGTGCGACTGCTGTGCTTCGACGAATTCCACGTCCACGACATAGGCGATGCCAAGTTTCTCGAGCGCCTGCTCCCGGCGCTGCTCGACCGCGGCGTCATGCTGGTCGTGACGTCGAACCATCCTCCTGCGGCCCTGCTGCCCAATCCGCTGTTCCACGATGCGTTCCTGCCCACGATCGCACTCATCGAGCGGACCATGACCGTCGTGACCGTGGACGGGCCACAGGACTACCGGACTCTCACCGGCCGCCACGAAACCGGCTTCGCCTCGGGAGTCTGGGCCGCGCCCGGTGACCGGGGGCAGCTGACGACACTCGGCCTGACGCGGCCCCGACCCGACGAGAGTCGGCTGCTTCGACCCGTCGGACATCCGATCGCGGCCCTCCGCGCCGACGACGACTGCCTGTGGTTCACCTTCGCGGATCTGTGCAGCGGCTCCACCGCTCCCTCCGACTATCTAGCCCTTACCCGGACGCCCCGTACCTGGGTCGTCAGCGAGGTGCCAACCCTGCACGACGCGGGACGGGACGCGAGTCAACGGTTCGTCAACCTTGTCGACGTCCTGTACGACCACGACGCCCCCGTCGTGTTCCTCGCCGACGAGGGGTTCTTCGACGCGTCCGGAATCGACTGCCTCGCAGCGGACATCGAGCGGGTGATGAGCCGGCTCCGGCAACTACGGCGCGTGCCCGCGGCCCCGGCTGCGCTTCCCGGCGAGTACGCAACCGGATGAGCCTCGTCGCTGCGGTGTGAATCTGCGGGTGAATCTCGCCCCGCCCGCCCCGATCGAGACATTCACCGCTTCCCCGTCGGTATCGTGCGGCGCGAACGCCGCGCCCGGAGGGAAGTGCGGCACCGCCGACGATCAGCCGGGAGCACCTTGGGTGCCGCGGCATCTACAGCCTTCAAGGCCTTCACGGGAGGACGTTCGATGAGGAATTCCAAGGTGGGGCGCGCCCGCGTACTCGCGGCCGCGGTGGTCGTGGCGGCCGCGTCACTGCTCGTGGTGCCGGCCACGGCGTCCGCCGACAGCGGCGCCACCGCCGCGTCGAACGCCTCCGGCGCCCACCTGGTGAAGTCGACCAAGAACTCCGATCGCAAGGTCACCATCTCGGTGTACTCGCCGTCGATGGACCGCGACATTCCCCTCGAGGTCATCCTGCCCGCGGACACCAGCGAGCCGCGCCCGACGCTGTACCTGGTCAACGGCGCCGGCGGCGGCGAGGACCGTGCCACATGGCAGCGCCAGACCGACGTCATGGACTTCTTCGAGGACAAGAACGTCAACGTCGTCACCCCGCTCGAGGGCGCGTTCAGCTACTACACCGACTGGCAGAAGGACGACCCGAAACTCGGCCGCCAGAAGTGGCAGACGTTCATGCTCGAGGAGCTCCCCCCGGTCATCGACGCCGAGTTCGGCACCAACAAGGTCCAGTCCATTGCGGCGATCTCGATGACGGGAACGGCGGTGCTCAACTACGCGATCGCCAAGCCCGGCTTCTACAAGAGCGTCGGCTCCTACAGCGGCTGCGCGGAGACCAGCACCTGGGCCGGTCAGAACGCGATCCAGATGGTGACCGGCGTGCGGGGCGGCGTCGACATCACCAACATGTGGGGCCCGCTCGACGGCCCCGGCTGGGTCGCGAACGATCCCGTCGTCAACGCCGAGAAGCTGCGTGGCACAGAGCTTTACATCAGCACAGGCTCCGGACTGCCGGGCCCTCACGAGACGCTCGACGGCCCCGGGATCGACGGTCGTCCGTTCGCGCTGGCCAACCAGGCGGTCGTCGGCGGCGTCATCGAGGCCGCCACCAACTACTGCACCCACAACCTGGCGTATCGCCTCGCCGACCTGAAGATCCCGGCCACGTTCGACTTCAAGCCCACCGGCACGCATTCCTGGGGTTACTGGCAGGACGACCTGCACAACTCGTGGCCGACGATCGCTCGGTCGATGGGCCTCTAGCCCGCCGCCCTGTCGCCCCGAGTGTTGCACTCGCAGAGGCGGACAGGTCGCCGGTGTCGCCGACCACTCGGTCGCGCTAGCATTGATTTGCGCGCGATAATCGGCGAAAGGGCGGTGGTCGGAGATGAACGGTTCGACAACTGCCGAGGACCGCTACCGCAGCGGCGACCTGGCCTTCGAGGACGCTCTGCGCGAAGTGACCGGTGCCGACATCGGCCGAGACGACCTCGTGCAGATCCTGCACGGCCTCGCCTCCCGCCAGCTGGTGGTCCCGGAGCTGTCCGAGCACGATGCCCGCATCCTCGAGGAAGCAGGTCTCGTCGGTGACCCCGCCGTGGCGACGGCAGCACGCCTCGACCGTGAGATCCGAATGGTCGAGCTGGTCCGCAGCGCCCTGTCGATCGACGACGCCGCCGACCGTCTCGGCGTCACCCCCGCCCGCGTCCGGCAACGGCTCGCCGCCGGCACGCTGTGGGCGTTCGACTCGGGCCGCAGCCGGCTGCTGCCCCCTGCCCAGTTCACCGATACCGGTGAAGTCCCTCACCTCGACAAGCTCACACCGCTGATCGGGAAGGACCTTCACCCGCTCAGCGTGCAGGCGCTGCTTACCCGACCGCAGCCGTCGCTGATCGCCGAAGGCCGAACGGTGTCGATAGTGGCGTGGTTGACCGGCAGTGCCGGCACCGCGGCCGACATCGAACGGGCCGCCGACGTGATCACCGCGGCAGAGTGGGAGTCTGCGTAGATGGCGGCGATGCTCCCACCGCCCCCGTCGATCGAGTGGCAGCCCACCGAGATGACGTGGCGGGTGCACCGCACCACCGGGCTGCACATCCTTCCGTGGAGCGGATTGCGCACGTTCGGGTCGATCCTGCGGTTCGACCACCACCCCGCCCCACGAAACGAGCATCCCGACTACGGCATCTGGTACGGCGCGGCCAGCCCCCGCAGCGCGCTGGCCGACGCCTTCCAGTCGGCGCGGGTCATCGACCGCCACCGCGGCGACCCGTACGTGACCGGACTGCGGTTCACCCGGCCTCTGAGGCTGCTCGACGTATCCGGGATCGGCGGCGCATCCTGGGCCACCCGCGTGGGCGGCAACGACGCCCTCGACTCGGCACCCCATAGCCTCGCGCAGCACTGGGCGCGCAACATCCATCTCGCCCACGACACCATCGACGGGATCGTCTACCGCGGGCGGGTCGCGGGCGGCACGGCCGTCGCCGTCTTCGAACGCGCCTCCGACGCCTTCCCTGCCCGGCCCGAACTGTCACTCCCCCTGGCACATCCCGCACTTTCCGACGCGATCGACACCGCCGCCTATCAGCTCGGCTACACGATTACCTGAGGCGGCGAAGTCGTACAACGGCCAGCCCGACATCGGGTTGTTCCACAATCAAGGAGACTCATGAACAGCGTGCCCTGGCGCACCCAGCTCGCCGAGGTCGACTGGCCGACGCTCGAACATGCATACGGCGAGGCGAGCGATGTGCCCGGCTGGATCGAGGGACTGGCCGACGCGGAGACAGTCGAAGAGTCGCTGCACGAACTGTGGGCGTCAGTGTTGCACCAGGGAACCCTCTACGACTCGACCGCGCCGGCGATGACGTCGATCGCATCGCTGCTCGGCGCACGGCAGACCGCGGACGCGGAGAACACGGCGTGGTTGCTGCTGATGTTCGCCGACGCGGTGCGCGACTACGAACAGGTCGAGGTGGACGACGCCGAGACGGCCACCCTCGTCCGGTCGGCTCGAGGCTCGTTGACCGGGATCGCGGCGCTCGTGCGACCTCTCATCGCCGACGGCGGCCCGGAGGCCGCGGCCGCGGCACTGCTGCAGGCCGCGGCGTGCACGACCGAGTCCGCTGCTCTCGATACGCTCGCGGCGCGGGCGAGCGCACGGCCGGCCGCGCAGGTCGAGCAGGCCTGTGTCGCCGCGCTCACGACTCTCGGTGTCGATGCCTCGGCGGCGCTCGCCGACGGGGATCCGGGCCTGGTGATGGCGGCAACGCTTGCGCGGATCGCGGTGGGGGGCACGGAGACCGCCGACCTCGACGCGCTCGTGTCGGGATGGGAGCTCGCCGTCGAGGTTGCCCCGTGCATCGCGTTCGGTGTCGGAAATCTGCCGGAGTGGTTGAGCGCGGTCAACCCCGAGGCGTCGACTCGCGTACTGGCCGCGCTGCCGACGCCGGACGAGGCGACGATCGCGGGTCTCGTCGATGTCGTCATCGGGTCCCGGAGCAACGCGCCGGCGGCGGTGCGTCGTTTGCTCGCGCTCGCGGCGCTGCCCGAAGCCGCTCCTGAGGCGATGATCGCCGCGCTCCGGCAGTGCCCGCCGACGCCCGAGGTCTGTGACGCGCTCGTCGCCCTCGCCGAGCGGGTCACTACCGGTGGCACCTCCGCCGTCGGGTCGAGCACCTTCGACACGGATGCTCGGGCAGATGCCGCCCTCGCCTTGCTGCGGGCCGGCGACGGACGGTGGGCACGCCCTATGGCACAGGCCCTGCTCACGAACCCCGCCGCACGTGGCCTCATGGTTGTCACCTCGGCGTCGGGGCGTTCCGCGCTCGGCTACACGCTCGCGCGCGAGCACGCACCGTCCGTCACGATGCTCGTCGCCGGTATCCGGCAGGCGCTGCGGCAGAAACCTCCGGCCGATCCGTCCCGCGACGGCGCCGGACAGCTGATCGACTTGCTCGCCTCGTGGCCCGCCGAGGCCACCGCCGGCGCACTGCCCGAGGTTCGGGAGCTGCTGCCGGTCGCGCCGAAGCAGGCCGCCGCCGCGCTCGCGATGTGGGGCGACACCGTAAGCATCGACCGTGTCCACGAGGTCAGCGTCACCGGTGACGCGACCATGTTGCTTGCCCTCGCACGGCTGACGAAGGATTTGGACGACTTCCACCGCGTCCTCGACGCCGACCTCGAGTACAGGGAGTCGGAGGTGCTCGCGCACTGGCCTGACCGCACCGACCCGCGCTTCCTCGACTGGTGCCGCAGCCTCGTCGGCAAGAAGCCCGCGACAAGCGACTACGAGCGAAGTGACCAGATCACCGCGCTACGCATCCTCGCAGCCGTCGAGTCGGACGAGGCCGCCACCGGGTGGCCTGTACTGCGCAGCATCATCGACGCCGGTCGCGGGCCGATCGAAGAAGCGATCGGTCTCGCGCTCGATTGGCGGGCCCAGCAGTTGCTACCGCCCGAGGCACACACCGACCTCGACGCGCTGCTCGCCGACCTCGTCGTCACCGGCCGCAAGGACTACAACGGCCCGCTCGTCAAGACCAGCGCCGCCGCCGCGCTCGCCCTCCTCGACCTCGGGCTGCCCCTGCCCGGCGCTCCCGCGCGAATCGTGAAGGTCGTCGCGGGTGCCGTGACCGACCGGTGGGCGCGCGACGTCGGCCTCCGGCTCGCCGAGCGGCTGACGGCCGCACCGGCAGCGGTTCGCGGCGCCGTCGCGAAGAAGCTCCGTTCCCTCGTGGACCGCGACGAGCGCTTCGACTCCAGCGGCGACATCGCTGTCGAGGATGAACGCGCCCTTGCCCGCCTGCGCCCGATCCTGGACGAACTGGAGACCGCATGAACCCCGACCCCCGATCCTCGAGGACGCCGACCGCCCCGTGAAACGCCACCGGCCGCCGACCGCGAGAGATGCGGTCGGCGGCCGGAGCGTTCAGCGGCCCGTCAGCTGTGCGCGGGGACGGATTCGTCGCCAGCAGCCTGGGAAGCGTCCGGAACCGGTTGCCCCTTGCGGGGATTGACGAAGAAGAGGACAACCGCGAAACCGAGCATCAGGACCGCGGCGGGCAGCATCGCCGACTGCGACATGGCGTTCGCGAACGGCTCCCGCACCATCGCCGGCAACTGGCCGCCCTGGAAGTGCGCCTCCCCGACCTTCACGCCGCCGACGCCGAGGGTCGACAACTCCGAGGTGATCCGCGAGGTCATGAGCGCGCCCATCGCGGCGCTACCGAGCACCGCACCGACCTGACGGGTGGTGTTGTAGACGCCCGAGCCGGCGCCGACGTGCGCGACGGGCAGGTTCCGCGTCGCGGTGGCGGACAGCGGCGCCCAGATGAACGCGTTGGACGCACCGATGATCGCCATCGGGATCAGGATCTTCCAGACCGGCGTGGTCGGGGTCAGCTCGACGGCCAGCCAGAACGTGGCCAGCGCGAACGCCAGGAAGCCCGGACCGGCGATGTAGCGGGGGTGCGCCTTGTCGACGAGACGCCCGACGAACGGCGCGAGGATGCCGGTCACGATCGCCATCGGAGCCATGAGCAACGCCGAACGCGTCGGCGACAGCCCGGTCACGCTCTGCGCATAGAACATGAACGGCAGCATGACGGAGGTGATCGAGAAACCCATGGTCGCGATGCCGAGGTTCGCGACCGAGAAGTTGCGATCCTTGAACAGCTCCAACGGAACCAGCGGCTCGTTGCGGTTGACCTTCTGCCACCACACGAACGCGATCATCACCACGACGCCGGCCCCGATCAGGCCCCACGCGCGGCCATCCCAGTCGTACGAGTTGCCCTCCTGCAGCCCGAAGACGATGCAGAACAGTCCGATCGCACTGAGCGCGACGCCGATCAGGTCGAACTTGTGATTGTTGGTCGGCAACGAGGGAACCAGGCGCCATGCGAGGACGAAACCGATGACACCGACCGGGACGTTGACGATGAAGATCCACTGCCAGCCGAGGTTGTCGACGAGCACACCGCCGAGGATCGGACCGACCAACGTCGCGACACCGGCCACCGAACCCCACAGGCCCATCGCGGTACCGCGCTTGTCCGGCGGGAAGATTCGCGTGATGACCGCCATCGTCTGCGGCGTCATCATCGCCGCGCCGAGTCCCTGGAAGACGCGGGCGACGATGAGCATCTCGATTCCACCGGACAGGCCGCACCACAGGGACGCGAGGGTGAACACGACCAGACCGACCAGGTACAGGTTCTTGGGCCCGAACCGGTCACCGAGGCGTCCGGTCACCAGCAGTGGCACCGCGTACGCGAGCAGGTACGCGCTCGTCACCCACACGACGGCGTTGACGTCGGTATTCAGGTCCGCGGTGATGACCGGATTGGCGACGGCGACGATCGTGCTGTCGACGAGGATCATGAAGAAGCCCAGACAGAGGGCCCACAGGGCCGGCCACGGCCGGAAGTCGGTTTTCATCAGTTGCCCTTCTGATCTGCGAGCCTCGCGGACTCGAGGAGTTCGTCCGTCACCCACGGGATGTCACCACTGCGGATGCGGTCGGCGAGGGTACGCAGCCAGTCGAGTTCTGCCTGCGTCATCGCCCGGATGTACGAGAACGGGATCGTGAACAGTTCCGGGACCTCTCGATCCCGTGCGAACTCGAACAGATCGTCGAGTTCGGAGAGGTTGGCGACGAGAGTCTCGATCCGACGCTCGAGCAGGCCGAGGGCCTGGTCGGACTCGAGGTTGTGCAACTCCGCGAGCCCGAGCGTGAACTGGGGGTACTCGGGTACCGGGGCCGCGACGATCTCGGCGACCCGCTCGCGCACCGCGCGTCGTCCCGCGACGGTGATCTCGTAGGTGGTCCGCTCCGGCCGGTTCCCCTGCCGGTCGGTGCCCAGTACCGCCACCAGTCCGTCGCGTTCGAGTCGCTCCACGGCGTGGTACAGCGAACCGGGGCGAACCTTGACGATGCGGTCCTTCCGGCGGGCGACGAGAAGTTGGCACATCTCGTACGGGTGCATGGGCCGCTCGAACAGCAGCGCGAGCACCGAGATTCCGAGGGGTGTGGCCGACCGCGGTAGCACCGTCACCACCCCGCTTCCACATCAAATATTCCGCGTGGAATATACGGCCGCGCGAACCCCTCGGGCAATGCCGTTCACCGCCTGTGACGAGGAACACCGCGGCCCCGGACGCGTCAGCCGAACGCGTCGGGGTCCGGGCCGAGCCGCCCGTCGGGCCTGTCGAGGGAGCTGATCGCGAACATGTCGTCGGCGGTCAACTCGAAATCGAAGACGTCGAAATTGCTCGCGATGCGTGCCGGGGTCACCGACTTGGGGATGACGACGTTGCCGAGCTGGATGTGCCAGCGCAGGACGATCTGCGCCGGGGTCCGGCCGTGCGCCTCGGCGAGGGCGCGGATCGTCGGATTCCCGAGGGCGGCGCCCTGCCCCAGCGGACTCCACGCCTCCGTCACGACGCCCATGTCGGCGTGCACCGAGCGCATCTGCGACTGCGCGAACTCGGGATGCAGCTCGATCTGGTTGAGCACGGGCGCCTCCCCGACCGCCTCGACCAACCGTTCGAGATTCCGGGCGGTGAAGTTGGAGACGCCGATCGAGCGGATCCGGCCGTCGGCCTTCAACTGCTGGAAGGCCTTGAAGCTGTCGACGTAGCGATCCTGCGCGGGCGCCGGCCAGTGGATCAGGTACAGGTCGAGATAGTCGAGCCCGAGGCGCGCGAGACTGTCGTCGAAGGCCCGCAGGGTCGAGTCGTAGCCCTGATCGGCGTTCCACAGCTTGGTGGTGACGAAGAGGTCCTTGCGGGCGACACCGGAATCCGCGATCGCCCGACCGGTTCCGGTCTCGTTCTCGTAGATGCGGGCGGTGTCGATACTTCGGTATCCCACCTTCAACGCCTCGGAGACGGCGGCGTACGCCTGGTCGTCGGGCACCTGGAACACCCCGAACCCCAGCTGCGGAATCGAATTGCCGTCGCCCAGGGCGACGGCGGGTACGGAACCGATGGAAGTCATATCCGGGCAACCAGCGCGACGCCCCCATGTGTTCCCACCATCCCAACAAGTGGACACCACGGTTCCGTTGCGCGACCCCCGCCGCGGGGCCTACGTTCGATCCGACTGGTCTGATCGCCCGAGAGGGGCGGGCAATGAACCTCGCCTACCGGCTGGCGTACCGACTCGGCCTCACCCCATGGGAGCACGCCGGGCGCGTCTTCGCCGACCAGCTCGCGACCCTGCTCGGTGCCGTCGCGCCGCCCGCGGCCGGCGCGAAGGCCCTCGACCTCGGCTGCGGCACCGGCGACCACTCGATCGAGCTCGGGATCCGCGGGTGGTCGGTCACCGGGGTGGACGCCGTCCCCCTCGCGATCGATCGGGCACGCGCGAAACTGCCCATCGCCGGCGCCGACGTCCGGTTCGTGCTCGGCGACGTCGTCAACCTCCCCGCATACGTCGAGCGCGGATACGCCCTGGCACTCGACGTCGGCTGCTTCCACGGACTCGGCGACGACCAGCGCGCCGCGTACGGCGCCGGGCTCACCGCAGTCACCGAGCCCGGCGCCCAGCTGGTGTTGTTCTCCTTCTCGCCCGGCCGGCGCGGCCCGCTGCCGCGCGGCGCGTCCCGCGCCGATGTGGAGCGGGCGCTCGGCGGGTGGACCGTCGTCGGCGACACCGCGATGGACACCGTCGGCGCACCCTGGCTGCTCGCCACGACCGAACCGAGATTCTTCCGGCTCGTCCGCCGCTGACCGGCCGGAACATTTCGCTGTGCGAACGGGTTGACGTCGGGGTGACGCCCCAGCTCTCCGTACTCGACCTGTCCCCCATCGCCAAGGGATCCACCGTCGGCCAAGCGCTCCGCAACACGCTCGAGCTGGCCCGTGCCACCGAGAAGCTCGGCTATCACCGCTTCTGGCTCGCCGAACACCACTCGATGCCGGGCATCGCCAGTTCGGCACCCGCGGTGATGATCGGGCAGGTCGCCGCCGTCACCGACACCATCCGGGTCGGGTCGGGCGGTGTGATGCTGCCCAACCACGCGCCGCTCGTCGTCGCCGAACAGTTCGGCACCCTCGACGCGCTGTACCCGGATCGGATCGACCTGGGCATCGGCCGTGCGCCCGGCACCGACCAGGTGACCGCGCACGCGTTGCGCCGGCAGGCCGATCCGCTCGACGCCGACGAGTTCCCGCAGCAGCTGGCGCACCTGCGGGCGTTCATCGACGACGGCTTCCCAGCGGACCACCCGTACGCGGCGATCACCGCGGTGCCCGGCCTCGGAGCCGGGGTTGCAATGTGGCTGCTCGGGTCGAGCACCTACAGCGCCCAGGTCGCCGGCATCCTCGGACTGCCGTTCGCGTTCGCGCGGCACTTCTCGCCCGCCCAGACCATGCCGGCGCTGCGGGCGTACCGGGAGTCGTTCCGGCCGTCGGAGATACTCGACGAGCCGTACGCGATGCTGACGGTGACCGTGATGGCGGCGGACGACGACGAACGCGCCCGCTACCTCGCCGCGCCGATGAAGCTCTCGATGGCCCGGCTGCGCGCGAACGATCCCGGCCAATTCCCCAGCCCCGAGGAGGCCGCGGCCAATCCGCTGACCCCGGAACAGGAACGGCTCGTCGCGGGGTCGTCGGCCGCTTACATCGTCGGCGGGCCGCGGAAGGTGTACGACGAACTGGACGCGCTCGTGGAGATGACGGGCGCCGACGAGATCATGATCGGTTCGACGATGTTCGACCTGGCCGACCGGATCCGCAGCTACGAGATCTGCGCCGCGTGGGGGGACATGTCCGGCACCGGAAAGCAGTCCCGGCCAGTGGAATAGCCGCAGAAAGACGGTGCAGGTCACACGATACTCGTGCGCACATTCCCGAACCGCGGGATCGAACACGAGGGGATCGATACATGATCGACGCAGCCAAGTACGGGCCGTGGGCCGTCATCGCCGGCGGCTCCGAGGGCGTCGGCGAGGAGTTCGCCGTTCAGCTCGCCGATGCCGGCCTGAACCTGGTGCTGTTGGCGCGCAAGCCGGAGCCGCTCGAGGCAACGGCGGAGAAGGCCCGCGCGAAGGGCGTCGAGGTCCGGACACTGACCGTGGACCTGACTGCCGCGGACATGCTCGACAAGATCCGCAGCGTCACCGACGGACTCGAGGTGGGTCTGCTCGTCTACAACGCGGGCGCCAACACCTACGGCCACGAGTTCGTCACCGGCGACCTCGACCGCTTCCAGCAGGTGATCGACCTCAACATCACCGGCCAGCTCAGGCTGATCCAGCACTTCGGCGCACCGATGAAGGAGCGTCGCCGCGGCGGCCTGCTGCTGGTCGGTTCCATGGCCGGCTTCCTCGGCTCGGCCCAGATCAGCATCTACGCGGGCGTGAAGTCGTTCTGCCGCACCTTCGCCGAGGGTCTGTGGCTCGAGATGCGCGAGTACGACGTCGATGTCCTCGAGATGGTCCTCGGCGTCACCCGCACCCCGGCGATGGCCCGCGCCGGACTCAACATGGACATCCCCGGCCTGAACGTCTCGGAGCCCGCGGACGTGGCCGCGCAGGCCCTCGCGAACCTGGGCAACGGCCCCGTCGCGGTCGCGAAGGGCAACGAGCGCGCCGTCGAGAAGCGCAGCGGCGGCAACCGCGCCGAGCTTCTGCTGGCCGCGCAGTCCGCATCGAAGGCGATGCTGCCACCGGAATCGAAGTAGCCCAGCACTTTCCTGGGGTCGGCCGCGACAGCGCGGTCGACCCCAGGCCTGTTGCCTCGGGCGGTCAGCGGCCGACGTGCCGCTCGGACAACTCCCACAACGCGGCCGCGGTCTCCGGATCGACGGCGTGGTCGGCGGCCCGGTCGATCCGGCAGTCGGACAGATACGCGGCGCTCTCGGACGTGAGTTCGGGGGCACTGGCCGCCCACACCGACGTGGCCGCCGCCGCGGGAATCGACTTGAGGTTGGCCAGCAGGCCCGGCTTGCCGGCACTCATCCGCTTCATCTCGGCGAAGTCGTCGCGCGACATGTGCCGGGACAGCCCGGTGGCGCACACGCCGGGGTGCACCGCGAATGCGTGGATCCCATTGCCCGCGTGCCGTCTTCGAAGCTCGACGGTCATGAGGACGTTGGCAGCCTTGGACTGCCCGTATGCGACGAACTTGTCGTACGGGCGCTGCAGGAAGTTCGGATCATCGAGGTCGACCGCGTGCGCGCGGTGCGCGTCGGAGGACACCGTCACCACCCGCGACGCCGACCCGGAGCGCTCCGCCGCGGACCGCAGGTTCGGCAGCAGCGACGCGGTCAGCAGGAAGTGTCCCAGATGGTTGGTCCCGAACTGCAATTCGAACCCGTCGGCGGTCCGCCCGAACGGCGTGTACATCACGCCCGCGTTGTTGATCAGCAGGTCGATCGGCCGCGTCCCGATGCGGTCGGCCGCGGTGCGGACGCTCGACAGGTCGGCCAGATCCATTGCGACGGAGGACAGTTCCGCACCGGGGACGGCTCGCCGGATCTCGTCCGCCACGGCAGCCGCGGCATCACCGTCGCGGGCCGCGAGGATCACCGCCGCACCGGCTGCTGCCAACGCGCGGGCCGTCTCTCCACCGAGACCGCTCGTCACGCCGGTCACCAACGCCGTGCGGCCACCCAGATCGACGCCGGCGAGGACGTCGTCGGTGGTGGAGTCGGGTCCGAAGCCGTTCATTCCCAAGGCAGTTCCTTCCAGTCGGCCGACACACTCGCGGTCCAGTCGGGGTTGCGGCGATCGAGGAAGGCTCGCACGCCCTCGGCCGCGTCGGCGGTGCCCATGACCCGGTGATGCAGTTCGGTCTCGTGGTCGGCGACCTGCTGCGGCGTGAATCCGTACCGCGCGGTGTCCCACAGCAGGCGTTTGCTCAGCGCCGCCGACATCGGAGCCACGTTGGTCGCGATGTCCCGCGCCATCGCCAGCGCGGCCGGCAGGACCTCCTCGGCAGGCAGGCTGCGACTCGCGATCCCCAGCCGCACCGCTTCCGGGCCGTCGAACGTCCTTCCCGTGAGCAGGATCTCGGCCGCCGCGGCCATACCCGCCGCGCGCGGAACCGTCCAGTGCGCCATCGCATCCGGGACGACGCCGCGGCGCACCTGCGGGATCGCGTACTTCGCGTCGTCGGCGACGATGCGGACGTCGGCCTGCATCGCGAGGGTCAGTCCGATGCCGATCGCGTGCCCGTTCACGGCCGCGATCACCGGCTTGCGCAGGTCGAACGCGGGCGGATCGACCGGGGACGCGGAGAACCCGTCCTCCGTCGGTGCGGCGAACGTCCCGCTGCCCGCCGTCAGGTCGGCACCCGCGCAGAACGCCGGCGGTGTCCCCGTGAGCACGACGACGCGGACGGCGTCGTCTGCGTCGAGCTCCCGGTAGAGGGCGCCGAGTCGGCGTCCCATCTCGCCGGTGAAGGCGTTGCGCTGCCGCGGTCGGTGGAGCGTGAGGACCGCGACGCCGTCGGCGATCTCGACGAGGACGCTCACCGCGTCGGCGCCTTCACTGCCGCGACCAGTTCGGCAATGTGCTCCTCGCGCACCGGGTATCCGGGGAAGTAGCAGCACACCCGATCGGCGTGATCGCCGAACCGCGCGACGATCTGCGCGGCGCATTCCTCGGGCGTGCCGTGCACCGCGAGGGTCGCGAGCATCGTGTCGTCGATCATGTCGGTCATGGCCGCGAACTCGCCCTGCTTCGACAGTGCGTTGAGCCGCGGTTGCAGATCCGCCCACCCCTCGACCTCGAGGACCGGCCGGTACGCGGGTGTCGACCCGTAGAACGCGAGCAGCCCCCGCACCCCACGCGACGCCGCGTCGAGCTCCTCCGGGGTGCCGCCGACACCGACGATCACCTGCGGGTAGATCGCGAGGTCCTCGCGGCTGCGCCGACCGCGTTCGAGGCCCTCCTCCACCGCCGGCAGCGTCCGTTCGCGGAAGTGCCGGACGCTGTTGAACGGCATCACCAGCAGCCCGTCGGCCACCTCGGCGGCGGTTCGGGTCATCAGCGGCCCGAGCGCACCGAGGCAGATCGGCGGCGGGCCGTACGGGTTGGGACCGGGATCGAACGTCGGAGGCATCAACGTGTGCGTGGTGAACTCGCCCTCGAAACGCAACCGCGAATTGCCCTCCCACGCATCGAAGATCGCCTTCAGCGCGAGCACCGTCTCCCGCATCCGCGCGGCGGGACGCGACCACTGCGCGCCGTAGCGCTTCTCGATGTGCGGACGGATCTGGGAACCGAGGCCGAGCCGGAAGCGGCCACGGCTCAGCGTCTGCAGGTCGTAAGCGGTGTGCGCCAGGTGCATCGGACTGCGCGGCAGCGCGATCGCGACGTTCGTCATCAGGTCCACGTCCACCGCGGCCGCCGCCGCGACCAGCGGCAGGAAGACATCGTGGGGACCCTCGAACGTGAACAGCCCGTCCACGCCGAGCGCAACGAGCTCGCGTGCCCGTCGGGCCGCGTTCTCCGGTCGCCCGTCGAGCTGAACATCCACCTTCATGACGGTTCCGCCTCGGTCGCCGTGTCGCGCCCGGATCCGTGGCATGCGAGGACGTGCAGCGCGTCGCCCAGTGCTCCCGCGAAGGCGTCGGACTCCCTACCGCCCTTGACCAATCCGCGCACCGACGTGGTCCCGGTGAGGATCTCGAAGAGGATCGACGCGTCCACGGGTGCAAGAATCTCGCCCCGCTCGGCGGCGAGCTCGAGGCGGGCGGCGAACGACTCGAACGCCGGTGCCTGTCGCGCGAGCAGGCGGGCGCGATCGACGTCGGACTGGGCGTCGCCCAGCAGACCGGGGATGCCGGCGCGGGCCGCGGGACTGGACGCGCGGGCCACGAACACGCTCGCCCACGCCCGGAGGTCGGCCCGGAGGTCGTCGGTGGCCTCGGGGAGCCCGTCGGCCGCGGGCCCGTGGATCGCGTCCTCGATCAGGGCCTCGCGACTGGGCCAGCGACGGTAGATCGCGGGCGTGCTCACGTCCGCCCGTCGCGCGATGGCCATGAGGGTTGTCTGTTGGTACCCGACTTCGCCGAGCAATCCTCGGGCCGCAACGAGGACCGCGTGATCCTTGCCGGGGTCCCGCGGCCGACCGACACGGGGAGCGTTCGCGTTCATTACATTTCATGCTAGGACGTTACTTCGGGGTCCCGGAGCGAATCCGCGAAATCGGTCGAGCCGCCCATGGCCGGGGCACCGGCGCGAGGTGACCGCGGCTCCACCAGGGATAATCGCCTCGTGACTGCAACCCTGCGCATCTCCGGCCTCTCCGCGTCCCGAGGCGAGCGCACGCTCTTCTCCGGACTCGATCTGACCATCGCCCCCGGCGACGTCATCGGACTGGTCGGCGCCAACGGAGCAGGCAAGTCCACGCTGCTGACGACGCTGGCGGGGGTCGGCAACGCCGACGTCACCGGCACCGTCACCCTGAGTCCACCGGACGCGACCGTCGGCTACCTGGCGCAGGAACCCGATCGCATTCCCGGCGAGACGATCCTCGAGTTCCTCGGCCGCAGGACCGGCGTCACCGCCGCCGAATCGACGATGAACGCGGCCGCCGAGTCGCTCGCCGACGGCGGCGAGGACCTCTACTCCCCCGCCCTCGACCGGTGGCTGGCGCTCGGCGGCGCCGACCTCGCCGAACGCGCCGAGCAGGTGCTCGCCGACCTCGGCCTCGACGTCACCGGGGACGCACACATGACGGACCTGTCGGGCGGTCAGGCCGCCCGGGCCGGACTGGCCTCGCTGCTGCTGTCCCGGTACGACGTGCTGCTGCTCGACGAACCGACCAACGACCTCGACCTGCCGGGCCTCGAGCAGCTCGAGCGGTTCGTCGGCGAGACCCGTACCGCGCTCGTGGTGGTGAGTCACGATCGAGAGTTCCTGGCGCGCACCGTGACCGCAATCGTCGAACTCGACCTCGCGCAGCAGCAGATCGCGGTGTACGACGGCGGATACGAGGCGTACCTGGTGGAGCGCGACGTGGCCCGTCGGCACGCGCGCGAGGAGTACGACGAGTACGCGGGCAACCTCGCGTCCCTGCAGGACCGCGCCCAGATGCAGCGCAACTGGCTCGAGCACGGCGTCCGCAACGCCCGCCGCAAGGCCAAGAACGGCGACTCCGACAAGATGGGCCGCAAGGCGCGCGCCGAGTCCACCGAGAAGCAGGCCGCGAAGGCCCGGCAGACGCAGCGGCGCATCGAGCGGCTCGAGGTGGTCGAGGAGCCCCGCAAGGAGTGGGAACTGCGGATGGAGATCGCGGCCGCGCCCCGCAGCGGCGCCGTGGTCGCGACGCTCAGCGGCGCCGTCGTTCGACGTGAAACCTTCACCTTCGGCCCGGTGAGCGCCCAAGTCGATTGGGGTGACCGGATTCTCGTCACCGGACCGAACGGCTCCGGGAAATCGACGCTGCTGCAAGTACTCCTCGGCAAGCTGACGCCCGACGAGGGCACAGCCACGCTGGGCTCCGGCGTCGCGGTCGGCGAGATCGACCAGGCGCGTGGACTCTTCGAAGGTGACGAGATGCTCGCCGAGGCCTTCGGCGCGCAGGTTCCGGACTGGCCCGAGGCAGACGTCCGGACCCTGCTGGCGAAGTTCGGCCTCAAGGGCCACCACGTGCTGCGGCCCGCGTCGTCGCTGTCGCCGGGCGAACGCACCCGGGCGGCGCTGGCGCTGCTGCAGGCACGCGGGGTGAACCTGCTGGTGCTCGACGAACCGACCAACCACCTCGACCTGCCGGCGATCGAGCAGCTCGAGCAGGCGATGGAATCGTTCACCGGCACGTTGCTGCTGGTCACCCACGACCGCCGGATGCTGGACACGATGCGCCACACCCGACGCTGGCGGATGGACGACGGCCGGCTCGGTCAAGACTGACTGGAAACCGGCCGTCGCCCCTCTGCTCTCAGCCGAGCAGGCCCTCCCCCAGGTACTCGCCCTCGCGGCATCCCGGCGGGATCGCGAACACCGCCGACCCGACGGGCGTCGACCACTGGTTGAACATGTCCGCCTCGGCGAGGCGCTGCTGCACCGGCACGTACTGGACGTCGACGTCCGCCTGGTAGGCGACGAAGATCAGCCCGGAGTCGGACACCCCGACACCGTCGGGGGCCTCGTCGTAGTTGTACGCGCGCCGTAGGAACCGCTCCCGCGGGGCCATCGGCCGCGCCCGCGCGATGTGCGAGAACTCGGGGATGATCTTCAGCGCACCGGGCCCGACCGCGTCGAAATCCGGTGTGTCGAACTCCGATTCACCGGTCAGTGGCGCACCGTCGGACATCCGGCGTCCCATCACCTCGTCACGGCCGGGACCGTCGAGCTCGTCCCACCCGTCAAGGTCGAGGTGGATGCGTCGGATGACGACCGACGTGCCGCCCGCCATCCACGACTGCTCGGCGCCGTCGTTCCAGACGACGTCCGTGAAGTCGCCGCTGCCGCCCTTCGGGTTGATCGTGCCGTCGACCTGCCCCATCAGGTTGCGCATCGTGGTGCCCTCGGGTTCGCTGCCCCGCGCGCGGCGGAACCCGCGCTGGACCCAGCGGACGGTCGTGGTGCCCCGCGCGTCCTTGAGTAGGACGCGCACCGCGTGCGCGACCGTGACCGGGTCGTCGGATCCCACCTGCAGCAGGATGTCGCCGTCGTTCCACCGCGGCTCGAGCTTGTCGATCTCGAACGGCGGCAGCGGCTTGCACCACGACGGTCGACGGTCCTCGAGGCCCGCGGCGCGGAACACGCCGGGCCCGAATCCGACCGTGACGGTGAGCCGGGCCGGGGCCGTCGCGAGTTCGGCCTCGGTGTCGGCGAGCGCGCCCCGCCCGGCGGTCAGCCGGGCGGCGTCGTCGGTCCAGACCCTCATCATCCGGACCAGCGCGGCGCGATCGGTCCCCGGCTTGAGATCGAGTCCGACGAACGTGGTGTGCGCGGGCGGCGGCGTCTCGATCCCGGCCTGGTGCTCACCGTGGAACGGAACGGTCTCCGCGACCACCTCGGCCTTCGCCGGTCGCGCTACGACCGCACCCGTGCCGAGGCCGAGGCCGACGCCGCCGATCGCGGCGGCGCCGACCCCGAACAACTGCCGACGGCTGATATCAGCCACTGTGCGCCTCACCGTGGTTCTGCATGTCGCCGTGGTCGGCGGCCGGCGCCGGGCTTGCGCTCGGGGCCTGGCTCGGGGCTTCGCCGTGCGAGCCGTAGTTCTCGCGAGCGCCGGTGAAGTCGCGGACCTGGGTCGTGACCTGCGTGGTGGCGCCGTCGGAGAACTTCAGCGTGAACGACACGTCGCTGCCGGCCTTCACCGGGGCGGGCAGGTCGAACAGCATGATGTGATCGGCGCCCGGCTTGAGCACGTACGTGTCATGAGCCTTGATGGTCATGCCTCCGTCCTTCTCTCGCATCTTCATCGCACCGGTGGCATCCGGCGCCATCTCGTGCAGTTCGACGCGCGGCGAGGCCGAGGAGGTAGCGGAGACGAGCGTGACGTCCTTGCCGGAGTCGTTGTGAATGGTGCCGAACATCGCGGTCATACCGGAGTCCGCCGCCTTCACCCACGAGTCCTGCACCGTGATCGATGCGGCGTCGGTCGCCTTCGTGTCGTCCTTCGAGTCACTGCTGCATCCCGCGAGGGTGAGTCCGGCCGCGACGGTGACGCCGATAGCGAGAACGCGGGTGCGGGTGAATGCCTTCATGTACGTGTGCCTTTCGTGTGCGGGCGCGCGGCAGCCGTCAGGCGCGCGGGCGCTGCCCGGCAGGTATGGCGGGCCGTCGGCCCGGGGAATCCCTCCGGCGCCGGAACTTTCCGACGGGAGGGCGCGCGTCGACGACGATGGCGTCGTGACGCGGTGAGGTGAGGGAACTCAGCAGAAGGCGGGAGGGCCCCGGCGCGCGATCGACCCGACGCACACGACCGCCGACACCGGCCGGACGTCGGCGACGGCCCGCGGCAGCGCGGGTTCCAGCCGCACCGGCAGAACGGTGAGGATCCTCGGCAGGATCCGGCGCAGCGCCGCGCAGGCCCGCGGACCGATCCGTTCCGCGGCGGCGATGAGCGCGGCGCACACGACCACGGCCGCAGAGTGCGCGAGGAGCATCGGCGCGGTCAGGTGCGAACCCGTGTGCATTCCGGCATGGGCGTCGCCGAGCGACAGCGCCGTGTGCGAGAGCACCTGGCCGGTCGCCAGCACGGGCACGAGCCACCGCCGACGCGTGGCGATGGTGGGCACCGCGATCACGGCCGCGGCGAGCACCGCCGCGACGCCGCCGAGCAGCAGGAGCGTGACACCCTGGGGCGTGCCGCCCCCGGCCAGTCCGTGCGCACCGATCGCAATCGCGATGACGGATCCGGCGACGGCAAGGCCACGCACTTGGCGTGCGAGCTCCTCACCTGGGCCGATCCGCATGCCCCGAGGTTACTACAGACCGTCGTATGGACTTCGTGTAAGCATCGCCGAACTTTTGCTTGGTTTGACAGACCGTTGGGTTTTTACAACGATCGATTGCATGAGCCCGGTGCGACGTGGGGCGAGTCTCCCCATCTTCAATCGCATCGCCGTGCTGCGCGCCGAACGCAAGATGAGCCGCGTGCAGCTCGCCGAACTGATCGAGGTGAACCCACAGACCGTGGGTGCGCTCGAGCGCGGCGACCACTACCCCAGCCTCGACCTCGCGTTGCGAATCTGCGCGGTGTTCGAACTGCCGGTGGAGGCCGTGTTCTCGCGCACCGAGTTCGGTCCCCTCAGCACCGAGCTGTATCGAACCGACCGATAAGGAGGCGTCGACGAGGATGGCTGACATCGGCCTGCTCGAGCGATACCAGGACTTCCGCACCCGACGGTTCCTCCGACACGAGGAGCAGTACCGGCACTGGCTGCCCCGCTGGCGGACACAGCGACGACGGCGCGCCCTCGTCGTCGTACTCACCCTGATCCTGCTGAGCATGGTCGCGGTGGGTGTCGTCTGCGTGAACGACATGAAGACCGGCCCGGTGCTGTGGATTCCGGTCTGCGTGGCGTTCCTGGTCACCTGGACCGTCCTGCAGATCGTCTCGGGACGTCAGGGCGACGCGCCCCGCGACGCCCTCGACGAGTGGGAGGTCCAGCAGCGCGACAGCGCCCGCTCCATCGGCCTGACCGTGACGCAGACGCTGACGTTCGTCCCGGCGATGTTCCTCATCGTCGCGGGCGCGCTCGATCTGGACATCGACCGCAGCAACCTCGTCTACTCCGCCGGACTCCTCGTCCTGACCACGCTCGTCATCGGCGCCTGCGCGCCCGCGATGATCCTGGCCTGGACACGCCCCGACCCCGATACCGACACCGACGACCACCAGGAGCTTGCATGACCGGCCAGACCCTCACATTCGACGGGATAGCGAAGCGCTACGGCGACGTCGTAGCGCTCGAGAACCTGAGCTTCGACGTCCGCCCCGGCGAGATCTTCGGATTCGTCGGCAGCAACGGCGCCGGCAAGACGACGACGATGCGGATCGCGCTGGGCGTCCTCGCCGCCGACAGCGGCGAGGTGCGACTCGGCGGCCGACCCGTCGATCTTGAGGTCCGTCGCTCGATCGGGTACATGCCCGAGGAACGTGGCCTCTACCCCAAGATGAAGGTGGGCCAGCAGCTCACGTACTTCGCCGAACTGCACGGACTTTCACGGAGCGAGGCCGAGGACTCGGCGCGCCGGTGGACCGAGCGCCTCGGGATCGCGGCACGCGTGGGCGACACCGTCGACTCGTTGAGCCTCGGCAATCAGCAGCGCGTGCAGCTGGCCGCCGCACTGGTGCACGACCCCGCCGTCCTCATCCTCGACGAGCCGTTCTCCGGACTCGATCCGGTGGCTGTCGACGTCATGAGCGACGTCCTCGTGGAGAAGGCGAACACCGGTGTCCCCGTGATCTTCTCGAGCCACCAGCTCGATCTCGTGCAGCGCCTGTGCGACCGGGTGGGAATCATCTCCAAGGGCCGGATGGACTCGATCGGCACCGTCGACGAACTCCGGGGCAGCGGCGACGTCCTGCTCGAGGTCCACGCCCCCGGGGCACCCGCAGGGTGGGCCGATCAGTTGTTCGGCGTCACGACCGTCAGCCACGACGGCGGCCGCACCGTGCTGTCGCTCGGCGCCAGCGCCGACGACCAGGCCGTGCTCCACGCCGCGCTGAAGACGGGACCGGTACACGAGTTCGCGGTCCGCAAGCCGTCCCTGACCGAACTGTTCCGAGAGGTGGTGTCCGCATGAGCGGCCACAACGGTCTCAGCCCGAGCCGCGCGATCGCGCTGGTCGCGCGGCGTGAGTTCCTGACCCAGGTGAGGAAGAAGAGTTTCCTCGTCAGCAACGTGATCGTCCTGATCGCCATCGTCGGCGCCATCGTCGCGGCGTCGATCTTCTCCGGCAGCGACGACGAGTCGCGCTCCAAGATCGGGCTCGTGGGCGACCAGACGTTGAGTGCCGCGCTGGTCGCGACCGGCGACGCGGCCGGGAACCCGGTCGAGGTGACCGAGGTCGGCGACGAGCAGACCGCGCGCACCCAGGTCGAGAGCGGCGACCTCGACGTCGCCGTCGTGCCGGGCTCCGGCGGCAGCGTCACCGCGATCACCAAGTCGGAGATCGACACGTCGCTGCGGATCGTGCTCGACGGCGCCGTCGCCGCACAGGCGCAGAACGCGGCGTTGGCCAGCCAGGGCGTGGACGCCGCGCAGCTGGCCGACGCGACCAGCTCCGCCGTCGTCACGGTCGACGCGATCGACCCGCCGGATCCCGAACGTGGACAGCGCATCGCACTGTCGATGGCCGTCGTCGTGCTGCTCTACATGCAGATCCTGGTGTTCGGCATGTACGTCGCGATGGGCGTCGTCGAGGAGAAGTCGTCCCGCGTCGTGGAGCTGCTGCTGTCGACGCTGCGTCCGCTGCAGCTGTTGTGGGGCAAGGTGATCGGCATCGGCGCAGTCGGCCTGGCGCAGCTGGCCGCGTACGGCGTCGTCGGTGTCGGCGCCGGCGTCGCAACCGGCGTCCTCACCCTGGGCGGCACCGCGTGGGGGACGCTCGTGGGCACCCTGGGCTGGTTCGTCCTCGGCTTCGCGTTCTTCGCAGTGCTCTACGCGGCGACCGGTTCGATGGTGTCGCGCCAGGAGGACGTCAACTCCACCGCGATGCCGCTCACCATCCTGGTCATGGCGATGTTCTTCTCCGCGTTCAGCGCGGTGCAGGACCCGGGCGGTTCGCTGTCGAACGTCCTGAGCTGGATTCCGCCGTTCTCCGCGATCCTCATGCCGCTGCGGATCGCCGCGGGAGTCGCCAGCGCGACCCAGATCGTGGGCACGATCGTGCTGATGCTGGTGGTCACCGTCGCGATGTCGGCCCTCGCCGCTCGCATCTACCAGCGCTCGATCCTGCGAATGGGCAAGACGGTCTCGTGGCGTGAGGCCCTCAGCCGGTAGCTAGGCTGGACCACGGCGGCCAATCCCTGCATGGGTGCGGTCGCCGTGGGCAATGCACGAGATGGAGGAAAGACCATGTCCCGCACCAGGATTTCTGCTCGGGAACTGATCGGTCGAGTGTTCGACGCCGACAGCTTCGTCTCGTGGGACACCGCCCCGCTCGACGTCTCCCCCGCCGCGCACTACCGCGCCGAACTGGACGCGGCCGCGGCCAAGTCCGGGGTCGACGAGTCCGTGATCACCGGCACCGCCCTGTTGGGCGAACGCCGCGTCGCCGTCATCGCGTGCGAGTTCTCCTTCCTCGCGGGCTCGATCGGTGTCGCCGCCGCCGAACGGATCGTCACGGCGATCGAGCGGGCCACCGCCGAGGGACTGCCGCTGCTGGCGTCCCCGACGTCGGGTGGCACGCGGATGCAGGAGGGCACGGTCGCCTTCGTGCAGATGGTCAAGATCGCCGCGGCCGTCGCCGCGCACAAGACCGCGCACCTGCCCTACCTCGTCTACCTGCGCGACCCCACCACCGGCGGCGTCTTCGCGTCGTGGGGATCGCTCGGGCACGTGACCATCGCCGAGCCGGGCGCGCTCGTCGGATTCCTCGGCCCCCGCGTCTACCAGGCGCTGTACGGCGAGAAGTTCCCCGAGGGCGTGCAGACCTCGGAGAACCTGTACAGCAAGGGGGTCATCGACGGCGTCGCCTCCGTCGAACAGTTGCGGGACCTCGTCGACCGGGCCCTGAACGTGGTGAGCGACCCGCCCGACGACACCGTCGCCATCCCGGATCTCACGGATCCGCACGACATCCCGGACGTTCCGGCGTGGCAGTCGGTGATGGTGTCACGCCGCGCCGATCGACCGGGCATCCGGGAGCTGGTGCGGCATGCCGCCGCCACCCGCGTGCCGCTCAGCGGCACCGGCCAGGGCGAGGTGGACTCGACGGTGCTGCTCTCCCTCGCCCGGTTCGGCGGGCAGCCGTGCGTGCTGTTCGGTCAGGACAGGGCCGGCCAGTCGGCCCTGAACACGATGGGGCCGGCCGCGCTGCGGGAGGCCCGCCGCGGCATGCGGATGGCCGCCGAGCTGCGCCTGCCGCTGGTGCTGGTGATCGACACCCTCGGTGCCGCGCTGTCCCGGGAGGCGGAGGAACGCGGCCTCGCGCCCGAGATCGCCCGCTGCATCTCCGACCTCGTCACCCTCCGCACCCCCACCGTGTCGGTGCTCCTCGGCCAGGGCACCGGAGGCGGCGCACTGGCACTGCTGCCGGCCGACCGCGTCCTCGCGGCCCAGAACGGCTGGCTCGCACCGCTTCCCCCGGAGGGCGCCAGCGCGATCGTGCACCGTGACACCACCCATGCGCCGCAGATGGCTGGGGCCCAGGGCATCCGGTCGCTCGATCTCCTGCGCGACGGGGTCGTCGACGCCGTCATCCCCGAGACACCCGACGCCGCGATCGAACCCGTCGAGTTCTCCCGGCGGGTCGGCTCCGCGATCGCCCGCGAACTCGCCGAGCTGCGCGACCTCCCCGGCGACGACCGGATGACCGCCCGCCTCGCCCGCTACCGGACCCTCGGCCTGCCGGGCCGCTGACTCCGCCGTCAGCGGCTAGGACGTCCCGGCCGTCATCGCCGGCACCATGACCGCCACGAAGACGGCGGTGTTGATCGCGTCGACAGCCTTGCGGACCGCCGCTCCCGCCCACTCCTCCTCGGCAATGTCCTTGGCGCGCTTACGGATCGCCTTGCGATCGGCGTCCGGGAACACCTTGGCGACGGCGTCCACGGCGGACAGCAGCGAGATGAGCGCCGCGGTGCGCGGATTCGGATCGAGTCCCTCGACGAGCACCTGCTCGAGGTCGCGTCGGACCCCGCGCTCGTGGCTCTCGTCGACCGCAGGCCAGGTCTTGCTCGGGAAGATGCCGAGGATCTTGCGTCGACTCTCGCGGACCCAGCCGCGGTCGACGACCCGTTCGAAGACGGCTTCCCGCATCTCGGTGTCGAGCTTCTCGATCGCGGTCTCGGGCTTCATCGGACGCCGGGACTCACGGATCACCTCGACGGCGCCGGCGAGGATCGGATCGCCGGGAGTCGCTTCCCGCCGGACGGCGAGGCGCCCCTTCTTCACGTCCTCCCCGTCCTCGGCGGGCGTGACGTACCCGTCGAGCGCCAGCTCCAGCAGGACCGCGCCGGCCAGCACCCGCGGAAGTCGCGTGCCGTCGACGACCGGTCCGCCGGACTCGTCGTCGAGCAGAAGCAGCAGCAGGTCTTCGGCGATGAGCGGCGTCATGTCCCCCACCGTACGGAGTCGCGATGTGGGATGGTCTCTGTCATGCCCGACGCCGGAGACGTCACAGCCGCCCTGACGGAGGTCGCCGACGCCGACGACGCGCGACAACTGCAGCGGTTCTTCAAGACCGGGCCGGGCGAGTACGGCGAGGGCGACGTGTTCATCGGCGTCCGGGTGCCCGCGGTCCGCACGGTGGCCAAGCGGTTCGTGGCGTTGCCGCTCGACGACGTCGACGCGCTCCTCGACAGTCCGGTGCACGAGCAACGGCTGACCGGCCTGCTCATTCTCGTCGACCGGTTCGCCCGGGCGAGTCGCGCCCGCGGCCGCGACGACAAGGCCCGCGAGCGCATCGCCGAGCGCTACCTGGCCGCCGTTCTCCGGGGCCGGGTGAACAACTGGGACCTGGTGGACCTGTCGGCGCTGCACATCCTCGGCGACTGGTTCTACGACCGGCCCCGCGACCCGGTGTTCGTACTCGGCGCCGACGAGGACCTGTGGCGGCGGCGCGTCGCCCTGCTCACCACGTTCGGCTTCATCCGGCGCGGGGACGCATCGACGACCCTCGAACTGGCGGCGCGGGTCCTGGGCGACCGCCGCGACCTGACCCAGAAGGCGACCGGCTGGATGCTCCGGGAGGTCGGCAAACGGGTGGACCGCGGCCTGCTGCTCGGCTTCCTCGATCGACACGCCGCGGAGATGGGTGCGACGGCACTGAGCTACGCCACCGAACACCTCGACGCGGACACCCGGGCGCACTACCGGCTACTCCGGAGTAGCTGACCCGTGCCGTTCACCGACCGTTCGGCACCGCCGGGCGCAGATTTCTGTTGTACGAGCCACAGCCCTCGCGCCATTGGGGTGCACGTCACATAGGGTGTCGTGTGCATCACAGATGCGTGGTCAGGACCCGAGAGGACACGAATCGATGAGCACCTTCGAGCACGCAGCAGGTTCGAACGTCGACGCCTACTCCAGCGCCTTCGAAGAGAGCGTGGAGCAGCCGGACAGCTTCTGGCTCGCCGCCGCCGAGGCCGTCGAGTGGGACACCGCGCCGACGCGCGCGCTGGACGACTCGAACGCCCCGATGTACCGCTGGTTCCCGGACGCCGCCCTCAACACGTGCTTCAACGCCCTCGACCGGCACGTGCGCGACGGCCGCGGCGACCAGGCCGCGCTCGTCTGGGACTCGGCGATGGTGCCCGCGCAGCGGACGTACACGTACTCCGAGCTGCTCGCGGAGGTCGCCCGGTTCGCCGGCGTCCTGGCCGAGCAGGGTGTCGTCGCCGGCGACCGCGTGGTGATCTACATGCCGATGATCCCCGAGGCCGCGATCGCGATGCTCGCGTGCGCCCGCATCGGCGCCGTGCACTCGGTCGTGTTCGGCGGCTTCGCCGCCAAGGAGCTGGCCACCCGCATCGACGACGCCCAGCCCGTCGTCCTGGTCACCGCCTCCGGCGGCCTCGAGCCCGGGCGCACCATCGAGTACCTGCCGATGGTCGACCAGGCGCTGGGGATGTCGGCGCACCCGCCGCACACCGTGATCGTGAAGAACCGCGAGACCATCCCGGGCACCGCCGCCGACTACCGCGATCGCGGCGCCGCGTGGTTCGACTGGGACGAGCTGGCCGCCGACGCGCAGGACGCCGGCCCAGTCTCGGTCGCCGCGACCGATCCGCTCTACATCCTCTACACGTCCGGCACCACCGGGAAGCCCAAGGGCGTGGTCCGCGACAACGGCGGGCACGCGGTCGCGCTCACGTGGTCGATGCGCAACCTCTACGACATCGGCCCCGGCCGGGTCATGTGGACGGCGTCGGACGTCGGCTGGGTCGTCGGCCACTCCTACATCGTCTACGCCCCGCTGCTCGCCGGCGCCACCACCGTCATGTACGAGGGCAAGCCGGTGGGCACGCCGGACGCGGGCGCGTTCTGGCGAGTGATCCAGGAGCACAACGTCTCCGCGCTGTTCACCGCGCCGACGGCGATCCGCGCGATCCGCAAGGCCGACCCGGAGGCGGTCGAGCTCGCGAAGTACGACATCTCGTCGATGACGACGCTGTTCGCGGCCGGCGAGCGCCTGGATCCGGACACCTACGCGTGGGCCACCGAGAAGCTCGGCGTCCCCGTGATCGACCACTGGTGGCAGACCGAGACCGGCTGGGCGATCTGCGCGAATCTGCGCGGGCTGGAACCGATGCCGATCAAGGCCGGCTCCCCCACCGTGCCGGTGCCGGGCTACCGCGTGGACATCGTCGACGGCGAGGGCACGCCTGTCCCCGCCGGCACCGAGGGCAACATCGTCATCGCGCTGCCGCTGCCGCCGGGCACCCTCGCCGGGCTGTGGCGCGACGAGGACCGGTACGTGAGGTCGTACCTGTCGACGTTCGACGGCTACTACCTCACGGGCGACTCCGGCTACGTCGACGAGGACGGGTACGTGTTCGTCCTGGGCCGCAGCGACGACGTCATCAACGTTGCCGGACACCGTCTTTCGACCGGCAGCATGGAAGCGGTCGTCGCGTCGCACCCCACCGTCGCCGAGTGCGCGGTGATCGGCATCCACGACGAGCTCAAGGGCCAGCGTCCCAGCGGGTACGTGGTGCTCAAGGCCGGCATCGAGATCGAGGACGACGTCCTGCGCAAGGAACTGGTCGCGATGGTCCGCGAGCAGATCGGCGCCGTCGCCACGTTCCGCGACGTCACCGTCGTCCAGGCGCTGCCGAAGACCCGCTCGGGCAAGATCCTGCGCAAGACGATGCGGCAGATCGCCGACAACGACGAGTACACCGTGCCGTCGACCATCGAGGACCCGTCGGTCCTCGAGGACCTGGAGAAGCTGCTCCGCGGCTGACCGTCACGCCCGTGAGCGGAGGTCCGCGGCGAGTTGTGTGACGGTTTCAGCCGCGCAGGTGCGGTTGTCGCCGACCCCGCCGGACGCGCCGCGTTTCGCCCAGCCGACGACGTACAGCCCCTCCACCGGTTCGCCGGTCTCGTGCGAGATCACCTGTCCCCGATGGTTGGGAACGACCCCGCGTTCGTCGAGTGGGACACCGTCGATCCGTTTGGTGGTGAATCCGGTGGCGCATATCGCGGAGTCCGCGGAGAAGGTCCGACCGGCGGTCGTGGTGACCGTGACGGCGCCGAGGTCGGTCGAGGCGAGGGCGAGGTCGGCCACCTCCTGTCCGAACGACAGGACGATGCGCAGTGGACCGGTGGTGTCGGCCGGCCGGGCGTGCACGCCGCGGACGTCGGCGCAAGGCAGGCGCGACAGCTCGCGGAGCAGTGAGCTGTCCGCGCCGGGCCGGGGCGCGCGGCCGGTGCGGTCGATCAGCACCTCGGTGTGCTCGAGGTCGAGAAGCTCGAAGAACGCGGACGGAGTGAACGAGGCGTCCTCGGGAGCCGACCGCGACAGGACCACCAGTTCTCCGATCCGATCACTCGTAGAAGCCCGGTGGCGCGTCTTCGCGACCCACCGGACCACATCGAACGCGACGTTTCCCGCGCCGATCACAACGCATGTTGGTCCGGCAGGCGCGGGGTGGACACCCGGGGACCCGCAGTTCTCGGCGACCAGGATGTCGATGGCCTGGTGGATGCCGCCGCCGGCGTTGGTGGGTCCGACTTGGCGCGGCTGCGAGGCTCCGCAGGCGAGAATGACCGCGTCGAATCTCGTTCGGAGTTCGTCGATCGATATGTCCATGCCGACTTCCGTGTCGGGAACGATCGTGACGCGGTCGTCGCCGAAGGGTACGTCGAAGAGTCGGATCATGTCGCGCACGCCGACGTGGTCGAGGGACACGCCCCGGTGCAGGAGGCCCCCGACGGTGTCGTGCTGCTCGTAGACGGTGACACTGATCGACGTCGATCGCCGCAGGAGTTCGCGAACCGTGTACATCGCGGCCGGCCCCGACCCCACGACGGCGATCGCGAGTCTGTCACTCGGGCTCGCCAGCGGCAGCTCGACGAGGGCCCGCGGCCGGGTGCGCGGCGTGGCGGGAGCCTGCGCGAAGAACTCCTTGTTACGGGTGGCGTACAGGCGCTCGGCCTGGGTCAGCGCATGGTCGGGTTTGATCGCCGAGGCCGGGCAGGCGTCGACGCAGGCGGTGCAGTCGATGCACGAGCCGGGGTCGATGTGGAGCGTCTCGGCGGCGTCGAAGCCGTCCTCCCCGGGGGCGGGATGAATGCAGTTTTGCGGGCACACCCGCACACACGAGGCGTCCTTACAGCAATGTCCCAGGATGACGTGGGCCACGACGACTCCTACTCAGAGAAGGTTCGACTTTCGGTAGATCCACCGGGCGCCGAAATTCAGCAACCCTTCTCTGCTCAGAAATTCGATGAACGGCTCCGCGGCCTTCCGGAACATCATCCGATGATGTTCGTTCGCGTCGATATTCGACCTCACGACATCCCAGTCGAGGCCGAGGTCGTCGTACACCCGGCGATTGATCAAACTCTTCGTGATGAGGTGCGTTCCCGTCGCGATGAGCAGGGTGCTCACGAATCGCCTGAAACGGGACAGACCGATCAATCGATCACGGATCTTCCGACGCGCAAACGCCATGTGCCGGGACTCTTCGACAACGTGGATGTACGCGGCGCGGCGAATGGGTGCGGCGACGTCGCCGCCGGTCATCCAGTCACGCTGCATGACGTCGAAGATCTCTTCACCGGCGAGGACGATTCCGTACGCCACTTCGTCCCAGACGATGTGTCGGAACACCCAGCCGAAGAAGTCCAGCATGCGGTCACGCGGATAGAAGTGTGATCCGATGCTGTCGATGGCGTTGACGAACATCAACGAGTGCAGGTTCTCGTCCGCGCATTCGTTGAAGAGGAACTTGACGTCCGGCCGTGCCGGATTCGCGCTGTGGCTCGCCCTCAGCAATGCCACCTGCAAACCCACCTCCAGCCAGATGCCGACGCCCAGGAACTGCGCTACTTCGCTTCTGGTGAGGCGGACGCGGTCAGACCCGGACATGCCGTCCCACAACGGGGTGCCGAAAAGGGGTGACCACTGCGGTGTCATGCCATGACGTTCGTCGTCGCCCGGTTCGGGCCGGTAGACCAGCGGACTCCTCGACTCGAAGGACAGCCGCTGAGCAGAATCCAAAAGGGCCTCGAACAGTGCGTCGCTTCCGGAAGCTCCCATCCCTCCCTCTTCTCAATTCGGTGGCGATTCGAGGCACCCGCTCTGCGCGACAGCACCCCGAACGTGTGGCTACATGCTCGCATGAGTGGCGGGCCGGGAATCCCGGTATCCACATACCGACCGGGGCTCGTCACCGCGGACTGTCCGGTTGGTGACCTTCGCGTGGAATCGTCTCCACAACAGGTCGTTCGAGGGGTGTTCGGCATGTTCGAGACAACTTCTTCACGAATGCGGGAACGCTGGAGCGTCCCGCGGGCAATAGACAGTGTGAGTATCGAAACCGACAGCGACACCGACACCGACATGAGAGGGCCACGGTTGGAAGCCGCGGACTGGCATGACCTCTATACCGCTCACGCACAGTCGCTCTACCACTATGTCGTGCGCCGGGTAGGCGAATCCTCGGCCGAGGACATCGTCGCGGACGCCTTCCTGGAAACATGGCGAATTCGTGATCGGTACAACTCGAACGTCGCACAGAGTCGATCGTGGCTGTTCGGAGTGGCGACCAACAAGATTCGCCACTACTACCGCGCGGAGGCGCGCCGACTGAAGGCCTCGGCGAGGAACATCGCCGCGGAAGCGTCGACTGTGTCGAACGACCCTGCAGATCTCGTCCGGACACTGGATTCGCAACTGGCACTTGCTCTGTCGAACCTGCGGCTCGAAGAGCGCGAAGTAATACTGCTGGTCGCTTGGGCTGAGCTGACACCGTTGGAGATCTCGAGAGTGCTGGATCTACCACCAGCCACCGTGCGCACGCGGCTCTTCCGCGCGCGGACAGCACTCAAGCGATCGTATCCCCAGGTCCTGGACAGGCCCTGAGATGAAGGAAGAGAACATGAACGAGACGATCTCCGACGAGCAGCTGGACGCCGATCTGCGGCGACTGGGAGGGGAAGCGCCCGAGCTTCCCGAAGGCCTCGCCGCACGGATCGACAATCTGATGATCGACCACCGGATCGACAACTTGATGACCGAATCGAAGCCGCCGAAGTCTCGTGTGTGGATCGCGGTTGCGGCCGCGGTCACCCTCCTCGCGGGCGGAGCGGTGGTCGGAACGTCAGTCGTGTCGACCAAGACCGGCGCCGAGTCCGTTGCCGGACCAACGGGTGAGTCGCCCCTGGCCGGCGATCCCGCGCGGATGTCCGTTGATGCCCTGCTGCTCGCGTCGTCCGAGAAGTTGGCGAGTGCACCGTCGACGCCGGCCGCTTTCACCTTCGTCGAGGAGCATGCGTGGTGGATGGCGTCCGGCGATAGCGAGCGTGGACAATTCGCATACCTGGGCGAGAACGTTCTCCGGACCTGGATTCCAGCCGACGCGAACGGCGAATGGCTGCAACGGCGTTCAGTGTCGCCGAATCGGCAGTGGATCACGGGCAACGAAGAGATCGCTGGAGAGCTGGCGTTCGGATCGGGATGGCCGGAGGGGGAATTCCGCGGTCGGCGCGGACAGTTCTTCCCAACTGCAGGTGACGACGGGACCGACGGCGCGGTGCCGGCGTCCTTCGCCAACCCGACCGTCGAGTACCTCGACGGACTTCCCGACGACCCGACGGCACTGTACGAGAAATTGCGATCCGAATCTGGGAGCGACGCACAGTTGCTGTCCGACGTCGCTTCGGGTCTGCGCAGCGGTCTCGTGAGCAATCAAGTAACCAGCAGCATTTATCGTGCGCTGGTCACACTGCCGACGTTGGAGATCACCGAGGGGCAGGCCAACCTCGACGGACGGATCGGAACCGCGGTCGGCGTCGTCGACGGCGGTCGGCGCACCGAGATCATCATCGATCCCGTCACTGGCGAGTTCATCGGCCAGCGTGTCGTCACTCTCGACGGGTACGACGGCATTCCGCCCGGTACGGCTGTGGAGTTCAGCTCGGTCACAAGATCGGGTGTCGGCGCGGCGGGGGAAACGCCCGGCTCCGGGACGCGATAGCCGCAATCGTCCTATCCGGCACCCCACGACGCCGCAACGGCATCCAGCTTTGCGTGCACGACTGGACCGGCACGACGAGCACAGAACGGAACGGCCCCGATCCCGTACTGCCCGGGACCGGGGCCGTCGACAGCGCGGGCCACAGCCCCCAGGTGTTCCGCCCGAGAACCCGGAGCTTCTCCCCGACAGCGTTCAACTGCCGACGACCCTTCGTTCCCCAGCCGGCCGTCGATAGCCGATTCCGTCAGATCGAGCGATTCTCCGACGTCGGCTCCGGTGACACCCACCCGCTCGCGGCACTCACCCTGGTCGCTCACGGAATCGGCTGGGACACCCGAATGGTCGACCCGAGGCAAAGCGACCATGAATCGTCACCAATCGGATAATACGTAAAAACCTCGCCAAACTATCTTTAAGTTGATTTCCAGAATCCGCAGGTCAAAGGGTTCAGGGCGCTTGACCATCACGGTAAGATCACGGTACGTTTACGACACAGGAAAAGACGCACCAACGATTCGTCACCATTGTTTCGAATTGTCCGAAATGGGCGATGATCGCCCGGTCGACCGAGGTCGACCGGAACCCATCCGCGCCTGTCCCTGCTCGCATGCTCGTCCGCGCTCGTCCGTGCTCGTCCGTGCTCGCCCAAAAGGGGGAACGTTGTCCGTAGTCGCCACTCCGTCCGTCCATGCCCTCCTGCGCGAGTTCGTCGCGAACAGCCCCCGTCGCCACTACCTCCCCGACACCGAGGGCATCGAATTGTCGAACCAGGCCGCACTCGTGCGCGAGGTCGCGGTCACGGTCCAGGCATGCCTCGAAGCGGACCTCGCTGCGCTGCGCGCGTACGAACCCGACGACGGGTCCGGCGTCCGCGTCGTCGCGGCCATCGCCCAGTACGACGAGATCCTCCGCACGCTGCTCGACACCGCACCACTGATCGAGGCCGGTCGGATGAGCACCGTCTGGACGCTGCTCCGCTCCGCAGCCGACCGACTCCGGATCCTCACCGGACTGGAATCCGCACGCGGAAACGACGTCGCGCGACACCTGGCGACCTCGGCGACGCACGCCCGCGCCCGGTTCGCGGCGGCGGCGACCGCCGAGGACATCGACCTCGGCCTCCCCCGCGCGATCGGTCCGACAGGTACCGGTTCGCCCGTCCCCGTTCCGGCGCTGCCCGCGCCGCCACCCGCGGTCGCGAACCTGATCGAGGACATCGACCTGGGAGCAGCGACGGGCCGCGACGCCTCGACGCACGAAACCGACTACGACTACATGGCCATGATCGGCAGCTGCCAGCTCCGCCTCGTGCTCGAGATCATCCGCGCCGCAACTGACTCGCTGTGCGAGATCGCCGATCCCGCGGCCGGTGGCGACTTCTGGGCCGAGAAGGCCGGCGACGTCCGCGAGGCCGTCGCGTTCGCCTGGGACTGCGCTTAGCCCGGCTCGTCTCTCAGCCCCGCACGCGCGGCGGTTCGAGATCGACCAGAACGCAGCGGGCACCCGAGAAGATCGTCGGCATGCACTTGTTGCAGTGGATGCACAGCGACTTCGTACGGGACTCGGCCTGGATACGGTTGAGCAGGTCGGGCTCGCGCAGCAGGGCACGCGCCATCGCGACGAACTCGAAGCCCTCGGCCATCGCGGTGTCCATGCCGGCCTTGTCGGTGACGCCACCGAGCAGCACCAGCGGCATCTTGACCGCGGCTCGGATCTGACGCGCCTCCTCGAGCATGAACAGCGGCTCGTAGGGATACGTCTTGATGAACGCCTTGCCCACCATCTGCACGCCGAGCTTGACCGGCTGCGGCATCGCGTTCGCGAAGTCGCGGACCGGCGCGTCGCCCTTGAACAGGTACATCGGGTTGAGGAGCGAGCTGCCCATCGTCAGTTCGAGCGCGTCCAGGCTGCCGTCGGCCTCGAGCCACTGCGCGACCTGGATGGCCTCGTCGACCCAGAAACCGCCGGGCACACCGTCGTCCATGTTGAGCTTGGCGAGGACCGCGATCCGGTCGCCCACCGCCTCGCGCACGGCCCGCGCCGTCTCCAGCACGATCCGGGCCCGGTTCTCGAGCGATCCGCCGTAGTTGTCCTTTCGCTTGTTCAGCTTGGGGCTCAGGAACGAGCTGGCGAAGTAGTTGTGGCCGAAGTGGATCTCGACGGCGTCGAAGCCGCCCTCGATCGCGAACCGGGCCGCGTCGGCGTGCGCCTGAGTGATCCGCGCGATGTCGGCGGCCGTCGCGGCGTGGATCTTCTTCATGCTCATCGGGTTGAACGACGCCGACGGCGCCAGCGCCGGCAACCGGTTCGACTTCTCGTTCGCGACGGGACCGGCGTGACCGATCTGCGCGGACGCGGCCGCACCCTCGGCGTGGATCGCGTCGGTGAGCCTGCGCAGACCCGGCACCACCTCGGGCCGCATCCACAGCTGACCGCGCTCGGTACGCCCCTCGGGTTGCACCGCGCAGTACGCCACGGTCGTCATGCCGACCCCACCCGCGGCCGGCTGCCGGTGGAACTCGATCAGCGCGTCCGTGACGAGCGCCTCGGGCGTCCGCCCCTCGAACGTCGCGGACTTGATGATGCGGTTGCGCAACGTGATCGGGCCCAGCTTGGCCGGTGCGAACACATCAGGAGTGGCGATCTCGGACACCATGGTTCCTTCCGTCGAGGAGAGGCCGAGGCTATACCGGAGCCAGCGGTATCGAAAGTAGGGGTGTCCACTGACTGGGAATCGTCTCCACTCCGCTACACGGGGTGTTCACCCGGCACGGATGAGGCCACCGCACCGACCCGTGGTGTTCATTCAGGAGGACCGGTCGAACCAAGCAGACGGGACGCAGGACGATGACTGTTCAGGACTCGGAACGGACGAACAACCGATACGACCTACCGGGCGGATTCCCGACACCCGACACGGCAGCGCGGGCCCGTGACGACGCCGACTTCCAGCGAGCGGTCACCGCATACCGGTTCTGGTATCCGACGGTGTCGGCCGAGGGGATCTTCAACGGCAACCGCGAGGCCGGCATCGCCGACAACGAGGCCGTGGGCATCGCGTCGACCGGCCCCCTGCAGGTCGGCTTCACGCTCAACTCCGACACCCCGTACGGCGCCGCCGCACTCGATCTGACCGACGGGCCCATGGTGATCGAACTGCCCGCCGGCCCCTACATCGGCCTCGTCGACGACCACCACCAGCGGTGGGTGATGGACATGGGCATCCCCGGCCCCGACGAGGGCAAGGGCGGCAAGCACCTGGTGCTGCCGCCGGGCTACGACGGCGACGTGCCCGGCGGCTACCACGTGGGACGGTCGAATTCGTTCACGGTGCTGATGGCCATCCGTGCACTCCCGGTGGGCGGAGACATCGACCGTGCCCTGAATGCGCTGCGCGAGGTAAAAGTTCATCGACTCGGGACAACCGAGTTCCTCGAGTTCGTGGACATCACCGACAAGCCGCTCGACAGCACGTGCCTGCGGTGGGAGGACGGCGTCCAGTTCTGGGAGGTGCTGCACCGGATCCTCGATCGCGAACCCGTGGTGGAGGAGTTCCGGCCGATGCACGGCCTGCTGGCAGCGCTCGGCATCCGCAAGGGGGAACCGTTCGCGCCGGACGCGCGGATCACCGCGATCCTCGAGCGGGCGGCGCGCGTCGGCCGGGACCAGATGCTGGTGTCCGCCTTCGCTGGAACTCGCCCCGACCAGGTCGCGTGGCCCGACCGCGCATGGGAATGGGTGGGGCTGGTCCCGGACAACGCCGACTTCGAGACGCCGACCGGACTCGATCTCGAGGCCCGCGACCGCTGGTTCGCGCAGGCCATCGTCGCGTCCCCGGCGATGTTCCGACGGCAGGTGGGCGGTGGCTCGCTGTACTGGCTGGCGGCGAGGGATGCGGACGGCCGGTACCTCGACGGCGGCGTCGACTACACGCTCACCGTGCCGCAGCCCGTCCCGGCCGGGCTGTTCTGGTCGCTGACGGTCTACGACGCCCAGACCCGCTCGCAGGTCCAGGCCGATCAGGGCCGCGCGGCCCTGCGCTCGCTCTTCGAACTGCCGCACGACGGTTCGGACTCGGTGACCCTGCACGTCGGCCCGAACGCTCCTGCCGGAGCGGAGGGCCGGTGGGTGCAGACGGTCCCCGGGCGGTCCTGGTTCGTCTACCTCCGGATCTACGGCCCGCAGGAGAGCGCGTTCGACGGCACCTGGCGTCCGGGCGATTTCGTCCGGCGCTGAGCGGCCACCTCAGTCGAGCTCGCCGTACCGCGCCAGCGCCTCACGCCGCTCCTCCGCGTGGTCGACGATCGGCTCCGGATAACCCTCCGGCCGAGCATCTTTCGGGTTGTGGACGGCCTTGCCGTCCACAACCCGAAGCTCCGGGACCCAGCGGCGCACGTAATCGCCTGTGGGATCGAACTTCTCCCCTTGGCTGGTCGGGTTGAACACCCGGAAGTACGGCGCCGCGTCGGTCCCGGAACCGGCCGTCCACTGCCAACCGTGCTGATTCGACGCCAGATCGCCGTCGACGAGGCGTTGCATGAAGTACCGCGCACCCCGCCACCACGGCAGGTGCAGGTCCTTGACGAGGAACGACGCGACGATCATCCGCACGCGGTTGTGCATCCATCCCTCGGCCGCCAGTTGGCGCATCCCGGCGTCGACGATGGGGAAACCGGTGCGGCCGGTGCACCACGCCTCGAACAGCGCGTCGGCGTCGCGTCCGGTGTCGTGGCGCAGCCCGTCGAACTTGGCGTCGTAGTTGCGGCGCGCACTGTCCGGGCGCTGGAACAGGATGTCGGCGTAGAAGTCTCGCCACGCAAGTTGCCGGCGGTACTGCTGCGCGCCGCGGCCCTGCCCAACCGCGAGGTCCGCGAGCATCGTCCGCGGGTGGATGTTGCCGAACTTCAGGTACGCCGACATACGACTGGTGGTGTCGAGATCGGGCCGGTCGCGTTCGTCGTCGTAGCGGAGCAGGTCGTCGTGGCAGAACTCGCGCCAGCGCGCCATCGCGACCGCCTCACCCGCCTCCGGTCCCGGCTCGGCCGGTGCGGGAATCGCGGCGCGCCCCCGCATCCCGGCGACGTCGTCGGGGTCGATCCAGTCGAGGCTGTCCGCACCGGTCCGGGCGGGGGCACGCCAGCCGTGGTCGAGCCACCGCGCGAACCACGGCGTGAACACCCGGTACGGGGTGCCGTCGTTCTTCGTCACCCGCCCCGGTGCGATCGCGTACGGCGAACCCGTCGTCACCAACTCCACCTGTTCGGCGACCGCGGCGTCCCGCTCCCGGCCGTACGGCCCGTAATCGGCGCTGACGTGCACCTCGAGTGCCCCAACGGTTCTCGCGACCCGAGGGACCACCTCCACCGGGTCGCCCCGCATCACGAGCAACCGGCCACCGAGTTGCTCGTCCAACGCGGACAGGCTGCGGTACAGGAAGTCTCGTCGCGGACCGCCCGACGGCCCGAGCAGCCGATCGTCGAGGACGAAGAGGGCCAGTGCCCGCTCCCCCGCCGCGCTCAACGTCGGCAGGTCGGCCAGCCGCAGGTCGCGGCGGAACCAGACGAGCGAGTCAGTCACCCGGCACCGCTTGCTGTCCCGCCACGAGCAGTTCGGTGGTGAGCTCGATGTGCCGGCGCAGTTCGTCCACCGCGCGGTCGGCGTCGCGCTCGACCGCGGCCGCAGCGATGCGCCCGTGCTCGGCGTCCACGTCGCGGGCGGACGACTCCGCGGCCCGTCCGCTCCAGCAGCGGTACACCTCCGAGACGTCCCGCAGCGACTCGGCGATCCGCACGAGTCGCGTGTTGGGGCAGGCCCGGAGGAGGACGCCGTGGAACCCGCTGTGGGCGGCCAGCCAGGCCTCGGCGACGCGGCCGTCGGCATCCACCGTCGGGGTCCGGGAGAGGAGATGACGAGCAGCCAGAACCGCGGACTCCCATTCGACGTCGCCGTGCGCGATCGAGCGGCGCAACGCTTCCGACTCGACGAACACACGAGTCTCGGTGAGCTCCATCAGATCCGGCACCGACACCGGCACGACCCGGAACCCGAGCTGAGCCTCGGATACCGCCAGCCCCTGCTCGACCAGTCGCGGCAGGACCTCCCGCAGGACGCCGGTGCTCACGTCGTAGCGCGCCTGCAGCTGGCCGAAGGCGAGCTTCTCGCCCGGGGCGAGCGCGCCGCCGAGGATGTCGGCGCGCAGCCGCGCGTGGATCACGTCTGCGCGGGTGCCGGTCGCTCGTGCCATGCCGTCAGTACAGGCCGTTCCGAATCGACAGTCAAGTTTCGAAATTATATTGCTTTTCCGATATCAATCGGTTCTACTGGTCGACACCCTCCCCGCCCCGACGACGACAGGACCCGAACCATGCGCGTGGCCAACCTCTCCGGACGAACCGTCCTCATCGACGACGACCGGGCGACCGATGTCCATGCCGCGAGCGCCGGACGCTTCGGCCCCGACCCGGCGTCGGTCTACGCGGAGTGGGACGCGTTCACCGCGTGGGCGGGATCCGCCATCGGCAGCGGCACCGGCACGCCGTTCGCCACCCGCGACCTCGAGGCGCCGTCGCCGACGCCGAGCCAGGTATTCGCGATCGGGCTCAACTACCGCGACCACGCCGCCGAAACCGGGCTCGCCGCCCCCGACGCACCGCCCACGTTCACCAAGTTCGCCAGCTGCCTCACCGGCCCGGAGACCGACCTGGTGCTGCCCACCGACACCGTCGACTGGGAGGTGGAACTGGTGGCCGTCATCGGCCGCGAGGCGACGAACGTGAGCGCGACCGACGCCTGGAACCACGTCGCGGGACTCACCGTCGGACAGGACTACTCGGAGCGGACGTCCCAGATGGCCGGGCCTGCGCCGCAGTTCTCCCTCGCCAAGTCGTTCCCGGGCTTCGGCGCCACCGGCCCCTGGCTGGTGACCCCGGACGAGTTCGCCGACCGGAACGACCTCGCCATCGAGTGCGAGATCGACGGCGAGACGGTCCAGTCCGGCCGCACCGCCCAGATGATGTTCCCCGTCGCCGAACTGATCGCCCACCTGTCGGCGGTGTGCACGCTGCGCCCCGGCGACCTCGTCTTCACCGGGACGCCGGCGGGCGTGGGTGTGGGCCGCGACCCGCAGCGGTTCCTCGCCGCAGGCAACGTCGTGACCAGCCGAATCGAGGGCATCGGCGCCCTGGTGCAGCGCTGCGTGAAGTAGCCGGACCGTCGGGCACGGTTCGTGAACAGTATTCACAATGAATTAGCATCACTGCCGTGCCCGACACGCCCGACGTCAGCGATGCCCTCGGCCGCGCATACCTCCTCGCCGAGCACCTGTCGACGTCCATCGCGGCAGGAACCCGCACGTTCGGCCTGACGACCGCGCGCACCCGAGCGCTGCTGTGCGTGCTCGAGAATCCGCCCATGACCCAGCGCGACCTGGCGAACGTCCTGCGGTGCAGCACCCGGCAGGTGACCGCCCTGGTCGACGCGCTCGAGCAGTCCGGCCACCTGCGCCGCGAGGCACATCCCACCGACCGCCGGGCACACATCGTGGCGCTCACCGACCGCGGCCGCAGCGACGCCGGCCACATCCGACACCTGCGCGAGCAGGCGGCCCACGACCTGTTCGACGGGGTCCCCGCAGCCGACCTCGACGCCTTCGTCCGGGTCGCCGACGTCCTCATCACGCACCGACGGCAGCAGGCGTCGCCGGACGCCGAGCGGTGACGCGCATGCACGGATCCGGACCGCTCACCGGGCACAATGCACACGTGACCGCAACCGCAACCGTTCTGGTCGTGGACGACGACCCGGACGTGCTGGCCTCACTCGAACGCGGCTTGCGGCTGTCCGGATTCACGGTCCTGACCGCGTCGGACGGTGCGGTCGCGCTGCGGGTCGTCGCCGACACCGCACCCGACGCCGTGGTGCTCGACATGAACATGCCCGTCCTCGACGGCACCGGGGTGGTCACCTCACTGCGCGCGGCCGGCAACGACGTCCCGATCTGCGTCCTGAGTGCGCGCAGTTCGGTCGACGACCGCATCGCCGGCCTCGAGTCCGGGGCCGACGACTACCTCGTCAAGCCGTTCGTGCTCGCGGAACTCGTCGCCCGGATCCGCGCGATGCTGCGTCGGCGCTCGACGGCCGTCGCCGGGGCCGTGACCGATCCGCCGATCGTCGTCGGCCCGCTGTCGGTGGACCTCGCCGGTCGCCGCGTCTGGTTGGGCGACAACGAGATTCCCCTCACCAAGAGGGAGTTCGAGCTCATCGAGGTGCTGTCCCGGAACGCCGGTGTGGTGCTGAGCCGGGAACGCCTGCTGGACCTGGTGTGGGGATACGACTTCGTCGCCGACACCAACGTGGTCGACGTGTTCGTGGGCTACCTGCGTCGCAAGTTCGAGGTCGACGGCACCCCCCGGCTCGTGCACACCGTCCGCGGTGTCGGATTCGTCCTGCGGGAACCGGCATGATCCGGCCACGTTCGCTGCGGGCCCGTGTCGCCGCGGCCACCGCGCTGGGGGCGACGATCATCGTTGCGGCGGTCGGCGTGTACCTCGCGCTGGCGATCGCCCGCAACAACCTGCTGCAACTCGACCGCCGACTCGAGACCGCGTCCCGGGTGCTGATCGTCAATGCCGGTGCCGCCGCGCCGTTCCTGAACGTCCTCGGCGACGCCGGCGCGTTCGCGGTGACCATCCGCTCCGGCGACCAGGTCGTCTCGAGCACCTCGAGCCGGCTGCCCGAACTCGATCCCGGATCGCACACCGTCGACGTCGCGGGCACCCCGTTCCGCGCCTTCACCGCCCCGCTCGCCCCCGGGTCGTCGTCGCTCCTGTCGGTCGCCGTCCCGCTCGCCGAGGCGAAGGACCCGACCACCGAACAGCAGGAGCAGGTCGCGATCGTCGGCGTCCTCGCGATCGTCGCCGCGACCGGCCTCGGCTGGGTCTTCGGCGGCCGCGCGGTCCGGCCGCTCGTCGAGCTCACCCAGCGCGTGAGCCGACGCGACCGGGACCTCGCGCCGGCCGCGTCCGGGGTGCGCGAGGCCGACGAACTCGCGGCGGCCGCGGGCGCCATGCTGCAGGACGTCTCCGACGCCCAGGCGCGCACCGCCGCCGCCCTCGACACGGCCCGCGACTTCGCGGCGGCGTCCGCGCACGAGCTGCGGACCCCGCTCACCGCGATGCGCACCGACCTCGAGGTCCTCACCACGCTCGACCTGTCCGACGAGCAGCGTGCCGAGATCCTCGCCGACCTCGCACGCACCCAGGGCCGGCTCGAGGCGACGCTCACCGCGCTCGAGCGCCTCGCGTCGGGCGAGCTGTCCAGCGAGAGGGACCACATCGATCTCGACCTGACGGAACTGTGCGACCTCGCCGCCGAGGACGCGCAGCGCCTGCACCCGGGGCTGTCGGCCACGGTCGACGCGCCACCGGGACTCGTCGTGCGCGGGCTGCCGATCGGCCTGCGGCTGGCCCTGGACAACGCGATCACCAACGCCGTCCGGCACGGCGCGGCACGGCACGTGGCGATCGGCGCGCACCGCACCGCGGACGGCGCCGTGACGATCACCGTCGACGACGACGGCGCCGGCATCCCCGAAACGGAGAGGTCGGCGGTGTTCGAACGCTTCCGGCGCGGCAGTGGCGCCGCCAAGGGCGGATCCGGACTGGGTCTGGCGCTGGTGACACAGCAGGCCCAACTCCACGGCGGCGCGGCCGCGTTCGAGGACAGCCCGCTCGGCGGTGTCCGACTGGTGGTGACCCTTGAGAGTTGACGGACGGGACATCCCGGTCACCGGCAGTCTGCTGCAGCCGCTGGCGCGACGGACCAGCGACATCCTGCGGGTCGTCGTCGCACTGGTCGTCCTCGGCGCGGTCATCGCGGGATCGTTGATCACCCGCAGCGAGTGGGACGCGCTCGAGACGTCGGTGTCCGACATCGTCGGCGTCCTGTCGCCGGAGGTGTCCGACACCGTCTACCTGCTCTACGGCATCGCGATCCTGGCGCTGCCGTTCGCGATCCTGATCCAGCTGATCATCGGCCGGCACTGGAAGCTGCTCGCCGGCTACGCGGCGGCGGGGCTCGTCGCGGGCGTCGCGCTCTCGTTCACCGGAACCGGTCTCGCGGCCCCGCAGTGGCACCTCGACGTCTCCGACCGCCTCAACACGTTCCTCTCCCAGTTCCTCGACGATCCCCGCTGGATCGCGATGCTCGCCGCGGTCCTGACGGTCTCGGGACCGTGGCTGCCCAAACGGTGGCGCCGCCTGTGGTGGACACTGCTGCTCCTGTTCGCACCGATCCACCTGATCGTCAGCTCGATCGTGCCGGCCCGCTCGATGCTCGGCCTCGCTGTCGGGTACCTCGTCGGCGCGATCATCGTCCTGGTCGTCGGCACCCCGGCGCTCGAGGTGCCGCTCGAGTCGGCGGTCGAGGCGATGCAGCGCCTGGGCCACCGGATCACCGCGTTCCGAGTGATCGCACCGGCCGGCGGCGGCCCGCTGATCCTCGGCGCGGCCCGCGACGGAGAGCCCGAGATGATCGTCGAACTGTACGGGCAGAATCAGCGCAGCCGCGGCGCGATCCGGCAGTTCTCGCAGTGGCTGGCACTGCGCAGCAGCGAGAGCGCACCCGTACACGCGTCGCTGGGCCGTGCCGTCGAGCACCGGGCGCTCATGGGTATCGCCGTCGCCGACCTGGGGCTCGCGGCGTCCAAGCCGATGGCCGTCACCGCGCTCGACCGGGGGTGGAAGCTGTACGCCCGCCCCGTCTCGCACGGCGCCCCGATCGCCACCCTCGCGACCGACAACCCGCACCCGCGCGACGCCCTCCTCGAGATGGCGTGGACCTCGCTCGGCGAGCTGCACGCCCGCCAGATCACCCACGGCGACCTGCGGGCGTCGGAGATCCGGATCGACGACGCCCGCGCGCTGTTCGACGGCTTCTCGTACGCCGAACTCGGCGCCTCCGAGGCGCAGATCCAGTCCGACACCGCGCAGATGCTGGTGACCACCGCGTCGCTGTTCGGTGTGGCCCCCGCGGTCCGCGCCGCGCTCGCCGCGCAGGGACGGGACCGGATCCTGGCGGCGTCCGGCCGGCTCACGAAGTCCGCGATGCCGGCGCGGCTACGCAAGCAGGGCCCCGAGTCGTCGGCGCTGCTCGGCGCGATCCGCGACGAGGTCAGCAACCAGACCGACATCGAGAAGATCGCCCCCGAGCAGGTCACCCGCTTCACCCGCAACCAGATCATCCAGCTGGTGCTGCTGATCGGCCTGGTCTACGTCGCGTACCCGTTCATCAGCCAGGTCCCCACCTTCCTCACCGAGCTGAAGACCGCGAACTGGTGGTGGGCGCTGGCCGGGCTGATCGTCTCGGCGCTCACCTACGTGGGGGCCGCGGCCGCGCTGTGGGCGTGCGCGTCCGAACTGGTGCGGTACCGGCACCTGCTGATCATGCAGGTCGCCAACACCTTCGCGGCCACCACGACACCGGCCGGAGTGGGCGGACTCGCGCTCAGCGTGCGCTTCCTCCAGAGGGGCGGTCTCGGCGCCGTCCGCGCGACGGCCGCGGTGGCGCTGCAACAGACGGTCCAGGTGGTCACCCACCTCGCGCTGCTGATCTTCTTCAGCGTCGCGGCCGGACGCGAGGCCGACCTGTCGCACTTCGTCCCGAAGGGCACCATCCTCTACCTCATCGCGGGCGTGGCGCTCGGCGCGATCGGCACGTTCATGTTCATCCCGAAGGCGCGCCGCTGGCTCCGCAACGAGGTCCGGCCGCAGCTGACCGAGGTGCTCGCGTCCCTGGCCCAGCTGGCCCGGAGCCCGGGCCGGTTCATGCTGATCGTGCTCGGCAGTGCCGGCACCACGCTCGGCGCCGCGCTGGCGCTGTGGGCGTCGGTCGAGGCGTTCGGCGGCGGCACCACGTTCGTGACCGTGACGATCGTGACGATGATCGGCGGCACCCTGGCCTCGGCGGCGCCGACCCCGGGCGGTGTGGGCGCGGTGGAGGCCGCCCTCATCGGTGGACTCACCGCATTCGGGCTGCCGGTGGGCATCGCGGTACCGTCAGTGCTGCTCTACCGCGTATTGACGTGCTGGCTGCCGGTGTTCTGCGGCTGGCCGACCTTGCGCTGGTTGCAGAAAAACGACATGGTCTGATGGTTTGTGTCCGATAATTCTGGAACGTCTCGAGAATTTTCGAGCAACCGGTAGCAAACCGGGACGTTTGGCCGATAGCGAAAGTGATATACACACGATCAACACCGGGGAGTCGAGACCTCACGCCCCGGCCGACCATCGAAGGCGAGTAAGCATGCGTGTTACCAGTAAGTCCCGCCGGCTCAAAGCGTTGATCGGCGCCACGACGGCGGCGGTTGCTGCGCTGCCCGTCTTCGTCGGTGTGGGTGTCGCCTCGGCGGAGACCCCCGGCCAGTCCGACGCGGCCAAGATCCAGGCGGCCGCCAAGGCCAACGGCGGCACCCGCCTGGTGTCGGCGAAGGCCGGCACCGGCAACAAGATGTCGCTCCGGGTCTACTCGGCGTCCATGGGCCGCGAGATCCCGCTCGAGGTGATCCGCCCGGCGGACACTTCCAAGCCCGCTCCCACGCTGTACCTGCTCAACGGCGCAGGCGGCGGCGAGGACTCCGCGTCGTGGCAGAAGCAGGCCGACATCGGCACGTTCTTCCAGGGCAAGCAGGTCAACGTCGTCACCCCGATGCAGGGTGCGTTCACCTACTACACCGACTGGCAGAAGCCGGACGAGTCGCTGCACGGCGTCAACAAGTGGGAGACCTTCCTGACGCAGGAGCTGCCGCCGGTCATCGACTCCGCGCTCGGCACCACCGGCGTCAACTCGCTCGCCGGCATCTCGACGTCGGGCACCTCGGTGTTCAACCTCGCGCTCAAGGATCCCCAGCTGTACAAGGCCGTCGGCGCGTACAGCGGCTGCGCGGACACCGCGACCCCGGTCGGCCAGACCTACATCCAGATCGTCATCGCCGCCCGCGGTAGCGCGGACGTCGAGAACATGTGGGGCCCGGTCGGAAGCCCCGACTGGATCGCGCACGACCCGATCCTCAACGTCGGCAAGCTCAAGGGCGGCCCGAAGCTGTACGTCTCCAACGCGTCCGGCCTGCCGGGCCCGCACGACACCCTCGACAGCCAGGGCATCAACGGTGACGTGAAGACCCTCGCCAACCAGGTGGTAGTCGGCGGCATCATCGAGGCTGCGACCAACGAGTGCACCCACCGTCTGTTCGACGCGGTCAACCGGAACGGCATGGGCGGCCAGGCGACGTTCGACTTCAAGCCGGCCGGCACCCACTCGTGGGGCTACTGGAAGGACGACCTGAACAACTCGTGGCCGATGCTGGCCGACGCGATGGGCACCCCGCGGTAGTCATCCGGCGGTAGTCACACCACGCTGAGCAGAGGGCGCCCCGACTTCGGTCGGGGCGCCCTTTCTCGTCTCGGCTCGGCGGCCCACCCAATCGGTTCATACTGTTCGTGTCGTGCACAGAACCGAACGAGGGGATCCGGTCATGACCTTCAGCCACCCCCGAGGAACCCGTGGTGGACGCCCGCCACACGGACGCATCGTGCTCTTGGCGAACAAGTTCGCGATGAACCGGATCCGCCGCAGGAGCGGGAAGTTCATGGGCGTGGACGCACTGATCCTGACCACGGTCGGCCGTAAGAGCGGACAGCCGCGTTCCACTCCGGTCGACTGGTTCCCGGGCAGCGACGACAGCTGGATCGTCGTCGCCTCCGCCGCCGGGGCCCGCTCGAACCCGAACTGGTATCTGAACCTGGCGGCGCACCCCGATCGGGCGACGATCGAGATGGCCGGCGAGACGATTCCGGTGACCGCGCGCGAGTTGGAGGGCCCCGAGCGCGACGAGCAATGGGCGGTGGTCAAGGCGGCGATACCGCGGTTCGCCCAGTACGAGCAGAAGACCGACCGGCAGATGCCGATCATCGAACTGACCCGCCGGTCCTGAGACGACTCAGGCCCCGCACCGGAACTCGGTGCGGGGCCTGAGTGTTGCTGAGCTGCGGACTACTTGGTGCCGAGCAGGTCGATGATGAACACCAGCGTCTTGCCCGACAGCTGATGTCCGGCACCGGCCGGACCGTACGCGAGCTCCGGCGGAACCGTGAGCTTGCGGCGACCGCCGACCTTCATGCCCGGGATTCCTTCCTGCCAGCCGGGGATCAGCCGGTCCAGCGGGAAGGCAACCGAATCACCGCGCAGGAACGACGAATCGAACACCTGGTTCGTGTCGTACTCGACGCCGTGGTAGTGCACGTCCACGACCGAACCCGGCTGTGCCTCCGGGCCGTCGCCGACGGTGATGTCCTCGATCACGAGCTCGGCCGGGGCCGGGCCCTCGGCGGGCTCGATGACCGGCGGCGCCGGCGGGACGACGACGTCGAGCAGGTCGATGACGAACACCAGCGTCCTGCCGGACAGCTGGTGGCCGCCGCCGGCCGGACCGTATGCGAGCTCCGGCGGGATCGTCAGCTGACGACGGCCGCCGACCCGCATGCCGGGGATGCCCTCCTGCCAGCCGGCGATGAGGCCCTGCAGCGGGAAGGTGATGGACTCGCCACGGCTCCACGAGGAGTCGAACTCCTCGCCGGAGTCGAATTCGACGCCGACGTAGTGGACCTCGACCTTGGCGCCGGGGGTGGCCTCGGGGCCGTCACCGACGACGATGTCCTTGATGACGAGCTCGGTGGGCGCGGGGCCCTCCTGGAACTCGATCTCAGGCTTGGTGCTCATGGTTTTTCGTCCGATCTGTAGTCGTCGGGCAGCGGGTCAGCGGGCCGACAGATCCACGTAGCCGCGCTGGGTGTAGCCGGTGTAGATCTGACGCGGGCGGCCGATCTTGGTGGCCGGATCCTCGTGCATCTCACGCCAGTGCGCGATCCAGCCGGGGAGGCGGCCGAGCGCGAACAGGACCGTGAACATGCGCGTCGGGAAGCCCATCGCGCGGTAGATCAGGCCCGTGTAGAAGTCGACGTTCGGGTACAGCTTGCGCTCGACGAAGTAGTCGTCGGTGAGCGCCGCCTCCTCGAGCTTCATCGCGATGTCGAGCAGCTTGTCGTCGCCGCCCAGCTTGCCGAGCACCGAGTGCGCGGTCTGCTTGACGAGCGCGGCCCGCGGGTCGTAGTTGCGGTAGACGCGGTGACCGAAGCCCATGAGCTTCACGCCGTCTTCCTTGTTCTTGACCTTGCGGACGAACTCGTTGACGTCACCGCCGCCGGCGGCGATCTCGTCGAGCATCTCGAGCACGGCCTGGTTGGCGCCGCCGTGCAGCGGGCCCCACAGCGCGTTGATGCCGGCGGAGACCGACGTGAACAGGTTCGCGTCCGAGGAACCGACCATGCGGACCGTCGACGTGGAGCAGTTCTGCTCGTGGTCGGCGTGCAGGATCAGCAGCATGTCGAGGGCCTTGGCGACCTCGGGGTCGACCTCGTAGGGCTCGGCCGGGAAGCCGAACGTCATACGCAGGAAGTTCTCGACCAGGCTGAGCGAGTTGTCCGGGTACAGGAACGGCTGACCGACCGACTTCTTGTACGCGTACGCCGCGATCGTGGGCAGCTTCGCGAGCAGACGGATCGTGGACAGCTCGACCTGCTCCGGATCGTCCGGATCCAGCGAGTCCTGGTAGTACGCCGACAGCGCGTTGACGGCGCTCGACAGCACCGGCATCGGGTGCGCGTTGCGCGGGAAGCCGTCGAAGAACCGCTTGAGGTCCTCGTGCAGCAGCGTGTGGCGACGGATCTTGTCCGTGAACACATCCAGCTGGGCCTGCGTCGGCAGCTCCCCGTAGATAAGCAGGTAGCTGACCTCGATGAACGTCGAGCGACCGGCGAGTTCCTCGATCGGGTACCCGCGGTAACGCAGGATGCCCTTCTCGCCGTCGATGTACGTGATGGCAGAACTGGTGGACGCAGTGTTCACGAAGCCCGGGTCGAGCGTCGTGTAACCAGTGTTGGCAAGGAGCTTTCCAAGCTCGATACCATCGTTGCCTTCAGTCGCCTTGGCGATCGACATCGTGTGCTCGCCACCGGGGTAGCTGAGTGTGGGCTTGTTGTCATTCTCAGCGGGCACGGAAGGATCCCTCTCAAACTCAGACCAGTGAGTAACTTCGTAACATTCAAGTAGAAACTAGTCGCCCGCGAGCTCCACTGCCCACGGAGGGTCCGCCCCGGGCCTTGAAACGGTGACAGCCGACGCTCGAGCGGCGAACTCCAGAACCTCTTGCCATTGTCCCCCGTCGAGCGCCGCAACCGAATTCGAACTTAGGAGTCCACGCTCGCCCAGCCGGTGCAGCAATGCGCCTTGCACCGTGTCACCTGCACCGATGGTGTCCGAAACCGCCACCTGGCGACCCGGCACGCGCATGTGCACACGACGCGTTCGCACGCTCAATCCGTCGGCGCCGTGGGTGGTGACGACGGCCGTGACACCGGCCTCGAGCCACTGCTCGGGCGTCGAGCCGTCCACCCCCTGTCCCAACCAGTGAACGTCTTCGTCGGAGACCTTGACGACGTCGATCGCCGGCAGCAGCTCCGTGAACCGGCGCCGGTAGCCGTCGGGGAAGGCGGCCGGACGGACGTTCGGGTCGAGGACGGTCAGGCGTCCCTCGTCGTGGCTGCGGCGCAGCAGGTCCGCGTAGACGCTCGCGCCCGGTTCGAACACGAGCGACAGCGTCCCGAACGACACCGCGTCCACCGACGCCGGCAACGGTCCGGGATCGGTGACGAGCCGGTCGGCGGTGCCGTCGGCGTAGAAGGTGTAGCGGGCGCCCCCGTCGGGTCCGATTCCCGCGACCGCGAGCGTCGTGGGCTCGGGCCCGCGCTGCACCGTTCCGACGTAGACGCCCGAGGCGGTCAGCGCCGCGACCAGTCGCTCCCCGAACGGGTCGGTGGAGATGCGGGAGCAGAACCCGACTGGGCTGCCGAGGCGTCCGAGCGTCACGGCGACGTTGAACGGACCGCCGCCCAGGCGCGCGTCGAAGGCCGCGTCTCCGGTCGGGACGAGATCGACGAGGGCCTCGCCGCACACCAGGATTCGCGGGTCAGACATGTTCGGGCGCCCCCGTCCGACCGACGCGGTAACGCACGAACGTCGGGAAGGCCAGGACCGAGACGACGACGCCGATCACGACCAGGATGCCGCCGCCCGCGGACGCGACGGCCGTGCCGAAGGCGAACGCCGCGGCGCCGTGTAGGACGTCCCCGATGCGCGGGCCGCCGGCGACGACCACGGTGAACACGCCCTGCAGCCGTCCGCGCATGTCGTCGGTCGCCACCTGTTGCAGCATCGTGCTGCGCAGGGCCGCCGAGACCATGTCGACGGCGCCGCCGAACGCGAGGAAGGCGAGCGCGAGCCACAGCAGGACCGCGGAACTGCCGGGATTCGCGATCCCGACGACGACACCGAAGCCGACCATCGCCAGGCCCCACAGCACGATGCAGATCACGACCGCGCGCCCCTGGTAGCGGATCCGTGGCAGCCACCCGGAGAACACGCCGCCCAGCACCGCGCCGGCCGACATCGCGGCGAACAGCAGGCCGAGCGCTACGCCGCCGTCGAGCGGGTCACCGAACGAGTCGTGGGCGATCTCGGGGAACAGCGCCCGCGGCATGCCGAACACCATCGCGACGATGTCGACGACGAACGACGCCAGCAGCACCTTCTGCGTCGCGAGGTAGGCGAAACCCTCCCCCACGACGCGCAGCCCGGCCCGGCGGGCGGGACCGGTCGGCGGCAGCGCGGGCAGCCGGATCACCGCCCACAGCGTGGCGAGCAGCGCGATCGCGTCCAGCAGGTACACCGTCGACAGCCCGGCCACCGGGATGAGGACACCGGCGAGCAACGGCCCCGCGATCGCGCCGAACTGAAATACCGTCATGTTCAGCGAGTTCGCGGCCGGCAGGTCCTTCATCGGCAGCAGCCGCGGGATGATCGCGCTGCGGGTGGGCGAGTTGACCGCGAAGAACACCTGCTGCAGCGAGAACAGGGACAGCAACAGCCAGACGTTGTTCACGTTCGCGGCGGCCTGCAGCCACAGCAGCAGCGAGGTGCCGATCAGCCCGAGCGTCGTGATGGTGATCAGTTTTCGACGGTCCATGACGTCGGCGAGGGCGCCGCCCCACAAGCCGAACACCAAGAGCGGCACGAACCCGAACAGCCCCGCGAGCCCGACGTAGGCGGAGTTCTGGGTGATCGCGTAGATCTGCAGCGGTACGGCCACGACCGTCAGCTGGGCGCCGATGACGGTGACGATGCCGCTGGTCCACAGCCGGCGGTAGTCGGGGTTGCGGAGCGGGGTGACGTCGGCGAGCAGTCCGCGCATCACGGCTGGAGACGCTCGACGATCCACGCGCCGTCGACCAGGCGGGTGCGGATCCGGTTGTGCATGCGGTTGGGGCGGCCCTGCCAGAACTCGACCGACTCGGGACGGATCCGGAAACCGCCCCAGTGCGGCGGGACCGGGACGTCACCGTCGACCGAGAAGCGCTGTCCCGCATCAACCAGCTGGGCCTCGAGGTCCGCGCGCGAGGCGATCGGGCGCGACTGGTGCGACGCCCACGCACCCAGCCGCGACCCCCGCGGACGGCTGTGCCAGTAGTCCGATGTCGTGTTCTTGCTTGTTTTTTCTACGGGACCGCGGATGGTGATCTGGTGCGCCAACGGGATCCACGTGAACGTCACCGACGCGTACGGCGTCGACGTGAGTTGTCGGCCCTTGTCGGACTCGTAGTTGGTGAAGAAGAGCACACCGTCGTCGCCGAGTCCCTTGCACAGGACGGTCCGTGTGCACGGGTGACCGTCGGTGTCGACGGTGCCGAGCACCATCGCGTTGGGTTCGGGCAGCGCGGCCTCGACGGCATCCTCGACCCACTGCCGTGCCAGGGCCGCCCAGCCGTCGTCGAGCCAGGACGGTTCGAGATCGGGTTCGACGACGGCCCGCTGCGGCCCGGCCTCGCCGTAGCTCACGCGCATCGCGGACAGATCGGACTTCCGGGAGCCCCAGCGGCGGGATTCTGACGACACAGGTCCAGACGCTACTACCGGGTATGCGCTGACCAGGCGGCCGGTGCGACCGGCTAGAGTTTGGGTAGCGGACCCGGCGGTAGCTCCCCGGGCCGAGGACGGACGAAGCGTGCACGAGCGCAGACAAATCGGACGGACCGAAGGATCGAGTAGTCGAAGGCTGAATCAGTGCAAGGAAGTGCTGCTCTGACGGGCGGCACTCGGATGAGGAGAGTCCAGGAGCAATGGCACCCAGCGCTGCAGTACCCGAGGATTTCGTGAGCGGTCTCGAGGGCGTCGTCGCCTTCACCACCGACATCGCCGAGCCCGACAAGGACGGCGGCGCGCTGCGTTACCGCGGTGTCGACATCGAGGACCTGGTCGGCCGTCGGGTCACGTTCGGCAACGTCTGGGCACTACTGGTCGACGGTCGATTCGGCCCCGGACTCCCCCCGGCCGAGCCGTTCCCGCTGCCCATCCACACCGGTGACGTCCGCGTCGACGTGCAGGCCGGTCTGGCGATGCTGGCCCCGATCTGGGGCTACCAGCCGCTGCTCGACATCGACGACGAGACCGCCCGCGAGCAGGCCGCCCGCGCGTCCGTCATGGCGCTGTCCTACGTCGCACAGTCGGCGCGCGGCATCTACCAGCCCGCCGTGCCGCAGAAGCTGATCGACGAATGCCCCACCGTCACAGCACGTTTCATGACGCGCTGGAAGGGTGACCCCGACCCTGCACACATCGAGGCCATCGACGCCTACTGGGTGTCGGCCGCCGAGCACGGCATGAACGCCTCCACCTTCACCGCGCGCGTCATCGCGTCCACCGGCGCCGACGTCGCGGCCTCGCTGTCCGGCGCGATCGGCGCGATGTCCGGCCCGCTGCACGGCGGCGCCCCGGCCCGCGTGCTGCCGATGATCGAGGAGACCGAGCGCACCGGCGACGCCCGCGCACTGGTCAAGGGCATCCTCGACCGCAAGGAGAAGCTGATGGGCTTCGGTCACCGGGTGTACCGGGCCGAGGATCCCCGCGCCCGGGTGCTCCGCGCCACCGCCAAGCGCCTGAACGCCCCCCGATTCGAGGCGGCTGCTGCCCTCGAGCAGGCCGCGCTCGCCGAGCTGCGCGAGCGTCGCCCCGACCGCGCGATCGAGACCAACGTCGAGTTCTGGGCGGCGGTGATCCTCGACTTCGCCGAGGTTCCGGCGCACATGATGCCCGCGATGTTCACGTGTGGCCGCACCGCCGGCTGGTGCGCGCACATCATGGAGCAGAAGCGTCTGGGCAAGCTCGTCCGCCCGGCCGCGATCTACACCGGCCCCGAGCCCCGCACCCCCGACTCCGTCGAGGGCTGGGACCAGATCTCGCACAGCTAGAAACAGCTGGACCGTCACCACAACCGAGAAGGACAACTCGCACCGATGAGCACACCGATCATCCCCGCCGACCTCAAGCCCGTAGACGGCCGCTTCGGTTGCGGACCGTCGAAGGTCCGCCCCGAACAGCTGCAGTCCCTGGTCGACGTCGGCGCCTCGGTGTTCGGCACCAGCCACCGGCAGAAGCCGGTCAAGGACGTCGTCGCCCGCGTGCGTTCCGGCCTGCGTGACCTGTTCTCGCTGCCCGAGGGCTACGAGGTCGTCCTCGGCAACGGCGGTTCCACCGCGTTCTGGGACGCGGCCGCGTTCGGCCTGATCCGTGAGCGCTCGCAGCACTTCACGTACGGCGAGTTCTCGTCGAAGTTCGCGTCCGTCGCGAAGAACAACCCGTTCATCGGTGATCCGATCGTCGTCTCGAGCGAGCCGGGCACCGCGCCGGAGATCGTCGCCGACGGCTCCGTCGACCTGATCGGCTGGGCGCACAACGAGACCTCGACGGGCGTCGCCGTGCCGGTGACCCGCCCGGCGGGTTCGGAGAACGCGCTCATCGCGATCGACGCCACCTCGGGTGCCGGCGGCCTGCCGGTCAACGCCGCGGACGCCGACGTCTACTACTTCGCGCCGCAGAAGTGCTTCGCCGCCGACGGCGGGCTGTGGATCGCGCTGATGAGCCCGGCCGCGCTCGAGCGTGTCGCCGAGATCAAGGACTCGGGCCGCTGGACCCCGGACTTCCTGTCGCTGCCGATCGCGGTCGACAACTCCACCAAGGACCAGACGTACAACACCCCGGCGCTCGCGACGCTGCTCATGTTCGAGAACCAGATCGCGTGGATGAACGGCAACGGTGGCCTGGACTGGACCACCGCGCGCACCAAGGATTCGTCGGAGCGCCTGTACTCGTGGGCCGAGGCGTCCGAGTACGCGACGCCGTTCGTCGCCGATCCGGCGTACCGCTCGCAGGTCGTCGGCACCATCGACTTCAAGGACGAGGTCGATGCGGCTGCGGTCGCGAAGATCCTGCGCGCCAACGGCATCGTCGACACCGAGCCGTACCGCAAGCTGGGCCGCAACCAGCTGCGCATCGGCATGTTCCCGGCGATCGATCCCGAGGACATCAGCCAGCTGACCAAGAGCATCGACTGGGTCGTCTCCCAGCTCGGCTAGTTCTCCGAACTCCCGAACGAGGGGTGGGTGCGCGTCGCGTGCCCGCCCCTCGTCCCGTATCGCCCCGCCGTTCCCGCGCACCTGCCCGTGTGTAGTCGTCATCACACCTGCGGCACGCCGATTAGGACGCGCAACGCGGGACGAGGGTGATAAAGGGCGCGCGTGTCTTTCCGGGCGCACGGGTCACAGATGAATTACAGTCGATCTTGACATGATCGCGAGTCGGCGCGATGAGGAGGACAACGTGCGAGAGCTGCGAGTGATCGGTCTCGAGCCTGGCGGCGCGCATGTGGTGTGTTCGGATCCCGATACCGGTGAGAAATTCCGGATCCCGGCCGACGACAAGCTCCGCGCCGCCTCCCGCGGCGACATCGCGCGCCTGGGCCAGATCGAGATCGAGTCGGACTGCCAGATGCGACCCCGAGAGATCCAGGCCCGGATCCGCGCCGGCGCCTCCGTCGAGCAGGTCGCCGAGGAGGCGGGTGTCCCGCAGTCCAAGGTGGACCGTTTCGCGTATCCGGTTCTGCTCGAACGCTCCCGGGCCGCCGACATGGCGCAGGCCGGTCACCCGGTCCGCCCCGACGGGCCCACCGTCGACACGCTCGCCGAGATCGTGGCACAGGCGTTCCGCGCCCGCGGCCACGATCTGGACGTCGCGACGTGGGACGCGTGGAAGGACGAGGACGGTCACTGGGTGGCACAGCTGCAGTGGCAGGCCGGACGGACCACCAATGCGGCGCACTGGCGCTATCAGCCGGACGCGCACGGCGGCACCATCACCGCGCTCGACGACACCGCCAGCCAGCTCGTCGACCCGGACCACGGTCGCCCGCTCCGCGGTCTCGCTCCCGTACCGAGCCAGGGCGTGTTCGGCCCGGCGGACTTCGAGCAGGACCACGAGCACGATGTCGAAGCAGCCGACGATTCGTCGATCTTGTTGACGGACAACGAGATCGACGATGCAACGGCGGAACCCGCCGAACGGGCCGAGCTCGACGAACTCGACGATCTCGACGAGCACGAGCCCAAGCCGGCACCGCAGCACACGCCCGGCAAGGACAAGCGCGGCAAGCCGGCACTGCCCTCGTGGGACGACGTCCTGCTCGGTGTTCGGAGCAACGGGCGCGGCTGACACCTGTGTCGGGGGTCAACGCTTCCACGCTCTGGTACGTCGACGCCGCCGATCCCGCCACGACGCTGCGGGACGCGACACCCGACCGCGACGCCGCGCAGGCACTCGCCGTCCAGTTGCACCCGGGTCTCGTTGCGACGCACCTGGGTGACGAGTTCCTTTCCGAGGCAACGTCACTCGAGGACGGAGAGATCGCCGTCGGCTGCTATCCCGGGGTGTCGGTCGTCCGTACGGGCGAGTCGCTGCCACCCGTCCCGTCGTCGCTGGTGGAGCATTGGATTCATCCGACCGGCTTCCGCCATACCTACCTGTCGTCCTCGAGTCCGGTGACGAAGGCGGGTTCGTGGGGCGCCTTCGCGCACTGGGACGGTGCGGAACTGAAGCGGTCGTTCAGCGCGACGCCGGTGCACATCATCGAGAACCTGGGGCTGCCGCAGGTGTGGGAGCGTCCCTTCTGGGCGGGCGAGCGCCCGGCACGACCGTTCCTCGATGTGCTGCCCGATCCCCAGACGCTGCCGTTCAGCCCGGGCGAGTTCGCCGAGGCCGCGCCCTACGCGTGGCTGGGCGAGGACCTCGATCCGGCGTCGATCACGATGTCCCGGTTCGCCGTCTACCCACCCGGGCAGGTCCCCGCATCGGTGCAGCTACTCGAGGAGCAGCGCCGCGCCGAGCAGGAACGAGAGCAGCGGGAACTGGAACGTGGGCAGGAGCAGGGACACGAACAGGCGCGTCCGCAGCGGCGGTCGCTGTTCGCACGCCTGTTCCACAGGGAGAACTGACAGGCCTCAGAGGGCACCGAGAAGCAGTGCGGCCCAGCCCGATACGACGCCGGCCGTCGCCCCGTACACCACCCAACGCCACACCGGAACGTGCCGCCAGCGCCACACGGTGGGCGCGGCACCACCGACGACCACGAGGTTGAAGCCCACCGCGAGCAGCGGATGAATGGTGGCCAGGGCGGATCCGAAGGCGACCACCGCGACGATCGTGAAGACCGCCGCGAACCCGCTCACCAGCAGGCCCGTCGACCACGGGGTCGGCGCAGGTTCGACGGCGACCATCACGACGCCGTCCGGATACGCTCGTAGAACGCCATCGCGGCCGCGGTCGCGACGTTGAGGGAGTCGGTGCCCGGCGCCATCGGGATCCGCGCACGAACGTCGGTGGCGCGCATGGCGTGTTCGCTCAACCCGGGGCCTTCCGCGCCGAGCAGGACCGCGACCTTCTCTCCGGTCATGGCGTGCGCGAGCGACACCGCCGATGGATTGGGGGTCAGTGAGATGAGCTGGAAGCCCTTGTCACGCAGGACGTTCAGCCCATGTGGCCAGTCCGGAACCTGCGCGAACGGCACCCTCAGCACGTGGCCCATCGACACCCGGACGGCCCGACGGTAGAGCGGGTCGGCCACGGCCGTGCCGAACAGGATCGCGTCCACGCCCAGGCCGGCGGCGTTGCGGAACATCGAGCCGATGTTCTCGTGGTCGTTGACCCCCTCGAGCACCGCGACGGTCCGGGCGTCGCGCAGGGCGTCGTCGAGGTCGAGCGCGGGCGGGCGGCGGGCCGCGGCGAGCACGCCCCGGTTGAGGTGGAACCCGACGACCTCGGCCATGACCTCGGCCGACGTCCGGTAGAAGGGCACGTCGATGCCCTCGAGGTCCTCGGACAGTTGCCCCAGCCGTCGGTCCACACCGAGCAGGCTGGTCGGCGCGAACCGGGAGGTGAGCATGCGTTGCACCACCAGCACGCCCTCCGCGATCACCAGCCCCTTCCCGTCCGGCAGGTCGGGCCGACGATCCGACGAGTTGAGGTCGCGGTAGTCGTCCAGCCGGGGATCGGCGGGGTCTGCGATGTCGATGACGTGAACCACGGATCCATCGTGCCGTATGCCGGTGGGCGTCTAGCGGGCGCTCCCGTCGGCGGTCAGCAGCGAGCCGAAGTGCGCGTCGAGCACCGCGCGGATCCGGTCGGCACTCACGCGGTGGGGGTGGTTGACGCCGTGCGCGGCGAGGCCGTCGACCAGGGCGTGCAGCCGCATCGCCTCCACCTCCGCGGACGTTCCCGGCCCGAGCAGGCCCGCCTCCTTCAGCGCGGACGTGGACCGCAGGAAGCCGCCGTACATCTCCTGATCGGTGCGGTCGCGGACCTGCGCAAGCGTCGGGTCGGTCCGGGCCGCGACCACGAACGCCTGCCAGACGTCCATTTCGCCGCGGCGGTCGTCGTCGAGGGGGACGAACTGCTCGGCGAGCACCCGGACATCGGTCCAGGGGTCGCCGGTGAACTCGATGGCGGCGATGCGGTCGTACACGCGCCGGGTCACCAGTTCCATGGCGAACAACAGCAACTCGGACTGGGTGCCGAAGAAGTGCCGGAGCGAACCGGTGGACATGCCGGCCTCGTCGGCGACGGTCCGGACGCTCGCCGCACCGACACCGTCGCGCCGGATCACCCGCAGCACGGCGTCGGCGATCTCCTCGCGTCGCGTCTCGGGGTCGGGTCGTTTCACCACGTGGCCAAAAATAGCACAGCTGTGCTAGTTTTCGGTTGCTAACACAGTCGTACTAGAAAGGGGCGGGCATGATCGTTCAGTTGATCGTCGTGTGCGAGGTCCTGTTCTGGGTGTTCCTCGGGGCCGGCCTGGCCGCCCGCTACCTGCTGCGCCGCCCCGCCCTCGGTGCCGCACTGCTCGTGGGCGCCCCCCTGGTCGACGTGGTGCTGTTGGTCGCCACCACCGTCGACCTCCGCGGCGGCGCCGTCGCGTCGTGGAGCCACGGCCTCGCGGCAGCCTACATCGGCTTCTCGGTGGCATTCGGGCACAGCATCATTCGGTGGGCCGACGCCCGCTTCGCGCATCGGTTCGCGGGCGGGCCGGCGCCGGTGAGGCCGCCCCGCTACGGGATGGCCCGCGCCGCGCGGGAGTGGCGCGAGTTCGGCAAGGCCGTCGTCGGGTGGGGCATCGCGTGCGGACTGCTGCTGGTCGCGATCGTCATGGTGGACGATCCGTCCCGCACCGAGGCGCTGTCGGACTGGATCCGGACCCTCAGCGTCGTGCTCGGCGTGTGGGGTGTGATCGCCCTCAGCTACACGCTGTTTCCGGCACGCGCCAAGTCGGCCGGGTAGTCCCGGAGCGGACACGTCGAGCCGGACCCGGTCGTCCGTGACCGGGTCCGGCTCGGTGCGCCGTACTCAGACGGACGGCGGCGCGAAGGCCTCGCGGAGGTCCCGGCGCACGATCTTGCCCACCGGGTTGCGGGGAATGCTCTCGACGATCTCGAGCCGCTCGGGCAGCTTGAACGACGCGACCTGCCGCTCCCGCAGATGGTTCACGAGGTCGGCGAGCTCGACCGACGAGCCCGGGGCGGGAACCACCACGGCGCAGCACTTCTCCCCGAGCACCTCGTCGGGGTAGCCGATCACCGCGACGTCGCTCACCGCGGGATGCTCGAGCAGCAGGCCCTCGATCTCGGCCGGCGCGATGTTCATGCCGCCGCGGATGATGATCTCCTTGATGCGGTCGACGAAGACGATGTACTCGCCGCGCTCGCCGCCGAGTTCGAACACGTCGCCGCTGCACAGGTAGCCCTGGTCGTCGAACGGGCTCGACGACGCGGTGCCCTCGAGGTAGCCGCCGAAGACGCTGGGCCCCTTCAGACGTAGCTCACCCCGCTCGCCAACGGCGTGGACGTCGGCGCCGGTCACCGGATCGACCAGCCGCACGGACGTCATCTTCGCGACCCGCGTCGCCCATTCCCGGTTCGGGGCACCGTAGTTCGGGAGGTGCATGGCGCGGACGGCCGGATCCGGGATGTCGGCGGGCGCGCCGAGCAGACACACCCCCTCGTTGGAGCCGAAGAAGTTGAGGACCTCGATGCCGAACTCGTCCTGCCAGCGGCGAACCACGCTGGGCGGCAACGGCGCACCGCCCGAGCCGACCCGCTGCAGCGACGACAGGTCCACCGATTCCCGGAGCGCGTCCTGCTGGAGCAGCATCGCCAGGATCGCCGGGGGCATCGACGTGTGTGTGACACGGTGGCGCTCGATCTGCGCCAGGAAGACGGTCAGGTCCAGCGGCTGGTGCTGGACGAGGTGCCCGCCACCGACGAGCCACGGGAGGAAGGCCGCCGCGAATCCCGCCATGTTCACCATGGGGAACGGGTTGAGGATCACGGACGACTCGTCGGTCTCGAGCCCGTCCTGCGCCGCCTGCGCACTCGCAAACCAGTCTGCGTGACAACGCGGCACACCCTTGGGGGCGGCCTCCGTCCCGCTGGTCCAGCAGATCGTGATCCGGTCACCGATCGTGACGACCACGCCGTCCAGGTAGCGTCGCGCCTCCTCCACCGCGACCGACGATGCCGCGAGGTCCATCGGCACCGCACGCGGGTCCGGTTCGGGCCCGAACACGAACACGCTCTCGACACCGTCGGCCGGTTCGGCGAGGGCCAACGCGTCGGCCGCCAGGTCGCGGTCCAGCAGACGGGTCACCGTGACGACCGCCTTCGCCGCGGTAACGCGGCAGATGTTCGACAACTCGTGCTGCCGGTACGCGACCGGAACCGGGCTCACCACCGCGCCCAGGCGCCACAGCGCGAGATACGTCGCGACGAGGGCGATCGAGTTCGGCAGCTGGACCACGACCACGTCCCCCTGCCGGATCCCGCCCTCGTAGTACCGGGCGGCGAGCTGTTCGACCCGATCCGACATCGCCTTCCAGCTCAGCGTCTCGGCCGCGAGGCCCGTCAGGTCCGGCAGGTTCGTCGGATCCGACACCGCATCGTGCTCGGGCCGGGCGCGGACCCAGTGGTCGAACTCGTCCAGCAGGGTGGTTTCGCGCCACCACCCCCTGGCCACGTAGTCGCGGATCTTGTCTTCCGGGTGGCAGAGCACGGCGCGGCGCGGGTTCGAGTCGGGAACCCCGGGCGCGGTGAACACTTCGGACATGGCTACCTTCCTGGAGGCGGACGGGTGTCTGGAGGGGGTCGAAGCGGGGAGGGCGTCACCGCAACCGGCGCAGGACCAGCGCGGAGCCCAGTCCCAGTGCGGCCGGAATCGTGACGAGGGCGTGCTCGCCGTCGACGCGGCGGAGGCCGTCGAGGGCGGAGACGAGGAGGTTGCCGCCGGTTGCGCCCAGCGGGTGACCGACGGCGAGCGCGCCGCCGTTCGGATTGACCCGGGACGGGTCGAGGCCGAGCTCTCGGATCAGCAGCAGCGGGCTGACGGCGAAGGACTCGTTGGCCTCGACGACGTCGAGGTCGCCGGCTCCGATCCCCGCCCGGTGCAGCGCGTCTCGGGCCGCGTCGACCGGTGCGCTCAGCAGCGGGGAGCGCACGGACCGGTGCGTGACGGCGAGGATCTCCGCGATCGGTTCGCGGCCGCGCAGCCGGCCGTCCGCGGCGTCTGGGGAGGCGATCACGGCGGCGGAGGCGCCGTCGGCTAGTTGCGGCGCCGTCGCGATCGAATGCAGGCCGCGTTCGGGTTTCGTCAGCTCCGGCAGCCGTCGGAGCACCCGCTCCCACGCCGGGTCGTCGCCGAACAGGGCCGGCAGCTCCGCGAACTGCTGGGCGGTGGCGTCGGGGCGAGCGCCCTCGTCGGCCGCGAGGATCACCTCGCCCGACAGGGTCACGGGCACCACCGCGTCCGACGGCGGGGCCGCCGCGGCCCGCCGATGCGACTGCGCCGCGAACTCGTCCAGCTGGTCACGGGTGAATCCGAAGGCGGCGGCCGTCGCGTCCGCGGACACCCCGATGGTCACGAATCCGGTGAGCTCGCCCAGGTCGTCGTCGGTGGCGATGGCGGGGGCGTCGGAGAGCATCGGGACGCGCGACATCGACTCGACACCACCGGCGACGACGATGTCGGCCTGTCCCGCAACGACCTTCGCCGCCGCGGTGCCGATCGCCTCGATTCCCGAGCAGCACAGCCGCGAGACCACCGCACCGCCGACGGCGTCGGGCCACCCGGCGGACAGCGCGGCGGCGCGGGCCAGATTGCCGGCCTGCTCCCCCGTGACCGTGCTGATCCCGACGACGACGTCGTCCACGTCCGCGGCGCGCAGGCCGCGCCGCTCGAGGGCGGCCAGAAGCTGCGCGAACAGCGCGTGAGGCGGAATCTGCGCGAGGGTGCCGCCGTCCCGGCGTACCCGCCCCCGCGGCAGCCGGACCGCGTCGAAGACCAACGCCCGCGTCATCTCACCACCGGCCTTCCGAACAGTTGAGTGGGCTGCATCACTCTGCTAGTTGTAGTCTGGACCCCGGAGAACCGCAAGACCTCGAGCAGAGAGCGGCTTACATGACTACTGACACGATTCGAATAATCGGCGGCTACCAAACGGATTTCGCACGAAACTTCCCCCGCGAGGGGCTCGATGTCGCGGACCTCGTGCGCGAGGTCGTCGAGGGCACCCTCGCCGATGCCGGACTCGACGCCGGCGACATCGGCGTCGTCCACGTCGGCAACGCCTTCGGCCAGCTCTTCACCGGCCAGGGACACCTGGGAGCGATGCCGTCGTCGGTGGTCCCGGACCTGTGGGGCGCGCCCGCCACCCGGCACGAGGGCGCGTGCGCGTCGGGGTCCCTCGCGGTGCTCGCGGCCATGGCGGATCTCGAGTCCGGCCGATACGACTGCGCCCTGGTGATCGGGGCCGAACTCGAGAAGACCGTGCCGGGCGACCTGGGCGCCCGGCACATGGGGACCGCGGCCTGGGCCGGACGCGAGGGCACGGACGCAAAGTTCATGTGGCCGTATATGTTCGGCAAGGTCGCCGACGAGTACGACCGACGGTTCGGTCTCGACGACCGGCACCTGTGGGCCATCGCGGAGCTGAATGCGCGCAACGCCGCCCGCAACCCCTGTGCGCAGACTCGCGACTGGGCGCGCGACGCCGCGTCGTTCAGCGCCGACCCGGTGGCCAACCCTCCGGTCGAGGGCCGTCTCCGCAAGGCGGACTGCGGGCCGCTCACCGACGGTGCCGCCGGCGTCGTCCTGGTACGCGCCGACCACCCCGCGGCGCAGCGCGATCGGGCGCGGCAGTCGAGCATCCTCGGCTGGGGCCACCGGACCGTGGGACTCCCGCTGGCCGAGAAGCTCGCGCGCAGCGCCGGTGACGAGTACGTGTTCCCCCACGTCCGCGACACCATCGGCGACGCCTTCACCCGCGCCGGGATCTCCGGCGTCGACGACCTGGACCTGATCGAGACGCACGACTGCTTCACCGTCAGCGAGTACCTCGCCATCGACCACTTCGGCATCACACCGCCCGGGGAGAGTTGGCGCGCCGTCGAGGCGGGCGACCTCGAGGTCGGCGGCCGCATCCCGATGAATCCCAGCGGCGGCCTCCTCGGCGTCGGGCACCCTGTCGGCGCGACCGGTGTGCGGATGCTGCTGGACTGCCACCGCCAGGTGACGGGCCGGGCGAGCGCGAACCAGGTCGACGGCGCCCGCCGTGCGGCGATGTTGAACTTCGGCGGAAGCACTTCGACGACAGCCAGTTTCGTCGTCGGACACTGATCGGAAGAGGAGGAGAACATGGACATCGAGGTGCTCGGGCGCGCGCTGACGACACTGCCCGCGGACGACGACCATCCCTACCGCACCGGCGCGTGGCGCCCGCAGACCGTCGAGCGAAGTGCCGACGATCTCGACGTCGTCGGCGAACTGCCCGCCGACCTCGACGGGGTCTACCTGCGCAACACCGAGAATCCGGTGCATCCCGCCCTCGAGGGCCGCTACCACCCGTTCGACGGCGACGGCATGATCCACGCGGTCGGCTTCCGTGACGGAAAGGCCTTCTACCGCAACCGCTTCGTCAAGACCGACGGCTTCCTGGCCGAGCAGGCGGCGGGCGGTCCGCTGTGGGCGGGCATCGCCGAACACCCGGAACGCTCGATCCGTCAGGACGGCTGGGGCGCTCGCGGCCGGATGAAGGACGCGTCCAGCACCGACGTCGTCGTGCACAACGGCACGGCGCTCACCAGTTTCTGGCAGTGCGGTGACCTCTACCGACTCGATCCGACGACGCTCGAGACGGTGGGCAAGGCGACGTGGGACGGCAAGTTCCCGACGAGCCTGGGGGTTTCGGCGCACCCGAAGGTCGACGACCGCGCCGGGGAACTGTTGTTCTTCAACTACAGCACCGACGCCCCGTACATGCACTACGGCGTCGTCGACTCCGACGACCGCCTCGCCCACTACGTGGACATCGAACTGCCCGGACCCCGCCTGCCGCACGACATGGCGTTCACCGAGAACTACGCGATCCTCAACGACTGCCCGCTGTTCTGGCTGCCCGAGGCACTCGCAGCCGGCAGGTACGTCTCGCGGTTCCATCCGGACATCCCGTTGCGGCTGGGCGTGATCCCGCGCCGGGGCACTTCCGAACAGATCCGTTGGTTCGAAGCCGACCCCACCTACGTCCTGCACTGGACCAACGCCTACGAGAGCGGTGACGAGATCGTCCTCGAGGGATTCCACCAGGAGAACCCCGAACCCGAGGACACCGGCGAAGGCGGTGTCTACCAGCGGATGTTCCGCTTCCTGGCACTCGACCGGATGGGCACGCACCTGCACCGGTGGCGGTTGAACCTGCGGACCGGGGAGGTCCGGGAGGAGCGGCTCTCCGAGACCGTGACCGAGTTCGGGATGATCAACCCGAGTCACGCCGGTCGGCCCCACCGCTACACCTACGCCGCGACCGGCCTGCCCGGGTGGTTCCTGTTCGACGGCCTCGTCAAGCACGACACCGTCACCGGAACCGAGGAACGCTACGCGTTCGGCGAGGGCGTGTTCGGCAGCGAGACCGCGATGGCCCCGCGCGTCGGCGCCGACGGCGAGGACGACGGGTACCTGGTGACGATCGTCTCGAACGTCGAGGAGGATCTGTCGGAGTGTCTGGTGTTCGACGCCGCCCGGGTCGCGGACGGCCCCGTGGCGCGGATCCGGTTGCCGGAGCGCATCTCCAGCGGCACGCACTCGACGTGGGCGCCAGGTTCGACGCTGCCCGGCTGGCGGACGAGCGACGACCCCGCGGAGGCGATGGGTCTCGACCGCCCCGGACTATAGTTCGGGGGATGTCCGACGAGCATGCACCCGACGCGGCGGCCGCGACTCCGACCGCCGGGCGCATGCTCGCCCCGGGCGGCGACAACGCCATCGCGGTCGCCCTCGGTCTCCTCGGAGACGAGTGGAACCTGTGGATCCTCCGCCATTCCTTCCAGGGCGCCAAGCGCTACCGCGACTGGATGGCGGCCGGTGGAATCTCGCACGCCGTCCTGTCCTCGCGGCTGGCCGCGCTCACCGACGCGGGACTGTTCGACCGGATCCAGTATCAGGAGAGGCCGCCCCGCTACGAGTACCGGCGGACCGCCTGCGGCCGGGAACTGTGGTCGGTCCTGCTGTCGGTGTGGTCCTGGGAACTGCAGTGGGCGCCCGATCAGGGCGTGCTCCCGCTCATGCGGCACACCGTGTGCGGCCGGCACTTCACCCCGCGCCTCGAGTGCGTCTCGTGTGGGCGTCCCGCCGGCGCCCGCGACGTCATCGCCGAGATGGGACCGAGCGGCGGCTGGACCCGCAGTGTCCCCGCGGCCTCGAGCCGACGGCGATCGAGCGGCGCCGCGCGTCTGCCACAGGTGCTTCCGCAGACCATGGAACTCATCGGCAACCGCTGGTCGGCCGCGATGCTGGGTTCGGCGCTGTTCGGTGCCCGGCGCTACAGCGAGTTCGCCGAGCGGATGCAGTCGTCTCCCACGATCGTGGCGGACCGACTGCGCACCTTCACCGAACTCGGCGTGCTGAGCGAGTCTCCCAGCACCGAACGTGTCGACCGGGTGACCTATCACCTGACCGAGAAGGGCCGGGCGTTCTTCCCGGTGGTGGTGTCCATGATCGTGTGGGGTCAGCGGTGGTTCCCCGCCCCCGAGGGGGATGCGATCACGTTCACGCACACCACATGTGGTGACGGATTCACCCCGCGGTTCGCGTGCAGCGAGTGCGGTGCGGAACTGGAGTCACGAACCGTGTCGGTGGAGTCGCGAACCACGGATGCCCACCGGGCCGGGCGTCCCGGCACCTTATGACCTCGCCGGTCACGAAACGAAAAAACCTGGACCCGAACACGTTCGGGCCCAGGTCTGGGTTCTGGTTCAGTCGTTCTCGACGAGCGACGTGATTATGGCGACCGCGTCGCGCAGGGTCTCGAGGTCCTTGCCGTCGAGGTGCGACAGCTTCTCGGTCATCCAGGCCTCCCGAGCCTGAGTCTCGCTCTCCATGAGCGCGTGCCCGGAGTCGGACAGCGAGACGATGATCTGCCGCCCGTCGGTGGGATGCGGTGTGCGATCGACCAGTCCGAGATCCGCGAGGGACGCGATGACCCGGGTCATCGACGGCGGCTGGACCTTCTCGCGGGCCGCCAGCGCACCCGGAGTCATGGAACCTTCGGCGCTGAGCGTTGCCAGCGCCGACAGCTGTGTCAGCGACACCTGAGCCTCGCTTCGCCGTCCCCGCAGGTGGCGCGTCAGTCGCACCACAGCTAGGGACAGGTCGCTGGCCAGGGCGCGAGTATCCGATGTCACAGAACCAAACAATACGGGAACTCGCGCCCTGTCAATCACGTAACGGCGTCAGTGATCGGGCCGACGGCGAAGTACGCGACGAACAGCGCCGCAACGATCCACAGCAGGGGATGCACCTTCTTGGCGTTGCCGCCCGCGGCCGCGAGGACCACGTAGGAGATGAAGCCGACACCGATGCCGTTGGCGATCGAGTAGGTGAACGGCATGGTGACGATCGTCAGGAACGCGGGCAGCGCGATCGAGAACTTGCTGAAGTCGATGTCGCGCACCTGACCGATCATCAACGCGCCCACCACGACCAGAGCCGGAGCGGCCGCCTCGATCGGCACCACCGAGTAGAGCGGGGTGAGGAACATTGCGGCCAGGAACAGCACACCCGTGACGACGTTCGCGAGGCCGGTGCGGGCGCCCTCGGCGATGCCGGACGCGGACTCGACGAAGACGGTGTTCGACGACGCGGACGCGCCACCGCCGACGACCGCGCCGGCGCCCTCGACGATGAGCGCCTTGCCGATGCCGGGCAGGTTGCCGTCCTTGTCGGCGAGACCGGCTTCCTTGCCGAGGCCGGTCATCGTGCCCATCGCGTCGAAGAAGTTGGCGAGCACCAGCGTGAAGACCAGCAGGCTCGCGGCGAGGACGCCGATGCGCGTGAACGCGCCGAAGAGGCTGAAGTCGCCGACCAGGCTCAGGTCCGGCAGCTGCGCGACCACGTCGGGCACGGCGGGGACGCTGAGGTTCCAGCCCTTGGGGTCCACGCCCTTCGAGGCGCCCACGTGGAAGACCGCCTCGACGATCGCGGCGAGCACCGTGGTGACGACGATGCCGATCAGCAGACCACCGCGGACCTTGCGCACAACCAGGACGCCCATGAGCAGGACACCGAAGATGAACACGACCGTCGGCCACGCGGCGATCGAACCGTTGATGCCGAGACCGACCGGGACGGACGTGCCGGCGGCGTCGGGGATGCGGCGCACGAAGCCGGCGTCGACGAGACCGATGAACGCGATGAACATGCCGATGCCGGCCGCGATGGCGGCCTTGAGCTCCCGCGGGATCGCGTTGAAGACGGCGGTCCGGAAGCCGGTGGCGGCCAGCACGACGATGATGATGCCGTCGATGACGACCAGACCCATGGCCTCGGGCCACGTCACCTGCGGCGCGATCGACACCGCCAGCAGGCTGTTGATGCCGAGACCCGCGGCGATGCCGAACGGGTAGTTGGCGATGACGCCGAAGAGGATGCTCATCAGGCCCGCGACGAGCGCGGTGACGGCGGCCACCTGGCTGACCGGCAGGATGTTGCCGAGCACGTCGGTCTTGGCGGCCGCGTCGTCGGCGGAGAAGCTACCGAGGATCAGCGGGTTGAGGACGACGATGTACGCCATGGCCACGAACGTGACCACGCCGCCGCGGACCTCTCGGCTGACGGTCGAGCCCCGCTCGGCGATCTTGAAGTAGGTGTCGAGCATCCGCGAGGGCGCCGACTGCCGTGTGGGCTCGGGGGTCTTTTCGGTAACCGCCATGTCGAATTTCGGTCCAATCGCCGGGAAGTGGGGTTTCGCACCTGGCAGATTAGGCCACCGACGCGCGGGTAACTTAATCGTGTGACCGAAATCCATAGCACGCCGACGCTCGTGGAGCGTCTGTCCGACCCACGTCCGGTGGTCGTGGTGGCCACCGCGGCCTGGGTCGTGGCGACCGTCGTGGTCCTCCTGTCGGGCGACCGCTGGAGCGACGCGCTGCCGATCTGTTACGCCGGAACCGCCCTGGGCGTCCTGGGATTCGGATTGTTCCTCGTCCAGCGCCGCGCGGCCAGGCGCGGCAGGCGCGGCGCGCAGCGCGGACTCGACTGAGGAAAACGACCGGTCACGCCAGCCGGTTCCGGCCGGTGAGGGATTTCACACGCTGTTCGTGCGTGTTGTCGGTGCATTTCGGCGGCTGATCGCCCAGATCCACAGTGCGGCCCACGCCACACCGAACGCCCATCCGGCGAGGACGTCGGTGAGCCAGTGTGCGGCCAGATACACCCGCGAGATCCCGACCGCGAGGGTGTAGCACGCGAGCAGCACGAGCAGAGCGGTCCGGCGGATGCCCGGGCCGACCGTCCGCACCACCACTGCGCCCAGCACGCACGCGAGGATCGCGGTCATCATGGCGTGCCCGGACGGGAAGGCATACGAGTCCAGAGCCACCAGCCGGTCCGGCACCGGCGGACGCTCACGAGCGAACAAATGTTTGAGCAGGCTCATCGCCGCCCACCCGGACAGCATCGACCCGGCGATCATCACCGCCTCCGCGGTGCGGCGCCGGGACAGCAGCGCGATCGTGACGGCGGTGGCGATCAGGAACACCGCGACGGTGCCGCCGCTGTGCGTGATCACCGTGAACATGTCGGTCAGCCACGGGGTGCGCCGGTCGAGCATCCACTGCAGCACCGACTGGTCGACGTTCACGCTCGTCATGCGCCTCCTCCGATCCGGCGACGACGGATGTGCGTGCGGCCGGTGTCGTCCACCCACCACGGGACCGCGGCGTCGCCGTCGACCGCGCCGTGCAGCCGGACGACGAGGTCGTCGTGCACGACGACGGGACCGGTGGGCAGCGGCAGCCCGAGCGTCGTGCACGTGAGCACCGCGTCGGGTTCCCGGTCCCACGCGCTGACGGCGCCGTCGCCCAGGACCTCCGCCTGGACGGCGGCGGACGCGAGCGGCAGGTCCAGCAGGTCGGCGAGGGCGGCGGCGGTGTCGAACGCACCGAGCACGATCCGCTGGGGCGGGACGACGGCCCCGAGGTGCGGGCGGTCGAGGACCAGCGCGGCGTCCGGTTCGGTGACGGTGCCGGCGAGGCTGCGGACGCGCGCGGGCAGCCCGAGTTCGTCGAGGTCGAGCACCCCGCGGGCGGCGGCCGCGGCCAGCAGCCGGTGCGTGCGGGTGACCACGTCGGGGGTGACGGTGCGCTCCGGGTCGGCGAGCCGGTCCAGCAGCACCCCGGCCAGTTCAGTGTCGTCGACCGACGTCGGCGCCATGGCCACGGCGAGGGCGGGCGCGGCCGGGTGGTCGAGGACGTCGAGCAGGCCGGCGAACGTGTCGTCGTCGTGCGCCCGCAGCAGGCCCAGGCGGCGGCCGTCGATCTCGGCGTGCCGGCGCAGCCACCACGCGGTGTAGCCGTCGCGGTCGGCCAGGGCGGCCGCGGTGTCCGGGTCGTCCGCCAGCAGCGTCAGGGCCTGCGGCCAGTGGGCGGGATCGACCAGGTCAAGGTCGCGGACGGCGATCAGCGTCTCGGGATCGTCGGCGAGGGTGTCCCACCAGGCGCCCTCGTCGTCGAGGTCGTGCTCGGGACCGGTGGGCAGCTCGGCGCGCAGCACCGCGAAGCCCCAGCCGACGCCGAGCGCGCGCAGCGGCTCCTCCCCCACCCGTTCGACGAGTCCCGGGTCCACCGTGCCGAACGGCGAGTCCTCGTCGAGGAGGCCGGCGAGCGGCGCCCCCGGCAGCAGCAGCTCGTCGGCCGGCACCAGTTCGCCGTCGGCGTCCGGCAGCGGCAGCTCACCGAGCCAGGCGGGCCGCGCGTCGGGCGCGGCCGCGCCGACGAGCGCGAGCACGACGGACGCCAATTCTGTTGCCGCGGTGGGATCGTCGTAGTCGACGTCCTCGATCCGCGCCCGCAGCGCCGGATCCGACAGCAGGTCCCCGGCGGTCGCGCGCTCGGCACCGAGCCGGTGCAGCAGCGGGTGCGCGGCGTCGGGGTGGACCAGGCGCACCCAGTCGAGGGCCGACGCGGCGTCGCCGACCACGGACCCCAGGTCGGTGCCGGTGACGGTGGTCCGCGGGCCGGTGACGGTTCGGCCGTCGGCGAGCGGAACCGGAACGGCGGCAAGCTCTTCCACGGCCAGCGCGTCCACGACGAGCGGCTCGAGCGCGGCGTACAGGGCGTGCCACCACGACGGTTCCCGGTCGTGGCCCCCCAGCAGTTCGGCGATGCGCGCCAACCCGATCCGGTGCACGTCCACGGCCGCGAGCGCCGACGCGAACAGCGGACCGGACAGCTCCGGGTCGACGAGTTCGGGCACGACGTCGGCGAGGGCGTCGGCCAGCTCCGGGGTGAGACCGGAGACGACCGTGGCCCGGGCCGGGACCAGGTCGGCGCCGTCGGAGTCGGCGGCGGGCACCCACGGCTGGGTGCGCAGTTCCTGCAGCACCGCCTCGCGGAGCGCGGCGTCGACCTCGCTGCGGGCGAATCCGGGCTGCGGGACGAGTTCGAGGCGCTGGTCGCGCGGCAGGGCGGCGAGGAACCGCGCGTAGCCGCGGGCGACGTCGGTCAGCGGCGCCCCAGGCAGGATGCGCCGTCGGTCGGGCTGCAGCGGGACGTCCGCGATCACGACCGCCGGGAGCGACAGTTCCTCGTCGGAGCGGGTGGGCGCCCGCAGCACGTCGCCGGTGACCGGCCGCACCCGCCCGTCCAGCACGGGCACCAGCCAGCGTGCGGACTCGGTGGCGTACTGCCACCACGTGGTGTGGCCGACGGTCATCTCGACGAGCCCGTCCCCGAGGTCGCGTTCGGTGCGGCGCAGCACCGTCCCGTCGATCTCGATGGATTTCAGGGCGGGCAGCTCGAGAAGCAGGTCGACGGCCTCGGCGGCGAACCTGGTGAGAAGGGCTACCGCGCCGGCGCCGTGCACGTCGGGGCGCAGCCGCAGCACCACCTCGGTGTCGAAGCCGGTGGGCGGACGCTCGTCGGTAGCCCACACCAGCCGCAGCACCGGCGCGCCGACGGTGGGCACCGCGAGCCCGGCCGCGGCGAGTGCGTCGCGCGTCCGGTCGGCCGAGAACTGCAGCGAGCCGCTCGCCGAGCGCAGCTCGACGTCGTCGCTCACCGCCAGGACGGCGGTGAAGCCGACGCCGAATTGCCCCACCCCCGAGGACTTTCCGGTCTTCCCGGATGCCCGCAGCGCGGTCAGCGCGTGCACACCGTCCCGGTCGAGCGGGGCACCGGTGTTCGCGACGCGCAGCACGTCGCCGTGCAGTTGCACCCGCAGCGTCCCCGGCACCCCGGCCTTCGCGGCGGCGTCGGCCGCGTTCTGGGCCAGCTCGGTCAGGAGCCGGTCACGGTAGCCGGCCCGAACCAGGTCCGCCTCGGCGGCGGCGTCCTCCCGCAGACGCGTGGGAGAGCTGCGCCATGCGAGAAGCGTCCCCTCGCGTAGCGCGGCGGTGTCGAAGGGATCCGTCAGCTGTCCGATGCCGGATCCAGCGGGGGCTCGGGATCGGTGGGCGCCTCGGCGGTGATCTCGACGACCTCGATCGCGGCGTCGTCGTAGGCGTCGTAGCGCGGGGTGCCGGCGCCGGTCGGCAGCGTCGTGTCGGAGTGTGCACCGCAGCCGTAGGTGGCGGTCACGACGTGCCCGTCGGCCGCCATCTCGTTGCCGCACACGCCGAACGCGGCGTGCAGCGAACCGGCCAGCGGCAGGTAGAAGCCGCACAGCTCGCACGTCGACGGCGCGGCCTTCGCCATGTCGGAGTCGGGTCCGTAGTCGCTCTCGTGCCAGCGCTCGGCGCAGTCGACCCGGCCTTCGCGGCTCATGACCTGCTTGCGGCCCAGGCCCACCTCGAACGCGACCTCGTCGATCTCGGGGTCACCGGTCGCGACGTAGCCGGGCACCAGCCGCGGATCGTTCGGCGCGGGTGCCAGCAGGTCGCCCGGCGACAGGTCACCCGGCCGGACGCGCTGGTCCCACGGCAACCACTCGGGCGCGACGAGGGCGTCCGGACCAGGCAGCAGCGCGAGCTCGCTGATGGTCACGTGATCGGACTCGGGCGCGGCGGCCACGACGACGGCCCACTGCCAGCCGTGATAGCCGGGCAGGTCGGCCTCGAACCGGTGTGTGGCGGAGCAGTAGTCCTCCGCGGCGACGCCGAGATGCTTACCCACGCCGCCTTCATGGAGCTCGACGAGCGCCTCGCGGGCGCGGTCGACGGCTCGAGCGAGGACCGGGCGCACGACGGCGCTCTCTGGAGACGACGCAACACTCACGTTGTCCATCTTGCCGCACTCGGTCCCGTGTGTGCGCGTGCGGGCTGTCATGCTGGTCCCGTGAATCGGCGTCGCGCCCCGCAACCCACTGCAATCGGAGTGTCCGTTCTCGCCCTCGCGCTGCTCGCCGGCTGTTCCTCGAGCGCCTCCACCGCCCCGCCGGAGGGTGCGGTGATCGCCGCACAGTTGAGGCCGGAGATCGTCCGGGAGCTGCCGCACGACCCCGGCGCGTTCACCCAGGGCCTGGAGATCTCCGACGGCACGCTCTACGAGAGCACCGGCCGCGTCGGCCAGTCGTGGGTGCGGGCGACGTCGCTCGACACCGGCACCGAGCTGGCCCGCGCCGACCTGGCGCGGCCGATGTTCGGGGAGGGCATCACCGTCGCCGGCGACACCGTCTGGCAGATCACCTGGAAGGACGGGGTCGCGATCGCCCGCGACCGCGACACCCTCACCCAGCGGCGGCAGGTCGAGTACGACGGCGAGGGCTGGGGGCTGTGCACGCAGGTTGACCGGCTGGTGATGAGCAACGGCTCGGACACCCTGACCTTCCGGGATCCGGCGACGTTCGACGCGACCGGATCGGTCGACGTCACCCTCGACGGCCGCCCGCTCGACCAGCTCAACGAACTCGAGTGCGGCAGCGACGGTTTCGTGTACGCCAACGTGTGGACCACCGACCTGATCGTGAAGATCGACCCCGCGACGGGCGCCGTGGTGGGGCGGATCGACGCCGACAACCTGAAGGCCGCGCTGCCCGCCGGCGAGCGCGGCGGCATCGACGTCCTCAACGGAATCGCGCAGATCCCCGGCACCGACCGGTTCCTCGTCACCGGCAAGCTGTGGCCGCGGATGTACGAGGTCCGCTTCGTCGCCTGAGCGCTGCTACCTGGGTCCGACACGTCCGGGCGAGCTGGAACGGACCGCCCGTGTCGTGCATTGTCCGACGACTAGGACAGAATTGAGGGGTGACCGGCCCCCGCGAACCCCACGACGCCTCGAGGCGTGGGCAGCAACCGCGTGATCCCGCGCCGCGGCGACATCCCGGCTACGACAGATACCCGCCGTCCCAGCGCCCGGCCGCACGGCGGGCGCCGCTGCCGCCGCTGCACCCGGTGGACCGGTCGGCGCACACCGAGCGCATCGCACCGCCGACGCCCCCGACGCCCGACTCACCCGCATCGCCCCCGACGCGACCGATGCCCGAACCGGACGCCGGCGCAGGCGCGGGCGCGGGCGCGGGCGAGACGGCCCGCGGCGCCGACACCGGCGCCCCGAAGCCGCCGCCGATGCCCCGCAAGCTGACGGTCACCCGGGTCGCGGCGATGCGCAGCCGCGAACTGACGAACAAGGGCATCGCGACGTTCCGCCGCGCCGCGACCGCCGACGGCGCCGACAAGTCCGGGCTGACGGCGCTGACGTACGCGGTGATGGCGAACTTCGCGACCGACGCCGCGATCGCCGTCGCACTGGCCAACACGCTGTTCTTCTCGGCGGCGACGGGCGAGGATAAGACCAAGGTTGCGCTGTACCTGCTGATCACGATCGCGCCGTTCGCGGTGATCGCACCCCTCATCGGGCCGGCCCTGGACCGGCTGCAGCGGGGCCGACGGATCGCGCTGGCGTCGTCGTTCGCGCTGCGGACGGTGCTGGCGATCGTGCTGGTCTTCAACTTCGACAGCTGGGCGCTGTATCCGTGCGCGCTGGGGATGATGGTGCTCAGCAAGTCGTTCTCGGTGCTCAAGAGCGCGGTCACGCCACGCGTGCTGCCACCCGAGATAGACCTCGTGCGGGTCAATTCGCGGCTGACGGTGTTCGGCCTGATCGGCGGCACCATCGGGGCCGGCGCGCTGGCCGGAGCGCTGGCGCTGGTGACCGGGTCGACGGGTGCGTTGTGGCTGGCCGCGGTGATCACCGCGCTGGGCGCCTACCTGAGCATGCGGATCCCGGCGTGGGTCGAGGTCACCGAGGGCGAGGTCCCCGCGACGCTGACGTTCCACGGTGACGACTCCCCCACCGAACTGATCGACGTGAGCGCGAAGGGACGCGCCCCGGCGGGCGAAGGCAAGGCGACCAAGCGGCAACCGCTCGGGCGCGTGGTGGTCACGGGCCTGTGGGGCAACGGCACCATCCGCGTCCTGACCGGCTTCCTGACGCTGTACATCGCGTTCGTCGCGAAGGCCAACACCAACCACGAGGCGCTGATGCAGGCCGCGACGCTCGGTCTGGTCGGCGCGGCGGCGGGCATCGGCAACTTCGCGGGCAACGCCACCGGCGCCCGCCTCGAACTGGGTCGCCCGGCGCTGGTGGTGCTGCGCTGCACCATCGCGGTGACGGTGGTGGCGATCCTCGTGGCGGTCACCGGCAACCTGCTCGCGGCGGCGCTCGCGGCGCTCGTGGCGTCCGGGGCGAGCGCGCTGGCGAAGGTCTCGCTGGACGCGTCGCTGCAGCAGGACCTGCCCGAGGAGTCCATCGCGTCCGGCTTCGGCCGGTCCGAGACCGTCCTCCAGCTCAGCTGGGTCATCGGCGGGGCCCTGGGTGTGCTGCTGCCCACCGAACTGTGGATCGGTTTCACCGTCGTGTCGGTGGTGCTTACGATCGGCCTGGTGCAGACGATCCTGACCTACCGCGGAGCGACCCTGCTCCCGGGGCTGGGCGGCAGGCGCCCGGAGCACGTCAACCCCGAGACCGCCGTCGGCCACAGCCCTCGTGCCGACTGATCCACCGAACGAGAAACGGAATCGATGATGCAACCCCGGACGAAGAACATTGTTGCGCTGATCGCGGCGGTAGTGGTGGTAGTCGCGGCAGGTCTCGCCGGGGTCGTTGCCTACCTCGTCGGTAAGGCACCGGAGCAGCTGCCGACCATCACCGCGTACGCGCACCAGGAGTCCGCGCAGCTCCAGCCCGGTTTCTGCGACGCGTCGCTGCAGTGTGCGGGGCTCGAGATCGTCGAACTCCACGTGCCCGAGGGCTACCCGCTGCAGCTGTCGCTGCCGAAGGAGGTCGCGGACTCGGACTGGCGGCTGAACGTCCAGATCGGCAACCCGAAGACCGGCGAGATCTTCGAGGGCTACCGCGACTACAAGCCCGGTGAGGCGTACGCGGTGACGGTCCCCGGCAACCCGGGTGAGCAGCTGATCAGCGCGATCATCCAGCTCCCCGCCAAGGGCGGACTGGCCCCGATCTGGGCCATCCAGACGATGCCGTTGCCGGGCGGCGGCGTGGTCGCCCCGGCGCAGTAACCGGCGCCGTTACGAACGACGGGAGCCCTCCGGTGATTCACCGGAGGGCTCCCTCTTTTCGTCAGTGCGGTTCGCGACTCAGCTGTCGAGTTCGCGGGCGACGGCGCGCACCACCTCGGAGATCCGCTGGGCGGTCTTGCGGTCCGGGTACTTGCCCTTGCGCAGGTCGGGCTGGATCGTGGCCTCGAGCAGCGTGATCATGTCCTCGACCATGCCGTGCAGCTCGTCGGGCGTGTGCTTGCGGGGCACGGCGGCATCGCGGCGGGCGCCGCCGCCCTGGCGCACCGACGGCGCCGGGTCGAGCACCTTGACGCTCAGCGCCTGCGGTCCACGGCGACCGGCGGCCATGCCGAACTCGACGCGCTGGCCGGCCTTGAGGCCCTCGACGCCGTCGGGCAGCGCGGCCGCGCGCACGTACACGTCCTCCCCCTCTTCCTGCGACAGGAAGCCGAACCCCTTCTCGACGTCGTACCACTTCACCTTGCCGGTAGGCACCGCGTTCACCTGCTCATCTGCCTGCCGCGCTCTCCGTTGAGCGCGCGCGTGGATAATGCAAAACAACGCGCCCCACGTGGAGTGCGGGACGCGTGAATGCCCGAGTGTACCCGTCGGAACGGTGGCCCGGCACCCACGTTTCCCGGTGTCCGAGGTCTACAGACCAGTCGGTCGGTCCGTAGCCGATACTGGTCGCGATGGTCGGCGATCCGGTGCTGGACCATCCCGACGACAGGAGGACCACACCGTGACGACGCTGACCGACCTGCTCACCAAGATCGGCTCCAAGAGCATCGAGGTGGTCGACCTCACCGCCCCGCTGAGCGCGCAGACGCCGGTGCTGCACCTGCCGGAGCCGTTCGCGAACACCATCCCGGCGCAACTCGAGACGGTCAGCAACTTCGACGACGACGGCCCGATGTGGGCGTGGAACAACCTGCACACCGGCGAGCACACCGGCACCCACCTGGACGCGCCGACGCACTGGATCACCGGCCGCGACGGCGCGAGCGTCGATCAGATCCCGCCGGAGCGGCTCATCGGCCCGGTCGCGGTCGTCGACGTCACCGCCGAGGTGGAGCGGAACCCCGACTTCGTGCTCGAGGTGGAGCACATCGAGGCGTGGGAGGCGGAGAACGGCCCGCTGCCGGACGGCGCGTGGCTGATCCTGCGCACCGGCTGGGCCGAGCGCGGCTCCGATCCGGCGCGGTTCGCGAACGCCGACGCGGACGGCCCGCACACCCCCGGTGTCTCGGTGGCGGCGGCCAAGTGGCTGGCCGAGCAGAGCCCCATCACCGGCCTGGGCGTGGAGACGGTCGGCATCGACGCCGGCATCGCGGGCACCTTCGACCCGATGTTCCCGGCGCACTACTACCTGCTCGGCAACGACAAGTACGGCCTGACGCAGCTGCGGGGCGTCGACCGGCTGCCGACCCTCGGCGCGGTGCTGGTGGCGTCGCCGTTGCCCATCGTCGGCGGCACCGGCAGCCCGGCACGCGTGTTCGCGCTGGTCGAGCACCCATGAGTGTCACCGTCGCGCAGTTGGTCGGCCGCACGCTCGCCGACCTCGGCGTCGGGCACGCGTTCGGCGTGGTGGGCAGCGGCAACTTCGCGGTCACGGGCGCGCTGATCGCGGCGGGCGTGCCGTTCGTCGCGGCCCGGCACGAGGGCGGCGCGGCCACGATGGCCGACGCCTACTCGCGCATGTCGCGCCTCCCGGCGATCGTGACCACCCATCAGGGGTGCGGGCTGACGAACGCGTTGACGGGAATCGGGGAGGCGGCGAAGAGCCGCACCCCGCTGATCGTGCTGACCGCCGACACCGCGGGGGCGGCGGTGCGCTCGAACTTCCGGATCGACCAGGACGCGTTGGCCCGCAGCGTCGGCGCGGTGGCCGAGCGGGTGCATTCGGCGGCGTCGGCGGTGGCCGACACCGTCCGCGCGTACCGCACGGCGGTCCGCGAGCGCCGCACCGTGGTGCTGAGCCTGCCGCTGGACGTGCAGGAGCACCCGGCCCCGGAGTCGTGGGCGGTGCCGTTGCTGCCGCCGACGCAGCGGGTGCGTCCGGACGCGAACGCCCTGGCCTCGCTGGTGGCGCAGCTGGGACGGGCGGAGCGACCGGTGTTCGTCGCCGGTCGCGGCGCGCGGGACGCCGGGCCGCAGCTCGCCGCGCTGGCGGAGCGGACCGGCGCGCTGGTCGCGACGTCGGCGGTGGCCAACGGTTTGTTCGAGGGAAACCCGTTCTCGCTGGGCATCTCCGGCGGGTTCTCGTCCCCGCTCGCCGCGGAGCTGATCTCCGACGCCGACCTGATCGTCGGCTGGGGGTGCGCGCTGAACATGTGGACCATGCGGCACGGCTCGCTGATCGGCGCCGGCGCGACCGTCGTCCAGGTGGACGTCGACGACGCGGCGCTGGGCGCGAACCGCCCGATCGACCTGGGGGTGCTGGGCGACTGCCGCGAGACCGCGGTCGTCGCGCTCGAGGCCGTGGCCGCGCCGGGTATCGGCTACCGCACCGACGACGTGCGGACTCGCATTGCGGCGCAGGGTCGTTGGAACGACATCGCCTTCGACGACCTGTCGACCGACGCGACGATCGACCCGCGGATGCTGTCGCGCGAGCTGGACGCGATCCTGCCCCGCGAGCGGACGGTGTCGGTGGACTCCGGCAACTTCATGGGCTACCCGAGCGCGTACCTGTCGGTGCCGGACGAGTTCGGCTTCTGCTTCACGCAGGCGTTCCAGTCGATCGGGCTGGGCCTGGCCACCGCGATCGGGACGGCACTGGCCCAGCCGCACCGGCTGCCGGTCGCGGCGCTGGGCGACGGCGGATTCCTCATGGGGATCTCGGAATTGGAGACCGTCGTCCGACTGGGGCTGCCGATGGTGCTGGTGGTCTACAACGACAGCGCGTACGGTGCGGAGGTCCACCACTTCGACGCCCCCGGCACCGACCACTCGGCGGTCACCTTCCCCGATACCGACATCGCCGCGATAGCCCGGGGTTACGGCGCCGACGCCGTGACGGTACGGTCGGTGCGCGATCTCGACGCCGTCCGGGAATGGGTGGCGGGCCCGCGGATTCGGCCACTGCTGATCGACGCGAAGGTCAGCTCCGACGGCGGCGCATGGTGGCTGGCGGAGGCGTTCAAGGGACACTGACGTGCGCATTTTCGATCTCGAGTCAGCGCGCCTCCCCGACTGAACCGATCCCGTAGCAGTTCCCTTTTGGACGATTGACCAGTTTTGCCTTCAATCAGGTCACGAAAGTGCTACAAACTACTCGGCGCAGCACGGGGGCTGCGGCACGTTTCCACCAGCTTTACTGCGCCGCACAGCGCTGACCAGATGCTCGCGTGAAACAAAGTTTTGACTGGTCGAGGTGTCTCGTGCCGACGCACCACTCTTGCAACGACCCCGTTCGCGGGGCGAGAAGAAACGAGAACCTCCGCATGAACAAGAAGACCAAGGGCGCCATCGCCGCCGGTGCAGCGGCTCTGCTCCTCGCCGGTGGTGCCGGCACATTCGCCACGTGGAATGCCCAGGCCAACCTCAACGGCGGCTCCGTCAACTCCGGCAAGCTCACCCTCACCGCCACAGGTTCGACCTGGTCGGACTCGCACGGTGTGATTAACAACTGGGCAAACTTCAAGGCTGTGCCGGGTGACGTCCTGACCTACAACGCACAGGCCACGATCGGTGCCGTGGGCAAGAATCTGAACGCATCGTTGACGGTCGATCCCGCCAGCATCACGGGCGCGCTCGCAGCCTCTCTTGGCACCCCGACCGTCACCGCCAAGATCGGTTCCAACCCGGTCACCACGATCACCGAAGCGAACGACGGCAATGTCGTCGACGTCGCGGTCTCGTTCACGTTCAGTTCCGCAGCCGACAACACGACGCAGAACCTGTCGGCTTCACTCGCGAACATGACACTCAAGCTGCAGCAGCAGTAGAACGTTGTCGAAGAACCACCGTTGGTGGGCACTCGCAGCGGTGCCGGTCCTGGGTCTGATCTTCTTCTCGACCCAGCAGACCGGCGCCCTGTGGAGTGACACCGAGAACATCGCCGAAGGTCAATCCATCACCTCCGGAACCCTCGACATCGCTGTCGGCGCAGGCGGCACGACTCAGGCCAGCTACCCTTTCACGGCGCTGGCGAAGTCCGGTATGACGCCAGGCGCATTCGCCCAGGCTCCGCTGACGGTGCGCAACTCGGGCAATGTGGCGATGCGGTATCGGCTGCAGAACGCAAACCAGTCGAATCCGGCTGTCCCACTGACGCTGACGGTGTCGACGGTGCCGAATGAGGCCGCGTGCCCGGCAACGGGCAATCCGTCGGGTGCGACCCAGTTGTACAGCGGCGCAATGGTTGGCGCGCAAGTGCCACAGCTGCGCGCGCTCGCCCCAGGCGCCTCCGAGGTCCTGTGCATGCGCGGCACCCTGGACTCGTCGGCCGCGCCGAATACCAGCACCACCGCGACGTTCACCTTCGCTGCTGAAGTCGGATGAGCGACGCGGCCAAGACCGAGGAGCAACCCACCACCGTCTGGTGGTGGGTCAAGTCCGTCGTGTCCTGGCTGCTGCTTATCGCGATGCTCAGCGTCCTCGCGTTGACTATCGTTATTCCGCGGCTTGCGGGTGCCACCCCGTACACAGTTCTCACGAGTTCGATGGAGCCGACGTATCCGCCGGGCACGCTGATCGTCGTGAAGCCGCAGGATCCCGCGTCGCTGAGAGTCGACGACGCGATCACGTTCCAATGGGAGTCCGGGAAGCCGGAGGTCGTGACGCATCGCATCGTCGCTGTGCAGTACACGTCCAACGGCGAGCTTCGTTTGACCACGCAGGGTGATGCGAACTCGGCACCCGATCCAAGACCCGTTGTGCCCGAGCAGGTGCGCGGCAAGATTTGGTACTCGGTTCCGTACGTCGGGTACGTCAACAACTACATAACTGGTAAGCAGCGTTCGGTCCTCCTGATGGTGGTCGTCGGCGGCCTTCTGGTCTATGCCGTGACCATGTTCGTCAGCGCAGGCAGGGACAAGGCCCGCAAGCGTCGGCAACAACCGATCGAGGACGACGCCGCCACCGTCGAGATCCCGGTGATCGACATCGACAGCTCCACGCCGGCCACTTCGAAGTAACCGCACCAACACCCGGCGCCCTTCCACTTCAGGACGAGCGCAGGCACGGAATGGGTCCGATGATCGCGACCTGAGGGGAATGAGAGAAAGACCGATGAAGACACGGACCAAGGGCATTGTCGCAGCAGCCACGCTGTGCGCCGCCATGCTGCTCACTGCCTGCGATCCGATCGGCACCGGCAGCGCCGGCAGCTCGGGCGGCGGCACCACTACGACGGCTCCGACCACCACCGCGCCGCCCACCACCACCATCGGTGGTGGCGGAAACGGTTCCGGCTCATTGGCACTCACTGCCCTGTCGCAGCCCACGTGGAGCGATCAGAACGGCCCCATCGACATCACGACCATGCGGATCGTCCCGGGCGACGTGCTCACCTACCGCGGCACCTTCAAGATCACTCTCCAGGGCACCAACCTGAAGGCGCGCCTCACCACCGACAACGTCACCTTCGCCGGTGGTGGTCAGCTCAAGGCCAAGTTGCAGCCTCAGGTGAGCGCCACGATCAATGGTCTCCCCCTCCCCGCGGGCAACATCGTCACGACCGCCCAGGACGGTGCGACCGTCGAGGTGACGGCGAAGTTCGCCTTCGACCCGCAGACGGCCGGCACTGTCGGACAGTCCGATACGGCGAATTTCCAGAGCATCGGCGTGCATCTCGAGCAGGTCATTTCCTAACTCCCCCCAGCCTCAGGGCCACCGCCGGTCCCCCCTCCCGCCGGTGGCCCTGACTTGATTCACGTTCGCTCCCCGGTCTCGCCTCGAGACCGGGGAGCGCCGCTGTTTCCGGGCTGTGATGCCACGGCCCCTCCAGCCTCGTCGCGGACTTCCGGTCTGGCGCTCTACGTTCTCAGTGGCCGCGCAGGTGTCACGAACAGTGAAGGGGCCCGACAGAGTTCGACCAGACGCTGCGGACGGAACACGCCACATTACCTCGATCGGTTCGACATGAACCCGGGGCGGAGCGCCACAGTCGAACGACGATGCATTGATCGCGAGCTTCTGCACAAAGAGAAGCGGGGCACGATCGACTCTGTGTCGATCGTGCCCCGCTTCGAGGCTCGTCTACTTGATCAGTGCGGCGATCTTGGCCGGCACGGTCGCCGAGATCGGGTCGACGGGAACAGCGCTCCACGTACCCGATGTAACTCGGTAGATCGTCTGGCCGTCCACGATCCACAGTGTGTCGCCCGACGAATCCCACTGCACGGTGGCATCTTCCGAGACCGGCCTGGAGAACACGACTTCACCGGACGAATCCTGGACAACAGCGTTCGTCCCGGACTTCCCTGCGACATAAGTCCCCGAGGGCGACTCCTGCGCACTTGCCGGCCGCGGTGCGGTCGTAGTCGTCGTTGTGGCGGTGGTTGCCTCCGCCGTAGTCGACGTCGCTGACGTCGTGGCGGTGGTCGTGGTCGGGTTCGTCGCGCTGGTCGTCGACTGCGGAGCCGTCGTGGTCGTCGGGCTCGTAATCGTGGTCGTCGGGCTCGTAGTCGTGGTCGTGGTCGTGGTCGTCGGAGCCGTAGTCGTGGTTGTCAGACTCGGAGTCATCGTGGTGGTCGTCGTGGGCGTCACAGACGACTCGTTCGTCGCAAGAGTCTCCGCAGATGGAACACCACGAGCATCGACGCCCAAGGCATCGATCCCTGCACTCGCCGCGCCCATGCCACCATAGATATCGTTCTCGAAGGGCGGATTGTCCTGGTTGTTCGCACCGCCCGAGCAGTACGTATCCAGTGCGGCACCGGACCAGATGCCCTGCCCCTTCCAGCCAGTCGACACAGCGTTCGGGCTACCTGTGGGCCCGTTAACCGTGTGGACCTCGACGATGTAGCCCCTGCCGGTTGTGCCCGCATTGATCTGTATCGATGTACCCGCCTGGTTCGTCGACTGGATGACTTCCGACGGGTTGTTATCACGGCGAACAACTACCCGATACGTATACGGAATGCCCAATGGGGAGTTGCCCAAGCCACTCCAGGAGAGGTTCGCTTTTCGGAGTCCGATTGAACCCGAGGTTGAGCACGAGACACTGGACACCAGCGGCGTCGGAAAGAAATTCGCTGCCGATTTGAACGAGCTTGCAGCAGTGGCGCCATCGGTGAAGGCCGCGGCTGTGCCGACCGTCGAGGCGCCGAGGGCGGTCACGCCCGCGATACCGAGCGCAATCATCGCCCGCGCCGACAGATTGCGTTGCATCGAGAATCCTTGCGTCCGGACCGATTCGGCGGGTGCTTCGTTGTCGGTGTATGCGTGCGTGACGGGTTCCAGTTCGATTGCCTCGTGCGACCCGGGGATATCGTTCCCTGCATCCGAATCCGAATCCGAATCGTCGTCCTTGCGCTTCGAACCCGGCCCGAAGGCCAGCACCATCACGCCACCGACGAGCGCGCCGCCGAGGAAGATCGCAGCCGGCGACGACAGCCACGACACCGCGTAGCCGAGACCGGGCACACTGAAGAACACCCGATCGACCTCGGTCACCGTGTACGGCGAGATGTCGGCGTCCTGGTTGGCGTCACCCTTGAGGATCAGCACCGACGTGGTGCCGTCCGAGGAGACGATCTCGTGGACGCGGTGGGTGATCCGGGTGCCCTGGTCGTTCTCGACGCTGACCACGTCACCGACCTCGAGATTGCCCGCGGGTGTGGTCTTCGACAGTGCGAGTGCGCCCGTGGGGATCTCGGGCGACATCGAGCCCGAACGGAAGATCAACGGCTTGATACCGAAGAGGAAGGACGCGGCCGCGGCGAGCACGCAGATCAGTCCAGCGATGGCGCCGACGTTGAGGGCGATCTCGCGCCCTCGCGAGCGCCCGGACCCTACCGGGTTGTCATGAATCGTCATGCGGCACTCAGGCAGTCGTGGCGTTGAAGTTGAACGAAACGTTCACCGTCTGGTTTTGCACGGAAGTCGGTGCTGCGGAGTCCAGCGCCACCTGGAAGCACAGCGTCTCGCTGGTGCCGTTGGCCAGCGTGCGCGCCGTCGGGATCAGGTTCGTCTGGCCGCCGGACACGAGTGGGAGATTATTGGCGATCACAGTGCCACCGGCGCACGTAGTCCCGTTCGAGGTACCGGTGGAGATCAACACCTTCAACTGCGGCGCCAGGGCCGAGCTCGTCGCGTTCGCCACCATCGTGTAGTTGAACTGAGTCGTACCTGTGTTCTGCACCGGCAGCGTTGCCGCGACCGAGTTACCAGGCAGCATGTTGGTCTTCGTCAGGGTCGCGAAAGCGTAGGCATCAGGGTTGCCCTGATTCCCGTTGAGCTGCAGGTCGATCGAGCCCGTCGAGAAGACGCCCGACGTCGCGGTCGCGGTGTCGCTCCAGGCAGCGAGGGTCCCGATGGCGCCCAAACCCAACACGATTCCGAGCGATGCGATGGCACGGGGGCGGCTGCCCGTTAACGCCGCGCGTGCACGCGAGCCGAACTGACGAGACATGAGGGTGTGTGCCTTCCTGCAACAGAACCGATCAGGCGCCGCCCCGCCGGGGACCTGACCGGGTACGGGTCAAGAGATGTTTACCACCCGATTGCCCATCCCCGAGGCAAAACTGGTCAATCGTCCAGTAGAAAACGGAACCGACTTGGCGCATCGCACCTTCAACGCCGAACAGGCGGCGACGGGAACATCCGGCAAGTGCCGGACCCGACAACCGCCCGTTCGTTCGCTAGTTCGGGATCGACCGATCAGGAAGCGAGGCTTCCCGTGCCGAGCGAACCGAACATGCAACCGAGAGAGCCCAGCGATCCGGTGCCGGCGCAACCGGGCTCTGTCACCGTGCCCGGGGTGAAGCCCACGGCCCACATCGGGTTCGCCTGACCGTTCTGCGTCTGGTTACCAGCGTCGGCGGGCATGCCAACGACGAGGTCGATCGTCGCGACGCCGCCGGCGGCGAGATGCACGAACCCCATGGACGTACCCGGCGCCACCGTACGAGCCTCGGTGAGCGTCACCGGGTTTCCGGCCTTGCCGTCGATGTCCACGCGTGCGGTGGCGATCATGTGCGGCGTCAGCGTGTACTCGCCCACCGCGAACCCGACGAAGCCCTCCCCACCGGACGCGTTGCGCACCTTGAAGGTCGTCTTCAGTTCTCGCCCGGGGACGAGCTCCCCCTCGTTCCAGTTGATCTTCTCCGTGCCACCCCACGTGGCGCCGCCGTCGGACGAGTACTCGACGGTCGGCGCGGGCGCGTCGGCGCGCGCGACAGCGGGGCCGGCGATCACGGCGACGGCCGCGAGGAAGAGGGCCAGCAGCACGCCGCCCAGGATCTTGGCCGGGAACGAGAGTCCCCTGGCCACGGGGGTGCGAACAGTCATGGCGCGGAGCCTAGAGGAGCGAATCTGAGCAAGCGTCCAATTTGGAAATATTGGACGGACCTCCGGATCGGAACTGCCGTGCACCACCCCGTCCCGGGTGGCCTACCGTTGTCTTGTGACGAACGAATCGAACCGCAACGACGCCGGCGCCCCCACGCAGCCCGGCAAGGGACTGTTCTACGCGGCAGTCGTCAGCTTCCTGATCGGAATCGTGGCGATCGTCGCCATCTTCTTCGTCCACTCGCTGTCCGAGGGTGATCCCGGCCTGGCGCTCTACATCCTCACGCTCGCGTGCCCGCTCGGATTCGTCCTCGCCGTCGCTTACGCTCTCCGCTCCGGCCGTCGGAGCCGCTGAAAGGGGCCACCATGCGGATTCTGCTGAACATCATCTGGCTGATCTTCGGCGGCCTGTGGCTCGCACTCGGGTACTTCCTCGCCGGTGTGGTGATGTGCATCCTCATCATCACGATCCCGTTCGGCATCGCGTCCTTCCGCATCGGCCTCTACGCGCTGTGGCCGTTTGGCAAGACCGTCATCGACAAGCCCACCGCGGGCGTGGGGTCGCTCATCGGCAACATCATCTGGCTGCTTCTGGCCGGCATCTGGCTCGCGATCGGCCACATCGTGTCGGCGATCGCGATGGCGATCACCATCATCGGCATCCCGCTGGCGATCGCCAACCTCAAGATCATCCCGGTCACGCTGATGCCGCTCGGCAAGGAGATCGTGGACGTCGGCAGCCGCAACGAGGCGCAGTGGACCGCACCCTGAACCCGTTCCGAAAAGTGGGACGGACGCCTCACAAGCGTGTGATCTCTATCACATAACGCACCGGTAACGGGGCGGTGTCGAACCGAGACCGAATCCCCCGCGGCGCGACTAGCTGGGGCTACGCCGTCTCAATCGAATTCGGCTCTCGAACAACACAAGACGCGCCGCGTTATCAACTGGTGACGTTCCGCGCCCGAACGTCGTACGGTCGTGACCGGCCGGCACCTCGGCCACATCCGGACCCACCGCGCCAAACCCCGTCCAGTGGATCCGGACGCACCCACGAACCATCCATGGACGGGGACGGGGGACCCAAGGTCCTCCGGGGAAGCAAGTCCCGACAGGGACGCCCCGCAGGCATCGGGAGAGCAATCTCCCTGGGGGTGAAGCCAGACCCGCTCCAGCCATGAGTGGTGAGGCCGGGCGACCTCTCAGCCCGAACCCGACAGCTGACCTCGCAGGCGCGTGTGGAGAGGAACCGACCGACATGAGCGGACGCCATCGCAAGCCGACTACCACCGGCCGCACCGTCGCCAAGGTCGCCGTCACCGGCGCCATCATGGGCGTGAGCGGCGTTGCCTTCGCAGGCACGGCCGCCGCGGCCCCCGATTCCGACTGGGACAAGCTCGCGCAGTGCGAGGCCGGCGGCAACTGGGGCATCAACACCGGCAACGGCTACCACGGTGGCCTGCAGTTCTCGGCCTCCACGTGGAACGGATTCGGCGGCGGCGAGTACGCCCCGACCGCCAACCAGGCCACCCGTGAGCAGCAGATCGTCGTCGCCGAGCGCGTGCTCGCCGCGCAGGGCTGGGGCGCATGGCCGTCCTGCTCCTCGCAGCTGGGCCTGAGCAGCGCCCCGTCGCAGCGCACCGCCCCGGCGGCCACCCCGGCCCCGGCGCCCGTCGTCCAGGCCCCCGCCGCCACCCCGTCCGGTCCCGCGCTCCCGCCGGAGGTCCAGGCAGTCGTCGGTGGTGTCGATGCGCTCCTCGCCCAGGCCAAGGCCAGCGGCGTCGTCATCGACCAGGGCGTCCTCGACGCGTTCCACGCCGCCAAGTCCTACGACTTCACCAAGCTGAACCTGCAGGACATCGCCGCCCCCGTGTTCCCGGGTGCCGGCAGCCTCGCGCAGAGCTGATCACGCTCGCACCCCGAACAAGGAAGAGGGCCCCTCGCCATTGGCGAGGGGCCCTCTTCGTCGTATGCGCGTCAGCGGTTGATCACGGTGTGCGGGTGCACGTAGGGCAGGGAGTCCACCGGAAGCGGGAACTCGGTCTCCTCGCCGAACGGCGAGAGGTTCCCGGCACGGCTGGACGACAACTCGGTTACCGCGTGATCTCCATCCGCAGTTTCCGGCCACCCTGGATCGACATAGCGCTTCTTCGAATTGTTAGCCACGCGCCCATTTTGGCAGGAGCGCGCGCCGGGGTACAGCCCAGGTCACTAATCTCATAGACGATGACCTCCACGCATGGCACCGAGGGCGCCCCCGAAACCGCGAACCCTGTGGTAGCACCGACGCTGACCGGCTGGTTGGGCGACCGCAAGGACGCCGAACTGACCGGCCTGTTGCGACTGCGCCCCGACCTGGCGGTGCCGCCGCCGGCGACGTGCGCGGTCCTGGCCGGACGCGCCGAACAGCGCGCGTCGGTGATGCGCGCCGCCGACTCCCTGAACACGCTCGAGTTCGGGCTGCTCGAGGTCCTCGCGCTGGAGCAGGCCGACCAGATGCCGGTCCCCCGCCGTCACCTCGACGACGCCTTCGCCGACCGCGTGCCGACCAAGACGATCGACAAGGCCCTGGCCCACCTGCGGGGCCTCGCGCTCGTGTGGGGCGACGACGAGCGCCTCCGCATCGTCCGCGCCGCGTCCGAGGCGATCCCGTGGCGCATCGGCCGCGTCCACGCCGACGCGGAGGCGATGACGGAGGACGAGATCCGGGCCGCCCTCGACGGGATCGAGCCCAGCGAGCGGGATCTGCTGACGACGCTGGCCCGGTCGTCGCCGATCGGCCGCACCCGCGACGCCGCGCCCGGCACGTCCCCCGACCGCCCGGTCCAACGTTTGCTCGCGCGCGGGTTGCTCCGCTGGATCGACGCCGAGACGGTCGAACTGCCGGCCCAGGTCGGTCAGGTGCTGCGCGGCGAGGCCGTGCACGATCCGGCGTCCCCGACGCCGCCGGCGCTGTCCGGGCGCAAGCAGAAGATCGCCGACGTCAACGCCGCCGCGGCCGGCGAGGCACTGGAACTGGTCCGGCACTGCGAGGACCTCGTCGCCGCGCTCGGCGACGCCCCGGCCCCCGCGCTCAAGGCCGGTGGTCTCGGTGTCCGCGAGTCGCGGCGGCTGTCGAAGAGCGTCGGGGTCGACGAGGCGCGCATCGGCCTGCTGCTCGAACTGCTCGCCGGTGCCGGGCTGGTCGCCAGCGGGACCCCGGACCCCGCTCCGCTGACCGACATCGACGACTACTGGGCGCCGACGGTCGCCGTCGACGGCTGGCTCAATTCGGGGACCGCCCGGCGCTGGGCGACGCTCGCCGGGGCGTGGCTGTCGCTGCCACGCCGGCCGTGGATCATCGGCAGCCGCGACGCCACCGACAAGCCGATCTCGGCGCTCTCCGAGGAGGTGCGGGCCCCGGGCGCACCGCAGGAGCGCCGACTGGTGCTCGAGCTGCTCGCCGAGGCCGGCAGCGGGAAGTCGGTGTCCGTGGGCGAGGCGAGCCGCCTGCTCGCGTGGCGGCGGCCCCGCTGGGCGGGGCGGCTGGGTCCGCACGTCGTCGAACGAACACTCGACGAGTCGCGGGCGCTGGGGCTGGTCGCGCACGGCGCCCTCAGTTCCCCGGGCAAGGCGCTGCTGCACGGCGGCGACCCCGAGGCCGAGATGGATGCGGCACTGCCGGAGCCGATCGACTACGTGCTCGTGCAGGCCGACCTCACCGTCGTCGCGCCCGGCCCCCTCGTCCCGGACCTGCTCGAGCAGATCACGCTCGTCGCCGACATCGAGTCGGCCGGCGCGGCGTCGATGTACCGGATCAGCGAGGCCAGCATCCGCCGGGCGCTCGACGCCGGGCTCACCGCGTCCGAGCTGCAGACGCTGTTCGCGACCCGGTCCAAGACCCCGGTCCCGCAGTCGCTGACGTACCTCATCGACGACGTCGCCCGCCGCCACGGCCGGCTCCGCGCCGGGGTCGCGGCGTCGTTCATCCGCTGCGAGGACCCCGCCCTGCTCGCGGAGGTCCTGTCCTCCCCCGTCGCCGAGCAGCTCGCGCTGCGCGCGCTCGCCCCGACGGTCGTGATCTCGCAGGCCCCGCTCAAGGAGGTCCTCACCGAGCTGCGCGCCGCCGGGTTCGCCCCGGCCGGCGAGGACTCGAGCGGCGCGATCGTCGACCTGCGCCCGCGCGGGGCCCGCGTGCCGGCGGCCCGGGTGCCGCGGTTGCGGGTGCCGGCGGTCCCCACCGACGAGCAGCTCGGGACGCTGGTGCGGTCGCTGCGCGCCGGGGACCGGGCGGCCGCGTCGAGCGGTGTCGGCCTGCGCAGCGACGGCACCCGCGCCTCCACCGCGGCGACGATGACGCTGCTGCAGACCGCGGCGCAGGTGCGGCGCGCCGTCACGATCGGCTACGTCGACGCCCAGGGCATCGCGTCGCACCGCATCGTCGAACCGATCAGCGTCGGCGGCGGGCAACTCGACGCCCTGGACCCGGCGACCGGCGAGGTGAAGCGGTTCACATTGCACCGGATCACGTCGGTCGCACTGGTCGACTGACCGCGACAAACGCACAGGCAAAAACGCCGCGAACTGCACGACTGGCTTTTTCCTGGAAATGGGCTATGGTCTCGAACGAGTGATTGCCACTTCGAATTCAGGAGCGACAATGGCCGACCGAAAACCCGGCAAGAGTCTGAAAAAGTCCGCACAGTCGATCAAGGAAAAGCGTGCGGAAAAAAGGGAGCGCGCCACGGAGGCGGGCGAGTTGATCAAGAAGCGGAAGCGCCACTGAGCGGACGCACCATGACCCGCGAGTCGGTCGCACCCGCGACCCCGGACGTCCTGGACCGCCTGCACCGCAAACTGGACCGCCTGCTGCCGGGCGCGACCCTGCCGGAACCCCGGTGCGACGGCTACCGATCCGGGATCGCGTCCGCGAAGATTTTCGTCCTCGACGAACGCGCGCAGCATTCCGGAATTCCGATCGACGCCGGCACATGAAAATTCCCGCGCAGAAAACGACAAGGACCCGACCGTGAAGCGGACCCTGCTCGCCCTGGACAGAATTCAGGCGAGACTGGAAAACGAACTCGACACCACCGCCGGCCTCACCGAAAGAGAGGTCGGTTATCGCGCCGGAATTTCCGAGGCGCTCATGCAGGTGATGGAAACCAAGAAATCCATCGCCCCTCGTTGACCCGATCGTGGAGGGATTCCGTGGTTGCCGGCGGAATCCCTCCACGGTCGTTCCCCGCGTGGCGCGGCGCACGCCGCATGGCGGGACGTCGCCCTCGTCTGGACAATGGTCTGGTTACCGTTGCTAGGAGGCGCACGTGACCGACGGCCCGCTGATCGTCCAGTCCGACAAGACCCTGCTGCTCGAGGTCGAGCACGAGCGTGCGAACGACGCACGGCAGGCGATCGCGCCGTTCGCCGAGCTCGAACGCGCCCCCGAGCACGTCCACACGTACCGGATCACCCCGCTCGCGCTGTGGAACGCGCGCGCGGCCGGCCACGACGCCGAACAGGTCGTCGACGCGCTCGTCTCGTTCTCCCGGTTCGCGGTCCCGCAGCCGCTGCTGGTCGACATCGTCGACACCATGGCCCGCTACGGCCGCCTGCAGCTGGTGAAGAGCCCGGTCCACGGCCTGACCCTCGTCAGCCTCGACCGCGCCGTGCTCACCGAGGTGATGCGGCACAAGAAGATCGCCCCCATGCTCGGCACGAAGATCGACGACGACACCGTCGTCGTGCACCCCAGCGAGCGCGGCCACCTCAAGCAGATGCTGCTGAAGGTCGGCTGGCCGGCCGAGGACCTCGCCGGGTACGTCGACGGCGAGGCGCACCCGATCGACCTCGCGTTCGAGGAGGGCCACTGGCAGCTGCGCGACTACCAGGAGATGGCGGCCGACTCGTTCTGGGCCGGCGGCTCCGGTGTCGTGGTGCTGCCGTGCGGCGCGGGCAAGACGATGGTCGGTGCCGCCGCGATGGCGAAGGCGAAGGCGACGACGCTGATCCTGGTCACCAACACCGTCGCCGGACGGCAGTGGAAGCGCGAGCTGATCGCGCGCACGTCGCTCACCGAGGAGGAGATCGGCGAGTACTCGGGCGAGAAGAAGGAGATCCGCCCGGTCACCATCGCGACCTACCAGGTCATCACCCGCAAGTCGAAGGGCGAGTACAAGCACCTCGAGCTGTTCGACTCCCGCGACTGGGGCCTGGTGATCTACGACGAGGTGCACCTGCTGCCCGCGCCGGTGTTCCGCATGACGGCGGACCTGCAGTCCCGTCGCCGCCTCGGGCTCACCGCGACGCTGGTCCGCGAGGACGGCCGCGAGGGCGACGTGTTCTCGCTGATCGGCCCCAAGCGCTACGACGCACCGTGGAAGGACATCGAGGCGCAGGGCTGGATCGCGCCCGCCGAGTGCATCGAGGTGCGGGTGACGATGACCGACGCCGAACGAATGTCGTACGCGACGGCCGAGCCCGACGAGCGCTACAAGCTGTGCTCGACGGCGCACACCAAGATCGCCGTCGTGAAGTCGATCCTCGACAAGCATCCGGACGCGCCGACCCTCATCATCGGCGCGTACCTGGACCAGCTCGAGGAACTCGGCGCGGCCCTCGACGCCCCCGTCATCCAGGGTTCCACGCGAAACAAGGAACGCGAGGCGCTGTTCGACAAGTTCCGCGCCGGCGAGATCCAGACCCTGGTGGTGAGCAAGGTCGCGAACTTCTCGATCGACCTGCCGGAGGCGTCGGTGGCGGTGCAGGTGTCGGGCACGTTCGGGTCCCGGCAGGAGGAGGCGCAGCGGCTGGGCCGACTCCTGCGTCCCAAGCACGACGGCGGTCAGGCACACTTCTACTCGGTGGTCGCTCGGGACACGCTCGACGCCGAGTACGCCGCCCACCGCCAACGCTTCCTGGCCGAGCAGGGCTACGCGTACCGCATCACGGACGCCGACGACCTCCTCGGCCCGACCATCGGATAGGACTTCACACCCGTGCGACCCTTCGAGTTCCCGGTCGACAAGCTCCACGCCAAGGCCGTCAACGAGACGCTCTCCGACATCCGACGGCTGCAGGTGTCGGCGGTGTTGATGGCCGTCATCCTCGGTGCCGGCGCGGCCGGGCTGTTCTACCTGGCCCAGCCGTGGTCGTACATCCTCGGCGTGGTGCTGGCGCTGTTCGCGTTGACGTCGCTGTTCATGGTCGTGTGGACGCCCCGGAAGGTCGGCAGCATCGAGGACCTGTACGCCAAGGGCAACCTGGTGCCGGCGGTCGTCGCGGAGGTCCACCCCCGCGGCTACACGCTGATCGCGCTGGTGGACGTCGCGAAGCCGGGCGCCACCGCGCCGCACTACGCGCTGACCACCCGCACCGTCCGGGCGCTGCCCGGCAAGACACACTCGGTGGGCAGCAAGATTCCGTCGGTGTCGGTGCTGGGCGACCGCTCCTCCCGCTCCGACAGTGACACGTGGCAGATGGTCAGCGTCATGCCGATCGCGTGGGGCACTCGCGACAGCAAGGTGATCACGCAGGCGACCGCGAAGATCGGCGACGCCGAGTGGCAACTGCTGAGCAAGAACATCTCGATGTCGGAGAAGGTACGCACGTCGGACAAGCAGTTCGTGCTGCTCGATCCGGCCGAGTTGCCCGACGAATTGCATTGACGGGATTCGTCGTTGCCCGACTCGGCGGCGACGGTTTCGTCAGATCATCAGCGCCGCAAGGCCGATGCCACCGATGGTGATCAGGCCGGTCATGACCGCGACGGGCACCGACCCCATCAGCGCGAGTGCCGCGAAGCCCGGCACCGCGGCGACCACGAGTATCAGGGTGGACCAACACAGCACGGTCCAGAGGGAACCCGACCTACCAACATCCAAGTCCTGCAACCCACTCGACCGAATGCCGGTGGACATCGACTGGGGGATCGACCCGTTCGTTCGGAGTTCCATTCCTGGTGACCTCCTGCTAGGGGTCGCCCCAGTCTCTCGCACTTCGGCGGGTTTCGCATCCCGGTTCCCCACCGGTTCCGCATTGCCCGCTGTGTCGTTTTCGCTGATCGGACACCTCATCTCGGCGGCGTGACACCCATGATCGTGGCGAGTTGGGTCGCGATCGGGTTGAGGTTCAAGGTGTCCGGCGCCTGCTTCGGCTTGTCGTCCCACGGCTGCGGCACGGTGGGGTCGGCGAGGGCCGCCCGTTCCGCACTGCGGACGCCGGTCGGGTTGCCCTGCGGGACGAGGCAGCGGACGTCGGTGGAGAAGGGGAAGTCGTCGCGGCTGTCGTCGAAGTCCGGGTCGCGCTGCTTCATCTCGTCGAGGGTCCGGTAAGTGCTGTCGTAGCCGACCGTGCACGGGGCGGGGTTGTTCGTCTCGAGGACGAGGCCGAAGTGGATGGTCCCGTCACCCGGCGCCACGGCCCGTGCGGCCACCGGCAGCGCCGGCAGCAGTTGCAGCGCCGCCCGCAGGTACGGCTCGCGCCCCGGGGCGAGGGACGTGATCTGTCGAGCGTTCGACAGCACCGTCGTCAGGTCCGCGCCGCTGTCGTGGACCAGCGCGCCCACCCGGTTGCTCGCGGCGGTGCCGGTTCCGATCAGCTTGCGGATGTCGGGGTCGCTCGAACGCAGTTGCGCGGCGAGGGCGGCGAGGTCGGTGCTGAACGAGCGGATCGCCGAGGACTGGTCGGACTGGCTGTCGAGCACGGTGCGGCCGTCGGTGATCAGATCGAGTGTCTGCGGCAGGGCGTCGGCGGCCTCCCGGGTGAACGCGCCCAGGGAGTCGACGACCGCGCGCAGGTTGTCACCCTGCCCGTCGAATGCCCTGCCGAGTTCGGTGGCCGCGGTGTGCAGGCTGTCCGTCGGGACGGATCGGGCGAAGGTGTCGACCGACGCGACGAGGTCCTCCACCGGCGTCGGGACCGTGGCGTGGTCGCGGGTGATCACCGACCCGTCGGCGAGGTACGGCCCGCCGTCCCCGCTCGGCTGCAGATCGACGTACTGCTCGCCGATCGCGGACCGATTCGCGACGACGGCCGCCGCCGACGCCGGCACGGACGGCGATCCGTTGTCGAGCAGCAGTTCGACGCGCACACCGTCGGCGGTCAGTGTCAGATCCCCGACCCGCCCGACCGGCACACCGCGATAGGTGACCTCGGCGTTGGTGAAGATGCCGCCCGACGACGGCAGATCGACGAATACCGAGTACTGGCCGAACCCCATCAGGTTGTCGAGGCGCACGTAGCGTCCACCCACGAAGACGATGCTCACGATCGCGAGCACCACGAACGCGCCGATCTGCCACTGAGCCAGCTTCGACATCTTGTTCATCGCCGACAGTCCTCCCCGATGGCCGCCAAAAGCATGTCGGCGAGATCACGAGAACCGCCCTGCTGTTACCCGGGCAACACGGTACCGCTAGCCGTAACCGCGAGTAACACCAATGTGACCGGGGTTACAAAGTGGACATTTGTCCGGATGGCCGCCGCGCGCGCCGGGCTGGCTATGCTGGCACGACAGCCTCGCCGATGACCGCGGCGGCACGGGAGACGAAACACGCTGCGACGGCGTGCACGGAGGACGCATGACCGGCAGGGGGCGCGACGGCAGCTCCGGTGCCGTTGCAGCGGAAAGTGATTCGGACTCGGATTCCCCGGTGCGGTCGAGCCGGGTCGCCAGGCGGCGCGACCGCCGGAAGACGGAGATCGTCAGGACGGCGATCGGGATCCTCGCGGTGGGCGGCTACCAGGGCATGAACCTGGAGGACGTCGCGGAGCAGACGGACATCGCCAAGGCCACGCTCTACCACTACTTCCGCTCCAAGGACGAACTCGTCGCGGCGGCCCTCGAGGTCCTGACCGAGGAGGTGCTGACGCGACTCGCGCAGCGCGCGGCGGAGGTCGGGGACGGGACGGCCACCGTCCTGCTCGGCGCCCTCGTCGACGAGCAGGTCCGCATCGTCACCGAGACCGCCCCGGAGGTCGCCACCGTCTTCTCCTGGCCCCGATCCTGGCCGCAGACGTTCCAGGAGTCCATGAAGGAGATGCGGCGTCGACACGACGCCGTCTTCCGCCGCGTGGTCGAGCGAGGCGTCACCGACGGCGAATTCACCTGCCCGGACATCGATGTCGCGATGCAGTGCCTGCACGGCATCCTGAACCAGTCGTCGGTCTGGATGCGCCCGGACGCGCACGCCGACGACATGGCGGACGTGCGCGCCGCCGTCGTCGCCTGCGCTCTCCGCCTGTTCGTCTAGGGCCGCGCGATGTGCGCCAACGGGCGCGGCTGTGCCACGCCGAAGGAGACCCGATGAGCGACAGACATTTCGAGCTGACCGACGAAACGTACGACCACGTCGGGCGCACCCTGCACCGCATCCGGGCCACGACGGCCCTCCCGCGACACGGGGTCGTCGAAGGCGATCTCGGCGGCTGGGTGGAGACCGCCGACAACCTGTCCGGCAATGCGTGGGTGTCCGGCAACGCGTGGGTGTTCGGCAACGCGAAGGTGTCCGACGACGCGGAAGTGTCCGGCAACGCGCAGGTGTCCGACGACGCGGAAGTCTCCGGCAACGCACAGGTGTCGGGCGACGCGGGAGTGTCCGGCGACGCACGGGTGTCAGGCGACGCGGAGGTGTCCGGAAACACCGAAGTGTCCGGCAACGCACAGGTGTCCGGCAACGCGAAGGTGTCGGGCGACGCACGGGTGTTCGGCGACGCGGAGGTGTCCGGCAACGCGGACGTGTCGGGCAACGCGTGGGTGTCCGGCGGGGCCGTCGTCACCGACGGTCAGGACATTCTGGTCGTCCACCCCATCGGTTCCGAGTCCGCCACCGCGACCCTCACCCGAACCCGGGACGGACACCAGCTCTCGGTGTGGTGCTGGCGTGACCGCACGATCGACCAGCTCGATGCCGAGGTCGAACGACGATCCGAATCCTGGCGTGGTTCGCCGGCCGACCACGACCGGTGGCGCGCCGAGTACCGGGCGCTGCGGGCACTGTGCGAGGCACGGATCGCGGGATGGGAGACCCGATGACCGGCACGATCTCCACGTCGACGACTGCCGCCCCGATGTTCGACCCATCGGTCGAATTTTGAAATTTATGGTCGATCTCGCGTCCTAGCAGTCGAATTTTCATGTTACGGTCCCGTCGGGACGTGGGCTGAACGCCCCCGGGACGAGCAGGAGGCGACGAAATGGCCTACTTCAAGAGGGAGAGCGCCCACGCGTTCCACCCCACCAGCCATGTCAGTGGCGCCTGGAACGAGGACGAGCAGCACATCGCCCCCGCCATCGGCCTGCTGGCGCACATGGTCGAATGCGACCGCGATCAGCGCCGCGACGACGGCCTCGTGATCGGGCGACTGTCCTACGACATCCTCGGCACGCTCCCGATGGACACGGTCGAGACGTCGGTGAACGTCGTCCGACCCGGCCGCACCATCGAACTGGTGGAGGCCACACTTGCCCACGGCGGACGCCCGGCCGTGCGGATGCGCGCCTGGCTGATGCAGCCGGGCGACACCGGCAGCCTGCAGGGAACGTCGTTCTCCCGGATCCCGCGGCCCGAGGAGATGGAGCCCTGGGACCCGACCGAGGTCTGGGCCGGGGGCTGCATCGCCACCATCGAGGTGCGTCGTGTCCAGGTCGAGCCGGGGCGGGCCGCGTTCTGGATCCGCACGCCGCGGTCGCTCGTCGACGGCGAGCAAGTCAGTGCCCTGGCGCGGGCGACAGGCATGTTCGATTTCGCCAACGGGATGGCCGCGCGTGCGAACCCGCGGGACGTCGCGTTCCCCAACATCGATCTCACCGCGCACCTGTTCACCGAGCCGTACGGGGAATGGCTCGGCTTCGACACCACCGTGTCGTTCGGACCCACCGGGCTCGGCCTGACGAGCAGCGTCATCCACGACGTGCACGGACCGGTCGGAACGGTGAACCAGATCCTCACCGTGCGCCCCTGAGGTCTGCGCGCGGCGCGCACGACGAGCGGCCCCGGCGGTCCTAGGATCGCACCATGGGCGTCGCGACACTGGCGGACTCGTTCGAAGCGCACCGCGGACACCTGATGTCCGCCGCGTACCGGCTCACCGGCAGCGTCAGCGACGCCGAGGACGCCGTGCAGGAGGCCTGGCTACGCCTGGCCGACACCGATGCGGATGCCATCCGGGACCTGCGCGCGTGGCTGACGACGGTCGTCGGGCGCATCTGCCTCGACCGGCTGCGGTCCGCGACCGTCCGCCGCGAGCGCTACATCGGGCAGTGGCTCCCCGAGCCGATCGTCACGGACCGGACGCCGTCGCGGGCACCCGATCCTTTGGAATCGGTTGTCCAGCAAGAGGACAACCGTATAGCGGCTCTGGTCGTCCTCGACACGCTCTCCCCCGACCAGCGGGTCGCCTTCGTCCTGCACGACGGCTTCGCGGTGCCGTTCGGCGAGATCGCGGACCTCCTGTCGGTCAGCGTCGCGAGCGCGCGTCAGCTCGCGTCCCGTGCCCGACGCGCGCTCGCCGACGCGCCGCCACCGGTCCCGGAGGCCGAACACGACGAGGCCGTCACCCGACTGGTGACGGCCCTGGCCAGCGGCGACCTCGACGCGGTAATCGCAGCCCTGCACCCGGACGCGATCACGATCGGCGACGCGAACGGCACCACTCGCACCGCGGTCAACGTCATCACCGGCGCCGACCACTCGGCCCGGTTCTTCCTCGGCCTCGCCCACAAGTACGGCGTGGACACATTCCTCGCGGCGACCCCGGTGCGCGTCAACGGCCGACTCGGGTTCCTCAGCCATGGCTCCCCCGGCGACGCGACCCACCCCGGTTACCCGGGGCGGGTCACCGCGTTCACCGTGCGCGACGACCGCGTGTGGGCGGCCTACGACATCGCGAATCCCGAAAAGCTGGGTGGGATCAGGCTTTCCGTTCGGCCTCCGTAGCCGTGTCCCACGGCACCCGGCACGCGTCGCCCGAGTTGAAGCCCTGTTCGTGGATGCCGAGCGCCGAGTAGGTCCGCGAGCGCATGTTCTCGAGCCCGACCTGATAGGTCAGTTCGACGACGCCGTCGCGTCCGAAGCGCCGCTCGAGGTCGGCCACCTGCTCGTCGGTCGCGGTCGTGGGGGTCTGGGTCATCGCGTCGGCGTAGGCGATCGCCGCCCGCTCGTCGTCGCTGTAGAGCGGCGACGTCTCGTACTCGCCGATGTGCTGCAGCCGTTCCACGTCGAGCCCCTCGAGCCGCTGCAGCATGGTGCCGAAGTCGACGCACCAGGAGCAGCCGACGGTCCACGCGACCCGGTAGACGGCGATGTCCCGGACGTTGGGCGGCAGCACCGTCGACGCCTTCTGGGCTCCCATTTCGTGGCGGGCCGAGACGGTGAACAGCTTGCGATGGTTGGCAAGCACCGCGAAGGGCTCCGGGACCTCGCCGAACTGTCGACGCGTGAACCAGTACGCGGCCTTCACCAGCGGGCCGGCCTCCTGCGGGGTCACCGCACGAATTCGAGCCATGACATCCTCCGTTCTCGGTCGGCGCGACGTTTGCGCGCCGTCTACTCCATGGACGAGGCGGCGGCCCGGAACGTGACACGGCCGAGTTCGTGCGGCACCCGCGCCCCCGCTACGCTGGACAAATGCCCGCAGCGCCTCGCTCCCGTACGGTCTCGCGACTGCAACCCTTCGCATCCACTATCTTCGCCGAGATGACGGCACTCGCCACCGAGCACGACGCGATCAACCTCGGGCAGGGATACCCCGACACGGACGGTCCGGCGGCCATGCTCGATGTCGCGCGGCAGGCCATCGCCGACGGCCTCAACCAGTACCCGCCGGGCCCGGGAATGCCGGTCCTACGCCACGCGATCGCCGCCGACCGCGCCGCGCGGTACGGAATCGTCCACGATCCGGACCGGGAGGTCCTCGTCACCGTCGGGGCGACGGAGGCCATCAGCGCCGCGATCCTCGGACTGGTCGAACCGGGTGACGAGGTGGTGCTCGTCGAGCCGTACTACGACTCGTACGCCGCGGCGGTGGCGCTGGCGGGCGCGACCCGGCGGTCGGTGCCGATGGTGCGCGACGGGGACCGGTTCGCGCTCGACCTCGACGCCCTGCGTGCCGCGGTCACACCGAAGACCCGGATGCTCGTGGTCAACTCGCCGCACAACCCGACCGGGACGGTGCTCACCGACGCGGAGCTGACCGCGGTGGCCCAGTTGGCCTGCGAGCGCGACCTGCTGGTGCTGAGCGACGAGGTGTACGAGCACCTCGTGTTCGACGGCCGCACCCACACCCCGATGGCCTCGCTGCCCGGCATGTACGAACGCACGGTCACCGTGTCGAGTGCCGCGAAGACGTTCAACGTCACCGGCTGGAAGACCGGCTGGGCCTGCGGGCCGGCCGAACTGGTCGACGCCGTCCGCGCGGCGAAGCAGTTCATGTCGTTCGTGGCGGGTGGGCCGTTCCAGCCGGCGGTCGCGCACGCGCTCGAGCACGAGCAGGCCTGGGTGGTCGAGATGCGCAACGGCCTGCAGCGCAAGCGCGACCTGCTCGCCGCGGCCCTGCGCGACGCCGGGTTCGGCGTGTACTCCGGCGGCGGAACCTACTTCCTGTGCGCCGACATCACCGCGCTGGGCACCCGCGACGGCGTCGAGTTCTGCCGGACGCTACCCGAGCGCATCGGCGTGGCCGCGGTCCCGATCAGCGTGTTCACCGACCGTCCCGATCAGTGGAATCACCTGGTGCGCTTCGCCTTCTGCAAGCGTGACGACGTGCTGGCGGAGGCCGCCGAGCGGCTGCGCCGGCTGGAGGTGTCCGGGTGAGCCTGGCGACCATCCCGGCGGACTTCCTCCGTCGCGCCCTTCGCCTCGCCGAGACCGCCGGTGCCGACCTGACGACGGCCTTCGAGGCGTCGGACATCGACGTCGGCGTGCTGGAGGACCCGCGGGCCCGGCTGACGCCGGAACAGGTCACCGTCTTCACCCAGGCCACCTGGCATCTCACGGACGACGAACTGTTCGGACTCGGTGCGGCGCCCGTCCCCCGCGGGACGTTCCGGCTGATCTGCCTGTCGCTCATCCACCGTCCGGACCTCGGAAGTGCACTGGAACGGATGGCGGACGTGACGCGCGCGCTGCCGGTCCCGCCGCTCACGCTCGTCCCCGGCGACGACTCCACCCGCCTCGAGGTGCGGGTGGACGTGCGCGGCGACAACTACGCGCCGGAGTTCGTCGACGAGGCCTTCCGGCTGGTCACCGACTTCGAGCTGATCCTGCTGCACCGGTTCGCGGCGTGGCTCGTGGGCCGACGGGTGAAACTGCGGTCGGTGCTCATCCCCTACCCGGACCCGGGGCCGCGGTTCGCGAAGCACTACGACGCCATCTTCGGGGTTCCGGTGACGTTCGGCGCCCAGACCGCGTCGCTCGAGTTCGACAACTCGATCCTGCGGGCGCCGATCATCCAGGACGAACGGAGCCTCGCCGAGTACCTGCGGGAGTCACCCAATCTGCTTCTCTCCGAGCGTGACTACGACAGCACCGCCTCGCAGCAGGTGCGTCGGGTCCTCGAGATGGGTCTGCGCGGGCGCACCTGCACCGCGGAGGAGATCGCGGAGATGCTGTCGATCAGCGTGCCGCACCTGCGCCGCCTGCTCAGGCAGGAGGGCACGTCGCTCAACAACCTGCGCGAGGAGGTGCTGCGCGACGCCGCGATCGCCGCGCTGCGGCGCGGCGAGCCGGTGGACGAGTTGTCGGCTCGGCTGGGCTTCTCCGAACCCAGCGCGTTCCGTCGGGCGTTCAAGCGGTGGACCGGCGCCACCCCGGGCGCGTACCGCTAGGACGCGTCGCCCGCCGCCGACCGCGGTTCAGGGTTTGCCCGCCCCGCAGGCCGCGGCACCCGTGCGGGGGCGGCCGCGACCGCGCTTGCGGGCGATGACGACCCCGCGGTGCACGATCTCGCCGCCCCACACGCCCCACGGTTCGGCCCGATCGAGCGCATCGCTCAGACACCGCGATCGGATCGGGCATCCGCCGCACAGTTGCTTGGCACGCTCGAGTGCGGCCGGAGCCTCGGAGAACCACAGGTCGGGATCGTCGCCGATCCGGCAGGGCAATCCTCGCCCCGCCGCGTCGTTTCGGGCTCGCCCCACGGGAAAGGCACAGTTCCCGTGGCGTGTTCGACGCGCGCCGACCGCCGTACCGCGATCGACTCCCCGATGACCCGCAGCGACACTCATGGCTACGCGTTCCTCCCCGTTCCGCGGCACGGCGGAATCCGCGCCCATCGGTACAGACCGGGGTCGAGCGCGAAATTCATCGCCGACGACGACAAACGGCGCCGGCGCGCGGAAACGGCTACACGACGGCGACGGGCACGGCGGTGGCCATACCCGCGAACACCTTCGCGAAGGACGCCATCGATGCCTCCACCTCGTCCGCCCGGCCGTCGGCGAGCCAGCCGAGGATCAGTCCGTCGATGGCGGTGGTGACCATACGGCTGAGGATGGAAACGGGCACGGTCCATTCGATTCCAGCCGTGTCCGCGAGACGCACGAGAAATGTTCCGGTGGAGGCGAAGTACTCGCGATACTGCCACTCCGCGATGTCGCTCCGGTCCGGCGCACGCAGCGCCCCGACGGTGAGTTCGTAGAACACCAACTGCTTCTCCGGCTGGACGCTCACCGTCTCCCACAGCCCCATCAGCCCTCTGAACAGTGACTCCTCGACGTCGGCGCCCGGCGTCAGGTTCCCCACCGCCGTCTCCACCATGCCCGCCACCACCTCGCGGGTGAGTTCCCGGAGCAGCTCCTCCTTGGAGCTGAAGCAGTAGTGGAACACGCTCTGCTGGACGCCCGCCTCCGCACAGATCGCGCGGGTACTCGCCGCGGCCAACCCGACGTCCGCCGTCACCCGAATCGCGGCATCGATGAGCTCCCTACGCCGCTGTTGCACCGAAACGTATGGCATCGCAACCTTTCCCGAACAGTCCCCCGAAGGCATGGCTGGTATGTAACGCCTCGATCGGCAGCGTAGTGCCGGAACGTGTCCGAGGCCAGGATTCGACTCAGTGAGTGGGCAGGCCACGATATACACCCTTGTTTCCAAGTCGGTCGGTTGACACACTGCAGGCGAAGGCCGACCGGTGAAAGGACGTATGACCATGGGGAACAAGGGACTGGACGCGGCGCTCGAGGCGGTCGTCCGCACCGCGGCCACCGTCGCCGGATCGCTTCCCGCATCGCTCAAGCGCGTGCTCGCAGGCAGGCCGATCCGCAGCGACGGCCAGGTATTGGACACCGAGATCCAGGTGATGCTCAAGATGCTTGCGCTGCTGCCGGATTCCGACTTCGAACAGCTGCCTCTGGAGCAGTCCCGCGCACAGATCGACATGGAGTCGCGGCTCGTGAGCGGCCGCCCCCTCCCGATGTCGTCAGTCGAGGCACTGTCGATCCCGGGTCCCGCGGGGCCGATCCCCGCCCGCATGTTCCGACCGGAGGGACTGCCGTCGTCGGCACCGCTGGTCGTCTACTTCCACGGCGGCGGGTTCGTGCTCGGCAGCCTCGACAGCCATGACAGCCTGTGCCGCTTCCTCGCCCGGCACGCGGAGGTCGCGGTGCTCGCCGTCGACTACCGGCTCGCGCCCGAGCACGCGTTCCCCGCTGCCGTCGACGACGCGCTCGCCGCGTTCCGTTTCGCCGTCGACAACGCGGACGCGCTCGGGATCGATCCCGACCGCGTGGCCGTCGCCGGCGACAGCGCCGGCGGCAATCTCGCCACCGTCGTCGCCCAACTCACCCGCCACAGCGGACCTCGTCCCGCGTTCCAGATGCTGTTCTTCCCGTGGCTGGACTTGACCGCCAAGCGCCGGTCGTACGAACTGTTCAGCGACGGATACTTTCTCACCGAGGCCCAGATCGACTGGTACACAAAGCACTACACGCCGTCCGAGGGCGATCGCACCGATCCGTGGGCGTCACCCATCCTCACCGAGGATCTGAGCGGACTGCCTCCTACCTACATCGCGCTCGCGGGGTTCGATGTTCTCCGCGACGAGGGCGTCGAGTACGCCGAGCGCCTGCGCGCGGCCGACGTCCCGACGACACTGCGAGTCCACCACGGACTCATCCACGCCTTCGTCAACCTCACCGGCTACGGGCACGCCGGAACCGATGCGCTGTTCGAGGCCGCGGGGGCGCTTCGCGTCGGGCTGTCGTTCGCCCGCCGCGCCGTCGACTGACTCCCGTCAGGACACGCAGAACTCGTTGCCCTCCGGATCCGTCATGGTGATCCAGATGCTGGGCCCCTGCTGCCCGCGGTGGAGGATCGACGCTCCGGCCTCGACCAGTTCGGCGGCCACGTCCTCGCGTCGATCCCCCACCCGGACGTCGAAGTGCAGCCGGTTCTTGGCGGACTTGCCCTCCGGCACGAGCTGGAACAGCACCCGGGGGCGTTGCGGCTGCTCGGGGTCCCGGATGGCCGCTCCCTCCCGCCAGACGAGCACGCCCTCGAACACGGTCGTGTCCGATTCCTGTGCGTGCCCGGCCGCGACGAGGCCCCTGATGAACTCCTCGTCACTGGGTTCCACCTGCCAGCCCAGCGTGTTCGCCCACCACTTGGCCTGCTGGTGCGGGTCCTTCGAGTCGACGGTGATCTGAATTTCGTATCCCATGCGCCGACGCTACTGCCGGGCACCGACAGGCCCCGGGAAACGGCGCTGCTCCGCGGCCACAGCCGCGGAGCAGCGCGAAAGAGCCTGCGAGTCACTCGCCCTTGCGACGGGAGGCGACCGCGGCGGCGAGACGGTCGAGCGTTGCCGCGGTGGTGTTCCAGTCGATGCACGCGTCGGTGATGGACTGGCCGTAGGTGAGCTCGTCGGCGTGACCCAGCGTCAGGTCCTGACGACCGGCCTCGATGAAGCTCTCGAGCATGATGCCGACGACGTTCCTGTCACCGGCCGCGATCCGCTCGGCGATGTCGGCCGCGACGTCGACCTGCTTGTTGTGGTCCTTGCGGCTGTTGCCGTGGCTGGCGTCGACGACGACACGCTCTGGCAGACCCGACTTGTGCAGCCGCGCCATCGTGTCGGCCACGGTCTCGGCGTCGTAGTTCGGGCCGTCGGTGCCGCCGCGCAGGATGACGTGGCAGTCCGGATTGCCGACCGTGTGGATCAGCGCGGCCTGGCCCTCGAGATCGGTCCCCGGGAACACGTGGCTCGCCGCCGCGGCGCGGGTGCCGTCGACCGCCACCTGGATGTCGCCCTCGGTGGAGTTCTTGATGCCGACCGGCATCGACAGCGCGCTGCACAGCTGACGGTGCACCTGGCTGGCGGCGGTGCGGGCGCCGATCGCGCCGTAGGTGACCAGGTCGGCGATGTACTGCGGGATGATCGGGTCGAGGAACTCGCAGCCCACCGGCAGGCCCAGGCGGGAGATGTCGAGCAGCAGCTTGCGGCCCATCCGCAGACCCGTGTTGATGTCGTACGTGCCGTCCAGGTGCGGATCGTTGAGCAGGCCCTTCCAGCCCAGCGTGGTGCGCGGCTTCTCGAAGTAGACGCGCATGACGATCTGCAGGTCGTCACGCAGTTCCTCGGCCTTCGCGGCCAGCCGGCGCGCGTAGTCCATCGCGGCCTCGGGGTCGTGCACCGAGCACGGGCCGACCACGACGACGAGGCGGTCGTCGTCGCCGTTGAGGATGTTGACGGTGTCGGCGCGGCCCGAGCGCACGGTCGCGGCGGCGACGTCGTCGGGGGTGTGCTCGGCACGCACCACGGACGGCGCGACGAGCGGGCTGATGCTGACGGTGCGCTGATCGTCGAGGCGCTGGTCGTTGGCGATAACGGTCATGGGGTTCGGTTTCCTGTTCTCAGGCCGACCCTCGAAGACTGAAGAATCCCAGCGAGCCGGTCTGTCATCCGGCTCTAGGGTGGAAGATTGTCAGCGCGTGGTTACGCCGACCGACCCACCCAGGGCCGGCCTGCTAAACCAGAAATAGGTCGCTGACACGCGGTCCAGGGTAACGGGTCTCTTCCCGGTGCGCACCACCTCCCCCGCGAAGGAGACGACGATCACATCGGAGCGGGTCGGGGTCGGCTGCGCCGACGTGAGACCCGCCCGCCGCCCGCAGCCCTGACATTTGTCATGCCGAGGTCGTGACGGACGGGCGAGGGATGACGGCCCGCGGGCGGGCAGATTCGAGGCATGACCACAGCGCAGCCGACTCCCATACTCCGCCGGGGCCCGCACAGCAGTGACGCGGTGCACCTGACCGGAGTCCACAAGCATTTCGGTCAGGTGCACGCCGTCCGCGGCCTGGATCTGACGATCCGCCCCGGCGAGGTGGTGGCCTTCCTCGGTCCCAACGGAGCCGGCAAGACCACGACGGTCGACATGATCCTCGGTCTCTCCCAGCCGAGTTCGGGGACGGTCGAGGTGTTCGGGCTGTCTCCGCGGGACGCCATCTCCCGGGGGCTGGTGTCGGCGGTGATGCAGACCGGTGGGCTGCTGCCGGAGCTGACCGTCGGCGAGACCGTGCAGCTCACCGCGAGCCTCTACGCGGACGCACGACCCGTCGACGAGGTGCTGCGCCGCGCCGGCATCCTCGACATCGCGGATCGGCCGGTCCGAAAGTGCTCCGGTGGCCAGCAGCAACGGCTGAGGTTCGCGATGGCGCTGCTGCCCGACCCGTCGCTGCTCCTGCTCGACGAGCCGACGGCGGGAATGGACGTCGAGGGCCGGCGCGAGTTCTGGTCGGCGATCCGCGCCGACGCCGACGCCGGCCGCACCGTGGTGTTCGCGACGCACTACCTCGAGGAGGCCGACGCGTACGCGGATCGCATCGTGCTGGTGCGCCGCGGACAAGTCGTGGCCGACGGAACCACTGCCGAGGTCAAGGCCATGGCCGCCGGCCGCACCCTACGCGCGACGGTGCCCGGCGCGGACGCCGCACTGCTGCAGTCCATTCCGCACGCCGACGCCGTCGAGCTGCGCGGCGAGACGCTCGTCGTGCACTCGTCGGACACCGATGCGGTGGCCCGCCATCTGCTCCTCCACACCGCGGCCCACGACCTCGAAATCGTCTCGCGCGGACTGGAAGACGCCTTCATCGCCCTCACCACCGACCACACCGAAGGACCGGTTCGATGACCACTCTCGCTGCCACCCGTCCGACCGTCCGCTGGGGCGGGTTCAACACCACCCTGCTGCGACTCGAGTTGCGCCGCCTGCTCCGCAACCGCCGGACCGTCATCTTCACACTGGTGATGCCGGTCGTGTTCTTCCTGATCTTCGGCCTCGGCCAGGGTTACAGCGAGGAGAACGCCGGCCGGGGCAACGTCACCGCGTACATCATGATCAGCATGGCGCTCTACGGCGCGATGATCGCGACCACCAGCGGCGGCGCCATGGTGTCGGTGGAGCGGGCCTCGGGCTGGAGCCGGCAGCTGCGGCTGACCCCGTTGTCCCCCGTCGCGTACATCGCGGTGAAGCTCGTGGTCGCGATGACGCTGGGACTGGTCGCGCTGGCGGTCGTGTACGCCGTCGGCGCGTTCACCTCCGCCGACATGGACGGCTCGCTGTGGGTGACGACGGCGGTGATCGCGTGGCTCGGATCGTCGATCTTCGCGGCCTTCGGGCTCTTCATGGGATACCTGCTGCCGAGCGAGAACGTCATGCAGATCCTCGGACCCGGGTTGGCGCTGCTGGCGTTCGGCGGCGGCCTGTTCATTCCGCTGCAGGACGGCTCCGTGTGGGCGACGATCGCGCAGTTCACGCCGATGTTCGGCATCGGCAACCTGGTGCATGCCCCGCTCACCGGCGACGCCGTCCAGTGGACGTGGATCGTCAACGTCGTCGTGTGGCTCGCGATCTTCGTCGGCGGAGCCGTGTGGCGGTTCCAGCGCGACACCGCCCGCGTATAGCGTGTTCGACGTGATCAGCACCGAACGCCCCGCCGCAGTGCAGCGGTGGGGCCGTTTCGGCATCGTCTTCGCCGCCGTCTGGCTGGTGTTCCTGTTCGAGCCACTGGCAGCGGGATGGCATCGGCGCGATCTGGCGAGCGGCTGGATCGGCATCACAGCCACGCTCCTCTTCGCGGTGGTCTTCCTGTCGGTGTTCTCCTCGGCACGTCGGGGTCGGATGCGTCGCGAATTGCGGCCCCCGCTCCCACAGGCGATCGGCGACATGACAGTGCTCGTCGCTCTCGCGGTGATCATGACCGTCACGCTCGGCGAGGCGGGGCTGGCGTCGACGGTGTTCCTCGCGGTGACCGCGGTGACGCTGCTGCCCGCGATCGCCGGCGGTGCCGTCGCCCTCGGCGTCGCCGGCGTGGTCGAGCTGCTGGCGACGCGCGCCGGCTGGAACGTGTCGAGCCTGCCGCTCGCGATCTGCGCGGCCGCGTTCGCGATGGCGGGCGTCACCGCACTGATGAACCGGAACATCGCGCTGCTCAACAGGCGCGACGAGGACGAGTTGCGCGTAGTGCAGGAGGAACGCGCCCGCATGGCCCGGGATCTGCACGACATCCTGGGCCACTCGCTCACCGTCATCACCGTCAAGGCACAGCTCGCGAACCGGCTCCTCGACGTCGATGCCGACAGGGCCCGTGTCGAACTCGACGACCTCGAGCGGCTCTCCCGGGACGCACTCGCCGACGTCCGATCGGCGGTCGAGGGGTTCCGCGGCGTCTCACTGCCCGTCGAGATCGCCCGGGCCCGTGAGGCGTTGCGTGCCGCCGGGATCGAGGCCGACCTGCCCAACAGCACCGACGCCGTCCCCACCCGGCTGCGGGAGCTGTTCGCCTGGACCGTGCGAGAGTCGGTGACGAATGTCGTGCGGCACAGCGGTGCTCGACGCTGCACCGTGACGATCGACGACCGCCACGTGGCGGTGGTCGACGACGGCGTGGGCACCGACGCCCTGCTCGCGGGCAACGGACTCACCGGACTCCGGGAGCGCGCGGCAGCAGCCGACGCCCGCGTGATCGTCACGCATCCGCAGCCTCGAGGTTTCTCCGTCCAGGTCGTCGCCGAGGAGGCACCGTGACGATTCGCCTGCTGCTCGCCGACGACCAGGCGCTGGTCCGGGGCGCCCTCGCCGCCCTGCTGGATCTGGAGCCGGACCTCGACGTCGTCGCCGAGGTGGGACGCGGCGACGAGGTGGTGGCGACTGCCGCCCTGCACCACCCTGACGTCGCGCTGCTCGACGTGGAAATGCCAGGGCTGGACGGAATCTCGGCCACCGCCGCGCTGCGCGAGGCCGCGCCCACCACCCGGGTCCTGATCGTGACGACGTTCGGCCGACCCGGGTATCTGAGACGCGCATTGCTGGCCGGCGCATCGGGATTCGTCGTCAAGGACACACCCGCACGCCAGTTGGCCGACGCGGTCCGACGGGTACACGCGGGGTTGCGTGTCGTCGATCCGGCGCTGGCCGCCGACAGCCTCGTCAGCGGGGAGTCACCGCTCACCGACCGCGAGACCGAGGTGCTCCTGGCCGCCCGCGACGGTGCATCCGTCGCGTCCATCGCGGCCACGTTGTTCCTGTCCGCCGGCACGGTCCGCAACCACCTGTCGTCCGCGATCGGCAAGACCGGCGCGGAGAACCGCACCGAGGCCGTGCGAATAGCGGACGCCAACGGCTGGCTCTAGACGTCCGCCGTGGACGTCCTATGCTGGACGGTGCAGCTGGTTCGCCTGGCGCGGTCGTGAGGAGCCCCGAAGACCGCCCCGGCGTCGAAGCATTCGCGGTCGTGAGACCGACGAGTGTGAGAGGGAACCCGGTGGAAGTCCGGGACTGTCCCGCAGCGGTGAGTGGGAACGACCGCCGTCACATGCACTGGACCGACAGGTCTGGGAAGCGACGGCCAGTAGGTTCGGCGGCTTCGCAACCGCCCGAGCGCCCACGAGTCCGAAGACCTGCCGACTGTGTCGGGCACGCCGTGCTCGACGGTCCACCGCCTCGAGGAAAAGGCGAGAATGGGCGACGCGCTGCACTTCGTGCTGCCCGCTGGCGGGCGCGCACCAGGGGCTCGCTTCTTCTCGTCTGCCGGCGGTGACCATCCACGCTGTGAGCAACTGGAGAACACCGTGACATCCGCTTTCACCGCAACCGTACTGGGCTCCCCGCGCATCGGACCCCGTCGCGAACTCAAGAAGGCAGTCGAGTCCTACTGGGCCGGGAAACTCGATGCCTCCGCACTCGAATCGGTCGGCAAGGAACTGCGCCGACAGACGTGGACCGAACTGGTCGAGACGGGCATCGACTCCGTCCCGGTCAACGTCTTCTCGTACTACGACCAGATGCTCGACACCGCCGCGATGCTGGGGGCGCTGCCCGAGCGGGTCGCCGGGATCGCCGACGAACTGGACCGCTACTTCGCGGCCGCCCGCGGCAACGCCGACGTCGCTCCGCTCGAGATGACGAAGTGGTTCGACACCAACTACCACTACCTCGTTCCCGAGATCACCCCGGCGACGACGTTCACGCTCCACCCCGCGAAGGTGCTCGGCGAGGTCGAGGAGGCCCGGGCGCTGGGCGTTCCGGCCCGACCGGTGGTGATCGGGCCGGTCACCTTCCTGCTGCTGTCGAAGTTCGAGAACCAGGCGCCGCTGGACCGCCTCGACGACATCGTTCCGCTGTACGCGGAGCTGCTGGGCAGGCTCGCCGACGCCGGTGTCGAGTGGGTCCAGATCGACGAACCGGCGCTGGTCGCCGACCGCACCGGCGCCGAACTGGCCGCGACCCGGGCGGTGCACGGCCGCCTCGCCGCGGTGGACCACCGCCCGGCAATCCTGGTGGCGTCGTACTTCGGTGACCTCGGGGACGCGTTGCCGACACTCGTCGAGACCGGGGTCGAGGGCATCGCCGTCGACCTCGTCGCGGGCTCGCTCGAGTCGGTCGCCTCGACGCCGGGGCTCGAGCGCAAGCATGTCGTCGCGGGTGTCGTCGACGGCCGCAACGTCTGGCGCAACGGGCTCGACGGATCGCTGGACGCCCTCGAAACCCTCCGGGAGCGTGCGGGTTCCGTGGCCGTGTCCACGTCGTGCTCGCTGCTGCACGTCCCCTACACGCTCGAGGGCGAGGACGGCCTCGACCGCGCACTGCGGTCGTGGCTGGCGTTCGGCTCGGAGAAGATCGGCGAGGTCGCCGCTCTCGCGACCGCACTACGGCACGGGCGTGACACGATCGCCGACGAACTGTCCGACGCCCGCGCCGCGACAGCGACCCGGGCCGCCGATCCGCGCCTGCACGACGACGCGATCCGCGACCGCCTCGCCGCGCTGACGGACGCCGACCGCAAGCGCATCCCGGCGGCGGAACGTCGCGCCCTCCAGGCGACCGAACTGCCCCTGCCGCAGTTGCCGACCACCACGATCGGTTCGTACCCGCAGACCACCGCGATCCGCGTGGCCCGCGCCGCCCTGCGCAAGGGTGACATCGATCGGGCCGAGTACGAGCGCCGCATGCGCGCCGAGATCGCCGATGTGGTTGCGCTGCAGGAGAAGCTGGGTCTGGATGTGCTCGTCCACGGCGAGCCCGAACGCAACGACATGGTCCAGTACTTCGCCGAACAACTCGACGGGTTCTTCGCCACCGCGAACGGTTGGGTGCAGTCGTACGGCAGCCGCTGCGTCCGCCCGCCGATCCTGTTCGGCGACGTGCGTCGCCCCAAGCCGATGACGGTCGACTGGATCTCGTACGCACAGTCGCTCACCGACAAGCCGGTCAAGGGCATGCTCACCGGTCCCGTCACGATCCTGGCGTGGTCGTTCGTGCGCGACGACCAGTCGCTCGCCGAGTCGGCCGACCAGGTTGCCCTCGCGATCCGTGACGAGACGATCGACCTCGAGGCGTCCGGCGCGAGGGTGATCCAGGTGGACGAGCCGGCGCTGCGGGAGCTGCTGCCGCTGCGGGCGGCCGACCAGCCCGCCTACCTGGACTGGGCCGTCGGCGCCTTCCGGCTTGCGACGTCGGGCATCGCCGACACGACCGCGATCCACACCCACCTGTGCTATTCGGAGTTCGGTGAGGTCATCGGGGCGATCGCGGGCCTGGACGCCGACGTCACGTCCATCGAGGCGGCCCGGTCCCACATGGAGATTCTCGACGACCTCAATGCCGTCGGCTTCGACCTGGGCGTGGGACCCGGCGTCTACGACATCCACTCGCCGCGAGTGCCGTCGGTCGACGAGATCGCCGCGTCGCTGCGGGCGGCACTGAAGGCCGTCCCCGCCGAACGGCTCTGGGTCAACCCCGACTGCGGCCTCAAGACGCGTGGCAACGTCGAGGTGGAGGCCTCGCTCCGGAATCTCGTCGAGGCCGCGCGCCTGGTGCGGGCCGGGATCTAGACGACCGACCCCGGTGTCCTGGTCCCATGGGGCCGGGACACCGGGCACCACGCTCACGCCCGTCGTCGCGCGGGACGTTCGCTTCCGAAATCGCGTGCCATCCGCACCAACTCGTCCGCGGCGGTGTGCAGTGGCCCCTGCGCGCTCCACACGGCGCGCAGGGTCCGATCGAGCTTCAGTCCCTCGACCTCGACCACCGCGAGATCACCGGACGCGACGGCGTCCGCGACCGCGAGAGTGCTCAACACCGCGGGCCCCACCCCCGCCAGGACGCTGCTCCGGATCGCGCCCGAGCTGCCGAGTTCCAGGAGCGGAGCGGCACGCGAGTGGAGTTCGAGCGCGAGGTCGAGCGTGGTCCGCGTGCCGGAACCGGGCTCGCGCACGATCAACGGTGTCATCGCCAGCTCGGGCGGGGTGACGGGCCGGGTTCGGGTCGCCCACGGATGCCCGGGGTGGACGACGATCACCAGGCGATCCCGGGCCACGGGCGTACTTTTGAGCCGCTTCGGAATGGTCGGCGACTCGACGAAGCCCAGCTCACAGGAGCCGTCGGAGATCTGCTCGAACACTCGCAGCGAGTTGTGCACCTCGAGATGGATCGTCAGCTCCGGATGCGACTGGCGAAAGCGCCCCAACCACAACGGCATCAGATGCTCGGCGACGGTCATGCTGGCACTGACGCGCAGTCCGCGTGACCGTTCCGCCCGCAGCCCGTCGACCACTTCGAGCAGCTTCTCGGTGTCGTCCAAGATCTTTCGAGCCCAGTAGGCCACCACAGTTCCGCTGGGCGTGAGGACCGATCCGGTGGTGCTGCGCCGCAGCAACGTCATTCCGAACCGGCGTTCCAACTGCTTGATGCAGCGACTCGCGTTGGGCTGAGCCATTCCCACGAGTCGACTTGCAGCACTGAGACTTCCACAGTCGCTGACGTTGACCAACAATTCGAGCGCAGTGAAGTCGAGTGACCGGGGAGACATGCGTCGAGTGTATGGCGGCCCGAAAGATCATATCAATTCGATATGAGGTGTTGCCCAATCGGGCTCTACCGAACAAACGCCCGATGGAGGATCGTTGTCCTGTGAAATCCGAACTGGGGCAGCAAGACGAACTGGTCGCCGCGCCCCCCTCCCCTGCCGCCGTCTCTCGGCTGGACGGAGTCCGTGCCTACGTACCGGGCATTGCACTGTCGGCCGCGGCAGCCGCCATCGCAATGGGCATCAGGCACTTCGTCCCCACACTGAGCCCGCTCCTGATCGCGATCGTGATGGGCGCCCTGGTGGCCAATCTGGTTGTGCTGCCCGCAAGCTTCAGTGCGGGAATCACGTTCTCGTCCAAGAAGCTTCTGCGGGTCGGGATCGCACTGCTGGGCCTCCAGCTGGTCCTGAGCGACATCCTGGGACTCGGATGGGGCGTCATCGCGATGGTCGTCGCGATCGTCGTTCTCGGAATCGTCGGCACCATGTTCGTGGGCAGCCTGCTGGGCCTGTCGTGGACCCAACGGGTGCTCATCGCCTGTGGCTTCTCCATCTGCGGCGCCGCTGCCGTGGCCGCTGCGGACGGTGTCGTGGAGGCGGAGGAGGAAGAGGTCCTCACCGCCGTCGCGCTCGTCGTGATCTTCGGCACGTTGATGATTCCGACCATCCCACTGCTCTCGAACGCGCTCGGCTTCGACGACATGCAGGCGGGACTGTGGGCAGGCGGATCGATCCACGAGGTCGCGCAGGTCGTCGCCGCCGGCGGGATCATCGGCACCGCGGCCTTGACCGTGGCGACGATCGTCAAGCTGGCCCGGGTCCTCATGCTGGCCCCCGTGATGGCCGTCCTGAGCGTGATGCAGCGCCGGCGGTCGGTCGAGCAGAGCGCCACCTCCACCCGGCCGCCGCTGGTTCCGTTCTTCGTCGTCGCGTTCCTCGGGTTCGTGGTCATCCGCTCGATGGGATTCGTTCCGGCAGGTGTCCTTTCCTTAGCGAGCTGGCTGCAGACCGCACTGTTGACGGCCGCGATGTTCGCCCTGGGCGCCGGTGTCCGCATCGCGACGATCAAGAAGGTCGGCATCCGGCCCTTCGTCCTCGCCGCCGCGTCGACGGTCTGGGTGGCGCTCATCGCGCTCGTAGGGGTCCTGCTGGTCTGAACGGAATACTCCCGACCAGAACCACGGGCCTGCCGCGCGATCCGTCGCACGGCAGGCCCGTTCTCGGTTTCTCGCCCCCCTGCGCGACTACGGACGACGCACGTCCAGTCCGGCCCGACGTCGGGTGGCCTCGGTGATCGCGGACCAGTCCTGGTCGGCCTGGCCGTGAGCCAGCGCATCGAGGAAGACGTTCTCGAGCACGCTACCGAAGGGCAGGCCCATGTTCACGTCGTTGGCCTGCGACAGTGCGAGCCGAACATCCTTGAGCCCCAGAGGGAGCCGGAACCCGGCGGGCTCGTAGCGACGCTGCGCGATCATCGCGCCGTAGCCCTCGTAGACCCCTCCGGGGAAGAGGCTGTCGTTCATGATCTTCATCAGCAGCTCGGGCGAGCCGCCGACCTTCTCGGCGACGGTCGTCGCCTCGGCCATCGACTGGATCGCGGTGGCGATCAGATAGTTGCCGAGAATCTTCACGACGTTCGCCTGCTTCGGATCGTCTCCGACGCGCCACGTGCGGCGTCCGATCACGTCGAGCAGGGGCGCAACCTCGTCGATCGCGCGCGAGTCGCCCGCCACGAGGACGGTGAGTTCACCCGCCTCGGCCACCTCCGCGCGCCCGAACACCGGAGCGGCCACGTAGAAGATGCCCCGCTCCGCCAGGCGGGACTCCGCCTCGGCGGACATCCCGGGGCTGACGGTGGCGAGATTGACGTGCACCGATCCGGATTCCGCGGCCTGCAGCGACGACGTCGACAACACCGAATCCGCGAAAGCTCGATCGTCGGCAAGCGAGCTGAACACGACGGACTTCTGCAGCACATCGGAGAGGTCGGGTGCCTCGGACGCGCCGTAGTCGACGACGCTTGCCGCCTTGCCGGGGCTGCGGTTCCACACCGTCACGTCGTAGCCGGCTCGGGCGAGGTTGCGCGCCATCGGGCGCCCCATCGTGCCCATACCCAGAAATCCGATGTCCACAGCAACCTCCGGCGGCGAAAGCGCGGTCACACGGTTCGCCCCACTGTAACGCCGACGGGCCAGGCAGGAACCCCACTGCGATTCTTGCCGGATAGTCCCGATTCGTCGGCTACCGTCGACCGGTGGGGAGTGGACTGAAGGAACACTGGAAGCTCGTGGCGCTCGGGATCGCGCTAATCGGGGCGGTCGGGACCATCATGGTCAGTGTTCTCGCGGACCGGTCGAGCGCGCCGACTTCGGCACAGGAACAGCACTCCGTCGTCATGAGCCTGAAGGATCGCCCCCGACCGGCATGGACGCTGGACATCGGCCGCCTCACCCACAACCCCGGCGACGTGCTGTTGGCCATGCCGCAGACTCTCGACACCTACTACGGCTACGGCTCACTCTTCAATGCCGGTGACATCCTGATCGCGGCGACCGCCTATCCCCTGCCGGCGGCCGAAGGGCAGTCCGGCCGGCCCGCCGGCGCGGTCACGCTGATGGGGATCGACCCGGCCGACGGGTCGAGGATGTGGAAGGTGCGGGTCGGCAACGTCGGCCAGTGCGCCCAGGAGGTCGGACAGCGCGTCATCGCGTGCTGGGAGAATCGACGTGTCGCCTTCGTCGACATCGAGTCCGGCACCCTGCTGTCCGAGATCGGAACCGACTTCGACCTCAATGGTGCTCGGGTGGACGGGGATACGGTGTACGTCTCGGGTTCCGTTTCGGACGGCGGATCCGCTGAGTCGGTACTGACCAGTGGCACCGTCACCGACATCACCGCGAACTTCCGACGCACCTTCGACGTTCGCGGCGATGCCGGGGCGGTCTACGCGACGCCGGACACCGGCACGATCATCGCCTACGAGCGCGGGCGTTCAGGTGAGCCTCCGTACATATACACGGTCTACGACCTCGAGACGGGCGACCGGCGGTTCGCCTTCGAGGGCGATTCGCTGCTGCAGGTCGGTGAGGGGCTCTTCCTGACCAGCACAGGCGGGCGATCCGGGACCGTGGGAACGCAAAACGTCCTGGCGGCCGACGGATCTGTGATCCGCGCCGTTCCCATCCCCGTGTACGTTCCACAAGATCCCCCCCCGGCAAGCCGTCGACGTCGGCACCGCTCTTCCTCGGCGACGGCGCGTACGACCCGAAGACCGGCGCGGAGCTCTGGCGAAACCCTGCTCTCGTGAACGAGGGCTCCGTGCAAAGGAGCTCGGCTCTGTCGGCCGTGGCCGGACACACCGCTGTGCTCACGTCGGCGGATACCCGGACGATCACCGGGCTCGACCTGGAATCGGGTCGCCAAGTGTGGCAGACCCCGTGGGAGGACGCGTACTGGATCCGGGGCGGAGCCACCGACGGTCAGTACTTCGCCTTCAGCGACTACACCGGCACGCATGCCATCCGGGCGAGCGACGGGAAGATCATGTGGTCCGTGCCGCTTCCCGAGGGAGCGGACCCCCGGGAGGTGGTCGTGTCGGATGCCGCCGGAACCCTCATGGTGTCGTGGCGCGACCACTTCACATTCTGGAAATGAGGTCCGTTCACGACGCCGGCGGATACGGCAGTCGACTGCTGAAGTCGACGTCGACGCGAACCGGGCGGCCGATCTGCGGAAACGCCCGTTGCGCGCAGTCCGTCCGCTCGCAGATCTTGCACCCGGCCCCGATCGGGACCGGCGACATCTGCTCGTCCAGTCGCAGACCCCGCGAATACACCAGCCGATCGGCGTGCGTGATATCGCAGCCCAGTCCCACCGCGAAACTCCGTTCCGGTGTCCCGTACGGCCGGGCACCGTCGTCCGTGGTGCGGGCGATCCACAGGTAGGTGCGGCCGTCCGGCATCTGGGCCACCTGGGTGAGGATGCGGCCCGGTGCGGCGAACGCGTCGTGCACCACCCACAGCGGACAGCTCCCACCGACACGTGAGAAGTGGAAAGCGGTGGCGGACTGGCGCTTCGAGATGTTCCCGGCCCTGTCCGTCCGGACGAAGAAGAACGGCACTCCCCGACGGGTGGGCCGCTGCATCGTCGAGAGTCGGTGGCAGACGGTCTCGAATCCCACCTCGAACTGCAACGCGAGCATCTCGATGTCGTAGTGCAACTGCTCCGCGGCATCGAGAAACTGGCTGTACGGCAACAGCAGTGCGCCCGCGAAGTAGTTCGCCAGCCCGATCTTCGCGAGCTCACGGGCGTTGTCGCTGAGCGTCGCCGCCGCGTCCACTTGCCGGTCGATCACCGTGGATTGTGTGAGGAAGGCCAACTGCGTGGCGATCTGGAAGGCGCGTTGCCCAGGTGACAGGTGTCTCGACAGCGTCAGGATGCGGTTGGTCGCGTCGTAAATGCGTTTGGGACCGGGACGATCGGGCGGATCGGTGCGCAGCCGGACGACGATGTCGTGCTCGGACTCGAGCAGCGCCGTCAGCTGCGTGTCGAGCGAACCGATTCGCAGACCGCTCTCGACGAACAGCCGCTCGGCGGCGTCGTCGAGTTCGGCGATGTGATTGTGCCTGTCGTAGAAGAAGTCTCGCACCTCCTCGAACGGCATCGGGACCGCATCACCTGCGCCGGAAACGGGCGCGGCCAGGTGTGCACTGAACTGCTCCAGTTGTTCTGTCACGGCCTGCAGTCTGCGATGAACGCCGACGAGCGCATGTCCGATCTCGGGCATGCGGGCGACGAACTCCTCGATGGTCGCCGGTGACGGCGACGGCGTCCCGAGCGTGGTCAGCACGTCCTGCAGGTCCGCAGCCAACCGCGCGTCCGACTCGGCCGCGAAGAAGTGGGCATCGAGGTCGAACGTCGTATTGAGTTTCAGGAGCACCGGAACGGTCAGCGGCCGCTGGTCGTTCTCTAGTTGGTTGACGTAGCTCGCCGACAGGTCCAGGATCCGGGCGAGCGCCAGCTGTGTCAGTCCGCGTTCCTCGCGCAGCCGACGCAGCCTCGGGCCGCCGTAGATCTTCTGCATCTCGCGCCCTTCCACACTCTGGACCGTTGGCCCCACTCAACCATGCCGACACGCATTCGCACCATTCGCAAAATCGGGCCACACACACCACCAAAATACGCATGTTCAGGCACTTCTCGCCGGATCCGGTTGTGCATACGCTGCGAGAACCAGCGACATCACGACATCGAAGGACACCGCGTTGAAGACCCATTCCGTTCACACCCACCGCTCAGCGGAGGAGTTCCCCAAGACCGAGCACCTCGCGTGGAAGATCGCCGAGGTGGCCACCGATCCGGTGGAGGTTCCGGCCGAGACCGCGGACATGATCGTCAACCGGATCATCGACAACGCCGCCGTCGCGGCGGCGTCGGTGACCCGTCGCCCGGTGGCGAACGCGCGCGCTCAGGCGCTGGCACACCCGTACGGCCCGGGTTCGACGGTCTTCGGTGTCGGTGGCACCTACTCGCCCGAGTGGGCGGCGTGGGCCAACGGCGTCGCGGTGCGTGAGCTCGACTTCCACGACACGTTCCTGGCCGCGGAGTACTCGCATCCGGGCGACAACATCCCCTCGATCCTGGCGGTCGCGCAGCACACCGGCCGTGGCGGCACGGACCTGATCCGCGGCCTGGCCACCGGCTACGAGATCCAGGTGGACCTGGTTCGCGCAATCTGCCTGCACGAGCACAAGATCGACCACGTCGCCCACCTCGGACCGTCCGCCGCGGCCGGCGTCGGCACCCTGCTCGGGCTCGACACCGAGACCGTGTACCAGGCCGTGGGTCAGGCGCTGCACACCACGACCGCGACGCGGCAGTCCCGCAAGGGCGAGATTTCCAGCTGGAAGGCGTACGCACCGGCCTTCGCCGGCAAGATGGCCGTCGAGGCCGTGGACCGCGCGATCCGCGGCGAGGGCGCTCCGTCCCCCATCTGGGAGGGCGAGGACGGCGTCATCGCATGGCTGCTCGGCGGTCCGAACGCGGAATACGCTGTGCCGCTTCCCGGTCCGGGCGAGGCCAAGCGCGCCATCCTCGACACCTACACCAAGGAGCACTCGGCGGAGTATCAGAGCCAGGCCCCCATCGACCTGGCCCGCCGGATGCGCGACCGCATCGGCGATCTCGACCAGATCGCGTCGATCGTGCTGCACACCAGCCACCACACCCACGTCGTGATCGGCACCGGCTCGAACGATCCGCAGAAGTTCGATCCGACCGCCAGCCGCGAGACCCTCGACCACTCGGTGATGTACATCTTTGCGGTCGCGTTGCAGGACGGCACGTGGCACCACGAGCGTTCGTACGCACCGGAGCGCGCGCAGCGTCCCGACACGATCGAGCTGTGGCACAAGATCTCCACCGCCGAGGATCCGGAGTGGACGCGGCGTTATCACTCGGCCGACCCGGACGAGAAGGCGTTCGGTGCCCGCGCCGAGGTCACGCTGCGCAGCGGCGAGGTGATCGTCGACGAGCTGGCGATCGCCGACGCGCACCCGCTCGGTGCCCGGCCGTTCGCCCGCGACCAGTACATCGCCAAGTTCCGCACCCTCGCCGACGGTGTCGTCGATCCGGTCGAGCAGGACCGCTTCCTCGACGCCGCGCAGCGCACCCCGAAGCTGAAGGCCGGCGAGCTGAACCAGCTCACGTTCACGGTCACCGGCGACGTCCTCGCCCGCTCGCCCAAGTCGCCGAAGGGACTGTTCTGACATGGCCGGCCTCATCGCTGCCACCACCACGGCCGCCGACAAGCGCCACGCGCTGCGCGCCGGCCTGTCCTCGGGGAAGATCCAGCGCCTGCCCGGTGCGATCAATCCGTTGACCGCCAAGCTGATCCAGGAGATCGGGTTCGAGGGCGTCTACGTCTCGGGCGGTGCGTTCTCCGCCGGGCTCGGCCTGCCCGACATCGGGCTGACCACGCTCACCGAGGTCGTCGCGCACAGCCGGCAGATCGCCGGCGTCACCGACCTGCCCGTGCTCATCGATGCCGACACCGGCTTCGGCGAGCCCATGTCGGCGGCACGCACCGTCCTCGCCGCCGAGGACGCCGGCATCGCCGGCCTGCACCTCGAGGACCAGGTCAACCCCAAGCGCTGCGGCCACCTCGACGGCAAAGCCATTGTCCCCACCGACGACATGGTCCGTCGCCTGCGCGCCGCCGTCGCGGCTCGACGTGACGCGAACTTCGTGATCTGCGCCCGCACCGACGCCGCCGGGATCGACGGCATCGATGCCGCGATCGAGCGGGCCAAGGCCTACGCCGACGCCGGCGCCGACATGATCTTCACCGAGGCCCTGCACACCGAGGCGGACTTCGCGAAGTTCCGCGCGGCAGTGGACATCCCGTTGCTCGCGAACATGACCGAGTTCGGCAAGTCCAGGCTCATCCCCGCGCAGACGCTCGGGGACATCGGCTACAACGCGGTGATCTACCCGGTTACTACGCTGCGTCTCGCGATGGGCGCCATCGAACGGGGGCTGCGCGAGATCCACGCGACTGGCACCCAGGAGGGTCAGCTCGACCAGATGCAGACTCGCTCCCGGCTCTACGAGCTTCTCGAGTACGAGCGCTACAACGAGTTCGATTCCGGAGTCTTCAACTTCACGCTCGGAGGGAACCAATGACGAATGCAGTCCCGACGATCTACAAGGGGCTCGCCGGTGTCGTAGTCGACACCACCGCGATCTCCAAGGTCGTTCCCGAGACCAACTCGCTGACCTACCGCGGCTACGCCGTCCAGGACCTGGCGGCGAACTGCAGCTTCGAGCAGGTCGCGTACCTCCTGTGGAACGGCGAGCTGCCCTCGGACGCCCAGCTCGAGCTGTTCTGCCAGCGCGAGCGGGCGAGCCGTCGCGCCGACCGGTCACTGCTGTCGCTGGTGGCGAAGATGCCGGACAACTGTCACCCCATGGATGTCGTCCGCACGGCCATCAGCTACCTGGGAGCCGAGGACCCCGAGGAGGCGGACAGCTCTCCGAAGGCCAATCGGGAGAAGGCACTTCGCATGATGGCCGTGCTGCCGACCATCGTCGCCGCCGATCACCGCCGTCGGCACGGTCTCGATCCGATCGCCCCGCACAGCCACCTCGGCTTCGCCGAGAACTTCCTCAACATGTCCTTCGGCGAGATCCCCGAGCGGGAGATCGTGAAGGCGTTCGAAGTCTCGCTGATCCTCTACGCGGAGCACAGCTTCAACGCCTCGACCTTCGCCGCCCGCGTGGTGACCTCGACGCTGTCGGACATCTACAGCGCCGTCACTGCCGCGATCGGAACCCTCAAGGGGCCGCTGCACGGCGGCGCCAACGAGGCCGTCATGCACGACATGATCGAGATCGGCGAGCCCGAGCGCGCCGAGGCCTGGATGCGGGACAAGCTGGCCCGCAAGGAGAAGGTGATGGGCTTCGGCCACCGCGTCTACAAGAACGGTGACTCGCGTGTCCCGACGATGCGCAAGGCGTTCTTCGACGTCGCCGCGAAGACCAGCGGCGACAAGTGGATCCAGATGTACGAGATCCTCGAGCGCACCATGGACGACGCCACGGGCATCAAGCCCAACCTCGACTTCCCCACCGGCCCTGCGTACTACCTCATGGGCTTCGATGTCGAGGTCTTCACCCCTATCTTCGTGATGAGCCGCATCACGGGTTGGACCGCGCACATCATCGAGCAGGGCGAGTCCAACGCACTGATCCGTCCGCTCAGCGAGTACACCGGAGTGCCGCAGCGCTCGGTGGTCGCCTGAGCGGACGGACCGCGCCCTACTGTTCCCTGTGTGGCGACGATGTGCCGTTGACGAGCCGGGTCCGCTGTCGGGGATCGAGCCCGATCTCCGCACCGACAAGCGCAAGCGCTGCCGCCCCGTCAAGCACGGCCGCGTCGGCGGAGGGCGACGTACCGTGCTCGGCGAACTCCGCGGTGTGGTGCACTGCGTCACCGACGTCGTAGCCGATCGTCGGGTGAATCGAGGGAATCACCTGCGAGATGTTGCCCATATCGGTGGACGCGATGTGCTCACCGGCACGGGAGATCGGAGTTCGTCCCAGTCGTCGGAGTGCGCGCACGTAGGCGCCGGTCAGATGGTCGTCCTGTAGGAGATCTGCAAACTCCTCGCCGGTGGCGGCGACCGTGAGGTTGGTCCCGGTGGCGATGGCACCGGCCTGCAGGCACGCCTGGACCCTGGACTGCGTCCGGCGCAGTTGGGCGAGCGTCTTTGCGCGAATCTCCACCGCGGCTGCGGTTTGCGCCGGAATCACGTTCGGCGCCTGCCCGCCCTCGGTGACGATGAACGAGACGATCACGCCCGGTTCGAGTTGCTGCCGCAGTAGGCCGATGGCGTGGTACGCGATCGAGATGGCGTCGAGAGCGTTCACACCTTCCCAGGGGGCAGTTGCGGCGTGGGCAGGCTTGCCCACGTACCGCACCGTCAGTTGGGTCATCGCGAGCGACGAGCCCGCAACCTCGTCCTGAGCGCCGGCATGCACCATCATTGCGACGGAGACATCATCAAAGATGCCTTCCCGCAAGAGAATTGCCTTTCCCCCACCGGCTTCTTCGGCCGGGGTGCCGACCAACTTGACCCGGAGTCCGAGCTGATCGGCTACCTCAGCGAGCGCGAGGGCGCCGCCGACAGCCGCGGCAGCGTTGACGTTGTGACCACAGGCGTGCCCGATCCCAGGCAGGGCATCGTATTCCGCGCAGAAGCCGACAGTGAGTTCGCCGGCGCCGTAAGTGGCGGTGAACGCGGTGTCCAGGCCGCCGACACCGCGTTCGACGGTGAATCCGGCAGCGGTGACGAGGGCGGTGATCTTTCCGCACGACCGGAACTCCGCGAAGGCGATCTCCGGTTCCCGGTGCAGGCTGTGGCTCAGTTCGAGGAGTCGGTCGGACCAGCGCGCCACGGCCGCCTCGATCGCTGCCGCGACGTCGTCCACTTCGGTGTCTCGTACCGCGGTCACTGCTGCACCTCCCGCGCCCGGTAGCAGAGGCCCAGTCCCGCGCCGACCAGAGCGACGACGGCGCACACGGACCACAGCCAGAGGTAGGCGTGCAGCGTCACGCCGGCGGAGGTCTGGTGTGCTGCGATGATCGCGCCCACCACCGACGCTCCGATTGCTGCGCCGAAGGACAGTGCCAGCTCGTTGATGCCCGCCGCCATGGCGGTGTCGGTCTCCGCGACGCATTCCACGCACAGCGCGCGAGTCGAAGCCTGGTATCCGCCGAAACCGAGTCCGAGCAGCGCGATCGCGACGAGGTACTGCGTGGGCGTGTCGTGCCACACCAGAAGGCTCAGGAACGCGGCCGCGATGACGACGCCGGAAAGCGCAAGCGTGTAGCGCTCGCCGAGCCTGCGGAGCAGCGTTGCAGTGGACAGCGAGCTGCCCAGCGCGAACACGTTCAGCGCCAGAGCGACCAGCGCGATCGCTTGCGGACCGTAGGCCAGACCGATGCCGGACCGGGCTGGTGACGAGCCGAGGAAGATCGCGTTGGCGCCGAAGAACCCGATCGTCGAGAACGCCAGGCAGAAGGTGACGCCGGAAACGATGGCGACCGGTGGAGTCGTCAGCATCCGCATGCTCACCAGCGGCGTCGTCGACCGAGCGTCGGTGGCGATCCACGCCGCGAGCATGACCAGTCCCGCGACCAGCGCGCCGACCGTGCGCAGGGAGGTCCACCCCCACTCGCCACCGAGCGACAGCGCAGTGACGACCCCGACGAGCCCTGAGGCCAACAGCACGAATTGCAGCACGGGAAACCGCTCTCCGGTGTGGGGCGCGCCGTCCGGAAGAACCAGGCCCGCAACAACGGCCAGCACCGCCACCGGTACCGCCGCCCACAGTCCCAGTGTCGCCGAATGCTCACTGAGCGAACCCGAGACGACCCCACCGAGGCCCACCGCCGCGGTCAAGACTCCGACCAGAATGCCCACTCCGGATCGCCGGTGTTCCGGGGCGCGGTGCCGCAGGATGCCGATGAGCAGCGGCATGAAACCGACGACAGCGGCCTGTAGGACGACACCGACGGAGAGGGTGAGCGAACTCGGTCGGACTGCCATCAACAGGGTGCCGACAGCCACGAGGGCGATGGAGATGCGCAGGTAACGCCGGTACCCGTACGAGTCTCCGAGCTTCGCCAACAGCGGCGTCCAGACGGCGAAGGCGAGCTGGGAGAGCAGGTAGATCCGGGTCTGCCCCGCTTGGGTGATGTGCAGGCCCTCGCCGAGCGACGGCAGGAGGGGCGTCAAGTACCCCTGGGTGACGCCGCTGAGCAGCTCGACGAGTGCCATCGAGCCCAGCAGCGCCGTGATCGGCAGCCGCCGCCGATCGGCCACGTCCGTGCCTGGCGGTGATTGTGTCGACATGATTGAACCTCGACAGTGGAAGGGGCCTGGAGACCAGGATGCGCCGGCAGCGCGCACACCACTGTGGGTGGCCCACATCACCCGAGCTCGGAAATTACCGACAATTGACATGACTGATTGGCAGGATGCCTGAAATGAACGCACAGGTCGGGTCCGAGCTCGATATCGCGATCGTCGACGCACTGCAGATGAATCCGCGCGCCGACTGGGCCGTTCTTGCGCAGACGCTGCGGCACACCCCCAAAACCTTGGCTCGGCGCTGGCGCGCCCTGTCCGATGACGGCTCGGCGTGGATCGCGCTCGTCCCGGGCCCTGCTTTCGTCCGCTACGGGTGTGTGGCCTTCGTGACGGTCACGTGCCGACCGCAACTCAAACGGGCAGTCGCTGCCGCCTTGGTCGCCGAGCCGGCGATTGTCTCGGTGTCGAGCACGTCGGGTGAGGCGGACTTCCTCCTCGATGTCTTCGTCCCCACACTCGACGGACTCACCAGGCTGCTCGACGAACGAATCGATCCCATCGAGGGCATCGTCTCCGTGACCGCAATGGTCGTGCTGGCAACGTTCAGAGAAGGCTCGCGCTGGCGGGTGCAGGCCCTCGACCTGCACCAGTCCGCTCGCCTGAGCAAGCCCCGCCCGGTCAATCCGCGACGACCGGTGCCTCCGCTCGACGACCTGGACCGCCGGCTACTCGAAGCCCTCGTCGATGACGGGCGACGGTCCTGGACCGACCTCTCCGAACACTGCGGAACCACCGGGCCGACCGCGCGTCGTCGCGTCGAGAGGATGATCGGCTCCGGCCGTATCGCGCTGCGCTGCGAAGGCGCCCCCGCCGTCACCGGGCCGGTCGTACCGACGACGTTCATGATCTCCGCACCGCCGGACCAGCTGAACACGATCGGGGAATCCCTTGCCGGTCTCCCGAAATGTCGTGTCGTCGAGGCCATCACGGGCCGTTCGAACATCCTCCTGACGATGTGGCTCAGGTCCACCGCGGACATCGCCGCCTTCGCGGCCGCATTGGCCCGCGAACTCCCCGGTGTCGAGATCACGGACACATTCGTGACCCTCCGAACCCACAAACGGGGTGGATTCGTCCTCGATGCGGACGGACGTGCCGGTGATGTGGTGACGTCGACTTCGATCTTCGCCGACATCGACGTTCCGTAGCTGCCGTCGCGACCGGTACCTCATCACCCAAGTACTCGAAACGCCTCGGGGCCTGCACCGTGATCCGGCGCAGGCCCCGAGTGCGTCGAAGGTGTGCGGGGACTAACCCTCGCCGCGGCGTCCGACGGTGATGCCGAAGGCCAGGATCGCGCCGACCAGAGCGGCACCCGCGGCCACCATGAAGCCGACGAAGAAGCCGTCCGAACTGTAGACCGGGCCTGCCGGGCCCACCGTGAGCACGTGCTGCGCCAGCAGCGCGAATCCCACCGAGGACAGCATGCCGCCGAACATCGACTGCGACAGTCCGGTGAAGTTGGCGCCGATCGCGCGCTGGTCCTCGGGCAGCGCCATCATCACCAGGTTCGGGATTGCGGCGTAGATCATCGAGCCGAAGCCGATGAGGCCGTAGGCGAAGACGACCTGCCATGCCTGGTCGGGCGTGGTCGCCAGCATCGCGGCGCCGGCGGCGATCAGGAGGGAACCACCGATAAGGTGCTGGCGGAAGCCGATTCGCTTCGACGTGGCACCGACGAAGACACCACCGAGGACGATCAGGATGCCACCGGGCAGCATCCACAGCGCCATGTCGGTGACCGACAGGCCGAAGCCGTAGTCGGCGGCCTCCTTCGGAGTCTGCAGCAGCATCGGGATCAGCGTCGCGGTGAGTGTGGTTGCGCCGTAGGCGATACCACCGGCGAGCAATGTGATGCCGACCTTGCGGCTGGCCAGCACCTCGATGCTGATCAGCGGCTCGGGGCAGCGGCGCTCCCACACGACCCAGGCGACGGCGAAGATCACGGTGACGGCGAGCGTGCCAACGGTCCTACCGCTCAGCCAGCCCCAGCCGGCGCCCAGCGACAGCGCGAGCATCACGGTGAACAGCGCGACGGTGAGCAGGAAGGCTCCCAGCCAGTCGACCGAAACCTGCGCACGAACCGGGGTTTCGGGGACGAAGAGCAGGGTCAGCAGGCCGCCCACGGCGCACAGCGCGAAGGAGAACCAGAACACCGACGAGACACCCGTGTGGTCGAGCATGTAGCCGGAGATCAGCGGTGCCAGCACGGTGACCACACCGACGCCGGTGTTGGCGATGGAGATCGACATCGCCTGCAGGCGCGCCGGGAAGATGTCGCGGATCAGCGAGTATCCGAGGGCGGTGAAGGCGAAGCCGACGCCCGACAGGAACCGGCCGACCAGCAGGATCGGGAACGTCGGCGCGACCGCGGAGATGAGCGCGCCCAGGCTCGCGATGGCCGCGGTGATCACCAGGATCCGCTTCTTGCCGTAGACGTCGGCCAGCTTGCCGAGGATCGGGGACGCGATCGCGGCCGCGAGCACCAGTGCCGTCATGACCCAGACGACCTGCGTCGTCTCGTACTTCGCGGCGATCTTCGGCAACGCCGGGGTGAAGAGGGCGAACGCCAGTGCCGCCTGCTCGGTGAGCAGAACGAGGATCAGCAGGACCCGGATCCAGTACCCGGTCGAACCGCCGGCGTCACCACCGGTGCCCCGGACGGGGGTCGCGTCGCCCTGAGAGACGGAGACTGACATTTCCTACCTACATTCCAGTCGTGTGCCCAACAGTGACCGCAAGCACGTTAGGAGGTGAGACGCGACTCACCTCCATCGTTTCCCGGTGAGCGGAAAACCGTTCCGAACCGAACGACGCACCCCCACCTCGCCGGGCGCCGATCGATGCCGCGCGCCGCCACCCGACCGGAAACTTCGTGCCCGCAAGTGTTTTTCGGGAATCCTGCAGGCGTGTTCCGCTGGGCCGAATCCGCTTGCACGAATCCGCGACTCACGCCAGGTAACGCGCACCACACGGACTCCGTTCGCCAGTCGCGGATCCGCGCAGCCTCGCCCGGGAACGTTCACCGCACCGATCCCCAACCCGGCCGACACGCCGAGGGCCCGCGACCGTCCGGCCCAGCCGGCCCAGCCGTCCCCCCTCCGAAACGAGTTCTCGCCGGTGCTGGAGCGACGCGGCGCGCGCTGATACAGTCTCACCACTTGATTGAACGCTTGCTCAATCAGATCGGAACGACGCATCAATGGAGGTTCGAAGGGTCATGACGACGACAGAGGCAAGCTCACCGATCGCAGTCATCGACCGCGTCGCGATCCTGCTGGACGCGTTCAGGGAGGCCGAGCGGCTCACGCTGTCGGAGCTGTCGCGCCGCACCGGCTTCCCCCGGTCGTCCACGCACCGGATGCTGCTGCAGCTGGTCCGGATCGGCTGGATCCGTCGCCACGGGCACGCGTACGAGCTCGGCATGAAGATGCTCGAACTCGGGTCCCTGGCCCAACACCACGACCGGGTGCACCAGGCGGCCCTCCCGGTTCTGCACGAGCTGCACAACGCAACCGGCCTGGTCGTCCACCTCGCCGTGCTCGACGGCACCGACGTGCTCTACCTCGAGAAGCTCGGTGGCCGATTCACGCTCTCGGTTCCCTCCCGCGTGGGTGGACGGCAGCCCGCGTACCGCACCGCCATCGGCAAGGCCCTCCTCGCGCACTCGCGTGTCGACGCCGCGACCGTGCTCCCCGAACCCACTGTGGGCCCCACCCGGAACTCGATCCGCGACCCGGCCCGGCTGCGAGTCGAACTCGCCCGCATCCGCGAGCAGAGCATCGCCCACGACCGGGACGAGACGACCGTCGGAGTGTCATGTGTGGCGGCCGCGATCGGCGACGGCAAGAACACCGTCGGGGCGATCTCGGTGTGCGGACCGACCAGGGCGATGAACAGCTCGGCACTGGTCGCGCCCGTGCGGATGGCCGCCCTCGCGACGTGGCGGCACATGACCAACAGCCGCACGCTGCGACCGATCCCCGCCTGACCCCTGCCGGCGTGGCCGCCCCTACGTCGAGACAGCAACGACGACGGTGTCGGGTATGACGATCGCGCGTTTGAGGATCTTCCCGGTGGCGCCCTTGGACAGTTCGTCGACCAGCCAGACATGGCGCGGATACTTGTAGGGTGCGACGCGTTCACGGACGAAGATCCGCAGGTCCTCGGGTGTGGTTCGTGAGCCGGGCCGGAGCACGACGGCCGCACCGATCTCCTCACCCAAGGCAGGTGCCGGAATGCCTATGACGGCGGCCATTTCGACATCGGGGTGCTCGTAGAGGACTTCTTCGATCTCGCGTGGGTAGATATTGAATCCGCCGCGGATGATCAGGTCCTTCTTCCGGTCCATGATCCAGTAATGTCCGTCGGTGTCGATCCGGCCGAGGTCGCCTGTCCGGAACCAGCCATCCGAGAGCACTGCCGCGGTGGCCGCGGGCTGACGCCAGTAGCCCTTCATGACGTTATGGCCGTGCACCGCGAGTTCTCCGACCTCCCCGACGCCCAGTTCCCGCCCGTCGTCGCCGAGCACGCGCATACCGACACCGTCGATCGGTGTGCCGATGCTGCCCGCCTTGCGCGGCGCATCCGGATGGTTGAAGCACGCCACCGGTGAAGTCTCCGACAACCCCCAGCCTTCGAGGATCGTTGTGTCGAACTGCTTCTCGAAGGCGTGCAACGTCTCCACCGGCAGTGCCGCACCGCCGGACACGCAGAGCCGCAGCGCGCTCAGGTCATATTCGGCACGGTCCGGATGCGCGAGCAGCGCGGCGTACATGGTCGGCACTGCGACGAAGACGGTGACACGGTCGCGGGCCAGGACCTGCAGTGCATCGGCGGCGTCGAAACGGGGTAAGAGAGTGAGGCGTGCACCGTGGGCGATGGCCGAGGTCAGGGTGACGGTCTGCCCGAACGCGTGAAACAGTGGCAGGCCTCCGAATACGACGTCGTCCTCGGTCAACTCCAGCAGGCTCGTGCTGGTGACCTGCTGATTGCACATGAGGTTGCGGTGGGAGAGCTCAGCGCCTTTCGGCTTGCCGGTGGTACCCGAGGTGTAGAGGATGACCGCAGTGTCCGAGGGCTCTCGGAGCGCAACGCCACCCTCGCCGCCCTGCACCGGCACCCGGTCCACGAGTGAATCTGGATGCACCGTCAGGCATTCGACGTCGGCGAGCGCCGCGCCGGGGGTCGCCTCGACGGCCTCGTGCCAGGCGAGCAACAGCGCTGCCGTGCTGTCGGCGAGTTGGTGGGCGACTTCGCGGGGTTTGAGCAGCGGGTTCATCGGCACCACGATCGCGCCGCATCGCAGGATCGCGTAATAGGCGATCGCAAACATCGGGACATTCGGCAACATCATCGCGACGCGATCGCCGGACCGAACCCCACGCTCGCGCAGTTCGAGCGCCAGTGCGGCGCTGGCCGTCTCCAATTCGGCGTAGGTGAGTTGCTGCTCGCCGCAGATCACCGCGATCCGGTCTGGATGCCGTCCAGCCGAGGCCACCAGTGTGGTTGCCAGATTCGTCACTTCATCTCCCTGCCGATCGATCGGTTGCCATTGAGAATTACCTAACTATCGGTCTGTATCACGTACGCTGTCAACCGATCGATCGGTAGGAAGACCCGATCGGAGTCGAACGAAGGAGTCTGAGGTGGATGTGTCGGTGTGGAAACCGCGGCGAGTGGCCGCCGTACCCGTGGAACTACCCGAGGGCGTGACACCTGCCGGAACGCGGGGCGCGATACTCCGAGCCGCACTGGCGCTCTTCGCCGAATCCGGATACAGCGCGGTGTCCATCCGCAAGATCGCGAACGAAGTCGGGATCACCTCGGCGAGCCTGTACGCACACTATCGGTCCAAGGACCATATCCTGGCGGAGCTGGTGCTGACCGGACACCGCGAGCTGCATGCACGGCTGACGAACGCACTCGCCGCCGCCGAGCCCACTGCGGTGGCCCAGCTGTCGGCGCTCGTTCGCGCGCATGTACTGCTGCACACCGATTTCCCTCTTCTGGCCGTGGTGACGAACTCGGAGCTGCACGCGCTACCTGACGAACTTGCCGCACCCGCACTGGAATTGCGGGCGTCGTGCAGCCGACTTCTGGTCGACACACTCGAACTCGGTGTCCGCGATGGCGTCTTCCGAGTCGAGAATCTCCACCTGGGCGCCGTCGCCATCGGCGGGATGGCCATCCAGGTGGCGCAGTGGTTCGGGCCGGATGAGCCGTTCACCCGGGACGAGGTGGCCGACAACTACGTCCACTACGCCCTTCGTATCGTCGGAGCGGACGAAGGAGCAGTGCGATGACACGCGCCGAGCAGAGTGTGGTCGTCACCACCACCGACGGAGCGGTACTCGGCCGGACGGATCCGACCACGGGTGTGGTCTCCTTCAAGGGAATTCCTTACGCTGCTGCACCGGTCGGTGCGCGCCGATTCGCTCCACCCGAGCCATGTCCCCGGTGGGACGGAGTGCGAGACGCGAGCGAGTACGGACCCACCGCACCGGCCTCCCCGTATGCACCTCCTTATGATGCGCTGATCTCCGAAGTGTTCATCCCGGGCGAGGACTACCTCAACCTCAACGTGTGGACACCGGACCCGAACGGCACGGCGCCGGTGATGGTATGGATCCACGGTGGTGCGTTCACCAACGGCTCCGGTTCGACCGCCGCCTACGACGGCACCGCATTCGCCCGCGACGGTGTCGTGCTGGTGACCATCAACTACCGGCTCGGCGTCGACGGGTTCGGACATCTACGCGGGCAGGGCACGAATCTCGGCCTGCGCGACCAGATCGCGGCGTTGCGCTGGGTTCGCGACAACATCGCAGCCTTCGGCGGTGACCCTGCGGCTGTGACGGTATTCGGCGAATCCGCCGGCGCGATGAGCATCGGAGCGCTACTCGCCTCCCCACAAGCCGAGGGCTTGTTCCGGCGCGCAATCCTGCAGAGTGGCGCGGCCCATCACACGATACGGCCCGAGACCGCCGAGAGGATCTCGGAAGAACTGGCCTCCCTGCTGGGGATTTCGCCAACCCAGGAAGCCCTCGCCACTGTGCCCACGGACCGGGTACTGGCCGCCCAGCAACAGTTGCGGGCCGCGGTGTCGGCCGACCCGAATCCGCAACGGTGGGGTGAGGTGACACGCAACCTCATGCCGTTCGAGCCCGTGGTGGACGGCGAAGTGCTCCCGGTCGCGCCGCCCGAAGCGATAGCGGACGGCGCGAGCGGCGACGTCGACGTGCTGATCGGATGCAACACAGAGGAATTCCGCTACTTCCTGGTTCCGGTCGGCGCGATCGACGCGGTCACAGCCGAGCTGTCGCATGGCGCGGTTGCCGCGTACGGGCTCGACCCCGATGTCGCGCTGCCGGTCTACCGAGAAGCCGATCCGAATGCCGGCCCCGGAGACCTCCTCGCGGCCGTCGGCACCGACTGGTTCTACCGGATACCCGCCATCCGGTTGGCAGAGGCGCATGCCGACAACGGCCGGGGACGCACCTACGCCTACGAATTCGCGTGGCAACCACCGACGTTCGACGGCCGGCTGGGCGCTTGCCATACTGCCGAGATCCCGTTCGTCTTCGACAACCTCGGCATCGGGGGGTTCGAGAACGTGGTGGGAGCACGCCCGCCGCAGGACTTGGCCGACACCATGCACGCCGCGTGGATCGCATTCGCGACTCACGGCGATCCCGGCTGGGCGCCATACACCGTTCGTGACCGAGCAACTATGCGCTTCGACACCGTCTCCGCCGTGCAGACGGATCCGCATGCACCGCAGCGGCAATTGTGGAGCGGCATCCGGTGACCATGGCTGCCTGATCGATGCGCTCGTCCCCCCGTCGAAGGCATGGCCTTCGACGGGGGGACATCCGCTATGCGCAGCGCACACAGTGCCTCCAGCGCGGGACTCGACCGTCAGCCCGGGATCTGCAGGGCCAGATCGTTGCGGTCGAAGTCCGAGAACTGCTGGGTGTCAGTGCAGTATCCGCAGCTCGCGCCGAAGAACTCGGTGCGGGCGTTCGGATCGTCGAGTAGCCAGTACCGCAGCCACGCCGTGCTCGGTCCGCGCATATCGCCGCCGGTGATCGATGTGCCGAAGTGCGTGGCGCCTCGCAGTTCCAGATACTCGGCGGGCACGTGGTCGGCGTCCTCATACATCGCCCGCACCATCGTCGGCCAGACGATTGCGTCGGCCTCGCCGGCGAGATAGAGAACGGGCTCGTCGATGAGGTCGACATCGTTGAGCGGGCCCGGCTGGATCGCGACGGCGGTGTCGACGCGGTCGTCGATCGCGGCATTGATCGCCGCAGACCCGCCCTGTGAGTGCCCCACCGCGCCGATGTGTTCCAGGTCGACTTTGCCGAAGAAGACGCTCGATGGGTCGGCCGCCTTGCCCGCGATGAGGTCGATTCCCGACCGCATGGTGACGGCGAAGTTGCTCGCCGGGGTATTGGCGGCGACCACGATGAATCCGTGGCTGGCGTAGTGGCGCAACAACGAGGTGTACGCACCGGGGAGCACGCCGGTCCCGTTCCCCCAGATCACAACGGGATGCTTCTCGCCGTGTGCGCCGAGCTCACGCGGGTAGTACAGAGTATGTACCAGCCCGATCGAGACGTTCGGCGTGTACGGCCCTGCGCCCGCCCAGTTGTGCCCGACGCTCGGGATGCCGGGCGTCTCGGCGGCCGCCGTTCCGGCCGGGCCCGTCAGCCCGAGTGTCGCGCACAGCGCAACCGTCGCTGCAGCATTCGCGAACAGTTTGAGAGATTTTCGCATGAAGGAATACCTTTCGAATTGATCGGCACGGTCAGTCGGCGAGACTGGACCGCATACGAATCGAGTCCGCATCCACCCGACGGGTAGCGAGGTAGATGAAAGCTGCGGTCAGCGCAAGCATCAACGGCACCAGGTAGAGCGCGGAGTTGAGCCCCTGGCCCGCGAACTGCGCGACGCCCTGCACGCCTGCGCTGCGTGCCGCACGTTCTGCGAACCAGTCGGAGATACCGCCGACCACAACCGGTCCGGCAAATCCTCCGAGTAGGTACATCGCGGCGAAGAACAGCGCGGTTGCGGTGGCACGTAGCTGCGGAACGACAACATCGTGAATCGCGGGATACACGCTCACGTAGAAACCGTAGGCGAGCAGCCAGCCGAGCGAGAACAGCAGGGCGAACAGGAATACGCTGCCGCCGTTCTGCATCAGCGCCAACGCGGTGAGCGGCGCCGCGACGGCGGTGGCGACGACGCCGATCATCAGCCGAGACCGCGGCGAGGTTGCCGAGGCCCGGTCGGCGTAGCGAGCCCCGAGCAACAGCCCGAACAACCCGGTGAGCCCGACGATGACGCCGGTGACGACGGCCGCGGACGTCAGTTTCAGTTCGTACTGCCGCATCAGCAGCGGGACCGTGAAGGAGTTGACCGCATAGGCCGCGAAGTTGAAGGTCAGGCCGGCGAGGATCAGCCAGCGCAGGGTCGGGATCGACAGCAGGAGGCGGATCGGGCGCCGGACCGCACCCGATTCGGCGATCGAAACCTGCTCAGCACCACCGCGTTCGGGATCGCGCATCCGCAGCATCACGAGCGCGAGGATGACGCCCGGGACCGCGGCGACGAAGAACGGCGCCCGCCACGAGTCGAAGGCCTCGGCGATCCTGCCGACCGTGAAGTAGGCGAGCATCAGCCCCATCGGGAGTCCCAGCATGAAGATGCCGACGGCACGGGAACGGCGATCGGCCTGGTAGAGGTCGCCGATCATCGAGTTCGCGGCTGGAGTGAAGGCGGCCTCTCCGACACCGACGCCGAGCCGGACGAGGATGAACAGCATGTAGTTACCCGCTGCCCCGGTGGCTGCGGTCAGGCCACTCCACACAAGCAGTCCGACACCGATGATCCCCGGGCGGTTTCCGCGGTCGGCAAGGCGCCCGAGTGGCAGTCCCGCGATCGCGTACACAACGGTGAAGGCTGACGTGATCAGGCCCAACTGCAGGTCACTGAGGGCGAATTCGTGCTTGATCGGCTCGGCGACGACCGAGGGGATCGACCGGTCGAAGAAGTTGAGGAGGTTGGCGAGGAACAGGGCGACCAGCGCCCCGCTGAGAATTGTGGTGCGGCCGGTGTCAGGGGCAGGGGCGCCCGTCACGGTTCTAGGCAGCGACATGGGAGTCCTCGGTGTCGAAGGGGAAGGGTGGCGTGCAGGCCGAAAGGGCGGATCAGCGGATCTGTTCGGCGACGTAGGCGCCGATCGCCTGCATGCCCAATGCGGTCGGGTGAAGTGGTACAGCGGATTCAGCGGGCACGACGCCGGCATAGTGCGCCCGGCTCACGTCGGCGCAGATGTCGTGCCCGGAGGTCACCGTTCGGATATCGACGAATGCCATTGCACGGGAACGCGCCTGCGCTGCCATGGCGTCGTCGACGGAATCGATGACGTCCTGCAGGTAGTCGGCGTCGCGCGGCCACATCGGTTGCCGGTCGGGGCATCCGCCCGGGGGCGTGTAGGTGCCGTAGCCGACGACGACGATCTCGGCGTTCGGCGCGTGTGCCCGGATCGCGTCGAGCGCCATTCCCCATTGCGGGGCGACCTGGTCGATGAGCGCACGCTGCTGGTCTACACCACCGGCGGTGAACGCCTCGGCACACGAGTTGCCGAACGGCTCCGGAAGCGGGTTGAGGCAGCGGAGTGCCGTGGTGAACAGATTGATGTCGTTGGCGCCGATGGTGACGGTGACGAGGTCGGTGTCGGCGCTCAGCGCCTCGACCTGCACCGGCACCGGACCGGCGAGAGTGTGTTGCGGGGTGGCGGTGACGTGACTGCTACGCGCGGACGAGCACGTGACGTCGGTGAGATCGGCACCGAGGGAAGCAGCGACCACCGCGGGATAGTTGTTGTGCGACCGGAGGCAGCCGGGACTGGAGAGGTCCTGGTCCGGAATGAGCGGTCCCGCGGCGGCCGAATCGCCCAGCGCGACATACGCGAGTGGCGGTTCCGCCGGGTGAGCCACGGAGGTACCGGCAGCGACGACCTGCAGACAGGCCGCGACAGTTGCGGCGCAGACGGTTCGGATCACGGAATGCACGGCGGACACCTCCTTCGGCCGGCGGGCAGGCCCCATGCGGTCGGACTTGTCGATTTCGGAGTGATGCGTATTACATACTCACCGGAAAGTGACAGGTCGTCGTTGTCTGGGCGAACCGACTATCGGAGGAGTGTTGTTCCTGTGGACAAAACCATCGTCATCGGTGGCCGACCGGTGGCCGATCAGCTCGCGCAACACACCCACACAATCGTGGCGGACACGGTCGAGTTGGTATGGAGACAGGTGCCGTTCTATCGGTCGCTGCCGGAAGAAGCAGTCCGCAGCGACGTCACGGCGATCATCCGGTGCAACTTCGAGGTACTCATCGCGAGCCTGCGGTCGTTGCGGACGACGGACGACGCGGGATTGATCCGGATCCGCGAGTCGGCGCAGCGGCGGGCCGAGGAACTGGTTCCACTCGCAGAGGTGCTGCACGCGTATCACCTCGCCGTCGATCACTGGTGGAAAGTGATCGGTGACCTCGCCGGACCCGAGGACACCACCGACCTGTCGCGGGCCGGGACGCTGCTGCACAAGCACCTGCTGGCGGCCACCACCGCCGTGTTGGCAGGCTACGGCTCGGATCCGGCGGTTCATGGCCAGGACGACTCGGCGCGACGAGACTTGTTCTTGGAGTTGACGTCCGGCTCGAACACGACGGGGACGGCGGAGCGGTTCGGTATCGACCTTCCGCGCTTGTACTGGGTGCTGTCGCTCCATGTCGAACCCCACCCGGACGAGCGGTCCGCCGACATCGACACAGTGGTGGCAGAACGCCGGAAGGTTCGCCGGTTGCAGCGCGAGTTGGACAACGTGGGCCGCGACAACGCGTTGAGCATGCTCACCAGTAGCGGCGGCGGTGTCCTGATCCCGATTCTCGAGCCCGACCCTGGGGTGGACGACTGGCACGACAGCCCCCAGTACGCGCTACTCAGCCGGAACCTGCGGGACATGGAACGGACGATCGGTGCCGCGGTCCTGACCGCAGTGTCGGTGGCCGCGCCGCCGGAAGTGCCACAGGCGTACGAGCATGCTCGGGAGATCCTCGACGTCGCCCGGCGCAGCGGGCGCGGCAACGGCACCGTGCGACTCCAGGACGTCGCGCTCGAATATCAACTCACCCGGCCGAGCGCAGCGACACCGCTGCTGGCGGATCTTCTATCGCCGTTGGGGTCTCACCCGGTCGTGCTCGAAACCCTGGAGTCGTACCTCGATGCCCGATGCGACCGCGCCGCCGCGGCCGCTGCGTTGCACGTGCACCCGAACACGGTGGCCTACAGGCTGCGAAAGGTCGCCGCACTCACCGGCCTGGACGTCGGGACCGCACCCGACCTGGTGCGGCTCGTGGCGGCGGTGGCGGCGAGGAGGGCGATGGACGTGAACCAGACTGCTCGGGCTGCGAGACCCGCACCCTCCCCGGCGTAGATCGTCACGGCTCCCCCACCGAACCCGAAAACGCCTGTGCCCCTGCCGAACAAGTCGGCAGGGGCACAGGCGTTGCAGTCGACGGACCTAGACGTCCGCGACCAGCTCGACGGGCTTGACGCCGTTCGCGACGTTGTCCGCGACCACGTCGCGCCAGTTCTGCTGGGCGCGGGTCGTGTCGACCTCGAACTCGAAGCGCTTGGTCATGTCCTCGGTGACGTCCTCGACGTCCACGTAGAACTGCTGGTACCAGCGACGCAGCTGGTAGACCGGGCCGTCTTCCTCGGTCAGCAGCGGGTTCTCGATGCGGCTCTTGTGGTTCCAGATCGCGATGTCCTGCTTGAACTGGTGCTCGACACCCTCGGTGAACTGCTCGGCCATCGCCTTGGCGTCCTCGTCCGACAGACCCTCGGTCCGCTTGACGATGGTGCCCCACTGCAGGATGAACGAGTTGTTCGTGATCGGGTAGTGGCAGTTGGCCAGCTTGGTCTCGACCTTGATGTCGCCCGCAACCGTGTAGACGGTGTCGAGCATGAAGGACGGACCGAAGTACGACGCGTCCGAGATCGTCTCGGCCTCAGCCATTCCCAGCTGAACGCCGGTCTGGATATCATCACGGCCGCCCGAGCGCATCACCTGGGTCGCGACGTGACCCTCGAAGATGTTCTTGAAGTAGGTCGGGATCTGGAAGTGCACGTAGAAGAAGTGCGCCATGTCCACCACGTTGTCGACGATCTCGCGGCAGTGCGAGCCCTCGACTACGTAGGTGTTCCAACTCCAGTCGCTCCAGCCGCCCTCGTCGTAGCCCTCGATCTGCGGGATCGTGACGTCGGCCGGCGGCGGGTTGCCCTGCGGGTCGTTGTAGACGAAGAACAGGCCGTTGCGCTCGAGCTTGACCCACGACTTGGTCTTGGCGACCGGAGGAACACGACGCGCGTAAGGGATCTCGGTGCACTTGCCCTTGCCGTTCCAGCGCCAGTCGTGGAACGGGCAGGCGATGGTGTCGCCCTTGATCTCGCCCATCGCGAGGTTGCCACCCATGTGGCGGCAGAACGCATCGAGGACCTGCAGCTCGCCCTTGCTGTCCTCGAACACGACCAGGTCGGTGCCGAAGATCTTGACCTGGTGCGGCTTTCCGTCGCGGAAGTCCTGGGCACGGCCGATGCAGTGCCAGCCACGCGCGAAGCGGTCGGGGTTGCTACCCGCCACGATCTCCCGGACCTCGACGTCGTCGGAAATCTCGGTCATCTTGCCTCCTTCGAAAAAGTGAGCGCTCCCGCCCTTGCGCGAGGAGCGCGTGAAAAATCCGGAACTGCAGAGAAACTGGTTCCGTCGCTTACGAGTAGGGACGGACTTCCTCGGTCGACCCCGAGACCGGCACGGTGCGGTACGACTCGCCGAGGCGCCCCTCGGCGACGGCTTCGTCGATGCTCTTGTTCAGTGCACTGCACGTCCGCACATACATGCTGTGCGTTCCGTTGGCCGCGGCCTCACGGAACTCGGCGCACGCCGTCTCCGCGTCCTCGAGCCACTGGGTGCTGGTGTGTGTCGAGCTGTACTTCTCGACGAGTACGCGGTTACCGCACGATCCGCATTCGACCGGCTGCATTGCGCGATCCTTCCGTTCGGAACTGTGTCCGGCCAGCGTACGAGCAGTGAGCGCGCTCTCTCTGGTCGATTTCCGTTGAGCGGTAAAGTATTCGACCGCAACTACCTCAGGAAGGCCTGTCCTCCGTCGACCGGAAGTGAATGGCCGGTTATGTACCGCGCGGCGGAACTGCACAGGAACACCACGGCCGGCCCGATGTCGGTCTCGGCGTCACCCAGACGCCCCAGCGGCACGCTCCGCAGGTACTCGTCGTATGCCTCCGGATGGAGTTCGGCCCACTCGTCCATCAACGGTGACGACGCCAGCGGCAGAATCGCATTGACGCGGATGCCGTCGCCGCCCCACTCGCACGCCGCCGTCCGGGTCAGCACCCGCACGGCCTCCTTGGCCGCCGCGTAGGCACCCGTACCCGTCGGATCCCACTTCATGCCGGCGGCGGATCCGAGGTTGACGATCGACCCACGCCCCTTCAGGTGCGGGTGGCACGCGCGCATCAGACGCAGCGTCGCCAACGGCCCCGAATTCATGCTGCCGTGATAGTCGTCCTCGCTGACGTCCAGCAGAGTGCCGTGGGCCGGAGTCTGCGCGTTGTTCACGAGGATCGACAGACTTCCGTACTTCTCGACCACATCCGCGATCACCCCGTCGATCTGCCCGGGATCGGTCACGTCGCACCGGAGTGCGACGGCCTCGCCTCCCCGGCGGCCGATCTCGTCGGCGGTGTCGACGACCTTCGACAGGTCCGCCCGACCACAGCGACGCGCGCCCCCGCGGCCGCCAGCGCCAGGGCGATTCCACGTCCGATCCCCTGGCCGGCACCCGTCACCAGCGCGACGTCGCCCTCGAGTACACCCATTGCTGCTCCTGACTCCCGCTCTCTCGGCCACAAGACGGGACCATTGTGATCCAAGACACCGGATTGAGCAAACGCTCAATCAATGTAGGATTGCCTCGCAGGGACCGGTGGCCGCCGAACGGGCACGGGTAGCATGAGGCGCCACAGAATCGACCCAGGTACAGGGGGAAATCCACATGGATCCGCAGGAACGACGGCGTCAGATCCTCGATCGTTCCGGCGAGATATTCGCGACCAAGGGCATCTCGGCGACAACCGTGCGCGAGATCGCCGATGCGTGCGGGGTGTACTCCGGCACGCTGTACCACTACTTCCCGTCCAAGGACGCCATCGTCACCGAGATCATCCGGGTCTATGTGGACGAGCTCTACGAACGCTGCACCGAAGTAATCGACCGGCAGCTCCCGCCCATCGAGCGGCTCGAGGCCCTCGTCCTCGTGGCGATCGACGCGGCCGAGAACCACCGCCATGCCACCGCGATCTGGCAGGTCGAGACCGACTACATGCGTGACAAGATGCTCGAGGCCAGCCTGGGCGACAAGGGCGACTTCGCGGCCGGCTTATGGATGCAGTGCCTCACGGAGGCACAGGCCGACGGCGAACTGCGCTCGGACATCGACGCCGCCACCTTCTATCAGCTGATGCGAGACTCGGTGTGGCTCACCAGTCGGTGGTTCCGCGCGTCACCGAAGAAGTCCAACGCCGATTTCGCGCACGAGATCACGTCGATCTACATCGACGGGCTCCGCGTGCGCTGACGCCGCTGACACGACGAAGGGCGGGGCAGGCGAACCGAATTCGCCTGCCCCGCCCTTCTCGTACTCGTCGGATCAGCTGACGACGAGATCCAATTCGTCGTCGGTCACCTTGACGGTGATCCGCCCGCCGGCGTCCAGGACGTCGTCGAGCAGCAGATCGGCGATCCGGTCGTCGACCTCACGCGCGATGGTCCTGCGCAGCGGCCGCGCCCCGAACTCGGGCTGGTGCCCGTGCTCGGCGATCCAGTCCACCGCATCGGGGGTGAACTCGATGTCGATGTCCTTGGCCCGCAGCCGGTCACGGCTCTCGCTCAGCAGCAGATCGGTGATCCGGTGCAGCTGATCGGCCTCGAGCTTGCGGAAGATCACGATCTCGTCGATCCGGTTGAGGAACTCCGGCCGGAAGGACTCCCGCAATCGGCCCATCACCCTGTCACGCAACGGCTTCTCCACTGCCGCGGCGTCCCCGGTCGTGAAGCCCAGCGCACCGCCCTTGCTCGAGATGATGTCCGAGCCGAGGTTGCTGGTCATGATCAGGACGGTGTTCTTGAAGTCCACCGTCCGACCCTGACCGTCGGTCAGCCGTCCGTCGTCGAGCACCTGCAGCAGCACGTTGAACACGTCCGGGTGCGCCTTCTCGATCTCGTCGAGCAGGATCACCGAGTACGGGTGCCGCCGCACCTGCTCGGTGAGCTGACCGGCCTCGCCGTAGCCGACGTAGCCCGGAGGCGCCCCGACCAACCGGCTCGCGGTGTGCCGCTCGCCGAACTCGCTCATGTCGAGCCGCAGCATCTTGCTCTCGTCACCGAACAGCGACTGCGCCAACGCCTTTGCCAGCTCCGTCTTGCCGACACCGGTCGGTCCCAGGAACAGGAAGCTGCCGACGGGCCGACGCGGATCGCCCATGCCGGTCCGGCTGCGCCGCACCGCCCGCGAGATCGCCTTGACCGCGTCCTCCTGGCCGACGACCCGCTGGTGCAGCTCATCCTCGAGACGACGCAGGCGTTCCTTCTCCTTCTGCGTCATCTGGCTGGCCGGGATACCGGTCGCCCTGGCGACCACCTCGGCGATGTCCTCGGCGGTCACCGACGGCGTCTCGACTGCCGAGGGTTCACCGTCGCGAGCCTCGTCGAGCCGCCGCTCCGCGCCGGAGATCTCGTCGCGCAACTGCGACGCGCGCTCGTAATCTTCCGCAGCTACTGCATCTTCCTTGGACTGCTCGAGCCGCGCGATCCGCTGCTGCAGCGCCTTGGCATCCGGGTTGGATGCGCCGAGCTGCAGGCGCTTTCGCGCGCCGGCCTGGTCGAGCAGGTCGATCGCCTTGTCCGGCAGGTACCGGTCGGCGATGTAGCGCGACGACAGTTCGACGGCAGCCGCGATCGCCTCGTCGGTGTACCGGACACGGTGATGGTCCTCGTACCGCTCGCGCAGCCCGGCCAGGATCTCCTTGGCGTCGTCCTGACTCGGCTCGTTCACCGTCACCGGCTGGAACCGCCGCTCGAGCGCCGGATCCTTCTCGATGTGCTTGCGGTACTCGTCCAGCGTGGTTGCGCCGACGACGCGCAGGTCACCGCGAGCCAGCTTGGGCTTGAGGATGTTTCCGGCATCCATCGCACCCTCGCCACCGGCGCCCGCACCGACGATCGTGTGCAGCTCGTCGATGAAGACGATCAGGCGACCGTCCTGGGCGACGATCTCGTCGACCGCCTTGGTCAGCCGCTCCTCGAAGTCACCGCGGTACCGGGTTCCGGACAACATCCCGGCCAGGTCCAGCTGGACGATCCTCTTGTCCGCCAACGCCTCCGGGACGTCGCCGTCCACGATGCGCTGCGCCAGGCCCTCGACGACGGCGGTCTTGCCCACACCGGCCTCGCCGACCAAGACCGGGTTGTTCTTGGTCCGTCGGGCGAGGATCTCGATGGCCTGCTCGATCTCGTCGCCGCGGCCGATGACCGGGTCGACACCACCCGAGCGGGCGCGTTCGGTCAGGTCCGTGCCGTACTTGTCGAGGGTCGGCGTGGCCGACTCCTGCTGCGGTTCCGCGGAACTCGCGTTCACCGCCGACTGCATCGACTCGGGGGTGACGCCGGCGGACGCGAGGATGCGCCCGGTCGTCGAGTCACCGTTCGAGACCAGCGACAGGAAGATGTGCTCGGGGTCGATGTACGTCGAACCGAGTGCACGCGCGATCTGGTGGGCGTCGAGCAGTGCCCGACGACCGGCGGCCGTGACTGTCGGTGACGTCGAGACGGCTTCCCGGGCGCGGGGCAGGTGCGCCTCCGCATCCTTGGAGATCGCCTCCGGGTCCCCGCCCACTCGCTTGACCATGTCTTGCACCGGATCCTTGACCGCGGCGACGTGCAGGATGTGCAGTGCATCGAGGCCCGCGTCACCCCGGCCGGCCGCGAACTGCGCAGCCTCCGCCATGAGCAACTGCGTGTCGCTGCTCATGAGACGGGTGATGTCGATGCGCCCGGGCCCCTCGGGCCCGAAGAATGCTGGCATTCGCAGCCTCCTCCAAAGTTGAGTCTTATCGACTCATGGAACATGCCTGTGGAAGATTCAATTCCCGACCGTCCAGGATTCTTTCCGAGATAGCGCCGTGATCTGGCCCCGACGCCGCCATTGGCAGCCCGCCCGACGCCCTGACCTCGGCATTCACCAGCGAGGACGGCCACGACGCCGAGCACTGTGACACCGGACACAGCAGCGGCACCCTCGCCTTGACCTCGAGTGCGCTTGAGCTTCTACGTTCGGGTTCATGAGCACCCGAACCGAGGCCTCCGGTACCTGGGGTCAGCTGCTGACCGGACGACATCTCGGTGTCGCCGCCGTCTTGGCCGGAGGCGAGGCGTTGTACGCGACCAACGTCTACCTGACGAGCAGCCTGCTGCCCACCGCTGTCGCCGACATCGGCGGTCTCCGCTACTACGCCTGGACGTCGACGGTCTTCCTCATCGCATCGGTGTTCTCCTCGATGATCGTGAGCCGGTCGCTCGCCGCCCGCGGCCCCCGAGGCGCCTACCTGCTCGGCCTCGCACTCTTCGCGTCAGGAACCGCGGTGTGTGCGCTGAGCCCGACGATGGAACTGCTACTGGCCGGACGCGCCGTGCAGGGGTTCGGCGGCGGTCTGCTCGCCGGTCTCGGCTACGCGGTGATCAACTCCGCGTTGCCCCGGCACCTCTGGACCCGCGCCACCGCGCTCGTCTCCACCATGTGGGGTGTCGGCACGCTGGTAGGTCCCGCTGTCGGCGGGGTGTTCGCGCAGTTCGGCGCGTGGCGCTGGGCCTTCGGCGCGCTGATCGCATGCACCGTCGCGGTCACCGTCCTGGTACCGATAGTCCTGCCACCGCGCACGGGTGAACGCGACCGCGTCGTCGCGCCTGTGCCGGTCGTCCCGCTGGCGCTCCTCACGGCGGCAACCTTGCTGGTGAGCGTCGCCGGTCTGTCGGCCGATGCCGCGCTCGCCGGTGTCGCCGTCGCCGGCGCGGTGGCGCTGGTCGTGTGGTTCGTCGCGGCGGACCGGCGCAGCCCGCACGGGGTGCTGCCACCGTCGACGTTCACCCGGTCGCCCCTGAAGTGGGTCTACCTGACCATCGCGGTCCTCGCGATGGCGTCGACGGTCGAGACGTTCGTGCCGCTGTTCGGGCAGCAACTCGCGGGGTTGGCCCCCGTCGTGGCCGGATTCCTCGGTGCCGCACTGGCACTCGGCTGGACGGTGGGCGAGATTCCGAGCGCATCGGCCGCCGCACCGCAGGTGGTCCGCCGGATCGTGCTGTCCGGACCGATCCTCACCGCGGCCGGGCTCGCGATCATGGCGGTGGTCCTGGCCGAGCAGGCCGGGAGCGGACGCGTCGCGCTCTGGGCGGCCGGACTGATCATCGCCGGCGCGGGCATCGGCATCGCGTGGCCGCATCTTGCGGTCGGCGCCATGAGCGCGGTGGCCGAACCGGCCGAGGGGGCCCGTGCGTCCGCCGCGATCAACACCGTGCAGTTGATCGCCAATGCGTTCGGCACCGCCCTGGCCGGCGTGCTGGTGAATCTCGGCGGACAGTCCGCGATGCGCTCGGCGCAGCTGCTGCTGCTCAGCTTCGCCGCACTGGCGCTCGTCGGCGGCTGGACCGCATGGCGGGCCGCACCGCGGGACGCCGAACCGGGCGGCCCGTCGCGACGTCGAGGCGATCGCGGGCTGATCAGCCGCGGGCGCGGGCGGCGTGCACCCGATCCCACAGGTGACGGTCGGTGCGCGGGCCGCCATGGGTGTCGGCGCCGTAGCGGGCGATCTCCGCGGCGATGTCGAGCGGACGCGTCGGCGGCTGGGCAGGAACCAGCTCGTCGATCGCGAGTGCGTCGGGCACCAGCCAGCACACCTCGAACTCGATGCCGTCGGGGTCGGACCCGTAGAGCGCCTTGGTGGAGCAGTGGTTGCTGGCACCGGTCAGCGCACCGGCGGCGAGCAGGCGATCGCGCATGTCGGCCAGTCCCGCGAGGGTGTCGACCTCCCATGCCAGGTGATACAGCCCGACATTGCCCGGCGTCACCCCGCTGCTGGGGTTCGGGCTCTGGAACAGGCCCAGGTCGTGGTCGTTCACCGAGTCCGGGGCCTGCAGGAAGGCAGCGCCGGGGAACCCGCCCGGCAGCGCCTTGAACCCGAGCACATCCTGGTAGAAGGCCAGGCTGCGCTGCAGGTCGGACACGAACAGGACGGCGTGGTTGAGTCGCTCGATCGCCAACGCGGTCAGCCTCCGAAGTTGTAGTTGATGCCGGTGAGTTGTTCCGACAATGACCACAATTGTCGCGCAACGTTTTCGTCGTGCGACTTCCGGTTCGACCCGACGACCTTGGGGTAGCCGCGGGTCTCGAACATCGACGACGGGCCCAGATAGCTGCCACTGGCCGCGTCGGGCACGGTCGCGGCGTAGAGCATCGGCAAGGCGCCCATCTGCGCCGACTGCGCGATGACCGGACCGGCGAGGGCCATGACCCGACTCGAGATCGACTCCGTGTGCGATTGCAGGTTGGTGGCCGCGTACCCGGGATGCGACGCGAGCGCCTTCACCTTCGAACCGGATGCCGCGAGCCGGCGCTGCAGCTCGTAGGTGAACAGGAGATTGGCCAGCTTCGACTGACCGTAGGCGAGCCAGCGCCGGTAGGTCCGGCGCTCCCAGTTCAGATCGTCCAGATCGATCGAACCGAGCTGGTGCATCGTGCTCGACATCGTCACCACACGGTCCGTGACCTTGTCGAGCAGCTGCCCGGTCAGCGCGTAGTGCCCCAGGTGGTTGGTGCCGATCTGCATCTCGAAGCCGTCCGCGGTGCGGCTCAGCGGCACCGCCATCACTCCCGCGTTGTTGACGAGGACGTCGACCGTGTCGACGGAGTCGGCGAACTCGCGCACCGACGCGAGGTCCGCGAGGTCGAGTCTGCGTACCTCGGCGCGCTCCCCCAGTCGCGCGGCCACCGCGCGCCCCTTGTCGACGTTCCGGCACGCGAGAATCACGGTCGCGCCCGCGTTCACCAGCGCCTTGGCGGCTTCGGCCCCCAGGCCGCTGTTCGCGCCGGTCACGACGAACGTCCGGCCCTGCTGATCGACGATTTCCCCTGCCGTCCATGTGGTCATGGTCACAGCGTACGGAAGGCGGGGCGAATCTCGTGGGGCCTGCGATCGCATTTCACCATGCATTGAGCGCGTTCAGGATCTGCGGTCGCGCCTGCCACAGTTCAGCCGACCAGTACGGCCACGAATGTGTCCCGGTGGCATGGAACTGGAAGTTCGCCGGCACACCGAGGGTGTTCAGTCGCACCTGGAACGCTCGCGTGGTCACCATCGACACGAACTCGAGTCCCATGCCCATCGCGGTATTCCAGTACCCGACCGGATCGGACGGGCGGTCGTACACCCCGGGAATTCCGTTGCCGGCCGAGACATACAGCGACAGGCCGCGAAGCTGCGGAGCCGACACGAATGGATCGTTGCGCAGCCAGGCCGGATCCCACGGGAAGCCCCACATCGAATCCGCGTTGTAGCGTCCGGCGTCGTACATCGCGAGGCGGATCGCCTCACGCATTCCGGGAGCCGTCGTGTTGAGGTATCCGGAAAGGGAGCCCGCGAATCGGAATTGATCCCGATGATAGGCGGCGAGAGTCATTGCCGCCGTTCCGCCCATCGACAGTCCCACCACTCCGGTATTCGTCCGATCGACTCCGAATTGCGAGAGAAAGTCCGGAAGCTCCCGGGTCAGGAAAGTCTCCCATTTGTACGTGATGGGCTGCGCATTGAAGTTACTGGGGTTGTACCAGTCCGAATAGAAACTCGCCTCACCACCGACCGGCATCACCAGGGTGACGTTGTCGAGAGCGAACTGCTCCATCGCATTCGTCTCGAAACTCCACGCGTTGTAGTCGTCGCGAGCGCGCAAACCGTCGAGCAGGTACAGCGATGCACTCCCGCCCCGCGCGGCCCATTGCACCTGAACCTTGATGTTTCCCATCGACGACGGGACCCACAGTTCGTCGTAGCCGCCCCGCGGAACCGCACGCGCGGTCCCCGCGGTCCCCGCCTCGGCGGACGCGACGGGAGCTGTCAGCAATGCGATCAGCGCTGCGATCACCGCCACCAGGACCGTCGCCGCCGGGTTCCGGCGAACCCCCGGGCGCCCTCCAGAGAAATACATCGAGACTTCCTTCTTCATACGAGCCACCGCACCAGCGCAGGAGAATTCCTTCATCGAATTCGGGTCGACTCGGCGGTCAAATGGATCATCGATGTCATCCCGGGATCCCGGCCGACCGTTAACAAGAGAAAGGTGTGTCAAATATCTCGAAATCATCAATTATGAGCGTTCTCTGAGAGTCTCACCCGATGCGTCTTTTCCGTGCTAGTTCGACAGAGTCGGTGCGGCAACGGCGGGACCAGCACCAACAGCAGTCGGGAATCGTGTTCGACGTCGAAACGGCGTCTCACCGGAGCACGGAACGGCCCCGGACACCGATCGAGAAGGGCCGCCGTGGCGACACGCCCGATCGCAGAAGCTTGACGTGGCGTGGGCGATTTGCCTGAAACCATGACAGCGTCCACCACCCACCCCTCGAAGGCGGTGGACGCTGCAACTTACCGAAGGGTAAGGTAAGCGTGTTCCCACGTCAACGCCTCGCGGTCGACCCGGGACCGGAATACGCCGGGTACCGTCGGAAGGTGCCCGCTGCTCCACTGCCCGTCCGTGACGGCCTCAACCCGACGCGACTCCGGCTCCCGAACACGGGTTCGTGGCCGACCGCCCTCGACTTCCTCCTCGAGCGCTTCCCGTCCGACGTCACCCGCCTGCGCGAGAAGGTCGCGACGGGCGAAGTGGTCGACGAACACGGCACCCCGGTCACCGCCACCACGCCGTACCGCCCCAACGGCTTCCTGTACCTCTACCGCGACCCGCCGGTGGAGCCGCGGGTGCCGTTCGAGATCGACGTCCTGCACCGCGACGAGGACCTCCTGGTGGTGGACAAGCCGCACTTCCTCGCCAGCACACCCCGCGGGGCCTACGTCGTGGAGTCGGCACTGGTGCGGCTGCGCCGCGACCTCGACCTGCCCGAACTGACTCCCGCGCACCGGCTGGACCGGATCACCGCCGGCGTCCTGGTTTTCACCGTCCGGCAGCCGGTCCGTCGCGCATACCAGTCCCTGTTCGACGAGCGCCGGGTCACCAAGGAGTACGAGGCGCTCGCACAGCACGACCCGGCACTTGCCCTTCCCCGCACCGTCCGCAGCCGAATCATCAAGGAGCGCGGGGTCTTACAGGCACGCGAGGTTCCGGGGACCCCGAACGCGGAGAGCCGCATCGAACTTCTCGACGTGAGCGACGGCATCGGGCGGTACCGGCTCCTGCCGCGCACCGGCAAGACGCACCAACTGCGCCTGCACATGAGTTCGCTGGGCATCCCGATCCTGGGCGACAACTTCTATCCGCGGTTCTACGACGTCGCGCCCGACGACTATTCGACGCCGCTGCAACTCCTCGCGCGCAGCATCGAGTTCGACGACCCCCTCACCGGCGTGCGGCGCCGATTCGAGAGTCGTCGCACGCTCGCCATCTGAACGATCCGACCGTTCTTCCCGCTGCGTGGGCCGAACCTCAGCTTGTCGTACCAAGCAAGTGCTAGGTTGGCTCACATCCACCTCCGGACCGACCCCAAGGGAGCACGTCGTGAGCGACACACCCGAGAATCCGACCCGCACCACCGCCCTCGTCACCGGCGGGACCGGCGGCATCGGCGCGGCCATCGTCCGCCAGCTCGCCGCGCAGGGCCACGACGTAGTCCTCACCTACCGGTCGAACTCCGAGGCCGCCGCGAAACTGATCGCCGAGGCCGAGGCGCTCGGGGTCCGCGCGGCCGCGCACTCCGTCGACCTGTGCGACGCCGACCGGCTCGCCGAGCTGGTCGAGGCGACCACCCGCGATTTCGGCAATCTGTCGGTCCTGGTGCACGCCGCCGGCCCGCACATCCCGATGGTGCACCTCTCTCGGGTCGAACCGTCCACGTACGCACAGCATCTGAACGACGAGGCCACCGCGTTCTTCACCGTCGTACATGCGTGCCTGCCGGCGCTGCGCGCCGCGAAGGGATCCGTCGTCGCGGTCACCACGGCGGCCACCGACCGCTACCCGGTGCGCGACGGCCTGTCCGCGGGCACCAAGGGAGCGGTCGAGGCGCTCGTGCGCGGGTTTGCGGCCGAGGAGGGGCGATACGGCGTCCGTTTCAACGCCGTCGGCCCGGGCATGCTCACCGACGGGATGGCCGAGCGGCTGATCGACTCCCAGAACCTCGACCAGCGTGCACTCGACGTCACGATGAGCCGGATTCCGTTGCAGAAGTTCGGTACCGCGGTCGACATCGCCGAAGCCGTGTGCTTCCTCGCGAGCGACAAGGCCGGCTTCGTCACCGGCCAGAAGCTCAACGTCGACGGTGGTTACACCGTCTGAGTCGTCACCGGCTCGAGGTCACGCCATGATCATCCGCGCGGCGCCCTCGAGCCGGTCCGCGATGTGGACGTACGAGTCGTAGCCCATGCCGGCGCGCAGGAGCGCGCCCGCGTACAGCATCTCGAGGGACTCGAGCAGGTCCTGGTCCGGCGAATCGGAGCCGAGGGCCTCCATGAGGCGTCGCCGGATCTCGAGACCGATCCGCGCCCGCAGATGCTCGACGTCGGGATCCCGGCCCAGCAGGGCCGTGGTGACCGCACCGGCGAGTTCAGGCTCGTCGGACACCAGCAGGGCGACGCTGCGCAGTACCCCGACCACCCGGGTGGTGCGGTCGTCGGACGACTCCTCCCCGTGCGGCATCGCCGACAGCCGACGCCAGAACACCTCTGCGACGAGGTGCTCCTTCGACGAGAAGTACGTGTACGCGGTCGCCGGCGCGACCCCCGCCTGTGCCGCCACCAAGCGGACGGTCAGCCCGGCGAAACCCTTCTCACGTAATACCTCGACAGCGCAGCGGGTGAGCCGAGACACGGTCTCTGCCTGCTTGCTCGTCAGACGGCGGCGAGTCGATTCGTAATTGCCAGACACATGTCCGGAGGCTACGCGACTCCCGTGTCCCGTGAAACGACGGCCCCGGCTCGACGCCCCGAGTACACGCAGTCCGAGATCGACAGACCGCTGACGTACGACTCGGAACAGATGCCCACCGCATTGCGGCCGGCCGCGTACAGGCCGGGGATCGGCGACCCGTCCTCGCCGGTGACGGCCCCCGTCCGCTCGTCGACCGTCAACCCGCCGAGGGTGAGCACCGGGCACGGGAAGCCGGCCTGGATGCGGATCGAGCAGTCGATCGCATAGAACGGGCCGTCGACCAGCGGGGTCACGTGCGCGGGATCCTTGCCCATAGCGTCGGGGAGACCGGCCCGCCGGTCCGCGTTGTACCGCTCGAGCGTGCGCGCGAGACCCGCCGGGTCGATGCGGGTACGTCGCGCGAGTTCCTCCGCCGTCGCCCCCTTCTTGTGGCCGACGCTGAACAGATAGGTGGTCTGCAGACGCTGGAACCACAGTGTCTGTTCGGGCACCTGCCGCTTCGCGTCGGCGAGCATCCGGGAGTCGACGATCAGGTACGCCGACACGTCCGTCTGATCGGCGATGTGCTCACCGATCTTGGCGCCGTACAGCGTCTCGTTGCAGATGCGCTCGCCCTCCTTGTTGACGAGCACACCCTCGGTCATCGCGATCGGCGGGTTGAAGAACCGCCACGCCGACACCCGCTCCATCCGGTCGGTCGCACCGCCGACGGACTGCCCCAGACGGATGCCGCTGCCGTCGTCGCCGATCGTGCCGAGCCCCGTTCCGTTGAGGTACCGCGGCGCGTGCTGCTGCAGCATCTCCCGGTTGAAGACGAACCCGCCGGCCGCGAGGATCACGCCCTTGCGCGCCCGGTACCGGCGCACCACCGAGTGCCCGGCCTCGATCCGGCGGATCGGCCCGTCCATGAGCCGGCCGACCGGCCGGTAGTACAGGTTCCACTTCCGGTTCAGGGACCCGAGCACCCGGTGCACCCGACGACGGACCGTCGCGCGCGGATCCACCTCACGGCACTCGATTCCGATGACGGCGCCGCTGTCGTCGGTGATCAGGGACGTCACGATCGTCTGCCGGCGGACGTCGATCCGACGCTTGCGGACCGCCTTCTCGAGGGCCGTGAAGAACACCTTCCCCGAGGTCCCGCGGCCCTTCGTGCGATGCCCCCGCGGGGCCGGCCTCGCCGCGTCCTTGTACGGCGCGGCCAGTTCGTTGCCGGAGTAGTACAGGTAGTAGTCGTTCGTCGGATACGACGTCTTGCGCGGCGCCATGCTGCCCTCGAACGGGACACCGAGCGCCTCGAGCCACTGCAGGTTCTCGACACTGCGATCGCAGAAGTCCTCGAGCAGTTCGTCCGACACGACACCCGACGTCTCGAGCTTCAGATAGTCGAACATCGCGGACGGGGTGTCGTAGTCGAAGCCGGCCTCCTTCTGCTGCGGCGTCCCCCCGCCCGCGTAGTAGATGCCGCCGCTGATCGCCGTGGCTCCACCACCGTCGAACCGTTCGACCACCAGCACCTGCGCGCCGTGGTCCGCAGCCTCGATGGCGGCGCTCGCACCGGCCGCACCGAACCCGACGACCACGACGTCGGCCTCACCATCCCAGTGCTCGGATCCGTTGTGCGACTTCATGTGTTCATCTCCTCGTCGATCGGATTGCGGGCGGACGCACTACACCCAGGCGTCCCTGATGTCGTGGCCCAGTTCGTTGCGCCCGAACAGGGCGAGAGTCTGGTGCGGGTCGTTGATGACGTGCGCGCGTCCCGCGTGCGCGTCGCGCCAGAAGCGCTGGATCGGATCGCGACTCCGCAAGGCGCCGCCACCGCTGTGATCGAAGAGGCGGTCGATGGCCGCGACCGCCATCCCCGAGGCACTCACCTGGTCACGGCGCGTCTTGACGCGCAGCGACACCGGTATGCGCCGATCCTCCGCCGCGAGGTCGAGCAGTTCGGCCAGGTTGCGGCTCAACTGGGTCCAGGCGAGTTCGATGTCGCGGGCGGACTCGGCCATCGCGACGTGCATGAACGGATCGTCCGGCGTCCGCAGCGCGCTCACCGATTCCTGCCGTTCGCCCTGGTGCGCGGTGAAGACCGCGTACGCGCCGTCCGCCATCCCGACGAGGGGTGCGGAGATCGCCGTCGAGAACACCGCCGAGAACGGAAGCCGGTACAGCGCAGCGGTATTGACGTCCTGCCCCGGCCCCCGGCACTGCACCGTCGCCGCGAAGCTCAGCGTCCGGTGCTCCGGGACGAACGCGTCCTCGATCACGATGTCGTTGCTGCCCGTGCCGCGGAGGCCGACCGTGTCCCACACGTCCTCGACGCGGTAGTCCCGGGCCGGCACCAGGAAGGTCCGGAAGTCGATCGGATCACCCGCGTCGTCGAGGACGAAGCCCCCGACGAAGACCCAATCCGCGTGCGCGCTACCCGACGAGTAACCCCACCGCCCGGAGAAGAAGTAGCCGCCGTCCGACGGGATGGCGCGACCCATCGGCGCGTACGCCGACGAGATCAACGTGTCCGGGTTGTCGCCCCAGACGTCCTGCTGGGCGCGGACGTCGAACAGCGCGAGGTGCCAGGGGTGAACCCCCACCACCGACGAGACCCACCCGGTGGACCCGCAGGCGCTCGCGAGCAGACGCACCGAAGAGTAGAAGTCGGCGGGGTCCGCCTCGAATCCGCCGAAGCGCCGGGGCTGCAGCAACCGGAAGTGACCGGCCTCGGTGAGCGCCCGCATCGTCTCGACCGACACCTGCCGGGCGCCCTCGACATCGCGCGCACGACTCCGCACGTCCGGCAGCAGGCTCGCGACGTCGTCGAGCACTTCCGTCACTCGTCGGTCGCCCATCGAACGCCCCCATCCCAGCCAGGAGCAACTCTCACGGCCGATTCCGTACCCACCCGATCCCACACGGATCTCGATCGTGCCGAGATTAGAACAGGGTACAGATTTTGTCGATGGTCAAGGAGTTGCGGCAGCGACCGCACCGCGGGACATCTCGTCGTCCAGGGCCTGGAATATGCGGTCCGACATCTGTAAACCGCCGATCGATCGGTCGGGCCGGAAGCCGCACCCGACACCGGACCGCCGTCCGGGAACGGAGTGGAATCTGTTCTATTTGTTATCCCCAATCGGGCAGTTCCGGAAGTGCCGCATCACCTCGGCGGCCGCGGGCGGCACGTCGGCGACACCACGGACCGATTCGGCGTGCGAGCGCAGGATCGGCGTACATCGGCGTCTCGACACCCGTTTCGGCCCAGCGCAACAGATTGGTCAACCCGTCCGCGTTCGCCCTCACGCGTAGTCGGCGAGAACCAGCCCGACGACGTCCTCGACGTTGCGTACTGCCCCGGCGTAGCTGAGGCGCCCGGAGATCCACTGGGTGAGCGCCGCGAGCATCGTTCCGTCGATCGCCAGCAACGCGACGCGCACGACGTCGTCCGGTACACCGTCCATCAAGGCGACCGTCGCGGCATGATTCGCCTCGGCGCGGCATTGCATCGATTCGCGGACGTAGGGATCCGACGACGCGGCGAGTTCGAGGTCGAGTCGCGCGAAGTTCGGGCCTCGCTGGAAGGCCCTCAGTTGCCGGCGGTACAGGGCCTGCACGCGGTCGCGGACACTCCGGTCGTCCACCGCTCCGGTTTCCCTCGCCCGACACCGCTCCGCCTCGAGCTTCCGCGACAGGCGATCGTTCCACGCCACCATCGACGCGGCGAGCAGGTGCAACTTGGTCGGGAAGTACCGATACAGGGTGCCGAGCGCGACCCGGGACCGATCGGAGACCTCGCGCATCTGGATCCGATCGGGCTCCATCTCGTGCAGCATCGCGATCACCGCGTCGGTGAGCGCGGCACGGCGTTCCCGCTGACCCGCGGTCATGTCCGTGATCGCCTTCGGGGTGTCGCAACCAGCTCGCACCGCGCCCACGATACCCGGGGCCACCGGCGCCCACTTCCGGTGTGTCGTCCCGTAAAATGGAAACGGCATTCTCGTTCTTGATGAAAGCCGCCTTCTCGAAGCATGTTTCGAAGCCACTTTGTACCGACTGGTAACTCCCGCGAACGCCCGTGGGGTTGTTGTGGCGGCGGTTCGGTGGGTATAACCGAAGTGGACCGGCAGCGACTCCGCCGGGGATTGGAGCGGCCGGTGACCGTCATCGACAACGACATGGACGTCACGGCCGCGGCCGTGCCGCCGACGATGGCCGAGCGGATAACGCTGATCCTCGACCAGTTCGACGGCGCCGGCACCCAGCTCACGGCGGAAGACCTGGTCCAGCTGACGCGGATCCCCCGGTCCACCACCCACCGGATTCTCGACCAACTGACCCAGCTGAACTGGCTTCGCCACAACAGGTTCGGGTACCGGCTCGGATGGCGCGCGATCGCACTCGGACGCAGCACCGATCGCGACGAACTGCGCGCGGTCGCAGCCCCTCACCTGCACCAACTCCATCTCCGCACCCGACTGATCGCGCACCTGGCCGTCCTCGACGGCCGTGACATCGTGTGGTTGGACAAGATCGGTGGGCGGTGTGCCGACACCATCGCGACCCGGGTGGGCGGACGCAGCCGCGCGGACCTGACGACGGAGGGCAGGGCGATGCTCGCGTTGCTCCCGCCGGAGCACGTCGACGTGCTGTTCGGCGACGTCCTGTCGGCCGATTCGATGACCGATCTCCACGGGCAGCTCGCGCAGATCCGCACGCGCAGCGGCCGGACGTGGCAGACGGACGCGCGGGGCGTCTCGTCGGCGGCCGCGGCCGTTCGTTCCGGGGAGGGCGATCAGGTTCAGCTGAGCTGCGTCTCGCTCCGCGGCCGGGTGCCCACGGATCAGTTGCGCAGGGTGCTGCCGTTGCTGGCGGGCGTCACCCGGATGATGTCGGAGCGGCTCGAATAGAAATGCCGCCGACGGGTAGAACCCGCGGCGGCGAAAGAGGGGAAGACCCGAAGGCCATGGTGGCCAGGGCCGGGATCGAACCGGCGACCTTCCGCTTTTCAGGCGGACGCTCGTACCAACTGAGCTACCTGGCCGGAAGGCACCCGAACCGAATGCCTATCGCATCGAGACGTTTCCGTCTCGATAGAGCGACCCTGACGGGACTCGAACCCGCGACCTCCGCCGTGACAGGGCGGCGCGCTAACCAACTGCGCCACAGGGCCTTGCTGTTACTGCATGTCAAACTGTACTGCTTTCACAGAAGCCGAATCGACTTCATGTGGTGGCCAGGGCCGGGATCGAACCGGCGACCTTCCGCTTTTCAGGCGGACGCTCGTACCAACTGAGCTACCTGGCCGGGCGGCACCCGAACCGAATGCCTATCGCGCTCCACCGTTTCCGGTGAAGCAGAGCGACCCTGACGGGACTCGAACCCGCGACCTCCGCCGTGACAGGGCGGCGCGCTAACCAACTGCGCCACAGGGCCTTGCTGTTACTGCTATTAAACTGTACTGCCACCTCAACGAGTGAAGCGTACCCCCTACGGGATTCGAACCCGCGCTACCGCCTTGAAAGGGCGGCGTCCTAGGCCGCTAGACGAAGGGGGCCCGCCGAATCACTCCGGCCAGTACCCTCAACGGCGTTCCGTTGGGAGCTTGGATAGCTTAGGTCACCGATTTCACAAACCACAAATCGCCTGATCAGAGTTCATAAACGCCCTCTCATTCGGGCTCGACGACCGCCGGTGGCGCGGGCCATCCCTCGCGCCGCCACTTCGCGAGCCACTCGTCCGAGGCCATACCCGCGAGGACAACCTCGAGAGACTCCTCGAACCGGGCCCGCAGATCGACCTGCTGAGCCGTCAGGTCGGACATGTACCGCTGGCCGGCGAGACTGGCGGCCAGCACCCGGGTGAACTTCTCGGTGTCGACGCCGTCGCGCACCAGACCTTCACGGCTCGCCCGCTGGATCAGCTCACGCGCGGATCCGCCCCACACGCGCGCGCCGCCGTTCTGGACATCCGCGTAGAACTCCGGCTCGATGATCAGACGGAACTCGGCCTGGACGATCGCGTCGGACAGGAACATCCTGGCGACGTCGTCGATGAGTCCGTGCAAAATTTCGAACGGATCGAGGTCGGTCCGGGACATCCACCGATCCGTCACCTCTTTGAACTTCTCGAGCGCCGCGGCGAGCACCGCGCGCCCGAGCTCCTCCTTCGATTCGAAGTGGAAGTACATCGCGCCCTTGGTCGCGTGCGACCCCTCGAGGATCGCGTTCACCGACGCTGCCGCATATCCGCGCTTACCGAACTCGACTGCGGCCGCTTCCACGATCGCAGCGCGGGTCCGACGCGCACGCTCCTGTTGACGTGCCATTGCGCTAGTCGCCTCCGAAAGCCGTAACACTCGCCGATCAACTCGGCCAGCTGCCACCCGCCCGAAAACCAGACTAGTCCCCTTGTCGCACTACCCGAAACATCGAAGCCCCGACCTCGGCCTTCGACGCTCCGCTGAACAAAAACACACCAAGTGGTATATTTACGTCGCTCGGGTGTGCTGCAGGGGGTGCGCACCCGAGCCCTTCGCATTTCGGGTGAGCTTCAGCGAGCTACGGAAGCCCTCCTGAAGCCCTCCAGGGCCACCGCCGTTCCGGTCCCGTCAGAGCCAGCCGCGGCGCTTGAAGCTCACCCACAACCCCGTCGCGAGCCCCACGAGCATCAGCGCACTGAGCCAGAAACCCCACGGTTCCGCGTAGCCGGGAAACGGAATGTTCTGCCCGAAGTACCCGGTCACCCCGGTCGGGATGGCGATGATCGCGGCCCACGCGGTGAGCTTCTTCATGATCTCGTTCAGAGAGTTGCCCTGCATGGCCAGACTCGTCGACAGAATCGACTCGATCGTGTCCCGCAGTCCGTCGATCCGCTCGGTCGCCCGCAAAGCGTGGTCGTAGACGTCCTGGTAATACGGCACGATCTCGGCGTACGCCGCGTGCACACCCGGCCGGAGCAGTGCGCTGAGCGCCTCGTTCATCGGCAGCACCACCCGCGACAGCTGCACGACGTCCTTGCGCACCGCGAAGCTCTGCAGCTGGATGGCCCGGGTCGGCCCCGATCCCTCGAGCAGTTCGTCCTCGAGCGACTGGATCCGATCGTCGAGGTCGTCGAGCACCTCGAAGTAGCCGTCCACCAGTTGGTCCAGCAGCGAGTGGACCAGGAAGCCGACACCGCGTTCGGTGAGCGCGCCGATGTCGTCCCACTCGGCGAGGAGCGGCTCGAGCGGAAATCCGTCGTCCGAGCGGATCGTGATCAGTGCCCGGTCGAGAATGAAGGCGGCCACCCGTGTCGGCACGAGCGTTCCGCTGCGGGGATCGATGTGGACGGCGCGGGCATGCAGCAGGCTGTGGTCGCGGTAGCGCACCAGCCGCGGTCGCTGGCTCCCCGCGGCGGCGTTCTCGATCGCCAGCGGATGAAGTTCCACCTCCCCACCGACGAGCGGGGCGAGCGCGCGCAGATCGGCCGACGTCGGCGCCAGCAGGTCCACCCAGATCAGCGCGTCGGGCTCGCCGCGATGCGCCGAGAGTTCGACGAGCGGAAGATCGGACGCGGTGAGGACACCACCCCGATAGAGCCGGCTGCGGTGCGCGCAGTGCACCTGCACCTCCCGGTCGTGCCGATCGACGCCTTCGCCTTCCTGCCGTGCGGTCTCACTCACGCCTCCGATCATGGCCTACATCCACCGCTACCGGCGGGATGCACCTGCCGAACCGTCGGCCGGCACCGACCGGAAGATGTGCGCGTCTCCGGACCGACGCCCACCTGTTTCCCGAAACCACTTGACGCGAAGGCGCTTTCGCTGGTTCGTCGCGCACTCCCCTCCGCGCGGTGTCACTGGGTCAGTGCGTCGAAGACCTCTGCCCAGTTTCCCTCAACCGCATCCATCGCGTTCCGAGTCTCACGGAGAATGTCGCGAGCGATCTGCTCGAGCGTGGTCCTGTCGGCTGGGCGCTCGGCACCCTTGATGGCCCGCACACCCTCCGCAGTCGCGTTGAATTGCTCTTTCCATTGCCCGGCGGAGGACAACAGGAATCTGAGGTGATAGGGGTAGTCGAAGTCAGGCGCCGGTACTCCGGTTTCTGCAATGTTCCTCAGCGAGGTAATGATCAACCGCAGTTGTTCGGACTCGAAGGAGCAAGATTCCGGCTGCGCCAACTCCGAGTATTCGCGTGATCCATCAACGAGATCGCGCCAGTACCCGCGATCGTGAAGGCCGTCGCGTTGCTCCATATGTGTCTCCGCGAAGACCGACATGAGTTCGACGTCGTCGATCAGCGGGGAAAGGACCAGATCTTCGCTGAAGTCGTAACCGAAAAAGTATCGAGTGCCGTCGACCTCGATCGATTCGATTCCTCCGACGTGGCGGTAATCCCGAAGCAGCGGCGCAGGAATGCTCGCCGGCGCTGCTTCTTCACCATGGGGGGTTCCGCTCTCGCTGCCTCCCTGAATGCCCACCATCGCTCCATTCATTCGCGAGTCCGACCTTGTCGAGCGCAGTCGGTAGGAGAGTATCGGGTTCGTGGAGATAAGCGATCTTCGACGTTCCGGCCACTGACTTACTGCTGAAAAACACGAGACCCGCGCCAGGATGATCCTGACGGGGGGTGCGTGCCCCCAGTAGGGCTCGGACGCCGCAAGTATGAGACCTCCTTGGTGGCGGACCGCATGCCCGTGGTCAGCCGCATGCGCTGGTCTGCGAGAACGTGGGCGCGGACGGCACTGCGCAGGGCGAGAGGCGCGGTACCGTTCGGCCGTGTCGCGCCCCATGGCCGTCCATCGTGACCGCACCCTCGGGTGTAGCTCCGTACTCGAGCGGGTATTCGGTTCCGTGCCGGACCCAGCCGACAGGAAGCAATGAACGTTGACCATGAAGAACAACGACGACACACCGAGCGAAGAACCGCAGTCCGCGTGTGGGTCGCGTGGCACGGGCTCGGACAAGCCGGGCGGCGGAGATACCGACAGGCCTTCCGGCTCGTTCGACGACGAAGCGTCATCTCGAGTGGCGAGCCGGGAAGGAGTCGGACTGGCGGGCGGAAGCCAAATCCGGACGACGCCGAAGTGCCGCCATACGAGGGTCGCACCCACAAAACCAGATCCGTCGAGGAGCAGGAGGCCAGGGCTGGCGAGTCGGCTGGAAGCGCGAGTTCCGGTGACACGAGCAGCTCGAACAGGGAAAACAAACCGACCGAGACCGGCGAAGGGGTTGGACCGGCATACCAGGCTGGTGTGCAGCGGGCCGAAGATCACCCGCGCGAGACGGAGTGAACTGTGAACCCCCTCGAAATCCATTCCACGGCCTGATCGGGAAGCAGCCATGATCCTCGTAGGCCTAATCCTCTTGGTCGCCGCAATCGTCGTCGGAGTCGCGGGAGTACTCACGAACGCCGGCGCTGAGCACGCCTTGACCGACGACTTCACCGTGTTCGGATACCACGTCACCGGATCCACCGGCGCGCTGTTCCTCTACGGAATCGTCGTCGGCGCGGTCGGCGTACTCGGACTCAGCCTCCTCCTCGTCGCCGCAAGGCGTACATCGCGGCGGGGACGCGCAGCACGAACCGAGCTCAAACAATCACGCCGCAACGAGGCCGCCTTGACTCAACAACGCGACGACCTCGCAAACACAGAGACGCCACCGAGTACTGGCCGGCACGCCGCCGCGACCGACGCCACCGTTGGTGACCGAAGCTGGAAACACCCGTTCGGAGGAAGTCAGGGACCTCCCTCCGCGCCTCGGCCAGCGCACTGAAGACCAGCCGCCCGGTCCGATCGAACTCCCGAACGGGCGGCAGCCTGCGGCAACGCCCGGGAACAGGTCGGCGCACGGGCGTCGCGCGGTGTCTTTGATCGGTTTCTCCAGGCCTTGGCGTAGGGGCGGTTTACCCAGTGGGGTTCATAGAGAGGGCGGGTGGAGCGGCGGCCCGCGGCGAGGTGGGCGCCGACGAGGACGCCGGCGTCGAGCACTCCCCCGTGGACGTCGAGGGCGACGGCTCCGGCCGTTCGCTGCTCATGCATGGATCGCCTCCTGCCCGGTGCCGATGCGCATCTGCCATCCGGCCTTGCGGCGTTCGCCCGGCAAGACGAGCTCGGGTGGGTATTGGCCGGGCGGACGGGATCCGTTGCCGCGCGGGCGGACGAGCCTTCACCGAGATCGAGCCAGAATGCCCGGCCGACAAGGTCACTCGCGGTCAGCTCGGCCGCCCGGCGTGTGCTGACGGAACTCGTTGAGGCTGCATCGCTTCCACGTCGACCGCGGTGTCGACAGCATCCACGAGCTGGTCGGCGCGATCATGCAGCGATCCCGAAGAGCAGCGCGACGATCGCCTCCGTTGTACCGGTCCACGCGGCGGCGGCGAGCTCCGCCGTCGCGAACTCGTCGGGCCAGGAGTTGGTGGTGTCGAGGGCGTGGACCGGTGTCGCGGGATAGCACCGTGAGCTGCACACTCTCACCATCGTGCCGGCCGACGAAGCACTCGACGAGATCGGCGGGCGGCTCGACTGCCGAGGGCGAGATCTCGCCCTCGGCAGCCTGCCCATCTCCTACGGTGAAATCACCACAACCATCAATCGAAGGAGAGGCATCGTGGAGCAGATTCCGCACTATCTTCCCGAAGAGGCCCGGATTACTCGCGAGCTTGTCGAGCACATCAACAACATGATCGTGCGTGGAGAACCGGACACCAAGGTCATTCACACTGCACTCGCGGGGATCTTTGGCGCTCTCGGTCAGTTCGAAGCGGACTTCAAACGACGACCGACTGGCAGCAAATAGCGCAGCATCCCGGACCTCCGGATCGGAGGAAAATGACACTCCCATGAGATGGCTGAGTGCTGCTGCATGTCCGGCCTCGCCACGCAGCGTCGTCGTCAACAGCCGGTTTCACGCCTACGCTGGAGGCATCAGCGGCCGACGAAGGAAGCACCTCATGGCCATCAATCAGCAGTTCGGGTTCGACCGAATCACCCTTCCCGGCGGGGCGGCCCGCACCCGCGAACTCCAGGCCACAATCCTCGACGCCCTTGATGTCGGGGGTGATGGCCATCTCAGTGCGGCAATGCAAACAGCGATCATCGGGAGCATGCTGATCATCGGCGACCTCGAAGCCCGCGTCGCCGCACTTGAGGCTAGCCAGCGAACGGCGGCGGGTTGACACCCGTTCGAGGTGGTCAATTGGTGTCCTTCTGCCGCTGGAACCGCTCTCCTACCTGATCTGTCATGTCGAACCTGCATTTCGTGTGGTCGTGGTAGTCCCGTCAGGTGTGCGAGACCTGGCGGGCTTTTTCGTGGGGATCAGGACGCGAGCAATGCGAGGACGTCACCGCACGCAGATCGAGGGTGTCCCGCCGGGTGGCGGAGTCGAGAATGCTGCGTTTGGGAATGCCCAGGATGCCATTCATCGTGAGCATGCATTACTGGGGATTGCATGGGTTTGACACATGCGCAGTGACCCCATGACAGTTCAGGTTCGCGAGGACGGCATGGTTTACCCGGTGTGGTCGTTCGGTGACAAGGTCCGAAAGGCGCAACATACGGCCGGAATGGATCAGCGCGAGTTCGCTGACGCCGCGGGGTGAAGGCCGGATCGATCGCGAGGTGGGAGGCCGACCGCACGAAGCCGCGGGACGTCGTGGCTGTCGCGAAGCCTGTCGATCCCACTCGCATTCCCGCCGGCCGGATCTCAGGCATACAAGAAACCCCCGCCGGACCGAATGGTCCCGACGGGGGTGTGCGTGCCCCCAGTAGGGCTCGAACCTACGACCTGCGGATTAAAAGTCCGTAGCTCTACCAACTGAGCTATAGGGGCGTGCGGGCAGCAGTCTAATGGGATCGAGACGATCGTGGAAACCTCGCCCCCGACAACGCTGGTCGCGGACGAGGATCCGCGGGAATGTCCGGCCGTCGGCGCACCGGTGAGGGGTGAGGTGTGAAACCGGTGCGCCGACAGTCGCCCTCCCCCGAAGGGACCGACGAAAGGTCGGACGATATGGCGGACGCCCCGCCTCCAGACTGACGGGGCGTCCAGCGGAACCGTCGGCAGCACCCGGAACCGACGACCCACCCCCGCGCAAGGAGGCACCAACAGATCACCACAACGCGTCTGCGCGCGAAAGAGTCTGACGAGATGTCAGGAGCAAGGACCCGCAAAGGAGGGACGAAGGTCCCCTCGCTCCGCTCTCGTCGGACTCGACGTCACATCTCGGGGGCCGGCGACTCTCCCGGCGACTGCGGCTCCCGCTGGTGCAGGTTGTTGCGCAGCCTGGTCACTTCCTCGCCGCGCTTGCGGTACCGCCGCTGCAGGAAGACCGCGGCGGCGAACAACAGCACACCGATGATCGCGCCCCACAGCGAGGCGCCGCGGAAGCCGGGCGCGTCGACGTCCATCGTGCGCTCCCCCGCGTGCGCAGCGCTGTTGCCTCCGAGCACCACGGTGAGCGTCAGCAGATTCGGGATCGCGACGATGACACCGAGGACCAGACTGCCGATCACCCAGATCCTGGCGTGCTCGCGCCGACGCGACCGCCACGCAAAGTAGAACAGCAGCAACGGAATCGTCGTGCCCACGATGCCGTAGAGCAGACCCCAGGTGATGCCGAGCGAGAAGCTGCCGGACGACAACGAACCCACCCGTTGCGACCACCACCGTGGCAGGAACGCCGCGAGCACGAAGTACACGACGACGAGAACCACGACGATCACGGCGACCCAGATCGCCTTCTTCGCCCAGACCGGCATTCCCGCTTTCTGTGACGCGGGCGCGCTCCCGGCTGCCGGCGTGGAAGCATTACTCATGCTGGTCCTCCCGTCGTCGACACTGCGTCCTCTGCAAGGACGACACGTGCCAAGGTTTTCGGCGCGATCAAGGTGTACGAGGTCCGCACCCATTCACGCAGTTGCGCCCACCATTCGTCCGTCCCGTCGCGTGGCACCCTCACCGATACCCAACCGTGCCGGCCGAGCCCGTAGCCGACCGGCTCGGCGCCGGATTCGGTTGCGATGACGGCGGCCGCCTCGTCCTTGGTGAGTTTGAACGACAGACTGGTCGCGTCGGCATCCGAGAACACGAAGTTCTTGCCGCGCACTCGAAAACTGGGGTGCCCACCCCATTCCTCGATGTCGACTCGCTGCGCTTCCGGCAGTTCGTCGACGATCCGCTCCAACCGACTCATGTTGGCGACCATGGCGCGATTGTGTGCATCCGCCGTCCACCGCCGCAAGACTTTCGGCGAGACGATGGTGAACTTCGATGATCGAATTGCGCGATGACCCGGTCTCCGGTCCCCACCGACAATCGAACTCGGGGGATCACCGCGGTCATCGAGGGTTTCTTCGCGCTCGTATGGTTCGGTTGGGGCACGGCCGACGCGCCGCAGTGGCTCGCCCGGATCCTGCATCTCGGACAGGCCGCGGCGGCACTCGTCGTCGCGGCGGGAATCGTCACCGCGATCCGTAGCCGGGGTGAACGAACGCCGATGGCCGAACCTGGGGTGCGCCGGCGTCGGAGTGCACTTCCTGCCGCTCGCAGGCCTCTTCACCGACCTGTGGCTCGTTCCGCTCGCCGCGGGTGTCACGGCCGTCGCCGGTGTGGCACTGATAGCCGGGCTCACCACAGACGTGGCGCCGAGCACCGTCACCGGTGCCGGAGCGGGGTCATGTCTGCTCGTGGCCGCGGTCGCGTCTCTACTGCGCCGGAGCCGGAATCCGATCCGGGCGGCGCGACTTGCCGAACAGCCATGACGCCGACATGAGCGCAACGCACAGCAGCACGGCGATGAACGCGACCGTCGCCGGCCACCCACCGGTGGCGTAGGCGACACCGGCGCACGCGCCCGCGACACTCGACCCGAGGTAGTACGCGAACAGGTACATCGACGACGCTTCGGCCCGGTGCTCGGTCGCGAGCCGACCCACCCAGCCGCTGGCGACCGAGTGAGCGGCGAAGAACCCACCGGTGAAGAGCAGCATGCCGAGTAGCACGAGTGGCAGCAGCTGGGCCAGCGTGATCGCCAACCCGAGCACCATCGTCACGACGGCACCGAGGAGCACCGCGGGCCGGCCGAAGCGGTCCGCCGCCGCGCCCGCCGCCGCCGAGGTGTACGTCCCGGCGAGATACATCAGGAACACCAGCCCCACCAGCCCCTCGGGCAATGAGAACGGGGCGTCGAGGAGGCGGAAGCCGAGGAAGTTGTAGGCCGAGACGAATCCGCCCATCAACAGGAACCCCAACGCGAACAGCGTGGCGAGGGCCGGGTTGCGCAGGTGGCCGAGGAGATTCGTGACGACGATGCGCGGGTGCACCCGCTGCGGGCGGAAGTTGCGCGACGGCGGCAGCGTGCGGGTCATGAGCACCGCGAGGACGAGCGCCAGCACCGACGCGGCCTCCATCGCCCAGCGCCACGAGGCGACGTCGAGGACCACCGACGGCACGAGCCTGCCGACCAGTCCCCCGATCGTCGTGCCGGCGACGTAGCGGCCCATCGCGGATCCCAGGTCGCGGGAGTGGATCTCCTCGGCGAGGTAGGCCATCGCGACCGCCGGGATGCCCGCGAGCGCGACCCCCTGCAGCGCCCGCCCCACCAGCAGCACGCCGATGTTCGGACTCAGCGGCAGCAAGATTCCGAGCACGCTGGACACCGCCGCCGAGGTCACCATCACGCGGGTGCGGCCGAACCGTTCGGACAGCACGCTCGCCGGGACGATCGCGATCGCCACCATCCCGGTCGTCACCGACACCGCGAGCGCCGCCACCGCCGGCGCCACCCCGAATGTCTCCGTCAGCGCCGGCAGCAGGGCCTGCGCCGAGTACATCGAGACGAACGTCGTGAGCCCCGCCGCGAACAGCGCGACGGTGATGGCGCGGTACTCGCGCGAACCCCGGGTGGTCCGTCCGTCGAGCGCGTCACTCCCGCGGTCCGCGACTGTGCGATTCATGCCATTGCCTCCACTGCGTCCGTGAGCCATCCTGGCGAGCCGCTCGACGGAAAGGAAATGCATTTGTGCACAGCTGTTGATGCATGTTGTGCATAAGCTGTACTCGTGGAATTGATCGACGGCCTGCGGTGGTTCATCGCGCTCGCGGAGACCGGGCAGGTCACCGCGGCGTCGGACATGCTGCGCATCTCCCAGCCGACGCTGTCGCGACGCCTGGCCAGACTCGAACGCGACCTGGGCGTCGAACTGTTCGACCGGCACGGCCGGCGCCTCGAACTCAACGACCGCGGTCGCGTACTCCTCGAACATGCACGTCGTGCGGCGGCGGAGCTGTCCGCCGCGCAGCGCGAGATCGCCTCGTTCGACAGCCCCGACCGCGGCACGGTGCGGCTGAGCTTCCTGCACTCGTTCGGGACCTGGCTGATTCCGCGGGTCCTGCGCGCCTACCGCGAGCAGCGGCCCCGAGTGTCGTTCACGCTGTACCAGGACGCCGCGCAGGCCCTCGTCGATCGCGTCGTCGACGGCCGCGACGACCTCGCGTTCGTCTCCCCGCGACCCCGCAGCACGCTGGTGCGGTGGGCGCCGATCACGCACCAGCGGCTCGCGCTGGCCCTGCCGGCCGGACATCGCCTCGGCGACGTGGCGGCGCTCGATCTCGCCGCGGCCGCGAACGAGTCGTTCATCGTCATGCACGAGGACTACGGGATGCGCCGGATCTTCGACGAACTGTGCGCCGAGGCGGGCTTCGCGCCCAACGTCGTCTTCGAGTCCAGCGAACTGGCCACGATCGGCGGCCTGGTGTCCGCGTCGCTGGGCGTCGCGGTGATGCCGTGGCAGGAACCGCACAGCTGGCCCGAGGGCGTCACGCTCGTCCCGCTGAACGGCGCCGGGCGCGACATCGGTGTGGTCTGGGCGCGAGGCCGGGCGTTGCCGGCCGCCGCGGAGCGCTTCCTGAGATTCACAACCGATTCACAGGAAGTCGAACCTGGAGAAACAGCTCCGACTGAGGTCACCGACGTGTAACGTCCGCCACACTCGGCGCGGTATGCGCATCACGAACCGCCGAGCCCGCGGACTGCGGGGACTGGGGGGAGCTGTGGCGGCATCGCCAGTCGAAGCCTCCCCTCGATCTGCAAACCTACGGTAGCGTAGGTTTGCAGCAAGGTCTGAAGCGCACGTCAACGTCATTCAGCGTCACCGACTTTCATGGAGGCAGAAACCGATGTCGAGGGATCTCACTCAGCTCGAGCTGCTGCAGGAGTTGCAGCCTGTTGCGGAAGAGAACGTGAATCGGCATCTCTCCATGGCCAAGGATTGGCATCCGCACGATTACGTCCCGTGGGACGAGGGTCGCAACTTCGCCGCGATGGGCGGCGAGGACTGGGATCCCGAGCAGTCCCAGCTCGGCGAGGTCGCGAAGGCCGCGATGATCACCAACCTCCTCACGGAGGACAACCTGCCGTCGTACCACCGCGAGATCGCCGAGAACTTCTCCCGTGACGGCGCGTGGGGCACCTGGGTGGGCCGCTGGACGGCCGAGGAGAACCGCCACGGCATCGTGATGCGCGACTACCTCGTCGTCACCCGCGGCGTCGACCCGGTCGAGCTCGAGAATGCCCGCATGATCCACATGACGAACGGCTACAGCTCGCCGGCCGGCGACAGCGTCGGACTGCTGCACTCCGTGTCGTACGTGACGTTCCAGGAACTCGCGACCCGCGTCTCGCACCGCAACACCGGCAAGGCGTGCCAGGACCCGATCGCCGACCGGATGCTGCAGCGCATCGCGGCCGACGAGAACCTGCACATGATCTTCTACCGGAACATCTGCGGCGCCGCGATGGACATCGCACCCGACCAGACGCTCAAGGCCGTGACCGACATCATCAAGAACTTCGAGATGCCCGGCGCCGGCATGCCGAACTTCCGACGCAACGGCGTCCTGATGGCCAAGCACGGCATCTACGACCTGCGCCAGCATCTCGAGGAGGTCGTGCAGCCGGTGCTCCGCAAGTGGAATGTGTTCGACCGCACGGACTTCACGGCCCGCGGCGAGGACACCCGCGAGGAGCTCGCGGCGTTCCTCGAGAACCTCGAGCAGCAGGCCACCAAGTTCGAGGAGATGCGCGACCGCGCCCTCGCGCGCGAGGCCGCGCGCGCCGAGAAGGCCTCCTGACGGGTCGCCACCTGCCCCGTTGCAGCTATCCTGTGCCCGGTACCGGATCCGGTACCGGGCACAGTCTTTTCTCCCGAAGAATTATCCCGAGGTCTTCATGTCACCCCTTCGCATCGGTTCGCTCGAGCTGGGCAGCCCCGTCGTGCTGGCCCCCATGGCAGGCATCACGAACGTCGCCTTCCGCACGCTCTGCCGCGAACTCGAACTCGAGCGTGCCGGCAGCACCGCGGGCCTGTACGTGTGCGAGATGGTGACGGCCCGCGCGCTGGTCGAGCGGCATCCGGTGACGATGCACATGACCACCTTCGGGCCAACCGAGACGCCGCGCTCGCTGCAGCTGTACACCGTCGACCCCGAGGTCACGTACGCCGCGGCGAAGATGATCGTCGACGAGGACCTCGCCGACCACATCGACATGAACTTCGGCTGCCCGGTCCCCAAGGTCACCCGCAAGGGCGGCGGATCGGCGCTGCCGTACAAGCGCCGCCTGTTCGGGCAGATCGTCGCCGCCGCGGTGAAGGCGACCGAGGGCACGAACATCCCGGTCACCGTGAAGATGCGCATCGGCATCGACGCCGACCACCACACCCACCTCGACGCCGGACGCATCGCCGCCGCCGAGGGCGCCGCTGCCGTAGCGCTGCACGGTCGCACGGCCTCCCAGCGCTACTCGGGCACGGCCGACTGGTCCGAGATCGCGCGCCTCAAGGAGCACGTCACCGACATCCCGGTGCTCGGCAACGGCGACATCTTCGCCGCCGAGGACGCCGAGAAGATGATGTCCGAGACCGGCTGCGACGGCGTCGTCGTCGGACGCGGCTGCCTGGGCCGGCCGTGGCTGTTCGCCGAACTCAGCGCCGCCCTCAACGGCACCGAGATGCCGGTCCCGCCGAACCTCGGCGAGGTCGCCGCGATCATGATGCGGCACGGACGCCTGCTCGCCGACCACCACGGCGAGGACAAGGGCATGCGGGAGATGCGCAAGCACATCGCGTGGTACATGCGCGGCTTCCCGGCGGGTTCCGAACTGCGCAACGGCATGGCCCGGGTGTCGTCGCTCGCCGAACTCGAGGGCTTCCTCGGCCAGCTCGACCCGACGGTGCCGTTCCCCAAGGACGCGGAGGGCCCGCGCGGTCGCCAGGGCTCGCCCGGCACCGTCGCGTTGCCGGACGGCTGGCTCGACGACCCCGAGGACACTCTCGTCCCGGCGGGCGCCGACATCATGCATTCCGGCGGATAGCCCCGACCGGCAGCGACCCACGCCTAGACTCCGAAGAGCCTGCAGTTCCTCGAGGATGCTTCCGGACGGAGACGCCGTGGCCGCTTCACCAGCAGATTCGGACGCCTGGCCCGCACTGCGGGTTGCCGATTGGGAACCCACCCGCGACACGCTGCACATGTGGTCGCAGGTCGTCGGGAAGGTGCGGTTGGCCCACGCGCCGCTGGTCAACCACTGGTGGCAGGTGCCGTTCTATGTGAGCGCGCGCGGGCTGACAACGTCGGCGATCCCGTATCGCACCCGCGTCTTCGACATCGAGTTCGACTTCTCCGGCCACCAACTGGTGATCCGCGACAGCAACGGCGCCCATCGTGAGTTCCCGCTCGAGCCGATGCCGGTCGCCGACTTCTACGAGCGGGTCATGAAGTCGCTCGACGAACTGGGCATCGAGACGCTTGTTCAGCCGACGCCGAACGAGGTGCCCACCGCGATCCCGTTCGCCGAAGACACCGTGCACGCGTCGTACGACCCGTCCGCCGCGAACCTGTTCTGGAAGCAACTCGTCCAGGCCGACCGTGGCCTGCACGAGTTCCGGTCCCGATTCCTCGGCAAGGTCAGCCCCGTCCACTTCTTCTGGGGGTCGTTCGACCTGGCCTGCACCCGTTTCTCGGGACGGCCGGCCCCCGAGCACCCGGGCGGCGCCCCCCACTGCGGCCGCTGGGTGATGGTCGAGGGCTACTCGCACGAGCTGTCGAGCTGCGGGTTCTGGCCCGGCGGCGGGGAGGAGGGCGCGTTCTACGCGTACGCCTATCCCGAGCCGGACGGCTTCTCCACCCACCCGGTCGAGCCCGAGCAGGCGTTCTACAGCGCCGAGTTCAAGCAGTTCCTGCTCCCCTACGAGGCGGTCCGTACCGCGGCCGATCCCGACGCGACCCTGCAGCGATTCCTGCAGTCCACCTACGAGGCCGAGGCCGACAACGCGAACTGGGACCGTGGCGCGCTGGAATGCGATCCACAGCGGTGGCACGCCGCACGGTGACCCGCGACACGTCACGGCGTGAGGTGGGACAACGCTTCTGCGACACGCAGACTTATGCCGCTGAGGGGCGTCGATAAGTATCATGGCGTCGTCGTCGAGCGACGGTACTTATTTGGAGGCGGAGAGGTCAGGGCGAATCGGTGGGTGACGAGCACAATCCCAGTCACGCCGCGCCGGAAGGCCGAGCCCCCTGGGAGCGTCCGCTAGCCGACCGTCGTTATCGCGAGGAGCAGGCCCGACGGGGCCGCCACGAATCCGAACACGAACCCCTCGACACCAGCGAACGCCTGTCCGTCGCCGAATTGATGCAGAAGATGGGTCGGCCGGTGCCACCCGCCGTCGGCCGGGGCGGCCGCTCGGACGAGCCCGAGTTCGACGAGTTCGACGAGTTCGAGTCGTTCCACGCGCCCCCGACCGGCCCGGACGACGCCACCGAGATCATTCCGGTCGTCACCGACGACCGTTTCGACGACGACTACGACTCCGAACCCGACACCCCGAACTGGGTGGAAGAGGCGGCGACCACCGCGTCACCGCAGGCTGTCGGCACCCCCGGCCAGACCCGACTGGCCGCGAGCAAGGACCGCAAGCGCCGCAAGCTGCTGGCGTTCGGGCGGTCGGCGGTCGCGTTCGTCGCGGTGATGGCGATGGTCGTGACCGGCGGCCTGTGGGGCTACCTGCGTACGACCGAGGGCCGCTTCGCGCAGATCGCCGCGCTCGACACCGACTCCAGCGACATCATCGATCCCGGCGGCCAGACCGGTGACGAGACGTATCTGATCGTGGGCACCGACACGCGTGCAGGTGCGTCCGGCGCGGTCGGGGCGGGCACCGTCGATGACGCCGAGGGCGCCCGTTCGGACACCGTCATGCTGGTGCACATCCCGGCCGACCGCAGCCGCGTCGTCGCGGTCTCCTTCCCGCGCGACCTCGATGTGGAGCGCCCCGAGTGCCAGGGCTGGGACAACCAGACCGGCACCTACACCGACGAGACGTATCCGGCGGCCGAGGGCGACAAGCTCAACGCCACCTATGCGCTGGGCGGACCGAAGTGTCTGGTGAAGGTCATCCAGAAGATGTCGGGCCTGAAGATCCGCCACTTCGTCGGCATGGACTTCGCCGGCTTCGAGAGCATGGTCAACGGCGTGGGTGGCGTCGAAGTGTGCGTCCCGCAGCCCCTGGTCGACGGCGAACTCGGCACGATCCTGCCGACCGCCGGCACCCAGACCCTCGACGGCAAGAAGGCACTCGACTACGTGCGCGCCCGCCACGTGGAGGCGGAGGGCAACGGCGACTACGGCCGGATCAAACGGCAGCAGTTGTTCCTGTCGGCGCTGCTGCGCGAGGCGATGTCGAGCAAGGTGCTGTTCGATCCGGGCAAGCTCAACAGCTTCATCAACGCGTTCACCAAGTCCACGTTCGTCGAGAACATCGACACCAAGTCGCTGATCACCCTCGGTCAGTCGCTTCGCAACGTCGACGCCGGCGCCGTCACGTTCATCACCGTCCCCACCGCCGGCACCAACGACTGGGGCAACGAGATCCCCCGCCTCGACGACATCAAGGACATCTTCCGGGCGATCATCGACGACGAGCCCCTGCCGGGCGAGAAGCGGACCGACGACAAGAAGGACACGTCGACGACGGCCCCGCCCCCGGCACCGAGCCAGCTCGCGGTGAGCCCGGAGTCGGTGAGCGTGCAGATGTCCAACGGCTCGGGCGTCTCCGGGCTGGCCGCCACCACGGCCGACCGATTGGCCGCGTACGGGTTCCAGATCTACAGCGTCGGCAACTACAGCGGCACCAGCAGCCAGACCGTCGTACGGTTCTCCCCCGGCCTCGAGGCAGAGGCCGCGACCGTGGCGTCGTCGATTCCCGGGGCGGTGCTCGAGCAGGCCTCGGGGCTCGGCAACATCGTCGAGGTGGTCCTCGGCAGCGCATTCGACCGCACTCTGACGGCCCCCGCCGCGGCCGGTTCGTCGCTCGACGTCAGCTCCGCTCGGATCGGTGCGCCCGAGGAGGTCGAGCTGCCCGCGGACCTCGCGGTGACGAACGCGACCGACAATCCCTGCGCGAAGCCCTGAACTGCGCCGGGCATTCACCCGGCGTTCACCTGACCGTGGTGACTTGGTTTCCGCCACGCCGTAGGCTGTGACCTCATGCGCGTCGCTTACAACGAACAGATGACCGAGCTTGCGGATCTCCTCGGCGAGATGGCGGGCTTGGCCGGGGCGGCCATGGAGAAGGCCACCCAGTCCCTCCTGCATGCCGATCTCGAGCTGGCCGAGCAGGTGATCGGGGAGCACGAGAAGATCACCGAGCTCAGCGTCGTGGCGGAGGAGCGGGCGTTCGCGTTGCTCGCGCTGCAGGCCCCGGTCGCGGGCGACCTGCGCTCCGTCGTCAGCGGCATCCAGATCGTCTCCGACATCGACCGCATGGGTGCGCTCGCGCTGCACGTCGCCAAGATCACCCGCCGCCGTCACCCGAACCATGTCCTCCCCGAGGAGGTCAACGGCTACTTCGCCGAGATGGGCCGCATCGCCGTCTCGCTGGGCGCGGGCGCCAAGGAGGTCCTCGAGACCCGCGACCCCGAGCGCGCCGCCAAGCTCCGCGAAGAAGACGACGCGATGGACGACCTGCACCGGCACCTGTTCAGCGTCCTCATGGACCGGGAGTGGCAGCACGGTGTGGCCGCGGCCGTCGACGTGACCCTGCTGGGCCGCTTCTACGAGCGATTCGCCGACCACACCGTCGAGGTCGCGCGCCGGGTCATCTTCCTCGTCACCGGCAAGATGCCCGAGGACCCGCGCAACGACGCCGACGACCTGACGTCCTACCCCGAGCTGTAGCGGCTCGCCGGGGGCGTACGCGCCCCCGGCGAGGCCCCGCTTCGTGGGGTGTCAGGCTTCCTCGCCGGACAGGTACGCGCGCTGCACGGCGTCCAGGTCGGCCGCGATCTCGGACGCGGGACCTTCGAGGATGACGCGCCCACGCCGCATGACGTAGACCCGGTCGGCCACCTCGAGCACCTGACGAACGTGCTGCTCGACCAACAACACTCCGACACCGTCGGTGGTCGCGGCGTCCCGCACGACCGCGAGCAGCCGGGCGACGATCTGTGGCGCCAGACCCAGCGACAACTCGTCGGCCAGGAGCAGTTTCGGTTTCCGGGCCAACGCACGGGCCAGCGTGAGCATCTGCTGCTCCCCACCCGAGAGCAGACCTGCCTGCCGGCGCAGCAGGGCCCGCAGTTCCGGGAAGATTGCGCACGCGTCGTCCGCGGAAACCCCCGCCAGACGCAGATTCTCCGCGGCCGTGAGCCCCATGATCACCGAACGCTCCTCGGTGACGTAGCTCAGACCGCGTTTCGACAACTGCGCCAACGACATCCGCTTCGGCTGATCGAGGACGCGGACACTCCCCGCAATCGGGGTCAGCTCACCCGCCGCGGTGAGCATCGTCGTGGACTTCCCGGCACCGTTGGCGCCGATCAGTGCCACCACCTCGCCCGCGCGCACCGTCAGGTTCAGGTCCCGGCACACCGCGACCTCGCCGTATCCGGCGCTCACGCCTTCGTATTCGAGGACTGCCGTCCGGTTCTCGGTCGCCGTCTGTGCGGTCGTCGTCACGTCGTCGCCTCCGTCCTCGCACTGTCGGCGTGCGTTCCCAGATAGGCCGCGCGCACGCGCTCGTCGGCGGCCACCTCCTGCGGCGTCCCGTCCGCGATGACCCGGCCGGCCTCGAGGACCACGACCCGATCGCACGCGGACATCACCAGATCCATGTCGTGCTCGATCAGCAGGACCGCCGCGCGACGCCGGTCCGCGAGCATCCGGATCCCGTCCGCCAGCTCGCGACTCTCCGCCTCGTCCAGCCCCGCGGCGGGCTCGTCCAGCAACACCACCGACGGTCCCGACGCGACGGTCCTGGCGATTCCGACGAGTCGTCTTCTGCCGTAGGACAGTTCGCTCGGGAACGCATCGAGGTCCGCGGCGAGCTCGAAGTCGGTCACCGCGGCGGACGCCGTCGGCGAGAACGGGTGCCGTCCCGGACGGATCAGGTCGGTCACCCACGTCCGCCAACCCGCGTCGTCGGCGCCGGCGTGGATGTTCTCGGCGACCGTGATGTCCTCGAACAGTTCGAGCGACTGGAACGACCGCCGCAGGCCCGCCCGAGACCGTCGCGCTGCACTCCATCCGACGACGTCGTCGTCGCCCAGCAGCACCTGACCACTCGCCGGGGTGACGAACCCGGTCACGGCGTCGATCACGGTTGTCTTACCGGCGCCGTTGGGGCCGATGAGCCCCACCACCTGACCGGGTTCCACGTCCAGGCTCACGCCGTCCACCGCCGTCACGCCGCCGAACCGCACGGTCAGGTCGCGCACCGACAGCGCGAGCGCGGGCACCGGTTCGAGGTCGAAGTCCCGGACCTCGGACAGTTCGTGCACGCGGCGGTGACGGTGCGGCCGGTTCGGACGTAGGCGACGCCCCAGCGCGCCACGGAGCCGGGACAGCATGTCCGCGAGGCCGTTCTGGTTCGTCAGCAGGATCACGATCAGCACGACGCCGCCGATCAGCGTCGAGATCACCCCGGTCGCCGCACCGCTCTCCACGAGTCGGCTGAGCAGTGCGCCGGGTGCCAGCAGGGCACCGACCACCGCGCCGATGACGAATCCCAGACCGCCCGTGACGGCCTGGACGACGGCGTTGATCGAAGAGAAGACGTTGAACTCGAAGTAGGTGACCGCAATATTGCGCAGGCCCAACAGGATTCCCGCAACCGCCGCGAGTCCGGCGGCGATAGCGAAGGCGTACAGCTTGACCGCGAACACGCTGATGCCCAGCGATGCGGCCGCCCGCTCGTTGGTCCGCACCGCGATCAGGCGCCGGCCGGTACGCGACCGCCGTAGGTTGGCCACCATCAACGCGGAGACGACGAGCACCACGAGGCACACCAGGGCCCAGCGTTCGGGGTGGCTGGTGGCCGAGACATCGAAACCGAGCAGGCTCACCTCGTCGATCCGCACCGCGCCCTGCACCTTGTCGCCGGTGAAGGTGGGGTTGTTGAACACCATCTCCTGCACGGTGAATCCGAGACCGAGTGTGACGACCGCCAGGTTCACGCCCCGGGTGCGCAGCGCGGGTAGCGCGAACAGCACACCCACCAGGGTCACGCCGACGATGCTCACGAGCGCGGCGGGGATCAACGGCCAGCCGGCCTGCCCGATGAGTCGGGCGGAGACCAGCGCGCCGAGTCCGCCGACGGTGTACTGCGCCAACGACAGCTGACCCGCGAATCCGGTCAGGACCACGATCGAGAGCAGGAAAACGGCCGCCGCGAGCGTCGATGTCAGGGACCGCAACCAGTCTCCGCTCGAGACCATGACGACGACGCTCACCACGACCACCGCGACAACCACCAGCGGCCAGTCGATGCGGCCGGTGCCCAGCCGCGGAAGCCGGTCGGCGACGTGGCTCCGCAGCGGCAAGCCCTTGCCGCGCACGACGAGCACCACCAGGATCACCAGGAAGGGCACCGCTCGGTTGACACCGGTGAGCGTCTCCATCCCCAGCAGGTCTCGGATGTCGTCCTGGTAGAGCGCCACCACGCTCTCCCCCACGCCCAGGACAAGTCCACCGAGCAGGGTGAGCGGGAAGGAGCGGAAGCCGCCGAGCAGCGCCGCCGCGAGCGACGAGACGGTGACGATGACGACGAACGCGTTGGGCGTGAGGCCCGTGAGCGGCGCGACGAGCACGCCCGCGGCGCCCGCGAGGCCGCCACCGACCGTCCACGTCAGCGACGCCAGTCGCTGCGGCGACCAGCCCAGTGCCGCTGTGGCGCGTTCGTTCTCGGCAGTGGCGGTGATCGCCAGGCCGACCCGCGTGAACCGGGTGGCCACCCACAGCGCCACCGTCGTCGCCACCGCGATGCCGAGCAGGATCAGCCGGTCCTGCTGCACCACGATGTCACCCCAGTGGTAGGCGCTGTTCGGCAGGAAGGCGCGCACCCGAATCGATTTCGATCCGTAGTACTGCTGGACTCCGGCCTGCAGGATCACCAGCAGACCGAGCGTGGCCGCGAGCCGGACGATCGGCGCTGCCGTCGCCAGCCAGCGCAACACGAGCTGCTGGAACAAGAATCCGATCGCCGCGGCCACCAGAACCGCCACCACGAACGCCGGCCACAGCGACCAATGCTGCTTGTGCTGGAGGGTTTCCAGGCAGACGTAGGCCGCGACCATCGCGATCGCACCCTGTGCGAAGTTGACCACGCCCGATCCTCGGTAGACGAGGACGACGCCCTGCGCGAGCAGCGCGTACGCCGATCCGGCGCCGAGACCGAGGATGGCGAACTGTAGTAGTTCCGTCATACGAACCTCCGGGGAGACGGAAGCGGGGTCCGGCTGACGGAGCCGGACCCCGCACCGACGGGACTACTACTGGGTGCGCAGATCGAACATGTTCGGATCGGTCACGACGACGTCGCCGTCGAACGTCATCTTGTACATCATCGAGTTCGACACGCGCTGGAACATGCCAACCGGCTGCACGGCGTTCGGCGTCCATGCGGGCACCAGGCCGGCCATGTCGATGTCCTTGGCATTCTGGAAGCCCTGCATGACCGATGCTGCGTCGATGGTGCCACTGAGGGTCTTGGCGACCTCGCCGAACGCGCGAACCGACAGCCAGGAGAACAGCTCCGTGCCGTTGAGGTTCTCGCGTTCCAGATCGTCCTTACCCGACGCGGACATGTCGTCGAGGAACGGAACCAGACCCGGGAACTTGTCGGTGCTCGACGACGGCGCCGGGACCGGGCTGGTGTAGATCGACGAGGTCGCGAAGGTGCCCAGGTTCTGCAGGTCGGCCTGCGTGAAATTGGTGGCGGGCATGGCGAAGGCCAGCTTCGAGCCGAGCTGTTCGAATGCGTCCGCGATCTGGTTGGACTCGGTGGCCGTCAACGCCATGAGCACGCCCTGCGCACCGTTGCGTTCGGCCGCGGCGACGAACTGGGTGTAGTCGGTGGCACCGGGGCCCACCGCCACCTCGTTGACGATCTCGGCACCCTTCGCCTGCACGGCCGGGGTGAGCATCTGGGTCAGCATCGCGGTGACCGGGGAGTCCGGACGCATCACCGACAGCTTGGTCTTGCCCTCGGCGACCAGCGCGTCGATGTTGGCGAACAGCGTGAGCAGCGAGCCCGCGAACGGGGTGAACACGTTGGGTGAGGTGAAGTCGGCCATGTTCATCGGGTTCATGCCGACTCGCGGGATGCCGGCCGTCGCGAGGATCTGCGACACCGACTCCGGTGAGGCGACGGTGAAGTCCGCGAGCGTGGCGGTCACGCCCTCGCTGACCATCTTGTTGGCGCAGTCGACCTCCTTGTTGGGGTCGCCCATCGTGTCGCACTGGATCAGCTCGAGCGGGCGCCCCGAGACGCCACCGCGGTTGTTGAACGCCTCGATCGACGCGGTCATGCCGGCACCCATATTCGCCACCGACAGGCCGCCGGCCTGGATCGACAGGATCTGACCGACCTTGATCGGTTCGCCGGTGGCGGGGTTCTTGGCCGGATCGGCGGAACTGTCGTCACTGCATCCCGAGGCCACGAGGCCGACAGCGGCGAGGGCGGCGATGGCCGGAGCAAGTTTCTTCAGTTTCACGTGACGTCCTTCTCGGTAGGCCCTGCACATTCCGGACAGGTCGCCCCCAACAGACATGCCCCCTCGGCATCGCCCGGCTTCCCGTCCGACTTGCAGATGGAGCGTAATCAAACTTTGAGCAATGTTTGGGCGATTCCGACAATCAGGCAAAACTCCCGGTAAACCGGCCCGACCGGGCAAGAAATCGCTGATTGACACCCGCCTGGCTATCTGTCAATTAGCTGGTTGACATCCGCCTGGATGCCTGTCAATTCGCTACTCGACGAGACCACGCTCCACGGTCCGGAAGCGGCATGATCGAGTGGTGATCGATCGTCGGACGGCCCGAACGACTGCCGGAGTATTCGCCGCGACCTGCGGCGGGTTGGGCGCCGTGGGCCTCGTCGCCTCGATCGCGAACGTGGAGAACCGCGTCGTCGTGCTCCTGGCGTCGCAGACGCCGCTGCTGCTCGTGATCGCGTTGCTCGGTGCGGTCGTCGCCGCGTTCGCCGAGCGGTGGACCGTCGAAGCCGCGTGCCTCGTCGTCTGCGCACTGGGCGTCTGGATGCTGAGCCCGCTCTACATTCCGGGCGCGCCTGGCGCCTTACCCAGCAACGCGACGGGCCCGACGGTGCGCATCATGCAGGCCAACATCAAAGTGGGACAAGCCGATCCGTCTGCTCTGGTGCGTACCGTTCGCGAGCGGGACGTCGACGTCCTCACCGTCCAGGAACTCACCGACGAGTCGATCGCGGGACTGCACGCCGCCGGGCTCGACGACCTACTGCCGCACCGATTCGTCGTGTCGCACGGGCCAGGCGGGGAGGGCGGCGGGATCTACAGTCGCTACCCGCTGTCGAACACCCGCAATCTCGCCGGCTTCCTGTCAGCCAACCTATTCGCGGACCTCGACGTCGGGTTGCGAGAACCCTTGGCCCTGTTCGCCGTCCATCCGGCGCCCGCCTACCTGTTCCCCGCGCCCCTGTGGGCGAAGGAGCTACGCGAGCTGCACTCCGAACTCGAGTCGAATGCGCTGCGCGACAACGTCGTCGTGAGCGGGGACTTCAACGCGACCTACACCCAGCGTCAGTACCGCGCGCTGCTCACCGACGGGTACGCCGACGTCGCGGACCAGTTGGGCGCCGGACTGGTGCCCACGATGCCGGCCGATCGGCGGATCCCCCCGTTGATCGGCATCGACCGGATGATCACCAAGGGAGCGGTCGCGACCAGCCTCGAGCGCATCGACATCGTCGGGTCAGACCACCACGGTCTGGTGGTCGACGTCCGTCTGACGAATCCTGTTGCTGCTCAGAGCACCCCATAGCCGAGGAGCTCCGGTACGTCCCCCACTGCAAAGCGGTGCGCCTTGATCGCGTCGGCCTCGTTACCGCCGACAGTGGTCAAGGTGCCCGCGTCGTAGTCGATCACGAAGTTGGTGTGCTGCCCGAAAGGGCTCGACGGCGCGTACAGCGCGACGTCGCCGGTCTTCGGGACGTAGCCGGAATCGACGGGCCGGAAGCGACCGACCGATTCGTAGTACTCCTGCAGCGTGTAGACCCCGGGGATTCGCCACGACCCCGAATTCGGGTTCGACAACGGCTCCCCGACCTCGCGGAGCGTCCAACTGACGAAGTCGGCACACCACGATTCCTCGGCGCCCTCGGAGTACTTCGTGCCGGACGGCTGCGCGTCGAACTCGGTTCGCACGACGTCGACGATCCTCGCCTGCGTGGGGTCGAGGGTGGAGCCGTCCACGGTCGGGAAGGACCGTAGTTCGGTGCCGACCATGGCACCCCCGCGCCACGGCGCCCACCAGACCAAACCCACGACACCCACGATCACGACGGCGCAGACGAGTGCCGCGACCTGTCCGACCCCGCTCCTCGACGACACCGTCCAACCCCTCCCCTTGCTGGTCCCGCCAGCGTAGCCGGAGAGTTCCGGGACGGGATCAGCCGAAGCGGCCGGAGATGTAGTCCTCCGTGGCCTTCTTCGTGGGGTTGGAGAAGATCTTCTCGGTGTCGTCGATCTCGATGAGCCGGCCCGGCTTGCCGGTGGCCTCGAGGTTGAAGAACGCGGTCTGATCGCTCACCCGCGCCGCCTGCTGCATGTTGTGCGTGACGATGACGATCGTGAAGTCCTGCTTGAGCTCGGTGATGAGGTCCTCGATCGCGAGCGTCGAGATGGGGTCCAGCGCCGAGCACGGCTCATCCATCAGCAGCACGTCGGGCGAGACGGCGATCGCACGGGCGATGCACAGACGCTGCTGCTGGCCACCCGACAGGCCACCACCGGGCTTGTCGAGGCGATCCTTGACCTCGTTCCACAGGTTCGCGCCCTGCAGCGACTGCTCGGCGATCTGGTCGAGCTTCTTCCTGTCACGCACGCCCTGCAGCTTGAGCCCGGCCACGACGTTGTCGCGGATCGACATCGTGGGGAACGGGTTGGGCCGCTGGAACACCATGCCGATGGTCTTGCGGACACCGACCGGGTCGACGTTGGAGCCGTAGATGTCCTCGCCGTCGAGCAGCACCGAGCCCTCGACGCGGGCACCCGGCGTCACTTCGTGCATGCGGTTGAGCGACCGCAGCACCGTCGACTTACCGCAGCCCGAGGGGCCGATGAAAGCGGTGACGCTGCGCGGGGGCACCGACAGCCCGACATCGGCGACGGCGTGGAACTTGCCGTAGTAGATGTTGACGTCCTTGAGATCCAGACGCTTGGCCATTCAACGGCTCCCTACTGGTGTGAGCGTGTGCTCGAGTATCGGCTGACGAGGTTCGTGGGGTGCGGTGATTGCGTCGATCGCCGCGCTTTCGGTGCTCACTTGTTGCGGACCGAGGTGAAGTGACCGATCAACTTCGCGAGGACGTTGAGGATCGCGATCAACAGGATGAGCGTCAGAGCCGCGCCCCAGACCCGATCGGTGCCGGCCGCGGTCGGGTTGTTCATCTCCGCGACCATCACGCCCGGCAGCGTGCCCATCTCTCCACCGAAGAGGTTGAAGTTGATGAACGGCGCGTAGCCCACCAGGATCAGCAGCGGTGCGGTCTCACCGAGCACGCGAGCCAGGGCGAGCATGACGCCGGTGATGATGCCGGGCAGCGCGGTGGGAACGACGATGCGCGCGATGGTCTTCCACTTCGGCACGCCCAGCGCGTACGACGCCTCACGCAGATCGTTCGGCACGATCCGCAGCATCTCCTCGGTGCTCCGGACCACGACCGGGACCATCAGCAGCACCAGGGAGAGCGACACCGCGAAGGCCGACTTGGGGAATCCGAACGTCGCGATCCACAGCGCGTAGATGAACAGGGCCGCCACGATCGACGGGATGCCGGAGAGGATGTCGACCATGAACGTCGTGAGCTTGCCGAGCCGCGAGCTGCCCGCGTACTCGACGAGGTAGACGGCGACGAACAGGCCGAGCGGAACCGCCAGAAGCGCGCACACCACGCCCTGCAAGAGGGTGCCGATGAGGGCGTGGTAGACGCCACCGCCCTCCGCCGAGGCGGACAGTCCGCTGAGCGAGTGCGTGAACCACGTCTGCGACGTGATCGCCGGCAGACCCTTCGCGATCACGGTCCACAGCACCCACACCAACGGCACGAGCGCGACGAGAACGGCCAGCGTCACCAGCACCGTCGCGGTGACGTCGGTGATTCGGCGACGGAGCCCGACGCCCTGGAACGCGGGGGCCTTGATCGGCTTGTCGAGAACGCTGGTCATCGGTCAGGCCCGCTTTCCTGCGATCGCGGCACGAGCGGCCGCGTTGACCACGAAGGTCAGAACGAACAGGACCAGGCCGGCCGCGATGTAGGCACCCGCCTGAATGTTGTTGTTGAACTCCGCGTACCCGAGGGCGATCTTCGACGCGATCGTCGAACCGGAGTCGTTGAGCGAGAGCCACGACGCGGACGCCGACGTGGTGCGCAGGATCATGTACAGCGCCATCGTCTCGCCGAGTGCGCGGCCGAGACCCAGCATCGAACCGCTGATGTAGCCGGACTTGCCGAACGGAATGACCGTGGTGCGAACCACTTCCCAGCGCGTGGCGCCCAGCGCGAGGGCCGCCTCGATGTGCGCCTTCGGGGTCTGCGCGAAGACCTCGCGGGTGACCGCGGTGATGACCGGCAGGATCATGACGCCCAGCACGATGCCGGCTGTGAAGACTGTGCCGCCGCCCCGGATCGAGCCGGTGCCGTCCGCGAAGAACGGGATCCACCCGAGGTGCTCGTTGAGCCACATCGCGACCGGCGCGATGGCCGGCGCGAACACCAGCAGACCCCACAGGCCGTAGACGATCGACGGCACGGCCGCCAGCAGGTCGATGACGTACGCGAGCGGGCGGGCCAGCTTCTTGGGGGCGTACTCGGTGAGGAAGATCGCGATGCCCAGAGCCACCGGCATCGCGAGGATCAGCGCGAACACCGAGACCTTCACCGTCGTGATGAACAGGTCCAGCACACCGAACGCCATCGCGTTGATGTCGGTGGTGTTCCACACCCGACTGGTGAGGAAGTTGGCCTCGTTGCGCTGCAGCGCGGGGACCGCGCGCCAGATGAGGAAGATGCCGACCGCCGCGACGAGCAGCGTGATGAAGACCGCGGACCCCGACGCCAGCGACCCGAAGATCCGGTCCGCGGGACGAGTGACCGTCTTGCTCTTCGTTGCCTGTGGGGAAGTGATCGGGGCCTCCGGAATGCCGTTCGGACCGCCCACCCCGGCCCCGCCTTCCGCGGAGCCGGAGGCGCGAGGTGTTGACCGTGTGCTCGCGTCAGTCATCTGCGCTCACATTCTCTGTCTGAATATAGATGGGCGGTCCGATGGCTATCGATCAGATCAGGCGATCGCCGCGATCGACTCGTTGATCTTGGCGCGGAACGACTCCGGCAGCGGCACGTAGCCCTGGGCGGCGAGCGACTGCTGGCCCTCGTTCGCGGCGCTGGTCAGGAACGACTTCACGGCAGCCGAGGTGGCCGCGTCGTAGCCCTTGGAGCACACGATCTCGTAGGTGGCCAGGACCAGCGGGTAGGCGCCGGGCTCCTTGGTGCCGTAGATCGACTGCAGGTCGAGCGTGAGGTCACCAGTGCCGGCACCCTTGAACGTCGCGTTGGAGATGGCCTTGGACGCCGAGTCCTGCGACAGCTTCACCGGGCCGGAGCCGTTGTCGATCTGCGCGACCGACAGCTTCTGCTGATCGGCGAACGACTTCTCGACGTACGTGATGGAGTTGGGCGCGGTCGCGACGGCCTGCGCGACACCGGCCGAGCCCTTCGCGCCCTCGCCGACGCCACCCTTGAAGTCCGAACCTGCACCCTGAGTCCACGCACCGTTGGACGACGCCTGAAGGTACTGCTGGAAGTTGTCGCTGGTGCCGGACGAGTCCGAACGCACGATCGGGTTGATCTTCTCGTCGGGCAGCTTGGCGCCGGAGTTCAGCGCCGCGATGGCCGGGTCGTTCCACTTGGTGATGCCACCGTTGAAGATCTTCGCGATGGTCTCGCCGTTCAGAACCAGGTTGTCGACGCCGTTCAGGTTGTACGCGATCGCGACCGGACCGAACACGAGCGGCAGGTTCCACGCGTCGCTGCCGGCGCAGCGCTGCTTGGCCTGCTCGGCCTGGTCACCCTTGATGGCCGAGTCGGAGCCGGCGAAGTCGATCTGGTTCGCGATGAACTGCGTCCGCCCGTCGCCCGAGCCGCTGGGGTTGTACGCGACGTTGACGGACTTGCCCTTCTGCTGGCAGGCCGCGATGTAGGCCGAGGTGAACTCGTCCATCGCGTTCTTCTGGGCGGACGAACCTGCGCCCGAGAGCTTGTCCTTGCCCTCGCACGACGCCGTCGACGCCGACGTGTCGACGGTGGCCGATGCGGCGTTGTTGTCGCTGCCGCAGGCGGTCAGAGACATCGCCGTGACGGCACCGACGGCCACCACTCCGAGCAGTGCGCCGTTTCGCTTGAGGTTCACCCTGGGTCCTCCGCTGTTCTAGCGTCTCGCCCGTGGTCGGGCGGCATGGGAGGCGCGGCTCCGTGTGGATTGCGCCGAGTGGCTCTGCCACCCAGGCCAGAAAGGTAGGGGCACCCGGTAGCCATCTGGACCCCGTTCGGTGAACGGAAGATGAACTCCCAGCAGAAATCTTCGGAGGTATGACTCACACCGGCGGAACCGGGACCGCTCAGGCCCCCGCGGTGTACGCGACGTCGACGTGGAACCGCTCGAACCCGAGCCGTTCGTAGGTGTGCAGCGCCGCGACGTTGTCGCCCTCGACGTACAGCAGCACGGTCCCCAGACCGCGGTCGCGCAGATGGTGCAGCCCCGCGAGGGTCAGCACGCGACCGAGACCGCGGCCCTGAGCGTCGGGATCGATCCCGACGACGTACACCTCCCCCAGTGCGGGGTTGCCGTTCTCCGGCGCGTGCACCTTGGTCCAGTGGAAGCCGAGGAGGTGACCCGGGTCGCCGGCCGCGCCCTCCGACGGGAACGCGAGGAACAGCCCCTCCGCGTCGAACCACGGCTCGGCGCGGCGCTCGTCGATCTCGTGCTGCGTCCACGAGCCCTGCTCCGGATGCCACGCGAACGCGGCGGCGTTGACACGCAACAGTTCCGCGTCGTCCTCGGGTCCCCGGTACGTCCGCAACGTGACCCCGTCGGGCACCACGACGTCGGGCAGTTCGGGGGTCGTCAGTGATCGCCGCAGCTGCAGCAGTTCACGCGCCCCGGCGAGACCCAGCCGGTGGGCGACGGCGACCGCCGCCGGCAGATTGCCGTGCGCCCACACCCGGGTTCCCGGACCGCCGGCCCGCAGTGCCTCCGCCACGAGCCGGGTGCCGATCCCGGCCCCGCGCGCCGCCGGGTCCACGACGACCTCCGCCATCGCCGGGTGGTCGCCGTGACCGGGCTCGAGCTGGGCGTAGCCGACGACGGAACCGTCTGCAGTGCACACGAGGTGGCGTGCGGCGCCCGTGCCGGCGACCGCGTGCACGGCCTGCTCGGAGATCGGAGCCGTCCCGTCGGCCGTCGCGGCGCGGTCGATGACGCCGCGCACGGCCTCGACCGGCGGTGAATCGATCCAGTCGAGCTGCTGCGTGTCCATCTAATAAGCCGATCCGTTGGTGGGGGTCAGGTCAGGGTCGTCTGAATCCGTCTCGTCGGGCTCGGACGGGCCGCCGCCGCGGCCGGCCGAGCGGGCCGGGCGCACCGCCTTGTATCCGACGTTACGGACCGTCCCGATGAGGGACTCGTACTCCGAGCCGAGCTTCGCTCGCAGCCGTCGGACGTGGACGTCGACGGTGCGGGTGCCGCCGAAGAAGTCGTAGCCCCACACCTCCTGCAGCAGCTGCGCGCGAGTGAACACCCGTCCGGCGTGCTGCGCCAGGTACTTGAGGAGCTCGAACTCCTTGTAAGTCAGATCGAGGGGACGACCCCGCAGTCGTGCGGTGTACGTCCCCTCGTCGATCACCAGCTCACCGAGCGTGATCTTGCCTGCCGCTTCGGGACTGGCAACACCCCCGTTGCGTCCGACCAGCAACCGCAGTCGCGCATCGAGTTCGGCTGGACCCGTCGTCGGGAGCAGGATGTCGTCGAGGCCCCAGTCGGAGTTGACCGCGACCAGTCCGCCCTCGGTGAGTACCGCCACGACCGGCACCGCGGACCCGGTGCTGCCGAGGAGCCTGCAGAGACCGCGGGCGGCCGCGAGATCGGTGCGCGCGTCGACCAGCGCCACATCCGCGGACCCGGCCTCGAGCAGGGATGAGACTTCCGTCGGCGCGGGGCGCACGGAATGCGCCAGCAATGCCAACGACGGCAACACCGTCTCCGGGTTGGGGTCGGAGGTCAGAAGCAGCAGCTCCACTCAACCTCACTCTCTTGCGCCGCGAATGCCGGCGAAGGGCCGACACCGAGTGGACCGACGTTCTCGTTCGCGCACAGATTAGCGCGAGATCGCACCTTACCGCCGCACCGGTACCTGGCAGGGCCGGTAAGAATGGTGTGGTGCGGAAACTGATCATCGGACTGGTGTGCCTCGTCGGACTCGCCGTCGTCGTCGACTTCGGCGCCGCCGCCTACTCCGAGTACCGCGTCTCGCGTGCCCTGCGCGAGGGCGGCTCCCTGCCCGCCGATCCCGAGGTCACCATCCACGGCTTCCCGTTCCTCACCCAGGCCTGGAACGGCAAGTACGACAACGTCGAGGTCCGCGCCCGCCAGGTGCCGCAGGAGATGATCGGCGACGTGACGATCGAGGCGACACTGAACGGGGTGTCGGTTCCGGCGTCATCGCTGCTCGACGGATCCGTCCGCGAGGTCCCGGTGGACCACCTCGAGGGCCGGATGATGATCGACGCAACCGACCTGGGCAAGTTCCTCGGCATCCCCGACCTGCAGGTTTCCGCGCCGCCTGCGGACAAGTCCGACGGCACCGGCGGGTCCGGCGGGTCCGGTTCCCCGACCACCGGGGGCATCGTGTTCACCGGCACCGTGCCGGTGGGTCCGCTGCAGAAGTCGGTCAGCGTCCAGGCCGACCTGGTGCTGCGCGGTGAGCAGTTGGTGATCGTCGCGACCGACTTCTACTTCGGTCCCGAGGGCGAGGCCAAATTCACCGTGCCGACGCCGCTGCGACAGGGCGTGCTCGACCTGTTCACCAAGACGATCGACCCGCAGGCACTGCCGTTCGGTGTCAGGCCCACCGACGTGTACGCCGAAGGCTCGCAGATCGTGATCGAGGGAACCGGCGACAATGTGATCGTCAATCTGGACGAATTGCAGGCGAAGCTGTGACCGCCCTCCTGATCCTGGCTGTCGCGGTCGTCGCCACCCTCGCGGTCGGGCTCGCGTTGCGCAGCCGCTCGGGCAAGGTCCGGGCCTCCGGCCCCGTCCCGACCGCGGCCGTCGACGACGAGCGCCTCGTGCGTCTCGCGGAGGCCGGCGTCGGCGCGACCGGGCGACCGATCGTGCTCCATTTCTCCGCGGACTGGTGCGGCCCGTGCGCCGCGGTCCGGCGCGTGATCGGACAGGTCCTCAGCAAGCTCGAGGCGGGTACCCCCGACGACCCGGCGGCCACCGAGATCGAGCTCGACATCGACGAGAATCCGTCCCTGGCAAAGAGTCTCGGCGTCCTGTCGCTGCCGACCACGTTCATCCTCGACGGCGAGCTGACCGAACGCTTCCGAATCTCCGGAGTGCCGTCGGCCGCGGACCTCGAGTCGGCCCTCGTGCCTCTTCTCGAACCGGGACAACCCAAATCCTGAAAAACCAGGTACGCTCCACCACGTGTACGCCAACCACGAGCTGATGCTCACCCGTCGCCGCGCAGTCGACCTGTGCCGCCTCGGTGGTTGTTGCTGTCCCTGCTGTTGATCACGCAGACGGTCGACTCCTCTCTGTTCCAGCGTTCTCGCTGACGGTCCCCGCCCGTGATCGGTGAAATCCCGAAATCCGGTTCTTGCCGCGCCGTCACGCCGGCATGTCACAGCACTCGGTAACCCGCAGGAGCACTTCCGATGTCCACACCTACTCTCTCGACTCAGCAGGTCGACGTGCGCGGCCCGCGGTTCGCCGCGTGGATCACCACCGCGGTCCTGGTCGTCGTGCTGGCCCTGTCCACGGTCTCGACCCTCGCGGCCGGGCTGTTGCTGGCCGTCCAGGCCGTCGTGTTCGCCGTCGGCGCCGTCGCCGGACCGCGGCGCAGCCCGTACGGGCAGCTGTTCGCGCACCTGGTCGCGCCGCGGCTAGGTCCGACCGTCGAACGCGAGCCCGTCCCGCCGCTGCGGTTCGCGCAGCTGGTGGGCCTGGTCTTCGCGGTAATCGGCACCGCCGCGTTCCTTCTGGGCGCGGGCCTGGTCGGCGGAATCGCCACCGGTTTCGCACTGTTCGCGGCACTGCTCAACGCCGCGTTCGGCATCTGCCTCGGCTGCCAGCTCTATCCGCTGGTCTCGCGACTCCGCGGCGCGACGCCGCATCCGGCCTGACCAGCACCACAGCTTTTCCACCCGCACGGGTCTCGCACCCGCGCAGCGTTCCCACGCTTGTCTCCACGCCGTACCGAACCCGAAAGGACAACCCATGGCTCGCTCCGACGTCCTGGTCTCCGCAGACTGGGCAGAGCAGAACCTCAACGCCCCCAAGACCGTCTTCATCGAGGTCGACGAGGACACCGCCGCGTACGACGGCGGCCACATCGAGGGCGCGATCAAGCTCGACTGGCGCAAGGATCTGCAGGACGGCGTCCGCCGCGACTTCCTGAACCAGGAGCAGTTCTCCGCCCTGCTGTCCGCGAAGGGCGTCGCCAACGACGACACCGTGGTGCTCTACGGCGGCAACAACAACTGGTTCGCGGCCTACGCCTACTGGTACTTCAAGCTGTACGGCCACCAGGACATCAAGCTGATCGACGGTGGGCGCAAGAAGTGGGAGCTCGACGGCCGTCCGCTGTCGAAGGAGACCGTCACCCGCCCGGCCACCGAGTACCAGGCCGCCGCGGCCGACACCTCGATCCGCGCCTTCCGCGACGACGTGATCGCCGCGATCGGCTCCGCGAACCTGGTCGACGTGCGCTCCCCCGACGAGTACTCCGGCAAGATCCTCGCGCCGGCGCACCTGCCGCAGGAGCAGGCGCAGCAGCGCGGTCACGTCCCGGGCGCCATCAACATCCCGTGGAGCACCACCGCGAACGAGGACGGTACCTTCAAGTCCGACGCGGACCTCGCGAAGCTGTACGCGGACAAGGGATTCGACGAATCCAAGGACACCATCGCCTACTGCCGCATCGGCGAGCGCTCGAGCCACACCTGGTTCGTGCTGCAGGAGATCCTCGGCAAGCAGAACGTGAAGAACTACGACGGCAGCTGGGTCGAGTACGGCTCGCTGGTCGGCGCACCGATCGAGTTGGGAGCATAAGAGATATGTGCGGAGCACCTGTTCAGACCCAGACCCTGCCCGCGGGCGTCGACGTCGAGAAGGAAACCGTCATCACCGGCCGCGTCCTGGCCGCTGACGGCCAGCCGGTGGGCGGCGCGTTCGTGCGCCTGCTCGACGGCACCGACGAGTTCACGGCCGAGGTCGTCGCGTCCGCGACGGGCGACTTCCGCTTCTTCGCCGCCCCCGGCGACTGGAAGGTGCGTGCACTGTCCAGCTCCGGCAACGGCGACGTGCGGATCAACCCGTCGAGCGCCGGCGTCCACAACGTCGACGTGACCGTCGCCAAGTAGGCCGACACCCGAATCTGCGTGGGGCCCACTCCGATACGGAGTGGGCCTCACGTCGTTTCGTCAGCCGGACGACCCCGCTGAACCTGTCGAGGCTGCCGAAGCTTCCGAGCCGGCCGAACCGGTCGGCGTCTGCGAGACGTCGTTACGCGCCAGACCGCTGATCCAGTCGACGAGCTTCTCGCTGTCGCCGAACAAGGGGGCGGGGCCAGGGAGCCAGTACAGCAGGTGCTGGATCGCGCCCAGGAAGATATACGGCCCGAGGATCAGGTCGACGATGCCGCGGTTGTCCTCGACGAACCCGGCGCCCTCGGCGGCCAGCTTGGCCCGAACGACGTCGGCGCCCGGGCCGCGCGCCCAGGCCTCCAGTGCCGCAATCCGTTCCGGCGTGGCCGCTGCCGTCGCCGCGTCGTCCCGATACGTCTGGTCGGCGACCATCCGCAGCACGTCGAGCAGCGACTCGTCGGACGTGAACCAGTTCTCGCGCGTGACGATGTGCGCGATCGCGCGGGCCGACATCTGCGAGACCACCCGACCGAAGTCGGCGAACGTCTGCACCGGGTTCAGCAGGGTGAACCGCATCTGCCCGAGGACCCCGAGGGCGAGTTCGAGGACGGCGATGTCCGGCGGAGCATCACACGCGATGTCGTATGGGCGGCAGTCGTAGAGGATCTTGCCCTCGAGGGCGCCGTAGTCCGCCGGCTCCGACGACATGAACCCGCCACCGCCGGGCCCGGGCTCCCCCAGCGACGGGGTGCCCGCGGGCCGGTACGGATCGCCGACGAGGGCTACGCCCGCGATGTCGTCCGCGGTCACCGTCGCCGAGGCGTCGCGGTGGCCGAGTTCGCGGGCGACCCGCTCGGTGACCTCGCCGCCGACGCTGTACCCGAGCAGGACGAACCGGGTGGCGTCGCCGCACTGCGCCTTCTTCTCGTCGAGGATGCGGTTGGTCGATGCCACGCCCGCCGCCACCGAATCCTGATAGGTGGGCACGTCCTCGAGGACACCCACGCCGTACGTCGACGGATACGGCACGTACATCCAGCCGACGGTGCCCGGCTGGTCCCGGTTGGCCTCGCCCAGCGGAACGGTGACGTTCGAGAGCCAGTTGGCCCACGGCACGCGTTCCTTGTCGTCGAAGGGGTCGCGGTCGACGGTCGAGTCCGTGGCCCCGGACACCGCGAGCACCAGGATGTCGGGGCAGCCGTCGCCGTAGTTGTCGGCGTTCTTCACCGGACCGTTCTGCGACCCCGACCCCGACCCGGACCCGGACGAACCGGCGCTCTCGGCGGCGGAAGGCGCCGCCGAAACGAACAGCGACGACACGACCGCACCGGCCAGCGCGGCCACCATCCCCCGACGACCCATCGACACCTCCGACGTGTTCACCCCCGCAGGCGTGACAGTTCGCGATTCGTTCAGTTTCCGAAGCACCGTACTACCGCGGTGGGCGCATCGATCGGAATTGACCGAGATGGCAGGGCGAACCACCGATTTCGGACGATCCAGGGGTCCGGTCTAAGATGACCCTCGTGGTCATTTTCTTCGAGGTTATGCTTGTCCTTGCCGCCATCCTGATCACCTGGTTCTCGCTGTATGTCGTGTACCGGTTGGTCACCGACAAGCCGTGAGCCAGGATCCCGACGCGGGCAACGATTCGACGCCCGCGCAGCCTGACGACACCCAGTCGCACGTTGTCCGAGGCAGCGGCGACCGGGCGGTTGCCAATGCCGAGGAGCGAGCCAAGGAGACGGCGGGGCGCAACATCGCGAACCTGCCGGATCTGCCGCTGCCCGACGACACCGCGAATCTGCGGTTCGGGCCCGATCTGCACCCCGGCATGCTCGCACTACTGCCGCTGGTCGGCGTGTGGCGCGGCGAGGGCGAGGGCCACGATCCGGAAACCGGCGACTACCCGTTCGGCCAGCAGATCGTCGTGTCACACGACGGCGGCAACTATCTGACCTGGGAGTCCCGCTCCTGGCGTCTCGACGCCGACGGCGCGTACGTGGGTCCCGATCAGCGTGAGAGCGGCTACTGGCGTGTCGCCGGCGACGGCATCCCCGGCAGCACCAACGAAGAGGTCATCGAACTCCTCCTCACGCATGCGTCGGGCGTCGTCGAGCTGTTCTACGGCCAGGCACTCACGCAGTCGTCGTGGGAACTCGCGACCGACGTCGTGATCCGCAGCGAGTCCGGCGAGCTGATCGGTGGCGCCAAGCGCCTCTACGGCATCGTCGAGGGCGGCGACCTGGCCTACGTCGAGGAGCGTGTCGTCGCGGACGGCCCCCTCGAGCCCCGGTTCTCTGCGCGCCTCTCGCGCTACATCGGCTGAACTAGCCTCACGAACAGCAGCGACCCCCGAGCCGTCCACTGGCGACGCTCGGGGCGTCGTGCGTGGAGTTCCGGTCTGGACACGACCGGACGACTCGGGGGTCGGGTAGCTGCCTGGGATTCGCCAGCCGCGGTGCAGGCGAGCCGATGGCTCGCTCCGCAGGCTCCGCTCGCGCGAATTCCGAGAGCATCGTGGCTAGCTGACAGCCACCTCACGTGTCCGTTTGTCATTCAACTTCAGACCACCTCCTTCCTCGTGTACGCCCGAAGCTACGCCCGGCCCGAACACTCGGCAACGGGTTTTTCGGTGGAAGTGACCCACGAAACGAACGAGCCCCGTCCTGGACGCTTCCAGGACGGGGCTCGATTCCTTGCTGCAATGCCCTGAACGGGAGTTCACGGCACGTTTTCACGGTCGGACCGTGTCGTGAATTCCCGTTCGGCGGTACTAGCTGGCGCTCTTGAGAACGTTGCTGATGATGTCGCCGATGAAGCCGGCCGGGTTCTCGATGATCGCCGAGCCGGCCGACCCGGTGGTGCCGCCTGCACCGTCGGAAGATCCGAAGCCCAGGTTCGCCGATCCGGTGGTCACGGTCTCGCCGGGGTTCTGCGGGCGGATCGTGGTGTAGGCGCCGATCGGGTTGAACTTCTGGGTCGAGCCGAAGAGGTTGACGTTGAAGCTGACGCCGCTGTCGAGGTGGGCCCCGACCTTGGCGTCCTGCGGCACGAGGTACTGGAGTTCGACGGTCACGGTCTTGCTACCCGTCGTCGACAGCGCCCAGCCGGCGCCGTTCTCGACGCTGACCGTCCCGTTGGCCGCGTCGACGACCGCACTGACGGGCTCCGTCTTCTGGCCGCCGATCAGGTGCCACGCATTGACCTTGGCACTGCCCTGGACGTAAGTGAATCCGGCGGGATGGTGGTCGATGACCTTGGCCAGGTACCGGTCGGGGTGGCCGGTGAGCGAGAACGTCGTCCGATAGGTCACCTTCTGACCGGGTGCGACGGAGCCGCCGACGACCTCCTTGGTGACCTTGATGTTGTCAGTCGTCTTCGTGGCCGAACTGGGGTATTCACCCGCGTTCTCACCAGCGCTGCCGGAGGAACCGAGCGATCCGAGCGAACCGGTTGCCGGTGCGGCGAAGGCCGTACCCGCTCCGAGTCCGATTCCTCCCGCGAGCACGGCCGCGGCGGCAACGGAGGCCGCGACGCGGCGAGACAGAGGTCGAGACATGTACCAATCTCCTTCGTTCGTCCTGACGAGGGGGAAATCAGGATGGTGTAGAACACGTTCCAATATCGACTCGCCAAACTGCGCATACCGTGCACATTTCGGTGAATGCGATCACATGATGCCACCAATCCGGACGTTCGTCCAAAGATGCAGGACAGCAGGTAGCGGCACATTTTACGGACCGAAACATGTAACAGTCGACATGGCCTTTACGATTATCGGCCGAAAGTAGAACGCGTTACAGTATGACGGATCCGTGAGGGCTGAGCCGTTAGCCGTGGTCAGGAGTGGCGCGCCGAGTCGAACCCGGCACGTTCACTGACACGATCCACCGGGACGCCCCGACCGTTGCCCACCGTCACGACCCGGTCCGCGTGCGTCGTCGGTGGCAACTGGTGAGTGACGAGGACCACGGTGCGGTCCGCGTCGACGAGCACGGAATCCCGGTCGAGTAGCGCGCACAGCATCGCCGCTCCGTCGGTCGCGTCGAGGTGTTCGGTCGGCTCGTCGAGCAGGAGCACCTGCGCCGGCGAGACCAGCGCGCGGGCCAACAGCAGCCGTCGACGCTGCCCGCCCGAGATCGCCCGGGCACCACCGCCCAGCGGCGTGTGCACCCCGCGCGGGAGCTGGGACACCCACTCCCCCAGCCCCACTGTCGCCAGCGCTTCGAGGGCCTGCTCCTCGGTGAGGTCTCCGCGGGCGACGCGCAGGTTCTCGAGCACCGACGTGTCGAACACGTGGGCGTCCTCGGCGAAGAAGCCGATCCGGTGGCGCAGATCGTCCGGCCGATACTGCTCGATCGGCACGCCGTCGGCCGACACCGTCCCGTCGACCGGCGGCAGCAGGCCGGCCAGGGTCATCAGCAGCGTCGTCTTCCCGGCGCCGCTCGCACCGACAATCGCGATGCGGCTGCCCGGCGCGATGTCCAGATCGAGCGCCGCCGTCACGCGTTCGCTGCCCGGCCAGCCGCATCGCAGATCCCGGGCCCGAATGTGACCGGGCCCGACCGGCACCTCGGTCCCCGCGGGCTGCGGTTCCCCGGCCCGGTCGACGAGGGCGAGAATCCGCCCCGACGCGATCCGGGCCCGGGTCAGTGCGATCGCCGCCGCAGGCAGCGCTCCCGTCGCCTCGAACGCCGCGAGCGGAACGAGGACGACGATCGCCAGCGACATCGGCGTCATGCCCCCGGGAGCCCCGCCGTCCGGCCCATAGAGCGCGATGCCGATCAACAGGGACCCCAGCACGCTCGCCCCGATCGCGAGCGGCGTGGCGGCCGCCGCGAACGCGGCCGGCATCGCCGCCCGGTCGGTGGCGCGCACGGCGTCCCGGTTCGCGTTCTCGGCACCGGCGAGGACGTCGTCCAACCGTCCGGCCACCCGCAACTCGGCGGCGTGGTCGAGCGCGGTCACCGCGGTCTCGCTGAACAGTGCCGTCGCCGCGGCACTGTCCGACTCCGCCAGACTCGCGGCCCGGGCCGACAGCCACGGCGCCAGCACCCCCGACACGGCGAGCGCCACTGCCAGCACCGCCGCGGCGGCCGGCGAGATCAGCCCGAGCAGAACCACTGCGGACAGGGCCAGGATCACCGAGACGGCGATCGGGATGATCGCCCGGACCACCACGTCGCCGAGCGCGTCGACGTCGGCGCCGGTGCGCGCCAACAGGTCTCCGCGACGAAGACCGGCCGCGGCCGCGGGATCGCCGTCGGCGAGGCGGCGGTAGAGCATCGTCCGAGCCGACGTGGTGCCGCGCAGCGCGGCGTCGTGCGTCGCCAGGCGCTCGAGGTAGCGGAAGATGCCGCGGGAGATACCGAGGGCGCGCACGGCGACCACCGCGACCGACAGGTCCAGCACCGGCGGCATCTGCCACGCGCGGGTGATCAGCCACGCCGAAAGCGCCGCCAGCGCGAGTGCGCTCCCGAGCGTCGCCACACCCGCGGCGATCGCGGCCAGCACCCGCCGCGGCTGCAGATCCAGGAGGCGAAGCGCCCGCAGCAGATCACGATTCATGGGACGCACCGACTTCCTGACGGGCCTCGACCTCGATCACCCGGTCACCGACGGCGAGCACGCTCGGCCGGTGCCCCACCACCACGACCGTGCGTCCGGTGCGGGCGAGTGCCCGCAACGACGTCAACACCGTCCGCTCGGTGTCGTCGTCGAGGTGCGCGGTCGGTTCGTCGAGCAGCAACACCGGCCGCGGCGACACGAGCAGGCGGGTGAGAGCGAGCCGCTGGCGCTGGCCGAGCGACAGTCCCAGTCCCCCGGCGCCGACCACGCTGCCCCAGCCGTGCGGCAACTCCTGCAGCACGGCGTCGAATCCGGTTGCCCGGCAGGCCTGCCGGACCTCGTCGGAGTCGACGTCGATGTCGCCGGCGAGCGCGAGGTTCTCCACCAGCGTCCCGGGAACGATGACCGGATGCTGCGGGAGCCACGCGATCTGCGCCCACCAACCGGACGGGTCTAGGTCCTCGACGTCGACCCCGGCCACGGAAACCGAACCGTCGTCGGGGGCGGTCAGCCCCAGAACTGTCTGCAGCGCAGTCGACTTCCCCGATCCGTTGGCACCGGTCAGCACCGTCACCTCGCCGGGGACACAGCGCGCGTCGAGTCGGTGAGGGGCCGTCCCCGACCGGGATCGCACACTCACACCGGCGAGTTCGACGACGGCGCCGTCCGCCACGACCTCTGCGGTGCCGGACGCGTCACGGCGTGGCGCCTGGTCGAGCACTCCGAAGGCCTTGCTCGCGGCGGCGAGCCCGTCCTCGGCCGCGTGGAACTGGGTGCCGACCATGCGCAGCGGCAGATACACCTCGGGCGCGAGGATGAGCGCGATGATGCCGGGCTCGAGTTCCATGTTGCCGAACACCAGGCGCAGGCCGATGCTGACGGCGATGAGCGCCACCGACAGCGTCGCGAGCAGCTCGAGCACCATCGACGACAGGAACGCCACGCGCAGCGACGACATCGTGGTCTTGCGGTGTGCGTCACCGAGTTCGCGGACCCGCGTGGCCGGGCCGTGTTCGCGGCCCAGGGCCCGCAGGGTCGGCAGGCCGGCGATCAGGTCCAGCAGCTGCCCCGACAGCCGGGTGAGGGCGGCGAGCGTCTGCTCGGACTTCCCCTTGGTGAGCATCCCGATCAGGATCATGAACACCGGGATGAGCGGCAGCGTGACGACGACGATCATCGCCGCGGTCAGGTCCTGGAAGGCGATCACCAGGAACGTCGCCGGCGTGAGCGTGGCCGCCAGGATCAGCGCCGGCAGGTAACCGGTGAGGTAGGGCGCGATCGCCCGCACCCCCCGGGTGAGCACGGTCGCGATCTCGTCGCGGCGCGGATCCAGCGTGCGGGGCGGCATCCGCACCGCGGCCTGCAGGACCTCGACCTCGAGTTCGGAGACGACGCGGTTGGCCGAGCGGTGCGCGTAGCGCGCGTGCAGCCACACCGCCAGCACCCGCACCGCCACGGCGACCGCGAGCCACGTCAGCTCGGTCCGCCAGTCCGCGACGCTGCGCCGATCCGAGGTGATGACGCCGGCCAGGATCGTGCCGATCAGGACGGCCGACGCGATCACCATCGCGACGTTGACCGCCGACAGCACCACCGTGAGGATCAGGTAGCCCCGCGCCGAAGCCGAGTACTTCCACAGACGGGGGTCGACGGGGCCCCCGGATCGTCCTGCGCGCCCCGCCCGTCGTCGAGCCCGGGCGGGGCGTTCGGTCGCTGTACTCATCCGACCTTCGAGGATCCGGCCTTGCGAGGCAGGCCGATCGACGGCGGGATCTGCTTCGTGGAGATCCGCTTCCGGAACACCCAGTACGTCCAGCCCTGGTAGATCAGCACGATCGGTGTGAGTATCACTGCCGCCCAACTCATCACCGTCAGCGTGTAGTGGCTCGACGACGCGTTCTGGATCGTGAGGTTGAACGCCGGATCGGTCGTCGACGGCATCACGTTCGGGTACAGCGAGGCGAACAGCAACACGGTGGTCGCCATGACCGCGAGCGTGGTGAACGCGAACGCCCAGCCCTCACGCTCGGCCCGGGTGAGCACCACCACCGCGATGACCGCGATCGCCGCGAGCGCCACCAGGATCCACGTCCAGCCCTTGCCGTAGGCCAGCTGGGTCCACAGCACGAACCCGCCCGCGATGGGCACGGTCGGGATGGCGAGCTTCTTCGCGATGTCCGCGGCGTCGATCCGCACGTCGTCGGCGGTCTTGAGGGCGATGAACACCGCACCGTGCAGGGCGAACACGAGCGCGGTCGTGATGCCACCGAGCAGCGCGTACGGGTTGAGCAGCTCGAAGAAGTTGGACGTCACCTGCTTGTCTGCGTTGATCGCGACGCCGCGGACGATGTTCGCGAACGCGACACCCCACAGCACCGCCGGCACCCAGGAGCCGATCATGATGCCCAGGTCGGCCCGCCAGCGCCACTTGTCGTCGTCGATCTTGCCGCGCCATTCGATCGCGACGATCCGCAGGATCAGCGCCACCAGAATGAGCAGCAACGGCAGGTAGAACCCGGAGAACAGCGTTGCGTACCAGTCGGGGAACGCCGCGAACAACGCACCGCCACCGGTGATCAGCCACACCTCGTTCCCATCCCAGACCGGCCCGATCGTGTTGAGGAGGACACGACGTCGGTTGTCCGTCTTACCGAGTACCGGCATCAGCATTCCGACGCCGAAGTCGAAGCCCTCCAACACGAAGTAGCCCGTGAAGAGCACCGCGATGAGGATGAACCAGAATTCCTGCAGTCCCATGACGGTCTCCTAGTACGCGAACGACAGTTGCTCTTCGGGCTCCGGTTCGCCCGGCTCGCCCGGACCACCAGCCCCCGGTTTCGGGCCCGCGACCGGCGGATGCAGATCGTGTGGCGACGGCCCCTCGATCGCGTACCGGCGAATCAGGTAGAACCACACGACACCCAGAGCGCCGTACAGCAGTGTGAACACGATCAGCGACGTCAGGACGAGTCCGGCCGAATGATCCGAGACACCCTGGTCGACGGTGAGCCGGATCATGTCGACGCCGGTCGGGTTCGGTGCGACCACCCACGGCTGGCGGCCCATCTCGGTGAAGATCCAGCCCGCACTGTTGGCCAGGAACGGTGTCGGAATCGCGATGAGGCACAGCCACTTGAACCATTTCTGGTCCGGGACACGACCACCGCGAGTGACCCACAGTCCGGCCAGTGCCAGCGCCAGCGAACCGGCCGCCAGGCCGATCATCGCGCGGAAGGACCAGTACGTGACGAAGAGGTTGGGGCGGTAGTTGCCGGGGCCGAACTTGTCGACGTACTGCGCCTGCAGGTCCTCGACACCCTGCAGCGTCACCCCGCTGAACTTGCCCTCGGCGAGCCACGGCAGCACGTACGGGACCTTGATCACGTGGTTGACGCTGTCGCAGTTGTTGTGGGTGCCGACCGTGAGAACCGAGAAGTCGGGGTCGGTCTCCGTGTGGCACAAGGACTCCGCGGACGCCATCTTCATCGGCTGCTGCTGGAACATGAGCTTGCCCTGGACGTCACCGGTGTAGATGAGGCCGATGCCGGCGATGATCATCACGAGCATGCCGAGCCGCGCGGCCGGCCGGAACATCCCGCGCGCGTCCTGGACGAGGGTTTCGGCCTCCTCCGGCGCAGCGGTCTTGGACTTGCGCATGTTGCGCACCATCCACCATCCGGCGATACCGAGGACGAAGGTGGATGCGGTCAGGAATCCGCCGGCTACCGCGTGGAAGTAGGCGGCGATCGCGGTGTTGTTGCTGAGCAGCGCCCAGATGCTCTCGAGTTCGGCTCGTCCGGTCTCCGGGTTGAACTTCGCGCCCACCGGATGCTGCATGAACGAGTTGGCGACGATGATGAAGTATGCCGACGCGTTCACACCGATCGCGGCCAGCCAGATCGTCGCGAGATGAACGCCCTTGGGCAGGCGCGTCCAGCCGAAGATCCACAGACCGAGGAAGGTCGATTCCAGGAAGAACGCGACGAGGCCCTCGAGTGCGAGTGGTGCGCCGAATACGTCACCGACGAAGCGGGAGTACTCGCTCCAGTTCATGCCGAACTGGAATTCCTGCACGATGCCTGTCGCGACACCGATCGCGAAGTTGATGAGGAAGAACTTGCCGAAGAACTTGGTGAGGCGATACCAGTGGTCCTTCTTGGTCACCACCCACATGGTCTGCATGATCGCGACCAGTGGTGCCAGTCCGATCGTGAGCGGAACGAAGATGAAGTGATAGACGGTGGTGATTCCGAACTGCCACCGGGAGACATCCAAGACATCCATGGCTACTCCGAGAACTCGGCCCGTAGGACAGGCTTCGGGTTCGAGACGTGGGCGTCCGCTCGATCCCTGTGCACAAAGCTACTGCCGGGCGTACTTCCCCGCAGCTGTTTGTTACTACGGAATGTAGTAGACCATCCGGTTCAAACCTAGCCGGGATCAGTTCGAGCCGACCGTCTCCACCGCCAACCCCACCAGCGAGGTCACATCCTCGGCCGCGGGCGGAACCGGCAACTTCAGCCCGTCCAGGGTGTGCACGCGGGCAGCCAGAGTGATACTCGAAATCAACCAAACCCCCTCCGCTGCAATCAGATCGGCCGGAAAGAGGGGTGCATACTCACACGTGTACCCCTTGTCCGGGGCCACCTCGAACAGCGCCTTCTGGGTGGTGCCGGGAAGGATGCTCTGATCCGGTGGCGGAGTGATCAACGTCTTACCCCGGGCGATCACGACGGTGGAGCGCGGACCCTCCAGAACGCGGCCCTCGCTGCTCGTGAAGACCACGTCGTCGGCGCCGTGCGATTGCGCGTGCCGCAGGGCCGCCATGTTCGTCGCGTACGACAGGGTCTTCGCGCCCAACAGTTGCCACGGCGCCGTCGCCGACAGATCGACCGAGAAGCCGCGGCGCAGGGTCATCGCCGAGACGCCGTCGCGGCGGGCCTGCAGCACCCGCTCGGCCACCGGACCCACGGTGATGAACGCGGTCGGCGGGCCGCCACCCTCACGGCCGCGGCTGAGTACCAGCCGCATCCACCCCTCCCGGTCGCTGCCCCACTCCCGGGCCGCAGTCTCGATCGCCCGGGACCACAGCCCGCGCCCGGGCCACGGCAAGGCGAGGGCCCGCGCCGACGACTCCAGCCGGTCGAGATGAAGCGCTGGTTTGCACGCCCGGCCGTCGCGTACCAGCAGCGTCTCGAACACGCCGTCGCCGCGAACCACAGCGAGGTCGTCCACGTGCAGGAGGGGCTCGTCTGCGTCGCGCACCTGCCCGTCCAGCGTCACCAGCACCTGCTCTGCCATGCGCCCACCATAGCCAAAACCCCGCACTACCTGCAGTTCCGATACCGCTTCGCGGGGCATGCCCGACTTCCGCTCCTAGAATGTCCGTGTGGCCGACTCTCCGCTCGTTGCACCCAGTCCACTGCTCTCCACGCCCGGCGCGGTACCGCCGCCCGAGGGATCGCCCGATACCGGCGTCGCCTGGCACTACGGCGACCCGTTCGCCGAACAGCGCGCCGCGACCCGCGCGGTCGCCGTCGTCGACCGCTCCCACCGGTTCGTGATCGCGATCTCCGGCGACGAGCGCCTGACGTGGCTGCACACCATCTCCAGCCAGCACGTCGCGGCCCTGCCGGACCGCACCAGCGCCGAGAACCTCAGCCTCGACCTCAACGGCCGGATCGAGCACCACTGGGTGCAGACCGACATCGACGGCGTCACCTGGATCGACACCGAGGCCGACCGCGGACCCGACCTGCTGGGCTTCCTGCAGAAGATGGTGTTCTGGTCCAAGGCCGAACCCCGCGACGGCAACGACATGGCCGTGCTGAGCCTGATCGGCCCCGACGCGACCTCGCCCGCGGTGCTCGCGGCGCTGGGCGTCACCGACCTGCCGGACGTCTACCAGGCGGTGTCGCTGGAGGGCGGCGGGTTCCTGCGCCGGATGCCGTGGCCCACCGCGGACTCGTTCGACCTCCTGGTGCCGCGCTCCGACCTGCCCCGGTGGTGGACCGCGCTCACCGACGCCGGGGCCCGACCGGCCGGATCGTGGGCGTTCGAGGCCCTGCGGGTGGCCGCGTACCGGCCGCGCATCGGCGTGGACACCGACGACCGCACCATCCCCCACGAGGCCGGCTGGATCGGCGGCCCCGCCGAGCACGGCGCCGTGCACCTCGACAAGGGCTGCTACCGCGGCCAGGAGACCGTGGCGCGCGTGCACAACCTCGGGAAGCCGCCGCGGCACCTGGTGATGCTGCACCTCGACGGCTCCGCCGAGGGTCGCCCCGAGGTGGGCGAGGCGGTGACCGCCGACGGCCGCGCCGTCGGGCGACTCGGCACCGTCGTCGACCACTTCGAGTGGGGGCCCATCGCGCTCGCGCTCGTGAAGCGGACCGTGCCCGCGGACACCGCACTCGTGACCGGACCCTGCGCCGCGTCGATCGACGAGGACTCCGTGCCCCGGCACGACGAGGTCCAGGCGGGGCGGGAAGCCGTCGACCGGTTGCGCGGCCGCCGGTGACGGGGCGCGTCGAGGCGGTGTGCGTCGTGTTCGCCGAGCGCGACGCCCCGAGCAAACGGTCACCGCGCACGGCCATCGACAAGCGGCCCGTCGACGGCCCGGTGCGGGTCGAGCTGGGCGGGGTCACCGGCGACCACGTGTGCGACACGAAGTTCCACGGCGGCCGCGACAAGGCCGTCTACGCGTACTCCGCGGAGGAAGCGGACCGGTGGGGTGACGAGCTCGGCCGGTCCCTCGCACCCGGCTGGTTCGGGGAGAACATCCGTGTGGTGGGCGTCCCGACCACCGACGCGGTGATCGGAACTCGCTGGCGGATCGGCACCACCGAGCTCGAGGTCACCGAGCCGCGGGTGCCGTGCGGGACGTTCGCGCACTGGACCGGCGAACCGCAGTGGGTCAAACGCTTCACCGCGCGCGCCGACGTCGGCGCCTACCTGCGGGTGCTGGCGCCCGGGCACCTGCAGGCCGGTGACCCGGTGGAGGTCCTGTCGGTCCCGGCGCACGGGGTGACCGTCCGCGACGTGTTCGTGGGCGACGACCCTGCCCGGCTGCGCGCGCTCCTCGCCGGGCAACCCGATCTCGCGGACGGGGCGGACGCCCGCGTCCGGAAGTTCCTGAGCCGTCTGGAAGAACAGGTGTCGTCGTGAGTGTCGAACTGGTGGAAGTGGTCCGATCCGGATTCCGTGAGTGCGTGCACCGCGGATCGCTGGTGGTGCTCGCTCCGGACGGCACGCCCACGCTCGCGCACGGCGAGGTGCACACCCCGATCTACCCGCGCTCGTCGAACAAGCCCATGCAGGCGGTGGCGCTGCTCCGCAGCGGATTCGTGCCGCGCTCGACCGAGGAGCTGGCGATCGCGTCGGCGTCGCACGAGGGCGAGACGGCGCACGTCGAACTGGTCGAGGCGCTCCTGAGTCGTGCGGGGCTGGACGAGACGCATCTGCAGTGTCCGCCGGACCTGCCCGCGAACGAGCTGGCCCGGGCCGAGGTCCTCACGTCCGGCAATCCCCCGCGCACGGTCTACATGAACTGCTCGGGCAAGCACGCCGCCATGCTCGCCGCGTGTGCGGCCAACGGATGGCCCACCGACTCGTACCTCGACCCGGGCCACCCGCTGCAGCGGACGGTCATCGACACGGTCGCCGAGCTCAGCGGCGAACCGGAGACCGAACTGGGCATCGACGGCTGCGGGCTGCCGATCATCCCGCTGTCGCTGACCAACCTGGCCCGCGCGTACTCCCGGCTCGTCACCGCGGCGCCGGGTTCCCCGGAGCGGTCCGTGGCCGACGCGATCCGCGCGCACCCGCACGTGATCTCCGGGACCGGCCGCGACGACGCACGGCTCATGCCGGCGGTACCGGGACTGCTGTGCAAGGCCGGCGCCGACGGCATCCACGCCGGGGCGCTGCCGGACGGCACCGCGTTCGCGTTCAAGATCGACGACGGGCACGAACGCGCGCGCCTCCCGCTGACCGCCGCGCTGCTGCACCGACTCGGCGTCACGTGGTCGGAGGATCACGCCGCACTGGCCTCACAGCCGGTTCTCGGCGGCGGCGCCCGCGTCGGCACCATCCGTGCCGTTCCCGGCGTGTTCTAGCCTGCAGAAACCCCGCATCACAGCAGCTCACGGGGCCTGTGAGACAAATCAGACACTGCCGGGGACGGGACGTGGGAGCGGAAGTGACTTTTCCACGCTAGAGTGTTGAGCAGGAAAACATTCAACACTCACGCGGGGCCGCCAAATTCCCCAGGCCGCCCCGCGAAAGCGCGAGGGGGTCAGCCATGGGCCGCGGCCGGGCTAAGGCAAAGCAGACCAAGGTTGCACGGGAGCTCAAGTACAGCTCGCCGTCCACGGATTTCGACAGCTTGCAACGAGAGCTCTCGAACGGCGGAGCACCGAGCTCGCCCCGCAACGGCGGAGTGATCGCGGACAAGCGCGCCGACGAGGATCCTCGCTCGCGCTGGGATGAGGACGACTACGACGACTGGCGTCGTTGACTGTCGTAACCGACGTCACCTGATTACCTCGAAATGAGGGGGAGCCCGACGGCTCCCCCTCATTTCGTGGTATCCGGCGGTCGCCGTCCCTGTCGGGAACTGACGCATGACGACATCGTCCCCGGGATCCTTGTGGACCCCGGGGACGATGTCGTCGGTTCGTGCAGGTGTCAGAAGCGCGGGTGATCGCCCAGGAGCAGCGCACGTGCCGCGTCGGCGTCCGACGCCTTCTTGATGCTGCCGAGCGTCCAGCAGTCGATGTGGCGGGCCGTGAGGACCGCCAGAGCGCGGTCCACGTCCTCGGGCGCCACGATCGCAACCATGCCGACGCCCATGTTGAACGTCTGCTCCATCTCGGCGCGCTCGACGCGACCGCGCTGCGCGATCATCGTGAAGATCGGTGCCGGGCTCCAGGTGCCGCGATCCAGCTCGGCGACGAGGCCCTTGGGCATCACGCGCGCGAGGTTGTTCGCGAGACCGCCGCCGGTGACGTGGCAGAAGGTGCGCACGTCGGTCTCGGCCGCCAGCGCCAGGCAGTCCTTGGCGTAGATCTTGGTGGGCTCGAGCAGCTCCTCACCGAGGGTGCGGCCGAACTCGTCGACGTGACCGGTCAGCGACATGCGATCGATCTCGAGCAGCACCTTGCGGGCCAGCGAGTAGCCGTTGGAGTGCAGGCCCGACGCCCCCATGCCGATCACGACGTCGCCCGGGCGGACCCGGTCCGGCCCCAGCACCTGGTCGGCCTCGACGACGCCGACACCGGTCGCGGACAGGTCGTAGTCACCATCCGCCATCACACCGGGGTGCTCGGCCGTCTCGCCACCGAGCAGCGCGCAGCCGGCCTGGATGCAGCCCTCGGCGATGCCGCCGACGATCTCCGCGACGCGCTCCGGCACGACGCGGCCGACGGCGATGTAGTCCTGCAGGAACAGCGGCTCGGCGCCGCACACGACGAGGTCGTCGACGACCATCGCGACCAGGTCGAGGCCGACCGTGTCGTGCTTGTCCATCGCCTGCGCGACCGCGAGCTTGGTGCCGACGCCGTCGGTGGAGGCCGCGAGCAGCGGCTCCTTGTAGTCACCCTTGAGTGAGAACAGACCGGCGAACCCGCCGAGGCCGCCCATGACCTCGGGGCGGCTGGCCTTCTTCGCCAGCGGGGCGAACAGCTCGACTGCCCGGTCGCCCGCTTCGATGTCCACTCCGGCGGCGGCGTACGAAGCGCCCTGCGTGCGGGTACTGTCCTCGGTCATCGGTTTCTGGCTCCAGCCTTGATCTCGGTGAATGTCGACTTCGGCGCCAGCCGTCGTCGGGCATACGGGTACAGCGCAATCACCTCGATTGCGCCCTAACGCTACCGGAGTACCCACGGCACCCCGGCAGCGTCCTGCGAACTAGGGGCGCGACAGCGCGTCCGCGTTGTCGTTGTCATGGCTGACCGCCGCGCCCGCGGCCGACTCCAACATCCCCTCGAGGACGTTCTTGCCGATGCCCCCCTCCGGGAGCGCGATCGGGTAGGTGCCGTCGAAGCACGCCGCGCACAGACGCGAGCGGGGCTGCTCGGTGGCCGCGACCATGCCGTCGATCGAGATGTAGCCGAGCGAATCGGCACCGATCGACCGGCGCACGCCGTCGAGCATCTCGTCGAACGTGGCATTCACGCCGCTGCCCTCGGCACCGTTCGCGATGAGCTCGGCGGGCGACGCGAAGTCGATGCCGTAGAAGCACGGCCACTTGACCGGCGGCGAGGCGATGCGCACGTGGATCTCGAGCGCGCCGGCCTCACGGAGCATGCGGATCAGCGCGCGCTGGGTGTTGCCGCGCACGATCGAGTCGTCGACGACGACGAGACGCTTGCCGCGGATGACTTCCTTGAGCGGGTTCAGCTTCAGCCGGATGCCCAGCTGACGGATGGTCTGCGACGGCTGGATGAACGTGCGGCCCACGTAGGCGTTCTTCATCAGGCCCTGGCCGTAGGGGATGCCCGAGCCCTGCGCGTAGCCGACCGCGGCGGGGGTGCCCGACTCCGGCACCGGGATCACCAGGTCGCCCTCGGCGGGGTGCTCCTTGGCGAGGCGGCGGCCGATCTCCACGCGGGTCGAATGCACCGAACGACCGGAGATCACGCTGTCGGGGCGAGCGAGGTAGACGTACTCGAACACGCAGCCCTTGGGCTCCGGGTTCGCGAACCGCGAGGACCGGACGCCGTCGGCGTCGATCGCGAGCAGCTCACCGGGCTCGATCTCGCGCACGAACGACGCACCGACGATGTCGAGGGCGGCGGTCTCGCTCGCGACCACCCAGCCACGGTCGAGTCGACCCAGACAGAGCGGGCGGATGCCGTGCGGATCGCGCGCCGCGTACAGCGTGTGCTCGTCCATGAAGGTCAGGCAGAACGCACCGCGCAGCGTCGGCAGCAGCTTCATCGCGGCCTGCTCGAGCGTGCTGTCGGCGGCGGCGTGCGCCAGCAGGGCGCCGACGATGTCGGAGTCCGACGTGGCCGCACCGGGGCGCTTCTCGTTGATCAGTCCGGCCTCGCGGGCGCGCTGCGCCAGCTCGGCGGTGTTCACGAGGTTGCCGTTGTGGCCCAGCGCGACGCCGGTGCCGGCGGCGGTAGTGCGGAAGATCGGCTGTGCGTTCTCCCACGTCGTGGAGCCCGTGGTCGAGTAGCGGCAGTGGCCGACGGCGACATGCCCCGGCATCGCGCCGAGGGTCTGCTCGTCGAACACCTGACTGACCAGGCCGAGGTCCTTGAAGACCAGCACCTGCGAGCCGTCGGCGACGGCGATGCCGGCGGCCTCCTGGCCACGATGTTGGAGGGCATAGAGCCCGTAGTACGTGAGCTTGGCGACGTCCTCACCCGGCGCCCAGACGCCGAAGACGCCACACTCCTCACGAGGTTCGTTCTCGTCCTCGTCCGGTGCGGTCGTAGCGAGAAGGTTCCGACTGTTGACCGACAGTTCGGCACGAGTCACAGCAAACGCTCCCTAAGGGGATTCGGTGCGGGGGGCGTGCCCCATTCTAACGACCGCGCTCACATGACTCGACCCTCGGTGCTCCGGATCACGTCGAAGCGACGCCCGTCACACACCGATCACAGGCGAAGCAGCGGCAACCAGTGGCCGATCTCCCCCGCCCGGCTGCCCGACGCGTCGAGCGATCCGGCGGCGGTCGCGTCGTCGAAGCCGACCAGTCCGGTCACCAACTGCAGCCAGGTCCGGGGGTCGGTCTCGACGACGTTCGGCGGCGTGCCACGGGTGTGCCGGGGCCCCTCGATGCACTGCACCGCGACGAACGGCGGCACCCGCACCTCGACGCTCGAACCGGGGGCGATCTGTTCGAGGGTGCGGGCGCTGAGCCGGACCGCGGCCGCCAGCACGGCGCGGGCCGGCTTCGTGTCGTCCTCGCCCCGCAGCCACGGCCCGACGGCGAGCAGGGCGCTGCGGAGTTCGGCGGGATCGACGGCACGACGGGCTGGCATGGAGGGTGAATCTACTGACCGTCGGAACAACCCCGCGAGCGGCGCGGTTGCACCAGCCATGAGCACCGACGTCGATACACAGCGTCCGCTTCTCGATCTCGTTGCGTCACAGAACAAGGCGATTCTCGCGACGCTCAAGCGCGACGGGCGACCGCAGCTGTCCAATGTCCTGTACGCGTGGGATCCGGGAACCCGCACCGCCCGGGTCTCGGTGACCGCGGACCGCGCCAAGACCCGCAACGCCGCGCGCGACCCGCGGGTCTCCCTGCACGTGAGCGCACCGGACTTCTGGAGCTACGCCGTCCTCGAGGGCGACGCGGAACTGTCCGCGGTCGCGGCCGATCCACACGACGCCGCAGTCGACGAACTCGTCGAGACGTACCGCGCGGCGGCCGGACGCGAGCACGAGGACTGGGACCAGTTCCGGCGCGCGATGATCGACGAGCGCCGCCAGGTTCTGCGGATCCACGCCGACCGGGTGTACGGCATGGCCGGGCTGCCCTGACACCACTCACATCGGTGGCAGCGGCACCTCGGCGACATCGGTGGTCACCTGGATCCGGCGAAGCAGCAGTGCGCCGCCGACGTTGACGGCCAGGTGCAGCAGGGCCGGTGCGAGCACGCTGCCGCTGCGGGCGCGCAGACGGTCGAAGACGACCGACGCCAGCGCCGTGAACGCGACGGTGCCGGGCACCGAGTCGTTCGCGACGTGCGCCGGGTGCACGTGCCAGAGACCGAAGGCGGCCGCGCGCACCGTGGCGGCCGCCGACGCAGGCCACGCCCGGTCGGTGAGCGCGGTCAGCACCCCGCGGAACAGCAGCTCCTCGGTGATCACGGTGCCGAACGGGATGTGCGCGCCCACCCACTCGGCGAAGTCGTGGCGCACCTCGCCGGACACAGCGAACCTGCTGTGCAGCGACGGCATCGCCAGCGCCACCGCGTAGCCGACGACGGGGATCGCGGCGGCGGCACTCCCCCACACCAATCCGGCCCGGAAGTTCGCGAGACCCAGTTCTTCTCGACGCAGCCCGCTCGCCAGCCCGACACCGGTCGCACCGACCGACAGGAGGGTTCCCGCGGTCGCGCGACTGCGCGGCGACAGCCGCAGCGCGGGCTGTACCGCGTTGTTCCACGCCACCAGCGCCACCGACGACACCGCCGCGGCGACCGACGGCGCGGGTCTCACTTCTCGGGCCCGTCGTGCCCGCGCAGCGACTCGAGCACGCCGCGCGCGCGTTCGGTGTCGGCCGGTGTCCAGCCTTGGGGCTGGGCGACCGCGACCCAGCCGTCGAGGATCGTGGTGCCGTAGTTGTGCCCGTGCCCGTCCGGGACTCCGGCCGCATTCGCGAGATCCGCGCTGACCTGCCAGAACGTCACGAACGGGAACCATTTCATCGACGGCAGCCGATCGAATCCCGGTGGCTCGGTCAGCCAGTCGGGGCGCGCGAAGATCAGGTCGGGCGACCACCACACCACCGGGTCGGACGGGTGCTGGATGTACAGCACCCGCGGTTCGAGCCACGGTCCCGGCGCCCCGGGAATGGCGGCGGCGTCGTCCGCGAACCGGACGACCAGACCGTCCGCGTACACGGGTTGGACCTCGGGCGTGCCGGGGTCGCGCCGCTCGGTGAGTGACTGCCACAGCGGGTTCGCGTTGGGCGGCCCCACCCACAGCACACCGTCGACGGTCTCGCGGATGTCGGCGAGACCGGAGAACGCCCCTTCTCCGGCCTGGGTGCCGAGGCTCTCGCCGTACACGTACAGCTTGGGCCGGGTGGCCTCGGGCTTGGTGAGCCAGCGGTCGTGCACCGCATGGATCAGCGCATCGCCGGCGACGGCCGCCTTACCGCGGTCGGCGATGAACGAGATCCAGCTGGGCAGGTACGAGTACTGGGCGGCGACCAGCGCACTGTCGCCGTTCTCGACGAGTTCGATCGCCTGCGCCGCGGTCGGGTTGACCCAGCCGGTGCCGGTGGTCGGGATGATGACGAGCGCCTTGCGCTCGAAGGCCCCGGTCCGGTCGAGTTCGTCGACCACGACCTTCATCCGGGCGGCGGTGTCGTCCGCGCTCTCGAGCCCGGCGTAGACACGGATGGGTTCCTTCGCGGGCTTGCCGTTGGCGGCGGTCAGCTCGCCGGCGTGGATGCCGCCGGAGACGAAGTTGCGTCCCTCGAAGCCCAGGGTGTCCCACGGCGCCAGCGACATCGGGCTGCCCGACTTCTCGGGCAGGAGGGGCTGCACGGCGCCGGCGCGGGTCTCGTTGTTCTGCAGGCTGAAGGCCGAGTTGACGGCGGCGTAGCCGACGCGCAGCAGGATGCCGTCGACCAGCATGAACACCAGCACCAGCACGACGGCGAGGCCGGCGGCCGAGGCGGCCGGCGGTGGGATCTTGAGCAGCCGGTTGAGTTGGTGCGCCACCCACCGGACGAGATCGCGCAGCACCCGCCACAGCGAGATGATCGCGGCCGCGACGAGGGCACTCAGGCCGAGCGTGCGGAAGTAGCCGGTGGTGGTCGTGCCCTCGGCGTTCATGAGCGTCGACAGTTCGCGCTGCCAGCCGGCCGAGTAGGTCAGCATGATCAGTGCCGCGACGATGGACAGCACCGGCACCGCGACCTTGAGGGCGAGCATGATCCGGCCGGGCAGCGGCCACCACGATCGGCGGGCCAGTCCGAATTCCCAGACCAGCCATCCGATCGCGGTGCCGACGGCATAGCCGATCGCGGCGCTGATGCCGCCGATCAGGCCCTGGAAGAGCCAGTCACGCGGCAGCAGCGACGGCGTCAGCGACCAGCAGAAGAACAGCGTTCCGAACGCGATTCCCGTGAAGTCGAGGTGCAGCAGACCCCACGCCCACACGACGAGCGGGTGCCGCTGGTCGAACCCGGGGGTGACGGCAGGGGTCGACGGCTGCGGGTCCTCCCGCAGCTCAGCGACCGCCTCCCGTTCGACCCCCGAGTCCGTCACACATCACCCAAACAGTGCCGGGAGGGTCGATTCGAACGTCTGGCGCAGCTCGGCCAGAGTGACCGAGAACTGTCCCTGCACCTCGACCGAGTCGGAGCCCTCGTCCACGACGCCGATGCGGACCCACGGCAGACCACGGGCCGAGCACATGCCGGTGAAGCGGGTCTCCTCGGTGCGCGGCACCGCGACCAGCACGCGCCCGGTCGACTCGGAGAACAGCGTCACGAACGGGTCGGCATCCTCCGGCAGCAGGATCCGGCAGCCGGTCTCGCCGGCCAGCGCGGCCTCGACGACGGCCTGCGCGAGGCCGCCCTCGGACAGGTCGTGCGCGGCGGAGATCAGGCCGTCGCGCGAGCCGGCCAGCAGGATGTCGGCCAGCAGCCGCTCCCGCTCGAGGTCGACCTTCGGCGGCACGCCACCGAGGTGGCCGTGCTCGACCTGCGCCCAGATCGAGCCGTCGAACTCGTCTCGAGTCTCACCGAGGAGGATCAGCGTCTCGCCGGGCTCGAGGCCGAGGCCGGTGGGGATGCGACGGTGCACGTCGTCGATCACACCGAGGACGGCGACGACCGGCGTCGGCAGGATCGCGGTGGATCCGGTCTGGTTGTAGAAGCTGACGTTGCCGCCGGTGACCGGGATGCCCAGCTCGGCGCAGCCGTCGGCGAGGCCGCGCACGGCCTGCTGGAACTGCCACATCACGCCCGGGTCCTCGGGCGAACCGAAGTTGAGGCAGTTGGAGACGGCCTTCGGGGTGGCGCCGGTGACGGCGACGTTGCGGTACGCCTCGGCGAGCGCGAGCTGCGCGCCGGCGTACGGATCGAGCATGGTGTAGCGGCCCGACGCGTCGGTGGCCAGCGCGATGCCGCGTCCGGTCTCCTCGTCGATGCGGACCACGCCGCCGTCGGCGTTCTCGGCGAGCACGGTGTTGCCGCGCACGTAGCGGTCGTACTGCTCGGTGATCCACTTGCGGCTGCACAGCGCCGGCGACGCGATCATCTTCAGCAGCGTCGCCTGGAGCTCGTCGGCGGTCTCGGGACGCTTCAGGTCCGCGGTGGTGTTCGCGATCAGCGCGTCCTGGGTGTCGGGACGCTGGACGGGACGCTCGTAGACGGGACCCTCGTGGGCGATGGTGCGCGCGGGGGCGTCGACGACGGTCTCGCCGTGCCAGTCGATGACGAGGTGCTCGCCGTCGGTGACCTCACCGATCACGGTGGCGAGGACGTCCCACTTCTTGCAGACCTCCATGAACGCGTCGACGTTCTCGGGGGTGACGACCGCGCACATGCGCTCCTGCGACTCGCTGGAGAGCACCTCGGCGGCGGTCATGCCGGTGGCGCGCATGGGGACCTTGTCCAGGTCGATGTGCATGCCGCCGTCACCGGCCGCGGCCAGCTCCGACGTCGCGCAGGACAGCCCGGCACCGCCGAGGTCCTGGATGCCGACGACGAGCTTGGCCTTGTACAGGTCGAGGCAGCACTCGATGAGCACCTTCTCGGTGAACGGGTCGCCCACCTGGACAGCGGGCAGCTTCTTGGGGCGGCCGCCGGAGCTCTCGTCGAACGTCTCCGACGCCAGCACCGACACGCCACCGATGCCGTCGAGGCCGGTGCGCGCACCGAACAGGATGATCTTGTTGCCGGCGCCCGACGCGAACGCCAGGTGCAGGTCCTCGACGCGCATCGCGCCCGCGCACAGCGCGTTGACGAGCGGGTTGCCCTGGTAGGAGGCGTCGAACACCGTCTCGCCGCCGACGTTGGGCAGGCCGAGGGAGTTGCCGTAGCCGCCGACGCCGCGCACGACGCCGTCGACGACGCGGCGGGTGTCGGCGTGGTCCGCGGCACCGAAGCGCAGCTGGTCCATGACCGCGATCGGACGCGCGCCCATCGCCATGATGTCGCGGACGATGCCGCCGACGCCGGTCGCCGCGCCCTGGTAGGGCTCGATGTACGACGGGTGGTTGTGCGACTCGACCTTGAAGGTCACGGCCCAGCCGTCGCCGATGTCGACGACGCCCGCGTTCTCGCCGATACCGGCGAGCATCGACGCGCGCATCTCGTCGGTGGTGGTCTCACCGAAGTACTTGAGGTGGACCTTGGAGGACTTGTAGGAGCAGTGCTCGCTCCACATCACCGAGTACATCGCGAGCTCGGCGTCGGTGGGACGGCGGCCGAGAATCTCCTTGATGCGGGCGTACTCGTCGTCCTTGAGGCCCAGTTCCTTGAACGGCTGAGCGACGTCGGGAGTCGCGGAAGCGTGAGTGACGGTATCTACCTGCGGAGACACGGGGCGTGTGGTCCCTTCCCTCTGGGATCGAATCGGCAGGCCGGGCGGCGCGCTGCCAGGGCAAAGTCTAGCCGGGGTCGCCGACGCACCGTGCACCCAGTGCTCGCCGGTCGGTTAACCTGGCCCCGTTTCGCGCGCGGGGCGGAAGAAGTCCGGCCCCTCGATGTCATCGACCGATCCGTCGGGTAAGCGGACTGAAGCAATACGACCTCCCTCAGGGAACACGTCGGAGCCGTACCGAGGCACCGGTGAACAGACCGGCCGCGACGACGATCTGGCCCAGCAGCAGCGACGCGGGCAACGCCATCAGTTCCCAACCGGTCGATCCGAACTCCAGCGCCCATACGATGATCACGACGGCCAGTACCACCGTCGCAATCTGTCCGAGCGCCATCAGCAGTCGAGCGATGTCCACCCGTACGCCACGGCGCACGAGCCCGAACAGGCCGGCCGCAGCCCCCACGAGTGCGGCAATCAACCCGATCGGCGTCGGTAGCACCACCATCAACTCGAACAGCGGGCCTGGCTCGACCATCCCGGTGCTCACCAGTTGAGGCACCACGAACAGCCACACCGAGACGGTGCACAACACCGACACGGCGGACGCGGCCGTAAGCGTCTTCATGATCGAAACCTAGCCCAGCGCAGGAGGGGACGGGGGCGGCCCGTGCGCCGAGCGGCAGGCCGTCCTGTCCTGCGCCTCACCGTCCGACTTCGGCCTCACTCGCCCGACTGTTCACTCTGACTGAACAAGCCTCGAATCCCGGCGGACCAATCATCAAGTGGGGGTTGACTACGCGGCCTTTCGCCTGCCACCCTCTCCCTGAACCGCCTGAACGCTCGCTCGGTTCAGTTCATTGGGAGGAAGGGAAGCGCATGTCCGCCGACATCGAACTGTCAGATCTCACGGATCTGCTGGATGCATCACCCAGCAACTGGGGCAAGTGGGGGGCTGACGACGAAGTCGGCAGCCTCAACTACCTGACCGCCGAGCAGGTCATCGCCGGCGCGGCGCTGATCCGGCGCGGGTCGGTCTTCACGCTCCAGCGACTGATCGGGGACCCGAAGGGCGATCCGGTGTGGCCCGGTCGATCACCGGCCGCGCGCGAGATGATCTACGACGAATCCGATTGGGACGAAGGCGGTTCGGGCCCCTGCTTCCCCGGTGGGCTCCACTACGCCGACGACAAGATCGAGGCCTTCCTGCAGGGTTCGACGCAGTACGACGCCCTCGGCCACGTCTGGTACGACGGCAAGATCTGGAACGGCTACGACGCCCGCACCACGGTCGGCGGCATGGACAAGGCCGGCGTGGAACCGATCGCCCAGCGCGGTGTCGTCGGCAGGGCGATCCTGCTCGACATGGCGCGACACTTCGGCAAGGAGTTCCTGGGGCAGCGCGAGACCTTCGACCACAACGATCTCGAGGCCTGCGCGGAGCGTCAGGGGATCGAGATCCGGAACCGCGACATCATCATCATCCGCACCAACCATCTCGAGATGTTCTTCCGCGACCGGGACGCCTTCTACGCCGACTTCTGTGAGCCCGGCCTGGTCTACTCCCCCGAACTGGTCAAGTGGTTCCAGGACAAGGAGATTCCCAACCTCGTCACCGACACCATCGCCAACGAGGTGACCACCGATCCCAACAACGGGATGGCGCTGGTCCTGCACAACGCCCTGATGCGCAACCTGGGCGTGGCCTTCACCGAGATCTGCGATCTCGAGAAGCTCGCCGCCGACTGCGCCGAGGACGGAACCTACGAGTTCTTCTACGTCGCGGCCCCGCTGAAGATCCATCAGGCCACCGGCGCCCCGGTGAACCCGGTGGTGATCAAGTGACCTACCGGGACCGCCCCTGGCTGCGCCTCTATCCGGAGGGACTGAGCCCCGACATCACCCCGGAGTTCCGCAACGGTCTCGACATGTTCCGATCGGCGGTGCGGCGCGCCCCGGACATGCCCGCCATCAGGTACTTCGACGGGACGCTGACCTACGGCGAACTCGATGCCGCCTCGGACGCCCTCGCGAACCACCTGCAGCGCGGCGGCTTCGGCCGCGGCGACCGTCTGGCGCTGTTCGTCCAGAACAACCCGGCGTTCGTCATCGGACTGCTGGCCGCATGGAAGTGCGGCGGTGCCGGCGTCGCCGTCAACCCGATGAACAAGCAACGAGAGGTCGCCTATCTGCTGCAGGACTCGGGCGCACGGGCGTTGCTCGTCCTCGACGACCTGTACGAGTCGGTGGCGGAACCCGTGCTCGGACAGGAGGAGACGTCGGTCGAACTGGTCGTGACGACGTCGGCGCTCGACGGGCAGCGACGCGACGACGAGCGCGTGTTCGGTGGACTGGCCCGACGGAGCCTGCCCACCGACGACCTGTACACCATCATCGCCGACCACGACGGACGCCGTCCCGCCCCGGTGACGCTCGCGGGCGACGACCTCGCGATCCTCACCTACACCTCGGGGACGACCGGTAAGCCGAAGGGCGCCGTCAATACTCACGCGAACTTTGCGTTCAACGCCCAGACGTACCGCGACTGGGCCCACCTGCGTGACGGCGACCCGGTGCTCGGAATCGCCCCGCTCTTCCACATCTCCGGACTCGTCGGGCACATCATGGTGGCGTTCCTGACGGCGTCACCGGTCGTCCTCTCGCACCGCTTCCAACCGGAGGTGATGCTCGATTCCATCCGGGAGCACCGCCCGGTGTTCACCATCGGCGCGATCACCGCTTTCATCGCGCTGGCCGGCGCGGACGGCGCCTGCCCAGACGACTTCTCGTCGCTGCGTGCGGTCTACTCGGGCGGCGCGCCCGTGGCGCCGGCGGTCGCGGACCGCCTGGAATCGATTTTCGGGACCTATATCCACAACATCTACGGGCTCACCGAGACGAGTTCCCCCTCGCACGCGGTGCCCGCGGGGATGCGCGCGCCGGTCGATCCCGAGTCCGGTGCCCTCTCGGTCGGCGTGCCCGTGTTCAACACCGTCGTCCGGGTGCTCGACGAGCACGGCAACGAGGTTGCCGCCGGGCAGGTCGGGGAGTTCGCCACGACCGGTCCGCAGGTGGCGCCCGGCTACTGGAACAACCCGGAGGCGACCGCCGAGTCCATGCCGGGCGGCGAGTTGCGCACCGGGGACGTCGGATTCATGGACGCGGAGGGCTGGTTCTATCTGGTCGACCGCAAGAAGGACATGATCAACGCCTCCGGCTACAAGGTGTGGCCGCGCGAGGTCGAGGACGTGCTGTACGGTCACCCCGCCGTCCGGGAGGCCGCGGTCGTGGGCATCCCCGACGAGTACCGCGGCGAGACCGTGAAGGCTTTCGTGTCGCTCGCTCCGGGCACTTCGGCGACGGAGGAGGAGCTGATCGAGTTCTGTCGCGAGCGCATGGCGGCCTACAAGTACCCCCGCTCGATCGTGGTGGTCTCCGAGCTGCCGAAGACCGCGACCGGGAAGATCCTGCGTCGGGCAATGCGCGACAACGGAATTCCGGCGGCGGGAGCACTGTGATGGGGCCCGAACTGAGTGGATCGGTCGCCATCGTGACCGGCGCTGCGCACGGACTCGGGTTCGCCCTCGGGCGCGAGTTGCTGGGCCGCGGATGCCGCGTGGTCCTGGCCGACCGGGACGAAGGCGGCGTGCAGGTGGCCGGCGAGACACTGCGCCTGGAACACGGCGACCGGGTCAGGTGGATCGCCGGGGACGCCTCGGACGCACACGACATCGAACGCTCGGTGGCGCTCGCCGAGGAGGCTTTCGGTCCGGTGGACCTGTACGTCGCGAACGCCGGTGTCTTCCAGGGCTTCGGCCTGGACGCCTCGGACGAGCAGTGGACCACGTCGTGGGAAGTAAACGTACAGGCCCACGTACGCGCCGCCCGCCTTCTCGTCCCGTCGTGGCTGCAGCGAGGCGGTGGTCGTTTCGTGTCCATCGCCTCGGCGGCGGGACTGCTGACCCAGTTGGGGTCGCCGACGTACTCGGTGACCAAGCACGCCACCGTGGGATTCGCCGAGTGGCTTGCCGTCACGTACGGCGACCTGGGCGTATCGGTGACCTGCGTGTGCCCGATGGGTATCGCGACCGCAATGATCGGTGACGCCTCCGAATCGGCGGACCGTGAGATGCGATCGGCCGCCGCCACGATCACCCGCGCGGGCGAAGTGATGACGCCGGAAGAGGTTGCCCGCCAGGCGATCGACGGTGTCGACCGCAATCAGTTCCTCGTCCTTCCCCACCCCGAGGTGGCCGACTTCCGTGCCCGGAAGGCCGCCGACATCGACCGTTGGATCTCGGGAATGCAGCGACACAGGCGCGCCACCGACGCCGCAGTCGACTGATCGGGGCTAGGAGTACGCCGGTCGCATGCCGAGCATCGCGCGGGCGTGACCGGCGTACTCCTGCGCGATCTGCTCCGGGGAGAGCGGGCCGATCGGGTCGAACCACTGGGGCAGCGCGGTGCACATCGTGGTGATCGCCCGCGCGGTCGTGTAGGGCCGAGGATGGGTGACCGCGCCCGCAGCGGCCGCCCGATCGAGTTCGGCGTCCATCAGTCCCTGCAGCGCGCGCCGCTCCCCTGCGATGCGGGCCGCCGCGGGCTCCTCCAGGCTTCGGGTCTCGCTGGTACCGACCACCGCGATGTCGCTGCGCACCACGTAGTAGAGCGACAGTGCCTCCACCATGTTCGAGTAGCGCTCGACCGGATCCGAACCGCCGTCGTCGCGGGCCCGGATCAGCCGCGGCCGCAGTTCCTCCATGATCATGTCGACGATGGCGACCAGCAGGCTCTGCTTGCTGCGGTAGTGGTGATAGACGCCCGCCACGCTGATACCGGCACCGTCGGCGATCATCCGCATGGTCGCCGCGTGATAGCCGGTCTCCGTGAACACGTCTATCGCCGAACCCAACACCGGATCGACCGACAACGGTGCGAACTCACGCCACGTCCCCTCCGCGCCGGCGACCGGATCCACGACCGACGGTTCGGCGACCGGGCCGTCGAGCAACCGTTTGACCGGAATCCGGAGCTCCTCGGCGATCTCCTGGAGGCGCGCCAACGTGGGCGAGACCTTGTCATTCTCGATCGCGCTCATCGTTCCGATGCTCACGCCGAGACGGGCCGCCAGCTCGCGGAGGGTCAACCCCACGAGGTTTCGCTCGCGGCGCACATTCGGGCCCACAGCGACAGCAGCTCGTTCAGCCATGCTGAACATGGTAGCCACCGGATCACCAGGTCCGATCACGTCTCGTGTCGTAGGGTTTAGTGCGTCTCGCCGAGGGCCCTCCGGGGCGGCAAGCGGTGCGGGATCGAGAGAGGTGAGAAGGTGACGTCCCCGAAGAGGCCGTGGCTGGCCGGTTTCCCCGCCGAACATCCCGGTTCGATCACTCCCGACTTCGACACCGCGTTGGCGATGGTCGACGCCGCGGTGCAGCGGGGGCCAGAGGCCGTCGCCCTCCACTACTTCGACGGCACCGTCTCCTACGGCGAACTGAGCTCGGCGGCAGACGCTCTCGCCTGCCACCTCCAGGGACTGGGATTCGGCCGCGGCGACCGACTGGCGCTGTGCACGCAGAACAACCCGGCCTTCCTGATCGGTGTCGTCGCGGCGTGGCGAGCGGGGGGCACGCCCGTGGCGCTCAGCCCCATGTGCAAGGAACGGGAGTTCGCCCATTTCGTGAACGACTGCGAACCCAAGGCGCTCCTCGTCCTCGAGGACGTGTTCCAGACCGTCGCGCCCGCGGCGCTTCGCTCATGCCCCATCGAGAACGTCGTCACCGTGTCCGCACTCGACGGCCAGAGTCGCAACGATCCCCGCCTGTTCGCGTCGACCCACCGGATCCCGACGGGCGCCACCGACCTGTACGAACTGGTTGGCGCCCACGACCGCACCCGCCGCCCGACGATCGCCGACAGCCCCACTCCGGACGACCTGGCGATGATCATGTACACCTCCGGAACCACCGGTGTTCCGAAGGGAGCCATGCTGTCTCACCGCAACCTCGTCTTCAGCGCGCAGGTGTACCGGGATTGGGCACGACTGGGTCCGAGCGACCGCGTGCTCGGGCTCTCGCCGCTGTTCCACATCTCGGGGCTGGTGGGACACGTGATGGTGGGCTTCCTGCTGGGATCGCCTCTGGTGCTGTCACACCGCTTCCACCCGGAGGTGATGATCGACTCCGTTCGTGAGCACCGGCCGACGTTCGCGATGGCCGCGATCACCGCCTACATCGCGCTGGCCGACGCCGGGGCGAACGCCACCGACCTCGACTCGCTGGCCGCGCTGTATTCGGGCGGTGCGCCGGTGTCCCCCGCCGTCCTGGCCCGACTCGAAACCGCATTCGGCAAGTACATCCACAACATGTACGGCCTGACCGAGACGAGTTCGCCGTCGCACGCCGTGCCGCTCGGCCGGCGAGCACCGGTGGACCCCGAAACCGGGGTGCTGTCGGTCGGAATTCCGGTGTACAACACGGATGTTCGAGTGATCGACGAAGCGGGTCAGGACGTTCCAGTAGGCGACGTCGGTGAGCTCGTGACCACCGGGCCGCAGGTCGTCCCCGGATACTGGCCGAACGCGGATGTCGGTGCGACGGAGACCGGTACGAACACGTTCCTTACCGGCGACGTCGGATTCATGGATGGCGACGGCTGGTTCTACGTCCTGGACCGCAAGAACGACGTCATCAACGCGTCCGGGTACAAGATCTGGCCGCGCGAGGTCGAGGAGGTTCTGCTGAACCATCCCGACGTGAAAGAAGCTGCGGTGGTGTGCATTCCGGACGACTACCGAGGCGAGTCGGTGAAGGCCTTCGTCGTTGTCCGCGATGGCGCCGAACTCAGCGAACTTGACCTCATCGAGCACGGTCGTCGTTCGATGGCCGCCTTCAAGTACCCCCGCGAGGTTCAGTTCGTAGCCGCACTGCCGAGAACCGTCACGGGAAAGCTGATCCGCAGCCAGCTGTGAGCTGCGGGTGCGCGCCCTCGAGATCGAGGTTCGCGCGCAAACGAAAAGACCTCCGGCCGATGATCGCGTCCGAGACACGACCATCGAACCGGAGGCCCGCGTCGTCAGGCGCCGACGCGCCGCCCTCGGGCGCGCGCGGCGAACTTGCTAGCTGCCGTTCTGCAGGACCCGGGTGATGGCGTCACCGAGGACGTTGCTGATCGACCCGGTCGAGGACAGCTGGCCGTCGGCCGAGCCGAGGCCGCTGGTGTCGAGGCTGCCGCTCACGGCCTCGCCGGCGTTCTTGCCGCGGCCGGTGAAGCAGGACGTCAGGCCCGGGAAGTCGGCGCCGACACCGACGGTGCCGCCCGTGGAGATGCCGCCACTGGTGACCAGGTCGCCGGCCTTCACGCCGTCCGGGACCACGTAGGTGATCTCGAGGGTGACGGGGTTACCGGAGTTCACGAACCACCCGGTGCTGGTGGCGCTCCACCCGGCACCGTTCTTGGTCGGGGTCACGGTCTCGGTGATCTGCGACCCGGGGAGCGCATGGAGGGCAGTCACCCGCGCCTTCACGGGCGCGCCGAACCCGGCCGGCGGGTAGTCGGTGATCCGGTCGACGTAGGGGTTGCCGATGCCGGTGGTGCCGACGACCGTCTTGTAGGTCACCTCGTTGCCGGCGGCCGCCTCCGTGACGTCCACGGTCTTGCTGTAGGTGTGCGTGACACCCACCGTCCAAAAGTCCTGCTTGGTCGTGTTCGACGACTGCTGGCACACGGGTGCGGCAGCCGCGGTTCCGGCGCTGAAGCCGACTCCGGCGGTGACACCCGCTGCGACGATCGCGGCTGACGCGGCTGCTGCCGCAACGCGGCGCAGGGAGGTACGAGACATGCAGAGTTCTCCATTCGGTCCGTGAAGGGCCGCCGCCGTGTGCCGAACTCCCCACAGTCGGCTCAGGCGCAACCCTGGTCCACCCGTACGGGTCGACACGAGTACAACCGTCGCCATTTCTACTGGACCAGCGTCCAATTCCGCAGGAAAACGGGGAAAATGGTCCCAACTACCGAACCGGCGTGAGGAAGGCCGCGAGTGCGTCGGCGTACATTCGGACATCCTTCGCACCCATCAGCTCTCGCGCCGAGTGCATGGCCAGCTGCGGGGCCCCGACGTCGACGGTCGACAGGCCGGTCCGGGACGCGGTGATCGGCCCGATCGTCGACCCGCACGGCAGGTCGGCGCGATGCATGTACCGCTGCAGCGGAACCCCGGCACGGTCGCAGGCCAGCGCGAATTCCGCGGCGCCCGTGGCGTCGGATGCGTACCGCAGATTCTGGTTGACCTTGAGCACCGGGCCGCCGTTGATCTCGATGCGGTGCGCCGGTTCGTGGCGGTCGGGGTAGTTCGGGTGGGTGGCGTGCGCCATGTCGCCCGACGCGCACACCGAGCCGGACATCGCCCGCAGGAAGTCCTCGCGCCCGCCGCCGCGCAGCAGCACGATGCGTTCGAGGACCGAGTTGAGCAGGTCCGAGAAGGCGCCGCGGTCGGACATGCTGCCGACCTCCTCGTGGTCGAACAGCGCGAGCACCGGCGTGCCGTCGCCCGGTTCGGCGACGGCCGCGAGCAGCGCCTGGGTGCCGGCGTAGCAGGTGCCCAGGTTGTCGAGGCGCGGGGCGCTCACCAGCGACGAGTCCACACCGACAACGGCGGACGGCGCCAGGTCGTGCGTCATCAGCTCCCACCCGAGCACCGAGCCCGCGTCCACGCCTGCCTCGCCGGCGAGGAACCCGATGAACGAGCGCGGCTCGCCACCGCTCCCCCACACGGCGTTGACGTGCCGCTGCGGGTCCAACTGGACGCCCTTGCGGTCCTCGGACAGGTGGATCGCCAGCTGCGGCACCCGCAGGATCGGGCGATCGACCCGCACCAGCACCTCCTCGACCGCGTCACCGGAGCGGACGCTGAGCCGCCCGGAGATGCCGAGGTCGCGGTCGAGCCACGAGTTGAGCCACGCGCCGCCGTACGGTTCCAGACCGACGAGCTGCCAGCCGGCCGACACCAGATCGGGGTGCTGCTTGACGCGCAGGTTGGGGCTGTCGGTGTGGCCGCCGACGATCCGGAACGGTGCCGAGGGACCGTCCCCCGCCGGCCCCTCGGTGCTCCACGCGATCAGCGATCCACCCCGGATCAGGTAGTACCGGCCGGGCGCCGACGGCCACGCGTCGGTCTCCCGCAGCTCGGTGAATCCGTTCTCGGCCAGCTCGGCCGCGACCGTCGCGCACACGTGGAACGGCGACGGCGAGGCGTCGACGAACGAACACAATCCCTGGGCGTCGGCCTGCGTCATCGATGGCATACGACAATCATGCAGTACCGGACTCAGTGCGCTCCGGAGATGCAGAACTGGTTGCCCTGCGGGTCGGCGAACACCACCCAGCGGAAGCCGTCCATGTTCTCGCGGTGCACCTCGGTGGCACCTGCCGCCAGCACCCGCTCGACCTCGGCGTCGAGGTCAGGCGACGACAGGTCCATGTGCTGGCGGTTCTTGCCGGGCGCCGGGTCGTCCACCTTCTGGAAGCCGAGTTTGTGCGCCCAGCCGGCGACCGCGACCATGTAGAACCAGCCGTCGTTCTCCTGCTCGATCGTGCCGCCGGTCAGATCGGCCCACCACTTCGCGAGCGGGCCGGGGTCGGTCGAGTCGATCGTGATCATGCCGAGTGTGAGTGCCATGGCAGGACGCTAACGCGGGGGTCCGACAAACGTCAGCGTTCCGGCAGCACGGGCAGCATACACACCGAGTCGAGACCGAGCACGTGGTTGAGACGCCCGGAGGCGATCCACGACCCGATGCACATGCTCAGCTCGACGATCTCGCGCTGGCTGTAGTGCTCGGTCATCCGCGTCCAGAACTCGTCGTCCAGATTGTGGTGATCCAGCGCGTACCGCTCCGCGTACTCGGCGGCCAGACGGGTCCGGTCGTCGAAAGCGTCTGTGGTTCGCCAGCTCTCGACGGCCTCGAAGAACGCGTCCTCGACCTTCTCGCCGTCGCGCTCGGTGCGCCAGTCCATGCACACGATGCAACCGTTGATCTGGGCGATACGCAGCCGTGCGGCCTCGAACTCGCGCAGCCCCAGCGTGGACTCGGAGTAGACCGCCAGCGACAGCTTGGACGCCGGGATGCCGATGGCGGGCACCAGTTCGCCCCACACGTAGCCGACGGGGTCCTTGCCCTCGGGGATGTCGATTCTCATTGCTGGATCCTTCCGGTTGTCCCCAGTGTGCCCGCCGCTGCCGTGTCTGTCGCCGAAAATCCCAGTGCCGGTGAGGGCCGTAGCGGCACGTCGAGGGCGTCGTACAGTCCCGGTTCGGCGTCGACGAGCCAGTCGATCGCATTGACCAAACGTCCGACGGCGGTCGCATTGCCGCCCGCGGCCCGGCTGCCGCCCTCGTCGGTGGCCTCCACCGAGACCTCGATTCGCGGGCGGCCCTCGACGATCACGCGGTGCGCCCCGGCGCCGCCGTCAGGTGGCATGGGCCAGTCGGTGGCACACGACGGATGGATCCGGGTGACGTGTTCGACGACGATCCGCGGCACTCCCCCGACGATGCCCTGCACCTCGAACCGCAGCGCGCCCTGCGTCCCGGCTGCGAACTCGCCCATCGTGGCGGTGGTGACGTCCGCGTCGAGGGGACGGCGCTGCACGGTCTCGCGGATCTCGTCGAGGTCGACGCCGAGCGCGCGCGCCATCAGCCGAATCTGCCCGCCCCACACCATCGTCGGCACGGTCGGCGCGATCATCGGTGGCTCGTAGTCCATCGGCTGCCCCATGCCGACGAGGTAGCGCACCGAATCGGGTTGGTCGTACGTGGAGTAGTCGAAGATCTCCTGACAGCGGAGGACGTCCACGACGGACCCCAGACCGCTGAGCAGCAACGGCAGGATGTCGTTGCCCCAGCCCGGATCGACGCCAGACACGAACAGGGACCCGCCGGCGGCCCTGATCGCGTCGACGATCGGTTCGCGGATGTCGGGCGGGGCGCTGCGGTGGTCGTACAACGCGTACACCGACGGCGTCACCACGACGGCCCCTGTGCGCAGGATCTTCACGATGTCGACGAGGGCGTCGTCGGGCCGGATGTCGCCGGACGCCGCGTACACGACCGCGCCGGGGCGGGTGGCGAGGACGGCGTCGATGTCGTCGGTCGCGGCGACCCCGAGGTCTGCGCCGACGTCACCCAGGTCGCCCGCGTCCCGGCCGACCTTCGCGGGGTCGTGGACCAGGACCGCGGACAGTTCGAGGCGGGGATTCGCGTGCACCGCGCGGATCGCCGCGCGGCCGACGTTGCCGGTGCCCCAGACGACGGTGGTGATCATGCGCGGGACGCTAGCGAACACGCGGGGTTCTCGTACCCACTTCCGCACAGACGAAGGGACCCTCCGGTCGCTCACAGCGACCGGAGGGTCCCTTCAGGTCTCGGCGGGTGCCGACGGATCAGGCCGTCAGGACACTCTCGAGGACGGAGTAGAACATGCCGAGTCCGTCATCGCTCGGGCCGGTCAGCGCCTCGGTGGCGTGCTCGGGGTGCGGCATGAGGCCCACGACGCGACCGTTGGCCGACGCGACGCCGGCGATGCCGCGCTGCGAGCCGTTCGGGTTGTCGCCGGCGTAGCGGAACACCACACGGCCCTCGCCCTCGAGCTCGTCGAGCACCTGCTCGGACGCCTGGTAGCGGCCCTCACCGGACTTGAGCGGGACCAGGATCTCGGCGCCCGCCTCGTAGCGCGACGACCACGCCGTGCTGTTGGACTCGACCTTGAGCCACTGGTCGCGGCAGATGAAGTGCAGGCCCTGGTTGCGGGTCAGCGCGCCCGGCAGCAGGCCGGCCTCGCACAGCACCTGGAAGCCGTTGCAGATGCCGAGCACCGGCATGCCGCCCTCGGCGGCCTTGACGACCTCACCCATGACGGGCGCGAAGCGCGCGATGGCGCCGCAGCGCAGGTAGTCGCCGTACGAGAAGCCGCCGGGAACGATGACCGCGTCGACACCCTTGAGGTCGGCGTCGCCGTGCCACAGGCTCACGGCCTCGCCACCGGCGAGGCGGACGGCGCGGGCGGCGTCGACGTCGTCGAGCGTGCCCGGGAACGTGATGACTCCGATGCGCGCGCTCACTGGACTCGCGTGACCTTCCAGTCCTCGATCACCGTGTTCGCCAGCAGCGACTCGGCGATCGTCGCGAGCTCGTCGTCGCTGACGTTGTCGTCGACCTCGAGCTCGAAACGCTTACCCTGACGAACATCCGACACACCGGCATGACCGAGTCGGGACAGGGCCCCGACAATGGCCTGCCCCTGCGGGTCGAGAATTTCGGCCTTGGGCATGACATCGACAACGACACGGGCCACGTGCTGCTCCTCGCTATGGCTGGTTTCCGCCCGGGATCGCACCGGGCATGCAGGAGTTTACCGGGCAGCCCGGTCCGCTCCCGCACCGAGTGAACCTCCGGCGTCACCCCCACCCACAGGTGTGATCCCGCATACTCGGATCATGCGACTCACGCACTTCGGCCATTCCTGTGTCCTGGTGGAACTCGACGGAGCAAAGATCCTGTTCGATCCCGGTAACTTTTCGCACGGATTCGAGGGAATCACCGGGCTCGACGCCATCCTGATCACCCACCAGCACCCGGACCATGCGGACCCCGCCCGCCTGCCCGCGCTCGTGGAGGCCAACCCGGGCGCCGACCTCTACGCGGATCCGCAGACGACGGCGCTGCTCGGCGAGGCGTGGACCGCGGTGTACCCCGGCGACGTCTTCAACGTCGGCGAGGTCCAGGTGACCGGCACCGGTGGCACGCACGCGGTGATCCACCCGGAGATCCCGCTGATCGACAACACCGCGTACCTGCTCGGCGACGCCGAGAACCCGGCCAAGCTGATGCACCCGGGCGACTCGCTGTTCGTCCCGGAGCAGAAGGTCGACGTCCTGGCGATCCCGGCCGCCGCCCCGTGGATGAAGATCTCCGAGTCCGTCGACTACCTGCGCGCGGTGCACCCGCGGGTCGCGGTGCCGATCCACCAGGGCATCGTCGCGAAGGAGGCCCGCGGCATCTACTACGGTCGGCTCACCGAAATGGGCCCGGGCGGAACGGAATTCCGCGTGCTGCCCGAGGAGTCGAGCGTCGAGGTGTCCTGAACGGACACCTGCTGTCACGCCACCTCGCGGACACCCTCCTGGAGCGGCCAGCGGTAGACGGCCGGCTGCGCCCCGTGGTGCAGCGTGAGGTCGACGGCGTCGAGCAGCGCCTGGCGGGGCCCGGTCCGGCCGAGCTGCTTGGCGGAGATCGCCAGGCGCACCAGGCGCCCGCGCCGGGCGCCGCGGGATGCGCCGAGCACCAGCGACCGGCACCGCCACGGTTCGGCGCGGAAGCCGTCGCCGAGTCCGAGGACATGGCTGCGCACGCTGGTGCCGTGGGCCAGATCGCGGATCGCGGTCATGCCGGCGAGCAGCCGGAACCCGCTGCTCGGCAGCACCGAGACGGCGCCCGGGGACGCGACCCAGCGGGGCGCCGCGAACAGTCGCGTCCGCAGGCCCACCTCCTCGAGCACGCGGTCGGCGGCCAGCAGGCGCAGCCGGGCCTCGTGTTCGGGCAACACCGCGAACTCGGCGCGGCGGCGCTTGGTGGCGGCCTGGTCGTAGCCGTGCAGGACGATCGCATCGCCGCGGTCGCGTCGCTCGCGCAGCCAGTCCTGCGTGACGGTGTCGGCCACCAACCTGTACTTGTCCTTGAGTCGCGGGGCGACCAGCAGCGACAACGGGACGGATCTGCGGTCCATCTCGGTCGCGAAATCCGCGACCACCTGGACCGTCTCGTCTCTGATCCCCGACACCGACACGATCACCTGTCCGGTCATGGCTTCGAGGGTGGCAGCCGCAGGTGAACAGCAGACAGCGCCCGCACACACATTCGGTGGACGAATGCTCGTGCGGGCGCCGTCGGATGGTGCCCTGAGGGGGACAGACCTAGCGGGGCAGCACGGCCTCGATCGCCGCGATGACCTCGGGAGCGTCGGGCTCGGTGCGCGGACGGAAGCGGTTGGCGACGGTGCCGTCGGGGGCGATGAGGAACTTCTCGAAGTTCCACTGGATGTCGCCCGCGGTGCCGTCGGCGTCGGTGGCCTGGGTGAGCTCGGCGTACAGCGGATGCCGGTTCTCGCCGTTGACCTCGATCTTCTCCGTCAGCGGGAAGGTGACGCCGTAGGTGGTGGAGCAGAAGGTCTGGATCTCCTCCGGCGTGCCCGGCTCCTGGCCCATGAACTGGTTGCACGGGATGCCGATGACGCTCAGACCGCGCTCGGCGTACTCGGAGGCCAGCTTCTCGAGGGCCGTGTACTGCGGCGTCAGGCCGCACTTCGAGGCCACGTTCACCACGAGGACTGCGCGGCCGCCGTACTCGCCCAGGCTCGTCGGCACGCCGCCGAGGGTGTTGATCGTGATGTCTTGCAGCGGAGTCGTCATGCGCACCAACCTAGCCAAGCCCTCGGACTCGTGCTTGTCCCATGCGCGGGCCCCATGCGTCGGAAATGCCATCCGTCCCACGAACATCAGGCCTCCACCAACTCTCGCTCGGCGGTCTTCGCGGGCACCGGTGTGTCCGACGCCTCGCTCGGTGCGTCGTGATCGTCGACCATGGTCGACTCGTCGAACGGCAGTTCACCGGCGAGAACGGTGCGGACCCGGTCGGTGTCGACGGTCTTCGTCCACGTGCCGACCAGCAGGGTCGCGACGGCGTTGCCGGAAAAGTTGGTGACGGCACGCGCCTCGGACATGAAACGGTCGATACCGACGATCAGGCCGACGCCGTCGAGCAGTTCGGGCCGGTGGCTCTGCAGACCGCCCGCGAGCGTCGCGAGACCCGCGCCGCTGACACCCGCCGCGCCCTTCGACGCGATGATCATGAAGACCAGCAGCGACGCCTGCTCGGTCAGCGACAGCGGCTGCCCCATCGCGTCGGCGATGAAGATCGACGCCATCGTCAGGTAGATCGCGGTGCCGTCGAGGTTGAACGAGTAGCCGGTGGGCACGACGACGCCGACGGTGGTGCGCTCGACGCCGATGTGCTCCATCTTCGCGATGAGCCGCGGCAGGGCCGACTCGGACGACGACGTCGCGAAGATCAGCAGGTATTCGCGGGCCAGGTAGCGCACGAGCTTGAAGATCGAGACCCCGGCGACCGCGCGCAGGATGCTTCCGAGCACGCCGAACACGAAGATCAGGCAGGTCAGGTAGAAGCCGAGCATCAGCGCGCCGAGCTGGACGACGGCGCCGAGCCCGGTCTGCCCGACGACGTTGGCGATCGCGCCGAACGCGCCGATCGGTGCCAGCCACAGGATCATCGAGAGGACCTTGAACACGAGCTTCTGCACGTGACCGACGCCGCGCAGGATCGGCTCGCCCTGCTTACCCATGGCTTGGACGCCGAATCCGACGAGCAGCGCGATGAACAGGGTCTGCAGAACACTGCCCGAGGTGAGCGACGACAGCATCGTGGTGGGGATGATCGACGCGATGAAGTCCATCGTGCCGCCCGCGGCGTGAGCCTTGTCCGCCAGGGCCGCACCGGTGCTCGCGGTGTCGGCGGTGATATGCAGGCCGCTGCCGGGATCGAGGAGGTTGCCGACGACGAGACCGATGCCGAGGGCGACTGTCGACATGCCGATGAAGTAGGCGAGTGCGAGCCCGCCGACCTTGCCGACGCTCGCGGCCGCGCGCACCGATCCGATGCCGAGGACGATGGTGCAGAAGATGACGGGGCTGATCATCATCTTGATCAGGTCCACGAACATGGTGCCGAGCACGCCGAGCGACTTACCGGCCTCCGGCGCGAGCCACCCGACCAGTACGCCGGCGACGACGGCGATGATGACGCCGACATACAGCCAGTGCGTCTTGTCCCGCGGTTTCCCGGGCTGGGCAGGTTGCGCCGCGCCCAGCGTCCCTGTTGCACTCGTGCTCATGAGGTGTCCTCTGGATCGGGGGATTTCTCGGAGGTGGTGTGCGTGATCGTCGAGTGACTGCGATCACGTCGTACCGCCCGGGAGAATGCTGGTACCGATCCAGGCACCGGAGAAGTTTGTGTTCATAAGTTTCACGGGAGGACTGACGTGGCCCGGGCCGTGTCCCGCAAACCGTTGAGCGTCGCGCGGCAACTGCTGATTCTCCAGTTGGTGGTGTTGACGCTGGTTGTGACGGCGATCGCCGCGCTGACGCTCCTCGACGAGCGTCGTGACTCCGACGACGCGACCCGGCGGGAAGTGACCGGCATCGCAGAGACCCTGGCGCTGTCCGGTTCGACGATCGCGGCGCTGCGGTCGCCCGATCCCACCGCGGCCCTGCAGCCGGAGGTCGAACGGATCCGGCTGGCGACGGGTACCGACTTCATCGTCGTGATGGCACCCGATCGGACGCGGTACACGCATCCCGATCCGACACTGATCGGGATGCCCTTCGAGGGGCACATCGAGCGGGCGCTGGCGGGCGAGACGTTCACCGAGTCGTACTCGGGTTCGCTCGGTCCGTCGATCCGGGCGGTCACGCCGGTGCGGGACAACGGGCAACTGCTCGGTCTGGTGGCGGTCGGGGTGACCCGTGAACGCATCGGCGAGCAGTTCACGAAGGGGCTGCCGCCGATGATCGGGATCTTCGCGATCGCGGTCGGGATCGCCTCGATCGGCTCGGTCCTGGTGAGCAACCGACTGCGGCGCCAGACGCTGGGCCTGGACCCCGATCAGCTGCGCCGCCTCTACGAGCACCACGACGCGGTGCTGCGCTCGATCTCCGAGGGCCTGATCGTGTTCGGCCGGGACCGGGACGGCCGGGCCCGGGTGGATGTGGTGAACGACGAGGCCCGCCGCCTGTTGTGGCTGCCGGACGGCCCGATCACCCCGGAACAGCTGCCCGAGACCCTGCGCCGGATCGGTCCGGACGCCGACGAGGAACAGGACGAGGTGCACCTGACGGCGGACCGGGTGCTGCTCGTGGGACGCGCACCCGTGTTGTGGGAGGCCCGACGCATCGGCACGGTCGTGACGCTGCGCGACCACACCGAGCTGCAGAGCGCACTGGGCGAACTCGATTCCGCCCGCAGCGTCGCCGAGTCGTTGCGCGCGCAGGCCCACGAATACGCGAACCGTCTGCACACGATCGTGACGATGGTCGAGCTGGGCCGCAGCGACGAGGCGGTCGCGTTCACCACGGCCGAACTGGCGACGTCGCAGCAGCTGATCGACCGTCTCACCGCCGCCGTGCACGAGCCGGCGCTCGCGGCACTGTTGCTGGGCAAGGTGACGGAGGCGGCGCAGCAGGGCGTCGAGCTGACGGTCACCGAGGACACCGCACTCGGCCCGACCCGCGCGCTGAGCCCGCTCGAACTCGTGACCGTGGTGGGGAATCTGATCGACAACGCGATCGAGGCGGCGCGGGTGTCGGACGACGACAGCCCTTGGGTGGAAGTGACCGTGGCGGAGGAGGATTCGACGCTCGTCATCCGCGTCGCCGACAGCGGACCCGGCATGGATCCCGAGACGCTCGTGCAGGCGACGACCCGCGGCTACTCGACCAAACAGGTGGACGGGCGGCCGGCGCGCCAACGCGGCCTCGGTCTGGCGCTGGTGGCCCAGGTGGTGGCCCGGCACGGCGGCCGACTGCGCACCGAGCCCTCGCTGGCGGGCATGCTGGTGATCGAGATTCCACTGCCGACGGCGACGCGGCCGGACGAAAGCGGGAAGGACGGTGACCGATGATCCGCGTGCTGATCGTCGAGGACGAACCGTTGATCGCCGAGGCGCACCGCTCGTATGTCGAACGCGTCGAGGGCTTCTCGGTCCACGCGGTGGTACACACCGCCGGCGACGGGATGCGTGCCGTGGCCGAGGCCGCGACCTCCGACGAGCCGATCGACCTGGTCCTGCTCGACATCGGTCTCCCCGACGCGAGCGGACTCGATCTCGCGGGGGCACTGAGCGGCCTGCGCCCGAGCCCCGGGATCATCGCCGTCACGTCGGCCCGCGACCTCGACGTCGTGCGGACCGCGGTGACGCGCGGGGTCGTGCTGTATCTACTCAAGCCGTTCACGTTCGCGGCACTGCGCGACAAGCTCGAGCACTTCCGCGAGTTCCGGGCCGCGCTCCCCGCGGGCGGAACCGCAGCGAGCCAGCGCGACATCGATCGGGCGATGGCGGTGCTGCGCAGCGCCGACCAGCGCGCCACCACTCCGAAAGGTGTTGCCCCGCAGACCGCGGACCTGATCGGAGCGTGTGTGCGTGACGCCGACGGACCGTTGACGGCGGCCGAAGTCGCGACCGCGGCCGGGGTGTCCCGGGTGACGGCGTGGCGCTACCTGGAACGCCTCGCCGACGACGGCGTGCTGGAACGACGGACCCAGTACGGGCGGACGGGACGCCCCCAGGTGCGCTACAGCTGGGCGGCCTCCTCGTCGCGCTGACCGTCTGCGGCAGGCGTCGCTCAGAAGCGCCCGCCGTGTCGACCGCCCACGCGGACCGTGCCGTCGTACGGAACGCCGGATTGATGTGATGCACGGCACAATCAACTCTTTCAGTCGGCGACTGACGTGGTCGCCGACTGAAGGAGCGCAATGCAACCCCTGAACACGACGCACCCGGATCCCTCTCCGGTGGACTCACGCCGAGCTCTGATCTCCAGTTTCCTGGGATCCACAGTCGAGTACTACGACTTCTTGCTCTACGGCGCCGCGGCAGGCTTGGTCTTCCCGAAGTTGTTCTTCCCGGACACGATGGACCCCGGCCTGGGCTCCACCCTGTCGTTCGTCATCCTGCTCGCCGGATACATCTCGAGGCCGATCGGCGGCATCCTCTTCGGCCACTTCGGCGACAAGTACGGCCGCAAGAACATCCTGGTCATCACGTTGTTGATGATGGGTCTGGTGTCCGTCGCCATCGGCCTGATGCCGACCTACGCGACGATCGGTGTGGCGGCACCGCTGATCCTCGTCGCGCTTCGCATCGTCCAAGGCCTGGCCGTCGGCGGTGAGTGGGCGGGAGCCACCCTGATGGCGGCCGAGCACGTGAACGAGGAACGTCGCGGGTTCGCCGCATCGATCGCGGTCACCGGCGGGCCCACCGGATCCGTCCTCGCGACCTTGGTTCTCGCCCTCTTCTCCGGTCTCCCCGACGACGCCTTCCTCAGCTGGGGATGGCGCGTGCCGTTCCTGCTCTCCGCGGTGCTCGTGATCGTGGGTCTGTTCCTGCGCTACCGCGTCACGGAATCCCCCGACTTCGCGAAGGCGCAGGCGGCCGGCGAGGTACGCACCGGCACACCGATTCTCCGTGTGCTGAAGAAGTACCCCCGTTCCACCGTGTACGGCATTCTCGCCGCCGCGGGACCGCTGTTCATGCAGGCGCTCCTCGCGGTGTGGATGGTTCCCTACATCGCCGCCCAGGGCACGGTTCCCCGCCAGGACGCGCTCTACATGCTGACCTTCTCGAGCGTGCTGCACATCTTCGCGATTCCGTTCTTCGCGGCGCTCTCCGACCGGTTCGGACGCCGACGGGTCATGCTCGCCGGCGCGGCGATTTCCGTCGCCCTCGTCTTCCCGATGTTCGCGCTGTTCAACTCCGACAGCTACTGGCTGGTCGCACTCGGCTTCCTGGTGGGCAACCCGATCATCCAGGCGTCGATGTACGGCCCGATCGGCGCGTTCCTCGCGGAGAAGTTCGAGACCCGGGATCGCTACACGGGCGTCTCGCTGACCTTCCAGCTCGGCTCGGTCCTCGGCGCCGGAACCGCACCGCTCCTTGCCAACTGGCTGTACCGCCTCGACAACGGCGGCGGCACCGACAACATCGCGTGGTACTTCGTCGCGCTCATCGCAGTGTCGGCCCTCGCGGTCTTCCTGTCGAAGGAGACCCTGAACAGACTGCGCACCACCGCCCCGCACACGGTGGATGCGAGCGTGTCCGCCAACAGCTGACGACGCGTTCCGGCGGTGCCGCCCGTGTGGGGGCACCGCCGGAACGTCGGTGTCAGCCGATCAGGAAGCGCCCGCGGTCTCGAGCACCCATGCGTACTCGAACGCGACTTCCTTCCACTTCTCGTAGCGTCCGCTGACGCCGCCGTGCCCGGCGCTCATCTCGGTCTTGAGCAGGAGCGGAGCACCGCCGGTCTTCGTGGACCGCAGCGCCGCAACCCATTTCGCCGGTTCGACATACAGCACCCGGGTGTCGTTGATGCTCGTGATCGCCAGGATCGCCGGGTAGTCCTTGGCCTCGACGTTCTCGTAGGGGCTGTAGGACCGCATGTACGCGTACACGTTCGGGTCCTCGAGCGGGTTGCCCCACTCGTCCCACTCGATCACCGTGAGCGGCAGCGAGGGATCCAGGATCGACGTGAGCGGGTCGACGAACGGCACGTTCGCGAGGATCCCGGCGAACAGTTCCGGGGCGAGGTTCGCAACCGCGCCCACCAGCAGACCACCCGCGCTGCCGCCGTCGGCGACCAACTGCTCCGACGTGGTGCGCCCCTCGTCGATGAGATGACGGGCGCACGCGACGAAGTCGGTGAAGGTGTTCTTCTTGGTGAGCGTCTTGCCGTTCTCGTACCAGTGCCGCCCCATCTCGCCGCCGCCGCGCACGTGCGCGACCGCGAAGACCATGCCGCGATCGAGCAGCGACAGCCGCGCCACCGAGAATGCCGGGTCCATGCTGGCCTCGTAGGAACCGTATCCGTACAGCAGCGTGGGTGCCGGATCTCCGCCGATTCCCTTGCGCCGCACCACCGACAGCGGGATGCGGGTGCCGTCGTCGGCGATGGCCCACTCGCGGTGCTGCTCGTAGTCGGCGGGATCGAACCCGCCCAGGACCGGCTGCGACTTGCGCAGGACCAGTTCACCGGTCGCCAGCTGGTAGTCGTACACCCGCGACGGGGTGATGAACGACGTGTAGCCGATCCGCAGCGTCGGCTGCTCCCACTCCGGGTTGGAACCGAGACCGACCGAGAACAGTTCCTCGGCGAACTCCATCTCGGTGAGCTCGCCGTAGCCCTCGGGAGTGAGCGGCCAGATGGCCACCCGCGTCAGCACGTCGCGGCGGTAGCTGAGGACCAGGTGGTCGGCGAACGTGTCGATGTCCTCGAGCCGCACGTCGTGGCGGTGCGGAACGAGGATCTCCATCGCGTTCGGATCCGCGACCGGAGCCTGCGCCAGGACGAAGTTCTCGGCCTTCCGTCCGTCGACGACGTCGTTGTGCAGGATGAGGAACCGGTCCTCGCCCGCGATCACGGCGTGCTCGGCCGCGTACTCGACGCCCTCGCGTCGCGGCAGGATCACCCGGAAGTCGCCCTCGGGGTTCGCGGACTCGAGGATCCAGCCCTCGGTGGTGACCTTCGATCCGAGCCAGATCATCAGGTACTTCTCGCTGCGGGTGGATCCGACCGACACCCAGTAGCGCTCGTCCGGCTCGTGGAAGACCCGCACGTCCTGGTCCGGTCGGGTGCCGAGCTTGTGCCGCCACACCGTGTCCGGTCGCCACGACTCGTCCACCGTCAGGTAGAAGACGTGCTGGTGGTCGATGGCCCACGTCGCACCCGGCGCGGTGTTCGGGATCTCGTCGGCGAGCATCTCACCGGTGACGAGGTTCTTGAACCGCAGCGTGTACCGCTCGTCGCCGATCACGTCCACCGCGTACGCGAGCAGCGTGCCGTCGTGACTCACCGAGAACGCGCCGAGCGAGAAGAACTCGTGCCCCTCGGCCTCGGCGTTGCCGTCGAGGAGGACCTGTTCGCCGTCGATCGCCGTGTCGGCGGACAGCTCGGGCGGGGTCCAGTCGTCCTGTCCGGCGATCGGGCACCTGCAGTGGACGCCGTACTGCTTGCCCTCGACCGTACGGGAGTAGTACCACCACTGGCCGAGACGCGTCGGCACCGACATGTCGGTTTCCTGCGTGCGCGACTTGATCTCCTGGAAGACCTTCTCGCGCAACGGCTCCAGGTGCTCGAGTTGTTGCGCGGTGTATGCGTTCTCCGCCTCGAGGTACTCGATGACCTCCGGGTCCTCCTTGTCCCGCAACCACTCGTAGTGGTCGACGAACGTGTCCCCGTGATGGGTGCGCTCGAACGGCACCCGCTTGGCGACCGGCGGAGTCGACGCGCTCATCTCAGCCCACCCAATCCTCGAACGACAGGCCCGAGATGCGCTCGTACGCTTCGATGTACCGGGCGCGAGTGGCATCGACGATGTCCTGCGGCAGCGGCGGGGGCGGGGTGTCCGACGCACGGTCCCACCCGGATGCGGGGCTGGTGAGCCAGTTGCGCACGAACTGCTTGTCGAAGCTCGGCTGCACCTTGCCGGGCTCGTAGCCCTCGTCCGGCCAGTACCGCGACGAGTCCGGCGTCAGCACCTCGTCGGCCAGGACCAGGTTGCCGTCGGCGTCGAGTCCGAACTCGAACTTGGTGTCGGCGAGGATGATCCCGCGATCCCGGGCGAAGCTGGCGGCCCGGAAGTAGATGTCGAGCGTGTCGTCCCGCAGCTTGACGGCGAGGTCCTGGCCGACCTTGTCGACGACGGCCTGGAAGTCGATGTTCTCGTCGTGATCACCGAGCTCCGCCTTGCTGGCCGGGGTGAAGATCGGCTCGGGCAGCTGGCTGGCCTCGACCAGACCCTCGGGGAGTTCGACACCGCACACCGCGCCGGTGGCCTGGTAGTCCAGCAGCCCCGAGCCCGTCAGGTAGCCGCGGGCCACGCACTCGACCGGGAGCATGTTCAGCTTGCGGACCACCAGCGCGCGTCCGAGGACCTCCTCGGGGATGCGCTCGTCGAGCGGATCGCCCGCGAGGTGGTTGGTGCCGCCGAGCTTCTCGAAGAAGAACACGCTCATCGCGGTGAGCACCCGGCCCTTGTCCGGGATGGGCGTCGAGAGCACGTGGTCGTAGGCCGAGATCCGGTCACTCGCGACCAGCAGCAGGTGCTCGTCGTCGATCGTGTACAGATCGCGGACCTTGCCGCCGGCCAGGTGGGAGTAGGACTCGAGTGAAGGACGCACGTGGCTACCCTATCGGTCCTGCGAATCGACGCACCCCGTGGTCGGCCCCACGACAGGCCTCTCCCGGTGTGGCGGGGACGCCGCGACGGCCGGGGATAGTTAGCCTTGTTCAGAGCTAGCGATCGATCGGCGGGAGGGTGGATGGCGACCGGCACGACCGTCGCAGCCAGGGCATCGGTAGGACTGCGTTCGGAGCGCGGCCCGATCCTGCTGTCCCTGATGCTCAGCACGTCCCTGGTCGCGCTCGACAGCACGATCATCGCGACCGCGGTGCTCACGATCGTCGGCGACCTGGGCGGCTTCACCCAGTTCCCGTGGCTGTTCTCGATCTATCTGCTGGCGCAGGCCGTGTCGGTGCCGATCTACGGCAAGCTCGCCGACATGTTCGGGCGCAAGCCGGTCATGCACCTGGGCATCGCGCTGTTCGCGGTCGGGTCGCTGCTGTGCGGCGTCGCGTGGAGCATGCCCGCGCTCATCGTGTTCCGGGCGATCCAGGGCCTGGGCGCCGGCGCGGTGCAGCCGATGAGCATGACGATCGCCGGCGACATCTACACCGTGGCCGAACGCGCCAAGGTGCAGGCGTACATCGCCAGTGTGTGGGCCATGTCGGCGGTGCTGGGTCCGACGCTCGGCGGGGTGTTCTCCGAGTACCTGTCGTGGCGGTGGATCTTCCTGGTCAACCTTCCGCTGTGTGTGCTCGCGGCGTGGATGCTGCAGCGCAAGTTCACCGAGAACACGACGAAGCGAACGAACACCGGCACCCGGCCGCGCACCGACTACGCGGGCGCGGTCCTGCTCACGACGGGCGCGACGCTGGTGATCCTCGGACTGCTCGAGGGCGGCCAGGCGTGGGCGTGGGTGTCCCCGGCCGGCATCGGTGTCTTCGTGGCCGGCACCGCTCTCCTGATCGCGTTCGTCCTCGTCGAGCGCCGCGCCGCGGATCCGATCCTGCCGCTGCACATGCTCACCCGCCGGGTCCTGGTCGCGAGCAGCCTGGCGTCGATGGCGGTCGGCGCGATCGTGACGGGCCTGACGTCCTACGTGCCGACCTTCGTGCAGGGGGCGCTCGGCACGGGCGCACTGGTCGCGGGCTTCGCGCTGGCGGTGCTCAGCATCGGCTGGCCGCTCGCCGCGTCGCAGGCCGGACGTTTGTACCTGCGCGTCGGTTTCCGCACCACCCCGTTGATCGGCAGCGCCCTGGTGCTCGCCGGGTCGGTGCTGCTGACGCTGCTGTCGTCCGCGTCCGCGGTGTGGCACGTCGGAGCCGTCGCCTTCGTCATCGGGTCGGGCCTGGGCCTGATCGCCACGCCGACACTGATCGCGGCACAGTCCAGCGTCGACTGGAGCGAACGCGGGGTGGTGACGTCGACCAACATGTTCGCCCGCTCGATCGGCAGCGCCGTCGGTGTCGCGGTGTTCGGCGCCCTCGTCAACTCGCGTGTCGGCGACGTCGCCGAACCGAATCCGACCGATCTCGCCGGCGCGATCCACCTCGTCTTCCTCGGTGTCCTCGGTGTGGCCGTGCTGCTGACGCTGTCGTCGGCGCTGATGCCGAAGACGCCGAAACCGTCCACGTACTGAACCCTCGAATGGACACTCCGGGCCGTCGGAAGCGGACAAGGCGGACGGGGGCGCGGACCGGGGTCGTCTATTCTTCACGTTGTCGTCACGGTGTTCGGGAAGTCCGGTAGAAGCCGGCGCGGTACTCGCCACTGTGGGCAGGTACGTCGACTACTCGGGGTTCGACCCCAGCCACTGGATGCGCATGCATCCGGGAAGGCGTAGTCGGCGGTCATCCCTGCCGAGCCAGGAGACCGGCCGTGACGCAAACCTGCACGTTTTCCACGAGTCATGGAAGGCGGGTCGCTTTGCGCACCCACGTCACGCCGCGGATCGTCGCGGCCACGGCGATCACGATCGCCTCTGCTCTCACCCTGTCCGCCTGCGGCGGATCGTCGAACTCGGACGCCGCCGCCGCGTCGATCTCCCTGCAGAACTGCGGTCGCACCGTCACCATGCCCGGGCCCGCCGAGCGCGGCGTCACCCTCAATCAGGGTGCCACCGAGTCGGCGCTGTCGATCGGCGCGCAGGACCGGATGGTCGGCACCGCATACCTCGACGACGTCGTCGCGCCGCAGTGGCAGGCCGCGTACGCGCAGGTCCCGGTGCTCGACGAGAAGAGCTACCCCAGCCGCGAGGCACTGCTCGAGACCAAGCCGGACCTGGTACTGGCGTCGTACTCGAGCGCGTTCGGCGACAAGGGCGTCGGCTCGCAGGAGTCGTTCGACGAACTCGGCATCGCCACCTACGTCTCCCCGTTCGGCTGCAAGGACAAGTCGAAGCGGCCGCCCGTCGCGTGGGATTCGATCGCTACCGAGATCACCGACTACGGCACCCTGTTCGGCCACGAGGCCGAGGCGCAGTCCCAGGCCGCCCAGATGCGCGAGACCCTCGCGGGCGTCGAGGCCGCTGCCCCGGCGAAGGGCAGGACCATCTTCTGGTACGACAGCAAGACCACCACGCCGTACGTCGGGGGCAACGCCGGCGGACCCCAGCTGATCATCGACGCGGTCGGCGGCTCCAACATCTTCGCCGGCATCAACGGCGCGTGGGCCGACGGCAGCTGGGAGACGGTGCTGAAGGCGAACCCGGACGTCATCGTCCTGGCCGACGCCTCGTGGGACACGGCCGAGGCGAAGAAGGAGTACCTCCGCAACGATCCGGCACTGAAGGATCTGAAGGCCGTGCGTGACAACGCCTTCGTCGTGGTGCCGTTCTCGACGACCACCCCCGGCCCGCGGCTGATCGAAGGCGCGAGCCTGGTGGCCGGGCAACTAGGCGGCGAACGGGCATGAGCGTGACGACCCGGGTGCCGGCCCGGGTTGCTGCGATGCCCGCGGCCGGCTGGTCGGCGGTGCTGGTCGCGCTGCTCCTGGTGAGTTGCGCGGCCGGCGTCGCGATCGGTGCGGCCGATCTGTCGATCGGCACCGTGCTGCAGGCGATCGGCGGTCGACTCGGGATCGGCGACGGCACCGACCTGCTCACCACGCACATCGTCGTCGATCTGCGGATGCCGCGGGTGCTGGCGGCCGCGGCGATCGGCGCCGGCCTCGCGCTCTGCGGCGCCGTGCTGCAATCGCTGACCGGAAACCAGCTGGCCGATCCATACCTGCTCGGCATGTCCGGGGGCGCGTCGCTCGGCGCGGTCCTGTCCCTCACCACCGGCGCGACAGCCGTGGGCGCGTTGGGTTTCGGCGCCGTCTCGTCCACCGCGTTCGTCGGCGCACTCGGAAGCCTGCTGCTGGTGTTCGCCATCGCGACGTCCCGGTCCGGTGCGCTGATGCCCAATCGCCTCGTCCTCGCCGGAATCGCGGTGGGGCAACTCACGGCAGCCTTGACGTCGGCCCTGGTGATGCTCGGAGACCGGGACGCGGCGCGCCGGGTGCTGGACTGGACCCTGGGCTCGGTGGCCGGCGTGCGGTGGTCGGGCCTGATCAGCATTCTGATCGTCCTCGCACTGACCACGACCGTCATGCTCGCCCACAGCCGGGTGCTGGACTCGTTCGCGTTCGGTGAACGGGCCGCCGCGAGCCTCGGCACCGACGTCGAACGCTCCCGCTGGGTGCTGTACGCGACCGCGTCGCTGTGCACGGCGGCGCTCGTCGCGCAGGCCGGGATCATAGGCTTCGTCGGGCTCGTCGTGCCGCATGCGGCCCGCATGCTCGTCGGACCGCTGCACGCCCGCCTGCTTCCCGCCGTGGCCCTCCTGGGCGCACTGCTGCTGGTGTGGGCCGACATCGCGGCCCGCACCGTACTACCGGGACGCGAATTGCCGATCAGCGTCGTCACCGCCGTCGTGGGAGTCCCGGCGTTCGTGTGGCTGCTCCGCCGACGAGGAGCGCAGGCATGACCCACCACTCGCCGGAGTTCCGCGTCGACGACGTCACGTGGTCGCTGGACGGCACGACGATCCTCGACGCCGTGACGTGTCGTGCGCCGGCGGGACAGGTCACCGGGCTGATCGGCCCGAACGGTTCCGGCAAGACGTCGCTGCTGTCGGCGATCGCCCGACTCACCCGCCCCTCCCGCGGGCAGATCACGATCGACGGGCAGCCTGTGAAGGCGATGAACCGGCGCGAGTTCGCGCGGACGGTCGCACTGGTGGAACAGCATTCCGCGACCGAACTCGAGCTGACGGTGGAGCAGATCGTCGAGCTCGGCGTGATTCCGCACCGGGGCGGCTGGGCCCGGCCGGCCGCCGTGGGCATGGCCGACGTGATCACCGAGAGCCTCGCCATGGCGGGAATCTCGGAGCTGCGACACCGGTTGTGGCACAGCCTGTCCGGTGGCGAGAAACAGAAGACGCAGCTCGCCCGGGCGTTTGCGCAGCGCCCCTGCGTGTTGCTGCTGGACGAGCCGACCAACCACCTCGACGTCTCCGCGTCGCTCGAACTGCTCGATCTGATTCGCCGCCGCGGCCTCACGACCGTGGCCGCCATGCACGACCTGAACCTGGCGGCGATGTACTGCGACCACCTCGTGGTGCTCAGCGGAGGCACCGTCGTCACCGAGGGCGCGCCCGAGGTCGTGCTCACCGAGGAACTACTCGCGGACGTCTACGGACTCGACGCGATCGTGCAGCCCCATCCCCGCACCGGGCGCCCCATGGTGGTGCTGTGCAGCGCCGCCATGGATGTCGAAAGGTCTTCGCCATGAACATGATCCGACCCACTCGATGGGCGATCGTCACCGCGCCCACCGACCGCGGTGACGATCCCCGCGATCGACTCGGCGGCGCCCTCGAGGTGCTTCGGGAGCGCCACCCCGACATCGAGTTCCGCACCGCGGTCCTCGGCGGATCCGGTCCGACGATCGCCGTGGTCCTGGACGAAGCCGCCGCCGCGGGCGCAGCCGAGGTCGTCGTGGTGAGCGCGCAGACGGTCCTCGACCGCAAGATCGATGCGTGGTTCCGCCGGGTGATCGGACACTGGCTGCGGGAGCGGTCCGGGACGCCGACCCCGGACGTGCGAATCGCCGGCCCGCTGAGCGACTCGGCCGGCTACGCCGACATGCTCGGCGCCGCGATCACCGGGTCGACCGCGCCCGCGCGGACCACCACCGCTCCCCTGACCTCCCCCGCCTGGGACGAGGTGCCCGGCTTCGCACGGCACGTCCTGGTGTGCCGGGGTCCGCGGTGCTCGGCGCGCGGCGGCCCGGAAACCGCAGCGGCCCTGGACTCGACGCTCGAAACGCGCGGTCTGGGTGACGACGACGTCCTCGTCACCCAGACCGGATGCATGTTCCCGTGCTCTCAGGCACCCGTTGTCGCGGTGTACCCCGACAACACCTGGTACGGCGAGATGTGCGCCGACCGTGTCGAACGGTTCGTGGACGAGCACCTCGTCGCGGGCCGGCCGATCGTCGAGTGGCAGGGCGCTCGGCGGGAATCTGCGATCCTGGAGTCATGACGACCGCCGCGCCCCGCGTCACCATCACATACTGCACTCAATGCAACTGGCTGCTCCGGGCCGGGTGGATGGCGCAGGAACTGTTGAACACCTTCGGCACCGAACTGGGCGAGGTGGCAATGATTCCCGGTACCGGCGGGATCTTCCAAGTCACCGCAGGCGAGACACTGGTATGGGATCGCAAGCGCGACAGCGGGTTTCCCGACATCGTGACACTCAAGAAATTGGTGCGTGACGCGGTCGTTCCGGACCGGGATCTCGGGCACGCAGATCGCAAGCACAACGACTGAGCTCGGGGTCTTGACGGTCACTCGATCAGCGACCACTGTTGATCAGAGACATATGGGGCGATACCGCACCCAGTGAAACGGCCGACCCCCGTCGCGCGTCGGCCGCACCGATACAGCTGTGCCACCGCACGATGGAGCTGAGGCGTCATGACCACCGACGAGGTAGAGACCCGCGCAATCGATTCGGATACCACTGACGCAATCACCGGCGTCGTTGCCGGGCTACGAGATATCCACGCGAGCGGACGCACCAGAACCGCGCGGTGGCGGATCGAGCAACTGCGCGGCATCGAACGAATGCTGGACGAGCGCGAGGACGAGATCACCCGCGCCCTCGCCGAGGATCTGGGTCGCGATCCCTTCGAGTCCTGGATGACCGACATTCTCGACCTGAAAATCGAGGCCAGGCATGCTCGTAAACACCTGCGACGATGGATGCGCAACCGACCGCAACTGCTGCCGCTGAATCAGATGCCGGCGTTGGGATGGGTGCAGTACGAACCGCTCGGCGTGGTGCTCGTCATCGGCGCCTGGAATGTCCCGGTGCTGGTCACGCTGGGACCGCTGATCAATGCCGTGTCGGCGGGGAACTGTGTGGTGGTCAAGCCATCCGAACTCGTCCCCGCATCGTCGCGATTGCTGGCCCGCATGCTCCCCGAGTACGTCGATCCCAAGGCCGTCGCGGTGGTCGAGGGCGACGGTCGGACCACCCAAGCCCTGCTCGCACAGGGATTCGATCACGCGGTCTTCACCGGCGGCACCGAGATCGCCCGCAAGATCCTCGCCGGGGCCGCGCCGCACCTGACGCCGGTGACCCTCGAACTCGGCGGCAAGGATCCGGTGATCGTCATGGACGACGCGGACCTCGCCGTCGCCGCCCGCCGCATCGCCTGGACCAAGGTTTTCGCCTCCGGGCAAGCCTGCCTCGAGGCCGACTACGTCTTGGCGGCGCGTACCGTCCGGGACGAGCTGGTACAGCACCTGGTCCACAGCCTCGAAGAGTTCCGTTCGGAGGGATCACCGCGGGGCCTGCGCATCGTCAACAAACGCCAGTTCGACCGACTGGCCGGGTACCTCGCCGGCACCAGGGCGAGGGTTGCGTACGGCGGCGGTTGCGATCGGGCGACACTGACCGTCGAGCCGACCGTGCTGGTGGACCCGAGCCCCGACGAACCGATCATGCGGGAGGAGATCTTCGGGCCGATCCTGCCGGTGCTCGCCGTCGACTCGTTGGACGAGGCCATCGATTTCGTGAAGGCACGACCGAAGCCGCTCGCCTCCTACATCTTCACGAAGTCGCCGCGGACGCGCCGCCGGTTCCTCTCCGAGATCAGCTCCGGCGCAGCGGTGGTCAATCATCTCGCCTACCACGTCGTCGCACCCCAGCTCCCGCTCGGCGGCGTCGGCTCCAGCGGCATGGGGCGGTACCACGGCCGGTGGGGCTTCGAAGAGCTCAGCCACCGGAAGGCCGTGCTGGTCAAGCCGTTCCGACCCGATCCCCGCTTCGCCTACCCACCCTACGGCGACCGGGCGCGCAAGCTGATCCGGCGGCTGTACCGGGCCTGAGGGCAGGCGTGGAGCAGGGAGGGCCACAATGAACGCGAGCACCGCCCCCCGGACTCTCTGCGAGGCCTTCCAGCGCACCGCCGCAATCCACCCGGACGCCGTGGCGCTCCGCACCCCCGGCGACACCGTCGTCGTCACCTGGCGCGAGTACGCACAGCGGGTCCGCCGGATCGCCGCCGGCCTGGCGAAACTCGGTGTCCGCCACGGTGACACCGTCGGCATCATGCTCACCAACCGGCCCGAGTTCCATCTGGCCGACACCGGCGCGCTGCACGCGGGCGCGACCCCGTTCTCGGTGTACAACACGCTCGCCCCCGAGCAGCTGAACTACGTGCTCACCAATGCCGGAAACCGAATCATGTTCTGCGAGGACCAGTTCCTGCCCGTCGTACGGAGAGCAGCCGAAGGCACCGCCGTCAAACGGATCATCTGCGTGGACGGCGCGCCCGGGGGCACCACCAGCTTGGAGGGGCTCGAGTCGGTCGGCGAGCGGGACTTCGACTTCGAGGCCTCATGGCGCGCCGTCGAACCTTCCGACGTGCTCACCCTCGTCTACACCTCCGGCACCACTGGGCCGCCGAAGGGCGTGGAGTTGACACACGCGAACCTGCTCGCAGGGATCGACGCGGCGAGTCGCGTACTACCCATCGGACCCGAGGACCGCATAGTCTCCTTCCTGCCGGACGCGCATATGGCCAACCGTTTCGGTACTCACTACGTCTCCATCACCAACGGCGTGCAGGTCATCACCCTGGCGGATATCAAGCAGGCGGTCACCGTGTTGCCCGAGGTCCGGCCGACGGCCTTCTTCGCAGTGCCGCATGTCTGGTACAAGATCAAGGCTGCGATCGAACTGGCGCTCGCCGAGGAGTCGAGCCCGGTCAAGAAGCGGCTCGCTCAGTGGGCGATCGGGGTCGGCAGGACAAGGGCCCGCCTGGAGTCGGACGGCAGGTCGGTGCCGCGGAGCCTGGCGCTGCAGCACCAGTTCGCGGACCGGCTCGTGCTGCGCCCCATCCGTAGGAAGATCGGAATGGACCAGGTGCGTTGGGCCGTGTCCGGAGCGGCGGCCATCTCGCCTGACGTCCTCGAGTTCGTACTCGGACTCGGTATCCCGTGCAGCGAGTCGTGGGGCATGTCCGAGCTGACCTGCATCGTGACCGTCAACCGCCCGGGAGCCATCCGGATCGGCACCGTAGGGCAGGCGGTCCCCGGCTCGAAGCTTCGGCTCGCCGAAGACGGCGAACTCCTGGTCTCCGGTCCACTGGTGATGAAGGGCTACCGGGGCGACCCGGCGAAGACGGCCGCGGCCATCGATGCAGATGGTTGGCTGCATACCGGCGACATCGCGACTATCGACGAGGACGGCTACGTCCGGATCGTGGACCGGAAGAAGGAACTGATCATCAACGCGGCGGGCAAGAACATGTCGCCGTCGAACATCGAGGGCACCATCCGCGCGGCCAGCCCGCTGATCGGCGGCGCGGCGGTGATCGGCAACGACCGCCCCTACGTCGTCGCCCTGCTGACGCTGGACCCCGACGCCGCGGCCGCCTTCGCGACCCGCAACGGCATCGAGGACGGCTCTCCCGGAGATCTCGCGTCGAACCCATTGGTACGCACAGAGATCGACCGCGCGATCGCGGCAGCCAACGCACTGCTCTCCCGCGTCGAGCAGATCAAGAAATACACCCTGCTACCGACGATCTGGGAGCCCGGCGGCGACGAGTTCACCCCGACGATGAAGCTGCGGCGCAAACCCATCGACGCCAAGTACGCGCGCGAGATCGAGTCGCTGTACGCGGGGTGAGGATCCAACGGTTCACGCGGCGACAGCGCGGAACGCGGTGGGACTCATGCCGTAACGGACGGTGAAGGCCCGGCTGAACGCCGCCAGGTCGGCGAACCCGAACCGGGAGATGATCTCCGAGATCGTCGCCTTCGGACGCGCGATCAGTGCCTGCCGGCACCGCTCCAGCCGACGCCCGCGGATCCACTGTGCGACGGTGTGGCCTTCACCCGCGAACAGTCGGTGCAGGGTGCGCGTGGAGATGTAGAACTCGGCGGCGATCGTCTGGGGTCCCAGTCGCGGATCCGCCAGGTTCTCCTCGATGAACTCGAGGATCCGCAGCAGCAAGTCCGGCTGCGACGGCTCCGCGGTGTCGGTGCACTGCTCGAGCCCGACGGTGACGGTGAGGGCGGCAAGTTCGTCGGCGAACCGCATTGCGTTCCGGGCGGACACGTCGACGTCCTGCGATGCGACGCCGGACAGCGTCCTCGACAACAGGCCGGTCAGCCCCGAGTCGCCGCGCATGGTTCGCGCGGTGAGTCGCTCGGATTCGCCGTCCGCCAACTCGATTCGATTTCGATCCCAGGTGAAGACCATCACGTTCCAGTCCCCTGGGAAGTCCCAACGGAACGGACGTGCGGTCTCGTACACGGCGAAATCACCCTTCGTGAGCCGGCAGGTCCGACCGTCCTGAGTCAGCTGCGCGGTGCCTCCCGTGATCAGACCGACGTGGAACAGCTGGGTCGACTCAGCCGAAACCATCCGGTTCGTCCGGAGCACCGACTGCCCACTGGCCTTCAACTCGGCCGCGGACAGGTGGCCGAGGTTCTTGAGCTCGACGTGGCCGCGACACGAGTCCCGGTCGGAGGGAAGGATGTCTACGGACACGAACCATTCGCGCAGCAGGTCCGTCCAGGCGATCGCCGTCTCCGCCGACGCACTGCGGGTGTCCGCCGGTGAGCGGAGACCGAGCTCCCGATCCTCCATGGCGACCGCTTCACTCTTCTCGGTGGCGTTCGGTATCTACAGATCGAGAATCGTTCCACCACAACGAGACAACCGGTCTGTTCTGCGCCGTTTCGGTGCTTCTGACACTCAAACACAATCACGTGGCGCTCACAACCAACCCCGGTAGGCGCTGCGGCCGACATGATTGCTGTTGCAAGGACACGGAACGTCACGGGAAGTAGTTCGATGCTTGAGAGTCTTACCTCGCACACCCAGATCGGGCAGGCCGGCGACTACGACACCCCCGCATGGGGCCCGCTGCCGCCGGTCGACCCGATCCACCCGGACCTGGACACCTCCGACCTCGGCGAGATCCGCGAGTTCACCCGCGGAACGATCGTCTCGGCACGGCAGCCCTTACCGACGCCGCCCGGCCACCAGCGCGGCGAGCCGACCCCGGCGGTGATCGCCGTGGTGGAGATCGATGACGGCACCTGGATCTGCGCCTGGATCGTGGGGTGCACGTACGACGTGTGCGCCCCAGCGTCCCGGGTGACGGCCGAACCGGACCGGGCCCACGACGGCCTGCCCGTCTTCCGCCTCCACTGACCGGCGCAGCAGATTCAGACCACGCCCGGAATCAGTGCCTTCCGGTCGGTCGGGTACTCGTCGAACTTCTCCTGATACCACTTGTGCGTCGCCAGCGCCCGGGGGATGAGGTTACCGGCGGTGATGAGGAAGATGACCACGCCGGCCAGCGACCAAGTCAGCAACGCGAAGCCGGCCCAGGCGATCAGCTCGCCGAGATACGCAGGGCTGGAGACGAATCGGAAGCCGCCACCCATCGGGATGCGGTACTCGGTGGCTCCGGGGTTGTTCTTGTCGCGCAGGTTGCGGACGATCGACTCGGAGCTCACCAGCAGCGCGAAGCCGCTCAGGTAGATCACCAAACCGACCAGGAACCGCGGATCGGTGAGCCACTCGGTGCCGTACTGGTGCATGTAGTCGTGGCTGAAGAAGGCGCCGTTGAGGTAGCCGTGCATGCACGTCACCAGCATGCCCATACCGATGACGGAGACGTTGAACGTGCTGCGCTTGCCCGGGACCTGCCGGATCGACAGCGGGAAGAACCAGCCACGGTTTGCGTAGTGCAGCAGCCACACCGCCGCCAGCACCATCGACGTGGGCTCGAACCGGTTGGGGCCGGTGAGGTAGAAGACTGCGAACACGACGGTCGCGGGAATCTCCATCAGCCACCACCCGAGCTTCGGGTTCAGGTTGAAGCCGAGATTCGTCGACGAGAAGCGGCCGTACGAGCTCTGCGCAAAGAACCCCCCGACGATCACGAACGCCGCGAAGGCGAACGCGCAGGTCAGGACGGTGTCATAGACGGTGTTACCGGTATACCAGTGCATCGAAATCCTTCGGTGAGCGCGGTCGGCACAGCGCGCGTCACTCGGCCACACCCACCACGAACCATCAGCAAACTGGAACATGTTCTACCACGCCGGGGAATCGTCGGTCGACACCTTTCCGGACACCAGTCCACATATGTGGAACTTGACCGAGACAGAAGGCGCGGCGACTACGCCGCCGATGCCGCGCCCAGTTCGATCGCCAGGACGCCGGCGATGAGACCGAACGCGGCGACGTAACAGACAGCGGTCGGCAGCAGCGACCATCGTTGTCGACCACCGTCGGAAGCCTTGAAGCACAACGTTCCCTCCACCTCGACGACGATGGCGCCGGCCGCAGCTGCCGCCCATGCTGTCCGAGATCGATCGGGTCGCGGCACTGGCGGTGTTCGACCCGCGAGGAATCCTCAACCCGGCCGCGGGTACTGACCTCGCCGGTGGTCAGTCCGGCCGCGGACCGAAGGTGTCGAGCATGACGATCGGCCGGTCGTCCCCGCGCGACTTCGCGTCGATCTCGAGAAGTCCCGCGAACGCCTTCGCGGTGTAGACGGGGTCGAGGGGGACGTCGTACTCGGTGCCGACGCGCTGCGCCGCCCGACCCTCGGCGGTGGCGTACCCGTATCCGGGACCGAGATATTCGCGGGTCACGGTGAGCTCGGCCGCGTCGAGGTCGACGTCGTCGAGCTTCGCGCCCCGCCGACGCAGCAGCGACTCGGTCCGGCGGGCGAGGTCGCGGATCTCGTGCGGACCGAGTGGGAGGGTGTCGTTGACGACGACCGCGACGACACCGGTACTGAGGCCGGCCAGTTGCAGACCCAGCAGCAGGCCCGCGACGGTTCCACCGGACCCGACCGGGGCGACGATCTGCGCCGGCTCCGGGATCTCACCGGCCTCCACCTGCGCACCCAACTCCAGGCCCACCTCGACGTAACCGACCGCCCCGATCGGGGAGGAGCCGCCCGGGGGCAGGTAGTACGGCAGCCGGCCACCGCGGATGTTGCGGAGCATCAGGTACGGCGCGGCCGCGAACGTGCGGAACTTGTTCCGTGTGAAGTGCAGCGCGGCGCCGGACCGCTCCAACCGTCCGAGCTGGGCGCGGACGTGGTCGTCGACGGGCTGGTCGATCAGGGCGACAGCCGTCTCGATGTCGAACTGCCTGGCGTACAACGCGGTCGCCAGACCCCAATTGGTGCCGAGGCCACCGACGGTGATGATCCGCTTGGACTTGCGGGCAATCACGTCCGGGATGATCCACTCGAGCTTGCGCACCTTGTTGCCGCCCCAGCCGCCGGACCCGTACACGCTGTCGTCCTTGAGCCAGATCCGGTTTCGAGTTCCGAGTCCCTCGAGCTTCCGGACCGGGGTGGGCGATTCCCCGAGGCGGACATACGGAAGCGATTCGACGAGCTGAGGGAAGCGTCGATGCAGTTGGGGCGGGGTGGTCGTCACGTCACGCATCCTGCACTCCGAGCCGTCCGCGGATCGAACCCGCCAGGTAGTCGAGGTCGGCTCGCGGCGGCGTGCCGGGCCGACCGCGCAGACCGAACCCGTCACCCACTGTCCGCGGCACCACATGGAGGTGCACGTGGAACACCTCCTGACCGGCCGTCACCCCGTCTGCGAGGAAGAAGTTGATTCCGTCCGCAGCCACCGTGCTCTCACGCAACGCGGCCGCCATCCGCTGCCCCACTCGGAAGAGGCGACCGCCGTCGACGGGGTCGAGCGCGGCCAGGTTCGCGGCGTGCGTCTTGGGCACCACCAGCAGGTGACCGGGCGTGAACGGCCGGATGTCCATGAACGCAATCGTGTGCTCGTCGTCGTACACGATGCTCGCCTCGGCCTCGCCCTCGACGATGGCGCAGAACACGCAGTGACTCATGTTTGACGATGTTATGCGGCAAACGCCGGCGCGACGTAGCTTCGTACCATGTTTCGTTCCGCCTCCGTGTCGGAGGCGGGCCACGCCAGCAGTGCCAGCACCACTCGGACGATCCATTGTCCGGCCGCGTCGTCCGTCGCGATCCCGGTGAGCGTCGTCGCGATCCGGGTGAGATCGGGCGACGCGACAAGGAATTCGTCGGCCGCGCCGGAGCGGGTGTGCGCGAACCAGTGGGACAGCGTCGGGTCGGCGCGCACCGCGGCCACCGACGTGAGTATCGCCTCGACCACCCGATCGGCGCCGTCGAGCCCGTCGACGGCCTGCCGCACACGGTCCGCGACGCCGGCCGCGCCCGCCGACACGACCGCTGCCACCAGTGCCGGCTTACCGCCGACGTAGCGGTAGAGCGTCGCCCGCGAACACCCCGCCCGCTCGGCGACGTCGACCGCGCTCACCCGATCGAATCCACGCTCGAGGAACAACTCCGTGGCCGCGGCCGTGATCCGCTCGACCGCGAGCACGCGCCGCCGCCCGCCCGCCAGCCAGTCGTCCGCTCCCCCGGCCATCCGCACTCCGATCACCCGCACACCTTCGTCTCAGTGTGAGACATACTCGCCGATCGGTCTACAACACGCTTCTCGCGACCGCGGCACCCACCAGCACGGACGCACGACGCCGCCACCAACCGGAGACACCGCGAAACCCCTGGTGAAGTACCCCTTCTCACTTCTCCCCGAACCATTGACACACGTCGCCGACGCCGGGAACGGTGAAGAAGATGCAACACGTTCGAACACAGTGAAGGGATGGCCCGTGACCGCGACACCACTGGACGGCATCGACATATTCGATCCCGAGCACCTCGACGACCCGTACGCCCTCTACGCGGCGCTGCGCGAACACGCGCCCGTCTACCGGGTGCCCGGCACCGACTTCCACCTGGTGTCGTCGTGGGCGCTGGTGACGGAGGCGCTCGCCCGGCCAGACGACTTCTCGTCGAACCTCACCGGCGCGATGGTGCACCAGCCCGGCGGCCCACCGGTCACGTTCGACATGGACGGCGGCGGCCGGGCCGTCCACGTCCTCGCCACCGCGGACGATCCCGCCCACGCGCTGCACCGCAAGCTCGTCCTGGCGACGCTCGCCAAGCGCATCCGCACGCTCGGCCCCACCGTCGACACGCTCGTCGACGAACTGTGGGACGCAGGCCTGAGATCGGACGGCTCGTTCGAGTGGGCCCGCGACATGGCCGACAAGCTGCCTCTCGCGCTCGTCGCGAGCCTGATCGGGCTGCCGCAGGAGGACGTCCCACAGCTGCTGGCGTGGGCGTACGACAGCACCGAACTGATCGGCGGCATCGTGACCGGTGATCGGCTCGCGTCGCTCGTGACGTCCGCGGCCGAGCTCGCCGGATACCTGCACACGAAATTCACCGCCGCCAAGCGGGATCCGCAGACCGATCTGCTCGGAGTGCTCGCCCACGCATGCAACGAGGGTGCGCTCACCGACGACGTCGCGGTCCTCGTCCTCGTCCAGCTGGTGGGTGCCGGCGGCGAATCGACGGCGGGGCTGATCGCCAGCGGGGCACGCATCCTCGCGAGCCGACCCGAGTTGCAGGACCGGCTGCGCCGCGATCCCACCCTGATCGACCCGTTCCTCGACGAGGCCCTGCGACTCGAATCGCCGTTCCGCGGCCACCACCGGCACGTCGTCGCCGACACCACCCTCGGCGGAGTGCCCCTGCCCGCCGGCAGCCACCTCCTGCTGCTGTGGGGTGCCGCCAACCGCGACGCGTCCGCCTTCGAGAACCCGGACGACGTCGTCCTGGACCGTCCGAACCTCAAGGGCCACCTCGCGTTCGGCAAGGGGTTGCACTTCTGCGTCGGGTCGGCGCTGGCCCGGACGGAGGCGCTCGCGGCGCTCACCGCACTGCTCACGCGCACCACGTCGTTCGAGGTCGAGGCCGGCGGAGCCGAGTGGGTCCCGAGCCTGCTCGTGCGCCGGCACCGGTCCCTGCCGCTGCGAATCACGACCATGTGACCGGAGACCTACAGCGGCCCAGACGAATTGGCAGAACGAACCCGCCGTCCCGCTGACCGGAAAACCACCTCCCCACCCCGCGACTCCCGCCCTACTGTGACGGGCACCACAAACAGCTTCCGCCCCAGGACAGGAGTTTCGGATGAGCGCACGCGTACCGGTCAGCCCGATCGACGCGGCCGAGATCGACGCCTACGACCACGAGACCGATGTCCTGATCATCGGTTACGGCTGCGCCGGTGCGTCCGCCGCGCTCGACGCGAACGCCTCGGGCGCCGACGTGATCCTGCTCGAACGGCAGAGCGGCGGCGGCGGCTCGTCGGCGCTGTCCGGCGGCGAGATGTACCTCGGCGGCGGCACCCCGATCCAGGAGGCGTGTGGGTTCGCCGACACCGCCGAGGACATGGAGAAGTTCCTGCTCGCCGCGCTCGGCCCGGACGCCGACCAGGAGAAGGTGGGCCTCTACAGCCGCGAGAGCGTCGCCCACTACCAGTGGCTCGTCGACCACGGCGTGCCGTTCAAGCCGTCGCTGTGGGATTCGCCGACGTGGGTGCCGCCGACCGACGACGGCCTGATGTGGATGGGCGAGAACGCCTATCCGTTCTACGAGATCGCCGAGCCCGCGCCGCGGGGTCACCGCGTCACCTCGGACGGCTTCGGCGGCAAGGTGCTGATGGCGGTGCTGAGCGAGGCCCTCACGAAGACCGACATCGCGGTCCACGCCGACACCACCGCGCTGCGTCTCGTCGTCGAGGGCGACCGGGTCGTCGGTGTGGTCGCACGACACTTCAACGCCACCGTCACCTACCGGGCCCGGCGCGGCGTGATCATCACGACCGGCGGCTTCGCCGACAACAAGGAGATGCTCGCGCAGCACGCGCCGCAACTCGTGGGGCTGGGCGTCAACAGCGACGGCGGCGACGACGGGCGCGGCATCGTGATGGCGCAGGCGGTCGGCGCGGCCGTCAAGCACATGTCCGCGGGCCAGGTCGGCATCTCGCTGGTGCCGGGAATGATGGTGCGCGGCATGATCGTCAACAGCGTCGGTCAGCGGTTCATCAACGAGGACGTCTACCCCGGCCTGGTGGGGCAGGCGGCCCTGTTCAAGCACAACCTGCAGGTGTGGGTCATCCTCGACGAGCAGGCGTACGAGGAGGTCCCGGTCGACGAACGCTGGGGCGTGCAGCCGCATTTCGTCGCCGAGACCCTCGAGGAGCTCGAACGCGAGATCGGGATGCCGGAGGGCGCGCTGCAGAACACGGTCGGCGAGTACAACCGGTTCGCCGAGCACGGCGAGGACCCCTACTTCCGCAAGTCGGCGCGCTGGCTGCGGCCCCTGCAGTCGCCGTTCGCGGCCATCGACGTCCAGCGCGGCATGGCCCCGCCGGAGTACGGCGACGGCGGGACCGGCGGTGGCGGCGCCGAGGTGTTCACCATCGGCGGCCTGCGGACCACCGTCGACGGCCGCGTCCTAGACCTCGACGGGAACGCGATCCCCGGGCTCTTCGCGGCCGGACGCGCGACGTCGGGCCTGCACTCGTGGGGCTACATCAGCGGCACCTCGCTCGGCGACGGCACGTTCTTCGGCCGGCGCGCGGGTGTCGCCGCCGCGAGCGAGTAGCGCGGCGTAGCGACCGCCGAGCGCGCGCAGCTCCTCGTGGGTGCCGCGCTCGGCGACCCGCCCGTGGTCGAGGACCACGATCTGATCGGCGTCCCGGATCGTCGAGAGGCGGTGCGCGATCGTGATCGTGGTCCGGCCGCGGCTGACGACGTCGAGCGCGTCCTGCACCGCCCGCTCGGTCTCGTTGTCGAGCGCGCTGGTGGCCTCGTCGAGCACCAGGATCCGCGGGTCCCGCAACAGGGTTCGCGCGATCGCGATGCGCTGCTTCTCGCCGCCGGAGAACCGGTGCCCGCGCGCGCCGACGACGGTGTCGTAGCCGTCGGGCAGCGACGAGATCAGCTCGTGCACCTGCGCGGCGCGGGCCGCCGCTTCGATCTCGGCGTCGGTCGCCTCCGGTCGGGCGTGCCGCAGGTTCTCGCGGATCGTCGCGTGCAGCAGGTACGTCTCCTGCGAGACCACGCCGACCAGCTCGGACAGCTGCGCGAGCCGGATGTCGCGCAGGTCCACACCGTCGACGGTCACCGCACCCGACGTCGGGTCGTGCAGGCGGGCGACGAGCGATGCCAGCGTGGTCTTGCCGGAACCGGTTTCACCGACCAACGCGAGCGACGATCCGGCGGCGACGTCGATCGTGACGTCGGACAGCGCGTCCCGGTCGGCATTCTCGTACCGGAAGCCGACGTGTTCGAAACGCACCGCACCGTCGGCCCGTTCACGCGGCATGGGAACCGGGCGTTCGGGGTCGTCGATCTCCACCGGCAGGTCCAGATACTCGAAGATCCGGCTGAACAGTGCCAGCGAACTCGTCACGGACACACCGACGTCCAGCAGCTGCATCAGCGGCCGGAAAAGGGCACCCTGCAATCCGGTGAACGCGACCAACGTGCCGATCGTCATGCCCCCGGAGGTAGCGGGCAAGCCGGCAGCGAGGTAGAGCAGCGCGGGGATGGCCGCGAACACGATGCTCATCGTCGCCATCCGCCAGCGACCCGACAGCTCGGAGCGGACTTCGAGGTCGGTGAGCACCAGCGACGAGTCCGTAAAGCGTTGAGACATCGCGGGACCCGCACCGAGCGTCTTGCCGAGCTGGATGCCGCTGATCGAGAGTGACTCCTCGATCTGGGTCTGCATGTCGGCGAGGGTGCGCTGACGCTCGGTGGTGATGGCGCGTCGCATCCGGGCGACCTTGCGAGTCAACCAGATCGCCGGCGGCAGCACGATCAGCGAGAGCAGCGAGAGGCGCCAGCTGAGCACGGCCATCGCGACCGCGGTCCCCACCACGGTGGTGAGGTTGGACGCGATCGAGGTGGCCGTGGACGTGACCACCGTCTGCATCCCGCCGATGTCGTTGGTGAGCCGGGACTGGATCTCGCCGCCGCGGGTGCGGGTGAAGAACCCGAGGGACTGTCGCTGCAGGTGCGTGAAGACGCGGGTGCGCAGGTTGTGCATGATCCGCTGCCCGACCGTCGTCGAGATCCATGTCTGGATCACGCCGAACACCGAACTCGCGACCGTGATCGCGAGCATGCCGAGCACCGCCCATACGAGCAGCGTCACGTTCTGCTCGGGGATCGCGCGGTCGATCACCTCACGCACCAGGAACGGATTGGCCAGCGAGATCGTCGACGACGCCACGATGAGCGCGACGACGACCGCGATCTGCCAGCGATACGGCGCGAACAGGGCGCCGATCCGGCGCAGGCTGACCGGTTTCTCGGCAAGCTGGGCGCGGTCCGCGGGGTCGACCTTCGCGCCGCGCGGGCCGCGTCCGGGACCGGGTCCGCCGAAATGAGGGCTTGTCATGCCATCACCCCTCTCAGATGTCGGGGCAAGCCTATTGCTGAGGTTGCCTCAACATGAGGTGACTGTCAAGTGAGGTAAGCTCCGGCAGCATGACGGACGTATCGCCCGAGCAGCTTCGCGACCTCATGATGTCGACGTCGCGGGCGCTGCGCCGGCGCTGGTTCACCGCCCTCGAGCCGTGGGGGTTGTCACCGCACGAGTTCCGCGCGCTGCGCATCATCCAGCAGGAGTCCGGCGGCCGTCCTCGCCTCGGCGACGTGGCCAAGGCCCTGCGCATCGCGCCCCGCTCGGCCACCGAGGTGGTCGACCGACTCCAGAAGCGCGACCTCGTCGAACGCGTCGCCGACGACGCCGACCGCCGGGCGGTGTGCGTGCAACTCACCGACACCGGCAGCGCACTCCTCACCAAGATGTCGGCCGCCCGCGACGCGCAGGCCGCCGACTTCTTCGGCCCGCTCGACGCACACGACCGCGCCGAACTCAGCCGCATCCTCGACAAGCTCACCGCCGACGAGTGCTGACCCCTCCGGGGCGGTCGACGAACGCGACGCCGGTGTCGAAGCCGCCCCGGAGCGCGCGGCTGAGCTCGGTGAGCAGCAGGGGCAGCACTCCCCGACCCTGAAAGCGCCGATCGACGGCCGCCGGCCGGTGCAGGAACAGGCGCCCCGAGTCCTGCGAACCTGGTCCGACGACCGCCGCACCGTGATCGTCATGATCCGATTATGGAACGGCCACGGTCAGGGTCAGGGTCAGGGTCAGGGTCAGCGGATCGTGGTGGTGGTCGTGATCCGCTTGCTGAGCGTGACGCCCGTCGCGTCGAGCACCTTCGTGACGAACGGCTCCGGATCGATGCACGCCTCCGGGGACATCACACCGGTGCGGGAGATACGCCCCTCGAGCATCTCCCGCACAGCGGCCGCGGCGGCGTGCGGGGTGGGGTCCGCGGCGACACCGTCGGTGTAGACGACCTGCGTCTCGAACACGGCACGGGCAGCCTCTCCGCCGATCTCGCCGTCCGCGATGATCTGCATCACGGTTCCCGGCTGCCCGCCCCACTCGACGGCGAGACCCTTCTCGCCCTCCTTCGTCGCCATGTAGCGGGCGAGGAACTGGCGCGGCGACATCGGCAGACCGTCGAGCTTGTCCGGGTTGGTCAGGCCGAGCTTCTCGAACTGCTGCCACAGCTCATTGCCGGCCTGCTCGAACCACGTGTAGCGCACGGTGGCATTGCGCAGGCCCGGCATGTAGGTACCGAGCGTGATCCCTTCGGGGTGGCCCATGTATCCGGCATGCGCAGTGGTGTCGAACGGCGCCGCGAACGAGAATGGCTTGGGATCGCCCCACGCGGGGACCCGCTGCATCCTGCCGTCGATGTACTGCACGACGTCACCGGACATCGAATGGAGCATGTGCTCGTTGATCGTCGCGCCCATGTCGACCATGTAGGGGATCGCCATCGCCACGTCGACGCTGTGCGCCGAGTCCAACGACTCGACCGCCCAGCGGCCGATCAGGCTCGTGATGCCGGGGGCGTAGCCCATACCGAAGATGACGCTCACGCCGGCGGCCTTGGCGGCCTCGTCGAGATCGGCGGCCGACACGAGCTGCTCGGCGACGTCGAATTCGTCGCAGACGTCGACATAGTTGACACCGCACTCGATCGCAGCACGGATGATCGGCATACCGAACCGGTAGAACGGACCGACCGCGTTGAAGACGACGTCGGCCCCGGCGATCACCGATTTGATGCCGGCCGGATCCGTCGCGTCGAAATACTCTGCCTTTCCGCCCAGTTCGCTCGCGACGGCCCTCGCCTTGTCGACATCGATGTCGGCGATGACGAGTTCGTCGTAGCTGCCGGTGGGCGCGAGGATCCGTGCAACGGAGCTTGCGATGGAACCGGCACTGAGGATGACAAGTTTCATGGAGTGATGCACCTCTGTCTGCGTTACTGAAGGGGTGCTTGTCCCGGAATCGGCTGCGGGACTTGCGATATACGCTCATCGCCGAGCTCGTCATCGAGCCCCGACACGGCGCGCGGCAGCCAAGTATGGCATCGATCACATCGCCGTGCGTACACTGTACACACGACGTCTCCGCGATGTCACTACCCGAAGAGAGAGAATTTCCGAGAATGAAGGAAGCCGGAAGACCGCCGCTGACACGAGAGCGAATCGCACTGGCAGGCATCGGCATTGCAGATTCCGAGGGAATCGGCACAGTTTCCATGCGTCGGGTGGCCGCGACGCTGGGCGTGTCCACGATGTCCTCGTACCGGCACGTCAAGGACCGCGACGACCTCGTCGTCGCGATGGTCGACACGATCACCGGAAGAACTCCCCTCCCCCGCGATCCCGGGGTGACCTGGCCCGAACTGATCCGCACGATGGCGCTCGGCGACTGGCAGGCGTTCGTCCGGCACCCGTGGCTGATCAGCGTCTGGTCCACTCCACGTCGACGCGTGGACGCCGCATCGCTGGACCAGTTGGAACTCGTCCTCGAGCGCCTCGAACGGGCCGGGATCGACCGTTCCGCGGGCTACACAGTGATCTTCGGCGTCGCCGGCCTGACCCTGGGGATGGCCGCCATGGCCATCGACGACCCGGGGGAAGAACTGAAATCGGGAGTCGACCTGGCCGAATGGCGACGTCGGACGGGCATGGACCTGGACGAACAGTTCGCAGCGGATCACGGTCGCGCCGCGCGATTCATGGCCGAACTGCACGAGCACACCGGGTACAGCAACTTCACGGCTGCACTGGAAGGGTTCATCACCGGCATCGCAACCCGCTACGGTGCCCCGCTCACCCACTGAATCGCAGCATCGAAATCGGTTGTCGCGTCACCGCTCTCGTCGATTTGACCGATTCAACCGATCCATCGGGCGGCCGATTCGCGCGCTCACGTCGGCGTTTCGAAGAAGCCTCCCGCTGGGCGGGACACACGCCTTCCATGCGGAATGCTGAGCTCTAGCATTCGCATTCTCCACACGACACCGGGCAACGCCGTAGGCCAAGGTCGGCCAATACCGTTTTGCCTCATGCCATTACAGCTCTCCTTCAGCGTTCGACGCGTTCCGCGGTACCAAGGTTTTTCCCGGAGCACCGCACCCGCCTTCGGAAGGACATCACGCATGCACTCTCACGGCCCCACTCTCGACACCGACTCCCCTGAACCCGACCGCCCCCACGAGCCTGCCCACGAAGGCTGGACGCCCAGGGTAGTTCTGTCCCTGCTCTCGATGGGCCTGCTGCTCGAACTCCTGTCGATCAGCTACATGCTGATCTCGATCGCCTTGCCCGACATCTCAGCCCATTACCAAACCACGCAGGGCGCCTGGCTGCTGACGGCGTTCGTGTTGCTCGGCGCCGTCGCCTCACCACTGATCGGCAAGCTCGCCGACACCCACGGCAAGCGCAAACTGCTGATGGTGTGTATAGCGCTGGCTGCCCTCGGCGCCTTCATCTCCGCGATCGCCCCGTCCTTCGGCATCCTGGTGATCGGCCGTGCTCTCACCGGCATGCTCAACCCCTGCTTGTTCCTCGTATACACCCTCATCCGCGACGTGTTCCCCAAGCGCACCATCGCGATGTCGGTCAGCGTCGTCATCAGCGGTATGGGCCTCGTTGCCATCCCTGCCCCGTTCCTCGCCGGCTGGCTCGTCGACAACTTCGGGTTCCGCAGCATGTTCTGGTTCACCCTGATCTGCCTCGTGGTCCTGGCCCCGATGATCCTGCTCACGACCGATGAATCGAACCAGCGACTGCACTCGCGCCTCGACCTGGTCGGCGCGATCCTGCTCGGCACAGGAATCGGCAGTGCGCTCGTCGGCATCAGCTTCGGACCGGACTGGGGCTGGACCGCACCCGGCACCCTCGCCTATCTCCTCGGCGGTGTGGCGCTGCTGGTGGCGTGGATTGTTTCGGCACGACGGATCGAGCAACCGCTGATCGACCTCCGCCTGCTGACGAACCGGCCGGTCGCGCTGACCACACTCACCAGCGGTCTGGTCTACGCCAACGGCGCGGTGTACACAACCATCCTGCCGTTCATGGCCATGACTCCGGGCGAACTCGGTCTGGGCTACGGATTCGGCGTCGACGCAGAAGGCTTTGCGATCTACCAGGCACCGTTCGGTGCCGCCACCGTCTTCGGCGGCGTCATCGTCGGCTGGGTCGTCCGTCGCGTCGGACCACGCGTCACGATGATCACGGGCCTCGTTCTCATGACCGCCGGCACCGCCGCGACCGCCCTGTCGCACGAGAGCAAGGCCTCGGTCATCGTCTTCAGCGCGATTGTCGGCCTGGGTACCGGCCTCGGCTACGCGAGCACACCGAACCTGCTGCTGGCCACCGTTCCGCAATCGTTGCAGGCCACCACGGGCGCACTCGCGTCCGTCTCGCAGAACATCCTGCCCGCAGTGTTGCCCGTGGTCGCCTTCTCGGTGCTCAACTCGAAGATCGCGATGGAACTCGACGGAGCAGCCTTCTACTCGGACAACGGCATCACCATCGGTTACCTCATCGCTGCAGCAGCCGCCGCCGTCGCCATCATCACCGCCCTGGCTCTGCCCCGCAAGGCCGAGCAGCAGGCCGACCTCCAGGCGGTCGCAGATGATGCCGGCGCCGACGTTGCGGCAGCTACTGCGCCAGCGTTGCCGTAGCGAAGGCGAGCACCTGCGGCCAGGAAATATCCCACGCCGCTTTGTTCACCGGATCGCCGTGCCGCGCACGGGCACTGAACCCGTGCGCGGCACCCGGGTATGCATGCACGATCGTCGCCCCGGTGTCCCGCGACTGCAGCGCAGCCTGCAGTGTCCCGAAGGTTCCGGTCGACAGGATCGTGTCGGCGCCTGCGTGCAGCACCATGACCGGTGCCGCAATCGCTGGGGCAAGCGCAACCGCGTCGACCACATGGTTCGCCGCCGCCGGATCCCAGATCGACGGATGGTACGCAACGACATTCGCGAGTTCGCGGTCGCGCGCACCGAGCAGCAGCGAGAAGCGGCCGCCCAGGCACCAGCCGATCACACCGACCCGACGGGCACCCAGTTCACCGCGTGCGTAGTCGAGCAGGGCGTCCATCTCCGCCAGGCACGCCTCGTCGTCGAGCTGACCCATGAGCTCGAACAGGCGTTCCTTCGGGGTGTCGTCGAGGCTCGGACCGTGCCACGGATCCCACACCAGCGCGGTGATCCCGGCCGCGGCGACGTCGGCGGCGTAGTCGCGCACCTGCTCGTCGATCCCGTTGATCATCGGCAGCAGCAGCATGACGGTGTCGCTGCCGCCCTCCGGCCGCGCGAGGTGCGCGGTGAGCTCACCGACGCGAACAGTCCGAGCCTCGACCGCGAAACCCATTGCTAGAGAATCGCTCCGGGGGTGTAGCGAGCGGCGGCGGGGTTGGCGTCGACAAGCTTCTGCACCTCGGCGACCACCGAGTCGACCTGCGCGCCGGCAGCACCCACGAACGCGGTGCGGTCGGCGAGGGCAGAGTCGAGCGCGGCCCGGTCGAGCGGCAGACGCTCGTCGGCGGCCAGGCGGTCGAGCAGATCGGGCTCCTTGCCCTCCTCGCGCATCGCGAGAGCAACGGCGACCGCGTGCTCCTTGATGGCCTCGTGCGCGGTCTCGCGTCCGACGCCCGCGCGGACGGCGGCCATGAGGACCTTGGTGGTGGCGAGGAACGGCAGGTAGCGGTTCAGCTCGTTCTCGATGACGGCCGGGTAGGCGCCGAACTCGGCGAGCACGGTCAGGAACGTCTCCATCTGGCCGTCGATCGCGAAGAACGCGTCCGGCAGCGCGACACGTCGGACGACGGAGCAGAACACGTCGCCCTCGTTCCACTGCGCACCGGCCAGCTCGGCGGCCATCGATGCGTAACCGCGCAGCACCACCTGCAGGCCGTTGACGCGCTCGCACGAGCGGGTGTTCATCTTGTGCGGCATCGCCGACGAGCCCACCTGGCCCGGCTGGAAGCCCTCGGTGACCAGCTCATGGCCGGCCATCAGGCGGATGGTGTGCGCCATCGACGACGACGCGGCACCGACCTGAACCAGCGCGGACAGCACATCGTGGTCGAGCGAACGCGGGTAGACCTGGCCGACGCTGGTGAACACGTGCGCGAAGCCGAGGTGCTCGGCGACCTTGGCCTCGAGCTGCTCGAGCTTGGCGGCGTCGCCGTCGAGCAGATCGAGCATGTCCTGCGAGGTGCCCATCGGGCCCTTGATGCCGCGCAGCGGGTAGCGGTCGATGAGCTCACGCACGCGGGTGAGCGCGACCAGCAGCTCGTCGGCGGCCGACGCGAAGCGCTTGCCGAGGGTCGTGGCCTGCGCGGCGACGTTGTGGGAGCGCCCGGCCATCACGATGCCGGTGTACTCGGCGGCCCGCTCGCCCAGGCGGGCGGCGATGGCGACGCCGTGGTTGTAGACGTGCTCGAGCGAGCGCAGCACCTGCAGCTGCTCGACGTTCTCGGTGAGGTCGCGGCTGGTCATGCCCTTGTGGACGTGCTCGTGACCGGCGAGGGCGTTGAACTCCTCGATGCGGGCCTTCACGTCGTGGCGGGTGACCCGCTCCCGCTCGGCGATCGAGTCGAGGTCGACCTGCTCGAGGACCCGCTCGTAGTCGGCGACGGCCTCGGCGGGGACGTCGATCCCGAGCTCGGCCTGGGCGCGCAGCACCGCCAACCACAGCTGACGCTCGAGCACGATCTTGTACTCCGGCGACCACAGCGCCTTCAGCTCGGGGCTGGCGTAACGGTTGGCAAGGACATTCGGGATGCGGCTCACGAGGCCCCAGTTTACGGCCGGACCCGAACACCCTCGTCAGCGCACCGTCGGCGGCGCCAGGTCGTCGATCAGGTCGAGCAGCATCGCCCGGGCCATTGCCCGCGGATCGGGGTCGACCTCGCTGAGCGCCCCCACGACGACCCCGTCGACGACGGCGACCAGCCGGCGCAGCTGCTGCTCGCGCACGGCACGCCCGGACCGGCGCAGCACCTCGGCGAGCAGGTCATCGAGCTGGGCGCGCAGTCGCAGCTGGACGTCGCGCAGCTCCGGATGCCGGGCGGAGGCGACGAACCGCTCGTACCGCGCGATGAGCCGCTCGCGGCCGCCGTCGCCCGCGTCGTCCGGTCCCACCAGCAGATCCACGATCAGGTCGACGGTCGCCTCGACGCCGCGGCGTCGCTGGGTGACGTCGTCGATGCGTTCGCGCATCGCGTCGAGCTCACGGTTGCCGTTGTGCTCGACGGCCAACGCCACCAGCTCGTCGAGCGAACTGAAGTAGTAGGTGGTGGACGCCAGCGGAAGACCCGCCCGGGACGCCACGGCACGGTGCCGGACCGCGTCGAATCCGCCCTCGAGCAGCAGATCCGCCGCGGCGGTGACCAGCGTCCGCCGTCTCCTCTCGCCCTTGGGGGTCGCGGCGGAAGTCATCCCCTCATCGTGCCAGCCGGACACCCCGTGCCAGGGCGGATTCGGCGAAGAGTGCGAAACCGCCCATGTCCGACGACCGACTAACGACCGACTAGCGGGGCAGCCATCCCTCCAGGCGGGTGAGGGCGTCCTGGATCTCCGCCGTCGATCCGGCGAACGACAGCCGCACGGTGTGGTCGCCGTGCGCGGTGTCGAAGTCGATGCCGGGCGCCAGCGCGAGCCCGGTGTCGGCGAGCAGGCGCGCGCACCACGACGTCGAGTCGTCGGTCAGGTGCGCGATGTCGGCGTACACGTAGAAGGCACCGTCGGCCGGCGCCAACTCGGTGAGCCCGAGCTTCGGCAGGCCCGTGAGCAGCAGCTCCCGGTTCACGGCGTACCGCTGGACGTGGCCGTCGAGCTCGGCGCGGGACTCGTCGCAGAACGCCGCGACGGCCGCGTACTGCGAGATCGCCGGCGGGCACACCGTCATGTTCGACGCGAGCCGCTGCAGCGCGCGGCGCAGGTACTCGGGCACGAGCATCCAGCCCATCCGCCAGCCGGTCATCGAGAAGTACTTCGACACCGAGCCGACGACGACGGCCGAGCGCGAGGTCTCCCACGCGCACGCCGTGACCTGCCCGCCGCCGAATTCGATGCCGTGGTAGATCTCGTCCGAGATCAGCAGGGTGTCGTGCTCCTCGCACCAGCGGGCCAGCGCGGCCAGTTCCACCGGGTCGATGACGGTGCCGGTGGGGTTCGCGGGGCTCGCGACGATCAGGCCCGCGGGCGGGGTGTCCATCGCCTCGAGCATCGCGACCGTCGGCTGGAACCGGGTCTCCGGTCCGCAGTCGATCTCGACGACGTTGCAGCCCAACGCCGTCAGCGTGTTCCGGTAGGCGGGGTAGCCGGGGCGCGCGACGACGACGGTGTCACCGGCGTCGAACGCGGCCAGGAACAGCAGCGTGAACGCGCCCGACGACCCGGTGGTGACGACCACCTCGTCGGCGTGGACGGAGATCCCGGACCGGGTGCTCTGATAGTCGGCGATGGCCTCGCGGAGCGGTTCGATCCCGAACGTCTCGGTGTAGCCGAGCAGGTGGTTGTCCAGCGATTCGCGGGCCGCGCGCAGCACGGGTCGCGGTGCCGGCGTGGACGGCTGACCGGCCGCGAGCGACAGCACGTCGCCGTGGGTGCGCTGCCGCTCGTTCGCGGCCTTCCACACATCCATGACGTGGAACGCGGGGATGGACGATCGCTGGGAGTCGGTACGCACGTCTCCGACGTTAGCGCGCAGAACAGCGCCGCCCGAATCCGGTGCCGGACCGTTGCCGCTCCGGAAACGACGACGCCGCGCCCCCGATCGGGAACGCGGCGTCGCGAAGAGTGGAGCGGCGGGTCAGATGGAGATTCGGCCCTCGACCGCGGCCAGGCCGATGTCGCTGCGGAAGTGTCCGCCCGGCAGCTTGACCTCGGCCAGCCGCGCGTACGCGTCCTCGCGGGCCTCCGTCAGGTCGGCGCCGACACCGACGACGCTCAGGACGCGGCCGCCGGCGGAGACGATGGTGCCGTCCTCGTGGGCCGCGGTGCCGGCGTGCAGGACGCCCTCGGCCTCGGAGCCGGTGATGACGTCACCGGTGCGCGGGGTGGCCGGGTAGTTCTCGGCGGCGAGGACGACGGTGACCGCGGCGCCATCGCGCCACTGCAGCGGCGGGACCGACGCGAGGGTGCCGGTCGCGGCGGCGTTCAGCACCTCGCCGAGCGGCGACTCGAGCAGCGCCAGAACGGCCTGCGTCTCGGGGTCACCGAAGCGGCAGTTGAACTCGACGACAGCCGGGCCGTCCTTACCCATCGCGAGACCCGCGTAGAGCAGACCCGTGAACGGGCAGCCCCGCTTCGCCATCTCGACCGCGACGGGCTTGACGACCTCGTCCACGATCTGCGTGACGGCCTCGGCCGGCAGCCACGGCAGCGGCGTGTAGGCGCCCATGCCACCGGTGTTGGGGCCGGTGTCGCCGTCGCCGACGCGCTTGTGGTCCTGCGCGGGCAGCAGCGGGACCACGGTCTCGCCGTCGACCAGGCAGAACAGCGAGACCTCGGGGCCGTCGAGGAACGACTCGAGCAGCACGGGGTGCCCGATCTCGAGGCACTCGGCGGCGTGGTCGCGCGCGGCGCTGCGGTCGGTGGTGACGACGACGCCCTTGCCGGCGGCGAGCCCGTCGTCCTTGACGACCCAGTTGGGGCCGAAGCGGTCGAGGGCCGCGTCCAGCTCGGCCGGGTTGTCGACGACCTCGCTGTGTGCGGTACGGACACCGGCGGCGGCCATGACGTCCTTGGCGAACGCCTTGGAGCCCTCGATGCGGGCGGCCTCGGCGGACGGACCGAAGCACGCGATCCCGGCCCCACGGACGGCGTCGGCGACGCCGAGCACCAGCGGAACCTCGGGGCCGATGACGACCAGGTCGGCGGCCTGCGACTGTGCGAGCGCGACGACGGCGTCACCGGACGCGACGTCGACCGCGTGGGTCTCGGCGATGCGGGCGATGCCGGCATTGCCGGGGGCACACATCAGCTTGTCGACGCCCGGGTCGCGGGCGAGGGCCAACAGAAGGGCATGTTCACGGGCTCCGGAGCCGATCACGAGTACGCGCACAGGTGTCAGCCTACGGCCCGGCCCGAGCCGTCTCGACCACGACCTCGGCCGCCTACTGCCGGTAGGACTCGACCTCGTCGACGGGCCGGGCCGCGGCCGTGTCGGCGTCCTCGCCGAACTCCTCCCGCGCCCGCCGCTGCCGCAGCAGATCCCAGCACTGGTCGAGACGTTCCTCGACGAGCGTCAGGCGGGCGCGGTCCTCGTCGCCGAGGCCGCCACCGGCCGCGCGGGCACGGAGTTCCTTCTCTTCGCGAACCAGTTCGTCGATGTGTTCGATGACGTCGTGATCGGTCATGTTGCCTCCTTTCCTGGAGGGTAGGCCCGTCCGCCCGGGTCCGTCACCGTTCCGCCGTCAGGTCGTAGATCGTGACCCCCTCGACCGTGGAAGACGTGAAGTTGGCCTGGACCCACTCTGAGATCTGCGACGCGGCGCCCTGGCCGCCTCCGCGGCCGCCACCCATGCCGCCCGCGATGAAGTAGTGGATCTTTCCGTCGGCCACGTACTGCTGGAACTGCTCGAGCGTGGGTGACGGGTCGCTGCCGTTGAACCCGCCGATCGGCATCACGGGACGCTCGGTCGCGAGCTGGTAGCCCGACGCGGTGTTGGAGCCGATCGCCGCGGCCACCCAGGTGAAGTCGTCCGCGTGGCTGCGCAGCAGCGCCGTCAGCTCGTCACCCGGGGTGCTGGCCGACAGCAGGCCACCGCTGCCCCCGAAGCCACCCGGCATTCCACCGGGCCCACCCTGCATCTCGAACGTGCCGGCTCCGCCGTTTGCACGGTCGCCCTGTCCGCGCGTGCCGTCGGCCGTCCCGGGGTTGCCGGGCATCCCGGCACCGTTGCCCGGCATCGGCATCCCGTCCTGCTGCTCCCACATACCCCGCATGCCGCCGGGCCCACCGTGACCCATGCCGCCCTGGACGCCCGGTCCGGCCGACGGGATGGACCCCGCGTGTCCGGTACCGATCGTGTCGGTCGCGTACGCCACCGGTCCGGCCAACGCGGTGAAGAGCGTCGCCACGATCACGACGACGGCGGCGCGTGCCCGCAGGACGGCCGGCACCAACATCGCGACCGCAGCCAGGGCGCCCACGACGATCACCGCCCACCGCAACCACGGCACGAAATCGGGGCTGCGGCCCAACAGCATCCACGCGGTCGTCGCGGTCACCACGATCGTCACGGCGGCGACGATCCGGACCCACAACAGCTCGCGACGGCGCCACAGCGTCACCGCGCCGGCACCGACGACCGCCGCGACCGCGGGCGCCAACGCCACCGTGTAGTACGAGTGGAAGATGCCGGCCATGAAGCTGAACACCAGACCGGTGACGAGCAGCCACGACCCGAACGCGATGAACGAGGCGCGGCGGACGTCGGACCGAGCGGCGCGCCCGCACAGCACGATTCCCGCGACCAGCAGGATCAGCGCCGTCGGCAGCAGCCACGCGATCTGACCGCCCTGCGCGGGCTCGAACAGCCGCGTGATGCCGGTGCTCCCCCACATGCCGCCGCCGGGACCGCCGCCACCGGGCATCCCGTCGCCACCGGGGAAGCCGCCCGGCGCGCCGCCGGGCATCGCGTCGGCAGCGGCGAACCCGCCGCGTGCGCCTCCGCCACCCGGCACGACGCTGCCGCGCTCGTTGCCACTCAATCGCCCGAAACCGTTGTAGCCCAGCGTCAGTTCGAGGATCGAATTGTTCTGCGATCCACCGATCCACGGCCGCGAGTCCGCCGGCCACAGCTCGACCGTGAGCAGCCACCATCCGGCGGAGACGACCAGCGCGCCCAGGGCAGCGAACAGTTGCAGGATCCGCTTGCCGAGCTTCGGTGGGCCGGCGATCAGATAGGTCAGCGCCAGCGGCGGCACCACCAGCATCACCTGGAGCTGCTTGGTGAGGAATCCGAGCCCGACGAAGGCGCCGGTCAGCACCAGCCACCGCGTGCGGCCGTCCTCGACGCCGCGCAACGTCGCCCACACCGCAGCGATCATCAACAACACCAGCAGTGCGTCCGGATTGTTGAACCGGAACATCAGCACCGCGACCGGTGTCAACGCCAGGACCAGGCCCGCGAGGAGTCCGGCGGCGGCACCGAAGTACCGGCGCACGGTCGCCCACAACAACGCGACGGACGCCACGCCGATCAGCACCTGCGGCACCAGGATGCTCCACGAATTGAGCCCGAACACCCGCACCGACAGCGCCATCACCCACAGCGATGCCGGCGGCTTGTCCACGGTGATCGAGTTGGCCGCGTCCGACGAGCCGAAGAAGAACGCCTTCCACGACACCGAGCCCGCCTGGACAGCGGCCGAGTAGAACGAGTTGGCCCACCCCGAGGCACTCAAGTTCCACAGGTACGCGACGGCGGTTCCGACGAGCAGCGCCGCCAGCGCCCAGTACTCGGCATTCCGTTTCGGGGCGGCAGCCGGCTGCGCCGCCTCCACCGGGCGATCCATGGTGACGCTCACCGCGTGACTCCTTCCGTGGCTCCGTGCCGGAACACCCAGCGCAGGCCGATGAAACGTGTAAGTGTGGCAACGAGATTCGCAATCACCAGAACCGCGAGCTCGAGATGCGGGGATGCACCGGGTGCGAACCGGTGCAGCGCCGCGAGCGATCCGCTCGTGACAGCCAGCCCGAATCCGAAGACGATCAGGCCCTGCAACTGGTGCCGGCCCGCGTCATGACGTCCGCGGACGCCGAAGGTGAACGCCCGGTTGGCCGCGGTGTTCGCGACCGCCGTGATCAGGAGTGCGACGGCATTGGCCCACTGCGCGCCGAGTGGGCCCTGGATCGCGAGGTAGAGCAATGCGTACGCGACCGTGCTGGCAACCCCGACGACGGCGAACCGCACGAGCTGCCCGAGCATCGCGGGGGACGATCCGGGGGCCAGGGCACCCCGACCGAGGCTCTCCCGCAGCGACGCGAGCGGTAGCGCACCCGTCGCCAGCGCGCGGCCCACTCGCGCCACGCCCTGGAGGTCGGCGAGAGCGGTCGCGACGATGTCCACCCGACTGTCGGGGTCGTCGACCCAGTCGACGGGCACCTCGTGGATGCGCATCCCGGCACGTTCGGCGAGCACCAGCAGTTCGGTGTCGAAGAACCAGCCGCCGTCCTCGACCAGGGGCAGCAGCGCCCGCGCCACGTCGGCGCGCACCGCCTTGAATCCGCACTGGGCGTCCGAGAAGTGCGCGTGCAGTGTGCCGCGCAGGATCAGGTTGTAACTGCGAGAGATGAACTCCCTCTTGGGGCCGCGCACGACCCGCGAGGAACGGGCCAGTCGGGAGCCGATTGCGACGTCCGAGTGCCCCGACAGCAGCGGTGCGACCAGCGGCATCAGCGCTTCGAGCCCGGTGGACAGGTCGACGTCCATGTAGACCAGGACCTGGGCGTCGGACCGCCCCCACGCCGCCCGCAGCGCCCGTCCCCGCCCCTTCTCGTCGAGGTGCAGAACGCGGACGTCGTCGAACTCGTCGGCGAGGGCCCGCGCGATGCCGAGGGTGTCGTCGGTGCTGGCGTTGTCCGCGATCGTGACCCGGGCGGTGTAGGGCACCTCGGCGGACAGGTAGGTCCGCAGCCGGCGCACGCATCCCTCGAGCGCCGACTGCTCGTTGTACACGGGTACGACGATGTCGAGGGCGGGGGCAATGGTCATCGCCTCGGGCCGCTGCAGGTCAACCGAGGACTGAGGTTCGGTCGTCATGCACCCCAGAATGTGGGGTCCGGCTCGGAGCCAGCTGCGGCCCGGCTGTGAGGTTCCTGTCAGAGCCGACCGCCGTCACCGGAAATGTCCGGTGACGGCGGAATGGTTCGGGGCGGCGTGCGTTTCGCGGTCAGTACGGCGCGACGACGCCCGCGATCGGGATGCGGCCGGCGACGGCGACGCGGAAGTCGACCATCGCTCGCTGCAGGTGGTCGGGGCTGGTCACGACGACGGCGCCGCTGGCACCGCGCTGCGCGAGGATGTCGTTCGTGTTCCGGGCGTTCTCGACCGTCGACCGCGACGTGTTCTCCTCGGTGATCCGGATCGGCGGGATTCCGTTGGCGACGAGCCACTGCCGCATCGCCTGCGCCTCGGTGACACCGGACTGGGGCACACCGCCGGTCACGATGATCGGGGAGACCGGAAACCGCTGCGCCAGTTGGAGAGCCGCCTGCAGCCGCGACACGAGCACCGGCCGCATCGTCCCGTCCGGGTACAGGCCGGCACCGAGCACCACGATGTTGGTGGTGAACGGGGTGAAGGCCAGCATCACCGGAACCTGCGTGGTGAGCGTCTCCTGCCGGGTGCAGTTCAGGATCTGGTCCCGATCCGGACTCTGGCATCCGCCGACCACGGACAGCGCGCCGTTGACCAGGGTGGTCGGCGACAGTGCATCGACGATGTCGAGCGAGGATTCGGCGCCGGCCTGGCCGGGAATCGCCAATCCGACTGCGGCGGCGGCAAGGACGGCCGAAAAGAGGATCCGTCGGGGTGACGGGAACACGGACATACAACTCCCCCTCGAGTAACGGTCCCCCGACCGAATGCTGCGATAGTCAATCAGTGTGGACTACCGAGCGTGATCTCGCCGTCCGTTCCGTGATATTCCGTGGTCACGACGCTGCCACCGCCCGCGAGCGCGGGCGGAGTACCGGCCACCGTCGGTGGCACCTATCCTCGCGGTATGCCTTCAGTGTTCAGCGCCATCATCGCCGGAGACCTGCCCGGACGTTTCGTGTGGGAGGACGAGGACGTCGTCGCGTTCCTCACCATCGCCCCCGTGACCCAGGGTCACACGCTCGTCGTCCCCCGCAAGGAGGTCGACCAGTGGCAGGACGTCGACGATGAACTGTTCGACAAGTGCACCACCGTCTCGCGCGAAATCGCCAAGGCCGTCCGCAAGGCATTCGATGCGCCCCGCGCCGGCTTCCTGATCGCCGGCCTCGAGGTGCCGCACCTGCACATGCACGTGTTCCCCGCGTACACCATGGGCAACTTCGACATCAGCGGCGCCGACCCGAACCCCTCGGCCGAGTCCCTGGACGAGGCCGCGGTCAAGATCAAGGCGGCGCTGCGCGAACTCGGCAACGGCGAGTTCGTTCCCGCCTGACCGACCTCACCCCCGCGGCAGTCGCACCCGGAAGGTTGCCCCCTTACCGGGTGCGCTGTCGACGGCCACGGTGCCACCGTGCGCCGCCACGATCGCCGCGACGATCGAGAGGCCCAGTCCGCTGCCGCCGCTCGCCCGGGTCCGGGATTCGTCGGCGCGATAGAACCGTTCGAACACCCGCGTCGCATCCGCCTCGTTCAGCCCCGGTCCGGTATCGGCCACCTCGAGCACCGCGTCCTCGCCCCCTGTCCCCACCCGCACCGTCACCGATGCAGCAGAAGGGGTGTGTTCGAGCGCGTTCCCGATCAGGTTGCCGACCACCTGACGCAGCCGGGCGTTGTCGCCCAGTACTTCCGCGGGACCCGAATCGGGCAGGAACTCCAACGTGATTCGACGCTGCGGCGCGATGGCCCGCGCGTCGTGAACGGCATCGGCGGCCACCGTGAGCAGGTCCACCGGGTGCCGCTCGAAGGGACGCTGGGCGTCCATGCGAGCGAGCATCAGCAGGTCCTCGACCAGCAGACCCATGCGGGTGGCCTGGTCCTCGATGCGGCTCATCACCATCTCGGTGTCCGTCGACGCGCCTTGCCGATAGAGTTCGGCGAAGCCGCGGATCGTCGCCAGCGGGGTGCGGAGTTCGTGGCTGGCGTCGGCGACGAACCGACGCATCCGTTCCTCCGACCGGCGCGCCGATTCCTCCGACGCGGCCGTGGCGGCGAACGCCGACTGGATCTGTGCGAGCATGCCGTTCAGCGCCGACGACAACCTGCCCACCTCGGTCCGATCATCCCGTTCGGGCACTCGCCGGTGCAGATCGCCGGCCGCGATCCCGGCCGCGGTCTCCTCGACCTCGCGCAGTGGCCGCAGGCTGCGGCGCACCACGAAATGGGCCCCGAATCCGAGGACCACGAGGACCACCGCGCCGATCCCGACCTGCAGCACGACGAGGCGGTCCACAGTCTCGTCGATATCGGTGAGTTTCATCGCCACCGTCGTCGTGCCCGCCGGGCTGATCACCGACATCTCGCGCCATCGGATGCCACCACCACCGGCCGAACCCACCGTGACCGGACCCGGATCGTCTACCAGTACCGGTGTGGCATTGGTGCTTTCGTCGTTCACTTCCATCCGGACCGAGCCGTCGGGGGCGGTGGTCCGGACGAAGAACGGGCTGGGGGGACGGTTCGGCCCGGGCTCGGCCAGCGGCGGTCCCACCCGCGGATCCCGCGGCTTCGCCCACCCGTGGGCGGCGTCGAACAGTTGCCGATCCGTCCGGTCCAGCAGCGAGCGCTCCATCGCCGAGGTCACCGCGATACCGGACGCCAGCAGACCGGCCGCGGCCAGCAGGAGGAGCGCGGTGACGAGCGTGATCCGCAACGGCAGTGCGCGCAGGCGCCTCATCGTCGCCGCCTACCGGGGTTCACGCATCACGTAGCCCACACCCCGCAACGTGTGGATCAGGCGCGGCTCGGTGGTGTCGATCTTGCGTCGCAGGTACGAGACGTACGACTCGACCACACCGACCTCGCCGCCGAAGTCGTAGTTCCACACGTGATCGAGGATCCGCGGCTTGCTCAGCACGGTGCCGGCGTTCACCATGAAATACCGCAACAGCGTGAACTCGGTGGGCGACAACGGCACCAGCTGGCCCGCCTTCCACACCTCACGGGTGTCGTCGTCCAGTTCGATGTCCGCGAAGCTGACTCGGGACGACTGCTTGTCCGGGTCACCGTGACCGGCCCGGCGCAGGATCACCCGCAGCCGCGCGACCACCTCTTCGAGACTGAAGGGTTTGGTGACGTAGTCGTCGGCCCCGATCGTCAGTCCGGTCACCTTGTCCTCCAAGGCATCCCGTGCCGTGAGGAACAGGACCGGGGCATCGACGCCGTCGGCGCGCAGACGCCGCAACATTCCGAAGCCGTCCATACCGGGCATCATGACGTCGAGGATGAGGGCATCCGGCCGGAACGTCCGCGCCCGGTCGAGCCCCTCGGCGCCGTTCGTCGCGGTCGCCACCTCGAAGCCCTGGAAGCGGAGGCTGACCGACAGCAGTTCGACGAGTGTCGGCTCGTCGTCGACGATCAGCACCCGGGCCTGCGGCGTTTCGTTCACCTCACCAGAATCTCCCGCCCAACTGTATTCGGGCTGGGCGTTCGCTGGGAAGTTCCTGTGAATGCCCCACCTGCACCACGGAGGTGCCGCCGCCGGACGCCGACCGGCGGAGGCACCTCCGGGCTCGCACCCTGTGCGTGACCAGGTCAGCTGAGCGCGGCGCCCCCGGCGAAGAACGCGGCGAGCCCGACCGCCGCGCCGAGGCCGCCGAGAATGCCGGCGGCACCGCCGACGATCGTGGCGATGTTGCCCATCAACTGCAGATCCGAAGCTGTCGAACCCATTGGTTTCCTCCTGTTCGTCCGCACGACGGTTCGTGCGGAGTGGTGTGCTCCCGCCGGTCGACGGTGAGCGTGTCTCGCCGCGACTCCGCATGACGGCACGCGCGGACGAGCACGAATCGGTCAGCAGGCCACGGCTGCAGAAGGCGGGTCAGGCGGTCGCGACCGAGCGCAGCGGAGGTGAGACCTCCGATTCCGCCCAGCGGGCCTGGAAGGCCGCGTGCGGAATGCCGTCGGTCCACACTCCGTCGATCGCGAGTCCTGCAGCGAGCCTCCCGATTTCGTCGGCAGCCATCGCGCCGCGCTCCCCCTCGATCGCCACGATCGTGTGCTCGTCGACCCGATCGATGTAGGGCAGCGCCGTCGGGGTCTCGCACACCATGCAGGGCCGGGTGTGCGCGGGACCGAGGGCCTTTCCGGGAAGGAGTTCGGTCAGCAGGTCGAGCGACTCGCGGATGTCCTCGTGCCGGCCGCCGGTGCGAACCCAACGGGTGATCGCCTCAGCGGAGTCGAGTGGGTTGTCGAGCAGACTGCGGCCGGAACACTTGAGATACCACCGGCCGTCCGGGTACTGCAGAGGCGACATGATGATCCCGCCGTAGACCACCTGGTCACCGGAGGTCTTCATGTACATCATCGCCGGAATGTCGAACTCGGCCGGATCGGACACCTCGACGAGGACCACCGTCGCGCCGTAAGTGCGCATGTCCAGCGGCCGCGGGAGGAGTCCGCCGACGTTGGTCGCGGCGCCCGTCGCGACGACAACCTTTCCGGCACGCCATGTTTCACCCGAGCGGGAGGTGACTCTCACCCCTCGACGAGAGCGCTCCACACTGTCGACCACGTCACGGATCAACACTGCGCCGCGCGAGACGGCCGCGGCCAGTTCCGCTCGCACCAGCGCGCGCGGATTCACGATGAAGGCGTCCCGTTGCACTATGCCGATGTGACCGGGAGCGAACCGCAGCTCGGGATACTCCCGCCGCAGTTCCTCGTCGCTCAATTGCTGCACCGCGACGTTGAGGTCGGCCGCGTTCCCGGCGAGCACCGCCCGGTCGAACCAGTCGGCGACCTCGCCGCCCTCCGAGCCGTCGGGCATGACCGTGAGCGAGTGCCGCGACATGGCGAACTCCACTCCGGTGCGTCTCTGCAGGTCAGGGAATCGACGGATCGACCTCATCGTCAGCATCGACGTCATCAGCGGGACCTCGAGGACGTGCGCCAGCCGCCCCTGGTCGTAGTACCCGGCCCACACTCCGTCGTGGTCCGCGAACCCCGACGGCTCGTCCGGTCCCACGACGAGCACCGACGCGCCGCGCTCACTCAGATGCCGTGCGGTGGCCGCGCCGATGGGTCCCGCCCCGACGACGATGACGTCGAAATAGCCTTCACCCTGCATGAATTCTCCTCGTTGGCTGCCCCGGGACAGAACTCGGCCCCCGGAAGGCTCGATCGCGATGCCGCCGCGACCACCTGGCTCTGGGAGGCTGGACCGGCGCGTTCGGCGGCGTGTGACGGAAATCATTCATCGCCCTTGCCGCTAAGTCAACAGTATGTGTCGTTAAGAGTTGGTCGGGAGAGGAGACGACGTTGAACGACAAGCCCGAGCGGGTTCGGACGGGTGGCCGGAGCGAGAAAGTTCGCGTGGCCGTCGGCGAGGCGTGTCTGGGATTCCTCGCCGAGGGGCGCCTGGACTTCACCACCGTCGAGGTCGCCGCCCGCGCCGGCGTCAGCCGCAAGACGATCTACCGCTGGTGGCCGACGCACAACGACCTGCTCGTCGAGGCGCTGTCGATGCACGTCCGCCAGGTCGCCCCACCGGACACGGGCGCGTGGGAATCCGACGTCCGCGCCTTCGCCGAGCAGATCGCCGAATACGCCGCCAGCCCGGTCGAAGTCGCATCGGCCGCACTCATGGCGAGCCACCGCTACCCCGACTTCAACGAGCTCGTGCTCGAGCGGTACCGGCCCGTTCTCGACGCATGGCAACAGATGGTGCAGCGCGCGATCGACCGGGGCGAGGCCAACTCGGACCACACACCGGAGGCCGTGGTGAACACACTGTCCGCGCCTCTGTTCATGGCGCCGATGATGCTCGGTCGCCGAGCCTCCGCCGAGGAGGTGGAGCAGGTCGTCGGGATGGTGCTCTCTGCCACACGGCCGTCCTAGCCGCGCAGATTTCGGTACCGTGGTACCAGTCAATTGACATCCGGACGAGCACACCGTACCCGGCCAGCGACAAGACGGTGTTTGGAGAGTTGAAACACCATGGCTTGGATCGTGCTCGTGATCTCCGGCGTCCTGGAAGCGGTGTGGGCCACCGCCCTCGGCAAGTCGGAAGGCTTCACTCGACTCGGACCGTCGATCGTGTTCGGCGTCGGCATCGTGCTCAGCATGGCCGGCCTCGCCTACGCGATGCGGACCCTTCCGATCGGCACGTCGTACGCGGTGTGGGTCGGCATCGGCGCGGCCCTGACCGTCAGCTACGCGATGATCACCGGCACCGAGAGCGCATCGCTCGTGAAGATCCTGCTGATCCTCGGCATCGTCGGCTGCGTGATCGGGCTGAAGGCCCTGCACTGACCGCTCCCGCACCATGGACCGAACGTCCCGTTTGACTGTGTGGCGGGGGTTACAGTAAACGGATGAATCTGGTGTCAGCGATCACGTTTCCGGTCCGGGCCGGGCTCGCCATCGCGGATTCGGCGCTCGAGATTGCCGGGACCGCGCTCGCGACGACGCGAATGGCGCTGGCCAGCCCGACGGTGACCGGCGTGAGCGCCGCGACCCTCGCCAACCCACGCGGACCGCTGCAACTGGTCCAGCAGATCGCGGCACTCGCGTCCGACGAACGCCCGCTCGGCCAGGCGCTGCGCCCCGGCGGACCGCTCGATCGGCTGCTGGCACCGGGCGGCGTCGTCGACCGTCTCACCTCCGACGGGGGCACCCTCGAGCGCCTGTTCGAGCCCGGCGGCCCTCTCGAACGGGTGCTCGCTCCGGGCGGCCCGCTGGATCGGGTGCTGGCCGAGGACGGGCCGCTGGACCGAATCCTGTCGGAGGACGGACCGCTGGAACGACTCCTCGCACCGGGCGGGCTGCTCGATCGCCTCACCGCCGAGGACGGGCCGCTCGAGCGACTCACTGCCGAAGACGGGGCCGTCGAGCGACTGACGAAGAAGGACGGGATCGTCGACAAGGCGCTCGCCGAGGACGGCATCCTCGAGACGCTTCTCGCGGAGGACGGCGCGTTCGAGCGGCTCATCGCGGAGGGCGGCCCGCTCGATCAGATCGTGGCCCTGTCCGAGACGCTGACGGCGCTGGCGCCGAACCTGCAACGGATGAGCGCGAGCATCGACCTGCTGCAGGAGACCGTCGGCATCCTCAGCGCGGCGGTGGGACCGCTCGGCGACCTGGCGGGGCGTCTCCCCGGACGCTGGCTCAAGGGCGGCCGTGGTGGCGATCTGTCCCTCGGCCCCGCCTGACCGACGCGAGCTGTGTCCCACAACGGGATACGTCTCGACGTCGTGTTCCGCACCCGCGGCAAGGGACTTCGGTCCCGATGAAACCGGGAATTCGTAACGAATACACCAGCGTTCGGCGACGTTGATTCCGTTTGTATAACCACTTTCGGGAGACGCTTCCCAAGTTCCTTCGCGTCGCTAGCCTTGCCAATGGCGCGGTTGGTCCGTCCCGGACGCCGCACCGCCGGTTACATCGGTGTCGACGACGCCGGACGGCAACGGACGTACCTGGAAGGCACGGAAGAAGTCGAATGAACCACATCTCGAACAACCGTCAGACCACCGCGAACGGCCTCCGCACCGGAGCGATCAGCACCGAGGAGATCAAGTCCCGTATCGCAGCGATGTTCGGAGACGCCCCCGCCGCTTCCCAGGACAAGTGAGGCTCCGCCTCCCCCCTTCGACTCACTCCCCCGTCTCGTCCCCGGCCGGACGCGCGCGGATGTGCGCGCGCTCGCCCTGGCGGCCGAAGAGCCCGAGGAACTCGACTGGTTCGGTGCCGGCGGCACCGAACCAGTGCGGAACCCGGGTGTCGAACTCGGCGGCCTCGCCCGGTTGCAGCACGAGATCGCGGTCGCCGAGAACCAATCGCAGGCGTCCGTTGAGCACGTACAGCCACTCGTAGCCTTCGTGCACGCGCAGGTCGGGCTCCCGCTCCCCCTTCCCACCCGGAATCACGTGTTTGTACGCCTGGATCCCGCCGGGCCGACGCGTCAGCGGCACGATCGTCCGGTCGCCGCGCCGGATCGGCTGCATGTGGATACGCGGATCCCCTGTCGGCGGAGCCCCGACCAGTTCGTCGAGCGGCACGCCGTACGCCCTGGCCAGCGGCAGCAGCAGTTCCAGGTTCGGCTTGCGCTGGCCCGATTCGAGCCGCGAGAGCGTGCTCACCGAGATCCCGGTGTCGGTGGACAGGTCCGCCAGCGTCACGCCCCGCTGCTGTCGCAGCGCCCGTAGCCGCGGACCGACCGCGTCGAGGATCCGATCCATGTCGTCGTCCATGACGACAGCTTGCCACTTCGGCAAAATTGCTTGCTCGAATTCGACGACGGTCGGCATGGTGGTGGCCGAACGAGAAAAGGGGAGTCATCGATGAGTGATCAGCTGCTGGACGACTACGACGTGGTGGTGATCGGCGGGGGCGCCGCCGGACTGGAGGGCGCGCTGATGCTGGCCCGCGCGCGCCGGACGGTCCTGGTGGTCGACGCCGGCGACCCGCGCAACGCACCGGCGGCCGGGGTGCACGGATTCCTGTCGCGCGACGGCCTGCCGCCCACCGAGTTGACCGCGATCGGGCGCGACGAGGTCCGCCGCTACGGCGGCCGAGTCGTCCCGGGCACCGTCACCGACGCCCGCCGAACCGACGGCGGTTTCACGGTGACGATCTCCGGTGACCGGCGGGTGCGCGCCCGGCGGCTCCTCGTGACCACCGGCCTCGTCGACGAACTGCCCGACGTTCCCGGGATCCGGGAACGCTGGGGACGCGATGTCCTGCACTGCCCGTACTGCCACGGCTGGGAGATCGGCGACCAACCGGTCGGCGTGCTCGCCACCGGACCGATGTCGGTGCACCAGGCACTGATGTTCCGGCAGTGGACCGACGACGTCGTGCTGTTCCGGCACACCGGACCCGAGCCGAGCACCGAGGAGCGCGAACAGCTCGAGGCGCGCGGCATCCGCGTCGTCGACGGCGTCGTGGATTCGCTGGTGATCGATGGCGACCACCTCACCGGTGTCCGGCTCGCGGACGGCACGGTCGTCGCGCGTCGAGCGCTGGTGGTGGCGCCGCGCTTCGTGGCCCGCGTCGACGCCCTCACCTCGCTGGGTCTCGAGACCGAGCTCGAGCCGATGTCCGGCGGACAGTTCGTACCGTCCGATTGGTCCGGACTGACGAAGGTGCCCGGGGTGTGGGCCGCGGGCAACGTCACCGACATCAAGGCGCAGGTACTGGGAGCCGCCGCGGGTGCCGCGCTGGCCGCCACCGCGCTCAACAACGATCTCATCGCCGAGGACACGAACCGTGCCGTCGCCGAACTTCGGGCACGGCAGCAGAAGGGAGCCTGAGAATGACCGACATGACCGAGGTGTTCGACGAGGATTTCTGGAACGAGCGCTACCGCTCGAGCCACCGCCTGTGGAGCGGGAACCCGAATCCCAATCTGGTGAACGAGGTTTCGGGCCTCGCCCCGGCGACGGCACTGGATGTCGGCTGCGGTGAGGGCGCCGACGCCATCTGGCTCGCCCGGCGCGGCGCGGCGGTGACAGCCATCGATCTGTCCACCGTTGCGATCGAACGCGCCGCCGGTCACGCGGCCGACGCCGGCAGCGACATCGCCGAGCGGATCACGTGGCAGCAGGCGGACCTGCTCGAGTGGACTCCGGACAACAGGACGGGGTACGACCTTGTGACCTCGCAGTACGTACACCTGCCGACCGGCCCGCGCGAGCTGCTGTACCAGCGCCTCGCAGAGCTGGTCGCACCCGGCGGCACTCTGCTGATCGTCGGCCACCACCCGTCGGACCTGGATACCAGCATCCCGCGCCCGCCCCGGCCGGAACTGTTCTTCACCCCGGAAGATGTTGTGGCGCTGCTCGATCCGCAGGAATGGACGGTCGACACCGCGACCGCGACGTCGCGGACCGTCACCCACGGCGACCACGAGGTCACCATCCACGACTCGGTCGTGCGGGCGCACCGAGCGGGCTGATCGAGGCTCGGCGCGGCCGCGTCGCCCACGGGGTCGGCGCGGCCGCGGCTCAAAACAGGTAGCGGACGGGAGTGGAACAGGTAGTTCTGACGGTGCACACGGGCACCCGGGCGCGGCAACCTGGAGTAGGTCGGTTCGAAACCGGAGGAGAACTACTCATGATGCGACGCGGACGTAAGACGCTGATCGCACTCGACAGCGGCGACTGGTGCTTCGGCAGGGTCGTCGGACGACGCCGGGGCGGGTCCGGGATCCGCGTTCAGCTACTGAAGAACGACGCGGGCGAGAAGTACCCCACTTTCACAATCGCCGACGCGAAATCGGGGGACGGCTTCGCCCTGTGAACGAATACACCGGTGGCGAACTGACGCAATTCACCGTTTGTTCGGTGAGGAAATCGGCTTTCGATTGCAATGCGGCTAGTAGCGTCCAGGGATGGCCGTTGGACATTTGGGTTCGATAACAATGGACTGCGCGGATCCGCCCGCGCTCGCCCGCTTCTGGTGCGACATCCTGGGCGGCAGGATCACCAACTCCAACGAGAAGTTCGTGAGCATGGAGGCCCCCGACGCGATGCTGACGATGATCCGCGTGCCGGAATACCGGGCACCGTCCTGGCCGGACAACGCCGTGCCGACGCAGATCCATCTCGACCTCGTCGTCGACGACCTCGATGCCGCCGAGACCGAGGCGGTGCGGCTCGGAGCGCGCATCGCCCCGGAGCAATACGCCCCCGACAAGTGCCGGGTGCTGCTCGACCCCGCAGGCCATCCTTTCTGCGTCTGCCGTCCGCCCGGAGGGCGAAGACTGGGAGCGTGACGTGAAGTCGCGCGCAGAAGACAAAGGACCCTCGTCGGCGTAATGCCGGCGAGGGTCCTTCTTCGGAGCCCCCTGTCAGGATTGAACTGACGACCGCTCGCTTACAAGGCGAGTGCTCTACCACTGAGCTAAGGAGGCAGTCGAGCGCGCTCATCATATCCATACCCGATGGTGGTGCGCGTAACCGTGCCGCGACCGCCCGTTTTGGTTAGCGTTGTCCCATGCGCATCTCGGAGATCGCCACGATTCTCGCGTGGCATGACGCCCTCAACTCGTCCGACATCGACACGCTCCTCGCGGTCTCGAGCGACGACATCGAACTGGGAGGTTCGGAAGGTGCCGCGCAGGGCCTGACCGCGCTGCGGGAATGGGCCGATTCAGCGGGACTTACACTGGTCCCCGGCCGGATGTTCATGCACGACGGAGTCGTCGTCGTCGAGGAGCAGGCCACCTGGGCGGCCAAGCCGGGCGAGTCGAAGACCGTTGGCACCGCCTTCCGCGTCGTGAACGACCAGGTGACCGCTGTCTTCCGGCACGACACGCTCGAATCGGCACTGGAGGCCACCGATCTCACCGAGAAGGATCTCGTCACCGACATCTGACGTGCGCAGGTTCGCGGCGTCGATCGGAAGTCTCGTCAAGGACCGTCGGGCGACGGTCGACACGGTCACAGCGGCTCCCACACCGCTGCAGCCGATCGACCTCACCGACGACGCCCGCGTTGCCGAGGTACTCGACCTCGCGGTGCGTATCGGGGACCTGCTGCTGGCGTCGGGCACCTCCGCGGTCGACACCGCCACGCAGGTCCGCTTCGTCGCCGCGACGTACGGCCTGGCACAGTGCGACGTCGACGTCACCTACAACTCGATCGTGCTCTCCGCGCACCGCGGGCCTCTGATCCCGCCGGCGAGCACGATGCGGATCGTGCACTACCGGTCGATGGACTTCACCCGCCTCGCGGCCGCCGACCGCCTCACCCGGCGGATCCGGCTCGAGGCGATCACCCCGGCGCAGGCACACGCCGCCCTCGATGCCATCGTCTCCGCGCCGCACCCCTACAACCGCTGGATCGCGACGCTCGGCTGGGCCGGCGTGGCCGCCGCGGTCGCCGTGCTGCTCGGCGCCGGCCCGTTCATCACGATCGTCGCGTTCCTCACCACCGTGGTGATCGACCGCGTCAATCGGGTCCTCAACCGGTTCGGGCTGCCCTACTTCTTCCAGCAGATGATGGGCGGGCTGATCGCGGCCACTCCGGCGATGGCGCTGTACGCGGTCCGGGATCACCTGGGGGTGGAGGTCAGACCATCGCTGATCATCGCGGCCGGGGTGGTGGTGCTGCTGTCCGGCCTGTCGTTGGTCGGTTCGGTGCAGGACGCCATCACCGGCGCGCCGATCACGGCTTCGGCCCGGTTCTTCGAAGTCGTGATGATGACCGGCGGCATCATCGCCGGTGTCGCGCTGTCCCTGCGGGTCGCGAGCGCGCTCGGCGCGGACCTGCCGCTCATCAGCAACGTCCCGCCCCCCGACATCACCCAACTTCCTGTGAAGGTGATCGCGGGCGCGTTGACGTCGATGTTCTTCGCACTCGCGTGCTACGCCGAGCGGCGGGCGCTGACGGCCGCCGGTCTGGGCGGCGCCGCGGGCCTGCTCTTCTTCGTGCTCGCGCAGAGCATGGGCATCGGCCCGGTGATCTCGTCGGCGATCGCGGCGACCGTGGTCGGTTTCGCGGGCGGTCTCATGGCACGACGGGCGCTGACCCCGCCACTCGTCGTGGCGGTGGCGGGCATCACGCCGCTGCTGCCGGGTCTGTCCTTGTATCGCGGTCTGTACGCGATGTTGAACGACGAGGTGATCGTCGGCCTGACCGCGCTGCTGGGCGCGTTCGGTGTCGGGTGCGCGCTGGCGGCGGGCGTCACGCTCGGCGAATGGGGCGCTCGGACGTTGCGGCGCCCGCCACGGCGCCGCAATGCGACATTGCGCCGAAACACGACGCTGCGCCGCCCGCGATTCGGGCGACGCAGCGTGACGATGAGCAATTCCGTGTCCGACTCCGTGACTCGGAACGTCACGTAGTCGGAACCGGACGGATTACTTCTCGGCGTTCTTCTGGTCCTGCTCCATGGCCTCACGCAAGCTCTTCGGCCGCATGTCGGTCCAGTTCTTCTCGACGTATTCGACGCACGCCTGACGCGAATCCTCGCCGAAGACGATCCTCCAGCCCTGGGGGACCTCGGAGAACGTGGGCCACAGGGAATGCTGGTCTTCGTCGTTGACCAGCACGTAGAAGCGGCCGTCTTCGTCGTCGAACGGATTGGTGCTCATCTGACCTCGCTTGTTGCGTACGGGTTGGCTGCGTTCAGCCTAGCAAGGCGTCCGCTGATATCTCGATGAGCGAGAATCGAATTGAGTATCTCTCCCGCGCGCACTGCAACATTGGACAGCAATGACGCCGTCAAGCCGTGTGTTTTCTCCGTTCCGCCCTGCAGGTAGATGCCCCCGGTGACGTCCGGTCCGGCGTCGAGGCGGTAATCGCGGCCGACGCCGCGATCTAGCCCCACGCCGGGAAACGACTCGCCGAACAGCGAGTCGAGCGGGGTCGCCGAGAACCCGGTGGCCAACACCAGCGCGTCGCACACGAGCGTGTCGGTGAGGCCGTCGAGGGTGCTGTGCACCGACACCTCGATGCCGTCGGCGTCCTCGCGCACCGCACTGACCTCGGACGCACGTCGCATGAACAGCCTCTGCTCGCCGCGCACCCGCTCCTGGTACTCGGCGGCGTACAGCGCGTTGATCAGTTCGATGTCGACCACCGAGTAGTTGGTGCCGCGGTGCAGCTCGAGCAGGCGTTCACGCTCCGCCGTGGACGCGGCGTGCAGTTCGTCCACGGTGCCCGGATCGAAGATCCGGTTCGCGTACGGGCTGTCGTCGGCCGGGCTGAACCCGAACCGGGAGAACACGCTGTGAACCTCGGCCTCGGGATAGTTGCCGTGCAGGTACTGCACCACCTCTGCCGCGCTCTGGCCGGCGCCGAGGACGACGAATCGCTGATGCACCGGCTCCGGCAACTCCGCGATGTGGAACAGGAACTGGTGGTTGTGGAAACACCGGGCCGACGGCGTCGCCCACTCCGGCAGCCGTTCCCGCAATCCCGCACCCACCACGACATTTCGGGCCCGGACGACGGTGCCGTCCGAGAGCGAGAGCGCGAACCTGTCCACCGCTCCCCCGTCGTCGATCCCCTCGACCACGGCGACGGTGGTGCCGTACCGGACGTCGGCGGCGACGCGCCCGGCCGCCCACTGCAGATAGTCCTGGAACTCCACCCGCGTGGGAAAGAACGTCTGGTGGTTCACGAAGTCGACGAGCCGTCCGCGATCGTGCAGATACGAGAAGAAGCTGTACCCGCTGCGCGGGTTGCGGAACGTGACGAGATCCTTGGGGAACGCAATCTGCATGGTCGCGCCGTCGAGGAGCATGCCGCGATGCCAGCCGAACTCGTCCTGCTTCTCGAAGAAGCACGCGGTGATCCGCTCGTCGGGGTGGCACTCCGCGTTGTGCTCCTCGATCGCGATCGCGAGTGCGAGGTTAGACGGACCGAACCCGATCCCGACCACGTCGAGCGTTTCGTCACCGTCGGCTCGTTGACTGTCAGTCATCGCTCATGTCCGTCCTCGTAGCCCCACCGCTGTTGGGTCCCCGCATCTTCCGTTGGAGAAGATAGCAAAGGCTACCCTCATTAGGGGAGCCTACGGATACCGGCTTCGGCGTGTGACGCGTCACAGCCGATCCGAGTCAGGCGACACCTCCCCCGCTCACGACCGACGCCAGCAGCGCCGACAGCTCCCGCGCCCACCCCACGACCGCGTCGCGGTCGAGCGCACCGGTGGAGAACTCGAAGTGGGCGTGCACCGGACCCGTCCCCGCCGGCTCGTAGAAACTGAGCGTCAGCTCCGCCGACGGCTGTCCGACCGGCACCGGCAGGAACCCGTCGAGCACGCCCTCGAGCGCATCGAAGCGGGCCTGCTCGTGGTGGACCAGCATCACCTGCGGATAGCGACCGCCGGCACTGGCGCCATCGAGTTCGGCTGCAACGTAGGCGAATCCGACGTCCTGATGATCGAGCGCCTCGAGATTCGAGGAACGGACGCGGGCGAGCAGTTCCTCGAAGTCCGGGGTTCCGCTCGTGTCGGTCCGCATCACGACGACGTTGAAGAAGCACCCGATCATCGGAGCGAGCGCGTCCTCGGATCGGCCCGCGACGAGCGAGCCGATCGGAATGTCGGTGCCCGCACCGCTCCTCGTCAGCAGCGTGGCCAACGCCGCCTGCAGGATCATGAACATGCTCGTCCCGGTGCGAACCGCGAGCCGGTCGATCCCGTCGTGCAGGTCGGCATCGATCTCGATCGACACCATCTCGCGCCGCGGCTCCCGCACTCCCGCCGGGGCGGGAAGGTGGAGACGGAAGGGCATGTCGGACAGCCTGTTCCGCCAGTATTCGAGCTGTCGGGCGTGTCGGCTCGACGGATCGGCAGGGTCACCGAGCAACCGCTGCTGCCAGCGCACGTAGTCCGGGTATTCCACCGCGAGCGGCTCCCACTGCGGCGCACTGCCGCCGGCGCGGGACGCATACGCGGACAACAGGTCTCCGAGCAGCGGCACCACCGACCACTCGTCCACCGCGAGGTAGTGCATCGTGAGCAGCAGTACCTGACGTCCGGCGTCGTCGCTCACCAGGTGCACGCGCAGCGGCGCCTCCCCGGTGAGGTCGATCCGGAGCTGTGCCAGCTCGTAGGCCCGCCGGTGCAGGTCGTCGTCGCCGACGTCGATCACGTCGATGCCCGGGCGTGGACCGTCGGAGGCGAACACCTCGGAACCGTCCGGCGCGAACACGGTTCGCAGCGGCATGTGCCGGTCGACGACGTCGTCGAGTGCCCGCGCCAGCATCTCGGGATCGATGCGCTCTCGCAGTCGTAGCGCGAGCGCATGGTCGGCCCGCGCGGACGACCCCGCGGCGCGGTGACGCAGCCAGTGCAGCCGCTGCGCCGGGGCCAGAGAGACGGGAGCGTCGTCGCCGGTCGCGACCAGCGCCGGCCGCCCGGGGTTGTCGGCACGCCGGACGACCTCGGCCAGCTCGGCCACCGTCGGGGCGTCGAACACGTCACGGATGGTGATCTCGCGCCCGAACACGGTGCGGACCCGGCCCACGAGCTTCATCGAGGCCATCGAGTGCCCGCCGAGGTCGAAGAAGCCGTCGTGGATGCCGACCACGGGCAGGCGCAGGATCTCCGAGAAGATCTCGCACAGTTCGGTTTCGACGTCGTCGCGCGGGCTGCCGTCGCCGGCGAGGATCGCCCAGTCCGGCGCCGGCAACGCCTTTCGGTCGAGCTTGCCGTTCGGGGTGAGCGGCAGCGCACCGGGCAGCACCACGACCATCGTCGGCACCATGTAGTCCGGCAACGTCCGAGCGGCGTGCGCACGAACCTCCGACGCGTCCACGGCGGGAGCGGAATCCGATCCGTCGACGAACTCCGGTGACACGTAGCCGACCAGTCGGGTGATGCCGCCGCCGGTGTCTGCGACCACCGCGGCCTGGCTCACCCCGGGGTGACTCGCGAGCGCGGCGATGATCTCGCCGAGCTCGATCCGGAACCCGCGGATCTTCACCTGGTCGTCGACGCGGCCGAGGAAGTCGATGTTCCCGTCGGACCGCCACCGCGCCCGGTCACCGGTGCGGTACATGCGCCCCGGCCCGTACGGATTCGCGATGAACCGGCCCGCCGTGAGCGCCGGCCGGCCCAGGTAGCCCCGTGCCAGACCGCGCCCGGCGATGTACAACTCACCGGCGATGCCCGGCGGCACCGGACGCAGCCGGTCGTCGAGGACGTAGGCCTGCTCGTTGGGGTCGGGGATGCCGATCGGCACCGACTGCGTCCACCCCGGCTGCGCCTGCCACAGCGTGTTGTTGACCGTCGCCTCGGTGAGCCCGTAGGCGGCGAGCAGGTTCAACCGCTCGGCCCAGCGACCGATCAGGTCCGGCGGCACCGTCTCGGTCCCCACCAGCACGGTGCAGCCTTCCGGCACAGCACATCCCGGCGGCAGTGCGGCCATGAGCGACGGTGGCAGGATCGCGTGCGTGACCTTGCGCTCGTGCATGAAGTCGGTGAGCTCCGGACCGGCCACGCGGGCCTCCTCCGGGACGATCACCAACGCCGACCCGGTGCACAGCGCCATCGACAACTCGAACACCGCGACGTCGAAGCCGACGGAGGCGAACTGCATGACCACCGACCCGGTGGTCAGCTTCATCCGGTCCTCGGCCGTCGCGACGAGGCTCATGATGCCCTCATGTGGCAGGACCGCGCCCTTGGGACGGCCCGTCGAGCCGGACGTGTAGATCACGTACGCCGCGTGCTCGAGCCCCGGCGGCGGCGTCGGCAGTCCGTCGGTGGTGCGACCGTAGGTTTCGGCGATCACGAGTGGATCGTCGAGCAGGACGCGCTCGAGGTCCGGCGCGGCGATGCGCGCCGATTCGGACGACGTCGTCAGCAGGATCCCGGCACCCGAATCCTCGAGCATGTACGAGATGCGGTCCGCCGGGTGGGTCAGATCGAGCGGTAGATAGGCCGCGCCCAGACGCAACACCCCGAGCACCGACGCCACCATGTCGATCGACCGCGGAACGGCCAGGCCCACCACGCTTTCCGTGCGGACCCCGCGTGCCGCGAGGACGGCCGCGATGCTCCTGGACCGCTTGTCGAGCTCGGCGTACGTCGCCTCGCCGTTCCGGTCCGCGACGGCCACCGCCGTGGGGGTCTCCCGCGCCCACCGCTCGAACGCCTCCGGCAGCGTCAGCTCCTCGACGAGACGGGAGGTGTCGTTGAAGGCGCGCAGCACCGCGTCGCGCTCGCCGCCCAGGAACACGTCGACGTCGGACACCCGGGTCGCGGGATCCGCGGCGACGGCCCCGAGGACCGCGACCTGGCGGCGGGCCATGCGGTCGACGGTGTCGCGGTCGAACAGGTCGGCGCTGTACTCGAGCCGCAACCGCACCCGCTCCTCGTCGAGGAATTCGGTCCAGTTGAACACCAGGTCGAACTTGGCGGTGCGCTCCTCGATCGACACCGGCGCGAGCGCCAGGTCGGGCGACGGCGCCGGGTCGGCGGTGCGGCTGTGGTAGCCGACCATCACCTGGAACAGCGGGTTCCGGGCCAGCGTGCGAGCCGGGTTGAGTCGCTCGACGACGGATTCGAACGGCACGTCCGCGTGCGAGAACGCGGCCAGGTCGAGGTCCTTGACCCGGGCCAGCAGTTCCACGAACGTCGGGTCACCCGAGACGTCGGTGCGGAGCACCACCGTGTTGACGAAGAAGCCGACCAGGTCGTCGAGTCCCTGCTCGGCACGCCCGGCGACCGGCGCACCCAACGGCAGGTCGTCGCCGGCGCCGAGCCGCTGCAGCAGGGTGGCCGACGCAGCGTGCAGCACCATGAACATGCTGGCGCCGTGCTCGCGGGCGAGTGCCCGCAATGCGCCGGTCGTATCGGCGTCCAGGTCGAGTTCGATTGCGCCACCGGCGAAGCTGGGGCGCGCGGGCCGGGTGCGATCCGCCGGGAGCGCCAGTTCCTCCGGTGCACCGTCGAGGACGCCGGCCCAGTAGTCGAGCTGGCCGCTGATCAGCGAGTCGGCGTCGGACGGCTCGCCGAGCAGCGCCCGCTGCCACAGCGTGAAGTCCGCATACTGCACCGGCAGCGGCGCCCACTCCGGCGCCGCGCCGCGGACGCGTGCCGCGTAGGCGACCATCAGGTCGCGCAGGAACGGCCGGTCCGACCACTCGTCGGTGGCGATGTGGTGCAGGACCAGGGCGAGCACGTGCTCGCCCTGACCGATACGGATCACCGTGGCGCGCACGGGAATCTCGGTGGTGAGGTCGAACGGGCGCCCGACCGCGGCGGCCACCAGCGCGGGTGTCTCATCCGGCTCCGCCTCGACGACGGCCACCTCGGGCCGCGCGTCGGCCAGGATCACCTGGACCGGCTCCCCGTCGTGTTCGTCGAACACGGTGCGCAGCACCTCGTGCCGGGCGACGACGTCGGCGAGTGCCTCCGTGAACGCGGACGCGTCGAGGTCACCGCGCAGGCGCAGCACGATCGGGAAGTTGTAGGCGGCAGAATCGCCTTCCATCTGCTGGATCACCCACAGCCGCTGCTGCGCCGGCGAGAGCGGCAGCTGCTCGGGTCGCTCCCCCGCCACCAGCACCGGTCGGGTCGACTCTCCGCGCCCGAAGATCCGACGCGCGAGCTCGGCGACGGTGGGTGCCTCGAACAGGTCCCGCATCGTCAGCTCGGCAGACAGTTCCGCGCGCGCCCGGCTGATCAGCCGGGTGGCGAGCAGCGAGTGCCCGCCCAGGTCGAAGAAGTTGTCGTCGATGCCGAGCTCGACGTCCAGCTCGAGGACCTCGCCGAACAGTCGGCACAGGGCCTCCTCGACGGCGTCCCGCGGCGCACGGGATTCGTCCGAACCCTGTCCGAGCACCGTGTCGGCGGACGGCAGCGCCCGGACGTCGAGCTTGCCGTTGACGGTCATGGGCAGCGTGTCGACCTCGATGAAGGCGACCGGAACCATGTAGTCCGGCAGCACCTTCCGCGCGTGAGCGGCGACGTCGACGGCCGCGCCCGCGCGCGCGGGCACCACGTAGGCGACCAGACGCTTGACCCCGCCCGGTCCGGCGTCGGCGATCACCGCGGCCTGGCGCACCGCGTCGAGCGCGGCCAGCACGGATTCGACCTCGCCCAGTTCGACTCGGTGCCCGCGGATCTTCACCTGGTCGTCGGTGCGGCCGAGGAAGTCGATGTTGCCGTCGGACCCGCGCCGGACCAGGTCGCCGGTGCGGTACATCCGGGCTCCGCCGCCCACGATCGGGTCGGCGACGAACCGCTCGGCGGTGAGGCCGAACCGGTGGAGGTAGCCGCGCGCGAGCCCGACACCGGAGATGTACAGCTCGCCCGGCACGCCGTCGGCGACCGGCCGCAGCCAGCCGTCGAGGATGTGCGCGGCGGTGTTCCAGATCGGCCGGCCCACCGTCGGCGTGGCGCTGTCCGCCGTACCGCCGCCGAGCGTGTTGATCGTGTACTCGGTGGGGCCGTACAGGTTGTAGCCGGACGTGCCGTCGGTGTCGCGCAACGCGTCCCACACCTGATCGGAGACGGCCTCGCCGCCGAGCAGCACCAGCGGCGGTCGGTGCCGTCTCGGTCCGTCGTCGAGCAGGCCCTCCTCGATGAGATGCCGCGCGTACGTGGGGGTCACGTTGACGACGTCGATCTCGTGCGCGTCGCCGTACGCGACCAGCGCCCGTGCGTCACGCCGCAGGTCCTCGTCGCAGATGTGCACCTCGTGGCCCTCGACGAGCCAGAGCAGCTCCTCCCACGACATGTCGAACGCGAACGACACGGTGTGCGCGATGCGCAGCGTGCGCCCGCCCGACCCGCGCACGACCGGTTCGAAGATCGCCTCGCGGTGGTTGAACTGCATGTTCGTCAGGCCGCGGTACGGCGTCACGACGCCCTTGGGTCGGCCGGTGGAGCCGGACGTGTAGATCACGTAGGCGGGATGGTCCAGGCGGCCGGGGGTGCCGGGCGCGAAGCCGCCGAGTTCGGTGTCGGTGAGCGCGGACCCGTCGGCGGCGCGGAGCGTGTCGACGGCAGTCGCGTCGTCGAGGACGATCGTGTCCACCATTGCCGCCGAGAGGCTTTCGGCGACTGCCGAGGTGGTCACCATCGTCACCGGGCGAGCGTCGTCGAGCATCCCGACCAGACGCTCGGCCGGGTGGTCCAGTTCGAGCGGCAGGTACGCGGCACCGGTCCGCAGCACCGCGAACAGCGCGACGACGGTCTCCACCGACCGCGGCAGCGCCAGCGCCGCGATCTTCTCGGGACCGGCACCGTGCGCGAGCAGCACCCGCACCATCCGGTTGATCCGGGCGTCCAGCTCGGCGTACGTGACGGTGACGTCGCCGAACACCAGCGCGGTGGTGTCCGGGATCTGCTGCGCGGTCTCGGCGAACAGGTCCGCGATCGTCTTCTCCGGCAACGGGTGTGTGGTCTCCGTGCGGTACGCCTCGATGCGGCTGCGGTCCGACGGCGCGAGTGTGTCGGTCCGGCCGACGAGCACGTCGACGTCATCCGCGAACTGTTCGAGCAGTCGGACGAATCCCGTGAGCATGCGCTCGGCGTCCTTCGCCGCCACCGTGTCCGGGTGGAACTCGAACTTCACCTTGGTCTCGGCGCCGGGCGTGACGACCACCGTCAGCGGGTAGTGCGTGTGGTCGATGCTGTCGCCGCCGCTGATGTCGTGCGCGGCGTGCAGCGCCGAGACCTGGTTCTCGTCGACGAAGTTCTGCAGCACGTACAGCACGTCGAACAGTTCGCGGTGCTCGCTCGTCCGCTGGATCGCCGCGAGGCCGAGGTAGTCGTAGGGCATCAGCTCCAGCCGCTCGGACTGGGTGCGACGCATCAGATCGGCGACGGACTCGTTCGGCCGCAGCGACATCCGCACCGGCACGGTGTTGAGGAACATGCCGGCCACCGAGTCGATTCCCGGCACCTCCGGCGGGCGGCCCGCCACCGTCGTGCCGAACACGACGTCACCGCGCCCGGTCGCACCGGCCAGCACCACTCCGAGCGCCGCATTGAGGATCGCGTTGAACGTGACGCCCGCCCGCGCGGCCTGCGCGCGCAGGCGCTCGCCGAGGTCGCGGGACAGCACGGCGTCGCGGCGGTCGGGCAGACCCGTCGGCTCGCCGGTTCGCCGGGCGAGCAGCGTCGGCTCCTCGAGCCCGGACAGCGCGCGCCTCCACGCCGTCTCGGCGGCGCCGCCGTCGCGGCCGGCGAGCCAGGACAGGTAGTCGTCGAATCCGCCGTCGGGCGTGACGAATCCGGTGTCGTCGCCGCCGGTCTCGTACAGCGCGAGCAGCTGGCTGACGACCAGGCCGTTGGACCAGCCGTCCCACAGCAGGAACTGGCGGTTGATCACCAGGCGGTCGCGGTCCTCGCCGAGGCGCAGCACCGTCGCCCGCCACAGCGGCGGGGCCGCTAGGTCGAACGGCGTGCGCCGATCCTCGAGCATCAGCTGCGCGGCCCGCTCCTCGCGGGCGGCGGCGTCGAGGTCGCGCAGATCCACCTCGGTGATCGGGACGTCGAGTCCGGCGCTGACGAACTGCACCGGCGCGGTCAGTCCCGCACTGGCGAATCCGGCACGCAGCGTCGGGTTGCGGCGCTGCAGGGTGCGGATCGCGGCGGCCAGTCGCTCCAGGTCCAGGTGCCGGTCGAAGTCCAGCGAGAACTGGGCGGTGTAAATGTCGGCGCCGTCGGCGATTCCGGCCTGGAAGTACAGGCCCTCCTGCAGCGGCGACAGCGGCCAGATGGTCTCGACGCCCGCGGGTGCGGCGTCGACGACGGTGTCGATCTCGCCCTGGGTGAGGGCCGCCAGCGGGACGTCGGACGGGGTGAGCGCGGCGGGCCCGTCGTGCTGCGAGGCGAGGACGACCAGTTCACTCAGTGCGGCCGCCCAACCGTCGCTCAGGGCGCGGGCGTCCGCGGCGGAAAGGTCCGGTTCGGACCAGCCGAACACCGCGCTCAGCACGGGCCCGTCCTGGGTGTCCTCGCACAGCGCGTTGACGAGGAGCCGGTACGGGCCGCCCATGTCGGCGTCGGGATCGGTTGCCAGGACGTCGGTTTCGGGCGCCGTGGTCCACGGCCCGACGAGGCCGGCGGGCATCCGGCCCAGGTAGTTGAACAGCACCTGCGCCGACGCACCCGCGGCCAGCATCCCGGCGGTGCGGGCGTTGGCGTACCGCAGCATGCCGTAGCCGATGCCGCCGTCGGGCGCCGCGCGCAGCGCCTCCTTGACGGACTTGAGCGCATCGACGCCCTCGGTGCCGCCGGGAAGGCGCACCGGGCTGATGTTGGTGAACCAGCCGACGGTGCGGGACAGGTCGATGCCCGGCGCCAGCTCCTCACGACCGTGCCGCTCGAGATCGACCAGCAGGTCCGACGCGCGGCCCTGCCCGGCGAACCAGCGGGTGACGGCGATGCGGAGCGCGGTCACCAGGACGTCGGTGACGTCGGCGTATGCGAGCGCGGGCACGGCGGTCAGCACGGCCTCGGTGTCGGCGACGGTCAACCGCACGGTGCGGCTCGATCCGGTGCCGATCGTGACGTCGCCCTGCGCGGACGGCACCAGTTCGGCTCCGGGAGCGGTGATCTCGCGCCAGTGCGCCAGCTCACGCAGCCGGGCGGGCTGCTGGGCATGCGCGGTGACGAGGTCCGCGTACGCCTTCAGCGAGGTGCCGACGGGGTCGAGGGCGGCGGGCAGACCCGATCGGGCCGCCACCCACGACATCGGCAGGTCCTCGAGCAGCACCCGCCACGAGACACCGTCGACCACGAGGTGGTGGGCGACCAGGAGCAGGCGTCCGAGGTCGTGCTCGCCCGCGTCGAACCACACCGCCTCGACCACGGCGCCGGCCTCGGGATCGAGGCGGTCGGCCGCGGCGGACGACTCGGCCGCGATCACCGCACGCAACTGCGCATCGTCGTGGCCGGTGACGTCCACGCGGCGCAGCGACGGCGCGACGGCGCCGCGCTCGGCGATGTGCAGCGACCACACCCCCGGCGCGTGCCGGGTCAGGCGCTGCCGCAGCCCGTCGTGGTGGTCGAGGACGGACCGCAGTGCGGCCGTGAGGTTCTCGGCCGTCGCGCCGGCGGGGCTGTGCACCAGCACCGCCTGGTTGAAGCGGTCGGTGCCGCCGCTCCACTCCGAGAGCCGGTGCACGACCGGCATGGGCAGGGTGTCACCGGTGGTGACGATCGGCGTGCGTGTCGGCGTGGCCTCGGTCGCGGGTGCGTCGGCGTCGCCGATCAGCCGCGCCAGCGCCCGCGCGGTGCGCTGCTCGAAGATCTGCCGCGGGGTGATCGAGATGCCGTCGCGGCGAGCGAGGTTCACCAGACGGATCGCGAGGATGCTGTCGCCGCCGAGCGCGAAGAAGTCGTCGTCCTCCCCGACGGTGTCGCGTCCGAGGACCTCGGCGACCAGCCCGGCGACGGCGGACGCCTGACCGGTCGGGGCCGAACTGTCCGGGCTCGTGGACGTTTCGACGACAGGTGCGGGAAGCGCCCGTCGGTCGAGCTTGCCACTGGGGCTCAGCGGCAACGCCTCGACCACGACCAGTGCCGTGGGCACCATGAACTCCGGCAGCGCCCGTGCGACGTGACGGCGGACGGCGTCGGTGTCGAGCGCGGGGTCGGCGACGAGGTAGCCGACGAGCTGCTGGTGGCCGGGAATGTCCTCCCGGATCACCGCGGCCGCGTGGGCCACCTCGGGGTGCGTGGCCAGCCGGGCCTCGATCTCCCCCAGCTCGATGCGGAAGCCGCGCAGCTTCACCTGATCGTCCGCGCGGCCCAGGTACTCGACCGCACCGTAGGCGCCACGGCGGACGACGTCACCGGTGCGGTACATGCGCTCGCCGGGGGCGCCGAACGGATCGGCGACAAAACGGTCGGCGGTGACATCGGGGCGACCGAGGTAGCCGCGCGCCAGCTGCGGGCCCGCGAGATAGAGCTCCCCCGCGCCTCCGTCGGTGACGGGCTGCAGGTACGGATCCAGAACGTACAGAGCGGTATTCGAGACCGGGTAGCCGATCGGGACAGCGGCGGCGTCGGCCGGCAGGTCCTGCACGGCCGACGCGAAGCTGACCTCCACCGACGCCTCGGTGGGGCCGTACAGGTTGTCGAGCAGCGCCCCGGGCAGAACCTCGGCGAACCGACGCGCCACCGACAGCGGGAGCGCCTCACCGCTGGCCGCGACCACGCGCAGCCCCACACACGCCCGGGCCTCGGGCTCGGCGAGGAACAGCTCGAGCATCGACGGCACGAAATGGGCACGGGTGATCTTCGCGTCGACGATCAGCTCGGCCAGGTACTGCGGATCGCGGTGGCCGTCGGGCCGCGCGATCACGAGGGTCGCGCCGGCGAGGAGCGGCCCGAAGAACTCGGGCACCGAGACGTCGAAGCTCGACGGGGTCTTCTGCAGCACCCGGTCGGTGGGCAGGATCGGCCGGAACGTCTGCATCCACAGCAACCGGTTGACCACACCCGCGTGCGGGACGACGACGCCCTTGGGTCGTCCGGTGGAGCCGGACGTGTAGATCACGTACGCCGGGTGCTGCGGGCACAGCGCGACCTCGGGCCGCTCGGTCGGGTATGCGTCGAGGTCGATCTCGTCGACGCGGATCGTCTCGGCGCCGGCATCCGGGAGGCCCGCGGCGACGGCGGCGGACGTCAGCACGCACACCGGGGCCGAGTCCTCGAGCATGTACGCGAGCCGCTCGGCCGGGTAGCCCGTGTCGAGGGGCACGTAGGCGCCGCCGGCCTTGCCGACCGCGAGCAGCGCCACCATCAGCTCGAGCGACCGCGGCAGCGCGACGGCCACCTTGGCCTCCGGTCGCACACCGCGGTCGATCAGCAGGTGCGCCAGTCGGTTTGCGCGCTCGTGCAGCTGCCGGTAGGTGAGCGACCGCCCCTCGAACACCACCGCGGTGGCCTCGGGGGTGCGCGCCGCCTGCTCCTCGAGCAGCGCGGGCACGGTCGTGGACGGGAACTCGGTGCGCGGCGCCGGCGCGGGGCGCCCGGCAAGCGCGAGCGCCGCGACCGGGCGGTCGATCGAGTCCGGCAGCCCCGACAGCAGGGCGACGAGCCCGTCCGCCATCTGTGCGGCGGTCGCGTCGCCGACGCGCGCGGCGTCGTACTTGACCTCGAACCGCAGCCGGTCGCCGGGCACCGCGACGACCGTCAGCGGGTACGGCGGATGCTCGTCGAACCGGATGCCGGTGAGTCGCACGGTGCCGGACGGATCCGCGATGGCCGTGTTCCCGATCGGGTAGTTCTCGACCACGACGAGCGTCTCGAAGAGTTCCTGCAGACCGGTGAGGCGGCGCAGTTCACCGAGTCCCACGTACTGGTGCTCGAGCAGCGCCGACTGCTCCGACTGCCAGCGCGTCAGGACGTCCGCGGCCGTCTCGTCGGGGCGCAGGCGGAGCCGGGCGGGCACGGTGTTGATGAACAGTCCGACCATGGACTCGATGCCGGGCAGGTCGCCGCCGCGGCCCGACACGGTCGAGCCGAACAGCACGTCGCGGCGGCCGGTGAGGCGGGCCAGCAGCAGACCCCACGCGCCGTGGACGAAGGTGCCGGTGGTCAGCCCGCGGTCGCGACCCAACCGATCCAGCGCCTCGGTCGCGGCTACCGACAGCGAGACCTCCACGCTGCGCACGCCCGCCGCTCCCGTGGCCGGGGCACCGGGCAGCGCGGGCGGCTCACCCGCCTCGGCGAGCGCCTGTCGCCACACCGCGAGCGACGCGTCACGATCACGGGACGCCAACCATCCCAGGTAGTTCCGGTACGGCGCGGGCGCCGGCAGCGCGAGCGGGGTGCCGGACGGGGCGTAGAGCGCCATGAGCTCCCGCAGCATCACCGGCACCGACCAGCCGTCCGCGACCACGTGGTGGATCGACTGCAGCAGGAGGAACTTCGACGGTTCGACCCGGACCAGCGTGTAGCGCACCAGCGGCGGACGCTCGAAGTCGAAGCCGCGCAACCGATCCTCGGCGAGCACGCGGTCGACGGTGCCCGACAGGTCGGGGTCACCGGACAGGTCGAGCACGGTCATCGGGACGTCCGCCCGCGCCGAGACCACCTGCACCACACGGCCGTCGGAGAGCGGGCGCAGCGCCGCCCGGAGCACATCGTGCCGGTCGACGACGCCCTGCAGCGCCCGGTGCAGCGCGACCGCGTCGACCTCGCCGGTCAGCTCGACGATCTGCTGGACCACGTACGGATCGGCCACGGAGTCGGCGACGCCGTCGCGCTCGTAAACGCTGTGGAAGTAGATGCCGTCCTGCAGCGGAGTGGTCGGCAGGATGTCGGCCAGCGTCCGGGCGGATTCCGCGACGTGGTCGACGTCGGCCTGAGCCAGCGGCACCAGCGGGAAGTCCGACGGTGTGTGACCGCCGTCTGCCGCGGCGTCGGCGATCTCGCGCAACGCGGCGCTCCACCGGTCGGCGAACTCGTCGACCTCGGCCCGCGACAGCACTCCCCCGGCCCAGGTGAGCGTGGTGCGCAGCGTCGACCCGTCGGGGCCGTCGGTGGCGATCACGTCGACGGTGAGGGCGTGCCCCATCGGCATCGCCGGATCGCTTGCTCCGCCGGTCGCGATGGGCAGCCAGTCGCGGCCGGCGCCGGCCGCGACGCGGCCGAGGTAGTTGAACAGCACCGGCGACGCGGTGTCGGTCGCGAGCTCGTCTCCGCACTCGGTGAGGTATCGCAGTGCACCGTAACCGAATCCGTTGTTCGGGACGCGGCGGAGCTGCTCCTTGACGGACCTGAGCGCCGACGGGACGTGATCCGACGCGACGTCGAGGCGCACCGGGTAGACGGTGGTGAACCAGCCGACGGTGCGGGAGATGTCGAGCGCCGTGCCGGACCGCCGGACGAGGTGCTCCTCGCGCCCGTGGCCCTCGAGGTCCACCAGGACATCCGCGCCCGCAGCGCCACGCCAGCGCCGCAGCGCGACGGCCAGTGCGGCGACGAGGACGTCACCGGCGCCCGCGTGGTACGCGGCGGGCACGTCGGCGAGCAGCGGCGCGGCGATGTCCGACGTCGTCTCCACCGTCAGGGTGTCCGCGGTGGACCACGTGTCGGTGGCGGGTTCCAGCGCGCGCGAACCTATCTCGAGCGCGCCGGGCGCCGTCACCGACCGCCAGTAGCCGAGTTCGTCGTCGAACGCGCCGGACCGCGCGCGCTCGTCCAGCAGGTGCGCCCACCGGCGCAGCGACGTCCCGACCGGAGGTAGGTCGACATCGGCCGAGCCGGTCGTGGACTCTGCCTCGGCGAGGATCGCGGTGGCGGCACGCGCGAAGTCCTCCAGCAGGATCCGCCACGACACGCCGTCGACGACGAGGTGATGCGCGACGAGCAGCAGTCGTCCGGGCGCGTCGTCGGAGCGGAACAGGGCGGCCTGCAACATGATTCCGGACTCGGGATCGAGCAGGTCGACGATGACCTCGCGATCGGCGGCCACCGCGGCGTCCACGTCGCCGTCGGGCAGGTCCGACACGTGGACCGTCACCGGCTGGTCCGTCGCCGGAACCGTGAGAACGCCACGCTCACGGTCCCAACGGGCCCGCAGCGCGTCGTGTCGCGCCACGACCGCCTGCAGCGCCGCCGTCGCGGTCTCCTCGTCGAGCCCGGCCGGGGTCTGCACCAGCACCCACTGGTGGAAGGTGCGCACGTCGGTTCCGGCGGCGCACACGCGCGCCACGACGGGGATCGCCGGGACCTCGCCCACCGCGACGTCGTCGGCATCCTGCGCGTCCGCGACCCGGCCGTCGACCACGGCCGCGAGCGCGCCGGCGGTCCGGAGTTGGAAGATGTCGCGCGCGGTGATCGAGAAGCCGTCGCGCCGAGCCTGATTGACGAGTGCGATCGCGACGATGCTGTCGCCGCCGAGGGCGAAGAAGTCGTCGGTGACGCCCACCTGTTCGAGGCTGAGCACGTCGCCGATCAACGCGCACAGCCTTGACTCGAGCGCGGTCCGCGGTGCGACGTGCTCGCTCGCCGCGGCCAGGTCGGGCGCCGGCAGCGCCCGGCGGTCGAGCTTGCCGTTCGGGGTGAGCGGGAACTCGTCCAGGACGACGAAGGCCGACGGCACCATGTACTCCGGCAGCTTGTCCGACGCCCACGCCCGCAGCGTCTCCGGGCCGAGTGAGCGGCCGGTGTCCGCAACCACGTACGCCGCAAGGTAGTTGGCCCCGGCCGGTGTCTTGCGGACCAGGACAGCGCTGTGCCGCACGTCCGGGTTGGACGCGAGCGCGGCCTCGACGTCCTCGAGTTCGAGACGCATGCCGCGGATCTTCACCTGGTTGTCGGCGCGGCCGAGGAAGTCGAGGGTGCCGTCGGCGGCCCACCGCGCCAGGTCGCCGGTGCGGTACAGGCGGGAACCGTCGTCCGCGAACGGGTTCGCGACGAAGCGTGACGCCGTCAGCCCGGGCGCGCCGACGTAGCCGCGGCCCAGCAGGTAGCCGCCCGCGTACAGTTCGCCGCCGATGCCCTCCGGGACCGGGTGCAGCTGCGAATCCAGCACGTACAGCTGGGTGTTGGGGTTGGGGCGGCCGATGGACGTCGCGATGCGGGCGGCGTCGTCGCGGTAGATCACGTGCGAGACACCGATCGTGGCCTCGGCCGGGCCGTAGCCGTGGTACAGCGTCGTCGACAGCTGTCGCCGGAACCGGTCGAACAGGTCCGGGGTGAGCACCTCGCCGCCGCACCACACGTGCCGCAGACCCGACAGCAGGTCGGTGCCGCGGGCCAGGTCGAGCAGCACGTCGAGCATCGACGACACCAGGTAGACGAACGTGACGCGTTCGCGGGCAATGAGATCGAGCAGGTACTGCGGGTCGCGCTCACCGCCGGACTCGGTGACGATCAGGCGTCCGCCCGAGACCAGGGGCAGCAGGATCTCGTTGACGGAGATGTCGAACGACAGCGGCGCCTTGAACAGCGAGGCGTCGTCGGCGCCGAAGCCGAGGACTCGTTCGCGCTGCCACAGCAGGCGCGCACAGATCGCCTCGTGCCGGATCATCGCCCCCTTGGGCCGGCCGGTGGAGCCGGACGTGAAGATCACGTACGCGAGGCGGCGGCCGTCGAAACCGCCCTCCGGCAGCTCGATCGGATACTCACCATGCGCCCACGCATCGAGGTCGACGTCCACCGCGTCCGCACCCGCATCGACGCCGCCCGCACCGGTGAGCACCAGTCGGGCGCCGGCGTCGGCGAGCACGGAATCACGTCGTTCGCGCGGCCACGACGGGTCCAGCGGGACGAACGCCCCGCCCGCGCACAACACCGCGAGCAGGCCGACGACCATCTCGGCGGACCGCGGAAGTCCCACGGCGACAACCTCTTCCGCTGCGAGTCCGCGCTCGCGCAGGTGGTGCGCGAGTTGCGCCACCCGTTCCGACAGCTCGCGGTAGGTCAGGCGGCGATCGCCGGCCACCAGCGCCTCGGCGTCGGGGGCGCGACGGGCGACCTCGGCGAACAGTTCCGGGACGGTGCACGAGGGCTGGGGTTCGGCCGTGTCGTTCCAGTCGATCAGGACGCGGCGGCGTTCGTCGTCGGTCATCGGCTCGAGCGCACGCACGGTGGCCATCGGGTTCCGGAGGAACTGGGACACGAAGTGCGCCAGACGTTCCTCGTGCCGCAGCAGTTCGGCGCGCTGCCCGGCCGGGGCGCGCAGGTCGATGCGGATCGGCTCGCCGTCCTCGCCGCCCTGGATCGAGAAGTCGAGGTCCCGGACCGGCCCGGTGACCGAGCCGCGGATGTGCGCGGGGCTGCCGGCGAACTCGAGCACGTGCTCGAACATCATCGAGTTGATGCCCGGACCGAACACACGCCGGTCGGGCTCGATCGCGCGTACCTCGCGGGCGAGGTCCTCGCCACGGAAACGCCCGTGGCGCAACGTTCCCACCAGTCGCGCGTCGATCGCCCGCGCGAGATCGCCGACGGTGGCGTCCGGATCCACGTGGAACGTCACCGGCAGGATCGTCGACGCCATGCCGGGCGTGCGGCGCATCGCGCGGCCGACGCGGGCGGCCATCGGCACCGAGACCGTGAGGTCGCGCAGGCCCGTGACGCGATGGAGATACGCGACAATCAACGCCATCGGCAGCCGAGTGCGACGGATTCCCGCGGCGGACGCGAACTCGTACAGTGCGTCCGCGATGGCGGCGTCGATCGTGACGGTCGTGGACTCGGGCGTTTCCGAGGCGTCGGCGCCGGCTGCGCAGATCTGCGGCGGCTCGGGCGCGTCGAGGATCTCGGCCAGCCAGTAGTCCCGGTCGGCCTCGAACCGCGCCGAGCCGCGGTAGTCGACGTCGGCGTCGACGAGGTCGCGCAGCGCCCACGCCCCGGCCGTCGACTCGAGGCCGGGATCGCCGTAGCGCGCGACCATGTCGGCGACAACCAGCGAGATGCCGAAGCCGTCGATGATGCTGTGGTGGTAGCGCTGGTACCAGACGGTGTGGTCGTCGGCGAGCCGCAGCAGTGCGTGCGCGAACAGCGCGTCGTCGCCCGTGACCTCGACGACGGTCGCCATGTCCCGGTCCATCCACTCCTGCGCGGCGGCCTCGGGATCGGCGGCGTCGCGCACGTCGACCACCTCGAGCGGCCACGCGTCGGACGGCGCCGGCACCTGCCGCAGCGTCCGGTCCGCCCCGACCCGGAACCGAATGTGGAGTGCCTCCGCGTGGCCGACGGTCCGGCGGATCGCCTCGACCGCGCGGTCGAGGTCGATGGGTCCGGTGGCCTCCACGACCAGGGAGAGGTTGTAGATGGTGCTCTGCGGATCCAACTGCTGCGCGACGAGGACCTCGGACTGCGCCGCGGTGATGGGCAGACCCGCGACGGGCGCGTCGAGCATGGGGGCAGCCGGCAGGTGGTCCGCAGACATACAAATCCGATCGTCCGTCGTGGGCGCGCCGCGCGAGACGGACGCAGTATGAGAGGGAGTTTAGGATAGGCTAACCCACCTCACGGGGAGAACACGCCCACCGCCCACCCGGATCGGCGCGCGGCGGCGCTAGCCGGCGAGGAAGTCGAGGACCACCTTGTTCACTGCCTCCGGGCGCTCGAGGTAGCCGTAGTGCCCGGTGTCCGGGATCTCCTGATACACCGCACCCGGGATCGCGTCGGCCACCTCCTTCGACAGGAAGGGCGGGATCATGCGGTCGTCGGCGAAACCGACGGACAGGCACGGGCGGGTGATGCCGCGGTAGGCCTGCGCCCGGTCGAAACTACGATCCATCGCGAGCTGGGCACGCACACCGGGCGAGGACTTGCCGGTGGAGAACTCGAAGACGTCGAGCCAGTCGCGGGCCGCATGCTGGTCGGCGAGCGTGGCCGGCGACAGGTTCATCAACGCGGTGATCGCGGCGCGGTACTTCGCCGGCAGGGTGATTCCCGAATCCTCGAGCTCGCGCTCGCCCTCGTTGAGGGTGCGCTGGAACTGGTCCATGCGGGCGTGACCGGCGAGGAACACCGCCTTGCGGACCAGCTCCGGGCGCGCGAGGGTCAGCTCCTGCGCGATGCGTGCGCCCATCGACGTGCCGATGACGTGAGCGGGGCCGCCGAGCAGCTCGATCAACCCGGCCGTGTCGGCCACCAGGTCCTCGATCGTGATGCCGCCGACACTCTCCCCGGACGGCGCGATGCCGCGGTTGTCGAACGTGCACACGCGGTAGCCCGCCGCCTGCAGCGCCGGCACCTGGTGCAGGTCCCACACACGGCCGGGACTTCCTGTACCCATGATCAACACGACGAGGTCGCCCTCACCCTTGACCTGGTAGTTCAGAGGAATTCCGTTGATGGTGGCGATGGGCATTGGCGGCCTTCCTCGTGCTGCGGTCACTGCGTCACATAGGGTTGGGTAACCTAATTTGCTGTGGTCGTCGCGAGTGGCGACTGTTCCGGCACAACCCGACCAGGAGGATCGCGTTGAGAGTCGCCACGCTGGGCTACCAAACCTGGGGCCACCGTACCCTGCAGGCCGTCCTCGATTCGGATCACGAGGTCGTGCTGGCCATCACGCACCCGAAGAGCGAGCACGCCTACGAGAAGATGTGGGCCGACTCCGTCGCCGACCTCGCCGCCGAGCACGGCGTGCCCGTGCACATCGCGAACCGGCCCGACGAGGACTTCAAGGCCGCCCTGAAGGCCGCCGCACCGGACATCATCGTCGCCAACAACTGGCGAACGTGGCTGCCCCGCGACGTGTTCGACGCCCCGCGCTACGGCACCCTCAACATCCACGACTCGCTGCTGCCCAAGTACACCGGCTTCTCGCCGCTCATCTGGGCGCTCATCAACGGCGAGGATGAGGTGGGCCTCACCGCGCACCTCATGGACGACGAACTGGACGCCGGCGACATCGTCCTGCAGCGTTCGACGCCGGTCGGCCCCAAGGACACCGTCACCGATCTGTTCCACCGCACCGTCGACATGATCGGCCCCATCACGCTCGACGCCCTCGCGCTCATCGAGTCCGGCCGCACCGACTGGACGCCGCAGGACCGCACGCAGGCCACGTTCTTCCACAAGCGTTCCGAGGAGGACAGTCGCATCGACTGGACATGGCCGGCCGACGCCATCGAGCGTCTCGTGCGCGCCCAGTCCGACCCGTACCCCAACGCGTTCACCACGTTCAAGGGACAGCGCATCCGCGTGCTGCAGTCGTCGGTGTCGAAGGGCAACTACGGCGGCACCCCCGGCCGCGTCTTCATCCACGAGGCCCTCGGCATGGTCATCGTCGCCGGCCCCGACGCCCGCACCGGGCAGAACAAGGGTCTGGTCATCGAGCGCGTGCGCCTCGACGACGGCACCGAGATGTCGGGCAAGGAGTTCTTCCCGCACGGTGGCGGGTACCTGGGACGCTGAGTCTCATGGTGAGTTGTACCGCGGGCGCGTCCGGCGCCCCTGCGGTCAGCCGGACATTCGCGACCGGATACGGCATTTGCGACACCACACCCGGTTTCTCCGGTTAGCCTCCCTCCGAAACCGCGGCGGCACCGGGCCGCCCGCGCCCGATGGCACTCGCGAGGACCCATGGGATCGACCCGTACCGCCTTCAATCGACTGCTCCTGCTGATCGTGGGCCTGCTCGCCCTGGTCGCGCCGGTGGTCGCCGCCCCGCTCGCGAGTGCCGAGCCCACGACGGACACCACCACCACCGCGATCCGCCTCGAGGGCGCGAAGAACTTCCGCGACATCGGCGGCTACGAGACGTCGGACGGCAAGCACGTCCGCACCGGGCTGGTGTTCCGCTCCAACAAGCTCAGCTCGCTCACCGACGCCGACCTCGCAAAGCTCACCACCGCGAACGTCACGCTCGACGTGGACCTGCGGAATATGTCGGAGCGCAAGGACGATCCGGACCGGATCCCCGAGGGAGTCCGCTACCAGGTGGCGGACGTCGTCTCGCTCGAACACGGCATCGCGTTTCACGAGTTCGTGCCGATCACGTTGGGCCGCGCGCTGATCGACGCCGCCGTGAACGGGTCGTCCGACATCGGCCAGTCCATCGGCTACCCGTTCATGGTGACCTACCGCGGCTCCGACGTCGCGTTCCGCGACCTGCTCACGGCGATCGCCGGCAACACCGCCGGCGCCACCGTGTACCACTGCAGCGCCGGCAAGGACCGCACCGGCTGGAGCACCGCGATCCTGCTGACCCTGCTGGGCGTGCCGAAGGAGACGGTGTACCAGGACTTCCTGGCCAGCAACACGTACCTGGGCCGCGACAAGGCCGTCGAGAGGTCGTGGCTCGACGCCGCTTTCGCTCAGGTCGACCGGCTGTACGGTGGTGTCGACAACTACGTGCGCAAGGGACTGGGAGTCGACCAGCAGACCATCGACACCCTGCGGGCGCGCCTGCTGGTCTGACCCACCTCATCTTCGGAAAGGCATCGCCCCGATGGACACGATCGACCGGCTCAGGGACGAGATCGCCCGGACGGGATTACTGACGGAGCCACAGGCCGACGACGGATTCGTGTTCGGGACCGCTCGGATGCGTGCCGCCGGAACCGACGTCACCGTGAACGTCGACCCCGAACTCGACGACCGGTCCGACATGGACACCGCCGTGCTCCTCGCTGCGGTCGAACGAGTGCTGACGGTCACCGATGCCCGATGGGGTCGGATCGTCGACTCGGTCGCCGAGGAGATCGAGGAGGCGGTCGGCGATCAGAGTGTGATCGAGGCGACCGACCTGCGCGATGATCTGACGCTCACGTCCATGGCCGTCTTCCACGACGCCGTACTTCTCTCCTTTGCCGCGCCGAAGCGGTTCCCCGACAGCTGGATCCGGGCCCAGCTCGACGAGGATCTCGACGTCGACGGTGTCGTCGTGGACGAGAAGGACGACGACACCGAGGTCGTCGAGTTCGAGTCGCTCGACGACCTCCTGGACCACGTGAGTTCGGCCGACGACCGCTAGGTCGTCCACACGCGGGGCGCCGGGATCACGTTCGCACGGAATCGAGCCGCCCGCCCGACCCTTCCCACGCCGCCCACAGCTGCGCGTAGCGTCCGCCCGCGGCGACCAACTCGGCGGGTGTGCCCAGTTCGACGATCCGTCCGTGCTCGAGCACCACGACGCGGTCGGCGGTCGCGGCCTGCGTGAGCCGGTGCGCGACGACGAGCGTGGTCCGGCCGCGGGTCGCGGAGTCGGCGGCGCGCTCGAGTTCGCGCGCACCGGCGCTGCCGGCCTCGGCGGTCGCCTCGTCGAGGACCGCCACCTCCGGATCGGCGAGAACGAGGCGGGCCAGCGCCAACTCCTGGGCCTGGGCGGCGGTGAGCGGGTGACCGCCCTCCCCGACGACGGTGTCGAGTCCGTGCGCGAGAGCCCGCACCCACGGCAGCGCGCCGACCGTGTCGAGGGCGGCGGTGACGTCGTCGGCCGACGCGTCCGGCCGGGCGAGTCGCAGGTCCTCGACGAGCGGTCCGGCGAACACGTGGACCTCCTGGCTGACGATCGCGACATACCGACGCAGGGCCCCAGCGCCCAACTCGCCCAGCGGAACCCCGCCGAGGCGGACCGTGCCCGACGTCGGCGGCAGCGATCCCGCCGCGAGCGCCGCGAGGGTCGACTTGCCGGCGCCCGTCGACCCGACCAGCGCCACCCGTTCCCTGGGCGCGATGCGCAGGCTCACGCCGTGCAGCACCTCGTGACCGCCGTCGTAGCTGTGCCGCAGGTCCACCAGCTCGAGTGACCCGTCGGTCGGCTCGCCGCGGGTCCCGGGCTCGCCGGTCTCGGGGATCCCGAGCACGCCGACCAGTCGCGCGAGGCTCGCGCCCGCGGACTGCACCTCGTCGAACGTGTACAGCAGGGCGCCGATCGGATTGAACAGGCGGTGGAACAGCAGCGCCGCCGCGGTGGTCTGGCCGACGGTGACCGCGTCGGCGTCCACGAGCACGAAGCCGACCGCGAGAATGACGGCGAGACCGACGAATTCGGCCCGGTTACCGCGCCCGGCGAACCGGGTGAACAGCCCGAAGACCCCGACCGCGAGGTCGCGGGCGTCCGCGGAGGCCCGGTCGATGTCGGCGAGGTGCCGGTCCTCGAGGCCGTACGCGCGGACCGTTCGGACACCCTGCATGCTGCTGACGAGGGCCTGCGAGCGCCGCCCCATCGCGACGCGCTCCCAGGCGTAGAGCGGTCCCGACCGCGGCAGGTACCACTTCAGCGCCAGCGCGTACATCGGCAGCGCGACCATCCCCGCCAGCCCCAGGCGCCAGTCGATTCCGACCATCGCCACCATGCTCAGCAGCACCAGCAGCAGCGCGGAGATCAGGCTCGGTACGACGTCGGCGACGGCCTTGCCGATCACCGAGACGTCGTCGCCGACGCGGGAGAGCAAGTCGCCCTTGCCGACTCGTTCGATCGTCGGGATCGGCAGCCGCAGTGCCCGCGCCACCACCCGCTCCCGCAGTCCGGCGAGCGTGCCCTCGCCGAGCCGCGCGACGAGGTACGAGCCGACGCCGGTCAACGCCCCGGCGACGATCGCGGCCACGGTGATGACCACGACGACGCCGACGATCGTCGACGCCGGGGCGCCCTCACGCACCCGGTCGACGAGCACACCGAACACGTACACCGGTACCACCGCGGCCGCGGCCGCGACCAGCCCGACGACGAGGGTCAGCGCGGTCGTTCCCTTGCGCTGCCCCAACTCCCGTCCGAGCCAGCGCCAGCTCTCCGACGCCGACGCGATCGGCAGCAGTCGCGGCTCCGGCGCGCTCATCGCAGCACCGCCTTCCGGTAGTTCGCGTCGCGCGCGGACAGGTCCGCGTGGGTGCCCCCGGCGGTCACCCGGCCGGCGGCGAGGACGACGACGCGGTCCGTCACCGCCAGCAACGCGGGACTGCTGGTGATGAGCACGGTCGAGTGGGCGCGCTCGCCACCGTGCCGCGCGGACGCGATGCCCTCGGCGATGGCGTGCTCGGTGACGGCGTCGACGGCCGTGGTCGGATCGTGCAGCACCATGACGGGCGCCTGCGCGGCCAACGCACGGGCGAGCGCCACCCGCTGACGCTGCCCACCGGACAAGCTCGCCCCGCGGTCGGTGACCTCGTGGTCGAGGCCCGCCGGGTGCGCGTCGACGACGTCCACGGCGGCCGACGCGGTCAGGACCCGCTGCACCGCAGCGTGGTCCGCGCCCGGCGCACCGGCGGTGACGTTGGAGTGGACGGTGCCGGCGAACAGATCGGTGCGGTGCGGTTCCACCAGCACCGTGCGGCGCGCGTGCGTGAGTCCGAGGTCGGCCGACGCGACGCCGCCGATCCGGACCACTCCCCCGTACAGGTCCGGAGGCACCTGCCCGGACAGCACCTCCGCGAGGGCCTCGGCGTCCTCCGGCCGGTAGGCGACGACCCCGAGCAGCTCTCCGGGCGCGAGATCGAGCGTGACGTCCTCGAGGGACCGGTAGGCGACCGACCGCAACTCCACGTCGCTCGCGCCCGACCGCACCGATGTCCCCTCGGGCAGCAGCGGGTCGGCGTCGAGCACGAGGGCGAGCCGGTCCGCCGACGCCCGCGCGTTCGCGTACAGGCCCGGCACGCGCGCGAGCATGCCGAGCGGTTCCACGATGAACTGCGACAGACCGACGACGGTGATGAGTTCGCCCACCGAGATCCGCCCGTCGAGCGCGAACCAGCCCGCGAAGCCGGCGACCGAGACCGCGAGCAGCGCGCTCACCGTCATCGACACGCCGACGAACACGCCGGTCGCCTTCGCGGCCCGCATCGTCGCGGCGAGCGCCTCACGGCTGACGGCGCGGTACCGCCGCGCCGCGGTCTCCTCGGCCCCGACGCCGCGCAGCGGGCGCAGCCCGCTCACCAGATCCGTCGCCATGCCGGCCGCACGCGCCGACGTCTCCTGCCGTGCGGCCGCACGCCGGGTGATCAGCGGTGCCGCCAGCTGCAGCAGCCCCAGCATCACCGGCGTACCGATCAGCACCGCCAGGCCGAGCTGCACGTCGATCCACAGCAGCGCGATCGCCGACGCGATCATCGCGGTCAACGCGGCCGCGACCCGCGGTACGACGTCGAGGATCCACGCCTCCTTGTCGGCGTCCGAGGTGGAGACCGTCAACAGCTCCCCCGCCCGCAGCTCGGTGCGGACGCCGCGCGGATCGAGGATCCGGCCCGCGACCTCGACCCGCAGCCGGTGCGCCTCCTGCTGGACCGCGGCCACGATGAACCGTGCGCCGATGCGCCAGGACGACGTCAACACCACGAACAGGACGGCCAGCGCCGCCAGCCACACCACGAGCGCCGTGACGTCGCCGGTCTCGACCGCGCGGTCGACGATGACCCCGATCCCGATCGGCACCGCGGTTTCCGCGACCTGGTGCACGCTCACCAGGACGGTGCCCGCGAACAACCGCGCACGGTTGCGCGCGAGTGTTCGCCGCAGAACCGCGATACCACCCGTCATCGATCCTCCACCCCCCGATCCAGTTAGGTAAGTAGACCCTAACTGGATGGTGAGTGGCGCTTACCCCGGCGGTTCTCATAGAGTCGCAGTAAGAACTACCTGCGCCGTAGTAGAGCAAGCCGGAAGGAACAAGATGGCCGCGAAGACGACCACCGAGAACGACATCGCGGACGAGGACCTCGAGCCCGTAGCCGACGAGACTGCCCGGCAGGCCCAGCGCGTCGTCGCTGCGTATGCCGCCGACGCCGACGAATGCCGGATGCTGCTCTCGATGCTCGGCATCGGCCCGAACCCCAAGCTTGACTGACGAAGACCGACAGGGAAGGTAAGGAGATCCGTGGCTGCGCGCTCGGAATCATCGACGAGTTCCGAGGGCGAGGCGGGCGCGGACTCCGACGGGGTCGAACTCCCCGGCTCCAACTTCGTTGTCGTCGCGAACCGACTACCCGTCGATCTCGAGAAGCTGCCCGACGGCACGACCCGCTGGAAGCGTAGCCCCGGCGGGCTCGTCACCGCGCTCGAGCCGATCCTGCGCAGCAACAAGGGCGCATGGGTGGGCTGGCCCGGTGTCGCGGACGTCGAGCTCGACCCGATCGTCGAGGACGGCCTCGACCTCTACCCCGTGCCGCTGAGCGCGCAGGAGGTCGCGGACTACTACGAGGGCTTCTCCAACGCCACCCTGTGGCCGCTCTACCACGACGTCATCGTCAAGCCGGAGTACCGGCGCGAGTGGTGGAATGCGTACGTCGAGGTGAATCGCCGGTTCGCCGAGGCCACCTCCAAGGCCGCCGCCGAGGGCGCGACCGTGTGGATCCAGGACTACCAGCTGCAGCTGGTGCCCAAGATGCTGCGGATGCTGCGCCCCGACCTCACCATCGGCTTCTTCCTGCACATCCCGTTCCCGCCGGTCGAGCTGTTCATGCAGATGCCGTGGCGGCGCGAGATCGTCGAGGGGCTCCTCGGCGCCGACCTCATCGGCTTCCACCTGCCCGGCGGCGCACAGAACTTCATGTACCTCGCCCGGCGGCTCGCCGGACAGCAGACCTCCCGCGGCACCGTCGGCGTCCGCTCCAAGCTCGGCATCGTCCAGGTCGGCTTCCGGACCGTGCGTGTCGGCGCCTTCCCCATCTCGATCGACTCCGGGAAGCTCGACGAGATCTCGCGCCGCAAGTCGATTCGCGACCGCGCCAAGCAGATCCGCAAGGAACTCGGCAACCCCAAGCACATCATGCTGGGCGTCGACCGCCTCGACTACACGAAGGGCATCGACGTCCGCCTCGACGCGCTGTACGAGCTCCTCGAGGAGGGCCGCGTCGACCCGGCCGACACCGTGATGGTCCAGCTCGCCACACCGAGCCGCGAGCGCGTCGAGAGCTACGTGCAGATGCGCGGTGCGATCGAGCAGACCGTCAGCCGCATCAACGGCGAGTACGCCGAGGTGGGCCGGCCTGTCGTGCACTACATCCACCGCCCCATCGGACGCGACGATCTGATCGCGTTCTTCGTCGCCGCCGACGTCATGCTGGTGACGCCGCTGCGCGACGGCATGAACCTCGTCGCCAAGGAGTACGTGGCCTGCCGCAGCGACCTCGGCGGCGCCCTGCTGCTGAGCGAATTCACCGGCGCCGCAGCCGAACTCCGCCAGGCCTTCCTGTGCAACCCGCACGACCTCGACGACGTCAAGGACAAGATGGAGGCCGCGCTCGAGCAGAACCGCGAGGACGGCCGACGCCACATGCGCGCCCTGCGCCGCCAGGTCCTCGCGCACGACGTCGACCGGTGGGCCCGCTCCTTCCTCGACGCCCTCGACCAGCACGGCATCGCCGGATCGGCCCTCCTGCCGCCGGACAGCGAGTTCGCCGACTAGCCCCACACGAACGACAATGGGCTCCCGCATTGCGCGGGAGCCCATTTCGGTTCTCGGAGTGGATCTGGATCAGATCGGCGTCAGCCAGTTGATCAGCCAGTCGTCGCCATCCTTGACCATCTCGACCCGCACGCGACTGCCACTGCTGACCGCGTCCGGCGATTCGGAACTTGTGGTGATCTGGTTGAGGTAGAGCAGGGTCACGACGCGGTCCGGGCTCGCCTCGACGACCGACTTCGCCGACGTCGACACCTGCACATCGATCGACTTCTCCTTCGCGCCGGGAGCGATGGTGTTGTCGACAAGATCCAGATACTGCTTCTTGTAGTCCTCGGTGAGTCCGTCAGCGGCAGCGTGCAGCTGGTCCTGTGCGGTGTTGTGGTTGTAGGCGAGCATCGCGACGACCTTGCCGTCGACGACGTCGAGAACCTCGCTGCGCGCCTGCTCGGTTGCCTCCGTCTCGCGCATTCCACCCGGGCCCCAGTACAGCCAACCGGCCACGCCCGCCAGCGCCACGATGGTGATCGCGACGACGATCGTCAGGATCTTCTGCAGTTGCGTCACATTGTTTTTCACGGCACGAACTCCACATTCGATGCGAGCAGGTTGCCACCCTCGTCGCAGATCACCACGCGCAACCGGAACGACTTGTCCACCGGCGGCTCGTCGGCGTTCTTCTGATTGGCCTTCACCGCGACGAGCGACGTCTTGCAGTTGCCGTCCTCGCTCTCCAGCCCGGCCTCCACCACCTCACCGGTCGTGCTCACGTTGAGCTTGGAGACCACACCCGCGAAGTCGTTGAGCCGGGCATCGAGGTCCGCCCGCAGCGGGCCGGTGGTGCCCTCGAACAGCTTGTCGAGGTCTTCCTTGGCCGAGTCCGACCGCAGCGTACTGATGTTGATCGCCGTGGTGCGGGCGACGTCGACGTATCTTGCCCGCTCGACCGCCAGGTCCGAGGCATGCTTGCGATCGATGAGGAGGACCGTGATTGCGGCAACGAGCGCGACGATCACGACACCTGCCAGCACGCCCAGGACCAACTGCGCCTTCGATCGTTTCGCCGGCGGTTCGTCCGAGGGGGAATCTGCCTCGACCGCCGACGCCGTGGTCGGTTCAACCGCGGTGGTAGCGCCCGACCCGGTGGTAGTCGCGTCAGGTGTCCGGACCGCGGCTTCCTGCGGTGGCACGGGGGCTGCCGGCTTCACCGACGTCCCGCCGGACCCCGGCACCGTCGGTTCCGGAGTCGTGGTCGTCGGTGTGGTCACTTCAGAATTCGTCGGCTCGGCCCCGGAGGGGCCCGCCGGACGCGAGGCGCGTCGGCGGGCCTGCCGCCCGCCGTCCTCGCGTTCGGCAGCCTTGTCGATCGTCATCGCCCTTGCTGGCCCTTCATAAGATCCTCCAATGACTGACCCGCGTTGCCACCGAGATTCGGCTGCGAGTAAGTCCTTCCGTCGGGGCCGATGTACGTGCCCGTCACCGGATCGTACCGACGTGCCGCCGTCGTGGCACCTGTCGTGACGGGACCCGGCACCGGCTTGTCGGCCGCGGCAGCGACCGGCTGCGGTGGGCCCTGCCACGGATTGTTGCCCACCGGGACGTAGCCGTCACGACACGCTTCCGGAGTGGGTCCACGCCTGTCGGGATACTCCATACAGGGCAGATTGCGCGCACCGCGGATCGCATTCGGATCGGACTGGTCGACCTTGCAGAACAGGTCCCCAGGCGTATCGACCAGAGACTCGTCGGCAGGCGATCGCCACTGGTCCGGCGGCAGGAAGCCCGTGGTGCACGGCGGCGGATCGTTGAGCTCCATATGGAAGTTCACCAGAGCACCGTCCTCAAATGGCCCGGCGCCAGCGATGGTAACCAGAGCAGCTGTCAACGGGGGGTACAGCACCAGGATCTGCTCGATCCCCGGGTTGTAGATGACGCCCACCTCACCGACGCTGACGAGATTGGCCAGCAGCAGCGGCAACGTCGGTTTGAGGTCCTGCAGAAGCTGGTTCGCTTCCTGCGCCGCGCCCGGCCCCTTCTCGATCACAGCGCGCAGATCCGGATCGCTGGTGCGGAGCTGGTTCGTGAACGTCACCAGATCTCTTGTCCAGGATCGGATTGCGTCGCTGCTTACCACCTGGGTGTCCAGCAAGGGTCCGGCCTGATCGATGAGCGTCTTCGTCGCGTCACTGTTCTTGTTCGCCTCCTCGACGAACAACCGGGCAGAATCGATCAGACGCTGCAGGTCGGGTCCGGAACCGTTGAACGCCTTGAACGATTCGTCGATCACCGTACGGAGCTTGGTGTCCGAGATGCTCGCCAACAACAAGTCGGCCTGATCGAGCATCGCGCCGACGTCCTGCGGGACGCTGGTGCGGCTCACCGGGATGACGTCGCCGCCCGAGAGCTGTTCGCTGGAGGCGGCGTCCTCCGGCGGGACCAGGTCGACGAACTGCTCGCCGACCGCAGACACGCTCCGGACGTCGGCGTTGACGTCTGCCGGAATGTCGAAGCCGGAGTCGACGTTGAGCACCGCCTCTACGCCGGTGTCCGAGAGCCTGACCTCCTCGACCTTGCCCACCGTCGTTCCGCGGTAGGTGACGTTCGCGTTGCGGTACAGGCCACCCGTCGAGGGCAGCTCGACTGTCACCTTGTACCGCCCGATGCCGACCATGTCCTGCAACCGCACATACTGCGTGGCCATCACGACCAGACCGATCACGGTCAGGATCGAGAAGATCACCAACTGAACCTTGACGAACTTCGAGAGCATCATGGTGCCGGCTCCCCCAACGGTAGACCTGGAATGTTGATCGGAGGCAAGCCCGGAATCTGGATCCCGCCTCCAGCAGCCGGCTTCGGCTTCTCGGTGGGTTTCGCGGCCGGTGTCTGCAACGGTGCGCGCAGCGGGTCCTGCGCCTGGCCGGCCACGCCCGCATCCTTCGCCAGGATGCCTTCGGGGCTACCGAGGCGTGCTCCCATCGGCGTTCCCGACAGGAAGTTCAGTTCGAGGCGGGGCACCGTGAGATCGATCGTCATGCCGAGGTTCGCGTAGTCACCACGGATGACGTTGTTCAGACCGGCCTGGGGGAACGGGAAGGTCAACAGCACGCCGAGAACCTGGGTAAGACTCTCGCCCGAGTTCGCCAGCGCCGTCAAGGTCGGGATGAGCGCGCGGACGTTCGTCGCGAAATCGTCGCCACTCTCCTTGATCAGCCTGTCCGCGACATCGCTGAGCTGCCCGAGCGACACCATCGCGTTGGTGATGTCCTGCCGCTGATCGACGAGCACCTCGAGCGCCGGCGGGATCGCGTCCAGCGCCTTCGAGATGGTGTCCGTCTGCTTCGCGGCGGTACCCGCCAGACGGTTGATGCCCTCCATCGCCGACACGATCTCGTTGCGCTGCCGGTCGAGACTGCCGACGAGGGTATCCAACTGCGGCACCAGATCTCGGACCGAGTCCTCCCGTCCGCCCAATGCCTTGTTCAGTTCCGACGTGATGTCCTGCAGCTGCGCCAGTCCACCGCCGTTGAGCACCACTGACAGCGACGACAAGGTCTGTTCGGTCGTCGGGTACACACCCGCGCGATCGAGCGGAATCACGTCGCCCCCGGCGAGCTTGCCCTTGGGCGCCTCCCCGACGGGCGGGGCCAGCTCCAGGTGGGCCGAACCGAGCAGGCTGGTCTGCCCGATCTTGGCGGTCGAGTTCTCCGGAAGATCGACGTCGCCGTTGAGCGACGCAGTGACCAGTGCGTGCCAGCCCTGAACCTCGATCTTCGAAACGCGGCCGACCGTCACATCGTCCACGAGGACCGGCGAATTCTCGGTCAGCGTCGTCACATTCGGCATCTGGATCTCGACCTCGTAGGCGCCGTCACCACGCCCCTGGGCACCGGGCAGCGGCACGGAGTTCAGTCCCGTCCACTCGCAACCGGAGAGCACCAAACTCGCGGAGAGCAGGCCCGCAATGAGTCCCACCCGACGGGCCGTCGACAACCTTGTCATCGTCCACCTCCCGGCTGCATCAGCCCGGTCAGATCCTTCGGCACAGTCGCCGTGGGCGCCGCATCGAGCGGACTCTTGACTGCGGAAACGGGCGCACCGCCGGCCGCTGCCTGCTGGAGTCCGGGTTCCGTGAACTCGACGTCACCAGGCTGCGCAAACTCACCGATGGCCGGGTTCGTCATGATCGGCGGATAGTTCATTGTCATCGATTCGAGGACGGGCCCCAGCTGCTGCTTGCACAGATCTGCGCTGCGTTCGGCCGTCGACGTCGCCGCGGCCTCGATGGAACCGCAGATCCAGTTCACCGGATTCCGGAAGTTGCTCAGTCCGATCGCGCCAGTCAGGCTTCCCTGCTTGGGCTTGTAGATCTGGTAGAAGTTCGCGAGCGAGGTCGGGCCGGCATGCAGCACCCGCTCGATCTCGGGACGCTTGTCCGCCAGAACCTGGGTCGCATCGGCGAGGCGCTGCACGGACTCGGAGAGCCCGTCGCGGTTGTCCGCGACGAAGCGTTGCACGTCGCCCACAGCGAGGTTGAGATCGCTGAGCGCGGTCCCCAGCTCGTCGGAGCTGGTCGCGAGGAGGTCCGACACCGACGCGAGTCGGCCACCGAACTGGACGATCTGCTGGTTGCTGGACGACAGAGCCGACACGAACGCCTGCAGGTTCCGGATGGTCGAGAACAGGTCGGTCCGGCCCTCGGACAGCGTGTGCATCGTGTCCGACAGCTGACGCAGTGTCCGCCGAAGCGCGTCTCCGTTCCCCTCGAGGTTCGCACCGGCAGTGTCGATGAACCGAGCCAGCGACCCCTGGTCGTCGAGCCCTTCCGGCCCGAGTGCGGTAGAGAGCTTCGTCAACTCGGTCTTGATCTCGTCCCACTCCACCGGGACGGCGGTGCGATCGATCGAAATGGTTGCACCGTCCGACATTTCGTCACCGCCGCTGTACACGGGGGTCAGCTGGACGAACCGCGACGAGACGAGGTTCTGGGCGACGATCACGGCCTTCGCATCAGCCGGAATGCGCACGTCGTTGTCGACGTACATGGTCACCTTGGCGTCGTTCTCGCCGGGCTCGATCTTCTTGACCGTTCCGACCTTGACCCCGAGAACCCGGACATCGTCGCCCTCGTACAAACCGGTCGTGGAGACGAAGTGCGCGTACACGGTGTTCTTACCGAGACCTGGCAGCAGGAACACTGCTGCACCGAGGCCGACAGCCGCGACGAGCGCGATCACGAGACCGGGCACCAACCACTTGCGCCACCCAGGCTGCTTGGTATCCGCGACCTCGATCGGCGCCGCCTGAGCTGTGGGCTCCGCCGACGCGTTCACGTCGTCGTCCTCGGCCGCAGTCGATTCCGAAGGGCCCGTCGAGTCGTAGATCATTGGCCCGGTCCCCTCGTGTGTGGCTTGGTTTCAGGAACGAGATCCTGCATGTCCTGCGGCAGCTGCTCGGGCGCGAATCCGGCATCGAACGCGGTCTTCCACCACTGGCTCGGCAGGATGTTGGCCACGTACGCCTTGAAGTAGGGGCCACTCGCGACGGTTTCGCCGAGAGCACCGATGTACGGACCCAGTCCGTCCAACGCGTCCGCGATGTTCTGCTTGTTGCGTTGCAGCACGGCGACAGCCTGATTCAGGTTGTCCAGTGTCGGCCCCATCTGGGCCTGGTTCTCCTGAACCAAGCCGGACAACTGACGTGACACCGCGGACGTGTTGACGATCAGTTCGTTGATCGCGTCCCGGCGACGTTCCAGCTCACCGAACAGCTGGTTGCCGTCGACGATCAGCGAGTTGATCTGGTCGCTGCGGTCCGAGAGCACCTTGGTCACGCCTTCGGCGCGTTTCAGCAGATCGAGCAGGCTCTCGTCCCGATCGTTGATGCTCTTCGACAGACGCGAAACTCCGTCGAGTGCCGCCCGGAGTTCGGGCGGAGTGTCCTGCAGCGCACCGGAGACCGCGTCGAGAGACTTGTCGACCAGTCCGGTATCCAGTTCCGAAATCGAGGTCCCCAGATCACCCAGTGCGTCGGTCAGCGAGTACGGCGAATTGGTGCGCTCGATGGGAATGGTGTCGCCGACACGCAACGTCCCAGATCCCTCCGGCGTTACTGCGAGCGACTTCTTGCCGAGCACCGTGTTGGTCTTGATGTCGGCGCCCGTCGAATCACCGAGCACGACGCCGTCCGAGACCGTGAAGGTCACGAGCACCTGTTGTCCGTTCAGCTCGACCTTGTTCACCTTGCCGACGTTGACGCCGGCAACGGTCACGTTGTCACCGACCACCAGTCCGCCGGCGTCCCCGAAGGCTGCCGAGTAGCGGGCACCGCCGGAGAGGAACTGGAGTTGGTCGTACTGCAGGGTCGCCAACACCACCGCGCTGGAAACCGCGACGCCGATGATGCCGATCCGCACCAGATTTCGTTCACGATGTGGACTCATTCGACTTTTGCACACCTTCCCGTAGTCTGCTCCGCGCCGGGAAGGATGATCGTCGAACCGTCCGGGCCGGAGAACTTGAAGATGTTCGAGCACAAGAAGAACTGGAAAAAGTCACCGTAGGAACCGACGCGGATCAGCTTCTTGTAGTCCGTCGGCAGCCGGGAGAGTGACTTGTCGATGTCGTCCTGACCAAGCACCAACTGATTCGCAGTCCGGTTCGTTTGTTCGATCATCGCCTGAATGTCAGGGCGTGTGCCCTGCAGCAGACTTGCGAGCGAACCTGTTGCACTTGCGATCTGGGGAATCGCCTCGCCGATCGGCCCGCGGTCCTGTGCTAGCCCGCTGACGAGCTGCTGCAGTTGATCGATCGTGGTCGAGAACTGATCGCCCTTGTCGTTGATCGTGCCGAGCACCGTGTTCAGGTTCGTGATCACATCCCCGATCAGCTGATCGCGATCGGCGAGTGTGCTCGTGAAGGAACTGGTGCTGCCGAGCAGCGACACAAGTGTTCCGCCCTGGCCCTGGAACACCTGCACCAGCGCGGCCGACAGATCGTTGACCTGCTTTGGATCCAGTCCACGCAGCAGCGGCTTGAACCCACCGAGCAGGAGATCGAGATCGAGGGCCGGCGCAGTCTGGTCGAGAGGAATCGACCCACCCGCACCGAGCGGCTCCACGGACCCTTGCCCCTCGAGTAACTCGAGGTAACGGTCGCCAACGAGGTTCTCGTACCGCACCGTCGCCTTGGTGCTCGCGAGGAGCGTGTACTGCGAGTCGACCGAGAACTTCACCTCGGCGTGGTTGTCGTCGTCGACACCGACCGACTTCACCGATCCCACCGGCACGCCGGCGATGCGGACCTTGTCTCCGGACTTGAGCCCGGACACATCGGCGAAGGTGGCGTGGTAGCTCTCCGAACTGCTGAACCGGAACTGGCTGAACACGATTGCGAGGCCCGCGAAGATCAACGCCATCACCGTGGTGAAGATCAGGAGCTTGACTGTTGTGGCTCTCATGTCACTGGTCCGCCTCGGTGTAGCCGTCGAACAGGAACCGGAAGATCGTCGGCACCGAAAGGCGCGCCTGTTCGCTCGGCACGTACGGCTTGGCCCCCGTGTTCGCGACGGCGAACGGTGCGAAACCGTCCTTCTTGGGGTCGAAATCCGGGAGGCCGTAGCAGTTGGGGCCACCGGAGGCCGCAACCTTGGGGAGTTCGCCCGGCGCCTTGTAGGTCTCGGCGCCGAGCATGAAGTTCGTGCTGAGCATGATGGACGAGTACTTACCGGTGCCGGTCATCGGCTCGAACTTGATCCGGGCCGCGTTCAGTCCGGTGATGAAGCATGTCAGCTCGGGCGAGTACTTCTGCAGCAGCGTCGTCGTGTGGGTGAGTGTATCCAGCGCGGTTACCGCATTGGCCTCGTTCTCCCGCAGCACGGCGTTGCCCGTGTTCGCGAGCCCGGTGACGTTCATCAGCAGCAGGTCGAGGTTCGCCCGCTCCTCGACGATCGATCCGCTCGTGCCGGTCGCGTTGTCGACAATCTTCAGCAGATCCTGCGCGGTGTCTGCATAGATGTTCGAGACATCCGCGGTTGCCCGGACGTCGTACTCCACCTGCGGCAGAGTCGGATTCATCGTCTTCAGGTACTGGTCGCTCTGTTCGAGCAGGATCCCGAGATCCTCGCCCCGGCCCCGCAATGCGGAGGCCAGTGCACCCAGAGTGGCGTTGAGCTTCTCGGGCTGCACTTGGTCGAGAACCTCGGTCAGGTGCTGGAACAGCGTGTTGAACTCGACGGTCACGCTGTCGGCGCTGATCACAGTGCCGGGCTGCAGCGAGTTCGTCGACGGAGCCTCGGGTTCGACGAAGTTGACGAACTTGGCGCCGAACACCGTTGTCGAGTCGATCTCGACGGTGGCGTTCGCGGGAATCTTCGACATCATCGACGGGTCGATATCGAGCTTCAACTCGGCACCATCACCGGTGTAGGAAATGGATGCGACCTTGCCGACCTGGACTCCACGCATCTTCACCTTGGCGTCGGTGTCCATCACGAGACCCGCACGCGGGGCCGTCACGATGACCGACTCACTCTTCGTGAAACCGCCGACGAACATAGTCAGTGCCACCACGACGATCGCCACGAGGCCGAACACCATCACGGCCGCAGCGAGACTTGTCTTCCACCTTGCTTCGGGCATCGTTCCTCCGCCCTATCCGGAAAGGTTGAAGTTGCCGGACTGGCCGTAAATGGCCAGCGAGATCAACAGGGTCACGGTCACGACCGCGATGAGCGACGTGCGAACCGCGTTGCCCACCGCGACGCCGACACCGACAGGGCCGCCGCTGGCGTTGAAGCCGTAGTAAGTGTGAATGAGCATGACGGCCAACGCCATCACGATGGCCTGCGCGAACGACCACAGGATGTCCGTCGGCATCAGGAAGGTCGAGAAGTAGTGGTCGTAGATGCCGGGCGACTGGTTGTAGAGGAACACCGTCGCAAAGCGGCTGGCCACGAACGACGCGATCACGGCCAGCGAGTACAGCGGGACGATCGCGATCATGCCCGCCATCACGCGAGTCGAGACGAGGTACGGGATCGAGGGGATCGCCATGCACTCGAGCGCGTCGACCTCCTCGGAGACCCGCATGGCACCGAGCTGCGCGGTGGAGCCGGCGCCGATGGTGGCGGCCAGGCCGATGCCCGCGATCACGGGTGCTGCGATGCGCACGTTGATGAACGCCGCGAAGAAGCCCGTGAGCGCCTCGACACCGATGTTGCCGAGCGAGCTGTAGCCCTGGACGGCGATCGTGCCGCCGGTGAACAGCGTCAGGAAGGCGACGATGACGACGGTGCCGCCGATCACGGCGAGTGCGCCGGTGCCCATGCTGATCTCGGCGACGAGCCGCAGCACTTCCTTCTTGTAGTGGATGAGCGCGCGCGGCGCCCACACGAGCGCGCGCCAGAAAAACAGCGCCTGCTCGCCGATACGGTCCACCGACCGTGATGCGCGCGCGAGACGCCGCCGAGTACGGACGAATCGCCCTGATGCCACCAGAGCCATCTAGTTCACCCCCCTGCCACTCACCCGGACGTCAGCTTGACGCCGATGGCGGTGACGAGCACGTTGACCACGAAGAGCGCCATGAAGGAGAAGACGACGGTCTGGTTGACGGCGTCGCCGACGCTCTTGGCACCGCCCTTGACGTTGAGACCGAGGTAGGCGGCCATCAGCCCGGCGATCATTCCGAACAGGCCGGCCTTGAGCATCGAGAGCATCAGCTCGCCGAATCCGGTGAGCAGCGTGAGGCCGTTGACGAACGAGCCGGGATTGACGTCCTGGACGTACACCGAGAAGAGGAAGCCGCCGAGGATACCGATCGTGCACACCAGGCCGTTGAGCAGCAGCGCGACTGCCGTCGAGGCCAGCACACGCGGTACGACCAGCCGGTGGATCGGGTTGATGCCGAGCACGCGCATCGCGTCGATCTCTTCGCGGATGGTCCGCGCGGCGAGGTCGGCACAGATGGCGGTCGCGCCTGCGCCGGCCACGATGAGCACCGTGACCATCGGCCCGACCTGCGTCACCGCGCCCAGGGCAGCACCCGCACCGCTGAGGTCGGCGGCACCGATCTCGCGAAGCAGAATGTTGATCGTGAAACTCACCAGCACGGTGAACGGGATGGCGACAAGCACGGTCGGGACCATCGAGACCCGAGCGACGAACCACGCCTGATCGATGAATTCACGCCGCTGGAACGGGCGCGAGAAGACAGCCTTGAGGGTGTCTACCGACATCGCGAAGAAGCCGCCGGCGGCCCGCAACGGGACCTCGAGGAGGTCGACCACGTTTCCTCCTCACCAAACTCGTCATGGTTAATCACCGTGCGCGCACCGCTTTCGCGACGCAACGCGTCCCCCAGGGCGTCCGAACAGCACAAATGCCCTGTGACCCAGGTCATATTAACTAGAACGTGTTCACCTGTCAAAGACTTCCGCTCGACGACCACGCAGGACGGTCACCGAGGCCTTGCATGCGCCCGCTGCAGCTCGCATCGACACACATCGAGCCGACCGATTCGCGCGCCCGATCGAACCACCGGGCAACGAAGGGCCGAAGAACCATAAACCCTGATTGAACTGCGCTTTCAATCACTCCAGCGTGGAAGTCGACCGCTCCCGAACAAGAAGACCGAAGTACGCACGTGATCCCGCCCGACATCCACACGGGCGCGTGATCGACAGCCTGAGCCCCACCCCGAACGCCACGCCACACGCCGCGCCCGCGGCCAAATAATTGGAACGTGTTCTAGACACCAGTACAGCGAAAGGCGACGGGTGCCCGACCCCCCGGCCGCAACACCGACGGCGCGCGCGAGCCGTAGCACGTTCGCCCCATCATCGTCGGGTTTCGTCCTGGATGTATCGAGAATCCCGCAATCTCCCGTTACACAGGAAGATTGCGGGATCCATCCGATCGTGAGCAGGCGTCGAGACGCCGGCAGTCAGCCGAGGCTCTTGAGGGCCTCCGACGCCGAGAACATGCGCTCGGGGTCACGATCGCCGAAGTAGGCGCCCATCTCGTCGGCGAGCGCGGACGGCGTCCACTGCGCCGCGGACGCGTCGAAGCGCTGCTCGACGACCGGAGCCGCCATCAGCGCGACCATCGGGCCGTAGACGACGAAGACCTGTCCGTTGACGTTGTCCGCGGCCGGCGACGCCAGGTACGACACCAGCGCCGCGACGTGCTCCGGCGACAGCGGATCGACCTCGCCCGCCGGGGCGTCGCCGAACACGGATTCCGTCATCGAGGTCCGGGCCCGCGGGCAGATCGCGTTGGCTCGCACGCCGTAGCGCGAGAGGCCACGCGCCGCCGACAGGGTCAGGGCCGTGATGCCGGCCTTCGCGGCGCCGTAGTTCGGCTGCCCGGCCGGACCGAGCAGACCCGCCTCGGACGACGTGTTGATGAGGCGCCCGTAGACCGGGGCGCCGTCCGCCTTGGACTTGTCGCGCCAGAACGTCGCGGCATTGCGGGAGAGAAGGAAGTGACCGCGCAGGTGGACCTTGAGGACGAGGTCCCAGTCCTCGTCCGACATGCTGAACAGCATGCGGTCGCGGACGATGCCTGCATTGTTGACGACGATGTCGACGCCACCCAGTCCCTGCGCCGCCGCCATGAGCGCGTCCGCCGTGGACCGCTCTCCGACGTCACCGCCGACGAACTCGACCTTGCCCCCGAGCGTGCGGATCTCGTCGAGCGTCGACTCGACCGCCTCGTTCACCGCGAGGTCGTTGACGACCACGGCAGCTCCCGACTGCGCGAGGCCGATCGCCTCGGCCCGGCCGAGACCGGATCCCGACCCGGTCACGATCGCGACCTTGCCCTCCAAGCTGACCTCGCGGCTGCTGTCTGCACTCATGAACGCACACTCCCGTAACCCGTGACGTCGACCGGCCTCGTGCCGATCGGTGCCTCATCGCCGCGACTGTCGGCGACGCGGCCAATGTAGAACGTGTTCTACATTGGCCGCAAGGGTGCCGCTAGTGCTCGGTGAGAGCCGCGCGCGGGCACTGCGCAATAGCCGAACGAACATCCGCTTCCCGGTCGGCCGGCGGAACGGGCGCCGAGATGATCAGCTGCTCGTCGTCGTCCAGATCGAAGATGTCGGGCGCGATTCCGACGCAGACGCCGTTCGCTTCGCAGCGGTCCCTGTCGACCCTGACCTCCATGACAACTCCTCACTTCGCATTCGCTCGAAAGACTCGACGGAAGCACGGTGCACCGGGCTGTGGTGCAACGACTTTCCGCCATAAGACTAGAACCCGTTTCACTGCTGTGCAATGATTCGGACAACCATCCTCGACGCGCCGACCGCACGATCGGCACCGGTGACGGAACGGCCGCTGTCACAGCCTCGAACCAGATCAGCCGTGCTCGCGATCATTCCAGACACCGGGAACTCATCGGACGAAGCAGCGCCGACGATAGCTCTGGAACGGAGAACCAACGTGGATATCACCTACACCCCGCAGCAGCAGCAGCTGCGCGAGGAATTGCGAAGCTACTTTGCGAAATTGATGACCCCGGACCGTCGCGAAGCGTTGGCGGCGACGACCGGCGAGTACGGCGAGGGAAACGTCTACCGCGAGGTCGTCCAGGAGATGGGCAAGGACGGCTGGCTGACGCTGGGCTGGCCCAAGCAGTACGGCGGCCAGGAGCGGTCCCCGATGGAGCAGCTCATCTTCACCGACGAGGCCGCGATTGCGGGCGCTCCGGTCCCCTTCCTGACCATCAACTCGGTCGCGCCGACGATCATGCACTTCGGCACCCCCGAGCAGAAGGCGTTCTTCCTGCCGAAGATCTCGGCCGGTGAGCTGCACTTCTCGATCGGCTACTCCGAGCCCGGAGCCGGCACCGATCTGGCGTCGCTGCGCACGTCCGCGGTCAAGGACGGCGACGACTACGTCATCAACGGCCAGAAGATGTGGACGAGCCTCATCCAGTACGCCGACTACGTGTGGCTGGCGTGCCGCACCGATCCGAACGCCAAGAAGCACCGCGGCATCAGCATGCTCATCGTGCCGACCACGGCGGAGGGCTTCTCGTACACCCCGGTCCACACGATGGCCGGCCCCGACACCAGCGCCACCTACTACCAGGACGTCCGTGTTCCGCAGAGCTCCCTCGTCGGCGAGGAGAACGGCGGATGGCGACTCGTGACGAACCAGCTGAACCACGAGCGCGTCGCGCTCACGTCGGCCGGCCCGATCATGACGGCGCTCCAGGAAGTCCGTGAGTGGGCACAGAACACCAAGCTGGCCGACGGCCGCCGGGTGATCGACCAGGAGTGGGTGCAGATCAACCTCGCCCGGGTGCACGCCAAGACCGAGTACCTCAAGCTGATGAACTGGGAGATCGCATCGGCCGAGGACCACGCGCCGGGCCCCGAGGCCGCGTCCGCGAACAAGGTCTTCGGCACCGAGTTCGCGACCGAGGCGTACCGCCTGCTCATGGAGATCCTGGGCCCGTCGGCCACGATCCGCCAGAACTCGGCCGGCGTCCTGCTCCGCGGACGACTCGAGCGGATGCACCGCTCGGCACTGATCCTCACGTTCGGTGGTGGCACCAACGAGGTCCAGCGCGACATCATCGCGATGACCGCCCTCGGCCAGCCGGCATCGAAGCGATAAGGAAGGACGACCAACATGGACTTCACCCTCACCGAGGCCCAGAACGATCTGGCCGGCCTCACCAACGGCATCGTCTCCGACATCGTCACCAACGAGCGTCTGCGCGAACTCGACTCCGCCGAGGACCGCTTCGATCGCAAGCTCTGGGACGCCCTGGCAACGTCCGGAGTGCTCAGCGCCGCGCTGCCCGAGTCCGTCGGAGGTGACGGCTTCGGCATCCTCGAGCAGGCCAGCATCCTGATCGAGCTGGGCCGCGGCGTCGCCCCCGTGCCGTACCTGACGTCGATCGTCATGGCAGCCGGCGCGATCGCTGAGTTCGGTTCGGACGCACAGCGTTCGGATTGGGCGGCCCAGGCGGGCGCCGGTTCGAAGATTCTCGCTGTCGCACTCGCCGAGGAGCTCAACGACAATCCCGCGGCGCCGATCACCCGCGCCGAGCGCACGTCGGACGGGTGGACGCTGCGCGGCACCAAGATCGTCGTCGACGGCGCCCCGGTCGCGGACCTGTTCCTCGTCCCGGCCGCCACCGACAACGGCACCGCGGTGTTCCTGGTCGAGGCCGGCGACGCCGGTGTCGCGGTGACCCGCCAGCAGACGACGGACTTCGGATGCACCGGCATCGTCGAGCTCACCGACGTCCGCGTCGGCGCCGACCGCGTGCTCGGTTCCGCCGAGCGCGGTGCGGAGATCGTCGACTGGATCCTCGACCGCGGCGCCGTCGGCTCGAGCGCCTTCCAGTTCGGCGTTCTCGACCAGGCGCTGAAGATGACCGCCGAGTACGCCCGCGAGCGGGTCCAGTTCGACCGGCCCATCGGCAGCTTCCAGGCCGTGGCGCAGCGTCTCGCGGACGGCTACATCGACGTCAAGGGCGTTCGACTGACGCTGTGGCAGGCCGCTTTCCGCCTGGCCGAGGGTCTGCCGATCGAGGGCGAGATCGAGACCGCCAAGTTCTGGGCGGCGGATGCCGGCCACCGGGTCGCGCACACCGTCGTGCACGTCCACGGCGGCGTCGGACTCGACGAGGACCACCCCGTGCACCGGTACTTCCTCGCCGCGAAGCGCCAGGAGTTCCTGCTGGGGTCCGCGACCGATCAGCTCCGCCGTCTCGGCGCCGAACTGGCCGCGACTCCCGCGTAAGAGACTCGGACACAAGCAGTCCCATACAGTGAAATGAGGAAGCATGACGGGCGTCACACCCGTCATGATGGGGGCATGACAGTGACTCCCACCGTCGCCGACCTGCTCGAACAGCTACGCGACGTCGACACGCACGGAATCCGCTTCGAGGATGCGTACATTCCGTGGACGGATCACGTCCACGGAATGTACGACCGTGCGGCACTTTTGAATACGCTGCTCGATCCGGAGCGTCCACGACACTTCGGCGTCCTGATGGACAACATTCCGGAGTTCTCGTCGCTCGTCGGCGCAGCCGCGTTCTCCGGCGCCGTCGTCGCCGGCCTGAACACCACCCGCCGCGGCGAGGCGCTCGCCCGCGACATCGACCTTTCCGACTGCCAGATCGTCTTCACCGAGAACAGCCAGGCCCATCTGCTGGACGGGCTGGACCTCGACGGCGTCCGGCTGGTCAACGTCGACTCGCCGGAGTGGGACGAGGCGCTCGCGCCGTTCACCGGCAGCCCGGCTGTTCCGGCCGCGGCGCAGCCCGACGACCTCCTGATGCTGATCTTCACCTCCGGCACCAGCGGCGACCCGAAGGCCGTGCGCTGCACCCACGGCAAGATCGCCGACCCGGGCGTCATGCTCGCCGACCGGTTCGGCCTCACGCCCGACGACGTCGTGTACATGTCGATGCCGATGTTCCACTCCAACGCGATGATGGCTGCGTGGGCCGTTGCACTGCACGGCCGCAGCGGGATTGCGTTCCGGCGCAAGTTCTCCGCCTCGGGATTCCTGCCCGACGTGCGCCGCTACGGCGTCACGTACGCGAACTACGTCGGCAAGCCGCTGTCGTTCATCCTGGCCACCCCGGAGCTCCCCGACGACTCCGAGAACACCCTGAAGATCATGTACGGCAACGAGGGTTCCGCGCCGGTGGTCCGGGAGTTCGCCCGCCGCTTCGGTACGCGGGTGGTCGACGGCTTCGGGTCCACCGAGGGCGGTGTGTCCATCTCGGCGCACCCCGACGCCCCGGCCGGCGCCCTGGGCCTCCTGCCGGCGAACATCGAGATCCGCAATCCCGACACCGGAACCGTCTGTCCCCCGGCCGAGTTCGATGCACACGGGCGTCTGGTCAATGCCGAGGAGGCGACCGGCGAGATGGTCAACGTGGCGGGCGCCGGGGCGTTCGCCGGCTACTACAAGAATCCTGCTGCCGACGCCGAGCGTCTGCGGGACGGCATGTACTGGAGCGGCGACCAGGCGTACCGGGACGCCGACGGGTTCGTGTACTTCGCGGGGCGCAGCTCCGGGTGGTTGCGGGTCGACGGCGAGAACCTCGGCGCCGCCCCCATCGAGCGCATCGTGATCCGCTACCCCGGGTTCGCCCAGGTGTCGGTGTACGGCGTGCCGGACCGTGAGGTCGGCGACCGGGTGATGGCCGCCGTGATTCCCGCCGGCGACGCCACCGACTTCGATCCGGTTGCGTTCGCGCGCTTCCTGGACGAGCAGCCGGATCTCGGCCCGAAGCAGCAGCCGACGCTGGTGCGCGTGTGCAGCGAGTTCCCGCGGACCGCGACGTTCAAGGTGGTCACCCGCACCCTGAGCGCCGAACGCTGGCACTGCGCCGACCCGGTCTGGGTGCGCGACCGCGGCCAGGACGAGTTCCGGCTCCTCACACCGGAACTCGCGCTCACGCTGGAGCGGACGACGGCGAACGCCTGATCACACACAAAGAGCTCGCGCCCGGAACTATCCGTTCCGGGCGCGAGCTCTAGTGCAGGACGGTCTACTTCAGTCCGTCGAGGCGCGAGACCGTCGACTCGAACTCCCCCACCAACTCCGCCATGATCTCGGCGACCGGGCGGATCTCGTTCATCCGGCCGACGATCTGACCGACCGGCATGGCGACGACCTCGGGGTCGTTGCCCGCCGAGATGCGCTGGTGTGCCTCGCTGACGAGGATGTTCTGCAGCGGCATCGGGAGCGGCTCGGGCGCGCCGGGCTTGGCCCAGGCGTCGGTCCACTTGGTCTTGAGCAGTCGGGCCGGCTTGCCGGAGTAGATCCGCGAGCGGACCGTGTCGGCCGACGACGCGTGCAGCAGCGCACGCTGGATCGAGGACGGGCCGTCGGCGGCGCTGCCGAGCTTGTACTCGCTGGTGGTGAGCCAGTACGAGCCCATCCACACACCGGACGCACCGAGTGCGAGGGCCGCGGCGATCTGACGGCCGCTGCCGATGCCGCCGGCGGCGAGGACACCGGCGGTGTCACCGATCGCGTCGACGATCTCGGGCACGAGCACCATCGAGGCGATCTCACCGGTGTGCCCACCGGCCTCGTAGCCCTGCGCGATGACGATGTCGACGCCGTTCTCGACGTGGCTGCGGGCGTGCTCGACCGCACCCGCGAGGGCCGCGACCGGAACGCCCTTCTCGTGCGCCAGGTCGATGACGTCCTTCGGCGGCGAGCCGAGGGCGTTGGCGATCAACGCGATCCGATGATTCAGCGCGACATCCACGTGCGAGCGCGCCACCGAGTGGAGCCAACCCAGGACGCCGGTCGCGTGCTCGACGTCGTCGGACAGCGGTGCGACACCGAGCTCGTCGAGCGTGCGGTTCACGAATGCGCGGTGCTCGGCCGGGATGAGCTTGTCGAGATCGACCGCGGCCCCCTCGGTGGGCACCTTGGCCGGCATCACGATGTCGACGCCGTACGGCTTGCCGTCGGTGTTCTCGTCCATCCAGGTGAGGGTGGCCTCGAGCTCGTCCGGGTCGTTGAACCGGACGCACCCGAGGACGCCGAGTCCGCCCGCGCGCGAGATCGCCGCGGCCACATGCTCGGACGGAGTGAACCCGAAGATCGGGTACTGGATACCGAACTTCTCGGCGAGATCGGTGCGCATCACGAGTCCTTGCCGTTGGTGAGATGGTCGTCGGCGTCGCGGGACTGGGTCTGCGCGGTGGCCCACTTGTAGTCGGGCTTACCGGCCGGCGAACGCTTGATCTCGTCGACCAGCCACAGGCTGCGCGGCACCTTGTAGCCGGCGATCTCCTTGCGGGCCGCGTCGACGATGTCGGCCAGACTCGGACGCGTGCCGGGACGCGGCGCGACGACGGCCGCGACGCGGTTGCCCCAGCGCTCGTCGGGCACGCCGACGACGAGGACGTCGAACACGTCGGGATGCGTCTTGACGGCGCCCTCGACCTCCTCAGGGTAGATCTTCTCGCCGCCGCTGTTGATCGAGACCGATCCGCGTCCGAGCATGATGACGGTGCCGTCCTCCTCGACCGTGGCGTAGTCGCCCGGGATCGAGTAGCGAACTCCGTTCAGGACCTTGAACGTCGCCTTGGTCTTCTCCTCGTCCTTGTAGTAGCCGAGGGGGATGTGGCCGCTGCGGGCGAGCATGCCGACCTGTCCGGAACCGGGCACCACGGGGACGCCCTCGTCGTCGATGACGACGGTGGCGGCGTCGATCTTCACGCGCGGACCGCCGGTGTGCTCGAAGCCCTTGGTGATGGTGGCCAATCCACCGAAGCCGGTCTCGGAGGAGCCGATCGAGTCGGTGAGCAGACGGTTCGGCAGCAGGTCGAGGAACTGCTCCTTGAGCGCCGGAGAGAACAGCGCCGCGCTGCTGGCGATCACGTACAGCGACGAAAGGTCGTACGGCTCACCGGTCTCCGGGTTGCCGGCGATGAGTGCGTCGATCATCGGGCGCGCCATCGCGTCGCCGGTGATGAAGATGAGGTTGACCTTGTGCCGGTCGATGACCTGCCACACCTCGTGTCCGTCGAACTCGGGGTGCATCACGAGCGTGCCGCCACCGAAGAGGCTGTGGAACACGGCCGACTGGGACCCACCGTGGATCATCGGAGGAATCGGGAAGCGGACCATCGCAGGGTTGGCGGCACCCAGCTTCGCCATCTCCCACTCGTCCTCGAGGTACTCGCCGGTGACGAAGTTGACGCCGCCGCCCAGCACGCGCCACCAGTCCTCGTGCCGCCACATGACGCCCTTCGGCATGCCGGTCGTGCCACCCGTGTAGAGGATGAAGATGTCGTCGGGGCTGCGCTCGCCGAAATTGCGCTCGGGCGAGCCCTGGGACAGCGCCTGCTCGAACTCGACACCGCCGTACGACGAGTAGTCGAGATCGGTTCCGTCCTCGACGACGATCGCCGTCTTGACGAGCGGGGTGTTCGGCAGGACGCCCGCGACCTTGTCGCTGTAGCGGCGCTCGTGGATGAGCGCAACCATGTCCGAGTTTTCGAAGATGTACTGCAACTCGTTCTCGACATAGCGGTAGTTGACGTTGACCATGATGGCGCGGGCCTTGAACACCGCGACCATCGTCACGATCGCCTCGATCGTATTGCGACTGTAGATGCCGACCTTGTCGCCGGGCTCGACGCCCTGATCCCGCAGGTAGTTGGCCAGACGGTTGGCCTTCTCCTCCAGTTGCGCGAACGTCAGTTCGCGGTCGGCGTCCACCAGGGCGAGACGGTCCGGGTTGAGGTCGATCGAGTGCTCTACAAGGTCTGCGATATTAATGGCCACGTCAACAAAGTAGAACGTGTTACTGTCGCTGACAAGACCCAGTTAGAGACTCAGCTCACACACATATCAGGAGTCACCAGTGTCTACCGGAACCGCGGAAAATACAGACGTTTCGGCGAAAACGCCCCACTGCTTGGTCGAGAAGCGCGGCCACGTCCTGATCGTGACGATGAACCGTCCCGAGGCCCGCAACGCGCTGTCGGGCGAGATGATGGAGATCATGGTCGAGGCCTGGGACCGGATCGACTCCGATCCCGACATCCGGGTCGCGATCCTCACCGGCGCGGGTGGCACGTTCTGCGCCGGCATGGACCTCAAGGAGATGAACCGCAACGCCCCCGGCGACAAGTTCTCGGGCGGAATGGACGTGACCCGACTGCCCGCACTGCTCAAGGGCCGTCGCCTCACCAAGCCGCTCATCGCCGCGGTCGAGGGCCCAGCCATCGCCGGCGGCACCGAGATCCTGCAGGGCACCGACATCCGCGTCGCCGGCGAGAGCGCCCGCTTCGGCGTCTCCGAGGCCCGCCTCGGGCTGTTCCCGCTCGGCGGCTCCGCGGTCCGACTGGTCCGTCAGCTCCCCTACACCCTCGCCGCCGAGATCCTGCTCACCGGCCGGACGGTGCCCGCGCCCGAGGCCAAGGAGATCGGCCTCATCGGCCACGTCGTCCCCGACGGCCAGGCGCTCGACAAGGCGCTCGAAATCGCCGAGCAGATCGCCGCCAACGGCCCCATCGCGGTACAGGCGATCCTGAAGACCATCCGCGTGACCGAGGGCATGCACGAGGAGGAGGCGTTCGCGCTCGAGGCCCAGATCGGCATGGCCGTCTTCAAGAGCGACGACGCCAAGGAGGGCCCGCGCTCGTTCGCCGAGAAGCGCTCCCCCAAGTTCACCGGCAAGTAGCAGACTGCGCGCGTCTCGGGAGACGCACGAAAGCGGCGCGGGCCGTGGTGGCGAGTCCACCACGGCCCGCGCCGTTCGCGTATCGGGAGGGATCAGGCGGTGCCGACCGCGGCCGCGAGCTGGCGCATGTGCTCGACGCTGCGGCACGTCACAAGCAGCATCGTGACGCCGGCGTCCTCCCACTCCTTGACCTGGGTGCGGACCTCGTTGACGTTGCCGATGATCATTGTGTCCGTGACCATCTGGTCCGGCACGATCGCGGCGGCCTCCTCCTTACGACCGGAGAGGAACAGGTTCTGGATCTCCTTGACCTCCTCGCCGTATCCCATCCGGGTGTACACCTGGGCGTGGAAGTTCATCTCCGCCGCGCCCATGCCGCCGACGTACAGCGCGGTGATCGGACGAAGCTTGTCGATCTCGGCCTGGCGATCGTCGGTGACGACCACCTGGCACGTCGCAGCGATCTCGAAGTCCTCACGGCTGCGGCGCGCACCCGGGCGGGCGAAGCCCTCGTCGAGCCACTCGTTGTACATCGGCGCCAGGCGCGGGGTGTAGTAGATCGCAAGCCAACCGTCCGCGATCTCTGCCGTCAGCGCAACGTTCTTGGGCCCCTCGGCGCCGAGCCAGATCGGCAGATCCGCGCGCAGTGGATGCGTGATCGGCTTGAGAGGCTTCCCGAGCCCCATAGAACCCGGCCCGCTGTACGGCAGCGGGTAGTGCGGTCCGTCGTTGCGGACTGCACCCTCGCGGGCGAGAACCTGACGCACGATCGAGACGTATTCGCGCGTGCGGGCCAACGGCTTCTGGAACGGCTGCCCGTACCAGCCCTCGACGACCTGAGGTCCCGACACACCCAGCCCCAGGATCGCGCGCCCACCGGAGAGGTGATCGAGCGTCAGCGCGTGCATCGCGCAGTTCGTCGGCGTCCGCGCGGACATCTGCGCCACCGATGTGCCCAGCCTGATGCGCTCGGTGCTCGAACCCCACCACGCGAGCGGAGTGAACGCGTCGTTGCCCCACGACTCAGCGGAGAAGACGGCGTCGAATCCGGAGGCATCGGCCTCGTTCACCAACTCCTGCGCATTGAACGGAGGCTGCGCACCCCAGTACCCGAGTTGTAACCCCAGCTTCATTGCGTGCCTCCGTGTTTTCCCATATCGGCAGTGACGCTTGCCACAGTAATAAGAACCTGTTCTACTCGAATCTGTGACCCCTGGAAAGAGCGGAGTGGCCGAGCAGCCACTGAGAGCACCACTTAATCTGAAATTCAACTACACCCGATCGCTGGGACCGACCATCGGCGCATTCGTGACCGGCCTGCGTGACCGAAAGGTCATCGGCGCCCGCGGATCCGACGGTCGAGTCCACGTTCCCCCACCGGAATTCGATCCGGCGACCCACGAGCCGATGACCGACTTCGTCGATGTCTCCGACACCGGCAAGGTCGTCAGCTGGTCGTGGATGTCCGAGCCCATCGAGGGCCAGCCGCTGACGCATCCCTTCGCGTGGGCACTGGTCAAGCTCGACGGCGCCGACACCTCGATCCTGCACGCCGTCGACGCCGGCTCCCCGGACGCGATGAGCACCGGGATGCGGGTGCGGGTCCGCTGGGCCGACGAGCGCACCGGGCGCATCCAGGACATCGCGTGCTTCGAGCCCGGTGAGAGCGATTCCGACTCCACCGCAACCGTTTCCGCCGGCGATCCGGTCACCGACATCGTCACTCCGATCGACCTGCACTACACCCACACCGCGTCGTTGGAGGAGACATACTACCTGCGCGGCCTCATGGAGGGCAAGATCATCGGCGGCCGCACCGACGCGAACGGCAAGGTCTACGTGCCGCCGCGCGGCGCCAACCCCACCGACGGCAGGCCCACCAAGGAGCAGGTCGAGGTGTCCGACAAGGGCACCATCACGACCTTCTGCATCGTCAACGTGCCGTTCATGGGCCAGCAGATCAAGCCGCCGTACGTCGCGGCCTACGTGCTGCTCGACGGCGCCGACATCCCGTTCCTGCACCTGATCCTCGACGTCGACGCATCCGAGGTCCGGATGGGCATGCGCGTGGAGGCCGTGTGGCGGCCGAAGGAGGAGTGGGAGTACTCGCTCCGCAACGTCTCCCATTTCCGCCCGAGCGGTGAGCCCGACGCGGACTACGACAGCTACAAGCACCACCTCTAGGAGCCTCGAGAACATGACAGACATTGCAGTCGTCGGCTTCGCACAGGCCCCTCATGTGCGTGAGACCACCGGCACCACCAACGGTGTCGAGATGCTGGTCCCCTGTTTCCAGGAGTTGTACTCCGACCTCGGAATCACCAAGTCCGACATCGGATTCTGGTGCTCCGGATCCTCCGACTACCTGGCCGGACGTTCGTTCTCGTTCATCTCCGCGATCGACTCGATCGGTGCCGTGCCGCCGATCAACGAGTCGCACGTCGAGATGGATGCCGCCTGGGCGCTGTACGAGGCATGGGTCAAGCTCATGACCGGTGAGGTCGACACCGCCCTCGTGTACGGCTTCGGCAAGTCGTCCGCGGGCAACCTCCGTCAGATCCTCGCGATGCAGATGGATCCGTACCTGGTGTCCCCTTTGTGGCCGGATTCGGTGTCGGTCGCGGGCCTGCAGGCCCGTCTCGGCCTGGACGCCGGCAAGTGGACGGCAGAAGAGATGGCGGCGATCGCTCAGCGCAGCCGCGCCGCAGCGAAGAGCAACCCCGACGCCCAGATCTCCGGTGACGTCGACATCGAGGCGCTGCTGGCGTCCGAGTACGTCGCGGACCCGCTGCGGGCCCACGACTGCGCGCCGATCACCGACGGTGCCGCCGCGATCATCCTGGCGCGCGGCGATCGTGCCCGTGAGCTGTGCGAGCGTCCGGCGTGGATCACCGGCATCGAACACCGGATCGACTCCCCCAACATCGGTTCGCGGGACCTGACGACGTCGCCGTCGACGGCGTCGGCCGCGCGCGCCGCAACGGGTGGCGACGTGTCGAACATCGATGTTGCCGAACTCCACGCGCCGTTCACGCACCAGGAGATCATCCTGCGCGAGGCCATCGGCCTGACCGACGCCACCACGATCAACCCGTCGGGTGGCCCCCTCACCGGCAACCCGATGTTCTCCGGCGGGCTCGAGCGCATCGGCCACGCGGCCCGACAGATCTTCAGCGGTGACGCGCAGCGCGTCCTCGCCCACGCCACCAGTGGCCCTGTGCTGCAGCAGAACCTGGTCGCCGTCATGGAAGGACGTAACTGATATGGCCAAGCAACTCGCCGCCGTCCTCGGCACCGGCCAGACCTACTACGTCGCCAAGCGTCACGACGTCACGATGGCCGGCATGGTCCGCGAGGCGATCGACCGCGCGATGGCCGACGCCCACGTCGGCTGGGACGACATCGACGCCATCGTCATCGGCAAGGCCCCCGACCTGTTCGAGGGGTCGATGATGCCGGAGCTCGCGATGTCGGATGCGCTGGGCGCCCACGGCAAGCCGCTGCTGCGCGTGCACACCGCCGGATCTGTGGGCGCCTCGACGGGCAACGTCGCGGCCAGCCTGGTGCAGGCCGGCGTGCACAAGCGGGTGCTCGCGGTGTCGTGGGAGAAGCAGTCCGAGTCCAACGCGATGTGGGCGCTGTCCACCCCGGTGCCGTTCACGATGCCGGTCGGCGCGGGCGCGGGTGGCTTCTTCGCACCGCACGTGCGCTCGTACATCCGTCGCTCGGGCGCCCCCGACCACATCGGCGCGATGGTCGCCGTCAAGGACCGTCGCAATGGCGCCATGAACCCGTACGCGCACCTCAAGCAGCCCGACATCACCGTCGAGTCGGTGCAGGCCTCCCAGATGCTGTGGGATCCAATCCGTTACGACGAGACGTGCCCGTCGTCGGACGGCGCCTGCGCGATCGTCATCGGCAACGAGGACGCCGCGAAGGAGATCCTGTCCGAGGGCCGCAAGGTGGCGTGGATCCACGCGACCGCAATGCGCACCGAACCGCTGTCGTACGCCGGCCGCAACGTCGCAAACCCGCAGGCCGGCCGCGACGCCTCCGCCGCGCTGTGGAAGGCCGCGGGCATCACCGATCCGCTGAACGAGATCGACGAGGCCGAGATCTACGTGCCGTTCTCGTGGTTCGAGCCGATGTGGCTCGAGAACCTCGGCTTCGTGCCCGAGGGCCAGGGCTGGAAGTTCACCGAGGCCGGCGAGACCGCGATCGGCGGGCAGTTGCCGGTCAACGCGTCCGGCGGCGTGCTCTCGTCGAATCCGATCGGCGCGTCCGGCATGATCCGCTACGCGGAGTCGGCGATGCAGGTGATGGAGCGGGCGGGCGACCACCAGGTCGACGGCGCCCGTAAGGCCTTCGGCCACGCGTACGGTGGCGGATCGCAGTACTTCGCGATGTGGGTGGTCGGCTCCGACCGTCCGACCAACTAGGAGGAATTCAGCCATGAAGTTCACAGTCGGCATCGCGATGAGCCCGCTCGACCAACTGACCGCCCTGGCACAGACCGCGGAGGAGTGTGGTTTCGCGAACATCGCGCTGCCCGACTCCCTGTTCTTCATGGAGACGGCCGCCGCGGACTACCCGTACACCCCCGACGGCTCGCGCATGTGGAATGCCGAGACGCCGTGGGTGGACCCGTTGATCGCGGCGGCCGCGATGGGCGCCGTCACGAGCACCATCGGCTTCTACACGAACGTCCTCAAGCTCGGTTCCCGCAACCCCCTGCTGCTCGCGAGGCAGGTGGGTTCGGTTGCCAACATGACCGGCAACCGATTCGGGTTCGGCGTCGGAATCGGCTGGGCGCCCGAAGAGTTCGAGTGGTGCGGGGCGCCGTACAAGAAGCGAGGCGCCCGCGTCGACGAGATGATCGAGATCATCAAGCTGGTCCTGGCCGGCGGGATGGTCGACTACCACGGCGAGTTCTTCGACTTCGACCGACTGCAGATGAGCCCGGCGCCCAGCAAGCCGGTTCCGTTCTACGTCGGCGGGCACACCGAAGTCGCGCTCAAGCGCGCGGCCCGGGTTGGCGACGGCTGGACGTCGGCGATGATGAAGTTCGACGACCTGGTCACCACGATGGCCCGTCTGAAGGAACTCCGCACCGAATACGGCCGAGCCGACCAGCCTTTCGAGATCCAGGCGGTGTGCATCGACCGGTTCGGCAAGGACGGGTACGCCCAGATGGCCGAGGCCGGCATCACCGACAACATCGTCGTCCCGTGGATCTTCGACGGACTCGGGTTCGACGCCCCGCTCGAGGCCAAGCAGGACTCGCTGCGCAAGTTCGCCGATCAGTACATCCGCTAGGGAGCAACGCATGACGACAACCGGTACCGAGCACCCCGCGCGTATCGCCGCGAAGGCCTCGCAGTCTGCCGCGAGCGGCAAGCGCAAGGAGGAGTGGCTCGATCTGTTCGCGGAGGACGGCTGGGTCGAGGACCCGGTCGGCCCGTCGGGCTTCGATCCCGAGGGCAAGGGTCACCACGGTCGCGAGGCGATCTCGAAGTTCTACGACGTGACGATCGCCAACACCGACTCGCTCGAGTTCATCGTGAACGACTCGCTGGTGTGCGGCGACGAGAACGTCAACATCGGCTCGATCCGAACGGTCATTGCCGGCAATCAGGTCGATGCCGAGGGCGTGTTCATCTACCGCGTCAACGCCGAGGGCAAGCTGCAGTCGCTGCGCGCCTTCTGGGAGGTCGAGCGTGCGATGAAGACGCTGAAGAAGATCTGAGTCTGAAGCACGAAAGTGGGGCGGTCACCGGAATCCGGTGACCGCCCCACTTTCGTTGTGTCCGTGCATCTCTGGTCTGAGTCTGAAGATCCCGGACAAAGCGATAGCGCCAGCGAGGGATGAGGGATCTCGCTGACGCTACCGCGTCTGTGTGTGCGATTCGAGCCTAGTGCTTGACCGGGCAGCCCGAGGTCTTGTAGTCGACCTGGTACTCCTTGATGCCGTTGAGCCAGCCGGACCGCAGGCGGCGGGTGTCGCCGGCCTCGGTGATGTCCGGGAGGAAGTCGGCGATCGCGTTGAAGATCAGCTCGATTTCCATGCGAGCGAGGTTGGCACCCAGGCAGTAGTGAGCGCCGGTACCGCCGAACGACAGATGCGGGTTGGGGTCACGCGTGATGTCGAACGTGTGCGGGTTCTCGAACACGTCCTCGTCGAAGTTCGCCGAGACGTAGCTCATCACCACGCGCTGGCCCTTCTTGACCTGCACGCCGCCGATCTCGGTGTCCTGCAGCGCAGTGCGCTGGAACGACGCGACCGGGGTGGCCCAACGGATGACCTCGTCGGCCATGGTCTTCGGGCGTTCCTTCTTGAACAGCTCCCACTGCTCGGGGTTGTCCATGAAGGCCTTCATGCCGTGCGTGGTGGCGTTGCGGGTGGTCTCGTTGCCGGCCACCGCGAGCACGATCACGAAGAAGCCGAACTCCTCCGGGCTGAGCACGTCACCGTCGACGTCCGCCTCGATGAGCGTGGTGACGAGGTCGTTGGCCGGGTTCGCCTTGCGGGCCTCCGCCATCTGGTACGCGTAGCCGAGGATCTCCATCGACGCGGCCGCCGGATCGATGTCGGCGAACTCAGGATCGTCGTACGAGGTCATCTGGTTGGACCACTCGAAGACCTTGCCGCGATCCTCCTGCGGCACACCGATCAGTTCGGCGATGGCCTGCAGTGGCAGTTCCGCCGCGACCTGCGTGACGAAGTCGCCGCTACCCTCCGCAGCGGCGGCCTTGACGATGGACTCGGCACGGGACTTCAGTTCGGCCTTGAGGCCGTTGATGGCGCGGGGCGTGAAACCGCGGGCGACGAGCTTGCGCAGCTTGGTGTGCTCCGGCGCGTCCTTGTTCAGGAGGACGAAACGCTGGAGTTCGATCTGCGCGCGCTCCATGTCGTCGTTGAAGCGCGGGATCGCGGTGTTCTCCCAGGTGGAGAACACATCGCTGCGCATCGAGACATCGCGGATGTCCTCGTGCCGGGTGACCAACCAGTAGCCACCGTCGTTGAACCCGCCGACGCCGTCGGGCTGCTCGACCCAGTACACCGGTTGCGTCTTGCGGACCTCGGCAAGCTCCTCGACCGGGAGTCGGTGCGCGTAGATGTCGGGGTCCGTAAAGTCGAACCCTGCGGGAATGTTGGGCTGTGCCACTGCTGTCTCCTGCCCTCGCGACCAGGCGCGAAGTGATGTGGAACACGTTCTACATGCATTGAATCACAGAGCGTCGATCAGGGAAAGACTAGGCAAAAATCCGCCCTCCCAGTCCTTGCCTGATGGGGAGAACCTGTTCTACTTTTCGTAGAAGCGAGTGAAAGGATCCCACCGTGGGCACACCAGTAATCGTCGAGGCAGTTCGCACCCCGATCGGAAAGCGCGGTGGCTGGCTGTCCGGCCTGCACGCAACCGAGATCCTCGGTGCCGCACAGAAGGGCATCGTAGACCGCGCGGGTATCGACCCGGCGCTCGTCGAGCAGGTCATCGGCGGATGTGTCACGCAGGCGGGCGCGCAGTCCAACAACGTCACCCGCACCGCATGGCTCGCCGCCGGCCTGCCGTGGCAGGTCGGCGCCACCACCATCGACTGCCAGTGCGGATCCGCGCAGCAGGCGAACCATCTCATCGCCGGACTCATCGCGACCGGCGCGATCGACATCGGCATCGCGTGCGGTGTCGAGGACATGAGCCAGGTCCCGCTCGGGGCCAACGTCGGCACCGAGGCCGGGCCGCGCCGTCCGGCATCGTGGGACATCGACCTGCCCAACCAGTTCGAGGCCGCCGAGCGGATCGCCAAGCGCCGGGGGCTCACTCGCGAGGATCTCGAGGTGCTCGGCGTGCAGTCGCAGGCGCGCGCGAAGCAGGCGTGGGCAGAGGGCCGCTTCGACCGTGAGATCGTCCCGGTCACCGCGCCGGTCATCGGCGAGGACAAGCAGCCCACGTCGGAGATGAACGTCGTCAGCCGTGACCAGGGCCTGCGCGACACCACCGCCGAGTCCCTCGCCAGGCTCAAGCCGGTCCTCGAGGGCGGCATGCACACCGCCGGCACGTCGTCGCAGATCTCGGACGGCGCCGCCGCCGTCATGCTCATGGACGAGGACCGCGCCCGCGCGCTCGGCCTGAAGCCGCGTGCCCGCATCGTCAGCCAGGCGCTCGTCGGCGCCGAGCCCGAGTACCACCTCGACGGCCCGGTGCAGGCGACGTCGCGCGTGCTCGAGAAGGCCGGCATGAAGATCGGCGACCTCGACCTGTTCGAGGTCAACGAGGCCTTCGCGGCCGTCGCGCTGTCGTGGGCCCAGGTCCACGGTCCCGACATGGACAAGGTCAACGTCAACGGCGGCGCTCTCGCGCTCGGACATCCCGTTGGCAGCACCGGTTCTCGCCTCATCACGACCGCGCTGCACGAGCTCGAGCGTCGCGACGCCTCGACCGCGCTGATCACGATGTGCGCGGGCGGCGCTCTCGCCACCGGCACCATCATCGAGCGGATCTGATCCGCAGATGACCACGCAGCGCCCGTCGGGGCTCGATTCCAAGTACACGGCCGACATCATCAAGTGGATGTCGAGGATCAACGTGAAGCTGTATCGGGCCACCGGCGGGCGCCTCGGCGGCACGTGGCGCGTGGGCAGCGCCTTCCCGTGGGGAATCCCCGTCTGCCTGCTCACCACCACGGGCCGCAAGAGCGGGCAGCCCCGCATCAGCCCGCTGCTGTTCCTCGAGGACGGCGACCGCGTCGTGCTGGTCGCCTCGCAGGGCGGGCTGCCCAAGAATCCGATGTGGTACCTGAACATTCGCGCCAACCCGGACGTGACAGTCCAGATCAAGTCCCACATCCGGAAGATGCGGGCGCGGGTCGCGACGGACGACGAGCGGGCCGAGCTGTGGCCGCGCCTGGTCGACCTCTACGCCGACTTCGACAACTACCAGTCCTGGACCGACCGGACGATCCCAGTCGTCATCTGCGAATAGCGCGCGGCACTCCCCGGCTCGGGATCCCGGCGGGAATAATGGTGGGTGACGCCCGGCATCCCCGCGCCGGGCACACCGCCTCGCTAGGAGGAATGTCGCGACATGACAGTGAAGAACCACGACCAGGTGATCGACCGGCGCGAGATCGCTTCGGCCCTGCTGAAGGCGCTCGACCGTCGCCACGAGGTCCTGGACGCCATCGTCGAGAGCAAGGACCGCGAGGCTGCCGTCGCGGCCGTGCGCGAACTCCTCGACACCACCGAGTTCTGCGCCGACGCGGTGCTGAATCTGCGATTCGACCGGCTCACGGTCAGGGAGCGCGACCGTATCCGCACCGAAATCGAGGATCTCGACGCAACCCTCGAGTGGCTGCCCGAGCAGCGCCCGTACAGCACCGGTGTGGGAGTTCGCTTGCGCCCGTTCACCGATTCGGACGCCGACACCGAACTGTTCCGCGAGCGATCCGCCGAGCGCTTCGACGACTCCGGCAACCCGTGGAGCCCGGAACGCGTCGAGCAGGAGCGCCGAGGTGGCCTCGAGCGCATCGACGACGAGTCGGCGGCGTGGTTCGTCGCCGAGTGCACCACCGGTGACGAGCCGAGCAGCGTCGGGCTGGTGTTCGGCGAGCTGACCGGCAGCGAGGTGGACGTGGCGATCTGGGTGGCGCCCGACTCCCGCAAGCAGGGGTACGGCACGGCCGCGCTCAAGCAGGCCCGCAGCGTGCTGGCCGCCTACTTCCCCGGCACGACGCTGATCGTCCGCACGCCGGCATAGAAGGCCGAACACGAAGAACGCCCGTGCGCATCGTGCGCACGGGCGTTCTTCGTAGGCGTGGCTTACGCGCCGTAGACCGGGGTGGGGGTCTCGGCCTTCGCCAGCAGGTCGGCGACGACCGGGCCGAGCTCCTTCGGATCCCAGCGGTCACCCTTGTCCTGCGACGGGCCGTGGCGCCAGCCCTCGGCGACCGTGATCTTGCCGCCCTCGACCTCGAAGACGCGTCCGGTGACGTCCTTCGACTCGGCGGAGCCCAGCCACACGACGAGCGGGGAGATGTTCTCCGGCGCCATCGCGTCGAAGCCCTCCTCCGGAGCGGCCATCGCCTCGGCCATCGCGCCACCGGCACCGACGGTCATGCGGGTGCGGGCCGCGGGGGCGATCGCGTTGACGGAGACGCCGTAGTTCTTCAGCTCGGCGGCAGCCTGGATGGTCATTTCGGCGATGCCGGCCTTGGCCGCGGCGTAGTTGCCCTGGCCGATGGAGCCCTGCAGGCCCGCGCCCGAGCTGGTGTTGATGATGCGGGCGTCCACCGGGCGTCCGGCCTTGGACTCGGCACGCCAGTACGCGGCGGCGTGCCGCAGCGGCGCGAAGTGGCCCTTGAGGTGCACGCGGATGACCGCGTCCCACTCTTCCTCGCTCATGCCGACCAGCATGCGGTCACGCAGGAAGCCCGCGTTGTTGACCAGGATGTCCAGGCCACCGAACGTGTCGATCGCAGTCTGGATCAGGTTCTGGGCACCCTCCCACGACGCGACGTCGTCACCGTTGGTGACAGCCTCGCCGCCGGCGGCCTTGATCTCCGCGACGACCTGCTCGGCAGGGGTCTCGCCGGTGTTGGAGCCGTCGCCGCCGACACCGATGTCGTTGACGACGACCTTGGCGCCCTCGGCCGCGAAGGCCAGTGCGTGGGCGCGACCGATTCCACGGCCGGCGCCGGTGATGATGACGACTCGGCCGTCAAGCAAACCGCTCACTTGTTCTCCTCTGTAGTAGCCGCGGCCAGGAAGGCCGGGCGCTCGCCGCCGCCGTGGACGGTAAGGGTCGAACCGCTGACGTAGGCCGCCAGCGGGGATGCCAGGAATGTCGCACAGTTGCCGATGTCCTCGGGACGCGCCATCCGACCCAGCGGGACGGTGCTACCGACCGCCTCGATGCCGGCGTCGTCGCCGTAGTGCAGATGGCTCAGTTCGGTCTGCACCAGGCCGACGACGATCGAGTTGACGCGCACCTTGGGCGCCCACTCGACGGACAGGCTCGCCGACAAGGAGTCGATACCGGCCTTCGCCGCACCGTAGGCCGCGGTGCCCGGGGACGGTCGGCTGCCGCTGACGCTGGAGATCATCACGATCGATCCGCCGTCCTCCTGCTTCTGCATGACCGCGTTGGCGATCTGCGAGATCAGCAGGGGCGCGAGCAGATTCAGCTCGACGATCTTGGAGTGGAACTTGGGGCTGGCGTCGGCCGCCATCGCGAACGGGGCGCCGCCGGCGTTGTTGACCACCGTGTCGAGCCGGCCGTACTTCGCGACGATCTGATCGACCATCGACTGCACGTGCTCGGCGTCGCGGACATCGCACGCGATGAAGTCGACACCACGACCGTCGACCTCGATCGGCTCGTCCGCCGGACGGCGCGCACACGTCACGACCGTCGCCCCCGCACGCAGGAACGACCGGCTGATTCCGGCACCGATTCCGCGCACTCCGCCGGTCACCAGTACGACCTTGCCTTCGAGACCGAGATCCACCTTGTTCCTCCCTGAAGCGGCACGGGCCATTCGCACCCGTCTGTGATAACTTACCAAGCAATCGCTTGGTTCGGTCAATAGACGTAAGGAACATGCCATGGGCATCACCTCGACCTCGGACGGTGCCGGTATCACCACGGTCACCGTCGACTACCCGCCCGTGAACGCCATCCCCTCCAAGGGCTGGTTCGAGTTGGCCGACGCCATCCTCGAAGCGGGCAAGGACCCCAACACCCACGTGGTGATCCTGCGAGCCGAGGGCCGCGGCTTCAACGCGGGCGTGGACATCAAGGAAATGCAGGCCACCGAGGGTCACGGCGCCCTGATCGACGCCAACCGCGGCTGCGCGGCGGCGTTCTCCGCCGTCTACGACTGCGAGGTTCCCGTCGTGGTCGCCGTCAACGGCTTCTGCGTCGGCGGCGGCATCGGCCTGGTCGGCAACGCGGACGTCATCGTCGCGTCCGACGACGCCGTCTTCGGCCTCCCTGAGGTCGACCGCGGCGCGCTCGGTGCGGCCACGCACCTGGCCCGCCTGGTCCCGCAGCACATGATGCGCACGCTGTACTACACGGCCAAGAACGTCGACGCCCAGACGCTCAAGCACTTCGGTTCCGTGTACGACGTGGTCCCGCGCGCCGAGCTCGACGAGTGCGCCCGCAAGATCGCCGGTGAGATCGCCGCCAAGGACACCCGGGTCATCCGCCGTGCCAAGGAAGCCATCAACCGCATCGACGTGCAGGACGTGCACACCAGCTACCGGATCGAGCAGGGCTTCACGTTCGAGCTGAACCTCGCCGGCGTCGCCGACGAGCACCGCGACGAGTTCGTCGCCACCGGCAAGCCGCGCGCGAACAAGTAGGGAGTGAACAACAATGCGTGACAAGAGGATGTCGCTCGACGAGGTCGTCGGCGAACTGCGCAGTGGAATGACCATCGGCCTGGGTGGCTGGGGTTCGCGTCGCAAGCCGATGGCTTTCGTGCGCGCGATCCTGCGTTCGGACATCAAGGACCTGACCGTCGTCACCTACGGCGGACCGGACCTGGGCCTGCTGTGCTCGGCCGGCAAGGTCAAGAAGGCCTACTACGGCTTCGTGTCCCTGGACTCGGCCCCGTTCTACGATCCGTGGTTCGCGAAGGCGCGTACCAACGGCGAGATCGACGTCCGCGAGATGGACGAGGGCATGGTCAAGTGCGGCCTCGAGGCCGCTGCGGCGCGCCTGCCGTTCCTGCCGATCCGCGCCGGACTGGGCTCGGACGTCCGCAACTTCTGGGGCGACGAGCTCAAGACCGTCACCTCGCCGTACACCGATGCGTCGGGCAAGGCCGAGACGCTCATCGCGATGCCGGCACTGAACCTGGACGCGTCGTTCGTGCACCTGAACATCGGTGACGCGCAAGGCAACGCCGGCTACCAGGGCGTCGACCCGTACTTCGACGACCTGTACTGCATGGCCGCCGAGAAGCGCTACGTCTCCGTCGAGAAGGTCGTCGAGACCGAGCAGCTCGTCAAGGAGGTTCCGCTGCAGCAGCTGATCCTCAACCGCATGATGGTCGACGGTGTCGTCGAGGCACCGGGCGGCGCGCACTTCACCCTCGCCGGCGAGAGCTACGGCCGCGACGAGAAGTTCCAGCGCCACTACGCCGAGGCCGCCAAGACCCCCGAGTCGTGGCAGGCGTTCGTCGACCGGTTCCTGTCCGGATCCGAGGACGACTACCAGGCCGCCGTCAAGAAGTTCGCAGAGGAGCAGCAGGCATGACCTCCACCGAGACCGTCACTCGCGCCGAATACTGCGCGATCGCATGCGCCGAGATCTTCGCCGGCGCCGGCGAGATCATGGCCAGCCCGATGGCGACGCTGCCGCTCATCGGCGCCCGCCTGGCGCGTCTGACCTCCGAGCCGGATCTGCTCATCACCGACGGTGAGGCGCTGATCTTCGCGGACACCCCCGCGGTCGGCAAGAAGGGCGCGATCGAGGGCTGGATGCCGTTCCGCAAGGTGTTCGACGTCGTCGCCGGCGGACGCCGCCACGTCGTCATGGGCGCCAACCAGATCGACCGCTACGGCAACCAGAACCTGTCGGCGTTCGGCCCGCTCCAGCAGCCGACCCGCCAGATGTTCGGTGTTCGTGGCGCCCCGGGCAACACGATAAACCACGCCACCAGCTACTGGGTCGGCAAGCACTCCTCGCGTGTCTTCGTCGACAAGGTCGACGTCGTCTCGGGCGTCGGCTACGACCAGTTCGAGGAGGGCGACCCGGCGTTCCGCTTCCTGCACCTGCACCGTGTCGTCACCAACCTCGGTGTCTTCGACTTCGGTGGCGAGAAGCACGCGTTCCGCGCGCTGTCGCTGCACCCCGGCGTCACCGCCGAGGACGTCGCGTCGAACACCTCCTTCGAGGTCGAGGGCCTGGACTCGGTGGGCATCACCCGCGAGCCCACCGCCGAGGAGCTGCGGATCATCCGCGAGGTCCTGGATCCCAAGAACCTGCGTGACCGCGAGGTCTCGGCGTGACCGCCGTGCTGAAGACGCCGTTCACCGAACTTGTCGGTGTCGAGCATCCGATCGTGCAGACGGGCATGGGCTGGGTGTCCGGCCCGCGCCTGACCGCGGCCACCGCCAACGCGGGCGGCCTCGGCATCCTCGCCTCGGCGACGATGACGTACGAGGAGCTCGAGGCCGCGGTCCTCAAGACCAAGCAGCTCACGGACAAGCCGTTCGGCGTCAACATGCGCGCCGACGCGTCGGACGCCTCGAAGCGGTGCGATCTGCTGATCCGCGAGGGCGTCAAGGTCGCGTCGTTCGCGTTGGCGCCCAAGAAGGAACTGATCGCCAAGCTCAAGGACAACGGGATCGTCGTGATCCCGTCGATCGGTGCCGCCAAGCACGCCGTGAAGGTGGCCTCGTGGGGCGCCGACGCGGTGATCGTGCAGGGCGGTGAGGGCGGTGGCCACACCGGTGGTGTCGCGACCACGCTGCTGCTGCCGTCCGTGCTCGACGCGGTCGACATCCCGGTCGTCGCCGGCGGCGGCTTCTTCGACGGTCGCGGCCTGGCCGCGGCGCTGTCGTACGGTGCCGCGGGTGTCGCGATGGGCACCCGCTTCCTGCTCACGAGCGATTCGGCGGTGCCGGACTCGGTCAAGCAGGAGTACCTCAAGCGCAGCCTCACCGACACCACGGTGTCCGTGAAGGTCGACGGCATGCCGCACCGCGTGCTCAACACCGACCTGGTGAACGCACTCGAGAAGTCCAGCTACGCAAAGGGACTCGTCGCGGCAACCAAGAATGCCATGAAGTTCAAGGCGATGACGGGCATGAAGTGGTCCACCCTCGCCAAGGACGGGCTCGCCATGAAGAAGTCGGGCGACCGCACGTGGCAGCAGATCATCATGGCCGCCAACACCCCGATGCTACTCAAGGCCGGTCTGGTCGAGGGCAACACGGAGGCCGGCGTGCTCGCCTCCGGTCAGGTGGTCGGCATGATCGACGACCTGCCGAGCTGCAAGGAACTGATCGATCGGATCATGGCCGAGGCCGTGACGCGTATCGACGCACTTGGAGACCTGAAGGCCTGACCGGTCCGGGTTTTCGTCCGAAGGGACCCCGCGCGCGCCACCAGCGCGTGCAGGGTCCCTTCGCTCGTGACGGGGTCGGACGCGCCTCAGGTGTCCTCGTCGCGCCGGATGACCCAGGTGACGATCTGGGTGCGCGAGGTGAATCCGAGCTTCTCGCGGATGTGCTCGACGTGTCCCTCGACCGTCCGCTGGGAGATCACCAGCCGCTCGGCGATCGCCTTGTTGGTCATGCCGGTCGCGACGAGTTCGGCGATCTCCGTCTCTCGCGGCGTCAGCGCGCGGGCACCGTCGGGCGCGGACGCCGGCAATTCCTCGCTCGGCTGTTCCCCGAGCGCACGGGCGATCGACTCGTCCAGACTCAGGCCTCGCCCACGTTCGAGTGCGCTGTCGAACCCCCTGTCGCCGAGAGCATCACGCGCGGATCGTGTACACGCGTCGTGGTAGCCGACCAGGTTGAAGAATGTCTCCAGGGGACTTCCGGTCGCGGTGAACAGCGCGTCCGCGGCGCCCATCAGGACCGCCGCGAGGTCCGGTTTCCGGTCGACGAGCGTCCACGCCAACTGCTCGAAGCACCAGGCGCAGCCGTACAGGTTGTCGAGCCTGCGCAGCAGCCCGAGGGAATCCTCGAGCAGTGCGATCCCGCGCTCGTGGTCGCCTCGCCGCCACAGCATCGACCCGAAGTCCGTCATCGACATGCCGCGCCACATGATCTCCTCGTGAGATTCGGTGACAGCCAGGACCTCCTCGTAGACCGCAGCGGCCCGGTCCGCGTCGCCGAGCGCGTCGACGGCGAATCCGAGCCAGTAGAGCGTCGGCACGAACCGCACGAGATCCGATGTGGAACGGAACAATTCGCTGGCCCGCCCGAGGTGCTCGGCGCTGTCCGTGACGTCCCAGGCCGCAATGTCCAGGCAGCCGGCGGCGTAGTAGGCCGTCGCCTGCACGACGGGATCCGGTACCTCGTCTGCCAGGCGCAGCATCTCCTCGGCCAACGCCGTCGCCGCCGGGATGTCCCGCTGCAGCGCGGCCAGCAGACAGTCCATCGCGATCGCCTCGACCCGGCACGCGGTCGATCCGGTGTCGGCGGCGAGGGCGCGGTCCAACCAGAGTCGGCCCTCGCCGAATCGGCCTCGCACCATCCAGTAGTCGTGCAGGGCAGCGGCGATGCGCAGCGCCGCCTCACCCGAGTCGGGATCCCCCACGCTGAACTCGAACACGTCCCGCAGGTTCGGCTGCTCCAGATCGAGCCTGCGCGTCCACTCGACCTGCCGGGGTCCGATCCAGTCGTCCCGCGCGCGCACGACCAACTGCTCGTACCAATCGCGATGACACCGTTGCAGAGACGTCCACTCGTCGTCGGCCAGGTGGCCTCGCGCATAGTCGCGGAGAGTGTCGAGCATCCGATACCGCACGGTCGTGTCGTACTCGTCCCGAATGAGGATCGACTTGCCGACCAGTGAGGTCACCAGGTCCAGGAGGTCATCACGTGCAGTCTCGCGGACGAGCACTCCCTCGACCGCCTCCAGATCGAAACTGCCGGCGAACACGGTCAGCCACGTCCACAGCCGACGTTCCGCCTCGGTGCAGAGGTCGTAACTCCAATCGATGCTGCAACCCAGCGTCTGTTGCCGACTCGGCGCCGTCCGACTGCCGCGGGTCAGCAGCCGGAATCGATCGTTCAATCGCCGAAGGATGTCGTCCACCGACATCGCCCCCAACCGAGCGGCGGCGAGTTCGATCGGCAGGGGCAGACCGTCCAACCGCCGACAGATCTGCTCGACAGCAGCGCGGTTCTCCTCGGTGATCCGAAAGCTCGGCAACGCAGCCTGCGCACGCTGCTCGAAGAGGGCGACCGCGTCGCCGTCAGCGTCCTCGGCGGGCGACGACGGAATCCCGGCTTCTCCGGGCACGCCCAACGGCGGAACCCGCATCACGATCTCCCCGGGGACACCGAGCTGCTCGCGACTCGTCGCCAGAACCGACAGATCCGGACAGTTCCGGAGCAACTCCGCCGTCAGGTCAGCGGCGGCTGCCACGAGATGCTCACAATTGTCCAGCACCAGCAGGATTCGACTGTCACACAGGTGGTCGATCAGCACCTTGCGCGGTGAACGGGTCGACCGGTCCTGGATCCCGAGTGCGCTGATCACCGTCCGTTCGAGCAGCGCCGGGTCCTGCAGTTCGCCCAATTCGACGAGCCAGGTCCCGTCCGGGAACGTCCTGGACGAATCCTCAGCGACCCGAAGCGCGAGACGCGTCTTGCCGACACCGCCCAAACCGGTGAGCGTCACCAGACGCGATTCCGTGACGAGACGCCGCGCCTCCGTTGCCTCTGACCGTCGACCGACGAAACTGGTCAGTTCGAACGGCAGGTTTCCCACCTTGACCGTCATGTCAGACCGCCGAACTGTCGACTGCCAGCGACTCTCTGTCCGCAAAAAGTCTACGCTTCCACGGCCTCTCACCGATGCGAACAGGCACGATCACGAACGCAGGTGGTCGGCTGGCCGATCAATAGTTCGATCAGCCGGCGGCCCGTTCGGCGGTTCCGCCGCGATGTCAGGCGAGTTCGCTACCGGCCGTCGCTCCGGGCTCCGACCGCGAGAGGAGCCCGCCGATCACGTCCAACGCGTCCGTCCACGAGTCGATGGTCGACGGCGCGAGCCTGCGGTGGTCGAGAACGCCGGGCTGCGCGAGGGCGGTATCGAACGGGACCTCGACGAACCCCGCGACCCGCGGCGACAGGGCGTCCCGAATCGGACCCAGATCGACAGGCGCGTCGGGCATCTGGTGCGAGACGACGACGATCGCCTCGCCGAGCACTTGCGCCCCGTACGTCGACATCACCCATGTGAGGGCGTCGCGCAGGCGACTCAGCGGTTCGGAGCGCGCGGGGGCGACCATCACCAGCGCGGCACCCGACCTGATCAGCGGGGCCAGTCGCGGGGAACGCAGTGCCGTACCGACGTCGTGGATGCGGGCACTGTGGCGGGCCGCGAGGAGTTCGTCGACGATCGCGGGGTCGCTGGGCTGCCCGTCGCTGCCACCGACCACCACGACACCGGCCGACGTCAGCGCCATACGGGACTCGAACTGCCGAATCGACCGTGCCTGGTCGACGCCCTCGAATCCTGTTCGGGAGAGCAGGTTTCCGCCGTCGCTGGTCGCGTCGACGGCCGAGACCTCTTTGCCGGTTCCGAGTCGCAGCGCGGTTGCCAGGCCGTAGGCGGTAGTGGTGGTTGCCGCACCGCCCGAACCGGCCACGACCGCCGCGGACACCCGTTCGGGCTCGGGCATGTTCGGCACCCGGCGCAGCGAGACCACGTTGCTCATTGCGTGTCCTCCACCTTCGCGATCTTGAATCCCGTGGGTGACGGGGCGACGGTGATCCGCTGACGGATGACGCCATCGGACGAGCCCGGTTTGCGCAGCCCGAGATCGACATTGAAGACGTTCGGGTCGGGGGTGGAGGCGACGGTGACGCAGTGCTCGGTGCCGAGGGAGACGTCGTCGATCCACTTCTGGATCTCCGGAACCGCGTTGGGCGCGACCATGAGCGATGCAACCCGTGCACCGTCCCGTTCGACGTAGTAGGCGTGGTCGAAGGCTCGGATGACACCGGGGCCGTCCGAGGTGCTACCGGGGCCGCGGCCAACGCTGCGGCCGTCGGCCGCCGATTCCACACACCACGCCGGGGCTGGGGCCGCCGCCTCCGGCGTTGTCGAGGTCGCCGATGTCGTGGCCGCAGCGACGGCAGCCGGTTTCGGCGTGCCCTCGGTCGCAGTGTCGCCACTACCGAGGACGATCACGGTTGCCGCCGACGCGATCGCGAGGAGTGCGACCGCAGCGCCGCCGATCAGGAGGGGCTTCCGGCCGCCGGTCGTCGCCGTCTCGGGTTTCTCGGGCTTTGCCGCCTTCTCCGGTCTTGCTGCCCTCTCGGGCTTCTCGGGCTTCGCAGCCTTCTCGGGCTTCGCAGCCTTCTCGGGCTTCGCGGCCTTCTCAGGCTTCGCCGCCTTCTCAGGCTTCTCCCGCTTCTCGCCCTTCGCGCGCTTCTCGCGCTTCTTTCGGTCGGGGGCAGGTGATTCCGGGGCAACCAACCAGGTCGGCATCTGGTCGAACTCGTCGGGCAGAGTCGAATCCATCGATAGGTCGGCCTGGGGAGGCAGGGCGCCGACCGACGCACCGTCGACCGGAACATCCTGCTCCGGTGCAGGGTTCGGAACCCGAACTGACACCTCCTCCGGCACGGCGGGTGGCTCGGGTGGAGCCTGCGGCGCGGATTCCTCGGTGGCCGGTTCCCGTTCGTAGTGCTCGGTCACGTCCGGGAACAGAGAGTGCTCGGTCCGGTTGTCCGTCGCCATATGTCCTCCTGCGAAGGTGGGGCGGGCCCGCGTCCGGGCCCGCCCCACCCCTGTCTCAAGCCTGGATGCCGGTCCCGACGGCGTCGCTGATCATGTTCGACGCGACACCGAGGGACGAGTCCTTGAAGAATCCCGCGAGGCGTGCGTCGACCTGCTCGAGCATCTGGTCGCCGCCGGGCTGGGATGCGACGAAATCGCGTGCCTGACGGTCCATTCCGGGCGCCGCAGCAACGGCGTCACGCACAGCCGACGCCGCAGCAGCACCGGCCGGGTTCGTCTCCCACTGCGCGAGGGTCTCCTCCGTCCAGGCCTTGATCTCCGGCTTGTCGACGTCGCGGAAGACCTTGTCGGCAGGATCCGGCAGCGGCTGCGGCTCACCGAGATCGCCGGCGCCGACCATGGTTCCGGCCACGACGCCCGTGACAGCGGCTGGCGCGGCAAAGACCGCTGCTCCTACCGCAGCACCGATCGCAGTGCCGGCAACACCGTTGGTGACGAAGATGACCTGCCCCGGAATGCTGAGGAGCGTCCCGCCCGACATTCCGGCACCGATGACGCCACCGATCGTCCCACCCGCCAAGGCGCCGACGACGCCCCATCCGGCCGCGTGCGCCGCACCCATGCCGAGCTGCGCGGCGGCGACCCGGTTGGCGCGGCTGGTCTCGACGCCCAGCGAGCGCCAGAATGTCGACACCTCGGCCTCGATGACGGCGGAGGTGTTGTTGGTGCGCGCGAGGTCGCCGTCGGTCATCCAGTTGGGCTGCGACACATGGTAGGTGCCGAGGCGCAGGGTCTCCCGCGGCGCGATGATCGGCGCGGTGGGTTCGACGTACGTGGGCAGGTGCAGGTCCTGAACCTGCACGGGCGCAACGTAGTAGTCGTCGGGTGCGTCGTAGGTGTTGGTGTCGTAGTTGTAGTACTCGAGCGGCTGGTACTCGATGTTCTGGTACTGCGCCGGCGGCTCCACCCAGTACACGGGCTCGGGCTGCGCGGGCGCCGAGGTGACGCCACCCTGCGTCGACGGCGCCGACGTCACGCCACCCTGCGTCGAGGGAGTGGATGTGACACCACCCTGCGAGGGCAGCTGGTTCGGTGCCGCCTGCGCCGCGCCCGAGGCCGCCACCAGTACGGCGGCCGCAGCGGACGGAACGATCGCGACGCGTGCAACCGTCCCTACACGCGACTTGTGGTGCTTACCCATCTATCGAATCCCCCTCGGTGTCCTGAACGAAGTCGATCGGCCCGACCAGACGGAGCACTGAGACGGCGACAGAGACGTCCGATGGCTCGCGGGGAAGGAGGCATCGACGTGGCTAGCGACCGAAGCGCCCGCCACCCGGGCACGTGAACGCCCGGCAATCCCCCTCGGCAACAACGCCGCCCCCATCACGATGATCGTCCCCCGCCGACCCGCATCCCCCAGGCCGGACAATTTGCAATTCGGGATAGTACCTGGGCCGGCGGACCGATTCGACCCGCCCCCTCGGAGGGCTTCGGAGCGCCTCGAGGGGAGTCAGGAAGACGCTGCCGCACCCCGTGCAGCGATCCGCTCCCGGACCTCGGGCCGCCGCAGCGGTGGGACGGTCTTGGGTGGCTGCCTTCGCGCCGGCAGGGCGGCAAGCAACTCCGCTGTCGTCGCGGTGACCTCTTCGACGGCCTTCTCGAAGGCCGCCCGGTTGGCGTCCGAGAGTTTGTGGATGCCACTGACCTTGCGGACGTACTGCCGGGCTGCGGCCTCGATCTCCTCGGGTGTGGCTGCCGGTTCGAGCCCGCGCAGCTCGGTGATGTTTCGGCACATGCCTCGAACGGTAATCCCGCGAAACGACGTCCGAAAGGGTTCCACGTGCCCGAGATACCGCGTACTTTCGGTATCAGATACCGGGCCGTCACTGCGGGGGAACCATGCGCGTCGCGTTGGAACTGGATACCGAAGCCGCGTCGATCCCCCATCCGCCGCGCCGTCTGCCCCTGCTCGGCGACGTCCTCGGCGTCTCGCTGCACACCCCGGTCCAGGACTCGATGCGGCTCGGCAGGAAGCTGGGACCGATCTTCGAGCGCAAGGCCCTGGGCCACCGGTTCGTGTTCGTCTCCGGTGCCGACATGGTCGCGGAGCTGTCCGACGAGTCCCGCTTCGCGAAGAACGTTGCGCCCGGCATCGCAGAGTTGCGTGGCATCGGCGGCGACGGCCTGTTCACCGCGTACAACGAGGAACCGAACTGGGCGCGGGCGCACAACCTGCTGCGCCCGGCGTTCACGCAGGCCGCGATGCGCTCGTACCACGACATCATGGTGCAGGTGGCGGGTGAGCTCACCGACCACTGGGACGCACGGGTGGGCGCCCCGGTGGACGTGTCGTCGGACATGACGAAGCTGACCCTCGAGACCATCGGGCGCACCGGCTTCAGCTATTCGTTCGACTCGTTCCGCCGCGAGCATCCGCACCCGTTCGTCGAGGCGATGGTCCGGGCCCTCACGCACGCGCAGCGCCGCACGTTCCGCAATGTGCCACTGCTCTCGAAGTTCTTGTACCGCAAGTCCGATCAGCAGAACGCGGCCGACACCGCGTACATGGCAGACGTGGTCGACGAGGTGATCCGACATCGCCGTGACACGGTCGGCGAGGGCCCCGAGGATCTGCTCGAGATCATGCTGCGCACAGCCCGCGAGGGCGACCCGAACCGCCTCGACGAGGTGAACATTCGCAACCAGGTGGTGACATTCCTCGTCGCCGGTCACGAAACTACCTCGGGCGCATTGTCGTTCGCTCTCTACTACCTCGCACACAACCCGGACGTCCTCGCGCGGGCGCGCGCCGAGGTGGACGCGGTGTGGGGCGACGAGACGCCACCGTTCGAGAAGATCGCGAAGCTGCGCTACGTCCGACGCATCCTCGACGAGACGCTGCGCCTGTGGCCGACAGCTCCCGCGTACGCACGCGAGGCGCGGGAGGACACCGTGCTCGCCGGCCGGTACCCGATGCGGGCCGGCGACTGGATGCTCGTGCTCATCCCGGCACTGCACCGCGACCCGGCGTGGGGCGACGACCCGGAGCGGTTCGACCCCGAACGCTTCTCCCCCGAGCACGTCCGCGGCCGGGCGCCGCACATCTACAAGCCGTTCGGCACCGGCGAACGCGCCTGCATCGGAAGACAATTCGCGATCCACGAAGCCGTCCTCGTGCTGGGAACCATTCTGCGCCGCTACGACTTCTCCGCGGACCCGGATTACCGGCTGCGCATCCAGGAACGTCTGACGCTCATGCCCGTCGGCTTCACGTTGAAGCTGCGACCGCGTGATCACGAATGAACGACGCGACGGCAAGCCACACTGCCGCGTCTTCGGGCATGATGGTGTTTTGACCTAGGCATCACAAGGCTGGAGGCCCACATGGGCCAACCGTCCTCGCAGGAGGCACCCGAGCCGCGCCGCCCGGTCCGCTTCTGCACGGCGCCGACCGGCGCGCGGATCGCCTACACCTGCATGGGAAGGGGGCAGGCACTCCTCGTTCCCGCGGCGTGGATCAGCCATCTGGAACTGTTGTGGCAGGACCCGGCCTACCGCGCCTTCTTCACTCCTCTGTCAGCGGTCCGCACGGTGGTGCAGTACGACCGGCCCGGCTGCGGGCTTTCCGACCCCTGGCCCGGCGCCCAGGGGCTGGACACCGATGTGGCGGTGCTTCAGGCCCTCGCCGATCACCTGGACTTGGAGCGCTTCGACCTACTGGGCATCTCCCTGGGGGCGCCGGTGTCGGTCGCCTTCGCGGCGCGGTTCCCTGGGCGGGTCGGCCGGCTGATCCTGTACGGCGGTTACGCCGACGGCGCGCACATCGCCACGCCGGAGGTCCGCACCGCCATGCTGGGCATGATCCGGGCGCACTGGGGATTGGGGTCGGAGCTACTCACCGACATCTTCCTGCCGGACGGCAGTGCCGCGACCAAGGCGCTCTTCGCTCGGCTGCAGCGGGAGGCGGCGTCGCCACTCCTCGCCGTCGACCTGCTCGCGCAGTGCTACGAGATCGACGTGACCGATCTACTCGCCCGCGTCTCCGCGCCGACGCTGGTGGTGCACCGGCGCGGAGACCGGGCGATGCCCTACCGTGCGGGCCGGGAGCTGGCCGCGCGGATCCCCGGCGCGCGCCTGGTCTCGCTGCCCGGCAGCAGCCATTTCCCACATGTGGGCGATGCCGCCGCCGTCGTCCGGGTGATCCTGGAATTCCTGGGGGACAGTTCCGCCGTGCCCCCGTCGGAGCGGCCGGCCCCGCCCTCGGGTGAGTTGACCGCACGGCAGCTGCAGGTGGCGGCACTTGTCGCCGAGGGCATGACCAACCGGCAGATCGGCCGACGGCTGGGCATCGAGGAACGCTCCGCCGAGGGACACGTCGAGCGCATCCGTCTCCGCCTCGGCGTCACCTCCCGCGCCCAGGTGGCCGCCTGGTGGGCCCGACGCGTCTCCCCCGGCCCGGGAACCGACGTCGAGGTACCGGATTGAGGTACCGGCAGGGGTGATTCCCGCCTATCCGCCGGTACGCCCCTCCGCGAGGCTCGTAGTCACATCGACTGACCGCGAACCTCGAAAGGAGCGCAGCGATGGACGCCAGCCACGACGTGTTGTCCTTCGAGCCGAAGGAGCCGACGCCGACAACGCCAGAAGCATTTCGGCCCCATCCACTCCGCGGGCCGTTCAACGCCTTGTTCTTCACGGCACTCGACCGGTACCTGGATCACCTGCTGTGGCCGCACAAGCGATCCCTCTTCGACGACCTTCCCGCTACGGTCCTCGAGCTGGGGCCCGGTGTGGGGGCCAACCTGCGCTATCTCCGCGCCGGCACCAGGCTGATCGCCGTCGAGCCGAACCCGGCCATGCACGATCGCCTGCGCGCGCGAGCCGCACGCGCCCACATCGATCTCGAACTGCACACCACCGGCGCCGAACAGCTCGACCTGCCCGACGCGTCGGTGGACGCGGTGATTTCCAGCCTCGTGCTCTGCACCGTGTCCGACCCCGGCGCCGTCCTCGCCGAGGTGCACCGCGTCCTGCGTCCCGGCGGGCGATACGCCTTCCTGGAACACGTCGCCGCCCCGGACGGCACCGTGCTCCGGCGTCTGCAGCGGGCCGCCCGCCGGCCGTGGAATTGGATCTTCGAAGGCTGTTCCTGCGAGCGGGACCTGCAGGCATCCATCGAGGCTGCCGGATTCGCGGAGACGACCATCGAGGCCTACCGGCTGCACTCGCCCTTCCTGCCGGTCAACACGCAGATCGCCGGCGTCTCGCGCAAGGACAGCTGACGGACACCTCGACAGCGGTGCAGACGCCGAAGCCCTCCCGATCGACGACCGGGAGGGCTCGGGAGGTCTTCGGAAGCGGCCGGGACTAGTCCTGGATGCGCTCGATGATCGTGACGTTCGCGGTGCCGCCACCCTCGCAGATGGTGAGCAGGCCGTAGCGACCGTTGGTGCGCTCGAGCTCGTTGAGCAGGGTCGCCATGAGCTTGGTGCCGGTCGCGCCGAGCGGGTGGCCGAGCGCGATCGCGCCGCCGTTGACGTTGACCTTGGCCGGGTCCGCCCCCAGCTCCTTGATCCAGGCGAGCACGACCGGCGCGAAGGCCTCGTTGATCTCGACCAGGTCGATGTCGTCGATGGTCAGGCCCGTCTTCTCCAGCGCGTGCTGGGTGGCCGGGATCGGCGCGCTCAGCATGAAGATCGGGTCGTCGCCGCGGGCGCTCATGTGGTGGATGCGGGCGCGCGGCTTCAGGCCGTACTTCTTCACGGCCTCCTCCGACGCGAGCAGCAGCGCGCTGGCGCCGTCGGAGATCTGGCTGGCGACGGCGGCGGTCAGGCGGCCACCCTCGACCAGCACGTTGAGGCCCGCCATCTTCTCGAGGCTGGTCTCGCGCGGGCCCTCGTCGGTGGTGACCTCACCGAACGGGACGATCTCGTTGTCGAAACGCCCCTCGGCGATCGCGGCCTTGGCGCGCTCGTGGCTCTGCAGAGCCCACTTCTCGAGCTCCTCGCGGCTGATGTCCCACTTGTCGGCGATCATCTCGGCGCCGCGGAACTGCGACACCTCCTCGTCGCCGTAGCGCGCGGTCCAGCCCTTGGACTCGGCGGTCGGGGTGCTGAAGCCGTACTGCTGGCCCACGATCATGGCGGCCGAGATCGGGATCTGGCTCATGTTCTGGACGCCGCCGGCGATGATCAGGTCGGCGGTACCCGCGAGGATCGCCTGCGCACCGAACTGGATGGCCTGCTGGCTCGAACCACACTGACGGTCGACCGTCACGCCGGGCACGTGCTGCGGCAGACCTGCGGCCAGCCACGACATGCGCGCGATGTTGCCGGCCTGACCGCCGATCGCATCGACACAGCCGAAGACGACGTCGTCGACATCCGACGGGTCGATGCCGGTGCGCTCGACGACGGCCTTGATGACGTGCGCGCCCAGGTCGATCGGGTGAACGGGGGCCAGGCCACCATTCTTCTTGCCGATCGGGGTGCGGATCGCGTCGACGATGTAAACCTCGGGCATAACAGCTCCTGGATTCGGATTACTTGTGGGAGTCGGGGCTGGCAAGCCCGTCCAGAACGATGGAGAGGTACTGCTTGGCAACGGCTTCGGCGGTCATCGGACCACCCGGCCGGTACCAGCGCACGGCAACCCAGACCGTGTCGCGCATGAAGCGGAAGACGATTTCGATGTCGAGATCCTTGCGGAAGCTCCCGTCGGCGACACCGGCCTCGAGTACCCCGACCCACAGGTCGCGGAACTCCTGGTTACGCTCGGCGAGGTACGCGAATCGCTCGTTGGCGGCGAGGTGCTTGACCTCGTCCTGGTAGATCGCGACCGCGCTGTGCGAGGCGTCGATCGCCTCGAACGACGCGATCACGAGCGCCTCGAAGGTCTCGCGCGAGCCCATGCCCGCGTCGACGATCTCTCGGTAGCGGCCGAACAGGTCGTCCTGGAAGCCGCGCAGGATCTCGTCCACCATCGACTCCTTGGAGTCGAAGTGGTGGTAGAGGCTGCCGGACAGGATGCCCGCCGCGTCGGCGATGTCACGCACGGTGGTGGCCCGCAGACCACGTTCGGCGAACAGGCCCGCGGCGAGTTCGAGGAGCTCGGCGCGACGCCCGGACTTGTTCGAAGACTCGTCGGCGTCTCGGGGTGGAGTCATGCCGGACATCCTACCAACCAAGCGATTGCTAGGGTATCGCCGCATTTCGCCCAGCGGGCAGTTTTCCACAGCGGCCGAATGTCACATCGGCGCAGCTGAACTGAACCGATGTGACATTCGGCCACCGCGGGCACGGTCGACGACCTACGCGCGCTGGCTGGAGACCGAGACGATCTCGCCGGTCATGTAGGTGGTGTAGTCGCTCGCGAGCATCGCGATGACCGACGCGATCTCCCACACCTCGGCGGCACGGCCGTACGCCTCGCGCGACGCCAGGCTGTCGAGCAGCTCGTCGCTGGTGACCTTCGCCAGGAACGGGTGCTTGGCGATGGACGGCGAGACCGCGTTGATGCGGACGCCGAACTCGGCGGCCTCGATCGCGGAGCAGCGGGTGAGCGCCATGACGCCGGCCTTCGCGGCCGCGTAGTGCGACTGCGAGTGCTGCGCACGCCAGCCCAGGACGGAGGCGTTGTTGACGATGACGCCGCCGTGTTCGACACCCTTGAAGTAGCGCAGCGCGGCGCGGGTGGCGCGGAAGGTGCTCGTCAGCGTGATGTCGACGACGCGGTCCCACTGCTCGTCGGTCATGTCGACGATCGGGGTCTCGCCGCCCAGGCCGGCGTTGTTGACCAGGACGTCGATGCGGCCCAGCTTCTCGGCCGCGCCGACGATCAGTGCGTCGACCTGCTCGGTGCTCGAGACGTCGCACACGAACGACTCGACCTGCTGGCTGCCGAACTCGGCAGACAGCTTCTCCACGGTCTCACCGAGACGACGCTCGTGGAAGTCCGAGACCAGGACGTCGGCACCCTCGAGCAGCGCGCGGCGCGCGGTCGAGAAGCCGATGCCGGTGCCGGCCGCGGCGGTCACGACGATCTTCTTGCCCTTGAGCAGGTCGTGGCCCGCAACCTCTTCGGGAGCGACGGCGAGCGGGGACTTGATGGTGGCGGTCACGGGCGTGCCTCTCGGGGAAGGCCGAGCACACGCTCGGCGATGATGTTGCGCTGGATCTCGTTGGATCCGCCGTAGATGGTGTCGGCGCGCGTGAACAGCCACAGGCGCTGCAGATCGTTGAGCTCCTCGCCCGGCTCGGTGTTCTCCACGCCGACCAGCGAGGCCGCGCCCTGGACCTCCATGGCGAGTTCGCCGAGTCCGCGGTGCCAGTTGGCCCACAGCAGCTTCGCGACCGACGCCTCGCCACCGTTGGCGCTCGCGTCGACGCTCGCGAGGGTGCGCAGCGCGTGGGCGCGGATGACCTGCAAGCTCATCCACGCGCGGGAGATCTTGTTGCGGATCGCGGGATCCTTGGCCGCGCCGTTGCGCTCGGCCAGTTCGACGATCGACTCGAGCTCACGGGCGAAGCCGATCTGCTGACCGAGGGTGGAGACGCCGCGCTCGAAGGTGAGCGTGCCCATCGCGACGCCCCAGCCGTTGCCCTCGCCGCCGACGACCAGGTCGGCGTCGGTGCGCGCGTTGTCGAAGAACACCTCGTTGAACTCGGAGGTGCCGGTGAGCTGGATGATCGGGCGAACCTCGACGCCCTCCTGGTTCATGGGAACCAGCAGGTACGACAGGCCCTTGTGGCGCGACGAGCCCGGCTCGGTACGGGCGACGACGAAGCACCAGTCGGCCAGGTGGGCGAGCGACGTCCAGACCTTCTGGCCGTTGACCGACCACTGGTCGCCGTCGAGGCGCGCGGTGGTCGACACGTTCGCGAGGTCGGAGCCGGCGCCGGGCTCGGAGTAGCCCTGGCACCACAGTTCGGTGACGGTCTTGATGCCCGGCAGGAAGCGCTGCTTCTGCTCCTCGGTGCCGAAGGCGATGAGCGTCGGGCCCAGCAGCTCCTCACCGATATGGCTCACGCGCGCAGGCGCATTCGCGCGTGCATACTCCTGATGGAAGATGATCTGCTGGCTCAGCGTCGCCTCCCGGCCGCCGTACTCCTTGGGCCATCCGAGGCAGGTCCAACCGGCGGCAGCCAGGTGACGGTCCCACTCGAGGCGTTCCTCGAACGCCTCGTGTTCACGCCCCGGCCCGCCGAGGCCCTTCAGCTCGGCAAACTTCCCGGAGAGGTTCTCTTCGAGCCATTCACGAATTTCCTTCGCAAAGGCCGCGTCGGCGGTCGCGTTCTCGCTGGTCGCACTTCCCTGGCTAACGTCCACAGCGATACGGTACCCTACCAAGCACTTGCTTTGTATAGAGGTTCCGCCTCGCCTTAGGAGAGATTGTGAGCACGAATGTGACCACCGAGCCCCGGACGACCCCGGCTGCGCTGTGGCGCGCCGTTGAACAATTCGGATCGAACGAGGCTGTTGCGGACGGATCCGACCGGACCACTTACACCGAACTGCTGGAGCGCGTGCGCCTCGCGGCCCGGGCGCTGATGGCCAAGGGCATCGAGGCGGGCGATCGCGTCGCGATCTGGGCGCCCAACACCCACCACTGGATCGAGGCGTTCCTGGCCGCGCACTACGCCGGCGCGACACTCGTCCCGATCAGCACCCGCTACACCGGTCACGAGGCCCTCGACCTGCTCGAGCGCACCCAGGCCAAGGTCCTGGTCGTCCCCGACCGCTTCCTCAAGAACGATCGCCTCGCGGACGTCCTGAAGGCTGCCGGCGACGAGGGCATCCCGACTCTGCAGCTCGTGCTGCGCACGCCGTCGGACGATCCCGCGGCCGCCGCCCCGACCACCGAGTTCCCCGGCGGCGAGATCCTCGAGTGGGATCAGCTCGCGGCCGCGGCCGAGCCGGTCACCGTGGAGGAGGCCGACGCTCGCGCCCGCGCCGTCTCCCCCGACGACGTCGCCGACATCCTGTTCACGTCCGGCACCACCGGCAAGAGCAAGGGCGTCATGACCGCGCACCGCCAGACGGTCGGCATCGCCGACGCGTGGGCCGACTGCGCCGAGGTCGACAGCAACGACCGCTACCTCGTCATCAACCCGTTCTTCCACACCTTCGGCTACAAGGCCGGACTCATGGTGTGCATCCTGCGCGGCGCCACGATGGTCCCGGCGGCGGTCTTCGACGTCCCCACGATCATGGCGACGATCGCGAACGAGAAGATCAGCGTGCTGCCGGGTGCCCCGACCATCCACCAGACGATCCTCGACTTCCCGACCCGCGACGACTACGACCTGTCGAGCCTGCGCGTCGCGATCACCGGCGCCGCTGCCGTGCCCGTCGTGCTCGTCGAGCGCATGCAGGCCGAACTCGGCTACGACGCCGTCATCACCGCCTACGGCCAGACCGAGGCCGTCGTCGTGACGATGTGCCGTATGGACGACGACCCGGTCACGGTGTCGACGTCGTCCGGCCGCGCGATCCCCGGCATGGAGGTCAAGATCGGCGAGCACGGCGAGATCCTGGTGCGCGGCGAGAACGTCATGCTCGGCTACCTCGATGATCCCGAGGCGACCAAGAAGACGATCGACGCGGACGGCTGGCTGCACACCGGCGACGTGGGCGTGCTCGACGAGCGCGGCTACCTCGACATCACCGACCGTCTCAAGGACATGTACATCTCCGGCGGGTTCAACGTGTACCCCGCGGAGATCGAGAACGCCCTCGCCCGAATGGATTCCCTCGCCGAGGCCGCCGTCATCGGCATCCCGGACGAGCGGATGGGCGAGGTCGGTCGCGCGTACGTCGTGCCGAAGGCCGGCGCCGTCGTGACCGAGGACGAGGTCATCGCGTTCTGCAAGGAGCGCCTGGCGAACTTCAAGATCCCGCGCGAGGTGGCGATCGTCGGCGCGCTGCCGCGAAACCCCTCGGGCAAGGTGCTGAAGAACGATCTGCGGGAGGGCAAGGCATGACCGTCCCCCACAGTGTTTCCGATCGGGGGGATGTTCCCGACGAGGGGGAAGTCGTCACCTACGAGGTGCGGGACCACATCGCGTTCGTGACGCTGAACCGTCCCAACTACCGCAACGCCCAGAACTCGGTGATGACGTACGCCCTCGACGCCGCCTTCGAGCGGGCCGTCGAGGACGACGACGTGAAGGTGATCGTGCTGGCCGGCAACGGCGAGCACTTCAGCGCCGGCCACGACATCGGCACGCCCGGCCGCGATCACCACGTGCACTACGAGAACAAGGCCGCGCTGTGGTGGGACCACCTCGGCAAGGCCGGCGGTGACCAGCGTTTCGCCCGCGAGACCGAGGTCTATCTGGGCATGTGCCGTCGGTGGCGGGAGATCCCGAAGCCGATGATCGCCCAGATCCACGGCGCCTGCATCGCCGGGGGCCTCATGCTCGCGTGGTGCTGCGACCTGATCGTCGCCTCGGAGGACGCGTTCTTCGCGGATCCCGTTGTGCGTATGGGTGTTCCGGGTGTCGAGTACTTCGCACACCCGTGGGTGCTGGGATCGCGGTTCGCGAAGGAGATCCTCTTCACGGGCGACCGGTTCTCCGCGCAGCGCGCGTACGAGGTGGGCATGGTCAACCGGGTGGTGCCGCGCGCCGACCTCGAGACCGAGACCCTCGAGCTGGCCGCCCGCATCGTGGAGATGCCGCGGTTCGGACTGGCGCTCACCAAGAAGGCTGTCAACCAGTGCGAGGACCTCATGGGTCAGCGCGCCGGCATGGATTCGGTGTTCGGCCTGCACCACTTTGCCCACGCGCACAATGCCGAGGTGGGCAGGGACTCGCTGGGTGGAATGGACGTCAACAGTATGAAAGCGAAGGCGAAATAGTGGATCTCGAACTGGATGAAAAGGCCCGCGCCTTCCAGCTGGAAGTGCGCGAATGGCTCGCTGCCAACGTCCCGGCGGAACCGCTGCCGTCGATGGACACCGCGGAGGGCTTCGAGGCCCACCGCGAGTGGGAGCACAAGCTCGCCGACGCACGCCTGTCGACCGTCGCGTGGCCGGTGGAGTACGGCGGCCGCGACGCGTCGATGATCGAGTGGGTGCTCTTCGAGGAGGAGTACTACAAGGCCGGTGCCCCTGGCCGCGTCAGCCAGAACGGCATCTTCCTGTTCGCGCCGACGCTGTTCGAGCACGGCACCGAGGAGCAGCTCGCGCGCATCATGCCGAGCATGTCCCGCGCCGACGTCATCTGGGCGCAGGCGTGGTCCGAGCCGGAGGCCGGCAGCGACCTCGCGGGCATCCGCTCGACGGCTCGTCGCACCGAGGGCGGCTGGATCCTCAACGGCCAGAAGACGTGGAGCTCGCGCGCGGTGTACGCGGACTGGGGCTTCGGCATGTTCCGCACCGACCCGGAGGCCCAGCGCCACAAGGGTCTGACCTACTTCATGTTCCCGCTGAACCAGGACGGCGTCACCGTGCGCGCCATCCCGCAGCTCGACGGTGAGCCCGGCTTCGCGGAGATCTTCTTCGAGGACGTATTCGTGCCGGACGCCGACGTCGTCGGTGAGGTCAACAACGGCTGGCGCGTCGCGATGAGCACCGCCTCCAACGAGCGCGGCCTGTCGCTGCGCAGCCCGGGCCGCTTCATCTCCGCGGTGAACCGTCTGATCGAGGTGTGGAAGAGCGTCGAGAACACTGCCGACGCACCCGATACGGCTATGCGTGACCGCGTCGTCGACGCGTGGATCGGCGCCGAGGCGTACCGCCTGCACACGTGGGGCACCGTGACCCGCATGCTCGAGGGTGTGCCCCTCGGCGTCGAGGGCTCGATCAACAAGATCTTCTGGTCCGAGCTCGACGTCCGCATCCACGAGACGGCGCTCGACCTGATGGGCGCCGACGGCGAGCTCGCCGGCAAGTGGCAGGACGGGTACCTCTTCTCGCTGTCCGGCCCGATCTACGCCGGCACCAACGAAATTCAGCGCAACATCGTTGCCGAGCGGATGCTCGGACTCCCGAAGGCGGATCGATGAAATTCTCTCTGTCCACCGAGCAGCGCGATTTCGCGGAGAGCCTCCGCGGCCTGCTCACCAACGCCAACACCCCGGCCGTCGTCCGGTCGTGGGGTGAGAACGACACCGCTCCGGGTCTGGCCCTGCTGCAGCAGCTCGCCGAGACCGGCGTGACCGCGCTCGCCGTGCCCGAGGAGTTCGACGGCATCGGCGCCCATCCGGCCGACCTGGCCGTCGCGTTCATCGAGCTGGGCCGCGCCGCGGTTCCGGGTCCGATCCTGGAGACGGCCGCCGCCGTCCCCGCCCTGCTGTCGGCGCTGAACGACCAGCAGCTGGCCAAGCGCTTCCTGCCCGGCATCGCCGAGGGCACCCTCGCGTCGCTGGTGCTCGAGCCGTCCACGCCGCGCGCCCTCGACGCCGATGTCGCCGAGCCTGTCCTGCGGGTCTCCGGCGACACCCTCGAGCTGGTCCGCCCGACCACGCAGCTCGAGTCGGTCGACCCGGCCCGCCGCCTGTTCGAGGTCGAGTCGGTCGAGACGCTCGCGCAGGGCGCGGACGTCGCCGCCGCCGCCGAGAAGGCCTACGACCTCGCGGTCCTGGCCGCGTCGGCGCAGCTGATCGGCGCCGGCCACGCGATGATCGAGACCGCCACCGAGTACGCCAAGAACCGTTCGCAGTTCGGCCGCGTCATCGGTAGCTTCCAGGCCGTCAAGCACCACATGTCCGACGCCCTCGTGGCCGTCGAGATGGCGACCCCGCTGGTGTACGGCGCGGCGATTTCCATCGCCGAGCGATCCGACACCGTCGCCCGCGACGTGTCGGCCGCCAAGGTCGCCGCCGCGAACGCCGCGTACGTGGCGTCGCGCAAGGCGCTGCAGGTCCACGGCGCGATCGGTTACACCCTCGAGTGCGACCTGTCGCTGTGGCTGACCAAGACGCGGGCGCTGCAGTCCGCGTGGGGCACCGCTTCTGCACACCGCGCACGGATTGCGAGCGCGCTGTGAGTGGGGTCGGAGTGTTCGCGGAGGAGCAGATCGAACTCCGCAAGACGGTTGCCCAGCTGCTGAGCAAGCGCGCCGACGCGGCCGCGCTGCGCAAGACGCTCGAGTCGGGCGAGGCGTTCGACCGCGGCCTGTGGGACGTGCTGTGCCAGCAGGTCGGTGTCGCGGCGCTCGCGATCCCGGAGGAGTTCGGCGGCTTCGGCGCCACGCTCGTCGAGCAGCACCTGGTGCTCGAGGAGCTCGGCGGCGCGCTGACGCCGTCGCCGATGTTCGGTTCCGCGGTCCTGGCCGCGCAGGCGATCCTGGCGACCGGCAACGACGAGGCGTGCGAACGCCTGCTCCCCGGCATCGCCGAGGGCTCGTCCATCGCCGCCCTGTGCTGGGTGGGCCCCGAGGGTCACTGGCGCAGTGACGAGGTCGCGTGCACGGCCGCCGGCAGCGACGCGGACGGCTACACCGTCTCCGGTGCCGCCCACTACGTGCTCGACGGCGCGCACGCCGACGTGCTGATCGTGGCGGCGTCGGTGGACGGCGCGATCGCGCTGTTCGAGGTCGACCCGTCCGCCGACGGTGTCGCCCGCCGCCAGCTCCCGACGATGGACCTCACCCGTCCGATGTCGCTGGTGGAGTTCGATTCCGCCCCGGCCGTCCGGCTCACCGCCGACGACGCGACCGCGGCCCTCGAGCGCGTGCGTCAGATCGCGATCGTGGCGCTGTCGGCCGAGCAGGTCGGCGCCGCCGCGCGCTGCCTGCATATGACGGTGGACTACAGCAAGGACCGCGTCCAGTTCGGTCGCGCCATCGGCAGCTTCCAGGCGCTCAAGCACCGCATGGCAGATCTGTACTTCCTGGTGGAGACGGCGCGGTCGGCGTCGTACGCGGCCGTGTACTCGCTGAGCGAGGGTCTGCCGACGGCCGCCGCCGATGCGGCGGTCGCGAAGGCCTACTGCTCGGAGGCGCTGCTCGCGATCACCGGTGATTCGATCCAGCTGCACGGCGGCATCGCGATCACGTGGGAGCACGACGCGCACCTGTTCTTCAAGCGCGCCCACGGCAGCTCGCAGCTGTTCGGGCAGCCGGAGGAGTTCATCAAGGAGATGGAGTCGCTCGCGGGTCTGCCCGCCTGATTCCGCTTCCCCGACACGAGGGCCGGCCCGGCGATCCCGGGCCGGCCCTCGGTGTCTCGGTCGATTCAGTCGGCGGCGGGTGGTGTCCAGCGAGCCGCACGGATCCGGTCGATCTTGTGTCGGCGCCGCGGAGGCATGATCCCGGGCAGCAGCAGCGTCAGCATCTGATCGATGCGCTCGTACAGATCGTCCCGTCCGGTCAGCACGTTCGAAACCAGTTGCACGCCGGTGAAGGCACCGACGATGAAGCGGCCCAGCTCGGCAGGAACGACCGTGTCGACGACGTCCCCCTCATCGATCGCGGCGCACGCGACCCGTTCGCAGCTGACGATCCAGTCCGCGTACGGCTTCCGTGGACCGCCGTCGGCGCTCATCTCCAGAGTGAGACGGATACCGGCTCGAACGATCGGGTCCTCGATCATCTGCCGGGCCATCTCGTAGCAGAGCATGGCCAGTTGCTCGAGTGCGGGAGCACCCGACGACAAGATGGCCTGCACGGCATTCATCGAGATGGCGTGCTGTTCCTCGATGACCACACTCGCCAGATCGTCCTTGGACTTGAAGTGGAAGTACAGCGCTCCCTTGGTGATACCGGACAGATCGACGATCTCGGCGAGGCTTGCGCGCTCGTATCCTGCGCGGTCGAACATCTCGGCCGCCCCCTTGACGATCTGGTTCCGCGTGATCGCCGCCCGCTCCTGCTTGAGCATCCAGCCGCACCCTTCGTCTCGATTGTCCAACGGATTGCATCATTGCCGATTACGGTGAATCGGGCCAGGTCCTGGCCGACTCCAGATCGGGTCAGGCCACCAGTTCCTCGAGGTACTGCGCGACACCGTCGTCGTCGTTCGACGGCAGCACCCGGTCGGCGAGCGCGCGCACCTCCGGCAATGCATTCTCCGGACACAGCGCGGTCCCGGCCCACATCAACATCGGGATGTCGTTCACCGCGTCTCCGATCACGGCGACCTCGTGCGCCGCAATGCCTCTCGACGAGCACAGGCGCGCCAGCGCACTGGCCTTCGACACCCCGGTCGCCGCCATCTCGACGTACGGTGCCCCGGAGTGCGTCAGCTCCACACCGTCGACGCCGGCGTCGACCGCGAGGCGGTACAGCTCGTGGCTGGAGACCTCGGGGTGCCGGGCGACGATCTTGACCATCGGCTCCGTCATCCGCGGCAACTGCTCCTCGAGGATCATCTCGTCCAGCGTCCGATGGTGGTCGGCGTAGTCGCACAGCGCCGCGTACTCGGGTTCGGCCACGAACGTCGTCGGCCCGACGTTCGCGAACACCACGCCCGGGACAAGTGTGCGCACGCGCTCCATCGCGGCCAGGGCCTCGGTGACCTCGATCGAGACCGTGCCGGTGATCTCGGGGGTGCCGTCGGTCAGGTCGAGCGTGACCGCACCGTTGGCACAGATGGCTTCTCCTCGGAAGCCGCACGAACGTGCCAGCGCGTCCACCGAGTGGCGGGCACGGGCTGTCGCCCACACCACCTCGATCCCGGCGTCGCGGGCAGCGGCCATTGCTCGGGCCGTCCGCGCCGAGACCGTTCGGTCGGACCCCAACAGGGTCCCGTCGAGGTCGGAGGCCACCAGTCTGATTCGCGTCACCTGACGATGATCCCAGACCGGCAACCCCGACTCAGCGTGCGATGGCGATGGGGTTCACGACGGCGGAGCGCCGACATTCCGACCCCATTCGGAGCCACTTCGTCGGAAATCGGCCCTCAGAGGAAATAGACCGCAGCGTCTTCCGCCGCCTTCAACAGTGCTTCGACGATCTCGACTTGGTTTTCGTCCGTCATGCGGTCCTTCGGCGTGGACACATTGAGTGCGTACCGGGTGGCGCCGTACTCGCCCAACGGAACCGCCACTGAGGCCACACCCGCTTCGCTCTCCTCCATACTGGTTGCGTAACCGGACTTTCGCACTTCCGCTATTTGACGGAGAAGGTCCGATCTCCTGGTAATCGATTTCTCCGTCATCCCATCGAGGCGCTGCGAAGGGTACATTTCACGCAGCGTCTGATCGTCGTGAAGTGACAGCAGTGCCTTCCCGGACGATGTCGAACTCGCCCGCATCGAAAGACCGACACGGGACCCCACTCGCACCGCCTGAGGGCTCTCGACCGAATCGACGAAGGTCACCGTCTTTCCCTCCAGTCGACTGAGATGAACCGTTTCGCCGATTTCGGCAGCGAGTCGCTCGAGAAGCGGATGCAGTCGGGCGCGCACGTCGATCTGACGCAGAACCGAGAATGCAATCGTCGTCAACGCCGGTCCCGGCTCATACGATTTCGATCCTTCGCTCTGCCGAACGAACCCGCGATACTGGAGCATTGCGAGTAGGCGATGCGCCGTTGACGAAGCGACGGAGAGGTACTCACTCACCTCGGTGAGTCGAATGCTACGACGCTCACCCAGCAGCAGGATTATTCGCAGCGCATTGTCCACGGATTCGATCGGGTATTGCGGTCGATTAGCATCGTTTTCCGGCGGTTTCACTCCGGTATTATAGGGGGACGGGTGCACAACCACCAGGGTAGAAACGCTCTTCTCCGGCGCCGACTCGGCACCACCAATATTGTTGCGGCGCTATCCATGCCGAACCGAATGTCGAAGGCAACCGGGACCGCGCCGGCACCGGTAGCACCGCTTCCGCTCGAGTACGAATACGACGGCCGCACCCACATGCCGAACCATGCGGAATACCGCCGGGTGTCACTTGTTTCGGCTCAGCAGACGAACCTTCCGGGTGGTGCCGGTGCCTTCCATGGCATCACGGAGACCGTCGCCGAACGTGGAGAATGCCAGAACGGTCGCGACGATCATGACTGCCGGGGCGATCAGTGCAGTCGGATCGGTGTACACGTTGTCGAACGCATCACGCAACATACTGCCCCAAGATGTCTGCGGCGCCTGGACTCCGAGACCGAGGAAGCTCAACGACGCTTCGGCGACGATCGCAACGCCCGCGGAGAATGTGAGTTGCACCAGGATCGGGGACGCGGCGTTGGGAAGCACGTGTCGCCACAGTAGGCGCCACCGGGAACAACCGAGGGCACGACAAGCCTCGATATAGGTTTCGGTAGAAACGGACTCGGCGGCTCCGCGAGCAAGACGGAAGAGGGACGGAGCAAGGACGATACCTATCGCAAGCATCGCATTGGTCAGTCCCGGACCCAGGACACCGACGATGGCGACGGCCAGGATCAGGGGCGGCAGCGACTGCAAGGCGTCGGAGATCCGCGACAGGACAGCCCCCGTTCCGCCACCGAGCAGGCCGGCGAGTAGTCCGAACGGGATTCCCAGGATCGCAGCGACACCCACGGCCTGAACGATCGCGGTCAAGGTCACCGATGCCGCGTCCAACAGGCGGCTGAGATTGTCGCGGCCGTACAGGTCGGTTCCGAGCAGATTCGATCCGCCTGCCGGCGCGAAGCTGTTCGACAGGTCCTGAGCGTTCGGATCATGCGGCGCCAACAATCCACCGATCGCGGCCAGTAACGCAACGAAGGCAAGAAATACCAAGGCCGCCATTGCACTTCGATTGCTTCTGAGCAAACGCAGTGGCCGACTGTTGGTCCAGAAATGGATGAGGCGATTCGACGTGCGCGGCGCTGTGGCGACTGTCGTTTGGATCATGATTGAGCCTTTCAGACGCGGACACGCGGGTTGAAATAGCCGTACGAGGCATCGACGATCACGTTGATCACCACGATGAACACCGCGCAGACCATGACGATGCCGAGGATCACCGGGACATCACGGGAGAACACGGAGTCGACAGCGAGCGTTCCCAGCCCCGGAAGGGCGAACACGAACTCGACCGTCACAGCACCGGCGAGAACCCGGGACACCTGCAGGCCCAGCACCGTGACTATCGGGACTCCAGCGTTCTTGAGTCCGTGCTTGCCGATGATCGTCTTCTGCAGCAGACCTTTTGCGCGGGCTGTGCGGATGAAGTCTCGTCCCAGCACATCCACGAGCGAGGCTCGTGTCTGTCGTGCCAGTTCAGCGGCGGAAATTGCCGCGATCGCAATCGACGGCAGAATCAGATGCTGCAGCCACGCACCGGCCCCGTCGGCGAGAGGCGAGTACCCGGTGGCGGGGAAGATCGGACTGAGGATCGCGAAGGGAATCACCAAGGCCAGCGCAACGATGAACGGCGGCACCGCCATTGCCACGCTCGACAGCACGGTCAGACCCCGATCCAACCACGAGTTCGGGCGCACCGCGGCGGCGATCCCCGCCGGCAGTCCGACGGACACGACGATCACCATCGTCACGACAGTGAGCGAGAGGGTCACCGGAAGCCGTTCCCCGATCACCTGCACAACTGTCTGGGAGCTGTAGAGCGAGGTCCCGAGGTCTCCCCTCAACACCCCGCCGAGCCAGTCGATGTACCGAACGATCAAAGGTTCGTTCAGCCCGAGAGCTTGCCGGGTCTCTTCGATCTGCTCGGGGCTGGCATTGTCCCCCGCGAGCTGAGTCGCCGCATCGCCGGGAACGAGATCGACCAATGCGTAGACGAAGAAGCTGACGAACAACAACATCGGAATCGCCGAGAGGATCCGCTTCGCGATCAGGTTCACCATCAGGACTCCTTCGCTGGGCCGGCCGTCGCCGCCACAGCCTTGCCTGCAAGCACTTCGGCGCGCCGAGCGAGGAAGTGCGCCCGCGGATCCGGGATCGCTTCGAGCAGTTTCCTGGTGTACGGGTGCTGCGGGTCGGTGAACACCTGCTCGGTGGGACCGGTCTCCACGATGACTCCCTTCTGCATCACCACGACCCGATGCGCCAGGAACCTCACCAACGACAGGTCATGGGAGACGAACACATAGGCCAATCCCCGCTCGCGTTGCAGGTCGATCAGCAGATTGAGCACCTGCGCCTGGATCGAGACGTCCAACGCGGCCACCGGCTCGTCACACACGATGAAATCCGGCTCGGTAGCCAACGCGCGCGCGATCGCAATGCGCTGGAGCTGTCCGCCGGAGAACTCGCGCGGATACTTGTCGAGCTGGTCGACCCGCAGCCCGACCCGCCCCAACAGCGCGGTCACCGCTGCGTCCCGTTCCGAACCTTTCAAGCCACGGTGGATCGTGAGCGGCTCACCAACCGCTTCGCGGATGGTCATGTGTGGATCCAGCGACGAGAAGGGATCCTGGAAGATCATCTGCGCCCGCTGCCGGAACGCACGCAATTCCTTCTTGGACAGGGCGAGAACATCGCGACCTTCGAACGCCACCGAGCCGGAATCCGGTTCGATCAACCGCAGCACCAGGCGGCCGACGGTAGATTTTCCTGCACCGGATTCGCCGACGATTCCGAGAGTCTCCCCCCGCTCGACGGTGAAGGAGACGTGATCGGTCACCGTGGTGCGCTCACGTACCCGCCCGAGCAGGTTCCGCTTCACCGGATAGGTCTTGACCAACTCGGACACTTCCAGCAGCGGGCTCATCCTGTAATTCCTTCCAAGACCAGATCATTCGCACGGCTACACCGCACTGCACGCATGGAACCGGCCGGTGCGGTGCCCGCGAGCGGAACCGGACCGACTTCGCATTCGGGACGCACGTGGGGGCATCTCGGCGCGAAGCGGCACGATTGCGGCCAGTCCCACGGTGCAGGGACCGCTCCCGAGATCGACTTCAGTGGGGCCGATCGATCCCGGTGATCCGGAATCGCGTCGAGCAGCCCCTGTGTGTAGGGGTGTAGCGGGGACAGGAACAGATCCTCGACCGGTGCAGACTCGATGACCTGGCCCGCATACATGACGTTGACGACGTCGCACATCTGGGCGACGACACCGAGATCATGGGTGATGAACAGGATCGACACGTCGAACTGCTGCTGCACGTCGCGCATCAGTTCGAGCATCTGCGCCTGCACCGTCACATCCAGTGCGGTGGTCGGTTCGTCCGCGATCAGCAGCTTCGGCCGGCACACCAGCGCGATCGCGAGCATCACCCGCTGGCACATGCCACCGGAGAATTCGTGCGGATAGGCGTGGGCGCGCCGCGCCGCGTCCGCGATCCCCACCGCATCGAGCATCTCCACCGCGCGCCCCCAGGCGACCTTCCGATCCACCCCTTCATGCCTCCGCACGACCTCGGCGATCTGGGATCCGACCGTGAAGGCCGGGTCCAAACTGCGGCGAGGTTCTTGGAAGATCATCGACACTTCGGTGCCCCGCACCGCTGCCAGGTCACGATCGGTCATGCCGACGAGCTCACGGCCGGCGACTCGAATCGAACCCGATACCTTCGATGTCGCACCGGGTAGCAAGCCCATCACCGCGAGTGATGTCACCGTCTTCCCGGACCCGGATTCACCCACGACGCCGACCACCGACCCCGCCGGGATCGACAGACCGATCCCGTCGACCACTCTGGTCCACCCGTTGTCGGTGACGAAGTCCACCGACAGGTCCTCGATTCGCAACACCGGTTCCGCGCCGGAGCGCGCCGACGTCGATTGGTCAACGACATCGATACTCATGCAGCAACTCCCGAACTCCGTTGGCCCGCGGCGAACAAGCAACTCGCAGTGCCGAGAAAATATGAGGCAGTTCATATCTCAGAATCACGCTAACCATTCTCTGCATAGAGCGCAACACATTCCGCACAACAGAATCGGTCAGCTCGCGGTGCCATAAGGACGGCGGGTGCGCGTCGGCAGCCGTGGACGATAGCCGCTCGCGCACAACGGGATCGACCTGCTCGGATACCCGTGCTGCAGAAGTGAGAAACGCTGCGCTGGAGTCGGATTCCAGCGCAGCGTTGGGGTGGACGCGAGATGCACGTCAGTGGCCGGACGCGGTTCATCGCCGACGCTGCTGCACGGCGGGGCAGCAGCCCCGGCGACGAACCTATCCCTCTCGCCCTTCGGTGCGGGCTACTTCGCTACACCGACGTGACGCAGGTCGGGGACACCTTGAATACGGGACATCGCCATATCGGTGGCCCCGATGACCTTGTCGGAGTACGCGAACTGAGTCGGCGTAGCGCAGATGAATACGTTCATCGCCTGCTCGGTTGCGATCGCCGCCGTGTCTTCGAGTGCTTGGTTCTGTTGATCCTCGGATAGGTTCGGGTCGAACGCGCGGTCGAGGGTCTCGTCGAAGCCTGCCGGGCGGGGTCCGGGGAACAGCGCCGGCGACCGGTACCAGTACTGGAACGACTGGAGCGAACTCGGCCGCGGCACACGGCCGTTGATGACCGCGTCGTAGGCATCGCCTCGACTGAATCGTGCGTTCATCTCCGCCTGATCGACTTCTTGGAAGTTCACCTTGATCCCGATGTTCTCGAACTGCGAGCGCACCGCAGTCGCGATCTCGACCACCGGCGAAACCCTTGCAGGAGCCATGATGTCGAGCTGGAGATCGGTAATCCCCGCCGATGCCAGAATCTGCCGGGCACGCTCGGGGTCGAAGTCGTACCGGATCGGCGGCTGGTCGAGGTAGCCGACCATTCCTGGCGTGGCGGCCTGCGGGTTGGGTGTGCACTGCCCGTGCAGGATCGACTTGTTGATCCCGTCCCGATCGATCGCGAAGTTCAACGCCTGGCGCACATCCGGTCGAGCCATGTCGGCAGAGTTGGTGTTCACGTTGACTGCGTACGCGGTGGACGGCGGGTACGAGTAGAACCCGAATCCACGACCCAGGTTCGACGCCTGGGCGTAGTCGACAGGCATGACGTATGCAAGGTCGATCTGCCGCGAACGCAATGCGTTCATGCGCGCGTTGCCGTCCGCGTAGCCCGTGATCGTGATGCGCTCCGGGAGCTGAGCGGATTTGTCCCAGTAGCCTTCCCTGCGCACATACGAGACCGAATCACCGACGCGCAGGGTCTCGAGGACATAGGGCCCGGACCCGACCGGACGCACGTCGAGGTCCGGGTTGGCGACGGCGTTCGGGCTGATGAGCATCCCCTCGACGCCGGACAGCACATAGGGAAGGTCCGACGCCGGCCGGTTCGTTCGTATCGTGACCGTCGATGGATCGACGGCGTCGATTCCCTCGACCATCGAGTAGTAGCTCGAGACCGTCGAGCCCGGGAGACGCATTGCCCGCTCCAGCGACGCCTTCACAGCGGCCGAATCGAGTTTCGCGCCATCGGAGAAAGTGACATCGTCGCGGAGAGTGAAGGTCACGGACCTACCGTCCGGCCCGAACTCCCATCCGGTGGCAACCATGGGGGCAAGCACCGCGCCGTTCTCACCGTTCACGATCTGGGTGAGACGATCGTAGAGCGGCGTCAGGTACGGGTAAGCGGCGACGGTCGAGGGGACCGTGTAGGGGTCGACCGGTCGAGGGGGCAGGAAGTACCCCACCCGCAAATGGCCGGACGGATCGGCGTCCGAAGCATCGAGGGTCGCGGGTGCACCGTTCTGTGCGGCGGGCTGACCGCCACATCCAGTCACCGCCAGGGCAAGCATCACAGCGGCGCCGCAAACCTTCAGTCCTGGAAATCTCATGGATTGTTCCTCTCGCAGAAGTGCTTTCGAAGCCGGTACCCCGGGCGACCGGGGCCGGTGGGAAACGCTCTACAGATGCCCGATGAGGTCGGCGCTACAGCTGGAATCGCTGCCCGATCCACTCGGCGATCACGTCGGCGACCTGCGGGCGGGTGTCTGTCGGCCGGTCGAAGTAGTGGTCACCCGGCAGCTCCACGCCGGCCTTGTCGGCCGAGGCGAGACCGTCGAGGAGTGCCTTGGCGTCACTGGGGAACACCCCGGTGTCCGCCGCGCCGTTGACGACAAAACTCGGCACCGAAATGTTCGCCAGGTGCGGGCCGGCGTTGCACTGCGACGTCTCCTGACTCCACATCGAGAGCCACGTCCGCAGCGTGCACGAGGTCACCAAGCCCCACGTCGAGCCGTTCGACTGCTTGGGCTCCCCGTGGTAGCACCAGTTCGGTTTGCGATCGTTGGCGTCGATGGTGGGGTCGACGAAACGCGGGTCCGCCCACGTCCGCGGCACGGTGAAGACACGATCGCGCTGGCCGGCCGCGGCGAGGCGTCGCAGTTCCGACTTCGCCCAGTCGGTGATCCGTGCGTTGCGGTCACGCTGCGCGGCCCGGTACCGGGTCAGGAATTCGGCCGTGAAAGGCCGCTCCCGCTCCGGATTCCACAGGTCGAGTTCAGGATCGGTGAGAGTCGGGTCGTTCTCGTCGATCACCGCGGGATCGAGCTGACTGGTCAGCACGTCAGGACGCCCCTGATGCGCCGCGAGAGCGATGAACGCATCACCGGGCACCAGGTCGTCGAGTCCGGGTGCGGGCCGCATCCCCGGCAGGGCAACGACATTCGGCGTGGTCGCATGCGACTGGTACGCCGCCATCAGCGAGCATCCCCCGGAGTTTCCGAGGATGATCACCGACTCGACGCCCATCTGTTCGCGTAGCCACCGCACTCCGACACCGATATCGACGAGCGCACGATCGAGGAGGAAGTGCAGTGGGTCGTTGCGGAACCGGGTGTTCCAACCCAGGAATCCGAATCCGCGTGCCGCCAAGTGGTCGGCGATGTAGTGCTGGGAGAAGTCGACGTTGTAGTGGGTTGCGATTACGGCAACCTTGGGCCGAGTTCCGCGGGGGCGGTGGTAGACACCCTGGCAGGGCCAGCCACCCGCCCCCGCTCGGGACTGCCCCGGCGCGGACAGGCCGACGAACGTGGTCTCGATCTCGGATAGCTGCGTCACGAGCTGCTCATGCCTCCATCAGGAATTCGGATCTGTCGAGTCTGTGATCCGGGTGAGGAATTGGACGAATGTTCCGGGCGACTGGGTCGGATGCACCCAGAGTTGACGGCACGGCCCCCAGGGAGACTGCATCGGCGAGTCGGTGGGCGGCCCCAACGTGACCACGCCGGCATCGTCGAAGCGCTGCGCCAACAAATCGACATCGTCGACCTCGAACGTGGTCATGTAGTGGCCGGACCGCCCGGTATCGAGGGCACGTTGAAGTGCCGCACCCTGAGGCCTCGTGGTGTCGGTCGGGACGGTGATCTCGACATTGGTATCACCGGGCAGTCCGAACACCGTCGCGCGCAGGCCCCATTGCGGAACGTCGTACGACGGGTTCGGGATTGCGCCGAGCCCCGACAGCGTCGCGACGATCGACTCGTCGTCGCGCCCGACCAGAACCTGGGTGAAGAGTCTGGTTCCGGGTGTCGTGGCCGAGAATTGCCGCGGCCCGTCGTGCAGTCGGAGAAGTTGAGTGAAGGCACCGCCCATCGCCGCCGGTTTGAACCACAGCATCTCGGCTCGTTCGCCGACCGAGGCAGGGGCGAACCTCGGCGGACCCACGACATCGATTCCGGCTTCTCGGACGCGGTCGTAGGCGGCCGCCATGTCGGCCACTTCGTAACACGAGAGATAGGTGCGTGCACCGAAGCGTTCGACGAACGCCGCGATTGCGGCACCGTTGCGTTTGCTCGTGTCCACCCCACGGACCAGTTCGAGATAGCTTCCGTCGGCGAAACCGAATGTGGCTACCTCTGCCCCCCATTCGGGGCGATACGACAGGTCGGAGAGCACAAATCCCAGACGCGAGTACTGCCCGACAGCGGCGGTGAGGTCGGGCACGGCGATCGCCACCCCGACGTACCGTCCGATCGTCGAACCCGCTGTCATGCCGTGGTCCGCGTGCTGTCCCCGGTGAGACCGAGGATTTGCAGTGCCTGCTCACGGACCTCGCTCTTGTGAACCTTGTTGGACATGCCGCGAGGCAGCGGGTCGTCCTGGAACAGGACGTATTTGGGCGCCTTGTAACGCGCCAGGCGCTGTCGGCAGTACTCGATCAGTTCGTCCGCGCTCGGCGAGTCGGAGGCGTTCCGATCGCGCCGGGCGATCAGCGCCGGCACCTCTCCCCATTTCTCGTCAGGGGCGGCGACGACCACAAGCTCGAGGAGCCCGGGATAGCCTGCGAGCACACGCTCGATCTCGGCGGGGTAGATGTTGACACCTCCCGAGATCAGCATGTCCTTGGCGCGATCGACGACGTAGAAGTACCCTTCCTCGTCCTGCTTGACGAGGTCGCCGGTGCGCAGCCAACCGTCGATGAACGCCGCCTTGGTTGCGGTGGGATCGTCCCAGTAGCACTCCATGATCTGGGGCCCGCGCAACAGCAGTTCGCCGACCTCGCCCGGGGCGACCTCCTCGCCGAAGGCGTCCACGACCCGTGCCGAGGTCTGCGGAGTCGGGATGCCGGTCGAACCCAGCTTCGCCTCGGCCATCTCGCCGGGCAGCGCCAGGGACAGTCCTCCGCTCTCGGTCAGACCGTAGCCCTGGCAGACGTACAGCCCCCTGCGCCCGAACGCCTGCAGCATCGTCACCGAGATGGCCTGGCCGCCGGTTCCGAGCATCCGTAGGCTCGAAAGGTCGGTCTTCTCGAAAGTGGGGGCCTGCGTGAGTGCTTCCAGGATCGATCCGACCGCGATGAACTGGGTGATACCTCGCTCGGCGAAGACCGCGAGCGTCCGGTCCGGATCGAAGTCGTCGTCGAGCACTGTCTGACCGCCCACCGAGTACAGCGGCATCCACATTGCGATCAGTCCGCCAGTGAACGCGAGCGCGTAGGGGAAGTAGGTGCTGTCGGTCGCGTTCCAGGCGTCGATCGCGATCCGCTCGGCACACACCGCGAGGACGTTGCGGTGACTGAGCACCGCGCCCTTGGGTGCGCCCGTCGTTCCCGACGTGTAGCAGATGAACGCGGGATGGTCCGCGTCGAAATGCGTCCGCGGATCCTCCGGAGAGGATGCGGCGACCATCTCTTCGAACAGGTTCTCGCCGTCTCGGGGCGAGGCGGTCACGATGCATCGAAGCTCACCGACCGACTGCTCGTCGTACTCGAGGAGTCCGTCCAGCATCGCTCGGTCCGCGACGATCGCCGTCGCACCGCACCGCTCGATGATCTCGGCCAGTTCCGCCGGCGCGAGCCGGTAGTTCAGCGGCACGAACGTCGCACCCAGTTTGAAACACGCCAACACGGTTTCGCAGAACTCGATGCAGTTGGGTACCAGCGCCGCCACTCGATCACCGAGCCCGACCCCGAGGCCGCGCAGTCCCTGCGCCAGCCTCGAGGTACGGTCGTCCAGTTCTGCCCAGGTGAGTTCGCGATCGCCCATCGCGATCGCCATGCGATCCGGGTCGCGTTGCGCCCAGTATCGCAGTGGTCCAGCAAGATTCATGTGTGCCCTCCCGGCGGAATTCAGCTGCGAACGAGGCGGCGGACGCTCCCGTCACCGTCGCATCCGATGACGATCGACCCGTCCTTCGCGATGGTCACCGACGACCGGCGACCGTCATCAGCCTGCAGCCGAGGCAGTCCGAAGGGGAGATCCGCGGCCACGACCTCACGCCGCTCCCCGTCGAGGCTCGCGTATACGACCTGTCTCGAGCCTTGGTCGGCGACCACCACACCGTCCTCGGTGAGCGCCACGCCCTGGGGTCGTTCGAAACCTTTGAGCGCGAGCGGTTCACCTTCGCCGAGAACGAGAACCGATCCGGCGGTCTCGTCACTGACGACGATCGCGCCGTGGCCACCGGAGATCGCAGTGACGGTCGAGAGCCCCGACGCCTGCCGGGACTTCACGTTGCCCTCCAGATCCAGGACGACGACGTCGCCGCGCAGCATTCCCACCAGCAACTGGCCGTCACCGACGCCGATCGCGTTCACCCCGTCGGCGTCCTGCCCGAAGTACTCGGAGTTCGCGCCGTCGAGCGAACCGTAGATCTTGACCCACTCCCCCGAATCGTCGAGGCGGAACACCTCACCGGCCTGAGTCAGAGCCACCAGGACTCCGTCGACCTCGGCGACGCCGACGGCGACGAACGGTTGGTCGAGGAGCAACCGGCTCAACCTTTCGACGTTGCCGGTGTCGTCCAGCCGGCACACACTCCCGTGGTCGGCGACGACGTAACCGTCGGCTGCACTCGCGATCTGGTACGGGCCCAGGAACGAGCCCGTCGAGAGCGCCTTGTCGAGTTCGCCGGTCTCCATCGAGTATCGCGCCACGCTCGCCTCCACGAAGTTGGAGACATAGATGTAGCCGCGCTCATCGATGTCGAAATTGTCGACGCCCGGAGCAAGACGCACCAGCCGCTGCCGCTCACCGGTGGTCAGGTCCACCGCGGTGACCTCACCGAGACTCGACTGGGTGACCACGAGCCGGCCGTCGGATGCGAACTTGACCGCCGTCGGATGCGCCAGGCCGTCGACCACGGTCTCGACCGCGCCCGACTCCGGATCCACAGCCAACACCGTCCCGGCGAATACCTGTGGCATGTACAGCCGCCGGTCCGGGCCCATCTCCAGGGCATTGAGCCAATCCAAGCCCTCGGCGATCACCCGCACCCGGTTTCGCTGGTGCCGGTCGACTTCCAGGACCCGGCCACCCTCGCGCATCTCGTCGACGTACAACGTGTCGGTCTCGGGGTCGACGGTGATGCCGTTGACCGCGGGACAATCGTCGACCAGTACGAAGTACGAACCGTCGGCGCGTCGACCGCTCACTCGCCCGTTCATCGTCTCTGTGGCATAGACGGTTCCTTCGGAATCGAAGGCGATGTCGTCGGGCCCTCGGAGTTCCGAGCCCATCGGCGAGGCCGTGGACAGGGTGTCACTGTCCGCATCCCACGCCGAAACATGTTCTCCCACTAGCTCCGAGACCCACAATCGGCCATCCGCATGAAGCCGGACCCCGTTCGCCCCGAACAGCCGGGCAGGCTCCCGGACGGTCTTCATCGACCATCCGGGGGCTGCACTCGGCGATGTGTCCAGGTAGAGGTCGTAGCGAGACACCGTGGGGTTGCTCGACGACTTACTCATCGATCCTCCTAGATTGCGGCGGCGGTATCGGAGAAAACGGCCTTACGCTTCTCACGGAAGGCGAGCTCCCCCTCGGCGAGGTCCTGACTCAGGACACACACGACCTGAGTCCGATCCTCCATGGCCAGTGCGGCTTCGAGGCTGCCGATCTCCTGTGAGGCATTGAGCGCTTCCTTCGACATCCGCAGGGCCAGCGGCGCCTTTGCGGCGAGAACCTCGGCCACCTCCAGGGCAGCATCGACGACGTCGGGGCACACGCGGCTCACGAAGCCGATGCGTTCGGCCTCGTCCGCCTGCACCCGACGTCCGGTCATCAGGATCTCGGTCGCACGGCCGCCGATGATCCGGGGAAGCAGGTAGCTGGCACCCATCTCCGAGACCGACTGGCCGATATTGATCTGGGCCGCAGCGAAATACGCTTCAGGAGCGGCCAACCTGATGTCACTCGCCATTGCGATCGAGAAGCCGCCACCGACGCAGGGCCCGTTGACTGCCGAGATGACCGGCTGGGGGATCCGGCGCAGCTTGGCGATCACGCCGGAGTACCAGGACTGGACGGCCGTCCAATGCCGGTTCCGGTCACCCTCGACGCCGGTCGGAAACACCTCACCGGACAGGTCTGCACCGGAGCAGAAGCCACGGCCGGCGCCGGTGAGCACGACGACCTTGACATCGTCGGCTCGCACGAGTTCATCGAGTTGCTTGGTGAGTTCGATGATCAGGCCGGGATTGAGGGCATTGAGCCTACTGGGCCGGTTCAGCGTGATCTGCTGAACTCCGGGGGCGGGCCTCGAAACGAGAATCGGGTCATCCACGGCCATGATTAGGACTCCATTCAACGACTACGGGCACGAAACCGTCTCGGACGGCGGCCCACTACCTGGTCGGAACATTTTCGATACCGATTGCGCGGCCACCCATTCCAGATGAACCGCGCTTTCACTTTCGGCGCGAACAGAGCATTGCACGAGTTCGTGGAGGGCACAAGAGTTTTCAGAAAATCCCTCTGCACATCAGAATCTGCTAATCTCCCTGGTGCAAACGCGACATCAAGGACGACCTCCTTGACGAGCCCACTTCCCTCCGGCGGCACCATCGACCGCCTCTCTCCGGCGGTGTCTTCGGCCGCCCGAATCCGTATTTGGAGGACGCCATGAAGCTCGGCCTGAATCTCGGCTACTGGGGCTCTGGACAAGACGACACTCTGGGACTGGTGCAACTCGCGGAGGACGTCGGGTTCGACTGCGTGTGGTCCGGCGAGGCCTACGGGTCCGACGGTGTCACTCCCCTTGCCTGGCTTGCCGCGAGGACATCCCGGATCGGTCTCGGCACCGCCGTGCTGGGGATGGCCGGCCGCTCCCCCGCGCTCACGGCGCAGACCGCCGCCACGATGGACCACCTCTCGAACGGCCGATTCCGCCTCGGACTCGGCATGTCGGGACCCCAGGTCGTCGAAGGCTGGCACGGCATCCCCTACGGCAAGCCGCTCCAGCGAACCCGCGAGTACGTCGACGTGGTCCGGCAGGCACTTCGTCGCGAGGCACCCCTCGAGCACCACGGCGCCTACTACGACATCCCGTACACGGGTGACGACGGCACCGGCCTGGGCAAACCACTGAAGCTGATTCTGCATCCGCGCCGGGCAGATCTTCCGATCTACCTTGCCGCGATCGGCCCACGAAACATCGAACTCGCCTGCGAGATCGGGGACGGCTGGTTTCCGGTCTTCTTCTCTCCCCGCCGTTACGACGCGATCCTCCCCGCCGGCTTCACGCCGCGACCCGATTTCGACCTGTGCCCGAGCCTCGACGTTGTCGTCGGAGACGACGCCGCCGCCTGCCGTGACCAGGTCAAACCGAGCATCGCGCTGTACGTCGGCGGGATGGGCGCCCGCGGAAAGAACTTCTACAACGACGTGGCATGCCGTTACGGCTACGCGGACGCAGCGGAGAAGATCCAGGACCTGTATCTCGCCGGGCGCAAGGAGGAGGCGATCGCCGCAGTACCGGACGACCTGGTCGACGAGGTCGCACTCTGTGGCCCACCCGAACGGATCAAGGAACTACTCGACTTCTGGACGTCGGCACCGATCACGTCCATGTCCCTCATGACCCGGCAGCCGGAGGCGGTTCGCCTCATGGCCGATCTCCTCAGTTAGGCGGAACGACCGTGCAATTCGGTTTCAATCCTGAGCAAGCCGCGCTCCGCGACGGCGTACGCCGGTTCCTCGGCACCTCCGATCGCCAGCAGCTACGAGACCTCGTGGATGCTGGCCTCCCGTACGACGAAGCGGCCTGGCGCCGAGGGGCCGATGAGCTCGGCCTGACTTCCGTGCCGATTCCCGTCGAGTACGGCGGGGCCGGTGGCGGGATGGTCGAGCTGGCGATCATCCTCGAGGAGTTCGGCCGCCATCTCGTCAGGTCACCGTTCCTCGCGAGCGTCGGACTTGCTGCCACCGCGCTGCTCGCGACCGGTGACGACGCGGCCTGCGCCGACTTCCTGCCCCAGATCGCGAACGGCAAGCTGATCGCCACGTTCGCGCTCCCGGTCGGGATCGGATCGATGGCATCTCTCCCGATCCACGCCGGAGACAGCGCACGACTGACCGGCGTCGCCGAAGCGGTCATCGATGCAGAGTCCGCGGATCTGCTGATCGTGCCGGCGCGAACGTCCGACGGAACCGACCTGTTCGCAGTTCACCGGACCGCCGTCGCCGTGCCCGAGGACGATGCGGCAACCCCCTACGACCTGGTCACCCGATCGAGCCGGATCCGCCTCGAAGACACCCCCGCAGTCCGGCTCGGCGCCCCGGCGCCGGACAAGGTCGAGCGCGCCTTCGCGCTCGCGAGCATAGCGTTGGCGGCCGAGCAGCTGGGTGGCGCTCAGGCCTGCCTGGACGAGTGCGTCGAATACGCGAAGACCAGAACCCAGTTCGGACGGGCGATCGGATCCTTCCAGGCGATCAAGCATCGGTGCGCCGACGTGTTGATCAAGGTCGAGGGCGCACGCTCCCTCGTGTACCACGCAGCATGGCTCGCCGACCAGGGGTCGACCGAGGAGCTCGTCCTCGTGGCAGCGATGACCAAGGCCTGGTGCTCGGATGCCTACGTACAGGCGGCCGAGGCGAATCTACTGACCCACGGGGGAATCGGATTCACCTGGGAACACGACGCGCATCTGCACGTGCGCCGTGCCCGTAGCCGCGCACTGACGCTCGGCAGTGCCGACGATCACCGCGACGCCGTCGCCGCCCGTCTTCTGCTCGCCGAGACCCGCTAGGAGCAACCATGGATTTCGCTGATTCGCCCGCTGACCTCGCCTACCGGGAGCGAGCTGCGGCATGGCTCGCCGCGAATGCCCCGGCCTTCGAGGAGCCGGACACGGGGAGACTGAGCGTCTTCGGAGCACGCACCACCAAGGAATCAGTCCGGCACGTCGAGCAGGCACTTGCTTGGCAGGCCCGTAAGTACGCGGACGGCTGGGCGGGTATCGGCATCCCCGAGGAGTACGGCGGCGCGGGCGGCGACGTCCCCCAGAAACTTCTGTTCGCCGAGGAGGAGGGTCGCCACCGCCTACCGCTCGATGCCCAGTCCGTCACGATGGGGATGATCGTGCCGACCCTGTCCAGGTGGGGCACCGCCGAGCAGCGCGAGCGGTACCTGACGCCGCTCCTGGCCGGCAAGCAACTGTCGTGCCAGCTGTTCTCCGAACCGGACGCCGGATCCGACCTCGCCGCCATCCGGACGACGGCGCGGAGGACTGCGGACGGGTGGCGGATCAACGGGCAGAAGATCTGGACGTCGTACGCTCAGTACGCTTCGTTCGGCTATCTCCTCGCCCGCAGCGAGGATGCGCCCCGACATCACGGCCTGACCGCGTTCCTCGTCGATTTGAAGCAGCCGGGCGTCACCGTACGGCCACTGAAGCAGGCAACCGGAGCGCACACCTTCAACGAGGTCTTCTTCGACGACGCGGTGGTCGCGGCCGACGCTGTTCTCGGTGAGCCCGGCCAGGGGTGGGAGGTCGCGATGACCACCCTGATGGCCGAGCGTTACTCGCTCGAGCCCGAAATCGTCTGCGCGCAGCCACTGCTGGAGATGCTCGGCACCAGCACGCACGTCACCGACCCGACGATCCGACGGCAGCTCGCAGACGTGCACACGATCCAGCACATCCTCGGCATCCTGAAGCTGCGGCTGCGCACCGCAGCCAACGAGGGACGCCCACCCGGGCCCGAGGGATCGATAACGAAGCTGCTCTCGACGGACGGACAGTACCTCGCCGCGGACACCGCAATTCGTGCCCTCGGCCCGGACGGCGTCCTCGAGAACTCGTGGACCGAACTACTCACCGGCGCACTGGGACTGCGGATCGGAGGCGGAACCGACGAGATCATGAAGAACGTGATCGCCGAACGCGTCCTGGGACTCCCGCGCGAACCACGTGTCGGACAGCACTGAGAGAGGTACCTGATGATGACCGATGACCTGACCGTCCCCCGCACCCTCCGCGCGGTCGGGATCGCGGGAAGCCTCCGCGCGGGTTCCTACAACCAGTTGTTGCTCGACAACGTCATCCGGCTGAGCCCGGACGAACTGGAGATCGAGCCGTTCACCCGGCTGGCGGAGATTCCACCGTTCAACGAGGACGATGCACGCCAGGGCGGACCCGCCGTCGTGGTCGAGTTGCGAGATGCCGTACGCGCCGCGGACGCCCTGATCATTGCGACGCCGGAGTACAACTACGGTGTCCCCGGGGTGCTCAAGAACGCACTCGACTGGATCTCGATCCCACCGGGCAACTCCGGGCTCGAGGGCAAGGTGGTCGCGCTCATGGGCGCGTCGCCGAGCATCCTGGGCACCGCGCGTGCACAGTCCCAGCTACGCCAGTCCTTCGTGTTCACCCAGTCCCATGTGGTGAACCATCCGGAGGTCTTCGTCACCAAGGCGCACACCCGCTTCGAGAACGGCACGCTCACCGATCCCGGAGCCACGAAACTCATCGGACAACTGCTGAACAACACAGTGAAGTTGGTGCGCACCCTCCGGTCGGCAGACGGGAACGCCCCCGTTCCGGGAGCCGTTCGATGAACGGTCCCCTCACCGGTTTACGCGTGCTGGAACTCCAGGGTATGGGTCCGTTGCCCTTCGCCGGCATGCTGCTCGCCGATCTCGGCGCCGACGTGGTCCGGATCGACCGAGTCGGACCGCGCGGCGAGGCGCTCGTCCAGCGCGAGCCGGTCGGCCGAGGTCGCCGCTCGGTGGCCCTCGATCTCAAGGACCCCGCCGGCGTGGAAACCCTTCTACGTCTCTGCGAGAACGCGGATGCGTTGATCGAGGGCTTCCGCCCCGGCGTCGCCGAACGCCTGGGGATCGGCCCGGAGCCCTGCCTGACGCGCAACCCGCGTCTGGTCTACGGGCGCATGACCGGCTGGGGCCAGACCGGCCCCCTCGCCGAGTCTGCGGGGCACGACATCAACTACATCGCGCTCGCGGGCGCGCTCCACGGCATCGGTCCGCGCGAGCGGCCGGTGCCGCCGGGCAACGTCGTCGGCGACTTCGCCGGCGGCGGCATGCTGCTCGCCTTCGGCGTGGTCAGTGCGCTGCTCGAGGCGAAGTCGTCCGGGCGGGGCCAGGTGGTCGATGCTGCCATCGTCGACGGAGCGGCGCTACTCACCACCGCGATGCACGAACTCATCGCCGCCGGAGAATGGTCCGAGCAGCGGGGCAACAACGTCTTGGACGGCGGCGCCGGGCACTACGACGTGTACGAGACGGCCGACCGCAGATTCGTCGCGATCGGCGCTCTGGAGTCGCGGTTCTACGACGATCTGTGTGCCCGTCTGGGCGTCGAAGTCGACCGCACCGACGAGGCGTCGGTCCGCTCCGTGTTCACCGAATTGTTTGCCGGCCGAACCCAACAGGAGTGGTGCGACCTGCTCGAAGGCACCGATGCCTGCTTCGCGCCGGTGCTCAGTCCCACGGAGGCGGCCCGACATCCCGCGAACCGCGCGCGCCATGTCTTCGTCGAGGTCGGTGGCGTCGTCCAACCCGCACCGGCCCCCAGGTTCTCGCGCACACCCGCCCGTATCCCCGAGCCGGCGGTCACGCCCGGCACCAACACCCGTGAGGTTCTCGGTGAGTGGGGCCTCGACACCGCGGAGATCGACGGCCTCCTCGCGAGCGGAGCCGTCAGCGAGGGCCGCGCCCACCCGTCCAACGAAAAGGAGACAGCGCAATGACCGAGGAGCGCTTCGACGCCGACGACCGTGCAGCGATCGTCGAGACCTGCACGAAGATGACCTACTACATCGACGAGCGCCGGTGGGCCGACCTCCACGAGGTGTTCGCCGAGACGATCACCCTGGACTACGGCGACCTGTTCGGCAGTGCGCCGACCGATACGCCGCGCGCGGTCTACGTCAAGAACGCCGAGCGTCTGCTCGGAAACCTCGATGCGACGCAGCATCTGGTATCCGGACACCTGGTGAGTGGTTCCGGTGACGACGCCCGATGCATCTCCCAGGTGGTGGCAATCCACGTGAAACCCAACACTTCCGGTGATTCGATGTGGACCTCCGGCGGCCAGTACGACATGCGTCTGCGTCGGTGCGAGGACGGTTGGCGGATCAGCGCGGTGCGCGCGATCCAGCGCTGGTGCACGGGCAATCGCGAGGTACTGCGACTGGGCAAGCTCGGCGTGTAGACGGAGCGGGTCGGCATCTCGTCGCCCAGGACGGCAGCGCCCGGTGGTCCCTCGTCGCGACCACCGGGCGTTTCCGTGTCCGGAACCGGGTTCGGGTTACCCGCTCGACCGTAGAACTCGGCGCTCTTCCTCGGTCAGGCCACCCCAGACTCCGTGATGCTCGTGCGAATCGAGGGCGTGCTCGAGGCATTCGGACCTGACCGGGCAGCTTCGACAGATCAGCTTCGCGGCTCGAACCCTGGTTCCCCGCGCCTCGCCGCGTTCGTTGTCCAGGTAGAAGAATGCCCCCGGGTCGGTGCCTCGGCAGGCGGCCTCGAGCTGCCAATCCCAGGACTCCGCCAGTGCCGGCGGCAGGCGCACGGTCAGCGCGGGCACCGCGCAACCCTCTTCTTCCGGTAAACGGCCGACAATTCCGCCGTGGATGTGTCCACGTCTAAATGGGATTCGCCGATGCCCGACAATGTCGGCGCCAATTCGATGGCAGTCGCCTTTCCGAGTTCGACTCCCCATTGATCGAAAGAATTCATGCCCCAGACGGTTCCCTGCACGAAAACCACATGCTCGTAGAGAGCGATCAACTGGCCGAGCACGGATGGCGTCAAGGCGGGCGCGAGAATTGTGGTGGACGGCCGGTTTCCGGGCATGATCTTGTGCGGGACCATCTCCGGCGCCACGCCTTCGGCCGCGACCTCCTCCGCCGACCGACCGAAGGCAAGAACCTTCGACTGGGCGAACATGTTCGCGACCAACACCTCGTGCATCGTTCCCTCGGGATCGATCGTCGCGGCATCCTCCGACGGGTTCGCGAACCCGATGAAATCGACGGGGACCAGGCGTGTGCCCTGATGGAGAAGCTGATGGAAGGCATGCTGTCCGTTGGTCCCGGGCTCACCCCAGTAGATCTCACCCGTCTGGACGCCCACCGCGTCGCCGTCGGCTCGGACCGACTTACCGTTCGACTCCATCACCAACTGCTGGAGATAGGCCGGGAACCTCGACAGGTCGTTCGCGTACGGCAGTACCGCATGCGTATCGGCCTCGAAGAAACTCGCGTACCAAATCCCCAGGAGCCCGAGCAGTACCGGAGCGTTCGACTCCGACGGCTCCGCCCGAAAGTGTTCATCCACCGTGTCGAAACCACGGAGGAACTCGCGGAACCGTTCGGGCCCGATCGCGATCATCAGACTGAGCCCGACCGCCGATCCCACCGAGTAGCGACCGCCTACCCAGTCCCAGAAGCCGTACATGTTCGCCGGATCGATGCCGAAGGCGTCGACCCGTGCGAGATCGGTGGACACGGCCACGAAGTGGAGTCGAACTGCGTCCTCGCCGAGGGCACTCGTCAACCACCTGCGGGCCGCGTGCGCGTTGGTCAGCGTCTCCAGCGTGGCAAACGTCTTGGACACCACGACGAACAGGGTGGACTCCGGTGAGAGTCCCGCCAGCGCCGAGGCCAGGTCCGACGGATCGATGTTCGAGACGAACCGAACCTCGGGACCGTCGACGTACGGCCTCAGTGCGCGGTAGGCCATTGCGGGTCCGAGGTCGGATCCGCCGATCCCGATGTTGACGACGGTCCGGATTCGACGGCCCGTCGCGCCGCGCCACAGGCCGGAGCGGACGCGGTCGGCGAGGACCGACATCCGGTCGAGAACGTCGTGCACGTCGCCGACGACGTCGACTCCGTCGACGACGCGGCGGGCATCCCGCGGCGCACGGAGAGCCGTGTGCATCACCGCCCGTCCCTCGGTGCTGTTGATGTGCTCGCCGGCGAACATCGCGTCACGCCGCTCTTCCACACCGGCCGAGCGCGCGAGCGTTGTCAGCAGGTCGAGCGTTTCCCGCGTCACAAGGTGCTTGCTGAAATCGATGTAGAGATCGCCCGCCGTGACGGCGAGGTCGCGGCTGCGGCTCGGATCCGACGCGAACAGGGTGCGCAGGTCGGTCGACGAAACGGTGGCCTGATGCGCCGCAAGCTTCTGCCACAACGCGGATTTCGTGACATCGACGGTGTTCATGCCAGCGCGCGCAGACGCGGTGCGAGGTCGCGCTCGAACAGGTCCAGGAACCGCTTCTGGTCATGGCCGGGCGCGTGGAACACCAGGTGGTTGAGGCCCGCGTCCAGGTACGGCTTGATCATCTCGACCGCCTCGTCCGGATCGGACGAGACGATCCACCGCTTGGCCACCTGCTCGATCGGCAACGCGTCCGCCGCGGCCTCCATCTCGATCGGATCCTCGATGCTGTGCTTCTGCTCGGCCGTCAGCGACAACGGCGCCCAGAACCGGGTGTTCTCGAGCGCGGCCGCCGGATCGGTGTCGTACGAGATCTTGATCTCGATCATCCGGTCCACATCGGACAGCCTTCGCCCGGACTTTTCGCAGCCCTCCTTCACCGCCGGGATCAGCTTCTCGGTGTACAGGTCCATCCCCTTGCCCGACGTGCAGATGAAGCCCTCGCCCGCGCGGCCCGCGTAGCGCGCGACGACGGGACCGCCGGCCGCGACATAGACGGGGATACCGCCCTCGGGGACGTCGTAGATCGAGGCACCCTTGGTGCTGTAATACTCGCCCTCGAAGTCCACACGGTCGCCGGTCCACAGATCGCGCATCAACTGCACCGACTCCCGCAACCGCGCGAACCGCTCCTTGAACTCCGGCCACTCGCCCTTGAAACCGGTCGCGATCTCGTTGAGCGCCTCACCGGTACCGACACCGAGCATCACACGCCCCGGGTACAGGCACCCCATCGTCGCGAACGCCTGCGCCACCACCGCCGGGTTGTAGCGGAACGTCGGGGTCATCACCGACGTGCCCAACTGCAGACGCTCCGTGCGCTCACCGACCGCCGTCATCCACGCGATCGAGAACGGCGCGTGGCCGCCGTTGTGCCGCCACGGCTGGAAATGGTCCGAGACCGTTGCCGAATCCATCCCACGGGCCTCCGCGAGGACGCCCAACTCGACCAACTCCCGCGGGCCGAACTGCTCGGCCGACGCCTTGTACCCCAACCGCAGATTCATGCGCGCAACTCCTTCAGACGAACTCCGTGACCACCGAACTGATTGCGCAACGCGGAGACCGCCTTCATCGCAGGGGAATCCGATTGGCGGGAGGAGAATCTGGCGAACAACGCCGCAGATATGACGGGCGCAGGGACCGCGCGCGCGATCGCCTCCTCGACTGCCCATCTCCCCTCGCCGGAGTCCTCGGTGTAGCCGGTGATTCGTTCGAAGCCCGGATCGTCCAAGGCTGCGGTCACCATCAACTCCAGGAGCCACGACCGCACGACCGTGCCGCGCTGCCACGCTTTCAGGACCGAGCCGGCGTCGGTGATGAGCGGAGTGGCGGCGAGCAGTTCGTAGCCCTCCGCGTAGGCCTGCATGAGTCCGTACTCGATGGCGTTGTGCACCATCTTCGCGTAGTGGCCCGCACCGACAGGTCCGGCATGGACGAAGCCGTCCGTGCGCTCGCCGGTGGGCCTGAGCGCGTCGAAGATCGGCATGGCGCGTGAAACGTCGTCTGCCGCGCCCCCGACCATCAGACCGAAGCCTTCTCGCAGACCCCAAACACCTCCGGACACACCGCAATCGACGTAACCGATTCCCCGGCCTCCGAGCAACTCGGCATGATCCTCGTCGTCGGTGAAGCGGGAGTTTCCCCCCTCGATGACGAGGTCGCCGGGCTCGAGCAGGCGGCTCAACCGGTCGATCACGGACCGAGTCGCGTCGCCCGCCGGAACCATCACCCACACCAGTCTCGGGGCCGCCAGTCGGGCGACCAGATCCTCGAGCGATTCCACGTCTCTCGAGGCGTTCGCAGGATCGAACCCGAGCACGTCGTGCCCGGCGCGGTGTATGCGCTCGCGCATGTTCGCACCCATCCGGCCCAGGCCGATCAGACCTATTTGCATTGGAGCTCCTCGGAATCAGCGTGGCATCCAGCCCGAGATCGACTTGCGCGAATTCGCGCATGCTTTGCACGTAATCATGCAAACAGGTGCGCGATCTGTCAATATCCGCGCAGGGCTACGGCTATACTCAGCCGGGCCGTCCGGCCGCCAACCGAGACATCGCGCAAGGAGGAAGTGGCTTGTCCGGGAGTGCGCAGCGTCGCGAGGACATACTTCGCAGGCTCGTTGCAGACGGCTACGTGGAGGCGAAGGCGCTGTCGCAAGAGCTGGGCGTGGACGCATCGACCATCCGACGGGATCTCGATGCCCTCGCTCGACTGGGCAAGGCCGAACGAACACACGGTGGGGCACGCCCCGTCGTCGGCGCGACGTCCGAGGTCCCGTATGTGGTGAAAGAGGGCGGCTACCGGGCCGAGAAGGTCGCGATTGCTCACGCGGCCGCGAATCTTGTGAGCGACGGTCAGAGCGTCATCCTCGACAGTGGCTCCACCACTTACCAAATCGCGGCAGCACTACGACACCGGTCCGACCTGACGATTCTCACGAACGACCTACGGATCGGAAAGTACGTCGCCTCCTTCCCGGACGTACGACTCCTGGTGACCGGCGGAGAGCTCCTCGGGTCGGTCTTCACGCTGGTCGGCGAGCGGTCCGTGGAGTTTCTCGCCGACTACTCCGTCGACTGGGCGTTCCTCGGAGCGGACGCCATCGACCCTGCCGCCGGCATCACCAACACGAACACACTCGAAGTCCCCATCAAACGGGCGATGATCTCGGCCGCCGCCCACTCGGCTGTCGTCGCGGACAGTTCGAAGTTCGGGAACAGAGCGCTGGCCCGGGTGGCCACGCTCGCCGAAGTCGACCTGATCATCACCGACTCAGGGCTGGCCGACGATCATCTCGATCCGTACGGCGAGAAGCTCATGCGGGTCAGCACCGACAATCACCGCTGAGGCATTCGGGAATCAACGAAACGGCAACAGCGCAGGGCGCTTGTGCGATGCTCCACACGTGGAGCATCGATCCTCGGGAGATCTCGACGACCTCGAAGAACTCCGTCAGCTCAAGTACCGCTACTTCCGGACCCTGGACCTCAAGCGGTGGGACGAATTCGCGGACACGCTCGCGCAGGACGTCGTCGCCGAGTACGGGACGCACGCGCTTCGTGAGCCGCTCGTCTTCGAGGGGCGCGACGCGCTGGCCGGGTTCATGCAGAAGGCCCTCGGACCGGCGGTCACGTCGGTGCACATCGCCAACCATCCCGAGATCACCGTCGACGGCTCCACCGCTGAGGGCTCGTGGGCGTTCGAGGACACGGTCATCGTCCCCGCGGCCCGCCGCCTCATCCGGGGCGCCGGTTACTACCGGGACAGCTACCGCCGCGACGACGACGGCCGGTGGCGCATCGCCCGGACGTCGTACGACCGCATCTACGAGTCGATCATCTCGCTCGACGACATCCCCAGCTTCGAGTTCCTCTCGCACATGTGGTCCGAACCGCCGGTGAAAGGCGCCTAGCCTGGATTCATGACCACTCCAGAGATCGCCCTGAATTCCGGAACAGTCATCCCGCAGCTCGGCCTGGGCGTGTGGCAGGCCACCAACGACGAGACCGAGCACGCCGTCCGCTTCGCACTCGACGAAGCCGGGTATCGGCACATCGACACGGCCGCCGCATACGGCAACGAGGAGGGCGTCGGCCGCGGCGTCCGAAGTTCGTCGGTCCCGCGCGAGGACATCTTCGTCACCACCAAGTTGTGGAACTCCGACCAGGGGTACGAGCCCACGCTCTCGGCGTTCGACGCGAGCCTGTCGCAGCTCGGCCTCGACTACGTCGACCTGTACCTCGTCCACTGGCCGCTGCAGAACCACGAGACCCGCCTGCGCACGTGGGACGCGCTCGAGCAGATCGCCGAATCCGGGCGCGCGAAGGCGATCGGGGTCTGCAACTTCGAGCCGCATCACCTGCAGGAACTCGTCGACCGCGGCGGCATGCTGCCGGCCGTCGACCAGGTGGAGCTGCACCCCCGTCTCCCCCAGCACGCGATTCGGGACTTCGCCGCGTTGCACGGCATCGCCGTGGAGTCGTGGAGCCCGCTCGGCGGCACCAGCAACTCCGGGTGGGGTGACGCGTCCAAGCCCAACACCCTGCTCGACGACCCCGTCATCACCAGTGTCGGCGAGCGGCACGGCAAATCGCCGGCGCAGGTTCTCGTCCGCTGGCATCTGCAGAACGGTCTGATCGTGATCCCGAAGTCGGTGCACGACAATCGGATCGCCCAGAACATCGACGTGTTCGACTTCGAGCTCACAGACGAGGACATGGCCGACATCGCGACCCTCGACGACGGCGCCCGGGTCGGCTTCCATCCGGACGAGATGAACATGGGCGCACCGGCGTAGGCGCGATTCACGAAAATCCCTCGTCCCACCGTTCCCTTGCCGCAGGATGTTGATCGCACCCACCCTGTCGGGAGAGGATCGCCATGCGCCGCATCACGATCGCGCCAGGTGGCACGACGGGCTCGCACTTCAACGACGGCATGCTCTACGAAATGGTCGCTCAGGGCTCGCTGACTCACTACAAGTCGGGCTGCACGATCGACGATCGTCTACAGCGCCGGAGGCACTAACGCCGAGCCCAGCGGGAAGGCGCCGGGCTGCATGTGGTCGTCCGCTGACCGCCGCGATTCGCCCACGATCCACCACTCGATCCGTAGCCTGTCGGATATGGGGGCTTCGAAACTGTGTATGGGGATGCTGGCGGTCGCGCTGGCCGCGGGCTGCGGTTCGGGCGGTTCCGACGCTGAATCGGACGCGCCGTTGCCGCAACAGAGGGCGTCGGTGCTCGTCGAACCGACTTGCCTCGCAGGCAATCTGCTGAGCTTCTCGGACCAACCGCAGACTGCACCACCGGTACCCGACCCGATGCCGATTCCGCACGGGTTCGCGCCGGTACGTGTCGTCACGTGCGAAGGAGACTGGGATGCCGGGGTCGCCGACCACACCGTGTCCTGGGTCGAGGAACACCGCCAGGGCGACATGACCACCGTCCTCGCCGGGTACGCACTGCCGTCGGAACCGATCGAAGAGCAGACGTGTCGCGCCGACCAGCTGACCCCACCCGAGGTCTGGCTGGTCGACGAGCGAGGACTCGGTCTTCGAGCACCCGGGCTTCCGACCGGTGAGTGCGGAGTGTTCAAGTGGGACGCGATCACCGCGATCCGGGCGCTTCCCCTCACCGAACGAATCGTGCATCGCATCCCGGTGTCTCCGACGATGGAAGCCCGCTTTCGGGGCGAACCGGCTGAATCCGCGGCGCCCGCGTAATCGACGGTGAGACTGGCCTTTTGCGCGGCGGGGATGGTCATGCCCCGGGCGACGCGTTGAGCAAGGCGAGTTCGTCGGATGTCAGGTCGAGCGTTGCTGCAGCGACCGAATCGATCACGGATTCCGGCCGGGAGGCGCCCGGGATGGGGATCACCACCGGGGACTGATGCAGCTGCCAGGCCAGGGCGACCCGGTGACTGCTCACCCCACGTGCTCGTGCAACCGCAGCGAACGGCGACCCGTCCTCGCCGAGGCTCTTGGCCTGCCGCATGCCGCCGAAGGGGCCCCACGACAGGAAGGCCAGGCCACGCTCCTCGCATGCCCGTATCTCCGCTTCGGCGGAGCGGACCGCAGGCGAGTACTCGTTCTGCACCGACACCAGGGCGTCGCCGAGGATCCGCTGCGCGACGTCGATCCGGTCGACGTCGGCGTTGGAGATGCCGACGCGCTCGACCAGTCCCTCCTCGTGGAGGGCGCGGAGCGCGAGCATCGATTCCTCGTAAGGAAGTTGGGGGTCGGGTCGGTGATGCTGGTACAGCGGTAGCGAATCGAGAGCGAGTCGCCGGATCGACGCTATGCATGCCTTCCGGAGGTGTCGGTGACTTCCGTCGATCCACCACGTGTCGGTCTCGGGGAAGCGGAGGTGGCCACCTTTCGTGGCCACGACGACGTCGTCCACTGGTCCCGACCACGTCCGCAGCGCATCGATCAGCGCCAACTCGTTGACCCCGTCACCTCCACCTGCGGGGCCGTACACGTCTGCGGTGTCGAACAATCGGATGCCGGCGTCGAGGGCGGCATGCACCGCCCGACGTCCGCGCGCGACGTCATAGCCGGCGATCTGGGTGATCGTCATGGATCCGAATCCGATCGCCGGCACACTGCGGTTGCCGAGTCGCCGACGGGGAAGACTTGTGCGGCTCATTTTCCTACGGCCGTCCATCCGCCGTCGACGGGCATGCACACTCCGGTCACGAAACCGGCGTCGAGTGCGAGGTGTTCGATCGATCGTGCCATCTCGTCGGGCGTGCACAGCCGCCCCAGCGGCGTGCGTTCCTTCGTGGCCGACACGTCGTAGCCTTGATCGATCATCTCCTGAACCATCGGCGTCAGGGTATGGCCGGGGGCAATGCTGTTGACTCGGATCAGCGGCGCCCATTCGATCGCGAGGTTCTTGCTCAGTTGTTGCACTGCGGCTTTCGCCGGTCCGTAGTCGGCCTGTCGCTGCCAGCCGCCGTACGCGGTCGTCGACGATATCGTCACGATCGATCCTGGCTTCCCTGCGCCGATCAGGGGACGGGCGAACGCCGACGCGACCATCAGCGTTCCCACCACGTGCACGTCGAAAACCCGCCTGACTCTTTCGGGTTCGAGCTCGAGCGCGGGAACGTAGGATCCGCGGATCCCATGACATGTCACCAACACGTCGGGAGCCGACACGTGCGCGCCCGCACGCACCATCGCCGCTTCCACCTCGTCGCGATCGGTTACTTCCACCCGGTAGTAGTCGACGCCCGGCAGCGGGGAGCTGGGTTCGTTCAGGTCGAAGACACTCACCCTCAGGTCTCTGGCGAGAAGCCGGTCGACGACCGCGGCGCCGATCCCGCTCGACCCGCCCGTGACGACAGCATGTTCCGCGCCCATCGAAAATCCTCCTTGTGTGAACTCTCCACGCCCTCGGCGATTCTGTGCGGGTCGTGTCACCGGATGGTCGAACCGGCGTCGACCGGAAGCGAGACGCCGGTGACGTATCGAGCGTCGGTCGAGGTGAGATACATCAACGCACCAGTGACGTCGGAGACATCGATTCGTTCGACCGGCAACGAGTTGACGAAGATGGGCGCGAGATCGGGTCGCTGTTCCAGCAGTCCCGGAAGAACCTGCGAATGCCCTTGCGGCGTATCGACTCCCGTGGGGTTGATCATGTTCACTCGGATGTTCCGGTTGGCGAGCTCGAGAGCGAGTGACCTGCACAGCCCGGTGAGTGCGTGCTTGGACGCGACGTACGGCAGGTAGAAGGGGAGCCCGACCGTGCTCGCCGTCGACCCGGTGATCACGATGCTTCCGCCACCGGCAGCTTCCAGGTGCGGGATGGACACCGCGCAGGTGTTCCACACCCCGGTGAGGTTGACGTCGAGGGTCACCTGCCAGAGCTCCTCGGTAACCTCCTCGTGGGTTGGACGGTACAGATCGATGCATTGGCGACGACGACGTCCAACCGTCCCAGGTTCTCGACGCCTTCGGCGACGGCTCGCTGCAACCCATTGCGGTCGCGGACATCGACCGCCGCGACGTGAGCGCGGCGTCCGGTCGCCTCGACCATGCGCGCCGTCTCCGCAAGCCCCTCGCTGGTCCCCATCGTGTACGGGACGAGATCCTCCTGCCGGCAGACATCGATTGCGATGACGTCGGCGCCTTCGGTCGCCATGGCTACCGCGTGATTACGGCCCTGGCTTTGCGCCGCGCCGGTAACCAGCACAACTTTTCCTTGCATTCTCACATTGACCTCACGATCCCGAATTTCCAATTTTTCGCGGGGTGAGCACTCCCGTTTCGGGTCGGTTTTCCGACCCGGCATCCGACGCGGCCCAGACGTACCTACGCCCGTTTCGATCGGTTGGCCAACCGCACCTCGGTGGCGCGATCGAGCAGCTCGATCGTCAGGCCCAGGGCATCCCGGTGGTAGGCGGTACCGGCAGGGCACTCGCCGTCGCGAACACCGCCCATCCACAGTGGTGCGCCTCGCCGTTCGAGCTCGTTCGACGCTCGGGCCAGGTCCTCGACCACGAATCCGAGATGATGGATGCCCGAACCGCTCTGCCACACGGGAGAACCCGGGACTTCACGCAACAGCTCCAGATACGGGGGGCCATCCGCGGTCAGCCCGAGGCGTTGCACCGTCGAGTGTTCGACACCATCGATCTGGCATTGGTAGTGCGACTCGGAGAACAGGCGTATCGAGACGCCGTAGATCTCCTCGAAGTGCCGCACCGCGGCATCGACGTCCTTCACCACGATGCCGACATGGTGCAAGCGTCCAAGACCGAAGTCGACACCGGGCACGGCGAACGGTGTCATCCAGAACCCTCCTCGTAGGCGCGGAACGGACGTCGGAGTCAGATCCGAGTCCCGAAGCAGAATGATCGTTCAAAACCTGAATATATTCAAGCGACATTCCTTCGGTACGGGCCCTTGACCGGCCCACCAACCGTTGAAAACACTGCTGAATGAAGGTTCAACCAGCCATTTTTCCGAGTTCCGAGGGCGCAGATCGGACATCCTCGACGCAGTGACGGCCTGGTCCGTCGGCCGCCTGACCCGAACCGCCCGAGACCACCTCTCCCCCCCAGACCACGAAGGAAGAGCGGCATCCGCTGCCGCCTGCGGAGGGGTTTCAGGCAATGCGCGTGGCATCGCCGGCTACGCGAAGGAAAGGGCTACAACGACATCGGCAAAGAAGCGACCGCGGCCCCCTGGACCGAAGAGGTCCAGAGGGCCGCGGAACGAGATGGACGTCAGCTCGCTGAGGATTCACCCAGCTTCAGCACGCGCCGAATCAGCTGCCACAGCTCGAGACGAGCCGGACCCGTGAGCGAGAGCTTGGGGAAGGTGAGAAACCCGTGGAACAGGCCGTCGAAGCGATGCGCGATCACGGGTACGCCGTCGGCCGCGAGACGCTCGGCGTACTGGTCGCCGGCCGTGCAGGGCGGGTCCAGCTCGGCCGTGACGACGAGCGCCGGGGGGAGCCCCGCCAGCGATGCGGCTCGGGTGGGGACAACGAACTCGCTAGTCCTGTCACCGGGCGCGTACTGCTCCCAGTACCAGCGCATCGCCTTCGTCGTGTTGTAGTAACCCACGCCGTACTGCTGGTACGACTCGGTCGTGAAGTCGTCGTCGATGACCGGATAGATGAGGATCTGGGCTGCGATGCGCGGAGCACCTCGCTCCCGCGCCGCCAGCGACACCGTCGCCGCGAGATTCCCGCCGGCGCTGTCGCCGGCGACCGCGATACGACCCGGGTCCCCGCCGTACTCACCGACATTCTCTGCGGTCCACAGCAGCGCTGCGTAGACATCCTCCATCGCTGCGGGCGCGCTGTGCTCCGGCGCGAGCCGGTAGTCGACCGAGACGACCACCGAATCCACCGCGTCCGCCATCGAACGACAGAGCTCGTCGTGGGAATCCAGGCCGCAGAAGACGAATCCGCCACCGTGGGCGAACACGATCACCGGTAGCGGATCGTTTGCCTCGGTGTGGGGGACATACACGCGCAACGGCAAGTCTCCGCCCGGACCGTCGATGACGACGTCGCGCGCGACCTGCATGTCGGGCGTGCGGGTAAGCGGCGCTCGACGCGAGGCGATGATTTCACGAAGCTCGTGAGCCGAGTACTTCGTGACGTCCGGGAAGCTGGACTCGAGCACGTCCAGCATGGCTTCCACCTCAGGATGCAAATCGGCTCGGCGGACCTCTCCCAAGTGACTTTTCCTCTCTTGCGTTCGGCATCTCGAATCCGGAAGGCAAACAGGCCGCCGTCCTGGAGGGAACAGGCGCCTCTCTCGGGTCCGATCACCCAGGTTCACAGCACCTGCTCACCGCTACAAGACCGGTGTCCCGGCGAATGGGAAGGTTCGCTGCGCAGCGCTCGCCCGGAAGCCTCGAGAATCTCCCAAACCGTCCCCGGGAATAGAACTAGTTCCTACTATCTGCGGGTATCGGACGCACGATGGGAGACGTGATGACTTCGGATACCAACTCCGGAGCGTTTGCGGGCAGATCGATCCTGGTGACGGGCGGCGGCAGTGGCATCGGTCTCGGCATCGCGTGGGCCCTCGTCGCCGACATGCTCGAGCAGGTCTACGGCGCCGACGGTCTGCGCGGGGTGGTGTCGCGGTGAGCTCGCACCTGGTGCTCGGCAAGCAGGTCGACATGCCGGTCGAGGTCCGGGCGGCGTCGGCGTTCATGGCCATGCACTCCGTCCCTACGAAGGCTGCCCAGCGGCTCATCAGCCACACCGGGCTCGAGATCCTGCAGTACCGGCCCGGCCGCGGACTGTGCGGGCTGGTCTTCGTCGACTACGTCGACGGCGATCTCGGGCCGTACAACGAATTCGGCGTCACGTTCATGGTCCGCAACCACCGACGGCGTGGACGGACGTCAGTGCTCGGCGACCTGCGGTCGCTGGCCGGCGGCAGCGCGGGAGCACTGATCCATCAACTCCCGGTCGACGGCGAGTTCACCCTGGCCGCCGGGCGCGGCATCTGGGGCTTCCCGAAGATCCTGGCCGACTTCGAGGCCGACCACGTCAGCCCGGTCCGACGCGGCGCGGTCAGCCAGGACGGCCGACTCATCGCTGAACTGACCGTCAAGCAGGGCATCCACACCCCCGGCGGCGGCGCCAACGCCTCCGTGGAGGCGTACTCGCACCTCGACGGCGTCACCCGTCACACCGCGTGGGACATGAATCCGACCGGGGTCCGCACTCGGATCGGCGGCGCCGAACTGCGACTCGGCAGCCATCCCATCGCCGACGAGCTGCGCTCACTCGGTCTGCCCCGCCGGGCCCTGATGACGACCACGATCCCGGACCTGCGGATGACGTTCGGCGACGCGGCGGTCGTCTGATCGACTCCGGGAATATTCGGCGCGCCACCTCTTGCGAATCCAGACCATCTGGTGTGTGCTGAAGACTTGGACATTTGATCAACTTCGGTTATCCACCTCGCGCAAAGGATTACGTCTTGACGATCAGTCGACGCAGTGTGCTGGCCGGAGCCGCGGCCGCACCGGCGCTCGCAGCCATAGCCAACGCAGCCGGTTCCACCGCTTCAGCTCAGCCCCGCTCCGCCTCCGCCCCCGCCCACCGCACCGCGTCCGAGCAGGGATTCCGGGTCGGCGTCGGCCTCTCGGACATGACCGGGCCCGTCGCCGAGAACGGCATGATGGGGTACTCGCAGTTCGACCAGAGGGCGGAGGGCCTGCATCAGCGGACCCGCGTGCGCGCGTATGTCTTCGCCGACGCCGACGACAACCGCGTCGTGTACACGTGCGCCGACACCTGCATGGTCTTCCAGGCCGTCCACGATGCCGTCCTCGCCCGGCTGGCGGCCAAGTACGGCGACCTGTACACCGAGAAGAACGTGATGCTCACGGCCGTGCACTCGCACGCGGCGTGCGGCGGCGCGTCGCAGGACTACGCGTACAGCCTCGCGACGCTGGGCTTCCAGCCGCAGGTGTTCGACGCCGAGGTCGACGGCGTGGTCGAGGCCATCAGCGCCGCCCACGACAACCTCGCAGCGGGCACCGTGGCCTACGGACGCAGCGAACTGAAGGATGCCAGCGTCAACCGATCCCGCGTAGCGTTCGACCGGAACCCGCAGCGCGACAAGGACTACTACCCGCTCGGCATCGACACCTCGATGCGGGTGCTCAGGATCAGCCAGGGCGGCGACAACGTCGGCGGCATCGGCTGGTTCCCCACCCACGGCGCGTCACTCACCAACAAGAACCACCTGATCTCCGGTGACAACAAGGGCGCCGCCGCGTACTTCTGGGAGCACGACGTCGCCGGGGTGCGCTACCTCGACGGCAAGCCCGCATTCGTCGCGTGCTTCCCGCAGACCAACACCGGCGACATGTCCCCCAATCTCGACCTGCAGCCGGGTCACGGACCCACGGCCGACGAATTCGAGAACACCCGCATCATCGGCGAACGCCAGGTGGCCGCCGCACGCGAGGCGTTCAAGCAGGCGGCGCCGCTGAAGTCGACGACGATCGACAGCCGAATCATGTACCTGGACATGGCGAATCAGCTGGTCGACGGCAAATACACCTCCGACGGTCAGCCGCGTCGCACCGCACCGGCCTGCATCGGCGCCGGAATGGCCGCGGGCAGCACCGAGGACGGGCCGGCGATCGAGCTCTTCACCGAGGGCATGCACAATCCGATGATCGACGCGCTCGGCGGCGTCGACACCCCGACCCCGCAGTGGCTCGCCGACGCACAGGCTCCCAAGCTCGTACTGGTGCCGGTCGGCCTGCTGCCCCCGGACGGCTGGGTGCCGCACGTGCTCAAGATCCAGATCATCCGCATCGGCGACATCTACGTCGTGGGCGGACCGGCCGAATTCACCATCGTCTCGGGTCTGCGCATCCGGCGCACGGTCGCCGAGGAACTCGGCGTTCCGCTCGAGAACGTCATCTTCCAGGGCTACGCCAACGCCTACTCGAGCTACTGCGCGACGCCCGAGGAGTACGACGCGCAGCAGTACGAGGGCGGCTCCACGCTGTTCGGTCGCAATACTCTTCCCGCCTACCAACAGGGCTTCGCAGCACTCGCGGCCGCGATGAAGGTCGGCGCGGACATCCCCCGTGGACCGGCACCCCGCGACCTGTCCGGCTTCCAGCCCGGGTTCGGGCAGGACTTCCCGTTCGATGCCCCACCGCCAGGTCGCAACTTCGGCGACGTCGTCGTCCAGCCCGCCGACAGCGTCGGCGCGGGCGAGCAGGTGGCGGCCGAGTTCGTCACCGGACACCCCAAGAACGACCTGCACCGCCGCGGAACGTATTTCGAGGTGCAGCGGCGCGACGGCGACCGCTGGGTCCGGCATGCGGACGACGGCGACTGGGCCACCAAGTACCGGTGGCGCCGTGACGGCGTCAACGCGTCGATCGCGCGCATCACGTGGGACGTCCCGGCGGGCACCCCGTCGGGCACCTACCGAGTCCAGCACTTCGGCAACTGGAAGAACCCCGCCGGTGCGGTTTTCCCCCTCACCGGTACATCGGCGGAGTTCACGGTCCGCCGCTAACCGCTGGAGCTGAAGGGTCCCTTCATGCGCTGTCCGCGCGTGAAGGGACCCTTCAGCCGTTCTGGGACTCGAGAATCGTCTTGGCGTTCTCGAGATTGGCGCGCACGTCGCGGGAGTACAGCTTCTGGACGATGGTGTCGCCGAACTTGAACAGCCCGGTACCGCCCTCGGCATCCAGTCGGAACGTCACCCTGGTAGCCCCGTCGCCGTCGGTGTCGAAGTCGATTTCACGCTCGTACCCGATCCGCGATTCCTTGGATTCGTAGCCTACCCGCTTGTTCTTCTCGTACGCGGTGACCTCCTCGGTCGCATGAAGACGCAGACCGGCGACCTTCGTGGTCACCGATGCCAGGGATCCGACTTCCTCCGGCGATCCCGACACCATCTTGTACTCGTCGATACTGCTTCCCCAATCGGAAACGTTTTCGGGATCGGTGAAGTAGGCGAACACCTCGCCGACCGGACTGTTGATGACGATGGACTCGTTCGTCTTGATTGTCTTGGCCATGGATCTCACATCCTCAGCTGAATCGTCGCGACGGTGCCACACGACTCCCGTTCCACCACAGCCGGATACGGGATCGAAGAGAAAAGAGGGCACCAACCCGGCACTCGGACAACCGATTCGGCCGCACGCCCGATGCGCGCTGCAAAGCCGCAGGACCCGACACGTGCCACTCATTAGCGTAGCCCGGCCGCGCCCACAACTGAAGACTCGAGCCGATGCCCAAAGAGTTGAAGGGTCCCTTCACACGCCGGCAGCGCATGAAGGGACCCTCCGTGCCTTCGGTGAATCAGCTCAGTGCGAGACCGCCACCTCGGCGCCGATCCCGGTCTCCGCGCGGACCAACATCTCCGCGAACTTCTCCTCGGAGTCCTCCCGTACCTCGATCCGCCGCTCCCCCAGCAGCGAACCGACGACACAGGCCACGAGGCCGAGGGGCAAGGTGATGATCACCGGCAGCTGGATGTGCAGCGGCGCCGGGCCACTTCCCATCCACAGCGCTTCGGTGAACATCAAACTCACGATCGTCGACACCAGTCCGACGACGATGCCCCACACCGCACCGGTGCTGTTGAACCGTCGCCAGTTCAGGCTCAACAGCAGGCTCGGCAGGTGGGCACTGGCCGCGACCATGAACGCCATGCCCATGAAGTACGTGATGTTGGTGCTGTCGCCAATTGCCATGGTCAGCAGGATCGCGATCACGCTGAACCCGACTGCGCCGAATCGCGCGACCTTCGCCTCCTGCACGTCGTCGACGGCGGTATCCGCGGCGACATCCGCGTTGTGTCCACGGTCGCGGCGGATCAGTGTCGGCCACACGTCGTGTGCGAAGGTACCGGCGGCCGAGATGACCACACCGGCGACCACTGCCACGATGCTGGCGAACGCCACGGCGGAGACCAGGGCCAACGCGATGGAACCACCGACTGTTCCGATGCCTCCACCGAGTTCGGTCACCAGCACCGGTGCGGTGAGATTGCCTCCGGCACCGACACGTTCGGCGCCACCGTCACCGAGTAGAGCGGCGGCTCCGAACCCCATCAGCACGACGATGAGGTAGAAGCCACTGCACAGCGCGACGGTCCACCCCAGAGAGCGTCGAGCCGTGGCAGCCTCGGGCACGGTGAAGAATCGAATCAGGATGTGCGCCATGCCGGCCGTGCCGAGCGCGAAGGTGAGGCCGTACGAGATGAGGTTGACAGCGCCACCCGACGCGAAGATCAGCCCGGGCGACAGGACCGCGTCGCCTGCAACCGCGTGCTCGGTGGCGTTCGACAACACCTTCGGGAAGCTGAAGCCGAACTTCGACAGGATGCCCAGTCCTACGATCAGTGCCAGCACCGACAGGATCGACGACTTGATCACCTGCACCCATGTGGTGGCGAGCATGCCTCCGACGAAAACATAAATGCCCATGAGACTTCCGGCGACAATTACCGACAGCCAGAACGGAATCCCCGATACGGACTCGAGCAGCACGCCGGCCGCCACGAGCTGTGCCAGCAGGACGAACATGCCTGTCGCGATGGTGCTGAACGCGACGACCACCCGCACCCGCCGTGCTTGGGTGCGGAACACCAGCACGTCGGCGAGCGTGTACTTGCCGACGTTGCGCATCTTCTCCGCGAGCAGGAACAGCACGGGCAGGAACGAGACGACCGACGCGCACAGGATCACCGTCCCGTCGACACCCTTGTAGAAGATCAGGCCAGTTGTTCCGAGAAAGCTTCCAGCAGAGATGAACTCGCCGGCGATCGCGAAACCGTTCTGCCAGCCTGTGATCGAGCGTCCTGCGGCAAAGAAGCCGTCTGCGCTGCGGCTGCGACGTGAGGCCGCGAAGGTTACCCACAGCGTCAGGGAGATCACCGCCGCGCAGATGGCGATGGCGAGGAAGTCGGGTTCGCCGGTCATGCCACGTGCTCCTGTCGGTAGTTGTCGATGGCCGTGAGCGCTGCGTCGGCCGCGGGCTGGATGTAGGTACGGGTGAGACGGAAGTACAGGTACACCAGCACCCATGTTCCGGCGAACTGCGAGAACATCAGCCACAGAGACAGCGGGACGCCCGCCACCGAGGTGCCGCCGAGCTGGTCAGGGAAGTACGCGAATCCCAGCAGGAAGACTGCGAGAAGCACGATCGCAGCGGTACCGAGACTGTTGGTCACCACCCGCCGGCGCCGGCGGAGTTCGATGAATTCGGCGACGGTGAGCATGTCCGACCACCGCACGTGCGTGGCCGAGCCCGGACGGTCCCCATGGACCGGCGCGCTCACGGGTTGACCGCCGCACGCCGCGCAGTGTCCAGCGCGAACAGGTTCTCGTCCCAACCGTCGGCGAGGGGGCCGAAGAAGTGGAAACGGACCTGCTTGACGCGATAGAGCCAGCGGCCTTCGATCCTGACCACGTGATCCTCATATCGACCGGCCGCGATCGACGGTGCACCGTCGGTGACGCACGGCTGCCACAGGAACGACCGGACGGTGGCGCGGTCGCCGTCGAGTTCGATCTCCATGTTGGTGATGAAGTGCCAGAACGACGTGAGACCCCCCTCTGCCAGCCCGGCGAAGAACTCCCGCATGGCGGCGCGACCCTTCGGGTGTGAGAGTCCGTCGAACTCTCCGTCCTCGGTGAACAAGGCCATCAGTTCGTCCCAGTTGCCGTCGTCCAGGTAGCGGCAGTACCGGGCGTCGAGTTGGCGGATGGCTTCGATGTCCTCCAATCGGCGGATCCGGTCTTCGAGTCGGTCTTCGGAAGTGCTCATGGGGTAAGGCTCCTCGTGAGGGGTACGAGCAGTGAATGCGGGGAAGATTCGACGACACATTGGTTAACGTGCGTTCATGTGATGCAGACCATAAGACCCTCGCCCCGATTTGGTCAAGGCCGCCGGGTGCGTCCTTGATCAGCAGGGCTGCGTCGCTCTACCCTCCGAGACATGAACACTCGATCGGGCGCGAAGGCACTGACCAGGACGCGAGGAGCGGCAAACGAGGGTGTACGCGAACGCATCCTCGAGACCGCGCTCGACGAGTTCTATGCGGCCGGTTTCCACGGTGCAACGATGCGGAACATCGCGACCAACGCGGGCTGCAGCGCCGCCAACGTCTACAACCACTTCGAGAACAAGGCTGAACTGCTGGTCGAGATCCTGCGGGCCGCGAGCGACGAGCAGTTCACCGCCACGCGCAATGCGCTGCGCAAAGCCGGTTCCGGGCCGGCTGACCAGTGGCGTGCGGCGGTGACCGCCCACGCGCTCTACACCGCCCGCAACCAGAAGTCCTGCCTCGTCGCGAACACCGAGCTGCGCTACCTCGAGGAGCTCGACCGCAAACGCGTGGTCGGATCCCGGGACGCGCAGGAACACCTGTTCGTCACGATCGCCGAGGAAGGCATCGCGCAGGGCATCTTCGAAGTTCCACACGTTCACCAGGCAGTCACCGCCGTCTTGACGATGTGCGCGGGAATCGCACTGTGGTTCCGTCCAGAGGGTGCACTGTCGGCCCAGGAAGTCGCTGACACACACGGCGTTTACGCCCTCAACCTGGTCGGATACCGACCCCGCTGAGGGAGGGCACACTCCCCCTGCCACGCCTGACACCGGATCCGTTGACGCGCCGCGCGATTGCATGCTCTACTTGGTTAACAAGCGTTAATCTTTACTAGGGAGAGCGCATGACTCACCGACCTTCACAGCCGCGTGTCGATTCCCCGCGGTACCTCACCGAAGAACGCCTCGCTATCCGGGACCTGGCGCGCGAGTTCGCCATGAAGCAGGTACTGCCGGTCGCCAACGAGCTCGACCCGGTACAGGGCACGATCCCCGACTCACTGAAGCAGGCAATGGCCGACATCGGCTTCTTCGGAATCATGATCCCCGAGGAGCATGGCGGCCTGGGCCTGGGCGTGTTCGAGTACTGCCTGGTCGCCGAGGAACTTTCGCGCGCCTGGATGAGCGTGTCGGGCCTGCTCGCCCGCGGCAATGGAATGGGCGGTGGCTTCACCGCCGAGCAGGAGGCGGCGCTGCTACCAAGGGTCGCCCGCGGCGAGTACCTCGGCGCGTACGCATTGTCCGAGGCCGAGGCCGGATCAGACGTCGCGAACATCTCGTGCCGCGCGGTTCGCGACGGTGACGAGTGGGTCGTGAACGGCACCAAGATGTGGTGTACGTACGCCGACGACGCCGACTACCTCGTGCTGTTCGCCCGCACGGATCCGAACAAGGATCCCGCCAAGCCGCACCGCGGCATCAGCGCCTTCCTGATCGAGAAGGAGCGCGGCTCGTTCCCCGACGGCATTTCGGGGAACAAAGTCCGGAAGATCGGCTACTTCGGCTGGAGCACATGGGAGTTGGCATTCGACAACTTCCGGGTTCCGGCCGACAAGATGCTCGGCGAGGAAGGCAAGGGCTTCTACCTCGCCGTCAGCGGTCTCGAGGTGGGCCGCGCGCACACCGCGGCTCGCGCGATCGGACTGGCCCGGGCCGCCCTCGAGGACTCGATCGAGTACGTCCACACCCGGCGCCAGTTCGGCAAGCCGATCGGCGACTTCCAGCATCTGCGGTTCAAGATCGCCAAGATGGCCGCCGACATCGAGGCGGCCCGCCAGCTGATGTACTCCGTCGCCACCGACATCGACACCGGCCGCCGCTGCTCGCTCGAGGCGTCGATGGCCAAGCTCGTCGCCACCGAGATGGCCGAACAGGTCACCAGCGAGGCCGTGCAGATCCACGGCGGCGCCGGCTACACCACCGACTTCCAGGTCGAGCGGCACTGGCGTGACGCTCGCCTGACGAAGATCTTCGAAGGCACCAGCGAGATCCAGATGCGGATCATCTCCGACGAGCTGCTCGGTCGGGCCACGTCATGAGCGTCGGCACAACCTCACGCCCCACGCTCCGCGTCGGTGAGCGGACGCAGAGCCGGCACGCCCGGGTCAACGCGCTACTCGCCGAGTCCGGCATTGCACTGCCCGCAGGCACTTCGCTCCTGGGTCCGACGGTCGCCGAACTACTGACGCCGCTTCCCGGGACCGCGTCGGCGGTGCGCGAGTGCCTGTCGTGGCGCACACACGATCCCGTCGATCCCGACGACAGCGTCCGCACCGAGTCCGTGATCACCCGGGTGGTGGCAGAAGGCGACACGACGTTGGTGACACGTCGGGTTATCCTGCGGGACAACGCGAACACGTTGCGCGAAGATGCCGTGGAGACGTGGCGGGTTCGCGATGGTGGCACCGCGCCCGCCGTGCCCGCCACCGACTTCTGTGCCGAACGATGGGGTGTGCTCGTGCGCGACTCCCTCGCGGCAGACCCCGACTTCGCGTCGTCACTCGCGACGTGGGACGGGACGATCGGACTGCGCTGCGACGACCGTGAGATCCACCTGCGCGTCTACCGCGGCAGGATCATCGATGTCACCCGGCGGACCCCCGGCGGCGCGACGTTCACTTTCATCGCGCCCGGGCACACCTGGGTGGACCTGATGCTCGGTGAGCGCAACGACTTCATGCGCCGCGCCATCACAGGCGAATTCTCCTCCGCTGGAGATGGATACGAGTATCTGCGGCTGACCAAGCCACTCAACATCGTCATCGCGCACGCTCGCGCGATCGCTCAGGAGGCACAGTCGTGATCGAAGCCCGCTACCTGACGATCGACTCTGCGCTGAGCTTCGTCGAGATCGTTCATCCGACAGTCCGGACCGACGCGGCCGACGCTGATACGCGGACTGTGCTGTGTATACACACGGCCGGCCAGAGCGGCGTGCAGTGGCGCCACGTCGCTTCCACGCTCGCGGACAAGGGATACCGGGTGATCGTGCCCGACCTGCCCGGCCATGGCCGATCCGAGCCTGCAGTCAAGGGCCCGGTCGTCGACCTCACGGTGTACGGCGACTGGCTGTCGAAACTGCTCGACGCCCTCGACGTCGAGCGTCCGTACGTGATCGGCTGCTCGATCGGCGGCAAGCTGACACTCGAACTCGCCACGCGACCGGAGCGCCCGCTGGCTGGTGCCATCGCGATGGCCGCCGAAGCCGGACCGGGCCGGGTGAACGTGGCCGGCCTGCGACGCGAACTCGAGGACGTCGCCGGGCCGTCCCGCGGCGAACGCACGTACCTCGGCACCCTGGCGTCGGTGGGCGACACCGTTTCCGCCGAGAGGGCCCAGCTGATCGCCACCATGCACCGTCGCGAGGATCCGGTGATCTCGTCGTCCGATCTCATCGGCTGGGGTGACCACGACGTCCGGGACCGTCTGTGCCTGACGACCTGCCCGGTGCACATGGTTGCGGGAGAGCAGGATCCGTGGATCGCGCCCGACACGGTCAAGGTCGACGCGGCCCGCATCCGCGGCGCTCGTTTCACGCTGTTGACCGGAATCGGCCACTATCCGATGGAGGAGGTCGAGGACTTCGCCGACGTCGCTGCCGGGTGGCTGGACGAACTGGCTTCGGTCGAACGAGTGGAGGCCGCCTCATGACCGGTGCGACTCTCGCGTCGTTCCTCGACGAGTTCGTCGCCGCGGCCCCGGAGGCGACCGCGGGGATCGACGTGATCGGCACGGACACCGTCACCATCACCCGGACCCGGCTGCGGGACCGTGTCCGACTCCTCGAGGCCGAACTGGCAGAGGTCGGACTCCGGCGCGGGCAGTGCGTCGCGGTGTTCCTGCCGAACTGGTCCGACACCGTGGCCTGGCAGTTCGCGGCGTCGGCGCTCGGAGCCCATGTCATCGGCATCAATACCCGCTACAACATCGGCGAGGTCGAGCACGTCCTCCGCGCCGCGCGGCCCGCCGTGGTGGCGGTTGCCGAGGACTTCCACGGTCTCGACCTGTTCGGCATGCTCGGCGAGGCTATGTCGGCCACCGACGGCGACGTCGATCCCCCGGCCGTCGCGGTGGTGCGGGCACCCGGTGACCCGCTCCCGTCGGCCACCGATTTCGACTCCGCGGCATTCGATCTCGGCTCCGGCTCATGGCATGCCGGTAGCGGCGACACGCGCGGGGCGTCAGCGCCTCGCACGCCCGCGACCGCGACTGCGACCGCGGCAGGTGCCCTCGGGGACCCCGGCGATCCGTTGGCTGTCGCCTTCACCACCTCGGGCTCGACGGGAACCCCGAAGCTGGCCGCCCACCGGGAGTCCGCGGTGGTGGGGCATGCCCGGGCCGACGCTGCCGGGATGGGCATCGTGCCCGGCGACGTGACGCTGTGCGTGCTGCCGCTGTCCGGAGTGTTCGGCTTCAACACCGCGATGGCGACCCTCGCGGGCGGCGGCGCGGTCCTCATGATTCCGGTGTTCGACCCCGTCGTGACCCTGCGCGTCATGGAGTCGGAACGGGTGTCGCACGTCGTCGGCGGCGACGATCTCTACGGCAGGCTTCACGACACATGGCGGGAGGTCCGCGGGGATCTGTCGTCGCTGAAGTGGCTCGGTATCGCGGACTTCCTCGGGCGCTCGCACGAGATCGCGCGCTGGGCACGGGACGAGTTCGACGCCCTCACCACGGGCGTGTTCGGGTCGTCGGAGGTGTTCGCGCTCATGCTCTTCTGGAGTTCCGACGATTCGGAATCGGTGCGGTGGAACGGCGGCGGCCGACCCGTGAGCGCCGAGATCTCGGTGCGCATCGCCGACCCCTACGATGACTCCGCAATGCCGGATGGCGACCAGGGCGAACTCCAGGTCCGCGGACCGAACGTCGCGGACGCATATCTGGGCAATCCCGAGGCGGCAGCGCAAGCGTTCACGGCGGACGGATGGTTCCGCAGCGGCGACCTCGCGGTCGCGACCGGAGACGGTGGGTTCACCTACGTGTGCCGCGCCGGCGATGCCCTGCGGTTGCGCGGATTCCTCGTCGACCCCGCCGAGATCGAGACCCGCCTCGCGGCACACACCGGAGTGCAGACCGCGAAGGTCGTCGGGATCACCGGGCCCGGCGGCTACACCCAGGCAGTCGGGTTCGTCGTCCCCGTCGCGAATGCGGCGGTCACGGCAGCCGGCCTCAGGCAGTGGTGTGCGGACACATTGGCGGCATTCAAGGTGCCGTCGGCCGTACACGTCATCGAGAAGATGCCCACCACCGTAGGCGGAAACGGCACCAAGATCCGAGCCGTCGAACTGCGCGAGTGGGCGCAGCAGTGGACCGATCGTGAAAGGGATTTCCGCAGTGAGTAACTCACCGTCAGCAACCGATATCGTCGTCTGTGAGCCCCTGCGAACCCCCGTTGGGCGGTATGGCGGGGTCTTCCGCGACGTTCCCGCCGCCGACCTCGGTGCCCGGGTGATCTCGGAGCTGGTGCGACGCACAGGGATTGCCCCCGAGTCGATCGACGACGTCATCTTCGGCCAGTGTTACCCCAACGGCGAGGCCCCTGCGATCGGCCGGGTGGCCGCGCTCGACGCCGGGCTGCCCGTCACCGTGCCTGGCCAACAGTTGGACCGACGCTGTGGCTCAGGTCTGCAGGCGGTACTCGACGCGGCCATGCGCGTCCAGACTGGTGTCGCCGAGCTGATCATCGCGGGCGGCGTCGAATCCATGAGCCGCGCCGAGTACTACACCGAGTCGATGCGCTGGGGAGCGAAGGGCGCCCCAGCGGCTCTGCACGACCGTCTGGCCCGCGGGCGCGTCACGGCCGGCGGCCGGAACCATCCGGTTCCCGGGGGCATGCTCGAGACCGCCGAGAACCTACGTCGCACCTACGGCATCGGCCGGCAGGAGCAGGACGAGCTCGCCGTGACGTCCCATCAACGCGCGGTCGCGGCAATCGAGTCGGGGGTGTTCGCGGAGGAGATCGTGCCCGTCGACGTCCCGGTCAAGGGCGGCGGCACCATCACCGTCACGCGGGACGAGCACCCCCGCGCCGACACTACCGTCGAATCACTCGCCCGCCTGCGTCCGGTCATGGAGAGGACCGACCCGGAATCGACAGTCACCGCGGGCAACTCCAGCGGCCAGAACGACGGCGCCGCAGCCTGTCTCGTGACGACGCGTGCCACTGCGGAGCGGCTGGGGCTGAATCCACTTGCTCGCCTGGTCACGTGGGCCGTCGCCGGTGTGCAGCCGTCGATCATGGGCATCGGTCCGGTTCCGTCGACGGCGCGTGCACTCGAGCGCGCCGGATTGGACCTGTCCCGAATCGATCTGATCGAACTGAACGAGGCCTTCGCGGCACAGGCCCTCGCGTGCATGCGGGAGTGGAACTTCGGTGCCGCCGATCACGAGCGCACCAACGTCAACGGATCGGGCATCTCACTGGGTCACCCGGTCGGTGCCACCGGCGTGCGAATCCTCACCACACTGTTGCGTGAGATGCAGCGCCGCGATGCGCGCTACGGCCTCGAGACGATGTGCATCGGCGGCGGGCAGGGACTGACGGCGATCTTCGAGAGGGTGTCATGACCGCACGGCCACTGGACGGAGTTCGCGTCGTCGACATGTCGTCGTTCGTCGCCGGACCCACCGCCGGACGCGTCCTCGCCGAGCTCGGCGCCGAGGTGATCCGGGTCGATCCGATCTCCGGCGCCGTCGACGGCGCCCGCTGGCCCGTCACCGACGACGGTGTCAGCCTCTACTGGGCCGGCCTCAACCAGGCGAAGAAGTCGGTGACCGTGGACCTGCGGAGCGAGGCCGGTCGCGGTTTCGTCACCGATCTCGTCGCCGAGGCCGGGATCCTGCTGGAGAACGCAGCTCACGCGCGGTGGCTGGACAACGACGTCCTCGCCCAGCGCTGTCCCGGTCTGATCCACCTGCACATCGAGGGCTACGCCGACGGTGCCCCCGCCGTCGATTACACCGTCAACGCCGAGGTCGGGTTGCCACTCATGACGGGACCGCAGGGTTCCGACACGCCTGTCAATCATGTTCTGCCCGCGTGGGATCTGCTGACCGGGCTGTACGCCGCTCTCGGGCTGGTGACGGCGCTGCGGCGTCGCGAGCAGACCGGTGAGGGCGCGTATCTGCAACTGGCACTGAGTGATGTCGCGCTGTCCGCGGTGGCCAGCATGGGCTGGGTCGCGGAGGCCGACCGTTGCGGCACCGGGCGCCCACGTCAGGGCAACGCCCTGTTCGGTAGCTACGGCGCCGACTTTCCCACCGCCGACGGCCACGCCGTCATGGTTGTGGGTCTGACCTCCGGTCAGTGGCGCGCGCTGATCGACGTCACCGACACCGCCGACATCTTCAGCGCACTCGAACGCCACCGCGGACTCGATCTGAGTGTGGAGGCCGATCGGTACGCGGCCCGGGACGCGATCACTGCAGTCCTGCGCCCCTGGTTCGAATCCCGCACGCTCGAACAGATCACGACCGACTTCGCCGGGACTCGCGTCCTGTGGAGCGCGTACCGCACGCTCGCCGAGGTTGCCGCCGACATCCGCCACGTCGCCGGCGACGTCGTCGTGCAAGAGGTCGACCATCCGGGCATCGGAGCCATGCTGACCTCGCGTTCCCCGCTCCGCTGGTCCGGTGCGTACACCGATGCCGCGCCGGCACCGGTGTCCGGAGCACACACCAGGGAGGTCGCCGCGGCTGCCGGACTGGACGACAGCGCCATCGACGCCCTCGTCGCCGCGGGCGTTCTCGGGAAGCCGGAGACGACATGAGCAACCCCACGACACCCGTCCGACGCCGATGCGCCCTGGTCGCCCCGGGCTCGGACGAACGCAAGATCGCCAAGGCCCTCGAATCGACCGCCGACGAGGTGGTGCTCGACCTGGAAGACGCCGTCACGACCGCACGTAAGGACGAGGCGCGTGCCCTCGTGTGCCGGATCATCAGGGAGCATCGGCCCGATCGAACGGTCACCATCCGCGTCAACGGTCTCGGCACTGCGTGGGCGCTGGACGACCTCAGGGCTGTCGGTGCGCTCGACGGCGTCGGAATCGTGCTGCCGAAGGTCGACACCGCCGACGACCTGATCACCGCCGACCGACTGCTCACCGAACTCGACTCGACGGCCCGACTCCAGGCACTGATCGAGACTCCGCAGGGAATTCGCTCGATCGACGCGATCTGCAGCGCCACTGACCGACTCGAGACCGTCGTGATCGGATACGCCGACCTGGGAGCCGCCCTCGGTCGAGGTGACGGGTACGCGCCCGAACGTTGGCTCCACGTCCAGGATCGTGTCCTGATCGCCGCCCGCGCCGCCGGTATCCAGGCCATCGACGGACCGCACCTGTCCATAGCCGACGACGCCGGCTTCCGGGCGGCCGCGCAGTGGACCCGCGATCTCGGATTCGACGGAAAGTGGGTCATCCACCCCGGACAGGTCGAAGCGACTACCGAGATCTTCACGCCCACACGGGATTCCGTCGAACGCGCCCGCCGCGCGCTCGATGCAATGGTCAAGGCCGAGACCACCGGGGCCGGGGCCGCGCAACTCGACGGGCAGATGCTCGACGAGGCCGTCGCCGTGGCCGCTCGACGCGTACTGGCACAGATCGGAGGCTGACGACATGACCGGACCACGCTTCGTCGGGGGACCCTACTTCGACGAGTTGACCGTCGGCACGGTGTTCGACACCTCGCCCGGCGTCACCCTCACCGACGGACTCTCCGCCACGCATCAGGCCATTCTCGGCGACCGGATCCGACTTGCTCTCGACGCCCACCTGTCGCGGGCGGTCACCGGAGCCCCGACCGCGGTCGCGAACCCGGGCCTGGTGTGCGACATCGCAATCGGGCAGTCGACGCTGGCCACGCACCACGTGAAGGCCAACCTCTTCTACCGAGGGCTCCGCTTCCACCGGTTCCCGCACCTGGCCGACACCCTGTACACACGCACGGAAGTGGTCGGTCTACGCGAGAACTCAGCGCGTCCAGGTCGCCGGCCCACCGGTCTCGCAGCGCTCCGGATGACGACGACCGACCAGGAAGGGCGGACCGTCCTCGACTTCTATCGGTGCGCGATGTTGCCGCTGAGCGACGCTCCCGACCCGGCACGTGTCGTTCACGCGGACGACCTGTCGTCGATCGGGCCGTCCGACGCTCCCGCGTGGTCGGTCCCGAAGGGCTGGGACCTGACCGCCTATCGGGAAAGAGTCGCCGGTCAGCACTTCTCCCCCGACCTCGTGGGCACGGAGTTCGCCGGCAGCGGTGATGTCGTCACCAGTGCGCCCGAACTGGCGCGGCTGAGCCTGAACATCGCCGCCGTCCACCATGACGAGCGAATTGCCGGATGCCGTCTGGTGTACGGCGGGCACACGATCGGAATCGCACTCGCGCAGGCGACTCGGGCCCTTCCGAACCTGGTGACCGTACTCGGTTGGCGGTCATGCGATCACACCGGACCGGTGCAGGAAGGCGACACCCTCACGAGCACGCTGCGGGTTGTGCACGCCGACCCTGTCGGTGACGCGTGGGCTGTGCAATTGCGCTCCGTGGTGCACGCTCACGGCATGGCGGGGGCCGACCGCCCGGTACTGGATTGGGAGTTCACCGCACTGATGACCTGAATCGTTCCCCACAACAGATGAAGGGTCCCTTCATACGCTGGTAGCGCATGAAGGGACCCTTCAGCCTTCCCCTCCCCCGGGGCAGGTCTTCTACAGCCAGGTGTCCTCGCTGGCCGTGGTGAGGAACGCTTCGAGGTCGTCCCGCCACTTCGCCGGCACGGTCTTGTCCGGCTCGATGCCGGTGTACTGGCCGCGGTAGAACAGCAGTGGCCGCTCGGTCTTGATCTCACTCATCGAGCGGACCCGGCCGAACACCACGAAGTGGTCGCCGCCGTCGTGCACGGTCTCCACCGTGCAATCCATGTGCGCGAGCGAGCCGTCGAGGATCGGAGATCCCAACGGCGAAGGCGTCCAGTCGATTCCGGCGAACTTGTCGGGCTCGCGAGAACCGAACCGCGCACACGTGTCCTGCTGCTCCTCGGCGAGGACGTTGACGCAGAACCGGCCCGACCGCTCGATCGACGCCCACGACCGGGATGCCTTCGTGGGGCAGAACAGCACGAGCGGCGGCTCGAGCGACAGTGCCGCGAAGGACTGGCACGCGAACCCCACCGGGGCGCCGTCGTCGACCGTCGTGATGATCGTGACGCCGGTGCAGAACTGTCCGAGGACGTTACGGAACTGGCGCGGATCGATCTCCGTGCCGGTTCCCACGCTGGACGCGTCGGGCGCGGACACTACTTGAACCCCACCGTGAAGTCGTGTCCCCACAAGCTCACAGCGGTGCTCTCCTTCGCGATCCACTTCTCGTCCTCGACCTCGAGACCCTCACAACCGAATTCGACGTCGAATCCGCCCGGAGTCTTCATGTAGAACGACAGCATCAGGTCGTTGACGTGGCGGCCCAGCGTCGCCGACATCTTCACGTTCTTGCGGAGCGCGCGGTCGAGGCACAGTCCGACGTCGTCGGAGTTCTCGACCTCGACCATCAGGTGCACGATCCCCGACGGGTTCGGCAGCGGCGCGAACGCGAGGCTGTGGTGACGCGGGTTGCAGCCGAGGAAACGCAGCCACGCCGGGTCACCGTCCGCCGGACGCCCGACGACCTGCGGAGGCAGGCGCATCGAGTCGCGCAGCTTGAACCCGAGCACGTCGCGGTAGAACTCGAGATCCGCCTCGTCGTCCTTGGTCGCGAGCACCACGTGCCCGAGACCCTGCTCGCCGGTGACGAACTTGTGCCCGTACGGGCTCACGATGCGGCGGTGCTGCAGGGCGACGGTGTGGAAGATCTCCAGGCGGGAACCGGAGGCGTCGCGGCACTTGATGAACTCGACGACGTTACGCTCGGCCGCCTCCTCCTTGGTGCCCTCCTCGAACTCCCAGTCCGCCTTGGCCAGACGCTCGCGGATCTCCTGCAGGCCTTCGGCGTTCGCGCACTCCCAGCCGGTGGCGTAGAGACCGTCGCGCTCACCGGGGACGATCACGAGGCGCGCCGGATAGTCGTCCATGCGCAGGTACAGGTTGTCGGGGTTCGCGCCCTTGCCCTCGATCATGCCGAGAACCTTGAGCCCGTACTCGCGCCAGGCGGCCATGTCGGTCGCCTCGATACGCAGGTAGGCCAGTGAACGGATACTCATCGCTTTCCTCCATCGAGCAGGAAGTCGCTTGCGAGCCGGTTGAACTCGTCGAACTTCTCGAGCTGTGCCCAGTGTCCGCAGCCGCCGAACACGTGCAGCTGCACCCGCGGAATCATCTTGAGCGCCACCAGCGCACCGTCGATCGGGTTGACCCGGTCCTCGCGGCCCCAGATCAGCAGCACCGGCTGGCGCAGCTTGTAGGCGTCGCGCCACAGCATGCCCAGCTCGAACTCGGAGCTCGAGAACGACTTGCCCATCGCCTTCGCCGCCGCGAGCGACTCCGGGGTGCTGGCCGCAGCGAAGCGCTCGTCGATCAACTGGTCGGTGATGAGCTTCTGGTCGAACACCATGATGCGCAGGAACGCCTCGAGGTTCTCACGCGTCGGCTGGTAGCTGAACTTGCCGAGGTTCTTGACACCCTCGGTCGGGTCCGGCGCGAACAGGTTGACGCTCAGCCCGCCCGGCCCCATGAGCACGAGCCGGCCGGCCCGGTCCGGGTAGTCCAGCGCGAACCGCACGGCCGCGCCGCCACCGAGCGAATTGCCCAGCAGGTGAACGCGTTCGGTGATACCGATCGTGTCGAGCAGATCCTTCAGCGCAGACGCACTGTGCCGGAAGTACTGCGGGTGCTCGGTCGGTTTGTCGGACTGGCCGTAGCCGGGCTGGTCGACCGCGATCACGTGGAACTGCTGCGCCAGAACGGGAATGTTCTTCGCGAAGTTCGACCACGACGACGCGCCCGGCCCACCGCCGTGCAGCAGCACGATCGTCGGGCCGTTGCCGACGCCTGCCTCGTGGTAGTGCAGCTTCAGGTCCGGCCGGACCTGCGCGAAGCGTGACGTCGACTCGTACGTCAGCTCAGCGGATTCGGTTGCCGTCATCGAATCTCCTAGACCATCGTGTCCGTGAGCGGCAGACCGAACTCGGCGCCACCGAACATCACGTAGGCGCGCTCGGCGTCGTTGGCCGCGTGGACCCGGCCCGCGTGTGCGTCGCGCCAGAAGCGCTGGATCGGCGTGCCGTTCGCGAGGGCCGTGGCACCCGAGTTCTCGAACAGCAGGTCGATCGATGCGATCGCACGACCGGTGGCACGAACCTGGTCACGGCGAGCACGCAGGCGGAGCTCGATCGGGATCTCCTCGCCGGCAAGAAGCTTCGCGTACTCGTCGGCGACGTTGCCGGACAGCTGACGCCACGCGGCGTCGATGTCGCTGGACGCCTCGGCGATGCGGATCTTGGCGAACGGGTCGTCCTTGGCCTTCTCGCCTGCGTAGGCCGCGCGCACGCGCTTGCCCTGGTGCTCGACGTGCGCGTCGTACGCGCCGTACGCCATGCCGACGATCGGGGTCGAGATGGTCGTGGGATGGATCGTGCCCCACGGCATCTTGTAGAGCGGAGCAGTGTTCTGCTGCAGACCCGGGGCGGTGAGGTCGCTCATCGCCTTGAAGCTCAGGAAGCGGTGCCGCGGCACGAACACGTCCTTGACGACGACCGTGTTGCTGCCGGTGCCCTTGAGCCCGACGACGTTCCACACGTCGTCGATCTCGTAGTCCTCACGCGGGATCAGGAAGCTGCCGAAGTCGACCGGGCGGCCGTCCTTGATGACCGGACCGCCGACGACGACCCACGAGGCGTGGTCACAGCCCGACGACCAGGCCCACGCGCCGTTGACCTTGTATCCGCCGTCGACGACCTCGCCGGCACCCATCGGCGCGTACGACGACGAGATCCGGACGTCGGTGTCGTTACCCCAGACGTCCGCCTGGGCCTGCTGGTCGAACAGCGCCAGGTGCCAGTTGTGGATGCCGAGGATGCCGGCGACCCAACCGGTGGAGCCACAGGCGCTCGCGATGTTGCGCACCGCGGTGTAGAAGGTGACGGGATCGGCCTCGATGCCACCCCACTGCTTGGGCTGCACCAGCCGGAAGAAACCGGTCTCCTGCAGAGCCTTGATGGACTCGTCGGGGATGCGGCGAAGATCCTCGGTCTCCTGCGCGCGTTCACGCAGCACCGGCAGTAGCGCGTCGATCCGCTGCATCACCTCGCGGCTGTCATGGTCACCCACTGGACGCTCCCGTCTGTAATCGATGTTCACTTGTCCCTGAGACTAGAACACGTTCTCTTCCATGTCGAGGGAACGTGAATTCCACTGGTAATCGGTAGTCGGTGGCGATACCAAGCGCGCGAAATCTAGCGGAATCGAGCGAAGTTCTATAACGTGTTCTACCAACAGCTAGAAGGGATGTGAGGTACTGATGGCGCAGATTCGTGAGATCGATGTGGGAGCTCCGCAGACGCGTTTCGCACGCGGTTGGCACTGCATCGGCCTGGAGAGCGAATTCCTCGACGGCAAGCCGCACGCGGTCGAGGCGTTCGGCACCAAGCTGGTGGTCTTCGCCGACAGCCAGAACAAGCTGCACGTGCTCGACGCATACTGCCGGCACATGGGCGGCGACCTGAGCCAGGGCGAGGTCAAGGGCGACTCCGTCGCGTGCCCGTTCCACGACTGGCGCTGGGGCGGCAACGGCAAGTGCACGGACATCCCGTATGCCCGGCGCGTGCCGCCGATCGCGCGGACCCGTTCGTGGACCACGTTGCAGCGCAACAAGCAGCTGTTCATCTGGAACGACCCCGAGGGCAACCCGCCGCCGGACGACGTCACGATCCCGGAGCTGCCGCAGGTCATGACCGACGAGTGGACCGACTGGCAGTGGAACCGGATACTCGTCGAGGGCTCCAACTGCCGCGAGATCGTCGACAACGTCGTGGACATGGCGCACTTCTTCTACGTCCACTTCGGGTTCCCGAAGTACTTCAAGAACGTCTTCGAGGGCCACGTCGCGACCCAGTACCTGCAGAACCACGGCCGGCCGGACGTCGGCAGCATGGGCACGCAGTACGGCGATTCGGTGCTGGACTCCGAGGCGTCGTACTTCGGCCCGTCGTACATGGTCAACTGGCTGCACAACAACTACAGCGGGTACAAGGTCGAGAGCGTCCTGATCAACTGCCACTACCCGGTCACCCAGGACTCGTTCATGCTCATGTACGGCGTGAGCGTGGAGAAGCCGAAGGGCCTCGACGACGCCACCAGCAACAAGCTCGCCCGCAAGTTCACCGAGGGCGTGGCGATGGGCTTCGAGCAGGACGTCGCGATCTGGAAGAACAAGACCAAGATCGAGAACCCGCTCCTGTGCGAGGAGGACGGCCCGGTCTACCAGCTGCGCCGCTGGTACGACCAGTTCTACGTCGACGTCGCCGACATCGACGAGAAGGCGACGCAGCGCTTCGAGTTCGAGATCGACACCACCAAGGCCGTCGAGGCCTGGCAGCGTGAGGTCGACGCGAACCTGGCGCGTCAGGCGGAGGAGAAGGCCGCCGCCGAGGCCGCCGATCACAAGACGGGGGTGTGACATGACCTCGACCTGGGCCAAGGCCCCGAACTACGCAGACAGCCCGGCCCGGGTCGAGGCCGTCCGCGCACAGACCGCAGCCGATCTGCACTCGTACCTCGAGGAGGGGCTCCACGAGGTGCAGTGCCGTACGTGCGGAACCTGCGTGCTCGTTCGGAAGAACAGCTACAAGCACACAAGCATTCAGTGGCAGGACGACCCGGCGAAGGTGTGTCCGGAATTCACCGGATCCGGCGGCCGGACCGGGTCGCGGCAGACCTGCCCGCGGCTGCTGAACAGCATCAACCACGCAGTGATGGAGGGCATCCTCGAGGTGCGCGACCCACAGTCGTAGTTGGTGTGGGGGGAGGCAGGAGAAGGGGCGCGCATCCGGCAGGATGCGCGCCCCTTCTTCGTCGTTCGGGTGCGGAAACTAGCGGGACGCCGCCTCGTGCTGCAGCTCGAGCGCGATGTCGATGAGCTGATCCTCCTGGCCGCCGACGAGCTTGCGCTTGCCGGCACGCACGAGCATCTCCGCGGTGGAGACGCCGTAGCGCTCGGCCTGCAGTTCGGCGTGCTTGAGGAAGCTCGAGTACACGCCCGCGTAGCCCATCATCAGGGCCTGCCGGTCGAGCAGGCACTCGGCCGGCATCGTGGGACGCACGACGTCCTCCGCGGCCTCGGCGATCGCGAAGAAGTCGATCCCGGTCTTCACCCCGATCTTGTCGCACACGCCGACGAGTGCCTCGACCGGAGCGTTACCGGCCCCGGCCCCGAAACGTCGGGTGCTGCCGTCGATCTGCTTGGCGCCCGCCCGGACGGCTGCGATCGAGTTCGCCACCCCCAGGCCCAGGTTCTCGTGCCCGTGGAAGCCGACCTGGGCATCCCGGCCCAGTTCCTGGACGAGCGCCTCCACGCGCTCGGCGACCTGCTCGAGAACCAGCGCCCCGGCCGAGTCGACGACGTACACGCACTGGCAGCCGGCATCGGCCATGATGCGGCCCTGCTCGGCCAGCTTCTCCGGCGAGACGGTGTGCGCCATCATCAGGAAGCCGACGGTCTCGAGCCCGCGGTCGCGGGCCAGCCCGAAGTGCTGGATGGAGACGTCGGCCTCGGTGCAGTGGGTGGCGATACGGCAGATCGACGCGCCGTTGTCCTGCGCCTCGACAATGTCCTCCTTGACGCCGACGCCGGGCAGCATGAGGAACGCGATCTTCGCCCGCTTCGCCGTGTCGACGGCGATCTTGATCAGTTCCTGCTCCGGGGTCTTCGAGAATCCGTAGTTGAACGACGAGCCACCGAGACCGTCGCCGTGAGTGACCTCGATGACCGGCACGCCGGCCCCGTCGAGGGCGGTGACGATGTCACGCACCTCCGCACCGGTGAACTGGTGCCGCTTGTGGTGCGATCCGTCGCGGAGCGAGGTATCGGTGATTCGGATGTCCCAGGCGCCGTCGAAGTGGATGCCGTCGGTCCGGTTCGCCGTCTTGCCGCTGTTGCTCATGTCGCTCACGCCTCCACACTCAGAAGCTGTCGGGCGATCTCCTCGCCCACCTTGGTTGCCGCCGCGGTCATGATGTCGAGGTTGCCTGCGTAGGGCGGCAGGAAGTCGCCCGCACCCTCGACCTCGACGAAGGTGGTGACAGTGGCGTGCCCGCCCGATACGACGGTCGGGTCACTGAACTGCGGCTCGTTGAGCAACCGATAGCCGGGCACGTACTGCTGAATGTCCGCGACCACCTGATGGATCGACTCGGTGATCGCATCGCGGTCGGCATCCTCCGGGATGGCACAGAAGATGGTGTCGCGCATGATCATCGGCGGATCCGCCGGGTTCAGGATGATGATGGCCTTGCCCCGGTCGGCGCCGCCTATCACCTCGACGCCGCGGCTGGTGGTCTTGGTGAACTCGTCGATGTTCGCGCGCGTACCGGGTCCGGCCGAGACCGACGCGACCGACGCGACGATCTCCGCGTACGGCACGTCGACGACACGGGAGACCGCGTGCACGATCGGGATCGTCGCCTGGCCGCCGCACGTGATCATGTTGACGTTCGGCGCCTCGAGATGCTCGCGCAGGTTCGCCGGCGGGACGACGGCCGGGCCGACCGCGGCGGGGGTGAGATCGATTGCGCGGATCCCGTGTTCGGCGTACTTGGGGGCGGCGGCGCGGTGCACGTGCGCGGACGTCGCCTCGAAGATCATGTCGGGCTTCTCGGTCTGGTTCAGCAGCCAGTCGACACCCTCGGCGGTGGTCTCGAGCCCCATCTTCCGGGCCCGTGCGAGTCCCTCGCTGGCGGGATCGATGCCGATCATCCAGCGAGGCTCGAGCCACTGGGATCGCTGCAACTTGTAGAGCAGGTCCGTGCTGATGTTGCCGGAACCCACGATCGCGACACTTGCCTTCGTCATGCGAACTCCTACTCGAATCGCAGGATTTCCGCGACGAGCACAGACGAACACCGACTCCACGAAGAGAACTGCAACGCGTGTTCGTTTGTCAACGTCACGGTCGGATGCCTCCAGCCATACTTACTGGCAGAAAGCATGGACTGGCAGCCCCACCATTCTATAACGTGTTCTACATGAGCAAGCAGGAATACGACATCGTCGTCGTCGGTAGCGGTGCTGCCGGTATGACGGCCGCCCTGACCGCCGCACACCAGGGCCTGAGCGTGGTCGTCGTCGAGAAGGCGGCCCACTACGGCGGCTCGTCCGCACGGTCGGGCGGAGGTGTCTGGATCCCGAACAACGAGGTGCTCCAGCGTGACGGCGTCACCGACACCCCCGATGCGGCCCGCACCTATCTGCACAGCATCATCGGCGACGTCGTCGACCCCGAGAAGATCGACACCTACATCGATCGCGGCCCGGAGATGCTCTCGTTCGTGCTGAAGAACAGTGCACTGGAACTGCAGTGGGTGCCGAACTACTCGGACTACTACCCGGAGGCGCCCGGTGGACGTCTCGGCGGTCGCTCCGTCGAGCCGACCCCGTTCGACGGCAACCGTCTCGGCGACGACCGCAAGAACCTCGAGCCGGACTACGTGAAGGCTCCCAAGAACTTCGTCATCACGCAGGCCGACTACCGCTGGCTGAACCTGCTGATGCGCAACCGTCGTGGCCCGCTGCGCGCGATGAAGGTCGGCATGCGCTTCCTGGCCGCGAAGGCACGCGGCAAGGATCTGCTCGTGCGCGGCCAGGCCCTGATGGCCGGTCTGCGGATCGGCCTCCGTGACGCCGGCGTCCCCATCCTGCTGAACACCCCGCTCACCGATCTCTACACGGAGGGCGACGTCGTGCGCGGCGTGAAGGTGCTCGTCGACGGCGAGGAGCAGATCATCCACGCCCGCCACGGTGTGGTCCTGGGCTCGGGAGGCTTCGAGCACAACGACGAGATGCGCAAGAAGTACCAGCGCGCACCGATCGGCACGGAGTGGACCGTGGGCGCCAAGGCCAACACCGGCGAGGGAATCGTCGCCGGCCAGAAGCTCGGCGCGGCAGTCGACTTCATGGACGACGCGTGGTGGGGTCCGTCTATCCCGCTCACCGGCGGACCGTGGTTCGCGCTGTCCGAGCGCACGCTGCCGGGCTGCATCATGGTCAACACCCGTGGCAAGCGATTCGGCAACGAGGCCGCTCCGTACGTCGAGGCCGTCCACACGATGTACGGCGGCGAGTACGGCCAGGGCGAGGGTCCGGGCGAGAACGTCCCCACCTGGATGATCCTCGACCAGCGCTACCGCAACCGGTACACCTTCGCCGGCATCACCCCGCGCTCGCCGTTCCCGGGCCGCTGGCTCAAGGCCGGAATCATCGTCAAGGCCGGCACGATCGCCGAGCTCGCCGAGAAGACCGGGCTGCCCGTCGACGCCCTCACCGAGACGGTGGAGCGGTTCAACGGCTTCGCCCGCAACGGCAAGGACGACGACTTCGGTCGCGGCGACAGCGGATACGACCACTACTACGGCGATCCGCGCCTGAAGAACCCCAGCCTCGCCGAGATCACCAAGGCGCCGTTCTACGCGATCAAGATGGTCCCGGGCGACCTCGGCACCAAGGGCGGCATCGTCACCGACGTCGACGGCCGCGCGCTCCGCGAGGACGGCTCCGTGATCGCCGGGCTCTACGCCGCGGGCAACTGCAGCTCCCCGGTCATGGGACACACCTACGCCGGCCCCGGCGCGACGATCGGTCCCGCGATGACGTTCGCGTACCTCGCCGTGCTCGACATCGCCGACCGCGCCCGTGCCGCTGCGGAATCCGTGACGAACTGACAGGAGATACACCAGTGCCCATCGATCCCTCGATCGCGATCGGAGCCGAGCTCCCCGCCCAGGAGTTCTCCTGGACACCGTCCGACGTGCAGCTCTACCACCTCGGCATCGGGGCGGGTTCCCGTCCGCTCGATCCGCGCGAGCTGCGCTACCTCGACGACTCCAAGCCGCAGGTGCTGCCGACGTTCGCGACGGTTGTGGCCAACATCCACGCGACCGAGGCTCCGCGTGTGTCGTTCCCGGGCGTCGAGATCGACCTGGCCAAGGTCGTCCACGGCAGCCAGGAAGTGACCGTGCACCAGCCGATTCCGGCCAGCGGGTCGGCACGGACCACCACCCGGATCGTCGAGGTGTGGGACAAGGGCAAGGCCGCGGTGATCGTGCAGGAGTCCTCGACGGTGGCGCTCGACGGATCGCCGCTGTGGACGGCGCGGTCGTCGATCTTCGCGCGCGGCGAGGGCGGGTTCGGAGGCGAACGCGGGCCGTCGGAGTCCGTCGCGCTCCCCGACCGTCAGCCCGACGCGGAGGTGCTCTCACCCGTCCTCCCGCAGCAGGCGCTCCTGTACCGCATGTGCGGAGATCGCAATCCTCTCCATTCGGATCCCGAATTCGCCTCCGCGGCGGGCTTCCCTGCGCCTATCCTTCATGGGCTGTGCACATACGGAATCGTGTGCAAGGCGGCGACCGACACCGTCCTCGACGGTGATGCCGATCGGGTCAAGGGATTTCGGGCCCGATTCGCCGGTGTGGTCTATCCCGGTGAGACGCTCCGGACTCGGATCTGGCGCGAGGGCGACCGACTGCTGCTCTCGGCAACGGTTCCCGAGCGCGACGACTCGCCCGCCCTGGCGGACGTCGTGCTCACCGTCGCGTAGCGGACGCCCAGTCGAATAGCTGTACCGGTCGGGTCGACGTGCTCGTCGACCCGACCGGGCATAACTGCACCCGTTTCTCTTTCCCCCTCGACACCTTGGAGTACACGAATGACGTCAATCGACGAGCCCCGGCTGTCGCGGCGAGGATTCCTCGCTGCGGGCGCCGGCGCACTGGCGGCCGGAGCCGTGGTCGGCGGATGGACCCCCGCGTTCGCGGTTCCCGCCGGATCCTCCGGCTCCCTCGGTTCGCTCGGTTCCTCGGGACCGGCCGCACCGCTCCCCACGCCGCCGAACTTCCCCTCGGACATCTCCCTGTTCCAGCAGGCGTACCAGAACTGGTCCAAGGAGATCATGCTGGACGCGACGTGGGTGTGCTCGCCGAAGACGCCGGAGGACGTCGTGCGCCTCGCCAACTGGGCACACGAGAACGACTACAAGCTCCGCCCCCGCGGCGCGATGCACGGTTGGACGCCGCTGACGGTCGTCAACGGGTCGAACGTCGAAAAGGTGATCCTCGCCGACACCCTGACGCACCTGAACAGCGTCAGCGTCAACGCGAACGGCTCGCCGGCCACCGTCACCGCGGGTGCCGGCGCGACGCTCGACGCGATCGTCACCGAGCTGCAGAAGTTCAACCTGGGCTGGGCCAACCTACCGGCTCCGGGCGTGCTGTCGATCGGCGGCGCGCTCGCCGTCAACGCACACGGTGCGGCGCTGCCTGCCGAGGGTGCAGACACGTTGCCGGGCCATACCTACGGCTCGCTGAGCAACCTCGTCACCGAACTCACCGCCGTCGTGTGGGACGGCAGCAAGTACGCGCTGAAGACCTACAGCCGGAACGATCCCGGCATTCTCCCGATGCTCACCAACCTGGGTCGCTGCTTCCTGACCTCGGTCACGATGCAGGCCGGTCCCAACGTGCGCATGCGGTGCCAGAGCTACACCGACATCCACTGGGAGGAACTGTTCGCAGCGAAGGGCGCCTCGGGCCGGACGTTCGAGAAGTTCGTCGCCGAGTGCGGTGGCGCCGAGGCGATCTGGTACCCCTTCACCGACAAGCCGTGGATGAAGGCGTGGACGGTCACAGCGGACAAGCCGGAGGGGAACGGCAGCTCCGGCTCGTCCGGATCGCTGGGTTCGCTGGGCTCGCTCGCGGGCAAGCCGGCTCAGTCGCGTGAGGTCACCGGCCCGTACAACTACGTGTTCTCCGACAACCTGCCGGAGTCGATCACCGACATGATCGGCGCGATGATTTCCGGGAACCCCGCGATCGCACAGCAGTTCGGTCCGCAGATGTACGAGATCACCAAGCTCGGTCTGGCCGCGACGAACTCCAGTGACATCTGGGGCTGGTCGAAGGACGTCCAGTTCTACATCAAGGCGACCACTCTGCGCCTCACCGAGGGCGGCGGCGCCGTCGTCACCAGCCGCGCCAACATCGCGACCGTGATCCACGACTTCACGCAGTGGTTCCACGGCCGCATCGAGTACTACCGCGCCAAGGGGCAGTACCCGCTGAACGGCCCGGTCGAGATCCGCTGCTGCGGCCTCGATCAGGCGTCGGACGTCAAGGTTCCATCGGCCGGTTCGCCGACCATCGCAGCGACCCGTCCGCGTCCAGATCATTCCGACTGGGACGTCGCCATCTGGCTGAATGTCCTCGGCGTTCCGGGCACCCCCGGCATGTTCGAGTTCTATCAGGAGATGGAGCAGTGGATGCGGGAGCACTACAACAACGACACCGCCACGTTCCGCCCCGAGTGGTCGAAGGGCTGGGCGTTCGGCCCCAACCCGTACACCGACGCCGACATCATCACGAACAAGATGCCCGCCACCTACCGTGCGGGCGTTCCCACGTCGGACAACTGGGACACGGCACGGACGCGGTACAACCTGCTCGACCCGCACCGGATCTACTCGAACAACTTCATGGATCAGCTACTCCCGTAACCCGGGCCGATCCACGCACCGACGCCGGTGGTGCCGCGCCCAAAACGCGTGGCGCCACCGGCGTCGTCGTATCCACGCGCGACTCGGCGTCGGCGTACCGTCGGAAGTGATCGGTGACAGACGCGAACGAGGGAGTGCTGTCATGACATCGAGCAATCCGGACCCGGTTCCTCCCCAGTCGCCTTCCGGCCCGACGGAACCCGCTCCGCCTCCTCCCCCGCCACCGGCCGCCCCGCAGCAGGCGTCGGGCCCGCCGCCGAGCAACGCCGGATGGGCGGTCGCCACGCTGGTCGCCTTCTGGCCGCTCGCCTTCGCGGCATTCAGCAACGCGTTCGAGGTGTATCCGCGGTGGGCCCGCGGCGACTATGCGGGGGCCCAGTACGCGTCCGACCGGGTCCGCAAGCTCGGTCAGCTGTCGCTGTGGATCCTCGGCGGCATCCTCGTGCTGGTCGCGATCGCCTACATCGTGATGGCCGCGGTGTGGATCTCGCACGGCGGCTACGACGAGAACTGGCACCACCACGGGAGGGGCTGGTAGTCGCTCACCGCGTCGGGAGCACGTCGGCCGTGTCGGCGTCGTCGCGTGCCGTCGAACCGCCGACGGTTCGGGCCTGCGCGAGTGGCACGCACAGGATCACCACGAGCGCCACGGCCGACACCGCCGCCCCGAGCCAGAAGAGTCGGTCCAATCCGGCCGCCGCGGGTACGGCCACGGCGCCGACCGTCACGGCCGACGCGGCGAGGATCGCCGCACCCACCGCACTCGCGGTCGAGGTTCCGACGGCCCGCACCAGACTGTTGACGCTGTTGGCCGACGCGGTCTGGTCGAGCGGGACAGCGTGCGTGATCAGCACCGGCATCGCGGCGAGCGCGAACGCGACGCCCACCGAGACGACGAACGCGCTGATTCCGACGCAGAGCACACTGGTGCCGAACACGCCGCGTTCGGCGAATCCGACGGCGATCGCGCCCGCGCCGACAGCCAGCGTCACCCGGGCACCCCAATCACGGATCATGGCCGCCGACACCGGTGCCAGCAGGATCATCACGGCACCGCCGGGCAGCATCACCAGACCGGCGGCCGTCGCGCTCAGGCCGAGGCCGTGTCCGGTCCACGTCGGAACCTGGAGTTCCTGTGTGGACGCGTAGGAGCTGAGGAACATCGCGAAGCCGAGGAGCAGTGCACACAGGTTGGCGACCAGCACCGGACGCAGCATCGACGTGCGCAGGTCGACGAGCGGATGTGACGTCCTCAGCTCCATCGGGATCCACGACATCAGGCCGATCGTTCCGGCAACTGCGAGCCCGACGGTGGGTGCGCTCCCCCACCCCCACACGCCGCCCTTCGAGATCGCGAGCAGCACCGCGGTCAACGCCGACGTCAGCACCACTGCGCCCCGATAGTCGAACCGTCCGGCGGCGCGGGTGTTCGACTCGGGAACCACGAACGGCAACAGCGCCGCCATCGCGACGGCGAACCCGGCGGGCACCCAGAACAGCGACTGCCAGCCGAGGTGCTCGTGGAGAACACCGGACAGCGGCATCCCGAACACGCTGCCGATGCCGATCGTCGCGCTCATCAACGCGACACCGCCGCCGAGCCGTTCGGGTGGGAGGACGTCGCGCATCATGCTGATCCCGACCGGCATCAGAGCCATCGCGAAACCTTGCAGCCCGCGACCGGTGACCACCGTGGCGAATCCCGGTCCCACGGCAGCGAGTACCGAACCCGCCACCATCAGTCCGAGACACACCAGCATCATCGCGCGCTTGCCGAACATGTCGGCGAGCCTGCCGATCAGCGGTGTGCCGACGGCACCGGTGAGCAACGTGACGGTCACCAGCCACGAAGCGCTGGTCGGCGGAACGTCGAGATCGACCGCGAACGCCGGTAAGACCGGCACCACGAGCGTCTGCAGGAGAGCGACCAGGATCCCGCTCAGGCTGAGGACACCGATGACGAGCCCGCTCCGCGCAGTGCGCGGAGCGGGCGACAGGGCGGCGATCACCCAGTCACGCGGGCGGCGTTACCAGCGTCGATCGGGAGCACGGTGCCGCTGATGTGGGAGCTGGCCTCGGCGGCGAAGAAGAGCACGGCGCGGGTGATCTCGAACGGATCGAGCCACGGAACCGGCTGCGCGTGCAGGGACTGGAAGACCGGGGCGACGTCGTCCATCGTCGGTTCTTCCAGGTCGGGACGCATCATCGAGTAGAGCGCCTTGTTGTGGATCATGCCGGTCGAGATGTTGCCCGGCGCAATGGCGTTGACGGTGATGCCGTTCTGGGCGAGGTCCAGCGCCGCGCTCTTCGTCATGCCGATGACGCCCCACTTGGACGCGGCGTAGGCGACCATGTTGGTGTTTCCGGCCCGGCCGAGCATCGAGGAGATCGTGACGATCCGGCCGTAGCCGCGCTCGATCATCCCGGGCGACACCGCGGCGATCGTGTTGAAGACACCGGTGAGGTTGCTGCCGATCGCCTCGTTCCACTGCGCCGACGTCATCGACTGCACCGGGGCGGCCACCGAGACACCCGCGTTCGCGACCGCGATGTCGACGCGGCCGAACTCGGACTCGGCGCGCCTGACGAGGTCGTCCATGGCCGCGCGATCGGCGGTGTCCGCCTTGACCGCGATGCACTTGCGCCCGGTCGCCTCCACGAGACGCACGGTCTCGGCCATGTCCTCCTCGGTGCCGAGCGGGTAGAACACCGAATCGCTGTTCTCACACCGGTCACAGATGACGATGTCGGCACCGCGCTCGGCAAACGCCACGGCGTGCGACCGGCCCTGCCCCCGGGCTGCGCCGGTGATCAGTGCGACCTTGCCTTCGAACTCCTCCATGCTGCTGTTCTCCTCGAGATCGGGGACCGTGACGACACACGGGGTCCGCAACTATCACTACCCGCCCAGGATGTGACACCGGACACAAGTCCCGGCCAGCGGGAAGTTCGTGCACCCCCACGGAATCACAATCGACGCCGCGGTTGGGGAATGCGGCGCGATCGTCACCGACCTACGACGAGAATGACGACGGCCGACACCGTCGCCAGGGCCACGACAGTGACGGCCAGGCCGAGCATGATCGCGAACGGATACACGACGCGACCGGCCCCGAAGTGCTCACTCGCGCGTTCGTACCGACGGCGCGCAGTCACCACGACCACGGACGCCGCCGCTATCGCCCATATACCGATCACCTGCACCACAACCGACGATCCCGGCACGTACCGCAGACACAGGAAGGCGACCGCCGCCAGGCTCGCGGCGGTGCGCACCCACGCGAGCGCCGTCCGCTCGGGCTGCAGGCCCGGATCCTGGTGGGCCGCGGCCGCCACGGTCAGCGCACCACCACGATGAGGAGGGTGACGCCGGCACCGGCAATCAAACACGCCAGCAGTGCCGCGATCGCGGGCACGGGCAGGCTCCGCCCGGTGCGCATCGCCGCCTCGACGGCCATCCAGCGCGCGAACGCGAATATGACGAGTAGGACCGCACCAACGAGCAGACCCACCACGAGGACGGTGTGGATCGCGGGTCCGACGACGTCGGACCCGAACGCTTCGAGGCCGACGGCCGCCGCGATCAACCCCAGCGCGGTGCGGACCCAGGCGAGGAAGGTCCGCTCGTTCGCGAGCGTGAACCGCGGGTCCGGATCGTCGCCTTCCCGGAACGCCCTGGGTCGCCACCCTCGCATCGTCACCGCGCCCGGTCCTCCTTGCTCATCGATCCGCTCAACGGACGTAACGCTTCAGCACTGCGGCGCGTCGGCGACCGAGCGTCGCACGCCGCTCGTCCGCGCCCACCCGCCTCGTGGCGGCGGGCAACTCGGCCAGTACATCAGCGACCCTCACCTTACGCACGGTCGGCGTCGGCAGATCGACAGCCGTCGCGAGCCACCAGCGGCAGACGCACCGAGTGAAGCGTTCCCGGCGGTGTCCAACCAGTTCGCGACACCGGGATCGCGATGCGCGACGACCGCGCGGAACACGCCGTCGTAGTCCAGGACTGCCTGGTGGCCGTTCAGCGAGGTCTGTCGATAGGTGTAGTCGAGTGATTGCCCCCAGTAGTCGCCGAGATGAATGTTCCAGAAGTGGCATTCCGGCGGCGTCACCTCGAGGATCAATGCCTCGTTGGTCCCGATCTCGAAAGTCCCTCCGCCGTAGGCGATGTGTCCACCATCGCTCGCGTACGACGCGCTGACGGTGGGCTGGGTTCGCAGCACGTTTCGTTCGCCGTCGCGCAGGCAGTACATCGAGGCCGGCGTGGACTAGGCCATGAAAAACTCACTCTCCGTGGTCGTTCGAGGCCGAATCAGGCCGGGACGTCGCCGAGAACGGCCACCCGCTCCATCACACGCCGGTGCGGGAAGTAGTCGCTGGCGGCGTAGTGCTGCGTGGCGCGGTTGTCCCAGAACGCGATCGAGTTCGGCTGCCACCGGAACCGGCACTGGAAGTCCGGCACCTTGGCCTGATCGAAGAGGTGGCGCAGCAGCGCCTCGCCCTCGGTGGGGTCCATGTCGGGGATGTGGGTGGTGAACAGGCTGTTGACGAACAACGTCCGCCGACCGGTCTCGGGATGGATCCGGACGATCGGATGCTCGACTGGCGGATACTGCTCCTTCATCGCGGCCAGCTTCTCGGGCCCCATCGAGCGGCCGAACGACGGCACGAAGTCGTGAATCGCGACGCGACCCTCGATCCGCTCCTTGACCTCGTCGGACAGGCAGTCGTAGGCGTTGCCCATGTCGGCCCACAGCGTGTCGCCGCCGGCCGGGGGAACATCCAGGGCGCGGAGCACCGATCCGAGCGGCGGGCGCTTCTGCCACGTCACATCCACGTGCCAGATGTTCTCGGTGCCCGGATTGTCCTCGCCGCGCTCGAAGTGGACCACCTCGGGCACCTCCCCCTGCGGCAGCAGCGGGTGGACCTCGAGTTCGCCCCAGTGCCGGGCGAAGTCGCGGTGCTGGGCGCCGGTGATCCGCTGGTCGCGAAAGAACACGACCTTCCACTCGAGCAGTGCCCCACGGAGCTCCTCGACGACCTCGGCGCTCGGATCCCGCAGGTCCACGCCGTGGATCTCCGCCCCGATGTAGGGCGTCACCGGCCGCACCTCGAACTGCGTGTACGGAATCGACTCGAATCCGTCTGCGCACCTGCGCATTCCACGAGGACCGAACTCGATCGAGTGGCCACCGATGTCGACCGTTCGACTGTTGGTCAGCGTTGTCATGCAAGCCTCCTGCTCTCGAGGGATCCCGCTCCGGACACACCACCGCCCGACGCCCGCGACCGATCGGGCCGGCGAGAACGTCCCCGGAAAAGTATCAGTCAGTGACTTAAACCGTCAAGACACTGACTTAAATCACGAAAAGCACTGCCCGATGCAGCGTTTGAGAGGAAGGACCTCCGGGTCGAGACCTCGACACATTCCACTGAGTGGGACCTGTGTCACATCGCTTCCGGGACCGTGACTACCGTCTCGTCGTCGGGGCGGACTACCCGCCCTCCCCGAACGTCGTCGACCGCCACCGCCAGGCATTCCTCATTCGCCGACGAAACACGCTGGGACACAGGCTCCCGCAGTCCTCGTCGATCGCCACACGAAACAAAGGACAACGATGGCGCTCGCCCTCACCCCGGTTCGAGGCAAGGTTCCACGAGCCCGAATCTTCGCCGTACTCGCCGTGATCATCTTCTTCTCCGAGATCGCGACGTTCGAGATCCTCATGGTGTACCCGGCCATGCCGCACATGGCATCGGCCTTCCAGACGCTGAACATCGCGTGGGTGGTCTCGATCGTCACGCTCACCGGCGCGACGCTCATGCCGCTCATCGGAAAGGCGTCGGACAAGCTGGGCAAGAAGCGGGTGATCCTCGGCCTTGCCGTCGTCTTCGTGCTCGGCAGCATCGTGTGCGCGACGGCGACCTCGTTCGCCGTCCTGCTCGCGGGTCGCGCGATGCAGGGCGTACTGGTCGGGATCGTCGCGCTCTCGTACAGCCTCGTGCGCGACATCATGCCGCGCGACTTCGTACCCGTCGCACTCGGCATGGTCGCGACCGGTATCGGCATGTCGGCGGTCGCCGGCCCGTTCATCGCCGGCTGGCTGATCGACGGCTTCGGCTTCCACGGGATCTTCTGGTTCATGGCGATCTATCTCGCCGTACTGATCCCCCTGTACTGGGCGGTGGTGCCGGAGAGTCCGGTGCGCACCGACCGCCCGGTGGACTACCTCGGTACCGCGCTTCTCGGCCCTGGCGTCGCGGTTCTGCTCCTGGGCATCACGAAGGGCAGCTCGTGGGGCTGGACGGCAGCGAGCACTCGCGGCCTGCTGCTGCTGGGCGCGGCGATGCTCGTGGCATTCGTCGCGTGGCAGCGCCTGGCAGCGCATCCGCTCATCGACCTGAAGATCCTCTTCGGCCGCAAGTTCGGTCCCACGGTGCTCGCGGTCAGCGGACTCGCCTACATGATGAACGCTCACTCGATGCTCATGCCCACTCTCCTGCAGACTCCCGCCGGATTGCCCGGGATCTCCTACGGTGCAGGACTTTCCGCTACCCAGTACGCACTGTGGACCTGCCCACTCGGCATCACCGCCATGTTCGCGGGGCCACTCGGCGGCTACCTTGCCAAGCGGATCGGGGCACGTCAGGTCCTGCTCGCCTCCGGAGTCCTGTTCCTGATCACGATGTTCCTCGGCAGCGACATGCTCACGGTGCAGTGGCAGGTGGCCGCGCTGAGCATGATCGCCGGCTTCTCGGTGGGCTTCCTGCACTCGTCCAACGCCAACCTCGTGCAGGACTCGCTGCCGCCCGAGACCAGCGGTGTGGGCACCGCGATCGCCGGCGTGACGATGCAGCTGTGCTCGGCGATCGCGGTGACCGTCACCGGCGTGGTGATGTCACATCACGTCCAGGCGGTCAACCCGAAGACGCACGCTGTCCTCTATGCCGACGAGGCGATCTCGCGCGGCTTCCTCTACGCCGGAGCGGTTGGACTCGTCGGCCTCGCAGTCGCGATCGTGATGAAGCACGGCCGCCGGCCCGCCACAGGCGGACTGGCGCCCTCGATCTCGGACGCCGATCAGTCCGAGCTCGAGTCGGGCGCCTCCAACGCTCCCACCGACATGTCGACCAGATGACGCACGGTCTCGTCGAAGTCCGCGTCCACAACCGGATTCCCGCTGTTGCGTCGCTGCTCGAACACCGCGAGTGCCGACACCGCCATGTTCAGCATCAGGTCCACCCGGATCACGGCGACGCGGCGTGGCAGATGGTCGAGCGCGCGCATCAGCCGACCGGACACCTCGCGACTGGCCTCGGTGACCTCGGACAGATCGGGGTTCAGGATGTCGACCGACGGGGAGACCCGGGCGATGAACTGCGCGTAATAGGAGCCGGTTCCCGAGGTCCGGAGGTAGTCCGCGAGGGGCACGACGACGGCCTCTACGAGGGCGCGCACGTCGCCGCCGCGACCCTCCTCGTCCAACGCCGCGAGGAACGCCGCACGGTTGCGGTTGATCTCCTGCATACGTCGCCGGAACACCTCGAGCACGAGACCATCCCGCCCACCGAAGTGGTATTGCACGGCCGAGTTGTTCTTCTGGCCGGCCGCCGCCGCGACGTCGCGCATCGACACGCCGTCGATGCCGCGCTCGGCAAACATCCGCTCGGCGACTTCGATCATGGCGCTTTTCGCGTTTCCAGGGTTCGACACGCCGAGAGAGTAGTAAGGCAGCGCTTTAAGGGTCAAGGCGCAGCCTGTACCCACCCCTGTCCCACCGCCCAGAGAGGTGCACCGTGAACCGTCATACGATCCCCGTCGTCCGCACCGAACCATCGGTCTCGACCGCAGTCGACTACCGCAACCAGAAGGAACCATTCACCCGGCCGGAACCGGTCCGGCCGCCGTCCGGCGCACCGAACGTCCTGCTGGTGATGCTCGACGACGTCGGCTTCGGCGCGCCGTCCGCGTTCGGCGGCCCGTGCCGAACCCCCACCGCGGAGCGATTGGCCGCCGACGGCGTCAAGTACACCCGCTTCCACACCACCGCGCTGTGCTCGCCGACGCGGGCCGCGACCCTCACCGGACGCAACCACCACAGCGTGGGCTTCGGCGTGATCGCCGAACAGGCCACGGCGGCACCGGGTTACAACGGAACCCGCCCGGACTCGGCGGCAACCGTGGCGCGGATCCTGCAGGGCAACGGGTACGCGACGGGCGCGTTCGGCAAGATGCACCAGACGCCCACGTGGGAGATCAGCGAGGCCGGACCGTTCGACCGCTGGCCCACCCGCGAGGGGTTCGACCGCTTCTACGGCTTCCTCGGCGCCGAGTCGGACCAGTTCTCCCCCGTCCTGTACCAGGATTTCACCGTCGTCGATCCGCCGCGAACGCCCGAAGACGGCTACCACATGTCGGAGGACCTGGTGGACCGCGCGATCGAGTGGATCGAGTCGGTCGGCACCATGGACCCGGACAAGCCGTGGTTCTGCTACCTGCCGTTCGGGGCCTGCCATGCCCCGCTGCAGGTTCCCGACAGCTACCTCGACAAGTACCGCGGCGAGTTCGACCACGGCTGGGACCGCCAGCGGGAGATCACACTCGAGCGACAGAAGCAGTTGGGAGTCGTCCCACCGGAGACCGAGCTCGCGAGGTGGGCCCCCGACCTGCCCCACTGGGACGATCTCGACGACGACCGGAAGACGGCCTCGGCCCGCCTGATGGAGCTGTACGCGGCGTTCCTCGAGCACACCGACGATCAGGTCGGCCGTCTCGTCGACCGGCTGCAGGAACTCGGCGCGCTGGACAACACGCTGGTGCTGTACATGCTCGGCGACAACGGCGCGTCCGCCGAGGGCGGCATGGAGGGCTCGTTCAACTACCTGGCCGGGCTCAACGGCTACAAGCAGACCACCGCGGAGGTGCTCGAGCGGTTCGACGAGCTGGGCACGCCGACGAGCTATCCGCACTACCCGGCGTCGTGGGCGATGGCGCTCGACACCCCCTACCAGTGGACCAAGCAGGCGGCATCGCACTACGGCGGCACCCGCAACGGCCTGATCGCGCACTGGCCCAAGGGAATCACCGATACCGGAACCCTGCGCCACCAGTGGCATCACTGCGTGGACATCACCCCGACGATCCTCGAGGCGGTGGGCGTCCCGGCGCCCGACACCGTGGACGGTGTGCCGCAGAAGCCGATGGAGGGTGTCGCGATGAACTACACGTTCACCGATGCCGACGCGGCGGACCGGCGCACCACGCAGTACTTCGAGATCTACGGCAACCGCGGCATCTACGACCACGGCTGGACGGCGGTGACGTTGCACCGGGCGCCGTGGCTGATGGCGACGTACGGCCTGAAGCTGCCGACGTTCGACGAGGATCGGTGGGAGCTGTACGACACGAGCGTCGACTGGTCGCAGGCGCGCGACCTCGCCGCCGAGTTCCCCGAGAAGCTCGAGGAGCTGAAGCAGAAGTTCCTCGTCGAGGCCGCCCGGTACCAGGTGCTGCCGCTCGACGACCGCACCGTGACGAGAAATGCTGCACCCCAGGACCGCCCGCCGCACCCGCTGCGGGGTCGGACGAGCATCACGCTGTACCCGCACATGCACGGGCTGCCGGAGAAGGCGGCGCCGCCGCTCTTCAACCGTTCGTACGTGATCACGGCGTCGCTCGAGACCGGCGGCGGTCCGTGCGCGGGAATCCTGGCGAGTCTGGGTGGGCGTTTCGGCGGCCTCGCGCTGTACGTCGCCGACTCGAAGCCGGTGTTCTGCTACAACTTCAGCGGCGGCGGGCAGACGTTCGTGCGGCCGGACGTGGAACTGACCGCGGACACCCGCGAGGTGCGCCTCGAATTCGACTACGACGGAGGCGGTATCGGTCTCGGCGGCACGGCCCGGCTGTCGGTCGACGGGGACGAGGTGGGCAGTGCGCGCATCGAACACACCACCCGCGCGATCTTCAGCATGAACGAGCAGCTCGACATCGGCGTCAACCGCGGCAGCCCGGTCTGCGACGACATCGTGGGCCGCTTCGCGTTCAGCGGACGCCTGCACCACGTGCGCGTCGACCTGCCGGGCGACGACCGTCCGGAGACCGCGGCCGAGCGGCAGCGGGTCGCGCTGGCTACGCACTAGGAACACGAGCAGGGAGCCGGGTCGGCAGGCAATGTGCTTGCCGACCCGGCTCACCCGGCTCTGTGCCAATTGGCCTAGCCGCGGCGGACTACCTGCGGCGCGTTCGGACCACGAGCCAGCCGCCGATACCGCACAGAGCGATCACCGCTGCTGCGAGGGCGATCGCGACACCCGTGGTCGAGGATGCCGAATCGGACGTGTCTGCCGCTGCCGCGACGTCGTCGGCAGCATCGGCTGGCGCACTGCCGCCGGCAGCATCGCTGGCGGCCGCGTCGTCGGCGGTCGCGGTCGCTGCGTTCTCTCCGAAGATCCCGTCCGCGAACGCAGTCGAGTAGGCGGGACCGGCTTCGGGTGTCCCGTTCACGGTCAGGTCCAGTCGGATCGGCACCGGCCGCTTGTCGCCCTCGGCCTCGGTGGAACCCACCTTCACGGCGATGTAGTACCACCCCGGCACGCCCTGCCGGCGGGTCTCGAGGACGTCGGACGTTCGGTTGCCGTAGCGGATCGGCACCGTGGCGAAAGCCGGTTCGTTGGCCGGCAACACGGCGTCGGCACCGGTGTATGCCCCGAAGTCCCGGTCGATCTCCTCACGGGTCGGGGCATACAGCACGGTCTGGATGTTCGAGACGTTCTCCACGCCGCGGCCACCGTTCGCGTCGTAATGCACGCGGTACGCCAGTCCCTGGCCCCAGTCCAGTTCGACCTTGTAGAACACGAATTCGCCGGTCTGGAGGGTGTCGGTGTAGCGGCCACTCCCGTCGAGTTCGGTGGCGACGTTGAAGGATCCGCCTCCGACGGCAGGGGTACCGGCGCCGACGGGTTCGGTGAAGACAGTCGGCGCCGCGGCCGCCGCAGGACCGGGATCGGTTGCGGCGGGTTCGATTCCGACGAGCAGCTCGATCGGCAACCGTTCCGGCACCCCGCGGGAGACCCTGTCCCAGGTCGGCGCGAAGTAGTAGCGTCCACCGCCCTTGCATGGGTCGGCGCTGCTGCCCTTCTTCGTCGCCCCGTCGAATTGCGTGGCGACCGTCAGCGCCGCGCCGTCGCTCGAATTCGTCACCTGCTCGAATTCGTACTTGTTGCAGGCTCGGCCGTCCCTGCCGTACACCCGCAGGCTCAGAACATTCATGTCTTCGACACTGGGAACGTCGGGTACGCGGGGAAAGGAGATGGTTCCGCTGAAGTAGGCGGTGGCCCCGTCCGGGACGTCGACGGCGTAGTAGCGAGATACCTTCTGCCCGATCGTGTCCAGGTACTGCCCCGGCCGTGCCACCGGGGCGCTGTCGTACTTTGCAGCCCCGACGATCTGGGTACCGGCCGATTCGTAGTTGCGCAGCGCGGCTGCGGTGACTCTCGGCAGAATTCGTTCCAGAGCCGGTCCGTCTGCGGCATCGGTGTAGGTGCCCCCGGTCGCCTGCGCCATGCACGTGAGCTGGGCGCGGGCCGCGCTGTCGACCGCGAAGCCGATCGCGTGCATCACCAGATCGACGCCCTGCGCCTTCAATTCCCGCGCAACTTCACAGGGTTCGGGTGGCGAACAGGTGTCCTCGCCATCGGAGACCAGCACGATCGAGCGCGGTCCCGAACTCGGCATGGCCGCGGCGGCCTCCCGCAGAGCGTTGCCCATCGGCGTCCAGCCGCTCGCTTTGACGCCGTCGACCGCACTGCCGAGTGCGGCCCTGTCGAGGGTGTCCGCCTTGTGCAGCACCTGAATGTCACGACAGCCCGCAGTCTTCTCGGCCTCGTCACTGCCGGTGCCGGTGCCGTACACCGTCAGTCCCACCTTCGAGTCGACCGGTGCCGCGTCGACGAATGTGTGGACCGCCTTCTTGGCGGCATCCATCATCGTGCCCGCCGGATCGGGACGCTGCATGGACCCGGACGCATCGAGAATGAGCATCGTCGGCGCGTACCGCGAACCCGATTCTTCACTCCCCTGTGCCGCGGCCGACGATGCAGCCATCGTCAGACCGATCAGTGCTGCGGCCATCCCCGCGGTCAATTTCGTAAGTCGCTCAGCAATCTTCGGCATCGTCCCCCGCCTGATTCGTGTCTCCGTTCGCTTCCGGGCACGACCATACATGTCAGCCGGTTTTCCTCGCCTCCTTGGACGTCGCCCGAAACTGCGAAGTCCCCGCCGACAGCCGATGCGTGATCGGCCGCTGACGGGGACCTCGAAAGGTGCACGCGTTCAGACGAACTCGTCCTACACGGACAGCACGAGTCCCGAAGTGGGAACACCGGTTCCGGCGGTGACGAGGACGTTCTCGACGTTCGGCACCTGGTTGACCGAGGTGCCGCGGATCTGGCGGACGCCCTCGGCGATGCCGTTCATGCCGTGGATGTACGCCTCGCCGAGCTGGCCGCCGTGGGTGTTGATCGGCAACCGTCCACCCTGCTCGATGGCGCCGCCGGCGATGAAGTCGCGGGCCTCGCCACGGCCGCAGAAGCCCAGCTCCTCGAGCTGCATCAGCACGTACGGCGTGAAGTGGTCGTACAGCACCGCCGTCTGCATGTCCGACGGCCGCAGCCCGGACTGCTCCCACAGCTGATCCCCGACCAGACCCATCTCGGGCAGACCGGTCAGGCCGTCCCGGTAGTAGCTGGTCATGATGTACTGGTCCGCCCCGCTGCCCTGCGCAGCCGCCGCGATGATCGCCGGCTTGTTCGGCAGATCCTTGGCCCGCTCGGGCGACGTCACGACGATCGCGATGCCGCCGTCGGACTCCTGGCAGCAGTCCAGCAGATGCAGCGGCTCGGCGATGAACCGCGAGTTCTGGTGGTCCTCGAGGGTGATCGGCTTGCCGTAGAAGAACGCCTTGGGGTTGGTGGCGGCGTGCTTGCGGTCGGCGACCGCGACGCGGCCGAAATCCTCACTCGTGGCGCCGTACACGTGCATGTACCGCTGCGCGATCATCGCGACGAACGACGCCGGCGTCCCCAGACCGTGCGGGTAGGAGAACGCGTTGTCGGTGCCCGACGAGTTGACCTGCTGCACCAGCCCGGCGTTGACCTGACCGAAGCGGGCACCCGAACGCTCGTTGAACGCCCGGTACGCCACCACGACGTCGGCCACACCGGTCGCGACGGCCATCGCGGCCTGCTGGATGGTGGCACACGCCGCGCCGCCGCCGTAGTGGATGCGGCTGAAGAACTTCAGGTTCGGGATCCCCACCGAACGGGCAACGGCCGCTTCGGTGTTGGTGTCCATCGTGAACGACGTGAGACCGTCGACGTCCGACGGCTTCAGTCCCGCGTCGTCGAGCGCGGCCTGAACCGCCTCGGCGGCGAGCCGCAGCTCGCTGCGGCCCGAGTCCTTCGAGAAGTCGGTGGCGCCGATGCCGACGATCGCTGCCTTGCCGGACAGCCCGCTCATTTCTCAACTCCGTCAGTGTCATTGAATACGAGGGTCACCGTGGACGTGATGTGGTCGCCGAGGCTGTCGGCACCGACGACCTTGACGGTCACCAGGCCGTCCTCGGCGGCGACGACCTCACCGGAGAGGTTGAGCGTGTCGTACGCGTACCACGGCACACCGAGGCGCAGCTTGATCGACGTGATCCGCGCCCGCGGGCCGGCCCAGTCGGTGACGAAACGCTGCACCAGTCCGGTGTCGGTGAGGATGTTGACGAAGATGTCCTTCGACCCGCGCTGCTGCGCCTTGTCCCGATCGTGGTGTACGTCCTGGAAGTCCCTGGTGGCCAACGCCGTCGAGACGATGAACGTGGGATCCCCGTAGATCGACAGGCCCGGCAGCTTGTCGCCGACGGCGATGTCGAGTGCGCTGGTCATCTACGACTCCTTCACCGGACGCCACGCGTACAGCGTCCAGGGCTCGTTACCGGTCTCGTCATCGCCCGGGAAGTCCAGGTAGAGCGCCTGCACCGGCATCCCCACCGCGACCTCGGACGGGTCGACGTCGCGCAGCTCGCCGAGCATGCGCACGCCCTCCTCGAGTTCGACGAGCGCCACCACGAACGGCAGCGACCGCCCCGGCACCTTGGGTGCGTGGTGGACGACGAAACTGAAGACCGTGCCCCGCCCGGACGCGACGACGTAGTCGGTGGTCTCGGTCTTGTCCTTCCACAGCGCCGGCACCGGCGGGTGCTGGAGCGACCCGTCGGGCCGCTGCTGGATCCGCAGCTCGTGCGCGGCCACGCCGTCCCAGAAGAACTGGGTGTCCCGAGACGGGGTCGGTCGCAGCATGCGCGACGAATCGAGATCCTCGGGGACCGAGGCGTTCCCGGAAGCCTGCGCCTGCTCCACCTTTGCGGGAGGCGCGAACTTGAGGATGCGGAACAGCATCTCGGCGACGACCTCGTCGCCGACCTTCCACAGGTTGCGGGTCGTGAAGAACCAGCCCTCGCCCAGCCCGGTCTTCTTGGGGCCGACGACGTCCTCGAGGGTCGACTCGATGGTCACCTCCTCGCCGGGACGGAGGTAGCGGTGATAGATCTGGTCGCAGTTCGTCGCGACCACCGACGTGTACCCGGCGTCGTCGAGGATCTGCGTCATCCGGCCCAGCGGATCGTCCTCCTCGCGGACCGCGCCGAGACCGCGCATGGTCCACACCTGCGCCATCGCCGGCGGCGCCACGAGGCCGCCGTGGCCCGCCGCAGCTGCTGCGTCGTCGTCCACGTAGATCGGGTTCTCGTCGCCGATCGCCTCGAGCCAGTTCCGGATCATCGGCATGTTGATCGGGTCGCGGCCGGCGCGCGGCTTGCTCGACCCGCCGGCCTTGACCTGTTCGGCCCCGGCCAGAATCTGCGCGGTCGTGCTGTTTCCGTCGGACACGGTGTTGTCAGTCATCGCGGCACCTTCGGCAATCCCAGTCCGGCCACGGCGATGAGTTCGCGCATGACCTCGTTGACGCCACCACCGAAGGTGATGACCACGTTTCGCTTCACCTGGACGTCGAGCCACCGCATGAGCGCCGCGGTCTCGGGGTCGCCCGGGTCGCCGTGGGCGCCGACGATCTCGTCCGCGATCCGACCCACTCGCTGAATGCGTTCGGTCGCAAAGACCTTGGTGGCCGACGCGTCGGCGATGTCGACGTCGCCGGTGGCGGCCGCGACCTGCCAGTTGAGCAGTTCGTTGAGACGGTAGGTGGCGTGGATCTCGCCGAGTCCGCGACGGACGTCGGGCAGGTCCAGCAGGTCCCGCTTCGCGGCCCAGTCGTGGACCTTCTCGTACAGGCCCGCGACACGTCCGGCGGGGCCCAGCATGACGCGCTCGTGGTTGAGCTGCGTCGTGATGAGCCTCCAGCCCTTGTTCTCCTCACCGACGAGCATGCTCGCCGGAACCCGGACGTCCGTGTAGTAGGTCGCGTTGACGTGGTGCGCGCCGTCGGCGGTGATGATCGGGGTCCACGAGAACCCGGGGTCCTTCGTGTCGACGATCAGGATCGAGATGCCCCGGTGCCGCGACTCGGCGTCGCCCGTGCGGACCGCGAGCCAGATGTAGTCGGCGTCGTGGCCGCCGGTGGTGAAGATCTTCTGGCCGTTGACGACGTACTCGTCACCGTCGCGGACCGCGGTGGTGCGCAGCGCCGCGAGGTCGGTACCGGCGTCGGGCTCGGAGTAGCCGATCGCGAAGTGCACCTCGCCGGCGAGGATCGCCGGCAGGAACTTGCGCTTCTGCTCCTCGGTTCCGTAGACCTGCAGCGTCGGACCGACGGTCTGCAGCGTGACCGACGGCAGCGGAACATCCGCGCGCACAGCCTCGTTGACGAAGATCTGCTGTTCGATCTCCCCGAAACCGCGGCCGCCGAACTCGACCGGCCAGCCGACGCCGAGCCAGCCGTCCTTGCCCATCCGACGGATGACCTCGCGATAGGTGGGTCCGTGCCGTTCGGTCAGCATGATCTCGGCCTCGGCCGGCGAGATCAGTCCGGAGAAGTAGCGGCGCAGTTCCGCCTGCAGCTCACGCTGCTCGGGCGTCAGATCGATGAACACCGGGCCCCCACGAGGTCGAGTCGGTACGAGGCACCGCCGACGAGGCGAGCCAGGTCTTTGGCAATGGAGAAGTAGCGGTGCATCGGGTACGTGACGTCGACGCCGATACCGCCGTGCAGGTGGTGCAGCGTCCGCATCGCGGCCGGCACCTCCGTCGCGATCCAGTAGGCCAGCACGTCGAGATCGTCTGCGGCATCGAGACCTTCGGACACCCGCCACGCCGACGCGAGCGCCGAAACGTGCAGCGTCCGGGACGTGACGTAGACGTCCGCGATCTGCTGGGCCACCGCCTGGAAGGCGGCGAGCGGCTTGCCGAACTGCTCACGCGTGGTGAGGTGGTCGGCGGCCAGGCCGGTGGCCCCGGCGAGCAGCCCGTCGGCGTACGCGCCGATGCCGGCGAGCGCGATCCGGTACAGCGTCGCGACACCATCGAGTCCGCCACCGAGGACGTCGGCGGCGGGGACGCGCACCGCGTCCAGCCGAACCGAGAACTCCGGTCCCCCGGCCGAAGTCGCGCTCTTGGTGAGCGTGACGCCCGGCGCGTCCGGGGCCACCGGCACCACGCCGGCGTCGGTGGGCACCAGGATGCGGTGCGCGATGTCCGCGAACGGCACCGCGATCTTGAGACCGGTCACGACGACGTCGGCGCCGTCCGCGACGGCGGTGGTCGACGGCAGCGCCGGGAACGCGGCGCCCTGCTCGGCGAGCGCTGCGGTGAGCACCCGACCGGCCGCCACACCCTCGAGCAGCGCGTCCTGCTGCTCCGTGGAGCCGAGGGCGAGCACCGGGAGGACGCCGAAGCCGAGGGTCGCGAGCGCCGGAACCGGCGCGGCACCGCGTCCGATCTCGGTGAGCATCGTCGTCACCTCCAGCACGCCCAGTCCGTCGCCGTCGAGCCGCTCGGGCACCGCGAGCGAGAGCAGGTCCGCTTTCGCGAGGGCCTGCCACAGCTCGGGGCTGAAGCCACCGGTGTCGGCGGGATCGGTGTGCTCGCGGGCCAACAGGCCCACGACGATCTCCGCCACCGTTTCTTGAGTCTGATCCAGAGTGAAATCCACGCTGCCAATCCCGCCTACGATTTAGAACGTGTTCTTGTTGTATCACCTGCAGCTTAGCGAAGAAAGGGCCCGGCTCCACGAGAACACGTTCACCGCAGTTCTCGTGGCGCCAGGCCCGTCACCGGAGTCAGCCGCGCGGCAGCCCCAGAAGTTGCTCGGCCGCGACCGTGAGCAGGATCTGCGTGGTGCCACCCGCGATCGACAGGCACCGCGTGTTGAGGAACTCCCGCGTGAGCGGACCCTCCACCCAGCCGGCCTCGCCCGCGAGCTCGACGGCGAACTCCGCGACGCCCTGGCGGTTGCGGACGCCGACGAGCTTGCGCACGCTCGACGCCGGACCGGGGTCCTGCCCGTCGAGCTGACGCAGCGTCGTGCGCAGCTCGAGCAGCGACCCGACGAGCGCCTCGGCGATCAGCGCGCCCAGGTGGTCGGCCGTCACGACGTCGGGCTCGCCCGCGAGCTCGAGCAGTTCCTCGACGGCCTTGCCGAGCGACGACCCGCCGCTCATCGCCACCCGTTCGTTCGCCAGGGTCGTGCGGGCGAGCTTCCAGCCGCCGTTCACCTGCCCGACGACGCACTCGTCCGGGACGAAGACGTCGTCGAGAAACACCTCGTTGAACAGCGCGTCGCCCGTGATCTCCCGCAGCGGGGAGATCCGGATGCCCGCGGTGCGCATGTCGAGCAGGAAGTACGTGATGCCCTTGTGCTTCGGCGCGTCCTTGTCGGTGCGGGCCAGGCAGATGCCCCAGTCGGCCTCGCGGGCGAGCGACGTCCACACCTTCTGCCCGTTCAGCTTCCAGCCGCCGTCGACCTTCTCGGCAGTGGTCCGCAGCGACGCCAGGTCCGAGCCCGCGCCGGGCTCGCTGAACAGCTGGCACCAGGTGATCTCGCCGCGCAGCGTCTGCATCGCGAAACGCTCGATCTGCTCGGGGCTGCCGTGCTCGAGGACGGTCGGCACGGCCCACCAGCCGATGACGAGGTCCGGACGGTCGACGCCGGCCGCGGCCATCTCCTCGGCGATGAGGATCTGCTCGGCAGCGCTCGCGCCGCGGCCGTACGGGGTCGGCCAGTGCGGTGCCGCGTAACCCGACTCGGCTACCGCGACACGACGCTCGGACTCGGGCACCGCCGCGAGAGCGGCCACGTCGTCGCGGATCGCGGCCCGCTCGGACTCGAGCTCCGACAGGTCGATCGTCAGGTGTCGGCGAGCGCCGGCGCGCGTCAGTTCGGTCACCCGTGCGCGCCAGACGTTGCTGCCACCGAGGAACTGCTTGAGCGAGACTGCGCGGCGCAGGTAGAAGTGCGCGTCGTGCTCCCACGTGAACCCGATGCCGCCGAGGACCTGGATGCAGTCCTTGGCGTTCTGCACCGCGGCGTCGAGGGCGACCGCCGCGGCGACCGCGGCGGCGATCGGCAGTTCCGATTCCGCCGACCGGTCGGCGTCCGGATCCGGCAGCGCGTCCTCGGCCGCGACGGCCGCGTCCCACGCGACTGCGCGGGCCTGCTCGACCCGGCAGAGCATCTCCGCGCACAGGTGCTTGATCGCCTGGAACGAGCCGATCGGCTTGCCGAACTGCTCGCGGATCTTGGCGTACTCGACCGCGGTGCGCAGGGTCCAGCCCGCGACACCGGCAGCCTCCGCGGCCGCGAGCGTCGCCGCGAGATCACGGACGAGCTCCGGTGCGACGCCCGTGACGACGCGGTCCGGGGACACGACGACGCCCTCGCAGCGCACCCGCGCGGTGGCGCGGCTCTTGTCGAGGATGTCGAGCGGCGAGGTCGTCAGTCCCGGTGCGCCACCGTCGATCAGGCACCACACCGTGTCACCGGCGGAGTCGCCGGCGCGAACCGGCACGAGCACCGAGACGCCCGGCTCACCGCCCAGGGCGTTGCCCGCGTCGCCGGTGAGGACCAGCCCGCCGTCCGCGTCCGGGGTGGCCGACAGCGCCGGCGCGTCGAGCACGACGGAGATCGGCAGCTCGCCCTCCGCGATCCGTTCCGCCCACTGCTTCGCGGCGGCACCCGAGCTGCGCCCGAGCACCAGGCCGGCGAGCGCGGTCGGGAGAATTGGGCCACCCACAAGTTCGGTTGCGGCCTGTTCCAACATGGCGGCGAGGTCGACGATCTGCCCGCCGACGCCACCGACCGACTCGGGAACGCCCACCGCGAACAGCCCCAGTTCGGCCATCGACGGCCACGACTGGCGCCAGAAATCAGCAGGTCCCTCGCGTAAAATAGCAACCGGGGTCGCCGAGCGAGCCCACGCCTGAATCGACTCTTGGACGGCCTTCTGTTCGTCGGTCGTGGCGATTGTCACAACGGCTACCAGCCTCTCATGGATGACATTTTCATCTAGAACGTGTTCTAATATGTTCGGCCGTCAAGAGTCAAGGCGTGAAGGAAACTGTCGATGACCACCTCATCTCGATCCCGTTCCGCAGGGGGCCCGGTCTCGACCCTCAGCGACGACGATCTCAGCTCCAACGCTCAGCGCGAGCGTCGCAAGAGGATCCTCGACGCCACCCTCGCGCTGGCCTCCAAGGGCGGCTACGAGGCCGTGCAGATGCGCGCCGTGGCCGAGCGTGCGGACGTCGCCGTGGGCACCCTGTACCGCTACTTCCCGTCGAAGGTGCACCTGCTGGTGTCGGCCCTCGCGCGCGAGTTCGAGCGGATCGAGTCGAAGGGCAAGATCCCGCCGGGTCGCAGCCCGCTCGAGCGGATGCAGCTGATCCTGGGCCAGATCACCAAGGCGATGCAGCGCGATCCGCTCCTCACCGAGGCCATGACCCGGGCGTTCATGTTCGCCGACGCATCGGCGGCCGCGGAGGTCGATCAGGTCGGCAAGCTCATGGACACGCTGTTCGCGCGCGCCATGACCGACGGCATCCCCACCGAGGAAGAGCTGGCCATCGCACGCGTCATCAGCGACGTGTGGCTGTCCAATCTGGTGGCCTGGCTCACTCGCCGCTCGTCGGCGACCGATGTCGCAAAGCGCCTGGAACTCACCGTCGAACTGCTCCTCGGCGACGGGTCCAAGACCCCCGTCTGAGCGACCGACGACGCTCTCGTGACCATCGCGACGCGCCAGCGCGGCGCTGATCGCTTAGGTTTGACACTGTGAGCGCTCTGGATCTGCCGATCGAACTCCGCCGGGCCCTGTCCACCGTGGCCCGGACCCCGCGCCTACTGGTGGCGTCCGACTACGACGGCACGATGGCGCCCATCGTCAACGATCCGGAGAAGGCGTATCCCCACGCCGAGTCGGTGCGCGCCCTGCGCGCCCTCGCCGGACTCGCCGCGACGACCGCGGCGGTCATTTCCGGCCGCGCCCTCAAGGACCTCGCGACGCTGTCGCGACTGCCGGTCGAGGTGCAGTTGGTCGGCAGCCACGGCTCGGAGTTCGACGTGGGATTCATCCACGCGATCGACGCGAACGCCCGCAAGTTGCTGCGCGAGGTCACCTCGGAGCTGTCCCGGATCGCGGACCTGCACCCCGGCGTGACCGTCGAGACCAAGCCGGCGAGCGCGGCGCTGCACGTGCGCAACGCCAGTCCCGAGGTGGGCGCGAAGGCACTCGCCGCGGTGCACGCCGAGGCCGCACTGTGGACAGGCGTGCAGGTCACCGAGGGCAAGTCCGTCGTCGAACTCGCCGTCATCGCCACCGACAAGGGCAACGCGCTCGACATCCTCCGGCACCAGGAGGCGTCGACGGCCGCTGTCTTCTTCGGCGACGACGTCACCGACGAGAAGGCCTTCAGCCGGCTCCAGGGCCCGGATCTCGGCATCAAGGTCGGCGAGGGCGACACGGTGGCCGCGTACCGCGTCGACTCCACCGAGGACGTCGCCGCCGCGCTTGCGTTCCTCCTCGAGGAACGGCGTACATGGCTCTCCGGGGCCGACGCCCCGCCCATCGAACGTCTGACCATGCTTGCCAGTCCTCGCTCCGTCGCGCTCATCACGCCCGACGCGAACATGACGTGGCTGTGTCATCCCGAGCCGGACTCGGCGGCCGTGTTCGCCCACCTGCTCGGCGGCACCGAGGCCGGCCACTTCAGCGTGGGCCCGCAGCGCGAGGCGCTGCCGCTGAGCCAGCAGTACCTCGACGGCACCATGACGGTGCAGACCCGCTGGGCCAGTCTCACGGTCACCGACTACCTGCCGCACGACGTCCAACCGAACCGCACCGACCTCACTCGCGTCATCACGGGCCGCGCGAAGGCGGTCGTCAGCTTCGCGCCGCGACCGGAGTTCGGCCAGGTCCAGGTGCAGCTGGAGTCGGACACCGACGGGCTCCGGGTCTCCGGCACGAGTGAGCCGATGGTGCTGCGCTCCCCCGGCGTGCACTGGGACATCACCACCGACGGCACCCAGCAGACCGCGCACGCGGTCGTCGACCCGTCACGGGGCCCGGTGGTTCTCGAACTGCGTTGCGGCACCGAGGATCTGGGCCCTTCGCAGATTTCGGAGCCGGAACGCCGGGAGATCGCCGAATCGTACTGGCGAGACTGGGTGAACACGCTCGAGCTTCCGCCGCTCAAGCCGGATCTGATGAAGCGGTCGGCTCTCACGCTGCGCGGGCTGGTGCACGCGCCCAGCGGATCGATCCTCGCGGCGGCCACGACGTCGCTGCCCGAGGAGATCGGCGGCGTCCGCAACTGGGACTACCGCTACTGCTGGCTGCGCGACGCGGCACTGACGGCCGCGGCCCTCGTGAGCCTCGGCTCCCTCGAGGAGGCTGAGAACTACCTCGAGTGGGTGCACGGCGTGCTCGAGACGCTCCACGGCCCGGAGCGGCTGCACCCGCTCTACACGCTGTACGGAACCGGCCTGCCGCCGGAGGCGGTGATCGATTCGCTGCCCGGATATGCGGGATCCCGTCCGGTGCGCGTCGGCAACGCCGCGAACCAGCAGGTCCAGCTGGACGTGTTCGGCCCCATCGTCGACCTGATCTCGAACCTGGCCCTGGCCCGGCAGAAGAAGGGCATCACCGGATCCGACGCACTCACCGACCGCGACTGGGAACTCGTGTCCGCAATGGTCGAGGCGGTCGAGCGGCGCTGGAGCGAGCCCGACCACGGCATCTGGGAGATCCGCGACAACCCCCGGCACCACGTGTACTCGAAGGTGATGGGGTGGGTCACCGTCGACCGCGCCCTCACGCTGGCCGAGAGCTTCGGCCGTCCGGCGCGGGAGACGTGGGCGGCGTTGCGCGACGAGATCGCCGAGGAGGTGACCGAGAAGGGCTGGAACGCGGACGTCGAGTCGTACACGGCCGCCTACGACGGCACCGACCTCGATGCCGCGACGCTGCACATCGGGCTGTCCGGGTTGATCGACCCCAAGGACGAGCGGTTCGCCGCGACGGTGGTCGCGACGGAGGCCGAGCTGCGCAGCGGTTCCACCGTGTACCGGTACCACCACGACGACGGCCTGCCCGGCACCGAGGGCGGCTTCCACCTGTGCGCAGCGTGGCTGGTGGAGGCGTACCTGCTGATCGGTCAGCGGTCGGATGCCGAGGCATTGTTCAAGCAGTTGGTGAACGCGGCGGGCCCGACCGGCCTGCTGGCCGAGGAGTACGACCCGGTGGCCGAGCGGTCCCTGGGTAATCACCCGCAGGCGTACAGCCACCTCGGTCTGCTGCGGTGCGCGCAGCTGCTGAGCGCCGACGCGAAACGGTAGGGTCCACCCCCACTGAGATCCCGCCCGGGTCCTCGGCGACGCGCCCGGGCGCGGATCATTGAACCTCTAGTGCCCCAACAGAACTCGAAGGCCCCTACCGGGATGTCAGCTCCGGTAGGGGCCTTCGCTGCGTGGAACCCGGGGCGCTGGGACCGGATCGGGTCGGATCGAACACCCGACACGAGCGGGGCCGAAATTCACGCCACCTACCCGCCGGTAATCCACCAGAATCGCGATTGCCACTGTTTGTTCGAGCTTATGAGGTGCGTAGATGCAGAGTCAGTTCGATCAGCTCCCGGATCTGTACGAGGACATGGCCGATTGGCCCTTCCGCCGATTCCTCGAGATCCCCAACTTCCTCGCCGCACTGGGCGACCTGTCCGACCGAGACGTACTGGATTTCGGTTGTGGGAACGGCATGTACTCGCGATTACTGAAGGAGAAGGGCGCTCGCCGGGTCGTCGGCTACGACGTCTCGGACGGCATGCTCGCGTTCGCCCGGGCGCGCGAGTCCGAGCAGCCACTGGGCATCGACTTCACTTCCGATCTCGGGGACGACCTGGCCGGCCAGTTCGATCTCGTCCTCGCCGTCTATGTGCTGCCGTACGCCACGACCAGGGACGAATTGCGGGTGATGTGTGAACAGATGGCCAAGCCGCTGCGCCCGGGAGGGCGCCTCGTCACCCTGCCGATCCATCCCGACTACGTGCGCGATCCGGCCTACTACGAGCGGTTCGGATTCCGCTTGACGCCTATCGGCCCGGACATCGACGGCGGAGAGGTGCAACTCGACCTGTTCGGCCCTGACGGCACCGGGCCCGACGAGGACACGGTAACTGCGTATGTGTGGACGAAGGAAAGTATCGACGAGGCGATGCACGCCGCTGGGTTCGCCATTACACAGTGGATCGACTACGGCCGGTTCCGTTCGGCCGAGGCAGACGCCCAGGAGGAACTACTGCGCGGGTACTGGGAGCGCCCGCATGCCGCGATCGTGAACTGCCGAGTGAGCTGACGCGGGTACGGTCACCCCGCCCGTGCTAGGGCTCGGGCGGGGCGGCCGCGGTGTGGCCGCGCACCAGTTCGGTCTCGAGCACCTCGATGGTCGTGACGCCGGAGTCCGAGCCCGACATCAACATCGCGCCGGCCCGTCGGCCCTTGTCCTCCTGCGGCTGGCGCACGGTGGTCAGGCCCTCGCGCAGCGCCTCCTCGATGCCGTCGAAACCCGTGATCGACAGCCGCCCCGGGACGTCGACGCCCTCGCACCGCGCCCAGTCCAGGGCGCCGAGCGCGAGGACGTCGGTGGTGCACACGAGCGCCGTGATGCGGGGATTGACGGCGAGCGCCTGCGCCGCGGCGGAGTGCCCGGCCTGCGCGGTGTGCTCGTAGCGTTCGACGACGGTGAGCGACGCGGGATCCAGGCCCGCGTCCTCCAAGGCGTCCCGGACGCCGGCGATACGCTCGCGCTGGACGTGGAAGTTCGGGGCGTGCAGGCGCTCACCCTTGGCCACGCCGTCGGAGCGGTCGCGACCGAGTCGCATGCACAGCACACCGATCTCCCTGTGCCCCAACGAGATCAGATAGTCGGCAATCTTGCGCATCGCACCGCGGTCGTCGATGCCGACGAGCGAGGCCCCCGACATCCCGCGCGGCTGGTCGCAGATGACGGTCGGCAGGTGCCGTTCACGCACCGCCGCCAGGTACGGATCGTCGTCAGCGACGGAGTACACGACGAAGCCGTCGACACCGGCCTGTTGAACCACCGCGGCGGCCTCGACGTCGTCGCGGCCGGGCCCCGCGGGAATGAGGAGCAGCCCCTGCCCCGCCGCCTCGCACGATTCGGTGAGTCCTGCGAGGAAGCTCATCGCGGCCGGATCGCGGAACGAGTAACTGAGCGCCTCGGTGAGCAACAGGCCGACGGCGCCCGCGCGCCGGGTGCGCAGCGAGCGGGCCACCGGGTCGGGCCCGGGATAGCCGCGCCGTTTGGCGGCGAGCAGCACCCGTTCGCGCAACTCCGCCGACAGCTGGTCGGGGCGGTTGTACGCGTTGGAGACGGTCGTCCGCGAGACCTTGAGTTCGGCGGCGAGCGACGCCAGGGTGGCTTGGCGGCGTGGCTGACGAGACCTTGGCATAACGGGACGGTAGCGGTTCGGGGGCCGCTGGGCGAACTGGGACGCGCGCTTGACACGAACTGATGAAGATGTGACGAGACCTGCGCGTTCACGACCTGCAGACTTCCGCTAAAGTGTAAACGGAAACGGTTACCAATAGCGTTTAGGGCCGGTTCCGGCCCGTGTCGTCTCGAAGTTGTGACCAGGAGAAAGTTGTGCGCATGTCCCGCGAAACCCGCACTTTGCGTTCGGCCGCGGCGGCCATCGGGGTGGCCCTCGCCGCGGTGACGCTGACCGCGTGCGGCAGTTCTCCCGGCTCCGACGGCAAGATCCGCGTCGTCGCCTCCACCAACGTGTGGGGCAGCGTCGCGCAGGCCGTCGCGGGCGACCGTCTCGAGGTCACCTCGATCATCGACGCGCCGTCGGCCGACCCGCACTCGTACGAGGCCAGCCCCGCGGACGCCGCGAAGATCACCGACGCGTCGCTCGTCGTCCTCAACGGCGGCGGCTACGACCAGTTCGTCGAGGACATCCTCGGCACGGCCGGCGCCAAGCCCACCGTCGACGCGTTCGAGCTGCACGAGGCGCAGACCGGCACGCACACCGACACGACGGAGTCCCCCAGCCACGACGGTCACGATCATGGTGCCGTCAACGAGCACGTCTGGTATGACATGCCCACCGTCGACGCGACCGCGACCGCGATCGCCGAGCAGCTCGGCAAGCTCGATCCCGAGGGCGCCGACACCTACACCCGCAACGCCGAGGCGTTCCGCGCGCAGCTGCGCGAGGTGTCGGCCACGACGGCCGGGGTCGCGTCCGCGCACCGCGACGCCCCGATCGCGCAGACCGAGCCGATCGCGCACTACCTGGTGCAGGCCGCGTCGCTGACCGACCTCACGCCCGCCGCGTTCACCAACGCGGTCGAGAACGGCACCGACCCGTCGCCCGCGTCGATCGCCGAGACCCGGCAGCTGTTCTCCGACAAGAAGGTCCGCGCCCTCGTCTACAACACGCAGACCGAGGACAAGGTCACCCGGAACATGCGCGAGACCGCGCAGGCCGCCGGCATCCCCGTCGTCGAGGTCACCGAAACCCTGCCCGAGGGCATGGACTTCGTGCAGTGGCAGACCCGGGCCGCGCAGTCGCTCGCCGACGCCCTGAACTCCGCATCATGAGCACAGCGAGCACAATCACGACCGACACCACGCCGCCCGCCGTCGAACTGCGCGACGCGCGCCTGTCCTTCGGTGACCGCACCCTGTGGTCGAACCTGAACCTGTCCGTGCAGCAGGGCGAGTTCATCGCGGTCCTCGGCCCCAACGGGTCGGGCAAGACGTCGCTGCTCAAGGTCCTGCTCGGGCAGCTCGCGCCGACGTCGGGCACGGTGCGGATCGCCGGCACCCCGGCACGGGCCGGGAACGCGAACGTCGGGTACGTGCCGCAGCAGAAGTCGCTCGACGACGGCCTGCCGTTGCGCGGGCGCGACCTCGTCGGACTCGGCGTCGACGGACACCGCTGGGGCATCGGGCTGTCGGGCCGGGCCAAGCGGCGCGCGATCGTCGACTCCGCCATCGCCCAGGTGGGCGCGCAGGCCTACGCCGATGCCCCGATCGGGTCGATGTCCGGCGGCGAGCAGCAGCGGCTGCGGATCGCGCAGGCCCTCGTCGGCGACCCCAAGGTGCTGCTCTGCGACGAGCCGTTGCTCAGCCTCGACCTCGCGAACCAGCACCGCGTCTCCGAGCTGATCGACCGGCGGCGCCGCGAACACGACACCGCCGTCCTGTTCGTCACCCACGAGATCAACCCGATCCTGCCGCTCGTCGACCGCGTGCTCTACCTCGTCGACGGCCAGTTCAAGATCGGCACCCCCGAGGAGGTCATGACCTCCGAGGTGCTGTCCGAGCTGTACCGCACCGACGTCGAGGTGCTGCACGTGCGCGGCCGGCTCGTCGTCGTCGGCACCGGCGACACCATCGATGCGCTCGGCAGCGGCGGCGGGCCGCGCCCCGGCGAGGGCGTCCACCACACCGAGGACCACGCATGAGCAACAAGTTCACCGAGGCGATGTCGCACCTGCTCGACTTCTCCGCGACCGCCGATCTGCTGCGGTACGACTTCGTGCAGCAGGCGCTGATCGCCGGCGCGATCCTGGGACTGCTCGCCGGCGTGATCGGCCCGCTGATCGTCAGCCGGCAGATGTCGTTCGCGGTCCACGGGACGTCGGAGCTGTCGCTGACCGGTGCGTCGGCGGCGCTGCTGATCGGCGTCGGTGTCGGGATCGGCGCAGTCGTCGGATCCGTGATCGCGGCCGTGTTGTTCGGCTTGCTGGGAACCAAGGCGCGGGAACGCGATTCGGTGATCGGCGTGATCATGGCGTTCGGCCTGGGGCTGTCCGTGCTGTTCCTATGGGCCTACGACGGCCGTGCCGGCACCAGCTTCTCGCTGCTGGTGGGACAGATCGTCGCGCCCGGCAATTCGGGCCTGGCGCTGCTGCTGCTGTGCGCCGTCGTCGTGCTCGGCACGCTGTCGGTGATCTACCGCCCGTTGCTGTTCGCCAGCACCGACCCCGAGGTGGCCGCCGCCCGCGGCGTCCCGGTGCGGGGCCTGTCGATCGTGTTCGCGGTCCTGGTCGGTATCACCGCCGCGATGGGCGTCCAGATCGTCGGCGCACTGCTCGTGATGGCGCTGCTGATCACCCCGGCCGCCGCGGCCGCGCAGGTCACCGCGAGCCCGCTGCGCGCGACCGTGCTCGCGGTCGTGTTCGCCGAACTCGCCGCCGTCGGAGGCATCCTGCTCTCCCTCGCACCGGGGGTGCCGGTGTCGACGTTCGTCACCACGATCTCGTTCGTGATCTACCTGGTGTGCCGCGCGATCGGGTCGGCCCGGCGCCGGTCGGCGGGGCGCGTCGTCGTCCCGGCCGGGGAGCACGTCCACGCGTGACAGTTTCACCGACGCCGCAGGGCGGCGGGTTGATGGATCGACTGTCCATCGCCCGCCGCCCTGTGTCGTTCCCGGCCGACCGGCTACTCCTGCACGGACGGCTGGGCCTCGTAGGTGACCCAGTTCGTACGCTTCGCGAGGGTGTCGTAGAGCGCCTGAGCCTGGTGGTTGTCCTCGGCGGTCACCCACTGCACCAGCGAGCGCCCTTCCGCGGTGGCCATTTCGGTGAGACGCCCGATCAGGGCCCGTCCGACGCCCCGGCCTCGAGCGGCAGGGTCGGTGAACAGGTCGTCGAGGAAGATTCCGGTGGTGCCGGTGTACGGCGAGGAGAAGCGGCGGTGGTGCGCGAACCCGAGGATCGAGCCGTCCGATTCCGCGACGAGGGCCTTGCATTCGTGCCGGGGATCCATGAACCAGCCCCAGGCGCGGGAGACGACCTCCTCCGACTCGGGCAGTTCGTAGAACTCGCGGTACTCGCGGAAGAGGACGCGCCAGCGTTGCTCGTCGGCGGGGAGGAGGGGCCGGATCGTCGGGGTGGTGGTTGCCATGGTGGCGCTCCTGTCGTGTTCGAGGGTCGTGCGATATGGGCAGGGGTGTCCCGCTACCGGCAGGCGGCAGCGATCAGCTCTCGGAGGTGGGCGGCTTCGGGCTCCCCGAGGGGGAGCTGGGGCAGACGCGGAGGCCCCGCCTCGACGCCGATGCTGCGGAGCCCGGACTTGATCGTGGTCGGGAGCCCACGGCTGACGATCATGTCGAGGAAGGGACGGATCCGGCGGAAGAGATCGGCGGCCTCGTCGTCCTTCCCGGCGGTGATCGCGCGATGGAACTCGACGATCCGGTCCGGGATCAGGCACGGCGCCGCCGTGCACCACCCGGCGGCGCCCGCTCGAAAAGCCTCCTGCGCGAGCGGGTTACTGCCGTTGAAGAACGGGAGCGTGCCACCGCTGAGGTCGTCGAGTCGGCGCATGCGCGTGATGTCTCCGCTGGACTCCTTGACCATCGTGACGTTCTCGACGGTCGCGACCAGGTCGAACAGAAACTCCGCGGACATGTCGATGCCCGTGGTGGCCGGATTGTTGTAGACCATCACCGGGATGCCGACCGCGCCGGCGAGGGTGGTGAAGTGCTGCCGGATCTCCTGCTCGGTGAGGCGCCAGTACGAGATGGGCAGCGCCATCACTGCCGTGGCGCCGAGACGCTCGGCGATCTGCGCTCGACGGACCGTGCCGGCGGTCGTGAGGTCGGAGACTCCCACGACGGTCGGCACCCGACCGTCGACGTGCTGGATGGTTTCGGCCGCGACTGTGATCCACTCGTTGCGGTCGAGGTAGGCGCTCTCCCCGGTGCTTCCGAGGGGCGCGATCGCGTCCACACCCGCATCGATCATGCGATCGAGCAGCAGGTGCAGGACGGCGACGTCGATCCTGCCGGGGTCGCGATTGTCGAACGGTGTCACGGGATACGCGACGATTCCGCTGATCGTGGTCAAAGTGCACTCCAAGCTGGTTCGAGGTTGGGGGTCGGCGGGTCAGTGGCGGTCGATAGCGTCCGGGTGCGAGCGCAGGGCCTTGCGCGCGTAGTAGCCGAAGTTGGCTTCGCTGCGTCGGGGCGTCAGGGTCCAGTCGTGAGCTTCCTTGGCCAGCCGCCGAGGAAGCGGCTTGATCTCGCCGGCCGCCATGGCGAGCAACTGCAGTCGGGCCGCACGTTCGATCAGGTGCGCCAACGAGCAGGCCTCCTCGATGGTGTCTCCGACGACGAGCTGCCCGTGGTGCGCGAGCAGGATCGCGCGCTTGTCGCCCAGTGCGGCAGCGATGATCTCGCCCTCCTCGTTGCCCACGGGCACACCCGGCCAGTCGGGGAGGAACGCGCAGTCGTCGTAGAGGGGCGCTGTGTCCATCTGCGAAACCTGCAGTGGGATCTCGAGCATCGACAACGCCGCCGCGTGCAGCGGATGCGTGTGGACGATGCAGTTCACGTCCGGCCGCGCCCGGTAGATCCAGCTATGGAACCTGTTGGCCGGGTTGGCCATTCCACCGCCCTCGAGAACCTCGAGGTCCTCGTCGACGAGTAGCAGGTTCCCTTCGGTGATCTCGTCGAAACCGAGACCCAGTCGCTGCGTCAGGAACGTCCCCGGCTCCGTGCCGCGCGCGGAAATCTGCCCCGCCAGACCGGAGTCGTGCCCGGCATCGAAGAGCGCACGACACGTGAGGGCGATCTTCTGCCGGTCCGTCCAGTGCTCGGTCGGGACCTCGGTGAGCATTGCCGCCTTGGCGGTCTCCATCAGCTCGGCCTTGCCGAGCCTCTTCGTCGTCGCCATTCTCGGGACTCCCTTTCAACCGGAACGAATAGGTGACACAAGAAGCACTATAGGACACAAGGTGTCCTATAGTGCAACCGAGTAGATCGATCGTTAGGGTGGGAGGGCGCGCGGAGACGCCTGTCTACGCAGAGCACGAGCGAGAGAGAGGTTTCGACGGATGGCGGCGCTACTGAGGTCGCATCGACGCCGGGCAGGCCTGACCCTGGAGTCCCTCGCCGAGGACACCGGGCTGACCAAGAGCTACCTGTCGAAGATCGAGCGCGGAATCAGCACGCCCTCGATCGCGGTGGCGCTGAAGATCGCGCGGGCCCTGGACGCCGACGTCAGCCAGCTGTTCTCCGACACCCCCGACAACAGCGTGATGGCGATCGAGCGCCGCGGCGAACGCGCACAGGTCGACGACAGCGACGACAGCGCCGTCTACGATGCGATCGCGACCCGCATGATCGGTAAAGCCATGCAGCCGTTCATCGTTCATCCGACGACGCAGATCCGCTCCGACTACATGGAGCACCCCGGTGAGGAGTTCATCTTCGTCAAGGAGGGAACCGTCGAGGTGACCATTCCCAATCAGGTCATCACCCTCGACGCAGGCGACAGCCTCTACTTCGACGCCAACACACCGCATCGAGTCCGATCGGTGTCGCCGGCGCGGGCCGTCCTGGTGGTGGTCGTCCACGACCGGAACGGCTGTTCCGCGCCGTAGACACACGCTCGGCCTGACCCACAGCACCATCACTGGCGTCCGTGGCCCGGGGGAACGTCGCGGCAGATCCTCACGGGGCGGCCCGCCGCACGGTAGCGGGGCGCGTCGTCGCCCCTGCCGGGCAGCACGTCCACGCCTGACAGCGGCCCAGGATCTACATTATGTCGGTGATCGATCTCAACAGCGACCTCGGCGAGAGCTTCGGCGCGTGGACCCTCGGCGACGACGCGGCGATGCTCGACCTCGTCACGAGCGCGAACGTCGCGGGCGGGTTCCACGCCGGCGACCCGGCCACCCTGCTGCGCACGTGCCACGATGCGGCCGAGCGGAGTGTGCGGATCGGTGCGCAGGTCGGCTACCGCGACCTCGCCGGGTTCGGGCGCCGGTTCATCGACGTGGCGCAGGCGGACCTGACCGCCGACGTGATCTACCAGATCGGTGCGCTCGACGCGTTGGCCCGCACCGCCGGCTCGTCCGTCACCTACGTCAAGCCGCACGGCGCGCTGTACAACGCGATCGTCCACCACCGCGTCCAGGCCCGCGCCGTGGTCGCGGCCGTGCGGGCGGTGAACCCGTCGCTGCCGGTGCTGGGCCTCCCCGGATCGGTCTTCCTCGAGGAGGCCGAGGCGGCCGGATTGCGCACCGTCACCGAGGCGTTCGCCGACCGCGCCTACACGCCCGCGGGCACGCTGGTCCCGCGCACCGAACCGGGCGCGGTCGTGCACGACCCCGACACCGTCGCGGCACGAGTGCTGCAGCTCGTCACCACCGGGACGATCGAGGCGATCGACGGCACCCGGATCGCGGTCCCGGCGGAGACGATCTGCGTGCACGGGGACACACCCGCCGCCGTCGAGATGGCCACGGCCATCCGCAAGCTGCTCGACGACGAGAAGATCCACGTGAATCCGTTCGTGTGATGCGCATCCTCGACATGGGCGACCGGGCACTCCTGGTCGAATTCGACGGCCTCGACACCACACTCGCCCACTACCGCGGGCTCGCGTCGAACCGGCACCCGGCCGTCACCGACCTCGTACCCGCGGCCCGCACGATCCTCGTGCGGTTCGGTGGCACCCGCCCGGACCGGATCGCGGCATGGGTGCGCTCGACCGCCCCGCTGGCCGCCGACGCGCTGTCCGCGCTCGATCCGGTCGAGATCCCGGTCCGGTACGACGGACCCGACCTGACCGAAGTCGCCGAGCTCACCGGACTCGGCGTCGACGGCGTGATCACCGCCCACACCACACGGACCTGGACGGTGGCATTCGTCGGCTTCAGCCCCGGGTTCGGCTACCTCGTCGGCGGGGACACCGGCCTGCACGTTCCCCGCCGCTCGTCGCCCCGCACGAGTGTCCCGGTCGGCGCCGTCGGGCTGGCTGGAGACTTCTCGGGCATCTACCCCCGCAGTTCCCCCGGCGGCTGGCAGTTGATCGGCACCGCCGCCGAGCGCATGTGGGACGTCGACCGCGACCCGCCGGCGCTGCTGCAGCCGGGGGCCGCGGTCCGGTTCGTCGCGGTCTGACGTCACACCCGGGACTGCACCGCGGCCCGCAGTTCGTGTTTGCGGGTCTTGCCGGTCGCGGTCTTGGGCAGGGCGTCGAGCAGTACCACCCGCTTCGGAACCCGGAAGCCCGCGAGGGTCGCCCGGGCATGTTCGACGATCCGGTCCGCCAGCCCCTCGTCCGCATCCGGCGCCGGCACGACCGCGACACACACGGCCTCGCCCCACCGCTCGTCCGGCACCCCGATCACCGAACACTCGAGCACGCCGGGGACGTTCGCCACCACACGCTCGACCTCGATCGAGGAGACGTTCTCGCCACCGGTCTTGATGATGTCCTTGAGCCGGTCCGTGAACCAGACGACACCTTCGTCGTCGAGATGGCCGATGTCGCCGCTGTGGAACCACCCGTGCGCGAAGGCCTTCGTGTTCGCGTCGGTGTTGTTCCAGTAGCCGCTGCACACGTGCGGGCCCCGGTAGACGATCTCCCCCGTCTCTCCCGGCGACAGGAGGCGCCCGTCGGGATCCATGATCGCGACCTCGACGGTGGGGACCGGCGGACCCCACGAGCCGGCCTTGGTGTGGCGGTGCTCGGGCCACTGCAGCACGGTCGCGGGCACCACCTCGGTCTGCCCGGATCCGAGAACCACTGCGGCGTTGGGGAACGCTGTGTCGACACGGTCCAGGACGTCCGCGGGCATCTGAGCCATCGCGTAGATGCACAGCCGAACCGATCCGACGTCCCGCGGCGCGGCGTCGTTGACGTCGACGAGCGCCTTCCACATGATCGGCAGCAGCATCGCGTGCGTGACATCGTGGCGTTCGATCGCGTCGAGCATCTCCGCGGGGTCGAAGCGCCCGGGCAGCACCACCCGGCCCCCGGTCAGGAGGGTCGGCAGGACGAGGGCATTGAGTCCGGTCGTGTGGAAGAGCGGCAGTACGTTCAGCAGCGTCGCGGGCTCGGCACCCCACGAACCGCCCTGCAGCAGGGCGTTGGTCAGGCCACCGATCATCACCGAGACATGGCTGGTGAGAACACCTTTCGGCCTCGATGTGGTGCCCGACGTGTACAGGCACTGAACGCAGTCCCGGTCCTCGACCGCGACCTCGATACGGCTGACCTGCGCCTTGGAGGCCAGCGCCTCCCACCGCTCGACGGGCCGGCCCGCGATCTCGTCGACATCGGCGTCGACGACGACCACCATCTTCACCGAATCCAGTTTCGGCAGAAAGGATTCGAGCAAGGGCACGAAGGGAGCATCCGCGACCACGACAGCGGCATCGGAATCACGCAGAATCCATTCGATGTCGTCGGCAGTGAGGGCGATGCTCACCGGCATCGCGACGAGAGCCGACTTGGCGCAGGCGAAGTAGGTGGAGATCAGTTTCCACCCGTCGAACATGAGCATCGCCACCGGCTGCTGCCGCTCGATCCCCGCGTCGAGAAAGGCCCGCCCCAGGGCCTCCGCCGCCGCGTCGAGTCGGGCATAGCTGATCGACGCCCCGCGGTCGACGATCGCTTCACGGTCTCCGAATACGCGCGCGACCCGAGTCAACGCGTCCCCCACACTCACACGGGTGGCGAGATTCACCTCCAGCGAATCAACACCGGACAGATCGGATTTCACAGGCGCTGACCTTCCTTCTGCAGAAGCGGACCGAAGCGAAACACAAGCGACCCGGACGGCTCCACGACCACACGGGGCGTGAGGTAGATCACGTTTCGACCGGGCCGCGGCCAGCATTTCATCCGACACCAAAGAAAGCAAGCATGCGTGCTTGTTATTTGCACGTCCCGGTCGACGACGGGGAGCCGTACCCGCCGCCGCCCGGCGTCTCGACGACGAGTACGTCACCGGGCTGCACGTCGACCGAGTCGCAGGCCTTCATGTGGAGGGCGGTGCCGTCGGCGCGCTCGACACGGTTGCTGCCCAGCCCGCCGGGGGAGCCGCCGGCCATTCCGTACGGCGGTACCCGCCGATGGCCGGACAGGGTGCTCACCGTCATCGGTTCCTGAAACCGTAGTCGGCGGACGGCTCCGTCGCCGCCGCGCCAGCGTCCGTCCCCGCCGCTGCCGCGTCGGATCGAGAAGTCCTCCAGGACAACGGGAAGGCGCCATTCGAGTACTTCCGGATCGGTCAACCTGGAGTTCGTCATGTGCGTCTGCACCACAGATGCTCCGTCGAACCCGTCGCCCGCGCCGGACCCCGAGCCGAGGGTCTCGTAGTACTGGTACCTCTCGTTGCCGAACGTGACGTTGTTCATCGTCCCGGATCCTTCGGCCTGCACACCGAGGGCACCGTAGAGCGCGCCGGTCACCGCTTGCGAGGTCTCGACGTTGCCGGCGACGACCGCAGCCGGATGGCTCGGAGAGAGCATCGACCCCTCGGGGATGATGATCCGCAGTGGCCGCAGGCAGCCGTCGTTGAGCGGGATGTCGTCTGCGACGAGGGTCCGGAACACATACAACACGGCGGCTGTCACGACGGACGACGGCGCATTGAAGTTCGAATCGAGTTGCGGCGAGGTTCCGGTGAAGTCGATTGTCGCCGAGCGTTGCTGCCGATCCACGGTCACACGCACAGCGATCACCGCGCCGGAGTTGGTTTCGTACCGATACGATCCCTCGTCGAGGGCATCGATTACCAGGCGGACGGACTCCTCGGCGTTGTCCTGCACGTGCCGCATGTATGCCTGGACGACATCGAGGCCGAAATGGTCGATCATCTTCGCGACCTCCTCGACCCCCTTGGCGTTGGCGGCGATCTGTGCGCGCAGATCAGCGAGATTTGTGTCCGCATTCCGTGACGGGTACGGCGCGCTCGTCAGCAAGTGCAGCGTCTCGGCCTCGCGGAGGCGGCCGTCGCGGGTCAGCAGCCAGTTGTCGAACAGCACGCCTTCCTCATCGATCGTGCGACTCGTGGCGGGCATCGAGCCCGGGGTGAGTCCGCCGATCTCCGCGTGGTGGCCGCGAGAGGCGACGTAGAAGAGGATCTGCGCGCCTGCGTCATCGAAAACGGGTGTTATCACGGTGATGTCGGGGAGGTGTGTGCCACCGTGGTAGGGGTCGTTGACGGCGTAGACGTCGCCCCGCCGTATCTGTCCGGCGCGGCGACGGGCGACTTCCTTGACGCTGCTGCCCATCGAACCGAGGTGGACGGGAATGTGCGGGGCGTTTGCGATGAGATTGCCGTCCGGATCGAACAACGCACACGAGAAGTCGAGCCGTTCCTTGATGTTGACCGACTGCGCGGTCGACTCCAGTGCGGCACCCATCTGTTCGGCGATCGACATGAACAGGTTGTTGAAGATTTCCAGCATGACCGGGTCGGCGTGGGTGCAGACCTTCGCTTCGCCGGGGGCGACGACCCGCTCGAGCACGAGGTGCCCGGATGCCGTGAGAGTGCCCCGCCAGCCGTGGTCCACCACGGTGGTCGAGTTGGCCTCGGCCAGGATCGCCGGACCATTCACCGCGTCCCCGGGCCGCATCCGCTCCCTCTCGTACAGTGGTGCGTCGCACCAGGATCCGCGCTCGTACATCCGCACGGCCTCGAGTGCCTCCGTCGGCGCGCCGTCCGCCGGCGCACCGACGCCGGACAGGTCCGGCTGACTGGTCAGGCCGGTCGCCTCGACCGCGACCGCATCGACGATCAGCGGACGGTCCATCAGGAACGAGTACGTCCTGAGGTGAATCTTCTCGAACTCCGCAACCATGGCCTCGAGATCGGCCAGTGGGACCGGCACCGTCGTGTCCGTGCCGTCATACCGCAGATGCGCATGACGGGTCGTTCGGATCCGCTCCGGCGGGACGCCCTCGTCGAGCAGTTCTGCGCTGGCACGTGATTCCAGGGTTTCCGCCACCTCGCTCAGCCGCGCCATGGCGTCCGGTTCGAGTGTGGTGACCACCGATTGCTCGCGCATGGCGGTGGTGTCGGCCAGTCCCATGCCGAGCGCCGACAAAACACCGGCCATCGGCGGGACCAGCACCGTGCGAATGCCGAGCGAATCGGCCACCGCGCAGGCGTGCTGTCCGCCGGCGCCGCCGAAGGTGGTCAGCACGTACCCGGTGATGTCGTGTCCCTTCTGCACCGAGATGTGCTTGACCGCATTCGCCATGTTCGCCACCGCGATGCGCAGGAAGCCCTCGGCCACCTGCTCCGGCGAGCGGTCGTCACCGGTCGCCGTGCGGATCTCGGCGGCCAACTCGGCGAAACGACGCCGCACGACGTCGCGGTCGAGCGGCTGATCGTTGTCCGGGCCGAACACATGAGGGAAATGTTCGGGCTGGATGCGGCCGAGCATCACGTTGGCGTCCGTGACGGCCAGCGGTCCGTCGCCGCGGTAACAGGCGGGTCCGGGGTCGGCGCCGGCCGAGTCCGGACCCACCCGGTACCGGCCGCCGTCGAAGTGGAGGATCGACCCGCCACCGGCGGCGACGGTGTGGATGTCGAGCATCGGTGCCCGCAACCGGACCCCGGCCACCTGGGTGTCGAACACCCGCTCGAACTCGCCGGCGAAGTGTGAGACGTCGGTGGAGGTGCCGCCCATGTCGAAGCCGATCACCTTGTCGAAGCCCGCCAGCCGCGACATCCTCACCATGCCGACAATGCCCCCCGCCGGGCCTGACAGAATCGCGTCCTTGCCCCGGAAGTGTCCGGCCTCGGCGAGCCCGCCGTTGGACTGCATGAACATCAGGCGCACGCCCGGCAGCTGCTGCGCCACCCGATCGACGTAGCGCCGCAACACGGGCGAAAGGTATGCGTCCACGACGGCCGTGTCTCCCCGCGGTATCAGCTTCATCAGCGGGCTCGCCACACTCGACAGGGAGATCTGCGAGAACCCGACCCTCCTCGCCAGTTCGCCGATCGCGGTTTCGTGCGCCGGGTACAGATGGCTGTGCATGCACACGACCGCGAGCGCGTCGAAGCCGTCGTCGTGCGTTCGCTGCAGGTCGCCGGACAGCCGGTCCAGATCGGGTTCACGCAGAACGGTGCCGTCGGCCGTGATCCGCTCGTCGACCTCGATCACCCGCTCGTACAGCAGTTCCGGCAAGACGATGTGCCGGTCGAAGATCCGTGGCCGATTCTGGTAGCCGATGCGCAGTGCGTCACCGAATCCCTTCGTTATGACCAGGGCCGTGCGCGCTCCGGCGCGTTCGAGCAGTGCGTTGGTGGCCACCGTAGTGCCCATCCGCACCTGCTCGACCTGGTCGGCGGTGACCGCATCGTTCGTGGAGATACTGAGTAGCGCCCGGATACCGGCCACAGCCGCGTCGGAGTACCGGGCCGGATTCTCGGACAGCAACTTGTGAGTGACCAGAGAGCCGTCCGGACGACGGCCGACGATGTCGGTGAACGTGCCCCCGCGGTCAACCCAGAATTCCCAACCGTCTGCAGCCACCGGCTCTCCCTACGCGAGTGCTTGGCATCAATCCTAGGAGTTCACCGCGGTCCTGACCTCGTACGATTCCTGGCGCGGGCCGGGGATCGAGACAACGGGCGCCCCGACTTGTTCGTGATCGGTGAGGATGGGATCGCGCCAGCGGTCTTCGAAGGTCGGCGGCGCGGTCGCCGGTGAACTGTCGCGGATATGGCCGAGGGGATCGGTGGTTGGCGGGCGTCGGCGGGAATCCGGCCCGCGGGACGAGTCGGCGTAGCCCCGCTCGATCTCCCAGTCTCGGATTTTCTCGCGATTCTCCGCGGCAGCGATGCGAACGGTGTGGTCCGCGACGGGCCGATTGCGCTTGCAGCGCGCAGACGCCTCCGTGGTCGGGCGGCCCGATCTCGATCCCGATCGGATGCCTCTCTCGAGCCCGAGCCAATGTTCGAGCTTGCCGTCCGCAGTCTCGACCGTGCTGCTGCGGATGTCCCCTTCGCACTCCCCGACGATGTTCTCGCGGAGACAACCATGCTGGCGGCGCGAATCGTGGTGGCAATCGGCGACAGCGCCACCGCGTTGATGTTCCTCACCGATCCTCCGGACTGTCATCATTCTGGTTGCGCCGCAAAGAGCCTAGCCACGGATGCGGCTTCGCCGGCCGCTGTCGTGGGGCTTGTCTCAAGTGTCGAAGCCGTCGCCTTGTAGCGCATCGTTCCGCGGCGTCGGCGTATCCGCAGCTGTAGTGCCCCCACGTGGCTGTCGACTGACTGACATTCTCCGAAGTGTGAGCGGTGAAGTCGATTTCGGAGTCCTTCCCACACGAGGCGCAGATACCCGGGTCGTATCCGCCGCCGCGGATCCCGACTTCGCCCCCAGAGGCTCCAACCCCGCAAGCCCAGCTCGAAACCGACTGATAGTCTCCATTCCATGGACATCGAGGTCGACAGAATCTAGCCACCGAACTGCCGGTGGCTTTTACCGAGTAGGGCGCGGATCGCGCCCCGGTGATTGACCTCTCCCGTTTCGTCGAAGATTGTGGCCTGGCCCACACCTGCGCCATCTTGTCGCGACTTCTGACTGCGCCCACTCCGGCACGTTCGCGCCGCACCGATCACCGGTCATGTTCTGTGCACGGAGCGATGCCAGCTGTCCTCGCCCGTCCCGCCATGTCAGCCCCAGGCTGATTTGTCTGGGATGCGGTTCGGCACTTGGAATTCGAGCTTCCTCTGCCCCACGTATGCCCGTGGCCGGCGCCGACAACAAAAACACAGAACCCGTCTGATCACACTGACCGTTCGCTGCGAGCGGTCGAAGGAGAATCCAGCCATGTCCACGACCTCCGCCGTCACCCTCAGAGACCTCACCTTCGAATGGCCTGACGGCACTGTTGCGCTCGACCACCTCAGCGGAACGTTCACGGCGGGCCGCACCGGACTCGTCGGCCGCAACGGCGCCGGCAAGTCCACGCTGCTGCGCCTGATCGCCGGCCTGCTGCGTCCCACATCGGGACAGATCGACACCGTCGGCGACGTCGGATACCTTCCCCAAACGCTCACTCTCGGGAAGGACTCGACGGTCGCCGGGCTCCTCGGCATCGACCGAATCCTCGCCGCGCTCCGGGCAATCGAGTCCGGAGACGTCGCCGGGCATCACTTCGACACCGTCGGCGACGACTGGGACATCGAGGCCCGCGCCGACGAGGCCCTGCACGAGATCGGCTTCTCGGCCGCCGACCTCGATCGCCGGGTCGACGAGGTCTCCGGCGGCGAGGCGATGCTCATCGCCATCACCGGCCTGCGGATCCGCCGCACCCCGATCACCCTGCTCGACGAGCCCACGAACAACCTCGACCGCGCCACCCGCGCGAAGCTCGCCCAGTTCGTCGATGCCTGGCCGGGCACGCTCATCGTGGTCAGCCACGACCTGGAACTGCTCGAACACATGGATCACACCGCGGAATTGCACGCCGGGCGTCTCGACGTTTTCGGCGGGCCCTACAGCGCATGGAAGGAGCATCTCGAGCAGGAACAGGCTGCGGCCGTCCAGGCCGCCCGCTCGGCCCAGCAGGCGCTCAAGGTGGAGAAGCGTCAGAGGATCGAGGCCGAGACCAAGCTGGCCCGCCGCGAACGCACGGCGAAGAAGACCCAGAAGGACGGCGGGATCCCCAAGATCCTGGCCGGCAACCGAGCCAGCAAGGCTCAGGCGTCCGCAGGGTCGATGCGTTCGACGCTCGATGCCAAGGTCGAGGCGGCGCAGGCCGCCGTCGATGCCGCAGATCTGCGCGTGCGGGAGGACGAACACATCCACCTCGTGCTCCCCGACCCGGACGTCCCCCGGAGTCGGCGCCTCGTCGAGTTCCACGACGCGGGTGGCACGGTCGTGGTCCAGGGTCCCGAGCGCGTCGCGCTCGTCGGCCCCAACGGTGCCGGAAAGTCCACACTCCTCCAGCATCTCGTCCACGGCACCGCCGGAGACCCGGACCGGGTGAGCGGTGTGTTGCTGACCGAACGAGTCGGGTACCTCCCGCAGCGGCTCGACAACCTCGACGGAGCCGCGAGCGCACTGGAGAACGTGCAGAAGGTCGCGCCCGGCACATCCGCGGGCACGATCCGCAATCAGCTCGCCCGTCTGCTGCTGCGTGGGAGCAGCGTCGACCGGCCAGTCGCCACCCTCTCCGGCGGAGAACGCTTCCGTGTCTCGCTTGCCAAGCTGCTCCTGGCAGACCCACCCGCGCAACTGCTGATCCTCGACGAGCCGACGAACAATCTCGACATCTCCAGCGTCGAGCAACTCGCCGAGGCACTCGACGGCTACCGCGGGGCGATCCTGATCGTCAGCCACGACTACGAGTTCCTGCGTCGGGTCGGGATCGACATCGTCTTGGAACTCGACGAGAACGGACGGATCCACCGTCGCGGCACACTGAGCGCTGGGGATGATGTCGGGGCGTGACATGACTTCCCGACCTGATGGTTCGCGGTCGGGAGGGCAGCGAGACTGGTGTGCGTACGACGCCGGACATCCTGGGCATGTACACGAAACTGCCACTCGGGAAGTACGCCCGTCCGGCTTCGATCGTCCGAACGAAATACAGATCAGTTCGGATACTCGCTAACTCGGAAGGGGGGATCGCCCGCCCGCTGCGCACACAACGATCGTCTGCAGCCGCGGGCGGGCGTCCCGAACGGTAACGACCTCGGCGCTGGGAAGGCAGCGAAGTACCGGCGGTGCCCGGAACTGACGTGCCCGTAGTTGCAGGACAAAGTCAGGCTTCGGCGGGAACGAGTGGTTTGACGATGCCCGGTAGCTGTGTCTTGGCGGTCTCGGAGAGCTTGTGCCCCCAATAGCTTGGGCGGGTGTAGGTGCGCGCGACCCAGCTCAGATCGTCGACCGTCAATCCCCCATACCCGTATTCGATTTGGAGCCCCGATGGGCTTCCGATGTATACGGAGGTCACCATGTCGTTCGTGTGTCGGCCGAGGGACTGCATGATCTCGACGTCGTGCTCGTCAAGTAGGTCGATCAGCCGCCCGAGGTCATCCATCTGCTCGACCTCGAGCATCAGGTGGTTGAAGCCGACGTGGCCCGGAAGTTCGGACAGCGCGAGTGAATGGTGGCGTCCGTTGACGTGATAGAAGCGGACGTTGAAGTACTTCGTGGTTATGCGATCGGACAGGCGAAATCCGAGGATGTCGACGTAGAACTCGTTGGCCTCTTCGATGTTCGGCACTTGGAAGACGATGTGTCCGAGCCCCTGGTCGCCGGTGACAAACCCGCCACGCATCGTTCGTCCGGGCGTGAACGACAACGGCGTTGCCGCCTTTCCCCAGCTGAGTTCGTGGCGGATGCCCCAAGGGTCCGCGAACCACGCCAGTTCTGCCACCTGGCGTTCGCGAGTGAGTTCAGCGTCTCCCCAGTGCACTGTCACGCCGTGGGATTCGAGATGACGAGTGAATGCGTGGAGATCGGTCTCGTTTGCGAGTCCCCAACCGGCGTAGAGAAACTCGTCCTCAGGAGCCGGGTGGATGGCGATGCGATAGTTGATGTCGTCGACAGCGAGGCGCACGGCGCCACCCGGGCCATCCGAAGCGAGCATCGCACCGAGGAGTTTGGTGCCGTAGTTGCGCCAGTCCTCGGCTCGTGGCGAGCCGATTCCGATGTACGACAGTTCTTGAATCATTACGTTCCCCCTTCGATCGGGACGATCTGGGCGGTGTCGTTTGACAAGTCCCCCACCACCGTCCGTAGTCCGACACGAGCGAAGATACATGGCAATACCAACCATTGGCAATGCCATGTATTGACTCTTTGAGGTGCCCCTGCCCGTTCACTCCGCACAGAGGCCGGCCTGAGGTTAGGGCTCGGGCCGCTCACGGCTACGCATCCGCTCGGCGCCACCAATGCCGGCAGCACTCACCCGATCGTTGGAAAATGCAATCATTAGGGAGCCCTATAGTTGGTCCATGAGTTCGCCCGACTACGCTCCCAGTCTGTCGCGCCGGCCCGGTTTCGTCTTCGTCCGTGCAGCGCTGAGGGTCCGGCAGGTTTACGCAGACGCACTCGCGGACGTCGGCCTTCTCCCGAACCATCACGCAATACTGAGCACGCTCGAAGAGCTCGGGCCATGCCACCAGAAGGAGCTTGCGAGCAGGGTCGTCGTGGACCAAGGCGATATCGTCGCGTACCTCGACGGGCTCCAGAACAACGGACACGTCATCCGCGAGCGGGACCCGAACGACAGGCGCCGTCAGATCGTCACGATCACCGATACCGGCCGAGGCAAGCTCGCCGAAGGCGATCACGCACTTGACCGCGTCGAAGCCCAAATGTTCTCGGCCATAAGCGCAAAGGATCGCGACCATCTCACCAGAATCGCGGCCAGCCTGTACACGGCAGCACACTCCGGCTCTCCGGAGCAATAGGTAGATTCAGCTCAGCGGACTGATGATCATGCGAAACGCCCAGACACGAGTCTTCAGCTGGCTAGGCTGCGCCCCATGGCACGGTGGAGGACCTCGAAAGCAGCAGCGCCCCTATCAGCTCTGACCGCCAGGTGGGTAAGACAGCGGAAGTCTGATAGCACTGCGCCGCAACGGATTAAAGTGCCTACTTTGTCAGATCATCATGGCCGGGCTTTCCCCGTTGATCCTCGCCGGTTGCACTTCAGGGGACTCAAACGCTGAACCCTCCGCGAGCGGAGTCGAATCGGTGGCACCGGTCACCGCGACCGCAGGCACAGACGAATGCGATGCAGTGGCGAAGCAGGCTGATGAGCTGTACGGAAACGAATGGCTCCGGGCTTACAAGCAGGATCCGTCCCCGGGTGTGACCCTTCGGCGCTGTCACTACTCGAGCACAGAGAAGGGTATCGAACCAGTACCGCCATCATCGGTTGTCACCGTTGACGTTGATGTCCGGACGACCATCCTTTCACTCCCCGGTTCAACCGATCCCGGCCATCGCTGTGGGCCGGGAGGCGACTAGTTGTTCGTCTTCACCTTCGACGAGTTCACCGTGCTCGATCAGTCTGGAACGCCAGTGGCGACGTTCCAGACAAGCGAGAACAACCCCTGCGGGATCAACAACGTCATCCCCTCGGTATGACCACGCGTTGGTCGTTCGAGGCGCTCACCCGCTGACCCGACGTCCCGCACCGTCGAGGTGACGTCATCGCTCTCAGCTGTCGGCATAACCCTCGTTCGGCCCATGCGCCCATGTGCATTTCGGCGTTTCCGCCGCGACGGATACGCCGAAGTGTCCAGCCGAGGAAGCCGGTGGGCAAGGAACACTCAGACCGGTCGGATCCGACGAATCCAACAGCCGCTGACCGAACAGGTGTTCAATGACCAACCGCTTGGGATCAATGACGCTCCCCTCGACCACAGACGCCGACGACGCCGATCCCCGGGCCAGGCCCCGGATGGAGTTCGTCTCCCCCGCTGACACCGCCCATCACACCGACACGCTGGACGCGGTCGTGGTGTGGCCCGGCGCCCGTCCCCCGCTGGCCGACGTCGCCAGGGACTTCGAGTGCTTCGGCCTGCGCATCGAAGAACACGAGCCGATCGATTCCGCTTCGGCCCACCCGCGCGGGCGTGGGCGGAGGACGCCGGCGCCCTGCTCGTCGACGCGTTCGAGACCGCGGTCGCCGAGGGTCTCGAGATCGACCGGTTCTGCATGCTCACCCCCGTCGCCGGCCTCTCGTGGCGCGACGTCGCGCTGGTCCGATGCATGGTCCGCTACCTCCAGCAGGTGGGCCTCGGATTCTCCGACGCCTTCCTCATCGATACCCTGTTGCGGCACAACACCTTCACCAACACTGTGGTGTCGCTCTTCCACGCCCGGTTCGACCCGGCGCTCCCCGATCGCGATGGCCGGACCGCCGAGCTCCAGACCCGCCTGAGCACGCTCGTCGAGGACGCCGCGACCCTCGACGAGGACCGGATCCTGCGCGCGCTGTCGAGTTTCGTGACGGCCGTCCTGCGCACCAACTGGTACCAGCGCGCGGCGGACGGCACCGCTAAGGCCTACGCCTCGTTCAAGCTGGACCCGTCACGGCTGGCGCAGCCGGGCGGCATCGTTCCGCACCGCGAGATCTTCGTCCGCGGCGGGGGTGTCGAGGGCGTCCACGTCCGGGCGGGCGCGGTGGCGCGCGGCGGACTGCGCTGGTCGGACCGCCCCGAGAGCTACCGCACCGAGGTGCTGGGGCTGATGACCACGCAAACCGTGAAGAACTCGCCGATCGTCCCGACCGGGGCCAAGGGTGCCTACGTCCTGCTCGACGGCGTCGAACCCGCCGCCGGGTACGCGACGTTCATCCGCGGACTACTGGACGTCACCGACAACCTGGTCGACGGCGTCGTCGTCGCGCCGGCGGACACCGTCGTGCACGACGACGCCGACCCCTACCTGGTGGTCGCCGCCGACAAGGGCACCGCGCGATTCTCCGACGTCGCGAATGCCGTTGCCGCCGAGTACGACTTCTGGCTCGGTGACGCCTTCGCGTCGGGCGGGTCGCGGGGCTACGACCACAAGGCGATGGGCATCACGGCCCGTGGGGCGTGGCTGTCGGTTCGTCGGCACTTCGCCGAGCTGGGCGTGGACAGCCAGGCCGACGCCGTGAGCGTCGTCGGCATCGGCGACATGTCCGGCGACGTGTTCGGCAACGGGATGCTGCTCTCGCGCACCATCAGGCTGGTGGCGGCCTTCGACCACCGCCACATCTTCCTGGACCCCGACCCCGATCCCGACGCCTCGTTCGGGCACCGCCGCACCCTGTTCGACGCCCCGGGGTCGAGTTGGGACGACTACCCGCGCGACGCCATCTCCGAGGGCGGCGGCGTCTGGCCCCGCTCGGCCAAGCAGGTGCCGCTGTCCCCGGCCGTGCGGGAACGGCTCGGCGTGGACGTCGAGGCGCTCGCGCCGGGCGAGCTGATCCGCGCGATCCTCCGTGCACCGGTGGATCTGCTGTGGAACGGCGGCGTCGGTACCTATGTGAAGGCGTCGGCCGAAACGGACACGGATGCAGCCGATCCCGCGAACGACGCGGTCCGCGTCGATGCCGCCGACATGCGGTGCCGAGTGGTGGGTGAAGGCGGCAACCTGGGCTTCACCCAGCGGGCGCGGATCGAGTTCGCCCTCGGCGGCGGTCGCATCAATGCGGACTTCATCGACAACGCTGCCGGGGTGGCGACGTCCGACCGGGAGGTCAACCTCAAGATCGCGCTGGACGGCGCGGTGGCCGCGGGCGAGCTCACCCGGGACGCCCGCAACGCGCTGCTGGCCGAGTGCACCGACCACGTCGCAGCCGCGGTGCTGGGCGACTGCGCGAGCCAGACACTGGCCATCAGCCTCGCGGAGTCTCACGCGGCGTCGCTGCTCGGGCGACACGAGCGACTGATCGTCAACCTCGAGACGGTCAGCGGGCTGGACCGCACTCGCGCCGTCCTGCCGAGCAAGCAGGAACTGGTGCTGCGGACCGAGGCCGGTCTAGGACTGACGCGACCCGAAATCGCCACGCTGCTGGCACATTCGAAGAACGCGGTGCGCGACGACCTGCTCGGCTCCAGCGTTCCGGACGAGCCGATCTACGCTCACCTCCTGGTCGACTACTTCCCGCCGTCGCTGCGCGACCGGTTCCCCGGACATGTCCGCGAGCACCGGCTGAGCAGGGAGATCATCGCCACGCAGATCGCGGACCAGCTGATCAACCACGTCGGGCCGGGCCTGATCTACCGGCTCGAGGAGCGGCTCGGCGTGAGCACGCCGCAGGTCGCGCTGGCGTACGCGGTGATTGCAGAACTGTTCGACGTGGATGCGATGTGGGATCGGGCGCTCGCCGTCGTCGACCCGGCCGACCGCCGCTCGTGGGGTCCACTGCACGCGGTCCAGACGCTGATCGAGCGCGCCTGCGCCTGGCTGCTGCGCAACCGCCCGCTGCCGCTCGATCCCCAGTCGGAGGTCCGACGGTACCGGGAGGCGGTTCGTCACCTGCTCGACGACGACTCGCCCATGCATGCCGACGGGACGATCGCCGGAACCTCGTCGACGCTCCTCGGCGAGGCCCTTCCGTTCGCGGACACTGCTCTGGCACTGGGGATTCCAGTCGCCGAGGTGGCCGAGACGTACCTGGACCTGGGAGACGAACTGGGCGTGTTCCGCGCCGTCGACCGTCTGGAGCAGTGGCCGCGCGCGTCCTACTGGGATGCCCTGGCCGCAGCGGCGCTGCGCGACGAGATGTGCGCGCGACTGCACGCACTGGTCGGGTCCGCCGTGGCGCACGCGGGTGACGACGACCCGACCGACGCGCGGCTGGGACGGTGGCGCGCACACCACGATCCGGTGCTGACCAGGCTGCACCGGATCGTTGTCGAGGCGCAGGCCGACGGCGGCGTCGACCTCGCGCGGGCCTGCACGATCAACGCGGAACTGGCGACGACACTGGCCGCGGTGACGCGGTAGCACCGCACCCGTCCGCACGCTCCCCCGCGTAGTGCCCGGAACGACCCGTTCCGGGCACTACGCCTGCGAGGCGATGATCGCGAGGAGCAGTTCCGCGCGCACCCGGGCGACGTCGAGCCTGCAGTCCAGCAGCGACTCGATCTTGGCGATCCTGCTCCTGAGGGTGTGGCGGTGCACGCCAAGCGCATTCGCCGCCGACTCCCAGTGACCGTTCGCCTCGAGGAATGCCCGCAGCGACGCGACCAGGTCCGTGCCCTGGTCGCGATCGTGGTCGGCGAGCGGCGTGATCGTCGTGTCGGCGATGCTGCAGAGCACCTGGCGGGTGGAGTCGAACGTGAGCAGGGCACTACCGGTCAGTGCCGAGAACTCGAGGGCTGCCGTTCCCGCCCCGGCCGCCGATGCCGCCAGGCGAGCCTGGTCGATCGCGTCGACGAAGCGCGCGACCGGCAGGCGCCCGCTCAGTCCGACGCGGGTGGACCGCCGGACGCTCTCTGCTGCACCGGCGAGCAGTGTGCGCGCGAACGTGCCGTCGTCGGTTCCACGGAGGAGGACCGTCACCCGGCCCTCCGTCCGGCGCAGGAAGAGCGGCCGGCCGACCTCGTTCATGGCCGACTCGATGGCCGCCGCGACCGCCTCGGCGTCCGCCGGTGACGCGCAGACCGCGGCCAGGGCGCGGATGACGCCGCGGTCGTCGGCGGCCGGGGCGAGTTGCTCACGGGCCGGCTCGAGATCGATGTCCTCCGACAGCAACAGCCCCAGGATCTGGGTGTTCAGCTGGTTCTGCGCAGCCCGCAGTCGCACCGGCTTCTCGAAGTCCAGCGCCAGCAGCGAGTTGGCATGGCCCAGCAGAACCTGATCGACGGAGCCGAGCGGTTTCGGACTCACCACCGCGAGGCAGCCGTGGAGACTGTTTCCCAGCCCGATCCGCTGCACCGTCATCGACTGGCCCGAATGCGCCTGGGCGACAATGCTCGACGCCGCCTCCGACACCGAGTCGATCAGGCCCGACACCTCCGCGACGGTGTCGCTGTCGACGTCCGCAGGGTGCCGCTCGAGGAGCCGACCGCGGCGGTCGAGCAGCAGCACCGTGGCACCGGTTGCGGTCGCCAGTTCACGCACGATCGCACGCGCGCCGCCCTGGACCACGGCCCGCGTCATCCGCGGCTGCGCGCGGGAGGCACGCAGCAGCTCGTCGTACCGCTGCTCGGCCAGGCTGTCCATCACCCGCTTCGTGACCGCGGCGAACGGGGTGGGCAGCGGCACCTCCAGCAGCGGCAGCCCGGTCTCGTCGGCCGCCGCGACGAGCTCCGCGGGGATCTCGGCGTGGGTGAGGCCGACTCCGAATCCGACCGCCGCGACCCCGGCGTCGAACAGGCGACTCAGGTAGTCCCGGTACCCGACCGCGGCCGTCGGCACCCCCAGACCCGTGGTCAGCAGCAGTTCGCCACCCGAGAGCCACGGCGACGGGTCCGACAGCTCGGTGGTGATGGCGAACTCGATGTCCCGGTCGAGGCCCAAGGCCCCACCGCGCAGACGGAGGGCCAGCTCCGGCTGCGCCAGCACCCACCGGACGGTCACGCCCATCTCAACTCCTGACCTGGCCCGCCATGCGGGCCGAAACGGCGAATCAACTACGGCACCCCGCTCCATTCTGGCAGGTGCCCCGCGCACCACGGCGAACCAGACTGGACGTGACAGCTCTTCACGACAGGGGTCCTCCACGATATGAACGCCAGCGAAAACACCGCCTTCCGGCTTCCGCAGAAGCGCAACCTGGTCACCGAACTGCCCGGCCCGAACTCGCGGGCCCTCACCGAGCGTCGCCGCGCCAGTGTCGCGGCCGGGGTCGGGTCCAGCGTGCCCGTCTACGCGGCCGACGCCGACGGCGGCGTGATCGTCGACGTCGACGGGAACTCGCTGATCGACCTCGGCGCGGGCATCGCGGTCACCAACGTGGGCGCGTCGCATCCCGCCGTCGTCGATGCGGTGCGCGACCAGGCCGGACGCTTCACCCACACGTGCTTCATGGTCACCCCGTACGAGGGATACGTGCAGGTCGCCGAGGAACTTGCGGCGCTGACGCCGGGCGACCACGACAAGCGCACCGTGCTGTTCAACTCCGGCGCCGAGGCAGTGGAGAACGCGATCAAGGTCGCGCGCCTGGCGACCGGCCGCACCGCCGTCGTCGCGTTCGACCACGCCTACCACGGCCGCACCAACCTGACGATGGCGCTCACGGCCAAGTCGATGCCGTACAAGACCAACTTCGGCCCGTTCGCCCCCGAGGTGTACCGGATGCCGATGTCGTACCCGTTCCGCGACGACAGCGGCCTGACGGGCAAGGAGGCGGCGCAGCGCGCGATCACCCAGATCGAGAAGCAGATCGGTGCGGACTCGCTGGCCGCGATCATCATCGAGCCGATCCAGGGCGAAGGCGGGTTCATCGTCCCCGCACCGGGATTCCTCCCGACCCTCGCGTCGTGGGCACGCGCCAACGGCGTCGTCTTCATCGCCGACGAGGTCCAGACCGGCTTCGCGCGCACGGGCTCGTGGTTCGCGTGCGACCACGAACTGGTGGTGCCCGACATCATCGCGATGGCCAAGGGCATCGCCGGCGGCCTCCCGCTGTCCGCGATCACCGGCCGGGCAGAGCTGCTCGACAAGGTGCACGCCGGCGGCCTCGGCGGCACCTACGGTGGCAATCCGATCGCGTGCGCTGCCGCGCTCGCCACGATCGAGACCATGCGCGAGCTCGACCTTCCCGCGCGGGCGCGTCACATCGAGGAGGTCGTGACGACCCGTCTCCGCGCTCTGGCAGAGGAGATTCCGGCGATCGGCGACGTCCGCGGCCGCGGCGCGATGCTCGCGATGGAGTTCGTGGTCCCGGGCACGACCGAGCCGGACGCCGAGCTGACCCGCGCGGTTGTCGCCCGCGCGCTCGAGCAGGGCGTCATCCTGCTGACCTGCGGAACCTACGGCAACGTGGTGCGCCTGCTGCCGCCGCTCGTCATCGGAGACGATCTCCTCGCCGATGCGCTCGACGTGATCGAGGGCGCCGTCCGCGCCGCCTCGTGATCACCGAAAGCCATTGACGATCAACACATCCGGAATCTACTGGAAGCAGAACGATGATTGATGTCTCCACCCTCGTCTCCCGCATCCCGACCGGGCTGTGGATCGACGGCGAGTCCACCGCGCCGGTCGGCGGCGGGACGTTCCCGGTGCTCGATCCCGCGACCGGTGAGGTCCTGACCACGGTGGCCGACGCCGGTGCCGACGACGCGATCCGGGCGCTCGACGCGGCATGCCGCGTGCAGGCGGAGTGGGCCGCCACCTCGCCCCGCGAACGCTCGATCATCCTCCGCAGGGCGTGGGAGCTCGTGGTCGAACGGACCGAGGACCTGGCGCTGCTGATGACGGCCGAGATGGGCAAGGCCCTGCCGGAGAGCCGCAGCGAAGTCGCGTACGGCGCCGAGTTCCTGCGCTGGTTCAGCGAGGAGGCCGTCCGCATCCAGGGCCGCTCGACGAGGTCTCCGGGCGGCGCCGGGCGCATCCTCGTGAACAAGGTGCCGGTGGGCCCGTGCCTCGCGATCACCCCGTGGAACTTCCCCCTGGCCATGGGAACCCGCAAGATCGGCCCCGCACTCGCCGCGGGCTGCACCATGATCGTCAAACCCGCCGCGGAGACGCCGCTGACGATGCTCGCGTTCGCGCAGATCCTCGCCGAGGCGGGCCTGCCGGCCGGAGTCGTCTCGGTGCTGCCGACGTCGGACGCCGCCGCGGTGTCCGGGCCGCTGCTCGCCGATCCCCGCCTGCGCAAGGTCACCTTCACCGGTTCCACCCCCGTTGGCCGCATCCTCATCGAGCAGGCCGCCCGCAACGTCCTGCGCACGTCGATGGAGCTGGGCGGCAACGCACCGTTCGTCGTGTTCGACGACGCGGATCTGGACGCGGCGCTCGACGGGGCGATGGCCGCCAAGATGCGCAACGGCGGCGAGGCGTGCACCGCCGCGAACCGAATCATGGTGGCCAACTCGGTCCGTGAGGAGTTCACCGCGAGGCTCACCGAGCGGATCGCCGCGCTGAAGCTCGGCCCCGGACACGAGCCCGGCGTCGACGTCGGGCCGCTCGTGAGCGCCAAGCAGCGCGCGAGCGTGGCGGCACTCGTCGACGAGGCGGTCGCGGCGGGCGCCCGGGTGCGCACCGGCGGCCGGACCGTGGACGGCCCCGGCTTCTTCTTCGAGCCGACCGTCCTCGACCAGGTGCCGGCCGACTCGCGCATCGTCCGCGACGAGATCTTCGGCCCGGTCGCCGCGATCACCGGGTTCGACACCGAAGAGGAGGCGATCGCCGCGGCCAATGACACCGAATATGGTCTCGCTGCATACATTTTCACGCAGAACCTCGACCGGGCGCTGCGGGTGGCCGACGCGCTCGAGTCGGGCATGGTGGGCGTCAACCGCGGCGTCGTCTCCGACGTCGCCGCTCCTTTCGGCGGCGTCAAGCAGTCCGGGCTCGGCAGCGAGGGCGGCGTCGAGGGCATCGACGAGTACCTCGACACCAAGTACATCGGGTTCACGGCCTGACCCCAGAACAACGAAAGCCGGTGGCCCCGCGATCCCCGAAAGGGGTGAGCGGAGCCACCGGCTTCGTCGTGCAGTGGCTGGACTACAGGAACAGCGTCGCCGCGCCGGCGACAGCGCCGACGACAGCGGCAATGGCCGAGATGAGTCCGGCGACAGCGCCGACCTGACCGAGCTCAGTAGCAGTGGAACCCATGGAAATACTCCTTAGTCATCGATTGGTGTAGAACTTCTCCTGCGACAGCCCGACGGGCTGTTCGTTCACGACCGTCCCGTGTCCAGTCCCTCCCTCCCACGAACGGCCCGGGCGTCCGGTGACGCCGGGAGACCACGAAGGCCGGTGACGAGTTCGACTAGCTCGCAACGGGTCCGATGTTCGAGGACCCGGAGACGTCGATCCGCCCCGGGGAACGCCAGGCTCCCTGGGGCGGATCGGTCGCATCACCGGCCGGTGTGACTGTCTGCCACCTCGAACGCCGCATCGAGGATCGCCAGGCCCTCGCGCGCCTCGGCCTCGGTGACGGTGCACGGCGGCACGGCGTGGATCCGGTTGAAGTTCGCGAACGGCAGCAGCCCACCGGACTTGCACGCGGCGATCACCTCGTTCATCGCCGGGCTCGACCCGCCGTACGGTGCGAGGGGCTCCCTCGTGGCGCGGTCGGCGACCAGTTCGATCGCCCAGAACACACCGAGCCCGCGCACCTGCCCGATCGACGGATGCCGCTCCGCGAGCGCCCGCAGGCCGGGGCCGAGGACCTCGGCGCCGATCCGCGCGGCGTTGTCGACGATGCCTTCGTCCTCCATCGCCTCGATCGTGGCGACCGCGGCGGCCGTCGCCAGCGGGTGGCCCGAGTAGGTGAGGCCGCCGGGGTAGGCGCGGTCGTCGAACGTGGCGGCGATCTTTGCACTGATCGCGACGCCACCGAGCGGGACGTATCCCGAGTTGACGCCCTTGGCGAAGGTGATCAGGTCCGGCACCACGTCGAAATGATCGATGGCGAACCACTTTCCGGTACGACCGAACCCGGCCATCACCTCGTCCGCGATGAAGACGATCCCGTAGCGGTCGCAGATCTCCCGGACCCCGGCCATGTACCCGGGCGGCGGGACCATGATGCCGGCCGTACCGGGGACCGACTCGAGGACGATCGCCGCGATCGTGCCCGGACCCTCGAGCCGGACGAGTCGGTCGAGGTGCTCGAGGGCGCGCTCGGTCTCCTGCTCCTCGTTCTCCGAGTGGAACGCCGAACGGTAGAGGAACGGACCGTCGAAATGCACGACGCCGCTGTTGCCGTGGTCGTTGGGCCACCGACGGGGATCGCCGGTGAGGTTGATGGCCGTGTCGGTACCGCCGTGATACGAGCGGTACCGCGACAGCACCTTGTAGCGACCGGTATGCAGGCGTGCCATCCGCACCGCGTGCTCGTTGGCGTCGGCGCCGCCGTTGGTGAAGAACACCTTGTCCAGGTCGCCCGGGGTGCGCCCGGCGATCAACCGGGCGGCCTCCGAGCGCGCGTCGTTGACGTGCTGCGGGGCGATGGTGCACAGCTTCGCCGCCTGTCGCTGCACCGCCTCGACGACCCTCGGATGCTGATGCCCGATGTTGGTGTTGACCAGCTGGGACGAGAAGTCCAGCAGGCGATTTCCCGCGCCGTCCCACACGTACGAGCCCTCGGCGGCAAGGATCGTCATCGGCGTGATCTGCGCCTGCGCGGACCACGAGTGGAACACGTGCGCCCGATCGAGGGTGTAGGCGCGCTCACCGTCGGCGCGGGCGGCGTCGAGATCCTGCCCGGTCGGCAGGATGACGGCCCGGTCGGTTGTCGTCGTCATGTCCGGTGCTCCTTGTCCGACTCAGTTGTTCTGGGGGAAGCCGAGGTTGATGCCGCCGTGGCTGGGGTCGAGCCAGCGGGTCGTGACGACCTTGCCGCGGGTGAAGAAGTGGACGCCCTCGGTGCCGTGGGCGTGGGTGTCACCGAACAGCGAGCTCTTCCACCCACCGAAGCTGTAGTAGGCCATCGGAACCGGGATCGGGACGTTGATGCCGACCATGCCGACCTCCACCTCGTTCTGGAAGCGGCGCGCCGCCCCACCGTCGTTGGTGAAGATCGCGGTGCCGTTGCCGAACGGGTTCGAGTTCACCAGCGCGAGCGCCTCGTCGTAGGACTCCACGCGGACGACCGACAGCACGGGGCCGAAGATCTCGTCGGTGTAGACACTCATGTCCGGGGTGACGTGGTCGAGCATGGTGGGCCCGAGCCAGAAGCCGTCCGCTCCCCCGTCCGCCTCGATGCCGCGCCCGTCCACCACGACGGTGGCGCCGGCGGCCTCGCCCGCGTCGACGTACGACGCGACACGGTCTCGGTGGGCCTTGGTCACCAGCGGGCCCATGTCCGCGTCGCGCGTCCCGTCGCCGGTCTTGAGCGCCCGGGTGCGCTCGGCGATCTTGTCGACCAACTCGTCCGCGATGTCGCCGACCGCAACCATCACGGAGATCGCCATGCAGCGCTCACCTGCGGACCCGAAACCGGCGTTCACCATGGCGTCCGCGGCCAGATCGAGGTCCGCGTCGGGGAGCACGATGGCGTGGTTCTTCGCGCCGCCCAGCGCCTGGACCCGCTTGCCGTGGGCGGTGCCGGTGGCGTACACGTACTGGGCGATCGGCGTCGAACCGACGAACGAGATCGCCTTGATGTCCGGGGAGGTGAGCAACTCGTCGACCGCGGTCTTGTCGCCCTGCAGCACGTTGAACACGCCTGCGGGCAGGCCGGCCTCGGCCCACAGCTCCGCCATCCAGATCGACGCCGTCGGATCCTTCTCGGACGGCTTGAGGACGACCGTGTTGCCGGTCGCGACGGCGACCGGGAAGAACCACATCGGGACCATGGCCGGGAAGTTGAACGGGGAGATGATCGCGACCGGGCCGACCGGCTGCCGGATCGAGGCGACGTCGACGGACGTCGACGCGTTCTCGGTCATGCCGCCCTTGAGCAGATGCGCGATGCCGCAGGCGAATTCGACGACCTCCTGACCGCGCGACACTTCACCGAGCGCGTCGGAGAGCACCTTGCCGTGCTCGGCCGTGATGATATCGGCCAGTTCCTGCTTGCGCTCGTTGAGCAGTTCGCGGAACTTGAACAGCACAGCGGTGCGCTTGGCCAGCGAGCTGTCCCGCCACGCCGGGAACGCCGCCGACGCCGCCGCGATCACCGTCCGGGCGTCCTCGACACTCGCCAGTGCGACCTGGCCGGTGACCGCGCCGGTCGCCGGGTTGGTGACGGGGGCGGTGTTGCCGCTCGTTCCGGCAAAGCCCTTGCCGTCGGACCAGTGCGCGATCGTCCGTGCCGCGCCGTCACTGTGGGTCATGGGAGTCCTTAACTGAGTCGATCGACACGCGCGATCACGCGTAGTGCCTCAACTCTGGCCGTCCGCCCCACCACCGCAGGGCTGCACTGTGTAAAAGGATCGGACTTCTGATTTACACTTCGTCAAATGCAGCCGACCGTCCGCGAGATCCTCGCCCTCCCGGTCCTCCAGCACGGCGAGCCGGAGGTGATCGGCGGCGGCACCCTCGACCGCCGGGTCCGGTGGGTGCACGTGAGCGATCTGCGGGACCTGTCGAACCTGCTCCAGGGCGGCGAGCTCGTCCTGACGACGGGACACGCCCTCACCGATGATCCTGTGGGTTACCTGGAGGGCCTGGCCGCCGCCGGGGCGACCGGCCTCGTCGTCGAACTCGGACTGCACGTCGACGCGATCCCGCCGGAGGCGGCCGAGGCCGCGGACCGGCTCGGGCTGCCGGTGGTGGCCCTCCACCGGGAGGTCCGGTTCGTCGAGGTCACCGAGGAGGTGCACCGCTCGATCGTGGCCGACCAGTATGCCGAGGTGGCGTTCGCCCGCAACACCCACGAGGCGTTCACCGACCTGAGCATGAAGCGGGCGTCGCCCGGCGAGATCGTCGAAGCCGCAGCGGCGATACTCGGAGCACCGATCGTCCTCGAGGATCTGGCGCGGCAGGTCCTCGCCTTCGCATCGCAGGGCCTCGAGACCGCGGAACTGCTGTCGGACTGGGAACGCCGGTCGCGGCTGACGCCGGTCGCGCGCGAGACGGGGATCGGCGGACCGGAATCCTGGATCACCACACCGGTGGGCGCCCACCGGCAGGAATGGGGCCGGCTCGTCGTCCCCCGCCCGACCGGCAACGACACCCGAACCCGCATGACCATCGAACGCGCCGCCCAGGCACTCGCGCTGGGGCGCATGGCGGAGCGTGAGGGCACCGCCCTCCAACAGCAGGCCCAGAGCGGCCTCATCGACGAGCTGCGCCGCGGTCGCATCCAGGACGAGGCCGAGGCGACCGCCCGCGCACACGCCCTCGGGTTGCGACCCGCGCTGACATACCTGCCGCTCACCATTCGCGTTGCTGAGACCCCCAGCGCCGACCAGGTTTTCACGCAGCGGCGACGGGTCCGCATGCTCGACGCCATCCGTCACGCCGTGCGGACGTCGCGGTTGACGGCGCTCACCACCAATCCGCGGGCCGGCTGGTTCGACCTGCTGATCTCACAGCCCCCGGGCGGTTCCGGACCCGACGCCCTGCAGCCGCTGTGCGCCGAGATCCACGCCGCGCTCGGGCGGATCGACGGCGTCGTGCGCTGCACCGTCGGCGTCGGCCCGGACTCGACCCGGCTGCTGGACGCCGCGCGCGGTCTCACCGAATCGGCCCACATCGCCGACGTGGCACAGTCGTTGCCGCGGGACGGCAGGTTCTGCCACCGCTCCGCGGACATCCGGTTGCGCGGGCTGATCGCGCTCATCCGCACGGATCAGCGTGTGCAGGCCTTCGCCGAAGCCGAACTGCGCGGCCTGCTCGAGCACCGGGCACGGCACGGCGACGACCTGCTGGACCTCCTGCGCGCCTACCTCGAACTCGGCGGCAACAAGGCCGAACTCGCCAAGCGGATGCGGATCTCGCGCCCCACGCTGTACGCCAAGCTCGCGACCGTCGAACGTCTCCTCGGAGTGGACCTGGACGACGCCGAGTCCCGGACGTCGCTGCACACGGCCGTGCTGATCCTCGACAGTCATTCGAGCGCGCCCGCGGAGGAGGCGGGGGCAGCGCCCGGGACCTGAGTGACCGACGGGGACACGACGAGGCCCCCGGCACCCGATCGTTCGGGTACCGGGGGCCTGTCGTCTTCCGGCCGTCAGTGGTCGTGCACGACCGCGGCCGCGGGATCCGGTTGCTCCGGCGATCCCGTCGTCGCACGGTTGCCCAGTTCGATCAGCACGACACCGGCGATGATCAGTGCGATACCCCCGATTGCCGTGACGGACAACGACTCCCGGAACAGCAGAACTCCCAGGACCGCCACCGCCGTCGTTCCGACCGCGGACCAGATGGCGTAGCCGACGCCGACATCCAGACCGCGCTGGAGAGCGAAGCCGAGCAGAGCGAACGCCGTGGCGTAGCCGATCACGACGATCACCGACGGCAGCAGCCGGCTGAAACCGTCGGCGGCCTTGAGGGACAGCGTCGCAACGATCTCACACGCGATTGCGCCGGCCAGGAGTCCGTAAGCGCTCATCACCCCACCTGTTCGGGAACGGATCGACGGTCCTGAACCTTACGCCGGTAGAGCCACAGCACGACCGCAGCCGCCAGTACGCCGAACGCCACCGACAGCTCCTTGAAGCCGCCGTACCCCGTGACCTCGAATCCCGTGGCGCCCACGACGAGAATGACGGCGAGCACTGCCGAGAGCACCAGCGACAGCGGAACGAACATCGCCGGCAGACGAATCGGACGGGCCAGGTCGGGGCGGTCCTTGCGCAGCAGGAAGAAGCCCGACAGCGCGAAGATGTGGGTCAGGATGTAGCCCAGGTTGCCCGTGACGATGATCGCGAGCGGCGTCTTGAGCACGGTCAGGACCAGGACGTTGACCACCAGCGCCACGGTGAGCGCCCGGACGGGAACGCCCCTCTTGTTCAGCACACCGAACTGCCGCAGACTCGTCCCCTCCTTGCCCATGTTGTAGAGAACGCGCGAGCCGTCGGCGAGACCGGTCACCATGATCAGCAGCAGCGAGCAGATCAGGAACAGCACCATGACGTCGGCCGCGCCGCCGACCAGGTTCTGGAAGGCCTCGACGTAGAACGTGGTGGGCGCGTCGGCAATCACGCCCTCGCCGACGTACCCCGTCAGGATGAGCGGCAGCAGCACGAAGACGCCGAGCGAGAACAGGACGCCCGCCTTGAGGGCCTTGGCCGTGTCGGAGACGGTGTTGCGGTACTCCGGTGCGAACGTCGCGCAGACCTCGACGCCGAACGACGTCCACGCCATCACGTACAGCCACACCAGCGCGGTGCGCAGCCCTTCGACGCCGTGCAGGTTCCAGGTGAGCGCGGAGACGTCGAAGCCGTTGGCCAGCAGCGGTCCGACGATGAACACCGCGAGCGGGATGAGCAGGATGCCGCCCGTGATGTACACGAACGTCATGGTGATGCGGACGCCGACGACGTTGAGCAGGTAGAGAATTCCGATCACACTGAGGCCGACCACGATCGGGAAGTTCAGCTCGATCGGTCCCAGCTCCCACGACCAGTCCTGATCCGGGAACCACTGCGATTGGACGAGGGCGCCGATGATGCCGGCGTAGACGGACAACGATGTGGTCCACGGGAACCAGTACCCGACGGCGGCGAGCGGTCCGACGATCGGCGCACGCTTCTTCCACGCCTCGGCGGCGTAAGCCGCGATACCGCCCGACGACTCCGGGAACATCGCGGCGAGTTCGGTGTAGATCCAGTTCGCCCCGGTCGCGAGGAGCATCGAGACGCTCCACAGGAGCACTGCGCCCCATCCGCCGAGGCCGACGATCGAGGCGCCGAGCGAGGCGATCAGCGCGGCCGGCATCGTCAGCGACATCGCGAAGCCGTCGTACCAGCGCATCGTCTTGTGCAGTTCGGTGGAGGTCTGTTCGGTGGACGTTGTTTCGGCCATGGCATTCCTAAGTCCCGTTGGGGGGCGCCACGGGGGCACCCGGATATGACGGTGACTCGGACGGAACAGTGCGGAATCGACCCCCGCGGCAAGGGGATCGAACCCATCGACCCCGGAATGCGGACCCCGACGACGTCGATGCGGCGGACGAAGTATGGATCACGCCGCGAGCGATGACAAGCCCCGACGGGTGCCGGAGGAGACCTGCCCGCGCCGCGTGAGGTTGCGCGGAACCATCTCGCCAACATTGACGATGCAGAAACGAAACCGCTCAGGATGTTGCTCAAATGACAAACATCGGCGGTGATTTCTGCTCATCGGCGTGACAGGGGCTCGCCGAGTCGATATCGTGACCGCACTCGACGGAACGAGTGACCTGCACCACATCCACGGCGTTGGCAGCGCCACATCACACGACACGCGTCGCAGGAGAAACCCAGGTGAATCCAGTCAACGGTCCAGACATCCAACTGACGCGGCGCCGCCTGCTCGGCTACGGCGGCGCCGTCGGCCTCTCGGCGCTCCTCTTCGCCGGCACCCCGCAGGCCCGGGCACAGACGGGATCGGTCGGATCGCTCGGATCCCCCGACTCGAATCACGCGGACGTGATCGTCCTCGGCGCCGGCGTGTCCGGCCTGGGCGCGGCGCGCACGGTCGCCGACGCAGGCAGATCGGTGATCGTCCTCGAGGCCCGCGATCGGATCGGCGGCCGGCTCTGGACGGACCGCACGACCATGGGCATCCCGGTCGAGCGGGGCGCCGAACTCATCCACGGTGCCGACGTGTCCACCTGGGACATCGTCGGCCCGGCGAACATCTCGACACATCGGTGGGGGACCAAGATGTCCCGATTCGATCCGTCCACGCCGTGGGTCGACCAGGACACCTGGCAGTTCTACAACTTCCCGCAGGGAAAGCCGGGCGTACCGACACCGCTCCCGGCCCCGAACCCCGGCGAGACCGCAGAGCAGTACCTCGGGCGGCTGGGCATCTCTCGGGCGAACTACCCGCTCGCCTTCCTGGTCATCGAGGTGGACAGCGAGCAGTCCGACAAGCTTCCCGCCGAGGACGTGGTCGAGGCACTCGAGACCGCGCTGACGGCCCCGGACAGCGGGCCGATCCCGAGTGACGGGTACGGGGATTTCCGCGTGATCGGCGGCTACGACCAGGTCGTCCGGATTCTCGCCGAGGGAATCGACGTGCGGACGAATCACGAGGTCGCCCGCGTCGCTCACTCTCGTCACGGCGTGGAGGTGCTGGCGAACGGCACCCGGTTCACCGCCCGCAAGCTCGTGATCGCACTGCCCGCAGGCGTGCTGCAACAGGAGTCGATCGCGTTCGACCCGCCGCTACCTTCGACGCAGCGTTCCCGGATCTCCGAGGTGGTCTACCTTCCCGTCTACAAGGGCCTGCTGGAGTTCTCCGCTCCGGTTCTGCCGGACGGATGGGACCTCGCAGAGGATTACCTGGTCAACCCGCCGACGTTGTGGAACGGGTCGGCCGCGGCGCCCGGCTACGCGGGGCAGGTCGTCGTCGCCTGGGCGACCGGAGACGAGGCCCGGGAACTGCTGGCGGCGACGGAGGCCGAGCGCCTCGCCCAGTCGCTGGAGGCGGTCCGATCGATGGCCGGCGACGCGGGGCTGACAACTGTGGCCACGTCGACCTACGACTGGTCCCTCGACGAGTTCGCGCGGGGCGCCTACCCGGGGCCGACCTCGCGCCGCGAGGGGTTGTACGACCCCATTCAGCGGACCGTGTTCTGGGCGGGCATGGTCACCAGCACCGTCAGCTCGTCCCTCGACTCGGGCCGCACCGCCGGTACCGCAGCCCTGGGGGCGCTGTGAGCCCCCGGAAAGGACCGCGCGCCATGGCGATGCAGCGCCATCCACCGGCAGCCCGGCACTCCGATCGATCCGGGGACGACCTGTCGTCGCACGATCTCGCGCTGGTGATCGAAGCGTTGACCGGCGAACGACTTGAGCCAAAATCTGACACAACTTCTGCTCATTGAACAGTTTCTAAGCTCAAATTCTGCCCATAGGGGGTGACATGGGCCACGATTGCCGTTATCGTGGCCACACTCGCACGGAACGAGTGATCCCCAGCACAGCCACCGAGGGCATCGGCAGCCCTACCCACACCAAGAGGGTTTCTCATGACGACATCCATCCCGACCGCCCCGCGCCAGCAGCTCTACGTGGACGGCGCGTACACCGACGGCAGCACCGGCGAGTCCGTCGAGGTGATCAGCCCGGTCACCGGTGGCCACATCGGCACCATCCCGGTCCCCTCCACCGCGGACCTCGACAAGGCCGTCGACGCCGCCCATCGGGCCCAGGCCGAGTGGCGCAAGGTGGGCGTGTGGCAGCGCGCCGAGATCTGCCACCGCATCGGCGACGAACTCGAGAAGCGGATCGACTTCCTGGCCCGCCTGCAGACCCTCGAGCAGGGCAAGCCCCTCGCCGAGTCCATCGCCGACGTGACCGAGGCCGCGCAGCTGTTCCACCTGCACGCCGAGGACGCGGTCCGCCTGCACGGCGAAACCCTGCCCTCGAACGATCCGCAGAAGCGGATGTGGACCTTCTACCGGCCGGTCGGCGTCTGGGGCATCATCACGCCCTGGAACTTCCCGCTGCTGATGCTCACCGAGTTCGTCGCTCCGGGCCTGGCGACCGGCAACGCCCACGTCGTCAAGCCGCCGACCCACACCTCGCTGACCGTGCTGGCCGCGATGGAGGCGTTCGAGGCGGCAGGCCTGCCGGCCGGTCTCGTGAACATCCTTCCGGGAGAGGGCAACTTCGGTGCCGACCTGGTCTCGCATCCGGGCATCGACGCCATCGGCTTCATCGGTTCGTCGCAGACCGGCGCGAAGATCCAGGCGACCGCCGGCCTGAAGCGGTCCATCATGGAGTGCTCGGGCAACGGCCCGCTCATCGTGCTCGCCGACGCCAACGTCGAGGCCGCGGCCAAGGCGGCCGCCGACGCCGCGTACTACTGCGCGGGTCAGGTCTGCTGCGCCACCGAGCGCGCACTGGTGCACGCCGACGTGCACGACGCATTCGTCGAGGCACTCGTCGCGTACTCCGGCTCGGTCAAGCTCGGCGATCCGTTCGACTCCGCGGTCAACCTCGGTCCGCTCAACAACGAGGGTGTCGCCGCGAAGATGGACCGGCACCTGGCCGACGCCCGCGAGCGCGGCTTCGACGTCCTGGTCGGCGGCGGCCGCCGCGAGGGATTCCCGACCGACCTGTACTACGACTTCACGGTCGTCGACGGCGTCACCCCCGACAGCCTCCTCAGCAAGGAGGAGTCGTTCGGCCCGGTCGTGCCGATCATCACGGGCCGCGACGACGACGAACTTCTCCGCCTGGCCAACAGCGACGCGCTCGGCCTCCAGGCTGCGGTCTTCACCGAAAGCCTCACCAAGGCTTACCGATTCGTCGAGGAGGTGGAGACCGGACAGGTGATCGTCAACGACAGCACCGGATTCTGGGACATCAACATGCCGTTCGGCGGCGCGGGCGGCAAGGGCACCGGGTGGGGCCGGATCGGCGGCAAGCACACGCTGATCGACATGTCCGACCTGCGCACCGGTGTCATGCACCTGGGCCGCTGACTCGCGACGAACACGCTCTTCCAATGAAAGGTCTCCGCATGCCCACCACCAGCCCGTCGACGATCGACGGGGTGCACCGCTCCCCGTACTGGTTCGACGTGACGCCGGCCCCGACGCCGCGCCCGGCGCTCGCGACGACGCTGTCCGCCGACCTGCTGGTGGTGGGCGGAGGCTATACCGGCCTGTGGACCGCGCTCATGGCCAAGGAATCGGAACCCGATCTGCGCGTGGTGCTCCTCGAGGGCCACACCATCGGGCACGCCGCAAGCGGCCGCAACGGCGGCTTCTGCTCCCCGAGCATCACTCACGGCCTCATGAACGGCGTGAACCGCTGGCCGAACGAGGCCGCGGCCATGCACCGGATGGGGCTCGACAATCTCGCCGGAATCGAGGAGTCCCTCGAGCGCTACGCCATCGACGCCGACTACCGACGGCCGGGCAAGGTCAGCTTCGCCCGGACCACCTGGGAACTCGAGGGTCTGCGCGCCTACTCCGAGATGAGTGGGCGCTACGGCGAGACGTCGCGGTTCATCCCGCCGTCGGAGGTCGGCGACTGGACCGCGTCGCCCGTCTACGTCGGCGGCCTGTACCTGCCCGACTACGCGCTGGTCGATCCGTACAAGCTCGTGCTCGGCCTGCGGCAGGCATGCCTCGACCTCGGCATCGAGATCCACGAGAACACCGCGGTCACGTCGATCGGCAAGACGTCCGGCGAGCGCATCGCCGCGACCACACCGCGCGGCCGGGTCGAGGCGAAGCGAGTTGCACTGGCCACCAACGCCTTCGAGCCACTACTGCGCCGCCTCACGAACACGACCATCCCGGTCTACGACTACGCGCTCGTCACCGAGCCGCTGAGCGACGCCGACCTCGAGTCCATCGGGTGGACGCAGGACTTCGGTCTCACCGACGCCGGCAACCAGTTCCACTACTACCGCAAGACCGCGGACAACCGGATCCTGTGGGGCGGCTACGACGCGATCTACCACTACGGCTCCCGACGCGACGAAGAACTGCTCGACCGACCGGAGACCTACGCGCGGCTCGCGGCGAACTTCGCCGCGACGTATCCCCAGCTGGCCCACGTGCGGTTCACCCACGGGTGGGGCGGCATGATCGACTCGTCGACGCGGTTCTGCCTCACCGCCGGCTCGGCGTACGGCGGACGCGTCGCGTACGCCACGGGTTTCACCGGCCTGGGCGTCACCGCGACCCGCTTCGGCGCACAGGTGATGCTCGACCGTCTGGCGGGACGCCGGACGGAGCGCACGGAACTGGCGATGATTCGGCGGCCGGCGGTGCCGTTTCCCCCGGAACCGGTGCGTTACTTTGGTGTCCAGGCAACCAGATGGTCGCTGGCCCGGGAGGACGACCACGGTCGCCGCAACCTGTGGTTGCGACTCCTCGACAGCATCGGACTGGGATTCGATTCCTAGTCGCACCGAACCGGTTCGGAGGACACCTTGAACACACCGAGCATCGACGCGATCGACGCACGGATCATCGAGCTCCTGCAGAAGGACGGTCGACTCCCGTACCGGCAGATCGCAGAGGAGCTCGACATTCCCCCGTCGTCGGCGCGATACCGCGTGCAGCGACTCGAGGACGCCGGGATCCTGCAGATCGTCGGGATCGCCAACCCGATGCGAATCGGCTTCGACCGCATGGCGATCGTCGGCATCCACACCCGCGCGGGCACCGCACGCTCGGTGTGCCAGGCGGTGGCGGCACTGCCCCAGACCAGCTACGTGATCGTCACGTCCGGGCGGTACGACGTCATCGTCGAGGTGATCTGCAAGGACACCGAGGACTTCACCCGCCTGATGCACGACCAGCTGCACGCCATCGACGGCGTGCTCTCCACGGAGTCGTTCTTCGTCCTCGAAGTGGGGAAGTTGGCGTACGGCTGGGGAGTCGGCAACCCGCCGATGCTCCACGAGGTCGTCTCTGCGGAGAACGCATCGGTCGAGCCCGACGAGTGACCAGCGGCGCCGGCGCACCTTCCCCGCGCCGGCGCAGCGCCGTGATCGGGTCCGACCTCAACCATCGAAACATCGACTCGACAGGCCCAGCAATGACTTCCACACATCCCCTGCCCGGAGCGGACGAGAACAGCGTCGACGTCACCGCAGCGACCCTCGATCACCGTGCGCTACCGGACGACCTCGTCGTCCACGGATCACCCACGACCGCCCACCGGGCCCTGACCTCACTGCCGGGGACGACGGTCGGCGTCTGGGAGCACTCTCCCGGAACCTCGCGCGACGTCGAGGTGGACGAGGTGTTCTTCGTCGTCGACGGTCAGGGCCTGCTCGAATTCGAGGACGGTTCTCCCGCAGTCGAGCTCCGCCCCGGCATCCTCGTCCGCCTGCGTGCCGGACAGCGCACCGTGTGGACGGTGCGCGAGACGCTCCGCAAGATCTACATCTCCTGACGACCCGGCGCCCAGGCTCCGACGACGAAAGCATGGACACGATGCACCAGTACATCGACGGGATCCGGTGCGACGGGTCCTCCGGTTGCACCCAGGACGTGATCGACCCCTCGACCGGCGAGACGATCGTCACCGTCACCCTCGCGAGCCGCGCCGATGTCGACCGCGCGGTCGCCGCCGCCCGGCGCGCATTCGGATCGTGGTCGCGGACCACCCCGGCGGAGCGCTCGGCGCTCCTGCTCCGCGTCGCCGACATCCTGCGCGGTCGCACGGACGAACTCGCGGCGCTCGAAAGCCGTCAGTGCGGCAAGCCGATCCGGCTGGCGCGCGAGTTCGACGTCCCGGGCTCGATCGACAACATCGAGTTCTTCGCCGGGGCCGCTCGCATCCTCGAGGGCAAGGCGACGGGCGAGTACTCCCCCACCCACACCTCGAGCGTCCGCCGCGAGCCGCTCGGGGTCGTGGGCGCGGTCGCGCCGTGGAACTACCCGCTGCAGATGGCGGTGTGGAAGATCTTCCCCGCGATCGCCGCCGGCAACACCGTCGTTCTCAAGCCCGCCGAGATCACGCCGCTGACCGCGCTGCTGCTGGCCGAGGCGATCACCGAGGCCGGTATCCCCGACGGTGTGGTCAACATCGTCGTCGGCAGCGGCCAGGAAGCCGGCGCGGCCCTGGCACGCCACGTCGGCGTCGACATGATCTCGTTCACCGGATCGACCGCGGTGGGACGCTCGATCCTCGAGGCCGCCGCGACCAACGCCAAGCGCGTCCACCTCGAACTGGGCGGCAAGGCGCCCTTCGTCGTGTTCGACGACGCCGACCTGGAGGCCGCGATCCACGGAGCGGTGGCCGCGAGCCTGATCAACGGCGGACAGGACTGCACGGCCGCCACTCGCGCGATCGTGCACGAGTCGGTCGTCGACGCGTTCGTCGCGGGTGTGGCCGAGCTGTACGAATCGGTGACGCTGGGTCCGACCGCCGATGAGGCGACGGATCTGGGCCCTCTGAGCTCCTACGCGCACCGCGACCGAGTCGCCGCAATGGTCGACCGCGCACGCGATTACGCGACGATCGTCACCGGCGGCACCGCCGGCGACGGACCACTCGCCGCAGGCGCCTACTACCGTCCGACGCTCGTCACCGGCGCCCCGGTCGACAGCGAGATCTACCGGGACGAGGTGTTCGGCCCGGTGCTGACGGTGACGCCGTTCCGCGACGACGACGAGGCCATCGCCCTCGCCAACGACACTCCCTACGGGCTCGCCGCGTCGGCGTGGACCAGCGACCTGCACCGCGCACTGCGCGCGACGCGCGAGATCGCGGCCGGCTGCGTGTGGGTCAACGACCACATCCCGATCGTGAGCGAGATGCCGCACGGTGGGGTCAAGCAGTCCGGATTCGGCAAGGACATGTCGTCCTACTCGTTCGAGGAATACACCACGGTCAAGCACGTGATGTTCGATCTCTCGCGCGACGCGCGGAAGGAGTGGCACCGGACCGTCTTCCGCACGAACTGACGCCGGGGTGGCGGGCGCGTTCCTACGCGCCCAGGGCAAAGGCGACGAGGAAGCCCAGCGCCGTGGAGATCCCCACCCACCAGCCGCCCTCGCGGTAGGCCTCCGGCATGAGCGAATCGGCAAGCACCGCAATGGTCGCGCCGCCCGCGAAGGCCTGGATCACCGCGATGCGGCTGTCCGGGATGGTGTCGGAGACGGCGTTGGCGCCGATCACGACCAGCACCAGCACCGCGGCCGTGATCGACCACACCCCGAACGCCCGACGCGCGTCGAAACCCGGCTGCTTGCGCATCGACGCCGCCCCGGCGACGGCCTCGGGGACGTTGCCGACGGCGACCGCCACCAGCAGGACCACTCCCCCGCCAGCCGTCAGCGAGACGCCCAGCGCGGTGTTCTCGGGGATGCCGTCGAGCAGCGCGCCGAGCATCAACGCCCACCCCAGTGCGGCGGGACCGAGCTTGTTCTCGATCAGGTGGTCGGCCACGACGTACACCACCGCACCCGCGAGCAGCGCCGACCCCGCGACCCACACCCCCTCGATCGCGAACGCGGGCGCGAACAGCTCCGACGACACCGCCGCCACCATCGTGCCGGCGCCGAATGCCATGAGCGCCGCCAGCAATGGGCGCGGCAGGTCGAAGCGCAGTCCCACCCACGCACCGAACAAAAGCGGCAGAGCCGTCCCCAGACCGTACAGCGCAGCCGTCAGCATCGGCCGATCGTAGTCACCGCCGACCCGATCGGACACAATCGACACATGGCATGGCTCGAAGTCCTGCGTGTCGGCGCACGCACCACCGTCCAGGACCGCGGGCGGGCCGGACACGCGGCGCTCGGGGTCGGGGTCTCGGGCGCCGCCGACGTCGTCGCGCACGACAGCGCCAATCGCCTCGTCGGCAACGATCCCGCGGCGGCCGGCCTCGAGGTGACACTGGGCGGACTCCGGACACGCGCGATCGGCCCGGCGACGATCGCGGTGACCGGCGCCCCGATGCCCCTCACCGTGAACGGCGAACCGCGCCCGCTCTACTCGACGCTGCACGTCCGGGACGGCGACGAGATTGCCCTGGGGATCGCGCCCACGGGACTGCGGACCTATCTCGCGGTCCGCGGCGGTATCGACGTCCCCGCCGTCCTCGGCAGCCGCGCCACCGACACCCTGTCGGGGATCGGACCCGAACCGCTCCGCGAGGGCGATCGGCTGCCGATCGGAGACCTGCACGGCGAGTTGCCGATCGAGGAGCTCATCCCCCCGCCGGCACCGGCCGGCGACCCCGTCGAGCTGCGTATCCGGATGGGCCCGCGCGACGACTGGTTCACCCCGGCCTCCCGGACCGCCCTGGTGCAGCGGACGTGGACGGTCACCACCGACACCGACCGGGTGGGCGCGCGCCTCGCGGGCCCGGGTCCGCTGCACCGCGCGCACCGCGGTGAGCTGGCCAGCGAGGGCATGGTGACGGGGGCCCTGCAGGTCCCGCCGAACGGCATGCCGGTGCTGTTCCTCGCCGACCACCCGGTGACGGGCGGCTACCCGGTGATCGCCGTCGTCCTGGAAGACGACATCCCGGCCGCAGCTCAGCTACGACCGGGATCTCGAATCAGGTTTCGCCGGGTGCAGTGACCTCGACGGATCGTCAGCCGCGCCGCTGGCGCGCGATCTCCGACAGCACGACGCCCGCGGCGACCGACGCGTTGAGCGACTCCACCTCGCCGGCCATCGGGATGCTCAGGATCGAGTCGCAGGTCTCGCGGACCAGGCGGGACAGGCCCTTGCCCTCGGAACCGACGACGATCACGACGGGACCGGTGCCCTCGTAGGTGTCGAGGCTCGCGTCCCCGCCCGCGTCGAGGCCCACCACCTGGACGCCCTTCGCCTGCCAATCCTTCAGCGTGCGAGTCAGATTCGTGGCGCGCGCGACGGGCAGCCGGGCGGCGGCACCGGCGCTGGTGCGCCACGCGACCGCCGTGACGCTGGCGCTACGGCGCTGCGGGATCACCACCCCGTGGCCACCGAACGCCGCCACCGAACGCACCACGGCGCCGAGGTTGCGCGGATCGGTGATGTTGTCGAGCGCCACCAGCAGCGCCGGCTCCTGGCGGGTACGGGCCGCCGTGAGCAGGTCGTCCGGGTGCGCGTACCGGTACGGCGGGACCTGGAGCGCGATGCCCTGGTGCATGCCGTTGGCGCTCATCCGATCCAGATCGGTGCGCGGCACCTCGAGGATCGAGATGCCCTCGTCCGCGGCCCGCTGCACGGATTCCTTGAGACGGTCGTCGGTCTCCGCACCCACCGCGACGTACAGCGCCGTCGCGGGCACGCCCGCGCGCAGGCACTCGACGACGGGGTTGCGCCCGAGCACCATCTCGGGTGAGTCGTCCGCACGGCGGATCGCGGCCGCGCGCTGCATCTGCCGCTGATCCGCCGCCCGTGCGGCAGCCCGCGCCTTCTTCGCCGCGGGATGCTTGGTCCGCGCCTCGGCGGGCGGCGTGGCACCGCGGCCCTCGAGGCCCTTGCTGCGCTTGCCGCCCGATCCGACGACCTGGCCCTTCTTGGTGCCGCCCTTGCGGATCGCGCCACGCCTACTCGAATTACCAGCCATCACTTACCCGATTCGTTGGAAGAAGCTTGCTCGAGCGACCACTCGGGTCCGCTCGGAGTGTCGGTCACGGCGATCCCCGCCGCCGCCAACCGGTCGCGGACCTCGTCGGCCACCGCCCAGTTCTTGTCGGCCCGCGCCTGCTGGCGCCGGTCGAGTTCGGCCTGCACCAGCACGTCGAGCGCGCCCATGGCCGCCGTGTTGTCCGATGCGGCGGTCCACTGCTCGTCCAGCGGATCCACCCCCAGAATCCCGAGCATCGCCCGGACCTGTCCCGCGAGAGCCCGCGCCCCATCGGCGTCGCCGGACTCGAGCGCGATGTTGCCCTCGCGCACCCGCCCGTGGATCTCCGCAAGCGCCGCAGGCACGTTCAAGTCGTCGTCGAGCGCGGCGGCGAACTCCTCGGTCCACTTGCCGACCTGGACCTCACCGGCCCGCTCGACCGTCCGCATGACGAACGACTCGCACCGCCGGTATCCGGCTGCGGCCTCCTGCAGGGCCTCCTCGGAGTACTCGAGCATCGACCGGTAGTGCGCACTGCCGAGGTAGTACCGAAGTTCTTGCGGGCGAACGAGTTTGAGCACGTTCGGCACCGAGAGCACGTTGCCGAGCGACTTCGACATCTTCTCGCCGGACTTGGTGACCCAGCCGTTGTGCAGCCAGTACTGCGCGAAGTCGTCGCCCGCGCACTTGGCCTGCGCGATCTCGTTCTCGTGGTGCGGGAAGACCAGATCCAGTCCACCGCAATGGATGTCGAACGCCTGCCCCAGGTAGAACACCGCCATCGCGGAGCACTCGAGATGCCAACCGGGTCGACCCGGGCCCCACGGGGTGGGCCACGACGGCTCACCCGGCTTCGCGGCCTTCCACAGCGTGAAGTCCCGCGGATCCCGCTTGCCGGCACCGACACTCTCGCCCTGGTGGACGTCGTCGAGCTTGTGCCCGGACAGGTGGCCGTACTCGGGGAAGCTCCGGACGTCGAAGTACACGTCGCCACCTGCCGCGTACGCATGGCCATTGTCGATGAGCTGCTGCATCATCTCGACCATCTGCGTGACGTGCCCGGTCGCGCGCGGCTCCACCGACGGCGGCAGCACACCGAGCTGCTGGTACGCCCAGTCGAACGACCGCTCGAACGTCGCGGCCCACTCCCACCACGGGCGGCCCGCCTCGGCGGCCTTGTTCAGGATCTTGTCGTCGATGTCGGTGACGTTCCGCACGAACGCGACGTCGTAGTCGTGCGCGAGCAACCAGCGGCGCAGCACGTCGAACGCGACGCCGCTGCGCACGTGGCCGATGTGGGGTTCGCCCTGGACGGTGGCGCCACACAGGTACACCGAGGCATGTCCGGGGGTCAGCGGAACGAAGTCACGCGGAGCCCGTGTCACGGTGTCGTATAGGCGCAGGGTCACGACGAGCGATTCTACCGGGCGCTATCAGCGGGGATGATCAGCGCGGTCGCGACGGCGGCGATCCCCTCACCGCGGCCGGTGAGCCCCAGTCCGTCCGTTGTGGTGGCCGACACCGAGACCGGGGCGCCGAGCACGCCGGACAGCACCTGCTGGGCTTCCTCGCGACGCGGACCGATCTTCGGCCGATTGCCGATGACCTGCACCGACGCATTACCGACGACGTATCCGGCGTCGTCCAGCAACCGTCGGACCTCGGTGAGCATCCGCACACCGCTCACGCCGTCCCACTCCGGGCGGCCGGTGCCGAACACCGAGCCGAGGTCACCGAGTCCCGCCGCGGACAGCAGCGCATCGCACAGCGCGTGGGACGCGACGTCGCCGTCGGAATGCCCGGCGCAGCCGTCTGCGTCCTCGAACAACAGGCCCGCCATCCAGCATGGACGACCGGGCTCGATGGGATGGACGTCGGTGCCGATGCCGACTCGCACGCTCGGAACTCCCTATCCTCGGATTCGCCCGGGACTACCCGGGACTACTCGGTTTCCGCCCGCCCGAGCAGAATTCGGGCCAGGGCAAGATCCCACGGTGTCGTGATCTTGAATGCTTCGGGTTCGCCGACGATGGTGCGCACCTGCTCCCCGAGCCGCTCGACCAGTCCGGCGTCGTCGGTCGCATCGCCGTCGACGTCCTGGTACGCGCGGCGGAGGAGGTTGGCGTCGAAGCCCTGCGGCGTCTGGACCGCACGCAGCTCCGAACGCGGCGGGGTACCGGTGACGGCGCCGAGCACGTCGACGGTCTTGATGGTGTCGCTGACCGGCAGCACCGGGATGACCGCGGTGCGTCCGGCGTGCAATTCCGCGACGACCCGCGCGATGAGCGTCGGCGTGGTCAGTGCGCGGGCCGCGTCGTGCACGAGGACCAGCTCGGCGCCGGTCGCGGCGGCGAGTCCGGCCCGAACCGAATCGGCCCGCTCCGCGCCGCCGACGACCACGACGACACCGTCGGGCAGATCCGCCCGCGCGACGTCGACGAGATCCTCGGGCACGATCACGACGACCGTGTCGACCACACCGGACTCGAGAAGTCCGTCGACGGACCTGCGCAGCATGCTGCGACCGGCGAGTTCGACGAACGCCTTCGGAACGGACTCGCCCAGCCGGACGCCACGTCCGGCAGCAGGGACCAGCGCGACAACCGGCCCTCGACTCTCACTCACCGTCAGGAAGCGGCGGCCAGGACCTCGTCGAGGATCGTCTCGGCCTTGGCGTCGTCGGTGCCTTCCGCCAGTGCGAGCTCACCCACGAGGATCTGCCGGGCCTTGGCCAGCATCCGCTTCTCACCCGCGGACAGGCCGCGGTCCTGCTCACGCCGCCAGAGGTCACGCACGACCTCGGCGACCTTGTTCACGTCACCCGAGGCCAACTTCTCGAGGTTCGCCTTGTAGCGGCGAGACCAGTTCGTCGGTTCCTCGGTGTGCGGCGCACGAAGCACCTGGAACACCTTGTCGAGACCCTCCTGGCCGACCACGTCACGCACGCCGACGTACTCGGCGTTCTCCGCGGGAACGCGGACGGTGAGATCGCCCTGAGCGACCTTCAGAACGAGGTATTCCTTCTGTTCACCCTTGATGGTGCGGGTTTCGATCGCCTCGATCAGCGCCGCTCCGTGATGGGGGTATACGACGGTGTCTCCGACCTTAAAAATCATCTGTCCCGTGCCCCTTTCGATCTTCCGAGTTTAACACGTGACCAAACGATCGTCCCATCAACGGCGCAGGTCAGGGGCGTCCTTGCCTGACCTCAGGGCTTGACAGGACGCGTCAACCGTGCATTTCGGACCGCCTCGGGCGCCCGTTCGACGGGCCCCGGAAGACGCCCGAACCCGCACTCCGACAACCGTTGTGCACCCGACACGACCTCGTTACGAGTACCCAGCGCGCGACCGCTCGAGGCTGACTACTACTCTGCCTAGTGGATTGTGAACCTGACCCATGGAGGACAACCCGTGACTGCTCTCACTGCGTCGCCGACTCGCCGAGTCGCCACCGCTGTCGCCCTCGCTGCCGGCGCGACGCTGATGCTGTCCGCATGCGGCGCAGGTCAGGTCTCGCAGACGGCCACTCAGGTCGCCGCGGTGAACGGCAACCAGGCGACGAGCGGCAACATCGCGCTGCGCAACGTGCACGTCGTCTACCCGAACTCCGAGGAGTACAGCATCGAGCCGGGCGGCACCGTGCAGCTCGCGTTCACCGCTGTCAACCTCAGCGAGCATGCGACGGACAAGCTGACGGGCATCAAGACCGACTACGCCGGCTCCGTCACCATCGACGACAAGGCGGGCACCCGCGAGATCAAGCCGCAGGCCGCGCTCGGCGCAGGCAACCCCGACGTGACGGTGCCCGAGGAGGCTCCCGAGACGCTCAGCCTGATCGACGTCACCCTCGACGACATCCGCGCCGACGTCCGTCCGGGCCTGACCTTCCCAGTCACCTTCACGTTCCAGAACGCGGGCGACGTCGTCGTGCAGGTCCCGGTCGACGCGGGCCACGCCACCGAGCGTCACCAGTCGGAGAAGTCCCCCGACGTCACCGAGGGGCACCACTGATCCTTCGGATCACAGCGATCCGCAGTTCCTCCGGAAGAGCCCGGGCGACACCGTCGCCCGGGCTCTTCTGTCGGTCGGGGTCACTAGGCTGCCCGCGTGGCAAAACCTAAATCGAGCTTCCGGTGTTCGTCGTGTCAGCACACGGTGGCCAAATGGGTGGGCCGCTGCCCCGAGTGCGGCACGTGGGGCTCGATGGACGAGGCACCCGCCCTCACCGCTGTCGCCGCCCGCCCCGGCGCCTCATTGGCCCGCAGCGGCGCAGCGGCGCTGCTGCCGACCACCCCGGCGTCCCCGATCACCCAGATCGACGGCACGGCCACCCGCGCCAAGGCCACGGGCGTCGACGAACTCGATCGGGTGCTCGGCGGCGGCGTCGTGCCCGGGTCGGTGGTGCTGCTGGCCGGTGAGCCCGGCGTGGGCAAGTCCACCCTGCTGCTCGAGGTCGTGCACCGGTGGGCGTGCCGCAGCGCCGACGACCGCGCGCTGTACGTCACCGGCGAGGAATCGGCGGGCCAGGTCCGGCTGCGCGCCGATCGGACCGGTGCGGTGCACGAGCGGGTCTACCTCGCCGCCGAGTCGGATCTCGCGACGGTCCTCGGGCACATCGAGCAGGTCCGGCCCACGCTGCTGATCGTCGACTCCGTTCAGACCATGCTCGCCGCGGACGTCGACGGCGTCGTCGGCGGCGTGACGCAGGTGCGGGCCATCACCAGCGCGCTGACGTCGCTCGCGAAGGCGAGCGGCGTGCCGGTCCTGCTGATCGGACACGTCACCAAGGACGGCGCGGTCGCCGGACCCCGCTCTCTCGAACACCTCGTGGACGTGGTGCTGCACTTCGAGGGCGACAAGCACTCGTCGCTCCGGATGATCCGCGGCATCAAGAACCGGTTCGGCGCGGCCGACGAGGTGGGCTGCTTCGAACTGCGCGAGGACGGCATCGTCGGCGTCAGCGACCCGTCGGGGCTGTTCCTGCACCACCGGACCGACGAGGTGTCGGGCACCGCCGTCACGGTCACGATGGACGGCAAACGGCCGCTGCTGGGCGAGGTCCAGGCGCTCGTCGCGCCCACCCACAACCCGTCGCCGCGGCGAGCGGTCAGCGGACTCGACTCGGCGCGGGTGTCGATGGTGCTGGCGGTTCTCGAGCGACGCCACGGCATCAAGCTGTCCGACCGCGAGGTCTACGCCGCGACGGTCGGCGGAATGCGGATGACCGACCCGTCGTGCGATCTGGCGCTGGCCGTCGCGGTCGCGTCGGCCGGCAAGGACCGCCCCATCCCGACCGGAACCGTCGTGCTCGGCGAGGTAGGACTGGCCGGCGAGGTCCGGCGGGTGTCCGGCGTCGCCCGGAGGGTCGCCGAGGCCGCGCGACTGGGATTCACCCGCGCTGTGGTGCCGGTCGACTCCGGGGACCTCCCGAAGGGAATCCGCCCCCTCGAGGTATCGAACGTCGGAGATGCCTTGCGGGCGTTGAATCTTCGCTGAGCGTCAGACCGCCGACGTGCCGAACGGGGACCTCGGGTCGCCGTCGACGAACGCCGCCGTCGGCGCGAAGTGCTCCGGGTTGACCGTCAGGAACAGGCCCCGGGACGTCGCGACCGGAGTCTCCGGGTCCGTGCCCGGGCCCTCGACGATGAACGCCTCCGACGTCGTGTACACCTTGCGGCGGACCGTGCCCTCGATACGCGCACGGAACTCGAGGACCGAGCTGAGCGGGATGGGCCGCGCGAAGTCGATCTCGAGGTGCGCCGTGACGACGGGACCGCCGAGCACCATGCACGCCATGCCCTGGACCTCGTCGAACGCGGTCGACAGGATGCCGCCGTGGATCACGCCGGGACCGCCCTGGTAGCGGTTGGCCACCTCGAGCCGGCCCGTGACGGCCAGCTTCTCGCCGGCCTGGAAACTCATCGCCATACCGGCAGGCTGATCGTCGCCACAGCCGAAGCACTTGGACCAGTGCTGCGGGAGCGGTTCCCCGGGAGAGGGGTACCACTCCGGCACCTCCGGAAGAACGAGGTCATCGGGCAAGGTCCAAGTACTGCTCACAACTAGGTAATGTAGAGACGGCCCGACCGTGGCCCGAATGCGGCTCGGCCAGATGTGACCTCGGACTCACTCGGATTCCGACGGGAGAGACCAACCGCACGAGGGGGGATTTCGCGATGAACGACGCTGCGTCTACGACCGTGCTCCGTGAAACGATCGCTCGCCTCGCCCCGGGGACGGCCCTGCGCGATGCGCTCGAGCGCATCCTCCGCGGTCGGACCGGCGGGCTGATCGTCCTCGGGTACGACGAACAGGTCGAGGAGCTGTGCGACGGCGGATTCGAACTCGACGTCGAGTTCGCACCCACCCGGCTGCGCGAGCTGTCGAAGATGGACGGTGCCGTGGTGCTGTCCACCGACGGCACCCGGATCGTGCGCGCCAACGTGCAACTGGTGCCCGACCACAAGATCCCCACCGTCGAGTCCGGCACCCGGCACCGCGCCGCCGAGCGCACCGCGATCCAGACCGGATTCCCGGTCGTGTCGGTGAGCCAGTCGATGAGCATCGTCAGCGTGTACGTCGGCGGGATCCGGCACGTCGTCGACGGGTCGGCGACCATCCTGTCGCGGGCGAACCAGGCCGTCGCGACGCTCGAGCGTTACAAGTCCCGGCTGGACGAGGTCACCCGGCAGCTGTCCGTCGTCGAGATCGAGGACTTCGTCACGCTGCGCGACGCGCTCACCGTGGTGCAGCGGCTCGAAATGGTGCGCCGCGTATCGGTCGAGATCGAGCAGGACGTGCTCGAGCTGGGCACCGACGGCCGACAGCTCGCACTGCAGCTCGAGGAGCTCGTCGGCGACAACGACACCATGCGCCAGCTGGTGGTCCGGGACTACTTGGCCGGGTCCGAGCCGGCGTCGTCGGCGGCGGTCGACAGCACCCTCGCCGCCGTCGACAAGCTCACCGACGTCGACCTGCTCGACCTGACGACACTGGCCCGCGCCTTCGGGTATCCCGGCACCATCGAGGCCCTCGACGCGCCGATGAGCCCGCGCGGCTACCGCGTCCTCACCCGAGTTCCCCGGCTGCAGTTCCTGCAGATCCATCGGCTGGTCAGCTCGTTCGGCACACTGCAGGGCCTACTCGCCGCCACGGCCGGGGATCTGCAGTCCGTGGACGGCATCGGCGGACTGTGGGCACGACACATCCGCGAAGGTCTCTCGCGGCTCGCCGAAGCCTCGATCAGCGGACCCTACGACTAGGGCATGTCTCCTGTTCGGTGACGGACCTCAGGCAGATGCAGACCGCTGAGGGACCACGCCCGCGCGGTAGGTGAGGGCGCGTTTGTCGTAGCGCGTGGCAAGCGCGCGCCACTGCTCGAGGGGTGGCGAAGGATCGTTCGACGACGTTGCGGCCCTTGTACTTCTCGGCATCGAACCCGACGGGGCGGCCGCCACGGCTGCCCCGTCGGGTTCGCTTCCGGTCGTCCGGTTCAGCGATGACCGCTTCGGTTCCCCTCGCCTGCAGGTGGGCGCGGGTCGCTCTCGACGAGTAGGCCTTGTCGCCGAGAACGGCGTCCGGTCGGGTTCAGGGCCGGCCAGGCCCGATCCGCAGTACCGACAAATGCGCCCATCAGGATCGGGACAATCGGCGAGTCACCGGCCTGACTGGGTACATCTAGCTCGGATGCCCGCCGGATGCCGAGCCTCCTGGGGATATCACGAGGGCTTGGCGGCGAAACTACTTCCGAAGAATCGCGAAAACCGACCCGCCAGAACAGAACTGGCATCCGGTCCAGGACGCCTACGCTGCCGGTCTGCAATCGGTCTGTGCCGAATTCGGAATCACGATCCCGGAGTCGGACCACTCCCGATCGGCGGAAGCATGGAAGAAACTCGTCCCGTGGACTGACGCGCCTGACGGGAACCCGGCCGGAGCGGACCGCCATGGCGGCATCGCATCCGTACGATCTTCGCGCGGCTCGCGCTGAAGGATTGAAGGACTGAAGACAATCTTCGTGCACCCCGATAAGTTCGGCCGCATCGAGGACACAGTCGACGACACCTCTGCGGAGTTCGATCACCGAGTGGACGACATCCGGATGCTGCCCTAGTTGGTCGAGGACGGCGACATCGTGAGCGTCGGCTGTCTGCCCCGCGCCGATGCCCACAAACGTAGCTGGGAGATGCGCGGGCGGTACACGTTCCGCGACGGTGCCACCCGCACGAAAACCGGCTAACGGAGGTTGCGACGGCGCAGGCCGTACTCGGCACGATTGGTGGCGTTCGCGCCCGGTCGCATGTGCGCGGGGTGCAGCCGGCTCGGCAGGCCGTCCGCTCGGTCGCTCACACCGCCGGGGTGGTCCTCGGCCGTCTGGAACACAATTTCACGACTCTGCCGAGGCCCTGCCTCGGTCCGGCGCACCTCGGTGCGGGCACGGATCCTTGCGGATCCGCGCCCGCGCCGGGGCGTGCCGCGGTGCGAATCGCACTGCCTGCCGCGCTCAGCTCTGCGCGATCGACCCGAACAGCGACGCGAGGTCAACGAGATCAAAGCCAAAGATGCTGGAGCCGCTGCCCACTTCCCCATTCACGTCCGTCGCGCAGGACAGACCGTTTTCGGACTTCTTCTCACCGGAGCCGCAGTACACGGACCCGACCCCGGTCTGCGTAGCTGCCGAGGCGGCGCCGGCAGCGGGCACCATCAAGATTCCGGCGGTGACGAACATCAGGCTCGCAGCAAAACGGCGATTCTTCATCATGCTCCTGTGTAGTCGCGTTGGATACCGACAGTCGACATCGACTCTCGATCCGCGGACGCTATCGCAGCACTGTGCAGCCCACAGAAGAATTCCAAGATTCGTTGTCTTCCAAAGCCTTCAGCGGCTCTTCGGCTTAACTGGCGTCAAGGGTCCTGGCAAGTCGCAACTGAGGCGTGCCGGTCTGCTGCCCCCACGGGCAATCGAACTCCCAGAATTGCAGGTAGGCAGTAGGTTCGGCGGAAAAGTCATGGCGGAGAGCTTCGACTACCCAACGAGAGCTACCCCCTGGCTGGACGCTGTTCCAGCCCGGAGGTGACACGGCGTTGGACGACTTGTCCGGATCGTCGGTCATCCGTCCCGGGGACGCCCACGCCACGCCATGAACGGAATATGTTCCGAAGGAGTTTGATTCGAGAACCTCGCCGTCGATTCCGGCCCCGAAGAGGCCTGTCATACACGCGACCGGACCGCCGGACTGATCCCGTCGCTGATGTGGTCCATCCCCACCCGAGTCGCATCATCGCGGCACCGACGGTCGGGTCCACGTCTCCGCCCGTCACTTCGGCTGCTTTCAACGCCGCTGACACCAGCCGAGCCAGCCGAGGGCCGACGACCGACGGCCCGGGAGCGGTTTCGACGGCGCACATCTCCGAATCGTCTCGAAATCTACTGCAGGCAAGCTTGATTCGGCGCAGCTTCCCGTCGACGTTGGTTCCGGCGATGCCGAGTCGATCGGGCTCGCAGACGACGGAGGCGTCGAGTCCCCACACCCGACAGTCCGACACGGCGGTGTCGGGCGCCCGCGTCACCGGAGAATCCGAGGGCATGGTCATCACGACCCGGCGGATCGGCTGTGGACCCGCCCCGACCCACCGGTCAGCGGCGGGGCAGCCCGGGGCGTGGCACTGGGGGCCGAAGCCACTGGCCCCGATTCCGTGGCCGATGTGGAGACGCCCGGGTCCCAGGCCGCTTGGTGGGAGTCCGCGTAGGCCAGCGCGGACCCTGCGGCCGTCCCGGCGACGGGCCTTACGGAACCCTCTGAGGCGTGGGCATCGAGTAGCCCTTCCGTGCGCCGATCGGTCTGTCCGACTCGACAGTTCCGGGCGCTGCTGAAACGCGACTGCACACGTGCTGTGAAGTTGCTGTGGCTCCCGATCAGACGCGGGCAGCAGCTCTTCGATATCCATCGTGCCGACACAATCTTGGAGAGTTCTCAGAACCCGGTGTCGGGCGAGATGCGCGCCCGACGCACGTCGTTGCGCGGGACGGAAGGTCACGGACGGTGTCAGATGGCTCTCTACGAGCAAGATCTCGTCGCCGGGCATCGAGGCGGAGAAGTCCGGGCGTACGGCACCGACGCCGAAACGCAGAAAGATCAGGCGAAGTTGAACGGCTCCGGCGCGCTGCGCAGCCCACCGAGCTGGGCGATCACCGTGTAGGCGCCGGGCGGAACCTGGTTCCGCGGTGCCGCGCACCCGGGCTCCGACGTCTTACCCGACCACTTGACGGTGAATCGTGCCTGGCCACCCGGCTCGAGGACCTGCACCGCAGGGTCGGCACTCGGGTAGCAGTCGACGTTGGACCACAGCCGCTTGTTCCCGTCGAGGGAGTAGACGAACGCCTGCTGCATGGCCGAACCCAGGTCGCGTTCGCACTTGCTGGTGCCGATGTTGGTGATCGCGATGGTGAAGCTGGGCTCGTCGCCGATCTTGTACTGCGGCTGGTCCGGCGTCGCCTTGATCGCGAGCGACTGGTCGGCGCACTGCGCGGTCGCCGCACCGGCGCTCGTGGCCGATGCTGCCGACGTGCCCGTGGCCGAGGATCCACCCCCCGACGCCGCCGAGCCCGGGCCCGACTCCGACTCGGTGCTCGAATCGGACGGCGGCGGGCTCGTGGTGCTCGAGCCCGACAACTCCGACGTCGCGGCCGCGGCCGCCGACTCGGGAGAGTCGTCGCCACCACCGATCGACGCGACGATCCACACGATCAACGCGACGACCACGACGACCACGCCCGCGGCGACGGCACGCCGGCGCCAGTAGATCTCGGGGGGCAACGGTCCGTTCGGTTCAAGCACGAGTCAACCGTAAGTCCATGCGGCCTACCGCCGCCTCAGCAGTCCCGGCGTGTCGCCCGGTGCCTCGGGTCGAGTTCGTCTCAGTCGACCGACTCGCCGACATCGCCGACGACGCTCTGCAGCTTGATGTCCCCGTCGGACAGCTTGTAGGTGACGCCGACGATGGCGCACCTGCCGGCGTCGACGGCCTCGGAGATGATCCGCGACCGCTGCATCAGCAGCGAGCCGGTCTCCACGACGTGCCGGCCCTCGAGTTCGTCGACGGTGGTCAGGCCCTCGCGGCGGCCCATCAGGATCGACGGCGTGACCCGCTCGACGACGTCCCGGATGAAGCCGTTGGGGATGGCACCGTTGTCGAGTGCGTCGAGGGACGCCTTGACCGCGCCGCAGTTGTCGTGACCGAACACGACGACCAGCGGGACCCGGAGGACCTCGACGGCGTACTCGATCGAGCCGAGCACCGCGCTGTCGATCACGTGACCGGCGGTGCGGACGACGAACGTGTCGCCCAGGCCCTGATCGAAGATGATCTCGGCGGCCACACGGGAGTCACCGCAGCCGAAGATCACAGCGGTCGGATGCTGGGCGTCGACCAGTTTCGCGCGGTCGGCAATACCCTGACTCGGGTGCAGCGGGGTGCCGCTGACGAAGCGCTCGTTACCCTGCTTGAGGGCTTTCCAAGCTGAGATCGGGTTGGAATTGGGCATGCCGCAATTGTGCACCCTCGGCCACCCGTCGTGTCAGCGGGATCGCCGAGAATCCGGCGACGAATGCCGCAGCGGTTGACGGAGAAGGGTGAGAAATCAGATGTCGGTGGACAGTTCGGCGCTGCTGCGGTGGTACAGCGAACAGGCCCGGGACCTGCCGTGGCGGCGCGAGGGCGTGACGGCATGGCAGATCCTGATGAGCGAGATCATGCTGCAGCAGACCCCGGTCGTCCGCGTCGCCCCGATCTGGGAGGAATGGGTGCGCCGCTGGCCGGTGCCGTCGCTGATGGCGGCGTCGAGTCAGGCAGACGTCCTGCGGGCGTGGGGCAAGCTCGGCTACCCGCGGCGGGCGCTGCGCCTGCACGAGTGCGCGGGCGTCCTGGCCGCCGAGCACGGCGACGAGGTGCCCGCCGACGTCGACGTCCTGCTGAGCCTGCCGGGCATCGGTGACTACACCGCCCGGGCGGTCGCGTGCTTCGCGTACGGACAGCGGGTTCCCGTGGTGGACACCAATGTCCGCCGCGTCGTGGCCCGCGCCGTCCACGGCCGGGCCGACCAGGGCAACCCGTCGGCCAAACGCGATATGGCCGACGTCGACGTGATGCTGCCGCGCACCCGGGAACGCGCCGCGCAGTTCTCTGCGGCGCTGATGGAACTGGGCGCCACGGTGTGCACCGCACGGACCCCGGACTGCGCGAGGTGCCCGCTGCCGCGGTGTGCCTGGGTGGCGGCGGGACGACCGGCGCTGGTGGGCGAACCCCGCAAGGTGCAGAAGTTCGCGGGAACCGACCGTCAGGTGCGCGGGAAGCTGATGGACGTGCTGCGCGGGAGCGCGCACCCGGTCGAACGCGCACAGCTCGACCTCGTGTGGCTCAGCGACCCCGGTCAGCGGGACCGCGCCCTGGACTCGTTGCTGGTGGACGGACTGATCGAGCAGACCGACGACGGCCTGTTCGCGCTGGCCGGCGAGGGCAGCTGACCTCGCTCACACGAGCGATTTCAGGAACTCCTCGACGGCGTCCCGGTACCGCTCGGGCTGGTCGTCGTGGACGAGGTGCCCGGCCTGGGCCACCCACACGTAGCGGGCGCCGGCGTGGCCCTCGAGCATGCGCCGCATCTGCCCCTCCGGGGTGATCGTGAACTCCCCCTCGATCAGCAGCGCGGGGGCGCGCACGGCTTCCCACTGACCCCAGAAGTCCCGGGTGCCCCACTCCTCCGAGATGTCACGGAACATCTCGACGTCGCCGTGCAGGTACCAGCCGTCGGCGCGACGCTCGAACGAAGCGAGGAAGTAGCGGCCGGCGACCTCCCCGAAGTAGTCCAGCACCGACTCTTCCGTCGGGAACGGCTGCGGCCATGCGGAAACCATTGCCGCCCAGTCCTTTGCAGTGCGTCCGCGGAAGTCCGGTGCCATGTCCTCGAGGACAAGTGCTCGCACGCGCTCCGGGTGGGCGGCGGCGAAGCACCACGCGTGCAGCGCGCCCATCGAGTGGCCGATCACGGTGAGGGGTTCGTCGAGTTCGGACAGCGCCGTGGCCAGGTCCTCGACGAACAATTCCGTCGTCGGGTCGCCGTCGATCGGCCGGCCGTGCCCGGCCGCGTCGAACGTGTAGACGTGGCCGTGTTCGCGCAGCCACGTCACGTGGCGCGACCACGTCCGCGCACTGCCCATCAACCCGTGCAGCAGCAGTATCGGCCGCCCGGTCCCACCCTCGTCGTGCAACACGAGATCGACGTTAGCCGACGCCCTCGATCCCGGGGAGGACCTGCGCAGCCGGAGTACCCTCGCGTCCATGGCAGTCGTGAAGATCAATGCAATCGATGTCCCCGAGGGTGCGGGTCCCGAACTGGAGAAGCGGTTCGCGAACCGTGCGCACGCGGTCGAGAACTCCCCGGGATTCCTGGGGTTCCAGCTCCTGCGTCCGGTAAAGGGCGACAACCGCTACTTCGTGGTGACGCAGTGGGAATCCGACGAGGCGTTCCAGGCGTGGGCGAGCGGGCCGGCCCGCGAGGCTCACGCCGGCGAGCGTGCGAAGCCGGTGGCCAGCGGCGCGTCGCTGCTCGAGTTCGAGGTCGTACTCGACGTGGCAGCGCCCAAGTCCTGATCCGCAACCCGCGGTTCGATCGAACGAATCGCAAATTTCAGACATATCGGTCACGGTGTCAATCGTGTGATTGACACCGTGACCGGCATGGTGCCAAAGTTCGCTCGACAGAGCGATGGATCGACGGTAATCCGGTGTCATTCCGGAGCGGTCGCGCCACTGTGATGGAGGCCTTGCCTCGTCAGCCAGACATCTCGAGCCATCGCAAGGACCCAACCGGGACGCGAAATCCCAGGAGGCACCGATGGCAATTGCCTATTCACCCGACCGCTCGGCCGACTCGGTCGCAGTCGCACTCATCGCCGCGGCAGTGGTACTGCTCGCAATGCTCGCGCTCTACCTGGTCGGATTCGACCAGGGCGCAATCTCCCGCAGTGGCATGTACATGCACGAACTGATGCATGACGGTCGGCACCTGCTGGGCCTGCCGTGCCACTGACCACGATCACCGAAAGCCTCAAGACCCTCCTCCTCCGCGGCCTGCTGGCCGGCCTGATCGCCGGCCTGCTGGGCGGAGCCGTCGCCTTCGTAGTGGGTGAACCCCACGTGCAGGCGGCGATCGAGATCGAGGAGTCCGCTGCCGCACCGGAGGCGGACCACCACGCCGGCGAGGCCGCCCCGCACGAACACGGTTCCGAAGCGGCGGAGCCGGAAGGGCATTCGCACGGCGACGACGCCCTCGTCAGTCGCACCGGACAGCGCTTCGGCCTGTTCCTCGCAACCGGGTTCGCCGGCCTGGCGCTCGGCGCGATCGTCGCCGTCGTCGTGCACTACGCACGCCGATTCACCGCACTGCCCGGACCGCTGCTCGCCGCGGGGGTGGCCGGATGCGGTTGGCTCGCAATCGAAGCCGTGCCGTTCTTCAAGTACCCGGCCAACCCGCCCGCGGTCGGCGACCCGGAGACGATCAACGAGCGGACCCTGCTGTGGCTCGCAGCGGTGATCCTCGGCCTGGTCGCTGTCGCGGCGGCCGTGTACGCGGGCCGACTACTGAAGAGCCAGGAACTGGTGTCCGCCCGCGTGATCGGCCAGATCGCCGCGTTCCTCGTGGTGGTCGCGGTGGGCTACATCGCACTGCCCGGAATCAACGAGGTGGGCGAGGACTTCCCCGCCACGCTGCTGTGGCAGTTCCGCATCTCGTCACTCGCCACCCAGGCGAGCCTGTGGCTCGCGCTCGGGCTGGCGTTCGCGTTCCTGACCGAACGCGCCCAGCGTCGCGCGATCCGTTAGCTCAGATCGCGCACGAATCGTCGGTGCAGCCCTCGGCCTCCTGGCCGAGGGCTGCACCGCTTTCTGCGTATTCGCTGTCGGCGTGCTCGACCGCCTGACGCAGCAACTCCGTGAACACGTCCTGCGGCTGCGCACCGGACACCGCGAGGCGCCGGTTCGCGACGAAGAACGGCACACCCGACACCTGGAGCTGCCGGGCAGTCTCGATGTCCGCGCGCACCAGGTCGGAGCCGGCATCGCTGTCCAGTGCCGCGGCCGTCTCGGCAGGGTCCAGACCGGCGCTCGTCGCGATCTCGACCAGGACGGCACGGTCGTCGAGCGCCTTGCCGTCGGTGAAGTATCCCCGGAACAACCCCTCGAGCAGCTCGTCCCGACGCTCTCCCGCCAGGTGCAGCAAGCGGTGGGCGTCGAACGTGTTGGCCGCGATGATGGCGTCGACGTCCATGGTCACACCGTCCTCCGCGGCAACGCGGGCGACGTGCTGGTAGAGCTCCCGCGCCTGCTCGACCGGGACGCCCCGACGCTCGCCGACGAGCTCGAGCTGGCTCCGTCGCGCCCCGACCGGGGTCTCGGGAGCCAGCTGGTACGAACGCCAGACCACCGAAACCCGTTCGCGCTGAGGGAATTCTGCCAGCGCCGACGCGAACCGACGCTTGCCGACGTAGCACCATGGGCAGGCGATGTCCGACCACACCTCGATCAGGACGGCGGGCAGGGCGGTTCGGGACTGGGCGCTTGCGTTGCTCTCGATGGTCACAAGGCATTCGAACACACGCCGACCCAGCGCTCGTTCCGGGCCGCCGTCAACCGCGGCTGAGCTCCTCACGCAGCAGCCGCTTGACGACGTTGCAGGCGTGGTTACGGGGCAGCCCCCGGGAGATCACGAGGCGCTGCGGCATCTCGACCGGGGCGACGCCCCGGGCCGCGAGAAACTCCGCGAGCTCCTCGAGGCTCAGCACCGCACCGGGGCGACACGACACGACGGCCACGACACGCTCACCGGACCGGTTGTCCGGACAGCCGACCACCGCCGCCTCCACGACGGACGGATGCTCGGCGATCAACATCTCGAGTTCCAGCGATCCGATGGGCACACCGTCGTGCACGATCAGATCCGCCGCCCGGTCGACGTACCGCAGGTAGCGGTCCCACGGTCCGTCGATCACGAACAGCTCCCCGGTCGCGAGGTAGCCGTCCGCATCGAACGGGTCTCGATCACGGGACGGATTGAGGTAGCCGGCGAACACCGTCGGCCCCTTGACCCGCAGCTCGCCCACGACACCCCGGTCCACGATCTCCGCGCCGGTCGCGGGGTGAACGAGCTTGATCTGCAGGGCGTCCGAGTGTCCGATCCGCGGGTACAGCAGCGTCCGCTGTCCCGGCTCCGCCGTGGACACCGGTTCCGCCCGCAGGCTCACGCCCTCGATGGTGCCGAAGTAGCCGACCAGTTCGACGCCGTAGCGGTCCTTCCACGCCTGCACGGTTTCGGGCGCCAACGGCGCCGACCCCACCCCGATGCGGGTCACCGTCGACAGGTCGACCGCGGGTGCGTCGCGCCGGTCGATCGCGGCGAGCACGGCCGGCCGCCCGGCCGTGTAGGTGACCTTTTCCTCGGCGATCTGATTCAGGAACACGCCGAGGTCGAAAGGTTGATGCTGCACCAACACGCATCCGACCGACAGCCAGGGAAGCAGGGTCCCGGTGATTCCGGCGGCGGTCATCATCGGGAAGGGATTGAGCATGACGTCCGCGGCAGTCAGCCATGCCGCATCGACGACTCCCCTTGCCAGGCTGAGCGATTCGTAGTGGGCATGTGGCACCCCCTTCGGAGCGCCCCCCGTGCCCGCCGTCCAGCAGATCGCGATGCAGTCGTTGGGATCGGCGACGTGAGCCGCGGCATGGGCGGCCACCCGCTCGCGGTCGGCCGAGCTGGGTACCGCGTGACCGATGCGCACGACGCCGTCGGGCACGCTGACGCCGTAGCTGAGCACCGTTCGGAGCGTGGGGATCTGCGTCCGCACCGACATCACCCTTGCTGCAACAGAATTCGATCCGACACGGCCCGCGGTCACGAAGGCGCTCACGCACGCCTCGTTGCACACGTCCACGATCTCGGACTCCACCGAATGCACCGGCAGGGGCGAGACGATCGCACCGATCCGCCACGACGCGAGGAAGACGACGACCTGCTCGACGGTGTTCGGCAACTGGACGCCGACGACGTCACCCGCCCGCACCCCGGCATCGAGGAGCACCGCCGCGAGCCGATCGACCTCGGCGGCGAGTTCGACCCAGGTGCCCCTGCGCGGCAACCCGTCGACGTATTCGGCCTTGTTGGCGGGATCCACCACGGCGAGCTGCGATCCCCGCTCCCGGACCCGATCGGCGAACAGTTGTTGAACGGTTTCCCGAGTCCACTCCCCCGAGCCCGTGTACTCGTCGATGCGGATCTGAGGGTGAAGCTTCAGGCTCCCCATGTGCCCTCCCTTGGGTCGATCCGACGCCCCGACCGTCGTCACTTCAGTTAGCGGTGTGATCTAGATCACTAGATTTACCATGAACTGTTACCCGCGCGCGACCTGGTCCCGACAACCAGTCGTCGTCGGCCTCCGAAGAGAGCCCGGGAGATTCGACGGAAATCTCCCTGGCCTGCAGTACCCCGGCGCACTCGCCGCACACCAAGCGCGGCGTGAAGGATCCCGCGCACGGCCCGTGGTCGGCCAGCACGGCCCCGCCCTCCGGCGCCCGGAACCACCACTGGCCCCACTCGATCATGTGCATCACGACCGGGAAGAAGTCCCGCCCCTTGCCGGTGAGGTGGTACGTGACGCGGTCCGCGCGCTCCGGCACCGGTGACTCGCTCATCACGCCGAGTTCGGTGAAACTGCGGAGTCGATCCGCCACGATCGCCGACGAGGCCCCTGTCCATTCACAGAATTCCCCGAACCGCGTCGCGCCGAACGACGCCGCCCCCAGCAACGAGACCGACCACCTGTTGCCGAGCAACTCCATCGTGTGCGGCAGGTGGGACGGCCTGCGTGTGCCACCGGAACGCCGACGACTCGACGCCGCAGGGATGCTGCGCCGGGAACCACCACTCGGGCCGACCCGAGTGGCCACGTCCTCGAACCCGGCCGGTTCACGACACCGCGCACACGCCATGATCGGGGTGAACTCCGCTCCGCAGGCGACGTGCCGCATCCGCAGCAGCCCGGCCCGGCCGTCCGGGGCCCAGCGGCGCTCCCACGACCACATCGTCGCCAGGACGGACCACACCGCCCGCCCGCAGTCCGTCAGCAGGTACTCCGCCCGCATCGACTCTCGCGGAAAGGCCACCTTCTCGAGCAGACCGACCTCGACGAGGCGGGCGAGCCGGCCCGTCAGCACCGAATTCGAGATCTCGCCGGTGCCCACCCAATCCCGGTACCGCCGAGTTCCCTGCAGCGCCTTGCCCAGGATCCACAGGTTCCATTCGTCACCCAGGACACCGAAGGCCATCGCCAGCGCGTTGTCGCCCCCGGGTTCGAGTGCACCACCGCCCCCACGCACGACCGGATCTCCCCCCTCGCCACTGGCGGGGAGTATGGCACAGCCCGGTCGACCGACAGGGCCGATCAGACGACGAGACCGGCCCGGAACGCACCCAGGGCGGCCTCGACGCGATTGCGCGCGCCGAGCTTGCCGAGGATCGCCGACACGTGCGACTTGACCGTCGTCTCGCTCATGTACAACCGCTTACCGATGTCGGCGTTCGACTCCCCCTCGGCGAGCACGGCGAGCACGTCTCGCTCGCGGTCGGTGAGCCGGCTCAGGTCCGGGCCGTTCTCCCGGATCGCACCGCCCGCAGCGACGATGCGGCGCAACGACTCCGGGCTGAACAACGTGTTTCCGGCCGCAACCACGCGGACCGACTGATGGAACGTGTGCGGGGGCTCGTCCTTGCTGAGGAAGCTGTGGGCTCCGGCCGCGACGGACTTGACGACGAGGTCGTCGACGTCCATCGACGTCATCGCCACGACCTTGGGAGGATTCGACAGCCCCATCAGCATCCGTGTGGCCTCGAGCCCGCCGACCCGCTTCATCTTGAGATCCATCAGCACGACGTGCGGGCGGAACGTCCGGACGGCGCCCAGGACCTCGTCGCCGTCACTCGCGTCCCCGACGACCGCGATGTCCGGGACGGGCTTGAAGATGTCGGCGACGCCTCGCCGCACGAACGGGTCGTCGTCGACGATCAGGACGGTAATCGGTCCGGCATCTGTCATAGTGCGGCCAGAATATGCTCCGCCACCGACAAATCCGGCAGATCAGCCGGACCAGGGAACCCAGCAGTTCACGACGAACTCCGAATCGATGCGTCCGGCTTCGAGCTTCCCGCCGATGTCCCGAGCCTGCTCGGCGAGCCCGCGCAGCCCGGTCCGGGATCCGACGTCGACCTGAGCGGGCTTGGTGCTCAGCAGATTCCGAACCGTGATGTCGATGCCGGTCTCCGGCGCACCCGTCACCGAGATGGCCACCACCTGGTCACTGGCGTACTTCTGCGCATTGGTGAGCGCCTCCTGCACCACCCGGAAACAGACGTGCCCCGCCAACATGCCGACGTCTCCCGGAGCGAGATCGGTGCTGAGTGTGCAGTGCATTCCGGCCGCCCGGGCCGCCTGCACGAGCCCGGGCACCGCGTCGATCCCCTGGTGTCCGACCCGTTCCCGCGGCCCGGCCGTGCCTCGCAGGACCCCGACGATGCCCTTGAGGTCGTCGAGCGCCTCGTGCGCCGTCGCCCGGATCTGTGCCGCGGAGTTCGCGACCTTCTCCGGCGACTCAGCGGCGTTGACCTGCAATGCGCCCGCGAACAACGAGATCCGGCTGAGACTGGCGGCCAGCGTGTCGTGCATGTCGCGGGCGATCCGGGTGCGCTCCTCCGTCCGGATCATCTCGTCACGGATCGCGTCCGTCTGTTCGGTGGCCGCATCACGGCTCTGCTCGGCCAGGGCGAGCTGGCCCCGGGTGCGCGCCCACAGCGCCAGCACCAGGACCAGCCCCACCAGGATCGCCGCGACGAGCCACGGAATCCACAGCGCCACGACGTACTGTTCCATCACGCCGTCCTCGGGCTTCTCGGCGCCGATCGTGAGGACCGAATACTCCCGCAATCTGTACGCGTCGTAAGTGAGCGAGACCCCGCACGCCACGAACACGGCCAGAGCGGCGCCCGCCAACTGGAATCCCCGCGCAACGCGGGCGACCGCGAACAGCGCGATGAGCGCCGCCGTCGCGTCCGTCTCGAACACGAGCGGGGCAGCGAGACATATGGCGAGGACCTGCCACGGGTGCTGGTGCCGGCGGGTCAGCGCTGCCGCCGCGACCAGGGCGAGGACGAGCCCGAGCCCGTGGTTCCAGGCCGGCGTGTTCGCGGAGCTGGACGCGAGGCCCACCGTCATCAGCGAGCAGAAGACGCTGAGCGTGACGGCGCCGACCGTCCACAGGCGGCGCCGGATCCTGCCGGCAGTCTCGGATTTCACGGACAGAACCGTACGCAGCGGCGCCGACAGCCCGACATCCCCCGAACGTCGGGCGGCGGTGCCCGACCGCATGATCGGACCGGCGAAGACCGTCCGAAATGAGGAGCGGTGTCCGACTTCCGGAGGAAGACGACGAGCCCTCACGCGCGGTGTGCTTATCGCAGAGCCCGACTCGGCCCCACCACGGGCCGTGTCGTCGACGTCGAAAGGAACTGTCCGTGAGCACTCCCCAGCAGCCCGCGCCCCCTCAGCCCCAGCCTCAGCCTCAGCCGCCGGCCCAGAAGAACTGGTTCGCCCGCCACAAGATCCTCACCGGGCTCGGCGCCGTGATCGTCGCGATCGTCGCGATCACCGCTGTCAGCGGCGGGTCGGGCGACAAGCCGTCGGACGCCGCCCGGGCGGCCGGCGCCACCACCGGCACCGCGGAGTCCCCCACGGACGCGCGGATCGGCACCCCCGTCCGTGACGGCAAGTTCGAGTTCGTCGTGAACGGCGTCGAGGCCGGGGTTCCGAGCGTCGGCGTCAACGAGTACCTCACAGAGAAGGCTCAGGGCCAGTTCGTCCTCGTCCGCATGACCGTGCGCAATATCGGGGACCGCGCGCAGAGCTTCACGACGTCCGCGCAGAAGCTCGTGGACGCACAGGACCGCCAGTACTCGGTCGACAGCATGGCCACGATCACACTCGACCAAGGCGTTGCGTTCGAACAGGTCAATCCGGGCAACTCCGTCGAGGCCACCATCGTCTTCGACGTTCCGCCGGGCACCGTTCCCGCGGTCCTCGAGGTTCACGACTCCGTGTTCTCCGGTGGCGAGTCGATCCTGCTGCAGTAGGGGCGGGTCCGGAGCAGTTGCACGTGTGGGGTTCGGCATCGAGGGGTTGCCGGACCCCACACGCGCCTTCGCAGTTGTGTGAAGTGCACAACCGCAGGTTTCGAGGAGACCCACCGCGTAGCGTCTGATGTGCGTTCCGGTGGAGGCGGGGTCGGCCACCCCGCACCGGTCGGACCGCAGACCACGGCTGTTCGCCGCCCCGATGACCGGTCATATCCGAGTCCGGCCGCGACCTACCTCCGCCGCTCGTCGGCGCCCTCCGGAGCGGCCGTGTCGGGACGAACTCCAGGAGGAATCGATGACCCTCGTCCACAGCCCTAATCGTGCAATCGAATCACTCGGAATCGCCCTGGTCGCGGTCGGAGTGGTTCTCCTCGCCCTGCTGACGCTCTACCTCGTCGGCTTCGACCAGGGCGCCGTCTCCCGCACCGGGATGTACATGCACGAACTGATGCACGACGGGCGACACCTGCTGGGGCTCCCGTGCCACTGACCGGTTCGCTGAAGACGCTGCTGCTGCGGGGAATCCTCGCCGGACTGATCGCCGGACTCCTGACCGGTGCAGTCGCTTTCGCTCTCGGGGAACCGCACGTCGCGGCGGCCATCGCGATCGAGGAATCGGCCCCTGCGAGCGACGCGACCGCCGCACACGAACACGCCGACCCGAACGCGACCACCGGCCACTCCCACTCCGACAGTGGCGAACCCCTCGTCTCGCGGGACGGGCAACGGGTCGGCCTGATCCTGGCGACGGCACTGGCCGGCGTCGCCCTCGGTGCGATCTTCGGCGTGGTGGCCCACTACGCCCGACAGCACACCGGGATGTCGGGTCCGCTACTGGCACTGGGACTGGCCGGCGCGGGATGGCTGGCCGTCGAGGCCGTACCGTTCTTCAAGTACCCGGCCAATCCGCCCGCGGTGGGAGATCCGGACACGATCAACCAGCGCACCTGGTTGTGGCTGGCCGCACTGGTTCTCGGACTCGCCGCCGTGGCCGCCGGTGCCTACGTGTCGAAGATACTTGCCTCACAGCCCTATTGGACGCTACGCGTGGCATCCTCGGTGGTCACGTTCCTCGTCGTCGTCACCGTCGGCTACCTGCTGCTGCCCACCGTGAACGAGGTGGGGGAAAACTTCCCGGCCACGCTGCTGTGGCAGTTCCGGGTCTCGTCGATGGCCACGCAGGCGACCCTGTGGCTCGGCCTCGGCCTCGCCTTCGCCTTCCTCACCGAACGGGCCCAGCGCGGCGGAACATCCGGGCCGACAACCCCTCTCACCGCACCGGATCAGGCGACGAGAAGCGGAACCGCGCGATCATAGGAGGGGCACTGGCGAGGATTCGGAAACACCAGGAATCACCGAACCCCATGGAAGGGAGACCTCCATGACCACCGCAAATCAGGCTCGATTCCAGACCCTCACCGACGGTCTGGCGAAGATCACCCCCGCCGAACACGACGTCCAGGATTCGCCGTACACGATCACCAACGCGCAGTACGACATTCTGCGACATGTCCTGCACGACGTCGGAGGACAACCGGCGCTCGCGGTCCCCTACCTCGAGAAGGAGGAGGAGGCCTGGGAGATGAACACGTACGTCACCTGCGAATGCCTCGGCTGGCGAGGGGCCTGGAATTCGGAGATGCGTCGTCGCGCCGAAGTAGACATGGGCGAGACGCAGTACTTCGGCTACCCCTACTATGCCCGCTGGATCACCGTGGCCGCCAAGGTGATGGTCGACAAGGGCCTCATTCCCCTCGACGAACTCTGCGACAAGATCGACGAGGTGCGCGCCCGTCTCGAGGAGGCGAGGAAGTAATGCCCAGGTTCAAGGTCGGCGACCGAGTGGTCGTCAAGGACCAGACGAGCATTTTCCACACCCGCACACAGGCTTTCGTACGCAATCAGGAGGGCATCGTCGTCGAGCACCGCCCCGAGTGGGTGATCCCCGAGGACGAGGCGTTCGACAAGCTGGAGACCGGGCGCAAGGAGCCGTTCTACGTCGTCCGTTTCAAGCAGACCGATCTGTGGCCGCGCTACACGGGATACGACATCGACACGCTCGAGACCGAGTGCGCCGAGGGCTGGCTCCGGCCCGCCGGGACGAACGAGTGAGGAGGAGAAGGTGAGCGATCCACACGCCCCCATCCAGGCTTCCGAGGAGATCAGCGAGTTCGAGGTACTCGAACTCGCGCTGCGGGAACTCGCGATCGAGAAGGGCCTGTTCTCGGCCGAGGACCATCGCCGTTTCTCCGAGTGGGCCGAATCGATCGGGCCGCCCGGCGGGTCGAAGATGGTCGCCAAAGCCTGGACCGACCCCGAGTTCAAGAAGCGTCTGCTCGAGAACGGCACCGAGGCCAGCAAGGAGGTGGGCATCGACTGGACCGACCCGACGGGCACCGGCACCCCCAGCGACTACACCTTCTTCTACGTCCTCGAGAACACCCCCGAGGTCCACAACGTGATCGTGTGCACGCTGTGCTCGTGCTACCCACGGCCCGTGCTCGGCATGTCGCCCGACTGGTATCGGACCCCGAACTACCGGCGGCGGATGGTCCGTCGTCCACGCGAGGTCCTCGCCGAGTTCGGCCTCCACTTCCCGTCCGATGTCGAAGTACGAGTGCATGATTCGAATCAGAAGTCGCGGTTCATGGTGATGCCGATGCGCCCCGAAGGCACCGAGGGTTGGACCGAGGAGCAGCTCGAGAAGATCGTCACCCGCGACACCATGATCGGCGTGGCACTGCCCTCCGCCGACTGGGATGCGTCCGAGGCACCGTCGGCAGGAGGTGGCAAGTGACCACGGCACAGGGCTACGACGTCATCCTCCACACGCTCCCCCAGGACTCCGAGCGTGCGGGAGCCCTCCCCGACACCGATCGCAGGCCGGACCCGTGGGAGTCGGCGATGCAGGCGACGTGCGAGTGCCTGTCGTGGCGCGGCTCCTGGGACAACCTCGAGCGCCGGCACACGGAGGACGAACTGGGCGAAACCATCTACCGCGAGTTCCCCGTCCATTCGCGGTCCGCGATCACCGCCGCGCACACGTTCCTCGATCGCGGCATCGTCACCCAGGACGAACTGCGGGCGAAGATGGAACAGGTGCGGGCGAGACTGGAAGGCAACTGAGACCGGAAGGTCCTCGCCCCCAGCACGTTCGAGTGCTCGTTGCACGGGCGACTCGAGCGCGGCGTCGATTGTGATGTCGACGCCGGTGAGGGGCCTTGCTCACCGGGCAGGACTCCTCGGCGGCCTGGGCGACACGGGCGATCCCCGCTGCGTCCAGGCCGCCGGCCTCTGCGCGGACCGTCGCCGTCGTGCCAGCCGGGTGCTCAGGACCGTTGCGCGGCGCGCGCGGCCGCCTCGTCGGTGTCCCGGTACCGCGCGAGCAGTTCCCGTTCCCCGTCGCGGTGCGGGTAGGCGAAGAAGACGAGCGCCGCCCCGACCAGGACGATCGCGATCGCCGCGCCGTACGCGCGGGTGTCGCCGTCGAGGAACGCCGCACGGGCGGCATTCTCGATCACGCTCGCGTACTGCGGGTACCGCTCCGCGACGTTCTCGGCACCGGCGAACGACTTCTCCAACGCGGCCTGGGTCTGGTCGCCGACACCGCTCGCCTGCGGATCGGCCGCGATCGCGGCAGCGAAGGAGGCCGAGTACCCGGCGGTGAGCAGCGCGCCGAGTATCGACTGCACGATGGCGCCGCCGAGATCGCGCTGCAGGTCCGCGGTACCCGACGCCATTCCCGCCCGCCACACCGGCACCGACCCGGTCAGCGAGTGCGACGCGGGAGTGCCGGCCAGTCCGACGCCCGCGCCGAGGAACATGTAGCCGAGCGCGATCTTCCAGTACTGCGCGTCCTCCTTCCACAGCAGCAACGCCACCAGCAGACCCAGGACGATCGCCGCGTATCCGAGCAACAGCGTGAACCGCGCCCCGTGCGACTCGACCAGCTTGGCCGACTGCGGCGCCACCACGACCATGACGGCCGCCGCGGGCAGACCGGCAGAGCCCGCGGCCAGCGTGGAGTACCCGAGCACGTTCTGCATGAACTGCTGACCGATGTACATCGTCCCCATCAGCGTCCCGAACACCACGATGCCGGCGACCGCCGCCACCCAGAAGATTCGCCGGCGCGCCACCCGCAGGTCGTACAGGGGGTACTTCGCCCGCAACTGCCGGATGGCGAATGCCACCCCCGCGGCTGCCGCGATCAGCAGCATCGACAGCGCGGTCGCGCGCATCCCGGCGACAGGCGCGAAGTTGATGCCCAGCACCAGCGCCGCCACCAGGACCACCGACACGATTCCACCGAGATGATCCACCGGATCCGTCGACTCGTTCACGTGTCCCGGCACGAAGTACACGGCGAACCCCAGAGCGACCAGCGCCAGCGGCACGGTCACCAGGAACACCGAGCCCCACTCGAACGACTGCAACAGGGCCCCGGACACGAGCGGACCGAGCGAGGAGATGCCGCCGCCGATCGCGGACCACAGGGCGATCGCCTTGGTCCGGGCCGGCCCCGACCAGAGCGCGGTGATCAACGCGAGGGTGGTCGGGAACGCCATCCCGGCCGCCACGCCGCCGAGCAGGCGTGCGAGGATCAGCACCTCGATGCTCGGCGCGACGGCGGCGATGATGCACGCCGGCAGGGACAACACCATGCCGAGCACCAGCATCATCTTGCGCCCGAACCGATCACCGAGTGCGCCGAGATACAGCACCGAGCTTGCGAGGCCCACCGAGTAGCCGACCGCGATCAGGTTCAGCTGCGTCTGGCTTGCGTCGAAGGCCCGACCGATGTCGGGCAGCGCGACATTGGCCACCGCCAGATTCAGATTCGCGACGGCGGCGACGAGGACCAGGGCCGCGAGGACGAACCCGGCCCGGACCGGACGGGTCCCGACCGCTGTGGATGTCATGCGGCCAGTCCACACCATCGAGGTTCGTCACGCGCGCCGAAACGCCGACCCGACCGGGCACCCGAAGCGGTGTGGCTACCTCCCGGGAGTGGCTACTCGAGCGCGGCGTCGAGGGTGATGTCGACGCCGGTGAGGGCCTTGCTCACCGGGCAGGACTCCTTGGCGGCCTGGGCGACACGCGCGAACCCCGCCGCGTCCATGCCGTCGACCTCGCCCCGCACGGTGAGCGTGATGCCGGTGAGCTTGAAGCCCACCGTGTCCGGCCCGAGCGAGACGTCGGCGCGGACGTCGAGGCTCTGCGGGACCCCGCCCGCCTCACCGATCAGCGCCGACAGTTGCATCGCGTAGCAGGACGAGTGCGCCGCCGCGATCAGTTCCTCGGGGCTGGTGAACCCGCCGGCGTCCTCGGCGGCCCGCTTCGGGAAGGACACCTCGAACGTCCCCCTTCCCGAACTGGTGAGTTCGACCTGGCCCGAACCCTTTTCGAGAGTTCCGTTCCAAGCTGTGCGCGCTGTGCGTGTGGGCATTGCAGATCCTCTCTCGTCGATCGGTCTCTCCCGCAAGCTACCCCTATCGTGGGAACCCATGGGGCAGCTCGGGAAGGCTCGACTCCGGAGAGAATCGCTCGGCTTCGCGCTGGGATCGGCGCTCTTCGCGCTCGGCGCCGCCCCGGGTTACGCGACCGCGGTCGGCAGCGAGGCCGACAACCTCACCTTCTTCGTCGGCTCGCTTTTCTTCACGGCCGCGGCCTTCGTCCAACTGCGCCTGAGCGGGCGGGCCGTGCCCGACGCGACGACGTCCCGCGCCGACCGGTACGACTGGTGGTCCGCGCTCGTCCAGTTCGTCGGCACCCTCCTGTTCAACATCAGCACCGGTGTCGCGCTGGTACGCAGCCTGTCGCTCCACGAGCACCACGAGTTCGTCTGGAAGCCGGACCTGTTCGGCTCCGTCTGCTTCCTCGCGTCCAGCGCGCTCGCGGTGGTCGCCACCACCGAGATCAACGGCCTGTGGGATCCGCACGCCCGGAACTGGGGCAGCACCTGGCTGAACATGATCGGATCGGTCGCGTTCGGTGTCTCGGCGGCCGGTGCCGTGTTCGTGCCGGGAACCCACCGACCCGAGGACGCGGCGGCCGCGAACGCCGGGACACTCGTCGGGGCACTGTGCTTCCTGGCCGCCGCGCTGCTGATGAAACCACCCGCGCCCCGGACGGAGAAGATGCCGGGGCCGGGCCGCTGACCGCCGCGGCGACTACCGACCCCGGCGACCATCGGCATAGCGTGCTGGTCGTGACCACCGACAACGATCAGAGCAGCCCGGCGCCGGCCGAGGCGGCAGCCCGGACCGCGACCGCCGCGCGCACCGCCCACCGCCGCCGGCGTCGCGGACGAGGGCCGATTCTGGTCGGCATCGACGGTCCCGCGGGCGGCGGAAAATCGACCCTGGCCGATCGGGTCGCGGCGGCACTGGACGACGCGCCGATCGTCCGGATGGACGACCTGTACCCCGGCTGGGACGGCCTTGCCGCGTCGGTGCCGCTCCTCGTCCGGTGTGTCCTCTCCCCCGCCCGGCACGGCCGGATCCCGCGCTATCGGCGCTACGACTGGCATCGCGCCGCATACGCGGAGTGGCGCGCGGTCCGCCGCCACCGCTACCTGATCGTCGAGGGCGCCGGATCGACCTGCGGCACCGCACGCGGGTACTTCGCGGTCCGAGTGTTCGTCGACGCCGCACCCGACGAGCGGATGCGACGCGCCCTGCAGCGCGACGGCGACATGTTCCGGCCGCATTGGGACCGCTGGGCCCGACAAGAGGCGGCACTGTTCGGGCCGGACCGGACGCGCCGCGCCGCCCACATCGTGGTGATGACGGGGTCGGCCGGCCCCCGCGCATGAGCGGGTCAACCCGACCCGGGCACCCGGCGGCCGGCCCGGTGCCGCTCTGCCATCCCGGACGCCCGGAGCCGGATCCCTTCACGTAGCTTCTCGGGCCCGAGAAGTTCGGCATCGTCGCCGAGCATCCACAAGACGCTCCCGGCGTGTGCTGCGTCGCCGAACTCGACCTCGACAGTGATCCAACCGTCCGCCCGAGTCTCCGAGGCAGTGGAGAGCACCGCGCCGAGGAGGTCCTCGCGCCGCTCGGCCCGCACCCGAACGGTGGCCGCGACGGACTCGTGCAGCGCGCGGAACTCGGACCGCCGCCGGTCCCAGATCCCGGCCAGGTCGACGACGGGGTCACGCCGCGCCGGCTCGTCGAGCTCTCGGACCTCCTGGACGCGGGAGAGCCGGTACGTGCGCTCCGAACCGCGATGGGTCGCCACCAGATACCACCGACCGCCGGCGTTGACCAACCCGATCGGATCGACAGTGCGCCAGCGTGATTCGCCGTCGCGGGCGGCGTATCGGAGCCGAATCCGGCGTCCAGCGAACACCACCTGCTGGATCAGGCCGAGATGCTCCTCGTGCGTCGGATCGGTGAACCAACCGCCCTGCCGCACGAGCACCCGTTCCGCAACGCGGGCGGCAGCCGTGCGATGTGCGTCGGGCATGGCGGCCAGCACCTTCCGCATCGCGGACGCGAATGCGGGCGCCATCCCCAGCGCCGCCGGGGTGGCGGCGGCGCCGGCCGCGAGCAGCGCCTTCGCCTCCTCCACCGTCAGACCGGTGAGATCGGTGGTGAACCCCGGCAGCAGGGCGAACCCGCCGTCCCGGCCGCGTTCCGCGTAGACAGGGATCCCGGCCGCCGACAGTGCCTCGACGTCCCGCAACACGGTGCGTGTGGACACCTCGAGCTCCCGTGCGAGGGCCGGTGCGGACATCCGTCCCCTGTTCCGCAACAGCAGGACCAGTGACAGCAGACGGTCGGCGCGCATTTCCCCATCCTCCCAGGAATACATGACAGGAGATGTCGTGATTAGGGACGAGAGTGAGCACGGTCCGCACACGTGCACTCGATCGAAAGGCCCACTGATGACCGACATCACCGATCCCCGCCCTCTGTATCGCGAAGCCCTGGTCTGGGTGACGGCCTTGATGGCCGAGGTGCGGCCGGACCAGCTGACGGATCCGACGCCGTGCGACGAGTTCGACGTCGCGATGCTGATGGGCCACCTGGTCGCCACCGTCGACCGGGCGCGCGTCATCGGGGAGGGCGGCGACCCCGCCACAGTGCCGCTGGTCGCGGACGGCGCCGTCGACGGCGATCCGTCCGGCGCATACCGGATCGCCTGCGAGAAGATGTGGATCGTATGGGGCGACGACGCGCTGCTCGACCTCATCGTCACCGCACCGTGGGGCCGCGTACCCGGGCGCGCCGCGATCTGGGGATATCTGAACGAGACGCTGGTGCACGGCTGGGATCTGGCCGCCGCGACCGGACAGCCCACCGAGGCCGATTCCGCACTCGCCGAATCGGCACTCGAGGTGGCCCGCCGCGCGATCCCCGCGAGCCCCCGCGGCGGGCACGTGCCGTTCGGCGCGGTGGTCGAGCCGGCCGAGGGAGCGGGACCCACGGAACGCCTTGCCAACTGGTCCGGCCGGGCCGGCATCGGCCGGCCGGCGATCTCCGCCTGACACACGCCGACGCCCCGCACGCAATTGCGTGCGGGGCGTCGGCGTTTCGGTATCGACTACTCGGAAGATCCGGGCTCGGTCGGGCCCGATCCTTCACCGGCGGTGCTCGCGAGCGCCTCGGCGGGCGAATCCGGAACCGTGACCGGCTTCGGTGCCCCGCGGAACGTGAACTTCGCGTTCTCGCCGGCGCCCTCGCCGTCCCAGCCCTCGACGTCGACCAGGACGATCTGGCCCGGGCCCAGCTCGTTGAAGAGGATCTTCTCCGAGAGCTGGTCCTCGATCTCGCGCTGGATGGTGCGGCGCAGCGGCCGCGCACCCAGGACCGGATCGAAGCCGCGCTTCGCGAGCAGCGACTTCGCCTGCTCGGTCAGCTCGATGTCCATGTCCTTGTTCTTCAGCTGCGCCTCGACGCGGCCGATCATCAGGTCCACCATCTGGATGATCTCGGTCTGAGTCAGCTGGTGGAAGACGATGATGTCGTCGATGCGGTTGAGGAACTCGGGACGGAAGTGCTTCTTGAGCTCGTCGTGGACCTTGAGCTTCATGCGCTCGTAGTTCGACTCGCTGCCCGTTCCGGCCGAGAAGCCCAGTCCCACGGCCTTCGAGATGTCGGAGGTACCCAGGTTCGAGGTGAAGATCAGCACGGTGTTCTTGAAGTCGACCGTGCGACCCTGACCGTCGGTGAGACGGCCGTCCTCGAGGACCTGCAGGAGGGTGTTGTAGATCTCCTGGTGCGCCTTCTCGATCTCGTCGAACAGCACCACCGAGAACGGCTTGCGGCGCACCTTCTCGGTGAGCTGGCCGCCCTCTTCGTAGCCGACGTAGCCGGGAGGGGCACCGAACAGGCGCGACGCGGTGAACCGGTCGTGGAACTCGCCCATGTCGATCTGGATGAGCGCGTCGTCGTCGCCGAACAGGAAGTTCGCGAGCGCCTTGGACAGCTCGGTCTTACCGACACCGGACGGGCCGGCGAAGATGAACGAGCCGGACGGGCGCTTCGGGTCCTTCAGGCCGGCGCGGGTGCGGCGGATCGCCTTCGAGACGGCCTTGACGGCGTCCTCCTGGCCGATGATCCGCTTGTGCAGCTCCTCCTCCATGCGGAGCAGACGCGTGGTCTCCTCCTCGGTGAGCTTGAAGACCGGGATGCCGGTCCAGTTGCCCAGCACCTCGGCGATCTGCTCGTCGTCGACCTCGGCGATGACGTCCAGGTCACCGGAGCGCCACTGCTTCTCCCGCTCGGCGCGCTGCGCGACCAGCTGCTTCTCCTTGTCGCGCAGGTTCGCGGCCTTCTCGAAGTCCTGCGCGTCGATCGCGGACTCCTTCTCGCGGCGCGCGTCGGCGATCTTGTCGTCGAACTCGCGCAGGTCCGGCGGTGCGGTCATCCGGCGGATGCGCATCCGGGCGCCGGCCTCGTCGATGAGGTCGATGGCCTTGTCCGGCAGGAAGCGGTCGTTGATGTAGCGGTCGGCCAGGGTGGCCGCCGCGACCAGCGCGCTGTCGGTGATCGACACGCGGTGGTGCGCCTCGTAGCGGTCGCGCAGACCCTTGAGGATCTCGATGGTGTGCTCGACCGTGGGCTCACCGACCTGCACCGGCTGGAACCGGCGTTCGAGGGCGGCGTCCTTCTCGATGTACTTGCGGTACTCGTCGAGGGTGGTGGCGCCGATGGTCTGCAGCTCGCCGCGGGCCAGCTTCGGCTTGAGGATCGAGGCCGCGTCGATCGCGCCCTCGGCCGCGCCCGCACCCACCAGCGTGTGCAGCTCGTCGATGAACAGGATGATGTCGCCGCGGGTGTTGATCTCCTTGAGGACCTTCTTCAGGCGTTCCTCGAAGTCACCGCGGTAGCGGCTGCCGGCGACCAGGGAGCCCAGGTCCAGCGTGTACAGCTGCTTGTCCTTGAGGGTCTCCGGCACCTCACCGTTGACGATGGCCTGCGCGAGGCCCTCGACGACGGCGGTCTTGCCGACACCGGGCTCGCCGATGAGGACAGGGTTGTTCTTGGTGCGGCGGCTCAGGACCTGCATGACGCGCTCGATCTCCTTCGAGCGGCCGATGACCGGGTCGAGCTTGCCTTCGAGGGCGGCCTGGGTGAGGTTGCGGCCGAACTGGTCGAGGACCAGCGACGTCGACGGAGTGCCCGCCTCGCCGCGGCTGCTGCCGGCCTCGGCCGGCTCCTTGCCCTGGTAGCCCGACAGCAGCTGGATGACCTGCTGGCGGACGCGGTTGAGGTCGGCGCCCAGCTTGACGAGCACCTGGGCCGCGACACCCTCGCCCTCGCGGATCAGACCGAGCAGGATGTGCTCGGTGCCGATGTAGTTGTGTCCGAGCTGCAGTGCCTCACGCAGGCTCAGCTCGAGGACCTTCTTGGCACGGGGGGTGAAGGGGATGTGGCCGGACGGGGCCTGCTGGCCCTGGCCGATGATCTCCTCGACCTGGCTGCGGACGCCTTCGAGGGAGATGCCCAAGGACTCCAGCGACTTCGCCGCCACACCCTCGCCCTCGTGAATAAGGCCGAGAAGGATGTGTTCCGTGCCGATGTAGTTGTGGTTGAGCATCCTGGCTTCTTCTTGAGCCAGGACGACGACGCGCCGCGCGCGATCGGTGAACCTCTCGAACATCGCTCTCCCTCACATTTTCCGGCGGTACAGGTCCGAGGCCCCGCATGTCACGTTGCCTCGCGCCTTCCCGCCGCGTCTCGCTCCGGTACAACAGGCTGACGGCCTCCGGAACCGAAGGTTCCACGACCCCACTTCACACTCTAGTGGGCTGCCTTTCCGACTGCCGCTTCTCCACCCGTCAAACACGCGGAGCCGACCTGCATAAAGTTCTCAACGCCGCAGGTCGCGGAATCGTTTCCCGCGGGCTGTACGCCTGGAGCGAACATTCCCGCCCGGCCTCGCGGATCGGGGCCCAGACCAGGCCCGGCTACGCTGGCCCCGCCGGGCGGGGGGACGTCACGGTATAGATGACTCGGCTCGGGGGGGACTGTGTCCGAAATACCTGCACGACGGCGTTTCCTCTGCTCACTGCTCAGACTCGCCGTCACGGTCGCCGTCTCGTACGGCGTGATTCTTCTAATCCCCCGGCTGGCCGCGTTGGGGCCGGAGGCACCCGACTCGACCGACCTACGTTCGGCGCTCGCACAGCCGACCAGGGCCGCATCGAAACCGACGACACCGCCGCCGCCGCCGCTCCCTCCGGGATTCCCGTCGATGCAGTTCCCGCCGCCCAAGATCGATGTCGAACGGGGGAAGCCGCAACCCATCGCGACCAAGTTCGGGCTCACATACGACATTCCGCCGGACTGGGACAACCGCTGGGGTGCCGTCGCGGGATGGTCGAACCACGAAGGCCCGATCGTCACCCTCGGCGCCATCGGGCGTTTCGGGTATGACTACTGCCCCGACATCGACGGGTCACGAATGGCGATGAGCGGGGTCACCGGCCGCAATGGGACGGACATCGATTCCGCGGACCGGGAACAGGTGGGTCTTGCCAAGGAGATCTTCACCAACGATCAGGGTGTCGAGCCGACAGTCGACATCACTGGCCCAGTGTCGGTCGAGATTTCCGGGCGGCCCGCAGTGAAGTACACCGCGAAAATCACGGACATACCCCCGAACAATCGCTGCACACCACCCGTCGGCGCTAGTGGATGTCCTAGCAACCCCGGCATACGCGACCGCAGAAGTGATGGTTTTGGTTGCTGAAGCCCACCAGGGGTTTCCGGAGCACTTGCCCCTTCGACGTTGGACACAATCATCAGCTCGGTACGCGCTAGCTAGGGGACACACCGGTTCGGACCGACCGGTCTCAAGACGCAATCACAGGGGGACGTGGCATGGGTGAAGTATTCGAGGCGAACGCCGCGGAAATTACCCTTCGGGGGGGTTCTAGCCGACTCGATCGGATGTGACGCGTGGACAGCCACTCGCTTCCTCTACGAACACAACCGGGCGTCCGGTGTTACCAGCGGGGGATCACGCAGATGCTGCTGAGTCCGATTCTCGCTCGCGACGGACTTCATACATCGCCGCTATGACGACCTTGCCTCGACCTGCCCCCGGATCGGCGTCGAACTGAACCGTGCTGCGTGCATGAGAGAAGTAGGAAGCCCATTTCGATTCCGAAGGGAATGACCGCACCCGCCAACCGAATTCGACGCCGGCCTTACGAAACGAGCAACATGCGCATCCTGCCCGCCACGATATCGGCCTGCGCCGTCCTGGCGACACTCACCGTGGCTTCGTGCAGCGCCTCAAACGAAGCACCAGAATCCGGGCCACAGGTCACAGTCACATCAGAGGCGCCCGCCAAGCCGACGTTCGATGAAAATGCACCCCAGGTGAAGCCATCGACGCTGAACACACGCAGGATTGCACCCAGGACGTATGCAGGATCCCCGACGCCGGTCACCTTGGACTTCGACCCGTGCGGATTGCTGACGTCCGAAGAGGTCGCGGCGACCACGCGGGAACCGCTGGTACCCGGTGTGGTCGCCCATGAAACCGGCGAGGGGCCGACCGGTTGCAACTGGGGAGTCGAGGAGGGCTCCACTGCAGTCTCGTTGGCACAGTTCGATGCGGAGTCCCACGGCGGCGAGGCCGCCGTCGTCGCTGACATCGGCGGCCGCGAAGTGTTTCTGATGTTCGGCAATCAGGCGCGCTGCCTGATGTACACCTACTTCTCCGACAACCGATTGGTCTCGATGGACGTCAAAGCGCAAGTGGGCGACGGCCGCAGCCCCGACGACCTGTGCAACCAGTCGTTGGGCCTGCTGACCACCGCGGTCGGTCGATTGGGCTGGGAGTAGGCGCGACGGCAGCGTCGTCAACGCCGCAGATCCGCCACCTTGTCGAGCGATCCCAGCTTGTGCGGGTTGCGGATCGCGTAGATGCGGACGATGCGGCCGTCCTCGACTGCCAGGCTCACGGCGGTGGCCTCGCCACCGACATCGATCCGAATGCCCGGCATGCCGTTGAGCCACGTCGTGGTCGTCACGAACTCCGGGAGCGTTGCAACACGGGACAGGAACGCCGCCACCCGCTCGGCCCCGACGATCGGCTTGCGCGCAGCCGCCGCGAGGCCGCCGCCGTCGGCGATCGCCACAACGTCCGGGGCGAGCACCTCCACCAATGCCCCGACATCGCCGGTGGAGACGGCGTCGAGGAACTTCTCGACGACCACCTGCTGCTGGTCCCGGTCGACACGCATCCGCGGCCGGCGCGCGCCGACATGCTCACGTGCACGGTGCGCGATCTGCCGGACCGCGGCCGGTGTCTTGCCCACCACCTCGGCGATCTCCTGGTACGGCGTCTCGAACACCTCGTGCAGCACGAACACCGCCCGCTCGACCGGACCTAGGGTCTCGAGCACGGTGAGCATCGCGATCGACACGTTCTCGGCGAGCTCGACGTCGTCGGCCACGTCCGGGTTGGTCAGCAGCGGCTCGGGCAGCCACTCCCCGACGTACTCCTCCCGGCGGCGGGACTCGGTTCGGAGCCGGTTCAGTGCCTGCCGGGTGACTGTGCGAACCAGGTAGGCACGGGGGTTGTGCACCTCGGCCTGGTCGACGTCCGCCCACCGCAGCCAGGTCTCCTGCACCACGTCCTCGGCGTCGGCGGCGGAGCCGAGCATCTCGTAGGCGACGGTGAAGAGCAGGCTGCGGTGGGTGACGAACGGGTCGCCGGTCATGTCGTCGAGCGTACGGCGAGCGGCTTCAGCCCACACGACGCCGCGAAGCCCTGCGATTCTATGCCGAACGCGGTGTTGGTGCGGGTCATGAAGTTCGCCACCGCGACGAACGCGGCCAACTCCACCAACGCGGCCGGGCCGAGCGCCTCGAGCAGCCGGTCCGACAGTTCGTCGGTGACCGTCGGCGGGGTCTGGGTCATCGCCTCCGCGTACTCCATGACGTCCCGCTCCAACGGCGTGAACACGTCCGACTCGCGCCAGCGAGGCACCTCGCGGGCCTTGGTCAGATCGAGTCCCTCGTTGTGGGCCTGGAAATAGCCGAAGTCCAGGCAGAAGCTGCAGCCGACCAGACTGGCCACCGCCATGTGGGCGAACGACTTCAGGTTCTCGTCGCACTTGTCCCACTTCCGCACCTTCCGGCCGACGGTGAAGCTGAAGTTCAACACCTTCCGGTTGTGCCACGTCACCTCGACCGGTTCGGCCACCTCGCCGAGCATCTTGCGGGACATCCGCTTGACCACCGCGCCGTACACGCCGGTCAGCTCGGCCTTCGGGATCCGGGTATTGCTGGTCATGATTCCTCCTCCGGTTGCGTGCTCTCGACATGGAGACACCGGCCGGGGAGGAAACGTGACACCCGAGGCGCATTGCCCGGAGGGGCGCCGTCAGTCGACCGGAGCAGGGGTGAGGGCGACACCACCGTCCGGCTCGGGGGCTTCGCGGCGGGCGACCGCCGTCGGCCGGCGCTCGGGCCGCGGACCGCTGGGGATGAACCGCAACAGCGTCCGGTGCAGTGCCCACGCGATCGGGATGGTGAACGCGACGGTGACGACGAAGACGCCGACCGTCGAACCCTGGAACGTCCGGTAGCCGAGCATGTCGACGACGAACTCCATCACGACGAGATGCACCAGGAAGATCTCGTAGGAGATCTCCCCCAGCCACACCATCGGCGCCGACGAGCACAGGCGCCCGAGCGGTCCGGGCCGGTCACCGATCACGAGCGGCGCCATCAACGTCGTCGCGAACAGCAGGAACAGCATCGACTTGGTAATGGCCTGTGTGGCGTCTGTCGGGACGATCGTCGCCTCGCCCGCGAGCGGCGTCAACGCGAGCAGCAGGAAGTACAGCGCCAACAGTCCCGCGCCGTACGGGTTGCACCGTTTCAACGTCACCGACGCCAGCGCGAGCAGCATGCCGCCGGCGAACCACGCGATGAACCCCGGCAGCCACAGCCGGGCCGTGAACGAGATGTCGGTGTTGTGGGTGATCAAGGTCCACAGCGGCGTGATCGCGACGACCCCGAGCAGCGCGGCCGCCAGCCGCACCGGATGCCACGCCCGCCGGCAGACCACCACCACCAGGAACCATCCGAGCGCGGGCAGCAGCAGGTAGAACGTGGCCTCGACGGCGAGACTCCACATCTGGGTGAGCCCGTTGTGCAGGTGGCCGGGCCCGTAGATCTGGGTCAGCGTCATGTTCCGCACGAAACCGGACCAGCCCAGACCCGTCTCCCCCGCGTCGTCGCGGAACAGGTAGATCGCATACGTCGCGACGACGGTGATCCAGTAGGCCGGAAGGATCCGCCGCGCGCGATGCCACAGGTAGGTCGTGGTCGACGGCAGTTCCCCCTGCCCGGACGCGGCCCGCAGCCACGGCCGGAACAGCAGGAACCCGGACAGCACGAAGAACAGCGCGACGCCGATCTCGAGCCGGGAGTACGCGCCACCGGCGACGTCGGGCGTGTACCGCCCCGTCCAGAACGCGGCATGCGCGCCGACCACCAGCAGTGCCGCGATCGCGCGCAGTCCCGTCAGAGACCGGACGTAGCCCTGCCCGCTCACTTCCCCGCCCCCGGCGCCGGCGCGACGGAACCGACCGGGCCGGCCCCCACGCACAACGCGAGACCGGGCGTCGAGGTCCGGACCCGCAGCGCGTCCCCCGCGCCGAGCAGGCGCACGTACACCTGGTTGAGCCCGGCCTCGACCGGCACCGTCACCGTGTCGTCGCTGCGGTTGAGCCCCACCTCGGCAGTCCCGTCGGCGGTCGCGAAGTAGTTCAGTTGCGCCGTCCATTCCCAGTCGATGAGCGGGCCGTCCAGCGGCAACTCGACGGGCGCGCCCTCGACGCGGTAGCCGCAGCCCGGCACCGGGCCCTGCCCGATGGTGCGGGCTGTGGTGACCTCGGCGGGGATCAGCCGTCCAGAGTCGTCGAGCAACTGCAGGAAGTTGGTGGACCGCGCGAACTCGGGACGCTCCCGCAGCGGCCCGAAGATGTGACTGGTCGTGTTGTGCGGGTAGGCGACGGGCAGCAGCACGTAGATCGACACCGGCTGGTCCAGCAGCGGGGTTTCCCGATTCGCCGCCAGCGCCGCCCGCCCGTTGGCGAGGTAGGCGACGGTCGGGTTGTCGCGCCACCTCTGCACGAACGCCACTGTCGACCACAGGCTGCTCGCGACGAACAGCGCCACCAACCCGACCACGAGCGCCGGGCGGGGCCTCGGCAGTGGGCGCACCGCAGGCCGTCGGGGCGCGCGCACCATCAGCGCCCAGCCGATCGCGATGACGACCGCACTGTCGGCGACGTAGCGGAGGGTCTGCGCCAGTTCGTACGCCGTGTCGGGGCCGGACCGGGTGAGGACCATCGCCGCCTCGGACACCGCGACGTAGGCGACCATCGCCACCCAGATGCCCGCGGTGCGCTGCCGATACCGCAGCGACCACGCCAGGGCGGCCGCCACGGCCATCCATCCGAGCACCGCCAACACCGTCGGCGGTGTCGCCCACGGCGGGCTCGGCGGCCACCGATCCCACGCCCACGGCCCGCCGAGCAGGGTCGGCACCAGCCCGAGCGACGTGCCGTGATGCACCAGCCCGACGGTCTGCGTCGCCGACGGCACCACCAGTCGGGAGTGGGTGTAGTGCATGTACCCGACGGCCCACCCGGCCACCACGACCGCGAGCGGAATCCACAACGCCCGCCCCCGCACCAGGGCCGACCGGAGCGGACGCTCGATCCCGTCGACCCGGTACATCAGCGCGACGACCGCGAACGCGACGAACGGCACGAGCACCGACTTCTCGAAGAACGCCAGCGACAGCGCCGCCACGACAGTCCCCGACACCGCGAACCGGATTCGTCCGGTGCGGCACAACCGGATCGCGTCACCCGCCACCCACGCCAGACCGATCTGCATGGGCAACGAGTTCAGGCCCGCGGCCCACCACGCGAACGACGGCAGCGTCAGCGGCGAGAAGAGATAGAACGTCAGCGGCAGCAGCACCACCGGCCGGGTGCCCAGCAGCAACCGGAGCACCCGCAGCACTGCGAGCGACGCGAGCGCCTGCAGCGCGATCAGCGTCAGGGCCGGCACCGTCCAGTTCAGCGGGGCCACCGCCGTCGAGATCCACGCGACCAGGAACGCCGCGGGCATGAAGTGACCGTCGTGGTCGTAGAACAGGAACTGACCCGACAGCGCGGGAAACTGACCCGATCGGCTGATCAGAATCAGATCGTCCCAGTAGAAGTCTCCCGTGAACGCGACGACGGCACGGACGACGAGTTGCAGCCCGACGAGGGCCCCCGCGGCGGCGAGGACCTGCCGGGACGTCATCGGCCACCATCGGCCCCATCGCGGCGACACGCGAGACTCGACGATGTCGCCCGCGGCGTCTGCCTCCGGAACCGCTCGCACGCGCACTCTCCTTCCTCCGGCCGGATCGCCGGAGCGGAACCTTACCCACGCAAATTAACGCGTCTCCGAGGGTCCGCGAGGAGGCTGGCGGAGGGTCAGCCTCCCGTGATCGGCGCGACGAACTGGCACGGCACCGGGCGCGGATGAGCCGGGTCCAGCGCATTGAGCACATACGTCGCCGCCACCGGTTCCGCCGCGATCGCCGCGTGCTCACCGTAGTTCGTGCCGCACCTGTCCTGCACGACGACGTTGGTCGCGTTGGGTGCCGCGAGGAACCCGCTCGTGTAGGGCACGACCAGTTCGTCGTAGCGGGTCATGATGTTGGTGTAGGTGACCTGCGGGGCGTAGATCCCGTCGGACTGCAGGGCCTTCATGAAGTCCGAGCCCGACACCATCTGCGTGCACGCCTGACACAGCGCCCCGATGCTGTCGTCGACGAGCGCCCCGGCGCCGGCCGACCGTACCGCCGCGACCATCTGTGCGGCGGCGAAGGCGTCAGTCCCGTTCCACAGCGGCGCGAGCGACACGTACTTGTCGACCTTGTCGGCTCCGCCGAGACGCTTGACGTAGAACGTCGGCATCAGCGTGCCCTGCGAATGGCCGATCAGATCGACCTTCCGCGCACCGGTCGACTGCAGGACCCTGTCGACGAAATCGCTCAACTGCTGAGCACTCTGCTCCATCGGCTTCATTCCGCCGATTGCCGAAATAGGCCAGGGCAGATCTTCGAATGCACCGTAGGTGAGCGCGAACACGCAATAGCCTTCGTTCGCCAGGAGCGGGGCGTAGGTACCCCAATTGTCCTGTCGGTTACCGCCGGTTCCGTGAACCAACACAACGGGATTCGGGTGCCGGTCGGACGGTTTACACGACCAGTCGTTCGATCCCGGCGCGGACCCGCCCGGATTGCCCAATTCCAAGGGGATTCCCGCAAGGAAGTTGTAGGACACCGGGAGGGTCGCCTGCGCCGCTGCCGGCCCGGCCATACAGGCCAGCGACAATACCGAAAGCACCGCGCCCGTTATGAATCGCCTCAGCTGCACATCGCGGACCCTAGCAGTCGATCTTTACGCCGGGATCCGAATCGTCAGACGTGCTCCGATCGCAATCAGTGCGCCTTGTTGTACGCCTCGGTGATTTCCGCGGAGATTCGACCGCGAGAGGACACCGTGAAGCCATTGCGACGTGCCCATTCGCGAATCGCCGCACTCTGCTCGCGATCCACCGACGCGCGCGTCGACGCCGTCGAGGCACCCGAGGTCGCCTTACCGCCACGACGACGATTCGTCACCTTGCGAGCATGGGAAACCCACACGTCGAGCTGCTCGCGAAGCTTCGCGGCATTATCGGATGACAGATCGATCTCGTACAGAACCCCATCCAGTCCGAACTCGACCGTTTCATCGGCGGTGGCATCCTGATCGACGTCGTCGATGAGCGTTACAGTGACCTTCTTTGCCATGGGGTCAATTCCTTCCGAATGACGCGTCGGTGCCCGGGCACGATGCGCCCCAGCTGGTAACTCGAAAGCAATAGTACCCCCGAATCACCGATATCGAAGACTCGTCAAAAGCGAATTGAAAACACCCGGTCAGCGGCTGGGTCGGACAATTGGGAACAAGATGGTTTCCCGGATTCCCAATCCCGTGAGAGCCATCAGCAGGCGATCGATTCCCATACCGGTACCGGTGGTCGGGGGCATGCCCTGTTCCATCGCAGCCAGGAACTCCTCGTCGAGAACCATGGCCTCGTCGTCACCGGCCGAGGCGAGGCGCGCCTGATCCATGAAACGCTCGCGCTGGACGATCGGATCGACCAACTCGGAATACCCCGTCGCGAGTTCGAATCCGCGAACATAGAGATCCCACTTCTCCGTCACACCCGGCAGGCTCCGGTGCTGACGAGTCAGCGGCGACGTCTCGACCGGGAAGTTCCGGACGAACGTGGGCCCGTACAGCTGGTCGCCGCACTGGTGCTCCCACAGCTCCTCGACGAGCTTGCCGTGGCCGTACCCCTTGTCCTTCGGGACTTCGAGGCCGACCTTGGCCGCGAGGGCCAGCAGCTCGTCGACCGACGTCGCCGGCGTGACCTCGACACCGATGGCCGCGGACAACGACGGGTACATCTCCATCGTCTTCCACTCACCGCTCAGGTCGTACTCGGAGCCGTCGGCGAGGGTGACCACCTGGGTGCCGAACGCACCCTGCGCGACCTCCTGGACGAGCTCGCGAATCATCTTCGCGGAGTCGTCGTAGGTGCCGTAGGCCTCGTACGTCTCGAGCATCGCGAACTCCGGCGAATGCGTCGAGTCCACACCCTCGTTGCGGAAATTGCGGTTGATCTCGAAGACCTTCTCGATGCCGCCGACCACGCAACGCTTGAGGAAGAGCTCCGGCGCGATCCGCAGGAACAGGTCGATGTCGAGGGCGTTCGAGTGAGTCACGAACGGGCGGGCGGCCGCGCCACCGTGCAGCGTCTGCAGCATCGGCGTCTCGACCTCGAGGAAGCCGCGGCGCTCGAGTGCGTTGCGCAGCTCACGCACCACCGCGACGCGCTTGCGGGCCGTCTCCCGGGCCTCGGGGCGGATGATGAGGTCCGCGTAGCGCTGCCGCACGCGGGACTCCTCGCTCATCTCCTTGTGCGCGACGGGCAGCGGGCGCAGTGCCTTCGCCGCCATCTGCCACGCGTCGGCCATGACGCTCAGCTCACCCCGGCGCGAGCTGATCACCTCGCCGTGCACGAAGACGAAGTCGCCGAGGTCGACGTCGGACTTCCACGCTGCCAGGGCGTCCTCGCCGACGTTCGCGAGGCTCAGCATCGCCTGCAGCTGGGTGCCGTCGCCCTCCTGCAGGGTCGCGAAGCACAGCTTGCCGGTGTTGCGGACGAAGATGACGCGGCCGACCACGCCGACGGTGTCACCGGTGCTCGCGTCCGGCTCCAGGTCGGGGTACTTGGCGCGGATCTCCGCGAGCGAATGAGTGCGCGGAACCGACACCGGGTACGGCTCCTGACCCTGTGCGAGCAGACGCTCCCGCTTCTCGCGGCGGATCCGGAGCTGCTCGGGGGTGTCGTCGACGGGCTGGGCTGGTGCTTCACTCACGGGGTACAAGACTATAGGGCGGCATCAGTCGAGGTGGCGCCGGTAGCACGGCGACGCCCGCGGCCGCCGCACGGGATGCCGGCACGGGCCGCGGCGAGCGCCCGTCCGGAGCGTCCGGACGGTTCTGTTCCCGGGCCGGCCGGGCCGTCGACGCCTTCCCCCTCCGACCGAATGTCACACGCGTTCAGTCGAACTGAACCGATGTGACATTCGGCCACGGCGGCGGTCAGTGCGCGGAGACCGTCGCCAGCTCGCGGACGCAGTGCGTCTGCCCGATCAGGGCACCGAGCAGACCGGCCGCCTTGATCGCCTTGTAGCCGCCGACCAGATCGGTGACATTGCTCAGACCCAGCTGCCGCAGCGACGCCGCCGCCAGGCTCGACGTGTAGCCCTCGGAGCACACGATCACCCACTCGACGTCGTGGTCGACGGCGAGCGCCAGGTGCGCGCTGCTGGTGGGGTCGAGCCGCCACTCGAGGACGTTGCGCTCGATCGCCAACGCCCCGGGCAGCGTGCCCTCGAGCGCGCGCTGGGCCTGCGGGCGGATGTCGACGAAGATCGCGCCACGGCGGACGGCCTCGACGATCTCGAACACGTACATGCGGTCGAGTCCGGCGCGGGCGTCTTCGAGCATTTCGTCGATGGTCACTTGTGGCCCCCTTCGGGCAGGTCGGTCAGCTCGGTGCGGGTACGGCGCAACGCGCTCTGCCCGGTGACCTCGTAGTAGGACATTGCGCTGAGCGGCGGCGAGTACGCGTGCACGCTCAGAGTGGGTTCGGTGGTGTCGGTGACGGGTCCGGGCGCACGCATCACGTCGTGCACCCACCCGAGCGGGAAGGCGGCCTGGTCGCCGGCCTCGAGCGTCCGACGCCGGAGCTCGCCGCCGGTCCAGCGGTACTCCGCGAGAGTGCCGCTGAGCACCGTCAGCGCGCCCAAAGATCCTGCGTGGTCATGTAATTCGGTCGACCGGTCCGGGACCCAGCTGATCAGCCAGAGGTCGACGTCGTCGTCGGAATGGAGTCGGGTCGACCAGCGCTCGCGAGTCGGGAAGGCCGACGGCAGCAGGTGGTCGTGCCGGCCCTCGAGGACCTCCGCGGCGGCCTGGTCGGTGAGACGCAGCAGGTCCGCGGGGCGCAGTCGGGTCGGCAGCGAGCCGAGGTCGGGCATAGACGTGGAAACGTCGAGAGAATATGCAGAAAGCATGAGCAAAGCTCCAGGAAAGTGAAATTGGTCGAGGCGGCGTTCAGCCTCGACAACACTCCTGGGCGCTCATGCAACGGAACATGTCGATCAGTGTGACACAACATCGGCGCGGACGGAACCCCGCGGATCCCCGCAGCCCCGGTGATGCCGGTCTCAGATCTCGGTGTGACGCGCTCCGCGACGGGCCATATTGCGCTCGTACACCAACCGCAGCCCCTCGAGCGTGAGGTCCGGTTCGTGGTGCTCGACGGTCTCGCACTCGGGCATGATCAGCGGCGCACTGTCGCCCGTCGCGATCACCGCGACGTCCGAGCCACCGAATGCCGTGAGCTCCTGGCGAACTCGCCTGACCAACCCGTCGACGAGGCCGGCGAATCCGAATACGGCACCGGACTGCATGCACTCGACGGTGTTCTTGCCGACGACCGAACGCGGTCGGACCAGTTCGACCTTGCGCAGCGCCGCCGACTGCGACGCCAGCGCGTCTGTGGAGATTTCGAGACCGGGAGCGATTGCGCCGCCGAGGAATTCCCCCTTCGCGGACACCACGTCGACACACGTCGAGGTACCGAAGTCCACGACGATGCATGCGCCGTCGTAGAAGTGGTGCGCCGCAAGGCTGTTGACGATACGGTCCGCGCCCACTTCCTTGGGGTTGTCGACCAGCAGCGGCACCCCGGTACGCACACCGGGCTCCACCACTACATGCGGGACATGACCCCAGTAGCGGGTGAGCATCACGCGGATCTCACGCAGGACCGACGGGACCGTCGACAGCGCCGAGACACCGGTGATCTGCTCGAGGTGGGGACCGAGGAGCCCGCGGAACTTCAGTGCCAACTCGTCGGCGGTCATCCGCGGGTCGGTACGCATCCGCCAGTCCTGCACCAACTTCGAGTGCGAACCGGTGCCTTTGAAGAGTCCCAGAACGATGTTGGTGTTCCGGACGTCGACGGTGAGCAGCACTGCCCTACACCAGGCTGGAGAGCATCCGCGGCGTGATCAGGCCGGAACCCTCGGGCGCGTGCGCCGGGTCCGAGCCGAGCTCGACCGGCTTGTTGTCGCCGTCGACGAACACGACGCGCGGCGCGTACTCGCGGATCTCCTGCTCGTTCATCACCCCGTAGGCGATGAGGATCACGAGGTCACCCGGCTTGACCAGATGCGCTGCGGCACCGTTGATCCCGATGACGCCCGAGCCGCGCTCACCGGTGATCACGTACGTCTCGAGGCGGGCGCCGTTGTCGATGTCGACGATCGTCACCTGCTCGCCCTCGAGCAGGTCGGCCGCCTCCATCAGATCCTGGTCGACGGTCACCGAACCCACGTAGTGCAGGTCGGCGTGGGTGACCGTGGCACGGTGGATCTTCGACTTCATCATGGTGCGCAGCATGTTCGGCCCTTCGGTTCTCGGTGGTTCGGGAGGTCAGTAGATGTCTGCGACGGCGGGATCGCCTGCCTGCGCGTCACGTTCGAGGAATCCGGTGCCGACGGCGACGCCGACGTTGTCGATCAGTCGGGTGGTGCCGATCCGGGCGGCGACGAGGAGCCGGCCGTCGCCGCGCTCGGGCGCCGGGCCGAGATCCACACCGCGGACCTCGAGGTAGTCCACCTCGATCTCCGGCATGGCGGCGAGCACCTCGCGGGCGGTCGCGAGGATCGCCTCCGCGCCACCGGCAGCGGCGTGGGCCCCGGCGACGAGCGCCGCCGACAGCGTGGTGGCCAGCTGTCGCTGCTCCGGATCGAGGTAACGGTTCCGGGAGGACAGCGCCAGTCCGTCCTGTTCACGAACCGTCGGCACGCCGACGATCCGCACGTCGAAGTTGAGGTCGCGCACCATCTGACGTATGAGCGCGAGCTGCTGGTAGTCCTTCTCGCCGAAGTACGCGGCGTTGGGCGCGGCGATCTGCAGCAGCTTGGCGACGACGGTGAGCATGCCCGCGAAGTGCGTCGGACGGCTCCCGCCCTCGAGCTCGGCACCGAGCGGGCCGGGCTGCACGGTGGTGCGCGGCCCGTTCGGGTACATCGCGGACGCCGTCGGCGCGAACACCAGCTCGACACCCTCGGCGCGCAGCAGCTCGAGGTCGGCGTCCAGGGTGCGCGGGTACGCGTCGAGGTCCTCGCCCGCGCCGAACTGCAGCGGATTGACGAAGATCGACACGATCACGGTCGCGCCCGTCAGCTTCGCCTGCCGGACCAGCTCCAGGTGACCGGTGTGCAGGGCGCCCATCGTGGGCACGAGCGCGACCTGGCGGCCGACGCCGCGGAGCGCCTTCGACACCCGCGTCAGGATCGCGGGATCGTGGTGCACGGTCAGTTCGCCGCGCTTGAATCCGCCCTGCAGTGCAGAAGCTTCGGTCACAGTGCTCACCTTCGGTCCTCGAGTACTTCCATCAGTTCAGGCTTGGAACCCGTGCGCTGCGCGGTCCGCAACGACAGTGCCCGGTATCCGGCGGCCAGCTGCGGGTCCACGCCCTCGAGAACCTCGAGGTGCTTGGCGACCGCAGCGGCATCGCCACGTGCGACCGGCCCGGTCAGCGCGGACTGCCCGCGCCGCAGGGCGTTGTCGAGCGCCGCGGACAGCAGCGGGCGCAGCACCCGCTCCGGCAGCCCGTTGGGGTCCTCGCCGACGAGTTCCTGCCCCATCAGTTCCTGGCCCTCGAGCGCCACCCGCAGCGCCTCGACCGCGTCGACGACCAGCGTCACCAGGTGATTGCTGCCGTGCGCGAGGGCCGCGTGGTACAGCGGGCGGACGTCCTCGCGGACCCGCACCGGTTCGCCACCGATCTCCAGCACGAGCGACTGGCCGATCGCGTAGCCGATGTCGTCGGCGGCCGTGATCCCGAAGCAGGCGTCGGACAGCCGGGCGGTGTCCTCGGCGTGACCGGTGAAGGTCATCGCGGGATGGATCGCGAGCGGGACGACGCCCTGCACGGTGAGGGGTTCGAGGATGCCGATGCCGTTGGCGCCGGAGGTGTGGACGACGATCGTGCCGGGACGGACCGCTTCGGTCGCGGCCAAACCCTTGATCAGGCCGGCGAGCTCGTCGTCGGGAACGGCGAGGATCAACAGCTCGGCACGGGCCGCGACGTCGGGCACCGGCAGGATCTCGGTGTCCGGAAGCCGCGTCTCGGCGCGGTGGATTGATGCGTCGGAGACCGCGGCACATGCGACAACGACATGTCCGACCCGCTCGAGCGCGGCACCGATTGCTGTTCCGACCCGTCCCGCCGAGACGAGTCCAACCGTCAATCGTGCAGGCGCGGGGCCGTTAGTGATCCCGAAGGAGGTCACTTTCGTCCTCTCGTTCGTTCCAGTCCCGCTCGGCGGGTACCAGACGTCCTGCGGAGAGGATAGCGCCGCGCGAAGACGCGCCGCCACGGGCCGACGACGTGATCTACCACTCACTCGACGCCGTGACCGGGCCGAGGCCCGGTGGTTCTACTCGGCGCGACGACGCCGGCGCCGCTCTCCGTCGCCTGCGTCGCCGGACTTGAGGTTCGCCATGATCTCGGCGACCGAGAGCCCGTTCGAGTGCGCGCCCCCGGCGTCCTCGGGATCCTCCACACGCCGGCGCGAGCGCCGCGATGCCGGCCGCGACTCGTCGGTCTGCGCATCGTCGAGCTGCGCATCCTCGGGCTGCGCATCCTCGGGCTGCGCATCCGGCTCGGGTGCGGCGACGGGCGCCCCGTCTTTGGCCGGGGCAGCAGCCCTGGCCGCCGGGACGGGCACCTTCGCCGCAGCCGCTTCCTTCACGGGTTCCGGTGCCTTGACCGGCGCTTTCGCCGGTGCCGGCGCCTTGGCCGGTGCCCTCGCGGGCGCCGGTGCCTGTGCACGAGCCGGCGCCTTCGCGGGCTGTGGCGGCTTGACCGGCGCCGGCGCCTCGGCCACCGCGTCGTCGATGGCCTCGACGTCGATCGGCGGAATCACCGTCGTCTCCGCCGTGACCGGGTCGTCGTACGGATTCGCGAAGCCCGGGCCCTGCGGCGCGGGCTGCCGCGACTGATCGCGGGCGGGGGCCTTGGCGCCCGGCACGAACAGGCCCGACGCGGCCGGCTGGTAGCTGCCCGCCAGCTCCTGGACCCGCGTCGACTCTGCCCGCAGCGCCACCCGGTCCTCCGGGAGGCGGCCGTCGAACAGCACCTCGAGGTTCCTGCGCAGCGCGGCGAGTTCCTCGCGCAGCGCCTTGATGGTCTCGGCCTCGGCTCCGAGTTCGCCGCGCACCCGCGCCTCGACGCCCAGCTCGTACTCGCGGCGAGCGCTGATCTCGCGCTCGAGCTGCAATTCGTACACCTTCTGCAGGTCACGAACCTTCGCCTTGTCCAGAGCGGACTCGCGGCGGTACTTCGTCATCGCGATGGCGCCCAACGTCGCCGCCCACAACGCGATCACCAATCCCACGCGGAGCAGTTGGACGCTCTCGCTGAAGATCAGAAGGAGAGAAGCGGCAACGGCCAGCACCACGAGCCCGGCCACGATCATCTGGCTAGCACTGCGGCGGTTGCGGCGTACAGACTTGGTGCGACCCGGAACCGTCATGCAGATCAGGGTAGCGGCACTCCAGGGGGAACTCAGCGGACGCGAAAGCGGCCTTGGTCCGGTTTGCCCGTTTGCACAGGTCAGTGGGTGGGTTGGTCCGGCGGCTCGTCGGGCGTCCGGCAACAGTGTTCGAGCCACAGCGCGGCCCCCACCAAGAGAACCGCGGCGATCAGTCCGATGATCACGCCCGGACTGTCCGACACGGCCGCCGACAGCTGCGAGCGCTGCGGCCACAGGAAGACGAGAAAGCCCGCCCACACCCCCGCACTCGCGGCGCCGACCAGCGCCGACGCCTTCGCCAGGGCCGCCGCGCGGGCGGCCGTGATCGGATGCAGCTGCCGCGGACCGGGACCGATCGCGTGGTCCCGCACCCGCGCCCGGATCACGAACGCCAGCACCACCTCGATCAGCGCGACCGGGTACAACGAGGCCCCGGCATAGACCGGGATCGGAGGCAGCGAACCGTACGAGACGCGAACCAGCAACCAGGTGGCTACCCCGGCCACGAGTGCCAGCGACAACAAGTCCCAGATTCGCGTCGGCTTCATCACAGTTACCGTAGTTCCAGCTGCAGCGGCGTCCGCCGAACTCCGGCCAGTTCGTCCGCGTCGAGGCGCGCCAGCAGTGCGTCCACCCGCTCCTCGGCCCCTCCGACCACGAGCGTCGCGTCGGGTTCGACGTCGAGCCACGGCACCAGCACGAACGCGCGCTCGTGGGCGCGCGGATGCGGCAGCGTCAGCTCCGGATCGTCACTGCGGATCCCGTCGCACGTCACGACGTCGACGTCCAGCGTGCGTGGCCCCCACCGCTGCTCACGCACGCGGTCGGCGTCGGCCTCGAGCTGCTGCCCGCGCCGCAACCATCCCCGGCAGTCGGTGCCGGGGTCGTCGACGATCAGGGTCGCGTTCAGGAAGTCCTGCTGCTCGACACCGCCCCACGGCGCCGTCGCGTAGACGGGCGACACCGCGACGATCCACTCGCGCAACCCGTCGACGACGCCCTGCAGGTGCGCGAGGCTGTCCCCGATGTTGGAGCCGATCGACAGCACCGCCCGGCTCACCGGGCGGCCCCGACCGCGGTCCGCGACCGCGTCGCGACCACCGCGACATCCCGGAACGTCAACGGGATCGGCGCGGACGGCTTGTGCAGCACCACCTCGACCTGTCTCACCCGCGCGTCGCGCATCACGTCGTCCGCGATCTCCGCGGCCACCGTCTCGATCAGGTCCCGCGCCGGGCCCCCGATGATCGCGGCGGCGCGCTGCGCCAGCTCGCCGTAGTCGAACGTGTCCTTCAGATCGTCCGACGCCGCGGCCGGCGCCAGGTCCATCCACAGGGTCACGTCGACGAAGAAGTCCTGCCCGTCACGCTTCTCGTGATCGAACACTCCGTGGTTGCCGCGGACCTTCAGCCCCCGCAACTCGATTCGGTCGTCCGAGACAGCACTGCCATCACTCACCCGTCACCTCCTGGGATCTCTGACTACCACTCGCCCAGGCCCCCGCGACCGCGATCGCGTCGAGCGAGGCCTGCGCGTCGTGGACGCGCACACCCCACGCGCCGTGCGTCGCCGCGAGCGCCGAGATGACAGCGGTCGCAACCTCGCGGCCCGCCGGCGGCCGGACAGTGCCGTCCACGTCCGCGAGCAGCGACCCGAGGAACCGCTTGCGCGACGCCCCGATCAGGACCGGGAACCCCAGCTCGACCAGCTCGGGCAGGCGGTGCAGCAACTGCCAGTTGTGGTCCGGCTCCTTGACGAACCCGAGCCCCGGATCCAGCACCAGCGCCTTGGGATCGACCCCGGCCGCCACCGCCGCGTCCACCTGGACCATCAGCTCGTCGCGCACGTCGCGGACCACGTCGTCGTAGTGCGTCGATCCACCGGCGTGCACGAACTCGCCCGCGGGACGCCAGTGCATCAGGATCCACGGGACCCCCGCGTCGGCGACCACCCGGGCCATGTCGGCGTCCGCGCGGCCACCCGAGACGTCGTTGACGATCGAGACGCCGGCCTCGATCGCCGCCTGCGCCACCGACGCGCGCATCGTGTCGACGCTGACCGTGACGCCCTCCGCGGCGAGTGCCGCGATCACGGGCGCGACGCGGGCCGCCTCGACCTCGGGATCGACCCGGGCAGCGCCCGGCCGCGTGGACTCGCCGCCGACGTCGACGATGTCGACCCCGAGCCGGTGCAGGTTCAGGCCGTGCTCGACGGCCACGTCCCGGTCCAGGAATCGACCGCCGTCCGAGAACGAATCGACGGTCACGTTGAGGACGCCCATCACGATGGGCCGGCCGGGGTTCGGTAACGCGATCACTTGCGGAGAATCAGATCCAGAGCCTCGGCACGGGACGCGGAGTTCGACTGGAACAGTCCGCGCACCGCCGACGTCGTGGTGCTCGCGCCGGGCTTGCGGATTCCGCGCATTGCCATGCAGAGGTGCTCGGCCTCGATGACGACGATCGCGCCGCGCGGATCGAGCTTGCGCACCAGCGCGTCGGCGATCTGGCTCGTCAGGCGCTCCTGCACTTGCGGGCGCTTGGCGTACAGGTCGACCAGCCGCGCGAGCTTCGACAGCCCGGTGACCCGACCCGTCGGGCCGGGGATGTAGCCGACGTGCGCGACGCCGTGGAACGAGACCAGGTGGTGCTCGCAGGTCGAGTACATCGGGATGTCACGGACGAGGACCATCTCCTGGTGACCCTCGTCGAACGTCGTGTTCAGCACGTCGTCCGGCTCGGTGTACAGGCCCGCGAACACCTCGCGGTACGCCCGTGCCACGCGAGCCGGGGTGTCGAGGAGTCCAGGGCGGTCGGGATCCTCGCCGACCGCGATCAGCAACTCACGAACGGCGGCCTCAGCACGCGCTTGATCGAACGGCCTCCCCGTCATGAGAGCGACCGACTCACTCCCCAACTGATTCACCGACAACCGACCGCACCTCCAGTTTCGGGGCTGAACGCCCAGACCCACACCAGCACGGGTGGGCCTGGGCCAAGCCTAGTTGCGAGCGAACTACTGCGGGCCGCTCGGCCCCTCCCAGACCTGTGTCGGAGAGTCACCGTCAGACCGCCCGGTCCCCTTGTCTCCGGGACGACCCGAGCCGTTTTCGGGGCCCATCGGCCGCTGCTGCTGCGGGGGCTCCCACTGCGGGTACGGCTGCCATCCGCCCTGCTGACCCTGCTGGCCCTGCTGGCCCTGCTGGCCGGTGCCGTGGTCCAGCGGCTCCCGCGGCGGCCAGCCCGGCGCGGACCAGCCGGCGGGGGCGCCGTAGTCGGGTCGGGTGCCCGGCGCCGGCGCCGACGACTGCGGCGGGCCCGCCGGGTGGGCGGGATGGCCGAACGAGGGCTCGGGTGCCGTATGACCGTTCACCGGCGGCGCGGTCTCGCGCTGCGCGAACGCGGGCTGCGGCGCCCGCGGCGCCGCCTGTGCGGGCTCGGTCTCCGGCGGCCACGTCTCGCCCCGCTCGATCGCGAGCTCACGCGGAGTCTTGATCGGCGGCTTGTCGGACGGCGTGCGCTCGCCGAACACGTTGAACTCGGTGATCCGCGGACGCTTCTCGACCGTCGTGAAGATCTCCTCGAGATCCTTGCGGGTCAGCGTCTCGCGCTCGAGCAGCTGACGCGCCAGCTCGTCGAGGACGTCGCGGTACTCGTTGAGGATGGACCACGCCTCGGTGTGTGCGGCCTCGATGAGGTTGCGCACCTCCTCGTCGATCTCGCGGGCGACCTCGTGCGAGTAGTCGGAGTTCATCCCCATCGAACGACCCAGGAACGGGTCGCCCTGCTCCTGGCCGTACCGGACGGCGCCGAGCTTGGCGCTCATGCCGTACTCGGTCACCATCGCGCGAGCGATCTTGGTGGCCTGGTCGATGTCCGACGACGCACCCGTCGTGGGCTCGTGGAACACCAGTTCCTCGGCGGCACGGCCGCCCATCGCCATCACCAGGCGCGCGATCATCTCCGACCGCGTCATCAGGCCCTTGTCGTCCTCGGGGACGGTCATCGCGTGACCGCCGGTGCGTCCGCGCGCCAGGATCGTGACCTTGTAGATCGGTTCGATGTCCGGCATCGCCCACGCCGCGAGCGTGTGGCCGCCCTCGTGGTACGCGGTGATCTTCTTCTCGTGCTCGGAGATGATCCGGCTCTTGCGGCGCGGGCCGCCGATCACGCGGTCGACGGACTCCTCGAGTGCCGCCTCGGTGATCACGGTGCCGTTCTCGCGGGCCGTGAGCAGCGCGGCCTCGTTGATGACGTTCGCGAGGTCCGCACCGGACATGCCGACCGTGCGCTTGGCGAGGCCCTCGAGATCAGCGTTCTGGTCGAGCGGCTTGCCCTGCGAGTGGACCCGCAGGATGGCGCGCCGTCCCGCGAGGTCGGGGTTGCCGACCGGGATCTGACGGTCGAAGCGACCCGGGCGCAGCAGCGCGGGATCGAGGATGTCGGGGCGGTTGGTCGCGGCGATCAGGATGATGCCGGTGCGGTCGCCGAAGCCGTCCATCTCGACGAGCAGCTGGTTGAGGGTCTGCTCGCGCTCGTCGTGGCCGCCGCCGAGGCCCGCACCACGCTGGCGGCCGACGGCGTCGATCTCGTCGACGAAGATGATGCACGGGCTGTTCTGCTTGGCCTGCTCGAACAGGTCACGCACACGCGAGGCGCCGACACCGACGAACATCTCGACGAAGTCCGAACCGGAGATCGTGAAGAACGGGACGCCGGCCTCGCCCGCGACAGCGCGCGCGAGCAGCGTCTTGCCGGTGCCGGGAGGTCCGTAGAGCAGCACGCCCTTGGGGATCTTCGCGCCCAACGCCTGGTACCGCGCCGGGTTCTGCAGGAAGTCCTTGATCTCGTAGAGCTCCTCGACCGCCTCGTCGGCGCCGGCGACGTCCGCGAACGTCGTCCGGGGCATGTCCTTCGACAGCTGCTTGGCCTTGGACTTGGAGAAGCCCATCATTCCGCCGCGACCGCCGCCCTGCATGCGGTTCATCACGAAGAAGAAGATGCCGAGCAGCAGCACCATCGGCAGCACGAACAGCAACAGCGACGTCAGCCAGCTCTCCTGGGTGACGTTGGTGTTGAACTCCTGCGCCCCGGAACCGGAGACCTTGTTGAAGATCTGCTCGGACGCCGCGCTCGGGTACTTGGCGATGATCTCGGTCTTGCCGTCGGTGCCGTCGTTGCCGCTCTTGAGCCACAGACGGACCTGCTGTTCGCGGTCGTCGATCTGCGCCTTGTCGACGTTCTTGGCGTCGAGCTGCGAGATCGCCACCGAGGTGTCGACCGACTTGAACCCGCGCGTGTCGTTGCCGAAGTAGGTGAAGGCGTAGATCACCAACAGGACTCCGGCGACTATCGCCAGGTTGCGGAACACTGTCTTGCGGTTCATACAGGTTCGGCCACGGAGGCCGGTCCTTTCGGTAGTGCGGGCAACGCTCGTGCAGGTACGTGAGTCACCGGTCCGGCTGGGCCGACAAATGGTCGTTCCGGCGGTCCGGACACCTCAGATTACCGCGACGACGTTGCTCGATGCCTGGTAGCAGCCAGCCACGCCGGAGAAGTCTCCGAGAAGTGGCGTCATGGGTTTCAACGCACGCCACCCCCGCTCCGGTTCCCGTTCAGGGACGAAGCGGCCCCCTGCGGGACCGATCGTGCCGCATCTCACACAGGAGCGTGACGGGGCCAGCCCTGTCGGCGCTCGAGTTCCGCGGCGACCGCGAGGACGGTCCGTTCCCCGCCCGGCGGCGCGACGATCTGCACAGCGAGCGGTGTCCTCGACGTGGAGTGCATACCGACCGGCACGCTCGCGGCGGGCCAGCCGAGCACGTTCCACATAGCGCTGAACGGTGCATATCGTACATTTGCGACAACGTTGGACGCCCACGACTTCTCGCTCCACGCGAGCGCCTCGATCGGCGGCTGGGCGAGCGACGGCATCACCACGACGTCGAACGCGGAGAAGAAGCAGAGCATCCGCTGCTCGATGCGATCCACCTGTGACTGCCGCACCAGACCCGCACGCTTGATCGCCCGGCCGAGAGCAACGTGCCGACGGGTGCGACGCTGCAGCAACGCCGGATCGAGATCGGCGGCGTCGTCGGCGGTGCCGGCCAGCCAGCGTGCGAAGGCCGCCGTCATGTTCGGTGGGTACGGCACCCGCGTCGCGTCCGTCCGGTGACCGGATTCCGCGAGCAGCGCCACGGTCTTCTCGAGCCCGGCCAGCCACTCGCGGTCGACCCGCAGAATCGGCGACGGCGGATTGACGGCGACACCGATTCGCAGCGGCCGCGGCTGCGGGATCCGGCCGAGATCGGGGTCGTCGGCCAGCACCGACAGCATCAGTGCCGCGTCCTCGACGGTCGACGCGATCGGCCCGTTCTCCGCCATCCCGAACCAAGAGTGTGCGCCCAACTCGGACGGCACCACCCCGCGACCCGGCTTGACGCCGAAGACGCCGCACGCGGCCGACGGGATCCGGATCGAGCCCATGCCGTCGGCCGCCAACGCGATCGGCACCATCCCGTCGGCGACGGCTGCAGCGGAACCACCGGACGAGCCGCCCGGGACCCGGTCCGGGTTCCACGGGTTGCGGGTGATCACGCCCGGTGAGTCGACGGCACCCCACACGCACAGTTCCGGCACCGCGGTCAGCCCGATCGGGATCGCCCCGGCCGCCCGCAGCCGCGCCACCGCCGGGTGGTCGTGCGCCGACGGGGTGGGATCCGTCGCCGCCGAGCCGTCGCGCATCGGTTCGCCCCGGACCCGGACGTTGTCCTTGATCGCGACCGGGACCCCGGCGAGGGGCAGGTCAGCGAGATCCGGGCGCTGCGCGAGCGCCTCGGCCTCGGCGCGGGCCCGCTCGCCCAGGACCCGCACGAAGGCACGGATCCGCGGGTCACGCTGCTCGATCCGGCTCAGCGCATCGTCGACGGCGGCCACCGGCGACAGCACGCCGGAGCGCACCCGGGCGGCGATGGAAACGGCAGTGAACTCCACGGTCAAGGGATCTCGCACCTGCCGAGTATGCGTCGGTCGGCGATATCATTTCGAGTACCCCGAGGGGTGAGTTTCAGCTACCCACCCCGAGCACTCCCCCATCTTCGGACGGTGACGAGTGATGGACGGTCCAATTCGATCGACAGATGCCGATCCGGCCGCTACTGCTACGACCATCGACGGCGGACCTGCGCCGAATCCGGGCTCGCGGACGGTGTCGTTCCTCGCCGACGTGGTCGCCCGGTTCGCCGCCGAATGGGAGGCCACCGACGCGCCCCCCGACATCGAGTCGTTCCTGCCCGGCGGCCTCCCGGTCGGTGACGCGCTGCGCCGCGCCGCGATCGTCGAACTCGTGAAGGTCGATCTCGAGTACCGCCTGCTGCACGCCGACCTGCCCAAACCGCTGTCGGCGTACCGCGAGGAGTTCCCCGAACTGCAGTCGAAGCCGCTGCCCGTCGATCTCATCTACGAGGACTTCCACCTGCGCCGCCGGAGCGGTCACGCCGTGGACGCGGACGCGTACGTGCGCGAGTTCCCCGAGAACGCGGGACAGGTAGCGGCGCTGCTCGACGGCCCAGACGACTACCGCAGCACCCTGATTGCGCAGCCCGGTGCGCAGCGCGCGCTCGAGCAGGTCGATGTCGGTGACCACATCGACGACTTCGATCTGCTCGCCCCGCTGGGCCGCGGGTCGTTCGCCCGCGTGTTCCTCGCCCGGCAGCGGTCGATGCATCGGATCGTGGCGGTGAAGGTGTCGCACGATCACGGCACGGAGCCGGAGACGCTGGCCCAGCTCGACCACGACTACATCGTGCGGGTGTTCGATCAGCGGCTCCTGGACGACCGTGAGCTCAAGCTGCTGTACATGCAGTACGTGCCGGGCGGCACCCTGCTCGACGTCCTGCGCCGGGTTCGGGAGACCCCGCCCGATCCGGAACGTCCGCGGTCCGGGCTGCTGCTGCTCGAATCGATCGACGCGGTCCTCGAACGCAAGGGTGAGATCCGGCCGAGCGATTCGAGCGTCCGCGACGAGATCGCGGCGCTCACCTGGCCCGAGACGGTCGCCTGGCTGGGCCGACGTCTCGCCGACGCCCTCGATTACGCGGACCAGCACGGGGTCCTGCACCGCGACATCAAACCCGCGAACGTGCTGTTGACGTCGGAGGGCGTCCCCAAGCTGGCGGACTTCAACATCAGTTTCAGCGACCGGGTGTCCGGGACCAGCCCGGTCGCGTACTTCGGGGGATCGCTGGCGTACATGTCGCCCGAGCAGCTCGAGGCCTGCCACCCGGACCTGCCCGGCACGGCCGCCGACCTGGACGTCCGCAGCGACATCTACGCGCTCGGGGTGATGCTGTGGGAGCTGTTGACGGGTCGGCGTCCGTTCGCGGACGAGCGCGACGCCGGCGAGTCGGCGACGTCGCTCGAGCGGATGCTGGAACTGCGGCGACGCGAGATCGACCCACGGTTCCAGGACGAGCTGCCCGACGACTGCCCCGCCGCACTCCGTCGCGTCCTGCTGACGTGCCTGGAGCCGGATCCCGAGGACCGCTGGTTGACCGGAGCAGAGCTGGCACAGCAGTTCGACCTGTGCCTCGATGCGCGCGCCCGCGACCTCGTCGACCCGCCGCCGAACAGTTGGCGGTACCGGCTGCGGCCGTGGATGGTCCCGATCGTCGCGCTCGGCGTGGGCGTGCCGAACGCGCTGGCGGCGGTCTACAACTACCACCACAACCAGACGCTCATCATCGATCAGTTGTCCCCACACGCTCAGGAGCGGTTCGTCGACATCTCACAGGTGATCAACGGCGTTCTGTTTCCGCTCGGATTCGTGATGATCGTGTACCTCTGCCGCCACGTCATCTCGGTACCCCGAGGTCTGCGCAAGGGCCGGAGCTACAACGCGGCGGCCCTCGCGCGGGCGCGCGCGGACACCCTGCGGATGGGCGACCGGATCGTCGCGGTGGTGTTCGCGCTGTGGCTCGTCGCCGGCATCGCGTTCCCGGTCTCCCTGCAGATCGCCGCGGGCGGCCTCCCGCACGGCGCCTACGTGCACTTCCTGGGATCGCAGATCGTGTGCGGCGCGGTGGCCGTCGCGTACCCGTTCTTCCTGGTGACGTTCTATGCGGTGCGCTGCCTGTACCCGTCGCTGCTGCCGCACGGCATCACCAGCAGCAGCGACGAGCGGCGGCTACGCAGGCTGGACCGCCGCAGCACCCTCTACCTCGCGGTGGCGGCGTCGGTACCGCTGATCGGGGTCGCCGGGGTGACGTTCCTGTCCCCCGACGAGATCTCGGTCGTCGTCTACGCGGTGCGGGTGCTGTGCGTCGGCGGGGTGATCGCGTTCGTGTTGGTGTACTGGCTGTTCCGCCTCCTCGAGGCGGATCTGCTGGCGCTCGAACGCGTCGTGTCGCGGGGGAACTATCCCCCGTACACCTCGGGGTCGAGGGTGCCGATGTAGGGCAGGTCGCGGTAGCGCTCGGCGTAGTCGAGGCCGTAGCCGACGACGAACTCGTTGGGGATGTCGAAGCCGACGTGTGCCACCTCGACGTCCACCTTGACCGCCTCGGGCTTGCGCAGCAGCGTGACGACCTCGAGCGACGCCGGGTTGCGGGTCTTGAGGTTGCGCATCAGCCACGACAGCGTCAGACCGGAGTCGATGATGTCCTCGACGATCAGCACGTGGCGGCCGGCGATGTCCTTGTCGAGGTCCTTGAGGATCCGCACGACACCGGACGACGACGTCGACGAGCCGTACGAGCTGACGGCCATGAACTCCATCTGGGTGGGGATCGGCAGGGCCCGCGCGAAGTCGGTCATGAAGAAGATCGCGCCCTTGAGGACACCGACCAGCAGCAGGTCGCCCTCGGGCGCACCGACCGGATAGCGCTCGGCGACGGCCGCGGCCAGTTCGGCCGTCCGCTCCTTGATCTGCTCCTCGGAGATCAGTACCGATGCGATGTCGCCCTCGTACACGGAGCATTCCCTTCAGTCGTTCACGAACCCCGCCGACAGCCTGCCACGCCGTCGAGATGCAACCAACCTGACTCCCGGTCTACCGCCGCCGACGGCGACCCCGCCCTGCCCGCGCCACCGCCCGATCAGTTCGTCGACGGCCCGTAACTGTCTGTCGGTCAACGCCTTCGCGCCGCGCTCGAGCAGCCAGAGCCGCAGGACCCGGCGCCGCACCGCGACGGGGACGGGGGCGAGTCGCTCGACGACGAGGTCGGCGCCGTCCCGCGCGGTCGCCAGCGTCTGCCCGGCAAGTGTGTCGAGCACCTCACCGTCCTCGCGGAGCTGTTCGGCGGTGCGGGCGAGCGCGCCGGCGACGCCGCCGCCGAGGGCGTCCTCGAGCAGCGGGAGCACCTCGGTGCGCAGCCGCACCCGGGTGAAACCGGGGTCGGCGTTGTGCGGGTCCTCGTGGGGTCGCAGTCCCAGTTCGGCGCAGGCGCGCCGGGTCGTGTCCCGTCGCAGCCCGAGCAGCGGCCGGCCCCACGGGGCGTCGTACTCGGCCATGCCGCGGATCGACCGGCCGCCCGATCCGCGGGCCAGCCCCAGCAGCACGGTCTCGGCCTGGTCGTCGAGGGTGTGGCCGAGCAGGACGGGATACCCGCCGCGACCGGCGTCGAGGGCCGCGTACCGGGCGGCGCGGGCGGCCGCCTCGAGGCCGCCGGGTCCGGTGACGTCGACCGGGACGACGTCGGCGCGGGCGCACCCGAGGTCCAGGGCGCGGGCCGCGGCGACGGCGGCCACGTCCCCCGAACCGTCCTGCAACCGGTGGTCGACGACGAGCGCACGCACCGACGGCGCCTCCGCGGCCGTGGCCGCGGTGAGGGCGAGGGAGTCGGCTCCGCCGGACAGGGCGACGACCACCCCGCCGGCCGGCTCGTGCCGTGCGAGCCACGCCCGGACCGCGTGCCGCACCTCGAGGATCGCCGGCGCTTCGGGCAGGAGCGTCACCCCAGCACCCGGGCGATCCAGGCGTCGGGGTTCTCGATCTCGTCGAGGGTGGGCATGGTGTCGGGCCCGCTCCAGACGGTGTTGAACCGTTCCATCCCGACCCGGTCGACGACGGCGTCGACGAAGCGCTTGCCGCGCACGTACTGCGCCATCTTGGCGTCCATGCCGAGCAGCGCGCGCACCAGCCGCTGCACGGGGTTGGTCCGGCGCCGCCGTCGCGCGTCGAACGCATTGCGGATGCGCACGACCGACGGCACGACGTCCGGTCCGACGGCGTCCATCACGTGGTCGGCGTGGCCCTCGAGCACCGTGCCGAGCACGAGCATGCGGTCGAGCGCCAGGCGCTGCGGTTCGGCCTGGGTGGCCCGGACGAGTCCGACGATGCCGCGCTGGTCGGCGGGCAGGTCCTCGGTGCGGCGGCGTTCGCGCAGCGCGGTGGACAGCCGTGCGACGAACTCGGACATCGGTTCGTCCGACGCCTCGCCGAGGGTCGTGACGGCGTCGCGCATGTAGTCGGCCATCCACGGGGCCGACGAGAACTGGACGCGGTGGGTGACCTCGTGCAGGCACACCCACAGCCGGAAGTCGGCGGGCGGCACGTTCAGCGTCCGCTCCACCTGCAGGACGTTCGGCGCGACGAGCAGCAGCGTGCCGTGTTCGCCGGTGAACGGGTCGTACTGGCCGAGGATCGCGGACGACAGGTAGGCGAGCATCGCGCCGGCCTGCACCCCGCCGGGTTTGCCGGAGATCAGGGAACGCTGCGCGGCATCGATGTCGGATCCGGTGAGCTGCGCCATCGAGCGGGCGGCCGCGCGGATCCAGCCGGCCCGGTCCACCACCTGCGCGGACGGGATCGGCAGCCCGTCGGCGAGCCCGGTGACGTCCCGGACGGGCCCTTCGGCGCGGATCGACGCGCTCTCGAGTTCGGCGACGACGCCCTGCGCGGTGTATCGCGACGTCGGTGGTCCGGCCGGAGCCAGACGCGCGCCGGTGCGCGCGGCCAGATCCCAGTCCACCGCGCCGGCGAATCCGCTCTCCGACTCCGTCACCTACGGCTCACTTCCCCTTCAACTCACCTGCACCCGCACAGCCGCAGCGTGGCGGCGACCGCGTCGAGCGCGGGCCGGCTCACCTCCGGCGGGCGATCGTTGGACATCAGTGTGAACGTCAGCACACGACCGTCCACGTCGACGACATATCCGGTCAACACGCTGGCGACCGACAGCGTTCCCGTCTTGGCCCGCACCCATCCGGCGCCGGTCCGGTCGCCCGACGCGTACCGGTCGGACAGGGTGCCGGTGGCGCCGGCGACGGGCAGGTCGTCGAGCATCGGCCGCAGCTGCGGCTTCGAGTCGCCGGCCGCCGCGGTGAGGACGTCGGTGAGCAGGCGGGCCGGGATGCGGTCGTCGACGGAGAGGCCGCTGCCGTCGTGCAGGGTCAGCCCGTCGGTCTTGAATCCGGCGTCGTAGAGCGCCCGCGTGACGGACTGGGTGGCGCCGGTGAAGGACCGTTCGGTGTTCTTCGCGGCGGCGATCTCGCGCGCGATCGCCTCGGCGAGGACGTTGTCGGACTTGCGCATCATCTGGCCGAGCCGGTCGCGCAGCGGCGCGGACAGCACGCTCGCGACCGGCGCGGCACCGGATTCCGCCTTGCCGAGCGTCACCCGGGCCGGGTCGACGCCGAGTGCGTCGGCGAGGACGCGTCCGGCGTCGAGTGCGGGGGTGGCGCTGCGCGGCGAGTCGTCGCCGAACGGGTCGATCCGGGCGCCGTCGATCATGACCGGCTCAGTGGGCGCGATGAAGCCGCCGGCGACGTCGGCGGGCATCCACCCCTCCGCCATCGTCGGGCCCGTGTACGCGCTGGTGTCGACGACGATGCTGTCCACCTGGGCGCCCGCGCGACGGATCTGTTCGACGAGGTCGGCGACGCGCGGCGAGCCCGGGTAGTAGCTCGGCTGACCCACCGGCTGCGCGGTGAGCGTCGGATCGCCGTCACCGACCAGCACCAGCTCGCCGGGCCGCGACCCCTGCACCACCTGGGTGGCGACGCGATGGTCGGCGGGCAGGGTCAGCAGCGCGGCGGCGGCGGTGAGGATCTTGGTCGTCGAGGCCGGGGTCATCGGCGCTTCGGGGTTCTGGCTCCACAGCACGGTGCCGGTCACAGCGTCGGCCACCGAGCCGGTGAACGCACCGAGGTCGGGGTTCGCCACGACCGGTGCCAGGGCCGCGGAGAGGGCCTGCGGCGTCGGTACCGGGGCGTCGTCGCGAACCGGCGCGACCTGGGGTGTGGCGGTGATCGGGGACGGTTCCGGCGACGTGGCGGCGACGTCCTGCGCGGCGGTCGCGGTCCCCCGCTGCACCAGCACGACGGTGGTGCCCGCGGCGGCCAGGACGAGGACGGCGGCGACCGACATCAGGATCCGGACGTTGCGGCGTCGGCGTCCGGCCAGAATGCCGATCTTCTTCTTTCCCTCGCCCGCCAACTTCCCTCCGAATCGCACATCGTCGTCGATCCGCGGGGTTCGCGGACCGCCCAGACAGTTTCGCGCGAGGGCCGGGGAAGTGCCCGGCACCCGCATCACACAGTATCGCCGACCCGCTACCCTTTCCCCGAACCGTCTACCCAGACGGGCCGTCTACCCAGGCGGGCAAGACAGACAGCCAGAGACCCAGACAGTGAGGACAAGACGTGGAGTTCGACGTCACCATCGAAATCCCCAAGGGCCAGCGCAACAAGTACGAGGTCGATCACGAGACCGGCCGCGTGAAGCTGGACCGCTACCTCTACACGTCCTTCGGGTACCCGGCCGACTACGGCTACATCGAGAACACCCTCGGTGAGGACGGCGATCCGCTGGACGCGATGGTCCTGCTGCCCGAGTCGGTGTTCCCCGGCGTCATCGTCGAGGCCCGCCCGGTCGGCATGTTCAAGATGGTCGACGAGGCCGGCGGCGACGACAAGGTGCTGTGCGTGCCGGCGGGCGACCCGCGCTGGGATCACATCCAGGATCTCGCGGACGTCTCGCAGTTCGAGCTGGACGCGATCAAGCACTTCTTCGTGCACTACAAGGACCTCGAGCCCAACAAGCACGTCACCGGCGCCGACTGGGTCGGCCGCGCCGAGGCCGAGAAGGTCATCACGGAGGCCGTCGAGCGCCTGAAGGCCAACGGCGGACACTGACGCTTTCCCGGTGAAGGGGTGGGACCACTGGTCCCACCCCTTCGCTGTTTCCAAGGCAGTCCGACGCCCCCACTACGATTCGCCGGGTGACCGGTTACGACGATCTCGACATGTTCGGTGGCCTCGACGCCTCCACCCTGCCGCCCCGCCAGCAGCGGATCCTGGTGGCGATCCGCGATTGGGTGTCCGCGCACGGGTGCCCGCCGAGCACCCGCGAGATCGGGGACGCGGTGGGTCTGCGTTCAACGTCGTCGGTGTCGAAGCATCTGAAGAGCCTGGAGGACAAGGGCTTCCTCCGCCGCGGCGGATCGATGACCCGGCAGCTCGACGTGCGCCCGTTCCTGGTCGGGTCGGCGCCGGGGCGTTCGGCGGAGAACACGGTGACGGTGCCGGTGGTTGGCGACATCGCAGCCGGCGCCCCGATCCTTGCGGAGGAGCACGCCGACGAGATGCTCTCGCTGCCGCGCGAACTGGTCGGCTCGGGCACCGTCTTCGCGCTGCGGGTGCGCGGTGAGTCGATGGTCGACGCCGCGATCTGCGACGGCGACACCGTCGTGGTGCGTCGCCAGGACGAGGCCCATTCGGGTGAGATCGTCGCCGCGATGATCGACGGCGAGGCCACCGTGAAGGTGCTGCGCCGCCGGAACGGCCACGTCTACCTCGAACCCCGCAATCCCGCCTACGAGGTCATCGACGGCGACGAGGCCGTCGTGCTCGGCAAGGTGGTGTCGGTGATGCGGCGGATCTGAGCTCCGCTCCCACGGACACGGCGGGGTTCACCGGCCCGCGGCTTCGCTCACGAGCCCTTCAGGAACCTCATGTAGAAGGCTGTGAACACCAGGACAATTCCGATGTTCACCATCAGCCGCGCCCAGAATTGGTCCCTGAAGAACAGGACGTCCACCGCAACGATGACGGCTACCAGCGCGACCACGTAGAGCACTGTTCCCTGTCTTCCCATCCTGCCGTTCTACTCGCTGAAAGCTGTTGGCGCTCCGGACATCCGTGGGCGTGGCGGCGGACGATCGGCCGCGGGCGCTCGTCAGCCGAGGCCGGCCCCGGCGTCGTCGATGCCCGACTTCGTCCGCAGCGGCACCTCCCGCCAGATCAGGATCAGCACCAGCGCCGCGACGGCGAGGATCACGATCGGCGGGTAGACGGCCTCGAACGCGGTCGCGAAACCGTTCTTGAACGGTGCCGCCAGCGTCGCGTCGAGCTGCTGGATGAACGACGTGTCCTCCAGCGCCGCTCGCGCGGCGCTCGGGTCGCCGCTCGCGAGCGCTCGGGAGATTCCGGCCTCGGCCGGGTTGGGGCTGTTCACGCCGGCGGCGACGGCCTGCCGGAACTCCGGCGACTGCGCGGCGTCCTCGAGTTGGGTGCTGATCGCCGGGGTGAGCTTCGCGAACAGGATCGACAGGAACAGTGCCACGCCCATCGTGCCGCCGATCTGCCTGAAGAACGTCGCGGCGGCGGTCGAGACGCCCATGTCCTTGGGCGGCAGCGCGTTCTGGATCGCCAGGGTCAGCGGCTGGAGCAGGTTTCCGAGGCCCAGGCCGAGCACGAAGATGTACAGCATGAAGACCGGCAGGCTGGTCTCGGCGGCCACCGAGTGCAACAGCAGCGCCGCGAGCGCGATCAGTACCGCACCGGCGACCGTGAAGATCCGGTAGCGACCGGTCTTGGCGATCAACTGCCCCGACAGCACCGACGCGATCGCGATGCCCAGCACCGCCGGCAGCATCTGGAAGCCGGCCGTCGTCGGGCTCGATCCCTTCACGACCTGCAGGTACTGCGGGATCACCGTGATGGCGCCGAACATGACCGCGCCGACGAGGAAGCTGATGAGCACGCCCAGCGCGAACGTCTGGTTGCGGAAGAAGTGCAGCGGGAACAGCGCGGAATCGCGCATGACGTGCTCGACGGCGACGAAGCCGAGGATGCCCACAACACCGATCGCGTAGCAGGCCAACGCCGGCGGACTGCTCCATCCCCAATCGCGCCCCTGCTCGGCGACCACCAGCAACGGCACCAGCCCGACGGCGAGGACGACCGCGCCCCACCAGTCGATCCGCATGGGCCGGTGCACCGGCGGCAGGTGCAGCACCCGCCCCACCACGGCCAGCGCCGCCAGCCCGATCGGCACGTTCACCAGGAACACCCACCGCCAGCCGGCGATCCCGAGGATCGACTCCTGCCCGGACAGCACGCCGCCGATGACGGGACCGAGCACGCTCGACGTGCCGAACACGGCGAGGAAGTAGCCCTGGTAGCGGGCGCGTTCGCGGGGCGGGACGATGTCGCCGATGATCGCGAGCGCCAGCGAGAACAGGCCGCCGGCGCCGAGGCCCTGGATGGCCCGGAACACGGCCAGCATGTACATCGACTGCGCGAAGGTGCACAGGATCGAGCCGAAGACGAACAGCACGATCGCGGCCATGAAGAACGACTTGCGGCCGTAGATGTCGGACAGCTTGCCGTAGAGCGGGGTGACGAGCGTCGCGGTGATCAGGTACGCGGTGGTCACCCACGCCTGCAGCGCGTACCCGTTGAGGTCGTCGGCGATGGTGCGCATCGCGGTCGCGACCACGGTCTGGTCGAGTGCCGCGAGGAACATCCCGAGCAGCAGGCCGCTGAGGATCGCCAGGATCTGGCGATGCGTGAACGTGGCCTGCGGCCCGGGCGCGACGGCGGAGGCGTAGTCCCGGTCGGCGTCTCGCGCTTCCTCGGTCATCTCGACCCCTCACCGTCGCCCTCGGGTCGTCGGTCAGCGCCCCTTGAACTCGGGCGGGCGCTTCTGGAACACCGCGGTGATGGCCTCGGTGAGGTCTTCCGACGGCAGGAAGGCCGCGTTCCACGCGGCGACGTAACGCAGGCTGTCGTTGACCGCCGCGGAACGGCCGTGGTCGAGCACGTCCTTGATGCCGTGCACCACGAGCGGCGGGTTCGCCGCGATCTCGGCGGCGGTCGCGTGGGCCGCGGCGAGCACCGCGTCGGCGTCCTCGAACACGTCATTGACCAGTCCGATCTTCTCCGCGCGTGCGGCGTCGATGTCCTTGCCGGTCAGCGCGAGTTCGCGCAGATGCCCGTCGCCGATGATCGCAGGCAGGCGGGCGAAGCTGCCCATGTCGGCGACGATAGCAACCTTGACCTCGCGGATGCTGAACTTCGCGTCGGCGCTCGCGTACCGGATGTCCGCGGCGGAGATCAGGTCGACGCCGCCGCCGATGCACCAGCCCTGGATCGCCGCGACGACGGGCTTGCGGCAGTCCGCGACGGCGTTGATGCCGGACTGCATGCGCTTGATCAGTTCGTGGAAGTCGGTGCGTGGGCCGGCCTGCGCCTTGTCGGCGAGGACCGCCCCGAACCCGCTGCTCATCGCCGGCAGGTCCAGCCCGAAGGAGAAGTGCTTGCCGGAGCCGGCGAGCACCACCGCTCGGACCTCCGGGTCGGCGTCGAGTGCGGCGAAGACGCCGGGAAGTTCGTCCCAGAAGTCCGGCCCCATCGCGTTGCCCTTGCCCGGGCCGATCAGGGTGACCTGGGCGACGTGTTCCTTGCGCTCGACTGTGAACGCCTTCCAGCTCTGCTGTTCCGTCATTACTGGAGAGTAACCTTGCGCCTACGACAAGAGAAGACCTGGTCAGGGAGCAACCGGATAGTGGCTGGTGATCGCGACCCGGTTCCATGCGTTCATCACGACCGCGAGCCAGCTGACCGCCGACGCCTGCCGATCTGTCAGGGATCCGTCGTCCCAGGCGCGTGATTCCGGCACCGACAGCTTGGTGACCTGCTCCGCCAACGCCAGGGCCGCACGCTCCTGCGCGGTGAAGTACTGCGACTCCCACCAGGCGGCAACGACTGCCAGTCGGTCGCTGGTCTCGCCCTTCGCGATGGCGTCGCGGGTGTGCAGGCGAAGGCAGAAGGCGCACCCGTTGATCTGCGAGATCCGGATCTTGACCAGCTCGCCCAGGAGCGGGTCCAGTCCGGCCTCGCCGATCGCCGCGTCGCCCTGGGCGCTGAAGGCCATCAGTTGCTTGTAGATGTCGGGGTGCTGCTTGCTGAGGTTCACCGAGCTCATGTGCATTCCTTCCGACGTTCGACGGCGCTCACTTGCTCGAAGCGTCATTCCCGATGTTGCACGATGTTCAGGATGTTGCCGTCCGGCGCTCGGACGAAGAACCGGCGCACGCCCCACGGTTCGGTGGTCAACGGATACACGATCTCGTAACCGAGCTTCCGGGCCTCCGTGTAGGCGGCGTCGACATCGTCGGCGTGCACCGACACGACCGAATCCTCGGGCGCGGACGCATCGCGGGTCACGAGCTGGACGTTCGCCCCGGAGTCCGGCGAGGTGTAGCGGGCCACCCAACCCATGTCGAACTCCTCGGTGCTCAACCCGAGGTAGTCCGTGTAGAAGCGTTTGGCCGCCCCGACGTCGGCGACGCGAAGGTTGGCCGTGACGCGCATGACGCGCATATCGCCCTCCTGCCCCAAGGGTTCGACGGACACTCGAAATCCTCCCAGTCCGAGGTGGATCAGGGGCCCGGACCGGTGAAGAAGTTCAGCCTGCCTTCGGGCGCCGCTCGTTAAATGTGCGCTAAATCCGCGCCGACCGGCCGTTTCTCGATGCCGGGACGCCGGATGATCGAGCTGCCCGCCCGGATCCTCGGCCGGGCGGGTCCGCATCGACGAGCGGAGGACGCACCATGCTGATGCATCAGGGAATCGGCTTGGACCGGTTCAACGAGTTGCCGCGCCGACGCGCGGTGCACGCCCTCTTCGAGTGCTGTAGCTGCCTGGCGTGGTCGGCACGGCTCGCCGACGGGCGCGCGTACGCGACGCATGCGGAGCTGCTGGCCCGCGCAGAGGAGGAGTTCGGCGCGCTGCCGGAATCCGAGATCGAGCAGGTCCTGCAGGGTCATCCCCGGATCGGTGCGCGGAAGCAGAGCCCGTCGTCGTCCCGGGAGCAGTGCGCGGTGTGGGTCGACGACGCCGCCGTCATGCGCACCCTCGACGAGGCCTCCGCCGTGTACGAGGAACGCTTCGGATTCCGCTACGTGTGGTGCTCGGACGGTCGCGACGGCCGGGCACTGCTCGCGGACCTCACCGCCCGGTTGGGCCACGATCCCGAGAGCGAACGTCGGGTCCGAACGACGGAGCTCGCGAAGATCACGCGCACCCGGCTCGAGCGAATGCTGGGGCCGGAGGACGGTTTCCCCGACTACTGAGCGTCGGCGGCGCCCATTTGGGCGCGCGCGACGGCGCCCGCGAACAGCGCCGTGACGGCGGTCCCGATCGCCTGGTGGTTGACGTCCTCGGGGTCGACGGTGTGCTCGAGCACCAGGCCGGAGATCAACGCCGTCAGCGACAGCGCGGTGGTGCGGACGTCGATGTCCACTCCCCACTCGCGGGCGCGGTCGGCGATCAGCTCCACGAGTTTGCTTCGCAGATAACGCCGTTCGCGGATGTATGCCTGCTTGACGCTGGGGTCGCGCACGGCCTGGACCCCGAACTCGAGAACGAGCAGGGACCACTCGGAGTCGGCGATGAGGGCTGACGCGACCGCGGCCCCACCCTTGCCCAACGCGTCGGCGAGGTCGAGCCCTGCGACCTCGGCGAGCACCCGGCCGGCGAGATCCAGGGAGCGCTGCGCGAACAGTTCCGCGAACAGGTCCTGTTTGGACTCGAAGTTCGAGTACACCGCGCCCTTGGTGAATCCGGCGCGGCGGGCGATCTCGGCGAGCCGAGCGGCCGCGAATCCCCGTTCGGCGAATTCCTCGGCGGCCGCCTCCAGGATGCGCGCACGCACCACGTCGCGGCCCGGGCGAGTGGTCGCGAGCATCTCGTCTTGACGACTACCAGTCACGATACCTACGGTATTCAATACCCGCGGTATCGACAAGACGTTCGGTGCCGCCTCGACCCCAGACATCGAGGACTGCCCGTGACTGCACCGAGCACCACTGCCCCGGAAGCCGACGCCGGACGCACCGCGCCGCGCCATTCGCACAGCGATCCGATCGCCCGCTTCGGCCGGGGCAAGGTGATGGCCGCGCTCGTCGTCGGCGTCCTGGCGCTGCAACTCGGCTTCATCCTCAGTTACGTCGCGGCGTTCCATCAGCCGACGCCTCGCGACATCACGATCGCGGTCGTCGCGGGTCCCGGGCTGCCCGACGGCATCGCCCAGCAGTCGGCCGACAAGCTCAACGCGCTCGACGGGCATCCGCTCGACGCCCGGACCGCGACCGACACCGCCGAGGTCCGGCGGCTGCTGCGCGATCGCGAGATTCAGGGCGCGTACGTGATCGAGCCGAGCGGTACGGACACGCTGATCACCGCGAGCGCCGGCGGCAGCTCGATCGCGACCGCGCTCGAGTCGATCTTCGATCGGGTGGCCGCCGACCAGCACCGCCAGGTGACGGTGCGCGACGAGATCCCGGTCGGCATGCACGACAATCGCGGCCTGTCCGGGTTCTACCTGTCGATCGGATGGGTCGTCGGCGGGTACCTGCTGGCCGCGGCGATCGGCCTGATCATCGGCGCGCCGTCGACGCTGCGGCAGGTCTGGGCTCAGATCGCGGTGATGTTCGGCTACGCGGTGGTCTCGGGCGCGTTGGGCGCGCTCATCACGACGCATGTGCTGGGGACCTTCGCCGGGCACTGGTTCGCGCTGTGGCTGCTGGGCACCGGCGTGGTGTTCGGTACGGGACTGTTCACGCTGGGACTGCGGGCCGCGGTCGGCATCCTGGCGGTGCCGCTCGCGATCGCGGTGTTCGTCGTGCTGGGCAATCCGAGTGCCGGTGGCGCGTTCGGTGCCAACGTGATTCCCGGTTTCTACGCCGCGATCGGCCAGTGGATCACGCCCGGCGCCGGCACCGAGGGCGTGCGCAGCATCGTGTACTTCGACAACGTGGGGCTGGCCCAGCCTGTGGTGACGCTGGTGCTGTACTCCGTGGTCGGCGCGGCCCTGATGCTCGGGTTCACCGCGTGGCGTGCACGCCGAGCCGGTAGTTCAGTCGCGCATACGGCTGCCCACGCCGCGAAGTAGTCCTACGCTGAATTCATGCCCAGGCTGCTGCATCCCAATGCGGCGCACGTCGCCGACACCTTGATCGCGCGCGGTCATCACGGGGTGATCGTGAGTCAGCCGGCGCCGACGCACAGCGCGGGTGAGGCCGCGGCGGCCCTGGGCGTGGATCTGGGTGCGATCGTCAAGTCGCTCGTGTTCCTGCTCGACGACGACCCGGTGTTGCTGCTGCTGTCCGGAGCGCACGAGGTGAACGTGGCGGCGACCGGCGCCCGCCTGCAGGGCACCCTGACGCCGGCACCGCTGGACCTCGTGACCGAAGTGACCGGTCAGCCGATCGGCGGGATCGCACCGCTGGGGCATCCCACCAACCTGCCGACCTATCTCGACAGCACGCTCGCCGGTTATCCGGAGCTGTGGGCCGCCGCCGGCCATCCCGACACCGTCTTCCGCACCACGTTCTCGGAACTGCTGCGGGTCACGGCGGGGCTGGCCGTCGACATGGACTGACAACGACCGATCCGCGAAATCGCGCCCGGTGAAAGTAGTTGCCCGCTGAGTGAACGGAACCCTGGTTGACAGGTGAGCCTGGACTTATAGTGGCGACAGTCCACCAGGTTCGAATCGGAGAATGCCTTGTCACAGTCTGTCGAGAATGCGCCCGAACTTGCTGTCGTCCCCGCCGAGCCGGGGGTCAGCAACGACGAGTACAAGGCCGCGATGCGCCGCCACCCGGCAGGCGTCACCATCGTGACCCTCGATTCGGGGAACGGTCCGGTCGGCTTCACCGCGACGTCGTTCGCGTCGCTGTCGATGAACCCGCCGCTGATCTCGTTCAACATCGCGCTGAACTCGTCGAGCATCGATGCACTGCGCGCGGCGGACTCGCTCGTCGTGCACCTGCTCGGGGAGCATCAGCAGCACCTGTCGCAGCGCTTCTCCCGCAGCGCCGATCAGCGGTTCAGCGACGAGTCGCTGTGGGGCCGCCTCGAGACGGGTGAGCCCGTCCTGCACGGCACTCCGATCTGGATGCGCACCACGGTGCACCAGTTGATTCCCGCCGGCGACCACACGCTGGTGATCGGTCTGATCACGCGCCTCCACAACGAGAACGACGACGAGGCGGCCTCCGCCCCGCTGCTGTACCACGAGGGCCGCTACCACCGGCCGACGCCACTCGACCAGTAGTCGGCTCGGGCGCGGACTATCCCGTGTAGGTGAAGAACGCGGCCCCCGCGCAGTCCCCTGTGCACGTGGTGGCGACGAACGACCACCGCACGTTCGGGTCCACCCCGCGCGGGTCCCACGTGGCGATCGGTCCGGCGAGACCTGGCATGCCGAAGGGCCCGGGGGCAACCGCGAACGTCTCCGGGGGTCGCTGTCCGAGTACCACGAACTTGGTGGACGGCGAGGACAGCTCGGCGCGGTCGCCGACGATCCGATAGAAGACCGTCGGGGCGGAGTACCACGGCGGCTTCTGAGTCCCGAAGGCCTCGACGACCGGGAGTCCGGCGTCGAACGCCGCGGCGAGTGCTCCCGCGGAGAGGGATCCGGTGGAGCTGCTGCCCCCGGACGACGTCCAATCCGACGACCAGGACGACGACGTCGGCGGCGGATTCGCTGCTGCGGTCGGCGCAGTAGCCGCCCCGGTTCCCACCAGCGCGACCGCGGCAACGGCCACCCCACCGGCAAGCTTCTTCCGTAACGACATGGATCCCCCTCTGGCTCCGAGTCATTCGAACCACTGTGACGCCCGCGTACCCGCGAATTGCGTACATCAGCCTTCTCGCTCCGGATCCGCGGTTCGTTACCGCGTCTCAGCCGCGCCGAGTCGAGCGCTGTGCCGGCCGTCGACGGCTGGTACATGTAGGAGTGATCCGGTCAGCCGGTACATGCGGACGACGCGTGGCCGACGAACAGGGGGCAAACATGAACGGTCACCGCATCGGGGCGGTGTGCGCACTGGCCCTTGCGCTGGTCACGTCTTCGGCGGCGATTGCCGCCCCGGCCTCCGCGGAGCCGGGTGCCTGGAACCCGACGATCGTTGTGCCCGCGCCGTCGGGACCGAGCGCCGTCGGAAGCACCACCCTCCACCTGGTGGATTCGGAGCGGGCTGACCCGTGGAAGCCCGATCAGCGGCGCGAACTGATGGTCACGGTGACCTACCCGGCCGCGCACGCCGAGAACTATCCCCTGGCGCACTACGTCTCGACCGAATTCGCGACCGGTGCGACGCGGGATCTCGCTGCTGCGCTGAACCTTCCGATCGAGGTTCAGGGCCTGCTCGGCCTCCACTCGAACGCCCACAGCGGTGCGCCCGTCCAGTCGACCGCCGAGCGCAGCCTTCCCGTCGTCCTGTTCTCGCCCGGCGCCGTCGTACCTCGCATCTTCGGAACCGGTGAGGCCGAAGACCTGGCCAGTCGTGGGTACGTGGTGGTGTCGATCGATCACACCTTCGACTCGCAGGCTGTCGAGTTTCCCGGCCTCCGAATCGTCGAAGGCATTGCACCTCCCGAGGAATCCGCGCAATCGGCGGAGTGGCTCCGGACCGCCCTCGACGCCAGGGTCGCCGATACCGAGTTCGTCCTCGACGAGATCACCGCACTGGCAGACGGACACAATCCCGACGTCGAACAGCGCGCCCTGCCGAACGGCTTGAGCCAGGCCGTCGATCCCTCGCGGATCGGGATGTTCGGGCACTCGCTCGGCGGCTTCACCACGGCCGAGGCGATGGCCCGCGACCCGCGCATCGATGCGGGAGTGAACCTCGACGGCTCGCTGGGTTTCGACGACGACCTGGGCCTCGCGGCGACGCACGGTCTCGACCGACCGATGCTGCTGATGTCGAGCCAACAGGTCGCAGACACAGGCGCGTTCGCGCGCTCGTGGAAGGCCTTCCGGGACAACACACCCGGCTGGACGCGGGAGCTCGAGCTGACGCGAGCCGGTCACCACAGCTTCACCGACCTCCAGACCCTCATCCCGCCCATCGCCGCGGAGGTCGCCCCCGAGGCGACCGGGTACTACATCGGAACGATCCCGCCCGAGAACGCGATTCCCGCCGTCCGCGAGTACGTGGCCGCGGCGTTCGACCGATTCCTCCGCAACCGGAGGGCCGACATCCTCGACGGCGCCGACGGACGCTTCCCGGACGTGCGCTACGTCCGATGACGCGGCAGCGGCCACTCGATTCCCCTGAGCTACCACCGACACATCGGTAGACTCGGCTGTTGCACTGTCCGATCCACGGATCGAGGCGTCATGGACCTTCACCTTGCCGGGAAGACCGCAGTCGTCACGGGTGCGAGCAGAGGCATCGGGCTGGCGGTGACAACCGCGCTGGCGGTCGAGGGCGCCCACGTGGTGGCCGGGTCACGAACCCTCACAACCGAACTCGAATCGCTGATACCGGACGGGTCGGTCACGTTCGTGCCGTGTGATCTCGCCACCCCGGCGGGACCCGAAGCACTGATCGCGGTCGCCGCCGACCTGGGCGGTGTCGATGTCCTGGTCAACAACGCCGGCTCGGCGACGCCGCGACTCGGCGGCTTCGCGAGCGTGACCGACGACGACTGGCTCGCGACGCTCACCGTCAACTTCATGTCCGCGGTGCGCACCACCCGCGCGGCGCTCCCCCAGTTGCGGCGCCGCGGCGGCGGCTCCGTCGTCACGGTCAGCTCCGTCAACGCGTTCCTGCCGGACCCCGCGGTGGTCGACTACTCCGCATCGAAGGCCGCGCTCACGAACTTCTGCAAGGCGCTGTCCAAAGAGGTTGCTCGACACGATATTCGGATCAATACAGTCAGCCCCGGCCCGGTCTCGACCGCCCTGTGGCTCGGCGAGCAGGGCGTGGCGAGCGTCGTCGCGAGCGCCGGCGGCACCACTCCACAGGCGGTCAGGGACGCGGCCGCCGCGGGATCCGAGACCGGGAGGTTCACCCGACCGGACGAGGTCGCGGACCTGGTGCTGTTCCTGGCGAGCGACCGAGCCGGCAACATCACCGGCGCCGACTTCGTCATCGACGGCGGTCTGATCAAAACCCTCTGACTGCAGGGACCCTCACGGCCATGGATCGCACATTCGACGACCTCAGCGCCCGCCATGGGGGTGAAGTCGGGCCGTTCAGGACGCGCGGGGGTGGCGGACCAGCCCGAACCGCGCGAGCGCCTCGTCGACCGTGCCGGACACGGTGACCAGACCACGGCGTTCGAGCCAGGGCAGGGTTCCGTCGACGACGTGCCCGAGAACCTTCGGCAGTGCGAGCGGAAGCAGGGTCACACCGTCGGCGACGTCGGCTGCATGGATGTCGGCGACGAGACTCGCCAGCCCCTGGGCGGTGCCGACGTACGACAGCGACGACGGCTGGTACGGCACCCCGAGCGTCTCGTCGAGAAGCGCGAGCTCGCCACGGGCGCTGCGGGAGTCGACCGAGATCAGGGTTTCGACGTCGACGAGGACGGCGACGGTGTCGGGGTCGCGCCCCTCGGCGGCCACCTGCGCACGGATTCGACTGCGAGCCTGCTGGGCCTCACGCAGGTCGACGGCCCGGATGCGGTGGACGACCGGCGGCTGGGCGGCGAGGTCGAGGGTGTCGGGGCCGACGGTCAGGTCGACCCAGTAGTCGGGGCCGGTCAACGGGGTGTTCCCGGCGACACGGGCGGCGGCGGGATGATGTCCGGAGCCGCTCAGTTCGACGGCGACGCGCAGCGCGCGGCGTGGGACGGAGGAGTGGACGGAGGCAAAGACGGACTGGGACATGGCGATTCCTCAGGAGAAGGCAGGTGGTGGACGGCGCGGGACGTCAGCGCGTACACATGCCCGAGGAGGTGCGGCACAGGTCGACGTGGCGGCGGGACCACTGGCTGCCCACGTACCTCGACTCCATGCGCGTCACGCTATCCCCCGATCATCTCCCCCACGACAGTTCGAATCACTCTGATTCCGAGTCTGTTACACGCACTCGGAGGCGCCGGCGGCCTCCGTCGAGAAGCCACGGGTCTCGGGAACCGGGTTCCACAGGCCGTCGGTCTTGCCGTAGTTCCAGGTGGCCTCGCCGGCGACGAGCTGGCGGACGGCCGCGATGAGACGCTCGACGTCGTCGGCGGTGGTGCCCAGACCGAGGCTCGCACGGACGGCACCGTCGCCGTGGCCGATGCGGTTGAGGATGGGGTGGGCGCAGAAGCGGCCGTCGCGGACGCCGATCCCGTGCTCGGCCGAGAGGTACGCGGCGATCTCGCCGGGCTCGAAGCCGTCGATCGTGAACGTGACGATGCCGACGCTGTCCGGGGCGTCCGACCACAGGCGCAGCAGCTCCACGCCGTCGATCTCGCCGAGGCCCTGCGCGAGGCGCGTCGACAGCACGCGCTCGTGCTCGACGACCTTCTCGAAGTCCAACGCGGACAGCGCATCACATGCAGCGGCGAGGGCGGCCACGCCGAGGACGTTGGGGCTGCCGGCCTCGTGGCGGGCGGGGGCGGGCGCCCAGCAGGTCTCGTCGATCTTCACCTCGCGCACGGCGCCGCCGCCGGCGAGGTAGGGCTCGGCCTCGTCGAGCCAGTCACGGCGGCCGACCAGCACGCCGGCACCGAACGGCGCGTACAGCTTGTGACCGGAGAACGCCAGGTAGTCGATGCCCGTCTCGGCGAGGTCCACGCGACGATGCGGGGTGAGCTGGGCGCCGTCGATCAGGACGCGTGCACCGCAGCGGTGCGCGGCCTCGACCAGCTCGGCGATCGGCAGCACCTCGCCGGTGACGTTGGAGGCACCGGTGATCGCGAGCAGCGCGGCAGGCTTGGCACACAGCTCGGCGACGATACGACGGATGGTCTCGGCAACCGTGTCGGCAGCCTCGACCTTGCGGGAGTTCTTCCACGGCAACAGGTTTGCGTGATGCTCGATGTCGAGGACCACGACGTCACCGGGGACGCAGTTTGCGAGGAGGTTGAGCGAATCGGTGGTGTTGCGGGTGAAGACCACCACCTGGTCGGCGTCCGCGCCGACGAAACGCTCGACGGATCCGCGGGCGTTCTCGTAGGCCTCGGTGCTCACGCGGGAGGCGTAGCCGGCGCCGCGGTGCACGCTGGCGTAGAACGGCAGCAGTTCCTGAACCCGATCGGTGACCTGCGCCAATGCGGGTGCGCTGGCCGCGTAGTCAAAGTTCGCGTAGGTGCAGGTTCCACCCCCGACGAGTGGAACCTGCAAGTCACAGCCCGACACGCGGGCGAGCGGAGAGGTGGCACAAGCGTCGGCGGTCAGTACAGCGGTCATCACAACATCCTTCGGGTCTTGGGACCCGTCAGCGATGAGAGTTGACGCCGTCGGAGTCCGCGCTTGCCATGTCCTTGTGGACCATGACCTGGTCGTCACCCGGAGCACCCCACCGCGGTTGGAGGGTTGCCGACCAGCTAGCCGGGGCTTGACGCTGGTACTCGTGACCTGGCAACGAGAATGACAGAGCGATTCGAGCGGTGTCAACCCGAACCCGCCCAGTTTCGAATGAGATGGCGGTCACATCCGCGGGGCGCCGCGAGTCGGGCAGGCGTCCAGCATCGGGCCGCGGACCAGCCCGCGTCGACTTCCGAAACCAGCTTCAATCGTGGTCCGAAATCTCACTACTGCAACATGATTGATGCGGAGCAGCGATCCCGCGCTAGGCAATCAGGGCGTAGGTCAGGCCGGCGGCGACAGCGCCGGTGAGCGCACCGACGACCACCTGACCCCTCGTGTGGTCCCCGAGATGAACCCGGGACCAGCCGATCAACGGCGTGAGGACCAGTGCGAGCAGCCACCACGGCGACACCGCCAGGGCCAGCACCACTGCCACGCCGGCCGAAACGCCGGTGTGGACGCTGACCTTCCAGCGGAAGATGCTCGTGATGACGGCGGCTGCCGCCAGTGCGACCAGGCCCGCCGCCATGAACGCGATCATCTCGATCGGTGCATGCGCGACAATCTGCACCACCAGCCCCGCGACCACGACGACCAGCAGCGCGACGATCAACAGGTGCCGCTCGTCGATCTTGGTGACATGATGATCGCCGATCTTCGCCCGCCGAATGCCGGCCAGGATGATGGCCATCGGCACGACGCCCGCGCACACTGCGACGAAAGCACCCCAGCCGGGCGCACCCACCGAGATGCCGATCACCATCGACGAAACGATGTTGACGACCCACGGCGCGCCGGCCTCGGTCAGCACTCGGGCAGCCACGTCGACCGCGTTGCGCCGTTCCCGCACAACGGCATTCGTCATCGTTCCACGACCAGCTCTCCGTTCGTTCGGGCTCGGGGAAACGAGCCGCCGGACGGCAGGTGACTGTACTGGAGGCCCGAGCCGCGGGAGGCACGCCCGCTGCAGCCGTCGGTGGACTCAGCCGGCAACGATCTGCCGGAGCTCGACGCACCTCAGCGGAATCCGCGACGCCAGCGCCACTGCGAACGGGCCGTCCGTCACCAGCGCGTACTCGTCGGTGCCGGGAATCGACGCGGGGCCGGTTACCCCACTTTCGTGAACACGACCTGCCGGGGGCGCGGATTTCGCCGCATCCGGGGGAGAATCGTTCGAAAGAACCGACAGCCTGGCCGACGGGTACCCGGCGACGGGGTGTTCATCCACCGGACACCTTGCCGTGAGAGAACCAGGTGCCCGTCCGACCAGGCACAGAGAGGGACAGCCCGGATTGTCTGCCCAGCCAGCAACAGACCAGACGGATCAGCAGGCTCACGACCTGATGGAACGGGTACCGGCCCAGTTCCTCAGGTCGTCCCTGGCGCCCGCACCCCGCACGCTTGTCGACATCCTCGAGGCCACCGCTGCGGCCTATCCGGATGCGACGGCGATCGACGACGGCACCGCGCCCCTGACCTACCGCGAACTGCTCGAAGAGATCGCGACCGGCGCCCGCTGGCTCGCCGACGCCGGGGTGGGCGCGGGCGACCGGGTCGGGGTGCGGATGCCCTCGGGCTCGCGCGACCTGTACGTCGCGATCCTGTCGGTGCTGGCGGCCGGCGCGGCGTACGTGCCGGTCGACGCCGACGACCCCGACGAGCGCGCCGAACTTGTGTTCGGGGAGGCGCAGGTGGCGGCGATCCTCACCGCCGACGGCGTCCAGCCCGGCACCGCACCGCACCGCGCCGTCGCTCCGGACGTCCGCCCGCCGACTCCCGACGACGACGCCTGGATCATCTTCACGTCGGGCTCCACCGGCACCCCGAAGGGCGTCGCGGTCACCCACCGCAACGCGGCCGCCTTCGTCGACGCCGAGGCCCGGATGTTCCTGCAGGCCAACCCGATCGGCCCCGAGGATCGGGTGCTCGCGGGGCTGTCGGTGGCGTTCGACGCGTCGTGCGAGGAGATGTGGCTCGCGTGGCGGCACGGCGCCGCACTGGTCCCCGCGCCCCGTTCGCTGGTGCGCAGTGGCATGGACCTCGGACCGTGGCTGGTCTCCCGCGACGTCACCGTCGTCTCCACCGTCCCCACGCTCGCGGCGCTCTGGCCGGCCGAGGCGCTCGAGGCGGTGCGACTGTTGATCTTCGGCGGCGAGGCCTGCCCACCGGATCTCGCCGAGCGCCTCGCGGTCCCCGGCCGCGAGGTGTGGAACACGTACGGCCCCACCGAGGCCACCGTCGTCGCGTGCGGCGCACTGATGGACGGCACCGGCCCGGTGCGGATCGGTCTGCCGCTCGACGGCTGGGACCTCGCGGTGGTCGACGCGTCCGATGCGCCGGTCGCCGAAGGCGAGGTCGGCGAACTCGTCATCGGCGGTGTCGGGCTTGCGCGGTATCTCGATCCGGCGAAGGACGCCGAGAAGTACGCGCCGATGCCCACGCTCGGCTGGGACCGCGCCTACCGCAGCGGCGACCTGGTCCGCCTCGACACCGCCGGCCTGCTCTTCCAGGGCCGCGCCGACGACCAGGTCAAGCTGGGCGGACGCCGCATCGAACTCGGCGAGGTCGACAACGCGCTCCAGCACCTGCCCGGGGTGAGTGGGGCGGCCGCCGCGGTCCGCAAGACCGCGGCCGGGACGTCGATCCTCGTCGGCTACCTCGCCAGCACCGACCCGCACTTCGACCTGAAGGCCGCGCGCGACCAGCTCGCCGAGCGGCTGCCCGCCGCCCTCGTGCCCCGGCTGGCGCTGGTCGACGAGCTGCCGACCCGCACGTCCGGCAAGGTCGACCGCAACGCGTTGCCGTGGCCGCTGCCCGGTGCCCGCGAAGACACGGTCGATCCGGCCCTCAGCCTCGACGGCACCGCCGCGTGGGTCGCCAGACTCTGGGCGTCGATCCTCGGGGCGAGCATCGCCGGGCCCGACGACGACTTCTTCGAACTGGGCGGCGGCTCGCTGTCCGCGGCCCAGCTGGTGACGGCCCTGCGCGAGCGCTTCCCGGAGGTGACCGTCGCGCAGCTGTACGACCACCCACGCCTGGGGTCGCTCGCCGAGTTCCTCGACGCGCTCTCCCCCACCGAGACCGTCGCACCGCGCCACGTCGAGCCCCTGCCCCTACGCGCCCAGGCCGCGCAGATCGCGGCCACCGTGCCGCTGATGACGCTCACCGGCCTGCAGTGGGTGACCTGGCTGGCGATCGCCGGCAACGTGCTGGCGTGGTTCGACGTCGCGTGGGCCCCGACGCTGTCGTGGTGGTGGGTGGCGCTCGCGTTCGTCCTCTTCATCACGCCGGTCGGACGCATGACGATCGCGGTCGCCGGCACCCGGCTGCTGCTGCGCGGGCTGAAACCGGGCACGTACCGGCGCGGCGGACCCGAGCACCTGCGTCTGTGGGTGGCGCTGCGCCTGGTCGAGGCCAGCGGCGCCGACAACCTGTCCGGCGCGCCGTGGATGCTGTACTTCGCCCGCGCCCTGGGTGCACGGGTGGGCCACGGCGTCGACCTGCACACCCTCCCGCCGGTCACCGGCATGCTCGTGCTCGGCGACGGCTGCTCCGTCGAACCCGAGGTGGACCTGTCCGGCCACTGGATCGACGGCGACGTCGTACACATCGGCGAGATCCGCATCGGGGCCGGTGCCGCCATCGGCGCCCGCTCGACGCTGCTGCCCGGCGCCCGGATCGGCCGCGGTGCCGAGGTCGCCCCGGGTTCGGCGGTGTTCGGGAAGGTCAAGGCCGGCCAGCACTGGGCCGGCTCGCCCGCCGTCAAGGTCGGCAAGGCGACGCACCCGTGGCCCGATCACACGCCGCGGCGCGCCACGCGCTGGGTCCCGATCTTCGGCGTCACCTCCGTCGTGCTCGCGGGCATGCCGATCTTCGGCCTGGCCGCCGGCCTGATCCTGATCGGGTGGTGGGTTCGTGACGCCGCCGACCTCGGCGACGCGTTCCGGCGGGCGCTGGCGATCCTGCCCGTCGCGTCCCTGCTGAGCCTGTTCGTCTTCGCGGCCCTGACCGTGATCGCCGTGCGACTGCTGTCAATCGGGCTCACCGAGGGATACCACCCGGTGCGCAGCCGCGTCGGCTGGCAGGCGTGGGCCACCGAGCGCCTCATGGACTCGGCCCGCACGTTCCTGTTCCCGCTGTACGCGAGTCTGCTGACGCCGCTCTGGCTGAAGCTGCTGGGCGCCAAGGTGGGCCGCGACACCGAGATCTCGACGGCGCTCGTGCTCCCCAAGTTCACGACGGTCGCCGACGGCGCATTCCTCGCCGACGACACGATGGTCGCGAGCTACGAACTCGGCGGCGGCTGGATGCGCATCGAACCGGCCAAGGTCGGCAAGCGCGCGTTCCTGGGTAACTCCGGCATGGCCGGACCCGGCCGGCGCGTCCCCAAGAACGGCCTGGTCGCGGTGCTGTCGGCGGCCCCGAGCAAGGCGAAGTCGGGATCGTCGTGGCTGGGCAGCCCGCCGGTCCGGTTGCGCCGGGCCGCGACGGAGTCCGACGCGTCCCGCACGTTCGAGCCGCCGCTGCGGCTGAAGATCGCCCGCGCGTTCGTCGAGACGTGCCGGCTGATCCCGGTCGTGGTGACGTTCGGGATCGGCGTCGGGGTGCTGTTCACGCTGGCGTGGCTGGTGCCGGTCGGCGGTTTCTGGCTGGCCGCGCTGTGCGGCGGCGTCGTCCTGATGCTCGCGGGCGCCGTCGCCGGCGCCGTGTCGGTGGCCGCGAAGTGGCTCGTCGTCGGCCGGATCGGCACCGTCGAGCACCCGCTGTGGAGCTCGTTCGTGTGGCGCAACGAGGTGTCCGACGCGTTCGTCGAGACCGTTGCCGCGCCGTGGTTCGCCCGCGCCGCCAATGGCACCGCCGTGATGAACGTGTGGCTGCGCGGCCTCGGCGCGACCATCGGCCGCGGCGTGTGGTGCGAGACGTACTGGCTGCCCGAGGCCGACCTGGTGACGCTCGGTGACGGCGCCACCGTCGAGCGGGGGTGCGTCGTGCAGACCCACCTGTTCCATGATCGGATCATGTCCATGGACACCGTCACGTTGGGCGCGGGCGCCACCCTCGGCCCGCACTGCGTCGCGCTGCCCGCCGCCGGACTCGGCGACGGCGCCACCGTCGGCCCCGCCTCGCTCGTCATGCGCGGCGACGTCGTCCCGCCGTCCACGCGCTGGCAGGGCAATCCGATTGCACCGTGGACGGATTCGACGGCCGACGAGGGCACCCGATGAAGCCCGGCAAGGTCTCCGAGGAACCGCTCGACCCGTACCTGCCGCAGAACGGCAATCGCGGCTACCGCGTGTCCCGGTACGAATTGGACCTCACCTACAAGGTGCACAGCAACCGCCTGTCCGGCAAGGCGTCGATCACGGCGACGACCACCGATGTCCGGCCGCGCTTCTCGCTGGATCTCGCGCAGACGATGCTGGTGTCGAAGCTGTCGGTGAACGGGCGACGCGTCGCGAAGTACACCCACCGCGACGGCAAGCTGACGATCACCCCGGCGCAGAAGATCCCCGCGGGCGGCGCCCTGTCGGTCACCGTCCAGTACGCCGGCAACCCGCTGCCGATCGTGACCATGTGGGGCGACGTCGGCTGGGAGGAACTCACCGAGGGATCGCTCGTCGCGAGCCAGCCCAACGGGGCGGCGTCGTGGTTCCCGTGCGACGACCACCCGAGTTGCAAAGCCAGCTACCGCATCTCGATCACCACCGACTCGCCGTACCACGCGGTCGCGAACGGCACGCTGGTCCGCAAGCAGACCAAGGCGAGCCAGACCACGTGGGTGTACGAGCAGACCGAGCCGATGGCGAGCTACCTGGCGACCATCCAGATCGGCCCGTACGAGCGCCGACGCGTCGACGGGGGACGCGTCCCCATGTACGCGCTGCACCCCACGGATCTGCGGGCCCGGTTCGACCACGACTTCGGCCGCCAGCCGCAGATGATGGAGGTCTTCGAAAAGCTGTTCGGCCCCTACCCGTTCGCGGACTACTCGGTCGTCGTCACCGGCGACGATCTCGAGATCCCGATCGAGGCGCAGGGCCTTTCGATCTTCGGCGCCAACCAGTGCGACGGCCGGCGCGGCTCGGAACGCCTTGTCGCACACGAACTCGCGCACCAGTGGTTCGGCAACAGCCTCACCCTCGGGGCGTGGAGGGACATCTGGCTGCACGAGGGCTTCGCGTGCTACGCGGAGTGGCTGTGGTCCGAGAACTCCGGCGGACCCGACGCCCACACCCACGCCCTGCAGGCGCACCGTGGGCTCGTCGGCAAACCGCAGGACCTCCTCGTCGGCGACCCCGGACCGCAACTGATGTTCGACGACCGCATCTACAAGCGCGGCGCCCTCACCCTGCACGTGCTGCGGCAGGAGATCGGCGACGACGCCTTCTTCGCACTGCTGAACAGGTGGACCGCCAAGTACCGGCATGCGACGGTCTCCACCGAGCAGTTCACCGATCTGGCAGCGCATTTCACCGACAAACCCCTGCGCCGCCTGTGGGAGGCGTGGCTCGGCGAGAAGGCGCTACCCGCGCTCTGACGCCTCCGGCAGGTGTCTGCGCCACTTGACGAGGACGAGCGCCAGACTCGCCGCGGCGACGATCGTCCCGAACACGAACATCATGGGATAGGTCAGCGCCGGGTTCGTCTCCGCGATCATCGCCATCACCGCAGGCACTGCGAAGCCGAGGTAGCTGAGCGAGTAGAAGACCGCGGTCAGACCGGCCAGATCGTCCGGGCCGGCGATCCGCTGGATCTCCTGCAACCCCGACACCAGCGCGAGCCCGTAGCCGCAGCCGAGGATCGCCGCCGCGATCATCGACACCGGCACGGTGAGGACGTGCGACGCGACGGCCGCGACGGACATGCCCACCACGAGCACCGCGAGGGCCACCGCGACGGCCCGGGCGTTCGACGGGGTGTCAATTTTGCGTCCGACCGCCTGGATCGCGAACCCCGAGCCGAGACCGATCATGCACAGCAGCGCCGAGAACGCCACGGGCGCACTGCCGCTGCGACCGGTCATGAGCGCCGGTATCACCGCGTAGGCCGACGCGGCGGCACCGAACACCCACGGGGCCACCGGGGCGACGACGTAGAGGAATCGCCGGTGCCCGGCTGCCGGGATCTTCAGATCCTGTGCGAGTGAACGGCGCTCGGCCTTCGCGACCGCGGGCCGCGTCTCCGGCACCCGCAGCAGTGCGACACCGGCCGCCAACGCGAGCGTCGAATGAACAACGTACGCAAGCGCACTCGGCCACGGCGCCCACTGCGCGAGGATCCCGGCGACGCCGGCGCCGATACCGAAGCCGGCGGTCAGGCTCATCGCGGCGCGGCGGGCACCGGCCCCCGGCCGCGCCGACGGGTCCCGGTCGGGCGTCGAGAGTTCCTTGAGCCAACTGCCGCCGACGGCCATGCCCAGCCCCAGTGCGACACCAGACAGGACACGCCCGACGATCAGCCACGCCGCCGAGTCCGGCCCGGCGGCCAGCACCAGCGACCCCGCCACCGCGATGAACGGGGCAGGAAGCATCAGAGGCCGCCGCCCCAGCCGGTCCGACAGCGGTCCACCGATGAGCAGCGCCGGCACGATCCCGAGCACGTACGCGAACAGGAAGGTGTCGACCACCACCTGGGTGAAGCCGTGGTCGAGTTTGTACATCACCAGCAGCGGGGTGAACTCGTTCCCACCCCACGCCACCGCGAACATGCCCGCCGCGACGAGCATCCACGGCCGCATCCACGTCCGGGGCTCTGTGGTGGTGGTGGTGATCGTGGCAGTCTCGTCGACAGCCGTCATCGCCGTCCTCCCTCGCCGAGCGCGTGGACCTCCCGCATGTGCCGGTGCACGGCCGCGGCGAACCCCTCTGCATCCCCGGCCGCGATCAGGTCCGCCAGGCGGGTGTGATCCTCGATGATCTTGGTGATCTGTTCCGGGTCGCGGGCCAGCGAGTGCGCCGTCATCCGGCGCTGACGCTCCCGAAGCCCGTCGTAGAAGGTCTCGAGCAGCGGATTGCCGCCAGCACGCACCAAGGCCCGGTGGAAGTCGGCGTCGAGCACACTGAACTGCACGGCGTCACCGCTCGATGCGACCAGTTCACGCTGCCGCGCCAGGTTCTCCCGCAGTGCGGCCACCAGCGCGTCCCGGACCCGGGGATTCGCGGTGACGGCCTCGGCGGCGTGCACCTCGACCAGCAGACGCGCATCGACGACGTGCTCGGCCTCGCCGGCGGCGACCGGCACGATCAACGCACCCCGCTTCGGGTACAGCCGCATCCAGCCCTCGGCCTCGAGCCTGAGAAACGCCTCCCGCACGGGCGTCCGACTGGACCCCATCCGCGTCGCGATCTCGCCCTCGCTGATCAGCTCCCCGCCCGGAAGCTCCCCAGACAGGATGAGCTCCTTGACCTCGCGGTACGCGAGCTCAGCCGCTGAATACAACTTAGACACAAGATGTATTTATACGCCTTGCGGACGGTCTCGATGCGCGCGGGGTCCGGTCAGGCCGTCGAACCCAGGCCGGGCGTGCGCGACTGCGCCGAGTACCTCCCGCCGTTGCGGACGATGGTGATGGGATGGTCGAAGCACTCGCTGATGCGCTCGGTCGTGATCACTGCTTCCGCCGAACCCTGCGCCGTCACCCGGCCGTCGCGAATGAGCAGCGCATGCGTCGTGGTCGTCGGGATCTCCTCGATGTGATGAGTGACGAGGATGCTCGCCATGGCCGGGTGCTGCGCGCGCATCTCGTCGAGCGCGGTCAGCAACTGTTCGCGCGCGGCGAGGTCGAGGCCCGTCGCGGGCTCGTCGAGCAGGAGTACCGGAGGCTCGGGCATCAACGCGCGTGCGATCAGGGCGCGCCCCCGCTCCCCCTGCGACAGGACGGGCCAACGAGCCTCGATGCGCGCCGACATCCCCATCATCGCGATCAGTTCCTCCGCACGCTCCCGGTCGGCGTCGGTGGGCTGCCACCGCTGCGCAAACTCGGGGGTGTTCGTCAGCCCCGTGAGGACGACCTCACGCACGGTGAGCGGGCGTTCGATCGCGTGGCGCGGATTGACGTGACCGATGTGCGAGCGCAGCTCACGCATGTCCACCCGACCGAGGCGATGTCCGAGCACGTGGACGGTGCCGCGGGTCGGATGGGCGACGGCGCCCAGCAGGCTCAGCAGCGTGCTCTTGCCCGCGCCGTTGGCCCCGAGCAGCACCCAGTGCTGGCCCTGCTCGATCTGAACGTCGATGCCGCCCAGGATCGTCCGACCGTCGCGGACCAGGTCGACGTACTCGGTGCTCAGCACCACCTCGCCGTGGATACGGGTACTCACTCGCCGTGCCCTCCTTCGCGCAGCTTGGCCATCATCGGATCCAGGTTCCCGGCCGTCGCCGCCACCGCCGCCGCACTGTCACCGGCCTCGAGCGCGTCGACGAGTGCGTCGTGGGCGTCGCCGGTGTCCGGAACCTGCGGTTCGTTCTCCACCATGTCGACGAGCGCGGCGTGCAGCACAGGGCGCACCGAGTCGAACAGTGCCGTCAGCACCGAATTGCCGGCCAACGCGACGACCGAACGGTGGAAGTCGAGGTCGGCTGTGACGAACGCGCGGGCGTCGACCGCATGCTGTTCGTGATGATCGTGCCGGTCGACGAGTTGCCGCCGGATCTCGGCAAGATCCTCCGGCCCCGCACGATCCGCAGCCAGACGAGCGGCCTCGACCTCGAGCGCGCGCCGAACCTCCAACACCTCGAGCACGCGGGATCGACGCAGCAATGTTTCGAGCGCCGGCTCGGCGGGGGGTTCGGCGACGAACGTGCCGACGCCGTGCCGGACGTCGAGCAGACCGTCCCGCGCCAGCAACTTCACAGCTTCTCGGACCGACGAGCGTCCCACGCCCACCTCCGCCGCCAGTTCCGTCTCACTGGGCAGGCGTTGCCCCACCGCCCACTCGCCGGTCTCGATCCGCCGCCGGAACAGCTCTTCCAGCTGCGGCACAAGCGGGCCGCTCCGCAATGCGCGTGCTGTCACCGCAATCACCTCCAATCCAGGAGTCTACAGACCTCAGACGTCTGATGTCTCTAGGCCGGTTTGCCTATATTCACGGGATGGAGACAGCGCACCTCGACATCGGATCCGGCGACATGGATACCGGCTCCCGCGTCGGCGGCAACCCGCCGGCATGCTTCGACTCGGATCCGATCCTCGACACGCACGACTACCTGCTCACGCTCGGCGCGGCAACGGTGGAATGGCTCGGCGAGCGGGAGGTGTCGGTGTTCGTCCGGCGGGGATTCACGATCGGAGGCGACGATCTGGAATACCCCGAAATCGGAGTGCGCGCGGTTCTCCACGGTCCTTCCGCGCGTGGCGGGTGGAAGCCGACGGCTATCGCTTCCTGTTCCAGATGAACGAGGAGGGATGGCCGATGGCGAAGAATCCGGAGGCCGAGTTCGTCGAGGAGTACCTGTTCGGCTACCGGTCGGTTTACTTCTACGGAAAGTTCGACGAAACCGGGCGGGCCGGCGAGATCGTGGCCGGATTCCTCGATTTCTGACCATATGCGGAAACGCCGAAGGCCCCCACCAGTAATGGTGGGGGCCTTCGGGAAAGGATGTTCGGCGGTGTCCTACTCTCCCACACCCTGTCGAGTGCAGTACCATCGGCGCTGGAGGGCTTAGCTTCCGGGTTCGGAATGGGACCGGGCGTTTCCCCTCCGCTATGGCCGCCGTAACTCTATGAAACTGTCACACATTCAATTCCCCCGCCCGAACCACCCGCCGGCCACGAGGGCTCCGGGGTGTTGGGGGTGAATGATATCTGTGTGTTGTTTCAGATACCGCACAGTGGACGCGTAGCTTCTTTGTGGTAAGTCCTCGGCCTATTAGTACCAGTCACCTCCATCCGTTACCGGACTTCCAGTTCTGGCCTATCAACCCGGTGGTCTGCCGGGGGCCTTACCCCCTCGAGGGGGTGAGAAACCTCATCTTGGAACAGGCTTCCCGCTTAGATGCTTTCAGCGGTTATCCCTTCCGAACGTAGCTAACCAGCAGTGCTCCTGGCGGAACAACTGGCACACCAGAGGTTCGTCCGTCCCGGTCCTCTCGTACTAGGGACAGCCTTCCTCAAGTTTCTAACGCGCGCGGCGGATAGAGACCGAACTGTCTCACGACGTTCTAAACCCAGCTCGCGTGCCGCTTTAATGGGCGAACAGCCCAACCCTTGGGACCTACTCCAGCCCCAGGATGCGACGAGCCGACATCGAGGTGCCAAACCATCCCGTCGATATGGACTCTTGGGGAAGATCAGCCTGTTATCCCCGGGGTACCTTTTATCCGTTGAGCGACACCGCTTCCACTTGCCGGTGCCGGATCACTAGTCCCGACTTTCGTCCCTGCTCGACCTGTCAGTCTCACAGTCAAGCTCCCTTGTGCACTTGCACTCGACACCTGATTGCCAACCAGGCTGAGGGAACCTTTGGGCGCCTCCGTTACATTTTGGGAGGCAACCGCCCCAGTTAAACTACCCACCAGGCACTGTCCCTGAACCAGATCATGGTCCGAGGTTAGATGTCCAATACGATCAGAGTGGTATTTCAACAACGACTCCACACACACTGGCGTGCATGCTTCACAGTCTCCCACCTATCCTACACAAACCGAACCGAACACCAATACCAAGCTATAGTGAAGGTCCCGGGGTCTTTTCGTCCTGCCGCGCGTAACGAGCATCTTTACTCGTAATGCAATTTCGCCGAGTCTGTGGTTGAGACAGCAGAGAAGTCGTTACGCCATTCGTGCAGGTCGGAACTTACCCGACAAGGAATTTCGCTACCTTAGGATGGTTATAGTTACCACCGCCGTTTACTGGGGCTTAAATTCTCAGCTTCGCCATTACTGGCTAACCGGTCCTCTTAACCTTCCAGCACCGGGCAGGCGTCAGTCCGTATACATCGTCTTACGACTTCGCACGGACCTGTGTTTTTAGTAAACAGTCGCTTCTCTCTGGTCTCTGCGGCCCCACCCAGCTCACCAAGCAAGTTGGATCACCAGACGAGGCCCCCCTTCTCCCGAAGTTACGGGGGCATTTTGCCGAGTTCCTTAACCACAGTTATCTCGATCGCCTTAGTATTCTCTACCTGACCACCTGTGTCGGTTTGGGGTACGGGCCGTGTGAAAGCTCGCTAGAGGCTTTTCTCGGCAGCATAGGATCACTGAATTCGCCTCAATCGGCTACGCATCACGTCTCAGGCTATATGTGACCCGGATTTGCCTAGGCCACGCCCTACACGCTTACACCAGTATTACCACTGACTGGCTCAGCTACCTTCCTGCGTCACCCCATCGCTTGGCTACTACCAGATCGGTTCACGCGCATCCACACACCGGAGAACCCGAAGGTTCGAAAGTGGCTTCAGGGCGCTTAGCATCACTGATTCACCAGGGGCGCGTTCACACGGGTACGGGAATATCAACCCGTTGTCCATCGACTACGCCTGTCGGCCTCGCCTTAGGTCCCGACTCACCCTGGGCGGATTAACCTGGCCCAGGAACCCTTGGTCATTCGGCGGACGAGTTTCTCACTCGTCTTTCGCTACTCATGCCTGCATTCTCACTCGTGCAGCCTCCACACCTGGATCACTCCGGCGCTTCCATGGCTGCACGACGCTCCCCTACCCATCCACACCACTGCACAACCCCCCGCAGGAGGAAGTGGGTGTTATGTGAATGCCGCGGCTTCGGCGGTGTACTTGAGCCCCGCTACATTGTCGGCGCAGGATCACTTGACCAGTGAGCTATTACGCACTCTTTCAAGGGTGGCTGCTTCTAAGCCAACCTCCTGGTTGTCTTCGCGACCCCACATCCTTTTCCACTTAGTACACGCTTAGGGGCCTTAGCCGGCGATCTGGGCTGTTTCCCTCTCGACTACGAAGCTTATCCCCCGCAGTCTCACTGCCGCGCTCTCACACTCTGGCATTCGGAGTTTGGCTGACGTCAGTAACCTTGTGGGGCCCATCGGCCATCCAGTAGCTCTACCTCCAGAGTGAAACACGCGACGCTGCACCTAAATGCATTTCGGGGAGAACCAGCTATCACGGAGTTTGATTGGCCTTTCACCCCTACCCACAGCTCATCCCCTCAGTTTTCAACCTAAGTGGGTTCGGGCCTCCACGACGTCTTACCGTCGCTTCACCCTGGCCATGGGTAGATCACTCCGCTTCGGGTCTAGAACATGCCACTGACTCGCCCTATTCGGACTCGCTTTCGCTACGGCTACCCCACACGGGTTAACCTCGCGACATGCCGCTAACTCGCAGGCTCATTCTTCAAAAGGCACGCCATCACCCCCCACCCGAAGGTGCGAAGGCTCTGACGGATTGTAAGCGCACGGTTTCAGGTACTATTTCACTCCCCTCCCGGGGTACTTTTCATCTTTCCCTCACGGTACTAGTCCGCTATCGGTCACCAGGGAGTATTCAGGCTTATCGGGTGGTCCCGACAGATTCACAGCAGATTTCACGGGCCCGCTGCTACTCGGGTGTCCGTCACGACAGTCACCATGTTTTCGTCTACGGGATTTTCACCCTCTACGACGGGCCGTTCCAGACCACTTCGACTAACACGATGATTTCTTACTGTCGGCCAATCCGGCAGAATTGACAAGACGGATCCCACAACCCCACGAATGCAACGCCCGCCGGCTATCACACACCCATGGTTTAGCCTCATCCGCTTTCGCTCGCCACTACTCACGGAATCACATGTTGTTTTCTCTTCCTGTGGGTACTGAGATGTTTCACTTCCCCACGTTCCCTCCACACGCCCTATATATTCAGGCGCGGGTAACCACACATCACTGTGGCTGGGTTTCCCCATTCGGACATCCTCGGATCTCAGCTCGGTTGACAGCTCCCCGAGGCTTATCGCAGCCTCCTACGTCCTTCATCGGCTCCTGGTGCCAAGACATCCACCGTACGCTCTTAATTACTTACAACAAAGATGCTCGCGTCCACTGTGCAGTTCTCAAACAACACACAAGCAGAAAACTCGTGCAGACACCGGACCAACCGGAACTCCCGTTCCCGCTGCGGTATGACCTGCGTTTCCCGCTTGTCGTTTCTTCCTTCGAGGAAACACTTGCGTGTTCTCTCAGGACCCAACAGTGCGCCGATATATCGTCCGCCGGCGGTCATGTGACCATCCGATACGCGGATGAGGTAGTCAGTGTTCCACCCATGAGCAACCGCAGTCCCACATGTGGGGACTAAACGGCCTCTGCCAGCGAGGACACAACCTGTGTCGGCCCTCGACTGGAGAATGCTCCTTAGAAAGGAGGTGATCCAGCCGCACCTTCCGGTACGGCTACCTTGTTACGACTTCGTCCCAATCGCCGATCCCACCTTCGACGGCTCCCTCCACAAGGGTTAGGCCACCGGCTTCGGGTGTTACCGACTTTCATGACGTGACGGGCGGTGTGTACAAGGCCCGGGAACGTATTCACCGCAGCGTTGCTGATCTGCGATTACTAGCGACTCCGACTTCACGGGGTCGAGTTGCAGACCCCGATCCGAACTGAGACCGGCTTTAAGGGATTCGCTCCACCTCACGGTATCGCAGCCCTCTGTACCGGCCATTGTAGCATGTGTGAAGCCCTGGACATAAGGGGCATGATGACTTGACGTCGTCCCCACCTTCCTCCGAGTTGACCCCGGCAGTCTCCTGCGAGTCCCCGCCATTACGCGCTGGCAACACAGGACAAGGGTTGCGCTCGTTGCGGGACTTAACCCAACATCTCACGACACGAGCTGACGACAGCCATGCACCACCTGTATACCGACCACAAGGGGGCACCTATCTCTAGGTGTTTCCGGTATATGTCAAACCCAGGTAAGGTTCTTCGCGTTGCATCGAATTAATCCACATGCTCCGCCGCTTGTGCGGGCCCCCGTCAATTCCTTTGAGTTTTAGCCTTGCGGCCGTACTCCCCAGGCGGGGCGCTTAATGCGTTAGCTACGGCACGGATCCCGTGGAAGGAAACCCACACCTAGCGCCCACCGTTTACGGCGTGGACTACCAGGGTATCTAATCCTGTTCGCTACCCACGCTTTCGCTCCTCAGCGTCAGTTACTGCCCAGAGACCCGCCTTCGCCACCGGTGTTCCTCCTGATATCTGCGCATTTCACCGCTACACCAGGAATTCCAGTCTCCCCTGCAGTACTCAAGTCTGCCCGTATCGCCCGCAAGCTTGGGGTTGAGCCCCAAGTTTTCACGGACGACGCGACAAACCGCCTACGAGCTCTTTACGCCCAGTAATTCCGGACAACGCTCGCACCCTACGTATTACCGCGGCTGCTGGCACGTAGTTGGCCGGTGCTTCTTCTGCAGGTACCGTCACTTTCGCTTCGTCCCTGCTGAAAGAGGTTTACAACCCGAAGGCCGTCATCCCTCACGCGGCGTCGCTGCATCAGGCTTTCGCCCATTGTGCAATATTCCCCACTGCTGCCTCCCGTAGGAGTCTGGGCCGTGTCTCAGTCCCAGTGTGGCCGGTCGCCCTCTCAGGCCGGCTACCCGTCGTCGCCTTGGTAGGCCATTACCCCACCAACAAGCTGATAGGCCGCGGGCCCATCCTGCACCAGTAAACCTTTCCAACCCCCGCCATGCGACAGGAGCTCATATCCGGTATTAGACCCAGTTTCCCAGGCTTATCCCAGAGTGCAGGGCAGATCACCCACGTGTTACTCACCCGTTCGCCGCTCGTGTACCCCCGAAGGGGCCTTACCGCTCGACTTGCATGTGTTAAGCACGCCGCCAGCGTTCGTCCTGAGCCAGGATCAAACTCTCCGTTGAAGACTCTAGATTTCGCAGCCGAAGCCACTAATCAGTCATAGACATCGAGTCAAATCACTAGCAAAATAAACTCAAACTAGCTGTTTGCGCTGACCATCCCAGACGGAAGAATGAGACGATCAGCAAATACCCACCACAAAAAGTGGTGGAGTACCAAAATTGGCACTGACATTCATCGACACACTGTTGAGTTCTCAAAGAACACGCGCACACCATCACTCGAAACTTTGCAGTTCCTCGTTCCGGGGCAACCGTTCCAGCTTATCCCACCCGGGATCCGAGTGCAAACTCGGCTCCCTTCCGGGCTACCCGGACACGCCCCACCACCCCATAAGAGGGTGAAACGAACCAGATTTTCAGGCGCTCCCCGTACAACCTCGTTTTCCCTCGCTGACCTGTGAAGATCGCGGCCGGGTCGGTGTCCGTGTCGCTCTGACCTGGAATAAGTTACGCGAACCCGGCACAGAACACCAAATCGCCAGGTCAGGGAGGTAAACGGCGTGAGAACGCGGCGGAAATGGGCGTCGACCGGTGTTCGGCCGGCCCGTGAGCCACTACGGGACCCAGTACTTGGCTGCCAACTCCTCGACCAAGGGGTCATCGTCGGCCACCTCGTCGAGGGCTGCGAGATCACTGTCGATCGCGACGAGGCGCGGATCGTCCCCCTCGAACTCCTCGACCGGGTGGCCACCGTTTTCGGCGAGCTGACGCAGCAGCTTCTCGCGAACCCGGGCCTTGAGTGAATCGCTCACCTTCAGAGCATGGCCGCTCCGAACGGACCTTGTCGAGGGTTCGGGGAAGTCAGTCGTCGCCGGAACGCTTGAACACCTGCCTCGCCACCGGGATCAACGTCACCAGTGCGCCGATCGCGAGGATCAGCCAGAAGATCTGCATCCACACGGCGCTCGCCTCCTACCGTCGGAACCGTTGCCCCGCCCGACTCCATTGTCGCGGCGCACCGCACGGTGTCGAGCGACCTGCCGGAAACGAGAAAGACCCCAGGTGGACTGTGTCCACCTGGGGTCTCCCAGAGCTGCCTGCGAGAATCGAACTCGCGACCTTTTCATTACGAGTGAAATGCTCTACCGACTGAGCTAAGGCAGCGTGCCTTTCGGCGCGTGCGAGTCTAGCCCGAACCCCCGCCCCTAATGCAAATCGGGCGTCGAACTACCTGTACTCGGCTCCGATCCGAGCCACCAGGGCGTCGAGCGCGAACTTGGGTTTGACGTTCATGTCGAGCGCTTCGCGGCAGTCCAGGATCGCCTCGATGCAGCGCAGCAGTCCCTCACGGGAGGTGCCGGCGGCGAGGTCGGCGGCCTGCTCGGCCATGTCCGGGTGGTTCGACGTCGCGGTGGAGCCGAACGAACACGCGAGCGCGTCGCGGTAGAGGCCGGCGAGATCCATCAGCGCCCGGTCGAGCGCGTCCCGACCGGTGCGAGTGGCACGGGACTTCTGTCGTCGTTCGAGGTCCTTGAGCACACCGGCCGATCCGCGCAGCGCTCCCGCCGCACCCTTACCGGTGCCGCCGGCGCCGAGCGCCGTCCGCAGTTCCTCGGTCTCGCGCTCGTCGCGCTCGGCCGTGAGCTCCTTGGCCTCGAGGTCGGCGGCTTGGACCAGTTCCTCCGCCGCCGCGTAGGCCGTGCCGGGCCGCGTTGCCGCTCGCGCCAGCGACAGCGCGCGCTTGCGCCGAGCCCGGGCGTCCTCGTCGGTGGCCAGTCGGCGTGCCCGCCCCACATGGCCACCACAGATCGACGCGGCCCAGTGGGCAGTTTCGGCGTCGAGCCCGTCGCGCTCCCCCAGCACCTGGGCGATGGCGTCGACCGACGGCGTCACCAACGGGATGTGCCGGCACCGCGAGCGCAGCGTCACGGAGATGTCCTGCGGATCGACCGACGGCGCGCACAGCAGGAAGACCGTGCGGTCCGGCGGCTCTTCGACGACCTTGAGCAGTGCGTTGGCCGCGCCCTCGGTGAGTCGGTCCGCGTCCTCGACGACCACGATCTGCCAGCGGCCCGTGCTCGGGCGCCGGGACGCCGTCTGCACGATGCCTCGCATCTCGCTGACGCTGATGCTCAGTCCCTCGGGCACGATGCGCCGGACATCACCGTGTGTGCCGGCCATCGTCGTCGTGCACGCCTGGCACTCACCGCAGCCGGGGACGCCGTCGGACGTGCACTGCAGGGCCGCCGCAAAACACACCGCGGCGACGGAACGACCGGATCCGGGCGGCCCGGTGAACAGCCACGAGTGCGTCATCCGCGATCCGGCCTCACCGCCACGGGCGGCGGTTGCGGCAGCCGTCAGCTCCGCCTCGACATGCTCCTGCCCGACCAGCCGATCGAATACACCCGCCACGAGCCGACCCTACCGAGCCGCGCCGACGACCCTGCCGACAACCGAGGTCACGACTACTTCTCGGCCGTCGACTTCTTCGCGGCGGCCTTCTTGACCGGCGCCTTCTTGGCTGCGGTCTTCTTCGCCGCCGCCTTCTTTGCGGGAGCCTTCTTGGCCGCGGCCTTCTTCTTCACCGGTCCGCGGGCACGGCGATCGGCCAGCAACTCGGACGCGCGCTCGTCGGTGATGGTCTCGACCTCGTCGCCCTTGCGCAGGCTGGCGTTGGTTTCACCGTCGGTGACGTACGGACCGAAACGGCCGTCCTTGATCACCATCGGCTTACCCGTCGCCGAGTCGTTGCCGAGCTCACGAAGCGGGGCCGCCGCCGAGGCCTGACGTCCGCGCCGCTTGGGCTCGGCGTAGATCTTGAGTGCGTCCTCGAGCGTCACCGTGAACATCTGCTCCTCGTTCTCCAGCGAACGGGAGTCGGTGCCCTTCTTCAGATACGGCCCGTACCGGCCGTTCTGCGCGGTGATCTCTTCCTTCGACTCGGGGTCGATGCCGACGACACGCGGCAGCGACAGCAGCCTCAACGCGTCCTCGAGCGTGACGGTCGCCAGGTCCATCGACTTGAGCAGCGAGCTGGTGCGCGGCTTCGGGCCGGCAGCCTTCTTCGCGGCCTTCTTAGCCGGAGCCTTCTTGACGGCCTTCGTCTTGACGGTGCCGTCGGCGGCCGCCTCGACAGGAACGATGTCCGGCTCGGGCTCGGCTGCCGGCTCGGGCAGGATCTCGGTGACGTACGGGCCGAAGCGGCCCTCCTTCGCGACGATCTCGTGCCCGGTCAGCGGGTCGACGCCCAGCTTGCGACCCTCCTGCGGCGTCGCGAACAGCTTCTCCGTGTACTCGGGAGTGAGCTCGTCCGGCGGCAGATCGTCGGGCAGGTTCGCGCGCTGCGAGACCAGGTCGCCGTCCGGGTCGTCGGGATTCTGGACCATCCGCTCGAGATAAGGACCGAAGCGGCCGACCCGCACGCGGACCTCACGGCCCTCGGCGTCGTCGAACAGGCGGATCGAGTTGATCTCGCGGGCGTCGATGTCCTCGAGGTTCTCGCCGACCATCTTCTTCAGGCCGCCGGCGCGCGCGATCGTGTCGTCGGCCGCCTTGTCGTCACCGAAGTAGAAGCTCGACAGCCAGTTCCCGCGCTGCTCGCGGCCACCGGCGATCTCGTCGAGGTCGTCCTCCATCGCTGCGGTGAAGTCGAAGTCGACGAGCCGACCGAAGTGCGCCTCGAGCAGACCGATCACCGCGAACGCCACCCAGGACGGGACCAGCGCGCTGCCGCGCTTGTAGACATAGCCGCGGTCGAGGATGGTCTTGATGATCGACGAGTACGTCGACGGACGGCCGATGCCGAGGTCTTCGAGCGCCTTGATCAGGCTGGCTTCGGTGAAGCGGGCCGGCGGGTTGGTGGTGTGGCCGTCCGGGTCGAGCTTGGTGGCGGTCACGCCCTGGCCCTGGGTCAGCACCGGCAGGCGCGACTCGGCGTCGTCGGACTGGCCGCCGGCCTCCTCGTCGACGCTCTCCACGTACGCCTTGAGGAAGCCGGGGAACGTGATAGTGCGGCCGGACGAGGAGAGCGTGCACTCCTCGCCGGTACCGGCGGTGCCGGTGATCCGCAGCGTCAGCGTGGTGCCGCGGGCGTCGGCCATCTGCGACGCGACCGTGCGCTGCCAGATGAGCTCGTACAGCCGGAACTCGTCGTTCTCGAGGCGCGAGTGCAGCTGTCCGGGGGTCTGGAAGACATCGCCCGCGGGACGGATCGCCTCGTGCGCCTCCTGCGCGTTCTTGACCTTGCGGGTGTACTGGCGCGGGCTCGAGTGGACGTACTCGGCGCCGTACAGCTCGGTGGCCTGCGCGCGGGCCGCCGCGATCGCCGACTGCGACAGCGTGGTCGAGTCGGTTCGCATGTAGGTGATGTAGCCGTTCTCGTACAGACGCTGCGCGACGCGCATGGTCCGCTCCGACGAGAACCGCAGCTTGCGCGCGGCTTCCTGCTGCAGAGTCGACGTCATGAACGGCGCGTACGGCTTACGCGTGTAAGGCTTGCTCTCGGCCGAGGAGACGACCAGGTCGACGCCCTCGAGCGCCTCCGCGAGCCGCCGCGCGTACGCCTCGTCGATCACCGTGACGCCGCTGGACTTCAGCTTCCCGTCGGGTCCGAAGTCGCGGCCGGCGGCGACGCGGGAACCGTCGACCGAGACCAGGCGCGCCCCGAAGGCCCGGGGGCTGGCGTCGGCGCCGGCGTCGAGCGTGGCCGAGATGTCCCAGTACTCCGCCGAGCGGAACGCCATCCGCTCGCGCTCGCGCTGGACGATCACGCGCGTCGCGACCGACTGCACGCGGCCCGCCGACAGCTTCGGCATGACCTTCTTCCACAGCACCGGGCTGACCTCGTAGCCGTAGAGGCGGTCGAGGATGCGGCGGGTCTCCTGCGCGTCGACCAGGTCGTTGTCGAGGTCGCGGGTGTCCTCGGCGGCGGCGCGGATCGCGGGCTCGGTGATCTCGTGGAACACCATCCGGCGAACCGGAATCTTGGGCTTGAGCGTCTCGAGGAGATGCCACGCGATGGCCTCGCCCTCGCGGTCGGGGTCGGTGGCGAGGTAGAGCTCGTCGGCATCCTTCAGCAGGCTCTTGAGCTCGGTGACCTTGGACTTCTTCTCGGGGCTGACGACGTACAGCGGCTCGAAGTCGTGGTCGACATTCACGCCGAGGCGGGCCCACGGCTCACCCTTGTACTTGGCAGGGACGTCGGCGGCGCCGCGCGGCAGGTCACGAATGTGGCCGACCGATGCCTCCACGACGTAGTTCTTGCCGAGGTAGGGCGCGATCTTCTTGGCCTTCGTCGGTGACTCGACAATGACGAGGCGGCGCGTGGCAGACGCTCCGTCCGCCGTGCTCTTATCCCGTGATGCCACCAGTCTGTCCGCACCTTTCCTGCTCGATCAGTGCTGCTGCGCACCTGATGCGACTCTCGTCGCCGCCCCCGTTATACCGGGTCCGGTCAGTTACAGGGTGTCACACCGTAAGGACGGGCGCGTATATCCGTCCCTCTCCATTCGCTCAAATGTGCGGCCAGTTGCGTCGCGCGTCTGGATCCTCCGGCGGTAGACCGATGTTCTCCGCGAGGTGCATGAGACGTCGGCGACCCGAAATGCGCAATCCCGGTGACGACCCGCGAATGCCGACGATGGTGGGCGCAACTCCGGCCCGCATGAGTGACTGCGCCAACACCACGTGGGTATCCGGGGCGTGTGGATCGAGCCCGAGGACGTATCGCTGGCCGTCCGCCTCGACTCGCCCGGACGCGAGCACCCAGGCGCGCTGTTCACGCGCGCCGGGAATCCATCCTTCCGGCACCGCCTTCACCGCACCTCGTGTCCACCGCCCGGCGAGGGCGGTCAACTGCGGAACGGTGGCGGTCCGTACGAGCGGACGGCCCTCCTCGGACCTGCCAATCTCGGCGTCGAGGTCGGCCTCGCGCATCAGTTCGGCGATCGCCTCCGCCCGCCAGAGGCTGTCGACCACGACCGATACGCGTGCCCCATCCTTGGAGGTGACCACCTGGCCCTGCGCGGCCAGCAGCCCACCGAGGTCGGTCACCGCGGGCGGCACCGATTCGGCGGAGAAAAAGGAAAGCTGAGCCACAAGTGGACAGTAGGCCACCAGCGGGCGTCGGTCGTCGGGATCGCGAATCTGCCACGCGGGCGGATCGGTCGACGCGGGTAACCAGGAGTACGCCACAACGAACGCGTCCCCCACCACCGTTGCCGGCAGCAGGGGACGAGTCAGGCAGCGGTCAGTGCGACCGGCCTTGAATCACTTGTTCAGTTGATGAACAGATCAGATAGCGCGAACGCCGGTGGCCTGCGGGCCCTTGGTGCCCTGGCCGACCTCGAACTCGACGCGCTGGTTCTCCTCCAGGGTGCGGAAGCCGCTGCCCTGGATCTCCGAGTAGTGGACGAAGACGTCAGCGGAGCCGTCCTCGGGAGCGATGAAGCCGAAGCCCTTTTCCGCGTTGAACCACTTCACAGTGCCCTGTGCCATGCTTTTCCTTCTCTTTCTTACACCGGATTCGATGGACAGCACTTCTGGTCCATCGGGCCGGTTCCGACCGCTGTACTTTCTCGATTCCCCCTCAGGAACGCATAAGCACCGCGCTCGCAACATCGATCCTGCGGGCGTTTAAACGAACACAGAAGCTGCGACCAGGTCATAGTCAACCACGTCCGACGCCCCCGCAACAGTCGAAAGACGAACAAAAACTGCAAATAGATGATCTTGCACGGAGTGCCACCCCAGCAACTGTCGAGTACACCCCCCGGCGCCCGGTCCCGGGACCCGCGGATAGGATCAAAACCGCAGGTCCGACGCATGCGACGCGCCCAGGACAACCCAGGACACTCGATCGTGACAATTCCGGAAGAGGCGCCCGTGAATCCCTCGCCCCACTCCCGATACATGGGAAAAAACAGCGACGACTCCTTCGGACGCACACTTCTCGATCGCGTACTCGCCGGCACCGCGCCGGGCGAGCAACCCCTCACGTTCAGCGCCGAACTCCCACCCCGCGTGTCGCACTTCTCCGAATGGCCCGAGTGGGCAGGACCGGCCGCGGTGCGGGCCCTCGAGGCGGCCGGGATTCCCCGGCCGTGGAGCCACCAGGCCGAGGCGGCGTCGATCGCCGCGGCGGGCGAGCACGTCGTCGTCGCGACGGGGACGGCGTCGGGCAAGTCGTTGGCGTATCAGCTTCCCGTGCTGACGGATCTCGCCGGCGAGTCTCGCGGCACGGCGCTGTACCTGTCCCCCACCAAGGCACTCGGCGCCGATCAGCTGCGGTCGGCGATCTCGCTCACCGAGTCGGAGCCGGACCTGGCGTCGATCCATCCGTGCGGCTTCGACGGCGACACCCCGACCGAGATCCGGCAGTGGGCCCGCGCGAACTCGCGGTGGATCTTCACCAACCCGGACATGCTGCACATCGGGATCCTGCGCTCGCACCAACGGTGGGCGCATCTGCTGCGCCATCTCCGGTACGTCGTCGTCGACGAATGCCACTCCTATCGGGGGGTCTTCGGGTCGAACGTGGCGCTGGTGCTGCGTCGACTGCGCCGGATCGCCGCACGCTACGGCGCCGACCCGGTGTTCGTGCTGGCGAGCGCGACCACGTCGCAGCCGGGCGCCGCCGCATCGCGGTTGATCGGGGCCCCGTGCGCGGAGGTCACCGAGGACGGCTCGCCTCACGGGCCGCGCACGATCGCGCTGTGGGAGCCACCGCTACTCGAGTCGGTGACCGGGGAGAACGGCGCCCCGGTCCGACGGGCGGCCGGATCGGAGGCGGCGCGGATCATGGCGGACCTGCTGGTCGAGGGTGCCCGGACGCTGACGTTCGTCCGGTCCCGCCGCGGCGCCGAACTGACCGCGATCGGTGCCCGTCGCATCCTGTCGGAGATCGATCCCGACCTGGCCGACCGCGTGGCCGCGTACCGCGCCGGATACCTCGCCGAGGACCGGCGCGACCTCGAGGCCGCCCTCTCCGACGGCCGACTGCTCGGCGTCGCGACGACGAACGCGCTCGAGCTGGGGGTGGACATCGCGGGTCTCGACGCCGTCGTGGTCGCCGGCTTTCCGGGAACCGTCGCGTCGTTCTGGCAGCAGGCCGGCCGGTCGGGACGACGAGGCGAGGGCTCGCTCGTGGTTCTCGTCGCACGCGACGACCCGCTCGACACGTATCTCGTGCACCACCCGTCCGCGCTGCTCGACCGGCCGATCGAGGCCACCGTCACCGACCCGACCAACCCCTACGTGCTGGGCCCGCAGCTGCTGTGTGCCGCGCGGGAGATGCCGCTGTCCGACTCGGAGGTCGACGACCTGGGGGCGGTGGAGGTGCTCACCGACCTCGCCGCGCAGGGTCTGATCCGCAGACGCGCACACGGCTGGTTCGTCACCTCCGACATCGACCCACACGCCTCACTCGATATCCGTGGGGGCATCGGTGGCCAGGTCGCCATCGTCGACGGCGAGTCGGGGCGGCTCCTGGGGACCGTCGACGCGGGCCGCGCACCGGCCACGGTGCACCCGGGCGCCGTCCACATCCACCAGGGCGAGTCGTTCGTCGTCGACCACCTCGATCTCGACGACGGAATCGCGCTCGTGCACCCCGAGGAACCGGAGTGGACCACCTCCGCGCGCGAGATCACCGACATCGCGATCGGCGAGATCGCGGAGCACAAGCCGTACGGCGACGTGGGCGTCGCGCTGGTCCGGGTCGAGGTGACGCACCAGGTGGTCGGGTATCTGCGCCGACTGCCGTCGGGCGAGGTGCTCGACTCGGTGGAACTCGACATGCCGGCCCAGTCCCTGCACACGCGGGCCGTGATGTACACGATCACCCCGGAACTGCTCGAGGAGGCCGGGATCGGGGCCGACCGCATCCCCGGCGCGCTGCACGCCGCCGAGCACGCGGCGATCGGGCTGCTCCCGTTGGTCGCGACCTGCGACCGCGGCGACATCGGCGGGGTGTCGACCGCACTGCACCCCGACACGGGACTGCCGACGGTGTTCGTCTACGACGGCCACCCCGGCGGCGCCGGGTTCGCCGATCGCGGGCACTCCGAGTTGGCCCGCTGGCTCGGCGCGACCCGCGCGGCGATCGACTCGTGCGAATGCGTCGCCGGCTGCCCGTCGTGCGTGCACTCCCCCAAGTGCGGCAACGGAAACCACCCGTTGGACAAGGACGGCGCGCTCCGGGTGCTGTCGGCGGTGCTCGCCGCGGTGGATCCGGAATCGGCCGTCTGACGGAATCATTCGACGGGTCCGGCGCGGGCGATCGCCCGCGCCGGACCCAGGACGAACACCGGGCCCGCCGTCTCGGTCGACACCACGACGTCCCACCCGTCGACGGTGCACTCGGTCACCTCGGCCCACATCCGCTGTGCGAGCGACGCCGCTGCGGTGCAGGCTGATTCGCCTCCGCCGGTGAGGGCCTGCGCGGCCGCGAGGGCGGCCAGGTCGGCCGCGCCCTGGGCCCGATGCCGTGCCGCGACCGCCCCACCCACCTGGATCAGGACGGCGGTCACCGCGACGAGCCCGGCCAACGCGAAGCATGCGAACACCGTCGCGCCGCCGGACTCGTCCCGGACGAAACGCCTCACCCGTCACTCGTTTCCGGCTCGCGCGCGGCGACGGCCTCCGCGGACAGTTCGACGAGCGGCAGCAAAGGCACACCCGCGCGGACCGTCGCGACGACGAATGCGCCGTCCTCCCGCACCGCGATGTCCGCACCGGCGGGTGCGACGCGGACGGACGCGGCGACAGCGTCGCGATCGCCGCGGGCCGCCAGCCGAGCCGCCTCGCGCGCCGCGTCGATGCACCGCACCTGCGCGGACACCGCCGCGATCGCCCCGACGCTCAGCACCACGACGGTCACGATGGACGCGATCGCGATCGCCGCCTCCACCGTGACCGCGCCGTCGTCGCGCCGGATCGCGGACCGCGCGCTCACACCGACGTCTTCAGCGCCTTGTCGATGATCCCGGTGAGCGCGGACACGATCGAATCGCCGGTGACCACCGTGTACAGGATCGCGCCGAATGCCGCGGCAGCGATGGTCCCGATCGCGTATTCCGCCGTCGACATCCCGTCGTCCGCGGTCGCGGCGAGCACGATTCGGGCCTGGAGTTCGTGGAACTTCTTGGTCCACATTGGTTTCCCCCTTCATTCGAGTCCGGCGCGGCCGTTCCGCGCCGGGATTCCCCCTGCCGGTCACAGGAGCCCTCCGTCGAGCACCCGACCGGCGAGCCCGATCACCACCGGGACGATCCCCAGGCAGACGAATGCGGGCAGGAAGCACAGGCCCAACGGGCCGCTGATGAGCACGCCGGCCCGCTCCGCCGCGGCCACCGCGCGATCCTCGGCGTCGGCACGCTGCTGACCCGCCAACTCTCCGATCGCGCTCGACAGCGCAGCCCCGGAGCGCGCGGAGCGCCGTGCCATCCTCGCGAGCGCCTCGGTCGCGGGTTCGGTCGCCACGACATCCCACGCAGTCGCGGGGTCGGCGCCGAGCGCCAGCAGATCTGCGGTGCGGCGCAACGACTCCGACAGCGGCCGCGGTGCGGACGGCGCGACCGCCGCGGCCGCCGCCGACGCGGGCAGTCCCGCCTCGAGGCACGCAGCCAGCAGGTCGAAGGTTCCGGCCACCGCCAACGGGTCCGGGGTGTCCGGTGCTGTCGGGGCGTCCGACGGCGCGTCGACGGTCGGCGCCGATCCACGGAGCCTGCGTCGCACGACCGTTCCGCCCGGTGTCACGAGCACGGCCAGCGCCACCGCCGCCAGCGGCGCCCACATCACTGCACCACCCGGGCGGTGATCCGGTCGGTCCACAGCAGTCCCGCCGCGACCAGTACCGCGCCGACGACCAGCAGCACCGCACCGAGACCGCCACCGAGGAGGATCCGGACAGGTGCGGCACCCATGAGCTGCCCCAGGCCGACCCCGAGGACCGGGAGCCCCGCCAGGACGGCCGCCGTCGCCCGCGCACCGGCCAGGCCGGCCTCCGCCCGGGTGCGGAATCGGGTGCGGCCCACCAGGTCGGCGCGTGCCGCCTGTAGCAACTCGGCGAGCGCCAGTCCGTGTGTCTCGGCCACCGCCCAGGCGCGGGCGATCCTGTGCAGGTCGTCGGCGACGACACCGTCACCGGCCGCGAGGCCGCTCGCCGCCGAACCGCCGAGGCGGGCGCGGGCGGCCGCGCACCGGAACGCCTCGGCGGCGGCCCCGTCGCACTCGGTCGCCGCGGTCTCGCAGGCAACCGCCGGGTGCGCGCCCACGCGGAGTTCCCCGATCACGACGTCGAGCCCGGCGAGCACACCGCGACGTTCACACTCCCGACGCTCCGACTCCCGCCGTCGGCGATGGCGCCGGCCCGCGGTGAGTGCCGCGACCGCGGTCGCGATGGCCGGTCCCACCATCCCGACGGCCGCGAGCGGCACGCACGCGAGGACCACGAGGTCGAACGGCGACAGCCCGCGGCGCACCACCCACGCCCGGACGCGGGAAACCGCCCCGCCCGGGGCCGTCGACGCCGCGCCGGTCGCCCGCAGTCGCGTGCGCGCACCCCGGGCGGGCACCAGCACGATCGCCGTGGACAGGCAGAGCAGGACGGCGGTCATCGCACGCTCCTGGCGTCGAGCAACCTGCGCAGCGTTCCGGACGCCGGCCCGGCGCCAGACTCGCTCGTCCAGGCGGCCGTCACCCGCACATCTCCGGACGAGTCCCGCTCGAGCACACCGATTTCCACGAGCCCGCGGGCACCCGACGAATCACGGCGCACGTGCAGGACGGCCTGGACCGCGGCAGCGAGCTGACTGTGGAGCGCCCGGCGGTCCATGCCGCCGAGCGCGGCGAGCGCCTCCAGACGGGCCGGGACCTCACCCGGCGAGTTGGCGTGCACCGTGCCGGCGCCGCCGTCGTGGCCGGTGTTGAGGGCGGTGAGCAGATCCACCACCTCGGCCCCGCGGACCTCGCCGACCACGATGCGGTCCGGGCGCATCCGCAGCGACTGCCGGACCAGGTCGCGGACGGTCACCTCGCCCACCCCCTCGACGTTCGGGGCACGCGCCACCAACCGGACGACGTGCGGATGGGACGGCGCAAGCTCGGCTGCGTCCTCGACGCACACGATCCGCTCGGTCGGTTCGACGCGGCCGAGCATCGCGGCGAGCATGGTCGTCTTCCCGGCCCCGGTGCCGCCGGTGACGAGGAAGGCCAGCCGCGCCCGCACGATCTCCTCGAGAAGGTCCCGGGCGTCCGGAGCCACCGCCCCGCCGGCGGCCAGCTCGTCGAGTCCCTGTGTCGCGGGCCGGAGCACACGCAGCGACACACACGTCCCACCTTGCGCCACCGGCGCGAGAATCGCGTGCAGGCGAACCCCGAAGTCTCCGTATCCGATTCGCTCGAGTCGCCCGTCCACCCACGGTTGCGCGTCGTCCAGGCGGCGCCCTGCGGACAGTGCCAGCCGCTGCGCGAGTCGCCGGACGGCGGCCTCGTCGGGGAACGACACCGACGTCGGTTCGAGACCGGCACCACGGTCGACCCACACCGCATCCGGGGCCGTGACGAGGACATCGGCTACACCGGGGACCTCGAGCAGAGCCTCGAGCGGACCGGCGCCGGTGAGTTCGGTCTGCAGCATCCGCAGGGCGGCAAGCAGATCCGTGTCGCCCAGGACCCCGCCCGATTCGGCGCGGATCGCTGCCGCGACCGTCGCCGGGGTGAGGTCGCTCTCGGCGAGGGCGAGACGCTCCCGCACCCGGTCGAGGAGATCGGGGGACGCGATCGCGCTCATGCCGCCCACCGTCCACGCCGCGGCCGGGCCGCGAGAATGTCGAGGACGGACCGGGCTGCGGCGGCCAGCGGCGACCGTCTCCCGAGGTCGAGTCCACCCCGCTCGAGCATCGCGTCGATCCGCGGTTCCGGGCGCACCGCCGCGAGCAGCGGGGCACCGAGCCTGTCGGCCAGGTCGGTACCGCGCAGCCCACCCGGCGCGGGACCGCGAATCACGATTCCCTGGTTGGGGTTTCGTTCGGAAACCCGGGCCAGCACCCGTTCGGCCGCCAGTCCGCCGCGCACGGTGGCGGGTACCACGACGACGACAAGGTCCGCGGCGTCGAGGAGAACGTCGCCGACTGCCGACGGGTGTCGCGGCACGTCGCAGACCACCAGACCGCCGGCACTGCGACCGGCCTCCACGACCGCGGTGGCCGCAGCCGGGGTGGGCCGGTCGTCGCCGGCGCGGCCACGGCCGCACGCGAGCACACTCACCCCGCTCCCCCGCGCCGGTAACGCCGCGCGCAGTGCGTCGGCGGAGACCCGTCCGCCCTCCACCGCCAGGCCCGACCACCGCAGGCCCGGGTCGCCCTCGACGCCGAGGAGCAGGTCGAGTCCGCCGCCGAGGGGATCGGCGTCCACGAGCAGCGTCCACGGGGCGAAGGCTCGACCGCCGCGCGGACGTCCCGCTTCGAGGGCCACCGCGGCCGCCAGGCTCGACGCCCCCGCACCCCCGGCACCGCCCGTCACCACGACCACGGCGCCGTCGGCGACACTTCGGGTGCCGCGCTCGCCGAATACCGTCACGAGGACCGCCTCGTCGTCGGGGACGCCGAGAACCCGGTCCGCCCCCACCGCCGTCGCCGCCTGCCAGTCGGCCAGGGTCGGTGCGCCGTCGCTCACCACGACCACGCGGCTTCTCCGCGGCAGCCGGGCCGCGCAGGCGAGCGCGGCCTCGGCATCGACGACGACCAGATCCGCCGATTCCCATTCGATCCGCCCGACCGACGCCGAGGACTCAACGAATGTTTGATCAGTGACGGCCGCGATCGATCGCAGGCACTGCACCACCGCCCGTGCGGTCACCATTCCCAGCACTCCGGGCCTGCCGGCCGCGTCGGGCCCGATGCGATCGATATCCATGCGCCCAGCGTGCAGCCTCCGGCGACGGCCCGAAACATGCCGGCGGGAAATGTGCACAGAATCGAACCCTGTGGATGAATTTCGGTACTTGCGTACCATTTTTTCATTCTTCCGCCCAGCACAGCGCCCGACCCCGGGCCCGAGGGATTCGAGCGGTCGTCGACGAATCGTCCGGCGGACGAGCACAAATGGAGTGGCCACCGATGACGGCAGTCCGGTGAATGCGCCCGAGAATTGGGGCAGAAAAGGGGACGACCCCCGCCAGGGGGGGAGGAGGCGGGGGTCGTCAGAGTTCAGCCCCGGGGGGTCGGGCTGAACACGCCTGGATCGCGTCCAGGTACAGCAATACTACACCCAGATCCAGGATTGTTCGCAACTTCATGTATCCCCTCCGACGTGCCGGTACCGCCCGGAATCGGACACGGATCCCCCACCGCGACCCGCGACACGGGCCGAAACACCCCATTCCTCCCCTATTCTTGGTCACGTGACGGCCCTCCCGAGCGCACTCACCCAACGCGGCCGTGTGGCCGCGTTCTTCGATCTGGACAAGACCGTCATTGCGAAATCGAGCGCCCTCGCTTTCAGCAGACCGTTTTTCGCACAGGGACTCATCACCCGCCGGTCGGTATTACAGGGCAGCTATGCCCAATTCCTCTTCCTCCTCTCCGGCGCCGATCACGACCAGATGGAGCGGATGCGCGCCCACCTGACGAACATGACCGCCGGCTGGGACGTCGAGCAGATCCGCACCATCGTCGCCGAGACGCTGCACGACATCGTCGACCCGCTGATCTATGCCGAGGCCGCCGACCTCATCGCTGATCACAAGGCACGTGGCCACGACGTCGTGATCGTGTCCGCGTCCGGTGAGGAGGTGGTGGCTCCCATCGCTGCCGCCGTCGGTGCCACGTACAGCGCCGCGACCCGCATGGTGGTCGCGGACGGCCGGTACACCGGCGAGCTCGAGTTCTACTGCTACGGGGACGGCAAGGTCGAGGCCATGCGCGAGTTGGCCGAGGCCCACGGCTACGACCTGACGCAGTGCTACGCCTACTCGGATTCGGTCACGGACCTGCCGATGCTGGAGGCCGTCGGCCACCCCACCGCCGTCAATCCGGATCGCGCCCTTCGCCGCGCGGCGTCCGAAAATGGTTGGCCCGTATTGTCTTTCTACAACCCCGTGTCGCTCCGCGCCCGGCTGCAGACGCCGTCACGGACGACGGCCGCGACAGCCGCGGCGGTGCTGTCGAGCGCTGCCGTCGCGGGGGCGTTCATGTACGGCATGCGACGCCGCAAACACTGAACCGGCGTCTGCCACAAAGGAAAATTGCCACTTGAAGTGGGTTGGAGCACGGGGTACAAAGGAGTTACGGAAGGCCTGAAGGCCAGGATCGACCCGGAAGAGAAGGGCCGATTCCCCACACGGACTTCCCAGCACGGGCACCAGGCACCCACGCGGAGCAGCAAGCCACTATAAGGGCAGAAGCGTTGTGGGCTTGCGTGACTCGGCCGCCTGACGGCAAGGACCCCGCACGAGTTGCAGGGACGACCCGCCACCGACCGAGCCTACGCCGAGGCCGTTGACACACAACCCATTTTGCACGCATGGTAACCCGGCAGTCCGTGCTAGCGGGTGGCGATCCGACCCAGGTCGGTGACACCACCCGCTTCGCATGTTCGGGGGCGGTCAGCCCGCAGCGGCATCGGCGATCGACATCGCCTCGCGGGCGCCGGCCTCGAGGGCGCCGCAGCACAGGATCACCCAACTGCCCACGCCCTCGGGCGTTCCCGACACGAATCCTTCGATCCCGTCCCGGTAGGCCGGGACCCGGCGCATCCAGCTCACCTCCGGCACACCGAGATTGTGCGGATCCAGTCCCGTCGACGTGGCAACCAGTCGGGATGCGGCGCGGGCCACGATCCCGTCGGCCACCCCGAACGGACGCAGCGCGAGCAGTTCTCCGTGCACGACCGCGGCGAGCACCGGCGCCGGCGCCTTCGTGCCGCCCGTGATCAACTGCGCGAGCATGTCGAGTCGTTCCCCGACGCCCCGCTCGGCTCGCGGGCGTCCCAGCGTTTCCGGGTCGGTGACGAGGTCGGCCGCGGCGAGCAGGTGCAGGCGGGCGAGCGCCTGCAGCGGGGCCCGCTGCCAGGTGGGGAGGATGACCGTCAGCGACTCCCCGTCGAGGGCTTGCGCGACACGCAGCGCGCCCGAGAGCACCGGATCGCCCACCGTGCCGGGGACGGGCAGTTCCATCGAGCCGCCGTCGATGGCCGCCGACGCCCGGGCTGCGCGCACCGACGCCTCGGTCGCCGTCTGCGGCCAGCCCCGGCGGTTCGTCTTGTGCCGATGCACCTCGCCGAGCGCGTCGCGCGCGCGATCCGCTGCCTCGACCACACCGGGCAGGTCCAACAGCGGCCGCAGGGGATCAGTCACGGGAACACTCACGGCCCAGACGCTACCCGCTGCCCGCGCCGGCCCGATCGCCCGTGACCTGTCAGCGCCGCCGACCGTGTGGGATCGCGTCGAGCAGGCTGCGCGTGTACTCGTGGCGGGGGTTCTCGAAGACCTCCCCGGCGTCGGACGCCTCGACCACCCGGCCTCCGTGCATGACCACTACCCGGTCCGCGATCCGGCGCACGACCGCCAGGTCGTGGCTGATGAAGACGTACGTCAGCCCGAGGTCGCGCTGCAGGTCGTCGAGCAGGCGCAGGATCTGGTCCTGCACGACGACGTCGAGCGCCGACACCGCCTCGTCGCACACCACCAAATCGGGTCCGAGCGCGAGGGCCCGCGCGAGCGCGACGCGCTGCCGTTGCCCACCGGACAGTTCCGCCGGGAACCTGCGCGCCAGGTCGGTCGGCAGGGCGACGCGGTCGAGCAGCTCACGCACCCGTGCGGCGCGCTCGCCGCGGTCGCCGATCGCGTGCACCCGCAGCGGCTCCTCGACGATCCGCTGCACCGAGTACGTCGGGTCCAGGCTGCCGTAGGGGTCCTGGAACACGGGCTGGACGCGGCGGCGGAACTGCCGCTCCCGACGGCCCAGCGCCGCGACGTCGGCGCCGTCGAACATCACCGATCCGGCGTCCAGCGGCAGCAGCCCCAGCACCATGCGGGCGACGGTCGACTTACCCGAGCCGGACTCCCCGACGATCGCCGTCGTCGTGCCGCGAGCGACGGAGAAGGAGACGCCGTCGACGGCGGTGACCTCGGTGTGGTGTCCGAGCTTCGCCGCGCGCCGGCGGAACACCTTCCGCAGGTTGTCGACGACGAGCAGCGGGGGCGCTCCCGGCTCCACGGGCGGCCGGGTCCGGGCCACGGACAGGGACGGCGCGGCGGCCACGAGTCGGCGGGTGTACTCGTCCTCCGGGTCGGTGAGGATTCGCTCGGCCGGACCGGATTCGACGACCCGCCCCCGGTGCATCACGACGACATGCTCAGCACGTTCGGCCGCGACTCCCAGGTCGTGGGTGACGAGCAGGACCGCGGTGCCCAATTCGCTTGTGAGCCCGGCAAGGTGATCGAGGACCCGCTGTTGGACGGTCACGTCGAGCGCCGAGGTCGGCTCGTCCGCGATGAGCAGCCGGGGCCGCGCGGCGAGCCCGATCGCGATGAGGACCCGCTGCCGCATGCCCCCGGAGAACTCGTGCGGGTAGTGCCCGGACCGGGCCGCGGCGTCGTCCAGTCCGGCCTCGGCGAGCAGATGTTCGGCGCGCCTGCGCGCCGCGCGGCCCTTCGCGATCCCGTTGGCCTCCAGCGCCTCCCGAACCTGGAAGCCCACCTTCCAGACCGGGTTGAGGTTGGTGGCGGGATCCTGCGGCACGAACCCGATGCCGTTGCCGCGGATCCGGACGAACTCCCGCTCCGGGGCGCCGACGAGGTTGGCGCCGCCGAACGTGATCCGGCCGCCGGCGATCCGGCCGGTGCCCGGTAGCAGCCCGATGATCGCGTGCGCGAGTGTCGATTTGCCGGAGCCGGATTCCCCGACGACCGCGACCGTCCGACCCGGGTGCACCGTCAGGTCCACCCCGCGCAGGGCGGACACCCGGGTCGGACCCGACCCGAACGTGACGTCGAGCCCTTCGACGACGAGCAGCGGGTCCGTCATCGTCGGTGCCTCGCGGTGGTCGGGTCGAGGGCGTCACGGAGGGCGTCGCCGAGCAGCACGAAGCCGAGCACCGTGATCGCGAGCGCGCCCGCCGGGTAGAACAGGATCGTCGAGCCGCGCCGCAGGGTGACCTGCGCGGTACTGATGTCGCCGCCCCACGAGACGGTGGTCGGTGGCAGCCCGATCCCGAGGAACGACAGCGTCGCCTCGGCGACGATGAACGTGCCGAGCAGCATCGTCGCCAGGACGATGATGGGCGCCAACGAGTTCGGCAGCACGTGTCGCAGCAGGATCGACGGGTGCGACATGCCCACCGCGCGGGCGGCGAGAACGTAGTCGTTGGACTTGGCCGAGATGACCGCTCCACGCGCGATTCTCGCCATCTGCGGCCACCCGAACAGCGCCAGCACCGCGACCACCGTCCAGATGGTGCGCTGCGCGAACAGTTGCATCAGCACGATGGCGGCGAGGATCAGCGGGATGCCGAAGAAGATGTCGGCGACGCGCGAGAGCAGCGAATCGGCCCAACCCCCGTAGTAGCCGGACAACGCACCGAACACCACCCCGATCAGCAGCACCGCCGCGGTGACGCACACACCCACCGTGACCGACGGGCGTGCTCCGTACACCGTCCGGGCGTAGACGTCACAGCCCTGCCGATCGAACCCGAACCAGTGCCCCGACCGCGGCGGTGCCAGGCTGTCCGCGATGTCGCAGTAGCGCGGATCCAGATCGGTGAACAGCGACGGGAACAGCACCACGGCGGCCACCACGAGCAGGATCACGCACGCGACGAGGAACATCGGGCGGCGGCGCAGACGCCGCCACGCCGACCCCCACATCCCTTCTGCCCGCGGCTCGTCAGACATAGCGGATCCTGGGGTCGAGGACCGCGTACAGCAGGTCCACCAGCAGGTTGGCCACCAGGTAGACGACGACGAGGACGCTGACGAACGAGACGACGGTGGGCGCCTCGCCGCGGATGACGGCCTGGTAGATCGTGCCGCCCACCCCGTTGATGTTGAAGATTCCCTCGGTGACCACCGCGCCGCCCATCAGAGTCGCGAGGTCGACGCCGAGGAACGTGACGACCGGGATGAGCGAGTTGCGCAGCACGTGGACACCGACCACCCGCGGCCTCGACAGCCCCTTCGCGGTCGCGGTGCGCACGTGGTCGGCGGTCAGCGTCGCGGCGACGGACGTGCGGGTGAGGCGCAGCACGTACGCGAACGACACCGCGGCGAGCACGCACGCGGGCAGGAGCATCCGGGAGAAGCTGGTGTCCGCGCCGACGGTGGGCGGCGCCAGCCCCCACCGGATGGCGACGAAGAACTGCGCCAGGAACCCGAGTACGAACACCGGCACCGCGATCAGCACCAGGCTCACAACCAGCACGGTGGAGTCGAACACCCCGCCCTGCCGCAGGCCGGCGATCAGTCCCGCACCCACCCCGAACACGGTCTCGATCGCGACGGCCATGACCGCGAGTTTCAGCGTGATCGGAAATGCCTGTGCCAGAACCTCTCCGACCGGACGTCCCGAGTACGACGTCCCGAAGTCCAGCGTGACGATGCCCTTCAGATACTCGAGGTACTGCACCAGGAACGGCTGGTCGAGGTGGTAGCGGGCCCGCAGCTCCTCGGTGACGGCCGGGGTGAGCGCCCGGTCCCCCGCGAGTGCCGCGACCGGGTCGCCCGGCAACAGGAACACGAGCGCGTAGATCAGGAACGTCGCCCCGAGGAAGACCGGAATCATCTGCAGCACACGGCGGCCGGTGTATCGGAGCATGATTCACTTCTTCTCGATCAGGTAGTACACCGGCACCCCGTCCCAGCCGATCCGGACGTTCGTCACGTACTCGGACCAGGCCCCGGTGGCGTTGCGGTTCCAGTTCGGCACCGCCGGCAGGTCGCGCAGCAGGATCTCCTGCGCGCGGTCGATCAACTGCTGCGACTCGACCGGATCCGTCGCGCCCGCCGACGCCCGCAGCAGGTGGTCGAACTCGGGGTTCGAGTACTCGCCGTCGTTGGAGCTGCCTCCCGTCTGGTAGTTCTGGGCCAGAAAGCCGTACTGCTGCGGGTAGTCGGCCTGCCATCCGGAGCGGAAGGCCGTCTCGATCGTCCGTTCGGTCACCTCGGTCCGCAGTTGCGCGAACGTCGGATACGGGGCACCGTGCGCGTCGATTCCGAGCGTGTTGCGGATGCTGTTGCAGACCGCGTCCACCCAGTCCTGGTGTCCGCCATCGGAGTTGTAGGCGATCTGGAACGACCCGGACCAGGGAGCGATGGCGTCGGCCTGCGCCCACAGCGCCCGCGCCCGGTCGGGCGCGAAGTCGAGATGCTCGGACCCGGGCAGATCTGGGGCCCACCCCTCGACCGCGGGGCTGGTGAAATCCCGGGCCGGTGTCCGGGTGCTCGCGAACAGCCGCTCGGTGATCCGCCCCCGGTCGATCGCCTGCGAGATCGCCTGCCGGCGCAGCCGCCCCTCCTCACCACCGAAGTGCGGCAACCGCTCCGGGATCGTGAACGTCTCGATCGTGGCGGACGGTTGGTTGACGGTGCGCCCCGGTAGATCCTCCTCGTACGTCTCGAGCGCACTGGCCGGGACGCCGTCGAGCACATCGAGGTTGTTCGACAGCAGATCGGTGTAGGCGGTGTCGAGGTTGCTGTAGAGCACGAACGTCACGCCCGCGTTGTGCGCCACCCGGTTGCCCCGATAGCCCGGATTCGCGACCAGATCGATCCGCACATTGTGTTGCCACGCACCGTCGTTCGCGAAGCGGTACGGTCCGTTGCCGATCGGGTGCCGGCCGAAGGCCGCCATGTCCGCGTACGCCGACTGCGGTAGCGGGTAGTACGCGGCGAATCCCAACCGTCTCGGGAACGCCGACTCCGGTTGTTTCAGCGTGATCGTGAACGTGCGGTCGTCGACCACCCGCAGCCCCGACATCGTCCGCGCCGTCGGGTTCGCCGCCGCGACCTCGTCGTAGCCCTCGATCGGGTCGAAGAACGACGACTGCAGCTGCGCATTGGTCGACAGCGACCCGTAGTTCCATGCGTCGACGAACGACCGCGCGGTGACCGGGGTGCCGTCGGTGAACGTCCAGCCCTGCGCGAGCGTCACGGTGTAGTGCTGCGCGTCGGCGCTCTCGATAGACTCGGCCACCTCGTTCTCGGTGCCGCCGTCGGCGGTGTAGGAGACGAGGCCGGCGAAGAGGGCGTCGAGCACCCGCCCACCGGTGTTCTCGCTGGTGTCGGTGGGGATCAGCGGGTTCTGCGGCTCACCACTCCACGCGTAGACGATGCCGGTGCCCGACGTCGTCCCGCCGGTGCACGCTGCGAGCACCGACGCGGCCAGTCCCACCACCAGCGCCGCCGCGGCGGCGCGCGCGATACGCAAGGCACTCCTCCCGCCGGCGGGGCACGCACGGTTGGTGCTGCGACGATAGCGAGCGGTGGACGTCGGCGCGGGCGGTCGACCGGGCACCCACCGGATCGGCACCCGTTCGAGGCCCGATCGCAACGAACCCGCCGAGCGAGGCCCGTCGACCGCCCGTCGCTCGAAATCGACCGATCGCCGCACACCGTGACCGCTCCACGGGAGCGAATCATGCGACGCCAGTCACGTGTGACTACCCTCACACGTGCGATAACCGTCGCAGTGACACTCCCCGAGGCTCCGCCCGAGAGCTCGATCGGAAAGAAGGCAAGCCGAGATGACGAGCAGTGCTACCGACGCCCCCGAGGTGTACCCGCCCAGCGCGGAGTTCGCGGCCACGGCGAACGCGGGCCCCGAGCTGCAGGCCGAGGCCGATCGCGACCGGCTCGCCTTCTGGGACGCCCAGGCCCGGCGCCTGGACTGGGCGACGCCGTGGACCGAGGTCCTGGACTGGTCGGACGCCCCGGTAGCGAAGTGGTTCGTCGGTGGCAGCCTCAACGTCGCGTACAACTGCGTCGACCGGCACGTCCTCGCCGGCAACGGCGACCGCGTCGCGATCCACTTCGAGGGCGAGCCGGGCGATCACCGTGACATCACCTACAGCGACCTGCTGGCCGAAGTAAGCCGCGCGGCAAACACTTTCACCGACCTTGGTCTGGTCTCGGGCGATCGCGTCGCGATCTACATGCCGATGATCCCCGAGGCGATCGTGACGATGCTCGCGTGCGCCCGGCTCGGTCTGACCCACTCGGTCGTGTTCGCCGGGTTCTCGGCGACCGCGCTGCGCTCGCGCATCGACGACGCCGAGGCCAAGCTCGTCGTCACCGTCGACGGGCAGTGGCGCCGTGGCCAGGCGGCCCCGCTCAAGCCGGCCGTCGACGAGGCGGTCGACGGCGCGGCATCGGTGCAGAACGTGTTGGTGGTCAAGCGGACCGGCATCGACGTCGACATCGTCGAGGGGCGGGACCTGTGGTGGCACGACACCGTCGAGAAGGCGTCGCCCGTGCACGAGGCGCAGCCGTTCGACGCCGAGCACCCGCTGTTCATCCTCTACACGTCCGGCACGACGGGTAAGCCCAAGGGCATCATCCATACCTCCGGCGGCTACCTGACCCAGGCGTCGTACACGCACCACAACGTGTTCGACCACAAGGCCGGGCAGGACGTCTACTGGTGCACCGCCGACATCGGCTGGGTCACCGGGCACAGCTACATCGTCTACGGCCCGCTGAGCAACGGCGCCACCCAGGTCGTCTACGAGGGCACCCCGAACTCCCCCGACGAGCACCGGCACTTCCAGATCATCGAGAAGTACGGCGTCTCCATCTACTACACCGCGCCGACCCTGGTCCGCACGTTCATGAAGTGGGGCCGCGAGATCCCCGACGCGCACGACCTGTCGTCGATCCGGTTGCTCGGCTCGGTGGGCGAGCCCATCAACCCGGAGGCGTGGCGCTGGTTCCGTGACGTGATCGGCGGCGGCACCGCCCCGATCGTCGACACGTGGTGGCAGACCGAGACCGGCGCGATCATGATCTCGCCGCTGCCCGGCATCACCGCGACCAAGCCCGGCTCCGCGATGGCGCCGCTGCCCGGCATCTCCGCGAAGATCGTCGACGACGAGGCCCACGAGCTCGGCGCCGGCGGGAGCGGCTACCTGGTCCTCGACCAGCCGTGGCCGTCGATGCTGCGCGGCATCTGGGGCGACATGGAGCGCTACAAGGACACCTACTGGTCGCGCTACGCCGAGGAGGGCTGGTACTTCGCCGGCGACGGCGCCAAGTACGACGAGGACGGCGCCCTCTGGGTGCTCGGCCGCGTCGACGACGTCATGAACGTCTCCGGTCACCGCATCTCCACCTCCGAGGTGGAGTCCGCCCTCGTCGGGCATCCGTCGATCGCGGAGGCCGCCGTCGTCGGCGCCGCCGACGAGACCACCGGTCAGGGCATCGTCGCGTTCGTGATCCTGCGGGAGGGCGCCGACAACACCGGCGAGGTGCTGATCGCGGAACTGCGCGCACAGGTCTCCACCGAGATCTCCCCGATCGCCAAGCCCCGACAGATCACCGTCGTGCCGGAACTGCCGAAGACCCGCTCCGGCAAGATCATGCGCCGCCTGCTCCGCGACGTCGCCGAGGGCCGCGACCTGGGCGACACCTCGACCCTCGTCGACCCCAAGGTGTTCGACGCGATCCGAGGCAAGTAGCCGTCCACTGGGCGGGACAACCCGGACTGAGATCCGGCGGATCGCCCTACCCTCGTCGGGAGATGCCGGGCCGCCGCACGCCGCCGGCCCGGCAACGTCCCACCCTTCCGGCAAAAGGAGAACCACAGATGGCCGCCAACCGGGGACCCGCCTCACAACCGTCCGACACCACGGTCGACCTGCTCGTCATCGGCTCCGGGACCGGCATGGCCGCAGCGCTTGCCGGCCACGAAGCCGGTCTGTCCACCCTGATCGTCGAGAAGACCCAGTACGTCGGCGGCTCGACCGCGCGCTCCGGCGGTGCCTTCTGGGTCCCCGGTAACCCGGTTCTCGCCAAGGACGCGGCGAACGATTCCCTCGACGCCGCCCGCGCCTATGTGCGCGCCGTCGTCGGCGACGCGGCCCCGGCGGAGCGCGGCGAGGCCTTCCTCGACCACGGCGCCGAGGCGATCGAGATGCTCGAGCGCACCACCCCCATGAAGTTCTTCTGGGCCAAGGGCTACTCCGACTACCACCCGGAGAACCCGGGCGGATCGTCCCTCGGCCGCACGTGCGAGTGCCGGCCGTTCGACGCATCGGTGCTCGGCGCGGAGCGCAAGCGCCTGCGTCCCGGGTTGATGGCCTCGCCGCTGCCGATGCCGATCACCGGCGCCGACTACAAGTGGCTCAACCTCATCGCACGCAAGCCGCTCAAGGGCTTCCCGCGGGCGATCCGCCGCCTCGCGCAGGGCATCGGCGGCCTGGCGATCAAGCGCGAATACATGGCGGGCGGCCAGGCACTCGCGGCCGGCATGTTCGCGGGCGTCGTGAACGCCGGCATCCCGGTGTGGACGGAAACGTCGCTGGTGCGCCTGGTTACCGAGGGTGACCGAGTGACCGGCGCGGTGCTCGCGTACGGCGGCACCGAGGTCACCGTCACCGCCACCCGCGGCGTCGTCCTCGCGGCCGGCGGCTTCGACCACGACATGGAGTGGCGTCACAAGTTCCAGTCGCCCGCGCTGGGCGAGAAGGCCAGCCTGGGCGCCGAGGGCAACACCGGCGACGCGATCAAGATCGCTCAGGAAGTCGGTGCCGGCATCGGTCTGATGGACCAGTCGTGGTGGTTCCCCGCCTTCTCGGCCGGACCCGGCCGTCAGCCCGTCGTCATGCTCGCCGAGCGCTCGCTGCCCGGTTCGCTCATCGTCGACCAGGACGCCGAGCGTTTCGCCAACGAGGCCAAGGACTACATGTCCTTCGGCCAGGGCGTCCTGAAGCGCGAGCAGGAAGGCAAGCCGATCGAGAAGATGTGGCTCGTCTTCGACCAGCGGTACCGCAACAGCTACATCCTCGGCGGCGGCATCTTCCCGCGTCAGCCCCTGCCCGGTGGGTGGTACAAGGCGGGCATCGCCCACTCGGCGACCTCGCCCGAGAAGCTGGCCGAGTCGATGGGGGTTTCGGCCGAGAAGCTGCGCGCCACGCTCGACCGGTTCAACGGCTTCGCCGCCGTCGGCAACGACCCCGACTTCAAGCGCGGTCAGAGCGCGTACGACCGCTACTACGGCGACCCGACCCAGAGCCCGAACCCGAACCTGCGTTCGCTCGACACGACCCAGCTGTACGCGATCGAGATGGTGCTCAGCGACCTCGGCACCTGCGGCGGCGTCCTCGCCGACGAGAACGCCCGCGTCCTGCGTGAGGACGGCAGCGTCATCGACGGGCTCTACGCGATCGGCAACACCGCCGCCAACGCGTTCGGCAAGTCGTACCCGGGCGCCGGCGCGACGATCGGCCAGGGCCTGGTGTACGGCTACATCGCCGCCCACGATGCGGCTCGCCGCGGCGCGGCCAAGGCCGTCGCGCGGTAGGCAAGTCCTCTCCGAGAACCCGGGCGCACGCACCGTGCGCCCGGGTTCTCTGCTGCGCGGAGGCTGAGGATCGGCTGAGGAACACCGCCACTCGACGACGCGCGCCCGTACCGTCGTCTCTGGCAGGCCTGACGGTCGCAGCGCAAGGAGCTCTGGGAGGCAGACGAAGGTGAGAGTTGGTCCGCTGGATCCGCGCCGATGGAATGTCCGTGCGCGTTCCGCGGTCGCGGCCGCACTGGTCGTGATCTTCTGCCTGGTCCTCGCCGGCGGTGCGATGGTGTTCGTTCTCTATCGCGCGCTGGGGCAGTCGGCCCGCGACGCGGCCGAGGCCCGCGCCCAGCAGATCGCCACGCAACTGCAGAACGCGTCGCCCGCGAGTCTCGATCCAGGTCTGCTCGCGACCGACGACCAGGTCGGCGTGATCCAGGTGCTGGGCCCCGACCGATCGATCGTCGTGGAGTCGGCGGGCGCAGCCCAGTCCCCTCTGGCGGCACCACTGTCGGAGCCCTGGAAAGTGGAATCCGTTGGGCGGGTGAAGGACCGCCAAGGAGGCGACTACTGGATCGTGGCCCACAGCGCGGGGCCGACGGCCGCCCCATGGACGGTGTTGGTCGGGGCGGACCGGGAACCGGTCGAGCGGGTCGTCACGACCGTCGCGCTGCTCCTCGCCGCAGGCGGGCCGATCGTCGTGGCCCTGGTCGCCCTGGCGACCTACCGTCTCGTCGGCGCGGCGCTCGAACCCGTCGAGCAGATCCGCACCCGGGTGTCGTCGATCTCGTCCGGGAAGCTGGACGAGCGAGTGCCCGTGCCGGGAACGCACGACGAGATCGCCCGCCTGGCGGAGACCATGAACGACATGCTGGCCCGGCTCGAACACGGCAGCGTCACGCAGCGTCGCTTCGTCAGCGACGCGTCGCACGAACTGCGCAGTCCGCTCGCCACCATCACCGCCGCCCTCGAACTGGCCCACAGCAAGCCCGAATTGATCGACACGGCGCTCGTCGACGACACCCTCCTTCCCGAAGCCCGCCGAATGCGCGACCTCCTCGAGGATCTGCTGATCCTGGCCAGGGCCGACGAGCAGGGCCTGACCGCAACCGCCACGGACGTCGACCTCGACGACATCCTGTTTGCCGAGGCCGCCCGGTGCCGCGCGTTGCCCGACATCCGCGCGCGCACACAGATCGCCCCCGCCCGGGTGCACGGCGATCCACGACAACTGGCCCGCATGGTCCGCAACCTCGTGGACAACGCGGTTCGACATGCCCACAACGAGATTCGACTCGAGTGCCGGATCCACGAGGGGTCCGCCGTGATCACGGTCCAGGACGACGGGCCCGGCGTGCCGGAAGCGCAGCGGGCGCGGATCTTCGAACGGTTCGTCCGGCTGGACAGCCCCCGGACCCGGGACGGCGGCGGAACGGGACTCGGCCTGGCCATCGTCGCGGAGATCGTGGCGGTGCACCGCGGGACCGTCCTGGTCACCGAACCCGAGGGCGGCGGAGCACGATTCGTCGTGACCCTGCCCGCCGACAGCGCGGATCAGACTTCGGACTCCAGGCAGTAGCCGACCCCGCGAACAGTCGCGATCGTGTGAGTGCCGAACGGCGCGTCCACCTTTCGCCTGAGGTACCCGATGTAGACCTCGACGATGTTGTCGTCGCCTTCGTAGTGGCTGTCCCACACCGACTGCAGGATCTCGAGCTTCGACACCACGGACCCCGCGCGACGCATCAGGAATTCGAGGACGCTGTACTCCCGAGGTGTCAGCGTCAACACCGTCCCGCCACGGCTCACACGCCGCCGCGCCGGGTCCAACTCCAGGTTCCCGGCACTCAGGACGGCCGGCCGCGCCGGCGCACCGCGCCGCACCAGCGCCCGCAGCCGGGCCGTCAGCACGACGAGCGAGAACGGTTTGACGAGGTAGTCGTCGGCGCCCAGGTCGAAGGCGTCGGCGAGGTCGTACTCACCGTCCTTCGCGGACAGCATCAGCACCGGCGTCCACACCTCACGCCGCCGGAGCTCTCGGACGATGTCGTAGCCGTTCATGCCCGGCAGCATGATGTCGAGGACCACCACGTCGAACTCGCCTCCGACCGCGGCGGCGTAGCCGTCGAGCCCGTCGTGCGCCAACTCGACGACGAACCCCTCGGCGACCAGACCACGACGGACCGTCTCGGCGAGGCGCACCTCGTCCTCCACCAGCAGAATTCGCACCGCTCCTCCGTCGATCTGGTCGGCCGCAGGGTTCAGTAGAGCAGACAACGAAAGCGCCGACCACCCGCTCTCAGTGTTTGCACAGCGCGCTCTTGGAAGCCTCGTGGAATGTCTCGCATTCTCGACCTCGCGCACACCGTCACCACCGACGCCACGACCGAGTTCGCCACGGAAACCGGCTCGGCCGAGGTCGCGATCACCGTCCTCGGCATCGCCGCGGCGATGTTCGCCGCCGGAATCGTGCTGAGGGGCCGCGCCCGTCTGTCCGTGGCTCTGCGCGCCGGTGGGCTGGCACTCGCCTTCTCGGTGTTGGCCGTGCAGGTCGACGACGCCGGCTGGCTGACCGGTCAGGACGGGCCCGTCACGTCGTGGTTCGTGGCCCACCGCACGTCGACGCTCGACGGTGTCGCCGTCGCGGTCACGAACCTCGGGAGCCCCGCGGCCACGGTCGCACTCGCCGTCGCCGTCGCCGGGCTGCTGGCGTGGCGGGCGCGCTCACCGATTCCGGCGGTGGTCCTGATCGGCACGGTGGGCGCCGCGTCCGCGGCGAGCACGGTCCTCAAGGTCCTGATCGGGCGGGACCGGCCGTCGGCCGCGGTCCAGACGATCGTGGAAACCGACCACTCCTTCCCGTCGGGTCACGTGACCGGAACCGCGACGCTGCTCGCCATGATCGTCGTCATCGCGGCAGCTGGATGCAGCCGCCGGGTGCGCGCCGTGCTGGCCGTCGTCGTCGCTCTCGTCGTCGTCCTCGTCGCCGCCACCCGGGTCTACCTCGGCGTGCACTGGCTCACCGACGTCATCGGCGGTGCCCTCCTCGCGGCGTTCTTCGCGACGCTCGGGTCCGCGGCGCTGCACGAACTGACCGAACGGGCGAGGTCGCGTCAGCACCCCCAGGGTGTCGTTCAGGAAGCCGCAGTGGCCGCGGCACCGTCCAGCCGAGCTGGCACGGCCCGGTGAAGCACAGGCGTACCGTGACCGGCAGGGGACCGAAAGAAGGTCACGGATGGCGTCCGCCGTGCGAGGCAAGGTCGGCAACCTGCCTCTCGATCTGACCAGCTTCGTCGGTCGGCGCCGGGAGGTGACCGAGACGAGACGGCTTCTGGCTGCATCGCGGCTGGTGACCCTGACGGGCATCGGCGGCGTCGGCAAGACCCGCCTCGCACTGCGGGTGGCCGCCGAGTCCCGACGCGCCTTCAACGACGGCGTCTGGTTGGTCGAGTTCGGGGAGCGGCGCGACCCGAGACTGGTCGCCGAAACCGTGGCCGCGACGCTCGGGCTACGTGAGCGGGCGGCCGTCCCGACCATGCAGATCCTGACCGAATTCCTCGGTCCGCGGAACCTGCTGCTCGTCCTCGACAACTGCGAACACCTGATCGACGACGTCGCCAAACTCGCGGAGACGCTGCTGCGCACGAGTCCGGATCTGCGAATCCTGGCGACGAGCCGCGAACCCCTCGCGATCAGCGGGGAAACCGTGATGCGGGTGCCCCCGCTCACCTTCCCGGTCCCCGACGGTTCGACGTCGGTGAAATCACTGGCGCAGTACGAGGCGGTGAACCTGTTCGCCGAGCGCGCCGCCGCCGCGACCCCCGGATTCGAGATCACGGACGACAACCGGGAGTCGGTGGTCGCGATCTGCACGAAACTCGACGGACTCCCCCTCCCCATCGAACTCGCGGCAGCACGGTTGCGCGCCATGTCGGTCGACCAGGTGCTCGCTCGGCTCACCGACCGGTTTCGCCTGCTCACGGGGGGCACCCGCGGAGGCCCCGACCGCCAGCAGACCCTGCGGATGAGCATCGACTGGAGCCACGATCTGTGCACGGCGACCGAGCAGGAACTGTGGCGCCGGCTGTCGGTCTTCCCGCACGGATTCGAACTCGACGCCGCCGAGGCGATCGTGGCCGACGGCCTCACTCCGCCCGACCTGCTGGACCTCGTCACCTCCCTCGTCGACAAGTCGATCCTGATCTGTGAGGAACATGCGGGCATCGTGCGGTACCGGCTCCTGGAGACACTGCGGGACTACGGGCTCGAGCGCCTGCGTGAAGCGGACGAATACACCGGTCTCCACAGGCGGCACCGGGACTGGTACCAGGAGCTGGTGCACCGTGCCGAATCGGAATGGATCGGTCCCAACCAGCCAGTGTGGTTCGCCCGGATCGGACGCGAACGATCCAATCTGCGCGACGCACTCGAGTACTGCGTCACAAATCCCGGCGAGGCCGAGAACGGGCTGCGCATCGCGAACGCACTGTTCCTGTTCTGGATCTCGCGCGGCCTCCTCACCGAGGGCCGGCTCTGGATCGATCGCGCACTCGCCGCGCACGGAGGGCAGCCCACCCCCGAACGCGCGAAGGCCCTCGCGGCGGCGACTCTCCTGGCTGCCAACCAGGGCGACATCGAGGCCGGCTCGTCGCTCATCGGGGAGGCCTACGACATCGCAGCCCAGCTCGACGACCCGGAGACCGACATCCAGGTCGCACACGCCGCCGGACACCTCGAGATCTACGCCGGCGATCTGCCCGAAGCGATGCTGATACTCGGCGGCATCCTCGACACCGTCCGAGCCAGGGACGATCGCCTGCGTCACATCACCACGCTGCTCGGACTCGCGATGGCGTCCGCGGCGCTCGGCGAGCCGACGAAGGCGTCCGAGTACACCGACGAGGTGCTCGCCATCACGGAATCCCACGGGGAATCGATCTACCGGGCCTACGCGTTGTGCTCGCGCGGCCTCGCGATCTGGCAGCACGATCCCGACGCAGCGCGGCCGCTGTTCGAACAAGCGCTGCAACTGAGCGCCGGCGTCGACGATCTGCTCGGCGCCGCGATCTGTGTCGAAGCGCTCGCGTGGAAGGCAGCCATGAAGGCCTCGTACCAGCGCGCAGGGATACTCCTCGGGTCGGCCCGAACGCTATGGCTGGCGGTCGGGAACCAGGGGGTCACCATCCCGGCGCTCCGCGAGAACCACGACGACACCGAGGACCGCGTGCGGCGGGCGCTCGGGGACCGAGGCTTCGACGCCGCCGTGCGCCAGGGGTCCGCGTTGGCACTCGACGAGGCGGTCACGTTCGCCATCGACGACCGCCTCCCCCAGGAAGCAACCTCCGAGCGTTCCGCGACCGACCTGACCCCGCGTGAGGAGGAGGTCGCCGGCCTGGTGGCACAGGGCCTGACGAACAAGGCCATCGCCGACCAACTGGTCATCTCGCAACGCACCGTCCAGGGCCACGTCGAACATGTCCTCGCGAAACTCGGATTCAACTCGCGGACGCAGATCGCCGCGTGGGTGGTCGAACACGGCCGGAAACCCGAGAACGACGCCGACTGACCAGGGATTTCGATCCGGCGGGTACGTAGCCTCCCTCGAAACAGGTATGCGCCCGGGTAGTTCTGCCCTCGTGGGGTGGCGCCCCGGTTGGAACTGTGGGAGGCGGACAAACCCAAGCTTTCCTAAGTCGAGGTCTCCCATGCACGATCAACGATCGACCACAACCGACGTGGACGTCTTCACAATCGGCCGGTGCGACGCCTGCGGCGCGCTGCTCGGACCCGACGCCTCTGTCTGCTCCTCGTGCCGCGGCACCGAGATCAGCCGGGCACCGTCCTCCGGCAACGGGACGATCGTCTCCTGGACTGTCGTGGAGGTCTCCCCCGACCGGACGTGCGCCGACCTCACCCCGTACACGATCGCGATCGTCGCACTCGACGAGGGCCCGTGGATGTACGCGTGGATCGAAGGGGCGGTTCCCGAGCGGCGCGGCAAGGTCCGTGTGCACTACGACCGGATGACCCCCGGCCATCCGTATCCGCTGTTCGTGCGCCAGTAGGAGCGAAACAGACGCGCCAGGTGGCGACGGTCGGTCCGACGAGCCTCGATTCGGACGAGTGGCCCGGGACGTGATGTCCCGGGCCACTCGTCTGTCTCGGCGTCTGCGGTGCGGGCGCCCCCGGATCCGACGCCTCCGGATCCGCGCTTCCGGTCAGGGCGCTCCGGGGCCCGGCGCGTTCTGGTCCGGCGCGTTCTGGTTCGGCGGGCATGGCACGTTCAGGAACGGCACATTCGGGAACACGGGGTTCGGGCACGAAGCGGCCGGGGGCTGGTACGGAGTACTGAGCGTCCAGGCGCCGAGTGCACCCAGCACACCCAACGACCCCAGCCCCAAGGATCCCAAACCAGCACCCAGCGATCCCGCGGCCAGCGATCCCAGCAGCGGCGATCCGAACACCGGCGATCCCACCGCCGGCAGGATCGCGCTTCCGGCAACGGCGTTGCCGCAGTTTGTGACGACCCTCGCCGCCGACGGCGCCGACGTGACGGGGTTCCCCTGTGGATCCTGGCCGGTCGCGGTCGCCGTGTTGCCGATGAAGCAGGCAGCCTGGTCGGCGTCGGTCACGCCGTAGGTGGCGGTGCAGTTCACCGACTGCCCTGGCTGGAGCGTTCCCGACGGGCAGGTGGCCTGTGGCGCCGAACCGGAACCCGTGAATGCGGTTTCGTCCACGCCGACCTGGGAGATCGGAGTTGCACCGGTGTTGGACACCAGGAACGAGTAGGTGACCGTGTCTCCCGACCGTAGGCCGAAGCTCGGGGTGGCCGACTTCACCAGCGAGAGGCCGCTTGCAGTCGGCTGAGCGATGCTGGTCGGCCCGAAGGCCACCGTCGTCAGCGCAACCAGGCTGGTGAGCACTGCGATGACCAGAATCCGGAAAGCTGCACCGAAATTACGCACTCTGGAGACTCCTTTTCGTCACATACAGGACAAATCGGGTTCGAACTCAGGTGCCGCGCATTACAAGCGTTTCGGAAGTTACTGGATTTCCGCGATGAATGAGTGCGAATGAAACCGGCAGGTGCGTTTTCCGCTGAATCGCACACCACCGCACGACGAAAACCCGGGTTCGCCCTCGATGCGAGGACGAACCCGGGCGGAGAGAACTGGCGTCAGACGTTGTCGAGCGAGTCGTCCTTGGTCTCGCGCATGATCAGCAGCGAGACGAACGTCAGCGCCGACGCCACCAGCAGGTAGACCCCGACCCAGCCGACACCGTAGGTCTCGGCCAGCCACGTCGCGATGAACGGCGCCACCGCCGCACCGAGGATGCTCGACGTGTTGTACGCGATTCCCGATCCGGTGTAGCGGACGTTGGTGGGGAACAGCTCGGGCAGCACCGCACTCATCGGACCGAACGTCAGGCCCATCAACACCATGCCGATGATCAGGAAGGTCAGCATCCGGGCGTCGCCCATACCGACGGGGTCGAGGATCACGCCGAACGTCAGGCCGAACACCATCATGACGGCGGTGACGACGAGCAGGGTGATGCGGCGACCGAACCGGTCGGCGAGCCAACCCGCAACCGGAATCGCGGCCGCGAAGAACAGCACCGCCACCAGCTGCAGCACGAGGAAGTCCCGGTACTGGAAACCGGCGCCGTGACCGCCGGCGGCGGGGGTCTTGCCCGTTCCGTAGCTGAGGACCCACGTCGTCATGATGTAGAAGAGCGTGTACGTCGCCAGCATCACGAAGGTGCCGATGATCAGCTGACGCCAGCTGGTCTTGAACACCTCCTTGAGCGGGGTCTTGACCTTCTCGCCGTTCGCGACGGCGCGCGCGAACACCGGCGTCTCCTCGAGCTTGAGCCGGACGTACAGGCCGATCATCACCATCACTGCACTGAGCAGGAACGGGATGCGCCAGCCCCACGACAGGAAGGCGCTGTCCAGATCGGGCGACGAACTGCTCGTGTACCCGAGAGTCAGCGTGATCAGCAGGAACAGGCCGTTCGCGAAGAAGAAGCCGATCGGTGCGCCCAACTGCGGCCACATCGCGGCCCACGCCCGCTTGCCGCTCTTCGCGGTCTCCGTCGCCAGCAGTGCCGCGCCGGACCACTCACCGCCCAGGCCGAGACCCTGACAGAAACGCATCAGCGCCAGCAGCGCCGGCGCCCACAGCCCGACCGCGTGATAGGTGGGCAGCAGGCCGATCAGGAACGTCGCGATGCCCATCGTGAGCAGCGATCCGACGAGCGTGGCCTTGCGGCCGATGCGGTCACCGAAGTGACCGAACACGATGGAACCGAGCGGGCGGGCGACGAACGCCAGACCGAACGTTGCGAACGAGGCCAGCAGCGCCGTCGTGTCGTTGCCCTTGGGGAAGAACAGGTGCGGGAATACCGACACCGCCGCCGTGGCATAGATGTAGAAGTCGTAGAACTCGATCGAGGTACCGACCATGCTGGCGACGACGATCCGACTGCGGGGCACTCCCGCGACCGTGTCCGCCGAGTCGGCGTCCCTCGATAACTGATCCGGACCGCGCGTGGCGGACTCGACACCCTTGCTCACCTGAAAATGCTCCTGCACAGATCCCTGCGGAATCCGGCGATCGGACGACCGGACCCGCGTTCCCGACATGTTCCACTGAGTGGAATTTCGTCCCAAACCGTAGGAATTGAACACTCCACCCGATCGGTGTTGCAAACGACACTTTCCGACTGATCGGTTGCAAAGAACGCGTTAAGATTCTCTGAGGAGTGCCGGGAAGTCTGGTCGGCGACGCTTTGCCGTACCCAAGGAAACCCCAGGTGAAAGGCTTTCATTGATAGTCGCCGCACGCTCCGAACTGGCCCGCTACCTCCGCACCGAGACGGTCGGCGGTTCCATACTCCTGATCGCCGCGGCCCTCGCCGTGCTGTGGGCAAACTCTCCCTTCGTCGACGCCTACACGGCGCTTCGCGACTGGCAGGTGGGCCCGAGCGCGCTGCACCTGCACCTCACTCTCGGAACGTGGGCGCAGGACGGGCTGCTCGCCATCTTCTTCTTCGTGGCCGGGCTCGAACTCAAACGCGAACTCGTCGTCGGCGAACTCGCCGACCGGAAGAAGGCGCTGCTGCCGATCATCGCGGCGTGCGGAGGCGTCATCCTGCCGGCGATCATCGCGGCCGTCGTCGGAGCCGGCACCCCCGGCATGGACCGCGGCTGGGCCATCCCCGTCGCCACCGACATCGCCTTCGCGCTGGGTGTCCTGGCCCTCACCGGGTCACGGATCCCCGCGAGCGCACGCGTCTTCCTGCTCAGCCTCGCCGTCGTCGACGACCTGCTGGCGATCATCCTCATCGCGGTGCTCTTCACCGGTTCGATCGCGATGCTGTGGATCCTGTCCGCGGTCGCGTGCATGGTCGCCTACTGGTACGCCCAGCGCCGCCGGATCACCACCCCGTTCCTCTACGTCCCGCTGGCGCTGCTCACCTGGTACAGCGTTCACGAGGCCGGCATCCACGCGACACTCGCCGGAGTCGCGCTGGGACTGCTCACCCGCGTCCGCACCGACCCGGGCGAGGCGTACTCCCCCGCGGCGCGGCTCGAACACCGCCTGCAGCCGTGGTCCGCGGCGGTCTGTGTGCCCCTGTTCGCGCTGTTCGCGTCCGGCGTCCCCATCAACGGGGACGTCTTGAGTCAGATGTTCACCAACAGGATCTCGCTCGCGATCATCCTCGGGTTGCTCGTCGGCAAGACCGTCGGCATCTTCGGGGTCTCGTGGATCGCGGTCCGTCTCGGCATCGCCACCAAGCCGCGTCAGCTCGGATTCCGCGACATGTTCGCCCTGTCGGTGCTCGGCGCGATCGGGTTCACGGTTAGCCTTCTGGTGGCCGATCTTGCGCTCGCGGGTATCGGCGACGGCAGCGAAGCGGACATTGCGAAGGCCGCGGTGCTCTTGACATCGTTGGCTGCGTCACTGATCGGATCGGCGTTACTGTTGCGACGCGGACGGGTCCATCAGGCCCGCGCCGCTGTCACCGACACGTGAGAACCACTCGCGAGTCGGAGCTACCAGCGCGTCAGAAGAACCTGGAGGGGTCGAGAAGTGAGCTTCACCAACGGCAATGGTGTCACGGGAGACGGCGGCCGGTTCACCGGCGACGGGGTTCCGACGACGGTGTCCTCGATTCCCCTCACCGATCTCCACGACCCGCAGACGGCATCGATCGGCACCCTCGTCCGTGACGCGACCGCCCAGGTCTCGACGCTGTTCCGCGCCGAGGTCGAGCTCGCGAAGGCCGAGGTCACCAGCGAGGTCAAGAAGGGCCTGCAGGGCAGCCTGTTCTTCATCCTCGCGCTGTCCGTGCTGGTGTTCAGCGCCTTCTTCTTCTTTTTCTTCCTCGCCGAACTGATCAGTGTGTGGCTCGATCGCTGGGCAGCGTTCCTGATCGTCTTCGCGCTGATGCTCGTCGTCACCGGCGTCCTCGCGCTGCTCGGCTACATGCGGGTCCGTAAGCTCCGCGCACCGAACAAGACGATCGACTCGCTCAAGCAGGCCGCCACCGTGCTGCCGGGGCAGCGTCCCGACGGCGCTTCGCCGCTGGGCACGGGAACGGGCACCGCCGGCTGATTCAGCCAGCCGTGACCACACAAGTGACCCAACCAGACCCGTCCACGGTCCGTTTCGACGGGCCGTGGACGCATCGTGACATCCATGCGAACGGCATCCGCATCCACATCGCGGAGGCGGGTCCGTCGCGTCCCGACGCTCCGCTCGTGGTCCTGCTGCACGGCTTCGCCGACATCTGGTGGTCGTGGCGGCACCAGCTGACCGCCCTCGCCGACGCCGGCTTCCGCACCGTCGCCGTCGACCTGCGCGGGTACGGCGACACCGACACCCCACCCCGCGGCTACGACGGCTGGACCCTCGCCGGTGACATCGCGGGCCTGATCCGCGCGATGGGCCACTCGAGTGCCACCCTGATCGGGCACGCCGACGGCGGCCTGGTGTGCTGGGCGACGGCGCTGCTGCATCCCCGGCTGGTGAAGTCGATCGGGCTGGTCAGCTCGCCGCATCCGATCGCGCTCAAGCACGCCGTCCTGCACGACCGCCAGCAGCGAGCAGCCCTGCTGCCGACGTTCCTGGACTACCAGGTGCCGTGGCGCCCGGAGCGCCGGCTCGTCCGCGACGACGGCGCCGAGGTCGAGCGTCTGCTGCGGGCCCGGTCCGGGCCTGCTTGGCCGCAGTCCGACGAGTTCCCTGAGGTCGCGCGGCGGCTGCGGTCGGCGATGCAGATCCCGCGCGTCGCACACTCCGCCCTGGAGTACCAGCGGTGGGCGTTCCGCAGCCAGTTCCGCCCGGACGGTCGCCGGTTCATGACCGCGATGGATCACCGGTTGGACATCCCGGTGTTCCAGGTCCACGGCGAACTCGATCCGTACGTGCTGGCCACCACCATCGAACGCTCGACCGCGCACGCGCCCGGCCAGCAGCTCTACCGGGTCGCCGGCGCGGGGCACTTCGCGCACCAGGAATCGCCCGACGAGGTCACCGCGGAACTGACGCGTTTCGCGCTCGCCTCGCGCTGACCGCCGCCGGCACGGCGGCGGGGATCAGACGATGCACACCCCGGTGCCGACCGCGGCCGTCGACCCGTTGGCCTGCTCGAGCTGCTTGGACACCTCGTTCGCGGTGAGCACGAAGCCGGTGTCGCTGTCGTCGACCGCGGCGCCGAAGACGACCCCGAGGACGCGCCCCTGCTCGTCGACGAGCGGACCGCCCGAGTTGCCCTGACGGATCGAGCCGCGCACCGTGTACACCTCGCGCTCGACCGTGCCGGACCGGTAGATGTCCGGGCCGCGGAGGTCGAGGACCTCACGGATACGGGCGGCGCTGGCGGTGTAGGGGCCGCCACCCGGGTAGCCGAGGACGATCGCGTCGTCGCCGGTGCGCGCCTGCTTGGGCGCGAAGGTCAGCGGTGCGGCGCGCAGGCCGGGCACGTCGAGGATGGCGACGTCGACGGCCGGATCGAACACCACGACACGGGCGTCGAGCGGCCCGTCGACGGTGTCGACAGCGACGGTGGACGTGCCCGCGACGACGTGCGCGTTGGTCATGACGCGTTCGGGCCCCACGACGAACCCTGAGCCTTCGAGCGCCTTCTGGCAGCTCGGGGCCGCCCCGCGGACCCGCAGCACGCTGGTCTGCAGCTGCTGCGCGACCGGGCTCGCGAGCACACTGGCGTCCGGCGGGTCGACGTTCGTGATGGGCGTGCGTCCGAACGGACCGATGACGTCCGGCAGGCCCGACGTGTCGAGCAGGGCCGAGAACTCGCTGGGCACCTGGCGCAGCCAGTCGGGCGCGACGTCGTCGACGGCGCTGAGCACCTTGGACCCGCGCACCGCGGACGCGACGTTGGCCTGTGTGGACGTGGTGAGCGGGATCGCGAGGAGCCACGCCGCGACCAGAACCGCGACGAGCTGCAGGCCCGCGCCGATAAAGCTGTCCACACCCCGCGCCACGGGGCTGTGCATGACGCTGCGGGCCGCCCGGCCCAGCACCATGCCCGCGACCTCACCGATCACCACGAGCACGACGATCAGGGCGATGCCGACGAGCACCCGCATCCGGCCCTCGTCGACGTGGACGAGCACGTGCGGCGCGATGAGGATGCCGGCGACGGCACCGAGCACGACGCCGAGGAAGGCGAGTGCCGACGCGACCGCGCCGTGCCGCCATCCCGACGACGCCGCAAGCAACGCCACGAGAATCACGGCCAGGTCGATCCATGCGGATCCGCTCAACGCTCCCCCATTTCCCGTGACGGACGGTGCTGCCCGAATTCGATCATGCCGTCGTTCTCCACACCGGTCGCGACCCGCGTGAGCGTTACGTCGAGGTCGCGGACGTCGTGGTGGTCCCACTCGATTTCCCAGCCGGACACGGCCAGCAGACCCGCGAGCACGCCCGCGGTGAATCCCCACACCAGCATCCCGTCGACCTCGAAGGCAGGGCCCTGGTAGCCGGCGCGGTGCCGCACCTGGAAACGGTTGTCCGGGTCGATCAGGTCCCGCAGCGGCACCCGCACGACACGCTCGGCCTCGGCGGCGTCGACGACGCCGACCGGGCTGGGGTCATGCCAGTACGCGAGCACAGGGGTGACGTCGAACCCGGACGGCGGGATGAAGATCTCGGGGAGCGTCGCGAGCGGTTGGACGCCGCTGCGCACGAGCCCGGTCTCCTCCACCGCCTCGCGGAGCGCGGTGTCGACGGGCCCGTCGTCCTCGGGGTCGGCGGCGCCGCCGGGGAAGGCGACCTGGCCGCTGTGCTGACGCATCGTCGACGCCCGCTGGGTGAGCAGGACGTCGGCGTCGGCCGGGAGCCCTCCGACAGCGAGCGGATCGGAATCAGCGGACCCGCCGAAGAGCACGAGCACCGCGGCGGGACGGACCTTCGACCCCTGCGGGGAACGACGGTTCAGGACCGGGTTGACGCGGTTGGGGTCGGCGGGGAGGGTGCGCGTCACCGCGCGAAGCCATTCGGGTGCGGCCTCGGGGTTCAGCGGGTGCTGCAGGTGGAAGCTCATGCGGCGACGCCGAGGTACTGCTGGACGGCGCCCGCGATCTCGTCGACACTGCGGAACTGCTGGGGAAGGATCTTCGCGACCGTGCCGTCCGGGCGGATCAACACCGACACCGGCAGCACCGGCGGGGAGCCGACGGCCGCCTGCACCCGCGCGGAGCCGTCCTGGACGCCGGGCAGGTGGACGTCGTACTCGGCGAGGCGCGCGAGCCCGTTGGACTCGTTGGAATCGGTGTGCACCGTCATGACGGTAACCGCGTCGCCGACACGATCCGAGTATTGCTGCAGGTACGGCAGTTCCTCGCGGCACGGTCCGCACCAGTAGGCCCAGATGTTGAGCAGCACCGGCTTGCCGGTGAGCGCGGCCCCGAGGTCGACGCGGCTGCCGTCGCCGAGGCATTCGAGATTGATGCCCGCCAGCACCGAACCGTCCGGTGCGGGTCCGGTCGGTGCCGGGCACGGCTCCAGTCCGGCGTCGGCGCGCAGCGGGGCGAGCGCCTCGGGGGTGTCGGCGCCCCGGCGTTCCTGCGACGTCGACCGGTTCGCGCCGGGGTAGTCGGTGATGTCGGCGGTGTCCTGACCGCCGCGCGGCCAGATGGCGACGATCAGCGCCACCACCACGACGAGCGCGGCCAGACTCCACCGCGCTGCACTGGAAACACGCATACCTCTCACATACCTGCCAGATCGAGGAGATGCTCGGTCTCCGGCCCCTTGACCAATGCTGCCGCGGCCACCTTGTCGGTGGGCCCGGTGCCGTACGACGGGCAGTCCTTCGCCAGGACGCACACGCCGCACGCCGGCTTGCGCGCGTGACACACCCGACGGCCGTGGAAGATCACGCGATGCGACAGGTCGGTCCACTCCTTGCGCTCGATGAGCGCCCCGACCGCGTGCTCGACCTTGACCGGGTCGGTCTCCTCGGTCCACTGCCACCGCCGCACGAGCCGGCCGAAGTGCGTGTCGACTGTGATTCCAGGCACGCCGAACGCGTTACCGAGGACGACGTTCGCAGTCTTGCGACCGATGCCGGGAAGTGTCACGAGGTCCTTCAGCTTGTTCGGAACTTCACCGTCGTAGCGCTCGAGGAGCGCCTGCCCGAGACCGATGATCGAGTTCGCCTTGTTCCGAAAGAAGCCGGTCGTCCGGATGTACTCCTCGAGCTCCGTCCGGTCCGCCTCGGCGTAGGCGCGGGCGTCGCGGTAGCGCGCGAACAGCGCGGGAGTTACCTGGTTGACCCGCACATCCGTGCACTGTGCAGACAGGATCGTCGCGACCGTGAGCTCGAGCGGAGTGGTGAAGTCGAGCTCGCAGTAGACGTGCGGGAAGGCCTCCTTCAAACGGCGGTTCATCCGCCGCGCGCGGCGCACGAGCGCGAGCCGGGACTCGCCCGCGGCCACGGGCACCGCACTCGAATTCCGGTCGTCTCCTGAGGTCGCCTGCACCTCGACAACTCTACGGACTGCCGTGCCGATCGGATTCCGGACTGTGTCGCTTCTGAGACCTTCGCAGTGTTTACTTCCCGTTATGCAAGGTCTGGCTGTCGTGCTGTTTCCTGTGCTGCTGATGCTGTTCGCACTGGCCATGGAGCGTGTCGAGTTCCGGCTCCGGCGGCTGACGGTCCGCGAGCAGGAGGTCGCCGAGTTCCTGGACCAGGCAAGCCAGGACGAGGTCGCGACGCTCGCGAACGAGGGCTTCCCGCACGCCCTCGCCCGGTTCCATCGCCGCCGCAAGCGGGGCAGCCGGTCCGAAACCGAGGATTCCCGCGATTCCGACGGCGCCGCCCAGGACACTGAGAGCGCCCGCCGCGCGAGCTGATCTGCGCTGGTAGCGAGCCTGCGATCGAGGAGACCGGCGATCCCGATCGTGCGTTTGGTCGGTAAACCCGAGAAGGATTCTTCGTAAAGTCGTAGAACTCTACGCGGTGTCAGTGACTCGTCGCACAGCCGCGGCAAGTAGACTTTGTTCGCGTACTCGTTGCATGAGACCTCAGTCGCCGTGCAGCAACTTGCATTGATGAACAGTTTTTTCCAAAGGAGCGCACGTGGACGAGGTCCTGGCCAGAGCCGGCATCTTCCAAGGAGTCGAGCCCTCGGCGGTGGCTGCGCTGGTCAAGCAGCTTCAGCCCGTCGATTTCCCCCGCGGGCACGTCATCTTCAACGAGGGCGAGCCCGGTGATCGGCTGTACATCATCGTCTCCGGCAAGGTGAAGCTCGGCCGCCGCTCGCCGGACGGTCGTGAGAACCTGCTGACGATCATGGGTCCGTCGGACATGTTCGGCGAGCTGTCGATCTTCGACCCGGGCCCGCGCACGTCGACGGCCACCACGGTCACCGAGGTCCGCGCCGTGAGCATGGATCGCGACGCCCTCAAGTCGTGGATCGACCAGCGCCCGGAGATCGCCGAGCAGCTGCTGCGCGTCCTCGCGCGTCGCCTGCGCCGCACCAACAACAACCTTGCCGACCTGATCTTCACCGACGTCCCGGGTCGTGTCGCCAAGGCGCTGCTGCAGCTCGCGCAGCGCTTCGGCACCCAGGAGGCCGGTTCCCTCCGCGTGACGCACGACCTCACGCAGGAAGAGATCGCCCAGCTGGTCGGCGCGTCCCGCGAGACCGTGAACAAGGCGCTGGCCGACTTCGCGCACCGCGGCTGGCTGCGCCTCGAGGGCAAGAGCGTCCTGATCTCCGACTCGGAGCGTCTGGCGCGTCGCGCCCGCTGACCGCTGATTGCGGCAGCACCGAACGAACCGAAGCCGCCCGTCCCGCACCAGGGACGGGCGGCTTCGTCGTTCGACGAACCGGAGCGCCATAGCCGTGCGGTCATACCTCGGCCCGGATTTCGCATTCGACAGGCATTCGATCCGCGCAAGAGGATGAAGGGATGACCGACCCGCAGATCGATGCGGACTACAACGTCCGCAACACCGTCTCCGCCGAACTGTTCGACACGACGATCGAGGAGTACCGGCAGCGCTCACGCGAGGTCGTCCATGGCCTCACCGGGTTCGCGGATCTGCGATACGACCCGCACAGCCTCGAACGCCTCGACGTCTGGGGCACGGGAACGGGACTGCGGCCGGCGTTCGTCGCGGTCCACGGCGGCTACTGGCGCGCGCTGTCGCGCCATCACACGGCCTTCATGGCGCGCATGCTCGACGCCGCAGGCATCGCCACCGTCTCGGTCGACTACGGACTGGCACCGGACACGCCGCTCGAGGAGATCGTCCGGCAGGTGCGGGCCGCGGTCGCGTGGGTGTACCACCACGGAGCCAACCACGGACTGGACCCGAATCGCATCGTCGTCGGCGGCAGTTCGGCCGGCGGTCATCTGACGGCCACGACGATGGTGCCCGGCTGGCAGGATCAGCTCGGCCTGCCGCCGGACGTCGTTCGGGCAGCGATGCCGATCAGCGGGCTGTTCGACATCCGGCCGCTGGTGCACTCGTTCGCGAACGAGTGGCTCGGCCTCGACGCCCCGCGGGCCGCTGCGCTGAGCCCCATGCTGCAGACCGACCAGCCGGGCCCGCGGGCGGTGGTCGCGGTCGCCGAGCACGACGGCGTCGGATTCCTCGAACAGAGCCGGATGTTCCACGATGCGTGGAGCCGTCGGTCCGAGAGCGAACTTCTCGTCGTCCCGGATCGCAACCACTACGACGTCTTCCTCGACCTCGCCGATCCCGGCTCGGCCCTGAGCACCGCACTGCTCGGGCTGTTCGCCGGTCTCGACGGTGCGAAACCTGCGGCACCGCAGGACAGTTGCGCACTGCAACCACCCAATCGCTGACGGTACGAGTGCGGTGCGACCATCGCTAGGATCCCCCCATGGACATGCCCAAACTGCTGGACGGGCGCCTCAAGCTCCGCCACCTGCTCCTCGTCGACGCGTTGACCAGCCGGGGAAGTGTCGTCGCGGCAGCCGCCGCACTCCACGTCACCCAACCGGTCGCGACGCGCAGCCTGCACGATCTCGAGGCGATTCTCGGTGTCTCGCTGTATGACCGGGGCCCACGGGGTATCACCCCGACGATCTTCGGGGAGGCGTTCACCGCGCACGCTCGCGCGGTCATCGCGCAACTCACCCAGGCGGGGCGGCACGTGGTCGAACTCGCGGACGCCGATCGCGGAACCGTCGTCGTGGGAACGCATCTCGCCGGCTCCAACGTCCTGCTCCCCGGCGCCATCGCCCGGCTGAAGTCCGAGCGGCCCCTGTTGACCGTCATGGTCCGTGAGGGCACACCGGAGATGCTGCTGACCGAACTGCAGTCCGGTCGAATCGATCTCATCGTCGGCCGGCTCACCTCCCCCACCGACGAGATGGCCGTGCGGCGCACGTTGTACGCCGAATCGGTGGAACTCGTGACGCGGCTCGGGCACCCGCTCGCGGGCCGGTCGGACGTGCAGTTGAGCGATCTCGCCGAATACCCGTGGATCCTGCCCGGCGTCGAGACCGCACTACGCCGCGAGCTCGAGGAGTTCTTCGCCCGCAACAGCCTGCCGCTCCCGGAGAACCGGGTGGAGGCCACGTCGTTCCTGACGGTGCGGCAACTACTCCTCGAGACCGACATGGTTGCGGCCCTGCCCAGCCTGATCCCGCGCGACGACGCACGGCTCACCACGCTGCCGATCACACTCGATCCGATCGGTCACAGTGTCGGCATCACGCTGTCGGCCGGACGCACCCTGAGCCCGTCGGCGGCGGCGCTGGTGGACTTCCTCGCGGAGTTCGCCGCCGAGATCGCACCCGCTCGGTCCTGACGCGGAAACAGACCGGAGCCGCCCACCGAGACGGTGGACGGCTCCGGTCGCCGCGCGGGAGGATCAGGCGGAGACGGCCGCCGGCTCCTCGTCGTGCTGCAGTCCGCGTGACGAGTCCGGAACCACGCGGAACAGTGCGATTGCGCCGAACAGGCTGATGGTGCAGATGATCGCGAGGTACCACGTGACACCGGTGGACGATCCGGTGGCGTCGAGCAGCGCGGTTGCGATCAGCGGCGCCAGCCCGCCGCCGAGGATGGCGCCGCTCTGCAGGATCAGCGACGATCCGGAGTACCGCACCTTGGCGGGGAACGTGTCGGCGATGATGCTGCCCTGCACGCAGTGGGTCACCGGAACGATGAGACCCATTCCGAGGAAGGCGATCACGGCGACGACTGTGTTCTCCGTGTTGAGCAGCGGGAAGAACACCACGCACCACACCAGGATGGCGGCGGAGCCGGCGATGAACATCGTGCGGCGGCCGTGTTTGTCGGCGACCCTGGTCCACACGGGGATCGACGCGAACCACAGCACCGCGGCCGCCGTGACGCTGAGGATCAGGAACTGCTTGTCGTAGCCGAGGTGCCGCGTACCGTACGCGAGCGAGAACACCATGAACGCGTATGCGACAGCAGAATTCGCGAGGACCGCGAGCAGCGTCAGGATGAGGCGGGTGAATCCGACGTCGAGTGCCTCGCGGAGCGGGAACCGGGACACCTCGTTGTTCTCGACGATGCCGGTGAAGGACGGGGACTCGGTGACACGCAGGCGGATGATCAGTCCGATCGCGACGAGCACGATGCTGAGCAGGAACGGGATACGCCAACCCCAGGAGGTGAACGCGCTGTCCGACATCACCGAACTGGTCGTGAGGAAGATGCCGTTCGCGAGAACGAGTCCGGCCGGGGTGCCCATCTGTGGGAAGCCGGCGTAGAGATTCTTCTTCCCGGCGGGTGCGTGCTCCATCGACATGAGGGTCGCGCCGGCACCCTCACCTCCCAGCCCGATGCCCTGCACCACCCGCATGGCGACCAGCAGGATCGGCGCCCACACGCCGATCGCGTCGTAGTTCGGGATCAGGCCGATCAGCGTCGATCCGATACCCATCATCAGAAGCGAGACGACGAGCGTCGCCTTGCGCCCGATCCGGTCACCGAAGTGGCCGAACACCAGGCCGCCGAGGGGCCGGGCGATGAACCCGACCGCGAACGTACTGAACGCGGCGAGGGTCCCGGCGGTGGGGCTCAGGCTGGGGAAGAACTGCTTGTTGAAGATCAGTGCAGCGGCCGTGCCGTAGAGGAAGAAGTCGTACCACTCGAGCGTGGTGCCGGCCAGGGTCGCCAGGGCGACGCGGCTGCGCGCGGCCGCGGCGGGGGCGGCGCCCCTACCTCGTGTCGTGCTGTCGGTCATCGCAGATACCTATCGGGAGTCGGGGGAGGCTGCCGGAGAGTCGAGATCCGTTATTTGCCAAGAGAATCCAGCGGCCGTGTGTGGATCGTGGGAGAGATTCTGCCTACGTGAGACATGACTCACAAATGCCGAATCGGCCGCTGGATATCTCAATTCGGCTATGCCTCAGGGGATATCGGAGATCCCCAGGAAGCGTTCGGCGTTGCCGCGCTGGATCAGCCCACGCGAGGCCTCGTCGAGGAACTCGCTCTTGCGCACCACCTCGCCCACCGGACGCTCGCCCAGCGGGTACGGGTAGTCGCTGCCCACCATCACGCGCTCGACGCCGACGGTGTCGACCAGCAGGCGCAGGGCGCGGTCGTCGAACACCACGGAGTCCACGTAGAACCGGCCGAGGTAGTGCGACGGCGGCATCTCCGACGTACCGATGATGTCGTTGCGCCGGTGCCACGCGTTCTCCATCCGGCCGAGCCAGAACGCGAACGAGCCGCCGCCGTGGGCGAATCCGATCTTCAGTCGCTCGTCGATGCGGTCGAAGACGCCGCCCAGGATCAGCGCGAGGATCGACAGGTGCGTCTCGGCGGGCATCGCGGTGAGCCATTGCGCCATCCACCGGTTCAGGCGCGGTGACGAGTCCATGTCCCAGGGATGCACGAACACCGGGACGTCGAGCGACGCACAGTGCTGCAGGAACGTCACCACGCCCTCGCTGTCGAGGTCCCGGTCGCCGACGTGGTTGCCGATCTCGACGCCGCGGTGCCCGTTGGCCACGCAGCGCTCCACCTCGCGGCAGGCCGCGTCGGCGTCCTGCAGCGGCACCTGGCAGAACGGGATCAGCCGGTCGGGCGCCGGGGCGACGATCTCGAGCGCGAGGTCGTTGAAGATCCGCGAGATCCGCTCGGCCTGCTCGCCGGTGCGCCCGTAGTTGAAGAACGCCGGCGTCGGGGACACCACCTGGGTCCGGACGCCGTCGGCGTCCATGTCCCGCAGTCGAGTTTCCGCGTCCCAGGCGTCGGCCTGGATTCGACGGAACTCCTTGGAGCCCATCATGATGACAGCCTCGGACTCGCTCTCGACGCGCAGCCAGGGGGCGTCGGGTCCGGCGTCGGCGGTCAGGTCCGGCCACCCCTTGGGAACGTAGTGGGTGTGGACGTCGATGATGCCGCTCACGTCAGCCCTTTCCGGGATGGAGGGCACCGCAGTTGCCGCACGTGCGGGCCTGCTCGTCCTCGTAGAACTGCACGAACACTGGCGGCAGGTCGGCGACGATGTCGCGCACCTGGAGTTCGATCTCGTGGATCAGGTTGTTGCACTCGAGGCAGTACCACTGGAACTTCTCGAGGGTGCCCTCACGGCGCACGCGCTCGATGACCAGACCGATCGAGCCGGCGGTCGGGCGCTGCGGCGAATGCGGCAGATTGCCGGGGAGCAGCCAGGTCTCGCCCTCGCGGATGTGGACCCGCTGGGGTCCGTCCTCGGTCATGACGTCGACGTGGATGTCGCCCTCGATCTGGTAGAACCACTCCTCGTACGGGTCGAGGTGGTAGTCGGTGCGCTGGTTGGGGCCGCCGACCACCTGGACGATGAAGTCGTCGCCGAGCGCCATCGTCTGGTTGTTGACCGGCGGCGCGAGCAGGTGCCGGTTCTCGGCGATCCACTTCTGGAAGTCGATGACGGGCGGGATGACGGTCATGAGCGGTCCTCCGTGTCGGGGGCGTTCGTGCGGCGGTGCGCGGGCAGGTAGGCGACACCCTGGATCTCGATGAGCAGGTGTGGGTGCGGAAGCTGGTGCACCGCAACGGTGGTGCGGGTGGGTCCGGTCTCGTCGAACATCTCGGCGTAGACCTCGTTGTAGCCGCCGAAGTCGTTCATCGACACCAGGTACGACGTCACCTGCACGAGGTCGCTCAGGTCGGCGCCCACCTCGGCGAGGATCGAGCGGATGTTCTCGATCACCGCGCGGGTCTGGGCACGGATGTCGAGGTTCGTGGTCCCCATCTCGTCGACCTCGACGCCGACGAACGTGTTGTCCGGGCGACGCGAACTGGTGCCGGAGACGTACACGAAGTCTCCGGCCACCTTCACGTGCGGGAAGCGTCCGCGTGGCCTGGCGAGGCGTTCGATGACCTTGGCGGCGTTGTCGCTCATGCGATTCCCTTCACGGTCACGGCGCCCAGTCCGGCGATCTCGCACCGGGCGACAGTCGCGGTCAGCGGCACCGCGGCGGTCGCCGCCCCCGCGAGCACGACGTCGCCGGCGCGCAGCGGAATCCGGCGGCGCCGGCACATGTCGAGCAACGCGTGCAGCGCGTTGACGGGGTCGTCGAGGATGGCCGCGGTGGTCCCGGCGACGGTCTCGTCGCCGACCGTCATCCGCACCGCGCGGTCGGCGACGTCCTGCAGGTCGGACCACGGCCCGATCACGTACGCCGCCGCCGACGTGTTGTCCGCGACGACGTCGGTGTACGTGAAACGGAAGTCCCGGTAGCGGGAGTCGATGATCTCCATGGCCGGCGCGACGGCGTCGACGCAGGAGGCGATGTCCACGACCGGGTCGTCCAGGTCGACGTCGCGGCACAGTCGGTACGCGATCTCGGGCTCGATCTTCGGGTGGATGAAGCGGCGCAGTGCCACCTCCCCGCCGTCGTCGGCCCGCATCGCGTCGGTGAGCCTGCCGACGATCACGTCGGAGACTCCCATCTGCGCCATCTTCGCCTTGCTGGTGAACCCGAGCTTGACGCCGACGAGCTCCTCACCGCGCCCGAGTCGACGTTCGACGACGCCCGCCTGGATGCGGTACGCGTCGTCGATGTCGACGTCGGTGTCGTCGGCGAGGCTCGTCGTGTCGTGGATTTCGGTCTGTGCCTCGTCGAGGCGTTCGGCCAGGGCCGCGATTTCCCTGCTGTTCAGTGACATCAGCCTTCAACTCCCACGGTCATGTCCTTTTCGATCACAGCGCCACGCACACGTTCGTGGGCTCGGTGTAGAAGTGCAACGACGACTCGCCACCCTCGCGGCCGATGCCGGAGAGCCCGACACCGCCGAACGGGGAGCGCAGTTCACGCGTGAACCACGTGTTGACCCACGAGATTCCGACGTTCATCTTCTGCGCGACGCGGTGTCCGCGCCGCAGGTCGTTGGTCCACACCGATGCGGCGAGGCCGTACTTGGTGTCGTTGGCCAGCGCGATCGCCTCCTCTTCGGTGTCGAAGGGCACCAGTGCTGCGACCGGTCCGAAGATTTCCTCGCGGAGCACGGCGTCCTCGTTCGTCAGACCCGTCCACAGCGTGGGCTGGATCCACGACCCGTACGCGAGCCTCTCACCGAGGTCCGGAACGCCGCCACCGGTGACGACCTTCGCGCCGGACTGTTCGGCCATCCGGAAGTAGCGCAGCACCTTGTCGCGGTGGGCCTGCGAGATGAGCGGTCCGGTGGTGGTGTCGGCGTCGGTCGGGTCACCCAGGCGCAGCTGCTCGGCGCGCTCCGCCAGACCGGTGACGACGTCGTCGAAGATCGCCCGCTGCACGTACACGCGCTCGGTGCACAGACACACCTGGCCGGTGTTGGTGAACACCGACTTGGTCAGTCCGGTCAGCGCCTCGTCGAGGTCGACGTCGTCGAACACGACGGCCGCGTTCTTGCCGCCGAGCTCGAAGGAGACCGGGCGGACGCGCGGCGCAACGGTTTTCATCACGTGCGAGCCGGTCGCGGACGAGCCTGTGAAGGTGACGCCGTCGATGCCGGGATGCGTCGTGAGGTACTCGCCGGCGGAGTTGCCGCCGAAGCCGTGCACGACGTTGTAGACGCCGGCGGGCAGACCGACCTCGGCGAGCACCTCGGCGAGCAGGGTCGCCGTCGCCGGGGTCTCCTCGCTGGGCTTGACCACCACCGCGTTGCCGCACGCGAGGGCGGGCGCGACCTTCCACGTGAGCAGCAGCAGCGGCAGATTCCACGGGACGATGACCGCGACGACGCCGAGCGGCTTGCGGACCGCGTAGTTGAGCGCCTGCCGTCCCCCGGCCAGGTCGGTCATGAACGATTCCTGACCGGCCGCGGAGACGATATCGGCGAAGGTCCGGAAATTGGTGAGCGCACGGGCCACGTCGAGCTCGCGCGCCTGGGTGATCGGCTTGCCGGTGTCCGCCATCTCGGCGGCGACGAACTCCTCGAAGCGTTCCTCGATCCGGTCCGCAGCGCGGCGCAGCAGTGCGGCGCGTTCCCGGACCGGGGTGTCGGCCCAGCCGTCCGCGAGGGCACGCCGGGCCGAGGTCACGGCGCGGTCGACGAGCGCCTGGTCGGCCTCGTGGACCTGGGCGAGCACCCGCCCGGTCGCGGGGTCGGTCTGGTCGAAGCCCCGCTGCGGGTCGGGATCGACGAATGCGCCGTCGACGAAGTTACGGATCCAGCCGTCGAGGGATGAAGTCATGGATCAATGGTCGAGCCCCGATCCATACCGAACAAATACCAAAACAGCTTCCTCTCATGCCCTTATCGGCATACGTGCCGCAGAAGGCGGAGCCCGCACCGGGCTCCGCCTTCTTTCGCCGTGGTCGGCCGCGCCTACGACCCTGATCCGGTCGACCCACTCGAGCCGCTGGAACCGAGCGAGCCACTGGAGCCACTCGAGCCGCTGGACCCGGACGACGCCAAGGAACCGGGCCCGCCCGCCTCCAGCAGGGGCAGGAAGGTGTCGGCGATCACCTGATGCCCTGTCGGGTTGGCGTGGATGTCTCGGTACTGCGTGCACATCCACGTCCACTCGCAGATCCGCCCCACGTTCTTCGGCAGCGTGCCGAAGCCGGGGACATCGACCGGGGTGAAGTCGTTGTTCGAGAACGCAGTAGACACATCCGCCGTCTTCCAACCGGCCGACGAATTGGCCTTCTCGATCGTGGCAGCGAACAGATTGTTCAACGCGGCGGTCCCGGCCGCGACCACACGGGTCAGCCCGCCCTGGAGCCAGCCCGCCAACGCCGGGTCGTAGTAATTCATACCGACGTATCGCGGCCCGTCGCCGCCGGCGTCACGCAGCTGACTGTTGATCTTGGTGAGATTCTGCTCCACCGTGGCCAGGGACTGCGCGATGCAGCCCACATCCGGAACACCGGACGAGCCGAGCGATCCGGAGCCGCCCGACAGGCAGTGATACACGTCGTTCGCGCCGATGTCCTCGGTCACGTACTCGACCTTGCCCTTGTGCGCCGCGAGGAACTTCGTCGCGGCGTCGAGCTGCGACGTCGCACCCGGATAGGTGCATCTGCCGCCATTGATCATCGTCGCCGTTGTCTCGCCGTCACATCCCAGGTTGACGAACTCCAGATTCGGATCCGACGCCTTCAGTGCGTTGTAGATGTCGTGGGTGTAGGACACCGGCTCGTCGTGGCCGGTGTTCGGTTGATATCCCGCCGCCAACGAATCGCCCAGTGCCAGATAGTAGGTCGGCCCTCCACCGGGATCCGCCGAAGCCACGGCCGGCAGTCCGACCACTCCGATCGCTACCGCCGCAGCAACCACCACGGATCGTAGAACCTTCACACGCATGTCGACCCCCTCATCGCGAACCGATTGGGCCTCCGGGGCCGAACTCCCCAGTGGCATTGGGCAATTCCCCGACAGCGTCGACCTCCATAACGGTCGGCAGACGAAACTGTAACAGCCGCAAGGAACATCGCCCCGCTAAGTCCGGAAAGAGAGAAACGGCCCGGACGGGCGTTAACGGTGAACGGTCGGAAATGTCAGCCGCGGCGCGACCCGGTGTTGCCGGCCGTCACGGGTGGCTCGTTCCGCCGTCGCGCACGGCCCTGTGGTAGGCCTCGAGCCGTTCGGCGAGGCATTCGGGGTGGCCCAGCATCGGGAGGTGGTCGCCGGGCATGGTGTCGGCGGCGATGCCGGGGGTGTGTCGTGCGCCCAGAACTCGTCCTCGCCGGCCGCCGTGCCGTGCAGGTCGTCGTCGCGTCGACGCGCCTGTTCACGGCCGGTCGCGCTCCACCACTGGCCGGGGGCTTCCCCGGGCAGGGGAATCATGGCGTGCAACAGGACGAGCAGGTCGACCCGGAGATGCTCGGCAACGATCGGGCCGATGAAGCCGCCGAAGGAGTGCGCGACCACGGTCACGTGCTCTCGGGTGCCGACGGCCCGCCGTACGGCGTCGACGTACTCGGTCAGACCCGCGGTGTCGTCTGAGACGGGCAGGTCGGGCGTGATCGCGGTGTGCCCGGCAGCTTCGAGCAGCGGTCGGACGCGGTGCCAGCACCAGGAGTCGGCCCCGGCGCCATGAATCAGGACATACGTCGCCGTCACATCGTCACGATTCTCGATCCCCATCAGCAGTCCTCACTGTCGTCGACCTCGCGTATCGAAGTCGTCCACTGTTGAGGCGGTGGGGAGGCCGAAAAGGAATCGCCGCAAAGACGCTAGGACAGTGTCATCGGCAGATCGAACGTAGGGAACAGGTGCAGCTCGAAGGCGGTGATCTCGACGATCCTGCCGTCCTCGACCCGCAGCACGTCGAGCACCTGAGCCCGATACTCGTGCTCTCCCGAGGCCCCGGCCCCCGCCATGACGGCCGCGGCCTCGCGGCGCTCCCGCGTCATCGGTTCGTCGGACATCGATACCGCCGTCCCCCCGCCATCGCCGGGCGAATACCGTTGCGCCGCTCCGGGAAATCCGAGCAACTCCCGAAAGCCGGGGCTCAGCCCCGCAGATACTCCAACTGCACCCGCACCGACTGCTCGGCGGCGGGCCACAAGGTCTCGTCGATGTCGGTGTAGACGTGCTCGACCACGGACCGCACGTCGGCGTCGGCGCCGAGGACATCGAGCGCGCCCCGGACCTGCGCGAGCCGTTCCTCGCGGTGCGCGAGGTAGTACTTGGCGACCGCCTCGAGGTCGGGCAGTTCCGGGCCGTGTCCGGGCAGGACCGTCCGGCCCGGGCCCAGTTCGATGAGAACCCGCATCGATTCGAGGTAGTCGCGCAGATTGCCGTCCGACGCGTCGAGGACGGTGGTGCCGCGGCCGAGGATGGTGTCGGCGGTGAGCACCGAGCCCTCCCCCTCGATGACGAACGACACCGAGTCTGCGGTGTGCCCGGGCGTGCGCAGCACCCGCAGCGTCAGGCCGGCGGCCTCGATGACCTCACCATGCACGAGGTCTCCGCCTCCGCCGCGCCGGAACTCCTCCCGCACCGCGCGCACCGGGGCACCGGTCAGTTCGAAGAACCGATCGATGCCGCCGGTGTGGTCGTGGTGGCGGTGCGAGATCAGGGTGAGCACCACGGTCCCGACGCCCGCGACCCGCGCCAGGTGCTCCGCGTCGTCGTCGCCCGGGTCGACCACGACGCACTCGTCACTGCCCGGGGCCCGCAGGATCCAGGTGTTGGTGCCCTCCAGCGAGTACATGCTCGGGTTGTTCTCGAGCATCACCGCCGCACTAGGCGTGACCTGGCGCAACTGGGCGTACGCGGGGTGCTGAAGCGTCATCGACGCACCTTTCCTGACGGACCGACGGCGTGTTCGGTGGAATCCGGAACCGAAACCGGTCCTCACTGTACGACTCCACCGAACGTGCGTCCGATCAGCCCGACACCTGGTGCGGCGCAATCGCACTCACATGTGGGTGCCGCCGTCGATCCGAATCTCGGTGCCGGTGACGAACTTGCCGTCGTCGGACGCGAGCATCGCGATCACACCGGCCACGTCCTCCGGCGGCGCGAAGCCGTCGCCGATCCACGGGTAGAGCTTGCCGATCAGGCTCGGGTCGACGTCCTCCGGGAAGCCCGGGGCGCTGGTCATGCCGGAGGCGATGCTGCCCGGCTCGACAGCGACGGCACGCAGGCCCTGCTTGGCGTACTCGAGCGCGATCGCGTGGGTGAACGAGCGAATGCCGCCCTTGGTGGCGGCGTACGCGGCCATGTAGGGGTGTGCGAAGTGAGCGGAGGTGGAGCTGAAGTTCACCACGACGCCCTTGCCCGACTCGAGCAGCGCGGGCAGCGCCTCGCGGGTGACCAGGAACGTACCGGTCAGGTTGACCCCGACCACGGTGTTCCAGAACTCCAGAGTGGTCTTGTCGGTGTGCGACGCCCGGAGGATGCCTGCGGCGTTGACCAGCACGTCGAGGCCACCGAGGCCCTTGATCGCGCCACCGATGTTCTCCCGGACCGAGTCCTCGTTCGAGATGTCCACGACCGCGGTGGCCAGCCGATCGGCGGTGCCGGCCGCGGCGGCCCGCTCGCGGGTCACCTCGAGCCCGGCCTCGGACACGTCGGCGGCGGCGACGATGCCGCCCTCCTCGAGGATGCGGGCGACGGTGGCCTGCCCGATTCCGGATCCGGCGCCGGTGATGAGTACTCGACGGCCTTCGAATCGCTTCATGGTCTCTCCTGATCAACTAGAGTCGTTTTGTGGACCTAATGGCACAGTAGGCCGACTTGGCACGTTGTGTCACGCATTTCTTCGGAACAGGACCGGTAGTCTGCGATCCGACACCAGCGGAGGAGTCCAGAACATGCCCGGCGCGCAGCCCGTGACGTCGCTGACAGCGCGACGCAAGGCGCAGACACAACTCGAGATCTCCCGACGCGCGGCCGAGCTGTTCTCCGCGCGCGGGGCGTCGTCGGTGACCGCAGAGGAGATCGCCGCGGCGGCGGGAATCGGCCTGCGCACCTTCTACCGCTACTTCCGCACCAAGGAGGACGCCGTCTCGCCGCTCCTCGCGGGCGGGGTGACCAACTGGATCACGTACCTCACCGAAGAGGCGGATGCGTCCGGGGCCACATCCGTCGGCCAGGCCCTCGAGCGCGCGACGCGGCGGGCCCTGACGCCGTCGGAGGACGTCACCGAGGAGATGCTGCAGTGGACCCGGGGCCTGCTGCGGACGGTGAACGACGAACCCGCTCTGCACGCGGTGTGGCTTCGCGTGCAACACGATTCGGAGGAGGGTCTGGTCGCGGCGCTGACACCGCTGGTCGGCCCGGATGCCGATCCGCTGACCGTCCGACTCCTCGCGGCCGCCGCGAACGCCGCGATGCGGATCGCGGTCGAGACGTGGGCCGCAACCGACGCCCCCACCACCGGCCCGGACGGACCCGCGGAACTCGCGGTCGACTGCATGCGCCGCCTCGTCGATCACGCAAACGCGCGCAGCACCGAAAACAACTGAGCCGCATCCCCTTTCCGGGAATGCGGCTCAGCAGAGGACGCGGGTGGCGCTCAGCGCACCTCGGCGATGAGTTCGACCTCGACGGGCGACCCGAGCGGCAGCTCGGCGACGCCGACCGCCGACCGCGCGTGGATCCCGGCGTCCCCGAACACCTCACCGAGGAACTCGGACGCGCCGTTGATCACGCCGGGCTGACCGGTGAAGCCCTCGGCCGAGGCCACGAAGCCGACGACCTTGACGATGCGCACGATCGAATCCAGGCCGACCAGGGCGTCCACGGCGGCGAGCGCGTTCAGCGCGCACTGGCGGGCGGCGGCCTTCGCGTCGGCCTCCGAGACGTCCGCGCCGAGCTTGCCGACGATCGGCAGCTTGCCGTCGACGAACGGCAGCTGACCCGAGGTGTGGACGTGGTTTCCGGTGCGGACGGCCGGCACGTACGCGGCGACGGGCGCGGCCACCGGCGGCAGGTCGATGCCCAGTTCGGCCAGGCGCGCGGTCCAGGACTGTGTGGTGTCTGCCACGGTCTCAGCCCTTCGGACGCTTGAGGTAGGCCACGTGCTGCTCGCCCGTCGGGCCGGGGAGCACGGTCACCAGTTCCCAACCGTCCCCGCCCCACTGGTCGAGGATCGCCTTGGTGGCGTGCGTCAGCAGCGGCACGGTCGCGTACTCCCAGGTAGTCAATTCGCTCATGCCGTGGAGCCTATCCCCCGCACGTGCGCGCTCCTCGACTTATAGGCTCGTGCCCGTGGCAGCACCGACAGACACGGCCGCACACGGGCGTCCGCACCCCGACGAGCCGGCATGGCCTCCCAGCGCAGGCGCGGCGCGCCTGCACTTCGTCTCCGGCAAGGGCGGCACCGGCAAGTCGACCGTGGCCGCCGCACTGGCGCTCGCGCTCGCCGCCGGCGGACGACGCGTGCTCCTGATCGAGGTCGAGGGCCGGCAGGGCATCGCGCAGCTGTTCGACGTGCCGCCCCTCCCGCCACAGGAGACCAAGATCGCGACCGCCGAGGGCGGCGGTGAGGTGTTCGCGCTCGCGGTCGACCTCGAGACCGCGTTCCTCGAGTACCTCGACATGTTCTACAACCTGGGCTTCGCGGGCCGCGCGATGAAGAAGATCGGCGCGGTCGAGTTCGCGACCACGCTCGCGCCGGGCCTGCGCGACGTCCTGCTCACCGGCAAGATCAAGGAGTGCGCGGTGCGCACCGACAAGTCCGGCCGCCGCGCGTACGACGCCGTCGTGGTGGACGCGCCGCCGACCGGCCGGATCGGCAAGTTCCTCGACGTGACCCGCGCGATGTCGGAGCTGGCGAAGGGCGGGCCGATCCACTCGCAGAGCCAGGGCGTCGTGCGGCTGCTGCACTCGGACGAGACGGTCGTGCATCTGGTGACGCTGCTCGAGGCGCTGCCGGTGCAGGAGACCGCGGACGCCGTCGCCGAGCTCGCGGCCGCCGACCTGCACCTGGGCACGGTGATCGTCAACCGCACCAACACGGCGTTCCTGCCGCAGGACGCGCTCGCCGACGCCGCGAAGGGCCGCGTCGATGCCGACGCGGTCCGCAAGGGCCTGGCGCGGGCGGGCATCACGCTGTCCGACGACGACTTCGCCGGGCTGCTGACCGAGACGATCGAACACGCGGCGACGCTGGCCGCGCAGGACGAGAGCGCCGCGCAACTCGACGACGTGAAGGTGGCCCGCATGCATCTGCCCGCGCTGGTGGACGGCGTCGACCTCGGCGGGCTCTACGAGCTCGCCGAGTGCCTGACCGAGCAGGGTGTGCGATGAACCCACCCCGGACCGCGCCGGCCCTCGACCTCGGCGGCCTCCTCGCCGACCCGAACACCCGCATCGTCGTGTGCTGCGGCGCCGGTGGCGTCGGCAAGACGACCACCGCCGCGTCGATGGCCCTGCGCGCGGCCGAGCAGGGCCGGCGCGTCGCCGTCCTGACGATCGATCCGGCCCGACGGCTCGCGCAGGCGCTCGGGGTGCAGGACCTCGACAACGAGCCGCAACTGGTGGAGCTGGCCCCCGGGTCGACCGGCGAGCTGCACGCGATGATGCTGAACATGCGCCGCACGTTCGACGAGATGGTGCTCGAGCACTCGGCACCCGGCAAGGCCGAGCAGATCCTCGCGAATCCCTTCTACCAAACGGTCGCCACGTCGTTCTCCGGCACGCAGGAGTACATGGCGATGGAGAAGCTCGGTCAGCTCGCGGCCGACGACCGGTGGGACCTGGTGATCGTGGACACGCCGCCGTCGCGCAACGCGCTCGACTTCCTCGACGCGCCACAACGCCTGGGAGCCTTCCTCGACGGCCGGATGATCCGCCTGCTGACCGCGCCGGGACGCGGCATCGGCCGGCTCGTGACGGGTGCGATGGGGCTGGCCCTCAAGGGTGTCTCGACGGTGGTGGGCAGCCAGATGCTGTCCGACGCGTCGGCGTTCGTACAGTCGCTGGACTCGATGTTCGGCGGCTTCCGGGAGCGTGCGACGCGCACGTACGAGCTGCTCCGCCAGGAGGGCACGCAGTTCGTGGTGATCGCGGCCGCCGAACCCGACGCGCTGCGCGAGGCCGCGTTCTTCGTCGACCGGCTGTCCGGAGACCGGATGCCGCTGGCGGGCCTGGTGCTCAACCGGACCCACCCGACGCTGTGCTCGGTGTCCGCCGACCACGCCCTCACCGGCGCCGATCTGCTGGAGGAGAGCGAGCCCGCGGACGCGGCGAACGAGCTGACCTCTGCGGTTCTGCGGGTGCACGCGCATCGGGCGGTGACCGCGAAGCGGGAGCTGCGACTGCTGAGCCGGTTCACCGCGTCACACCAGCACGTACCGATCATCGGGGTGCCGTCGCTGCCCTTCGAGGTGTCGGACCTCGAGGCGCTGCGTGCGGTGGGCGACCAGCTCACCCGTCAGGGCTGACCGCCGATCCCCGGCGAGACGCGGCCGCAGCGGCGCCCGCGGCGCCGCTGCCTCCACGACGTTGTTCCGTTCGACCGATCCGGACCTACTCCCCGACGAGGACCGATTCGGAAATTGATCAGACTGCGGACTGGTGCTGACGCTGAGCGTCGAAGAAGTCGGCCCAGGACTCGACCTCCGGGTGCTGCTTGAGCAGTGCACGACGCTGACGTTCGGTCATGCCACCCCACACGCCGAACTCGACCTTGTTGTCCAGCGCGTCGGCACCACACTGCATGAGGACCGGGCAGTGCCGGCAGATGGTTGCCGCCTTGCGCTGCGCCGCGCCGCGGACGAAGAGTTGATCGGGGTCGACTTCACGGCATCGTGCCTGCGCGACCCACTGGATGCGGGCTTCCGCTTCCTCGTAGTCAAGCCGCGCGGCGGGGCTGGTCATGTGCATTCGGTTCCCCTTCGGTCCAAACGCCGTTCCCCACGGCGCTCAGGATGTTCACGCAGTCCCCCGGCTATCACGTGACGACTGCACCACATTCCTAATCCAGTGTTAGCTGTATCACACTGACGAGAGCTAACTTAGGTAAAGATCGCCCGCTGCGCAAGATCGAGAGCGTAGATTCTGGTACGCCCGTGCATTCTTCGTCGCATTTGCCCGGGTCAAATGCGGTCTTCGTCGTCAAACAAGCGTCCAGTTTGAGTCGTCCACCGGGACAGTCGGTCCGTTCGACGTACTCTGTAGCTCGTGTCGAGAGCCAAAACGATCGCCAAGCTCGCGGGATGTTCCGCACTCGCCGGCGTCCTCCTCGCCGGAGTGATGTTTCCGCTGGCAGGAGGCTTCGGCTTCGCCTCCAACCGCGCCACCGACGCCGTCGACAACGTCTCGGCGGAACTCGTCGAGGGCACCGTTCCCGCAGTGACGACGATGACGGACGTCGCCGGCAACCCGATCGCGTGGCTCTACGAGCAACGCCGCTTCGAGGTCCCGAGCGACAAGATTTCCAACGACATGAAGTTGTCGCTCGTCTCGATCGAGGACAAGCGCTTCGCCGACCATCAGGGCGTCGACTGGCAGGGCACACTGCGCGCGTTCATGACGAACACGACCAGCGGCGAGGTCCAGCAGGGCGCCTCCACCATCGACCAGCAGTACGTCAAGAACTACCAATTGCTGGTGGTGGCCCGGAACGACGCCGAACGGCGCGCCGCCATCGAGACCACGCCCGCGCGCAAGATCCGCGAGATCCGGATGGCGTTGACGCTCGACAAGAAGCTGAGCAAGGACGAGATCCTCACCCGGTATCTCAACCTCGTTCCGTTCGGCAACGGCTCGTTCGGCATCCAGGACGCCGCGCAGACGTACTTCGGTATCGACGCCAAGGACCTGAATCTGACGCAGTCGGCGATGCTGGCCGGCATGGTGCAGTCCAGCTCGGCGCTGAACCCGTACACCAACCCGGAAGGCGTGCTCGAGCGCCGCAACACGGTCCTCGACACGATGATCACGAACATCCCGGACCGGGCCACCGAGATCCGGGCCGCCAAGACCGAGCCGCTCGGTGTGCTGCCGGAACCGAACGCACTGCCGCGCGGCTGCATCGCCGCCGGCGATCAGGGCTTCTTCTGCGACTACGCGCTGCAGTACCTCGCGGCGGCGGGCCTGAGCAAGGAACAGATCAACCGTGGCGGCTACACGATCAAGACCACCCTCGACCCGTCGGTGCAGAAGTCGGTGAAGTCGGCGCTCGTCGCCAACGCCGACCCCAAGCTCGACGGCATCGCGAACGTGATGAACGTGGTCCAGCCGGGCCAGGACCAGCATCGGGTGCTGGCGATGGCATCGAGCCGCGCGTACGGCCTCGACACCGCCGCGGAGCAGACCGTGCAGCCGCAGCCGTACACGCTGGTCGGCCACGGCGCCGGATCGATCTTCAAGATCTTCACCACGGCGGCCGCGATGGAGAAGGGCCTCGGCACCAGCGCGGTGCTCGACGTGCCCCGACGCTTCGAGGCCCGCGGCATGGGTAACGGCGGCGCGCGCGGCTGTCCCGCGGCGACGTACTGCGTCGAGAACGCCACCCCCAACTACGCGGCCAAGCTGTCGGTCACGGACGCGCTCGCGCAGTCACCGAACACCGCGTTCGTGAAGCTGATCGAGTCCACGGGCGTCACGCCGACGGTCGACATGGCCGTCCGACTGGGTCTGCGCTCGTACACGGTCGCCGGCTCGTCGGGCTTCGGCGACCAGAGCATGGCGGACATGCAGAAGCAGCAGAACCTGGGCTCGTTCACGCTCGGCCCCACGTGGGTCAATCCGCTCGAGCTGGCCAACGTCGCGGCAACGCTGGCGTCCCACGGCAAGTGGTGCCCGCCGACGCCGATCGACTCGATCACCGACCGCGAGGGCAAGCCGGTCTCCATCACGCAGGAAGCGTGCGAGCAGGTGGTCGACCCGGGTCTGGCCGACACGCTGTCGGTGGCGCTGAGCAAGGACGACCAACCGAGCGGCACGTCGTACGCGGCCGCCAGCTCGGCCGGCTGGAAGCTCCCGATGTCGGGCAAGACGGGCACCACCGAGTCGCACATGTCGTCGGGATTCCTCGGGTTCACCAACAACCTGGCCGCGAGCGTGCTGGTGTACGGCGACTCGACGACCCCCGGCGAGATCTGCTCGGCGCCGCTGCGTCCGTGCGGTGACGGCAACCTGTACGGCGGCACCGAACCGGCCCGCACGTGGTACCAGGCGATGACGCCGATCGTCGGCAACTTCGGCCCCACCGCGCTGCCGCCGGTCGACGAGAAGTACGTGAAGGGCTCACAGAACGCCCAGGTGCCCGACGTCGTCGGCATGACGCAGGACGCGGCGACGGCCGCCCTCAAGGCCGCCGGTTTCACGGTGAACCCGGTGAACACCAAGTCGGACGTCCCCAAGGGCAACGTCACGGGCAGCGCACCGGCGGGCTTGGCGGTGCCGGGCTCCGCGGTGACGATCTACGTCAGCGACGGCTCGGTGAAGGCGACGCCGTCGGGTTCCGCGTCGCCGGGTCCGACACCGTCACCCGGCGGCTGACCCTTCCCGCGTTTCGTCCGGCCCGGTCCCGGGTAGTCGCGGGACATGAACCTTCGTCACCTGTACAACCGGGCCGAGTCGGCGTCGTTCCTCGACGGGATCAGCGCGACGATCCAGCACCGCATCCAGGCGGGGCTGGGCCGCACGCCGATCGGTGATCGACTGCGCGGCGACTGGCTCGGACATCCCGTGCATCCGGGCCTCGTCGCGATCCCCATCGGGGCGTGGACGAGCTCCCTCGTCTTCGACGTCGTCCTCCGCGATCCGCGGGGCGCGCGGCGGCTGATCGGCATCGGGTTGGCCGCGACACCGCCGACGCTGGCGACCGGCTGGGCGGACTGGAGCGAGCGCGACACCCGTCAACGCCGCGTGGGGCTGCTGCACGCCGGGGCCAACGCCACCGGCATCGGTCTGATGATCGCCTCGTTCCGCCGGCACAAGAACGCGCCCGGGCGCTCCGCCACGGCACTGAGTGCACTCGCCCTGACGGCCGTCGGCGTGGGCGGCGCCCTCGGCGGACACCTCGTCTTCGGCCAGGGCGCCGGGCTCGAGATGGCCTCCGAGAGCCACGGTCCCGCCTTCGATCCGGTGCTCGCCGAGGTCGACTCCGCCGCCGAGGAGAGGGCCGTGGAGGAGAAGACCACGAACGGCCACCGCCACCACGTGTCGATGGGGCGACACCGATGACCGCCGGGACGGCGCTGCGGGGACGGACCGTCGCGATCCTCGCCACGAACGGTGTCGAGGAGTCCGAACTCGTCGAGCCACGCAAGGCTGTCGAGCAGGCGGGCGCCGCCACCCAACTGCTGTCGCTGTCGATCGGACGGATCCAGGCGATGAAGGGCGACGTCCACACCGCCGGCCTCTACGACGTCGACGCCGTCGTGGCGGACGTGACGATCGAGGACTTCGATGCCCTGATCCTGCCCGGCGGAACGACCAATCCCGATCACCTCCGGCAGAACAAGAAAGCCGTTGCGTTCGTTCACGATTTCGTCGAGGCAGGGAAGCCTGTCGGCGCGATCTGCCACGGTCCGTGGACCCTGGTGGAGGCCGACGTCGTCCGTGGCCGCACATTGACGTCGTACCCGAGCATTCGAACCGACATCCGCAACGCGGGCGGCAACGTCGTCGAACGTGAGGTCGTGATCGACGGCGCTCTGGTGTCGAGCCGCAATCCGCACGACCTGCCCGCGTTCTGCGACGCGATCGTCGATGTCTTCGCGGCCACGACCACGCAGGTCTGACCGCTAGCGCCCGAGCGTCACCTGGACGCCGCCGTCGACCGGGACGACGTCGTTCGCGACCGCCCCGAAACACGTGAGGTTCGGGCGTCGGGGGCCGACCAGGACCGCCGCGCCGGAGTAGTCGATCGGCGTCGCAAATGCCGTCGGCGTGCCCAGACGCACACGCGCGTGCGGGATCTCGGCACACGATCCGGACGAACCGTAGTAGCCGACGGACTGATACCCGACGGGCATCATGCGGCGGAGTTCGTTGGTGATCTGAACCCCGCTGAGCGCACGTGGGTAGCGCATCGCGCCGTCATCCAGGGACGCCTGCCAATAGTTGGACCCCATCTGCTCGACCTTCAGGGTGTAGCTCTTGCCCAGCACGAAGTCGAAGAAGTCACCCCGACACGTCATCCCGCCGGTCGTCGGCCCGACGGGGCCGCACCCGGGGCTCTGGATGTCGGGGCCGAAATAGCTGAAGACGGTGCGGGCGACGAGAGGACCGTCGGCGGTGGGGCGCTCGATCTCGAGGCCGATGTAGCCGCTCTGCCAGTTCTGGAAGCCGAAATGCTGACCGACGGACAGGGTTTGCCCCGGCCCGGTCACGCCGATCTCGTCGATCGTGACCGGAAACGCGAACTCGGAGACCCCCTTCGAGCCCCCGTTGGTCGCCAGCCAGTCGATCTGCACCAACTCACCGGGGACCACCGCAGCCGTCGCGGCCGGCGGTGCGGCCACCGCGAGCGCAGCGGCCGCCCCCGCGGAAGCCACCAGTGCCCGCGCCGCCCTCGAACCGATCCACCCCATGCCGATCTCCTCCCCGTGGAGGGCGCGGTAGCGCCCTCGATCATGGTGATGATCTTGTGCGGAGATGCGATCGTTACGAACAGGAACGATCGGACGGGACGCGGCGGTGGCGTTCGCCGGATCTAGAGACGGTCCTTGACCGCCTTGGAGATTCGCGATCCGTCGGCCTTGCCCGCGGCAAGGGCGGTGGCAGCCTTCATGACCTGTCCCATCTGCCGCGGGCCGGGGCGCTCGCCGAGCTCCTCTGCGACCTGCGCGATGGCGGTGTCCGCGACGTCGGCCAGTTCGGCGTCGGTGAGCGGGGAGGGCAGGTAGGAGTCGATGACCTGCGCCTCGGCGCGCTCGGTGGCGGCCAGTTCACCGCGGCCGGCTTCGGTGTAGATCTCCGCGGCCTCGCCACGCTTCTTCGACTCCTTGGTGAGAATCTTGAGGACCTCGTCGTCGCTGAGTTCGCGGGCCTCCTTACCGGAGGTCTCCTCCTTCTGCACCGCGGCGAGGATCATGCGCAGTGTCGACAGGCGCAGCTGATCCTTGTCCTTCATCGCGGCGGTGAGGTCGGCGCGGAGCGTGGACTTGAGCGTGGGAGCGGTGTCGGCCATGCGCCGAACGGTACGCGCCCGGTGCGGTGTCCTGCACCTTCATTGCCGACACCCGTATTCTGAGGTGGTGCCTGATCTGTCTTCCCGTACCCCGAACCGCAGCGCCCTGAACCGGGCCGCGCTCGCCACCGCGGGCGCCGCCGCTCTGGGCATCGGCTACGCCTCGTTGATCGAACGCAACGCGTTCGCACTGCGAGAGGCGACCATGCCGGTCCTGGCTCCAGGCTCGGCGACCCTGCGGGTGCTGCACATCAGCGATCTGCACATGATGCCGAACCAGAAGCTCAAGCAGAACTGGCTGCGCGAGCTCGATCGGCTCGAGCCGGACCTCGTCGTGAACACCGGCGACAACCTGTCGCACCCCAGGTCCGTGCCGGCGGTGGTGCAGTCGATGGGCGGCCTGCTGGCGCGCCCGGGCCTGTTCGTGTTCGGCAGCAACGACTACTTCGCCCCGAAGCCGAAGAACCCGTTCAAGTACTTCAAGAAGGAGCACCGCCGGGTGCTGGGCGCGCCGCTGCCGTGGGCGGACCTGCGGGCCGCCTTCACCGAGCGCGGCTGGCTCGACGTCACCCACGTGCACCGCGACCTCGAGGTGGCGGGTGTGCGCATCGCGTCGGCCGGCGTCGACGACCCACACCTCAAGCGGGACCGCTACGACACCATCGCGGGCCCGCCGAATCCGCTCGCGCAGCTCAAGCTGGGCATCACGCACTCCCCCGAGCCGCGGGTCCTCGATCGGTTCGCCGACGACGGCTACGACCTGGTGCTGGCCGGGCACACGCACGGCGGCCAGCTGTGCCTGCCGTTCTACGGCGCGCTGGTGACGAACTGCCAGCTGGACCGCTCCCGCGTCAAGGGGCCGTCGCGCTGGGGCGCGCACATGCGGCTTCACGTGTCCGCGGGTGTCGGCACGTCGCCGTACGCGCCGGCCCGGTTCTGCTGCCGCCCCGAGGCGACGCTACTCACTCTGGTCCCCGCACCCCGCGAGGACACCGCCACCGCGCGCGGCTCGGCGGCTGTGGAAGGCGCCGTTTTGGGCCGCTGACCAGCCGATTTAATCCCCGGTGAAACCGTGTTGTAAGCTATCCAAGGTTCAACACCGGGGTGTGGCGCAGCTTGGTAGCGCGCTTCGTTCGGGACGAAGAGGTCGTGGGTTCAAATCCCGCCACCCCGACCAGTGAAGAACAGAAAGACCCCGTCCGACTCGTTCGGACGGGGTCTTTCTCTATTTGCATACGCATCTACGCCCGCACCGCACACCCTCGTGCACTTATGCGGAGGCCTCACCTCGTCGTTCTGTGCGGCGGCGGTTATCCAACGACTGGCGGACCTCTCGTTGCCGGATCGACCAACTCCCGCGGACAACTTGACCTCCCGCGGACACGATCGTGGGCGCGACAGGTCAAGTCGGGCGCGGCATCGGGGCCGGAAGCGGACGTCAGCGCTGTTGCGTCACCGTCGACTACTCGACCGAACTCCCGCCGGACGACCCCCGATCAACACAGGCTAGCCTGACCTAATGTTTGTTCGATCCTCGTTCCGCAGGCGGGCCTCTGTTCGCGTTGCGATGCTCGCCCTCGCGACCGTGTTCGCCGCCACCGCGTGCGGCTCCTCCGACAACGCGGCCGACGCCCCGGCCGGCAACACCGACGTCGCGACCGGCGGCCGCCTGTTCGCGACCGCCGACACCGCGACCGCGGCTCTCGGCAGCGACGCACAGCCCGGCCAGTTCCCGCGCACCGTCAAGCACGCGCTGGGCGAGACCGTCATCGAGAAGAGGCCGGAGCGCGTGGTCGTGCTCGACGGCGGCGAACTCGACGACGTCCTGTCGCTCGGCATCACCCCGGTCGGCATCGCGAGCCCGGAGGGCGCGTCGGGTCAGCCGTCGTACCTGGCCGACAAGCTGGCGGGCGTGCCGGACGTGGGCACCACCAACAACCTCAACCTCGAGGCGATCACCGCGCTGCAGCCCGACCTGATCCTGGGCAGCAAGCTGCGCGCCGACAAGCTGTACCCGCAGCTGTCGCAGATCGCGCCGACGGTGTTCAGCATCCGCCCGGGCTTCCCGTGGAAGGAGAACTTCCTGCTCGTCGCCGACACGGTCGGCGAGGAGACCAAGGCCGAGGCGGTGCTCAACGACTACCAGTCCCGCGCGAACGAGGTCCGCGACAGCATCCAGGGTGATCCGTCGATCTCGTTGGTGCGCTTCATGACCGGCAAGACCCGCCTGTACGGCAACCTGTCGTTCATCGGTGTGATCCTGCAGGACGTGGGCCTGCGCCGCCCGGACGTCCAGAACATCGAGGAACTCGCGGTCGAGGTGAGCCCGGAGACCATCACGCAGGCCGACGGTGACTGGATCTTCTACTCCACCTACGGCAAGCCCGATACCACCGCTCAGACCGAGGTGCTGGCCGGGCCGCTGTGGGCCGGCATGAACGCCGTGAAGAACGGCAAGGCCGTCCAGGTGTCGGACGAGACCTGGTTCCTGGCCCTGGGCCCGACGGGCGCGATGATCGTGCTCGACGACCTGCAGAACCTGTTGGGCGGCAAGCAGTAACCCCACCCGGCACGACGAGGCCCGGCACCGGATTCGGTGCCGGGCCTCGTCGTTATCGTGATCCCATGGACGGATCGCTGCGATTCCAGAAGGCTCTGCTCCAACTCGATCACGGTCGGGTGCAGCGGGGCGAGGCCACTCTGCGCGAACTCCTCGACCACGAGCAGCCCGGTGTGATCCGGGTCCGCGCGCTCGTCGTCTACGGCGACCTGCTGCACCAGCTGGGACGGGCGGACGAGGCGGCCGCGCTCCTCGAGTCCGCAGTGCGGGAAGCCGCGGCTCTCGATGTCGACGACCTGCTCGACGTGGAGCTGGAACGGGCCCGGGAGCTCTTGGAATGACCCTGGAATAACCTCGGCGGGGTCGTGGTTGAATGGTTCGGATCGGCGGTTCCGTGTCCCCCGGGCTCAATTTCACCGCCTCCGCAGAGTTCCGTTCGGCTGGAGCTGCGTTGCGCCTTTCGCCGTGAGGCGACCGAGCCGCCGGTCCACCTTCTTTCCGCTCCGCCGCTCAGACCGCGGCGAAGAGACAACCGGCCCGCTGCAGGTCGACGGCCGCTCCGTCACTCAGGTCGAGGAACCAGTCGCACTGCCACCCCTGGGAACGCTTCGCCTGCGGGCTGCTGGTCGCCGACCACGGCGGATACACCCGGAACCCCCGCTTCCCGCCGGCACCACATACCGACACGACGCCGCGGGTGGCCAGTACCTCGTTCGGGAACACGAACGCACCGAAACGGTCGCCCTCCCGGGCGACGACCACCAGCGCGTCCATGTCGTCCTCGGCCGGGAACGGTTCCGTCGACCCACCGGCCCCGCGACGCCACACGGAGACAAACAGCCCCACCTTCGTCGGCGTCAGCTTGCCGACCCGGAACCGGATGGTCGACTGGCCGAGGTCGGAAACCGCGGCCCCGTACTCGGCGTTGTCGGGCTCCGACACAGCCGGTGAGCACTCGACGCCGAGACCAGCGAAGAGCCCCGTCAACAGGACCACATCGGGGTGGACCGCACCAGAAACCACGACAACTCCAAGCGAATTCGGCCCCGCCTGAAACTACCCGCCGTCGCCCTCTACGGCAGCAGCCGGTCGTGGAAGCTGTTGGCGAAGATGCGGTGCGGGTCGTGGGCGTTCAGCGACGCCCGCGCCGCCGCCCAGTTGCCGGACGCCGGGATCCCGGTGGTGAAGGCGGCCGGGATGATCTGGCTCAGCCACTCGTCGTCACGATAGCCGCCCGCGCTCGTGAAGGCCCAGCCCTTTGCCCACTCGGACCGGAACGTCGCGTAGTCGCCCGAGAAGGTCTGGACCATGAAGCGTTCCAGTTCCCGGAGGTACTCGGCCGCACCGACGGTCCCGGGCAGCGTGGTGACGTTCATCCAGATGCAGGTGTCCCACTCCGGGTGATCCGGGCGCGGACGCACCGCAGACAGGTTCGGCGGGCCGGCCGATTCGACGAGAACCTCGGACTGGTCGTCGACGCTGCACATGCGCACCTCGAACGCGCAGTTGACGGGGTACTTACCCTGTGCCGCAAGCTCGGTCATCCGATTGTTGTGCCACGTCGTGACCTCGTTGATCGCCCGCTGGATGTTCGATCGCCTGGTCAGCACCACGCCACCACCGGCGACCACCCGGAGCGTGGTGTGGCGCAGATAGAACAGCACGTCCTTGGACCAGCCCCACAGGTCACCGGTGTTGGTGAGCGGGATACCGGCCTGGACCGCGGCGAGCTGCGCCGCGCCGAACGCGGGGGTCGCCGACTGCATGCCTTCCATGACCTGGCCGAGCGGTGTGGTGACGTACTCGGGAATGGCGTCGGTGAAGAAGTAGTTGTAGGGGCCGAACACTTCCCGTGACTGCGCCGGTTTGACCGGCGTCGGGGTCCAGACCTTGAGCCACGGCTTGTCGGTGAACGGGAACCAGATGGCCTCGACGCGCCCCGACTTCTCGACGTAGCTCTCGTAGGTGCGGCCCGGCGATCCCGCGGGCGCGAACATCTCCTGCCACGGAACATCGAGGAACGTCTCGCAGCGGACGCGCGCGTTCGCACCGGCCTGCAGGGTCACCGAGGCGACGAAGGTGCGGCCCAGATGCGTCAGGAGCGCGGTGATCTCGGGCTGCTTGCGGGTGAACTCGCGCAGCACGTAGCGGCCCGCGGCGTCGTCCCACACCACGACGGTCATGGCCAGGATCAGGTTCGACAGGGAACCGAACGACTGACCGGGGGTCGCCTTCTCCCCCGGTGCCGGATAGGTGGCGCCGTGGGCACCGATGGCGAGGGCACCGGCGATCGACAGTTCACCGATGGCGGGCGCGTTCGCCCAACCGAGACCCACCTTCTCGAGAGCGGTGAGAACCTCTTCGATCGTGGCGCCCGCCCCGGCCGTCACGCTCGCCGGGGTGCCGCTGGCATTCACGGTGACCGAGTTCAGGTTCGTCATGGTGTCGACGAGGACGACCTTCTCGACGCTCTCACCGGGCACCACCGTGAACGGACTCCAGCCGTGCATCGTGCCCTTGGCGCGAACCCGGTAGCCGTTGTCCTTGGCCCAGTTCGCGATCCGGACGACGTCGTCCGGGGTGCGCGCGGTCGCGGTCCACGCGGCATCGAACGCGATGTCCTTGGCCCAGTTCACGTACGCCTGCTGGGCGAGGGGGATGTCGTCGGGGAACGCCGGCGGGACCGGGAGGTTGGACACCGGGCCGCCCGAACCGGTGGAACCGCTGGAGCCGGCGGCCGGGAGGGCGAACGCCGGGGTCCAGCCCATGCCGGTCAGGGCGGCGGCACCCGCGGCGGCGCCGGCGGCGCGGCCGAGGAACCCCCTGCGGGACATACCGATACGCGCGTCACTCGTTGACAACGTGTTCTCGTCGGCATCCACCGATTCGACTCCGATCCTCTCGCCGGGAAGCGGCGCACCGAGCCTCGCCGCGTGATCTTCGAGTCAAACTAGAACAAGTTCGCTTTCGATGCCAGTGGTTCCGTAATTCTCGTCGGAGCGACTTTGCGAACTACCGATCAACCGGGACCGAGTTGCGCAGCGCGTCGGTGATCGCCTCGGGCGCACCGTCCACCGCCCACACCGCGAGGCCGACGGCCGCGATCGTCAGCAGCGGTCCCAGCACGGCCCGCTCGAAGCCGCCACCGGCCCGGATCGCGAGGAACGAGGGCAACCGAAGCTCCCACCATCGGCGTCCGCCGAGCGGGACGAACGGCGCCAGGAACGGCACTCCCTCCTTGGTGATCATGTCGCCGACGCAGTGCGTCGCACACCCCAACGCGACCGCGACGCCGAGTCCCGTCGACCCCACCTGGTCGGGGAACCACTGCCACGTGAGGATCGACAGGAATGCCGAGGCCACGGTGACGACGAGCCACCCCTTGTCCCGCGCCCAGTCCCCGGCGAGGCCGCGCAAGGCCAGGCCGAGCGTGAAGAAGAGCGTGACGATGATAGCGGCGCGGCCGAACTGACCGACCAGCGCCGAGATCCCGGCGCCGAGCCCGACCGCGAACAACGCCGTGTGCGTGAGGGTGCGGTGCCCACCGCGCCGATTGGGGTCCTTGCGGCCCTTCGTCACCCGGTACACGCCCAGCGACACCGAGTCGACGCCCGCCGCCAACGTCCTGGAGATCGGCCCGAACGAGCGCGCGACCGTGGACTGGGTGGTGTCGAGATCCGGCAGGAGCGCGGCGCCCGCACAGACACCCGCGAACGCGAACGTCTCGGCGGTCGAGGTGGGCCCGCCCCAGTCCGTCGGGAGCAGGTCTGCGACGGCGAGGCCGACGACAGCACCGGACATTGCATGGGTAGCACCCATCACCATAGGGGGACAGCACCTTTCGAGCACCAACGACAGGACACCAACGGCGGAGGGATCCGGCGCGGCAGCCCCGGACCCCTCCGCGCAGACGCTAGCAACGACCACCGACACGCCCGTTCGACGGCCACGCCGGGCTGTCGCGGTGTTGCGGCCTAGATTGTCGCCATGACGAGCACCTCCGCACCCGCGGCGACACGGCTGAGCCCGGCGACGATCCGCGGCTACGCCCTGGGATCGGTCGGCACCGGCGGCTTCTCGACGCTTCCGGGACTGGTACTGGCGTACTACCTCACCGACACGCTGGGGGTGGCGGCCGCCGTCGCCACCTTCGTGGTGTTCGCGCCCAAGGCGCTCGACGTGGTGCTCAATCCCGCGATCGGCTCGCTCAGCGACTCGTGGGCGCGCCGGACCGGCAGCCGACGGCTGTTCCTCACGATCGGCGCCGCGCTGCTGCCGGTGTTCTTCGCCCTCACCTTCGCGGTGCCGGACGGCGTGGACGCGACGGCTGGCGCGGTGTGGGTCGCGGTCGCGTTCATCGCGTCGGCGGTGGCGTTCAGCCTCTTCCAGGTCCCCTACATCGCGATGCCGGCCGAACTCACCGACGACTACCACGAGCGGGCCCGGCTGATGGCGTGGCGCGTCGCCGTCCTCGGCGTCGCGATCCTGCTGTTCGGTGCCGGCGGTCCGGAACTGCGCGAACTCGGCGGGGGCGGGCGCTGGGGCTACCTCGTCATGGGCATCGTGGCCGGAGCGGTGCTGGGGCTCGGCATGTTTGCGGCGTCGCGCGTGGCACCGCGTCGTCCCCCGACGGAAGAGGTGCTCGGCGAGGGCGCGTCGTTCGCGGCATCGCTGCGTGTCGTCCGGTCCAGCCGGCCGTTCCGAACGCTGTTGACGGCGTCCGCGCTGCAGGCGTTCGCGACCGGCACGATGCTCGCCGCCGCGCAGTACGCCGCCACGTACGTGCTCGGCAACGAGCGGTCGGTGTCGTTCCTGTTCGCCGCGCTCGTGGGCCCCGCGGTCGCGGTGATGCCGCTGTGGTCGCGGCTGGTCCGCTCGTGGGGCAAGCGTCGCGCCTACCTGCTGGCGTCGAGCCTGTTCCTCGCCGCGAACATCGCGCTGCTGGGACTGCTGGTGGGCGTCGGATGGTGGGTGTACGCGGTGGTCGCGGTCGCCGGCGTCGGCTACGCGGGCATGCAGATGCTGGGCATGTCGATGCTGCCCGACGTCATCTCCGACCACGAGCGCAGCGAGGGCGGCACGGTGCGGGCCGGGGCGTTCAGCGGCGTGTGGACGGCGATGGAGACCATCGGCCTGGCGCTCGGTCCGGCGCTGGTCCTCGCAATCCTCGCGATCACCGGGTTCGTCTCGTCCACCGACGACCAGCACGCCGTCCAGTCCCAGACCGCGATCGACGGCATCGTCCTCGCCATCTCCGCGGCCCCCGCCATCCTCACCGCCCTCAGCATCGTCGCGCTGTCGCGATACCGACTCGCCGCCGAGGACGCCCACGCACAGAACGGAAGCCACTGATGCAGTTCCGCCACGACCCCGCCGACATCCTCGCGCGCCTGGAGGCGCTGCGCGCCACGGACGCCCCGACGTCCGGCGGACGCCTGCTGTCGTACGTGTACGACCCGGGCGTCGCCGAACTGTCCGACCTCGCGGGCGCGGCCGCGCTGCGGGCGCAGCCGCTGAACGGGTTGGATCCCACGGCGTTTCCGTCGATCGGGGCGATGGAACGCGACCTGGTCGCGCTCGGGCGCGAGGTCCTCGCGGGCGGCGATCCGGACGTCGTCGGCAGCGTCACCAGCGGTGGCACCGAGAGTTGCATGCTCGCGGTGAAGTCGGCGCGCGACAGGTGGCGGTCCCGCACCGGCGCCGAGCATCGTGCGACGCTGCTGATCGGCGCGACCGCGCACGCCGCGTTCCACAAGGCCGCCCAGCACCTGGACCTGCGACTCGAGGTGCTGCCCGTCGACCCGGTGACCGGACGGCTGCGCCCGCAGGACGTCGCCGACGCGCTGTCCCCCGACGTCGCGCTGGTGGTCGCGAGCGCGCCGTCGTACCCGCACGGGGCGCTCGATCCGATCGCCGCCATCGCGGAAGTCTGTGCGGCACAGGACGTCGCGCTGCACGTCGACGGGTGCATCGGTGGCTGGGTGCTGCCGTGGTGGCCCGGCGCGGAGGAGCGCCGCTGGGATCTGACCGTCCCCGGGGTGACCAGCCTGTCTGTGGATCTGCACAAGTACGGGTACGCCCCCAAGGGTGTCTCGCTGCTGCTGTTCCGCGACCGTGACCGGCACCGCGCGCACTGGTTCGCGACCACCCGCTGGCCCGGCTACGCCGTGGTGAACCCGACCCTGCTCGGGTCGCGGAGCGCGATGCCGATCGCGGCTGGGTGGGCGGTGACGCAGGCACTGGGCCCGAAGGGGTTCGGGGAGTTGGTAGAGCCGATGGCGCGTGCGACGGCCCGGATCCGAGAGGCGATCGAGCGCATCGAGGGCCTGCGTGTGGTCGGCGACCCGGTGGGTCCGCTGCTCGCGGTCGCGGCGGACGACACGGTGCCGGCCGACCGCCAGGTCGATCCGCACCGCTGGTCCGACGCCGCCGACGCCGACGGGTGGGCACTGCAGCCGCAGCCGCGGCACGTGCAGTCCGACGGCACCGTGCTGCCGCGGACCACGCACCTGACGATCACGCCGGTCACCGAGAGCGTGGTCGACGACCTGGTGGCCGCGCTCACGAAGGCCGCCGACCGCACCCGGGGTGTCCCCGGGGCGAGCGCACCGGCCGAGTTCGTCGCGGCCGCCGCCCACATCGACCCGGCGGACCTGACGAGCGAGATCAGCGCGGGTGTCCTGGCGCTGGCCGGGCTGGACCCGAAGGCGGGGCTCGCCGGGCCGAAGGCCGACATCCTCGCCCTCGTCGAGGAGCTGCCGGCGCCCGTCGCCGAACGCCTGCTGATCGAGTTCCTCGCGCGGTTCCTCGAGCCCTGAAGCTGCGGAACCGCCACCACGGACGGCTCGACGTGGTCACACTCGAACTATGGCAGCGACGTCGACGCAGTCAACGAATGCCTCGGAACCGGACAATGGTTCGATCGCACGCGGCACCGTCGTCCCCGCGGTGGTCGGGCTGCTGATCGGCGCGATCTTCGCCGCGGTGTTCCTCGCGGCGTTCCACGATCCGAAACCACACGAACTACCGGTGGCGGTCGTGGGCCCGCCACCGGTCGTGGCCGCGGTCGCGGCGCAGTCGGCGGCGGGCGGCGACGCCTTCGACGTACGCCCGTACGACTCCGCCGAGGTGGCGCGCGACGCGGTCAGGACGCACGAGGTGTTCGGGGCCTTCGTGGCCGGGACCCCGACGGCGGAGCTGATCCTCGCCGGCGCGAACGGGCCACCGGTCACCGAACTGCTCACGCGTGCGTTCGGCGCGACAGCCGGGGCGACCGGCGCGACGCTGACGGTGACCGACGTCGCCCCGTTGGCGGCGGGTGACTCGCGCGGATTGTCGGTGTTCTACGCCGCGTTCGGCGTGGTGCTCGCCGGGTTCCTCTTCGGCCTGACGAGCATGCTGGCCGGCCCGCGCCTGCCCGCGGGCTGGCGTGCCCTCAGCGCGGTGGTCTTCGCGTTCCTGGTGAGCATCGTCGTCGCCTGGCTGGTCGGGCCGGTCTTCGGGGCCTTGCCCGCGTCGTTCCTCATGACCGGCACGCTCGTCGGCCTGCTCGCTCTGGCCGTCGGTGTCACGACGGCGGCCTTGCTCAAATTGTTAGGGCCTGCCGGGATTTTCGTCGCCGCCGTGGTCCTGCTCGTGTTCGGAAACGCGACCAGCACCGGCATCCTGCCTGCGCAGTTCCTTCCGGGATGGTTGGAGCCTCTCACCGGCATCCTGCCTGTCGGCGTCACTGTTCGCGCCCTGCGCGGCGCCGCGTACTTCGACAACGACGGCGTCGCGGCCGGCATCGCCATCCTCGAAGCCTGGATCTTCGGCGCTGTGATCGTGTACGGGATCGCCTCCGTTGTTCAACGCCGACGGCGGGGAGCATGATAGAGGCAGGACCCGACACGGGAGGCGGTTATGGACACTCTGCTTCTGTGGCTGGCTGCGACCCTCATCTACTGGTGGGGCTTGATTCCCTGATCGCACCGCCGCTGCGTGCGAGCGCCCGACACATCGGTTTGACATATTACGACAAATCTAAAAATATAGATTTGTCGTCATCGAGAACCCGCCGAAGCAAGGAAACCGTGGACCCGCTCACCGTGCACAAGGCACTCGCGAACCCCGCACGCCTCGAGTTTCTGCGCTGGCTGAAGGATCCGGCACGATTCTTCGACGAGAGCACCTACCTCGAACAGGGCCTGGGGTTTCACATCGGCGTCTGCGTCGGCGACATCCAGTCCCGGTGCGGATTGTCCCAGTCCGTCGTCTCCAGCTACCTGCAGACGTTGCGGGACGCGGGACTGCTCGAGTCCGAGCGAATCGGCAAGTGGACGTACTACCGCCGCAACGAGCGGGCCATCGCCGAGTACGCGGCATACGTGCGCGACACGCTCTGAGCGCGCGTCCCCGCCCGGGTTCGCCACGTCCTATTACATCTACAAAACGCGATATGTGGATCGGTATACCGGTCCTACGCACGAAAGCTGGTCATGACAAGAAGTTCAGTGTCCCTGTCGCTGCTCGCCTTGGGCGTGTTCAGCATCATCACGACGGAGATGGGTGTAGTCGGCGTGCTGCCGCAGGTCGCGGACCGGCTGGGCGTGAGCACGTCGACGGCGGGTCTGCTCGTCGGCGTGTTCGCGCTCGTCGTGGCGGCCTGCGGGCCGTTCATGACGCTCGCCGCGTCCCGGATCGACCGCCGGACCGTCCTCGCAGCGACCATGGGCGTCTTCGCGATCTCGAACGCGGTGTACGCGGTGACCACGAGCTTCCCGGTGATGCTGGTGTTCCGCATCCTTCCGGCGCTCTTCCATCCGGTCTTCTTCTCGGTCGCCCTGACAGCGGCCGTCCGGTTGAACCCGGGCACCGATCCGGCCCGGGCCGCGGCACGCGTGTTCGCCGGTGTCACAGCTGGTTTCGCATTCGGCGTGCCGCTGACGTCGTACGTCGGCGGGCATCTCGATCTCGCCGCCGCGTTCTGGATCGCCGCCGCCATCGACGTGGTCGCGCTCGTCGGCATCGTGTCCGTCGTGCCCCGGATGCCCGCCGACGAACGGCTCTCCTACCGGGACCAGCTGAGCGTGTTGCGCAGCCGCGACCTGTGGCTGTCGATCGCGTCCGTCGTGTTTCTGTTCGCCGCGATGTTCTCCGTCTACGGCTTCTTCGCCGAGTACCTGAGCGATGTCACCGGCATGAACGAAACATGGCTCAGTGCAATGCTTCTCGTTTTCGGTGTCGTGATGATCTTCGGCAATTTCGGGTTCGCGGCGCTGCTGCGTGCCAGTGTCGTCCGCACGGTGGTAGCGTTCCCCGTCCTGCTGGCGGTGGTGTTCGCCGCGGCCTTCGCGGTCGGCGGGCAGTTCGCACCGATGGTCGTGGTCGTCGCGATCTGGGCGGCGGTCCACTCCGGCGGCCTCATCGTGGGCCAGACGTGGCTGGGTCGCGACGCCCACGACGCTCCCGAATTCGGCAACGCCCTGTTCGTCTCGTTCTCGAACCTGGGAATCACCTTGGGCACCACCGTCGGTGGCTGGACACTTGCGACGGCCGGCACCCACGCGCTGCCGTGGACGGGTGTGGTGTTCGCAGTGGTCGCGCTCGTGCTCGTCGGGGCGCGTCTGGCAGCGGGAACGCGCGACGCCCGACCGGGCGAACCCAGCCGGGCGTCGGCGTGAATCTCACTTCGATGCCGCGCGCACGCCTTCCTCGATCTTCTTGCCGAGTTCGGCGTCCACGTTCTTCCAGTACTCGAAGACGCGGCCGAGCACCGGCTCGCGCACGCCGCCGAGGACGTGGCCGACGATGTTGCTCACCAGACGCTCGCGGGCGGCGTCGTCGAGCACCTCGCGGACCAGGGTTCCGGCCTGTGTGAAGTCGCCGTCCTCCGGGTGCTGGATGTACCCGGCGCGCACCGCCTGACCGTCGAACGCCCACAGGCCCTCGTCACCGGCGGCCGACGGGTCGGCGTGCGGCCCGCCGAACGAGTTGGGCGCGTACACCGGGGTGTCGGCGGTGTTGAACGTGTACCGCATCGCGCCCTCCTTGGAGTAGGAGTTCACGGGCGCCTTGGGCGCGTTCACCGGCAGGTCCGCGTAGTTGGTGCCGATCCGGTAGCGGTGCGCGTCCGCGTACGAGAAGACGCGGCCCAGCAGCATCTTGTCGGGGCTGAATCCGATGCCGGGCACCACGTTCGACGGCTCGAACGACGCCTGCTCGATCTGCGCGAAGAAGTTCTCCGGGTTGCGATTGAGCGTCCACTTGCCGACCTCGATCAGCGGGTAGTCCTTCTGCGACCACACCTTCGTCAGGTCGAACGGGTTGAAGCGGTAGCCCTCCGCGTCGGCGACCGGCATGATCTGCACGTTCATCGTCCAGCTGGGGAACTCGCCGCGCTCGATCGCGTTGTACAGATCGGCCCGGTGGTAGTCGGGATCCGAGCCGGCGAGTGTGTCGGCTTCGGCCTGGGTGAGGAACTCGATGCCCTGGTCGGTCTTGAAGTGGTACTTGACCCAGAAGCGCTCACCGGCCGCGTTCACCCACTGGTAGGTGTGCGATCCGAACCCGTCCATGTGCCGCCACGACTTCGGGATGCCGCGGTCACCCATCAGCCACGTCACCTGGTGCGCGGTCTCCGGACGCAGGGTCCAGAAGTCCCACTGCATGTTGTGGTCGCGCAGACCCGATCCCGGCATGCGCTTCTGCGAGCGGATGAAGTCGGGGAACTTGATCGGATCCTTGATGAAGAAGATCGGCGTGTTGTTGCCGACGAGGTCGTAGTTGCCTTCCTCGGTGTAGAACTTCATCGCGAAACCGCGCGGGTCGCGCCACGTGTCGGGGCTGCCCTGCTCGCCGGCGACGGTGGAGAACCGCACCAGCGACTCCGTCTTCTTGCCGGGCTGCAGGAACTTCGCCTTGGTGTACTTGCTGACGTCGCCGGTGATGACCAACTCACCGAAAGCGCCGCCACCCTTGGCGTGCACGATGCGCTCGGGAACGCGCTCGCGGTTGAACTGCGCGAGCTTCTCGATCAGGTAGTGGTCGTGCAGAAGAATCGGGCCCTGCGTCCCCGCGGTCAGCGACTCGTCGTCGCTGCTGACGGGGATACCGAAGTTGTTCGTCGTCGGACGTGATTGTGCGGACGTCATTTTGCGAAGCCTCCTTGGCGCTGATGGGCTGTGGCTGTCTTCGAAGTGATCGACCCACCCGATCCGGGCACATCGTCTTGATTCTGTGAGCTGGTATCGGCCTGTGCCCCGGTTTTCGCCGAATCATTTCGGCAATCGGCACACAGACCCCAGAACACGACCTCGGCTTCGTCGATCTCGAAACCGTGGTTGTCCGAGGGCTCCAGGCAGGGAGCGTGGCCGACGACGCAGTCGACGTCGACGACCGTGCCGCACGAGCGGCACACCAGGTGGTGATGGTTGTCCGCGGTGCGGGTCTCGTACCGCGCCGGTGAGCCCGCGGGCTCGATCCGGCGCAACAACCCCACCCGGATGCAGGCCCCGAGCACGTCGTAGATCGCCTGGGTCGAGACCGACCCGAGCCGGCGACGTACCTCGGTGGCGATCGTGTCCGCGTCCGAATGCGGGTTGGCGGCAACCGTGTTCAGAACCGCAACGCGGGGAGCCGTGACCCGCAGACCCGCGTCCCGGAGCCGGGCGCGGGGGTCGAAGTCGTGCTCTCCTTGTTGCATGACCCCAGTATGCCGCTTTTCTGGAATAAGTCAAAAGAACGACTAGATCCAGATAAACCCGGCATCGGGGGCCCGCGGTACGCTCGCTCGAGGTAGCCCCGCGCCCGACGGCGTCGCCCGTCGGTTTTCCCGAGTGCGTGGGGTTCGACGATGACAACCACATCGGCCGATCGCACGCTCGCCGTGTTCGTGCCCGGATGGATCCTCGACGACCGTTCCCTCGCCCCGCCCACGGTGGGTGACCTCGTCGAAACGGTCCTCGCGTTCGACCCGGCACAATCTCCACCCGCGTCGTATGCGCAGACCTTCCGGGCCACCGCCCGTCCGGCGTACGGACGCATGCCCGGAAACGATCCAGAGACCGACCTCTGCTGGCTACACGAGGTGTCCGGCGACGGCTGGGCCGCCAAGTGGTGGGCGAACCGGCCGACGACCGGCCGGGTCGAGGTCCACGGAACCCTCGTCGCCGACCTCGCAGTGGGATCGGACAATCCCGTGCCGGTGCGCGGGCGCGTACGGCGGGTGCGATTGGTGAGTCAGCTACTCGAACGGTCGTCGACCGGCACCCGACTCGTCGGCGGTACCGAGCGCCTGACCGAGGTCGAGTCGACGCCGCACATCTTCTGGTCGAGTCAGGAGCCCAGATCGGAGGATGACCCGTACGTCTTGACGGGCGTTCTTGTCGACCTGGACCTCGACGACGTCCCCGCAACCGACTCCGAGTTCGTGGCGGGTGCGGTGTCGATTTCCGGAAGCGACGTGTGGGTGATGGACCGGTCCGATCCTGTTCTGCTGCACGTCGATACGGCGGTAACGCCGCCCAGTGTCGTCGAATACCTGCTGCCCCTCACCGTCGAACCGACGCACGAGCACTGGACCAGGACCGTCCACGCCGACGCGGACGGGTGCTGGATCACGTCCCGCCACGACGTGTTCCGCTGCGATCGCGACGAAGACGGGTCGTTGACCGTCGAGCGCGTGTGCACCGAAGGCGGGCGAAGCGTCGTCGCCGAGGGACGCCTCTACCTCTTCGGCCCCACCGAACCGATCATGCTCGACGATCGTCGGTACGGGACGGTGCGCGTCGACCCACCGCCCCATCCCGTCCGGGTGCTCGACGACGCGCGCCGGCTGAGCGCGGTCGACGATCCGGCCACCGTCGCGCGGGTGCGGGCCGCCGCCCGTCGGGCCGACGTCGCCCGCGGCACCGACGGTACGGAGTGGATCGCTCACGGTAGGCTCACAGCCCGATCCCCGAGTGGCACAGTCGAATCGGTAAATCTCGACGCCCGCACCCGGGGCCGGGTCCGGTGGATCCGGCCCGATCCGTTCGCAGACCCTGCCAACGCGGGGCTCGTCCCGTATCTGCGGATGCCGACGCCCGCTTCCGACACAACCCCCGAGTGACAGCTGAAGGGTCCCTTCGTGCGCTGTCAACGCGCGAGGGGACCCTTCAACTCTTTGCCGGGGTAGATCAGGCGAAGTGCGCCTGCACCGCCTGCAGTCCCGCGACGTAGACGCCGTCACCGAAGATCTGCTCCACGGTGGCGACCGCGTCATCCTCGGACTTGTACTCTGCGCTCCAACGGATCTCGGACTTGCCGCCCTGCGGGATCACGGCGAGTGTGGCGACGTAGTCGCTGATGGGCAGCATCGGATCGAGCACCTCGTAGCTGTAGCTGCGCGCCTCGGGATCGCGGGCGACGAGGAGTTCACGGGCGACGACGCGCCCGTCCACCGAGAACGTGCGGATCGAGCCGACCTGCGTCGGATCGCCCTCGAGTTCGGCCGGCGGGACGCTGGGATGCCACGCACCGAGGCCATCGAAGTCGCCGATGTGGGACCAGACGCTGTCCGCGTCGGCCGCGACGACGATGCTGCGTACGAGTGACCGAGCCATGTGAATCTCCGTTTCTGCTGTCGAGCTTCTTCCGATGGGGTTGGGGGTCAAACGTTTCGGGGCGACCGGTCGATGTCCAGGCGCAGGACGGACAGCGCGGACGCCGCCAGTTCGCCGACATCGACCGGACCGGCGGGGTCATCCGGGTCACAGGTCACCCAGTACTCGAGCGCGACGGTGAGCGCGCCGAGCAACATGTGCGACAACAGCCGAGCCTCGATATCCGCCGGATCCAGGCCCGCCCGCTCGGCGAGGTGAGGCCGCACATCGTCGGCGAGGTCGTGCGCCGCCACCATCCACCGGGCCCGGATGCCGGGCACCGACGTCATGATGACGAAGAGATCGCGGGTGGAGACGAATTCGGCGTATCGGTCCTGGCGTAGGCACTCGACGAACGCCTCGTGCACCGAGGTGGCCACGGACTCGTCGACGGGTCGGCCGGCGAGGTACTCCGCGAAGTCCCGGATGCCGGAGGTGAGCACCGGCGTGAGGGTGTCCTCCTTGGCCTCGCAGTGCCGGTAGAACGTGCGCACCGAGATCCCGGCGCCCGCCGCGATGTCCTCGACCGACGTCGCGTCGAAGCCGTCGGCGATGAACAGTTTCGCGGCGGCCGCCGCGATGTCCATGCGCACCGCGTCGCGCCGACGCTCGGCCAATCCACGCTGGTCGCGCTCCACGAATCACCTCCGAATGTGTCTTGACGCACACTAGCAGCGTGTCACAAACTGGCAACCTGGCACAGATTGGCACCCAAGCGCCGAGGAGGCCGCTCACGCCCGGCCTTCCCCGAGACGAAAGGGCAGGACATGACCCGTACATTCCTCGTCACCGGCAGCGCCTCGGGAATCGGCGCCGCGACCGCCACGTACCTGCGCAACCAGGGCGTCCGCGTCGTCGGCGCCGATCTGCGCGACGCCGACATCACCGCGGACCTCGCCACCGAGGCGGGCCGCACGGCGCTCGTCGACCAGGCCCGCGACCTCACCGACGGACGACTCGACGGCGTCGTCGCGTGCGCCGGTGTCGCCCTGTTCGATCCGCTGACGATCAAGGTCAACTACTTCGGCGCGGTCGCCACCCTCGAGGGTCTGCGTCCGCTCCTCGCGGCCGGGACCGATCCGCGGGCCGTGGTCATCTCGTCCGTCGCGTCACTGCACCCGTCCGATCCGGCGATCGTCGACGCCGCACTGGCCGGCGACGAGGCGGCCGCCGTGGACGCGGCGGCCGCGGCGGTGGCGCAGGGAGACGGCGCGCAGGTCTATGCCTCGTCGAAGGTCGCGATCGCGCGATGGGTTCGCCGCGCCGCGATCACGCCCGAGTGGGCCGGTGCCGGAATCCCGCTCAACGCCATCGCCCCCGGCACCATCGTCACGCCGATGATCCAGGCGATGCTGGACACCGACGCCGGACGTCAGGCCATCGACGGCGCCGTCCCGATGCCGCTGCACGGCCACGCCCGCCCCGACCAGGTCGCCCCGCTACTGGCCTGGCTCACCTCGCCCGAGAACACACACGTCACCGGACAGGTGGTGTTCGTCGACGGCGGCGCCGACGCCGTCCTGCGCGGCGACCGGACCTGGTAGCGCGGCGACACCGCACCGACCGGCCCGACGATCCGCGCCCGGGTTACACAGAGTCGGTGACGCAGCGAAAACCGATGTGGCTCATGCCGGTGTCGATCATCTGCGGCCTCCGCGCGGCCGGGCGGTAGCGGCGGCAGTAGCTGTCGGCACAGAGGAACGAGCCGCCCTTGATGACCTTGCGGGGCACCCGGAACTGCGGTTGCCGGGGGTCGAAGCTGTCCGCGATCCCCGGACCGCGCGGGTTCCGCGGTACGCAGCACGACGACTGCCCACCGCTGTGGCCTTCGGCGTACCAGTCGTCGGTCCATTCCCACACGTTGCCCGCCATGTCGTACAGGCCGTACGGGTTCGGCGGGTAGGACGCCACCGCAGCGGTGGTGCCGTATCCGCGGTCGGCGCGCCAGGGGAAGTCCCCGTGCCAGAAGTTCGCGAGTCGCTGACCGGCCGATTCCGCACGGTCACCCCAGGTGAACTCGGCCTGGTCGAGGCCGCCTCGCGCCGCCGCTTCCCACTGCGCCTCGGTGGGCAGCGCCCGGCCGGCCCACACGGCGTACGCCTGGGCGTCCTCGTGCGCGACATGGACCACGGGATGGTCTTCGCGGCCGTCGAGCGTGGACGCGGGTCCGTCCGGACGCCGCCACGACGCCCCGGGCGTCCACCGCCACCATTGGCTGAGATGTCGAAGATCCACCGGCCCACTGGTTCTGACGAACACCATCGATCCGGGAACGAGGTTCTCGGCGGGCGCCCCCGGATACTCCGCGGGATCGAGCGGGCGCTCGGCCACGGTCACGTATCCGGTGTCGGCGACGAAGCGCGCGTACTGCGCGTTGGTCACCTGTCGAGTCTCGATGGCGAACGCGTCGACCGCCACGCGGTGCGCCGGACCCTCCTCCGCGTAGTGACGGTCCGAGCCCATCGTGAAGGTCTGGGCGGGGACCTGGCTGATCTCGGTGGCGACGACGGTGTCCACAGGACCCCTTCCTACTCAGGCGGTGTCGGGACCGAACACCTCGTGCCAGTCATTCTTCATGCTCACCACCGTCCAGTCGTTGCGACGCGCGTGATCGAGCGCGTCCTCCGCCCCGGCGACGTAGTCGAACTCCCGGTCGCCGTCGTCGTGGTGGATCAACAACCGCAGTGCCGGCGCGCCGGCCAGTTCGGAGAACGCGAGCATCGGAAGGTCGCCGTTGGAGTTGCCGACCGACAGGATCGGGCGCCGACCGATCCGGCTCCAGATCCGCACCGGCTTCTCCGGGCCGTCGTCGAAGAAGTCCATCGCGGCCTTGTAGAGCAGGTCGGTCGTGCCCTCACCCTCCCGGTAGGAGAGACCGAGGGCGCTGCCGATGATGCGTTCCGGCGGCACCCCGTACAGTTCCCCGGCGATCGGGCGCATGAAGTCCCGATCGCCGCCCGAGGCGATGTAGGTGGTGAACCCGTTCGCCTCCAGATAGCGCAGCAACTCGACCATCGGCGTGTACCCGCAGCCCCGGTACGGTCGGGCCAGTGTCGGATGATCCGCAGCGCCGAAGAAGCCGGTCACACGGGCGTCGTACTCCTCGACGGTCACCTCGCCGAAGGCCCGAGTGATCGCCCCCATCAACAGCTTCAGATCCCCGTCGTCGCCGTGATAGTGCTTCACCATGGCGGCGCCGAGCCAGTGCGTGTCGTTCTCGTACGCCGCCTTCCACGGCTGCTGCGACCTCAGCGACGGATCGCGCCTCGCCATGTCGCCCAGCCGTCGGATCGTGAAATCCAGCTGGATGGGCATCGGCTGCTCGCACCACAGCGTGCCGTCGTTGTCGAACACCGCGACTCGCGCCGCGGGTTCGACGTAGTCGGGTCCACCCTCCCCGGTCACTCTGTCGACGAAATCGACTATGGCGGATCTGGTTTCCCCGTCCACCCACGACTCCAGTGTGTCGGACACGGCGATCAGTCCCGAGCGAGGAAGGCGTGCAGCTTCTTCACTGCATGGTCGATCGTGAAGGTGGCCGGCTCCTGCCGCGGCGGGAACTCCTTGAACGTGTCGAGGAAGGCGGTACCGATCGCCGTGCCGTAGAAGACGATGTAGTCGTGGTCGAGGAACCAGTCCCAGTACGTGTTCGACGTCGAATCGGCCCGCTCGTACGGGTCGGTGCGAAGGTTGAACAGCTTCGGGACCCGCAGTTCCGTGAACGGCTCCGCCCAGATCCCCAGCGTGCCCGTCGCCCGCTGCTCCATGAAGACGATCTTCCAGTTCTCGAACCGCACGCCCAGCACATCGCAGTCGTCGGAGAAATAGACCATGCCGCGGCGCGGACTCCTGTCCACCTCCCCGGTGAGGTACGGCAGCAGGTTGTAGCCGTCGATGTGGACCTTGAACGTCTTGTCCCCGACGGCATGTCCTTGCTTCAGCTTGTCGACGACGTCCGTGTCACCGGCCGCCGCGAGGAACGTGGGCAGCCAGTCGTGATGTTGGACGATGTCGTTGGAGATTGCCCCCGCGGGGATCCTGCCGGGCCACCGGATCACCTGCGGAACCCGGAATGCGCCTTCCCAGTTGGTGTCCTTCTCACTGCGGAAGGGTGTGGTCGCGCCGTCCGGCCACGTGTTGGCGTGCGGGCCGTTGTCGGTGCTGTAGATGACGATCGTGTCCTCGGCGAGGCCCAGTTCGTCGAGGACGTCGAGGACCTGGCCGACGTTCTTGTCGTGGTCGATCATCGTGTCGTGGTACGGCGACTGCCAGATGCCCGACTGCCCCAGGCTTTCCGGCTTGGTGTGCGTGCGCAGGTGCATGTGGGTGAAATTCACCCACATGAAGAACGGTGTGTCCGCTGCGTGCTGGCGGCGGACGAAGTCGACAGCCGCATCGGCGATCTCGTCGTCGATGGTCTCCATCCGCTTCTTGGTCAGCGGACCGGTGTCCTCGATCTTCTGCCGTCCCACGCGGCCGAACTTCGGGTCCTCGGTGGGATCGTCCTCTTCGGTGGCCCAGGAGCGAATGACCCCGCGGGGCCTCTGGAGGTTGTACAGGCGGGGGTACAGCTTCGCGTCGGGATAGTCCGGGAGTTCCGGCTCTTCCTCGGCGTTGAGGTGGTAGAGGTTGCCGAAGAACTCGTCGAACCCGTGCACGGTCGGCAGGTACTTGTTCAGGTCACCGAGATGGTTCTTGCCGAACTGTCCGGTCGCGTACCCGAGCGGCTTGATCAGCTCCGCGATGGTCGGGTCCTCCGCGGACAGGCCGATGTCGGCACCGGGCATCCCGACCTTGCTCATCCCCGTCCGGTACACGCTCTGACCCGTGATGAACGACGCGCGGCCCGCGGTGCAGCTCTGTTCCCCGTAGGAGTCGGTGAACTTCATGCCCTCGTCGGCGAGGCGGTCGATGTTCGGCGTCCGGTATCCCATGATCCCGTCGCTGTAGCAGCTGAGGTTGGTGATCCCGATGTCGTCTCCCCAGATCACCACGATGTTCGGCTTCGAATCCGGCATCACCAGTCTCCTCGTCCGTTCGGCACTGCGTGACCGTTCCCGAGGCCCGCATGTGGCGTGAAAATCGTCCTCGGGTCAGGATTCCCGGCAATACCCGGCGTCACATCACCCGTATCGGATGAACGGCGCAGCTGTGCGCTCTGACTCTTTCTCGCATCCAGGGATTCGGAATGATCCGCCGCGCTGGTAGTGTCCGGCGACGTTGGGGGGCGCTGGATGATCGTTACACAGCTCGTCGGCGGCCGAGTGTCGAAGTGAGGATGAAGTCCGTGAGTGATACCCGGACAGAGGTTCCGAGGCGCGCCTTCCTGATCACCGCTTGCGCGGCCTGCGGCCTCGCCGCTACTGCCTGCAGTTCAGGAACGAGTGGGGGCGACGCGAGCACGACCATCAGTGATCCGATCGAGGTACCCGCCTCCGACGTCCCCCTCGGGGGCGGGATTGTCCTGACTGCGAGCAAAGTCGTCGTCACGCAACCCGAGAGCGGCGTTTTCAAGGCCTTCTCCGCGGTCTGCACGCACCAGGGTTGCCTGGTGGTGGGAGTTCGGAACGGTGCTGTCGAGTGCCCGTGCCACAACAGCCGTTTCTCCGCAGCGGACGGCTCCGTCGTCCGAGGTCCGGCGCGGCAGCCACTTCAGCCTCGAACGGTCACAGCATCCGCCGACACTCTGACCATCACGTGATCGGCCGGCGCACCTCCCGGTGCGGCGCGACCATCATCGGTCCCGGACGGTATCGACGCTCAACCAGCAATGGGCTCTGCGACCCCGAGTGAGAGGGCGCCCATGATCTTCGGCGCACCCTTCTCGTAGAACGTGTCCAGGTCACGGATCTCGAAGCCTGCGGCTCGGATGAGGTCGGGAATCTCGCGCGTGATGTGGCAACCGCCGGCGACGACTTTCTGGATCGGCTCGAACCGGCGCTGCCAGCGCTGAACCTTCTCGTGTGGCGCGAGTCCGTGCTCGACGAAGTGGAGGGTTCCGCCGGGTTTCAGGACTCGCCGCACCTCGTTCAACGCGGCATGGACGTCGGGGATGGTGCACATCGTCCACGTGGACAGGGCGGTGTCGAAGATGTTGTCGGAGAACGGAAGTGACTGACCGTCGAGCCCCGATCGCTCGACGGGGACTCCGGCGTGAGCGAGACGTTCACGCGCCAACTTCCACGCTTCGTCGGCCGGTTCGACGGCGCTGACGGAATCGACGGCCTCCGGGTAGAAGGGGACGTTGAGGCCCGAACCGAACCCGATCTCGATCACGCGACCGTGAAGGCCCGCGCATACCCGCTTCCTCGACGCTTCGGTCAGCGAGTTCCCACACGAGACGTCCACCAGGTGCGGAACGATCCGATCCGTGTAGAACCCCAAAGTCGACCCCCTGCTCGCGCTGCGTTGACGCGACCCAGCATGGCATGCCGAATCGCTGGAATCGGTGGTTTCCGGACCGAACGGATCAAGTGTCGGACTACCCACCGTAGGCGAGGGCGAGCAGGGTGCGCACCCCGTGGACGAGGGCTCGCTCGTCCAGGTTGAAGTCCGGGGTGTGCAGGTCGTGTCGCGGACTGCGCCCGTCCCAGACTCCCAGGCGCGCCATGGCACCCGGGACGTGCTCGAGGTACCAGGCGAAGTCCTCACCGCCGCTCGACTGTCCCGCCTCGGCCAGGTTCTCGAGACCCACCACGGACTGGATCGCGGAGATCATCTCGCCGGTTGCCTCGGGGTCGTTGACCACCGGCGGCACGCCCTGCACATAGTCCAGTTGGTGTTCGACGCCGTAGGGCGCGAGCAGGTCTGCGACGGCGCGCCGCACCAGCGGCTCCACCGTGGCCCATGTCCGGTGCGACGCGCTGCGCAGGGTGCCCACCAGTTCCCCCGATTCCGGTATGGCGTTGCCGACCCGGCCGGCCTGGATCCGGCCCCAGGTCAGCACGGTGGCGGTGCGTGCATCGAGCCGGCGATCGAGCACCGACGCCAGCCCGGTGATCAGCACGGCCGCGGCGTGGATCAGATCGCCCGTCAGGTGCGGACGCGCCGAATGGCCGCCCGGGGACGACAGCCGCACCGTGAGCATGGCACCGGACGAGGTGATCGGGCCGGCCCGCGTGGCAAGTTTGCCGACCTCGAGTTGCGGCGCGCAGTGCAGGGCGAAGATCCGCGAGACGCCCTCGAGCGCGCCGGCGGCGACGACCCCGAGGGAGCCTCCCGGGGTGGTCTCCTCACCCGGCTGGAAGATCAACCGCACCCGCCGTGCGGGCGGATCGGCCGCGAGCACGGTCGCGGCCTCGAGAAGCATCGCGGTGTGCGCGTCGTGTCCGCACGCATGGCACACCCCCTCGACCCGCGAGGCGTACGGCAGCCCGGTGGTCTCCGTCAGCGGGAGCGCGTCGAGGTCGGCCCGCAACGCGACGCACGCCGGGGTGTCCGGGCCGACGTCGCACCACAGTCCGGTCCCCTCGGGCAGGACCACCGGGTCGAGTCCCAGCGCGTGCAGGTGATCGCGCACGAGCGCGGTCGTCCGGAACTCCGCGAAGGACAGTTCGGGGTGGGCGTGCAGATCCCGTCGCCAAGCGACGAGCCTGTCGTGGTCGACAATCATCCTTCCGGACACCCCCGTCAGATCGCCGACACCGGGGCCGGGGCCAGCCGGCTGGTCAGCCAGTTCACCATGGTCTTCGCGAGGGTGTGCCGGTTCTCCCGCTTGACGATGTCGTGACCCTCGTCGTCGAACAACAGGAGTTCGGCGACGCCGCCTCGGGCCTGTACGGACGCCACCACCTGTTCGGACTCGCTGACCGGCACGTTGGTGTCGTTGGCGCCGTGCACCACGAGGACGGATGCTTCGAGGGCGTCGACGCGATGGATCGGAGACAGTTCGGACAGCAGTTCCCGGTCGTGCTCCGGATGCCCGTACTTGGGATAGGCGGCGGCCGCGATCCACGGCTCGGTGTTGGCGTAGAAGGTCTCGAGGTTGCTCATACCGCAGATGGCGATGCCGGTGGCGAACAGGTCGGGATGGAACGTGAGTGCAGCCAACGTGAGGTACCCGCCGTACGAGTGCCCGGCGCACGCGATCCGTCCGGAGTCGGCGAGTCCGTTGTCGACGACGTAGCGCACGCAGTCCGCCACGTCGTCGATGCCGGCGAATCGGCCGTACCGCTCGTCGGCGTGCAGAAAGGTGCGGCCGAATCCGCCCGAGCCGCGCACATTCGGCGCGAAGACCGTGATGCCGGCCTCGACGAGGGCGGGAAAGTAGTCGCTGTACCCCGGGCGTTCCTGAAGCTCCGGTCCGCCGTGGAACCAGAGCATCACCGGACCGGGACCGTCCCCGGCCGCACGGTACAGCCACCCGGTCAGAGGTAACCCGTCGCGCGCGGTGAGCTCGGCGAGCATCGGGGCGTCGGCGCGGGCGATCCGGGTCCGCGCCGGTTCCACCGGACCCCACTCCCCCGTCCGCGGGTCGACGATCTCCACCGACGGCGGCATCCCGGGGCCCTGCACGGTGACCGCCAGCAACGAACCGTCGGCACTGATACTCAGCTCCGACGCGACCAGTCCCGGCAGCCGGATCGGCGAATCGAGCGTGCCGTCTGCGAGATGCAGGATCTGCAATTCGCTGAGCCCCTTGTAATTCCACAGCAGGGCAACGGTGCTGTGATCGTCGCTGACGATGAACTCGTCGAGTCCGCAGTTGTCCCGCTCGGCCAGAACCCGGTAGGAGACGCCTCGCTCGGAGGCGGCAACTCCCAGCAGCCGCGGGAACTCCGCACCGTTGTCGCTACGCACGAGCGCGCGGACGTACTTGTCCGGCTCGCCCTCGCTCGACGCCCACGGCGACCGGTGCTGGCCGAGCACGCCGAGGATGCGATGGTCGTCGAGGATGACTCCCGCGTCGGTGGTCGACCCGAAGTCGGACGGCAGCAGCGGAATCCGGCTGCCGTCGTCGCGGTGCAGCAGCAGTTCGCGGTGCCCGCGGGGGCCCACCCGCAGCAGCGCCGATCCGGCCCACGCGTCGACGAGGAAGCTGCCGACACGACGGTCCAGCACGACGGTGTCCTGCGTGCGTGGATCGACCAACCGCGCCTCCGCCACTCCGTCCTCGTCGGTTGCGGTGAGCGCCACCCGGTTCCCGTCCCATCCGATCAGCTCGGTCGAGACCGCGTGCCGCGACCCGACGAGGCGGGCCGAACGGTCCAGTGGGTCGGTTCGCACGACCCACACCTGGGTGCGGTTACCGCCGTGGGGAGCGACCTGGCACGCGAGCCACCGACTGTCCGCCGAATGCACGATCCGCGTGACCGGACCGGGCACGGGTAGCTCCACACGACGGTCCGTGCTGCCGTGCCGGCCCGACAGGAACCGCTGTACCGCCCAGGGGTAACCCCCGTCGTCTACGATGTGCGCGAATCCGGTCGCGTCCGGCGACACCGACGCACCGGATGTGAAGCGGATGTGTTGTCGGCCTTCCTGTTCCATCGGCCCCTCGGCAGTCACAACCGCTCCATCGCCTGCAGCCACATCTCCAGCAGGCCCACCTGCCACAGGGTGTTCACGCCGCGGGCGGTGCGGATGTCGTTGGGCGCGGAGAACAGCGCGTCGAGTGCCTCCGGCCGGTACATCCGTCGCTCGCGGGCGCTGCGGCTGCGCAGCGAGTCCCTGACGAGGTCGAGGACGTCGCCCTCGAGGTGCCGTATGCCGGGCACCGGGAAGTACCCCTTGGTCCGGTCGATCACCGCGTTCGGGAGCAGGCCACGACTGGCCTCCTTCAGCACGCCCTTGCCGTCGCCCGCCAGTTTGAGCTCCGACGGGCAGCTGGCCGCCAGCTCCACGAACTCGTGGTCGAGGAACGGCACCCGGGCCTCGAGCCCCCACGCCATGGTCATCGTGTCCACCCGCTTGACCGGATCCTCCACGAGCATCACCGTCGTGTCGAGCCTCAGCGCGGCGTCGACGGAGGTGTCGGCACCCGGCGCGCTGTGGTTCCGCACGATGAATTCCCAGCTGACGTCGTGATCGAGGCAGTAGTCGGGGTCGAGCAGGGCGGCGATGTCGTCGTGCGTGCGGTCTAGGTACACCTTGGCGTAGGCCTCGGCGGACTGTTCCCGCGCCACCCCGACCAGAGGGGGATACCAGTGGTAGCCGCCGAGGATCTCGTCGGCGCCCTGGCCGGACTGCACCACCTTGACGGACCTGCTGACCTCTTCCGACAGCAGAAAGAACGCCACGCAGTCGTGACTGAGCATCGGCTCGCTCATCGCCTCGACCGTCCTCGGCACCGCCGCCGGCAGTCGCGACGGATCGATGTGGATCTGCCGGTGATCGGTGCCGAACGTCCGCGCCACCAGGTCGGAGTAGAAGTACTCGTTTCCGGATTCGCCTCCGGCCGAGTCGAATCCGATACTGAACGTGGCCAGGTCCCGCTGCCCCTGTTCGGCCAGCAGGGCCACGAGCAGGCTGGAATCGATGCCACCCGAGAGCAGCACCCCCACGGGAACGTCGGCAACCATCCGTCGTGACACCGCCGTGCGCAGCGAGTCCATCAGCGCGCGCTGCCATTGCGCCGGCGTCCACGACGCCCGTTCGGGCGACGGCTCGAATCGCGGTTCCCAGTATTGTCTTTCGGTGGCCGTTCCGTCCGGCTGCACCACCCGGATCGTCGCCGGTGGCAGCTTGCGGACGCCCTCGAACATGGTGTGCGGCGCCGGTACGGCCGCGGCGAAGCTCAGATAGTGGTGCAGGGCCACGCGATCGATCGTGGTGTCGATGCCACCGCCGCGCAGCAGCGCCTGCACCGTCGAGGCGAACCGCAGCCGCCCCGGCTGCTCGGCGAAGTACAGGGGTTTGATCCCCAGCCGATCGCGAGCGAAAGTCACTACACCCGAATCGATCTCGTGTATCGCGAACGCGAACATGCCCTTGAACCGGTGGACACAGTCCGCGCCCCAGCGATGGAAGCTCTTGAGCACGACCTCGCTGTCCGCCGTCGAGAAGAACCGGTATCCCGCCCGCTGCAGCTCCGCGCGCAACTCCTTGTAGTTGTAGATGCAGCCGTTGAACACCAGCGACAACCGCAGTTCGCTGTCGACCATCGGCTGGCCGCCCCGCGCCGACAGGTCGATGATGCACAACCGGCGATGACCGAACGCCACCGACTGCTGGGCGTACGCGCCGGCCGAATCCGGCCCGCGTGTCACCATCGCGTCGGTCATCCGGGCCACCGCGGCCACGTCGGGCGTCGCGCCGTCGAAACGAACTTCACCGCATATGCCACACATGTTCGATAACTCCTCCTGGGCTGTCAGCGCCGGTCGCCCGTGGTGGCCGCGTCGTGCGGCCCGGTCACGGTCCAGGTGTCCTTACCGCCGCCGCCCCGCAACGAGTTCGTGATCGCGCTTCCGGCCGGCGCCGCGTCGTCGATACAGTCCTCGGGATCCAGGCGGCCGGCGGTCTCCGCCGCCAGCAGGTCCACGACGTCGGTCAGGCGCCCGCGCCGACTCAGGACCCGGCGCTGCCGTGCCGACGAGCTACCAACCCGCAGGGTGACGTCTGCCAGCTCGGAGACCACGTCCCAGTCGCCGGCGGACTCGAGGTGGGGTCGCAGCGACCGGATAAGACCGTCGACCACCTGCGGTGCAGGGCGCGGCGCCGCGGTCTCCACGTCGACCAGGTCGCCCTCGAGACCCGAACGCGCTGCCCGCCACATAGCCGCGCGAACGAGCGTGGGCGAGACCTGCAGCGCCGGACTTCCCTCGTGAAGAGCGACGGCCTCGCGGTCGACGAGGGCGCGGAACAACCCTGCGACGAGCGCGATCGTGTCCACCGACGGGCAACTGTCGCACACCCGCAGCTCGAGCGTCGGATACCGATCGGACGGCCGCAGGTCGAAGTAGACCATCCCGGGGCCGTTGATCACACCGGTCCCGACCAGGTCGTCGATCAGCTGGTCGTATTCCGCGGCAGAATTCACGGGCGCCGCGGGGCCGGTGGTGGGCCAGCGGGTCCACACCAGGGATCGCATACTCGCGTATCCGGTGTCGGTGCCGTCGGCCCAGAACGGTGAACTCGCGCTGAGGGCGAGGAAGATCGGCAGGTACGGGGCGGCTCGGTTGGCAATCTGCACGGCCTCGTCGCGGTCCGCCACGTCCACGTGGACCTGCGTACCGCAGATCAGCTGCTCGCGGGCGAGGAGCTGATAGTCAGCGAGCATGCGCCGATACCGTGGGGTCTCGGTCACCGCCATCTCGGCGGGCACCGAGAGGGGCACCGCCCCCGCGGCCACTACTCCTACGCCGAGTTCGGCGGCGGTGTCGACGAGGACTCGCCGCAGGTGGGTCAGGTCGGCGCGGAGATCGGCGAGGTCCGAGAACACCCCGCTGTTGACCTCCACGACGCAGCGCTGCAATTCCTCGACGTAAACGTCCCCGGGCAGTCGCTCGAGCAGTTCCGGTGCGCGTGTGACAAGTCGCCGGGTCGTCGCGTCGATGAGATGGAACTCCTCTTCGACGCCCAGCTTGCGTCCTTCATCGGTCGGCACGGCGGTCTACCTCGCGCGCCGCGAAGGTGTGGCATGCGTCGGGCTCATCCAGGGTCCCTTCTGTCCGGTCGGTTCGTGATCTGGCCTCTTCGGTTACCCCGGCGGTCAGGATTTCAACCGCGCCGCCCGATCGGTGGCCATCGCCCCGACGACGTCCGTGGTCGTTCGGTCACTGCGCGACGGTGCGGAAACCGAGCATCATGTCGTGGTCCTCGTGGTCGAGCATGTGGCAGTGCCACACGTAGCCCTGCAGCGGACCGGACGGGTCCGGCGCGCTCATCGCGTGCCCGGCGTGGTCTGCCGGCGGCGGGGCCGGTGCCGCACTCTGGCCGCCGAATGTCGCGTCGGGGTCGAACCCGAGCCGTTCCGCCGTCGGGAAGGCGACGACGATGCGGGTGATCGACTCCGGATCGGCCACCACGGTGTCCTTGAGTCCGGTCTCCCACGGCTCGGGCGGCACCAGCGGCGAGGTAGCGAACTCGTCGGCGGGTGGCGCCCACTTGGTTCCGATCGACGGCTGCGGGTACCGCTGCGTGTAGCGCGACACGTCGATGCTCTGGCGGCCGAGGACCCGAAAGTTGACCAGGTGCAGGTGAATCGGATGCGGCTCGGGCGCGACGTTGACGATGTTCCACAGTTCGACCGCGCCCTGCCGCGGCATCTCGATGTCGGGGTCGCCGAAGAGAAGATTGTTGAGCGACATCACCGTTCCGCCGGTCGACGGATCGATCAGCTGCATAACGGTGACGGTCCGCTGCACCTGCGGCGGCGGGATGGGCTCGAGGCCCGCGGGCTGTCGCGGGCCACCGCGCAGTGTCTCCGGCACTGCACCCGTGAAGCCCCGGCCGTCCGCAACCTTGAAGCGGCAGAACAGCGGCATCGCCCGAGCCCCGCGCTGGGACGCGGTGAGTGGCGGCGGCTCGTCGTTGCACAGTTCCACCGTCGAACCGGGCTCCAGCGCGGCGAAGTCGACCAGCAGGTCGACCCGCTCCCCTGGTGAAAGCCGCACCCGGGCCGACGGCACCGGCGCCGGCAGCATGCCGCCCTCCATGCCGAGGATCCAGAACCGCATCCGGTTGCCGAAGAACAGATTCCACACACTGAACGACGCGGCGTTGACGAGCCGCAGCCGGTACATCCCCCGCGCCACCTCGAGTTCGGGCCAGATCTTGCCGTTCACCACTCCGACGTCACCGGGGGTGCCGCCGTCCCACCGGCCTTGCGGCACCATCGGGGTTGCGCGGATGCTCTGCCGCCCGTCGGGGGTGAAGATCTTCTCCTGCAGGAGAAGCGGTATCTCGAACTCCCCCGAGGGCAGGCCCCACGCATTGCCACCTGTGCCCGTGTCGAACTGGTCGCGCAGCAGGAACATGCCTGCGAGCCCGGCGTAGACGTTGAGACGGGTGATACCCATCGCGTGGTCGTGGTACCACAGCTGGGTGCCCTCGTGGCTGTTCGGATACCGATGGACGTGCCCCTGACCCGGTCGCTGCAGGAACGCAGGGTGTCCGTCGTGCTCGGGCGGCGTCTCCGCGCCGTGCAGGTGCATCGACGTCGGCACCGACGTCCGGTCCTGCTCGGTGACACCGTGCAGTGTGGTGTCGAAGTCCGCGGCCAGCGGGTGGACACCGATCTCGTTGCGGTAGGCGACGATCAGCGGATCGCCGCTGTGCGCTTCGACCGTGGGTCCGAGGTAGTCCATGCCGCCGTACGCGAGGGCCGGCGACGGATCCAGGTCGCGGTGGAAGCGGTGGGTGGTGCTCGCGGCCCGCAGTTCGAGTTGTGGGCCGGTGAGCACCGGCAGCCGTGGCAGTTCGTCGACGAACGGCTCGAGCTTCGGCGACTCGAACAGCAGCGGGCGCGCCGGATCGATGTTGCCGAAGCCGCCGAGATCCTGCGCCCGCACCGAGGCGATCCCGGCCGCCCCGACACCGAGCGCCCCCGCGGTCCACGCGAGCCCGCAGTTGAACGCGCGCCTCGACATCCGTCCGCTCATGACACGTCACACTCCCCGTGGTCGCCCTACCGGAGCACGTCCGCCCGACGCTACGCCGGAACAGGCTGCCGCCCTGACGCTTTCGCCGGATCTACCCGGACACTCCGGGCGGTTCCGGGCGAGCCGGACGAATTGTCATGCCCGGGCGGCGCACGACCAGAAGCCATACCGGCAGCACCGCGACGCACAGCACCGGCAGCACCGTCACCGAGCCGACCATCGCGGCCGGGATGAAGATCCCGAGCCAGCAGCTGCGCACCGCCGCCACCACCGCGCCGAGGACGGCGCACGCGACCGCGAGTGTCACCGGCACCGACGGGACGAGGGCGTGCGCGATCAGGCCGGCGTTCACGCCGAGCACGGCCGACGCGATGACACGCCCGCCCCGGAAGCCGCTCGCGGCCGCGACGGCGAAGGCGGCGAGGCTGCACAACCCCACCACCGCGAGATGCGGAACCGACGTCTCCGGCGCCGTCGACACCAGCGACCGCATCGTCACGACGTCCTTGAACATGGCCTGCGGACCACCGAGCGCGCCGAGGACGCCCAGCACGACGCCACCCAGACCGGTCATCAGCACCGGGTTGCGGACGCGGTGGAACAGCCCGTGCAGGGCCCGGTACCCGTACACCGCGCCGAGCACGACCACCGCGGTGGCCGCGGCGATGCGGCGCCGCCGAGCACGTCGGGCAGCGTCGTCGACCATGATCCGGGCACGTCGATCGTCAGCACCGGCCGGCGGAGGACCGCCATCGTGACGGCGCCGGCGCCGGCCGCCACCAGCGGCGTGAAGACGACGTCCCACAGGTTGCCCCGCACCCGCCGCCCCGTCAGTTCGAGGTACGCGAGCGGCGCGGCGATCGGGGTCCCGAACTGGACACCGATCGTCGCCGCCGTCGCGAGCACGATTACGCGCTCCGAGGCGAACGCGGGCCGCAGCCGGGCGACGATCCACACCGCGAGCGCGGCATTGACGGAGATCAGCACGTTCTCGGGGCTGAGGCTCACTCCCGCACCCAGCGCGAGCACCATCGCCGCCAGCAGACTCGGCAACGCCGACAACGGGATCGGGGGCCCGATCAGGCCGGCCGTCGCCGAGTCGCGGCCACCGTGCCCGGGCGCCAGCCACACGATCGATCCGACGACGACGCCGGCCGTCGTCAGGACGGCCAGGATCCACCACCGGTCATCGCCGCCGAACCCGAAGGCGTGCGGGACACGCACGTACAGAACCTCGGCGACGAAGCGGACGGCCTCGAACACCGCGATCGGGATCGCGGCGGCAGCCACGCCCACGAGCACCGCCAGGACCGCCTCGCGCGCCATCGCACGGGCGTCGGGGTGCTCCACGTCCTTCAAGGGCGCCTCCGGCGGTCTCGACAGCACGCAACGTCACCGTACTGTGCTTGTGCCGGACTCGGCGGGATCACCCGATTCTCCTGTCCGGCACGATCGTCCGGTTCGCCTACGCTGTCTGCAGTCCATCGGGGCCCGACGCGTCGGGCCCCGCCGAACCGGAGGGGTGCCGTGCGGTCGTCCAAGTTCAACGTCGCGTTGGCACGCGAGGCGCTCGCCGCTCGGTCGGAGACCGCGCAAGGCTGGCTGCGCGGCACCGCGCCCGGCCGGACCGTGCAGCGCATGCTGTCGGGGATCGTCGATATCGACTGGGCGGACCGGTCGATGACGTTGGCGGCGCAGTCGTTCACGTCGGTGCTGCCCGTCGTGATCGTGGCGTCGACCGTCGGCAGCCGCGACACATTCACGGCGGGATTCTTCTCCCAGTTCGGCATCAACCTCGATTCCGTCGACGTGCCACCGGGAAGTTTCGAACCCACCGAACCGACGTTCGCCGCGTTCGGCATCATCGGCCTGCTCATGGTGGTGCTCAGTGGCACGTCCTTCGCCCGGGCGCTGGGCCGGATGTACGGCCGGGTGTGGCACGTGCCGACGCTGAAGATGTCCAGTTGGTGGCGGTGGGTCGCGGTCCTGCTGTCGGTGGCATCGTCCGCCGCACTGGTCGGGTTCACCGAGATCCTGCGCGACGTTCCGTACCTGGGCGGGTGCCTCGCCCTCGTCGCGCAGTTCGCGGTGTGGACGGGCCTGTGGTCCCTGGTGCCGTACCTACTCACCGAACGACGCCTGTCGCCCCGCGTGCTGTGGACCACCGGCGTGATCACCGCCGTCGGCCTGTCCGCGCTCGGCGTTGCCGGCGACATCGTCCTGCCGCGGACGGCGGCCGCCGCCGAGACCAAGTTCGGCGAGCTCGGCCTGGTGTTCACCGCGATCGGGTGGATGTTCGTCGCGTGCGTCATCATCGTCAGCGCCACCGTGATCACCAAGGCGCTCGCGCTGGACGAGGGGCCCGTCGGCCGGTACCTGCGCGGACCGGTGGAGCCACTCACAGAAACCTCCATGGTTCGCTGAAGGAAAGGTCCAGGAAACGCGAGTTACCTGGGCATCGTGAGTACCTGCTACGCCCTGTCGCCCACGGGCACCGACGTCGACAGCATGGCGGTCGCGGCGGCCGTCGGGACCGACGGCGCGCTGGCCGACCTCATGGCCCGCGTCCGCCCGATGGTGCTGGGCTTCTGCCGGTCACGACTGCACGGGGCACGGCGGGTCTCCGTCGAAGACGTGACCCAGGAGGTGTGTATCGCCGTGGTCAACGCACTTCCGCGGTACGAGCACCGGGGCCGTTTCACGGCGTTCGTGTTCGGCATCGCCAGCCACAAGGTCACCGACGCGCTGCGTGCGGCGCAACGCGACCGGTGCTGTCCGGTCGGTGACCTCCCCGAGATCGGCGCGGACACCGACACCCCGGAAGACCACGCGGTCCGGTCGGACGACCTGCGCCGCGTCGAGTCGATGCTCGCCATCCTGACACCGCAGCAGCGTCACATCCTCCGCCTGCGCATCATCGAAGAGAAGACGGCGGCCGAGACCGCGGACGAGCTGCGCACGACCCCGGGCGCGGTCCGCGTCGCCCAGCACCGCGCGCTGACGCGACTGCGCGAGGAGTTCGCGTTCACCCGCGGAGGGTGACGGCCCGCGCTCGACGACGCCCTACCGTGTCGACAGGACAGGTTCCCGTTCGGCACCCGGAAGGAGCACTCGATGAGCGCGTATCCCCCCGGCCCGCAGGCCGCAGCCGCGGTCGACGCGAAACGACTGTGGTCCGGCGGCGTGGCCACCGCTCTCGTCGCGGCCCTCGCCGCGGTGGTGGGTCTGCTGGTCGTCCGAGGCTTGCTCGACATCGCGGTCATCACTCCCGACACGACCTTCGGGGAATCCCAGGTGACGACGATCGCCGGATACGCGATCGTCGCCGCACTGCTCGCCACGGCACTGCTGCACCTACTCATGGTCTCGACGCCCCGCGCGACGTCGTTCTTCGGTTGGATCGGCATACTCGCGACCGTCGCCGTGGCGTTGTGGCCGTACACCGTCTACGCGTCGACCGACTCGAAGATCGGCAGTTCGCTCATCTACCTCGTCGTCGGGATCGCGATCGTGACGCTGCTGTCCGGGGTGGCGGGCACTGCGCGCATCACGCGCCCGGTCGGATCCTGAGCTGCCCACCTCAACGCAGATAACCGTGGTGCGCAACGGGCTCGACGGCATCGTCCCGCACACTCGTGTTCAGCCCGTGGATCAGGATGTTCCGCAGCTCCCGCGGGTCGATGATGTCGTCGTAGAACAGCGTCTGCGCCAGCGCCCACGGGCCGGACGCCTCGTTCTCGACCAGCGCGCGCCGGGTCTCGTCGTCCTCCTTCGCGGTGCGCCCTCCGACGTCCGCGGGGATGCCACCGAGGGTGACGGCGGGGAACGCGAGCGTCATCGTCTGGTTGTCGTAGGGGTTCATGCCCATCACCGAACTGCCGAACCCGAACGCCTTGCGCACCGTCACATGGAACTTGGGGGTCCGCAGCCGGTGCTGCGCCGCGAACATCCGCGCGCTGGCCTTGAGGATGCCCGCCTTCTCGGATCCACTGCCCGCCATCACACCCGGGTTGTCCGCGAGGAACAGCACCGGCAGATGGAAGGCGCCCGCCAACTGGAGGAAGGCCGCGGCCTTGTCGGCGGCCGCCACCGTCACGGCGCCCGCCATCACCGTCGGCTGGTTCGCGACGACGGCGACCGAATGCCCACCTATCCGAGTCAGTGCGGTGATGATCGACGTCCCGTAGCTCGGCTGGATCTCGGTGACGGTGCCGGCATCGGCCAACGCGCCGAGCATCACCCGCATGTCGTACGGGCGCTTCTGGTTCACCGGAATCAGATCGAGCAACTCGGGTAGGTGCCGTTCCCCCACGTCGTGGTTGCCGCCGTCCGGCCCCACCCACGGCGGGGGCTGCCACGCGCTGCTCGGGAAGTACGACAGATAGCGACGGGCCAGCGCCAGCGCGGCCTCGTCCGACTCGGCGAGATTGTGCGCGACGCCGGACGTGTCGATCGCGACCTGCGGTCCTCCGAGTGCTTGTTTGTCGACCTGCTCACCCGTGGACGCCGCGACGAGCGGCGGGCCGGCGGTGAACAGCGCCCCGTGTCCGTCCACCATGATCACGAAATCCGATAGCGGCGCGGCCAGCGCCCCGTGTCCGGCCGACGGCCCCGTGACGATCGTGACGGTGGGCACCAGTCCCGACAGGTCGGCCATCGCCTGAAGATCGTTGGGCGCCGGTCGGTTCCGTTCCAGCGCGTTGGTCGCGCGATGCCCGGCGCCCTCGAGCAACACCACGAGCGGCGTCCGGTTCCGCAGCGCGAGCTGGGCCACCCGGGTCCGCTTGGACGCGGCCGCGGTGCCGATCGAGCCGCCCGCGACGGTGAAGTCCTCGGCCCCGACCATCACCGGGCGGCCGTCGACCGCCCCGGATCCGGCGACGAACGCGTCGGCCGGTATCGCCGGATCGCCTGCGAGCGGGCCCAATTCGACGAACGTCCCGGGGTCCAGCAAGCCGGCGACGCGGCCGCGGGCGTCCAGCCGCCCGGGCACCCGGTAGCGGGCGACCTTCGCGGCGCCGCCCATCGCGCGGGCGGATTCCTTCCGCTCGGCGAGTCGTTCGAGAAGCGGCCCCCACTCGGCGCTGTTCCCGGCATCCACCGTCACCGTCTCCTCACCTGCAAAGGACGCGGCGGGCCGACGCCCGACGACTGTCCGTGACAGTACGAGGCTGATCGACTCGGCAGCAACAGGAGCTCCCGTCCGGCGACCGATCAGTCGACGTCGAGCCGACGGAACGCCACCACGGTGGCGGCGGACAGGGCCACCGCGACGGCGGACAGGACGACGAAGGCGGTGACGGACACGCCCTCGACGAGTTGGCCGTCGCCGACCGCGTAGAAGAACGGGGAGGCGAGCCGCGCGGGCCGGATCCAACTGACAACCGGTGCGAGCGAATTGACGAGGTATGCGGCCGCGGTCACTGACGAGGCCACCCCCAGCGCGACGCTCCGGCTTCCGGTGAGCGATCCGATCAACATCGCCAGTGCTCCGAAGTCGATGCCCAGCAAGAGAACCGCAATCGTGACGCCGACGAGGGCGGCCGCGTCGACTCGCAGCCCGAACCCGCGCCCGAGGAACACGCTGATCGCCGTCACCGCCGACACCGGCACCGCGACCAAGCACATGGCGCCGACCTTCTGGAGCGCGATCCGCGTTCGGGTCAGCGGCAACGACGCGACCAGCCCGAGCGTGCCGTCCTCGTTCTGGCCGGCGATGCACGACGCCCCGTATCCAACGGTGAGGAGCAGGACGACCAGCGGCAGGAAGTTGGTGTACAGGTTCGCGTTCAGCCATCCGGACGCCGACGTCAGCGATCCCCTGATGCCGAGCAGCGCCGCGAAGGTGGAGTTCTCGGACATCAGCTTGTCGAGCCCCGTCTCGTGCCGAAACGCCGGGTACAGCGCGACGATCACGAAGGTGTAGGCGGCCATTCCCAGCGAGAAGCCGATCAGGGAGCGACGGCGCAGCAGGAGGTCGAGTCGGACGAGATCAGTCGCCATCGGATGCCTCCGCGCCCTGCTCGCCGCGGTAGTAGCCGCGGAACAATTCGTCGAGGTCGGCCCGCCGCGCGGTGATGTCGACGGCGCCCTGGTCGGCCGCCGCGCGCAGCATCGGTGCGACCTCCCCGGTCACCGACAGTTCGATCCGCCCGCCGTCACTCGATCGAACCTGGACCCCGTCGAGTCGTTCGAACACGTCCGGTTGCGGGGGCTGCTCGAATCGAAGCTCGATCGTGCGCGGTGACGTCCGGCGCAGACTCTCGACGCCCGCGGTCACCACCACCCGACCGTCGCGCAGGATGCAGACGCGCTCGACGAGCCGCTGCACCTCGTCCAGGTCGTGCGACGAGAACAGGATGGTCCGCCCGTCCGCCACCGTTTCGCGTACCAGGTCTGCGAACTCGTCCTGCACGAGCGGGTCGAGCCCGATCGTCGGCTCGTCCAGGACCAGCAGATCGGGCCGGTGCATGAACGCCATGACGAGACCGATCTTCTGGCGATTCCCCTTCGAGAGAGCGCGGGCCGGCGTGTCGAGCTCCGCCCCGAACCGCTCCACGAGCTGGTCGCGATATCGCCGGTCCGTCAGTCCCCGGATGCGCGCGAACCGGTCGAGGTGTTGGGCGCCGGTGAGTCCGGGGTGCAGTGCCAACTCGCCGGGCAGGTATCCGACCCGCTGCAGGATCCGTTCGGCCTCGCGTCCCGGATCGAGGCCGAACACCCGCACCGATCCCGACGTCGGCCGATACAGGCCGAGGAGAATCCGGATCGTCGTGGTCTTGCCTGCACCGTTCGGCCCGAGGAACCCGAATACTTCCCCCTCGTCGATCCGGAAATCGACATCGGTGATCCCTCGCCGAGCTCCGAACCGTCGGGTGAGGTGCTCGACCCGGACCAGCGACGTCGTCGGTGGGGGCACCCTCGGATGATAGTTCCCGCGCGCCGCCACCTGCGGGCGATCGGGACCGCGGAAAACGTCGGTGGGAAGGTCCGTCCCGGCCGCCGGAATGGCCCGGAAAAGACGCGCGCGCGGCCACCTGGGCCCGAAGGCCCGGTGACCGCGCACGCGGTGAGAGCGGGAGCTAGACGAGCAGCTCTGCGATCTGGATGGTGTTGAGCGCCGCACCCTTGCGCAGGTTGTCGCCCGACACGAACAGCGCCAGGCCACGCCCCTCGGGGGCACCCGGGTCCTGACGGATCCGGCCGACGAGGGACACGTCGCCGCCGGCGGCCGCGAGCGGGTTCGGCACGTCCACCAGCTCGACGCCCGGAGCGTCGGCGAGCAGTTCCTTGGCGCGCTCCACCGACAGCGGACGCTCGAACTCGGCGTTGATCGCGAGCGAGTGGCCGGTGACGACCGGGACGCGCACGCACGTGCCCGACACCAGCAGGTCCGGCAGGCCGAGGATCTTGCGGCTCTCGTTGCGAAGCTTCTGGTCCTCGTCGGTCTCGCCGCTGCCGTCGTCGACGAGCGCACCGGCGAGCGGCACGACGTTGAACGCGATGGGCGCGACGTACTTGTTCGGGGCCGGGAAGTCGGCGGCCGCACCGGAGTGCACCAGCTTCTCGGCGTCGTCGGCGACGGCGCGCACCTGGCCGACGAGCTCCTCGACACCGGCGATGCCGCTGCCCGAGACCGCCTGGTAGCTGCTGACGATCAGGCGCTGCAGGCCCGCCTCGTCGTGCAGCACCTTGAGGACCGGCATCGCGGCCATCGTGGTGCAGTTCGGGTTGGCGATGATGCCCTTCGGCGGGTTCTTGGTCTCCTCCGGGTTGACCTCGCTGACGACGAGGGGAACCTCGGGATCCTTGCGCCACGCCGACGAGTTGTCGACGACGATCGCACCGGCGGCGGCGAAGCGCGGGGCCTGCGCGCGCGACAGCGTCGCACCGGCCGAGAACAGCGCGATGTCGATGCCCTTCAGGTCCTCGTCGGAGGTCGCGGATGCGTCCTCGACCACGATGTCCTCACCGCGGAACGGCAGCGTCTTGCCGGCCGAGCGCGCGGACGCGAAGAACCGGACCTTGTCGGCCGGAAAGTTGCGCTCCTCGAGCAGGGTGCGCATGACGATGCCGACCTGGCCGGTGGCACCGACGACAGCGATGGTGGTCATCTCGAATTACCGTCCCGTTCCTGCGTGTACGACGGCCGCTTCCTCGCCGCCGAGTTCGAAAGCTGCGTGGATCGCGCGCACGGCGTCGTCCAGATCGGTGTCCTTGACCAGCACCGAGATGCGGATCTCCGACGTCGAGATCAGGTCGATGTTGACGTCCGCCTCGGCGAGGGCCTCGCAGAACTTGGCGGTGACGCCCGGGTGGCTCTTCATGCCGGCGCCGACGAGCGACACCTTGCCGATGAGGTCGTCGAACAGGAGCTGTGTGAAGCCGATCTCCGACTGCAGGGCCGTCAGCTTCTCCACCGCGCGCGGGCCGTCGGCCTTGGGCAGCGTGAAGGTGATGTCGGTCTTGCCGGTCTCGACCTTGGAGATGTTCTGCAGCACCATGTCGATGTTGATCTCGGCCTCGGCGACGGCACGGAAGACCTTGGCGGCGTGGCCCGGCGTATCGGGCAGGCCGACGACGGTGACCTTGGCCTCGCCACGGTCGTGGGCAACACCGGTGATCAGGGCTTCTTCCACGGGAATGTCCTCCATCGATCCGGACACGATCGTTCCGGGCTTGGTCGTGTATGACGAGCGGACGTGCACGGGCACGTTGTAGCGGCGGGCGTACTCGACGCAGCGCAGCATCAGAACCTTGGCGCCGCACGCGGCCATCTCGAGCATCTCCTCGAAGGAGACGGTGTCGAGGCGCTGCGCGTCGGGCACGATGCGCGGGTCGGCGGTGAAGACACCGTCGACGTCGGTGTAGATCTCGCAGACGTCGGCCTTCAGCGCCGCGGCAAGCGCGACGGCCGTCGTGTCAGAGCCACCGCGGCCGAGCGTGGTGACGTCCTTGCTGTCCTGGCTCACGCCCTGGAAGCCGGCGACCAGCACGATCGAGCCCTCGTCGAGCGCGGTGCGGACGCGGCCCGGGGTGACGTCGATGATCTTGGCGTTGCCGTGGCTTCCGGTCGTGATGACGCCGGCCTGCGATCCGGTGAAGGACCGCGCCTGCGCGCCGAGCGAATGGATCGCCATCGCGACGAGCGCGTTGGAGATGCGCTCACCCGAGGTGAGCAGCATGTCCATCTCGCGGGCCGGCGGCACCGGGCACACCTGCTGCGCGAGATCGAGCAGCTCGTCAGTGGTGTCGCCCATCGCCGAGACGACCACGACGACGTCGTTGCCCGCCTTCTTGGTCTCGACGATCCGTTCAGCGACGCGCCGGATGCGCTCGGCGCTCGAGACCGAGGATCCCCCGTACTTCTGGACGACGAGAGCCACGCGTGTGTACCTCCGGATAGATGGATTGATGCAAGTCCAGCTGTCGAGCTTACCGAGGTGCGTCACCAGGAGTGCACTCCGTCCTGACCAATGGATACGGGGGCACTCGAGGTCCGTCGATGGCAGCATCGGCGAAATGGACCTGTCCCGACGGTTGACCACACGACCCACGGAGGAGCGGGCGTCGGTTTCGGCGCTCGAGCTGTTCTTCGACCTGGTGTTCGTCTTCGCGATCACGCGGGTCACCGAGCTGTGGGGAAACGACCCGAGCACCATCAACCTGCTGCACGGCCTGCTCGTGATGGCCGTGCTGTGGTGGTGTTGGGTCTGCTACGCGTGGCTGGCGAACCTGGTGCGCGCCGACGAGGGCGTCGTGCGGGTCGTGATGCTCACGGCGATGTCCGCGGTGTTCGTCGTGGCGCTCACCATCCCGGAGGCATTCGACAACCTGCCCGGCGGGCTCGACGGCCCGGTCATCTTCGCGCTCGGGTACTTCGTGGTCCGCCTGCTGCACATCCTGATGTTCCTGATGATCAGCAGGGAGGATCCGCAGCTGCGCGGGCAGGTGAAGCGGTTCGTGCCGTCGATGCTCACGGGCACGACGCTCCTGCTGATCGCATCGCAGCTGACCGGGCCGTGGCAGACGGCCATGTGGTTCCTCGCCCTCGCCGGCGACTACCTGGGCACCTTGGTCGGCGGCACCGGCTGGCGGCTGCGGTCGGTGAGCCACTTCGCCGAGCGACACAGCTCGTTCGTGATCATCGCGCTCGGCGAGTCCATCGCGTCGATCGGTATCGGCGTCGCCGCCGTGCCGATCTCGTGGCCGATCATCGTCGCGTCGCTGCTCGGGCTGGCGGTGTCATCGCTGCTGTGGTGGGCGTACTTCGACATGACATCGCTGATGGTGGAGCACGCGTTCGAGGAATCCCACGGGCGACGCCGGATCCAGATCGCGCAGCGGTGCTACAGCTACGCCCACCTGCCGATGGTGATCGGCATCGTGCTGCTCTCCCTGGGGCTCAAGAAGATCCTGTACTACGTGGCCGACGGCAACCACCACCGGCTGACCGATCCGCTCCAGGGGTGGCCACTGGTGGCGCTGTACAGCGGGGCCGCTCTCTATCTCGCGGCGCTGGTCTACTTCAAGTGGTTCGGCGTCGGCGGGTTCAGCGTCCCCCGCACGGTGACCGCGGTGGCGTTGCTGGCCCTGATTCCGCTCGCGTGGCACCTGCCGGCCCTCGCGACTCTGGGGCTCCTCACCGCGGTCCTGCTGACACTGATCACGTACGAGACGATCGTGTTCGCGGAGCGTCGGCGCCACATCCGGGCGTGACGGTCAGGCGAGCGCGATCACGTTCCGGATCACGAACAGCGCACCGAACCCGAAGAAGACGGTCAGCGTGAGCGGCCGCTCGTGCGCGAGCATCCACTCCTTGACCTTCGCGAGGATGGCCTTCGCCCGATCCCCGAAGGCCAGGTACACCCCGATCGGCACCAGGAAGTCGAGCGCCGCCGCGAGAAGCAACAGCACGGTCCCGAACACCGAGGCCCCGACCGAGGTGTCGGAGGCCGCGATGATCGTCATACCGGAGATCATGATCGCGAGGTTGGGGTTCACGATCGACAGCGCGGCCCCCATGACGAACGCGCCTCGCGGCTTCGCGTTCGCCAATTGCTGCATCCACTCCGGCCCGGTGTCCGACGGCACTCGTCGACGGATCAGTTGCGCCACGCCGAAGGCGACGAAGATCAGACCGACGGCCAGACCCGCCCAGTGACTGGCGGTGCCAGATCGGGTGTCGTGGGTGGCGCCACCGAGCAGTGCCGCGACACCGATCGCGGTGTACGCGATCATGAACGCGGCGAAGAACGCGAAGGCGTTGGCGAGTGCCCGTTTGGTCTGCAGCAGCAGCACACAGCCGGCGATCGCCGCAGGCGTGACGGCCATGCCCGCCAGTTCGGGAAGTAGTTGCAGGATCAGATCGCCCATGTCCGGAGCCAACCCGCACCGCACGGCGAAATCCTCACCCACGGAGCATGAAGTAGGTGACGAGACATTCGGTTCGCCGTACCGGCGCCCCGGTCGAGACCCCCGCTTCACTGGAGGGTCTCGACCTCACCGACGGCTCCGACTATCCGCGATCGAGCCCGTCTCTCGACATGATCGGGCAAGCCCCGGACCGGCGAATCACGTCATCACTGCCCCACCGTCGACCGACACCGTCTGGCCCGTGACGTTGCGAGCGCCATCGCCGAGCAGGAAGGCGACCATCTCCGCGATGTCCCTGGCCTCCTGGGGACGCCCCATGGGCACCATCTGCTCGACGAACCCCTGGAACACCTGATCGTCGGAAAGCGACGCGAGGCCCGGATCACGCTCCCGCAGGAAGGCGATCGTCTGCCGCCACATATCCGTCAGGATGAGTCCGGGCATTACTGTGTTGCAGCGAATTCCGCGGGAGGCTCCCACCCGGGCGACGCTGTGACTCAGCTCGATGACGGCCGCCTTGGATGCACCGTAGTGCGCCAGCATGTCCCCACCGAGACGCGCCCCGATCGAGGCAATGTTGACGATGGCGGATGCACTCTCGGTCCGGCGCAGAAACTCCTGGCAGGTCAGGAAGGTGCCGCGGGTGTTGACCGCGAACGTGTTGTCCCACATGGCCTCGTCGATCTCCAGCAGTGGGGTGAAGATGCCGACGCCGGCCGCATTGACAAGGGCAACTGGGTCTCCGAATTCTTCGGCGCGGTCGAACAATTCACGGACCGAGCCCGCGTCCCTGACATCACATCGGACCCGCGAGACCTCCGAAGTGACGTCCTCCCACTGTTGCGCACACTCACCCGACGCGCGGTCGGTGAGGTCGGCGAGGACCAGCGCGTCGTAGTCGGCGGCGAGTCGCAGGGCAATTGCCTCTCCGAGACCCCGTGCCGCTCCGGTGACGACCGCTACCCGCGCGGTCACGGGAGGTAGTCCTCGAGCAGCGGCGCCAGGAGTTCGGCGGCACGTTCGGCGCTGATGACCTCGCTCGGATCGACCCGAGTGACGACCTTCGAGGCAGAGTCCTCGTAAACGTGCTCCCCTACGAGACGCCCCGTCTCGTCGTACGGCCACACGAAGGCGAGGGTCCGACGGACGAGATACCAGCCGTCGGGATCGATCGCGGCCGCGGAATCCGAGTCGGCGTTCGTGCTCGACTCGCCCGCGTGCACCGCCCCGAAGACACCGTCACCGAGAATGCGTCCAGGAACGAACTGGCTGAAGAGGGTCTCGCCCGAGAAACCGTGATCGGAGACCGCGAACTTCGAATCGCCGGTCCACATGACGAGGGTGTCGGTCTCGGCCAGAGCCTGGTAGAAGGCTTCCACCTGCTGCATGCCGTCGAGAACGATCGACTGCCCGTTCTCGAACAGGCGGTAGACGGGCTCTTCGACGGTCATGTCCGGGGACAGAATTTCCCGGTACCGCCCGGAGACCTCGAGCAAGGCGTGGCGCCGGTAATTCTTCAGAATCTTGCGATGATGCGGGTTCTCGAGGCTGTCGATCTGCTTCTCGACCCCGTCCATCATGTGGACGAATTCATGCTCGTACTTGCTCACTGGGTGCTCCTGAAAGTCGGAATCCACGAATGCGCCGTGGTGTCTCCAACCCTGCGGGAACGTACGCGTCGTGTACATGTGCAATTCCGTGCCGGACGATAATGTTGGAGTTAACGCTCCAGTTCAGGCCGCGTGACAGGCGTCACTTCTTATGGTTCGATGGTGCGGTGCCTCGTTCGGACACGCCCCCGGCCGCGATGATCAGCCCCCACACAGTGCGCGGAAGCGACCTCAGCCTCCGGGCGCTGCAGGCATTGTCCGTGGTGGCGGACGAGGGACATTTCGGCCGTGCAGCCGAGAAGCTGTACATCACGACACCCGCGCTGAGCCAACAGATTCGCCGACTCGAGACCCAACTCGGCGTACGACTCCTCGAGCGCAACGCGCACCCCATCGAGCTGACCGAGGCCGGGAGAATCCTCCTCCCGCGTGCCCGCGAGATCCTCGACACTGCCGATGAGACGGTGAGCCTGCTGGTCGCTCTGCAGCGCCGGGAATCTCGTCACCTACGCATCGGGTTCATCAACGGCGCTGCGGGCCGCGTGGGACGCGCCGTGCTCGATGCCCTCCACTCACCGTTCGAACTGGTGCATCTCGACTGGTCGGAACAGCAATCAGCGGTCGCCTCCGGCAAGGTGGATGCAGCATTCGTACGCCCGCCGCTGCCGCCGGAGGAGGGGCTGGCACTGGAACTGATCGGCGAGGAGCCGCGGGTGGCGGTACTGCCACGTGGGCACCGTCTCGCAGAAAGCACTGCCATCGCGATAGCCGACCTCGACACCGAGGTACATGTGCGAAGTGAAGCCGTGAGCGACGAGTGGCTGCACTGGTGGTCGGTCGACCCGCGTCCGAGTGGAAAACCGGTCCGATACGGACCGGCGATCCGGACGATGGACGAACTCCTCGAAGTCGTCGCCAACGGCGCGGCCGTCGCCATCACGGCCGCAACGATTTCCGAGTACTACATGCGGAACGACATCGCTTTCGTGCCGATCAGCGACATCGAGCCGTGTGCAATCGAGTTGTGCACGCGGATCGACGACCCGCACCCCGGCGTGAGCGATCTACGGCGCACTGTACGTACGCAGTTGAGCCCCTGACCATCGGAACAGCTCACCGATGATCGGGCAGCACTCTGCTGTCGCCGTGGAACTCCGCAACTGTGATCATGACATGTCGGTGACAGTGACATCGTAGATACCGTTGCGACCGTGCTACCGACCCGAAGATCGACTCAACGCCCGCGCTGCTTCCTCGACAGTCGCGAACACCCCTCCCTCGGACTCGAATTCGCGGCCGAAGGTGGTACGTCGAACCGTCGCCAGGTTCTTTCGGGGCACCGACGCGTAGTACACCTCGGTACCGGCGTCGGACAGTTCCTTGTTCAGGTCCAGGAAGCTACGCATCACCGTCGTCGTCACCTGTGAAATCAGTGAGCAGTCGATCACCAGCGTCGCCGGCTGCAACTCCCGCACTCGACGGCTGATCTCGCGGGTGTTCGCCCGAACGTTGGCCGTGTACAGGCCTGAATCGATGCGCAGCACCATGGGATCCGACGCGACGAGTGGCGCGTCCGGGTCGAGCGCACGCCATCCACCGTCGACGCTTCGTGTCATCTGCGACACGTGCGGCCGATTGAGCTCACGCAGAACGAGATACAGCGTCAGCAGCACCCCGACCAAAACGGCCGGCAGCAGCCCGGCCGTCAGCCCGATCACCGCTGTCACGGTCGCGATCCAGAACTCGATCCGGTTCACCCGCCAGTACCGGGCGAACGATCCGAGGTCGACGAGCCCGAGCGTCGCGACCACCACCATCGCGCCGAGCGTCGCCTGCGGCAGGTCGCTGAGCACCGGGGCCAGGAACAGTGCGACCAGCACCGCGAGCACCGCGGTGACGATCCCGCTCAGCTGGGTGCGCGCGCCGGACCGCAACGCGACCGCCGTCTGGGAGAAGCCGCCCGCGGGCGGCAGCGTGTGGAAGAACGAGCCCGCCAGCGACGCGACCCCGTTGGCGAGAAGCTCGCGGTCGCTGTCGATCTGCGGCTCCTCCGGCCGCCGCACCCCGCGCGCCACCGCGACGGTCTCGAGGAACGCCATCACCGAGATCGCGAGCGCACCGGGCAGCAACGCACCGACGTCGTGCAGGGACGGGATCCCGGGCAGCGGAATCCCGCGCGGCACTTCCGCGATGAGCTCGACCCCACGGTCATGCAGTCCGGTGAACGCGATGAGCGCAATGCCGATCGCGACAACGATGAGCGGTCCGGGCACCCGGGGCACGAACCTGCTCATCGCGACGAGGCCCGCGATCGACGCCACCGACAACGCGACGGTCGCCCCGTTCGCATCGCCCAGTTGACCCAGTACACCGCCGATCACGCGCAGGAACCCGGTCGCGTCCGGATCACCGGGCACGCCGAGCAGCTTGGGCAGCTGACTGGCCGCAACAGTCAGACCGACACCGGCCTTGATCCCGGACAGTGTTGCCTCGCTGATGTTCTCGATGACCGCGCCGAGCTTGAGGACCCGCGCGGCGACCAGGATCACGCCGACCATGAGGGTCAGTGTCATGAGCGACGTCTGCGCGTCCTCGGACCCGGCCGCGATGCCCGCACCGATCAGAGTCGAGGCGGTGAGCGTCGCGATCGTCGACGTCGTGCTGACGCTCGCGGTGCGCGAACCACCCAGCAGCGCATACACGATCATCGGCACCATGCACGTGTACAGACCGATCTGAACCGGCATGTCCGCGATCGTCGCGTACGCCATGGCCTGCGGTATCACCACCGCACCGGCACTCAGTCCGGCGACGAGATCCGCTCGCAGCCAGGGCTTCCGATAGCCGACGAGCGTAGGCGCGAGAACGGCCGTCGACTCCCCCTCGTTGCGCGCCATCACTCCTCCATCGGATACGGGTACCGACGAGCAAACCAGTCGTCTCCCGGCGACTGGATCACCCTCGTCGGGTGAAGCTGGTCGAGCGCGATTTCGCACGCGTTGCGATGATCACTTACGTGCAAGCACCGGGCCGTCGGGCCGGCCGCGCGGCGTATCCGGATCCCAGGATCAACCGTTACCGTGACACAATGGAACTTGGGGTGCATTTCGCGCTTTCCGACCACGTGACGGCGGAGCTTCTCGATGCGCGGGGCGACAACGGCAGGCTCGGCGCGGTGGTCGAGGACATCGAGGAGACGGGGCGCTCCGAGTTCTCGTGCGACACGGCCAAGGCGTGGGACCCGATCCTGTGCTCCCTCTCCAGCGCCGGGTACGAGCGCGCGCCCGAGAACTGGCCGGCATACGGCGTGATCCTGGGGGACGAGGACCTCAACACGGACACCGACGACCAACTGATCACCTACCTGACGCCCGACCGGGTCGCCGAAGTCGCCGCGTATCTGGCCGGCATCACCGAATCCGAGTTCAGCGCAGGCTACGACGCGATGCCGCTCGATGATCGCAACCCCGAGTACGGCGCGGACGAGCGCGCGTACGCCTGGGGTTGGCTGGAGGAAGTGACGGAGTTCTTCCAGCGCGCGGCCCACGACGATCGGCATGTCGTGTTCACCGTGCGGTTCTGACTGTCCGCTGCTCACCGTCGCCGCGATTCGCTTGCGCTGGCCACTCTTCCATCGGAGGACGAAGGAGATCGCTGCGGTCGAGGGCTAACATGGCTGAATGAGCTGCTCCCTGATCACAACTTGGCGGAAGCAGGTCCTGCAACCACTCGGCGGGCCGTCGCTCGTGGCAGTGTGGAGCAAACCACGATCCTCAACTGGGATGATCCAGGGTTCCACCGGTTCGAAGTACTCCGCACCGAGACCGGTAGCCCAGGCGTCGAGTATCTGCAACAGACTCACCGATGGGTCCAACACAACATTCGTCCCGTTTACGCACTCGACGACACACAACCAACATCGGTAACCCTTGCGAAGTCCCGCGGATCGTGCAGCCAGCGACTCGCTGTTGTCGTAGCACTTGCGCGACAGAACGGAATCCCGACCAAGGTCGAGGGACTCGTCCTCCGTGGCGAGTTCTGGTACCCACGCTTTCGGTATCTGCGTCACGCCATTCCAGATCGTGTCCTGTTGGCATGGCCCAGCTTTCGCATCGACGGCGAGTGGATCGACGCTTCCCACGCGTTCACGTCCGGATGCGACGTATCGCCGAAGGACTTCTCGAATCGTGGTGAGGAAACGCTCTTCGACGTCGCCGCACGCAGCACCATCACGTGGGGCAACGAAGCCTCGGCAGGTTGCCTCGATCTATCCCGGTTTGTGATCCGGTCCCTGGGAACCTTCGACTCGCGGGACGACCTGTTCCGCTCGTATGGGCAAACTCTCCCGTGGGCCGTGCGCATGGCCTTGGAACCGGTATTCAGCCGCTGGGGAGCACGCTGAGCATCCGCTCGACAAAACCTGCCTGTGCAGTCCGTCCCTATTCGATCGTCGAAGCCGACGTCACCGAGCCTTGTCGGTATCCGAGATCGCCTGCGTCACCGATGCGTACACGGAGACGGGACGGCCCCCTTCGGACGCCTGCCGGAAGGTGTCCCGGAACTGCCCGATGTCGCGTGCGATCCGCAGCTCGATGTTCTTCCGAGCCAGAGTGTCCCGTAGCTGAACCAGCATCTCGGCCGCGCTGACGTCGACGAACGGGGACGTCTCGGCATCGAGGACGACGACCCGCGTCTCGTCGGTGCAGAGAGCTTCGATTCGGTCCTTGACGAAATCTGCGTTCGCGAAGTACAAGCCCGCCTCGACCCGCACCACGATCGCGTCCGGGCGGGTCTCGAGGTCCGGATGCCGTTCGATGTCCACCCACAGGTTCCCCTGCCGCGCAAGCTCGGCGACGTGTGGGCGCGAGGAACGGTAGAGCAGTAGCAGCATCGACACCCCGATGCCGATCACGAGGCCGGGCAGGGTGTCGAAGAGCAGTACGCCCATCATCGCCGCGATCGCCGCCGCGAAATCGGCGCGCGCGGCGGGCCCGTAGATGCTCCCGAGCCGGGCGGTCCACACCCGGTACAGCCTGCGTAGCGCTGAGATGTCGACGAGCTCGATCACCGCGGCTATCACCACGGCCGCGAGGGTCGCTTCCGGCAGCTTCTCGAACAGGCCAGTGAGGAACAGCAACGTCAGGACGGTCAAGACCGCGACCACCAGCCCGCTGACCTGCGACTTGGCTCCCGCTCCACCGTTCACCGCGGTCTTGGAGAGGCTGCCGTTCACCACCATCCCGGAGCACAGCCCGGAGCCCAGGTTCGCGGCCCCGAGCCCGGCGAGTTCGCGGTTGGCATCCACCTCGTATCCCGCCTTGGCTGCGTATGTCTTCGCGGCGCCGAGGCCCTCCGCGAATCCGATCAGCAGCACACCCACCGCGGGTCCGGCCAGGTCGTAGTAATCACGCCAGGTCGGGCCGTCCGGAAAGCCGAGCGACGGCAGTCCGGAATCGATGTGGCCCACGATGTCGACCCCGTGTTCGTCGAGCGAGAACACGCTCACCGCCGCGATTCCGAACAGGACCGCCACGAGCGAACCCGGGACCAGCGGCAGCCACCGTTTGAGCCCGAGCACCACGACGAGGCTGATCCCACCGATGACGAACGGGCGCCACTGTGTGTCGCCCAGATGCCGGATCACACCCCATACCTGTTCGAAGAAGTCCCCGTCCGACTTCTCGATCCCGAACAGTTTGGGCACCTGGCCCACGATGATGGTCAGCGCCAGTCCGACGATGAACCCCTTGAGCACCGGTTCGGAGATGAACGTCGCCACGAATCCGAGACGGCAGAGTCCGGCGATCAGCCCGACGACGCCGGTCATGATGGCGAGAACCGCCGACAGCGCGAGGTACCGGCCGCCGTCGGCACCCGCGATCGGCGCGATGATGGCGGCGGACAGCGCCGCGGTCGCCGACATCGGACCCACGATCAGGTGCCGTGAACTCCCGGCCGCCGCATACAAGACGAGAGCGGGCACCGCGGCATAGAGGCCCACCACCGGCGTGACCCCCGCGATGGTCGCATATGCGAGGGCCTCCGGAACCAATACCGCCCATACCGTCAGGCCCGCGATCACGTCGGGCCGCAGCCACGACCACTGGTACCCACCGAGGGACGCGAACGGCATCCAGCTGACGAATCGAGCACGCACGTCTGCCAATTCGTCTCTCCCCTCATCGCATCGACGTCACGCGTCGGCCTCGCACCCGATGACGCCGTCGAGTCTGTCACTCACGGGATCATCCGGACTCACACGCTGCGGGTGAAGCCGGAAGTCGAGCGCGCGGGCCACGATGAGACCGCCCATACGTCCGCGGACGCGCTGCCCGGACTGGATCTCGATGTCGGAGGGGATAATTCATGACCGGGAGCAAGAAATTCAAGGGTGTCATCAACCTGGACGTCCGGGACTCGACGTCGGATTGGGATGCATTCCTGCCGGACAGGGCACCCGAGGGCGCGCCCAATGTGCTGGTAGTCCTCTACGACGACACCGGAATGGCCGCGTGGTCCCCCTACGGTGGCCGGATCAACATGCCGACGATGGACCGTCTCGCCGAGAACGGGCTGACGTACACGCAGTGGCACACCACGGCGCTGTGTTCGCCGACCCGCTCGACGTTCCTGACGGGACGCAACCACCACCTCAACGGCTTCGCCTCCATCTCGGAGTCGTCCACCGGCTTCCCCGGTTACAACTCGCACATCCCGCCGTCCAACGCCACGATGGCGAACGTGCTGCGGGACGCCGGATGGTCGACGTTCTGGGTCGGCAAGAACCACAACGTGCCGATCGACGAATGGACGGCCGGCGCGTCGAAGAAGAACTGGCCGCTCGCGCAGGGCTACGACCGGTTCTACGGGTTCATCGGCGGCGAGACCAACAACTGGTACCCCTCGCTCGCCGAGGACAACCACTACATCGAGCAGCCGTACTCCCCGGAGGAGGGGTACCACCTCTCCAAGGACCTCGCAGACCAGGCGTTGAAGATGATCCGCGACGTCAAGCAGACCGAGCCGGAGAAGCCCTGGTACCTGTGGTTCTGCCCCGGCGCGAACCACGCCCCACACCACGCTCCCGAGGAGTACATCGCCAAGTACAAGGGCATGTTCGACGACGGCTACGAGGCCTACCGCGAGTGGGTGCTCGGTCGGATGATCGAACGCGGCATCCTGCCGGAGGACACCGACCTCACACCGCTGAACCCGATGCCCGACGGCACGTTCTCCCCCACCGACGAGGTCCGTCCGTGGGCCGAGCTGGACGACGAGGAGAAGGCCATGTTCAGCCGCATGGCCGAGGTGTTCGCCGGCTTCTCCGAGTACACCGACGCGCAGGTGGGCCGGATCGTCGACTACCTCGAGGAGTCGGGCCAGCTAGACAACACGCTGATCATCTACTGCGCCGACAACGGCGCCTCCGGCGAGGGCAGCCCGAACGGATCGGTGAACGAGGGCAAGATCTTCGGCGGCTACCCCGACGATCTCGAGCAGAATCTGACGATGGTCGACAAGCTCGGCAGCCCGGACACCTACAACCACTACCCCACGGGCTGGGCGGCCGCGTTCTCCACGCCGTACAAGATGTTCAAGCGCTACACCTACCAGGGCGGGGTCTGCGACCCGCTGGTCATCCACTGGCCGGCCGGCATGAAGGCGCGCGGCGAGATCCGCCACCAGTACCACCACAGCACCGACATCGTGCCCACGATCCTCCAGGCCTGCGGTGTCGAATTCCCGGACACCTACAACGGTGTCGAGCAGGCCCCGCTGTCGGGCGTGTCGATGAAGTACTCGTTCGACGGACCGGCCGACGGGCCCACCGCCAAGGAAACGCAGTACTACGAGATGTTCGGCCAGCGCGGTCTGTGGCACAAGGGTTGGAAGGCCGTATCCGTGCACGGCCCGGTCTCGGGCATCAGCAACTTCGACAAGGACGAGTGGGAACTGTTCCACGCGGATGTCGACCGTGCCGAGGCCCACAACCTGGCGGCCGAGCACCCGGACAAGCTCGAGGAGCTCAAAGCGCTCTGGATGGCGGAGGCGAAGGTGAACAACGTGCTGCCGCTGAACGACCTGCAGATCATCGGCAACCCCAAGGACTTCGAGACCTTCGTATCGATGGAGTTCCACCAGCCGGTGCCGCCGAGCGGACAGTATGTCTACTACCCCGGCACGTCCGAGGTGCCCGAGCGGTCGGCGGCGAACGTGCACGGCGTGTCGTACAAGATCCTCGCCGAGGTCGACCTCACACCCGATTCGCAGGGCGTGATCTTCGCGCACGGTTCCCGGTTCGGCGGCCACTCGCTCTTCATCAAGGACGGTGTCGTCACCTACGCGTACAACTTCCTCGGTATTCCGCCGGAAGACCGCATCTCCGCGCCCGTGCCGACGTCGGGCAAGCACATCATCGGCGTCGAGTTCGTCAAGGAAGGCATGGGACCGAACCGCGAGGGTCTCGGCCCGCTCAGGTTGTACATCGACGACAAGCAGGTCGGCGAGCAGAAGATCCGAACCGTTCTGGGCCATTTTTCGCTCTGCGGCGAGGGATTGTGCATCGGCTACGACAGCGCCGATCCCGTATCGAGTGCGTATCCCGAGCCGCGCTTCGAGTTCCGGGGCGGTGAGATCCAGAAGGTCGTGTTCGACGTCGCCGACGACGCTTACATCGACGTCGAAAGTCACCTCGCGGCAGCAATGTCAAGAGACTGATCGGTATTTACACGGCGCGAACCGCCTGCGCGGGTTAGAATTCCTCCGCTGCAGGCGGTTCGTCCGTTCCATCCGGTCCGGGTACTCGTTATGTGGGGAGGCATGTCGGGTGTCGATCACGCAAGACGGGAGTTACGCTGCGAGTGCCGATATTCCGGTGTTCCGCAGTGATCGGGTCGTGCCTCGGTCGCGTCTGCTCGACGCGCTCGATACGGCCCTCACCAGGCCCGAAGACTCGACATCCGTCGTACTCGTCTGTGCGCCAGCGGGATCCGGAAAGACCACATTCCTCTCGGACTGGGCACACCGAACACGCGCGAAGCCCGAGAGACCGATGGTCGCGTGGACGACCATCAACGACAGCGACGGCGTTTCGCACTCTCTACATACGGAGCTCGTTCGAGCGTTCGAGAACACGGACCATCCGGAGATCCGTCGAATTTGCCGGGGTCTTCCGAAACCTACCGCTGCACAGCGCCTTCCCATCGTGCGACCGCTACTCGATCTCGGCGAACCGGTCTGGCTCGTTCTCGACGACGCCCATCTCCTTCACGACCCGGATGCACTCGCCGATTTGGAGGAACTCCTCCGAATTCCATCGCAGCACCTACGCGTCATCGTGTGCGGGCGTTTCGAACCACCGCTCGCCTTCCAGAAGCTGCGACTCGAGAGTCGCGTCATGGACGTGACGTTCGACGATCTCGCCTTCACCCCCGAGGAAGCATCGGCCATGCTCGGCGAACACGACGTCGCACTCGAGCCGGACGATCTGTCGGCACTGATGGCCCGAACGGAGGGCTGGGCAGCAGGTATCCGACTCGCCGGCATGTCCCTTGCCGGACATCCGGATCCGACGTCGCTGATCGAGAACTTCACCGGATGCCGCCGCGCCGTCGCCGACTACCTCATCGAGCAGGTCCTTGCGGGCCAGAGCGAAGAGATCCGCCAGTTCCTGATCAAAACGTCGGTGCCGTCGACGTTCACGGCTGCACTGGCCGAGGAACTCACGGGGTGCACCGATGCCCATTCGATCATCGACCAACTCGAGCGTCGAAACTTCCTCATCAGCCGAATCGAGAGTTCCCCCACTCAGTTCCGCTACCACCCACTGCTGCGCAGCTACCTGCGTGCCGAGATCAGTAGGCTCGGCCACCGAGCGGTGATGGACCTCGAACACGTCACGGCCCGGTGGTACGCGGAGTTCGGCGACGCACTGCTCTCACTCGAGCACGGCATCACCGCCGGAGACGTATCCGATGTCGAGTCCGTCCTCACCGAATCGGGCCTCGCCCTGGTCCTCGACGGTCACGGCGAGGCGGTCGAGCGTCTCGTCGCCGACGCTCCCCGCCCGATCCGCGACCGGACGATCGTCGGCCTCGTGCGCGCAGCGTCCCAGCTGCACTCCGACAACCCGGCGCCCGCGGCGTCGATACTCGGCGCGGTCCAGCCGGGCAACCACAACGGAACAGACATCTACGCAACACTCTTCGAGCAGGCTCTGCGAATCCAGGCATCCATCCACACCGGCGACATCGCCGGCGCTCTGGAGCGTTCGGCGAGCGCGGACGCGATGACGCCGGTCGATCCGCGCCTGGACTCCTTCGTGGCCCTCCAGCGCGGTCGCGGGCAGCTGCATCTGGGCCATCTCAGCCTCGCCGAGGACGACCTTCGTCGAGCGCGCGCCCACGCGCGTGAGGTCGATGCCGCGCTCATCGACGCACAGGCGTCGGCGGCGCTCGGCGCCGCGGCCCTGAGTCGCGGCTCGCTCGGCGAGGCTCAGAGCTTGGCGGCCCACAGTCGTGCCGCGACAGTGGATGCCGACCCGCACACGTCGGCGGACACGCGCCGGGCGATCCTCCTCGAAGCGATGTGCCACTACCTGCGGAACGACACCACGCGGGCCGTCGAACTCGCGAGCGCGGTAGCACCGGGCACGGACGACACCACCGCACCGATGGCCCGCGAGAGTGCCATCGCCACGGCGCTGTTCGGTGTCGATCTCGCCGAGGACCGGCGTGCCGCGGTCTCGGCCTTGCACACGGCCAGCGTCACCGGCCGTGCGGCACCACAACCCCCCGGACTACTCGCGGCAGTCCTTCCGTCGATCCAGTTCGCTTACCTGCACATCGGTGAATCAACTTGGGCTCGTGAGCTTTTCGGGGTCGCATCGGAGATGCTCGGCCGAACCGGAGACATCGCACTGCTCGAGGCGGTCCTGCACCTGTGCGCCAATCAACTCGAGCGGGCACGAACCCTGCTGCACCCCGTTCTCGACGGTGAACTGTCGTGCAGGGCCGCCACCAACATGGTGACGGCGTGGCTCCTCGAGGCCGAGATCGCCCGACGCCGCGCCCACGAGTCGCGCGCCCACGATGCACTCGTCGAGGCCCTACGCCTCGCCGAACCCGAGGGTGTTCTGCGTCCCTTCCACGACATGGCAACCGCAGCCCGGGAGTTGTTGTCCGCCAGCCGTGGTCGATTCGGCGCGCGAGACTCCTTCGCCGATCTGGTGTGGGCGTCGTTCCCCCGGACGACCGTCACGACGGCCGAACAGCTCACCCGACGCGAGCTGGAACTGCTCGCGGAGCTTCCCACGTGGCGCACCGCCGAGGAGATCGCGTCCGACCTGTGCGTATCGGTCAATACCGTCAAGACGCATCTGCGGGGCATCTACCGCAAGCTCGGCGTCACCACGCGACGCGACGCCGTCGCCGCCGCCCACGACCACGGGCTGCTCTGAGGGCTCGGATTCACCATCGGCGGGTGAGGTGCGAGCCCGGCGGTCGAGGCATCCTCGGTGGACCGGAAAGCAATGAACAGAGGAGGCGTCATGGGCACTTCCGACTCGGGATGGCCGGCCACCGTGCGCTACGCCTTCCTCGTCGGCGGTGAACTGTCCGAGCGAGTACTCGCGGCCTTCCCGGAACTCCAGGTGTCGGAGACTGCGCACGCGCACACCACCCTGTACGGCCCCGTCCGCAATCCCACCGAACTGCGCGGCATGCTCGCCCGCTTCGACGCCCTGGGCCTCACGATCATCGAGATGCGCCGTCTGCCCGACTGAGGCGGATCAGTCGTCGGTTCGCTCGGTCACCCGCACCAGTCGGTGCTCGGCGGCGTCGAACGCCCGTCGCGTCGACTCCCCGATCGTGCCGGTGGCCGAATAGACTTCCAGCGCAAGGCCTTGGCCGGCGAGGCGGTCGTCGTCCCAGTCGCGGGAGACCGGCTCAGCGATGCCGCTCAGGTACAGGCGCCCGCCTGCCGCGTCGAGACGTTGCGCGTAGTCACGGAGGACGGACAGGAACGTCGCCCCGAACGTGGTGCGGCCCCGAAGTCGCAGAATCACTTCCGGGTTCGCCGCACCGGACGGATCGGGCAGGCGAGCCTGAAGGGTGCGGGCGCCCGCGTAGAAGAGACTGCCGTAGACGTCGAGGACGACTATCTGCCCGTCGGCGAGGGTCCGCGGCGCGGGCTGCTCCCGCAGCGTGCCGTCATCGGCCGGAACCAGTTCCACCACCGACAGGTCCATCGCCTCCTGGTTGAGCTGCAGCAGAAGCGACAGCGCGACACCGATCCCCACCGCGGCGGCAACGGGAAGCAGCAGCGTCGCAACGAAAGTCGTCACGAGCGCGATTTGGGAGCTGGGCCCGGTCTGCAGGATCACCCGGATCACGCCGGGCCGAATGGAGCCGACGGCGGCGAAGATCAGCACCGCGGCCAACGTCGGCATCGGCACCTTGCCGACGAGCCCCGAGAAGACGACCAGGATCACGAGCATCCATACGCCCGACCACACGGCGCCCCACCGGCCGCGCGCCCCCGCGGTCGCGTTCAGCGCCGTCTGGCCCACGGACCCGCCCACGGGCATGCCCCCGAACAGCGCCGCGCCGATGTTGCCGACGCCCTGCGCCGAGAAGTCGGTGTTCGCGTCGGATCGGCTGCCGTCCCGATTGGGCGCGGACTCGGCCACGCCGGCGCCCTGAACCAACACGATCACCGCGACCGCGAGCGCTCCGCCCAGCAGTTCGAACGAGAACGCGCCGAAGTCGGGCAGCACCGGCAGCGGCAGCCCGGTCGGGATCGTCCCGACGTCCGAGACCCGGTCGACGGTGTCCCACCCGAGCGCGATCACGACGACGCTGGGGACCACGAGCGCCAACAGCGAACTGAACAACGCCAGTCGTGTGCGGGCGAGGACCACCATGAGGAGCAGTGCCGTCGCTCCGGTGACCAGCGCGCGCCAGTCGATGCCCGACGGGTTGGAGATCACGTCGAAGAACTTCGCCGCCGCGACCGATCCACTCGCGTCGGCCCCGAGCAGGTCAGGAACCTGCCCGAGGACGATGTTCACCGCGATGCCGGTCAGGAAGCCGGTCATCACCGAGTGCGACACGAAGCGGGTGTAACGACCCAGGCGCAGCAACGCTGCCGCGGCCATGATCAGGCCCGCGATCAGCGTGAGCAGCACCACCGCGCCCGATCGGTCCTCCTCCGGGAGGTCCGCGACCGCCGATCCGGCCGCCAGGGCGGCGGCGCTGGTCGTGGTGATCACCATCAGTTTCGTGCTGGTCTGCAACCCGCCGAAGAGCGGACCCGCGAAGCTCGCGTACAGCCCGTGGACCGGGTTGACACCGGCGAGCACGCCGGACGCCATCCCGTCCGGCACGCTGCTGATCGCCCCGGGAATGCCCGCGATCAGGTCGTTCTTGAACGAACCCCGCTCCGGAAGACGTGAGCGCACCCATCGCCGCACGGCACCGACCACACCAGCCATGCGTGCAGTGTGCGGAACCGCGGCGGCCGCGTCCTCACTCCCGGGGGATGAGGTTCTCCCTGCCGACGAGACGGATCTTGGCGTCGATGCGGTGGATGCGCGGGTCGTCTGCCGGGATGCGGAACGTCTCGTGGACGTGCGCGGTGACCAGTGTGCGACCGAACAGGCCGGCGTCGATCAGGTAGTCGGCGATCACGTCGTCGCCCTCGACCCGGTAGCGCTCCTGGCGAATCGCTCGAATCACGCGGAACTGCGGGCCTCGGGAAAGGCTGCGGCGCAAATGGTTCCCCGAAAAGCCGGTTTTCAGACCGACCTCGTAGCGCACCGCGTTCGGCGCGTAGGGCACTGAATCTCCGTCGTGGCTGAGCAGGGCGGCGACGTACGTCCGGGCCGCTTCGAGCTGTGCAGTCATGGGTCACAGTCGACCACGTCGACCCCACTTCGAGTGTGAATTTGATCCCCACCGCTCACGTGCTATCGGGGCACAGGGGTACAGTGCCTTCTATGCAGCGCGCGCTCCTTCTTGGGTGCCGCGGCGGGTTCTGACCAGACTGGCCACCCGTCGCGGGTCCTCTCGTGCGCCGGTCGCCTCAGCTGTAGGACTCGTACGTCCTCACTCGAACCTGGAGATCAATCCCATGTCCCCCGCTGACGCCTTTACTTCCGGATCGCGAACCATCACGCCGCCGTCCAAGCCTGCACCCGCTGATCAGCCGGTGTGGAACACCCAGAAGAACTCGTCGATGCCGACGTTCCGCTACCGCTCGTTCGGTGAGGAGGTCGAGCCCGTCTCGCTGCCCGACCGCACCTGGCCCGACAAGGTCATCGACCGCGCCCCGCAGTGGTGCGCCGTGGACCTGCGTGACGGCAACCAGGCCCTGATCGACCCGATGAGCCCGGCCCGCAAGCGCCGCATGTTCGAGCTGCTGGTGCGGATGGGTTACAAGGAGATCGAGGTCGGCTTCCCGTCCGCGAGCCAGACCGACTTCGACTTCGTCCGCGAGATCATCGAGGACAACGCGATCCCGGACGACGTCACCATCCAGGTGCTGACGCAGTCGCGCCCCGAGCTGATCAAGCGCACCTTCGACGCCTGCGCCGGCGCGAAGAACGTGATCGTGCACTTCTACAACTCGACGTCGATCCTGCAGCGTCGGGTCGTGTTCCGCGCCGACAAGGAGACGGTCAAGAAGATCGCCACCGACGCCGCCGCACTGGTGCTGGAGGAGGCGAAGAAGCACCCCGACACCAACTGGCGCTGGGAGTACTCGCCGGAGTCGTACACCGGCACCGAGCTGTCGTACGCCAAGGAGGTGTGCGACGCGGTCGTCGAGACCCTGGGTGCCACCCCCGAGAACCCGGTGATCGTCAACCTGCCGGCCACCGTCGAGATGGCAACCCCCAACGTGTACGCCGACTCGATCGAGTGGATGCACCGCAACCTGGCCAAGCGCGACAGCATCATCCTGTCGCTGCACCCGCACAACGACCGCGGCACCGGTGTCGCGGCCGCGGAGCTGGGCTACCAGGCCGGTGCCGACCGCATCGAGGGCTGCCTGTTCGGCAACGGTGAGCGCACCGGCAACGTGTGCCTGGTGACGCTGGGTCTGAACATGTTCACGCGCGGCGTCGACCCGCAGATCGACTTCTCGAACATCGACGAGATCCGTCGCACGGTCGAGTACTGCAACCAGCTGCCGGTCCACGAGCGCCACCCGTACGGCGGCGACCTGGTCTACACCGCGTTCTCGGGCAGCCACCAGGACGCGATCAACAAGGGCCTGGACGCGATGAAGGTCGCGGCGGACGGCGGGGACGCCGACGTCGACGACATCGTGTGGGAGGTCCCCTACCTGCCGATCGATCCCAAGGACGTGGGCCGCACGTACGAGGCCGTCATCCGCGTCAACTCGCAGTCCGGCAAGGGCGGCGTCGCGTACATCATGAAGGCCGACCACGGCCTGCAGCTGCCGCGCCGCCTGCAGATCGAGTTCTCGCAGGCCGTCCAGAAGATCACCGACGGCGAGGGCGGCGAGGTCTCGCCGAAGGAGATGTGGGACGTCTTCTCCGAGGAGTACCTGGCCCCGGTCAACCCGCTGGAGCGCATGCGCCAGAAGGTGACGGCGGCCGAGGAGGACGGCGGCGTCGACTCGATCACGGCAGTGGTCAAGGTGGGCGGCGCCGAGCAGGAGATCTCCGGTTCCGGCAACGGCCCGCTGGCCGCGTTCGTCGACGCGCTGGGCACCATCGGCTTCGACGTCCGCGTCCTGGACTACTCCGAGCACGCGATGTCCGCCGGTGACGACGCACAGGCTGCGGCGTACGTCGAGTGCGCGGTGACGCTGCCCGACGGCACCAGCAAGGTCGTGTGGGGTGTCGGCATCGCCACCTCCATCACCACTGCGTCGCTGCGCGCCGTCGTCTCGGCGGTCAACCGGGCGCACTGAGTTTCGTAGCGAGAAGGGGCCGCACCCGTCAGGGTGCGGCCCCTTCGCCGTTCCGGGGTTCGGCCTGAGCGCCCATTCCTTCACCCCCGACGCGGAATCCCGCGCGAACTCTCGAGGAGTGGGTGCTCAGGCCGACGCGCTCAGGTGTCGGCTGCAGCGACGGGCACCGGCGGTTCGGAGTGTGCCCGGTCTTCGGCGGGCGGCGATTCGTCGCCCGGCGGTATCGGCTCGTCCGGGGCCTTCTCCCCGATCAGGACGTTGACCCAGCGAGTGGACGGGTCGATGTCGAGCAGCATCGCCTTGACCAGGAGCGTCAGCGGAATCGCGAGCAGGGCGCCGAGCGCGCCGAGCACCCAGGTCCAGAACACCAGCGACAGGAACGTCATCGTCACGCTGATGCCGACGGCGTCGCCGACGAACTTCGGCTGGATGATCGACTGGATGACGAAGTTGATCACGCAGTAGACGACGATCACCCACACCATCAGGCGCGGTCCGCCCTCGAGCAGCGCCAGCAGTGCCGGCGGGACGAGCCCGATGACGAATCCGATATTGGGGATGTAGTTCGTGATGAACGACAGCAGGCCCCACAGGATCGGCAACGGGACGCCCATCAGCCAGAGGGCCCCACCGTCGAGCACGGCGACGATGAGACCGAACACGGTGGAGACGACGAGATACTTGCGCGTTCCGCGAACGAAAGTCGACAGGGCGTAGGCGATTTCGGGCCGAGTGCGTGCGACGATCCGCATCTTGTCGTCCATCACCATGCCGTCGACGGCCATGAAGAGCAGCAACGCGAGAACGAAGAAGAGGTTCGAGAACACTCCGAGCAGACTCTGCAGGACCGATTCCAGGAGGCCGACGACCTTGCCGACGTCGATGCCGCTCAGGACGTTGTGGATCTGGTCGGCATTCACACCGGCGTTCGCCAGCGTCGAACGCAGACCATCGAGGAGGTCGTCGACGGTGTCCGTGTACTGCGGCAACTCGGTGGCAAGCTGCGCGGTCGACACCACCAACGCGCCGATGAGTCCCAGGAGAATCAGGTTCACCACGATCAGCGCGCCCACCATGCCGACCCACCTGGGGAGCCCTCTACGTTGCGCCCACGACTGGATCGGTTGCACAGCGATGGTGAGCATCAACGCCAGGAACACGGGGCCGAGGATCCCGGCGAACATCTTGATCCCGGCGATCGAGACGACCACGCCCGCGCCCGCCAGCAGCACGATCAGGCCCCGTGGGATCGCCCACGGTGCCGGCGCCAGAGACGGCGCCGGCACGGTGGACCCTGTCCGCATGGACGTCGATCTGCGTGAGAGCATCAGCATTCCCTCCCGAACGGAGAAGCGATCGACAGGGTCAGTCGGCGAAGACCTCGCGCAGGTGCGCTTCCTGCTCATGCGACAGGTTCGTGGAGATCAATTCGGCGTGCTGGCCATGGAATTCCTCGTGCACGCGGTCGAGCGTCTCGTCCGAGGTCAGGACGAACAAGGCCGACGTCCCCGGGGTGATCTGGTCCTTGAGGCGCTTGATGAAGTCGTCGTCGATCCCGACGTCGCTCAACGCCCCGCTCACCGCGCCGACCGCGGCGCCCACTACGGCCCCGATCAGCGGGATGAAGAACAGGATGCCGAACAACAAGCCCCAGAACGTGCCCCCCAATGCGCCGACACCCGCGAGGTTCGTGAGTTGGCGGGTCTTCGGCTTCTTCCGCCCCTCCGGCCAACTCACCACTGCAGCATCGTGAACGGAGATCAGCGCCTGCTTCTGGAGGTCGTCCAGCGTCGTGATCGCGGTGTCCGCTCCGGTCGGGGATGCGAACTTCCAGACAGTCAATGTTCCAGCCATGGGGCTCTCCTCGCACAGTGGGGTCTGGCCGGTCGGCCTCACCAGCACCGTACGAGCAGCGTCACCTAGACACCTCACACATTTCGGGTGAACGCTCGACAGGAGAGCAGCTAGACGATCCTGCGCAGGATCTTGATCTTCCGGTCCGTATAGGGCGGGTAGACCAGGCTGGGGTCCGGCTTGAAGGGCTGCACCAGTACGCCCTTTCGATGGCTGAACGTCTCGAAGCCCCACTTGCCGTTGTAGACGCCGATACCGCTACCGCCGACCCCGCCGAACGGCAGTCCCGGCACCGCATAGTGCACCGCGGCATGGTTGACGACGGCGCCGCCCGAACTGATCTCGGACAGCAGTCGACGTCGGACGGCGGGTGACCTGGTGAAGAAGTAGGCCGCGAGGGGCTTCGGTCGGGCGTGCACGAAGTCGATGGCCTCGTCCAGCGAATCGACCGTCAGCACAGGCAGAATCGGCCCGAAGATCTCTTCGCGCAGGACCGAATCGTCGGGATCGGGGTCCACCAGCACGGTCGGCTCCATCGTCAGCGTGGTCCGATCCGCTCCGCCGCCGAACACTACCTGGCCGCTGGTGCGCGTCAAATATCCGGTGAGGCGGGCGAAGTGCCTCTCGTCGACGATCCGCAGTCCGAGAGACATAGCGCTGGAACGGAATTCGGTGATGATTCGAACGAGGCGATCCACCAGAGCGTCTCGAACGGCTCGATCGACCAGCACATAGTCGGGTGCGAGACAGGTCTGACCCGAGTTGACGAGCTTCGTCCACGCGATGCGGCGCGCCGTAACCTCGAGGTCCGCGTCCCGGGTGACGATCGCCGGACACTTGCCACCGAGTTCGAGGGTCACGGGCGAGAGCCGTTGGGCCGCGCCGGCCATGACCTTCCTGCCGATCTCGGTGCCGCCGGTGAAGAACACGTGGTCGAACCCCTGCGCCAGGAGTTCCTGCGTGACGCTCGCATCACCCTCGGTCACGGCAATGGCGTCGGAGTCGACGTATTCGGGAAGCAGTCGGGCCAGCAGACGCGACGACTCCGGGGCGATCTCGGATGGTTTGACCACCGCGCAGTTCCCGGCCGCCACCGCGGCGACGAGCGGATTGAGAGTGACCGCGACCGGGTAGTTCCACGCCCCGATGACGAGCACCACCCCGAGTGGCTCGTACTGCACCCAGCCCACAGCGGGCATCCGATTGAGCGGCACGGGTTGCGGCCGTCGACGCATCCACCAGCGAACCCGTCTACGCGCGTATGCCGCTTCGTTTCTGACGGTGGAGATGTCGGTGAGAAAGGCTTCGACGGGGGCACGGTCGAGATCCGCGGCGAGCGCCCGGACGATCTCGTTCTCACGCTCGACCATCATGCGCTCGATGCCGCGCAACTGTTCGATTCGCCAACGCGCGCTCCGTGTCCGGCCGGTGGCGTACACCCGGCGAAGGCTGTCGACGACCTCTGCGACGTGGGCACCCGCAGCGGTGGTGTCGGGATTCGTGGTCAACTCGTTCGTCATGGCGGACCCGCCTCGATGTCGAGTGAGGAGCGCCTGGCGCACAACGATATTGGACAGGGGCGCGTGCGTCTTCGCGTCCGTCCTCACAACCGTTCGATCGGGGCCGAGCGCCCCGCGTACATGTCTTCGACTGTCGTCGTCGATCGCGTGCCCGTCAAGACCCCGCGCCCGGTTACAGTCCGATCAATGACGCGGCAATTCGTCCGGAAACCGGTAGTCGCAGCCGAGTTCGTCGGTGGACCGCGTCCCCCACTCGTCGCGGAACCACGCGACGCACGCGTCGGCGACGAGTCGGACGTCGCGGGTGAACAGGTAGCCGTCGGTGCAGTCGGCGAAGTGGTCGTCGAAGAACCAGTGGTCCAGCGGCAGTCCGTCGACCGAGTAGTCGGCGAGCGTGAGCGGGTCGAGCACGTTGCGCGACCTCCGGAGCAGCAGCACACCGTCGTCGAGCACCTGGATCTGCGCGCACACGACTTCGTCGCCCTCGTCGTAACTGCGATACCCACTCGGCCCCATCTCGAGCATGAACGCCACGGGTTGGTCGGTCAGCGAGTCGACCAGCCAGTCGACCATTCCTGCCCACGAAACCCCCGACGATCGCGCATAGTCGGCCACCGTTCTCCCTCCCTCGGTCAGCGACCCGTCCCCGACGAACCTATCGGTCGGCTACGACACCTCGGCGGGCACACCTCCTCACGGCGTCACGATGGCGAAGCCCGGATCCGGGTCGTCCAGATAGTTCGCGAACTCGCTCAGTCTGCGGACATCGCCCACCGCGTCGACACGCCCGTCGGCGATGGCTTCGGGCAGGTCGACCAGGCCGAGCAGGACCCCGAACAGCAGGGAACGCGTGATGATGAACCGGGCGTCCGGATCGGGGGCGGGCCGGGCGTCATCGAGGTCCCAGTGCACGAGCACGCCGTTGCGCAGTTCCATCCGGTGCACGCGTTCGTCGTCGCTGATGTCCCAGTCGATCACGATGCGGGCGTGCCACGCCTTGGGTCCGTCGACGCGCAGCGAGATCGCGTCGAACAGTTGCTCCACCGACAGGGTCCGAGCCAGGTCGGGCGCCGCGACCTGGGTCGTGGAACTGATCGGGCCACCGCGCAGTTCCATCGCTCCCGTGAGGTAGAAGTTGCGCCAGGTGGCGTTCTCGGCACGGTACCCGAGTTGTTCGAGTGTGGCGGCCTGCAGCTCGCGGGCGTCGTCGTTGTCGGGATCGGCGAACACGACGTAGTCGACGACCTGCGCGACCCATCGGAAATCACCGTCCGCGAACGACTTCCGCGCCTTGCGCAGCACCTCTGCGGAACCGCCCATGAACTCAACGTGCCGCTTCGCCGACTCGACGGGCGGATACTCCCACAGGTGTGCGGGATTGCCGTCGAACCATCCCGCGTAACGCTGGTAGATCGCCTTGACGGTGTGGCTGTCCGAACCGTAGTGGCCCCGTGCGTGCCACGACTTCCCGAGCGCGGGCGGCAGCTCGATCTCCTCGGCGATCTCGATACCGGTGGCGCCCTGGTTCATTCGTCGAACGGTCTGATCGTGCAGGTAGGCGTACCGGTCCCGCTGCCGGGCGAGGATCTCGGTGAGCCGCTCGGTCCCCCATGTGGGCCAGTGGTGGGACGCGAACAGCACGTCCGAGTCGGCCGCGTACCGATGGATCGTGTCGGTGAGATGCTTGGCCCGCACATGCGGATCCCGCACCTGTGCGCCACCCAGAGTGAGGGGGTTGTGCGGGGTGTGAGTTGCGTTCTCCGCCATGCACAGCGCCCGTCGGTCCGGCAGGTGGACGTTCATCTCCGCCGGAGCCTCGGTGCCCGGCGTCGGCTGGAACTCGAACCGCACGCCGTCGAGCGTCTCGGTGTGGCCTGTGTGTTCGACGAGGACCGTGGGCGCGATCAGCGTGACGGTTCCGGTCGACTGGGGCCGGCCGAGGCCGGACCGGACCGACCCGCGTGGGTTCCGCGGCAGCGCCGCCCCGTTCGCGTACACGGCGCGGCGGGACGTCGCCGTGCCGACGTACACGTTCTGGGAGACCGCGTGTTCGACCAGGCCGGCCGGCGCGATCACCGGGCAGTGACCGCCCTCGACCGATTCGATGTCGGTGACGCCCTTGACGCCTCCGAAATGATCGACGTGCGAATGGGTGTAGATCACCCCGACAACGGGGCGGTCTCCGCGATGCTCCCGGTACAGCGCCACCGCCGCCGCGGCGGTCTCGGTGCAGCCGAGGGGATCGATGACGACGACACCGGTGTCGCCCTCGACGATCGTCATGTTCGAAATGCCCAGACCGCGAATCTGGTAGATACCGCCGCACACCTCGAAGAGTCCCCGCTCGGCGTGGAGGTACGAGTAGGAGTCGTTGTCCCACACGACGGTCCCGTCGTCGTCCCGGATCGCGCTGGGAGCCATGGCCGCGACGAAGCCCCGCTCGACGTCTGCAGTGTCCGCGTCGGGCAGGGATGCCACGGACGGCGCGTCGGCCGCGGCGATCTCGGGTGTCGCATCTGCCGGAACCGTCATCGCGAAGCCCCAATCGGAAGTCACATTCGTGGATCGGTTCCCGTCAATCATCACCCGTTCGTCGATTATTCGCCGCGACTTGGATTTCACCCGCCCCGAATGACGCGATTGAGCCGTCGTCTGTGTCACAGTCAGATGCACTCTCGACCGATCATGTGAATGGAGCTGTCCTCATGGACTCTTTCTGGGATTTTCTCTGGGTGATTCTCGTCAGCTTCGCGTTCATCGCGTACCTGATGCTGCTGTTCTCGATCATCACGGACCTGTTCCGGGATCACAAGAGCTCCGGCTGGGTCAAGGCGATCTGGGTGGTCTTCCTGATCATTCTCCCGTTCATCACGGCGCTGATCTACCTGATCGTCAAGGGCGACGACATGACGAAGCGCTCCGTCCGGGCCGCCCAGCAGATGCAGGACGCGCAGGACTCCTACATCCGTCAGGTCGCGGGCAAGTCCAGCGCCGACCAGATTGCCGACGCGAAGGCCCTGCTCGACGCCGGAACCATCACGCCGGAGGAGTTCCAGTCGCTCAAGGCCAAGGCACTGGCGAGCTGACGCTGCGATTCCACGTCGCGATGCCGCGTCCCACTGTGGGGCGCGGCATCGCCGTTTCCGGACGTGGCGGCCGCGACACCGCAACGCGTCCCTTTCCCGCCTGTGGAAAACTCGGCACGTGGGAACTAGCACTCGGATGACACTGCGGGGCCGTCTGGCACTACGCGCGGCGGCTGCTGCGGCGTGGGCGTCGCAGAAGGCCGGCCGCGGCAAGGGCTCGATGATCGGCGGCCTGATCGCCCTCAAGATCGATCCGACGCTGATGCAGCAGCTCGGCCGCGGACGCCGCACCGTCGTCGTGACCGGCACCAACGGCAAGTCCACCACCACCCGCATGACCGCGGCGGCGCTGGCGACCGTCGACGAGGTCGCGACGCAGGCCGACGGCGCGAACATGGACGCCGGTATCGTGGCCGCGCTCTCTGCCCGCGTCGACGCGCCGCTGGCCGCGCTCGAGGTGGACGAACTGCACGTCCCGCACGTGTGTGACGCCGTGAACCCCGAGGTCGTGGTGCTGCTGAACCTGAGCCGCGACCAGCTCGACCGGGTCGGCGAGATCAACATGATCGAGCGCAAGCTGCGCGCGGGACTCGAGCGCCATCCGGACGCGATCGTCGTCGCGAACTGCGACGACGTCCTGGTCACATCCGTCGCCTACGACTGCAAGAACGTGATCTGGGTGGCCGCCGGCGGCGGCTGGGCCAGCGACTCCGTCAGCTGCCCGCGCACCGGCGAGCCGATCGTGTGGGACGGGCCGCACTGGCGCAGCACCGGCTCGGATTTCGCGCGCCCGACGCCCGACTGGTGGCTCGACGACGACAATCTGTACGGGCCGGACGGTCTCGTGATCCCGATGAAGCTGACCCTTCCGGGCAAGGCGAACCGCGGCAACGCGGCGCAGGCCGTGGCCGCGGCGGTCGCGATGGGCGCGAAGGCGGAGGACGCCGTCGCCGCCGCGTCGATCGTCGAGGAGGTCGCCGGCCGGTACAGCACCGTGCAGGTGGGTTCGCACTCGGTGCATATGCTGCTGGCGAAGAATCCGGCCGGCTGGCAGGAGGCGCTGTCGATGATCGACCACAGCGTCGACGGCCTCGTCATTGCCGTCAACGGGCAGGTGCCCGACGGCGAGGACCTGTCTTGGCTGTGGGACGTGCGCTTCGAGCACTTCGAGGGCGTCAAGGTGGTGGCGGCCGGCGAACGTGGCACCGATCTCGCGGTCCGATTGACGTACGCGGGCGTCGAGCACACCCTCGAGCACGATCCCATGCGGGCGATCGCTTCGTGTCCGCCCGGACGGGTCGAGGTGCTCGCGAACTACACGGCCTTCCGTGACCTGAACACCGCAATCGCCAAGGAGAACAGCCGCGATGTCTGAGTCCACGGTCCGTATCGGCCTCGTCCTGCCCGACGTCATGGGCACCTACGGCGACGGCGGCAACGCCCTGATCCTGCGGCAGCGCCTGCGCATGCGCGGCTACGACGCCGAGATCGTCGACATCACCCTCAGCGATCCGGTGCCCGAGTCGCTCGATCTGTACACCCTGGGCGGCGCCGAGGACTCGGCGCAGCGGCTCGCGACGCGGCACCTCAAGACCTACCCGGGGCTGCAGAAGGCGGCCGAGCGGGGCGCCCCGGTGCTGGCGATCTGCGCGGCGATCCAGGTCCTCGGCCACTGGTACGAGACCTCGGCCGGCGAACGCGTGGAGGGCGTGTCGATGCTCGACGCCACCACGTCCCCGCAGGAGACGCGCTCGATCGGCGAGGTCATCACGACGCCCCTGATCGACGGTCTCACCGCTCCCCTGTCGGGCTTCGAGAACCACCGCGGTGGAACGACTCTCGGCGCCGACGCCAAACCAGTCGGCCGCGTGACGCACGGCGTGGGCAACGGTGTCGGCGACGGGCTCGAGGGCGTCACACAGGGTTCGGTGATCGGCACCTACATGCACGGTCCCGTCCTGGCCCGGAACCCGGAGTTCGCCGACCTGCTGCTGAAGCGCGCCCTCGGCGTCGACGAGCTGCCGCCGCTGGATCTGCCCGAGGTGGACCTGCTGCGCCGCGAGCGGCTGCGGGTGCGCTGAGACGCCGGTCCCGGCAGACTGCGCATCGTCCCGCCAGGCGGGAGGGTACGGTCCGTCCGGTCCGTGCCCTTCCTAGCCTGGATCTCGTTGCAGCACACAACTTCCCCGATTGTGCTGTCGCCGAGACCCAGGAGGCGCCTTGATCGATCGCATCCATCCCGAGCTGCGGCCCCTGCTGCCGACGCTCCCCCAGGTGGACATCACCGACCCCGTGGCGTTCCGCGAGCGGCAGCGGATCCGTGCAGCCGAACTCGCGGCGAACGTCGTCCGCCCTCACGACCTGACCGTCGTCGACCGCCTCGTCCCGGGGCCGGCGGGCGCACCGGAGGTGCCCGTCCGCATCTACACCCCCGCCGGCAGCTTCTCTGCCCTCGGCGCCCTGGTCTGGTTCCACGGCGGCGGCTACGTCTTCGGCGATATCGCGGCGTCGGAGCGCACGTGCGTCGAGATCGCGAGCACCGTGGGGTGCGTCGTCGTCAGCGTCGAGTACCGCCTCGCACCCGAACACCCCTATCCGGCCGGGTTGGACGACTGCTTCGCGGCTCTCACCTGGGTCGCGGCGCATGCCGACGAACTCGGCGTGGATTCGGAGCGCCTGGCCATCGGTGGTGTCAGCGCGGGTGCAGGACTCGCCGCGGCACTGGCGCTGCGGGTACGCGACGAACAGGGACCGCGGCTCGTCTACCAGCTGTTGGACAACCCGATGCTCGACGACCGTCTGGAGACGGCATCGGTCAACGAATTCACCGACACGCCGTTGTGGTCCCACGGCCAGGCGGTGCTGGGCTGGAACTTCTATCTCGGTGACCGATCCATGGACACGCCGCCCCATGCCGCAGCGGCTCGCGCGGACGACGTCTCCGAGCTCCCGCCGGCGTGGATCGCCGCCAACGAGCTGGATCCGTTGCGCGACGAAGCCATCGAATACGCGCTCCGTTTGATGCGGGCGGATGTCCCCGTCGAACTGCACCACCGGCCTGGAACCTTCCACGGATCCAACGCGTTTCCCGGGGTATCGGTCTCGGACCGAACGCGTGAGGACATGCACCTCGGCCTGCAGCGGGCGCTGACGAAGACGGCCTGAGCTCGAAACTCCCCCAAACAGGGGTGTGGCCGGGAATGCTTTCACACCCTCGGCCGCATCTCTGTTTCACGAGCCTTTCACCGTTACCGACTACTCACTCGATCCGCACTACTGATAGTACGCGCAGAAGTGGGCCCCGCAATGCCTCGAGCAGCAGTTTTCCGAGTTGTGACCGTAGTCGGGCGGATGTGGCCGATGCGTTACACGAGGCTTCGTCCCGAGCGGATCCGCCACCGCAGATCGCGCATGAACAAGCGACTGGGGAGATGCCGGACGAAGCCGGGTATGAAGCGGTTCACGAATGCGACGAAGACGAACAGATGCTCGAAACGGCGACGGTCGTCGTCGCCCCATTCGATGCCCAGCTGTTGCCGGAACAGCGGCGGCAGGAACCCGGCCGTGAGGAACTTCAGCAGGTCCCCGAACGCGAACCGCAGCGGCCACGCCACCATGCGTAGCCCGATCAGCTCGGTCAGGTAGTCCCGCACGGTGTCGTCCATTGCGACCCGCTCACACGCGATGTTCCAGTACCGGTCGAAGTCGGCGCGGGTGGCCGGCCACATCTCCTCGGTGACCTGCAGCGTGGTGCCGAGCGTCGACGACGACCGGTAGAACTCCTCGGCCTGTTCGGGTGTGAGCTTGCCATGCAGCAACTGGTGCGTGTCCTCGAAGCCGACGAACAGGCATGCGGCCACCCACAGCTGCAGTTCCCGGTCGAACGCGTTGTACGCCACCGGGCTGTTCTCGTCCGACCGCACGTGCCGGTGTGCGCCGTTCACCGCCGCCCGGTAGGCGCGACGCTCGTCGTCGGTTCCCAGGATCGCCACCGACAGGTACGTGAACGTGGTGCGGGCGCGCTTCCAGGGGTGCCGGAAGAGACTGCCGGACTCGACCTTGCTCTCGACGACGCCGCGGCCCACCTCGGGCCACGACAGTTGCATGACGACGTTCGCGGCGCCGCCGGCGAACGCCCAGAAGTCGAGGGCGTCGGTGATTCGCGTCGGGCGACCGGCGCGCCGTGGGGAGCGGTCGATCCGAATGCGTGTGAGCTCGTTGGTCAATCGCGGTTCGGATCCGGCGAGATCGAGGTATCGGGTCGGCACGGGGGCTCCTCCCGGTCGGGCGGATGTCGTTTCGAAAGGCTACTTCGTCTCGACGTTGTCGACGATCCAACGGTCGCCGTCACGGGTGAGCGTGACGACCATGCGGTAGTTCTGCGACTTACCCTCGGGGGCAATCACATTCTTCGCCTCCTGGTCCACGAACGCCAGTACCACGGCATTCGAGCCGTCGATGCTCTCGACACCGATGTTCGTGACGGTCGCGGTCGCCCGCCCCTGGCCGTCGGTGACGAGTTTGCTCAGTGCGTCGACCATCTCGTTGTACTTGCCGGCGAACTCCGGGGTCGACATCGCCGCGATCTTGCCGCGATTGGCGTCGAGGTTCTGGTAATCGAACGTGGCGATCGTCTGCGCGTAGTCGCGGGTGGTGTCGACTGCCTCGGTGCGCAACATGTCCGCTCGGTGCTGCTGCCACATCTGCCACCCGAGTGCCGCGGCCAACACGACGATCAAGGCACCGAGGATCGTGACGGTGACACGCCCGCGTGTCCCCCGCGGCGCCGACGACGAGTCGTCCTGGCCGGGATCGGGCTCCGCGGTCGCCGTAGCGACCGCCGCGTCCGTCGTGTCGATCCCGGTCTCATCGTTCGCCATCTCCGAGCTCCTCCAGCAGTTGGTTCCATTGGTCGAGCATCTCGGCCCCGGTGGGGACGAGAACCGGATCCGGGACCATCGGCGGACCGATGACCGTGCCCGGGGTGTTCGCGTTCTGCAGCCCGAGATCGTTGGGGCGCGGTGCCGTTCGTGATCCACGCTGCTCGATGTTCGGGCCCGGTGGGCAGTACAGGGTGAGGTTCGGCTGGGTGGGATTCAGGTCACCGACGGCGAGCCGTCCAGTGTCACCGACGGCGCGGCGCGGCGTGGCGTAGTTGCACACCGGCCCCTGCGTGCCGACGAGTGCGAACTCGGCCCGGTCCCCCCTGACGATCGACTCGAGCTTGCCGAGTCCCTCGGGGATCTCGTCGAGTCCCGCCGCCAGAGCGTTACGCCGGTCGGAGATGATCGGGGTGACGGTGGCCAGATTCGCGAGTAGGGCCCCGAACGTGTCGTGGTACCGGTCGAACAGCTCCTGTGTGCGGGCGAGGGCGGCCGGCGACCGGTCCACCAGGTACACCAGGACGGGCGAGTTGTCGTCGAGCTGACCGGTGAAGGTGCGCGCCGCCGCCATCCCCCGGCCGAACGAGTCGGCCCCGTCCGCCATCGTCCCGACCAGGCTCGCCGTGTGGGTGAGCAGCGACCGCAGCTGCGGCGCCTGTCGCTCGAGCAGAGCCGACAGCATGTCGCCGTCGTCGACCATGCTCGCCAGGCTGGGGCCGAGGCCGTCGAGCGAGGCCCCGAGTTCGGTGCCGAGAGCGGTGACACGCTCGGGATCGATGCCGCCGAGCAGCTTCGCGGCGTCCCCCATGAGCTGCTCCATCTGGACCGGCTGCCGATCCTGCGGCGCCGCGAGGGTGTCGCCGTCCTCGAGGTAGGGACCGGAGTCGGTGGCCGGATAGATGTCGACGCTCTGGATGCCGGCGGCGGTGCTCATCGCCACCTTCGCGATGCTGTCTCGCGGGATGCGGGTGCCGGGGTCGAGGTCGAATTCGATCCGTGCCCCGCCCCGTTCACCGTCGAGCGCGACCGACGCGACCCGTCCCACGTTGACGCCGCGGTAGGTGACGCTCGTGCCCGCGGTCAGGCCGAGCGCGTCGGACATGCTCGCATGCAATCGGATCGGATCGCCGAACGCCCGTGAGCCCAGCACGTAGGCGATGCCGAACGGGACGACGACCGCGGCGGTGAGCGCGAACAGGATCAGCTGGACCAGCACGACTCGTCTCATCGGGCCCCTCCCGACAGCAGCGTCCGGAGCGAACCGACCTCGGCCGGTCGGGCGGTCAGGCCACCGGTCAGGAGGTTCTCGATGCCCGCCGGGATGTCGAGGGTCCCGTCGAACACCAGGTAGTCGCCCTTCACCGCGCGATCGAAGTTCCCGAGGAAGATGTTCATGTTGGTGAGCGTCTCCCCGATGCGGGAGTTGTACGAGCGCAACGTCTCCACCACGGTCGCGCCGTCCGCGACCATGCCGTCGGGGCTGGTCGACGACAGCACGACGTCGGCGTGCTCCGCGAGCCGTGCGCTCGATTCCAGCAGCGACGCGAGCCGATCCCGCTGCTGCGCGAGGACGGTCGTGGCTTCCGGGACGGTGTCGAGGAATCCGTCGAGCACGCCCTGCTGTTCGACGAGTTGCGCCGAGATACTGCGCGCCAGGTCGATCGCCGCGCCGAAGTCGTCTCGGTGCTCCATCGCCGTGCCGGTCAGCTCGGTCATCGCGTCGAGGAGGCCGCGCACCTTCTGCGATCGGCCCGCGAATGCGGTGTTCAGTTCGTCGATCACGGTCCGCAGCTGGTCGAATCCGCTTCCGGTGAGGATCGTCCCGAGCGTGGCCAGTGCGCTCTCGATCTGCGGGCCGATCTCGGTGCGGGACTGGACGATCACGTCTCCGTCGACCAGCGCCGTGCCCGACGGCTCCTGCGGGATCTTCAGCCGCACGAACGGGTTGCCGAGCGCCGACGGCAACTCGATCGCGGCCTCGACGTTGTCGGGCAGTTCCACCGTCGACGACAGGCTCAGATCCACGGCCGCACCGACCGTGTCGGTCGACAGCCCGGACACCCTGCCGATCACTCGCTGCCCGGTGCGCACTTCGGCCCCCGTCAGGATCCCGTCGGCGTGCGCCAATTGCACCGTCACCGTGTAGCTCTCGCCGGGCACGGAACGGCCGAGGGGGAGATCCTGGATGCCGACGCCGCAACCGGTGAGCAGCAGCGCACCGCCGGCGGCGGTCGCGGCCGCGAGCACCCTTCTCCGCATCAGTTGCCTCCCGCCGCCGCGGCGCCACCCGAGAGAAGCGTCGCGAGGCCCATCGGGTCGGAGGCGCTGATCGGGAAGGAGATCGGGTTGGTGAATCCGGCTCCCGTACACAACGGCATCGGGTACCGCGCGCACAGCGGCTTCGCCACCGCGAATTGGGTGAGGGCGGTGGAGACGTTCAGCCGGATCCGTCCCCGGTCGTCGGGGCCGACGGTCCGGGACAGGTTCTGCATCAGCAGCGGTACGAGATCCATGAACTCGGCGAGGCCGGGCTGGTTCGCGGCCAGGGTGTCACCGACGGTGCGCAGGTTGCCGGTGATCGCGCCGACGTCGTCGCCGTGGGCGGTCGCGAACCGGTCGATCTGATCGAACACCGTCTTCAGGTCCTGCAGCGGTTGCGCGATGTCGAGGTCCTGCGTCGACCATTCGTCGCCGAGTTCACCGAGATCCGAGACCAGCTGGTCGATACTCACCTGGCGCGCGTCGAGTGCGGCCATCAGCGAGCTCAGGTTGTCGACGATCGCACCGATGTCCTCGGTGCGTGCACCGACCACACCCGTTGCGGCGCTGAGGTTCCGGACGGCCCGGTTCAGTTCCGCCCCCTGTCCGGCGAGCCCCGATGCGGCCTGCGTGAGCAACCCACCTGCGTCCCCGCCGTCCGGTCCCAGTGCCTCGGTGAGTGTGTCGAGGCTGCCCATCAGCCCGTCGAAGTCGATCGGTGCGTGGCTGCGCTCGAGTGGAATCTCGTCCCCGTCCTCGAGTTTCGGCCCGCCCCGGTACGCGGGACCGAACTCGAGGTGGCGGTCGCTGATGACCGACGGATTGAGTACGTACGCACTGACGTCCGCAGGCAACTCGACATCGTCGGGAACGGATGCCGTGACCCGCACGCGGGTACCGAGCGGTTCCACCGCGGTGACCGTACCGACCGGCACCCCGAGCACCGTGACCTTGCTGCCCGGGTACAGACCGTTGACGTAGGCGAAGTCGACGTGGACGGTGGTCGTGCGGTCGGTGCGCCCGAACACGTACCAGGCGCCGGTCGCGAGCACGACGACCAGGACGGTCGCGACCGCGACCCGGCCGAGACGCCGGCGCCGGGCCGCCGGCCGCGCGCTCATCGGCACCCCTGCATCACGCCGAGCACGCACAGCATGTTGTCGGGCACGACCGCCGCAGGTGCGGTCACGTCGGTCCAGTTCCCGTTGCCGGTCGCGTCGGTCGCGGAACGCAGTGCCGGTGGCAGGCGCGTCAGGATGCGATCGACGTTGTCCGCGTTCTGCTGCAGCGTGTCCGTGACGGCCACGAGGTTGCTCGTGAGCTGTGAAAACTCCTGTTCGTGGTCGGTGAACGACGTCGCCGTCGTCGCCAGCAGCGTCCGCAGGTTCTCGACCAGTCGGGTGAGCACCCGCTTGCGGACCGCGAGGGTGTGGACGATCGTCTGCGCGTTCGACAGTGTCGCGGTCAGCGATTCCTGCTGCCGGACAGCCAGATCGGACAGTGAACGCGACAGCGTCAGCAGCTGGTCGATCTGTTCGCCGTTCCGTGCGACGGCGGCCGACGCACCGCTGATGCCGGCGAGGGCCTTCGCGAGCTGCTCGGGGTCGTCGGGCATCATCTCCGACAGCGTCGTCATCATCGCTTCCAGCGATGTTGCGTCGATCTGTTGCGCGGCGTCTGTCGCGTCCCGGCTCACGTCGTCGAGGCTGTAGGGAACGGTGGTGCGCGACAGCGGGATGACGTCGGGCGGTGATCCGTCCGACGGGTCCTCCTCGACCACCCCGGCGGGCACCACCTCGAGGTATCGCTTGCCCAGCACGGTCTTCAGTCGCACGGTCGCGGTGGTCCGGTTGCCGAGTGGTTGACCGTCGTCCAACCGGAATGCCACGCGCACATGGTCACCCGCGAGCTCGATGCCCTCGACCCGCCCGGCCGGGACACCGGCGACGTATACGGGATCGCCGCCGGACAGCCCGCTCGCGTTGGCGAGTTCGGCGGTGTACGGGTCGGTCCGCGCCAGGTACCACACCTTAGGGATGCCGATCGCCGCGGCGAGGCCGAGCACGAGGGCCACGATCCCCAGCGTCCCCAGCGCCAGCGGTGTGGCCGATCCGGGCCGACGCTCACCGCGAAACACGAACAGCCACATGCCGACCATGCTGTCGACGAACTTGACGAGGAGCATCAGCGGCACACCTCCGAGTGGGTGGTCCCGAAGATGTTCGCCTCGACGTCACCGACCTTCAGCACGAAGTTGCACAGGTACAGATTCACGAAACCGCCGTAGCTGCTGATGCGGTTGATCCCGTCCGCGAACTGCGGCATCCCGGCGACGAACCGGTCGAACGCGCCGGTGTCCGCGATCCACTGGTCGGTCACCGCCTTCAGGTCGGTCACCGAGTTGCCGAAGGCGCCCTGGGACCGTGTGAACGAGGCTGCGAGCGACGCGATGGCACGGTCACCGCTGTCCACCACGGTCGCCAACGCGTCGTTGCTGTCGACCACGGACGACGTCAGGTCCCGGAGTCCGCCGATCAGCTCCTCGAGCTGAGGCCGGCGCTGGTTCACCGAGCCGAGCAGCGTGGTCATGTTCGCCACCAGTTGCTCGAACACCCCGCGACGGTCGGCCAGATCGGCGGTGAGCGTGCCGATCCGGTCGACGAGCGTGGACACGGCCGCGCCGCGTCCGTCGAACGTCTCCACGAAGGCGCGGGTGAGCGTGTTGACCCGGCCGGGCTCGAGAGCGTCGAACAGCGGCGCGAAGCCGTTCATGAGGGCGGTGAGATCGACCGGCGGGGTGGTGCGGTCGAGCGGGATCACGCTCCCGGGCGGTAGGGCGTTCCCGTTCTCCCCCACCGCAGCCGGTGCGGCGGCCGCTCCCGCGGGTGGCTCGAGCGCGAGATACCGCGCACCGAGCATGTCGCCGTAGCGGATGGCGGCGGTGACGTCGCGGTCGAGGGTGTGATCGGACGACACCTCGATCTGCACGACGGCCTTGCTGGTCCCACCGCCCGCGTCGGCGAAGTCGATCGCGTCGACGCGCCCGATCCGCACCCCCGACATCGTCACCGGGTTCCCGGGGTCGAGCCCCTCGACATCGGTGAACTCGACGGTGTAGGTGTCCGTGGCGCCGCGCACCGGGACGGACAACGTGTTGGCGACCAGCAACCCGCACACCACGCCGGCGACGCAGAACCCGGCGGCCTTCGCGAACGGCACCCATCCGATCGTCATCGCACCCGCACCTCCGTCCCGCGCACCAACGGTCCGAGCAGCACCGGCGCCAACGGATTTGCCGCGGCACGCTCATCCGAACCCGTTGTGTCCCAGCGTAGTCGGTCCCGGATCACGTCCAGCGCCGGTTGCTCGCGCGGACCCCCGTCGACGGTGCTCGGGCCGCACGCTCCGGGGAGATTGCCGTAGCCGGGGCAGTCCGCGGCGGTGTACGGCAGCAGCTCGGCGAAGGTGGGCACCGCGACGATGTCGAAGTGTCCGGTCGCGAACACGCGGGCCCCGGCGGCACCGAACGTCCGCGCCCGGTCGAGGGTGCCGGTCAGACCCTCGGGATCGGCGGCGGTGGTGGCGAGGACGGTGCCGGACGCGTCGAGCACGGTGATGATCCGATCCCGCTGCTCACCCACGAATCCGGTGAGCACCGAGACGAAACCGGCTGCGGCGTCGATCGTGTCGGCGACCTGATCGCGGTTCTCGACCACGGTCCGTGACACGTCGGCGGTGGAGGCCAGCGTGGCGACCACGTCCGGGGTGGCCGTGTCCAGGGTCTGCAGAACGGTCCGGAAGTCGGGGGTGGCCCCGAGCAGCGAGCGCACGGCCGGAGTCAGCGTCGGCGCCGCTGCGTCCATCCGGTCGATGATCCGCCCGACCGTCGCACCGCGTCCGCCCAGCGCCTGCGCCAACGCCGAGAGCGCCACCTGCATCTTCTGCGGCTGCATCCGGTCGAGTACCGCCACGAGCCGGGTGTAGACCGCATACAGCGCCACGGCGTCGGGGCTCTCGTCCATGCGCAGTACATCGCCGCCCGACAGGGTCCCGCCGGGGTCGGGGTCGGGGTCGGCGTCGACGAGCTGGATGTAGATGTCGCCGAAGAACGTTCGCGGCACCACCCGGACCACGACCGACGCCGGGATCGCGCTGATGGCATAGGAGTCGATCTGCAGCCGCACCCGGGACGACTCGATGCCCGAGTCGATTCCGGAGATGCGGCCCACGTCGACGCCGTGGTACCGAACGGGCGCCTCGCCGTTGACCAGGCCCGCCGCGGCGGGGATACCGACGACCACCTCGGGGTCACGCTGCAGCTGCCCGGTGCCCCGCATCACCATCGCGGCACCGGCGACGACGGCCACCAGCACCGCGATCGCCCCGCGCACGGCGAACGCCGCCTGCCCGGTGCCGGTGCGGCCGGCCACGTCACACCCCCATTCCGGGGATCGTGGGCACGAGGCCCCACAACGCGAACGTCATGAGGACGTCCAGCACGCCGATCGCGAGGATCGCGGTCCGCAGCGCCCGCCCCGCCGCCTGCCCCACACCGGCCGGTCCGCCCGAGGCGAGGTACCCGTACGAGCAGTGCACCAGCGCGACGACGCCCGCGAACACGATCGCCTTGATCGCGGCGTAGACGAGGTCCTCGGGCGAGAGCGCGAGATGGAAGAAGTAGTCGTAGGTGCCGGCGGAGGCCCCGCCCCAGAACACGATCACCAGCCGGGTCGACAGGTAGCTGGCCAGCAAACCGATCATGAAGATCGGCAGCACGCACACCATCGCCGCCAGCACCCGCGTCCCGGCGAGGAACGGGATCGAGCGCACCGCCATCGCATCGAGCGCGTCGATCTCGTCGGAGATCCGCATGGCGCCCAACTGCGCGGTGAATCCTGTGCCCACCTTCGCGGCCAGCGCGATCGCGACCACGACGGGGGCCAGCTCCCGGGTGTTCGCGATCGCGGACAGCATCCCGGAAAGTGTTGTCATACCGATCAGTTCGAGACCCCGCTGGGTTTCGACGCCGAGCATCATCGCCGCGGCGAGCGACATCGCGAAGACGATCCCGATGGTGCCCCCACCCGACAGCAACGAGTTGGTGCCGAAGCTGACCTCGCTGATCTGCGCGAGGACGTGCCTGCGGTACCGCGTGGCCGCGTACGGCAGCGAGACGACGGTGCGCCCGAAGAGCGTGACGTGACGGCCCACGTCGGCGAGGCCCCGGTACACCGCCGCCACGGGCCGGGCCGCGCGGCGCAGACGCACTCGGGTGTCGAAGCCCATCATCAGTAGGCTCCGACCGCCGGCACGATCACCGTGTACAGGGCGGACAGCGCGGTGTTGACGATGAACACCAGCGCGAACGCGATCACGACGGCCTCGTTGACGGCGTCCGCGACACCGCGCGGTCCGCCCCTGGCGTGCAGGCCCTCGAACGCCGCGATCAGTGTCGAGATGAGCGCGAAGGTCGCGGCCTTCACCAGTGCCATCACGAAGTCCGAGAGGCGTCCGTACTGGCTGAACGTCGCCAGGAAGGTTCCGGCGGGCAGGTGCTGGACGTAGATGTGGTACAGGTAGCACGCCATCACGCCACCGAAGGTCACCATCGCGCACAGGGCGAGCGACACGATGACGGCGGCGACCAGTCGGGGCGCGACCAGTCGCTCGAGCACGTCGATGCCCATGACCTCCATGGCGTCGATCTCTTCACGAATCTTCCTCGAGCCCAGATCCGTACAGATCGCCGATCCGGCGACGCCGGCCATCATCAGCGCGCAGACGAGCGCCGACGCCTGTCCGACGACGATGAACGCCACGACCGCTCCGGAGTACCCGCCCGCCCCGATGCGCCCGGCCAGCTCACCCACCGACACGGCGACGAACACGCCGATCGGGAGCATCAACAGCAACGACGGTCCGGTGCTCACCCGACCGATGAACAGGGTCTGGGTCACCGTCTCCTGCAGCGACAGCCGCCCGCGCAGTGTCGCCCGCGCCAGCGTGACGAGGACCTGCACGGAGAAGCCGATGAGGTACCCACCCTGGAGCGCGACGGCCTGCACCGGCCCCTTGGCGGTGGGCAACTCGTAGGTCATTCGCCGGCCCTCCCCAGTTCCGTCCCGAACCTGCTGTCGCCCGGCCCTCACGCTGCCGGGGCCCACCCGCGCGGCGTCAACCCTGAACGACGGCGGTGTTTCCCCGTAGCTCGCCCTTGACGACCTTGCCACTGGCGTTGCGCGGCAACGCATCCACACACACCAGCACCTTGGGGTGCTTGTACCGCGCGAGTTGCGCGTCGAGGAACGGTTGCAGCTCGGCCAGGCTGAGTTCCCCGCCGGCCTCGGGCCGCAGGGCCACGACCGCGACCGGGACCTCGCCCCACCGCGGTTCGGGGCGGCCGATCACCGCGGCCTCGAGGATCTTCGGGTGCGCGAAGAGCGCGTTCTCGACCTCGGCGCAGTAGATGTTCTCGCCGCCCGAGATGATCATGTCCTTCTTGCGATCGACGACGTAGACGAACCCCTCGTCGTCCGTGCGGACCAGGTCACCCGAGTGGAACCACCCGCCGTGGAACGCCTCCGCGGTTGCGGTCGGGTTCTGCCAGTACTCGAGCATCATCGTCGGACCCCGGTAGACGATCTCGCCCACCTCGCCGGGCGCGACGTCGTTCATGTCGTCGTCGACGACCCGGGCCTGCACGGTCGGGATCACCCGTCCCACCGATCCGAGCTTGCGGAGCGCGTCCGCGCCGTCGAGGACGCACGTGATCGGCGACATCTCGGTCTGGCCGAACACGGCCACGTTCGACGCGTCCGGGAAGGTCTCGGCCATCGCCCGGAGCACCGTGTCCGACGCGGGTGCCGCGCCCCAGGAAATGCCGCGCAGCTTCAACTTCCGAGGTCTCGCCTGTTGCGCCGCGCACACCGCCTGCCACTGGACCGGGACCAGGAACAGCGTGGTGACCTGCTCCTCCTCGAGGACGTCGAGCAGCACGTTCGGATCGAACGCCCCGACCGGGTAGATCACCGTGGTGAGCCCGAGCATCAGGCTCGGCGCCATCGATCCCAGCGCGGCGATGTGGAACATCGGCGACGCGCAGAACCCGATGTCGTCGGATCGGTCCAGCTGGAACGCCCGGATGCACGTGAGCGCCTGCGCGTCCATGTTGCTGTGCGTCAACACCGCACCCTTGGGGCGGCCGGTGGTGCCGGACGTGTACATGATGAGCGCCGGGGTGTCGTCCGGGATGTCGATCGCGGGGTGGGCTGCACCCTCCTCGGCGATCAGGTCCTCGTACCCCAGCACATCTCCTTCGGTCGGGCCGCCGACGACGATCGCGAGATCCAGTCCCCCCACCTCGGCGCGAACCGCGCCGGCGAGCGGCGCCAGCGTCGTGTCCGCGATAGCGGCTCGAGCACCGCTGTCACGCAACAGGAATGACACTTCGGGCACGGTCATCCGGAAGTTCACGGGGACGGCGATCGCGCCGAGCGCGTTGGTGGCGAGGACCGCTTCGAGGTACTCGGGGCGGTTGAGCATCAGGATCAGGACCCGGTCACCGAAGCCGACGCCGCGCCGCGACAGCGCGTCCGCGAGCTTCTCGACCCGGGCGTGGAGCGTGGACCACGTCAGCGACACCCCCTGGAACCGCAGCGCGACGCGGTCCGGGATCATCCGCGCGTGCCGAGCGACCTGGTTGTTCCAGTTGTTGCGACGGGACCGCTGGGCTTCGAACGAGGCCGCGGGGACTGCAGCGGAAGTGACCATCGAGGGTTCCTCTCGTGCGGTGCGGGTCCTCCCGACCTGACCGGACCCGTGGTTCGATGTGAGGCAGATTACATGTTATGCGCGGTTTCGGCATGCATTTTGTTAATCGCGATTCTCCAGCCTCGGCCGATCAATCGGACCCGTCGATGCGCGCCGAAGTGCGGACGAAACATGTTTGGACACAACGCTCTTACGTCACGAATCGGACGCGGTACGCGACTGCCCGGACCCACCGGGTTCGGCGGACCGACCGCACAAGTTGACGGAGATTCGACCGTCTCAGGGGAACCGGGGCGGCCGCTTCTGCAACATCGCCGCGGCACCCTCCGCGAAGTCCGCGGAGGCGAGCAGTTCCGCCTGCCCCGCCTTCTCCATCGCCAGTGCACCGTCCAGCGCGGCCAGCGTGGCCGCGTTGAGCGACCGTTTCGTCAGTTCCAGTGCACGACGTGGCCCGGACGCGAGCCGGACCGCGGCGGCCCGGGCGTGCGCCGCGAGATCGGCGTCGGGGACCGTCCTCGCCACCAGCCCGATCCGGTCGGCATCGACCGCCGACACCCGCTCGCCGAGCAGCGCCATCTCGGCCGCCTTGGCCCGTCCGATCGCCGCCGGCACCAGCAGGCTCGAACCACCGTCGGGCATGAGGCCGATCCGGACGAACGCGAGCAGGAAGTACGCGCTCTCGGCGGCGTACGTGAGATCGGCCGCGAGCGCGAGGGACACCCCGACCCCCGCGGCGGGCCCGTTCACGGCCGCCACCACCGGAACCGGCACCTCGACGATCGCGCGGATCACGTCGTTCGCGACGTCCATGACGACCGCAGGGTCGACCGGGTTCGCAGCCGTGGCAGCCAGATCCGCGCCGGTACAGAAGGCCGACCCGGCACCGGTGACGAGGATCGCGCGCACCGCCGGGTCGCGACCCGCCCCGCGGATCGCGTCGCCGAGCGCCCGCATCGTCGCCATGTCGACCGCGTTCATCCGCTCGGTACGCGAGATCGTCAGCTCGAGTACGGCGTCGCGCAGTTCGCGGCGCAGCCCCTCCCCTGTCGCGGTCGTCATGCGCGCGTCCCCTCGTCCATCGAGCACACGAGACCTTCACGGACGATCGAGTCGGTGCGCACGAACCGGGTTCCCGAGAATCGTCGCTAACTTTCGTGGCACCCGAACCTTTTGTCAAGCATCCGTGTTCAGGCGAATTCGCCCGAGTGTCTGGGGAATTGCGCAGACATACCCGAATTACCGGCACTCACCTGTGCGTTATGCTTCCGCCACCAATAGCCCACACGTCAGGAGGTTCGGTGGCGCAGCGAACGGAGACCGAGCCACGGCGCCGCCCCAAGAACCGGAAGGCGCAGATCGCCGCGGTGGCCGCCGAGGCGTTCAGCGAGCGCGGGTACCACAGCGTCAGCGTCGACGACATCGCCGCGACCGTGGGCATCTCCGGGCCGGCCCTCTACCGCCACTACCCCAACAAGTACGCACTGTTCCTCGACGCCGCAACGGGTCTCGTGACATCACTCGAGAGCGCGATCGCAGCGGACGCCGAGCGGGAGGCGCCGGACGCCGCCCAGCGTCTCGACGGACAGATCCTGACCGCGATCCGCACCACCGTCGCCAACCGCAAGTCCGCCGGCCTGTACCGCTGGGAGAGCCGATATCTCGAGGCCACCGACCGAGCCTGCATCCGCGGCGCGATCGGCGCGGTCAATCGGCGCATGGGGGCGACGCTGGCCCAGCTGCGGCCCGAACTGCCGGAGCGCGACAACTTCCTGATCTGCGTCGCCATGCTCAGCGTCGTCGGCAGCATCACCGTCCATCGCGCGAACCTGCCGCGGCGACGCCTCGAGAAGCTCTTGCTCGACACCTGTCGAGCCCTCGCCCGGATCGACCTGCCCATTCCCACCGAGCCGGACGTCACCCCGGCGGTAACAGCGGGAATCCCGCTGTCCAACAAGCGGGAAGTGCTCCTGAACGAGTCGATCGTGCTCTTCCATGCCCGCGGCTACCACGAGGTGAGCATCGAGGACATCGGGACCGCGGCCGGGATCAACGCGTCGGGGGTGTACCGGCATTTCGCGAGCAAGTCGGATCTGCTGGCGGCAGCCTTCCACCGTGCCGCGGATCGCCTCGCGGCAGCGGTCTGGACCGCGCTGGGCGGCTCCACGACCCCACGCGAGGCGCTGCGGTCCCTGGTGGACGTGTACGTCCGGCTGTCATTCGCCCAGAGCGAGCTGATGAGCGTGTACTTCGCCGAGATCGGCAGCCTGCCCGACGCGCAACGCACCGAACTGCGAAACGTGCAGCGGCTCAACGTCGAGGAGTGGGCACACCTCCTCGGCGAGACGCGGTCCGACCTGTCCGCGGCCGAGTGCCGTTTCCTGGTGCACGCAGCGCTGAGCCTCGTCCTCGACGTGGGCCGGGTGATGCGCTTCGACCCCACCCGGGTCAACGAGGCGCGCGTCCAGGCGATGATGCTCACGACACTGTTCGGCGATTCGACCGACGACACCGGAGGTACGGCATGAGCATCCAGGACGACGTCGCAGATCTTCGCGCCCGAACCGACCGGATCGATCCACGTGAGCTCGACGCCCTGTGGGACCGACTCGAGCCGTGCCGACCGAACAACCTCATCGGATACCGCTGGCGCGGCTTCGCTTTCGATACGGGACATCGCACGGGCGCGCTACTCGAGCGTATCCACTGGTACGGCAAGGCGTTTACCGGCGAATCCGACGTCCAGCCACTGCTGTGCCGCGACGACTCGGGAAAGCTGTTCTCCGACATCGGAACCGGGCACGGCGAGGCCACGCTGTGGGAGGTGGTCTTCCGCGGTGAAGTGACCGCGACCATGGTCTACGACGGCATGCCGGTGTTCGATCACTTCAAGAAGGTCGACGACGACACCGTCATCGGCGTCATGAACGGCAAGGGCAAGCTGGTGTTCGACGGCGGCGAGCACTTCTGGTTCGGCCTCGAACGCGACGTGGCGCTCTGACCGCCACGGGTCGTCAGATCAGGTGCGCATGCTTCGCCAGGCGTCGGCGCATGTCCCGCAGGTAGTAGGTGGCTGTCACCTGGCGCAGCGGACGCGGGACGCGGCGGTAGACGACCGGCAACACCGTCATCAGTCGGTCGAAGCGGCGCTGGTCGCGCGGGCTCCACGGCAGCGCGAACTGGTCCCGGATCCGCGGCGGCAGCAGGCCGATCGTGAGGAAGCGCTGCAACGGCATCGTCATCCGCACCGGCAGCGGCGCCCTGCCGCCGGCGAGTAGTCCGCGCACGTACGCGCGCACCTGGGCGTCCACCGCGGCGGTCTCGATCATCCGATCCCAGTACGCGTCGAACTCGGTGCGGGTCGCCGGCCATATGTCCTCCCTGACCTGCAACGCCGTCCCGTACACCGCCGACTGCCGGTACAGCCGCTCGGCGTCGGCGTCCGACATCGGCCCGAAGAACCGCTGGTACATGTCGAAACCGTTGCGGTACAGGGTGGCTGCGACCCACAGCTGCAGTTCGGGATCGAACGCGTTGTACCGCTCCGACCGCACCGGGACGTGCGCACGGTTCACCAGGCGCACCACCGCCTGCTTCTCCTCGGCGGTGCCGAGGGTGACGGCGTACACGAACGTCATGGTGGTCCGCAGGCGGTCCAGCGGTCGCTCGAGCGTGGTGCTGTGCTCGGCGACGCCGCGCCCGACCCCGGGCACCGCGAGCTGCAGCAGGACGGTGGCGCCGGCGCCGATCAGCAGCATCGACTCCCCCACGAAGTCCGCGAGGTCGAGCCGGCCCTCGGTGCCCACTGCGACAACTTGATTCGTCATGCCCAGATCCCGACTCGTTCGAGGTGCGCGACGAGCCGCTGTGCGGCGTCGTCGAACTGGATGCGCGTGTGCCGCACGACGGCGGCCCGGTCGCCGGCGCGGAGTGCGTCGATCAGGCTCGTGTGCGACGCCACCGCCAGCGCTCCCCACGCCGGATCGGTCGCGTACAGCTGGTAGGGCGTGTAGCGGGCGGCGTTGAGCAGGAACCACGCGAGCTTCGGCCCGCCGCCGATCCGACACAGTTCGCGGTGGAACTCGTACTCCGCGTCCGCGATCCGCTCGGGATCCGCCACCTCGACGGCCTCGCCCAGAACGTCGTTGAGCGCGGTCAGTCGCGCGAGGTCCTCGGCGGACGCGGCCTGCGAGGCGCGCACCGCGAGCTCCACCGTGATCTGCCCCTGCAACCAGAAGATGTCGTGCACGTCGTCGCGCTCGAGCGGCGAGACGACGTACCCCCGGTTGGGCACCGACTCGATCATGCCCTCGCCCCGCAGGGTCAGCAGCGCCTCCCGCACCGGGGTGACACTGACACCGAGTTCGGCCGCGGTCTCGTCGAGTCGCACGAACTCACCGGGCCGCAGGCGACCCGACATGACCGCACCGCGCAGGTGTGTCGCCACCGAGTCGGACAACTGCGTCTTGCGCAGTGGACGTGTCGGACGCGCCGGAGCAACCATGTCGACCCCTACAGTCCGAACGTCTTGCCGATGATGTCGCGCTGGATCTCGTTGGTACCGCCGTAGATCGACGACACGAGCGTCCTGCGGACGTGGCCTTCCATGTCGAACTCGGTGGCGTACCCGTATCCGCCCATCATCTGCATGCCCTCGAGCGCCACCTTCTTCGCGGTCTCGGTCGCCTTGAGCTTGACCATCGACGCCTCCCGCGGGAACAGCTTCGCCGGGTTCGCATCGACCAGCCGTGCGGTGTTGTACACGAGCAGCCGGGTGCACTCGATCTCGGTGGCCAGGTCCGCGATGCGGTGCCGCAGCACCTGGAATGTTCCGACCGGTCGGCCGAACTGCTTTCGCTGCGTGACGAATTCGAGTGTGTCGTCGAACGCCCGCTGCGCGGTGCCGAGCATCATCGCGCCGAGGATGAGCCGTTCGATGTTGAGCCCGGTCATCAGCTGCGCCCAACCGTTGCCGACCGCGCCGACGACGGCGTCGTCCGGCAGGTGGACGTCGGTGAGGTAAAGGTCGTTGACCTCCTTGCCGCCCATTGTGTCGATGCCGCTGATCTTGAGTCCCGGAGTGTCCGCCGGCAGGTGGAACATCGTCAGACCCTCATGCTTGGATCCGGTGCGGTCGGTGCGCGCCACGAGCAGGATGTTCTCGGCGAAGTGCGCGTTGGAACACCACGTCTTCTGACCGTTGATCAGCCAGCCGTCGGACACCTTCTCGGCACGGCAGCTGAGGTTGCCGACGTCGGAGCCGGCTTCGGGCTCGGACATCGAAATCGACTCGGACGCGCCGCGGACGATGCCGCCGAGCACGGTCCGCTTCTGTTCCTCGGTGCCGAACTTCCCGTATGCAGCACCGGTGATGAGCGTCGGGCCGATACCTCCGATCGGCGCCATCCCCCGCGCGCACTGCTCGAGGAGGACGCACATGTCGACCGCGGTGCCGCCCGATCCGCCGTACTCCTCGGGCACCGTGATTCCGAGCCAGCCGAGGTCGGCCATCTTCAGGTACAGCTCCTGGTTGTGGCTGTGCTCGCCGCGGCCGGTGAGTGCGTCCCGCTGTTCGCGGGTGCCGCACTCGCGGCGGCACAACGCGGCCACCGCCTGCGCGAAATCGTGCTGCTCGGGGGTGAAGTCGATCGTCATTGGCGTGCTCCTGCCTGCAAAGAATCGAGTGACCGAGTTCCCTGTGGCCCGGTGCGCGGCGGGGCGCCGCGCGAAGGGGTTGTCCGTGCCCGCCGGGCCGAATAGTGTGAGCGTCACCACAGTAAATCACATCAAATATATGTGATGCGATCCCACTGGAGATCCGGAGGTAGTTCGACATGACCCGAGAACTGCGCGGCACGGCCCCCGACTCGTCCCACGATCACGCCCCCTCGACGTTCGCGAGCCTGGACCCGCGGACCGGAACCCTTCTCGCCGAGTACCCCGTCATGACCGAGTCCGACGTCGCGGTCGCGGTCGATCGAGCCCGCGGCGCGGCGAACTGGTGGGCCGCACAGGGATTCCGCGGTCGCCGCGACTGGTTGCTCGAGTTCAAGAAGGCGATCGCGACGGACGCCGACGACCTCGCCCGGGTCGTCTCCGCCGAGACCGGCAAGCCCCACGACGACGCGCTGCTCGAGGTGATGCTCGCGATCGAGCACCTCGACTGGGCCGCCCGCAATGCGAAGAAGGTGCTCCGGCCCCGACGGGTGCCGTCGGGCCTCGTCAGCGCCAACCAGGCCGCCACGCTCGGCTATCAGCCGTTCGGTGTCGTCGGCGTCATCGGCCCGTGGAACTACCCGGTGTACACGCCGATGGGATCGATCTCGTACGCACTCGCCGCCGGGAACGCGATCGTCTTCAAGCCCAGCGAACTCACCCCGGGCGTCGGAAAGTGGCTCGAGGCCAAGTGGAACTCGCTCGCGCCGACCCAGCCTGTGCTGCAGGTGATCACGGGCCTCGGACCGACGGGAGCGGCCCTGTGCCGGGCCGGTGTCGACAAGATCGCGTTCACCGGTTCCGGACCCACCGCGCGGAAGGTCATGGCGGCCTGCGCCGAGACCCTCACCCCGATCGTCGCCGAGTGCGGCGGCAAGGACGCGATGCTGGTCGCCGAGGACGCCGACCTGGACAAGGCCGTCGAGTTCGCCGCGTTCGGGGCCTTCGGCAATGCCGGCCAGACGTGCGCCGGCGTGGAGCGCATCTACGTGGCCGAACCGGTGTACCGACAGTTCCTCGACAAGCTCACCGACGCGGTCGAACGGGTCACCCCCGGCGGGTCGGACGAGGACACCTACGGACCGATGACGTTGCCGCGGCAGGTCGACGTCGTCCGCAGCCACATCGCCGACGCGCTCGGGAAGGGCGCCCGTGCGGTGATCGGCGGAATCGACTCCGTCCATGATCGATTCGTCGATCCGGTGATCCTCACCGATGTCCCGGAGGGCTCGTCGGCGGTGTGCGAGGAGACGTTCGGGCCGACCGTTGTCGTCAACAAGGTCCGCGACGTCGAAGAGGGCGTGGAGCGGGCCAATGCGACGTCGTACGGCCTTGGCGCATCGGTGTTCACCCGCAACCGGTCCCGCGGCCGGGACATAGCCGGCCGACTGCGCGCCGGGATGGTGTCGGTGAACTCCGTGCTCGGCTTCGCCGGGATCCCGTCGCTGCCGTTCGGCGGTATCGGCGAGTCCGGTTTCGGTCGTATCCACGGCGCCGACGGCCTCCGCGAATTCAGTCACCCCAAGGCCGTCACCGTCCAGAGGTTCTCGGCCCCATTGAATCTGCTCACCCTCGAGCGGTCCGCCCGGGACATGAAGATCTCGGCGTGGATGCTCAAGGCCCGGCACGGTCGGTGACGCCGTGACGCTGACCAGTTCGCGACGCGTCCACAGCTTCCCCGCCCCCGACCGGGATCCGCACCCGGACCGGGGGCGGATGGGGTGGGTGAAGGTACTCGAGGGACTCGATCCGGAGACACACCACCAGGACATCCTCCGTATCACGGCCGGCTACGAGTTCCCGTGGGACTACCAACGTTCGCTCGAGTTCGCCCTGTTCCGGACCTACTGTGTGCCGTCGATATCCGAACTGCTGGCCCGCACAGGGGAGTTCGAGCACCGCCCGCAGAAGCGCTACGACGACACCGCCCTGCTGATGGGCGAGCTGGTGGAGCACGGCTACGACTCCGAACGCGGGCGAGAGTCGCTGCGCAACATCAACCGGATGCACGGGCGGTACACCATCTCGAACGACGACATGCGCTACGTGCTGTCTACGTTCGTGTACGACCCGATCGACTGGATCGACCGCTACGGGTGGCGCCGCCTGCATCCGCACGAACGTCTCGCGTCGTACCACTTCTACCGCCAGGTCGGGATCCGCATGGGCATCAAGGACATTCCCGACTCGTACCAGGAGTTCCACCGGTTCAAGACGGACTACGAACGGGAGCACTTCGTCTACAGCGACGACAACCACCGCATAGGCACCTACACCCTGCGCCTGTTCCAGTCGTGGTACCCGACGGTTCTCGAACGTCCCGTCGCCGCAGCCGTGTACGCACTGATCGACGATCGCATGTCCACCGCGTTCGGGTTCCCGAAGGGCTCGGCGCGGGTGCGGGCCGCCGTGGAGGCCGGACTGCGGGCCCGGTCGGGTGTCGTGCGCCTGCTACCGAAGCGGCGGGTGTCCGCGGGATCCGGCGACCCCCGGAACCGCACCTACCCCGGCTACCCGGTCGGCTACTGCCCGCGAGATCTCGGGGTGTAGGGGGTCCTCGATTCTCGAGATCGACTGCCGCCGAACGCCTCTTCCACCGCGGCGATGCCGGCGCGGACGGCGGGACCGGCGTTGTCCGACCGCCAGACCACGTGGATGTCCCGCAGCAGCGGCGGATCGGTCGGCAGCAGCGCGACGCCTGCAGGGAGGTCGTCGACCGCCAGGCGCGGAACTAGGGCAGCCGCGAGTCCCGCGGCGACGAACGCGAGATGCGTCGAGACATCCGACGCCTCGAAGTCGACGCGGGGCTCGAAGCCCTCCCCGCGCAGCGTCTTCACGAGCCATTCCCGAAAGCCCGTGCCGGCACCCCACGCCACCCACGCCGTGTCGGCGAGTTTGCGGAGCGGAACGGTTCCCAGTCCCGCGAGCGGATGGTCCGCGGGCAAGGCCACGGCTGCCGAATCCCGATGTATCAGCTTCGATTCCATTCCGATCGGGATGCGCACGGGCGCCGATTCCCAGCTGTCGACCACCCCGACGTCGACGCGCTTGCGGGCGAGCGACTCCAGCGTCACCTCGGTCTCCGCCTCCACCACCGACACCTGGACCGGATACCGTGCCGACAGCGCGGCGACCACGGACGGCAGGACCACGCGCGACGCGGCGACGAACGCACCGAAACGAATCGGGCCGACGACTTCGTCCCGCATGGAGCCGATCTCGGCCTCGACGGCGGCCGCTCGAGCCAACAGGTCCGAACCACGTTCGGCGAGCAGCCGTCCCGCGGGCGTGAGACTCACGCCGCGGCCGGACGGCTCGAGCAGCCTCGCCCCCACCTCGCGTTCGAGCTTCGCCAACTGCTGGGAGACCCCGGACGGCGTCACGTGCAGGAGCTTCGCCGCTGCGGCAACCGATCCGGTCTCGGCCACCGCGCAGAGCGCGCGGATGCGTTCGAGGCTCAACACGCACGCAACACTACCGAATGTTCAGAAACATTTCTTACTTGTTGTTTCTGCTGGTAGATACAAGAATTGTGCCCGTGTCGACCATGGAATCAGGCCGCGCCCGAGCGGCCGCCGCGTACGCACCCGACCGGTTCGTCGACCCCCGCGCGCTCGCGGTTGCAGGCGCCTTCGCGATCTCCCTGACCGCAGTGTTCATCCGGCTGGCCGACGTCTCCGCCGCGACCGCGGTGTTCTACCGGTGCCTGCCGGCACTGCCGCCGCTGGCCGTGCTCGCGTGGCGGGAGCGGCGCCGTGGATGTCGTCTCGCCCGGCAAGACGTGGTGCGGTACACCGTCGCGGGCGCCATGCTCGGCGTCGACTTCGCTCTGTGGTCGCAGGCGATCGGGCTGATCGGGGCCGGCATCTCGACGGTTCTCGTGAACGTGCAAGTAGTCGTCGTCCCGCTGCTCTCGTTTCTCGTCCTGGGGACCAAGGTCCCGACGCGATTCGTCCTGGCGGTCCCGGTCCTGTTCGCCGGGGTCGCACTCACGAGCGGGGCGGCGGGCGGGATGTCGGCCGGACCGGAGCTGTACTGGGGTAGCTTCCTGGCGCTGCTGTCGGGCGTCGCGTACGCGGCGTACATCTTCGTCGTCGGCGGGCGTGGATCGGCGACCACCGCGTCGTCCCAGGTCCTGATCTCGACGACGGCGGCCGGAATCGTCGGATCCGCCCTCGGGTCACTCTGGGGCCCGGTGGACCTGACGCCCGGCTGGGAGGCGTTCGGTTGGCTTGCAGCGCTGGCCCTCTCGGCGCAGGTGGTGGGCTGGGTAGTCCTCGGCCGCTCCCTGCCCCGGCTCGCACCCGAGGTCGGCGCCACGCTCCTGCTGCTGCAACCGGTCATCGCCATCGGGGCCGCGACGGCCTGGCTCGGCGAGCGCCCCACGGCGCTGCAACTGGTCGGCTGCGCGACCGTCGTCGCGACCGCGTGGTTCGTGGCGTCCCGGCCGGCAACGGTCCCGCCCCGTCACAGCGATCCGAGTTCACGTTCGGTCGCCGCCCACGCGGTGGGGCTCTGGCCGAACCGGCGCCGGAACCAGCGTGAGAAGGCGCTCAGGTCCGAGAAGCCCAGCTCGCCGGCGATGTCGGTCAAGGTGCGGCCGTCGCGGGCTATGTAGCGCACCGCGAGATCGGCGCGGACCGCGTCGACCACCGACGTGTAGGTCTCCTCCGACTGCGCCAGGTGCCGGTGCAGCGTGCGCCTGTCCATGCCGAGGCTGCGCGCGATCCGCGTCGCGGAGCAGTTCCCGCCGGGCAGCAACGCCTCGATCATGTCCCGGACGCGGTCGACGGTCGAGGTGTCCTCCGGCGGGGTGAGCAGGTCGAGGTACTGCCGCGCATACGGCCGCAGGAGCGGATCCGACAGCGGATTCACCGAGTCGAGATCACTCGAGTAGAGCACCAGACCGTTGAAGTCGCGGCCGAACGCGACGTGCGGGCCCAGCACGCGGTGATAGACGTCGAGGTCGGCCGGCACGTCGTGGGCGAAGCAGGTGGACAGCGGGCGCCAGTCGTCCTGAAGGAAGCTACCGAGGATCCGCGCGATCGATGCGACGGTCAGCTCGATCGACTGACGCCCCAGCTGCAACCCCTGCGCGGGCTCGACGTGGAGCGTCGCGAGACCGTTCATCTCGACCAGTCGAGTCAGGATGGCCTCGTTGTACAGCCGCATGTACCGAAGGACGATCTCGAGCGCGCTCCGCACGTCCGGTTCCTCCCGCGCGACCATGCCCACCGGGCCGAGGTTGGAGATCCGCCGGCCCGCCGCCATCCGCACCCCGAAGTCGTCGCACGACGTCGCCCCGGCCGTGTGCTCGAGGAGGTCGTTCACTGCCTGCGCCGCGATCCACGCGTCGGGCGTCGCGAAGGTCGCCGGATCGATACCGGCCTCCCGCATCACCGGATGTGGATCCAGCCCGAGCGACTGCGCCAACTCGACGTACTCGTTGAGAACCGAAATCCGGACCCTCAAAGCTCTCACCGTCTCCCCAATCGTCTCAGAATGCCAAGGAATCTGTCCCAACGGGCCAAGAGCGAACGACCCATTCGGTATAGCGTGACATGCGTCACCTCACTTGTCACACCCTCCGACGACCGAGCCGATTCGGAGTCGCGTTGCCCCCCAAGGCAACTCCAAGGGCAGGAACATGCACCGCTACTTCGGTGCCGGTGCAGATCTCGCATATCCAGACTAGGAGCAGTGCAATGCAGCTACTCGACAAAGTCGCCGTCGTGACCGGAGCCGCACAGGGCCTGGGCCGGTCGATCGCCCTCGCGATGGCGCAGGAGGGCGCGGACCTCGTCCTGTGTGACCTGCAGGAGGACAAGCTCGCGGAGGTCTCCACCGAGATCGAGGCCCTGGGACGCAAGAGCCTGGCCCTGCGTTGCGACGTCTCTTCCAAGGAGCAGGTCGTCGAACTGTTCGCCCGGGCCGCCGACCAGTTCGGCACCGTTCACATCCTGGTCAACAACGCTGCGCGGGTGCCGAATTCACCGGAGGACGAGGTCCGCCGCAGTCGCCACTATGCGCACATCACCACCCCCGTGGAGCGGCAGTCCATGGGCATCACCAGCAGCCTCACCGACGAGGACTGGCTCAAGTGGTGGGACGTCAACGTCCACGGCGTCTTCTACTGCACCCGTGAGGCATTGAAGTTCATGGAGCCGCAGGGCTACGGGCGGATCATCAACATCGCATCGATCGCCGGCACCTCGGCCGCGAGCGCGCACAGCCCCGGGTACTCGGCCGCGAAAGCCGCTGTCGCGAACCTGACCAAGACCGTCGCCCTCGACGTCGCCGGCGCCGGCGTGTACGTCAATGCGATCGCGTGCGGCGGGGTACTCACCCCTCCCTTCCAGGCGTACCTCGACAAGGCCACCGAGGAGGAGAAGGCCAACCTGTACCAGATCGTCCCTGTCGGCCGCCTGGGCAAACCCGAGGAGTATGCCTCGCTCGCCGTCTACCTCGCCGGCGAAAACCACTATCTCGTCGGCCAGGTCATCAGCCCCAACGGGGGCGTCATCATCTGAGCCCCGCATGACGACAGAGGGCGGAACAGCAAGAAGTACTTGCCGTTCCGCCCTCTGTCGTTCGATCCGAGCTATGCCGCCTTGGCGGTCTCGTCGTCGGGGATCCGCGCCTCCGGCGCCTCGATCGGGCCGATCTCCTGCGCGTAGTGGAAGTGCGGGCGACGGTGGCCGAGGAACGAGCCGAACCACGACATCACCGCGACGTAGCGGTTGCGGAAACCCACCAGGTACACCATGTGCACCGCGAGCCACAGCACCCAGGCGACGAAGCCGGTGAGCTCGATGCTCTTGACCTTGGTGACGGCGCGGAAGCGGTTGATGATCGCCATCGAGCCCTTGTCACGGAACTTGAACGGCGTGCCGCGCTTGGTCTTTCCGAGGATGGTGGCCGCGACGTGGCGTCCGCCCTGCATCGCGACGGGCGACTGGCCGGGCAGGTTGTTCAGCGACGTCATGTCGCCGACCGCGAAGATGTCGGCGCGGCCACCGACGGTGAGGTCGGGGTTGACGAGCAGGCGTCCGGCGCGGTCCGTCTCGCAGCCGGTGCGCTCGGCGAGCGCCGCCGCGAAGTCGTTGGCCTGCACGCCCGCCGACCAGATGATGGTCTCGGCGGTGCGGCGCTCCCCGGTCTCGCTGCCGTGCGCCTTGAGGGTGGCGCCGTGCTCGTCGATGTCGGTCACCAGCGTGTTGAGAACCACCTCGACGCCCGACTTCTCGAGCGACTCCTTGGTGTACTCGCTGAGCTTGCCGCCGTACGCCGGCATCGCGACACCCGCGCCCTCGACGAGGGTGACGGTGACGTCGTCGGCGGTGACGCCGCGGATCGACTGCTCGAAGTAGCGGCCCGCGAGTTCCTTGATCTGGCCGGCCAGTTCGACGCCGGTGGCACCGGCACCGATGACGATGAAGCTCAGCAGGTTCTTGCGACGCTCGAGGTCGGTGGTGGTGTGCGCCTCCTCGAAGCAGCGCACGATCTGCGCGCGCAGGCGCTCGGCGTCGTCGACGGTCTTGAGCGCGAAGGTGACCTTGGCGAACTCGTCGCGCCCGAAGTAACTCTGCCGCGCGCCGGTGGCGGCGACGAGCGAGTCGTAGCCGAGCGTGTGGCGCTCCCCGGCGGCCTCGTAGACGAGTTCCTTCGCATCGGGGTGCACGTCGACGACCCGGCCGAGGCGGACGTCCGCGTTGGGGTACTTGGCGAGGATCGCGCGCACCGACGGGGCGATCTCGCCGGCCGCGAGGACACCGGTCGCGACCTGGTACAGCAGCGGCTGGAACAGGTGCTCGGTGGTCTCCGAGATGAGGACGAACGGCTTGCCGGCCTTGGCCAGCTTCTTCGCCGTGGCGAGGGCACCGAATCCGGACCCGACGATCACAACTTCGGTCCGGTCGATTGCAGTTTCGCTCACGGTTGCCTCCTTCTCGAGATATTCGAGAGACCTGGTCGAGATGTATGAGAGACACCGTAGGAGCGCTAAGGACCCTAGCGCCAGTAGTCAGGGATATTCGGCGAACAGTTATCTCGATCGCTCATAAGTAGTATGTCGGCATGGACTTCCGGCAGCTGCGGTACTTCCTCGCCGTGAGCGAGGAGCTGAGCTTCAGCAATGCCGCCAAACGGTGCTTCATCTCGCAGTCCGCGATCAGCCACCAGGTCACCAAGCTCGAGCAGGAACTGGGAGCTTCCCTGTTCGAACGCTCCACCCGGGTCGTCCGGCTCACGTCGGCCGGATCGCGTCTGGTCCCGATCGCGCAGGAGGTGCTGAGCCTCGAGGCCAAGGCGTTCTCCGTCGTGAAGGAGCCACGCGACCGTATCCGGATCACCGCAAGCATGAGTTTCGCGCCGCAGAGCCTGGCCGCGATCGCCCACGTCCGCGAGAAGCACCCGGATCTCGACATCGAGTTCGTGATCAAGAACTTCACCGACCGCATCGACGCGGTGTCGTCGGGCGACGCCGACATCGCGCTGATCCGCGGCGAGGTGGACCGACCCGGGCTCGAGACCGTGGAGCTCGGCGTCGAGGACCTCATGATCGCGACATCCAACCAGCACCCGGTGTCGGCCTTCTCGAGCGTCGAGCTGAGCGAACTCGCGCCCTACCCCCTGCTGCTCCCGCCGCGACAGAGCCAGGTCCTGATCCACACCGTCGTGGAGAACGCCTTCGTCGACGTCGGCCGGCGTCTGCGGCTCGGCCCGCCGATCGCCCGCGATCACACCGCGATCCTCGACGTCATCACCAACCCTCGCGCCTGGACGGTGCTCTACGCGAGCAGCGTCGCCGAGGTGCCCCGGACCGGGCTGTCCCTCATGCGCGAGCGGAACAACCGACTGCGGGTACCGGTCAGCGGGATCGTCCGGACCGGCGCGGCCGAGGCACCCGGCATGGCGAGCCTCGTCCGTTCGCTGCAGCAGACGGTGACCGCAGAGAACGGCGCGCCCCCGACCCCGCAGTAGCGGGGTCGGGGGCGCGCCGAGCGGACGGTCGCCGGTCTGCCCTACAGCGTGCGCCGCCCCGAGAGGGCCCGCCCGAGGGTGAGCTCGTCGGCGAACTCGAGGTCGCCACCCATCGGCAGCCCCGACGCCAGCCGCGACACCGTCAGCCCCGGGAAGTCGCGCAGCATCCGCACCAGATAGGTCGCGGTCGCCTCGCCCTCGGTGTTGGGGTCGGTCGCGATGATCACCTCGGTGACGTCGACACCGTCCTCCTGATTTCCGATGCGCGTCAACAACTCCCGGATCCGCAGCTGATCGGGGCCGACGCCGCTCAGCGGATCGAGCGCCCCGCCGAGCACGTGATAGCGCCCCTTGAACTCACGGGTCCGCTCGATCGCCTGGACGTCCTTGGGTTCCTCGACGACGCACACCATGGTCCGGTCCCGGCGCGGGTCGGAACAGATGCGGCACTTCTCCTCCTCGGAAACCGTGCCGCACACGACGCAGAACTGGACGCCGTCGCGCACCTTCTGCAGGACCGCCTGGAGGCGGTCGATCTCCGGGGGTTCGACCGACAACAGGTGGAACGCGATGCGCTGGGCGCTCTTGGGTCCGATACCGGGCAGCTTGCCCAGCTCGTCGATCAAGTCCTGGACGGGACCTTCGTACAAGGCGGGGCCTCTAGAAGGGGAGTCCGGGCAGGCCGCCGGCCAGCGGGCCGAGCTTGGCCGCCGCGAGCTCCTGGGCCTTGTTCGACGCGTCGGCGATCGCGCCGATCACGAGGTCCTGCAGCGTTTCGATGTCGTCCGGATCGACCACCTTGGGGTCGATCGCGAGGCCGACGACCTCGCCGGTGCCCTTGACCGTCGCGGTCACCAGACCGCCGCCGGCCTGACCGGTCACCTCGGCCTGGGCCATCTCCGCCTGCGCCGCCATCAACTGTTGCTGCATCTGCTGCGCCTGCGCGAGGAGCTGCTGCATATCGGGCTGTCCACCTGGTTGCACTGGACTTGTCCTTTCTGAAGTCGCTTCGTCAGCGTAGTCCGTCGCGGGCGTCAGCCCAGTTCGCGAACCAGGTTCGTGAGCGTCTGCTCCTGGATCTTGCGCAGCCCGATCGGGGCGAAGGTGCGCTCGAAGAAGCCGCCGATGCCGCCGGCGCCCTTCCACTCCGTCGTCGTGGTGATCGTCGACCCGGCCCCCGACGGCGCGACCTCCCACGTCGTGACGAGGGACGAGTTCGCGTCGCGCTCGGTGACGGTGTTGCCGGAGACGCTCACCGTCGCCTTGACGTCGCGCGACCGCTTCTCGGTGGCCTGCAGCGTCCACTGCGCGACCGTCCCGTCGCCCTGGCCGCCCTCGAGTACCCGGTAGTCCCGGTACTGCTGCGGAAGGATCCGTGGGCGAACGGTCTCGTAGTCCGACAGGGCGGCGACCGCCTGCTCGGGAGCGGCCGTGGTGGTGATGGAACTGCTGGCGCTGACCTGTGCCACTGGGTGAGCCTCCTTGCTCGTGGGTGTACTCCCCCATCCTGCCCGCCGATCTGCGATGATCGCGATCAAGCCGCCGACCCGGCCACCCAACCAACCAAGTCGTTAGCATAGCTACAGAGATGCGACTCACCGGGATATCGATAGCCGACCGTTCGGACTAGCGATAGCGTCAGGGTGTGGGGAACTCCAAGAGTGGTATCCGCGAAATCGGGCTTGCCGCGCATCGTGCGGGGGTCCAGCGCCTGCTGTCCAGCTACTGGGCGATCCCGCCCGACGCGAACGTGCGCCTGGCGAAGAAGACGTCCAACCTGTTCCGGGCGCGCGCCAAGAGCACCGCGCCGGGGCTCGACGTCTCCGGCCTCGACGGCGTCATCTCCGTCGATCCCGAGGCCCGCACCGCCGACGTGCAGGGGATGTGCACGTACGAGAACCTGGTTGCCGCGACACTTCCCTACGGGCTCGCCCCATTGGTGGTGCCGCAGCTGAAGACCATCACCCTCGGCGGCGCGGTCACCGGGCTCGGCATCGAGTCCACGTCGTTCCGCAACGGGCTCCCACACGAGTCCGTGCTCGAGATCGACATCCTCACCGGCAGCGGGGACATCATCACCGCGAGCCCCGGCGGCGAACACGCAGACCTCTTCTGGGCCTTCCCCAATTCGTATGGCACCCTCGGGTATTCGACGCGCATCCGGATCGAGCTCGAACCGGTGAAGAAGTACGTCGCCCTGCGGCACGTGCGCTTCACCGACCTGAAGCAGCTCGAGGAGACGATGGACCGGATCGTCCTGGAACGATCGTGGGACGGCGTCGCGGTGGACTACCTCGACGGCACGGTCTTCACCCCGACCGAGGCGTACCTGACCCTGGGTGTGCAGACCGACGAGCCCGGACCGGTCAGCGACTACACCGACATGGACATCTACTACCGGTCCATCCAGCACGAGTCGATCAACCATCCCAAGACCGACCGGCTGACGATCAACGACTACCTGTGGCGCTGGGACACCGACTGGTTCTGGTGCTCGCGCGCATTCGGGACGCAGAACCCCCGGATCCGGCGTTTCTGGCCGAAGCGCTACCGCCGCAGCAGCTTCTACTGGAAGCTCATCGGCCTCGACCAGAAGTACGACATCGCCGACCGTCTCGAGGCCCGCAAGGGACTGCCGCCGCGCGAGCGCGTCGTGCAGGACATCGAGGTCCCGATCGAGAACACGGCGAACTTCCTCCACTGGTTCCTCGACGAGATCCCGATCGAACCACTCTGGTTGTGCCCGTTGCGCCTTCGAGACCCCGCACATCCGGCCGCCGACACAACCCGACCGTGGCCGCTGTACCCGCTCGACCCGCACCGCACCTACGTCAACGTCGGCTTCTGGTCGTCGGCGCCGATCGAGCGGGGCGCACCCGTCGGCGCGGCGAATCGGCTGATCGAGAAGAAGGTCAGCGAACTCGACGGCCACAAGTCTCTCTACTCCGAGTCGTTCTACGACGAGGACGAATTCGCGCTGCTCTACGGCGGCATTCACTACCCACAGATCAAGAAGCGTTACGACCCCGGTTCACGACTCCTGGACCTCTATTCGAAGGCGGTGCAACGAAAGTGACGACTCTCAGAACGATGTCCGACCCGGCGCAGAAGCTCAGCCTCGCGCAGATCCTCGAAACCGTCTCCGACGGTGGGATTCCGCTGCGGTTCACCGCGTACGACGGCAGTGCGACCGGACCTGAGAACTCGCCCTACGGTCTTCACCTGAACTCGACACGGGGCACCACCTACCTGGCCACCGCGCCCGGCGACCTCGGCATGGCGCGTGCCTACGTCTCGGGCGACCTCGAGGCCGTCGGCGTGCACCCCGGCGATCCGTACGAGATCCTGAAGGCGATGACCGACCTGCACTTCCATCGCCCGTCGGCGAAGGAGATCGCGGCCATCACGCGGTCGATCGGCTGGGACAAGCTGCGCCCCATCGCACCCCCGCCACAGGAGCATCTGCCCCGCTGGCGCCGGTTCGCAGAAGGCCTGCGGCACTCCAAGACCCGCGACGCCGAGGTGATCCACCACCACTACGACGTCTCGAACACCTTCTACGAGTACGTACTCGGCCCGTCCATGACCTACACGTGTGCCGCGTACGAGTCCGAGGACCAGAGCCTCGAGGACGCCCAGGAGAACAAGTACCGGCTGGTCTTCGACAAGCTCGGCTTGAAGGAGGGCGACCGCCTCCTCGACATCGGCTGCGGCTGGGGCGGCATGGTCCGCTACGCGGCCCGGCGCGGCGTCAAGGTCATCGGCGCCACGCTGTCCCGCGAGCAGGCCGAATGGGCACAGAACGCGATCGCCGAGGAGGGGCTGAGCGATCTGGCCGAGGTGCGGTTCTCCGACTACCGCGATGTCCCCGAAACCGGGTTCGACGCCATCTCCTCGATCGGTCTCACCGAACATATCGGTGTCCACAACTACCCGTCGTACTTCGGGTTCATGAAGGACAAGCTGCGCGACGGCGGCCGAATGCTCAACCACTGCATCACCCGCCCGGGCAACCGCAGCGGCGCCAAGGCGGGCTACTTCATCGACCGCTACATCTTCCCGGACGGCGAGCTCACCGGCTCGGGCCGCATCATCAGCGAGATCCAGAACGTGGGCCTCGAGGTGCGCCACGAGGAGAACCTGCGCGAACACTACGCGCTGACCCTCGCGGGCTGGTGCCGCAACCTGGTGGACAACTGGGACAAGTGTGTCGCCGAGGTCGGCGAGGGCACCGCGAAGGTGTGGGGCCTGTACATGGCCGGCTCCCGACTGGGCTTCGAGCGCAACGTCGTTCAGCTGCACCAGGTGCTGGCCGTCAAGCTCGACCCCAACGGGGCGGCGAACGTCCCGCTGCGCCCGTGGTGGAAGGGCTGATCGCAGCATCGACTCGACAAGGTGCCCGTCGTCCGTGCGGACGACGGGCACCTTTTTCACGTGGTGCGGGAGCCGGCGTCGACCTGGCGGGCCGCTCGCTCGATCGCGGCGGCGGCGCGCTGCACGGCCTCGATCATGCGACGGTCCTTCGTGACCCGGTCGACCGGGCCGCAGATCGAGATCGCGGCCGGCTTGGGAATCCCCTTGGAAACCGGCGCACCGACGCAGCCCAGCGACGACGACAACGTGCCCCGGTCGTACGTCACGCCCTCGGACACGGCCCGCTCGAGTTCCGCGCGCAGCGCCTTGCGTCCGCCGACGACTCCGGTCTCGACGTGATCGAACATCGGATCGTCCAGCGCCTCGGACGGGATCTGCGTCAACAGCGCCTTGCCGACCGCGGACCGGTGCGCCGGGTAGCGTCCACCGATCCGGGACGGCACGTTGGCCCCGAACGACCCCGACAGCTTCTCCCAGTAGATCCCGTCGGCGCCGTCGAGGAACGCGAGGTGGACGACCGCGCCGGTCGAGCGGTGCAGTTCCTGCATGATCGGCAGCGAGACCCGGTGGAACCAGTGGTTCCGGATCGCCCGCGAACCCAACTCGAACAGGCGAACTCCCAGCTCGTAGCGGGAACCGACCCGATTGAGCCAGCGCATCGAGACCATCTTCTCGAGCAGTCGGTGCGCCGACGAACTGGGGATTCCCGTGAGCCGGGTGGTCTGGCTCAGGGTCAGGTACCCGTTGTCGTCCAGCGCCTCGAGCACCAACTCGATCCGGTCGAGCATCGACGTGGCCGGGGCATCTTCGCTAATTCGCGGCACGGCCACGTCCTCTCACTACGCCAGGCTAGACACCGAAACCGCCTGACACCGAAATCTGCTGCCCCGTAATATAGGTCGCCTGCTCCGAGGCGAGGAAGACGGCCGCCGCACCGATGTCGGCCGGCTGGCCCCAACGCTTGAGCGGAACGAGCTTCTGCACCTCCCGTGTCCACTCCTCGTCGAACACTCCCTGCGCCTGTAGTTCGAGGAACATACCGGCCTCGATCACGCCGACCAGCACCGAGTTGGCGCGGACGTTGTGAACACCCTCCTCCTTCGCGATTCCGCGCACGAGCGCCTCGTTGGCGGCCTTGGGGATCACCGACAGCCCGTCGAGTTCCGGGAACCAGTGGTCGCCGGCCGAACCGAGGTGGACGATCGAGCCCCCGCCGTGCTCGCGGAAGTGCGGCAGGACGGCGTGGACGGCGGTGTACATCCCGAGCGTCTCGATCTCCACCGATCGGCGGTACTGCGCCGGCGTGGTCTCGGCGACGGTGAGCTGCTCGACGACCGGTCCGGCACCCCACACCAGCGTGTGGATCCGGCCGTGCTCGGCGACGACGTCCCCGAGCACGCCGGTGACTGCCGCCTCGTCGCGCACGTCGACCTGGTGCGCGCTCGCCTTCACCCCCAGCGCGCGCAGCTCGGCGACGGTCTCCTCGGCGACGTCGCGCTTGGAGTTGTAGCAGACCGCGACGGCCGTTCCGGCGTGTGCGAACTCGCGAGCGACGCCGCGGCCGATTCCGCCGCTGCCACCGAAGACCAGGGCCGCTCCCTCGGGAAAACTCAACGCCAGCATGGTGATTCTCCGTTCGCTCGGAAGTCCGCGACCCTGTGTCCCGGACCACGCTGGGGAGAACGTAACGATGCCCGGGCTTCGCGCCCAGGGTCCTTCCCGCCTCGCGGAAAAACGCAGGTCGTCCCCCGCGAACGCGAAAGGCGGATCCCGACCGGTAGGTTCCGATCGGGATCCGCCTTCGACTACGCGGTTTCCGCTAGCCCTTCAGCGACGCCGGCGGAGTGAAGCGCTCGCCGTACTTCGCGGCGAGTTCCTCGGCGCGAGCGACGAATCCGGCCTTACCACCCGGGTAGCCGGCGACGAACTGGCTGACGCCGCCGGTCCAGGCCGGGTAACCGATGCCCATGATCGAGCCGATGTTGGCGTCGGCGGTGGACGTGATGACGCCCTCGTCGAAGCACTTCTGCGTCTCGATGGCCTCGATGAACAGCATGCGGTCGATCAGGTCCTGGAGCGGCGGGGTGGCCGAGCCGGACTTGAAGTGATCGCGCAGGCCCTGCCACAGGCCGGCGCGCTTGCCGTCCTCGTAGTTGTAGAAGCCCGCACCGCCGAGGCGGCCCTTGCGGTCGTTGCCCTCGACGAGGTAGTTGATGACGTCGCCGGCCGGGTCGGCCGGGAGTTCCTTGCCCTCGGCCAGCGCGGCGGCCTTCGACTCGGCGCGGATCTTCTGCATCAGCGTGAGGTTCAGCTCGTCCGACAGCTGCAGCGGCGCCGCCGGGTAGCCGGCCTGCATGCCCGCCTGCTCGATGGTGGCGGGCTCGATGCCCTCGGCGACCATGCCGATGGCCTCGTTGACGAACGTGCCGATGACGCGCGAGGTGAAGAATCCGCGGGAGTCGTTGACGACGATCGGGGTCTTGCGGATCGCCTGCACGAAGTCGAACACGCGAGCCAGCGTCTCGTCCGAGGTCTTCTCGCCGCGGATGATCTCGACCAGCGGCATCTTGTCGACCGGCGAGAAGAAGTGGATGCCGATGAAGTCCTCGGACCGCTTGACGCCGGTCGCGAGGTCGGTGATCGGCAGCGTCGAGGTGTTCGAACCGAGCAGCGCGTCCGGCTCGACGATGTCCTCGATCTCCTGGAACACCTTCTTCTTCAGGTCGGGCGACTCGAAGACGGCCTCGACGACGAAGTCGACGCCCGCGAAGTCGGCGGGGTCGGCGGACGGGGTGATCAGGGACAGCAGCGCCTGCGACTTCTCCTCGGTGGTCTTGCCCCGCGAGAGTGCCTTCGCCTCGAGCTTCTCGGCGTAGCCCTTGCCCTTCTCCGCCGCCTCGATCGTGACGTCCTTGAGCACCACCGGGATTCCGGCCTTGGCGCACACGTACGCGATGCCGGCGCCCATCATGCCGGCACCGAGGACGCCGACCTTCTTGATCTCGCGCTTGGGGATGTCCTTCGGACGCGAGGCACCGGAGCCGATGGCCTGCATGTCGAAGAAGAACGCCTGGATCATGTTCTTCGCGACGTGGCCGGTCACGAGCGACGTGAAGTAACGCGACTCGATCTTCAGCGCGTTGTCGATGTCGACCTGGCTGCCCTCGACGGCGGCGGCGAGAATCGCACGCGGCGCCGGCATCGGCGCGCCCTTGAGCTGCTTGCGCAGGTTCGCGGGGATGGCCGGCAGATTCGCCGCGAACGCCGGGGTGGACGGGGTCCCACCGGGGATCTTGTAGCCCTTGACATCCCAGGGCTGCACGCCGGACTCGGGGTTGGCCTTGATCCACGCCTTGGCGGCGGGGACGAGCTCCTCGACCGAGGACACGACCTCGTCGATCAGACCGACCTCGAGGGCCTGCTGCGGCCCGCGCTGCTGACCTTGCAGCAGCATCTGGGTCAGTGCCGTCATCAGGCCGAACTTGCGGACGGTGCGGACGATGCCGCCGCCACCGGGGAGCAGGCCGAGGGTGACCTCCGGCAGGCCGATCTTGACGCCCTTGACGTCCGCGGCGATGCGGTGGTGGGTGGCCAGGGCGATCTCCAGGCCGCCGCCGAGCGCGGCACCGTTGATGCAGGTGACGACCGGCTTGCCGAGGGTCTCGAGGCGACGCAGGTCGGCCTTGAGGGTGAGGCTGTGGTTGTAGATGTGCTCGGCGTCCTCGGGGCCCGCCTTGATCATGTTCTTCAGATCGCCACCGGCGAAGAAGGTCTTCTTGCCGGAGGTGAGCACGACACCGGTGATGGCGTCCTTCTCCGCGTGCAGCCGGTCGACGGTCTCCTTCATCGAGGAGATGTACCGGTCGTTCATGGTGTTCGCGCCCTGGTTGGGGTCGTCGATGGTCAGCACGACGATGCCGTCGGCGTCCTGCTCCCAGCCGATGATGTTCTGTTCGCTCACTGTTTCGTCTCTCCTGATCGGGTCCGTGAGCGTCAGACGCGCTCGATGATGGTGGCCACGCCCATGCCGCCGCCGATGCACAGCGTCACCAGGGCCCGTCGGGCGCCGCGGCGCTCGAGCTCGTCGACCATGGTTCCGGTGATCATGGCGCCGGTGGCGCCGAGCGGGTGGCCCATCGCGATGGCGCCACCGTTGACGTTGAGCTTCTCGTCGGGGATCTTCAGGTCCTTCTGGAACTTCATCGCGACGGACGCGAACGCCTCGTTGATCTCGAAAAGATCGATGTCGTCGACGGTCAGACCGGCCTGGGCGAGCACCTTGTGCGCGGCCGGGGTGGGGCCGGTGAGCATGATCGTCGAATCGGCACCGGAGGTGGCGGTCGCGACGACGCGCGCACGCGGCGTCAGGCCCATCGCCTGCCCTGCGCCTTCGCTACCGATGAGCACCAGCGCGGCGCCGTCGACGATGCCGGAGCTGTTGCCGCCGTGGTGGACGTGGTTGATCTTCTCGACCCAGTGGTACTTCTGCAGCGCGACGGCGTCGAAGCCGCCCATCTCGCCGATGCCGGCGAACGCGGGCGCCAGCCCGGCCAGCGACTCGACGGTGGTGCCGGGACGCATGTGCTCGTCGGTGTCGAGGACGGTGACGCCGTTGATGTCCTTGACCGGGACGACGGACTTGGCGAAGTACCCGCCGGCCCACGCCTTCGCGGCCAGGTCCTGCGAGCGGACCGCGTAGGCGTCGACGTCCTCGCGGGAGAAGCCCTCCATGGTGGCGATCAGGTCGGCACCGATGCCCTGCGGCACGAGGTAGGTGTCGAAGTTGGTGGCCGGGTCCTGCATCCAGGCGCCGCCGTCGGAGCCCATCTTCACGCGGGACATCGACTCGACACCGCCCGCGATGACCAGCTCGTCCCAGCCGGAACGGACCTTCTGCGCAGCCATGTTCACGGCCTCGAGGCCGGAGGCACAGAAGCGGTTGATCTGCACACCGCCGACGGTCTCGGGCAGGCCGGCGACGGTGACCGCGGTGCGCGCGATGTCGGCGCCCTGGTCGCCGAGCGGGGAGACGACGCCGAGGATCATGTCGGAGATGCGGTCCTCGTCGAGGTTCGGGAACCGGGTGCGCAGCTCACCGATCAGCCCGGTGACCAGGTCGATCGGCTTCACCGAGTGCAGCGAGCCGCTGCTCTTCCCACGTCCGCGCGGGGTTCGAATGGCTTCATAAATGAACGCCTCTGTGGTCACGGTGTTCCTTCCTGTTCTCGTCTCCGTACCGCTACAGCTACCCGTACCGGCACAGACCTCGGCCCGACTCACCTTAGAACGTGTTTCAGTTGGCGGGAAGGACCGAAGCGATCCCGCTGTGTGACCGAGACGATCACCGGCTTCCCACGTCTACCCCGCCCGAAACGTCCGGTCACGCTGCCCGGTGGCCGGATACCCGCCACGGCCGCCCGCGGATGCGGAGACCGACGCGGAATCAGAACGCTGCCCGCAACCCCTCGGCTACCTGTGACTCATATCACTATCACTACCGCCGAGCGCGAAGATGATCATTGCTACCTTGCAACCCTGCTCAGCCGCGTCACCCATGGATACCGAACGACCGCACAGCCATGAAATGCATTGCCGCCGTATCAGTCACATCCACAAACGACCGGAGAAACGAACTCAATGGAAATCAGGAAATGGCTGGTCAAGCCAGCCGCGTCCTTTGCGATCTGCGCACTCGGACTGACCGGGGTCACCGTCGCCACCGCAACCCAGGCGAACGCCGGAATCAACGGGCCGGTCGAGCTTCCCCGGCTGGTCTCCTCGGGCAGCAACTACGAGGCGAACCTCGCCGCCGAGGCCGACTTCTGGACCCTCGGGCGCATAGCCGCCGCGGCGCTCAGCGACACTGACCAGGTCGCTCCCACTGGAGGCTGGGACGACCTCAGCGCCCCCTGGACGGATCAGGGCCTGGTCGCCAAGACCGTCGGAAAGCTCCTGACTGAATACACCCACTCGGTCACCGGCGCGAAGATGCTCAGCGCTTGTTCCGCCAATGTCGTGACCAGCTCGAACAAGAGTGTCATCACGTCGGCCGGCCACTGCTTCAAGTTCACCGGCATCGGAACGAGCCCGTCCAACAACGGCGACTGGGTAGCCACGAACGTCGCCTTCATCCCCGGCTTCAACGGCGCGAATCTGACGCGCGACTACAACAGCGTCCAGCCGGCCGGAACCGACATCGCCCCGTACGGTGTCTGGACCGTGACACGGGCCTGGGTGCCCAATATCTGGTACTACAACGCCAGCTGGGTTCTCGGCTCGGACGTCGCCATGGCGGTGGTCGACAATCCCCATGACAGTCGCCCGATCGCCGACGTGACCGGCGGGCAGCGCATCGGCTTCAACCAGGTCAGCAATCCCCAGACCGTCTACCAGTTCGGCTATCCCACCGACAACTCCCGTAACTGGTACGGATCCAAGAACAATGACGGCACCAATGCCTCGAACGGTGCCAACCCCTCGGACTGGCGTGATTACGACGGCCGCACCATGATGTACGCCCACGGCACCAGCTTCAGTGACGACTACTACTACGGGAACGACCTCATGTCCGCGATGTCCCCAGGCTCTAGCGGTGGCCCCTGGCTCAGGGACTTCGACCCGGCCACCGGCACCGGCGTCCAGATCGGCGTCACCTCCCGTTTCACGAACGCATCCGGCACCTTGGTACCCACGGTCTGGATGCAGGGTCCCGCCTCGGTCAGCCAGGGCTTCGGTCCGGCCACCCAGGAGATGTACACAAAGGCCCAGGCAGCCGCCACCAACTGACTGTGATCGGGTCACCGATCCACACCCGACAGGGCCGCTTCCTGCGAGGGGAGCGGCCCTGTCGCATCGATCCCTGTGTATGGCCGAGACCATCACCGACTACCGCGACCACCCCTGTCCGAAACGTCCGGGCCCGTCGAACCGATACCCCTGGGTGGGGAATCGACTGGGAGGATCGAACTCGATGGGGGACGCGGTGAGCGAGCGCAGGCTCGGAGTGACACGACGAGGATTTCTGGGCGCCGCCGCCTTGGGCGCCGCGGGGGCCGCGACCCTCGCGACCAACAGCCCCGCCGGAGCCCGCACCCGCCGCACGGGCGCTTCCCGCGCCCTGCCCGCGCCCGACTCGATCACCGTGACCGATCCCGCGCTGCTGAGCGCGGTGGAGGCCGCGAGCCTGCTGCAGTCCGGCGCCCTGCACCCGCGCGAGCTGCTCGACGCCTGCATCGAGCGCAGCGCCGGGTTCGACGGCGAGATCGGAGGCTGGATCCGGATCTACCCGGAGATGGCCTACGAGGCCGCCGACGCCGCGGCGCAACGCCTGTCCGGGAAGGGCCGCGCCGCCGGACCCGCCCCGCTGGTGTGCGGGATCCCGCTCGCGCTCAAGGACCTGTTCGCGGTGTCCGGCCTGCCGCTGACGGCGTCGAGTCGCGTCCTCGAGGGCAACATCGCAGCCGGCGACTCCACCGTGTGGCGGCGGTTGCGCGACGCGGGCATGGTGCTGCTCGGCCACGCCCACACCGACGAGTTCGCAATCGGCGTCGCCACCGAGCAGGTCGGCAACCCGTGGAACACCAGGTTCTCACCCGGAGGCTCGTCGGGCGGCAGCGCAGCCGTCCTCGCGGCGCGATTCGCCCCCCTCGCAACCGGAACCGACACCGGCGGCTCGCTGCGTCTGCCGGCCAGCGCGTGCGGAATCACGTCGATCAAGCCGACGTTCGGACGCTGCAGCACACGCGGCGTCATTCCGTTGACGTGGACCCGCGATCACGTCGGGCCGATGGGACGCGGCGTCGCCGACGCGGCCCTGCTGCTCGGCTACATGGCGGGCGCCGACCCGGAGGACCCGACCACCTCGACCGGCCCCGCGGTGCCGGACGGCGGCTATCCCCTGGCCGCGAAGGGCGGACCGGCACCGCTGTCCGGCAAGCGTTTCGGCGTGGTGCGGTCCAGCGTCGACGCGCTGCCCCACCCGCTCCGCGTGCTGTTCGACAGTCACCTCGACCTCGTCCGCCGCCTCGGCGGCACCACCGTCGACGTCGCGCTGCCGGTCCCCCGGCCGGGCCTGCCGACCGGGGACATGGCGGAGATGGGCAGCTATCACAGCCAGTTCCAGGCCCGACTGGGCGCCTACCGCCTCAAGTACGGCGCAATCGTCACCGGTTCCCTGGCCGCGCTGGCGGTGCCGTCGATCGACTACATGACCGCCGCCCGCAACCGGTTGATCTACCAGCACGAGTACAACCGCATGTTCGCCGACGACGACCTCGACGCGATCCTGGTGCCCGGGTCCAAGGTCGACGGCTGCGAGCGAGTCGCGATCGCGGGCGTCTCCGTGTTCGAGGGGGTGACCGGAAACGTCGATTGGGCCAACCTCACCGGGGCCCCGGTGATCTGCACGCCCGCAGGCCGGTCGGCGGCCACGGGTCTGCCGTTCGGCGTCCAGATCGGCGGACGGCCGTGGGACGAGGTCGGGCTCATCGAGATCGCACTGGAACTGCAAGCCGCCCAGCCGGACTGGCAGGAGGCCCCGACGCTGCCGCCCGCCCCGCGGGACATCCCGCGGGTCCAGGTCACCACGCCCGGCGCGGGGCCGGACCCGACCAACACGACGAACGTCGGCTTCGGCTTCACGTTCCTGCCGACGATCTCGACGGCGGACATCTGACCGTCAGGAGCCGAGCCTGCCGTCCCGGCGGCACCGACCTTTGCACGCGGCCCTCGACAGCGGTGCAAAATGAGGTAGCAGCACTGGGAGCGCGGGTCGAGGTGGCCGATGCTGAGATGGTCGATACCGATCGGCCGGGTGTTCGGGATCCGGCTGTATGTGCACTGGTCGCTGCTGGTGACGCTCGGATTGATCACCACCCTGCTGGCCGACTCGGTCCTCCCCGCCGAGTACGCGGGGCGGTCGCCGGTGGAGTACTGGTCCGTCGGAGCGCTGGCCGCGGTGGTGTTCGTGCTGTCGTTGGCTGCGCACGAGGTGGCGCACTCCGTCGTCGCCGTCCACGACGGCGTGCCGGTCCGGCGGATCACGCTGTGGCTGCTCGGCGGCATGTCGGAACTGCAGGGCGAGCCCGCGGATCCGCGCACCGAACTCAGGATCACCCTGGCCGGCCCACTCACCAGCCTCGCGATCGGTGTCGGCTCGCTGCTACTCGTCGTCGCCCTGCCCGATACCACCGACCCGGTGGTGGCCGCGTCGCTGAGCTGGCTCGGGATCGCGAACATCGTTCTGGCCGTGTTCAATCTGCTGCCCGGCGCACCGCTCGACGGCGGCCGTGTGCTGCACGCCGTGCTGTGGCGACGTCGCGGCGACCGCCTGTCCGCGGCTGCCGGCGCCGCCCGCAGCGGCCGGGTCCTGGGCCTGATACTGATCGCGCTCGGCGCGGTCCAGGCGCTGTTCGCGCAGAGCCTCGGCGGATTGTGGTTGATGCTGCTCGGCTGGTTCCTGCGCAACGCCGCCAACGTCGAACTGATGACCGCCTCGATGCGACACCAGTTGGGAGACCTGCAGATTCATCGGATCATGACCCGGTCGCCGGTCGCCGCCCGCGCCGACGAGGACGTCGGCACGTTCGTCAGCGACGTGCTGCCCCGACTGCGGCACCACACGTTCCCGGTGGTCGACGGCTCCTACCGACCCGTCGGAGTGCTTTCCCTGCGCGACCTCACCCGGGCGGGCGACAGGACCGGGCCGGTCGCCGACCTCGCCCGCCCGCTTCCCGACACCGCCCGGGTTCATCCCGACGCCCGCGTCGAGACGGTGCTATCGACCGCCGTGCTCCGGCCGGGACTCGACCTGCTGGCGGTGGTCGATGCCGGCGGTCGCCTGGTCGGTATCGTCACGGCAACCGATCTCCGGCGGGTGTGCGAGCGCACGTCCCTGGGGCTCCCGCTGGCACCGCCACCGGACGAGACCGAGTGAGCCAGACTTCGATCACCGTTGTCGGCCATTCGTTCGGTGGCGACGTTGCGGCGGAACGATTGATCACCGAGCTCCAGCGTCCGCGCCAGACCTCGCAGTCTCGTCGACCACGGTGTGCGCCGACCAGTGCCCGATCACCCATTCTGCCGAGGTTGGTCGCCGGAATCCGGCACTGGCGAGAGCAGAATCCATTGCGTTGAAGTCGAAGTCGTCGCCCGCACGGGTGAGGCCCCATCTCGGGGGTCTCCGCTCGCGGTGGACGACCCGCCCTGTCGCGTCACGAATCGTGAGGACCGTGCACATGGGGTCGATGTTCACACAGACATCGAACTGCGCCATACATACATGCTCCAGCTTTCCGGGGCGAACGGAAAGGGTCCGTCCGCCGTCAGCGCCGGAAGGAACGAAGCGGAGGTAACCGGCCGCCCCAGGACTGGACGGGCAGCCGGTTCGGCCGACGGCCCGCGTCAGCTCCGATAGCCCAACTCAGCAGCCGTCTGCCTCGCGGCGTCCGTGACCGGCACCGCGTAGGCCGCCGTGCCGTACGCGCAGATCTCCGACCAGTTGCCGCCGAGGTCCGATGTCTCGAATCGCATTGCGACGATGACGTTTCCGCCACGCTGTGCGGCCTCGTTGATCAGCCGCCCCATCGCCTCGTTGCGGCTCTCGGTGAGATTCTTGGTCATTCCCTGCAGTTCGCCTCCGACCAGGGACTTGAGGCCTGCGCCGATCTGCGATCCGATGTTCCGGGACCGGACGGTCAGTCCGAAGACCTCGCCGATCACGCGCTGGATCTCCCACCCGGGAATGTCGTTCGTTGTCACAACAAGCATGAGGGCGAGCCTATTTGAGGTTCGACGCGTTTGCCTCATCGATCGTCCCCCGCGCCGAGCAGGCACCGCGATCCGGCCCTCGCTATCCGGAGAACGCAGTCGTCATCCGGATTCCGCACCCCCGACGAATACGTACCGGTAGGACTCTGGTGCAGGCACCAAGGCAAGGGTTCAATGACTTCGTACACCCCGCGAGGCAGACGCGCGGTGGAAAGAAGGTAGCGAACGCATGTCCAGCCCAACGGACACAGGTCGGGAGCAGACCGGCGATCACCCCTACCCCGACGACTGGGAAGAGGTCTCACACACCGCCGCGGCCTACTTCCCGCATCGACTCACCCCACTCACCTCGGCGGGTGCCGAGTCCGTCACGCTGGAGAACATCGGAATCGGCCCGGTGCGAATCGCCCGGATCGATTGGGGTGCAGACGTATCCGTCCATTCCGAGCATCCCGGCGCGTACGCGGTGAACATTCCTCTGTCCGGTCGGCTCGAGTCGCGGACCGGCCGGCACGAAATCTCGTCGGCTCCGGGCACCGCGACGATCTGCCCACCGGACGTTCTCACGGACTTTCCCCACTGGGGTGCCTCGTGCGCGATCCTGGGAGTGCGCTTCGACCGAGCCCACCTCGAGCACGAGATGAGCCGGGCACTCGGCCGCCCCGGCGCCCGACTACCGATGCAGGTCGACCTCTGCACCCCGGTCGGCGCCAGCTGGCTCCGGTTCGTCCGCTCACTGTCAGAACAGATGCGCGACCCGACCTCCGTGGTTCGGAACGACCTCGTCTCCGCACAGCTACTCAGCGCCGCCACAACCGGTTTCGTTCTCGCCGCCGTTCCCGAAGACGTACCCGCCACGGCTGAGGCGCCCACGAATCGTCAAGCGGGTCATCGACGCGATCCACGACGACCCGGCACACGACTGGACCGTGCTGGAAATGGCGGAACGAGCCGGAGTCGGCGTCCGACGAATCCAGGACGGCTTCCGCCGGTACGTGGGCCGGAGCCCGACCGAATACCTCGCCGACGTTCGACTCGGAAGAGTCCGCCAAGACCTCGCCGCGGCCGGACCGGGCGACACGGTCCGCTCGATCGCGCTGCGATGGGGGTTCGCGCACACCGGCCGATTCGCGGCCACCTACCGCGACCGATTCGGCACCGCCCCCTCCGCTGCGCTCCGAAGCGCCTGATCCTGCTGTCCCCCAACGCTCTCCGTCGAAAGGAACTGCCGTGTTCTTCCCAGTCCGCTTGAGCTGGACCGCCGCCCCAGCGCCGATCGATGAGACACCGACGAGCAGCCCGCTCGTCCTTGAGGGCCGCGTCGAGGACGGAGCCGGTCGGGCCGTGCCCGGCGCGACCGTACTCGTCCGGCACAGTGACGGAGCTGGGACCGTCCGGTCCGGCACCCGCCTGGCCGCCACTGGCGTCGCGGACGAGCGCGGACGATTCGTCGTCACGACCGTTCAGCCGGCGGCCTACCGGATCCCGCGGGACGGTGCGACCGGTTGGTTCATCGAGAACGAGGGTTGGCATCCGTGGCGACCCGCACACCTGCACGTGATCGTCCGGGCACCGGGCATGCGTTCGGTCAGTGCACGGCTGTACTTCCGACGCGACGACTGGATCCGGCACGGCGCGCCGACCTCGTCGATCCTCGACCCGCGCCCCGGGGCCGGCGGCATCGAACGGGCCGTGTACGACTTCACGCTCGAGTCCGCGACTCAGCCGGCGTCGACGTACTCCGCGTACCCCACACCCTCGATCGCGGCGCCACCGAACTGGCCGGTGTAGCGGAAGCTGCCGACGAAACCGGCCCCGAGGCCGTAGGTCCAGTCGCCCGCCGCCTCGCATTCGAGGAACAGCACCTCGCTCCCCGCCTGGTCGACGAGCCGCCAGCGGTACCGATCCGGCACGGCCATCGTCCGACCGTCCGGGGTCCGCAGTCGCCGATCTGCAGAGCGATCGACCGTGAACGTGCAGCCCGTCGTGTAGCCGTGGCTGCCGCCGTCGACCGTCCGGACGTACGCGGTGCGGATCAGCGGGGTCCCGAACGGACCGCTCACATGGGTGAGCAGCACCTGGGTCCGGTCGTCGATGTCGACGATCTGGTAGGTGAAGACCTGGGCGGGCAGCTTTGCCCGCGTTGCGATGGCGGGCGGCAGCAGACTGTGCGGTCCTGCGCCACAGGCGTATTCGAGCGCGCACAGCCCCGACACCGGGGCTTCTCCGACCACGCCGTCGTACTCGCACAGCAGACTCCAGTGCCGGTAGAGCCCCGGAATGTCGAAGAAGCGGGTGATGGTGCCGGTCGCTCGCAGGCTCAACTCCACACCCACCTCGGGGTGGTGCCGCGCGACGGTGAACGTCGGGTACCGGCCGTCGATCGCGATGTCGTCGCCGAACCACAGCCGGGAACCGTCGGCGGCGAAGTCGCAGTCGCGGGCGGTGCTGTAGTGCAGGAACTGGCCGTGCGTCATCGCGGCCGTCGACGACACCACCGTCGTGGTGTCCCGGGGCGTCGTCGCGACGACGTGATCATTCGCGAACACGGTGACCTCGGGCGTGCCGACGATCGCCATGATCCCGAAATACCGATGCGGTTCAGGAAGATTCGGCACCATCACGCCGTAGTGCGCCCAGTTGAACCACCGACCCGCGGGAGGCCGCATCGACGGCGGCACCGACAGCGGCCGTTCCGGACCGGAGCCGACACGGTTGACGACACCGACGAGCCGCTCGGCGAGCGACCGCCCCGTCATCTAGCCGTCGATCTTGCGCGCGCCGAGCACCTCGGCGAGCAGCTCGTTCGCGATGTCCTCGGGATCGCGTCGGCTCGCCTGATCGACGGGTACCGCGGCCTCCGCCATCATCTCCTCCTCGTCCTCCCGGGTGGTGGGCGGCGGCGGAGCGTCGTCGTAGTAGTCGGCGGGCGGCGGCCCCGGGTCGTCCGGGTAGTCGGGGGCCTCCGGCGGCGGGATGTCGTCGAGGTCCGACGAGGACGGGCGCGGCGCGGCCTGCGGGGGCGGCGCGGCAGCGGCGCGACCCTGACTCGGGCGGGAGAAGCGCGGCGCGGCAGGCGCTTTCGCCTGCGGCTGCGGAGCGCGCGCGGGCGCGGCGGATGGCGCCGCGGCACCGTGCTCGCACGTGACCTCCCAGTCGCCACCGAACACGTCGTGCAGCGCCGCCCGGATGACGTCGCTGTTGCGGGGCTCCACCAGCCGCTTCGCGAGCGGCGCGGAGTCGTGGCCGAGCACCACGCGCGCGCCGTCGACGGACCGTACTGTCGCGCCCGACAGCATCACCTCGACCGTGCGGCTGCGCTCGCGCACCTTCGTGCGCACCTCCGACCACACCGCACGGATCGCGGCGGCGTCGGGTCGTTCCGACGAATTCTGCTGCACCGGAGCCGGTTCCGGCTCCATCTGCCGGACAGGCTCGGGCTCACGGACCGGCTCGGGCTGCGGGACCGGCGCAGGCTCCGGCGCGCGCTCGACCGGTTGCGGCACAGGCTCGGGAGCGGGCGGCGGCGTCTCGACGGGGCGCGTGGCGGCCACCGGCTCGGGCGGTCGCGGCGCCTCCGCCTGTGGTGCGGGGGCCGGTTCCGGCACCGGAGCGGGTGTCGGCTCCGGGGCGGGCGTCGGTACGGGCTCGGGCACAGGCTCGGGTCGCGCCGCTTCCGGGGCCGCCACGGTCTCCTCGACCGCACGACGCTGCGACGGACGCTGATAGACCGGGCCCGACGCGGGCGACTCGGCGGCGGGCCTCGGGGCCGCCTGCGCGGGGGCAGCCGGCGCGGCGCCGGACGAGGCGGGAACGACCACGCCCTGCTCGATCCGCTCGAGCCGTTGCAGGACAGCGGATTCCGCGTCCGACGCGGACGGCAGCAGCATCCGCGCGCACATCACCTCGAGCAGCAGGCGCGGCGCCGTCGCACCGCGCATCTCGCCGAGACCTGCGTGCACCAGGTCGGCGTAGCGGGCCAGGGTGGCGGGGCCGATCCGCTCGGCCTCCTCCCGCATCCGGTCGAGGACGTCGCCGGGGGCGTCGACGAGCCCGCGTTCGGCGGCGTCGGGGACGGCGCGCATGAGGATGAGGTCGCGCAGGCGCTCGAGCAGGTCGACGGCGAAGCGGCGCGGGTCGTGCCCGGCGTCCATCACCTTGTCGACGGTGCCGAACAGCCCGGCGCCGTCGTTGGCGGCCAGCGCGTCGACGGCCTCGTCGATGAGCGCTACGTCGGTGACGCCGAGCAGCGCAAGCGCCCGCGAATACCGGACGCCCTCGTCGCCGGCGCCGGCGAGGAGCTGGTCGAGCACGCTGAGCGAGTCGCGGGGCGAGCCGCCACCGGCGCGGATGACCAGCGGGTACACCGCGTCCTCGACGGGCACGCTCTCCTGCGCGCAGATCTTCTCGAGCAGCCCGCGCATGGTCGACGGCGCGAGCAGCCGGAACGGGTAGTGGTGCGTGCGGGACCGGATGGTCGGCAGCACCTTCTCCGGCTCGGTGGTCGCGAAGATGAAGATCAGATGCTCCGGCGGCTCCTCGACGATCTTGAGCAGCGCGTTGAAGCCCGCGGTGGTGACCATGTGGGCCTCGTCGACGATGAACACCCGGTACCGCGACTCGGCGGGCGCGTAGAACGCGCGGTCGCGCAGCTCGCGGGTGTCCTCGACACCGCCGTGGCTAGCGGCGTCGAGTTCGATGACGTCGAGGTTGCCCGGGCCGCCGGGGCCGAGCGCGATGCACGACGAGCACTCCCCACACGGCGTGGACGTGGGCCCCTGCACGCAGTTGAGCGAGCGCGCCAGGATGCGGGCCGACGACGTCTTGCCGCAGCCGCGCGGACCCGAGAACAGGTAGGCGTGGTTGATGCGTCCGGCGTCGAGTGCGGTGCTCAGGGGCTCGGTGACGTGCTCCTGACCCACCACCTCCGCGAACGAAGCTGGTCGATATTTCCGGTACAGGGCCACGGCGAAAGACTACCGGCGACCGGCGACAGTTCGTCGCAGGAGTGACTCCCCCCTCGAATTCCACCCAGCGGCCGGGGAGAGATTTCCGAAACACAGACGCAACACGCTTGCCCCGCCCCCGAAACTGCGGGAGGCGATCGTCGTTTCTCGCGTGCGGTGACACCCCGCCGGTGAGGAGAAGTTCACATGCTCGAGACGATCGATCCCGCGACGACCGCGTGGCTGCTGATCAGTACCGCGCTGGTCCTGCTGATGACGCCCGGCCTCGCCCTGTTCTACGGCGGCATGGTCCGCTCCAAGGGCGTACTCAACATGATCATGATGAGTTTCGTCTCGATCGCGCTGGTCACGGTGGTGTGGCTGTTCGTCGGCTACAGCCTCGCCTTCGGCGACGACGTCGGCGGCGGCCTGATCGGCGGGCTCGAGCACTTCGGCATGGCCGGCATCACGCCGGACACCGCACGGTCCGGGGTGCCCGAGTTCCTGTTCGCGACGTTCCAGTTGACGTTCGCGATCCTCACCGCCGCGCTGATCAGCGGGGCGATCGCCGACCGCGCCAAGTTCTCGTCGTGGATGGTCTTCGTCCCGGTGTGGGCGCTGCTGGTCTACGTGCCCGTCGCGCACTGGGTGTGGGGTCCGGACGGCTGGATCGCGAAGCTCGGCGCGCTCGATTTCGCGGGCGGTCTGGTCGTCGAGATCGTCTCCGGCGCGTCTGCCCTGGCCCTGGCTCTCGTCCTCGGCCCGCGGATCGGGTTCCGCAACGAGCCAATGCGGCCGCACAACCTACCCATGGTCCTGCTGGGTGTCGGCTTGCTGTGGTTCGGTTGGTTCGGTTTCAACGCCGGCTCCGCCATGGCCGCCGACGGCAAGGCCGCCGCTGTGTTCCTCAATACCCTCGTCGCCGGCTGCACCGGCCTGCTCGGCTGGCTGTTCGTGGAGCAGAAGCGCGACGGCCACCCCACCACGTTCGGTGCCGCGTCGGGCGTCGTCGCAGGGCTGGTCGCGATCACCCCGTCGTGCGGGTGGGTCAGCATGGTCGGTGCCGCCGTCATCGGTATCGTCGCGGGCGCCGTGTGCTCGTTCGCGGTGGGCTGGAAGTTCCGCTTCGGCTACGACGACGCCCTCGACGTCGTGGGCGTCCATCTCGTCGGCGGCATCGTCGGCACCCTGCTGATCGGCCTGCTCGCCGCGCAGGTCATGACCGGCGGCGTCGAGGGTCTGCTCTACGGCGGCGGGTTCGTCCAGCTCGGCAAGCAGGCGTTGGCGGTCGTCGTCGTCGGCCTCTACGCGTTCGGCATCACCTACGGTCTCGGCAAGCTCATCGACCGCTGGATCGGATTCCGCGTCACCGCCGAACAGGAGACGTCGGGCATCGACCTCGCGCTGCACGCCGAGTCCGCCTACGAGCACGCCGTCCTCGCGCACGGCGCGCCGACCGGGCTGTTCGGCCGGGAGCACGAGCGGCCACGGCAGCGTCCGGAGTCGGAGGCCGACGGGGTCTGACGGTCACTCGTCCAGGCGCGCCCATCCCCCGGACTCGGGCCGAGCCGGGAAGAGAAAGGGTCAATCTGGCCTGACGGTCGGGACGCAGACGCGGAGGTGTTCCCTCGTGTATCCACGCGACTGGCTTGGGCAGGGCTGGATGTGGACGCTGCCCATACCCGAGTTGTGGCAGCGGATCCTGTACAACACATTGGGGTGCGACTGGGGTGGCCACTGCCCCTAGCCGGACGACCATCCGGAAGGCCACGCCCGACGACGCTGTGCCAGTGTGGTCGGCCGCGACTCCGTCTCAGAACGTCGACGCCGTGGGCAGAGCGCGTGCCGCCGACGAAGTCTCACAACTCTCCCTCCGGACCAGCGAACGGCGCTACCGTGGTCTGTATTGCCGTCCCGGAGGAAGAGGTCCGCTGTGGCACCGTTCCCTGCTCTCACCCATATCGCCGTGACGGTGTCCGACATGGTCGCCAGCACCGAGTGGTACACCCGCCTGTTCGGCAGTCCCCCGGTCCTCGACGAGGACGAAGAATCCGGGGCGTTCCACCACGCAGTCTTCGTGCTCGGCGGCGGGACGATGTTCGGCCTGCACACCCACACCGGCGAGCGCCCGGACGCCGAGTTCGACGAACGACGCATCGGCCTCGACCACGTCGCATTCGCCTGCACCACCGGGGAACTCGAATTCTGGCGCGGCCGTCTCGACGAGCTCGGCATCGCGCACGGCGGCATCAAGACGGCCGCCTACGGTTCCGGGCTGTCCTTCCGCGACCCCGACAACATCGCGCTCGAGTTCTTCGCACCACCCGGCCGAACCCTGGCCGCTCCCGAATCGCAATGACCTGCAGGGCAACACAACTCGAATCACGCCGATGGGGCTGCGGCCGCCGGCGCGTCAGCCGAGCTGCTCGAACAGGGACACGATGATCCCTTCGGGCCCACGCACGTAGGCCATGCGCACGCTGTTCTCGTACTCGCCGATGCCGCCGACGAGCCCGTACCCGTCCGCGGCCACCGCGTCGACGGCCGCCTGGAGATCGCCGACCTCGAAGGACACGTTGCGCAGCCCGAGTTCGTTGGCCATCGCTGTCGGCGACCCGGGCACGTGGTCGGGCGTGACGAAGGCCGAGAGTTCCAGCCGGGACCCGCCGCCGGGCGGCCGCAGCATCACGATGTTGCAGTGCGCGCCGGGGATGCCGCACACGGTCTCCACGAACTCACCCTCCACGGACCCTGTGCCCTCCACGTCGAACCCCAGCCCGACGAAGAACGCCGTTGCCGCGTCGAGGTCCGCGACGGTGATGCCGACGTGGTCGAAACGTTGCACGTGTGCCATGGAATCCATCCTGCAATGCCGTCTTGCCGATTCGATGCAGAGTTCCCCACCAACAGATCCCGGGAATGGTCGACGCTACCGGCCGTTGCCCTCGATGAGGGCGATGTTCTCGGCGATCTCCGTGGCGTCGGGGAACATTTCGAGGCGCTCTCGCGCGTAGTCCAAGGGGCTGAGCTTCGTCTTCCCCGTGGTGACCGAGATCTGCCGCGCCGGGGCCTGGGTGAAGTCGACGCCGCGCGCCAGCAGGAGGCGCAGGAGGGGCTTCCGCCCATCGCCGGTAGCCGTCCAGTGGTACACGCTCTTGCCGAGACCCTTGGCCGTCATGAACATCTCGTCGAGATCCGCGCCTTTGTCGAGCAGCACAGTGACGGCATCAATCGCGTTGTACCAGACGGCCCCGCGCAGGGCCTCGTTGAGGAACGCCTCGTCGATCCCGCGTCCGAGGAGCCAGTCGATGGCGTAGCCGTTGTTGATGCCGGCCGCATCGCCGAGCAGGTTCTGCTTGTCCAGAGCGGTCGCGTTCACGTCGACGCCGAGCGACAGCAGGTGTTCCGCGAAGTCGCGATCCCAGGAATGCAGGATCAGCAGGCTCAGCGCGCCGCGATTCTGCAGCCCCTTCCGGGTCGGCGACGAACCCCGCTGGAGCAGGTAGCGCGCCATATCGAGCTTGCCCGCCTCGATGCAGGCCAGCATCGGGTTGTTGCGGACGAAGTTGCCCGCCTCCAGATCCGCGCCGGCAGCGATCAGCAGATCAACCACGTCAGTGGTGCCGCACAGCGCGGCCGCGTGCAGCGGTGTTCCGTGCTCCTGCGTGGACTTCTTCAGCTGGGCGGGAGTCGCACCCACGAGGCGTTCCCGCACCAGATCAGTGTCGTCCGCAACGCACGCGTACAGCAGCGACCCGTCATCGTGCATGCAGGCGTCCCTACTTTCCCTTCGCCGCCTTCGCCGCAGCCTTGGCGGCCTGCTTGAACTCTCGCACCTCGAGCAGCGTCTGCCGGTCGACCACGTCGGCGATCGACCGGCGCGAGCCCTCGTCGCCGTACGACCCGGCCGCCGCGCGCCACCCGGCCGGCTGGACGCCGATCTGCTTTCCCAAGAGCGCCAGGAAGATCCGCGCCTTCTGGTCGCCGTAGCCGGGCAGCGCCTTCAGCCGCTTCAGGACCTCCTTGCCGTCCGGGTCGCCCGACGTCCAGATCGCGGCGGTGTCGCCGTCGTAGTGCTCCACGATGTACACGCACAGCGACTGGATGCGCTCGCCCATCGACTTCGGGAACCGGTGCACCGCCGGCGGCTGCGCGCACACCGCGATGAAGTCGTCCGGGTTCATCTCCGCGATCTTGTGGACGTCGAGGCCGCCAAGGCGGTCGTCGAGCTTCTTCGGGCCGGCGAAGGCCGTCTCCATCGGCACCTGCTGGTCGAGGAGCATGCCGATCAGCAGCGCGAGCGGGTCCGACGCCAGCAGGGCGTCCGCTTCCGGGTCACCGACGAGGTTCAGCGTGAGGGCCATGCCCCGATCCTGCCATCCGGCCGGACGCCGCAGGCGCATCCGCAGGTCGGGGTCGCGAGGGGCGGCGCCAGAGGACCACGATCACGACGACGCCGGCGGTGATCGCGATCGTCGCCGCCAGGGCTTCGAGCCAGTGACCGAACAGGGTCGGTTGGTCCACCGCGGGCACCGCCGCCAGCGCGGCGAACACCGCGACCACCCCGATGACGCCGGCCGCCACCGACCACGCCTGGGCGATCCGCGAATGCCGGCGTCCGCGACGCTCGGCGCTGCGCAGCATCGCGCGCTCGATCACCCGGGTCGCCTCCCCCAGTTCGGCGTCGAGCACCGTCATCTCCGCCGACAGCCGGCGCACCAGCACCGTCCGCAGTTGCGCGGGTGCCATCCGCGGCAGTGACACACCGTCGTGCCGCGCCTCGGTGACCAGCAGGACACGCTCCATGCGCCGCGCCTGCACCGCGGCGACGTCGTCGAGCGCGGCGAGCAGGCGACCGTCCTCGAGTGCGTCGTGGTCGTGCAGATGGTCGAGCACCAACCGGTAGTCCGCCGCGTGCCGCGCCCGGACCGCGACCCACGGCACGAGGGCACGGATCATCTCGCCCACCCCGAAAACGCCGTGGTCGTGGTCGGCGGCGGTCGCGTCGAGATCGAACAGGATCGCTCCGGCGTCCTCGCGGACGGCGATGGCCGCACCCGCCCGCAGGGGCCGTTCGACGAGTGCGATGCGCCCCCAACTCCATCCGGCGGCGTCCGTTCCACCGCCGTCGACCCGCTGCCGAACACGGTCACCGCCATCGCCGCGCACCTCGATCGCCAGGGCCGCCGACGCACGTTCGTGCCCGGAACCGGCAACGAGTTCGGACAGCTGGAGGTTCGGGACCGCGGCGTCGACTTCCGGGAACACGTCGCGCAACCGGGCGTCGGCGGTGAGGCCGAACGGGGCGAGAAACCGGTCGACCGTGGCGCCGATTTCGCCGGCGCGCCAGTCGACGAATCCCTCACTCGGAGAGGCGACCAGCGCCTCGCACGCGAGCACCGCCCCCTGTCCCGGCACGATCCACAGCGACAGGCATCCGGCCGCACTCCCGACATGGATTGCCGCAGAATCCCTTCCGAGCACAAGTTCGTTCCCGGCGCGATCGACCGTTCCCCGCACGGCGCACAATCGCAGCGGCAGCGGTGTGCTCACCGGATCGGCGCTCGACGCCGGCAGGAACGGGGCTAGATCGGGTCGCGGGCCGGTGCGCTGCTCCGATCCGTCCGCCGAGTCACCCAGGGCGCCTGGGATGTTCAGGGCCAGGAGGAAGACGTCGAGGATCGCTGGTCGACGCGTCGAGACCGTCGGCGATCCGTGTCCGTCGACAGCGGCCGGGGTGGCCATGGCACTCACCACTTTCGAACCCGCCGCGTCCGGCGCGGCGACCCTGGCCGGAGTATGGCAGCTTTTCCGGTCGAGCGGGGAACCAACGACGTCCCGTGCGCGTTGGACCTTGCACCGCCGTCGAAAGGACCCCCGTGACCGATGCGCCCGCAGAATTCGACCGTCAGCTCGACCACCTCGTCGCCCTCGGCTATCCCGCCCTCGCCGGGTCGACCGAGGCCGGCTTCCGAGAACGACTCGCCCCACTCCGCGACGTCGTCGCCGCCCGCCCCGACGCCGATGTGGAACGCGGTGAGGACCACATCCCGTTCATCGTCGTGCCGACCGGGCTTCCCCGCGAGGAGACGATCGCCCGCACCGCACTCGGCAGCCGACAGGGATTCACCGTCCTCGAGGCCGGTGAGCTCACCACATTCCGTCCGATCGAGGGCGTCGACGTCCCCGCCGGTGCCGGCTACCTGCTGTTCGACATCGACACCGGTACCGAGTTCCTCAACGTCACCCCGCAGAACGCGCTGGTGAAGATCACCGCCGACGGCCGCAGCCCGCTGACCATCGACGAGGGCATCGCGCTCGTCACCGCGCGCCCCGACATGCTGCGGAAGAACAAGTGCTTCTCACTGCTCGCGTCGCGTTGCGGCGACAAGCGGGTTCCGGCGCTGTGGATCAGCGACCGCAAGCCGAAGCTGGGCTGGTGCTGGAACGGCAACCCGCACACGTGGCTGGGTTCGGCGCACGCCGGGGAGCGCGTCACCCTCTGACCCGTCGAACGGGAACTCACGACACGCTCGCGCCGCCGAACAGTGCCATGAATTCCCGTTCAGGCCATAGGAACACGAGCGGCCGGGCACCTTTTCGGTGCCCGGCCACTGTGATGTTCGGAGGGATCAGCCCTTGGTGAGCGCGTGCTCCGCGGCCGCCAGCAGGACGCAGGTGGCGACGCCGTCCATCGCCTTCGTCAGCTCGTCCATCGACGGGAAGCTGGGGGCGAGGCGGATGTTCTTGTCCTCGGGATCCTGCTTGTACGGGAAGGCGGAACCGGCCGCGGTGAGCGCGATGCCGGCCTCCTTCGCGAGCTCGATGACCCGCTTGGCGGTGCCGTCGACGACGTCGAGGCTGATGAAGTAGCCGCCCTTCGGCTCGGTCCACGACGCAACCTTCGACGCACCGAGACGATCCTCGAGGATCTCGAGCACCTTGGCGAACTTCGGGGCCAGGATCTCGCGGTGCTTGTCCATGTGCGCACGGACGCCGTCGGCGTTCTCGAAGAAGCGCAGGTGACGGAGCTGGTTGATCTTGTCCGGGCCGATCGTCTTCTTGCCCAGATGCTGCTGGTACCAGGCCAGGTTCTGCTCGGAGCCGCCGAAGAAGCTCACACCCGAGCCGGCGAACGTGATCTTCGAGGTCGACGCGAACACCAGCGGACGGTTCGGGTTACCGGCCTCCGCGGCCATGCCGAGGATGTCGAGCGCCGGGGCGCACTCCTCGACCAGCGGGTGCACGGCGTATGCGTTGTCCCAGTACAGACGGAAGTCCGGGGCCGCGGCAGGCATCGACGCGAGGGCGCGCGCAATGTCCTCGGAGTACACCGCGCCGGTCGGGTTGGAGTACGTAGGAACGCACCACATGCCCTTGATCTGCGGATCGGACGCGACCAGTTCGGCGACCCGGGTCAGGTCCGGGCCGTCGTCGCGCATCGGGATCGCGATCATCTCGATGCCGAACGACTCGGTGATCGCGAAGTGGCGGTCGTAGCCGGGAGCCGGGCACAGGAACTTCACCACCGACTCCTGCGACCACGGCCGCGGGGAGTCCGGGGCGCCGTGCAGCAGCGAGAACACGATCGTGTCGTGCATGATCTCGAGGCTCGCGTTGTTGCCGGCCAGCAGGTTCGCCGTCGGGATGCCCAGGAGCTCACCGAAGATCGCGCGCAGTTCCGGCAGGCCCGTAAGGCCGCCATAGTTGCGGCAGTCGGTGCCGTCGCTGTCCCGGAAGTCACCGTCGCCGGGCAGGGAGAGCAGTCCCGCCGACAGGTCCAGCTGTTCCGGTGCAGGCTTGCCGCGCGTGAGGTCGAGCTTCAGCTTCTCCGCCTTGAGCTGCTCGTACTTCGCTGTCTGGCGCTCGAGTTCGGAGCGAAGTTCCTCGTGGCTCATCAACCCGATTTGGGTCTGCACAGGCATGGGCGGCCTTTCACCGACGCGACCGGTCGGGGACGGGAAGAGATAGGGGACCCCGCGCACCCGGCAGAGCCCGTTGACCCTTGCTGCCTTCCGGCCCTGGGGGAGTTCACAGGATGCGCGCCGCGCGGGATCCGTCTACGAGTGTAACCGGACTATCGGGGATCGCCGTGACGCACCCCTCCATCGGGCCCGTTTGGCATTCTGCGCCCCCGACCCGGTATGCTGCCCAACGGAGGATTCGCCTAGTGGCCTATGGCGCTCGCCTGGAACGCGGGTTGGGTTAACGCCCTCAGGGGTTCAAATCCCCTATCCTCCGCCAACGGGAAGCCCCCGATCTGCGACATCGCAGATCGGGGGCTTTCCTGTTCCCAGGCCTCGCCCGGCACCGCGGAGCTGCCCCGACGCCCGCAGGGTCGAAGGTCCCGACCTGAGGTGGGCGTGATTCGAGGACACCACATGCGGTGTAAGTTGCTTAGCCATACCTCACCGGAGGCGCCGGTGAGGGCGATGAGAGGTCCGAGATGGCAGCACGGTGGAAGAAGATCCTCGGCGCAGCGTTCGCAGCCACGACGCTGATCGGCGTCGCGGCATGCTCGAACGACAACACCGATTCCGGCGGCTCCGGCGCTCCCGCCGGCAAGATCACCGTCTACAACGCGCAGCACGAGTCGCTGACCCAGGAGTGGGTCGACGGTTTCACCGAGGAGACCGGCATCGAGGTCACTCTGCGCAACGGATCGGACACCGAGCTCGCGAACCAGATCGTCGCCGAGGGGTCCGCGTCGCCCGCGGACGTCTTCCTCACCGAGAACTCGCCGGCGATGGCGCTCGTGGAGAACGCCGGACAGTTCGCCGACGTCGACGCCGCCACCCTCGACCAGGTTCCCACCCAGTTCCGCCCGTCGACCGGCAAGTGGACCGGCATCGCGGCCCGCTCGACGGTGTTCGTCTACAACAAGGACAAGCTCACCGCCGACCAGCTGCCCAAGTCGCTGCTGGACCTGCAGAACCCCGAATGGAAGGGCCGCTGGGGTGCATCGCCGTCGGGCGCCGACTTCCAGGCGATCGTCAGCGCGCTGCTCGAGCTGAAGGGCGAGGACGCCACCAAGCAGTGGCTGGCCGGCATGAAGACGAACGCGGTCCCCTACAAGGGCAACAGCACGGTGATGAAGGCCGTCAACGCCGGTGAGATCGACGGCGGCGTCATCTACCACTACTACTGGTTCGGCGATCAGGCGAAGACCGGCGAGAACAGCAAGAACACCGACCTGCAGTACTTCAAGAACGAGGATCCGGGCGCGTTCGTGAGCGTCTCCGGTGGTGGCGTCCTGAAGTCGAGCAAGAACCAGGCGGCCGCACAGCAGTTCCTGAAGTACATCACCGGCAAGGCCGGTCAGGAGATCCTGCAGACCGGCACCTCGTACGAGTACCCGGTCGGCAGCGGTGTCGCCGCCAACCCCGCGCTCGTGCCGCTCGCGGACCTGCAGGCCCCCAACGTCGACCCGTCGAAGCTCAACAGCGCCAAGGTCACCCAACTGATGACGGATGCCGGTCTTCTCTGAGCGAATCGGGGGGCGGACCAAGCCCCGCCCCCCGCTTGCTCTGGTCGTGATCGTGGCGGCGCTGGTCGCCGTCACACTGATTCCACTCGGCTACGTCGTCACCACCACCATCTCGACCGGGTGGGAGACGGCGTCGGCCCTGATCTTCCGCCCCCGCGTCGGCGAGCTGATGGTCAACACCGTCTCGCTGGTGGTCGTCACCCTCCCGATCTGCGCGGTGCTCGGCGTCGGCGCGGCCTGGCTCGTCGAACGCACCACCGTCGCGGGATTCCGTTGGTGGGGTCCGGTTCTCGCGGCACCGCTGGCCGTCCCGGCGTTCGTGAACAGCTACGCCTGGGTGACCGTCATCCCGTCCCTGCACGGACTGTGGTCCGGCGTCCTCGTCGCCACCCTCTCCTACTTCCCGTTGGTCGCGCTGCCCGTCGCGGCCGCGCTGCGGCGGCTCGATCCCGCCGTCGAGGAATCCGCCCGCGCCCTCGGATCCGGACCGTGGGCGGTGTTCTTCCGCGTGATCATCCCGCAGCTGCGCCTGCCCATCCTCGGCGGCAGCCTGCTGATCAGCCTGCACCTGCTCGCCGAGTACGGCGCCTTCGCGATGCTCCGGTTCGACACCTTCACCACCGCGATCCTCGAACAGTTCCAGTCCACGTTCAACGGCGCCGCCGGCAGCATGCTGGCGAGTGTGCTGGTCGCGTGCTGCCTGGTCCTCCTCATCGCCGAGTCCGGCGCCCGCGGCTCCGCCCGCTACGCCCGCATCGGTTCCGGTGCCCCGCGTCAGGCCACGCGCGTGCGGCTGCGGTGGAGCGCGCTCCCGGCGGCCCTGTCGCTGACCGCGCTCACGGCACTCGCGCTCGGCGTGCCGGTGTGGACCATCGTGCGGTGGCTGCGGATCGGCGGATCCGAGGTGTGGCAGTCACCGCGGATATGGTCCGCACTGTCGCAGACCCTGACCTTCGGGATCGCCGGCGCACTGGTCGCGACCGCGCTCGCGTTCCCCGTCGCCTGGCTGGCGGTCCGCTGGCCCGGCGTGATCAGCAAGATCGTCGAAGGCACCAACTACGTCACCAGTTCGCTGCCCGGCATCGTCACCGCGCTGGCGCTGATCACCGTCACGATCCGCTACGCCAACCCGCTCTACCAGACGACGACGATGGTGATCGTCGCGTACGTGCTGATGTTCCTGCCGCGGTCGCTGGTGTCGCTCCGCTCGGGCCTCGCCCAGGTGCCGGTCGGCCTCGAGGAGGCCTCGGCCGCGCTCGGTAAACCCCCCGCGGCGACGTTCTGGCGAGTGACGCTGCGGCTGACGGCGCCGTCCGCCGCGGTCGGCGCGGCGCTGGTGTTCATGGCCGTCGCGACCGAACTGACCGCGACCCTGCTGCTCGCACCCACCGGCACCAGCACGCTGTCCACGCGTTTCTGGGCCCTCACCGGCGACCTCGACTACGCGGCGGCGGCGCCGTACGCGCTGCTGATGATCGTGCTGTCGCTGCCGATGACCTACCTGTTGTTCAGCCAATCCCGGAAGGCGGCCGGCGCATGAGCGAGATCGTGATCGACAAGGTGTCGAAGTCGTTCGGTCCGACGGACGTGCTGCGCGGCGTCGGCATCGAGGTCGAGCGCGGCTCCATCACCGCGGTGGTCGGGTCGTCGGGCTGCGGCAAGACCACGCTGCTGCGGATCATCGCCGGCTTCGAGCGGCCCGACGGCGGCACGGTGTCGATCGGCGGCACCGTCGTCGCCGGCGACGGGCAGATGGTGCCTGCGCACCGGCGGCGCGTCGGGTACGTCGCGCAGGACGGCGCCCTGTTCCCGCACCTGACCGTCGGCGCGAACATCGCGTACGGGCTGCCCGGCTCCCGGTGGCGCGGCCGCAAGGCGTCCGAGGCGCGCGTCGCCGAACTGCTGGAGATGGTCTCGCTCGACAGCTCCTACGCACGTCGACGACCCCACGAGCTGTCCGGCGGTCAGCAGCAGCGCGTCGCCCTCGCCCGCGCGCTCGCCCGCGATCCCGAGGTGATGCTGCTCGACGAGCCGTTCAGCGCCCTCGACGCGGGACTCCGCGTGACGACCCGCAAATCGGTGGCACAGACCCTGGGCGCGGCGGGGGTGACGACGCTGCTGGTCACGCACGACCAGGAGGAGGCGCTGACCTTCGCCGGCCAGGTCGCGGTGATGCGCGCCGGACAGTTCACCCAGGTGGGCACCCCGGAGCAGCTGTACCACTCCCCCGTGGACGACTTCACCGCCCGCTTCCTCGGCGAGTGCGTGCTGCTGCCCGCCGACGTCGCCGACGGTGTCGCGTCGTGCGCACTGGGCCGGATCCCGGTCCGCAACAGCGACTTCCGCGGCCCGGGTCGGCTGATGCTGCGGCCCGAGCAGATCGTCGCGACCGCGGTGACCGAGGGCGGCACCGGCACCGTGACCCGCACCGAGTTCCTGGGCGCCCCCGCCCTGCTCGACATCACCCTCGACTCCGGCACCGAGATCCTGGTGCGCCAGGCCAGCACCCGCACCCCCGACGTCGGCACCCGGGTGACCGTCGACGTCATCTCCGAGGCCGAGGTGTTCCCGCCCGCGCACTGACCCGCGGCCGAGCGCTCACCCACCCGGCGCGTTCGTGATCTTCTCCCCCGCCGGGTTCACCGCCCACCACAGGTTGTCCATGCCCTGACCGGACAGCGATCGTTTCGTGTCGGGACGCGAATGTAACTTGTATCGTTGCCTCGCCGAGTTCCCGCAATCGACGGGTACTCACGTCGGCGCTCGCTGGGGGGGGAGTGCTGGTAGGTGAAGCACAGTGCACGACGAATCCGGGGGGATCATTGCGTCCAGCGACGAGTACGTTCGCGTGTCCGCGGCGAACGACCACATCTCACTGGATCGATCGACCGGCGTCGCTCTTCTCGAGACGCCGACTGCGGCCGGCCGACGCCTCGATGCGCGCACCGAACGGGCAAATGAGGTCAGCCGGACGGTAGCCGCCCGCACCACCGCCGTCCGTAATCATCCGATGCGATGGAAGTCGCGGCGGTTCACATGCCCCTGCGTCGCAACCTCCGACTGTCCCCGTGCCGTCCAAGCCTCGGACACACGGATCCCGCACGCCTCGAACGACTCGACTCCGCGCAACTGGCACGGAGCTTCGACCCACCGAATCCAATCCCAACGGAGGAACCCATGACCACGCCCGAAAATCCGCTCGTTCCCGCGCCGGTTTCGTCGAACCCCGACACTCTTGTCCTTCCGAAGGTTGTTCCTTCGGCACCGGCCCCGACTCCGCCGCCTCCCACGACGCCTGCCGGTTGGTACGCGGATCCGGACGGAAAGCCGGTTCAGCGGTACTGGGACGGTATTCGGTGGACGGAACACACCGCACCTCAGGCACATGCTCCGGCCGTCGCCGCGCCGCCCGCTCCGATCATCATCAACAACTCCTCGTCGGCAGCGGCAGCGGCAACCGTGGTGGTCGCCGGCCGGAAGCCCGTCAACCATCTGCTGCACTTCATCCTGACGATCCTCACGGGCGGGCTGTGGCTCATCGTGTGGATCATCGTCGCCATCGCCCGGCGATAGCGCTCACCCACCCGGCGCGTTCGTGATCTTCTCCCCCGCCGGGTTCACCGCCCACCACAGGTTGTCCATGCCCTGACCGGCCAGCGAACCGGGGCGCGTGTCGCCCGCGAACAGGTACAGCGGCATGCCGTTGACGGTGACCTGGTGGCCGCCGAGCGGTCCGGGAATCGTGCCGATGACGCCGCCGACACCGGTGACGTCGGGGTGTGTGGTGCCGCTCGTGACGGGCGGCCACATCTGGAGGCAGGCGGAGTCGCACGCGCTGGCGTTGGTGCCGGGCTGGTCCCGGTCGTACGCGTAGACGGTCATCCCGTTCACGTCGACGACCACCTCGCCGATGCTCGTCCGGGCCGTGGACAGTGCCGGACCGGCCGCCGGCACAGTGGACGGCATCGACGTCGTGGACGGGGCCGGCCCGGAATCGCCGTTGTCGGAACAGCCGACCAACACCGCGCCCGCGGCGAGCACGGTGAGCGGGACCGCCAGAGTTCTTCTCATGCGTGGGCTCCTCTCCTGACCTTCGGACCGTCCCGCTCCGGCCCCGGATTGTCGGCGCCCACACCTACTCTGGGCCGCATGGGGTGGTACACGCCGACATCGGTGACGCCGGATCTGGCCGGAACGCTCGTGTGCGCGTGGTCGGCCCGCGCGCAGGGACGGCACCTGCTGGTGCCCGACGGCTGCATCGACGTGCTGTGGATTCCCGGTGTGGGCGTGCGGGTCTGCGGACCGGAGACCACCGCGTGGTCGTTCGCGCTGCCACCCGGCACCGAGTCGTTCGGAATCCGCTTCCGTCCGGGCACCGCCCCGCACGTACTGCGCACGGCGGCGGCCCAGATCCGCGACACCCGAGTCGACCTCGCCGACGTCCTGGGGGCGGCGGCCGAACGCACCCTCGTCGACCGGCTCGAGCACACCGACGGCGACGCCGCCCGACTGGCGGTGCTCCAGGCCGCGGGACGCCGCTGGCTGGACGCTCGCCCCGACCCCGATCCGCTCGCGGCCCGGATCACCTCGGCGTTGTCCGCCCACTCGTGGAGCGTCGACGCGCTGGCGGACGCGTCGTCGATGACCGGACGCCAGCTGCAGCGCCGCTGCAACGACGCGTTCGGGTACGGGCCGTCGACGCTGCGCTCGATCCTGCGGCTGCAGCGGTTCATGCACCTGGCCCGGGCGGACCGGGACCGGGGACTCGCCGCGCTCGCCGCCGACGCCGGGTACAGCGACCAGGCGCACCTGTCCCGCGAGTGTCGGCGCATCGCGACGCTCACCCCCACCGAGTTGCTCGCCGGGGAGGCGCCGGACTGGCACGGCGCCGCGTCGGTTCTCGATGTCCGATCGATGCAAGCCCGCGTCGTGCCCGGCCACGGAGAATCAGCGGCATGATGACCACCGAGACCACCCCAGACCTGTACCGACGCCTCGCCGCGAGCCTCACCGAGATCGTCGACGCCGTCCCCGCCGAGCGCTGGGAGAGCCCCTCCCCGTGCGAGGGGTGGACCACCCGCGACGTGGTCGCGCACATCGTCGACACGCAGGCGCAGATCGTGGGCGTCGTCGGTCTGTCGATTCCGGAAGGCCCGTCGGCGGCGGACGATCCCACCGGCGCCTGGCGGCACACGCGGGACGCGGTCCAGGCGATCCTCGACGACCCCGCGAAAGCCGGCATCGAGTACGACGGGCATTTCGGGCGCACCGACCTGGCGTCGACGATGCGCACCTTCTACTGCTTCGACCTGATCGTCCACGGCTGGGACATCGCGCGCGCCGCCGGTCTCGAGACGACGATCCCGGACCGCGACATGGACATGCTCGACGCGGTCATCGCGCAACTCGGCGACTCCATCCGCATGGACGGCGTGTGCGGGCCGGCGGTCGACGTGTCCCCGCACGCCGACCGCCACACCCGGGTCCTCGCGACGCTCGGTCGCCGCGCCTGATCGCACCGCGCCCGGCGGCGACGTCATTTCTCGTCGCCGGGTTTGTAATGCTCCTCCTCCGGCAACGGCGTGCGGTCGGTGTCCGCCTCGCGGTCGCTGCTCTCGATGACCGCCGTCACCTTACGGCCCGCGCTGCCCGGGCCCACGTGGGCCTCCGCCCGCAGCCGGTCCACCATGTGCGGGTAGTGCAGCTCGAATGCCGGTCGCTCCGAACGGATCCGGGGTAGCTCGGTGAAGTTATGCCGCGGCGGCGGGCACGTCGTCGCCCACTCGAGCGAGTTGCCGTACCCCCACGGGTCGTCGACGGTCACGACCTGCCCGAAGCGGTAGCTCTTGAAGACGTTCCACAGGAACGGCAGCGTCGAGGCGCCCAGGATGAACGAGCCGATCGTGGAGATCTCGTTGAGCCCGGTGAAGCCGTCGGACGGCAGGTAGTCCGCGTAGCGGCGCGGCATGCCCTCGGCGCCCAGCCAGTGCTGCACGAGGAACGTCGTGTGGAAACCGATGAACGTCATCCAGAAGTGCCACTTGCCGAGGCGCTCGTCGAGCATGCGGCCGGTCATCTTCGGGAACCAGAAGTAGATGCCCGCGTAGGTCGCGAACACGATGGTGCCGAACAGCACGTAGTGGAAGTGTGCGACCACGAAATACGAGTCGGTGACGTGGAAGTCGATCGGCGGGCTCGCCAGCAGCACACCGGACAGGCCACCGAAGAGGAACGTCACCAGGAACCCGACCGCGAACAGCATCGCGGTCTCGAATGTGAGCTGCCCACGCCACATGGTGCCGATCCAGTTGAAGAACTTCACGCCCGTCGGGACCGCGATGAGGAACGTCATGAACGAGAAGAACGGCAGCAGAACCGCACCCGTCGCATACATGTGGTGCGCCCACACCGCGATGGACAGCGCGGAGATCGCGATCGTGGCGTACACGAGCCCCGTGTAACCGAAGATCGGCTTACGCGAGAAGACCGGGAAGATCTCCGAGACGATACCGAAGAACGGCAGCGCGACGATGTACACCTCGGGATGGCCGAAGAACCAGAACAGGTGCTGCCACAGCAACACGCCGCCCGTCGCGGGTGCGTAGACGTTGGCGCCGGCCACCCGTTCGGCGAACAGGCCCATCAGCGCCGACGTGAGGATCGGGAACGCCACCAGGATCAGGATGCTGGTGATGAAGACGTTCCACGTGAAGATCGGCATCCGGAACATGGTCATGCCGGGCGCACGCAGGCAGATCACGGTGGTGATCATGTTGACCGCGCCCAGGATCGTGCCGAGGCCGCTGAGCGCGAGCCCCATGATCCACAGGTTGGCCCCCATCCCGGGCGCATGCAGGTCACTCGTCAACGGCGAGTATGCCGTCCACCCGAAGTCGGCCGCACCACCCGGGGTGACGAAGCCGGCGGTCGCGATGATGCCGCCGAACAGGAATGCCCAGTAGCTGAAGGCATTGAGTCGCGGGAACGCCACGTCCGGGGCACCGATCTGCAGCGGCAGGATGTAGTTGGCGAACCCGAACACAATCGGCGTCGCATACAGCAGCAGCATGATCGTGCCGTGCATCGTGAACAGCTGGTTGTACTGCTCGTTCGACAGGAACTGCAGCCCCGGCCGCGCAAGCTCCGCGCGCATCAGCAGCGCCAGCAGACCGCCGATCATGAAGAACGCGAACGACGTGATCAGGTACATGATCCCGAGCATCTTGGGATCGGTCGTCGTGATCACGCGATAGATGAACTCGCCTTTGCGGGCCCATCGGCTCGGAAATGGCCGAACAGCAACAGGTTTGGATGCTACGGTCGCCACCGGAACCTCCTGACCGCACGTGCCGGCGGCGGGCGCGCGCTCCCTTGAAGGCGTCGCCGGTCGCGGTCTCCCGAAGTGTCCAGCGGGAGAGCGGCGGCCGGCGCAGACTCAGCACTGAGGACGCTACGCCTCCCGAGGGCCGTTTGGCTACGGATTCCACAGAGCCGACCAGGCCCCGGACGCCGGCTGCGACCTCGATAAGCTGCACCAATGCCGAAACAGGTCGACGGAACCACCCATGCGGGACGATTCGCTCCCAGCCCGTCCGGCGACCTGCATCTGGGCAACCTGCGCACGGCTCTGCTCGCCTGGCTGTTCGCCCGCTCCACCGGGCGCCGGTTCCTCGTGCGCGTCGAGGATCTGGACCGCGTCCGGCCCGGTGCCGAGGAGCGGCAACTCGCCGACCTCGCCACGATCGGACTGGACTGGGACGGCGACGTGGTGCATCAGTCGGCGCGGCTGCCGCTGTACGACGCCGCGATCGCGCGACTGCAGCGCGCCGGACTCACGTACGAATGTTTCTGCACGCGTAAGGAAATCCTGCAGGCGGCCTCCGCTCCGCACGCACCGGCCGGTGCGTATCCGGGCACATGCCGCAATCTGACCGACGCCGAGCGCGACGAGCGCCGGGCGAGCGGCCGGCCGCCGGCGCTGCGACTGCGGGCGGGCACGGACAAGTTCACGGTCGAGGACGAGTTGCACGGCCGCTACACCGGCACCGTCGACGACCTGGTGCTCCGACGCGGCGACGGGACACCCGCCTACAACCTCGCGGTGGTGGTCGACGACGCCGCGCAGGGCATCGACCAGGTGGTCCGCGGCGACGACCTGCTGTCGTCGGCACCCCGCCAGGCCTACCTCGCCGGGCTGCTGGGCCTGCCCGCGCCGACGTACGCGCACGTGCCCCTCGCCCTCAACGCCGAAGGGAAACGTCTGGCCAAACGCGACGGCGCGGTCACCCTCGCCGACCAGGCCGAGTTGGGACAGACCCCCGCCGACGTCCTGGCGGCGCTCGCCCGGTCGCTCGGCATGGCCGCTGACGGCGAGATCGTTACTCTCACTCAGCTTCTCGATCGGTGGGATCCTGAGAGTGTTCCCGCGGACCCGTGGATATTCCACGGCTGACGCGACCATAGAGAGCGCGCAAACCGACCACTCGCCACGTAGGGTTTCGTACCAGAAGTTTCGAACTTCACCGAATACCCCGACGAGACCCAGGTGCACACATGACAACTGGTGGACACGACCCGAACCAGAGCCCGGAAGGCGGAAACGACACTCCGTCGCAGCCCGGTGGTGGCACCCCACCCCCTCCGCCCGGCAGCTACCCGCCCCCGCAGGGGGGATACCCGCCGCCGCCCGGCAGCTACCCTCCCCCTCCTCCGTCGCAGGGCGGGTATCCCCCGCCGCCTCCGGGGAACTACCCGCCGCCTCCGCCCGGCGGCTTCCCGCCACCCGGCGGCTACCCGCCCCCGCCGGGGAGCTACCCCCCTCCTCCGGCGTTCGATGCCGGTTACGGTCAGGCCGGCCCCGGAGGCGCGCTCCGAGTCGGTGACGCCATCTCGTACGCGTGGAGCAAGTTCGCGGGCAACGCCCTGTCCTGGGTGGTGCTGATGCTGATCGCCGGGATCATCGAGGGTCTGCTCAACTGGGCGTTCAACGATCGCGCATCGTTCGTCACCAGCGTGATCGGAACCCTGGTCATCACGATCGTCGGTTACCTGCTCCAGGCCGCGTTCGTGATGGGCGCGTTACAGGAGACGGATGGCACCAAGCCGTCGATCGGCTCGTTCTTCCAACTCCGGAACATCGGCGCCGTCATCGTGGCCTGCTTCCTCGTAGCGGTGTTCACGACGGTCGGTCTCATCCTGTTGATCATCCCCGGTCTGATCGTGATGTTCCTGACCTGGTGGACCCTGCAGTTCGTCATCGACCAGAACCAGGACCCGCTCACTGCGATCAAGTCCAGCTTCGGCGCGATCGCCTCGAACTGGGGCACCCTGCTGCTGCTCGCACTCGCTCTGATCGGCCTGAACATCCTGGGCCTCATCCCGTTCGGATTGGGCCTGTTCATCACCGTGCCGATGACGATCATCGCGTCGACATATGCGTACCGGGTCACCGTCGGCGGGCCCGTCCACCGCTAGCGGTGTTCATCCACCACTGACCCACGTTTTGCGCGCTTGCCGCCCGGGCCGGGCTCCGGACCTGCGGCAAGTGCGCAAAACGGGCGTGGGTGGGGTGCGGATCGGCGTCACACTTCGTCGAATGCTTGGATGGCGCGGTGACAGAGTCAGTACAGTCCCCGCCCCACGCGTCCGATCCGGCGTCCTTTGCGCCCGTCACCCGCGGCTACTACGCCACCATGGTGGCGCTGTTCACGGCGACACTGCTGATCTCCAATATCTGCGCCACCAAGGGGGTGGCGTTCTTCGTCGACCAGGACGTCTCGGTCGGCCCGTTCCAGGTCCTTCCGATCATCACCGACGGCGGATTCTTCCTGTTCCCGCTCGCGTACGTCGTCGGTGACGTCCTCAGCGAGGTGTACGGCTTCAAGGCCACCCGCCGCGCGATCTATATCGGCTTCGGCTCGCTGCTGCTGGCGGCGATCAGCTTCTGGATCACCCAGCAGCTCCCCTCGGCCGACTTCTACGACAACGAGGTCGCATTCGACGCCGTCGTCGGCGTCGTACCGCGGCTGCTGATCGCCGGGCTCGCCGGCTACCTCGTCGGCCAGCTGCTCAACTCGGCCGTCCTCGTGCTCATCAAGGAGCGCACCCGGGAGAAGCACCTGTGGGCGCGGCTCATCGGCTCGACCGTCGTCGGCGAGCTCGCCGACACCGTGATCTTCTGCTCCATCGCCGCCGGTGCGATCGGCATCTCCACGTGGTCGGACTTCGTCAACTACGTGATCGTGGGCTTCGTGTGGAAGACCCTCGTCGAGATCCTCGTGATGCCGGTGACGTACCGGGTGATCGCGTACGTGAAGAAGCGCGAGCCCAGCTACGCGCCCGTCGAGGACGGCTTGCTGCCGTAGAAGCGGCCGAGCATCTCGGCCTTGTACTCGTCGAAGTACCCGCCCTCGATGCTCTCCCGGATCCGGTCCACCAGACGCACGGTGAACCGCTCGTTGTGGATGGTGCAGAGCGTCGAGGCGAGCATCTCCTTCGCCTTGAACAGGTGGTGGATGTACGCGCGCGTGTAGTTGGCGCACGTGTAGCAGTCGCACTCGTCGTCGATCGGGGTGAAGTCCCGACGGAACCGCGCGGTGTTGATGTTGAAGCGGCCGTCCGGGTGGTAGATCGCGGCGTTGCGGGCGACCCGGGACGGGTTGACGCAGTCGAAGGTGTCGGCGCCGTTCTCGATCGCGACGAACATGTCGTCGGGCTCGCTGATGCCGAGCATGTGCCGCGGCTTGTGCTCGGGCAACTCCTCATTGACCCAACGCACGATGGTGCCGAGGTTCTGCTTCTCGAGCGCACCGCCGATGCCGTAGCCGTCGAAGCCGCGGCCGCTCACGCCCTGGATTGACTCGAGCCCGCGGGCGGCCTGCCGGCGCAGGTCCTCGTACTGCGCGCCCTGCACGACACCGAACAGCGCCTGGTACGGCCGGTGCGCGCGCTCGGCGGTGAGCTTCTCGTGCTCGGCGATGCAGCGCACCGCCCACGCCTGCGTCCGCTCGACCGACTGCTCCTGGTAGCCGCGGGTGTTGAGCAGCGTCGTCAGCTCGTCGAACGCGAACATGATGTCGGCGCCCAGCTGGTGCTGGATCTGCATCGACACCTCGGGGGTGAACCGGTGCGGCGAACCGTCGAGGTGCGACTTGAACGTGACGCCGTCGTCGTCGACGTGCGCGAGTCGCTGCTTGCCCTCGGCGATGACGTCGTCGGACTGGACGCCGACGGCCTCCATCGCGAGAACCTTCTTGAACCCGACACCGAGCGACATCACCTGGAAGCCCCCGCTGTCGGTGAAGGCGGGGCCGTCCCAGTTCATGAACGTGCCGAGCCCGCCGGCCTCGTCGACGATGTCCGGTCCCGGCTGCAGGTACAGGTGGTACGCGTTGGCGAGCACCGCCTGCGCGCCGAGATCCTTCATCGCCTCGGGCAGCACCGCCTTGACGGTGGCCTTGGTGCCGACCGCGATAAACGCCGGGGTCTGGATGTCGCCGTGCGGGGTGTGGATGGTGCCGGTGCGGCCCAGGCGGTCGGGCAGGCGGGTGCCCACCGTGAAGAACGGGTCGGGCGGGGTCGGCACTACATCACTCACCTGGCCATAGTGTCACAGCGAGGGTCGGCGACCTCGACTCCGGCTACGCCCGCCTGTGGGCGGTGAGCAGCAGGTACTCCCAGTCCATCGCGAACCGATCCCCGCCGACGCCGAACTGTCGGGCCAGGTCGGCGAGTGCCGCGTCGAGCGCCGCGCCCTTGGCGGCACCGTCCTCGTCGCCGGATATCGCCTTGTACACCGCGATCGTCGGCCCGTAGTTGGCCTTGAAGTAGTCGCGGAACGCCTCGGGACTGTCGAAATGATCCACCCGGACGGTGTCGCGCTGCGCGACGACGTCGGTGACCCGGCCCCCGAGCAGTTCGCGGACGTGAGCTTCGTCGCCCCACAGCGGCGGCGGCTGCGCACCGGGCGGGGGCGCCGGCGCGTACGGCTTCATGGCCGCGAACATCCGACCGATGAAGCTGTCCGGCGTCCAGCTGAGCAGCCCGATGGTGCCGCCCGGCTTACACACGCGGACCAGTTCGTCGGCGCCGGCCTGGTGATGCGGCGCGAACATCACACCCAAGCAGGACAGCACGGCGTCGAACTCGGCGTCACCGAACGGCAGTGCCTCCGCGTCGGCGGCCTGCCATGCGAGTTCGGCGCCGCGCTTGGCGGCGAGCCGCCGTCCTGCGTCGAACAGTTCGGGCGTGAGATCCGACGCGACGACATCGGCACCGGTCAGCGCGGCCGGGATCGCCGCGTTGCCGGTTCCAGCGCCCACGTCGAGCACCCGTTGTCCGCTGTGCACTCCCGATGCTCGGACGAGGACCGCACCCAGGTCCGGAATGACGTCCGCCGCGACGGCCGCGTAGTCGCCGGACGCCCACACCGCACGGTGCTTGGCCTTGAGCGCGCGGTCGGCTTCCTTCGCAACAAGTGATTCGCTCATGGTTCGAGCGTGCGCCGAGGCCATAACGATCGAAAGACCCCCGAGGGGTTGCCGGCGACCACCCACCGCAGCCCGCGCCGCCTCACACCCGCCAGTCCTAAACTAGAACACGTTACAATTGCGCCGTCCATCCACCCCAAAGAGGGAGGGCGCCCACTCGCCCCGCACCGGGAATCGCCGAGGCCCGATACTTCAGCAAACAAACTGGTAACAGACATGTATCGACCAAATACCGCGCGCCCACCACACGGCTTTCGGCACCGGATTCCAATCAGCCGGTTTTCCGCGCACACTGAGTGAACGCGTTCTAGTATCGGCATGTAGTTGCGAGAATCAACCACATACGGAGACGAGGGAAGCCATGGGACACGTCCTGGATCGGATCGAGCAGTACGCCGACGAGATTCGCGCCGACGGCGTCGAGGGCGACAAGCTGATGCGCCTGCCCGACGCCAACGCCAAGAGGCTTCGGGAAGCCGGTGTCGTCCGCATGCTGCAGCCGAAGGGCCACGGCGGATTCGAGGTGCACCCCCGAGAGTTCGCGGAGACCGCCATGGCGATCGGCGCGATGGACGGCGCTACCGGCTGGGTCGGCGGCGTCGTGGGCGTCCATTCCTGGGAGCTCGCGTTCTTCGACCCGAAGGCCCAGGACGAGGTCTGGGGCAAGGACCCCGACACCTGGATGGCCTCGCCGTACGCGCCGATGGGTGTCGCGGTGCCGACCGACGGCGGCTACATCCTCAACGGGCGCTGGTCGTTCTCGTCGGGCACCGACCACTGCCAGTGGGTCATGATCGGGGCGGCCGTCGGCGATCGGGACGGCAATCGGTTGATGCCGCCACAGATCCTGCACGTGCTGCTGCCCCGCAGCGACTACGAGATCGACCACGACAGCTGGGACGTCGTCGGCCTGCGCGGCACCGGCAGCAAGGACCTCATCGTCAAGGACGCCTTCGTCCCGACGCACCGCACGCTGGACGCGGCGAAGGTGTTCGACGGCACCGCGCCGAAGGAGGCCGGCCGGAGCGAGACGCTGTACAACTTCCCGTTCTCGTGCATCTTCCCGCTCGGCATCACCTCGTCCCTGCTCGGTATGGCCGAGGGCGCGCTGGCGTGCCACATGGCGGCGCAGCGGACCCGAATCACGGTCGCGGGCACGGCCACCAGGGAGGATCCGCACGTGCTGTTCGCGATCGGCGACGCGGCCGCGGAGATCGCCGCGTCACGGGCGGCACTCCTGTCGACCGTGGACCGGTTCTGGGACATGACCGAACGGGGCGAGGAGGTGACCTTCGAACAGCGGGCCGTCGGGCGGCGAACCCAGACCGCGGCCGCATGGCGCGCCGTGCGCGCCGTGGACGAGGTCTTCGCGCGCTCCGGTGGCGGCGCGCTGCAGATGAAGACACCGATGCAGCGGTTCTGGCGGGACGCCCACGCCGGCCTGACGCATGCGATCCACGTTCCCGGGTCGATCTTCTACGCCTCCGCGCTGACCGAACTCGGCGGGGAGCCGCAGGGCATCCACCGCGCGATGATCTGACGGATCTCGCCCGGCCCGCCCCGCGGGCCGGGCGACCGTCTAGTCGCGCGCGAGGTTCGGCGGGAAGCCCCCGGTCGCGACCGGGCCCCACTCGTCGATCGTGATCCGGATGAGGCTCTTGTCCTGCTTGCGCATCGCCTCGCGGTACTCGTCCCAGTCGGGGTGTTCGCCCGAGATGCAACGGAAGTACTCGACGAGCGGTTCGAGTGCGTCGGGCATGTCGAGGACCTCCGCGGTGCCGTCGACCTGCACGTACGCCCCGTTGAACTCGTCGGAGAGCACGCACACGCTCACGTGCGGGTCGTGACGGAGGTTGACGGCCTTGGCCCTCTGCGGATATGTCGAGACGACGATCCGTCCCTCCGCGTCGAGGCCCGATGTGACCGGCGAAATCTGAAGTCCGCCCGACCTTTTGCGAGTTATGAGGACACTGCGATGGCGGGGACGGATGAAGTCGAGCAACTGCTCGCGACTGACGTATTCGGCGGTGGCGACGGCCATGGCACACTCTCCTGATCGGCTCGGTCCGTGTACTTTTCCAGCCTATCGGCGCGACACTCGAGGACTACGCGGCCGCACACCGCGCCCAGCTGCGCCCTGCCGTGCGCTGTGACCGTCAGCGGAACGCCGCGTGTCCGGTCAGCGCCCGACCGATCGACAGCAGGTGCATCTCGCTGGTGCCCTCGTAGGTGAGCACCGACTCGAGGTTGTTGGCGTGCCGCAGCGGCGAGTACTCGAGCGTGATCCCGTTGGCGCCCAGGATGGTACGGCACTCCCGCGCGATCTTGATGGCCTCGCGGACGTTGTTGAGTTTGCCGACGCTGATCTGGTCGGGCGTGATCTCGCCGCGGTCCTTGATGCGGCCCAGCTGGATCGCCAGCAGCATGCCCTTGCCCAGCTCCAGCGTCATGTCGGCGAGCTTCTCCTGCGTGAGCTGGTATCCGGCCAGCGGTCGGTCGAAAACCTCACGGGTACCGGCGTATTCGATCGCCGTCTCGAGGCTGTCGCGGGCCGCGCCGAGGGCACCGAACACGATCCCGAACCGGGCCTCGTTCAGGCACGACAGCGGCGCACCCAGCCCGCGGGCCTCCGGCAGCTGTGCCGACGCCGGCACCCGGACGCCGTCGAGCACCAGTTCCGACGTCACCGACGCCCGCATCGACAGCTTCTTGTGCACGGTGTTGGCCGTGAATCCCGGTGTGTCCGTGGGGACGAGGAAGCCGCGAACCCCGTCGTCGGTCTGCGCCCACACGGTCGCGACGTCGGCGAGGCTGCCGTTGGTGATCCACATCTTGGTGCCGTCGAGGATCCAGTCGCCGCCGTCGCGGCGGGCACGGGTGCGCATACCGGCCGGGTTGGAGCCGAAGTCCGGTTCGGTGAGCCCGAAGCAGCCCAGCGCCTCACCGGTCGCCAGGCGGGGAAGCCACTCCTGCTTCTGCTCCTCCGAGCCGTACCGGTGGATCGAGAACATCGACAGCGAGCCCTGCACCGACACGAAGCTGCGCAGGCCGCTGTCGCCGGCCTCGAGCTCGAGGCACGCGAGGCCGTAGCTGACGGCGTTGGTTCCCGCGCAGCCGTAGCCCTTCAGGTGCATCCCGAACAGGCCGAGTGCGCCGAGGTCGCGGGCGATCTCCTGTAGTGCCTCCGGCTGCAGCGTGCCCGACTCGAACCACTCCGGCAGGCGCGGCCGCAACCGCTCGTCCACGAGCCGTCGGACCGTGCCCTGGATGTCGCGTTCCTGCTCGTCGAGCAGGGCGTCGATCCCGAACAGGTCCAACGGCTCCATGGTCATGTCAGTCCACCGCCCCCGCGAATTGGCTGTTGTACAGGTCGAAGTACGCGCCACGCCGCTCGAGCAGCTCGTCGTGGCTGCCCTGCTCGACGATCCGGCCGTCGGCCATGACGACGATCAGGTCGGCGTCGCGGATCGTGGACAGCCGGTGTGCGATCACGAAGCTCGTGCGGTCGCTGCGCAGCACCGCCGTTGCCTGCTGCACCAGCAGCTCGGTGCGGGTGTCGACGGAGCTGGTGGCCTCGTCGAGGATCAGGATCGACGGCTGCGAGATGAACGCGCGGGCAATCGTGATCAGCTGCTTCTCACCGGCGCTGATGTTGCTGCCCTCTTCGTCGATGACCGTGTCGTAGCCGTCGGGCAGCATGTGCACGAACCGGTCGACGTAGCTCATCCGGGCGGCCTCGAGGATCTGCTCCTCGGTGGCGTTCGGGTGGCCGTACGCGATGTTGTCGCGGATGCTGCCGCCGAACAGCCACGTGTCCTGCAGCACCATGCCGATCCGCGAGCGCAGGTCGTCGCGCGTCATCAGCGAGGTGTCGGTGCCGTCGAGCACGATGCGCCCGCCGTCGACCTCGTAGAACCGCATGATCAGGTTCACCAGCGTCGTCTTGCCTGCGCCCGTGGGGCCCACGATCGCGACCATCTGCCCCGGCTCGGCCGTCAGCGACAGGTCCTCGATGAGCGGGGTCTCCTTGTCGTAGCTGAACCGGACGTCCTCGAACTCGACGCGCCCGCGCGAAACCACCGGGCTGGCGGCGGGATCCGGATCCGCGGACTCCTCCTCCTCATCGAGGACCGCGAACACACGCTCGGCCGACGCGATGCCCGACTGCAGCAGGTTCACCATCGAGCCGATCTGGGTGAGCGGCTGCGTGAACTGGCGCGAGTACTGGATGAACGCCTGCACGTCGCCCAGGCTCATGGTGCCCGACGCGACCCGCATGCCGCCGATGACGGCGATGGCGACGTAGTTCAGGTTGCCGAGGAACATGATCGCCGGCATCACCATGCCGGAGATGAACTGCGCCTTGAACCCCGACTGGTACAGCTGCTCGTTCTTCTCCTGGAACTCGGCGTCGACCTCGCGGTGACGCCCGTAGGCGGTGACCAGTTCGTGGCCGGTGAGCGACTCCTCGATCTGGCCGTTGAGCTCACCGGTGGTCTTCCACACCGCCGCGAAGTGCGGCTTGGACCGCTTGGCGATCTTGGCCGCGACGATCGCGGACAGCGGCACCGTGAGCACCGCGATGAGCGCCAGCAGCGGCGAGATGGAGATCATCATCGCGAGGATGCCGAACACCGTGAGCGTCGAGATCAGCAGCTGACTCAGCGTCTGCTGCAGGCTCTGCGAGACGTTGTCGATGTCGTTGGTGACGCGGCTGAGCAGGTCGCCGCGCGAGGTCGCGTCGAAGTAGCGGAGCGGGAGCCGGTTGAGCTTGCGCTCCACGTCGTTGCGCAGTGCCCGCACCACACCCTGCACGATGTTGTTGAGCAGGTACGCCGCCGCCCACGAGACCAGCGACGACGCGATGTACAGCGCCAGCACCAGCGCCAGCACCCGGCCGACGGCGGAGAAGTCGATACCGAGGCCGGGCACGAGGTCCATGCCCGAGACCATGTCGGCGAACTGATCCTGACCGGCCGCGCGCAGGCCCTCGACGGCCTGGTCCTTGGTGAGTCCCTCGGGCAGCTGCCGGCCGACGACACCGTCGAAGATGAGGTTGGTGGCGTGGCCGAGCAGCTTCGGGCCGATGACCGACAGCACGACGCTGATCACCGCGAGCACGAGGACGAACGAGACGGCCACCCGGTGCGGGCGCAGCCGTCCGAGCAGGCGCTTCATGGACGCGCCGAAGTTCTCCGCCTTGGCGGCCGGCGCCCCGGGGGCACCCGGCATCGGGGGCGAGGACTGGGTCGCGGTGCTCACAGCGCCTCCTGGACCGAACGCTGGGACTCGACGATCTCGACGTACGTCGAGCACGTCTCGAGCAGCTGCTCGTGCGTGCCGATACCGACCGTCGTGCCCTCCTCGAGGACGATGATCTGGTCGGCGTCGACGATCGTCGACACGCGCTGGGCCACGATGATCACGCAGGCATCCTTGGTCTCGGGCCGCAGCGCCGCACGCAGCCGGGCGTCGGTGGTCAGGTCGAGCGCCGAGAACGAGTCGTCGAACAGGTAGACGGACGGGCGGCGCACGAGCGCCCGCGCGATCGCGAGACGCTGCCGCTGGCCGCCGGACACCGTCGTGCCGCCCTGCGCGACCGCGGTCTCGATCCCCTCGGGCATCGCGCGGACGAAGTCCGCGGCCTGCGCGATCTCGAGCGCGCGCCACAGTTCGTCGTCGGTGGCGTCGGGCTTGCCGTAGCGCAGGTTGCTGGCGACGGTGCCGGAGAACAGGAACGGCTTCTGCGGAACCAGCCCGATGCGCGAGCGCAGCAGTTCCGGATCGAGGTCGCGGACGTCGGTTCCGGACACGGTCACCGCGCCGGACGTGACGTCGATCAGCCGCGGGATCAGACCGAGCAGCGTGGTCTTGCCGGATCCGGTGGCACCGATGATCGCGGTGGTCTTGCCGGGTTCGGCGGTGAAGCTGATGCCGCGCAGCACGGGCTCGTCGGCACCCGGGTACTGGAACTCCGCGTCGCGCAGTTCGACGAGCGCGGGGCGGTCCATCGTGGTCACCGGCGCGGCCGGCGGCAGGACGGACGGCTCGGTGTCGAGGACCTCGGTGATGCGCTCGGCACACACCGCGGCGCGCGGGGCGAGCATGGCGATCATCGACGCCATCATCACCGACATGAGGATCTGCATGATGTAGCTGAGCAGCGCGGTCAGCGAACCGATACCCATGCCGCCGTTGTCGATCTCGTGGCCGCCGAACCAGATGACCGCGACGCTGGTGAGGTTCGCGATCATCATCACGACCGGGATCATCAGCGCGGTCATGCGGCCGACGCGCAGCGCGGTGTCGGTCAGGGCGCCGTTGGCCTCGTCGAACCGCTCGGCCTCGGAGCGCTCCCGCACGAACGCGCGCACCACCCGGATACCGGTGATCTGCTCGCGCAGGACCCGGTTCACGGCGTCGATGCGGGTCTGCATCGTCCGGAACGCCGGCACCAGCTTGGTGATCATCACGATCATCGTCAGCGCGAGGAGCGGGACGCTGACCGCGAGGATCCACGACAGCCCGGCGTCCTGGCGGATCGACATGATGACGCCGCCGATGCACATGATCGGGGCCATCACCAGGATGGTGGCGCTGAGCACCACCATCATCTGCACCTGCTGGACGTCGTTGGTGCTGCGGGTGATGAGCGACGGCGCCCCGAAGCGGCCGAACTCGCGGGACGAGAAGTTCCGCGCCCGGCTCACGACGGCGCGGCGCACGTCCCGGCCGAAGCCCATCGCGGCCCGCGCACCGAAGTAGACCGAGCCGATGGAGCAGATGATCTGCACCACCGTCACGAGGAGCATCTTCGCGCCCGCCGACATGATGTAGCCGGTGTCGCCGGCGGCCACGCCGTTGTCGATCAGGTCGGCGTTGACGCTGGGGAGATACAGCGCGGCGCCAGTGGCGACGAGTTGGAGGAGGACGACGCCGGCTAGTTCGCGCTTGTATGGCCCCAGATAGGTGCCGAGGAGTCTGATCAGCATGGTTTGCGAAGGTTACCAATCCAGAGGGCGAAAAAGGAGGGATCGGCCCCGCGTCTTGGGGGCCGATCCCTCCCTCTTCATCGAATGTTCACAGTGTCTTTCAGGAGACCGTGGCGTCCTCGAGTTCGCGCTTCTCCCGCGGCAGCGCGCGGGCCAGCTTCTCTCCCTCGATGTCGACGTTCGGCAGGATCTTGTCGAGCCACTTCGGCAGCCACCACGCCTTGTCGCCCATGAGCGCCATCACCGACGGGATGACGAGCATGCGGACGACGAATGCGTCGAAGAACACGGCGGCCGCGAGCGCGAAGCCCATCGACTTGATGAACGAGTTCGGTTCCGCGATGAACGCCGCGAACACGGAGATCATGATGATCGCTGCCGCCGTCACGACGCGGGCACCGTGGTTGAACCCGAGCGTCACCGCATCCTTCGCGGACGCCCCGTGGACGTACTCCTCGCGCATGCGGGTCACCAGGAACACCTGGTAGTCCATCGCGAGGCCGAACACCACACCGATCAGGAAGATCGGCATGAAGCTGACGATCGGCTGCGGATTGGCGGCCAGTCCCCCCCAGCCCTCCTGGAACACCGCGACGGTGGCGCCGAAGGTGGCGAGGACGCTGAGCAGGAAGCCCAGGGTCGCGGTCAGCGGCACCAGCAGCGAGCGGAACACCAGCATCAGCAGCACGAACGCGAGTCCGACGACCACCGCCAGGTAGGGCACCAGCGCGTCCTGCAGCCGCTCGGAGACGTCGCCCTCGAGCGCGGTCTGGCCGGTCACGCCGTAGTTGACGCCGATGCTGTCGTGCAGGCCCGATTCGGCGCCGCGGATGTCGGCGACCAGATCCATCGTCGACGGATCGCTCGGGCCGCTGCGCGGGGTCACCAGGATCTGCGCGGTGTCGCCCGCGTCGTTCGCGCCGACGACCTGCGCGTTCAGGACGTCGGGCTGCTCGGAGATCTTCGCGACGACGGCGCCGAACGCCTCGTCCTTCGGCACGGTGGCGTCCTGTGCGTCCACCACGACCAGCAACGGACCGTTCTTGCCGGGCCCGAAGCCCTCGTTCACCAGGTCGTACGCCTGACGGGCGCTGGTCGTCGGGTCGCCGCTGCCCTCGTTGGGCAGCGCCAGTTCCAGCTTGGTGGCGGGGATCGCGAGCAGACCGAGCAGCAGCACACCGGCGATCAGGCCGACCGCAGGACGGCGGACCACCGCACCGGCGTAGCGGCGGGCGAAGGTCACCTTGCCGTCGTCGCCCTCGGCGTCGCGCTGGCTCAGGCCCGGGATGCGACCGGCGAACGCCTTGCGGCCGAACAGGCCGAGGATGGCCGGCAGCAGCGTGAGCGCGATGAGGACGGCGATGAACACCGTCGATGCCGCCGCCGCGCCCATGTCCGAGAGGAATGGGATGCCGACGACGCGCAGCGCGACGAGCGCGATGATGACCGTCAGGCCGGCGAACACGACCGCCGAACCCGCGGTGCCGACCGCGCGGCCCGCAGCCTCGGACCGGTCGTCCGTGAGGGACAGTTCGTGCTTGAAGCGCGAGACGATGAACAGCGAGTAGTCGATCGCGACGGCCAGGCCGATCATGACCGCGAGCGTCGGGGTCATGGAGCTCAGATCCATGAAGCCGGTCGCGACGGTGATGCCGAGGCTGCCGATCATGATGCCGATGATCGCCGTGATGAGCGGCAGGCCCGCGGCGACGAGCGAGCCGAAGGTGATCACGAGGACGATCGCGGCGACGGCGATGCCGATGAGTTCGGTGATACCGCCCGGCATCTCGGCCTCGGTCGCGGCCGAGCCGCTGATCTGGACGTTGAGGCCCGCGTCCCGGCCGGTGTCGGCGGCGGCCTTGATCTGATCGCGCACCGACTGGTCGATGTCGCCGAACTGGCCGTCGAACGGGACCTCGATGTAGCCGACGGTGCGGTCGGCGCTCAGCGGCGACAGCGCCTTCGCGTTCGCCGCGGCGACGTCCTCGGGGATGCCCTGCTGCGCGGCCGACGCGACGGCCATCTGCTGCAGCCCGGCGTCAGCGACGACCGGATCGGTGAGCGCGCCCGGTGTGCCCGGCTCCGCTTTGGCGCTCGCGCTGACCTTGTCGATACCGCGCAACTCGGCGATGACGGCATCCATCGCGGCCTGGTTCTCCGGGGTGTCGAGCGTCTGCCCCTCGGGTGCCGCGAAGACGAAGCGCGCCGACAGCGAATCCATCGGGCTCTTCTGGTCGGCGAACCGCTCGGCCATCAGGTCCTGCGCCTGCTGGGCGGGGGTGCCCGGAATGGAGAACGAATCCTTGGTGGGACCCGACAGCGTGGCCGCGCCGACGCCCATCAGGACCAGGATGGCCAGCCAGATGGACAGGACCGTGCCTTTTCGCCGGTAGGCGAATCGACCGATCCGGTAGAGATAGGTGGCCATTCGCGGCTCCTTCGTGATCGGGTGGGGGTCTAGCGCGGGGGTACGGCGAGGCCGGACCGCAAGTGGTCGAACGCCTCGTGGACGACTTGCTCGGGATTCGCGGCCGTCGATCGACCGCTCATCCACAGATCGAGGGATGCCTGGCAGGCCGCGCCGACCACCATCTGCAGCAGGCTCGGGTAGAGGCCGGACGCGCCGGTCCGCTCGGCGATGACCTCGTCGAGCATCGGCGTGAGCCGCACGTGCATCTCCATTTTCTTGGCCAGCAGCGTGGGACTCGAGTTGATCAGGTCGGCGAGCGCCTTCATCTTGTCGAGTTGGTCCTCCGACTCGGTGGTTGCCCGCACGACGATGCACTCGAGCGAATCGAGTATCGGCTCGTCGGCCGGACGCTCACGCAACCAGTCGGCCCACTCGAGCACCTGCGCCTCGAGGTGGTGCAGGACGGCCTCCTCCTTGCAGGAGAAGTAGTTGTGGAACGTGCGGGTGGACACACCGGCCTCGGCGGCGATCATGTCGGCAGTGACGAGCTCGATGCCCCGCTCCTTGGCGAGGCGGGCGGCGGCCTCACTGAGCGCGATGCGCGTCGCCACCTTCTTCCGGTCCCGCAGACCGAGTTCTTCACTCACTTCATCGAAGGTACCGAATTTGCAGAGCTCTGCAATGTTGCAGGTGAGCGCAATGTTGTGGAATCGAGCACACAAAAGACAGCTGCGTGATAAGCGTCACCCGAGCCCGGTCGCGGGCCTACGCTGATGCGATGGCCGACTGGGACGGCGAGCGCTACGCGCAGGTGAGCGATCTGCAGCGAGCGATGGCCACCCGCGCGATCGAGGGACTGGACCTGCACCCGGACGACCACCTGCTCGACGTCGGCTGCGGCGACGGTTACGTGACGCGCCTGCTCGCCGCGCGACTGACCGCCGGGTACGCCGTCGGCGTCGACGCGTCACCGCGGATGATCACGAAGGCCGCGACCTCCGGAGCCGGCGGGCGGGCCTGGTTCCTGATCGCCGACGCCCGCCACCTGCCGCTACGGAGCCGGTTCGACGTCGTCGTCTCCTTCAACGCCCTGCACTGGGTGCCCGAGCAGCGGCAGACGCTTGCCTCGATCGCCGACGTGACCCGGCCCGGTGGACGGGTGCTCGTCCAGGTGGTGTGCGCGGGCGAACGCCCGAGCCTCGAGTCCGTCGCGATGGACGTCGCCCGCTCGCCGCGCTGGGCCGATCGGTTCGCCGGATTCGACGCACCCTTCGTCCACGTCGACCCGGGCGGCTACCGCGCCCTCGCGGCGTCGGCGGGACTGACGGTCACCGACCTGTCCGTCCAGGACGAGAACTGGGACTTCGGGAGCCGCGACGCCTTCGCGGCCTGGTGCACCGCCGGATCCGGCGCCTGGACCGGACACCTCTCCCCCGCCGACCGGCCGCGGTTCGTCGACGACTGGGTGCGCGCGTACGAGGACGTCTCGGGACGGGCGGGACTCTTCCGGTACATGCAGATGCGGGCGTCGCTCACCCCGACCGGTGGCTAGCGCCGGCTCCACGCCCCCGGGTCGGCGGTCAGGCCTGCGACGAACTCCGGCAGCGCACCGTTCGCGATGTCGGCGATGGTGACACCTTCGAGGACGGAGCGCAGGTTGACGCGGACGGCGATCCACACCCGCTGCAGGGATTCGGCGGGCCCGTCGTAGGTGACGTCCTCGGGCCGCTCCCCGCGCACCGACGCCAGCGGACCCTCCAGGGTGCGGATGACGTCGGCGACGGTGATCTCGGAGGCGGGCCGGGTGAGCCAGTAGCCGCCGTCGGGTCCGCGTCGGCTGCTCACGAGACCGCCACGGCGCAGGTCGGCGAGGACGGCCTCGAGGAACTTGGACGGAATCGCCTGCGCGGTGGACAGCGCGTCCGCCTTCACGAGGTCGGGGCCCGCGGCCGCCAGTTCCACCAGCGCACGCACCGCACAATCGACCCGCGCCGTGATGTGCACGCCGACCTCCTCACCGAATCCGTCCGAGTCTCGTCGACGACGTTACCCATCAGGCGATCGATGGTGACCCGGGTCACTCCACCGAGTAGATTCTCGGTCAGGTGCCTCGAAGGCCTGGAGGAGACATGTGGGAGACCCTCACCGCAGCGTGGGGATCGCTGCTCGCGCCGCTCGGTGATCCGGTCACCCTGGCGATACCGGCGTTCGTCGTGTTCCTCGGGCTCGAGTGGTTCGCCGCCCGCAAGCTCGAGGAGGCCGACATCCGCGGCGGGCGCGCGCACCCGCCCACCGCCGGTTACGAGTTCCGGGACGCGCGCGCGTCGATCTCGATGGGCCTGGTGTCGATCGCGACCACCGCGTTCTGGAAGTTCCTCGCGCTGATCGGCTACTCCGCGATCTGGGTGTACCTGGCGCCGTGGCACCTGCCTCCGGACGCCTGGTACACGTGGGTGATCCTGCTGGTCGGCATCGACCTGCTGTACTACACGTATCACCGCATGGCGCACCGGATCCGACTGATCTGGGCCACGCATCAGGCGCACCATTCGAGCGAGTACTTCAACTTCGCGACCGCCCTGCGCCAGAAGTGGAACAACAGCGGCGAGATCCTGATGTGGATTCCGTTGCCGCTGATCGGCATTCCACCGTGGATGGTGTTCGTCGGATTCTCGGTGAGCCTGGTGTACCAGTTCTTCGTGCACACCGAACGGGTCGGGAAGCTCCCGCGCCCGGTCGAGTTCGTGTTCAACACCCCGTCGCACCACCGCGTGCACCACGGGTGCGATCCCGAGTACCTGGACCGCAACTACGGCGGCATCCTCATCGTGTGGGACCGGCTGTTCGGCACGTTCCAGCCCGAGAATCAGCGCCCCACCTACGGTTTGACCAAACCGGTGGGCACCTACGACATCTGGGCACTGCAGACCCACGAGTATGCCGCGATCGGACGCGACGTCCGCGCCGCGTCGACGTGGCGGGAACGGCTCGGCTACGTGTTCGGCCCACCGGGCTGGGCGCCGTCAGGCGTGGGCCGGGCTCACCAGTAAGTCGACGGTGCCGTGGTCGTCGACGGTCACGAATCCCCTTGACGGCGGTGTGATTCCGTAGTCCGATACCGCTCCAGGGTGGGATGGCCCGGCACGCCCGAGCCATCCCACCGTCCGAACGAAAGCGGTATTGGCCGGTCAGCTGCCGAACAGTGAACCGCCGGCGAGCGAACCCCAGCCGCTCGAGCTCGCGCTGCTCGATCCCCCGACCGGTGGGATCTGCAGGAAGGCAGGATTTTCGATGTCCTCGGGCTTGCAGTTCGCGGGCGCGTTCACCGGATTGCACCGCGCCGGCGTGCCGCCCGGAACCTGGACCGAGTAGTCGTTGTGCAGCCTCGGATCCGGCTCGGGGTAGTCGGTGCTGACGAACTGCGCGCCGGACGCGAAGGCCGCGTCACGGGCCGTGGTGTTGTTGGTGCGGGCCTCGACGGTGTTGATGTCGGAGCGGGTGCGGACAATGTAGCCCGCCTTCACCAGATCGCGGATCCGGTCAGCGTTCTGCACCGACTCATCGGCCAGAATCACCGCGGCGTCCGGGTTGCCCGGCTGCGAGGTGGCGAACATGACGCGGCCGGTCAGGCTGCCGTCCTGGCGGAGGTAGTCGCGGCGATGCCGGTCGCCGGCAAGGCAATTGCAGTTCACGAACATGAACTTCCCGCGCGACTCGGCGAGGGTCGGCCAGTGATTGCCCAGGACCGCCGCCTCGAGCGTGGGGTAGGCGCCCTTGACGTCGTCCGGAGTGATGAGCTGGTCGTCGGAGAGGACGGATCGAACCTCCGCGTCCACGCGGTCATAGTCGGCGGGCCCCCACTGCGGCATCGGAGGATTCGGATAGGTCCCCAGAATGTCGATGTCCTTGAACTCGACGAACACCATGATCGGCACGTGCCCAGGGTTCTGGGCCGACCACTGCTTCAGCTCGCCTAGGCAGGCGGTGAACTTCACGCAAGTGGTCTGCTGGTCGGCCTGCGGGACGTGGAAGACCTTGAGACCGGGTTCGGCCCACGCTGGGTCGGCCATGTGCGTCGGGGCACCCACCTCGGCCAGCATCGGCACCTCCGCGAAACGGCCGCCCTCCGGGTCGGCGTTGACGTCGAGTTCGACGTGCCGCACCCCGAGCCTGTTCAGCTGCTCGGTCAGCGGCTTGTGCTGGTAGTCGAGACCCATCTTGATCTGCTCGAGCGGGTACTTGGTGCCGAGCGACGGAGGAAGCCCCTCCGGGATCAGCCCTGGGTGATAGCTGTTGTGCGTACCCATCGTCTGGATCTGGTTCAGGCGCAGCGTGTCGTCGAGCGGGTACGGGACGCTGGCGCTCGACGAGGGGACCGCAACGGATGCGACGACCGTGGACAGGGTTGCGAGGACCGCGGCGCGCGCGACGCAACGCAGCCGTGATCGGTGTTCACGCGTTCTCATGGACAACTCTCCGTTTCGAATCGGGACGAGGAACCGCAGGTCAAGGCGGGCCGGTGTGAGTGTCCGCCGCCTCGTGAGCGCAAATGCTAAGTGATCACTAAGCATTTGTGAATAGTCTGTGAAGTGGTGGCGTCGACCGGTCCGCGCAGTGAGCCAATATGCTCGACGGCCGGTGGTCACACGCGTATGGAAGGGAGCGTCTGCGATGGCGCCCGAACGGACGAACTCCGCGGACGACACATCCTCGCCACGGCGCAGGCCTCGGCCGCGTCGGCGCTACGCACCGGGCGAGGACACCCACGAGCGAATCCTGGCCGCGGCGGTCGATCACTTCTCCCGCTACGGCTACGCCAGTACGTCCATCGCTCGAATCGCCGCGGACGTCGGCATCAGCGATGCCGCGATCATCCACCACTTCGGGAGCAAGCAGGAACTGTTCCTGACCGCGGTCGACCTGCGCGAACAGCCATACGTCCCCGTCGTGACTCAGGTCGAGTCGGTGCGCGAACTGTTCGGGCAGTTCGTGTCGTCGGTCCGAGAGAGCGTGCGGCGCCCGGAACTCGTGCGATTCCGAGCCATGCTGAGCGGTGAGGCCCTGCTCGAGTCGAACCCGGCGAGCATGCGCCTGCGGGAGAACCTGGTCGCCATCCTGGAAGCCCTCGTTCCCGTCGTCGAACGAGGCGTCGCGACCGGAGAGCTCAAACCGGATGTCGATGCGCGGCAGGTGATTCTCGAACTCCTGGCGCTCAACGACGGGGTGCGATCGCAGTGGGCGACCATGCCCGACGAGATCGACCTCCCCCGAGTCTTCGAGACGGCGGCCGACGGTCTGCTGGCGCGGATCACCGCCGACGGGTCAGGCCTGCGGTAACGCAGGAAACGTCAGCGCAGCAAGTAATCACAGCCGCAACAACCCGCCGCGCACGCCGTCACCGTTACGCGCGCGCGAGGCTCACCAGGAAGTCGACGGTGCCGTGGTCGTCGACGGTCACGAATCCCAGTGACGGCGGAGTGATTCCGTAGTCGGACCACGTGACGGGAACATGGCCCGACGCGACCAGCGTGTCACCAGAGTGCAGCACCTCCACGTCCACACTCACCGGACGCGCCTGGTCCTTCAGCGTGAGCGTTCCCGTCACCGGCACGGTCGCGGCGGTGCCGTCGGTGGGCAGCGAGGCGAGGTCGACCGGGGCGGCGAGCGTGAACGTCGCGGTGGGATACGCGGCGGCGTCCATGACGTTGCCGCGGAACTGGCCGTCGCGGCGCGAGTTGTCGGTGGCGATCCCCGCGACCTGCACCACCACCTCGGCGGCGGTCATCTTCCGTTCCGAGATGCTGACGGCACCGCTGACCTGGCCGGTGGTCCCGACGACGGTCACCCGCGCGCCGTTGAGGACTTCGGAGACGGTGTATCCGGCGGCGGTCTTGTTGGCGCCCTCCCCCGCGGACACGACCCACTGTCCGTCCACGGACCCGGACGCCGCCTGCGCGCCTTGCGTCGACACCGACGCGGCCGGGGCGGAGTCCTCGGCGATGAACTTGCCGTAGATCCACGGCCCCGCGAGCACGCCCGCGAGCAGCACCACGACGACCGCACCACCGATGAGCCACCACTTCTTCACGTGCACAGACTATGAGCGCGCCGGTGGATGCGCCACACCCTCGTTGCCGTCCGGCGAGGTCTCGACAACCGTCGCGCCGCTTTGCTCCGCACATCCGCCTCGAAACCGACCCGCCCGGTCGAATTCGTGACCAGAATCCCGCATCTTCGCCGCATCGAATTCATCCGTCAGTTCATCCGTCGACTTCCGAATCGGAACACTCCGGACATGCTTCACTCGACAAGGCTGACAAGCACTGCAGATCGAAACCCATCAAGACCAAGCCGGACATCACCGAACCCCGCTACGGGGCGGTCACGGGGAGGATGGATCTCAATGGAAACGATTCGCGACGTCACGTTCGACCTTCTGCGAAAACTCGGAATTACCACGGTGTTCGGAAATCCCGGATCGACCGAGGAGACATTCCTGAAGAACCTCCCGAGCGACTTCAGGTACGTCCTGGCGTTGCAGGAGGCCTCGGCCATCGCCATCGCCGACGGCTACGCCCAGGCCACCCGTTCGCCGGCGCTGGTCAATGTGCACACATCGGCGGGCATTTCGAATGCGATGAGCAACATCATGACTGCGGCGCTGAATCACACGCCCCTCATCGTGACCGCCGGAAACCAGACGCGGGAAATGCTCCTGATGGAACCGTGGCTGACCAACGTCGAGCCCGAAATGCTGACCAAGCCCTGGTCCAAGTGGAGCTACCAGCCGGTGCGGGCCGACGACGTGCCCGCGGCGTTCATGCGCGCATATGCGATGGCGATGCAGCCGCCGGCCGGTCCGGTCTTCCTGTCGATCCCGCTGGACGACTGGGACCGACCCGCGACGAGCACCCCGGTGGTTCGCACCGTTGCGACGCGGATCGGACCGGACCCCGATCGCCTCGCGGAGTTTGCCCGTCGCTTGTCCGGCGCGAAGAACCCGGTGCTCATCTACGGTTCCTCGATCGCACGCGGGGAGGGCTGGTCGCAGGCGGTGGCGCTGGCGGAGAAGCTCGGCGCGCCCGTGTGGGCGGCGCCGTCCTCGGAGCGCCCGCCGTTCCCCGAGAACCACCCGCAGTACCGGGGCGGGCTGCCGTTCGCCATCGGTCCCCTGTCGGAGCGACTGGCGGGCCACGACGTCGGAATCGTCATCGGGGCACCGGTGTTCCGCTACTACCCGTACGTCCCGGGTGAGTATCTGCCGGAGGGGATGTCGCTGCTCCATGTCACCGACGACCCGACCGAGGCGGGGAAGGCTCCGGTCGGCGACAGCCTGCTGTGCGACGCGGTCCTGGCCCTCGAGGGTTTGATCGAGCGGGTCGAGGAGAGGGCACCGAGCGGTCCCTTCGACGTGAATCCGCACCGCATGGCCCCGCATCCGGCGCCGCTGGTCACCGAGTCGGGCGAGGTGCTCACCGCGCTCGAGTTGTTCGAGGCCATCCGGTCCGTCGTGCCCGACGAGACGGTCTTGACGGAGGAGTCGCCGTCGAACATCGCGGAGTTGCACACCGCCTGGCCGATCGAGAAGCCCGACTCGTTCTACACCGCAGCAAGCGGCAGCCTCGGCTGGACCCTACCGGCCAGCGTGGGAATCGCTCTCGCGGAACGGGATTCAGGCCGCAACCGTCCGGTCGTGGTGATGATCGGCGACGGATCGTTCCAGTACGCCATCCAGGCGTTGTGGACCGCCGCCGCCCACGAACTGCCGATCCTCTACGTGGTTCCGCGGAACCAGGAGTACGCCATCCTCAAGGCATTCGCCAAGCTGGAGAAGACGCCGGGAGTGCCCGGACTCGACATCCCGTCCCTCGACTTCGTCTCCCTCGGTGAGGGATACGGATGCGCGGGCGACCGGGCGCAGACGGTGGCCGAGGTACAGGTCGCGGTGAAGGCCGCGCTCGCACGCTCCGGCCCCACGGTTCTGGAGGTTCCGATCGTGCCGACCGTCCCGCCGCTGCTGTAGCCCGGCCTGGACTCCTCGATCGACTGCCAGACGCCGATCGACTACCTGACGCGCTGCCGTGAGCAGCGACCCACAGCCACTTCAACATTCGAGGTGGCCTGATCCGATAGACCCGACTTCGCCAGACAAGTGGCCGTTCCGGCCACTCTCGTACACGCCGAGCCGGTGCCGATCGTCCACCGAATCATCTCATCCGAACCCTCGAGGAGGAATCGTGTCGAAGAAGCCTGACGTGCTCACCGATCCGTTGCGAAACAGGGGTACCGCCTTCACATATCAGCAGCGCGAGAAGCTCGCGCTGATCGGACGACTCCCCGCAGCGGTGGAGACTCTTGATGAGCAAGCTGCGCGCGCCTACACCCAGATCAATTCTTTCGAGACCGATCTCGAGAAGTACGACTACCTGAACGCGCTGCACAACCGTAACGAGGTTCTCTACTACCGGGTCATTCTCGACCACCTCGCCGAGATGCTCCCGATAATCTACGATCCCGTAGTCGGCGACGCGATCGAGAACTGGAGCCACGACTACCGTCAGTCGAGGGCCGTCTACCTTTCTGTTGACCGGCCCCAGGACGTCCGACCGTCCTTCGAGACCCTGGGCTTCGGACCGGACGACATCGACTTGATAGTGGTCACGGACGCGCAGGAGATCCTCGGTATCGGCGACTGGGGGGTGAACGGCAGTGAGATCTCCGTCGGCAAGCTGGCGGTGTACACCGCGGCGGCCGGAATCGATCCGGCGCGCGTGTTGGCGGTGCACCTGGACGTCGGCACCGACAACGAGACATTGCTGAACAGCCCGGCGTACCTGGGAAACAGGCACGCCCGGGTGAGCGGCGATCGCTACGACGACTTAGTCGACCTCTATCTGGAGACGGTCGCCGATCTGTTCCCACACGCGCTGCTGCACTTCGAGGACTTCGGCCCAGCCAACGCGCGGCGGATCCTGGAGAAGAACCGCGGCAAGTACCGCATCTTCAACGACGACAATCAGGGCACCGGTGCGATTGTGATGGCCTCGGTGTTCTCCGGCCTGAAGGTGACCAAGCAGAGCTTCGCCGAGCAGCGTCTCGTGGTTTTCGGGGCGGGCACGGCCGGCACGGGCATGGCCGACCAGATCGCCGCGGCGATGGTTCGCGAGGGCCTCAGCCTCGCAGACGCCCGGTCTCGGGTGTGGCTCGTCGACATCAACGGCCTGGTCACCGACGACATGGCCGACCTCCCGAACTACCAGGCGCCATACGCGCGGCCGGTCGCCGAGGTGGCCGGTTGGGCACGCACCATCGACGGCAAGATCGACCTGCTCACCGTCGTGAAGAAGGCCAAGCCCACGATTTTGATCGGGACCTCGACCGCGCACAACGCGTTTACCCGCGACGTGGTGGAGGCGCTGTGCGCCGGCGTCGAGCGCCCGATCCTGCTTCCGCTGTCGAACCCGACCGAGCGCATCGAGATCATGCCCGTCGACGCCATCGCGTGGTCGAAGGGCAACGCCCTGGTCGCGACCGGCATCCCGGTAGATCCGGTCCCCTTCGAGGGCGTGGACTACGTGATCGGCGAGGCCAACAACGCGCTGCTCTACCCCGGCCTGGGCCTGGGCACCATCGTCTCCGGGGCCACCCAGGTCACCGACGGCATGCTGCTCGCCGCCGCCGAGGCCGTCGCCGGCCAGGTCGACCCCAGCGCCCGCGGCGCCTCGCTGCTGCCTCCGGTCGACAACCTGCGCGCCTCGTCGGCGACCGTCGCGGTGGCGGTGGCCAAGCAGGCCATCGCCGAGGGCGTCGCCACCAAACCCGTTGCCAACTTGGTCCAGGCCGTCGAGGACGCGATGTGGCAGCCGGTCTATCGGGACGGTGATGCCTGATGAGCGCGCCCGCGACCAACTCGCCCGAGATCCTCGACCTGTCGATCGGCCTGCAGGCCAGCGGCACCCGGCACGAGACCGACTCGATGGGCGGCATCGACGTCCCCGCCGACCGGTACTGGGGCGCGCAAACGCAGCGCTCCCTGGTCCACTTCTCCATCGGCAACGATCGGATGCCGCACGAGGTCTACCACGCCTACGGCTATGTGAAGAAGGCGGCTGCACTGGTCAACGGCGCCGCCGGAAGGCTGCCGGAGTGGAAGTCCACCCTGATCGCGCAGGTCGCCGACGAGGTGATCTCGGGCGGCCTTGACGACAGCTTCCCCCTGTACGTGTGGCAGACCGGCTCCGGCACGCAGTCGAACATGAACGTCAACGAGGTGATCAGCAACCGCTCCATCCAATTAGTGGGCGGGGAGCTGGGGGCGAAGACGCCGGTGCATCCGAACGACCATGTCAACATGGGACAGTCCTCCAACGACACCTTCCCGACGGCAATGCACATCGCCGTCGTCAAGGAGCTCAACGAGCGGCTCATCCCCGCGCTCGAGTCACTGCTCGAGGCTTTCGAGTCGAAGGCCGACCAGTGGCGCGAGGTCGTGAAGATCGGTCGCACCCATCTCGAGGACGCGACCCCGCTGACCGTCGGACAGGAGTGGTCCGGCTACGCGATGCAGATCCGGCAGGGACTAGAGCGCCTGAAGGACGACATGGATGGGCTCTACGAGCTTGCCATGGGCGGGACCGCCGTCGGCACCGGCCTCAACGCTCCACCCGGATTCGACTCCGAGGTGGCCGCGAAGATCGCCGAGCTCACGGGCTACGCCTTCCGGACGGCAGAGAACAAGTTCTCGGCCCAGGGCGGGTTGGACGCGATGGTCGGAGCCAGCTCCGGGCTGCGGGCACTGGCGGTGCCACTGATGAAGATCGCCAACGACATCCGCTGGCTATCGTCGGGACCGCGGTGCGGGATCGGCGAGCTGGTGCTGCCGGCGAACGAGCCCGGCAGCTCGATCATGCCCGGCAAGGTCAACCCGACGCAGTGCGAGGCGCTGGTGATGGTCTGCATCCAGGTCCTGGCGGAGGACTCGGCGGTGGCCCTTGCCGGGACGCAGGGCAACTTCGAGCTCAACGCCATGCGCCCGATCATCATCAACAATGTGCTGCACTCGGCACGGATCCTGGGCGACGCCGCGGTGAAGTTCCGCGAGTTCTGCATCGAGGGCGCCGAGCTGAACCGCGAGCAGATCGACAGGTTCGTCGGCAACTCGCTGATGCTGGTCACCGCGTTGTCGCCGGTCATCGGCTACGACAAGGCGTCGGCGATCGCCCACAAGGCCAACGACGAGGGCACCACGCTGCGCGAGGCGGCCCTGGCGACCGGCTACATCGACGCCGCCGAGTTCGACAAGGTTGTGGACCCGCGGCAGATGGTCGGCATGCCCGGGTAGGACATTGTCGGCTCTTCCAAACGAAGGGATCAACCTCCCGGATCCGGCCAATACCGCGCGGGCGGGGCGCCACCGGCATCGAGCCGGAATCGGCACCGCCCCGCCCGCGCCGACGGTGTTGGCTGCCGAGTGGGACTGTCTGAAAAACGGTGGATCCGGTACGGCGGGTGAAGATGCCTGACCCGCAACGCATCCCGGTTCAACTCGTGCTCGTCACCTGCTACCTACGTCGAAAGTCAAGCGGCCTTGCTGCGCGCGTCCGCGTCGGTGACCGCGGGATCCTCCGACACCGCCGGATTCTCGACGGTGTGCTCTTCCGGGTCCTCGGTGATCGGCTCGGTCTGCGCGGTCACCTCCTTGCCGCGACCGATCACGATCCATGCCACCAGCGCCACGACGATGCACGTGACCGCGCCCATCATCAGTCCGGCACGCCCACCCCACTCCTGGCTGACCCAGCCCGCGATCGGACCCCCGATCGCGGTCGAGCCCATGAACGCGGTGGACCACAGCGCCATGACACGCCCGCGCATCTGCGGATCGGCCTCCAGCTGGAGGGTGCTGTTGCTCGTCGAGTTGAACGCGATGCTCACCGCGCCGACGAGCATCAGCGCGAGCACTTCGAGTGCCAGTGTCGGCGCCACGGCGGCGGCGACGAGCGCGAAACCGAAAGCGGCTGCGGCAGCGATCAGGACCCGTGTCCCGGTGCGTCCCCATGTGGCGACGAACAGGCCACCGCACACCGAGCCGACACCCATTGCGGCTGTCATGAAGCCGTAGGCCTCGGAGCCGGCACCGAACGTCTGGTCGGCGACGATCGGGAGTACCACCTGGAACTCGAACGCGAGGCACCCGATGAACGCCATCATCAGCAGCGGCACCGCGAGGTTGCGGTTGCCGCGCACGTAACGCAGCCCCTCGCGGAGCTGGCCTCGGGCACGTTCCGCCGGCGGGGAACGATGCAGGGCATCGATATTCAGCCGCAGCAACGACGTCACGACCGCGACGAAGCTGGCGGCGTTGAGCAGGAAGCACACGCCCAGGCCGCCCGCCGCGATCGTGACGCCGGCGACGGCGGGGCCGACGATGCGCGACGCGCTCACCAGCGTCGATTGCAGGCTGACGGCGTTGCGGAGATCGTCCGGGCCGACCATCTCGAGCATGAACGATTGGCGCGCAGGGTTTTCGAAGCACTGGTTGAGCCCGAGCAGCAGCGCCAGCACGTAGACGTGCCACAACTCGACGGTGCCGGTGATGGTGAGCACGCCGAGGATCAGCGCCTGCACACCCATCATCGACTGCAGGCCGATCATCAAGCGGCGCTTGTCCGACCGGTCGGCGATCACGCCACCGTAGGGGCCGAGCAGCAGGATCGGCAACGTCTGGAGGGCGACGACGACGCCGATCGCGGTGCCGGAACCGGTGAGCTCGAGGACCAGCCACGACTGGGCCACGGTCTGCATCCAGGTGCCGACGAGCGAGACGGCCTGGCCGCTGATGTAGCGGCGGAAGTTGCGGTTCGCGAGCGCAGCGAAGGTCTGGCGTCCGAGCTTCGTCGCGGCCGTCATGAGCGGGCCGCGACCCGGGCCTGACACATCCGTTCACCCAGGGCCTCGAGGGCGGGCAGGGCGGCGAGCAGGTCCTGGGTCTTCGTCTCGGGGAGCTGGGTGAGGTACTCGGCGAACAACTGGGTCCGCTTGTCACGCAACCGGGCGTGTAGCGCGATCCCCTCGGGGGTGGCGGCCACGACGACGGCGCGGCCGTCGTCGGGGTGCGCGGAGCGCTGGAGCAGGCCTGCGGCCTCCATCTTGCCGATCATCCGCGAGAGCATCGTCGGGTTGAGGGTCTCGATCTCGGCCATCTCACTGGCCCGGATCGGGCCCCGCCGGACGGCCGTGGTGAGGATCGAGAACTGCGTCTTGGTCAGCTCGCCGCCCGACGTCTGCCGGTCGACCTGCCGGGAAATGCGACCGAGGGCGACCCGCAGCCGGGACACCTCGTCGTCGTCGAAGAGGTTCGTCACATCCACCTCCAATTTATTTGCTTATCGGCAAGCATACACCTTCCGGTGCGGGGTTTCCCGAACAAACGACTGGGCCCCTCCCCGATCGGATCGGGGAGGGGCCCAGTGTTCGGTTCGGGCGGCGGCGGTGTCAGCCCTGCTTGGCGGTCTTGACGATCGGCAGGACACGCTGCTGGTTGTCCACCCATTCGCGCATCACGACCATCTCCTCGCGGCGCTGGACCGAGTCCCACGTGGCCATCTCGATGTTGCCGACGAGGTTCTGGCTCTCCTTGACGACACGTTCCCGCTTGGCCTGCGCCACCCGGTCCCGGTAGCGCTTGACCGAGATCCGCAGGTCCTGGATGGCGTCGATCTCGCTCTTGATGACCTCGATCGGCCGCACGACGTCGTCGTCGAGTTCGGCCGGATCGTCGATGCCCGCCGTCACCAGGCGCTGCTTGAACAGGTGAATGCGGTACAGGTCGTTGTGGATCCGGCGGGCCACGTCGTCGAGCTTCTCGTGCGTGATCCGGATCGAGCTGATGTCCCGGCCCGCCCAGTCGAGGAACGCCTTGAACAGCGCGACCTCGGTGGCCAGGTAGACCAGCAGCGCCACCTCGGTGAGGACCTTCGGATCTTCGGGGTGCGGCCGGCTCTTGACGCTGAGCAGTTCACCCTTGACCAGGACCTCGTGCTTGGGGAACACGCGATGCAGCAGGTCGAGGTAGACGGACGGGCTCACCTTCTTGGCGCGGATCCGCTTGATCCCGTACTCGTAGCGCGCCGTCCACTCGCCGCCGTCGTTGGGGATGTCGTAGAGGAACACCCGGATCGGGTCGCCGTGCGAGAAGGAGACCTCCGAACCCTGCTCGTCGTCGGCGTCCGTGTCCGTGTCAGCGGGCGGATCCTCGGTGTCGACGACGTCCGACGCGACGTCCTCGGCAGCCCCCTCGACGACGGGTTCGGGCACGGCCTCGCTCTCCGCGCGCTTGCTGACCTTCGCCATGGCTAGTGCGCGGCCGCGTACGCCTTGACGATGTCAGCCGCGATGCGGCCCCGCGTCGAGACGGTGTAGCCGTTCTGGGTGGCCCACTCGCGGATCTCCGGGGTGCTCGGACCGTCAGCCGCGGGCTTCGCGACACGGGCGACCTGACGGCCCCCCACCTTGGTCGCGTGCCGGATGTAGTAGTCCAGCTTGCGATGAAACTCGGTGGCGTTCTTGTCATTGAGGTCGATCGTGTACTCGACGCCGTTGACCGCGAAGCTGATCGTTTCGCCGCCGAAGTCGATGGGCTCACCATCAAGATCATCGATGAGCTCGACAATTACCTTCTGTGCCACGTATCACTCCCAGGTTTGCCAACCAGCTGCATCGGAAGCCTACGGGACAACACCATGCACAATTCGACGCGGATCGAGGTTTTTCCGTTCGGGGAGTAACGGACCGCCCCACGACACCGATCGGGGCCGATCCGCGGACACCGATCAGCGGGCGGCAATCCCCGCCTGTGCGTACTCGACATCCTGCTCCGGCTGCGCGCCGCTGACCCCGATGCCGCCGACGACCTCGCCGTCGACGATCACCGGCAGGCCACCGGGCAGGGTCGTCAGGGACTGGCGGACCTGGCCGTCGATCAGGTCGACGAGCGCGGGGTGCGCGTCGGCCAGCCCCGAGTAGGCGGTCGTGGGAATCCCGATCAGGGCGGCCGTCGCGGCCTTGGCCCGGGCCACCCCGGGCGTGAACCACGTGGCGCCGTCGTCGCGGACCACGAGCAGATCGTGTCCCCGCGCATCCACCACGGTCACGCTCACCCGGTTGCCGTCGCGCCGCGCGGCCTCGAGCGCCGCGTCCGCCGCCCGCCTGGCCGACGCCAGATCGAACCGTGCCTGATTCGCTGCCATCCCGAAATTCCTCCCTCTGCTGCCGTCCTCGTCTCGGACAGCCCCCATATGACTACTCGACGGGGGTCGGACAGGGGATGTCAGGCCCGCAGGGCGGGTGCCTTGTCGATGACGTCGACGGCCGACGCGATGGCCGCGAGGTTCGCGGCGGCGTGGGGCCAGTCCGGGTATGCGACGCGGCTGTGGTCGGCGAGTGCCCACAGGACGTCGACGACCGCTCCCCCGAGGATCCGCGCCGCGGGCGTCAGGCCGCCGCGAATCTTCAACTGGCCGAGCACGATCGCCAGCTGGGCCTGGGCCTCGGCACTGAGCGCGACCTCGTCGAGCGAGCCGTCGCCCAGACGGGAGTGGACGTCCTCGCGTCCGGCCGTCCACACGTCGTCGGGCACACCGAAGTCCCAGGAGGCGATGAGGCCCGCCGCGAACGCGGGCAGTGCGTCGTCCTGGCCGCCCTCGACATACCAGTCCTCGAGCTCGCGCAGCGCGTCGTTTCCGGAGTCGTTGCCGAACGGCGAGAAGTGCTCGCCCTGGTCGTAGAACGACTCGGGTGCGAGAGCGACGAATGCGGGATGGCTCGTCGCGCAAGCGATTCCCTGCTCCGGATCATCGATGTAGAGAGATGGCACGGTTCCGCAGCCTATCCGCGCCACCGCCGAGCGTTGAGCCGCGCGGCCTGGCGTGTCAGGTGGTCACGCTCGTGCAGGTACGCCGGCGCCGGGCGGCGTCCGCTCGGGTCGCGTCGAGGATCCAAAGCATACCGGGCATGAGGCTCGGGAGGAGGACCTCGTTCATCCGGTCACTCCGCGACGGTGGGCGGCGGCGCCAGGAACGGGCGCACCTCGAGCCACTCGTGGATGGGCTTCCCCCCGGCCCCGGGGGCGGCCGAGAGCTCCCCGGCCAGTTCGAGGGCGCGGTCGTGGCTGTCGACGTCGATCACGATCCAGCCGGCGATGAGGTCCTTCGTTTCGGCGAACGGGCCGTCGGTGACCGGCGGGCGACCCTCGCCGTCGTACCGGACCCACATCCCCTCGGCGGCGAGCGCCTGGGCGTCGACGAACTCGCCGGTCACCTCGAGCCGGGCCGCGAAGTCCTGCATGTACTGGACGTGCGCCGTGATCTCCTCCGGCGTCCACCGGTCCATGGGCACGTCGTTGACGGGAGTCGGAGCGCCTCGGTAGTGCTTGAGCAGCAAGTACTTGGCCATCGTTCTTCTCCTCGGTGTGATGGAACCCATTCTGGTCGCGTTCACTGCGGGGACGGAGCCGGTCACGAGTTCTCGATATCGCCGACCAAGTGTTTTTCGAGTGGGGCGAGACGGAGCGGGGCCTCGGGACACTCCACACCTGCCCGATGCCGACAGTCGCCGAACTCCGCAGGACGCTGAATGCTGCCGAAGAATGCGGCCACGAAATGTCGTTCCGCGCGCACTGAAACGAAATACCCGAGAACCTAGGTGCGCACTCCTGCATAAACGCGTGTGGCGGGCACCGTCAAGGTGCCCGCCACACGCGACAGAAAGATCAGGCCACTACGACAGGGCCCCTGCAGCCTTCGAGACGGAGCCGCCGAAGGCAACGATGCCATTGAGCGCGTCGCCGACACCGGTGAGCAGGTTGCCGAAGTCGCCCAGGGCCGTGAGCAGGGAGATGATCTGATCGAAATCCATGGAATGTCCTTCTGGTCGAGCGTGGCCCAACGCCACGGTTTACGAAGAAACGCGCTGTCGCATTTCTTCCGAATGCACCTTAGAAGTCACGGAACGTGAATATCAATACAGCGTCCAGTGATCTGCGACACATGCGGAATCTGCAATGAAAGAATCGCACCACGTTTTTCGAGAATTTCACGCACAAATGCGCATCTTGCAATATTCTGATCGGTCGAATTTCTGGGGACCGAATCGAAACCGTGAGCGGATGCTCGGCCACACGTCGCACCCGGAAGCGCCGGAACGGGAACTCATGACACGGCCCGAGCCCCTACACGTGCCGTGAACTCCCGTTCAGGGGTTGGCCGCGACCCTGAAGTCATAGCGACGGCGTCACCGCGGAGCGTGCCCGGAATCCACCGGCCGAGGATCGACCGGAACCGAGACACAAAGAAGCCCCCCACCTGCACGCAGGTGAGGGGCTCTTGGCGGTGGCGGAGGGATTTGAACCCTCGGTACGGGGTTACCGTACACAGCATTTCGAGTGCTGCACCTTCGGCCGCTCGGACACGCCACCGCCGAGAACTGTACCGGAGTCGGCGCTCAGCCAGAAATCGGCTGGTCAGAGCTACTTTCCGGTGAGCTTGTCCTTCGTCGTCGAGGCGGCGTCCTTGACCTTCTCGCCCACGTCCTTGGCGGCCGATTTGACCTGATCGCCCTTGCCCTCGTTCTTCAGATCCTCGTCGCCGGTCGCCTTGCCGGCAGCCTCCTTGGCCTTGCCGCCGACGTCCTGCGCCTTGTTCTTGGCCTTGTCTCCGATTCCCACGAGTCACCTCCGTGAATCTGCCTCGAACCGCCGTGGCGGTTCCGGTGCCACACGAGCACCTCTCTCCACCAGAGCACGACTCGCGGGACTTCGCCGGGCAACATTCGGCCACGCGGGCGATCGTCGGCACATCCGCGCTGGTCAGCGCGTCAGCGCTGCTGCTCGAAAAACTTCTCGAGCAGCGCTGCGCACTCGTGCTCGAGGACGCCGGCGCGCACCTCGGGCCGGTGGGTGAGCCGGCGGTCGCGGACGACGTCCCACAGCGAACCGACCGCGCCGGTCTTGGGTTCCCACGCGCCGAACACGACGCGTTCGACGCGGGCGAGCACCAGCGCGCCCGCGCACATCGTGCACGGCTCCAGCGTCACCGCGAGCGTGGCGCCCTCGAGCCGCCAGCCGTCGCCGTGGACGCGGGCCGCCTCCCGCAGCGCCAGGATCTCGGCGTGCGCGGTGGGGTCGCCCGCGGCCTCGCGGGCGTTCGCGGCGCGCGCCAACTCCACCCCGTCCGCGGCGAACACGACCGCCCCGACGGGCACGTCGGCTTCCGACGCCGCGGCCGCGGCGTGGAGAGCGGCGCGGATCATCCGCTCGTCGTCCTGCAGGGTCACGCTCGGCAGTCCGAGATCAGCGCGGAAGCTTGTCGAGCTCCGACGACAGCTCGGACTCGAAGCCGCAGCGCTCCGCGATCATCGTCAGCTGCTCGTCCGGGTACAGGTCGGTCTCGGCGAGGATCACGCCCATCACCGCCTCGGGCAGGCCCAGATCCGACAGGACACCCAGGTCGCCCTCCTCCCACGGCTCGACGTCGTCGAGGTCGTCGGGGTCGATGTCGGGGATCTCGATGTTGAGCGACTCGAGGACGTCGGCTGCGATGTCGTAGTCGATGGCCGTGGTCGCGTCGGAGATCAGCAGGCGGGTGCCCGTCGGCGCGGGCCGCACGATGACGAAGAACTCCTCGTCGACGTCGAGCAGACCGAACACGGCGCCGGAGCTACGCAGCTCGAGCAGTTCCTTCTCGGCGGTCCGCAGGCTCGTCAGCGACCCACCGGTGAGCGGCGTACATTTCCAACGGCCTTCCTCACGGACGACGGCGATACCGAAGCCGTCCAGGTCCTCCATCGACCCAGCGGAGGCGCTGTTGTCGTTCGCGCGCTGTGCACCCATGCGCGCAACGGTAGCCCGCGCAGCGCCTCCATAAGAAGTCCAGTGACAAATGTGCCAACCTGTTCGGGTGGCTGTCTCCGTTTCCGCACCTCCCGTCTGTGTTCTCGGCCTGGGCCTGATCGGCGGATCCCTGCTCCGCGCAGCGGTTGCCGCGGGCCGCGACGGGTGGGGCTGGAACCGTTCGGCACCGACCGCGGACGCCGCCCGCGCGGACGGATTCGACGCCGACACCGACCTGGTCGCGGTGCTGCGCCGCGCCGCCGACGCCCGCGCCCTGCTCGTGGTCGCGGTGCCGATGCCGGCCGTCGACGCGACGCTCGCGGCCATCGCCGAGCACGCCCCCGACTGTCCGATCACCGACGTGGTCAGCGTCAAGGCCGAGGTCGCGGCGGCCGTCGCCCGGCACGGGCTGCAGCACCGGTTCGTCGGTGGCCATCCGATGGCCGGGACGTCCGAGTCCGGGTGGGAGGCCGGTGACGCCGACCTGTTCCGCGACGCGGTGTGGGTGGTGAGCGCCGACGACGGCGTCGACCCGCAGATCTGGTCGCAGGTGGCGCGGCTGGCGCTGGACTGCGGCGCGGTGGTGGTGCCGGCCGAGTCGGTCGAGCACGACGCCGCCGTCGCCCGCATCTCGCACCTGCCGCACGTGCTGGCCGAGGCGCTGGCGCTGTCCGGCGCGGCGGGTGGCGACCTGGCGCTGGGCCTGGCGGCCGGGTCGTTCCGTGACGGCACCCGCGTCGCGGGCAGCGCGCCCGGCCTGGTGCGCGCGATGTGCGAGGGCAACCGCGATGCCCTGCTGACGGCCCTCGACGAAACCCTGGCTGTGCTGACCGCCGCCCGCGACGAGCTGACGAGGAAGGGCACGGTCGCCGGACTCGTCGGGCCCGGCTACGACGCCCGCCTCCGCTACGAGAACCGCGAACGCTGGACCATCACCGGCATCGAGCCCGGCTCCGAGAACTGGCTCGAGCGGATGCGCGACGCCGGACGCCGCGGCGGGGTGCTGCGCCCGTGAGCCTGCGCGACATCGCCCAGCAACTGGCCAAGCGCGAGACGACCGCGACCGAGCACGTCCGCGCGACGCTCGACGCCCTCGACGGCCTGCGGGGCACGCCGTGGGAGAACCTGGTGGCTGCCCGCGACGACGACGGCGCACTCGAGGCCGCGGCCCGCGCCGACGCCGCGCTCGCCGCCGGCGACTGGATCGGCCCGCTGCACGGGGTCGCGGTGGCGGTGAAGGACAACATCGACGTCGCCGGCATGCCGACGCGCTGCGGCAGCGCGATCCTCGCGGACGCCCCGCCCGCCGCCACCGACGCCCGCATCATCACGCGACTGCGGGAGGCCGGGGCGATCGTCGTCGCCAAGGCACACCTGCACGAGTTCGCCTACGGCCCCACGGGCGCGGTCAACGCGGCCGGCCCGGCCGCGCACCCGCACGATCCGACGCTCGTCACCGGCGGCTCGTCGTCGGGGTCCGCGGCCCTGGTCGCGAAGGGCGTCGTGCCGCTCGCGCTGGGCACCGACACCGGCTGCAGCACGCGCACTCCCGCGTCTCTGTGCGGCATCGTCGGGATGAAGCCGAGCTTCGACGCACTGCCGACGTCGGGGGTGTTCCCGCTGTCGACGACGTTCGACCACGTGGGCCTGCTGGCCGCCGACGTCGTCGACGTGTCGTTGGTGTGGGGCGCGATCCCCGGCATCGCACACGTGCGCACCCCGGTCGCGGGCCTGCGGGTGGGACGGCTGCGCGGCGACAACTGGGACGTCGCCGACGCCGCGATCGCGGCCGCCGTCGATGCGGCCGTCCGCGCCCTCGCCGACGCGGGCGCCGAGGTGATCGACGTCGAACTCCCCGAGACCGAGCAACTGCTCGCCGCCTATCCGGTCATCACGGGGTCGGAGGCCTACGAGACGCACCGGCACTGGTTCGAGTCCACCCCCGAGCGCTACCAGCCACCCACCGCCGCGTTGCTGGCGGCGCAGCGGGACCGGCCGGCGGTCGACTACGTGCACGCCGTCCGCACCGTCGAACGCCTTCGCCACCAGGCACTCTCGCGGCTGCGCGGCGATCTGGGCCTGGACGCGCTCGTCACCGCGACCACTCCCCTGCGGTCGGTCACCCGGGACGCTGCGCTCTCGCCGGATCCGTCGGCGGCCCGAACCCCGTTGCTGCGGATGTGCATTCCGTTCAACACGCTCGGCATCCCGGCGATCTCGGTGCCCGTCACGGTCGACGACGGCAGTCCCGTCGGGGTCCAGGTGATCGGGCTGCCGACCACCGCGGGCGGGCACGGGTCGCATCCGGCCGAATCGGTCGCACTCGCCTGTGCCCTGGCGGTGAGCTGAGTCGACTCAGATCCGCTCGGCCAGGCCGGGGTAGTCGAGGACGAAGCCGTCCTCGTCGACGGTGACGGACGACGACGACACCGGCGAGAGCACGTGGATGCCGTCGGCGCCGCTGCTGTAGGTCAGCGACGCCTCCTGCACGGCTAGGTCAGGCAAGTTGACGTACACGACGGGCACCTGGATGTCCTCGGACTCGTGCTGCATGCCGAACCGCCGGATCGGCAGCGCGTTGAAGAACGGGCTGAGCACGACGTCGACGTCCTTCGCGCCGGCGAACCCGGACCGCAGGTGGGTGGTGCCGGTCTCGACCATCCACACGCCCTCCTCGTCGCGGCTGATCGACATCTGCCGCTCGCCGGACGCGAGCGCGGTGCGCAGCGACAGCCGCCGGGTGACGCCGTTCTCGTCGGTGACGAGGTCGTAGGACGCACTGAACGCGGGGTGGTCCGGGCACTCGCCGCCGATGATGCGTCCGGTCGCCTTGATCCGGTTTCCGCTCACCTGAACGCGCACGGACTCCATGCGCGGCGCCGAGTGGGCGCGCCACGTCAGAACGGCAGGCCAGGACCGCGCGGTGCTCGAAATGCTCACGGTGTCTACGTTATGCGACGAACGGCCGTCAGGTGGGCTGTGCGGACGGGACCGGTTCGCGCGGGTCGCCGTTCGGGTGATTCGCCGAGTCCTCGCCGCGCTCGAGCAGCGTGATGCGCCGCGAGAACACGACCAGTGCGGTCAGGCCGACGGCGACGTTGATCAGCGCCCCGAACTCCTCGGCGACGAAGTTGAACACCTCGGTGAGCAGGATCGTCACCAGCGCCGCGGCCCGGAGCATGCGCACCGGCCAGATGCTCCCGGTCCGCAGTCGGGCGATCGCCACCCAGCACAGCGTGAACGCGACGACCGATCCGCACATCTGGCCGATGGTGGTGATGTCGCTGCCGGTGCCGCCCTCGAGGTCCTCCGACAGCGTGGCCACCGCGTTCACCACCCCGGCGGTGGAGAACAGCGCCAGTGCGATCGCGGCGGTCCACACGGCGCGGGTGCTGTCCAGCGCCCGCGGCAGCGGTCCGCGCAGCCGGGCCAGCAGGGCGTCGGACCGTCCGGCGGATCGGGGCTCGCATCGGTTCAGCAGTTCCTCGACGCACCCGATCGCGGCGGGGTCGACGCCTGAGTCAGCGGCCCGGCGCAACTGCCGGTGGGCCTCCGCCCGTCGTGGCGCGGTGAGGCCGTGGATCAGTCCCTCGGCCGCGGTGCCGGCCGCGTTGACGAGCGCCTCGGCAGTCGTCTGCTGCCGGGTGTCGTTCAACCAGCGGTTGAGCAGCAGCAGCGCCACGACGACGACGTACATGATCGCCACGGCCGGCTGGAAGAAGTAGTCGTTCGTCTGGGTCACGAACTTACCGACCTCGTCCAGGAAGAGGCCGAACCCGATGCCGCCGGCGACCACGGCGACGATCCGCGGCATGTCACCGAGGAACGAGAAGACGACCACCAGCGCGGCGACCATCCCCAGCCCACCCCACAGCGCGTGTGCGATGTGCAGCGTCGCCCCGCCGATCTGCGGATACCCCGTGGCGTGCAGGTAGGCGCGGGTGACAAGGATCGTGAGAACGCCGATGACGACGAACGCCTCGACGAGGACGCCGGCCTGCGCGTCGCGCAGTAGCCTCTGTTTCCTGGACCTGACCGAACGTTCGACGGTCGCAGACGCAGTCATCATGCGGCACAAACCCTTTCGATGGTGGTCGACGACATGCGCGGCGACGTGGGTCGGAAGACTCTTTACTTTCCCACGCTGCGGTCGCAAGGTTGAGTGTGGTCCGCCTGAGCAGTGCGGACGAGTCCGAACCAGATTGCTGAAACCAGAGATTTGGAGGATTAGGACATGACCGAAGGTTGGGGTCGCATGGACAGTCCCTTCGATGACATTTTCGCAAGGTTCTTCGGATCGGGGTTGTCGTCCCAGCCCCCGGTCCAGCGCGTCGACCTCGGACGGCTCCTCAACGACGGCGCCCGCCGCCTGATCGCCACCGCACGCGACGCGGCCACCGAGTGGGGCAACTCCGAGATCACCCCCGAACACCTGCTCTACGCCGCGGCGCAGAACGATCCCACGCGCGGTGTGCTCAGCAGCATCAATCTGGATCCGGACGAACTGGCCTCGAAGATGGCCGACCACCTGGACAAGCACGGCACCCCGAAAACCGCCCCCGGGTCCCCGAGCCTGAGCCCGGCCGCGAAGCTCGCGCTGCGGACCGCGCAGCAGCAGGCCAGCGAGTCCGGCAGCAGTTACATCGGACCGGAACACATCCTGATCGGCATCGCCGCCAACTCCGAGAGCCCCGCGGGCAAGGCCCTGTTGGGCGCCACCATCGAGGGTGAGAAGGCCGCGGCCCCGCCCAGTTCCACGCCGACACTCGACGAGTACGGCCGCGACCTCACCTCCGAGGCCCGGGCGGGCAACATCGATCCGGTCGTCGGCCGCGCCAACGAGGTCGAACAGACCATCGAGATCCTCTCGCGCCGCCGCAAGAACAACCCGGTCCTCATCGGTGATCCGGGTGTCGGCAAGACCGCGATCGTCGAGGGTCTCGCGCAGCGCATCGTCAACGGCGACGTCCCGTCGACGCTCACCGATCGCCGCGTCGTCGCGTTGGACGTCGGTTCGCTGGTCGCCGGCACCAAGTACCGCGGCGAGTTCGAGGAGCGGCTGACGAAGATCCTCGACGAGGTCAAGGCGCACTCCGACCAGCTCGTGCTGTTCATCGACGAACTGCACACCATCGTGGGTGCCGGGGCCGGCGGCGAGGGCGCGATGGACGCGGGCAACCTACTCAAGCCGGCACTCGCCCGCGGCGAACTGCACGCGATCGGGGCAACCACGATCGACGAGTACCGCAAGCACATCGAGAAGGACGCCGCCCTCGAGCGCCGCTTCCAGCCGGTGCTGGTGGCCGAGCCGTCGGTCGACGACACCATCGAGATCCTGCGCGGTCTGGTCGACAGCTACGAGGCGCACCACCAGGTGCACTACACCGACGAGGCGCTGGTCGCCGCGGCCGAACTCTCCGACCGGTACATCACCGACCGGTTCATGCCCGACAAGGCGATCGACCTCGTGGACCAGGCCGGCGCCCGGGTTCGGTTGCGCACCCGCACCCCCGACTTCGACACCCGCACCGCGGAGGAGGAGCTCGCCCGGCTCAAGCGGGAGAAGGATTCCGCCGTCGGGCAGGAGGACTACGAGCGCGCGAACGATCTCAAGCGGCAGATCACCGAGGCCCAGGAGAGGTTGGGCGCGACTCCCGACGAAGCCACGCCCGAGGTGACGGTCCTCGACATCGCCCACGTCGTGTCGCGGCAGACCGGAATCCCGGTGGCGGAGTTGACATCCGAGGAACGCGAGCGGCTCATGAAGCTCGAGGACGTCCTGCACGCCCGCGTGATCGGCCAGAACGAGGCCGTCACCGCGGTGGCGGAGGCGGTGCGCCGGTCGCGGGCCGGGCTGTCGGATCCGAACCGCCCCATCGGCTCTTTCATGTTCCTGGGACCGACCGGTGTCGGCAAGACGGAAACCGCGAAGGCGTTGGCGGAGGCCGTGTTCGGTGACGAGGACCGGATGATCCGCTTCGACATGAGCGAGTTCCAGGAGAAGCACACGGTCTCGCGGCTCGTCGGCGCCCCTCCCGGCTACGTCGGCTACGAGGAGGCCGGACAGCTCACCGACAAGGTGCGGCGCCAGCCCTATTCGGTGGTGCTGTTCGACGAGGTCGAGAAGGCGCACCCGGACGTGTTCAACGTCCTGCTGCAGCTCCTCGACGACGGCCGCGTCACCGACGCGCAGGGCCGCACCGTCGACTTCAAGAACACCATCGTGATCCTCACCAGCAACATCGGTTCCGACCTGATCCTCGGCACGGGGGCCGAGGACATCGACGAGCTGGTGCCGACGCTGATGGAGCGGCTGCGGGCACACTTCCGGCCCGAGTTCCTCAACCGCATCGACGAGACGATCGTGTTCCACCGGCTCGACCAGACGGAGCTGCGGCAGATCATCGAGCTCATCCTCGACGGCACCCGCCGCCAGCTCCACGCCCAGCACGTCGAGCTCGACATCACCGACGACGCCGTCGACTGGCTCGCCGAGAAGGGCTACCAGCCGGAGTTCGGGGCGCGGCCGCTGCGCCGGACCGTCCAGAAGGAGCTCGACAACCGGCTGGCCGGGCTGCTGCTGTCGGGCGAGCTCGAGCCCGACGACATCGTCCGGGTGTCGGCGAACGGCGGCCTCGAACTCGGCGTGGTGCATCCCGGGAAGGGTGAGGGTTCGTTGCCGACCGAACCGGAGACGGCGTCGTCCGACACCTGATCCCGGCTTGTCGCCGCGAGCGCCCCGGTCGGCTCGGCCGGGGCGTTCGCGTGCCCCGGGTCCGCCTCGGACTCGAGTATCGTCGTCGCCGATGGACGTGTTCACTCGGGCGGTCGCCGCGTTGCGGTCCGCGGGCTGGGTTCACGAGCCCGCTCCCCGACATTCGCGCTCGGTGCCCGACGTCCTGGCCTCGCTCCCGGACGTCCAGCGGTCCTGGGCGTCGTCGTTCGCGCGGTTGTCGAGCCCGGACGACGCGGTGTGGTTCCTGGCTCTCGACGACTACACGGATTCGGGGGACGCCGCGTTCGCGTGGAACGAGTTCGAGACCCTCAGCCGCGACGCAGCCGTGAGCGACGACGATGAGGCCGCAGTCGCCGAGTTCTGGCGGCGGCACTGCCCGATCCTGTGCTCCGTCCGCGACGACTACGCCTACCTGGCGGTCGGCGTCGACGGCGAGATCGTCCACGGTGTGGAGCCCGAATTCGAGGCGACGACCACGGTCGCCGACAGCCTCGTCGACCTGTTGGAAGCCATCGCCCACCGATCCGAGCTGCTCCCCGTCGTCGAGACGCTACTGTTCCCGGCGCGGGCCACCGGATCGCGGAACTGAGATGCCGGCGCACGGGCGGCGGTGTGACGCGGCCACGTCGGAGGACTCGAGTAACGTGCTCCTGGTATTTGTGCGTGAGGAAGGGTGCCGTGACGTCGACCGGGAACATGGTGGGGCTGTTCGCCGGCATCGGCGGGGTGGAGTTGGGCCTGCGCAGCCACGGCTGGGAGACCGAGCTGCTGTGCGAGATCGACCCCGGCGCCCAGCAGGTGCTGCGCACCCGGTTCGCGGGCGTCGAGCTGCACGGTGACGTGACCCGGCTGCGGTCGCTGCCGCAGCGCACCGAACTGGTGGCCGCGGGTTTCCCGTGCCAGGACCTGTCGCAGGCCGGGAAGACGGCCGGTATCACCGGCGCCCGCTCGGGCCTGGTCGACGAGGTGTTCCGTCTCGTCAAGCGCAAGAAGGGGCCGCGCTGGCTGCTGATCGAGAACGTCCCGTTCATGCTCAATCTCGGCCGCGGCGCGGCGATGCGGCACATCACCGACGCGCTCGAGGACCTCGGCTACACGTGGGCGTACCGGGTGGTGGACGCGCGCGCGTTCGGGCTGCCGCAGCGGCGCCAGCGCGTGCTGATGCTGGCGTCGCGCACCGACGATCCCCGCGAGGTGCTGTTCGGGCAGGACGCCGGTGTTCCCGGGGAGGGCGACCCGGCGCAGTACCCGTGCGGCTTCTACTGGACCGAGGGCGTCCGCGGGCTCGGCTGGGCTGTCAACGCGGTGCCCACGCTCAAGGGTGGCTCCACGGTCGGCATCGCGTCGCCGCCGGCGGTGCGCCTGCCGTCGGGCGAGATCGTCACTCCGGGCCTGATCGACGCCGAACGTCTCCAGGGCTTCGACCCCGACTGGACGGCCCCGGCCACCGAGGTCAAGGGCATCCGCAACGGCCACCGGTGGCGCCTGGTCGGGAACGCCGTGAGCGTGCGGATGGCGGAATGGGTGGGCGGACGCCTCGACGACCGCATCGCCTACAGCCCCGATCACGAGACGCCGCTGAAGCCGGGCGACGCCTGGCCCAGCGCCGCGTGGGGACGCGACCGGCAGGCGTTCCGGGTGCACGAGTCGCACTGGCCGGTCCACCACCCGTACGAGGACCTCAGCGGGTTCCTCGAGCACTCGCAGCTGCTGTCCGCCCGCGCCACCGCCGGGTTCCTCAAGCGGGCCCGCACCGGAAGCCTGCGCTTCGTGCCCGGCTTCCTCGACGACGTCGAGAGCCACCTCGACCGGATGGGCGGCTACCCCGAAGCGGTGGCCTGAGACCGGTGCGAGGATGGTGGCGATGCCCTCCACCGATCCCCTGACCAGCGCCCGGATGCGGGCGCAGCGCCGGCGCGACACCGCGCCGGAGGTGGCACTGCGCCGCGAACTACACCGTCGCGGGGCCCGGTTCTTCGTCGACCGCGCGCCGGTGCCCGGGCTGCGCCGTCGGGCCGATCTGGTGTTCCCGCGCAAGCGTGTCGCGGTGTACGTCGACGGCTGCTTCTGGCACAGCTGCCCGCAGCACGCGACCTCCCCCAAGAACAACGCGCAGTGGTGGGCGGACAAGTTGGCCGCCAACGTCGTTCGCGACCGCGACACCGACACCCGGCTCGAGGCGGCGGGCTGGCGCGTGGTGCGGGTGTGGGAGCACGAGGACCCGGCCGCCGCGGCGGATCGGGTGCAGGCGGCGCTGTCCGTTCCTCACTGAAGCGCAGTGAGCAGTGCCGTGAGTGTCTGCGTCTCGGTCGCGGTGTCAGGTTTGCCGGCACGCACCGCCCCGAGGACGCTGTCGATCCGACCGTCGACGACGTGCCAGGTGGTTTCGTCCAGGGGACGCAGGGTCGCCTCGTCGTCGTCCCACGCGGTTTCGAGGTCCTTGACTCGGGCCCGCGCTCCAGCCTGGTCGCCGGCCTGCACGCTCGTGAGCGTGTCCTGGGCGATGGTGCGGAACTTCGCGATCTCGGCCGGCGCGAAGTGCGCGTCCGCCTGACCGGGGGTGAGTGTCGTGGTCACCGTCGCCGCGCTGTCTTCTTCCTCGCTCGCAGCGGTCGCGTGGGGCTGTGCGGCGGCCCACACGAGCAGGGCGCCGGTGGCGACAGCGACGACGGCGTAGTACCCGAGCATGACCCGCTCACGATGCGGACGCGTGGTCACGGTCGGCACGTGGGTCCGTTCGTGCTGTTCGATCACGTCGCCGCGGGTGCGCGTGAGGTACGCGACCGTAGCGAGGATCGCGATGAGGAAGATCGCGCTCGTGAGGGCGGTTCCCAAGCCGAGACCGTGCTCGGTCGACGGGGACGCGAACCAGTCGCCGAGGTTGGCACCCAGCGGCCGGGTCAGAATGTAAGCGAGCCAGAAGGACAGCACCACGTTGGCGCCCAGCCGCCAGCCGATCACGACCGAGACGATCAAACCGGCCGGCAGGAGCACCGAGGTGCCGGGTCCCCAGCCGGTGAGTTCGAGCGTCCAGTCGCCGGCGGCTGTCCCCAGGGCGAAGGTGACCAGCACTGCGAGCCAATAGAACAACTCTCGCGGCCGCGTGACGATGCTGTGAATCGAGAGCGTCCCCTCGCGCGCGAACCACACGCCGAAGACCACAGCCAGGACCGCCGCGAAGGCGGTCGTACTCACGGCGAGCGGAACGCCCCAACTGTCCGTGAGGATGTCGGTGTAGAGCGTGCCCGTCACGCTGAGCACGATGACCGTCAGCCAGTAGACGAACGGCACGTAGCGGTCGAGGCGCAGTTGGCAGCCCAGAACCGCGGCAAGTACAGCCGTGAAGATGAGGGCGGTCGCGTTGAGGCCGACGCCCAAAGTCATGTTGATCCAGTCGGCAAAGCTCTCGCCGACCGTCGTGCACAGGATCTTGATGACCCAGAACCACACCGTGATCTCGGGCACCTTGCTCAGCAGCACGCCGCGGGTCTCGACCGTCTCGGATCTCGTCGTCTCGCTCACGACGCCCGACCATAGAGACACGCAGCTGAACCGACGCTGAGGACGAAATGTCGGCCGGTGGGGCTCGGCCGTCGTCAGAACGGTCTCGAATCAGCTGAGATGCGCGCGGCGGCGACTCGAGTTTCCTAGGCTCGTGCGCATGAGGATCCTCGTCGCCGGCGCCGGGGGTGTCGTCGGGCTACCGCTCACCCGGGAACTGATCGCCCACGGCCACGAGGTGGTGGGCACTTCGCGCAACCCGGACTCGCGTCCCGAGCTGCGCGACGCCGGCGCCACGGTGGTCCGGATGGACGCGTTCGACCTGGCGTCGGTGGAGCACGCGATCGCGGAGGCCCGACCCGAGGCGGTGATCCACCAGCTCACCGACCTGGCGGGCGTCGATCTCGAGGCCAACGCGGAACTGCGCATCGTCGGCACCCGCAATCTCGTCGACGCGATGCACCGGTACGGCGTGGAACGGATCGTCACCCAGAGCATCGCGTGGCTGTACGCCGACGGGGACGGTCTCGCCGACGAGACGGTGCCCCTGCGCGACGCCGTCGGGCGGGGCGCACGGACCGTCGAGGGCGTGGTCGCGATGGAACGGACGTCCTGCGAGATCGCGAACCACGTGATCCTGCGCTACGGCAGGCTGTACGGCCCCGGCACGTGGTACTCGCCGGACGGCGACTTCGGCCGCGCCGCGCGCGACGGGGTGTTCGAGGGCAACGGAATCGAGAGCTTCCTGCACATCGAGGACACCGCCCCGCCCACCGTCGCGGCACTCGACTGGCCCACCGGCATCGTCAACATCGTCGACGACGAACCCGCCGGACCGGCCGACTGGCTGCCGACCTTCTGCCGCTGGGTGGGCGCGCAGGAGCCGAGCGGACTCGGCCCCGGCCACGGGCGTGGGGCGTCGAACACCAAGGCGCGCAAGCTCGGTTGGGTGCCGAAGCACCCGTCGTGGCGGACGGGGATGTCCGGCTGAGAGGCGTCGGATCGTCGCGGGCGGCGGTCACCCGAGCGATCGCAGGTAGACGAGCGTCGCCTGCACCCGCCGATCGCCGTCCTCCAGCGGCAGCTTGGAGAAGATGGACCCGATGTGCTTGCGCACCGCGGCCTCGGACACCGTCAACCGCTGCGCGATGCCGGAGTTGGTGCACCCCTCGGCGACCAGTGCGAGAACCTCCCGTTCGCGCGGCGTGAGCGCGGCGAGCGGCCCGCGACTCCTCGTCGCGGTGACGAGCGCCCGCACGACGTCCGGGTCGATGATCGTCTCGCCCCGCGCGACCCGGTCCACGGCCTCGAGGAACTGCTTGACGTGCCCGACCCGTTCCTTGAGCAGGTATCCCACCCCGCTCGCGGCGGCGTCGCCGAGCAGCTCGTCGAGATACGCCACCGAGACATATTGCGACAGCACGACAATGGGCAGCTTCGGCTCCCGTTGCCGGAGCGCGGCCGCCGCCCGCAGCCCGTCGTCCGTGTTGGTCGGCGGCATCCGGACATCGGTCACCACGAGGTCCGGCCGGTACGCGTCCCACGCATCGAGAAGGGTCGGCGCATAACCCACCGCGGCGCACACGTCGTGCCCGACGGAGGCGAGCACGCTCTCCACCCCGGCCCGCAGCAGCGGGCTGTCCTCCGCGAGCACGATCCGCAGCGGTCGTTCGGTCGACGTCACACCGGACACTCCATTCGGATCGTCGTGGGACCCCCGACAGGACTTGTCACGGTGAGGGTTCCGTCGAGGGCGCCGACGCGACCACGCAGCCGGTCGAGTCCGCCGCCGGCAGTGATGTGCGCACCGCCCCGCCCGTCGTCGGTGACACTCAACAGCCACACGTCCCCGACGCGGTCGCCGCGCACGGTGACGTGCCCAGCTTCGGCGTGCCGCACGGCGTTCGTCAGTGTCTCCGAGACGAGTACGTACGACATGTGCTCGACGGGCGCCGGCAGCCGCTCCCCGGGACCGGCCACCCCGTCGAGCATGACGTCGACGTCGAGCGGGACGTCCGCCACCAGATCCGTGAGGGCCGGCGCGAGTCCTCGTTCGATCAGCGCCCGCGGCGAGTATCCGCGCAGCACCGCCCGCAACTCGGCGAGCGTCTCGTCCACCTGGCGGTGTGCGTCGGCGGCGAGTCGGCCTGTCCGCCCGTCCGGGTCGGCGGCCTCGGCGAGGCCGAGGCTCATCGAGAGGGCGACCAACCGATGCTGAACCCGGTCGTGCAGTTCCGATTCGAGCAGTTCCCGCTCGGAGCCCTCGGCGTCGAGCAGCCCGGAACGGGTCGTCTCGAGCCGGGCTGCCTCGAGACGCCAGGGGTCGGCGTCGAACCCGAGGAGCAGTTGCGCCATCTGCGTCTCGAACGCGGCCCAACCGCCGACGACCACCAGGAGCAGCACCGCGACCACCAGTCCGGTCAGTGCCAGAATCCAAGCACCCGAACTGGTTTCGACGGTCCATCCGCCGAGGTCGAAGTAGTCGTCCCGGATGACCAGGGGCGCGGCGAGCAGCATCCCGACGATGGTGACGCCAAAGACCGCGAGGAGGCCGGCGACGCCGCCGGAGATCGCCGCGCCCAGGACGTAGGCGCCGTGCCGCACGGTGGGCAGTCGCTCCTCGTTCGCGGACGCCCGCACTTCTGCGTCCGCGCGTTCCGCGACCGTCGGATCGATCAGCCTCAGTCGTGCGCAGTGCGCGCGCAGCATCGGCTCCCACAACGCCGTCCGCAGTCGACGCGTCAGTCCCAGCAGCAGGACCGGGACGACGCCGATCACGGTGGCGCACGAGAGGACGCCCGCGACGACGAGGCACACGAGCGCCCGCCACGGCCACAGGGTGCCGAGGTACCGCGGGCCGGACCGCAGGGCCGACGACACGCTGCCCGTCACTGCCCCGCCCCGATCTTCCTGCGCCGGCTCACGATCGATGCCCCTGCGATGCAGGCGACGACGGGAACGTAGGCAGCGCACATGAGGAGCGTAACGGTATTCGTGTGGGCGCCCGGATCCACGAAACGCCCGATCCCGACGGCCACCACGAGGTTGCTGCCGCTGTGCAGGATCGCGGGCGGCCACACGGATCCACTGCGACTCCACAGCCAACCGATCACGCATTCGAGCAGCACCGACAGCGGCAGCCACATCAACATCGCCACGACCGCGTCGGTGGCGGTACCGCCGGAACCGAAGTACCCCACCCAGGGCAGCGGCCAGTGCCACACACCCCAGACCAGGCCGGTCGCGACCGTGGTTGCGACCGGCCTGCCCGGCACGAGGCGATCCCGTAGGTACGCCGTCCAGCCGAACTCCTCACCCCAGAACAGGGGCGCGGCCACAACCGGAACCACCAGCGCGACCGCCACGAACACGAGGTCGTCGCGGCCGAAATGCCATGCGGCGATGTCCCACATCCCCGACATCGCGGCCACCGCCAACGCGATGACGAGGACCCCGACGGGCAACAGCGCGGCGATCAGGTAGGACGACCACGCCTCGGACAGTCGGGGCCTCGCCCCGGCGTCGGCGAACCCTTCGCGGGTGATCCAGCGGCGCGTGACGATCGCGGCGAGGGCGGGCACGAACGCCGCGGTGAGGAGTTGGACGACCAGATTGTCGAGCGAGTAGCCGGCGGCCCACACGATTGCCCATGGGATCCAGGACACCGCGAACGCGAGAACGAGGAACCAGCCGACTCCGCGCGTGCGCACGGAATCGTCGCGGACGGTTGCCGGTGACGGAACGGGTGGTGCAGTTGTCATGCCTCCACTTCACGTCGACGAGCGCGGAACGGCTGTAGCCCACGCGACCGTCTCGGGGTGGCGTGCACGCTACCTACGGCGCGAAGTGACGTGCCGGCCGCCGGTGCTCGACTGGACTGCCGCTAGAGACGCTCCCACGTCCATCGACAGTTGGCGACGAGCGGGGATTCCGCCGTCACGAGTCGCGGCATCGTGTTGACCCCATTGGGTGGTCCCGATTGCGGCTCGACGCAGACGGCGTCGGCTTCCATGTCGTAGACCACCACCCACTGCTCGGGGCTCCGAACTTCCAACCGGAGCAAACTCGGCCACGTCAGCACCACACGCACGCCGTCGACCATCCCGAAGCAATCGTCCCAGGGTCCCGTTCGAGGGGCGATCCGCACGCCCGACGGGAGGTAGTCCGACCCGCGCAGCTCCTGCCAGTCAGGTGCGAAATCGATCCGCACGGGCTCGGTGTCGCCACGCAGGAGGCGTTTGAACCACGGGTGCCACCCGACCTGGGCGGGAAAGGGATCCGCGTCGGACGTCACCTCGATGGACAGATCGAGAAAGCTCTCGGTCAGGGTGAATCTCTGGGCCACTCGACCGGCGAACGGCCACGGCGGGGCCAGCGCCTGCAGCAGCGTCGCGTGTGTGCCCGATGCGTCGGCGACCTCCCACGCGCCGTCCCGCACCGTGCCGTGAATGGCGTGTGGAGCCGCATTGAGCGGGAAGTGATGCGTCACCGAGTCGACGGACAACTGCCCGTTGCCGATTCGTCCGCACCACGGCGCCATGGGGAAGCATCCGTAGGAGTCGCCTTGCCTGAGCAGCTCGGTCTCGGCGATGACGAGGCTGGTGATCGTGCCGCCTTGCCGCGGCGAGATCCCGACGCGGACATCCGCGGCTTCCAGTGTGAAGTTGCCGTTTTCGTTCATTTCGATGTCAGCCTCGATAGTTCGTCCCAGCGTGCGTGCGAGAGTGGATTGGCGACGCGCTCGGGTTCGGGATCACCCCGGACACTCGTCATCCGCGTGGGGAAGGTAGTCCATGCAGCCGACGGCGTCCACGGGGTGGCGTGCACGCCGCCTAGGACGCAAAGTGTCGCTGCAACTGCCGGTGCCGGTGCGCGAAGAACCCGCGCAGGACCGGCGCGAGCACCGGAGCCAGGAACGGAAGCCGCGGCTCGAACGTGATCCGGTCATGGACGGCGGTGCGGTCGGCGCCGACGGGTGCGAGGGTTCGTTCGTGCTCCCAGCGTCGCATGCTCAGCATCGTCGACTTCTCGTGAAAACTTTGCCCCGGTTCGAGTTCCGCGATCGTCAGAGCGTCGTAGTCGAGCGGAACGACACCGAAGAGGCGCAACCACGCCCGGCCCAGCGGCACTCCGACGGGAACGGTGTCGATGCTCACCACTCCCAGCCCGCGCGGGATGCTCATCGTCATCCAGGGCCGCATCTCGTCGTTGATGCCCTCCGGGGTGACCACCCGCGCCCACACACGTTCCGCCGGCGCGTCGACGACCGACTCCCTCTCGATGATCATGGGCCCATGATGCCGGGACGACGGCGCCCTGAGAATAGTCTCAGGCATTACCCTTCATTTACCTGTTGATTGCTGCCCGGATACCGCCGCTTCCTACCGTCTCGGACATGAATTTCCGTCGGGCACTGTCCACACTCGCCGTCACTTCACTGGCCGCGCTGCCGTTCGCGGCCCTCGCCCCGGCCACCGCGTCCGCCACCGGCAGCCTCGACTGGTCCGGTTCGGTGGGCAGCACCGGGCCGCAGACCGCACCCGCCTTCGACGTCCAGGCACATCGCGGCGGGCTGGGCCTGTACACCGAGAGCAGCCTCGCAGCGTTCGCCAATGCCCTCGAAATGGGTGTCACCACACTGGAACTCGACACCCAGATCACCGAGGACGGCGTCGCGGTCGTCACGCACGACCGCAAGGTGTCGAACAACAAGTGCCTGGACACCGCCCCGGCGACCCCGGGTGATCCGGAGTACCCGTACGTCGGCAAGTACATCAACACGCTGACACTCGAGCAGATCAAGACGATGGACTGCGGTTCGCTGCGGGTCGCGGATCATCCCGAGCAGCAGACCGTTCCGGGCGCGAAGATGCAGACGCTGACCGAGGTGCTCGACCTCGTGAAGTCGTACAACGCCCCCGACGTGAAGATGAACATCGAGACCAAGGTCGAGGCCGGGGCACCGTCCGAGACCGCGCCGCGGGACCAGTTCGTCCGCACCGTCCTCGGCACCATCCGTGACGCCGGCATGCTCGACCGCGTCACGATCCAGAGCTTCGACTGGGGCTCCCTGATGCTCACCCGCGAACTCGAGCCGTCGGTGCCCACCGTCGCGCTCACCAACGGCGACTTCCTGCAGATCGGCAAGCCGGGCGCGTCGCCGTGGCTCGGCGGCCTCGACATCGACGACTTCGGTGGCGACGCGATCGCGGCAATCTCGACGTTCGGCGCGTCGGCCTTCTCACCGGTGCAGGGCACCCCGCAGGGCGGCAAGGTGTCGGACCCCAACTTCGAGCTGTACGTCACCGCCGACATGGTCGACTCGGCCCACGCCCGTGACATCAAAGTGATCCCGTGGACCGTCAACGATCCCGAGACCATGCACGCATTGATGGACCTCGGCGTCGACGGCATCATCACCGACCGCCCCGACCGCCTGCGCACCGTCCTCACCGAGCGCGGCATGGAACTGCCCGCACCCGCGACCAAGAAGTAACCCTTCCGACGCGCAGGCCCCGCCGGATTGGACCGGCGGGGCCTCCGCGTTTCTCGGTACCATCGGAAAGAGCAACTCTCGTCCAGGGAGATGGTCACCGTGGACCGATCATCGGAGCCGGAACGGATCTCGACACGCGCGACCGTGCCGCGACTGGAGAAACTGCTGCGGCCGGACGTGACATGGGTCCCCTCGTCCGACGGGTATCTGGACACGCTGCCCGGTGAGACGGTTCCGCCGCCGGGTCGAGCGCAGGCAGCCTGGCAGTCGTCGCTCGGTGCGGGGATCTACCAACGGATGCAACGGTTCATGGCGTCCGTGCTGGCCCTCGGGTATTCGAGGGTCGCCGACCAGTTGCAGCTGCGGCCCGGGCAGACCGTGGTCGATGTCGGGTGCGGGCCCGGCAACGTGACCACCGGCCTGGCCGATGCGGTCGGTCCGCACGGACTCGCTGTCGGTGTCGATCTGTCCAGCCCGATGCTGGCACGCGCAGCCCAGCAGGCCCGCGCGAACATGGGACTCGTCCGAGGTGATGCCACCCGCCTACCGCTGCGCAACCACTGCGCCGACGCCGTCTGCGCCACCGCTGTGATCATGCTCGTTCCCGAACCGGTCGACGCCCTCGCGGAGATGATCCGGATCGTGAAGCCGGGCGGATGGCTGCTGGTGATGGTCCCGTGTCGTCCCACCGGACCGATGTCGGTCGTCACAGGACCGGTGATGGATCGGATCGGCCGATTCGGCGGAGCACGGATGTTCACACCGGACGACCTGTCGATCCTGCTCGAGCAGTTGGGATGCGAGCGCCTCCACAGCTACCAGCAGTTGAACATGCTCACCGCACGAGCCCGCACCCCGAAGCCGGCACGAGAAACGAAATCCGCCCCGTCGGGAAGGAACACCCAATGAACGCGAATCCCACCCAACCGCCCAACGCACCGGGTCCATCCGACTTCGATGCGCTCTACCGCGGCGACTTCGAAGCACTGAGCCGCGTGCAGCAGCCCACCGGTGCGCAACGTCCCGTCCACTTCGACAAGGTTCCGTGGGACATCGGCGAGTCCCAGCCCCTGTTGCGGACGCTCGAAGCCGACGGCGAGATCACCAGCGAAGTGCTCGACATCGGTTGCGGGCTGGGAGAAAACGCGATATTCCTCGCAGACCGCGGCTATCGGGTGTGCGGACTCGACGCGGCACCCGCCGCGATCGAGATCGCGCGTGAGCGTGCCCGGAAGCGAGGACTGGACCAGGCCGTCACGTTCGAAACGGCCGATGCCACCGACCTGAGCGGTTACGCCGACCGGTTCACGACCATCATCGACAGCGCCCTCTACCACTGCTTCCCCGAGGACCGACGCCCCGGCTACGTCGCCGAACTGCACCGGGCCTGCCGCCCGGACGGCAAGCTCCACCTCGTGTGCTTCTCGGACCAGGTCCCCGACGAGTTCCCCGGTCCGTACCGCATCAGCGAAGACAACCTCCGCGACACCCTCACCGGCGGGGGTTGGGCCATCCGGCGGCTGGAGCGGACCCACTACACCACCGCCATGACCCGCAGCGACATGCAACGCGAAGACTTCGCGCCGATCGCTGCCGCGGTCGCGGAACTCGGCTACGACTCCCACGACCGCCTCCTCGCGCCGGTCTGGCTAGTTACTGCCGAACGCCGTTGAGCGCCACCATGAATACGGTGGCACTCGAGCTGGTGCCACCGGAAGTGGACGGGGGTGCCGGCAGGGCCCTCGACGAGGGCTGCGCGGCCGTCGACCTGTGCCGCCGCCACGGGCTGGCCGAGCACGTGCGCCACGTGATGATCCCCGGGATCATCGCCGAGGACTCGGATCGGCCCGTGGCACTGACACCGCGGATGGACGTGCTCGACTTCTGGGAAGCGATCCGCCCGTCGATCGGCACGATCAAGGGCCTGTGCGCGCAGGTGACCGTCTTCCATGACGAGGAACAACTGTCCGATCGGGTGCTCCGGTTGTGCAAGGCCGGCATGGACGGCATCACGTTCGTGGGTAAGCCGCACGGCATGCCCAGAGGCGACGCCGCCGGCGTGACACCGCAGGAGGCGGTGTCACGCTTCCGAGAGGTGCTCCCCCACCGCGGCGTGGTGCTGATCCCCACGCGTCGCGGCGAAATCGACCGATTCGACGCCAAGTGCGGGAACGGCGCGACGTTCGCGCTGACCCAGTTGCTGTACTCCGACCGGATCGTGGGCTTTCTGCGCGAGTTCGCCGCCCGCACCGAGCACCGCCCCGAGATCCTGCTGTCGTTCGGATTCGTCCCCGGCATGGAACAGCGTGTGCACCTGATCGATTGGCTGATCCACGACCAGGGGAACGACCTCGTCCGCCAGGAGCAGGAGTTCGTCGCGCGGGTCGCGGGCGGCTCGTTGCGCCAGCGGCGCGACACCCTCGTCGACCTGTACCGGCGCATTCTCGACGGTGTCCACGATCTCGGGTTCCCGTTGAGCGTGCACCTCGAGGCGCCCTACGGCGTCTCGGGTGCCGCGTGCGAGACGTTCGCCGCTATGCTCGACCACTGGTCACCCGGATCCAGCGAGGAGTCGTCTTGAGCAGCAACGTCATTCCGCTCACCACCGAGGACGCCCGTGCGCACCTGACGTCCCAGCCCTTCAGTGTCCTGCTGGGCGCCCGACTGGTCTCGTTCGACGCGGACGGCGCAGTCCTCGAGGTCGACGCCCGACCGGACCTGCTGCAGCAGAACGGCTTCCTCCACGGCGGCGTGCTGGCCTACGCCGCCGACAACTGCCTCACCTACGCGGCCGGCACCGTGCTCGGGCCGGGCGTGCTGACCGGCGGCATGACCATCGAGTACGTGCGGCCGGCGCAGGGTCGCACGCTGCGCGCCACCGCGCGGGTCGTCCATTCGGGACGACGCCGCGCGGTGTGCCGGTGCGAGTTGGAGATGGTCGCCGACGACGGCAGCACCCGGCTGTGTGCCGTCGCGCAGGGCACCGTCCTGCCCGTCGCCGCCCCCTGATCAGATGTCGAAGAACACCGTTTCGGCGCCGCCATCGGGCGTGTCCTGGAGGCGGATATCGAAGGTGTAGAACACCTTTCCGTCGCGCTCCGACCGCTTCGCGATCAGCGTCTCGCGCCGGGTCTCCCACTCGATGCCCGACAGGATCGGATCGGCGGCGTTGCGCTCGGCCTCGTCGTCGAAGTAGATGCGGGTGTGCAGTCCCACGTTGATGCCGCGCGCGAAGACCGCGACGCAGACGTGCGGGGCCTGGACGCGACCACCGTCCGCGTCGACCGGGCCCGGCTTGACGGTGCGGAACTCGAAGACGCCCGAGTCGAAGTCGGCGCCGGTCCGGCCCCAGCCGCGGAACGCGGGATCGATCTGCTTGTCCTGCGGATCGAGTCGGTGCGCGTACTTGCCGGCGGCGTTGGCCTGCCAGATCTCGAGCAGCGCGTCGCGCACCAGGGTGCCGCTGCCGTCGAACACCCGGCCCTCGATCGTGATCCGCTCGCCGACGGTGGCGTCGGCGACCAGGTCGTTGCCGAAGTTGTTGTCGAAGACGTCGAAGCCGGCCTGCTGCGGCGCGAGCCCGATGTGGACGTAGGGTCCGCCGGTCTGCGACGGCGTCTCGGGGAACCGCGTCACCATCGGGTGCGGCGTGGAGGCGTTGGGGTGCTGGTCGATTCGGGTCATCGCGAGGATCCCGGGACGGTGTTCTCGAAGAAGGTGGCCCGACGTCCGCGCAGGGTGACGTCGAAGCGGAAGGTGCGGGCGTCGAACGGCACGTTGTTGGCCGGGTCCTCCTGCGCGATCAGGCTGCGCACCTGCTCGATCGTGGGGATGGTCCGGGCGATGGGGCACCGCTCGATCAGCGGGTCCCCCTCGAAGTACAGCTGCGTGATCAGCCGCTGCGCCCAGCCGTCGGCGCTGAGGGACATGTGGATGTGCGAGGGGCGCCAGGCGTTGGCGTTGTTGCCCCACGGGTACGGGCCGGGCTTGATGGTGCGGAAGACGTAGTAGCCGTTGCGGTCGGTGAGCATCCGGCCGCAGCCGCCGAAGTTGGGGTCGATCGGGGCGAGGTACCGGTCCGTCTTGTGCCGGTAGCGTCCGCCCGCGTTGGCCTGCCACACCTCCACCAGCGCGCCGGAGACCGGGTTGCCGAACTCGTCGCGCACGTAGCCGTGAACGATGATGCGCTCGCCGATCGGCAGCCCGTCCTTGGCGAAGTTGAGGATCAGGTCGTTGTCCTTCTCCCCCAGTTCGTTCGCCCCGAACACCGGCCCGGTGATCTCGGAGAGCGTGTTCCGCGGCGAGATGAGGGCGTTGCGCGGCGAGCGCAGCACGCTGGTCTTGTAGGACGGGGTCAGCGCCGGCGGATGCACCGTGGCATCGCGTTCGACGAATTCGCCGATGGTCATGGGATTCTCCTGTCGAGCGGATCTCCCGCCACGCTATGCGCGCGTTCAAGTCATGTAAATTGACGCTTTCTCGCCATTTCCATAACCTGAGGGAATGTCCGACGGCTTCGTTCCCCCTCCCCCCGCGGACGACGGCACGACCGCCCGTGTCCTGCACCGGATCCGGCTTCGGCACCTGACGTGCCTCATCGCGGTGGCGCAGGAACGCAACCTCGGGCGCGCGGCGCAGCGCCTGCACCTGACCCAGCCCGCGGTCACGAAGACGCTCAACGAACTCGAGGCCCTCGCCGGGGTTCGACTGGTCGACCGCGGCCGCCACGGCGCCAATCTCACCGCGGCCGGGGAACGTTTCCTGCGGCACGCGGTCGCCGTCACGGACGCGATGGAGTCCGCGGCGGCGGCGCTCGCCGGGGTCGGTGCCCCCAGCGCACCGATCCGCGTCGGCGCGCTCCCCACCGTCGCGAGCGTGCTGCTGCCCACGGCGATCTCGCGGCTGCAGGCCACCCACCCGGACGTGGGCGTGCGGATCGTAACCGGCCCGAACGACGTCCTGCTCGCCGCGGTGCGCGCCGGCGAACTCGATCTCGCGCTGGGCCGGATGGCCGAACCCGGCGCGCTGCAGGACGTGACGTTCGAACTGCTCTACACCGAATCGCTCGCGTTGATCGTCCGATCGGGACATCCGCTGACCGCACCCACCGGGCCCGTCCCGATGCCGGCCGTCCTCGACTACCCGCTCGTCGTCGCGACCGCGGGCACCGTCCCCCGGCACCACACGGAGGTGCTGCTGCAGCGGCACGGCCTCCACCTGCCGGCCGGCTGCGTCGAGACCCTGGACGTCACCGTCGCCCGCACCCTCACCCGGCACGGTGACGCGGTCTGGTTCACCCCGGAGCGGGTGCCGCAGACAGATCTCGACGACGGCACCCTCGTCCGCCTGCCGCAGCCGACACCGGGCACCGCCGAACCCGTGGGGCTGTTCCGGCGGGCCACGGCAGACTCCCCCGCCGCCGCCGAGGAACTCGCCGGCATCCTGCGGGAACTGGCCGACGCCTGAGCGCGCCGTGTCGCCGCGATCCGGGCGGCGTGTGCGTTCGGCCGTGGCGTCGGCAATGATGTCCACGATCGTTTCGAACAAACGGCTGACCGACGGCGATGGTGGAGGTGTGGCGATCGTGGGCGATGCCCGAGGCCCGCTCACCGGGCCACCCGTGTCGATGATCGCGCGCACGACGCTCATCCTCGAGTCCTTCGACAGCCGGACCGAACGCCTGACCCTCGAAGAGGTGACCCGGCGGACCGGGCTGCCGCGCTCGACGGTGCACCGGATCCTCGACAAGCTGGTGCAGGTGGAGTGGCTCGAGCACCTGTCGTCCGGGTACCGGTTCGGCCGCCGCGCACTGGCGCTCTCCGCGCACCAGAACGGGCATGCCGAACTGCGCGCAGCGGCCGCACCACTGCTGCACGAGTTGCAGTTGCAGACCGGCCTCGTCGTCCACCTGTCGGTACTGGACCGCACACATGTCGTTCATCTCGACAAGCTCGGCGGACGCCTGGCGACGTCCGTGCCGACCCGTGTCGGGGGCCGATCGCCCGCCCACGCGACCGCGAGCGGGAAGGCGTTGCTCGCGTGGCTGGCCCGGGAACGCGTCGACCGCCTGTTCGGAGCACACCTCGGCCGGTGCACGGAGCGGACGATCACCGACACCACGGCGCTGCACCGCGAACTCGCTGCCGTCCGCGAACGCCGCGGCGTGGCCTTCGAACGCGGCGAGTTCGCGCGCGGAGTCGCGTGCGTCGGCGCGGCCGTGCCGGGCCCGGACTTCCCGCTCGCCGCGATCTCGCTCGCGGGCGACAGGCACACCGTCAGGCTCGAGCGCGTGGCGCCGCTCGTCGTCGACGCCGTGCGGACCCTCGACGCATCGCTGCGCGCGGCGTGAGCCGGCCGGGCATCCGCGAGATGTCCGAATTCGCCGCGTGAGTGACGTTTCCCGCGCTACCCTCCATCGACACATGCGGGTGGTGTGCGCCGAGGGCGGCGCTCTTCCGAAAGGAATGCCGATGCAGTTCAACCTCGCCGATGTCTTCGAATCGGTCACCGCGGCGGTGCCCGACCGTGTCGCGTTGACGTACGAGGACCAGCACCTCACTTACGCGACCCTGAACGCGGAGGCGAACCGGACCGCCAACCTGCTGACGAGCGCCGGTGTCCGGCAGGGCGATCATGTGGCGCTCTTCCTGAAGAACAGCATCGAGCACGTCACGTCCATCCTCGGACTGATCAAGATCCGTGCGGTGCCGATCAACGTCAACTACCGGTACACGCCGTCCGAACTCGAGTACATCTTCACCAACTCGGACTCGTCGGCGGTGGTCGTCGAGCTGCCCGAGCATCAGCGCACGCTGGCCGACCTGCTCGACGGCTGCCCGCTGATCCGGACGGTCCTCGTCATCGGCGATCCGGTCGAGGAGTTGCTCACCGCCGCCGCGGCGCGCTCGATCACGGTGGTCACGTTCGCGGACGCCCGCGAGCTGCCGACCACCGGGGAGTTCCCCGCCCGCTCGGGCGACGACGTGTACGTGCTGTACACGGGCGGAACCACCGGATACCCGAAGGGCGTCATGTGGCGCCACGACGACTTCTTCCGCAAGCCGCTCTCCGGCGGCAACCCCTACGGCGAGAACGCCCGGCAGGACCTCGCGGAGGTCGCCGCTGCCGCAAAGGAATTCCCCGACATGGCATTCCTCATCGCGGCACCGTTGATGCACGGTGCCGCGCTGTACTCGCTGTTCACCTTCTTCACGCTCGGCGCCCGCGTGGTGCTCATGCGCGACTTCGACCCGAAGAAGGTCGTCGAGGCCATCGAGAAGGAACGGCTTCAGGTGATCCTGATCGTCGGCGACGGCATGGGCCTGCCGCTGGTCGACGAGATGGAGCGACGCAAAGGCGAGATCGACTTCGGTTCGCTCTTCTCGATCACCTCGGGCGGAGCGATCTGGTCGATCGGCGTCCGCGAGCGCATGCTCGCGGTCAAGCCGGAGTTGTTGCTGCGGGACAACTTCGGCGCCTCGGAATCCGGGAACGACGGCGCCTTCACCGTCGACGAGGACGGCAACCTCCGCATGGCGCCCTCGCCCAACATGATTCTCGTCGACGAGCGGCTCGACGAGATCGCGCCGGGCACCGACGAGATCGGGTACATCGCCCGCATCGGGAATGTCCCCCTCGGCTACTACAAGGACGAGGAGAAGACGGCCCGCACCTTCCCCGTCCGCGCCGACGGCACCCGCATCTCGGTCCTCGGCGACATGGGCCGGGTGGAGGCCGACGGCACCATCGTCTTCCTCGGCCGCGGCTCGCAGTGCATCAACACCGGCGGCGAGAAGGTGTTCGCCGAGGAGGTCGAGGCGGCGCTGCACGCGCACCCGTCGATCGCCGACGCCCTCGTCGTGCCCAGGCCCGACGAGCGGATGGGCCAGCAGGTCGCGGCCGTCATCGCGACGTACCCGGACGCACCCGAGCTGACCCTCGACGAGGTGCAGGAGCACTGCCGCAAGACGTTGGCCGGCTACAAGATCCCGCGCGCGATCGTGCTGGTCGACGAGGTCAAGCGCACCCCAGCAGGGAAGGCCGACTACCGCTGGGCCACCGGCATGGCCTCCGCCTAGACTCCACCGGGCCGCGGGGGCACCGGCACCGGGCGCGCGCCGCCCACCGAGCTGCTGTTGCTCGCCGAACGGCGACAGCCGACCGACGGCCGCCGCGACATCGAAGTCGACGGCGACCGTCAGCTACTCGAGTTCCGGTTCGACCGCATCGGTTTCGGGCGGTCGACGAAACGGTTGTTCTACACGCGCGCGAGTTCCTTCTCGAGTGTCGCGGCGAGGCGCATGATCTCGCCGGCCGCCGCTATGTTGGCAGCCTTCTCGCTCGTGTCGGCGATGCGCTCAGCAAGACGACGGATGCGGGCCGCATCGCTCGTGCCCGTGGTCATTCCGTCTGTGTGCGGTCCAAGGTGTTGCACCGGAAATCCTCTGTCGAATTGGGTGGTTCGCCCGCAAGGGTAAGCATTCCGGCATTCCACGTAAACCCCTGGTCTAATGTTCGCCTCGAAACTCACCCTGGGTGAGCACTTTCGGGGGTCTGGTTCAGTAGCCCGCGGCCGGATCGATTCGCGCCGTGAGGACCTCGCCGGCGACGAATCGGCGCACGTTCTCCGCGACGTGCTCGGCGAACGCGGTCGCGCGCACCGACGGCGGATTCGAGTCGTGAGGTGTGACGATCGCGTTCGGCAGGGTCCACAGCGGGTGGCCGTCGGGCAGCGGCTCGGGGTCGGTGACGTCGAGCCCGGCGCCGCCGATGGCGTTGTCCCGCAAAGCGTCGACGAGGGCATCGGTGTCGACGAGCGGCCCGCGTGCGACATTGACCACCCACGACCGCGAACCGAGCTGCGCCAGTTGCGCACGCCCGACGAGGTGGCGGGTCTCGCTAGTGGCCGGGGCGGCGACCACCACGTGGTCGACGCGCGAGAAGACCTCGTCGACCAGGTCGGCCGGCAGCGTCTCCGCGGCGCCCTCCACGGGCCGACCCGACCGGTTCACCGCGACGACGGTGGCGCCGACCGATGCGAGCATCGGGATGAGCGCCCGTCCGATGCCGCCGGCGCCGATGATCGCGACACGGGAGCCCCGCAGGGTCCCCACCCTGTCGAAGAACTCCCGCTGCCGCCACGTGGTGGCGGCCAGATGCCCGGGCAGCGCGCGAACGCCCGCGAGCAGCAGAGTGAAGGCGTGTTCGGCGACGGTCGCGGCGAACGCGCCGGCCGCCGACGTCCACACGACCTGCGGGTGTCGCTGGACGACCCTCGCGGCGAACCAGTGCTCGACCCCGGCCGACGGCAGTTGCACCCAGCGGATCGACGCGGGAAGGGCCGCAGGGAAGCTCGTGGGGTCGTCCCCGGCCCACACCAGTCCCTGCGCCTCGGCGAGCGGCGTCGGGATTCCACCGCCACGGACGATGGCGTCGGCCAGTAATGCGTCCGGCTCCGGCCCGAGGGCTACTGCAGTAGTGGTCATCTCACGCTCTCCTCTGTGCACCGGGGAACTCGAGTTGGTGACGACTAGGAGGATAGGGGCCGCCGGAGACTCAGCCCGACAACGAGCGTGCGCCCGATACGCAGCCCGGACAGCGCGCGATCGATGCACCGACTCCAGGCGTTTGACCGACGGGAAGCTCCACCCGATGTCGTTCAGCGTTCCCGCCAGTCGATACCGGGCGCACGGCAGCGGGGAGAGCGGACGGCGTGTGCCGCCGAACGTCGGATAGGTGTCCGGGATGCCGGCGGGGCGTCCCGAACGGAACCGGACGGCGTCCTCGGCCTCCTGCGGAGTGAAGCCGTCGTCCGCCAGAAGTCTGCGAACCTACGCCGCGCGCTGCGGGAAGGAATCACGCAGCAACGCGAGTGCGCCGCGCATCCTCGTCTCGGCGCCGGCAGGGGCTTCTCCGATCACGCGGCGAGGATATCGGCGCCGGGGAAGGGCGATGCAACGGTGATGCAACGGTAGCCATGGGACGGTCGTTGGAAGGTGTCCCGCTCGTCGGGGGTGGGATGACCTTTCGCGAAGCGGTGCCCGAGCCCCGTCGGGGGTAGGCTCGGGCACCGCGCAGCTGACCATAGCCACCGGCGCCACTTTTCGGGGCAAGTGTGCTGTGACTCTCATTTGATCGAAGTCCCCTCCGGACGCACGGTGCAACTGCCCGGCGGCGCTGCGAGGAGCGAGGGAAACGTGTCGCCCTCGAATACCGACATAGTCGACGTGACGTCTGAACGATGCCCGAAATGCGACCTGATCGTCGGCCAGTGCACGCACACGCGCCGTGCAACTCGCCCGACGCTCACCGGCGAGCAGGGCCTGGTCCTGGTGAGTCCGGGCCGCACGGCACACCTGCCCGGCTGCAGCCACAACGACGAGTCGGAGCTCACCGGATGGGGTGAGATCCGCGGTATCCCCAATGCCTGGGTGCGACTCGGCAACGGCGAAACGCTCGAAACCAACGCCGGGGCCGCCGTGAACCGCCCGGTGTCGCGGCAGTGCAGGGACTGCGTAGATCGCTGACAGTCCCTGCCTGGCTGTAACACCCCCGATCCCCGCCCCCGTCACGGCCGCCGCAGCCGGCGCCGCGTTCGTTGATCGCGGCCCATACTTACGTCGGGTTCCCGATGGTCGAGTTCGAACCGACGCCCCGGAAGTTCGCCGACAGCCCGCTGGTTCAGCTGCCCGACGGCGGGCCGAGCGTCGGCGTGGCGCTCGTCACGCGGCCGTTGAGCTGAGCCGGAGTCGCCGATTGGGAACGAGAAAGCCCCCACCGGCATTGCTGCCGGTGGGGGCTTTCTGATGTGCGCCCGAAGGGATTCGAACCCCTAACCTTCTGATCCGTAGTCAGATGCTCTATCCGTTGAGCTACGGGCGCATGTTCACAATGTTCAGTTGTTACTGGACCAATGAAGGACCAGCGTGGCGGAGGCGAGAGGATTTGAACCTCCGGTCCCCTTTAAAGGGGACAACTCATTAGCAGTGAGTCCCATTCGGCCGCTCTGGCACGCCTCCTTGGGGGCCGGCCCTTTCGAACCGCCGGGCGAAACATTACACAGGGATCGCCAGGAAACGCAAAACAGCTGGTCAGACGCCTTCACCTACCTGAGATTGGCGTCGAACCAGTTGAAGATCCGCCGCTGCGCGTCGAGGATCGCGACGACCAGCGGGTCGTCGTCGGAGGCGGTCGGCTCCGGCACGGGCGGCTCGTCGGCGCGGTGGGCGAGCCCGTCGTAGCTGACGATGTTGGTAGCGACCTCAGCGCGCGCGACGGCGTCCCTGAGCAGCTCGACGTGCTCGGGCGGGGTACGTGGGTCGTCGGCGCCGTACAGGCCTAGCCACGGGGCCTTCAACGACGGGGCCGCCTCGACGAGGGTGGGGGTCTCGGGGGCGAGGGGGTTGACGATGCCGTGCGCGGACACGCTCACGGCCGCGCCGACCGGGCGGCTGGTGGCGACGAGCATCGCGGCGGTGCCGGCGTCGTCGAAGCCGATGACGCCGACGCAGTCGGGGTAGATGCCGCGGGCGACGAGCCAGTCGAAGGTGGCGTCGAAGTCGTCGAAGAGGCTCTCCCCGAACACCTCGGTGTCGCTGTGGGCGGGTTCGCGGTGGAACAGGTGCGGCGCCACCACCAGCCATCCCTCTGCGGCGAGCGAGCGCATCATCTCGATGAGCGCGTCGGTGAAATCGCGGGACTCGTGGAGCACGACGATGCCGCCGCGTGCGTGTCGCTCGGGCTCGACCGCGGTGAGTGGCACCCGTCCCCGCGCCTGCGAGTCGGAATCGTCGTCAGCGCGCAGCGGCACGCTGTCCCGGAGGATTCCCGGCATAAATCAACCTTGGCACGACCACGCCGCCAGTGCACGTGATCGTAGGGCGCATAATCGCATCGTGACCCCCGTGACCCGCGCAGACCTCGCTTCCATCCCGACTTACGTGCCGGGCCGCAGTTATCCCGGGGCGATCAAGCTGGCGAGCAACGAGACGACGCAGGGTCCGCTGCCGGGTGTCGCGCAGGCCATCGCGGGCGCCGCCGCGACCGCGAACCGCTACCCCGACAACACGTCGGCGGCGCTGATCCGCGCGCTGTCCGAGTCGCTCGGCGTGCCGACCGAGAACATCGCGACCGGCTGCGGGTCGGTGGCGCTGTGCCAGGAACTGGTGCAGGCCACGTGCAACGAGGGTGACGAGGTCGTCTACGCGTGGCGCTCGTTCGAGGCGTACCCGGTCGTGACGAAGGTGGCCGGTGCGGTTCCGGTCCCGGTGCCGCTCACCCCGGAGGACGGCCACGACCTGGACGCGATGCTGGCCGCGATCACCGACCGCACGCGGCTGATCTTCGTGTGCAACCCCAACAACCCCACCGGCACCGCGCTGGGCCGCGCTGAGCTCGAGCGGTTCCTGGACGCGGTCCCGGCGCACGTCGTCGTCGGGCTCGACGAGGCGTACTTCGAGTACAACCGCTCCGGCGTCGACGGCATCGAGCTGGCCCGCACCCGACGCAACGTCGTGGTGCTGCGGACGTTCTCGAAGGCGTACGGGCTGGCGGGCATCCGCGTCGGCTACGCGGTCGCCGATCCGGTGATCATCGCGGCGCTGGCGAAGGTGCACATCACGTTCAGCGTGAACGCGGTGGCGCAGGCCGCCGCGATCGCGTGCCTGGAGGCCCGGGACGAGCTGCTGCATCGCACGCACGCCGTCGTCGCCGAGCGCGACCGCGTCCGCGACGCCCTCCTCGCCGCCGGCTACGACGTGCCGGTCACCGAGGCCAACTTCGTGTGGCTGCCGCTGGCGGACCGCTCGGCCGCGTACGGCGAGGCCAGCGCCGAGGCCGGCGTGCTGATCCGCCCCTACGGCGTGGACGGCGTCCGGATCACGATCGGCGACCCGCACGAGAACGACGCGTTCCTCGCGTTCGCGACGTCGGCCGCAGGGCTCGAGCTGGCCGGGGTCCCCGCCGGATACCCCACCCCGTAACTGAACCGTTACCTGTCGACGGGCACATCTTTGCCGGATCGTTGGCAGACTCTCTGCGGTGTGCCGACCCGCGAACGATTTGTCCGGACGCCGATGGCGCCGTAGGGCGGCGGCTCTCGCATCGGCACTCGGGGCGTCGCTGACCGTCGGCGCCCACCCCGCCGAGGCGCGGCCGGCCGACGACCTCGAGACCGTCTCCGTGCGGCTCCTGACGATCAACGATCTGCACGGCAGCCTCCAACCGCCCCGGGGCGCCCGTGCGCAGATCTCGCGGCCGGACGGGCCGGCGACCGACGCGGGCGGTGCCGCGTATCTCGCCGCGTACGTGCAGCAGCTGCGCGCCCAGGCGCCGCACTCGCTGCTGTACTCGGCGGGCGACAGCTGGGGCTCCTCGTCGATCGAGTCCGCGTTGTTTCACGACGAACCGACCGTGGACCTGCTCAATCTGATGGGCGTCGACGCCGCGTCGATCGGCACCCACGAGCTCGACAACGGGTTCGGCGAGCTGCGCCGCATGCAGACCGGCGGCTGCCACCCCGTGGACGGCTGCCAGTTCGAGTCGGTGTTCGACGGCGCCCAGTTCCCGCTGCTCGCCGCGAACATGACCTTTCCCGACGGCACCCCGGCCGCCCTGCCGTACGCGGTGGACTACGTCGACGGGATCCCCGTCGGGGTGATCGGCGTGATGCCGTCCGACGCGCCGGCCAAGATCGCCGTCGATTCGGTCACCGGTCTGCAGTTCGGCGACGAGCTCGAGGCGATCGACCGCACGGCGGACACACTCGACTTCCTCGGCGTCCACGCGATCGTGGTCCTGCTCCACCGCGGCGACACGCAGGCCGCCGGCGGCCCCAATTCGTGCGACCTCGGCGACGGCCCCGCCCGCACGATCGCGACGCGGGCAACGCCCAAGGTGGACGCGATCTTCACCGCCGACACCCACACGCAGTTCAACTGCACCGTCGACGATCCCGCCGGCAATCCTCGGCCGGTGATGCAGGCCGCCTCGCACGGGCGGATCGTCTCGGTCGTGGACATGACCCTCGACCGCACGACCGGCGAGGTGAATCGCGAACGCACCCAGGCGTTCAACCAGATCGTCACCCACGACATCTCACCGGATCCGGTGGTCGCCGACCTGGTCGCCCGGGCCAGCCGGCAGTCCGACGAGATCGCCCAGCGCCCGGTGGGCGCCGTCACCGACGACATCACCCGCGAGCCGACGCCGGGGGGCGAGAGCCCGCTCGGCGACCTGATCGCCGACGCGCAGCTCGAGGCGGCCCGCGGACGCGGCGCGCAGGTCGCGCTCACCAATCCCGGCGGCATCCGCGCGGATCTGCTGTACGACGCCGACGGCACGATCACCTACGGCAACGCCTACCAGGTCCAGCCGTTCCTCAACTCGCTCGAGGTGCGCACCCTCACCGGGGCGCAGCTGAAAGATGTTCTGGAACAACAGTTCCAGTCCAGAGACGACGGCTCCACCGCAGAACTGATCCTGGCGCCGTCGGCCTCGCTGACGTATCGCATCGACCGAGGCGCACCGGTCGGGTCCCGCATCGCCGACATCCACGTCGACGGCCGGCCCGTCGCACCGGACGACGACTACCGGGTGGCGGTGAACAAGTTCCTCGCCGACGGCGGCGACGGTTTCACCGTCCTGCGCGACGGCACCGAACATGCTTCCGCCGGAAACGATCTCGATGCGCTCACGTCGTATCTGCAGGCCCGCTCCCCCGTCGCGCCGCCCGCGGCGGACCGCATCACGATCGCGGGATCGAACTGACGCGATTCGGTCAGGCCGACGCCAGTGGGTCCGCTGCTCGATCCACGTGCGCATCTGGTCGACGCTGTTCTGCAGGGTCTCGGCGGTGAGGCCGTCACTGGTCGGCACGTTTCGGGGCCGCGCAGCCGTCGCGCATTGCCAGAAACCTGCCAGACGCACCCAACCGGACATTCAGGTTCACGAGACACCGTTCGGAACCGGCTGTGGGGCTGCACACATGGTGTGCAGCCCCACAGCTCGTGGTGCGCCACCGACGGCGTCGATACCGAAGTACCGAGAGATTCAGACCTGTCGTGCGAGCCGACGCGCCTCCACCAGCCACTCGCATCCGGCACGCGGGTCGTCGACGGTTCCGCTCACCAGGCCCCACTCGAGTCCGCGCCGCACGTCGTCGAGGCTGCGGACCGGCCACGCCCCCACCTCGTAGCCCGAATCCTGCAGCCGCCGGACAATGTCGACGCTCAGTCCCTCCCAGCCGCTGTAGAACGCGGACGCTCCGGTCGAGGCGAGTACGGCCTCGATCCCATCCGGGTGTCGCCCGGTGTCGGGGTAGCCGAGCGTGATGAGCCCGCGGCGCACGTCCGGGGCGAGTTCCTGCAGCCGGCGCAGCGCCTCCGGCAGGAAACTGGTGAATCGGATGCGCCGCGCGTCGTCGGGGCGACCCGCGACGATCCGGGCCACCTCGGGGACGGCCTCGACGGCCTTGATCTCCACCTGAAGGGCGACGCACGTGACGTCGAGCGCCTCCTCGAACGTCGGAACACGCTCTCCCGCACCGACGTCCACGCCGCTGATCCGATCGTACGACAGGTCCGCGACGGGCCCGAGCCCACGACCCGAGTCGGCGGCGGCCCGACGGTCCAGCGTCGCGTCGTGCAGGACGATCGCGACCCCGTCCGCGGAGAGGCGGACGTCGAACTCGAGCTCGTGCACGCCGATAGCCTCCGCGAGCCGGAACGAGGCGAGTGTGTTCTCGGGCGACTCGGCCATCGCGCCGCGGTGCCCGACGACGGCATACGTGACAGGCAACGGGCTCATCAGGCCACCAGCTCCTCGTACTGGGCACGGATGGCGTCGGTGTCCTTGCGGATCACCTTCGCGGCCGCCGACAGCACGGCGGCCGGGTCGGCGTTCTCGGTGTAGAGCTTCTGCATCGCGCCACGGACCTCGATGATGGTCGAGGACACGTAGCGGCGGACGGCGTCGGGCTGGCGCGCGATGTCGAGCTGCTTCACCGCCAGGCCGTAGCTGGGGTTCTCCGCGATCCGCGCGGTGACCGCCGCCGATGCCGTCGCACCGGGTGTCGCCGGCAGGTAGCCGGTGTCGACGGCCCAGTCACCGGCCTGTCGGTCCTGCGCCAGGAACTCGATCAGCTTGGCGGCCGCCGCCTTTCGTTCGGGATCGGCGTTCTTCATGATCGACAGCCCGGCGCCACCGGTCGGGACGCCGGTGTCCTTCGCGGTGGGCAGGAAGCCGGCACCGACCTCGAAGTCGGAGCCCTTCGTCAGGCCGGTGAGCACGCCGGTGGAGTTGGTGATGGTCGCGACCAGGCCATTGCTGAAGTCGGTCACGAAATCCTGTGCCAGATAACCACTCTTGTCGTCGTTGATCACCGCGCGGTCGAACGCGGCGGCCGCGATCGCCTCCGGCGCGTCGAGCGTCACGTCCAGCCCCTGCGACATCGCGCCGCCGTAGTTCCACAGCAGGCCCTGGAAGTACCAGTCGTCGGCGCCCGTGTACGCGCGCATCGCGACCTTGTTGCCGCGGTAGGTCCTGCCGGTGACCTTCCGACCCCAGTCGCGGAACTCGTCCCACGTCTGCGGCGCCCGGTCGGGCAGGCCGGCGTCGGCGAAGATCTGCTTGTTGTAGTAGAACAGCGGCGTCGAGCGCCCGAACGGCACCCAGTACGACGACCCGCGGACGACGCCCTCTGCGAACAGACGCCGGTGGTAGGTGTCCGCGTTCCAGCTGTCGGTGAAGTATCCGTCGAGCGGTTCGATCATGCTGGAGAGGAAGAACTTGTTCCACGACACGTCGGAGAAGACCGCGATCTCGGGGATCTGACGGGCCTGCAGTGCGGCCGCCAGTTTCTCGGTGACACCGTCGTAGCCCTTGAACTGCTGCACCTCGGCGTAGATGTCGGACTGCGACTCGTTGAAGCGCGTGACCAGTCCGGTGAAGGCGTCGTGGTTGGTGCCCGACCACGGACTCCACACGACGACGTTGGTGCGGCCCTTGAACTGGGCCGGGGGTGCGACGTCGGGCTGGGAGTAGCCGCCGGACGTGGCGCCGCTCGGCGAGCCGCAGGCCGACAGGATCGGCACCGCCGCTGCGGTCATCCCGGCCAACGCGAGGAAGCGACGGCGGTTGAGTGCCGGAGTCGGGGCTCCGGCACGCGAGAATGCGGACATGAGGGATCTCCTCGGTTCGTGAAAGTGGTTGCGGGGAGCGGATTCAGTTCTTGGTGGCGGCGCCGGCGAGGCCGGCGATGATGTACCGCTGGGCGAACAGGAAGAGCAGGAGCATCGGCAGGACCACCAGCACGGTGCCGGCCATGATCGGGCCCCACTGGTCGATGCCCTCGGTCTCCTTGAGGAACATCAATCCGATGGGGAGCGTGCGCATCTGAAGCGAGTTGGTGACGAGCAGCGGCCAGATGAAGTCGTTCCACTCGTCGATCACCGCGATGAGCGCGACAGTGACGACGGCAGGCTTGGCCATCGGAAGCACGAACCGCGTCAGCCGGCGCAGGTGTCCGCAGCCGTCGAGTTGCGCGGCCTCGAGCACCTCCTTGGGCAGGGCCAGGAAGTGTTGCCGCAGCAAGAACGTTCCGAAGGCACTCGCCAGCCCCGGCAGGAAGATGCCGGCGTACGTGTTGATCAGCCCGAGATTACCGATGGTGATGTAGTTGATGAGCAGTGTGACGTGCCCGGGCACCATGAGCGCACCGAGCACCGCCAGGAAGATCACGCGTTTGAACGGGAAACGCAGGAACGCGAATGCGTAGGCGCTGAACACCGCGAGGACCACCTTGAGGGTCGCACCGACCGCGGTGACGATCACCGAGTTGAGAAAGAACTGCCCGAACGGAACGGTTTCCCACGCCCGCCGGAAGTGGTCGAGCACTAGTTCGGACGGAATCCACTGCAGCGGCCACCGGTAGATCTCGTCCTCGGGTTTGAACGCGGAACTGAGCATCCAGTAGAACGGGACCAGGAACAGCAGGCCGACGACGATCAGCACCAGCAGCGCCGGGAGTTTACGGATCCGACGCTTGGTGACGGTGTCATTGCGCCGTACGGCGGTGGTCGAGGCGGCCATCAGTAGTGCACCTTCTTCTCGACGTACCGCATCTGGACCGCCGTGACGATCAGCAGCAGCACGAACATGATCATGGCGCCGGCCGCGGCGGTGCCGGCCTTGAACTGCATGAATCCCTGCGAGTAGACGAACCAGCTGAGCGTCGTCGTGGCCTCGGCGGGTCCACCGCTCGTCATCATCGCGATCAGGTCGAACGACTGGAACGCACCGATGACCTGGGTGACCGCCAGGAAGAACGTGGTCGGCGAGAGCAGCGGGAAGACGATGTGTCGGAACGTCTTCCACCTCCCCGCCCCGTCCAGCCGTGCAGCCTCGAGAACGTCACCGGGAAGCGACTGCAGCGCAGCGAGATACACGATCGCAACGAAGCCGACTCCCTTCCACACCGCGACGATGATCAACGCGGGCAGGGCCCACCGGCTCGACGTCGTCCAGTGCGGGGAGTCCATTCCCAGCGCGGAGAACACCACCCGCGACAGTCCGTAGTTCGGGTCGAACAGGAACAGCCACACCGCAGCGACGGCCGCACCGGAAAGGATGTGCGGGGAGAACGCCAACGCCGAGACAGCCCTGCGGCCGGGTACTTTCGCAGCGAACAGCAAGGCCAATGCGAGCCCGCCGACCAGGCTGATGCCGACCACCGCGACGACCCACACCGCGGTGATCCGCAGCACCCGCAGGAACGACGGATCGGTGAACAGCGTCGCGTAGTTGTCGAGGCCGACGAACGTCGGTTGCGGGGCAATCATGTCCCACCTCGTGAGGCTGAGGTAGGCGTTGCCGATCACGGGCCAGTAGGCGAACACTGCAATGAGCGCCAGATTCGGGAGCGCGAACAATGCGAAGAGCAGGTACTCGCGCCGGCGCCGACGGGCGCGGCCGCCGCGCCGACGCGCGGACGGCGCGGGATCCCGCTCGGGGCGAGGCCCGGACGGCGATGTCATCGTCGGCGCGGGGCGCTGGACTGTCAGGGACACGGCCACGGACCTTTCCTGGATATCACTCGGGTGTTATCAACGAGCTCGGCCAGGGGTGATGTTCGCACTCGATGATGGGACGGTCAAAAGCACCTCCCGCACCCGATTCGGTCGCTCTACGGCCGAACGGAAGCGTCCGAAATAGCTTTCTTCCAGCATGTTTCGATCACGCACCGACCTGCGAGTCGAGCGAAGATCGCTCCTGGTTCGACGACAGTCGGGCAAAGCTTCGTGCCGAGTTCACTACCCGTTAATCACACTCACGTTGATATATATACGGGTGGTCCCCGACAGCAGGAGTGAGGACGGTTCATGGTGCAGCGATCTATCAGCGACTCCCGCCAGGAGCGGCTGGATGCGATCCTCGAATACCTTCTTGCGGAAGGGGATGCGTCGGCGCAGAGCCTCGCCGGCCGGTTCGGAGTTTCACTCATGACCGCGCACCGGGACCTCGACGAACTCCAACGTCGCGGCATCGTGCGGAAGTTCCGCGGCGGAGTGAGCGTCCAGCGCACGAGTACCTACGAGATCGCCGCAACACTACGGCGGCTGGTGGCGGTTCCACAGAAGCGCGCCATCGCCGCGGCGGCGTACCGCCTGGTGGAGCCCGGACAGTCTGTGCTGCTGGACGATTCGACGACCGCGGCGACTGCGTTGGACCATCTGCTGAAGGTCGAGGGCCTGCACATCGTGACGAACTACCTGCCGGCGATGTCCCGTATCGCCACCGACGGACGCATCGCGCTCACGGCGATCGGCGGCACGTACGACATCGGTCACGAATCCTTCCTCGGGGTCGCCGCCGCGTCCGCAATCCGCGGCATGAGAGTGGACACGGTGTTCTTCTCGACGTCGAGTGCCGACATCGCCGGCACCTACCACCAGGAGGAGTCGATCGTCGCGGTCAAGACCGAGATGATCCGCTCGGCCCGCCGACGGGTGCTGCTGATGGACTCGAGCAAGCTGGGCGGGACGTCGCTGCACCTGGTGTCGGACTGGTCCGCGATCGACGACCTGATCACCGATACCGCCGCACCTGCCGAGCTGCTCGACACGCTACGGTCCCGAGGCGTGGCCGTCACGGTGGTCGACCCGGACGAGACCGTCCACCAACCGCATTCATCGGACGAGGAGAAGTAGTGATCGAGCTCGATACCGCCGTGCAGGCGGTGCTGTGGGACATGGACGGCACACTCGTGGACACCGAACCGTACTGGTTCCGAGCCGAAACCGACCTGCTCGCGGCGCACGGGGTGCCGTGGAATCACGAGCAGGCCGCCGCGCTGGTCGGGAACGCGCTGCCGGACTCAGCGGCGGTGATCCGGGGCGCCGGGGTGGACCTGGGGATCCGGGAGATCATCGACACGCTGCTCGAGTCGGTGATCGCCCAGGTGCGTGCCGAGGTCCCGTGGCGACCGGGGGCCCGCGAGCTTCTCGCCGACCTCCGCAACGCCGGAATCCCCTGCGCGATGGTGACGATGAGCGAGCGCCCACTGGCCACCGAGATCGCGCGGCGGCTGCCCGAGGGGACGTTCGAGTTCCTGGTGACCGGCGACATGGTCAGCCGCGGCAAGCCGCACCCGGAGCCGTATCTGCTTGCGGTCGAGAAACTCCGTGAGACACGGGATTCGCTCGTGCACGACCGTGTGGTCGCGATCGAGGATTCGCTGCCCGGTCTGGCCTCGGCCCGCGCGTCCGGTGTCGTCGCGCTCGGTGTGCCGAACATCGTTGCGCTACCCGACAATCCGGGTCACACGCTGTGGCCCACGCTGGAGGGGCGGACGGCCGCACACCTGCACGAGCTGGTGCGCGGACGCTAGCGCGTGCCGGCCTGAGCGCCCACTACCCGCCGTGAAATGCGGTTTTCCGCCGCACCCGACCAGGAATGGGCGCTCAGGCCGGCCCCGCCGCCGGGTCAGGCGCTCAGCCGCAGCCCGGTGGCGTGGTCGAAGACGTGCAGGGTGTCCGGGTCGAAACTCACCCGGACACAGGTGCCGATCGGCACCGACCGGTGTCCCTCGGTCCGGACGGTCAGGGCGTGGCGGGCACCGTCGACGGCTACGTGGCCGTACAGGTACGCGTCCGCACCGAGTTCCTCCACCACGTCCACCCGCATCTCGACGCCTTCGCCGGCACCGCACAGCCGCAGAGCCTCGGGCCGCACGCCGACCGTGACGGCTCCTCCGTCCACCGCGTCGACGACGTCCCGGGCGATCGGGACGGTGACATCGGCGAGGCGGGCACCGCCATCGACGACAGGGAGGTCGATCAAACTCATTGCGGGCGAACCGATGAACCCGGCTACGAAGCGGTTTGCCGGGCGCAGGTACAGGTTTCGTGGGGTGTCCACCTGCTGCAGGACGCCACCCTCGAGCACCGCGACCCGGTCGCCCATCGTCATCGCCTCCACCTGGTCGTGCGTGACGTAGAGCGTGGTGACACCGAGTCGCCGGGTGAGCCGGGCGATCTGGTTGCGGGTCTGCACGCGCAGCTTCGCGTCGAGGTTCGACAGCGGCTCGTCCATCAGAAACACCTGCGGCTGCCGCACGATCGCCCGCCCCATCGCCACGCGCTGCCGCTGGCCACCGGACAGCGCCTTCGGCTTGCGGTCCAGGTACGGCTCGAGGTCGAGCATCTTCGCCGCCTCCTGCACGCGGCGCTTGATCTCGTCCTTGGGTGTCTTGGCGATCTTCAGCGCGAAGCCCATGTTCTCCGCGACCGACATGTGCGGGTACAGCGCGTAGTTCTGGAACACCATCGCGATGTCCCGGTCCTTGGCGTCCACATCGGTGACATCGCGGTCGCCGATCAGCAGGCGCCCGTCGTCGACGTCCTCGAGTCCGGCGAGCATGCGCAGCGATGTCGTCTTGCCGCAGCCGGAAGGCCCTACGAGAACGAGGAATTCGCCGTCCGCAATGTCGAGGTCGAGTGTGTCGACGGCGGGCCGGTCGGCTCCCGGGTAGCGGCGGGTGATGCCGTCGAAGGTGACGGTGGCCATGAGGGTGTCCTTTCACGGGCAGGAACGTGCCCGACGATCCGTGATGAAGGGGCGAAATGCCCGTCCGCCATTGCAGCGCGTCGAGGTGAACGACACGCGGTTTGGGAGGGACACTGGAACGAACGCCGGGCGTCCTCGTCGACACCGATGAGTTTCGGAGGGTTCGGCGGTCTGCATCACCGAGAAGTTCGTCGAGACGAAGGAGAAGCCCGTGCGCATCGTGGTCAGTGAGTTCATGAGCCTGGACGGCGTCGTGCAGGCCCCCGGCGGCCCCGAAGAGGACACCGACGGCGGCTTCGCCCACGGCGGCTGGTCCCATCCGTACTTCGACGTGGAGGTGATGGGCGGCGCGATCGGCGCCGCCGCAGAGAAGACGGAGGCGCTGCTGTTCGGTCGACGCACGTGGCAGACGATGGCGGCCGCGTGGCCCGAACGCGCCGGTGACCCGTTCGCCGACCACATGAACAACATCCGCAAGTACGTGGTCACCGACACCCTCACCGACGATCAGCTGACGTGGTCGAACACCACGCGCATCGCCGGCCGCGACGCCGTCGCGGAGATCCGGAAGCTGCGGGACACCGAGGGAGGGGACCTGTCGGTGATGGGCAGCACGACGCTGGTGCGTGCCCTGTTGCGCGAGGGCCTGGTCGACGAACTCCTGCTGATGATCGAGCCGGTGCTACTCGGCGGCGGCAAGACGATCTTCCCGGATGACGGTGCCCAGCGACCGATGGAACTGGTCTCGTCGGTCACCACGGGCACCGGCGTGCTCGTGTGCACCTACCGGCCGGCCGCCGAGTAGCAGACCAGGTCAGTGTGCGTAGATGCCCGGCCGCCGGGCCGACCACGGCATCGCCCGCTCCAGGTCGGCGGCGAGGGCCAGCAGCGTGGCCTCGTCGCCGTATCGGCCGACGAATTGCAGGCCGATCGGCCAGCCCAGGCTCGATTCGGCGAGAGGGAGTGAGATCCCGGGATTACCGGTCGCGTTGAAGAGGCCGGTGAAGGGTCCGTACTCGAAGATCCGGTTGTACCAACCGGCGGCGTCGAGCGAGTCGTCGTCGGAGTTCAGGTGCCCGAGAGGAAGATTCGGCCGCGCGGAGGTCGGTGTCAGGAACACGTCGTAGCCGGTGAGGAAGCGGGCGACCTCGCGTCGGGCGACGTTGAACTGGTGCTCGGCGGCGAAGATGTCGCGGGCGGTGAGGGTGGCGCCATACTCGGCGCACACCAGCGTCGTCGCTTCGAGGTGCTCCCGGCCGGGAGTGAATCCTCCCATCTCGGCGGTCGTTGCCACGGTGTCGCCGAGGAAGCTGCACCAGGCGTCGAGGCTGGCCTTGTCGAAGGCCTCCGCGTCGATGTGCGGCGCCGCCTCCTCCACGTGGTGGCCCATCTCGGCCAGCCGAGCCGCCGTATCGACCACGGCCCGAACACATTCCGGATCGACCGCGCGACTCGCGTCGTACGGGACGGTGCTGAAGGCGATCCGCAGCGGGCGTGAACCCCGGGTGATCAGCTCGCTGAACGACGCGTCCTCCGCGGGGAAGAGGTACTTGTCGCCCGGTTCCGACCCGTGCACCGCGTCGAACAGCGCCGCGCAGTCTCGCACGGTCCGGGTGACCGCGAATTCGATGCCCAGCCCCAGGAGCGGGTCGCCGTAATCGGGGCCGGCGGTGATGCGGCCACGGCTCGGCTTCAACCCGACGAGGCCACACGCCGCGGAGGGAATGCGGATCGAGCCGCCGCCGTCGTTGGCGTGAGCGAACGGTAGGGCGCCGGCCGCGACGAGCGCGGCGGAGCCGCCACTCGAACCGCCCGGGCTGCGGGTGGGGTCCCACGGATTCCGCGTGGGCCGACCGTAGGCGAGTGCCTCGGTGGTCGCGTTGAACCCGAGCTCGGGAGAGGTGGTGACGGCCATCGTCGCGAGGCCGGCGCGGCGGAAGCGGGTCATCAGCGCGTTGTCGTACGAATGCTCGATCCCGGCACCGAACAGGCGGCTGCCGTTGCGCTGCGGCACGCCGGCGGCATGGGTGATCAGATCCTTGATCGCGAACGGCACGCCGCGGAAGGGCCCGGACGCGTCGTGGTCGAGTGGCTGCTCGAAGCGCTCCCCGGCGACCGCCCCCAGCTGCGGATCCACCTGGTCGATCGCGGCGGCGGCGGCCGCCTGCACTTCCGCGGCGGCGACGTCGCCGGCGGCGATCAGCGCGGCGAGTTCAGTCGCGTCCCGTGAGGCGTAGTCGGCGATTTCCATGGCATCCTCCGTGGTTCGTTCATCGCTGGCGCTGTGAACGTAGGTTCGGCGGAACGCCACGGCATCCGTCGATCTACGGATGCGGAAGGTTCGAGCCGCCGTGACAATCCCGCGCGCCGTCACGAGACCACGGCCCGGGGCCGACGTGTGACGTAGGGCATACTCTCGTCATGGATGTCGCGTCAGACCGATTGCAGGCAGCCCTGCGGCTGCGGAGCGCCGTCGAATCTGTCTCAGCCGAGGCCGGCTCGACCGACATCTCCGTCGCCCGAATCCTGTTCGAACTCGCCGACGCGGTGCCGTACCAGAACGCGGCACTGTCGTGGTGGGATCCCGTCGCGGGCACACACCGCACGAGCGCCAGCCTGGGCTACCGCGCGGACTTGATCGACGTGGTGAACAAGTGCATGCCGCTGCATCCGTTGTTCGCGCAGCTGCGGCAACAGCGACTTCCCATGCGGCTCTTCGACGTTCCTGAACCGATGCGAACCGGGCCCGTCTTCGAGTCGATCTTCTTCCACAAGTACAGCGACGGGCTCAGCCAGTGTCTGCACGCACGCGACGGTCGCTACATCGGAATGCTCAACATGAGCACCACAGGCGAGCACCGATTCGACGAGTTGTCGGTCGTCACCGTCACCTTGCTCAGCAACGTGCTGGCCGAGGCGCTGGATCCGCTGGCGCGGCGGGTGCCTTCCACCCCTCGGGTGGGCCCCTCCGACGCGGCGCTGGTCGTCGCCGCCGACGGTTCGGTTCGCGCGATGACCGCCGACGCACCGGTCGATTTGTTCGGAGCGGGCACGCCGGGAGGTCGGCTCGCCCACGAGGTCGCCGCAGCGGACCAGTACGCGGATTTCGTCTTCGTCGGCGCGGGCTCGGTGCTGCGGGTCTGGATGGATCCGGCCCGGTCCGGCGGCACCCTGGTGGCGATCCGCCCGGACGATCCGCCGATGGAGTTGACCGCGCGCGAGGCGGAGGTGCTCGCACTGCTGCCGACCGGTGCCTCCAACAGCGCGATTGCAGCGCGCCTACGGATCGGCCCCGCCACCGTCGCGACACACCTGGAGCGCATCCTGCGCAAGATCGACGCGCCCAACAGGACCGCCGCGGCGGCGACCGCCGCGCGGTGGGGGCTGACCCCGATCTGAGGCGCGCATGATGTCACCGCGCACGCTGACCGGGCCTACCCCAGCGCGTCGGCCCGGTCGTTGCGTTGGGTGTTCATGAGCGCACCGTCGGTGGCGAGCGCGTAGTCGGCGCCGACGAAGACCTTCGCCGCCTCGGCCGAACCCTTCGTCACGTAGTCGAGGAAGGCGACCTCGAGGGCCGGGAACACCGAGTTGGCGGGGCCGTCCATGGGCTTGCCGTGGCTCGCGCCGCGGACCGTCGTCAACCACGCGGGGGCCTGCACCTGCGGGTACTGGACGAGCGTCGGCCAGCCTGCCGGGTGAACGATGAAATCCGCACTGCCGGTGACGATCAAGGTCGGCACCGTTGACGGCGGCACCCCGATACCGAGGGTCGCGGGACCGGGTTCGATCGCGAGCGCGCCGACCACACGGAACTCCGGGGCGAACTGCGCACCGACTCCCTGCAGGCGACCACCGGAGATCAGCGCGGAGCCGCCGCCGGCGGAATGGCCCGCGACCACCGTCCGCGTCAGGTCGATGTGGCCGTGCAGCGGGCTGGTCGCGTCGGCATTCGCGGCCGCGGCCGCCTGCGCGCCCATCTCGTGGGTGAGGCCGAACCAGTTGACGAGCGAGTAGTTGACCGCGACGACGTAGCCGTGGCTCGCCAGGTGTCGAGCGGTGGAGTCGTAGATGCCTGGTTCGACCAGGATGCCGGGCGTCCACAGCACGAGCGGCAGCACGCCGAGTCCTGCGATGTCGTCGGGATAGTAGAACTCCACCCCGACGGGGCTGCGCAGACCGGCGTCGGGGAAGGTGCCGAAGCACTTCATCTCGTCCTGCACGTCGAAACCGAGCTGGACGACGCGGACGTACAGGTCCGTCAGACCCGCGCAGTCCTGCGGGGTACGGGCCTGCGCGACGGGATGGGGACCGGGAGCGCCGAACTGCTGCTGGATCGCCGACTCGGACGCGGGGACCACGCCCATCGACGTGAGACCCAGCGGACCCGTTTCCGGCGCCGCGGCGGCCGATGGCACCCCGACGGCCGGGGTGAGAACGAGCGCGGCGGCCGTGAGGCCGATGCCGAGCATGCGCGCGGCTCTGTGACGCATGAGTGCCTTCCTGCGGTGCTACTTGATCATGACAATGCTGCCATGCGCACCCGTCCCGACCTATCGGCTCACGCCGGCCGCGCGTTCACAATCATCGAATATGATTGCCGCACATCAGGTTCACGCGATGAGACGTTTCACCCCGAGCGCACTGAAGTGCAGAACTGCCCAGACCATGACCAGCGGCCAGAGTGCATACGGCACCACGATCGTGGCCGCGACGGTGAGGAACTTCCGCACCGACTCCTTGTCTTTGACGAAAGATGCTGCCCCCATGCCCAATTCCTCCCAGTTCCCGAGGGTTTCCTCCCCACCCCACATGTCGGGAGTCTAAACAGCGCGACGAACGGTTGTCAGTACCCGGGCGTCGCACGGTCAGGCGTCCCGCGAACCGCTCCGCACGACCGACGCCACGAAGCCGTATCCCGCTGGTGGTCCGCCGGGGCTCGGATCAGGAGCTGCTGCGGCCGGAAGCCGCACACACGACACCTGTGAGGCCCCGCCCTCGAACGAGAAGGCCCCTCACCTGCAGCAACAGGTGAGGGACGTTTCGGCCTAGGGAGTGTTCAGGTACGTTTCGATAGCCTGCTGGGCCTTCGGGTTGCCGTTGCCGATGCCGATAAGGCCTCCGATTACGGCGCCGGTCGGGCCGCCGATGATGCAGCCGGCGAGGCTGCCGGGGAACATCGATATGCAGCCGATGCCGAGGCCTATGGCGGAGCCCGTCGCGGCCCCCTCGGCGCCGCCTTGCTCCCAGGCGATGCCCAACTCGTTCAACATGTTGTCGAGTGCCTGCTGTTTGGTCAGTGGCTGCTGGGTGGTCGGTGGCGGGTCCGCGTGCGCGGTCCCAGCTCCGACGAATACCGCTCCGGCGACCAGCGCCGATGCTGCCACCTTTTTGATCAGGTTCATCGCGATCCCCACCTCGCGGTCGAAGGACGAGTCCGGCCGACTGTAGTCCCGCCGTCTCCCGGCCGTCCGGCTAACGGTCCGCACTGTTACCCGGCTGCTGCCATGACGATCTACCGGGCTCCGTTGCACTGCGGCACCAGCTCACATGCCTTGCCGGGCATGGTCGATCACGTTGTCGACGGCGATCACGGTGAGGTCTCCTGCTTCGAGGTCCTCGAGTGGACTGTTCCGTCGAGGACCTCGACCGGGGTCAGCCACCAACTCGCGGCGCCGTAGGCGTCCCTGTCGACGTAGAGGCGGCGGTTCGCGTGGCGGACGACGTCGTGGATCTTGTGTCGCTGGGTGTCGAATTGGAATGCCGGGTACAGATCTTTCGCCAGCTCTCGCGCCAGCCTCGGGTTCGCCGCGGGGTTGGGCGACGCAGAGCAGGGACGCCATGCGGCGCGGATGAGGAAGGCAGCCGGGAACTACTTGCCGATCAACCGGCTTCGTTCGGACGGATTCAGGGCGGCGGACGCAGCTGCCATGGCCAGCCCGTAGGCGCCGTCGAGAATGGCTGTGTCGGCGGAGGGAGAGGCGCCGTGGCTGGCGAAGCCGCTGGTGTGTGGTGTAGCTCCGTGCAGCTCGTAGCCCAGGCTCGGGTGGATTGCCGCTGCCACATGAGAGACATTTCCCATGTCGGTTGATCCGACGGGCGATGACTCCGGCACGACGTCCCGTCCGCGGTCCAGCATCGCCTGCCTGTACGCGTTCGATAGGTAGTCATCCTGGCGAAGGTCGGCGAAATCGTTGCCGATCGGTGTGACCGTGAGTTCCGCCCCGCTTGCCAACGCGCCTGCAGCGAGACAATTGCGGATCTTGTCCTGGATGACGGTCAGCATCGCGGAGGTCGGGGCTCGCATCTCCAACCGGGCGCGAGCGCTCGCCGGAATAATGTTGGCGGCGTTCCCGCCCTCGAGCACTATCAGCGAGACGATTGCGCCGGGCGGCAGCTGTTGCCGCGCCATGCCAATGGCTATTTGCGCCACCACCAGTCCGTCGAGAGCGTTGACGCCGTCATGTGGTGCCACGGCCGCATGCGCGGATACCCCCGCGTATTCGACGTTCCAAGTCGACAATGCCAGTGACGTGGACCCAATGGAGTCGTATGCCGCAGCGTGGGCCATAAGGGCGACGGAGACGTCGTCGAAGAACCCCTCTCGGATCAGGTCGACCTTGCCGCCGGTCGTCTCCTCAGCCGGGGTGCCCAGTACGCGAACCGTGATTCCCAGCTCACTGGCGACATCTGCCAGAGCCAGAGCCGCAGCGACGGCTGCCGCGCCGTTGACGTTGTGGCCGCAAGCGTGCCCGATATCAGGCAGGGCGTCGTACTCGACACATAGAGCTACGGTGAGAGCGCCGTCACCGGCGTTGGCGCAGAAAGCAGTTGGTGCCTCGGGCTGTTTCACTGGGAAGTCGAAACCCCGGTCGATCAGGAGCGCGCGGACGCGCTGGGCGGAGCGGTACTCCTGCCCGCTGAGTTCCGGATCGGCGTGCAGTGCGTGACTGAGTTCGATGACCGCCCCGGCGTCGCGATCGACGGCAGCGGCGATGCGGCCGGGAAGATCGGGACCGACGTGGGCGAGTTGCCCGGTGTCGCGCGGCGTTTCGGGTGCGTTCATGCCTTTACCTCTGATGCGAGTTGGGAATTGGTCACGGAGGTGTAGCTGCGGGAAAGCAGTGCGGCCGCCACGGCGGACGCGGCCATCACGGCCCAAATGCTCATGATCCCGGTCATCGAGATGTACCCGCCGCTGGCGAAGGTGGAGGCGAGCATCTTGCTGAGGGCGGCTCCTACGGCGATGCCGACCGAAAGCGCCAGTTCGTTCAGACCTGCGGCACTGGCCGTTTCCTCCAGCGGGACGCCTTCGACGGAGAGCGCCCGGGTTGCCGCTTGGACTGTACCGATTCCCGCGCAGACCAGGGCAAAGCCGATGCAGTACCCGGTCATGGACTGGTGGCCAAGCGCCATCGTCGCAAAACCCGCAGCGAGGACGAGACCGGCCAGCATGAGCGTCTTGCTCTCACCGAACCGGGCCATCGCGCGTGTGGTCACCAGTGCGGAGGCCAGAGAGAGAACTGAGGCCAACGCCAGTATTGCCGACATGGCCAGCGGGCTGAGCCCGAAGCCATACCCGGTGACAGCGGGATCGGAATGCAGGAAAATCCCGTTGATGCCGAAGTAGCTGGCACTGAAGGCGAAGAGGAACGTAGACACAGAGATCTGGCGGACGCGCGGTATGGCCAGCAACCGCAGGTTGATGAACTGCTTCTCCGCCCGCGAATCGATCCGAGTCCAACAGGCCAACAGTGCTAGACCCAGCATCCCGACGAGCAATGTCTTCGCATCCAGCCAACCCCAATCAGGGCCCATGGACAGCGCGGTCAGCAGGCCGACCAAGCCCAGCGAGCAGCAGATCATCGGCAGCACCGCGACCGGTGTTCGATTGGGAACACCCGCGTCGGGCAGGAAGAATGTCATGACCAAGGCCAGCAGCGCGAAGGGAACTCCGATCCAGAAACCCTTGAGCGGGTCATTCGCGCCGGCAACGCCGGCGAGCAGCCCGCCCAAGCCGAGCATGATCATCAGCGTGCCGATCATGGCGCTGACACCGCGCCGTGTGTCCGACGGACTGGTCACGCGGAGGATGCCCATCATCATCGGCATGAATCCGACGACGCAGGTCAGCATGACGACGCCGATACTGATCGTGAGCAGAGTCGGTACCAGGGCCATGAGCAGCACGCCCGCTACGACAACGACAGTCGAAATGCGCAGCACCAGACGGTAGCCGAACCTGTCGCCCAGACGCGAGATGATCGGCGTCAGGACGGCGAAGCTGACCATGGAGATCAGGAAGATTCCGCTGATAGTGGGCGCATCGATGTCCAGGACCGGGCCCAGCGCTGGCAGGATCGGGTTCAGGTATCCCTGGGTGACGCCGCTGAGAGCTTCGATCAGCGACATGACCACGATCATCCCGGTGATGGTCCGTTGGACCACAGGTGCGCTGTCCGAGGTTTTTCTTCTCATAGGAGGAGTCCTTGGTCGAGTGGAGTGAGTCGCGCCACGTGGTGGCGGCCGATGTGTGTTAGACCACCAAAGTAGGGATCCGGAGACTTCTGGAGAAAAATCTCTCAAAATCTCAACATTTCCCCTGTGTTGTGAAGGAAACGGTCATGGTTTCGGAACTGGATCTCAAAATCATCCATGCTCTACAGATCTTCCCCCGAGTAGATTGGGGGAAGCTTTCCGGTGTGCTGGATGTCTCCGCGCCTACTCTGGCGAGACACTGGGACGCGATGACCGAAGCCGGGATCGCGTGGGTGACTCCCTTTCCTGGGCCTCGCTACCACGACGCTGGTTGGTCGGCGTTCCTCTACCTCTCCTCGAAGCCAGACCAGCAGGAGGAGCTCCTGGACCACCTATGCCAGAACCCGGCCTTTGCGACGGTTTCCCTGGTGTCCGGACCTTACGATGTACTGGTTGATTGCTATGTGTCCTCCTATGCAGCAATGCTGAAGATCCTGACCGAGTCTTTCGCCAACCTCCCAGGGTTGGCCCGCAGGGAAGTGGTTTTCACCACGGAGTACTTCCGCACCGCGGTCGAATGGCGCAGCGGGACTTTGGAACCAGCGCAGATGCGCCGACTGGACGCATCGGCCGGACTTGCCCACCCGCGCCCAGTGCCTGACGCTGTGGACACCAGGCTCATCGAGGAACTCTCGGTAGATGGCAGGGCTCCGTGGGCGCAACTCGGCGCCACCTGTGGTGTAGCCGCCCAGACGGCAAAGCGTCGGGTCGAGCGACTCCTCAACTCGGGCTATCTGACATTGCGCTGCGACACAGCGACGGAAGTCGTTGCAGGGCAACGCGAAATAACTCTGCTGCTCTCAGCCCCCGCGTCGGAGGTGGATACGATCGGCGGCTATCTGGCCAGCCTGCCCAATTGCCGGGTCAGTGCCCAGATTCTCGGGGCGGCGAATATCCTGGCGACCTTGTGGGTGCACGATTTCGGCGAAGTCAAAGAACTGGAGTTGGAGCTAGCTCGACGTGCACCGAACTGCACCGTGACTTCACGACAGGCCACAGTGCGCCACTACAAACGTGCGGGCCGTCTACTCGACGCGCAGGGGCGCTCACGAGGGAGGGTGCCCGTGCCTCTATGGGGGGACAGTCACCGCAATGATCGCCCATCCAATCCATTCTGACTGACCTGTGCATATCTCGCCTCTGAGGTGGTCGCGGGCGATCGTCCGGTGTGCATCCGACGTGCCGCCTCGCGCGTCGTGCTATCGAGTTGCATCCGCCATACGCTTGGTCCACCGGGGCTCGAATCAGAAGCCGTTGCGACCGGCAGTCGCACAAACGACAACTGTGAGGCCCGCCCTCGAACGAGAAAGCCCCTCACCTGTAGCAACAGGTGAGGGGCCCTGGCGGAAGCGGAGGGATTTGAACCCCCGGTGGGTTTAACGCCACGCTCGCTTTCAAGAAGTGAGCTGGCAAAAACACAAAATCCAGGCAGAATTTCTCCCGGTCAGGAAGCTTCCCTGAGATTGACCGACCCGCACCTACTCATGACTCCCCCACGGTGTGTCAGGTGTGTGTCACATCGGAGCCTCCTGACGTCACCTCGGAATACTCTTTCCGACCCCGCCCGGGAAGCTGCGCGCGTCGAGGCAGCGCTCGGCGAAGTCGACTGGTTCACGCTCGGCTGGTAGCCGCACAGATCGGCGCGGAGACGGGCGCCCAATGCCTCCCCCCATCCTGGGAAGGCCAGCACCCTGCCAAATCTGGGAGATCACCCCTCAGGGCTGCTGAGCATCCACACCCGCTTCAGTAGCGGGCGAGTCACATACTCTGACGCCCTCACGGCAGTGACGGCAGGACGGCACGAACTCTCCGGCGCGGAACGTACGATTCCGCGCATGGCGACGTACGGGCTGTGGCAGTCGGTCAAGCACTTCATGGTTTCGAATAACCCGCCCCGCTACGAATCCGACTCGATCGGCGAACTCGACTCGATCGGCCGGAACAAGGGCTGGTTGTTTATGACAGCTTGATTCGAGACCGCACCTAGCCTTGAAACTATGTGGCATCCTGCCTTTCCAGCCAGTTCAAGATCGCTTGGTTGGTCTCATCGGGTCTTTCTTGCTGGATCCAATGACCGCAGTCGAGATTGACTACTTCCACATTGGGCACGAACTCTGTCAGGTTCTCAGCCCTCGCGATCGCGTCACGGTCGCCGTAGATCATGAGTGCGGGCTGTTGGATGATCGGGTCCACCTCCGCCAGCAAACGCCAGTTGCGGTCAAGGTTCCTGTACCAGTTCACACTGCCCGTGAATCCTGTCGATTCGAAGGCGGAGACGAAAACGGCCAATTCGCTATCGCTCATCAGAGGCTCACCGAGTGGCGTCTCTGCTCTGGCGAGATCGATCAGCGCCATACCCGGCTGAGGCTCCCTGAGGGGTTCGTTCTTCCGGTACAGGTTGCGGAGGAACCGGAAGGTGTTGTCTTCGAACACGGCGTCCGCGACGCCCGGCTGTCGATTGAAGTGGACGAAGTAGAAGTCACTGCCAAGCACGGCTTCCATGAACTCAATCCAGGGCTGCTCTCCGCGATCCTGGTAGGGCAGGCTCAGGTTGATCACTTTGTTTACCCGGTCCGGGTGCAACAGGGTCAGGCCCCACACGACAAAGGCGCCCCAATCGTGACCGACAAAGGTGGCATCTTCGTAGCCGTAGTGATCGAGAAGTGCGATGAGATCACCCGACAAATGTTCAATGTCATAGTCCGTCACTTCGGTCGGACGTGATGAGTTGCCGTAGCCGCGCTGGTTCGGGACGATGACGTGGTAGCCCGCCGCGACAAGGGCGGGCACCTGGTATCGCCAAGAATAGGCGTGCTCTGGCCATCCGTGACACAGCACGATGGGTTTCCCGGCATTGTGTCGCCCTGCTTCAAAGACTTCGAGTTCCACGCCGTTGACTGGGATAAGGACGGGCCTGGGGAAGTCGAATGGATTCACGGATGCTCCTTTGGGTTGAGTACCGATCTCGTGTCTGGATCGACCGGTTGCTCCGACGATAGGGAGCATCGTGGACACATGAAGTCCTAGATCGCTGGCAATCTGAAGAAATGCGGAACGATCCCACAGGCCGAGCACTGCAACTGCTCTCGCTCCTTCAGACCCATCGTTTCTGGCACTGTGCCGAACTTGCCGCACGACTCGATGTCACGCAGCGAACGGTGCGCCGCGACATCGATCGCCTACGCGACCTTGGCTATCCGGTCGATTCCACGTCCGGAAAATACGGGGGCTACCGACTTGCAGCGGGGGCGCACGTGCCGCCCCTGATCCTCGACGATGACGAGTCCGTGGCGGTAGCCGTCGGACTGCGCTACGCCGCCGAGGCCGCCATCGGCGGCATCGAAGAAACGTCGCTGCGCGCGCTGACGAAGATCGAAACACTCCTGCCCCATCGGCTACGCCGACGTGTGTCGGCACTGCATTCGAGCGTCAGTTCCATGCGGCGGGCCGACGACGACATCGTCGACCCCGAAGCACTCAGTGTGCTCGCTGCGGCATGTCGCGACCACGAGCACGTGCGTTTCGACTACCGGCGAGGTGATGGCGAGAGCAGCAGACGGCTCGTCGAGCCGCACCGCCTTGTCACGGCGGGACGTCGTTGGTATCTCGTAGCATGGGACCACCATCGTGCCGACTGGCGAACATTTCGACTGGACCGGCTCTCGGAGTCCTGGCTGGCAGGCAGTCATTTCACGCCACGCGAGATCCCGGGCGGTGACGCGGCAGGCTTCGTCGCGAGATCAGTCGGCTCGCCACCCCGTCACCACGATGCAAAACTCGCCATCGAAGCCACGTTCGCCGACCTCGAGGGTGTGCTCAGATGGATTGACCACACACCAATCGAGGTGGCAGCGGACCGCTGCCTTGTCCAGATCCGCAGCGAAGATCTCGGCAGGCTCACCATGACGGTTGCGCGCATTGCGCTCACCGCCCCAGTGGTCGTCATCGAACCAACCGAGCTCGCCGACACCGTCAGTCGGCTCGCCCTTCACCTCAGGGTCTCGCCACCATGACAGTCAGAAGAGGATTGCGCGACAAGACCATTCATGTCCAGGTTGCCGCGGGGACAAGTTCGCGGACTTGTTCCCTGCGCCGGCCCCTCGTCTATCGAGACACGTATCCGTTTCCCTCTGAGCTGGGAGAGTAAGTGACCAATTCGAAATCATCGCCACCGGCTTCCGTCCACCCCCCAACGTGGAAGTTCGACTACCCGATCATCCACGCCGAGACTCGGGAACAGTGGCGAACTTGGTTGACGGACAATCACACGTCAGCCCGAGGTGTGTGGTTGTGCTCCTGGCGCAACACCACCAGCCGACCACGCTGCCCCTACCCTCAGGCCGTCGAGGAAGCCATCTGCTTTGGTTGGATCGACTCCACCAACACCATCCTCGACGAAGAGCGCAATTTGCAGCTGTTCACGCCGCGTAGACGCAAGAGTTCCTGGACCCGACTCAACCGCGAACGCGCAGCCGATATGGAGGCGCGTGGCCTCATGACCGCTGCTGGTCGCCGTGCCATTGCTGCCGCGAAATCCACTGGTTGGTGGACGATTCTCGACCAAGTCGAAGACCTCGAGGAATCACTTGACTTGCAGGCGGCGCTGGACCGGGACCCGCAAGCTCGAAGCAACTGGGACAGTTTTCCGCCCAGCGCCCGCAAACAGATGCTGTGGTGGATCGTCAGTGCCGCTCGAGACGCAACACGGGCAGGTCGAATCGCCCATATCGTCAACCAAGCGGCCATCGGTCAACGTGCCCGCGGCTGATCCGCAATTCGACCGCGTCCGGTATGAAGGCCGGTCATCATCTGCACGCGAGGGTCTCCCTCGGCGGAGAATCCAGCCACAGACGTTCTCTGGGCTGGCGAGGTCGATCTCGGTATCGATCATCACCCTGAGCCGGCGGCGAACTTTTGTGCGCTTCTCAGGAACCCTGTCCGCGCTCTTGCCCGCTATCTCAGGGTCAAGCAAGCGGATTGCCTCGACCACCGCGGCGGCAACATCATCGAAACCGGCACGGACTCCTGCCGACTCGCTCATACCCGAGCTCAGCAATCTGCCTGATCCGTGCATCAGGGTGGGTCCGGATCAAGCCGCCCTGCTGGACCTGAATGGGATTGACATATTCAGGCCGGTACTCCCCTGCCCCGGCGGTGATCGCGCGGCGGAACGCTGCCGGTAGCTGGGTTCCGGAATCGTGGGTACGGAAGACACGCCTAGTGAACCTGACGCCGGACCAGCCGATCAAGTACCAGCAAGTCCGAGAGGGACTGCGACCCTGGCCGAAGCACTTGGGCGAACCACCAAGTCTGCAGACGGGCCGATAGCACCGATTACGACATTCGTCATGGTCGTGGGTCAGGGGCGTTTGGCGATGATCGCGGCGACCTCGCTATGGGTGTTGAAATGGGTCAGCGCTTCTGGACGAACCTGACGCATGACGCTGACCAGCTGGCGGCGGCGCGCTTCTGGGGCAATGAGAATCGGTTCGTGGTGGGCGACTCGGTTCCGAAATTTCCGGAGGTCAGTGAGGGTGTTATGGAGCTTGCGGCGGTCTGTGTGCTGGGGGAATGCCTTGTGGAGGTGCGGCACCCAGAGGGTCTTTTCGTGCAGGTCCGATGTCATGTAGGTCCAGAATCCGAACATCAGCTCGGCGACGATCTTCCCTGAGGTCGGGGAGCCGGCTGCGCTTCGCGCTTTCCCGATCGAGTCGCGTGGGGTTCGGTTCACGTCGACCTGTTTCCCGTTGTGATTGGCGCGCAAGTGTTTGGGAAAGAGGTGTCGGGCTGTGTCCTTGTTGGTCCAGTGTGTGTCGTTGGGAAGAGTTGCGGCGGCGAGTTGCTGGTCGTAGGCGTTGCGTAAGGCGATTTCGAGGTGGTTGAGGTCGTGGAGGAATGCGGCGCTGAGTTTGGCGTTCCATTCGTAGAGCTCAAGCGCGCGTTTGCGGTCGCCACCGGATTTGCGCACGTAGAGTGCGAATCTGTCGCTGCTGAGCCACTGTTCGACCCAGGCGTCGCCGCTGGTTGCCAAGAATCCTCCTTCGCCGATACAATCGCTGCATCGTAAGCCGTAGATGACCGCTGGCCTGCCACGTCGCTTCGGCTCAGGTTTGGGAGCCCCAGTATTCGGCCTTTGGCTGACCTGGGGCTTTCCTATGTGTCCTGCCGATTCCGCACGGAGTTGCGAAGCCTAAGCACGGCGAAGCTCCCCGACTTCTTTACGTTGACGGGCTGTCGGCGGAAGCGGCGGCGCTCAAGGAGTAAGGGGCGATGCGGCGCACCGCCTACGCCGCCCGGTATCTGTCTGATCCGGACCATCGGCGCAAGATCGCCCGCCAGCTCAACAAGTGCGAATCCCTGCACGCGCTAGGGATGCGCTGGTTGAAATCCCCGGCGACCACCGTCGGTGTCGACGGGTCGAAGCGCGCGGCGAGCACGTCGAGCTGCTCAAGACAGTCGAGATGCTCGGACCACGCCGAGGCGTCACGCCCGGTGCTCACGTGCGCGCGGGCCCACGGGATGCAGACGGCGAGGATCCGGATCGGCGGGTGAGGCGGTCAGCGCCGTCACGACCCTCCCGGCTCCGCCGCCCGTGGTGAGCAGGTCGACGTCGGTGAGCGGCCAACGGGACCAGAGCAGCACCTTGCGATGGTGCGGCTTGTCGTCGTAGCCCCAGTCATTGCCGGCGACGACGACGTATCCGCCGTCCGGCAGGAGCCCGTGGCTGCCCTCCATCACCACGAGGATATCCGCGGCCGCGTCGGGCCAGCCGCTCACGAACGTGCGGCCCCGTCGGCCGGCGGTGGGTGCCCATTCGGTGTTCCAGGTCGCGACCGTGATCTCGGTGCTGTCCACAGGCAGCACCCTACGACCGCGACACCCCAAGCCCAGAAAGGACTGCCCGATCCAGTACGAAGGGTTGCTTGTGAACTGTCCCCGTCGGCTGGTCGGACACCCGACTGATGTACCGACAGGTCCCCGGCTTCCGGGCTCGGGCACCCCAGCGCGACGCCGCGCCGGCCGGTAACCGCCTCGTATGTCAGGTGTTCTGCTTGATGCCCTGCGTGGCATCTATCAGTGGCATGGTCGTGGTGCTTCCGCGTCCAGTCTGCTGGCCAGTCCCGCGCTACCTCGCGAGTTCAGCTCTTCCTGTCGTCGTTCCCTGACTCGGCTTGCTCGCGCAGAGCGTCAATGTATCCGGTTCGAATCACGCTACGAGTGCGCGGGCGCTTTCCCGTGTTGATGTCGTGGACGTACTGCGCGAGCCGTTCAGGGTTCTTGCCCGGCCATCCGTGGGCGAGCGCCCATCCCTGCATCGCATCGGCGTCCATCGGCACCCGACCGTCGCGTAGAGCAAGAAGAACGCCCACGACCTGGTCCTTCTCGAAGCCCGCCGAGATCGTGTTGTTGTGGTTCACCGTGCGTGTCAGGCCCTTGAGCGCCTCGACCACGACCGGGTCGAGATCCGGGCCGAGGCTCTCCCACGCGGAGCCGTCGCCGAGAATCTCGGGTTTCTTCGCAGCGACCCACGGGCGGATCCGGTCCTCGTTCCAGGTGATCACGCAGAGCGCACGGATGCCGCGGCTGTAGCGCACCAGTTCGCCAACGTCGTCCATGTCCGCCCAAGCCATAAGGACGGGGCCAGTGCCCGTCGGCACACCGCCGCCGCGACCGGTGATGTGCTCGACGTTGCGGTGGCGTTGCACGAGTCTTTCCAGTTCAGCGCAGTTCCGGAGGTTCGACTTGAGTGAGGTCCACACCGACAGTGTGTCGCCGTCCTCCATGTGTCTGACTGACCATTCGATCGCCGCCGCGACACCATCATCGTCGTAGCTGGCGATAGCAGTCGGGTAGTCGATTTCGTGATCGAACATGCTTCCTCCACGGTGGAGCGCGGGTCCACATCACGCTAGCGGGCACCACCGACATCGTTCAGAGACACGATCGGCGAGCCTTCGGGGCGATTGGCGGTGCAGCTTCGAACCTGCTGGTTGGGCGGCACTATCGGGGTGTGAGCAGTTACCCATTGACCCACGAGGGCTGTACTGCCATTGTGAGTACATGACAGTAGTGCGTGATGATCGGTTGCAGGTTCGCGTCGACGCGACTGCGAAGCGCCGTCTCGAGGAGGCGGCCAGCGAAGTGCACTTGAGCCTGTCCGCATTCGTGCTCCAGGCCGCACAGAACAAGGCCGATGACGTGCTCGCCGAACGGGACGTCATTCGTCTCTCACCGAACGCTGCAGCTGCGTTCGAGGAAGCGCTTACCCGGCCTGCCAGGGTGAACGACAAGCTGGCCCAGGCGCTCGCCCGGCCCATGAAGTTCACGTGGCTCGACTGACGTGGAGTTCTACCGTCCCTGCTTGCTCGCCGACAAGCATCACCGCACGGAGTTCGCCAGCAAGACCGAGTCGCTGAATGAGTGGCTTCGCAAGTACTCGGGGCAGAACCGACGCGGGAACACCGCTGCAACCTGGGTGATCGCCGATCACGAGTACCGCGTTGTCGCGTACGCGACCCTGTCGATGACCTCGGTCGACAAGAGCGATTGTCCACCGGCCCTCGCCAAGGGCACCCCCCGCCAGGTACCAGCACTGCTTGTCGGGCGGCTGGCCACCGACGAGCGTTTCGAGGGAATGGGCCTCGCGACACAGCTCGTCCTGCACATCCTCACCACCGCACTCGAGCTCAACGCCACGGCAGCGTGCCGAGCCGTGATCGTCAACGCCCTCAACGTCGACGCCTACGCCTGGTGGCAACGGTTCGGATTCGAGCCACTGGACCCAGCGGATGACGCGAGCCTCGACCTGTACCTGCTGACCGCGGATATCGCCAAGACGCTGGAGCGAATGGTCCCCTCGTAGAGAGCCGCGCGGCCGGCTCAAATGACGTCCAGAACCGGTTCAGCGATTCGACTGAGCGGTACCCGTAGATCCTGGTGACGATCGCAAACGATCACAACTGAGTGACCGGGGCCATGCGCATCGGCGCACGGCTCTGGCCCACTCGCCGACTCCCGCCGCCGCTCTCGTTGGGGTCGCAATGAGTTCGACCAAGTTAGACGGAGGAATAGTATGACCGTCGACTATGACGATGCTGACGACGCACGCGGTGTAGCAGCATGGTCCCGTCTGATGCACATCGGCGCACACGAAGGCGATATCGGCACCCGGCCAGACCTCTCCAGCCTCGGCATCGACGAGGTACATCGCGTCTGCATCCGCGCATGGAAGTACAGCCGGGCAGACTTCGAACCCAACTTCTCCGTTGAGCTCAAACGCAGCCAGTGGCGCGAAACCTGCGCACTCGCAGGTTCAATAGCCGAATCACTCATGCTCAGCGCTGCCGCTTACATCGAGGCCGTCTGGCACCAGCGGGCCATCCAGGCCAAGACAGAACCCGCGGGCATGGCACTCGCCCAACGATATCTCGCCGACAGCGCCATCGACGCCGCAGTTGGCGTCGGGCATCGGCTGGCCAACTTCGTCGTCCGTGTGGCCCGAACCTCTCCCGACGCCCAAGCCAACCTCGCCCAGCTCACCAGCCGCCAGAAACTCGGTCCCACATACCTCCCGTTCGCCACTGACGACAGTGACGCATGGCTCTCTCTCAACGCAGAGACGGTTAAACGCCTCAAGAAAGCCCTCGATCACTCACTCCACGCAGCCCCGCTCGACGCACTCCACGAACTGGTTATCTCGCCAGAATGGGTTGCAGCAGCGCATATCCGGGCAGAGAACTTCCACCGATGGCGCAAAGAACACGAGTACGTGACCGGAGTCGACGCCCACTCAGGCAACGCCCAAGACATCCACGACGCGGAAAAGAAGCACACCGGTCGCGCAGTAGGAGGCTACGGCCGCCGCCACAAGGTCAGCGACGGCCTCACAGCGAAAACCACGGATGCCGCCGGTGACAGCATCCGCCGGATCGCACAAGCCTTCGACCTCATCCTCACCAACACAGTCGGAACTGTGCTCCCCACACAGCACGGCGGATTCACCGTTGACATCGACGACCCCAAAGGTATCCGCACCTACCGCGTTCAGCCCTCGACCGCCACTTACAGCTGATAGACCGCGATTTTCACTCGCGGCGGCGCGGCAGGCGTCGGAGTCGCCAGGTTTACCAGATCGCGAGTTGCTGGGCTGGGGGCTGGACATAGAGCTGGGCGCGGTGCCGCGGCGATGCTGCCGCGGCACCTGCCGAGCGGGGCGGTGCTGCCGGCGTCCGCGAGGCCCAGTCCTGCCGCTATTGCGGCGATCCAGGCGACCCGCGATTGATTAAGCCAGCATCACAAGCCTAAACCTGGTGTCCACTGTTTCATCCCAGAAACCGGTTCCTCGATCAACGACCCCGCCGCTGTGACATAGCCTCGACGACGTGACCTACGACCTCACTCGGCTCGGCAGCAATCGCTTCGAGCACCTTGTACAGGCACTCGCACTCGGCCATCTAGGTCACGGAGTCGACATCTTCGGCACTGGCCCAGACGGCGGCCGCGAGGCGACCTTCCACGGCGAGGTCAACATGGAGGGTAAGGGAAAGTGGAACGGCTACGGCGTCATCCAAGCGAAGTACCGAGATCGGCTGACTACCACAGCGGCGGATCAATCATGGTTTTTCGAACAGGTAACCGCTGAACTTAATGCATGGATAGACCGGAAGAAGAAGCGTTATCTGAAGAAGCCTGACTACCTGGTCCTTGTAACCAACGTCCCGCTCACGTCAGTCGCATATTCAGGCGGGTTGGACCGCCTCGAACGACTGTTTGCGCACTATCGCGACTTGACCGAGAAGCTCCCACCACCAGACGGGAGAGTCCTCAAGATCGGAATGCCCGACTTCCGGGACTACGCCGTCTGGCACGCCGAGTATCTGGCCCGCCTGTTGGAGAACAACGGAGAGGTACGCCGCAGCTACGCGGATCTGGTGCTTCCGGGCGATGTGCTATCGCGGCTTTATGAGCAGGTCACCGAATCCGACGAACGGCTTGCTCACGCATGGATCGGTCACGTCACCCGTACGCTCGCTAGCGACGCCAAGGTCGAACTCGGCGAGTCCGGTGACAGCACCAACTCACCAATGTCGCTGGCGGAAGTTGCTGTGGACCTTCCGTCTTCCCTTGATTCTCGGCACGCGACGCCGTCACCGGCGTTGAGGCTCGTCGTCGATCGAAGCGATCAAATCCTTTCCCCCGCACTCAAACCCGCTGTGCGAGACCGAATGGTGATCTTAGGGGGCCCTGGGTCTGGCAAGTCGACGTTGTCACGGCTGCTGTGTCAGATGTATCGAGTAGCGCTAGTGCAGGAGGCGGCGTCCGGCAGAGTCACACAGCAGATAGCGGAGCGAGCGGGGCAGATCCGCGATGCGCTCGATGTCGCTGGCCTGCCCAGCCCGACTTTGCATCGATTACCAGTTCGGGTCGTACTAAGCACCTTCGCGGATGCAGTGAGCCGCGCCAAGGGCCTGACCTTACTGCAACACGTTCTTGACCTGATCAACCACCGCGGCTCAGACCCAATCAATGTTGCGGAGGCAAAGCGGCTACTGACGGCCTGGCCTCTACTCCTGGTGCTCGATGGCATGGACGAAGTCGCATCCGCCGACAACCGTCGCGAAGTGTCTACTCTGATCGCGGACTTCTTGAACGAGATGGCCGCCCTGAAGGCGGACGTTTTCACCGTATGCACGTCGCGGCCGATCGGGTTCGAACGCGACCCCGACATTGACTATCAAGAATTGCATCTCGCCCCTCTGGCTTCGAGCGATGCGCTACATTACGCCTCGCGTCTGTTAGGAACTAGATTTGCGGACGATCCTGACCGGCAAGAACAGACGCTTGACCGCCTGGAGGCGGCCTCACGACGTACCGAGACTGCCCGATTGATGACGTCGCCGTTGCAGGTTACGATCTTGGCCCTTCTGCTCGAGCAGCGACGTCAAGCTCCTGCAAGCCGCTACTCGCTCTTCAAGAGCTACTACGACGTCATCTACGCGCGCGAGTGCAATAAACCTGCGGGACTTGGTGATGTTCTGGAGACCTACCGCCCTCAGTTCGATCAACTCCACGAACGGTGCGGACTTGCCATCCATGCCCGTGCCGAGCGCGCCGGCGAAGCCGAATCCATTCTGCCGGTGGAAGAGCTCGAGGCTATAGCCCGCGAAATCCTCGAGTCTGAGGGGCACCGCGCGTCGGACCGAGACGAATTGATACAGCAGATATTGCATCTCGCCCAACAGCGATTGGTGCTCTTGGTCCCGAGGATGGACGGCGTTGCGTTCGAAGTCCGCAGCCTCGCCGAGTTCTTTGCTGCTCGGTGTCTGATGGCGGGCGAAGATGCCGCCGACAAACTCCAGCTGCTCGTACCGTCGGCCCACTGGCGCCACACCTGGCTGCTTGCAGCTGGTTACATCTTCGCTGAGAGGCGCACTCTTCGAGACGCGGTTCTGTCCCGGTTGGTGGCTGCAGACCACAGTAACTCGGTGAACCGTCTCGTAATGCCGGGCGCAGTGCTGGCAATCGATGCCCTTGAAGACGGGTTCGCTGCCAACACGCCGAGATTTGAAGAGGAACTGGTAGTCAACGCTCTCCGGCTCGTGACGGGCCCAATCGGGAGTCACATCACGCGACTCGCGGATGCCCTGGTTCCATTCATGGAGCGTTCCGCCGCTTTGAAGCAAACGATGTGGCGCGAACTAGATGCCCTCCTGGCTGACCAAAACGCAGGATCGACGCGAACATTCCTGGTTGGCCTTGCGGCGACAGATTCCGACGAGATAGCAACTCGTGCGGCCAGCACTCTTGAGAAATACTCGGCGCGGTTTGCCCACTCGGCCCCCGCAGTCGGGACTAACGATGTGTCGATAACCGCAGCTATTCTGTCAAAGCTTGTCGAAGCGGGGCTGGCTGACGCCGATCGAACTGACCCGCAGTTCCTCGACGCACTCACTCGCAGGAGTTTCGATGGCAGCGAATCCGAGCGGTCGCTACTGGAGGCCCGCGAGCTCATCGTCGAAAGTTGTCAAGACAATCCCAGCCGCAGATCAAAGATACGTGCATCTTTGGCCGAAGCGATAGAACACGACAACGTGGGCCACGCACTATGAGTATCCAAGAGTCTCAAGGGACCGTCTCATTTCCTTGGTAGTGAGACGGTCGCCAACTGGGCGACGGCGGGCCGAACAGCCCCAGCTCGCAACGTCCCATAAGTTGTTTCCGAAACTTCGTGTCGAAACTCTTCTACGGGAACAACTTTCGATACTCCCAGCGGCATGGAGCTGGGATACGCGCGAGTGTCGACGACCAAACAAGACCTCGAGCGGCAGATCGACGCCCTCACCGCGGCCGGCATCGCCGAAGACCGCATCTACGTCGACTGCAAGTCCGGAGCCACCACCGACCGCCCCGGCCTGACCGCACTGCTCGACTACGCCCGTGATGGCGACGTCATAGTCGTGCACACTCTCGACCGCCTCGGACGCAACGTCCGCGACACCCTCAACCTGATCCACGATCTGCGTGAACGCGGCGTCGGGGTCCGCAACCTCGCCGACCCGATCAGGATCGACTCAAGCAACCCGGACGACCCGATGGCGCAGCTCGCGGTCGTGCTGCTCGCGTTGTTCGCGCAGATGGAACGCACCTACACCCTCGAACGCGCCGCTCACGCCCGTGCCGTGGCGACCGCGAAAGGCCGACGCACCGGCCGCCCGTCGGTGGTGACCGAATCCCAGATCGCTCACGCCGTCCAGCTCCGAGATGCCGGCGCCACCGCCGCGGAGATCGTCACCAAGACCGGCCTGACCCGTTCCACCGTGTACCGGCACCTGCCTCCGCGGCCACCCGAGCCAGTCACCGTCGCTGCGCCCGCGCCGACAGCCGAGGCTGTGACCCAAAGTCCGACTCCGATACCGGAGGTTGCCGGGGGGTCCGCGCCCCGCCGGCGACCGGTTGGCGTGCCCGACGTGCGGCTATCGACCGTCGACCAGGCAGGAGGAGGCCCCCCATCTCGATGACCTCAGCATGATCTGGTTGCGCATCACCCCCGACAACCGGATCAGCGAGCGCCGGCACTGCGTGCGACGCCAACCCCACGAGCAGATAATGGCGATTAGCTGCGAGCGCTGGGTGACGGGTCACTGGTCATCCGCGCCGTACCATCTGGCGGCCTGTCCGTCGCGATACGCCAAGCTGTGACAACGCCGAAAGAACACACCATGCCCGACACCAACAATCACGACCCGTCCGTCGAGAACGCCGACAGATCCTTCAACCTCATTCCCTTGGAGCAGGCTCCCGGTTTGGTTCTGGGGATGATCGCCCGCTTCGCTGAAGGTCTGCCAGAACCGATGGTCATCGGTGCGAACGATCAGCCGGTAGCCGCCTTGATCCCCATCGATGACCTCCTTCGGCTTCATGAATACGACCGTCGTGCTCTCGATTCCGAGGACTCGTTTTACGCCGAACTCGATCACCGGCTTCACCACGCGGACATCGAGCAGGCGGTGATAGACCTCAACGACGTCGCCCGGTCTCTCGGGCCGACCGGAGAACAGTGGGCCGACAGACGTCCCGGCAGCGAACAAGACTGACGAGGTCGCCCGCTCCCGTATCGACCGAATTCCGTCGGCGCACAGCCCTGCTCGCCGCCCCGGCGCGGTCGACGCGGACCACATGTCGTTGCCGTCGACGATCTACACCCGGTCAGCTTCTGCGGAACAGTTTCCCTATGAAAGGCTGTCCAACACGGTACGTCCGCAAGCTCACATCCCCTGCCGGGCGTGGTCGATCACGTTGTCGACCGCGATCTCGGTGAGCTGCCCCGCTTCGAGGTCCTCGAGCGGGCTGTTCCCGTCGAGCATGTCGGCCGCGGTCAGCCACCAGCTCGCGGCGCCGTAGGGGTCTGTGTCGACGTAGAGGCGCCGGTTGGCGTGCCGGACGACGTCGTGGATCTTGTGCCGGCAGGTGTCGAACTGGAAGACCGGGTACAGGTAGTTCGGGCGGGTGTCGACGGGCAGGCCGATCAGATCGCCCGCCGCGCGGCGCTTCTGGGCGACACTGGAGATCGAGGCAGCGGTCGGTGCCAGAATCCGGGCGAGCTCCGTCGAGTCGACCACGACGAACGAGTCGAGGATCAACCTCCTGGCAATATCCAAGTCCGACTGCCGTGACGCGGCCATAGATGGGAGGCTACCTCGAACCGGACTTAGGACGACGCCGGTCTGGGGTCCCGTCGATGTAGGTTCCGGATCTACTTGTCCAATCGACCTGAGACTTCCAAGATCTTCCACGACACTTGTCCCCGAAATTCCGGGCGACGATGTCCATTTCCACGGCCCTAGCACGAGTCGCCATGCTCGATTTCCTTTGCCGATAGTCGCCTGCGCGGCCTCAGTGGCCGGTTCGGTTCTGGCGCCGGTTGCCGTCGCCTCCGCAGCGGTCACCGTTCCGTTCCAGATCGACCCGGCGCCGTTTGGAAACCCGAACGGCAGCTTCGACTTCCCTCGGTCCGCTGCGTGGCCGTGGTCGGTGAACAGACTGGGACGGTGATGATCGCCAGCGGAAAGGAACGCCGGTGGAGATGCCTACTTCCGTCCGAAGTGCACTGGCTGAACCTGTCGACCGGCGCATACGGCTCCAGCCCAGATGTCGACCGGAATGTACGGATACCCGGCAGCGATCCTGCCGAGCGGGACCGGGAAGGTTGTCCCGCCGTCGTAATCGCTGGCAGCACGCTCATCACACCGGGCGTCGCAGCGGTCTACGTTCCGTAGTCGACGGACCCGCGGTCCGGGAAAGCGGCGCGGGTCTAGCCTGGTACGTGAATACGGCTGGAGTTCTAGGCTGGGGTGGCACTCAGTGCCCTACGTCTGTTGCCGAAACTCGACCGAATGGACATATAGGCTGGAATTATGACAAGTGCGGGACATATTGGTCCGGAAACGCCATCTAGATCTGGGACCTACAGGACTTACTTGTCCGATCGTCCTGCGACTTTCAAGAACTTCCACGACACTTGATTCAGTTCAGCCAGTGGGGGAAGGACGCCGCGATCACCGCGAGCTCCAACAGATGGCTCGGGCCAGCACGCCCAATCCGCGAAATTGAGGTCGCAGGGAGGAAAATGGGATAGCATCGCACGGAGGTATGGTACGACCACACTACAGACTGACATTGGCGGCGCCAAACCGGACGATTGAGGCGGGGCAGCATGTCAAAACACGATCCTGATGAACCTTCCGAATCGCTGAAACATTCTTCAGGAGGCGGGAGGAGCAAACCCCACAGCGAGGGAGGATCGGGGGTCTCATCTCCTGATCAGGATGGGCTTCATTGCGTTCCTCCCTTTGAGACTGAGGCCGAGGCGCTAGGGCAAAACCTTCTTCCAACCACTGGGATATGGGTGTGGCCGGTTGGGATCGTTGCAGGAATTTAATCGAATGGACTCTACTCGAGTCCTGATTCGATTTGCCCAACGGGCAACCATAACACTCCTCTCATTCCTGTCGAAATAAGGCGATACGCATGGTGGACTCTTCTTCCGAAAGGCGCCTTCCCTGGAATATTCGCCGATGGGTCGCGAAATTGCTTGCGGAGGGCTATAGCGAGAACGCCGTTTGCCGCAGTCTCTCGAAGGCCGGTTACGAGGAACATTCCGGCAGGTCGGAAATTGCTGAGTTGGCTGCAAACCCAGCCTTCGGAGCTGCTGTTGATCTCGCAAGGAGTCGCGATAAGCTGGTTTTGTTGATGGACGCGTTAGCGCAGCAGCTACGGCAATCTGCAGCTGCGCACGCTGTGCCGGTCATGTGTCGGCCTGATCCGGTGGAGTTCTTTGACCGCTATTACTACGGCAATCGTCCTGTGATTGTCCGAGGGCTGATGGATGAATGGTCAGCCCTCGGCAAGTGGACGCCGGAATGGCTGAAGGAGAGTTTCGGGAACGTTGCCGTCGAGGTCACGTCCCGCCGGGACACTGATCCGCATTTCGAGGAACATTTTGATCGCCACCGCACGAAGATGTCGCTGGGCGACTTCATTACCGCGACGTCCAGCAATTCGGGCAACGATCTTTACCTGGTTTCGAAGAATAGAATATTAGACCAGCCCGAATTCGTTGACCTACTAGATGATTTCATTTCACCTCAAGGATTCCTGCGCTCCGATGAACGCAACGCTCCCGGGCTGTGGCTGGGGCCGGCCGGCACGAAAACACCCCTGCATCACGATTCAACGAACATATTCTTCGCTCAGGTATTCGGGTCTAAGCGAATTAGACTGATACCGCCTTTTGAGATCGGTAACGTCTACAACGATCGGTCTTGCTACAGTGCGGTCGACATTGACTCGCCCGATCTAGCAAAATTCCCGAGATTCACTGATGTCTCCATTCTTGACGCGACAGTCAGCCCGGGAGACTTTCTGCTTCTTCCGGTGGGCTGGTGGCACACGGTGGAGTCGCTTTCGACAAGTCTCTCGCTATCATTTCATAACTTCGCCGTTGAAGGCGACCCCGTGGTATGGCGGTGGCGAGAGTCGGAGACCAAACGTAGATCGCTATACTGATCTCCGCGCATTTCTATGGTGCCGTCTCGCCAATTGGAATCTCTTCGAGAAATTCGGCGTTGGCAGCAGGCGGCTCGAATCGGGTGAGTAGAAACTCGCCAAGCAGTACGTCGGGGATCTTTTCCTGGTGGTGCTCCTGGATCACTGCTCGGACCCGATCGTCCTTGTATAAACGTAGACACGCCTGACACTTGTGTGCGTACATGTTCTCCCACTCGATCTCCGGATCGATGTTGGCCGCCCACGCCAGAATTTTCTCTGGGCCTTCCAGTCGGATCCAACGCTTGAGGAAGTCATCAGCGGCTGTCAGGTCGGCCTCACGCAATGATGTCGACTCCACTCGCCCAACCTGTAGTTCTGGGACCGCACGCATGCCGATACCGCAGCAGGCGGCTATTCTTCCGTCTGCCTGCACGGTGGTCGTCGTCAAACAACTCGAACAGCCGGTCTTGAGCGCAACGTTGTTGCGATTTAGCAGATATCCGTCAGGATAGAAATTTCGGCGGTCGGGGCGTACGGGCATCCAAGGGCTCTCGATCACTTGCACATTTGCCGCTGGGTTTTTGTCCAGAGCCATCCGAAATTCACCGTCCTCCAGAATGTCATCTTTGTGAATTACGGAGCCCTCGATTACCTCAATCATAACGCATAGCGATCGGAATCCAAGCTCCAAAGATGTTACCGCCGCGCGGATTACGGAAGAAACAGGAACGAAGCGCGCGTGCTGGTCACCGGTACTGAGGTTGAGCTCGTCAAGACCCGCCGAACGCAGGCGCCCCAAAATGTCGTAGGCGCCGGCCTCGGTCTCCGCCCACCATCCATTCGTCACAAGTCGTGTTCCCATACCCAACGAGTTGGCCTGGGCCACGCCTGACAATACGATATCGAGCGCAAGTGTCGCTTCGCCCCCAGTGAACACCACGCCCCTGTATCCAGCATCCGCTGCTTGCGCTATCAATCGTGTAACGGTATGCCCCTCTAGCGAAGAGTGCCCAGGCCCCGGGCTACTGAAGGTGCCGCAATTCTGGCAGGCAGCAGTGCACCGAAAGGTCGGCATAATAGACAGCACCTTCGGCTGGGATTCCGGTGTGAGGACCATGGCTAAAGACGACCTTTCATCGAGAGTTGGTTGAGCGCGGTTTGCACCTCGTCACCGCCTCCGCTGAGAACGCCCTCCTGCTTAAGATGCTCCGCCGAACGCGTCATTGCGGCATCGAGCACACCCGCCACCTGCTTGAGGTTGGTTCGCGTCAGTCCGAGCCAGTGCTCAATCTCCTCGACTCGGAGACCTTCTTCCGGTGGTGGGGGCGGCCCGGGTTCAGGCCCCGGTTCCGGTGGCGGGGGCGGCCCGGGTTCAGGCCCCGGTTCCGGTGGCGGGGGCGGCCCGGGTTCAGGCCCCGGTTCCGGTGGCGGGGGCGGCCCGGGTTCAGGCCCCGGTTCCGGTGGCGGGGGCGGCCCGGGTTCAGGCCCCGGTTCCGGTGGCGGGGGCGGCCCGGGTTCAGGCCCCGGTTCCGGTGGCGGGGGCGGCCCGGGTTCAGGCCCCGGTTCCGGTGGCGGGGGCGGCCCGGGTTCAGGCCCCCAGATGGCGTTGTGCTGGTGCACCGCGAACTCGGTTTCGACGGCGATGAATAGGCCAACGTAGGCAACTACAAGGACCGGCACTGCGGCCACCACCGGTCCCGCTACGGCGGCGAGGGGACCAACCGGATCAATGCTTCCCTCATTGTCCACGACTGCTGTCTGCAACTCAGGGCCTCCCACCCGCACTAACGCGGCCGCGAAATCCCGTGCTACCTGACTGCGGTCCACTTGCAATAGGAATTCACGTTTTCGTTCAATTGGATTTCGGATGTCGTGGAGATGCTGAAATTGCTGAGCAAGTTGCGCACTGTACTCGTCGGCCCATTGTCGCATCCCGGGATCGGCGAGAAAACAGTAGAGCAGCTTATTTGCATTTGACAGCTTTGTACGGACAGTCGCGGGATCACCGCCGAATACTGAAGCCCAAACAACTCCAGTGGGGTCGCGCAGAAAAGACTCCCGAAGCGCCCGTGAAGAACTCATATCTTCGAAGAGAAGATTTACCCGCTCGTCGAGTTTGGGATAGTTGAGTATCAACTGGCTGCGCTGATTGGCCATGCGAAATCCCCTTTGTCCCCTTTTTCCACTAAGCTTGATCCAAGCTTCGTGGAACTTCGGTGGCGATCCGGTGAGTATAGGGCCGAGCACTCCTCAATATTGTGCACCAAGGGTCAGCAGATTTGGTGATTTCGCGTTTGATCGCCGCCTTGATTGCCCGGATGTGCCGGTTACCCCAGGACTACGGCAAAGTTGCACGAGTGCACGTCTGATGACCCCGGGTAGGTCGAGGAGCCATAGCCCTGGGGCCCAACCGGAGCCGGAAGTGCGCATACGTAGGAGCAATGCCTGCAACCAACCTGATGGCCGGGTACATCTAGGCGGTTGTGGTGCTCGGGATCGCCGCCTGCTTCGCGCTGGGCGCCAATAAGTACGGGACATGTAGGCCCGGACGAGGCCATCTAGGCCAGCGTCGCGTTTCGCTAATCTTCGCTGCAAGTCGACAGCGGGCGCGCGGGCGGCCGGCATAAGCTGGTTGGAGGTAGTCGATGCCTCCTCGAGATGTCCGCTAATGGGTTAACGGGTAGGTCCCGGGACATCGGACGCCAGTTGACCGTAGACATCGCAGGTAGAGCCCAGGATCGCGTCGAACCGCGCTAGTTGAACCAGCGTCGCGTTTCGCTAATCTTCGCTGCAAGTCGACATCGTCGAATACCGGATTCAGAACCGTCCCGTACGCGCGGGCGAGATATGCCGCCCGATGCCGTGCCGATGCCGATGGGTGTCCATGAACTTGGGGCCGTCCCTGTACATGCGGGTGAGATGCTCCCTGATCTGGTGCGATGCACTCGACTGCACCGATTCCCGATCAGTTCCTCCCGGTATCACGGAGGACGGGAGGTCCATTGCTGGCCTCTGTTGGCCTGCCTTTCGGCAGGTCTGCCGGACCCCAACACCGTTCCGGCCGTGACCGGCTTGGTGTTGGGGTGTCGCAGCGTTTAACGTCGGCCGTATCCACGGGCGACGGGGTGAGGGCGAGTGAACAGATGTTGCGGGCAGCGTTGAGATCACGGTCGAGGACCAGGCCGCACTGCTCGCAGCGATACACACGCTCGGACAGACGCAGCGTGGCTCTTACTGCGCCACAGCCCGAGCAGGTCTTCGAAGTCGGCTCGAACCTGTCGACAATGACCAGGCATGCGCCGTACCACGACGTCTTGTAATGAAGTTGTCGACGGATCTCCCCGAAAGCGGCGCGGCGGATCGACCGGTTCAGGCCGGCCTTGGAACGCCGACCGTTCGGCAGGAACCTGCCCGGATGGTCGGGGTCGGGTATGGGGTGCGGGGCGGCTGTCATCCCGGCCACCGCCAGATCTTCGATTCCAATCGCCTCGAAGCCGGTCGCGATCCGTTTCGTCACCTCATGCAAACGTCCCCGACGTCGAACCGCGTCGACATGCTGCAACCGCGCGATCCTCCGGGTGGTCTCCACCCATCCTGCCGAGGGGCCCTGCTCGTGGGTGGGGCCGCGCTGCCGGGCGGCGTGCCGTTGAAGTCGGCGCAGACGCCGCCAGAAGGCGGCAAATGGGTAGCCGGCGATCAGTTCATCGGGCGACAGCGCGACCAGCGAATGCACTCCCACATCGACGCCGACCGCTCCGGCGGCCCGCTGCCGCCGGGTGGTCACCGGCGCCGGAATCAGCTCGGCGGGAATCTCGAGGACGATACTGACCGTCCATCCGGTGGCGCGCCGGACGAATCGAGCAGATTTGGGGATAGCACCACGCTGGATCCAGCGACGCAGCCGACGGGTGTTCTCGTGTACCCGCAGCGAACCAAGGTTGGGGATACGAATCCGGTGCCCCTGGTCGATCACCTTCCACGGATCCTCGCCGCGGCTGGTGACGCTGAGGTTGAAGATCGCGAACGAGTCCTTCGAACGGTGCTTCTTCTTGAACCGTGGCCATCCGGAGGGACGGCCGTCCTTGCGTGGCTTACGCGGTGGCCGGTCTGGAGACCTGGCACCGTCCCCGTAGCGGACGATCGCGGTGTCGAGGTCGCGGAGCGCCGTGCTCACGACGAATCGGGAGACGCCGTGGTTCTCTGCATGCCACCAGTGGAACCGGCTGTGCGGGTCGCAGGTGAGTTCGGTGAACCGACGCCCCAGCGAGGTCCTGTTGGGACGCCGACGCAAGTCCTGGGGCGCCTGAAGCAGCGACCCCCTACGCCAGTCCACATCGCCGAGCAGGGTCTGCGCCTCGCCCTCGGTACGGGTGACCGCGCGGGCACGTTCACGCAACCATGCATACCGCTGCCCATTCCACGCATTGATAGCGGCCAGACCCCAGTTGTAGACCGCGCGAGAGGTGCCGGCAGACCGCTCGAGCAGCAGCTGCTGACGGTCGGTCAGTGCCGCCGCATCGAGGTGAAGCAGCACTGCGCGTGAACATGTCATGTCGGCCATGACGGATTCCCTCGATCCTCAATCAGATCTCGTAGTCCTCCTTCTGGTGTAGCACCCCCAACCGATACGCAACAGAGGGAAGCGCGGAATTTCTTTCCAGGGAAGGGTTTTCGCCGATCCGAGCCACACCTCGCCCTGGCCGTGCCCCGCGCCCGATCCGCGGGGTGAGAGTTTCCGAGTAACTATCCAGGAAACTCGATTACGAATAGCCGGTGGGGGATTCACCGAGGGGCCGAAGCGGAGACCGCGGCCTGCACCTGGCGGCAATCCCGTTGCCGGAGCATGAGAGCGGCGGAGAGAATCGAAGCAACGGCGGCCGATAATCGAAAACACTGGGACACAAAGGATATTCACAGAGGACCCGAAACTTGTTCCGAAGTAACGAGATCGAGTTTCCCTCCACCACATCCCGCCGACACCGCGTGAGGTCGTAGGGCCCTGGAGAAAGCGCCGCCGTATCGCCCGGCGGATCGAGGCCCGGATACCTGGCATAGACGCACTACCGGCAGCCCTCACTACAGACTCGTCAGGCCGTCACCGCCGATCCGACACGGCCGGCCCGCGACGAGGGTGAACACACCCGGGCCCACCCCGGTGACGTGCTCGCGCCCGCAGCACCCTCCGGGTGCTCACCCCGCGAGTGTCCACCGCTCCCAAACCGACCCGGATCCCGGGGCCGCACAGGCCCCCCTCGCCAGCCCGGCCGACACCCAGCCGGCGAGCACCGCCAGGCGGCCGAATCAGACCGCCCGACAGGGGCAGTGACGTCACCAATTCACTCGCGACGGAGCACCCCGTCACAGAGGCAGCCGATCGCCCCACGGACGCCGTCACCGTCCCCCGCCACAGGAGCCTGGACCGAGCCCGAGCGGAGCGAGCGCTCCAGTCTCGCGGCGGCCCGCGAACCCGCCGGTTCCCGGCCCCACCGCCCCCACCGGGTCGCCGGGCAGGAGCGGCCACCGCGCCGCAGCTCCTGTCTCCATCGGAAGCGACCGGGTCGCGGCGAACCAGACAGCGAGCGAGCTGTCCCGAGACACCGGTCCAGACACAAGACCGGTCGCCGGAGGTGACCCCGTCGCCGTGCCAGCGGAGCGCAGCGGGGCGGCCACCGGGCAGGCCGGCCCCACCGGTCGCAGACGCGCGCGCCAGGGGCGCGAACCAGGCCGGCACGACGCCGCGGCAGCAGTGGTTGGGAGCGAGCGAGCAACCACCCTGGGGAGGGTCGCAGGCGCGCCAGCGCCGAGCACCGCACCGGACACCGGCCGCGGCGGAGCGGGCACCCCGCAGGGGTCGCCGACAGGAGTGAACGAGAAGGCCGCCCGCGGCCGCCCGAGAGAGCCCTGACGGCGATAAGGACCCTCGCGCAGCGAGGGCGACGAGGCGCCAGCCGAGGAGGTCGTCCCGGCTCTGCCGGGCAAACGAAGGGTGTAGTGAGCGAAGCGAACGAAACCCGAAGTGCGTCACGACTCCTTATGCCCTTTTTGATTCGAGCCATAGCAAGCGGCCCCGAGCGTCAGCGAGGAGAGCTTGCGTCGTTGGCGTACTGGGGAAACAGGTCGGATTGGCCATCCTTGCGCCCCCTCGCAAGGACGTGAGACAACCTCGAATCGAGGGGGCGCAAGGATGGCTCCGCTTTGAGGTTTCCCCAGTTCAAGGCGGGGACGGCTTGCGTCGTATGAGGCAAGTCACTGACGCAGCTGTCGCAAAGACGCCGGAGGCGGGTTTGGGGCAGATCGGTGGCCTCCGAGCGCAGCGAGTGGGGCTACCGCACCGCCAGGTGGCGTCAGGGTCACACGGGTCGCGTCAGCGGCCCGTGCCCAGCAAGGCGTCACCGTTCCCGTGGCGTCAGCCGCGGGTCCTCTGTTGTGCTTCGCGGGCGGCGTCAGCCGCTGGCCACAACCTGAGCGGAGGCGGAGTGGTTTCGTGGGTCCGGTGCCCGCGCGTCAGCGCGTTTAGAAGGGCAGCAGGCACCGGTGAGGGCCCCACGAAAACACGCAGCCGCAGCGGTCCGGTGATGGCCGTGTCGGCTCGCAGCGCCGCAGGCGTCACCATCCCGGGCCGCAGGAGCGGGATGCCCCGCGCGATGGCGCGAGCCGGTCCCCAGGGTCGTCTCGTCCTCGGTGCCGCCGGTACGAGTCGGCTGCCGTGAGGGTGGTCTGTGGGACGGGTCCGGGGTCGCGCCGGTGACACCGGCCGGCGCCCGGCAGCGGGTCGCAGGCCCGCGGCCGCGGGCTGTGACACCGGCTCGCCACCGGCTCTCGTCGCCGGCCGTCGCTATGTGGGCGAGGGGTCCGCAGCAGGTGTCACAGCCGGTTCGTCACCGGTACTCGGGAGCGGTCTGGACGGGCTGTGCGAGGGGGTCTGCGGGAGCGGGTGACGTCACGATTTGGCGGGCGCCGTAGGTGCCCGCCGGTGGGTGTCACAGCCGCGGCCTCAGCCGCGGTTGCAGCGGCCCCTGGCGGCCAGCGGAGCGACCGGGGGGGCGGGCCTCGGTGGCGACACAGCGCCGGGACACGTGAGCGGCCCCGGGGGGCGGCCGCAGGGTCTGCTCGCAGGCGCGCCCCCGATAGGGGCGGCCGCGATCGTGGCGCAGGGGTCCGGGGCGACGAGGTCCGCGGTGGCGGCCGCCGTCCCCGACCGCAGGATCCGGCTGCCGGCGGGAGGAAACAGGGCGGCTTCTCCGGCGCACGTGGGTAGGTCGCAGCGCCCTTCTGCGACCGGCTCCGGCGCGCAGCGTCGGTGCCGCCAGGTCATCCCATCTCTGCATAGATCACCTGGCTCCACGTGCGCCGGAGAAGCTGCTTCGTCTCGGTGCCGGAGTATCACGGAGGCGGAAAAGATTCCGGCGCTCGATATTCAGCGCCGGCCGCCGGTTCGTGGCGGGAGTGTGGCTGAGGAATGGGTACAGAACGGGCCTTTTATATGGCCGGAATTCCCGTAATTCACGTATGCGGGAATTACGCATGGAGATCGCCGTTTCAGGAATTGTTCGCCCGGCACCGCCGCCATTTACGGGAGGCCGTAGAGAAACGCAGTGGCGGTGCGACCGGCATCGCCGGCCGCCTCAGGTGACGGCAAAAGCCCAAGTCAGAGCGTTGTGGCACTTGTGCGGCGTCACAGTGGCGCCTCGGTGTCCCGACTGCAGCCAGGCCGCGGGTAGAGCAGCCGTTGCAGCGCCACGCAGCAGCCACAGCAGAGCCGGTGTGCAGACACTGGGCGGACGCGGTCTGGCCGGCGTGTGGCGTCAGTGCGACGGAGCGGCCATTACGCCACTGCGCGGATGCCGTGTGGATACTCGCGGGTGCCTGTGCCACCGCACAGCATCCGTTCAACCGCACAGTGTGTGGATGTTTCGCGGATACGGTGCGGTGGTTATACGTACAGCGTCCGCACTATCGCCGTATAGCCGCCGCACTAGAGCTGCAGTGTCACCGCAGATCCGCCAAAGGCCACACAACAGCCGGAAGGGAGCCAGTGTGCGGCGACTGTACGGCTGGCGTCTATCCGTTGTAATGCTGGGTACTTATTGCGGCCTGTGTGTGGATGTTGCCCCGCCACTCAAAGGCTCATCAGTCACTGCATATCCGCCGCTATGCAGCCGCAGTGAAGCCGTTCAGCGGCTGATGTGCGGTGACACTGTGGCGTGGCGACACTGCGGCGCGATGGCGGAAAAAGAGAACCCGCACTCTGCCTGAAGCAAGAGTGCGGGTTCTGTGGTCGATGACCTCTGTCATGGTCGCGCCGACCACTGCGACCAGAACTTCTCGAGGAACTGCAGGCGCTCGTCCTCGGTGAACAAGACCCACAGCGGGGACAGGTTGCGCATGTCGTTGCCGGTCTCGTCGTCCCGCGCGACGACGGCACGTAGTTCCTCGATGTCGTTGCCGTCGACGATCCGCCCCCACCAGGCGAGGTAGGAGAGCATCAGTGGGTCGCGGGAGACGTTCGCCCGGATCACTCGCAGGCTCTCGCGGACCCGGTCGGTGTCGATCCGCAGGCTCTCGCGGTCGATCTTGGTCAGGATCGCGACCTGCAGCATCTTCTGCCGGACCACCTTGCGGGACACGACCACCACAGACTCCTTCCATTCGAGCCGTCGCTGCTGCACCGGAGCAGGCAAGTGGGTCTTGGAGAGATGACACGTCCCCGCCGCAAGGGGTGCGGCGGGGACGTCTCTCTTCCATGGTGTCAGTCACTGCAATCGATTTCCCGGCACCGCTCAGCTGAGCGCGTGTCGGTACCCACCAAGCTCACATGGGACGTTCCGCATGAGCCAGATCCGAGTCGATTCGGGCAGGAACCAGAGCGTCCACCAGATGGGTGCGAAGTCCATGGTCATCGCCTCCTATGGGGCAGTGGACTACGGAACGTAGACGGTTGCGACGCCCGGTGTGACGAACGAGCTGCCGGTGTGTACGACGACGACAACAACCTGCCCGGTCCCGGTCGGCAGGACCGCTTCCGGGTATCCGTCCACGCCGCCCGACATCGGGGTGGAGCCGGCGACTCCGCTCGACAGGTTCAGCCAGAGCACTTCGGACAGTTGTAGGCACCCAGATCGGCCTTCCCGTCTGCGTTCCTCCGGACCGGTGATCGTCACCGTCCCGGGCTGTTCGCCGACCACGGCCACGCAGCGGACCGCGGGAAAATCGAAGCTGCCGTACGGGTCGATCTGGAACGGAACGGTGACCGCGGCGGAGGCGGCGGCGGTCGGCGCCAGAACCGAACCGGCCACGATGGCCGCGCAGGCGACCGATCGGCGAACGAAATCGATCATGGCGTCAATGGGTTACCGGTGGCCCGACCAGCGGCTCCCACACAAGCCAGGCCTGGTACAGCACGTCATAGAGCCACTTCGGCACGAAAACGCCGCTGAGCGGCGTGGGGGTGTTGTCGAGCATCGTCATCGCCTCCTACGGGCAGTATCCGCCGAGAACAGGAGGTCCATGGGGGATCGCCTCCCTGTGACGCGCCGAAGGCCGCGCAGACGACGGAGGGTGGCCGCTGGGTGCGCGCCGGCCGTGACCGGACCGGCGAAGCGTGCCGCTCGGCGGCGCGCCGTGGCGCTCTCCCGTGCCCGTTCTGACGGCGGTCTCGGCGACCGATCCCTGAAAACAAACTGAACACACGACAGCGGGCCAGCACTCCCGTCTCGCTGGCCCGCTGTCGTTTCGGGTTAGTGCGGCGGGATGCCCCACAGCCAGAGCTGGTACACGATGGCGTAATACCACTCCGGTACCGGAATGATGTCGATCATCGGTCATCTCCTCTCACGGGCAGTATCCGCCGAGAACAGGAGGTCCATGGGGGATCGCCTCCCTGTGACGCGCTGAAGGCCGCGCAGACGACGGAGGGTGACCGCTGGGTGCGCGCCGGCCCGGTCACGGGCCGGCGCACGCCTGGCGATCGCCCGACACCGGAAGGTGCCCGGCGCCCGCTCTACGACGAGAGCGGGCGCCGGAGAGAGCGCTACGGCGTCAGGTGGACGGGATCACGCGGAGCACCCCGCAACCGTTTCCGACTTCGCTCGTCTGGAACTTCGCCACCGGCGTTCCTGATTGGTCGAGCACGGTGAACTCGTCGAAGTCCACCACTGGCTGCGGTCCGGGGCAGCGGTGACCCAGGTCGGGCGAATCAGGTAGCGACAGGAGGATCTTCTGGACTTCAGTGCCGCCGGGGATGATGACCGGCGGCGGAACGAGGTCCCCGGTCATAGCCTTGCGATGGGCATCCGGTGCCGACTGATCGCCATCCCCGTTCGGGTTGTGCACGTAGTGGCAGCGAAGAAGGCTCACCGAGGTGGACGGGTTCTGCTTGTACGCAAGGAGCCACTCCCGCCCGAACAGGCTCGCGTCGTCGCCGTACACCTGTGTGGCGGCACAGTCCCCTGACCCCGCTTGCGTCCCGCCGAATGTCAGCCGCTCCGTCCCACTCGCAAAGGGTTCCGGGGTCGAGCTGCCCGACGAGCAGCCGACGAGCAGCAGTGGGGCAGCCGCGGCCACAATTGCCAGCCCAGCACGTGCGGTGATGTTCATGCGTAGAGACGGTAAGGGGTCACGTGTCGAATCCGTCTCTTTTCTACCGAACCGACGCCCTGCTGTCGTCTGACCACTCGCACCACCCACGGGGAACCCGGTCGTGGTCCCGTCGCAGGCTCGGAGACCACGACCGAACGCCATAACGGGCGCGGGACGCGCGCCACGGGTCGGCGCGCACCCAACCGCGCGCGATGCCCCGGACTGAGACCATCGGGCATGAGCATGCAGTTTTGGGAGGTACCGGCGCTCTTACGGAACCTGCGGTACTACTTCTTGAATGCCCGTCGATTCTTCACAGGGTGGAGCGTCACCGAGATCCCGCCCACCGAAGTCCCGCGCCCCGAAGACCGTTGATCTGACGAGGCGCCTGGGCAATTCGGTGGCACACTCGGACGAAATGGGGAGGCGGGTACGAGTGAGAGCGTGGCTCCGCGAAACATGGCAGGCGGCACCCCGACAGCGCGTTGCCTCTGTCTTCGCACTAACAACGGTGCTGACCGCCACCTCAGCGGCGCAGCAGTCATGGCCCATGGCTGCTTCCGTATTCGTCTCGTCGGCGGTGTGCGGTGGCACGGTTCTGGTACGTGTGGCGCGATCGAGAATTCAGCACCGGCGCAGTAACTAGGGCGAGCCTGAGCGCCTGTCGTTCTCTGGTCCGGCGGTCCGCGGCGTCACCGGCCGGTCAGCGCGACACCCAGCCGAGGTCTTGGAGCGCGGTGGCGGCGAGGAGGAATCCAGCGACGCCGATGAGCTGGGTGAAAACAGGAGAACCCGCACCTGCCAGCGAGGGCAGCGTGCGGGTTCTGGCGGCGGGTGACGAGATCAGCTCGTCGGCGGTGAGATGAGTTAGCTCAGTAGCTCCCGACGGAACGCTGCCAGCTCTTCTTCTACGGTGCTGGTGCCGTTCGCCACGCGCCGCGAGGCGGCCTTGGTTGCTTCGGTGACGGTGCCGCCAGCGAGACGAACGCCTGCGGTGGCGAACTGGATCGCCTCTTCAACGCTGCGGACAGGTGCCTGCTTCGTCACCTTGCGTGCGACAGTCATTCGAGCAGGTCGTGGGTGGTCCCGGTGCCGCGCTCGAGCCGATTGATCGAGGCCAACAGCCGGCGGGCGTTCTCCGGGCTCCTGATCAGGTACGCCGTCTCCTTCAACGACTCATAGTCGTCAAGAGCCACCATCACCACCGGCTCATGGCCGGCCCGGGTAATCACCACTTCCTCACGGTCGGCGGTGACGGCGTTCAACGTCTCGGCATACCTCGCCCGCGACTGCGAATACGTCATCGTCTTCACGGGCCGACACTACCTGGAAAAACACAGGACCCGCGTCTGCCTGAGGCAGCAGAGTCACAGCCCCCATCTCCGTCGACTCCCAGGTGGCGGCAACGATCACGTCGGCCGCCTGCTCGATCTCGGCATCGGTGCCCTCGCTGCCGGTCAGCCACGCCACGATCGACACCGGCCGGCCGTCCACGGTCAGGGACGGCTGCGGCTGGGTGAGTAGCGCCTGCACGGTGAGCGGGTGCAGATCCTTGTCCAGCAGCGGCAGGACCTTGTCGAGGTGAGGGACCGCGCCGTCGGCGGTGAACTGGCCCGGCAGCAGTCGGCCCTGGCCCGAGTCGAACGCCCACAGGGTGCCGTCGGCCAGCCGCTGGCGGATGCGGGCGGCGGTGACACCGAGGCGCTCCGCGGCGTCGGCGACCGACAGGGAGCTGTGGACCAGGTCCTGCATGCGGATGTCCCGATCCGCGCGCGCCGCCGTGGCGGCAGCAGGGTCGGTGACGAAACCGGCCTCGGTCAGCAGCGTGGCATCGTGTTCGGACAGTGCAGGCCCGGCAGACGGGTCTGTCACGCAAGCCTGCGGTTCAGTTCAGCGGACACCGTGGCGACCCTCTTCGATATCTCCGCGACCTGCCGCTTCCTTGAGCTCGCAGCGGCGATGACGGCATCGTGCACGAACGTTTTCAGCGACACGGTTTCGCGTTCGGCAGCCTCCCGCAGTTCCCTGTGCTCTTCGTCGGTGAACGTGATGTTGAGTGATGGCACGGCGGTGGTCCTTTCTCATCAGTCCCTCGCCAGGATGCCTCGTCGTTCAGCGGCCCAGCAACAGTGAAGCCGCATCGGCGGCGGGCTCCGGGGCTCGGATCGTTCAGTCGCCGAACTCGAAACCTTGGTTGCGCTGGCTGTTGGTGTTGCTGCGCGAGCATCGAGTCAGCTCAGTAGCTCCCGGCGGAACGCTGCCAGCTCTTCCTCCGCCGTGCTGGTGCCGTTCAACACGCGTCGCGCGGCGGCCTTGTTTGCTTCGGTGACGGTGCCGCCGGCGAGACGAATACCCGCGGTAGCGAACTGGATCGCCTCTTCAACGCTGCAGGCAGGTGCCTGCTTCAGCACCTCGTGCGCGAGAGTCATGCTGGCGCCCTTCTCTGTGCGGTCCGGTCGATCGCATTCTCGATTTTACGTGGTTGTTGATCAACGCGTCGGCAGTGAGACGATCAGCGCCGACCTCAGCGGACCGGCGACGGTGAACACGGCGTCGTAGCGGATCTGTCAGCTGTGACCTGCAGTCCCCAAGTTCAGCGTGGGAGTGCGGTGAGTCCGTGGTCTCGCAGCAGGGCCTTCACCGCGTAGTGCTCGTCGCGGATGTACGCCTTGGCGAGCAGGTCGTTGAAGGTGTCGGTCAGCTGCGGATCGCGCTCGTCGACGGGAACAACTAACAGCGTGCCGCAGCCGATGAGCAGACTGTTCGCGACAAACAACGCTGTGCGCTTGTTCCCGTCCTCGAACGGCTGCGCCTTGGCGAGCTCCACGAACAGGTCCAGTGCGTTCTCTGTGACATCGTCGCAGTTCAGCGAGTCGATCAGCTGCTGGAGACCGTGCTCGGTCAGCGCGGGTGGAGTGTGCCTGCCGTACCGGGTCCGGACGCCGATCTGCTGGTCGTCGGTTCGAAGCTGCCCGGGGTGCAGTGCGCCACGACGGGTGATCTGCGCGTTGATCGCACGGACGTACAGGGCGTCGATCGGCTGATCGTGGTGGTCGATGACGAACTGCGCGACGTCCCGAAGGTCCTCGAGCAGCGCAAGGTCGGCGCGGGAGAAGATTCCGGCCAAGCTTCCTGAGCGCAGGAAGTTCTCGGTGTCCCGTCGACCGGCGGCGAGGCCGTCGAACACTTTTCCCGCGGTGTAGACGGCGCCGGCAAGGTCGGCGATGGTGAGCATGGGTGGCAGCGCTCCTTGCAAGTGATCGGTGGTCGGCCAGCGGACATCCCCGAAAGAAATCACGCCGGGACCCCGTTTTCAGCTCCGCCCCCTCTTCACTCCTGATTTCTGCGCGGTTACCGATGAGAATTTCAGTTCCCGCAGCGTCTCCGGCAAAAGGCCACCTCAGCGCGTATGTCGTCGAGTGCCGGGTACATTGACCGGCCAACTGGCCACTTGACGAGCTTGAGTAGGCGGCCAGGGCACCGACCTGGTCTGATTCGCCGGAGTCGCTAAGGTAGGCCCGCCAATCTGCACTGCAGAAACGAACGGTATCGGTCGACATGAGTAGATCGCTCGGCAGGACGGCTACTTTGACCGGTTTCCCGACGTGCTCAGGTCTATTCAGCGCTACCTTTCCCCCGTGGCGCACATCGAGGTTCCCGGCGAACGAGTTCCGCCGCCACCTCCTGGACGCCGACCTCGAGCCGATACCCATGCGATGAACATGAACAGTCGCCAGCACTTGCTCAGGGTGCGGCTCACCCGCCGCATCGCAGTCCCACGCCACCGCCCAGCTCGCCACCGAACCGATCGCTGTCTAACTACCAGGAAGGATGAAGCAATGAACAGTCACCCTGCCTCCCCCTCAGTCGATGAGGACCTGACCCAGCTCGTCGGCCTGCTCTCCGAGCTGTCCCGCATCGAACTCGGAGGCACCGACAACGCCTGTCACAGGGTCGGCGCGGCCGTCCTCCTTCGCCTCGCCGACCGCGACGGTAACCACCAGCCCGCCGCGCTCGGCCGCGTCGCGCTCGAAGCCCTCGTCGAGGCACTTGGCGGCGACCCTGCCGCGAGTATGGCCTCCGCACCGGTTCGAACTGAACCGGTGCCACTGCTGGAGCCCGAGACGCCCCGGCCGCTGGAGCCGGTGGTCGAGGAGCCGACCGGGCCTCCGCCGAACCGAATCTCGCCGATGCCCGACGGCAGCACCCGGGTCTACGTCGGGTCTGCAGCCAGGTTCGCAGACAGTGATCGGGCCTGGTCTGCGCAGCGCCGCGACCAGGTCGAGTTGTTCCACTGGCGGGTGAACTGGTCCTACTCGCCGCAACTCCTCGCGGAGATGAAGGAACTCATACCGGCCACCGGCCGAGCCTGGACTGGCACTGCGTGGGCGATCACCAATGGCCGCGTGACCACGCTCCTCGATCATCTCGTTAGCGTCGGGTGCACCCTCACCACCGACGACCCGGCGGTACTCGACTCGCCGCTGACCCGCGACTACTTCGGGGACGGGGTGTCGTGACCAACGTGCACCTGCAGATCGACCGCGTCACCGTCGACGGCGAGGAAATCCCCGCATCACCGCACCCTCCGTCCGGACGTACGATCACAGACCGGAGAGCATCCGCACCGTGAGCACGGCGTCTCTAGCAGCGAAGCGTGTCCCGGTCGCTGCTCTTTCGGGATCAGCCCTTCACTGAGGTTGTATCGATGCAACCGCCAACAGCACCCGGATCGGGCGCAGGTCTCCGCGTTGTCCACCATCGACCGAGCCGCTATCGACACGTTCGGCCAGCAGGCCGCCGCGTTCACGGCGACGGCGCTGCCGCCGTGTCGTCGAGTTCAGGAACCGACGGTGATGCCTGCCGCTATGGATTGGTCGATCGCCGCTGGATCCTGGCTTGCGACTGATGCGCCGTCTGAGATCACCGCAGCCAGGTTGTCGATGTGCTCGTGGTCGGCGTCGGCAGGGAACATCCACTGGACGTCGCGACGGTCCGTGGTTATGCCGATGGTTGGGCGCACGGCCGCATCGTGTTTCGGGCGTGGGCGCACAAACCTGACCTCGTCCAGCGGATAGATCGAGCCGAGTTCGCCGTGCCGCAGAAGGGTTCTCGGGGTGGCGGTGACGATCCGGCGGTCAGTTACGGCCACGAAGGTGCTCGAAGTGAGCTTCTCGACCACTGCGCCGGCCTTGTTTGGACGGAGTGCGTCCCAGGTGGCGTCAACTCGTTTGGCGAGGAGCGCTGGTATGACTCCAGTGAGGTTGTGAGCTCCAGTCTCGTAGGGGAACGCGACGCTGCGAAGCGTCTCGCCGTCCTCGAGGAACCACCGAAGGATATGAAGGTACGGCTCGAGATCAAGGCCGTCGGGCGCGCACAGAGTTTCTGGTACAGCAGGCATCTCGACTGCTGGATGGAGCGTGTTGGCCAGGGGTTCGATGGCTTCGAGGAGCTGCTTGCACGTCAGTAGGGTTGCCTTGGCGTCTTTGCGCTTCTTCGTGAGCGGAACCGTAGCTCGGTTGGGGAGCTCGGCGATGATCCGCAGCTCACGCACGAGTGATTTCGTGAGCAGCCTGATCTCGTGGAGGGACTCTTCGATCTTGGCGGGTAGGTTCTGTGCGATCTGGTCGAAGAGCTGCGCTTCGCTCTCGTCGTTGACGCTTCGGGTTCGGGCGAGCGAAGCGCGAATTGCCTGGTACTTGGCGTGTGTCTTCAGCGAGCTGAGCAGTGCATAGGTGTCGAAGACGATTGCTTCGGCGCTGGACTCGAGGTACTGGCGGCGCGCGCGCCCGTCGAGTTTTCCTATCTCCTGAATGTGTCCGGCCACGTTCTTTCGGTAGAGCTTCAACTCTTTGTGAATCATGGGGCCGCTGGAAGCGATGGGCTCCCAGACCGAGTCCGTGATGGTGTCGAGTGCGCGGGCCTCCTTGATCGCCTCATCGACGGCTTCCGTGAGCCCTTCGAGTTCGGCCCACTGCTCGTTGCGGATGGTCTTGAGTACCTGTGTGGTGAGCGCGATGTTCGTGCGGACGAGACCCGAAATCTCACCGAGCTGCATCTGGAGCGCGATCATGGCCACGGCCGGGCCGATCGCTGCGGCGGCTGCGGCGGCCGTCATCGACGCCGGAATGAAGCGTGCCTGCGCGACCAGCTGGCCATCTTTGAAGATCGCTCCGAGTAGGGCGCCGTCTTTTGCGGCCATCTGCCCGCCGCTCTTGAGCAGGGACAGCGTCGCATCATTGACCCGGTAGAGACCCTGCGCGCTTGCTACAGCCTCTGCCACGTTTCCAACTATCGTGCCCACGTTGCCGATCGACCCCAGAACGGTCGAGAGCTGTGTTCGGTCGAGCGATGGCACCAGATCAAGGCTGATGAGTTCAAGGCCTTCGGGGACTTCACCGAACACCACTGCGACACCGGGTGTCACCTCGACGAGGGTCATCGATGGTGCGACCTCCAGAGCATCAGAGCTGTTCTGCCCCTCTTCATCAGGCCGCATGTCGACGCTTTCGTCTTCGCTGGCAACCTCTTCAGGCGCGCCGTCCATGCATGCTCTCCTTCTCGTCGGCGAACTCGGTTTCGACTTCTTTCGACACCCCTAGCGCGAGTTCGCGATTCAAGATGTTGACCATCGCAGCACTCTAGCCCTGTCGCCCCACCTAACTGGCGGTGCGTGGACCGGTGTCCAGCGCGATTCTCCACGCACCCTGAAGCAGCAGCGCTCAGCTCGGCTCGGGGATGAGCACAGCTCCGAGTATGTCGCTGAGCAGGTCGAACGCGTCGAGGTCCTGGCGCTGGTCCTGGTCTGCCGGGTCAGCCGGTGGTGGGCCGGCGGCCATCGTTGCGGCCCAGATCAGCTCGGAATCCTGTGCGTCGAGCACGGGGGCGCTCGAGAGCGCGGCCGCCAGGGTGGCGTCTCGCTGATCTGCGGTGTCGTGATCGGGCGGCGGCCCGAACCGGCATTCGAGCCACATATGCCAGAGCAGACGCTCGGCGCGATGCCGGATGATCCGCTCGGCCGCGACGACGTCGAGTCCCGCGTCGGCGGCGACGTCGTCCAGGGTCCGGTCCGTGGCAGCCACGGCGCCCTTCTCCAGGGTGATCAGCCCGGAGACCCGCAGATCCGCCAAGATCGCGTACCCGGCCGACTGGCCCAGCTTCGCGGCCGCGAAGGCGTCCGCCGCGGTGGTCACCCGACCACCGCGGATGAGGTCGTAGACGGTCCGGCCACGCAGCCCGAGCACGCTCCATGCCTGGTGAACGGGCTCGACGTGAGCTCGCTCAAGCGCAACCTCGTCGGGCGCGGCTACGCCTGCAGCTGTGGTCAGGGCGTACCGGTCGGGAAGCTGGCCTACGCCGCGGGCCACACGCAGCACCGGGGAGCCCGGGGTTTCCCGAAGCAGGCGCAGCGCCGCCCACACCGTGGACTCCGACATCAGTCCAGCAGCATGCGACAGACTGCGGCCTCCGATCGCGACCACGGGTACGCCCTCGACCGTTTCGCCAGCCAGGGCGGAGGTGTAAGCGAGTGACTGGACGACAGCCAGCAGGATCGGTCGCTGGCGAGAGCCCAAAAACTCCTGATCGATCCACGCTTGTGCAGCAGAGAGCCAGCGGCGTCGGATCGGATCGCTGCGCGAAGAATCGGTTCCCCCGTTCCCCCCTGTGTGCTTGTTCTCGTGCGTGAGATCACGGAATTGGGGGGCGACGCTCGCGGCCCAGGTCAATGCTTTGGCGACGTCGCTCCGCAGGGATTTGGCGATTCGACTCTGGAATCCGTACCGGTCGTAGGCCTCGCGCAGGCCCGCGTAGTCGGCCGACTGCAGTGCAGCCTCAATGTCGGCGGCGCTGGAGCCGCGCAGGACGGCGTGACAGATCACCGATTGCCGGGCCTCGGAGGGGGTTGGCCAGCGTGCCGAGTCGATCTCGCCGGCACGGGCGAACGCCGCGACCGCGGCCGGCACGGCGGTGGTCCGGCAGTAGCGAGGATGCAAGCGGCGGCTGTCCCCGGTGCCGACGAGCCGTTCTTCGCAGGCCAGCGAGGTCTCCACGACCGCGACCGCGGTGCGGGGGCGAGACTGCCGTACACCCCCGCCGCCAAGCATGGCGACCATCGAGCCGACAACACCGCGTTCGGATCGCAGCGTGAACGCGCTGACCGCGTCGGCGAGGGTGCCGTCGAGCTGCCGGTGGCCGCCTTCCCGGCACAGCGACCCGGGGACGCTGATGCAGCCGTGCGAGCTGCCGAGCATCGGGTTTTTGTCGAAGGTGGGCAGCCGCTCCTCGAGCAGGGTCAGCAGGATGCGGAGATCGTCGACCCGCAGCGGCGTGTCGGTGGGTAGTGGCACGAGCACGTGCCGGCCGCCGCTGGTGGATCGGTCGGTGACGGTGCGACCGCCGCACTCGTGCAGCCAGGACAAGACACGCTCGACGTCCGCGTCGACCTGCGCGGTGCCGAGGTGCTTCGCGTCGAAATCGAGCACGAGCAGCACGGTGCGACCATGTGTGTTGTAGAGGGGGACCGCGGCCGGTGAGCAGGGCAGGCGCACCGTCAGGGCGCGCGAGGTGCCGAACTTGCCGCCGTCGCCGGGCACGCACAGGCGCATGGATCGCCGCGCGGCCATCAGTGGAGCGAGTGTTCGCCACATGGTTTCCGGTGTCGACTCTCCGCCGTCATCGTCGAATCTTGAAGAGGCATGAGGGCACGATGTACCGTGAGACCTGTCGTCCAAGACAGTCCCTTCGGGGAATAGCAACGCAGAGAATCAAGTTGGCGCTTGGTTCTCATCCAGAATTCAGTCGATAACCCTCGTTCCTGTTCGGATCAGGAGCGGGGGTTTTCGCTTGTCGAGGTAAGCTCGCGCTGCTGGATGTATGTGGTCGGGTCACCCGCAAGACGCGGTGCCCGGTTGTGGGGGCCTGTTCCGTCAGGCCGCAGGCATTACCCCCTTCAACAGCGCCTCGTGGTCGAGCTCCCGCATCAGGTCGGCACGGCCGGCATAACCCGCCAGCAGGTCGGCGACAAACTGGCTCACGGAACCGACTCCGGTGGCGAGCCGCCGCTCCTCGAGGATCTGGTACACGTCGTCGGGGACGCGTGAGGCGACGAGTGTGCGGGGCCCCTTGCTTGCCATTGCCATGTTGACTCCTTCCGCATCGACCGGTTCGAGATCAACCTGGCACACCTTGAATACTCTCGCCACCAACACTTCTCAGCCCACATCCCGCCGCCGAGCCGGAGATACTCACGGCGAGTAGCAACGAGAAATCGCCCGAATATGTCGAGTCGGCCCGTTGGCCCATGTCGGCCCCACCGCCGAATAACTAGCGCAAGAAACCGCAATAAGCTCCGACTCCGGCCACCCAGCCCAACTCAGGCCGTTGTGTGATATTGGTCACATACCGTTGCGGCGTGGTGGACCCGCCACCAATAGCCCTCGACTACCCCAGCAACTCCGCCAGCGCATCCACTTCCGACGCGTCGGTGTGGGCGTAGGTCCGGAGCACGAGCGTCCCGCCGTCTGCGTGGCCCAGCCACGCCGCAACCGCGGATGGTGTCGCTCCCGCGGCGATCAGCCGTGACGCCGCGGTGTGCCGAGCAGCGTGGAGCCTGCGGTGGGGCACCTGCGCGTACCGCAGCGCCTCCTTCCACCAGTCGTCCAGAGTCCGCGGTGCCACTGCTCGCCCGTCCCAGTGGGTAAGCACGTGGAGATCTCGTGCCCCGACCCATGCTTCACCGGCGCGCTTCTTGGCGATCCCCTGCCGTTCCCGCGTACCGCGCAGAACGTCCAGCACCAACGGCGGCAGTTTGAGTGAGCGCCGCGCGCGGGCGCTCTTGCCGTTCCTCTGATCGATGGTGCGGCCTGTCACGCGAACCCTGGTCCGCACGGCCACCGTGATGCGTCCTGAATCCAAATCAATTGCGCTCCAACGTAGCCCGGCCAGCTCACCGCGCCGCAGCCCAATCAGCGCCAATTGCACCATAGGCGCATGGACCACGGCCATGTACTGAGGCGACCGTGGCCCGCCGACCAGGGGCAGATCCATCGCGGAATGCGTTTTCACCAACCGCGCAACCTCGTCCTCACCGAGTCGGTCGGACAAGTCCAGCGCGCCCTCGCATGCGTCAGCGTCGTCTTTCTTGCGTAGCGGCTTGATGTACTGGATTGGATTGTCGCTAAGCACCTTTCGCCGCTCCAGATCCTTCCAGACGGCCTTGGTGCGCGCGAGCATCGGATTGATCGAGGTTCGCTTCCACTTCCGCCCGCCTGGCCCAGTACCAGCGGCCAGGTCCTGCACGAGCTGCTCCACCTCGTTGTCGCCGATCGTCCGCACATCGCGACCGTCGAACCGGTCGACGACTGGCGCCAGCGCCGCCGCGTAGGCCGCGAGCGTGGTCGGGTTGATCCGCTGCGCCGCGAGCCAGCGCTCGACCGCCTGAGCCACCGTGACGACCCCGGCCTCCTCGGCCGCAACCTGCGCGGCCTCCTCCTTGAGCTTCTCCTGCAACTCGTCGAGGAACTCCCCCGCCGCCTTCGAGGTCTCGAACCTCCTGCGCACCTGACGTCTCACGCCGTCCGGTCCGGCCACCTGCGCCCGGACCTGGTACCGGATGTCCCCGCTCGGCAGCTCGACTTTCTCAACGCCGTTTCTCAACGCCACGCCCGCGATCCTAGCGATCACGTGTCATGTCTGTGTCACATCGGGGCGTTGCCGGATCTTCCGACGTCAGGGGCGGTTTCTCAAAACCGCCCCTGACCTGGCGGAAGCGGAGGGATTTGAACCCCCGGTGGGTTTAACGCCACGCTCGCTTTCAAGGCGAGTGCATTCGGCCGCTCTGCCACGCTTCCGTGGCGAATCCTAGCCGCATCGGTCGGGTCGGGCGAAACCACTCACCCGATCGCGCGGTCACCGATGGCGGCGTCGACCTTCTCGAACACGTCGGCGACGGCCTTCAGCTCCGGCTTGCTGAGCAGGTCGACGAGGTATTTGCGGACGCCGGCGAGGTGCGTGGGGGCAGCCTCGGCGAGCCGTCGGCGCCCCTCGTCTGTGAGGACGGCGAGGACGCCCCGACCGTCCTCGACGCACTGGCTGCGCTCCACCATGCCCTCGGACTCCATCCGACGGATCTGGTGGGTGAGCCGGCTACGCGACGACAGCACGCCGTCGGCGAGGTCGCTCATCCGCACGGAACCGTCCGGCGACTCCGACAGCATCACGAGGATCCGATACTCAGCCAGGGACATGTCGTGCGCGGACTGTAACTCCCGATTGAGCACCCCCATGAGCCGCTGACTGCCGTCGATGAAACCGCGCCACGCGCGCATTTCGTCGGCACCGAGCCACGCCACCCCGGCACCCGTGGTTACTCGAGCATCTGCTGTCACAAACGCATAGTAGTGCTATCTATCGCCCGACAGTGCGAAGGATGCCCGAATCGACCTCTGCCACGCTGGACAAACCGGCCAACCCCATTGTGACGTCCAAATCCGCCAACAGAATTCGCAGCGCGTGCCGCACGCCGTCGGCTCCGGCGAGCCCCAGCCCGTAGACCCACGGCCGCCCGTAGAGCACCGCGTCGGCACCTAGCGCGAGCGCGATCAATACATCTGCACCGCAACGGATCCCGGAGTCCACGAGGACCGTGGCCCGGTTCCCCACCGCGGCCGCGACGGGGCCGAGGGCGTCGAGCGCGGCGATCGCGCCGTCCACCTGCCGGCCGCCGTGGTTGCTCACGATCACACCGTCCGCGCCCGCATCGACAACGGCGCGTGCATCATCCTCGTGGACAATACCTTTCACTAAAACGGGGAGACCGGTCCACTCGGTTATCTTCGCGATGTCCGCAGCCCGCAGCACGTGGTTGCCGAACAGCGACACCCACGTGAGCACCGCCATCTGCATCGCCTCGGCACTCTCCTCGGGCGGCGCCGCCAGTCGCGCCCGGAAGACCGGGTCCGACAGGTAGTTCGCGATCCCCTGCGCACGCAGGAACGGCAGGTGACCGAGCTCGAGATCCCTTGGCCGCCATCCCATTCCCGGAGTGTCGACGGTGACGACGATCGCCTTCGCACCGGCCTTCGCGGCACGCTGCACCAGCGACTGCGCCAGTTCGTCGTCGGCGGGCCAGTACAGCTGGTACCACCAGTTGTCGCCCGACACCGCCCCGACGTCCTCGATCGTCGACGACGCGGCGGTCGAAAGCACCGACCCGACACCGAGTTCGGCGGTCACCTCACCGACGATCGCCTCCCCGCGCTCCCGAACCAGACCGAGTACCCCGATCGGGGCGGTGAGCACCGGCGCGGCCAACCGGGTGCCGAGGACGTCGACGCTCAGGTCCCGCGCGTCCGGGGCGCTGGTGCCGCGCAGCATCCGCGGCACCAGCGCGCGGCGGGTGAACGCGTCGAGGTTTGCGGCCGCGGTGCGTTCGGTGGACGCGCTGCCCGCGATGTACGCGTACGCCTCCGCACCCAGCTCGGCCCGCGCCCGCGCCTCGAGGCCGGCGGCGGTCATGGGCAGCTCGGGGCGCGCGCCCGACAGGCCGGTCAGGTAGATCTCGTTCTGCATGTTGCCGAAGAAGGTCACGCGGTGACGCTAGCGCGATCAGACTAGCGTCGGAGGCATGTACGCGATCACAATTTCCGAGCCCGGCGGACCCGAAGTGATGTCCTGGACCGAGGTTCCCGATCCGACGCCCCGCCGCGGCGAGGTCCTGCTCGACGTCGCCGCCACCGCCGTCAACCGCGCCGATCTGCTGCAGCGCCGCGGGCTGTACCCGCCGCCGCCCGGCGCGAGCGATATCCTCGGCCTCGAGTGCTCCGGTGTGATCGCCGAGGTCGGCCCCGACGTGCACGGCTGGAAGGTCGGTGACCGGGTCGCCGCGCTGTTGGCGGGCGGCGGCTACGCCGAGAAGGTCGCGGTTCCGGCCACGCAGCTGCTGCCGGTGCCGGCGGAGCTGGACCTGCGGGCGGCGGCGTCGCTGCCGGAGGTGGCGTGCACGGTGTGGTCGAACGTGGTGATGGAGTGCGGCCTGCACGCCGGCCAGGTGCTGCTGGTCCACGGCGGCGGCGGGGGCATCGGCACCCACGCCATCCAGGTCGGCAAGGCCCTCGGCGCCCGCGTCGCGGTCACCGCCGGGTCCGCGGACAAGCTCGAGCGCTGCGCCGAGTTGGGCGCCGAGATCCTGATCAACTACCGCGAGGCCGACTTCGTGCAGGTGCTGCGCGAGGCCACCCGCGGTCGCGGCGCCGACGTCGTCCTCGACAACATGGGCGGGTCGTACCTGGACCGCAACGTCGACGTCCTCGCCCCCGACGGGCAGCTCGTCATCATCGGCATGCAGGGCGGGCGCAAGGGCGAACTGGACATCGGCAAGCTGCTCGGCAAGCGCGGCCGGGTGCTCGCGACCGGGCTGCGCGGACGCCCCGAGACGGGGCCGTCCAGCAAGGCCGCGGTCATCGCGGCGGTGCGGGACAAGCTGTGGCCGCTCGTCCGCGACGGCATCGTCCAGCCGGTCGTGCACGCGGAACTGCCGATCGTGGAGGCGCCCACCGCCCACGAGATGCTCGACTCCCCCGACACCGTCGGGAAGGTGGTCCTGAGCGTCCGGGAGGACTGATCGGGACCGGAGACCGGCTCAGCCCAGCGCCGACAGGTGCCGGACGAGCTGGTTGATCTCGTAGCGGGTGGTGTAGGGCGCGAGGCCGATGGTGATCGCGCCACCCTCGTCGTTGACCCCCAGCGCGTCGAGCAGGCGGTTCCCGGACTGGGTGCCGCTGACGGTGGCGATGCGGTTGTCGGCGAGGTGCGCGGCCACCTTGTCGGCCGGCACCCCGGTGACGGTGAAGCTCAGCGTGGGCACCCGGATCGGGGACCGGCCGATGACCGTCACCTGCGGCAGCGAGTCGAGGGAGCGCATCAGGTACTCGAACAGCTGGTCCTGGTAGGACTGGAGCGAGCTGATGGACGTCTCGAGGCGCTGGCGGCGGCTGCCGCTGGCGGTCTCCTCGAGTCCGGCCAGGTAGTCGATCGACGTGGTCAGGCCGGCGAGCAGCGCGAACTGGTGGCCGCCGACCTCCATGCGTTCGGCGCCGCGCGCGTACGGGTTGAGCGACACCGCCGGAATCCGATCGAGCAGCGACGGATCGCGGAACACGAGCGCACCGACCTGCGGGCCGCCCCACGCCGGCGCGCTGACGGCGATGACGTCGGCGCCGAGATCATGGATGTCGAGGTGCGCGTACGGGGCGGCGCCGACGGCGTCGACCACGATCAGGCCGCCGACCTCGTGCATGCGGTCGGCCGCGACCCGCACCGCCGGCGCCGCACCGACGACCGGCGACGCCGCGGTGAGCGCCATCAGGCGGGTGGTCGGCTGCACCAGTTCGGCGAACTGCCAACTGGGGAGCTCGCACGTCTCGATCTCCACCTCGGCCCACCGGACCTGCGCACCGTAGCGGCTCGCGACGCGCAGCCACGGCGCGACGTTCGCCTCTTCGTCGAGCCGGGAGAGCACCATCCCGGTGCCGAGACCCAGCCGGGAACTGAGCGACTCCGCCAGCCATGCCAGCAGCACCGCCCGGCCCGCGCCCAGCACGACGCCCGCCGGATCGCCGCCGACGAGATCGGCGACCGCTTCACGCGCTGCGTCGACGATCGCGGCGCTGCGGCGTGACGACACGTGCGGGCCTGTCGAGGACGACGCGGAGCCGCGGAAAGCCGTGGAGACCGAGCGGGACACCGCGTCGGGGATCTGCATTCCGGCTTGCGGGTCGAGGTGCACCCATCCATCGCCCAGCGACGGGATCAGTCCCCGTACCCGGGCAACGTCGTAAGCCATGACGGACACTCTAGGTGCCACTGTCAACGCCGTGTGATTCAGATCCGACTTTTCGGAACGTGCTCTAGCACACGCCGTTTTCCGGCTCGGTCGCCCACCCTCGGCAATCCGGCGCCGAAACGTACAAGATGGAGCCATGACGCAACCGGAGAACGAACGCGTGCTCGTGATCGGACCCGACGGCCACCCTGTCCCCATCGGCCACGGTGGCGACCGCGCCGACGGCGGCCAGGCTGCGGCCGGCACCGAATCCGAGCAGGACGCTCAGGACGCGCTCACCGACATGGTGGAGCAGCCGGCGAAGGTCATGCGCATCGGCACGATGATCAAGCAGCTGCTCGAGGAGGTGCGCGCCGCGCCGCTCGACGACGCGAGCCGCACGCGGCTCAGGGAGATCCACAAGTCGTCGGTGCGCGAGCTGGAGCAGGGCCTGGCGCCCGAGCTGCGGGAGGAACTCGAGCGGCTCACGCTCCCGTTCACCGACGACTCGGTGCCCAGCGACGCCGAGCTGCGGATCGCGCAGGCGCAGCTGGTCGGGTGGCTCGAGGGCCTGTTCCACGGCATCCAGACGGCACTGTTCGCGCAGCAGATGGCGGCCCGCGCCCAGCTCGAGCAGATGCGCCAGGGTGCCCTCCCACCCGGGATGAGCATGGGACCACAGCACCGCGTGCAGGCGGCCGACGACGATTCCGCGTCGCCGGGAACCGGCCAGTACCTGTAGCCGCACACCACGGTCCCGCGGACGACTCCACCGCGAGCGGTAGGCTCGGAACTCGTGTCAGCAGCAGCCTTGGATCACCAGCCGGCGTCCGACGCCGACACCGGCGACGTCGTGTCCGATTCGCAGACGTTCCGTCGCGCGTTCCAGGACCTGCGGGACGGTTTCGCGCAGCGTGAGCTGTGGCTGAATCTCGGCTGGCAGGACATCAAGCAGCGGTACCGCCGGTCGGTGATCGGTCCGTTCTGGATCACGATCGCCACCGGCGTGCAGGCCACCGCGATGGGCATCCTGTACTCGGCGCTGCTGGGCATGTCGATTCAGACGTTCCTGCCGTACGTCACGGTCGGCCTGATCGTGTGGAGCATGATCAGCGCGTCGATCCTCGAGGGCTCCGAGGTGTTCATCGCCAACGAGGGCCTGATCAAGCAGTTGCCGTCGGCGCTCAGCGTGCACATCTACCGCCTGGTGTGGCGGCAGATCCTGTTCTTCGCCCACAACCTGCTGATCTACGTGATCATGGTGTTCGCGTTCGGGGTGTGGCGACACATGACGTGGACGTCGCTGGCGGCGATCCCGGCGTTCGGCCTGATCGTTCTCAACGCGCTGTGGGTGTCGATCGTGTTCGGCATCTTCGCCACCCGATACCGCGACATCGCCCCGATCCTCGGCAGCCTGACGCTGCTGCTGTTCGTGCTCACCCCGATCTTCTGGTCCACCGACGCGCTCAAGGCGCAGGGCGGCGAGGTGGCCAACCGCGCGAGGATCGCCGAGCTCAATCCGCTGTACCACTTCCTCGACATCATCCGCGCGCCCATGACCGGCGCGGACCAGCAGGCCTACCACTGGTACATCGTGCTCGGCTTCACCGTCGTCGGCTGGACCGCCGCGATCTTCGCTCTTCGCAAGTACCGGGCCCGCGTGGCCTACTGGGTCTAGGGGGACACCGACATGACGAGCAACGTGAGCATCGAGACGCGCGGTGCGTGCGTCGACTTCCCCATCTTCGACGCCAAGTCGCGGTCGCTGAAGAAGGCTTTCATGGGCAAAGCCGGTGGCGCGATCGGTCGCACCGACTCCGACGTCATCGTGGTCGAGGCGCTGCGCGACATCACGATGTCGCTCAAGGAGGGCGACCGCGTCGGACTGGTCGGCCACAACGGCGCCGGCAAGTCGACGCTGCTGCGACTGCTGTCGGGCATCTACGAGCCGACCCGCGGCAGCGCGCGCGTCCGCGGCCGCGTCGCGCCGGTCTTCGATCTGGGTGTCGGCATGGACCCGGAGATCTCCGGGTACGAGAACATCATCATTCGCGGTCTGTTCCTGGGGCAGACCCGCAAGCAGATGCTCGCGAAGATGGATGAGATCGCCGACTTCACCGAGCTCGGCGAGTATCTGAACATGCCGCTGCGCACCTACTCGACCGGTATGCGGGTGCGCGTCGCGATGGGCGTGGTCACCAGCATCGACCCCGAGATCCTGCTGCTCGACGAGGGCATCGGCGCCGTCGACGCCGAGTTTATGAAGAAGGCCCGCATCCGCCTGCAGAAGCTGGTGGAGCGCTCCGGCATCCTCGTGTTCGCCAGCCACTCCAACGAGTTCCTGGCGCAGCTGTGCGACAGCGCGATGTGGATCGACCACGGTCAGGTGCGGATGCACGGCGAGATCGAGGACGTCGTCCGCGCCTACGAGGGCGACGACGCCGCCGACCACGTCCGCCAGACCATCGCGGACATGGAGCGCGAGCGCGCCGGCGAGGAGAAGGCTTCGTGACCGAACGCATCGTCGGCGTCGTCGTCACCCACAAGCGCCGCGAGCTGCTCGCCCAATCGCTGAAGGTGCTCGCCGGGCAGAGCCGGCCGCTCGACCACCTCGTCGTCGTCGACAACGCCGACGAGCCCGAGGTCCGCGCGCTCGTCGAGACAGCCGACGTCCCCACCACGTACCTGGGCTCCAAGCACAACCTCGGCGGCGCCGGCGGTTTCGCGCTCGGCATCCTCTACGCGCTGTCGCTGGGCGCGGACTGGGTGTGGTGCGCCGACGACGACGGCCGCCCCGAGGGCACCGACGTGCTCGCGACGCTGCTGGCGTGTGCGAAGCGGCACAACCTGGCCGAGGTCTCCCCCGTCGTGTGCGACATCGACCAGCCCGACCGGCTCGCGTTCCCGCTGCGCCGCGGCGTCGAATGGAAGCGGTGGCGTTCCGAGTTGGGCGACGACGACCTGCTGCCCGGCATCGCGTCGCTGTTCAACGGCGCGCTGTTCTCGGCCGCGGCGATCGACACCGTCGGCGTGCCGGACCTGCGCCTGTTCGTCCGCGGCGACGAGGTCGAGGTGCACCGGCGACTGGTCCGCTCCGGGCTGCCGTTCGGCACGTGCCTGCAGACCGCGTACCTGCACCCCGACGGCGCCGACGAGTTCAAGCCGATCCTCGGCGGTCGGATGCACACGCAGTACCCGGACAACGAGACCAAACGCTTCTTCACCTACCGCAACCGCGGCTACCTGATGTCGCAGCCGGGGATGCGGAAGCTGCTGCCGCAGGAGTACGCGCGCTTCGGTTGGTACTTCCTCGTCAGCCGTCGCGACCCCAAGGGTTTCGTCGAGTGGATGCGTTTGCGTGGCCTCGGGCGGCGGGAGCGGTTCGAGCGGCCCTCGTAGGCGAGAGCCGCCTCCCCTTCTTCCGCCCGGCTCGACTCACCCCAGGTTTCATCCCGGCACCGACCGTCGAAGCCTGGCAGCATGGGAGCGGACTCGACGTTCACACGCGACAGGGGAACCACACGCATGTTCGATCGATTCCGGAAGTCTGCGCGGCTCAAGGTGCAGCGGGCGGTCGCGGAGGTGATCCGCGACTCCGATCGCCAGTCGCGGATCGAGCAGGAGAACCGGCACGACCAGCTGCTGGCCGAGCTCGCCGCGAACAACGGCGAGATGAAGCGGCTGCTCGACGAACTGACGCAGGCACGGGGGCAGGTGGCGGCTGTCAGCGAACGTCTCGACGAGCTCGAGCAGCGCACCCGACGCGACATCTCGCACGCGCTCGACATCCGCGCCAGCGCCGAGAGCGCGCAGTTCGCGGTCGATCACATGCCGACGGCCCCGGTGTTCTGGCACCCGCACGAGACACTGCGGCACGGGCTCGAGCTGGTGAAGGTCGACGGCCTGGCCCTCGAGTTCGGCGTCGCGACCGGCACGACGCTGCGGATCATCGCCGAATCACTATGTCCCACCGGCCACGAGGTGTGGGGGTTCGACGTGTGGTCGGGCCTGCCGGAGGCGTGGCGCACCGGGTTCCCGGCGGGCGAGTTCGCGCAGCAGTCGATGCCGTCGGTGCCCGGCACGCAGCTCGTGTCGGGCCTGTTCGAGGACACGCTGCCCGGCTTCCTCGCCGACCACCCCGGCCCGGTGGCGTTCGCACACCTCGACGCCGACCTGTACTCCTCGACCCGCACGGTGCTCGATCTCATCGGCGACCGCCTGGTCCCCGGCTCGGTGCTCGTGTTCGACGAGTACTTCAACTACCCGGGCTGGCAGAACCACGAGCACCGCGCGTGGACCGAGTTCGTCACCCGCACCGGAATCGAGTTCGACTACCTCGCGTACACCGCGAACCACGAACAGGTCGTGGTCCGCCTGCGTGAATGACCCTGCAACGGATCACTTCTCGTAGAGGCGTTCCCAGTTCTCCCGGCTGGTCAGACGCGGCACGGCCTCACGGTACCGGCGCTGGACGTCCGAACCCTGTTCCCGGAACTGCTTGAGCACCTTCGCCATCCGGGCGGTGATCTCCTTCGCGGCATCCTTGTCGCGGCGGCGCACCCGCACGCCCGACTGCGACGCATCGGTCACGACGGCGTGGTCGAACAGCGAGACGTGCCACCAATGCGACTCCGACGCAGGGATGCTCGCGATTCCGTGCTGCGTGCGGCCCAGCCACTGCATCGCGGCACGCTTGGCCAGGACCAGGTCCTCGCGGTCCTTGTCCGGCTCGGGGCCGGCGATCCGCGTGACCAGGTCCGCGGACCGGATGTCGGGGATGGCGTCGGCGGGATGCTTGACCGTCTCGGGGAAGCGGGACCGTTCCTGACGGATCGCGCCGAGGACCGCCTGGCCGCCGTCCTCGAGCACCTCGGGCCCGAAGAGGAAGTCCTCGATGCCGCGGAGCATCGTGTGCGCGAGGCCGTACTGCATCGACACCAGGAACTGGGAGATCTCGCGACCCATGGTCACGCTGAGCGCCTTCGTGTCGAAGTCGCTGTGCAGCGCGGACGCGATCAGCGAGTTCCGCACGCTGAAGTACTTGGCCCAGTCGTCGCGGTCCTTCCAGTGGAAGTCCGCGTGCCACACGCCGGCGTTCGGAAGGGTGACCGTGATGAATCCCGCTGCCCGAGCACGAATTCCGTACTCGATGTCGTCCCACTGGAAGAACACGGGGAGGGGAAGGCCGATCCGCGAGATCACCTCGCCGGGGATCAGGCAGGACCACCAGGCGTTGTATCCGGCATCGACGCGCTTGTTCTGACGCCGCTTGATCATGTTGGCGTCGTGCAGGGAATTGGCCGCCCACTCGCCGGCCTTGATCTTCGACAGGTCCGCTTCCTCCGCACCGACGTGCAGGTTCTGCGGGTTCATCAGGTACAGCATCTGCGCGCCGACGAGCATCGGTTCCGTGGTGACGTTCGCGAACGCGTTCATCCGCAGCACCGTCTCCGGCTCGCACAGGATGTCGTCGTCCATCAGGATCACATTGGCGTGCTCGTTGACCGCCGACACCTCGTAGATGCCGCGGGTGAAACCGCCCGCGCCACCGAGATTGGGCTGGCGGATGTAGACGAGCTTGTCGCCCAGCGTCTTCGCGACCTCGGCGAACAGCTCACGGTCGGAGACGTGGTCGGTGCCCTGGTCGACGACGTAGACCGCGTCGATACCGGCGGTCATGTGCTCGTCGCCGGCGATGGCCGCGACCGTCTGCGCGCAGTCGTCGGCGCGGTTGAACGTGCAGATGGCGATGGCGGCGGGGCGGATCACCGACGGGGCCGCGACCGTCCACTCCAGATCGCGGACCTCGAGCCGGCCGTCGATCGCGGCGAACTGCAGCCAGAGCGAGCCGCCGTCGAGGTACGCGTCGAGCGTCGCGGACATCGTCGCGGTGCCGTCTCCGTCGACGTCGACGGTCTCGAGGACGCGCACGTTGCCGCCCGAATCGGACGCGCACAGCAGGGCGCGGCCGCGGCCGGTCGCGGCGTGGTCGAACCGGACCTCGACCTGGTCGACGGTGGTCCAGCGCTGGTAGTAGGCGGCCGCGAAACGGCCGAAGTAGGCGTCGGTGTCCGCGACCGCGCCCTTGTCGAGGTGCAGCGCGAACCGTTCGCGGTGCCCGGAACCCGACGTGATCCGGGCGTACATGCTGTCCTTGACTCGCGGCGTGGGACCGGAGAAGACACCTCGCTGCACCACGAGTCGTCCCGGGGACCGCTGCTCGTGGACTGCGCCGCGAGCAGTCGCTGCGTTCCCGTTCACAGGCGCAACCGACGCCGACTCGCTCATTGTGCTCCTCGCCATATCCCGACATTCGCGGCGGAACGCAGTGCCCACCCGAGTCGGAAGGGTATCAACCCGGACCCTTCCCCTCCTGCGTCGAGGAGCGTCGGGGTGACCGCGACCTCAGCTCAGCGTTCCGATGCCTAGCGAACCCGCTGCCAGCGATCCGATGCCCGTCTTCATCGAGCCGTAGGTCGCCGAGCCGGTGTTCATCGAGCCCAGATTGGTCGAGCCGGTGTTCGCCGACCCGACGTTGCCGGAACCGGTGTTCGCCGACCCGACGTTGCCGGAACCGGTGTTCGCCGACCCGACGTTGGCCGAACCGGTGTTGGCCCACCCGATGTTGTCGGAGCCGGTGTTGGCCGATCCGGTGTTGTACGAGCCCGTGTTGTTCGGGCCGTTGTTGTTGAAGTCGATGCTGCTCCAGTCGGCGGTGGCCAGGGCCAGACTGCCCAGCCCGGCCACGACGGCGGCCCCGATCGCGCCGGCCCCCAGGTCGGCGGAGCCGACGTAGCCGATACCGACCGCGTCCTGACACGGCAGCGGCAGCACGACGCCCGGCAGCACCGCGTCGGTGACGTTGGCGAGCAGCCCTTCGACTCGGATCGGCGAACACGACTGCTGGGGCGAGCCGCCCGCGGCGGGGTCGGCGGCGGCATTTCCGACGAACCCGATGGTCAGTGCCGTGAACGCGGGCACGACGACCAATGCCCGGCGTGCGGTGCGAAAGCGGTGCGAGCTGTTCTGCGGTCCGCCGCCCATACGAGCGCCTCCTCCGGTGCGAGTCCCCGAGCAACAGATCCCGACACGAATGCCGGTCACGCTACCGCGAATGCGAGACCGACGTGGCCGGATTACGGGCTTCGACCCGACTGTGTCTACTGACCGGTGCGCGCGTACCCGGCCTCGGTGCCCGACTTCGCCGGACGCCACCACTGCTCGTTGTCCCGGTACCACTCGACGGTGGCCTCGAGCCCGCTGCGGAAATCGCGGTAGCGCGGCTCCCACCCCAGTTCGGTGCGCAGCCGCGTCGAGTCGATCGCGTAACGCAGATCGTGCCCGGGCCGGTCGGCGACGAAGTCGAAGTCGTCCGGGTCCTTGCCGAAGATCTCGAGCAGCATCGCGATGACCGTGCGGTTGTCGACCTCGCCGTCCGCGCCGATCAGGTACGTCTCCCCAGTCCGGCCTCGCTCGAGAACCGTCCAGACCGCGCGGTTGTGGTCGTCGACGTGGATCCAGTCCCGCACGTTGCGGCCCTGCCCGTACAGCTTGGGCCGGACCCCGTCGAGCAGGTTCGTGATCTGGCGGGGAATGAACTTCTCGACGTGCTGGAAGGGGCCGTAGTTGTTGGAGCAGTTCGACAGCGTCGCGCGGATCCCGAACGACCGCGTCCAGGCCCGCACCAGCATGTCGCTCGACGCCTTCGTCGACGAGTACGGGCTCGACGGGTTGTAGGCGGTGGACTCGGTGAACCGGGCCGGGTCGTCCAGCTCGAGGTCGCCGTACACCTCGTCGGTGGAGATGTGGTGGTAGCGCACGTCGTGATCGCGGACGGCCTGCAGCAGCGTGTACGTGCCCACGACGTTGGTGCGCACGAACGGCCACGGGTCGGCCAGCGAGTTGTCGTTGTGCGACTCGGCCGCGAAGTGCACGACGGCGTCGGCGTCGGCGACCAGACGATTCACCACGTCGGCGTCGGCGATGTCGCCGTGCACGAAGTCAATCCGGTCGGCAACGGCGTCCAGCGACGCCCTGTTGCCGGCGTACGTCAACGCGTCGAGGACCGTGACCCGGACGTCGGGCCGTTCCGCGACGGTCTGGTGGACGAAGTTGGCGCCGATGAACCCGGCGCCGCCGGTGACGAGCAGCCTCATACCGGGGAGACTACCGACGGGCGTCCGATCGACCCGCCGATAGTGCCGTCCGATCACGCCGGCGCCGGTTCCGGCTCCGTCTCCTCACCCGGAACGGCGGTGCCACGGAGGGACACCCCGGCCGTCTCCCGCAGGAAGGCAACCGACACCAGCCCGATGATGCAGGCACCCATCATGTAGACGGCGGGAAAGAGGTTCCACCCGGTGGCGTGGATGACCGCGTCGTTCACGAGCGGGGCCGTGCCACCGAACACCGCCGTCGAGACGTTGTAGCCGATCGCGAATCCGGCGTAACGGACCTGCGTCGGGAACATGGCCGGGAACGTCGCGGAGATGGTCGCCAGCTGCGGCAGGTAGAGCAGACCGAGGACCGCGAAGGCGAACAGCGCCCAACCGAAGCCCTGCGCCATCAGCCAGTACATCGGCACCGCGGCGATCAGCAGCCCGATCAGCGATGCCCACCACATCGGCTTGCGTCCGAGGGAGTCGGACCAGCGGCCGAAGAACGGGATGCAGGCCATCATCACCAGTTCGCCGGCGAGGACGACGATGGTCGTGGACTGGGTGCTCAGCCCCAGAGTCGTTTCGAGGTAGGTCGGCTGATAGGTGAGCAGCGTGTAGTTGACCACGTTCAGCGCCACGACCATGCCCGTCAGGATCAGAATCGGCCGCCAGTAGTTCTTCAGCAGATCGGACAGCCCACCCAGGATCGAGTCCTGGCTGTCGCCCTGCGCGTCCACCTCGTCGAACACCGGTGACTCGTCGAGTCTGCTGCGCAGGAACCAGCCGACCAGGCCGAGGGGCAGCGCGATCAGGAACGGGATCCGCCAGCCCCACGACGCCATGGCGTCGTCGGACAGCAGCAACTCGCACAGCATCACCACGGCGGTGCCGGCGGCGAACCCGCCGAGGGTGCCGAACTCGAGGAAGCTGCCGTACCGGCCGCGCTTGTCGTCGGGTGCGTACTCGGCCATGAAGGTGGCTGCGCCGCCGTACTCGCCGCCGGTGGAGAAGCCCTGCACCACACGCAGCAGGATCAGCAGGAGCGGTGCGGCGATGCCGATCGACGCGTACGACGGGATCGCGGCGATCAGCGCCGTCGCACCCGACATCAGCAGAATCGTGGTCGCCAGCACGGCCTTGCGGCCCAGCCGGTCGCCCAGCGGGCCCCAGATGATGCCACCCAACGGGCGCAGGACGAACGAGATCGCGAAGCCGAGCATCGTTCCGATCGAGCCGAGGTGTCCGGGGAAGAAGCTCTGGGTCAGGTAGGTGGCCGTCGTGGCGTACACGCCGTAGTCGAACCACTCGGTCGCATTACCCATCGCCGAACCGGCGATGGCTTTGCGCAACGTGCAACGGTCCACATCCTCGCCCGACCCGGTGGAGTCGTCCACCGCCACGCGATCGGGACCGTACGTCGATTCCTGCATTCGTATGGCCCCTTCTGACGGGAGCTGCCCAGGGCAGGTCTGTGGTCATCGGTCGTTTCCGACGCTAACGGGACATACGCGACTCTGCATGGGACGAGCACCGCGGCGAGGCCGCATACGTCGGCGGACTCCCCCTGATTCGGCCGCTCCACGTGAAACACTGCACTACATGCGCGGAATCATTCTGGCCGGTGGAACGGGCAGCCGGCTGCACCCGATCACGCTGGGCGTGAGCAAACAGCTGGTACCGGTCTACGACAAGCCGATGATCTACTACCCGCTCTCGACGCTGATGCTCGCCGGGATCCGCGACATCCTGATCATCACGACGCCGGGGGACGCCGACCAGTTCCGGAATCTGCTGGGAGACGGCTCCCGGTTCGGCATCTCGCTGAGCTACCAGGTGCAGCGCGAACCGAACGGTCTTGCACAGGCGTTCGTGCTGGGTGCCGATCACATCCGCTCGGATTCCGTGGCGCTCGTGCTGGGCGACAACATCTTCTACGGCCCGGGCCTGGGCACCACGCTCACCCGATTCCACGACGTCAAGGGCGGCGCGGTGTTCGGCTACTGGGTGTCCGACCCGGGTGCGTACGGCGTCATCGAGTTCGACGACGCGGGCACCGCGATCTCCCTCGAGGAGAAACCAGCGGCGCCGCGATCGAACTACGCGGTCCCGGGTCTGTACTTCTACGACAACGACGTCGTCTCCATCGCGCGGGACCTGAAGCCGTCGGCGCGCGGTGAGTACGAGATCACCGACGTGAACCGGACGTATCTCGAGGCCGGTCGACTGCAGGTGGAGGTGCTGCCACGCGGCACCGCCTGGCTCGACACCGGCACGTTCGACTCGCTGCTGGACGCGTCGAACTACGTCCGCACCATCGAGCAGCGGCAGGGCCTCAAGATCGGTGTTCCGGAGGAGGTCGCGTGGCGGCGCGGGTTCATCACCGACGACGAACTGCGGGAACGGGCCGAACCGCTGGTCAAGTCCGGCTACGGCACGTACCTGCTGGGGCTGCTCGAGCGCGGCAGAGAATGGTGACCATGGACTATCGGGAGTTGAAGGTTCCGGGAGCGTGGGAGATCACGCCCCGCCAGTTCGGCGATCACCGCGGGGTGTTCCTGGAGTGGTTCAAGGAGCCCGGCTTCTCCGACGCCGTCGGTCGCACACTCGACCTGCAGCAGGCCAACTGTTCGGTGTCCGCGGCCGGCGTGCTGCGCGGGATCCACTTCGCCGACGTTCCGCCCGGGCAGGCCAAGTACGTGACCTGCGCCAAGGGCGCGGTGCTCGACGTCGTCGTCGACCTGCGGGCAGGGTCGCCGACGTTCGGGCAGTGGGACTCGGTGCTGCTCGACGACGTCGACCGCCGCGCGATCTTCGTCTCCGAGGGCCTGGGGCACGCATTCCTCTCGCTCGAGGACGGCTCGACGGTGATGTACCTGTGCTCGACGGGCTACAACCCCGAACGCGAGCACGAGGTGAGCCCGCTGGACCCGGGGATCGGTATCGACTGGCCCGTGGTCGGACGCGACGGCACCCCACTGCAGTGGGCGCTGTCCGACAAGGACCTGGCGGCGCCGACCCTGCGGCAGGCGCTCGACGCCGGCCTGCTGCCGGTGTACCGGGAGGGAACCGACTGAGCCGATGAGAGCGACGGGGGTGCGCCGCGTGAGCGCTGCGATCGCAGTGCTGGCGGCCGCGGGCCTCGCGCTCCTGTCGGTTCCTCTGCAAAGGGGCACACTGGGCACCCCGGCGCCCACGACCGCCGTCGTCGCACCGGCTCCCCCGCCACCCGCGCCACCCGTTCCGTTGGCGCCCGAGGAACTCTCGAACCGCGTCGTCCCGACGATCGTGACAATCACTACCCGCTCCGCGCTCGGGACGACGGCGGGAACCGGGATCGTGCTGGGCCCGCGCAGCCCCCACGGTTCGGACGCGATCGTGCTCACCAACCACCACGTCGTCGACGGCGGCATGGAGATCGCGGCGACCAGCATGCGCGACCGGTCCGCGTACGCCGTCGAGGTCCTCGGCTACGACGGCTCGCGCGACCTCGCGGTGCTACGACTGCCCGGCGCCGCGAATCTGCCGGCGGCGCAGCTGGGATCGTCGGAGTCGGTCCGGGTCGGCGAGCCCGTCACCGCCGTCGGGAACGCCGAGGGCGGCGGGGTGCCGGTCTCCGCGCCCGGCGCGGTCACCCGGGTCGGGGTGACGGTCATGACCCGCAACTCCGTCGACGGCTCCCGCAACGAACTGTCGAACCTCATCGAGGTGGACGCGAACGTCCGACCGGGCGACTCCGGCGGCCCGCTCGTCGACGCGGTCGGCGACGTCGTGGGGGTCAACAGCGCCGGGAACGCGGTCGAACCGGGCGTCACGCCCGAACCCGCACCCAAGGCGTACGCGATCCCCATCGACGCCGCGATGAGCCTGGTGGAGCAGGTGCTGTCGGGCCGCGCCTCCGACACCGTGCACATCGGGCCGACACCGCTGCTCGGGGTGAGCGTGCGCGATCACCGCGGCCAACAGACCGGGACCCGGGACGGCGCGGAGGTGACCGTCGTCGGCTACCGCAGCCCCGCCGAGGGCGTCGGGCTCGCGCGCGGGGACGTGATCGTCGAGTTCGACGGCGTCCCCATCCACTCGTCCGCGGACCTGAACCTGCGGATGGTCACGCTGCACCCCGGCGACCAGGTGCGCCTGCGCTGGATCGACGCCGCCGGCGCGGAGCGATCGGGTTCGCTGGTACTGCAGGAGGGTCCGCCGCGCTGACGCGCGCTACCCGATGCCGAGCTTGCCCGCCAGCCGCTGCAGGTAGGCGACCACCACGTCCTCGGAACCGTCTGGCATGCCGAACAGCGCCTCGCTGACGCCCAGGTCCTGCCAGCGGGCGAGCTTGTCGGCGTCGGGCTTGCCGGCCAGAACGATGATCTCGGGCTGACCGGTGCGACCGGCGTCGGCCCAGATCTTGCGCAGCAGCGTGACGTTGTTCTCGATGTCCTGCTCTATCGGGGTGGTGATCCAGCCGTCGGCCGAACGCGCGATCCACGCGAACGTCTTCTCCGACGCACCCGCACCGACGAGCACCGGGGGACGCGGCTGCTGAATCGGCTTGGGCCACGCCCAACTCGGACCGAACTTCACGAACTGCCCGTCGTACGACGCCTCCTCCTGCGTCCACAACGCCTGCATCGCCTCGAGGTATTCGCGCAGCGCGGTGCGGCGCTTCTTCGGGTCGACGCCGTGGTCGGCGAGTTCCTCGGCGTTCCAGCCGAATCCGACGCCGAACGTGACCCGTCCACCGGAGAGGTGGTCGAGCGACGCGATGGTCTTGGCGAGGGTGATCGGGTCGTGCTCGAGCGGCAGCGCCACCGACGTGCCGAGCCGGATCCGCGACGTCACCGACGCGGCGGTCCCGAGCGCGACCCACGGATCGAGCGTGCGCATGTAGCGGTCGTCAGGAAGGGTCTCGTTGCCGGTGCCGGGGTGGTTCGATTCCCGGTTGACCGGGATGTGCGTGTGCTCGGGCACGTAGAACGCGTCGAACCCGCACTTCTCGACGGCCTGCGCGGCCGCCGCGGGGGTGATCCCTCGGTCACTGGTGAACAGGCTGATGCCGTAGCGCACGATCTGACTCCTCCGGGTTGGTCGGTGCCAGAAAATGTAACGCGTTCCACTCCGGATTGGAAGATTCTCCAGACAGGTGTCTGGACAGTTATCTGATCTTGAAGATCACCGCACGCTGGACGACGAAGTTGATGACCGTCGCGGTGCCCTGCGCGATCACGAAGGCCAGCGGTGTCCGCCACCACGTGTCGGCCAGGTTCTCCGACAGCACCCGGTTGATGCCGACCTGCACCGCGAACGTCAGGGCGTAGAGGATCACGACCGCGACGAAGCGGGCGCGGCTCGGTTCGGCCTTGAACGTCCACCGCCGGTTGATCAGGTAGGCGGTGGTCGTGCCGGCGACGAAGCTCAACGCCTTCGCCACGTCCCGGGTGATGCCCAGCGCCATGAACAGCACATACAGCCCGTAGTCGACGACGGCCGAGAGTCCACCCGTCGCGACGAAGCGCACGATCTGCGTCTTCAGGTCCGGTGCGTCGTCGGCAACGGAGTCGGTGACGGGGATCTCGACCGGCAGCGGGACGTGCGGTTCGTGGGAGTGGGGGGTTCCGGACACGGAACGAGACTAGGCGATCCGGATCGGCCGACCCGACGTAACGCCGTGACATCCCGCACAGCCGGTGGACCTCGAGCGCACTCGAGGTTGCAAGATCAACGTCATGACCGTTTACACGCTGCCCGATCTGCCCTACGACTACGCCGCCCTCGAGCCCCACATCTCCGGCAAGATCATGGAGCTCCACCACGACAAGCACCACGCCGCGTACGTCGCCGGCGCCAACGCCGCCCTCGACAAGCTCGCCGAGCTCCGCGAGGCCGACGCCGTCGCACCCGTGGTCAACCTCCACGAGAAGAACCTCGCCTTCCACCTCGGCGGCCACACCAACCACTCGGTGTTCTGGAACAACCTCTCCCCCGAGGGCGGCGACAAGCCCGAGGGTGAGCTCGCCGCCGCGATCGACGACTTCTTCGGCAGCTTCGACGCCTTCCGCGCCCACTTCTCCGCCAACGCCAACGCCATCCAGGGCTCCGGCTGGTCCATCCTCGCCTGGGACTCCATCGGCCAGCGCCTGATCATCGTCCAGCTCTACGACCAGCAGGGCAACATCTCCATCGGCCTGACCCCCCTGCTCATGCTCGACATGTGGGAACACGCCTTCTACCTCGACTACCAGAACGTCAAGGGCGACTACGTCAACGCCTTCTGGAACATCGTCAACTGGGCCGACGTCGCCGACCGCTTCGCCAAGGCACGCACCCAGACGGCCGGACTCATCGTCCCCGCCTGATCCACCTCCCCCGTTTTGCGCACTTGTCGGTGTTCCGGGACCGGGGAAAGACCGGCAAGTGCGCAAAACGTGGGTAAAGAAGTTGTGGATCGGCGCACTCGCACAGGATCACCGGTACTACCGCCAGGTAGCCTCGTAGCCGATGTCCGAGACAGCAGAAGAGACGGCTCACGAGCCGCTCCCCACGCAGACCCGCACCCTCACCGGATGGGGACGCACCGCGCCCACCACCGCACAGGTGCTGTCCACGCCCGACGTCGACGTGATCGCCAAGGCGGTCGCCCAGGTGGCGGAGCAGAACGAGTCGAAGCCGTCGCACCTGCGACGCGGCGTCATCGCGCGCGGCCTGGGCCGCTCGTACGGCGACCCGGCGCAGAACGCGGGCGGGCTCGTCATCGACATGAACGCGCTCAACCGGATCCACAACATCGACGCGAACACCCGCCTGGTGACCGTCGACGCCGGTGTGAACCTGGATCAGCTGATGCGCGCGGCCCTGCCGTTCGGCCTGTGGGTCCCGGTGCTGCCGGGCACCCGCCAGGTCACGGTCGGCGGCGCGATCGGGTCCGACATCCACGGCAAGAACCATCACAGCGCCGGCAGCTTCGGCAACCACGTGCGCTCGATGGATCTGCTCACCGCGGACGGCCAGGTGCGCACGCTCACCCCGGCGGGCCGGAACTCGAAGCTGTTCTGGGCCACGGTCGGCGGCATGGGCCTGACCGGCATCATCCTCAAGGCCACGATCGAGATGACGCCGACGGAGACCGCGTACTTCATCGCGGACGGCGACGTCACCCACACCCTCGACGAGACCATCGCGCTGCACAGCGACGGCAGCGAGGCCAACTACGACTACTCGAGCGCGTGGTTCGACGCCATCGCCCCCGAGCCCAAGCTGGGTCGCGCCGCGATCTCCCGAGGCAGCCTCGCCAAGCTGGATCAGCTGCCCAAGAAGCTGCAGAAGAATCCGCTCAAGTTCGACGCGCCGACGCTGCTGACGTTCCCGGACATCTTCCCGAACGGCCTGGCGAACAAGTTCAACTTCTCGGCGATCGGCGAGGTGTGGTTCCGCAAGGCCGGCAACTACCGCGGCAAGGTCCAGAATCTGACGCAGTTCTACCACCCGCTCGACATGTTCGGTGAGTGGAACCGCGCGTACGGCTCCAACGGATTCCTGCAGTACCAGTTCGTGGTGCCGCCAGAGGCCGTGGGCGAGTTCAAGCAGATCATCCGCGACATCCAGGCGTCGGGGCACCACTCGTTCCTCAACGTGTTCAAGCTGTTCGGTGAGGGCAACAAGGCGCCGCTGAGCTTCCCGATGGCCGGGTGGAACATCTGCGTCGACTTCCGGATCAAGCCGGGCCTGAACGAGTTCGTGACCGAACTCGACAAGCGCGTGCTCGAGTTCGGCGGCCGCCTGTACACCGCGAAGGACTCGCGGACCACGGCCGAGACGTTCCATGCCATGTACCCGCGGATCGGCGAGTGGATCAAGGTCCGCCGATCCGTCGACCCCACAGGCGTTTTCGCCTCCGACATGTCCAGAAGGTTGGAACTGCAGTGATCAACGCCGTCGGCAACCCCCAGACCCTGCTGCTCCTCGGTGGCACGTCCGAGATCGGCCTGGCGATCTGCGAGGAGTACCTGAAGAAGACCCCGCTGCGCGTGATTCTCGCTGCGCTGCCGAACGATCCGGGCCGCGACGCCGCCGTCGCGCAGATGAAGGCCGCCGGTGCCACGCAGGTCGACGTCATCGACTTCGACGCACTCGACACCGAGAGCCACCCCAAGGTGATCGACGAGGCGTGGTCCAAGGGCGACGTGGACGTGGCGATCGTCGCCTTCGCCCTCGACGGCGACGCCGAGGAGCTGTGGCAGAACCAGCGCAAGGCCGTGCTGGTCGCGAACGTCAACTACACCGCGGCCGTCTCGGTGGGTGTGCTCGTCGGCGAGAAGATGAAGGCGCAGGGCTTCGGCCGCATCATCGCGATGTCGTCGGTCGCCGGTGAGCGCGTCAAGCGTGCCAACTTCGTCTACGGGTCCACCAAGGCCGGCCTCGACGGCTTCTACCTGGGTCTCGGCGAGGCGCTGGCCCCGTTCGGACCCAAGGTCACCGTGGTTCGGCCCGGCATGGTGCGCACCCAGTTCAGCGCGCACGTGAAGGAAGCCCCGCTGACGGTGAACAAGGAAGACGTCGCCACGCTGGCGGTGGCCGCGTCCGACAAGGGCAAGGAAATCGTCTGGACTCCGGGCCCGTGGCGTTTCGTGATGATGGGCCTGCGCCACGTCCCGCGCGCGATCTTCCGCAAGCTGCCGATCTAGGAATCGCCCCGAACCCCCGAACGGGAGTTCACGGCACGCCTTCGTTCGCGAAGCGTGCGGTGAACTCCCGTTCGTCGTGTCAGACGGCGGTGCGCTCGCGGGCGATGATCTCGTCCGCGAACCGCCGGACCGCGTCGAGCCGGGCTGTCCTGCTCGTGAAGTCGGCGCCGTACAGGTACCAGGGCGAGACCCGGCACTCGGTAACGCCGAGGTCCGCCAGCGCCCGGTAGCCGTCGAGGTCCCGCACCCGGGTCGGGGACACATTGATCTCGAAAGGTTCACCGGCGCGGCCGTATTCGACCCGCAACGCGCCCAGGCGCGCGATCGCATCCCTCAACTGACCGACATCGGTGTTGACGGAGATCCACCCGTCGGCGAGGCGGGCCGCGCGCCGCAGACCCGGCTCGCTGTGTCCGCCGACGTAGATCGGGACGGGCCGGGCCGGTGCCGGGCTGATCATCAGCCGGTCGAAGTCGTAGTGCTTGCCGTGGAACTCGACCCACTCGGGTCCCCGCCCCGCGCACACCGCCTTGACGATCTCGATGGCCTCGTCCGTGCGGGCTCCGCGAGTGCGCATCTCGGTGCCGGTGAACCGGAACTCCTCCGGGATCCACGACAGTCCGACGCCGACCGCGATCCGGTTGCCCGACATCACCGCCATCGTCGCGATCTGCTTCGCGGTGAGCAGCGGATCGCGCAGCGGCAGCTTGAGTACGTTGGTGTAGAACCGGATTCGCTCGGTGACCGCCGCCATCGCCGTCATCGCGATGAACGGGTCCGGCATCGGCGTCTCTGGCGCCCACATCCGTTTGCCGTCGGGCGAGTACGGGTAATCCGCCGAGACCGTCTCCGGGTAGAACACCGAGTCGGGCATCGCGACGGAGTCGAACCCGGCCTCCTCGGCGACCCGGGCCAGCTCACAGAGGTCCCGAGCGTCGATCATCGCAGCCGCCAGCGACCACTTCATCGCACGCGCGCTCACAGCTTCACGACCTTCGACGTCGGAATCGGGTGGGAATCCGCCTTGATCCAGCGCATCGCCCACGTGCCCTCGGTGTGGCCGTCGGTGTCGATCCAGTTGCCGTAACCGGGGTCCTCGGCGGCCACCACGATGGTCAGCGTCCCATCGTCGTTCAGCTTGGCGGTGTGATTGTTGATGTAGATGTTCGTCCGGTGGTAGTCGAGCGACTCCACCCAGAAGTTCTGCAGCACGAAGTTGTAGTACTCGCAGTTCGGGACCTCGGTCTCGATGACCCACGCCTCGTCCGCGGCGAGCCTCCAGTACCCGTGCAGGTAGAAGATCGTCGGGTCGCCGCCGGCATCCTGGAACTGCTGCTGGCCGCGGTCGAAGATCTCGTTGGCCTGTGGCTGGAACTCGCGGGACCACTCGAGGAAGGTCTTCGCGGTGCCGCGGACCATGCCGACGGCCGTCTCCAGCCGCCCGCCCATCTCCTCGGGGCTCAGCGGCACGAATTCACCGTCGGGGTCCAGGCATTCGATAGACAGCTCGGCGGGGACCTCGGCGCGGCGGTCCGCGTAGGTCTGACGGACGGAGATGAGGTTGCTGTCCGGCGCGAGCGGCAGCCAGGCCCCGTTCTCCGGCTTCTCGACGCTCGCGATGAACTCGAAGCGGCCGTGCTCGTCGCATTCGAGGTCGTGGATGTGCAGGTCGCCGGTCTGCAGCATGGTGCCGTCGATGTGGTAGCGGTTGACCCGGGACCCGAAGGTGACCAACGGGATCGTGCCGCGTGTGCCTGTGATCCGGTAGGTGTACTTCCCGGAGATGTTGGCTCGCATGTAGATGTTGTCCGGGTTGTCGGCGCCGATCTTCGTCATCATGTTCGGGTTCGGCGCAGAAGTGAACTGCGGCCACCGCGGATCGGTGTACTCGACGCAGTTGATCGTCGCGTAGCGCAGCAGCCGGCTGAGGTAGCGGACGCCCTCGGCCTGGGTCAGCGGGTCCTGCGGGACGATCTCGTCCTGCAGGACGGTGCCGGTCTCGAGGAGGTCGGCGCAGAACTTCTCCCAAGTGGGGTTCATGGTGGGTCTCCCTGTCTTGCGGTCGTTTCCGAGCATCCGGCTCAGGCGGTGGCGAACCTCGCTTCGACCTCTTCGGCGGTCACGCCGAAGTCGTCGAGCGAGTACCGGTGGGATGGCGCGCGATGGCTGCCCAGGCTCTCCTGGTGTGCCGCCTGCACCGCGCTGCGGGCGGCGTCGGTGAACGGCAGCGCGAACCGGGTGTAGATCGACTCGACGGTGCCGATCGGATCGGCGACGAAGTCCCGGTAGTCGACGTCCACGAACTGATCCGGGTTGTAGCGGGCGCGAGCCCGGGTGAAGTTCTCGCTGCCGCGGGCCCACAGGTCGAGCTGGGTGCGCCCGATGGCGGGGCGGTCGAACGCGTTCGACATGTCGTGCTTGCCCTGCTCGGCGAGGCTGAACGTCGATGCCATCGAGGTCCGTGGGTCCCGGAAGGTGCGGATGAAGAGCGCGTCGGGAAAGACCTTCATGATCTCGTCGATCGCGAAGACATGGCTGGGGCTCTTGAGCACCCAACGCCGTCCCGGGTCGTTCAGCCCGATCAGCTGCAGGTTCTTCTTGTATCGCGCATACGTCGCGGTCCAGTCCTGCTGCGCCAACCACTTCGAATAGGTCGGGATGTACGACACGCACTCGAACGAAATGGAGAGCATCGTCTGCTGCAGCAGTCGCCAGCACTCCTCGGCTTCTTCCGCGCCCATGAAGTGCACCTTCATGAGATCCGGTTCGTTCTGCTGGCGGGACCGGTAGAACGCGTCGGCTCGGCGGAAGTCCGCGTTCTCGGCCCACTTCTCGCGCGCCGGACGGGGCTGCGGGGCCTCCGCGAGCCACATCTCGACGCCTTGGTGCCCCGGGTCGGCGCTGAGTAACCGCTGGAGCGCGGTGCTGCCGGTGCGGGTGATTCCGGAGACGAAGATGGGCCGCTCGACCGCAACGTCGACGTGCTCCGGGTAGCGCGCGAACGCGGCCTCACTGATCAGACGGCCGGTGAGCGCGCCGACGATCATCTTGCGCGCGATCACCTTTCCGTGCGGTGTCAGGTCGGCCTCGCGCTCGAACGAGTCGAGCAGGACCCGCAGCCCCTCGAGGTACTCGTCGCCGCCGAAGTCGTCGTACCTGCTCATCGCGCAGGCCTCCGCGTGCAGTTCCTCGATCGAGCCCACTCCGTCGCGGTGCTGTGTCATAGGTGGTTCCTTGTCGGTTGGTGGGTCAGTGATGCGTGTGACCGCAGTTGACGTCCACGCACTGGCCGGCGATCGCGCGCGCGAAGTCGGAGGCGAGGAACACCACGGTGTTCGCGATGTCGTCGGGTTCGGGGAGGCGACGCAGATCGGTGGCCGCGGCCACCTCGTCGTAGACCTGCTGGAACGGAACGCCGCGCTCCTCGGCCTGCCTCTCGAACATCCTCTTGACCGGTTCCGCCCAGATGTACCCCGGAGCAACAGAATTCACACGGACCCCAGACGGCCCGAGCTCGACAGACAGGCCGCGCGCGAGCGCCAGCAGTCCCGCCTTCATGATCCGATAGGCGCCCAGGTTCGGCAGTTGGTTCCGCAGCACCATGGAGTTGATCAGCACCACCGAGCCCTGGGACTCGACGAGCGCGGGTGCCAGCTTCCGAGTCAGGTCGAGTGCCGCCAACAGGTTGATGTCCATACCTCGGCGAACCGAGTCGAACTCCGCATCCAGCAACCGCTCGTGGGGCGGTTGGACGAACGCGTTGTTGACGAGGGCGTCCACCCTGCCGAACTCCACGAGCGCAGTGTCCGCGAGCGCGGACACCGACTCGCTGTCCGTCAGATCCGTCGGCACGCAGAGCGCGATACCGCCGAGTTCGCGCACTTCGTTCGCCACCGCGACCAGGCGCGACTCCGTCCGGGCCGCCAGGACCACTTTCGCGCCGGCCGACGCACTGCGCACCGCGATCGAACGTCCCAGTCCGGGACCGACCCCCGACACCACGACGACCTTGTCCTCCAGCAGGGGAAGCGACTTGGGCGTCGCACCCACGGCGGTCTCCGCGGTCACACCGACGCCTCCGGATCCAGGACGACACTGAGGGACACGATCTTGCAGTTCTCGTCGAACTCGAAGAGGTCCGTGGACGCGAAGTCCGGAACGCCCTCGACGTGGACGCGCACCTGCATCGCAGCGAACCGGCCCGACACGGTGATCGGCGACAGTAACGACACCGAGAACGGGACCTTCGCATTCTCCTCGTCGAACGCCCGGATCTCGTCGAGGCCCCGGTACGTTCTCGCCCCTAGAGGTTCATGCTGGACCGCCCCCTCCGCGAACAACCCCACCAGTTTCTCGACGTCGTGGTTGCCCAGGTGCTCGATGTACGACTCCACCGCTGCGCAGATTTCACTTCGACTCGGCAAGATCAGCTCCTTCTTCTGTCAGTGGAACTTTCGGTGTGGTTGGGAGAACTCGGGTCAGGCGATGACTCCACGGCCCCGGAGGAACTCGATGATCAGCTCGCTCGCCTGCTCCGGCGAGGTGGCCGTGGTGTCGATGCGGACCTCGGGGTCGGCCGGCGACTCGTAGGGCGAATCGATGCCGGTGAAGTTGGCCAGTTCGCCGCGCCGCGCCTTCTTGTAGAGCCCCTTCGGGTCTCGCTGTTCGGCGACGTCGATCGGGGTGTCGACGAACACCTCGCAGAATCGGTCCTCCCCGATCAGTTCGCGGGCGGCCTCCCGTTCGGCGCGGAACGGAGAGATGAAGGACGCCAACACGATCAGTCCGGCATCCGCCATCAGGCGCGCGACCTCGGTGACCCGGCGGATGTTCTCGACGCGGTCCGCCTCGGTGAATCCCAGATCGCGGTTCAACCCGTGCCGGACGTTGTCGCCGTCGAGGAGGTAGGTGTGGCAGCCGAGCGCATACAGGCGGCGTTCGAGCTCGTTGGCGATGGTCGACTTGCCCGAACCCGACAGCCCCGTGAACCAGAGGATCTGCGGCCGATGTCCGTTCAGCGTCGCCCGGGACTCCTCGTTCACGTCCACGGCCTGCCAGTGGATGTTGTCGGAGCGTCGCAACGAGTGCCGGATGAGACCCGCGCCCACCGTGGTGTTCGTCAGCCGGTCGATCAGGATGAAGCCACCCATGTCGCGGTTGTCGGAGTAGGTGTCGAACGGAACCGGGCGATCGAAACTGATGTTGCAGACGCCTATCTCGTTGAGCGCCAGCGTGTTCGTCGCGGTCCGCTCGAGAGTGTTGACGTTGACCTTGTATTTGGGTCGGGTGATGCGCGCCTGCACGGTCATCGTCCCGATCTGGCACACATAGGGCCGCTCGGGCAGCATGTCGTGTTCGCCCATCCACACCAGCTGGGCCTCGAACTGATCCGCTACGCCCGGAAGGGCTTCCGTCGCGACGAGGACATCGCCCCGGCTGATGTCGATCTCGTCGGTCAGGGTGATGGTGACCGACCGCCCGGCCACCGCCTCGTCGAGGTCGCCGTCCATCGTGACGATCCGATCGACCGTGGATTCCTTGCCGCCGGGCAGCACCCGAACCCGATCGCCGGGTCGCACGACACCGCCGACGATCTGCCCCGAGAACCCACGGAAGTCCAGGTCGGGCCGGTTCACCCACTGCACCGGCATCCGGAACGGTGCGCCGCGCAGCTCGTCCTCGATCTCGACCGTCTCGAGATGATCGATCAGCGTCGGGCCCTGGTACCAGGGTGTGTTCGGGCTCGGCTCGGTGAGGTTGTCACCGACGTACGCGGACATGGGGATCGGTACGACGTGCTCGAGGCCGATCTCGGCGGCGAACGCCGCGTACTCGCCTGCGATGCGCTCGAACACCTCCTGCGAGTAGTCGACGAGATCGAGCTTGTTGACCGCGAGCACCACGTGCCGGATGCCGAGCAGCGAGACCAGGTAGGAGTGGCGCCGGGTCTGGGTGAGAACACCCTTGCGGGCGTCGACCAGGATCACCGCCAACTCCGCCGTCGACGCACCGGTGACCATGTTGCGCGTGTACTGCTCGTGTCCCGGGGTGTCGGCGACGACGAACTTGCGCCGTTCCGTGGTGAAGTAGCGGTACGCGACATCGATCGTGATGCCCTGCTCGCGCTCGGCGGCCAAACCGTCCACGAGCAGGGCGAAGTCGAGCCCCTCGCCCTGCGTGCCCACCTTCTTGGAATCGCTTTCGAGGGCGCTCAACTGGTCCTCGAAGACCAGCTTCGACTCGTACAGCAGACGGCCGATGAGCGTGCTCTTGCCGTCGTCGACGCTGCCGCACGTGATGAAGCGCAGCATGCTCTTGTTCGCGTGCCGCTCGAGGTACTGCTCGATGTCGTCGGCGATCAGGTTGGACGAGTGGGCCATCAGAAGTACCCCTCCTGCTTCTTCTTCTCCATCGAGGCGCTGCTGTCGTGGTCGATCACGCGCCCCTGACGCTCGGACGTGGTGGTGAGCAGCATCTCCTGGATGACGTCGGTCAAAGTCGTGGCGGTGGACTCGATGGCACCGGTGAGCGGGTAGCACCCGAGCGTCCGGAACCGGACGCTCTTGAGTTCGGGTACTTCACCGGGCCGCAACGGCATCCGGTCGTCGTCGACCATGATGAGCGTCCCGTCGCGCTCCACGACAGGGCGCTTCGCCGCGAAGTAGAGCGGCACGATCGGGATGTTCTCCTGCCGGATGTACTCCCAGACGTCGAGTTCCGTCCAGTTCGACAGCGGGAACACCCGCAGCGTCTCGCCGGGCGACTTGCGGACGTTGTACATCCGCCACAGCTCGGGGCGCTGCCGCTTGGGGTCCCAGCGGTGCTCGGCGGACCGAACCGAGAACACGCGCTCCTTGGCGCGCGACTTCTCCTCGTCGCGGCGGGCGCCACCGAACGCGGCGTCGAACTTGTAGAGGTCGAGCGCCTGCTTGAGGCCCTCGGTCTTCCACATGTCGGTGTGCGTCGACGATCCGTGGGTGAACGGGTTGATCCCCTTCTCGACACATTCGGGGTTCCGGTAGACGAGTAGATCGAAATCCCCTGCCTCCGCGCTCTTGTCGCGAAGTGCGTACATGTCGCGGAACTTCCACGTCGTGTCGACGTGCAGCAGCGGGAACGGCAACCTCGACGGGTAGAACGCCTTCCGGGCGAGGTGCAGCATCACCGCGCTGTCCTTGCCCACCGAGTACAGCATCACGGGGTTCTCGCTCTCCGCGACGGCTTCCCGCATGATGTGGATGCTCTCGGCCTCGAGGCGTTCGAGGTGGGTCAGCGCACGTGTCATCGTGCAAGTACCTCCAGTACGTCGCCGGCCAGCTCGGGACGGCAGATCAACAGATCGGGCAACCAGGGGTTCTCCTGGTTGTAGACGAGTTCGGAACCGTCGATGCGCGAGACATGCAGTCCCGCAGCACGAGCCACCGCGACCGGCGCCGCCGAGTCCCACTCGTACTGGCCGCCGGCGTGGGCGTAGATGTCGACGTCGCCACGCACCACCGCCATCGCCTTCGCGCCGGCCGAACCCATCTCGACCAGTTCCGCACCCAGCGCCTCGGCCATCGCCATCACCGGAGCGGGACGGCGAGTGCGGCTGACGACCACCCTCGGGGCACCGCCCGCCGGCGTGGCCGGCGCGGTGGCGTCCGAGGTCGAGTGGGTGACGCCCAGCGCCGGCATCGCAACCGCACCCACCGTCAGCTGTCCGCGCTCGACGAGCGCGACGTGCACGGCCCAATCGGTGCGGCCGAGTTCACCGAACTCCCGGGTGCCGTCGAGCGGATCGACAATCCACACCCGGTCGGCGCCGATCCGCGCAAGGTCGTCGGCACCCTCCTCGGAGAGCACCGCATCGCCCGGGAACCGGTCGGCGAGTGCGCCGACGATGTAGTCGTGGCTGAGCCGATCGGCTGCGGCGCGGATCTCCGCGGCGTCGGCATCGGTCCGCGCCAGCTTCTCGCGGTGGCCGAGCAGCAATCGTCCAGCCTCGGCTGCGATTTCGACTGCCGCGCGTCCGTCTCCCGCCCGCCCGGTCGCAGGTTCGACTGATATCTCGGTCACGACTCGCTTCGTCATGCGAGTGACTGTAACCACAGAATGAACATCGTTCAATCCCAGAACGAACATTGTTCAGAGTTTTCCGCGTCCCGCCCTGAGCGTCGGGGGCGAGGCTTGGACCACCGGGTACGGCCGGATACGGTGATGCGATGAGCGAATCCAACGGAGGGTCGATCTACGGCGACGCGGAGGCGCGACGACGCCGGACACTCGACGCTGCGGCGGCACTGTTGGACGAGGGCGGCTACGCGGCGCTGACCATCCGGTCCGTCGCGAAACGCTCGGGCACGAGCACCGGACTCATCTACCAGTACTTCGCGGACAAGCAGGACATCTTCACCGCACTGCTCAACGAAAGTCAGCTGGAGTCAACAGAATTCGTCGCCGATCTCCCGCGAGATCGTGGCGTCGTCGCGCTGCTCACGGCGATCATTCCCGAGTCGGCGCGACAGTGGGCCCGGGTCGGCCGGGTGACAGCCATCTGGCGTGACGCCGAGGGGGATTCGCGTTCGGACCGCGAGTCGCTGCGCGAGGTGCACCGGACGGCGGAGCTCTACAACACGCAGCTACTGGAGGCCCTCACCGAGGCCGCCGCGAAGGAGGGCAGGGTGCTGCGCGACGACCCCGCCGTCCTCGCGTTCGTGCTGTCCGGGTTGCAGGGCGTGGCGGACACCATCGTCAACAACTGGGCGTCCCACCTGGATCCGGCCGGGTTCACGCAGTTCTCCGCGGCGGCACTCACGCGCGCGATCACCCTGTCCGAACCGACCGGCTGACCCGGTTCGCGCGGCTCAGCCCAGCGTGCGGAGGCTCACCAGACGGCTCTCGACCGGTCCACGCCACTCCGCGAGGTCCTCCGGGCCGTTCTCGGCCCACAACTCGTGAAGTTCCGAGGTGTCGCTGTCGGCGATCGCACGCTCGAGCGTCGTGAGGATCCACGCACGCTGCTCCGGGGTCAAGGCCCCGACGTACGCGGCGGCGTCGATGCCATCGAGTTCCCCGGCCGCCGGCCGGAGCCCATGGGCCACCGCGACCACCTCGGCGAGGGCGATGGCCGCCTGTGCGTCGTCCGCCTCGAGGTACTCCTCGTCGACGTGCCGGCAGTAGTCCTCGATGTCGAAGTCACCGGCCCGAAGCGCCGCGAGCAGGTCGCCCGCACCATCGTTCTCGAACGGACCCGAACCCCACGTCCCCATGCCCCACTCCTCCTGATCCGCGGGCCGCTCGGCCCGTCGTGCAGACCCTACGACCGACCGGTGACAGTCCGCGCGGAAAGCCCAGCGCGGGTTCGGTTCAGCGCACCGACTCCCAGGCGGAGAGAACAGTGCGGATGCCGGTGACGAGTGCGAGCGGGTGATCGATCATCACGTGGTGGCCGGCGTCGGGGATCTCGGCGACGATCGCCGTCGGCCCGAACCGCTCGCGCATCTGTGCCATGAGTTCGTCGGAGATGATGCCGTGCTGCGCGCGGAAGAACGCGACGGGGCACCGCGCCTGCGCGACGGCCAAGGTGTCGCCGCCGGAACGGGTGAACATCGCCGGGTCGAACTTCCACGACCATCCACCTTCGACAGCCATCAGCGACGTCTCCGCGACATGCTCGCGCACACACGGCACGGCGCTCTCCTGCGGCGGGACGAATCGGAAGCGGGCGAGCGCCTCCTCCCGCGTCGGGTAGACCTTCTTGGGACCGAACGCGGCTTTGCGCCGGGCCGCCTCCTCCTCGGGGGTGCGCTGACGGATCGGCGAGTCGATGATCTGGACGCCAGCCATCCGGTCGCCGTACAGGTGCGCTGCGACGAACGAGACGATGCCGCCCATGCTGTGCCCCACCACGACCGGCGGGCCGGCAATGCCCGACGCCGACGCCACCGCGACGATCTCGCGGGCCCACTGGTCCAGCGAGTAGTGCTCGCGGGTGTCGCTGTCGCCGTGCCCGCTCAGATCGAGGGCGACGACCCGACGCTCGCCGGCGAGCTGCGGTCCGACGTGGTCCCACCAGCGCGAGTGGGCGGCACCTCCGTGCACCAGGACGAGCCCCGGTCGGCCCGGCTCACCCCACGCCCGGAACCGGATGTCGGCGCCGTCGACGTCCACGCTGCCCGTCTCCACCGGGGCCGCCAGCGCGTCACGAAACCACTGCGGTGTCTGCGGGTGCTCGTCGCTCATTCCTCGAACCTACTGAAGACCGGTCCGAACACGACCCCCAAGTAAGCTCGGGCCGTGTCGCAATCAGGTGCAAACTCCCTCGCTGAACCGCGGGTCGCCCCTGCCCGGCTGGTAGGCGGAACCGTCGTCGAGATGGTCCTCGCGGGCATCGTGGCCGTGATCGTCGCCGCGGTGGGGCTGTTCGCCTTCGGCCAGGTGTCGTGGCCGGCGTTCCCCTCGTCGAACGTCACGCAGGCCGTCACGACCGTGGGCCAGGTCGTCACGATCGCGGTGCTTGCGTTGTGCGTCGTCCTCTTCCGGGCCCGACGGTGGGTCCGGGGGGCAACCGTACTGTCGTGGGCGGGGCTGTCCGGGTTCGTCACGGTGACACTCGGGATGCCACTGAGCGCGACCAAGCTGTACCTGCACGGCATTTCGGTGGATCAGGAGTTCCGCACCGAATACCTCACGCGGATGACCGATTCCGCCGCACTGCACGACATGACGTACGCGGACCTGCCTCCCTACTATCCGGCGGGCTGGTTCTGGATCGGCGGACGCGTCGCGAACCTCCTCGGCATGGACGGCTGGGAGGTCTTCAAGCCGTACGCGATCGGGTCGATCGCGGTGGCCGCTGTCATCGCGCTCGTGTTGTGGAACAAACTGATTCGCGCCGACTGGGCCGTCGTGGTGGCGCTCGCGGCGGCGGCGCTGGTGATCGCCTACGGATCCGCGGAGCCCTACGGCGCCGTCATCGCGATCCTCATCCCGCCGGTGCTGGTGCTCGCGTGGGGCGGCCTGCACCGTCCGGAGAAGACGCGGGGCGGCGGCTGGGGAGCCGTCGTCGGCACCGGCGTGTTCCTGGGTATCGCGGCCGCGTTCTACACGCTGTACCTGGGCCTGGCGGCGTTCGCGGTCACGCTGATGGCGGTCGTCGCGGCGGCGCTCGCGGTCCGCGCGCAGGGGTCGTGGCGCGCGCTGCTCGATCCGCTGCTGCGACTGGCCGTCACCGCCGCGATCGCCATCGCGATCGCGCTCGTCGTCTGGCTGCCGTACCTGCTCGAGGCCCTGCGCGGATCGCCGGCCGACAGCGGCACCGCGACCCACTACCTGCCCGACGCCGGTGCGCGCCTACCGCTTCCGATGTTCCAGTTCTCCCTCGCTGGGGCGCTGTGCCTGCTCGGCACGATCTGGCTGGTGAGCCGCGCGACGTCGTCGCGGCGCGCGCAGTCGCTCGGCATCGGCGTGATCGCGATCTACCTGTGGTCGCTGATGTCGATGACGTTCACCGTTCTCGGCGGCACCCTGCTGTCCTTCCGTCTCGAGCCGGTGCTGATCGTTCTGCTCGGCACAGCGGGCGTGTTCGGCTTCTTCGAGTTCTCCCGCTGGCTCGTCCTCGCCACCAGTGAGAACCCGCGCGTCAAGGCGTCGGTCGTCGCGATCGGGCTCGCCGGGTTGATCGCGTTCGTGCAGAACATCCCTCAGGTGCTCGCGAGCGACATCACCGTGGCCTACACCGACACCGACGGCAACGGTGTCCGCGCCGACAAGCGCGCGCCCGGGGCGGCCGCGTACTACGGCGACGTCGACCGGATCATCATGGAACGCCGGCCCGGCGAACGCCACGACACCGTCGTCCTCACCTCGGACACGAGCTTCCTCAGCTTCTACCCGTACTACGGGTTCCAGGCGCTGACATCGCACTACGCGAACCCCCTCGCGCAGTTCCGGGAGCGCGGGGAGGCGATCGAGAGCTGGACCGAGCTCGAGACACCGGACCAGCTGGTGTCGGCGCTCGACGGACTGCCGTGGCGCGCACCGGATGTGTTCGTCTTCCGCAAGAGTTCGGACGGCTACACCCTGCGGCTCGCCGAGGACGTCTATCCGAACGACCCGAACGTCCGCCGCTACAGCGTCACGTTCCCCAAGAAGCTGTTCGACGACCCGCGCTTCACGATCGACGAGGCGGGACCGTTCGTGATCGTGACGCGCGCCGGCTGAGTCACGCCAGATGGTGCCGGTCGGTGCGGCTCACCGTCACGGCCGCGACGACGACGCCGATGACGACGCCGACGAGTGTGTCGAGGATCCGGGTCATCCCGGCCTCGGGCGTCATCGGTGACGTGAACCCGGTCATCACGAGCGCCATCGGCGTCACCGCCAGGCTCGTGAGGGCGTAGTTCACGAGCACCATCAGTTCCGCCGCGATCTGCAGGACCACGACCGCGACGACGGACTCCCAGAAGCCCAACGACAGCGCGATCAGCCCGGCGGCGATGGCCGCGCCCGCCACGTTGCCGAGCAGACGCTGGATGCCCCGCTCGACGGTGTGGGTGTAGTTGAGGCCCTGCAGTGCCGCGATCGCGCCCATCGACGCCCACAGCGGGTGCTCGAGGCCGCATGCGAAGGCGATCCATCCCGCCGCTGCGGACGCGATCGTCACCCGAACCGCGGTGTGACGCAGAGCCGTCGACGTGAGGTTGACGCGGGCGATCTTCAGCACCCGGTTGGGGGCGGGGAGCTCGGTCCGCGGCGAAGGGCGATCACCCACGCCGCCGAGGATGCTGGCCCGCTTCACCTTTCGCAGTTCCTGCTCGTGCTGCGCGATCTCCCGGATCTGGCCGCCGTCGCCGTCGGCGACCCAGACGTCGATCGCCTCGTCGGCGGCGTCCAGCAGCCTAGCGAGGTCGCGACCGTGACCGTACTGTGCTCGCGAATGGCCACTCGCCGCAAGGACTTCCCGGGCGCGATGAAGAGCTGCACGCGCGGCCGGAACACCGTCCATCCCCGCCTCCTCGAGTGAGCCGACGCTCACGAGCGCGCGGGCCGCGGCCAGACGGGCCGGTCCCAGCGGCAGGACGAACCCCGGAAGCATCGCGGCAATCCAGCCCACGAGCACGCCGACCGCCGCCGCGGACGTCACCTGGCCCACATCGGACCACGACGTCGAATAGCCCGCGGCGCCGGTCGCGGCGAAGACGAGGATCACCGGGCCGGGACCGAGCAACTGGAAGGTGTTCATGTAGCCCGAGGCCACACCGGCGGCCAACGACAGCGCCCCGATCAGCGCCCACGCCGGCAGTGCCGCGGCACCCAGTGCGCCACCGAGCGCGACGAAGGCGACGAGCCCGGCGCCGACCAGCGCCAGCTTGCCCGCCAGGCGTGGGTACGGTTCGTAGCGGCCGAACGCGGCGGCCAACGCACCGAGTGCCGCGAACCCGGCCAGTTCCCGGTGGCCGAGTAGGCCACCCGCGACGAGGACCACCGCCGTGGCCAGCCCGACACGAAACGCCGGTGCGATGGTCGCGTCCGCGGTGCGCAGTTCGAATGCTCGACGCCAGGTCCTCGGCACCACGGCATGCGCGAGAGCGCCACGCGCCTGGGCGAACCGAGTGGGTGCGGGAGCCTCGAGTGCAGTCACTCGACTCAGTGTACGCGCATTACTTCACTAGTAAAGTACTAATGAACAGAATCTCCTTCCTGGCTAGGATGAGGAAGTGGATTCGACCGACAGCTCCGATCGCGACTTCATCGACAAGGTTCGCCGGGAGTGGTCCCACTCCTACCCCGAGGTGGACACGTCGCCGATCGAGATCATCGGGCGGATCACGCGAATCAGCTCGCAGACGCTGCATCGGCTCGACCGCGTCCTCGGCCCCAGCGGCGTCTCACGCGCGGAGTTCGAGGTGTTGTGCGCGTTGGCACGATGCGACCGGCCACTTCGGGCCAGCGAGGTCACGGCGGTGACGATGGTCAGCAGCGCGGCGACCACCAAGCACGCCGACCGCCTGGTCAAGCTGGGCCTGGTGGAACGACAGCGCTTCGAGCGCGACGGACGAGTGGTGCTCCTCCATGTCACCGAGGAGGGGCGGGCGCTCGTGGATCGCGAGTTCCCGCAGCGCGTCGATCAAGATCGCAGGCTACTGGAGGGCCTCGACGCCGACGAGCGCGTCCTGCTGGCACGGCTGCTGCGGCGGATCGCCCGAAACAGCGACGACGTCGACCGGGTCTGATCTCCGCAGATATTTCGTCGGTCCCCCGTCGACCGCCGGCCGGGGACCCGGATCGCGACCGCGATCGGCCCCGCCGGCGACCGACGCCCCGGAAACAGCTCGCCGGCTGCCCGGAGGTGGACGAAATAGCTGCATATATGCGGAAACGCCGAAGGCCCCCACCAGTAATGGTGGGGGCCTTCGGGAAAGGATGTTCGGCGGTGTCCTACTCTCCCACACCCTGTCGAGTGCAGTACCATCGGCGCTGGAGGGCTTAGCTTCCGGGTTCGGAATGGGACCGGGCGTTTCCCCTCCGCTATGGCCGCCGTAACTCTATGAAACTGTCACACATTCAATTCCCCCGCCCGAACCACCCGCCGGCCACGAGGGCTCTGGGGTGTTGGGGGTGAATGGTATCTGTGTGTTGTTTCAGATACCGCACAGTGGACGCGTAGCTTCTTTGTGGTAAGTCCTCGGCCTATTAGTACCAGTCACCTCCATCCGTTACCGGACTTCCAGTTCTGGCCTATCAACCCGGTGGTCTGCCGGGGGCCTTACCCCCTCGAGGGGGTGAGAAACCTCATCTTGGAACAGGCTTCCCGCTTAGATGCTTTCAGCGGTTATCCCTTCCGAACGTAGCTAACCAGCAGTGCTCCTGGCGGAACAACTGGCACACCAGAGGTTCGTCCGTCCCGGTCCTCTCGTACTAGGGACAGCCTTCCTCAAGTTTCTAACGCGCGCGGCGGATAGAGACCGAACTGTCTCACGACGTTCTAAACCCAGCTCGCGTGCCGCTTTAATGGGCGAACAGCCCAACCCTTGGGACCTACTCCAGCCCCAGGATGCGACGAGCCGACATCGAGGTGCCAAACCATCCCGTCGATATGGACTCTTGGGGAAGATCAGCCTGTTATCCCCGGGGTACCTTTTATCCGTTGAGCGACACCGCTTCCACTTGCCGGTGCCGGATCACTAGTCCCGACTTTCGTCCCTGCTCGACCTGTCAGTCTCACAGTCAAGCTCCCTTGTGCACTTGCACTCGACACCTGATTGCCAACCAGGCTGAGGGAACCTTTGGGCGCCTCCGTTACATTTTGGGAGGCAACCGCCCCAGTTAAACTACCCACCAGGCACTGTCCCTGAACCAGATCATGGTCCGAGGTTAGATGTCCAATACGATCAGAGTGGTATTTCAACAACGACTCCACACACACTGGCGTGCATGCTTCACAGTCTCCCACCTATCCTACACAAACCGAACCGAACACCAATACCAAGCTATAGTGAAGGTCCCGGGGTCTTTTCGTCCTGCCGCGCGTAACGAGCATCTTTACTCGTAATGCAATTTCGCCGAGTCTGTGGTTGAGACAGCAGAGAAGTCGTTACGCCATTCGTGCAGGTCGGAACTTACCCGACAAGGAATTTCGCTACCTTAGGATGGTTATAGTTACCACCGCCGTTTACTGGGGCTTAAATTCTCAGCTTCGCCATTACTGGCTAACCGGTCCTCTTAACCTTCCAGCACCGGGCAGGCGTCAGTCCGTATACATCGTCTTACGACTTCGCACGGACCTGTGTTTTTAGTAAACAGTCGCTTCTCTCTGGTCTCTGCGGCCCCACCCAGCTCACCAAGCAAGTTGGATCACCAGACGAGGCCCCCCTTCTCCCGAAGTTACGGGGGCATTTTGCCGAGTTCCTTAACCACAGTTATCTCGATCGCCTTAGTATTCTCTACCTGACCACCTGTGTCGGTTTGGGGTACGGGCCGTGTGAAAGCTCGCTAGAGGCTTTTCTCGGCAGCATAGGATCACTGAATTCGCCTCAATCGGCTACGCATCACGTCTCAGGCTATATGTGACCCGGATTTGCCTAGGCCACGCCCTACACGCTTACACCAGTATTACCACTGACTGGCTCAGCTACCTTCCTGCGTCACCCCATCGCTTGGCTACTACCAGATCGGTTCACGCGCATCCACACACCGGAGAACCCGAAGGTTCGAAAGTGGCTTCAGGGCGCTTAGCATCACTGATTCACCAGGGGCGCGTTCACACGGGTACGGGAATATCAACCCGTTGTCCATCGACTACGCCTGTCGGCCTCGCCTTAGGTCCCGACTCACCCTGGGCGGATTAACCTGGCCCAGGAACCCTTGGTCATTCGGCGGACGAGTTTCTCACTCGTCTTTCGCTACTCATGCCTGCATTCTCACTCGTGCAGCCTCCACACCTGGATCACTCCGGCGCTTCCATGGCTGCACGACGCTCCCCTACCCATCCACACCACTGCACAACCCCCCGCAGGAGGAAGTGGGTGTTATGTGAATGCCGCGGCTTCGGCGGTGTACTTGAGCCCCGCTACATTGTCGGCGCAGGATCACTTGACCAGTGAGCTATTACGCACTCTTTCAAGGGTGGCTGCTTCTAAGCCAACCTCCTGGTTGTCTTCGCGACCCCACATCCTTTTCCACTTAGTACACGCTTAGGGGCCTTAGCCGGCGATCTGGGCTGTTTCCCTCTCGACTACGAAGCTTATCCCCCGCAGTCTCACTGCCGCGCTCTCACACTCTGGCATTCGGAGTTTGGCTGACGTCAGTAACCTTGTGGGGCCCATCGGCCATCCAGTAGCTCTACCTCCAGAGTGAAACACGCGACGCTGCACCTAAATGCATTTCGGGGAGAACCAGCTATCACGGAGTTTGATTGGCCTTTCACCCCTACCCACAGCTCATCCCCTCAGTTTTCAACCTAAGTGGGTTCGGGCCTCCACGACGTCTTACCGTCGCTTCACCCTGGCCATGGGTAGATCACTCCGCTTCGGGTCTAGAACATGCCACTGACTCGCCCTATTCGGACTCGCTTTCGCTACGGCTACCCCACACGGGTTAACCTCGCGACATGCCGCTAACTCGCAGGCTCATTCTTCAAAAGGCACGCCATCACCCCCCACCCGAAGGTGCGAAGGCTCTGACGGATTGTAAGCGCACGGTTTCAGGTACTATTTCACTCCCCTCCCGGGGTACTTTTCATCTTTCCCTCACGGTACTAGTCCGCTATCGGTCACCAGGGAGTATTCAGGCTTATCGGGTGGTCCCGACAGATTCACAGCAGATTTCACGGGCCCGCTGCTACTCGGGTGTCCGTCACGACAGTCACCATGTTTTCGTCTACGGGATTTTCACCCTCTACGACGGGCCGTTCCAGACCACTTCGACTAACACGATGATTTCTTACTGTCGGCCAATCCGGCAGAATTGACAAGACGGATCCCACAACCCCACGAATGCAACGCCCGCCGGCTATCACACACCCATGGTTTAGCCTCATCCGCTTTCGCTCGCCACTACTCACGGAATCACATGTTGTTTTCTCTTCCTGTGGGTACTGAGATGTTTCACTTCCCCACGTTCCCTCCACACGCCCTATATATTCAGGCGCGGGTAACCACACATCACTGTGGCTGGGTTTCCCCATTCGGACATCCTCGGATCTCAGCTCGGTTGACAGCTCCCCGAGGCTTATCGCAGCCTCCTACGTCCTTCATCGGCTCCTGGTGCCAAGACATCCACCGTACGCTCTTAATTACTTACAACAAAGATGCTCGCGTCCACTGTGCAGTTCTCAAACAACACACAACACCCAGACCGAATGTGGCACCAGCCGGAGCAGAACCCCGCGGTATGACCACGCCCAGATGTTGTCGTTTCTTCCTTCGAGGAAACACTTGCGTGTTCTCTCAGGACCCAACAGTGCGCCGATATATCGTCCGCCGGCGGTCATGTGACCATCCGATACGCGGATGAGGTAGTCAGTGTTCCACCCATGAGCAACCGCAGTCCCACATGTGGGGACTAAACGGCCTCTGCCAGCGAGGACACAACCTGTGTCGGCCCTCGACTGGAGAATGCTCCTTAGAAAGGAGGTGATCCAGCCGCACCTTCCGGTACGGCTACCTTGTTACGACTTCGTCCCAATCGCCGATCCCACCTTCGACGGCTCCCTCCACAAGGGTTAGGCCACCGGCTTCGGGTGTTACCGACTTTCATGACGTGACGGGCGGTGTGTACAAGGCCCGGGAACGTATTCACCGCAGCGTTGCTGATCTGCGATTACTAGCGACTCCGACTTCACGGGGTCGAGTTGCAGACCCCGATCCGAACTGAGACCGGCTTTAAGGGATTCGCTCCACCTCACGGTATCGCAGCCCTCTGTACCGGCCATTGTAGCATGTGTGAAGCCCTGGACATAAGGGGCATGATGACTTGACGTCGTCCCCACCTTCCTCCGAGTTGACCCCGGCAGTCTCCTGCGAGTCCCCGCCATTACGCGCTGGCAACACAGGACAAGGGTTGCGCTCGTTGCGGGACTTAACCCAACATCTCACGACACGAGCTGACGACAGCCATGCACCACCTGTATACCGACCACAAGGGGGCACCTATCTCTAGGTGTTTCCGGTATATGTCAAACCCAGGTAAGGTTCTTCGCGTTGCATCGAATTAATCCACATGCTCCGCCGCTTGTGCGGGCCCCCGTCAATTCCTTTGAGTTTTAGCCTTGCGGCCGTACTCCCCAGGCGGGGCGCTTAATGCGTTAGCTACGGCACGGATCCCGTGGAAGGAAACCCACACCTAGCGCCCACCGTTTACGGCGTGGACTACCAGGGTATCTAATCCTGTTCGCTACCCACGCTTTCGCTCCTCAGCGTCAGTTACTGCCCAGAGACCCGCCTTCGCCACCGGTGTTCCTCCTGATATCTGCGCATTTCACCGCTACACCAGGAATTCCAGTCTCCCCTGCAGTACTCAAGTCTGCCCGTATCGCCCGCAAGCTTGGGGTTGAGCCCCAAGTTTTCACGGACGACGCGACAAACCGCCTACGAGCTCTTTACGCCCAGTAATTCCGGACAACGCTCGCACCCTACGTATTACCGCGGCTGCTGGCACGTAGTTGGCCGGTGCTTCTTCTGCAGGTACCGTCACTTTCGCTTCGTCCCTGCTGAAAGAGGTTTACAACCCGAAGGCCGTCATCCCTCACGCGGCGTCGCTGCATCAGGCTTTCGCCCATTGTGCAATATTCCCCACTGCTGCCTCCCGTAGGAGTCTGGGCCGTGTCTCAGTCCCAGTGTGGCCGGTCGCCCTCTCAGGCCGGCTACCCGTCGTCGCCTTGGTAGGCCATTACCCCACCAACAAGCTGATAGGCCGCGGGCCCATCCTGCACCAGTAAACCTTTCCAACCCCCGCCATGCGACAGGAGCTCATATCCGGTATTAGACCCAGTTTCCCAGGCTTATCCCAGAGTGCAGGGCAGATCACCCACGTGTTACTCACCCGTTCGCCGCTCGTGTACCCCCGAAAGGGCCTTACCGCTCGACTTGCATGTGTTAAGCACGCCGCCAGCGTTCGTCCTGAGCCAGGATCAAACTCTCCGTTGAAGACTCTAGATTTCGCAGCCGAAGCCACTAATCAGTCATAGACATCGAGTCAAATCACTAGCAAAATAAACTCAAACTAGCTGTTTGCGCTGACCATCCCAGACGGAAGAATGAGACGATCAGCAAATACCCACCACAAAAGTGGTGGAGTACCAAAATTTGGCACTGACATTCATCGACACACTGTTGAGTTCTCAAAGAACACGCGCACACCATCACTCGAAACTTTGCAGTTCCTCGTTCCGGGGCAACCGTTCCAGCCTAACCCGCACCGGCACCGGATGCAAATCCGGCCCCCGCAGGAGTTTCAGCAGATTCGCCAGGCGCTCCCCGTACAACCTCGTTTTCCCTCGCTGACCTGTGAAGATCGCGGCCGGGTCGGTGTCCGTGTCGCTCTGACCTGGAATAAGTTACGCGAACCTTGCGCAGAACACCAAATCGCCAGGTCAAGCCGGATGATGAACAGTCGTAAACGCGGGGGTGCGGGACTTCTGACCGTTCAGTGGCCCGGCACAGATCGTCGCTCAGGGCCGGCTTTCCGGTCGCCGGCTGCCCGGAGGGAGCCGAATACATGTATATATGCGGAAACGCCGAAGGCCCCCACCAGTAATGGTGGGGGCCTTCGGGAAAGGATGTTCGGCGGTGTCCTACTCTCCCACACCCTGTCGAGTGCAGTACCATCGGCGCTGGAGGGCTTAGCTTCCGGGTTCGGAATGGGACCGGGCGTTTCCCCTCCGCTATGGCCGCCGTAACTCTATGAAACTGTCACACATTCAATTCCCCCGCCCGAACCACCCGCCGGCCACGAGGGCTCTGGGGTGTTGGGGGTGAATGGTATCTGTGTGTTGTTTCAGATACCGCACAGTGGACGCGTAGCTTCTTTGTGGTAAGTCCTCGGCCTATTAGTACCAGTCACCTCCATCCGTTACCGGACTTCCAGTTCTGGCCTATCAACCCGGTGGTCTGCCGGGGGCCTTACCCCCTCGAGGGGGTGAGAAACCTCATCTTGGAACAGGCTTCCCGCTTAGATGCTTTCAGCGGTTATCCCTTCCGAACGTAGCTAACCAGCAGTGCTCCTGGCGGAACAACTGGCACACCAGAGGTTCGTCCGTCCCGGTCCTCTCGTACTAGGGACAGCCTTCCTCAAGTTTCTAACGCGCGCGGCGGATAGAGACCGAACTGTCTCACGACGTTCTAAACCCAGCTCGCGTGCCGCTTTAATGGGCGAACAGCCCAACCCTTGGGACCTACTCCAGCCCCAGGATGCGACGAGCCGACATCGAGGTGCCAAACCATCCCGTCGATATGGACTCTTGGGGAAGATCAGCCTGTTATCCCCGGGGTACCTTTTATCCGTTGAGCGACACCGCTTCCACTTGCCGGTGCCGGATCACTAGTCCCGACTTTCGTCCCTGCTCGACCTGTCAGTCTCACAGTCAAGCTCCCTTGTGCACTTGCACTCGACACCTGATTGCCAACCAGGCTGAGGGAACCTTTGGGCGCCTCCGTTACATTTTGGGAGGCAACCGCCCCAGTTAAACTACCCACCAGGCACTGTCCCTGAACCAGATCATGGTCCGAGGTTAGATGTCCAATACGATCAGAGTGGTATTTCAACAACGACTCCACACACACTGGCGTGCATGCTTCACAGTCTCCCACCTATCCTACACAAACCGAACCGAACACCAATACCAAGCTATAGTGAAGGTCCCGGGGTCTTTTCGTCCTGCCGCGCGTAACGAGCATCTTTACTCGTAATGCAATTTCGCCGAGTCTGTGGTTGAGACAGCAGAGAAGTCGTTACGCCATTCGTGCAGGTCGGAACTTACCCGACAAGGAATTTCGCTACCTTAGGATGGTTATAGTTACCACCGCCGTTTACTGGGGCTTAAATTCTCAGCTTCGCCATTACTGGCTAACCGGTCCTCTTAACCTTCCAGCACCGGGCAGGCGTCAGTCCGTATACATCGTCTTACGACTTCGCACGGACCTGTGTTTTTAGTAAACAGTCGCTTCTCTCTGGTCTCTGCGGCCCCACCCAGCTCACCAAGCAAGTTGGATCACCAGACGAGGCCCCCCTTCTCCCGAAGTTACGGGGGCATTTTGCCGAGTTCCTTAACCACAGTTATCTCGATCGCCTTAGTATTCTCTACCTGACCACCTGTGTCGGTTTGGGGTACGGGCCGTGTGAAAGCTCGCTAGAGGCTTTTCTCGGCAGCATAGGATCACTGAATTCGCCTCAATCGGCTACGCATCACGTCTCAGGCTATATGTGACCCGGATTTGCCTAGGCCACGCCCTACACGCTTACACCAGTATTACCACTGACTGGCTCAGCTACCTTCCTGCGTCACCCCATCGCTTGGCTACTACCAGATCGGTTCACGCGCATCCACACACCGGAGAACCCGAAGGTTCGAAAGTGGCTTCAGGGCGCTTAGCATCACTGATTCACCAGGGGCGCGTTCACACGGGTACGGGAATATCAACCCGTTGTCCATCGACTACGCCTGTCGGCCTCGCCTTAGGTCCCGACTCACCCTGGGCGGATTAACCTGGCCCAGGAACCCTTGGTCATTCGGCGGACGAGTTTCTCACTCGTCTTTCGCTACTCATGCCTGCATTCTCACTCGTGCAGCCTCCACACCTGGATCACTCCGGCGCTTCCATGGCTGCACGACGCTCCCCTACCCATCCACACCACTGCACAACCCCCCGCAGGAGGAAGTGGGTGTTATGTGAATGCCGCGGCTTCGGCGGTGTACTTGAGCCCCGCTACATTGTCGGCGCAGGATCACTTGACCAGTGAGCTATTACGCACTCTTTCAAGGGTGGCTGCTTCTAAGCCAACCTCCTGGTTGTCTTCGCGACCCCACATCCTTTTCCACTTAGTACACGCTTAGGGGCCTTAGCCGGCGATCTGGGCTGTTTCCCTCTCGACTACGAAGCTTATCCCCCGCAGTCTCACTGCCGCGCTCTCACACTCTGGCATTCGGAGTTTGGCTGACGTCAGTAACCTTGTGGGGCCCATCGGCCATCCAGTAGCTCTACCTCCAGAGTGAAACACGCGACGCTGCACCTAAATGCATTTCGGGGAGAACCAGCTATCACGGAGTTTGATTGGCCTTTCACCCCTACCCACAGCTCATCCCCTCAGTTTTCAACCTAAGTGGGTTCGGGCCTCCACGACGTCTTACCGTCGCTTCACCCTGGCCATGGGTAGATCACTCCGCTTCGGGTCTAGAACATGCCACTGACTCGCCCTATTCGGACTCGCTTTCGCTACGGCTACCCCACACGGGTTAACCTCGCGACATGCCGCTAACTCGCAGGCTCATTCTTCAAAAGGCACGCCATCACCCCCCACCCGAAGGTGCGAAGGCTCTGACGGATTGTAAGCGCACGGTTTCAGGTACTATTTCACTCCCCTCCCGGGGTACTTTTCATCTTTCCCTCACGGTACTAGTCCGCTATCGGTCACCAGGGAGTATTCAGGCTTATCGGGTGGTCCCGACAGATTCACAGCAGATTTCACGGGCCCGCTGCTACTCGGGTGTCCGTCACGACAGTCACCATGTTTTCGTCTACGGGATTTTCACCCTCTACGACGGGCCGTTCCAGACCACTTCGACTAACACGATGATTTCTTACTGTCGGCCAATCCGGCAGAATTGACAAGACGGATCCCACAACCCCACGAATGCAACGCCCGCCGGCTATCACACACCCATGGTTTAGCCTCATCCGCTTTCGCTCGCCACTACTCACGGAATCACATGTTGTTTTCTCTTCCTGTGGGTACTGAGATGTTTCACTTCCCCACGTTCCCTCCACACGCCCTATATATTCAGGCGCGGGTAACCACACATCACTGTGGCTGGGTTTCCCCATTCGGACATCCTCGGATCTCAGCTCGGTTGACAGCTCCCCGAGGCTTATCGCAGCCTCCTACGTCCTTCATCGGCTCCTGGTGCCAAGACATCCACCGTACGCTCTTAATTACTTACAACAAAGATGCTCGCGTCCACTGTGCAGTTCTCAAACAACACACAAGCAGAAAACTCGTGCAGACACCGGACCAACCGGAACTCCCGTTCCCGCTGCGGTATGACCTGCGTTTCCCGCTTGTCGTTTCTTCCTTCGAGGAAACACTTGCGTGTTCTCTCAGGACCCAACAGTGCGCCGATATAACTCTCTTCCCACCGGCACTCGGGCCGGCAGTCATGAAGAAAATGCTTGTCAGTGTTCCACCCATGAGCAACCGCAGTCCCACATGTGGGGACTAAACGGCCTCTGCCAGCGAGGACACAACCTGTGTCGGCCCTCGACTGGAGAATGCTCCTTAGAAAGGAGGTGATCCAGCCGCACCTTCCGGTACGGCTACCTTGTTACGACTTCGTCCCAATCGCCGATCCCACCTTCGACGGCTCCCTCCACAAGGGTTAGGCCACCGGCTTCGGGTGTTACCGACTTTCATGACGTGACGGGCGGTGTGTACAAGGCCCGGGAACGTATTCACCGCAGCGTTGCTGATCTGCGATTACTAGCGACTCCGACTTCACGGGGTCGAGTTGCAGACCCCGATCCGAACTGAGACCGGCTTTAAGGGATTCGCTCCACCTCACGGTATCGCAGCCCTCTGTACCGGCCATTGTAGCATGTGTGAAGCCCTGGACATAAGGGGCATGATGACTTGACGTCGTCCCCACCTTCCTCCGAGTTGACCCCGGCAGTCTCCTGCGAGTCCCCGCCATTACGCGCTGGCAACACAGGACAAGGGTTGCGCTCGTTGCGGGACTTAACCCAACATCTCACGACACGAGCTGACGACAGCCATGCACCACCTGTATACCGACCACAAGGGGGCACCTATCTCTAGGTGTTTCCGGTATATGTCAAACCCAGGTAAGGTTCTTCGCGTTGCATCGAATTAATCCACATGCTCCGCCGCTTGTGCGGGCCCCCGTCAATTCCTTTGAGTTTTAGCCTTGCGGCCGTACTCCCCAGGCGGGGCGCTTAATGCGTTAGCTACGGCACGGATCCCGTGGAAGGAAACCCACACCTAGCGCCCACCGTTTACGGCGTGGACTACCAGGGTATCTAATCCTGTTCGCTACCCACGCTTTCGCTCCTCAGCGTCAGTTACTGCCCAGAGACCCGCCTTCGCCACCGGTGTTCCTCCTGATATCTGCGCATTTCACCGCTACACCAGGAATTCCAGTCTCCCCTGCAGTACTCAAGTCTGCCCGTATCGCCCGCAAGCTTGGGGTTGAGCCCCAAGTTTTCACGGACGACGCGACAAACCGCCTACGAGCTCTTTACGCCCAGTAATTCCGGACAACGCTCGCACCCTACGTATTACCGCGGCTGCTGGCACGTAGTTGGCCGGTGCTTCTTCTGCAGGTACCGTCACTTTCGCTTCGTCCCTGCTGAAAGAGGTTTACAACCCGAAGGCCGTCATCCCTCACGCGGCGTCGCTGCATCAGGCTTTCGCCCATTGTGCAATATTCCCCACTGCTGCCTCCCGTAGGAGTCTGGGCCGTGTCTCAGTCCCAGTGTGGCCGGTCGCCCTCTCAGGCCGGCTACCCGTCGTCGCCTTGGTAGGCCATTACCCCACCAACAAGCTGATAGGCCGCGGGCCCATCCTGCACCAGTAAACCTTTCCAACCCCCGCCATGCGACAGGAGCTCATATCCGGTATTAGACCCAGTTTCCCAGGCTTATCCCAGAGTGCAGGGCAGATCACCCACGTGTTACTCACCCGTTCGCCGCTCGTGTACCCCCGAAGGGGCCTTACCGCTCGACTTGCATGTGTTAAGCACGCCGCCAGCGTTCGTCCTGAGCCAGGATCAAACTCTCCGTTGAAGACTCTAGATTTCGCAGCCGAAGCCACTAATCAGTCATAGACATCGAGTCAAATCACTAGCAAAATAAACTCAAACTAGCTGTTTGCGCTGACCATCCCAGACGGAAGAATGAGACGATCAGCAAATACCCACCACAAAAAGTGGTGGAGTACCAAAATTGGCACTGACATTCATCGACACACTGTTGAGTTCTCAAAGAACACGCGCACACCATCACTCGAAACTTTGCAGTTCCTCGTTCCGGGGCAACCGTTCCAGCCTAACCCGCACCGGCACCGGATGCAAATCCGGCCCCCGCAGGAGTTTCAGCAGATTCGCCAGGCGCTCCCCGTACAACCTCGTTTTCCCTCGCTGACCTGTGAAGATCGCGGCGGGTCGGTGTCCGTGTCGCTCTGACCTGGAATAAGTTACGCGAGCCGGCGGAAGATTGCCAAATCGCCAGGTCAGAACCGGTGAGTTGCAGAATTCCCCTGCGATTCGGCGGTCCTGCAGCCAGTTCAGGGCATCTCGATGGTCTCGGCCCGCGCGATCTCGCCGATGGCGGCGCGGATGTACCGGTCGGCAGTGACATCGGCGGTCGCGAGCAGATCGGCCATCACCAACACCGCACTGCGGAGATAGTCGGCCTGGCCGATCCTCTGGGCGTCGTCGCTCATCTCGGTGAGACCGAGGGAACCGGTCAGGACCGCGGCGAGCGCCGTGACGTCGAGGTCCGGCAGCCAGGTGATCGCGGCGCCGGCGACCCGCGTCAGCGCCCCCTGGATGTCCTCCCCGGAGAAGCCGTCGGGGTGCAGGTCCTCCAGCAGTGCCCGCACGACACCGGCATGGACGATCGTCACCTGCTCGAACGGCAGCGCGACCATGTCGTCGAGCACTTCGGTCAACTGCTCACGCGAACCAACGCGCGCCGCGGTGATGGCGTCGTCGGTTGCCACGGCGATCTGACGGGCCGTCGGCGGCCACTCGCCGGGCCAGGTGTTCCCCCCACGCACGGGAGTCACACCGCCGCGCTCAGGGCGACCGACAGCGGCACGGCCGTCAGGCACAGGACGGCGGCGACCAGGAGCCCGCCCACGAGGCGCTTGTCCCACTGCCCCCGCGCGCCGCTCGCCGCCAGGACGAACAGTACGAATCCGATACAGACGGAGATGATCGTGACGAGGACCGGTGTGGAGACCATGGCTGGATTGTGCCTCAGCCCTGTTGTCCCTGTTCGGCCAGGAGTTGGGCCAGGTGAACGCCCTCACGTCGAGTCAGGTCGGTGATCTGCGTCCGACACGAGTAGCCGTCGGCGAGGACGACACTCCCGGGCCGCGCCCGCGCCACCGCCGGCAGCAGCTGGTGCTCGGCGACGGCGACGGACACCTCGTAGTGCCCCTTCTCCGCCCCGAAGTTCCCCGCGAGCCCGCAGCACCCGCCGAGACGTTCCACCGTGGCGCCGGCCCGACGCAGCAGTGTCGCGTCCGCTCCCCATCCCATCACCGCATGATGGTGACAGTGCGGCTGCGCGACGACCGAGGTGCCCGAGAGATCCGGCGGCTCCCAGCCGTCGCGGTCGGTGAGCAGTTCGGCGAGGGTGCGGGTGGACTCGGCGACGGCGCGCGAGGCGTCGGTACCGAGCAGTTCGAGGCTGTCGGCGCGCAGCACTGCCGTGCACGACGGCTCCATCCCGACGATCGGCACACCTTCGTCGGCCAGCGCCGTCACAGTGCGGCCGAGGATGCGGCGGGCGGCGTCGAGCTGACCGGTGGTGATCCACGTCAGGCCACAGCACTGGCGCCTCTGGGTGAGGCGCGGCCGGAAGCCCGCATCCTCGAGCACCCGGACCGTCGCGATCCCGACCTCGGGCGTGAAGTGGTCGGTGAAGGTGTCGACGAACAGCACGACAGGGTCGCCGGTGGTGCGGCGCTCGGTGGCGGTCGCGGCGAACCAGCGCCGGAACGACGTGGGCGCGAACTGCGGGACGTTCCGTCGACGATCGGCACCGCCCAGCGTCAACGCGACCGGTGCCACACCGGGCAGCCGAGTTACGGCGTTGACCAGTTTCGGCGCCCGTCCCGCGATCGCCGCCCACCGCGGGAGCCACCCCAATGAATAGTGCGAGACCGGACGCAGCCGCTTCCGATAGCTCTGGTGCAGGACCTCCGACTTGTAGGACGCCATGTCGACGCCGGTGGGACAGTCCGACGCGCAGCCCTTGCACGACAGACACAGCTCGAGGGCGTCGTGCACCTCCAGCGAGCGCCACCCCTCCCCCACCAGGCTGCCGTTGACCATCTCCTGCAGGACGCGGGCGCGTCCGCGGGTCGAGTCCTTCTCCTCCCGCGTCGCCATATAGGACGGACACATGACGCCGCCGGTGCCGGTGGTGTCGGCGCGGCACTTCCCGACACCCGTGCAGCGGTGCACGGCCTGGGCGAAGTCGCCGCCGTCGTCGCGGTACGCGAGCGCGAGGTTCCGGCGCAGCGGCGACGTCTGCGGGACGCGCAGGTCCGCGTCGACGGGCCGCGGGTCGACGAGGACGCCGGGATTGAGGACGTTGTCGGGGTCGAAGACGTGCTTGACGGCGCCGAACAGGCGCAACGCGTCCGGCGAGTACATGAGCGGCAGCAGTTCGCTGCGGGCGCGACCGTCGCCGTGCTCACCGGACAGAGACCCGTCGTAGCGTGCGACCAGTTCGGCGGCAGACGTGAGGAAACGACGGAAGACGGCGGTGCCGTCGGGCCGGTCCATCGGCAGGTCCAGCCGGATGTGCAGGCACCCGTCGGCGAAGTGCCCGTACGGCAGGCCGGTGATGCCGAAGTCGGTGAGCAGGGCGTCGAAGTCGCGCAGGTAGGAGCCCATCCGATCCGGCGGGACCGCGGCGTCCTCCCAACCCGCGTAGGCGGGCTTGCCGGCGGGGCTGCGCCCGGCCAGGCCGGCACCGTCCTCCCGGATCCGCCACAGGGCCGCGGCCCGCGCGGGATCCTCGACGACGAGGGCGTCGATCGCACCGCACCCCTTCGCCAGTGCCTGTGCCCGGCCCAGCACCTCGTCACGCGCGTCCCCCGCGATCTCGACGAACAGCCACGCCGCACCCCGCGGCAGCGGGGGCACCGCCTGCGACCCGCGGCGGTCGCGGACCACGTCGACCAGGCGCGAATCGATGCCCTCGCACGCGGTGGGACGGAAACCCAGCACGGCCTTGGAGTCGTCGCCGGCGGACGCGATGTCGTCGTAGCCCAGCGCGACCAGCACCCGGTGTGCCGGATCCAGCACCAGACGCACGGTCGCCTGCGTGACTATGCCGAGCGTGCCCTCGCTGCCGACGAGGAACCTCCGGACGTCGAAGCCGTTCTCCGGCAGCAGGTGTTCGAGCGCGTACCCCGACGCCTGGCGTCCGAAGCGGCCGAATTCCGTTCGGATGGTGGCCAATCCGGTACTGGTGACGTCGCGCAGGGCCGCGAGGATCGGGGCATCGGTCGCGGCGGGCAGCGACAGCTCCTCCCCGGCGCCGGAGAGGAACTCGAGACCGACGACGTTGTCCGACGTGCGGCCGTAGCCGAGAGTCCTTGCGCCACATGCATTGTTTCCGAGCATCCCGCCGATGGTGCAGCGGTTGTGGGTCGACGGGTCGGGACCGAACCGCAGCCAGTGCGGCGCCGCCGCACGCTGCAGGGTCGCCTGCACGACACCCGGTTCGACGACCGCCGTGCGCGCCTGCGGATCGACGTCGAGCACCCGGCCGAGATAGCGGCTGAAGTCGAGGACCACCCCCGGGCCGACCGCGTTGCCCGCGACCGACGTCCCGGCGCCGCGCGCCGTGATCGGAACCCCCTCGGCGCGGCAGACGTCGAGCACCGTGGCGACCTCGTAGACCGCACGCGGAAACACCACCGTCGTGGGCGGCACCCGGTACAGCGACGCGTCCGACGAGTACATCGCCCGCGTGGTGCCGTCGTCCCGGACGTCCCGCACCCCCGCGCGGCGCAGCGCGTCGGAGATCGGCGTCCAGTCCGGCATACGAGCAGCCTAGTGCCGGGCCGTGAGCACCACCGGGCCGTCGTCGGTGATCGCGACGGTGTGCTCGCTGTGCGCGGCGCGGGCGCCGGTCACCGTCCGCAGGGTCCAGCCGTCGGCGTCGTGGCGGTAGTCGTCGGAGCCGTCGGCGATAAGCATCGGTTCGATCGCGAGGACCAGGCCGGCGCGCAGTCGCATCCCCTTGCCGGCACGCGCCTCGTTGGGCACGTCCGGGCTCTCGTGCATGACACGGCCGATGCCGTGTCCGCCGTGGTCGGCGAGCAGCCCGAAGCCACGGCTCCGGGCGAACGTGCCGATCGCGGCACCGATGTCGCCGAGACGGTTCCCGACCCGGGCGGCCTCGATACCGAGGCGGAGGGCCTCTTCGGTGGCCGCGACGAGCGCCTCGTCGGCGGGATCCGCGGCGCCGACGACGAAACTGATCGCCGAGTCGCCACACCAGCCGTTCAGCCTCGCACCGCCGTCGATGCTCACCAGGTCACCGTCGCGCAGCCGATAGTCCGACGGAATGCCATGCACGACAGCATCGTTCACGGACGCGCAGATGACACCCGGGAACGGGGTCGGGGCCCAGCTCGGTCGGTAGTTGAGAAAAAGCGGCTCCGCACCGGCGTCGGAGATGACGCGGGCGGCGATGACGTCGAGCTCGCGCAGGCTCACCCCCACCTGCGCGTGGTCACGTGCGGCCGCGAGTGCGTCCGCGACCACGCGGCCTGCCGTCCGCATCCCCTGGATCTCCGATTCGGTCTTGAGTTCGACCACTGCACACCTCCGGTTCGAATAACTATACCGGTATTACTATAGGCAGCATGGTGCGCGTGCCGTTGACGGCGGAGGAACTCGAACGTGGGCAGCGGCTCGGCGAGCTGCTGCGATCCGCGCGGGGCGAGACGAGCATGGTGCAGGTCGCCCTCGACGCGGGGATCTCCGTGGAGACCTTGCGCAAGATCGAGACCGGCCGCATCGCGACGCCGGCGTTCTTCACGATCACCGCCGTCGCGCGCGTCCTCGACATCTCCCTCGACGAGATCGCCGCGGCGCTCCAGACCGATACGGTCAGTCCGGATCGGTCACCTCGGCGCGCATCCTGACGGGATTCACGGTGTGACCGCGGCCGTCAGAGTTCCGTGAGCACCGTGGCGGACACCGTCGACAGCGGCGGGCCCGGGTCCAGCACACGCAGGTCCTCGTCCTCGGATACCTCACCCCAGAAATCGTCCGCTTCGACGTCGAGGCCGAGCACGATCCACGGTCCGCCGGAGCGCAGGAACGCAGGAACGCGTACGAGACCATCGCGCGCTCCGGCGCCGGCGTCTCGAACAGCCGATCGCCGACCGGGTACCCCTGCTGCTCACCGATCAGCGTCAGCGTGGACGGATCGACCCCCGACCCGACCAGCATGGATTCGATCGCTTGCTCCAGTAACCGCGCGGCGGCGCTCTCGTCGTCTGTCGACCACCCCCGATAGTCGGGGTGCCGCACGCAGCAGAGGACATGCGAGGCCTCCGCCCCGGACGGGCTCCGATACAGCCGCAGAACAGGAAATCCACCGCTCATGTCTCAATCCCGGTCCGGCGCCTCGGCACGCATCTTGATCCGCTCCAGGCGGCGATCCCACCCGGCGGCGATCCGCTCGAGCGCTGTGGCCGCCTCGTTCAACCGAGCCCCGACCGCGACGAATCGGACCTCGCGACCGTCGCGCTCGGACTCGACGAGCCCCACGTCCTGCAGCACCGCGAGGTGCTTGGCGATCGCCTGCCGCGACACCGGAAGCTCGCGGGCGAGCGCCGACGCCGACGCCGGAGACCGGCCGAGCCGGAGCAGGATGCTCCAGCGGGTGTCGTCGGCGAGGGCCGCGAACACCACGGGCGGATCGAGGGATTCACCCGACCGCATCGACCGCCTCCTCCACGTGACTCTTCGCGAGCGCCATCTCGATCCGCCAGCCCCCGACGTGGTCGTCGTACCGGCTGCGCCGCTCCGCCGCACCCTCGGGCAGCGACGCGAATCCGCTTTCGGTGACCCGCAATACGACACTCGTGGGTGAGATCTCCTCGATCCGGAACTCCACCAGTGTCGACGCCCCGTCCGGCGCCTCGACGTCGGTGAACCACCGGAAGGCCGCGTAGCGGGGTTCGTCCAGCTCCACGGTCGCGAACGCGAACGCGCCGTGGTCGGGGTCGTGAACGACGTCGAAGTCGCCGCGGCGCTCGATGCGGTGCGTCACGATCCGCTCGTCGTTGATGTACCAACCCGGCTCGCTCACGAGCTTCCACACTCGCGCCGCGGGGGCGTCGATCGCGATCTCCCGCTCGATTCGATCCAAGACATCCATCGGTCCATCCCTTCGTACGTCGAGAATTATCTGCAACCCCAGAATTGCAGGATGCCGCCGGCGATGCAACCCTCAAGTTGCACATCGGCGCGTCCGGCTCGGCTCCACCCGGTCGCCTTGTCCCCTATGCCCACCCCAGGTTTCGGGACGGCAACTTCTCACAGCTAGCCCCCAGCTAGCTGCGGTATTCTCGCCTCCGGCCAACCGACGGCTGCGCGGCGCCACGCCCCACCCGTCCAGCGACGGAAGGGGGACGCGTGAGCGAGACCCTGCATCTGGTCGACGGGGACACCGCGGCCGCAACCACCACCACCACGACCGCGACGCCGACGCCGGCGCGCCGGATCCGGATCACCCCCGCCGACGCCGTCGCCACGGCGTCGTTCGTCGCGCTCGCACTGTTCGTGCTGGGCCGGCAGTGGCGGCACCTGGGCGACGGGTATCTCGTCACCAGCGGCCAGGACCAGACGATGTGGGAGTGGTTCTTCGCGGTCACCGCCCACTCGCTCGCCAACTTCGAGAATCCGCTGTCGAGCACGCTGCAGAACTACCCGCTGGGCGTGAACTTCATGGCCAACACCGCGATGTTCGGCGTGAGCGTCCCGCTCGCGCCGATCACGCTGCTGTTCGGCCCCACCGTCACCTTCACGCTCGCACTCACGCTCGGCCTGTCCGGCACCGCGACCGCGTGGTACTGGGTGCTGTCCCGGCACGTCGTGACGTCGAGGCTCGCGGCCGCCGTGGGCGGCTTGTTCTGCGGCTTCGCGCCGGCGATGATCTCGCACACCAACGGCCACCCCAACTTCGTGGCGCTGTTCCTGCTGCCGTTCATCGCGCTGCTGGTGATCCGCCTCGGCAGCGGCGAACGTCCCGTCCGCAACGGCGTGATGCTCGGCCTGGCCGTCGCCTACCAGATCTTCCTCGGCGAAGAGCCACTGCTGATCTACTCGATCGCGTTCGCGATATTCGGAATCACCTACGGCGCAGCACGACCCGGCGACGCGATCGCCGCCGCCCGACGCGGACTCAAGGGACTGTGCGTGGCCGGCGTCGTCACGCTCGCGATCGTCGCCGTCCCGCTGTGGTGGCAGTTCCTGGGACCGCAGAGCTACCACTCGATCGAGCACGGCCCGGTCGGCAACGACGCGAACGCCTTCACCCGCTTCCCCTCCCAGTCCCTCGCGGGCGACCCGGGATCCGCGGTGGGCCTGTCGATGAATGCCACCGAGGAGAACGCCTTCTTCGGCTGGCCGCTGCTGCTGCTGGTCGCGATGACCGCGGTGTGGCTGTGGCGGGTGCGACTGGCCCGTGCCGCCGCCGCGACATTTGTCGTGCTCGCTGTGTTGTCCATGGGCGTCGAACTGACCGTCGCGCACAACGACACCGGCATCACCCTGCCGTGGTCGTGGTTCGCGAAGCTGCCGCTGCTCGAGTCCGTGCTCGAGTCCCGCTTCGCGATGGGCTGCATCCCGGCCATCGCGATCCTGCTGGCCCTCGGCACCGACCGGGCGATCGCGGCCGGCCGCAACGGCCAGCGGTCGACGACGCTGCTGTGGCTGGGCTGGCTGGCGGTGTCGCTGCTGCCGCTGGCCCCCGCACCCGCCCCCATCGCGCACCGCGCACCGGTGCCCGCGTTCTTCGCCGACGGAACGTGGCGCTCGTATGTGTCCGACGGATCCGTCGTCACGGTCCCGCTGCCGCGCCCCGAAGACGCGAAGGCCCTGCAGTGGCAGGTGCAGCAGAACTTCGGCTACCCGATCGCGGGCGGCTACTTCGTCGGCCCCGCCGGGCCCGAGGACAAGGGCAAGTACGGCCCCGACGACCGGCCGACCGCGATGCTGCTCGGCAAGACGCAGAACACCGGCGTGACACCGACGATCGACGACGCCACCCGCGCGACCGCGCTCGACGACCTGAGGTTCTGGAACGCCGACGTCGTCGTGCTGCCACCCGGGAAGAACGATCAGGTGCTCCGCGCCACCGTCGACCAACTTCTCGGCTTCCCCGGCCGACGCGTCGACGGCGTCTGGGTGTGGGACGTGCGGAATCTGACCTGATCGAGCCCCTCACCTAGAGTCGATGAACGTGCCCGACGTCCTCACCGCCCCAGCCCCGGCCGCCGAACGCGCCTCCGCGAAGGACGTGCGGGTCGCCCGCCTCGTCGCCATCGTCAGCGGACTGCTCGGCGCGATCCTCGCGATCGCGACACCGTTCCTGCCGGTGAAGCAGGACGCGTCGTCGGTGAGCTGGCCCCAGAACGGCAGCCTCACCAGCGTCGAGGCACCGCTCGTGTCGTACACCCCGCAGCAGCTGCACGTGACGATCCCGTGCACCGCCGTCGGGCAGCTCGCCGACAAGGGCGGCGCGCTGGTCGCGACCGCTCCCCCGCAGGCCGGGCGCACCGAGGCCGACGGCCTGGTGATCAAGGTCGACGCCGCTTCGGACACCGAACCCGCGCGGCTGCGGGCGGTCCTGCGCGACACCTCGCTGCTGTCGCTGCCGGTGAGCGACCTGGAGGGCTGCTCCGAGATCGTCGTGACGTCGGACGCGCAGGGCACCACCGCCGCCGTCGCCGGGCTGCCCGACCAGCACGCCACCACCATCAGCGGGGACGTCCGGCCGCAGATGGTCGGCATCTTCTCCGACCTGCAGGGCACCCCGCCGCCGGGCCTGGACGTGCACGCCGACCTCGACTCCCGGTTCTCGTCCACGCCGACCCTGATCAAGCTGGTCGCGATGATCGTCGCCGTCCTGGCCACGATCGTGTCACTGGTCGCACTGCACCGCCTCGACAACGTCGACGGCCGCCGGGGCCGCCGCTTCCTGCCGGCCCGCTGGTGGAAGTTCACCGGCATCGACGCCGTCGTCATCGGCGGACTGCTGCTGTGGCACGTCATCGGCGCCAACACGTCCGACGACGGCTACCTGCTCAACATGGCCCGCGCATCCGAGCACGCCGGCTACATGGCCAACTACTTCCGCTGGTTCGGCGTCCCCGAGGCCCCGTTCGGCTGGTACTACGACGTGCTGGTGCTGTTCGCGAAGGTGAGCACCGCCAGCATGTGGATGCGCCTGCCCGCGCTGATCGCCGGCGTCCTCTGCTGGATGATCATCAGCCGCGAGGTCATCCCGCGGCTGGGCACGGCGGTGCGCCGCAGCAGCGTCGCGATGTGGACCGGCGGACTGGTCTTCCTCGCGTTCTGGCTGCCCTACAACAACGGCCTGCGCCCCGAACCGATCATCGCCCTGGGCGCGCTGCTGACGTGGTGCTCGATCGAACGGGCCATCGCCACCGGTCGCGTGCTGCCGGCCGCGGTCGCCGTGCTGATCGCCGCGTTCTCCCTGGCCGCCGGCCCGTCCGGGATGATCGCCATCGCCGCACTCATCGCCGGGGCCCGGTCGATCGTGCAGATCGTCGTGCGCCGCAGCCGGAAGGTCGGCGTCGTCGGGCAGATCGCGCCGATCCTCGCGTCCGGCACCGTGGTGCTCGTCGCGGTGTTCGCCGACCAGACCCTCGCCTCGGTCCTCGAGGCCACCCGTGTCCGCACCGCCGTCGGCCCCAACGTCCCGTGGTTCGACGAGCGCGTGCGCTGGGACGCGCTGCTCAATATCTCCCCCGACGGCTCGCTGGCCCGCCGCTTCGGCGTCTTCGTCATGCTGCTGTGCCTGGTGGTGTGCGTGATGATGATGCTGCGCCGCGGGGGCCGCATCCCCGGCACCTCACTCGGGCCGTCCCGCCGCATCCTCGGCATCATCTTCGCGTCGCTGCTGCTGATGAGCTTCACGCCGACCAAGTGGACCCACCACTTCGGCGTGTACGCGGGTCTCGCCGGTTCCGTGGCCGCGCTCGCCGCCGTCGCGGTGGCCGGTGCCAGCCTGCGGTCCAAGCGCAACCGGACCCTGTTCGCGGCCGGAGTGCTGTTCATCCTGGCGCTGTCGTTCACCGGGTCCAACGGCTGGTGGTACGTCTCGAGCTACGGCGTCCCGTGGTGGGACAAGCCGCCGTCCATCGCGGGCAAGGGCTTCTCCACCGCGCTGCTCGGGCTGACCGTGCTCGCGCTGCTGCTGGCCGCCTGGTACCACCTCCGCGAGCCGTACGAGAAGGCCCGCAGTGACGGCAACGGCAACGGCGGTCGACTCGCCCGCATCCGACGCTGGTCGCCCGCGCCGCTCACACTCGCGGCCGCCGCCGTCGTGCTGTTCGAGGTGCTCTCGCTGCTCAAGGGCGCCGTCGCGCAGTACCCGGCGTACTCGATCGCGCAGTCGAACCTGCGCTCGATGACCGGCAGCACGTGCGCGCTCGCGGACTTCGTCCTCGTCGAGAACGACCCGAACGCGGCGACGCTGAAGCTGCTGAACCCGCCCGGCGACCAGGCCGGGGCCGGAGCCTTCGGCGCGACCACGGCCACCGGGTTCACGGCGAACGGCGTGGCCGGCGACCTCACCGCCGACAAGGAGAACGTCGCGACCGGCGGCGCCAACAGCGTCGACCGCGGCACCGACTCCAACTCCAAGACGGAGCCGACCGGCACCGGTGCCGGTACCGGCGGCGGCACCGCCACCACCGTCGGCGTCAACGGCAGCACCGTCAGCCTGCCGTTCGGGCTCGATCCGGCGACCACGCCGGTGCTGGGCAGCCACCAGTCCGGCGACCAGCAGGCCGCCGACCTCGTCACCGGCTGGTACGGGCTGCCCGAACGCAGCGACGACGCCCCCATCCTGACGATCGCCGCGGCCGGACGCATCCACTCCGTCGACGCCGACGGCCTGGTCACCGAGGGCGGACTGCTCGAGGTCGAGTACGGCACCCGCACCGCCGACGGCAACGTCGACGTGCGCGGCCGGGTCGCGCCGATCGACATCGGACCGGCCCCGTCGTGGCGGAACCTGCGGGTGCCGCTCGATCAGCTGCCCGCCGACGCGAACGCCGTCCGGCTGGTGGCGTCCGACACCGCACTCGCGCCCGACCAGTGGCTCGCCGTCACCCCGCCCCGCGTGCCACACATGCAGACGCTGCAGACCGTCGTCGGCAGCGACGCACCGGTGCTGCTGGACTGGTCGGTGGGCCTGGCGTTCCCGTGCCAGCGGCCCTTCGACCACCGCGACGGCGTCGCCGAGGTACCCGAATACCGGATCCTTCCCGACCGCGTCGGCGCCCAGGCCACCAACGCGTGGCAGGACGCCATCGGCGGCGGACCGCTCGGCTGGACCCCGCTGCTGCGCAGCGCCCAGACCGTCCCGACGTACCTGGCCGACGACTGGCGCCGGGACTGGGGTTCGCTGGAGCGGTTCACGCCGATCGACCCGTCGGCGCAGCCGGCAAACGTGGACGTCGAGCAGACCACCAGATCGGGTCTGTGGTCGCCCGGTCCGATCCGGGAGACCCCGCCCGCCTGACCAGCCTGTGAACCAGCTGAGAGCCGTCGACCTCGTTTAGGTAACGGAAGCATCTCGCCTACGATCGACAACCGTGCCAGACGTTGTAACAGCCCCCGCGCCCGGTCCCGAAGCCAGCGCTCCGCCCCCGGCTTCGACAGCCCGCGACACGGACGTCCGTAAGGCGCGGCTGATCGCCGTCGTGACCGGTCTGATCGGTGTGCTGCTGGCGTTGGCGACGCCGTTCCTGCCGGTCGAGCAGACCGCGGCGACCGTGTCGTGGCCCGAGAACGGTGTCGCCGCCAACGTCGAGGCCCCGCTGGTCTCGCAGGTGCCGGTGTCGCTGTCGGCGACCATCCCCTGCCGGGCCGTCGCCGAACTGCCGGACGCGGGTGGCATCCTGCTCGCCACCGCGCCACCGCAGGGTGAGAAGGCCGCGGTCAACGCGATGTTCGTGCGCGTCTCCTCCGAGACCGTCGACGTCCTCGACCGCAACGTCATCGTCGCGTCGGCGCCGCGCGCCGACGTCGAGTCCGGGCAGTGCACCGAGATCCGGATCGCCTCCGACGTCACCGGAACCACCGCGGAGTTCGTCGGCCTCACCGACGATGGCAAGCCCGTCACCGGCGAACTGCTCCACGACTACCGCCCGCAGGTCGTCGGCATCTTCACCGACCTCGACGGCAAGTCCGTCCCCGGCCTCAGCTTCACCATGGACGTCGACTCGCGGTTCTCGTCGAGCCCGACGGTGATCAAGCTCGTCGCGATGCTCGGCGCCGTGCTGGCGACGATCGTGTCGCTGGTGGCCCTGCACCGCCTCGACGGTGTCGACGGCCGCCGCTCCCGCCGCTTCCTGCCCGCCCGCTGGTGGAAGATCACCGGCGTCGACGCCGTCGTCGTCGGCACCCTCGTCGGCTGGCACTTCTTCGGTGCCAACACCGCCGACGACGGCTACCTGCTCACCATGGCCCGCGCATCCGAGCACTCGGGCTACATGGCCAACTACTTCCGCTGGTTCGGCGTCCCCGAGGCCCCGTTCGGCTGGTACTACGACGTCCTCGCCGCGTTCGCGAAGGTCTCCACCGCCAGCCCGTGGATGCGCCTGCCCGCGCTGATCGCCGCGATCCTGTGCTGGATGGTGATCAGCCGCGAGGTGATCCCGCGCCTCGGTCGCGCCGTGCGCAACAACTCGGTCGCACTGTGGACCGGCGGCCTGGTGTTCCTCGCGTTCTGGCTGCCCTACAACAACGGCCTGCGCCCCGAACCGATCGTCGCCGTCGGCGCGCTGCTGACGTGGTGCTCGATCGAACGCGCCATCGCCACCGGACGTCTACTCCCCGCCGCGATCGCCGCGCTGATCGGGGCATTCACGCTCGCCGCCGCCCCGACCGGCCTCATGTGCATCGCCGCGCTGCTCGCCGGACTGCGCCCGCTCACCCGCCTGATCGTCCGACGCCGCCACCGGATCGGCACGCTGTCGCAGCTGCTGCCGCTCACCGCGGCCGGAACCCTGGTCCTCGTCGTCGTGTTCGCCGACCAGACGTTCGCCGCCGTCATGGAGGCCACCCGCGTCCGCACCATCATCGGACCGAACGTCGAGTGGTACCAGGACTTCCAGCGCTACTACTGGCTGCTCCTGCCTACCACCGACGGCTCCCTGGCCCGCCGGTTCGCGTTCCTGATCATGCTGCTGTGCCTGTTCACGGTGCTGTTCGTGTTCCTGCGCCGCAAGCGGATCCCCGGCGTCGCAGCCGGGCCGTCGTGGCGACTCATGGGCATCGTGTTCGGAACGATCTTCCTCATGATGTTCAACCCCACGAAGTGGACCCACCACTTCGGGGCGTACGCCGGCATCGCCGGATCGCTGGCCGCGCTGGCCGCCGTCGTCGTGTCCGCCAGCGCGCTGCGCTCGCGCCGCAACCGCACGATGTTCCTGGCCGGGCTGCTGTTGGTGCTCGCGCTGACGTTCTCCGGTATCAACGGCTACTGGTACGTGTCCAGCTACGGCGTGCCGTGGTTCGACAAGACCGTCTCCCTCGGCGGCCGCCAATCGAGCACCCTGTTCCTGGCGCTGTTCGGGCTGTCGCTCGCCCTCGTGGCGTGGCAGTACCTGCGTGAGGGCTACGCGCCGCCGCCCGAGCAGGCCAGCAGCGCCAAGGGCCGACGGATCCGCAAGTTCGCGGCCGCGCCGCTTACCCTCGTCGCCGGCCTCATGGTGCTTTTCGAGGTGCTGTCGCTACTCAAGGGCGCGGTGTCGCAGTACCCCGCGTACTCGCTGGCACGCTCCAACATCGAGGCGCTCACCGGCAAGACGTGCGGTCTCGCCGAGGACGTCCTCGTCGAACAGGATCCCAACGCCGGCGCACTCAGCCCGGTCCTCGATCCGAAGAACCCGCTCGCCGACCCGAACGATCCCCTCGCCGGCAGCAAACCTGTCGGCTTCACCCCCAACGGCGTGCCCGGCGACCTCACCGCCGACTACGTCGAGGTCAAGGCCGGCATGGGCAACACCGACAGCCAGAGCATCGGGCCGACGTTCGAGACCGGCAGCGGGTCCGGCACCACCGGCGGCGTCGGCGCCCGCGGCATCAACGGCAGCACCGTCAAACTGCCGTTCGGACTGGACCCCGCCCACACCCCGATCCTCGGCAGCTACCAGGACGGCGTCCAGCAGCAGGCGTCCGTCGTCTCCAGCTGGTACCGGCTGCCCGAACGCAGCGACGACTCCCCGCTCGTCGTGATCTCCGCCGCCGGCCGCATCTGGTCCGTCGACCAGATCAGCGGACAGACCAACTACGGCCAGCCACTCAACCTCGAGTACGGCAAGCTCCAGCCCGACGGCAGCGTCGACATCCAGGGCACCTACGTGCCCCGCGACATCGGCCCCGCGCCGTCGTGGCGGAACCTGCGGATCCCACTCGACGAACTGCCCGCCGACACCGACGTCGTGCGGATCAACGCCGCCGACCCCAACCTCACCGGCGACCAGTGGTTCGCGTTCACGCCGCCGCGCGTACCCAAGCTCGAATCGCTCAGCAGTGTCGTTGGCAACGAGCAGCCCGTCCTGCTCGACTGGGCCGTCGGCCTGCAGTTCCCGTGCCAGCGTCCCTTCGACCACCTCAACGGGATCGCCGAAATGCCGAACTACCGGATCCTTCCGGACCGGCCGCTCGCCGTCAGCTCCACCGACACCTGGCAGTCCCTCGAGAACGGCGGACCCCTCGGCTGGACCGAAATGCTCGCCGGCGCCACCACCGTCCCGACGTACCTGAAGAACGACTGGGCGCGCGACTGGGGCTCCCTCGAGCGGTACGACCGGTACTACCCCGACGCCCAGCCCGCCGACGTCAGCACCGAGCAGATCAACCGGTCCGGCTTCTGGTCGCCGGGGACCATGCGGGTGTACGAGCCGTAGCTGTCGCTGTTTGAGAGCTGAAGGGTCCTTTTATGCGCTGTCAGCGTGTGAGGGGACCCTTCAGCTTCTCCGTCGGAGCGCTTCTCCACAGCGACTGCGGCTATCCACAGGCCGGGACTTCGACGGCGTTCAGCGGTCCTGGAGGTCGGGCCCCGGCGCCATGCTGTGGGCGTGGGAGTACGAAACTGGAATGCGGACGCCGTGAACGAGCTCCGCCGCTTTACGATCAACGGGATCGTGCGGGTGCGCGACCTGCTCGCGGCGGGAATGTCGGGCTCGGCCATCAGCTTCCGCTGCCGACCGGAGGGACCGTGGCAACGGATTCTTCCCGGCCTCGTCCTCATGCACAACGGCGTGCCGAGCCAGCGCGAACGGCGCACGGCCGCCCTCCTCTACTGCGGGCCCGACTCGATGCTCACCGGTCGCGCCGCTCTCGCCGAGCACGGATACCGATCGTCCGAATCGTTCTCCGACGTGCACGTCTTGATCGCACACGCCAAGCGGACGCAATCGACCGGGTTTCTGGTGGTGGAGCGGACAATCCGACTGCCGGCGCCGGTGACCCGGAGCGGGCTCGCGTGCAGTCCACTGCCACGAGCACTGCTCGACGCGGCACGGCGCTGCACCACCACGCGCTCGGCGCGGGCACTTATTGCCGAGGCAGTTCAGTGTGGCGATGTCACGGCCGCTGCGTTGGCACGCGAACTGGATGCCGGCAGCAACCGCGGATCCGCCCTTCCTCGCAAGATCCTTCGCGAGGTGAGCGCCGACGTCCATTCCCTTGCAGAAGCCGACGCCCGGGCACTGTGGCTCCGCAGCGGCCTGCCGACCATGGACTTCAACCGTCGAATTGAAAGCACTACAGGTGAATTCATCGCCCAACCGGATGGATGGATCGACGAGGTGGCACTTGCCTGGGAGATCGATTCACTCGACTGGCACCTGTCACCGGACGAGTACGAGGAAACGCTCGCGCGACGGGCCCGCATGCAGAACGCCGGCATCATCGTCCTCGCCGTCATTCCACGTCAGCTCCGGGACGCACCGGATCGAGCACTGGCCGACCTGCGCGCCCACTACGAACTGGCATGCACCCGACCCCGTCCGCCGCTGCGGATGGCATCGCAGGCGACCTCCTCGAACGGCTGAAGGGACCGTTCATGCGCTGCCAGCGCATGAACGGTCCCTTCAGCTTCGGAGCAGGGTCAGAACGGGAGCAAGTGGTGCTTGCGCGGGTTCTTGAACACCTTCTTGTCGCGGAGCAGGGTGAGTGCCTTGCGGATCTCGAGGCGGGTGGTCGACGGCTCGATGACGGCGTCGATGTAGCCGCGCTCGGCCGCGATGTACGGCGTCGCGACGTGCTCGTTGTAGAAGTTGATGAGCTGCGCGCGGACAGCGGGGGCGTTCTCGCCGGCGGCCTCGAGCTGCCTGCGACCGATGAGGTTGACCGCACCCTCGGCACCCATGACGGCGATGCGCGCGGTGGGCCACGCAAGATTGACGTCGGCGCCGAGCTGCTTGGAGCCCATCACCGCGTACGCTCCGCCGTACGCCTTGCGCACCACGACGGTGACCTTGGGGACGGTCGCCTCGACGTACGCGAACAGGAAGCGGCCGCCGCGCTTGATGACGCCGACCTTCTCCTGCTCCACACCGACCAGGAACCCGGGGGTGTCGACGACGAACACGAGCGGAATGTCGTACGCGTTGCAGACCCGTACGAAGTGCGCGCCCTTGTCCGACGCCGCGGCGTCGAGCGCGCCCGACAGCTGCATCGGCTGGTTCGCGACGACGCCGACCGGGCGGCCGTCGACCCGCGCGAAGCCGGTGATGAGGTTCTGCGCAGACTGGCTACGAACCTCGAGGAACTCGCCGTCGTCGAAGATCTTGATGAGGATGTCGTGCATGTCGTAGCCGGCATTGTCGGCGTCGGGCATGAACGCGTCGAGCGACAGGTCGTCCTCGGTGATCTCCGGCTCGAGACCCGGGTTGATGATCGGGGGCTTCTCGGTGCAGCTCGACGGCATGTAGCTCAGGTACTGGCGTGCGTACTCGAACGCGGCCTTCTCGTCGGCCGCGACGTGGTGCACGTTGCCGTACTCGGCCTGGTTGCGGGCGCCGCCCAGCTCGTCGAGGCTGACGTCCTCGCCGGTCACGGACTTGATGACGTCCGGGCCGGTGACGAACATGTACGACTCTTCGGTCGCGATCACGATGTCGGTGTTGATCGGGGCGTAGACGGCACCGCCGGCGCACTTGCCGAGGATGATCGAGATCTGCGGGCACATGCCCGACAGCGGCTCCTGGCGGCGACCCATCTCGGCGTACCACGCGAGCGACGTCACGGCGTCCTGGATCCGCGCGCCCGCGGACTCGTTGATGCCGACGACCGGGCAGCCGATCTTGATGGCGAAGTCGTTGACGGCGGCGACCTTCCGGCCGAAGATCTCGCCGGCCGCACCGCCGAAGACGGTCTGGTCGTGCGCGAACACCGCGACCGGACGACCGTCGACCATGCCGTGACCGGTGACGACACCGTCACCGTACGGACTGGACGGATCACCGGGCTGACGCGCCAACTGTCCCATCTCGACGAAGGTGCCCGGGTCGAGCAGCATGTCGATCCGCTCACGCGGCGTCGGCAGGCCCTTGTCCTTGCGCTTCTGGATCGCTTTCGGGTTACCCGGGGCCTTCGATAGCTCGAGCTTTTCGTGCAGTTCCGCAAGCTTTTCTGCGGTGGTGGTGCTCACTCAGTTGCTCCGCTTCTCGATCTCGGACAGCTTGTTCGACAGGTCCGCGCCGACCTTGGAGATGTAGGGCTCGTCGACGATCTGGATGTGGTCGCCGCCGATGTAGACGACCTCCAGCTTCTTCGCCGCCTCTCCCCAGCCGCCGTCGGGCTGACGCGTTCCGAACGAGGGCTCGAGGTTGATCGCGTCGTCGTGGTACTTGTCCGCCATGTACAGCACGACGTCGCCGTCGTACTGCTGCAGGTCCGCCGTCTGGATGGCCCGGTTGTCGAGCCACGACGTGCGCTGATGCTCGATGATGCCGCCGGGGATCTTGGCGCCGCTCAGCTTGAGCAGGTCCATGAGGATCCCGATCTGCTCCTCGTCGCTGCCGGCCTCCGCCAGGCGGTCGAACGGCAGCGGCGCGTCGACGCCGTATGTCTTCTTGGCGAACGCCGCGTAGCGCTGCCAGCGGGCCCGGATCTCGTCCGGGGTGTCCTCGACCTTCTCGCCGGCCATGACGGTGTCGATCAGGCCGACGATCCGGACGTCGGCGCCCTGCTCGCGCAGCTGACGGGCCACCGCGTAGGCGAGGACGCCGCCGAGGGACCAGCCGGCCAGCACGTACGGGCCGTCGCCCTGGATCTCGCGCAGCAGCGGCACGTAGGTCGCGGCGCGCTCGTCGATCGGGCCCTCGACCCGCTCGAGCCCGTACATCGGGGTGTGCGCGGGCAGACGCTTGAGCAGCGGCTCGTACGCCACCGTCGACCCACCCGCCGGATGGAACACGAACACCGGCACCGCATCCGAACCCTCGGACCGCGGACGCAACGTCCGCACCAGACCGTCGATCTTCAGACCGTCCTCGAGATGCTGACGCACCGTCTCCGCCAACTGCTCGACCGTCTCCGCGTCCAGCACGTCGTCCACGGTGATCTCGCCGCCGGCCCGCTCCGTCAACCGCGCCGCCATCTTCTCGGCGGTCTCGTCGTCGAGGATCGGCAGCGTCGCGAAGATGCTCTTCGCCGACTTGCCCGTCACCACGGCCCACGTCGCGAACGTCAGACGCTCGGCCGCATCACGCGGCGGCACGTCCACCTCGCCGGACTCGGCGGGAGCCTCGTCGACCGGCTCGGCGACGGGCGGAGCGGCGGCCGCGACGGTCTCCCCCGCGTCCTTCTCCGCCTGCTGCTGCGCGGCCATCGCCGCGATCTCCTCGCGGTTCTCGACCGCGTAGCGCAGGTACTTCGCGACGTCGTGCATGCTCGCGTCCTTCACCGCCGCCAGCTGCAGCTGCGGGATGTCGAACTCGTACTCGACGCGGTTCTTGATGCGGACCGCCATCAGCGAGTCCAGACCCAGCTCGACCAGCGGGATCTCGCCCGGCAGGTCCTCCGGCGCGTATCCCATCGACTCCGCGACGATGATCGTCAGCCGGTCCTCGAGGGTCTGCGAACTCTGCGGATCCCAGCGGTCACCGAAGCTCTCGGCGGGCTCGTCCGACACCTCGTCCGACACCGTCGGCTTCGCGGCGACGACGGCGACCACCGGCTCGGGCAGCGCCTCACCCGACGACACGACGGCGTCGAGCAGCAGCGCGAACGAGCCACCGGCCTTCCCGTGCACCTGCACGGACGCACCACCGAGGTGCGGGACCAGCGTTGTGGTGAGGGTTCCGGCCGACGGCACCTCGCCGTGCGCGACGGCACCGGTGAGCGCGACGTCCGCGAACAGCTGCGACGCGGCCGCGGTCGCGAGGGCGTTCAGATCGGTGACGGCGGACGCCTCCACCTCCCACGCGTGGCGGCCGTCCGGCAGCGCCACGTGCGCACCCGGGACCCGGGTGTTGCCCGACGACGACACTCGCGCGTCGATCCAGTGCCGCTTGCGCAGGAACGCGGTGCGCGGCAGTTCGGCGTAGGCGCCGGCGGGCAGCAGCGACGGCAGGTCGACGGCGTGGCCGTGGACGTACAGCTGCGCGAGCGCGGTCAGCACACCGAGCGGCTCGTCCTCCTTGCGCTTGAGCGTCTGGATCAGCTGCGTGTCGGCGACACCGGCGGCCCACGCGGTGGCCGCGACGGACATCAGCGTCACCGGGTTGGGCGCGAGCTCGACGAACGTGGTGTGTCCGGCGTCGACGGCGTGCTTCACGGCGTTGGTGAAGTACACGCTGTGCCGCAGGCCCTTGGTCCAGTACTCGACCGGGTGGATCGGCGCGTGCCCGGCCGGGTAGAACGCGTCCTGGTCGACCGACGAGTACTGACCGATCTTCAGCTTGTGCGGCTCGATGCCGGCCAGCTCGGCGGCGAGCTCGCCGAGCAGCGGGTCCACCTGCGACGTGTGGCTGGCGCCCTTGGTCTGCAGGACGCGGGCGAGCTTCTCCTCCGCCTCGGCGCGCGCGACGATCGCGTTCACCTCGGGCTCGGGACCGCCGATCACGGTGTGGGTGGGGGCCGCGTAGACGCACACCTCGAGGTGCGGGAAGTCCGGCAGCACCTGCTCGATCTCGGCGGCGCTGTACTCGACGAGGGCCATCAGGCGGATGTCGTCACCCTCGAGCAGGCCCTCGGCCTCGCCCATCAGGCGCGACCGCGAGCAGATGACGCGGACAGCGTCCTCGAGCGACAGGCCGCCCGAGACGTACGCGGCGGCGGCCTCACCCATCGAGTGCCCGACCAGCGCGGACGCGTCGGCGCCGTGGTGGCGCAGCGTCTTCGCGAGCGCGACCTGGATCGTGAAGATGCCGACCTGCGACGTCTCGACGTCGTAGTCGAGCGAGTCGTCGAGGAACTTCTCCCGCATGGAGTAGCCGGCCTCGTCCTCGATCAGCACGTCGACCTCGTCGACGGCCGCGCGGAACACCGAGTTCTCGATGTACAGCTGCTTGGCCATCTTGCGGTGCTGCGAGCCGTAACCCGAGAACACCCAGACCGGGCCCTTGGCGGCGGGCGCGTCCGCGGTCAGCACACCCGGGGCGGGCTTGCCGGCCGCGACGGCGCGCAGGCCGGTGACGGCCTCGGCGTGATTCTTCGCGATGACCACGGCCCGGGAACGGCCGTGGTTGCGCTTGGCGAGGGTGCGCGCGACGTCGGCGAGCGGCGTGCGGCTTCCCTCCTCGGTCTCGAACCAGTTGGCCAGGTCCTCGGCGGCGCGGCGACGGCGCGACGGCATCGACGCCGACACCGCCAGCAGGACCGCGGTCTCCGCGACCTCGACGGCGTCCGATGCTTCGTCGAGCCCGACGGACTCGGCAGCCTCGGCGAGCATCCGCTCGGCCTCGGCCTCGATCGTGGTGTTCTCGTTGTCGAGGTCGACCGGCTCCGTGACGACGTCGTCGGTCTTCGCGGGACCCGTGTACTCACGCACCACGACGTGCGCGTTGGTGCCGCCGAAGCCGAAGCCGGACACGCCCGCGACGGCCGTGCCGGTGTAGCGCGGCCACGCCGTCGCCTCCGGGATGACCTGCAGGTGCGCCTTGTCGAACTGGATGTACGGGTTGGGGCCCGCGTAGTTGAGCGACGCCGGGATGACGTCCTCCTGCATCGCGAGCACGACCTTGATCAGGCCCGCGGCGCCCGCGGCGGCCTCGAGGTGACCGAAGTTGGTCTTGGCCGAGCCCAGCAGCGCCGGCTTGTCGTCGTCGCGTCCACGGCCGACGACACGACCGAGGGCGTCCGCCTCGATGGGGTCGCCGAGGATCGTGCCGGTGCCGTGCGCCTCGATGTAGTCGACGCCGGACGGCGCGATACCCGCGTCGTGGTAGGCGTGGCGGAGGCAGTCGGCCTGCGCGTCCGGGTTGGGCGCGAGCAGACCGTTGGAGCGGCCGTCCTGGTTGACGGCGGTACCGGCGATGACCGCGAGGATCGAGTCGCCGTCACGCTCGGCGTCCTCGAGACGCTTGAGCACGACGATGCCGCCGCCCTCGGCGCGGACGATGCCGCTCGCGTCGGACGAGAACGCCTTGATCTTGCCGTCCTCGGTGAGGATGCCGCCCTCGTCGAAGCCGAGCGTCGCGGGCGGGGCGAGCAGCATGTTCACGCCGCCGGCGAGCGCGATCTCCGACTCGCCCGAACGCAGGCTGCGCACCGCCTGGTGCACCGCGACCAGCGACGACGAGCATGCCGTGTCGAGCGCGATCGACGGGCCGCGGAAGTCGTAGAAGTACGAGACACGGTTCGCGACGATGGCCGTCGACGTACCGGTCAGCGCGTACGGGTGCGCCGACGCCGGATCGCTCACCGCGAGCAGCTGGTAGTCGTTGGCCGACGAGCCGAGGAACACGCCGACCTCGCGGCCCTTGAGCTGGTTCGCCGGGATGTGCGCGTGCTCGAGCGCCTCCCACGTGAGCTCGAGCGCCAGCCGCTGCTGCGGGTCCACGTTCTGGACCTCGAGCGGCGACATCGCGAAGAACTCCGCGTCGAAGGTCTGCACGTCGTCGAGGTAGCCGCCCTTGGTGGCGGCCTTCTCGACGGCCGCCGCCACGTACGGGTCGGCGGTGAACTCGGTCCAGCGGCCGTCGGGCAGCTCGGTGACCGCGTCGCGGCCCTCGATCAGCAGCTTCCACATCTCCTGCGGGGTCTGCCCGCAGCCCGGGAAGCGGGTGGACAGACCCACGATCGCGATGTCGTGGGACTGCCCGGCCGGGAAGCCGCCGCGGTAGTACGCGCCGTCGTCGGCGTCCTCCGGTACGTCCGGCTCACCCTCGATGATGCGCGTGGCCAACGAGGCGATGGTCGGATTCTGGTACACGATCGTGGCCGAGAGCGTGACACCCACGAGGTCCTCGATCTCACCCGACAGCGCGACGGCGTCCCGGGAGGACAGGCCGAACTCCTCCATCGGTCGATCGTCGGATATCGCCGAGACCGGTTGCCCGGTGGCCTCCGCGATCCAGTTGCGCAGCCATTCGCGCAGCTGCGCGACCGTCATCTCGTGTTCAGCCATCAAATCACCAAGCAATCGGTCAGGTAAGGACTAGTCGGAAATGCTGTCGGGGAACGCCATCTGGACGTGACCGCCGCGCAGCGTGCCCTCGACGTACGCCGCCTTGCAGGCGCGGCGCGCCAGCTTTCCGCTGGACGTACGCGGAATCGAGCCGGCCGGGACCAACAGCACGTCGCGCGCGGTGACGCCGTGACGCGACGAGATGGCAGCGCGAACGGTGTCCGCGATGGGCTGCGGATCCGCCTTGCCAGCGCCCGGAGCACGCTCCGCGACGATGACCAACTGCTCGGACGCATCGTCCTGGTCGAAAGCCAGTCCCGAGTGCGAGTTCTCGAACACCTGAGCCGGCAGCTGGTTGGCCGGCACCGCGAACGCGGCGACGAAGCCGGGGCGCAGCGCGGCGCTGGCCTCCTGAGCCGAGTACTCGAGGTCCTGCGGGTAGTGGTTGCGTCCGTCGACGATCACCAGGTCCTTGACGCGGCCGGTGATGTACAGCTCGCCGTCCACGTAGACGCCGTAGTCGCCGGTGCGCAGCCAGTTGGCGTCGTCGGCGGCGCCGTCGGCGTGCGAGCCCGCGGGCAGCCGCTCGAGCAGCTTGTTGTGGAAGGTCTCCGCGGTCTCCCGCTCACGACCCCAGTAGCCCTGGCCGATGTTGTCGCCGTGCAGCCAGATCTCGCCGACATGCCCCTCGGGGCGCTCCGACGCGGTGTCGGGGTCGACGATGGCAGCCCACTGGCTACGCGAGACCTCGCCGCAGGCGACCTGCGCGACCGCACCGGGCGCGTCCTGGTCGACCTGGACCATGCGGCCGGCGTTGAGCTCGTCGCGGTCGACGTAGATGACCTTGGCTTCCTCGGCCGGATGGGTCGTGGACACGAACAGCGTGGCCTCGGCCATGCCGTACGACGGCTTGATCGCGGTCTTGGGCAGACCGTAGGGCGCGAACGCCTCGTTGAACTTGCGCATCGACGACACGGTCACCGGCTCGCTGCCGTTGATCAGGCCGATGACGTTGCTCAGGTCGAGGTGCTCGCCCTCCTTGGGCAGGCCCCGGACGGCGGCGTGCTCGAACGCGAAGTTCGGTGCCGCCGCATAGGTGCCGGCGCCGTCGGCGACCGCGGCAAGTTCCTTGATCCAGCGGTGCGGACGCGCCACGAACGCGCGGGGGCTCATGATCGTGATGTACTGGCCGCCCAGCGCGGGCAGGATCACCGTCAGCAGGCCCATGTCGTGGTACAGCGGCAGCCAGGTGACGCCGCGCGAGTGCTCGCTCAGACCGATGGAGTCGACCATCTGCAGCACGTTGGTGGCGACGCCGCGGTGCGTGATCTCGACGCCCGCCGGGGTGCGGGTGGAGCCGGACGTGTACTGCAGGTACGCGATGTCGTCGAGGCCGACCTCGGGACGGACCCAGGTCTCTCCGACGCTGTCCGGGATCGCGTCCACGGCAATGATCCGGGGACGCTTCGCGGCGGGCAGCGAGCGGAAGAACTGACGCACTCCAGCGGCGGACGACGTCGCGGTCAGGATCGCGGCCGGCTCGCAGTCGCCGAGGACCGCGTGGAGGCGGTCGGTGTGACCGGGCTCGTCCGGATCGAACAGCGGGACGGCGATCCGTCCGGCGTGGATGGCCGCGAAGAAGGACGTGACGTAGTCCAGGCCCTGCGGCGCGAGGATCGCGACGCGGTCACCGGGCTGGGTCACCTGCTGCAGGCGCGCCGCGACGGCACGAAGACGCAGACCGAACTGACCCCACGTCAGCTCGTGAGCCTCACCGTCGCGCTCACGCGAGTAGTCGATGTAGCGGTACACCAGCTCGCTTGCGTTGTTGCGCGTGTGGTCGTCGACATAGTCGACCAACGTGTGACCCGGCGTGAGCCGAATCTGGCCCTGTTCGTCGAGGTAGTCGTCGAACATTGCGTTCATTCCTTCTCCTGTCGAAGCGATCACACAACCATCAACGGACATGGTTGCGCCCCAGACTTCCTTCGCCGCGCGGATTCATTTGCATTGTCACTACTTCGTCGGTTCTGCCTGCTGGTTTTCGCTGGTCGTCGCTACAGTCCCTAGTTGTAGCGACTTGCAACCATCTGGACGCAGACGACACACCTACGAGTCAGTCCATCGGCTCGAAACCAGCAACATGTTACAGATGTGCATCGGCTCACTCGCCTCGGAGCAACGGGATCACCGGCGCGAAAGCTTCCAGCTGAGTCGGGAATACGCCCACATATGACATCGACGTCTTCTCCCGTACGTTACGGATCTGGTCGGCAATCTCCTGGTAGGTGCCGATTGCCAGGTACGGCGAGTTCAAGATCTCCTCGACCGACAGTGTGACGTCCGCCTCGATGTTCGGCGGGAAGCCCTGGTCGATTGCGGCCAGCGCCATCTCAGCTGCCTGCTCACGGTCGTCGGTGACCATGATCGCCGTGATGGTCCAGTTGAGCTCGATGTCGTCGAAGCGATCGCCCGCGGCCTCGCGGATCCGCTCGACGCGCGCGATCGTCTGCTCCATCGTGATGCCAGACAGCTTCAGCCGGCCGTCGGAGCTGGTCGGGGTGGCCACCGAGATGATGTCGGCGTACTTGGCCGCCAGCGCGAGCATCTTGGGACCGCCGCCGCCGACCGCGATCGGCGGGCGAGGCCCCTGCCGCGGGCGGGGGCTGCCCTTGAGGCCGCTGATCTTGTAGAACTCGCCCTCGAAGTTGCACTCCTGGCCACGCAGCAGCGTGTCCAGGATCTGGAGCGACTCCTCGAGCTTCGCAATTCGGACACCGGGTCGCTCGTACTCGATGCCGCCCTTGTCGAACTCTTCCTTCATCCAGCCTGCGCCGATGCCCAGTTCGAGCCGGCCGCCCGACAGGACGTCGATGGTCGCGGCGTCCTTCGCGAGGACTGCGGGGTGCCGGAATCCGTTCGCGAGCACGGCCGTACCCAGGCGGATCTTGTCGGTCGCGATCGCGAGTGCGCCGAGCGCCGCGATGGGCCCGACCTGGTTGCCCAGGTGATCGGGAATCATGAAGCTGTCGTAGCCGAGTTCCTCGGCCTTCTGTGCGAGCTTGACGAATCGACGGGCACCGCCCTCCTCGGCGTTACCCTCGCCACCGGCCGCGAACCGGAACTTACGCGGCGCCTGGACGCCAGAGCTGACGCCCGAGCCGTCGGTGGAACTCATCAAAGCCTTCTTCCTCATTCACGCATGCAGGCAGGGCGGCACCCCACGGGCACCAACCCATCAGCATAGGGACCCACCCCCGCGACCCGTGCTCGGGTCGCGAGGTGGGACACTACCGCCCGCAGACGAGTCAGGGAGGCGCTTCGCGCAGACTCGGGCGAGACTCGCTACTCGTGCGCCGGTGAGGGCGCCGAATCGACCTTCTCCGTGGCCCAGTTCGTGATCCACTGGGTCGCGGTTGTCCCGTTTCCGTCGACGACGAACGAGTTGTATTGCGCGTGAACCGGATTGTTGTAGTACTCGGTGAGCCGGGACGCGCTGCTGAGCCAGTTCCCGACCTTGAGCGCGTCCGCGGGGGCGTCGCAAATGCCGTCGGTGGGTGCGCAGATCTGCACCGCCCGATCGCCGAGTGCCCCGAACCCTCCGGGGCGTGCACCGGTCATGGTGATGCCCGGAATCTTCAGTCCCGCAAGGGACAGCTCGGCGCCGACGCCGGCTACCGACGGACCGACGGTCGGCGCTGCCACCGGATCCCGCCGGCCGTCGGCGATCAGACCCACGCCCAACACCAGATCCGGCGACACCGGGCCGTCGCCGGCGCCGATGCGCGCCGCGACGTCACCCGCGATGACCGCACCCTGTGAGAAACCGGTCAGCAGGTACGTCGTCAGCGGGCACTCGGCGTGCCGCCGCTCGATGACGTCGATCGTCGCCGCGGTCCCGGCGGCGCGGGAGTTGTTGTACGACTCCTGACCGTCCGGCGGAAGCGCGATCGGATTGGAGAACTGCGCCACGTACGGAACCGTGTAGACGTCGGCCCGCTGAGGCGAGAACGACTGCTGCAGAGGCCGTGTGACATTGAGCATGAGCGACGCCGGGTTCGCCGTCGGGTTGTGCGGGTCGTCGGCGGCGCTGGACTCCCACGTCCCGGGCACCGAGATGACCTGGACGTCCGGGCAGTCCGCCGGCTGTGCACTCGGCGGCGTCGGCCCCGGCGGCGTCGGGGGCGCCGGCGTGGGCACCCGCCCCGCCAGGACGTACCAGATCGCCAGCAGGACCAGGAGCAGCACCAGGACCGCCGCCACGACAGCGACGATCCCGAAGCGCCTACGCCCCCGGTTGTTTCCGGACTTCCGCGTTCCGCGGCTGCTCACACTCATCTGCCGCTACTTGCAGTACTCGGCCTGCGCGACACGGATGTAGACCTCGGCGTTCTTCCCGGCCTGCTCCGCGGTCAGCTCCTGGCCCGCCGCGCTCGCCTCGCTGCCGACGGCTGCGGTGACGAACGTGGTGATCTCCTGCTGCGAGCTGCCCTGCTCCTTTGCGGCGCAGATGTAGTCGGCCGTGGAGATGGCGATGACGCCGTCGGCGACGGGCGTGATGCCCTCCTTCTTCAGCCCGTCCAGGTAGGACTGCGCGCGCGGCGAGACCGGGACCTCGGTGGGGCCGGGGAAGCCGCTCGGGACCGCCTGTGGCTGCTCGGCCTGAGCGTCGGACTGGTCGCTGGTGGCCGCGGGAGCCTCCGACGCCTGCGACGCACCGCTCTTGGCGGCCGCCTTCGGGCTCGTCGTGGTGGACGCGGCGGATGTCGTCGTCGGGCTACCCTTCGCGGAGGAATCGTCGTCGCCGCAGGCGACGAGCAGGCCACCGGCCACGAGGCTCAACGCGCCCACGGCGACCGTGCGAGCCAGAGCGGAACGGGTACGGGAGAAGTGCGACATATCAGTCCTCGAGTTTGCGGTGTCGTGTCGGCGGGCGCACCCGTACCGACTCTGGGAACAGGCTACAGATGACGTGCGGGCGGTGACCGGATCGTGAGATCCGGCCACCGCCCGCACCAGGTCAACTCACGGTCAGCCGATTACGGCCTTACCGCCCTTGACGGTGATGACGCCGTGCTGGAAGTTCTGCTGCACGCCGCCGGCGATGTCGAACTGGTCGGAGATCGGGAAGCCGAGGCGGCCGTTCTCGTAGCCCGCCGACGCCCAGGCGTCGAAGACCGGGCCGTTCTTCACGGACCACGCACCGGAGGCCGGGCTCCAGTAGATGTTGCCGTTCTGGAAGCGGTTGAAGCGGCCGCCGTCCTTGATGACGTTCTCGCTGGTCGCCGGGAAGCCGAGCCAGCCGTTCTCGTAACCCAGTTCGGAGTACTTCTTCATGATCAGACCTTGCACAGCGTTGGTGCCGGTCTGCGGGTTCCAGTACATGGCCCCGATTTCGAAGCTCTGGACCAGCCCCTCCTTGCCCGGGGTCTTGATCTGGTCGGCGGTCGGGTATCCGAGCGGACCGCGTTCCCAGCCCTGCTTGGCCCACTCGTCCCTGATGGGACCGCTCACGGCGTGTGCACCGGTCTGCGGCGTCCAGTAGATCGAGCCTTTCTGGAAGTGGTTGAGGCGGCCACGGCCGTCATTGAGTGCGATCTCGTCGGTGGTCGGCATTCCGAGGACGCCGGCCGGTCCACCCGCAGCCTGGTAGGCGCCGCCGATACGACCCGCGACCGGGTGGGTGCCGTCGCCCGAGCTGAAGATTCGCCCATGGCGGAAGTCCTGCGCGGTTCCGCCCGCCACCGAGTACTGACCGGTGAGGCAGTCGCCGATCCAGTTGTTGCCGTTGGCCACCGGCGCGAAGGCACCGGACGGGCTGCAGGCCGGCTTGTCGACCTCGACACCGAGTGCGCCCGCGAGCTGCGGCCACAGCTGGTGCAGCTCGAACTCCCAGTACGGCCACGAATGGGTGCCCGACGGACGGTAGTTCACGGTCGCCGGGATGTTCAGCTTCCGCAGCTTGGTGGTGAACGTCTGCGACGTCAGACGCGACAGGATCTCGAGACCCATGCCGGCGTAGTTGGTGCTGATGCCCGGGATGGCCGACGGCTGATCGTACGGGCCGGTGGTGCCGCTACCGCTGGAGATGTAGAGGCTCATCCCCTTGAGCTTGTCGGCCAGCAGGTACGGATCGTGTGCCGCCCACTCGTCGTTCGTGGGGTTGCCCCACATCGCGGTGGCGTCGAATCCACCGGCATCCTGCATGGCGAACGAGATGGCCTGCGGCATACCGAGCGTGGTGGTCGTCAGGATGCCCGACAGCGAACCGGCGAACTTGAAGAAGCCCTGGTTACGCGCCGCCAGCATCATCGCGGACGTGCCGCCCATGGACAGGCCGACGACGCCACGGGTCTGGGTGCTGCGCCAGTCGTTCTCGAGGATCGGCGGGAGTTCCTTGGTGAGGAACGTCTCCCACTTGTAGTTCTGCCCGTTGTTCTGGTCCATCCAGTCGGCGTAGAAGCTGGACTGGCCGCCGACCGGCAGCACGACGTTGACGTTCTTGTCGGCGAAGAACGACTCGGCGTCGGTCTCGATGGTCCAGCCGTTCTCGTCGTCGCGCGCGCGCATGCCGTCGAGCATGTAGACGACCGGGAACTTGGCGTCGGGCTTGGCGTTCCAGTCCCGGGCCAGCAGCAGCTGAACCTGGATCGGGATGCCCATCGACGGCGAGTTGACCCACACCGCGACGCGGCGGTCGGAGAGCCAGTCGACGCGGTTTACCGATCCGACCGCGGTCTGCGTGACGGAAGGCGAGTCGGGCGTGCCGAGCGACTGCGCGACAGCAGTGCCACCCGACGTCAGGCCCGCGGCGATCGGCAGCACGAGCGCGGCCGCGGCGAAGCCGAGCGCCCGCTTGCGCCACCCACCCCCTGCTCTATCGCGGCGCTGGGGCCGCTCGAGACCTACTCGCATCGGGACAACACTCCTTCGTAGTAGCGGGGCTCCCCGGCTGACCGGAAGATCGCTTCCTTACTACACGGAACGAGCTTCGGAGTGGGTTTGCCGCGCTGTTGGGATAGTGAATTTGCGAAATCTGTATCGGCGGATCGGGTTCCGCCGAACGCGGTATGCCGCCCCCCGCGCAGGACGCGGGAGGCGGCATACCGGCTCAGCTCATGGTCTCGTCACCAGGCGTTGAGGGTGTCGAGGATCTGGCCGCGGGCCTTCCACAGCTCGGCCGACCAGTACGCCCAGGAGTGGGTGCCGTTGGCAGGGAAGCTGTAGGTGGCGGGGATCTTCAGCGACGCGAGGCGAACCTGGAAGGCGCGGGTGTTGATCAGCGAGATCGCCTCGAGACCCATCGCGTTGGCGGTGTTGTAGTAGTCGATGGCCTTGCTCGGGTGGTCGTACTGACCGGGCAGGCCGCTGGCCGCCGAGATGTACATCGACAAGCCCTCGAGCTTCGGCGCGAAGACGAACGGGTCGTTGCGCAGCCACGCCGGGCTCCACGGCGGTCCCCACATCGAGTCGACGTTGTAGCGGCCGGAGTCGAGCATCGCGACACGGATGGCCTCACGCATGCCCGGCGCGGAGATGTTCAGGTAGCCGGAGAACGAAGCGGCGAACTTGAACTGGTCGCGGTGGTAGGCGGCCAGGGTCAGCGCGGCCGAGCCACCCATCGACAGGCCGAGGACACCGTTGTTGCTGCGCGAGACACCGCGGGTCTCGAGGTACGCCGGAAGCTCCTTCGTGAGGAAGGTCTCCCACTTGTAGGTGATCTTCTGGCCGTTCAGGTTGCTGGGCGCGTACCAGTCCGTGTAGAAGCTCGACTGACCGCCGACGGGCATCACCAGGGTGAGGTTGTCGTTGCGGTACTGGTCGAGCGCGTTGGTCTCGAAGCTCCAAGCGTTGCGATCGTCGCGAGCGCGCAGTCCGTCGAGCAGGTACAGGGCGGCGTTGCCTCCGCGGGCGGCCCACTGGATCTGGACCTTGATCGGGCCCATGCTCGAGTCGACGAAGACTTCCTCGTAGCCACCGGCGGGCGCCCGATGGGCGACCGGTGCGGCCGAGGCGACCGCCGTGCCGGCGACTCCGGCTGCCATCGGCAGAACGAGCGCGACGGCGGAGATACCGAGTAGGCGCTGCTTGAGACGCTGCGACAGCCTTGGTCGAGCTAAACGCATGAACACTGCTCTCTTTCTTCATCTCCGGCGTCCGCTGGGCGGCCCCGGTGGACTCCGTCGGTGGGCAGCCACTCGTTCGCCGACGCGTACGTCGGCGGAGTTACTGCTCAAGGTCACACTGCGCGACGTGGACTGTATGCGACAGATCGAACTGTGACAAACATTCCGGTCTGGTTGCCCGGGGGTCCATTCCGGCCCACCCAGACATCGTTTCGCGCATGTTCCGCGTTACGGATCCGAGATGAAACGCGCCGTTCACCGTAATAGCAGCGAGAACTGCCGAACGCCGTGAAGAAAAGCACAGGGCCGCCGACCCCCGGAATGACTCACACAGATGTCATTCCCGGTGGTCGGCGACCCGACGACAGACTCAGCGATTACCCAGCGGCTCGGGCATCTCGAGGTCGCAGCGCTGGATCTCGTACTTCGGGACCCGGTCGAATCGATAGCCGGCGTAATCGAGGGCATTCCGCAGATTTCGCTTGAAGAGGGGCCAGTCCAACTCGGAGCTGTAGGACTCCTTCAGCTCCACCGTCTCGGGGCACGTGAGGGCCACCCGAGCCTGGGCCACCCAGTCCTCGTCGAGGTACCACGGCAGCCAGGGGTGGACCGGGACCATTCCGGTGTCGGCGACCACCCAGTCCGGGTAGAGCACCTTGTCGTGACCGATCCGACCGCCCTCGAGTCGCTCGGTATGCGCCGCAATCGGATACGCGAGACCCATCTGGTCCAGGACTTTCACGTCCAGACCGACATTCATGCTCGTCATGCCGAGGTTGAGGAAGTAGACGGTGTGCCCTGCACCGCCCTCGGGGATCGGCACGGGCGGCGGGACGACGTCCCAGTTCGTGAACGACGGCGTCGGGAGCAGCAGGCCGCCGTCCGGGGTGTCGGCGATGGCCTGGACCATCGCGCGCATCCGCGGGTAGTCGAGGTAGTCCTCGGCGAGGATGGGGTGCCGGTGGCCCGTGTTGAGCGAGTAGAACGCGCGCTCGTCGACGATGCCGGACTTCCCGACGGCCGACCCGGCGGGCATGCCGACCGTGTTCGCGGCGGCGATTGCCCACACCATCGTGGCCAGCCACGCGACCGCGGAAACCGCAAACGCGAGCGTCGCATTGTTTCGCCCCCATTCCGAACGCGGCAGAACGCGAATCGGTATGACCGAGATCGGAATGAGGAAACAGAAGAGTGCGGGGAGCAGAACACGGCCGTGCATGAAATCGCCGCCGACGCGAATCGAATAGATCGCGAGGATCAATCCACACCCGAGAATGAAGACGACAACGGCCACCGGGGAATGCAGTCGCCGCGAGTATCGCGCCCACACGCCCCCCGCGGAGTGATCCACATCACGTTCCGGACGGTCCGCGGGACGGGCGGGCTCGCGCCACCACGCCATGGCGACCGCGACCGCGAGCAGCAGGAGCGGCAGCCACAGCACGTATGGCCCCACCAGATTCCACAGGTAGGCGAATCCCTGGGACCACTTGGCGCCGCCCGCGTCCTTGGAGACAGCGGTGTTCGGGTAGGGCAGGGCGTAGTAGCCCATGCGCCAGATCTGGTACGCGACCGGAGCGAGACCCGCGGCCGCGACGATCCACGCGCGCAGCTTCCAGCCGATGGGCGCGAGGAAGACCAGCAGCAGCGCGAGGCCTCCGACGATCGCCATCTCGGGCCGGACCAGCGGTCCCAGACCGGCGACGAACGCCAGCAGTAGGACCGACCGCCACGACGGCGCGGGGTTCTGCGCCCACCGGACCAGCAGCAGCCACACCAGCGCCAGCCAGAAGATCACGAGGCAGCTCTCGAGCCCGGACGTCGCGAAGTCGCGGGCGGGAGGAACCGCGATGTACACGATCGCGCCCGCCGGGAGCAGCAGCACGACACCGCCGCGGAAGCGTGCCCGGTACAGGCGGGCGGTGCCGATCATCGCCAGGACGACCGCGGACACCGACAGCACGAGCGCGAGGCCGAGCACCACGTACTCGAGCCGGGCCTGGGTGATCCACCCGAAGGCGTAGACGAGGTACGTCCACAGCGTGCTGGTGTTGGCCTCCACCCGCTCGCCTGCGTTGAACACGGGACCGTTGCCGGCGAGCAGGTTCCGGACCGTGCGGAGCACGATCAACCCGTCGTCGGCGATCCACCGTCGTTGCCACGCACCCCACGCGAACAGGAGTGCTGTGAGCACGACACCGCCGACGAACACCGCACGGGAGATCCAGGCGCCCTGCGGGCGCGGCTCCACCGCGGGTTCGTCGGCTGTGCGTGTCGGCTCAGACGAGGTAGACAGCGACACCTACTACTCCGATCCAGGCAATCGCGAGGAACTGGAGCACCCGGTCGCCCAGTGCAATCTCTTCCGGCTCCCCCGCCTCGCCCCCATCGACGTCAACGGCGTAACGCAGGATAGCGATCGTGAAGGGCACCATCGAGATCGCGAACCAGTTGGTGTCGTTGGCGCGATCCTGCTCGAACGCCCACAGGCCGTAGCAGATCACGACGGCGGTGGCCGACAGCGTCCACACGAAGCGCAGGTAGGTGCCGGTGTAGTTCTGCAGGGCCTTGCGGATCTTCGCGCCCGTGCGCTCGGCCAGCTGCAGCTCGGCGTACCGCTTGCCGGCCGCCATGAACAGCGACCCGAACGCCATGATCAGCAGGAACCACTGCGACAGCGGGATCTCGGCGGCGACACCACCGGCGATCGCGCGCAGCAGGAAGCCCGACGAGACGATGCAGATGTCGAGCACAGCCTGATGCTTGAGGCCGAAGCAGTACGCCAGCTGGATCGCGATGTACACGGCCATGACGACGGCGAGCTGCCAGTTCGCGGCGAACGACAGCACAATCGAGCCGGCCAGCAGGACGAACGCCATGCCGTAGGCCAGGTTGACCGGCAGCACCCCGGCCGCGATGGGCCGGAACCGCTTGGTCGGGTGAGCCCGGTCGGCCTCGACGTCCATCGCGTCGTTGACGAGGTAGATGCCCGACGCCGCCATGCAGAACACGACGAACGCGAGCGCGACCGGCAGCAGGACGTCGACCTCGGTGACGGACCCGGCCGCGAGCGGCGCCGCGAGCACGAGCACGTTCTTGACCCACTGCCGCGGGCGGACGGCCTTGACGATGCCGCCGGCCAGGGTCTTCGGGGGTCCGGTGACGACCGCCGGCTCCTCGCTCATTTCACTCCAAACTTCTGCTCGGCCCGCAGCACGGCAGCCGCGGACACGGCGCCGAGTGCCGACCCGGCCAGGACATCGGTCGGGTAGTGCACGCCCAGAACCAGGCGCGAAATCAGCATCGGCGGGACCAGTACCGCAGGCAAGGGTAGCCCGGTGAGCCGACCGAGAAGTACAGCCGCCGCAGTGGTGGACGTGGCGTGCGACGACGGGAAGCTCAGCTTGCTCGGCGTCGACACGTTGACCTGTACGGACGGGTCGTTCGGGCGGGGGCGGCGGACGACACGCTTGATGACGATCGACGCCGCGTGGGCGCCGACGGCGCCGACGGCGACACCGGCCCAGCGGCGGCGGCGCGGCTTGTCCAGCGCGGCACCGACACCCGCGACGGCGACCCAGCCGAGGGCGTGCTCACCGAAGTGCGACAGTCCGCGCGCCGCCCGGACCACGGCCGGCTTGGAGCCGATCGTGCCCTGCACGGTCTGCAGGATCCGGACCTCAGATGCCGAAGACACGTTCCCACCTCTCCTTGCTGGTCAGCTCCGGCACGGCGGCCTTGTACTCGCGCTTGAGTTCGGGGAAACGCTCGGCGAGTTCACGGCGCAGGCGCAGCGACTCCTTGAACAGGCGCGCGGCGATCCGCGGGTCCCGCTTGCGGTAGACGACGCCACGGCCGTCGGCGGTGGTGACGGTCACACCGTCCACCTGCGACAGCAGGAACCAGCGCGCGTCCAGCGTCGGGACGTTCAGCTGCGGCTGCTCGAGGTGCTCGGGCTTGGCCTTCTTCGCGTTGTGGATCAGGCCCTTGACCAGGCGGGTGGCGATGGCCACCTTGTTGGTCGGCAGGCTGACGTTGCCGACGTCCTCACGAGACGGCAGCGGCAGGCTGGTCGACGACGGCAGGACGACAGCGTCCGGGTATTCCTTGCGCAGCGCGTGCACGGTGCCGAGTGCGGTCGGCAGCAGTTCGGCAACGTGCTCGGGCCCGGCCAGGAAGTCCTGGATCGCGAGGTTCTGGATCGCGACGGTCGAGTACTCGAGGCACAGCAGGTGCTTGACAGTGGCCTTGACCGTGTCGGCGATCAGGCTGGCGACGCCGTTCTTGTCGGGCATGTGCAGCGCCGCCACGACGAGTCGGTTGCGCAGGTGGAAGTACGCCTGCCAGTCGATGGCGTCGTCCTTGTCGCTCCACGCCATGTGCCAGATCGCGGTGCCCGGCATGGTCACCGTGGGGTAGCCGGCTGTCCTTGCGCGCAGGCCGTATTCGACGTCGTCCCACTTGATGAACAGCGGCAGCGGCTGACCGATCTCCTCGGCGACCTGCCGCGGGATCATGCACATCCACCAGCCGTTGAAGTCGACGTCGATGCGCCGGTGCAGCAGTCGCGAACGGTCGCGATCACTGAGGGGACGCTTGGCGAAGTCGTGGTCGTACTCGACATTCGGCGCCGCGGACCACATGAAGTTCTCGCGCTTGATCACCTCACCCATCGTGTGGAGGTGGCTGCGCTCCTGCAGATTGAGCATCTGGCCGCCGACCAGGATCGGGCTCTTGGCGAACCGCGACATCGCGAGCGCGCGCAGGATCGAGTCGGGCTCGATCTCGATGTCGTCGTCCATGAACAGGATCTGCTCGCAGTCCGTGTTCTTCAACGCCTCGTACATGATGCGGCTGTAGCCACCGGAGCCACCGAGGTTGCCCTGGTCGTGGATGGTGAGCTTGTCGCCGAGCGCGGCCGCGGCCTCGTCGAAGCCGGGCTCGTCGCGAACCTTGCGGGTGCCCTGGTCCGGCACGATGACCTTCTTGACCACGTCGGCCACCAGCGGATCCGACGCGAGCGCCTGCAGCGCCTTGACACAGTCGGTGGGCCGGTTGAACGTGGGGATACCCACCGCAACGTTCGCCTCACCGGGCGCGTCGATCGGCGCATGCCATCCGGCACTAAGCAGTTCGACGTCCGCGTCGGCAGTGATGTCGAACCAGATCCAGCCGCCGTCCTCGAACGGGCCGAGATCGATCTCGAACTCGAGGACGCCCTCGCGGAACTCCTTGCCCTCCACGTGGATCCGCGATCCGTCGGCCTTGGAGCGGTAGACGTCGACCCGGCAGTGTCCGGACAGCTCGATCCGCAGCACGACGGACTCGAGGATGCTCCACCGGCGCCAGTAGCTCGCGGGGAACGCGTTGAAGTAGCTGCAGAACGACACCTCGGACTCGGCGCCGATCGACACCGACGTGCGCGAGGTGGCGTGCGCGCGATGCGAGTTGGTCTCGGATTCCTCGATGTAGAGGCTGCGGACGTCGAGCGGCTCACCGGCGCGGGGCAGCAGGACCCGCTGCAGGAGCGCGCTCACGCGAGGTCCCCGGCGAGTGCCTGACCGGACTCGAGGTGCGGGCGCAGGGTGTTGTCGAACATCGACAGTGCGCTGGCGATCGCCATGTGCATGTCGAGGTACTGGTAGGTGCCGAGGCGTCCACCGAAGAGCACCTTCGACTCCGCGGCCTCGGCCTTGGCGCGCACCCGGTAGGCCTCGAGCTTGGCTCGGTCCTCGGGGGTGTTGATCGGGTAGTACGGCTCGTCGCCGCTCTCCGCGAAGCGGGAGAACTCGCGCATGATGACCGTCTTGTCCTTGGGGTAGTCCCGCTCCGGGTGGAAGTGGCGGAACTCGTGGATGCGGGTGAACGGCACGTCGGCGTCGTTGTAGTTCATGACCGGGGTGCCCTGATAGTCGCCGCAGTCGCTCAGGACCTCGGTCTCGAAGTCCAGGGTGCGCCAGCCCAGCTCGCCGTCGGCGTAGTCGAAGTAGCGGTCCAGCGGGCCGGTGTACACGACGGGGGCGTCTGGGCTCGCGGCACGGATGTCGTCGCGGACGTCGAACCAGTCCGTGTTCAGCCGGACCTCGATCTTGTCGTCCTTCGCCATGTTCTCGAGCCACGCGGTGTAGCCCTCGACGGGCAGACCCTCGTAGGTGTCGTTGAAGTAGCGGTTGTCGAACGTGTACCGCACCGGCAGGCGGGTGATGTTGCCGGCGGGCAGGTTCTTCGGATCGGTCTGCCACTGCTTGGCGGTGTAGTCGCGGACGAATGCCTCGTAGAGGGGGCGGCCGATCAGCGCGATCCCCTTCTCCTCGAGGTTGGACGCGTCCTTGACGTCGAACTCGGTGGCCTGCTCGGCGATGAGCGCTCGGGCCTCGTCCGGGCTGAAGTAGCGCCCGAAGAACTGCGAGACCAGGCCGAGCCCCAGCGGGAACTGGTAGGCCTGCCCCTTGTGCATCGCGAAGACGCGGTGCTGGTAGCCGGTGAACTCGGTGAACTGGTTCACGTAGTCCCACACCCGCTTGTTCGACGTGTGGAACAGGTGGGCGCCGTACTTGTGGATCTCGATCCCGGTCTCGGGCTCTGCCTCCGAGTACGCGTTGCCACCGAGGTGGTGCCGGCGCTCGACGACGAGCACTCGCTTGCCGAGCTGCGTCGCGGCCCTTTCGGCGATCGTCAGTCCGAAGAATCCGGATCCGACAATGATGAGGTCGTACTGACCTGCGGACGACTGGGGCGCGTTTTGGGCAGTCACGGAAGACAGGGTAGGCGACGACCGCGGGAACGCGCGTGCCCGGTGGCACCAACCACCTGATACGCGCGCGCCCGCCTCCGCCCGCGCTAGCTACAGCCGGTCCGCGGCGAACGCGAGCATGGCGTCGCGCACGAAGCCCGCGGTGCCGGCGCCGTGCCGGTCGTAGTTCTCCGCGAACCGCGGATCGGCCACATACATCTCCCCCAGGCCGGCGAACGCGTCGGCGCCGGGACGACGCCCCTGCCAGCCCGCGGCCACCCACTCGTAGTGCCGTCCGGCGATCTCCTGCACCTCCGGGCTGTCCGGGGCGAGGCCCGCAGCGTGGGCGCGCCCGTAGTCGGCGGCGATGTCGAGCTGTCGCTGCCGGAAGTCCGACTTGTCGTCGTCGGACAGCGACCGCCACCATGCGTCGCTGCTCTCGTACGCCTGCTCTCCCCACCGCTCGATCACCTCGTCCTTGTAACGGGTGTGATCGAATCCGTCGAACATCTCCTCGGCCATCAGTGGCTCACCTCTCCTCGTCTTCTCCAGGGTTGTGCGCACCGACGCGATCTGACGCCCCAGCCGGGCCTGTTCCTGCTCGAGGAGCTCGAGGTGGGTGTCCAGCGCAGTTGCGGCATCGGTTTCGCCGGCGAGGACGTCGGCGATCGCGGCCAGTCCCAGCCCCAGTTCACGCAGCAGCAGGATCCGCTGCAGCCGCACCAGGGCCGGCTGGTCGTAGTACCGGTAGCCGTTGGCGCCGATGCGGCTGGGCTCGAGCAAGCCCAGGCTGCCGTAGTGCCGCAGCGTCCGGCTCGTCGTCCCGGTGATCCGCGCCAGCTGCTGGATCGACCATTCCCCGGTTCGGTTCACGGTGTCCGCCTCCTCGACCGTCGTCGGTATACCCAGCGTGCAGGTTGACGCAACGTCAAGGTCAAGCGGAAAGCGCGGCGAAACGCGAATCGGGCAGGACCCGCAGCGCGAGGGTCCTGCCCGATTCGGAATGTCCGGTCGATCTACGTGATGGCGGCGGCCTCCTGCGGCACCTGCTGCAGGACCACGCTCGAGTCGACCACCCGCGCTCCCAGCGTCGGCGTCCACACGATCGTGCCGCCGGTGTAGGACCGGAACTTGCCGGACTCGTCGACCAACATCAGTTCCGGACCCGTGGGTTCACCGAGGTTCCCGAACGCTCCCCCGAGCTCCCGATACTTGGCGTCGATCGGCGACTCGGTGTCGACGACGGGCTGATCGAGCGGCGCGGCGATGGGCAACGGGATCGACTCGAGCGAGCCCGGCGACAGCTCCGGCAGAGGAGGGAGCGGAGGGAGCGGCGGCAACGGGAGCGACTCGAGCGCCGACTCGATCGAACCCGGCGACAGCCCGGGCAACGGCGGCAGCGGGAGAGTCTCCAGCATCTCCAACGAACCCGGCGGCAGCTCCGGCAGCGGCAGCCCCGGAATCGGCCCCGGCGCTCCCCCACCCCCGCCGACGGTGAACCAGTCCGACTTGAGGCCGAGCTTCCAGCGCGCCTCGTCGCCCGATCCCTCCACTGTGCGGGACGTACCCACGACCCGCACGCGAGTCACGCGGCCGCCGTCGGCGCCCAGGTTATTGCGGCCGATCACGTCGAAGGAGATCAACTCGCCCACTCCGTACGCGTTCGCGATCGCGCCGGCGCTGACGGTCTGCGTCCAGTTACGGTTCGGCGAGACGACGTCGCCGTCGTCGACCACGGCCGGGAAGACGCCGCCGGCGGTGAATCCGCCGGACGAGGACGAGAACTCGGCGGCCATGGTCTGGTTACCCCGCTTGAGCACGGTGCCGGCCGTCGTGTTCACGGCGTCGGTGGTGCGGCGGTCCTCGCGGGACGAGCCGCCGTACACCTGGCAGGACTGGGTGTCGCAGGTCTGGGCGTACCCGTAGCGGCGCTCGGCCGCGGCGTACGAACGCGCCGCGATGGCCTGGGCGCGCAGCGCCTGCATACCGCCGGAGTCTCCCCATGACGGGATCGACTCGGCGGGTACGACGCCGTAGAGGTAGTCCTCCATCAGGACGCGGTTCACGGTCCGCCAGGCGCCGTTGCCGTCACGCAGCGCACCCATCGCGCCGCGATACGGGGTGTTGCCCTCACACATCCGCAGGTGTTCATTCGACGGACGGTTTCCGCCTAGGTTCACCGGGTCGACCCACGGCGAGTTGGTGAAACCACGCCAGATCTCGCGACCGCCGCACCCGTCGGTCACGACGACGTCGGCACCACCGGGCTTCTGGACGAGGTGCGCGGCCGAGTTCGCCCCGAAGAAGCGGCCGGCCACGTTCAGTCCGGCCGGCGAGTAGACGTCGAGTGGCTTGTCGTCGCGGCCGATCAGTCGCACGCCGACCCAGGGGTCGTCGACCCGCCCCAGCGTGGTGTTGCCGTAGTAGTGGCCGACGATCTGCTCCGCGGACCAGCCCTGGTTCTTGGCGTACCCGTAGGCGCCGTACTGCCCCATGCCGCGCCCGTGCCCGTAGCCGTGGCCGTTCAGCGTGATCGGCGTATCCGCGGCGACGACGGGAGCGATCTCCGGGTTCGCGCCACGGTCGACGACGAGCAGGCCCACCGCGGCGCCGACGACGAGCGCCGGCGCGAGACCGAACGCGACGGCCTTGCCGAGCGATGTGGACGGGCCGGCAATGGATCGCTTCCGGCGGATTGGGACACCACGATTCAACATCGTGCGGAGGCGGGGTTTCGCCATACTGCGCTCCTCATCACTGAAGTCCGGGACATCGTTCGAGCTCCGGGGCGGTAGCAGCTGGTGGGTCACGGGCGGGAGAGCGGAACGGGCGGCCGTGACCCGGGTACTCGAAAAGGCTCAAGCTAAGGTTGAGCGTTATGGATGTTGCGACTAGTGTGGCAACAGTGACTGGTGTTGGCAACATCTGCCACGTAAGTAACTGCAGTCACATCGGTAACATAAGCATCACAAGTTGCAGACATCCTCGGATGATCCCTGGACTCCCTCCCGGAACAGGACCCAGGATTCAGTCCGAACCCCGACCCCACCGGGATCGGTTCGGCCGAAAGGTCGCTCGCAGCGCACGAAGACACCCCGCGCACTGAACACGAGGAGAATTCGCCTTGCCGCACCGTCGACCCAGGAACTCGATCGTTCTGGCCGCAGTCGCCGCGGTGGCGGTTGCCACCCCGTTCGCGGTCCATGCGCTGAGCAGTGATTCCGCGGACGTCCGCTCCGCCAGCGATTCCGCGCCCTCGATCCCCACGCAGATCGCGGAGGTCGTGCTCGCGTCCGTGCCCGACATCGTGATCCCGCTCAAGGAACTCACCGGACTCGACCTGCCGGACATCCATCTGCGCGATCTGCCCCTGCCGACCGAGATCCCGCTTCCGGGTGGCGGCTCGATCCCGCTGCCGTCGCTGACCGCACCGGCTGCGCCCGGCGACATCGCCGCTCCCGCACCGACGCCCGAGGCGACGACGATCCCGGCCGATCAGCTCGGCGCGACGGTCAAGGAGATCACCCGGGACGAGCCGTTCTCGATGGTCGCGCTCACCGCGTCGAACCTCGAGTCGACGGTGACCAAGGTGCGCGCGAAGCTGACCGACGGCTCGTGGGGCGAGTGGTTCACTCCCGACGTGATCGACTCCGGCAGCTCCGACATGGCGACATCGTCGGGCAAGCAGGGCACCGATCCCGTCTTCGTCGGCGAGACCAACGCCCTCCAGATCCTGGTGACGCCCAAGGATTCCGGCGAGGCCGGCACCGCAGCCACCGGCGACGCGGGCGCGTCCCCCGCGGAGGCACCCGCACCGGCGCCGGCGCCGGGCACGTCGACGGAGGAACCGCAGCCGCTCGGCTACGTCCCCGCCTCGGTGTCCAAGCCGCTGCACGCCGCCACGGTCACCGCGAACGACATCTCGGCAGTCCTCATCAATCCCGGTAGCGGACCGCAGGATTCGAAGCTCTCGGACATCGCCACGCCGACGTCGGTGAACGGCATCAACATCATCTCGCGCCGGGCGTGGGGCGCGGACGAGGGCATTCGCTGCCAGAACCCCACCTACGACGACTCGACCGGCGGCGCCACGGTGCACCACACGGCCGAGAGCAACAACTACACGCGGGAGCAGTCCGCGGGCATCGTCCGCGGCATCTACGCCTATCACGCACAGACCCTCGGCTGGTGCGACATCGGCTACAACGTGCTGGTCGACCGCTACGGGCAGATCTTCGAGGGCCGCTTCGGTGGCCTCGACCGCCCCGTCCAGGGCGCGCACGCCGGTGGTTTCAACGAGAACACCGTCGGTATCGCGATGATGGGTAACTTCGTGAACGAGCCGGCTCCGGCCGCGACGATCGAGTCGGTCGGCAAGTACCTCGGATGGCGCCTGAAGCTCGCGGGCCTGAACCCCAAGGGCCAGGTCACCATGTACTCCGAGGGCACCCAGTACTCGAAGTACCCGCTGGGACAGAAGGTGGTCCTGCCGACGATCTTCGCGCACCGCGACGTCGGCTACACCGAGTGCCCGGGCAGCGCTGCGTACGCCCAGATGGGCCAGATCCGCGACATCGCCGCGGCCAACTACGGCGGCAACAGCGGCGGAAACAACGGTGGCAGCACTCCGCCGACGAACCCCAGCTCGGGCGGCAACACACCCGCGCCCAACCCCGCCGGCTCGCTCGACCTGAACGCGCAGATCCCGGCCGTCGTGAACGGCATCCTGTCGATGGCAGACTCCAACCCCATCGCACGGCAGTGGCTCGCCATGGGCGGCAACCGCGGCATGCTCGGTGACGCGCTGACCGGCCTGCTGACCACGGCAACGGGACAGCTGTACGGCTTCTTCCAGAACGGCGCGCTCTTCACGTCCGCGAACGGCGGCGTGGTCTCGACCGTCGGCGAGATCTTCAACGCCTGGAAGGCATCCGGTGGCGTCACGAGCAACATCGGACTGCCGATCACCAACGAGTACAAGGTCTCGAACGGCTTCCGCAGCGACTTCGAGCGCGGCTCGATGATCTACGACGAGGTCACCAAGCAGGTCACGACGATCCTCAACGCCCCGGCTCCGGCCGCGGCCCCGGCCGGCACGGTCTCCGAGGCCCCGGTCCGGATCAACTGATCACCGATCGGGACGACCGAAAACGCCACTGCCCCTTCACGAATCGTGAAGGGGCAGTGGCGTTTTCCGGGTTCAGTCCGCCCAGATCCGCTCGAGGACCCGGGCGACGCCGTCGGCGGAGTTGGTGGCCGTGACCTCGTCGGCCGCCGCCTTCGCGTCCGGGTGCGCGTTCTCGACGGCGACGCCGTGTCCCGCCATCGACAGCATGGGGATGTCGTTGGGCATGTCGCCGAACGCGACGATGCCCGACTCGGCGACCCCGAGCCGCCGCGCCACGAGCCGCAGCCCCGACGCCTTGGTCACGCCGGGCGCCGACACCTCGATCAGGCCGTTGTTCGTCGAATAGGTGAGGTCCGCCCGCTCCCCCACCAGCGGGCGGAGCTTCGCCGCCATGTCGGCGCTCCTGGCGCCGGGGATGCGGATCAGCATCTTGACGGCCGGCGCGGACAGGATGTCCTCGGGCGCCATCTCGGTGTGGTCGGGGTTGAGCCACGCGTGCTCGTACCCCGGCGCGCTGACGAACTGCGCGGTGGCGGTGTCGTGCGCGGTGGCACCGATCCGTTCGGCCGCCAGACCCGCCCCGGGCAGCTCGTAGTCGACCAGGTCGGCGAGCCAGGCGAGGGTCTCGACGGGCAGCGTCGCGGCCTCGAGCACACGGTCGGCCTCCGCGTCGTAGAGGACCGCACCGTTGGCGCACACCGCGAGCGGCGCGAACCCGAGGCCTTCGACGACGGGGCCGAGCCAGCGCGGCGGTCGACCCGTGGCGAGGACGAACGGGGTGCCGGACGCGACGACGGTCCGCACCGCCTCGCGGGTGCGGGCGGTGACGCGTTCGTCGTCGTCGATCAGGGTGCCGTCGACATCGCTGGCGACGAGGCTGGGGAGTTCGGGGGGCACCGGGCCATTCTGCCCCTACGGGTGGCGGTACGCCGACGGAAGCGCGCGGATGAGCGCAAACTCACGACGCGGCGTTACGTCCCCCGGTCTCCTTGCTGCGGCGCGCGGCCTTGGCTTCGGCCTCCGCGGCGTCCATCTTGTTCGCTTCCTCGAGCGTCGGCGCCCCGCCACCGAGCCGGGCGGGCACCCAGTACTCGCCCGCCGGGTGCTCGTAGCTCGCCTGCACGCCGCGCAGCAACTCCTCCATGCGGGTGTGCAGCAGCGCCGTCATCTCGGATGCCGGTTCGAACGGCGTGATCGGCTCGCCGACGGCGATCGAGATCGGGGTGTTGGTCCGGCCCAGCCGCTTCGGATACCCCTTGGTCCACACCCGCTGCGAGCCCCAGATCACCATCGGGATCACCGGGGTCCCGGACTCGAGCGCCATGCGGGCGGCGCCGGACTTGAACTCCTTGAGCTCGAAGCTGCGACTGATGGTTGCCTCGGGGAACACGCCCACCAGCTCGCCGTCGCGCAGCGCCTGCACCGCGGCCCGGTACGACTCGCTGCCCGCGGCGCGATCGACCGGAATGTGCTTCATGGCCCGCATCATCGGGCCGGAGATCTTGTGGACGAAGACGTCCTTCTTCGCCATGAACCTGATGTATCGATTGACCGCCCGCGCCGGCAGACCGGCATAGGTGAAGTCCATGTAGCCGGTGTGGTTGATGGCAACCACCGCACCGCCCGTCGCCGGGATGTGTTCCTCGCCGGTGACGGTGAACTTCAGCCCCTGGCCTGCGAACACGCCGCGAGCGATGCCGATGATCGTTCGGTAGAAGGGTTCCACAGAGAGCAGCGTAGTCGGCGACGCGTGATCGAGAGCACTTCGCGCCCCCAGACGACGCGGTCCCCTGCCGGATCACGGCAGGGGACCGACGGTAGGTTCCGGGATCAGGAACCGAACAGGGGGATGCCGCCGAGCGAGCCGGCGCTACCGGTACCTGGGCCGCCGCCCTGGTTGGTGACCTGGACCACCTGCGGTACCGACGACGAACCGGTGACACCCGATCCACCGGAATAGACGGCGACGACTTCGTGCGTGCCGGCCGTCGTGAACGTGTAAGTCAGCGTCGCGGCACCACCGACGAGCTGCAGCGGCGTCCCGATCGCGGTGTTGCCGTCGTAGAACTGCACCGTCCCCGGGAGCGTCGCGGCGCCGGAGACCTGGGCCGACAGCTGGACCTGCTGGCCGACCGTCGCGTTGGCGGGTGCGGTGACCGTCGTCGACGACGAGATGTCGCCCGGCGCCGGTTCCGTCACGAGGACCGTACGCACCGGTGAGGTGGAGCCGACGAAGCCGCTGCCCGCGTTGAACACCGCGACGATGTTGTGCGTACCGGTCGTCGTGAACGTGTGCTGCAGGCTCGCGACGCCGCCGGACACCGGGACCGGTGCGCCGATGTCGGCGCCGTTGTCCCGGAACTGCACGGCGCCGGAGGCGCCCGACGGCGCCACGGACGCCGTCAGCTGCACCGACGTGCCGGTCTTGGCGTCGGTCGGGACGGTCAGCGTGGTCGTGGTCGCGACGTCGGGTGCCGTGACCGCGACGATCCGCTGCTCGGACGTCGACGACGCGAACGTGGCCGTTCCGGTGAACACGGCGGTGATGCTGTGCGAACCCGTCGCCGCAAACGTATGCGACATGGTCGCGAATCCACCCGAAACCTGCACCGGCGCACCGATGGCGTTTCCGTTGTCCCGGAACTGCACGGTGCCGGAGGCGCTGGACGGCGTCACGGTGGCGGACAGGGTGACGGGGGTGCCCGTCACGGCGGTGGCCGGCGCGGACACCTCGGTGGTCGTCGCGCGGGGATCGACCTGCACGGCGAGTCCGGTCATGGGGTTGAAGTCCTGGCGCGAATCGGCGTAGGGCTTGAACGACATCCCGGTGCTACGCGGACCCGGCTGGGCGTCGTCGGCCACCTTGTAGGTGAACGTCAGCTCCGGGGTCTTGTTCAGGAGCCCGTTCCCGGGAATCAGTGCGAGCGCGACCGACGCGTCGGTCCACTTGAGCGAGACGGCTCCGTCGGTCGAACTCTGCACGGCCGCACCGTCGTACAGCGACGGATTGTTCAGGTTGCCGAACGCGCTGCGCCACACGTTGCCGGTGACGTTCTGCAGTACGTATCCGGCCGGCGGGTAGTCGACGAGGTACTCGAGGTAACGATCGACCCCGCCGTTGGTCTTGAACGTGATGGTGGTGGTGACGGTCTCACCGGGGTGAGCAACAGCGGGTTCGACCTTCTTGGTCGCCACGATGTTGGAAGTGGTGACAGTCTGCGAGATCGGGGCCGCGGCCGCGGCGCCGGCCCCCCACAGGACTTGACCGACAGCAGCCACGCTGACGGTCATCGCTCCGGCGACGACCGCCGACGCTACGCGTCGGGTGATGGATCGAACCACAGGCATTCCTCTCGAAGCAGCGGAGAGCGCCTACCGGATGTGCGCATGCCGGAACCACGCTCAGGAGAACACGTTTGCCGAAATCGGCATGCGCTCTCCCTCATCGAACGCGTGCCGTGCCTCACCCCAACTGCCCCGACGGGTGGATTGCGCTCACACTGTAGACGGCGCGGCCTGGGCGCAGGGCGGAAACCGATCGATTCGGGTCGAGAGCGCACGAGGCCCCGACCTCGTGCAGGTCGGGGCCTCGCCGCGTGCGTTCGTCTGGAACCGAAGGCCTAGCTGCCGCCGAGCGAACCGAACATGGTGCCGAGCGAGCCGGCGCTACCGGTTCCGCCAGTGTTTCCACCGCCGCCGGCCGTCACCTGGACCGTCTGTGCCGGCGAGACCGACGCCTTCACACCCTGCCCGCCGGAGTAGCGCGCGGTGATGAGATGCGCACCCTCGGTGGTGAAGGTGTGTGCCAGCGTGGCAACGCCATTGACGAGAGCGACGTTGCCGCCGATCGGGGTGTCACCGTCGTAGAACTGGACGGTGCCGGGCAGGTTCTGCCCGCCGGCAACGGTGGCCGATAACGTCACCGACTGGCCGACGGTCGCCGTTGCGGGCGCGGTCGCGGTGGTCGTGGTGACCGTGTCGTCCGGGGTCGGGACGGACACCTGGACCGTCTTCGTCGATGCGGTCGCATCCGTGAAACCGGCCGCAGCTGTGAACGTCGCGCCGATCGTGTGCGCACCACCAGCGGTGAACGTGTGCTGAAGGCTCGCCGCACCGCCGGAGACCTGGACGGGGGCTCCGATGTTGCTGCCACCGTCCGTGAACTGCACCGTGCCCGCGGCGTTGGCGGGGTTCACCGCCGCCGACAGGGTGACCGCCGAACCGGTCTGGGCAGCGGACGGCGCCGACACCGTCAGTGTCGTCTGCGCCACCGCGTTGCTCACGCTCACCGTCTGGGCCGCCGACGTCGAACTCTTGAAGCCCGTGCTGCCGGTGAACACCGCCGTGATGCTGTGCTGACCGGCCGTGTTGAACGTCGCCTGCGCAATCGCCTTGCCGTTCGAGACCGCAACGGGGCCACCGATGTTGGCGTTACCGTCCTTGAACTGCACCGAACCCGCGGCGTTCGCCGGATCCAGGTTCGCGGTCAGCGTCACCTGCTGGCCCGTCTGAGCCGTGGCAGGGGCGGTGAGAGACGTGGTGGTCGTGACGTCCTGGGCCACCGGATCGGTCACCGCGATCGACTTGACCGGAGCCGTCGAGTCGAGGAAGCCCGTGGCACCGGTGAACACGGCCGAGATGCTGTGGCTACCGGAGGTCTGGAACGAGTACTGCAGGGACGCCGAGCCGTTCGCCACGGTAGCCGGGCTGCCGATCGGCGTCTGCCCGTCCAGGAACTGCACCGTGCCGGACGCGTCGCCCGGGTTGACGGTCGCGGTGAGCGTCGTGGTTGTTCCCTTCACCGCGGTCGCTGGAACATCGATCGTGGTGGTCGTCGAGACGTCCGGGACGACCGGGTTGCTGACGGTCACCGTCTGCGCTGCCGCGGTCGAGTTCGTGAAGCCCTGGTTACCGGTGAACACCGCGGCGATGCCGTGGCTTCCGACCGTGGTGAACGTGTGCTGCAGGCTCGCGGCACCATTCGAGACCGCCACCGGCGAACCGATGTTCGTACCGTTCTCCTGGAACTGCACCGTGCCCGACGCGTTCGTCGGATCCAGGTTCGCGGTCAGCGTCACCTGCTGCCCCGTCTCCGCCGTCGGCGGGACGGTGAGCGTGGCCGTGGTCGCGACATCCGGAACGCTGACATTCACCGTCTGCGCCGCCGACGTCGATCCCGCGAACCCGGCCGAGCCGGAGAACACGGCGGTGATGCTGCGGTCACCTGCCGTCGTGAAGGTGTACGGCAGCTGCGCGGTACCGTTCGACAGCGCCACCGGCGAACCGATGTCGGCGCCGTTGTCCTTGAACTGCACGGTGCCGCCACCCGGATGCGGTGTGACGTCGGCCGACAACGTCACCTCAGCACCGGCCTGCGCCGTACCCGGAGCCGTCACGGTCGTCGTGGTCGCGACGTCCGGCACGCTGACGTTCACCGTCTGTGCCGGCGCCGACGAGTTCACGAAACCCGAGCCGCCGACGAAGTCCGCGGTGATGCTGTGCGCACCCGACGCCGTGAACGTGTGCTGCACCGACGCCTGACCGTTCGACACGGGCACCGGGGAACCGATGCTCGTCCCGTTGTCCTTGAACTGCACCGTGCCCGTCGCGTTCTGCGGAGCGACGTTGGCCGTCAGCGTGACCGGCGCACCGGTCAGCGCGGTACCCGGAACCGACAACGCGACCGTCGTGCCGGCAGGGGCGTTCACCTGCACGTTCTGCGCCGCCGACTGCGAAGAGTTGGCAACGGCAGTGCCCGCGAACTTCGCGGACAGGCTCCGCGCTCCCGCCGTCGCCGGCGTCCACGCGAACGTGCCGACGCCGGCAGCGTTGATCTGGCTCTCACCGAGCTTCGTGCCGCCGTCGTAGAACTCCACCGTGTTGCCCTGCGCGGCACCGGTCACCGTCGCCGACAACGTCACCGACTGCCCCGTGAGCATCGGAGTCGGCACCGCTGCCAGCGTGGTGGTGGTGGCATCCTTCGCCACCGTGATCGTCGGACCCTTGTCCGTGTACGTGCCGCTACCCAGGCTTCCCGAGTAGTGCATCGTCGTCATCAGCGGCGTCGCGCGGGCACACGCCGCGGTCACCAGGTAGTTGAAGCTGAAGGTCTGCGACTTCGGATCGATGTTCGGGTACACCGGCCAATTACCGGTCACCCGCACGTAATCCGGTGCAACCTCCGGGCCGCCCGTGTTTCCGCTGACATACGTCAGACACGTCGGGTGCAGGTCCTTGACCGCCTGCAACCACTCCACCACGCCACCGGTGCGCTCGAACTTGGTCGACACCGTGACGGTTTCACCCACCGCAGGGGTCGAGTTGCTCACCGTCCGGGTGAACTTGCTGCTGCCATCGGTCCACGTCGCCGAACCCGGGGCCGCGCCAGCCGAACCCACACCCGCAGCCACCACGAATCCCGCGGCGACCGCGCCGACTGCGGTGGCCGAAAAGATTCTTCGTGCCGTCGATCGGGCCATTGTCGATTCTCCCTCCAGAGCGCTCGCGGCTCCGGAGAAATCGAAAGGCCGGACCGCGCAACAGAACATCTGCCACAACTGCTTCCTGCGCCGGCCCGACTCCGGGCGCGGGAAGTTCGATCATTTGGTCGAGCAATCGGTCACGAGGCCCCGCCCGTGCGGGTGAGGCCTCGTGTCGATCGTCAGCCGCCGAGCGAGCCGAACATGGTGCCGAGCGAACCGGCGCTACCCGTGCCGCCGTCCGTGCCGCCGCCCGAGGCGGTCACCTGCACCGTCTGCGGTGCCGACGTCGATGCGAGCGAGCCGGTGCCACCGGAGTACACGGCCTTGATCGCGTGAGCACCGGTCGTGGTGAACGTGTGTGCGAGCACCGCGACACCGTTGTTCACGGGAACAGCGGCGCCGAGAGGCGTTTCGCCGTCGTAGAACTGGACCGTTCCGGTCAGTTGCGCCGCCCCGGCGACCCGGGCTGTGAGGCTTGCGGCCTGCCCGACTGTCGCAGTTCCCGGGCCGGTCACCTCGGTGGTCGTTGCCACGTCACTGGGGGCCGGATCCGAAACCTGCACCGCCTGCGCCGGTGCCGTCGATCCGGCGAAGCCGGCGCCCGGGGTGAACACCGCGGTGATCGAATGGGATCCCGCCGTGGTGAACGTGTGCTGCAGGCCCGCAGCACCGTTGGACACCGTCACCGGCGTTCCGATGGCCGTGCCGCCGTCCTTGAACTGCACCGTGCCGGTGGCATTCGCCGGCGTGACCGACGCGGTCAACGCCACGGTGGCGCCCGTCTGCGCCGTCGGCTGAACCGTCACCGCCGTCGAGGTCTGCACGTCCTGCGCCGGCGGGTTGGTCGCGATCACGTTCTTCGCTGCCGACGTCGATCCCAGGAACCCGGTGTTTCCGGTGAAGACGGCCGAGATGCTGTGGTTGCCTGCCACCGAGAAGGTGTGCGACAGCTGCGCCTTGCCGCTCGACACGGCCACCGGCGCACCGATGTTCGCGGCGCCGTCCTTGAACTGCACCGTGCCGGCCGCGGTCGCCGGATCGACGGTCGCGGTGAACGTCACCGCCGTGCCCAGATCAGCGGTGGGTGGCACCTGCAGCGTCGTCGTGGTCACGACGTCCGGGTCGCGGACCGTCACCGTCTGCGCCGGCGACGACGTCGAACCGGTGAAGCCCGGCGCCCCCGAGTACACGGCGGTGATGTCGTGCGCACCGGCTGCGGTGAACGTGTAGTCCAGGCTCGCACCACCGTTCGACACCGCCACCGGCGCACCGATGTTCGCGGCGCCGTCCTTGAACTGCATCGTGCCGGCTGCATTCGCCGGGGCCACCGACGCCGTGAGAGTCACCGGCACACCGGTGGTCGCCGTCGCCGGGACCTGCACCGACGTCGACGTCGCGACATCTGGCGCCGCCACCTGCACCGACTGCGCCGTCGAATCCGATCCGTTCGCGAACGCCGTGCCCGCGAACTTCGCCTGCACCGACCGCGCACCCGCAGTCGACGGCGTCCACGAGTACGTGGCCACGCCCGAACCGTTCAGCGCGCCGGAACCGACCTTGGTGCCGCCGTCGTAGAAGTCGACCGAATCGCCCTGTGCCGCACCGGTCACCGTCGCGCTCAACGTCACCGGCTTTCCGACCTGCGCACCCGACACCGCGGCCAACGTCGTCGTCGTCGTGTTCTTGGCGACCGTGATCGCCGGACCCTTGTTCGTGTAGTTACCGTCACCCAGCGAACCGCTGTAGTACATCGACGTCGGCAACGCCACGCCACGCGCACAATCCGCACCCACCCGATACGAGAACTCGAACGTGTGCGACTTCGGATTGATGTTCGGATACACCGGCCACTCGATACTCGAACCCTGAACCCGCACGTAATCCGCCGCCTGACTCTGCAGCCCACGCGGCGAACCATCCACCTTCGCCGACCCGTCCACGTACGTCAGACAGGTGGGATGCGCATCCTTGACCGCGTAGATGTACTCCACCGGAATCCCGGTCCGCTCGAACTTCGTCGACACCGTCACGATGTCACCCTCGTTCGGCGTCGTATTGCTCACCGTCCGGGTGAACCGGCTACTGCCGTCATCCCACGTGAGCGAACCCGACGCCGCACCGGCCGAACCGACACCCATCGTCGCCACGAACCCCGCAGCGACGGCTACCGCACCCACACCGCCGATGATCCGGCGAACTCTCTTGTCAGACATGGACTTCCTCTCGACGACAGACTTCGCCGGCCGTCACACGGTGAGAAGTGGATCTTCCGGTTCGGGGTCCTGCGGACCCCGAACCGGAAGTGAATCGATGTGCTGTCAGCCGCCCAGCGAGCCGAACATCGTGCCGAGTGAACCGGCGCTGCCCGTGCCGCCGCCGGGGCCGCCGTCTCCGCCCGGGGCGGCGGGTGCGACAGCCACCGACTGCTGGTCGTCGGAGGCGTTGACCGTGCCCGATCCCGAGTACTCGGCCCGGATGACACGCTGCCCCTGGACCGCCGGGGTCCAACTGATCGATGCGCGGCCACTGCCGTCGACCGCCGCGGTGCCGATGACGGTGTTGCCGTCCTTGAAGGTCACGGTACCGCCGGCACCGCCGGTGACCTGCGCCGAAATCGTCTGCGCCACACCGACCTGGGCTTTGCCGACGGAGATGACCGTGGTCGAGTCGGTGTTCTGGGCCGGCTTCGGGGCGACGTTCACGGTCGCAGTTCCGGTCGACGCCGCGACGCCGGCGCGTCCGGAGTAGTCGGCAGTGATCGAGTGATTGCCGTCGGCCGTCGGGGTCCACGCGTAGGTGGCCTCACCGGAGGCGTTGACGACGACCTCTGCGAGCAACTGTCCCCCGTCCTTGAACTTGACGGTGCCACCGGCAGCGGCCGTCGGTGTCACCGTGGCCTTCAACGTCGTCGACTGGCCGACCCGGGCGTTCGTCACGGCGGCGATCACCGTCGTGGACTGGATGTCGGAGGAGAGCACGTCGATGTTCTGCCTCGACGACTCCGAGTCGTCGGCCCTCGCGGTGCCGGGGAAGCGCGCCATCAACTCGTGCGCGCCCTTTGCGGTCGGGGTCCACGCGTAGGTCGCGGTGCCGTTCGCGTTGAGGATGCCGGTCCCGATCTTGGCGCCGCCGTCGAGGAATTCGACGGTGTCGCCCTGTGCGCCACCGGTCACGGTCGCGGCGAGAGTGGTGGCCTGACCCACCTGGGCACCGGCGACCTGCGCGAGCGCCGTCGTCGTGGTGTTCTTGGCGACCGTGATCGCCGGACCCTTGTTCGTGTAGTTACCGTCACCCAGCGAACCGCTGTAGTACATCGACGTCGGCAACGCCACGCCACGCGCACAATCCGCACCCACCCGATACGAGAACTCGAACGTGTGCGACTTCGGATTGATGTTCGGATACACCGGCCACTCGATACTCGAACCCTGAACCCGCACGTAATCCGCCGCCTGACTCTGCAGCCCACGCGGCGAACCATCCACCTTCGCCGACCCGTCCACGTACGTCAGACAGGTGGGATGCGCATCCTTGACCGCGTAGATGTACTCCACCGGAATCCCGGTCCGCTCGAACTTCGTCGACACCGTCACGATGTCACCCTCGTTCGGCGTCGTATTGCTCACCGTCCGGGTGAACCGGCTACTGCCGTCATCCCACGTGAGCGAACCGGGCGCCGCGCTCGCCGAACCCATACCCGCAGTGACCGCGAATCCGGCTGCCACCGCGAAGGTGCTCAGGCCTGCAAGCACGCGGCGGGTGTTCCTGTCAGACATGCATTTCCTCTCGACGACGATCCTCGATGGATGCCCGACGGGAGTTGCTGCCCCGCGCGAAGACGCGCGTCGATCGGGCCATTCCGACTCCCTTCAGAGCACGGTCGCCGCGGGTCCGGACCAGATGCCGTCGGAACCGCGTGTACTTCCGCCCAGGTATTGGCCCGACTCCGCACACCCGGCTCGTTCCCTTCGGCACCGATGTACCGATAGAAGCGCGGGATCACTGTATCGGACGTACGTCCAGGTCTGTACCGAAACGGCGAATAGACAACGAGGCCCCTCGCGCTGTGCGCGAGGGGCTTCGTTGTCAGGAGCTTGGCAATGGCGTCAGCTGCCGAAGCCGCCGCCGAGGCTGCCCAGGCTACCGAGGCTGCCGGTGCCACCGGGCTGCGTAGGAGCGTCCGCGACCTGGATCGTCTGATCCGCGGAGGCCGAACCGTTCACGCCCTGGCCACCGGTGTAGGCGACGCTGATCTGGTGCGGGCCCGCGACGTCGAAGACGTAGTCGATCGCGACGACGCCATTGCCGGCGGCGATACGCGGTCCGATCGGGGTGCCGCCGTCGTAGAACTGGACGGTGCCCGGAAGCGCTGGGGCTCCCGACACCTGCGCGGACAGACGAACCGAGGTGCCGACCGTCGCCGTCTGCGGCGCAGTCATGATCGTGGTGGAGTCGACGTCGTCCGGGGTGGAAGCCGATACGTCGACGATCGCGCCGGGAGAATTCGAGTTGGTGAATCCGTTGCTGCCGGAGAACGCCGCGGTGATGGCATGCGCACCCGACGTGTTGAACGTGTACGGCATCGACACGACACCGTTGACCACCGGGATCGGGGTACCGATGTTCGTGGCACCGTCCCGGAACTGAACCGTGCCAGTCGCGTTCGACGGCGACACCGCCGCCGACAGCTGAACGGACTTACCCGTCTTCGCGCTCGGCGGGACCGCCACCGTCGTGGTGGTCGCGGTGGACGGCTGCTGAACCGAAAGGTTCAACTGGTCGAGCGGATTCCAGCGCTGCGTCGTCTGGAAGGAGTACACATCGAACTCCATGCCGGTGGTCCGCGCGCCGGGCTGTGCGTTCGCCGCGACCTTGTACGTGAAGGTCAGGGTCGCACCCTTGTTGAGAAAGCTCAGTCGGCACCATGCGGCGATACAGTCGCCGGACCCCTTCCAGTCCAGTCGAACCGCACCGCTGACCGGGTCCTGCGTCGCGCCGCCGTCGAACTGCCCGGATTTGTTCGGTCCACCGGTCACGCCGTCACCACGCCAGACACTGGCATTGACACTCTGCAGGACGTAGTTGGACGGCGGCAGGTCCGTGAAGGTCTGCATATACCGGTCGACACCATTCGCCTGGAGCGACACCGTGGAGACCACCGTGTCGCCCGGGAAGGCATTGGGCTTGTCGATCGTCTTGGTCGCCGTGATGTTCGTGGTGGTGACCGTCTGAGACACCGGGTCCGCCGCGGCGACACCGCCACCGAGAGCGACCTGTCCGACGCCGAGCGCGGCTACCGCCATCGCGCCCACGAGCACCTTCGAGACAGTTCGCCTCATGACCGATCGGGCCATTCCGACTCCTTCCAGAGCGTTCGCACCCCCGGCGGAATCCCACCGAGGCAGCGCTTCCGACTTTATAGATCAAACGTCCAATATCGGACAGTTTTCGTTACAGCCCTGCTGGGGGTGGCCGCTTCCCCGGCCACCCCCAGTCACCTAGGAGCCGAACGGAAGCCCGGCGAGGCTACCGGTCCCCGGCGTGCCGCCGGGGGTGGTGCCGGTCGTGGTGATGTCGATGGTCCGGACGTCCGAGGACGAGCCCTTCAGTCCAGCCGCGCCCGAGTACACCGCGGTGATCCGATGGATGCCGGACGACGCAAAAGCGTGGTCCAGGGTGGCGGCACCGTCGACCAGTGCGACGGCCTCCCCGATCGGCGTGTCACCGTCGAAGAACTGCACCGTCCCGCTGACCGCACCGGACGCCACCACCGACGCCCACAGCTTCACGTTGCTGCCGGCCGTGGCCGAGGCTGGGACCGTCAGCGCCGTCGCGGTGTCCGCGTCGGTGGACGCCGGCGCCGTGACGTTCACGATCCGGGCGACCGCGGTCGAACCGTCGAGCGCGGGAACACCGGAGTACGCCGCCGAGATCGAGTGCGCGCCCACCGCCGTGAACGTGTGCGACACACGTGTCACACCGTTGTTCACCGCCACGGGAGCGCCGAGATCGGCACCGCCGTCCCGGAACTGGACGGTCCCGCCGGAGACGGGATCACCCGCGGAGGTCCGAACGGTCACCCAGAGGTCGGTGGCCGCACCGGTCTTCGCCTCCCCCGGCACGCTGAGCATCGTCACCGTGCCGCGCGGCGTCACCACGGGGTCGGTGACGGACATGGACCCGGCCGACGAGGTCGACGGCTCGAATCCCGCAGCACCCGAGTAGGTCGCGGTGACGGAGTGGCTACCGACTGACGTGAACGTGTGCTCCAGCGTGGCGGTTCCGTTCACGATCGCGACGGGCGCACCGAGGGCGGTCACACCGTCCTTGAACTGCACCGTGCCACCGGCCGGCGTCGGGCTGACCGATGCCGAGAGGGTCACCGACGCACCCGTCTTCGCCGACGAGGGCGCGGTGAGGGTCGTGGTGGTCGCCCGATCGGGGACCGTCACCGACACCGTCGCCGGTGCGGACGTCGAGGAGACGAAGCCCGCGCCGGTGAACACGGCCGTGATCGGGTGCGAGCCCGCCGTCGTGAACGTGTACGACAGGTCGGCGACACCGTTCGACACCGCAACCGGGGCGCCGATGTTCGTATTGCCGTCGCGGAACTGCACGGTGCCCGACACGCTGTTCGGTGCGACCGTCGCGGACAGCTTCACCGGGGTCCCGGTGAACGCAGTCGGCGGCACCTGCAGCGTCGTGGTGGTGACCACGTCCGCCTCGGCCACCTGCACCGACTGCACCGCCGACTCGGATCCGTTCGCGAACGCCGTGCCCGCGAACTTGGCCTTCACCGACCGCGCACCCGCCGTCGACGGCGTCCACGCGAACGTCGCCACGCCCGAACCGTTCAGCGCGCCGGACCCGATCTTCGCGGTCCCGTCGTAGAAATCGACCGGATCGCCCTGCGCGCCACCGGTTACCGTCGCGCTCAACGTCAGCGACTTTCCGACCTGCGCACCGGAGACCGCCGCCAACGATGTCGACGACACGTTCTTGCTCACCGTGACCGCCGGACCCTTGTCCGAGTACGTGCCGTCACCGAGCGAGCCGCTGTAGTGCATCGTCGTCGGTAGTGCGACGCCACGGGCACAATCCGCGCCGACTCGATATGAGAACTCGAACGTGTGGGGCTTTCCGCCCGCCAACGCGCCGACCGGCCACTCGACGACCGTTCCCTGGACCCGCGCGAAATCGGATCCCTGACTTTCCAACTGACGTGCAGTGCCGTTCACCTTCGCGGAGCCGTCGACATACGTCAGACACGCCGGGTGCACGTCCTTGACCGCGTAGATGTACTCGCCGACACCGTTGGTCCGTTCGAACTTCGTCGACACTGTGACGGTGTCGCCCTCGTTCGGTGTTGAATTGCTCACCGTCCGAGTGAACTTGCTGGCGCCGTCGGTCCACGTCAAAGAAGCCGGGTCCGCGCCCGCCGAACCGGTCCCGAATGCTCCGACGAGGGTCACCGACAGCGCGGCCACGCCTGCTGCGGCGGTCAATCGCCGAGTCGTCTTACCCGTCATACCGTTCTCTCGTTCTCTCACCGTCGTTGCCTTCGAATTACGCTGTCGCATTGCCAACTCCGCTCAGCGAACCGAGCGAGAGGCTACCGGTGTCGATGCCGGGCAGACCACCGCCGGTCTCGGAGATCACGAGCGCCCCCGAAACCGAGGTCGACGCCGTGAATCCCGCTGCGCCGCTGTACTTCGCGGTGATGGAGTGGGACCCGGTGCCGGTGAACGTGTGCGTGAGGCTCGCCTGGCCGTCGATCAACTGCACGGCTTCGCCGAGCGGCTTGTCACCGTCGAAGAACTGCACGGTGCCGCGCGGCGTCTGCGACGCGACGACGCGGGCCGAGATCGTCACGGGCTGCCCGACGGTCCCGCCGGCCGGAAGTCCCAGCTCGGTCGCGGTGGACAGATCGACGACCGATGCGACGGTCACATTGATGTTCTGAGCGTCCGTGGTCGAGCCCGCGTAGGCCCCGGCGCCGCTGTAGACGGCCGTGATCGAGTGCGACCCCGTGGTAGCGAAGGTGTGGGTCAGCTTGGCGACGCCGCCAGCGACAGGCACCGGGTTCCCGATCGGCGTCCCGCCGTCGCGGAACTGCACCGTGCCGCCGTTCGGCACCTGAGCGCCGTCCACCAGGTCGAAGACGCTCGCCCACAGGTCCACGGACGCACCGGCCTTCGCCTCACCGGGCGCGTTGAGCATCGTGACGGTGCCGATGTTCGACGCCGTCACCGCCACGGTTACCGGAGCTGCGGTCGAGCCGAGCGATCCGACACCACCGCTGTAGACCGCGGTGATCGAATGCGATCCACCCCTGGTGAACGTGTGCGTGATGCTCGCGGTGCCGTCCGAAACCAGAACGGGCGAACCGAGATCCGTCGCGCCGTCGCGGAACTGGACGGTGCCGTCGACGGGCTTCGGCGACACGGAGGCCGAGATCGTGACCGCCTTGCCGACCTCCGCAGAGGCGGGTGCGGTGACCGTGGTGGTGGTCGCGACGGCGTCCGGCGCCGGCTCCGACACCGTCACCACGCGGGCGCCCGACGCCGATGCGGCGAAGCCGGCGTCACCAGTGAAGACGGCGGTGATGCTGTGGGCACCGGTCGTCGTGAAGGCCTGCGACAGGGTCGCGACGCCGCCGGTGACCCGGACCGGCGCCCCGAGGTTCGCGCCGCCATCCTTGAACTGCACCGTGCCGGTGGCATTCGCGGGACTCACGGCCGCGACCAGATCCACCGCAAGACCGGTGGTCGCGGTCGACGGGACCGTGATCGACGTGGTGGTCGCGGCGGACGGCGGGGTGACAGCCACGGTCTGCGCCGCGGACGTCGACGAGGCGAAGCCGGTCGCTCCCGAGTAGACCGCGGTGATGCTGTGTGCACCAACCGATCCGAACGAGTACGACAGGCTCGCCGACCCGTTGCTCACGGGCGCCGGGGCGCCGATGTTCGTGTCGCCGTCCTTGAACTGCACCGTGCCCGACGCCTCGGCGGGCGCCACCGTCGCGGTGAGCTGCACAGGCGCACCCGTCGCCGCGGTGGGCGGAACGGTCAGCGTCGTGGTGGTCGCCACGTCCGGGGCGGAGATGCGGATGGTCGCGAGCGGTCCGGCGCCGGCGTTGAGCGCAGCGCCTTCGGAGTTGCGCGGGCTGCAGCGCGTCGGGGCCCACTGGGTGCCGAACATCGATGCCTTGGCGAGCTGGGTGCTGAAGTTCTTGTCGTTGTTGAAGCTGCCGGCATCGCCGCTGGTGCGAATCTTGGGCTGGATAGCGCCGGACTGACCGGCCACCATCGTCACGTCGATCGCCGGCAGACGGAACCACGAATCCCCGTTGCCGTTGTTAGTGCCGTCGAGGTTCTTCTGCGACTTGGGCGCCACGATGCCGCCCTCGCTGTTGCCGCTGTTGTTCGCGCCGTTCCCGATGACCTCGTTGTTCCCGGAAATGCGGAGAATCGTGCCGTTGGAGTCGGCGGCTCCGTTGTCGTTGACGCGGATCACGCTCGGCGCGACACCGCTCAGGTTGATCCCGGACCCCGCAACGATCGTCGCACCGACGAACGTGGCGTTCGAGGGAATCTCGAAGTCGTTCTTGAGCCGCGACAGGTTGGTCGTGGTCGCCCCCGAATCAGAGTTCGGGAACGACTGCGCATTCGACTGCATCCTGAAGGTGAACTGCTCACCCGGAGCCACAGTCGCAGGGGCGTCGACGGTGACCGACGCGGCCGGCGTCTTGGTGACGTTGATCGCCGCCGACGCGCGGCACGTGGTGGTGAAGTTGACTGTGGACGTCGCCGCACTCGCCGGCGTGGCGAGGAGCAGGGAAGCGGACACCACGGTGGCGCCTGTGAGGGCTGCCGCGCAGCGCCTCGATAAGGAGGAACTCATCGGACTCCTGAATCAAACGAATGACGGGCGCCCGCGGACGTCGAACTCCCAAGCCAGAGACGATAGACGCCGGAACTGGAACGTGTACCAGTTTCGCTGGACAAATGTTCAGTTGATTTGGCCTCTGCCGGAAACACGTGTGGCCCCCTGCCGCGGAACGGCAGGGGGCCACACGCTTCGGATCAGTCGATCACCGCATCAGGAACCGAACCGGAATCCGCTCAGGCTGCCCAACGAACCCAGCGAGCCCGTGCTGCCCGTGTCACCACCGGACGCGGCGACATCGAGGACCTGCACCTGCGACGTCGAACCCTGCACACCCGAACCACCGGAGTACACCGCGTGGATCTGATGCGGACCCTTCTGATCGAACGTGTGCGCGAGCTCGGCGATGCCGTTCACCACCGCAACCGGCTGACCGATCGCGACACCACCGTCGAAGAACTGCACCGTGCCCGGCAGCGTCGGCGCACCGATCACCTTGGCCGTCAGCTTGAACGACGTACCAACCGTCGCCGACGTCGCCGAAGTGATGGACACCGACGACTGCGCGTCCGTCGGGTTCGGCGCGGACACCACGACCGGATGCTGCGTCGAGGTGGATCCGACGAAGCCCGCATCGGCCGTGAACACCGCCGTGATCGAGTGCGTGCCCACCGCGGAGAACGTGTGAGCCAGCGTCGCAGTCCCGTTCAGCAGCGCAACCGGGTTGCCGATCGCCACCCCGTTGTCCTTGAACTGCACAGTGCCCGTCGGCACCGTGGTGCCGGACTGCGCCGCCACCGTTGCCGAGAGGGTCGCCTCGACCCCGGTCGTGGCGGTGGCGGGAACGCCCAGCGACGTCGTCGTCTGGACATCGACCGGCGCCGGATCGGTCACGGTGACGCTCTGCGCAGCAGCGCTGGAACCCGTGAAGCCGGGTGCGCCGGAGAACACCGCCGACACCGCGAACGCACCAGCCGCGTTGAACGTGTACGGGAGGCTCGCGTGGCCGCTCGCGTCCAGTGACACCGGAGCACCCACATCGGTGCCGGCCACCTTGAACTGGACGGTGCCGCCCGACGGAACCGGCGACACGGCCGCCGACAGCGTCACCTGCTGGCCCGTCACCGCGGTCGACGGAGCAGTGACCGTCGTCGTGGTATCCGTGTCCGGCACAACCGGATCGGTGACCGTGACGCTCTGCGCATTGGCCGTCGAGTTCGCGAACCCGGCACCACCAGTGAAGGTAGCCCCGATGCTGTGCGCACCCGCGACGTCGAACGCGTGCGGCAGGGTCGCCGCGCCGTTCACCACCGTGACCGGAGTGCCGACCGGCGTTCCGTCGACGGAGAACTGCACCGCACCTTGCGCATTCGACGGGGTCACCGTGGCCGACAGGTTCACCTGCTGGCCGGTCTCCGCACCGGTCGGCGCTGTCACCGACAGCTCCGTCTGCTGAACCGGAACCGACACCGACACCGTCTGCGCGGTAGCCGTCGAGTTCGTGAACCCGGCAGCACCAGTGAACTCAGCAGTCACCGAGAACGAACCAGCCGCATTGAACGTGTACGGCATGATCGCCGCACCATTCGCCACCGCAACCGCAGCACCCACCGGGGCACCGTTCACCTTGAACTGCACCGAACCCTGCGCGTTCGACGGCGACACCGTCGCAGTCAGATCCACCGACGAACCCGTCGTCGCCGAACCCGGAGCCGACACCGAAAGCGACGTCTGCGCATCCGGATCGGACACCGTGATGTTCTGCGCGGCAGCCGTCGAATTCGTGAACCCGGCAGCACCGGTGAACTCAGCAGTCACCTGGAAAGAACCAGCCGCATTGAACGTGTACGGCATGATCGCCGCACCATTCGCCACCGCAACCGCAGCGCCCACGGGGTTGCCGTTCACCTTGAACTGCACCGAACCCTGCGCGGTCGACGGGCTGACCGTAGCCGTCAGATCCACCGACGAACCGGTCGTCGCCGAACCCGGCGCCGACACCGTCAACGAGGTCTGTACATCCGGGTCGGACACCGTCACATCATGAACGGCCGCGGTCGAACTCGTGAACCCGGCAGCACCCGTGAATGAAGCACCGATGCTGTGCGCACCCGAACCCGTGAACGTGTGCGCCAGAGTCGCAACACCGTTCACCACAGTGATCGGACCACCGATCGGCGCACCGTTGTCGGTGAACTGCACCGTGCCGGAAGCGTTCGACGGGCTGACCGTAGCCGTCAGATCCACCGACGAACCGGTCGTCGCCGAACCCGGCGCCGACACCGTCAACGAGGTCTGTACATCCGGGTCGGACACCGTCACATCATGAACGGCCGCGGTCGAACTCGTGAACCCGGCAGCACCCGTGAATGAAGCACCGATGCTGTGCGCACCCGAACCCGTGAACGTGTGCGCCAGAGTCGCAACACCGTTCACCACAGTGATCGGACCACCGATCGGCGCACCGTTGTCGGTGAACTGCACCGTGCCGGAAGCGTTCGACGGGCTGACCGTAGCCGTCAGATCCACCGACGAACCCGTCGTCGCCGAACCCGGAGCCGACACCGTCAACGAGGTCTGTACATCCGGATCGGACACCGTCACCTCATGCGCGGCAGCCGTTGCATTCGTGAACCCGGCAGCACCGGTGAACTCGGCAGTGATGCTGTGTGCACCCGCGCTAGTGAATGAATGAGGCAGCACCGCTGCGCCGTTCGCTACTGCAACCGGAGCACCGATCGGCGCACCGTTGTCCTTGAACTGCACCGAACCCTGCGCGGTCGACGGCGACACCGTCGCAGTCAGATCCACCGACGAACCCGTCGTCGCAGCACCCGGAGCCGACACCGTCAGGGAGGTCTGCACGTCCGGATCGGACACCGTCACCTCATGCGCGGCAGCCGTTGCATTCGTGAACCCGGCAGCACCGGTGAACTCGGCCGTGATGCTGTGCGCACCCCCACTACCGAACGAATGCGGCAGCACCGCTGCACCGTTTGTCACCGCAACCGGAGCACCGATGTTCGAACCGTTGTCGGTGAACTGCACCGTGCCGGCAGCGTTCGACGGGCTGACCGTAGCCGTCAGATCCACCGACGAACCCGTCGTCGCCGTACCGGGCGCCGACACCGTAAGTGACGTCTGCACATCCGGATCCGACACCGTCACCTCATGCGCGGCAGCCGTCGAGTTCGTGAACCCGGCAGCACCCGTGAACGAAGCACCGATGCTGTGCGCACCCGAACCCGTGAACGTGTGCGCCAGAGTCGCAACACCGTTCACCACAGTGATCGGACCACCAATCGGCGCACCGTTGTCGGTGAACTGCACCGTGCCGGCAGCGTTCGATGGGCTGACCGTAGCCGTCAGATCCACCGACGAACCCGTCGTCGCAGCACCCGGAGCCGATACCGTCAGCGAGGTCTGCGCGTCGGGGTCGGTAACCACGACACTGTGCGCAGCCGCAGTCGAGTTCGTGAACCCGGCAGCACCGGTGAACTCGGCCGTGATGCTGTGCGCGCCCGCAGCGGCGAACGAATGCGGCAGCACCGCTGCACCGTTCGCCACCGCGACCGGAGCACCGATGTTCGAACCGTTGTCCTTGAACTGCACCGAACCCTGAGCGTTCGACGGCGACACATTCGCCGTCAGATCCACCGACGAACCCGTCGTCGCCGAACCCGTAGCCGACACCGAAAGCGAGGTCTGCACATCCGGATCTGACACCGAGATCGACTGGGCGGCCGACGTGGACGCCGCGAACCCGGCTCCACCGACGAACTCCGCCGTGATGCTGTGCGATCCCGCAGCACCGAACGTGTGCTGCAGCGATGCCTGACCGTTCGACACGGTCACCGGCGAACCGATCGCGGTGCCGTTGTCCTTGAACTGCACGGTGCCGACCGCGCCGACGGGCTGAACGCTCGCGGAGAGCGCCACCTGCTGGCCGGTCGTCGCCGATGCGGGGGCCTGCAACGTCGTCGACGTCGGGGCGTTCACGTTCACCGTCTGGGCCGGTGCCGACGAGTTCACGAAACCGGAGCCCGCCGTAAAGTCCGCGGTGATGCTGTGCGCACCGGACGTCGTGAACGTGTGCTGCACCGACGCCTGACCGTTCGACACGGGCACCGGGGAACCGATGCTCGTCCCGTTGTCCTTGAACTGCACCGTGCCCGTCGCGTTCTGCGGAGCGACGTTGGCCGTCAGCGTGACCGGCGCACCGGTCAGCGCGGTACCCGGAACCGACAGCGCGACACTCGTGCCGGCAGGGGCGTTCACCTGTACGTTCTGCGCCGCCGACTGCGAAGAGTTGGCAACGGCAGTGCCCGCGAACTTCGCGGACAGGCTCCGTGCTCCCGCCGTCGCCGGCGTCCACGCGAACGTGCCGACGCCGGCAGCGTTGATCTGGCTCTCACCGAGCTTCGTGCCGCCGTCGTAGAACTCCACCGTGTTGCCCTGCGCGGCACCGGTGACCGTCGCGGTGAGAGTGACCGACTGCCCCGTGAGCATCGGAGTCGGAACCGAAGCCAGCGTGGTGGTGGTGGCATCCTTCGCCACCGTGATCGTCGGACCCTTGTCCGCGTACGTGCCGCTACCCAGGCTCCCCGAATAATGCATCGTCGTCATCAACGGCGTTGCCCGGGCACACGCCGCGGTCACCAGGTAGTTGAAACTAAAGGTCTGCGACTTCGGACTGATGTTCGGGTACACCGGCCACGACCCCGTGACGCGGGTGTAGTCCGCGGCGATCTCCGGGCCGCCCGTGTTTCCGCTGACATACGTCAGGCAGGTCGGGTGGAGGTCCTTGACTGCCTGGATGTACTCGACCACGCCACCGGTGCGCTCGAATTTGGTCGACACCGTGACGGTTTCACCCACCGAAGGGGTCGAGTTGCTCACCGTCCGCGTGAACCTGCTGTTGCCGTCGTCCCAGGTCACCGAACCCGGTGCGGCACCAGCCGCTCCGACTCCCACTGTTGCCGCGAAACCCGCGGCCATTGCGAAAGCACTTATTCCGCCGACTATTCGGCGTAGATCCCTGCCAACCATGCACTTCCCTCTCGACGACGACCGTCGGTCGCCAACTCAACGGATCGGGTTCGACCTGGGACACTGCGCTGAGGGATCGAGGCTGAAGGAATCGAGTCCGGGGCGCGCTGCAGGGCCCACGCCACTCCCCTGCAACCAAACGGCAGCCCGACTCCGCGTCTGAAATGCGGCTCGAACTCTACCGGACAAACGTCCAGATGAGACCCGATTGGCCAGGTCCGACCGCGCGAAAGCGCTGTGGCCCCCTGCCGTCGGGCAGGGGGCCACAGCCTGTTTCACTCGTCAGCCGTCAGGATCCGAATCGGAATCCGCTCAGGCTGCCCAACGAACCCAGCGAGCCCGTGCTGCCCGTGTCACCACCGGACGCGGCAACATCGAGGACCTGGACCTGCGACGTCGAACCCTGCACACCCGAACCACCGGAGTACACCGCGCGGATCTGGTGCGGCCCGGACTGGTCGAACGTGTGCTCGAGCTCAGCGATCCCGTTCACCACTGCAATCGGCTGCCCGATCGCGATGCCGCCGTCGAAGAACTGCACCGTGCCCGGCAGCGTCGGGGCACCGATCACCTTGGCCGTCAGCTTGAACGGCGCGCCCGCCGTCGCCGACGTCGCCGACGTCATGACGACCGACGACGGCACGTCCACCGGATTTGGCGCGGACACCACGATCGGACGCTGGGTGGACGTGGATCCGACGAAGCCGGCATCAGCAGTGAACACCGCCGTGATCGAGTGCGTACCCACCGTGGGGAAGGTGTGCGCCAACGACCCGGAACCGTTCACCAAGGCGATCGACGACCCGATCGGGGATCCGTTGTCCCGGAACTGCACGCTGCCGGTCGGCACCGCCGTACCGGACTGTGCCTGCACCGTCACAGACAGCGTGGTCTCGACCCCGGTCGTCGCGGTCGACGGAACACCGATCAACGTCGAGGTTTCGACGTCCGGGACCACCGGATCGGTCACGGTGACGTTCTGTCCCGATGCCGTCGAGTTCGTGAACCCGGCAGCGCCGGTGAACTCGCCAGTCACCGAGAACGAGCCTGCTGCGTTGAACGCGTACGGCAACGTCGCCGAGCCCGCCGACACTGCAATCGGGGCGCCCACCGGCGATCCGTTGACGGAGAACTGCACCGCACCCTGCGCATTCGACGGGGTCACCGTCGCCGACAGGTTCACCTGCTGGCCGGTCTCTGCGGTTGCCGGCGCCGTCACCGACAGCGTTGTCTGCTGAACCGGATCGCTCACCGAGATCGAACCGGGAGTACCCGCGGACGAATCCGTGAAGCCGGATCCACCCGTGAACGACGCCCCGATGCTGTGCTCACCCGCCGCGCCGAACGTGTGCGGCAGCGTCGCAACACCGTTCACCACCGCAACCGGCGCGCCGATCGGTGCACCGTTGTCGGTGAACTGCACCGTGCCCTGAGCAGTCGACGGGCTGACCGTAGCCGTCAGATCCACCGACGAACCGGTCGTCGCCGAACCCGGGACCGACACCGTCAACGACGTCTGCACATCCGGATCGATCACCGTCACTTCATGCGCAGCCGCCGTCGAGTTCGTGAACCCGGCCGCACCGGTGAACTCAGCAGTCACCGAGAACGAGCCAGCCGCATTGAACGTGTACGGCATGATCGCCGCACCATTCGCCACCGGAACCGCAGCACCCACCGGGTTGCCGTTCACCTTGAACTGCACCGAACCCTGAGCATTCGACGGGCTGACCGTAGCCGTCAGATCCACCGACGAACCGGTCGTCGCCGAACCCGGAGCCGACACCGAAAGCGACGTCTGCACATCCGGATCGATCACCGTCACCTCATGCGCAGCCGCCGTCGAGTTCGTGAACCCGGCCGCACCGGTGAACTCAGCAGTCACCGAGAACGAACCAGCCGCATTGAACGTGTACGGCATGATCGCCGCACCATTCGCCACCGGAACCGCAGCACCCACCGGGTTGCCGTTCACCTTGAACTGCACCGAACCCTGAGCATTCGACGGGCTGACCGTAGCCGTCAGATCCACCGACGAACCCGTCGTCGCCGAACCCGGAGCCGACACCGAAAGCGACGTCTGCACATCCGGATCGGTCAACGTGACCGCCTGAGCAGCAGCCGTTGCATTCGTGAACCCGGCAGCACCGGTGAACTCGGCCGTGATGCTGTGCGCACCCGCAGCGGCAAACGAATGCGGCAGCACCGCCGCGCCGTTCGCCACCGCGACCGGAGCACCGATGTTCGAACCGTTGTCCTTGAACTGCACCGAACCCTGCGCATTAGACGGGCTGACCGTAGCCGTCAGATCCACCGACGAACCAGTCGTCGCCGAACCCGGAGCCGACACCGTCAGGGAGGTCTGCACGTCCGGATCGGACACCGTCACCTCATGCGCGGCAGCCGTTGCATTCGTGAACCCGGCAGCACCGGTGAACTCGGCCGTGATGCTGTGCGCACCCGCACTACCGAACGAATGCGGCAGCACCGCTGCACCGTTTGTCACCGCAACCGGACCGCCGATGTTCGCACCGTTGTCCTTGAACTGCACCGAACCCTGGGCATTCGACGGGCTGACCGTGGCAGTCAGATCCACCAACGAACCCGTCGTCGCTGTACCGGGCGCCGACACCGTAAGCGACGTCGACACAACCGGATCGGTGACCGCCACGGTCTGCGCCGCGGAAGTCGAGCCGAAGTAGCCGGCACCGGGGAGGAACTCCGCGGTGATGCTGTGCGCACCGGCCGAGCTGAAAGCATGGGGAAGCGTGGCCACACCGTTCACAGGAGTGACGGGCGAACCGATGTTCACACCGGCGTCCTTGAACTGCACCTGGCCGCTCGCGTTGCCCGGGTTCACCGTCGCGGTCAGGGTCACCGGCTGGCCCGTCGTCGCAGACGGCGGCGCCTGCAGCGCGGTGGTCGTGGCGAACTCCTCCACCCTGACTCGGACACTGAACGGATTGGCGCCCTGGGGATTCCCGCCGAAGGCCCACACGTCCAGCAGCACACCACTGTCGTAGGTGCCGAACGCGAAGCTGTCGGGTATCCGGTAGCTGGCCTCGAGCGTGACGTTCTGACCGCTCTTGACGATGAACCCGTTGCCGAAAGCGTTGCAGCCGCTTCCGCTGCACTTGGCGCTGACCCCGCCATCCGATTCGTTGGTGAAGGTGGCCTTGTTCGTGGCACCCAGATAGGTCACTTTCGGGCTGCCCGCTACGAGCGCGAACCCGGCGGGTGGTACGTCCCGGAACTTCGGAATGTAGCGCTCGACACCACTGTCGACCCAGATCGTGCTCTTGTAGGTGACTGTGTCGCCTCGATGGAGGACGTTACTGCCGATCACTTCCTTCTTGAACTTGACGTTGTCGGACGAGCCTTGGTTGCTGGACGGCGGCGGATCGGCCGCAAAGGCCGGGCCGCTGCCCGCGACAAGGAGCCCGACCGCTGCCGCACCCGCTATGACGGGTGTGGCGAGCCGCCGTAAGGCTGACAATCCCACTGAATCCTCCTCAGGTACACGCTTCCCCGACCCAGCAGTGTGGACAATGCCGACGCTAGCTGCGAACAGCGTAATCGTCGGCGAACGTTGCAGATTCATCTTGATGGTCAATCGCCAGATCGTATTGCCATTCGCCGGCAACGTGATTGGTGACACAGAAGAGGATCTCGCCGCTGAATCCGGCGCCGACAGCGGAATGTAGTGCGTTCGGTCGTCTACAACGGCCTCAGGCGAGGCCCCGCCTCCGTGGGGAGACGAGACCTCGCCTGGACGATCAGTTACTGCTTACGAGCCGAAGTTCAGGCCGCCCAGCAGATCCCCGAGGATCGCGCTCAGGCTGCCCAGGTTGCCCAGGCTGCCGCCCGGGCTACCGCCGGAGACCTGGACCGTCTGCGCACTCGACGTCGAGTTCGCCACGCCCTGGCCGCCGCTGAACACCGCGTGGATGCTATGCGCACCCGACGTGGTGAACGTGTGGTTCAGCGTTGCCACACCGTTGACCACCTGCACTGCGTCCCCGATCGGGGTGGCCCCGTCGAAGAACTGGACCGTGCCGGTCACTGCCGCGTTGCCCGCACCCGTCACCTGCGCCGACAGCTGCACCTGCGTGCCGACCGTGGCGTTGGCCGGCACCGTCACGACGGTGGCCGTCTCGACGTCGACCGGGGTCGGCGTCGTCACGACGACCTGCTTCGCGTCAGCGGTGGAGCCGGTGAATCCGTTTGCGCCGCTGAACGTTGCGGTGATGGTGTGCGTACCCGTGGTGGTGAACGTGTGGTTCAGCGTTGCCACACCGTTGGTCACCTGCGCGGAACCGATCGCGGCACCACCGTCGAAGAACTGGACCGTACCGGCACTCGGAATGACTTCCTCGGTGCCGTTGTCGTAGACGGTCGCCACCAGATCCTGTGCCTCACCGGTCTTCGCGTTGCCCGGGACGCTCAGGATCGTCGTCGTGGCCGCATCCACCGGAGTGGGATCGCTGACCGTGACCGTCTGAGCCGACGCCACCGAGCTCGTGAACCCGGTCGCACCCGTGAACTCAGCCGTGACCGCCTGCGCACCCGCCGCAGCGAACGTGTGCGACAGAACCGCGGTACCACCCGACACCGTCACCGGCGAACCGATGTTGACACCGTTGCTCTTGAACTGCACCGTGCCCTGCGCGTTCGACGGAGTAACCGCCGCAGTCAGATTCACCGCAGCACCCGTCTCAGCCGTCGCCGGAACCGTCAGACCCAGCATCGTGGTCACATCGACCGGCGTCGGATCCGACACCGTCACCGTCTGAGCCGACGCCACCGAGCTCGTGAACCCGGTCGCACCCGAGTACTCCGCGGTCACCGCGTACGAACCGGCCGCATTGAACGTGTACGGCATGCTCGCGTGACCGGCGTTATCGACGTTCACCGCCGCACCGACAGCATTGCCGGCGACCTTGAACTGGACCGTGCCGCCGGTCGGAACCGGAGCAACCGTCGCCGACAGGGTCACCTGTCCGCCCGTCTCGGCAGTAGCCGGCGCGGTGACCGTCGTGGTGGTCTGCGTGTCCGGCACAACCGGATCCGTCACCGTGACAGTCTGCGCACCCGCGGTCGAACCCGTGAAGCCGGGGCCACCGACGAAGTCAGCGGTGATCGCGTGAGCACCAGCAGCAGCGAACGTGTGCGACAGCGTCGCCGCACCGGACGCCACCGTCACCGGAGAACCGATGTTGTTGCCGTTGTCCTTGAACTGCACCGTGCCCGCAGCGTCCGACGGAGTCACGTTAGCGGTCAGATCGACAGCCGCGCCGGTCTCCGCGTTCTGCGGAACCGTCAGACCCAGCGTCGTCGTCACATCGACCGGCGTCGGATCCGACACCGTCACCGTCTGAGCCGACGCCACCGAGCTCGTGAACCCGGTCGCACCCGAGTACTCCGCGGTCACCGCGTACGAACCGGCCGCATTGAACGTGTACGGCATGCTCGCGTGACCGGCGTTATCGACGTTCACCGCCGCACCGACAGCATTGCCGGCGACCTTGAACTGGACCGTGCCGCCGGTCGGAACCGGAGCAACCGTCGCCGACAGGGTCACCTGTCCGCCCGTCTCGGCAGTAGCCGGCGCGGTGACCGTCGTGGTGGTCTGCGTGTCCGGCACAACCGGATCCGTCACCGTGACAGTCTGCGCACCCGCGGTCGAACCCGTGAAGCCGGGGCCACCGACGAAGTCAGCGGTGATCGCGTGAGCACCAGCAGCAGCGAACGTGTGCGACAGCGTCGCCGCACCGGACGCCACCGTCACCGGAGAACCGATGTTGTTGCCGTTGTCCTTGAACTGCACCGTGCCCGCAGCGTCCGACGGAGTCACGTTAGCGGTCAGATCGACAGCCGCGCCGGTCTCCGCGTTCTGCGGAACCGTCAGACCCAGCGTCGTCGTCACATCGACCGGCGTCGGATCCGACACGGTGACGGTCTGAGCTGCCGACGTGGAACCGGTGAAGTTGCCCGTTGCGGTGAACACCGCAGTGATCGAGTGCGATCCGGCCGAGGTGAAGGTGTGGTTCAGGCTGGCCGCGCCACCCGAAACCGCAACCGCGGAGCCGATGTTCGCGCCGTTGTCCTGGAACTGGACCGAGCCCGTCGCGTTCGTGGGCGCGACGTTGGCCGTCAGTGTGACCTGAGCACCGGTCTCCGCGGTGGCCGGGGCATTCAGGGTCGTCGTGGTCGACACCTGCGAGGCAACGACATTGATCGTCGCCAGCGGGCCGGCGCCGGCGTTGGGCGCGCTCTTGTTGTCGCTCGGTATGCACCGGGTCGGCGCCCACTGAGTGCCGCCGAGGAATGAAGCCTTCGCCAGGGAGGTGCTGAAGTTCTGGTCGTTGCCGTAGGACGAGGCGGAACCGGCGAGACGCACCTTCGGCTGGATGACGCCGGGCGCACCGGCGGTCACGGTGATGTCCACGGCGGGCAGTTGGTACCAGGTGTCGCCGTTCGAGTTGGTCGAACCGTCGAGGTTCTTCTTCGACTTCGGGACCCGGATGCCACCCTCGTTGTTCGTGCTGTTGTTGCCGCCGTTGCCGACGACCTCGTTGTTGCCCGAGAGCCGAACGATGGGGCCGGCGGCGTTGTCCACCGCGCCGGCCTCACTGACGCGCAGCACGTTCGGGGCGACGTTGTCGAGGCCTATCGCGGTACCGGGAACGATCGCGGCGCTGACGAAGGTCGCGTTGTCGGGAATCGCGTAGTCGTACTTGAGCCGTGAGAGGTTGGTCGTCGTCGCGCCCGAGTCCGAGTTCGGGTACGAGGAGGCGTTGGGCTTGATGCGGTAGGTGAAGGTCTCACCCGGTGCCACCGACACAGGAGCGTCGACCGTCATCGAGGCCGCCACGCTCTTGTCGACCGTGAGAACCGATTTTGCCTGGCAAGAGCTGGTGAAGTTGGTGGTGGTGGTCACCGCGTTGGCCGGGGCACCGATCAACATCGTTCCGGCCACGAGCGCTGCGCCTGTGATGGGCGCGGCACAGCGCCTCAGTAATGGATTCTGCATACACACTTCCTTGTAAGAAGTTGCGGATGGGGGGAGGGCTAATCCGCAGAGGTTCGGAAACCATAACGACGGTGTTACGTCCGTGTATCGCTTTTGCCGATCTCACATCCACATGTAGCTGAATATTTGCTGGCGACATCGGAAGGCTACCGACTGGTAGCATGCACTCGCCGAGCGTTTGCCCTGGTCGGACACCTGTCCAGCGTTCTTACCTCTACAAATCGCATCGATGTGAGTCTCGAAGCCGCCTCGATGCCCGGATCGCCCCTCGCCCGAGGTTTTCACCCTCGAAATAGCCCCATCGCGGCAGAATCTCGCGAGAAGAGGGCCTCGACGATCCTGCGGCAACAAGGGCTGCGACCCGGGACACGCCGAATTCGACCGAACCTCACCGAACGAACGACCGAGGCCGGCGGACCCGTCTGCGAAGAATTCTGAAATTGATTCCAATCTGGTGGCGGGGCATGCCGGGCCCGACTGAACCGTGCCGACGGCCCCGCGCCGGGTACCGTCCGATGCGTGTCAACCGAACGCCAGCGCACCTACACCTGGAACGACCCCGCCCCCATCGCGGAGGCCAACCGCAACCTCAGCGGACTCGAGTTCGTCCGCGGACTCGTCGACGGCACCGTCCCGCACCACCCGACCGCGAGCACGCTCGGGTTCCGCGTCACCGACGCCCGCGAGGGGTTCGTCGAGATCACCGCCGAGCCGGCGGAGTGGCACTACAACGCGGTCGGCAGCGTGCACGGCGGCGTCATCGCCACGATGATCGACACCGCCATGGGCTTCTCCGTGTCGAGCACCCTGCCCGCCGGCGTCCACTACACCACGCTCGACATCACCGTCCGCTACATCCGTGGGATCAAGGCGAACGGCGGATCCATTCGCGTGCACGGCTTTTCGGAGCACACCGGCCGCACCACCGCGACCGCGCGTGCCGAGGTCCGTGACGATCAGGACCGGCTGCTGGCGACGGCGTCGACCACCTGCCTGATCCTGCGCTGATCACTCCCGCCGAAAGCTGAAGGGTCCCTTCACGCGCTGTCAGCGCACGAAGGGACCCTTCAGCTTCTGGAGACGCGAACTACGGCGCGGTCAGCACCTCACGCCCGACGAACGGCACCAGTGCCGCCGGAACGCGCACGGAACCGTCGGCCTGCTGGTGGTTCTCGAGGATCGCGACGAGCCAGCGCGTGGTGGCGAGCGTGCCGTTGAGGGTCGCGGCGATCTGCGGCTTGCCGTTCTCGTCGCGGTAGCGCACGTGCAGACGACGCGCCTGGTAGGTGGTGCAGTTCGACGTCGACGTCAGCTCGCGGTACTGCTGCTGCGTGGGAACCCATGCCTCGCAGTCGAACTTGCGGGCCGCGGACGATCCCAGGTCGCCGCCGGCGACGTCGATGACCCGGTACGAGAGCTCCATCGCGTCGAGCATGTCCCGCTCCCACGCGAGCAGACGCTGGTGCTCGGCGTCGGCGTCCTCGGGCTTGCAGTACGTGAACATCTCCACCTTGTCGAACTGGTGGACGCGGATGATGCCGCGGGTGTCCTTGCCGTAGCTGCCGGCCTCGCGGCGGAAGCACGACGACCAGCCCGCGTACCGCTTCGGCCCCGCCGACAGGTCGAGGATCTCGCCCGAGTGGTAGCCCGCCAGCGGGACCTCGGAGGTGCCGACGAGGTACAGGTCGTCGTCGGCCAGGTGGTACACCTCGTCCGAGTGCTGGCCCAGGAAGCCGGTGCCCTGCATGACCTCGGGGCGCACGAGCACCGGCGGGATCATCATCGTGAACCCGTTGGCCATCGCCTTCTGCGCCGCCAGCTGCAGCATGCCCAGCTGGAGCATCGCGCCGAAGCCGGTGAGGAAGTAGAACCGCGAGCCCGACACCTTGGCGCCGCGCTCCATGTCGATCAGCCCCAGCGACTCGCCGAGCTCGAGGTGGTCCTTGGGCTCGAAGTCGAACGTCGGGATCTCGCCGACGGTCTCGAGGGTGATGAAGTCGTCCTCGCCGCCGGCGGGGGCGCCGTCCTGCACGATGTTCGAGATCGCGCGGTGGGCCTCGTCCAGCCGGGCCTGCGCTTCGTGCTGCGAGGCCTCGGCGTCCTTCACCTTCTGCGCCAGTTCCTTGGAACCCTCGAGCAGCGCCGGACGCTCCTCGGGGGACGCCTGCCCCACCTTCTTGCCGAACGCCTTCTGCTCGGCGCGCAGCGTGTCACCCGCCAGGATGGCGGCGCGGCGGGATGCGTCGGCCTCGAGCAGCGCGTCGACCAGACCGGGGTCTTCGCCGCGGGTGCGCTGCGAGGTGCGGACGGCGTCGGGGTTCTCGCGAAGGAACTTGAGGTCAATCACGACCACAAACCCTACTTGGTGACGCCGCGCTCACTCCGGGTGCTTCCCCAATATCTGCAGATAATCGTCACGTCCGAACATGCGTGCGGCCTCGAGCGCCGACGGCTGACCGGCCTGAGCATCGGCGCCGGCGGCCACGAGCGCGGCCACCACGGCGTCCTCACCCTTGAACACCGCACCGGCCAGGGGCGTCTGCCCACGGTCGTTCGCGCGGTTCACGTCGGCGCCGCGTTCGATCAGCGCACGCACCGCGTCGGGGTGGCCGTGGTACGCCGCGAGCATCACCAGCGTGTCCCCGGCGGCGTTGGTCAGGTTGACCGGGACACCGGCGTCGACGTACTGCGCGAGCGTCGCCGCATCCCCGGCCCGGGCCATGTCGAACAATCGACCGGCCAACTCCTGCACGTCACTGTCGGGCGTCGCGGGATGTTCCTCACTCATGCCGCACGAACCTACGCGGAAACTTCGGTATCTGCGTCCGTTGAAGGCATTATGGACGGGATGTCCGTGGATGAGACCGAGCCGAAGTCGCAGCCGACAGCCGAGTCGGCACCGCAGCCGGAACGGCGCCGACACCTGTCTGCGCCGGTCACGCGGCGTGCACTCGCGCTCGTCGCGATCGGCGCGGTGCTGGCCGCGATCGCCACGGTCTTCGTGTCCGGCGGCTTCGATGGCGGCGAGAAACTGCCCACGCACACCGCCGGCGTCGGGCCACGGCCGACGGGCGCCGTCGCCGGTCAGGCATTCGGGTCGGCGACGACGGGCGACTGCCTCACGTGGTCCGAACGCGATGCCAGCGACCTCGAGAAGGTCGACTGCGGCCAGGCGCACCAGTTCGAGGTGGCCACCGACGTGGACCTGAGCCTGTACCCGGGCGTCGAATTCGGACCCGGATCCAAGTTCCCCGGAGTGCTGCGGTTCTCCGAGCTGCGCGACGAGCAGTGCGCTCCCGCCGTCAACGCCTACCTGGGCGGCCGCTTCGACCCGAAGGGCAAGTTCAGCGTCGGCCTGATCAACCCGGGCGAGGCCGGTTGGGCCGCCGGCGAACGGACCATCCGCTGCGGTCTGCAGTTCTCCGGCGTCACCGGCGCCCTGCTGCCCATTCACGGCAAGGTCGCCGAGCAGGACCAGTCGAAGGTGTGGGACGTCGGCACCTGCATCGGCATCAACCAGAACGTGCCGTCCGATCCGGTGAGCTGCGCCGACCCGCACGCGTTCGAGGTGGTCGGCGTGATCGACCTGGCCAGCCAGTTCCCCGGCGGCATGCCGTCGGTCGAGGACCAGGACAAGGTCCTCGAGAAGGCGTGCACCGACGCCAGCAACGGCTACCTGGGCTCCCCCGACGCGCTCCGCGACAAGACCCTGACCCTGTTCTGGGACAACCTCGACCTCGACAGCTGGCTCGTGGGCAGCCGCAAGATCAACTGCTCGATCGGCAAGGAGACCGACGGCAACGGCTTCGCGACCATCGTCGGCGGCGCCAAGGGCGACATCCTGATCAACGGTCAGGCACCGGTCCCGCCGCCGGCGGCCCCCGACGGACGTTCCGTGCCGACCCCGCTGCCGGGTGCGGCGCCGCTACCGGGAGCCTGACGTGTCGGTGACGATGACCGAGGATCGCTTCGAGGAGCTGGTCTCCGAGGCCCTCGACCTCATCCCGGAGAAGCTCGCGGCGGCGATCGACAACGTCGTCGTGCTGGTCGAACCGCGCAACGACGAGGAGCCGACGCTGCTGGGGCTCTACCACGGCATCGCGCTGACCGAGCGGGACAGCCACTACGGCGGCGCCCTGCCCGACACCATCACGATCTACCGCGACGCGATCCTCGACGTGTGCCACTCCGAGGACGAGGTGGTGCACGAGGTGATGGTCACGGTGATCCACGAGGTGGCCCACTACTTCGGCATCGAAGAGGACCGCCTCCACGAGCTCGGCTGGGGCTGAACACCCGCATCGGATTTTCGTCGGTTTCATGTGGAACCGACCGGCCTCCTCCTGCGTCGAAGCAATCAGGAACAAGTTTCGCGAAGCCCGTTCCCGCTGCCACCGACCCCGAGACGAGGAGTTCAGCCATGTCGCATCACGTGTTCGTCGAACCCGACGTCCTCGTCGCCGCGGCCGCGGAACTCGATGCACTGGCCGCCCGCCTGCAGGCGACGCTGGCCGCCACGACCCCGACTCTGAACGTCGCGCCGTCCGGGTCCGAGGAGGTGTCGGTGCTGGCGGCCGGCTACTTCAACCGGCTCGCGGGCAGTTTCGGGCCGGCCGCCACTCGGGGCATCGAGGAACTGACCGCCGCCGCGGCGATGCTCCGCGCGCAGGCCGCCGCGTACCAGGACGAGGACCGCTCCTTCGGCACGTCGCTCGCCACCGGCATGTGACCGCGCGCATCCCGAACCGCTCAGCCGAACTCTCAGCCGAACCGAGGAGTAACGCATCATGACCATGGGTGTCACAGGCGTCGTCTGGATGCCTCGCGGCGCAACCGTCAACTCGAGCACGCTCAGCGCCGGTGCCGGCCCGGTGCCGCTCAGCGCCGCCGCCCCGGCCTGGACCACGATCGCGGAGGGCTTCGTCGACGCCGGCGCGACCCTGGTCCGGGTCATGGACGAGTTGCGCGCCGGGTGGGAGGGGACGGCTGCCGAGGCCGCCCTCGCGAAGATCGCCCCCTTCGCGGCCTGGACCGATCAGACCGCCACCCTCGCGGCGGAGACCGCGGCGAAGGCGTCCGCCGAGGCCGGTGCCTACACCACCGCGGCCCTGGCCATGCCGAGCCTGCCCGAGATCGCCGCGGTCAAGACCGCCAAGACCGCGGCCTACACCACCGGTGGCGCCCTCAACGGCTCCGCGGCCGTGGCCGAGGCCGCCGACCGCGCGATGGACATCCGCGCGGGCATCGTGATGGAGGGCTACGAGGCGGCGTCGAGCATCCTCGCGACACCCGAGACCTTCGCGCCTCCGCCGCCGCTCACCAACGGCTCGACCGTGGGCCTCGAGTCCCGCGACAGCGGCGACGTGGCCCGGCGCCGACTCGAGAACGACTTCCGCAACGACCCGGTCGGCACCATCGCGGCAGCGGCCACCGCGTTCGCGCAGAACCCGGCCGTCGCGACGGCGGCATCGCAGGTCGGCACCGTCGCGGGCACCGTGTCCAGCGCCACCTCGGCCGCCGCCAACTTCGGCGGCGCCGTCCTCGGCGGGGTGGGCGCGGGGTCGCCCGCACTGATGGGGACCGCGGGTGCGCCCGCGCCGGTGGCCGGGCGAGGCGCCGCGTCCGGCGTGTCCGGCGGCGGGGCGTCCGGCGCCGTCGCCTCGCGCGCCGCGGGCGTCGGCGGGGGCGGGGGCGGTGGGGCCGGGGCGGCGCTGCCCGACGGGTGGGCGCAGGCCGGTCAGCTCGACGGCGCCGGACATCGCGGCGGCGCAGTCGGCGGCGGCACGGGCACCGGCCCAGGCGTCGGCGCCGCCGATGCGATGCGCGCGGAGACGGCGGCGGCGGCCGCGGCCCGCAACACACCGATGTCCGGCACCCCGAGGGGCGCGCAGCGCGGCGTCGCGGACACCGACGAGGGCGACCGCGCCACCCCCGGCTACCTGAGGAAGTTCGAGCACTTCGCCGACGGGCGCACCGTCATCCCGTCGGTCATCGGCGCCGACCTGCCCGAGGACGGGCGGTGATCGACTTGGGAATCGAACCGATCGGCACGACGCTGCCGCCCACGACCCTGCACGTCGACGAGATCGACCTGCTGGTGCACCTGCTCGACGTCGACGTGCTGCCGGTCGTGCTCGACGCCGGTCCGCGCTTCGATTCGCTCCCCGCGCGCGACGCGGTCTTCCGCCGCGCCCACGACAGGCTCACGGCCGCCGGCCTGGTCGACGGCATCACGGTGCATCCCGACCTGGCCCGACAGGTGCGGACGCTCGCCCGCCCGCGCGCCGAGATCGCGGTGCGCAAGTTCGTCGGCGGCACCGTCCATCGCGCGTGCTTGGCCCTCGACCAGGACCCGGCCGACGGCGCCGTGCTGGCCCTGCGCAGCGGCGACGCCTTCACCGTCCAACGGCCGGGACGCGACCTCGCCGGCCCCGTCGTGCACGCGCTCGGCACCGTCCCGGCGCTGCCGTTCGGCGTCGTGAACTGCCCGACCGCGGACCTGGGCGCCGCGCTCGACCGGATCACCGACCCGCAGAAGGCGGCCGACCAGCTGATCGCGGTGGGGGTTCCGGCCGCGGACGCCGCGGTCGTCGGGCCCGCGTTCGCCGCCTGCCCGACGTTCACCGAGATCGTCGGACTTGTCGGCATCGTCGGAGAGGGCGGCGACCCCGAACTGGCCCGCGGACCGGTCACCGTGTTCGACACCGCCGCCGGACGCGTCGTCGGCACCACCAGCGTCGCCACCGACGGCGTCCGGTGGACGTCGCTCAGCCCCGGCACCCAGGGCCGGTTGCGTCAGGCGCTCGAAGGCCTTCTCGCGCAGCTCGACTGAGGACTCAGCCCATCGGGTCGTCGGTGGCCTCGGTCGCCTCCGCCTCGAACCACGGCCGCTGCGGGGTCGCGTCGAACGGCGGGTCGAAGAGACCCCACCGCACGCACTGCCAGCCCGCGGCGGTCGGCACCAACTCGACCGTCGAGGTGTTCTCCAGGTGCCGGTCCGCGGCGAACGCACCGGGCACCCCCGCCAGGTACGCGGCCACCAGCCGGATCGCGGCGCCGTGGCTCACCACCACGACGTCACCGCCGGCGCCGCCGTCGAGGTACTGAGCCCGCAGCGAATCCACCACCGGCACATAGCGTTCGATGATGTCGACGCCCGACTCGCCGCCCGGGATCCGCGCCGACAGGTCACCCGTGTGCCACGTGTGGAACACCTTCGCGAACATCTTGTGCGACTCGAGATCCGAGCGGTCCTCGAGCTCACCGGCCTGCGCCTCGTGCAGACCCTCCCGCACCTGAAGCGCGATGCCCGACGCCGTCTCCACGAAACCCGCCGTCTCGCGCGCCCGCAGCGCCTGCGACGACACCAGCGCGCTCGGCGGGCGCGCCGCCAGCAGGTCGCCGAGCGTCTGCGCCTGCGTCCTACCGAGTTCCGTCAGCCGCGCACCGGGCAGCCGGGTGTCGAGCCGCCGTTCGACGTTCGCCTCGGTCTGCCCGTGTCGGACCAGGATCAGTCGGCCGCTCACGCGTTCTCCTCTCCGCGGCGCAGCCGCTCCAGCCACGCGGTGTCGTCGGCGTCGGGCATCGGGGCCCCACCACCCGGCACGGTCGACGGCCACGACCCGAGGAAGCGGACGTCGCTGAAGCGGTGCAGCGCCTTGAGCGCCTCCGCTACCAGCCCGTCGTCGATGTGCCCGACACAGTCCAGGTGAAACAGATAGGTGCCGAATTCCTTGCGCGTGGGCCGGGATTCGATGCGGGTGAGGTCGATGCCGCGGGTCGCGAACTCCGTCATCGCGCGGACCAGCGAGCCGGGCACGTTGTCGAGGTGCAGCACGACGCTGGTGCGGTCGTTACCGGTCCGGGCGGGTGCGGACTGCGGTTTCGTCACCAACACGAAGCGGGTCCGGGCACCCTCGTAGTCGGCGACCCCGGACGCCAGCGCGACGAGTCCGAGCCGCTCCCCCGCCAACGCGGTGGCCACGCCGGCGTCGGCGACGCCGTCCGCGACGTCCTCTGCCGCACCGGCATTCGAGGACGCCGGCTCGACGCGGGCGTTCGGCAGGTGAGTGTCGAGCCAGCCCTGCACCTGCGCGGTCGCGACCGGATAGGCGCGGACGGTGCGGACGTCGGCGAGCGTCGTGCCGGGGCGGCCGACGATCGTGAAGGACACCTCGAGTTCGGTCTCGGCCATGATCTGCAGCCGGTCCCCGAGCGCGAGCGCGTCCATGGTGGGACGAATCGATCCTTCGACCGAGCTCTCGATCGGGACCACCGCGCCGTCGGCGTCGCCGCGACGCACCATCTCCAACGCGGCCCGCTGGCTCGCGGCCGCCACCCGCTCGACGTCGCCGTCGAACGTGCCGGCCGCCTCGAGCTGGGCGAGGGCCATCTCGGTGAAGGTCCCGCTGGGTCCGAAGTACGCGATACGAGGCACGACTACGAGGTTACGCAATCGCCACCGACGCACTGCGCCGATCGGTCCCGGTTCCGTTACGGAGCGCGCTACAGCAGTCCGACGTCCGCGAGCACGCGGTCGGCCTGCTCGGGGTCGTCGACCTCGATGCCGAGCAGCACGCCCCGCACCGCCTCGGCGGCCTCGGGGATCAGCGCCGCGAGCGCGGCCGCGTCCGGGGAGGTCAGGGCCGCACGGACGTCGTCGCCGCGCAGCGCCGCGACCGTGCCGGCGAGCAGGGCCAGCACCTCGGCGCCGTCGCGCGCGCGGGCGACGAAGCCGACGGAGGTGTGCGCGAGGACCGCGAGGAAGTCCGCGACCGCTTCGACGGGCTGACCGGCGATCAGCCCGGGGCTGTGGCCGGCGTCGGCGAGGACCTGCGCGGCCTCGGCGAGCGTGCCGGAGTCGGGGCCGTCGGGCGTGACGAACACCGCGACGGGGGCGGGTAACCGGAGGCCGACCGCGTCGTCGATCTGCTCCGAGGTGCAGTGCACGTGGTACCGGAGCGCCCGGTGTTCCACCGCGTCCTCGAGGGCGTCCGGATCGATGTCGAGCTCGACGACGACCGCGCCGGCGTCGGCGTCGGTACCGGCGGCGCCGGTGAGGATCGAGGCGGCGACGATCTGGGGCCCGCCGGTGACGGCGGCCCGGACGACTACGGGGTCGACGGCATCTCGCCGCTGGTGGAGCAGCCCGTCGACGAGCGGCCGGGCCGCGAGGTCGCGAGACGCGGGAAGAGTCGGCATCGACAGCGAAACAGGAATCGACACAGCACCACGTTAGCCCGGCCCGCGCCGAAACCTGTCTTCCGAGCCGAGGCCTTGCCGCCCACGTCCGCAAGAATTAGCTTAGGTTTACCTCAGTTCGACGCAGGTTCGGTATCGCGTCCCGACCCGAAGGAAGCCGCCATGACCCGCACCGCCCTCGGACCGTCCACCGCCGAACGGATGCGAAGCGCGAGCGCCCGCGCGTCGGATGCCGTGCTGGCCATCGCCGGCACCGATCCCGTCGTCACCTCGCTGCACCACCTGCGATCCGACGGCACCGCCGTCCTCGCGACCCCGATGGACTGCGCCGCGGCGGCCCTCGCGTGGCAGGCCGGACCGGGCGGGTTGCCCGCCGTCCTCGAACTCACCGACTACGCGCCCCTCGCGCTGCGCGAACCCGTCCGGTCGCTGGTGTGGCTGCGCGGCACGCTCACCGCGGTCTCCAGGCAGGGCGAACGCGACCTCGCCGACGCCGTCGCCGCCGAGAACCCGCATCCCGCGCTGCTCGACGTCGGCCACGACGCCACGCTGCTGCGGCTGCGGCTCGCGTCCGCCGTCGTGGCCGACAGCAACGGCGCCGAATCCGTGACGGTCGAGGACCTGCTCGCCGCCGATCCCGACCCGTTCCACGACGTCGAGACCGCCTGGTTGCGGCACCTCGAGGAGGACCACTCCGATTTGGTCGAGATGCTCGCCCGACGGCTGCCGTCGGCGCTGCGCACCGGCCGGGTGCGACCGCTCGGCATCGACCGGTACGGGGTGCGGTTGCGGATCGAGGCCGCGGCCGGGGACCGCGACGTGCGGATGGACTTCGCCGAACCGGCCGACGACGCGCCCGCGCTCAGCCGTGCCCTGCGGATCCTCGTCGGCTGCCCCTTCGTCAACGGTCTGCACATGCGGCACTGACCGCGGCCCGACTCCGTGTCCGACCAGGGATTTCCCGCCCATCCGGAATCAGCGACCCACCCGCAGTGTTCTACCGATGAGACCGAGATCGCACTCGGCGACCTCGAACGGATATCGGAAGTTCACTCGACATGACTGCCGCAATGCCGAGTCATGGCTCGGGCGGGGCCCCACGTCGCAAGGCGGTCTACCGGCCGCCCAGGACGATGCTCGTCGACCCGCGGTTCGAGTCACTGGCCACCCAGTTCTTCCACCTGTTCCATCGCACCCACGACGGCGGTGGCGCGCTGGCCGTGTACCTGTACGGCCAGCCGGTCCTCGACGTGTGGGCCGGGTGGGCGTCCCCGATCCGCAAGTGGGCCTGCGACACCGTCACGCTGTCGTTCTCGACCGGCAAGGGCGTCGCGAGCACGGTGCTGCACCGCCTCGCGCAGCGCGGCCTGATCGACTACGACGCCACCGTCGCGTCCTACTGGCCGGAGTTCGGCGAGGCCGGCAAGGAATCGATCACCGTCCGCGAACTGCTCAGCCACCGCGCCGGCCTGCACCGCATCCGCGGGCTGGTGCCCGGCCGCCTCGCGCTGCTCGACCACGACCGCGTCACGGCCGCGTTGGCGGCGTCCATCCCGGACCCTCGCCGCACGACCATGCCCGGCTACCACGCCGTCACGTACGGATCGCTGATCGCGGAGCTCACCGCACGGGTGTCGGGCAAGCCGTTCACCGAACTGGTCCGCACCGAGGTCGCCGAGCCTCTCGGTATCCCGGAGTTCTGGTTCCAGGTCCCCGAATCCGAGAAGGACCGCATCGCGAAGGTGTTCCCCCACATCAACCCGTTCGGGGTGCCGTGGGGCGTGACGTCGCTGGCGCTGTCGCTGGTGCCGCACCTGCGCGACATCGCCGACGCCGGCATGCCCGAGGGCTTCGACATGCTGGTGCGCGACCCGACGATCCACGACTTCGTGATGCCCGGCTGGAACGGCGTGTTCAGCGCCCGCGCCCTGGCCCGCATGTACGCGGCGTTCGCGAACGACGGTGTCGTCGACGGCATCCGTTTCCTCGAACCCGACACCATCGCCCAGCTGAGCGAGGTGCAGACCCGGGCCCGCGACTACGTGCTCGGCATCCGCATGAACTGGCGACTCGGCTACCACGCGGCGCTCGTCGCGGCCCGCACGCAGCACTCGGGTGCCTTCGGCCACTACGGCATGGGCGGCTCCGGTGCGTTCGCCGACCCGGAGACCGGCCTGTCGGTGGCGTTCGTGACGAACCGGCTGGGCGGCGCGCTCACTCCGTTCGCCGACCTGCGGCTGCCGAACCTCGGCGCGAAGGCCGAATCCCTCGCCCATCACATCTGACGCCGATTACGTCTAGCGTCGTCGAGGTGATCACCCGCACCACCGTCGACTCGTGGCTCCGGCCCGCAGCGCCACTACCGTCCGAACCACCGCTCGACGCCCGCGAACGGCGCACCCTGTGGTTCGAGATCACGATCGTCCTGCTGGTGACGTTCGGGCTCAACGGCGTCTACAGCATGCTGTCGCTGCTCGAGTCGGCCCTCCAGCCCGGCGGTCTGTCCGAGCAGGCGGTCGCGATCAACCCGTCCCGGTCCACGCAGTCGTACATCGACCTGGCCCGACAGCTGCTCGGAGTGGTCAAGCTCGCCGCCTGGGCAGCGCTCGGACTGTATCTGCTGTGGCGCAGCGGCCTGAGTCCGCGCCGGATCGGTCTCGGTCGGACGCAACTGCGGGGCGGGGTGCTTCCCGGCGTCGGGCTTGCTGCCCTGATCGGGCTGCCTGGGCTCGCCTTCTACCTGGCCGCGGTCGCGCTCGACCTGAATCTCACCGTCATGGCGAGCACCATCGACGACCACTGGTGGCGGCTGCCGGTGCTGGTGCTGTGGGCGATCGCGAACTCGGTCGCCGAGGAAGTCCTGGTGGTGGCCTATCTGATCTCGCGGCTGCGACGGCTGGGATGGAGCGAGAACTCGTCGCTGCTCGCGTCGGCGCTGCTGCGCGGCAGTTACCACCTGTACCAGGGCCTCGGCGGCGGTCTCGGCAACGTGCTGATGGGGCTGATCTTCGGCCGCTACTGGCAGCGGACCGGGAAACTGTGGCCGCTCGTGATCGCGCACGCCCTCATCGACACCGTCGCGTTCGTCGGATACGCCCTGCTCCGCGGGCACCTGTCGTGGCTGCCGTGACCGCAACTGTCGGGATCGCACGTATTCTCGGATCGTGAACGGCGAGACCCCCGACAGACGTCAGCCGGGCCCGCCGCACCGCGGCCGGCCCCAGCCACCGCGCAATGTCCCCCCGCCGCCGCGCCGCGGTGGGCCGCCCCCGCAGCGCCCGCCGCAGGGCGCCGAGGGCACCCAGATCATCCGCCGCGACGGGCGTCCCGGCGGCCCGGCACCGCGTCCCGAGCCCGCACGCGCGTGGTCGCAGGCACCGGAACCCCAGACGTGGTCGCAGGTATCCGACGGGCGCGCGCCCTACGGCGGCGGCCACGCGCCCACCCAGACTCCGCGCCCGTACGCGGAGCCGCGTCGCGTCCCGCCGGCCGCCCCGCCGCGCAACCCCCAGCCGCCGCGCCCGCCGGCCGCCCCTGCCGAGCCCCCGAAGCAGCGGCGGCCCCGCAAGCGCGGAAGGTGGCTGCGCCGGGTCGCGCTGACGCTGGCCGTGCTCCTGGTCGCGTCGATCGGCGGCGTGGCCTACCTCGACACCAAGCTGAACCGCGTCGACGCGCTCGCCGACTACCCGGGTCGTGTCGCCGACACCCCGGGCACCAACTGGCTGCTGGTCGGCTCGGACAGCCGCGCCGGTCTGACGCCCGAGCAGGACCGCGAGCTCGCCGCCGGCGGCGACATCGACGGCAAACGCACCGACACGATCATGCTGGTGCACATCCCGAAGAGCGGCTCGACGACGATGGTGTCGATCCCGCGCGACTCGTACGTGAACATCCCGGGCATCGGCCGGGGCAAGATCAACGCGGCGTTCTCCCAGCCCGACGGCGAGCAGGTACTGGTGCAGACGGTCGAGGAGGCCACGGGCCTGCACATCGACCACTACGCCGAGATCGGCTTCGGCGGGTTCGCCGGCATCGTCGACGCCATCGGCGGCGTGAACATGTGCGTGCCCTACCCCATCGACGACCCCCTCGCGGGCATCAACCTGCCGGCCGGCTGCCAGGACCTGTCGGGCCCCGAGGCGCTCGGCTTCGTCCGCAGCCGGGCGACGGCGATGGCCGACCTGGACCGGATGCAGAATCAGCGTGCGTTCATGAGTGCGCTGTTGAAGAAGGCCACCTCGCCCACGACGCTGATCAATCCGCTGCGGTTGTGGCCGATGATGACGAAGACCGCGAACTCGCTGCAGGTCGCCGACGGTGACCATCTGTGGAATCTCGCGGGGCTGGCGTGGGCACTGCGCGGCAAGATGGTCACCACCACCGTTCCGGTCGGTGGGTTCGAGGTGGTCGACGGGTGGGGCGACGTTCTGTTGTGGGACCGACAAAAGGCAAGCGAATTCTTCGATGCGCTTGCAAATGACCGCCAGATTCCGCAGGACCTCTTGACCGGCACACCGTGACGCTCGTCGCCGTCCGGACATTGCCGACACAGCCACGCCAATACGGGCGGTATTGTTTCGTGCATGACTGAAGCGGCGCACACCAACGAGTTCCACCGACTGCTGCAGACCCAGATCCGAAACGAATTCACGGCCTCTCAGCAGTACATCGCGGTCGCCGTCTACTTCGATTCACAGGATCTGCCGCAGTTGGCGGGCCGCTTCTACCGGCAGGCCGCCGAGGAACGCGACCACGCGATGATGATGATCCAGTACCTGCTCGACAACGACCTGCCGATTGCCGTCCCCGGCATCGACTCCGTGGTCACCGATTTCGCGTCGGTCCGTGAGCCCGTCGCGCTGGCGGTCGCGCAGGAGCGCACCGTCACCGAGCAGATCACCCGCCTGGCCCGCACCGCCCGCGATACCGGCGACTACCTGGGTGAACAGTTCATGCAGTGGTTCCTCAAGGAGCAGGTCGAGGAGGTCGCGAGCATGACGACGCTGCTCACCATCGTCGACCGCGCAGGCGACAACTTCTTCAATATCGAGGACTTCGTGGCGCGCGAGATGAGTTCGGCCGTGACCGCCGATTCCACGGCCCCGCGGATCGCCGGCGCCGACGCCTGATTCCGGCGCGCCGCAATTGCCGAACAATCGGCAATTGCGGCAGATCGGAATTTCCGGAAATCTCAATTCGGTTTGAGGCAAGGCTAATTGAGGACACACTAGCCTCAATTAGGTTCCACTTCCGTGACAGTTCGCCCTGATCAGGGATACCTTGGCTCCATGAGTGCCTCAGACGATTCGCATCGGACGAAATTCCACGCACTTCTCCATGATCAGATCCGCAACGAATTCAACGCGTCGCACCAGTACCTCGCGACCGCGGTCTACTTCGACAACGCGGATCTCCCCCAGCTGGCCCGCCACTTCTACAAGCAGGCCAACGAGGAACGCAATCACGCGATGATGATCATCCGGTACTTCCTGGATCGGGACATCACCGTCGAACTCACGGGCGTCGATCCGGCCAAGAGCCACTTCGAGAACACGCGGGAGCCCATCGCGCTCGCGCTGGCGCAGGAGAAGGCCGTCACCGAGGAGGTCGTCCAGCTCGCCCGCACGGCCCGCGACGACGGCGACTACCTGGGCGAGCAGTTCATGCAGTGGTTCCTCAAGGAGCAGGTCGAGGAGGTCTCCCGCATGACGACCCTCCTGACGATCGCCGACCGCGCGGGGTCCAACCTGTTCGATCTCGAGGACTTCGTGGCCCGTGAGATGAGCAGCGTGGACGACGCGTCCGGGGCACCGCCCGCCGCCGGGGGCACGATCTAGCACCGAAACAGCTGAAGGGTCCCTTCACGCGCTCGCAGCGCACGAAGGGACCCTTCAGCTGTCTGAACTCAGCGCAGCGTGACCTGGCGGCCGCGCAGCCCGTCGCGGGCGCGCACCTCGGCCGCCGTGAGCGGCGCATCCACGGCCAGGGCCTCGGCGAGACGCTCGCCCAGCTCGGCGGTCGGCGCGGCCCACTCGTCGGGGTGCTTCTCACGGTCGAGGTCGAAGACCGGCACGAGCAGGCCGTGGGTCCGGAACGAGCCCGCGAACCGCGATCCCTCGCCGAGGTGCAGTCCGCCGGCCGCGTGGACGCGGGCCAACGCCTGCATCAGAGAGTCCTCGTCCTCGGGGCGCACCCAGCGCAGGTGCGCGCGCTCGCCGGCGTCGACCCACCACGCGGCGACGACGCCGTCGGCCTCGAGACGCGCCGACGGCATGATCGCCATGTTGGCCTGCTGGACGGTCGCGGCGACGTCGGGGGCCGGCTCCACGCCCTCGGGGATCCACCAGTCGAAGTTCTGGTGGACGGTGATCTTCGGCAGCGCGTCGGCGACGAGGACGTCGGTCGGACGCGGGCCGCCGTCCTGCGGGTCGGCGAAGGTCAGCGAGTTGCCGGGCTCGGCGGACTGCACCCACGTGACCGCCGCACCGAGGTCGGCGCCGGGGTCGGCCGTGTGGGCCTGGACCTGCAGGCCGACGTACCGTCCGGCGGTGCCGGCCTCGTCGCGCACCAGGGCCGCGACGGCACCGGGCAGGACGGTGGCCGCGGTCACCGGCTTGTCGGCGTCGCGGACCGGCAGCTCGACGAGAGCCGACGGCACGAATTCGCGCAGCGCGACCAGGTCGCACTCGGCGGCCAGGCCCTGGAACGGGCGGGTCGGCGAGGTGACCTCGGCCTCGCGCTCGAGACGACGCTGCTCGAGCTTCGCGGCGCGGTTACTGCCCGGCTTGGGGCCACTGTTTCTCTTGCTCTTCTTACCCACGAGGCCAAAACCTACACGGACGGGCGCGTTATCTCAGCCGCCCAGCAGTTTCTTGGTGCGGCCCGGATGGTTGGTGGCCACCCAGCCGACACCGAGTTCCTTGCACAGCGCGACGTCGGCGGGATCGTCGACGGTCCAGCAGTACGTGGCGCGACCGGCGGCGGCGGCCTTGTCGACGATCTCGGGATGCTCGCGCAGCGTCCTGATCGACGGCCCGACGGCGGTGGCGCCGACGGTGGTGGCCGCCCCGCCGCCGAGGTAGCGGGACGCGTCGCCGAGCAGCACCGTCGGCAGGAGCGGCGCCGACCTGCGGATCCGCCACACCGCGCTCGCGGCGAACGACATCACGACGGCCCGCGAATGGTCGGCCGACGCCGGGGTGGCCAGCCCGTAGCGGGACAGTTCGGCGAGCACCTTGCTCTCGACGAGCCCGCCGTAGCGGACCGGGTGCTTGGTCTCGATGAACAGTTTCGTGGGGCGCGATGTCCACCCCAGGGTGAGCTCGATGAGCTGGGACAGCGTCAGCAACTCCGCCGGTTCGCCGACGGCGCCGTAGTCGAGTTCACCGAGCGACTCGAGCGTCATCTCGCTGACGACACCGGTGCCGGACGACGTGCGGTCCACCCGACGGTCGTGCACGCACACGAGGTGACCGTCGCGGGTGAGCCGGACGTCGCACTCGAGGCCGTCGGCCCCCTCCACGAGTGCCAGCTCGTACGCGGCGAGGGTGTGCTCGGGCATCGCGGCCGACGCGCCGCGATGCGCGACCACGAGGGGGCCACGCCGATCCGGGCTCATCCGACGGTCGCCTCCTCGGCCGGGGCCGGCTGTTCGGCCCCAGGCACGTTGATCCATCGGGTGGTCCGCTGCGGGCGGCCGAGCAGGTCCCGGCCGTCGAACCGGCGCATGACGTGCAGCGTGAGCAGCGCGGTCGCGGCGGCGACGGCCGCGGTGACCGCGGCGAGCAGCACCCCGTCGGCCTGCGCCTGCAGCGTGTCGCGGCCGCGCCACAGCAGCCCGACGACGACGAGCAACCCGTTGGCCGCCCACGCGACCCACCAGATGCGGATCGCGGTCAGGGTCCGGCGGTCGCCGTCGGCGACCTCGGTGAGGAAGACGCCGGGCATCACGAGGTTGACGACCGGGACGAGCACCCCGACGGCGAGGGACCGGGGCGTGCGCGGGTCCACGAGGCCGCGGGCGGCGAGCACCTGGCGGCGGATGACGACGAGCCGGCACACGGACGCGGCCGCGGCGGCCAGCGCCACCAGCGGCGCCGACAGCTGCGTCGCCCACACCATCGAGTCCGACACTGCGAGGGTCAGCGGATCGACCAGGCGCACCCGGTTGAACACGAGCAGCGCGTATCGGAAGGCCTCCGCCAGCGCGGCGAGCCCGAACACGATCGCGGTGCACGCGAGCAGCGTCGGCGCGAGGTCGGCGGCGGCCTCGGCGGGGGTGAGCCGGTCGTCGGGTTCCTCCGGCGGCGGGTCGAGCAGTCCCCAGCGCGGTACCTGGGTGTATCGGGGCGTCGGACCGAGTCGGCGCGGTTCCCGGCGTCGGCGGGCGATCGGCGGGTAGGGACTGCGGGCGACCCAGCGGAAGTTGCGTCCGGTCGGCGGGGCGGGGCGGTCGGTGTCGACCGGTGAGAGCAGCAGCCCCTGGCAGCGCGGGCACCACTGCGCCGGCGCGCCGACCACCGGCCACCTCGACGCGCAGCGGGCGCAGACCTGGACGACGCTCATCTAGTAGATCTTCGCGGGACCGGAGTCGCCGTCGGACGCGAGCGGGAGTCCGGCGCCCTGCCACGCAACCATTCCGCCGTCGACCTGGTAGGCGTCGTAGCCGATGCTGTTGAGGTACTCGACGACGATGATCGAGCGTCCACCCTGGCGGCACACGACGTACACCTCGGCGTCGATGTCGATCTCGTCGAGGCGGGCCGGGACGTCGACGATGGGGATGTGGTGCGCGCCCGGGGCGTGGCCCAGCCCCCACTCGTCGTCCTCGCGCACGTCCAGCAGAACGGTCGCCTCGGTGAGCTCCGCCGGGAGGTCGGTCACGGAGACGGTGGGAACGTGCGGGATCGTCACGGGTTCGATTCTGGCACGACCCCTTTTCCGGGGCAGACGATCTCGCGTTACGCGTTCGCCCCCTTCGTGACCGGACCGATACGTCCAGCGCTCGACGTCGAGCGATTGCACCCCCAAATGTGACCTGAGGCACTTGATTCGCCGAGTTATCCACAGTTTCCACAGGGTCATCCACAGTTCTGAACAACTTCGGTGGGGATCATCCACAGGTCAGGGGCTCGAGGTGGATGGTTTGTTGACAACTGTGCACCGCAAGTTCCACAGCAATCCACAACCTGTGTGGATTTGCGCGCTAGCGGTCCGATGTGGTGGCACGGGCCGGAGTCCCCACCGCCGGGATGTGTGCCCCCATCCCAGCCCCTCACTCCGGCCCGCTCTCCCCCCTTTTCGGTCGGGACGATCCGTCCCGACACTTGATCCGACGCGGCAGGCGCCGGATCGGTTCCCTCGACTTCGTCCTCCGACGCACGTCACATTCGACGGTGCGGCACAGTGGTCCGCATGGACCTGAGAATCTTCACCGAACCCCAGCAGGGCGCCACCTACGACGATCTCCTCACGGTGGCGAAGGCCGCGGAACAGTTCGGATACGACGCGTTCTTCCGGTCCGACCACTACCTGGCGATGAACGTCGAGGGTCTGCCCGGCCCCACCGACGCCTGGATCACCCTCGCCGGTCTCGCCCGCGAGACCTCCACGATCCGACTCGGGACCCTGGTCACGTCGGCCACCTTCCGCTACCCCGGCCCGCTCGCGGTCTCGGTGGCGCAGGTCGACGCGATGAGCGGCGGACGGATCGAGCTCGGCATCGGTGCGGGCTGGTTCGAGGAGGAGCACCGCGCGTACGGCATCCCGTTCCCGTCGGTCGGTGAGCGGTTCGACCGGCTCGAGGAGTCGCTCGCGGTCATTACCGGCCTGTGGGCCACCCCGGTCGGGCAGACCTTCAGCTACGAGGGCACTCACTTCCCGATCAGCGACTCGCCCGCCCTGCCGAAGCCGGTGCAGTCGCCGCGGCCGCCGATCGTGATGGGCGGCATGGGCAAGCGACGCACCCCGTCGATGGCCGCCCGCTACGCCGACGAGTTCAACCTGCCGTTCGTCTCGATCGAGGACACCGTCCGTCAGTTCGAGCGGGTCCGCGAGGCGTGCAAGGCGGTGGACCGCGATCCCTACGATCTCGTGTACTCCAACGCCCTGGTCCTGTGCTGCGGACGCACCGACGAGGAGATCGCACGCCGGGCCGCGCGGATCGGACGCGAGGTGGACGAGCTGCGCGAGAACGGCCTCGCGGGCACGCCGGCCGAGTTGGTGGACAAGATCGGGCGCTACCGCGAGGCGGGAACGCAGCGCATCTATCTGCAGACCCTCGACCTGGCCGACCTCGATCATCTCGAGCTCGTCGCGGCGGAGGTCATGCCCCAGCTGGACTGACGTGAACGCGCACTCGGGTGGTCGAGCACACTCAGGAATCCTGAGATAGCTTCTGCCGCAACGGTTCAGACACGAGACGAACCGGCCGGACGGTATTTCGGGTGGTTTGCCGGCGCGGGGTGGACCCCCCGAAAATGCGCCCCACATCCACGGCGTCGATTTCCCGATCGAAATCAAACGGGCGAATTGAACATTAATGGGAATGCAATTCCAAGCGATGTAATTTACCCGGAACCCGACGTTAGACAAAAAACGGTGGATACAGCGCCGACAGGCCATTGCCTCGATGGTCCGGGCAATGGCCTGTCGGTGTGTTTTGTATAACTGCCGGCGCTTACGCCCGGCGACGATGCCTGCCGACCCCGGCTGTTGCCGTACCCGCCGCGGCCGCGACGAGCAGGGCGCTGCCGACCAGCCAACCGGATCCGTGTCCACCGGTGTCGTTCGAGGGTCCGCCGCCGGCTTCGACGCCGCCCATGGGGACGACAGCGACCTGCCCTCCGCCTTGCGGGGCGGGTGGCGCTTGCTCGCTGGGGCCGGGAACACTCGGGGCCGGTCCCGGCGCACTGGGGCCGGGAACGCTCGGGGCCGGTCCCGGTGCGCCCGGGCCGGGGACACCCGGGCCACCCGATCCGCCGGACCCGAGACTGCCGAGCCCGACGCTTCCGAGTACGCCACTACCAGCTGCGGCACTGCCGAGTAGGAGACTGCCGGTGTTGGTGCCGGAGCTCCCGAGCAACGGCAGAATCAAGCTGCCCAGGTCCGAACTTCCGTGCTCCGCGAGGCTGGCGCTGCCGGCCTCCGCACTACCGTGCTCCGCGAGGCTGGCGCTGCCGGCCTCCGCACTTCCATGCTCCCCGAGGCTGGCGCTACCGGCCTCCGCACTTCCATGCTCCCCGAGGCTGGCGCTACCAGCCTCCGCACTACCCGAACTCTCACTACCGTGGCTACCCGAACCGCCCTCACCGCCAGCGTTCGCCAGGGCCGGCGAACCGATCGCCAGCGCGGCGACTGCCGTCGCGGCAACCATGATGCGGGTCTTGATCTTCAGAGTGCGTACGTCCGTAGCTCTGTGCTTTGGCATCGCTATACGACCTCCTCAATTGGCCTGCGCAACAATTCGTAGAGATTCCGCCCAACCGCATGAAGACAGAAAAAACTGCGGCGCCACCATTTCCTCACCCCAGCCAGAGACCAACTAAACCGGCGGCGCCCCCATGCATATAGGCGAAAGAAACCTAACATCTCGATCAGCCCAGGAAAGGTGGAATCAGTATTACGAGCGCGGACGCCCGCCCAGAAGAACGTGACACCCACACGCCGCGCGGCCGATCAGCACGGTGCCCGCGACTCGGCGCTGCCGGTCCTGAACGGTGACAATTTCGAAGTCGACACGGACGCCGCCGATCGAGCGTAGCGTGTTGACCTGCTTCTGTGCCTTACGACGAGATGGGTTGTCTGACACAGAATCTGGAAGTTCCATTGCGGGAACGTCGACGGCGCGAGGCAGCGCGCTCCTCGCCTTCCCCGACGCGCTTCCCCACCGTCGGCCTCCCGTATGTGACGATCGCGATCGTTGCCCGCTATGGGGGTGCATGACATCGGTCAGTCCCCCTCCCCGAGCAGCGTTCGTAGCGGAATCCGTCGCCGAAGGCGCTTCGGCAGCACCTCCGAAATATGTTTCCGTTCAACGGGACACCCCTCCTGCGGAAGCACCCCCGGGATCTGTAATGGGCGCAACAGCGTGACCCGCACCACAGTTCCCCAGAAAGGTGTTACATGTCAGGAACACTCGACACCGCGGCCATCCCGCCGCGCACCGTCCGAGAAGGCGGTTGGACCCCGCGGCTCATCCTGTCCCTGATCTCCATCGCAGTCGTCCTGGAAATCGTCTCGATCAGTTCGACTATGGCCTCCGTCGCCATGATGCCGATCGGCGAGCACTTCAAGACCGATCAGATTGCTTGGGTGACAACGGCTTACCTTCTAGCTGCCGCGGTGGCGTGCCCGCTGGCCGGCAAGCTCGCCGACATCCACGGCAAGCGCAAGGTGTTCCTCGTCTGCATGGCGGTCGCCGCGTTCGGTGCGCTGGTCTCGGCGGTGGCCACCAGCTTCCTCGTGCTCGTGATCGGCCGGGCGCTGTTCGGCGTCCTCATCGCGTGCATGTTCCTCGGATTCTCGCTCATGCGAGACGTGTTCCCGCCCAGGACTCTTGCCCTCGCGGTCAGCCTCGCCGCGGGTGGCATGGGCCTGATGACGATCCCGTCGCCGTTCATCACCGGCCTGCTGGTCGATGCGTGGGGCTTCCGCTCGATCTTCTGGTTCCTCTTCATCGCCCTCCTGGTGATGATCCCGCTGGTGGCGCTCTCGACGGACGAGACACCGGTCCGCAACCCTGCTCGCCTCGACCTCGTCGGCGCCGTCCTGCTCGGCGGCGGCCTCGCCGCGATCCTCGCCGGCATCAGCTTCGGCCCCACGTGGGGCTGGTCCGACGGCGGCACACTGGGCCTCGTCGCCGGCGGTGTCGTGCTGGCCGCGATCTGGGTGCCGATGGCGCTGCGCATGACCGACCCCATCGTCGATCTGCGATTCTTCCGGCGCGGACCGATGCTCCGCATCTGCCTGTCCGCCGGTCTCGCGTACGGCACGATCTCCCTGTACGCCACGCTGATTCCGATCATGTCGATGACGCCCGCGACCCTGGGTCTCGGCTACGGTTTCGGCGTCGACGCGAAGGGCGTCGGCCTCATCCAGATCCCGATGGGTGTCGGTAGCGTCATCGGCGGTGTCCTCGTCGGACGCATGCTGCGCACCAAGTTCCCGACCGTCACGCTGGCCGGCGGTGCGGTCCTGATGCTGGCGGCCTCCGTGGTCACCTCGTTCTGGCACACCGGCAAGCCCGAGGTGCTCTTCGGAATCCTGCTGTTCGGTCTCGGCATGGGCATGACGACGGCCTCCATCCCGAACCTCGTCATCGCGTCCGTCCCGCAGTCGGTGCAGGCATCGATGTCGAGCATGGTGCAGGCGTCGCAGACCCTCGTCGCCTCGATCCTTCCGGTCATCGCGTTCGCGGTCCTGAATTCGAACGTCGCGACCGTGATCGACGGGTACGGCTTCTACAGCGACCACGGCATGGGCATCGCGTACCTGATCGGCGGAGCGTCCTCGCTGGCGGCGATTCTGGTCGTGATGACGCTGCACCGTCGGCGGCAGGCGATCGCGGCGCAGGCGGCAGAGACCGCACCGATCGAACGTGATCCGGAGCCCGTGCAGGCGGCTTGATCGTTCGACGGACCGGGTCCGGTGCCCTCGCGGTGCCGGGGCCGGTCCGCTGTCTTGTGCCCGGGCGGGTGCCGGCCCTAGCCTGAGAACGAGGTCGCGACGTGGAGGTCTCGACCACAGGAGACCGTCATGAACGGAAGATCCACCCAAAAGTACACTGCGCCAGCGGATACCACGATGATGGGGGTCACCCACGACGCCCTGCGCCGAGATCTCGGACGCACGGACGACGTCCTGCAGGCGGCCCGGATCGACGACCGGCAGCGCGGCGCCGTCGCCGATCACACGCAGTGGATGATGGCCTTCGTGCACGCCCACCACCGGGCCGAGGACCACGGCCTGTGGCCGCTGGTGCGTCGCACCGATCCCGAGGCCGCCCCGCTGCTCGACCTGATGGATGCGGACCACGCTCGGATCACGCCGGAAGTGGATCGACTCGACGCCGCCGCTGCGATGTTCCACGACGACGGATCACTCGGCGCGAGAACCGAATTCACGAGATCGCTCGCCGCGCTCGAGGACGTGCTGCTGCCGCATCTGCGCCGGGAGGAGGACGAGGCGATGCCGCTCGTGTCCAGGACCCTCAGCGCAGCCCAGTGGGTCCAGTGGGACCGGACCGAGAACATCGATCCCAAGTCCAAGTGGGAGTTGGGGATCGAGGGTCAGTGGCTGGGCGACAGTCTCGACCCGCAGCGCCGCGACATCCTCGTCCATCTGGTCGGTCCGGTCACCCGGTTCGTCCTGCTGCACCTGTTCGACGGCCCCTACCGTCGCGCCTGCGCGGTGCGGTGGGGCCCCGACGTTCCCGTCGGGCCGTTGGACGCCCCCCGCTGATCGGTTCGGTCAGGCACCAAGTCCCACAGGGCAACTCACGCCGGTCGCGTGGACCGGGCAGTAGCCGCCGGGGTTCTTCGCGAGGTACTGCTGGTGGTAGGCCTCGGCGTAGTAGAACGTGGTGAGCGGTGCGATCTCGGTGGTGATCACCCCGTAGCCGGCGGCGGCGAGGCGCTTGCCGAACATCTCGGCGGTCTCGTGCGCGACGGCGTCCTGCTCGTCGGATTCGGTGTAGATCACCGACCGGTACTGGGTGCCACGATCGTTGCCCTGGCGCATCCCCTGGGTGGGGTCGTGGTTCTCCCAGAACTGTTTGAGGATTCCCTCGTAGGAGATCACCTTCGGATCGAACACCACCAGCACCACCTCGGAGTGCCCGGTGCGTCCCGAACAGACCTCCTCGTAGGTCGGGTTGGGGGTGTAGCCGCCCGCGTACCCGACGGCGGTCGAGTACACGCCGTCCAGCTGCCAGAACTCCTTCTCCGCACCCCAGAAGCAGCCCATTCCGACCACGGCCGTCTGCATGCCCTCCGGGAACGGCGGCTTCAGCGGGTGCCCGTTGACGTAGTGGGTGTCGGGTACCGGCATGGGCGTCTCGCGGCCCGGGAGGGCCTGATCCGACGTGACCATCACCGATTTTGTGCGCGCGATTCCACCGTCGAAAATCTCATCGAACCAAGACATGGCTCGATGCTACGCGCGGTCGGAGGTGTCCACCGGGCGCAGGTTCGCCGCCGGATCGAGCTGCTCGGAGCTCCCTGTCGGCGTCGATTCGCGAGGCTCGCGGCCGATTCGCCGGGTGCGCGCGGACAGCCACCGCGCGGCGGGCACCTCCACCCAGCGGTAGAGCACCTCCGAGACGGCCGCGGTGACGACGAGGAAGGCGATGACCGCTCCGGTTCGGCCCAGCGGGCCCACCGCATGCTCGTAGACGCGGTAGAGGATCAGCGTGTGGACCAGGTAGATCGCGTAGCTGCGGGTGGCGGTCCACCGGATCACCGACCACCTGGTGGGCCGACCGCGGTAGCGCCCGAGGACCAGCACCAGCGCGGTCACGACGGCGATGGTCCACAGGTAGCGGTCCCCGGCCCAGTAGACGCGGATCTCGGTGGCCAGGCGCACCACCTCGATCTGGGCGAGCACACCGACGACCAGCCAGCGCCAGTCCACCAGGCGCGCCCACCCGAGGTACATGAGCTGGCCCAGGAAGACCGTCGGCAGCGTCGCCGCGACCTTCGAGAGCATCGGCACGGTGTAGGGCTGCGGGATGTAGAGGTTGTAGAGCAGCATCAGCGCACACAGGGCCGCACCGACGAGCGGCACGACGACGGGGCGCGCACGCAGCACCGGGCGCAGGGCGACGCAGTACAGGTAGAAGAACACCTGGACGACGAGGGTCCACGTGACGCCGAGGACCGCGACCTCGGGCCGAAGGAAGAATCCGCCCAGTACGAAACTGAGCGCGGCCTCGGTGTTGGAGATGCCCGGCTGCCCGCTGAACATGCCGTTGATGCCGAGACGCACCAACAGGATGGCGGCCGCGATCGCGACCCAGAACGCCGGCAGCAGGCGCCCGACCCGGTCGAGTAGGAAGCGTCCGGGGTGATGCCGTATCGCCGACCTGGTGATCACCGCGCCCGTGAGCGTCATGAAGATCGCGACACCGACGAACGACAGGTGCTGGTTGAGGTTGAGGCCCTCGACGAACACCGCGTAGACGCCGTCGATCAGCCACCACCCGGAGCCGAGGTCGTCGATCAGATAGAACGAGATGTGGGAGTAGATGACGGTGAGAACGGCGATGGTGCGGAGCAGATCGGCGCCGGTCAGTTCCACTCGAGGTGCCACCTCTGCCCGCGGATTTGCAGCACGCGACTCGGAAGGCACCACGCGATATTAGTGTTCCGTTCACCTCCAGGACCAATTCTGCGCGCTGTCCGCATTGCCCCGGAGGCCCGTTCCCGCACCCAATTTCGGTCGACCGAAACAATTTGTGAGGTCAGTACCACCCGCAGCGAGGCGGTTGCGCAAGGTGTACCAATGAGATTGGGTTGTCCCCAGTACGACTCATCAAACCCACACGTCACAGGGCGCCACGCCCCTGAGGAAGGGAATCTCGTGTCTGTTTACACGCTGCCCGATCTGCCCTACGACTACGCCGCCCTCGAGCCCCACATCTCCGGCAAGATCATGGAGCTCCACCACGACAAGCACCACGCCGCGTACGTCGCCGGCGCCAACGCCGCCCTCGACAAGCTCGCCGAGCTCCGCGAGGCCGACGCCGTCGCACCCGTGGTCAACCTCCACGAGAAGAACCTCGCCTTCCACCTCGGCGGCCACACCAACCACTCGGTGTTCTGGAACAACCTCTCCCCCGAGGGCGGCGACAAGCCCGAGGGTGAGCTCGCCGCCGCGATCGACGACTTCTTCGGCAGCTTCGACGCCTTCCGCGCCCACTTCTCCGCCAACGCCAACGCCATCCAGGGCTCCGGCTGGTCCATCCTCGCCTGGGACTCCATCGGCCAGCGCCTGATCATCGTCCAGCTCTACGACCAGCAGGGCAACATCTCCATCGGCCTGACCCCCCTGCTCATGCTCGACATGTGGGAACACGCCTTCTACCTCGACTACCAGAACGTCAAGGGCGACTACGTCAACGCCTTCTGGAACATCGTCAACTGGGCCGACGTCGCCGACCGCTTCGCCAAGGCCCGCACCCAGACGGCCGGACTCATCGTCCCCGCCTGATCCACGAGATCGCTCCCCGGAGCATCCCCTCGACGCCGCGCTCGGTCCCCCGAGCGCGGCGTCGCTGCATTCCGACCCGTCCCACAACCCTCATCGACCAAGCGCTCGCTAGGTACGGTTGAGCCATGACGGACATCACAATCGAGACCATCGCGTCGGGCCTGGCGTTTCCCGAGTGCCCGCGCTGGCGGGAGGGCCGCCTGTGGTTCTCCGACATCTACCGCGGCGTCGTCCTGCGCCTCGATCCGGCGACCGGCGACCTCGAACGGGTCGTCGAGGTGCCGGGGGAGCCCGCCGGCCTGGGCTTCCTGCCCGACGGCCGCCTGCTGGTCGCGTCCGTGCGGGAACGCAAGATCTACGTTGTCGACGACGCCGGCACGCCGACCCCGCACGCCGACCTCCAGGCCATCGCGTCGTGGCACCTCAACGACATGGCGGTCGACGACCGGACCGGACGCGCGTACGTCGGCAACTACGGCGACGACAGCGCGCCCCCGGCGCCCCCGTTCCCGGCCGATCTGGCGATGGTCGAACCCGACGGCACCGCCCACGTCGTGGCGGAGCAGATGCTGTTCGCCAACGGCATGGCCATCACCCCGGACGGTTCGACACTGATCGTCGCCGAGACGCGGGCGACGCCGGGACGGCTGTCCGCGTTCGCGATCGAGGCCGACGGCAGCCTGGTGAACCGCCGGGTGCTCATCGAGTTCGACGACCCGCACGTGATGCCGGACGGCATCGCGCTCGACGCCGAGGGCGGGGTGTGGGCGGCCTCCCCGTTCAGTCAGGAAGTGATCCGGGTGAGCGCGGGCGGCGAGATCACCGAGCGGATCGCGGTGCCGCATCCGTACGCGGTCGCGCTCGGCGGCGCGGACGGCCGGGACCTGTTCGTGTGCACCGCCGACACGTGGGTCCCCGAGGACGCGCTCCGCATCGGTGGCGGCGCGATCCGACGCCTGCGGGTGGCCGTTCCCGGCCCCGGGTTCTGATCCGACCGATCGCCCTGCTGGCACTCGGGACCCCTTGTGTGCCAGCAGCGTCGAGGAGCATGCTCGAGGTACCCAACGAGGTGTGAACGACGTGTCAGCCGGGCGGGCTCCGACCATCGGAGCCCGCCCGGTTGCTCCCGCCCCGTGGGTGGGAGGCCGGAGAATCGAGGCCGAGATGAGCGAGCGCGAGTACGTCGGCATCGCGCCCTTCCACGCGAAGGGCGACCTGCGCGGCTTCGTGATCTCCGGACGCTGGCCCGAGTCCACCCGGGAATGGGCGCAGCTGCTCGCGCTCGCGGTCCGCGTCGCGTCCCTGCCGGGCCTGCTGGCCACGTCAACGGTGTTCGGCGCGCGGGAGGAGCTGCCCGACGATCCCGAGCCCGAAACGGTCGGCCTCATCGTCGCGGAAGGTCCGGTGCTCGGTGAGCGGGCGATCACCCCGGGCCGGTTCGCGGCCCACCAGCCGCCGGCGTTGCTGATGCTGCACCCGCCGACCGAGACGGTCCCGTCGCTGCCCGAGTGTGCCGGTGCGGCCTCGGGCTGCATCCTGCTGCCCGGCATTCCGCATCTCGGACTCGAGCACCGGGCGGCTTGGGTCGAGGCGGAGGCGGACGGCACTGTGACATCGATGATTTCGCGTGTGGGAATCGATCCGATCAGTGATCCCGACACCGCGGTTCTGGCCATGCTGCTAGCCGCGTGACAGGCCCCGGAAGACGAAAGTTCGGGATTCCAAACTTCTTGCGGCCTTTGCGCTTTCGATCATCCGGGGTTATCGTTGCCTCAGCGAAGGGGAGTAGCCCCCAATCGCTGGGTCGACATACTGGCCGGCACCTCGTAGTGCCCGCCCGGCTCAGCGAACCGGTTCTGCACCGGTGGGCGAGACCTTCGGCCGCGAACACATCCGTCGTGTTCGGGGCCGGAGGAAGGTTTCCCGACATCCTCCGAGAACGAGAAATCCGGAGGAGGTTCGACGTACATGCTGGCCGCGATCCTGTTGAGTTTCGGCGTCATCTTCGTCGCCGAACTGGGCGACAAGTCCCAGCTCATGGCGATGACGTTCGCGTTGCGGTACCGCTGGTGGGTCGTCATCGCCGGCATCACCGTCGCCACGACGGTCGTCCATCTGGTGTCGGTCGGCGTCGGCCACTTCCTGGGTGCGGCGCTGCCCACCACCGCGATCTCGATCGTCGGCGGCATCGCGTTCGTGATCTTCGGCCTGTGGACACTGCGCGGCGACAGCCTCACCGACGAGGAGGAGCAGAAGGCCCGCAAGGTCACCGGGTCGGCGTTCCTGGCCGTCGCGTCGGCGTTCTTCCTCGCCGAGCTCGGCGACAAGACGATGCTCGCCACCGTCACCCTCGCCGCCGACAACGACTGGGTGGGCGTGTGGATCGGTTCGACGATCGGCATGGTGGCGGCGGACGCGCTCGCGATCGTCGTCGGCGCGCTGCTCGGCAAGCACCTCCCCGAGGCGTTCGTGCGGATCGGTGCGGCGGTGTTGTTCTTCGCGTTCGGCGCCTGGCTGGTGCTCGAGGGCGTGTTCCCGGGCAGCCCGGCCGGTCCGATCTCCGCCGGTGCGATCGTCGCGGCCGCCGCGGCCGGCGCCGGTGTGCGCCGGCTGACGAGGGGCGCGCGCCGCACCCCCGCGGCGCCGGAACCGGTCGACGCGCCCCCCGCTTCCTAGACTGGGCGCATGGATCAGACGCAGACCGAACTGCTTGCACCCCTCGGCGATCTCGCGGCCTTCGCGGGGCGGTGGGTCGGCGGCGGCGCCGGCCACTACCCCACCATCGACGACTTCGCGTACGACGAGGAGATCGAGCTCGCGCCGAGCGGAAAGCCGTTCCTGTTCTACCGGTCCCGCACCCGGAGGCCCGGCGGCGGGCAGCCGATGCACACCGAGACCGGATACCTGCGGCTGGCGGACGGCGTCGTCGAACTGCTGGTGACGCAGCCGACCGGGTTCGTCGAGATCCACCGGGCCGAGCTGGCCGACGGCGTCCTCGATTTCACCCAGCACACGCTCGAGTCGTCGCCCGCGGCCAAGCCGGTCCACGCGATCCGCCGCCGCTTCGAACTGTCCGACGGCGGCAGCGCGCTCGGCTACGACATGTGGATGTCGTTCGACGACGTCCCGATGACGCACCACCTGCGCGCCGACCTGCGGCGCGCGGACTGATCACGGCTCAGAAGTCCCAGTCCTCGTCCTCGGTCGGTTTCTGCTTGCCGATGACGTAGGCGCTGCCGGATCCGGAGAAGAAGTCGTGGTTCTCCCCCGCCCCGGGGTCGAGCGACGACAGGATCGCGGGGTCGACCTCGCAGTCGTCGGCCGGGAACAGCGGCTCGTAGCCGAGGTTGGCGAGGGCCCGGTTGGCATTGAACCTCATGTAGGACAACACCTCCGGGGTCCAGCCGACGCCGTCGTACAGGTCGGCGGCGTACCGGACCTCGTTCTCGTACAGCGTCTGCAGCAGCTCGTAGGTGTAGTCGCGGTGTTCGGCCCGCGCGCCGATGTCGAGGTGGTCGAGCGCCTGCCGGCACTTGTAGCCGATGTAGTACCCGTGGACCGCCTCGTCGCGGATGATCAGCCGGATGAGGTCCGCGGTGTTGGTGAGCTTGGCGCGGCTGGCCCAGCGCATCGGCAGGAAGAAGCCGCTGTAGAACAGGAACGACTCGAGCATCACCGACGCGGCCTTGCGCTTGAGGGGGTCGTCGCCGCGGTAGTAGTCGACGACGATCTGCGCCTTGCGCTGCAGGTGCGGGTTGCGCTCCGACCAGTCGAACGCGCCGTCGATCTCCCGCGTCGAGCACAGTGTCGAGAAGATCGAGCTGTAGCTCTTGGCATGCACCGACTCCATGAACGCCATGTTCGTCAGCACCGCCTCCTCGTGCGGGGTGACGGCGTCGGCGATCATCGCGACGGCACCCACGGTCGCCTGCGCGGTGTCGAGGAGGGTGAGACCGGTGAACACCCGGATGGTGAGTTGCCGTTCGGCGTCGGTCAGCGTCTCCCACGACGGCAGGTCGTTCGACAGCGGGATCTTCTCCGGCAGCCAGAAGTTGGTGGTGAGCCGGTCCCACACCTTGGCGTCCTCGGGGTCGGGAAGCCGGTTCCAGTTGATCGCGTGGACGCGGTCGACGAGGCGGTCGCTCATGATCGGGTCGCTCCGACGCCGAGTCCGAGCACCCGTCCGGCGCGGGCGTCCTCGAAGCGTCGACCCACGTCCGCCCAGTCGACGATCGCCCACAGTCGCTCGATGTAGTCGGCCTTGGCGTTGCGGTACTGCAGGTAGAACGCATGCTCCCACGCGTCGAACACCAGCAGCGGGGTGCTGGTGACGGCGAAGTTCGCGTGATGGTCGTGCAGCTGATGGACCACGAGCCGCGCGCCGACAGGATCCCACGCCAGCATGCCCCAGCCCGAGCCCTGCACGGTGCCGGTCACCGTGGTCATCTCGGCACGGAAAGCGTCGAAGCTGCCGAAGAACTCGTCGATCGCGGCGGCCAGCTCGCCCTCCGGACGGTCGCCGCCCTCCGGTGACAGATTGCGCCAGAAGATCGAGTGCAGCGCATGCCCGGACAGGTTGAATGCGAGGGCCCGCTCGAGGCCGGGCACCGCCGCGAGATCGCGCCGCTCCCGCGCGTCGTGGAGTTGTTCCATGGCCAGGTTCGCTCCCCTCACGTACGCGGCGTGGTGCGCGCCGTGATGCAACTCCATTATCTCGCCGCTGATCGCGGGTTCGAGGGCCCCGTAGTCGTATCCGAGTTCGGGAAGAACGTAGCTGCTCATGTGTTTTCCGCCTTTCCGTGAACGTGCCGCAGGTCAGGGTAGCTCGAGTTTCGGTTCTCCGAAGATTCTGATTCGTTCTGCCGAACATCCCGCCGGACGGAAGGGGCGACACCGTTCTCACTCAATCGGTTGATTGGTGCGCGGAACGGCCGTAGGCTCTCACCCCAACACCCGTCGGGAGCCCTTCGATTTCCGTTCGGGCTCAATGTTTTCTGATTCTGCGGTGCGCCCACCGCACGGGAGATTGGATGATCATGGAGACCCTCGACTACGCCGACACCACTCGCGGGCCGTCCGCCACGGACAAGCTGCACTACCACGAGGCCGGCCAAGGTCATCCTCTCGTGCTGCTGCACGGATCCGGGCCGGGCGTGTCCGGCTGGTCGAACTTCTCGAAGAACCTGCCGGTCTTCGCGCGCAACTTCCGCACCATCGTCGTCGACATGCCGGGATTCGGCGCGAGCCCGGACATGGAGTACGACCGGCCGTACCCCGAGGTCGCCGCCCAGTCGATCGTCACGCTCCTCGACGACCTCGGCATCGAGAAGGCGCACCTGCTCGGCAATTCGATGGGCGGGTGGGTGGCGCTCGAGACGGCGGCGCTCGTGCCCGAGCGCGTCGAACGCCTGGCACTGATGGGACCCGGCGGCCTGTACGCGCCGCTGCTCGGACCGATGATGAGCGAGGGCGCCCGACGCCTGAGCGCCTTCCTCGTCGGCCCCACCCGTGAGGCTCTCGAGGCGTGGGTCGACGCGATGGTCTACGACCCGGCCATCATCACACCGCAGTTGCTCGACGAGCGCTGGGCCAACGCCACCGCTCCCCGGGCGATCGAGCGCATGCGGGCCGTCATGGCGTCGCTCGCGCTGCCCGGCAAGGCCCCGTTGTGGGCGCGCACCGACGAGATCCCGCACCGGACGCTGGTCACGTGGGGCCGTGACGACCGGATGCTGCCGCCGGACGGCGCACTGTTCGCGCTGCGCCGTATGCCCAAGGCGGATCTGCACATCCTCGGCGAGTGCGGGCACTGGGCCCAGGTCGAACGCAAGCACGACTTCGAGTCGCTCGTCACCGACTTCCTCACCCGCTAGCTCGGGAGCCGGTGTCCGGATCGGGCACCACCGAGCAAGCGCTTTATCGGCAAGAGGGCGGGTTGGCCGCTGCTAGCCTCGGGTTGTACACGATCGAATCAAATACCTGGACAAGAGGAGTGAGCCGTGGCGTCAGCGGGTCGGCGCGAGGTGATCCTGGCCGAATCGGCCCGGCTGTTCTCCGAACGTGGCATCGCGGCGACGACCATCCGTGAGATCGGCGACGCGGTCGGTCTCAACTCGGGGACGCTCTACCACTACTTCAGTTCCAAGGACGCGATCGTCTCCGAGATCCTGGTGTGCTTCCTGACGGACCTGGTGGAGCGCTACGACGCGGTGGTCGCCGAACCCGAGACGGCCCGGACGCGTCTGGGGCGCATCGTCCGCGTCTCGCTCGAGGTTGCCGACATGCACCCGTACGCGACGGAGATCTACCAGAACGAGTTCGCGAATCTGAGCACACTCCCCCGCTACACCGAGATCGCCGCCGCGGTCGAGTCCTCCCACGACGCCTGGTTCAACGTCGTGGAGGACGGCGTCCGCGATGGCGAATTCAATTCGGGTGTAGATATTTTCGAGTTCCAGCGCATGATGCGCGAGTGCGTGTTCATGTCCGTGCGCTGGCACCGCAAGACCCTCGCGCAGGACGTCGACTCCCTCACCGAGACCCTCACGACCGTGTTCCTCAACGGATTCGTGCCGGCCCCGCAGCCCGGAAGCACCCCGCCCCCGCCCCCGACCGGTCGCCGCCGAGCCGCGAAGAAGACCGCGACCGAGCCGCCGGCGCCGCGGGGGTCCGCGAAGTCCACGGAGGCCGCGGCGTCCTCGGACGACATCCGCGCGGAACTCGATTCGCTGCGCACCGAACTGCGCGCGATCCGCGAGGCCATCGCCGAACGGCCCGACGCCGGCTGATCCGCGGGGCCGGAACCCCTCCCCAAGCGCGCTCGCGGCTCCTACACTCCGGGAATGGCCGACAACACCCGCATCCATGTCTTCCGTGACGACGCCCTCGGCGACCTCGACGCCACCGGTGTGGCCGCGCGCATCGCGGCCGGCGAGGTGTCGGCGCGGGAGGCGGTCGAGGCCGCGATCGATCGCGCCGAGTCCGTGCAGGGCGCCCTGAACGGGATCCAGACGAGCGACTTCGAGCGGGCCCTGCGGCAGGCCGAGAATCCGCGCGGCGGCGTCTTCTCCGGGGTGCCGACGATCGTCAAGGACAACGTCGACGTCGCGGGCCTGCCCACCGGCCAGGGCAGCGCGGCGTTCGAACCCGCCCCGGCCCGCCGGCACAGCGCCGTCGTCGAGCAGTTCCTGTCCACGGGTGCGGTGTCGATCGGCAAGAGCCGGCTGCCGGAGTTCGGGTTCAGCGCCACCACCGAATACGCCGACGCCGACCCCGTCCGGAACCCGTGGAACCCGGAGCACTCGTCGGGCGCCTCGTCGGGCGGCTCGGCCGCACTGGTCGCCGCGGGGGTGCTGCCGTTCGCGCACGCCAACGACGGCGGCGGATCCATCCGCATCCCTGCCGCCGCATGCGGACTCGTCGGCCTCAAACCGACCCGCGGCCGCACGGTCCCGGACGCCACCGACAAGACCATGCCGATCCGCATCATCAGCCAAGGTGCGGTCACCCGGTCGGTGCGCGACAGCGCCCGGTTCTACGCCGCCGCCGAACGCTACTACCGCAACCCGAAGTTCCCGCCGATCCGGCTGGTCGAGGGGCCGGGGTCGGCGCGCCTGCGGATCGGCGTGATCGTCGACTCGGTGACCGGGGTGCCCACCGACGGCGAGACGCGCGACTCGGTGCGGTCCACCGCCGATCTGCTCGACAAGCTCGGCCACCACGTCGAGGAGGCGGCGCTGCCGGTCGGCGAGGAGTTCATGCACGACTTCAAGCTGTACTGGGGCTTCCTGTCGTTCGCGCTTCTCACCGGCGGCAAGCGGATGTTCGGGCCCACCTTCGACCCGGCGCGGACCGACAACCTCAGCCGCGGGCTCGACGCGATGTACCGCAAGCACATGATCGAGACCCCGCGCATGCTCTACCGGATGCAGCGGACCGCGCGCACCTACGCACGGATGTTCCAGAAGTACGACGTCGTCCTCTCCCCCGTTCTGAGTCACACGACGCCGAAGCTCGGATACCTCTCCCCCGCACAGGATTTCGACACCCTGTTCGAGCGACTGGTGACCTACGCGGCCTTCACCCCGCTCAACAACGCCTCCGGCGGCCCGGCGATCTCGCTGCCCCTGCACCAGACGTCGACGGGCCTGCCCCTGGCATCGCACTTCTCCGCCGCCCACGGCGACGAGCGCACGCTCCTGGAGTTGGCCTTCGAACTCGAGGCGGCCAAGCCGTGGGCGCGGATCCAGGATCCGGCCTGAGGCCGAATCGTCGGTGGCGGATAGCCTTTCACAGGTGATCAGCGATGCCGACATCACCGCCGACCTGACCGACGAGATGCGCGCCCTCCCCTACCCGGGACGGTGGCTGAGTCCACCGTTCGACGGCGACGGGGCGGCCGTGATCGCCCGCGACACGGGGCTGTCGGAACTGCGCGTCGACCGGCGGACCGGTCGCGTCGACGAGGTCGATCTGCGAACCGGTGGGGCGCAGATGCTCGCGCCGTCGCTGCGCGAGTTCGGTGTGCTCGCGGTGGCGTATGCGGCGGCGCTGCGGAACACGCGCGGGGCCGATGACCGGGAACTGCGTCGGATCGAACAGTCCCTGCTGGGCCAGGTCCGCGCCGGGTCCGCGGGCCTGGCCGCCGAGGGCTCCTTCTGGGCGATCGCTGCCGAGGAACTCGGCAACGGAATGCTCGGCGCGGGTGATGCCCCCGAACCGGTCACCGTGACACCGGCCGGTGGCCCCACCGTCGTCATCGCGATGCCGATGACGCGGTTGCACCAGGCACTGGCCGCAGAAGGGCTCACCCTGCTCGCCTACCGCAGTGCGGTGTCGTATGCAGCGCTGTCCGGCGACCTGAGCACTACCCTGGCGAACACGGCCCGCCCCGGTGCACAGGCGTCGGGGCCCGCGCAGGTGCTGGTCGTCGACGGGCAGACGCAGCTCACCGCCCACGTTCTCGGCTTTCCGACACTGCGGATGCTCGTCCTGCTCGCCCCGGCGACCGTGCCCCTTGACCTCCTCGAGGTGTCCGCGGCACTGGAGGTGGTCACCGTCGATGGGCCCGCCCCGTTCGCGCGGATCGCCGAGCTTCTCGCGCAGCGTCACCGCCCCGCCGGTACGTGCTCGGCATAGGACAACTGGGTCCGCTGGTCACGCTTCGCCACTCAGGCTGGCCAACGCTCGAGCGGTATTCTCTGCGATGGCGTCGTCGAGCAGGGTGTGGAACGCGGCGGATGCGCGAGTCGGCGCCAGGTGCGCGCGGTGCGCGAGGCTGATGGTACGAGTCAGTTGTGGTGCGGTCAGGCGTGTAGTTCTCAGACCCGGATAGTGGAGGGCCGCCATCATGGGTGCGACGCTCACCCCGATTCCATGGGCGACGAATCGTAGGACTGCGTCCAGTTCAGCGCCTTCGACGACGGTTCGCGCTTGCAGCCCAGCGGCGGCGAACGCGCGGTCGACGGTGAGGCGTAGGTCGTAGTTGGCGTGACATGCCACGAGTTCTTCGTTGGCAAGCTCCGCGAGTGTCATCGAATGGTGCCGCGTCAACGGCGGTTTACCGGCAGAGGAGACAACTACCAGCTCCTCGCTCAAGAGGGGTGTCAGAACCAATCCCGAATCGATGTCGGTCCGTTCGGCGACGACGAGCGCCAGGTCGAGCTCGCCTTGATCGAGTTTGGTTACGAGGGTACGCGATCCAGCCTCCGTGAGGTGTAGTTCGATTCCCGGGTAGATGGCATGAAACCGGCTGAGGACGTCGGCGACAAGGCTGATGCACAGACTTGGCGTGGCACCCAACCTGAGTCGGCCCTTGACCAATCCGTTCAGTTCGCCGATCTGCCGATAGGCCGCCGCGCGGTCCTCGAGCATGCGAATAGCGACCGGCAGCAGGGCCTCGCCTGCATCGGTGAGCGTGACGGCTCCGGCCCCTCGGTCGAATAGCCGTGTGCCGAGATCCTTTTCGAGTGCGGCTATCTGGCGACTCAGGGATGGCTGAGCGATACCGACCTCGTCGGCTGCCCGGGTGAAATGCCCGACTCTCGTGACGGCAACAAAGCAGGCCAACTGATCCAAGGTCACCGCCATAGCGTAAACGCATTATGTCGATGGTTTGAATGCATTGGAGATATCGGTGACGGGGATCTAACGTCGGTCGCCAGGGTGTCGGAGGCTTTGTTTCCGAAAGGGGCCGAGGCAGTGAATGTGCATGTGGCTGTGGGTGCTACGCGTGGTCACGACTCACCCGACCGGTCCCATCAATCTCCTCCTCGTCGTCCACAACACGCCAGTTTCCGCAGTTGACAATCCGACTCGAACTCTTGGAGGCACGCATGCTCCCGATCGCGATCGAAGCGCTTCTCGCACTCGCTGTTCTACTGACGACCTGGTTCGGCGGCTACGTGATCTATCGCCTCGTGACCGACAAGTCCAGCTGATCGAGGAGGACTGACATGTCACATCACATCACCGCAGTCGGCGGCGGAATCGCCGGCCTCACCGCCGCGATCGCGTGCGCCGAGGCAGGGAAGAGCCTGGCGTGACAGGCCAATGATCGCGGTCAGTTCCCGTCGGCCGCGGCCAGGAGCACGACGATGTCGCGTTGACCGCGGTTCTGCGCGTTCTGCAGCGCCGTGAGGCCCCGCGCGTCGCGGATCGTCGGGTCGGCGCCGGCGTCGAGCAACTGCGTGACGGTGTCGACGTACCGCGCCGAGCCGTCGCCGTAGACGACCGCCTCGACCAGCGCCGTCCAGCCGGGGTCGTTGACGTGGTTCACCGGCACCCCGGCCCGGATCAGGATCCGCACCGTCTCGACGTGCCCGTGCTCGGACGCCGGGATCAGCGCCGTGCCGCCGAACCTGTTGGTGCTCTTCACGTCCGCGCCGTGCGACAGCGTGGCGACCAGGATCTCGTCCAGGCCCTCCGCCCCCGCGTACAGGAACGCCGAATCCTGCATGTCGTCCTTGGCGTTCACGTCGGCGCCGGCGTCGATCAGGGCGGTCGCCGCGGCGACGGCGTTCGCCTTGGTCGCCGCGACGAGCGGCGTCCGGCCGTCGTCGTCGCGGGCCTCGAGGGCGGCGCCGCGGTCCAACGCGTCCCTCACCCCGGCCGCGTCGTTCGCCCGGGCCGCGGCGAAGAGTTGCCGCTCGAGTTCCGGAGTCGACGTCGGCGTCCGCGCCGCATCGGATGCGATCGCGGAAGGTGTTGTGGTGGGCGCTGTCTCGACGACGTCACCGGTGCCGCAGGCGGCCGCCGTCAGGGCGACGGCGGCCAGCACGACGGCGACTCTCACTGCAGGCTACCCGCGATCTCGGCGAGACCCGCTGCGGCGCAAGCCTGGTCGGCGTTGCCGTCGGGTGCGCCGCCGACGCCGATGCCGGCGATGGACGCGTTGCCCACCTTGACGCTCACACCACCGGCCAGGAACAGGGTGCCGGGCAAGTCGGCGATCGTCGGGCCGTCGCCCTTGACGCGGCCGGCGAGGTCGGACGTGTTCGCGCCGAACGCGGCCGCGGTGTAACCCTTGGCCCGCGAGGCCTCGACGGTGTGCTGGGCCGCGTTGTCGCCGCGGAGCATGGCCTGGACGTTGCCGAACCGGTCCACGACGGACACGGTGACGAAGCCGAGGCCGTCGGCCTGGCACTTGGCGAGCGCGGCCTGCGCGGCGCGGCCGGCGGTCGCCACCGACAGGCGGTTGGCCGTGACGGTGCCCTTCTCGGCGTCGCCGGGCTTCTGCGCGGACACCGCGGCGGGGGCCACCTCGGTGGTGGTCGAGGCGGCCGCGGCGTCCTCGGTGGATCCGCAGGCCGTCGCGACCAGGAGTGCCGCGGCGGGGATGGTGATCGCGAGGGCGCGGGGCAGGCGACGGGAGGTGTTCATCGGGGGGCCTTTCGGGCGAGGGGAATCGAACGATTCGAGCCTCGCTCGGGAGCGGGGTCGACGGCATCGGCCGCGCGGCCACCGCCGGATCATCCGAATGGCCGATACCGAGCGGCGCCGCCGTCCGTAGGATCGGCCCGATGCAGGATGACGAGGGCAATACCGCCTTTCGCGGGCCGCTCGGGCTCGCGATCCACCTCTCGTTCTGCGTGCTGCTCGCGGCGTCGACGGCCCGCTACCTGACCTATCACGGGGTGAGCGGACGCTGGCTGGTGGTCGCGGCCCTGATCGTCGTGCTGGCCGCGCTGTACGCGGTGGTCGTGGTGCAGTCCCGGCGCGGCGCCGCGTGGCAGCCGTGGGTGTGGCCGGTGCTGACGTCGTGGGTGGCGCTGGTGTGGCTGGCGCCGAGCTTCGCGTGGACGGCGTTCCCGATCTTCTTCCTGTGCACGCGTGCCTTCCCGCGTTGGGCGGCGTACCAGATCGTCGCCGCGCTCGCGGTGTTCGCCGGCATCGAGTTCGCCTCGTTCAGCGGCCGCACCGAGTGGGCGGTGCTGCTGGCGCCGCTGTGCACCGGTGCGCTCATCGTGCTCGCGTACGGGCAGGTGGAGCGCGACAGCGCCGAGCGCGAACGCCTGCTCGGCGAGCTGGTCGAGGCCAAGTCGCGGCTCGCCGAGACCGAACGGGAGGCCGGGGTACTGTCCGAGCGCGAGCGTCTCGCGCGGGAGATCCACGACACCGTTACACAGGGCCTCACCAGCGCGCTGCTGCACCTCGAGGCAGCCGACGAGGTGTGGGAGCGGTCCGGGCAGCGGTCCCGCGACGAGGTGCGCACCGCGACGGCGTCGCTGCGCGAGAACCTGGTCGAGACCCGCAACCTGGTCCACTACCTCAGCTCGCCCGACCTCGAGACCCAGTCGCTGGACGCGGCCCTGCTCGCCGCCGTCCGCGGGTACGTGCCGTCGGCGCAGCTGCGGGTGATCGGCGAGCCGGTCGGGCTGCCGTCGGACGTCGAGCACGCGCTGCTGCGGATCGTGCAGAGCGCGGCGTCGAACATCCGCCGGCACGCGCAGGCGCAGACTGTGGGGGTGACCCTGACGTATCTGCCCGACGCCGTCGCCCTGGACGTGTTCGACGACGGTGTCGGCTTCGTCGTCGGCGAGACGGGCGGGTTCGGGCTCCCGGCGATGCGCCAGCGCGTCGAGGCCCTCGGCGGCACGTTCTCGGTGGAGAGCGCGCCCGGTGAGGGCACCGTCGTGGCGGCGCAGATCCCGGCCGGCGGCGCGTCGTGATCTCGGTGCTGCTGGTCGACGACCATCTCGTGGTGCGGGCGGGGTTGCGGGCACTGCTGGATTCGCAGCCTGACATCGAGGTGACCGGCGAGGCCGACACCGGTGAGGACGCCCTCACGATGGCCGCGGAGCGCACCCCGGACGTGGTGATGATGGATCTGGCGCTCGGCGCGGGAATCGATGGCGTGGAGGCGATCCGACGGATTCGTGCGGCACGGTCCGATCAACCGGTGCTGGTGTTCACCACCTACGACACCGACGCCGACGTGGTGCGCGCGCTCGACGCCGGAGCGATCGGCTATCTGCTGAAGGACTCTGCACCGCAGGACATCTTCGGCGCGATCCGCGGGGCGGTGGCGGGCCGCAGCGTGCTGTCGCCGCCGGTGGCGTCACGGGTGCTGGACCGGATGCGGCGCCCCGATCAGGCGCTGACGGCCCGCGAGGCCGAGTTGCTGAGCCTGCTGGCGGAGGGGTTGACGAACAAGGAACTCGGCAAGCGGTTGTTCATCAGCGAGGCGACGGTGAAGACTCACCTGGCGCACATCTACGCTAAGCTCGGCGTCGACTCGCGGGCCGCCGCGGTCTCGATCGCCTTGCGGCGGGAAGGGATTCGATGACCATGGCCGGGTTCTCCACGCTCCGGGTGCTCGGCTCGCCCACCCTCGCGCACGTCGATCTGGACGTGCTGGAGACGTATCGATTCGCCGACGGCGGCGGGTTCCCGGAGTCCTATCGCACCTTCGTGCGGGACTTCGGCTGGGGCCGGCTGTTCGGGCTGTGGCTCGTGTACCCGCCGGTGCTCGCGGGTTACGCGGACGGCTGGCAGGCCAGGAGCAGGATTCTCACCGAGCACCTCCACGAGGCCTACCGCGACGGGCAGGACGAGGAGTACGACTGGATGATCGCGCCGGACGGCGACTGGTCGCTGGTCGATTCGCTCCGAGTCTTCGCTTTCAGCGAGAACGGGGATGTGCTGCTGTGGGACACCGCCGTTCGCGATGAACGCGGCGAATTTCCGGTGTACTGCTCGCAGAAGATGAACTCGCTACGGCTGCTCGGGCCGTCGCTGGATGCGGCGGCGCCGGTGCTGAGGGCCGAGGCGATGTCCGGTGAATCCGACTTCGACTTCGAACCCCTCTCGGCGCAACGTCTATCGTGACCGACCGAACCAGCGCCGCTTCGGCGTGGGGCGGCGCAACTCCGCGGCCACGTCGACGAAGGACCGCACGCTGTCCTCGGGGCCGTTGTCGACCCGCTTGAACGCCTTGCCGATCGGGTCGGCGAACGTTCCGTTCGACAGTGCGACACCGGGCCACCCGCCGAGTTCGGCGGGAGGTTCGACCCATCGCCCGCCGGCGTGGCGGACCAGCAGTTCCCCGAGGTAGGCACCGAACTTGAAGACGAGTTCGGCGAGGTAGTCGCTGCCGCCCTCCTGGTCCCGGATCTCGCCGAGGTAGAGGTCGACCTCTTGCGCGGACGCGACCGCGAACGAGAGTTCGTGACCGGTGTTGGCGCGCACGGAGATCGAGCATGCCTGCGCGAGTGCGGGCATGTTCTCGACGGTCGGCGGAGCGGGAAGGCGCAGCGGCCGACCGGAGTATGCGGTCACGCCTCCGGGTCCGCGGCCTCGGTCTGGTCCCCCTCGTCGCCGGCCAGGATCAGGTACAGCGCGCGTCGGGCGTCGGTGAGCACCTTCTCGGCCGCCGCGAGTTGGGCGGCGTCTCCGGAGGTCTGGACCTGGCGGGCGGCGGCGTGCAGATCGTGCAGGGGGCCGCGCAGATCCGTTCCCGATCCCGCGAATGCGAATGGGTCGCCCCAGGATTCGGCGTTCTGCTCGACGTACTCGCGACCGGAGTCGGTGAGCGTGACGAGCTTGCGGCCACCCTCGGCGGTCGTCCGCACCAGGCCCTCGTCCTCCAACTGCTGGAGGGTGGGGTAGATCGCGCCGGCGCTGGGACGCCAGGCGCCGTTGGTCCGGTCGGTGATGGTCTGCATCAGCTGATAGCCGTACATCGAGTCCTCCTGCAGCAGAAGCAGGACGGCTGCGCGGACGTCGCCGCGACCCGCTCGGCGCGGCCCTCCGCGTCCACGGGGTCCGCCGTGTCCACGACCGCGACCACCTCGCATGCGGGGATCCTCGCCGTCGAACGGGCGGTGGTGGCGGCGCTGCCGGCCCATCTCCTCAGCCCAGGCAGGGTGTCCGTGCATCTGTTCCGGCCCTCGCCGGTGATTCATGTTCCTCATCGGTCTCTCCTTTCGTTCTTAACCGACACACTCACGATATATCGTGATCGTGTCTTCGGAAAGGGTGGTGTGGGTCACCGGTGACCACGACGGGATCTTCGGTGGAACCGCGTGAGCGGTGCGTGCGTCTGATCCAATGGGCGAATCGTCGTGAAACGAGGGGGAAGCGTGAGGTCACTGGGGCGGTGGGGTGTTCCTGCTCTTGCAGCAGTTGGAGCGCTGGTTCTGGTCGGGTGCGGTTCGACGAGCGTCGAGGGGCAAGCGACTACCCCGACGCCGGAGCAAGGTGAGCCCGTCTTCGATCCATGTACCGTCCCCGACGACGTTCTGCGCACGGTCGGGGTCGATCCGGCGTCGTCGAGACGAGACATCGTTGGCGTCAAGCAGCCCGGTTGGAGTCTGTGCGGTTGGAACGACCCGGACGTTTCGTTCTTCGTCACGATCTTCGCCACCGGAATGCCTCTCGACGCGATCCTCGCTAATGAGCGCACGGTCGATCCCGTCCCGGTCGATCTCGCCGGACGCGACGCGTTCACCATCCGCGAGAAGTCCGATACCCGCAACGAGCACTGCGATGTCCTGGTCACCGCAGGCCCGGACACCGTGATGCTCCGAACCAGTTTCGCCAAGGGGCTGCCGCCGTCCGAGAGCCCGTGCCCTCAGGCGATCAAGAACGCACAGCTACTCGAACCGTCCCTGCCCCGCTGAACGCGAAGGACACGATCATGTGGATGAACCCCTCGTGGCCCGAACTCGGCGCGATGGTGGATGCGGGCGAACTCTTCCTCGAACCGGGTATCGCCGAGAAGTGCGCTGCGCGCTGCGTTGAACTACATCGCGAGCTCGTGGTCCTTCAGCAGGAGGCGAAGGGACTGGCCAGCATCGACGGCTTCGGCCACCTCCCCTCCGGCACAGCGCTGGCCCGCAAGTTCGAGCAGAAGGCGTCGGGCGGCGAGTATCCCCTTGATCAGGCGCTCGCCGAGCACATCACCGTCGTCGAGCAGATGCAGTCGGTGTTCGAGAAGATCGCGCAGAACTTCGCTGCCACCGAGGAGTCGAATGCGCAGAGGTTCACCGGGATCGAGCACGGACGTTGATGCACAACCACAGCACACCAATGGAATTCGATGCTCGACACGGAGTTTGGAAAGGATGAAGAACGTGGGACGACACGCCGTTGCGGCCGCCATCGCCGTCATTGCCTTGGCGGGATGCGGATCGACGAGTGTCGAAGGGCAGGCCGAGACGACGAAACCGCAGGCCGGGGAGCCGGCGTTCGATCCGTGCAGCATTCCGGACGAGGCGTTGCGGGCGGCGGGGGTGGATCCTGCGTCTGAATCCCGGGACATTCTGGGCGTGAAGCAGCCAGGCTGGAATCTGTGCGACTGGGGCGGTGACGGTTCAGCGATCACCGTATTCGTCACGGCGCAGGGCCTCGACGATGTCCGCGCAAATGGCCGCTTTACAAACTTCACCCCGGTAGAACTGGACGGCCGCGAAGCCTTCACCTTCCGCGAGGTGACCGACAAGCGCAACGAGTATTGCGATGTCGTCTTCACATCCGGAACCGACACCGTGATGGTCAAGTCGGGCTATTTCACCGGAAGGACGCCACCCGAAGGCCCGTGCCCCCGCGCGGTTAAAAACGCCCAGATCCTCGCTCCATCGATCCCCCACTGACAGGACTATCGATTCGATGAACGGCAATCTGTGGAGCGAACTCGGTGCCCAGATCGACGCGGGTGAGCTCTACCTCGAACCCGACGTTGCCGCGAGGTGCGCGAGACGTTGCGCTGAACTTGTCGCGGAACTCGACCAGATCAAGCGCGGCGCAGCGGGTCTGAGCCGTATCGACGGCTTCGGCAACCTCCCGTCCGGCACGGCCCTGGCTCGTAAGTTCGAGCAGAAGGCGTCGGGCGGCGAGTACCCCCTTGACCAGGCGCTCGCCGAGCACATCACCGTCGTCGAGGAGATGCAGTCCGTGTTCGAGAAGATCGCGCAGAATTTCACCGCCACCGAAGAATCGAACGCGCAGAGGTTCACCGGGATCGAGCACGGCCGCTGAGCCACAACCACAGCGGCCTCGGAACGCTCCCCCGGCCTATCCTTCGATGAGGCGAACGACGAGGGTGAGTCGACCGGCTGGCGTCCACGCGCCGACGGCGACGTTCCCCGAACCCAAATGCGTGAGGCTCTCGATCTCTCCCTCGTCGCCGAAGTCGATCGGCAGCGCGATGCGTTCGGACGATTCGAAGTTCTCGTCGGTGACGATCAACGCGTCCTCGGTCGCGTACACGGCGGCTCGGTCGTCGTTGATCCAACATCCGGCGAGCCCGAAACCGTACGCGGCGTCGACGTCACTCGCGTCGAGCCGTGAGATCTCCTTCAGATCCGGCCACGACAGCATCCGTACGGTCTCCGGATCGCTTGGATACGGGGTGACAAGCAGCCTCGCGCCCGACGGACTGAAGCCCGCGATCACTGGATCTTCTCCTGCGAGGATCTCGGTCAGATGTAGGCGCGATCCCTCGATATCGACGCGGAAGGCGAGAACGCCGTCCTGCCCCATGGCGAGCTCGAGAATCGCCGTGTCTTCGGCCGGATGGGGAAACAGGAAGGCGCGGGCATCGTCGGCGTCGATCGCCTGGTCGTCGAGGATCGCCCCGGTCGCGGAATCGAGCGCGAGCAGCCGGTGCCTCTCGCCGTCCGGCACAGCGACGACAACTAGACCGCCCAGCAGCGCAGCCGCGTCGGCGGGTATTCCGGGCACCGTGACCACTTCCTCTCCGGCGATGACGAGCCCGCCGGCGGCGGCGAGTACGACCAGATCGAGGCTGGACGCCGCAAGGACGCAGACGTCATCCTCCAGAGGGAGCTCTCGCTGCGAGTTCTCGGCGAGTCTGTCGTCGAGAAGACGCACTGCACCGTCTCGCCACAGCGCGAAAGTCAGACGCCCGCCTGCCTCGCCAGCAAAAACGAGACCCGACATCGGGTCCAGGACGTCGATCACGTCAGCGGAAATGAGCATGCGATCACCGTATCGAACACGGGCGGTCATCGACTGGACCAAGGCTTTGCCAGATACGCCCTAGGTCTCTGTGAGCTCCGCGAAGTCCTCCGTGTATCCGAGAAGTAGCACGGACGACCCCCGAAGCACGTCGGCGAGTTCGGTCCAGGCGTCGGCGTCACTGTGCCCGTACAGGTCTCGTAGATCGGCGATCAGAGCGTCGACGTCTCGCTGCTCGGCATCGAGGACGCTGAGGAACCCGAGCATGGACGCGCCGATCCCCACCAGCGCGTACCCGTGCCGCTCGCCCATTCGGCGCGCCACCGCGTGGCATTCGAACGGCGTCCAGTCGCAGGCGAAGTAGCCGTTCGGGAGGTCGGCGAGCAGATCGGTATCGTCCGCGGTCGGCAGGCACTGCACCACGTGCACGTCGTCCACGACCAGACCCGGGTCGCGATTGAGCGCCACCAACGCCTCGATGTCGCTCGGCTCTGTGACGAGCGAGTTGCCCACGTCCTCCCACCGCACAGCCCGGTCCGGATCTCGGAGCGCCGCTCCGGCCGACTCGAATACCGCTGTGTCGTAGGCGGTGAGCGCGTCGTCGGTGTCGTCGTCCGGGTACGCGATGTCCCCGTCCAGATCATGCTTGGCGCGCGCGTGTCCGCTCGTGTAGAGGCACTGGTTCGGATCGTCGAGCGTCAGAAAGCACCGGCCGTCATGGCGATGCGCCGCCTCGACCCGCCAAAACGCCGCGAGCAGCGCATCGAACGACTCCGCGTCGCTGATGAGCGCGACGCTGAGGCGGTTCACACCGCGGTGTCCCTCGTCCGGCAGCGGCTGAAGGACCGCGCCCTCCACTTCGCCGTAGTCCACCGGCTGTCGAGTGCCGGATGCGGAGCGTTCCGCCATCGCTGCTTCCTCCATCAGGGATCGACCTTTCCGCGTGTCGTGTCGATCCATGATCGCCCAGACTCACCGGCCGCGGTTACCCGCCGACGACCTGCTCGGCTGGCGCCCAGCGCGGATCGCGGCCGGCGTATCCGAGCAGCCGGTCGAGGTCCGGTGCGTCCGCCGGGATCGGGATGACGGGTCCGTAGAGACCCTCGCGGCCGGCCTCCACACTCGCGGGATCGGACTCGAAGGGCTGGCCGGTGGCGCGGGCGAGATCCCATGCGTGCACGACGAGTTCGTCGATCGTCATGCGTGCCTCCCTCGGTCGATGTCGTCTCACAGGTATCGACCGGACGGAGAAGCGAAACTCATCGGTTACGTCGTCCGCGGGGCCTTGAGCTGCATCCAGGCGAGGACCGTGAGGATTCTCGAGGCCGGAACCGACTCGTCCAGGCCTGCTTGCGCCCGGAGCGAGACGAGCCGACGGTGCAGTTCGCCGTCGTTCGCGCGCAGGGCCTGCCGAACGGGTTCGAGGTGCGCCTGCTTGGTGCCGAGAACCTCGCCGATGGCACGGTCGTAGATCGGGAACAGCCGCGGACGTTTCCGTGCGATCAGCTTCGACGCGACGGTACGGCCGATGCTCGGGACCGTCCACAGTGCGGCTTCGAGCCGGCATACCGGCGACTCGGGCGTCAGCTCGGACGTTTGGTCGACGAGATCGCGGTCAGGACCGACCTCCACGAGCAACTCGGTGAACTCGTCACGGCGCTCGCGCAGCAGGATCTGCGCGCCGTCGGGAGACACCTCCACCGACAACAGGGTCGCGGCGACGAGGTCGTCTGCCGTGTAGACGTTCGCGTCCCGGCCACGGGTGCCGGTCGAGTCCCACGTGTCCCATCGGGCTCCGCTGCGGATGAACCCGGTCTTCACGAGCGGCTCGGTGAAGTAGCCCCGAAGGACCTCGACCGCGGCATCGTCGTCGCCGGCGGCGAGAACCTTCGGGAGCCGAATAGTCATGTCAGGCATCCTCGTTCATCGCATCGAGGATGTGCTGCGCGAACAACCGGTTGTGGTACTGCGCGTAGGGGCCGCGGCCCTTGCTCACCAGTCGCTCGGCGAGGGGACGGATCGTCGTCTCGTCGAGGGGCAGCTCGAAGAACTGGTCGTCGGCGCCCTCGTCGGAGAGGAACCAGTCGATCAGCACACCGTCACCGTCCGCGGAGGCGAGTTCGGTCTGCTTGAAGCGCAGCAACGGATTCGCCATCGCGAGTCCGTCGAGGCTGTATCCGGTGCTGCGCATCAGCGCGGACAGCGAGGTGTACAGCACGGTGCGGAAGTCGACGGTCTCCCCGTTCTCCATGTACCGCTCCACGTAGAGCACTTCCATCGGGCCGATACTGAGCGTGAACAGACGTTCGCGCTCGGCGGTCTTGCCCGTCTCCGGGAGGCAAGAGAGGGTCCACTGGTCCACCTCGCCCGAGGCCGGGTCCTCGAACGCCGACGCGAGGTAGCCGGCGACCAGATCGACGACGACCTCGAAGAACGGGTCGTTCTGCAGAAGGCGGAAGTTCTCCGCGCTGGCGGACGGCTTGATCGCGATGTTCACCGCACGATCGTGCACCCGTCCTCGACGAACAGGAAATCGTCCCGACCGGGACGGAGCCCGGTGATCGTCTCCTCGCTCGCCCTCTCGCCCGTACTGCACGCGACATACCGCGCACCTGAGCGCATTCGGGCCGATAGATTCTCATCGGCATGCTCCGGTGCCAGTTCTCGATTCATGTGACGCTCGTCGACCGCGAACTCGCCGCGGTCGGTGACGCACGGAAAGGACCGAAGATGGTTCGTGACGCCGTGCGCCGTGCCCGCGAGATGCTGGCTGCAGGTGATCAGGAGCATGCGCACCGAATCCTGGCCCTGACGCTGAACGCGCACCGGCATGCCGCCGATGACGGGGAAGCGATCGCCGTAGCCCAGGCGACCGGGATGCTCGTCCGGTTGGAGGTTCCGTTCGAACCTCGCGATGCGGTGGAGCGACGTATCGCCAGGATGGCCGAACTGACGGGCGGCTTCGACGCCGACGCCGTCCGGGAGGCGCGCGCGCTGGCCGAACTCGAGGCCATCGAGTGGGTTCACCAGCACGAGCCCGAAGACGCGATCGTGCTGGTCGACGTGTTACGAGCGGCGGAGTCCTTCGCGGAGCGTCATGGCGGGAACGATCAACCGCTCGGCGTGCGGCAGGCACGGGCGGAGGCCATGTATACCGCCGAAATCCTGCGAGGGCACCTGAGCCAGGATCGCGGTCGGGTGGCGGTCGGACTCGAGACTCTGGCACTCACCCTCACCTCGGAATCCGACGAGCGGTTGAGCCTTCTGCGCGTCGCGGCGCTCCATCGGGCGGCGGAGATCCGCTACGACAGCGGGGACGACCCGGAGTCCGCGATCGCGCTGATGCACCGCGTCGTCGCAGAGGCCGAGTCGCTTCCCTCGGCGCGCGCGATCCTGCATGCCGCGTCCCTCCGTCTCGTCGATGACGAGATCGGCCGCGGTGTACCGGCGACGACGGCGATTGCTCACGGACTGCGCGCACTGAGCCTGCCGATCGAACCCGACTTCGACACGGTCACCGAACAGGCCCGATATCTCGACCGGGTGCTGGATCGCCTACCCGACGCCGATCGCGAACTCGCCGCCGTCGCTCACACCACGGCACTCGTGGACCGTTATGCCACCTGCCCGTCCGAGCCTGCGCGTGAGGCGATCCTGTGGTGGGTGTTCGGACGGGTTGGTGAACATGGCGCGGAGACACCGGCCGATCACCAGGTCCTGGCCCACACCGACCACGCTTTCGCCGCCGACACCAGCGCGGCCACGGCGGCAGCCCGGGTTCGCGTGGCGTCCCGCCTCGCCGAGGTGACCTCGCGGCTCGGGAACCCTGAGGGTGCCGTGCGGCTCTACGAGCGGCTCGACGTGCGGTTCGCCGGGCACGAGCACGACGCGAGTCTCGTTGTGCCGCTTGCACTGGCGATGGTCGATCGGGCACTTCGGCTCACCGACATCGGGCGGCGCGACGACGCCCTCGCGACGCTGGCGCTGGTGCCGTCCCGCTTCGCAGCCGCTACCGATGTGCCCGGTGTCGGGGCCGCGATCGTCCAGGCGATGTACTGGCAGGGACGTCTCCTGCGGGAGGCAGGCAACCTCGTCGAGTCGCGCCGCGTCATCAACGAGACGGTCGATCGCGCCGCCTCGGACACCGATGCCGACGCGCGCATGTGGGCCGCGAACGCACTCTTCTCCGTGTGGCAGTCGCCCGGTCTCGAGCCCGCCGAGATCGACGGTGCCCTGCGGCGCTTCGCAGACCTGTTCGTCGACGACTCGGACGTGCGCATCTGCCGCCTGGATGCCCGACGGCGCCTCGTGCAGGCGACCCGCGCCGCGGAGCGAGGCGAACGCCAGGTGGCGGACACCCTGCTGCGGGGCCTGGAGACGACCCACGGGGACAGTGACGACCCGGACATCCGCGACACCGTGGCGCTCGCGGTCGAGAATCAACGGATTCTCGCGATCTCCTCGCCCACCGACGGCGTGCCTGCCTCGGCGGGTGAAGCCCGCTACCGCGAGCTGCGCGAACGGCTGTACCGGGCCGACAGCGCGATCGACGAGGGGCGACACGCAGACGCCGAAGCACTCCTCTCGGCGATCGCGGCCGAGACGGGCGCCGATCCGGATCCGAACGTCGTCATGCTGGGGCTTGCGGCACTGGACGTGCTCGGAGGTCTCCTTCTCGAGGCTGGGCGGTGGGAGGAGCTGGTCGACGTCGCCCGCCGCGCCGCCCTGCGTCGCCCCGATCTCGACACCCGAGCACGCCGAGTTCAGGCGCGCGGTCACCTGCGGCTCGGCATCGCGCTCGGCCGGCTCGGCGAGCAGCGTGCGGCAATCGAGGCCTATGAGGCGCTCGAACGACTTTCCGACGGATCGTCCGACGGCGACATCGTGACCGCCCGCGAGGTAGCCGCCTACAACCGCGCCGTTCTGATCGACGATCTGGGCGACCCCGTCGCCGCGCTCACCGCCTATGACCACGCTCTCCGCATCCACGACCTGTCCGTCGACTCGCCCGAGCGCCGGCTCCGCCGGATCAAATGCCTCCGCAACAAGGCACTACTTCTGACGGGACTCGGCCGCATCCACGAAACGGCGGCCGCCCATCGAATGATCCTGGACATCGCGGGTATGTCCCCGGACGCCGCGATCGCCGAGCGAGCCCGCAGGTCCGCGTTCGACCTGGCAGCCTGCTACACCCAGCTCGGCCGGCATCGCGCAGCATCGGACCTTTACAGCTGGATGCGCGCGGCGCATCACCTCGGATTCGCCCGCGACGAACTGGCGAGCATCAAGAGCGCCGCCAAGAAGGCGGCCCGCTCGTCCCGACGCACGCACAAGTGACCATCGCGAGCGACTATCGCGGCCCGGGCCAGGTGTCACACGGGAGCTGCCCGGCGTCGCCGCCGACCACGGTAGCGCCGGCCGTGACGGTCCCCACGATCGACGTGCACGCTTGGCGACTTGTCGGGGATCTGCCGTACGTTTTTCCGACGTGACAGAACCCTGGTCCCCCGCGCAGGTCGCGGCCGCCGCCCCCGACTCCGCGTCGCTGACGGCTGCCCATGGTCTGGCGTCGAAGTGGGCGGACACCGGCCGCACCGACACCGCTCTGTGGGGCTCGTGCGGCGGCAGCGGCAAAAACCCGTACCGGGCGGCCGTCGACCTGACCGGCCCGGCGTACCGCTGCTCGTGCCCGAGTCGGAAGTTCCCGTGCAAGCACGCCGTCGGCCTGCTGCTGCGCTGGGCCGACGGCGCCGTGCCCGTCGCCGAGGCCCCCGAGTTCGTCACGGACTGGCTCGCCACCCGGGCGGCCCGCGCCGCCGCCACGCCCGCGACACCCGCCAAGACGGCGCCCGACCCGGCCACCGCCGAGCGCCGCACCGAGCGGATCGCCGCCGGTCTCGACGAGCTGGAGCGTTGGCTCACCGACCGTATCGTCGCCGGCCTCGGCTCCGTCCCCCACGATGCCGCCGCCTACGACGCCATCGCCGCCCGCATGGTCGACGCGCAGGCACCGGGCGTCGCCTCGACCCTGCGCTCGCTGCCGTCCCTCGTCGCCACCGACCCGGACTGGCCGGCTCCGCTGCTCTCCGAGTACGCGCGCCTGCACCTGCTGATCCGCGCGTTCCGCGACCGTGACCGGCTGCCGGAGCCGCTGAACCGGTCGGTGCAGACGCACCTCGGGGTCCCCGTCCGCGCCGACGAGGTGCGCGCCGAACCCGCCGTCCGCGACCGCTGGCAGGTGCTGGCGGTCCGCACTGCCGACGAGGGCCGCCTGGTCACCCGTCGGGTGTGGCTGCGCGGGCGCGACTCCGGCCGCTGGGCGCTGCTCCTCGACTTCGCGCACGGCAGCGCCCAATTCACCACGGCCGCACCGATTCCGGGAACGCTGGTCGACGCCGATCTGCACTTCTATCCCGGCGCCGCTCCGCTCCGGGCGCAGCTGGGCACCCAGCACGCGGCACCGGAACCGTTCACCACCCTGCCCGACGCCACCGACCCGGCCGCCGCCCTCGCCGGCTACGCCGCCGCGCTCGCCGCCGACCCGTGGGTCCGCTCGTGGCCGATGCTCCTCGCCGACGTCACCCCCACCGTCACCGCGGGGACGTGGCAGGTCGTCGACCGCACCGGCCGGGCCCTGCCCGTCGGCGGCGACGACACGTCGCGCTGGCAGCTGCTCGCCGTCTCCGGCGGCCATCCGGTCACCGTGTGCGGCGACTGGGACGGCACCGCTCTGCTGCCCGCCTCCGTGTTCGACGCCGGCGCGGTGATCGCCGCATGATCCGCCCTTACCCGGAATCTCTCACCGCGACAGCACTTCTCGGCACCGCCCGTTCGACGGTGTCGCTCGACGGTCTGCACACCGCGGACGCGGCGTCCGCCCTCGACGGCGGCGACCCCGCTGCGACGTTGCTCGCGGCGGCGGCGCTGGAGTCCGCGTTCCTCGCCGGGGCGAGCGCGCCCACCGCGGCGTCGGTGCCGGCGCCCGCCCTCGACGATCCGCGGCCGCTGCTGCCGGAGGCTGCGGCGACGCGGCTGCGGTCCCTGCTCGTGGTCGACTCCCCGCTGCTGCCCGAATGGTTCGATGCCGCAGCGGGTTTCCGGCCCCCACCGGACCTGGTCGTCGACCTGCTCGGCGCCGCCGTGCGGCTCGCCCAGTACCGGGACGGACTGGTCGCGCTCGCGGGGCCGCGTGGCCAGTGGCTCGCCGCGCGCAACCCCGACTGGGCGCCGCTGCGCGCCCCGGACCCGGACGACGACGAGGACTGGCGGCACGGCGCCCCCGCCGTGCGGCGGCGCTGGTTCGCGGCGCTGCGGTGCACCGACGCCGCCGCCGCGACCGCCCTGCTCTCGGCCGCCTGGCGGTCCGAGAACGCCGAGCAGCGGTCCGCCCTCGTCACCGAACTCGCGACCGGCCTCGGCGTGGGCGACGAGCCGCTGCTCGAGCAGGCCCTCGACGACCGCAGCCTGCGCGTGCGGCAGGCCGCGGCGGGAGTGCTGCGACGCCTGCCGGGCGCCGCGTACCGGCAGCGCATGGCGCAGCGGCTGCGGGAGTGGACCCGCGTCGCCGACGGCGTCGTCACCGTGGCACTGCCCGAACGGCTCGACGACGCCGCGCTGCGGGACGGCCTCGACGACCGCAGCGCGCCGCGCCCGGACGTCCGGCTGTCCCTGGTCGTGCAGGCCGCACCGCTCGCGGTGTGGACCGAGATCGGCGTCACCCCGGAGAATCTGCCGCACGTGACGGTCGCCGAGCCGTTCACGTCGGCGCTGGAGGCCGCCTGGTCCGCGGCGGTCGCCGACCAGGGCGACGCCGACTGGGCCGTGGCGCTGCTGCGCCGCGACAGCACCGTCGACGCGCAGGTCGCGGCCCACCTGCCGCGCGACATCCTGATCGCGCGCCTGCGGGCCACCCGCGACGGCGCGCTGCCGGACCCGAACCTGCTCGCGGCGCTGGCGGCGCCGTGGCCGCACGACGTGGCCGCCGCGGTCATGGCCGGGGTGTACGCGTCCCGCCTGCGGACCGCGGCGCTGCGGCCCACCGTCGACCTGCTCGCCCACCGCGCCCCGTTCGACCTCGAGTCGGTGCTCTCGGACGCCGCGACCCGCACCGGCGACCTCGACCGACTGGCGCTGTTCGCGGCCGCCGCCGACATCCTCACCCACCGCCGACACCTTCACCAGGAGCTGACGTGACCGACACCCTGACCGCCGAGCCGGCCCTGCTGCGTCCCCACGCCGAGCAGCAGTACGCGCACGAACTCGCGGCGCTGGCCGCGGCCGACGACCGTCCGCGGCCGCCGTCGTGGCGGCTGTCGCCGCAGGCCGTGGTGACGTACCTGCTCGGCGGCACGCTGCCGGACGGCACCGCCATCACCCCCAAGTACATCGGCCCGCGGCGCCTGATGGAGGTGGCCGTCGCGACGCTGGCCACCGACCGCGCGCTGCTGCTGCTCGGCGTGCCCGGTACCGCGAAGACGTGGGTGTCCGAGCACCTGGCGGCGGCGATCTCCGGCGAGTCGACGCGGCTGGTGCAGGGCACCGCCGGCACCGCGGAGGAGGCGGTGCGCTACGGCTGGAACTACGCGCGACTGCTCGCCGAGGGCCCGACTCCCGCCGCGGTGGTGGCGTCGCCGGTGATGACCGCGATGCGCGACGGCGCCATCGCCCGGATCGAGGAACTGACCCGCATCCCGGCCGACGTGCAGGACGCGCTCATCACCATCCTGTCGGAGAAGACCCTGCCCGTGCCCGAACTCGGCACCGAGATGCAGGCGGCGAAGGGCTTCAACGTCATCGCCACCGCCAACGACCGCGACCGCGGCGTCAACGACCTGTCGTCGGCGCTGCGCCGCCGCTTCAACACCGTCGTGCTGCCGCTGCCGGCCAGCGCCGACGACGAGGTCGCGATCGTGGTCCGCCGCGTCGAACAGCTCGGCGCCGCACTGGAACTGCCGCCGGTGCCCGCTGCCGCGGAGGAGATCCGCCGCGTCGTCACGGTGTTCCGGGAGCTGCGCGACGGGGTCACCGTCGACGGCCGCACCAAGGTCAAGTCCCCGTCAGGCACGCTGTCGACCGCCGAGGCGATCTCGGTGGTGACCAACGGTCTCGCCCTGGCCGCCCACTTCGGCGACGGCACCCTGCGCTCGGCGGACGTCGCCGCCGGCATCCTCGGCTCGGTCCTCAAGGACCCGGTGGCCGACCGGGTGGTGTGGACCGAGTACCTCGAGGCCGTGGTGCGCCACCGCACCGAGTGGGACGACTTCTACCGGGCGTGCCGCGAGGTGGCCGGGTGACCAACTCCCCCACCGGCGCGCAGGTGCGGGTGTTCGGCATCCGGCACCACGGCCCCGGTTCCACCCGGGCGCTGCTGCGCGCGCTCGACGCGTTCGAACCGGACACGGTGCTCATCGAGGGTCCGGCCGACGCCGACGCCCTCGTCCCGCTCGCCGCGGACGACCAGCTGCGGCCACCGGTGGCACTGCTCGGGTACGCCGCGAACGATCCTGCGCGCGCGGCATTCTGGCCGCTGGCGGTGTTCTCGCCGGAGTGGCAGGCGCTGCGCTGGGCGGTGTTCCACGACGCCGACGTGCGGTTTTGCGACCTGCCGGCGACGCTGGCGCTCGCCGCGAACCGTGACGCCGACGCGTCCGCCCGCCCGGATCCGCTGACCGCGCTGGCGGCGGCGGCCGGCTACGAGGACTTCGAACAGTGGTGGGACACCGTCGTCGAATCCCGGAACCCCGGTGACGAAGACGATCCGGTCACGGCCTTCGACGCGATCACCGAGGCGATGGCGGCGCTGCGCGAGGGCGTCGACCTCGACGACCACACCGCGCGGCGCGAGGCCCACATGCGGCAGGTGCTGCGCGCGACGATCAAGGCGGGGGCGCTGCGAATCGCGGTGGTGTGCGGGGCGATGCACGCACCCGCCCTGGCCGGACGCCTCGGACCGGCCGCGCCGGACGCCCGACTGCTGCGCGGACTCCCCAAGGTCAAGGCCTCGCTCACCTGGGTGCCGTGGACCCACTCCAGGCTGTCCGTCGCGTCCGGTTACGGCGCCGGCATCGTCTCCCCCGGCTGGTACGAGCACCTGTTCACCGCCCCCGACGACACCGTCGCGCGGTGGCTGACCCGGGTGGCGCGGGTGCTGCGGGCCGAGGACCTGCCGGTGTCGAGTGCACACGTCATCGAGGCGACCCGGCTCGCGGACACCCTTGCGGCGCTTCGGGATCGGCCACTGCCGGGTCTCGCGGAGGTCACCGAGGCCACCCGCGCGGTGCTGTGCGACGGCGACGAACTGCTGCTCGACCTGGTGACGCGGCGCCTGGTCGTCGGCGAGTCCCTCGGCGAGGTCCCCGACTCGACCCCGACCGTGCCGCTCGAGGCCGATCTGCAGGCGCGGTCGAAGTCGTTGCGGCTCAAGCGTTCCCCGTCCGAGAAGGAACAGAACCTGGATCTGCGCACCGATCTCGACCGGCAACGGTCGCAGCTGCTGCACCGGCTGCGGTTGCTCGACGTGGACTGGGCGGTGCCCACCCAGTCCACGGTGCGCTCGACCGGCACGTTCCGGGAGACGTGGAAGCTGCGCTGGCGGCCCGAACTCGCGGTCGCGGTGGTGGAGGCGGCCCGCTGGGGCACCACCGTCGCCACCGCCGCCGAGGCCGTCGTGCGCGACCGGGCCGCCCGGCCCGACGTGACGCTGGCCGAGGTGACCGGCCTGCTCGAGCAGGCCCTGCTCGCCGACCTGCGCGACACCGTCGCTGACCTGCTCGGTGCGGTCGACACGGCCGCCGCGCTCGACCACGACGTCGCACACCTGATGGCGGCGCTGCCGGCGCTGGTACGCACCCACCGGTACGGGGACGTGCGCGGCACCGACCTGTCCGCCCTCGACCGGGTCGTCGACGCCCTGCTGGTGCGCATCTGTGCAGGCCTGCCCGCCGCGGTCACCGGCCTCGACGCCGACGCCGCGGACGCGCTGCGCGGCGCGCTCGACGACGTCCACGCCGCGCTGACCCTGCGCGACGACCCGGCGTCGACCGACCGGTGGCTCGACACCCTGACGACGCTGGCCGGACGCGACGACGTCGACGGACTGCTCACCGGCCGCACCGTGCGCCTGCTGCGCGACGTCGGCCGCCTCGACACCGCCGACACCACCGCCCGGGTCGGCCGCGCGCTGTCGGCCGGTGTCTCGGCCGCGGCGAAGGCCCGGTGGATCGACGGGTTCGCCGGCGGCAGCGGACTGCTGCTGGTCCACGACCGGGACCTGCTCGCGCTGATCGACACCTGGGTGTCCGGGCTGCACGCCGACGAGTTCCTCGACGCGCTGCCGGCGCTGCGCCGCACCTTCGGCGGGTTCGGCCCCGCGGAACGGCGCACGCTCGGCGAGATCCTGCGCGACGGGCAGCGGGCCACCGCCGCCGACGTCGCCCTCGACACCGACCGCGGCGGTCGCGCCCTCACGGCCACCGCCCTGATCCTGGGGATTTCGGCATGAGCACACCGATCGACGACGAACGGATGCGCCGCTGGCGGCTGCTGCTCGGCGACGTCGCCGAGGAGTCCACCGGCGGCCTGGCGTCGGCGTCGGACTCCGCGATGGACGCCGCCCTGTCCGCGCTGTACGACAACGCCGGCCCCGCCGACGGAAACTCGCGGCGCAGCGCCGGTCTCGGCGGGTCCGCGCCGCGCGTGGCGCGCTGGCTCGGCGACATCCGCACCTACTTCCCCACCTCGGTGGTGCAGGTGATGCAGCGCGACGCGATGGAACGGCTCGGGCTGACCCAGCTGCTCCTCGAACCGGAGATGCTCGAAGCCGTCGAACCGGACGTCCACCTGGTGGGCACGCTGCTGAGCCTGAACCGGGTGATGCCGGAAACCACCAAGGCGACCGCGCGGATCGTGGTGGAGCGGGTGGTCCGCGAGATCGAGGAACGCCTGGCCCGGGCCACCCGCACCGCGGTCACCGGGGCCCTGAACCGGGCCGCCCGCACCACCAACCCCAAGCTGCGCGACCTCGACTTCCACCGCACGATCCGGGCGAACCTGCAGCACTACCTGCCGGAGTACCGGACGGTGGTGCCGGAGCGACTGATCGGCTACGGCCGCCGATCCCAGGCCGTGCAGCGCGACGTGGTCCTCGCGATCGACCAGTCCGGGTCGATGGCGTCGAGCGTGGTGTACGCGTCGGTGTTCGGCGCGGTGCTGGCGTCGATGCGGGCGCTGCGCACGTCGCTGGTGGTGTTCGACACGGCGGTCGTGGACCTGACCGAGAAGCTGTCCGATCCGGTGGACGTGCTGTTCGGCACCCAGTTGGGCGGCGGCACCGACATCAACCGCGCCATCGCCTACAGCCAGTCGCTGCTCACCCGCCCCACCGAATCGCTGTTCGTGCTGATCTCCGACCTGTACGAGGGCGGGATCCGCGCCGAGATGCTGACCCGGGTGGCCGCGATGCGCGACGCCGGCGTCCAGGTGGTGGTGCTGCTGGCGCTGTCCGACGACGGTGCGCCCGCATACGACCGGGACAACGCGGCAGCGCTTGCCGCACTGGGTGTTCCGGCCTTCGCGTGCACCCCGGACCGGTTCCCGGACCTGCTGGCCGTGGCGCTCGAGCAGGGCGACGTCGCCGCGTGGGCGCGCCGGCACGATCTCGCCGCGGCGTCGGGTGGGCCGGTGTGATCACCGGCCAGCGCCGCGGCCCGTCGCCGCGTTATGGTGCAGTTCACCACGGCCGACCGAAGTGGTCGACCCGGACCGAAGGGGAAAAGCAGTGGAAATCCAGGGAACCGCGGCACTGATCACCGGCGCAGCCTCCGGGCTCGGTGCCGCCACCGCGAAGCGCTTCGCCGACGCGGGTGCCACCGTGTTCGGCCTGGACCTGGCCCAGTCCATCGAGCGCGCCGGCGACAACGTGCCGGCCGGCGTCACGTTCATCCCCACCGACGTCACGAGCGAGGCCGACGTGCAGGCCGCTATCGACAAGATCGGCGAGTCGGGCGTTCCGCTGCGCACCGTCGTCAACTGCGCCGGTGTCGGCTGGGCGGGCCGCATCCTGTCGAAGAACGGCCCGCACGACCTGGAGCTGTTCCGCACGGTCATCACCGTCAACCTGCTCGGCACGTTCAATGTGATGCGCCTGGCCGCCAACGCGATGCAGCACCTGCCCACGGTCGACGACTCCGGCCAGCGCGGCATCGTCATCAACACCGCGTCGGTCGCAGCGTTCGAGGGGCAGATCGGCCAGATCGCGTACACCGCGTCCAAGGGCGGCGTGCACGCCATGACGATCACCGCGGCGCGCGACCTCGCGCAGGTCGGCATCCGCGTCAACACCATCGCCCCCGGCACCATCGACACCCCGATGCTCGCCGGCGTCACCGACGAGTACCGCAAGAACCTCGAGGCCGGCATCCCGTTCCCGTCGCGCCTCGGCAAGCCCGACGAGTACGCCCAGCTGGCGCAGTTCCTCGTCGAGCACGACTACCTCAACGGCGAGACCATCCGCATGGACGGTGCGCTGCGCATGGCGCCGCGGTAGTCCCCGCTCTCGACGGCGCCCCGGCTCATCCGAGCCGGGGCGTTCGTCGTCTGCGCGACAAGAGCGCAAAACGCGCAACCCAGGCCCCAACCCCCGCGATAAGCGCGCAAAGCGCGGGGCCGGGGGCACGAAACTCGCGACAAGTGCGCAAAACGAGCGAACGCGTCTGGGCATGAGGATCTTTCGAGAAAAGCAACGCACCCCGACCGACGGCCGGGGTGCGCGCGCTGCTACGACGACTCAGATGCCCAGGAGGCTGCCGAGGCCGCCCAGGAGACCGCCGACCAGGCTGGCCAGGGTCAGTCCGAGAGAACCGAGAAGCATGCGTGTTCACCTCCGCTCAGGAGTAGACATCATCGGAGCATCAACCGTAACAATCAGTCGGTTTTTAGTACAAATTGCGCGTAATGTCCGATATGAAACTCAGAGGTCCGACTCGTGCGGAATCTCTTCGACCGCACGCTCGCTCATCCACTCGCGCAGCACCTTGGTGGCGATGACGTCGTCCTCGTTGTACTCGAGCAGCCGCTGACGCTGGGTGAGATCGGGTTCTCCGTCGTACCCGACGGCCTCGCGGTACCAGCTCATCGACGCCTCGCCGCTCGCCTCGGCGTCACGCCAGTGGAAGCCCGCGACGGGCGCGATCTTCTTGAGCCCCTTGCCGTTCGGGCACACGAAGTTCTCCCCGACGGCCTGGTAGATGTCCACCCACTGCGGGCTGTCGATGAACTCGCGGATCTCGGCGACGGTGGGGATGCCCTCCACACCGGCGAACCGGCGCGCCGAGTCCAGCAGCCACTTGTCCTCGGCCGACCGCGAATAGCAGTACGCGGCAAAGGTTTTCCCGACAGCGGCGGCACCGGCTCGTTCGGCCATGAGCCACGTCCAGAACTCGGCGAACGAGCGCGCCTCGTCGACGGTGGGCACCGGGTCCCAGCTCACGAACGGCCGGTACACCGACGTGCCCGCGACGTTGAGCAGCGTGCCCCACAGGTAGGCGCCGTGCTCCTGATAGCTCTCCATGTCGACGTCCACCTCGACGTCGGCCCGGGTCACCGTGACGGTCTCGTTGCGTCGCACCAGCGGCGCCCCGGCCAGCCACGCCTTCGCGGTGACGACGGTGTCGTGGAACGAGTTGTGCGGCCACTCCTCCGGGGCGTCGCCCTCCCACGCCGCGAGCTGCTCGATGGTGCGCACGCCCCGCTCGCGCAGCACCTCGGCGCGGGATCCGGACGCCACCAGCGACACGTCGTGGGTCTCCTCGAGCTTCGCCCGGCAGCCCGACCACCACGGGCAGGAGCGGCACTCGCCGATCTGCGACGGCACCGTCGGCACCTCGCCGCGGGCGACGGCGATCCGGTCGGCGAAGCGCTGGTCGTAGTCGTCCAACACGGTGGACAGGTCGTGCACGAGGACGCAGTCGGCGCCGTAGCCGATGGCGCCGCCCAGCAGCGACGGGCTCGCCAGCCCGTGCCGCTCGAGCATCCGGTACACGTGCGCCAGCCGCATCTGGTCGCGCAGCTGCGCGCGGACCTTGCGGGTCTCGTCGACGGCCGGCGCCCACTCGAACAGTCCCGACGTGGTCGCCCCGCTGCCCGGGTCGGTGACCTTGTGGTTGACGACGATGACGGGGATGTAGCCGCCGCGGTCGGCGTCACGCAGCAGGATCTCGACGCGTCCGCGCCGACCGGTGTCGCGCTCGGACGGCAGCACCGCACCCCAGATCTTGTCGGCCCCGCTCCTGCACGCCTCGAGGGTCGCCAGGGCGCGGCGACCGGCCGGTCCGTCGGGTTCGATCCGCACCCAGGCGTCGGGGTCGGCGTCGGCCAGCCGGATCCGCACCGCCTCGCGCTGCGCCGCCGCGGCCTCCTGCCGCTGCTTGACGCCGGTGTTCTCGGGCACCCCGACGAGCTGGTCGGGGTAAGTGGCGTCGAGATGGATCCGATGGCGGCACCGCGTCAGCGCGCCGGGCTCGAGCAGGATGGGGGCCGGGGCGACAGAAGCGTCACGTGTAGCCGGCGCCGCCTGCGCGGTGCCGGCGCCGTCCTGCGGGCCGATCGGGGAACACACGATGTGGAAGATTATGTGCTCGCCTAGGGTAAAGCCGAAAGCGGCGATCAAAAACGAGCACAGATAGGCTGTGACGCAGTTCGCGCCCGCGCCGAAACACCAGATGGAGGGGCCTTTCCAGTGGGGTTGTTCAAGAAACGTAAGCGGCGTGCCACGCGCAAGGCCGAAGCGAAGGCGCTCAAGCACCGGGCCAAGCTCGAGGCCAAGCTCGGCGCCAAGAACGACCGCAAGAAGCACCGGTCCGACGCGAAGGCGCAGAAGAAGGTCGACAAGGCCCAGATCGCCACGTTCAAGGCCCAGGAGAAGGCCGCCGTCAAGGCCGCGGAGAAGGGCCTGAGCGTCGCCCAGCTGCGCCGCTACCTCGGCGTCGCACGCCTGCTCGCACCCGTCGTCGTCCCGATCGCGTACCGCGGCGCGACCGCGCTGCGCGGCCAGATCGACACCCAGCGCGCGCAGCGCATGGGCATCGCCGTCGACCAGCTCGGCGAGTACACCGGCCACGGCGCCAAGCTGACCGCCCGCATCGCCGGCGCCGAGAAGTCCGTCGACGAGATCGTCACCCGCCACCCCGGTGACGCCGAGACCCAGCAGTTCGCGTCCGCGATCCGCGCCCGCCTCGGCGACCTGGGCACCGCCGTCCGCTCGGCCGAGCAGATGCCCGCCGCCCGCCGCAAGCAGGCCCACCACGCCATCTCCGCGGAACTCGACGGCGTCGAGGCCGACATCCTGGCCCGCCTCGGCGTGCGCTGACCCCTTCTCGATCACCGTGTCCGTCCGTCGTCCCGCCCCCACCGCCGCCCTCCGCGGCGGCGCGGTGGGGGCGACGACGGCGACGCTGGCCGTCGCCGCGCACGGCATCGGCGGTGGCGGGCTCCCCGACTCCGCGGCGCTGACGCTGCTGCTCGCGGCCTGCGCCGGGGTCGGCGCGGCCGTCGGCGGCGTGCCCGTCCTCAGCCGCAGCCGGTGGGCGCTGCTCGTGGCGCTCGCCGCCGGGCAGAGCGTCGGCCACCTCGCGCTGACGCTCGCGCCCGACGCCCACGTCCACCACGGAGTGCCCGCGCTCGCGATGCTCGCCGCGCACGCGGCAGCCACCGTCGTCTGCGCGGCCCTGATCCTCACCGCGGAGCGGCTGTACGGGCCGATCACCGCTGTCCTGCGCGCCGCCCTGGAGCCACCCGTGCTCGGTGTCGAATCCGCGCGCCCCCTCCGACCGCGGCCGCCCAGCCGCCGTGCACCCCGTCTCGCTGTGCTCGCCGCCGGCCTGTCCCGGCGCGGACCGCCGGTGTTCGCCTGACCCGCGAACCCGGACACTCCGCACAGAAAAGACACCCGAAAGAAATGAAGCGAATCCTCTCCCGCGCCCTCCTGACGGCGGGCGCCGCGGGTAGCGCGCTGCTGCTGGCCACCGGCGTGGCCTCCGCACACGTCTCGGTCGCCGCGCCCGGCGCCGAGCAGGGCGGCTACACCGTCCTCACGTTCCGTGTCCCCAGCGAGTCCGAGACCGCCGGCACCACGGCAGTGACGGTGCAGCTGCCGAACCTCAAGTCGGCCCGCACCGAGCCGATGCCCGGTTGGACGTCGACCGTCCAGAAGGATCCGGCGTCTGCGACCGCGACGTCGGTGACCTGGACCGCGAACCCCGGCGTGAGCGTCGGACCCGGCCAGTTCCAGCAGTTCGTCCTCTCCGCCGGGCCGCTGCCCGAACAGGACAAGGTGGAGTTCCCCGCCACCCAGACGTACAGCGACGGCAAGGTCGTGCAGTGGAACCAGCAGCCCCTGCCGGACGGCAGCGAGCCCGACAGCCCGGCCCCGTCGCTGACCCTCGCGGCCGGCACCGGTGACGGCGACGCGCACGGCAACATGCCCGCTGCCGCCGAGACCACGAACACCACCGACACCACCGCGCGCTGGCTCGGCGGCATCGGCCTGGCGCTGGGCGCGCTGGGCGCCCTGCTGGGCGTCACCGCGATGATCCGGAGCCGTCGCGCATGAACGGTCGCAAGGTAGTCAGCTTCCGCGTCATCGCGATCGGCTTCGTGGCGATGCTCGCGACGATGCTCGGCGTCGGCACGGCGTCCGCGCACTCCGCGGTCATCGGCAGCGACCCGGCGAACGGTGCGCAGATCGCGACCGCACCCGAGCGTGTGAGCCTGAGGTTCAACGAGGCGCTGCAGGAGAAGTTCGCGTCGCTCACCGTCGTCGGCCCCGACGGCAACCTGTGGTCGAAGGGCAACCCGACGGTCCAGGGCGACTCGGTCAGCGTGCCCCTCGAGGGTCTCGGCCCGGTCGGCGAGTACACGATCGCGTTCCGCGTCACGTCCGCCGACGGCCACCCCGTCAGCGGCACCCAGGTGTTCGCGCTGACGCAGGAGGGCACCGGCACGCCCGGCCCGAAGGCGAGCGGAGGCCAGTCCTCCGACAGCTCGGACGGATCCTCCGGTAGCGGCAACACGCTGATCTGGGTGTTCGTCGGCGTCGGCGTCGTCGTGGTCGCCGGCGGCCTGTGGTTCGCGCTGCGCAAGCCGCGCGGCGAGAACTGACAGAGGCGATGAGGACGGCGGGCACGGTCGCTGCCGGCCGGGCGTGGCTGCTGTCCGCCGTTCTCACCGCGCTGGTGGGTGTCGGGCTCGCGTGGCTGCTCGCCACCCCGGACGGCCCCTCCCCCACCAGCGTGATCCGGGTGCTCGCCGTCGGGCTCGGGGCGACGGTGTTCGGGCTCGCCGGATGGCAGTGGCTCCAACGCGACGAGCGCCGACCCGCCCTCGACTCCGGTCTGCTGTGGCAGATGACCGCCGCGCTGGCGGGCGCCTGGACGGTCGCCGAGATCGTGCTGGTGGTCCTCGAGGCCGCCGAGGCCGAGGGTCGCTCTCGGTTCACGGTGGCACCGGGCACCGTCGTCGACTTCGTCCGCCTGGTCAGCGCGGGCCGACTCGGCGCCGCGACCGTGGTGTGCACCGCACTGATCACCGTGGTCGCCGCGGTCGCCTTCCGGAGGAGCCTGCCGTGGCCCGCGGCCCCCGTGCTGGCGCTGTCCGGGCTCGCACTCATCGCCCGCCCGATCAGCGGCCACATGTCGCAGCAGACGCTCGGATCCCTGCTCGACGCCGGACACGTCCTCGCCGCCGCGACGTGGTTCGGAATGCTCGTCGCGTTGGCGCTCACCGCCCGCTCCCGCGGGGCGTGGTCGTCGCTGCTGCCGCGCTACTCGACGATCGCGTGGCGGTGCGTGTGGGTGCTCGCGGCGACCGGTGTCGTCAACGCCGCTATTCGCCTCGGCGGATTCGGGCCGCTCGTCACCACCGGGTACGGCCGCGTGGTGCTCGCCAAGGTGACCGCGCTGGCGGTCCTGCTCGCGTCGGGGTGGTGGCTGCGCCGCACGTGGGTCGCGCCCGCCGCCGGGCACCGCATGAGCGCCGACGCGTCGCTGCGACGCGCGGTCGGTGAATCGGCGGTGATGGCAATCGCATTCGGACTCGCGGCGGCACTGGCGACCACCGCCTGATCCGCGACGGCTAGGCGACCGAGACGGTGATGGTGCCCCTGTAGGTACCGACGGGGGCGCCGCCGGGGTAGTCGACCCGGAGCGATGGGGTCCACGTGATCGTCTCGGACGGCCAGATGCTGCCCGTACGGGCAACGACGGTCTTCGGGGTTTCGAGTGTCTGCGTCGGCGTCGAGGTCGAACCGCCCACATTGCCCGCGATCGCGGTCGCGGTGTAGGTGACGGCGCTCTTCGGGATAGTGCCGTTGGGGCCGACGAAGTCTGTCGACGACGCGGTGGCGGTCCAATCGACTGGCGAGCCCGCCAGACCACCAGTGGCGGTCACGGAGATGAGGGTCAGGGTTCCGCTCGCCCTGTCCGCCCCGGGGACGATGGTGCCGTAGCCCCCTGCGACGGTGATGGACAGGCCGGCCCGGCCCTGCGCCGCCGTCTCGAACACGCCGGCGCGAGCCGACGGCGCCGACGTCGTGGTGGTCGCCGTGGTGGTCGCCGTCGTTTGCGTGGTCGACTGCGCCGACGGGGGCGCAGCGGCCGTCGTCGAGGTCACGCTCGTCGCCGAGGGCGTGTCGTTCGAGGAATCACGCTGGGCGACGTATCGGCGAGGGGTCGTCGTCGGCGCCGTGGTGGTCGTGGTCGTCGGCGCTGCTGTCGTTGTGCTCGCTTCTTCGGTCGTCGTCACATCCGACGGTGCCGCCGCAGCGACCGGCGCCCCGACGAGGACCAGCACGCCGGCGGTGGCGACCGACAGACGCAGGGTCTGGGGCATCCTGTTGCGCCACATGGCTACTGCTCCGCGCTCGAAGGACGACGCTTGCGGATCACCAGGTATGCACCGAGTCCAGCGACGACGAGCACCGCCACCACGATCCCGACGATGAGCGGCCACGACGTGGAATCGGACGCCCCGACGGATTCGCCGTCGCCCTTGTCCGGGAACGTGACCGTCGCCGACATGTCGTGCTTGATGATGCCGCTCCCGAGCTTCACGTCGGCCTTCCAGGGGCCGGCGGGCAGGGCGGTGCTGTCGGGCACGGCAATGGCGACCTCGCCGTCCTCGCCTGGCGCGATGGTTGCGACCACGCCGTCGATGGGGCCGGCGGACAGGCCTCCGGGTCCGCCCGAAAGATTCAGGGTGCCGGCGAGATCGACTGCACGGCCGCCGGTGTTGGTGACCGAAGCGACGACGGATGCGGTGCCGTCCGGCCCGCGGCGCGGGGTGAGGCTGGAGATGGTGAAGTCGGCGGGCGGACCGTTGCCCGGTCCCACCGACAGGTAGACGCGGACGCCGACGCGGGACTCGTTGGTGATGCCGCTGCCGTCGCTCGCGGGCGTCTTGTGCGACGCCCAGATCACCGCGTACTGCTCGACCTCCGGTGCGTCCTCGGGGACCGCGATCGTCACAGCCACCTCGGCCTGCTGACCGTTGTCGAGCTCGAGTGTCGGGCGGTCGACGGTGGTCCACGACGTGAGCGGGTTCGTCTGGCCGGGTTCCTCGAGCACGAACGAGCCGTCGGCGACCCGTGCGGATCCTGCGTACACGTCGATCTTCGCCGGCGCGCCGGTGTTGTTGGACACCATCACATGTCGCGTGATGGTGGTTCCGGGGGGCAGGTTGTCGATGATGTACCGGAGCGCCCGAGGGTCGTCCTTGAGTTCCACCGGCGCATCGACGAGACGGATGCCGATCGACCCGTCGAGCGCACCGCCCGCCGGTTGGTCGGGCTCGGCGAACGCGGACGCGGGAATCCCGACCGCCATGAGAACGGCGGCGAGAACAGCGAGGAGGCTACGCAGCGCGGAGAGGGGACGCATGGATCACTTTCTAGCGGGCCGGCCGGGGCGCGCGGTGCGCGCCCCGGCCGGGGAGTGCCGAATGCTCTAGGCGACCGAGACGGTAACGGTGCCTGCGTAGGTCCCGATCGGGGCACCGCCCTGGTAGTCGACTTTGAGCGCCGGAGTCCAGGTGATGATTTCCGTCGGCCAGTTCAGCCCGGTGCGATTGACCACCGCCTTGGGGGCGTCCAGCGACTGCGCGCCGGTCGAGGCCAGGTTGCCACCCAACAGCCCGCCGGCGACGGCCGTCGCGTTGTAGCTGACCGCGCTCTTCGGGATCGTCATGTTGGGGCCGACGAAGTCGGTCGACGATGCGGAGGCGGTCCACGCGCGTCCGGAGCCGTCGCGGGAGTCGGTCACCGTGACGGTGGTGAGCGTGCCGCTGGCGCCGCCCGACCCGGGAACGATGGTGCCGACCGGACCGCCGGTGATCAGGGACAGGCTGCCACCCATACCGGTGATGACGAAGGTGACGTCGGTGTTGGCCGAGTTGGCAGCGTTCGCGACCGTTGCCGGAACCAGCAGTCCGGCGGCTGCGACGACTCCAGCAGCGGCAAGCGTGATTTTGCGCATGAATCCTCTTAAGGGACGTTCGGGTCGAGCGGACAGCCCCGAGCTCCGAACCGAACGGTCCGATTCGATACGGGGTCGATTATTGATACTCGACAGTTGGTCGAGTGTCCAGAGGTGAAGCGACAAAATGTTTGTTTGCCCGCACCGGTTTTCCGTCGACCGCGACCCGGATCATGCGGCGCACCGGTACGGACAACTCGCCCGATCAGCGGCTTGATGTCGCATAGGATCCGTCACCATGACGTCGACGGGGTGGTGGTTCCAGGCCAAGCATGCGCTCGACACGCGAGGCCCGTTCCCGCGGCGGCGGCGCCGCACGCTCACCGAGGCGGTGGCAGGACGGCGCGTCATGATCACCGGGGCGTCGTCGGGCATCGGCCGCTCCGCCGCAATCGAAATCGCCGCCGCCGGCGCCACCGTGCTGCTGGTCGCCCGCCGCGAACCGGAGCTGCAGGACGTAGTCGACGCTGTGACGGCCCGCGGCGGTCAGGCATTCGCGTACTCGTGCGACCTGAACGACGGGGACGCGTCGGATGCGATGGTGCGCCGGGTCCTCGACGAACACGGCGGCGTCGACATCCTCGTCAACAACGCCGGACGGTCTATCCGCCGGTCCCTCGCCCAGTCGTACGACCGGGCGCACGACTTCGAACGCACCATGCGGCTCAATTACCACGCAGCCGTGCGGCTGATGCTGGGCGTGCTTCCGGGCATGCGTGAGCGCCGCTTCGGCCAGGTGATCAACGTGCTGTCGGCAGCGAACCTGTTCGGCGGCCCGGGGTACTCCGCCTACGTCGCCTCCAAGGCCGCGCTCGACGAGGTCTGCACGTCGTTCCAGGCCGAAACCCTGGACGAGAACATCACATTCACGTCGGTGTACATGCCGCTGGTGCGAACCGCGATGATCACGCCCAACGCGCAGTACCTCGAGACTGCGGCACTCACACCCGAGGAGGCCGGCCTGGTCATCTGTGACGCCGTCGTCCACCGCCCACGGCGGATGGGACCGACGTTCGGACGTTTGACCCGTCTGGTCGATGCGATCAGCACCGAACGCGCCGACGCCGCGCGACACCGACGATTCGCCTCCGGAATCTGAGATATCTCGCGGCCCCGAGCCGGGGCGGTAGCGCAAGGGCGCTTCGCCGGACCTATGACCAGGAGAGACTGCCCAAGATCTTCGCCGCGGCGACGAGCAGTCCTCCACCACCGACGGCGACCGTCCCGGCGAGCGCTCCGATCGGTGCCCCGATCAAGGCGCCGCCGATGCATGTCGCGGCGGCTTCGGGCAGGAGAGCAACGGTGAAAGCCGGTCCGGCACCGCCGAGAAAGCCTCCGACAGCCGCGCCGGTGATCGTTCCGGTGAGGCTTCCGACCATCACCGCCAGCGCAACGCCCTCGAGCGCAGAGGACACCACCCGACCCACCCCTGGAACGGCGGCACGGGCCGAGACGGCGGAAGTCGCGGATACGAATTCATCTGGCACGGTTCGCAATTCGTCCGGAACGGTTCGCGATAGGCTCGATCGACGGCCATCCCGCCGAACCCGATCGTCTGGACCATATGTCCGACTAGCGGTTTCGAAGTCGATCTGCGCGGGAAGGTCGAGAATCGAACCTGATCGACTCGACCATGTCCGGGGCACTTCGCTCCGTGGAAGCGACTGCACGCCATAGAGAAAATCGCGTGACATGAGAACTCCTTCTTCTGTCCTCGGGCAACCCTCGGGCTGCCCACTGGGGAGATCCGATTCGATCGCACAGTGATGCAACGAAAAGCCGATGCATGCGGCACCCATCGCCCGTCGGCCGGCCACGACGACACACAGCTGTCTGCGGGCAGACGTGAATTCCCTGAGGTCGACGCGTGCGCTGCGGCGTCAGGCGGCGCTGAACTCGGTGACGATGGGGCGAGGACTGTGACTAGAACTCATGAATGTCCTCACCTCCTTGCGCTCGCGACGGTCCGTGCCGCCGGAGGATCACCCATCTCGCGTGGGGTTCGTCCGAGCCCTTCCAGGATGGCACTCGAACGGCCGGAGCGCACCTACGTGCACCGACAGCTCACCTCCAAAAACCGAACGGCCGCTTGGAATTCGACTCCACCGGGCGCCGGTTCTCGCCACTCCCACTGTTCCGGTCGGGTCGTTCCGGCCATCGCGTGAGCCTGTGAAAGCGGACTAGTCTCGATATTGGGACACAACGTCGAGGAGATGATCCGTCATGTCGACAACACCGTCCATGTCGATGGAAACCCACCCAGACATCGCCGAACTTCGCGCCCGCTACGACGAATTCGGGGAGAGCCCCGTTCCGCAGCTCGCCGAGGGACTGATGGTTCTGGCCGGACTCTATGCGGCCGCATCGCCGTGGATCGTCGGGTTCAGCGGGCAGACGTCGCTGATGATGTGCAACTTGTTCGCCGGCCTTGCGGTCGCGCTGCTGGCCGTCGGTCACGCCACCTCGTTCGGGCGCACCCACGGCATTGCGTTCGTCGCCCCGTTACTGGGGGCCTGGTTGATCGTTTCTCCGTGGCTGGTCAGGAACGTGAGCACCAGCCCGGGAATGATCTGGTCGAACGTGGTGGTGGGCGCCGTGGTCCTCGTCCTCGGAGCCGGACTTCTGGGCATGGGCATGACCCGAGGAGGGATGCGCAGGTAGCGGTATTCGATCCGACACCGACACCGACACCCGCGGTGGCGGTCGCGGTCAGCGCACTCCACGACCGCCACTGATGGTGTCCGTCGCGCCTACGCCGGAGCCGCCGCCTCCTCCTCGCGCCTGCGCGGCTGCAGCTGCGTGGCGGACACCAGACCGACGAACAGGAAGCCGGCGGCGACGAACAGCGACCAGCGGGTGGCGTCGGCGAAGCCCTCCGACAGCGCGTCGGCGGTCTCGGGTCCGGCCGGGCCGAGCTTGCCGTGCTCGCCCTGCTCACGGATCGCGGGGATGGTGCCGCCGGCCGAGTCGCGGGTGCCGTCGACGAGCTGCGTCTCCACCTGCGGCGGCAGCGCGACGGGTTCGAGCCGGTCGGTGAGGCTGTGCGCGAGCCCGAGCGACAGCACGGTGCCGAGGATCGCGGTGCCGAGCGCGGATCCGAGCTGGCGGACGGTGCTCTGGGTCGCCGACCCCTGGCCGGACTCCGAGGGCGGGATGTCGACCAGGACGGTGCCCGTCAGCTGCGCCGACGCCAGTCCCAGGCCGAGGCCGTAGATCGCGAGCAGCAGCGCCAGCATCCACGTCGACGACGACGGCCGCAGGTACAGCGCGAACGCGAGCACGCCGATCACCTCGAGCGCGAGGCCGAGCATCACGGTGCGCGGGGCACCGAACCGGGCGGTGACATGGCGGGCGGCGGCACCGGACGCGAAGGCGCCGAGCGCCATCACCGCGAGCACGTATCCGGCGCCGAGGGTGCTCAGGCCGTACGCGTTGACGAGGAACAGCGGCAGCACCAGCAGCAGACCGAACTCGCCGATCGCGACGGCCATCGCGGTGCAGTTGCCCCAGCTGAAGGTGCGGAACCGGAACAGCTCCAGGTCGAGAATGGCCGAGTATCCGATGCTCGCCCGGTGCCGCTCCCACACCACGAACCCGATCAGCGCGACGACACCGACGGCGGCGACGACCGGAGTCGCCGAGATCGGGGCGGTCACCGGCCAGGTCATGCCGAATACGTTCAGGTCGGCGATCGGCTTCCACCACCCGATGGTCTGGCCCTCGATGAGCGCGAAGATCAACGCGCCGAAGCCGATTGCACTGAGCAGCAGTCCCACCACGTCCAGTCCGGGCACCGTGATCTTCGCCCGCGTCTCGGGGACGGTCAGGAAGGCGCCGATGATGACGAGGATGCCGATCGGGACGTTGACGAGGAAGATCCACGGCCACGTGAACGATGTGGTCAGCCAGCCTCCGAGCAGCGGTCCGACGGCGGCCATGCCCGAGATCACCGCACCCCATATACCGAACGCGATCGCCCGGTCGCGGCCGCGGAAGGTCGCGTTGACGGTCGAGAGGGTGCACGGCAGCACGAAGGCGCCGCCGACGCCCTGCACGACGCGGGCCACGATGAGTGCCGTCGAACTCTCCGACGCGGCCGCCATGAGACTGCCGCCGATGAACACGACCACACCGAGGATGAACAACATCCGGCGACCCAGCCGGTCGCCGAGCCGGCCGGCAGTGAGCAGTAGCGCCGCGAACACCACCGAGTAGATGCTGTTGATCCACTGGGCGTCGGTGAGGTTGAGGCCCAGCTCGTCGATGATCACCGGCAGCGAGACGTTGACGATGGTCCCGTCGACGACGATCAACGACAGGCCGGCGGCGAGGACGCCCAGGCCTATCCACTCCCGGCGCCCCACGTGAGGTTCGGTGTCAGACGATTCCACGCTCATGTTTTGCGCCTTCCTCGTATGGCGCCCCTTCCGGCGACGCTACTGCGATTTCACCAGAGGGAACCCGCGATCCCCGGCCGAACCCGCCGGGGATCCGGGCAATTCCAACTTTCGGACGAATTTTCCGTCCTCAGGCCCGCGGGCCCGTCAGGTGAACGCGATCACCTGTTCGCCCCACGCCGCCCGCAGGGGCCCGTCCAGGTCCGGAACCACCGAGTCCTGCTTGTCGATCAGGAGGGTGGCCCGACCGATCGGGTCGTAGGCGTCCCACGTCGGCTCCCCGTCGAGACCAACCGGCACACCACCTTTCGCGAACTCGAGCCACCGCTGCTGCATCCGCGCCGAAACCTTCCGGCCGGTCGACAGGCCACCGAGCAGGTACGTGATCTCCTTGGGCCCGTGCGCGATGTTGCCGAACACGTACGGCAGTTCGGTCGCGTGGGTGGCTCCGATCTTCAAAGCCTTGAGCATCGGGGTCGCGTAGTCGAAGCGGTACAGCCACGTCGGTGCGTGGCGGCTGTGCGCATCGACGATCCACAGCGTCGGCAGGCGGAACCCGAAGTCACGGGTCAGCCCCATCGCGTCGTTCCTGGTCTCCAGGCCCGAGTACGCCGATTCGATGCGGGCCTGGTCGGGGAATTCGATGCCCGGGTGCTCGGCCGCGATCTCGGCGAACATGCCCCGGATGACGTCCGGGTCGAGCGGCATCAGCGGCGACTTCATCAGTTTGAACAGCGACGACTCGTCCTTGTTGGTGCCGATCAGCAGCGGGATCCGGGCCGCGGTGCCGTTCCAGAACGAGTTGACCGGGTAGTCGGGCAGCAGATCACCGTCCACGATCGGACCGAACGCAAGCGTGCCGGGAGTCTCGGCGGGGATCCGCGCGAACAACTCGTCGGACGCCGCCAGCAACTCGTCGGTGCCGGCGGTCAGCAGACGGTCGACGGGATCGTCTGCGCCACCGAGGATGTCGAGGAAGACCTGCGCCACGTGCGCGGCCCGCTCCTGGTTGTAGACCGACGTGGCCGGCGAACTCTCCGCGATCGCGCGGTGGAACAGGCCCTTCGCCGCCGGGATCGTCAGCAGGGTGGTGACCGCGCCGCCGCCGGCCGACTCCCCGAACACCGTCACGCTGCCCGGGTCGCCGCCGAACGACGCGATGTTCGCCTGCACCCAGCGCAGCGCGGCGATCATGTCGAGCAGCGCGACGTTGGTGTCGAAGCGGTGCGAGCCGGTGTTCAGCGACGAGAAGTCGCCGAAACCGAAGACCCCGAGCCGGTAGTTCAGCGTCACGACCACGACGTCGCCCTTCTCGGCGAGCGCGCGGCCGTCGAACACCGGCTGGCTCGACGCGCCGCGGAAGTACGCGCCGCCGTGGATCCACACCATCACCGGCCGGCGGTCACCATCGGTCCCGGGCGACCACACGTTGAGAGAGAGGCAGTCCTCGTCCTTGCACACGTCGCCGAGCGGCATCCCCGGCATCGGGCTCTGCGGTGCCACCGAACCGAAGTGGTCGGCGTCGAACACCTCGGTCCACGGCTCGGGCGCCACCGGTGCCCGGAAGCGGAGCGTCCCGGTCGGCGCGGCGGCGTACCGGATGCCCTTCCACACCTGGACGGGTCCGTCGACGGTGCCGCGCACCGGCCCGTGGGTCGTGTGGACCACGGCGGTGTCGGGAGCGATGAGAGTCATGGGTGTCTCCTCCTTCGAATCGCTGGATGTCACGCGGTGAGTGCCGTGACGACGTGCGAGACCTGAAGACCTGCCAGCAGCAGGAACAGGACGGTCATGATGGCGGCGTTGTGTCGGATCAGTTCGTCCTTGACCACGCCCAGGGCGGCGGTGACGCGCTTCGACGGCACTGCCGCCAGAACCGACAGCACGATCAGCCCGGCGCCGCCGAGCACCGCGACCCCGACGGTCAGCAGCGCCGCCTGGGCGATCGGCAGGTGCGCGTTCGCGACCACCGCCCCGGCCCGCAGTTCGAGCGGCAGGTTCTTCGCGTTGGGCACGGTCAGCAGCAGGCTCAGGACCATCGCCTTGGCGCCGTTCATGGTGTCGATCTGCGCCATCCACGACGGCGCCGCCGCCACGGTGCCCGGCCGCGGGCGGCTGCGCCAGCTGACGGCGGCCAGCGCCAGGAACGCCAGCCCGAAGACCGTCGCGAACACGATCTGTGTCGCGTGGCCCGTGTGATCGGCGCGCGCGGCCCCCTCCTCGGCGGTGAGCGCCGAGATTCCGATGACGACGGCCGACGCCGTGACGGCCGTCGCGGTGAAGATCGCGGCGTTGGTCTTCGCCCGCGCGGACAGCAGGATCGCGATGAGAGCGGCGAGCGGAACCGGACTGACGACCATCTCGATTCCCAGCGGAACCAGCTGTGCCACTGCATTTCCCATACCGGCGTCACATCCCTTCGTTGATCCGGATCCAACGGTAGGGAGCGCGATTCACCGGAACGGTCCGATGTTCGGGTATTGCGACATCTCTCTGCGGACGCCCGGGGGCGTCCGGGATCAGTCGAGGCGCACCGACAGCAGCACCGATCCGGGCTCCTCGACAAGCTCGGCGGAGCCGACCCGGCTCGACAGCGTCGCCAACCCCAGCCCGTCCCCACGATCGCGGACGACCTCTCCGGGTGACCGGATTCCGATGCAGATCAGGGAGGTTCGCGGATCGACGGCCATCTGCAGGTGCAGCGGCCCGCCGCGACCGTGCCGGATCGCATTGGTGAACCCCTCGGACAGCACGTCGATCGCGTGCTCGAGGCGGACCGGGCTGTCCGACAGCAGCGACCACACCCGCTCGTCGACGTCGGTCCGGATCGGGACGGCGGCCGACCACATGCCGATCAGCTCGGTGATCCGCGCTCGGGCATCGGACCGCACCGTGGGTCGCTGCTCCTCCCGCGCGACCTCCCGCAGGAGGCGGTCGACGATCTCCCCGACGGAGCCGTCGACGGCGCCCGGGGCAACGCGCATCGCGAGGGCCGTGGCCACGAGTTCGCCCTGCACCGACGAGTGCAGCACGTGGGCCAGTCGCCGCCGGGCGGCGATCACCCGCCCGTGCACCTCGGCCGCGAGGCGGCTCCGGTCACCGAGTGCGTCCGCGAGCTGACGCTCCTCGACCCCGCGCTGCTCGTTCGCGGCGGCGATCAGAGACATCGCTAGCGCCGAGAACGGATAGAACGCGACACCGGGGACGACGAAGGCAGGCGGGAATCCGTTGCCGCCGATAATGATCCATAACATCACCGCGGTGACTCCCGCGATGACGCTGTACGCGACCGCCATCACCACGAGTCGCCGGGGCGCGCTCCGGATGCGGACCACGGTGCGTTGCACCACCCAGTTCCCGCACACGCACACCGCCACGCTCGCCACCACCTCCAGGGCGGTCTCGCGCAGCCCGTAGCTCGTCAGCAGGAACGTCAGGATCACCGCCGTGTACAACACGACCGGCAGCACCAGTGGTGCCGGTCGCACAGCCTGCAGCACACCGCGCACGCGTTCCCGTCGGGTCAGGGTGGGCGGCGGGGACGCCGGCTCCGGTGGCGGGGTGGCGTCGTCGAACAACACGTGGCTCATAGGGCGCACGATGTCCTCGGAGATACCGCGCAGCAGGCGCGCGTCGCGCTCGGCGTCGACGGACGCGCGATCGGTCTGCGCGAGTGCGGCATCGATCCGGGCGGCCAGGTCGTCCGCGCACCGCTGGCCCAGCCCGGCGAGGTACTCCTCGTCGACGCGACGCTGCGTGTCGAGCGCAGTGCGCGCGGCCCGCAACCGCCGCATCACCGCGTTGTGTTCGCGCACGGAGTCGACGAGGATCGCGACCAGTGAGAGCGCGACGATCCCGGTGGTCACATTGATGATCAGCCGTACACCCATGCTCCGGGGGTCGGTCGGCACTCCCTGGACCCCGATCAGCGCGTCCAGCAGGAACGGCCGCATCGCGCCGAGCAGGGCGAAGACGGCGATGGCGACCGCCGGTCGTGCGCGAGTTCGGTTGGGGCGCAGGACGGTGAGCCAGGCGAACAGCAGGGCGACGCCGAGGATCAGGTGCACCATCACCGCCACGCTGAAGTACGTGGGCCAGTCCGCCGGCCCGCGGGCCGCGGAGTAGCTGCCCATCACCGTGACCGCGAACGGGGCGGTCAGGATCCACGACCAGCGGGTGACGGCGGCGCTGCCGCCGATCCGCGCCAGCCAGGGAAACGGACGCCTCAACCGATCTCCGCCGGCATCCCGAAGCGTCGGACGTACAGCTGCGCCGCCGCGACCCGCGGGTTCAGTTCGGGGCTGTGACCGACCCCCAGCGCGTCGAACACGCGGGTCACCATCTTCTCGACGCTGCGCAGGCTCGACCCGCGGCGGCGGGCGATCTCGGCGTTCGACCACCCGAGCGCGATGCAGCGCAACACGTCGAGCTGGGTGCGGGTGAGCCGCTCGAGGACCGCGTCCGGGCTGTCGTCGCGTGCCGGACCCGGCGGTACCGGCTTCTCGGCCAGCGCCGACTCCACCGCCGCGACCAGGTCCTCGACGGACTCGAGCGCCACCTTGTCGAGGAAGACCGACCCGGCCGGAACACCCTCCCCCGGGGCGATTCCGGCCCGCGGATAGTTCGTCAGGAACACCACCGCGCAGTGCGGCGCCTGCGCGTGCACGATCGTCGCCAGCTCCATCCCGTTGGGGCGGGTGCCGAGATCGATGTCGGTGACCAGCACGTCGGGGTCGATCTCGTCGAAATCGGCGAGCGCGGGTGCCGCGGACGGTCGGTCGTGCACCTCGAATCCGGCGTGCCGGAGCGCCTCGGCCACCAGTGAACGCATCAGGGGCTGGTCCTCGACGACCAGCGCCCTTCGCACCCACGCGCTTTCGCTCACGCGACGAGATTAGCGGGTGCAACCGCCTTCACGAGATGTCGTGCGCATAGCTAACAAACGGCCGTACGGCGCCCGCTCCTCGGGATCGAGCCGGGTCACCGCCCCGGCAGGTACTTCATCGCCTTGACGAACGGCGGCAGCACCTTGGCCCACACCTTGGCCGGAAGCCACCGCGGTCCACCGAGATTGAGCACGCGCGTGGTCGCGACGGTCTGCGCCTCGGTGTACTTGAGGAGGCCGTCGTCGCCGTGCCGACGGCCCACGCCGGACACGCCCATGCCGCCCATCGGGGCCGCGGTGCTGCCCCACGTCGGGGCGTAGCCCTCGTCGACGTTGACGGTGCCGGCCATGACCCGGGAAGCGATGGCCTCGCCCTCGGCGTGGCTGCCGGCCCACACGCTCGCGTTGAGCCCGTACTCGGTGTCGTTGGCGCGGGCGATCGCCTCCTCGACGTCGGCGACCGGGTAGATCGACACGAGCGGGCCGAAGGTCTCGTTCGCGTAGCACTCCATCTCGGGGGTGACGTCGGTGAGCACGGTGGGCTCGAAGAACAGCGGGCCCAGGTCGGGGCGCGCCTTGCCGCCCGCGACGACGGTGGCGCCCTTCGCGATCGCGTCGTCGACGTGTCCGGCGACGGTCTTGACCTGCGCCTCGGAGACGAGGCTGCCCATCTCGACGCCGAACTCGTAGCCGGGCGCCAGGCTGATGTTCCGGACCCGCTCGCCGAACATCCGGATGAACTCGGGCGCGATCGCCTCCTCGACGTAGATGCGCTCGACCGAGATGCACAGCTGGCCGGAGTTCGAGAAGCACGCGCGCACGGCGGCGTCGGACACCTCGCGCAGGTTCGCCCCCGACGCGACGATCATCGGGTTCTTGCCGCCCAACTCCGCGGAGAACCCGATCAGGCGACGGCCGGCCTGCTCGGCCAGCAGCCGGCCGGTGGCGGTGGAGCCGGTGAACATCAGGTAGTCGGTGTGCTCGACCAGCGCAGTGCCGACCACCGAACCGGGCCCGGGAACCACCGCGAACAGATCGCGGGGCAGCCCCGCCTGGTAGAGCAGCTCGACACACGCGAGCGCGCAGTACGGGGTCTGGCTGTCCGGCTTGATCACCACGGCGTTGCCCGCGAGCAGCGCCGCGATCGCGTCGGACACCGCGAGCGTCATCGGGTAGTTCCACGGCGAGATGACGCCGACGACGCCCTTCGCGTGGTGCCGGACGACGGTCTTGGTCAGCCCGGGCAACATGCCCTGGACGCGCTTGGGGCGCAGCAGCTTCGGGGCCAGTCGGGCGTAGTAGCGGGAGGTCATCGCGATGTCGAGGACCTCCTCCTGCGCGGAGGCCCGGGACTTGCCGGTCTCGGCCTGCGCCATGTCCATCAGCGCGCCGCGGTGCTCGAGGACCAGGTCGCGGTAGCGCAGGAAGATCTGGGCACGTTCGGCCGGCGACCGCTGCTCCCATGCCTTCTGCGCCACGCGGGCCCGCTCGACCGCCGCGATCGCGTCGGCCGCGGTGCCGACCGGGACGGTCGCGAGTTCGCGTCCGGTGAAGGCCTCGACCACCGGCCGCGTCGGGCGGTTCGCCGCGTCGGGAATGGCGATGAGGTCGGCGAGGCGGGCGAAAGTCGCCGCAGACGGAGCAGGCATTTTTGTACTCCTACCGGTGAGTAGATTTCGAGTTACACACAACCTACCCCGTCGGTGGCTGCCGTCACAGGGATCAGGATCCGAGACTGCCGAGGCCGCCGAGGGAGCCCAGGGAACCGAGGGAGCCGGTACCGGTCCCCGCCGCCGGGAAGTCGACCGTGCCGGAGTGGGCGTGCTCGATCGGGCCGCTTCGCAGCTTCACCGACGCCTGCCAGGGCCCGGACGGCAGATCGGCGCTGTTGGCAATGACGAACCGCACCTTGCCTGTGGCGCCGCGCGCGATGGTCGCGGCGTCGGGGTACACCGGTCCGACAGTGAGTCCCTCCGGACCGACGAGAGTCAGCTCGCCGTCGAGGTCCAGCGCCCAGCTGCCGGTGTTGCGGACGTCGGCGACCACCACGGCCCGGCCGGCGGAATCACGTTCGGCGGTGAGTCCGGAGATCGTGAAGTCCGCGGTCTGTCCGCTCGGGGGAACCACCGTCGGATACACGCGGACGCCGACCCGGGACCCGGTCGACAGTCCGGAGCCGTCGGCGGCGGCCTGCACCCAGACGACCCCGTACTGGGTCCCGACGGGTGCATCCGCGGGGACGGTGATCGTCACTGTCACCACGGCGGTCGCGCCGCGTGCGAGCGTGAGGGTCTGCTTGTCCACACTCGTCCAGCCGGTGAGGCGATTGGTCGTGCCCCGGTCCTGGACCGTGTACTGGTCGCCCCTCTTCGCCGCCGCACCGGTGTACACCTCGATGGTCCGGGGCTTGTCGATGTCGTTCGAGACCTCCACGCGCCGCTTGATCGCGGCGCCGGGCTGAACATTGTCGAAGATGTAGTTCTGCGACTCGAAACCGACCCCCGGCGAAGGATCCAGGAGTCGGACACCGACGAGGCCGCCTCCGCTCGTGGTGAATACGGGATCGGCGTGGACCACCGTCACGGACGCCGCGCCGATCGAGGCGACCAGGGCCAGCAGCGTGAGCAGCTGTCGCAGAACAGAACGCATGGAACACACCTTCGTGGATGCCTGGTGGCGGGCGTGTGAACGAGCCGCCACCGGGGAGGATTCGGTCGGCTAAACGGCTGAATGGGTCAGGATCGCACTGTAATCCCCGATCGTCACCCCGTCGGACGCGTCGACGCGGAGCGACGGCGTCCATTGGAACGTCACGTCCGGCCGACTGTTGCTAGCTATCCCGACCACAGGCTTGGTCGTTTCCAACGTCTGCGGCCCAGTGCTGCGGAAGCCCATGGTCTCGGCGCCTGCCGTGTAGGTCACGCCGGATCTGGGGATGGTCTCGGCGCCATGGGTGAAGTCCGAGATCGAGGCGGACACGGTGACCGAGCGTCCGATGCCGCGACGGCGGTCACGCACAGCGGAGACCGCCATCGGGGCGCCGAACTCGTTCTGCCCGTTCACCCAGACCACCGGGGCTGATGTCGGAACGGTCAACTCGAGTGGACCTTCCTCTCCGGCGACGGTGAACGTCACGTCGGTGGTTCCGCTGGCCTCGGCCGAGGCCGCGCCGGCGAGCGATCCGGGAACGGCCGCCGACGCGCACGCGATGGCGCCGACGCCGAGCGCTGCTGCCGTCCTGCGCAACTGGTTCCTCCGGTGAGCTGTACGAAAAACACGGGCTACCGAAACGGCGGTCGAGATGCGTTCGAAGCGACTCATTTCAACAAACAATTGGACGCTTGTCCACAATTTCGCTCGTTCGAGGAACCCTCCGATCCCGGCTCAGACGGCCGAGACGACCTCCTTCGCCCAGCGGTAGTCCGCCTTTCCGCTGGGGGACCTCCGGATCGCCGGGACCACGACGACGGACCGCGGGATCTTGTAGCCCGCCACGTGGGTGCGGCAGTGCTCGGCGATCTCGACGGTGTCGGCGTCGTCGAAGCCGGACCGCAACTGGACCACCGCGGCGACCTTCTCGCCGAACCGGATGTCGGGCGCCCCGGCGACCAGCGCGTCGAGCACCGCCGGATGCGTCTTGAGCGCCTGCTCCACCTCCTCCGGATACACCTTCTCGCCACCGGAGTTGATGCACGTCGAACCGCGACCGAGGAGCGCGATGGTGCCGTCCGCCTCCATGCGTCCCATGTCGCCGAGCACGGCCATCCGCACCCCGTCGACCACGGGGAACGTCGCGGCGGTCTTGGCCTCGTCGTTGTAGTACGCGACCGGGACATGACCCGTGCGCGCGAGGTAGCCCACCTCGCCGGAGCCCGGCTCGATCGGCCGGAACGCCTCGTCCACGAGAATCATGTTGGGATTGTGGCGAATTCGCTTGGTGCCGTCGTCGCCGAACTCCACGATGCCGTCGTTGCCGGTCTCCGACGCCCCGAAGGCGTCCTTGATGACCAGACCCGGGACCATCTCGCGCAGTTCGTCCTTGAGCTTCGGCGAGAACAGCGCACCCCCGGAGCCCATCAGCTTCAGCGAGCTCAGGTCGAAGCGGGCGCCGTGCTCGCGGATCGCCTCGGCGATGGGCCGGGCGATGGCGTCCCCGACCACGGTGATGCCGGCGATCTTCTCGGCCTCGATCAGGCGGAGCACCTCGACGGGATCGAAGGTGCGGGTGAGCACGCGCGGGGCGCCCATGAAGAACGCGGTGAGCAGCGAGTAGATGGCCGCACCGTGCATGAGCGGTGGAATCAGCAGGTAGACCTGTGGTTCGGTGTTGGCGACGGCGCCGGCCACGACCTCCTCGACCGAATGCCGGGACGCACCACCGATGTTCCCGCCGGACAGCGCGGCGTAGTAGAAGTCCTCGTGGCGCCACACGACGCCCTTGGGCATGCCGGTGGTGCCGCCGGTGTAGATCACGAAGTGGTCGTCCGCGCTGCGCGGCCCGAAGCCCCGGGCGTCGGACTGCGCCGCGAGCGCCTCCTCGTAGTCGGCGACGGTGACACCGTCGTAGCCGGCGGGCATCCCCTCGTGCTCGCCGACCACGACGACGTGCCCGATGCCGGGCGCCTGCGGCAGCGCGGCCCCGGCCGGCTCGAGGTACTCGTTCTCGACGATCAGCACCACGCTGTCGGAGTTCGTGTAGAGATAGACCAACTCGGCGTCGGTGTAGCGGAAGTTGACGTTGATGGGAACGGCGCGGATCTTCAGGCACGCCAACAGCGCCTCGACGTACTCCATGCGGTTGCGCATGTGGATCGCGACGTGCCCGCCCGGCTGCACCCCGACCGACTCGAGATGGTGCGCGAGCCGGTTGGCCCGCCGGTCCAGCTCGGCGTAGCTGCGGCGCTCGTCCCCGCACACCACCGGCACCCGATCGGGAATCGCGTCCGTGACGGCTTCGTACAGGTCGGCGATGTTCAGCGTCACGTAGGTCCATCCTCACTGTGCAGTGACCCGGATCACGGGCCCATTCGTTCGGCAAGCTAACACAGTCGAGCGTTTGATGGGGCCAAAATCCTTGTGCCGGTTTCCCGTCAAGATTCCATAAGGACCGCGCGGGGCCCCTTGCGACCGTTGAACAGGCGAGTAAGACTTTGAACATGTGTTCAGCCATGGCCGTTCCTGCGGATCGGGACCTGAATACCCGGGCCCGGATCCGCGACGCCGCGATCCGGGTGTTCGGACGGCAGGGCTTCGGCGCCGGGGTCCGGGCGGTCGCCACCGAGGCCGGGGTCTCCCCCGGCCTGGTGAACCACCACTTCGGCTCCAAACAGGGCCTGCGGGCGGTGTGTGACGAGCACGTCCTCGGGATCATCCTCACCGAGAAGCGCGAGGTGCTCACCTCGACGGGACCGGCCCGGATGCTCGCCTCCCTGAGCGAGATCGACCGATACGTGCCACTCGTCGCGTACCTCGTGCGGTCCTTCCAGGCCGGCGGTGAGCTCGCAGCATCGCTGTTCGAGCACACGGTTACCGGTGTCGAGGAGTACCTCGAGGCCGGCGTCGCGGAGGGTCGAGTGCGGCCCAGCCGCGACCCCACCGCGCGCGCCCGGTATCTCGCGATGAACAGTCTCGGCTCGACGCTGCTGTTCCTGCAGATGCGCACCGAACCCGACGGCTCGGTGGACTACGCCCGCGTGATCCGGGAGATGACCGACGAGATCATGCTCCCCGCCCTCGAGGCCTACACCGAGGGCCTGTTCACCGATTCGACAATGCTCGACGCCTACACCGAGGAGAGAGCATGACCACGATCATCGAAGTCGAGAAGCTGGAGAAGACGTTCGGGTCCACCCGGGCGCTCGACGGCCTGGACCTGACGGTCGGCGAGGGCGAGGTCCACGGATTCCTCGGCCCCAACGGCGCCGGCAAGTCCACCACGATCCGGGTGCTGCTCGGTCTGCTGCGCACGAACGGCGGCACCGCCACGGTGTTCGGCCGCGACGCGTGGCGCGACGCCGTCGACCTGCACCGCGACGTCGCGTACGTGCCGGGCGACGTGACCCTGTGGCCGTCGCTGACCGGCGGGGAGATCATCGATCTGCTCGCCCGGATGCGCGGCGGACTCGACCCGGATCGGCGGGCGGACCTGATCGAACGATTCGACCTCGACCCGCACAAGAAGGCGCGCTCGTACTCGAAGGGCAACCGGCAGAAGGTCGCGGTGATCTCCGCGTTCTCGTCGCGTGCCCGGCTGCTGCTGCTGGACGAGCCCACGTCGGGCCTGGATCCGTTGATGGAGAAGGTGTTCCGCGACTGCATCGCCGAGGCCGGCGCCCGCGGCGTGACGGTGCTGCTGTCGAGCCACATCCTGTCCGAGGTCGAGGCGCTGTGCGAGAAGGTGACCATCATCCGGGCCGGGAAGGCGGTCGAGAGCGGTTCGATCGCATCGATGCGTCACCTCAGCCGCACGTCGATCACGGCCGAACTCACCGGCGACCCAGGCGATCTCAGCCGGATTCCGGGTGTCGAGGACATCCGGATCGACGGCAGCACGCTGCACTGTCAGGTGGACGCCGACAGCCTCGGCGCACTGATCCGCACGCTCGGCGACACGGGCGTGCGCAGCCTCGTCAGCACGCCGCCGACGCTCGAGGAACTGTTCCTGCGGCACTACGAACTCTCCGAGGAGGTGCGGGTATGAGCACCACCGCGGCTCCGACCGCCGTCCGCCCGGCGGCTTCGGCGTCCTCGCATTTCACCGGCACAGGGGCGCTGATGCACCTGGCCCTGCGACGCGACCGGGTGATCCTGCCGCTGTGGTCGATCACCGTCGGTCTGCTGCCGATCGTCTACGGCAAGGCGATCATGGGGCTGTACACAACCCAGAGTCAGCTCGATGCGTTCGCGGCCTCCACCGCGTCTCTGAAGTCCGAAATCGCCTTGGTGGGGCCGATCTTCGGCTCCAGTGTGGGGGCGCTGACGACCTGGCGTGCCGGCTACCTGTTCACTTTCGTCGCGGTCGCCGTGATCCTCACGGTCATCCGGCACACCCGGACCGAGGAGGAGACGGGCCGCACCGAACTGCTCGACTCGACGGCGGTCGGGCGGTACGCGGGCCTGACCGCGGCGCTGCTCGTCGCGGCGCTCGGAACGGCGATCAGTGCCGTCGTCGGCACCCTCGGGCTGATCTCGATCGGAATCGGCGGGACCGGCGCAATCGCGTTCGGCGCAGCCGTGTTCGGGGCCGGTGCCGTGTTCGCCGGCGTCGCCGCGGCGACCGCGCAGGTGAGCGTCGGCGCCCGGCTCGCCCGCGGCATCGCGTTCGGGGTGCTGGCGATCGCCTTCCTGCTGCGCGCCGTGGGCGACGCCGGATCGGGGACGCTGTCGTGGCTGTCGCCGATCGGCTGGGCCCAGCAGCTGCGCCCATACGCCGACGAACGCTGGTGGGTGCTGCTGCTGTCTGCCGTCACAACCGTCGCGCTCGTCGGCGCCGCCTACCGGCTGCTCGCGCACCGGGACCTCGGCGCCGGACTCATCGCCGAACGGCCCGGACCCGCAACGTCGCCGCCGTCGCTGTCCGGTCCCGTCGGACTGGCGTGGCGCTCGCAACGCGGACTCCTGATCGCGTGGACGGTCGGCCTGGCGGTGTTCGCGCTCGTCATCGGTGGCGCCGCACACGGTGTCAGCGATCAGCTGGGAAGCAGCACGGCCGTCACGCAGGCGCTGGCCCGCCTGGGTGGGGCGCAGGCGATCGAGGACTCGTTCATCGCCTTGGCGTTCACCATCTTCGGGCTCCTCGCCGGCGCGTACTCGATCTCCGCGGTGCTCCAACTGCACGACGAGGAGGAGTCCGGCCGCGCCGAGTCGGTGCTGGCCGCTTCCATCGGACGGCCACGCTGGGCAATGAGCCACATCGTGTTCGCGCTCGTCGGCCCCGCCGTTGCGCTCGCGATCGCGGGCCTCGCGGCCGGGATCGCGTACGGGACGTCGATCGACGACGTCGGCGGACAGGTGCCGCGCGTCCTCGGCGCCGCGCTGGTGCAGCTGCCCGGCGTGTGGCTGCTGACCGGGATCGCCGTCGCGATGTTCGGGCTGCTGCCGCGCTTCGCCCCCGCCGCGTGGGGTGTCTTCGGCGCGATGATGGCGCTGTACGTGTTCGGCATGGTCGCCGACGTCCCGCGGCCCCTGCTCGACCTCGTGCCGTTCCTGCACCTGCCGCGGCTGCCCGGCGGCGAGTTCCAGGCCGCCCCGATCGTGTGGCTGCTGCTGATCGCCGCGGCGCTGCTGGCCGTCGGGCTCGCCGCGCTGCGACGGCGCGACCTCCGCTGACCATCCCCTGAACGGGAATTGGCGTCACACTTTCGAGACCGAACCGTGCCGTGAATTCCCGTTCAGGGGTTGCGGCGAGGTTCCTAGACTCGGAATCATGACAGCTTCGCGCGCGTCAGACGAGGTCGTGGACTGGTCCAAGATCGAGGAGCGGGCGCCGTCGGTTGCTCAGCTGTTCGTCGACCGGGTAGCCGCGACACCACATTCCGAGGCCTTCCGGTACCCGAACGGGGACGTGTGGACCAGCGTCACGTGGTCCGATGTGGGCCGACGCGTCCGCACGCTGGCGGCGGGCCTGATCGCGCTCGGCGTCGAGCCCGAGCAGCGCGTCGCGGTCGCCTCCGCCACCCGCTACGAGTGGGCGCTCGCCGACCTCGCGGTGATGTGCGCCGGCGCCGCGACCACCACCGTCTACCCCTCGACGACCGCGTCCGACGTCGCGTTCATCGTGTCGAACTCGGGTAGCCGCATCGTCGTCGCAGAGGACGAGGCCCAGCTCGCCAAGCTCCGCGAGCACCGCGACGAACTGCCCGACGTCCAGCGGGTGGTGCTGATCGACGGCACCGCACCCGACGACGAGTGGGTGATCGGCTTCGACGACCTCGAACGGCTCGGCGACCGACTGCAAGCCGAGCGCCCCGACGCCGTCGACGTGCGCATCGCCGGGATCTCCCCGGACAGCCTCGCGACGCTGATCTACACGTCCGGCACGACGGGCCGACCCAAGGGGGTGCGGCTGCCGCACTCGGCGTGGACGTACGAGGCGGCGTCGATCGACGCGGTCGGCATCCTCGACGCAGACGACCTGCAATACCTGTGGCTGCCGCTGTCGCACGTGTTCGGCAAGGTGCTGCTGACACTGCCGCTGCAGATCGGGTTCCCGACCGCCATCGACGGACACGTCGACAAGATCGTCGACAACCTCGCCGTCGTGAAGCCGACGTTCATGGGTGCGGCGCCGCGGATCTTCGAGAAGGCGTACGCCCGCATCGTCGGCACCGTGAAGGCCGAGGGCGGGGTGAAGGAGCGGATCTTCGACTGGGCGATCGGCGTGGGACTGGCCGCGTCGAAGGCCCGGCAGTCCGGAAAACCGTTGTCGGGCATGCAGAAAGCTCAGCACGCGCTCGCCGACCGGCTGGTGTTCCGGACCATCCGCGAACGCTTCGGAGGCCGGCTGAAGTTCTTCATCTCCGGCTCCGCCGCGTTGGATCGTGATGTGGCGCAATGGTTCGACGCCGTCGGTATCGTCGTCCTCGAGGGCTACGGGCTGTCCGAGACCAGTGCGGCGTCGCTCGTCAACCGGCCGTCGGCGTATCGCTTCGGGACCGTCGGCTGGGTCATCCCCGGCACCGACGCCAAGATCGCCGGTGACGGCGAGATCCTGATCAAGGGTCCCGGCGTGATGAGCGGCTACCACCACAACCCCGAGGCCACCGCCGAGGCGCTCGACGCCGACGGCTGGTTCCGCACCGGCGACATCGGCACCATCGACGCCGACGGCTTCCTGCGGATCACCGACCGCAAGAAGGACATGTTCAAGACGTCCAACGGCAAGTACGTGGCGCCGTCGGCGATCGCCGCGACGTTCAAGGGCATCTGCCCGTACGTCGGCGAGATCATCGTGTCCGGCGAGGGCAAGTCCTACTGCGTCGCCCTCATCAGCCTCGACGGCGAGGCGATCTCAGAGTGGGCCGTCGAGAACGGCATGGGCGACCGGCCGCTGCGCGAGATCGCCACCGCCGGACCGACGGTCGCGATGATGAGCGCCTACGTGGACCAGCTCAACGCCGGCCTCAACCGCTGGGAGCAGATCAAGCGGTTCACCATCCTCGAGCGCGAACTCACCGTCGAGAACGGCGAGATCACCCCCAGCATGAAGCTCAAGCGCAAGAAGGTGGTCGACAACTTCGCCGACCGCATCACCGAGCTGTACGGCTGAGCAGCTTCACCGCCGCGGCCCGCCGATCCCTGACGTCACTCGTCGCGCGGAGTTACCGGTACTTCCGCAGTTCGTGACGCGCGACGCTGCGGATGTGGACCTCGTCGGGACCGTCGGCGATTCCCAGGATGCGCGCGCTCGCCCACATGCGGGCGATCGGGTAGTCGTCGGTGACGCCGCCGCCGCCGTGGCACTGGATCGCCCGGTTCAGCACCGACCTGGCGACCCGCGGGCCGATCACCTTCACCGCGGCGATCTCGATCTGCGCGCCCTTCGCCCCCACCCGGTCGATCATCCAGGCCGTCTTGAGCACCAGCAGGCGGGCCTGCTCGATCTCCATGCGGGACTCAGCGATCCAGGTGCGGACCACGCCCTGATCGGAAATGGGGCCACCGAACGCGTTGCGCGCCATGGTCCGTTGCACCATCAACTCGAGGCCCCGCTCCGCCATGCCGATGCAGCGCATCGCGTGATGGATGCGGCCGGGTCCCAGCCGCGCCTGGGCGATCGCGAAGCCCTCGCCCTCACCGGCGAGCATGTTGCCGACCGGAACGCGCACGTCGGTGAACTGGATCTCGGCGTGCCCCTGCTGGTCGTGGTAGCCGAAGATCGGCAGCGAGCGGATGATCTCGACGCCGGGCGTCGCGACCGGGACGAGGATCATCGACTGCTGCCGGTGCGGCGCGGCCTCCGGATCGGTCTTGCCCATCACCACGAGGATCTCGCAGCGCGGGTCCGCTGCACCCGTCGTCCACCACTTGCGCCCGTTGACCACGTACTCGTCGCCGTCGCGCACGATCGACGTCGAGATGTTCCGGGCGTCGGACGACGCGACGTCCGGTTCGGTCATCGAGAAGCCCGACCGGATCCGGCCGTCGAGCAGCGGCTCGAGCCACCGCTGCTTCTGCTCGTCCGTGCCGAACATGTGGAGGATCTCCATGTTCCCGGTCGAGGGCGCGGAACAGTTCAGCGCCTCGGGCGCGATGTACGGCGACCGGCCGGTGACCTCCGCGATGTGCGCATAGTCCAGGTGCGTCAGTCCGGACAGCGCAGGCAGGAAGAGGTTCCACATGCCCTGCCGCCGGGCCTCGGTCTTGAGTTCCTCGACGATCGGCGGCAGGACGTGGCTGTGCGGCCCGTCGGCCTCGAGTTGCTTCGCGTACACCGCCTCGGCGGGATACACGTACTCGTCCATGAACTTTTCGAGCCGCTCGATGATCTCGCGGGCTTCGGGACTCGGTGACAGATCCACCAGGTGTTCCTTTCGATTCGAGGGTGGAAGGCGGCTATCCGGCGGCGGACGTCAGGACGACCTTGCCGAGCGCACGACGCCCCATCACTACGTCGAGCGCCGCGGCGGCGTCGGACAGCGGGAACGTCTCGCTCACATGTGGTCGGAGAACGCCCCGTTCGTACCAGCCGAACAGCCGATTCATGTTGTCGGCGTTGCGTTCCGGGTTGCGTTTCGCCCACGCTCCCCACAACACGCCGTGCAGGGAGCCCGAGGAGACCAGGAGCCGGTTCATCCCGACCTTGGGGATGTCGCCCGAGGCGTACCCGACCGTCAGGTACCGCCCTCCCCACGCGAGCGAGCGGATCGCCGCCTGCGCGTGCTCTCCGCCGACCGGGTCGTACACGACGTCGACCCCGGCGCCCGTGAGCTCGGTGATCCGCGCTCTCGGATCCTCGCTGGAGTAGTCGATCGTCTCGTCCGCGCCGCGCGCGCGGCACAGCTCCAGCTTCTCCGGGCTCGACGCCGCCGCGATCACCCGGGCCCCGAGGGCCTTGCCGATCTCGACGGCCGCCAGCCCCACACCACCCGACGCCCCGAGCACCAGCAGGGTCTCCCCCGCCCGCAGGTCGGCGCGATCGACCAGGCCGTGGCAGGACGTCCCGTATGTGACGGCGAATCCGGCGGCGTCCGTGTAGGACAGCGAATCCGGGATCGGGAACACCATGGTCGCGGGAACGGCCACCTGCTCGGCGTAGCCACCCATGCCGCAGAACGCGAGCACGCGGGCGCCGACGGCGATACCGGTGACGTCGGCACCGACGGCCCGCACCACCCCGGCCGCCTCGGAGCCGGGAACGAACGGCAGCGGGGGTTTGGTCTGGTAGTTGCCGGACACGATGAGCCCGTCGGGGAAGTTCACGCCAGCAGCGTGCACCTCGACCAGCACCTGATCGGGTCCGACGGTCGGAGGGTCGACGTCCTCGTACCTGAGCGTATCGGGCGTGCCGAGGGCCCGACAGAGCTGCGCCTTCACGGTGCCACCCCGGTGACGAACGTCGCCCACGCCTTGACCGCGAGTCCGCCTGTCTGCCGGGCACAGTCGAGCTCGAGATCGATCTTGCCGACGCCGTCGTCCTCGTATTCCCGCAGGATCATCGCGGTGCAGGTGAGCACGTCGTCGGGCCACACCTGTTCGAGGAACCGGACCCGGTAGGACCGGATGTTCTCGGCGCCGAGCCAGTCGCTCGCGTAGGTCGCGAGCAGCCCGGCCTGGAACATGCCCACCGAGAACGGCGACGGGTACCCGGACGCCTCCGCGAACGTCTGGTCGTGGTGGATCGGGTTCATGTCTCCCGACGCCCCCTGGTAGCGGACGAAGTCGGTCCGGGTGACCGGTCCGACCGTCCAGGGTGCCGGCAGGGTCCGAGTGGTGGTCATGCGTCCTCCGTTGCGGGTCGGGCGGTTTCGACGCCGGTCATGGTTGCGCGGGCCACGACGGTGCCGGTGTCGTCGACGAAGTCGGTGACCATCACCGCGAACGTCAGCTCGCCGCCGCGGCGGCCCTGTTTGGTGTAGACGTCGGTGATGCGGGACGTGCAGCGCAGCCGCGTCCCCGCGGCGGGCGGCGGGCCGAAGAACTCGTACTGCTGCTCGGCGTGCAGCCCGCGTTTGCCGTCGAATTCAACTGCTTTCCAGGGGTTTCCTTCCGGCGGCGCCCAGAAGTTGATGGTGGTGAGGAAGGTCGGTGGCGACACCGCATCCTCACGCTCGAGATAGTCGGGATTCGACGAGTAGGTCGCGACCGCGAACTCCCGGATCTTGCCGCGTTCGACATCGAGGTCGTAGGTCTTACCTTCGGTGCCGACGGCGTCTGCGTTTGCCATGTTCCCTCCAGGGATGTGCGGATCGAATCAGGCGTGCTGACTGCTGACGGAGACGACCTCACCGGTCATGTACGACGAGTAGTCGCTGGCCAGGAACACCATCACGTTGGCGATCTCCCACGGCTCGGCAGCGCGCCCGAAAGCCTCACGCGCACTGAGTTGTCCGAGAAGCTCGTCGGTCGTCACCTTGGCCAGGTGCGCGTGCATCGCGATGCTGGGCGACACCGCGTTGACGCGGATACCGTGCTCGGCCACGTCCAGCGCCGAGCAGCGGGTCAGGGCCATCACGCCCGCCTTCGCGGCGGCGTAGTGCGCCTGACCGGCCTGGGCGCGCCACCCGATCACCGACGCGTTGTTGATGATCACACCGCTGCGGCGCGGCACCATGTGCCGCAGCACCGACCGGGTCGCGCGGAAGGTGCTGGTGAGCGTGACATCGAGGACCGAGTTCCACTCGTCGTCGGTCATGTCCGTCACGCTCGCCGTGCCGCCGAGGCCGGCGTTGTTCACCAGCACGTCGACGGCGCCGTACTCGGCGACCGCACCGTCCATCAGGTCGTCGATCTGTCGCTGGTCGGTCACGTCGCACACGATCGTGAGAGGCCTCGAGCCGAACTCGGACTCGATCCGGTCCGCCGCCTCGGCCAGCCGCCGCTCGTGCCGGTCGCTGATCGTCAACCGGGCCCCCTCGGCGGCGAACCGCTGCGCCGCAGCGAAGCCGATGCCGGTACCGGCGGCCGCGGTGACGACCACGGACCGGCCCTGGACGAGACCGTGCGCCGGGCCCGGGGTGGGTGTCGTGAACTCAGACAAGGCCGCTCATCTCCTGCACCAGCTCGTCGACGGTCCAGCGGGCACCCTTGTCGATGATCTTCCCGTACTGCCAGCCGAGGAACTGTCGGATCTCGCCGCCCTTGGCGTAGAACACCGAACCACTGGCGGGGCACTGCTCGGTGAGCAGGTACGCGACGACCGGCGAGACGTTGCCCGGGTGGTAGACGTCGAACGCCTCCGGGTCCGAGGGCACGGCCACCATGTCCTTGATCCCCGGGACGTCCTCGGTCATGCGGGTGCGGGCGACCGGGGTGATGGCGTTGCAGCGGATCCCGTAGCGCCCCAACTCCTGCGCCAGGATCACCGTCAGCGACGCGATCCCGGCCTTGGCGGCACCGTAGTTGCTCTGGCCGACGGCACCGAGTAGGCCGGAGGTGCTCGACACGTTCACGATCGACGCATTGACGTCGTCGCCGGCCTTGGATCGGTCGCGCCAGTGCGCACCGAAGATCCGGCACGGCGCGAACGTCGCCCGCAGCTGTCCGGTGATGACGTCGTCCCACTCGTCTTCGGCCATGTTGACGAACATGCGATCGCGCAGGATGCCGGCGTTGTTGACCAGTCCGTGCACCTCGCCGAAACTGCCGAGGGCGGTGTCGAGCAGGCTGTTCGCACCCTCGATCGTGGTGACGTCCGCGGCGTTCGCGACCGCGACGCCGCCCGCCGCGGTGATCTCGTCGGCGACGCGCACCGCCAACGCCGGGTCCGATCCCTTGCCGTCCGGACCGGCACCGGTGTCGTTGACGACCACGCGGGCGCCCTCCGCGGCGGCCAGCAACGCGTGCTCGCGGCCGATCCCGCGGCCCGCACCGGTCACCACGATCACACGATTGTCGAGCTGGTTCATCGTCGTCCTCCTGTCTGCATCAAATATTTGCTACGCACCGTCGGCGCGGGTCAGGCGCGCGAGTGTCGCCTCCGCCTCGGCCACGATGCGATCGATCAGTTCGGCGCAACTCGGCACGTCGTCGATCAGGCCGACGACCTGACCGGTCGCCATCACACCGATGTCGGCGTTGCCGTCGACGAGCGCCGAGCGGTACAGCATCGGCGCGTTGGCGGCCATGACGACCTGGCGCCAGCCGAGTTCGTGACTCTTCTTCATCTCGAGACCCTCGCGGATCATGTCCTTCCACGGGGTCCCCGAGAGCTTCTGGAAGGCAACGGCATTGCGCGCCGCGCGGAGCACGCGCTGCGGCCCCCGGGTGGATTCGAGCTGGTCGATGGTGCCGGCCCGGAGCACCCGCTGTGGCACGCCGTCGATCTCGAGCGTCACGACCGTGTCGTTGACGGACTTCGACAGGTAGACGTCCTTGACGGCCCGCGCCACTGGGGAGTCGCTGGTCAGCATGAACCGGGTTCCCATCGCGATGCCGTCGGCGCCGTACGCGAGCGCCGAGACCAGGCCGCGCCCGTCGAAGTAGCCACCGGCGGCGATCACCGGGATGTCGACGGCGTCGACCACCTGCGGCAGCAGCAGGCTCGTCGGGACGGCGCCCGTGTGACCGCCGCCCTCACCGCCCTGCACGACGACGGCGTCGACACCCCACTCCGCCACCTTCTCCGCGTGCCGGCGGGCACCGATCGACGGCACGACCACCAACCCGGCGTCCTTGAGCTTCGCGATCAGGTCCCGCTTGGGTGCGAGCGCGAACGACGCCACCTTGACGCCGGAGCGGATGAGCAGGTCGAGGCGTCTGCCGACGTCCTCCTGGTTGGCGCGCAGGTTCACGCCGAACGGCGCGTCGGTGCGGTCCTTGACGTAGTTGATCGCCTGCTCGAGCTCGTCGTAGCCGAGCATCCCGCCGGCGATGATCCCGAGACCGCCGGCCTCGGCGGTGGCCGCGGTGAGCTTGGCGTCGGAGACGTAGCCCATACCCGTCTGCACGATCGGGTACTTCACCCCGAACAGGTCGCACAGTCGGGTGTGCAGCGCGCTGCGGTTCGATTCGAGGATGGTCACGCGGGTACCTCCTTGTCGCGCAGGTTTCGTGGATCGATGACCATGCGGATCAGTTCGAGTTCCTCTGCGGTCGGAATACGGGTCTGCGGAACCGAGTCCGGGGTCACGAGGTCGAATCCCGTGGCGGCCACGACGTCGTCGACCGTGACGCCGGGATGGACCGACACCAGCCGCAGCCGGCCCGTGTCGGGTGTGAAGTCCAGGACCGCCAGATCCGTGACCACCCTTCGCAGTTCGTGGTAGCGGGTGGCCGCCGGCCCCGCCTTGCGCGCATTGTCGTAGCCTACGCCCGACACCATGTCGACCTTGGGCACGAACACCCGGGTGCTGTGCTTGGGCACCCAGTAGCTGGTGGGGTGGTAGACGGTGTTGCCCGGGGCACCGCGCACGCCCAGCAATTGCACCTTCGGCTGCGCATGATCGCCGATCGCGGAGATGTTGCAGTTGCCGTGCGTGTCGAGCTGGGTGGGGATCATCATGATGTGGCGCTTGCCGTTCCACACGAGATCGAAGATCTGGTTGAACGGCAGCCACGCCTCGACGTCGCCCTCGGCGGCGCCGCCGACGGCCCACGTGCCGCGGACCGCGCTGGCCTCACCGTCGGAGACCACGAGATCGGGCTCGAACGTGTGCCGTGCCAGGCGGACCCCGATCGCCGGGATGGTTCCGAACGCGCTGGCGATCACCTCACCGTTGCCGCGGTACGCCTCGGCGCATGCCACCACGCACACTTCCGCTCGCGTCGCTGCACTCATGCCGAAGCCTCCTCGCGCTCGTCGCGCACCGCACGCTGATACTCCGCTTCCGGGACCGCCAGGTAGCGGTCGACGAAGGCCTGCCACTTCTCCGGGTCCTTTGCCGCCGAGACGTATTCCCGCTGGAAGGCCTCGTCGCGGTCGTAGTCCGGGATGCACGAAGTGAAATGAGCACCCCCGGGTGCGGCGACCACTCCCGAGACCAGCAGGCGGGGAATCCGAATCGTCGACGGATGGGCCTCGGCGGTGAGTTCGGCCGTCGGGACGATGCGCTCACAGGAGACGTACACCTGCTCGGCGGCCATGCAGAACAGGTCGTCGAAGTACAGGTCCGGACCCAGGTACTGCGCGTTGCCGTGGGCATCCGCCCGGTTCATGTGCACGAGCGCCGCGTCGAGCGGGATGGCCGGCATCGCGACCAGCGTCTCGTCACCGTACGGGTCTGTGACCGTTCGCAACTCGGGATTGACGCGCATGACGTCCGAGCCCAGGCCGGCCCGCGTCGGCAGGTACGGCGACCGGATCCCCGCGGCGTACAGGCCCCACTGCAGCATGCCCTCGTCGTACTCGCTGACCTCGATCCGGCCCTCCTGACGGGCGGCGCGGAAGTGCGGGTCGAGCGGAATCGAGTCGAGCGAGACGAATCCGAAGACGACCTTGCGCACCTTGCGCGCGGCACACAGCAGACCCACGTCCGCGCCGCCGTAGGACACGACGGTGAGATCGTCGACGTCCGACCGCAGGATCTCCCGGACGAGCGACATCGGCTTCCGCCGGGATCCCCAGCCGCCGATCCCGATGGTCATTCCGGACCTGAGCCGGCCGACCACCTCTTTCTCAGTCATTGTCTTGTCCGACAATTTGTTCCATCCTTCGTCGATGTGCCACCGGCTCCCGGAGACCGGAACCGGTGGATGTATCAAACATTTGCTGCGCGATGCACGGCCCGATCACGGCACGTACTCGCGCATCCACTTCAGACCGCGGGCCAGCGCACTCTCGGCGCCCTCCTCGTCGATCGCCGGGCCGAGAAGTTCCAGGTCCACGACGCCGGCGTAACCCAGTTCGCGAACCTCACGCACCATTCGCGCCAGCGGTATGTGCCCGTCCCCCGGCACCCACCGGTCCGGCACCGAGGTGGCCTCGACCCGGTGGTCACCGATCTGCACCAGCCGGATCAGGTCGAGGTTGTCGGCGAGCGTGCGCATCAGTCCGCGCTCCTGCCACGCCGAATACAGGTCGACGCACAGTCCGACACCCAACATGCGGGCCAGTTCCGCCGCATCCGCGACGGAGTGCACGAAACTGATCCCCGACCGGATCGACATCGTGTTCTCCAGCGCCAGGTCCACCCCGCATTCGCGAGCACGATCCACGAACGGCGCGAACCGCTCGAGCACCGCCGAGGCGGCGTCCTCCCAGGACAGCGCCCCGGACCCGCCGGATGTGAAACACACCGTGGAAGCGCCCATTTCCACCGCGGCATCGACGGCCTGCCGCAGGTTGGCGATGTTCGCGGCCCAGCCGGCGTCGTTGTCGGCCATCGCACGAACCCCACCCGCGACGAACTCGACGGGCAGGCCACCCGCCTCGATCGCCTCGATCGACTCCCGCCAGCCCTGACGCGTCATGGTGGCGGCGAGCAGCCCGAACCGGTCCGCCCCGATGCGGCGCAGCATCGCCAACGACTCCTCGACGGGCCGTTCGGCCGTCGCGGCCAGGCAGATACTGAGAGCGGGGAGTCCGTCAGCGGACGATACCCGAGACAACTGATGCACGAATCCTCCTGTCGCAGTGCAGGTGACGATGTCCACATCGTGGCGCCGTCGCAATGTAGCAAATGTTTGATGCGCCGTATAGTCTCGTTCCGAACCGGCGATCCGCGCCGGTCACCAGCAGTCCCGCACACGGAGGTAGACATGGAGTGGTCGGAGCGCCACACCCTGATCATGGAGCAGGCCGCAGAGCTGTTCGCGACGAAGGGCATCGCGGGGACCAAGGTCCGCGACATCGCGGACGGTGTGGGCATCCTGTCGGGGAGCCTCTATCACTACTTCCCGTCGAAGGACGCGATCGCCGACCTGATCGTCTCGCGCTACCTCGACGACCTCACCCACGAGTACAAGGAGATCCTCGAGTCGACGAGCGACCCGCGGACCCGTCTCGACGAACTGGTCAAGGCGTCGTTCCGCGTCAGCCAGGCCCATCCGCACGCGTCGGAGATCTACCAGAACAACGGGACGTATCTCCGTAAACTTCCCTCCCACAGGAAGATCCGAGCGGCCGCCCGGACCACCAAGGAAGCCTGGATGACGGTGATCGAGAAGGGCATCGCCGACGGCGCGTTCCGCTCCGATCTCCCCGCCGAACTGCTGTACGGGCTCATTCGCGACGCCGTCTGGCTGTCACTGCGTTGGTTCACCCCCACCGGCGATTTCGGAATCGACCAGCTCGCGGACTCCGTCGTGTCGGTGTTCCTGGAAGGTGTCCAGGCCAAGTCCTGACAGAAAGGTTTGCGATGAGCAGTCTCACCGATACCGGGATCCGCGACGAAGCGGTCTCGGCCTGGTTCGTCGAGCACATCGACGGTGTGCGCGGACCGGTGCGCCTCGAGCGCATCGCCGGCGGCCGCTCGAACCTGACCTATCTGGCGACCGACGAACCCGGCGCCCGATGGGTCCTGCGGCGGCCGCCGCTCGGCATGGCGCACTCGCGTGCCCACGACGTCCTGCGCGAGGCCGAGGTGCTCGACCGTCTGCGGGAGACCCCGGTCCCGGCGCCGCTCGTTGCCGGCAGGTGCGACGACGACGCCGTCACGGGTGCACCGTTCTTCGTGATGAACCACATCGACGGGGTGGTGCTCCGGGACCCCGAGACCGTCACGGCCACGGTGCCCGACGACCACCGGCCGGCGGTCGCAACCGCACTGGTGCGGGCGCTCGCCGACATGCACGCCGTCGACCCACGTGACGTCGGCTGGGGCGAACTCGCGGATCGTGACGACTACGTGTCCAGGCAGTTGCGGCGCTGGTCCACGAACTGGGCAGAGGACCGCGTCCGCGTCCTCGACGACATCGGCCGCGCCCACGACCGACTGGTCGAACGCATCCCGGTGCAGGGACCCGCACGTATCGTCCACGGCGACTTCCGCCTCGACAACTGCCTGTTCTCCCCCGACGGCACGATCGGCGGCATCCTCGACTGGGAGCTGGCGACCGTCGGAGACCCGCTCGCGGACCTCGGTCAGCTCCTCGCGTACTGGGCCCACCCCGACGACGAGGTGTGCGCACTCGAGAATCCGCCCACCCGGGTGCCCGGATTCCCGTCGCGCGACGCACTGATCGAGCAGTATCTCGCCGCCGTACGACCGGACACGGTGCCCGACATCGACTTCTACATCGCCTACAACTGGTGGAAGATCGCGTGCATCGTCGAGGGTGTCTACACGCGGACCCTGCGCGGCGCGATGGGCGCGAGCGACCGTTCCCCGGAGTCCTTCGGCGCCCAGGCCGAGCGGCTCGCGGCCCAGGCGTGGCGGTACGCGCAACGGCTCTGAACTCGGCCGTTCTACCCTGGGACCCATGTCGGCACCTCAACGCCCCACCTTCGGGCAGTACGTGGGATACCAGTTCGGGCGGACGCTGCCGCCGTCGCTGCAGGACTGGGTCCGCAACGATCTCGTCGGCCCCGGCGCCTCGGCGCGCTACCTGATCCGGTTCACGGTCCCGGTGCTGCCCATCCTCGCGCTGTTCCTGCTCATCCCCGGCCCGGTCTGGGTTCCGCTGGCGATGATGGCGCTGCTGTTCCTCCCGCTGGTGTACTTCGCGATCGCGCTGATGCGGGTGTACCGCCGGCACCGGCTGGAGAGCCACGGACTGGACCCCGACCTGGTCGCCGAGAAGGTGCAGCGTCGCGCCGAGCGGATCCGCGACGACTACGAGCGGCGTCACGGACGCGGCTGACCAGCCAAGTTACCGACCGGTCAACTAGGGTACCGGGTGAACCGACGAAGGGAAGTAACCATGAGCGAGCCGGTGGCCACCGCCGACTTGGCCGACGAGATCGGCCCGGAGATCCGCAGCTGCGACACCCAGTTCATCCAGTTCGGTGCACGGGCAGCGTTCTCCGGACCGGTCACCACCATCAAGTGCTTCCAGGACAACCTGCTGGTCAAGCAGACCCTCAGCGAGCCGGGCAACGGCGGCGTCCTGGTCGTCGACGGCGACGCGAGTGTGCACACGGCCCTGGTCGGCGACATCATCGCCGGGCGCGGCGTCTCCAACGGCTGGGCGGGCGTCATCGTCAACGGCGCGGTGCGCGACTCGGCGATCCTGCGCACCCTCGACATCGGCATCAAGGCGCTCGGCACCAACCCGCGCAAGAGCACCCAGACCGGTTCCGGCGAGAAGAACGTGCCGGTCTCCTTCGGCGGCGTCACCTTCAACCCGGGCGAGACGGTCTACAGCGACGACGACGGCGTCGTCGTCCGCTGACTCAGACGCGTCGCAGGTGGCCGGCGGTCCAGTCGGCCACCAGCGACCGCACCTCGGCGTCCACCGGTTCGCGCACGAGCTTCCGGTACACGCCCAGCGACGGCGGGTTCGGATCCCGTCGGAGCAGGTGCGTCAGATCCGGGACCCGCACGGTGTCCACGTTGCCCGGGACGAGGTCGGCGATCGCCGCGAGATCGTCCGGATCGACCTGGATGTCCTTTGCGCCCGTGATGGCCAGTACCGGCGAATAGTTCTCCCGTAGAAGTGGTTTCGGATCGAACTCCAGGAACTCCCGGAACCACCGCGCATTCACCTTGCGCGTGCCGAGGCGTGCGACGTCGCCCTCGCTGTGCGCCAGCTTGTCGAAGGCCTTGCGCTGCCTGGCCTGCACGTCGATCCGGAGCAACCCGAGGATCGACCGCACCGCACGCGGCTGTCCGTCGACCGCCTTGCCCAGTTGCCACAGCAGCACGGCCCGCCCGGTCGCCGCGGGCCCGGCCAACAGCACCACCGCCGCCGGCGCGCCGCCGTCGCGGGCACCGAGGGACATCGCCAGACAGGCGCCCTCGCTGTGACCGATCACCGCGACCGCATCCCGTACGAATTCCCCTGTCGTGCGCAGCCATTCGACGGCGGCAGCGGCGTCCGCCAGGTTGTCGCCGAACCCCGCGGTCATGTAGTCGCCGCCCGACGCGCCGACGCCACGCTTGTCGTACCGCAGCGACGCCACCCCGTTCCGCGCCAGTGCGTGCGCGATCGCCCGGCTGACCCCGATCGGCATCCGGGGGTGGTCGCCGTCCCGATCGATCTCACCGGAGCCGCCCAGGACCAGGGCCACCGGACCCGACTCTCCCCCGCTCGGCACCGCGAGCATGCCCGCCAGCGTCGTCCCGTCGAAGGATTCGAAGGTCACCTCCCGCTCGGTGAACTCGGGCCGCCCCGCCGACAGCGCTTCGCGCACCCGCTGCGCGACGGCCGTCGCATCCGGGGTGGTGACGATCAACCGGTCGAAGTCCGCGCCGGCCGCGGTGCCGACGGTGTGCACCCGCAAAGCGGGCACGCCGCGGTGGGCGACGGCGAACGTCCGCAGTCCCCCGCCGCGCCACGTGCCGATCCGGACCCGACCGGGAACCGCGAGACCCGGCGCACGCATGCCGCGTATGTTCGCGAAGGCGTCGGCGACGACGTCGACGTCGCGGACGTACCCGAGCGGGATGGTGATGTCGCCGCGCAGCCCCGCAACCTTCTCCCCGCGGGACAGCATGATCGTCAGCGCACTCGCGGTCACCGTCATCTCGGCCATGGTGTTCCTCCGTCCACCCGCGGAGTGCCGTTCTCACCGACGAGAACGCCGTCGAACATCAGTATGCCCGGTCGCCGACGAGCGCGAACGCAGACAGCGGGGCCGACGGATCGATCCGTCGACCCCGCCCGGGACGCGCTACCGGCCGCCCCTCCCGTGGCGGCGCAGCAGCACCTGGGTCGAGTGCCGGTAGGACGCGGGACGCGCGGGCAGGAACCACTGCGACAGTCGGGTGAGCGGCCCGACGTTCGCATCGATCTCGTCCAGCACCTCGTCGACCTGCCGCAACGAGAACGGAATGATGTTCGTGCCGCGGGCCGGCTTGCCCTCGCTGCGTTCGATCATCCAGTCCAGCCGCATCCGCACGAAGGCGCGCCGCTCCTCGAGCGCCGGCAACTGCGTGCCACCGAGCATGTGATCGGCCGTCCACAGTGCGGCGGCCTCGGCGCTGAGCGGGCTGAACAGCGACGAGCCGTATCCGACGAAGTACAGATTCGGGACGTCGAGCGGCAGAATCTGCCGGTAGAGCAGGAAGTTGCCCTCGTCGTCGGTCAGCCGGTCCTGCATCTCCTCCGTCAGGAACGGCACCCGCTGCTGGAAGCCGGTGGCGCACACGACGACATCCGCGGGCACCACGGTGCCGTCGCTGAGCTCTGCGACCGGCTTGCCGTCCTTCTCGTGCAGCGCGGAGATGACGGTTCCGCGGCGCACCCCGATCGTGCCGTCCGCCACCTTCTCGTAGAACTGCTCCGTCGCCAGGCTCACCGCGTGCCGGACGATCCGCTCGAACGAGCCCTCGGGCACCAGTCCGACTCGATCGAGGAGCAACTGCTTCCGTGCGACGGACTGGACGGCGCCGAGCAGTCCGTTGCGCAGGAAGCGACCGGGACCGGTGAGGAAGCGTCCGAATCCACGCTGATCGATGTGCCCGAAGAGCCCCTCGCTCAGTCGAGTGAGCAGAATGTACTTGTAGTTCACTACGTTTCCGAGCTTCCGCGGCATCTTCCAGGTGACTTCGCGGGCCACGACCGTCATCGAGGCGGAGACCTCGCTGAGTGCCTCGGCGACGTCGCACGCCGACTTTCCGTAGCCCACCACCAGGATGTCCTTGCCCGCGGCGTCCCCGAGACTGTGGAAGTCGGACGCAGCACACAGTCGCCCGCCGGCCTGCTCGTAGTCCGCCACGCCGGGATACGGGGGCACGAAGGGGTCGCAGAAGATGCCGTTCGCGATCACGAGCCGGTCGTACTGCTGCTCGTCGACCCGGCCGGACCCGACGTCACGGGACGTCACCGACCAGGCCCCGCTGTCCTCGTCCTGGACGGCCGCGGTCACCTCGGTGCCCAGGCGCAGGTGCGGCTCCAACCCGAAGTGCTCGGCGTACCCGGCCAGGTACCGCTGCACCTCTTCTCCAGTGGGCCACTCGGGATAGTCCCTCGGCATCGGAAAGTCCGAGAAGGCGTAGGTGCCCTTGTTGTTCTGCGTGGTCACCCCCGGGTAGCGACGCGTCACACTCCACACCCCGCCGACGTCCGGCGTGCGGTCGTACACCGTGACGTCGAAGCCGAACTGCCCGAGCACCTTCGCCGAGGACAGGCCCGCGACACCCGCGCCGATGATCGCGACTCTCACGCGAGTGCCTCACCGAGGAACTGTCCCACCAGCTGCTGGAAACGGTTGGCGTGCTCGATCTGGGTCCAGTGGCCGCACTTCCCGAACACGTGCAGCTGCGAGTTGGGGATGGTGTCGAACATGTGCTGGGACGCCGCCACCGGAACGACCCGGTCCTCGCGGCCGTGGAGGATGAGCACCTCGTGTTCGATCTTCGCCAGCGCGTCGTCGGGCACGATCTGGGCGTCGAGGTGGCGCTGCCGCGGCTCGGGGAACACCATCTCGAACGCCTCCTGAGCGCCCGGGCGAATCGTTGCGCGGTAACGCAACTCGGCGAGCTCGTCCGTCACGAGCGACCGGTCGTACGCCATGATGTCCATGATCTTCTTCATGTTCTCGACCGACGGGGTGTAGCCCCACAGCGCGTCGAGTTCCGGGGTGAAGTCGAACTTCACGCCGCCGGCCCCCATCAGGACGATGCGACCCAGCCGGTCCGGGAACCGTGTCGCGAGGTGCAACGCCAGACCGCCACCGAAGGAGTTGCCCACCACGTGCACCTTCGGGATGTCCAGCCCGTCGAGCAGCGCCAGGATCTGGTCGATCCACGTATCGAAGATCTCGAACCGCGCAGGCTCGGGCAGCGAGGTGTGGCCGAATCCGACCAGGTCGGGTGCGATCACTCGAAAGTTCTCTGCGAGAACAGGAATCAGACCGCGCCAGTTGGCCCAGGCGGACACGCCCGCTCCCGAACCGTGCAGCAGCAACACCGGGTCGCCGGTGCCGACGTCGTGATAGTTGGTGTCGAAGGATCCGGTCCGCAGACTCTTCCCGATCTCGGGATTGATGTCGGTTGTCATGTCGAGTCCTAGCTCTGGAAGACGGACGCCACGGCCGCGAGCAGATCGTCCTGCGGTCGTTCGGGCGACGGGTAGGCACGCTTGCTGTGCGCGAGTCCGGTCTGCACCAGCATCTCGCACATCTTGTAGGCCACGACACCGGGATTGAGCACCGGAACGTCGAGCACGGACGACAGGTAGGCGTGGCTCTGGTGCATCGTCGTCGAACCCAGGACGATCACGTCGGCGCCGTCCTCCTCCACCGCGGCCCGGGCCTCGCGTTCGAGCGCGGCGAAGACGAATTCCTCCTTGCCGGCCAGCAGTTCGGCGGCGTCGGGGCGGACACCGATGTCGCGCACCGACGCCAGGCGTGCGGTGAGCCCGTTCTCGCGCGCCGCCTTGTGGTAGAGCTCGTGCCACTGCGGCCACATCGTCACCACCGAGAACCGCTTGCCGAGCAGGCACGCGAGCAGCATCGTGGCCTGGCTCGGTGCGACGACCGGGATCGTCAACCGCGACCGGAGGGCCGCGAGCGCGGAATCGCTCATCGAGTTGACGCACACGCCTGCGTACCCCTGCTCCTCCGCCCGGCATCCGGCGTCGAGCACGAAGGCGTCCGCGAGCGTGGTCTCGTAGGCGCTGTCGAGCGCGCCGCCACCCGCGCGGGCCGACACGAAGACGTTCTCGAATGCCGGGTGCACGAAGTCACCGGAGAGCTGGGATGCGAACGCGTCCAATGCCTCCGGCGGCACCGGGACCGGCACGATGTTCAGTACACGATTCACAGTTCGAGTTCCTCTCTGGTACGAGTGAGGGTGTCGACGACGGCGTAGGCGACCGCACGGGTCGCCATCATCACGTCGGACACCGATGCAACGCCCATGCCGCCCAGCCCCTCGTTCAGTTCGTCGGGGGCGGTCGCGGGCGGCCAGGGATAACCAATTCGGGCACAGGGGATTCCGAGACGACGGATCAGGGTGCCGTCGGTCTGGCCGCCGAGCAGCGGGGTCGTCTCGTAGGGCCGGCCCTCGACCTCCTCCCAACCGCGACGGCAGGACTGGATGATCCAGTTCGACGGATCCGTCATGCCGCCGGGGAGGGAGCCGTACGTCTCCCAGTCCAGTTCGATGTCGGGGTGACGACGCCGCACATCGGCGATCATCTCCGCGAACTGGTGCCGGACGTCGGCGGGGGTGACCCGTGGGTTGACCCGGACGTCGAGGTAGACCTCCGTGGTGGCCGACGGGAACGCCGGCTTGTCGGGGCTGCCGGAGCGCACGGCCGAGATCCAGCCCTCGGGCAGGGTGGATCCCGAAGTGTTCCGTGCGGTGTACTGCGGCAGCCACTGCTCGATCTCCTGGATCACGGTCGCGGCCGGGACGATCGACGAGCGGAAGCCCTCCGTGCCCCGCGTGATGCCCGCGTAGCCGAACGTGCCGCGCACCGACACCTTGAACCAGCACATTCCCGGTTCCTCGGGGTACACCGCCCACCACGGCTTCAGCACGACCGCGTGGTCCGGCATCATGCCGTGGGTGAGCATGTGGAACACGCCGCTGCTCATGCCCACGTGGTCGCGGCCGCTCATCGTCACCGGCATGCCGCCGCCGGCGAATCCGATCGCGAGGTCCCCGATCAGCGGGAGGTCCGCGTCGACGACCGCGTTCATCACCTCGGTGAGTCCGGCGACCATGCACTTCGGGTTCGAGGCGCCCAGTCCGATCACGAGATCGCCGTCGACCTTCGCCTCGGGAATCATGTCGGGGCGCAACGACTTCCCCACCCACGGCACATCCGACTCGGGATCGATGTGGGTGTCGATGGGCGCGTACAGCAGCAGACGGCTTCCTCCGCCCGTTCCGCACAGCTCACCGACGGCGTTGCCGGTGTTCTCCGAGACGGGCTGGTATCGCGCGTCGATCCCCACCCGATCCCGGAGGTGGGTCGCCATGAACTCGGACGCGGCCCGCTCCTGGCCCGTCGGGCTGTGGATGTCGATCAGGTCGACCAGCAGGTCGCGGAACCGGTCCGGATCCAGCTTGGAGCAGACCTTCTCGTACATCTCCCGACGCGTATCGTCGAGCAGCAGCCGTACCGTCGTCTCCGGCTCAGTCACGTTCGTCCTCCTCCGGTTCCGGGCGCGCCGCCAGTCCGACGCCGTCAGTGAGGCTGGTGGCCACCCGAACCAGCGCCTGGTCGGCGTGTGCCGGCGCGATGAGCTGGATTCCGAGCGGCAGCCCGTAGGCGCCTCGCCCGGTGGGCAACCCGACCGCCGGACAGCCGCTCACGCTGGCCAGCTTGTTGAACACCGGATCGCCCGTGCTCGCCAGTCCCGCCGGCGCCTCGCCGGGCGCCGCGAGGGTCAGCAGCAGGTCCACGTCCGCGAAGGCCCGGTCCACGAACGCTCGCGCAGAACGCAGTACCCGACGCGCCCGCTGGATCTCGCTCGCCGGCGCGGTCCGGCCGGCGAGGAGGAAGGCGTGCAACTGGTCGCTGATCCGTTCCGGACAGGGACGGTGGATCCGCTCGGCGAGGGCCGCGGACGCCTCGGCCGCCATGAGGAGGGTGTGCGCGTCGTCGAGTTCCGCGAGATGCGCCGGCACCTCGATGTCGCGGACGTCCGCCACCACTTCGCCCATGCCCGAACGGAACTCCTCGAGCATGCGCGCGGCGGTGGGGGTCGCCCGGTCCGCCCACGGCGGGCGGAGCACGCCCACGCGCATGTCCCGCAGCGCCGGCAGGATCACGGTGTCCGGGGTGTGCACCCCGTCCGAGGCGAGGGACTCGTCCAGGGCGCCCAACCATGCGGGATGGCGGGCGAACCCGCCGACGGTGTCGAGGGTGAGCGCCACCGGGAGCACCCCGTCGAACGGCCACCGGCCGTACGTCGGCTTGAGGGTGAATACGCCGCAGAACGAGCCCGGGCGCAGCACCGAGCCGGCCGTCTGCGTGCCGAGGGCCAACGGCACCTGGCCGTCCGCCACCGCGGCCGCCGAACCACTCGACGAGCCGCCGGGAGTGTGCCCCAACCCGTGCGGGTTCCGAGTCTCCGTCGGACGATAGGTGGCGAACTCGGTGGTGGTGGTCTTCCCGAGGATCACGGCCCCGTCCCGGCGCAGGCGCCGCACCACCTCGGCGTCCCGCTCCGGACGCCAACCCGTCCACAGCTCGGAGCCGTAGCCGGTCGGCTGATCCCCGGTCTCGATGATGTCCTTGAGGCCGAACGGGATTCCGTGCAGTGCCGAGCGCCGCGGCTCGGCGTCGCGGGACCGGGCCTGCGCCAAAGCCAGATCGGGATCCAGGTGGGCCCACGCCTTGATCGCGTGGTCCCGGGCATCGATGCGTTCGAGACAGTGTTCGACCGCGGCGGAACTGAGGTGCTCGTCGGTCAGGATGTCCGCGAAAGGCGAGGAGACGACTGACATCCCGCTCACTCCGCCTTCTGGGGTTCGTGACCCCAGCGAGACGGCGAACGGAAGGTCTTGACCTCCCAGCCGTCGGAGTCGACGAGGTCGCCGCCGTAGCCGATCTCGATAGCGAATCCAGAAGGGGTGCGCAGGTAGAACGACGTCACCCCGTCGTTGGTGTGCCGGCCGAAGGTCATCTGCAGCGAGATGGCGGCGTCGTTGACGATGTCGTAGGCGCGGCCGACGTCGTCGAGCGATGCCACCTCGAGCATCAGATGGTTGAAGTCCCCGCCCTGGAAGCTGAAGCACTCGTTCATCAGCGCCAGGCTGTGGTGACGCGGATTGCAGTGCAGGAACGTGGCGTCCGCACCGTCCCACACGATGTAGTCCGTCAACCGGAATCCGAGGACCCGGGTGTAGAAGTCGACCGCCTTCGGGTAGTCGTTGCACATCAGGACGACGTGGCCCAGGCCGAGCTCACCGGTGACGAAGCCGCTGATCACGCCGCCCTGTGCCAACGGCAGGTGATCGATCGTAGGGCCGAAGCACACCTCGTTCGGGAACCCGTCGGCGTCGACGAAGCGGAAGGCCGCCACCGCCATCCGCTCCTCCGGCGCACCCGTGGAGATCCACTCCACAGCGATGCCCTCGGCGTCGACGCGCTCTGCGATCGCCCGGAGCTCCTCGAGGTTGTCGACCTCCCACGTGATGGACCGGATCCGGTCCTCGGACGCGGGGTACAGCGCGATCCGGTGATGGTGATCGTCGATGCGGATCAACAGCGGGTCCCGATCGGACTCGCGGGGCCGGGCGTGCAGGCCCAGGAGGTCGACCAGCACGTGGCGCCACGCCTCGATGTCCGTGACGTCGACGCTCAGGGCGCCCAGACGGGAAATACTCATCTCTTGCCTCTGTTCGGAAGTCGAACCGCGTCGCGGCGCAGCTCGATCGCGATCTAGCTGGGAAGGAACTGCTCGGCGTGGATTCGCTCCGCCGGCATCCCGAGTTCGAGCAGGCGCTGCTCGGCGGCCTGCAACATCGCCGGAGGGCCGCACAGGTACGCGGACGTCTGCGGATGCGCGACGTCATCCGCCGTCAGGACGCTGACCGGATTCCCGACCAGGACGTCGGGGATCTCGACAGGCTCGTCGACGACGACCCGGACCGCCAGGTTCCGCATGAAGCTCCGGCGCGCGTCGAGCTCGTCGAGGTGGAACAGGTCGGCCCCGCGGGTGCAGCCGAACACGAGACTGATCGGGTGATCGTCGCGCGCGGTCTGCAGGGTCTCCAGCATCGACAGCATCGGCGCCAGACCGGTTCCGCCGGCGATCATCAGTTTCGGACCCGAATCCTCTCCGAGCCCGAAGCCTCCGATCGGCCCTTCGATTTCGATCTGGTCGCCGACCGCGGCACTGCTGCGGAGGTAGTCCGACATCACGCCGGACGGGAGCACCCTGATGGTGAAGGAGAGCTTCTTCCGGTCGCGTTCCCCCGACGCCATCGAGTAGGAGCGCCACTCGTCGGTGCCGGGGACCCGCATCCGGACGTACTGACCGGCACGGAACGAAAACCGCACCGACTTGGGGAGTTTGAGCTGCAGCTCGACCACCGACTCACCGAGCCGGCTGACCGCACCGACCTTCGCGGTCGTGGCGATCACCGGATGCTCGTCCAGCATCGAGGCCGGGTAGTCCAGTTCCACCTCGGAGTCCGCGAATGCGTGCGACTGGCACAGGAGTCGATGGCCGGCGGCCATCTCCTCCTGCCGTAGCGAGTAGACCCTGCCCTCGGGCATCATCACTTCGCCGCACGCGACCCGACCGACGCAGGTTCCGCAGGTACCGACCTTGCACTGACTCACCAGTCGGACACCGGCCGCGTTCGCTGCCTCGAGAATCGTGGTGCCGGCCGGCACCGAAATGGTCTTCGTCCCGTCCGTGAACTTGAGGTGGACGTCGTTCGTGGTCACTGCATACTCCGGAATTGCGTCGATCGGGGCGATGGACATGGTCAGTCCTCGTCCTGGAAGGGCGACTCGAAGAAGCCACGCGGGTGGCGCGCCGCCATCTTGCGCCAGGCGACGATGGAGTAGTCCATGTCGCACAGCACTTCGTTGTTCCAGCCGTCGAACCTCGTGTAGTGCTCCTCGGTGGCCTCGCGGGCGAAGACGTCGCTGTTGTTGAAGCCTTCGAGCGCCAGCGGCAGCATGAAGTTGTCGTACTTGAAGTTGAACTCGGCGATGTCCTCGTCGGTGGTGGCCCGAGTCGCGATGATCTCCCAATACTCGTGGTGGTGATCGTCGATCGGGACGTAGAACTCGTACTGGACGACGTCCGTGATCGGCCAGTGCTCCACCATGAGGACACCCGGAACCCACAGCGAGGTACGGAAGTAGTGCGGCACCGTGCCGCGCGCCTTCATGTTGACCTTGGGGTTGTCGAGGACCGGCTTGTAGAGGTCCGGGCGGTCGTACCGGTTCATGACGCCCTTCGGCCCGTCCGGGATGTCGATCTCCTCGGTCGCCGAATCGGTGAGGGCGTTGACGCCGAGCGGCAGCGCCCGGTCGAGCGCCACCAGGATCTGGTTGTCCCAGTGGACGAGCAGGTGTCCCGGGTCGAGGCCGTTCTCGGCGGCCAGGCGCCAGTTGCCGACCAGCTTGCGGTGGATGCCGCGGATCACGATGCCCTCGTCCAGGAGGTGCGGCACCGGATTGTCGTTGGGGTCGTTGGTGACTCGCGCGGGCAGGTCGCTGCTCAGCGGCGGCGGGGTGCCGTAGTCCTCGTCGCCGACGAAGACATAGATGATGCCGTTGACCTCTTCGGCGGGGTACGTGCGGATGCCGGCCTTGCCGATCAGCGAATCGTCGGGGTTGCCGACGATCGTGGTGAGGCTGCCGTCCTCGAGGCCGTACGTGAAGCCGTGGTACCAGCACGTGATGGTGCCCTCCGACAGGCACATCGGCTTGGCCGACAGCTTCACGCCGCGGTGCATGCAGCGGTCCGAGATCGCGTACGCCTTGCCGGCCGAACGACGGACGGCGATGTCGTGGCCGCCGATCGTGATGCCCTTGACGGTGCCGTCCTCGAGTTCGTCGGACAGCAGTGCGGGATACCAGTGGTTGGCGTAGCCCCAGTCCGCCTTGACGTAGGGCGCGTACTGCCGGGTGACCCCGGCGGACGAGCCGCTGTGGGAAGTAGTGGTCATCGAGACCTCCGTGTGGTCTGAGATGGGATGTGGCTGTCAGCTGCGTAGATCTGCGCCGGATGTGCGGGGCCCGGGCTGTGGGCCGCACGTTCTGAGAAGTCGAAACACTCGCGGTGTTGCGAGTCACAGTATCAGTTGTCCATGGAGTGTCAATAGAAATTTTATGAATGATCTATGAATCAGTTCAATGTTTGCCTTCATTGGCCCTGATACCGTTGCACCACAGCGCGTATCGATTTCGGATGCCGCGCCGCCAGGTCCACGCCGAGCGAACAGCGACGGAGAAGATGAGCAGCACCGAGCCCACGTCACCCGGACAGCCCGAGTCGCTCGCGCCGGGACGGCGCTGGCACCTCGCGGAGAACGCCTACGAGGAGGCGCTGACGGCGTTCGAGTTCGCAATCCTCCAGGTGGAGGGCGGGTTCCAGCGTTTCGCGGTGCAGGCGATTCGCGTGTCCGCCGATCTCGATCTGGCGTTCAACGAGGTGGTCGCGCTGCACGTCGTGCGCATGCAGGAGCGATCGAAGGACACCGCCACGATCGCCCAGCTGACCAACCGGGACGACCTGCCGAATCTCCAGTACAACCTGCGCAAGTTGGTGAGCATGGGGCTGCTCGAACGGACGAAGTCCGGGACGTCGTCGGTGTTCACCGTCACCGAGAAGGGGCGCGAGATCACCGACAGGTACGCGCAACTGCGTCGGCAGACGCTCGTTTCCAACCTGGAGGAGCTGAGCGACATCACCACCAAGATGCATCACGCGGTGCGGTCGATGCAGGTCCTCACCGGGCTCTATGAGGCGGCCAGTCGCGAGATCGCCGCCATCAACACCGCAGTGTTGTTCGAGCCCCTGCCCGACGACGAGTCCGCGGCCGTGGACGCGCCGCCGAAGACCGCCGGCAAGACCCGCTCGCGGAGCAAGCGCACCCAGTCCTGACGGTCGGTCCGGTCAGGACAGGAACCGCTCGATCGCGTCGCGTACGACCAGCGCCTTCTCGCCGTACACCTCGTAGAGATCCGGGGTCAGCCGCGAGGCGGGACCGGAGACGCTGAAGCAGCCGCGCAGGGCTCCACCCCGCCCGCGCAGGGCGACCGCGACGGCCGCGATCCCGTCGTGCAGCCCCTGGTCGGTAACCGCGTACCCGCGGCGGCGGATCTCCGCGATCTCCCGACGAAGCGCCGCCGGATCGGTCACGGTGCGCTCGGTCAGCGGGGCGAGCTCGGCCGACAGGAACTCCTCGACCTGGGCGTCCGGCAACGACGCGAGGTACGCCTTGCCCGTCGACGCCGCATGCAGGGGCAACCGCGTCCCCAACGGGAGGAAGGCCCGCAGCTGGTGAGCGCTGTCCAGGCGCTCGATCAGCACCAGCTCGCTTCCGTCCGGAACCGCCAGGTGGACGGTCTCTCCGGTCTCGGCCTGCAACCGGCTCAGCTCGGGAAGCGCGACGTCGCGCAGATCGTCGCCGGCCGACATCGCACTGCCCAGACTGAAGGCCCGGCCGGTGATCACCCAGCGTCCCGCGTCGCCCGTCGCGGGGCGCAACCAGCCGGCGTCGGCGAGGGTCTTGAGGCACCGCTGAACCGTGCTCTTGGGAACGTCGAGGCGCTTACTCAGCTCCGACAGTCCGACGGGCTGCGCGGCCGCGACCTCCTCGAAGACCCGGAGCGCGGTGAGAACACTGTTCATTCAAGACCTTTCACACGCGTCGGTTGACGGCGAGCATCGCGGGCTATACGTTAGCCGGACCACAATGTAGCACGTCGGTCCACAATGCGGACCGACCGTGATTCGACACCGTCCGGTAGGGACTTCGAGAAAGGACCCTCCACCGATGACCACCCTGATGCCTCGACCGCTGCTGACGTCGCTCGCCGATCCCGGCAACGGCGGCGAGGATCGCCACGCCGTCCGCGTCGGCGACGCCGCGCTCACCCGATCCGAGCTGATCTCGGCGGCAGCCGCCGTGGCCGACGAGATCACCGGCGCCACAAGCGTTGCCATCGACGCGACAGCGAGCATCGAGACGGTGATCGCGGTGACCGGATGCCTGATGGCGGGTGTGCCGGCGGTCCCGGTGCCGCCGGATTCGGGCCCGGCCGAACGGAATCACATCCTGAAGGACTCGGGCGCGCAGCTCTGGCTCGGCGCCTACCGAGAGGACGTCGCCCTCCCTTCCGTCCTGGTCGATTCACGGGCGCGATCGGGATCGACCCACCGCGAGCCGGATCTCGGCTCCGCGGCGATGATCATGTACACCTCCGGAACCACCGGGGCCCCGAAGGGCGTCGTGCTCTCCCGTTCGGCCGTGGCGGCGGGGCTCGACGGACTGGCCGACGCGTGGGACTGGGGCCCGGACGACACCCTCGTGCACGGGCTTCCGCTGTTCCACGTGCACGGACTCATCCTCGGCGTCGTGGGCGCACTCCGACACGGCTCCCCGCTCGTGCACACGGTCCGACCGACGCCGGAATCCTATGCAGCAGAAGGTGGTTCGCTCTACTTCGGCGTCCCCACAGTGTGGTCCCGGGTGTGCGCCGACGAGGCGGTCGCCCGCGCGCTCGGTTCCGCACGGCTCCTCGTCTCGGGCAGCGCTCCCCTCCCGGTGCCCGTCTTCGAGCGCATGCGGGCACTCACCGGCTCCGCTCCGATCGAACGCTACGGAATGAGCGAGACCATCATCACGCTCAGCACCCGGTTCGACTGCGAGCGCCGACCCGGCTGGGTGGGGCTGCCGCTCCGCGGAGTGGCGACCCGGCTGCGGGACCAGGCCGGCAACCCGGTACCGCACGACGGAGAAACGCTCGGACAGTTGGAGATCGCGGGCCCGACCCTCTTCGACGGGTACCTGGGCAACTTCGAGAAGACCGCCGAATCGATGACCGACGACGGATGGTTCAAGACCGGCGACATCGCCGTCGTCGACGAGCAGGGCTTCCACCGCATCGTCGGGCGCGAGTCGATCGACATGATCAAGTCCGGCGGCTACCGGATCGGTGCCGGCGAGGTGGAGCAGGCATTGCTGAACCACCCCGACGTCCGGGAAGCCGCGGTCGTCGGCGTGCCCGACGACGATCTCGGACAACGGATCGTCGCCTACGTCGTCGGCGACTGCGACGATCACCGCGAACTGTCGAACTTCGTCGCGCAGACTCTGTCGATCCACAAACGTCCCCGCGAGATCCGCGCCGTGGACGTCCTGCCCCGCAACGCGATGGGCAAGGTGCAGAAGAAGCTCCTCGTCGAGGACTACCGGGCGGGAAGGTGAGTACGCCCGCCGATCCGGGTCGGATCCGGATCACGATCGAGCAGCGCGTCGCCGCCGTCACGATCGACAATCTCCGCCGCTACAACGCCCTCACCGGAAAGATGCTCGAGGAGTTGACGACCGGGCTCGGGCGGCTGGCCGACGATCCGGCAGTGGACGTGGTGGTGGTGGCCGGCGCGGGACCGCACTTCTGCGCCGGGATGGACATCCGTGAACTGCGCTCGGCGCGGAAGTCCGGTGTCCGGATGGAGGATCGGGTCACCGACGCCGAGGAGGCACTCGCCGCCTTCCCCAAGCCGACGGTCGCGGCCATCTCCGGATACTGCATCGGCGGCGGCGCACAGCTCGCGCTGGCGTGCGACATCCGGGTGGCCGCCGAGGACGCCGAGTTCGCGGTCACACCGGCGAAGCTCGGTGTGATCTACCCGGCCCGGACGATCACGCGACTGGTCCACACCCTCGGGCCCGCCACCGCGAAACACCTCGTGCTCACCGGTGACCGGATGGACGCCGAGACCGCTCTGCGGGTGGGCCTCGTCGCGGAGGTCGTACCCGAGGACCACCTGCACACCCGCGCGTCGGTCCTCGCGGAGACGATCGCCTCGAGGTCCTCGATCACCCAGCGGGCCGCGAAGCAGATGATCGACGCGACCACGCGAGGCGGGATCGACGACGAGCTCGAACGGTACTGGACCGGCGCTCCCAACCCGGATCTGCAGATCGGCCTCGACGCGTTTCTCTCCGGTACGCAGCCGAAGTTCACAGGGTCGGGCCTACACACTGTGCGCCGGTGATCGGTCCGTCCTCGTGAGCGCGAACGCGTCCCGTCAGTCGGCGGTCGGGGCGCTCACCCGTGCGGCCAGGCCGCCGATCTCGACGACGTCACCGTCGCGCAACTGCCGGCCACGTCGCTCCTCGACCTCGCCGTTGACGCTCACCAGCCCGTCCGCGATGACACCCTTGGCCTCAGCGCCCGATTCGATGAGGTTCGCCAGTTTGAGGAACTGACCCAGGCGGATCGACTCGTCACGGATCGGCACCTCGTCAACAGCGTCAGACATGACTCCATCTTCCCCCCTCTCCCCAAACAGCTCGGAAACGCCTCACACTGGAGTAAGACACGACGCTGTAACCGAGAGGACGTTGATGGCCACCAGCACCGGTACCCCGGTCGACGCGGCGGACAAGCGGGAAGAACGCGGAACACCGCTCGCACCGAAACGTGGACGCCTCGCCGAGGTCCCGCACATCGCGGGCCTGATTCTCGGCGTGTACTCCGTGCTGGTCTTCCTGTGGAGCCTGTCGCCCGCGCTGCGGTTCCTCCTCCACACACCGCGGTTGTACGTCAACAACTACTACTTCGACGCGCCCGACACGAGCCTGTCGTGGGCGGTGGTCGTGGGGCTGGTGGCTGCGGCCCTGGCGAGCCGTAAACGCATCGCCTGGTGGCTGCTGACGATCTACATGGCGTTGTTCGCGATCGTCAACGCACTCGAGGCGGCGATCGACAAGAACGTCAGCGCCGCCGTGGCCTGCGCGGTACATCTCGTCGTCGTCGGGATCCTCATCGCGTCCCGCAAGGAGTTCTACACCCACGTCCGACGCGGCGCAGGCTGGAAGGCACTCGGCGTCCTGGTCGCCGGACTCGCCGTCGGAACCCTGCTCGGCTGGGGCCTGGTCGAGATGTTCCCGGGCACGCTGCCGCGGAGCGAGCGTTTCCTGTGGGCGCTCAACCGCGTCACGGCCCTGTCCGTGGTCGAGAACGAGCAGTTCGACGGGCATCCGCACGCGTTCGTGAACACACTGTTGGGTCTGTTCGGCGCGCTCGCGCTGCTGGCCGCTGTGATCGTGCTGTTCCGGTCGCAGCGGGCGTCGAACGCGTTGACCGGAAACGACGAATCCGCCCTGCGCGGACTGCTCGACGGCTTCGGCAGAGGCGACTCGCTCGGATACTTCGCGACCCGTCGCGACAAGGCGGTCGTGTTCGCGCCCAGCGGCAAGGCCGCGGTGACGTACCGCGTCGAGCTCGGTGTGTGCCTCGCCAGCGGCGACCCGATCGGCAACCCGGAGGCGTGGCCACACGCCGTGGACGCGTGGCTCTCGCTCTGCTCGCAGTACGGGTGGGCACCCGCGGTGATGGGCGCGAGCGAGGCCGGCGCCACCGCATACAAGCGTGGCGGCCTGTCGGTGCTGCAACTCGGTGACGAGGCCATCCTCGAGACCCGCGACTTCACCCTCAACGGTCGCGAGATGCGACAGGTACGGCAGGCCGTCCACCGCATCCGCAAGCAGGGCGTGACCGCCCGGATCCGCCGCCACCGCGATATACCGCCACAGGAGATGGCCGACGTCATCTCGCGCGCCGACAACTGGCGGGACACCGAGACCGAACGGGGGTTCTCGATGGCTCTCGGCCGACTCGGCGACCCGCTCGACGGCGACTGTCTGTTGGTCGAGGCCGTCGGCGAGGACGGGGGCGTTCTCGGGATGCTCTCCCTCGTGCCCTGGGGACCCAACGGCGTCTCGCTGGACCTGATGCGTCGGAACCCGTACGCCCCCAACGGCGTCGTCGAGTTCATGGTCACCGAACTTGCTGCCCGTGCCGACGAGTTCGGTGTCGTCCGGGTATCGCTGAACTTCGCGGTGTTCCGATCCACCTTCGAGGAGGGCGCGCGCATCGGCGCCGGTCCGATCCTCCGGATGTGGCGGTCGATGCTGCTGTTCTTCTCGCGCTGGTGGCAGCTCGAGGCACTGTACCGCTCCAACGTCAAGTATCTGCCCGAGTGGGCGCCGCGCTACCTGTGCTTCGACGACAACCGGCACCTGCCCCGCGTGGGCATCGCGTCGGCCGTCGCCGAAGGCTTCCTGACCCTCCCCTCGTTCAGGCGACACACGAAGGTGTCCGCGTCCGCGCACACGGGCACCCGCACCGCCGTACCGGAGGCGTTGGCGGACTCGGGAATCCTGCACGCCGACGGCAGCGCACCCGACATCGTGGCCGCTTGCGAGACCGGCGCCGGGCTCGCGTCGCCCGAACCGGCGGGTCCCCGCCGTCCCGAGCAGGTGCGGGTGCGGCTGGACAAACTCGCCCGACTCGCCGACGAGGGCGTCGACGCCTACCCCGTCGCCTATCCCCCGACCCACACGGTGGCCGTGGCCGCCGCGTCACCCGAGGGGACGCGCGTGCGTATCGCGGGGCGGCTGTTGCGGATCCGCACGTACGGCGGCGTCGCCTTCGCGGTGCTGCGGGACTGGTCCGGCGACATCCAGGTGCTGATCGAACGCACCAGCGTCGGCGACCGCCTCGACCAGTTCGCCGGCGACTTCGACCTCGGCGACCTCATGGAGGTCAGCGGCACCATCGGTCGCAGCCGCAAGGGCGAGCTGTCGCTGCTCGCGACGGACTGGCGGATGAACGGCAAGTGCCTGCACCCGCTGCCCGACAAGTGGAAGGGCCTGACCGACGCCGAGACGAAGGTGCGACAACGCTACGTCGACCTGGCGATCAATCCGGAGTCGCGTCGACTGCTCGCCGCGCGCACCGCGATCGTGAAGTCACTGCGCGACACGCTGTCCGGCCGGGACTACCTCGAGGTCGAGACGCCGATCCTGCAGCGGATCCACGGCGGCGCCAACGCGGCCCCGTTCGTCACCCACATCAACGCGTACGACCTGGACCTGTACCTGCGCATCGCGCCCGAGCTGTTCCTCAAGCGCCTGTGCGTGGCGGGCATGGAGAAGGTGTTCGAGATCGGGCGCGTGTTCCGCAACGAGGGCGTCGACTTCAAGCACAACCCGGAGTTCACGATCCTCGAAGCATACGAGGCGCACAGCGACTACGAACGAATGATGGTGGTGTGCCGCGAGCTGATCCAGAACGCGGCCGTTGCCGCGCACGGCAGCCAGACCATCATGCGCCCCGGGCCGGACGGCGAACTCGTCCCCGTCGACATCTCCGGCGAGTGGCCCGTCAAGACGATGCACGGCGCCATCGCCGAGAAGCTCGGAGTCGAGGTCACGCCCGAGACGTCGCTCGAGGAACTACGGAAGCTGTGCGACGCCAACGACATCGAGTACAACAAGTCCTGGGACGCCGGCGCGGTCGCGCAGCAACTGTACGAGCACCTGGTCGAAGGGCAGACCGAGTTCCCGACGTTCTACACCAACTTCCCGACGTCGATGTCGCCGCTGACCCGGCCGCACCCGACGATCCCCGGCGTCGCCGCGAAGTGGGACCTGGTGGCGTGGGGCATGGAACTGGGCACCGCCTACAGCGAGCTGACCGATCCGATCGACCAGCGGCGGCGGCTGACCGAGCAGTCGCTGCTCGCGGCCGGCGGTGACGCCGAGGCGATGGAACTCGACGAGGACTTCCTGCAGGCCCTCGAGCACGCGATGCCGCCCACCGGCGGACTCGGGATGGGCGTCGATCGCATCGTCATGCTGATCACCGGCGGTAGCATCCGCGAGTCCCTCGCATTCCCGTTCGCGAAGCCCCGGAACTGAGGTCACGGTGTCATCTACGGTACGGCGCTATGCCGTTGCCGCACTCCTCATCGCGGGTGCGGTCCTGTACTCGTCGTGGGTTCTGGCGTTCTTCCTCAGTCCGAGCGGAAACCCGTTCGAGGGCTTCGCGAGCCAGCTCGCCGCGACGGACCAGACGCACGGGATCCTCTACCGCAGCGGCGATCTGCTGACGGGCATCGTGCTGACCGTCGCGGCGGTGCTCGGCCTCACGATCGAGCCTCGACGGTTCCTCACCACCGTCGGCTGGCTCGCGCTGGGCGTGTTCGCGGTCGGCACCATCGCCGATTCACGGCTCCCCCTGCGGTGTTCGAAGCCCGCGTGCGAGGCGGCGCAGGTGCCGCTCACGCATCAGTGGCACGCCCTGACGAGCACCGTGTCGGTGACGGCCGCGGTGGTCTCCGCGGTCGCGTTCATCATCGCGATCTTCGTCTACCGCGCGCCGCGGGCCATGTGGTGGTGCGGCCTCACCGTCGTGGTGCTGTTCCTGATCGGCACTCTGTGGATGCTCGTCGGCGTCGACGACCCGTCGGGAAGCCACGCCTGGCTCGGCTTCGCGCAGCGCGTCGAACTGCTGTCGATGAGCGGGTGGATGGTGCTGGTCGCCGCGACGGTACTGAGCGACCAGACCTGGGGAGACCTGCACGGGGTGTCCGGTTCCACGTGAAACGCGAAGGCGTCAGGACGTGGTCCAGCTCCGCAGCTTGTCCGGCGCCATGATGATCGCGATCTCGCGGACGCGGCCGTCCTCGACGCCGAGGTCCAGGACCGCGATCACCTGCTCGTCGGCCACGATGACCAGCCCGGTCCGGTTGTTGACCGTCTCGAACCGCGTGCCGAAGGGCCGGCCCTGAGCCTCGCTCACCGCGACGATGCCGAGCAGGTACTTCGCGACGCGCTCGGCACCCACGACCGGCACCCGGGCGATACCGACCATGCCGGCGCCGTCCGCGCGCGACACCACGTCCGGTGCGAGCACCCGCAGCAGCGCCTCGAGGTCTCCCGTCGTGCAAGCCTCCGAGAACGCGAGCACCGCGCGGCGGCGCTGGGCGTCGTCGGCCTGGAACCGCGGCGCCGCGCGCACGTGCCGGCGGGCGGTGGACGCGAGCTGCCGGCACGCGTCCGGGCTGCGGCCCACGATGTCCCCGATCTCCGCGAACGACAGCCCGAACACGTCGTGCAGGATCAGCGCGACGCGCTCCCCCGGCGTCAACGACTCCATCGCTCGCAGCAGCGCCACCGACACCGACTCGTCCAGCGTGACCGCGTCGGCCGGGTCCGCTGGTCGGCCGCCGACGGACCCCGGGCCGACCGTGCCGGGGACCGGCTCGGGCAGCCAGATCCCCGCATACGACTCTCGGCGAGCCCGCGCGGAGCCCAACTGATCCAGGCAGATTCGGCTGACCACCCGCGTCATCCACGCGACCGGTTCCCGGATCTCCGCCCGCTCGCCGTCGGTGAGCTGCTGCCACCGGACCACGGCGTCCTGCACGGCGTCCTCGGCGTCGTGCGCGGACCCGAGCATCCGGTAGGCGACACCGAACAGCTGCTCGTGGTCGCGTGACCCTCGCGTGAAGTTCACCGCGCCTCCTCCTCGATCGGTGTCCGCGCGAGCGGCTTCGGCCCCTTCGGGGCCTTGTATGCGCCCGGCCGGGTCCGCTCGGCCCGCAGCTTGTCCACGGTCATCTTGCAGATCGCCTCCTTCGCCGTCGCACCCAGCCGCCCCGACAGTGCGATCGGACGCGGTGTGTCGTCGGCGTGCACCAACTGGAAGTAGCCGGTCTTGCGGCCCAGGCTCATGCACTGCGCGGCGAACCCGACCGACAGCACCGGCAGCTCCTCGCCCCGCATCCGGGCGAGCACCGTGGCCGCGGCATGGCCGCCGAGCGGCAGCGCCACCGCGCACGCCATGCGCAGGTGCGACCCGACCTCCGGGGGTGCGACGACGGCATCGCCGGCGCCGACGATGTCCGGGTGGTCGAGGCTCGTCAGCGTCGCGTCGACGCGCAACCGGCCGGCCGCGTCGGTGGCGAGGCCGCTGCGCTGGGCCAGGTCGGGCACCTCGAACGAGGCCGCCCACACGCACACGTCGAAGCCGAGCACGCGGCCGTCGGCGATCTCGAGTTCGCGCTCGCCGACCTGGGTCACCCGCGCGTCCTCGCGCCACGTGACGCCCAGCCCGTCGAGGGTCTTCAGGATGCGGCTGCGCGCGGCGGGTCGCATGAACCCGAGCACTTCCCCGGCCGCGACGACGTCCACGCCGAGGTCGGGGCGGGCGGCGGCGATCTCGGACGCGATCTCGACGGCGGTCGCGCCGCCCCCGACGATCCGCACCACCGACGCGGGTGCGAGCGCTGCCAGCGCCTGGCGCAGTTCCGCCGCACCGACGGGATCACCAGCGTGGTGGGCGTGCTCCTCGACGCCCGGAACCGAGCGGGACGTGTTGCTGCCGACGGCGTAGACGAGGGTGTCGTACGGGACGACCGTGGTGTCGTGTCCGCCGACGACACGGACGCGTCGCCCGGCGGGGTCGATCTCCTGGACTGTGCCGACCAGCACCTCCGCGTCGGGGTGCAGCACCTCGCACAGCGGTACCGCGGCGGAGGGGCGGGTGCCCGCCACCACCTCGTGCAGCCGGATCCGCTCGACGAACTCGTCCCGCGGATTGATCACGGTGACGCGGCAGTCCCGTGCGGGGTCCTCACCGCGGAGACGTCCACGGCTCGAGAGGATGCGATTGGCCGCCAGCACGCCCGCGTATCCGGCGCCGACGACGACCACCCGGTGCCCCGGCGACCGATGCGACTTCGTCATGACTGTCTCCTGTGCCTCCCGCCCGCCGGTTGCGGGCTCTCGTCATCTCTGACGAGACAGGCCCCGGAAACGTGAGAGAGGGTGGCGCACGCCACCCTCTCGTTACATGAATCGCGGTCAGGCGATGGGGCGCAGCGGGTGGATACCGGGCGCGGCGGCGAGGTGCGCGCCGAAGGTGGATGCGGCCTCACGCATGTGCGGGGCCTTCATGTGCGCGTCGAGCGCGTGCTGGTCGGTCCACACCTCGACGGTCACGAACGTGCCCGCGGCCATCGTCGACTCGTACAGGTCGTAGGACACGCAGCCGTCCTCCTTGCGGCTGGCCTCCGTCAGCGCTGTGAGCGCGGCACGGACCGTGTTCTCGGATCCGGGCTTGGCCGGAATGGTCGCCACGACATGCAGATTCGACATCGATCCCCTCTTCTGTGAGCGCCGACACAATGTGCGGCCTCCCGACCGTACCCTGGTCAGGGCCGTAATCGCCGCAGATACGCATGTGCCCGTTCGGAACTCCAGCCGAACACCTCACGAAGTCCCGCCGTCATCGTGGCGAGGTACGCGGCCGACGGCTCGGTCGGGGTGACGTCGCCACGCCCGACGACGGACGTGAACGTGCGCAGGGGAACACCGTCGCGCTCCCCGACGTCGAGGACCCGGTCGTAGCACGGCGGTTCCTGCGCGAGGATGTCGTCGAACTGCTGACCGGACACGAGGTACCCGCACGCGGCGGTATCGCCTGGCAGGTCGGGGTCGTAGAACGCCCGGCCCCCACCCCAGACCAGCGACTGGCCCGCGAAATAGACCGTGCCCGGCAGCCGGACGCCGATCCGGGCCGTGGGCTCGCTCGAATCCCGCGCCCCGGCATATGTGCGCCCGCCGCCGACCGGGCACCCGCCATGCAGGTAGCAGTCCAGCCGGGCCCGCGACATGTTCGATCCGTAACTCACGTACCAGACGTGCACAATTTCGACCCTACGCGCGCCCCCATCGGATACAGTTTTGTATCGAACGGGTTCCCGGTAACCGGAAAGCGGGGATGACCAGTGCAGACGTCCGACCTGGCGACCGAAACGCCGCGCCCCAAACGGGTCACCAAGCGTCGCGCGGAGACCCGCCAGCGCCTGCTCGACGCCGCCGGCGAGGTGTTCGCCGAGGAGGGCTTCGGCCGCTCCACCGTCGAGCACGTGTGCGACCGCGCCGGCTACACGCGCGGCGCCTTCTACTCGAACTTCACCTCCCTCGACGAGCTGTTCCTGGCGATGTGGGAGCAGCGCTCGTCCGTGATGCTCGACGGCATCCGCACCGCGTTGGCCGACGCCGCCGCCCGGCCCGCGTCGCTGACGCTCGACACCGCCGTCGAACGCGTCCTCGCGGCGATCCCCGTCGACGACGCCTGGTACCGCATCACCGCGGAGTTCACCGCCCACGCCCTGCGCAACCCCGTCCTCAAACGGGTCATGGCCGCGCGCGAGGACGCCATCCTGCACACGATCATGCCGATCGTCGAGGACGCCCTCGCCACCGCTGGACGGCACGTCACCGACCGCCAGGCCCTCGGCCGGGCGCTGGTCGCGATCCACGACGGCACCGCCGTGCAGGTCCTCATGGAACCCGAGAACGAGGCGGTCCGGCAGGCGCGCCAGCGCCTGTTCGTCACCGTCGTCAGCAGTTACAGCAGCACCGATACGGACAGGAGATAGGCCGTGGCAGAACAAGCCGACGTCATCGTCGTCGGAGCGGGACTCGCAGGTCTGGTCGCGACCCACGAACTGGTCAAGACGGGCCGCAGGGTCCTCGTCGTCGACCAGGAGAACGTGGAAAACCTTGGTGGACAAGCATTTTGGTCGCTCGGCGGGCTGTTCCTCGTCGACAGTCCCGAACAGCGCCGCATGGGCATCAAGGACTCCCGCGAACTGGCCCTGCAGGATTGGCTGGGCAGCGCCGGATTCGACCGCGACCGCGAGGACCACTGGCCGCGGCAGTGGGCCGAGGCCTACGTAGACTTCGCGGCCGGCGAGAAACGCGCCTACCTCCACGACCTTGGGCTGCGCGTCATGCCGAACGTCGGCTGGGCCGAGCGCGGCGGCGGACTGGCCACCGGCCACGGAAACTCGGTGCCGCGCTTCCACATCACGTGGGGCACCGGCCCGGAGGTGGTTCGCGTGTTCCGCGAACCGGTGCTCGACGCCGCCGCCCGCGGGCAGGTCACCTTCCGCTACCGGCACCAGGTGGACGAGCTGATCGTGGAGAACGGCGCCGCCGTGGGTGTGCGCGGCACGGTGCTCGAGCCGTCGACCGAGCCTCGCGGTGTGAAGTCGTCGCGGACGCCCACGGGCGAATTCGAGCTGCGCGCGCAGGCGGTGGTGGTGACGTCCGGCGGCATCGGTGGCAATCCCGAACTGGTGCGCAAGAACTGGCCCGTCGACCGGTTGGGCCGCGCGCCGGAGCGGATGATCACCGGTGTGCCCGCGCACGTCGACGGCCGGATGCTCGAGATCACCGAGAGTGCCGGCGGCAACATCGTCAACCGGGATCGCATGTGGCACTACACCGAGGGCATCGTCAACTGGGATCCGATCTGGCCCAACCACGCGATCCGGATCATCCCCGGCCCGTCGTCGCTGTGGCTCGACGCCACCGGCAAGCGCCTGCCGGTGCCGCTGTTCCCCGGCTTCGACACTCTGGCGACGCTCAAGCACATCCTGGGCACCGGGCACGACCACACGTGGTTCGTCCTCACCCAGTCGATCATCGAGAAGGAGTTCGCGCTCTCGGGCTCCGAGCAGAACCCCGACCTCACCGGCAAGGACATGAAGCTCCTGCTCGGCCGGGTCAAGAAGGGTGCGCCCGGACCGGTGGAGGCGTTCAAGCAGCACGGCGTCGACTTCGTCGTCCGCGACAACCTCCGCGACCTCGTCGACGGCATGAACGCGCTCACCCCCGACGCGAAGCTCGACTACGCGCAGGTGGAGCACGAGATCGTCGCCCGCGACAACGAGATGGACAACACCTACTCCAAGGACATGCAGGTGATGGCCATCCGCAACGCACGAACCTATCTTGCGGACAAGGCGATTCGCGTGGCCAAGCCGCACCGGCTGCTCGATCCCGCACACGGGCCGCTGATCGCGGTACGGCTGAACCTGCTCACCCGCAAGACTCTCGGCGGCCTCGAGACCAACCTGGACTCGCAGGTGATCCGGCCCGACGGCAGCGTCTTCGACGGCCTGTACGCGGCCGGTGAGGTCGCCGGGTTCGGCGGCGGCGGCGTCCACGGCTACAACGCGCTCGAGGGCACCTTCCTCGGCGGCTGCATCTTCTCCGGACGCGCCGCCGGACGGGCCCTGGGCCGGAGCCTCGGATGAGTCCCCGCACCGCGCTGGTGACCGGCGCGTCGTCCGGCATCGGCCTCGAGGTCGCCCGCGCACTGGTGTCCCGCGGCTACCGCGTCCTCGGCACCACACGCAATCCCGATGCCCTGCACGATGGTTCACGCGTACCCGGCGTCGAGTACGTGGCCCTGGATCTCACCGACCGGGCGAGCATCGAGGCGTGCGCCCGCGCGGCCGGCGACGTGGACGTCCTCGTCAACAACGCCGGCGAGAGCCAGATGGGGCCGCTCGAGGAGCTACCGCTCGACGCGATCGACCGGCTGTTCCAGGTGAACGTCCTGGGCGCGATCCAGCTGACGCAGCTGCTGCTGCCCGGCATGCGCGGGCGCGGCTACGGCCGCGTGGTGATGGTGGGCTCGATGCTGGCGAGCTTCCCGCTCGCGTTCCGGTCGTCGTACGTCGCCGCGAAGTGCGCGCTGAAGGGCTTCGCGGCGGCAGCGCGGCGCGAGCTGAGCCCGTTCGGTGTGTGGCTCACCACCGTCGAGCCCGGCACCATCGCCACCGGCATCGGCGACCGCCGCACCCGCTACATCGCCGACGGCTCCCCCTACACGAGCGACTACACGATCGTGTCGAAAGCGATGCAGCGCAACGAGGATCGCGGCATCAAGGCGGCAACGGTGGCCGACCTGGTGGTCAAGGCGATCGAGGCGGACAAGCCCAAGCCGCTCTACGCCGTCGGGAACATGGCACCGCTCGTGTTCACGGTCCGCCGACTCGCACCGCGGGCGTTCACCGAGAAGATGATGGCCCGCTTCCACGGGCTGAAGTGACCGCGAGGGCGTCCTGCCGGCCTCCGACGAACCCGCAGGACGCCCCCGTCACAGAGCCTCAGCTACCGGTCGAACCGCTCGAACCACTGGACCCGCTCGAACCACTGGATCCGCTCGAACCGCTGGACCCGCTGGACCCGCTGGAGCCGCTGGAGCCGCTGGACCCACTCGAGCCGCTGGAACCCGTATCCCCGCCCGTTCCGTCGAGCGGATCGGTGCCGCCCGCGGGCGCCGGGAACAGGAAGCCCGTAGACACCGTCTTCAGCGAGGTGCCGGAGTTCGCCGGAACCTTGGCCCGCCAGTTGACGATCGGGTTGAGCACGCCGAACGGACCGCACCCCGTGGCACCGGGCAGCGCGAAATCGGCGGCCGTGTTCTGGATGTTGTCGAGCGCCGCGGTCCCCACCGGGTACGGAGTATCGATGTCCGTCGTCGGAAGATCGTTCATCGGGTTCGACTTGTTCAACTCGAACACGACCGGGTTGTCAGCGGTTCCGATGTAGCAGTTGTCCCCGAGGAACGGATTGTCGATCTTCAGCCGCACCGGAAGCGTCATGTCGAAGTCGGTGATGATGCCATTGAACACCGGCACGTCCACGGCCTCGACCGTGGAGGTGACCCCTGCCAGCCCGAACAGATTGTCGAACGGAAGATCGATTCCGAGCACGCCCCCGGGGACGGTCAGGGGCTTGCTGTAGACGCCGTGGTGGCCGTCGTCGCGGGGAATGAAGTCCACGTCACCGAGGTTGCCGGCGATGATCATGTCGCCGTCGGCGATCGGCAGGTTGAAGCCGTTGTTGGCGAAGGTGCCATTCCGGACGACGACGGACAGACACGCCTCCGTGAGCGTCGGATCGCAGACGGCACCGCCCGGAACCGGGACGGTGGTGGGCGCCGCGGCCGCCAAGGGCGCAATCAATGCCATCGAGGCGCCGACCGCACCTCCCACCACGGCGGCACGCACCCCGACGCGACGCCGCGAAACACTCGAATCGTTCTTCACGCGTTCTCCTCAGTTATCGAGCTTTCGATGTACGCGGCCACGTTTGTGGTCGCGTAGAGGGACGAGCAGCGGCGAACGCTTGCCCGCCGCGAATCACGCTGAATCGCTTCGCGCCGGGAACGGCATGCCTTCCACGACACCGAGAGTCACACCAACTCAGCGCCTCTACCAGCGCCTTCGCGGGAAACTCCGCACACTTTCGACTGTTACGTGAGGTAACAGCTGGAGTGGTTTATATCACAGGGACGTACCGACAAATACGAAACTCACGACTTTTCGCCGCCGGAACTTTCAGGGTCTACCAGTCAGTAGTTCAACATGACACACTGTCTCCTCATGACGAGCACACGTGCAGTTACCGCCGTTGTCGCGGCAGCGGGAGCGCTGCTCCTCGCCGCGTGCGGGGGACAGGATCCCGAATCCGAGCACGCCGGGCACGACGTGGCTGCAGCCTCTGCGAGTGCCACCACCACGACGACGACCGCGCCGCCAGAAGCCACACCGGCCGGGTCCACGGTGCCCGCGCCGGCATCGGAGTCGCCGACCGCCCCTGCACCCCCGCCCACCACGACGGTGGCGCCGCTACCGATGACCACCGTGCCGCCTCCGGCCCCGCGTCCGGCTACCCCCGCGGCAGGTGAGATCGACACCCGCTCCCCGGAGCAGGTCGTGGCCGGCGCGGGCGAACGCGGCCAGCGCTACCTCTCGGCGTTGCGGGCGGCCGGCATTCCACCGACCGGCATGGACGCGGCGGAGGTGCTGTACGCGCAGGGCACGTGCGAGGCCCTGGCCCGCGGCGACTCCCGTGCGGACGTGCTCGTCGAATTCGACTCCGTCGGAAAGGCTTACGCACAACTCCTGCCGCTGTCCCCGACCCAGATCGCCGAGATCTACGTCTCCACCGCGGAGCGGACGTACTGCTGACCGGCCGGACCGGCCCGAGGGTGGGATTCCCCCTCACTGAGACGGAGAGATCCCGGCGGCACCCCTGGACGATAGGTTGATCGATCCGATACCAACCCGGACAGGAGTATGCATGAACAGTGTTGTGCGATATCGCCGTTCGGCTGCGATGCGGCCGACGTCAAGCAATCGCTGCGGATCCACTCGGCAGAACGACCCGAGGGGTGCGGACCGTGCGGCGTGAAGGAAAGGGTCATGACGTCGCACGGCTCATCCTCCGCGCGACGATCGGCGGAACGATGATCGCCCACGGAATGCGGCACGGACGCACGTTGGACGGCACCGCCGGTTGGTTCGGTTCGATCGGATTCCGTCGCCCCCGACTCCAGGCCCAGGCGAGTGCCGTCGTCGAGGTCGGTGCCGGCGCACTGCTCGTGGCGGGGGCGGCAACGCCGCTCTCCGCCGCAGCTGTCATCGGCACCATGGCCGTCGCCGCGCGATCCGTGCACATGCGGAAGGGCTTCTTCATCACCGGTGAGGGCTACGAGTTCGTTCTGAACCTCGGCGCCGCCACCGCCGCCCTCGCCGCGCTGGGCCCGGGCAAGTACAGCGTCGACCGGGCGCTCGGGATGGATCGTCGCCTCAGCGGTGTGCCCGCGGCGGCCACCGCCGTCGCAGTCGGAATCGGTTCGGCGGCAGCCCAGCTCGCCGCGTTCTGGAGCGAGCCGCAGACCACATCGGCGACCACCGCCTGAACCCGCACTCAGGTGGACGGCGGCGTCAGGCCGCGGAACGCAACCAGTTCGCGAGCCACGACGTCGCCGTCGCACCCGAGGGATCGACCACGTACGTCACGTAGTCCTGGTGAACCTGCGAGCGGTAGAAGCTGTTCAACTTCTCGACACGATCCTCGTTGGCTCCGTCGGACGACTGCGCCTGGAGAGTGGGCATGCCACCTGCCGCGATCAGGTCGTCGACGATAGACATCGCCTCCTGCACGTACCGCCCGGTCATCGGGGCCACCGGCGACGAGTTCTGCGCCAGGAATCCGGCCATGCGCGTGACGAAGTCGTCCTTCGGGGTGGAGCAGTAGAGGTCGCCGGCCGCACAGAAAGTGCGGGTCTGCGGGGTGACCAGGCCGAAACCGCCGATGCGCGGTCCGCCGGCGCCGTTACCGACCACCGGGGGCCCGACCAGCGTGTCGCCCTCCGACCGGCGCGGGTCGGACAACAGCCCCACGGCCGCGATCCGCGACGGCGGCACCACCCCGAGCCCGGTACCGATATCCGCCGCGAGGTCGCCGGCGGCGTCGGCGCCCTGGCTGTAGCCGATGAGTGCGAATTTGGTGTTGCCGCACCGCTGCGCGACGTCCGCGATGATCCCGCGAGCATTGTCGACGGCCTGACGCTTGGACGCGCCGTAGATCTCGGTTTCCCACGGGAACGCCGTCGCCGCATACGTCACGTAGTCCACGCCGACCGATGCGGGCAGGCGATCGGTGACGGCGCCGAGCATGCCCGGACCGCGATGCTCACCGGGATCGGTAGTGGTCTCCCACGTACCCGGAATCGCGACGACCTGCAGGTTCGGGCACGCCGGCGCGGCCTGCGCCGTTCCCGCCCCCACAGAGACCACGGAACCGAAAACAGTTGCGACACATGCACCAAGCACGGCCAAAGACTTCTTCGCACGCATCAACACCGCACCCCAATCACTCGATCCAGGTGGCCACTTCCCCATGACCACGTGCCGTGACGTCCCCTCCCGTGACAACGCCTGCGGGTGACGCGACACCTTGATCCTGACAGGACCAGATGTCGAGACGGTGCACGATCGGTAAACGCACGTTACCGGACGGGCGGTTCCGTGTGGGGTCCTTCGCAGAGCCGACGAAACGGGTTGGCGGCAAATCGAAAACGGCGGGCCCCCTCGAATTATCGAGGGGGCCCGCTGCCTTACTCAGATCAGCCTCCCAAGCTGCCGAACAGCCCCGACAAGCTACCGAGACTTCCCGGGCCGTCGGTCCCCGGCAGCGTGTCCGGGTTACCGGTCACCGTGACGTTCACGGGTGCCGCGGCCGAGTCGATGAAGCCTGCGTCGGCCGTGAACTGGGCGGTGACGACGAAATCGCCCGGGTTCTGGAAGAACGTCGTCAGGGTCGCGACGCCGTTCGCGTCCACCCGAACAGGCCCGCCGAGCAGTACGTTGCCGAGCTTGAACTGCACCGTGCCGCGCGCGTCGGCCGGGTGGAGACGCGCGGTGAGCGTCACCGGCGAACCCTTGGCGGTCGATGCGACCGGATCGACGGTCACCGTGGTGGCCACGGCGGCAGCCGGAGCCTCGGTGACACTGACCGGGTACTGCGTCGAGACCGACGGGGAAACCCCCGCGGCGCCCGAGTAGCGAGCGATCACCCGGTGAGTGCCGTTGGTGTCGAACGTGTGCGGCAGCACGGCGGCGCCGTCATCCTTGACGTCGGCCGTACCCACCGCGACGCCGTCCACCTCGAAGGTCACCGTGCCACCGGAGACCCCCGGCTCGACCCTGGCGGTCAGGTTCACCGGCTGGTCGCGGTAGGCGTCCTGAGCCGGTCCGGTGACCGACGTGGTGGTCTGGATGTCCTGCGAGGTCACCGTCACCGTCTTCGAGCCGGACGACTGGCTGAAGAACTGCGCGCCCAGGAACTTCGCCGCGTACGCGTAGTCACCGTCCACGTCGAGCGTCTCGTTGAGCGTGGCCTTGCCGTTCACCAGATCGACCGGCGCCCCGACGTCCTCACCGTTCCGGGTGAACTGCACCTGTCCGGTGTCCGGGGTCGGCACGACCGTGGCACTGAGCGTGAACGCGCCGCCGTTGGTCACCGCGCTGGGGCCGTCCAGGTGGGTGACGGTCGCGACCGCCTGCCGCTGGATCTGGATCGTGGCCAGCGGACCGGCCCCCCCGTTCAGCGGGCCGCCGGAGGTATCACGCGGCGAGCACTGGGTGGGGGCCCAGACGGTGCCGATGATCGGCGCATTGGCCCGGGGCAGGAAGGTCAGGAAGTTGGCGTCGTTGCCGAACTGGCCGGCGTTTCCGGCCGTGCGCAGTTTCATCGAGATATCCCCGGCCGCGCCTGCCTTGAGATGGGCCTTGACCTTCGGCAACTGGAACGTCGTGGTAGTTCCCGACGCGTTGGCCTTGATACCGCCCTCGGAGCTCTTCGAGGAACTGGGGCCGTTGCCGATCGTCTGGTTGTTCCCGGACAGGCGGATGATCTGCCCGTTCGGGTCCACATTGCCCTGCTCGTTGACGACGAGGACGTTGGGCTCGACACCCGTGATGCCCGACGCGGTACCCGCGACCACCTCGGCGCCGAGGAACTGCGCGTTCTCCGGCATCGCCACGTCGATCTTGAGCCGCGAGATGTTCGCCAGGCTCGCGCCGGAACCCAGATCGTTGGCCAGCGAGATGGGCGGCGGCGAGATCGTCACCACGAACTCCTCACCGGGCGCCACGCTGGTCGGTGCGTCGACCTCCACCGACGCCGCCTGCACCTGAGTCTGCGGCCCACCGGCCAGACTCGACGACGGCGTCGCCAGACATGCGTTGTTGAACGGTGTCGTCGTCGTCCCCGCGGATGCGGTCGCCGCACCCAGCACGCCGGCGCCCGCGACGACCGTCGCGCCCACCGCGACCGGCGCGATGTAGCGGTACAGCTTGGAACTCATCGATCCTCCTGCACTCATCTCGTCAGCCCCCCAGCGATCCGGTGAACAGCCCGCTCAGCGAGCCCAAACTTCCAGCGCCCGGATCCGTCGTCTCCGGCGCAGCGGACACGTTCAGCACCACGGGATTCGAGACGGTGTCCCGGAAGCCCGCGCCGCCGAGGAACTTCGCGCTGAGCACCTGCGTGCCCTCGGCGTCGAGCGTGGTCGTGATCGACGCCTTGCCGTCCACGATCGCCACCGGTGCGCCGATGGCCTCAGCGCCCTTGTAGAACTGGACGGTGCCCTGCGCGGTGGCGGGGTCGACGTCCACGGTGATCGTGACCGTCTGGCCGACCACCGACAGGCCCTGGACCTTCAGGTCCGCGTTCACCGGGGTGAGCACGGGCGCGGTCGGGGCGACCGTGGCCGTGAACGGCGCGGACGTGGAGGCCGAGAAGCCCTCGGTGCCACCGAAGTTGGCGACAACCTGGTAGCTGCCGGCGGTGTCGAACGTGTGCGCCAGCACCGCGACGCCGTCGGCGGTGCCCACCTCGGACGAGCCGATCGGGGTGCCGTCGACGGAGAAGGTGACGGTGCCGCCGGCGGGAATCGGGCGAACGGTCGCCATCAGGTTGGCCGGGCTGCCGGCCTCGGCGCTCACCGGTTCGACGACCACGGTGGTGGTCTGCCAGGCACCGTAGGCGACATTGACGTGCTGGGCCGTGGCGGCCGAGTCGGCGTAGCCGAAGCCGCCGACGAAGTTCGCGGTCACCGCGAAGTCACCGGGATCGGTGAAGAGGTGGTTCAACGTGGCCTTGCCCTCGGCGTTCACCTGAACCGGGTTGCCGACATTGGCACCGTTCACCACGAACTGCACGGTGCCCGTGGCACCGGCCGGGGAGACGGTGGCCTCGAGCGGCACCGTCGTACCCGCCTCGGCCGTGGCCGGGACGGTCACCGACGTGGTGGTCGTCGACGGGCCGACCTCGACCTGCTGCGCTCCGGACTCGGAGTCGTGGAACAGTCCCGTAGCGGTGTACTTCGCGGAGACGGAGTGGGTGCCCATCGTGTCGAAGGCATGAGACAGCGTGGCGGTACCGCCACTCACCACGACCGGGTCGCCGATCGGGTTCGCACCCTCGAAGAACTGCACGGTGCCCGTGGCGGTGGCCGGCGAGACCGTGGCGGTGAGCGTCGCCGGGCTGCCCTTGCCGATCGAGGCGGGCGCCGTCATCGTCGTGGTCGTGTGCTCGCGTGGGTCCTCGACGCGGACCCACGCACCGGCCGGGTTGCTGCCCGACTGGGTGGAGAACGCGTAGACGTCGAACACGAAGCCGGCGTTGTAGTCGCCCGGGGCCTGGGTCGCTGGGATCTTGTAGGTGACGTCGAAGTTCACATTGTCGAGGTAGCCCTTGGTACCGAGAATCGGAACCGAGTTGCAGCCGCCCCCGGAACAGGTCGCCTTGACGCCGGCCGCGCCCTCGTCGGTGACGGTCGACTGCTTGCTGATCGTGTGCGAGACGTACTGGAAGCCCGCGGGCGCGATCTGTCGGATCGCGGTCATGTACCGACCGATTCCGGCGGTCTTCCAGATCTTGGCGGTGTACGTCACGGTGTCACCCGGTCGGACGACGTTCACGCCCGGCTGGGTGGGGTTGACCGTAGTGCCGTTCACCGCCGTCAGGCTCAGATTCCACCTGAGGTTGTCGTTCGGCTGGTCGCCCGTCGTTGCGGGCGGCGGGTCGGCTGCCGCGGCGATGCCGGCACCGGCGCCGAGCATCACCGCCACGGCGGCGCCGGCGGCGAGCACCGGTGTCGCGAGTCTACGAAGGGTTGACGAAAGCACTGATCCTCCTCAGGTCGTCCGCCTCCCGACCGGCGGTCATGTGTCATACATCACATGTGCGGCACTGTAGCCGTTGCAGGATCGTTGTAAACCCGTTTTCTGGTCACCTGTCCAAAAGAGTTCGGGCAGAACAGACGAAGGCCCCATTCCACGCGAGGCGAAGCGTGGAATGGGGCCTTCGAGCCCTGGCGGCGGGGAACGACGCTGGTCCCCGCCAGGATCAGCGCTGAGGCGCAGCGGTCGGCACGATCGGCGTGGGCAGCGCCGTCGAGCCCTCGAGGAACTTGTCGACCGCGGCCGCGCACGAGCGACCCTCGGCGATGGCCCACACGATCAGCGACTGACCGCGGCCCATGTCGCCGGCGACGAACACGCCGTCGACGTTGGTGGCCCACTCCGACGAGCGGGCGACGTTGCCGCGCTCGTTGAGGTCGACGCCCAGATCGGTGAGCAGACCCGGCTTCTCGGGGCCGACGAAGCCCATCGCGAGGAACACGATGTCGGCCTCGAGCTCGAAGTCCGAGCCCTCGACCTTCTCGAAACGGCCGTTCACCATCTTGACCTCGTGCGCCTTGAGCGCGGTCACCTTGCCGTCGACTCCGACGAACTCCTCGGTGTTGACGGAGAACACCCGCTCGCCGCCCTCCTCGTGGGCGGACGACACGCGGTACATGAGCGGGTACGTCGGCCACGGGGTGGAGTCCGCGCGCGCCTCCGGCGGGCGCGGCATGATCTCGAACTGGTGCACGCTCTCGGCGCCCTGACGGTGGCTGGTGCCGAGGCAGTCGGCACCGGTGTCGCCGCCACCGATGATGACGACCTTCTTGCCCTTCGCCGTGATGGTCGGCTCGGTCAGGTCGCCCAGCTGCACCCGGTTGGCGATCGGCAGGAACTCCATCGCCTGATGGATGCCGTCGAGCTCGCGGCCCGGGATCGGCAGGTCGCGCGCCTCGGTGGCACCGCCGGCGAGGACGACCGCGTCGAACTGCTCGCGCAGCTCCTCGGCGGTGATGTCGACACCGACGTTGACGCCGGTGCGGAACACCGTGCCCTCGGCCTCCATCTGCGCCAGGCGACGGTCGATGTGGCGCTTCTCCATCTTGAACTCGGGGATGCCGTAGCGCAGCAGGCCGCCGATGCGGTCCTCACGCTCGAACACCGTCACCGAGTGGCCGGCGCGCGTGAGCTGCTGTGCGGCAGCCAGACCCGCCGGGCCGGAGCCGACGACGGCGACCTTCTTGCCGGTGATGTGCGACGCGCGCACCGGCTGGACCCAGCCCTCGTCGAAGGCGCGGTCGATGATCTCGACCTCGACCTGCTTGATGGTGACCGCGTCCTGGTTGATGCCGAGCACGCACGCCGCCTCACACGGCGCCGGGCACAGCCGGCCGGTGAACTCGGGGAAGTTGTTGGTCGCGTGCAGCCGGTCGATGCCCTCGCGCCACCGATCCTTGTGGATCAGGTCGTTCCACTCGGGAATCAGGTTTCCGAGCGGGCAACCGTTGTGGCAGAACGGGATACCGCAGTCCATGCACCGGCTGGCCTGCTTCTGGAGGGTCTCGGGCTTGAAGTCCTCGTAGACTTCCTTCCAGTCCATCAGGCGCAGCGGCACCGGACGGCGGATGGGCAGCTCGCGCGACGTGTGCTTCAGAAAGCCGCTTGGATCACCCACGAGCTGCCTCCATGATTGCGTCGTCCACGTTCATTCCGTTCTTCTTCGCGGTCTCGATAGCGACGAGGACCTTCTTGTAGTCGCGCGGCATGACCTTCGCGAAATGAGCCTTCTGGTGCGACCAGTCGGCGAGGATCCGAGCCGCAACCTCGGATCCGGTCTCGTCACGGTGACGCTCGATGGCGCCGTGCAGCCACCCGAAGTCCTCGACGCTGAGATCCTCGAGATCGACCAACTCGGTGTTGAGGTTGGCCCCGAAATCACGGTCCGGGTTGAAGATGAACGCGACGCCACCGGACATGCCGGCACCGAAGTTGCGTCCCGTCTTACCGAGGATGACCACCTTGCCGCCGGTCATGTACTCGCAACCGTGATCGCCCACACCTTCGACGACAGCGGTGGCGCCGGAGTTGCGGACTGCGAAACGTTCACCCACGATGCCGCGGATGAGAGCCTCACCCGTGGTGGCACCGAACAGGATCACGTTTCCGCCGATGATGTTCTCCTCGGGCACGAAGCCCTCGGCCGTCTGCAGCGGCGGGCGGACGACGATCCGGCCACCCGAGAGGCCCTTGCCGACGAAGTCGTTGGCGTCGCCCTGCAGCCGCAGCGTCATGCCCTTGGGCACGAAGGCACCGAAGCTGTTGCCGGCCGAACCCCTGAACGTGATGTCGATCGTGTCGTCCGGCAGGCCCTCCGCGCCGTAGGCCTTCGTCAGCTCGTGGCCGAGCATGGTGCCGACCGTGCGGTTGACGTTCGTGATCTCCGACGCGAACGCGACCGCCTCGCCCTTGTCGAGGGCCGGGCGGGCCTGCTCGATCAGCTGCTGGTCGAGCGCCTTCTCCAGGCCGTGCTCCTGGGTGCCCGAGCAGTACAGGTCCTGGTCCGCGAACGCGGACTCGACCTTGTGCAGGATCGGCGACAGGTCCAGCTTGGACGCCTTCCAGTGCTCGAGCGCCGCGGTGGTGTCGAGGACGTCGACCTGACCGACGGCCTCCTGCAGGGTGCGGAAGCCCAGCTCGGCGAGCAGCTCGCGCACCTCCTCGGCGATGAACATGAAGAAGTTCTCGACGAACTCGGGCTTGCCCGCGAAACGCTTGCGCAGCACCGGGTTCTGCGTCGCCACGCCCACCGGGCAGGTGTCGAGGTGGCACACGCGCATCATGATGCAGCCCGAGACCACCAGCGGTGCGGTGGCGAAACCGAACTCCTCGCCGCCGAGCAGCGTCGCGATCACGACGTCGCGGCCGGTCTTCATCTGACCGTCGACCTGGACCACGATGCGGTCGCGCAGACCGTTGAGCAGCAGCGTCTGCTGGGTCTCGGCCAGGCCGAGCTCCCACGGCGCACCCGCGTGCTTGAGCGACGTCAGCGGCGACGCGCCCGTGCCACCGTCGTGACCCGAGATCAGGACGACGTCGGCGTGCGCCTTCGACACACCCGCGGCGACGGTGCCGACACCGATCTCCGAGACCAGCTTCACGTGGATCCGCGCCTGCGGATTCGCGTTCTTGAGGTCGTGGATCAGCTGCGCCAGATCCTCGATCGAGTAGATGTCGTGGTGCGGCGGCGGCGAGATGAGGCCGACGCCCGGGGTGGAGCCACGCACCTCGGCGACCCACGGGTACACCTTGTGCGGCGGCAGCTGGCCACCCTCACCGGGCTTGGCGCCCTGCGCCATCTTGATCTGGATGTCGGTGCAGTTGGTCAGGTAGTGCGACGTGACACCGAAGCGACCCGACGCGACCTGCTTGATCGCCGACCGGCGCCAGTCGCCGTTCTCGTCCGGCGTGAAGCGCGACGGATGCTCGCCGCCCTCACCGGAATTCGAGCGGGCACCGAGACGGTTCATCGCGATGGCGAGGGTCTCGTGCGCCTCCGCCGAGATGGAGCCGTAGCTCATCGCGCCGGTCGAGAACCGCTTGACGATCGACTCCGCCGATTCCACTTCGTCGATCGAGATGGGCTCGCGCAGACCGGCCTTGAACTTGAACAGGCCACGCAGCGACGCCAGGCGCTCCGACTGGTCGTCGACCAGCTTGGTGTACTCCTTGAACACCTGGTACTGGCCGGTCTTGGTGGAGTGCTGGAGCTTGAACACCGTGTCCGGGTTGAACAGGTGGTACTCGCCCTCACGACGCCACTGGTACTCACCGCCCACCTCGAGCTCGCGGTGCGCCCGCAGCTCGGGACGGTCGAGGTACGCATTGGCATGCCGCACAGCGACATCCGCGGCGATCTCGTCCAGTCCGATGCCGTCCAGGTTGGAGTGCAGACCGGTGAAGTACTCGTCGACGAGCTCCTGCGACAGGCCGATCACCTGGAACAGCTGGGCACCGGTGTACGACGCGAGCGTCGAGATGCCCATCTTCGACATCACCTTCAGCACGCCCTTGCCGGCGGCCTTGATGTAGTTCGCGACGGCCTTGTCGAGCGTCAGACCCGGCAGCTGGTTGCTCTGCATCAGCTCGTCGATCGTCTCGAACGCCATGTAGGGGTTGACCGCCGCGGCACCGAAGCCGAGCAGCGCCGCCATGTGGTGGACCTCGCGGGCGTCACCGGACTCGACGATCAGGCCGACCTTGGTGCGGGTCTTCTCACGCACCAGGTGGTGGTGCACCGCGGAGGTGAGGAGCAGCGACGGGATCGGCGCGTACTTCTCGTTGGACTCGCGGTCCGACAGCACGATGATGCGGGCACCGCCGGCGATGGCCTCGGAAACCTTCTCGCGCACCGTGTCCAGGGCCTTGCGCAGGCCCTCGCCGCCCTCCGCGACCGGGTACACGCCGCGCACGACGACGCTGCGGAAGTGCGGGAAACCGGCGGTGTCGTTGAGGTGGATCAGCTTCGACAGGTCGTCGTTGTGCAGGATCGGCTGCTGCAGCACGATCTGGCGGCACGGCGACATCGACGAGTCCAGCAGATCGGACTCGGGTCCGATGGTGCCGCCCACGCTCGTGACGATCTCCTCGCGGATCGCGTCGAGCGGCGGGTTGGTCACCTGCGCGAACAGCTGCTGGAAGTAGTCGAACAGCATCCGCGGCCGGGCCGAGAGCACCGCGATCGGGGTGTCGGTGCCCATCGAGCCCAGCGCCTCGCCACCGGTGGCGGCCATCGGCTTGACGAGGAGGTTCACCTCTTCGTTGGTGTAGCCGAAGATCTGCTGGCGCAGCACGACCCGGTCGTGGGTCATGTACGTGTACTTGTGATCCGGCAGGTCCTCGATCCGGACCAGGACCTCGTCGACCCACTGCTGGTACGGGTGCGCGGCGGCGAGCTCCGACTTGATCTCGTCGTCGGAGATGATGCGGCCCTGCGCGGTGTCGACCAGGAACATGCGGCCCGGCTGCAGGCGCATCCGGCGCACGATCTTCTCCGGCGCGATGTCCAGGACGCCGACCTCGGACGCCATGACGACCAGACCGTCCTCGGTGACCCACACGCGCGACGGACGCAGGCCGTTGCGGTCGAGCACGGCGCCGACGACGGTGCCGTCGGTGAAGCACACCGACGCCGGGCCGTCCCACGGCTCCATGAGCGCCGAGTGGTACTCGTAGAACGCCTTGCGGGCCGGATCCATGCTCTCGTGACGCTCCCAGGCCTCCGGGATCATCATCAGCACGGCGTGCGGCAGGCTGCGGCCACCGAGGTGCAGCAGCTCGAGCACCTCGTCGAAGCGCGCGGTGTCCGAGGCGCCCGGGGTGCAGATCGGGAAGATCTTCTCGAGCGCGCCCTCACCGAACACGTCGGACTTGATGAGCGCCTCGCGGGCCCGCATCCAGTTCTCGTTGCCGCTGACGGTGTTGATCTCGCCGTTGTGGGCGACGCGGCGGAACGGGTGCGCCAGCGGCCACGACGGGAACGTGTTGGTGGAGAAGCGCGAGTGCACCAGGCCCAGCGCGCTCTCGAGCCGGTCGTCCTGCAGGTCCAAGTAGAAACCCTTGAGCTGCGGGGTGGTGAGCATGCCCTTGTAGACGAACGTCTGCCCCGACAGGCTCGGGAAGTACACCGACTCGCGGCCCGGGCCGTCCTCGCCGGCGCCGCCGTCACCGAGCTCGTGCTCGACACGCTTGCGGACGACGTACGCACGGCGCTCGAGGTCCATGCCGGTGACCGAATCGTCGGCCGAGCCGATGAACACCTGACGGAACGTCGGCATCGCGGCCTGCGCCAGCGAACCGAGCGACGAGTCGTCGGTGGGAACCGCGCGCCAGCCGAGAACCGTCAGGCCCTCCTCGGCGACGATCTTCTCGACACCCGCGGCGGCCTCGTCGGCAGCGGCGTCGCCCTGCGGCAGGAACGCGATGCCGGTGGCGTACGCACCCTCGGCGGGCAGCTCGAAGTCGACGACGGCACGCAGGAAGCGGTCCGGGACCTGGAGCAGGATGCCGGCGCCGTCACCGGTGTTGGGCTCGGAGCCCGCGGCGCCGCGGTGCTCGAGGTTGACCAGTGCCGTGATCGCCTTCTCGACGATGTCGCGGCTGCGGCGACCGTGCATGTCGACGACGAACGCGACGCCGCACGCGTCGTGCTCGTTTGCCGGGTGGTAGAGCCCCTGGGGCCCGGGAAGATGCTTCATACCTACTGCCTTCGTATGCGTAAATGCACCGACGACCAGCAGCGCTGATGGCCATACAACTGCAGAGCATGTACCGACACGACACTGTGTTCGGCACCGACCGAGAAGGGCTCCTCATTGAGCCTCGGCACGGGACTGACGTCCACCCTGGCGACGTTGCTCTGGGGCGTATCAGACGTTCGTGAGTCCACCGTGTTGAGAAAATGTTAATTCACAACCCTGGGAGAGACGCAAGCAAGGCTCCCCTCTCCACCCCGTGACCTGTGGTTTTCCTCCCGCCTACTGGGCGAATGCAGCGCACGTCACAGCCTAGAGCGAATGTTTCGTCGCCGATGCCGCGATGTGTTGCGGCATCGACACGATCGTCCTACGACCGCGCTGCGCCTGCGTATCGCTGCGATGTCGGGCCCGTTGCGGAGGGGACGGGTCCCACCGGATACGCGTTTCGCGTGAAACATCGGAGAAGCCCGGGATTCCGGTGCAAAAATAGCTACTGGCCGCAGCGAGTAGACAGCTGCGGCCAGTGCAGGACGAACATTAGCATCTGTTGGACGTTTGACTCGCCGGGATCGGGAATCCTTGTCGGAGACCCTTATCCGGCACTACGAACGCCCAGCTCAGACCTTCGCGGCGACCGGTTCGTCCACCTCCACGACCGTCGTCGCGGGCTTGCGTCCGGGGATCGCGGCCGCGATCGCGGCGGCAACCAGGGCGACACCGCAGCCGATCAGTAGACCTGTGCGGAACCCGGCCTCGGTCGGAACGGTGTGGCCGCCACCGATCCCGACACTCATCTGCGCGAGCACCACACCGACGACGGCGGCGGCGACGGACGTGCCGACCGACCGCATCAGGGTGTTGAAGCTGTTGGCCGAGCCCGTCTCCGACGGCGGCACGGCGCTCATGATCAGTGCCGGCATGGCACCGTACGCGAAGCCGGTGCCGGCGCCGCAGATGGCGACCACCAGCATCAGGCCCCAGGCCGAGCCCATCAGCACCATCGACGAGCCGTAACCGAGCGCGACGATCAGGGCACCGACCAAGAGCGTGATCTTGGGGCCGCGCGCCGCGGACAGCTTCGCCCCGAGCGGCGAGATCGCCATCATCACGAAACCACCGGGGGCCATCCACAGACCCATGGCGAGCATCGACTGGCCCAGGCCGTAGCCGGTGGCCTCGGGCAGCTGCAGGAGCTGCGGAACGATCAGCGACTGCGCGTACATCGAGAAGCCGACGACAATCGATGCGGCGTTGGTCAGCAGCACCTGCCGGCGCGCGGTGACCCGCAGGTCGACCAGCGGGTCGGCGGTGTGCAGCTCCCACCATCCCCACGCGAGCAGCACGATCACCGCAGCCGCGAACAGGCCGAGGATCGACGCGCTCCCCCAGCCCCAGACACCGCCCTTCGAGACGGCCAGCAGCAGCGACACCAGCCCCACGCCGAGACCGACGGCACCGACGAAGTCGAACCGTCCACCCGCAGCGAGCGCGGGCGTGGCCGGGATCAAGCGCCAGATCAGGACGCCGATCAGGACGCTGAGCACCGCGCAGCCCCAGAACAGCACCCGCCAGCTGGTGTTCTGGATGACCAACGCCGCGAGCGGCAGACCCAGCGCACCACCGATGCCCATCGTCGCGCTCATCAGAGCGATCGACGAGCCCAGCTTCTGCGGCGGCACCAGTTCGCGCAACGCGCTGATGCCCAGCGGCACCATGCCCACGCCCAGGCCCTGCAGGCCGCGGCCGACGATCATCGGCACGAGCGACGTCGCGAGGGCGCACGTGACGGATCCGAGCGCCAGCGGCACCGCGCAGAACAGCAGCATGCGCCGCTTACCCAGCAGGTCGCCGAGGCGTCCGGTGACCGGCGTCGCGACCGACCCGACCAGCAGCGTGATGGTGATGACCCACGACGCGTTGGACGCCGTCGTGTCGAGGATCTGCGGCAGGTCGCCGATCAGCGGCACCACCAGGGTCTGCATGAGTGCCGCCACGATGCCGGCGGCCGCCAGCACTGTGACGACGCCGCTCGAGCGGTCGGTGGACGCGGAACTCTCCACGCGTGGCCCTCCTCAGTCAGTAGATTGCATGATGCAAATTGGTTGCAGAGTACAACTTGATTGCAAGATGCAACAAGATGCGTCACATCCGGGGCCCATGTGGGCAGTTTGTCCGTTTCCGGCAGGCACAATGAGGGATACGTCGGACACCTGAGCGTCCGATGCGGGTTGCGAGAGGATGGGAATGGACAAGCCCACGCACTTGATCGAGTTCGAGACGATGGTGCTGGGCCGACACCTGCGCCTCAACAGCCCGCGGCCGCGGCGCAGCACCGGGCACCTGGACACCAGCGCATACATCTTGCTCAGCCGCCTGAGCATGGAAGGCCCCATGTCCATCGGACAGCTCAGCGACGCCCTCGGCCTGGACACCTCGACACTGCACCGCCAGACCACGGCAATCCTGGGCACCGGACTCGTCGAACGCATCCCCGACCCCGACGGCGGCATGGCCCGCAAGTACCGCATCACCCCCGAGGGACAGAGCCGGCTCGACGCCGAACGTGCCGGGAGCATCGACGCCCTCGACCGGGTGCTCGAGAGCTGGGAACCCGACGACGTCGCCGCCTTCGCGGCCTACCTCGAGCGGTTCAACAAAGACATCGAGCGACTCGACAGGCGGCCGTGGCCACGGCCGTGACGCCACGAGGCCGCACTCCCCCACCTGACGCGTAGCGGGTACGTTTCACTCCGAATCAGGCTATCCGACAACACCTTTCATCGGACGGCAAGTGGCGCGAGGGTGAGTTCTGGTCGCGTCCAGAGGAGCGAACCACCTTCTCCGTGGATCACCTGCCGTACGGCAGTGGGGATCCGGGCGCTCAGCATCTCGCCGAGGTCGGGCGAGTGCACGCGGTCTTCCGCGCCGAACAGAATGCGTACCGGGCATGCAATGCTGCCCAGGTCGACAGGCCAGGGCGCCATCGCCATCAACGTGTCTCGCACGTAGCCGGGCGCGTTGCCGGCGAAGCCTTCGGCCAACGCTGTGCGATACATGGCGTTGAACGACGCGCTCAGATAGAAGGCCCTGTCGCCCTGGTCGGAGCCGGCGAGAACCATGTTCTCCATGGCTTCGGCCGTGAACGAACCCAGCATCTCCGTCGCCGCTTGCGGGTCGTCCCGAACCATGTCCGACAAACGGGTGGCTTCGGGCGGAAGCATGTCGTGGATCGCCGGGTATGCGACTTCGTCGGCCGGCGACACGAGCGTCAACGACGAGGCCCAGCCGGCGGCCGCAATGGCCAATCCGAAGAGCGCCCCCTGCGAGTTCGCGACAACCGGAAGGTGGGGGCTGCGCATCCCGGTCACCGAGGACACGAAGGCGCGGTAGTCCTGCGCCGTCGAGGCGACGCTTCTGCCCTCGTCGGGTGAGGAACCACCCATGCCAGGGCGGTCCATCGTGAGCAGACGCAGACCCGCCGGACCGAGCTGATCCACGCCGAAGCACATGCTCTTGCCGGTGCCTGCGCCCGCCACGAAAAGAACGGGACTAGCACTTTCGGGGCCGAATGCAGCTCCCGCGAGCACTCGCCCCGACGCCAAGGTGACCGTCACCGTCTCAGGTTCTGTCGCAGACACGCCTGGATCCTATTGAGACAAGCTCGGCCGCACGACCGAGTTGTTCCCGTCGCGGACGACGTGCGGGCCACCACGTCCGAATGGCGTCCGGCGCGTCAGACGAGTTCCGACTCTTCATCGAAGCGCGTGCGCGCGTCGTGGATCTCGGACATGTGCATTTCGGCCCAGTCCAGGAGAACGTCGACGGGGTGGCGGAGAGTCTTCCCGAGCGGGGTGATCCGGTACTCGACGGCGACCGGGCGGGAGCTGAGAAGTTCGCGCTCGATGATGCCGTTGCGTTCGAGTCGACGCAGAGTGGCGGTCAGCGACTTCTGTGTCACCGAGGGGATCGCGCGGCGCAGTTCGTTGAACCGGCTCGGGCGCTCGCACAGCTCGTTGAGCACCGCCAACGACCACTTGTCGAGTATCTGATCAAGCAGCTCCCGGTGTGGCGGGGCAACCGTGAGTTCGCCGCCGACGGTCTGGGAAGTGGTCCGGGGAGTATCGCGCATGGCACCAAGTCTCGTTGAAGTGACCTTCGTATACCAGGTATCAAAGTTATACCCATCAGTTCGGTATTTCTGAGGAGACTCCAATGGCAGTTCAGTACTTCACCCCCGCGGGCATGACGCAGCCGACTCCGTATCACCACGTCGCCGTCGGATCCGGAACCCGACACGTCCACGTCGCCGGGCAGATTGCGCGGCTCGCCGATGGAACTCCGGTGTCCGCGGACGATCTCGCGGGGCAGGTCGCCCAGGCGTTGCGCAACACCGCAACGGGGCTGGCAGGGGCGGGTGCGACCTTCGACGACGTCCTGCGGCTGACCTTCTACGTCACGGGTTGGAAGCCCGAGAAGATCGATGAGTTCATGGCAGGTGTCGAGCAGGTCGCCGAGGAAATCGGGCTTCCGCCGGCGATGCCGCCGGCCTCGCTCATCGGCGTGGACTACTTGTTCGAGCCGGACGTGCTCGTCGAAGTCGAGGCGACCGCCGTCATCGACTGACCGGATTCCGCGCCTCGCGCGTACCGGAACCGACGGGTTCCGACCGACCCGTCAACGAAAACGAGGTCACGAACTCTTTCGAGTTCGTGACCTCGTTCGTCGCAGTTCGTGGAACTGCCCGTTGTGGGCGAAGGGGGACTTGAACCCCCACGTCCCGAAGGACACTGGCACCTGAAGCCAGCGCGTCTGCCATTCCGCCACTCGCCCGAGCGACGTTGGAAACACTAGCATGCACGTCGCAAAAATGACGATTCGTGCTGGTAGAGGCCAGAAAAGTGGCCCCCGGAACGCGGGCGGACCCCGCGCCGAATAGGCGTCCAGATATCATGCAGAGGCGGTAGCGGCGAGCATTGCGGCCGCGACACGCAGATTGACCGTGAACAAACAACAGCTAGGTTCATGCCGTGGGGATCGTTCAACGTTTCGAGCGCAAGCTTCAGGGGGCTGTCGGTGACGCCTTCGCGCGCGTCTTCGGCGGGGGCGTCGTACCTCAGGAAGTGGAATCCGCGCTGCAGGCTGAGGCGGCCGACCGCGTCCAACAACTCGACGGAGGCCACTACCTGGCCCCCAACAGCTACGTGATCACGATCAACGAGTCCGATCACGAGAAGCTGTCCTCGGATCACGAGTTGACCGTGAAATCTTTTGCCCGACACCTCGAGGGATACATCCGCGAACAGGGGTGGCAGACGTACGGTGACATCGAAGTCCGATTCGAGCCGTCCCCGACACTGCACACCGGGCAGTTCCGCACGACGGGATCGGTCGATCCGGACGCACGCCGCGGCAACGCCGGCGAACCCGGACCCGGTCCCCGAGCGGGACGTGCCCCCGTACCCGTTTCACCGAACCCAGGAGCAGGCCCCATGACCCAGAACTCCGGCTACGAGCCAGGACGCGACCCCAAGGATCGCGGCCAGGACCACGATCAGTCGCGCAACGGCAACGCGCACCCGGGTCACGATCAGGCGCAGGGCTACCAGCAGGACTACCCGCAGGGGTACACCGAGCGCTACGACCAGGGCTACGGCGGCGCGCCCCAGCAGGGCGGCTACCCGCAGGACGCGGGCTACCCGCAGCAGGGCGGCTACCAGGGCGGCGGCTACCAGCAGGGGTACAACCAGCAGTACGACGCGCAGCAGTACGACGCGCAGCAGTACGACGCGCAGCAGCCGTACCCGGGCCAGTACCCCGGCTACCACCAGGACTACAACCAGTCCGGCTACGACCAGGGCTACCAGGGCGGCTACGACCAGCAGGGCGGCTACGACCAGGGCTACGGCCAGCAGCAGCAGGGCTACGGCTACGACCAGCAGGGCTACGACCAGCAAGGGTCCTACGACCAGCAGGGGTACAACCAGGCGTACGGCCAGCAGGGCTACGACCAGGGCTACCAGGCCGGGTACGCGCCCGAGGCGGGGCGCACGTTCACCGTGACGCTGCAGCTCGAGGACGGCAGCGGGCGCTTCTACCAGCTGCGCGAGGGCAACAACATCGTCGGACGCGGTCAGGAGGCCCAGTTCCGCCTGCCCGACACTGGCGTCTCGCGCCGGCACCTCGACATCCGCTGGGACGGTCAGGTCGCGATGCTCTCCGATCTCGGGTCCACCAACGGCACCACCGTGAACGGCGCGCAGGTCCAGGACTGGCAGCTCGCCGACGGTGACGTGATTCGCGCCGGACACTCCGAGATCCTGGTGCGCATCCTCTGACCACTGCAGACACCCTCCGCCTACACACGGAACCGCGCCTCGGGACACCGGGCGCGGCTCCGGATCATGATCGCTGTCGGAGGCTTCCACATATGATGCAGCCAGCTGAGAATGCCCCGGCTGCGCATCCGCGCGACCGTGCCCCCGAAGGAGGTGTCGAGCAGTGCAGGGACTGATTCTCCAACTGACGCGAGCAGGCTTCCTGCTGCTGCTCTGGCTCTTCGTGTGGGCCGTGATCCGGGCCCTGCGCAACGACGTCTACGCGGGGGCGGGCGGCGGACGTGTCGCGTCGCGGTACACGCGGCGCCCGTCGGTGCTGCCGGCGCTCAGCAAGCAGAAGGTCGCGAAGCACCTGGTGGTGACGCAGGGCGCGCTTGCCGGCACCCGCATCACGCTGAGCAGCCAGCCGGTCCTCATCGGTCGTGCCGACGACTCGACGCTCGTGCTCACCGACGACTACGCGTCGACCCGGCACGCACGCCTGTCGCCGCGCGGCGCCGACTGGTACGTCGAGGATCTCGGCTCGACCAACGGCACCTACCTGGACCGGGCCAAGGTCACCACGGCGGTCCGCGTCCCGCTCGGCACCCCGGTGCGCGTCGGCAAGACAGTGATCGAGCTACGCCCGTGACCCTTGTTCTGCGCTACGCGGCCCGCAGCGACCGCGGTCTGGTTCGCGCCAACAACGAAGACTCCGTGTACGCCGGTGCCCGCCTGCTCGCGCTCGCCGACGGGATGGGCGGCCACGCGGCCGGCGAGGTCGCATCGCAGTTGATGATCGCCGCCCTCGCACACCTCGACGACGACGAGCCGGGCGAGGACCTGCTCGGCAAGCTCGACGCCGCCACCCGCGAGGGCAACGCGACCATCGCCGACCACGTCGAGGAGGATCCCGAGCTCGAGGGCATGGGCACCACGCTCACGGCGATCCTGTTCGCGGGCAGCAAGCTGGGCCTGGTCCACATCGGCGACTCGCGCGCCTACCTCCTGCGCGACGACCAGCTCACGCAGATCACCCGCGACGACACGTTCGTGCAGTCCCTCGTCGACGAGGGCCGCATCACCGCGGAGCAGGCCCACACGCACCCGCAGCGGTCGCTCATCATGCGGGCTCTCACCGGCAACGAGGTCGAGCCGACGCTGATCATGCGCGAGGCGCGCTCCGGTGACCGCTACCTGCTGTGTTCCGACGGCCTGTCCGACGTGGTCAGCGACGAGACGATCGCGAACACGATGCGGGAGGGCACCCACGACGAGTGCGCCGACCGGCTCATCGAACTGGCGCTGCGCAGCGGCGGACCCGACAACGTCACGGTCATCGTGGCCGACGTCATCGACCTCGACTACGGCCAGAGTCATCCGATCGTCGGTGGCGCCGCCTCCGACGACGAGGAGGAGACGCCGCCGCCGAACACCGCGGCCGGCCGGGCCGCGGCGATGCGGCCGCCGCGCGCTGCCCCCAAGCGGGTGACCCCGGTCCCCGAGGAACCCCCGAAGAAGTCGCACAAGCTGCGCTGGACGCTGATCGTGCTCGGGTTGGTCGTGCTGGTCGCCGGTGGCCTCGTCGTGGGCCGCTCGATGATCCGCAACTACTACTACGTCGGCGCGTCCGACGAACAGGTCACCGTGCTGCGGGGCGTCCCCGGGTCGGTCCTCGGCTACTCGCTGCAGGACAGCGCGCTCGTCGGCTGCATCACCGACAGCGGCATCCTCACGATCGTCGACCCGAACACCCGGCCGAGCGACTGTCGCGTGCTCAAGGTCGACGACCTGCAGCCGTCGGCTCGCGAGCAGGTGCGCGCCGGTCTGCCGTCGGGTTCTCAGGACGACGCGACCGAACAGATGCGTCGACTGGCCGCGAACGACCTGCTGCCGCTGTGCGTGCCGGAACCGACGCCCGTGCCGACGCCTACTCCGACACCGGCCCCGGCGCCCGCACCCGCACCCGCCGGCGAGCCGGCACCGCCGCCCGCGCCGACGACCGCGGCTCCGCCCCCTGCCACCCCGACACCGGCGCCGATCGAACAGATCCCGGGCCAGAACTGCAGGACCGGTAGCTGATGTCCACCACGTCCGACGCGCCGTTCCCCAGCCCGCCGAGCGGCTTCGCCGCCGCGCCCGTCCAGTCGAACCGCAGGAACACCGAACTGGTCCTGCTGTGCTGCGCAATCGCGATCACGACGATGTCGCTGGTGCTGGTCGAGGCGAGCCAGGAGCAGACCCTCACGTGGGATCTGGCGAAGTACGGGATCGCGTACGCGGTGATGTTCCTCGTCGCGCACCTCGCGGTGCGGCGTTTCGCTCCCTACGCGGACCCGCTGCTGCTGCCGATCGTGGCCCTGCTCAACGGGCTCGGACTGGTCCTGATCCACCGACTCGACCTCGCGGACGCCGACTCCGCGATGCACCAGGGACTGCCGGTCCCCTCCCCCGACGCGACCCAGCAGGTGCTGTGGACGGCGCTCGCGATCGCCGGGTTCATCACCGTCCTGGTGCTGCTGCGCGACTACCGACTGCTGGCTCGGTACAGCTACACGGTGGGCCTCGCCGGTCTGGTGCTGCTGGCGATCCCGGCTCTGCTGCCGTCCCGGTTCTCCGAGGTCAACGGCGCCAAGATCTGGATCAAGCTGCCCGGGTTCAGCATCCAGCCGGGCGAGTTCGCGAAGATCCTGTTGATCATCTTCTTCGCCGCGGTCCTCGTCGCCAAGCGTGACCTCTTCACCACCGCCGGCCGCCACTTCTTCGGCATGGACCTCCCCCGCGCCCGCGACCTGGGCCCGATCCTGGCGGCGTGGATCGTCTCGGTCGGCGTGCTGGTGTTCGAGAAGGACCTGGGCACGTCGCTGCTGATCTTCGGCACCGTGCTGGTGATGCTGTACATCGCCACGGAGCGGGTCGGCTGGCTGCTGATCGGCGGCGCGCTGCTGATCGTCGGGTTCTTCTTCGCGTACCAGATGTTCAGCCACGTCCGGGTGCGCGTGAACACGTGGATCGATCCCCTCGGCGACTACCAGAACACCGGCTACCAGATCTCGCAGTCGCTGTTCGGCCTCGCGACCGGCGGCGTCGCCGGCACCGGCCTGGGCAGCGGGCGACCGTCGCAGGTGCCGTTCGCCAAGACCGACTTCATCATCGCCGCGATCGGCGAGGAACTGGGCCTGATCGGTCTCGCGGCCATCCTGATGCTGTTCCTGATATTCGTGGTGCGTGGGCTGCGCACCGCGCTCGCGGTCCGCGACAGCTTCGGCAAGCTGCTCGCGGCCGGACTGTCGTTCACGATCGCGATCCAGCTGTTCGTGGTCGTCGGCGGTGTGACGAAGCTGATCCCCCTCACCGGTCTCACCACTCCGTTCATGTCGTACGGTGGATCGTCGCTGCTCGCGAACTACCTGCTACTGGCACTGCTGATGAAGATCTCCGACGCCGCCCGCACCCCCGCGGCGCCCGTGAAGAAGGGGCCTGCTCCCATCGCGGACGCTCCGACGGAAATGCTGGGTCGCCAATGAACACACCGCTCCGCCGCGTCGCGCTGGCCGTCATGGTGATGGTCGCCGCGCTGCTAGCCAACGCCACCTACGTGCAGGTCATCAAGGCCGACGACCTGCGCAACGATCCGCGCAACTCGCGCGTGCTGCTCGACGAGTACTCGCGCCAGCGCGGCCAGATCTCCGCGGGCGGGCAGGTGCTCGCCGCGTCGGTCCCCACCGACGACCGCTACAAGTACCTGCGCGTGTACCCGCCGAACCCGGCGTCGCCGTCGAGCCCGCTCGCGAACGCGCCCGTCACTGGCTTCTACTCGATGCAGTACGGCAGCACCGGGCTGGAGAAGGCCGAGGACCCGGTCCTCAACGGCTCCGACAACCGCCTGTTCAGCGACCGATTCTTCGACCTGGTGTCGGGACGCGATCCGCGCGGCGGCAACGTCGTCAGCACGATCGATCCGGTGATGCAGCAGGTCGCGTACGACGAGCTGACCGCGAAGGGCTACACGGGGTCGGTGGTCGCGATCGAGCCGAGCACCGGCAACATCCTGGCGATGGCGAGCACCCCCAGCTACGACCCCAACCGGCTGTCGGGCCACGACGGCGCCGAGACCGCGGCGGCGTGGGACGAACTGAGCGCCGACCCGGACAAGCCGATGCTCAACCGCGCGGTGTCCGCCACGTACCCGCCCGGTTCGACGTTCAAGGTCGTCGTCACCGCGGCGGCACTGGAGAACGGCGCGAACCCGGACGAGCAGCTGACCGCGGCACCGAACATCACGCTGCCGGGCACGTCGACGACGCTCGAGAACTACAACGGCACCACGTGCGGCGGCGGCCCGACGGCCTCGCTGCGGGAGGCGTTCGCGCGCTCGTGCAACACCGCGTTCGTCGAGCTGGGCATCAAGACCGGGGCCGACGCGCTCGCCCAGCAGGCGAAGGCGTTCGGCATCGGCCCCAACACGCCCGGTGTCCCGATCCCGGTGGCCGACAGCACGATCGGGCCCATCCCCGACGACGCCGCGCTCGGCCAGTCCAGCATCGGCCAGCGGGACGTCGCGCTGACGCCGCTGCAGAACGCGGAGATCGCCGCGACCATCGCGAACGGCGGCATGCGGATGGAATCGCACCTGGTGTCGCAGCTGCAGAGCCCGGACCTGTCGAACCTGGCGACCACGTCGCCGAAGTCGGTCGGTCGCGCGGTGTCCCCCGAGGTGGCCGCGACGCTGACCCAGCTGATGATCGGCTCGGAGAACAACACTGCCGGTGGCGGCAAGATCCCGGGTGTCCAGATCGCGTCCAAGACGGGCACCGCCGAGCACGGCAACGACCCGCGCAACACCCCGCCGCACGCCTGGTACATCGGGTTCGCGCCGGCCCAGAATCCGACGGTCGCGATCGCCGTCATCGTCGAGGACGGCGGCGACCGGGCGCTCGCCGCGACCGGCGGCTCGGTCGCGGCCCCGATCGGACGAGCGGTCATCGCGGCGGGATTGCAGAGGGGATGAGGGGATGTCGTTGACGAACGGATCGGTGATCGGCGGCCGCTATCGCCTGCAGCGGCTGATCGCCACCGGCGGCATGGGTCAGGTGTGGGAGGCCACCGACAGCCGCCTCGACCGCCGCGTCGCCGTGAAGGTGCTCAAGGCCGAGTTCTCGTCGGACCCGGAGTTCCTCGAACGGTTCCGCATCGAGGCCCGTACCACCGCGCAGCTCAACCATCCGGGCATCGCGGGCGTGTACGACTACGGCGAGACCCGTGACGAGGCCGGTGCCAACCTCGCCTACCTGGTCATGGAACTGGTGGCGGGCGAACCTCTCAACGCGGTGCTCGCGCGCGTGGGCCGCCTGTCGGTTCCGCACGCCCTGGACATGCTCGAGCAGACCGGACGGGCGCTGCAGGTCGCGCATTCGGCCGGTGTCGTGCACCGCGACGTCAAGCCCGGCAACATCCTCATCACCCCGTCCGGGCAGGTGAAGATCACCGACTTCGGCATCGCGAAGGCGGTCGACGCCTCCCCGGTCACCCGCACCGGCATGGTGATGGGCACCGCGCAGTACATCGCCCCGGAGCAGGCGCTGGGCCAGGAGGCGACCGCCGCGAGCGACGTGTACTCGCTCGGCGTGGTCGGCTACGAGGCGCTGTCGGGCCGCCGCCCGTTCGGCGGCGGCGGCACCCTGACGGTCGCGATGAAGCACGTGCAGGAGCCGCCGGAGCCGATGCCGGCCGATCTACCGGCGCCGATCCGTGAGCTCATCGACATCGCGCTGACGAAGGACCCGGCCGGGCGCTACGCCAACGGCGGCGAGTTCGCCGACGCCGTCGCCGCGGTCCGCGCCGGACGCCGGCCACCTCCACCGGGTCGCGTGCCGACGGCCGCGACGCGCGTGGTCCCGCCGGTCGCGGCCGCGGGGCCGACTGCGATGATGCCGACGCAGCAGCGCAACTACTCCGGTGACACCGGCCGAGTTGCGCCGCCGCCGGGCGACGGTGACAGTGGTTCCGGCTGGACCAGCGGCCAGAAGGCGCTCGCGTGGGCCGGTGGCGGTCTGCTCGCGCTCGCCACGATCGTCACGTTCGGCCTGCTGCTCTTCGGGGGCGGAGGCGACAAGCCGTCCGCGCCGGCGGTCACGTCGACGAGCCGGACGCCGGTGACGACGACCCGCACGACGACCACCGTGCCGCCGCAGACCACGACGACCACCACACCCCCGCCGACCACGACGACGACAACCACGACGACGCCGCCGCCGCCGACATTCACGACTACGACGCCGCCGCGGACCACGACGACCACCACGCCGCCGCGGACCACGACGACGACAACCGAGCCCGAGACCACGACCACCACGACAACGGCCACGACAACCACGGCCACGCAAGGACAGCAATGACGACGCCGCGCAATCTCTCCTCCCGGTACGAGCTGGGCGAGATTCTCGGGTTCGGTGGCATGTCCGAGGTGCACCTCGGACGGGACCTGAGGCTCAGCCGCGACGTCGCGATCAAGGTGCTGCGCGCCGACCTGGCCCGCGACCCCACGTTCTACCTGCGGTTCCGCCGCGAGGCGCAGAACGCGGCCGCGCTGAATCACCCGGCGATCGTCGCGGTGTACGACACCGGCGAGGCCGAGACGGACGCCGGTCCGCTGCCGTACATCGTCATGGAGTACGTCGACGGTGACACGCTGCGCGACATCCTCCGCGCCGAGGGGCCGATGGCTCCGCGGAGGGCGATGGAGGTCATCGCCGACGTGTGCGCGGCGTTGGACTTCAGTCACCGCAACGGCATCGTGCACCGGGACATGAAGCCCGCCAACATCATGATCAACCGCGCGGGCGCGGTGAAGGTGATGGATTTCGGTATCGCACGCGCGATGGCCGACGGGCAGAGCACGATGACGCAGACCGCCGCCGTGATCGGCACCGCGCAGTACCTGTCGCCGGAGCAGGCCCGCGGCGACCAGGTGGACGCCCGCTCGGACGTCTACTCGCTCGGTTGCGTGCTGTTCGAACTCCTGACCGGTGAGCCCCCGTTCAAGGGTGATTCACCGGTGGCGGTCGCCTACCAGCACGTGCGGGAGGATCCGAAGACGCCGTCGCTGGTGAATCCGGCGGTGCCGCGGGCACTGGATTCGGTGATCCTCAAGGCGATGAGCAAGAACCCGGCCAACCGCTACCAGAGCGCCGCCGAGATGCGCAGCGATCTGGTGCGGGTGCTCGGAGGTCAGCGTCCGAGCGCGCCGATGGTGATGACCGACGAGGACCGCACCACCATCCTCGGTGCCGTCGACACCGCCACGAGCACCAGTTCCGGCTACCAGGCCGAGCCGGCGCGCACGGCGACGGCGACGGCCGCGCCGACGGTGATTCCGCCGGCGGATCCTCCGAAGAAGCGGAACACGACCCGCAACGTGCTGGTCGCGGTCGCCGTGCTGGTCGTGGTCGGCATCATCGGCGCGTTCGCGGCCTCGCTGCTGTCCACACCGACGAAGGTGTCGGTGCCCAATGTCGCGGGCCGCAGCGTGCAGGAGGCCGAGACGATGCTGCGCAACGCGAAGCTCGACTCGACCATTCAGACCAGGCCCGACCCGGTGGTGGCGAACGGCAACGTCATCGGCACCAACCCGGCGGCGGGCACGTCGGTGGACGAGAACAGCAGCGTCACGCTGCAGGTGTCGTCGGGCCCCGAGCAGGTGCAGGTGCCCAAGCTCGCCGGCTTGTCGCAGGAGGACGCGGAGAAGGCGCTGGGCGCGGCCGGCCTGCGGCTGGACTCCGACGTGAACCGTGCGGCGTCGGATGCGAGCCAGCTCGACATGGTCGTCAGTCAGGAGCCGTCGGCCGGCGCGAAGATCAACCTCGATTCCACCGTGGCGATCACGCTCGGCTCGGGCCCCGAGCAGGTGCGCGTGCCGAACGTCATCGGCCAGACGATCGACATCGCGCAGCCGAACATCGAGGGCGCCGGGTTCAAGGTCCAGGTCGAGAAGGTCGACTCCGGCAAGCCCGAGGGTGAGGTGATCTCCACCTCGCCGTCCGGCGGGGCGACCGCGGCGAAGGGCGACACGATCCGCCTCCAGGTGTCGAACGGCAAGCATTTCACGATGCCCGACCTGACGGAGATGTCGGTGTCGCAGGCCGTGGACGCGCTGCGCAGGGCCGGCTGGACGGGCTCGTCGAACCAGCTGTCGCAGACGAAGCAGCCGACCCTCGACAAGGATCTGGTCGGCAAGGTCGTCGGCCAGACGCAGCCGCCGGGCAGCGACGTCGCGAAGAACGCACAGCTGACGGTGGCCGTCGGCGAACTGGGGATCCCCCGGTAGGAGCGTGAGAAACGGCGGTGCGGTCCCCGACGGGGACCACACCGCCGTTTTCGGATCAGCGGGTGAGCGCGTCTCCCAGCGACCGGGCGACCTCGTTCTCGAGCGTCGCGACGAGGGCCTCGGCGGGCGCCTGCCCGCACACGCCGAGCCAGTTCGCGAGCATCCGGTGACCGCCCTGGGTGAGTACCGACTCGGGGTGGAACTGCACGCCGTGGATCGGCAGCTCGCGGTGCCGCATCGCCATCACGATGCCGCTGTCGGTGTGGGCGGTGACCTCCAGCTCGGCGGGGATGGTGTCCTCGAGGACGGTCAGCGAGTGGTAGCGGGTCGCGGTGAACGGGTCGGGCAGCCCGGCGAGCACGCCGGTGTCGTTGTGGTGGACGAGGCTGGTCTTGCCGTGCAGCAGTTCCGGCGCCCGGTCGACGGTGGCACCGAACGCGGCACCGATCGCCTGGTGGCCGAGGCACACGCCCAGCAGCGGGGTCCGCGCCGCGGCGCATGCACCGACCAGCGGCATCGTCGCGCCCGCGCGCTGTGGGGTGCCGGGACCGGGGCTGAGCAGGATGCCGTCGAACTCGCGCGCGGCGGCCGCGATGGCGTCCTCCCCGGTCAGTCGCGGGTCGTCGTTGCGCCACACTTCGGCCTGCGTTCCGAGCTGACCCAGGTACTGGACCAGGTTGAACACGAAGCTGTCGTAGTTGTCGACGACCAGAATGCGCATGGATCGAGGGTAGTGCCTGCGGGATCTCGGTCGGTGCGCAGGGATTACGCGACCGGCTGCGCGTACTCGGTGTGCAACTGCCCGGTGTACGCGGGAACGGTGAGGCGCTCCGATTCCTGCTGGGTGTATCCGAGTCCGTACCGCACGGCGTACTGCTTGAACGTCCTGATCCCGGGCTCGTTCGCGAGGGTCGCGGCCAGACGGGCCGGGTCCCCGATCGCGGTCACCATGTACGGCGGGCTGTAGGTGCGGCCGTGCAGCAGCAGCGTGTTGCCGATGCACCGCGGGGCCGACGTGTTCACGATCCGCTGGTCCTGCATGGCGATCGCCTCCGCACCGCCGGTCCACAGCGCGTTGAGGACGCTTTGCACGTCCTGCTGGTGGACGACGAGATCGTCGGGTGACGCACCGGCCGGGTACTTGCCGTCGGCGTCGCGCGGCGCGTCGGTGAGGGTGACGACGATGCCGGGACCGCTGAGCGGGGTCAGGCCCGCGGCGTCAGCGAGTTCGCGACTGTCGGCGAGCGCCTTCGCCACCCCGCTGTCGGTGCCGGCCGCGCTCTCCTGCAGGTCCTCGACCTCGGTGGCGAGCTGGTCACGAGCGGCGGCAGCGTTGTCGACGTCGACCTGCGCGCGGCGCACCAGGTCGGACAGTCGGGTCGAGTCGGCGGCCCGCAGCTCGTTCCCGTGGGAGACCTCGCGGGTGGTGGCGAGGAGCAGTCCCGCGACGAGACAGACGACCAGGACGGCGACCGACCAGAAACCGAACCGCGGGTTCGAGCCCTGCGGCTGCGTTTCGACGTCGGGCACCCTCTACCACCACTTCCACCTCGGAGAATCGGTACGTGAACGACCGGTCCCGGCTGTGCTTTTTTGGGTTAGCGTGTACTTCACAACAGGTGGTGCCGAATCTACCCTGTCCGCCCGGACCGATCCGGGCACCAGATCGCGTTCTCCCATCCACACGAGACAAGGACGTCATGCCGAAGTCGAAGGTCCGGAAGAAGACCGACTACACGATCAATCCCGCGAACCGCACCCCGGTGAAGGTCAAGGCGGGGCCGTCGAGCGCGCTGTACATCTCGGTGATGCTCGGTTTCATGCTCGTCGGGCTGGCGTGGCTGATTGTGTACTACTTGGCCGGCGAGAACCTCGCATGGATGAACGACTTGGGGGCGTACAACTTCCTGATCGGCTTCGGATTCATGGTCGTGGGCCTGATCATGACCATGCGGTGGCGCTGAACTCGAACTTTGCAGGCCGGTCAGTTTGCGCACACCCGTGCAATTACACACGTGTCATTCATCCCCAGTGTGGATAACGCCTGTGGATAACAGGGGGATCTGTACACATGCCTGAGGATGAAGTCGATCATGAACCGTCCCTCGAGTGGTCCACCCCGCTCGGCGCGGTAGCGGCCCTCGCGGCCAGCGGGATCGTGATGATCGCCGCTGCGTTGCTCCTGGGACTCGACGCGCCCGGACGATTCCTCGCCGCCATCGCGGCAGTCGCGCTGTTCGTGCTCGCGGGGCTGGGCGCCCGGCAGCGGCCGAAGCTCGCGATCGTTCGGGCCGGGGGCGCGCCGTCGATCGTCGCGACGCGGGTGCGGGGTCGGCGGGTCTACGGGCGCGACGACGTCACCCGGATCCGCATCGTGCGGTATCCGCGTCTGGGGCGGCGGGTGCCGATGCTCGAGATCGACGCGCTCGATCCCGACGGCACCGAGCGGTTGCTGATCTTCGGCCGGTGGGACCTGGGCGAGGACCCGACAGTCGTGTTCGACGCCCTGTCCGTGCACGGTCTCGTGCCGGAGGACTGACCGGCCGTCGTCAGATCGCCGCTACTGCCGCGGCCGTGACGATCAGCGTCAACAGGCCGACGGACCCCAGCGCGGCCCATCCCGCAGTCCGCACCCGATCTGCGTCCTTCGCTCCGACCGCGGACGGGGCGTAGAGCAGGGCGGCGGTCGCGGCGGCGCCGGCCACCAGGCCACCCATGTGTCCCCACAGCGAGATGCCCGGGATGGTGAGGCTGATGATGATGTTGATCGCGATGACCGCGAGGACGGGCGTCGGGCTGCGCCGGAGCCGCAGCAGGATCACCGCCTGGGCGCCGAGCAGGCCGAAGATCGCGCCGGACGCGCCTGCCGTCGGCGCCATCGGGGCGAGCAGCAGCACCGAGGCCGATCCGCCGAGCAGCGAGATCAGGTACACCGCCAGATAGCGGGCTCGTCCGAGGACCAGTTCGATGTCGCGGCCGATGACGTACAGCGCGAACATGTTCACGGCCAGGTGCATCAGCCCGATGTGCAGGAACCCGCTGGTGAGGATGCGGACGTACTGGCCGGCGGAGACGGCGGGTCCCCACAGGACCCAGTCGAAGAACAGCGGCGACGACAGATGGTTGTCGAGCAAGCTGCGCGACTGCACCGCGGTGACCGCGAAGATCGCCACGTTGGCGGCGATCAGGAGGTAGGTGAGCAGCGGCGTCGGCGCCTGGGTGCGGACCTGGGCCCCGGCGACGGTGCGGGCCTGGCGCGTGTCGCGCTGTCCGGCGGCGACGCAGTCGACGCACTGGTGTCCGACAGATGCCGGACGCAGGCAGTCCGGGCAGGCCGGGCGGCCGCACCGGGTGCAGGAGAGTGCCGTGGGGCGATCGGGGTGGTGCACACACCTCGGCTGAGGTGGCGGGGTGCCCTCGCTCGCCGCACCACCCCAGCCGGGGTTCGTCATGTGTGAATCCTCGTCTTAAGAAATGGTGATGCTGTTGATGATGACGTCGTCGACTGGGCGGTCGCCGCGGTCGGTCGCCGTGGTGGCGATGGCGTCGACGACCTTCTTCGACTCCTCGTCGAGCACCTCACCGAAGATGGTGTGGCGACGGTTCAGGTGCGGGGTCGGGCCGACGGTGATGAAGAACTGCGAGCCGTTGGTGCCCGGGCCGGCGTTGGCCATCGCCAGCAGGTAGCCGCGGTCGAACTGCAGCTCGGGGTGGAACTCGTCGCCGAACTTGTAGCCGGGGCCGCCACGACCGGTGCCGGTCGGGTCGCCGCCCTGGATCATGAATCCGTCGATGACGCGGTGGAAGACCGCGCCGTCGTAGAACGGGCCGGAGGCGCCGCCCTGCGCGTTCTGGGTGGAGTACTCCTTGGAACCGTCCGCCAGGCCGACGAAGTTCTCGACGGTCTTCGGCGCATGGTTACCGAACAGGGCGATCTTGATGTCGCCGCGGTTGGTGTGCAGCGTTGCGGTAGCAGTCTGTGAAGTCACCCCCCTATGGTGCCATTGCGGTCCGGGCGCCGCCCACGAGCTGTGCAAGAGTGGAGCCATGACCCGTGCGACCAAGCGTGCTTCCGTCCCGACGTCCTCGTCCGGCCGCCGGCGGGTGCTGATCGGTCTCGGCGCCGCGGCGGCCGCCGTGGGTGCCGCCGCCGTCGCGCTCACCCGACGTCCCGAGATGCCGCCCGTCGCACCCCGTCCGCCGTCGCTGACCGATCCTCGCCCGCAGTAACACTCACGGGCGGCAATTGCCGGGCGCGGGCACGCCGTGGAACCGGTCGGTGATCCAGGTGAGCGCCTCGGGTGATCCCAGCGGATACGGGGCTGCGTGGTTGATGCCGGCCCCCGGCCTGATCGGCGGCAGCAGATTCTCGCTGAACTGGACCGTCGCCCCCTGGGCGCACCAGTCGTCGGCGAGCTGACGCGCCTGCCCGAACGGCACCAGGTCGTCGTGGACGCCGGACTCGATCAGCACCGGCGCCGTCGGCGTGCGGTTACCGATCCGCTGCTCGGCGATCAACTCTTTCGCGAGCGGCTCCCGGGCCGCCACCGCTGCCAGCGGTTCGCCGGTCCTCGTGAACGACGACGTGTGCTGGAAGCCGTAGGTCATGCGGGTTTCGCCGACGCACTGGTTCTGCACGTCGGCCAGCATCTGGCGGCCGCGGTCGTTCATCAGTTCCTCGACCATCGGCCGCGCCTCGGGGTACGCCTGCATGATCCCGTTGAGGGTGTAACCGATCGCGCCGGTGAGGATGGTGCCGTCGATCTGTCCGAGCGTCGCGGACAGGTCCGCGGGCGGGGCGCCGGCGTACGCGCCCCGCACGTCGAGTTCCGGCGCGTACTCGGGCTGCAGTTCCGCGGCGGCCGCCGACGCCCCGCCGCCCTGCGAGTAGCCCCACAGCGCCACCGGCCCGTCCGGTGCGATGCCGGTGCCGGGTAGTCGCTCGGCCGCGCGAGCCGCGTCGAGCACCGCGTGCGCCTCCGACGCCCTGTTGACGTAGGTGTGGATGCCGGGCGTGCCCAGACCCTCGTAGTCGGTCACGACCACGGCGATGCCCCGTGACAGCAGCGCGTTGACGAACACCACCTCGTACGACGCGATCACGTCCGACGGCGGCGTGTACGCGAGCACCGTTCCCAGCGTCTTCGACGGGGCGCACTGGTCGCCCTGCCCCTGTGTCCCGGGCGCCAGGCTCACCAGGGGCCGTGGTCCCGGGCCGTTCCACGGCACGGCCGGGTCGAAGAAGGTGCCGGTGACCGCGTTCGCGGATCCGTGGGTGTCGTTGCTGCGATACATGATTCGCGTCGCCTTCGCGGGGAAGGCGCCGACCTGCCACACCAACGGCATCGGTTCGGTCCGGATCACGTCCCCGGCCGCGCCGGGGAGGGTCGGCGGCGGTTGGTAGAAGTCCACCTCCGCGGTCGCGGCAGGGCTACCGGCCACTGCCATGCCGATCACCGCCGCCGCTGCGGCACACCATCTTCCGATCATGCCGACCTCCCCGATCGCGTGTTCTCCGTTACTTGGGCGAGGCACCCCACAGGATGGTCTCGACGTTGTACCGCGTCAGGCGCTCGGCCGAGATCCGCGGTAGTCCGTGCGTGCACCAGAGGACTTCCCCGAGGCACTGGAACACGAGACGACTCGAGCCGGGCATCGTGATGCTGCCGTCGCGAACGCCCGCGGTGAAGGCGGTGTCCCACACCTGCAGCACTTTTCGGCCGTCGATCATGAGGAAATCGAAGTGGTCGTTGTTGACGAGCATCGCCCACGACTTCAGAATCGTGACCTCGGGTTCGAAACGCTTGCCGGCCGCACTGCGCATCCGGATGAGCGCATCGACCGTCTCGAGCGGTGTCCCACCGGCGGCACCGATCTCCTGGTGCGCCGCGCGCATCCGCGACGAGAAGCTCTGCAGGATGGCGACGAGGATGGCTTCCCGCGAGTCGAAGTGGTGGTAGAGGCTGCCCTGCGTCAGGCCGACGGCGTTTGCGATGTCGCGGGTGGTGGTGGCGTCGAAGCCACGCTCGGCGAACACGAACCGGGCCGCGTCGAGGATCCGATCCTGCTTGTCGGACAGCGCCATCGGGTTCTCCCGATCCCAGGACGCGATCACCTTACGCGCGACGCGGGCAGCGTCCGATTCCGACAGGTCGCTGTCGGCGGGCTTGGTCGCGAGGCCGTTGAACATCAGGTCGACCGTGCAACCGGCGACCTTGCGGGCCGCGAACCCGGTGGGCGCCAGCGTCGCGCTGTACGTCTCCGCGACCCGCAGCACCTCCCGCAGGATCCGCGTGTCGACCTCGGGTCGCACCAGACCCGCGTCCACGGCGTCACGCACCAGCGAGGTCCACTTCTTCTCCGACCATTTCGGCTCGGAGGTCAGCAGCTTCGCCAGATCGTTGTCCTTCGTCTCCGGCACTCCCAGGCAGACCTGGAGTGCACCGGGATGCCGCGCGGACGCATCGGCGATGTCGAGGGCGAATCGGCGGATGGCCTCGGTCGGCGAGTCCGACGGCACCGCCGGTCGTTGTGTCGCGGCGACGATGTCGTCACGCAGTGCGCGGACCATCGTCGCGGCGAGAGCCTCCTTCGAATCGAAGTGGTAGTAGAGGCTCCCCGCCAGCATGCCGGTATCGGATGCGATGTCCCGCATCGACGTACCCGTGTATCCCTTGGCCGCGAACAGATCCGACGTCGCGGCCAGGATTTCGGCACGTTTGTCCGGCTTGTCCTGTCCACGGCCGGCGGACAATGCCGCAGCCCTTCCCTTTCGAGTCACTTCGTTCCCCCCGATTCCACGACCTCAGGTCGCCTGTCATAACTCTCGGTCGAGCGTTCGGCACGACCGACCTCTGTTTCTCCTTGCCCGGCCCGTCCGATCATCAATGGACGGACCAGGACCGACGCCCCCTGCCACTCGCCGCGATCGACCTGGACGCCCCCGAACGTCCGCTCGATCGATGACAGGGTGCTGCGGTTGCCCCGGCATCCCTGCCCGAACACCGACCACGGCCCGGCCAGGCGATCCTGCCACCTCGCCGCCGCCGAGTCATCAGAGCGTACGTGTTCGCAGAACAGGAACTGGCCATTCGGGCGCAGAACACGGGCGATCTCGATGACCGTGCCCCCGCCGACACAAGCCGCCGACCTCGGATCGCATGCCGCAGCACCGATCCGCCCCCATGCCCTCGTCGTGCCGCGAGAGACCGCCCCGAGAGGTCTTCGCGCAAGTTCATACACACGTCCATTTGAGCGTCAAATGGACGTTCGTGCACCCATTTTCGCTGGAATACACCAGGGTACAATTTGACGCCCGGCGTCATCGACGCCGGGCTGTCTTCGGAAGACGTTGGGTATCAAGGGGTTATGAAGTCGATGAATGCCTGACGCATCGGCGGACCGCCCTGGATGTCCATGCCGATCAAGGCACCCACGACGCTGCCGATGATCGCGCCCGGAATACAGCCGCCGATCACACCGACGATGCACCCGACCACGAGCCCGACGAAGGATCCGACGACGTTGCCGATGATCGCGCCGGTCTGATTCTTCTGCGCCTCCTCGATCAGCTTCTGCTGCGCGACGGGATCGTCGATGCGAACCTGATTGAGCGGCAAGGGATTCTGCTGAGGATTCAGTGTCAATGTCCGCCCGGCGTCTCCCACGCTACCGGCGATCGGGAACATCCGGCCGTCGAGTCGGTAGGCCAACGGGATCGCACCGACGACGACACCGTCGTCACGGACGACGCTCACCTGGCTGCCGTCGGCATCGATACGGAAGGTGCCGGCGTCGAGCACGGTCGTGACCGTGCCGCCGGGCACGTCCGCCGCCGTCGAGTATCCGACGCCCTGGTCGGAACCGTGCGCAGTGGCCGCTGGAGCCACGATCGCAGCCGGTTCCGCCGAAGCTGTTCCCGTCCCAACTGCTAGGGCCGTCGCGACGAATGCAGCTGTGGCAACAATCTTCCCGAGCTTCATGGCAGCTCCCGAGGTGTCGGGGAAACGGGCTGGCCCCACCCTAGCCAACGAGATCCGGCACCGATCCCGGTTCTCACATTCCCGCACCGAATGAGCTAAATGCGTGCTGATCGGCGGAAATACCGGCTCGGTCTCGCGGATCTGCGCTATCGCACAGGTCTCGACGTCGACCGCTCACTCCGTCGCTCCGGTCGTCAGCCGGAGAGTGTCGTCGGCGAGCGAGAGCTCGTGGAATCATCGACGCTCACCCGACACACTTCTTCGCTCCCTCTGCGAATCAATACCTTTCGATCGACGACGTCCACCAGTTCCGCCGTACCGCCGTTAGGTAGCACCACCGGTCGCCCGGCGGGTGTCTCGGGCGGTGGCGTCAGGGTGTGTCTGGTTCCGTTGGTCGTCGTATCGGCCGTCACGTTGCTGTCACCGGCGTCCTGCACAACCTTGATGCGGTAGCCGTACGACTGCCCTGGGCGGAGTTGTGACGTCGGCGGCGAACCCCAGGAGATGTCGGCAACCGTCCTCGCCCCACCCCAGACGTCACGGGTGGAGCAGCTGATGTTCTGTACCAATGGCGTCGGATGGGACGCGCCACTCGAGAAGCTGCTCCGAGCCACTGCCGTATCGGCGAACGCCGCACTGGTGCCGACCGTCTGGACCATGCCGAAGATCGCGAGCACTGCGACGCCGACCGCCACCGCTCGCTTCTTCAGCTGCGAGCCGACCTCCACGGCCCACCCGAAGCGTGCCACCTACCACCTCAGCCTCGATCGTCACCACAGATCGAGCGCATGCAGCATCCGGCGGCATGCGCTGAGACAGCCCCGACAGCTGTGGGACGTGGTCCGACCGTTTCCGGCAACCACTGAACCCGCGCACGGCTCCGAGTGCAGAGCCGTTCCGCCTCCCCCGACATTCCGCCCTGTGCCGGGGCACGGGACGGCGATCGCGGTGATCGTATCCGAACGAGTAGGTCGAATGTCCGTTTTCCAGTGGAAGTCTCGAGCGTTCCCGAAAAGGTGCAGGCACCAGGGGTATCGGACCCTGCGACGGTGCTACTGGGTTACCCTCGCGACTGAAACAAGTTCTAGCCAGGAGGAGCAGCATGGCCGCATCACCCGAAAGCATCCGCAGCACTGTCGAGAACTACATCAAGGCGGTCGCGTCCGGCACCGCCGACGACGTCCTGGCGCTGTACGCCGAGGGCGCCACGGTGGAGGATCCGGTGGGCAGCCCGGTTCGCACGACCCCGGAGTCGATCCGGGAGTTCTACGCGATCATCGAACCGCTCGAGCAGGAGGCCGAGCTGGTGACGCTGCGCATCGCCGCGAACACGGCGGCCTTCCACTTCCGTCTGGTCACCAAGATGGGCGATCAGACTGTCGAGATCGCCCCGATCGACATCATGGAGTTCGACGACGCCGGCAAGATCGTCAGCATGCGCGCCGTGTGGGGCCCTGAGGACATGATCACGGGCTGAGCCGACCTCGGACACCCTGCTGCGCGCAGATCTGCGTCCCGCGCGCAGCAGGCTCCGGACGGCCGGGATCGAAGGCTGGTGTCGGACAAAAGAAAAAGACGCCGTCCCGATCGGGATGGCGTCTTTCAGGTGTGGAGCCTAGGAGATTCGAACTCCTGACATCTGCCTTGCAAAGGCAGCGCTCTACCAACTGAGCTAAGGCCCCGTCTGCACTGACTCCGAGGATTCAGCGGCTTGTGACCTCGTGCCAGACATCGGTTCCGCGTCGCTTGGAGAGCAACTTGGCGAGTCCGAGTGCAACCAGCAATCCGGCTCCCGCGATCAGGATGACCTTCATGATGGCTACCCCTTCGTCGGCACGTGGAGTGGGCCTAGGAGGACTTGAACCTCCGACCTCTTCGTTATCAGCGAAGCGCTCTAACCGCCTGAGCTATAGGCCCTTGAACCAGGCAGAACAGTACCCCACCGAACCCGCAGATACCAAAACGGCTCCGGCAGGGCACTGTTTTACCTGGTCAGTCCGGGTCGGCCAACGTAACCTGCACACCGCCGACAAGGTCGGAACACAGGTTGTAGATGAACGAACCGATCGTCGCGAGGGCTGTGAACAGCACCACATTCATCAGCCCGATGAGGGCCGAGTAGCCGAACACCTGGCCGGACGTCACGAGCCCGCCGCTGTTCGAATCGCTGATGATCTCGGTGAAGGCGTTGTTGAGCCGGTCCCACACGCCCATACCGTCGAGCACGACGTACAGCAGGCCGACGGCCACCATCCACACGAAGAACAGGGCGATCGAAATCACCAGCGACACCTTGAGCGTCGACCACGGGTCGACGCGGCGCAGCTGAACCGTGGCCCGCAAGCCCTCTCCGTCGGCCGGCGCGGACGCCGTGAGGGCCGCCGTGGCCGCCTTGCGCAAGGCACCGGTGGGTGCCGACGCTCCCGCGCTGGGTGCCGGCGACGGGTGCCTGACCTCCGAGAGGTCCGGCATGTCCTTCGCCAGATCGGTACGAGCGATGCTGCGGGTGGGTCCGTCGATGACCGCGGCCTTCGACTGGGCGGCCGCCTTGGACGCCGCCCGCCGATCGGCCCCGCCTCCCGCCGGCCCGGCGGGCGCCGGGTTCGGGGTGGGCGGCTGCGGGGCCGCCGTGCCCGTCACGACCGGCTTGGGCGCGGCCGTACCGGTCACCACCGGCTTGCTCGGCTGGGCATGCTGGGCCGGCGCGCCCGGCTGCTGCGTCGGCGGGGCCGGTGGCTTCGGGGCGGCGGTGCCGGTGACGACCGGCCGGGCCGACGTCGGCGGCTTGCCGGCGCCGTTGTTGCCCGGCCGACCGACGGTGTTGCCGGGCTGACCGGACGCGGCGGGCGGCTTGCCGCCCCCTGCCGGTCCCGCCACGGGCGCGCCCGGCCGGCTCGCGTCGGTCTTCGGCGCGCCCTGCTGCTGTCCCCGCTGCCACGGCGGCGTCGGCGCCCCCGGCTTCTGCGCCGGTGGCTTCGGCGCCGCAGGCTTGTCTCCCGCGGGCTTCTGCGGATCCGCGCCCTTGGCGGCGTCGGTCGAGGCGGCCGCCGGCTTGCGGTCCGCCGGCCCCGAGGGCTGCTGGGATGCCTTGGCGTCCTTGGACTCCGGGGCCTCGGCAGCCTTGGGGGCCGCCGCAGCCTTGGGGGCGTCGGCCGGCTTGGCGGCGTCCGGTGACTCCTTGGCCACCGTGGGCGCCGGAGCTTCCACGGCCTCAGCGGCAGTGGACGGCTTGGCGACCTCCTGCTCGGGCTTGTCGCCCTCGGCGCCGTTGCCCTGCTCGCCGGGCTTTCGGGGAGTGCTCAACTAGGACTCCTTCGCTCCATCGGACGAACCCGCAGCACCTTCCTCGGGCTCGTCGGCGTTACGCGCGATCGCGAGCAGGGTGTCACCCTCCCCGAGGTTCATCAACCGCACGCCCTTCGTCTGCCGGCCGGCCTTGCGCACCTGCTTGGCCGCGGTGCGAATGACACCGCCACCCGAGGTGATCGCGTACAGCTCGTCGTCGTCGTCGACGATCACCGCACCGACCAGGGTGCCACGCTTCGGGTCGTACTGGATGGTGAGAACACCCTTTCCACCGCGACCCTGCGCAACGTAGTCCTCGATCGGGGTCCGCTTGGCGTAGCCGCCCGACGTCGCCACCAGGAGGTACGTCTCGTCACGAACCACGTTGAGCGACAGCAGTTCGTCGTCCTGGTTGAACCGCATGCCCTGCACACCGGACGTCGCGCGGCCCATCGGGCGCAGCGCCTCGTCGGTCGCGGCGAAGCGGATCGACTGTCCCTTGGCCGAGACGAGCAGCAGGTCGTCCTCGGCCGAGCACAGCACCGCGCCGACCAGTTCGTCCTCGTCGCGCAGGTTGATCGCGACGATGCCGCCCGACCGATTCGAGTCGAAGTCGGCCAGCTTGGACTTCTTCACCAGGCCGTTGCGGGTCGCGAGCACCAGGTACGGCGCGTCCTCGTACGACTTGATGTGAATGATGCCCTGGATCTTCTCGTCCGGCTGGAAGGCCAGCAGGTTCGCCACGTGCTGGCCGCGCGCGGCGCGGTTGGCCTCGGGCAGCTCGTACGCCTTGGCCCGGTACACCCGGCCCTTGGTGGTGAAGAACAGCAGCCAGTCGTGCGTGGAGCAGACGAAGAAGTTCTTGACGATGTCTTCCTGCTTGAGCTCCGCACCCTTGACGCCCTTGCCGCCACGCTTCTGCGAGCGGTACAGGTCGGTCTTGGTCCGCTTGGCGTAGCCGGTCTCGGTGATCGTGACGACCACGTCCTCGCGGGCGATGAGATCCTCGTCGGTGACGTCGCCGTCGGCCGCGATGATCCGGGTGCGACGGTCGTCGCCGTACTTGTCGACGATCTCGGCGAGCTCGTCCTTGACGATCTGGCGCTGACGCTCGGGCTTCTCGAGGATGTCCTTGAGGTCCGCGATCTCGAGCTCGATCTCGGCCAACTCGTCGATGATCTTCTGGCGTTCGAGGGCGGCCAGGCGACGCAGCTGCATCGCGAGGATCGCGTCGGCCTGGACCTCGTCGACCTCGAGCAGCTGCATCAGGCCGGTGCGCGCGACGTCGACGGTCTGCGACGACCGGATGAGCGCGATGACCTCGTCGAGGGCGTCGAGCGCCTTGACCAGACCGCGCAGGATGTGGGCCCGTTCCTCGGCCTTGCGCAACAGGTACCGGGTGCGCCGGACGATGACCTCGAGCTGGTGGGCCACGTAGTAGCGGATCATCTGGTCCAGGCGCAGCGTCCGCGGGACGCCGTCGACGATGGATAGCATGTTCGCGCCGAAGCTGGTCTGCAGCTGCGAGTGCTTGTAGAGGTTGTTGAGCACCACCTTGGCGACGGCGTCACGCTTGATGACGACGACGATGCGCATGCCCACGCGGTCGGACGACTGGTCCTCGATCTTGGAGATGCCGGCGATCTTGCCGTCGCGGACCTGCTCGGCGATCGAGGTGATCAGGTTGTCCGGGTTGACCTGGTACGGCAGCTCGGTGATGACGATCTGGGTGGCACCGCGATCGGATTCCTCGATCTCGACGACACCGCGCATGCGGATCGAGCCGCGGCCGGTGCGGTAGGCGTCCTGGATGCCCTGGCCGCCGACGATCAGGCCGGAGGTCGGGAAGTCCGGTCCCTTGACCCGCTCCATGACGGCCTCGAGGGTGGCTTCCTCGTCGGCCTCGTGGTTGTCGAGCGCCCAGTAGATCGCCTCGGCGACCTCGCGCAGGTTGTGCGGCGGGATGTTGGTGGCCATACCGACGGCGATACCGCCGGAACCGTTGACGAGCAGGTTCGGGATCCGGCTCGGCAGAACCGTCGGCTCCTGCGTCTTGCCGTCGTAGTTGGGAACGAAATCGACTGTGTCGTGGTCGATCTCGCGAACCATCTCCATCGCGAGCGGCGTCATCCGGCACTCGGTGTAACGCATCGCGGCCGCGCCGTCGTTGCCGCGTGAACCGAAGTTGCCCTGGCCGTCGACGAGCGGGTAGCGCAGCGACCACGGCTGCGCCATGCGCACGAGGGTGTCGTAGATGGAGCTGTCGCCGTGCGGGTGGTAGTTACCCATCGTGTCGGCGACCGGGCGGGCGGACTTCACGTAGCCGCGGTCCGGACGGTAGCCGTTGTCGTACATCGCGTACAGCACACGGCGGTGCACGGGCTTGAGGCCGTCGCGCACGTCGGGCAGCGCGCGGCCCACGATCACGCTCATCGCATAGTCGATGTAGCTCGACTGCATCTCCTGCTGGATGTCCACCGGCTCGATGCGGTCGTGCCCCGGTTCCTCCGGCGGCAACGTGGTGTCAGTCATCGGCTCCTCTTCTTCTCAGCAAAACGGTCCTGGTAGAGCCTGCGGACCCCGGGCGTGCGGACCGTCGAAGTTCGAAGGCTCCGGCGCCACGCACACGCAACCCGTCAAGTCTATAGGTGCAGGTCAGCCAGACCCGGCAGCACTCGCGGATTGCCCGGCCTTCCACGTCGAGTCGGGTGCCCCGGTGGAGGTGGTGAACGGCCGGGTACTACCCGACCGTCGAGCCGAGACGGGTGAGCGCGTACTCGGTGATCGTGACCAACGCGCCCTTCGCCGACTCCCGATCGCGGGCGTCGATGGACACGATCGGCACGTTCGCCGATACCGCGAGCGCCTGCCGGATCTCCTCGAGCGGATACTGCGGAGCATCGTCGAACTCGTTGACCGCGACCACGAACGGCAGGTTACGGGCCTCGAAGTAGTCGACGGCCGCGAACGATTCCTCCAGCCTGCGGGTGTCGATCAACACGATCGCCCCGATCGCGCCGCGGACGAGGTCGTCCCACATGAACCAGAACCGCTGCTGGCCCGGCGTTCCGAACAGGTACAGGACGAGGTCCGGCGCGAGGCTGATGCGGCCGAAGTCCATCGCGACCGTCGTGGTCGATTTCTGCGGGATGGCGGTGAGATTGTCCACACCGTCGGAGGCGTTGGTGACCATCGCCTCGGTCCGCAGTGGGACGATCTCCGACACCGCGCCCACCAGCGTGGTCTTGCCGACGCCGAAGCCACCCGCGATGACGATCTTGGTCGAGGTCACCCGGGCGCGCTGCTCGCTAGATGTTGCGTAGTCCACCGAGGACCCTTTCGATAAGTTCGCGACGTTCCGTGTCGCTGGCGTCGTCTTGGAGGGTTGCCAGAATCCGCAGGTGACCGGACTCGACAAGATCAGCGACGAGCACCCGCGCCACACCGATCGGCACGCCCACTCGGGCGGCTATCTCGGCGAGCGAGGGCGACTGCGCGCACAGCGCGATGATCGTCGCCTCGATGTCCCCCAGGTCCGGGAGTTGATAGTCCCTCAGCGGCAGTGCCTGGATCAGGGCCTCCAGCGCCAGTTCCACCGCCGGCTTCGTCCGGCCCGAGGTGAGCGAGTACGGGCGCACCAGATTCGGTCCGCGCACGCTCGCCTCGTCGTACTCGTTGTTCATGTCCACGGTCAGGTTCCGAGCATCGACCGCGGCGTGGCCTCCACGGAACTGCCGACCCGCTCGACCAACAGCGCCATCTCATAGCCGACCTGCCCGATGTCGCACGACGAGGAGGTCAGCGCAGCCAGGTGCGATCCGTCACCGACGCTCATCAGCAACAGATAGCCGCGCTGCATCTCGACGACCGACTGGAGGACGCCGCCCCCGTCGAAGAGGTTCGACACTCCGACCGACAGGCTGGCGAGTCCGGAGGTGACCGCCGCGAGCTGCTCCGCACGATCGATCGGGAGGTGCGCACTGTTCGCCATGAGAAGGCCGTCCGCGGACACCAGCACGGCGTGCGAGACGCCCGGGATCTCCTTGGCGAAGTTCGAGACCAGCCAGTCGAGCGAGCGGGCGCCACCGGATCCCGACTCCCCGTTCGACATGAATCCCTGATCGATGCTCATCTGTCTCCTCCGATGCTGGCGCGGTCGGCCGAGCTCGCTGCGCGGCCGTCACGAGTTCCCTTTTGGTGGCGGCTCAGTTTCTCCCGGACAGCCTCCGGGTCGCGCAGCCGTCGACGGGCCGCGCCCTGGTCACCGACGTCGACTGCGCCCGGCACCAGCCGGTGCCCCGGGCTGCGCTGCGGCAAGCCGGATTCTGTCCGGGACTCCACGGACGCCTCGCCGGCCCGATGGGCCGCGGTCCATCCCTCGTCGGCCGCGGACGTCCATTCGAACTTTCCGATGTTCCCGGATTCGGTCGGGTCTGTGAGCCAGTCCGTGACCATGCCGGAGAAGATCGGCGTCCCGGTGGACGTAACATCCTGGGACGCAGTTGGATTCGGTCGAGCCTGGAAGAAAGATGCGGTCTTGGCGGCGTTGCCCAGGTAGCGGTGACGCCGCACCCGCGGCGAGTCGTCGACCGCCTCGGCGTGCGCGGGCACTGCCGAGTCGCCGCCGGCGGGCACCGGCGCGACCGGTTCGGGCACCGGCGGCGGTGTCGGCTCGGCTACGGGCGCGGGTGGCGGAGCCGCGTACTGCTGCACGGACTCGTGTTGCGCCGGGACCGGATCCGCCGGAACCGGTGCGGGACCGCCGGCGCCCGGAGTCCGCTGCGACAGGCCCGTCGCACCGGGCGTCCGCTGCGGAAGGGCCATCGCGCCCGGAGTCCGCTGCGGCAGGACGGCGGCCGGATTCACCGCGGGCGTGGGCTCCTGCCGGACGGGATCGATGACCAGTTTCGGCATCGCCCCGGACGGGACGATGCTCACCTGCGGCAGCCCCGCGGTGTCGATGCGCGGAAAGGGACCGGTCGACGGCATCTCCACCGGCGAGACCAGCAGGGTGGCGGGCAGGTGCGCGCTCGCGGTGACGCCCTGGTCGGACGGTCCCTCGTGCGTCGGCCGCAGGCGGACCGTGAGTCCGTGGCGGGCGGCGAGACGACCGACGACGAACAGGCCCATGTGCCGGGCCGTCTCCGGACCGACCATGCCACCCGACGCGAGACGCTCGTTGACCTCGTCGAAGCGTTCGGTGGGCATACCGATTCCACTGTCGGCGATCTCGATCAGCACGCCGCCGTCGACCGAGCGGGCGAACGTGATCCGCACCACGCTGCCCGGCGGCGAGGCGCGCAGCGCATTGTCGAGGAGTTCGGCGATCACATGCACGACGTCGGCCGCGGCGGCACCGCTCAACGCGCCCTGCGGGGTGGACCCGACCTGCACGCGCTGGTAGTCCTCGACCTCGGACATCGCGGCGCGCACGAGGTCACCGAGCTGGACCGGCTCGGACTGTGCGCGGCGGACGCGGTTGCCGGAGAGGATCAGCAGGTTGTCGCCGTTGCGGCGCATGCGGGCCGCGAGGTGGTCGAGCCGGAACAGACTCTCGAGCCGCTTGGGGTCCTTCTCCTCGAACTCGAGGCTCTCGATCAGACCCAGCTGCTGGTCGACCAGCGACTTGCTGCGCCGGGCGAGGGTCTCGAACATGTCGCCGATCTGGAGTCGGAGGTGTGCCTGCTCACCGGCGAGCCGGAGCGCCTGGCCGTGCATGTCGTCGACGGCCCGCGCGAGCTGGCCGATCTCCTCTGTGGTGTACACGGGGATCGGGTCGAACTCGGTGACCGCGTCACTGTCGCCGACCTTGATCCGTTCGATCGCGTCGGGAAGATCGGCGTTGGCAACCTCGAGCGTTCCGCGCCGGAGCCGACGAATCGGGCGGATCAGTGACCGCGCGACCAGCACACCCAGCAAGACCGTCGCGAGCAGCGTCACGAGCACCACCGCGGCGGCCTGTATCGCGGACGTCTTCGTCTCGTCGGCGCGGGCGACCACCGTGTCGGCGATGGCGGTGGATGTCTGCCCGACGAGCGTGGTGTAGTTGGCGACGCTGGCCATCATCAGCTCACGCAGCTCGACGTGCGGCATCTGACCGAGCTTGGCGGTGGTGACCAGCTTGTACCGCGCCTGTGCTGATTCCCGAATCTGCTCCAGTACAGGCGCCTGTTCGGGGTACGCGCGCATCATGGAGTCGACCGTCGCGAGCTCGGCGCCCGACGCCGCGATCATGTCGTACGGCGGCACCGTCGGGTCCATGATGTGCTTCATCATGCCCGCGACCTGGTCGGCGAGGCTCTTCTGCGCGGACCCCAGGTCCAGGAGCTGGCGGTAGGCGACGATGACGGCGGGGTCATCGATGGGGCCGACGATCTCGTCGACGACGTGCATCAGGTCGGCGACGACCTTCGCGGTCTCGGCGGGCAGGTCCGGGCGGGCCACGGTGCCGGACTTGATGTCGGCCACGAGGCTCTCGATCGTGGCCAGCGAGGACCGCACCGTGTCGGCCAGGTCGGTGGGCAACGCCGGATTGTCGGCGGCGGCTCGAGCCGCGACGACCGATTCATTGAAGTCCGTGATGTCGGACGGCTTGAACGTATTGACCGCGTAGCCGGCGGAGAGTAGACCGTAGTCGGTGGCGAGCGTGACGATGTCCGGAACACCGCCGACCCGGTCCGCGGCCGCACCGTAATCGATCGCGCGACTGAGTTGGTCCTGCACCTGCAGACCGCCCAGCACCGTCGCGACGGTGATGGGGAGCGCGACCACCGCAGTGACCTTCCAACGCAGGCCCCAGCCCTCGAGGTTCCACAGCCGCCTGAGCCTGCTGCCAGGCGCCGTTTGGGTCTTCATCGTCCAAGCTCGCTTTCCACCCCAGGCCCGGCGCAAGTTGTCACACTCGTGCCCTCCCCCGGACCCCATAACAAGTTTGGCCGGAGGGAGTTGAGGCAGACTCCAAGGCCGCCCCGGAGTCTAGAGGCGCCGAGCCGAGCAAAGAAGTGATTGGAATCACATTTGCCCGGCTCGGCGCATCAGCTCACTCAGACGTCGAGGAAGCGGACGTCCTTGGCGTTGCGGGTGATGAAGCTGCGACGTGCCTCGACGTCCTCGCCCATGAGGACGCTGAACAGCTCGTCGGCGGCCGCGGCGTCGTCCAGGGTGACCTGGCGCAGGACGCGGACGCTCGGGTCCATCGTGGTCTCCCACAGTTCCTTGGCGTTCATCTCGCCCAGACCCTTGTAGCGCTGGATGCCGTCGTCCTTGTTGATCTTCTTGCCCGAGGACAGGCCGGCCTCGAGCAGGCCGTCGCGCTCGCGGTCGGAGTACGCGAACTCCGGCGCGGCACCCTTCTGCCACTTGAGCTTGTACAGCGGCGGCTGCGCCAGATACACGTGGCCCTGCTCGACGAGCGGACGCATGAATCGGAACAGCAGCGTCAGCAGCAGCGTCGCGATGTGCTGACCGTCGACGTCGGCGTCGGCCATCAGCACGATCTTGTGATAGCGCAGCTTGCTGATGTCGAACTCGTCGTGGATGCCGGTGCCGAACGCGGTGATGATCGACTGGACCTCGGCGTTCTTGAGGACGCGGTCGATGCGGGCCTTCTCGACGTTGATGATCTTGCCGCGCAGCGGCAGGATCGCCTGGTACATCGAGTCGCGGCCGGACTTGGCCGAGCCGCCTGCGGAGTCGCCCTCCACGATGTAGATCTCGCACTTGCTCGGATCGTTCGAGCGGCAGTCGGCGAGCTTGCCGGGCAGGCCGCCGATGTCGGTCGCGCTCTTGCGGCGGACGAGCTCGCGGGCCTTGCGGGCGGCGGTACGCGCCTGCGCCGACGACACCGCCTTGGTCACGATGGTCTTGGCATCCGCGGGGTTCGCCTCGAACCAGTGTGCGATGTTCTCGTTGCATGCCTTCTGCACGAACGACTTGACCTCGGTGTTGCCGAGCTTGGTCTTGGTCTGGCCCTCGAACTGCGGCTCGGCGACCTTGACCGAGATGATCGCCGCGAGACCCTCGCGGATGTCGTCGCCGGTGAGCTCCGGATCCTTGTCCTTGACGAGCTTCTTGTCCTTCGCGTACTTCTTCACCACCGAGGTGAGCGCCGCGCGGAAGCCCTCCTCGTGGGTGCCGCCCTCGTGGGTGTTGATGGTGTTCGCGAACGTGTGCACCGACTCCGAGTAGCCGGAGTTCCACTGCATCGCGATCTCGAGCTCGTGGCCGGTGCCCTTGGCGGTGAAGCCGACGACCGAGTTGTGGATCGGCTGCTTGGTGCGGTTGATGAACCGCACGTAGTCCTCGAGGCCGCCCGGGTAGTGGTAGACGCGGGACTTGACCTTGGGCGCCTTCGGCGCGGCCGCCTCCTCCTCCGTCTCGGTGGCCGTCTTGGGGGCCTCCGCGGTGGCGCTGACGACGTCGTCGGTGACCTCGTCCTCGGCGACGCGCTCGTCGGTGAGGGTGATGGTCAGGCCCTTGTTCAGGAACGCCATCTCCTGCAGACGACGCGCGACCGTCTCGAAGTTGTAGGTGGTGGTCTCGAAGATCTCCGGGTCCGCCCAGAATCGGACGGTGGTGCCGGTCGCCGACGTCGGCTCGCCCTGCTCGAGCTGGCCGGGCTTGGCGTGGTCGTACGTCTGGGACCAGTTGTAGCCGTCGACGTTGATGTCGACCTCGACCTTGGTCGACAGCGCGTTGACGACCGAGATGCCGACGCCGTGCAGGCCGCCGGACACCGCGTAGGCGTCGGAGTCGAACTTGCCGCCCGCGTGCAGCTGGGTCATGACGACCTCGACGGTGGGGGCACCGGAGGCGTGCATCGCGACGGGGATACCGCGGCCGTCGTCGACGACCTGGATGCCGCCGTCCTCCAGCATCGTGACGTCGACCCTGCTCGCGTAGCCGGCCATCGCCTCGTCGACCGAGTTGTCGACGACCTCCCAGATCAGGTGGTGCAGGCCGCGTTCACCGGTGGAACCGATGTACATGCCGGGTCGCTTGCGGACGGCCTCCAGCCCTTCGAGGACGGTGATGGAGGAAGCGCCGTAGGTGTTGCTCTTGTCTGACTTCTGGGCAGCCACGGGTGGGTAGCTCTCCTTCTCCGAAGTGTGCCGACACGGCCTTACACTGCGCTTCGAAAGAGGGTGGCCACATCAGCTGGCCGCCACGCACAACGAGGCACCGCGAGCGGTGTGTCGAGATTCGCCGCTAGTTACTCGACCATCTTACGTGTAGGTACCGACATGCAGGGCGCCTAACACACCCCTGATTGCCCCGCAGACGCGATTTCTCAGCCTCCGGCGGGTGAAACCTTAGGCAGAACCGGCCACATCGCTGTCCGTCGCGCCTCCGGCGGCAAGATCATCCACGAACGCCGCGGTGAGTCGGGCCACGTCCGCACCGTGTGAGATCGGTGACCAGTGACCTGCGGGCAGTTCCCGTCGCCGCAGGTCCGAAACCCACCGTTCGGTGTCCTCGTACCCGACGGGCCGAACCGCCTTGTCACGGCCGTTGAGGACCAACTGGACGGGCACGTCGGTCCGGCGTTCCCGCGGGTGACGCAGCCGCGGCCGGATGTTGGCCCGATACCGCTTGAGGCCGGTCACCATGTCTGTCGCCAGCGTCGGCGCGGGGCGCACGAGCGTCGGGTCCAGGCCGTCGAAGTACTTCAGGAACGTCGGCCAGATCCGCCACAGGCCCAGCCGAAACGGCAGTGTGCCGACGACGGGGATCTGGAACAGCACCGTGTACGCCGACGCCGCGGCCTGCGCCAGCGGACCCGCGGGTCGCCGCTGCGCGAGCCGACGCCGCATCCACGTGCCCAGGTGGTCGAGGTTCGGCCCCGAGATCGACGTGTACGACGCGATCCGCTGCTCGGCCCCCGGCTCGCACACCGCCTCCCAGGTCTCCACCGCGCCCCAGTCGTGGGCGAGCACGTGTACCGGGGCGTCGGGGCTGACGGCGTCGATCACCGCGAACAGGTCCCGCGCCAGGAGCGGCAGCGCGTACGCCGACACCGCGCCGGGTGCGCTGCTGGCGCCGGCGCCGCGGGTGTCGTAGCTGACGATCCGGAACCGGTCCGCCAGGTGCGGGATCACGTGCCGCCACAGGTCGTGGGTGTCGGGCCAGCCGTGCACCAGCACCAGCGTCTCGCCGGTGGGGTTGCCCTGCTCGTACACCGCGAGCCGGATGTCGCCGTTGGACACGAAACGCGGTTGCGCCACAAGCGCACTCATGAAATTTCCTCCCGGTCGGACGATTCAGAGGTCGAGGATCAGACGGCCGCCGTCGGCGCGGGAGACACAGATCAGCATGTGGTCCTCCCGTTCCTGCGGGGTGAGCCGGTTCTCGCGGTGGTCCGGCGTGCCCGACAGCACCCGCACCTTGCAGGTGCCGCAGAAACCCTGCTGGCACGAGTAGCCGACGCCGGGCTGCCGCGCCTTGATCACCGCGAGCGCGGACTCGTCGGCGGGCACCTCGAGCACCTCGCCGGTGCTCACCAACTGCACCTCGAACGGCGCACCGCCCAGCACCGGCGGCGGCCCGAACCGCTCGAAGTGCATCGCCGCGGCGCCCGAGTCGGCGAAGCCGCCGCGGATCGCGTCGAGCATCGGTGTGGGTCCGCAGCAGTACACCGCGCCCCCGGCCGGGGCCCGGCCCAGCAGGTCGTCGGCGGTGGGCAGGCCGAACTCGTCGTCGGGGCGCACGAACACCCGATCCGCTTCCCACGTCGCGATCTCGTCGAGGAACGGCATGGACTCGCGGGAGCGCCCGGAATAGACGAAATGCCAATCCATTCCGGTCCGGCGAGCGGCCCGCACCATCGCGATGATCGGCGTGATGCCGATGCCGCCGGCGACGAACAGCGCGCGACCCTCGGGGACGAACGGGAAGCCGTTGCGGGGCCCGCGCACGGTGACGGTGGTGCCGGGCGTCAGCCCGTGCATCTCGATCGACCCGCCCCCGCCGTCGGGGATGGACCGCACGGCGATCCGGTAGTGCCGCCGGTCGGCCGGGTCGCCGCACAGCGAGTACTGGCGCCGGCGGCCGGACGGGAGGTGGAAGTCGAGGTGGCATCCGGGCTGCCAGGCGGGCAGGTCGCCGCCGTCGACGGCCGCGAACGTCACCGCCGCGACGTTCTCGTCGGCGGCGACGATCGTGCGCCCGGTGACGATCAGCGTCATCGCGGCGTCCGGGTTGTGCCCGGCGACGGCGGGGTCATAGTCGTACGCCGCGAGCACCCGCAGGTACTTGTCGGCGACGGCCTCGACGATCGCCATCGCCCGGTCGGGGTGATCGCGGCCCTGCAGGTCGGCCGGTGGCGCCGGTCGCGTCAGCGCGTCCGGGCGGGTCAGGAGGTCGCGCACCCGGGGAAACCTCACCGCGCGGCCGCCCGTGCCGCCGGGGACGCCGCCAGATACGCGACGGCCTGCGCCGTCGAACCCTCCTTGCCGGGGTGGTAGTCGCGACGGAAGTACGCCGACATGCGCCGGCCCAATTCGATTGTGGTGGGCAGGGTTCCACGACGGCCGGAGGCACGGAAGTCGGAGTAGCGCGGGCGGCGCCGGCTCGGCGCCCAGTTCTGCAGTTCGGGGTCGTTGCGCATCAGGAAGCGGGTCCCGCGCACCCACAGCCACACGATCATCGGCGTCACGATCAACTGCGTGCGGATCCGCCGCGACTCGCGCTTGTCGAAGTAGCGCATCACGTCGTACGCGACGCTGCGGTGCTCCACTTCCTCGGCGCCGTGCCAGCGCAACAGGTCCAGCATGGTCGGGTGGATCCCGGCGCGGTCGAGGCCGTCGGCGTTGAGCACCCAGTCGCCGAGGAAGGCGGTGATGTGCTCGACGGCCGCGATGATCGCGAGCCGCTCGATCAGGTGGTTCTGCGCGCGCCGACCGACGAGCGGCTTGGGGCCGAGCAGCTTCTGGAACGCCCAGTGCATCTGGTCGGTGTACGGCGTCGGATCGAGCCCGTTGGCCTTCAGGTGCTCGAGGACGCCGGTGTGGGCGCCCGCGTGCATGGCCTCCTGGCCGATGAAACCGACGACGTCCTCGCGCAGCTTCTCGTCGTCGATGAGCGGGAGCGCCTCCTTGTAGGTGGCGACGAACCACTCCTCGCCGGCCGGCAGCAGCAGGTGCAGGACGTTGAAGACGTGCGTCGTGAACGGATCGCCCGGCATCCAGTGCATCGGGAGGTCCGACCAGTCGAACTCGACGTTCCGGGCCTGCAACAGGATGTGATCGGGCTCGAGCTGGTCCGGCCCGGTCGCGGGTGTGTGCACTACGGAGGTGACCGCCATGACTGCTCCCAGCTACTCGCGCAGGTCGATCCGCCGTCCCGCGGCAGCATCGTGACCCAGTTCACTCGACGAAGTAGCCGTAACTGTAACAGTCGGTTATAGGTAAATCCAGGGTCAGCCGTACGTGTCCCGCGGACCCCGGCCGGGAATGTGCCGTTCGCCCTTTCGCCAGCTCGGCGCGGTGGGACCGGTGATCCGCAGCGACTTCACCACCCCGTGCCCCACCGCCGCCGCGATCTTGGCGAGGATCTGCGCCTGCATCATCCGCAGCTGCGTCGCCCACGCCGTCGACTCCGCCGACACGCTCAGCACGCCGTCCCGCAGACCCGTCGGCTCCGCGTGCGACGCGATGTCCGGCCCGACCACGTCGGCCCACCGGCCCAGCACGGTGCCCTCCGACACCTGCGACGACCAACCGCGCTGCTTCGACACCGCGCTCACGAGCGCGCCGAACGGCTGCGGATCGCGGTCGTCCGGGCCCGCCCCCGACCACGAACGGCGACGCGACCGCAGCGCACGGACGCCGCCGCCGCGCGGCGACTTGCGTCCCTGCCCGACGGACTTGCCGTTCGCCTTGGCCGCCGCCCGCGCCTCCTCGAGCGCACGTCGGGCCAGGTCGATGCCCTTCAGTTCGGGTTGCTCCGGTTCGTGGCCGGTCACCGGTCCCCTCCTGTCGTGATGGTCCCGACGACGGGGGTGATCTGCGAGATCCGCCCATGGTCGGTGTCGTGGGCCGCCACCCCGAAGCGGGTGGCGGACAGCTCGTCGGGCACGTCCTCCGGCACGGCCGCGGTGATGAGGACCTGTTCGGCCGCGGCGGCGACGCCCGCGAGCGCGGTCCGGCGCTTGCGGTCCAGCTCGGCGAAGACGTCGTCGAGCATCAGCACCGGGTCGCTGCCGTCCGCACGCAGCAGGAAGAAGGCGCCGAGCCGCATCGACAACGCATACGACCACGATTCACCATGGCTGGCAAAACCTTTCGCGGGCTGGTCGCCGAGGAACAACTCGAGGTCGTCGCGGTGCGGGCCGACGAGGCACACCCCGCGCTCGATCTCCCGCTGCCGCATCACCGACAACTCGTGCAGGAAGCTCGCCTCCAGCAGTTCGACGTCGTCCCGCTCGGGTGTCCTCGAGGGATCGAGCAATTCGGGCGGAAGCGAGGCGCCGAGGCTGCTCTTGTAACGCACCGACGCCGGACGCGACTCCGGCGCCAGCGACCGGTACGACGTCACCAGGTGCGGCGCCAGGTCGTGGACCAGCCGCAGCCGCGCCTCCAGCAACTGGGCGCCGTGGGCCGCCAGATGCCCGTCCCAGACATCAAGTGTTGCAAGGGCACTCGCACCGTCCGACGACCGTGCGCCGCGCCGCAACGCGCCGCTCGCGGTCTTGAGCAGCGCCGACCGCTGCCGCAGCACCTTGTCGTAGTCCGCGCGCACCGCGGCCATCCGGGGGATCCGGGAGGTGAGCAGCTCGTCGAGGAACCGGCGCCGGTCCCCCGGGTCGCCGCGCACCAGCGACAGGTCCTCGGGGGCGAACAGCACCGTCTGCAGGATGCCGACGATCTCCCGCGGCCGCCGCGCCGGCGACTGGTTGATCCGGGCGCGGTTGGCCTTCCCGTCGTTGATCTCGATGTCGATGCCCAGTTCGCGGCCGTGGTTGACCACCAGCGCACCCGCGTACGCCTGCGCCGCGCCCGCCCGGATCAGCGGCGCGTCGCTCGACACCCGGTGCGACGACAGCGTCGACAGGTAGCCCAGCGCCTCGAGCAGATTGGTCTTGCCGTGTCCGTTGCGTCCGACGAAGACGGTGGCGCCGGGCGTGAGGTCGACCGTGACGGCGTCCCACGACCGGAAGTCACGGAGGGAGAACTTGCGGACGAACACTAGCCTTCGGTCGCCGTTCCCTGGTCGGTGGCACCCGATCCTCCGACTCGCCGGACGGCGTGCTTGCCGAACTGGTTCCGCAGCGCCGACACCGCCTTCATCGCCGGCGAGTCGGGCTGCCGCGACGCGAACCGGGCGAAGAGCGCCGCGGAGATGACCGGTGCCGGCACGGCATGGTCCAGTGCTTCCTGCACCGTCCAGCGTCCCTCACCGGAATCCTCTGTGTACCCGGCGATCTCGGCGAACCCGGGATCCTCGGCGAGCGCCTTCACCAGCAGCTCGAGCAGCCACGACCGGACGACGGTGCCGTGTGTCCACGCCTCGAGCACGCCGGGCACGTCGGTGATGAGGTCCTCGGCCTCGAGCAGCTCGTACCCCTCGGCGTACGACTGCATCAGCCCGTACTCGACCCCGTTGTGGATCATCTTGGCGTAGTGCCCGGCCCCGACCGGGCCGGCGTGCACGAAGCCACCGGCGCGTTCGCCTTCCGGGCGCAACGCGTCGAAGATCGGCATCGCCCGCTCGACGTCGGCGTCCGCGCCGCCGACCATCAGCCCGTATCCCTCGTCGAGACCCCAGATACCACCGGAGACACCGCAATCCAGAAATCCGATGCCCTCGGCGGCGAGCTGGTCCGCGTGCGGCCGATCGTCGGTGTAGCGGGAGTTGCCGCCGTCGATCACGAGGTCGCCCGGCTCGAGCACCGCCGCCAGTTCAGCGATCGTGCTCCGGGTGATCTCCCCGGCCGGCACCATCACCCACACGATCCGCGGCGCCGCCAGCGACGACGCCAGCTCGGCGAGCGAGGCGACGTCGGTGACCTCCGCGCGCGGGTCGTAGCCGACGACGTCGTGCCCCCGCGCCCGCAACCGGACGCGCATGTTGAAACCCATCCTGCCGAGTCCGACCAGTCCGAGCTGCATCGTGAGATGTCCCTCCACTAGTGGTGATTCGAGCGGGGCTCCGAAGTGACCTCGGGGCGGCGCCGGTCGCCCGACGCGCGGATCAGCCCGGGAGGCGGACCGGCATCAGCAGGTAGGTGTACTCGCTCTCGGGCGCCGGGAACGTGCCCGACTCGCCGCGCTCGGGCTCCTCCTCGCCGGCCGGACGCAGCACGGCGGGACGGCTCGGCGTGGTGAAGCCGAACAGCACCCGGTCCGAGTGCAGCGACGACAGACCGTCGATGAGGTAGCCGGGATTGAACGCGATGATCAGCGGCTCGCCCTGGAAAACGGCCTCGAGGGACTCCTCGGCGCGGCCGGCGTCGTCGCCACCGGCCGACAGCAGCAGCCCGTCACCGTTGAACTCGAGTCGCACCTGGGCGCCGCGCTCGGCGACCAGGGCCACGCGCTTGATCGCCTCGACCAGCGGCGCCACCTCGACGGTCGCCATCGCGGTGTGCTCGGCCGGCAGCAGCTGACGGAACTTGGGGAACTCGGCGTCGAGCAGACGCGTCGTGGTGCGTCGGCCGTCGGCGACGATGCCGAGCATGCCCTCGGTGCCCACCGACGACCCGGCGCCCAGCGCGAGCCCGACGGGGGAAAGCGTGTTGCCACCCAGCGTTTTCGCGGACTCGGACAGCGTCTTGGCCGGCACCAGCACGGCCGCAGAGGTGTCGCCGGCGGTCGGCATCCACTCGAGCTGACGGACCGCGAGCCGGAACCGGTCGGTGGCCGCGAGCACGACGTTGGTGCCCTCGATCTCGACACGGATGCCGGTGAGCATGGGGAGGGTGTCGTCCTTGCCGGCCGCGACGGCGACCTGGCTGACGGCCTCGGAGAACAGGTCCACGGGCAACGAGCCCGTCTGCTGCGGCAGCGCGGGCAGCTGCGGGTAGTCCTCGACCGGCATGGTCGGCAGCGAGAACTTGGCAGTACCGCACGTGATCAGGACACGGGTGCCGTCGACGGTCACGTCGACGGGCTTGTTGGGCAACGCGCGGGTGATGTCGGCGAGCAGCTTGCCCGAGACGAGCACCTGACCGGTGGTGGTGACCTCCGCGGAGACGCGGACCTGCGCGGAAACCTCGTAGTCGAAGCCGGAAACGGTCAGGCCCTGCTCGTCGGCACCGAGCAGCACACCGCCGAGAACCGGCACGGGCGGCCGGGACGGCAGGCTGCGCGCGACCCAGGCCACGGAGTCGGCGAAGTCCTCCCGAGCAACGCGAAACTTCATGCTTCCAAGCTCCATCGCTCGGGTGTTCCTCTCGGTAGGCACGGTCGTATCGGCAGCAGCTGCGAACGAAGTCTGCAAAGGCTGCGCTAGCAGTCTGACACAGCGGCCAGGGGACACCGTATGCGTTCACCGGCCGTGTTGGAAAGCGGACGCCGGCGCCTCGAGACACCTCGAGGCGGGCTGTGAACAGGCGGCTCCCTGCCGGTTGTTCACAGCGCCTGTTTTCAAAGAACTTCTCTCGAGAAGACTTCAATCACAGTAATAGGCACTGTGGAATCTGTGGATGGACGCCCGAAGCCGCAGGTCCCACCTACTCGAGGCATGGGGACTTCTCGAGGACGCACTCGAGGACAAACCGGACCAATCTGTGGATACCTCGAGACAGTCCCCAGCTGTCCACCGGTTCTGCACCGTTTGTCCACCGGTTGTCCACAACGATTACACACTAGCCGCACGGCGGTATACACACACCTATCCACAGGTGTGAGTACTTTTGGATCGTGTCTCGAGTCACCGTGAAACATGACATCCGCACGGAAAGTTCCGTGCGGATGTCAGTGATCGGGGGCGCCGGCGGGCGCCTCGAGGGTCTAGCTCGAGGCGCCCCGCTCGAGCGCTCCACCTCGAGGACCCAGCTCGAGGGCTTCACCTCGAGGCTCCAGCTCGAGGCTCCAGCTCGAGCGCTCGCGTCTCGAGGCGTGGGCCGGCGTCAGCTCTTCGAGCGCTGCTTGATGCGCGCCGTGAGCTCCTGGACCTGGTCGTACACCTTGCGACGCTCGGTCATTTCCTTGCGAATCTTCTTGTCCGCGTACATGACCGTGGTGTGGTCCCGACCGAACGTCTGTCCGATCTTGGGCAGCGAGAGGTCGGTGAGTTCGCGGCACAGGTACATGGCGATCTGCCGGGCCTGCGCGAGCGGGCGGGCCTTGCCGGGGCCGCACAGGTCGTCGATCGACGTGTTGAAGTACTCGGCGGTGACCGCCATGATCGTCGACGCGTTGATCTCGAGTGCCGCCGAATCGGGCATCAGGTCCCGCATCACCACCTCGGCGAGCTTGAGGTCGAGGGCCTGGCGGTTGAGTGACGCGAACGCCGTCACCCGGATCAGGGCCCCCTCGAGTTCGCGGATGTTGCGTTCGATGCGGCTGGCGATCAACTCGAGGACGTCGTACGGGACATTCATGCGGTCCATCCGCGCCTTCTTCGACAGGATCGCGATGCGCGTCTCGAGTTCGGGCGGCTGGACGTCGGTGATCAGTCCCCACTCGAATCGGGTCCGCAGCCGATCCTCGAGTGTGGCCAGCTGCTTGGGCGGGCGGTCCGACGACACCACGATCTGCTTGTTCGCGTTGTGCAGGGTGTTGAAGGTGTGGAAGAACTCTTCCTGGATGCCTTCCTTGCCCTCGATGAACTGGATGTCGTCGACGAGCAGGATGTCTGTCTCGCGGTAGCGGCGCTTGAAGGCGACCTTGCGGTCGTCACGAAGACTGTTGATGAAGTCGTTCGTGAACTCCTCGGTGGAGACGTACTTCACCCGCATCCCGGGGAACAGGCGCTGCGCGTAATGGCCGGCGGCGTGCAGCAGATGCGTCTTGCCGAGCCCCGAGGCCCCCCAGATGAACAGCGGGTTGTAGGCCCGGGCGGGCGCCTCGGCGATCGCGACCGCCGCCGCGTGCGCGAACCGGTTGGACGCACCGATGACGAACGTGTCGAACGTGTACTTCGCGTTCAGGCTGTTGCTGCCCGACGATCCGGTCGTGGGACCAGCGGGCGGCTTGGTGAAGTACGACGGCCACGACTCGTGGACGCTGGCCAGCGCCTCCCGGTCGTCGTCGACCTCCTCGTGCTCGGCCAGTTCCGGCGCCGCGGCGTCCGTGGTGCCCATCGCCAGGTGCCGCCGGCGCACCGTGGCCGCGCTGTCGCCGTACGCGCTGTCGCCGTACGCGCTGTCGCCGAACGCGCTGTCCGCGTAGGCGGTGTCCTGGAAGACGGGTTCGGCGGGCTCGTCCGGCTCGTCGACGTCCTCCGGTGCGGCGATGCGGACGCCGATGCCCTCGACCTTCTGCCCGAGATGGAGATTGAGGGCCCGCAGGATCGGTTCCCGCAGGTCGCGTTCGATCGCTTCCTGCGCCAGCGGCGACGGCACCGACAGCAGCGCGAAGCCCTGTGCATAGGTCAGCGGCCTGACCAGCGCGAGCCATGCCTTCTGTGCCTTGGTCAGGGCCGCGCCGTCGGATGCGGAGGTCAGCTCTGCAACGACGTCGCGCCAGACATTCGCCAAGGCGTTCGGATCGTCGTTCACTGTTGTGTCCTCCCCGGGCCTGTGCCGACCCGCCGCCGTGGTGTGTGTCTGTCGAGCTCCTCCGGTGAGGCTGGACCCCTTACCGGGCAACGAATATGCCACCCGAGCTGTGTTTCCACACAATTATCCACAGATGTGGACAACGCTCGAGTGCTGGGGCTCGCCGGCTCGGAATCTCCGCGTGAGGGGGATCCTCGATCCTCTCACCTGGTGATATGCGGTGGCCGATGCTTGGCCAGCCGCTACCTGCGCCAACTCGGGCCGCGGGCGTGGGTGTTAGTTGTCTTACAGTCCCGGTTCTCGAGCCTCGCTCGGAGAACGCTGCCGCGCGTCACGCCACCGCGTTGCGGCTCGAGCGTACGGGGCTTCGGCTGTGCCATGCACGGACGGTAACAACCGGAAGGTTTGTTCACGCCGATTCCGGGGATTCGGCGCGAAACGGGCGCGCGTCGCACAACGCCGTAGTCGATGCAAGGATTTCGGGGTCGTGGCGTGTCGCCGCGGCCGCATGCGACGGGTCCCGGTTTGACCTCTCTCGAGGCTGTCAGTACCCTCGAACAGTCACCCGATGGTGGAGGATGCACGCTGGCCGGAGGTCGGTTTCCCGACGCCGCCGCGTGATCACGAGTTTCCGATGAAATGACAGACCGACGCCGACCGGCGTCACCTAACTTCGAGGAGTGTTGACCGTGGCCAAGGGCAAGCGGACGTTCCAGCCGAACAATCGCCGCCGCGCGCGCGTTCACGGCTTCCGTCTCCGTATGCGGACCCGTGCGGGTCGTGCAATCGTTTCGGCGCGTCGCCGCAAGGGCCGCGCCGAGCTCACCGCCTGATTCCGAACCTGAATTCGGGAGCTCGGGGTGTTACCTGAGCCGTATCGCCTGCGCCGACGCTCGGATTTCTCCGAAACGGTGCGTCGTGGGCGTCGAATGGGTCGGCGAGATCTCGTCGTTCACGCTCTCGGGCGTGAAACGGCGGACTCGTTGGTGAGTAGCGGCGGGCCCCGTTTCGGGCTCGTCGTCAGCAAGGCTGTCGGGCCGGCGGTGATTCGACATCGAGTCGCTCGCCGGTTTCGTCATATCTGCGCCGGGTTGGTCGACACCGTTCCGGTCGACACCGATGTGGTGATCCGCGCGTTGCCGGGATCGGCGACCGCGAGTTCCCGGGAACTCGACAAACAGCTGCGATCCGTCCTCAGGAAGTTGGATCTGCTGGCTGGCGAAGGCAATCCGGTATGAGCATCGAACACGACGAGGCGCGGACCGAATCCGGTCCGCGCTCTTCGTCGTTCGCGGGGGGCCTCTGGACGACGCTGCGACGCTTTCCCGCGCGCGTCCTCATCTTTCTGATCGAGCTGTACCGAACCTATGTGTCCCCGCTCCGCATGCCGACGTGCCGGTTCACGCCGACGTGCAGTGAGTACGCGGTCGACGCGTTGCGCACGCATGGCGCGATCAAGGGTTCGGCGCTCACTGTCGTGCGGTTGGTCAAGTGCGCGCCCTGGCACCCTGGAGGATGGGATCCGGTCCCGGAACGTCGCGGCCGGCACATCCACCATGTGAGCCAGGAATGACGCGCACCGCTCGCCCAGAACTTGCCAAGCACCACGGAGTGGTGAACGTGGACGAACAGAGGAGTGCTTAGAGCCGTGCTCGACTTCATTTACTATCCGGTGTCCGGGATCCTGTGGGTCTGGCACAAGGTGTTCGGCTTCTTCCTCGGTGCCGACAACGGCATCGCGTGGGCGTTGTCCGTGATGTTCCTGGTGTTCACGCTGCGCGCCATCCTGTACAAGCCGTTCGTCAAGCAGGTGCGCACGACGCGGCAGATGCAGGAACTGCAGCCGCAGATCAAGGCACTGCAGAAGAAGTACGCCAAGGACCGCCAGCGCATGGCGGTGGAGATGCAGAAGCTGCAGAAGGAACACGGCTTCAATCCCGTCATGGGCTGTCTGCCGGTTCTGCTGCAGGCACCGGTGTTCATCGGTCTGTTCCATGTCCTGCGCTCGTTCAACCGGACCGGCACCGGTTACGGCGGCCTCGGGATGTCGATCGAGGACAACGCGAACACTGCGAACTATGTGTTCAGCCCCGACGACGTCCAGTCGTTCCTGAGCGCGCGTCTGTTCGGTGCCCCGATCTCGTCGTACATCACGATGCCGAAGGAGCAGCTCGAGTCGTTCGGTGCGTACGGCACGGTCCCGACCATCGCGAACATCGCGGCCGTCGCCGTCCCGCTCATGATCATCGCCTCCATCGCGACCCACTTCAACTCGCGCGCATCGGTCGCCCGTCAGAGTGCCGCCGCCGCCGCGAACCCGCAGTCCGCGATCATGAACAAGCTCGCGCTGTGGGTGTTCCCGCTCGGCGTCCTCGTCGGTGGTCCGTTCCTGATGATCGCCATCCTCCTGTACTGGGTGTCGAACAACATCTGGACCTACGCGCAGCAGCACATCGTCTTCCGCAGGATCGACGCCGAGGAGGCCGCCAAGAAGCAGGCCGTGTTGGAGCGTCGAGCCGACAACGCGCCCAAGCCCGGTGCGCGGCCGAAGAAGGACACGCGCAAACAGGCGGCCCCGTCCGCCGCCACGGCGCCCGGGTCGGTCGCGGATGAGACGGAGCCGGACGACGAGTCCGCCGAGTCGCCCGGTGCCGGCGAGGGTACGAGTCCCGGCGCCTCGAGCACGCAGCGTCCGAAGCCCAAGCCGCGGCCCGCGGCCAACCGCCCCAAGAGCAACAAGCGCAAGCGGCGCTGACCTCGAGAAGAGAGAACGACGATGACCAGTGACCAGGACACCGCGCAGGACGGTGCGAACAGGGAGAGCGCGGACGTGGTACTCGAGACTCAGAATGCGGACACCGACACCGACACCGAAACCGACACCGAGGACGATCTGATCGAGGAAGGCGAGATCGCCGGCGACTACCTCGAGCAGCTGCTCGACGTCCTGGACTTCGACGGTGACATCGATCTCGACGTCGAGGGTGATCGCGCCGTCGTGAGCATCGACGGCGGCAAGGACCTGTCGAAGCTGGTCGGCCGCAAGGGTGAGGTGCTCGACGCGCTGCAGGAGCTGACGCGCCTGGCGGTCCAGCAGAGCACCGGTGTGCGCAGCCGCCTGATGCTCGACGTCGCGGGCTGGCGCGCCGGCCGCCGGGCCGAGCTCAGCGCCCTCGGCAAGGCCGCCGCGGAGCGCGTGCTGGCCTCCGGTGAGCGCGAGGAGCTCGCACCGATGACGCCGTTCGAGCGCAAGATCGTGCACGACGCGGTCGCGAAGGTCGACGGTGTCTCCAGCGAGAGCGAGGGCGCGGAGCCGAACCGCCGCGTCGTCGTGATCAAGGACTGACTCAACGGTTCGTCCGGACACCAAGGACCGCGGGTCCCGGCCGCACGGCCGGGACCCGCGGTCCTTTCTCTTGTTGTGTGGTGGTGGGTTGGGGAGGATGTTTCACGTGGAACTGGTTGATGAGCAGTGGGATGTTGTCGGTGCGGCGGGGCGGGTGTTCGGTGAGCGGGTGGGGTTGGCGGAGGCGTATCACGCGTCGTTGGCGTCCGATGGTGTGGTGCGGGGGCTGATCGGTCCGCGGGAGGTGCCGCGGTTGTGGGTGCGGCATGTGCTCAATTGCGCGGTGTTGGGTGAGTTGGTGGGGGCCGGTGAGTCGGTGGTGGATGTGGGGTCGGGGGCTGGGTTGCCGGGGATTCCGTTGGCGATTGCGCGGCCGGATGTGCGGGTGACGTTGGTGGAGCCGCTGCTTCGTCGGTCGGTGTATTTGCAGGAGTTCGTGGATTCGGTGGGGTTGTCGAACGTGTCGGTCGTGCGTGGCCGTGCGGAACAGTCTGGGGTGGTGCAGGAGGTAGGGGGTGCCGATGTGGTGACCTCCCGTGCGGTGGCGCCGCTGGAGAAGCTGGTGCGGTGGTCGCTGCCGTTGGTGCGTGTCGGCGGTCGGATGCTCGCGTTGAAGGGTTCGAGTGCGGCGGAGGAGGTTTCCCGGGATCGCGCCGCGTTGTCGCGACTGGGAGCCGGGAAGCTCGAGGTCGTCGAGTGCGGTGGCGGGGTGTTGCCGGTGCCGACGGTGGTGGTGCGGGCCGAACGCGTCGCACACCACCGTCACCGCGGCCGGCACTGACCCCGACGCCGAGTGGGGTTCCGCTCCTCCCCTCCCCCACCGGATTCTGTCAGCCGCCCACGAACGGACGCACCGGGACGCACGGCACCGGCCGCGGGTGGGCCGGATCCAGCGCGTTGAGGACGTGCCCGGCCGCGACGCGCGACGCGGCGAGGGCGAGATGGTCCGAGAAGTCCTGCGGGCACGCGTCCTGAACCACGATGTTGGTCGCGTTGGGCTCCTCGACGTAGCCACTCGTGTACGGCAGGATCAGCTCGTCGTAGCGGGTCATGATGTTGGTGTAGGTCACCTCGGGTGCGTAGACCCCGTCCTCATGCATCTTCGCGAGAAACTCGGAGCCGGGCAGGAACTGGGGGCATCCCTGGCAGAACGGGATGAGTCCGCGCGCGTCGTCGGGGGCCAGGTCGAGCAACCATCGTCCGTCACCGTTGGGTCCCGTCCCCAGCATCCCGTTCCAGAGTGGGACCAGGGGCACGTACTTGTCGACCTTCGCGGCGCCACCGAGGTACTTCACGAAGTAGTTGGGACGAGCCCTGCGAGACGCCGAGGATGTCGACCCGTGCGGCCCCGGTCGCCGCGAGGACCTCGTCGACGAAAGCACCGACCTGTGCGGCGTTGTCCTCCGCGTACCCCATCCCCCCCGATCGCGTTGATCGGGTACGGCTGGTCCGCGTAGTTGCCGTAGGTGAGCGCGAAGACGCAGTAGCCCTCGTTGGCGAGCAGCGGCGCGAACGTGGTCCCCATGTTGAGGCGATTCGCGCCCGTGCCGTGCACGAGCACGACGGGGTTGGGATGCTCCACGCTGGGGCGGCACGACCAGTCGTTGGACCCCGCGGCGGAGCCGCCCGGGTTCGTGAACTCGTCCTGCACGAAGAGGTAGTACGGAACGGGGTACGTCGGCGCGGCGTTGCCCGTCGTGGGCGACAACACCGCCGCGACCCAGGCGACGATCAGTCCGACGGCGACTCGCCAACCGCCCCGATACCTCGTTCGTGCCTCATCGGTTCCCCTCCCCGTTCGATTTGCTCACCCGAACGGTACGGGAGCGCCTGCGGCCGAGGGGCGGCATTCCGAGTTCCGATGTTTCACATGAAACATGCTGTGCCGCAACGAGAAATGTGAATTGTTCAGAGTGGGCCATTCGTTCGGCGTCGAGGCCCTTGCCGGGACCCTGGACCGTTTCGTCACTGTGACAGTCAATTTCGATGTCGCTGACCGAACCGCCCCGACGGGCGACCGCGGAAGCTGTCCGGCCGCCCGTCCGGGCCTTCTCGCCGATGATCCGGATGTACCGCGGCGGCGCAGGACCCGCCCAGGCGTACCGAGCTCCGGTGGTGTCGACGACGATTCACGTGAAACATCGCATCGTCGAGCCGCTCGACTCGGCAGTACCGATTCGCCCGCCGGAACATCGGCGCGGGCCGTCCGTATCCGAGGGGTTCGGCCGGTGCGCGGACGCGCGTGGATCGCGCCCGTGTTTCACGTGGAACCCGCGGGCCCGCATCCCGTCGCCGCCGCGCGAACCCCTCCCCTCCCCCGTCGATCCCGGTCCACGTCGCACGGGTGACACGAAATACGGTGCCCGACTTGGTTGTGTGGTGGTGGGTTGGGGAGGATGTTTCACGTGGAACTGGTTGATGAGCAGTGGGATGTTGTCGGTGCGGCGGGGCGGGTGTTCGGTGAGCGGGTGGGGTTGGCGGAGGCGTATCACGCGTCGTTGGCGTCCGATGGTGTGGTGCGGGGGCTGATCGGTCCGCGGGAGGTGCCGCGGTTGTGGGTGCGGCATGTGCTCAATTGCGCGGTGTTGGGTGAGTTGGTGGGGGCCGGTGAGTCGGTGGTGGATGTGGGGTCGGGGGCTGGGTTGCCGGGGATTCCGTTGGCGATTGCGCGGCCGGATGTGCGGGTGACGTTGGTGGAGCCGCTGCTTCGTCGGTCGGTGTATTTGCAGGAGTTCGTGGATTCGGTGGGGTTGTCGAACGTGTCGGTCGTGCGTGGCCGTGCGGAACAGTCTGGGGTGGTGCAGGAGGTAGGGGGTGCCGATGTGGTGACCTCCCGTGCGGTGGCGCCGCTGGAGAAGCTGGTGCGGTGGTCGCTGCCGTTGGTGCGTGTCGGCGGTCGGATGCTCGCGTTGAAGGGTTCGAGTGCGGCGGAGGAGGTTTCCCGGGATCGCGCTTCCCTTGCGCGGTTGGGGGCTGGCAAGCTGGAGGTCGTCGAGTGCGGTGACGATGCACTGCCGGTGCCGACGATCGTGGTGAGCGCGGAGCGTGTTGCCCAACACGGTCGCCGGCACCGCTGAGTTACGGGCTTTCGAGGGCTCGAGGGTTGAGAATTGCGTCATGAGTGGTCATCAAGTGAAGGAGCAGTAGATGTCGGCAGGAGCTGAATCCGCCGTTTCACGTGAAACGGTTTCACGGGAGGCGGTTTCACGTGAAGCTGCCACCCCGCCGGACTCGACGGACGGCAGTCGAGATCAGGACTTTGCCCACTCCTCCCCCTACGCGGGAATCTCCCTCGCGGACACCCCGATCGGCGCGGCGGCGCAGCGCGCGAGTCAGGTGCTCCACCCCGGCTCGGTGACGCTGCCGAAGCCGCCGCAGCGGCGGGTGTTCACGATCGCCAACCAGAAGGGCGGCGTCGGCAAGACGACGTCGACGGTGAATCTGGCGTCGGCGCTCGCGATCCAGGGGCTCACGGTGTTGGTCGTCGACCTCGATCCACAGGGCAACGCGAGCACCGCGCTCGGCATCCCGCACACGTCGGGGACGCCGTCGAGCTACGAACTGCTCCTCGGCGAGGTGACCGCGAAGGAAGCGATTCAGCAGAGCCCGCACAACGAGCGTCTCTACTGCATCCCCGCCACGATCGATCTCGCCGGCGCCGAGATCGAACTCGTGTCGATGGTCGCGCGCGAGAACCGACTCAAGAACGCGCTCTCCCCGGCGGCCCTCTCCGACCTCGACGCCGACTTCATCCTGATCGACTGCCCGCCGTCTCTGGGACTGCTCACCGTCAACGCGATGGTCGCGGCGAGGGAGGTGCTGATCCCGATCCAGTGCGAGTACTACGCACTCGAGGGCGTCGGGCAGCTGCTGCGCAACATCGAGCTGGTGCAGGCCCACCTGAACCCGGAGCTGCACGTCTCCACCGTCCTGCTGACGATGTACGACGCGCGTACCAAGCTCGCCGACCAGGTGGCCGAGGAGGTGCGCAAGCACTTCGGCGACGCGGTCCTGCGCGCGGTGATCCCGCGCTCGGTGAAGGTGTCGGAGGCGCCCGGCTACGGGATGACCGTCCTCGACTACGACCCCGGATCGAGGGGCGCGATGAGCTATCTCGATGCCGGCCGGGAACTCGCGGCACGCGGCATGTCCACCACGACGCAGGAGCAGTAGAGATGGCGCAGACACGTAAGGGCGGACTCGGTCGTGGGCTCGCGGCACTGATCCCGACCGGGCCTGCGAACGGCGGACCGGGGCTGGGGAACGCGGCCGCGGATGTCATCATCGGCACCTCCGCTCCGACGGCCACCCCGGTCGACGGCGACGAGACGGTGGCCGCCGCTCCGGCCAAGCCGGCGCCCAAGGCCCCGCGGAAGACGGCCGCGAAGTCGGCCGCGAGCAAGACCGCGAAGGACACCGCGGAGTCCGCGAAGCAGCCGGCGAAGGACGCCGCCGAGGTCGTCGCGACCGCCCCGACCCCGGCGCCGCCGGTCCGCATCGACGAGGAACCCCTCTCCCCCGCCGGGGCGGTGTACCACGAGATCGCGCCGCAGCTGATCGAGCCGAATCCCAAGCAGCCCCGCTCCGTCTTCGACGAGGAGGCTCTGGGCGAACTCGTCCACTCGATCCGCGAGTTCGGACTGATGCAGCCGATCGTGGTCCGCCGGGTCGGCCCCGATCAGTACCAGCTCGTCATGGGTGAGCGTCGCTGGCGCGCCAGCCAGATCGCCGGGCTCGAGACGATCCCGGCGATCGTCCGCGAGACCGCCGACGAGTCGATGCTGCGCGACGCGCTGCTGGAGAACATCCACCGCGTCCAGCTCAACCCGCTCGAAGAGGCGGCCGCGTATCAGCAGCTGCTCGAGGAGTTCGAGGTCACCCACGAGGAACTGGCCGCGCGGATCGGACGCTCCCGCCCTGTCGTGACGAACATGATCCGTCTGCTCAAGCTCCCGATTCCGGTGCAGCGCCGGGTGGCGGCCGGCGTGCTGTCGGCCGGACACGCACGCGCCCTGCTGTCCCTCGAGGCCGGCGCGGACGCCCAGGAGGTCCTCGCCGCCCGCATCGTGGCGGAGGGCATGTCGGTCCGGGCGACCGAGGAAGCGGTCATGCTCGCCAACCGCGAGGGCCCCTCCCCTACCCCACCGGTGAAGCGGAAGCCGATCCAGATGCCGGGTCTGCAGGACGTCGCGGAACGCCTGTCGAACTCGTTCGACACCCGGGTGACGGTGAGCCTCGGCAAGCGTAAGGGCAAGATCGTCGTGGAGTTCGGGTCGGTCGACGACCTGGAGCGCATCGTGACGATGATGGAGAAGCAGTCGGACAACTGACCGATACGTCACAGTGACGTTACGGGTGTGGCTGGAGGGGTCCGGTTCCGCACCGGCATCCGAAAGCGATTGCCCCTCCTACCCGTTCGGCGGCAAAATGCGCTGCCGCGCTGAGGACGGAACTATCCCCTATTCTGGAGGGGATAGTTCCGTCGAGGCGGGTGTGACTCCCCGAGTGGTCATGGAGGCTGGGGGCATGGAGGCTGGCGTACACGGTGTCGACTAGCGTCACGTCACTCACTCTGGACGGTCTCGACAAGCTGTCCTCCCACGCCCGGCGATGCGTCTTCTGGGAGATGGATCCGGCCGCCGTCCGTACCTCGCGCGACTTCTACGACCCCGAGTTCGAGAAGGAAGCATGGCTGTCGATGGTCATGCTCGAATGGGGTTCCTGCGGCCAGGTGGCCCTCGTCGACGACAAACCCGCCGGCTGCGCTCTGTACGCCCCGCCGAGCATGGTGCCGCGCGCCGACCTGTTCCCCACCTCCCCCGTCAGTGCCGACGCCGTCCTGCTCACGACGATGCGACTGGAACCCATCGGCGACGAGTACGGACTGGGCGCGACCCTGATCCAGGCCGCCGTCGCCGATCTGGTGCGCCGCGGCGTGCGGGCGCTCGAGGCCTTCGGCATCCGCGCCGACGCGGACCGCGCGGTGAGCGGCGTCCCGTCGGCCACCGCGGCCCGCGAATGCTCCCCGCAGGAGTGCATGATCAGCGCCGACTTCCTCGAGGACGTCGGATTCGAGGTGGTCGCACCCCATCACCGGTTCCCGCGCCTGCGACTCGAACTCGACCGCGACCACCTGTGGAAGGCGGACGTCGAGGCGGCCCTGGATCGGCTCCTGGAGTCCGCGGCCCTGTCGATGGTCGACATCGGCGAACGAAGCCCCGTAGCGGTCTGCTAGGACCCTCTACGGGCCCCGTCCCGTCGCCTGTGGCGCGACGTCAGCGGCCGCGCTCGGCGTCCGCCAGTTCCTCGGCGAGCAGTTCGGCGAACGTGAACGTCCCGGTGGGCGCGTCGTCCTGGCCCAGCAGGTACAGCCGCTTGACCGCGATGAGGATCGCCTCGGCGATCGTGTCGCGCAGACGCGGATCGGTGAGCACGGCGACGTCGGAATCGCTTGTCAGATAACCGATGTCGACCTGCACCGTCGGCATCTTGGTGAGCCGCAACAGATCCCAGGTACGACCATGAGTTCTGCAGTCCCGCAACGGAGTTCGCGCAACGATCTCGCGCTGGATGAAGCCCGTGAGGATCTGCCCGATCATCGACGTGGAACCGTGCGAGTTGCCGAAGTGGAAGCTCGCCACACCGCTCGCGGCGGGGCTCGCGTGGCTGTCGCACCGCAGCGAGATCATGAGGTCGGCGTCGAACCCGTTGGACGTCTCGGCACGCTCGGCCTCGCTCGGGTTGGCGTGATGTGGACGCGACAGGAAGGTCTCCATGCCCGTCGCCGCCATCCGCCCCTCGAGCCGGCTCGCGAGGTCCCACAGGATCTCGGCCTCGCTCATCGGCCCGTTCGGGGTCCGCACGATCAGGCCGCTGTCCGGGCCGCCGAGGCCCGGATCGATCACGATCCGCTTACCGCTCAGTTGCGGACCCGACCTGCGGACCAGCTCCTCCTCGCTGATCGCGTGCGGCGAACCGCCCGAGACGCGGGTGCCGAGCAACTCCAGCGACCGCAGCGTCGCCGGGCCGCAGATGCCGTCCGCGGCGATGCCGATCTCGCGCTGGAACGAGCTCAGCGCCTCGTGCGTCTGCGGGCCGAAATAGCCGTCGACGCGCCCGATGTAGAAGCCCAGGTCCTGCAGGCGGGTCTGCAGGTGCGCGACGTCGTCGCCGTACAGCGGGGCGGACAGCTGGTAGATGAGGGTGCGGGCACCGAGCCGGTACGACGCCTCCTTGAGGGAGCGGTACGTCGCCGGGCCGACGATGCCGTCGACGAGCAGGCCGCGCTGCTGCTGGAACGCGCGGACCGCGGAATCGAGGTGGTGGTCGAACACGGCGTCGGGGGCCACCCAGTGCGAGCCGTTGACGGTCTCGCGGTGCGTCTCCGCCACACCGTTGTGGAGGAATCCCAGGCCGGTCAAAGTACCCCGGATCTCGGCGACGGCGGGGCCGTGGTCGCCGTGACGGAGTAGCTGCATGCTCGCGGGCCTTTCGTAGCGGACGTCGATCGATTCTCTCAGACGGCCCCGTCGCATCGACAATCCACTAGGCCACAGTGTGACAAGGCTGTGGTGGCAGTCAGGTCACACTGTGGCCGGATTCCGGACTTACCGGACAGGGCGCGGAGGGGTCAGAGCACCTCGGCGAGATCCTTGAGGAGCGCCGCCTTGCCCTTCGCCCCGACGATGGTCTTGATCGGCTGGCCGCCCTGGAACAGGATCATCGTCGGGATCGACATCACCTTGAATTCACCGGCCGCACTCGGGTTCTGGTCGATGTCCAGCTTCGCGACGGTGAGCTTGTCGGCGTGCTCACCGGCGATCTCCTCGAGCACCGGCGCGACCATCTTGCACGGTCCGCACCAGGTGGCCCAGAAGTCGACGAGCACCGGCTTGTCGGATTCGAGGACATCCTGCTTGAACGAGTCGTCGCTGATGGTGATGGTGTTCGCCACGGGATCCTCCTGGGATCTGGTCCGGATCGGGTTGAGGGTGGAGCGGATCAGGCGTCGACGGCGACGGGCTCGCCCGCGGCCGCGAGGGTGTTGCCGGGGACGTCGCCCTGCTCGGCCAGCCAGCGCTCGGCGTCGATCGCCGCGGAGCAGCCGGTGCCTGCGGCGGTGATGGCCTGGCGGTAGGTGTGGTCCACCAGGTCGCCGGCGGCGAAGACGCCCTCCGCGGAGGTGGCGGTGGTCGGCGACTGCACCTGCACGTAGCCGGCCTCGTCGAGGTCGACCTGGCCCTTGACGAGCTCGCTGCGCGGGTCGTGGCCGATCGCGACGAACATGCCGGTCACGTCGAGCGTGGACTGCTCGCCGGTGACGGTGTCGCGGATCGCCAGGCCGGTGACGCTGTTCTCGCCCAGGACCTCGACCGGCTCGGCGTTGGTGACGAAGCGGATCTTCTCGTTCGCCTTGGCGCGCTCGAGCATGATCCGGGAGGCACGGAACTCCTCGCGGCGGTGCACGAGGGTGACGCTGCGGGCGAACTTGGTCAGGAAGGTGGCCTCCTCCATCGCGGAGTCACCGCCACCGACCACGACGATGTCCTGGTCGCGGAAGAAGAAGCCGTCGCACGTCGCGCAGGCGCTCACACCGCGGCCGAGGAGCTTCTCCTCACCGGGGATGCCGAGGTAGCGGGCGGCGGCGCCCATCGCGAGGATGACGGCGCGGGCGTAGTAGGTCTCGCCGTTCGCGACGACCGTCTTGACCGGGCCGGACAGCTCGATCTCCTCGACGTCCTCGGTGCGGATGTCGGCACCGAAGCGCTTGGCCTGCTCGCGCATCTCGTCCATCAGGTCCGGGCCCATGATGCCCTCGCGGAAGCCCGGGAAGTTCTCCACCTCGGTGGTGGTCATCAGCGAGCCGCCGAACTGGGTGCCCTCGAACAGGAGGGGCTCGAGTTCCGCGCGGGCGGCGTAGACACCGGCGGTGTATCCGGCCGGTCCCGAGCCGACGATGATGAGATCACGGACCGTGGTCGGAGTAGTCATTCGGGCCTTCCTGTCCTTCTGAAGCTGTCCTGCGCTGCTGTCGTTCGCTGCTGCTCACACGAATTCGCCGGTGCGGCGCAGCTCGCGGAGTCGGTCAGGTCAACAACAGATTAGTGGGTGTTGTTCCCAGCGTCGGGCCGGCGCACTCGACCGGCGCTGTCGAACGTTTCACGTGGAACCGCCGATGTGGAGCGAGTCATAGGCTCGCGGCGGCGTCCGGCGGTCAGCCGACGGGCCCGGCGAGCTCCGTCACGAAGGGTCGGACGAGGTCGGCGGCGGTCCGTCGCACGTGCTCGACGTCCTCCCCCCGCTCGACCTGCCGGGTCGCGGCGTGCAGCACCGCGTTGATCAACTCGGACATGGCCGCGGCGTCCTGCACTCCCAGCTCGGTGAGCGCGTCGGACAGCGGCGTGTAGAGGTCCTCGTGCATCGCGCGGCTCTTGGCGTCGAGTTCCGGGCCGGGCGCGATCTGCGCGAGTGCGGTCGCGATGGCGTGCTCGCCCTCGGCGACGAGGTTCAGGTTGGCGTCGATGTACGCCAGGACGCGCTCCGCGGGGTCGGCGGCTTCGGCCATGGATGCGGCGACGCGGGCCGACCAGCGCGGGAAAGCATCCTCGATCAGTGCGTCGAGCAGGTGCTGACGGGACTTGAAGTACTGGTACATGCTCGACCGGGCGAGCCCGGCGCGGGCGGCGACCTCCCCGAACGACGGGATCTCGGTCGCGCCCTCGGCGAGCACCTCCCGGGCGGCGTCGAGGAGGGCACGTTTCTGCGCGGCTCGGTGTTCACCGACTGTCGGTGCATTGATCCGCGGCACGTGCCCTCCTCGCTCGCTGGGATGTACCGGACTACCGGGGCGTGAGCCGGCCGTCGGTCATCTCGACCACCCGGTCGCAATAGTCGAGCACATCGTAGTCATGCGTGACCATGACCGTGCCGACCAGTGATTCCCGGGTCTCCCGCGCGAGCAGCTGCACGATCTCGTGGCTGCGGGCCCGGTCGAGGGCGGCGGTCGGCTCGTCGACGAGCAGCAGCGACGGCGTCGACATCAGGGCACGGGCGATGCCCACGCGCTGCCGCTCGCCGCCGGAGAGCTGGTCGGGTCGGCGGTCGGCCTTGTGGCCCAGGCCCACCTGCTCGAGCAGCGCGATCGGATCGCGGAACTTCCTGCCCTTGGTGTTCCCGAGGTGCGACGTCAGGCGCAGCTGATCGGCCGCGGTGAGCGACGGGATCAGGTTGCCGCTCTGGAACACGAACCCGATGTGCTCGAGCCTGAACCTCGCGGCCTCCGCCTTCTTCATCGACAGCAGGTCGTGGCCGCCGACGCGGACACTGCCCGAGTCCGGGGTGGTGAGCGCGCCCGCGACGGCGAGCAGGCTCGACTTGCCCGAGCCCGACGGGCCGACGACGGCCACCATCTCGCCGGGGCGGACGGTCAGGCTGACGGCGTCGAGGGCCGTCACGGTCTGCTCGCCGTCGCCCAGCCGCAGATTGGCGTCGACGATCTCGAGGGCGGCGGTGTCGATGCGGGTGCCCGTATCGGTCGCAGTGGTCACAGCAGAGTCCCTTCTGGCGCTCATCGCTGGCCTCCCAGCGCGTTCAACGGATTGACCGACGCGATCCGGACGATCGCGATCGCGGCACCGATCAGGCCGAGGACCATCAGCAGGACCGCGGCGACCGCCACCGCGGCGGGCTCGAGCAGGAACGGCACTCCCCCGCCGATCAACGAGCCGAAGCCGTAGCCGACCGCGGCACCGACAGCGACCGAACCGAGCAGCAGGATGAACGCCTGGGCCAGACCGTCGCGCAGCAGGTAGCCGGTGGAGGCGCCCATCGCGCGCATCACGGCGATCTCGTGCTTGCGCTGGATCGTCCACACCGTGAAGAAGGCGCCGACGACGAGCGCGGAGATGGCGTACAGGAACACCTTGATGAGGTCGAGGGTCATCGTCTCGGCGCTGAAACCCGGCGAGGACTGGAACGAGTCCTCGAGGGACACCGTCGACGTCCCCGCGGCGGCATCGCCGGCGGCGTAGTCGAGCGTGGCGCCGGGCTTCGTCTTCAGGGCGACCGCGGTGGACTCCGTCATCGCCTGGGCGGGGACGGGCTCGCCGGGGCGCACACCCGAGTGCAGCTGGCGCCACATGTCGATCGGCAGGTAGGCGACGTCGACGTGGCCGAAGGTCTGCTTGCCGGCGGTGACTCCGACGATCTTCAGCTCGGTGCCGAGACGGTCGATCGTGATGGTGTCGCCGAGGTCGACTCCCGCGTCGAGCGCGCTCTTGCTGATGACGATGCCGTCCGGCTCGCCCAGCCCGGTGCCGTCGGCGGCCGTGGGGGCGAGGAACGAATGGGCGGGGACGCCGAACAGCGCGAAGTCGACGGGTACGCCGTCCTCGTTGTGGGCGTTGACGAGCATGTTGCCGAACGGCTGCGCTTCGGCGACGCCGGGCTGTGCGCGCCAGGCGTCGACCTGCTCGTCGGTGACGATGCTGCGCGAGAACGCAGAGTCGGTCTTGGTGCCTTCGTTGAACGCGAACCCGTCGACCGGCATGGACTTCAGGCCCGAGACGCCGTCTTCGACGAGGCCGGAGGACAGGCCGGACAGCAGGACCATCAGCACGGAGATGAGGGCGATGACACCGCCCATCAGGCCGAATCTGGATCGCGCGAACCGCAGCTCCCGCAGGGCGAGGAACATTTTTGACTCCTGGTCGGTGTGATCTGTCGATGCAGCCGACGAAGGAAAACTCCCGGATGTCCGATTTTCCCGACGGCCTGTCGGCAAATATACCAACACCGTGTCGGTAACCTGGGGGTGACGCTGGTCTCGTCGTGAACTACCGGCGGGCTTCGGGGCCGCTGTTCTCCCGGATCGCCTCGCGGACGACGCACCGCGTCCCGCTGTAGATCGTGGGCACGCACTTGTTGCAGTGGATGCACATGCCCTCGGCGACGTGCTCGGTGCGGAACCTCTCGGGCAGGTACGGATCGCGCAGCAGCGCGCGGGCCATGCCGACGAACTCGAAGCCCTCGTCCAGTGCGGTGCGGATGGTGTCGAGTCGGTTGACGCCACCCAGCAGGATCAACGGCATCGACAGCGCCTCGCGGAACTGCCTGGCGAACGGGAGGAAGAACGCCACCTCGAACGGGTAGGTCGGGAGGATGTGCGGCCCGTACACCCTGAGCCCGAGTCCCACCAGTTTCGATTGCGCCGCAATGAATTCCGACATCGGAACCTCGCCGCGGAAGTAGTACATGCCGTTGAGCAGCGAGCTGCCGCCGGTGAGTTGCAGCGCGTCGACGCAGCCGTCGGACTGGACGAGCCGGGCGATCTGCAGGCTCTGGTCGAGCCACAGTCCGTGCGGGACACCGTCGGCCATGTTGAACTTCGCCGTGACCGCGACGGAGTCGCCGACGGCGGCCCGGACCCGTTCGAGTACCTCGCGCGGGAACCGGGACCGCGCCGCCACGCTGCCGCCGTAGACGTCGGTGCGCTTGTTGAGGTTCGGGCTCATGAAGCTGCTGAGCAGATAGTTGTGGCCCAGGTGCACCTCGACGGCGTCGAACCCGGCGGCGGTGGCAATCCGCGCGGCCGATTCGAAGTCCCGGGCCACCTGCTCGAGCTGCCGGTTCGTCGCGGACTTCACCAAACCCATTGCCGGAGCGCTGATTCGGGTGGACGGCGCGAGGGAGCGTGTCCGGTTGGAGATCTGGTTCGCCACGAGGCCGGCGTGTCCGATCTGCGCGGCCGCCAGCGCGCCCTCGGCGTGCACGGCTTCGGTGAGGCGGCGCAGGTCCCGCCCCGTCGGGCCGTCGAGAACGAGGGAGTGGCGGTGCACCCGGCCGCCGGGCGAGACGGCGCAGTAGGCGACGGTCGTCATCGCCGCTCCCCCGCGGGCGACCTCGGCGTGGAAATCGATCAACTGGTCGGTGACCCGGCCGTGCGGCATGACGCCTTCGAACGTGGCGGCCTTGATGATCCGGTTCCGCAGCGTCAGCGGGCCGAGCCGGGTGGGAGCCCAGATCGCCGCCGCCGGCGTCCTCGGCCCCGTCGGATTCACGGCGTTATCCCCTCCGGAGCGCCGGGTACCGGGGCGCGCACCGACGCGGACAGGGCCGCGCGCACCGGGCGCCATGTCAGGCCCAGTTCCGACAGTGTCCGCGAGCCGTCGGTCGGCGTGGCCGCGGTGAGCAGCCACGCCGCCTCGTAGCTCAGCCCGGCGCCGACCGGCAGTACCGCCCCGAGTGCGTCGGCGACGTCGCGCACGTCGATCATCTGCATGCCCCCGCGCATCCGCGGGGCGACACCGGCCGCGACCATGGGCGCCCACCCCGTGGCGGTCACCCCGCGCATGCCGCCGAGCCCGGGCCCGACGACGCTCGACGGGTACGTGATGACCACCGGCGCGCCCGCGTCCTGCAACGCGCGGGCGATGCGGTCGGCGGCGGCCCCGAACAGCGACGGCACGACGGACGCCGGCTCGTCCGGATGCACCAGCAGGCGGATGTCGTGACCGTCCACGAGCAGCGCCCGGGTGGTGTGCGCACCGAGGTAGCCGGTGCCTCCCGTGACCGCGACCTTCATGCCACCTCCCGTCGATCTCTATTACGGTACCACTGGACTCGTAAACGAAGGAATGGCGCGAGCGAACCGTCTTGTTCGACAATTCGTGGCGATGAATGCACACGTGACCGATAGCGCCTCCAGTACCGGACGCCCCAGGGATCCCCGAATCGACGCCGACGTCCTGGCCGCCACCAGGGAAATGCTGTTGGAGGTCGGGTGGGAGCAGCTGAGCATGCGTGGGATCGCCGCGCGTGCCGGGGTGAGCCGGGCGGCGCTGTCGCGGCGCTGGGCGTCCAAGGCGCACCTGGTGCTCGACGCCCTCCTGGGCGCGACACCCGACCTCGAGCCGTTCGAGGGCACCGACCGCACCGGCTGGATCGACTGGGTGATCACCGGCAGCGCGCAGCTGTTCTCCCGGCCCGACGTGCGCGAGGCGGCACCCGGCCTGCTCGCGGCCCTGCGCGACCACGAGGACCTACGCACCGCGCTGTGGCAGGGATTCGGCGGGCCGGCCGCGGAACTGTTCGCCGCGCACGGCGCCGGCGCGGACGGTGCGGCGTCCGACGAGCAGCGGACACGCGACCTGCTGGACGCCAAGGCGGTGCTGGTGCTGGCGTCCGGGGCCGCGCTGTTCTCGAGCCTCATCGCCAAGGAGGACGACACACCCGAACTGCGTGCCCGCATCCGGGAACTGCTGGTGCCGGTGGCGGACAGGCCCGCGAGGGCGGACGAAAAGTAGACGCGCTCAGCCGATTTCGGCCTGCGTGAGCAGGTCCGGAGTGGTGGCGTCGCAGTCGGTGCCGACGACCAGCGCGGTGAGGGCCGGTGGGTGCGGTCCGGCGAGGAGCATGAGCACGGCGTCGCCGCCGCGGAAACGCACGGCCCGGGCGCCCAGCACGGGTGTCGTTGGTTCGATCCCGTTGGCCTGCAGGCAGGCGCCGCGGATCTGCGGGTCGGCGAGGCGTCCGACGTCCGCCCCACCCTTCGCGCCGTGGAGCAGGGCGAGCACCTGGTTGCCGTCGAGGTCGCTGCCGAGGTCGGCGACCGGATCCCCCGACGTCGTGGACGTCGGTGTCGCGATCACCGCAGGAGCCGTCGAGTCGGCGTCGTCGAGTCCGGTGAGCGCGAACACGAGGGCGACGGCGGCGGCCGTCGCGGCGACCGCGACGGTCAGCCACGTCGCCGTACGTCGTCGCGAGGGTGCGTCCCTCAACGACGTGACCGCACCGGCCGAGCCGGCATCCTGCTGTTCCAGGGCTGAATTGATGCGAGCCGCGATCTCCGGAGGAACCGGGGTCCCGATGCTGTGATCGCGCCCCACCTCGCCGAGGCGCGCCGAGACGGCGTCGAGGGCGTCGAGTACCGCGAGTGCGTCGGAATCCTGCCGCACGAGCGGCCACAGGCGGGCGCTTACATCGTCGGGTAGGACGCCGGCGTGCAGGTCGGCGAGCAGTTCCGCCGAGAACGGGGGGCCGAGCATTTCTGCGCCGTCGTGGACCGCCATCTCACCTCCTACCCGCGGGTTCCGGGGCACGATCGTGCCTTCAATTGGTTCAGACGCGGGGAGATCAAGATCGGTTCCCTACATCACGCAAGTATTCCAAATGCGAGGCCAGCTTGGCGCGGGCGCGGGCGCAGCGGCTCTTGACCGTCCCCTCCGGCACACCGAGCCGCTGCGCGGCCTCGGCCACCGAATACCCCTCCATGTCGACGGCGACGATCGCGGCCCGCTGCTCGGGCGGCAGCCGCAGCAGCGCCCGGTCGACGAGCAACGCGGTCTCGCGCTCCGCGATGTGGTCCCGCTCGTCGCGTGGATCGACGGTCTCGTCGGACGACAGCGACACCGTCGGTCGGGCGCGGTTCCGCCGGATCCGGTCGAGGCACGCGTTCACCACGATCGTGTGCAGCCAGCTGCGCACGGCCGCGTCCTCCCGGAACGACCCCGCCGTGCGGTGCGCGGACAGCAGCGCCTCCTGCAGCGCGTCGGCCGCGTCCTCGACGGTGTAGCTCGTTCTTCTCGCAACATGCCAAAGATGGTCGTAGTGCCGGCTCAGCAACTCCGCGAACGCGCCCCCGTCACCCGACGCGTGCGCTGCCAAGAGTTCTGCATCCGACAGACCAGATTTGGCGACCCCCCTGAAGATTCGCACCGGCGGATGTTAGCCGATCGGTTGCCCGGCGGTCCCGTTCGGGACCGGCGCGAATCCGGTCAGGATGCGGCCGTGAACGCCACCTCGGCGATCCCGGACTGGTTCTTTCCGCCCGTCGTGCTCAGCCCGGTGATCCACACGAGGACGTTCTTGGTGGCGTCGTCCGCCTTCAGCGGGATGTCCGTCACGCCGTTCTGCAGCGTCGCGTTGCCGATCACCCGCGTCTGGTCGAGCGAAGTGTTCGGCGACGGCGCGGTGCGGATCTCCACCTGCGTCCCCGGGCTCGGCGACGTGATCTGCATGCTCGTGAGCTTCGCGGCGTCGGGCAGCGTCACCATCAGACCCACGCCGGGCTTGAGCGCCGGGAAGGGCTGGAAGTAGGCGTCGGTGTTCCAGACCGTCGCCGGGTTCCCGTCGATCGCCAGACCGGCGTTGGCGGCGTTGTCGGGCGTGCCCTGCGGCGAGAACACGGTCGCGCTCGCCGGCTTCACCGGTCCCGTCGCGGGCGGCGGCGCCGCCGACGTGGGCGCGGCGGACGTCTCGGACGCCTCCGCCGACGTCGTCAGGCCGAGGTTCTGGTTCGTCAGTGGCTCGTCGGAGTTGCCGCCCGCCAGCAGGTTCGCCAGCCACCAGCCGATCAGCGCGAGCACGAGCACGGTGAGCGCGCCCAGCGAGACCAGCGCGATGAGGGTGCGGTTCGACTTCTGCTTCTCCGCCGCGACCGCCTCGGGATCGGCGAGCGCGTGACTGTCGCTGCCCGGCACCCGCTGGCCCAGTCGCAGCGCCGGCATGAGATCGGTCTTCTGGTCCACGACCGTCGCCTGGTCGAGGATGTGCTGCACGGTCGCGGCCGCGCGGATGCCGCTGTCGCCGCCCAGTGCCCGCACCGCGACCGCGGAGATCTCGAACGGGACCTCCGGGCGCACCGCGCGCGGTTCGACGGGCCGGCCCGACGGGTCACGGTCGGCCGGACGCATGTCCTCGGACGACTCGGCGCCCGGCTCGCCCAGCGGCCACCGAGCCGTGATCAGGGCGTAGAGCATCGCGCCGAGACCCTTGACGTCGGCGGCCGGGTCGGCGTCGGACAGGGTTCCCGGGAACGCCATGACGGCGTCGCCGGCGGTGCTGATGCGGATCCGGTCGGGGTCGTCGATCGACAACGCGCTGCCGCCGCGGTGCGCGGCCTCCGCGGCCGACGCGAGCGCGCGCACCGCCCGGGCCGCACCGATCGGCGACGGCTCGGTCTCGGCCATCTCCTTCAGCGACCGGCCGGGCGTCCACTCGGCGACGACGATGCCACCCGAGCTGCCACGCACGACGTCGAGGACGCGGGCGAGGCCGGGCGAGTTGATCCGGCCCAGGCGCAGGGTGCGGGACAGGATCGCCTGGGGGCCGTCGGGACCCGTCGCGGCGGGCCCCTCGGCCCGCTGCTCGGCGTCGACGAACGTGAGCGCGACCTCGCGGTCGAGCTTGATGTCGAGTGCCTGCCAGAACTGGAGCCCGCGGGCACCGCCGTGCGGCGCGAGGAGCCGGTAGCGGCCACCGGCCACCGACGCACCCGCGATCAGCTGCGGTCCGCGCAGGCGGCGCGGTTCCGGAACGGCGCCGGTCACGCGCAGCGGCGGCAGCTGCGGCGAACCGATCGGGAAGACGCCGGTGTCGACGTTGAGGTCGCGACGGCGGCGGCGTTCGCGTTCGCGTTCACGCGCCGCGTCATCGGAAGTCGCTGCAGCAGAGCTGGTTTCGTCCGTGTCGTTCGGAGCGGGCGGCGTCGTGGACTGGTCGTCCGTCGTGTCCGCGGCGGCCGTGTCCGCCACCTTCGTGGTGCCGTTCTCGACGTCAGTCGCCGTGCCGGACTTCTTGTCGGCACCGTCGTCGTCGCTCACACGCGCTCCTTCTATGAACTCGTCGGGAATATAGTCCCCACCGACGTATGCCTCGCTGCGTCCAGGGTACGGGAGACCGTCCGGTCTATCGAGGGCCCGCGGGAGGTCGCGGATCACCGGAATCAATTCGGTATCAGGCTCGTACGACGATCCCACCGCGACCGCGGCCGGCGTCTCGTCGATTCCCGCGCCACCGCGGCTGCGCAGCCCCGGGATCCTCCGCTGGACCGCGACCGTGATCGCGACGACCTCGGGCACCTTCGCGAGCCACATGAGGATGAACGTGACCACGAGCATCAGCGATCCGGTGATCGCGACGCGGATCATCGCGCCGGGGCCGCCGAACGACTCCGACAGCCGGTCGAGGCCGAGCAGCGTGTCCGCCGCGAACATCGCCACCGCGCCGGCCGCGGACGCGAGCAGCACCACCCACACCGTCTTGCCGACGTTCGCCATCCTCAGATCGCCGAGGCTGCGGTGCAACAGGAACCCACCGATGAACGCACCGGCCACGTACGCGAGTCCGTTCGCGACACCGAGCAGGACCACCACCTGCTGGCTGTCCGAGGCGAGCACCGGTGCCAGCGCGGACAGCGCGATCTTCACACCGGTGATGCCGAGCACGATCCACGTCGGGGTCCACGCCTGTTCGCGCGCGTAGAACACGCGCAGGTGGATCAACACCAGCGAGTACGGGATGAGCGTGAACGCCGACCAGCTGACGGCCTCGCCGAGCCGTTCGGCGTTGCCGGTGCCGAAGTTGCCGTAGCCGTACAGCGCCTGTCCGATCTGGGGACCGGCGAACGTGAAGAACGTGATGACCGGGATCAGCGCGATCATCGTCAGGCGGGTCGCCACGGACAGGTCGTCGACGACGGCGGGGGTGTCGTCGTCGGCCGCGTTGCGGCTGAGCCGCGGCATGATCGCGGTCAGGACGGTGACGCCGAGGACGCCGTACGGCAGCTGCAGCAGCAGCCACGCGTTGGAGTAGATCGCCGGACCGGCCTCGTCGGCGTGCGCCGAGACGCGCGTCGCGAACATCATGCCGAGCTGGCTGATCAGCACGTACAGCACGATTGCGACGGCCATGCCGCCGAACTGCTTGAGACGGTCGTCGAGGCCCCACAGCGGGCGCAGGGAGACGCCCTGCTTGCGGATCGCGGGCAGCAGGCTCACGGCCTGCGTCACGACACCGGCGGTCACGCCGAGGCCGAGCAGCAGCACGTGCGGGTCGCTGATGCTGACCGGGTCGAGTGAGATCTCGCCGGGCAGCAGCCAGTACGCCGTGAGGATGGCGAGCACCACCAGGTTGTTCAGGACCGGCGCCCACGCGCCCGGTTTGAACACCTGCCGGGTGTTCAGGATCGCGGTGAGCAGCGCCGAGAGTCCGTAGAACAGGACCGCTGGCAGCAGCAGGAAGACCAGCGCGGTGGTCAGCTCCGTGTTGACCTCGCCGTCCTTCGGCAGGAAGACGTAGGTCGTGAGGAGCGGCGCGGCAGCGGTCGCGAAGAGCGTCGCCGTACCCAGCAGCGCGAGCGCCGCCGTGAAGAGTCTTCGGATGAACGCGGCGCCCTGATCCTCGTCCTCCTGTTCGGCCCGGACCAGCACCGGCACGACGATCGCCGTGAGCACCGCGCCGAGCACCAGCTCGGAGATCATGTTCGGGATCTGGCTGGCGACGGTGAACGCACTGGCCACGGCCGGGCCGAGCGCCGTCAGCAGCAGCAGCTGCTTGAGGAAGCCGGTCATGCGGCTGATCAGCGTCGCGATCGCGATCGACCCCGTGGCCGCGAGGAGGCTCTTCTTCTGCGGTTCCTTCTCGGCGACAGCCTGCGGCTGTGTCTGCGGCTGCTTCTGTGTCACCGGTGCCGGTGCAGGTGCCGGTGTCGGCCGCGGAGGCATGGGGCCCGGCGGACCGACCCGGGGCGGCATCGGGCGCGGAGGCAGGGGGCGCGGACCACCCGGGGGTCCACCCTGCGGGACGGGACGCGGACCACCCGGCGGCATCGGCCGCGGGCCGTTCGGCGGCATCGAGCGCGGCGGCATCCGGTGCGGACCACCCTGGGGCTGCGGCCGCGGCGGGTTCTGCATCGGGGGGTTCTGCGGCACGGGCCGCGGGGCGCCCGGCGGGGGCACGGGGCGCGGACCGCTCGGCGGCACGGGCCGCGTGCCACGCGGCGGCATGGGCCGCGGCGGGTTCTGCGGCCGCGAGCCCGGCGGCATCGGTGGTTGTCCCTGGTCACGCGTCGGCCGGGGCCGCGGCGGCTGCGAGGTCCCCGGGTCCCGTGGGGTCGGCCGCGCCGACGACCGATAGCCCTCGCCGGGAGAGTTCTCGGTCATTGACGTTCATACCCTTCGTCGGCTCGATCCGGCTGGCCCCGGAACCGGTGCCAGAGTCGGCGCCCGGCGAGGAGCAGCAGGAGTGCACCAGCACACGCGGTAATTATCGCCAAAGCTTGCCCGTATGCATTCGACCGCACCGTGACCGAAGTCTGTTCGCCCAGCTCATGGCCGCTTTCGGTGGTCAATGAGAAATCGACCACCATGGTCCGCGAGTCGGAGATCTCGGCCGGCACCTGCAGCGACCGGCTGCCGCGGGGCGGCAGCTGTTGCGGCCCGATGTCGGTGATCCGCACCCCATCGGGGGCGTCGACCTGCAGTTGCACGGTGATCGCCACCGGCAGGTCGTTGCGGGCCACCAGCAGCAGCGGGCTCTGCTCGGACGCGAGCGTGTACACGCCGCCCGGGGCGAGGATCGTGACCGCCGCGTACATGCCGTCGATCGCGTGGGCGACGTTGCCCACGCGTGTGTGGGCGTCCTGCTCGGCAGCGGTGGCCGTCGCGGTGCTCTGGTCCCGTCGGCCCGACAGACTCATGGAACGCAGCAGGTCCTCGCGCAGCGGTGCCATGAACCGGGTCGGCGTCAGCGGCACCTGCGGGTCCTCGACCAGCGCCTGCTTCATCTGGTCGATGCGCGGGCTCTGCATCCCGACGCCCCATTCGATCGACTCGGGGGTGCCGTCGACGATCGCGCTCTGCGGGTAGGCCAGATCGGCGACGTCCGCCGTCGTGGGCCGCTGCTCGGCGACCCGCTCGAGGGGGCGTGCGGTCGCGAGACCCGACCGGAGCAGGGTGGCGACGGTCGACAGGACCGCGGAGGCCTCGTCGCCGTCGGCGGACCACTGCTGCGGCGGGACGATCAGCATCGACCGGTCCGACGTGCGGCTCGACGCGGTGGCGCCCGACGAACTGCCCGAGCCCTGCAGCGACAGCCACGTCACCGCGCCCAACGCGTCCTGCAGGCGGGCCGTGCGCGAGTCCCGGTCCAGGTTGTAGCGCGCGCGTTCGGGAACGTACGACGGCGTCTGCGGGTCGGAGCCGACCGCGGCCAGCGCGGCGGCCGCCGAGACGTCGAAGAGGGCGGCGTCGACGGCGTCCTCGCCGCCACCCGCGATCGTCACCTTCCGCGCCGACGACGGCGTGGACTCGACCGCATTCGCGGCCAGCAGCGTCGTGGTGGGCCCGAGCCCGTGCAGCATCTGTGCCGACGACTCGTCGAGGACGCCGGCGTCGGGCCAGGTCACGTGCCGCAGCGAGGTCACGCCGAGGATCGAGTCGACGATGTCGGCCGGCGACTCCAGCGCGCTCCGGGTCAGGGTGTCGTCGCCCAACCGGCTCAGCGCGGCGAGGTCGACCTGCGAGAACGGCACCGCGGTGATGCACATCTTCCGGGCGAGCGTCTCGAGCCGGTCCAGCCACGCCGCGGCCGCGTCACGTCCCACGCCGTCGTGGGCGGAACCGGTCGGATTCGCCGGGTCGTCGACCACCAGGTAGCCCTGGGTCATGTTGCTGACGGTGATCAGCAGGTCGGGGTCGACGGCCAGGCACATGCTGTCGGTGAGCCGGCGGTCGCGGTCCATGTCGGGGCCGGTCGCGATCTCGGCGGCACCGAGGAGTTGGTCGAGCCGGCCGCCCTTCGAGAGGGAGCCCGCGAGGTCGTCGTCGGCCAGCCGGACCTTCTCGTTGACCGATCCGGGGATCCCGGCGGCCAGCTGTGGCTCGTCGGCGAGCGGCCACAACATCGTGACCGCCAGCGGGTCGGAGGTGTCCGGGGGAACCGGGGCGGTCGGCGAGGTGGAGGCCGAACCCTGCGGGGTGCTGTCCGTGGTGCCCGACACGTGCGGCAGACCCAGCACCGGGAGCAGGAAGCGGGCGTCGTCGAGGCGCGCCTGTCCGCCGTAGGCGGGGGTGCCGTTGACGTTGACCAGCAGCGGGTAGACGCCGGGTGCGGTGATGTCGAGGGACGACCCGGTCAGCGAGCGCAGCGGCAGCGACAGCGTGAACTGCTTCCGCTCCCCCTCGGCGAGGCTGTCCGTGACCTCGACGAATGGCCCGACGACGTCGAACTCGCCCTGATCGAGCTCCAGCGACGTGCGCAGCTCCAGGCTCGAGGCCACCGCGGGGGCCCGCTGGAGCCGGACCCCGATGTCGGTGACCGGGCGGTCGCCGACGTTCGTGACGGTCCCGGTGACGGTGACGACGGGTTCGGTCGTGGTCGTCACCGTGGTCGGCGTGACGTCGTCGATGTGCAGGTTCAGGAACTCGGGCTGCGCCCGGGACTTGGTCACCGGCGCCCGGGTGGTGGACGTGGTCGTCTCGGATCCCGTTCCGGGCCCGGTCGACGTCGTGGTCTGCGCGGATGCGGAACCGGCGCCGATCGTGCCGAGCAGCACGGCACTGATCAGCATCAGGACGAGCGTCAGCGCCGTGAGAACGGTGGCACCGGATCGTCGCCATGCCGGACGCGATGCCACTGTCATTCCGCGTCGGACCCCCTGGTGCGTGAGGGTTCCATGTCCGCGATCAGCTGGCCGGCGATCTCCGCGAGCTTGCGCTCGTCGGCGTAGGCCAGGCGGGAGTCGAGTTCCGACAGCGGCACCCAGGCCACCTCGGTGACCTCGATGTCGGCGTCGGACAGCTCACCGCCGAGCGACCGCATCAGGTAGTGGTGCACGGTCTTGTGGACCCGCCGGCCCTCGGTGACGAACCAGTAGTCGATGCTGCCGAGGGAGGCGACGACGGCACCCCGGATGCCGGTCTCCTCGGCGACCTCGCGCATCGCGGTCTGTTCGGCGGTCTCGCCCTGCTCGATGTGGCCCTTCGGCAGCGACCACAGCAGGCGCCCGCGGCGGTCGGTGCGTCCGATGAGGGCGGCGCACAATTTGTCCTGGGGGCCGCCGAGGCCGTCGACGACCAGTCCTCCGGCGGAGGTTTCGCGCACGGTCCGCATGTGCGGAGTGGCGGACCCGGCGCCCGCGCCGCGCCGCCGCGAGGAGCGGCGGTTGCGGTTTGCACGTTCGGCGGCGGACACCTCATCGATCGTAGTTGACAAATCAGGAGCGGCCGGACTCCCACGCCCGCATGGGTGAGGGGCCACTGCATGCGCATTCCGCTATTTGTCGACCTCGGTAAGGTTTGCTGACGTGAATGCCCCCACCTCCGACGCCGAACGGCGTGCCCGACTGCTCCGCGGTGCGCGCGAGACCCTGAGCGCCCTGTCGGACGTCCTGACCCCGCTGGGGGCCAGGTTCGCCGCCGCCGGACACGAGCTGTACCTGGTGGGTGGCAGCGTGCGCGACGCGGTCCTGGGCCGTCTGGGTACCGATCTGGACTTCACCACCGGGGCCCGTCCCGAGCAGGTGCAGGAGATCCTGCGCGGCTGGGCCGACAACCAGTGGGACACCGGCATCGCCTTCGGCACCGTCAGCGCGGCCAAGGGCGACGATCAGATCGAGATCACGACGTACCGCACCGACACCTACGACGGCGTCACCCGTAACCCCGAGGTGCGGTACGGCACGACGCTCGAGGAGGACCTGGTCCGGCGCGATTTCACGGTCAACGCGATGGCCGTGCGGATCGCCGCGGACGGCTCGTTCGATTTCGTGGACCCGTTGAACGGTATGGGCGCGCTGCTGGAGGGCGTGCTGGACACCCCGGCGGCGCCCGAGATCTCGTTCAACGACGATCCGCTGCGGATGCTGCGCGCATGCCGGTTCGTCTCGCAGCTCGGGTTCACCCTGGCGCCGCGGGTGCATCAGGCGATCGTCGACATGGCCGGGCAGATCGACCGGATCACCGCCGAGCGGGTACGCACGGAGCTCGACAAGCTGATCCTGGGCGAGTACCCGATCGACGGCATCAACGTCATGTGCGAGACGGGGCTCGCGGAGCGGGTGATCCCCGAGATTCCCGCGATGAAGCTCGAGATCGACGAGCACCACCAGCACAAGGACGTGTACTGGCACTCGCTGACCGTGCTCAAGCAGGCGATCGATCTCGAGGACGGCGACCCGGACCTGGTGCTGCGCTGGGCCGCGCTGCTGCACGACATCGGCAAGCCCGACACCAAGCGCAACGAGGCGGGCGGTGGCGTCAGCTTCCATCACCACGAGGTGGTCGGCGCGAAGCTGGTGCGACGGCGGATGCGGGCGCTGAAGTACTCCAAGCAGATGGTCGAAGAGGTCGGCCAGCTCGTGTTCCTGCACCTGCGGTTCCACGGATACGGCAAGGGGCAGTGGACGGATTCGGCGGTCCGCCGCTACGTCACCGACGCCGGCGACCTGCTGCCTCGGCTGCACAAGCTGGTCCGTGCCGACTGCACCACCCGCAACAAGCGCCGCGCCGCGGCGCTGCAGGCCACCTACGACGACCTCGAGGTGCGGATCGACCGGATCGCCGAGCAGGAGGACCTGGCGCGGGTGCGCCCGGACCTGGACGGCAACGCGATCATGGAGCTGCTCGGCATTCCCGCCGGCCCGCAGGTGGGCAAGGCGTGGAAGTTCCTCAAGGAGCTGCGGCTCGACCGCGGTCCCCTCGACCGTGACGAGGCGGAGGCCGAGCTGTTGAAGTGGTGGGCGGACCAGCCGAAGGGTTGATCAACGAGCTTCGGCGGCTCCACCGGCGCACAATGGGGCGGTGGCTTTCGTCGACGCCCCTTTGACGCTCTCCACCGCGGCGACCTCGTGGCACTGGGACGTTCCCACCCTCGTTGTCGTGGGAGCGATCGGCGCCGCGTACTGGCGGGCGAACGTGGTGGCGGCACGCCGCGGCGCGGGGGTGGGACCAGGACGTCGTAGCTGTTTCCTGCTCCTCGGGTGCGCGCTGTGGCTGCTGACCGCGCTCAGTTTCATCGGCGTCTACGCCGACACCCTGTTCTGGGTGCGGGCACTGCAGGTGGTGCTGCTGTTCATGGTGGTGCCGTTCGGGTTGGCCCTCGGGAAGCCGGTCACGGTGCTGCGCGACGCGCTCGGCTACCCGGGGCGGGCGCGGCTCGACGCGGTGTTGGCCGGCCGGGCCGCGCGGATGCTGACCTACCCGGCGACGACGTCGATCGCGGTCCTCGTCACGCCGTGGCTGCTCTACCTGACGCCCTGGTATCCGGCGGTCCTCACGAACGAGTGGGTCGACCAGCTCACCAGGCTCGCCCTCGTCGCGATCGGTTTCGCCTATTTCTATTCCCGCATCCAGGTCGATCCGGTCCCCCACCGGTACCCGCAGTTGATCTCGATGGGCATCACCATCGCGGAGGTTCTCGGCGACGGGATTCTCGGGATCGTGATCTGGCTGGGGCCCGAGATCGCCGCGGAGTACTACGGCCAGTTCCAACGCACGTGGGGACCGAGTCCGCGCACCGACCAGTCGATCGGTGCGGGAATCCTGTGGCTGCTCGGTGACGCGATCGGGATTCCGTTCCTGCTCGTGCTGATGCGTGCCTTCACCGTCGACGAACGCGCGAACGCGGCCGCGATCGACGCCGAGCTGGACGAACTCGAGCAGGCCGAGGATGCGGACGGTGCAGCGGCCGGTACCCAGCATGCGACCGAGGCGCCGGCTCAGGCGCCGATGTCGAAGCTGTGGTGGGAGAACGATCCGCAGATCCAGGAGCGGTTTCGACGCGAATCGGGGCGGTAGCGACCGGTCCCTATGACCGAATCGCAGATTCGGATCGGATCGATTGTTGGTCCCGCATCTGCGGATCTAGAATTCGTGGATGCCCGACATTCGGATACGCGATGCGGCCCAGTTGCTCGGTGTCAGTGACGACACCGTCCGCCGGTGGGTCGACGCCGGCACCCTCGACGCGCACAAGGACGACGCCGGCCGGATGGTCGTCGACGGTAAGCAGCTCGCGGAGTTCGCCCGCGCCAACGCGGCGCCGGCGCCCGAAAACCCGCTCGGCGTGGGCAGTTCGGCGCGTAACCGCTTCGTCGGGCTGGTCACCCGGGTGGTCGCCGACGGCGTCATGGCCCAGGTGGAGATGCAGTGCGGACCGTTCTCGGTCGTCTCGCTCATGAGTTCGGAGTCGGCGCAGGAGTTGAAGCTCGAGCCCGGCAGTGTCGCGGTCGCCGTGGTGAAGGCGACGACCGTGATCGTCGAGACGCCGGGGGCATCGTCGTGAGGCGCCTGCGGGTAGCGGTCGTGGCGCTCGTCGCGGTCCTGGCGACGGCGGTCGCCGGCTGCAGTTCGGGCGAGACGGAGGCCGTCACCCAGCCGGGCACCGAGCCCGGCACCCAGCCCGTCGAGTCGATCACGGTGTTCGCGGCGGCGTCGCTGCGGTCGACGTTCACCGAACTGGGTCGGCGCTTCGAGGCCTCGCACCCTGGGACCCGGGTGGTGTTCAACTTCGGCGGCTCGTCCGATCTGTTCACGCAGCTCGACCAGGGCGCGCCGGGCGACGTCTTCGCGTCCGCGGACACGGCGAACATGACCAAGGCGCGGGGCGCTGGCCTGACGGCGACCGACCCGGTGAACTTCGCCACCAACGTGCTGACCATCGCTGTCCCGCCGGGCAATCCGGCGAACATCACGTCCTTCGCGGACCTGGCGAGGCCCGGCGTGAACGTGGTCGTCTGCGCGCCGCAGGTGCCGTGCGGCACCGCGACGCGCAGGGTCGCCGACGCGGCCGGGGTGCGACTGTCCCCGGTGAGCGAGGAGTCCTCGGTCACCGACGTCTTCGGCAAGGTCGTCACCGGCCAGGCCGACGCCGGACTGGTCTACGTCACGGACGTCGCCGGTGCGGACGGCAAGGTCACCGGCATCCCGTTTCCGGAAGCCGTGCGGGTCGTCAACACCTACCCGATCGCGGTGTTGAACAAGTCCGAACATCGGGACGTGGCAGGAGAATTCGTCGCACTCGTCATCGGCCCCGAGGGTCGGCGGGTCCTGTCCGACGCAGGATTCGGCACGCCGTGATCGGCCGGCCGCCGGGGCGGATCCCGGCCGGACTCCCGGCCTGGATCTTCGTTCCCGCGGCCGTGGGCAGCCTCCTGGTGGTGCTGCCGCTCGTGGCGATGCTGGTCGGGGTGGACTGGTCCAACTTCGTCGGGTTGGTGACATCCGAATCGTCCTTGGCCGCACTCGGACTGAGCCTGAAGACGGCGTCGGTCAGCACGCTGCTGTGCGTCGTGCTGGGGGTGCCGATGGCGCTCGTGTCGGCACGGTGCCGGTTCCCGGGCCTGGCGGCGCTGCGCGCGCTGGTGCTGCTGCCGCTCGTACTGCCGCCGGTCGTGGGCGGTCTGGCGCTGCTCTACACGTTCGGCCGGAAGGGGCTGATCGGCCGCCACCTCGAGGTCGCGGGCATCCACATCGCCTTCTCCACCACCGCGGTGGTGCTGGCCCAGACGTTCGTCGCGCTGCCCTTCCTCGTGATCAGCCTCGAGGGTGCCCTGCGCACCGCCGGACGCCGCTACGAGGACGTCGCCGCGACGCTGGGAGCGCCGCCCACCACCGTGCTGCGCCGGGTGACGGTGCCGCTGGTGCTGCCCGGCCTGGTGTCCGGCGCGGTGCTCGCATTCGCCCGCGCGCTGGGTGAATTCGGGGCCACTCTCACGTTCGCCGGCAGCCTGCAGGGTGTCACGCGCACGCTCCCGCTCGAGATCTACCTGCAACGCGAGACCGACCCGGAGGCCGCGGTGGCGCTGTCGCTGGTGCTGGTCGTCGTGGCCGTCGCGATCGTCCTCGGTGCCCGGACCCGACGCGCGGCGGGTGCGCTGTGACCGGCCTCGAGGTGCGCGCGCGCGTCGAGTCACGCGGCCTCGACGTCGAACTCGCGGTCGCGCCGGGCGAGGTGCTCGCCGTTCTCGGGCCCAACGGTGCGGGCAAGTCCACACTGCTCGACGTCGTCGCGGGTCTGCTGCGTCCCGACGCCGGCCGTGTCGTGCTCGACGACCGCGTCCTCACGGACACCGCGAGTGATGTTGCGGTGCAACCACACCGTCGATCGGTGGGGCTGCTCGCCCAGGAGCCGTTGCTGTTCCCGCACCTGACGGTGCGGGAGAACGTCGCGTTCGCGCCGCGCAGCGCCGGGCGGGGCCGTCGCGAGTCGTACGCGGCTGCCACACGGTGGCTCGAGGAGGTGGACGCGGTCGCGCTCGCGGACCGACGGCCGCGGCAGCTGTCCGGCGGTCAGGCGCAGCGGGTCGCGGTGGCGCGGGCGCTGGCCGCCGAACCCGGACTGCTGCTGCTCGACGAACCGATGGCCGCCCTCGACGTCGGCGCCGCCCCGGCTGTGCGGTCGCTGCTGCGCCGCGTCCTGCGTACCGCCGACCGCACGGCGATCCTCGTGACTCACGATGTGCTGGACGCGCTTTCGCTCGCCGACCGTGCGGTGGTGGTCGACGGCGGGCGGATCGTCGAGGAGGGGGCGGTGGACCGGGTGCTGACCCGTCCGCGCAGTGGCTTCGCGGCGCGGATCGCCGGGATCAACCTGCTGTCGGGCAAGGTCGGCGCCGACGGCCTGGACACCGTCGCCGGGCCCGTCCACGGCATCACCGAGGACGGCTGCGTCCCCGGTGACCCCGCCGTCGCGGTGTTCGCTCCGGCCGCGGTCGCGATCCACCGAATCCACCCGGAAGGAAGCCCGCGCAACATGTTCCGCGTGCGGATCGCGGAGATCGAGGGCCGGCAGGGGCCGGGCGGGCACGGTCACGCCATCCGCGTGCGCGCCGAGGACCACAGCGACGGTTCCCCCGGGCTCATGGCCGATGTCACGGCCGCCGCCGTCGCGGAACTCGACCTCGCCCCCGGTGACGACGTGTGGTTCGCGGTCAAGGCCACCGAGGTGGCGGTGTATCCGGGCGGTCCCGCCCCGGGCGTCTAGCGAACCGCGTGCGGGTCTCGCGAAGCGCCTGTTCTTCGCCCCGTATTCGGTCCGGGTTCATCGGGTCCGCCGCCGTCCGTCACCTGCCTTCCATAGCTTTCACGCCGTCGCGCATCGCGTCCGCAGACCGCCTTCGAGGAGGGATCCCCAACCCGTGAACCGACCGCTGATCATCGCGCACCGCGGAAACTCCTCGGTGGCACCGGAGAACACGATGCTCGCGTTCCGCTCCGCCGTCCTGGCCGGCGCCGACATGATCGAGATCGACGTGCACGTCGATCGCGACGGCACCGCCGTCGTGATACACGACGACACCGTCGACCGCACCACCGACGGGTCCGGCGCGGTCGCCGACCTCGGCACCGAGCAGATCCGCGGCCTGGACGCGGGTGTCGGGTTCGCCACGGAGACGGCCGGGCAGCGGGTGCCGCTGCTGACGGACGTCGTGGACCTGATGGTCGCGCACCCCCACCTGCGGTTGCTCCTCGAGCTGAAGGGCGTGTGGGCGCCCGATCAGGTGCAGCGGATGTTCGAGGATCTGGGGCCGGTCCTTCCCCGCGTCCTGCCGCAGAGCTTCGACGTGCCGACCGTGCGGGCGCTCGCCGACGTCGCCCCCGACGTGCCGCGCGGCCTGCTGGTGGTCACGGTCGACGACGAGGTCTCGGCGTTGTGCGCGGAACTCGCGGTGGCGGCGTGCAATCCGTATGTCGGATTCGTGCAGGACGACATCGGTGTGGTCGCGAAGCTGCACGCCGCGGGGCTGCAGACCATGGTGTGGACCGCGAACGATCCGGTGCAGTGGCGGCGGCTGGTGGACGCCGGCGTGGACGGTGTGATCACCGACCGCCCGGACCGGCTGGCCGGGTGGCTCGACGCCCAGCGGTGAACTGGCCGAATGTCACAGGCGTCCAGTTGGACTGAACGCGTGTGACATTCGGTCGATGCACGGGGTTGTCCACAGCTGTGGACGGCGCCGGCGCAGGCTGTGGATAACCCCCCGTCGGAGTGCTCCTCGGTCCCGCCCGGTCGGGTAGCGTCCGGCTCGGAGGGAACAAGCGAACGGGGGGATGCCGATGTCGGAGGTGTGGGTCGACCCGGGAATGCTCGTCGACACCGCGCGGGCCGTGTCGCTGCTCGGTGACGGTGTCGACTCGGCGAAACCTGTTGCTGCGCTGACAGATACGGCCATGTTCGGATCGCAGACGGTCGCCGCGTGCGGTGCGGGTAGTCGCGCGGCGGCCCGCGCGGTGGCGGTCGTCGGCGACGGTCTGCGCCGGTGGGCGACGACCGCGGATCGGTCGGCGGACGAGTACACGCGTGTGGACGACGCGACCGCGCGGCGCCTGGTCGAGGTGGGGCGCGCCCTCCGGGTGGCGGGTGACGGCCGGTGACGGCGGCGACCGTGTCGCAGGCGCGGTCGTGGGCTCCCGCCGCGCTGGCCCGGCAGGCCGACGAGTGGCGGCGGGGCGCCGGTGTCCTGGACCGGGACCTGGGCGCGTTCGCGCTGGCGGTGGAGGCCGCCCGGGAGCACTGGGGCGGCAGCGCCGCCGACGCGGGGCGGGCGCGGGCCGACGAGATCCTCGCGCTCGGAACGCGGACGGCATCGGTCCTGCACGGGGCGGCGACGGCGGCGGACGCCGCGGCGGACGGCCTCGACCGCGCCCGGGCCGCCGTGCTCGCCGCCGTCGACGCCGCGCGGACGGAAGGGTTCGACGTCGGCGACGACGGTGCGGTTCGGGTGTCGCCCGCGATGGTCCCGATGTTCGTGCAGTCGGGGATGGACGGGTTGTTCGCCCGTGCCGTGCTCGAGCGTCGGGCCGGTCAGCATCGGGTCCTGATCGGGGCGGCGCTCGGCGATCTGGGTGCGGCCGACGGGCGGGCGCGGTCACTGATCGATGCGGCGTTCGCGGAACTGCCGCGCGAGGGCGATCCGGGCACCGGATGGATTGGTGTGCAGACGGTTCCACCCGCCCCACCGGCGTCCGCGAGCGCGCCGGACAATCATGCGTGGTGGGACTCGATGACCGCGTCGCAGCGACAACTGCTGCTCGAGACGTCCCCCGCCGTGATCGGCGACCGGGACGGACTTCCCGCCGAGGCCCGGCACCGCGCGAACCTCGCCCGGCTTCCGGCCGAGCGCGCCGCGCTGGAGGAGGCGCGCCGATCCCTGATCGACCGGGCCTCCGGTTTCGGCGGCCTCGCCGACCAGGCGGCGCGGGGCGTGCTGGCGGACGTGGCGGGGCGGCTCGCGGACCTCGACGCGATCGAACGTGCCCTGCTCGACCACCCGGAGCGGCGGTTGCTGGTCCTCGACGCGCGCTCCGGTGAGCAGGTCCGGGCCGCGGTGGCCGTGGGCGATCCGGACACCGCCGACCACATCGCGGTGACCACCCCCGGAATGAACGCCGGTGTGCGCGCGACGCTCGGTTCGATGACGGATGAGGCCGACGCGCTGCGGCAGGAAGCGCAGCGCCAGCTCCGGGCGACGCCGGGGCGCGGGCGCGAGACCGTGTCCGCCATCGCGTGGATCGGCTACGACCCGCCGCGGACGTCGGGCAGCGTCACCGACGCCGCCCGAGGCGGACTCGCTGTGGCACAGGAGGATCGCGCCCGCGCGGGTGCCCGAGCGCTCGCCCGCTTCTACGACGGCCTCGACGTCGCGCACACCGGGTCGGACCCACACATCACCGCCATCGGGCATTCGTACGGCTCCGTCACCACCGGCCTCGCGCTCCGGGAACCCGGCCGGCATCCGGTCGACGACCTCGTGGTCTACGGGTCGCCCGGTCTGGTCGACGTGCGCTCGCCGAGCGACCTCGGACTGGGGTCGCGGCACGCGTACGAGATGACCGCGGTCGGCGACGTGATCGCGCGTCTCAACCGGTTCGGCCCCGGGCCGTTCGGTGGTGGACCGTACGCGACCGACGGATTCACGCACCTCGGGACGGACGCCGTCACGACACCCGACGGGGTGCGCCGCGACGGGGCCGCCGGGCACAGCGAGTACCCGCGCGTCGGGGACGACGGACACCTGCGCACGAGTGGCTACAACCTGGCGGTGGTCGTCGCCGGTCTCCCGGACCGGGCGATCGTCGTAGCCGGACCCCGGGGCGGAACCGATTGACGCCGCCCCGCGTCCATCCAGGTATGGGAGCACTCGAGTACTGGTTCGGCACCGGCGACGGCGACCCGACCGTGTGGTCGTCGGCGGCGGATCTGGACCTCGACGGGGACGGCGAGTTCGATTCGGTGCGTCTCGATTTCGACGGCGACGGCCTGCTCGACGACGCGATGTGGGATGTCGACGGCGATGGTGTCGTCGACCGCGCTGTCCTGGACGTGGGGCGGTCGTCGGTCCGCTGGTTCGCCGATCCGGCGCGCGGCGGCGTCTGGGCGCAGGAGGTGCCGCGGGAGCCGGTCCCGTCCACCCCGCCACCGGCCCCGTCGGGGTGGCGCAGCGTCGACCACGACGGTGACGGTGCGACCGACGACGCCGTCGTGGATTTCGATGGTGACGGCTCGCCGGACGTGGTACTGGTCTCGACGCGCGACGGCGCCCGGTACGACACCGTGCTGGTCGCCGAGGAGGACCCGGACCGGCTGTCGGTGCGGCTGACCGACACCGACGGCGACGGCCGCCTCGACACGGTGCACCGGGGTGGGGCGTGAGTGTTCAGGCGACCGTGCGGCGGGAGTTGATCGCGATCCCGACGACACCGAGGGCGTAGATGCCGGCGGCGACGAGGACCAGCCCGAGTGACTCTCCGTCCGGCGCGACGACGGTGGCCGCGGCGGCGAGCGACGCGCAGAACGCGATGTTGAAGACCGTGTCCTGCAGCGCGAACACCTGCCCGCGGCGGTCGTCGTCGATGTCGATCTGCATCGCCGCGTCGCCGGTGAGCTTGACGGTCTGACCGGCGAACCCGAGCAGGAACGCGCCCACCAGCAGCAGCGGCTGGGACAGCGACGCGATGAGCGTGGCCTGCACGACGGTCGCGAAGACGAGCGCCACGGTGACGGTGCGCGCGCGTCCCAGGCGGGGGATCAGCCACGGCGTCGCGAGCGCCGCCAGCAGCATGCCGGCGGCGGTGGCACCCACCGCGACACCGAATCCGGCGAGGCCGGCGGGCAGCGGGGACGCGGCCGTCGGGTGGCGCAGGATGAGCACCATCAGGAGCGTGTTGATGCCGAACGCGATGCGATGGACGCCGATTCCGATCATCGTCGTGGTCACGCCGGGGGCCTCCCACACCGCCGTCGCGCCGGTGCGCAGACCGGCGAGGACCGCGTTGACGGTCGCGAGCGTCTGCGCCGTGCCAGGTTCCACGTCGGTTGGTCCGAGGGCGTGGAGGGCGAAACCGCTGACCGCCCAGGCCGCGATCACCGACCCCAGGGCGCCGACAGCGACCGCGATACCCGAGCCCAGGTCGCCCTCCCCCACCACCCCGATGATGGTGACGGCGGTTCCGGCGCCGAGGGCCGAGAACAACGACCCGGCGGTGGCGAGTACGGAATTGGTTGGCACCAGCCAACTCTGACGTACCACGTGGGGTAGGGACGCCGAAGCTCCGGCGAGGACGAACCGGCTGACGCCGATCGCGGCGAGCGCCAGGATCAGCAGCGGCGTCTCCCCCGCCCCGGCGATCAGGAGGGCCGCGATGACGAGGATGAGGCTGCCGCGCAGCAGGTTTGCCCACAGCAGCACCGCGCGGCGGTCCCAGCGGTCGAGTAGCGCGCCCGCGAAGGGGCCGATCACCGAGTACGGCAAGAGCAGCACCGCGAAGCCGGCCGCGATCGCGAGCGGCTCGGTCTCGCGTTCGGGGTTGAACAGGATCGCGCCGCCCAGCGCCGCCTGGAACAGCCCGTCGCCGAACTGGCTCGCGAACCGGACCGCCGTGAGGCGCGCGAGGCCCGGCGAGTGGCGCAGCGTCGTCGCGGCGGCCTCCCACGACCCCCGGACCGAACTCCATCTGCGCACACCGTGACCCTATCGGTCGGCGCGCGCCGTCAGCTCGTTCCGCCACCACCGGACGGTCTCGGCGGCGGCCTCGTCCAACGGGGTCGGCGCCAGGCCCAGCACCTGCTCGCTGCGGTGCGAGTCCATGACGAACGAGGCCTCGAACTGGTACAGCGTCTCGGCCAGTTCCCGGGTGGGGCGGTGCACCGTGCCGACGGTGCGCAGCAGCCACCCCGGCAGCGTCCCCACCTTCGGTGCGGGCACCTGCGCCGCGTCCGCGAAGGCCTCGACCATCTGCCGCTGCGTCACCGCGGGCGCGGTGGGTGCGTGCACCACGGTGTTCCACAGCCGGGCGTCGTGCGCCGCGGCGATCATCGCCGCCGCCAGGTCCGGCACGTACGTGAACGAATGGACCACGTCGGCGCGTCCCATCACGCGAATGGTCTTCCCCGCCAGGACCGATGGCACCATCCGCTCCCCCGCATGCGCGCTGCGGACGTGCGGTCCGAAGAAGTCGGACGCGACGACGCTGACCGTGGGGACCGGGTGGGCGGCGCGGGCCGCGAGCAGCCGGGTGCGGACACCGAGCTTGCCGGTGCTCGCGTCCCGGGGGCTGTCCTCGGTCATCGGGCCGGCCGGGCGGCCGTACGAGTACAGGCTCTCCGGGAACACCACGACGGCCCCGATGTGCTGCGCGGCGTCCATCACCACCTGCTCGGCGGCGGGCAGTTCACGCTCCCAGGCGCGGGCGTCGTACGCGGAGCCGTGGATGCAGTGGAAGACCGCGGTGGCACCCTCCAGCGCCGGCGCGAGGGTCGCGGGATCGGAGACGTCCACCTTCCGGCGTTCGATCCGCGGATGGACCGGCCCGCTGCCCGAGCGGGTCAGCACCCGCACGTCGTGGCCGGCGTCGGCCAGTTGCTCGGCGACGGTCCAGCCGACAGGTCCCGCCCCGGTCACTACCTGCGGATTCGACATGGCGTGCTCGCTTTCTCGAGGAGATTTCCAGAATCGAGAGCACTGCTCTCTGTTTCCACAATGCGCGCCTGCCCGCGCGGTGTCAAGAGCAGTGCTCTCTTTTGTTGACAGTGCTCTCGCTTCTCGGGCAGGGTGGGGCCATGACCGTCACCCCGCGCGAACGCGCCCGCGAGCAGACGCTCGCCGAGATCACCCGCATCGGACGCGAACACCTCGCCACGCACGGCGCGGCCGCGCTGTCGCTGCGGGCGGTCGCGCGGGACCTCGGGGTGGTTTCGTCGGCGGTGTACCGATACGTCGCGAGCCGCGACGAGCTGCTCACGCTGCTGGTCGTCGACGGCTACACCGAGTTGGGCGGCGAGGTGGACGCCGCCGTCGATGCGGTCCCGGCCGACGACCACCGCGGCCGGATGCACGCGCTCGCCCGCGCCGTGCGGGCGTGGGCCGTGCGGGAGCCCGCCCGGTACGCGCTGCTGTTCGGCAGCCCGGTGCCCGGGTATCACGCGCCGGCCGAGCGCACGACCGGTCCCGGCACCCGGGTCGTCGTCGCGATGGTGGGCATCCTCGAGGCCGCGTACAGGGCTGGCGGGGTCGTGCTGCCCGAGACGCCGATCGACCCGGGACTGAAGCTCGACCTCGACCGCATCCGCGGCGAGATGGGCCTGACCGTGCCCGACGGCCTCCTCGCCCGCGGCGTGATGGGCTGGGCTGCGCTGTTCGGTGCGGTGAACTTCGAGGTGTTCGGGCAGTATGGCGCCGACACCTTCGCCGATCCCGCGGCGCTGTTCGGGCATCATCTCGTGGTTCTCGACGAGGTCCTGGGGCTGGTCTGAGGCGTCGAAACGTGGTCGACGACACGTCGACCCCTATACCCCTCGGGGTATACAGTGTGGATCGAACGACCCCCTCGGGGGTCTGGAGAAAGCGAGCAGGGTGGCCCTACTGTCGAAGTTCTTCCGCAAGTCGTACGGCGTCGTCGACGTCCACGAGGCCCGGAACCTCGTCGAAGGGGGCGCGGTCCTGCTGGACGTGCGGTCCCTTCCCGAATGGGACTCGGGGCACGCGCCCGGCGCGACACACCTGCCGCTGCACGAGGTGATCGAACGCGGCCCCGACGCCGTCGGCGATCGGCCGGTCGTCGCGATCTGCCGGTCCGGCGGGCGGTCGGCCACCGCGGCCCGCGTGCTCGCGCGCGCCGGCGCCGAGGCGTACTCGGTGCGTGGTGGCATGGACGCGTGGCGACGTGCGGGCCTGGAGATCACCGCCTGACACCCACACATCCACGAGGAGATCTGGAAATGGCACTGCCCAAGCATTCCGGTTGGTCCATCGAGCGCATCGTTCCGCTGCTCGGCGGTTCGGTGGTCGGCGCGAGCCTGCTGCTCGGCCGCAAGCACTCGCCCAGGTGGCGCGGTCTCACCGCCTTCGCTTCGGCGAACCTCGTCCTCTACGGGGTCGTCGGCTGGTGCCCGATGAGCCTGCTCCTGCAGAAGCTCGGCGTGCCCCGCGCCGCGTCGTGCCCGGTTCCGGCGCCGCGCAGCGAGGCCGAGGCGGCCTAGGCACGACACGGCCGATCGCGGTTCGCATCTCCCGCCAGGGCCGCGTCGATGAGATGATGACCCCGTGGCGCACTCGGAGGACCCTGAGGACCGCACAGCCCCGGCTCAGCCGGCGGTGCGGCCGGGCACCCTGCTGGTGTCGTCGACCGAACTGTTCGAACCGACGTTCCGCCGGACCGTCGTCTACATGATCGAACACAACGACGCCGGCAGTCTCGGCGTCGTCATCAATCGCCGCAGCGACACCTCCGTGCAGGAGGTGCTGCCGCAGTGGGCGGACCTCGCGTCCGATCCCAAGGCGATCTACGTCGGCGGCCCGGTCACCCGCGACGCTGCGCTGTGCCTGGCGACGCTGCGCACCGGAGTGGACATCACGGGGGTCGACGGCCTGCGTCGCATCGACGGCCGCGTCGTCATGGTGGACCTCGACGCCGACCCCGACACGATCGCGCCGGTGATCGAGGGGCTGCGGATCTTCGCCGGCTACGCGGGCTGGACGTTCGGTCAGCTCGACTCCGAGATCGAGCACGACGATTGGATCGTGTTGTCCGCGTTGGCTTCCGACGTCGTCAGCCCGCCCCGCGTGGACGTCTGGGGTCAGGTGCTGCGTCGGCAGCCCATGCCGCTCGCGCTGCTCGCGACGCACCCCATCGACGTCGACCTGAACTGACCTGAACCCGCGCCGTCTGCGCGGCCGCAGGAGCAGACTCGCCTCAGAGACGAATGTGCCGGACTCCCACCGCGGCTCGTCGCACCTGGTAGCGAACCCGGCTCATGCGGGCTCCCGCGAGCGGCAGGTCCGCGCGTGCGGCGATGTCCTCGACGACCTCGTCGATGGCGCGATCGTCGGTGGCGACGTGCTCTGCGAACCGCTCCGACTGCAGGGCCGCGACGCAGCGGTCGATCTGCTGCATCGCCCAGGTCTCGTCCCGCCCCACCGCACGTCCCAGCCAGTAGCCGCTACGTGTCCGCAGCCGCTGTCGGAGGGTGTCGGGCGAGGCGGTCAGCGCGTAGTGCCGCACCTCGACGTCCGCGGCCGCCAGGCCGGACATGATCTCGTCGAAGTAATCCGGATTCACGAGGGTCATCGGAACGATGACGGGTCCGTCGTTGGCCGCCACCGCGTCGGCGAGCGTCGCGACCACCGCAGAGCGCCACTGGGGCCGGTCCTGGAAGTCGCCGCGCGCCGAGGTCGGGAGCATCCGATGGACCGCGAACCCGATCAGTTCGGGATCGGCGACGTGCGCGGTGGGGAGGCGTCGGTGCAACTCGTACGCCGTCTGCGTCTTTCCCGCGCCGAACGCGCCGTTGATCCACACGAGCACAGCGCCGAGTCTATGTCGGCGACAGCCCGGAACGGGAATGCACGCGGTCAGTGCGCGAAGTGCCGGGCCTCCGAGTGGATGGCGACGTTCTCCTCGCGCAGGTGGGTGCACACGTTGACGACGTCGTCGAAGAGCAGCCGGGCCAGGTCGGCGCTGAAGCCCTCGCGGACCACGATGCGCAGGACCGCGACGTCGGTCGCGTCGGCGGGCATCGTGTAGGCCGGTACCTGCCAGCCGCGGGCACGCAGTTCGTGGGAGACGTCGAAGACCGTGAACCCCTCCTCGTCGGCGAGTTCGAACGCGATGACGGGGATGTCCGAGCCGTTGCTGATGATCCGGAAGGTACCTTCCTCGGAAAGGTTGGTGCTCAACCACATCGCGGTGGTCCGCAGTGTCTGCATGATGCTCCGGTAGCCGGAGCGGCCGAGCCGCAGAAAGTTGTAGTACTGGCCCACGATCTGGTTGCCGGGGCGCGAGAAGTTGAGCGTGAACGTGGGCATGTCGCCGCCGAGGTAGTTCACCCGGAACACCAGTTCCTCGGGCAGGCGCTCGGCGTCGCGCCAGAGCACGAACCCGATGCCCGGATAGGTGAGGCCGTACTTGTGGCCGCTCACGTTGATCGAGACGACACGTGGAATCCTGAAGTCCCACACCATATCCGGATGCAGGAACGGCACCACGAACCCGCCGCTGGCGGCATCGACGTGCACCGGGACGTCCGGCCCGCCGTCCGCCGCGAGCTTGTCCAGCGCATTCGCGATCTCCTCGACCGGTTCCAGTTCGCCGGTGTACGTGGTGCCGAAGATCGCGACCACGCCGATTGTGTTCTCGTCCACCGCCGCCATGACCTGCTCCGTGGTGATCACGTACCGGCCCGGCTCCATCGGCAGGTACACCGGCTCGACGTCGAAGTAGCGGCAGAACTTCTCCCAGACCACCTGAACGTTGCTGCCCATCACCAGTTTCGGTCTGGACGCGTCCAAGCCGGCCCGCTCGCGCGCCTGCCGCCAGCGCCACTTCATCGCCAGCCCCGCGAGCATGACGGCCTCGCTCGAGCCGATCGTCGAGACGCCGGTCGCCGACGCGGGATCGGTCTTGGACAATCCCGGCGCGTTGAACAGTGCGGCCACCATGTTGACGCAGCGCTGCTCGATCGCCGACGTGGCCGGGTACTCATCCTTGTCGATGAGGTTCTTGTCGAACGTCTCGGCCATCAGCACGCCGGCCTCGGGGTCCATCCACGTCGTCACGAACGTCGCGAGGTTGAGCCGCGAGCTGCCGTCGAGCATCAGCTCGTCGTGGATGAACCGGTAGGCCGCGCGCGAGTCCATCGGGTCGTCGGGCAGGCGCAGGGCGGGAACGGGATTCGTTTCGAGTCGGCCCGTGTAGGCGGGCATGATGAGATCGCGGGACTCGTCGGGGTGACTCTTGCTCACGTTCGCCTCCGAAAGCACGTCTGCATTTCCTCGGACAACACGACAACACCGGAACAGTCCATTCCATTGAACCGCAGGTGCCGCGGCGGCGTGCGCGAACGAGCGGGCGGTCAGGAAGTGACCGGCTCCGGATCGGTCCGTTTCGCGAACCTCTGCGCGATCGCGGCACAGACGATCAGCTGGATCTGATGAAAGATCATCAGCGGCAGCACGATCAGGCCCACGGGTTGACCGGCGAACAGCACCGATGCCATCGGCAGGCCCGTTGCGAGGCTCTTCTTGGAGCCGCAGAAGACGATCACGATGCGGTCCGGCAGCGAGAAACCGAGCTTCTTGCCGGCGAACGCGGTGATGCCGAGTACCGCGGCCAGGATGCCGCAGCACACCACGACCACCGCGAGGACCTCGAGCACCGTCACGGTGCTCCAGACGTGCTCGTTCATCGACTCGCTGAACGCCGAGAACACGACCAGCAGGATCGAGCCGCGGTCGACCAGCTTGGTCGGTTGCGCGTACTTCTGCAGCCAGTCGATGACGAGCGGCCGGATGAGCTGGCCGATCAGGAACGGCAGCAGCAGTTGCAGCACGATGTCGATCACGGACGAGAAATCGACCGTCGCCTGACCGGTCGTGTTCATCAGCAGGACCACCAACACCGGCGTGACGAAGACGCCGAGCAGGTTCGAGAACGACGCGCTGACGATGGCGCCCGCGACGTTGCCGCGCGCGATCGAGGTGAACGCGATCGACGACTGCACCGTCGACGGCACCAGGCACAGGTAGAGGATGCCCGTGTACATCTCGTCGGTGATCACGGTGGGCACCAGGATCCGCAGCGCCAGGCCGATGAGCGGGAACAGCACGAAGGTCGCGGCGAACACCACCGAGTGCAGGCGCCAGTGCTTGAGGCCCTGCAGCGCCTCGGCCGGCGACAGGCGCGCGCCGTAGAGCAGGAACAGGAATCCGATCGCGATCTTGGTGGCCCAGTCGAGCACCGTCTGACCGCTGCCGGAAACGGGGAACAGGCTGCCGAGGACCGCCACCGCGACGATGGCCAGGATGAATCCGTCGATGTAGAACCTGCTCAGAAACTTCACCGGTCAACGGTATATGTCCCCGAATTGATCATGAAAGCCGTTCAATCCGTTAACTGTGATCACGTTGCGTGATATCCAGGAGCCATGTTCGATCCGGTTCTCCTCAGGACGTTCCTCGCCGTCGAGCAGACGGGCGGGTTCACCGCTGCCGCTCGGCAGCTGGGTCTGCGCCAGTCCACCGTCAGTGGGCACATCGCGCGGCTCGAGCAGGCGGCGGGCTGCGTGCTCGTCGCGCGCGACACGCACACTGTCGAACTCACCGCCGACGGCACCGCGATGGTGGGGTTCGCCCGTTCGATCCTCGACGCCCACGGCCGGGCCAGCCGGTACTTCGAGGGCTCGACGCTCACCGGGAGGCTCCGGTTCGGCGCGGCAGAAGATCTGGTCGCCAAGGGGCTGCCGGAGATCCTGCGCGACTTCCGGAGGACGCACCCCCTCGTCGACCTCCAGCTCACGGTCGGGCTGAGCCGCACGGTCCACGCGCAGTTGCGTGCCGGGGACCTCGATCTCGCGTTCGTGATGCGCCGGCCCGGCGAGACACACGGGGAGCTGGTGTGGCGCGACCGACTGGTGTGGGGCGGGACGACCGAGTCCCAGTGGGATCCGTCCACCCCGGTCCCGCTCGTGGTCTATCCCCCGCCGAGCATCACCCGCGCGTGCGCACTCGGCGCCCTCGAGTCGGCGCGGCTGCCGAGTCGGATCACCTGCCTGGCCAACAGTCGAGCGGGGCTGCGCGCCGCCGTGCTGGCCGGTCTGGGGTTCATCGTGCACGCGAACTCGCTGCTGCCCACCGAGCTGCGGCCCGTCGGCGATCGCTTCGGCCTGCCCGCCCCGGGCGACGTCGAGTTCGTGCTGATGGGCCGGTCGAGCACGCCCAGCGGCCCCGAGACGGCGCTCATGGAGGCGATCCGGGCGTCGGCGCTGTGACGTTCAGGAGTGCTGTGACGTTCAGGAGTGGGGACGTTCAGGGGCTGTGACAGTCACGACCGGGCCAGGCGCCGGTCGGCGAGGGTGTTGAGCGCACCGGCGACCTCCTCGGCCCTCGCGGTGGTGACGGTGAGCTGATTCCCGCAGGCGAACGTGATCACGACGGCCGGTCCCGTGCGGGTGACGACGCCGTAGTTGCCGCGGCCCTTCGCCTTGAGCCCCCATCCGCCGAAATCCTGGAACGGGCGCAGGTGCGTGACCTTCGCGCCCAGCACCTCCTCGGTGCCGTACTCGATCGCCGACATGCCCATGTTCTGCACGCGGATGCTGTCGGCGTCGACGACCAGTCGGAACTGCAGCAGAACCACGGTGAGTAGCACCACGGGCAGGTACACGCCCATCAACCACCAGGAGTCCGCGAACCAGCACAACAACGCCGCGGGCATTGCGAGGACCATGGCCGTCGCAATGAGGCCGGACGCGCTCATACCCACCTGGTCGGTGATCGGCAGCTCTACGGCACTGCGAGGCAGGTCCGCCGACGGTGCCTCGGTGGCGACGGCACGGACCCGGTAGTCCCGGAGCAGTGACGCGCCGACCATCCCGGCGACCGCGCCGAAGGCGAGACCGGCACCGATCGCGTCGACGGGTAGTGGAGCGTCGGTGGGTGTCGTCATGTCGAGTTGCTGGATGGGAATCGCGATCTGCACGGCGACGATCAGCCCGACCACTGTCAGGCCGATCACGAGCATGATCCGGCGCGTCATCAACTGGGCCTGTGCGAGTGCGGCGATTCCGCTGCAGCCGCCACCGACGATCACCACCATCACGCCGGCCAACCACGCGCTGCCGGTGGGGCTCATGAAACTGGTGGCGGTGTCTCCCGACCACTGCGTCGCGATCTGCTCGGGTAGCCGAGGCAGGAGCACGTAGGTCAGCACGACGCCGGCCGCCGCGGCGAGCATCGGAACGACGACGCCGAAGACGACGCCGGCGGGATCGAAGACGCGGGGGCTCGGTGTGGGTGTGGTCACACCCGGGATTCAACCAGTCAGGCCGGTTCGCACGCGCCCTTGAGGCTGCAGGCGCCGCAGGAGGTGCCGCAGCCGCTGGTTTCCGGCAGCGCGCCCGCGGCCTTGGAGCCGAGGTTGCCGCCGGCGGCGACGGTGAACAGGGCGGCCAGGGCGGCGACGACCACCGCGACGACCGGGAGGACGCCGTCGAACAGAATCGCCGCGACACCGCCGATGACCAGCACACCGGCCGCGGCCAGCATGGTGGGGGCGGCGACCTTGTTGGCCAGCGCGAACGTCTCGTCGTCGCGCAGCGACTGCGGGGTACGGACCCCGGCCCAGCGGTTGCGCTTGAGCCGACCGGTCAGTCCGGCGACGCCCAGGGCCCCGAGAGCAACAGCGGCGATGAACAGCACGACAGCGAGGATGACCACGCATCCACGATAAGCCCCGCGATGAGGAGGGCGTGTTCCTGGGTGTTCGCCGGGACCGACCAGGCTTTACCCTGGTTGACGGAATTCCCGTCATCCAAGTAGATAGCGACCACAGTGACCGAGCCAGTTCAGCAAGCCTCATCCCCCGACGACTCGACGCCGCAGCACCGCTACACCGCGGAGCTCGCCGGCCGGATCGAGCAGCGCTGGCAGGACCTGTGGAGCGAGCGCGGGACGTTCAACGCCCCCAACCCGGTGGGCCCGCTCGCCGGTGACGTGCCCGCCGACAAGCTGTTCGTCCAGGACATGTTCCCGTACCCGTCGGGCGCGGGCCTGCACGTCGGGCATCCGCTCGGCTACATCGCCACCGACGTCTTCGCGCGCTACCACCGCATGCAGGGTCACAACGTCCTGCACACCCTCGGCTACGACGCCTTCGGTCTGCCGGCCGAGCAGTACGCGGTGCAGACGGGCACGCATCCGCGCACCACGACCGAGGCGAACATCGCGAACATGCAGCGTCAGCTGCGCCGCCTGGGCCTGGGCCACGACGAGCGCCGCTCCGTCGCGACCACCGACGTCGACTTCTACCACTGGACGCAGTGGATCTTCCTGCAGATCTACAACGCCTGGTACGACACCGCGCAGGGCAAGGCGCGCCGCATCTCCGAGCTCGAGGCCGAGTTCGCCTCGGGTGAGCGCACTCTCGACGACGGACGGGACTGGGCGTCGCTGGACGCGGTCGAGCGCAGCAAGGTGCTGGACTCGTACCGCCTCGTCTACCACTCGGATTCGATGGTCAACTGGTGCCCGGGCCTGGGCACGGTGCTGGCCAACGAGGAGGTCACCGCGGACGGCCGCAGCGAGCGCGGCAACTTCCCGGTGTTCCGGAAGCACCTGCAGCAGTGGATGATGCGCATCACCGCGTACTCGGACCGCCTGGTCGACGACCTCGAGTACCTGGACTGGCCGGACAAGGTCAAGTCCATGCAGCGCAACTGGATCGGACGCTCGCACGGCGCCCAGGTCAAGTTCGCGGCCGACGGCCACGACATCGAGGTGTTCACCACCCGCCCGGACACCCTGTTCGGTGCCACCTACGTGACGCTGGCCCCCGAGCACGAGCTGGTGGACCAGCTGGTGGCGGCCGAGTGGCCCGAGGGCGTCGACCCGCGCTGGACCGGTGGCGCGGCCACCCCGGCCGACGCCGTCAAGGCGTACCGGGCGTCGATCGGTGCCAAGAGCGACCTCGAGCGCCAGGAGAACAAGGAGAAGACCGGCGTCTTCCTCGGCGTCTACGCGGTCAACCCGGTCAACGGGCACGAGCTGCCGGTGTTCATCGCCGACTACGTGCTCACCGGCTACGGCACTGGCGCGATCATGGCCGTTCCGGGTCACGACCAGCGCGACTGGGAGTTCGCCACCGCATTCGGCCTCGACATCGTCGAGGTCATCAAGGGCGGCGACCTGTCCGAGTCGGCGTTCACCGGCGACGGACCGCTCGTGAACTCCGAGTACCTCGACGGCCTGAACGTGGCCGACGCCAAGAAGGCCGTCATCGAGCGGCTCGAGGCGGCGGGCGTCGGCACCGGCACCATCCAGTACAAGCTGCGCGACTGGCTGTTCGCGCGCCAGCGCTACTGGGGCGAGCCGTTCCCGATCGTGTACGACGCCGACGGCGTCGCATATCCGCTTCCGGAATCGGCTCTGCCGGTGGAACTTCCGGAGGTCGAGGACTACGCGCCGGTGTCGTTCGATCCGGACGACGCCAGCTCCGAGCCCTCTCCCCCGCTGGCGAAGGCGTCCGACTGGGTCAACGTCGAGCTGGACCTCGGTGACGGACTCAAGGACTACCGCCGCGACACCAACGTGATGCCGCAGTGGGCAGGCAGCTCGTGGTACCAGCTGCGCTACATCGACCCCACCAACAGCGAGCAGTTCGTCGCCCCCGAGAACGAGGCCTACTGGACCGGTCCGCGTCCGGACATCCACGGCCCCAACGATCCCGGTGGCGTGGACCTGTACGTCGGCGGTGTCGAGCACGCGGTGCTGCACCTGCTGTACTCGCGGTTCTGGCACAAGGTGCTGTTCGACCTGGGCTACGTCAGCTCCAGTGAGCCGTACCGCCGCCTGTACAACCAGGGCTACATCCAGGCGTACGCGTACACCGACGAGCGGGGCGTCTACGTGCCGGCCGCCGAGGTGACCGAGGAGGACGGCAAGTTCTTCTACCAGGGCGCCGAGGTCAAGCGTGAGTACGGAAAGATGGGCAAGAGCCTGAAGAATTCCGTTGCGCCGGATGAGATCTGCGACGAGTTCGGTGCCGACACCCTGCGTGTCTACGAGATGGCGATGGGTCCGCTGGACACCTCCCGTCCGTGGGCGACGAAGGACGTCATCGGCGCGCACCGCTTCCTGCAGCGCGCGTGGCGCGTCGTCGTCGACGAGGAGACCGGCGACCTGCGCGTCACCGACGCGGAGCCGTCCGAGGGCACGCTGCGCGCGCTCAACAAGGCGATCGCCGGTGTGGCCGAGGACTACGCGGCGCTGCGCGACAACACCGCCGTCGCCAAGCTGATCGAGTACACCAACCACCTCACCAAGGAGTACCCGGGCGGCGCCCCGCGCTCCGCGGTGGAGCCGCTGGCGCTCATGCTCGGCCCGATCGCGCCGCACCTCGCCGAGGAGCTGTGGTCGCGTCTGGGCCACACCGAGTCGCTGGCGCACGGCCCGTTCCCGACCGCCGACGAGAAGTGGCTGGTCGAGGACACCGTCGAGTACCCGATCCAGGTCAACGGCAAGGTCCGCAGCCGCATCAACGTCGCGGTCGACGCGGCCCGCGAGGACATCGAGAAGATCGCCCTCGCCGACGAGAAGATCGTCGCGCTGCTGGGCGGCAAGGATCCCCGCAAGGTGATCGTCGTCCCCGGCAAGATGGTGAACGTCGTTCTCTAGTCGCAACAGCTGAAGGGTCCCTTCGCGCGCTCGCAGCGCGTGAAGGGACCCTTCAGTCGTCGGAGGGGTGGCTCAGCACTCGTCGGGTGCGGGCTTCCCGTGGAAGAGGGCGTCGACCCAGTCGAACGCCCCGGGGTTGCCGATCAACTCGCCGAGCGCGTGCTCGCCCGGCACCTGCCGGTACACGGCGCGGACCCCGAGCTCGCACTGCTCGTCGTAGAGGTTGCGGGCACCCAGGGCGGGGATCCAGAAGTCCTGACCGCCGTTGTAGATGTAGAGCGGGGTGCCGGACTTGATGCCTGCCATCTTTGTGATGTTGTAAATGTCGTGCGCGACAGGGGAATTCAGCGCATTCTTGACGTTCGCGAGTGCTTCGATGGGCGCGTTCAGGAGGCCGATCACGGCAAGGTTGTTCACGCACATGTCCTTGATGCCGGAGATTCCCAGCTGCTGCCCGAGGTTGTTGATCACGGGCAGGATCTGGGTGTGCTCCCGCGAGATCCCCAGCACCGCCGCGAGGAAGAGTCCACTGGCGAGGTTGCCGTTCATGGTGCGTCCGAGCATCTCGAAGTCGGCGGGCACTCCCCCGAATGCGGCGCCGACGATGGCGGGAGCCAATTCCGGTGCGTACGAATCGATCAGCTTGACCGCGCCGTGTGTAGCGATCGCGCCGCCGGAGTAGCCCATCATCGCGATCTTGCTGGTGCCGAACTCCGCGGGGTACTCGTTGCGCATGCCTCGGATGGTGTCGAGGATCGCGTGCCCCGCGACGTACGGTTCCCCGTACGCCATCCGGGGGCCCTCGTGGTCCGGGATGAGTACCGCGTAGCCGCGTTCCTCGGCCTTCGTCGTGACGGGCCGGAGCAACTCGATGAAGTTCGTCGACGGCGTGACCCCGTTCGCCATGGTGTGGGAGGTGGTGCAGGCCCGCCCGAGTCCGTTGATCGGCACGTTGTTGACCAGGACCGGTCGCGGTCCCGGACCGGTCCACGGCGTGGCGGGAATGACGAGGGTTGCGGTCGCGAACGACGGTGTCCCGTTCGCGTCGGTGGACTTCACCTTGAACTGCCTCACCTCGCGCACCGGCGCGATCGGCAGTGATCGGGCGGCCGGTGTCACGTCGCGGACGGTGATGACCTGCCCGTTCGCCATGCCGGGCAGACCGGGTGGGTACTCGTCGAAGAACGGATCCCCGACCGGCGACGGCAGCATGTCGTCGCGCAGCGTCTCGAGGACGGGCGGCGTCAGATCCGGTGGCGACACCGACGAGTCGACCGAGCCCGGAATCCAGGAACCGAACGCCGACCTGGCCAACGACGCCGTTCCCAGCGAGCCGGTGATCGGCGTGGTGCCGTTCGAGCCGGTGCCGTCCGAGCCCGTGCCGTCGGTCAACGAGCCGGGTCCGACGGACCCCTGTCCCGCGGCGCTGCCGGTCGATCCCAGTCCGCCGACACTGGTGTTCGGCAGAGCACTGCCACTCGATTGGGCCGCGGCCGTGCCTGCGGCGCCACCTCCGACCACGACTGTCACCGCGAGTGCGGCGACGAACGCCCGACCCCAGATACCCCCAAGCTGGATTGACATGCGCGGGACGGTAGCAGCGCCCCTGCGACGCTCGCTCTGCTTCGGTGGATTGTCGGGAGTGTCCGGTGGGCGGGACCGAACGGTGTGCCGGGTGTGTGAGGCGGGTTACGCTCCCCGCCGCAAGAGCACCGAAATTCGTTCCACGAGCAAAGGTTCAGCGATCATGGCATCCGCAGAAGACATCAAGAACACCGTCGCGTCGTACATGAAGGCGATCAGCGGCAAGAGCGCCGACGCGGTGGCCGCGTTGTTCGCCGAGGGTGCCACGGTCGAGGATCCGGTCGGCACCGAGCCCAAGCGCGGCGTCGAGGAGATCCGTTCGTTCTTCACCGCGATCGAGTCGATGGATCAGACGGCCGAACTGCTGACGATCCGCGTCGCCGGCAACAGCGCCGCGTTCCACTTCCGTGTCACCACCAAGGCCGGCGACCAGACCTACGTCGTCGAGCCGATCGACGTCATGACGTTCGACGACGACGCCAAGATCACCAGCACCCGGGCGTACTGGGCGCAGGAGGACATGACCGTCAGCTGACGAGACGGCAGCTCCGCTCCTGGTGGGGGTGTGTTCCGGCGTCACGGCGACGCCGGAACACACCCCCACCGTCGTCCGTCTACGCAGTGCACTGCCCTCCGGTTGGCGGGAACCGTTGGGGTGGTGTGTGATTCGAGCATCTCGGCATGCTCGCGGGCGTGTCGACGGGGCGTTCGTCCTGTCGACGGTGTGGACAGCCGGTTGACCGAAGCGGGTTGTATATACAACCCTGGATGGGAAGCCGGGTGTGCAAGTTCAGCGTGGAGCGGGGACTGGCAACCGGAATCCTTCGACACGAATCGCCACGGAGGCACTGTGAACGACCCGTACTCGCCCGGATCGAAGGCGCGCTGGACCACCCGCGACGACCGGGAGTCGGTGCGCTGGCGCAATGGTCAGGGCACTACACAGGTAGTTGCCGAGACCGACCTGTGGCGGGTGAGCATCGCCGACGAGCCGACGTCGTCGACATTCTCGGTGATCGATGGATACGACCGGTTCTTCATACCGGTCGGTGCGGTACCGATCGAGCTGAGCGGGGCACCGTTCGCGTCGGAGGCTTCGGAGACCGGCGTGGTGCGCCATGTCGTCGAACCGCTGCAGACGTTTGCGTTCCCGGGCGAGTGGGCGCCGCAGTGCCGCGTGGAGACGCCCACCCGGGCGCTGAACGTGATGGCGCGGCGCGGCCGGGCGACGGCGACGGTGCGGATCGGTGAACCGCCCGCGGTCGCCGATCCCGATGCGCTGCTCATCCTCGTCGACCCGGTGACGGAGGACGCAGTGCTGCTCCCGCCCGGGTGCGTCGATGCGTTCGAGATGACCGATCCCTGTGCGGTGCTCACCATCACGACGCTGCATCCCTGACTGCCACGAGGCCGAGGCGGGCACCGAACGGTTACCTCGGGATCGGCCGCAGCACGATCTCGGTGGGATGTGCGTCCCGCGGCGTCTCGACGGCGTTCCGGACCGCACGCGCCACGGTCTCCGGGGCGAGGAACTGGTCGGCGTCGTACTCGCCGCCCTCGGCGCGGACGATCTCGCGTTGCATGTCGGTGTCGATGCGTCCCGGGTGGATCGAGGTAACGCGCAGCGCGGGCTCCTCGAGGCGCAGAGCGTCGCCGAACGCGCGCAGCGCGAACTTGCTCGCCGCGTAGGCGCCCCAACCGGCGTTGGCGCGCAACCCGGACCCGGAGTTGATCAACACGACGTGGCCGTGCGAGGCCCGCAGAGCGGGCAGGAGCAGGCGCGTCAACTCGGCGACCGCGACGACATTGGCCTCGAGCGTCCGGTGCCACGCGTCGACGGACGTCTGCTCGATGGTCCCCAGTTCGGCGACACCGGCGTTGTGCACCAGCACGTCGAGCCGGTCGATGTCGGCGACGGCCGCGGCGACGGCCGCGTAGTCGGTCAAGTCGACGGGCCAGGGTGCGGCGGCCAACTCCCCGGCGATGGGCTCGAGCGACTCGGCGCTGCGCCCGCCGAGAATCAGCTGGTGGGTGGGCGCGAGCTCACGGGCGATGGCGGCACCGAGGCCGCGGCTTCCGCCCGTGACCAGGGCGGTGGGGTGCGGGGAAGCCATGCCCCCGAGGGTAGACGCAAGATCATCCGGTGGGCGTCGTGAGTGTCGCCGCGGCCGGCAGTTGCGGACCGCCGGGAAGCGGCGGGCCCGGGTTCCCGCCCGGACCGTTGCCGAACCCCTGTCCGCCCGGACCCATCCCGTTGGTCGGCAGTGTCGTCTCGTGTTGGGGGATGTAGCCGAACGAATCCGTCTGTTGCAGACCGGTTTGGTCGGTTGCCGACGTCATTTGCGTCTGCGGGTAGCCCTGATTCGTGCTGACGTCGGACGACCGGTGGTAGCCGGCTACGGCGGTGCCGAGCGTCAGGACGGTGGCCGCCGCGAGGAGGAAGATCGCGATTCGCCGCGGCAATGATCGATTGTTCTGTTGAACCATGACATCACCCCTGGTCAACCTGTGGGTGTGGTGAGAGTCGCCCCGGTGGGCAGTAGCACATCGTGCTCAGGAAGCAGCGTACCGCCGCCGAGCTCGAACGGGTCGCCGTCGATGGCGCCGCCCTGGGGCTCGATCGGTGCGGTTTCGAGTGCCGGCCCGTGTGTCGGTATATAGCCGAACGAATTGGTCAGCTGTAGCCCGCTCGGATTCTCGGGAGTGCTCGTTTCGCTGGTGGTCGTGAGTCTGGAATTCGAATCGATGTCGTAGTCGCATCCGGCGATCGCGACGCCGAGCAGTCCTGCCCCCAGCGCCACGGCCGCAACCAGCACCCATCTTTGCTGTCTGTTCTTTTGTTGGCTCATCGTCGTGCCTTTCGAGCCGGAAATGTCAGCTCTCGTACCAAGCATGTCACTGGTCCGCTCGATAGGCACCCGCTTCTCGCGTGCGGGTGCACGATGAACGTATGGATCCGGTCGAAGCGCTGCGGGAGGTCGCGTTCTGGCTCGAGCGTGGGCGCGCCGACACGTATCGGGTGAAGGCGTACCGGCGGGCCGCGGACGTGGTCGCGGGGCTCACCGCGGGGCAGCGGGAGGCGCGTCAGCGCACCGGTGGCTGGACCGCTCTGCCGGGGCTGGGCGCGAAGACCGCGGCGATCGTCGAGCAGGCCGTGGCCGGGGACGTGCCCGAGTATCTGCGGGAGTTGCGCGAGTCCGCCCAGCCGATCGGGTACGGCGGCGACCTCCAACCGGCGCTGCGCGGCGACCTGCACGTGCACTCGGACTGGTCCGACGGCGGCAGCCCGATCGGCGAGATGATGGGCACCGCCGCCGCGCTCGGCCACGAGTACTGCGCGCTCACCGACCACTCGCCGCGGCTGACCGTCGCGAACGGATTGTCTCCCGAGCGGCTGCGCGAGCAGCTCGCCGCGGTGCACGACCTCGATCGGGAGATGGCGCCGTTCCGGGTCCTCTCCGGAATCGAGGTCGATATCTTGGATGACGGTGCGCTGGACCAGGATTCGGATCTTCTGGATGAACTGGACGTCGTGGTGGCGAGCGTGCACTCGCACCTGCGCGCGGATCGCGGCGGTATGACCCGGCGTATGCTCGGGGCGGTCCGGAATCCGCGGGTGAACGTGCTCGGCCACTGCACGGGCCGGCTCGTCGAGGGCCGCCGCGGTAACCGTCCCGAGTCGAAGTTCGACGCCGAGAAGGTGTTCGAGGCGTGCCGCGACCACGACGTCGCCATCGAGATCAACAGCCGGCCCGAGCGCCGCGACCCGCCCAGCCGGCTGATCGACCTCGCCGTCGACAGCGGCTGTCTCTTCGCGATCGACACCGACGCCCACGCGCCCGGACAGCTGGCGTGGCAGGGCCTCGGTTGCGAGCGTGCCATCCGGTGCGGCGTCCCGGTCGAGCGGGTCGTGAACACCTGGCCCGTCGACGATCTGCTCGCCTGGACGCGCGCGTTCGCCGGGTGAGTCGCAGAATGGGACGATGATCGACCCCGGATTCACGCCGACCCAGCTCGCGGCTCGTGCCGCCTACCTGCTGCGCGGCAACGACCTGGGGACCATGACCACCGCCGCGCCGCGCCTGTACCCGCACATGTGGAGCTGGGACGCGGCGTTCGTCGCCGTCGGGCTGGCGCCGTTGAGCGTCGAGCGGGCGGTGACCGAACTCGACACGCTGCTCTCGGCGCAGTGGAGCAACGGGATGATCCCGCACATCGTGTTCGCGAACGGGGTCGACGGCTACTTCCCCGGACCGGCCCGCTGGCAGTGCCGGGAGCTGGCCGGCTACGCGCCGATCGGCGTCGACACCTCCGGCATCACGCAGCCGCCAGTGCATGCGATCGCGGTGCAGCGGATCCTCGACCACGCCCGCCGGCACGGCCGCAGCACCCGGGCGGTTGCGGAGGAGTTCCTGGACCGCCGCTGGACGGACCTCATGCGGTGGCACCGATGGCTCGCCCACGCCCGGGATCGCGACGGGAACGGCCGCATCACGCTGTACCACGGGTGGGAGTCCGGAATGGACAATTCGCCCCGATGGGATGTCGCGTACGCCAACGTGATTCCCGGTCCTGTTCCGCCGTATCGCCGGGAGGACGTCACGGTCGTCACCGACACCTCGCAGCGCCCCACCAACGGCGAGTACGACCGCTACCTGTGGCTGCTCGAGGAGATGAAGAGCGTCCGCTACGACGACGACGCGCTGGCCGACAAGATGAGCTTCGCGGTCGAGGACGTCTTCGTCAGCGCGATCTTCGCACTCGCGTGCGACGTGCTCGCCGTGATCGGGGAGGAGCACTCGCGACCCAATGCCGACGTGCGGGAACTGCATCACTGGGCGGACCACTTCCGTCGGGGTGTCGTCGCCACGACGGACGAGCGGAGCGGGGCCGCACGCGATTTCGACGTACGCAGCGGCCGCTGGATCGGCACCGACACGATCGCGATGTTCGCTCCCCTGCTGTGCGGCGGGCTCGACCGGCACGTGGAGCGACACCTGATGCACGTCTTCGAGGGCCCGCGGTTCTGCACCCACCCCGATCTGCGGTACGCAGTCCCACCGTCGACGTCGCCGGTCTCGCGTGACTTCCGTCCCCGCGAGTACTGGCGGGGGCCGGTGTGGCCGGTGATGACGTGGTTGTTCTCGTGGGCGTTCGCGCGACGCGGGTGGGCGGAACGATCGTCGATGTTGCGTGCGGAGGGTCTGCGACAGGCCGCCGACGGCAGCTTCGCCGAATACTACGAGCCGTTCACGGGACGGCCGCTCGGCAGCATGCAGCAGTCGTGGACGGCGGCCGCAGTGCTCGACTGGCTGGGTTGACACCCTTTCTGGGAAGTGCCTGGGAGATGAACATTGGTGTGAAATCGCCGCGCGCGGTGAGGAAGTCGTTTAGTCTCGTGCGATGCCGAGTATCTCGCGCCGATCCATCGTCCGTGTCGCAGCAGTGCTCCTGGCGGGGGCGGTGAGTGTGGCGGGCCCGGCTGTGGCCGCGGCCAATCCACAAGGCCCGGACGTGTCGTCGTGGCAGCACTCCGCCGGATCCCCGATCAACTGGTTCCAGGTGCGGTCTGCCGGACACGATTTCGCGATGGTCAAGGCGACGGAGGGGCTGTTCTACACCAACCCGTTCTTCGCGCAGGACTCCCTCTCGATGCGGCTCGCGGGCGTCGCGCGCGGCGCCTACCACTACGCCGACCCGTCCGCCTCCCCCGAGGCGCAGGCAGCGTTCTTCGCGGCGACCGCGCTGGCGGTCAACCAGTTCGGTGGACTGCCGCCCGTGCTCGACCTGGAGGCCACCGGCGGACTGGCGGCGCCGCAGTTGATCGACTGGACGCACCGCTACCTCAACACGGTGCAGTCGCTCACCGGTCGCACGCCGATCATCTACACCTACCCCAACTTCTGGCGCACAGCGATGGCCAACACGAACGAGTTCACGCGCTACCCGCTGTGGATCGCCGACTACAACGGCCGCAACGAACCCGGGCCGCTACCGGGTGGCTGGCAGAACTGGGCGTTCTGGCAGTACACCGACAGCGGCCGGATCCCGGGCGTGAACGGCAACGTCGACCTCAACGTCTACAGCGGGTCGATGGGCGACATCAACATGTACGCGCGGAACTTCTTCGGCAGCTGAGGAACCCGCCACCGACTCAACGTGGCCGGAACACGACGGCAGCCGCTCCGACGCTCGCTACGGTCAGGATCGTGACCACGGCCGCCTCCAGGACCGACTGGTACACGCGGAACGAGATCAGCCCGGGTATCACCGACAGCGCCATGAAGAGCAGCGGTGCCCGCAGCCTGCGCAGCCGAAGGCGGCGGTTCCAGTGGCGGCTTTCGCGGCCGACGTCGTACAACAAATCACGCATATCTCCCCCTGCGTTCTCCCCGCCAGGCACGCTACCCGACAGTTCGCTCCGCGAAGGACCGAACGGCTGGACGTCCTAGTAGCCGAGCGGCGCCTGCAGCAGCGCGCGCTCGTCGCCCAGGGCGCTCACGCCGAGCGTCGTCGCGTCGGACATCGGCAGTCCCACCGCGAGATCCATCGACATCGTCCGGTTGCCCTGGGCGATGAAACTGCCTGCGTTCATGCGACTTCCGTCGGCGCGCGCGAGCCAGACATTGTAGGTCCGGTCCGGGGGCAGGCCGGCGACGTCGAGGCTGATCCCGGTTCCCCAGGCGCGGTTCTCCACCCGCGCCGACGCCTCCACCCCGGTCGATACGACGCTGAAGGCCACCGCCTGTCCCGCGGGGGCGTCGGGGGCGTCGGGGACGACGTCGTGCAGGAAGAACCCGCCGGTCACCAAGGCGACGGCGGCTGCGGCCGCCGCGGCGACGAGACCCAGTCGGCGGGCACGACGTCGGCCGCGTTCGCGTTCGACGGTCGCGAGGATCGCCGCGGGCAGCGTCGGCGGCGGTGCGGGCACCGGCTCGGCGAGCCGCGCCGGGTCCGCCAGCGAGAGGACCGACGCCATCGGGACCAACTCGCTCAGTTCGTCCCTGCAGTCCGGGCAGCCGTCCACGTGGGCCCGCAGTGCGACGGCCTCCGGTTCGTCGAGGCGCCCGAGCGCGTACATCCCCAGCCAGGTGTGCATCTGCCGGCAGCGATCACTGGTCACCGTGCCACCCCATCTCCTCCAGTACCAGCCTGAGCGCCTTGAGCCCGTAGTACACGCGACTGCGCACCGTCCCCACGGGAACGCCGAGCTGCGCGGCGACTTCGGTGGCGGGCCGGTCGCGCAGGTGCACCTCGACGAGCACCACGCGGTGCTGTTCGGACAGCCGCCGGAGCGCCTCCTCGACCTGCAGCCCCACCAGCAGCTGCTCGAGGGGGCGCTCCTCGACGGGGAGGTCCGGCGGCTCGGAGTCGACGAGCTGGGGACGGGCGGCCCGGGCCCGGCTCGCGTCGATCACCACGTTGCGGCAGATCGCGTACAGCCAGGTACGCAGTGTGGACCGCTGTGGATCGTATCGATCGGCGCTGCGCCAGGCCCGGAGGAACGTCTCCTGCACCGCCTCCTCCGCCCGACCCCGGTCCCCCAGGGACCGGTAGGCGAGCGCGAAGAGTTCGCGGCCGTGGTCGTCGTAGGCGGCCCGCAGGACCGAGTCGTCGTCCAAGCCGTCGACCGGTCGCTCCGCGCGTTTGCGCGAGATACGTAGCCGCACACCCTCACCTCCCGAACCCTCGGCCGCCGGCCCGCCCGACGTCCCCGGGGTGTACGGGCGCGGCGGCCGCGGCGTTCAGTGTGCCCGTGTCCTCACCCGGCGGCCGGATCGACCACCACGACGTGCCACGTGCCCTTGACGCCGTCGCCGCTGGTCTGGCCGGGTGCGGTGTCCTTCGCGAACCGGTACAGCGGGTGGCCGTCGTAGGTGGCCTGCTGCGAGCCGTCCGGCCGGGCCATGGTGCCCAGGCTGCCGGGCAGTGGATTCGCGGCCTGCGGCGCCCCGAGGGAGGGCGGCCAGATCTCGGCGCACTGGCCGACGCACGTGATCTCGGCGGGGGTGTCCTCGTCGAAGGTGTAGAGCGTGAAGCCGTCGCCGTCCGTCAGCACCGTGCCCAGCGCGGTGTCCCGGGCCACGAGTTCGGGCCCGGCCGCCGGCGCGGTCGTGGACTCGGCGGCCGCCTGGGCCGCGGTGGACTGCGGGGCCGAGGACGAGGTTCCGTCCGCGGGCGCCGCGGGTTCGGCGGACGAGCTGCACCCCGTCACCACCACCGCCGCGCCGATACCGAGCGCCGCGAGAATCGCCCTCTTCGCCATCATCGATCTCCGTTCGTATTCCGCCTGATGCGAGTCGTGCCGGCCGCCCAGGAGGGGCGGCCGGCACGAGGGAATACGGATCGTCCGCGGCGGGCGTTCACCGCCGCGGATCGAGGGACGTCAGATGCCGATCCGCCCGCCGCCGGACTTCCACACGGCGACGACGGACGGCCGCGGCTGCGCGCTGCCTCCGTCCGGCCAGTGCGAGGACGGCGCGTCGGCGCTGGCGCCGTCGGTCTCGCCGGGGTGCTGGACGCACACCATGACGCGCTTCTCGTCGACGATCGGGCCGCACGTCTCGGCGCCCAGCGGTACCGTGAGGAACTGCTTGGTCTCGCCGCGCCGCTCCCCCTCGAGCACCACCGAGAAGAGGCCGTCGTTGGACTTCAGCGCGTTGCCGTCGGTGGAGATCCACAGGTTGCCGTACGAGTCGAACGCCAGGTTGTCCGGGCACGAGATGGGGCTGACCTGCGACTTGTCGAAGCCGCCGAAGTAGGTGTCCGCGGTCGCGGGGTCGCCGCACACCAGCAGCAGGTTCCACGTGAACGAGGTGCCCGCGTGGTTGTCGTCGATCTCGAGGACCTGGCCGTTCTTGTTGTTGTTGCGCGGGTTCGCCTCGTCGGCGGCGGCCTCGCCGGACGTGCCGCGCTTGGTGTTGTTGGTGAGCGCCACGTACACCTTGCCGGTGCGCGGATTGGGTTCGAAGTCCTCGGGGCGGTCCATCTTGGTGGCGCCCACCTTGTCGCCCGCGAGGCGGGTGAACACGGCCACCTCGTCGGCGCTCATGCCCTCCACCAGGGACTCGCCGCGGCCGTCCTCACCGGTGCGCAGCAACGGAATCCACTGACCGGTGCCGGCGAACACGCCCGACGGCGGCAGCGTGCCGGAACCGTCGATCGCACCCGGCTCGTTGCCGGTGAGCTTGGCGACGTACAGGGTGCCGGCGTCGAGCAGGGTCATGTTGTGGCGCATCGCGGTTCGGCTGGCACCGCGCTGCATCTTGCGGGACGAGACGAACTTGTACATGTAGTCGAAGCGCTCGTCGTCGCCGCTGTAAGCGACGACGGTGCCGTCCGCGGTGACGTGGATGGTCGCGGCCTCGTGCTTGAAGCGGCCCAGCGCGGTGTGCTTGACCGGCGTGGACGACGCGTCCCACGGGTCGACCTCGACGACCCAGCCGAAGCGGTGGACCTCGTTGGGTTCCGCGACGACATCGAAGCGGGAATCGACGCGCTCCCACTTGCGCTCGGACGCGTTGCCGCCGATGCCGTACCGCTTCAGGCGCGCGGCGGCCGTCGGGTCGGTGACCCGACCGCCGTTGGCGAAGTACTGGTTGAAGTTCTCCTCACCGGAAAGCACAGTGCCCCAAGGAGTCAGGCCGCCCGAGCAGTTGTTGAGCGTGCCCTTCACGCGGGTGCCGGTCGGGTCCGCGGAGGTCTTCAGCAGCGGGCTGCCCGCGGCCGGACCGGTGACGACGAACTCGGTGCGCGCGGTGATGCGGCGGTTGAACGGGCCGAACTGCGGCGTGAGCTTGCCCGAGCGCGCGTCGCCCTGGACCTGGACGACGGAGAGGCCGTGGTTGGCCCAGCCGATGCGGACCTGCTCCTCCGTGGGGTTCGCGGCGTCGTAGCCGCGGAACATGAACGGCTCGGTGGTGTACTCGTGGTTGACCACGAGCAGGTAGGAGTTCGTCAGGCCCGGGATCGGCAGCAGGCCCGCGAAGTCGTTGTTGAAGCCGAACTGCTTCTCGGCCGCTGCCGCGGTCTGGTTGTCGAAGTCGAACGCCGGAGCGTCGGCGAACAGCGGGTCGCCCCAACGGATCACGACGGCCTGCTCGTAGCCGGCCGGGGTCACGAGGGCGTCCTCCTTGTTGGGAGCCACCGGGGCGAAGTTGGTGCCGGGGATCGGACCTGCGGCCGAACCCGACGCGGAACCGGTTCCGAGGGAACCGAAATCGACGGACCCGGGTGCCGCGGCCGCGCTGCCCGCGAGGGCCGTGCCCGCGCCGACGGCGAGGACCGCGGCCGCGCCGCCACGCAGGACGCCGCGGCGGGAGACGGCACCGCGCACGATGTCGCCGAAGTACTCGCCGTTCGAATCGTTGGGAACGTCGTGCGCGCAGGCATTTCCGCACTTGTACTGGCAGGTGATCGAGGCGCGCGACGACATACCGTCGTGCTTGACGAACAGTGCGAGGGGCTTGAGGCTCACCGTGGGACTCCCGAGGTCTATTACGGACAAGGCGGATACCGCTCGCACCGTAGAGATCGGGAACGAGTGACCGACGACGCCCGGGTGAACAGTGGGAGAACAGTGGTCGGAGGATGCGTGCCGCCGATCAACCACCGGGGGTGAGCTGGCCGGTCACCCGGTAGAGCCGCCACATCTCGGGCTCGGTTCCGCCGTCGTTGCGCATCTCGAGGACGAGCGCGCCGACGCCGCCCGAGCCGGTCTCGAACATCGTCGGGTACCGGCGGTTCACGGCGTCCGCGACACCGCGCTTGGTGTTCGGTACCGCCAGGATGTATTGCACGCCATGCCCAGCGGGGTCGTCGAGGATCTTCGTGAAGTCGGTGTCCGAGGTGACGACGAACTGCTTCGGGTTCTCCGACGCCGTGACCACCGCGAACCCCTCGACCGTGTCGAGGAGCACCGAGCCCTCCGGCAGGTCGAGACTGTCGAGATAGTCGGCGATGCGTAACTCAGCGCCGAACGTCCGCAGGATCGCCAGTTCGTCGGGGTCCTGCCGACCCGGCACGATCGCGCTCGCGATCGAGTGTTCGAGGGCCGCGAGACGCGCGTTGCCCATCGCGACGGTCGTGATCGCGGTCGACCCGACGAGCAGACACGCCGCGAGTGCGACCAGGGGCGACGGTCCGGGGTACGGGGGGATCGTCCGGGGTGCCGCTGCGAAACGGCCTGGGCGATGGGAGATCACGGACGCACGACTCGGCGCGAGCAGCACCACGAGCACGAACGCGAACGGGATGATCGTGATGTAGAACCGCAGGAACGGGAACGTCGAATCCATCAGGTACAGCAGCGACTGGGTACCGAGAACCGCGCCGAACACCGCGAACGGCACCAGGATCTCGGCATCCCGCCGGCGATACGCCAGCACCGCGGCCGCGACGAGCAGCAGTGGAACGGCCGGTCCCAGCACCGCCATCTCCGTGAGGGAGAACACCGCCCGCTCCGCCGCAGTGGAGGTTCCGGCCCCGGACTGTTCGAGGATCGCACTGTTGCCGTACACCGACGAGAACTGTTGGAACGCAGTGCCGGTGATCAGCCAGCTCGTGAACGACCAGGCCGCGAAGGCGGCGAAGCCGGGACCGACGACCAGCGCGACGTCGACGGCGGCCGCCCACCACCGGTCGCCGCGCCCCGGCCGCGCGCTGGGGCGGTACCGGACCGCGGTGACCAGTCCGACGAGCGCACCGGCCACGATCATCGGCGCGATCGCGTCGTACCGCGTCAGATAGGCCAGGGCCAGTGCGATGCCGGCGGCGATGAGGTCGTGGACGCCGTCGCTGCGCATCCACCGGATGAGCCGGCGCACCGCCCAGCACACGAAGAACACGAACGGTGCTTCGCTCATGCCGTTGGCCGCGTACATCACGATCATCGGGTTGAGGGCGAACAACGCCGTCAGCACCACGACCAGGACCGTGGAGCAACCACGGTCGCGCGCGATCCCGCGGATCTGGACGACGGCTCCGGCCATGAACGCGGCCGACATCACTACGGCCGTCAGGTTCCAGCGCAGCAACTCGGGGAACCAGTGGCCGAGGAATCCGAGCGGCAGCTGCGCGAACGCGGTCAGCGGCGTGAAGACGAATCCGATCGCCGCGAGGTGCGGGTCACGGCTCAGCAGCACGCCCGAGACCGCCGCGACGCGCGACAGGGAGTCGGTGAAGATGAACCCCACGCCGACGTTCATCCACACGCCCACCGCGACGTAGGCGGCGAACAGCACGCCGTAGAGCGCCCACGGCTTGCGGGCTCCCGCGGTGCCGGTCGCCCGAGGGCGGCCGGCGCCGTCGCTGGGCGCCGGACGCAGGTTGGTCGTCGCCGTCACGTCCGGCGCCGGCGCAGCCACACCGTCGTGCCGACCACGATCACGGCGAGGACCGCCGTCCCGGCCACGATCGCGGCGATCGTCCCGACCCCGATACCGGAATCGTCCTCGGCGTCGGCCTGGGCGGCGATATCGGTGATGTTCACGCCGATCGCGAACGGCTGGGCATCACGTGGGCCGATCAGGACGTCGCCGGTGAGCCGCGGGAACTGCGACGGATCGGCGTCCAGCCGGCCGAGCAGCGCGTCCAGATCGCGGGGCTCCCCGTTGGACGTCGCGAGGAGGAGGGTGCGGTTGCCCTGCTCGACCACCTGCAGGGTGCCGTACGGGGTCGACCCGGTGACACCCTGCAGCGCGAGCAGTGCCGGGTCGGCCGACGCCAGCGGCTGCCGAACCGACTGCGGCAGGTTGCCGTCGGCTGCGACGAGGATCGCCGGCAGTGTGCCGGTCGCGGCCTCGGTCGTGGGGCGCACCCGCGGCTGGAGCGGGAGGTAGCTGATGCGCTGCATCTGGACCAGCAGCTGGTTGGCGCGTCGGAGGTCGCCGAGGGCGTTGTCGCCCAGGCCGACGTCGACGGTGGGCAGCAGGGTCTGCGGGAGCGACGCGAAGCCGCCGGGCAGCGGTGGAGCCGCGAGCTTCGACGAGACGGTGCTGCGCGGATCGACGGTGAGCGACGACGCGTTGCTCGTGCCGCACTGGAAGTCGCCCGTGATGTCGAGCGCCACCGTCAGCGTCATGAACCGGGACAGCAGGTTGTTCGGCACGCTCACCTGGACGTCGAACTTCCCAGACGCGTCGAGCGGCGCGCTCGCCAGCGGCGTCCCGCCGATTCCGACCGTGAGGATGCCGCTGCGTGACTGTGGCAGCGGGACGTAGGTGCCGAACAGGTGCGCCGAGAGGTCGCGGATCGGCCGTCCGAGCCGGGTCTGGTTGACCTCGATCGGCACCTCGATGTGGCCCAGTCCGGACGCCGTCAGGGATCCGATCTTCAGCTGCTCGAGCGTCACCACGTCCTGCGCCACCTCGGGGACCTTGACGTCCGGCGCCGCGATCGCGCGGCTCGCGGCCGCGTAGCCGTCGAGATTGGCGACGAACAGATCCACCTGCGACGACAGCGCGTTCTCGTTCCCGGTGATCCGCAGGACCGGGGCACCGGCCGGTGTGCCCTGCAGTCCGATCCCGGCCTCGGTCGAGCCCCCGACGACGATGCTGCGCTCGAACAGGGCGGGCGCCACGTCCGGCACGGCGCCCGGCGCGGGGAGTGCCGCCACGTCGATGCGGGTCGGCTGGCTGCCGTAGTGGTTGACGACCGCGGTGCTCAGCGTGAGCGCGGCGTTCTGGTCGGCCTGTGACGACGCGTCGGCCGCGTAGATCGTCAGCTTGCGCAGGATCGGCGGCAGGAACTCCGCGGGGGACGTCGGCTGCTTCTCGACACCACCGTAGGTCACCGCGGCATCGCGCAGCGTCAGCGGCGCGAACTGGCTGCGGTCGTAGCAGCGGTCGTCGATCGGGATGTAGTGGCTCGTGATCGTGAGGGTGACCGAACGATCGGTCACGGTCAGGCCGTCGAGCGGCACCGACAGCGGGACCCCGGCCTCGTCGGCGGCAGGGAGGTCGATGCGTTGCACCACCCGCTCGTCGGAGCGGACCTCGAGCCAGCCCCGTCGGAAGTCCGTTGGGGTGCTGAGAGTTCCGGTGAGCCGCTGGGCCTCCAGGCCGTCGGGGACCGGAAGCGTGACCGTCACGGGCGCCGAGTCCGAAGGGAACCGGATGTCGGCGGGGCGCCCCAGCTCGGGAAACGGAACTGAGTGTCCGGTAACGACGGTGGCGTCGGCCGAGTCCTGTGCCGACGCCGTGCCCATGCCCGGGAGGAGGACGGTGATCGCCGCGAGCGTGCCGGTGACGAGCGCCGCGAGTGTGCGACGACGTGGCGCGCGGGGGTGCGCCCCGGTTCCTGCCATGAGTTCTCCCCAGATCGGTCCGTCGTTGTGCTTGCCGGTATCCGGTCGAGCGGATCGACGACGGTCGGCTGAACGAAGGGAGGGCACCCGAAACCCTGAAACTCTTTGTGCGACGCCGTGGTCCGATGGACCGGCGATAGCGCGGGCCTTCGTTCGCGTCCCATCTAACCATGTAGTCCAAACAAACGACTGGTCAAGACTTGAAGTTTCATCGATGTCATTCGGAGAGGTTGGTCACGAAGCGACACCCGTCACTGCGGGTAACACTTCGGTCGCGGAGGAGATGAGTCAGTATGGGGTAGGAAACGAGCCGGTACGGACCGCGGCACTCGCCGATCGCGAAATCGTCACGACAGCACATCTGTTCGAGTGCGCGGGGAGGACATCGACAATGACGCATGCCATGCCTGGCGTCGGCACGTCCGCGCCCGGCGACGTCACTGCCCCTCCCGCCCGCCCCGCGCCGCGCCCGCCCGTCGCTCGTGGGAAGCGTTCGGTGACAGCCTCGTTCACGAGTGCATCGATCCTGGTGCGGTGGCTGGTCATCGCCGGCTGCTCGCTGGCCGCCTTCTGGCCGTCGGTGATCCGTACCGTGGACGACCTGCGCGGCGGTGACCTGCTGGGGTACATCTTCGTGATGCCGTTCCTCGCCGCGGTCGCGGCTATCGGCATCGCCCGGCGGCGCGCCGACGAACTGCCCATCCACGATCGTCAGATCGACAGCCTCGTCGGCGGAATCGCGTTGATCGTCTCGGTCGCGGTCAAGTGGCTGCTTCTCCCCCGGTACGAGGAGCAGTTCAGCCTCCTCCGGATCGACATGCTGTCGTGGCTGCTGTTCGTCGTCGGCGCCGCCGTGCTGCTGTTCGGGCTCAGGCCCGTGGGCCGGTTCTGGCCGGTATGGCTGATGCTCCTGCTCATCGCGCCGCTCCCCTACCGCATGGCGGTGGTGGCCTTGGGGGGACAGTCGCAGCACGTGAGCGTCGTTCTGACGCTCCTCGCCGCGGCGGCCACCGGCATCGCGGTAGGACGGACCCGACGACGCGGCGTCGTCGGTGCGGTGGCGACGGTGGTCGTCGGGCTCGCGGTCCTCGCGCTCGTCTTGTTCCTGTTCCCGGACGCCCCGCGGCCGGTGTTGCAGTTCGCGCCCGCCGCGGTCGCGGCCGTGACCGTCGGAATCGGGATGTACCTGCAGCACGGGTACTACTTCACCGACCGCCGCGCGGCGTACTCGGTTGCGCCGCAGCGCCCCACCGCGGTGCGCACGGGCCTGGTCCGTTCCGGGTTGGTCGTCGTCGCGGTCGCCTTCGTCCTCTCGCTCGTTCCGCTGCCCGACCCGCCGTCGACCGTCGTCGCCGCCGGCCCGCCCGACGCACGAGCGCAATTGGTCGTGCCGGACGGGTGGACGCAGGAGAACGTCGAGGAATTCGACTGGGCCGCCCGGTTCTTCGGCCGCCGCGCGACCCTGACCCGGCAGACGATCGTCGCGGACGAAGGGAACCCCGACTGGGACTCGAAATCGCGACCCCGCCGCGTCGTGATCGACGCGCTGGACACCCATCGCCCCGCGACCCTCACCGTCTACCCGACGGACACGCTGTACCGCCTGAAGGACGCCCGCCGCAGCCCCACCGTCCCTGTCGATCTCGGGCACGGCGTGCAGGGCGAGTTGTCGACGATCGTCGACGAGCAGGCGCTGCTCACGTGGAGCCTGCTGTCGTTCACGTGGACGCGCGGTGACGTGAGCCAGCGGGTCAACCTCATCACCGTCGACGACCACCGCCCCGACGCGATCTTCCCGCACCCCACACCGTCGATGGCCTCGGACGTCACCAACACGCTCAACGTCCTGATCCGCGGCAATGCGGTCACCGTCGACGACAACTCGGAGTACAAGGACCGCGACATGCTCACGGTGGCGGGATCCGAACTCGTGGACGCGCAGTGGAAGGCGGACGGGGCATGACCACCGACTGGACCGTGACGGACGAGTTCAAGGCCTGCGCCCTGCACGACGCCGTCGACGGCCTGCGCGAGCGGCACCCACTCGCGTCGGCCGCCGTCGCGTTCGTGCCGTGGCAGCGCAATCTCGCCCTCGCGCTGGCGCTGGTCGTCGTGGGGTGCGCGGTCTTCTTCCCGATCGGCACCTTCACCGTGCTCATCGCGGTGTGCACGCTCGCCTACGTCGCGACCATGATCGACCGGCTGATCATCTTCGCGCGCGGACTCGACCGGGACGCCATCGTCACCGTCTCGGACGAGGAGGCCCGGGCGATCCCGGACGACGAGTTGCCCACGTACACGATCCTCGTCCCCGCCTACGACGAGACCGAGGTGATCTATGACCTGGTCGCGGGCATGACCGCGCTCGAGTACCCGCGCGAGAAGCTGCAGGTGCTGTTGCTGCTCGAGGAGGACGATCACCGGACCGTCGAGGCCGCGAGGGACGCGATCTCGGTTCCCGGCGGCGAGATCGTGACGGTGGTCCTGGTGCCGGAGGCGCAACCGCGCACCAAGCCCAAGGCGTGCAACTACGGTCTGCACTTCGCGACCGGTGAGATCGTCACCATCTACGACGCCGAGGACAAGCCGGATCCGCTGCAGCTGCGCCGCGTCGTCGCCGCGTTCGCCCGGCAGCCCGACGATGTCGCGTGTGTGCAGGCCAAGCTCGCGTACGACAACGGCCGTCAGAACCTGCTCACCGGCTGGTTCACCGCCGAGTACGCGGTGTGGTTCAACTTCCTGCTGCCCGGGCTGATGAAGTCCCGGTCGCCGATCCCCTTGGGCGGCACGTCGAATCACCTGAAGCGGTGGGTGCTCGACGAGATCGGTGCCTGGGATCCGCACAACGTCACCGAGGACGCCGACCTCGGCGTGCGGATCGCCGCCTCCGGCTACTCGACGGCTGTCCTCGACTCGACCACCATCGAGGAGGCCAACAGCGACCCCATCAACTGGATCCGGCAGCGATCTCGTTGGTACAAGGGCTATCTGCAGTCGTGGCTGGTGCACACCCGCCAGCCTCTCGCGGCCTGGCGCGCGCTCGGCCCGGCCAGTTTCATCCGGTTCACGCTGCTGCTCGCGGGCACACCGATCATCGCGTGCCTCAACCTGGTGTTCTGGTTCATCACGTTCACGTGGCTGCTGGGGCAGCCGCTGATCGTCGCCGACGTGTTCCCGCCCTACATCTACTACGGCGCGCTGGTCTCGCTCGTGTTCGGCAACGCGGCCGCGATCTACATGAACATCGTCGGCTGCCGCGAGAGCGGCAACTCGCACCTGCTGCTCGCGTGCGTCACCGTGCCGATCTACTGGCTGATGATGAGCATCGCCGCCGCCAAGGGCTGTTGGCAGTTGCTGCGCAATCCGTCGTACTGGGAGAAGACCTTCCACGGACTGGGGACGTCCGACGCGCCCGCCGGCACCTGAACCGACCCGCCCCCTCGTGCCGCGTTTTGCGCACTTATCGGTGTTCCTCGCGCACCCCCGGCACCGATAAGTGCGCAAAACGTGAGAGTCTCTACCCGAGAGTGTTGAACCCGGCCATGAGCGGGAACAGTGGATCGTCCGGACCTATGTCCATCGTGCACTCGCCAGGCCGGGGATCCGGCACGAACGCCCACAGCAGCGCTCCTGCGGTGCCGGCCGCACGTTGGCCGGTGATCTTCTGCCCGATGCTCGCCGCGCGCGCCGGCAGCGTCTTGCACGAGCCCGCGTTCTCGCCGATCTCCGCCACCAGCAACGGCTTTCCGGCCGCCTCTGCCTGATCGATGCGTCGAGCCAGGCCGTTCCACTGATCGCCCGGCAGGGGGATGCCGTCGGCGCCGTAGTCGTGGTACTGCACGAAGTCGACGTGTTCCGATTCGCTCACGTACTGGTAGTCGTCGCCGCCGGTGCCGCACTGGCCGCCGCCGATCAGGCCCGCGGTGATCAGGTGATTCGGTGCGATCGCCTTGACGTCGGAGCCGGCCTCTTCCATGAAGTCGCGCAGCACCTGGGCGGCGTCGGGAGGGCACGTGCGCACCCACCAGTCGCAGTTCCCGTTCACGCACTCACCGGGATCCGGTTCGCCTACCAACTCCCACGCGGCGACCACCGGTGAGTCCTTCCACCGGTCCACCGCGGTCTTCACCCAGTCCTCGAACGTGAGGCGCGTGCCGTTCTCGTCGTCGGTCTTCCAGCCGCCGACGTACCACGAACGGTCCTTGAACTTCTCGCTCTCGCAGGCGCCGTCCTGCGCGGAGAGCACCGGGATGATCATCTGATCGGTGCGCTCGGCCTCGGCGAAGACGGCGTCCATCGCGGTGAAGTCCAGTTGACCGGTGAACTTGTTGATCGCGAGTTCCTGGAACGCGTCGAAGCGCGTCAGCGAATGCGGCGGCAGGGATTCGAAGTAGGTGGGCAGATCGACCATGCCGCCGCAGCCGCGGTTGATCGCCCAGTTCGTCGACAGTTGGTAGGCGTTGAAACCCGCCGGCCACCACTTCTCACCGTCGAGATACAGGCCGTCCGACGCGGCCGAAACCCGGCCCTGTGCCTGCGCCTGTGGGGCCAGACCGGCCCCGCAGCTGGCCATCGTCACCACCGAAAGCAGAGCTATCAGTATCCATCTCAAACTCGGTGTCCTTTTCAGAGCAGCCTCGCTTCGTCAAGGCGTGGACCCCGGACGGGTTGCGAGCACCTCCCCGGCTGTCCACGATGTTCGGACCCATCCGGGCGACAACTCTAGAGAACTTCGGACAGGAAGGTCTGCAGTCGAGGCGTTTCGGGGCTGTCGAACATTTGGTCGGGCGCGCCCGACTCGACCACCGCGCCGCGGTCCATGAACACAACAGTGTCCGACACCGACCGCGCGAACCCCATCTCGTGGGTCACCACCACCATCGTCATGCCGCCCTTCGCGAGGTCGGTCATCAGCGCCAGCACGCCCTTCACGAGTTCGGGATCGAGCGCCGACGTCGCCTCGTCGAAGAACATCACCTGCGGCTGCATCGCCAGTGCCCGGGCGATCGCGACGCGTTGCTGCTGTCCGCCCGACAGGTTCCCCGGACGCGCGTCGGCCTTGTGCGCCAGGCCGACCAGTTCGAGTTGGTCGAGTGCGAGTCGGCGGGCCGCGTCCTTCGACATCCTCCGGAGCTTGCGCGGCCCGAGGGCGATGTTGTCGGCGACCGTGCGGTGCGGGAAGAGGTTGAAGTGCTGGAACACCATGCCGATCCGCCGGCGCAGGAGGTCTGGGTTGTCGCGGAGCACCGAGCGTCCGTCGAGGAGGACGTCGCCGGCGTCGGGCTCGTGGAGTCGGTTGAGCACCCGCAGCAGAGTGGACTTCCCGGAGCCCGACGGCCCGATCACCGTGACGGTCTTGCCGGCGTCGACGTGCAGGTCCACCCCGCGCAGGACCCGGTTGGCGCCGAACGCGAGGTGCAGGCCGGTGCCGGTGAGGGAGACGGAATCGGGCATGCGTCAGCCCCCCTCGACGATGATCGACTGCTCGAGGTCGTCGAGCGTGCCGGACGTGTCGGCGCGTCCGGTGCGCAGGCGCCGGTCGATGTAGTTCACCAGGTGCGTGAGCGGGATGGTCAGTGCCAGGTAGAACAGGCCGGCCGCGACCAGCGGCGACAGGTTGCCGGTCTGCGCGTTGAGGTCCCGGCCCACGGCGAACAGCTCCCGCTGCGTGACGAGCAGGCCCAGGAAGTAGATCAGCGACGAGTCCTTGATGAGCGAGATGAACTGGTTCATCAGGGCCGGCAGCACCCGGCGCACGCCCTGCGGGATCACCACGAGCGACATCGAGCGCCGGTACGAGAAGCCCAGGGCGCGAGCGGCTTCCATCTGGCCGGGTTCGACGCTCTGGATGCCCGACCGGAAGATCTCGCCGATGTACGCGGCGGCCAGCAGCGACAGCGCCGCGGCGCCCAGCCAGTAGGGGTTGTTGCCGGTCAGTCCCCTGACGACCGGGCCGAGACCCAGTCCGACCAACAGGATGATCACCACCGCGGGTAGCCCGCGGAAGATGTCGGTGTAGACGCGGGCCGGCCAACGCAGCCAGCGGGTTCGGGAGATCCCGGCGACCGCGAGCAGCATGCCGATCACCGTGCCCGCGATGCCCGACGACAACGCCAGGATCAACGTGTTCGGCAGGCCGGTGCGCAGCAGATCCGGGAACGCGCGTTTGTACAGTTCCCAGTCGAAGAAGGTCTCCCCGAGCTGCTGCAGTGTCGACTTCGGCTCGGCGGTCGACGGTTCCGATGTGGTTGCCTTCTGCGCGGCGATGGCCGCGAAGTCCGGGAGCACGGGTTCCGGTGCGGCCTTGCTGCCCGGCTTCCAGCCGGCCGGAAGCTGACGCGGCACCCAGTCCGAGTACAGCCGCGCCCACGTGCCGTCGGCGATGACGGCGTCGAGTCCCGAGTTGAGTGCGTCGATCAGCGGCCGGTGGTCCTTCGCGACCGCCCAGCCCACGAAGTTGTTGAGGCTGAAGGTGTTCTGCACGATCGACGCGGGATCACCCGGTTTGATCGCGCCCTCCGCCTGTTGCGACGGCGCCACCCACGCATCGATCTGCCCGGTCTTCAGGTTCGCGTAGGCGGTGTTGTAGTCCGGGAACTTGACCGGATCCAGACCGAGGGTGTTGACCACGTAGTCGTCCTGCACGGTGCCCTGCACGACGCCGATGCGGACCGACGAATTCAGATCCGAGAAGCCCTTGATCGCACTGCCGTTCGGCACCACGAGCGCGAAGTAGCCGAAGTCGTAGCCGTTGGTGAAGCCGACCAGTCCCCGGCGGGCGTCGGTGGTGGTGATCGACGACGACCCCACGTCGAACCGGTGGCCGGCCACCTGTGCCAGCAGCCCCGCGAAGTCGGTGCCGACGAACTCCACCTGCAGTCCGAGCTTCGCGGCGACGGCCCGCAACAGTTCGTTGTCGAAGCCGGTGAACACGTTGTGCGAGTTCACGCAGATGCTCGGCGGCGCGTCCGACAGGGTCCCGACCGTGAGCGTGCCGGGTTTGACGAGGCCGAGCTTCGTGGGGTCGATGTCGGTGAGCGGCGGCGTGTTCGGGGTCGTGTACTTGTCCTCGGCGGCCGTCGCGGCTGCGGTGTCGAGGTTGGCGGGCAGCGCCGATGCGCTGTCGACGCCGGGCGGCGCGCACAGATCGGTGGTCCCCGACGTGTTCCGGCCGGACGAGCACGCCGCGAGCGCGAGCACCGGAAGGAGGATCACCAGCAGCACCGCCGCCGCTCGGGATCGGGAAGCGGCGGCGGACATCGGGGCAGTCCCGGTCTACGCGAGTCCGGACAGTTGCGGTGGCGTGTGCTCGTCGCGCCACGCGATCGCCTCGCGGAGCGTGGTGAGGTCGTAGTCGGGTCCGCTGCAGTTCGTGGTGAACAGCGTGACGCCGGCATCGACGTACGCCGGCGCGAGATCCGCGCCCGGCCACCACGTCGACCGCTCGATCTCGTGCGGATCGCGCTGGACGTCGCCGCAGTGCTCGCCGAGGATCGCGGACTTGCGGACGAACTCGTCACGCTCACCGAAGCCGTGCCAGATGTCGGCGTACTCGGCGACCAGGCGCAGCGTCTTCTTCTCGCCGCTGCCGCCGATCAGGATCGGGATGTCGCGCGTCGGAGCGGGATTGAGCTTGCCGAGCCGGGAGGTGATGCGCGGCAGGTACTCCCCGAGCAGCTTGATCCGCGCTCCCGGGGTGCCGAACTCGTAGCCGTACGCGTCGTAGTCCTTCTCGAACCAGCCGGCGCCGATGCCGAGGATCAGCCGTCCGCCGCTGATGTGGTCGACGGTGCGAGCCATGTCGGCCAGCAGGTCCGGGTTGCGGTAGCCGCCGCAGCTGACGAGCGCGCCGATCTCCACCCGCTCGGTCTGCTCGGCCCACGCGCCGAGCATCGTCCAGCACTCGAAGTGCGCGCCCTCCTGATCGCCGTACAGGGGGAAGAAGTGATCCCAGTTGAAGACGACGTCGGCGCCGGCGTCCTCGGCGCGCATCACGGCGTCGCGGATCATGCCGTAGTCGGGGGCGTGCTGGGGCTGCAACTGGATGCCGATACGCACGGGACGGGTCATGCGGAACTCCTTCGCGCCGGGACTCGCATCTCACGGTATCCCCGCGATCGATCCGCTGCACGCAGTTGGAGGCGCACACTGGGAGACGTGCGGATCACCGAGCGCCCCAACCCGCCCACCGGCTGGAAGCGGCGGTTCTTCCGCATGCCCATCACGCTCTACCGGTGGCATCTCGGTGCGCTGCTCGGGCGCCGGTTCGTACTTGTCGAACACGTCGGGCGCCGCAGCGGCCGGACGCGGCAGGTGGTCCTCGAAGTGGTCAACCACGACGAGGTGCGCCACGGCGCGCCCGACGGCTGGGTGGTCGCCGCCGGGTTCGGGACGACGTCGGACTGGTACCGCAACCTGCACGCACATCCTCGGGCGCGCGCCCAGGTGGGTCGGGACACGACCGCCGTCGACGCCGAGTTCCTGGACGCCGATGCCGGCGGCGAGCTCATGGCGCACTACGGCAGTGCCCACCCCGGACTCGGGGCGCGGCTGTGCTCGACGATGGGCTTCGAGGTGGACGGCAGCGAGGCCGACTTCCGTGAGGCGGGCCGGAACATTCATTTCGTGCGGCTGCGGCCCGTGCGCGGGTGATGATTCGCGCCGCCGCGTATGCCTATGCTGTGCCCCGCACACCCGTGCACCCTCACTCGGATCGTCCGGCACGTTCCTGCCGGTGAAGGGACCGCTCCACATGGCTTCGGTGACATTCGACAAGACCACGTGCCTTTTCCCGGGCGCGACGACCCCCGCGGTCGACAAGCTGGACCTGCACATCGAGGACGGCGAGTTCCTCGTGCTCGTCGGCCCGTCGGGCTGCGGCAAGTCCACCTCGCTGCGCATGCTCGCGGGCCTCGAGGAGGTGTACGACGGTCGCATCCTCATCGGCGACCGGGACGTCACCGCGCAGGAACCCAAGGAACGCGACATCGCGATGGTGTTCCAGAACTACGCGCTCTACCCGCACATGTCGGTGGCCGAGAACATGGGCTTCGCGCTCAAGCTCGCCAAGACACCCAAGGACGAGATCAAGCGCCGCGTGCAGGAGGCGGCGAAGATGCTCGACCTCGAGCCGTACCTGGACCGCAAGCCCAAGGCGCTGTCCGGTGGCCAGCGGCAGCGCGTCGCGATGGGCCGCGCGATCGTGCGGCAGCCGCAGGTGTTCCTGATGGACGAGCCGCTGTCGAACCTCGACGCGAAGCTGCGCGTGCAGACCCGCACCCAGATCGCGCAGCTGCAGCGCCGACTCGGGACCACCACCGTCTACGTCACCCACGACCAGGTCGAGGCCATGACCATGGGCGACCGGGTGGCGGTCCTCAAGGACGGCATCCTGCAGCAGTGCGCCCCGCCGCGTGAGCTCTACACCCGACCCGTCAACCAGTTCGTCGCCGGATTCATGGGCTCGCCGTCGATGAACCTGCTGACCCTGCCGGTCAGCGACGCCGGGGTCGTGATCGGCGAGACGGTCATCCCGGTTTCCCGTGAAACCATCGCCGAGATCCCCGAGGGGCAGGTCGTGCTGGGCATCCGGCCCGAGCACCTCGAGCTGGCGCCGAACGGCGAGGGCATCCAGATGGACGTCGACGTCGTCGAGGAACTCGGCGCGGACGCCTTCGTGTACGGGCGCACCGGTCTGGGCGGACCCGGACAGCACGAGCTGGTCGCGCGGGCCGACTGGCGGAAGCCCCCGCGCCGCGGTGACCGCGTGAACCTGCACGTCGAGCCGTCCGCGGTGCACCTGTTCTCCGTTACCGACGGTCGTCGCCTGGGGTGATCCTGACCGATCCAGTCTGGGGGTAATGACCGAAATCGGGTCCCGTTCGTGCGAGAGTGAGCGGCGACATATGCCTCGGTCCGGTGGAGCTCTTGTCCGCAGGGCCGGAGACGTCTATCTGAAAGGTGGACCATGCGTTCTTTCAATACGCGTACGAGGGTTGCGGTTGCGGCCTCGGCTGTCACGCTGCTCGCGCTGGCCGGTTGCTCGAGTGACAACGGTGGGGGCGGCACCAGCGCCGCCGACGCTGCCACGCAGAACCTCGACGGCCGCGGCGCGATCTCGTTCGCTATGGGCAAGAACGACACCGACAAGCTGCAGCCGGTGATCGCGAAGTGGAACGCGGCGCACCCGAACGAGCAGGTCTCGCTCAAGGAGCTGCCCGGCGAGGCGGACGACCAGTACGACAAGCTCGTCCAGTCGCTGCAGGCCGGTAACTCCGACTACGACGTGATGGCGCTCGACGTCGTCTGGACGGCCGGCTTCGCCGCGAACGGCTGGCTGCAGCCGCTCGAGGGCTCGCTGGCCATCGACACCACCAACCTGCTGCAGTCGACGGTCGAGACGGCCACCTACCGCGGCAAGCTGGTCGCGGGTCCGCAGAACACCAACGCGCAGCTGCTGTACTACCGCACCGACCTGACGCCGCAGGCGCCCGCGGACTGGAAGGCGCTCACCGACAGCTGCGCCGTCGCCAAGGACAAGGGCGTCCAGGACTGCATGGTCACCCAGCTCAAGCAGTATGAGGGCCTGACGGTCAACACCACGCAGTTCATCAACTCGTGGGGCGGCGCGGTCGTCGGCTCCGACGGCAAGACCCCCGAGGTCACGTCGCCGCAGGCCAAGGCCGGCATGCAGGCGCTGGTCGACGCCTACCAGGGTGGCCAGATCGCGAAGCGTTCCACCGGCTTCACCGAGGAGGAGACCAACCTCGCGTTCGTCGGCGGCGAGGCGATGTACGCCTACAACTGGCCGTACATGTGGGACAACGCGCAGAAGGACGGCTCCAAGGTGAAGGGCAACGTCGGCGTCGCGCCGATCGCCGGCCCCGCCGGCGCAGGTGCGTCGACCCTCGGTGGCTACAACAACGGCATCAACGTGTTCTCCAAGAACAAGGCGACCGCGCGTGACTTCATCGCGTTCGTCCAGAACGACGAGAACCAGATGTCGTTCGCGGACGCGTCGTTCCCGCCGGTCCTGAAGTCGGTCTACGACGACCCCGCCCTGCAGGCGAAGTACCCGTACCTGCCCGCGCTGAAGGCAGCCCTCGAGAACGCGAAGCCGCGTCCGGTCACCCCGAACTACAAGCAGGTCTCGAAGGCCATCCAGGACAATGCCAACTCGGCGCTCACCGGTGCGGTGACCGTCGACAAGGCCGCCACCGACATGGCCGCAGCGATCACCGCCGCGAACCAGTAGGCACCCGTTCGATCACGAGAGATCAGGTAACGCACGATGGCTGACTCTGCTGAGCTGAGGCGAGCAGACGAGGCCCGCGCCGTGGTCGGAGTCGACGACTCCGACCACGGCGACCGCGCTTCCGAGCGCGAGGCGCCCGGTTCCGGGCGCACGGGTCACGACGACGAAACTCCGACGAGCGCGCCGCGCAAGCGCGACCTGCGTCCGATCTGGCTGATCGCGCCGACGATGGCGATCCTGGCCGTCGTCATCGTGTACCCGGTGATCCGCGCGGTGATCCTGTCCTTCCAGGACAACAAGCACGTCGACCCCGACACCGGGGTCTTCGTCCAGGGCGGGTTTGCCGGATTCAAGCACTACCTGCAATGGCTCGTGCAGGACTGCGGCGCCGGCGCCGGTTCGTGTCCGCCCGGCACCCTGGCGCACGACTTCTGGCCCGCGCTGGGCGTGACCCTCTTCTTCGCCGTCGTCACCGTCACGATCGAGGTCCTCCTCGGTCTGTGGATGGCGACGATCATGGGCAAGACGTTCTGGGGGCGCTCCCTGCTCCGCGCGAGCGTGCTGATCCCGTGGGCCATTCCCACGGCGGTCACCGCGAAGCTGTGGTTCTTCATCTTCGCCGAGAACGGCATCGCCAATAAGCTGCTCGGCACCTCGATCGCCTGGACCACCGACCCGTGGGCGTCGCGGTTCGCGGTCATCATCGCCGACGTGTGGAAGACGACACCGTTCATGGCGCTGCTGATCCTCGCCGGCCTGCAGATGATTCCGCAGGACGTCTACGAGGCCGCCAAGGTCGACGGCGCAACCGCGTGGCAGCGGTTCACCAAGATCACCTTGCCGTTGGTCAAGCCGGCGCTGATGGTCGCGGTGCTGTTCCGCACTCTCGACGTGCTGCGCATGTACGACCTGCCCGCCATCCTGTCCGGCACCTCCGGTGCCACCCCGAACACGACGCTCTCGATCCTGGTGGTCGCCGACATCCGGCAGGGCCACTTCCAGAGCGCGTCGGCGCTGTCGACGTTGATCTTCCTGCTGATCTTCGCGGTCGCGTTCGTGATGGTGAAGTTCCTCGGCGCCAACGCGGTGCGCACCCAGGACGAGCAGCGGAAGGGGGCTGATCACTGATGGGACGCCACAGCAAGCCCGAAGACCTCGACGATCACGAGGTCGGTCCGGAGGCTGCCGTCGAGCGGTCGACGTCGACCTCGGTGGCCGTCGCCGAGCCGCCGGTCGCCGCACCGGCCCCGAGCAAGCCGCGCCGTCGCACCGACCGCGGAAAGGCCGCGCGCACCTATCTCGGTGTCGCGATCATCCTCATCTGGGGATTGGCGCCGTTCTACTGGATGGTCGTCACCGCGTTCCGGCGCTCCGACCACACCTTCGACACGACGCCGTGGCCGACGTACCTCACGCTCGACAACTTCCGGGCCGCGCTGGCCACCGACAAGGGCAACGACTTCCTCGGCGCGATCGTCAACAGCCTCGTCATCGGCGCGGTGACGACGGCCGTCGGTCTGCTCCTGGGTGTGTTCACCGCGTACGCGCTCGCCCGGATCGAGTTCCGTGGCAAGTACATCGTCACCGGCGTCATCCTGGGCGCGTCGATGTTCCCGACCGTCGCGCTGATGACGCCGCTGTACCAGCTCTTCGGCGACTTCGGCTGGATCGGCCAGTACCAGGCGCTGATCATCCCGAACATCTCGTTCGTGCTGCCGCTGACGATCTACACGCTCACGTCGTTCCTCGCGGACCTGCCGTGGGAACTCGAGGAGGCCGCCCGGATCGACGGCGCGAGCCGCTTCCAGGCGTTCCGCCTGGTGATCCTGCCGTTGGCCGCGCCGGCGCTGTTCACCACGGCGATCCTCGCGTTCATCGCGACGTGGAACGAGTTCATGCTCGCGAGCCTGCTGTCGACGGAGAAGACCGAACCGGTCACGGTGGCGATCGCCCGGTTCGCGGGTGCCAACGCGTGGGAGCAGCCGTACGCGGCGATCATGGCCGCCGGCACGATCGTGACGATCCCGCTGGTGATCATGGTGCTCGTGTTCCAGCGCCGCATCGTCTCCGGTCTCACCGCGGGCGGCGTGAAGAGCTGACATGCCCTCCGGCAGGCCGTCACGGGGACGCCAGTCCCTCGAGATGCTCATCGGCATCCTCGGTTTCTTCACCTTCATGTCGTTCGTCGCGGCGGTCGTCCCGATCGTGCGCGGCGAGCCGTCGGTGACGGCGTCGCTGGTGCTGCTGGCGTGCGTCGTCCTGCTCGGCGGCGCGATCGTGCTGCATCGTCGGAGCTGACCCCGGCACTCCCCCTTCCCGCGTTTTGCGCACTTATCGGTGCTGAACGGGCCCTCGGGGCAGCGATAAGTGCGCAAAACGTGATGGCAGCGCGTCGGGTATGTCGCGTCCGTCCTCGCTCCTCCGGTGATTGGCGTGCCGTCCACGCGTCGAAGTGCAACGATCGAGGGACGACCGGATTCGACTGACCCCGGTTGGGGACCGGTTGAGTCGCCGCCTGCGGACCGGAAGCTCACGCGCGTGAATCCCACGAGCAGCACGAAGCCCGATAAACCCCGACGGCCCCGGCGTGGCCACCGATCCCGCCGCCGCACCGCCCTGCGGATCGTCGCACTGATCGTGATCGCGCCGCTGGTCCTGCTGGTTGCCGCGTATCTACTGGCCGATGTCCCGAGCCCGGGGCAGATGCGTCCCAACCAGGTGGCCACGATCCTGGCGTCCGACGGTTCGACGGTGGTCGCGAAGGTGGTGCCACCGGAGGGCAACCGCAGCGAGGTGCCGCTCGAGAAGGTCCCCGGGTACGTCCGCAATGCGGTGCTCTCGGCGGAGGACCGCGACTTCTACTCCAATCCCGGGTACTCGATCTCCGGGTTCCTGCGGGCCGGGCGCGACAACGTGCTGGGGCGCGCGAGCGCCGGCGGCGGTTCGACGATCACGCAGCAGTACGTGAAGAACGCGCTGGTCGGCACCGACCGGAACGTGATCCGCAAGGCCCGCGAACTCGTGGTGTCGGCGAAGATGGCGCGCCAGTGGTCCAAGGACGAGATCCTGGAGGCCTACCTCAACACGATCTATTTCGGACGCAACGCGTACGGCATCGGGGAGGCGTCCCACGCGTTCTTCGGCAAGCCGGTCGACCAGTTGACGCTCGCGGAGGGCGCGGTGCTGGCCTCGGTGATCCAGAGTCCGTCCGCGCTCGATCCCGCCACCGACCCGGACGGGCTCAGGGCGCGGTGGAACTACGTGCTCGACGGGATGGTCGACATGGGGGTGCTCGCCGCCGCCGAGCGTGCGAACACCCAGTTCCCGGAGGTGCTGCCGGCGCCGCCGTCCGACGTCGCGCCGGGACCTGAGGGGCTGATCCGGACGCAGGTGGCTCAGGAACTGCAGGCGGCCGGGATCAGCCAGCGCGACCTCGACACCGGCGGGCTGCAGATCACCACGACGATCGACGCGAAGGCGCAGCAGGCCGCGGTGGACGCGGTGGACCGGACCCTGGCCAAGCAGCCCGACCAGCTGCGGGCGGCGGTCGTGTCGATCGACCCCCGGTCGGGGGCGGTGCGGGCGTACTACGGCGGCGCGGAGGGTGCGGGCTTCGACTTCGCGCAGGCCGGGCTGCAGACGGGCTCGTCGTTCAAGGTTTTCGCCGCGGTCGCGGCCCTCGAGGACAAGGTGCCGTTGACCACCCAGTTCAGCAGCGCGCCGCTGACGGTCGGCGACCTGACCATCAAGAACGTGGAGGGCGACACCTGCGGGACGTGCAGCCTCGCGGAGGCCCTGAAGCGGTCGCTCAACACCAGCTACTACCGGCTGACGCTGTCGATGGAGGACGGCGCGCAGAAGATCGCCGACGCCGCCCACCAGGCCGGCATCCCCAAGCAGATCCCGGGAGTCGACCACGAGAGCCTCACCCAGCTCGGTGGTCCCCCGGAGACGGGAATCGTGTTGGGTCAGTACCAGACCCGGCCCATCGACATGGCGTCGGCGTACGGGACGCTCGCGGCGTCGGGGAAGTTCCACCCGCCGTACTTCGTCCAGAAGGTGGTCGACGCGGACGGCCGGGTCCTGCTCGACCGCCAACCGTCCGACGGCGAACAGCGGATCGATCCGGCCATCGCGGACACCGTCACGCAGGCGATGGTGCCCATCGCCGGCTATTCGCGGAACCACAATCTCGCGGGCGGCCGGGCGTCCGCCGCGAAGACCGGCACCGCGCAGCTGGGTGACACCGGCGAGAACAAGGACGCGTGGATGGTCGGGTTCACGCCGTCGCTGTCCACCGCGGTGTGGGTGGGGACCGCGGAGGGCAAGGCCATCGAGACCAGCGGGGGCGGAGCGATATACGGCTCCGGTCTCCCCTCGGACATCTGGAAGGAGACGATGGACGGCGCACTGGCGGGCACCGCCAACGAGCAGTTCGCGTCGCCCCAGCAGTCCGGGGCGCCGTCGACGGGTACCCCCTCGACCGGCTCCTCCTCGGCCGGAAACTCCGCGGTCGGCACCACCGAACAGGGCTACACCGAGCAGGCGCCGACCCGGCAGCGGTCCACGCAGACGTCTGAGGAGGAGCCGGAGTGGTCCGCTCCCCCGGCACGGACACAGGCACCGGTGCAGGAGGCGCCGGTCCCCCAACAGCAGAGCATTCCACCGCAACAGCAGTGGAATGCTCCTGTGCCACAACAGCAGCAGGCGCCTGTCCCCGCTCCGCAGGCGCCTGCTCCCGCTCCCCGACCCCCGGCACCGGCACCGGCACCGGCGCCCGCGCCGGCGCCGGGGATTCAGATCCTCCCCGGGGTGACTATTCCGCTCCCGGGCTGAGTTCGATTCGCCGAGTGGATAACTCGGAAGACAGCAGGGCGATCAGTGGCCACCGACGAACACGGTGTCGGCTGCGCTGCCTGCGTCGCCCGGAACCTGCACCTGCTCGATGCGGCGGGGCAGCAGCAGGGCGACGACGGCACCGATGACCGCGACGACCGCACCGATCATGAACGCCACTTGGAAGCCCGACTCGAGGTAGAACGTGTAGCCGCCCGTCATCTCCGGCGGGATCGGCGCGATGTGCGAGTTGTTCATCACGGTGAAGACGATGACCGGCAGGATCGCGGGGAAGATCGACTGGGACAGCGCGACGACTGACGCGGTGCTGGCCTGAAGCTGCGGCGGGACGGCCTCGATGAGCAGGTTCGGGATGGCCGCGTAGCCCATGCCCATACCGAGGCCGAAGATGCCGGCGAACAGGATCAGCGTCGGCTTGGAGTCGTGGATGTTCGAGACGAGCGCGAAGGCGACAGCCATGAGCACCAGGCCGATGATCATCAGCGGCCGCGGGCGGACGTTGCGTCCGACCAGCATGCCGACGATGAGGCCACCGATGACCACCATCAGGCCGATCGGGGCGTTGAACATTGCGAAACCTTCTGCGTCGACACCGAATCCGTAGCCGAGGCCCAGGACCTCCGGGGTCATCACCATCATCGGGAGCAGGATCGTGAAGATGGCGCTACAGCCGTAGACCAGGCCCGCGCCGAGCGTGGTCAGCAGGATGGGACGGCGGCTGAGGACGTCGAGGTCGATGAGGGGATCACGCAGCATCCGCGCAGACACGATCCACGCTGCCAGCAGGACCAGGCCGCCGATCAGGAAGGCCAGGGTCGAGCCGGCCTTCCAGCCCCATGTCGGGCCGAAGCTGACGGCGACGAGCACGCCGGCGACACCGGCGCCGAGGAGTAGTGCGCCGACGAAGTCGAGGCGAGCCGGCGTCCGCAGATTGGATTCGTCGGTCGAGAGGATGATGAGAGCGCCGATGACGACCAGGCAGATCACGAAGAACCAGAAGATGCTGCGGAAGCCCCAGTTGTCGAGCAGCCAGCCCGTCAGGAACGGTGCGGGAACCGCGATGAGGCCCATGCCGCTGGTCGCGATGCTGACAGCGAGTGCCACCGACTTCGCCGGGAAGACGTCACGGATGAGCGAGTAGCTGAGGAACAGCGTCGGAACCATGAGGCCGGCCATCGCACGGCCGGCGATCATGACGCCGTAGCTCGGTGCGATCGCGGAGACGAACGAGCCGACGATGGACACTGCGACGCAGGCCAGCAGCATCAGGCGCTTGCCGTGCATGTCGGCCAACTTGCCGAGGAGAGGCGCGGCCACCGCGCCCACCAGCAGGAACGCCGTCAGCATCCAGGCACCCTGGGTGGTCTGGTAGTGCCCTGCGATCTCCGGCAGGGCGGTCGAAACCATCTGGTAGCTGACGGAGAGCACTTCGAGTAGCAGCACGAGCGAGGCCAGGGAGAGGACGAGTCGGGGCGTCCAACCCCCCTCTCGGGTGGCAACCGTCGGGGCGACGGGCGGCGACATCTCGCCGTCTGAGTGGGTGGTGACCATCCGTGGAATCCTTTCAGATGCCAATAAGAAACAGGCCCAAGTGTTTTCGGGCAGGGGGGAGTCTCTGGAGCAGATGGACGTGCGACCACGCCCACCGTGGCACCCTCGGCCGGCTGACGGTGCCCTCACATCACACTGGCGTCCAAACAGTGACGCCAGTCACATGCCCGTTCAGTGGGACAATTCGTGGCCGCGATCAGATCGGTGCTCTACCTAACGAATTCGCCTCGCCGTCAGCGCTATTGAGCGCCTGAGTGCCACAAGTGGTCGTATTCGAGCGATTTGTCGGAATTGCCACGCGCCGTACAAGAAAACGCTCGACGCCGGTATCCGGCGTCGAGCGTTTGTTTGGCGATCGGGCGGTGCGTCAGGGGCGCAGTCTGCGCAGCGCCCACATCGAGGGGATCAGCAGCAGGGCTGAGAGTGCGAGGGCCAGTGCGGCTTCCGTCAGCTGGAAGCGGCGGAAGAGGCTGTCGGAGTGGTAGCGGACCTCGTAGTGGTCGGCGCCGTGTTCGCGGAGGCAGTCGGTGTACTGTCGCTCCTGCGCAGCCCAGACTGCGTCCATCCGGGCGTTGTAGGCGGCGAGAGTCTCGTCGGGCCGTTCGTTCTCCTCGGAGGACCAGTAGGACAGATCGCACGTGTCGTAGTCGATCCGGACGGGCCGACCGCCGACATCGACGAGACCCGAGCTCAGAATCCACGACGCGAAGCCGTCGTTGGAGGGCTCGTACGACACGTAGCGTCCGGTGCGCGAGTCCAGCGCATGGCTGTCGACGGTCGCCTCCGCATAGTGCGGTCGGGCCCCGGCCTGGAATCCGACGAGCACCGCCGCCATCGCGATCACCGTCACCGACATTGCCCCGAGCGTGTTGCGGAGCAGCAGTGCGACGCAGCTGCCGAGGATCAGCGCCAGCAGTGTGTACGCCCCCGCGACGAGTCCTGAGGACTGGAACAAGGGGAAGGTCAACTGGGAGTGACCGCCGGTGAACCGGCCTGTGCCGAACGCGAGGTTCGACGACTCCGATGGGGTGAAGGACCATTCGAGGGCCGACCCGAGGAGCGCCATTGCGCCGGTGACGGGACCGAAGACGACCAGCACCCGCATCCAATACCAGCGCGTGCGGCTGACATCTTGGGTCAGTCCCAGGACATGGCTTCCGCGCTCGATGTCGCGGGAGAACGCGGTGACTCCGACGAGCACACCGAGTAGTACTGGCAACGTCACCGTGACGAGGCTGATCGTGGTGAGCGTCGACGCGGCCCAGCAGGTGCGCGAGTCATCGGCCGTTGTGCACCGGAACATGTTGCCGAATGCCGCTGGGTTCTCGGATGCCCGGACAATCAGTCCGCAGACGAGTGCCACGACTGTCAGTGCCAGGATCGCGCCGACCGCGGCCAGGATCGTCGTCCGATGCTGCCGCCAGGTAACCCAGATCATGCTGCCTCTTCGTTGATGGTGGTGAGGTAGGCCAGGACGATGTCGTCGAGGTTCGGGGGCGCCACGCGCCAGCCGTTGCCGGCCGTGGGGCGCGGACCGCGCACGAGGTGGGTGCGTCCTCTCGACTCGACGACCGCGCCGGTGCCGATGACGTCGGACGGGTCGGATGTGCCGGTCAGGAGGTAGTGCCCGTCGAGGAGGTCGTCGAGCGCCCCGGTGAGCCGGGCCTGGCCGGCTCCGAGGATCACCAGCCGGTCGGCGATCTCGGCCACCTCCGACAGGACGTGGGACGACAGCACGATGGTGGTGCCGCGCTCGGCGGCGTCTTCCATGAGCGTGCGGACGACGGATCGTCGTGCCAGCGGGTCGAGTTCGGCCAGTGGCTCGTCGAGCAGGAGCACATCGGGGCGGCGGCCCAGTGCCAGTGCCAGCGCGATGCGGGTGCGGTGTCCGGGCGACAGCGTCTTCACGCGTGCCGACAGCGGGATCCCGGCCTCGGTCACCAGTGAGGTCGCATAGTCGTTGTCCCACTGGGTGTTCGACTTCTCGCCGAACAGGAGGGTGTCGGCGACCGTGAACCCGCGGTACAGCGGCTTGTGCTGCGCGACGTAGGCGAGTCCGGGCACGATCCCGTTTCGGCCGGGGCTGCGTCCCAGCACCGTCACCTCTCCGGCGTCGGGCTCGAGCAGGCCGACGGCGATCGACATGAGTGTGGACTTGCCGGCCCCGTTGGCGCCGACGAGCGCGGTGATGCTGCCGCGCTCGACGTCGAATGAGCAGCCCCGCAGTGCTTCCGTTCGGCGGAACTTCTTGTGTACGTCGCGCACCGTCAGCGCGCTGCCTGCCTCGCTCATGTGAACTCTCCTGTGTCCTCGCCGAATTCGCTGTCCAATGCCGCCGTCACCAGGGCCTCGAGGTCCGACCGCTCGAGCCCCGCGGCCGCGGCCTGACGTGCCCACGTCGCCAGCTCCGCCTGCAGCGCCTGCCGTTCGGCCATGCCGGGCTTGAGCAGCGACTGGGTCACGAACGTGCCCAGCCCGGGCCGGGCTTCGACGAGTCCCTCGTTCTCGAGTTCCCGGTAGGCCTTGAGCACGGTGTTGGGGTTGATCGTCACGGCGGCGACCACGTCCTTCGCGGTCGGAAGTCGGTCGCCCGGTTTCAGGTCGCCCAGCCGCAGGGCCTGCTTCACCTGGAGCACCAGCTGGACGTACGCGGGGATCCCGGATCGACGGTTGATGTGGAACTCCACCATCGAATCTCCATTTCACTACAACAATAGTGAAATAGAGGTTGCACTGGTCGCCGCCCGATGTCAACCTGTTCGGGAGGTTTGCGGGGGTCACTGCGTGTCGCGGCAAATGCGGCCCGAGCGCACTGGGCAGTGCGAAAATTCGGACGAGTGTACTGATTGGGACGGAAGTTCGATTGTGAATTCAACCAACACCGGCGGCGCCGCCAAGCGCAAGACTGCGCCGGACCCGAAGGCCAAACGCCGGAAACCTCGCCGCAAGGGCCGCCGGATCGCGCTGTGGGTGAGCCTGTGTGTGCTGGTCCTGCTCATCGTCACGCCGCTCGTCGCCTTCGGTGTCGCGTACAAGGACGCAGACGTGCCGCGCCCGGGCGACATGAAGACCAACCAGGTGTCGACGATCCTCGCGGCCGACGGGAGCACCGAGATCGCCCGGATCGTGCCGCCGGAGGGCAACCGGACCGAGGTCTCGATCGACCAGATCCCGCTGCCGGTGCGTAACGCCGTGCTGTCCGCCGAGGACCGCGACTTCTACACCAACCCCGGCTTCTCGATCTCCGGGTTCGCGCGGGCCGCGCGCGACAACGTCCTCGGTCGCGACAGCGCCGGCGGTGGCTCCACGATCACCCAGCAGTACGTCAAGAACACGCTGGTCGGATCCGAGCGGTCGGTGAGCCGCAAGATGAAGGAGCTGGTCATCTCGTCGAAGATGGCCCGCGAGTGGTCCAAGGACGAGATCCTGGCCGCGTACCTCAACACGATCTACTTCGGTCGCGGTGCGTACGGCATCGCCGCCGCGTCCAACGCGTACTTCGGGAAGCAGCTCGCGGACCTGACGGTGAGCGAGGCGGCGGTGCTCGCCGCGGTGATCCAGAGCCCGTCCAGCCTCGACCCCGTCACGAACCCCGAGGCGCTGAAGGCGCGCTGGAACTACGTGCTCGACGGCATGGTGTCGATGTCGGCGCTCTCGTCGGCCGAACGCCAGTCCATCGAGTTCCCGTCCGCGCTGCCGGCCGCCCCGGCGGCGGATTCGGGCGAGGCGCCGGGGCCGGAGGGGCTCATCCGCGCGCAGGTGCTGCGCGAGCTCGCGGCTGCCGGGGTGAGCGAGCAGGACCTCAACACCGAGGGCCTCCAGATCACCACGACCATCGATCCGAGGGCACAGCAGGCCGCGATCGACGCCGTCGCCGACACCTTCGAGGGTGAACCGGAGAATCTGCGGACCGCCGTGGTGTCGATCGATCCGAAGTCGGGTGCGGTGCGGGCCTACTACGGCGGCGCGGACGGCAAGGGCTTCGACTTCGCGCAGGCCGGCCTGCAGACGGGATCGTCGTTCAAGGTGTTCGGCCTGGTTGCGGCACTGCAGCAGGACATTCCGCTGTCCCAGACGTACGACAGCTCCCCGCTCTCCGTCTACGGGGTGACGATCAACAACGTCGAGGGCGAGTCGTGCGGCAAGTGCACCATCGCCGAGGCGCTCAAGCGCTCCCTCAACACGAGCTTCTACCGGCTGACGCTGGGGATGGACGACGGCGCCCAGAAGATCGCGGACGCCGCCCACCAGGCCGGCATCCCCGAGACGGTCCCCGGCTGGCAGTACCCGACGCTCACGCAGGAAGGTGAGTCGCCGGAGAACGGAATCGTGTTGGGCCAGTATCTGTCCCGGCCCATCGACATGGCGTCGGCGTACGCGACGCTCGCGGCGTCGGGCATCTACCACCAGCCGTACTTCGTGCAGAAGGTGGTGACGGCGGACGGCGTGGTGCTGCTCGACCGTCCGGCGTCGGAGGGCGAGCGCAGGCTCGACGCCGCGGTCGCCGACAACACCACCCAGGCGATGCTGCCGATCGCGGCGTACTCGCGCGGACACGGGCTGGCCGGCGGTCGCCCGTCGGCGACGAAGACCGGCACCGCGCAGCTCGGCGACACCGGAAAGAACAAGGACGCGTGGATGGTCGGCTACACGCCGCAGCTGTCCACCGCGGTGTGGGTCGGCACGGCCGACGCGAAGGCGATCGAGAACAGCTGGGGCGGGCTGGTGTACGGCTCGGGTCTGCCGGCGGACATCTGGAAGAAGACGATGGACGGTGCGCTCGAGGACGCCCCGGTCGAGAAGTTCCCGTGGCCGGCTCCGATCGGCGGCCAGGCCGGTGTTCCTGCCTACACGGGTGTCGGCTCGGGTACGGCGACGCCCACCCCCGCCCCGGGCGCGGCGAGCCCGCCGGCGCTGCCTCAGTTGCCGCCGATGCCGCAGCTGCCGGCCCCGCCGCCGGGTCGTGTCATCGAGATCCTGCCGGGCGTCAAGATCACCCTGCCGGGGTGATCCGGCGGGCGACCCGCGGTAGTGACATGGGTCAAGTTCCACGCCGCACGTGGCCTATCTCTGATTGAAGTTTCAATGAACGGAGGGTCTACTCGTGGTCGTGTCCGAATCTGCGCGTCGTCGTACGTCGTCCGTATCCCGTCTGCGCGCGCCGCTGGCGGCCGCCGCCGCGGTGACCGGGCTCCTGGTCTCCGCGCCGGTCGCCGGCGCCGACCCGGCGACGGGGCCGGCGTCCTGTGTCCCGTTCGGCACCGCGCAGCTTCCGCCCGGCACGCCGGCGACCGGGGCGCGGGACGGGCTGGAGATGCTGCCCGTGTTCACCGGCGCCGACGCGCCCGCGTCGGTCGAGCTACGCACGCAGACAACCCAGTTCAACGGGTTCTGGGACTTCTCCCTGGTCGACGGCGCACTACTCGCCCGGCCGCGGGCGTCGACCGGTGCGAACACCGAGCCGTGGCGGTACGCACCGCTGCCCGAGTGCCTGCGCAACCGCCTGGTGGGCATCTCGGTGGACGACGACGAACTGATCGCCGTCGACGCGGACGGCTGGATCTACACGATGGACAACGTGGCCCACGCGCCGCTGCTGTGGAACTGGACGTCGGCGTTCGGGGCACCGCTGTGGTTCGGGGAGGGGCAACGCGTCGCCGGGCAGGCGTCGGGCACCTGGGCGCTCAGCGTCTCGTCTCCCTGGGACAACCAGACCTACGTCGACGCCGACGGCCGCATCCACCATGTGGGGCTGGGCAAGATGACGATGGTGCCGTCGCTCACCGGGGACGGCAGCCGGATCACGTACGCTGACCCGTGGCTGCCGAACGACGACAGCTACGAGATCGGTGGACCGCTCGGTGGGCGGTTCCGGTCGGTCGCGTTGTCGTCGGCGGGGTCGACCACGTTCGTGACGAACGAGTACGGCGACATGTTCACGCGCAGCTTCGATTTCGATGCCGCCGGTTCGGATTCGGTGTTCTTCCGCTACAGCTGGGACGGCCAGGACGGCAAGCCGACCGCCCCGAACCTGTTCGCGGAGTACCTGGATCGGGACTACGCGGCGATCCGGCTGCCGGCGCAGGACTGGGTGCGTCAGCCCAAGATCCCCGGAGAGATCACCTCGGCGATCAGCGTGCACTCGACCGGGGTCGGACCCGGGGCCCGGGAGCTGCGGGTCGCGGGGAGGAACGACGGCTCGACGGGCTTCTGGCACAAGGACCTGAACGCGCCGACGTGGGAATTCACCGCGACCGGGGCCGACCTGCCGGGCACGCCGCTCGAGAACTCGCCGCGGGACCGTTCCGCCGAGACGCTGGCGCCACCGGCGCCGTGGAACCTGTCCGCGTCGCTCCCCGCTCGCGACACGCTCGTCGACGGGCAGTTCCTCATCGACGTGGGTCTGCCGTATTCGCTGATCGATCCGCGTCTGCTCGATCAGGCTGGGCTGCAGGCCGGTCCGTCCGGGTACCGGCTCTCGATCGATCACTTCGATCCCGTCGCGACGACGCGTGAGGCCACGGTGACGGCGCCGGACGGGACGCGGATCCCGGTGGTCGTGCACACCGCGGACGGTCTGCGGTTCGCGCCGCGGGGTGCCGGACTGGATTCGCAGCCACGGCATCTCGTGGGTGCGATCGAGATCCCGCAGTCGGCGTTCGACTCCCGCGGCGGCGATCCGGTGCTGGACGCTTTCGTGCGGGATTGGATGCGCGACAAGCGGATTGCCCCGATTACCCTGAGTGCCACGGACCACGACCTGGTGGTGCGCTGACCTGGCGAGGTTACGAGTTCGCGAATGGTGTGCGTCACACACGGGTGTTGAAATGTAACAAACGGTCGGTCGGCTGATATATCCGAGAGCGTGAGTGATCGTGCCCGCCATACGCGTTTCCCGTCCCGTCTTCGTCTCCGTGCGCCCCTCGCGTGCGCTGCGGTGGTCGCCGGGTTGGTGACGACGGCGCCCGTCGCCGTTGCGGAGCCCGCATCGAGCGGACCGGCGTCGTGTGTACCGTTCGGCACCGCGCAGTTGCCCCCGGGCCTGCCCTCGATGGGCGCGCGCGACGGTCTCGTCAACCTTCCTGTGTTCGTGGGCAACAACGCTCCGTCGTCGGTCGAGTTGCGCACGCAGACAACGCAGTTCAACAAGTTCTGGGACTTCTCCCTGGTCGACGGCGCGCTGCTGACCCGGCCGCGATCGTGGACCGGCGGCAACACGGAGCCCTGGCGATACGCGCCGCTGCCGGAGTGCCTGCGGGGCAGGCTGGTCGGCATCTCCGCCGACGACGACGAGCTGGCTGCAATCGACGCCGACGGTTGGATCTACACGATGGACAACGCGTCGCAGACCCCGCTCACGTGGAACTGGACGTCCGCATTCGGTGCCCCGATCTGGACCGGCGGCGGCAAGCAGCTGCTCGGCGGCGCGCCCGGGCAGTGGGCGCTGAGCGTCGCGTCGCCGTGGGACAACCAGACGTACGCGGACGTCGCAGGCCGCCTGCACTACTACGGCCTGGCGAAGATGACGATGGTGCCGTCGCTCACCGGCGACGGCAGCCGCATCACGTACGCCGACCCGTGGCTGCCCATCGACGACAGCTACGAGATCGGTGGTCCGCTCGGTGGCCGGTTCCGGTCGGTCGCGTTGTCGTCGTCTGCGTCTACGACGTTCGTGGTGAACAAATACGGCGACATGTACACGCGGAACTTCGATCCCGACGCGTCGGGATCGGACTCGATCTTCTTCCGCTACAACTGGGACGACCAGTCCGGCAAGCCGACCGCACCGAACTCGGCGTTCGAGTCGTGGTTCAAGGGATACGCCGCGATCCAGTTGCCGGCGCAGGATTGGAAGCGCCAGCCCAAGATCCCCGGCGACATCACGTCGGCGATCAGCGTCCATTCCACCGGAATCGGTCCGGACGCACGCGAACTCAGGGTCGCCGGCCGTCGGGACGGCGTCACCGGCTTCTGGCACAAGCAGCTGAACGCGCCGGCGTGGGAGTTCACCGCGACCCGGGCCGACCTACCCGGGACGCCGCTCGAGAACTCGCCGCGGGACCGTTCCGCCGACACGCTGGCGCCACCGGCGCCGTGGAACCTGTCCACCACCCTGCCGTCGCGGGACGCGTGGGTGGACGGTCAGGTGCTGGTGGACAGCGTGCTGCCGTACTCGATCCTCGATCCGCGGCTGCTCGACCAGGTGGGGCTGCACGCCGGTCCGTCCGGGTACCGCCTGTCGATCGATCACTTCGATCCCGTCGCGACCACGCGCGCGGCCACGGTGACGGCGCCGGACGGGACGCGGATCCCGGTGGTCGTGCACACCGCGGACGGTCTGCGGTTCGCCCCGCGGGGAGCCGGACTGGATTCGCAGCCACGGCATCTCGTGGGTGCGATCGAGATCCCGCAGTCGGCGTTCGACTCCCGCGGCGGCAATCCGGCGCTCGAGGCTTTCGCGCGGGACTGGATGCGCGACAAGCGGATTGCTCCGATCAGCCTGAGCGCCACCGACACCGATCTGGTCGTGCGCTGATCACGGGAGTCGGCTGCCGCTGCGCATCAGCAGGTGGCCGCGGCGGTACCGTTCCGCCGCACGCGGCGCCCGCAGCATCCGGCCGACCTCGATGAATCCGGCTTCGACGGCCAGCCCCGCGAGGTCGTCGATCGGCCACCGGTAGGCCGTCGTCACCTGGTGGTCGAATGTCGTGACCGGCGCGCCCTCCGACTCGAAGAACGCGAGCAGGAGGTGGCCGCCGGGCGTGAGTACCCGCCGGAACTCGGCGAAATACGAGGGCATGTCCTGGGGTGGGGCGTGGACGATCGAATACCAGGCCACGATGCCGCCCAACGTCCCGTCGGCGAGATCCAGCGCATCCATGGATCCGACCTCGAACCGCAGGTCGCGGTAGGTCTCGCGGGCGAGACCGACCATCACCGGGGGTCGACGCCGAAGACCTCCAGTTCCAGGTCCCGCAGGTGCGCGGTCACACGTCCGGGGCCGCAGCCCAGTTCGGCGACGGGTCCCGAGCCGGTGGCCCGTGCGAGTTCGGCGAACGCGGCGAGCGCCGCGCGGTCCAGCGGCAGCGTATCGAGCTCGTTGCGGGCGAGTTCGGCGTAACGAACGGCCACGGCGTCGCAGGCCTCGGCTGTCCCTCGGAGATGCGGGGAGGATTCGGTCACAGGCGAGGACATTAGAGCCTGTCCCGCCGCGCCGCCGCCCGATCTGTCGGACAGGCCTAGCGGCCGTGCGGAATCGGCAGCGCCGCGATCGCGCGGTCGACGACGTCGTCGACGGTGAAGGTCGGCTCGGTGGTCCGGTCGATGGCGAGGCTCTCGACCATCGACCACCAGCCGCGCAGCAGCATCCGGGTCGCGGGGGTCGGTTCGGTGCCGGTGGCCTCGAGGGTCCGGTGGACCATGGTGTTCTTCATGTGTTCGCGGATCTCCCGGATCTGCGGGTCGGCGCCGAAACCGCCGTGGAAGAACGACTGGTAGTTCGCGCCGTGCCGGTCGATGAACGAGACGAACGCGTGCACGATCGCCCGCAGTTGGTCGGCGGTTGGGTCGGCCGCGTCCGGCACGGCGGCACGCAGCAGGCGCCGCGCGGCCGCGCCCACGACCGCGACGTAGTAGTCCTGCTTGGTCGGGAAGTACCGGAACAGCAGTCCGCGGGAGATGCCGGCCTTCTCGGCCACGTGGTCGATCGACAGCGCATGGATGGGGCGCGTCGCCAACTCCTGCAGGCCGATCGCGACGAGTTGCCGCTTGCGCTCCTCCGGGGGCAGCCGCCGCCGCGCGGTGGCCGGCCCGGGGGCTGCGGTTTCGGTCGACACGAGATGACACCGTCCAGGATCTTGATTGCGGGGCAAGTCTACGTTTAGGTTAACTGAGCAATGCTCAGTTAGTCGCGACGTCACGGAGGCTGGCATGGATTTCGCCCAGAGCGCCCGGTCGAAGGAGTACCTCGACCGGTTGCGAGAGTTCATCGCGACCGAGGTCGCCCCGGTCGAGGCGCGCCTGCGGGCCGAGCGGGTGGCGCCGTTCGCGCAGCGCGCCGACGTCTCCGGCGCGGCGATGTGGCAGGTGTCCGACGAGTTCCGCGCGCTGCAGGCCGAGGCCCGCGCGCGGGGCCTGTGGAACCTCTTCCTGCCGGACACCGAACTCGGCGCCGGCCTGAGCAACGTCGACTACGCCCCGCTCGCCGAGGAGATGGGCCGCTCCCCCTTCGTCTCCGCCGTGTTCAACTGCGACGCCCCCGACACCGGCAACATGGAGGTGCTCTACCACTACGGCAGTGCGGAGCAGAAGGAGCGGTGGCTGAAGCCGTTGCTGGACGGCGAGATCCGTTCCGCGTTCTGCATGACCGAACCCGACGTCGCGTCGTCCGACGCCACCAACATGGCCGCGACGGCCGTCGTCGACGGTGACGAGGTGGTGCTGAACGGGCGCAAGTGGTGGAGCACCGGCATCGGTAGCCCGGACTGCAAGATTCTCATCTTGATGGGCCTCACCGATCCGGAAGCGCCCAAGTACCAGCGGCATTCGATGGTGCTGGTACCGATCGACACCCCCGGTGTGAAGGTCGAGCGAATGCTCTCGACCATGGGCTTCTACGACGAGCCCGGCGGGCACGGCGAGGTGTCGTTCACGAACGTGCGGCTGCCGCTCGGCGCGATTATCGCCGGTCCCGGAAGGGGATTCGAGATCGCGCAGGGTCGACTCGGGCCGGGGCGCGTGCACCACTGCATGCGCCTGGTCGGCCTCGCGGAGGCGGCGCTCGAGCTCGCGATCCGCCGCGGCACCGAGCGCGTCGCTTTCGGCAAGCCGCTGATCAACCTGGGCGGCAACCGTGAACGCGTCGCCGACGCCCGCATCGCCATCAACCAGTTGCGGCTGTTGGTGCTCAACACCGCGTGGCTCCTCGACACCGCGGGCATCGCGGGTGCGCGGTCGGCGGTGTCGGAGATCAAGGTCGCCGCGCCGCGGGTGGCGCAGCAGGTGATCGACTTCGCGATCCAGATCCACGGCGGCGGTGGGCTGTCCGACGACTTCCCGCTCGCCGGTGCGTGGACGGCGGCGCGGGCGCTGCGGCTCGCGGACGGACCGGACGAGGTGCACCAGGGCCTGGTGGCCCGCTTCGAGTTGGGCAAGTACCTGTGACCGCCCAGCTGCCCGACAACGCGCGAACCGTCCGCGACGAGGACGCCTTCGACGTCGACGCCGTCGCGCGGTGGTTGCAGCACAACGCCTCCGGGGATTTCGGCGGTGTTCCCGAGGTGCGCCAGTTCGCCGGCGGCGCGTCGAACCTGACGTATCTGCTGCGCTACCCGGACCGCGACCTGGTGCTGCGTCGACCCCCGGCGGGGGCCAAGCCGTCGTCCGGGCACGACATGGTCCGCGAGTACCGCATCCAGTCCCTGCTCGCGCCGGTGTACCCACACGTGCCGGCGATGGTGGGGTTGTGCACCGATCCGTCGGTGCTGGGCAGCGACTTCTACGTCATGGAACGCGTCGAGGGCACCATTCTGCGGTCCGCTCCCCCGGCCGAACTGGGGCTGACCCCGGAGAACACGCGGGAGCTGTGCCTGCGTGTGATCGACCTGTTGATCGAACTGCACGGCGTCGACCCGGCGTCGTCGGGGCTCGACGAGTTCGGCCGCGGCACCGGCTATGTCGCCCGCCAGGTCGCGGGCTGGACCAAGCGCTACGCCGCCGCCCGCACCGACAACGTCCCCGACTTCGCCCGGGTGACGAGGTGGCTCGCCGACAACCAGCCGGCCGACGTCGCCTCGCGGGTGATCCACGGCGACTTCCGGCTCGACAACGTCGTGCTCGGCGACGACCTGCGGCCGCGGGCTGTCCTGGACTGGGAGCTGGCGACGATCGGCGACCCGCTGATGGATCTCGGGTCGAGCCTGGCGTACTGGGTGCAGGCCGACGACCACCCGATGATGCTGGCCACCAAGCGTCAGCCGTCGGACCTGCCGGGCATGCTCACCCGGCGCGAGATCGTCGAATACTACGGCGAGCGAACGGGTCTGCCGGTCGACAACTGGCGCTTCTACGAGGTGTTCGGCTTGTTCCGGCTCGCGGTGATCGCGCAGCAGATCTACTACCGCTACCACCACGGGCAGACCACCAATCCGGCGTTCGAGCACTTCTGGATCGCCGTGGGCTACCTGGACACGCGCTGCAACGAACTGATCGACACGGAGGGCAAGTAGTGAGCAGCCGTACCACGCGCAGGAACATTCTCATCACGGGCGCGAGTTCGGGCCTCGGACGGGGCATGGCACGCGAATTTGCCTCCCGGGGGAGCAATCTCGCACTCGCCGCCCGGCGCACCGAGCGGCTCGAGGAACTGCGCGACGAACTCCTGGCAGCACACCCGAACATCACGGTCGTGATCCGGCGGCTCGACGTCGACGTCCACGAGCAGGTGTTCACCGTGTTCCGGGAGTTCGACGAGGAACTGGGCGGCCTGGACCGGGTGATCGTCAACGCCGGCCTCGGTAAGGGGCAGCCGTTGGGTACGGGCTACTTTCGTGCCAACGCCCAGACCGCCCGCACCAACTTCCTCGGCGCGCTGGCACAGAGCGAGGCGGCGCTCGAGCTGTTCCGGCCGCGGAACGCCGGCCACGTGGTACTGATCTCGTCGGTGAGCGCGGTGCGCGGCATGCCGCGCAACCTCACGACGTACGCGGCGTCCAAGGCGGGTGTCGCGGCGCTCGGCGAGGGCATGCGCGCCGACCTGGCGAAGACCGGCATCGGCGTCAGCACCATCTTCCCCGGCTTCATCCGGTCGGAGATCAACGAGAAGGTGAAGAAGGTGCCGTTCATCGTCGACACCGAGACCGGCTGCCGGGCCCTGGCCGCCGCGATCGAGAAGGAGCCGAACAAGGCGTACGTCCCGACGTGGCCGTGGGCGCCGCTGTCGATGGCGATGAAGGTGCTGCCGCTGTCGGTGGTCTCGAAGATGGCCTAGCGCGATTCCACCGCCGACCGGTGGCCCGCACGCAGAAAGCGCCCTGACCTGTACGTTTGCGCAATACCGGTCGGTTCATATCCGGGTGAGATAAAAATTCGATAACGCTCGACGGATTGATATCGTTTCGTTACTCTTTTGTGACGGTCCCTCATGGGAGCGCCGCTCCCTGGGGCCGATGAGCAAGACACAAATTGAGGTAACACCCGTGGGCAAGCACCACCAGCCATCGCACCGTTTCGTTCGCAATTCCATCCAGTCGAAGTCCGGCCCCCATCGAGGACCCCTGAAGGCGGCGGCGGTCGCGGCCATCGCCGGCGCCCTCCTCGTCGGAGGGGCGCAGCTCGGCGTCGCCACCGCGACCGCGGCGCCGCAACCCGCTCAGGCTGCCGGATCGGTCCACCGCCTGGGTTCGAGTTCCACTGTGGTCCAACCGGTTTCCGGTGTGCTGACGTCGCCATACGGCCCGCGCGGGAGCAGCCACCACAACGGCATCGACATCGGTGCAAGCCTCGGCACGCCGATCTACTCGGCCGCCGCCGGCTCCGTGATCTCGGCCGGTCCGGCCTCCGGGTTCGGGCAGTGGGTGCGCGTGCAGCACGACGACGGCACCATCACCGTGTACGGCCACGTCGACACCTACGTCGTGAGCGTCGGCCAGCGCGTCGCGGCGGGACAGCAGATCGCGACGGTCGGCAACCGCGGCCAGTCGACGGGCCCGCACCTGCACTTCGAGGTCTGGGATCCCAGCGGTCGGCAGGTCGATCCGCAGGTGTGGCTGCGCAGCAACGGCGTCGCCCCGACGTGGTGATCACAGCGCCAGGTGATCACCGTGGAAGCGCTGCCGCATCCGACGGTCGTGGGTGACCAGGACGACGGCACCCGCGAACGCGTCGAGCGCCTCCTCGAGCTCCTCGACCAGCGCCGGCGACAGGTGATTGGTGGGCTCGTCCAGTAGCAGCAGGTCGGCGCCCGACGTCGCCAGCAGCGCCACGTCGAGGCGTCGGCGCTGTCCGAACGACAGGTCCACGATTCGACGGTCCAGGTCTTCGGGGCGAAACAGCCCGAGCGAGAGCAGTTCGGTGGCCGCGTCGTCCGGACCGACCGGCCGTCGGCTGGTGTATGCCTGCAGAAGTGTCGCCGCGAGCGGCCACGCACCTGCCGTCTGCCGTAGGTACCCGACTCGCACCGGTGCGCACACCGTCCCGGCATCTGGAACGACCACGCCCGCAATGACATTCAGCAGGGTGGTCTTTCCCGCGCCGTTGCGGCCGGTCACCAGCAGACGCCCGCCGAGCTGGACCTCCAGCTCGGGGATCGCCGGCCGCGACGCCACCCGCACGTCCCGCAGACGCACGAGCGGCCCGTCGGACGCCCGCGCGGTCGCCGCCGACAGCGAAGGGGTGAACCGCAACGGTTCCGGCGGCGGCGCGACCGGGTTCCGGGTGAGGCGATCGATCCTCTCCTTGGCGTTGCGGATTCGCCCCATCGCCCCGTGATCGCGTCCGCGCGCCCGAAACGCGCCGTGACCGAATCCCGCCTTCTCCTGCTTGCGGGGAATCGCCTCCAGCCTCGCCGCGTTGGCGTCGACCAGGTGTGCGCTGCGGTCGAGTTCGAGCCGCCACTCCTCGTACTCACGCAGTCGGCGACGTCGCTCCGTGGCCTTCGCGGCGAGGTAACCGTCGTAGCCGTCGCCGTAGCGACGCACGCCTCGGTCGGCGACCTCGAGGATCACCGGTGTCAACCGGTCGAGGAACACGCGATCGTGCGTCACCGCCACCACGGTGCCCCGGTGTGCGAGCAGACGGTCCTCGAGCCACGCCACGGCTTCGTCGTCGAGGTCGTTCGTCGGCTCGTCCAGCAGGAGCAGCTCGGCGTTCGACGCCAGGCTCGCCGCCAGCGCGAGCCGGGCACGCTCCCCGCCCGAGAGCGTCGCGAACGGACGCGACCGATCGAGGTCCGGTAACCCGAGCGCGTGCAGTCCGGCGTCGACCCGGTCGTCGACGGTGTAGCCATCCCGACTCTCGAAAAGGCTTGTGAGTCGGGTGTATTCGTCGAGTACTGTGCCCAGTTCGTCGGCCGCGGCGCGCGACATCTGCCGCTCCGTGTCGCGGATCCGCGACTCCAGCGCCCGCAGATCGTGGAGGACGTGGTCGATCGCGTGCTGGACCGTCGCGCCGTCGGGTAGATCCAGCGACTGAGCGGCGTAGGCGACGCCGCCCGGCGTGACGACGTGGACGTCCCCGTTGTCGGGGCGCGTGCGACCGGCGATGAGGGCCAGCAGGGTGGACTTGCCGGAACCGTTGTCGCCGACGACGCCGACCTTCTCGCCCGGCGCGATCGGCAGGTCGACATCGTCGAGGACGATGCGGTCGCCGTAGCGCTTCGAGGCGGCACGAAGGGAGAGTTGTGAGACGGGCATGGGCGTACTCCTTGTGCCCGGAGGAGATCCGGGCCGATCGGGGAAAGGTGCCCTCGCGCAATCGACCCGAACGATTCGGGCGGAGGGGATGCGCGCTCAGGACCCGCCGCGGAGCATGCTCGACGCGGCGTCCCGATCTAGTGATTCAGAGTGCCCACGAAAGTCACCATAGCACCGGACGGTTCGTCCGCCCAGTGATTATTCGGAAACACTTCCCGTGAAAACGCCTGTGGCGGTGGGTGAGTCCGGGGACTCTCCCACCGCCACAGCGATGTTCGGAAGCGATCAGGCTTCGATGATGAAGGCCTCGAGCTCGGCGCGAGCCTTGTCGTCGGCCATCTGGACCGGCGGGGACTTCATCAGGTACGCCGACGCCGGCAGGATCGGGCCACCGAGGCCGCGGTCCTTGGCGATCTTCGCGGCGCGGATGGCGTCGATGATGATGCCGGCCGAGTTCGGGGAGTCCCAGACCTCGAGCTTGTACTCCAGGTTCAGCGGGGCGTCACCGAACGCGCGACCCTCGAGGCGGACGTACGCCCACTTGCGGTCGTCGAGCCACTCGACGTAGTCCGAGGGGCCGATGTGGACGTTGCGGTCGTGGACCTTGCCGGCCAGCGGGCCGTTGAGGTTCGAGGTGACGGCCTGCGTCTTGGAGACCTTCTTCGACTCCAGGCGCTCACGCTCGAGCATGTTCTTGAAGTCCATGTTGCCGCCGACGTTGAGCTGGTAGGTGCGGTCCAGCACGACGCCGCGGTCCTCGAACAGCTTCGCCATCACGCGGTGGGTGATGGTGGCACCGACCTGCGACTTGATGTCGTCGCCGACGATGGGGACACCGGCCGCGCGGAACTTCTCGGCCCACTCCGGGTCGGAGGCGATGAAGACGGGCAGCGCGTTGACGAACGCGACATCGGCGTCGATGGCGCACTGTGCGTAGAACTTGTCGGCCTCCTCCGAGCCCACCGGCAGGTAGGACACGAGGACGTCGACCTTGGCGTCCTTCAGGGCCTTGACGACGTCGACGGGTTCGGCGTCGGAGACCTCGATGGTCTGCGCGTAGTACTTGCCGATGCCGTCGAGCGTCGGGCCGCGCAGGACGGGGACGTTCAGCGGCGGGACGTCGGCGATCTTGATGGTGTTGTTCTCGCTGGCGTTGATCGCCTCGGACAGGTCGAACCCGACCTTCTTGGCGTCGACGTCGAAGGCGGCGACGAAGTCGACGTCGCGGACGTGGTACTGGCCGAACTTGACGTGCATCAGGCCGGGGACGGTGGAGTTCTCGTCGGCGTCCTTGTAGTACTGCACGCCCTGGACCAGGGACGAGGCACAGTTACCCACGCCCACAATGGCTACGCGCACCGCGGTGCTGTTCTCACCCATGGTCGGGTTCTCCTTCGTTTTTCTTGGGTGCTGTTGCTGTTGATGATTGTTCGGCGGCGATCAGCTCGTTCAGCCACCGCACTTCCCGTTCGCTCGACTCGAGACCGAGCTGATGGAGCTGGCGGGTGTAGCGGTCGAGCGAGCCGGTGGCCCGCCCGATGGCGTCGCGGAGGCTTTCCCGGCGCTCCTCGACCTGACGTCGCCTGCCTTCCAGAATTCGCATCCGCGCCTCGGCGGGGGTGCGGCTGAAGAAGGCAAGGTGCACGCCGAACCCGTCGTCGGTGTAGTTCTGGGGCCCCGTGTCCGCCACCAGCTCGGAGAAGCGCTTCCGGCCGGCGGGGGTCAGCTCGTATACGCGGCGCGCCCGGCGTTTCACGGTGCCGTCCTCGTTCTCGCCCTCGACGATCAAGCCGTCCGACTGCATGCGACGCAGCGTCGGGTACAGCGAACCGTAGGAGAAGGCGCGGAACGCACCGAGCAGCCCGGTCAGCCGCTTACGCAGCTCGTATCCGTGCATGGGCGACTCGAGGAGCAGCCCGAGAATTGCCAGCTCGAGCATGATCACACCCCCTGAGTGTCCCGAACATAACCGATAGATGCGATTGCCAACTATATCGCACCGATATATACGGACACACTTGTTTCCGGAAATCGCGGGTCGGAGACCTACTGGTCGGCTCGGTAGACGCTGCGGACGGCCCCGTCGAACCCGACCGTCAGAAAGCCCTGCGTGCCCGCGTCCTCGTTCCACAGGTGGATGCTCACGACCGGCCCGTCGTCGCCGCGCTTCGCGTCCAAGAAGATCCGGGTCGGGTCGTCCACACGAAGCGTGCGATCGGCGCCGTGGAGCAGCCCGATCACCCGCGGGACGTTCGGACGTAGCTCCGCCAGGTCGACGGGCACGCCCTCGGTGCGATTGGACGACGTCCCGTTTTCCGTGAGCTGGGCCTGTCCCTTTCCGACCCGGTACTCGTACCGCTGCGCGAGGCCGGGTTTGCCGGGCACCTGGCGGGAGAACGTCGCGTACTCGGGGTAGACGGTCAGCTGGTCGACCTGCGAATCGTGCAGTTGGCGGGCTATCTCGTCGAGCATCCGCCCGAAACCCGCCGCGGTGGTCAACTCCGTGGTCGTCGCCGCGGCGGCGGTGGCTGGCTCGTCGTTGTCCCGGGCCGACGTGACCACCACGATGCCGCACACCAGGACCACGGCAGCCGAGAGTGCGACGGCCCAGCGGGTGTCCCGCGAGGGTGGCGGTGTCGGCATGGCATCCCGCAGATCCGGAGCCACCTGCAGGTCCCGTACCAGTCGATCGAGATCGGCGAGCGTCCGCGCCGACCGGGTCGCCTCTGTCCGATTCCGGTGCTCCACATCAGTGAGCTGGCCGTCGGAGTACGCGGCGTCCAGGACGTCACGCACCGCATCGCGTTCGACGTCGCGGGCGCGCAGCCGCGATGTCGGGGTCCGGGGTCGCCGGCTGTTCGGCATGGTCACCGCCCCTCGGGCTTCGAGATCTCGACGATCGAGCCGTCCAGTCGCGTGTCCACCATTCCCCGTCGCTCGTCCTTGTCCTCGAACAAGACGCTGACCAGACCCTCGCCGGTCGACGAATCCGCGCGCACGAAGATGTCCTCCACCTTTCCCGTCGGCACCCCGACACGATTCGCACCCGTCGCGATCACCTCGGCGAGTCGGTCGACGTCGAGGGCCGCGAGATCGACTGTCGTGGTGTCGAGGGGACGTGACTCCGGCGTCCGCACCGGGGAGAAGCCGCCCCGGTAGCTCCAATCCTGTTCGCGATGCGGTTGGTCCTGCAGCATCCGGGTGAAGTACACGTAGGTCGGGTAGAAGGTGACCTGGTCCACCCGCAGATCCCCGTTGAACTTCACCGCGAGTTGACGCACGAAGTCGCGGACTCCGTCGGCGGAGACCGGGTCGATCGGTTCGATCACGATCGGCTGCGGCTCGCCGGGAGCGACGGGCGCCGGAACCGGTTCGGCCCCGACGACCGTCGCGGGTGCCGCGTCGTGGCCTCGGGTCATGAACGCGACCGTCCCGACGACCGCCACGGCCGCGACGACACCGGCGGCCACGACGCGGCCCGGAATGCGCCTGCGTGGCGCCGGGGCGGAAGCGCGGGCGGCTTCGACGAGATGTTCGGGAATCTGCAGATCCGAGACCAGCCCGTCGAGCTCCCCGAGCGTCTTGGCCGTCATCGCCGCGGCGGTGCGGGACTCGTATTCGGTGGGGTCGAGCTGCCCCTCGGCGTATCCGGCGTCGAGGAGCCCGCACGTCTGGGCGCGATCGATGTCGCGCGCGCGAGCTTTGGCAGAGACAGGGGCGGACACGTCGGTGATCCTAGGAAACCGTTCGGAATGTTGTGCAACCACGTCCGGACCGACCGACTGCGCGGGTGCAGAAGATCGGTCGTGAGGCACCTACCGGTCGGCTCTGCGGACTTCCAGGATCTCGCCGTCGAAGCCCATGATCATTGACCCGTGGGCGGCGATGTCCTGGTTGGACACCAGGATCTCGACGGCCGGTATGTCGTCATCGCGGTCGATCGACAGATACACCGAGTCCGGGTTCGGTACTCCGACGCTCTGCTCGATCCCGCGGACCAAGCCGATCAGCTTGGGCAGGTTCGGTCGAAGTTCCGCGAGGTCGACCGGAACGGTGGGTGTGCGGGTTCCGGCGTCGTCGGGACCCTTGAAGGTGGGACTCCCGGAGTCGATCTTGTAGCTGTACCGCTCGCTCCGGCCAGGCTTTCTCGGAACGGGGCGTTCGATGTCGGCGCGCTCGGGGTACACGCGCAGCTCGTCGACCTCCAGGCTGCCGAGCTTCTGCTCGAGGGTGTCGAACAGGCGTGTCATCTCGGTGAGTGTCAGCAGGTCGGCCGATTCCGCCTCGGCGGTGGCGACGCCGGCGGGCGCATCGTCGCCCGACTGAGTCACGACCGCGGCCCCGCCCACCGCGAGCACGGCCGCGGTACCGAGAGCGGCGATCCACCGCATGCCCCGGTCGCGTACGCGCAGGGAGTCCGCGATGCTTCGGCGTTCGGTCGGCGTCACGTGTCCGCCGTTCGGACGTCGACCTCGTCGCCCCCGAGTGTCGTGTGCACGCTGCCGGATCGCTTGTCGGGGCTGTCGACGCCGATGACCACCTCGACCTCGCCGCCGGTGCCGCGGACGTCGACGTCGCTGATCCGGCCGGTCGAGAGCTGTACCCGATCCGGTGCCGTGGCGAGGTTGGCCGCGAGCCGGTCGAGATCGATCGCCGCGAGGTCGATCGACTGGGGATTGCCGCCCCGTGGGCTGGGCGTCATCGACGGTTTGAACCCGTTCATGAAGATGTATCGCTGGTTCAGATGTGGAGCCCCGTCGACCGCGCGTGTCACATCCACACGATCGGGGTAGAAGATGGCGCGATCGACGACTGTGTCCTTGAACTTGACGCGGTACCGGTCGATGAAAGTTCGGATCCCCTCGACGGTGGTCGTGTCGATCGGATCGATCACGATCGCGTCGGGCTCGCCCGGAATCGGTGCCGGCAGCGGCGCGGGTTCGTCGGCAGCGGCAACGCCCTCCGCGGCGTCGGCCGTTTGCGCGGCCTCGTCGTCGCCTCGTGCGACGAAGAACACGGCACCGATCACGACGGCGACGGCGGCGACGGCCGCGGCGATCACCGGACCACGACGCGGCCGTCGGCTTGCCGTTGCGGACCGGAGTGCGGTCTCGACGAGGTGCGCGGGAATCTGCAGGTCCGAGACCAGCCCGTCGAGTTCACCGAGCGTCTTGGCCTTCATCGCCGCGGCGGTGCGGGACTCGTACTCGGTGGGGTCGAGCTGTCCCTCGCCGTAGCCGGCGTCGAGCAGCCCGCACGTCTGGGCACGATCGATGTCGCGCGCGCGAGTTCTGGAGGAAACCTGCTCGGGCACGTTCGTGATCCTAGGAAACCGTTCGGAATGCTGAGCCACGGCATCCGAACCGATCCAGTGGCGACGTGTCAAGACCTTGTGTCGGTCCCCACGTGCGCATACTCCCACCGCACCCCGCCGGCGGCCGACGCACGTACTCTGGTCTCCGTGCGGATACAGCGGCAGGTCGTGGACTACGCGCTGCAGCGCCGGTCCCTGCTCGCCGAGGTCTACTCGGGGCGGACCGGCGTGAGCGAGGTCTGCGATGCGAGCCCGTACCTGCTGCGCGCGGCGAAGTTCCACGGCCGCCGCAGCGAGGTCATGTGCCCGATCTGCCGCAAGGAAGAGTTGACCATCGTGTCCTGGGTGTTCGGTGACAAACTGGGCCCGGTCTCGGGCTCGGCGCGGACACCCGAGGAACTGGTTCGTCTGGCCGCAACCGAGGAGGAATTCTCGGTGCACGTGGTCGAGGTGTGCCGCACATGCAGCTGGAACCATCTGGTCCAGTCCTACGTACTCGGTGCGGTGCCGGCGCCGAAGCGGCCGAGGAGATCCTCCTCGACTCGCTCTCCCCGCCGACGCACCGCGAGTGAGTAGTAGGAAGCCGACAGCTGTGCCCACAGCACGACGTCACCGAGGACTGCCCGCAGTCACCCGACTACTGGAGATTCGTACGTGAGTTCCCCCAACAACCCGCCAGGCGGCCGTCCCACAGGACCACGCCGGCCCAGCGGGCCCCAGCAGAGTGGACAACCGGCCGGGCAGCAGCCCGGCCGTCCCATGGGTGGCCCGGCTCCTCGCCGCAACCCCGGCCCGCCGCCGGCAGGCCGCCCCGGACCCGTACCGGGTCAGGGCGGGCGTCCGCCGCAGGGACAGGGGGGTCGCCCACCGCAGGGTGGCCGTCCGCCGCAGGGCCAGGGTGGCCGTCCGCCTCAAGGCGGTCGTCCCCCGCAGGGGCAGCCCGCTTCGGGGGGCGCACGTCCGGCGCAGGGTGGAGGACGCGGACCGGGTGGCCGTCCGCCGGCCGGGCCGCCGCCCACCGCCCGCAAGCCCGGCGGTGGCTCGGGCGGTGAGCCGCCGAAGCCGCCGAAGAAGACCAAGTCCAGTCGGTGGAAGGTCATCCGCCGCACCGCGTATGCGGTCGTCGCCGCGGGGCTGATCCTGCCGATGCTGGCGTTCATGGTCGCGTACGTGGCCGCGGACGTCCCGAAGCCCGGCGACATGAAGTCCAACCAGGTGGCGACGATCCTCGCCTCGGACGGGACGACGGAGATCACCCGCGTCGTGCCGCCGGAGGGCAACCGCACCGAGGTCTCGATCGACCAGATCCCGGTCCACGTGCGCAACGCCGTGCTCGCGGCCGAGGACCGCAAGTTCTACACCAACCCCGGCTTCTCGGTGAGCGGCTTCGCCCGCGCCCTGCGTGACAACGTGCTGGGCCGCGACAGCGCCGGCGGTGGTTCGACCATCACCCAGCAGTACGTCAAGAACGCGTTGGTCGGTTCCGAGCGCTCCCTCACCCGCAAGATGAAGGAGCTGGTGATCTCGTCGAAGATGGCCCGCCAGTGGTCCAAGGACGACATCCTCGCCGCGTACCTCAACACCATCTACTTCGGCCGCGGTGCCTACGGCATCGCCGCCGCCTCCGAGGCGTACTACGGCAAGCCGGTCGAGGAGTTGACCGTCGCCCAGGGCGCCATGCTGGCGGCGATCATCCAGCAGCCGTCGGGCCTCGATCCGGAAACCAACCCGACCGGTGCGCAGACGCGATGGAACTACGTCCTCGACGGCATGGTCGACAGCGGCACGCTCAGCGCCGCCGACCGCGCCGCGATGGAGTTCCCGCCCGTGGTCCCGCTCGCCGATGTCGACAACGGCAACGGCGGCGGCGGTCCCGAGGGCCTGATCAAGCAGCAGGTCCTGCAGGAGCTGTCGGCGTCGGGTATCAGCGAACAGGACCTCAACACCGAGGGCCTGCAGATCACCACGACGATCGACCCGAAGGCGCAGCAGGCCGCGCTCGACTCGGTCGAGAAGTACATGGACGGCGAGCCGTCCGAGCTGCGGACCGCGGTCGTGTCGGTCGACCCGCACACCGGCGCCGTCCGCGCCTACTACGGCGGTACCGACGGAACCGGCTACGACTTCGCGCAGGCCGGCCTGCAGACCGGGTCGTCGTTCAAGGTGTTCGGTCTCGCGGCCGCGCTGGATCAGGGCATCCCGCTGTCGCAGATGTACGACAGCAGCCCGCTCACGGTCAACGGCATCTCGATCGGCAACGTCGAGGGCGAGTCCTGCGGCACGTGCACCATCGCCGAGGCGCTCAAGCGGTCGCTCAACACGAGCTTCTACCGGCAGATGCTGCAGATGGACGACGGCCCGCAGGCCATCGCGGACATGGCCCACAAGGCCGGCATCCCCGAGGACATCCCGGGCGTCGGTCCGTCGCTCACCGAGCCGGGCGGCGTCGGCCCCAACAACGGCATCGTGCTGGGCCAGTACCAGTCGCGGCCGCTCGACATGGCGTCCGCGTACGCGACGCTCGCCGCGTCGGGCGAGTACCACAAGCCGTACTTCGTGCAGAAGGTCGTCACCTCCGACGGCACCGTCCTGCTCGACCGCGGCACGCCGGTCGGCGAGAAGCGCATCGACGCCGCCGTGGCCGACAACACCACCGCCGCGATGACCCCGATCGCCGCGTACTCGCGCGGACACGGACTGGCCGGGGGACGCCCGTCGGCGTCGAAGACCGGCACCGCGCAGCTCGGCGACACCGGCTCCAACAAGGACGCCTGGATGGTCGGGTTCACCCCGTCGCTGTCGACGGCGGTCTGGGTCGGCACCGAACAGGGTCTCCCGCTGGTGAACAGCTACGGCGGAATGGTCTACGGCTCGGGTCTGCCGTCGGACATCTGGAAGGGAACGATGGACGGTGCGCTGAAGGGCACCGACGTCGAGAAGTTCCCGACGCCCGAACCCATCGCGGGACAGGCCGGTGTGCCGGAGTACTCGGCACCGGCCGCGCCGAAGACGACGGCCGCGGCCCCGACGAGCACCACGCAGCCGACCACGACGCCGCCGTCTCTCGAGATCACCACGAGCAACGTGGAGATCCTGCCGGGCGTGACGATCCCGATCCCGGGCGTCGGACCGGGCCGGACCACCCAGTCGACGCCGACGCAGACGCCGGGCTCGACCACCACGGAGGAGCAAGTTCCGCCGGCCGGTCAGGTGCCGCCGGGCCAGCAGCGCCGAGCGCCGCAGCCGGTGCCCGTCGGGTAGGCGTTCCCGGTAGCCTCGCGGAGTGGCCGACAACACAACGGGCAGCACAGATACCCGCGACGGCGGCGAGTTGGTGTCACCGGCACCGCTCGCCGCCGATCGACGGTCCGCGGACTGGCGGGACGTGCCCGGTCACACGGATCCGCTGACCGCGCGGCTGACGTCCACGATCGGTGGTCCGGTCGGTCGGCACGCGCTGATCGGCCGGACCCGCTTCTTCACGCCGATGCGGGTGATCCTGCTGCTGGCCGTCGTCTTCCTGAGCCTCGGCTGGTTCAGCAAGGCGGGCTGCATCCAGCAGGGCCCGGTCGGCGCCAACGGCGCCCTCGGACTGGACTGGGGCGGCAACCGTCAGTACGTCGCGATGTGTTACTCCGACACCGTCCCGCTCTACGGCGCCGAGCACCTCGACGAGGGTGCCTTCCCGTACAAGAAGTGGTGGGAGGAGCCCCGATCCGACGGTTCGGTGCAGCGCCGCTACATGGAGTACCCGGTGCTGTCGGGGCTGTACCAGTACGGCTCGATGGTGGTCGCGAAGGCGTGGCACGCGACGCCGTGGCTGCCCGGCGGCCTGCAGGTGGTCATCTACTTCAACGTGGTCGCGCTCGGGCTGGCGATCGCGTGGCTGGTCACGGTGTGGGCGAGCGCGCTGCTGGCCGGCAGACGCGTGTGGGACGCCGCGCTCGTCGCGTGCTCGCCGCTGGTGATCGTGCACGCGTTCACCAACTTCGACCCGCTCGCTACGGCGTTCGCGATGGGTGGACTGCTGGCGTGGGCGCGTAAACGGCCGGTGCTCGCGGGTGTCCTGCTGGGCCTCGGCGGCGCCGCCAAGCTGTTCCCGCTGATGCTGCTCGGCCCGCTTCTGGTGCTGTGCCTGCGGTCGGGTCGGATGCGCGACTGGACGCAGGCGACGCTCGCCGCGGCCGCTGCCTGGCTGGTGGTGAATCTGCCCATCGCGCTGCTGTTCCCGCGCGGCTGGGCCGAGTTCTTCCGACTCAACTCCGAACGCGGCGCCGACCCCGACTCGATCTACAACGTCATCGCGTCGTTCACCGGATGGGCCGGGTTCGACGGCCCGCTCGCACCCGGTGAGTCGCCGTCCGTGCTCAACGCCGTGACGCTGTTGCTGTTCGTCGCGGTCTGCGTCGGCATCGGGTACGTCGCGCTCACCGCCCCGCGCCGGCCGCGGGTGGCACAGCTGTGCTTCCTGCTGGTCGCCGGGTTCCTGCTCACCAACAAGGTGTGGAGTCCGCAGTACTCGCTGTGGCTGGTCCCGCTGGCAGTCCTCGCCCTCCCCCACCGTCGGATCCTGCTGGCGTGGATGACGATCGACGCCCTCGTCTGGGTACCGCGGATGATGTACTACCTCGGCGTCGCCAACAAGGGTCTGCCCCAGGAGTGGTTCACCGGGACGGTCCTGATCCGGGACCTCGCCGTCGTCGTGCTGTGCGTGCTGGTGCTGCGGCAGATCTACCGGCCGTCGGAGGACCTGGTGCGATTCGGCTTCATCGACGACCCCGGCGGCGGCGTCCTGGACCAGGCGGAGGACGCGCCGCCGCGGTGGCTGCCCGGGTGGCTGCGACCGAAGATCCCCGAACAGGCTTCAGCCGGTGCGCCCCACGAGGAGTCGCGCGTCGGACGGTGACCGGACCGCCGCCGCGGGCTCCCCGGCGACGCCGCGCGGAGGCGCTCGCAGCAGCAGGACGAAGAACGTCACCAGCAGCACCGCCTGGCTCCACACGCCGAGATTGACGACGAATTCGGTTGCGGCGGTGTCGGATCGGGTGAGGGCGTCGAACAGGCGGAACACGCCGATGCCCAGGGCCAGGTCGGCCGCGAGGTAGGCGCCGACGAGCGGCCAGGGCACGCGCAGCAGGACGAGGAACGGGATCAACCACAGGGTGTACTGCGGCGAATGCACCTTGTGCAGCAGGATGAACGCGCACAGCAGCGCGCCGCTGACGCCGATCCACGGGTAGACGCCCTCCCGTTCGAATTGTTTCCAGCCCAGCCACAGTGCGAGCCCGAGCGCCGCGAACAGCAGCGCCGGCGAGACGATGCCGACGAGGTGGTGGTAGGCGTCGGAGCCCCGCAGCCCGCCGCCCATCAGCGGTCGCAGGCCCCAGTACCAGATGCTGTTGCTGGTGAGATCGGCCTGCCGCTGCAGTTGGAACGTGAACGACGCGCGCCAACCGGTGTAGTCCGCGAGCGCGAACGGCAGGTTGATCGCCACGACTGTCCCGGCGGCGGCCGTGATCACCGTGACCGCGCCGCGAACGTCGAGACGGCCGCGCGTGCGCCCGGCGGTGAGGACGTACAGCGCGAGTGGCAGCACGAACAGTCCGGGATAGAGCTTGAGGCAGAACCCGACACCGAGCAGGACGGCGGCCAGCGCCCCGCGGGTGCGGAGCGACCACCGCTGCGACGCCATGACGGCGATCGCGCCCACCGATGTCGCGACGACGGGCAGGTCCCAGTTGTGGAAGCCGTACATCACCAGTGGCGGTGTGGCCGCCCACAGCAGCGCGGCCCGGCCCGCGAGCCGGCCCAGCAGCCACGCGGTGAGCAGCCCGAACGGCGCCAGCAGTAGCGCCGAGTGCAGCAGGAAGGCGGCGTCGGTGTGCGCGCCGAGGCCGCCGATCCACATCAGCAGGCCGCTCAGCACCGGGTACTCGACGGTGCCCGGGACGAGCGCGCCGTCACCGGTGATGCCGCCGGTGTAGGGGAACAGGTGCTGGTCGATGCCGCGGCCCAGCCACAGGAACTGGATGTCGGAGTAGCAGACGTCGCGGTCCCTGATCCGGTCGAAGATCAGGCTCCGCCCGTCGGCGGCGAACGGCGGGCCGGCGCAGCGGGCCTTGTCCAGGTACGCGATGACGAGTGTGAGCAGGCAGGCGGTGAGGATCGTGACCATGGTTCCGGCTCGGAAGCCCGCCTCCGCCCGCATGCATTCCAGCGTAAGACGATCCGGGGCGCGGTGTGGGATCGGCGACTGCCCGTGGACGTCGGCCGACAGATCAATTTCCCTGGTCACAGGCCACTCGTGTACCCTGCAAAGGTTGCTGACGCAACGACCCTCCTGCCACGGACAGTCCGTGGCCGTTTCACAGTCCATAGGAGGTGATGAGGTCTTATGCGTCATTACGAATTGATGGTCATCCTCGACCCCAGCCTGGACGAGCGCACTGTCGCCCCGTCGCTGGATACGTTCCTCAATGTCGTCCGTAAGGACGGCGGCAATGTCGACAAGGTCGATGTGTGGGGCAAGCGTCGTCTCGCGTTCGAGATCGCCAAGAACGCCGAAGGCATCTACGCGGTCATCGACATCACCGCCGAGCCGGCCACCGTCAAGGAGCTCGACCGTCAGCTGGGTCTGAACGAGTCGGTGCTTCGCACGAAGGTCCTGCGCCACGGCAAGTGATTCCCGTCTGATCCGGGCGCAGGAATTGGTAGTCGGTACCAGCACCTAGGCTCTGGACCAACAGGAACTCCACACACAGCAGGAGGAACCACATGGCAGGCGACACCGTCATCACCGTCATCGGAAACCTGACGGCTGACCCCGAGCTTCGTTTCACCCCCGCGGGTGCAGCGGTCGCGAACTTCACCGTCGCGTCCACGCCCCGCACCTTCGACCGTCAGACGAACGAGTGGAAGGACGGCGAAGCGCTGTTCTTGCGCTGCAACATCTGGCGTGAGGCGGCGGAGAACGTTGCGGAGAGCTTGACCCGCGGCTCGCGAGTGATCGTGAGCGGTCGGCTCAAGCAGCGCTCCTACGAGACCCGTGAGGGTGAGAAGCGCACTGTCGTCGAGCTCGAGGTCGACGAGATCGGCCCCTCGCTCCGTTACGCCACGGCCAAGGTCAACAAGGCCAACCGTGGTGGTGGCGGGGGCGGCTTCGGTGGCTCCTCCGGCGGATCCGGCGGCGGACGTCCGGCGTCCGGTAACTACAGCCAGGGCGGAGACGATCCGTGGGGCAGCGCGCCGCAGGCGGGCTCCTTCGGAGGCTCCCAGGGCTCGGACGACGAACCGCCGTTCTGATCCGTACCGAATCGGAACATCCAGAAAACGGAGATAGACATGCCGAAGCCGCCGCTGCGCGACAAGGTTATGAAGAAGAAGGTCTGCACGTTCTGCAAGGAAAAGAACACGCAGATCGATTACAAGGACACGACGCTGCTGCGTAAGTACGTCAGCGACCGCGGCAAGATCCGTGCCCGCCGTGTCACCGGCAACTGCGTCCAGCACCAGCGGGACATCGCGGTCGCCGTGAAGAACTCGCGTGAGGTTGCTCTGCTGCCTTACGTCTCGACGGCTCGCTAAGGAAAGGGAGGGACGACATGAAGCTGATTCTTACTGCTGACGTGGACAACCTCGGTGCGCCCGGCGACACCGTTGAGGTCAAGGACGGCTACGGCCGTAACTACCTGCTCCCCCGCGGCCTGGCCATCGTTGCCACCCGTGGCGCTCAGAAGCAGGTCGAGGGCATCCGCCGTGCGCAGGAAGCGCGCGCGGTCCGTGGTCTCGATCACGCCAAGGAGCTCAAGGCCGCCATCGAGGGCCTCGAGGGTGTGTCGCTGTCGGTGAAGACCGCCGGTGACTCGGGCAAGCTGTTCGGTTCCGTCACCGCGGCCGACGTTGCAGGCGCCATCAAGGCTGCCGGCGGCCCGGTCGTCGACAAGCGCAACCTGGAGCTGCCGAAGGCCCACATCAAGGCCACCGGCAAGCACCTCATCGTGGTCAACCTGCACCCCGAGGTTGCCGCCAAGTTCCACCTGAACGTCGTCGCCGCTTAGTCGACGCGTTCGATCGAACGGCCCCGCGGACTTCGAGTCCGTGGGGCCGTTCGCGCTCTGGGGACGGGCTGTGGATAGATGCACCACTCAGTGTCAATTCTGTGAGCTGGGACATGCTCCTGTTGGGTGGGTATTTACCGAACACGCCCGGGCTGTCAACCGGAGCGACACGCCGAATGAGTTTCCATCCACAGGGCTGTGAAACGAAAAACGCCCATCTACCTGCAAGTTGTTCAGTGTGATGTTCGTCTGTCCCCAGGTTATCCCCAGTTTTCCCCAGGCCGGTTAACATCCTGGCGTGGTGCGTCCCCACTTCATCCACAACTGTGTACACAGGTGGGTTTGGTGGGCGGGTTGTCCGACCCCTAACGTCGTCGCGAGCGTGTCTCTCGAGCCGCCCGCGAGGCGGCACAGTTTTGTCGGGGTGCACGGGTACAAAGAGTGTGAAAGACGTCTTCCGCACGTCCGTCGCGTTAGGCGGGGCGGCGTCGGACTTCGTCGCGTGGAAGGGCGGTCGCGTTGGCGGTTGTAGATGATCGTGGTCATTCCGAGTACCCGGGACCCCCGGAGGAGCCGAGCGAGGAGTTCGGTCGGCAGCCTCCGCACGACATGGTCGCGGAGCAGTCGGTGCTCGGCGGCATGCTGCTGAGCAAGGACGCGATCGCCGACGTCCTCGAGGTGCTGCGGCCGGGCGACTTCTACCGCCCCGCCCATCAGTCGGTGTACGACGCGATCCTCGACCTGTACAGCCGCGGTGAGCCGGCCGACCCGGTCACGGTGTCCGCGGAACTGGATCGGCGAGGCGAGCTGCGCCGTATCGGCGGCGCCCCCTACCTCGTCACCCTCACCCAGACGGTCCCCACCGCCGCGAATGCCGCCTACTACGCGGAGATCGTCGCGGAGAAGTCGGTGTTGCGCCGTCTCGTCGACGCCGGCACCCGCATCGTCCAGTACGGCTACGCCGGCTCGGACGGTCAGGACGTCGCCGAGGTGGTCGACCGCGCGCAGGCGGAGATCTTCGAGGTCACCGAGCGCCGCACCACCGAGGACTTCATGCCGCTCGAGGAGCTGCTGCAGCCCACGATGGACGAGATCGACTCCATCGCCAGCCGCGGCGGCATCTCGCTCGGCGTGCCCACCGGGTTCAGCGAGCTCGACGAGATCACCAACGGCATGCACGCCGGGCAGATGATCATCGTCGCGGCTCGTCCGGGCGTTGGAAAGTCCACAATCGGAATGGATTTCATGCGTTCGTGCTCCATCAAGCACGGCATGGCCAGCGTCATCTTCTCGCTCGAAATGAGCAAGACCGAGATCGTGATGCGTCTGCTGTCGGCGGAGGCGAAGATCAAGCTCTCGGACATGCGCTCGGGCAAGATGTCGGACGACGACTGGACCCGTCTGGCGCGGCGGATGAGCGAGATCAGCGAGGCTCCGCTGTTCATCGACGACTCCCCCAACCTGACGATGATGGAGATCCGCGCGAAGGCCCGCCGGCTCAAGCAGAAGCACAACATCCGGCTGATCGTGATCGACTACCTGCAGCTGATGTCGTCGGGCAAGAAGGTCGAGTCCCGCCAGCAGGAAGTCTCGGAGTTCTCCCGCAGCCTCAAGCTGCTGGCCAAGGAACTCGAGGTCCCGGTGATCGCGATCTGTCAGCTCAACCGTGGTCCCGAGCAGCGAACCGACAAGCGCCCCCAGGTTTCCGACCTCCGCGAGTCCGGCTCGCTCGAGCAGGACGCCGACATGGTCATGCTGCTGCACCGCCCCGACGCCTTCGAGCGCGACGACCCGCGCGGCGGCGAGGCCGACATCATCCTCGGCAAGCACCGTGGCGGTCCGACCGCGACCATCACCGTCGCGCACCAACTGCACTACTCGCGGTTCGTGGACATGGCGCGGGGATAACTCGATGTCATGTCGTTCGGCCTCAACTTAGGTGAGACCGTGGGGAAGAGCGATTCTTGCTGTGGTGACCCCGGATGAACATGTCATCGGCGTTTCGTTGACCGGACACCTCTTCTGATCGAGCGCCCGACCACGTCCAGGGGCGTGGCAGAAGTTGCCGCCTGATTCCGCGGAACTGGTCAGGCCCAACAGGGGTTCGCCGCGCGCGCGAACGAACCCCCTGGCCGGCTGGGTGCGCTCAGTGCGCTGCGGCAAGTTCGTTCGCCTTCTCGCGCCGGAGAACCGCTTCGAGGACGGCGTAGTCCGCCTCCTCGATGGCGGCCATGGCGATGTCGATGGCAAACGCGGCGTCGTCCTCGGCACTGTCGGCCCGGACAGCCGCCCGCTTGGCGTCCTGCTCTTCGCGTTTCGCTTCGATGTTGGACCGGATCTGCTGGACTTGCTGGTCCCACTGCTGCTGGACGTCACGCCACCACGACGAGGCATCCGACTTGGCCTCGTCGGCGCGGGCCCGAAGTTCATCGTTGCGCTCCTGGGCCGAGGCCCGCGCTCTTGCGACTTGCTCTTCCAACGTGGCGTGCTGGGCGGTCTGCGAGGTGTGGAAGTCGTCCTCTGCCTCCTTTGCTTTTGCTGTCATGGCCGCTAGTGCTTCTGACAGAGCCATTCTGGTTACTCCTTTCGACTGAATCATTTGACGACGGTCTTCATCTGAACCTGTTGACGCTTGGCAGCGGAAGCCTGGCCGGAAGCCCGACCTGACAAGGGGATCGGCGAGTTGGTATCGAGGACGGTCCCTCTCCCTACGCCAGCTCGGAGCTGGCGTCCTTCGCCCACCCGCGTAGCGGATTCGCTCGGGTGTGCAGGGGTCACGATGTGGCGTGGCTTCGGTCGCCTAGAGCGGGCCCACCGATCGCTGCGCCAGAACGGTCCTTCTGTGCGCCTTTCAACTCGAACGCGACCACGATCTCTGTGAATCCCCGGAAGAGTGCCAAAAACCCGACGTACAAGATCAGTAGCGCTGCGCGCACCGCGATCACCTGCTGCGAGACCAAGAAACCAATGAGAATTTCGAGGACGCCGGCGGCCACCCCAAGCCACCAGACACTGTTCACGACCCGGGACTCGATGGACGAGATCAGAACGAGAGCTCCCTGCAGGATGAAAAGCACGCCGAGGACGGACGCCAGAGCCCAGAACGCGTCGAGCGGGCTGACGAACGCCCAGATCGCGCCGGCGAGAAACAGGACACCCATCAGCACGCGTGCCCACCGCCAGGGAGACCACACCGCCGCAATCAGGAACTCGTTCATCATCGCCCCGAGGAAGATTGCCCCCATGAGAACCCCGATGGTGACCACCGAAGTCGTGGTAAAGCGCAGCACCACCATTGCGATGATCAGCCATGCGATCCCGGTCAAGAGAAAGATCCACCATGGACCCACGAACCGCGCCAGACCCGCACGGAGCGCGTCACTCTGCGCCGAGTCGGTAGGCGGTGATGCGGTGTCTGGCGACTGAGTATGCGGACTACTCATCGACTTCTCCCAAGTCTCGGAGGTCGCTGGACGCTTTCCGCTGCATCTCCATGGTAAGTGTTTCGACGGCCATCCGACACTCGCCGCTGGCGGCCAGTTGCGGGCCACAGCGCCGGCCACTTGTTTCCCCGTGGCCAGGTAATTTCGCGGTAAGGGTCGACGGCACCGAGGCTGGCTGACTCGACGAGGTTTGGTCAACGCAGAGGCTTCACCCCGTGTCCGCTGGTGGCTTGGGCCAGGGCCTTGGGCATGCTTTCGTCGCATCCCGACAGGCGCCGGTTGCTGGAGACGGCCAGGGCCCGCCGCTCGTATGCGGCGTCGACCAACCGGTAATACCTCCTGCCGCACTGGGGCTCACGGCCAATGCCCAATGTCGTTGACGATGACGCGGTCGGTGCGGATCACCCGGGCGACGGTGAGGCAGGCTTGGACGGCGACGTGTCCGAGAGCCTCGCGGAAGTGGCGTTTGAAGCAGCGCGTCCTGGGTGGGGCGCGTGCCGGTTCACCGGCTTCGCGGCCGAGGTTGTGACGAGGCTGCGGATCATGTCTGGGCGAAACGCCCTGCGACCACAGCGATCCCGAGCGTCCGATCGACCTCGTCGGGTGGATGTGGCTTGGCCAGGGTGACCGCTTCGGGCATCCTGGCGCGAATGCGGCGAACCCCGGCCGCGGCGGCCTCGGGCAGCCAGACAGCGGCGCCGTCACCCTACGGAACGAAGCCATGACATCACCGGGGAGACATCTCTGGCCGTCAGTGGGGCCGTACATGGCCGTCTGTGGGGAGGGTGTCACGGCCGCTGACGTACGCGGCCGTTCGCGCCGCCGGACTGCTGGCAGTCGGCCCCGACCGCGCCCCTGCAGTCGTGCTGTTGCACGAGCCTCGGTTGTCGGCGGCATCGATCACCGTGGAATCGAGACGCGAGACGTAAGGTAGGTAGTCACGGTCAGCAAACCGCCAAGGGGGCTCGACGTGCCAGTCCGATGCCGACGAGCGGTCAACGGTCCGTCGCGGGATCCGACCGGCGGCGGGCTCCACGAGGGCGGCATGGGGCTGGAGTCGGTAGCTGGTGGCTTTCGGGGAACGGCGTCATGATCATGCCCCCGCTTCCCCGGCCGGGTAGTGGTCCGTCCCAGCAGAGATTGACCCGATATGGCTGGAGTGCAGCCAATCCGCCGCTACGGCCGGTGTTGTTTGTCAACCCAAGATCGGGAGATGGTGCGGCGGGCCGGGCGAGGGTTGCTGAACGGGCACGGGATCGCGGGATCGAGGTGGTCGTCCTCGAGCCGGGCCAGAGCCTCATGGAGTGCGTCGACGAGGCGGTGAAGCAGGGCGCGGATGCGCTGGGGATGGCTGGTGGTGACGGGTCTCTGGCGGTCGTGGCAGCCGCCGCAGCCGCGCAGGGGGTGCCGTTCATCTGCGTCCCGGCCGGGACGCGCAACCACTTCGCGTTCGACCTCGGAGTGGACCGGCAGGACGTGGCGGGCGCGCTCGACGCGTTCACCGACGGGGTAGAGCGGCGGATCGACCTGGCAGAAGTGAACGGCCGCGCGTTTGTGAACAACGTCTCTCTCGGGATCTACGGTGAGGCGGTTCGCCATCCGGCCTATCGCGACGCCAAAATGCGCACCCTCGTGGAGACCGCCAAGCGGGTGGTCGGCCCCGGTGCAAGGACTCCGGCGCTGCGCCTCGTCGACGACGTAGGGCGCCAGCACGCTCAGCTCGCCGTCGTGCTGGTGTCGAACAACCCGTACGCGTTGGACCCTCCTGTCCTCGGCACTCGCCCCTCGCTCGGTGAGGGCCTTCTGGGCATCGTCATTCTCGACGCACCGGACAGTGGGCGGCATCCTCCAGGGCGCGCCTGGAGCGCAACGGACTTTGAGGTCTTCGCCTCCGCGCCCGTGCACGCGGGTATCGACGGTGAATCAGTGGTGCTGAGTCCAACGCTCAGGTTCGCCATTCGCCCGGTAGTCCTTCGCGTGCGCATCTCGTCCCGGCATCCTGGCGCCTCGCCCTCCGCCCGCCTCCGACCTCCAAGGTCACCGAGGAGCGCTTCACCGGGCGTCCGCCAGGAGGAGCCCGAGTAGTCGGCCAGACGCGAGGGCCTGGCTGCGGGAATAGGAGAATCCGCACTCGGCACATTCCTCGCGCATGCCCGCATTGTCATCGACGCGGCCGGCCGATGGTTCGTGTTCCACGTCAGACCCGAGTCGAATGGCTTAGTCCGCGCATGCTTCACATCGACTATCCCCCGATACGTTGGTGATTGGCCGTGTTCACAGGAAGGGGCCCGCCGCAGGACAGAGCGGTCCGAACAAGCAGTCCATGACTGCCGGTGTCCTCCGCGCCGACGGACGTCTGCGAACCTGAAGCGCTATCCCGGCCGAAGCGAAGCCCATCGAACCCGGGGCCGGTCAAAACCGCGCTTCGCTTCCGGTCTCGGTCCACACGCACAATCGGGGCACGAGACGGCGCAGTCAGGGATCTGTGCCCTTGGAGTCGCGGAACCGCTCGGGCGGATCGGTCGCCGCCCGCACCGTGGTGACACCACCGCGTGAAGTGCACCCGGCTAGCGGGGCGGCACGAAGAACGAGACATCTCCCGCGCACCGTCGACTGCTCAAAGACATGCATAACCCCAGTTCAGGGGAACGTCGGCTCGAGTGCGCGCCGCCACGCCGTATAAACCGGAAGTCGGCGCGTTCGCGTCGATCGCCGGGCTGCCCGAGACACGGATCGGGTGGCAGGAACCGGCACCGAGTGCCGGCGGCGTCCGCGGTGGTGGTTCCGTGGGGCTGCGGAACGGTGACGGTGGAGACTGAGGGTAGGCGTGGCCGTGATGATCTGTCATCGACTCGGAGCAGAGCTGTGGAAAAGGACATCTTCGCGCGGAGTTACGTGAGACAAGTGTCGTGGAAGATCTTGAAAATCCCAGGTGGCTCGGACAAGTAGATCCGGAACCTACAGTCGTCGTCGTCGCCATCGCCGAAATATGAGACAAGCACCTGTTCCGTATTCCGATGAGAGAACCCATCGGCGTACGAGACGCGACTGCAGGAGAGCTGCGGCGGACTCGGACTGGTGTCGGCTTCGCTCAGTGTCCTGATGTGCGCAGGCCAACAGTCGAGGGGGCGGCCTGCGCTGGTCGGGTTCGTCTGCCTGGGGGATTCGTAGCGATCTGGCGGCGGCGGTCCACGTTCGCCCGTGCGAGGTTGTAGAGGGCGATGCCGGTTGCTGTTAGGTCCCGCGGCCTGGTCCTCGCGCCCTTCGTGTAGATGTCCGTTCCCAGTGACCTGGCGTGGCAAGGTATTTGCCTTCACGGCTGACCTGGGTTCGCCTGATGCCGAACACAGCGGCGGCTGCAGGACTAGTTTTGCAGTGGGCGCTATCGACGAATCGGCACAGCCGGAAGGCGGTGATCATTTCGCCAGCAAGAGCGAGATGGACAAGCTCCTCGGGGTCGCCGGCGCTGGACGCGGCGAGAGCGAGTAACTGGCTTGTGCGCCGCAGGTCATTCCGGCCGATATCCGGTAGGTACTGCTCTTCGCGTCGGCGAGGTAGTCGGCTTTCGGTTTTATGACTGAATTGTGTTGTGTAGCTGACTGGTTCGCCGATTCGGTGTTTGAGTAGTAGGCGTTGAGCGACGTCCTTGACGGCACGGCCGAGACTCGTCGAAGTGCAACGGCGTGTCTCGCAGGTCTTCCTGCATCTCCCCAACAGCGGCAGCGGCAGCGGCAACCGTTGCGTGCCTGATGCCTGGTGCTTGTAGCCGCGAGGATGCGCTTCCATATGCTTGGTGGTGCGCACGTCGCTCTCCGGAACATGGTGTATGACGTGCGTCTCATCCAGTCCGGCGTCCGACCTACGAGCACGCCAATGAGCAAGGAAGCCAGAGGAACGCAGTGAGCACAACGGAACTTACCCATTGGAACTCCGAGGAAGCTCTCGCGGAAGCGATGATCCCGATCATCGGCGGCCTGCACCGCAGGCATTCGGTGACCATCCTGCTGCACAGTCGCTCGCTGGTGAACAGGTCGGTCATCAAGATCCTGCGGACCCATCGCTTCGCCCGACAGATCCGTGGCGACGAGTTGTCCGTCGAGGAGACGTTCCCGTTCCTCGAGGCGCTGACCGACCTCGATCTGCGGCCGTCGAAGATCGACCTCGGCCTGTTGGTGAGCGCCTACCAGGCCCACGGTGGCGGAATGCCGATCCCCGAGTTCGTCGCGGAGAGCCTCGCCGACCTGGTCGGTGGTGCCCAGGCGAGCCCCGCGCAGCCCCAGGATGTCGTCCTCTACGGATTCGGGCGTATCGGTCGACTCGTCACGCGACTGCTCATCGAGAAGGCCGGCTCGGGCAACGGCTTGAACCTGCGTGCCGTGGTGGTCCGGAAGGGTGGCAAGGACGACCTGGTCAAGCGCGCATCACTGCTGCGCCGCGACTCCGTGCACGGCCAGTTCAACGGCACGATCAAGGTCGACGAGGAGAACGACACGCTCATCGCCAACGGCAACGTCATCAAGTTCATCTACAGCAACGATCCGACGAGTGTCGACTACACCGAGTACGGCATCGACAATGCGATCCTGATCGACAACACCGGTATCTGGCGTGACCGCGACGGGCTGTCGCAGCACCTGCGCCCCGGTGTGGCGAAGGTGGTCTTGACCGCGCCCGGAAAGGGTGACGTGCCCAACATCGTGCACGGCGTCAATCACCGTGACATCGATCCGGACGAACGCATCGTGTCGTGTGCGTCATGCACCACGAATGCCATCGTGCCGCCGCTGAAGACCATGGACGACGAGTTCGGTGTAGTGCGGGGCCACGTCGAGACCGTGCACTCGTTCACCAACGACCAGAACCTGCTGGACAATTACCACAAGGCCGACCGGCGTGGCCGATCGGCGCCGTTCAACCTCGTCCTCACCGAGACGGGCGCGGCCTCCGCGATTGCGAAGGCGCTTCCCGACCTGAAGGCCAAGATCACCGGCAACTCGATCCGCGTGCCCACGCCGGATGTGTCCGTCGCGATCCTCAACCTTCAGCTCGGTCGCGAGACGACCAAAGAAGAAGTGCTGGAGCACCTTCACCAGGAATCGCTCACCGGAGCGTTGAGCCGGAACCTCGACTACACCTCAGCAACCGACGCCGTGTCGAGCGACTTCATCGGCTCGCGTGCGGCGTGCATCGTCGACGCGAACGCCGCGATCGTCGACGGCGACACCGCCATCTTGTACGTCTGGTACGACAACGAGTTCGGCTACTCCTGCCAGGTGGTTCGCACCGTCCAGTACCTCTCAGGCGTCGAGTACCCCATCTACCCGGCACTAGACACGGTCGCGGCCGCGGCCGCTGGAGCGATCGCCTAGTCTCGGGATTTCGCATCTCGCGGAGCTGAGCGCGTGGATGCCGGACCCGACCGGCGCCACCCGCCCCGGACCGCAGGACCGGACGGACGGGATGCGGGTGATCATCCGCCGTGAATGCCCGCATCCCGGTGCGCAGCTCTGCCTCACCGATTCCGACGGGTGGCGGATCACCTGCGTCGCGGCCAACGCACGCGGCCCCTGGCCGGACGCTACCGGTCATCGGGTGCGGCCTGGGGCAAGGTGAATCGGGCAGCCGACTCGGCTGAACAACCGCCGAATCCGTCAATCGTCAGCGGAATCAATACCCTTGCGCCGGTTGGAGATCCTCCTCGCCTAGGTCTCTGTGCAGGACTGTGAACGACGCGAGAAAGCTCCGCAGCCGGTGCATGTCCTCCCGACCGCTATCGCCTGCTGCTCCGCCAACGTTCACCAGTTCAGAGGGCCCTAGTCCGGTGAAGGTCCGGCAACGATCACTCTTCAGGTGGTCGAGACCGTGACCTTGGGCACCTGAATAGCCAGGATCGGAGGGAATGGACATCTGCGGCCGGAATCTGCGGGACATTTCTCGTGGAAGATCTTGAAAGTCGCAGGAACGTTGGACAAGTTGATCCGGAACCTACAGATGCTAACGCATTGTCGAGATGCGGCGATGATTAGCGAAACGCGTCGCTGGATCAACTAGGCAGGATGCGAAGGGGCTACGTCCTACGCTCCGTTCAGCGCCCAGGCTCGGGATCGACACTAGACCGCGGATACCCAGATCAGCGAGTCCCGGTCAATGGCCGGCTATCAGGATGCACCGGTCATCGGTCGGCATATGGGGCGCCCCATTGAGGGCCACACTCGGCCAGATCCAACGACGAGCGCCCATGGACCAGCACGAAGGACACCCGGCGATCGTCGTCGCAACCGCGCTGAAGGGCGGGAAGGCGACACCTCAGGCGTGGTTCGTGCCGTGATTGGCGAACTCGGCAAAGCTCCCCACCTCGTCCACGTCCGGATCGAGGGCGCGGGCGAGCCAGAGTTCGTACCAGTCGAGGAACGTCAGCGGTTCGCGGGTGTCGGGGTGGAGCACCGGCAGCGCGGCGGCGTGCTCGTAGCTGTGCCACCACACCTGCCCCGCGGCCGGGCCGCGCAGGATCAGAAGGTTGTACATGCCGTCTCCCTCGTTCGCGAGGAAGGTCGCACCGCGGTGGATCATGCGGATGTTCTCCGACCACTGGAACTCGGAGTCCTCGGCGGCGGGCGCGCAGGGTCGCTCGGCGGTGAAGGGGAAGTTCGAGGCGTAGTCGATCGCGGCGTCCTCGGCCTCCTGCGCCAGCGGGAACAGCCCGAGCATCGGTCCGGCTCCGCCGTCGCCCACCCGGGTGATCCACGCGCGGTAGTCGGCCGGAAGTCCGACGCCGAGTCGGTTCTCGAATGCCGCGAGCGCGGCGGGGTCCGCGGGAGCAGCGAGCTCGTAGCGATGCACGGCTGCCCCGTGGATGCGGCAGCTGTAGCCGATGACCTCGCGATCGCCGAGCGAGACGACAGTGGTCTTCAGATCGGCTGCTCGTAGTCGGTCGAGGCCGGTCAGGATCTCGGCGATCCGGTCCGCGTGCGTTTGCGCGTGTTCCATGCTCACATCCTGACGGATGCGACGACTTGCCTCTGGGTTCGGTGACACACCTACATTGACAGGCGCGTCCGACATGCCCGACCACGGTCGAAGTGCACGGGCGCGTCCTGTCAATCTTCGCTGCAAATCGACCTCGATAGAAGATGGCGGACGTCGGGCAGGCCGAGCAGCGCGCGCATCACCTCGTCCGGGACCGGGCCGTCCAGGTGCTCGACGAGCGCCCGCAGCACGAGCCGGCCGGGAACGGTCACCGTGATGTCGGCGACCTCGGGGGGCGCGTTCTCGGCGTAGTCGTCCCATTGCTCACCGCGCCAGGTGGCGACACGGATCGGGTTGTGGATGGTGTCGATGTGGCAGGTCGTGAACGGCCCGGGCAACAGAGGCAGCAGGTGCTCGGTCACGAGCTGGATCAGCACCGTGTGGGTGTCGACGTCGAGCTGATTCGGCTCGACGAGTCCGGAGTCCTCGGCGTCGCCGATCCACTCCCAGACAACGCCGCCGTCGTGGAATCCCCACTTGCTGAACAGTCCGCAGGCGGGCAGGTGCAGGTCGTTCATCGGTTCTTCTTCCTCATCTGTCGTTTGCGGGGAAGGTTGGCGCAGCGCTGGCGCAGGACCGGGCGCTGCGTGGCGGGCCGTCACCAAACAGCGGGCGCAGGGCGCTGCGATCCACGTCGGTGAAGGCGACCGAGACGGTGTGCTCGCGGGCCAGGGGCCCGATCATGAGTGCCGGGGTCGTGGACGCCGGACGGCAGCTTGTCGCCGGGGATCTCCCGGAGCGTCTTGACGGTCACCGACAGTCCGGCGTCGCGAAGTGCTTCGCTGAGTACGTCTGAGAGCCGCGGGCGGAACGTCGCCGGATTCGCGAGGTAGACGATCGGCTCGGCGAGGATCGCGTCGACGACAGTGATCACGGCCTCTCGCCACACTTCCTGCCCAGCCCCCAATCTGCCTAGCCCCCAATCCTTCCCGGTCGAGCCAGGTCGAGGCGTCGACGACGGCGTCCTCGTACGTTGCTCGGGCGGCGGCTTCGATCATCACGTCACGGGCGGTGTTGGTCACGGCGGCTAGCGATTTCCTTGCTGCTTGATCTCTTCAAATCTCTCTCTGAGCAACGGAATGAACGCAACGGCATCAAAGTCTTGGAAGCGGCCCCTGTACCTCATGAGGGCTTGCTCGAGATGACTCACGATATCGTCGCAAAGCTGTGCCCTCGTCTCCCCTTCCGATAGATCCTCATACTCGTCTACGACGAGCATCTGATCGACCAGAAGCTTGTCGTCCTTCTTGATATACCGAGCAAGCGACCTCAGGTTGCCCTTCTCGACATTGATCTTGTGATAGAACCGCAGGATCAGGCCGAGTGCAATGTGGCTGAACTGGGCGTCAAGGTTCCGCAATTGGGGAGCAATTCGATCCTGCCAGGCGTAGTCATTCAGGCTATTGAGAACGTCGTCCAGGATGTCCTGGTTTATAGTGGCCTTTTCTGCCGTCTTCCCTCCTTGTGAATCATAAGTGATCTTCAAGAAGATTCCCATAATCAAGTCGCCCTTCTTCTTCGCGGCCTACTATTGTCTTCGGTTCACCTGCGCGGTGCGAGCGTGTCCGACTTCCCCTACCGCGTCGTCAGCATCCACGACGACGCTTCAGGCTGTCGCGCGACAGGCCGGACGCCTAACCGGCTCTTGCGATTTAGCAGTTTCTGGCCCTGGATGGCGCCCATCGTGACTGACGGGTGCAGGCGACGGTGATGCCGTCGAGCCCGAGCAGGCGTGAACTATCGCGGGGCATGCGCGCGCCTTTGCTGATGCTGGATGCGTAGAGAATACCCAGTTAACAAGGGCGCGAGCCCTCAATCAATCACCGACACGATCCAGGTCGGTCATGCCAGACCCCCATCAAGTCGGAAGAGCCGCTTTAAGGGTGCTGCGCGGCGACTGCCTCGCGATGGTGTGCCAAAGCTCGCGTGAGTCGCCTCGACTACTTTCCTGAAGCACGATTGGAACGCTATTTGATCTTTTCCTGAACCTGCATCCTGGCGGTTCAATGAGCATGGATCATGCGAACCGCAGATAGTGATTGGGGTTCGTGGTGTCCGTCGCCCGTGCTCGACTGCCCAGGGGGATCGGGGCAGCGATTCCTCGGTGTCCGTTGAGGGTTTGCATGATGGCACTGGCTGCCGCGCGAACCGGTGCGGCATGCCGATGATCGAACTCGAGGTGTGTCGAAGGTCCGCAAATCGACAGGGCTGCAACAACGCTGCCCGCTCGACCGATCGGGGCTGCAATCGTTGCGATGCTGCCGGCCCTTCTGAGTTCGTATGCGACGCCAGCTTCGCGGATTCTCCGCAGGCCAGGATCCAGCCGAGCAGTGTTGCCGGAATCGTTCGGCGGGTGTGCGAGCAAGACTCTGCCAAGTGCAGAGGTGTGGGCTGGATAGCGCTGGCCGACGCGAGTGGGTAATTCTGTGGTGAGTCGACCCCCGATTTTGTCGAGGTACAGCGCGTCTTTGCCATCGAGTACACCGAGGTGTATCAGGTAGCCGGTTGAGCGGTGCAGTTCCTGGAGAATTGGAGCTGCAGCGCTGCGGAGGGAGTTCTGGTGGAGTGCGATTGAGCCGAGCTCGATCAGTCGGGTACCCAGCTGGTATTCATGCCCATGGCGGTGCAGCCATTGCATGTCGACGAGTCGTCCGAGCATTCGGTGCGCCGATGATCGTGGCAGCCCTGTCCGATCGACGATCTGGGCGAGAGTCATACTCCTGGTGTCGTTGAACGCGTCCAGTAGCAGTGTGAGCCGTTCGAGCATTGCGGTCGGCGCCACATCCGATTCACCTGCATGCACGATCATCTTCTTACGGTTGCCGCGTGCTGCCTGATGGGTATTCAACGAGGTGTTCTTTCTTAGGAGGTGCGTGGTGTGTTCCAGGCCATGAATTGCCGGGCCGGTTCCTCGTTCTCGATAATGAGGAACCCGGCCACATTGCACGCACGCTTGCGCGTGGTTAGTTCATCGACTCGGAAGACTTCTGCGCGTTGAGGTGGCGCGTGACGGTGACGATGCCGGTCTCCAGCGGATGCTCGACTGGCCGATCGATGGCTTCGTGTGGGTGCGCTTCATCAAGATCCGCCCTTCTGGCTAGCCTCCTGGGGCGCGCACCCCAGGAGGCTGACGAATCGACGAACCTCGGCCAGAATGGAACCCTTCGTCTCGAATGACCATTCGTCCCGCGGGACGGCATCAATGCCGACGGTCCAGATCGTCTGCCACCGAACACCCTCCGGTGCGTCACGCCACACGATTCCGCGTCGGTCGGGTACACGGTGCCCTCGACCATCAGCCGCGCATCGGAGAACGTGCACAACGGCTTACATGGTTTCAGACGTCAGCGAGTAGCTGTTCGAGGCGGTGCATGCAGAAGCCGGTGATGCTCACGTTCTCGCCGAGCTGCAGATGCGTGGAGAGACGCAGCAAGGGCACCGAGAGCAGCACCGCGGCGAGTACCTCGTTGTACCGCAGGTTCTGCACCTTCCAGCCGGTCAGTTCCTCGTAGCGGGCGACGGTCTCCTCCCGCGTCGGGGTTCCGGGCAGGCTCGGGTGTCCCTCGTACTCGCTGCAGGCCCAGTCCAGGAACAGCACCCAGGCCAGGTCGGCCTCGTGGTCGCCCACATACGCCATCTCCCAGTCGAGTACGCCGGCGACCGAAAGGTCCGGCGTGTACAGGATGTTCGACATGCGGGCGTCGCCCCACACCAGCGTCACATGTTCCGGTTCGTAGACGTTCTCACGGAGCCAGGCCAGGGCCCGGTCCATGACCGGGGGCAGCTCCGGCGCCGCCCAGCGCACGGCCCAGTCGAGGTAGTTCACGATCTGCTCGACCGGCTTGTCCCCGAACTTGGGCATCGCCAGGAACCCGAGTCGGAGCTCGTCGGGGTCCAGGAGATGCACCCGCGCCATCGTCTCCACGCACTCCCACCACATCCTCGCTCGGCCCTGCTCGTCGGCATCGAAGTAGTTGCCGGCGGTGTGGTAGGAAGGGAAGTCGCTGGGCGCCTCGGCATTTCCGATGCGGTCCATCACGTAGTACGGGGTGCCGAGCGGGTTGTCGCCGGCGTCGATCCACCTGACGGCGGGGACCGGGAGAGCGGTCGGTGCGAGCCGCTCCGTGACCAGGAACTGGCGCCGCAGGTCGTAGTCGGGGAACAGCGAGACCTCGGGCGGGCGCCGGAAGACGTACCCGGCCGACTCGTGTTCGGCGCCCTCGAGGTCGAACAGGTAGGTCTCGGTGGAGAACCCGCGCTCGGTTCGCTTCCAGTTGACGATCTTCGCGTCCTGTGCGCCCGGAATGCGCTGCTGGACAATTGGTTCGAGGGCGTCCGCCAGATCCTCCGGCGCGACTCGCTCAGCCATTGTTCACGCCGGACCGGTTGGCGCTCCAGTCGGTGTAGCCGTAGCGCGGGTTCACGCCCATGAACACCATCTCCACCAGTCCGTGCCCGACCTTGTCGCCCATCCGGACCTCGCAGAGGGTCTCGCTGAGCATGCTCACCTTGCGGATCTCGTCGACGTCGGTGATGTCGACGTCGAAGCTGTCGCTGAAGTCCTTGCCGCGGTACATGCCCGACGCGTAGCCGTTGTACTCGTCGTAGCCGGCCAGGCCCGGCCAGAAGTCGCACACGGGCTTGACCTCGATGACGTCGGTCGAGCGGTCGGCGCGGTGCACCGTGAACGTGCCGGACTTGACGACGCGGAGGTCGTCGCGGAAGTCCAGGTCGTGCTCGACGTCGATGATCGGCAGCGGGTCCTTGCCCGAGTCGATCGGGAACAGCACCTCGCCCTCGAACTGCCAGCGCTCCCCGGTGTGCGTCTCGCGCTGCGCGAAGTGCACCACCTCGTCGTCGAACTGGAAGATGCCCATGTAGTAGAAGACGCCGGCGGGCACCTCCGAGGGCTGCATGTTGCCGCCCTCGGGCAGGCTGCCGCCACCGCCGCCGTGGCGCACGCCCCACGAGTGGTCGCGGCCGAACCACCAGCTGTCGGGGTCGATCTCGATGCGCTCGCCGTCGATCTCGATCCAGCCGGTGATGGTGCCGTTCTGGTAGAAGCGGCGGGCGTCCTCGCGGACCCGGCCGCGGCTGCGGTGGAAGGCCGCGGTCTGCTCGTAGACCGGGAAGTCGCCGGTGAAGTCGAGTTGCAGGCTCAGGCCGTGCTCGTTGGACTCGACGGTGGAGCGCACCTTGCGCAGCGGCTCGACGATTTCGTACGTGTACGGCCCGACGCTCCACGCGTTCAGGGCTCCGGTCTGGGGGTTCAGCTCGGTGGACATCCGGACGACGCGGGCCCGTTCGCCCTTGCGGGTGACCATCGCGTAGGCGTCGAGCACGTTGCGGTTCGGGTACTTCGCCAGGCCGGTCATGATGCTGATCTCGCCGGACTTGTCGAAGCCGTACATCACGATGCGCTCGGTCCAGCGCAGGTCGCTCTGCGAGACGTGGTCGAGGGTGGTGGGGAGCTGGTGGATGAGCAATTCGTCGTGCGGGGTGATCATCGGATGTCGTCCTTTCGGTGGATGGCTGACTGACCTACTCGGAATCTATTGCGGAGCGCTCCGCAACGTAATGGTTTCGGTGAAACTCGTCCGGTACTGTCCGGATTTGTGAACGAACGCAGCGATCGCCGGACCAGCGCAGTCGGTGTGGGGCGTCCGCGTGACCCCAACGTGGACCGTTCCATCCTCGCTGCAACCCGCGAACTGCTGGTCGAGACCGGATACCAGAAGACGACCATCACTGCGATCGCCCGCCGCGCGGGGGTGGGCACGTCGGCGATCTACCGCCGATGGGCGACAAAGGAATCGATCATCGAGGACGCGGTTTTCGGCATTCAGGATGCCTCCTTGCCCGCCACCACCGCGAACCTGCGCGACGACTTGCTTACGTGGACAGGGTGGTTCCTCACCCAGATCGCGGAACCTGCCACCCGTGCGGCCATCCCCGGCCTGCTGTCCGCCTACCACCACGATGACGGCGCCTACGAGCGTCTCGTCCGCAGATCCGAGCATCCTGCGCGAGTGGCCCTCACGGAACGGGTGGCCGCTGCCTTCCCCGGCCGTTCCATCGAGGCGATCACCGCGGCCGCCGACACTGCCTTCGACCTCTTGGTTGCCGTCACCATTGTGCGTGGCCTCACGAATGGACTTGTCGACGCCGAGGCATTCTGCGCCCGTATCGCCGACTCGTTGGCGCTACTGGTCACGGTGAACCGGGCCGAGCTCGACGCGGGTTCGTCACGGCCATCGGCCAACTTCTGACTTCCGAACGGCCTGCCCCACTCTTGGGACATGGCTGGGAGCAGGATATGAATGTCGCCCACTGGGCCGGACTCGGATCGGCGCGGGTCTCGGCTCGCGGCGCCGAGGAACATCAAGATCTTGCGTCCGCCCGGGACGGAGGCCCCGGACTTCGATGTCCCGGTGGCGGCGCGGGTCAGATTTGGGTTGGTGCGCACGCGGGGGTTTCGGTGCGCAGATCTGGGCCACATCCGCCCGCGGCATCATGTGGTTTCGCCGATCTCCGGCGCCGGCAACACTGACGCGTCCGGTATCAGCCGGTGATGTTGCTCGCCTGGTTGCTCCACGTGGTCTGGCTGAAGAGCTCACCGGTCCCGGAGACGAAGGCGCTGTGTGCGTGCGCATCGCCGCGCAGTTTGTCCATGTTCCAGGCGGTGAGAACGCCGAGGAACCCCTGCACACCGCTGACGCAGCCCGGGTCGTTCGGGGGGCAGCCGGGCTGGCCCTGAATATCGTTGTGGTTCGGGCCGTTCAGAGTCGCCCGCGCCTTCTCCACCGAGTCCGGGGTGGCGCCGTAGTAGCCCTCGGCGGACTGCGGTCCGATCTGCTCCCAGGGGAGCGGCTGGGTGGACGGCGAGATGGGGCTGCCGGAGCCGTTGACATAGAGGACCGAGCCGGTGGTGAGTTGCCGGGGGTCCGTGCAAATGGTCATTCCCTCCGGCTTCGGTAGGCCGAGCGTGCACATGTACTGGCCCGGGAGTTCGATCGGGACCGCGGTCCTGATGGTGCCGCCGGCACGGATGGCGGCGTTGAGGGTGCCGACCGCGCCCTGGGAGTGTCCCATCGCACCGATGTTGTCGGTGTCCAGTTTCTGGTAGAAGATGCTCGACGGGTCACTGTTCTGGTGAACGAGGAAGTCGACTGCTTCCAGCATCTCCTGGCCGGAACCGGTGTTGGTGTTGTCGGGTGCTACCACCACGAAACCCCAGGATGCCAGATGCGAGAGCAGGTAGTCGTACTGGTAGGGATGCGCAAACGTGCCGTCGCCCCAAGTGATGATCGGGTGCCGGACCCCGTTCGCACCGAGGTCGGTGGGGTACCAGATGTCGAACCGGTTGCCGGAGGAGTCGCAGCAGCTGAACCCCTTCTCTTTAGCCACTTCCCACGGTCCGGGCGCTGAGAACGTGGATTCGACGGTGCTGGTGGGCCCCGCGGCCGACGCAGGGATTCCACCGGCTTGCGCCGTGACACCCGACGCGACCATTGCCGTGATCGCGGTCACGAGGACGACGAGACATTGACGCAAGCGACTTGTCATGGATCGAGAGGATAGGCGGTTCGCTTAGCTCGGATTAGGGTTTGTGACTTTATCGTTATAATTTTTGCGCTCGCCAGCCACCCGACAGGTCGAATGCCTCCGTCGTTAGGCTCGTCTTGTGACGGAGCGACAGCGGGGCGGTCGGGCAGCCAAGGCCGAAGCGCGGCGCGAGGCCATCCTCGACGCGGCGATGACCGTGATCGCCGAGCGGGGCTATCGGGCAACGACGCTCGGCGCGGTGGCGGAGCGCGTCGGACTGACCCAGCCGGGCGTTCTGCACTACTTTCCCAGCAAGGAGCACCTCCTGATCGGTGTTCTCGAGGCTCGTGACCGGTGGGATGTGGCGGCAGTCCTCGCGGGGGCGGCGAATGCCGACCTGTCGCACCTCGAGCAGGTCGTGGAGTACAACGCCGAACGCCCCGGTGTCGTACAGACTTTCACCGCGCTGGCGGCGGAGAGTGCAATCGGTGCGCATCCGGCGCGGGAGTTCTTCACCGAGCGTTATGCCGGTGCCCGCGAGGTGTTCGCCGATTTGCTGCGGAGGGAATTCGGCGACCGGCTGCCCGGCGGGCTCGAGCCGGAACAGGCGGCACCGCTGTTGGTCGCCGTCATGGACGGCCTGCAGATCCAGTGGCTCCTCGCTCCCGACGACGTGGACATGCCCGCCGCCTTCCGCGACTTCGTAGCCCTGCTCGCCGCCGGTGACCGTACCGGGGACGACGCCGCCCGGCACTAGGGAACTACAGCTGGTGCGTACCTCTCATTGAGGGGTGTTCGACGCGACGTGCGTCGCTGAGATTGCCGCACCAGGCATCTGCCGAGTGTGACTTCATTCCTCCTCGGAGCCTCGCCGGCGCTGTCGTCCTGCAGTCTCTCGGCGAGAAATGTAACGGTCGTATATCAACACCTATCTCTAATTAGGCGATCGTGTCAGTATCGAACCGCCGCGGCGCCACCCTGCCGCCACACCGCAACCCCCGCGTCGTGCGATCGCGAGATCGGGGGCTCGGCGCTTCTTGCACCCCGCCGGCAGCATCCGCGCCGATATCGGCGAATTGATCGGTTCGCCAAACAGTTTCACGCTGATGGTGCCGGATCGGCGGTTGCCGTGACCGTTCGACGACGAGGAATTGATGATGGAGAACGAAGCTACACTCGAGGCCGTCGAATCGGCGCTCGTCAAGCTCGACCTGGATGCGAAGACCCGCCTCCTCCAGGGGCAAGACATGTGGTCGCTGCCCGCCCTCCCCGAGATCGGACTCGACTCCCTGGTGATGTCCGACGGGCCGGTCGGCGTGCGCGGAGTGTTCTGGAGCCCCGACGACCCGTCCATCCTGCTGCCCTCGCCCACCGCTATGGCCGCGACTTGGGATCCGGAACTGGTCGCCCGGGCGGGAGTGCTGCTCGCGCAGGAGGCGCGCCGCAAGGGCGTGCACCTGCTGCTCGCCCCGACCGTGAACATGCACCGCACGCCGGTCGGCGGCCGGCACTTCGAGGCCTATTCCGAGGACCCGTTCCTCACCGGTGCAATCGGGTCCGCCTACGTTCGCGGTGTGCAGTCCGGGGGAGTCGGCACCACTGTCAAGCACTTCGTGGCCAATGATGCCGAGACCGACCGCTTCTTCGTCGACAACATCGTCTCCCCGAATGCACTGCGCGAGCTCTACCTCGCCCCCTTCGAAACGATCGTCAGGGATGCCCGACCGTGGGCGATCATGTCCGCTTACAACAGCGTCAACGGCACCACGATGAGCGAGCACGACGAGCTGCTGAACGGGATACTCCGCGGCGAGTGGGGATTCGACGGTTGCGTGGTCTCCGACTGGATGGGGACGCGCTCGACCGTGGGCGCGATTCTGGGCGGTCTCGACATCGCGATGCCCGGCCCTCGCTCCATCTACGGCGAGCTGCTGGCCGCGGCGGTCGATCGCGGCGAGGTCGACGAGTCGGTGGTCGACGACGCCGTGCGCCGCGTCCTGCTGCTGGCGGCGAGGGCAGGCGTGCTCGAGGGCGCACCTGCCGCGGTGACCGAGTTCCCCGCCGCGGTCGACGGTCGTGCGCTCACGCGCGACATCGCGCGCCGTTCCTTCGTCCTCGCACGCAATGACGCACGCGGGGATGCGCCGGTCCTGCCGATCGACGCGGCCGACACCACTGTCGCCCTGATCGGACTAGCTGCCCGTGACGCCCGCGTCCTCGGCGGCGGTTCTGCGATGGTCTTCCCCGAGTCCGTGATCTCCCCGCTCGACGGGCTGACGGCCGCGCTGCCCGAAGGGGCGCTCAGTTACAGCGTCGGCGCGACTCTGAGCGACGAGATGGGCGCGGCCGAAAGGGGATTTGAGCTGCGCGCCCGGTGCTACGACGCCGACGGAACACTGCTCCGCGAACTTGACCTGCCCAGCGGCATGGTCACGTGGATGGGCACCCTCCCCGAAGGCATCGATTACGCGGCGCTGCACACGATCGAGGTGCTCGGCACCTTCACGCCGCGCGCGAGCGGCTCGCACCGCTTCGGCACCAAGGGTCTCGGACAGTTCACCCTGACGGTCGGGGACGAGACCCTGTTCGAGGGCGACCAGGCGCTCGAGAGCACAGATCCCTTCGAGCTGTTCTTCGGTGCGCCGAAGGATCGCGGCGCCGTCGAACTGGCTGCCGGGACACCCGTCGAGGTGGTCCTGAAGCACACGCCGGTGAAGATGGAGGGCTCGCCCATCGACATCGTCAGTTTCAGTCTCGGACACCGCGAGCCGCAGCAGGACCCGGAGCAGCTGATGGCCGAGGCGGTGGAGGCCGCGAAGCAGGCCGACGTCGCCGTCGTCGTCGTCGCCACCACGGAACAGGTGGAGTCGGAGGGCTTCGATCGCACCACGCTGAACCTGCCGGGGCGTCAGGACGAATTGGTGGCACGCGTCGCAGCCGCCAACCCGCGGACCGTCGTCGTCGTCAATGCGGGTTCGCCGGTGGAGATGCCGTGGCGCAACGACGTTGCGGCTGTGTTGCTGAGCTGGTTCCCCGGGCAGGAGGCCGGCGCCGCACTCGCCGACGTGCTGGTCGGGCTTGCTGAGCCCGGCGGCCGGCTGCCGACGACCTGGCCGGCCACGCTCGCGGACTGTCCGGTCACCGACGTCACGCCCGTCGACGGCAAGCTCGTCTACACCGAGGACTTGTTCATCGGCTACCGCGCGTGGGATCGGTCCGACGCCGTGCCCGCGTACCCGTTCGGGCACGGCCTCGGCTACACGAGCTGGGCGTACGAGGGCGTCGAGCGGGACGGCGACGCCATCAGCGTGACTGTCCGCAACACCGGATCTCGTCGCGGCCGCGAGGTCGTGCAGGTCTATCTCGCCCCGGTCGATGCGGAGGCGGGGCGGCCGGCCAGGGCGCTCGTAGGCTTCGCGACCGTCGAGGCATCGCCCGGCGCCACCGCCACCGCGACGATCACGCTGCCGCGCCGGGCCTTCGAAATCTGGGACGAGAGCCGCCGATCGTGGGCTCACCGACCCGGGTCGTACGACCTTCAGGTCGGCCCGTCGTCCGCTGATCGTCCCCTCACTCTGCGGATCGAGATAGTGGAGTAGCAGTCCAGCTCGACCAGTTCCCTCAGGCGTTGCGATCAGAACGTTGTGTGCCGTATGCGGTCATCATCTGGGGTGGCAGCCGGTGCGCGCGAGTCCATCCGATCAGTCGTCCCGGCAGATCGGATCCGAATGGGAGAGACACACAATGGCACCAAGAACCACAGGCAGACGATTGAAGGCGATGGCGGCCGCGATTGCCGCCGCTTCAGGGATGGCGACTCACGCTGTCGCCCTGGCGGCGCCGGCCGCCGCGTTTCCCCGCGGTATCGAGTATGTGAATCTCGGCGACAGCTTCAGCGCGGGATCGGGCGTCGCTCCGATGGCGTCCGGACAGCTGCCCCAGTGTTGGCAGTCCGAACAGAACTTTGCGCACATCATTGCTGCGGAATCAGGCTATCGACTCACCGACGTCAGCTGCGGCGGCGCCAAGACCGAAGACTTCTACCGGCCACAGTATTCGGGCATGCGGCCCCAACTCGACGCGCTGTCCCCGTCGACCGAGCTTGTGACCGTCATGATCGGCGGGAACAACAACAACACCTTCGTCGGCGCAATGGCAACCTGCGTCGCTGCCTTCGCGGCGAGTCCCGGCGCGTTTGAGCCGTGCAAGTCCCGATACGGCGCGAGCCTGTCCGAACCGATTGTCAGCCAGACCTACCCGGCTCTCGTCCAGGCTCTCGACGACGTCCATGCCCGCGCGCCGCGAGCCCACGTGATCGTTGTCGGATATCCGTGGCTGCTGCCGGCGGCCGACGGCTGCTTCCCGCAGTATCCGATTGCACCGGGCGACGTCCCGTATCTGCGTGACCTCCAGGCCACGCTCAACGACGCGATCGCGCGAGCGGCCACCGAAACGGGCACGGCGTTCGTCGCCACGGCTCAGGTGTCGGAAGGGCACGACGGTTGTAAGCCATTGGGAGAGAGGTGGATCGAGCCACTGGTCTACTCCGCGCAGCCGGTACCGGTTCATCCGAATACAGACGGTGAACGCGCCCTCGCGCGCGAAATAGCAGGGGCAATCGCCAACGGATAGCAACCTCTCGGAGCGATCTCGAAGCGGTCTGTGGAAACGGACATCTTCGCACGGAAGTTCGGGGACAAGTGTCATGGAAGATCTTGAAAGTCTCAGGACAATTGGACAAGTAGATCCGGAGCCGACAGCTCGCTCTGCTGGCCTCGCGAGCTAGTTGAACAGCGGCGGAGCAGCGTTACTTTAGCGGCCGTAGCAGACTGGCCGCACTCCCGACGGCGGCCAGGCGATTCCGTCACGGCGGTGATGTATAGCCCTTGAAGTCTTCGCCTGTCGCGATGTTGGGGTACTCGGCCACGCTCTGCTGAAATTGCGCGATCTGTTCCAATACCGGGCGCATCACCCAGCCCATGTCCATTGACACCTCCCAGAGATTGAAGCGCTCCCCGGGATCTCCGATGAGGTTGAATACCATCGGGAGCTGTACGTCGGTGATTGGTTCACCGATGGCGTCGGACTTGCGGAAAACGACCTTGAAGTTCTTCCACTTCACCGACATCAGCCGGCCGTCGAGACCGAAATACAGGACCGCATCCCTCCCCGAGGTGTCCTGCTTACCCAACAAATGTTCGGCGGCATCGACACCATCGACGGGGCGGTCGGTTGGCACCCGTAGTGACTGCCCGGCCAGCCCGGCCAGTGTGGGTAGCCAGTCCACCGCGGAGAGCAGTTCCTGGCTCTGTCGTCCGGCGGGGATGTGGTCAGGCCATCGGATCAGGGCGGATACCCGGTAGCTGCCTTCGAACGGCGGGTTGAAGAAGTCACCCCGCCACGGCCCATTCGACCCGCCGTCCGAGCACTTGAGGGGACTGGTGGCGTTGTCGCTGCTGAAAACGACGATGGTGTTCTGGGCGATCCCCGCGGCGTTGATCGCATCCAGAATCTCGCCGACGCGAAAGTCGATCTCGGTCAGGCAATCCGCATACAGTCCCCCACCGGATGTGTGCTTGAAGTCCGGGTGCACGCCGACGGGGGGATGAATCTGCAGAAGTGCGGCATACGCGAAGAACGGCTTCTGGGCCTCGGCGTGCCGCCGAATGAAGTCCACCGTGCGCGCGGTGATCTTCTCATCCCCCAGATCCTTGGCCTGCCGGTCGAAGACACCGGCCGCCGTTACCGGTTCGTCCTTGACGCCCTCCCACCACTGGGGCTCGGGATAGCCCAGTTCGCCGAAGCGCGTGTATGACGAATAACCCGCTTCATCGGAGGAGTTCTTGATCCCGAACCACTCATCGAAGCCTTGGTCGGTGGGCAAGCGGCCCGGCGTTTCACCCAGATGCCACTTGCCGAAAGCGCCGGTGGCGTAGCCCGCGTCGGAGCACAACTCGGCCAATGTGTACTCCCACGGCGCAAGCCCGGAATCGCCCTGGCCGGGCAGCGGCACCTTCGTGGTCCCCGATCGCACGGGCAGCCGGCCGGTCAAGATCGCTGACCGCGTCGGGGTGCATTGCGCCTCGACGGTGTAGTTGTTCAAGCGCATTCCGTCGGCCGCAAGCGAATCGATCCGTGGCGTCGGGACGGTCCCGCCGTAACAACTGAAGTCACCCCACCCACAATTGTCCACGAGGATGAAAACGACATTGGGTGTGGTCGACGGCGCCATGAGCGAGCGCTCCTCCGGTATTCAGTTCCTCCGAGCTAGGCGCATTCGCGAATGAACGAGGGCGTGAGTCGTCCGGTGAGTTGGCAGAGCTGAAGGTATCCGATTGTGTTCAGCGAGTTGCCTTTAGTCGTTGGACACTCTGATTGGTTGGGTGTTCATGCAGGCTGAGGAACCTCAGCCGGTCGGCTGGTCACGTAAACATCTTGTCAACGCACCGTGCCGAGGCGTCGCGCGCTCGTCGCCGTCATCGCCCCGCCACTTTCAGCAGGATCTTGCCGCCACGGAGGAGATGTTGCACCGCGTCCTGGATATCCTCGAGGGGGTACACGCCCGCCACGGGGACAACGAGGGCGCCGTCGGCCACCAGCGGTGCCGCCTCACGAATGACGGGCACGACCTTGTCGCGGTAGTCGAAGTCGCCGATAAAGAATCCGCGGACGGTGAGGTGCTTGCCGACCAGTGTCGAGGTGGCGACCCACATGGGTTCGTCCCTGGCCCAGGAATAGCTGACCAACCATCCACCGTCGGAAAGCAATTCGAGCAGCCGCGCCACCCCCGGACCACCGACGGCTTCCGCTGCCAGCGCCACTCGCGCGTCGCCGATCACTGCTCGAACATCGCCGACCGCGTCGGGGTCGTCGACGTGGACGACGTCGGCCCCGGCCTCTGTGAGCTCGGCGAACGTTGCGTCGTTGCGGACCAGGTTGATCGTCTTCAGTCCACGAAGTCTGGCCAGCGCGATCAATGACCGTCCCACACCGGAGTTCGCGGCGTTCTGAACCACCCAGTCACCGGGCTGCAGGGGGGTGCATTCACTGAGCATCAACCCTGCCGTCGGGGGGTTGCTGCCCAGCATCGAGTACTGCTCGATGCTGCCGCCGGCGGGGAGTGCGAACAGGCCTTCGGCGGGCACGACGAGCCGCTCACGCCACGCACCGGCATACAGGGGTATCACGACCAGATCGCCGACTTGAAGTCCATCGACCTCGGCGCCAGTGGCAAGCACGCGGGCGACCCCCTCTGCGCCTGGTACGTGGGGCAGGGGCGGTCGCGCCAGCATGCCGGTGACAACCAGCAGGTCATGTTTGTTCAACGGCGAGACCTCGACGCCCAACAGAACCTCATGCGGACCCGGTGGCGGCGGCTCCTCGATGTCGACGACGCGGAGCACCTGCGCGGGATCGCCGAACTGTTCAATCTGGATGGCGCGCATATTAATTCCTCTCCATCGAAGGTAGGGCCGCTGTGTGAGCGGCCGCCTACCGAGGGCTATTGATCAGCGGCTCCTACCCCTAGTTGCACGGCTGCTCATGGAGCGAACCGTCGAAACCGGGTCATATCAGCAGAGGTGTTGTGCTGCACTCGATCTCAGAACTATCCGCACCCACCCGCAAACCCGGACTTAGCTAATGCGGCGCGCTTGATGTTGTTGGACGGTGCGCGAGTTCCTGGAGAGGCGCGCGCAGAGGGCACCCGCACGACTGAGTATGCGAGTCGCGACCCGAATACTGGACCTGTGCTCGTATAGGCGACTGGACACCCTGATACTCGTCGGCCCGTACGTGAGTGGGTGCGGTTCCAGCCCGCGAGTCCTGGTTGCAGTGTTGTACGCGCCTGACCATTCACTGTCTACTCCCAATTGAGTGGTAACGAAGTCAGTGCTTAGGATCCGGCTGCCTCGACGCCATCCTGACTCCTCGCTTTTGGGAGTTACCAGTGCCTTGATCGTCCGCCCAGGACTCGAGAATCGTCAAGTGAGGTTTCTCCCCCGGATGGTGAAGATCCTTCCAGCGGGATCAACGATCTCGGCTACCCGACATGCTGCTGATTCGCGGGCAACGGTTGCTCGCTGGTGTGAAGTGGTCCGCCGTGAACGGTCGCGTGGTCGACGAACGGTGCACGCAGGGTCGGCCACAGGTGCTTGCGGTTGACGATGAGGGCCACGGCCGCGATCGCGGCGTAGACGCCACAGAGGATGAGTCGGCCGTGGGTCGAGGTGATCGGGAACTGGACCAGGAACAGGGCCATCAGCGCCCAGGCGGAGTAACGGCCGAACCGCAGCGCGAGGATCAGCGCGACACCCATCATGGTCTGGGTGGCTGTCAACAGCACCTCCTCGACCTGCCGTCCGTCGAGGGCGAGGGACGCCCCGCCGCCACCGGCCATGTAGGCGATCGGGAGTGAGCCGACCAGCAGGGTCCACTGGTTGACCTTCGACGAGACCAGCGTGGCGATCGCGGCGGTGCCCTTGCCGCGAGTGGCGAAGATGATCGCGATGATGAACTCCGGGGCCTCGGAGGCGAGCGGGGCGAGCCACTGCACCAGCAGGAACCGGTCGATGGCCAGTTCGGTGCCGGCGTCGATGAGGCTGTTCGCGAACGGTTCCGCGCAGGCGAGGATCACCCCGGCCGCCATCACGAACAGTGCAATCACGGTGGTGCGGCGGGCATGATCGGGCATCTCACCGATCGCGGCGGCGGTCCCGATCAGGTCCGGTTCCTCGACATCGCCACGGGTGAGCTTGTAGAGGTAGAACCCGAACCAGGCCAGTAGCGCGACACCGAGGACGAGGTGGATGTGCCCGGTCGCGGGGATGACGAACGCGATGACGCCCGCGATCAGCAGGAAGCCGAGTTCGACACGGTTGCTGGGCTCGAGGGCGAGGGAAGTCGCCTTCTTGCCGGTGACCTTCTTCGCGACGGCGAGACTGACCAGGACGACGAGGGGCCAGCCGATGCCCATCAGTAGTCGGTTCGATCCGGTCATGTTCGCAGCCGCGTACTGCACGTACTCGGGGTTACTGCCGGCGGTGAACGCGTAGTACAGGTCGACCGCGTACTCGGGTAGCACCGCGATCAGAGCGAGGGCCGCGATCGCCAGACCGCCGGAGACGTCGATCTGCGCGGCCTCGGCCGCCCACGCGAGCAGGAAGCTCGCGGCGACAACTGCGGCACCGTAGATCGCCAGAGCCAGAACCGGATTCGGATGCAATCCTCCGAAGCGCAGGATCAGAGCCGGAATGATCAGCACTGCGGTGACGAGCAACGACCGGGTCAATGCGCGGCGATTCGCTTCGGCACGAGTGGGCGACTGCGCCGAGGTGTCCGTGGTCATGACGGGTCCTTCTTGCCAGCGACCGAAGCGCGCTCGACAGCAATCGCGATGCGAGACCTCGGTCGACAACGATGGTGTCGGGCCGAAGGTCTCGCTCGCCGGACACCGCGTCCGGTGGATGACCGGGCGCCCGTGGGCGCCAGTGTGTCGACCATCCGCATCCGCCACCACGTGGCGTGTGGGAACTACTCCCCTTCGCTGACGGCGACCGTACTCACCGTCAGCGGTGTCGCGCAACGTGCCCGAACAGCCAAGATATCGCAGCGCGACAACGAAATTCGATGCGGAGCGGCCCCTGAATTCAGTCTTCGGTCAGTCGATACTTCTCTATCGGTTCCGCTGTGAGGGACACCGGAATGACCCGTACGGTGCTGGTGTCCGGCACACCGCCTACATCGACTTCGGCAACGACGTCAACGACTACGACCTGCTCGAGAACGCCGCAGGGGTCGTGCGCGTCGGCTCGCACTGCAGCCTCGACACGGTTGCGCGCACGTCACCGTCGACGCCGACCCCGCTGCCGTCGCAGCCGAAATCGCACCGAAACCGCAAAAGCGGAGGCGATGGCGCGCTGACCCCGCCCGTGCTGTCCTATGGTGTACTCCACGCCGCACGTTCGGAAACTGAACCGAGGAGAAACATCGTGAAGAACGCTCTCCGCAGCGCGTTGGTAGCGCTGGCCGCAGCCTCCCTCGCCGTCGGATGCTCGAGCTCGGACTCGAGCGGAACAGCGACAACCACCGCCGCCGCCTCGGGCAGTGCGGTCGGTGGCGAGATCACCGTCTTCGCGGCTGCCTCCCTCAAAGCGACCTTCACCGAACTCGGCAAACAGTTCGAGCACGACAACCCCGGCACCGCCGTGAAATTCACCTTCGCCGGATCCTCCGACCTCGTGTCCCAACTGACCCAGGGCGCCCACGGCGATGTCTTCGCCTCGGCCGATCAGGCGAACATGACCAAGGCGGTCGACGCCGGCCTGACCGCCGGTACGCCGACCGATTTCGCCAGCAACACGCTCACGATCGTCACCCCGCCCGGCAATCCGAAGAACATCGCGTCCTTCGCCGACCTCGCCAAGCCCGGCACCCTCGTGGTCGTCTGCGCCCCACAGGTTCCCTGCGGCGCAGCGACGAAGAAGGTCGAGGACACCACCGGCACCACACTGTCCCCGGTCAGCGAGGAATCGTCGGTCACCGACGTCCTCGGCAAGGTCACCACCGGCCAGGCCGACGCCGGACTGGTGTACGTCACCGACGCCGCCGGAGCCGGCGACAAGGTCACCACGGTCGCGTTCCCGGAATCGTCGGGCGCGGTCAACACCTACCCCATCGTGGTGCTCAGCGATTCCGGCAACCAGGCAACCGCGAAGGCATTCGAAGACCTGGTTGCCGGTCCGACCGGCCAGAAGGTCCTCGGCGCGGCAGGATTCGCCGCACCCTGACAGCACGAGTCCCGAGCGTCCCTGATGGATGGCACGATCGGATCATGAATCAACTGACCAGCCGGTTCGTAGGGCGCCTCGATTTCGGCGACGACTCTGTGGTGGGTGCCGTGCTACCTGCTGGAGTGCACGGATTCGGATCGGGCGCCTGGTATGGGATTCACGGTGATGAGGCTCTGACCCAGAGCGAACTCGACAAGGCGGAAGCGGCTCTCCGCGATATGCAGACCCTGGTCGCTGCGGCCTTCGTCGCTTTCACTGCTGAGCTGACCGATCCTCGGTCGACAACGTCGTCGTTTCGCGAGTTTCATGTCGAGGACATCCCCGAAGAGATGGTGTGCGACTTGTTCGACGTCGACACCTGTGAGGTGGTTACCGACGAGGTCTTTCTCGACCACCTGGTCCTCGTCGGCATCACGATCAACCCTGCCGCGACGGAACGCGTCCTCACCCTCGACTTCGCAATCGGCGCTGACAAGCCCACCGATCAGCTGCTTGTCGCCGTGTGGGATCGGAACGACACCATTACCGTCCACCACGAAAGCTGAGCCCGGCGACCGGGACCAGTTGAGAGACCGCGGGCCTCGGTGTCGCTGCGGCGGAGCACCAGCGTGATGCCCTCGCTCTCGACCACCGTTGCCTGTGCATCGGCGATGGCCGGATGTGTCGGATCCTGATCCTATGGTCGGGAAAGCCGTTCGAGCAGCCATGAATTGACGCCGCCGAGCGCCGTCCGGGCCACCCCCGTGGGGTGGCCGGTGAACCCGTGGGGTGACTCGGGGTAGATCCGCAGCTCGACGTCGTTGCCGGCGGCGGACAGTCGCCCTGCCATCGCTAGGTTGTCTTCCAGCAACACGTCCTTGCCCCCGACGACCAGCAGCGTCGGGGGAAGTCCGTGGAGGTCGCCGTAGACAGGAGAGATGTCCGGAACGGTGCGGTCTTCCACATGGCCGGCGTAGGCCTGGATGAAGTACTCGTCGGCGATCCGACGTCCGGCCGGAGTCAGCGCGCTCGAGTCGTAGGTGCCGAATTGCAGTGCGGCGCCGGTGAACTTGCCGACAGCTCCGCGGTCCCTTAGCCGAAGCAGGGTTGCCAGTGCGAGTGTCGCCCCCGCTGATCGCCCCCCGATCACGAGTCGCGTTGATCCGAAACGGGCATCAGCGTGTTCGACGAGCCAGAGCGCCGCCGCTTCACAGTCATCGGGTGCGGCCGGCCACGGGTGCTCGGGTGCCAGCCGGTAGTCGACGCTGACGACGGCGATGCGGAGAGCGTCTGCGAGCTCACGGTTCCGCACGTCGTCTCCCGCTGCGGAGCCCATGTAGAAGCCGCCGCCGTGGATGTCCAGGTAGACGCCCCGCGACCGGCCGTCGGTGGGGGCGCAGATCCTCACCGGCACACGCATTCCCGTGGCTTCGACCATCTCTTCGATCGCCGGCGGATCGGCGGGCGAAGGGGTGGACGTTCTCGCCCGTACGTCCCGCAACTCCTCGAGAGTGCTGGGGCCACGTCCGGCTGGCCTGGAGGCGTAGAAGCTCCGAGCGTCATCGACCTGCTCGGCAGGCACGTCAGCCAACAGATCGTCCAGCCTGAACCGCACGTGCGCTCTCCTCACATTCAGGTGTCTCGACACGACGCTATCGCCACGCCGCACCCGCCACCGTTCAACCCGCCTGGGCTGCGTCGAGCACACTGCGTGAAGACGACCACCGCCTACCGCTGCCGCGCCTTGAGCCGTGGGTCCTTCTTGTTCGGTCCTGCTGCCGTCCGAGGCGGTGACGGTCGAGATCGGCGAGTCCTGGCGACACGTCGAGACCGCGGCGGCGCATCGCGATGCTGCGCGCCGAGCGGGGTGTCTCGCGGCGGGAGTTGGCCGAGGCGCCGGGTGTCCACTATCAGACCGTGGGCTACCTCGAACGCGGCGAGTACAGCCCCAGCCTGCACCTGGCGTTGCGGATCGCCGCCTACTTCGAGGTCGCCGTGGAGGTCGTGTTCTCCACGGCGCCCTTCCCCCGGCTGGGTTCCGGCGCCGAGACCGCCTGAGCGCCGCCGTGCTCGCCGGGACCTGGGGTGGGCGGCTTCGAGTGCGTGGTTCCGCCCCGCCGTCCGACCCTCCTCACTGCCCCCTACGGGTCGAACACTCGATGCACGTGCGCGTCGCGGGCAGTGCGTCGAGTCGGGCCTCCGCGATCGCGTTTCCGCAGTGGATGCAGACGCCGTAGGTGCCGTCCTCGACGCGTCGGAGAGCGTCGTCCAATTCGTCGATCTCGAGTCGAGCGTCTGTCAACAACGCCGAGACCTGCGCTCGTTCGAAGGCGATGGTCGACCCTTCGGGATCGTGCTCGTCGTCGTCGGTCGTCAACTCGGAGCCCTCGACGATCTCTCGGAAACGCCGATTCAGGGCGGCGATGCGACGCTCGGCATCGGCGCGTTCCCGGGTGATGCGCGAGTGGTGCTCCGGGGTGTTCATGTCGGCGTCAACAACGACCGTGCCGTGATCCTTCCGGCTCGACCCATGTCCGGTGACCCTGCCGGGCATGCCGATCTCGCTGTGCGTCCTGGTGTGGACTCTGCCGGGCCCGGAGGACGCGTTGATCGCGCACGAGGACAAGGTGCGAGCGGCCGCTCGAAGAAATTTCGTCGTACCTGTCGATCCGGCGTCTTCCCGTTCGACGTCCTGGGTGAGAGGGTCGATTCGCGACCCGGACGAAGGAGCGATTCCATGAAGTACATGCTGATCATGCGCGTCACCGACGAGGCGATCGAGGCGTCGAAGGACATCCCGTTCGAGCAGATCATCGAAGACATGGGCAAGTACAACGAGGCCATGATGAAGGCCGGTGTGCTGCTCGCCGGCGAGGGGCTCTCGGATGCCGAGGAAGGATTCGTCGTCGACTTCTCCAGCGAGACGCCGCTGGTCACCGACGGGCCGTACGGGGAGACGAAGGAACTGTTCAACGGGTTCTGGATCCTCGAGGTCGCGTCCAAGGAGGAGGCGGCCGAGTGGGCCAAGCGGGCGCCGCTGGGCCCGGGTACGAAGCTCGAGGTGCGCCGGGTGACCGGTGTCGAGGACTTCCCGCAGGACAATGAGTGGGTCCAGAAGGAAGAGGGCTGGCGCGAGGAGCTCGACGGCCGCAAGGCGTGACCGCATGAGCGATTCCCCGACGGAGCACCGCACGGACCCGGTGGAGTCCGCGCGGCGCTCCGTCACGGCGGTGTGGCGCATCGAGTCGGCGCGCATCGTCGCCACGCTCACCCGGACGGTGGGCGACTTCGGCCGTGCCGAGGACCTGGCGCAGGAGGCGCTGGCCGACGCGCTCGCACAGTGGCCCGAGACGGGCGTGCCCGCCAACCCCGGCGCCTGGTTGACGACGGTCGCGAAGCGCAAGGCGATCGACGGCTGGCGCCGGCAGGAGCGCTACGACGAGCGACTGGCGACCATCGCGCACGAGCTCGAGACGGACGACGGGTACGACGAATTGCCGTGGGACCCGGACCGTATCGACGACGACGTGCTCCGCCTCGTGTTCGTCTCGTGCCACCCGGTGCTCTCGCGGGAGGCGCGGGTCGCACTGACTCTGAAGGTGGTCGGCGGTCTGTCGAGCGAGGAGATCGCGCGCGCGTTCCTGGTGCCGACGTCGACGGTGCAGCAGCGCATCGTGCGGGCGAAGAAGACGCTGGCCGCAGCCAAGGTGCCGTTCGTAGTGCCCGACCGTGCCGAGTTCGGCGCGCGGCTCGGCGCCGTTCTCGGGGTGCTGTATCTCGTGTTCAACGAGGGGCATGCGGCGAGTGCCGGCGACGCGTGGATGCGGCCCGACCTCAGCCGCGAGGCCCTGCGCCTCGGCCGCAGCCTGGCCGAACTCGTGCCCGGCGAACCCGAGGTGCACGGTCTGGTCGCGCTGATGGAACTCACCGCGGCCCGCTTCCCGGCGCGCCTCGACGCGAACGGCGACCCGGTGCTGCTCGCCGACCAGGACCGGCGGCGGTGGGACCGCGGTGCCGTCGTGCGCGGACGCACCGCGCTGGCCCGCGCCGACGCGCTCGGGCGCGGCCGCGGAGCGTACGGGCTGCAGGCGGCGATCGCGGAATGTCACGACGTCGCGGCGTCGGTCGACGACACCGACTGGGAACGGATCGTGCTCCTGTACGAGGCGCTGGGCCGCCTCGCCCCGTCACCGGTCGTCGACCTCAACCGCGCGGTGGCCGTCGCGATGGCGACCGGACCCGACGCCGCGCTGGCGATCGTCGACGGTCTCGTCGCGGACGGGCGCCTGGCCGGTTACCGGCTGCTGCCCGCCACCCGCGCCGAACTGCTCGTCCGCGCGGGCAGGCCGACGGAGGCCCGCGCCGAGTTCGAGGCGGCGGCACGGCTGACCGGGAACGAGCGGGAACGAAAGCTGCTGATGGACAGGGCCGCAGCGCTGGCTTCCGGCGAATAGGGCCGCGCCGGTGCCGGTTTCGCACGATCAGAGCAGATTCAGGCGTCTCAGGTCGGCGACGTACTTGTCGATCAGCGGGGACGTCACGTGCGGGACGTCCGACGTCGCGCCGATCCCGGCGGATTGCACCGCGGCACGGAACCTCTCGGTGGACATCTGCCCACCCGCGGTCGGCGGTGCCGGAACGGCGTACGCGTTCAGCAACGGGAGGACCGAGTTCCGCCGCTGCTCCTCGGGCAGCGACTCGATCGCCGACCGGAATCGGCGCAGCCATTCGTCGTAGTCGTCGATCCGTTCGATGTTCTGTCCCGACTCGATCAGCCAGTCGACGATCAGGTCCAGCGAGATGCCGTCGTCGTGCGTGTTGAGCACGTTGTAGGTGTGGTAGCCGGTGGTGGCGCCGGCGCCGAGCGTGGTGACGGCCTCGGCCGTGAAGTCGGCGGGCAGCCCGTCGTAGTGTGCCCGCTGCCGGTTGCCGTCGGCGTCGAGTCGGTAGAACGAGCGCGGCGCGAGACCGGTGGCCACGACGCTCAACAGGAGACGGGTGAACATGTCGGGCACGTTGAGCTGCCCGGCGTAGTGCGTGTGCGCGAGAATCATGTCGGATCGGAACACCGCGACGGGCAGCCCACACAGGTCGTGGGCATCGCGGAGCAGCACCTCACCGGCCCACTTGCTGGTCGCGTAACCGTTCGCGTACGAATCGTCCAGCGGCCGCACCGGACTCGCCTGCCGGACGTCGTCGTCCTCGGTCATCGATCCGCCGCCGGGGAGGGCGGCCACCGCGACGGTCGAGATGTAGGTGACGGGCTTGAGTCTCGTCGTGATCGCCAGTTTCACGATCTCGGCGGTGCCGACCACGTTGGGGCCGAACAGTTGGCTGTAGGGCAGCACGTGGTTCACCAGCGCCGCGCAGTGCACGATCAGGTCCAACGATCGTGCGAGGCGATCCCATGTCGATCCGTCGAGTCCCAGGTCCGCCTCGGCCAGGTCCCCCGCGAGTACCTCGAGGTGGCGGTCGGCGAGTTCCCGGAAGTGCGCCGACAGTTCGGCGTCGCCGCTGTCGATCGCGTCCTCGATGCGTCGCCGGGCAGCCTCCGCGTCGGCGCCGCGCGCGATGCAGATCAGCGTGCCGCCACTGTGCGCGAGGCGCTCGAGCCACGACAGGCACAGGAAGCGACCGAGATACCCGTTGGCGCCGGTCATCAGGACGGTCTGCACGGTGCCGGTCGGTGCCGGCAGGGCGGGCGCGGCGGTCAGCGTCGCGGTGTCGATGAACTTGCCGAGCTCGAGGTCGTCGGCGCGGGCCAGTTCGGCGTCGCGGCCGTGGACCGACGCGAACGTGGGACGGGTGGACGCCGAACGGCGTTCGCGGTCCACGTAGTTCGCGATGGATGCCAGATTCGCGGTGGGGCCGACGATGGTCTGCACCGGCACCTCCACCTGGAACACCTGCCCCAGCAGGGTGGCGAACGAGAACGCCGACAACGAATCTCCGCCCAGGTCGACGAATCGGACGTCGTCGGACAACTCCGACGACATCGGCAGCCCCAGCGTGACGGCCGCGGCCCGCCGCACCGTCGTGAGGGTGGGGAGGGTTGCGGCTTCGGCCCGCAGCCGGTCCAGTTCGGCACCCTGGCCCTCGGTGATCTCGGCGTACATGTGCTCGAGCCGCTCCCCGTAGCGGGCCTTCAACGCCGGTCGCAGCAGCTTGCCGACGCCCGAGAGCAGCCCGTTCGCGCGGCTGAACGGTTCGGATTCGATCAGGAAGTCCCGCGGGATCTCGTACGGGTTCAGGGCGTGGTCCTCCGCCACCTGCCGCATCTCGTCGGCGATCAGGGTGTGCAGATCGCGTTCCGCGGCATCGGGATTGGGCACGATCACGGCGAGCAGGAAGGAGTGTTCGCTGTTCCCGTAGAGGAAGATCTGCCGGACGTGCGGGCAGGTCGCGTAGGTGGCCTCGAGTGCCGACACCGCCACGAACTCGCCCTGCGAGAGCTTGATGACGTTGTTCCTCCGGTCGAGGTAGACCAGGTGGTCCGGCGCGACCTCCGCCATGATGTCGCCGGTGCGGTAGAAGCCGTCCGGATCGAAGATGTCCGCCGACATCTCGGGATGCTTGTAGTAGCCGGGAATCAGGTTGGCGGACTTGACCAGTAGCTCGCCACGCGGGTACGGACGATCGGTGGTGCGGTACTCGAGTTCGGGAACGTCCACGAGCTTGTACTCGGTCACCGGTGGGCGCAGGATCGTGCCGTTGCGCATCACTCCCCCGCTGGTCTCGGTCGCCCCGTAGCCGTCGGCGACCGGGATGCCGAGGGTGGACTCGACGAAGTCGCGCATGTCGGTGGACAGCGGCGCACTGCCGCACAGCGCCGCGAGCACCCGTCCCCCCAGTACGTCGTCGCGCAGAGCGTGTTTCACGCTGTCGGCATCGTCTTCATCGGCGTGCCGCCGGTCCAGTTCGCTGCGGTAGCGGCGAAAGATCATGTCGCACACGCGCGGAACGAGGTTGAGGGCCGTCGGCCGCACCAGCGAGAGGTCGTCGAACAGCGTGGACATGTCGCTGCGGGCGGCGAAGTAGCCGGTCCCGCCGGACGCCAGCGTGGTGATCAGCCAGCCGAGCCCGAAGACGTGGCTGAGGGGCATGTACTGCAGGTGGATCGCGGGCAGGCGGCCGTCGACGTCCTCGGTGGGGCTGGACGGGCGCAGCCACAGCCGCGTCATCATGTCGGCCGTGTACATCGCGCCCTTCGGGGTGCCCGTGCTGCCCGACGTGTAGATCAGCGACGCCAGGGGGTCGTCGCCCGGGGATGCGACGAAGGCGGGCACCTCGGGGAGGGCGCGGCCGGTGCCGAGGTCGTGGGAGAGCGACCCGACCTCCACCGTGCGGCCCGCGTAGGTGAGGCGGGCCCGCGCGGCCTCGTAGTGTTCGCGTTGCTCGTCGTCCCCGTCGTCGTAGTCGAACACCACCAGGCGTCCGATGGACGGCGCATCGATCGCTACGTCGACGGCGGTATCGATCGAGTCGATCCCGGCGGCGAGGATCCGCGGTGACGTCTCGGCGACGATCGGCGCCAGCTGCCCAGCCGGCGCGCTGCTCTGCAACGGGACGAACACCGCACCCAGGTGCAGACAGGTCAGGTAGATCAGCGCGTAGTCGACGCTGGTGAAGCCCAACACCGCCACGAAGTCGCCGGGCTCGATCCCCGCGTCGATGTGCCAGGCACTGGTCAGCGCCGAGACACGATCGTGCAACTCCTGATAGGTGATCGTGTCGAAGCTGGGGAGCAGGCTGGTGGTCGTATGACCGCTCGCGTCCCGTGTCAGTGTGTGCGCGCGCTGCCCCAGCGCGGGCCGGCCCGCGTAGCCGTGGAGGTAGGTGTCCACCACCTCGGTCAGCCGCAGCCCCGGTCTGTGCGCGGCGGTCGCCACCTCGGGCGACGGTGCTGCCGCCCGGAATTGGGGATCGGTCGCGTAGAGCTCGCTGACGCGTCCGGCAAAACGCTCGTCTCGGGAAGTCTGTGTGGTCATGGCCGTCCTCCGAACGCCATTATCCTCCGCCGCTACACCCGTCCGGGAGCTCTCGATGTAACGCGGCCACGCGGCCGTCCGACGTCAGTGGTGACGTGACGCGTGGTACGGGGGGTCTGTCCACGCGTCTTCCGTGAGTCGGGTTTGGGGAGTGGACATGACTATTCGCGGTTTCTTCGAACGGCATCGGATAGCGGCACGGGTGATCACCCCGGCCGCGATGGGGGTGGCGCTGCTGGTGGCTCTGACATGGGCGCTGTGGTCGGCGCCGCCACGCACCATCGACACCGAACTGACGGCGTCGACCGCCGACTGCCACGACATGGTCACCCTCTCGATCGCCGGCCGCGGCGACACGCCCCGCCCGGGCACCACGAAGATGGTGGTCGACGCCAACGGCCGCGAACTGCCTGCCGCCTCGGCGGACGACTACGTCAGCACATGGATCGACCAGGCGTCCAGCGCGCCGCTCAAGGCCGTCGCGCCGGGCTCGTACGCCGCGATGTACATCGCCTACCCGGCGGACATGTCGAGCTACGAGGACTCGGTGAACACCGGGGTGGCGAACGCCGAATCGGTGATGCGGGCGATTCGGGCGTCGTGCCCGGACACGAAGTTCGCGATCGTCGGATACAGCGAGGGCGCCGACGTCGCCCGCCGGGTCGCCATGAACGTCGGCCACCAGGAGGTGGGCGCGGACGGTGGCTACGGCCTCGTGGATCCGGCCAACGTCGTCGGTGTCGTCATCCTCGCCGACGCCGGCCGCGCCGCCGGCCAGGGGCCGTTCCCGGGCTCGAAGAACCCGTTCACCAACCCGGACGGATTCGACCTGAAGTACCAGAACGGCAAGAACCCCGTCCCGGGTCAGGGTGCGCTGCCGGACACCGGCGGTTCCGACTTCGGTGCCCTCGCCGGTCGAGTGGCGTCGTTCTGCTCGGACGGCGATCTCACCTGTGCGGCGCCGCAGAACATCTCGCTGCTGCAGCTGGTCGTGAACGTGGGCCGGCAGCTGAACATCGATGCGCTCGAGCGTGAGCAGCTGACCCCGGCGACCGGCATGGACGTCGCAACGGTCCTGTCCCGCATCGCGCTCGATGCGTTCGCGACGATCCAGTCGAAGCCCGACTGGATGCAGAGCGACCAGACGTTCATGGACGTGCTGCTCGAGGTGTCGGACCCGTCGTACCAGCGTCCGACTGCGACGCCGACCGCGACACCGACCACGTCGCCGACGAGCGCGCCGGGTACGAGTCCGGTTTCGGGTGAGGCGGATTCGATCTCGACGGACAAGATGTCGCCGCTCGCGTACCTGCCGCAGAAGCTGTTCAAGGAGATCGTCGGCCTCGTCGTGACGAACCAGAACACCATCCCGGTCATCATGAGCGACCCGTACCAGCTGACGCTGGCCCGCGATGTCGGGCACCACTTCGACTACTGGCGCGACGCCGACACGGCGAACGGCAGGCCGCTGACCTCCGCCGACTACGCCGCCGCGTGGCTGACGCACCTCGCGAAGCAGGCCCAGGCCGGACAGAAGGTGGATCCGACGGCGAAGCTGACCTCGGCCGAACTGTCCACCGCGCTGAGCGAGGTCACCGCCTCCTCCGCCGCGCCGTCGTCCGCTCCGGCAGCGTCGACCGCACCGTCCGCCGGTCCGTCGTCGCAGCCCGCCACCGAAGCTGCGGCGGGAACATCCGGGCCCACCGCGACCGTGTCGCCGACCTCCGCATCCCCCACCCCGGCAGCGCCGGCGGACGCTGCGACGTCGGCGGTCACCGGGACGACGGACACGCCGAGCGCACCGGAGACGACGTCGCCCCAGGCTGATTCGTCCGCCGCGGCGGCGCGCACCACCACCGCGGTGCCGACGACGACCCCCACGACGACCGTCACGCCGGCACCGCGCCGATAGGGCGGTCGATCCGACCGGCACGCAGGCCCCGGCCGCTCACTCCCGAGCGGCCGGGGCCTCCGCGACGGTGACCAACCCACCGTGCGTGGACTCGTCGAACGCCATCAGCGCCACCGACAGATGCAACGGCTTCCACTCGCCGTCGAGGCCCCGGAAGGCGCAGCGTTCCGCTGTTTCCGTAAGTGGCCCTTCGACATTGCCGGACAGGGCCAGGACGACCCCGGGCTGCGCCAACTGGATCGCCAACTCGCCGAACGTGAACGACACGTCGCCGAGACGCGATACGCGATGACCGGGAACATCTTTCACGAGAACGGATGACCACCGGGCGCTATGGGGTGGCTGCAGGAAACCCCGAGGGGCACGCGATTTGCACTGTAAGCCACGGATCGGGGCCAGGCAACAACCGCGGCGTGTCGGAACGGGCGGAGGCCCGGACGGTGGCGTCGGAAGGGGTCCGGCGCCACCGTCCGGCCACGGCCCACCAGGTCGGGGGTCCGGGGGACCGTGGTCGCCGGCCGGACGGGCCGGCCAGCAATCCGAACGCTAGTTGGGTTCCCGGCGGGGGTGTAGGGGGATTTGCCCCGTCCCGGGACTTGCGCCGCCGTGGGGCTTCCCCTATCGACGCGTCAGGTGTTCGACGCGGGGTCCGACTCGGGCGCGAGGGTGAAATAGTTCTCCTCCTCCTGCACGAAGTGCAGACGCAGCAGGGCGTGCAGGCCGTACAGGCACGCGAGGAGGTCGTCGACCTGGTCGGCGGCGATCCTGCCGGCCGCGTCGGCCCGGGCCAGGTGGCTGCGCAGCCGTCGGGCGAGACGATCGATCTCGGCGTGCATGCGGCTCATCGTCGCGGTGGCCTCGGCGTTGCCCAGCGGCGTCGCCAGCGCCGGGTACAGCTCGCGGTCCTCGGCCTCCTCGTGCGGCAGCAGGGTGTCGAACAGGAACGCGTCGACGCGGCGCAGTGCGTCTCGTGCCGCGGGCCGGTCGCCGGTCGCGAGGAGGTCCGCGGTGTCCCGCAGGATCGAGAGCTGGTCGCGCAGTTCGTCGTGCTCGGCGGAGAACCGGTGCAGCATCGCCTCCGTGTCCTCCGGCAGCGGGATCTCCTCCGCGCGGTCGCCGCGCAGCGCGCGCAGCGCATTGAGGATCACCGCGACGTCGATGCCCTCCTGCAGCAGCGCACCGGCCGCGGGCGGCAGCAGCCCGAACGCCGCGAAGCCCATGGCCACCAACGACAGTCCCATCCCGACGGTGGCGCTCTGGACCGCGATCCGGCGGGAGCGTCGCGCGATCGCCATCGCGTCCGCCAGGTGGTCGAGCCGGTCGGTGGTGAGCACGACGTCCGCCGCCTCCGACGTGGCCGTCGAACCGCGGGCGCCCATCGCGACGCCGACGGTGGCCGCCGACAGCGCGGGCGCGTCGTTGACGCCGTCACCGACCATCACGGTGACGGCCCGGTCGCGTTCGGCGCGGACTCCCGCCACCTTGTCGGCCGGGGTCTGTTCGGCGTGGACGTCGTCCAGGCCGAGGACGGATCCGATCTCCTCGGCGGGCTCGCGCCGGTCCCCGGTGAGCATGACCAGCCGGTTCAGCCCGGCCGCGCGGAGGCGCCGCAGCGTGCGGGACGCGTCGCGTCGCACCGGGTCGATCAGCAGGATCGCCCCGGCGATGGCGCCGTCGACGGTCACCCACGCGATCGCGGCACCGTCGAGCGCGGCCCGACCGTGCGCGGACCGCGCCCAGCCGGGAGCGTCGTCGGGCAGGGCGAGGGTGCCGACGGTGACGCGGTGGCCGTCGACGGTGGCGGTGACGCCGGTTCCGGCCTCCTCGTCCACGTCCGTCGGCAGGGACAGCGCGAGGCCCTGCATCCTGGCCTCCTGCACGATCGCGTCGGCCAGCACGTGCGGGGACACCTGGTCGGCCGACGCGGCCAGGCGCAGCACCTCGGCGGCGTCGCCGTCGGGCGCGGTGAGCACGTCCGTCCCGGTGGGGCGGCCGGTGGTGAGGGTGCCGGTCTTGTCCATCACCAACGTGGTTGCATGGCCGAGGTTCTCGAGCGCGCCGCCGCTGCGGATCACGACGCCCAGACGTGATGCCCGCGAGAGCCCGGACACGATGGCGACCGGCGCGGCCAGCAGCAGCGGGCACGGCGTCGCGACGACGAGCACCGCCACGGCACGGGTCGCCGAACCGCTGAAAAGCCAAGCGGCGCCGGCCACGGCGAGCGCGAGGGGCAGGAACCAGGCCGCGATGCGGTCCGCGACCCGCACCACCGGAGCGCTCTCCGCGGCGGCGTCGCGCGCCAACCGCACGATGCCCGCAATACGTGCTCCCTTCGGCAGTGGCGCGCGCCTGCATCTCGAAGGCCGTGCCGGCGTTGACGATTCCGCTGAGGACGGCCTCGCCGCGGCGGCGTTGCACGGCCAACGGCTCGCCGGTGAGGACGGATTCGTCCAGCACGGCCGACTCGGAGGTGACCCAGCCGTCGACGGGCACCACCTCGCCCGGCCCGACGACGAGGGCGTCGCCGGCCGCGACGTCGTCGAGCGGAACGGTTTCCACGTTGTCGCCGATCCGGCGCCGTGCGGTGCGCGGGGCATGGTCGAGCAGCGACCGTAGATCCTTCGTCGCGCGTCGCTCCGCGGCGGCGTCGAGCGCCTGCCCGGTGGCGAGCATGACGCCGATGAGCGCTCCGGCGAGATACTCGCCCACCGCCAGCGTGCCGACCAGGGAGAGCACCGCGATGAGGTCCACGCCGACCCGGCGACGGCGGAGTGCGTCGATCACCCACCAGGTCGCGGGCACGATCGCGACGACCGTCCCGGCGATCCAGCACGCGTCGGCGACGTCGTGTGCGTCGGCGAGCCACGCGATCCCGCCGCCGACGAGGGCGGCGAGCGTGACCGCCAACAGGGCGGGCTCCTTCAGGCGGCGCAGCAGTGCGCGCCGCCGGGATCGTGCATCGGGCGGCACATCCACCATGACGCTCCCCTGTCCTCGCGGGTGTCACCCGACGGTACCGCGCGACGTACGACCCGCTCCCGACCTCCGCGCGGATCCGATCGCGCTTTCGGACCGGTCTTTCCGGTCTGCCGATCCGCCACATCTCCGGCGAGTCCGGCTGATTCGACGCGCCGGAAGGCGGATCACGCGTTACTTTCGGAGTGTCCGATTCGGCCCGGCGTTCGGGGAGCACGATGAGAGATCAGCGTGATGTGGTGACGACCGAGGCGTGTGATGTCACAGTGGATGACGACTTTCCCTCTCACAGCTCAGAGTCCGCCCGCGCAGCGGGCGGTCAGTTCGATCCCGGCGACCGGTGGGTGCCGGTCGATCGCCGGTGGCTCGGCCTCGACCGCCGGACGATCGCACCGGCGCTGGTGGTGCTGGCGCTCGCTCTGCTCATGGGCAGCGTGCTGCCCTGGATCAACGAATCGACCCCCTACGACGACAAGGTCGTGGCCGGCGACGTCATGGAGGTCAGGGGCGGGGTGACGTTCGTTCCGACGACCGGATGGGGCGTCACGGACGGCGTGCGGGCCGGTCATCGCCCGGTGAGCGGGTCGTACCCCGACAGTGCGACGGTCGTGGACGGCGGCTTCTCCTTCACGATCCGGACTGCACCGTTCACCGGGGACGCGAGTTCCCTTCTCGAGCAGATCCGGACGACGACCAATGCCCTGAACGGGGGCCAGGGGTTCCAGGTCACCGGCGACCCGGTCGACATCACCACGGGCAGCGGTGATCGTGGTGTCACCGCGAGATTCCAGGGCAACCGCTCGGACGGCATGATCGCGGCCTTCGTCTTCGGTGATCTCGGCGTCGAGGTCGTCGCGTACGGGCCGTCGGACGTCACCGACAACCCCGCGGCCGAGGTCGCCGCGATGGTCGCCAGTATCAAGCACTCGACCGAGGAGAAGCCCTGATGGTCGGTACCGCAACGGAACTCGACGCCCGGCGGGTGGACGCTATCGAGGAGTCCGGCTGGAGTCGATCGTTCACCTTCTACCAGCCCCGCAACCTCGCGTTCTGGAGTTACCTCCTGCTCGTCCTGACGGGGACCGCCACCTTCGTCTCGATGCTGACGAGTCGCTACGACGCCTACGCCGAGGCGATCACGGTCTCGGTGATCATGTTCGCCCTCTACGGTGCGGTGTTCTGGTGGTTCACCCAGCACATCGACCGATACGCGCGTCAGCCCGCCAAACTGATGGTGGTGGCCTTCGTGTGGGGCGGACTGGCCGCGACGTGGGCGATGGCGGCGCACGCCAACGATGCGATTCGCACCCTGTATGCCAAGGCATTCGGTCAGGCATGGTCGTTCGACTGGGGTGCCGGTCTCGCCGCTCCGTTCACGGAGGAGATCGCGAAGGGGGCCGGCCTCGTCCTGCTGATCGCGATGGCTCCGCGACTGGTCCGCACGGCTTTCGACGGCTTCATCCTGGGTGCCTTCATCGGACTCGGATTCCAGATCGTCGAGGACATCGCATACGCGATGACATCGGCCGGTTCCCAGTTCGGAGCAAACCAGGTGGAGGCGGCGATGGGCACCATCGTCATGCGAATGTTGTTCGGAGTGGCCGCCCACATCCTGTACAGCGCGGTGTTCTGCGCCGGAGTGGTCTATCTCCTGGGCAGACCCGCCGAGCCGCGAAGGGTTGGCCGCGGACTGGCGCTGATGGCGAGTGCGATGCTCCTGCACGGGTTGTGGGATTCGATCGGCGCACTCACCCGCGGGAACACCGCGTTCACGTTCCTGATGCTGGCGCTGATCATCATCGTCGCGCTGGTGCTGGTGACCCGGGTGTTCACGATGACGGTCGCCCGGGAGCGCGGCTTCCTGCACGACATCATGGCTCCGGAGGTCGCCCGCGGCGTCGTCACCGAAGAGGAGCTGCGGGCGATATGCGGAGACCGCAAGGCGCGCAGGAAGTTCCGAAAGTCCGTGCCCGGCCGCAGGGAACGCAACCGCCGCGGATACGTGCTCGACGCGGAGTTCGACCTCGCCGACGAGCTCGCGACGGCGCACGGCGCCGACACCGATCGGGTGGAGTTCGCGCGCAACGAGGTTGCCCGCATCCGCGCCGGGGTACCGTCCCCGGCCGTCTGACCGCCAGGCCCCGCGGGGGCGCACCCGAGCTCCGAAAGGTATCCATGAAAACCGAGATCAGCTGTGGGCCGGCATTCGCGCTCGCCGAGATCAGTGTTCCCGCCGGAGGATCCGTCCGCGTCGAGGCCGGAGCGATGGCGATGATGCGGGGCGACATCGCGATCACCACGTCGACCCGGGGCGGATTCATGAAGGGTCTCCGGCGTTCCCTGGGCGGATCGAGCTTCTTCGTCAACGATTTCAGCAGCGAGGGTGGCGGTGTCGTCGCCGTCGCCGGTGCGCTTCCGGGGGACATCGTCGAGACCACGCTCGACGGTGGGACGGCGCTACTGGTCCAGTCCGGCTGCTGGATCGCGTCGGACGCAACCGTCGACGTCGACTCCAAGTGGGGCGGGAGCAAGGGCTTCTTCAGCGGGGCCGGGCTGGTCCTGTTGCGGTGCAGCGGCAACGGCGAGATCCTGCTGTCCAGTTACGGCGCCATCCGGCCGGTGACGCTCGCGCCGGGCGAGACCATGACCCTCGACACCGGCCACGTGGTCGCGTTCGACGAGACGGTCCAGTACCGCATCCGCAAGGCCGGCGGGTGGAAGTCGATGATCCTCGGTGGCGAGGGCATCGTCACCGAGTTCACCGGACCGGGCCGCGTGTGGATGCAGACCCGGAGTGCGACGGACCTGGTGGACTGGCTGCGTGCGAGGATGCCGTCGAACAACGGCAGTACCAGCAGCAACGGCTGAGCTGGCCGGGTCAGTCGGTCCCCCTCGGCGCCTTCGGCTGGACGTTCGCGAAGGTCAAGGTGCCGTCGTTGACAGGAGCGTCCCGCAGGACCGAGACATCCTTGTAGTAGTCCGTGTTCAGGGTCCACGGGTCTTCGGTGCCGGCCCGCGGCAACCGCTCCTGTGCCCGCTGGACGTATCCGGAGGTGAGAGCGAACAGCGGCTGGGTCTTCATGTCCGGACGTTGATTCTCGGCGACTGCCACCGTCGCACCGTGACGATCCATCGTGGTCAGCAACCGACACAGATAGCCTGCGACGAGGTCGAGCTTGAGGGTCCAGGGGGCATTGGCGTAGCCGATGGCGAACGAGAAGTTCGGGATGTCCGACAGCATCGTTCCCTTGAACATCACCTGTTTCGTGATGTCGACGGGTTCGCCGTCGAGGCGTAGTTCGATGCCGCCGAGTGCGAGCAGGTCGAGTCCTGTCGCAGTGATGATGATGTCTGCGTCGAGGTGTTCACCGGAGGCGAGTTGGATCCCGGTCTCCGTGAAGGTCTCGATCGTGTCGGTGACGACCGACGCCTTGCCCCCGCGAATCACCGCGAACAGGTCCCCGCCCGGCACGATGCACAAGCGTTGGTCCCAGGGGGCGTAGCGGGGATTGAAGTGGGTGTCGACGTCGAAGTCCGCGGGCAGCCGCCGCTTGTTGAGCCAGCGGATCATGGCCCGGAACTGGTTCGGGAAGCGGCGCGCCAACCTGTAGATCCAGACGTTCAGCGCGATGTTCTTCTTCCGCGCGATCCGATAGCCACGTTCGTCGCCGAGGACGCGGCGGAAGGTCTCGGCGAGCGTGTCTTCCACCGGCAGCGGCAGGACGTATGACGGCGACCGCTGGAGCATCGTGACGTGCGCGGTGGCGGCGGCCATCGCCGGGATCAAGGTGACGGCGGTGGCTCCGGAACCGATGACGACCACCCGCTTGCCGACGTAGTCGAGATCCGCGGGCCAGTGCTGCGGATGCACGATCTGTCCCGCGAAACGCTCGGCTCCGGGGAACTTGGGCGTGTGGCCCTTGTCGTAGTTGTAGTAGCCGCTCGCGCAGAAGAGCCAGTTCGCCGTGTACGTGACGGTCTCGGGTCCGTCACCGACGCGGGCGGTGACCGTCCAGCGCGCCTCACCCAACGCCCAGTTGGCGCGAATCACCCTGTGGTTGTAGCGGATACGACGCTCGACGTCGTACTCGCGGGCGGTCTCGCGGATGTAGTCGAGGATGTCGGCGGCCGGTGCGAGCGCCTTGCGGCCCCTCCACGGTTTGAAGTCGTACCCGTAGGTCTGCACGTCGGAGTCGGTCCGTGTCCCGGGATAGCGGAACAGGTCCCACGTGCCCCCGGACGCGGTGCGGGCCTCGAGAATCAGTAACGACCGTTCGGGGTGTTCGCGGCGGAGTCGAGCCGCGACCCCGATTCCGGACAGACCGGCGCCGACGATGAGGACATCGACGTGCTCAGGTCCGGCTGCGTCGATCCCGTTCGGGCCGGAAGGGTGATCGATGCTCATCGGATCCTCCAGGGGGAGGTGAACGACTGCTGTATTGCACGGTATCTCGAAGGGCGTCGCGGCGCGACAATCTCGAACAGCTGTCGCGACGACGCCGGGCGCGGAACAATGGGACCCGGTCCGCATGACGTCGACCGGTTGGGGAGGTCCCTGTGAACGAAACGTCCGACATCGATCCCGCCGCGCCACCGAGCGGCACCGGATGTGCCGAGTGCGACGCGGTGGGCGGATGGTGGTTCCACCTGCGCCGGTGCGCGGAATGCGGGCACATCGGCTGCTGCGACTCGTCCCCCGCTCAGCACGCCAGCGCCCACGCGGCGGCAACCGGCCACCCGATCATCCGCAGCTTCGAGCCGGGTGAGGCGTGGTTCTGGGACTACCGCACCAAGGATTTCGCGGAGGGCCCGGAACTGGCTCCTCCACAGCACCATCCGCTGGACCAGACGGTGCCTGGTCCGGCCGACCGGGTCCCCGACGACTGGGCGGATCGGCTGCACTGAGGCGGGCCGGACGCCGAACCGTTCGTAAGATCGAGTCATGGTCGAGGTTCCGTCCGCCCTCGTGGCTGCGCACCACAGGCACGGTGGCATGGCCGGCCGCGCGTTCGTCGCCGCACTGCCCGGGATTGCCGACCAGATGCTCGACTGCTGGAACCTCGCCCCGACCGGTGATCCGATGCACGGGTGGGCGGCCCTGGTGCTGCCCGTGCGGGACGGGAACGGCCGGAACGCGGTGCTCAAACTGCAGGCCGTCGACGAGGAGACCGCCGGAGAACCGGTGGCGTTGCGGGTGTGGGACGGCGACGGCGCGGTACGACTGCTGGCGGACGACCCCGGCAGCGGCGCCATGCTCCTCGAACGACTCGATGCCTCGCGGACCCTGTCGGGTATGGAGGATTCGCGCGCGGCCGTACGCATCCTCGCCGGCCTGCTGGCGCGCCTCACGGCACACGTCGCGCCGGCCGGCATGCGACGACTCGGCGACGTGGCCGATGTGATGCTGCAGGAGGCGCCCGACGCGGTCCGCCTGCTCGCCGATGCGGCCGATCGCCGCCTGCTGGCCGACTGCGTGGCTGCGGTCCGGGACGTCGTGGCCGAGCCGGGAAACAGCATGCTGCACTGGGATCTGCACTACGACAACGTGCTCGCGTCGGAGCGAGAGCCGTGGCTCGCCATCGATCCCAAGCCGCTCGCAGGGGATCCCGGGTTCGAACTGCTGCCTGCGCTGACCAACCGGTTCGATCCGGTGGAGACCCTGTGGCGGTTCGACCTCATGACCGACGTGCTCGGCCTCGACCGCGGACGTGCCGTGGCGTGGACGCTGGGCCGGATCCTGCAGAACGGGCTGTGGGACATCGAGGACGGTGAGGGTCGTCTCGCGGAGGAGCAGGTGGCGATCGCGCGAATCCTGTTGGCTCGCTGACGACGCTGGATCGGACCGCGCGAAGACTGGACCGTGGAGACGGAGCGACCCGCACCACCAGGTGCGGGTCGCTCCGTTCTGCTGACCGTGGTCAGTTGCCGAGCTTGGCGATCAGGTCGGCGCGCTGACGGGCGCCGAGACCCGATACGCGGCGGGTCTCGGCGATGCCGACGGATTCGGCGATGTCGCGGGCCTTGATCTTGCCGACCTTCGGCAGGGATTCGAGCAGGTACAGCACCTTCGTCTTGCCGACCAGTTCGTCGGTGTCCGCCTTGTCGAGGACCTCCACGAACGTGAGCTTTCCCGACTTGAGACCTTCTCTCAGTTCGGACCGCGCCTTGCGGGACGCGGCGGCCTTCTCGAGCGCGGCGGCGCGCTGTTCGGGGGTCAAGGTGGGCAATGCCATGGGTGTGCCTCTCTCTCGCGGTACCCGGAATGAACCTCAGGCTAGAACGGGAACCGCCCGCGCGCGCGTCAACTGTGCCCCGCGTGTCGAGCAGCGTCGCCTGGTTCGTCTCATTTGCCCTTCCACAACGGCTTTCGCTTCTCGAGGAAGGCGCTCATGCCTTCCTGCGCGTCGCAGGTGACGGCGTTGGCCGCCATCGTCTCGGCCATCAGCTCGTACGCCTCGTCCTGTGGAAGGTCGATCTGCCGGTAGAACGCCTGTTTGCCGATGGCCAGCGTGAGCGGGCTGGCGTACGCGATCCGCGCCGCGAGTTCATGTACACGAGCGTCCAGTTGGTCTGGTGGGACAACGAAATTGACCAGTCCCCACTCGGCGGCGGTGGCGGCGTCGACGGTCTCTCCGGTGAGCAGCAGCTGCATCGCGCGCTTGCGACCCACCGCGCGGCTGAGCGCGACCATCGGGGTGGAGCAGAACAGTCCGATCCGCACACCGGGCGTCCCGAACACCGCGTTCGACGACGCCACCACCAGGTCGCACGACGCGGCCAACTGGCACCCCGCCGCGATCGCGGGGCCCTGCACCGCGGCGATCACCGGCTGCGGAATCTCCTGGACGGTGTCCATCATCTCCGTGCACACCTCGAAGATCTCCCGCTCGTCCTCGAGGCTGCGGTCGATCATTTCCGACAGGTCGTGACCGGCCGAGAACACCGGGCCGTCCGCGGAGATCACCACCACCCGCACCGAGTCGTCTTCGGCGAACTCGCGCAGGGCCGCGGTAACGCCGCGCATTGCGTTGACGGACAGCGGGTTCCGCTGATCGGGGCGGGTCAGTACCGCGGTCGCGATACCGGTCTCGGCATCGATCTCCGTCCTGACGGGAATGTCCATGACGCACCTTCTTCGTGATCGCTCGGTTGCCCCGATGCTACGACGGGAGCGGGCATCCGGCGACACGGAAGAACCGCCCGGCCGATCCACGGCCGGGCGGGGGCACGGTGGTCAGGCTTCGATCGCCGACTTGATCCGTAACGCGAACGCGGGAGCATCCTTTCGTGCGGCACGCAGCGCGAGCGGCGCGACGAGCTTGCCGATCCCGTGCCCCTCCAGCACGTTGAAGATCGTCAACTTCGTGCCGTTGCCGGACGACTCCAGGTCGTAGCCGCCCTCGACCGCCGTCACCATGTTCTTGGACCGTTCGGCCCACCGGATGCGTCGCGGCGCGTCGAACTCGGTGATCTCGAACTCACGCTCGGTGGTCATCCCCGCGTCCTTGACGGTGCTGGCGAAGACGGTTCCGACGCCGGGCGGCCCGGGTGTCTTCTGCACGATCTTCTGCACCCGCGGGCTGAACTTCGGATCGTTGACGCCGACCGCGAGGAACTGGAACACCTCGTCGATGGGACGATCGACCACTGTCGTGCCTTCGAAAAGTCCTGACATGTCGAAACCCCGTTCGGAGTGGTTGACCGGAGATCATTCGGACTCTACCCGCGGCTGGCAGGATCGGGGTGTGAGTATCGCGAACCTGACCCGTGCCGAGACCGCTGCGCGATCCGCGGCGGTGACCGTCCGCTCCTACCGCGTCGAACTCGACGTGTCTGCCGCGCCGGACGCCTCCGAGGCCGGATTCCTGACCACGACGACGGTCGAGTTCGACGCCACCGGTGGGGACACCTGGCTGGACTTCATCGGCCTCGAGATCCGTTCGGTGATCGTGAACGGGCAGTTCGTGGACGTCGAGTACGACGGCGCCCGGATCGCACTGCACGGGCTGCGGCGGTCGAACACCGTCGTGGTCAGCGCGGTCGGCCAGTACAGCCGCTCCGGCGAGGGCCTGCACCGTTTCCGCGACCCGGTCGACGGCCAGACGTATCTCTACACGCAGTACGAGCCGTCGGACGCACGTCGGGTGTTCGCGTGCTTCGAGCAGCCGGACATGAAGGCGCCGTTCACGTTCGCGGTCACCGCGCCCACCGGGTGGGAGGTGACGTCGAACCGCCCCGCCGCGGTGGTCGAGGACGACGGCGAGCGCCAGGCGGTGGAATTCTCCCCCACCCTGCCGATCGCCACGTACATCACCGCGATCGTCGCCGGCCCGTACCACCGCGTCGAATCCGTCTGGAGCCGCGGCGATCTCGAGGTTCCGTTGGGTGTGCTGTGCCGGGCGTCGCTCGCGCAGTACCTGGACGCCGACACGATCTTCGAGGTCACGAAACAGGGTCTCGACTTCTTCGCCGAGCACTTCGACTACCCGTATCCGTGGGGCAAGTACGACCAGGTGTTCGTGCCCGAGTACAACCTCGGCGCGATGGAGAACCCAGGGTGCGTCACCTTCACCGAGGCGTACGTCTTCCGCGGTGCCGCCACGGCCGCGCAGTACGAGGCACGGGCCAACACGATCCTCCACGAGATGGCGCACATGTGGTTCGGCGATCTCGTGACGATGGTGTGGTGGGACGACCTGTGGCTCAAGGAGTCGTTCGCCGACTTCATGGGCGCGCTCGCGAGCGCCGAGGCCACCGAATGGACCGACGCGTGGGTCGCGTTCGCGAATCGCCGTAAGGCGTGGGCATATTCGCAGGACCAGTTGCCGACGACGCACCCGATCGTCGCCGACATCGTCGACCTCGAGGCGGCCAAGCTCAACTTCGACGGCATCACGTACGCGAAGGGCGCCAGCGTCCTCAAGCAGTTGGTGGCCTACGTGGGACGCGACGCGTTCTTCGAGGGCGCACGCCGCTACTTCCGCGAGCACGCCTTCGGCAACACCACGCTCGCCGACCTGCTGACCGAACTGTCGGCGGCCTCCGGTCGCGATCTGGCCGCCTGGGCGCGCGCGTGGCTGCAGACCAGCGGGGTCTCCACGCTGACCCTCGACGGTGGTGGGGTCGACGGTTACGAGATCGTGCAGACCGATCCGCGCCCGCACCGACTGGCGGTCGGCCTCTACGACGTCGACGACGCCGGCGATCTGGTCCGGCGCGACCGGGTGGAGTTGGATGTGGTCGCCGAGCGCACACCGATCGAACTGCCCGACGCGGCCCTGCGCCTGCTCAACGACGGCGACCTCACCTACGCGAAGGTCCGACTGGACGCCGGATCGCTCGAGACGGTTCAGCGCTCGCTGGACCGGGTCGTCGACCCGCTGACCAGGGGCCTCATCTGGTCGGCGCTGTGGAACGCCACCCGCGACGGCGAACTCGCCCCCGAGCGCTACCTGACGATGGCGCGCGCATTCGCGCCGTCCGAGCCGAACATGGCGCTGCTGACCGCGGTCCTGGCGAACGCGTCGTTCGCGATCGGCCACTACCTGCCCACCGAGGCGCGGGACCGCTGGCGGCGCGAGTGGCTCGAAACCTGCTGGACGGCAATGCAGGAAGCCGAATCGGGCTCGGGTGGACAGCTGGCATGGGCCCGTGCGGCTGCGGCCGCAGCAGTTGTCGACGACCGCCACGCGGCCGACATCCGTGCGATCCTCGACGGCGGCCGGCCGGGCCCGGACGGGCTCCGGTTGGATCCGGACCTGCGCTGGGCGCTGTGGACGTCGCTGTCCGCGACCGGGCATGCCGACACGGAGACGCTGGACGTCGAACTGGCGCGCGACGACACCGCGTCCGGGCGGACTGCCCAACTGCGTGCGCTCGCCGCCCGCCCGGACCCGGAGGTCAAGGCGCGGGCCTGGGCGTCGGCGCTCGAGGACACGGCGCTGAGCAACGACCACCTCGACGCCGTCATCGCCGGATTCCGGGCGGGCGAGCGCCGCGACCTGATCGCTGGCTACGACGACGCCTACTTCGCGGCGATCCGCGGAGTGTGGGCGCAGCGGAGCATCGAGATCGCCCGCCGGATCGTCCTCGGGCTCTTCCCGGCGTCCGATTCGGTCGATTCGGTGGATTCGTGGCTTGCCGCGAACGTCGATGCGCCGGGTGCACTGCGTCGACTCGTGCTCGAGCAGCGCGACCATCTGGCGCGCGATCTCCGGGTTCGCAGGGCCTCTTGTTAACGCCGTGTGTCGCCGTTTTTACGCCCGGCTCACTTCGCGTTTCTTTTCTGTAAGGCATTGCGGAATACGGGGATCAGCGCTTGGAACACGGTCGTCCGGTCCGTTAGACATGCAGTGGCGCCGACAACGGCGAGACAAGAGAAGCAGCGCTTCAAGGGAGTAAGGGGTATCAAATGGGTTCTTCCGCAGCGGATCTCGGTAAGGTCGCAGCCGGCGCGACGCTGATCTCGACGGTCATCGGCCTGGTCGCCGGTGTCGCCGGCGTCGCCGCATTGTTCATCTGAACACCGCGGCACCAGCGCACCTCGGGCCCGAAGTCGTTCGTCGACTTCGGGCCCGAGCCTTGTCCGGGGGTCAGGTGCGCTTGACCAGCCTGTCGTATCGCTGCCGTGCCGCCTGGGTGCTCCCCAGTCCCAGGCCGAAAGCGATTTCCTGCCAGGTCATTCCGCGTTGCCGCGCGATGCCCAGGAGAAGTGCCTCCAATTGGTCCATCTCGGCGCGGGCCTTCGGGATCAGCCCGAGCGCGGCGGTGACGTCGGCGTCGTCGATCTCCGGCTCTCCGGGGTCCGGGGTGTGGACGCCACCGGCGATCGCGGCCACGATGCGGATCGCGCCCAGCGGATCGAGCATCTCGGGGTGGGACTGCCGGGCGCGCTGCTCGGCCGTGGCGCCGTGACGTTCCGCGATCCGGAACAGGCCGGCGTACTCGCGGTGCGCGCGCTCGCGGCTCGGGTTCGGCGGTGTGAACTGGTCGTCGGACATGCCTCCAGGGTGCGGCGGCAATGGAATGTTGTCAACAGACTGTTGAAAACTGAGTGTTCACAAGGACCCGAGAGTGGACGGCCTCGGCTACGGCGAATCTCGACCGATGGCGATCGCGAGCCCCCCATGAAATATGGTTAGGGTTACCAAACTCGAGAGGATCCGGATATGGCACCCACGTTGAGCCGTCGCACCATGCTGACGATGAGCTTCGCGACCATCGCGGGACTGGCCGTCGCAGGCTGCAGCAGTAACGACTCGTCACAGGGTGACCGCACCGCCGGTGCCGCCGATCACGCGGAGCCGGGTGCCTACCCAGTCACGATCGACCACAAGTTCGGTTCCACGACCATCACCCAGGCACCGCGGCGGATCGCGGCCGTCGGTATCGGCGATGCCGACGTCCTGCTCGCCCTCGGCCTGACGCCCGTCCTCGTCCCCGTGTGGACCGGTTCCACCGACGACGGCATCGGTGTGTGGGCCGAACCCAGCCTGCACGGCGACGATCCGGCGGCCTTGGCCAACGCGACCACGGAGTTCGACATCGAGACGATCGTGGCGTCGGCTCCGGATCTGATCATCGCGGTCAACAATGCGATCGACGAGGACACCTACCGGAAGCTCAGCGCGGTCGCTCCCACCGTCCTGCACGCGGCGGACCAGACCGACTGGGTGCTGCCGTGGGAGGAAGTGACCACGCGCATCGGTGCGGCCGTGGGCCTTCCGGCGCAGGCGGAGCGCGAGGTGCAGGACGTCCAGGATCGCATCACGAAGGCGCGCAACGACAATCCACAGTTCAGGGGAAAGACGGCTGTGCTCGTCGCCGCCCGCAACGACGGAACGCTGCGGGCGTTCGCGCCGGATGCCGCGCGCGCCCAGTTGCTGACCCAGTTGGGCTTCGAACCGCCGCAGGCCCTGAAGGATCGTTTCGGCGGCAAGCTCAACTTCGAGGTGTCGGCCGAGAACTACAGCCTGCTCGATGCCGATCTGATGCTGTTCGACAACTACGAGAAGGTTCGTGCCACGCTCGAGGGAACGCCGGCGTTCACGAATCTCGACGTGGTCCGCACCGGTGGTCTCATCGGCCTCGACCCGATCGTGAGTGATGCGGTTTCGATGCCGAACCCGCTGACGATCCCGTTCGTGCTCGACGAGTTCGTCGCCCTGATCAACGCGGCGGAGCGCGCACGGCAGTCCTGACGGCGCTCTAGGGTCATGGCTGTGTTGCGTGCCCGTCCCTTGAACTCGTTCGCTCGGTCGTTCCGAGTCGCCCGCGCCGTTCCGGCGCCGGTGCGTCTGATCCTGGTGTCGATGGTCCTCTTCAATGTGGGCTTCTACCTTGTGGTTCCGTTCCTCGCGGTCCACATGTCCGACGACCTGGGTCTGGCGGGCTGGGCGATCGGGCTGGTGCTGGGCCTGCGGACCTTCAGCCAGCAGGGCATGTTCTTCCTCGGCGGCAGTCTCGCCGACCGCTTCGGGGTGCGTCCGCTCGTGCTGCTCGGAATCTCGTTGCGGGTGATCGGCTTTCTCGCTCTCGGGTGGGCATCGAACCTGGCGCAGATGATCGTCGGTGTCCTGCTGGTGGGACTTGCGGCGGCGCTGTTCGCGCCGGCCGTCGAGGCGGCCAACGCGGCCTACGGGCACCGGCTCGAACGGGACGGGGTGATCCGGCGGACGGAACTGTTTGCACTCGAGCAGATGTGCAGCCGGCTGGGCACCGTCGTCGGGCCCGCGCTCGGCGCGCTACTGCTGGTCGTGCCGTTCCTGTGGACCGCGACGTCGGCGGCGGTGCTCTTCGCGGGGCTGCTGGTGGCGTTCGCCGTCTGGCTGCCCGCAGACGTATCCACCTCCCACGACGCCGAGTCGTCCCCGCAGGGTCTGCGCGTGGTGTGGCGCGCGGTGCTGACCAACCGGAGCTTTCTCGTCTTCGCGGGCCTGTGCGGGGCACAACTCGCCGCGTACAACCAGCTCTATCTGATGCTGCCCGAGCAGCTCGAGCGCGGTCTCGGCTCGCAGGCGGCACTGGGCTGGTTCTTCACGGGCGCGGCGCTGCTCGTGATCTTCGGGCAGTCCCCGGTGGTGGCCCTCGCGAACCGGTTGGGCCACCGCGCGTCGATCGTCGCCGGGATGGCCGTCATGGCGGCGTCGTTCCTCGCGCCCGCGGCCGCGTCGACGGCCGCGCCCGACTCCGAGGCCGCGCAGCTGGCCGGGCTCGTAGTGTGGGTCGTCCTGCTGCACCTGGGACAGATGCTGATGGTGCCGCCGATGCGCGACACGATCGGGATCCTCGCCGGCGAGCGCTTCCTCGGCGCACACTTCGGGATGCTCAACACGCTCGGCGGGCTGCTGACGCTCGTCGGCTCCATCGGTGTCGGGCAGCTGTTCGACGTCGTCGACGTGGGTGATCTCGGGCCCGCCGCACCGTGGTGGGTGATCGCGGTCGCCGTGGCGGCCGCGGCGGTGGGCCTGTGGCGGTGGAGTGCACGGGTGCCGAATCGGCCGTCCTGCATACCGGTGACCTGACTTCGGTGAGAAGGTGACAACGATGAGTGCATCGTTGGCGAATCCCGGACTCGCGCTGTTCGTCCTGTGCGCGGTCATGGTCGCATGCACGGCGGTGGTGTACCGGATCGCCCGTCTCGGGAATCCCATGACCGCCCCGTGGGCGGCGGCCCGTGGGGCGCTCCAGCTCGCCGCGGTGTCGCTGGTCCTCGCGGCGGCGCTCGGCCGTCTGTGGTCGTCGTTCCTGGTCCTGGCCGTGATGTTCGTAGCGGCCGCGTTCACGGCCGGCCGCCGCGCGAAGGCCGGCCGGTCGGCGGCATGGTTGTCCGTCGCGCTCGCCTGCGGTGTCGGCGTGGTGGTTCCACTGATGCTGGTCAGCGGGGTGGTGCCGCTGGAAGGCGTCGCGATCGTGCCGATCGGGGGGATCGTGCTCGGCAATGCGATGACCGCGACCGCGCTCGCCGCGAAACGCGGACTGGACGCGATCGACCAGCGGTGGGGCGAGGTCGAGGCCGGACTGAGCCTCGGGTTCAGCGTCCGGGACGCGCGGATGGAGGTGATCGGCCCGGCCGCGTCCGACGCCCTGTTACCCGGGCTGGACCAGACCCGGACGGTGGGGCTGGTGACCCTGCCCGGGGCGTTCGTCGGCGTGCTGCTGGCCACCGGTTCTGCGGTCCAGGCGGGCGCGGTGCAGATCCTCGTCCTCGTGGGGTTGCTGCTGGCGCAGACCTGCGCGGTGGCGGTGGCGATCGAACTCGTGGCGCGCGGAGTGGTCAATCGTCCGGGGACACACGCGGTGTACTGAATTCACCCACGAATCGAACATCGGGTGAACATTCGATACTTCACCGGATCCGAGTTGAACGAACGTCCGGGATTCGTTGTGATCCAGTGGTGTTCGAGAACAGTGATACCGGAGTCGTGAGCCGCCGCGGACTGCTGCGGGGCTCGGTGGTGCTGGCGGGGGCCGGCGTCGCCGCCGCAGCCACCGGACGGGCGTCGGCCGCCGTCCCGGCGCCCGGATTCGTCCACGGCGTCGCGTCCGGCGATCCGCTCCCCGACCGCGTGATCATCTGGACGCGGATCACCCCGTCCGGCGACGCGCTGCCCGGTTCGGGCGTGGGGCAGACGGTGTCGCTGACCTGGCAGGTCGCGACCGACCCGGGTTTCGCGAACGTCGTGCGTGCCGGCGCGGTGGACGCGGGCCCGGACACCGACCACACCGTCAAGGTCGACGTCACGGGGCTGCGTCCCGGTACCGGCTACTACTACCGGTTCACGGCGCTCGGGCAGACGTCGCCGGTCGGCCGCACCCGCACCGCGCCCGCGACCGACGCGGATCTCGGACGGCTGCGGTTCGGCGTCGTCTCGTGCTCCAACTGGGAGGCGGGCTACTTCGCGTCGTACCGGCACCTGGCCGAGCGCGACGACCTCGACGCGGTCCTGCACCTCGGCGACTACATTTACGAGTACGGACGCGGCGAGTACGGGGCGAAGTACGGCTCGGTCCGACCGCACAATCCGGCGCACGAGATCATCTCGCTCGCCGACTACCGAATCCGTCACGCGCAGTACAAGACCGACCCGGACCTCATGGCGCTGCACGCGAAGGTGCCGTTCATCACGACGTGGGACGATCACGAGTCCGCGGACAACTCCTACGACGGCGGCGCCGAGAATCACGACCCGGCCACCGAGGGGGACTGGGGTGCCCGCAAGGCGGCGTCCGCTCGCGCGTACTTCGAGTGGATGCCGGTGCGGAGCAATGCAGTCCCGCTCTATCGCCGTTTTCGATTCGGCAACCTCGCCGAACTCTCCATGCTGGACCTGCGCACCTACCGGAGCGAGCAGGCCTCTTCCGGTGCCGGGTGGCGCAACGTCGATTCGCCCGACCGTACGATCACCGGTCGCGCGCAGATGGACTGGCTCACCAGCGGCATCGTCACGTCGCCGACCCAGTGGAAGATCGTCGGCAACCCGGTGATGATCGCGCCGTGCGCGTTTCCGCCGCTCGAAGACCGCACCATGGCGGCGATCACCGACATGATCGGTGTTCCCGACGCCGGTATCCCGTACAACACCGACCAGTGGGACGGCTACAGCGCCGACCGCCGCAGACTTTTCGACGCGATCACCTCGAACAACGTCCGCAACACGGTCTTCCTCACCGGCGACATCCACACCTCGTGGGCGTGTGATCTGCCGGTGGACGCGGCGGACTACCCGGGCGCGGGAACGGTCGGGACCGAGTTCGTGGTCCCGTCGGTGACGTCGGCCAACATCGACGACTCGCTGAAGGTTCCGCCCCGCACCGTGAGCGTCGCGGCCGAGGAGGCGTTCAAGACGTTCAACCATCATGCGCGCTACGTCGAACTCGACTCCCACGGCTACGGCGTGTTCGAGATGAACAAGCAAGGGGCGCAGATGGACTGGTTCTTCGTCAACGATCCGGTCGATCCGCACGGAACCGTTCGGCACGCGGTGAGCTACCGGGTCGCCGACGGCACCCAGCAGGCCCAGCCGGTCGCGACCCCGCTCGATCCCGCCGGCTACCGTCCGGGGACGGGCGCCTGAGCGCACCGCCGTGGCCTGACGCCTCAGCTCGACCAGTGGGGGCGCTTGGAGAGGACCCATGCTGCCGATTCACGGACACCGAGGTGGACGTCTGCGGCCAGCCGGGTGAGGAGATCGTCGACGCCGGGCGTACGCCAATGGGCGACGGTGTAGACGAGTTCGTGCCGGACGGCGACATCCGGGTAGGTCGCGTATGCGGAGAGTTCGCGGATGGGGCCATGCCAACGTTGACGGCCGTTGCCGCGTCCGATCTTGCGGATCAATTCGGCGACCACTGCATGGTGTCCGGCCGCTGCTGCATCGGCAAGCTGAGTCAGAAGAACGTTTCGCGGTCCGAACGGGCCATCCATCGGATGCGGCCTGCGCTCACGCAACCGGGCCGCCCCGTACGTCCCGTAAGGCGCGCATCCTTCACACGTACACGGCGCCGTCCCATGTGCATCAGGTGAGTATCGCCACCCCGTCGAACGCGGCGCCGGACGGATCCGCCTGATTTCGCCGGCCGTGATGCCCCTGGGCACGAACACTTCCCAGCCGCGAGCATCGTCCAGGCGACATACGGCAGCCGCCGCCTCCGCCGCACTGCAGGGACGAGCCGGGTGGGCGTAGTGGCCAACGGCAACCAATTCGTCGTCCGGAATTCGGAAGGTCACCACCACCAGCGGCTGACGCACATGAAACCGTGCGATCTCACGCACCCATTGATGGGTCAGCAGGTACGACTCGACCCGCGGGAAAGCGTACACACCACGCCCACCGAGTCGAGCCAGTCGATCAACGCTGTCAGAGCTGACTCGGGCCTTCAGCGGAGGAGCTGCGCTCAACGCCTTCAGCCCCGTCCGGCGGACGCGCTGCGCGATCCGCTCCGCGGTGACATGAACGAACAAGGCCATAACGCCCGACAGTCTAACGGCCACTCGCCCGGCATCCCGGGTACCCAAGGAACACTGTCTGCCAGGCATCGGCACCGCGGCAGTTGAGCAGATTCACTCCGTCGGCGCTCGTGAAAAGCACTGCGTTCGTGGGTCTTCTACGCACTCGATACTCGAGTGGTGCAGGGGAACGCCGGAATGAAGGAGGAAACACACTCCTTCCCACTACTAACTTATAGCGGACTGGGGGGCTTGCGGCAAGGCCCCGGTCATGCCGCAGAATCGCTGACCTGAGTCGAAACCCGTGGCCGTGACTGCGCTGCTGAAGGTGGTCGTCCGAGAGGGGCCGCCAGCATCCACGACAAGCGCCCGAATCACGGAGCAGGGGAAAGTGAGGGCAAGTTGTCAGCTCGAGAGTACGAAGACGAATTGCGGGCCGAACAGGAGTACGTGACGGGGCTCTACGCGCGACTCGACGCCGAGCGTGCGCGAGTGAAGGCGCGGTACGGCGCGGCGTTGCGAAGCCCTGTCGACGTCACGAACGGCGGGACACTGGTGGATCGGGACGCCGAGGTCCGCACGCTGGCCAGGGAGATGCAGCGGCTGGACGTGGCGGACCACGGGCTGTGCTTCGGTCGGTTGGACGCCGTGTCCGGTGATCGTTCCTACATCGGCCGGATCGGCATCTTGGACGAGGAGCACGACTTCGAACCGCTGCTCCTCGACTGGCGCGCGCCGGCCGCGCGTGCGTTCTACGTGGCCACCGCCGCCAGCCCCGAGGGCATGCGTCGACGTCGGCAGTTCCACAGTCGGGGGCGTCACGTGGTCGAGTTCACCGACGAGGTTCTCGGTCGCCCCGACGGCACAGACCCGGACAGTCGGGGAGACTCGGCTCTGCTCGCAGCCGTCAACGCGCCACGCGGTGACGGGATGCGCGACATCGTGGCGACGATCCAGGCAGCGCAGGACGAGATCATCCGACTCGACCACTCGGGGGTGTTGGTGATCGAGGGTGGTCCCGGCACCGGGAAGACCGTCGTCGCCCTGCACCGCGTCGCGTATCTGCTCTACACACAGCGCGAGCAGATGGAACGACACGGGGTGCTCGTGCTCGGCCCCAATTCGGCGTTCCTGCGGCACATCGATCGCGTTCTCCCGTCGCTCGGTGAGACGAATGTCGTGTTCACGACCACCGGTGACCTCGTGCCCGGCCTGCACGTCACCGCGGAGGACACGTCGGACGCCGCGCGGTCGAAGGGTTCGCTCCGGATCCTGGACGTGCTCGCCGCGGCGATCGCCGACCGGCAGCGGCTGCCCGAGAACCCGATTCCGATCGAACTGTCGGGTGTCGCGCTGCAGATCGACGCCGAGACGGCGGCGTGGGCGCGGGAGGAGGCGCGCGCCAGCGGGCGACCGCACAACGAGGCCCGCGCGGTGTTCCGTGAGATCGTCACGTACGTGCTCACCGAGCGCGCGATCGGCCGGATCGGCAAGGGCTGGTTGTCCCGCTCGGATCGCAAGGCGTGGGAGCAGATGCGGACCGAGCTGCTCGAGGAGCTCGCGCAGGACGCGAACTTCACCACCGCGCTCGACGCACTCTGGCCGGTGCTGTCCCCGGATTCAGTACTTGCAGAGCTCTATTCGTCACGGGAGCGGTTGAGTGCGGCCGGCGCCGACCCGGCGCTGTGGCGCGAGGCCGGCGACGCCTGGACGGTCTCGGACGTGCCGCTGCTCGACGAGTTGGTCGAACTACTCGGCCGGGACGAGCGGGTGGATCTGGCCGCTGAGCGGGAGCGAAAGGCGCGGACCGAGTACGCCGAAGCCGTGCTGGACAGCCTCGTCAGCCGCGCCGACCACATGGAGGACGACGAACTCCGGCTCTTCGCCACCGACGTGTTGGACGCCGAAGGCCTGGCCGAGCGGTTCGTCGAGCGCGACACCCGCGAGCTCGCCGAACGCGCTGCCGCGGACCGGGACTGGACCTACCGGCACATCGTCGTCGACGAGGCACAGGAACTGTCCGAGATGGACTGGCGCGTGCTGATGCGCCGCTGCCCGAGCAAGTCCTTCACCGTCGTCGGCGATCTCGCGCAGCGTCGGTCTTCGGCCGGCGCGACGTCGTGGGATGCGATGCTCGAGCCGTACGTGCCCGGCCGCTGGGTCTACCGGTCGCTGTCGGTGAACTACCGCACCCCGGCGGAGATCATGGCCGTCGCCGCGGCGCTGCTCGCCGAGTTCGCACCCGGGGTCCAGCCACCGGATTCGGTTCGCGCGTGCGGGGTCCAGCCTTGGTCGGCAAACGTAGATTCCGGCGAACTGACATCTGCCATAGAGGAATTCGAACGGGGCGAAGCGGGACGCGACGGGACGAGCGTCGTGATCGGGCCACCGGACGTTCCGGGCGCGGTGCCGGCTTCGGAGGCGAAGGGCCTGGAGTTCGACGCCGTCCTGGTGGTGGAGCCGGAACGCATCCTCGCGGACGGCCCGCGCGGTGCTGCCGAACTCTATGTCGCCCTCACCCGCGCCACCCAGCGCCTCGGTGTCCTGCACCGGGGACCGCTGCCGCAGGCCCTGGCCGGTCTCGTCGAAGTGGCAGCGAACAGCGCCTCCCCGGAAGTAGGGTGCCAGCGGGGCGGGTAGCGATCGGCGAGGGGGAGCAGTGTCGACGGTGAAGTCTGTGGTCATCGGTGTGGTGGCGGCGAGCGTGGTCGTGCTGACGGGCTGCGGCAACGATACCTTTGCACCGCAGTCGGATTCGCCGATCGTCGCGCGTGCCGTCCCCACGCCGGCCGACCGCACCGGCCGGATGCAGATCGGCCCGACTCCACCGCCGCCGTCCACGCTGCGACCCGTGCCGGCCGACGAGCTGCCGCCTCTCGACGGGGACGCACCCACGATCGCCATCGACGACGTGCGGATCGAGGTCGACGCCCGCACCGGAACCGCGCGGGTCGTGTACCGATTCACCGGCGCCGCCGGAGTCCCCTTCTGGAAGGCGGGGTACGTCGCCGAGGCCGTCCCGTACGGTGGCGGTCCGAGTCTCGTTGTCGCCGGGCAGGCGATCATGCAGATCGACATCATGGGTACCGCGACGCCCACACGGGACGTCTATTCCGCCGCAACGCCATTGGCGGGTCCGGAGGGGTCCGGCGTGACCCAGCTCTTCCTGCTGCCCGGCACGCAAGAGGCGAACGGAGTCACCCAGTCCTTCGTCGGTCTCCGCGGCGGGCCGAGACCGTTCGAGGTGGTCGCCGTCGAGGACCCGCCGCAGCTGGTTGTCGAGATCCGATGAGGTGGTGTCGAGCGAGACATGCTGCGAACGCTTCTTTCTCGACCATATCCGTCCTGCACTAGGATCGTCTGGGAAGAATCCGACCATCGCTCACAGAGAGAGTGTGACGTGTCAGCCAATCCCGAACCCGACGATCTGCTACTCAGTGATGACGAACGCATGCACGCGTTGAACGTCATCGGCGAGCACTACGCGGCAGGGCGTTTGGACGCGAGTGAGTTCTACGACCGGTCGGGGGCGATCGCGTCGGCCCGCACCCTCGATGCGATGCGGGACTCGTTCCGTGGACTTCCGGGCGGCCTGCCGCTCGACGTGATCGACGGGCACGTTCGGAAAATGGCGGTCGGCGGTGACGTCGAGCCGACGGGTGTCGGGCGGCCCGTCGCGTCACCGGGGCCCCGCAGTGACGAATCCGATCTGTCCGCACTCAGGAAGCGCGGTGGGTTGGTCGAGTCGCTCGACGGGGTGATCTTCGGTGTCACCCTCGTGGCGTTCCTCGTGCTCCAGCTGATCGTCGACTGGGACTACGCCTGGATCGTTTGGCCCTCGTTGATCGTGACGCTCAGCGTCCCCCGGATGCTTCTCAAGTACAGCGACGCCGACGAGGAGATCTACGAGGAGCTGAAGGAGGAGGAGGCGAAGTCGCGCAAGAAGCGTCTCCGAGAGGCCGCCGAACGGATCCACGAACTCGAGGCCAAGCGGGACCCCGACAACACCTGATCGTCAATGTCTCGTTTCCGGTTACATTCGAGGGCATGAGCGCACAACCCGACGCCCGTCGTCGCCGCCTCGCCGTCTGGATCGCATCCGCGATCGCGGTGCTGGTGGTGGCGGCGGGCGCCGTGCTGTGGTGGGCGCCCGACCGGTACCTGCCCTGGGACACGGCGTCCTTCCCCGCCGTCGACGCCTCGACGCTGACGCCGACCCAGGCCAAGGTGATCGACGTGCTCGAGAACGAGCATCGGCAACAGCGGCCCGGCACCTTCTACTCCGACGGCGCGAAGGAGCCGTGGTGCGCCAACTTCGTCAGCTGGGTCATGCGTGAGGCCGGCGAGCCGTTCGCGAACCCGAACTCCGGGTCGTGGCGCATCCCCGGCGTCTACACGCTGCAGGAGTATTACGAATCCCAGGGCCGGTTCGAGGCGGTGGGTAACGGCTACACACCCAAGGTCGGCGATGTGGTGTTGTACGACAACGAGTTCCGGATCGGTCAGCACACCAACTTCGTGGTCGCCGTCGACGGTGACAGCGCCACGACAGTCGGCGGCAACGAGCTCGGGAAGATTCGCGTGCACGACCTCGACTGGCGGTCGGACTCCGCCGTCGTCGGCTTCGGGCGGCTGGATTCCTGAGCTGCTCGGGATCGATGTGTCCGTCAGCCCTGCATGCTCAGTCGGGCGCACAGGTCCCGCGGCGCGTCGACGTGCAGGCTCACACCGGTGACCATCCGGGACTCGTGCTCGACGCCGACGGGCGCGTCGAAGTCGATGTCGATCACCGTGCCGTCCGGACCGGGCAGGTAGAACCGTCCGTCGTGAATGCCCGGCGTGGTGTGCTCGAACCGGCGGGTGGGAACGGCGCGGACGATTCGACTGCGGTCGACGGAGAGGACCGTGTCGCGGCCGGATCGCAGCGTCAGCTTCTCGGCGGTTACGAGATGCGGATGGACGGCGCGGGCCGCTAGCCAACAGGCCATCGCGACGAGAGAGACCGCGGTAAGTACGAGCAGCACCACCCGCAGCCACTGCCACGGCACCAGTAGGTGCAGCGCCACCGCCTCGACGAGGCTCGCGACGAGGAACGCCGCCGGGATCGCAAGGGTGCCCGCGGTGTACCCGAACGTCGACACGCCCTCGCCGGCGCCGTCCACTCGTCCGCGGCACCACAGCCACAGGGACCGGATCACGACGGCACCTGGCCTTCGAAGTTCCCGTCGTCGTCGAGGATCCCGAGCCGCTGCATCACCCGGGTGAGGATCGCGCCCTGCGCGGGGTCCGGAACCAGGTCGGTGATCGGCATGGCCGGCTTGCGGCCGGGCCCCACCTCGGACTGCCATTGCTCGAGAACTCCGGATTCGACGAAGAGGGCCCGGACGGCCTCCTGCATTGCCTCCGACAGGGATTCGATCTCGTCGGCGCATTCTTCCGGGCTGCGTCCACGGACTGCCGCGAACCTGCGGTACACCGCCACGATCCGCTCGCGGGACGGTGGATCGGAGAGCTGGCGCGCCGCCGATTCGAAGAACTCTTCAGGGGCCGACCCGGAGATCGCGACCAGTTCCCAGGCGCCCCGTTCGCGTTCGAACTCCGCCCGCACCGCCGGATCGGTTTCGGCGGCGATCAATTCGGTGAAGACCAGCGCCAAGTCGGGCGGCAGCGGCGACACCGGCCGACCGGCGCGGTGCGCGTCGAGCATCTCCTGCAGCCGGGCTCGCTTCGCCGCGAGAACACGTTGCTCGGCATCGATGGTGTCGACCAGTGCGGTGAGGTCGGCCTCGAGGTCGTCGGCAGCGGTGCCGTCGGTCGTCGCGGACACGATCGACGCCACCGAGCCGAGGGGTATCCCGGCCCCGGCGAGCCAGCGCACCCGCATGAGCCGCACCAGGTCCGCCATGCCGTACTCGCGGTACCCGTTCGCCAGCCGCCGGGGCTCGTCGAGCAGGCCGAGCCGGTGGTAGTGCCGGATCGTGCGCGGTGTGGTGCCGGCCGCCTGTGCGATGTCGCTGATACGCATAGCCTCAGCATCAACTATGACGTTGCGTCATAGTCAAGGTTCAGGCGAGCAGCTTCGCCTTCGCGGCTGCGAATTCCTCGTCGGAAAGCACACCCGATTGGTGCAGCTGGCCGAGCTGCTGCAGCTTGGAGATCAGATCGTCACCGGAGGATCCGGAGGTCGGCGGGGCCGTCTGCTGCTGTGCGGCGAGTTGCCGAGCCATCGCGGCCTGCTGCTCGGCCGACTGCTGTTCCGCGTAGGCCTGCTGCTCGGCCGCGCGCCGCTGCGAGCTCCGGTCCATCGCGTTGGTTGTCGCCCTCGCGGTGCCTGCGATGACCGCGGTTCGTGCCACCGTCCCCAACAACCCGGGCCGACCCATGCGTCGTCCGATCATGTGAATTCTCCCTTCTACCGTGCGTGCTCGACGGCGGCGAGGACCGCGTCACGGGGTACCTGAACGTGTAGGGCCACCTCACCGCCCGCGGCGCGGGCCGCGGTGGCGATCCGGCGCGCCCACGCCTCCTCGTAGACGATGATCGCCGCGGACGTTCCGGGCTCGAGCGAGGACCGCACCACGTCCAGGTCGTCGGCGCTGATCCAGTGCTGTGCCTCGATGGCCAGGTCGGCCAGGCCGGTGTCTGAAAGGTCCTCGTCGACGTCGATCTCGGTGAGGTTGCCGGCCGCGTCCTTCGCGATGTAGACGAGGTCGAGCAGGGTCACGTATCCACGGTCGACCACGTCCTGCAGTGCGGCGACGGTGGCGGGGTCGGCGGTCGTTCCGGGGAAGGTCAGTACGACCAGTTCCACGGGGCCGATGTCGCTCGGTTGAGTCATGTCGGTCAGTCTGCACCGACGGAGCGGTCCTTGCCCGGACGAAACGCCGAAGACCGGAGTCCCCGGCTCCGGCCGGTGCCGGGGACCCGGGCGTCGCCGACCGCCCTCGGCGGCGCTCAGAACGCCCACCGCAGTGCCGCGGCGATCTCCTCGTCGGTCGAGTTCGCGAACCGCGCGATCTCCGCGCGGTGCACGTCGACGATGGTGGCCGACAGTTCCGTCCCGAAGGCCTCGGTGAGCGTCGCGTCGGCCTCGAACGCGTCGGTGGCCTCGCCGAGCGACCTTGGCAGACGGTCGATTCCGCGGCGTCCGCGTTTCTCGTCGGTGAGCGTCGCCGGGTCGACGCCCACGAGGTCCGGCAGTGCGGCGCCTGCGCGGATGCCGGCCAGGCCGGCGAACAGCAGCCCGGCGATGCACAGGTAGGGGTTGGCCGACAGGTCCAGCACCTTGACCTCGAGATTGGCGGCCCGCTCCTCCTCGCCGCCGCTGCCCGTCACCAAACGCAGTGCGGTTTCCCGATTCTCGTGTCCGCATGCCCGGAACGGCGCCGACCACTGGCCGGGCACCAGTCGCAGATAGCTCGCTGCCGACGCCGCTCCCACCGCGAGCAGTCCCGGTAGGTGGTCGAGGATGCCCCTGGCGAACGCCTCCGCCGTCGCCGTCAGCCCGCACGGGCCGTCGCCGCCGCTGTGCAGGTTCCGGCCCTCCCGCCACAGCGACAGGTGTACGTGTCCGCCGTTCCCGACGCCGCCCGCAGTCACCTTGGGGGAGAAGGACACCCGCATGCCGTGGCGGAGGGTCACGGCGCGGATGGTCTCGCGCACCAGCACGAACGTGTCGGCGGCGCCGAGCGGATCCTCCGCGGCCACCGACAGCTCGAACTGCCCGGCCGCGTACTCGGGGTGGATCTGCTCCACCCGGACATCCTGCTGTCGCAGCGCGGTGACCAACTCGGCCAGGTAGTCCGACCTCTCGACCAGCCGCGTGTACCCGTACGCCGGCCCGCGGGTCGCGGGCACGAAGTCGTCGGAGTCGTGCCCGACGACCCATTCGGTCTCGATCGCGGACTTCGCGGTCAGCCCCTCGTCGGCGAGCAGCGTGACGGCCCGGCGGACGACCCCGCGGGCATCCTGCGGGTGCAGGCCTCCGTCCTGCGTGTAGCGGTCGACGGGCGCCCACGCCCAGCCCGGCTGCGCCGCGAGCACGGTCAGCCGCCCGAGATCCGGGATCAGTCGCAGGTCGCCGACGGGGCCGCCGGCGTAGCGGCCGGCGACGATCGTGTCGTCGGGGGTGAACGCGTCGAACACCGGCGACGCCCCCACACCCCACGCGGCGGCGTGCTCGAGGCGGTCGATCGGGACGGCCTTCGTGCGCACCACGCCGCTGTTGTCGACCCACGGCAGCGCGATCGCGACGACGCCGCGTTCGGCGAGGTCGCGGGTCAGCCGCGCGGCCTCGAGCGCCCGAGCTTCGCGTTCGTGCCGATCCATCGCATCTCCCTCACGCGGGCTCGGTCAGCGGCAGAATGGCGGGTGTGGCGCCTTTCCCAGACGATACGCCGCGGCACTCGCGCGGAGATTCGATTGCGGAGATGGTCGACGCGCTGCCTCTCGTCGACCACCACTGCCACGGCGTCGTGCGCGAAGCCCTCGACCGGCCGGCCTTCGAATCGCTGCTGTGCGAGGCCGGCGGGCCCGGAGCGTGGCACGGCACCCTTTTCGACACACAGGTCGGATTCGCGGTGCGCCGGCTGTGCGCCCCGGTCCTCGGCCTGCCGCCGCACGTCGGCCCGGACGAATATCTCGAACGGCGCGTCGAACTCGGCGCCGACGAGGTGACCCGGTGCCTGCTGCGGGCGACCGGAATATCCGAGTTCCTCGTCGACACAGGGTTTCTGCGTGACCGGTTGACGACGCCGGACGAACTGGCGGCATATTCCGGGGCGCGGGCACACGAGGTGGTACGGCTCGAGCCGGTCGCCGAGGAGGTGATCGCCGTGCGCGGGGCCGGCACGTTCGCGGACGCCTGCCGCAGCAGGCTGGCGGACTTATCCCGCACCGCGATCGCCTTCAAATCCGTTGCGGCCTACCGGGTCGGCCTCGATCTGGCACCGGAGCGCCCGTCCGATGCCGGCGTGTTCACCGCGGCGGCGCGGTGGGCGTCGGAGATCGCCGCCGGGGGCCCGGTGCGTTTGGCCGACGAGACTCTGATCCGCTTCCTGATCTGGACGGCCGTGGACCTCGGCCTGCCGATCCAGTTCCACGTCGGCTACGGCGACGCCGACACCGACCTCGCGCGCGCCGACCCGCTGTTGCTCACGCCGCTGCTGCGGGCCACTGCGGGCCGCGGGATTCCGGTCATGCTGCTGCACAACTATCCCTTCCAGAGACACGCCGGCTACCTGGCGCAGGTGTTCGACCACGTGTTCGTCGACGTCGGTCTCGCGATGCAGAACGTCGGCGCCGGCGGCGCGATCCGCGTCCTGGCGGAGCTCCTCGAGCTCGCGCCGTTCGGGTCGGTGCTCTTCTCGACGGACGGCTGCGGCCTCCCCGAGTTGTTCCACGTTGCCACCGTGCAGTTCCGGACCGCACTGGCCGAGCTCCTCGAAATAGAAGTGAGACAGGGAAAGTGGTCGACGGGCGACGCCGAGCGGGTCGCGCGGATGATCGCCGGTGACAACGCACGCCGCGCCTACCGGCTCGCATCCGGCACCCCACCGACCGATTAGTCCGAAACGCCGGGAACCGGGGGTGAGTGACCCACGTCTCTTTCGTGGCGTAGTTTCACCCACGACATGCCGCCGGGGTGGCGCGCATCGAGCTAGGAGCCGCACATGTTGAGTACGATGAATGATTTACCTCTTTCCATCGCGCAGTTGCTGCGGCATGGAAGTACCGTCCACGCGGACGCCGAGGTGGTCACCTGGACGGAGTCGGGTCCGCGGCGGCGCTCGTATGCGGAGGTCGGCCGGCGGTGTGCGCAGTTGGCGCACGCGCTGCGCGGTCTCGGTATCGAGGGTGACGACCGGGTCGCGACGTTCATGTGGAACAACGCCGAGCACCTCGAGGCGTACCTGGCGGTGCCGTCCATGGGCGCGGTGCTGCACACGCTGAACATCCGGCTGTTCCCGGAGCAGTTGATCCACGTGGCCAACCATGCGGAGGACCGGGTGATCATCGTCGACGCGACGCTGCTCCCGCTGCTGGGCCCGCAGCTGGCGCAGATGAAGACCGTCGAGCACGTGATCGTCACGGGCGACTCAACGGCCGGCCTCGAGGCCCCGGAGGGCGTGCAGGTGCACACCTACGAGGGTGTGATCGCCGGGTTGCCGACCGAGTTCGACTGGCCCGAACTCGACGAGCGCAGCGCCGCCGCGATGTGCTACACGTCGGGCACCACGGGTGACCCGAAAGGTGTTGTCTACTCGCATCGTTCGATCTACCTGCACTCGATGCAGGTGTGCATGAGCGACGGCCCCAACCTGGCGCAGGGCGACCGGGCGCTCGCGGTGGTGCCGCAGTTCCACGCGATGTCGTGGGGCATGCCGTACGCGGCGTTCATGATCGGCGCGTCGCTGATCATGCCGGACCGGTTCCTCCAGCCCGCGCCGCTGGCGGAGCTGATCGCGTCGGAGCGCCCGACGTTCGCGGCCGCGGTGCCGACGATCTGGCAGGGCCTGCACCTGCATCTCGAGCACCACCCGCAGGACATCTCCTTCATGCGGGAGGTGCTCATCGGCGGGGCGGCGGTGCCGCCGTCGCTGATGCACGCGTTCGAGAACGAGCACCAGGTGTCGGTGCTGCACGCGTGGGGCATGACCGAGACGTCACCGGTCGGGTCGGTGGGCCGCCCGCCGGCCGATTCCACCGGGGAGGAGCGGTGGAGGTACCGCTACTCGCAGGGCCGCTTCCCGGCCTCGGTGGAGGCGCGGCTGATCGACGACGACGGCAACCGGGTCCCGCACGACGGCGTCAGCGTCGGCGAGCTCGAGGTCCGCGGGCCGTGGATCACGTCGTCGTACTACGGCGTCGACGCCCCGGACAAGTTCCGGGACGGCTGGCTGCGCACCGGCGACGTCGGGTCGATCACGCCCGACGGCTACCTCAACCTGTCCGACCGGACCAAGGACATCATCAAGTCCGGCGGCGAGTGGATCTCCTCGGTGGACCTCGAGAATGCGGTGATGGGCCACCCGGCGGTGGCCGAGGCCGCGGTGATCGGTGTCCCGGACGAGAAGTGGGACGAGCGGCCGCTGGTCGCGGTGGTGCTGCGGGAGGGCAGCGACGCCTCGCTCGAGGACCTGCGGGAGTTCCTCGCCGACCGCGTCGCCAAGTGGCAGCTGCCGGAGAACTGGGCGGTGATCCAGGAGGTGCCCAAGACCAGCGTCGGCAAGTTCGACAAGAAGCGGCTGCGCGCCGACTTCCACGACGGGAACCTCGACGTCACCCGGCTGTGATGCGATGGACCTGCCACGCCGGATCAGGGGTCGCCCCGGTCCACGCGCGCAACAGCGCGTCGCTCGCCGCGAAGAGCGGGCGGGGCAGGTCCGCCGGGTCGGCCCAGACCCATTCCGGAAAGATGTGCGGCTCACCGGGTCCCGTCGGGATGCCGGTGCTCCGCGCATGCACGCCGAACACGACGCCGCCCTGCGCCGAGCCGGCGTCCACCACGACGGCGAACGCGGCGGCGCCGGTCGAGTCACCGATCCCGGACTCTTCGAGGCACTCGCGGTGGGCCGCGTCCTCGATCGTCTCGCCGGGCTCGAGGTGGCCGCCGGGTAGGCACCACGTCTCGGGTTCGGTGGGTTTGACTCTGCGGCCCAGCAGGATTCGACCGTCGGGTCGTTCCACGACGATGCCGACCCCGACCTTGGGGCGTTCGACGGTCATGCGCGTTCGAGACCCGTGTCGCTGGTCGGTCCGCCGTCCGCGGTCCACTTCGGCACCGGCGGGGCCCACGTCGCCATGGCGGTCCGCACGTCGTCGAGGTCGCCGGCGACCAGCAGCGCGTCCCGCTGGTGTCCGCCGACGAATCCGGTATCGACCAGGTGCTCGATCAACGTGACGAGCGGCTGCCAGAAGCCGCCGGCGTCGAGCAGGAACACCGGCTTGGTGTGCAGCCCGAGCTGCTGCCAGGTCCAGATCTCGAAGAACTCGTCCAGCGTGCCGGCGCCGCCCGGCAGGACCACGAACGCGTCCGCGAGTGCGGCCATGCGCTGCTTGCGCTCGTGCATCGACTCGACGACCTCGAGGGACGTCAGGCGTGGATGGGCGATCTCCTTGTCCGCGAGGTGTCGAGGAATCACCCCGATCGCCTCGCCGCCACCGGCGACGACCGCGTCGGCCACGGCGCCCATCAGCCCGACCCGGCCGCCGCCGTAGACCAATCCGACCCCGGCCGCGGCCAGGTCTCGCCCGAAGGCCGTGGCCGTGCGCAGGTGGGCCGGGTCGTTCCCGGTGGCCGACCCCATGAACGCGGTGATCCTCATTCCACTCCTCGAATGCAACGCGACGTTGCGTTGCACTCTACCGCGTGGCAGGGTCTGGGAATGCCGGTAACCAGTGCCACCGCGGGGCGAGGCGGCCCCCGCAAGCGTGACCTCGTGCTGCAGACGGTCGTCGACGAACTCGCGTCGACGCCGTACGCGCAGCTGACGGTCGAACGCATCGCGGAGGCGAGCGGGGTGCACAAGACCACGCTGTACCGGTGGTGGTCGGGCAAGCCCGAACTGGTCGCCGACGCTCTCGCGACACTGATGGACACCGGGCCGGTGCCCGACACCGGCAGCACGCGTTCCGATCTCGTGGAGTGGCTGAGCGGCACCGCGCGCAACTACGCGGGCTCGCCGCTCGGCGTCGCGATGCCCGCGCTCATCAGTGACCTGGCCAGGACGCCGGAGGGCCTCGATGCCTTCCGCGTCGCGTTCCTCACCGAACGCCGTGCCAACTGTGCCGCGGTGATCGGGAGGGGAGTGGCGCGCGGGGACCTGCCGACCGATCTCGACGTGGACCTGTTCATGGACGCGCTCGCGGGCGCGGTGTTCTACCGCCAGGTGGTGACCGGCGGACGTGTCGACGCCGACACCGCGGAGCGGGTGGTCGACCTGCTTCTTCCGGCGGCAGGGAACACTCGCCGGTAGCGCGCGCGATGCGACGAGAACGACTGCAGCGCAGCTGAACACGGGAAACCTCACCTATCGGTCGGCTGGCTGGTGAGATCACGGTCGCGCGTTCGAATCGAAACCCCAGCGTCGCCGTCGGTATCGAGATTCGTTGCTAGGCTCCACATTGCTGCGTCAATGGCAGAGGAGTCGTCGTGGTCGATTCAAGCGCTCGTGTCGTTCACCGTAATCTGGATGTCGACGGCGTTCACGTCTTCTATCGCGAGTCCCTGCCAGAGCGGGCCGACGCGCCCGTGTTGCTGCTGCTGCACGGCTTTCCGTCGGGGTCGCACCAGTTCCGTCGGCTCATCGACGCGCTGGGTGCGCGCTACCGGGTGATCGCTCCGGACTGTCCCGGCTCCGGCTACACCGAGACGCCCGATCGATTCGTCTACTCGTTCGACCGACTTGCCGACGTCGTCGAAGGCTTCGTCCAGCGATTGGGTGTGGACCGGTTCGCGATGTACATCTTCGACTTCGGCGCACCGGTCGGATTCAGGATCGCCGAGCGTCGCCCCGAGTGGATCTCGGGTCTGATCGTGCAGAACGGCAACGCCTACGAGGAGGGATTGGGCGACGCACTCCGCCAGCTCGTTGCTCTGGACCCCGAATCACCGGGCACGGCGGACACCGTCGGCAGCTTCATGACCGCGGGGGCCACGCGCGGCCAGTACGAGACGGGTGTTTCGGCCCCCGAGCAGCTCGACCCCGACAGCTGGACCCTCGATCAACACTTCCTCGACCTGCCGGGACGCAAGGAGGCGCAGGCGGCACTGCTCTTCGACTACCACTCCAACGTCGAGCGCTACGACCGTTGGCAGACCTGGTTACGCACGCACACGCCGCCCACCCTCATCGTCTGGGGTCGTCACGATCCGTTCTTCGGCGAGCCCGGCGCGCACGCCTACCTGGGCGATCTGCCCCACGCCGAACTCCACCTCTTCGACACCGGTCATTTCGCGCTCGAGACGCACCTGTCTCGAATCGCTCCTGTCATCGCCGACTTCCTCGACCGCACGACGGTCTGACGGCGTCGGGTCGCAGCCGCCAGAACGGCGGCCACCACGAGAACCACTGCAGCGCAGACGAAGGCCGAGCGGAACCCGTCCCCGAGCATCGGCGCCACCACGAGCGGTCCGAGGATCTGGCCGAGCCCGTAGACCGCGGTCAACGCCGCCGCCGCCCGCGGAATGCCCAGCCCGAGTGCAGAATCCATGGCCAGCAAGGTGATGCCCATGAACGTCCCGCCGAACAGGATCGCCGCGAGCAGGGCGGCTGCCGGGCCGTCGACCAGCGCGGGCAGCAACGCGGAGACGGCCTGCAGCAGCAGTGCGAACGCGAGCAGCGACTCCGCCGACCAGCGGCGCAGCGCCCTCGCCCACAGCAGCGGCGACGGAATCGCGGCGAGTCCGACGACCACCCACGCCGCGGGCCCCGTCCACTCCGCACCCCCGGCCGACACCGCCGCCACCAGGAACGTGCCGAGGATGATGTAGCCCAGGCCCTCGAGGAAGTAGCCGGCGCCGAGTGTCCACCACCGCGCCGACGGGGACGTGCGTGCCCGGGATCCGTCGGCAGGTCGTGGGGGAGGAGCCCCCGGCGGCAGTTTCCAGGCGATCGCGGCATAGGCGGCCGTGGTCGCCGCCGCGACGACCCAGAGCGCATTCCACGACACGACCGGGCCGAGCACCGCGACGAGCAGGCCCGAGGTCGCGATACCGACCCCCACGCCGGTGAACGTCACGCCCGCCGACGGATGGCCGACCACGGCCGTGGCGCAGTAGACGAACACCGCGGCGCTGGCGACGCCGGCGACGGCGCGCGCGACCAGCCACACACGGACGTCCGCCACGGCGACCATCACGAGTTCGCTCGCGACGAGCGCGACGATCGACGAACGGAACAGGGTCCGCGAGCGCGCTCCGGAGGGGTGGACGGCCAGCGCGATGGCGCCCAGGAAGTACCCGAGATAGTTGGCGGTCGCGACCAGCGCGGTATCGGAGTGCGAGATCCCGGTCTGCTCCTGCATCAGGGGGAGCAGCGGGGTGTACACGAATCGGCCGACACCCATCGCCGCGGCGAGTCCCGCCGCGGCGCGCACCACCGTCGCGCGGGCGTGCCGGGGCGAGGCCGCCGTTTCGGTCCGGGTCGGCAGATTCACTTCGATCCCCCTTCGTCGCCACGACGCTATGCGCAGTCGAAGGTCGTACGGAAATGCCGGTTCGTCGGCATCTATGCTTGGCGATTATGAATGTCGAGCTGCGGCATCTGCGGGCGTTGGTCGCGGTGATCGATGCCGGAACCTTCACCTCCGCGGCCGAGCGACTGAACATCACGCAACCCGCGTTGACCCGAACGATCCAGCAACTCGAAGCGACCCTCGGAACCCGCCTGCTGGATCGGACGTCGCGGTCGATGACGCCGACCGAGGACGGGCGGGCGTTCGCGGAGCGTATTCGCCTCGTGCTCGGCGATCTGGATGCCGCGATCGCGTCCGCGCAGAGCAACCGGACGGTGCGGCTCGGATTCAGCTGGCTGCTTCCGGACCCGTGGGCGCACGACACGATCGCCGCGTGCGAGGAACGCTCGGGTGCGCGCGTGCTGTTGCAACGGTGCGACGATCCGCTGACGGCGCTGCGCGACGGCGCCATCGATGCGGCTGTGATGCGCGGGCCGGTCCCCGACGGGGTGTTGGCCGTGCATCACCTGTTCTCGGAGCCGAGGATCGCGGCAGTCAGCGCCCGCTCACCTCTCGCGGAGCGGGACACGGTCACGTGGGACGAACTGGGTACGTACCCGTTGGTCGTCAACACCCTGACCGGGACGACGCGCGCCGAGTCCTGGACGGAACCCGACCCGAGTCGAGAGATCGTGACCTGCACCAACTTCGACGAGTGGTTGGAGTTGATCGCCGCCGACCGGGGAGTGGGGGCGGTGCCGATCGCCGCCCGACGTCGCGTGCACCACCACAACGTCCGCTTCGTCGACATCGACGACGCCGCTCCGACCGCGGTGAGCCTGGTGTACGTCGCGTCCCGCGTGACCCCACTGGTGCGGGTCCTGCGGGACTGCGCGCTGACCGAGGCCCACCGCGTCCGGCGGTGAGTCAGCCGACGTCAGCCGGCCTGTCGGTCGCCGACCGTCACCTCGACGCCCACGGCCCGTCGCAGCGCGGCCGCGAGTGCCTGGCGGTCACTGCCGTCGACCACCGCGGCGATGTGGGCGTCGGGCCGGACGACCCACACCTCGTTCGCCTCGGCTCTGGTTGCGGCCGTGAGCAGCCCGCTGGTGTCGACGTCGGCGAGTGCATGGAGCCGGATCGGGGCGTGCGTCGCGGCCAGCGCGATCCGTCGGACCTCGGCCGGATCCACGTCGCCGCCGTGCAGCAGCAGCACGCCGTGCCGGGCGATCTCCCGGAGTCGGGCGCAGCTCTGTCCGCGCACGCTCACCGGGACGTCCGGCACCAGCACACCCGGCACCGGGGCGGGTGAGACGCCCCGCTCCGGGCGGCCGGCGAACGGACGCCGGGCGTCCGGCGTCGTCAGGGGCGAGTCGACGTACCAGAAGGGTTCGGCCAGACGCCCCGAGTCCACGGCGGCCCGCGCCGCGGGATCGGACGTCGCGGCCTCGAGCGTCGACAGGCGTCGGGCGTGCTGCTCGTCGGTCTGCGGCACCAGGAAGTCCATCGTCGCGGACGTGACGTCCAGGTTCTCCTCGGCGGCCGCGCGCCGCTCGAGGTCGTAGGTCTCGAGCAGCGACGGGTCGGCCCACCCGCGCAGCACGAACGCCAGCTTCCACGCGGCGTTCTCGGCGTCGCCGACACCGGAGTTCAGCCCGCGCGCACCGAACGGCGAGACGATGTGCGCGCAGTCTCCCGCCAGCAGGACCCGGCCCACCCGCATGCGGTCCGCGAGCCGAGCGTGGAAGCGGTACACCGACTTCCACACGATCCGGTACGGCGTGTCGCCGATGATCTGGCGGATCCGGGTGTCCAGCGCGCCGCTGTCGGCCTCGGCGTCGAGGTCGTAGTCGCCCGGCACCTGCCAGTCGATGCGGAACGTCGAGTCCGGGCACGGGTGGATCAGCACCTGGCGGCCCGGGTTCCACTCGGGGTCGAAGTAGAAGCGCCGCTCGTTGCCCCAGCCCGGGATGTCGGCCTGGATGTCGCAGATGAGGAACTTGTCGTCGAACGACCGGCCGGGGAACCCGACGCCGAGCTGGCGGCGCAGCTCACTGCTGCGCGACCCGGTGGCCATCACCGCGTAGTCGGCGGCCACCGTCACCGGGCCGGCGTCCGTCGCGCACACGAGCCGGACCTCGGCCGCGTCCTGGTCGATGCGCTCGACCGGGTGGCCCCACCGCACCTCGATGAGCGGCTGCTTGGCGATCGCGTCGTCGAGCAGTTCCTCGGTGCGGGCCTGGGAGACGTTGACGAAGGGCGGGAACGGCGACTGGCCGTGGTCGACGAACTGCTGCGAGAACAGCTCGTGCTCGCGGTGGAACGTGCGCGCGGTGTCCCACGTGACGCCCTCGGACGCGATCTGTTCCCCGACGCCGATCGCGGCCCACACCTCGAGCACGTCCCGCTGCTGGCAGATCGCCTTGGACCCGATCGGATCCCGCTCGGCCCGCCCGTCGAGCAGCACCACCCGCACGCCCCACCGCGCGAGCAGCAGGGCGGTGGTCTGCCCGACCGGGCCGTTGCCGATCACGGCGACGGTGCCGGTGTGAATGTGGTTGACGCCCATCGTGAAACCTCCTGATGCCTGCCCGACTCAGCCCTGCAGCTGGGCCCAGACCTCGCGGTCGCGCTCCGCCGTCCAGATCACCGGGCGCTCGATACCGGACAGCTCGTCCCACACGCGGGAGACGTCGAACGGCAGGCAGTGCTCGAAGATCGGCCAGTGGCCGTACTTCTCGAACAGGGCGGCGTGGGTGGCCTCGAACGCCTCCTTGAGGGTGCCGCCACGCTGCTGGACCGCGCCGACCTCGGTGAGCATCACGTTCAGGAAGTGGCGGGTCTGCTCGATCGCGGCATCGACCTCCGCGCGGCCCCGGCTCACAGCACCGCGTCCACCGATCAGCGCCTCGGCACCGAGGGCCTTGACCCCGTCGAGAGTGCCTGTGGCCCAGTCGCGGTGGAAGGCGTCGCCGGTGTAGAGCGCGGCCTGCGCCTCGACGAGGTCGCCGGCGAAGAGGATCTTCTGCTGCGGCAGCCACGCGACGATGTCGCCCTCGGTGTGTCCGCGGCCGAGGTGCTTGAGCACCAGATCGCCGCGGTCACCGCCGAGGTCGATGGTCAGCTCGTCGGAGAACGTCATGGTGGGCCACGTCAGACCGGGCACGGAATCGGCGCCCTTCGCCAGGCGCGGCATGCGGCCGAACTCGGACGCCCAGTCCTCCTTGCCGCGCTCGGCGATCAGCTTGCGGGTGTTCTCGTGCGCGACGATGATCTCGGCGTCGAACGCGGACGCGCCCAACACCCGCACCGCGTGGTAGTGCGAGAGCACCAGGTAGCGCACCGGCTTGTCGGTGTGCTGGCGCAGCTTCGCAAGCCAGTCCTGTGCGGCGACCGGCGTCGCGAGGGCCTCGAAGCAGACGAGGAAGTCCTCGCCCTCGATCGCCCCCAGGTTGGGGTCGCCCTCGGCCGTGAGCGCGTAGACGCCGTCGGCGAGGACCTCCAGGGTCTGCTCCTTCTCGCCGAGATCGGCGGAGGACGCGAAGGACAGTTCGGCCATGGGATCACCTCGAATAGTAAAAGCTTTGATTGAATATGTGGACAAGGTAAGCCGTGTCACACGAGATATGCAAGTCTTTGACCAAATCCGGTCCGAAATTCGCGGGTACGGGCTCTAATCTGTCCGGCATGACCGACGCCGACCGCGTGAACGCTGCGAGCCGTGACGGCCGCGAGGACATCGACGACCTCGACTTCCTGTCGTTCGTCGACTTCGCGGTGCGCAAGACGACCCGGGCGATGCCCGACGTCGACCCGGTGTCGATGAAACTCGTCCTCGAACTGACCCGTGTCGCCAGCGCGCTGGTCTACGACCTCGAATCCACCGTGCACCGTCCCGGCGGGTGGAGTTGGCCCGGCTTCCGGGTGCTGTTCGTGCTGTGGCTGGCCGGCCCCAGCGAGGCCAAGCGGGTGGCGAAGCTGTCCGGCATGAGCCGCGCGGCGGTGTCCGCCCTGGTCAACACCCTCGAACGCGACGGGTACGTAACGCGTCGTCGCTCGGACGTGGACCGTCGGGCCGTCGAGTTGCGGCTGACCGACGCCGGGCTCGAGGCCATCACCACGACGTACGCCGAGCACAACCGGCGCGAGCAGGTCTGGGCGAGCGCGCTCACCAAGCCTGAGCGGACGATCCTGATCGGACTGCTGGAGAAGCTGGCGACGTCGTCGTCGCCGGAGCTCCACACCCGCGACTGACTCGACCGAAGGGTTCTTGTCCGGCCGCTTTCGCAGGTTTCCTGCGTCGGGCGGCCGGCCCCTTGCATCTTGTGACTGCCATCACCTACGGTATGCCCACCATGCAGTGGTCAAAGCCTTGACCACATGCCTTCCGCTCATATCCCCGAGGTGACCATGTCGCTTGGCCTGTCGCCGGCCGATGCCGCGCGCCCAGACTCCCCGGCTTCGCCGGATCCGTTAGCCGCCGATGCCGGCCTCGACGCGATTCTCGCCGTCGCTCGCCGTCGTCGCCGCGTCTCGCTCGTCTCGGCGGCGGTGCTCCTGACCGTCTTCATGGGCTACATCGTGCTGACGACCTCGACCAGCGTGCTGTCCGGTCGATTCGCCGGCCTCGGCCTGGCCTACTGGGCCGGCTTCGGGGTCTTCGTCGGAATCCTCGTCGTCGCGCAGTTCTACGTCCGCTGGGCGCGCCGCATGGACGGCATCATCGATGCTCACCTGGCCGAGCTCGATCTCCCGAAGGCTGGTGAGTGACAATGGGTTTGAGCGTCACCATCGTGGTCGCCATCATCGGCGTCACGCTCGCGATCACCTACCTGGCCGCCAAGCGCAACACCTCCACCGACTCGCACTACGTGGCCGAGGGGCAGGTCGGCCCGATCGGCAACGGCCTCGCCATCTCGGGTGACTACGTCTCGGCGGCGTCGTTCCTCGGCATCACCGGCCTCATCGCGCTGTCGGGCTTCAACGGCTTCTACCTGGCGACGGCGGTCCCGCTGGCCTACCTGCTGGTGCTGCTGATCATCGCCGAGCCGCTGCGCAACCTCGGCCGCTTCACCCTCGCCGACGCCGTCGCCGCCCGGTTCGACGGACGGGGACTGCGCGCGTGCCTCGCCGTCACCACGATCGTCATCTCGGCGATGTACATGGTGATCCAGTTCGTCGGCGCCGGCCTGCTGGTGCAGGCCCTGCTCGGCATCAAGTTCTGGGTGGCCGTCGTCGTGCTGGGCCTGCTCATGGTCGTCTACACGATGTTCGGCGGCATGCTCGCGACCACGTGGGTGCAGGTGCTCAAGACGGGCCTGCTGCTCGGCGGCACCGCGCTGATCCTGTTCCTGGTGATGATGAAGTACGGCCCCAGCCCGTTCCATGTGGTCGACGCTGTTCCGGACGCGGTTGCGTCGTCGCACCCGCAGACCACCACCAAGACGTTCGACATCATCTCGCAGCAGCTCGCGCTCGCGCTCGGCGTGATGGGTCTGCCGCACGTCATGGTCCGGTTCCTCACCGTCAAGGACGCGCGCGCCGCCCGCAAGTCCGGTGTCGTGGCGCTGTGGATCTTCAGCATCTTCTACCTGGTGCTGCCGTTCATCGGCTACGGCGCTCTCCGCGCGATCGGGAAGGACGAGATCTTGAAGGCGCACCCGCAGGGCAACCTCGCGGTGGTGCAGCTGGCCCGTGAGCTCGGCGGTCCGGTCCTCGAGGCGGTCATCATCGGCATCACGCTCGCGACCATCCTCGCGGTGCTGGCCGGCGTCGCGATCGCCACCTCCGGCGCCTTCGCCCACGACCTCTACACGCACGTCATCAAGAACGGAAATGCTTCGGCGGAAAAGCAATTGAAGGTCGCGCGGATCTCGCTGCTCGGCATCGCGATCGTCGCGATGTTCCTCGCGCTCGGCGCCAAGGGCTTCAATCTCGGCTTCCTCGCCAACGTCGCATTCGCCGTCGCGGCGAGCACCAGCCTGCCTGTGCTGCTGCTGAGCATCTACTGGAAGGGCTTCAACCGGGTCGGCGCCACGTGGGCGCTGGTCGGTGGCCTGATCGTCAGCCTCGGCCTGGTTGCGATCAGCCCGAACATCCTCGGCCCCACCGGACTCGTGCACGGGATCGATCCGATCTTCCCGCTCACCATCCCGGCCCTGGTGTCGGTGCCCGCCGGCTTCCTGTTCGCCTACATCGGCTCGCTCGTCGGCCGCGGCCGTCCCGACGCCGCCGGCACGGACTTCGCGGAGATCGAACGACGGGCGCTCATCGGTCGCTGACCGGCGTCGTACGAAGGCCCCCGCCGCGTGCTCGCGGCGGGGGCCTTCGTCGTCGAGAAGGTCGTCTACGACGCGCTCCCGGACCCGAACGGCGACGGTCGATCGTCCGAAGATGCCACGCTATCCGTTCGTTGTCACCCGGATCGGGTGAAATCCGGGCTCAGAATCCCCAACCGAGCACCGCCGGACGGTCAGAGACGAACGCCGAGTCGAACCGGGCCAGATCGCGATCCGATGCCGCCCGCACCCGCCCGGCGGCGGCGAACGGACGGAGACGGTGGGCTCCCAGATACAGACTGCCCAGCACGTCGAGATCGAGCGAGATGCGGGGTGATGCGTCGGTCGGTCGGCACTGCGCGCGCCCGTCACGCACCGTCAGGGTGAACGTGCCCCCTGCGTCGAGATACGGGTCGCGGACCTCGACGACCGTGTCGAGGTCGGCGGCGTACGTGCGGGCCTCCAGGGCTGCGGGTACGTCCATGATCCGCAGCCAGAGGTCGTCGACGACACGGCTGGTGCGCAGCAGCCGGGAATCGGTGAGCATCAGGCGCAGCGGATCGTCGACCTGCACGGTGGCCTCGACGTGCGCCATCAGGTCCAGTCCGCACAGCGCGCGCCACAGCGCCGCGCGGGCGCCGTCCGTCACCGCCACCAGCTCCTCGACGACCGCGGTCCTCGTGTCGTCGTCGCCTCGGCGTCGGAACATCGCGTAGCCGTCGGGGTGGAGCAGGAAGAACAGCGCCGAGCCGCCGCGCCGGTTGGCCTCCGGATCGGCGAACGTGTAGTCCCAGTGAGGTTTCGGTCGTGCTTGCGCTCCCGGCGTGATGCGACGCCAGCGGTCGTAGATCTCGGGCAGCTGTAGCGCGGCGGATGTCGCGTCGACCGCGCGAACCCCGCCCGGGTCCGGGGCGTCGCCGCGGAATCGTGCGAATCGGCGGTCCAAGGTCACGTCGGAGGCGACGGTGGCCGGGCCGTATCCGAACCGGCCGTAGATGCCGGCCTCGCTCGCGGTCAGGGCGGACAGCGGCGTGCCGGTGGCGGCGATCCCCGCGTGCAGATGCGCGAACATCGCACGCAGCACGCCGCGACGCCGATGCGTCGGCGCCACGGACACCCAGGAGACGCCGCGCACGGGCAGCTGCCGCCCACCGGGCACGGTGACCTTGAGCGGCAGATGCGCCGCCACCCCGATCGGGACACCGTCGTCGGTGGCGAGCACGACCTCCTCGGTTCGCATCAACGCCCTGCCGAGTGTCCGATCCTCCTCGGTCGGGTGGTACCCGAAAGCCACCGAGTCGAGAAGCTCGATCGCCGGCCAATCGCTGTCGGTGGCGGTGCGGACCTGGATGCCTGCTGGGGACGTCATGCTTGCCGATGGTGGCAGCATTCGGTCCGGAACGCCCGTGATTATTCGGGCGAGCGCTCGCCTACGTGGCGGTCAGCGCTTCTTGCCGAACCGCAGCTTCCACGGCACCAGGGCCGACTCGAGCTGCACGGCGAGGCTCATCTTCGACACGCCCTCGGTGCGCTCCTCGAAACGGATCGGGACCTCGGCGATGCGCATGCCGCGGCTGGTGGTCCGGTAGTTCATCTCCACCTGGAACGAGTAGCCGTTGCTGTGGATCGACGCGACGTCGATTGCCTCGAGGGTGCGCGCGTGCCACGCCTTGAAGCCGGCGGTCGCGTCCTTCACGCCGAGCCGCAGGATCGCGTTGACGTAGAAGTTGGCCCACGCCGACAGCGCCTTGCGGTGCCACGGCCAGTCGCTCGCGACCGCGCCGCCCGGGACGTACCGCGAGCCGAGGACGACCGCGGCGTCGGTGGTGGTCAGGGTGCTGATCATCGTCGGGATGACCTCGGCGGGGTGCGAGAGGTCGGCGTCCATCTGGATGACGATGTCGGCGCCGTCCTCGAGTGCGCGCGTCATGCCGGCGACGTAGGCGCGTCCGAGGCCGTCCTTGACGGTGCGGTGCAGCACCCGGATCGGGATCGGCCCGTCGATCGCCAGCTTCTCCGCGACCTCTCCGGTGCCGTCGGGGGAGTTGTCGTCGACGACCAGCAGGTGCAGGTTCGGTACCTCCAACACAGCCAGCCGCTCGACGAGTTTCGGCAGATTGTCGCGTTCGTTGTACGTGGGTACAACGACGGTCGTCTTCGGCGAGCTGGTGTTCATGGTGCCTTCCTGGTGATCACACGGTGTCGTCTCCGGCAAATCGAGTGTGGTCATGAATGCAGGCGAAGGCAACTTACCTGGGGGTTTCCGGGTGTTCACAGGGCTATTGGGCGATGTTCACCATCCACGAGACGCCGAACCGGTCGGCGCAGGCCCCGAACGTGTCGCCCCACATCTGCTTCTCGAGCGGCACCTGGACGGTGCCTGACGAGGACAGCTTGTCCCAGTAGCCGCGGAGGTCCTCGGCGTCGTCGCCGCTCAGGCTCACCGCCATGTCGGTGCCGACCTTGTGTTCCATCCCGGGCGGTGTGTCCGCACCCATGATCGTGAACCCGCTGTCAGTCTCGAGCATCGCGTGCATGATCTTGTCACCGTCGTCCGGCGAACCGAGCTCGCCGAAGGTGGTCATGTTCAGGGTGCCGCCGAAGATGCTCTTGTAGAACTCCATCGCCTCGCGGGCATTGCCGGCGAAGCTGATGTAGGGATTGAGGCGAGAGGCCACGGGATGCTCCTAAGGTCGTCCGGAATCTGTCGATCGGTGACGCGGAACTACTCTTCGCTGTCACGACGGTACCGCCGATCGGTGCGTGTCGGGACGGTTCGAGGGGACCGCCACGGCGGCACCTCGGCGAGCGTTACCGCTCGCAGCACCCACTCGGCGGGGCCGTACGGGTGTCCCCGCAGCCAGAGGCGGCTGGCCGCCATCTGGACGAGGAACACGACCGGCACGACGGCGACCACCGCGAGCGGCGGCAGCCGGTCGACGAGACCGAGGCCGTAGCCCGTGAACAGCACGCCCAGCAGCAACGACTGCACCAGGTAGTTGGTCAGCGCCGCCTTGCCCATCGGCGCGACCGCCGTCTCGACCCGGCGGCCGAAGGCGGTCCGGAACAGCAGCAGCGCGGCCACCACGTATGTCGCGGTGAGTGCGGGCGCCGTCAGCTGTCCGAAGCCGAACGCCACCGTCTCCAGCCCGCCTCCCGGCGCGTACGCCGCGGCGAGGGCATACGTGGCGGCACCGATCAGGCCGACCGGAAGGCCGAAGACGAGGATGCGTTTCATGACGTCCCGGTACCGTTCGGGATCCGCGAACACCCGCAGCCGGCCGGCGGCGAAGCCGAAGAAGAACATCGCCATCGCGCTCGGACCCTGCAGCAGCCAGAGGGCGGCGAGCGTGTCCGGCAGGTGCCCCGAATGGAAGGCCAGGGTCGCGGTCGCGTCGCCCTGGAACGCCGAGAGCTTGCCGACCGCGTCGGATGCGGACGAGCCGGTGACGTCGCCGACGGCGAGTTGCGCGACGCCGAGAAGCATCCACACCGCGGACGACGCGACGATCAGCATCGCCCCGAGCCTGAGCGCGGTCGCCGGGGAGATGTTCCGGCAGGCCACGAGGACGAGCCCGAGAAGGGCGTACGTGGACAGGATCTCGCCGTAGTAGAGGGCGGCGCCGTGCAGCAGCCCGATCGCCAGCAGCCCGCCCTGCCGACGCAGCATTCGCGGAACGAACCCGCGTCCGGCCCGCTCCGCGGCGGCCATCTGCAGGGTGAAGCTGTAGCCGAACAGGAAGGAGAACAGCAGATAGAACTTGGTCTCGAACAGCAGCGACACGACGAAGCGCACGGCGTGATCGATCCCGGAATCGAAGCCGGGGTTCGTCTCCGTCGACGCGTAGTACGGGTCGGCGAAGGCCCAGATGTTGACCGCCAGGATGCCGAACAGCGCGAACCCGCGCAGCGCGTCGACGTTCTGCAGGCGGCGGGCGCGTTCCGGAGCCCGCGACGTCGTCCCGGTCACGACGCCGCGCCCCGGAGGAGCTGGCTGACGATGCGGCGGAGCACCGCCGCCTGCGCCTCGGGCCGGAAGTCCGGATCGGCCGCGACGCGGGCGAACATGCCGTCGACGAGCGCGGCGATCCAGGTCGCCGCGTCCTGGGCGCTGAGGTCGGTGTCGAGCTGTCCCGCGGCCGCGGCCCGTGCGAGCAGATCCTCGAGGCTCTGCCGGAAGCTCGCGTCGTTGGCCTTGAACCGCACCGCGACGTCGTCGTCGCGGTGGGCGAGCGCCGAGATCTCCAGCGCCAAACCGGAGTAGGTGGAGTCGGCCGCGAGGCGGCAGACGTCGTCGAGGAGGACCAGCAGCGCGCCGAACGGATCGTCCGCCGCGGCGAGCTCCGTGACCGACGTCGCCGTTTCGGCGCCGTCACGTTCGATCAGCGCCAGCAACACCGCCTGCTTGGTCGGGAAGTAGTGGAAGAGATTCCCGGAACTCATGCCCGCCAGCGCGCAGATGTCCGCCGTGCGCGTCGCGTGATACCCCCGCTCGGCGAAACAGCGGGCCGCAGCGTCGAGCAGTTCGGTCCTCTTGGCCTCACGTGCTGCCTCGTCGACGATTCGCATGCGCGCTCCTGGGTCGGAATTAATAAATTGAGTGCTCACTTAATTAATAACCCTTGTGGGGCCCGGGGGCAAGACCGGGGTCGAGATCCGGGTGTTCCCCGATGTTCCGGCGCCGGTGACCGCCATAGGTTCGACGGCATGCGCTCACCACTTCTCCTGTCGGGCCTCGCTGTCGGAACCGTGCTGCTGGTGGCCGGCTGCTCGGCGTTCGCCCGCATCGACGCCCTGCAGGACGATCTGAACGCACTCACCGGCTCGGGTGTCGCCGGTGCCGTCGCCACCGTGGACGCCGACCCGGACGACGATCGTCGTCACCAGCGGCGTCGGCGACCGGGCGACCGGTGAGCCGATGCCCGACGCCGGCCGGATCCGGATCGGCAGTGTCACCAAGCCGTTCACCGCCACGATCGTGATGCAGCTCGTGTCCGAGGGTCGGGTGCAGCTGGACGCGCCGATCGACACGTACCTGCCCGGCGTGCTGAACGCGAACGGAACCGACGGGCGAGCGATCACGGTCCGTCAACTCCTGCAGCATCGCAGCGGGATTCCCGAATTCGCCGGCGAGCCGGGCGCCGACGAGCTGGTGGCGGCGGCCCGCAACACGACCCTCGCGCCGGCCGAGGCCGTCGCGATCGCGCTGCGGCAGCCGCCGCAGTTCGAGCCCGGCACCCGCTTCGCCTACACCAACACCAACTACATCGTGTTGGGAATGCTCATCGAACGAGTCACCGGCCGTACCTATTCCGACGAACTCGCCTCGCGCATCGTCGGTCCGCTCGGCCTGTCCGACACGTATCTCCCCGCTCCCGGGGAGACGGAGATTCGCGGCGACCACCCGCACGGTTACCAGTCGACGCCCGACGGTGTCGTCGACGTCTCCCGGATCGAGCCGTCGATTCCCTGGGCGGCCGGGGCGCTGGTGTCGACGGGCCACGACCTCAACACGTTCTGGCGCGCCCTGCTCGGCGGAAAGCTGGTTCCGGCGGCGCAACTCGACGAGATGACGACGCCGCAGTCCGGTGCGAGCGAGGAGGAGGGTCGCGGATATGGGCTGGGTGTGGGATCGACCGATCTGCCGTGCCGGACCCGCTACGTCGGTCACAGCGGTGGAATCCCCGGCTACTACACGACTTCCGGGGCGACGAGGGACCGGGCCGTGACGATCGTGCTGACACAGTCACCGGAAACGCGGCCCGACCTCGAGAAGATCCTCGCGCACGCGCTGTGCCCGTGACGGACCCGCCCGGCCCCTGGCGGCGGCGAATCATCGGACCCTCCCGCTAGTGTGTCGGCACGGGAGGTGCGCCATGGGTGGCACAGGGCGGTTGGTCGTCGCGATGCAGGTGTCCGCGGACGGCTGTGTGAGCAGTGAAGTGCCGGGTGCGGACTGGCAGTTGTGGAACTGGGGACCGCAGTGGCCGTGGAGCGCGGACCTGCGGGCATCGTTCAACCGCCTGCTGGCCGGCGCCTCGGGGATCGTGCTGAGCCGACCGATGGCGGACGAGGGATACCTGGGCCACTGGGAGCGGATGGCCGCCCTCCACCCCGGCGACACGGACTGGGAGTTCAGCCGGACGATCGGGGCGCTGCCCAAGTTCGTGGTGTCCCGGGCGGGGCGCCCGGACCGGCAGTGGCCGCGTACGGAGGTGCTCAACGGCGAACTGGCCGAGACCGTGGCCCGGGCGAAGGAGCGGGCGGGCGGGACACTGCTGTGCTTCGGGGGAGCGGGGCTGGTCTCCGCGCTGCTGCGCGAGGGGCTGGCCGAGGAGCTGCGACTGTTCGTCAACCCCGGGTTCGCCGGGGCGGGCGCAAGCGTGTTCGGGCCGTGGCTCGTGGAGCAGGGGTATCGGTCCGCCGGCACGGCGTCACACGAGTGCGGGATCGTCGAGAGCCACTGGTCACGGGGATGACCGGGAACAGCGGGGAACGATCGATGACTGAAAACATCACTGCCGCGGATTCTTCCGTGGAGTCGTCTCCGCCGGAACGGCGCCGGCGGCGCCGGCTGAAGCGGGTCGCGGTCTCGGGCTTGGTCGCCGTCGTCGTGCTCGGTGCCGGGGCCTTCGGGGCGGCTGCGTTGGACATCCCGGCGCCGCCGACCCTCGTGCACCTGCTGACCGACGCGCCGTCGACCCAGGGGCAACTGTTCGCCGCCCGGACCGTCGCGGCGCCCGCGCAGGCGCGACCCCTGCCGGTGCAGCCGGCCCCGCTACCGGAGACGGTGCCGTGGAAGGGCGGGCAGATCACCGTCTCCGAGTTCCTGGACACCACGCACTCCAACGCGTTCGTCGTGCTCCGCGACGGGGCGATCACGCACGAGTGGTACCGGGACGGCGTCGGCCCGACGACGCCGAACGCGTCGTGGTCGGTGGCGAAGTCGATCGTCTCGCTGCTGGTAGGCCGTGCGATCGAGTCCGGCAAGCTCGCCGAGGACGACCGGCTCGTGGACGTACTTCCCGGTCTGGCGACCGGCGGGCCGTACGACTCGATCACGATCCGTGATCTGCTCGACATGGCGTCCGGCGTCGACGTTTCCGAGAACTACAACCCGTACTTCCCGTTCACCGGCACGGCGCGGATGTATCTCACGACGGACCTTGCCGGGTTCGTTCGCGATCACCGTGGATTGCAGTTCGATCCGGGCACCGAGGGGGAGTACCGCAGCGTCGACACGCAGCTACTCGGACAGGCGGTGGCCGCTGTCGAGGGCCGTCCGCTCGGCGAACTGCTCGAGAGCGGTATCTGGGGTCCGGTCGGCGCGGAGGACGACGCGACCTGGAACCTCGACCGGGCCGGCGGCCAGGAGAAGGCGTTCTGCTGCATCAACGCGACCGCCCGAGACTTCGCGAAGGTGGGGCAGCTGGTTCTCGACGGTGGTCGTGTCGGGAATTCGCAGGTGGTCCCGGAGGCTTGGATCCGTCGGCTGAGTACCCCTGCGGCCCATGATGTCTCGGGTTGGGGATACTCGGCGCAGTGGTGGCATCCCACGGGCGGCAACGGCCGTGACTTCTCCGCGATCGGTGTCTACGGCCAGTACATCTATGTGGATCCCGCGTCGCGCACCGTCGTCGTCAAGCTCAGCGACCACGGCACCGAACAGGACGAGATCGACACGATCGACGTGTTCCGCGCGCTCGCAGCGTCGTAAAACGGGGAAACCCGGGCGGTCCTGGTCGGGGTCAGGACCGCCCGGGTGCTTGGGGGCGAGCTCGTCAGAGGTTGAGCTTCTTCGCCAGCTTCGCGATGGTCATCTGCTCGAGACCGATGCCGTCGGCCAGGTAGGCGATCGGGCCGCCGTAGTCCGCGCGCATCTGCTCGAACGCGGCTGCGAGGTAGCTCTTGTCGACGCCCAGGACGGGTTCGATGTTCAGCGCAGCCTGTTCGCCGAGGCCTGCCCGGATCTGGGCAAGCGCCTTCGCGTTCGACTCGGCGAGGTACTCATTGCTGAGCAGGTAGTCGTCGACGATGGTCTGTTCCTGCACGCCGGAGATGGTCAGCAGGAGGGCGGAGATCCAGCCGGTACGGTCCTTGCCGCCGGTGCAGTGGATGAGCACGGGGCCGTTGCTGTTCGCGATCTCTGTGAGTATCTGCTTCAAGCCCGCGCGCTTGGCCGGGTCGGTGACGAAGCTGCGGTTGACGTTCTCCATGAACTGTCGACCCTCTTCGGGCGACTGGAGCGACTGCGCCAGCGCCGCCAGATCGCCGAAGTCGATCGGGATGTTCTTGTAGTCGGCCCCGGCCGGAATCTTGTCGGCGCCGCCGACCAGCGGATCGGCGATCTCGGTGGCGCTGCGCACGTCGTAGACGTGCTTGATGTTCAGCGACGCCAGGGTCGCCAGGTCCTCGTCGCTGGCGGATGCCAGATCGTTCGAGCGGTAGATCACGCCACGCTTCAGGTGGCGGTTGGCGAGGGCCTCGTAGCCGCCGCCCTCGTTTCCGGCGACGTCGCGGAAGTTGGCGATCGATGCCAGGCGCGGTGTCGGGGCGAGGTGGACGTCGGCCGAGCCGGAGCCGAGGGAGCCCAGCGCGCCCGCAGGGAGTTGCGGCGTGGTCGGGTTCGGGGTGGTGGTCGGGTCCGGCGTGGTGGTCCCGTCCGGGGTGGAGCCGAGGGATCCCAGCAACTCCGCAGGGATTTGCAGCGTGGGCGGTGGAGTGGTGGTGGTCGGGTTCGGGGTGGTGGTGGGCGGTTCGGTCGTGTCCTGCGCGGCGGCGATCATGTTGCCGGAGAGGAGCATTCCTCCGGCGAGGAGCAGGGCGGTGGCGGACCGGGTGGTCCGCACGCGTAACGGGCTGGTGCCCTTCATATGGAGATTCCTTTCGTGGTGGTGGTGGTGTTTCAGGGGGCGACGTCGGCGGCGCCGGTGAATCCGTATCGGTCGCAGGGGCCGATGATGCCGACCTCGAGGAGGCCGGAGCCGACGTGGGTCTCGCCGTCCTCGGTGAGGGTGAAGCGGGCGAGGTTGTCGACGGGGCAGAAGAGTTTCTTCCAGGGTTCGATGTCGGCGACCTTCTCGCGCAGGCCCTGCACGACGAGTTCGCCCTGCCACATGCCGTGGCGCCAGTCCTGTTCGAGGCCGTACCCGGTCCCGACGCCGAGGTAGTGGGGGAGGACCGGTTCGCAAGCGACGGTGAGGACTTCGTCGGGTTTGCCGTAGCCGCCCGGGCGGTGGAACTCGAGGCTGGCGTGGGAGACCTCGCGGGTGCCGGGGACGAACGTGAGGTCGTGTTCGGGGCGGCCGAGCCATTCGGGTTCGCGGGTGCGGTCGGTCCAGACGCGGGTGGCGTCCTCGATGATGCGGCGGCCGTGGCGGTCCTCCTGCATGATCGCGACGATCGAGAACTCCTCGAATTGCATGATCGTGTAGATCCAGAAGAAGTTCTGCTCGGCCGCGAGCGCGGGATCCGCACGGCGGCCGGGGGGTTCGGCCTCGCCGACCGGGCGCACACCCCAGGAGCGGTCGCGGTTGCCGCGCCAGGTGTCGGGGGTGACGGGGATGGTCTCGCCGTCGACGGTGAGCGTCCCGGACCAGCGTCCGGTCTGGACGAAGCGTTGGGTGTCGAAGGTGACGCGTTCGAGTTGGCGGTGGAAGTGCCTGGCCTCCAAGGCTGCCGGGACGTCGGATTCGAAGACGAGGTCGAACGACAGGTCGGGGGCCTCGGGGGTGGGTTCGAGGACGACGCGGAGGCGGTGGAGGCCTTCGAGGACCTCGATGCGCAGCGGTCCGACGGTGACGTCCATGCGGTCGGAGCCGAGGGCCTTCGACGCGCGGGCGACGATGTGGTCGTTGCCGCGGCGCAGGACCGCGAACCCGTCGGTGACACCGAGATTGGGGTATTGGCCGAGGCCGATGATGAGGAACAGCGGTTCGCCGTCGTGGTCGAGGCCGGGGTGGCAGTTGAAGTAGTAGCGGTCGTAGAAGTTGCGGTCGGAGGTGCCGACGTGCCGGATGGGTTCGGCGATCTGGTGGACCGGGAAATCGTCCATGGGCGAAAGCATTACGCCGCTCCTTCGCTGTCGATGCGGTTCCAGTAGGTGCCGGCGAGCATGTCCTCGAGCGTCTTGCGGTGCAGGATCATGTCGTCCGGGTCGGCGGGCGCTTCGGCCTGGCCGAAGGCGACGGCGCGGCTCTGGACGCGGAACATGATGATCGCGTGCCGCAGGGCGGCGTAGAGGGTGTAGAAGTCGAGATCCGCGGCGGTGTGACCGGTGTGTTCGTGATACGTCGACGCGACGTCGTCGCGGCGCAGGAAGTCCGGCAGGCCGGGCAGCCCGGCCATCGTGGCCAGATCCTCGAAGAACCGGTGCTGGAAGATCATCCAACCGAGATCGATCTCCCGCGGCCCGAGGGCGGCCATCTCCCAGTCGAGTACGGCCGCCGGCTCGAAGTCGCGGTAGATGACGTTGCCGACGCGCGAGTCGCCCCAGCACAGCACGGCCGGCCCCGCAGGGGTGGGCCGGTGGGCGTCGAGCCAGTCCAGGCCGCGCTCGATGAGCGGCACGCGCGGACCGGATTCGACGGCCCACTCGTAGTAGCGTCGCTGCCCGTCGACGTGGGCGCGCAGCGCGGCGTCCGCGGTGACGGCGACGGAACCGAGATCATCGCGCAGGCTCGGAAAGAGCTGGGCAGGTTCAGGAATGGCGTGGAGATCGGCGAGCATGCGTACCGAGGCGTCCTGCAGGCGCCTACGGTCCTCCTCGGACCCCTCGGACAGCCACGAGCCGAAGTTGTACGGCATCACGTCCGGCGGAACCAGGCCGTCGACACGTTCCATCACGAAGAACTCGCCGCCGAGGGCCTCGGGGGAGGCCTCGGACCAGTACACACGCGGGACGGGGACTGAGGAGTGCTCGCCGACCGTCTTGATCACGTCGAACTGTTGGCCGATATTGTACGACGGGAAGATCGGGACCCCGGTCGGGGCGGGTGCGATACGGGCCACCAGGTAGTGGTGACGCTGTTGCCCGTCCTCGTTCCACAGGGCGTCGAAGAGGACGGTCTCGTTCGACATGCCGTTCGCGGCCGGTACCTGTACGTCGGTGACCTGCGGATCGGCGCCTGCGGGCAGCTTCGTGCCCAGCCAGGCCTGTAGACGGGCGGCGAGCTCGGCCGGGTCCGTGCGGGAGGCAACGGGCCGGGCCACCTCGGAGAAGTCCTGATCCCCGGTTGTCTTCTCGGAACTCATGGCGACCTTTCGACGGTCGGAGGCGCGCAAGGCCTCACGTGCGTTGAAATTCGGTGCGGCACAGCGGGTACAGCGAGTTCTGGTTGCGGCCCCGGTATGTCTCTCGGGGCGCGCAGGGCGCTAGTCGATACATTGCGTATCGTCTATGCCGTGACACAATGTAACGACCATCACACTTCGACGCAAGGGGTCTCTTCGATGCCCAGGAAGCGGCAGGCGCAGCACCGGCTGGGGCCGCAACGAGATCCTGCGATCGACGAGGCCGTGCTGCGGGCGACGCGGGAGCTGCTGATCGAGAACGGCTATGCCGCGACCTCGATCGACGCGATCGCCACGCGTGCCGGTGTGGGTCGGCCGACGATCTATCGGCGCTGGCCGTCGAAGGCGCACATCGTGCACGACGCGGTGTATCCGGTGATGGAGTCGGAGAACGTGTCCGACGATCTCGATATCGCCGAGGAGATCGGCAGACTGACGTACGGCGCGGTCGCACTGTTCGGCGATGCGGCCGCGCGGGAGGCCGTGCCCGGGCTGATGAGCGAGGGCCGCGGCGACCCGGAACTGCGCAAGGCACTGGTCACCGACCAGCTCGAGGTGATCCGCGAGGAACTCGGCGACCGGATCGCCCGGGCGGTCGACGCCGGCGAACTGCGTGAGGGCATCGACGCGGACACCCTCCTCGACGCCATCGCCGGCGCCGCGATCTTCGCGCAGTCGGCGCGTGACGTCCAGGACCAGCAGCGGCTGGCGTCGACGCTCGTCGATCTGGTGCTGAACGGCGTGCTGCCGCGGTGAGCGAGGCGCTCAGCCCGCCAGATCGTCCGGGCCGATCGCATCTTCGCGCCATTCCCGCGCGCTGAGCGGGGCGTCGAATCGCAGCCGGCGCCGGGCGAACCAGGCGCCGGCGACGGCGATTCCGAGGACGAGAACGATCCGGCTGTGACTGCTCATGCGACCAATCTTGCCGCCCTATCCGCGATCCCACTCCACCAGAAGCGAATTGGGTCCGCGCAGGGCGACGCCCACCTGGCTCGTGACCCGCGCCTGCTCGGCCGCGCCTTCCTGTAGACGCATGCCGGGCAGGCGGTCGAGCAGGATGGTCAGGGCCGTGTTCAGTTCGGCGAGCGCCAGCCAGCTGCCCGCACAGCTGTGCGGGCCCTGCCCGAACGCGAGCATCGACGTGCTCCGGCGGGTGATGTCGAACCGGTGCGGATCGGCGTGGATCGCGGGGTCGCGTAGCGCCGCGTTGATCGAGAAGATCATCGGTGTCAGTGCCGGGATCTCGATCCCGTTCCAGGTGGTCGCCTCCGGGCACGCGCGCGGCAGCAGGCCCACCGGCGGCTCCCAGCGCAGGCCCTCCCAGATCGCCCACTGGACGTGCTCGGCCGGGTTCGACCGCAATAGGTCCAGCTGTTCCGGGTGGGTCAGCAGCGCCGAGAGGGTGTTCCCGAGGGCGAGCATGGTCGTGTCGGCGCCGGCCGGGAACAGCAGGCGCAGGAACGACAGGATCTGCTCGTCGTCGAGTGTCTCGCCCTCCGCGGACTCGGTGACGAGCATCGAGATCAGGTCGTGGCCGGGGTTGCGCCGCCGTTCGGCGAGGATCGGGGTGACGTGGTCGGTGAACTCCCGGGACGCGCGCACGGCCGCCTCGGGGTCGAGGGGGAAGTAGAAGAGGTCGTGCGCCCAGCGGTGGACGGTCGCCTCGTCCTCGACGGGCAGCCCGAGCAGGCGGCTGATGATCAGCACGGGGTAGCGGGTGGTGAATTCCGCGACCAGATCGGCGGTGCCGCGATCGGCGAACCGGTCGATCAACTCGTGCGCGAGGGGTTCGAGGATCGGTTCGATGTAGGACGCGATCCTGCTGCGGCGGAACGGCGGCGAGACGATCGCGCGGCTGACCCTGTGCTCGCGGCCGGCCATGCACTGCAACGTCTTCCCCAGCACCGGGCCGGTGGTCATCGGATAGATCGCGGAGGCGGGAAAGGTCTCCTCGTCCTTGAAGGCGGCCGACACGAGGTCGTGGGTGAGCAACAGGACGGCCTTGACCCCGGCGAACGGGACCACGGCGTAAGGCTTCTCGGCGCGCAGGCGCTCGAGGATCGCGTGCACCTCCGGTGCGTCCTGGAACGCGAAGTCGACCCCCTCGATGTCGACGGTGTCGAGCAGGGACGGAGCGGTCATCGGTCGGAACCCTTCCAACAGGTGACACGAATATTCGTGTCACGTGAGCCGAATATCGGTTACAGTGCCGAGGGTAGGAGGAAACATGGACCGTGACAAGGGTGGGAGTGGATCGCCGCCGACCGATCGCGTCGTGGCGGTCGTCGAACTGCTGGCCGGGCGTGAGATGCCTTGCACCATCGCCGAGATCGCGGACGGGCTGCAACTGAGCCGCTCGACCGTCGGCGCGGTGCTCGGTGCGCTCGACACGCACGGCTGGGTGCAGCGGGGGCCGGATCTGCGGTATCGGTTGGGTTCGCGGCTGGCCGGGGTCGCCGAGGCGGCGCGCGCGGCGATGGGCGCACCGCCCGGCCTCGACGACGCCCTGGCGCGCCTGGCCGCGCAGGTCGACTGCGGGGCGGCGCTCGGTGTGGTGTCCGCGACCGAACTGACCTTCGTGGCGGTCGACGCGGGGCGGGGGCGGCTCCCCGCCGGCATCGCCGCAGGGACGCGGCTGCCGTTGCGGGCACCCGCGGGCGCGGCCGTCATCGCATTCGCGGACGAGGCTCGGCAGCGGCGCTGGCTGGGGACTGTGCCGCGGGAGGCGCAGGCCGAGACCGCGGCGGTGCTCGAACGGATCCGGACGGCCGGTGTGGGTGTGTGGGGCATCGGCGCCGCCGACCCCGGCACGCTCGACATCCTCACCGACGTGGTGGAGCTGCTCGCCGAGGATCCGTCGCAGCACACCCTCCGGGCAAGAGTCCTGGCCCTGCTCGCGGGAATCAGTGGACGCCCTTACAGTGCAATGGATCTCGACAGCGACGACGCCCTGCCGATCAGCTATCTCGTCGCGCCGGTGTTCGACTCCGACGGTTGCGCTGTGTGGGAACTGCAGATCGGCCCGTTGCGTTCCGCGGTCACGCCCGAGGAACGTGCACACTACATCGAACAACTGACCCGAACCGCTCGGGAACTGGATACGAGAACAGGAGTGAACACATGAGTGCTGCTGCCGACCTGGTCACGGAGTTCTGTGGTCTGTGGTCCGACCCGGACCCCGCCGTGATTGCGGAATACTTCACCGAAGACGCTGTGTACCACAATATTCCGATGGATCCAGTGAAGGGTCGCGATGCCATCCGGGAGTTTCTCGAGGGCTTCCTGGCCACGTTCGACGGCATCGACTTCCAGATCCACCGGCAGGTCGAGGCCGGCGGTGTCGTGATGAACGAACGCACCGACGTGCTCCGCGGGCTCGGCAAGGAGACCCCGCTGCCGGTCATGGGTGTGTTCGAGGTGGTCGACGGAAAGATCGCAGCCTGGCGCGACTACTTCGACATGGGGGCAGTCACCGCGGCATTCGGCGGCTGATCTTCGCGCGGATGCGCGAAACTACACAATCCGCGCGCAAAAAAACAGCCCTTACGCAATAGTTGGACGTCCTATAACCTGCGTCACATGGATGAGGATCCGCGCATCGACACCGTCGACGGAGTGCTCCGGCGGGCCGCCGCCAGGCAGCCCGGCCGCACTGCCCTGACATTCGACGACCGCACCTGGACGTACCGCGAACTCGACGACGCCGTCACCCGCGCCGCCGGGCGCCTGCTCGGACTCGGGCTCGCACCCGGCGACCGGGTGGCGGGGTACGGCGTCAACTCCGACGCGCACGTCATTGGTTTCCTGGCCTGCGCCCGCGCCGGCCTGGTCCACGTGCCGGTGAACTATGCGCTCACCGGCAGCGAATTGCGGTACCTGCTGACGCAGTCCGGAGCGCGGGCCGTGCTCGTGGACCCCGCGCTCGCGGCCAACCTCGAATCGGTGCGCGCGGAGCTCGACGTCGAGCACGTCGTCCCGCTGCGCGACACCTCCGGATCGCTGCTCGAGTCCGGTCTGGCCGGCGACGTCCCGCAGCTGACCGCGGGTGCGTCGAGCGGTGACCTGGTCCAGCTGCTCTACACCTCCGGAACGACGTCGAAGCCCAAGGGCGCCATGATGACCCACGGCGCACTGGTCCACGAGTACGTGTCGTCGGTGATCGCGCTGGGGCTGAACGCCGACGACAACCCGCTGATCTGCATGCCGCTCTACCATTCGGCGGGAATGCACGTGTTCATGCTTCCCTACCTGTCGGTGGGGGCGACTGTGCACCTGATGCAGGCGCCCGACATCCCCGAGATCCTGCGTCGCATCGAGGCGGACCGGATCGGCTCGCTGTTCCTCGCGCCGACGGTCTGGGTCCCGCTCGCCGGCCACCCGGATCTCGACACCCGCGATCTCTCGTCGTTGAAGAAGGCGCAGTACGGTGCGTCGATCATGCCGGTCACCGTGCTGAACCGCCTGCGGGAGCGGTACCCGGATCTCGGCTTCTACAACTGCTTCGGGCAGTCCGAGATCGGGCCGCTCGCCACCGTGCTCGGACCCGCGGACCACGAGGAGCGTCCGTCGTCGTGCGGGCGGGCGGTGTTCTTCGTCGAGACCAGGGTGGTCGACGCCGACGGCAACGACGTGCCCGACGGCGAGCCGGGGGAGATCCTCTACCGCTCTCCGCAGCTGTGCCAGGGGTATTGGGAGAACCCGGAGGCCACCGCGGAGGCGTTCCGCGACGGCTGGTTCCACTCCGGCGACATGGTGACCCGCGACCCCGCGGGGTACATCACGGTCGTGGACCGCATCAAGGATGTGATCAACACCGGTGGCATCCTCGTCGCGTCACGGGAGGTGGAGGACGCCCTCTACACGCATCCCGCGGTGGCGGAGGTCGCCGTCATCGGCATTCCCGACGAGAAGTGGATCGAGGCGGTGACGGCGGTCGTCGCGCTGCGCGACGACGCCGACCCGGACGCGGTCACCGCCGACGTGCTCATCGAGCACGTCCGGCAGCATATCGCGCCCTTCAAGGTGCCCAAGCGAATTCGCTTCGTGTCGGCCCTGCCGCGAAACCAGAGCGGCAAGCTCCTCAAGCGCGAACTGCGGGGCGAGCTCGATCCGGTCTGACGGGAGTCAGTGTGCCGACGGCCCGGTCCCACCGAATGTGGTGGGGCCGGGCCGCCGGCGTCTGCCGTCGTGGTGTTCGGCGAGCGTCACTCACCAGGTGAGGGCAACGCCCTTGTCTCGCAGCCAGATCTGTGGATCGACCTGGTAGCCGTCCGGATCCCAGGTCTCGAAGTGGAGGTGCGGGCCCGTGGACTGCCCGCGGTTGCCGACCGTGGCGATCTGCTGACCGGCGACGACGCGGTCACCGACGTCGGCGGTGAAGGTGTCGACGTGGCCGTACACGGTGATGGAGCCGTCGTCGTGCTGGACGCGGACCCACTGGCCGAAGCCGGACGCCGGGCCCGCATTGATGACGATGCCGTCCGCGGCCGAGAAGATCGGCGTGCCCAGGTTGGCGCCGATGTCGATGCCGTTGTGATGCGTTCCCCAGCGCGGGCCGTAGGTGGAAGTGAGGAAGCCCGACACGGGCTGGACGAACAGGGCGCGCGGCGGCGGCGCGATGAACGGGGCCGGCATGGGGGCGGGAACCGGTGCTGCCTCGAGTACGGGCGCCGGGGCCGGTGCCGGGGCGGCGTCGAGCAGTAGGGCGGGCATCGGCGCCGACTGCGGCGCGGGCGCGGCCGCGGGTGCGATCAGCTTCGGTGCGGGCGTCCACTGCCCGGCCGACGGCGGTGTCCACGCCTGCTGTGCGCTGTCGGACAGGGCCGCGATGTTGATGCCGGGCAGGAACTGGCCGGCGGGCAGCTGGAGCTGGACGTTGCCGGCGTCGGGCAGGCGCAGGGGCGCGGCGGACGCGGTGGCGGCGCCGATCTGCACGCTTCCTGCGAGCAGCGCGCCGGTTGCGACGGCGACGGCCGCGGCCTTCAGCGAACGGTGACCGCGGACGGTCGTGGCAGCCTGGAATTCGGAACTAAGCGTCCTGTGGTGATTGGCCACAGTGGTTACCTCATTTGTGGTCTCTGGTCGGTCCTGCGGGACGCAACCTCGGATCTTTCGTCACGGAAAGGTAACAAAGGGGTATCGACACGTCTAGCGTGACCGAATCTTTACCTTCATGGTTTATGGAACCAACCGGTTTCGAGGAAAGCTGCTGGTCGAAGCCCCGCAGGCCCCAATTCAGGCGGATCGCCGGTCGATAAGCACGCCATGCCGACTGGTTGGTTCCACCATGCTGGACGGCGGTATGTCGAGGTAGGGAACTGATTGGCCTGTGATGGCGGTCAAATTACGTCACTGTGACGTGGGCGCAGGTGAGGTCCGCCCGAAGGGCGGGCGAAACCAAGATCGACGACGCCCGGTTTCGGGTAACTTCCGCGGGGACTCTGTGACGGCTATCTCCCGAACCGCAGTCCCGGAGCGGGAACGGATCTCGCGATCCGGAAGATCGAGCTGGAGCTAGCCCTTCAACTTCTTCATCGTCAGATGCGACTCGATCTTCGAGATCGCGGGCTGCTCCATCAGCTTGGTGCGCAGGAACACCTCGAACGCGTTGAGGTCGGCGACCGCGACGCGGATGAAGTAGTCGGGCAGGCCGATCATCCGGCGGAACTCCACCACCTCGTCGAAGGCGCCCACCTCGTTCTCGAACTGCTCGACGGTCTTGCGGTCCTGCGACACGATCTCGGCGTTGACGATCACCTCGCACCCGCGTCCGACCGCGTCGGCATCCACGATCGCCTGATAGCCGACGATGACACCGTCGGCCTCGAGACGTCGTACTCGCCGAAGGCACGGTGACGGCGTCAGTCCGACACGATCGGCCAGTTCGGCATTCGTGAGCCGGGCGTTGGCGCGCAACTCACGCAATATTGCGCGATCGAGATCATCCACAGCAGAATATTGCGCCGAACCGTCCGTTCAGGCAATATCCGGCAATCAAATGCCAGTGGTTCGGCACTATTATTGCCTCGTGACCAGCGCGTTTTCCGAAGAGGGCCTCCGAGCCGCCCGCACCGAGTCGCGCCGGTCCGACGTCCGCGCCGCGGCCCGCGACACCGTCTCGGTCGGGTTCGGGCTGTTCCCGCTCGGCCTGGCGTTCGGTCTGCTGCTCGTCCAGTCCGGGTTCCACTGGTGGTGGGCACCGATCTTCTCGCTGACGATCTACGCGGGTTCGCTCGAGTTCCTCGCGATCGGGCTGGTGCTCGCGGTCACGCCCCTCGCCTCGGTGGCGATGACGACGTTCCTCGTCAACTTCCGCCACGTCTTCTACGGCCTGTCCTTCCCACTGCATCGGGTGAAGGGACCGGCCGCACGGCTCTACAGCATGTACGCGCTCACCGACGAGGCGTACGCCGTCACCGCGGCCAAGGATCCGAGCTCGCTGAGTAGCCGGCGCATCCTCTTCATCCAGGTGTTCTGCCAGCTGTACTGGGTGTTGGGTGGTGTCGTCGGCGCCGTCGTCGGCCAGGTGATCCCGATGCAGCTCGTCGGTCTCGACTTCGCGCTCACCGCGCTGTTCGTGGTGCTGGCGATCGACGCCTACCGGGTGCGCCCCGACGTGCCCACGCCGATCCTGGCGCTGCTGAGCGCACTCGTCGCGCTCGTGGTCGCGCGCGATCAGATGCTGGTGGTCGCGATGACGGTGTTCGTGGTGGCGCTGCTGCTCCGGTTCGCGTTGGACCGGCGGAGGCACGCGCGTGCCTGACGTGTCGTACATCCTGGCGGCCCTCGCGGTGATCATGGCCGTCACCTTCGCGCTGCGGGCGGTGCCGTTCGCGGTGATCGCGCCGCTGCGCTCGTCCGCGCTGGTGCACTACCTGGGCGCGCACATGCCGGTCGGCATCATGCTGATCCTCGCGGTCTACACGCTCCGGAACGTCTCGATCGCGCCGGCGTCGCTCGGGCCCGCGGTCGCCGCGCTAGCCGTCACGATCGGCCTGCACCTCTGGCGTCGGCACGCGCTGCTCAGCATCCTCGGCGGGACCGGCGCATACATGGTTCTGGTGAACTCCGTGTTCGGCTGAACCGGGGTACGCAGCTCGTCGCGTCGATCAGCGCGCTCGTCGCACATTTCGGTCACGTCACCGATCCGAATCCCCGATTTGTGACGGAAACCGCATGTCAGAGGAATTTCGATTGATTGTGGACGACATTTCACCGGCGTGTCCGGCGTTAGCCTTGTCACTGTGACGTCGCACGTGGATGACCCCGGATCGCTGGCCGCCCCGACCAGGATTCGTAACTCGGTGTTCCGGAACAAGGTGACCTCCGCGCAGGCGGCCGTCGAGTTCATCCACCCCCACGACACCGTCGCGATCAGTGGCTTCGCCAGCGCCGGCACGCCCAAGGCGGTCATCCCCGCGCTCGCCGAGCGCATCCACGCCGTGCGCGGCGCCGGGTCGAACTTCACCATCAACCTGCTGACGGGCGCCTCCGTGTCCACCGGCACCGAGCGCCTGCTGGCCGAGGTCGACGGCATCTCGCTGCGCATGCCGTACCAGGCCGAGCCGACCGCGCGCCGCAACATCAACAGCGGCCGCATGGACTACGTCGACATCCACCTGTCGCACGTCGCGCAGCAGGTGTGGGAGGGCTACTACGGCAACGTCGACGTCGCGGTCGTCGAGGTCGCGGGTATCACCGAGGCCGGCGAGCTGATCCCGTCCGCGTCGATCGGCAACAACAAGACCTGGCTCGACGTCGCCGACAAGGTCATCCTCGAGGTCAACTCGTGGGTGCCCGAGGCGATGGCCGGCATCCACGACGTCTACTACGGCACCGCGCTGCCGCCGCACCGCAAGCCGATCCAGCTCACGTCGGTCGAGGACCGCATCGGTCAGCCGACCCTGAAGGTGGACCCGAACAAGGTGGTCGCGGTCGTCGAGACCGACGCCCGGGACAGCGCCAGCCCGCTCACCCCGCCCGACGAGATCAGCCAGGCCATCGCGGCGCACGTGATCGACTTCTTCGAGCACGAGGTGGCGAAGGGACGACTGCCCGCGGACGGCCTGCTGCCGCTGCAGTCCGGCATCGGCAACGTCGCGAACGCGGTGCTGCAGGGCCTGGATGCGGGCCCGCACAAGGGACTGACCTGCTTCTCCGAGGTGATCCAGGACGGGATGCTGCACCTCATCAAGCACGGCACCGTGCGGTACGCGTCGGCGACGTCGCTGGCGTTGTCGGAGGCCGGCATCGACGAACTGGTGTCGAACATCGACTTCTACCGCCAGCACATCGTGTTGCGTCCACAGGAGATCAGCAACCACCCCGAGATCGTGCGCCGACTCGGCATCATCGCGATGAACGGCATGCTCGAGGCCGACATCTACGGCAACGTGAATTCGACGCACGTCATGGGCACCAAGATCATGAACGGTATCGGCGGCTCGGGCGACTTCGCGCGCAACGGCTACCTGTCGATGTTCCTGAGCCCGTCCACCGCGAAGGGCGGCGCGATCTCGTCGATCGTCCCGATGGTCCCCCACGTCGACCACACCGAACACGACGTCCAGGTCCTCGTCACCGAGCAGGGTCTCGCGGACCTGCGCGGGCTGTCCCCGCGCCGGCGGTCGCGCGTCGTGATCGACAAGTGCGCGCACCCCGACTTCCGGGCGATGCTGCTCGACTACGTCGACCGCGCCGAGGCGTATCCGTCGGCCGGGCAGACCCCGCACCTGCTGGGCGAGGCGCTGTCGTTCCACCAGCGATTCCTCGAGACGGGCTCGATGCGTCCGAACTGACCTCCTCCCCAACGGATTCCGTGACGCGCTCAGGGCGACTCGGGCTCCTCGTCCCGCTCGCCCACGGGCCTGCGCGGAATCCGTCCGGTGAAGAACAGGGCGCCGACGGCCAGCAGCGCCGCCACCGACAGCGCGCTCTGCAGGGCCTCGAGGCGGGCGTCGGTGTTGGCGGCGACCACCGCGTCGGCGACGGAGGGCTCCACGTGCGCGTCGTCCAGGGCCGTGCGCAGTTGGGTGTCGCTGAGGAACGGCACCCCGCTCGCGAGGTCGACGGCGGCCTGTTCCTGCACCGAGGGGGGCACCCGCGGATCGTTCTGGATTCCGGCGACGATCGACGCGCCCAGCGTCGCGATCAGCACCGAACCGATCAGTGCCGTGCCGAGCGAGGCCCCGAGATTGGTTGCGGTGTTCTGCAGTCCGCCGACCTCGGCGCTGCGCGAGTCCGGTACCGCGGAGACCGTGACCGCGCCGAGTTGCGACGAGAGCGCCCCCAGCCCGAGACCCATCAGCAGCATCGGGACCGCGACGATCCCGGCATTGGCACCGGGATCCATGCCCGCGGCGAGAACGAGAATGCCGACGGTCATCGACGCCAGCCCGAGGCGGACCACGCGCCGGGGCATCGCACGCGGCCACAGCTTGGGGATCCCCACCGCGGCCGCCAGCAGTGCCACCGACAGCGGCAGCAGCCGCGCACCCGTTTGCAGGGCGGTCAGCTCGAGCACGACGGACAGGAACAGCGGAACGGTGAAGAAGACGCCGGCCTGAATCATGAACTGTGCGAAGAACATCGTGAGCCCGCCGGACAGTTGTCGGTTGTCGAACAGGCGGGTGTCGAGCAAGGGTTCCCGGCCGCGGCGCGTCAGGTAGGCCTCCCATCGCGTGAGCGTGTAGACCACGACGAGCCCGCCGAGGACCAGCCAGACCACCGGTGACAGTCCCAGCACCTCCGGTCCGCCGGGGCGACCGCGCAGCCATCCCCACTCGCCGGACCGGAGCACGCCGTAGACCACGAGTCCGAGACCGACTACCGACAACAGCGACCCGACGAGGTCGAGCCGCACCCGCTTGGGCGGGGCGTCCTCGATCTTGCGGAGCACCGGCAGGATCACCAGAACCAGCACCACCTCGCCCGCGAAGACGTACCGCCACGACGCGAACGTCGTCACGGCCCCGCCGATCAGCGGTCCGGCGGCCACCGCGATCGCTCCCGATGCCGCGATCAATCCGTAAGCGCTCGAACGTCTCTCGGGTGCGAAGTTCGACGCCACCAGCGCAACGATCGCCGGCATGATCAGCGCTGCGCCGATTCCTTCGAGCAGGGACCACCCGATCAGGAGGACGGCGAGATTGGGGGCCAGGGCGGTGGTCAACGAACCCGAACCGTAGATCACCAGCCCGATCGCGAACGCCCGTCGCCGCCCGATGATGCTGCCGACCTTGCCGCCGGTGATCATCAGCGTCGCCATCACGAGCGTGTACAGCGTGATCGCGGTCTGGATTCCCGTGATGGTGGTGCCCAGGTCGGACGCGACCACCGCCATCGACACGTTCATCACCGAACTGTCGAGGGTCATCAGGAACTGCCCGGCGGACAGCGTCGCCAGCACGAGCGTCGCCCGCCCCCCGGCCCGCGACTCGGTGTCGGCCTGCATACCTGATTGAAACAGGAACGGGGGGTCGGCCGGGGCCGATCGGCTCAGTCGATCAAACCGGTCCGATAGGCGATCTCGAGTGCCTCGTCCCGCGAGTGCGCACCGATCTTGCGGTACAGCGACCGCAGCTGGCTCTTGACGGTGTTGGTCGACACGAACAGCTTTCGTGCGATCTCGAGCGTCGACAATCCCTGCGCCAGCTCGACGAGCACCGCATGTTCCCGTTCGGTCAGCTCGACGTGATGCACCGCGGCGGGGTAGATCTCGGGCACATCGGACGCGAGGAAGGTCGCAGCGGCCGCCGACGGCAGGGGAGCCGCGGCATCGAGTCCGGCCACCAGATCCCGCGGCACGGTCGCGAGGGTGCCGAGGAGGCCGGTGCGGTCGACGATGGCAGCGGCGTGGGCCCACGACCGCGCGGCCGCCGCCTTCTCGCCCAGGGTGCGGTGGGCCGCCGCCTCGATGAGCAGGACCTCGAGCTGCGTGCGGGTGAACGGATGGCTGAACCAGTCGCACTTGCGGCACAGGGCCAGCGCCGTGGCGGGTGTACCGGTCAGCAGGTGCACACGGGCGGCGGTGGCCACGATCAGGGGCGCTTCGACCGTCTGTGCTTCGAGGGTCGCCAGCGCGCGATTGCCCTCGCCGAGCGCCAACCGCAGGTCGATCTCGAGCGAGGTCATCAGTCGCGCGATCGCGGAACCGTTGCGGATCGCCGCGGAGTGCGACGTGACGGCCCGCTGGAGTACGGCCATGCCGGTGTACGCCTGCCCTGTCGCCAGCGCGTAGCGGCAGTGCGCATAGGTGATGTACGGCCACAGCTCCTCGCGCTCGGACGCTTCCCCCAGTTCGTCGAGCCATCGTCCCGCGGCCGCGAAGTCGAGCTGGTCGAGCGCGACGAGGGTGCGTGCGACCAACCCACCCACCTTGACCATGGGTTCGAGCCAGCCGTCCGGGTCCGGGTGCGCGTCCTCGAGCTCGAGCCACTCCTCGGTTCGCCTCGGTTCGCCGATGATGGCCCAGTTCATCGCGGAATTGCCGGCCGCGTTCCGGGCGACGAAGTCGACCCTCTGCCCCAGCGCGCCGCGGTGGGCCAGCCGCAGTTCCACCGCCGATTCCGTGAAGGCGCCCGCCAGCTGGTACGTGATGCCCCACTGCAGCCGCATGATAGGCAACTGAGGGCCGACGTCGGCCGGTCGGGCCTCGAGCGCCCCGCGAACGAGGTGCGACAGGCGTCGGGTCATCTCGGCAGCCCGATCGTGCTCACCGGCCAGGCGCAACATGAGCGACTGGACACAGCCGATCGCGAGGGCATCGCTTGCCTCGTCGGTCGTCCCGAGCTTCTCGAGCGCCGCCGGATCCTGCGGCAGCGCATCGGCGGGAATCGTCGGATGTGAGCCGAGGAGGACGAACAGATCGCGCCCGGCCTTGATGACGGGACGCGCCTCGACGAGATCTTCCGGAAGCTCGCGCAGTGCCGAACGCAGCAGGGCGAAATGACTGCCGACGAGGCGGACCCAGTGTTCCTCGAGGAGTTCGATCGCGAGTTCCCAGTTGCGCGCCTCGACGGCGTAGGACAGTGCCTCGGCGACCTCGCCCCGGGCCGCTGCGTGGCGCGCGAGCGCGGTCAGCCGGCGGGCCGGCCCGAGTCCGGTTCGTTCCTGGAGGGCGAGGAGACGTTCGCGAACGGCCGGCGTGAGCTCCCAGGCGTCGCCCGTCGTTGTGTCGCAATGATTGACGATTCCGGCGGTTTCGAGAACGGCCAGGCGTCCGGCGGCGTCGCCGACGCCGGTCAACAGTCGTGCAACCTCGGGTGTGATCAGTCGTGCGGCAGCCACGCCGATGACGAAATCGCGATCGGCGTCAATCGAAGGATGTTGGAGGACAGCCGATTGCACGAATCGGTCGATGGCGGTGTCGAGCCGATGCGCGAGAAGCGCGCGGCGATCCGAGACGCTGGGGAGGCTCTTGGCGACGACGACCGCGATCCGCATCAGGGCCGGCATGCCCGAGACGCGCGCGAGAATGTACTCCAATTCACCGGGTTTGAGGTTGATTTCGGCGCGTGCGAACAGTTCCTCTGCCTCCGCGAGCGTGTACACCAGATCGCGGGCGAGGATCAGTTCGTGCGTCGGCTCCATCAGGATCGGATCACCGAACAGCGAGCGTCCACACGCCGTGGCGACGATGTTCACGTTGTGGCAGCGATCGAGGAGGTGGAGAATCTCCTCCTCGATCCGCTCGTCCTCGACCATGTCGATGCGATCCAGCATCAGCAGGACCGGTGCGCCGCTGCGGGCGAGGTACTCGCGGACCTCCTCGGCTCCGGATCCGGATGGTGTACTCGGAATCGGCTCTCCGGCAACGATTCCCGAAGAGCGAATTCGGTCGGCCACCGAGTGCCAATAGATCTCGGAATCGGTCAAGCCCTCGGTTGCCGGAATCCACAGCACCGCGCGGAAGTCCGATCGTGTCGCCTCCAGCCACGAGGTGATCAGTTCGGTCTTGCCGAATCCGCGGGGCGCCCTGATGACGGTGATGGGCGAGTTCCGATCCAGCCGGTCGAGGAGCCGCTTGCGTGGCGGTGCCCATGCGGCATTGCGGTTCGGCACAGGGCTCGAACTGCGGTCGTCTCGCCGTCTCGTCAATGAGCACCCCCCGGCTCGGTCATGGCTGAGCCCGCCTTGTGGAACGGCGGGCGGAACAGTCGCTCCATCAACCTATTCGATCTCGATCATCGCAAACTACGGTTTCGGGTGCCGTCGTGGCCTGTGGTTCCCGACGGGTGAGACCGTGTATTGCCCGCCCGGCCGCCCTGGTGCACCGTCGTCGACATGAGCGAGCGTGGACCGGACCCGGCATTGCACGGCTCGGTGCGCGGGCCGCGGATCGATTCCCCGGCGGTGCGTCCGAATTCGAGTCGGCGCGTCGCGTGCCTCGACATGGACCGGCCGGACGGAGCCGGTGGGACGCTCGAACTCCACGGCCGCGCGTGGGACTTCGAGGTCGACGCGTACCGGCAGCCATCGGTGCGCGAAACCGTCGCGCTGCGAGCTTCGGTGGACTACCACCGCGGCCGCACCCTGACCCGGATCGAGACCTCACCGGTCGTGCCGGGGCTCGCCTCCCTGGTCGGTCACTCCGCGATCGCCGGGTTCCGTGGCCGCGTGGCCGACGTGGCGGTGGGGGTGTCCTCGCCGCTGGCCCTGCTGCTGGACGACGTCCCGATGGGGACCCTGATCTCCGGGCACGCGGTGTCCGCCGCCCGCGAATCGGACGATGACGATGTGACCGCCGGTTCCGGGTACGTCCCCGTCGGCGACCAGTGCGCGGGCTATTCCGCGAGCGGGGCGTTGATCGCCACCATCGGGGTGCGCGGACGCAGTCCCGTCGCCGACGGGCCGGACGCGCCGCCGCTGCACGACGCCTTCGGGCGATCACCGGGGCCGCTGGCCGTCCACTCGATGCGGCGGCGGCGGCGCATCGACCGGTGGACGGCCGACGGCGCGGTCCACGTCGACGCGATGTTCCGCGACACGTACGGTCGCGCCGACAGCGTCGAGACCGTGATCCACGAGTACGAACTGACGGTGGTCGCGGACGAGGGGACGGGCGTGATCCGCGAGGCCGTCGCGACACCGCGCGTGCTGCCGTGGTTCGACTGTCCGGCCGCGGTGGCGAGTGCCGGACGGTTGGTCGGCATGACGCTCGACCGGGTCGAGGGGTGGGTGCGTCGTGAACTGCGGGGCGCGGACACCTGCACCCACCTCAACGACCTGCTGCGGAGCATCGCCCGCTGAGGCGATGTCGGGGTCGCAGCGCTAGCTGCCGAGGCCTCCCGAATTGCCCAGGCTGCCGAGCCCGCCGAGGTTCCCGAGCGGGTTGCCGCCACCGAACAGCCCCTGGTTCTGGCCGTTCTGTCCCTGCTGCCACTGGTTGTACTGCCCGGGGTCCTGCCACTGGTTGCCCTGATCCCCGTCGCGGTGGTGGCCCCGGTGGTGTCCGTGCCCGTCGTGCTGTCCCTGCCCGCCGTCGTTCTGCCAGTTCTGGGCGGCCGGACTCGACTGCGGTAGTGGGTCCGCGAGCGCGGGTGCGACGACGATGATTGCGGGCACCGCGACGAGAACCCCCGCGACTGCCACTCGTGTCACGACGCGACGTGACTTCGTGAACGTGCTCATTTCTTCGATCCTTCCGTGGCCTGCGCCATGTCGTGATCTCGATCTGCACCGGTCGGTGCTGCACGTTCCAGTAGATTCCTGCACCTCGAGCCGACCCTGTGACGAGTTTGTGAATCTCCTGTGCACCGCAGGCCGTTCGGCTCGGGCGCGGTGGGGTGGTGCCGGCTAGTGGCTGACCGGAGCGCCGAACCCCTTCTCCGCCAACCACTCGAGGATCGTGTCCGCCACCTCCGGCCAGCCGTGGTCGATGGTGAGCGAGTGCCCGCGGTCAGCGAACACGACGTAGTCGTTGTCGGTATTGGCCTTGTGGTAGCGGTGGTGCGCCGAGCGACTCACCGATTCGGGCACCGTGTGGTCCTGGCCGCCGCCGAGGATCAGCAGGGGTCCACGCTCGACGTTCGTGTCGACGTGCGCCGGTGATCCCGGCACGAAGTTCGCGAATGCCGCCTGGAACAGCGGACGACCCGGGGACGGGATGGCCCAGTGCTCGTACAGTGCATCGGACTCGCTGCGGCCGAGGGCATTTCCGAAGCCGTACGCGAACGCGTCCGGTGTGAGGGCGACGCTCCGCCGGGCGTTCGCAGGATTGCCGAGCACGGGGAACGAGGACCGTAACTGCGCGAACGGCAGCGCCTTCACGCCCTGGATCTGCGCGGGGTCGATCGCGACGGCGGCCGCGGCGACGTCGGCGGCCAGCAGCTTCTGCGCGATCAGGCCGCCGAACGAATGACCGATGACGATCGGTTTGCGGCCGAGTGGAGCGATCGCCTCGGCGAAGTGCGCGGTGACCTCGTCGATGCCGTTGCCGGCCTGGTCCTCGGCGTGCGCGCGGGTGTCGGGGATGCTCGGGGCCTCGCCGGGCCACGTGGGCGCCACGGTCCGGAATCCGGCCGCCCCGAACTTCGCTCGCCAGGGGTCCCAGGACGACGCGGCCAGCCAGAGGCCGTGGATGAACATCACAGGCGGGGTGTCGGGCATGGTTCGCGTCCTTCCGGATCGTGGAACGGGTACCCAGTACTCGCTCCTCACCATGCCTCTCGGGCTGGCCCGAGGCCCGCAATTCGCTGTAACAATATGGACTTTGGTCACCAATCGCGGACAAAGGGTCCGATTCGGTCCCGTTCAGTGAGATTCGTGCCACCCTCGACTGACACGTGTTCCAGTGTGAAGCAGAACACATGATCAAACGAATGGTTGATCCGAGTAATCGGACGTTTTCACTGGAAGGGGCTCGGGGAACTGTCATGACGACGATGGAGACGGACAACGAGGAAGTTCGGATGATCGACGCCGGCGCGGCTCCGGCTCGATTCGCCCGTGGTTGGCACTGCGTGGGTTTGACACGTGAACTCCGCGACGGAAAGCCGCATTCGATTCACGCGTTCGGGTCCAAGCTGGTCGTCTTCGCCGACAGCAAGGGCGAACTGCAGGTGCTCGACGCGTACTGCCGGCACATGGGCGGCGATCTGAGCCAGGGCGAGATCAAGGGCGATGCGGTCGCGTGCCCGTTCCACGACTGGCGCTGGAACGGCAAGGGCCGCTGCACCGACATTCCCTACGCCCGCCGCGTGCCGCCGCTCGCGAAGACCCGCGCTTGGACGACCATGGAGAAGGACGGCCTGCTGTTCGTGTGGCACGACCCGGAGGGCAACCCGCCGCCGCCGGAGGTCACGATCCCGGACATGAGCCAGCCGGGCGAGGAGTGGACCGACTGGGTCTGGAAGCAGATCACCATCGACACCAACTGTCGCGAGATCATCGACAACGTCGTGGACATGGCGCACTTCTTCTACGTGCACTACGGTTTCCCGATCAAGTTCAAGAACGTCTTCGAGGGGCACATCGCGACCCAGTACTACGAGGGCGTCGGCCGCGACGACATGGTTCGTGCCACCAGTAAGCAGCCCGCCGCGACCGGCAACGACTCGGTGGCGTCCTACTACGGCCCGTCCTTCATGATCGACGAGCTCGCCTACCACTACCCCGACTTCTCGATCGACTCGATCCTGATCAACTGCCACTACCCGATCGCGCCGAACAAGTTCGTCCTCATGTACGGCATCAAGGTCAAGCAGACCGACGCGATCCAGGGCGAGAAGGCTCAGGATCTCGCGAAGACGATGGCGTCGTACATCACCATCGGGTTCGAGCAGGATGTCGCGATCTGGAAGAACAAGACCCGCATCGAGAACCCGCTCCTGTGCGAGGAGGACGGCCCGGTCTACCAGCTGCGCCGTTGGTACGAGCAGTTCTACGTCGACGTCGCGGACATCACCCCGGACATGGTGGCCCGCTTCGAGTTCGAGATGGACACCTCCAAGCCCGTCGCGGCGTGGAAGCGGGAGGTTGCCGAGAACATGGAGCGTCGGGCCGCCGAGATCGCCGCTTCGAACTAGCGATCGAGCCCCCGCCGCGGGAATAACGCGGGGCGCCCCACTGTTGTCCGGTCATGTCGAAAACCGTTGTAGCCAATGCATACGGTGGGCCGGAGGTCCTCGAGGTGATCGACGAGGATCTCCCGGCTCCCGGACCGGGACAGGTAGTCGTGGAGATGCGCGCCATCGGCGTCAATCCCATCGACTACAAGCTCTACAGTGGGGCGTTCGGCGCCGATCCGGCGCAGTTACCCGTCCGCCCCGGCATCGAGGGGTCGGGTGTTGTCGTCGAAGTCGGGGATGGCACCGATGTCCGAGTCGGGGAGGAGGTCATCCTCTACTCGGGGGTGGGCGCCTACGCCGAACGGGTGCTGGTGTCCGCGGGGGACGTTCTGCCCAAACCGGAATCGGTGCCGTGGGATTCGGCCGCGGGTCTGCTCGTCGCGGGCGGCACCGCGGTGGACGCGTTGACCGTGACGCGGGTCGGGGAGGGGGATGTCGTCGTCGTCCAGGGTGCGGCCGGTGGTGTCGGTGAGCTGGTGGTGCAGCTCGCCGCGGCGCGCGGCGCGATCGTCGTCGGTGTGGCGAGGGAGCGCCACCACGACTTCCTGCGGGGCCTCGGGGCGACGCCGGTGGAGCCCGGAGACGGTCTCCCCGAGCGGATCCGGGAGATCGCGCCGGACGGCGTCGATGCGGTGATCGACACCGTGGGCACCGACGACGTCGTCGACGCCTCACTCGCCCTGGGCGCCGATCGCGACCGGATCGTCACGATCGTGGCGGTCGAGCGCGCGCAGCGCGACGGGTTCCTCTGGATCGGCGGGGGAAACGAGAACAGTGACCGGATCCGTCGCGAGGCGCGCCCGGTCCTCGTCGAGATGGCAGGCCACGGCGGACTGAATGTCGCCGTCGGCACTCGCTTCCCGCTCGCCGAGGCGGCCGATGCGCATCGCGCTCTCCGGAAGCCCCACGCGCGCGGCAAGTTCGTGCTGGTGCCGTAGCTCTTCCGTCCACGCGAGTTTTCTCGTCGACGCGCCGCTCATGGACTCCATCTGGTGGGGGCAGACGAGCGGTCAGGGGTGGGCGCAGTTCGTCGCGCTCGGCTACGCGCTGGTGCTCTGCTCCGCGATAGGTCTGGAACGCGAATTCCGGCGCAAGAGCGCGGGGATCCGTACCTATGCGATCGTCGGTCTGGGTTCGGCGCTGTTCGTTCTGGTCAGCAAGTTCGGTTTCGCCGACGTGCTCGAGCCGGGGCGTGTGGTTCTCGACCCCTCCCGAGTTGCCGCGCAGATCGTGACCGGGATCGGATTCATCGGTGCCGGAATAATCTTCGTGCGGCGGGACGCCGTCCGCGGGCTCACGACCGCATCGGCCGTCTGGATCAGCGCGGCCGTGGGTGCCGCCTGCGGCGCCGGTCTGCCCGCGCTCGCCGCCGCCGTCACCGTCGCGTACTTCGTCGTCGTGTACGCCTACCCGCCGCTTCTCCGAAGGGTGCCCGGCAGTCGCGTGCGCCGCGAGCCGATCCGCCTGCGGTACGTCGACGGTCGCGGCCTGCTCAGGCAGATTCTCCGCACGGCGACGGAGATGAATTATGCCGTCACACATGTCGATACGAGCAGATCCGGGCACGACGGGACGGTCCGCCTGACGATGGACGTCGAGGGCCGTGGTGGCTTGGCGGGTCTGGCGGACCGGCTCTCGTCGATCGACGGGGTCGTCGAAGTGACGGCGGGCCGTCGCGACGAGGTCGACGAAACGGACGAGTTCACCGAGTTCGACGAGTGAGGCCGATCAGTCGACGCACGGGATGCCGCCCGTGTCGTCGGCTGCCACCGGCTGCTCCGGCGGTGGGGCTTCGAGCGGGGTGCTCGTGTCCTCGGTCGTCGTGGTGGTGGTGTGGGATCCCGATCGTGTGGGCTTCGACGACGTGGCGGGCGGAGTGGTCGTCGTGGTCTGGGGCGTGGTGGTCGTCGGCGCGGGACCCTCGCCCGCGAACAACCGGGACACCTCGGTGCGCAGCCGGTTCGGGTCGACGATGTTGACGGCCGCGCCGTCGATGGTCTGGTACCCCTCGATCGGCAGCGTGTAGAAGTCGAGCTCGCCCTTCGTGAGGTTGCGCGCGTGGGTGGCGAAGGCGACCGGATCGAGATCGTCGTCGACGACGACGTCGCTCTTCACCGTGTCGAACAGACCTCGCATCTTGGCGACGCTGCCGAACACGCCGGCGGAGTCGAGATTGCGGATCACGGCGGTGAGGAATGCCTGCTGCCTCCGGGTGCGGTCGAGGTCGCCGTTGTCGAGGCCGTGCCGCTGCCGCACGAACGACAGCGCCTGCGACGGATCGAGGGACTGCTTGCCGGCGGGGAAGTGCGCGCCGGAGTACGGGTCGTCGACCGGCGCGTTGAGACATACCTCGAGCGGTCCGAGAGCCTTGGCGATGTCGTAGAAGCCGACGAGATTGACCTCGGCGAAATGGTCGATCGGGACGTGCAGCAGGTTCTGCACGGTCTTCAACGTCGAGCGCCGCCCGGCGTCGCGGGTCCGCTGTTCACGCTCGGCCGGATCGGTCACCCCCTGCGCCTGCAGCTGGGCGTCGGCGTCGGCCTTCGCCGCCCCGTACGCCTCCTTGATCTTGCGTTTGCCGTAGCCGGGAACCTCGACGTAGTCGTCGCGCGGGATCGCGGCCGCGGTCGCCCGGCTGCCGTCGCCCGGTACGTGCAGCAGGATCAGTGTGTTGGTGTTGTAGCCGCCGACGTCGCTGTCCCCGGCGTGCAGCTCGTCGGTGACGAACTCCGGCGGTAGGTCGTTGCCGTGCATGTCCTTTCGGCTGTCGAGGCCGATGAGCAGAATGTTCGAATCGCCGTGCGGTGACGTTCGGTCGCCGCCGGTCAGGACGTCGAGGGCGCCGGACCGGATGAGCCCCGACGTCAACTGGTGCTGGGCGGCCCACCCCAGGCCGGTCGACACCAGCACCGCGGCCGCCGCCACGGCCGTGGCGACGCGCAGTGCCGTGACTGCCCACCGTCGGCGAGGTCGCGGGCCGTCGATCGTGTCATCCCGATCGGAGCGCACTGCCCAAACATAGCCCCGCGCCGGTCCGGGTGTTCACAGGATTCGGCGCCTGCACCGCACTTGTCCACAATGCGGGGATGGGCATCTATGTCAGCGTCGTGCCGACTTCGTGATCGCCAGCGACATCACGGCCGCGATCGCGCAGAGCGCGCCGGCCACGTAGAACGCCGCGTCGTAGCCGCCGAATCGGTCCCGCACGAGTCCCGCGAGGAACGCCACCAGACCCGCGCCGATCTGGTGCGACGCCAGCACCCAGCCGAAGACGATCGGGCCGTCCACGCCGAAGTGTCTGCGGCACAGCGCGACCGTCGGCGGGACGGTCGCGACCCAGTCGAGGCCGTAGAAGATGATGAACGCGATCATCGGCGGGTGCACGGTCTCGGCGAACAGCAGCGGCAGCACCATCAGCGACAGTCCGCGCAGCAGGTAGTAGATCCCCAGCAGCTTGCGGGAATCGAACCGGTCCGTGAACCATCCCGACGCGATCGTCCCGACCAGATCGAACAGGCCGATCACGGCCAGCAGGCTCGCCGCGGCCGTCACCGGCATGCCGTGGTCGTGCGCGGCCGGGACGAAGTGCGTGCCGACGAGCCCGTTGGTGCTGGCGCCGCAGATCGCGAACGTGCCCGCCAGCAGCCAGAACACGCGGGTCCGCGCGGCCGACCCGAGCACCCCGAGGGCGCGTCCGACGGCGCCTCCGGGCGCGTCCGGGACTTCCGGGCGGACGTAGTCGGACGGCGCACCGTACGGCGTCGTCCCGATGTCCTCGGGGCGGTTGCGCAGGAACATCAGCACCAGGGGCACCACCGCGAGCGCGGCGGCCGCCACCGTCAGGGACACCGTCTGCCAGTCGTAGGTCTCGGCGAGCATCGCGAGCACCGGCAGGAACACGAGTTGGCCGGCCGCACCACCCGCGGTGAGGACGCCCGTGACCAGCCCGCGGCGGGCGACGAACCAGCGGTCGGTCACCGTCGCCACGAATGCGAGCGCCATCGATCCGGTGCCGAGGCCGACCAGCACGCCCCACAGCAGGACCAACTGCCAGGTGGTGGTCATGAAGACCGTGAGGCCACTGCCCAGGGACACGAGCACCAGCGCCGACGCGACGATGCGCCGCATGCCGAATCGCTCCATCATCGCCGCGGCAAACGGAGCGGTCAGTCCGTACAGCACGAGGTTGACCGACACCGCGGCCGAGATGCTCGCCCGCGACCAGCCGAAATCGTCGTGCAGCGGGTCGATGAGCACGGACGGTGCGGCCCGGAAACTGGCGGCACCCACCAGCGCCAGGAAGGCGACCGCCGCGGCGTACCACGCCGGGTGGATCCGAGCGCCGCGCCCGGAGGGGGTTGAGCTGGGGGTGGAACGGGGCGGGGCGATCTCGGAACTCACGGCGTACATTGTGGCGGTCGCCCTCGGGACCGCGCTGGTCGGCCTGAAGGTACTAGTTCGGCAGCAGCGCCGGAGGCGTGCCCGGCAGACCCGGGTAGTAGGTGCCGGCAGACCAGCCGCCGTCCACGGCCAGTTCGGCGCCCGAGATGTACGACGCCTCGTCACTGGCGACGAACAGCGTGGCGCGCGCGATGTCCTCCGACTCGCCGATCCGCTGAAGCGGCACACCCACGTACTTGCTCTGCAGGTCGTCGCCGACCAGGCCGCCCGGATTGCCGAGCGTGGTGTCGACGCCGCCGGGATGCACCGAGCACACGCGGATACCCGCCGGACCCAACTCGTAGGCGAGGGCCTTGGTGAGGCCGCGCACCGCCCACTTACTCGCGGTGTAGGCGGCGAGCCCGTTGACGCCGCGCAATCCGTCGACCGAGGAGATGTTGACGATCACGCCCCGCCCGGCCTTCTTCATGATCGGCACGACGGCCTTGGCGCCCAGCAGGTTTCCGAGAACATTGACGTCGAGCAGACGTTCGGTCCTGGCCACGTCGATGTCCTCGATCGGCGCCCAGTGCATCACGCCGGCGTTGTTGACGAGGATGTCGATCGCTCCGAAGCGCTCGGCGGTCTGCGCGGTGAACGTCGACCACGCGTTTTCGCTGCTCACGTCCAGTGGGGCGAAGAACGCCGCGTCGCCCAGTTCCTCGGCGAGGGCGCGGCCCTGCTCCTCCAGGACGTCACCGAGTGCCACACGCGCACCCTCGGCGACGAACAGTCGGGCCGTGGCCGCTCCCATGCCCTGCGCCGCTCCGGTGATGATCGCGACCTTGCCATCGAGCCGTGCCATGCGTCCTCCGAAATCCGTTGCAGGCCGGACTGTCCGGCCCACGACGGACCATCGCGCGATCGACGGCCGAAGGGAAGGGCTGTTCTCGCTCAGTGGTACGCGTCACACCGCCGTCAGTGCACCACCGATCCGCCGTCGGCGATGATCACCTGCCCCGTGATGTAACTCCCCGCGTCGGAGGCGAGCAGCATTGCGGGGCCGACCATCTCGTCCGGGGCCGCGATGCGCTGCTGCAGCGACATCTGCCGCATCGCCTCGATCGCCTCCGGCGGGTTGTTGCGGACCATGTGGGTGTCGACCGAACCGGGGGCGAGCGCGTTGACGCGGATCCCCCGCGGGGCGAACTCGGCGGCCATGGATCGGGTGTACGAGAGCAGTGCGTTCTTGCCGGCCGCGTACATCGCGACCTTCGGTGAGAACATGAACGCGCCCACCGAGATCACGTTGATGACGGCGGCGTGTCTGCTGGCCTCGAGGTAGGGCAGCGCCGCCTGGGTCAGGAACACCGGGCCACGCAGGTTCACGTCGTAGGACTTGGTCCAGGCTTCCGGGGTGAACTCGCCCAGCGGCAGGGTGAGCGGATTGGCCGCGGCGTTGACCAGGATGTCGATGCCCCCGAACTCGGCCGCCGCCCCTTCCGCCAGTGCCGTGAGATCGTCGAGTTCACCCATGTGCGTCGCGATTCCGATCGCCTTGCCGCCGATCTCCCGCAGATGCCGCGCGGCCTCGATGCACGCGTCGGCCTTGCGGCTGGCGACGACGACGTCGGCGCCGGCGGCCGCGAACCCCTCGGCGATCGCCAAGCCGATGCCGCGGGTGCCGCCCGCGACGACCGCGGTGCGGCCGGAGAGGTCGAAGAGCTGGTTCAACTTGTCGCGGTTCATGCGTCGTCTCCTGTCCGAGCCCAGGCGGGCGCGCGGTGTTCGATGAATGCGGCGGCGGCCTCGGCGAACTCGCCGCCGGTGCCGGCCAGGATCTGGGTGCGGTTCTCGAGGGCGATCGCGGCGTCGACGTTGCCGGCGGAGGCGTTCGCGGTGAGGACCTGCTTGGTCATCGACAGTGCGAACGGGCTGTGACCGCACAGGGTGTCCGCGAGTTCCAGTGCCGCGTCGAGTAGTTCGGCGTCGGGCACGACGCGGGTGACGAACCCGATCCGCTCGGCCTCGGTGGCGTCGAACTCCCGGGCGGTGGTGATCAACTCGGCGGCACGTCCGGCGCCGATCAGTCGCGGCAGGGTGTAGCTGATCCCGATGTCGCAGCCGGAGATGCCGATCTTGATGAACTGCACGCCGAATCTCGCCGAGGCCGAGGCGATCCGCAGGTCGCACGCGGCCGCCAGCGCCAGTCCGCCGCCGAACGCCGGACCGTTGATCGCGGCGATCACCGTCTGGGGGAGGCGCTGGAGGCGGGGGACGAGCGAGGCGATGTACTCCTGGGTGCGCATCCCGGCCGCGGGCCCCGCGAGGCCGTCCGCGGTCGGTGCCGTCCGTGTCGGGTCCTTCAGGTCGAGGCCGGCGCTGAAGCCGCGCCCGGCCCCGGTGAGGATCACCACGCGACAGGTGTTGTCGCGCTCGAGCGCGGTGAGCGCGGCGTGCAGTTCCTCGACCAGCGCGAAGCTCAGGGCGTTGAGCCGCTCGGGGCGGTCGAGGGTCACGGTGACGACGGCCGGGGCCGGCCGTCCAACGTCGATCAAAGTCATTCGGGCTCCGCATCGTTCGGAACGTGGGCGTCGATTCGTCCGACTATTACGCTTACACGATGTAAGGTAATTTGTCAGTAGTTCTCGAGAACGGAGTCGCCTTGGAGGGGAACGGCCCCACGCGGGGGAGGCCGCGCGATCCGGCCCGCCACCGGGCGGTGCTCGACGCGACCGCGGAGCTGCTGGTCGAGGCCGGCTACGAGGCGCTCACGTTCGCCGCCGTCGCGCGCCGGGCCGACGTCGGGCGCCCGCTGCTGTACCAGTGGTGGGGCAGCAAGGCGGCGCTTGTGCAGGAGACCCTGTTCCGGCGGGAGCCGCTGTCGGCGAGCGCCATTCCGGAGGGCGCCCCGTTCGCCGAGACGTTCACCGCGATGGTGCGGGACATGGTCGCACTCCAGTTGCTCCCCGAATATCGGTGTGGCATGCCGGGACTGATCGCCGACATGGTCGCCGATCCCGCGCTCCAGGACGAGGCCGAGCGGCGATTCATCGCACCGGTACGGGCGAGATACGTCGACGTGTTCGACCGCGCGATCGCGGCCGGTGAGATCAGGCCGGACGTGGACGGTGGCCTCGTGCTGGACACGCTGCGCGGAGCGCTCACGACCCTGACCCTCGTGCGGTCGGACTGGAGCGAGGGCGACCTCGTGGACTACCTCGCCCGACTCGTGCTGGACGGAATAGCCGCACCCTGACCTCGGCGGCGTAATTCGATTGCGCGCCGGCACGCGCACTGCCTATGGTTCCACGCATCCGGCCCGGTGCCGGCACCTACGCACATGGAAGTGGTGAACTATGCCCCGGACAGCCGCCGAGCTTCTTCGCGATCCCGCGAATCGCTCGGACCGGTGATCCGTACCCGACATCGGATCCCCTGTCCGGTGTGAGTCTTCCGCGGGACCGATTGCGCTCGGCAGACATTGCCGCCCGATCGATCTCACAGAGGAGAACTCCCGTGTCCCGCAGTGGCACACCAATTTCACACCTGTCCACCTTCACCTGCATCCGCTGCGGCCTCACCGTGTCCGAGGCCGCGCCGAGCGTCGGGTCCCGTACCCACTGCCCCAACTGCCTGGCCGGCAGGCACGGGCGGTGCGGTGCCCGCACGCATCCGATCGCGGTGGCCGTCCTGCGCGACGGCGACTGGATGCTGATCCACCGGTGTACCGGCTGCGATCACCTCGACGCCCACGCGGTCGCCGAGGACGACAACCAACTCCTGTTGATCCGCATCGCGGTGAAACCGTTGGCGCAGCCGCCGTTCCCGCTCGAGCACCTCGCGCAGCTCTGACGCGGCGGGGGTGATCGACGTGTCACGCAGGAACGGCAGAACCGAGCGTCCGCAGCGTGCCAAACCCGCACACCGGGACGGTCCCGCGCGCCGCGGGACATCGTTTCGTTGTCTCGGTTGCGGATTGGACGTACCGATGTGGGTCCCCGGCACCGCGCACCGTAATCACTGTCCGACGTGCCTGTGCAGCAGGCACGTCGACGGGGATCTGCCCGGCGACCGTGCGTCGTCGTGCGGCGGGCGGATGGACCCGATCTCGATCTCGGTGCGCGGCGGCGGCGAATGGGTGATCATCCACCGGTGCAGCGCGTGCGGTGCGATGGGCGCCAACCGTGCCGCGGGCGACGACAATCCGCTCGCACTGGTGCGCATCGCGGTGCGCCCGCTGTCTCTCCTCGACCGGATCCGCTGATGCGTTCGTCGAGGTAGTCCGTGCCGCGCGGCCGGTGAAGCTCGACACCGCCCCTGACGACCCTCTCCTGGAGACGTGCTCTAGTTCCAGTCGTCGATCTTGACGTCGCGGGGATCCGGTGCGCCCGTGCCGGTTTCGACCAGAGACTTCAGGCTCATCAGGAAGAGCGCCCATTTGGTGCTGCAGTGGTGCATGAACTCCACGGGTTCCTTCCATCCCTCCTGTGCGAAGAGGACGATGGTGTAGTCGCCGTCGCGTCGGAGATCCCACACCGCCCGGGTGCCGATCCACTCCGCCGGCCCTTCGATGAACTCCCACACCACTCGTTTCGCGGGCTGGAGCTCGATCACCTTCAGATCGATTCCGCCCTCTCCGAAGCGGAATCGGAGTGTCCCTCCGATATTCGGGTCGCCGTCCGTATTGCTGGCCCACCAGCCGGCAAGCCCGTCGACCGTCGTCAACGCCGCGTAGACATCGTCGACAGAGGACGACTTGATCCCGACCCTGTGCAGAATGTCGACCATTTCGAGTTCCTCTCTCTTCTCACTTCTGACTGTTGCGTTGGATTGCTTCTGCGATCCGCTTGATGCGCTGGAGCCTGGCGTCCCACGTCGACCCCACCGAATTGAGCTGCGCTACGGCGCGGGCGAGTTGTGCGTCGTCGACCCGGTAGAGCCTCTCCCGGCCCACGGGCGTCGCATGCACCAAGCCGACGCGGTCGAGAACGCCGAGGTGCTTCGCGACAGCTTGGCGGGTCACCGGTAGCTGCTCGCTGAGGGTGGTCGCCGTCCCCTCGCCGTCGGCCAGCAGCAGGTCGAGCATTCGCCGCCGTGTCGGGTCCCCTATCGCGGACCAGAGGTCGTCGTCGACAACGGAGTTCATCGGCTCGCGCCCTGTCGGCCGGCGTACTCGACGAGTCGAGGTAGATACCGGTCCCACCCCTCGATGTGCGAGTGGTACTGCTCCTCGAGAACGGCGATCTCCCAACCCATCTCGCGGAACCCGGTTTCCGTCATCCGGACCGTCGTGCCCTCTCGCGAGGGGGCGAGCTCGAAGGTCACCAACAGGGAGTTGTCGGGGACCGCCGCCTCGTCGGTCAGGTGAGCCCAGCGGAAGGAGAACAACCGGGGTGGCTGAGCATCGACCACCGTGATCCGGGCGACGTGCCCGTCGGGCGAGGTTCTGTCGCCCCACACGAGTTCGCCGACGGAGCCGGGGACCGGCTCCAGGTCGACGACCTCGTCGGGCCACCACTCCTTCAAGTGCTCGGGACTGCTGATGACTTCGTAAACCACGTCGGGCGTGGCTTCGACGTACATCGAGCGCTCGATGCGTCCGTACTCCACGTCGTCTCCCTCTTTCGCAACCTTTGGTTGCACGTAAGGCTATCCGACCCGAGGCTGCATGCGCAACCAAATGTTGCGCTTTTTCGCGGCGGGTGGACCGCCGCGCGGGCCACCCGCGATTCGCAGTTCCCGTGCAGAACGGTGCGATCCCGGGCAATGTGGACACCACGCGCAGCGCCGCGCTGCCCTGTGAAGGCCCGTCCGCAGTGAGCGGACGCCCTGTTTGCTGGGGTCTTTCGCGGCTGAAGGGAGGGGCTGGATTGGATTTCCAGACCTTGTGGGATTTCGTGTCCGAGCGGCGGCAACAGCTGCTCACCGACTCGTATCTCCATGTCAGTGCCGTCGTGCAGTCGGTGATCATCGCCGGCGTCATCGCGGTCCTGATCGGAATCGCGGTGTACCGCAGCCCCATCGGATCGGCCGTCGCGACGGGTCTCGCGAGCACGATCCTGACGTTGCCGTCGTTCGCGCTGTTGGGCCTTCTCATCCCGATTCTCGGTCTGGGTGTGCCGCCCACGGTGACGGCGCTGGTGCTGTACGCGCTGCTGCCGATCATCCGGAACACGATCATCGGCCTGGCCTCGGTCGATCCGGCGATCACCGACGCCGCGAAAGGCGTCGGCATGGGTCGGCTGCACGTGCTGGGTCGGATCGAGCTGCCGCTGGCCTGGCCGTCGATCCTGGCCGGCATCCGGGTGAGCACCCAGATGCTCATGGGCATCCTCGCGATCGCCGCGTACGCGAAGGGGCCCGGCCTGGGGAACCTGATCTTCTCCGGGCTCTCCCGCGTGGGCAGCCCGACGGCGGTGCCGCAGGCGCTCACCGGCACCGTTCTCATCGTCATCCTGGCGCTCGTCCTCGACGGACTGCTGGTCCTCGTCGGGCGCCTCACCACTTCGAGGGGGATCCGTGACTGACCTGCTACCCGCCGAACACCGCACCGGCAAGGGCGTCGAGATCGTGCTCGACGACGTCGTCAAGCAGTACCCCGGTCAGGCCGACGCCGCCGTCGACGGCGTGTCGATGACCATTCCCGCAGGTGAGACGGTCGTGTTCGTCGGGCCGTCCGGCTGTGGCAAGACCACGACGATGCGCATGATCAACCGTCTCATCGAGCCGACGTCGGGGAAGATCACGATCGGCGGGCGCGACACCCACTCGATCGACCCAGACCGGCTGCGCCGCGGCATCGGCTACTCGATCCAGCAGGCCGGTCTCTTCCCGCATCTCACGGTCGCCAAGAACGTTGCGACGGTGCCGGGTCTGGTCGGGTGGGACAGGAAGCGGACCTCCGCGCGGGTCGACGAGATGCTCGACCTCGTCGGCCTGGACCCCGACACCTACCGCGGCCGCTACCCGCGTCAGTTGTCGGGTGGTCAGCAGCAGCGCGTCGGAGTCGCCCGGGCCTTGGCCGCGGATCCGCCGGTGCTGCTCATGGACGAGCCGTTCGGCGCGGTCGATCCCATCACCCGCGGTCTGCTGCAGGACGAGCTGATGCGGCTGCAATCCGAGCTCGGCAAGACGATCGTGTTCGTCACCCACGACTTCAACGAGGCGGTCAAGCTCGGCGATCGGATCGCGGTGCTGGGCAGTCAGTCCCACATCATGCAGTACGACACTCCGGAGGCGATCCTCGCGAATCCCGCCAACGACATGGTCGCCGGCTTCATCGGCGCCGACGCCTCGCTCAAGCAGCTCACGCTCGCCCGGGTGAGTGACATCGAGTTGGCGCAGTGCCCCACCGCGTATCAGGACGGTTCGGTCGCCGACCTGCGCCGCGAGCTCGCGGCGCAGGAGGCGCACTGGGGCCTGATCCTGGATCGGCGCGACTGCCCGCTGCGCTGGGTCGCACCCGAGCACCTGGCGTCGGCGGGATCGCTCGAGGACGTCGGCGATCCGGTCGGAGAGAACGTCTCGGTGACGTCGACGCTGCAGGACGCGCTCGAGGCGCTTCTCATGCAGGCCAGTGCGTCGGCGGCCGTGACCGGTCGTCGCGGCGAGTACGTCGGAATCGTCACGATCGACACGCTCGTCCACACGCTGCAGGAGGTCCGCGAGGAGCACGCCGACGATCACGCCGCCGCGGCCACGTCGGACGACGTCACCGAGGAATCGTCGAAATGACGACTCCGACAGCGCAGCAGGCGGAAAGACGGGCGGAACACCTGCGGCTGCTCGTGCAGCCCGTGCTGGTGCTCCTGCTGGTCGGCGGTGTGCTGGGCTGGGCGTTCACCCGGGAGCTGACCGCGACCCAGAAGGCGAGCATCAACGTCGGCAACATCGCGACGCTGACGTGGCAGCACGTGCTCATCACGGTCGTCGTGGTCCTCATCGTGTTGGTGCTCGCCGTGCCGCTCGGCACGTTGTTGACCCGTCCCGGATTCACCTTTCTGGCACCGATTTTCGTCGGCATCGCGAATGTCGGCGCCGCGGCGCCGGCGATCGGCCTGCTGGTGCTGTTCTACCTCGCGACGCGGACGACGGGATTCTGGATCGGCGTGCTGCCCATCGCGTTCTACTCGCTGTTGCCGGTGCTGCGGAACACGATCCTGGGCTACCAGGAGGTCGATCCCACGCTCGTCGACGCCGGTCGCGGACAGGGGATGTCGGCGCTGACGGTCCTGCGCCGGGTGGAGTTCCCGCTCGCCGTTCCGTACATCCTGGCGGGACTGCGTACCTCGCTCGTCCTCGCCGTCGGCACGGCGACGCTCTGCTTCCTGGTGAGTGCGGGCGGGCTCGGCATCCTCATCGACACCGGATACAAGCTGCGCGACAACGTGACCCTCGTCGTCGGCGCGGTCCTGGCCGTCGCGCTGGCACTGCTGGTCGACTGGGTGGGGGCGCTCGCGGAGACCTTCCTCGGTCCGAAGGGGCTGCGCTGACATGAACGTGAAACGACACGTGCTCGCGGGTGGTGTGCTCGCCCTCGCCGCGACTCTGCTGGTCGGGTGCGGCCTCGAATCCGGTGGTGCGGTCCCGCTGAAGGTGGGGCCCGGCAGCATCCAACCGGTGTCCGAGCTCGAGGGGGTCCGGATCACCGTCGGTTCCAAGGACTTCACCGAGCAGGTCATCCTCGGCTACATCATCGAGTTCGCCCTGTCCGCCGCCGGCGCCGACGTCCGGGACCTCACCAACATCCAGGGCTCCAACAGCACTCGCGACGCACAGTTGAACGGGCAGATCGACGTGAGCTACGAGTACACCGGGACGGGCTGGATCAACTACCTCGGTCACGAGCACCCGATCCCCGATTCGCATGCCCAGTTCGAGGCGGTCCGCGACGAGGATCTCGAACGCAACGGCATGGTGTGGACCGAGCCGGCGCCGATGAACAACACGTACGCGCTGGCCACCAGCCAGAAGACCGCCGCCGAGACCGGGGTGCGCACGCTCTCGGACTACGCTGCGCTGGTGGAGCGGGATCCGGGTGCGGCGGTGACGTGCGTCGAGACCGAGTTCAACGTCCGGCAGGACGGATTCCCCGGCATGGCCGCGGCCTACGGGTTCGACCCTGCACGCGTCGAACGCCGAATCCTGCAGACCGGCATCATCTATCAGGCCACGGCCGACGGCAGCCAGTGCAAGTTCGGTGAGGTGTTCACGACCGACGGTCGGATCGCGGCGCTGGACCTGGTGGTGCTCGAGGACGACCGCCAGTTCTTCCCGAAGTACAACCCGGCCCTGACGATGCGTGAGGACTTCGCGAAGGACCACCCGCAGGTCGCCCAGGTCATGGCGCCGATCTCGGCGATCCTGACGAACGAGGCGATCACCGAACTGAACCGCCAGGTGGATGTCGAGGGCAAGGACCCCGCGGCGGTGGCGCGGCAATGGCTGGTCGAGCAGGGGTTCGTCACGGCCGAGACGTGAGACCCGCGCGCTTCCCTCAGCGTCCGGCGGCGACGCCGTCTCGCACCCGGGGGAAGACCTCCTGCGCGAGGTAGGTCAGTGACTCCTCGGTGGGGTGCCCGCCGAGGATGAAGGTGTCGATGCCGTGGTCGAGCGCGAGGGAGGACAGGCGCCGCGGGAGATCCTCGAGGGGGATGTCGCCGCCGACGTTGAGGACCCGGCGGATGCTCGCCGGGTCCCGGCCCGCCGCAGTGGCGGCGTCGTCGATAGTCGCGCTCGCCGTGGCGATTCCGGCGTCGTCGATGTAGCCGAGCGTGGGCAGCCAGCCGTCGCCGATCTCGCCGACCAATCGGAGCATGCGGGGTTTGTAGCCGCCGATCCAGACACCGATCGGATGGGCGGGAACGGGCCCCGGGTGCACCCCGTCCACGGAGTAGAAGTCGCCGTCGAACCGGATCGACCGCTCGCCACTCCACATCAGCCGGATCACCGAGACGGCTTCCCGCAGCGCCCGCACGGACTCGCCGGCGGAGCGGCGCGGACCGCCCATCGCGGCGATCCCGTCCCAGAACGCACCGGTGCCCAGGCCCAGTTCGACCCGGCCGTCGGAGATCAGATCGAGGCTGGCCGCCGCCTTCGCGAGCACCGCCGGCGGGCGCAGGGGCAGGTTCGCGACATCGGGGAACACGGACAGTTGCTCGGTGCGGGCGGCGATCGCGGACAGCAGCGTCCAGGCGTCGAGGAATTCCCGCTGGTAGGGGTGGTCCTGGACGCCGACGAGGTCGAAGCCGGCGCGGTCGAGGACGGCGGCGGTGTCGAGCGCGGCCCGGGGCATGTGCGCGTCCGGGATCAGGAACCAGCCGAAGCGGATCTCGTTGCCGTAGTCGGGCATTGCGGACTCCTTCGCGGTGTCGGAGGCCCCTCTCCCAACCTTAGCCTCGATCTTTCGTGAGTCACGCGTGCTGGCCTGAGCGGTTTCGGATTGGGTGTTTCTGCTTCGGGACAGGAGAAGGTGCCCGATGCGGTCGGGTGGCGTCGGGGTCCACGGCTCCGATGGTCGGTGGTCCTTTCGTCTCGACTGGGCGGGTTTTCGCTGTTCAGGTCACCGAGGTCGGTTTCGTCAGGCGTGTGATCGCGGTGACCAGTAAGTCGACGTGGGGTGCGTTCGAGGAGAGCCGTAGGTGAATTCGGTGGGCATGCCGGGCGAGTCGGCCGGCGATGTGGAACAGGCGGAGCCGTAGGCGTTTGGGTTCCCACCGCCTGGCGTCTTCGGTGTCGAAGGCGAGCATCTGTGTCCACGCGGTCAGCTCGCAGGCCAACTGCACGATCTCGAGCCAGATCCTGTTCTGGTCGAACCCGCGGAGTGGAAGGTTCTGCAGACCGGTGTCTTTCGCCGTCCGGATCCGGTCCTCGCAGCGAGCCCGCCGGCGATGCCGTAGTTCGAGATCCGGCAGTTGGCCGCGGCGGGTGTTCGTGACGAACGCTGTCAACCGCAGTCCGTCGGAATCGGTGAACCTCAGTTGCGCACCGGGATGCGGTCGTTCCTTGCGGACGATCACGCGCATCCCGTCCGGCCAGCCCGACAGGTCGAGTAGCCCGGTGAGTTCGGCGACCACGCCCCTTCGCGAACGCGCCCGTCGGCGTCGTAGGCGGGCGTCCACGCGTCGTTCGGGATCATCTCGACCGCCGCGGTCATCGTGTCGGTAAGCCCGAACCCGATCGAGTACGACAGCTTCCGTTTGGTCAGGTAGTCGACGAACTGGCGGGTGCCACCGGCGCCATCGGTGCGGATCAACACCTTTCGCCCGACCCGGTAGCCCGGGTCGAAGGGCAGTTGCGCCAGCGCCTTCTTGACGACGGCGATGTGGTCGGCGGCGGTGTTCGAGCCGGCGTTTCCGGGCCGCAGCAACATCGCCACCGGCTCGCCTGTGCCGTCCGGGCCGTGGTCGACGAACGCGCACAAGGGGTGGAATCCGAATCCACGCTTGAATGTTGGTGCGGCTTGTTCCTTTTCGGAGTGGGCCGTCACCAGGGTGGCGTCGAGATCGACGATCATCGGATGTCGTTCGTCGATGTCGTGATCGGGAGTCCGGTCTCCGGCTGTGACCCATGCGCCGCGTCGTGCCTCGGCGCGGGCACCCTCGATCGCGGTGAGGGCGGCGCCGGGGTCTGCAGCGAGAGCGGTGACCAGCCTCGACACCGTCGGATCGGAGGCGACCGGACCGAACACCTCCGGGTGCGCCCGCAACTGCGCGATGTCGGCCAGGCAGTCGCCGCCGAGCGCGAGCGTGACCGCGAGATCCAACACGATTTTGCCCGGATCGTGGCGGGACAAGGGCTTCCGCCATGGAGACAACGCGGTCGACAACGCGCTGATCAGCCGGGTTTTCTCGGCGGTCCGCAGCAGCAACACCGCTCCGGCGTGCGCGACCACGCCCGATCCGGCTGCGTCTGCGACCAACGACGGGTAACAGGACGTAGACTTGCCCACCAGAAAGGTGCTCCTCGAACTCGCACGAACATGACCCTCAGCAAGTCATATTCTTGCAGTTCAGAGCACCTTTCTTCATGAACGACATAACGGACCTTGCGAACTACCGTGAAAGCCCGAGGCTAAGAGCATCGCTCGCTATCGGCGCGAGATCCTCAACGCAATCGAATACGACCTGTCCAATGCCCGCGTCGGGGCTAACAACACCCACCTGCGGTCACTGACGAAGCGATCCTACGGATTTCACAGCCCAGAGGCCTTGATTGCGATGGCGACACTGACACGAGGAGGGGCGTGCCCAGCTTTGCCACAACGTTAATCGCCCACCAAAGGGTCAGGACGGCCACACCTGTTCGAATCAGTGATGGCCTCGTGCTGCCCCGGCTGGAGGGAAGCCAGGCCGGGGCGCACAACCTTTACCGCCGTTGACGTCTGTCTTCGATGGTTCAGGTATGGAGGAACAGTTTCGTACCGGAATGTGCGCAGGTTCGTTCAGGTCGCTGCGCGAGGTATCGACCGATCTCAGGCGGTCATGACGTTGGGCGCAGGACTTTAGGGCTCGCTTGTCCCGTCATCAACGCGTCAAACTTGCGAACCCCGGCCGGGTAGAGACGCTTGCCGGCGACCAATGCGGCGATCGCGCCGAGGTAGACCAGCGGGGAGAGTTGCAGAGCCCCGAGCAGACCAAGACGATCGGCGAGGACACCTACGACGAATGGCCCCAGTGCCATGCCCAGCAGGTTGTAGGCAACGGCGAGAGCACCCATTGCGGAGGCTCGGACGGAGGAGTGCGTGAGATTCGCTACCATCGCGCCGGATGCGCCGGATGCCCCGCCGGAGAAGAAGGCGCCGATTCCGATCAGGACCATCTGCGTGTTCCCTGTACCGACCCGAAATCCTACCGTCAGGAATACGAGCGACGTTACGCAGAAGGCGATGGCTGCGGTCCACTTGTGGCTCGTGTCGGTCCGACTGACACGGTCGGTGATGATGCCGCAGATCACCATGCCACTACCCACAAGCAACACGAAGATTGACGCCGTCAGCCCTGCTTTGGCCGGAGCGAAGCCGTAGTAGCGGTTGAAGAAGCTTGGTAGCCATGACAGCAACACTCCAGCGGTGAACAGATGGAGTCCGCCACCGATGTAGGCGCACAAGACCGCCGGGTTGGTGAAAAGACTCGACAACGGAGCGCGGTATCCCTCCGGTTTCGCGACAGTGCCCGCGGCCACGTCGTCGGTGGTGGCGCGGATCGCCAGCTTGCGTTCGGTGACCAGGGCACGATAGAGCGCCACCAAGATCAAGCCGAAGATCGCCATGGCTGCGAACGACCAGCGCCAGCTCAAGTGGACGGCGATGGCACCCCCGAAGGCGACGCCGATCACCGACCCGAACGATCCGCCGGCGAAAAGGGCCCCGCTGAGGGTGTCGTGCAGTCGGGGTGCGAAGACGCTGAGCACGACTGCGATACCGACGCTCGTGTAGGCGGCCTCGCCGACTCCGACGAGGAAGCGGGCGCCGAGCAGCTGTTCGTAACTGGTGGCCAGGGCGCACAACAGGGTAGCTACGCTCCAGAGAACGGCCATGAGGGTCAGGCTTTTGACCCGGCCCCACCGATCTGCCAACAACGACAACGGCAGGGCGAGCAGGCCGACCATGAGCGCTACGACGCTGGAGAGCGAGGCAAGCTGGGAATCAGTCAGCGTCCATTCGGTTTTCAAGAACGGGAAGACGGCACTGAGAACTTGCCGGGACATGAAGTCCGAGAGCATCAGTCCGAAGGTCAGCGCGAAGACTATCCACGGATACCTGCTCGACCGGGCCCTCGTACCCGCGACTGATGTGACAGCCGGGTGTTCACCGGAAGTGGTTGGCAGCATTATGCATGCTCCTAATCGGGATGTAGTCGAGGGAATCTGCCGGCAAGAAGACAGCCGCGTCGGACGACGCCACTGCCCGGCCTCGGCACGTTTCGACCTGCACGCTTGGGATCTTTGCAACTGCTGGGCGTGCGAGATCGGAGGGAGCGAACGGATCGCTCTCACCCAGCCGGCTTGCTCCCAAATGGAGTTGATAACTGAACCGACAGCGATCAGCAGAATCGCGACGTGGTTCGCTGCAAATCGCCGGGGTGTGCCTGCATACACTCGGCTTCAGGCGAGGCTGCGTTTGAGGATCTTTCCGGTGGCGGTCATCGGCAATGACGTGACGAACTCGACCAGACGCGGGTACTTGTAGGCGGCCATCTGCGGCTTGGCCCAGTCGATCAGCTGCCCTTCGGAGATTTCCGCATCCTTGTCGAGAATGATGAAGGCCTTGACCTCCTCACCGTGACTTTCGTGCGGTACTCCGACCACCGCTGCCAGCGAGACGGCCTCGTGGGTCATGAGCACTTCCTCGATCTCCCGCGGGTACACGTTGAACCCGCCGCGCACGATCATGTCCTTCGCCCGGTCGACGATGTAGTAGAAGTCGTCCTCGTCTCGGCGGGCGAGGTCCCCGCTGCGGAACCAGCCGTCGCGCATCACCTCGTCAGTGGCGCCGGGCCGGTTGTAGTAGCCCCTCATCACGTTGTGGCCGCGAATTGCGATTTCCCCAACTACGTCTTCTCCGAGCACGGTGTTCCACTCGGAATCGACCAAACGGACCTGCACGCCCCAGACAGGAGTGCCGATCGACCCGGGTCGGGGTTCCCGCTCGGAGTCGCTGAACACCGCGAGCGGTGATGTTTCCGAGAGTCCGTAGCCTTCGAGGATCTGAACCCCGAAGCGCTCCTTGAACTGCTTGAGGATCTCGACCGGCATCGACGCTCCCCCGGAGATCGCCTTGCGCAGATTTTTGGCGATCCGTTCGATGTCGATTCCCTCGTCGAGCGTGTCGAGGGCCTTGAGCAACCCCCAGTACATGGTCGGAACGCCCGCGAAGACAGTCACGTCCTGTTCGTTCATGATCTGCAGGGCGGACTGAGCATCGAACCTCGGCAACAGGATCAACGTCGCCGCCACCGAGAACGCCGAATTCATGTTCACCGTCTGACCGAAGGTGTGGAAGAGCGGTAGCGCCGTCAGGTGCGTGTCGTGCCGGCTGGGCTGCGAGTCGAATAGACGGTTGGCCGTCAGCGCATTCAGCACCATGTTCGAGTGCGTCAACTCGGCGCCCTTGGGCTGGCCGGTGGTACCGCTGGTGTACAGAATCACCGCGGTGTCGGTGGCCTCACGCAGCGAACTCTCGAACTCGCTGGGCTGATCGGCCAGCGCCTGCGCCAGCGGGGTGATGCCCGCGCCAGTAGTCACGCGGTCTGCCCCGACCACGAAAAGATGCTCGCAGGCCGGGGCGTTGTCGAATCCCTCCCGGGCAAACTCGGCAATCGGCAGGTCCGAGGTGTCCTCGAAGCAGAAGTACGCCTTGGCATCCGAATCGGTCAGGTGATAAGCGATCTCACGGCCCTTGAGCAGAATATTCAGAGGTACCACGACCGCGCCGGCTTTGAGGATTCCGCAGTAAAGGATCGGAAACCACGGCACGTTCGGAAGGGAAATTGCCACCTTGTCACCGGACTGGATCCCGATCGAGACGAGAAGGTTGGCTACCTGATTCGAAATGGTGTCGACCTGGGCATAGGTGAATCGCTGTTCGCCGTGGACGAGCGCGTCACGGTCTGGATACCGACGAGCGGAATCCTCCAGGAGCATGGACAGATTGAGCATGTGTTTTTCTCTCTCGGTGTGGTAACGCGGTCATGGCGGGTGCAATGTGGTGCGCGGATCATGTTGTGATGTAAGGGTGTTGGTCAGGATCAGCCGAACACGGAACTGGCTGGTGTGTCGCGGCCAGCGGTGGATCTGCAGCTTCGCCAGGCTTGGTGCCGAAAGGCGTAGCCGGGTTGGCCGACCGAAATCGCCGTGTGCGGCCTTCGCACGCTCCGGCCCCGATTGACCCATATGCAGAGAGCGGAGTCCGGTGAGCTCACCCAGGCACCACCGATGCAATGTGTCCGATGATGTACGACACTTCGTACCGCGCTTATGTTGCGCATCACGTTATAGAACCTGCGCATCATTGGATTGACCCCGTGTCGCGGGTGGGTTGACATACTGTTGCACGCGGTCTGTCAGTTATCAGGCGCGCTCCGCTGATCACGCCCGGGCCCGTCGGCTCAAGCCCCCATCACCTGAGGACGCCGCGGGCCCGAACCTCCTGACGATGAACATGTGGCGCCCACCGCGACCGGGTGTGCACTCGGCGCAACCGCGCCGGCAATATCACCGCACCGACAATGTCCAACCATTACAGGAGAACCGGGAGGGTAAGGATCCCGATGGTCTTGGCACCGACAGCGCACCGGCCCGACGACTAGCTGTACTGATATGTAGAGAAGATTGTCAAGAGGCCATGGTGAGGCGCCGCCGGGGAGCGACCCCGACGGCGCCTCGTTGCTTCCTCGTCCGGAGTCTGCGTGGTGAGCGTGTCGGTGTGCGACGCGCGGTCAGACTGATATACGCGGGTTGGCTACCGCAGGACGGGGTTTCGGCTGGATCGGATCCGCTTGTCTAGCATCGAGCGTCGACCCTTGGGGGGTCTGCTCATAGGTGTGTCGCGGGTCGATCCACGCGCTGCCACCACTGCCCCGAGGAGGAAGCAGATCAGGTGGGGCCGGTCAGTCGTTCATGACCGCCAACGACCAACACCAACCGGCCAATTCGCGGGCGATCGCCACGTTCGCCACCGTCGACCGCTTTCGGCGTTCGAGGAACCGAACCCATCTGTCGTGCAGCCGACGGTTGCCCTCGTCTCCACGCGCCCGGGCAGCTGCCGGCGCCTGGTCCCACCGCGAACGCATCACCGCGCCGACGTGATACCGCGGCCTGTGATGCCAGGCTGCCTCGACCAGCAGCCTGCGTGCGTGGGTGTTCCCAGTCTTGGTGATAGAACCTTGTGCGCGTGACGAACCCGACGAGTGCTCCGACGGAACCAATCCGACGTAGGATCCGATTGTGTTGCCGGTGAACCGATTCCAGTCGCCGATCTCGACCGCCAACGCGAACCCTGTCAACGTGCTCACCCCGCGCAGGCAGCACATCCTCCGGACGGTCGGGGTGAACTCACTGCCGGTTTCCATGCCTTCGATCGCCGTGTCGAGGCGCCCACGCCTGGCCTGCATCGTGAGTACGTGGTCGTAGTCGGCGTCGAACGCCATCCGCGTCGCAGGCGAGGTCAACTGGGGTGCCGCGTCGGTGCGTAGCCAGCGGTCGTGTGCTCCGGTCCAGGCGGCGCCGCCGTAGTAGACGATGCCATGCCGCAGTAGCAGTTTCGACAGTCGATGTCGTGCTCGCATGAGATCACCGCGGCAGTCCTCACGAGCGCGCACGAGATCTCGGGCCGCTTCCTGATCCACGCTTGGGATCGACACGGCGCAGATCTCGTCGAGGCGCAGTAGCCGTGCAAGATGCAACGCATCTCGGGCATCGGTCTTGATCCGGTCCCCGGACGGTTTCTGCAGTTTCGACGGGGCGGCGACCTCGCACCGAATCCCTGACTCCGTCAATGCCCGATACAACCCGAAGCCGGTCGGGCCGGCCTCGTAGACGGCCGCCGCCGGCCCGGGTAGATCCGCGACCCAGGACCGGATGTGCTCATACGACGGGGTCAACCGGGCCTGGAACACCTCACCGGTGACGCTGTCGATCGCTGCCGCCGCGACCGAACGTGCGTGCACGTCCAGTCCTACGCTCGTACGCTCGGTAAACACCGGGGCCTCCCACAATTGTCGGATAGGCCGAGCAGGCAGTTTCGTTTGCTCGGTAACCCACGAATCTTGTGTGTGAGGTCCCGGCCCGCAAGAGCGGTCCACAGTCGCCTTCTGGGGCGTCCCTCGATCACCGCCGACCCGGCCGGCGCAGGCTGTCGATGTCAACGTGGAGCACGCGCAGCGCAGCGAGCATGAACGACGTTGACTTCGACCCCACGCCGGGCCACATCCTCACCAACCGAGGGACGCCGACCACTTGGAGTGAACTCACGACAAGTCGCGTGTCACTCCATACCGTCTAGCGCCTGATTTAGAGAGCGTCCCTCCAGGCCGTTGGACTCGAGCCGAACTCGTTTCGAAACCAGCGCGAGAAGGCAGAGAGTTCGGAAAACCCAAGCAGGCAAGCAACATCGGTTAGGGAACTCGTCCGGTTTGTGACATATCTCCGAGCCAAGTCCGCCCGGGTGGTGTTCAGAATCTCCGAGAATGTCGTGTTCGACCTGCCAAGAAGCCGATGTACCGTGGTGCGGTTGACCCCCAGGGTCTTCGCGACATGTTGGAGCGAGCACCGCCCCGTCGGTAGCGTGGATTCGATCAGTTCGCGAATGCGGTCGAGATCATCGACGGGCCGCGGACTGGCGATCGTTTCTATATATTTCTTCGCGAACGGTTGAAACGAATGATCGAACAGGTTGTTGGGGCTGTCGAGATCGCTGGCGTAGAACGCGAAACCATTGAAATTCTCGCCAAATCGGATCGAACTGCCCAAGCTGCGGCGGTGAAGCGTCAGGTCGGCCGGTGCGGCGTGCGTAAAGCACACGATTGCCGGAGCCCAGCGGCCGCCGACAACGATCTTGATCAGCCGAAGAAGTGACCCGACCATCATCTCGGAGAACTGCCTGGAGGCGCCGGCCGGGGTTGTGCCGAAATCAAGCCTCACCTTCGCGAGGTCGTCAGCTTCAACCATCCGCACGTTGATAGCCTCGCTATGAAGGTGCCGGTAGCGACTGAGCGTCATCAGAACACTGCGCACATCCGGTTCGCCCTGCGCGGCGACACTGATCGGGCCTAGATTCGAGATCTTACGGTTCTCTGCCAGGCGCAAGCCGAAGTCCGCGAGACCGGTTGCGTCCGCAGACAGCTCGAGGAGCTGGGCGGCGGCGTCGATGGCGATCCACTGATTTGGCATGTCCAGGTCAGCTACCTGGAGCCCGACCGACCTCAGCAACGGAAGTGGGTCACATTCCCGAGAACGAATGAGCTCCAGGCATCCGGTCAGCGCAGCGTTACGAACAAGGAGAGTCATCGAACCTCCTTTCGATCCTCGTCGAGCAACCGCCATCGTGGGCGGCACCGCACGGTAAATGCCTCGCGTGGTCGACTCCTGTGGGCACAGACCTCATCCCACTGCTACTCGGCCGGGATCCGCGGCAGCGTCGCCATCCTCGCACTCGTGCACACCTTACATTCGACCGGTCGTATAGCGTCCCCGCTCACAGGATCGGAAACCCTCACGCCCTCCTCCACGAGGGGAGCCACACCGAAACTGAATCGACGTCCGATGCGCCAGTGGGTCGTTGCTGTGACCCCTCCCCAGCAGTAACCGCGGGGCGACGCAATAGCGCGTCAAACAAGGTGCAACGTGAGGTCAATTCCCTTCCGGGTCTGGGCGCTAGAGTTTCGGTATCTGAAGGTTCGGATCCAGGCTTCACCGGACCGCAAATGAAGAGCACCCAACGAGCGAATCTATCGCCGCCGGCCGAGCTGGCTGAGTGTCCCTCTACCCCGAAAACAAAGGAGTGGTACCCATGCACACTTTTCAAGTCGAGGAATCAGCACCGGCTGGCAATTCCTCCTTTATCAATGTGAAGCAACTGACCCGGAATATCGGGGCCGAGCTGCTCGACATACAAATTACCGACATCACCCGCGATGACGCCCTCTTCGCCGAGGTGCAGTCGCTTCTCCTGAAGCACAAAGTGCTCTTTCTCCGAGACCAGGAAATGACACGTGCCCAACACGTGGAGTTCGCCAAGAAATTCGGTCCGCTCGAAGATGGCCACCCCAGCACCGACAATGAGTCGGGCGTTGTCCTGCTATACAAGGACATGTCGAGCGAGGGCCACTACGAGAATTCGTTTCATAGTGACACCAGTTGGCGGGAGACCCCCTCCGCAGCGTCCGTTCTCCGCTGCGTGGAACCGGCGGAACTTGGTGGCGACACCATTTGGGCCAACATGGTCGAGGCGTACCGCGAACTTCCTGATCACATCAAGGATGAGGTCAAGGATTTGCGTGCCCGACACAGCTTCGAGGCCGTGTTCGGCGCCTCCAAGCCGCTGGAAGTACGGCACGAACTGAAAGAGCAATTCCCCGATGCCGAGCATCCGGTGGTTCGCACGCATCCTGAGACGGGGGAAGAGGTCCTCTATGTGGATATTTTCACCACGCACTTCACCAATTTCCACACTCCGGACCGAGTTCGTTACGGTGCCGACTACTCGCCCGGCGCGAACGATTTGCTCCAGCATCTGAAGAGTCGGGCAGCGATCCCCGAGTACCAGGTCCGCTGGGCCTGGACGAAGAATAGCGTCGCGATTTGGGACAATCGATCTACGCAGCATTACGCGGTTCAGGACTACTGGCCGGCCGTCCGGAAAATGGAGCGTGCGACAATCGCGGGTGGCAGGACATTCTGAAATATCCCCTGCAGAATTACGCATTGCGGACCCACCCTCGAATAGCCCACGCCCCAATTTCAGCTCCTGAAGGAAACAGTAATGAGTAGGTTCGACGTCACCAAGACGAATATCGCGGTCGCGCAACTGATCGAGCAGACCGTCAACCCGCGGCACCTGTACCTGCTGCAGGCTTACAACCGACACCGCAACCTGGAGGTCGCCGGCCGGTGGGAGGAGATCTTCGCGCCCGACATGACGGTCGAGGAACCCGTCTACAATTTCAACACTTTCGGGCGCACGATCAGGCTCGAGGGTGCTGATGCGATCAAGAAGGTCTACAGCGAATGGGCCGGCACCGGGGAGTGCATCTTTTACGTCGAAGACGAGAGAATCGCTGTCGGCGACAATTTGATCTGCACCGACTTCGTTCTCTACCAGCAGACTCCAGGAGCCGCGCTCGCAGCTGAGGGCATCGATGTCGATCCGCAGGCCACCTACCTGATGAAGAACCGGCAGTACATGAACTGGCCCTACGATGACCAGGGGCGCCTCGTCGGTGAGGACGTGTGGGAGGTCGACCCGTCCACCCGCGAGTACATCCGGCTCGACCCGTCCGAGGTGCTCACCTGTGCACAATCGGCACCCCTGCTCGAACACCTGATCAAGCCTCTTCCAGCGCGCCCCTTCTAGCGAGTTCCCCGCCTCGCACCCCCGCTGGCGGCAGGGTTGGCGGGCGACGTCGCGGTCCGCGTCCCGGCGTCACCGGGTCGCCGCCGGGACGCTCGGGCCCCGCCTCCCGCGTGGCGGCCGGTATCGGTGGTGATTCGCTCCATATCGACGTCGGGCAGAGTCGGCCGCACGTCGCAGGAATCGGGGGGCGGGATGACAGCTCGACGCCGGCAACCGGTGCGGCGGTTCTCACGCTCTTCTTCGCTGCTCACCGCAGCCGCCGGTGCTGACCGCCGCGATCGTGCACGACGCCCGCATGCCCGTCGGCTGCCCACGTGGGCACGACGCCGCGGCCCGGATCGCGATCCTGCCGAGCGGCGGACCCGTGGAGCGGGTCGCCGCGGCGGCGGTGCGCACGCCATGGATCGAGCGGGACCTCCGCCACCACCACGACGACGTCGGTCCAGTACTACATCGTGACGATGAGCTGCACCGCTCCCGACGGCTCGGTGCAGCAGGGCGCGTGGGGCGTCGGGACCGCATGGCAGGCGGAGAACACCTTCGATATCGATCCAGGCTGGATCCGCCAGTTGCGTGACGGAATGAACATGTCACAGGCCACGAGATCCGATGGCATACAAGCCACTTCGTCGATATAGCGCTACCGCCGCTGGTATCATTTCAGACTTCCGATAGGAAATTTCTCATGAATAGTTTCGACGTCATCGACGATGATGTAGAAGAATTCGTATCATGGCGCTCATCCGGCAGTAGCTACCGTCACCGCGGTCACAACATTTTTTGGCGGGATGGCGGAACCGGTACCGGCGAAACGCTGGTGTGTATCCACGGTTTTCCGACGGCGTCGTGGGACTGGCATGCGATCTGGCCCGGCCTCACCGAACGGTTCGGGCGGGTGATCGCCCCGGACATGATCGGGTTCGGTTGGTCGGCCAAGCCTCGCGGCTACGACTACTCGATCTTCGACCAGGCGGACCTACACGAGAACCTGTTGCGAGAGCAGGGGGTAGGAAGCTATCACATTCTCGCGCATGACTACGGCGATTCGGTCGCGCAAGAACTGCTGGCCCGCCACGACGAGCGCCGGGGGGCCGGCGACAATTCACTGCTCGTCAAATCGGTATGTCTGCTCAACGGCGGACTGTTTCCCGAGACACATCGACCACGTCTGATCCAACGGCTGCTGCTCACCCCGGCCGGCTCCGTAGTGGCTGCGATGTTGACCGAACGTGCCTTCGTCCGCAGTCTCGCCGCGGTATTCGGCCCGCAGACCAGACCGACGTCACAGGAGATGCACCAGTTCTGGCGGTTGTTCTCCCATGACGGGGGCTACCGCAACGGGCACCGGCTGGCCCGGGGCATAACCGAGCGTGTGGAGAACCGGCAGCGGTGGGTCGGTGCATTGCAGAGGAAAGGCGTGCCGGTGCGCGTGATCGATGGCCCGCTGGACCCGATCTCCGGCGCGCACATGGTCGAGCGGTACCGGGAACTGGTACCCGACCCGGACATCGTGCTGCTGCCCGGCATCGGACACTATCCGCACGTGGAGGACCCGGACGCGACGTTGAACGCGTTCCTCGAGTTCCACGCGTGGAGATGATGCTCGGTGTCCTACTTCCGGCGTTGGCCTAAGTAATTTGACGGCCGAGGCGAGATCGACTGGTGGTCCACGTATTTCTCTCGCTTCGGCGAGGTCCCACGGCTTCCGCAGTCCCGATTAGATGTGTGAATTCCCATGAACTCTCATGAGTATCGGCAATGGCGCGATAGGCGTCGTGCCGCTTGGATCGAAGCCAACCGCAAGCGCAACCATCCTGAGGCCGAGGTTGAGCACCTCATCGACTTCGCCCTCAGGTGGGCGCCTTTTGGGGGCGCTACCGAGGAGGGCATACTTGTGAACTTCGGAATGACTACGCGCCGGTTCATCGAGCGATTGTGGCAGGTCATCCCTGAATTGAACTGTGTCAAGAACGAGATTCGCCTTTTAGTTTAGGGGGAGGCGGACCCGCCCGTACGTTGAATGCAATCGACAACCTGGGGTTGACGCTCGCGGATCGTCAACCTACGGTTGTCGTATGACGAATCCGGTGCCCATGACGAATCCTGTCCGCCTCGACGACCTGATCGACGCGATCAAGAAGGTCCATACCGACGCGCTCGAACAACTGACCGACGCGGTGCTGACCGCCGAACACCTCGGCGACATCGCCGACCACCTGATCGGGCACTTCGTGGACCAGGCGCGACGCTCCGGCGCGTCATGGACCGATATCGGTCGCGGCATGGGGGTCACGAAGCAGGCGGCCCAGAAGCGGTTCGTGCCCAAGGGGCCGGGCGAGCCGTCCGACCTCGACGCGGATCAGGGCTTCAGCAGGTTCACGCCCCGCGCCCGCAACGCGGTGATGGCCGCGCAGAACGCCGCCCGGGCCGCCGGCAACGACCAGATCGTGCCCGAGCACCTGGTCCTCGGCCTGCTCACGGACCCGGAGGCACTCGCGGTGAAAACGCTTGCTGCGCAGGACCTGGACGTCGACACGGTGCGGCGGGCCGTGCTCACGGTGCTGCCGCCGAAGGTCGATCAGCTGCCCGACCTCATTCCGTTCGACGCCGGCGCCCGTAAGGTCCTCGAGCTCACGTTCCGTGAAGCCCTCCGGCTGGGGCACAACTACATCGGCACCGAGCACATGCTGCTGGCGCTGCTCGAGCAGGAACACGGAGCGGGGGTTCTCTCCGAGCTCGGCTTCGACAAGTCGGCCGCCGACACGTACGTCGTCGAAACCCTCGCTGTGTTCCTGGCCGCTCAGCAGCAGGAGAAGTAGTTCTCCGCCAGGGTCATTGGGCGAACCGCAGGATCGCCGCGGCCGGGACCTCGTCCGGTACGTCGCCGGAGCGGAGGGCGAGGACCTTCGCCCCGGTCAGCAGTGCCCGGCGGGCGATCTCGTCCACCACGCCGTACGAGTGGTTGCCGTCGAGCTCGGCCAGCGTGACCGTTCCGCTGTCGGGGTCGATGGTGCCGGGCACGACGCCCTCGATGTCGACCATCAGCGTCTCGATCCGGCCGAACGTCGCCGACCGGGCCACGTCGGAGATCTCGACCTGTGCCCGTCCCTTGGAACGCAGTTCGTCGAACTGCTTGCGGGTCTCGGCGAGCTGCTGGGCGTAGTAGCTGTCGAGCACCTTTCGGCAGGTCTCCGCGATCTGACCGTCGGTCATCTCCTCCGGATTGCCGGGAATCCCCTCGTCGAGCAGCTTGTGGTAGTTGTTCACCGCGCGATACTGCGAGGCGGTCGGTTCCGCGGCCGCGAGAATCAGGGGAATGTCCCGGCCGGTCAGCACGCTCCGGAGCGCGTGGTCGATCGCGCGCACGTACTCGTGGACGCGGAGCTTGCGGCCCTCGTCGCCCTGTACCCGACCGTGCACCCGGCCCGGCGGGGTGCGCCCGAGCGACGACACCCCCGCGTAGCTGGCGGCGTCCGAGGGCAGGCCGGGAACGTCGATCTTCGTCGGTGGCTGATCGGCCGTGACCTCGATCATGCGCACGGAGCCCTCGGCGAGGGCCAGTACGTAGGCGGTCTGCGGGAAGGTCACCGTCCGCAACAGCGGCTTGATGTAGAAGCGATCGCCGACGATGACGGTCGATCCGAGTCGATTGGGTAGCCGATAGCGCCGTAGCCGGTCCGGGGTGGCGAGTACGACGAGGGAGCGGGCCTGATAGCGCCAGAACGCCTCGTCGTTGATCAAATCTTCGAATGCTTGCTCGAACGCCGCGCGTTCCTTCGGGTCGTCGACCTGTTCGACCGCGGACTTGACCTGGTTCGTGAACTCGAGTCGGCTCTTACCCGGATCCTGGATGTCGTCCTCGGTGGGCGTGTAGATCGAGATGCAGGTCGGACCCTCCACCCCGGCGAGCCGTCGGATCTCGGCATGACTCGGAATATCGCTGTAGAGCATTCCTCGACCTCCCGGTAGTTGGTCGTTTTCAGCGTACCCAGGAGGACGACGTCCTGGCAGGGGTTTGTTCGCGGCCCGGGAGACCTCGGGCCGCCCCGGTCATCTGCCCGCTCAATGGAAGAGGTCCTGGCCCGCATCCGCGTGCGATCGGTAATGATCTGGGGCAGTTGAGACTTGGAGGAGATATGGGACAGCTCGAAGGCAGGACGGCGTTCGTGACCGGCGCGGCGCGCGGGCAGGGCCGGGCGCACGCGCTCGCCCTCGCCGCGGAGGGCGCCGACGTGTTCGGCATCGACATCTGCGCCGACGTGGCGACCGTGCCGTACCCGTTGGCGACCGTCGACGAACTCGACGAGACCCGCCGGCTGGTCGAGGCGCTCGGCGTCCGGTGCCGGACCGCGGTGGTGGACGTGCGCGACGGGGCGGCGGTGGACGCGGCCGTCGCCACCGCGATCGCCGAGCTCGGCAAGATCGACATCTGCATCGCGAACGCGGGGGTGTGTGCGTTCGCGAAGACGTGGGAGCTCACCGACGAGATGTGGGGCGCCGTGGTCGACACCAACCTGACCGGTGTCTTCAAGACGCTGCGCGCGGTGGCACCGCACATGATCGAACAGGGATACGGACGCATCGTCGCGACGTCGTCGATGGGCGGGCACATGGGCACCCCGAACCTGTCGCACTACGTGGCCGCCAAGTGGGGCGTGATCGGGCTCGTGAAGACCCTGGCCCTGGAACTCGCCCGGTACGGGATCACCGTCAACGCGGTGTGCCCGGGCTCGGTCGACACCCCGATGGTCCACAACGAGGCGTTCTACGGACTGTTCGCTCCGGACATCGAGCACCCGACGCGGGAGACCGTCGAATCGCGGTACGCCTCGATCACGCCGATGCGGGTGCCGTGGATGGCCCCGGAGGACATCTCGCACGCGGTCCTCTATCTGGTGTCGGAGCAGGCGCGCTACGTCACCGGGACGTCGCTGGACGTCAGTGCCGGCAGTTCGGCGCTCATGCCCTGACCTCCGCCTCCGGGCCCGCCGCCGGTCACGCATCCGTTGATCTTGGTGTTATGTTCCGGTCGGACGCGGTCGGGTTCGCGCCCGACGGATGACGATGCGTACGGATCGGGGGATCCATGTCGACCAGGCTGACGGCGGTGGCGGCGGTCGCGCTGCTCGGATCTGCGGTGGTGGCGGGCACCGCGGGGGTAGCGACGGCCGAGCCGCTGCCGGGCGGTGCGCCGGGCGCCGGGCCGTGCGCGTCGGAGCTGTCGCACCACCTCGAGTCGATCATTCCCGAACGCCTCGAGGTGCCGGTCCCGTATCCGGTGATCACGCCGGTGCCCTACCCGGCCCCGGAGCCGCCGACCACCCGGATCGCGTCCGAGCCGCTGCCGGACGATCCGTGCGCCGACCCGTGCCCGGATCTGACGGACGCGGTTCCGCCGCCGTCGTCGCTGTCGACCGACCTGGGGATCCCGCAGATCGGGCTCAAGCCGACCCCGTTCCACTTCGGCATCCCGATCCCGGGGCCGGACCCCGACCCGCTGCCCCCGCCGCCGGATCCGGCGGACCCCGGTGTCGAGTCGGCGCCGCGCACCCCGGCCCCGCCGACGCCGCGGATCGGCAAGGTGGACCGGGTCGCGAAGCTGACGGGCGCGGGCTCGGTGAACCGCACCGACAAGCGCTGGCAGGTGCAGGGCACCGACCTGGGCATCATGTGGGAGAGCGCGCCCGGGCAGGTCGCGATCGCCTTCGGCGACACCATCGGCAAGGGGTTCCACCCGCCGGGCGGTCAGGGCGACGACTGGCGCAGCAACGTCCTCGCTTTCAGCACCGACCAGGACCTTTCGGACGGAATGACTTTCGACTCGATGGTGCAGGACGGCCGGTGCCACGCCGCGGAACTCCTCAGCAGCCGCAAGATGGACAACGTCGAGATCACCACCATCCCCACGTCGGGGTTCGCGATCGGTGACCGGCAGTACATGAGCTACATGTCCATTCGCACGTGGAACAGCATCCCCGGCACGTGGTGGACCAACCACGGCGGCATCGCCTACTCCGACGACGGCGGCTCCACGTGGGTGAAGGATCCGTACGCTCAGTGGGACAACATCTTCGGTGTCACCAACTTCCAGGTCGCGGCGATGGTGCCGGCTGGGGACTACGTGTACATGTTCGGTACCCCCAACACCCGGCTCGGTGCGGTGGGCCTGGCGCGGGTGCCCAAGGACCAGGTGCTGAACAAGTCGGCGTACCAGTACTGGCAGAACGGGAGCTGGACTCCCGTCGGCGGGTACACCGCCGCCACGCCGATCGTGCACGGCCCGGTCGCCGAACTGTCGGTGCACTACGACGAGTCCACCGACAAGTGGCAGATGTCGTACCTCGACACCGCGAAGACGGCAATCGTTCTGCGCGAAGCGGATTCGCCTCAGGGTGAGTGGTCCGACGGTGCACCCATGGTGTCGGTGGTGGACTATCCGGAACTCTACGGCGGCTTCATCCACCCGTGGTCGCGCGACAACGACCTGTACTTCACGATCTCGACGTGGTCGGACTACAACGTCTTCCTGATGCGGGCCCGGATCAACGAATAGCGAACAGGTCGGCGGCGGCCGCGACGGTTTGCGCGACGACGTCGGCGCGGTCGGGATCGAGGCCGTGGCGGCCGCCCTCGATCAGGATCAGCCGGTGCTGGGCCGGGATCAGGTCGAGCGCGGTGCGCATCTCGTCGGGCGTGCCGAACGGGTCGCGGTCGCCGTGCACGAACAGCGACGGCGTCCGCAGGTCCGGTAGGTGCTCGGTGCGCTGCTTCTCCGGCTTGCCCGGCGAGTGCAGCGGATACGACAGCAGCACCAGACCGTCCGCGACGTCGGGGCGTTCGGCGGCCAGCATCGTCGACTGGCGCCCGCCGTACGAGTGGCCCGCCAGGATCATCGGGCCGTCGGCGAGGCCGCGGATCGCGTCGGCCGCGGCGACGATGCCGTCCCGGTCCTGGCCGGCGTGGGCCTGGTTGGGCGGCCCGGATCCGCGACGCTGCCGGAACGGCAGGTTGTAGCGCAGCACCAGGAGTCCGCCTTCGGCGAAGCCGGCCGCCATGGCCTGCAACAGTTTTGCGTCGCAGTCGCCGCCGGCCCCGTGCGCGAGGACCAGCTTTCCGACCGGATCCGCGCCGGGGTGGTGCAGGTAGCCCTGCACGCCTTCGTCGTCGAGATGGAACGGTTCGCCCAGCGCACTCATGAACATCGAGGTTACCGTGGGAAGGTGCAGCGGCTGCGGGTGCTGGTCACCGGCGCCACCGGATACATCGGTGGCCGCCTGACGCCGCGCTTGCTCGCCGCGGGCCATGACGTGCGTGTGTTGGTGCGCTCTCCCGACAAACTGCGCGACATTCCGTGGGCCCGCCGGGTGGAGATCGTCCGCGGCGACCTGGGCGACCCGGATTCCCTCCGCGCCGCGACCGCCGGGATCGACGTCGTCTACTACCTGGTGCACTCGATGGGCGGGGCGCGGGAGTTCGTGGAGACCGAGCGGGTGGAGGCGTCGAACATGGCGGCGGCCGCCCGCGAGGCCGGCGTGGGCCGATTCGTCTATCTCGGCGGGCTGCATCCGGAGAACACCGAACTGTCCCCGCACATGCGTTCGCGCGCGCAGGTCGGCCGCATCCTGACGGAGTCGGGCGTAGCGACCCTCGTGTTGCAGGCCGGGGTGGTTATCGGATCGGGGTCGGCGTCGTTCGAGATGATCCGGCATCTGACCAACCGCCTCCCGGTGATGACGACCCCCCGATGGGTGAACAACCGGATTCAACCGATCGCAGTGCGCGATGTCCTGTACTACCTGGTGAGGGCGGCCGACGCTCCGCTGCCGCGCAGCCGCGCCTACGACATCGGTGGCCCCGACGTCCTGACCTACGGCGACATGATGAAGGTGTACGCGGAGGTCGCGGGGCTGCGCCGCCGCCGTGTGCTGGTGCTCCCGGTGCTCACGCCGCGGTTGGCGGGCCTGTGGATCGGGCTGGTCACCCCCATCCCGAGCGTGCTCGGGCGGGCACTGATCGAATCCCTGCACGACGACGCGGTCATTGCCGACCGCGACATCGACGACGTCGTCCCGCCGCCGCAGAGAGGTCTGACGTCCTATCCGACGGCGGTGCGACTCGCGTTGCGGCGCATCCGGGACGGCGAGGTGGAGACCAACTGGGCCAGTGCGTCGCCGGTGGGGGCGCCGTCGGATCCGCTGCCGTCCGATCCCGACTGGGCGGAGGAGGCCGTCTACACGGACGTTCGCAGCGCGGAGTGCGATGCGGACGCCGACACGCTGTGGCAGGTCGTCGAGAGCATTGGTGGCGAGAACGGTTGGTACTCTTTCCCACTCGCCTGGGTGGTTCGCGGGTGGCTCGACCGCCTGGTGGGCGGTGTCGGGCTGACTCGTGGGCGGCGTGACGCCCGCCGGCTCAACACCGGCGACCCGCTGGACTTCTGGCGGGTGGAGTGGATCGACCGCGGCTCACTGCTGCGGCTGCGGGCCGAGATGCGCACGCCCGGCGGGGCGTGGCTCGAATGGCAGGTGAGCGCGGACGGGCCGAACCGCTCGCGGCTGGACCAGCGCGCGATCTTCTTCCCGAAAGGTCTTGCCGGGCGGCTCTACTGGTATTCGATCCTGCCGTTCCACGGGATCATCTTCAAGGGCATGCTCGCCAACATCACCGGGGCCGCGGCGCGTGAGTGCACCGCGGCCGGGTGAGGCTGTCCCGCACGACACGACCGGGGCCCGGACGGTCCAGCCACCCGGGCCCCGGCATGGACTATCGGCCGGTGCCGTTCCCCGGCAGCACGAGGATCTTGACGTGCTCGTCGGGGGACCGAAGTGCGGTGAACGCGTCCGCGACCCCGTCGAGGCCGACGCGGTCCGTGATGATCGCTTCGGCGTCGATCTCGCCGTCGGCGAGGCGCTGCAGGGTGATGTCGTACGCGTTTTCGTACGGCCCGTGACCGAAGTTGATCGAGATCCGTCGGAACTGTCCGACCACGGGGATGATCGTCTCGTCCCCGAACGGCGCGGCCAGCACCTGGATGCGCGAGTTGAACGGCAAGGTGTGCAGCAGGTCGCCCAGTACCCCTGCCCGGCCGCTGCATTCGTAGGCGATGAGGATGCCGTCGGTGGCCTGGCCCACGAGCGGGTTGCCCTCGGCGACCATCTGGTTCCACAGTTCGATCGGATCCTGCTCGCCCGGGTCGACGACGATGTCGGCGCCCATCTTCTTCGCGAGTTCCCGCCGCTTCGGCGACGGCTCCGAGGCGATGACGACCTGTGCCCCGCGGGCCTTCGCGGCGACGATGGCGCCCAGTCCGATGGTCCCGCAGCCGATGACCAGTGCCGAGTCGGCCGGCGTCAGACCGGACTGCTGCATGTGCATCTCGCCGACGTGGAGCGGTTCCGCCAGTGTCGCGTGCTCGAGCGACAGGCTGTCGGGGACTTTGCGCACCCAGTACGCGTCGACGACGATGTGATCGCCGAACGCGCCGTGGTACTCGTTGGAGTAGCCGATGATGGTCGGGATCCCGGTGCTCGTGTCGGTCGCCAGGCCGATCCCCGCCACCCGGTCGCCGATCGCGAAATCGTCCACCGCCGAGCCTGTCTCGGAGACGATGCCGGCGTACTCGTGCCCCAGGACGACGGGGCGGTCGGGATCGAAGGTGGCCAGCGGGTAGCCGCCACCCCGTGCGACGTCCACGAACCGGCACGGATCCTTCGACATGCTCAGGTCGCTGCCGCAGATTCCGCAGGCGACGACGGCGATGCGGACCTGATGCGGTGCGAGTGCCGGCGCGTCGGCAATCTCGGACACGGTGAATGTTCCCTGCTGGAACTGTGCGGCCCTCATGCCTGTGCACCCCCGACGGCGGTGGGCTGCCCGTAGTAGTCGGTGTGCGCCTTGGTGATGGCGCCGACCAGCCCGCCGATCAGGTAGTCGCGATTGTCTTCGGCGAACTGCAGGCTCGCCTCGCGTCCGACGTTCCGCTTCCGGAAGTGGGGGACCACCTCGGATGCGAACAACTCGTAGCTGCGCTTGGTGTCCTCCCAGTTCGCCATGTCGACGTGCAGGATCAGGAACGTGCCGAACCCGCCGGTCTTCTCGATCAGGCGCTCGACCTGCGCGATGGCGTCCTCGGGGGTTCCGATGATCGCCTGGCCGAACTCGCCGAGCGTGTCGTTTCGCCACTGGTCGATGATTCCGGCCGGCGTGTCGGCCCACGCCGGGTTCTGGCCCGTCTGCCGGTTCACGTAGGCGGCCATCGATCCGACGCGTCGAGCGACGGCGCGTTCGGCGTCGGCCCGGGTCTCGGCGAGGAACATCGGATTGACCACGCGCCACGTGGAGCGGTCCGCGTGGTGTCCGTGCTCGGCGGCCACCTTCTCGTACACGTCCCAGTTGCGGTCCAGCGCATCGAATCCGCTGGGCGAACTCGCCGCCAGCGAGAGCAGCGAGAGTCCGTGCGTGCCGGCGAGAACCGAGCCGTTGGGGGAGATCGTGGAGGCCGTCACGGTCTCGATGCCACCGGGGTGGTAGGTCGGAAGCTGGGCGCGGGCGTCGCGCAGCGTGAACCAGTCGGTCTCCATGTCGACGACCTCGCCGCGGAGCAGCGCGAGGATGGCCTCGAGCGCCTCGCCCTGACGGCGGCGCTGGTCGGAGGGATTGATCCCCATCATGTGTGCGTCGAGAGGGATCTTGCCGGGGCCGGTGCCGAAGATCAGCCGGCCGCGGGTCTGCAGATCCAGCTGGGTGATGCGATCGACCGTGATGAGCGGGTGGTGGTACGGCAGGGACATCACGCCGGTGCCGAACCGGATGCGCTCGGTGCGTTCGGCGGCGGCCGCGATGAACACGTCCGGCGCGGGCACGATCTCGGCGCCGGTCGAATGATGCTCACCCATCCAGGCCTCGTCGAATCCCAGGTGATCGAGGTGCTGCATGAGATCGATGTCGCGCCTGAGTTGCAGGACGGGATCGGCGTCGAGCGGGTGGTAGGGGGCGAGGAAGGCTCCGAATCGAATGGACTCCGCAGACCACATGGTGACGTCTCCTGTCGCAGGGGGTGAGCTGGGTCACTCACTCTGGTCGCCATGTCTAGCATGGATCAACTGATCCAGAAAGGGGCAAAGCTCGGCGTAAGTTGATGCGCGTAAATCCTTTCTGTCAATGGATTTTGGTGTTGACATACTTGAGGGCGTGTGAGATTAGTTAGATCAACTGATCCACTTACCGGGAGCGATGAGATGCCGGTGCGCACGACGAGGAGACCCCTGTTGCGGACCCGACGAGGCGTCTCCGAGAGTCCCCTCGGTGCGGTCGGTGCACGGTCCACCTGCCAAGCTCGTCTCATGACAGGTGCCAAGCAGAATCGGCAGGGCGACGCGACCCGGGCGCGGTTGGTGAAGACTGCCGAGCGCCTCTTCGCCGCGGACGGCGTCGATGCGGTGTCCCTGCGGGCGGTGAACGCGGCCGCGGGACTCGGCCCGTCATCCGTGCACTATCACTTCGGCACCAAGGACGATCTGCTCGCCGCGGTCCTGCTCGACATGGGTGCGGGGGTTCGCGATCGGATCCGGGTCAACGTCGACGAACTCGCCGCGGCACCCGAGCGTCCCGGTGTCGAGTCCCTGATTCGCGCGGTCACCGACCCGTATCGGGATCTGCTGCTGCGGCACCGCACTCGCGGAATGCGATGGATGAAGATCGTCATGCAGATCGCGCCGCAGGGACATCCCGCTCTGGACGCGACGGAACAGGATCTCCGGGACCGGTTGCTCGAGCAGGTACGACGGGCGTTCCCGGACACCGACGCGGCACGGCTGGAATCGCGCTGGGCCATCGCGCTCATGGGTTTCATCCAGGCGCTCGGTCGTGCCGACGACTGGGCTCCGGGGTCGTCGGGGCCGTCGGGGCCGTCGGTCGAATGGCTGGTGGACTTCTACGAAGACCAGGTCGCCTTCCTGATCGGGGGCGTCGACCGTCTCCTCGGTCGATAGCGCGTCAGACGGTGCAGAGCGGGGCGATGTCGGGGCGCCCGCCGGTGGTGGGCGAGGTCAGCAGCAGGCACGCGTTGTAGCCGCGCGACTCGACGACGCCGCGGATCTCCTGCCACCGTTGCGCGGTCACCGCCGGGGTGCGGGACAGCACGAACCCGGAGAACCGGGCCGGATCCCCGACCAGCGCCCACGAGTAGTCGTCGGCGATGTAGGTGACGACGTAGTTGGTGGGGCCGTCGGGAGAGTCCTGCATCGGCACCGACGGAAAGCTCACGTGCAGTTGAGCGTTCGTCGTCGGGTCGTTGACGCGTGCGTTGCCTGTGATGCCGTCGGCGGCGCCGGTCCACGTGGTGCACGTGTTGTTTACGCTGATGTTCGACGCGTCGATCACGCCGTAGGTGGCGCGGGTGTCGCGGGCACAGTTCAGGTTGAACGGCTGCGGCACTGCCGCGAGCTGGTGCCACGTGCCGACGTAGCGGGCGACGTCGAGAAACGGGATCGGAGGGAGTGGCTGCCACGGATCGGCCGAACCGGGCGGCAGGGCGGCGGCGGGGACGGCGACAGCTGCCATGGCTGCGGCGGCGATCAGCCCGATGGTGAGCTTCCGGGTGGCGCGCATGGTGATCCTTCCAGCGTCGACAGGAGCGGTCACTCAGTATTCTGTGCCGCTCCGGTCAACGGATGGATACGGAAGATCAACAGCGATGCAGCAGGTTGGCGCCGGCGATGATCGCGTCAAGCGTCGACACGGCGCGGATTCACGCTGCCAGGGGAAGGCTGGGGACTGAGGACGGAGAGGTCTTGCTCGTCGCCGGTGATCTGCGAAAAGCGATGGCGGCCGCACCGCCCATGACGGCGACGTAGGCCACGAGGTAGAGGTTCACGAGAACGTCCCAGGGAGCCCAGGCTGGTCGGAAGAGATAGAGGCCGACCACAACTCGGCCGTCGGGCCACCGGTAGGACCACGATCCCGCGGCGACGAAGAGCGCGACTATCGCGAGCCACCACCACGAATTCTTCAGGGCGCGATGCGCGAGGTACACGAAGAGCGGCACGAACCACACCCAGTGGTGGCTCCAGGAGAACGGAGACACCACTGAAGAGGTGAGGCCGGCGACGGTGATCGAGAGTAGCGTCTCGCCGGTGCGGTGGAGTCGGGCCGCCACCCACATGCTCACCGAGACCGCCACTGCGACAAGCAGAAGCCACAGCCACGTGGGCGCAGGGTCGCCGATGATGCGGGCGAGGGCGCCACGCAGCGACTGGTTCGCGGCGTGACTCTCGTCGGCGATGCGGGTGGAATCGAAGAACGTCTCGCTCCAGTACTGCCACGAATCCCTGGGAAGCACAGCCCAACCCACGCCGACGGTCGCGGCGATCATCACGACTGCCACGGCTGCGGCCCGCCACTGCCGAAGCACCAGGTAATAGAGGACGAAGTAGGCCGGCGTGAGCTTGATTCCCGCGGCGATCCCCACGCCGACGCCCTTCAGTCGGCTCCGCTCACCGCGCGAGGCGTCCCAGAGCACCAGCGCCATCAGGACCAAGTTGATCTGGCCGAAGAACAACGTCGTCCGCACCGGTTCGAGGAACAAGCAGCCGCTCGCGAGTAGGACCGAGACAGCGACGACGCGGACGGTGATGCGGTAGCGGAGCATCCGCCAGCACAACGCGATGATCGCGGCCAGCAAAGCGGCGTTGATCCCCATCCAGATGTACTTGTCCGTCCCAGTCGGGAGCAGTCCGAACGGAACGAACAGCACGGTCGAGAACGGTGTGTACGTATAGAGCAGGCCGTGGATCACCGGATCTGTGTAGAGCGGTAGGCCCGCCACCGCATGCCGGGCACCGTCCCGGTACACGTCCAGATCGAAGCCCCCTGCGAACAGGCCGGTGTACGGCATCCACGGATCGACCGTCGTGAACAGCAGAATGGTCGCGGCGATCATCGCCAGCGAAATGGCCCCCATCGATGGCCATCTCGCAGTCAACAGACGATTCCCTTGTGCATTCCTCACCTCTGAATCCGCGACCTGCAGATCTCGGCGATTCTTGCGCGTACTGGACAGATTCATCCTGAACGTTTCCCCCGGTCTAGAAGCTAAGCAAAGCTAACGGATTGGGAACGGTCCTTTCCACTCAGCGATGTTGGCTGCTCGGATACACACCGGGGGTCATCCCCGGATAGATGAAGACGCCTGTCGCGGGTGTCGTGGCGAGGGACCCGAAGACGCCCATGTCGAAGGGGGCGTCGAGCTTGTGTGGGTTTCCGTCCCGATCCGCCTGCCCGCACGAGGTTCGTGACATCGACGGGGACGCCGATAGCGCCCAGGCCCGGATCGACCGGCCACGAGTCCGATCGCCAGCGCGCCGGTGCGGGCGAGAATTGAGCGCTTCATACCGATCTACCCCCGGAAACATAACGGACAACCGGTATATCAGATGAAGCTGCCGAAACATTACGGGAGAGGGCGCAGCGGCACAGGCCGGCCGACTGGAGCAGCCGATCTCTCAGCGATGCAGCAGGCAGGTCATGGCCTGCAACAGCTTTGCGTCGCAGTTGCGCCTAGGGAGGGTAGGCAGGCTACGCCTCCGGCTCGGTCCTGTAGTGCCCGTTTACGAGTTCTCCGCCTGCTTTCGCTCGACGACCCAGGCCGCGATCTGCGCACGTGATGCGAAGTCGAGTTTGGTCCTGATGTGCTCCACGTGGCCCTCGGCGGTTCGCGGCGAGATCACCAGTCGAGTGGCGATCTCCTTGTTGGTCAGGCCTTCTGCGACGAGCTCCGCGATCTGCTGCTCGCGTTTGGTCAGCGCGGAGTCCGGACCCGGCCCCGTCTGCGGCATCGAGGGCTCGGGCCGTTCGTGGAGGGCGTAGGCCACGGCCTCGTCGAAGCTCAGCGCCTCGCCGGTGCGGAGGGCAGCGTCGAACGCTCGCTCCCCGAGTGACCGACGAACGCGCTGTTCGCACTCGGCGTCGAGGGCGGTTATCCGCGGGAACATGAGGAGTCCCATCGTGCGGCGCAACGAATCGGCCGCGCCCAACAGCACGGCAGCGCGCGTCGCCTGATCGGCACTCGATGCGATCCAGCCGAGTACCCCGAGATATATGGCTCCGGCGGCGGGGTCGTCGACCGACCGGATCAGTCGAAGTCCCTCCTCCGCCGATCGACGCGCCTGGTCCAGGTCGCCCTCCATCCATCGGGCGATGGCGCTGCCCCAGAGCGCGTAGGAGCGGAACATCGATTCACCGTGGGCCTCCGTTGTCGCGAGTACCCGGTCATTGCATTCCATGGAGTTCGCGATGTCGCCGAGCACTCCGTACGCCCATCCGAGGACCACCTGGATCCCGACGACCACATGGGGGACTATGTCGTGTGTGCCGAGGGTTTCGATGGCTGCGTGCAGGCGCTCGATTGCGCGGTCCGGCTCGGCTCCGTAGAGCGAGAGGAACCCGTCGGCCAGGGCGAGGCGGGTGGCGCTCACCGGGTCGTCGAGCTCCTCGAGCAGCGACTGCCCCTCCGCGATCAGGGCGGTTCCCGCAGGGAAGGCGCCGTGAAGTCCGGCGAGCATGCTGGCCGCCTGCAGCGCGCTGAGGCGCTCCGCGGTCGGCCGGCGAGGGGAGTGCGCCAGGGCGAGGTCGAGCCAGTGCCTCCCCTCGCGGAACAATCCGATGCGCGAGAGCCAGAAGGGGAACAGCGCCGCCGCGATCCGTAGGCCCGTTTGGTCGTCCGGCTCGCTGGTTTCCGTCAGGCTGAATGTCATTGCCTCACGCAGGTTCGGCAGCTCGCGGTCGAGGCGGGCCATCCACTCGATCTGGCGGGGACTGATCCAATCGGCCTCCGCGTCCAGCGCCAGCTGCTGATACCAATCGCGATGCCGCCGGCGCAATGCCGGGGACTCGCCGGACTGCTCCGATTTCTCCCGCCCGAATTCGCGCACGGTCTCGAGCATCCGGTAGCGCGCGACCGACTTTCCCGGCACCCGGATCAGGATCGACTTGTCGACCAGTGACGTCACCAGGTCGAGCAATTCCTCTGTCGGCATGTCTGCCGCACAGATGCCCTCCGCAGCATCGATATCGAAGCTGCCCGCGAACACCGCCAGGCGTGCCCACAACAGCTGTTCCTGGGGCTGTAGGAGTTCGAAGCTCCAGTCGATGGACATCCGCAGTGTCTGCAGGCGGGTAGGCACGCCGCGCGGTCCCATGGCCAGCAGCTTGTACCGATCGGTCAGCCGCTCCAGGATCTGTTGCGGCGACATCGCCCTCATGCGCGCGGCCGCCAGTTCGATCGGCAGCGGCAAGCCGTCGAGATGGCGACATATCTCGGCGACCGTGGTCCTGTTGCTGTCGGTCAACTCGAACCCGGGCTCCGCGGCCGCCGCCCGTTCCGTGAACAGGGTCATCGCCTCGCTCGCGGGCGTCTTCGCAGCGGCCCGTCGGCCTTCGTGGTCGGGTATTGCCAGCGGTGGCACACGCATCACCGCTTCACCTTGGATGCCGAGGGGTTCACGGCTGGTGGCCAGGATCCGTAGCCGCGGGCCGGCGCGGAGCATTGATTGCGCGATGTCGGCGGCCGCCTCGATCACGTGCTCGCAGTTGTCCAGTACGAGCAGAATGTGTCGCGACGCGACGAATTCCATCACCACGTCCTCGAGTGAGCTCGGAGATCGATTCTGCAGTCGCAGGGCGGCGGCGACCATGTCCACCACGAGAGACGCGTCGCCCACCTCGCCCAGCTCGACGAGGTACACCCCGTCGTCGAACCCGCGCCGCACATCCGCGGCGGCCCGCAGTGCGAGGCGGGTCTTGCCGACGCCACCGATCCCGGTCAGGGTCACCAGGTGTGACGCCGCGAGGTCGTTCTTGATCTCGGTCAGTTCACGTCGGCGGCCGACGAAGCTGGTCAGCTCCAGAGGCAGCGTCGGGTCCCGGTGCCGAACGGGGGGCACGGTCGCCGCCGGCGTCGCGGGTGTGGTGTCGCCGGGTCCGGTGGGCAGCGCCATGTCGTCGACGGGTTGACCGCGGTGGAGCTGGAATTGTCTCAGCGCATCACCGAATTCGGTGGCGGTGGGACGCTCGTGGGGGGCGGCGGACATCGCCCGCTCGATGACCGAGCTCACCTCGTCGGGGATGCCTTCTCGTCGTAGATCCGGAACCGGCTGCGAGGTGATCCGCACGAACTGCACGACGAGGCGTTCGCCGCTGCGGCGTTCGAATGCGGCGTGGCCGGTGGCGGCGCAGAACAAGGTGGCGCCGAGTCCGTAGATGTCCGAGGCCGGGCTCGGTGGGCTGCCCTCGATCAGCTCCGGAGCCATGAATGCCGGTGATCCGGTGACGGCGCCGGAGCCGGTCTCGAAACCCCCGGAGACATGGGCGATACCGAAGTCGGTGAGCGCGGGTTCGGCGTACTCGGTGATCAGGATGTTCCCGGGCTTCACGTCGCGATGGATCACCCCGAGCCGGTGCGCGGTCTCCAACGCCCCGGCCATCTTGACGCCCAGGTGGACCAGTTCGTCCAGCTCGAGTGGACCGTCCCGACGGATCCGCTCCTCCAGGGAACCCTGCGGGTGATACGGCATCACGATGTACGGGTGGCCGCCGGCCGTGGTTCCGACGTGCAGGACGTTGACGATGTTCGGGTGCCCGGTCAACCGGCCCATCGCCCGCTGCTCGCGCAGGAAGCGCGTCAGGCTCTCCTCGTCGAGGTCGGCGGTGAGCACCTTCACGGCGACGGTGCGGTCCAGTTCCGGCTGCGCGCAGCGATAGACGACACCGAACCCGCCGGACCCGATCTGCTGCACGTCGTCGAAACCGGCACCGCGCAACTCGGCGGCGGCCCCGGCCCCGGTCGCGACGTCGCGTTGGGTCTCGTGTCCGCCGGGACCGGTCATGGGCTGGTCGACCCATTCCAGCGCGAGGGCTTCGGGCGCGGCGCCCGAACCGTTCGTGACTCCGAGATCCGATACATACCCACCTCGTATGACGCGTCCCTCAGGATAGGCCGCCGGGGGGTGCGTTGACGAGATCCCGGCTTCCCGTGGACGCCGCCCGCCGCGGTTCGAAGACCGGTCTCAGCGATGCAGCAGGTTGGCCCCGGCGATGATCGCGTCGAGCGACGACGAGATGCAGTCGTCGCCGATGGCCATGGCCCAGCGACGCTCGCCGTCGTGGTCGCACAGGACGAACGTGGCGGTGCCGGCCGACGTGCGCTGCTGGTGGAACGAGAGGATCTCGATCTGGAATCCGGCGTCGTACAACATCGAGGTGAGCGCGGCGATCGGGCCGGTGGCGGTGGCGGACGCCGAGGTGATGCTGTCACCGAGGCCGAGGGTCGCGGTGTAGGTGCTGCAACCGGCGCCGCGGCCGGCGGCCTCCCAGCTGCCCAGGCGGACGGGGCCACCCGTGGGGCTGAAGCGCTGGGTGAACTCCGTCCAGCTCAGGCCCTGGGCCTGCGCGCGCATGTCGCGCGGCAGCTGGGAGCCGAAACGGCGGGAGAACGGATCGTCCGAGAACGAAGCGGTGGTGGTGGCGAGAGCCTGGGAGGTGCGCATTTTTCGAGGTCTTCCTGAAGTGAAGGAAGGACCGACGGTGAATAGCTCAACGACCCGCAGCGAGGGGTCGGTCCGATTCAGACCCCGCTACGGCGGTGAACTACTACCTCGATGCGCTGCATGACCGAGGAGTCTAAGCGCGACTCCTCGGTACACGCAACCTCCGGTTTGGGGCACACGCAACCCTCAACCGCGGACGCCGGTGATCTCGTCGGGGGTGTGCGGCAGCTCGGCAGTGGCCGTGACCTCGCCCTTCTCGACGTCGACGGCGTGGATCCGATTGGTGGCGGGATCGGTGACGTACGCGGTGAAGCCCTGCACGAACAGCGCCGGCCGCGGCGACTGCCACTTCTCGGGTTCGGTCCACGGGGCGATGACGGGCACCCGGCGCGCCACGGCACCGGTCGCCGGGTCGATCACGTGCAGCGCGCCGTCGGTCCCGAGGACCAGGGCCTCGCCGAACGGCCCGCGGCCGAGCGACCGGAACGTGTAGCTGGTCCCCAGGTCGACCAGCCGCAGCTCGCCGGTCGCGGTGTCGGTGAGGGACACGCGCTGCGGACGCTCCAGCTCGGCGTTCGGGTCGCTCTTGTAGTCGCCGAGGACCACGGCGGAGTCCTCCGAGCCGGCCTGGTTGCCGATCCGCCCGTACGGGTCGGGGCTGGTGACCTTGGTGATCGCGCCGTCGCGGTAGATCAGCAGGCCGTCCTGGCAGCCGAAGACGACCGCCTCGTCGGCGGCGACCGCCTCGCCGTGCACGCCCGGGCACTGCTCGCTGCGGGCGATCTCGGTGCGCGCGGCGTCGTAGACGACGATGCCGGTGCGGGTCTTCTCGTCGCCGACCGTGGTGATCAGGCGGCCGTCGGCCAGCTCCACCGCGACGCCGTGGTGCGCGTGCGGGGTGGTGAACGACGACGTCTCGGGGCGGCCGTCCTCCAGCGCGGCGGGGTCGAAGGACTCGACGCGTCCGGTCCCGTCGTCGAACAGCACCGTGCGTCCGGCGTGCCGGACGACGTGGCCGGGCTTGTCGGCGTCGAACGTGACGTCGGTGAGGGCGGGCGCGGTGGTGTAGTGGTGGGCGTGGTCGTCGTGTGCCTCCGACCACGTGCCGGTATCGAGCACACGGAAGCCGCCCTCGGTGGAGACGATCACGTGCCGCTCGTCGCCGGCCGGGTTCAGCCGGTTGAAGCCGTCGATCTCGGATTCGCCCACCACCGACAGGGTTTCGGCATCGAGCACGAGGATGCCGCCGTCGTAGGTGAGGGCCAGGCGGGGCGTCGCGGCACGGGCCTGGAACGGCTTGGACGTGGTGGTCTGCGCGCCGGCCGTCGCGGTCTCGGTGCCGTCGCCGGTGCCCGAGCAGCCGGCGAGCAGGGCCGCGCACGTCGCGACGGACGCGGCGAGGGTGAGTCGTCGGGGAGTGGGATCGATGCGGATCATGCCGCAAGGTCTATCTTCTAATGAAAATGATTGTCAAAGGCGAAAATATGCATTCGTGCATGTCACGCGGCATGCAGCATCTCGAAGTCGCCCGCGTCCACCTGCCGGGTGCGCCGCCGGTACCCCCACGACGAGCCGGGCCAGAGCGCGTGGTTCGAGCCGAGCTTGTCCAGGTACCAGCTGGTGCATCCGCCGGTGCTCCACACGCCCCGCGTGAGGCGCTCCCGCAGAACCGAGTCGAACGCGTCCTGGGCGTCGGCGCGGACGTCGAGGGCGTCCGCGCCGCTGTCGTCGGCCAGGCGCATCGCGTCCAGCGCGTACGCGATCTGCGCCTCGATCATGACGATCACCGAGTTGTGTCCCAGTCCGGTGTTGGGGCCGGAGAGGAAGAACGCGTTGGGCAGCCCGGAGACGGTGATGCCCAGGTGGGTGCGGACGCCGCCCCGCTGCCAGCGCTCGAGCAGGCTCACCCCGTCCCGTCCGACCAGCTGCATGCGGTTCAGGGCGCCGGCGACCCGGAAGCCCGTCGCGTGGACGATGACGTCGACCTCGTGGTGGGTGCCGTCGGCGGTGACGATGCCGTCGGGGCGGATCTCGGTGATCGCGTCGGTGACGAGCGTCGTGTTCTCGCGGCCGAGTGCCGGGTAGAAGTCGTTGGACCGCAGGATGCGCTTGCACCCGATCCGGTAGTCGGGGGTCAGGGCCGCGCGCAGGTCCGCGTCCGGAACCTGGCGGCGCAGGTGCCGGCGGGCGCGTGCCTCGGTGACCCCGAGCAGCCGGGGGCTGCGGCCGAGTCCGATCGCCAGCGATTCCGCACCCCAGTAGGTGGCCGCACGGAATGCCTTGCGGGCCAGCGTGCTCCGACGGCTGACGGCCATTGCCGCCCGGAACCGTCGGCGCGGCAGCACCCAGGCCGGGGTCCGCTGGAACACGCGCAGGCTCGCGGCGTCCCGGGCGATCCGGGGCACCACCTGCACCCCGCTGGCGCCGGTGCCGATCACTGCCACGCGCTTGCCGGTGAGGTCGACGTCGTCGTGCCACGTCGCCGAGTGCACGGCCTGGCCGGTGAAGGTCTCCGCACCCGGGATGCGGGGGAGCCGGGGAATGTTGAGCGCGCCCGACGCGATCACGAGGTACCGCGCCACGAACTCGCGTCCCGTCCGGTCGAAAACATGCCAGCGGCAATCGGTCTCGTTCCAGCGCGCGCCCGCCACCTCGGTGCCGAACTCGATGCGCTCCCCGAGATCGTGACGCTCCGTGAGCTCGGACAGGTAGTCCAGGATCTCCGGCTGCGCGGCGTGCGAACTCGACCAATCCCGTTTGGGGGCAAAGGAGTACGAGTACAGCACCGACGGGATGTCGCACTCGCAACCCGGGTAGGTGTTCTGCCGCCACGTGCCGCCCACGGCGTCGGCCTTCTCGAGGATCACGAAGTCGCGCTCGCCGCGGCGGGTCAGTTCCAGTGCCATCCCGAGTCCGGCGAAACCGGCGCCCACGACGAGTACCCGGGTGTGACGTACCTGCTGGGACACGCTGCTTCCTGCCTCGAGATCTGTGCAGCGCCTCCCTCGCCGCCCGACGTCAGCAGTGTGCAACTTGAACGGTGTTCAAGACAAATCGGTCGGGCGGTTCACGCCACCTCGTCCTCGCCGCCCGGCTGGACTTTCCGCAGGCCGCGGTAGGCCTCGGCGGGCGTGTGCCGGCCGGCCACGACAGCCTCCACCTCGGCCGCGATCGGCATCGGGACGCGGTAGTCGCGGGACAGTTCCATCACGGTCGGTGCGGTCTTGACGCCCTCGGCGACCTGCCCGAGCTCCTCCACCGCCTCGTCCACGGTGAGCCCGCGGGCGATGGCCTCACCAACGCGCCGGTTGCGCGACGCCGGGCTCATGCAGGTGGCGATCAGGTCGCCGACGCCGGTGAGCCCGGCGAACGTGCGCGGGTTCGCGCCCATCGCCTCGCCCAGGCGGGTCATCTCCGCGAGCCCGCGGGCGAGGACCATCGCCCGGGTGTTGTCGCCGACGCCCAGGCCGTCGGCCATGCCCGACGCGATCGCGACGATGTTCTTGAGCACCCCGCCGAGCTCGCAGCCCAGGACGTCGGTGTTGCGGTACACGCGGAAGACCTTGGAGGCGAACAGCGGTTGCAGCGCCGTCGCGACGTCCTCGTCCTGCGTGGCGACCACCGCCGCGGCGGCCAGGCCGTCGGCGATCTCGCTGGCGATGTTGGGCCCCGCCAGCAGTCCGACGGGGTGGCCCGGCAGGCATTCGGAGATCACCTCGGTGGGTCGCTGCCGGGTGCCGGGCTCGAGGCCCTTCGCGAGCGAGAGCACGGGCACCCAGGCGCGGACCTCGTTGGAGATGAGGCTGAGCGTGCTGCGGATCGCGTGCGACGGCACCCCCACCACCAGCACGTCGGCCTCGTTCGCGGCCTCCACGATGTCGGACGTCGCGCGCAGGCCGTCCGGCAGGACGTGGTCGCCGAGGTACTGCGAGTTGCGGTGCACGGTGTTGATCTCGTCGGCCGTCTCGGGGCGCCGTGCCCACAGCAGCGTGGGCGTGTTCCGGGACGCGAGTCCCGCCACCGTGGTGCCCCACGACCCGGAGCCGAGCACCACCACGCGGACTGGTCGGGCCATCAGCGATCACCTCGTGCGCGGACGTCGTGGCAGGTCATGACTTCAGGTTGGCACTCTCGGCGGGTCAGCGGTGGCGATTCCCCGAACTCGACACCGGTGCGCGCCTACAGTCGGTTACGTGTCGGACGACCTGCCGCTGCACGACGTGTACGCCGAGCCCACGCTCGCGGACGTGCTGCCGTCGGTGCTCGCCTCGTCGGGTGTCGCGGGCGAGTCGAACCGGCTCGGGCTGCCGGAGACCGATCGGACGGTGGTCTTGCTGATCGACGGCCTCGGATGGAACCTGCTGCGCCGCAACCTCGATGCCGCGCCGTTCCTCAACGGCATCGAGGCGCGTCCGATCCGGGCCGGATTCCCGACCACCACCGCGACGTCGCTGGCATCGTTCGGCACCGGGCTGCCGCCCGGCCGACACGGAATCACCGGGTACGTCTCCGATGTCGCCGAGGCGGGTGGGCCGTTCAACTGGCTGCGGTGGCAGCGGGTCGGGGATCGACGCGACGCGTCGACGCGGGTGGTGCCGGAGCGGATCCAACAGTCCCCCACCGTCTTCGAGCGGGCCACCGCCGCGGGGGTGGTGGCGTCGACGGTCCTGCCGCGCGAGTTCGCCGGCAGCGGTCTCACCCGCGCCACGCTGCGGGGTGCCCGATTCGTCGGCACCGTCGCGTACGGCGACCTGCTGCACGCGACCGTCCACGCCGCGACGGCCGGCGAACGGACGCTCGTCTACTGCTATCTGAGCCAGATGGACACCCTCGGGCACGTGTACGGGCCCGGATCCGAGGGCTGGGTGGCGCAGTTGACGATCGTCGACCGGTTCGTCGAGGACCTCGTCGCCCGACTCGGCCCCGACGTCCACCTGCTGGTGACCGCCGACCATGGCATGGCCGACGTCGACCCGTCGGACCGGATCGACTTCGACATCACCACCGACCTGTCGGACGGGGTTGCGGCGCTCACCGGCGAGGCCCGCTGTCGGTACGTCCACACCGAGCCCGGCCGCACCGTCGCGGTGCTGCGCCGCTGGCGCGAGGTGCTCGGAGAGCGGGCCTGGGTCGGGACCCGCGACGACGTCGTGGCGGCCGGGCTGATCGGGCCCGACCCGACGCCGGCCGCGGTGCGCCGCATCGGCGACGTGGTGGCCATCGCCCGCGGCGGCACCGCCGTGGTGCGCACCGAGGTGGAACCGCGGATGTCGATGCTCAGCGGCCAGCACGGTGCGCTCACCGACGACGAACTGCTGGTTCCGCTCCTGCAGGTGTGACGATCTCGCGCACGCGAGCCCGGAATCGGCACGAATTGCCGGCCCCGGGGCGATATCGGTTCGTCAATATGTCGAGTTCCGAAAAGCGTTGCGGTGCAGCGTATACGGAAGTCATTCGCTCCACTTTCCGGGGTGTTGGCGGCGCGGTAAGCTCGAGTCGTTACAACCTGTAACGGCTAAGCCGTTACACTCTGTAACGGCTAAGCCGTTACACTCTGTAACGGCCGTCACAAACGCGATGCAAGGGGTTTCGAGCAATGTCCAGGAAGCGGCAGGCGCAGCATCGGCTTGGGCCGCAACGAGATCCTGCGATCGACGAGGCCGTTCTGCGGGCGACGCGGGAGCTACTGATCGAGAACGGCTACGCCGGGACCACGATCGACGCGATCTCCACACGCGCCGGTGCCGGGCGGCCCGCCATCTACCGACGCTGGCCGTCGAAGGCGCACATCGTGCACGACGCGGTGTATCCCGTGATGGAGTCGGAGAACGTGTCCGACGACCTCGATATCGCCGAGGAGATCGGCCGACTGACGTACGGCGCGGTTGCGCTGTTCGGCGATGCGGCGGCGCGGGAGGCCGTGCCGGGGCTGATGAGCGAGGGCCGCAGCGACCCGGAACTGCGCAAGGCTCTGGTCACGGACCAACTCGAGGTGGTCCGCGAGGAACTCGGCGACCGGATCGCCCGGGCGGTCGACGCCGGCGAACTGCGTGAGGGCATCGACGCGGACACCCTCCTCGACGCGATCGCCGGCGCCGCGATCTTCGCGCAGTCGGCGCGCGACGTCCAGGACCAGGAGCGGCTGGCATCGACGCTCGTCGACATCGTGCTCCACGGTGTCATGCCCGCGGCCGGGGCGACGACCGTGAGCGATCGGGCACCGCTCCGGCAAGTGTGACGAGCGAGTCGCTGCGCCGGGAAGCGTCGGACTCTATGGTGGCGGACGGGGTGGACCAGGCCACCCCTGTGCGGAGGACGGCTGGGGGCAGTATGCGAACGCGCGAGACGACGATCATCAGGCACTGGAAGGTGAGCCTGCGGGCCTGGCTGGTGTTCTGGTTCGCCCGCATCTTCGTCAAACCGTTGTTCGCGGCGTGGCCCATGACCGATCGCGGGCTGGCGGTGCTCGGACGGCTCGAGAAGGTCGTCGACCGGCTGCCGCGGCCGAACGGGGTCGTCGTCGAACCCACGACGCTGGGCGGGGTCCCGAGCGAGCGGATCACCCACCCCCGCAAGGCGGCGGACTCGCTGGCCGGTGCCACGATCCTCTACTTCCACGGCGGCGCCTTCGTGTTCTGCGGCCTGTCCTCGCACCGCAGCCTGTGCGCGGTGCTGGCCGCGCGGGCGGGGGTCCCGGTGGTCTCGGTCGAGTACCGGCAGCTCCCCGCCGGCGGCATCGGCACCTCGATCCACGATGCGATGGCCGCCTACACCGAACTGCTCGGCAGGTGCGACGACCCGACGAAGATCATCCTGGCCGGGGACTCGGCCGGCGGCTACCTCGCGATGAAGGTCGCCGAGCTGGCCGCGACGCGCGGCATGGTGACGCCCGCCGCGGTGATCGGCTACTCGCCGCTGCTCAACCTGGCCCTCGAGAAGCACGATCCGGACTACATGCGCCGCGACGCGTACCTGCCGATGAGTCAGGTGGAGAACCTGAAGGATCTGTGGGCGGGCGGTCCGGAGCCGATCGTCGGCGCCGACTCGCCCATCGAGGCCGACCCGCACCTGTACCCGCCGGTGTTCTTCAGCGTGGCGCAGTACGAGCTGATGCGCCCCGACGTCGAGGCGATGACCGGCCTGCTCGAGGACGCCGGGCAGGCCGTCGAGACCCACGTGTGGAGCGGGCAGATCCACGCGTACCCGGTGTTCGGCACGGTGCTGAAGGAGGCCGCGATGACGGTCACGCTCAGCCTCGACTTCGTCCGCCGCGCACTGGGATACCGCGGCCGGCACTCGGCGTGAGCGCGGCTACGGGCCGAGCGTCTCGATCCGCTTGCGCAGATTGGCCTCGGTCTGCCGGATCGCGGTGACGACGAACGGCTCGATCAGCTTGCCCAGCGCCCGGCCCGCCAGCCCGCCGGGCAGTTCGTAGCCGAAGTCGACCGACAGCTCGGTGCGGTCGTCGCCGACCGGGGCGAACATCCAGCTGGACCGGTTGCCGAACCCGGCGACCGACGTCAGCGTGATGACGCGGTCCCGCTCCCACTCGGTGATCTCGACCGTCGACTTCATCGTCTTGAGGCCGAGCTGCATCGCCGCGTCGTACTGCGCGCCCAGCCCCTGGTCGAGGTCGCCGATCGGGTCGAACCGGGTGATGCCGAACATCCAGTCGGGCACGTTCCGGTAGTCGTCGATGTGTGCGAACGCCAGATCGACCGGCACGACCGCGACCGCCCTGTGTCGTACGTGGATCACGTGTCTCCCTCCCCTGAACTCCCCGGAGGTCGGACGTTAGTGCACCCCGGGTGTGACCCCCGTCACCGGCGTCCCGAAAGTCGGAATTCGGCGATCTCGCGGGCGTTGTCGATCGCGTCGGCCACGGCGCGGTGGCGGTCGTCCGCGGTCTCCGCGGCCAGCACCGCGAACTTGTCCGCGGCGCCCATCGGCACCCACGACGCCAGCGCGTAGAGGTGGTCGCCGGGCTGCTCGAGCACGTCGAACATGCGGGGCGGCGCGGGCGGCGGCGTGTCCCGCAGTTCGCGAACGCGGGTCAGCACGATGTACAGCTCGGTGATCTTGTCGGTGAGGTGCTGGAGCTGGCCGTCGGAGACGCGGCCCTGTGCGCCCACCGGCCACGGCTCCACCTCCGCGCACGGGTACGGGTCGTCGCCGAGCCAGTGCCGCACCCGGATCCGTTCCTCGCCGACGCAGTCCAACGCCCACCGGCCGTCGCCGATGCCGACGTGGGAGACGATGCGCACCGCGGTGCCGATGTCGTTCCGGACGTCGTCGCCGCCCACCTCGTGGCCGCGCGCGATGAGGACGGTGCCGAACACCGGGCCCTCGGTCGCGCTCAGGCAGTCGCGCACCAGCGCCTGGTAGCGGGGCTCGAACACGTGCAGCGGAAGCCGTTCCCCGGGCAGCACTGCGGAGCCGAGGGGGAACATCGGCATAACGGTCATTCGACCAGGATCACCCATCAGGGCATCCGGAGACGGGGAACCGGCACCGTGTCGGGCGGGGTGTCGCGATCCAGTTCGACGATCAGATGGTCGGCCCACGCGACCAGGCCCGTGATGTCGAGCGCGTGCGGCGGGTTGTCCTCGTAGGGGACGATGCGGTGCCGGCCCTGGCGCAGCAGCGACACCGCGCCCGCCGGGTTGCCGCGCATCTGGTGCGTGACCGCGACCGCCAGCTGGGCCAGGCCCTGCCACAGCCCGCGTTCCTCGTGCGGCGCCTTCTTCCACGCGGATTCGAGGACCTCGTGCGCGTGGAACGGCAGGTCGTGGTCGAGCAGGCGTTGCGCCTCGGTGATCGCCTCGCTCGGCTCCAGGTTCAGGTCGTCGGGCATCGTCGGAAACCCTTCCTCGCCCCACTCCAGCGGCCGACCCAGGCGATCCCGGGGCCGGGCGTTGCGCGGCTTCCCGAGGGTGTCCCGATCGCGGTCGGCCATAGATGCAATCTAGTCGCCGACGGGGGTGTCGGGGGAGGGGTGGCGGGGTGGCCGGGTGCTGCTCCCGACGAGGATGCCCGCCGAGGGCAGGTCGCCGCGATCTCGCACCGGGCCGACGGGTACCACATCTAGATCGATCGACAGATTCATACTTTAGAAGTAATTTCAAAGTATGAGTGTGGATGAGGTGACGTTCTCGGAACTGCAGTTGCAGGGGAAAGCGACGGTCGAGCGGCTGCGCCGCTCACCGGCCCAGTCGCTGCGGGTGCGGCGCCGTGACGCCGAAGACCTGGTACTCACCACTGCGGCACGGGCGGAGCTCGAGCACAAGGCGGCATCGGTCACCACACGGATGTTCGTGGCGTTGATGCAGCGCGACGGGCGGGCTCGGGAATTGGTCACCGATGTGCTGCCCGAGGTGTTCCCGTGGGTGGCGTTCCTCTCGCGTGAGGAGGTGGAGGTGTTTGTCGTCGAGTTGGTGACGACCCTGCGGGCCGCGGAGTCGCTCGACAACCCCGCCCCGGTGGTGCAGGTGATCGACGCCTGGCGGCACACCGCCGAGGTACTGGCCGATCCGGAGTTGGCGGCGATCCTGGCGGCCGACACCGATGAGGACCTCGGTGTGGTTCCCGCGCCGGACGTTTCGTGAGCCCGAAACGCGGCGACGGTGTCGCTCCACCGGCCGATCCGGCAGGTGGGTGGGAGCTGAGGTTCGCCACCACCGACGCGGTCAAGGGCTGGGAAGCGCTGTGCCAGCAGGCGCCGGCAAACGTCCTCACCGCCTGGAACGAGTTGCGCTCACGCCCGGACACCGCGCCGCCGACCTCACGGCACCATCAGCTCAAAGGCTCGCTCGCCACCGCCGCCCACGGTGGGACGGTGATGGAGCAATGGCAGTACGAGGTCACCGCCGGTGGACGCCTCTGGTACCTCGTCGACACCCCACGCCGCACCCTGTGGATCAAAGCTGCCGGTACCAGTCACCCCAAAGCCACCGACTAGCTGGACGTACCCAAGCAGGGCCGTTTCTCACCCGCAGCAGGCGGATCGGGGCAAAGAAAAACCCGGTATCGCAGATGCGATACCGGGTTCCTCGGTGGTAGCGGGGACAGGATTTGAACCTGCGACCTCTGGGTTATGAGCCCAGCGAGCTACCGAGCTGCTCCACCCCGCGTCGGTAATTTCAGCTTACACGACTATTCGGGGCCGATTTACCATCGAGGCGATCCGCGGCTGTGTTCCCGGTCACCGGAACGACGGTCCGCGGGGTTGAGTCGCCGCCTTAATGTGCGGGGGTACTGCACGGCGAGGGATCCGGAGGGGTTCGCAATGGCACTGCTCGAGAACAAGGTCGCCTTCATCACCGGCGCGGCGCGCGGACAGGGACGCAACCACGCGGTGCGCTTCGCCCGCGAGGGCGCGGACATCGTCGCACTCGACGTCTGCGCGCCGGTGTCCGACGACGTCGGCTACCCGGCGGCGACGCCCGAGGACCTCGAGGAGACCGCGCGCCTGGTGCGCGCCGAGGGCCGCGAGATCGTCACCGCGATCGGCGACGTGCGCGACCAGACGGCGCTGCAGGCCGCCGTCGACGCCGGGGTGGAGCGCTTCGGCCGCCTCGACGTCGTGGTCGCCAACGCTGGCATCTCGACGTGGAACCGCTTCTGGGAGATGCCCGAGGAGCAGTGGACCACGATGATCGACATCAACCTCAACGGCGTGTGGCGCACCCTCAAGGCGGCGGTGCCCGCGATGATCGACGGCGGCCGCGGCGGCTCCATCATCGTCGTCAGCTCGGCCGCCGGCCTCAAGGCCAGCCCCGGCACGGCCAACTACACCTCCGCCAAGCACGGTCTGGTGGGCCTGACGAAGACCGCGGCGATCGAGTTGGGCGAGTTCGGGATTCGCGTCAACTCGATCCACCCGGGCGCGGTGGACACCCCGATGGGCCAGGACGCCAACGTCGGCAAGATCCTCATGCAGTACCCGCGTTACCTCGACAACTACAAGTGGCCGCTCGCCGGGCTGGACAAGTGCAGCGTCGACGACGTCTCCGAGGCGGTGCTCTACCTCGCCAGCGACCGGTCGCGCACCGTCACCGGATCGCAGATGGTGCTGGACCTGGGCATCACGTCCATCTGACGCGTCCCCGGGAGCGGCGCGGTCACAGGTTGCCGCGCCGCTCCTGCTCGCGTTCGATCGCCAGGAACAGGGCCTGGAAGTTGCCCTTGCCGAACCCGAGCGAGCCGTGCCGCTCGATCAGTTCGAAGAACACCGTGGGCCGGTCCCCGATCGGCTTGGTGAAGATCTGCAGCAGGTAGCCGTCCTCGTCGCGGTCGACGAGGATGCCGCGCCGCTCGAGCTCCTCGATCGGGACGCGCACCTCGCCGATGCGGGCCCGCAGCTGGGGATCCTCGTAGTACGACGCCGGCGTGGCCAGGAACTCGACGCCCGCCTCGGTCAGCCGGTCCACCGCGCCGAGGATGTCTGACGTCGCCAGCGCCAGGTGCTGTGAGCCTGGGCCGCAATAGAATTCGAGGAACTCGTCGATCTGCGAGCGCTTGCGGCCCACCGCCGGCTCGTTGAGCGGGATCTTGATGCGGTGGTTGCCGCTGGCGACCACCTTGCTCATCAGGGCCGAGTACTCGGTGGCGATGTCGTCGCCCACGAACTCGGCGAGGTCGGTGAACCCCATGACGCGGTGGTAGAAGTCCACCCACTGGTCCATCTTCCCGAGTTCGACGTTGCCGACCACGTGGTCGAGCGCCTGGAACACCTGCGGACCGGTGCCGAAGGTGCTCGAGCGCGAGACGTATCCGGGCAGATACGGGCCCGTGTAGTGGGAGCGGTCGACGAGGGTGTGCCGGGTCTCGCCGTACGCGGCGATGGACGCGGTGCGGACGGTGCCGTGCTGGTCGGCGACGTCGTGCGGCTCGACGAGGACGTGCGCCCCCTGACCGCGGGCGTGCGCGATGCAGCGGTCGACGTCGGTGACCTCGAGCGCGACGTCGAAGACGCCGTCGCCGTGCCGGCGGTGGTGGTCGTGGAAGGGGCTGGATGGGTCGACGCCACCGGTGAGCACGAATCGGACGGCACCGCTGCGCAATACGAAGGCGCGGTGATCGCGGTTGCCGGTCTCGGGCCCCGAGTACGCCTCGAGTTCCATGCCGAACACCGCGCGGTAGTAGGCGGCGGCCTGCGTCGCGTTGCCCACCACCCAGACGATCGCGTCCCAGCCGACCACAGGGAACGGATCTGCGGACGGATCGTGTTCGACGAGCCCGAGGAGTTGACGCAGCGCCGCGTCGTCGAGGCGGCCGAGGGACTGTTCGACGGTCATGAGTGGACCTCCCGAGACGGCGTCTCTCGATCACACCGCTGCGCATCGGCGCCGGCAATATCGGCGGATTCCGCTGCCCAGAGTGGACAATCGGCCCCGTCAAAGGGCCGTTGGGTTGGTCAATTTGTGCAGTAGCGGGGACGGTCAGTCGTGAGCGAGGCGTTCGATCGAGGGCAGGCTGTCGGGCTCTATCGCCTGCCTCTGCGGTGGTCGTCATAAGCGTCCGGACTCTTGCGCGGTCTGCAGCTACCGTGAACGAGTACCACTGCCATCACGGCGGAGCGAACGGGCTTCTTCCGTCGAGTTTGTGAAGCCTGCAAGGGTGTGACTTCGCTAAACCTACCCCTCCAACGATGAGTGTCGAGTAGAGCGACTTGTCTTCGCGAAAGGCTCAGACGCCCGCTGACATGCACCGCCTCTTTATCGAATGGAACAAACGTCCAGCGTTTTGATAGTAATTGCACTGCAGTTCAATCTTAGCCCCACTTCAGGCCTTTGTTAACAATGCCGCGAGTTGCGCGCTCCTCGTGGATTCCGCAATATTCTTCAATTTCAAGCGAAGGCGCATTTTGGTCGTTTAGTGTCTGAACCCGGTCCACGGCGCTCCTCACAAGGTGGTTCCTGGATCAGCCTTCAACCGGGGTGCAAGCCGGGCGACTACGCCCAACCCGCACGTGCAATCAAGGGAAGAAGATCCACTTAACTGCACAACACGGAGGTCATGAAATATGAGTCGAGCAAGGATTGGGGTCGGTGCAGCGGCGATGGCTGCGGCCGCGGCCCTCGGGTTCGCCGGTACTGCTCAGGCGGTCGCGCCTGTCAACGCGATTCCGACGGCGGACAACACCCTCTGCGGGAATGTTTACGCGGGAACCTGGGTCGAGAATGGCGCTCCGCCTGCGGGCGCCACCGCTCTCCAGGGCGCTACCGTCTCCGCGACGGTGTACGACAAGAACAACGTCGCGCAGACGACTCAGGCTTCGAGTACGAATGCTACGGGCGGGTACTGCATCACTGACACGTCCGGAACGTTGAAGTCGACCGTCCTTGCCGGGGGGTACGCGGTGCTCACCGCCACATCGCTGCCGGCGGGCCACACGATCAATCCCCCGAGTTCAAACCCCTGGGCGACAAGTGGTGGCCAGACCAAGATCGACACCGGAGTATTCCTCGCCCATCAGTATGGCGGGTTGCTGAGCTCGAAGGCTTACCAGTTCCACTTCGCAACCACCTAAACTTCGCATCAGCGAGTGGCGACGTCTGACGTTGCCGCGATCTGCTCCTGATGAAGGACAGGCCTCGGGTGGGTCACTTCGGTGGCGCACTCGAGGCCTGTCGGCGTTGCCGGCCATGCTTGGTTCATTTCTCTCCGCGGATGGCAAACGAGCCCACCAGGCCGACCTCCCGAGGATTACGTGCACGGCGGTCGGCAGTATTAGCGCAGCCCGCTGTCGCGCCGTGGGCCAGGTTGGTGTTGGAGAAAGGGTCGGCGACACAGTAGCCGGACCACATCCTATGGCGGCGCGGCTTCTCGATCGTGGCGCCGACCGTCGGGCCCGGGGCGCAGCTACTAGCGTTTGAATAGCTGATAGCTGGATCCGACGATGTTACGGGTTGCTTCATAACGGTCGACCGCCCGCTGCCGTTGGTCGTCCCGACCCGGTCTGGCCGCTGCGGGATTGTGCGTACCAGTAGCTGGTCCTACCGGGGAGCTGTGCGACCAGAGCGTGTTGGCGGCGTCGGATTGGGCGGCGCCAAGCGCAGATTAGCCGCTGGGAGCCGGCGTGCTGCGAGGGTTGATCGGCTGCACAGCCAGCCGCTCGCCTCAAACAGTTAATTGTTCAAAATTGTACTCCAGTGCAATTATTCCAATCCGCCAAATGCGATCGACAACGCGCTCGAGACTAGCGCATTTCGGTGCGACTACAGCGGGGTTTAGCTGCGCGGAAACGCCAGGTCGCGGGCCCTCTTGGGTGGTAGCGATCGGGGCGAAAAGGACATCGCTCGTAGTATTTTGAAGGTCCTTGCCGAAAAGCTACCCAAATTGGACCGGCTTGCGTTACCTTCAGTGCCATCACAGCCGCAGGGGTGTCAGGGTGGGGCAATCGGGGGGCCCGGCGTGAGGACTTCTGGAGTGTTCTGTGTGCTGCTCGATATCGCTCTTCATGGAAGATGGGGGCGACGCCGGGCAGGTATTCGAGGAATGGGTCCAACAACGATGAGAGGGTGGGATTTCGTATGAGCGTGATGTTCTTGGATGCGACAGCAAAGTTGCTGCAAGATCTGGTGGGCAATGTGTACCTCGGATCGTTCATGCCGGGTATTGACGGCGCCACAGGCTCGCTGGTCCAGGCCATCGGACTCAGCTGACGGCGGCCGCGAGTAACCTCCCAAACTATTCTGACGACAGGAGTGGACGATGGATCTGGGATCGATCGCCAAAATGTTCGAGCCGCCGTACGGGGATATTGTGAAGCAGATCATCGGGATGGTTCTATTCATGCCGATTGCTGCATCGGTAGTCCCCAATATGTTCTAGACCCTTCATTCCGGGCTTCGGCAATTTTGAGGAGAGTGAATCGTAGTGGATACCGGTAGTCTCGTAAACCTGATTACGAGCGTTGACGTGGGATCTTTGATACCAGTGCTTGCACCTCTGCAGGACCTGTCTAACGCACTGTTCAAGGCTATCGGCGATGTCATCGCCCTGTGGCCGGCAGGTTCGGCTGTTTCGAACAGCAGCATCCAGGCGGCCCTCGGCTCTGTCGGCGGCCTGTCATAAGAAAGGGAAGAACATGTTCGATCTATCATTCACCTACAGTTCCGACATCGTGAAGTTTGGATCTGTCGATCTGGTGAACACTTTCGCCAAGTATCTGACCGCCCTGTCTGTTTGGTGAGCGTGTCCGAGGAGTGCCTGGAGGCCTCCTCTGTCCAGTCCATCGTCTAGAGGAAGGTGTTGAGATGCTGCAGGGTTATGTGGATAAGATGATCCGATGGGTGGGTATGGTGCTTGACCTGACGGCCACTGGAAGCAAGTTCATCAAGGATCCGCCCGTCAAGTGATCGACTCGAGTGTAATGAGTCATCGTTTCTGGATCCCTACGCAAAATCTGAGTGGTTGGCAGTCTGTCCGTGTGTGAAGTCGAGGTTCCTTTGTGCTCCAGCGGAGGGGAACCTCGACTTCGCAACATTATGAATGTGGTGCATAGATGTTTGGCGGGCCGCTCCGTGTGGCCGGTGCGCCGTACGGAGTGATTCATGCATGCGTCTCAGCAGCTCGCCTCAGGAATCGAACTTTTGGATCCGCGCGACGCCGATTTCGTCTACAACGAGTACGACGGCCACCTGAGCCATCTGCTTGCCGTGTACCTCTTCGACACCTCGCGGCACCCGGACGCCGAGTTCTCGCAAGATAAGGCGGTCGAGTGGGCCACCGCGCGACTCGGCCACCACCGCATGTTCACGCACACCATCCGGCGCGTACCGCTGGGCCTCGAGCACCCGCACTGGGCGCCCGCCCCGGACTTCGACGTCCGCGACCACGTGCGGGTCACCGCGATCACCGCATCCGGCTGGGCCCCACTGCAACAACACCTCGACACACTGCTGACCACGCGGATGGACCTCACCCGCCCGCCGTGGGAACTGCACTTCTTCACTGGCGTGGAAGGACTCGGCGATTTACCCGGCCGGCTGACGGCTGTGGTGCTCAAAGCCCACCACAGCGCGGGCGACGGACTGGCGGTCCTGGAACTGGCCCAGAACATCTTCTCGGACAACGTGCGGCCGGCCGGCGTCGAACGCGCCGTGCCGTTCTTGCGCGGGCGGATGTTTATGAAGTCGGTGTTGGATCTCCCCCGACAGCTACTCCGGTTCGCCAAGGAAGTCCCCGGCAACCGCGCGGCCGGCCGGGCAGTGAAGGAGGCAGAGGCCGCCAGCGAATGGGGCGAGTATCTCCGCGAGCAGCCCGCCATCCGCTTCAACGGCAAGGCGAGCGGATCCGGATCGATGGCGCCGATAACCCTGTCCACGAGTGTGATTCGGCGAATCAGAGATGTGGTTCCGGGGGCCACCGTCAACGATGCCCTGCTCGCCGTCGTCGGCGGAGCTCTCGCGCGGTACCTGGCAGAGAAGGGTAAACCGCACAAGGGGTCCCTGGCGGCGATGGTGCCGCGATCCATGCGCAAGGTGGAGGAATGGGAGTCGGCGAACCGTCTGGCGGTCATGGTCGTCGACATGCACACCGACGTCCTGAACCCACTCGATCGGTTGGCGCGCATCGCCCAGTCGTCGAAGTCGGAGAAGACCCGCACCTCCCACCTCGCGTCCCGCCGCCTCGCGGCCGTGGTCGAGGCAGCGCCGCCACCCCTGCTGAGGCTGATCGCATACTCGCGCAAGAAGAACACCCACGACCTCAGCCGCCCCCGCTACCAGCACACGATGGTCAGCAACATGCCCTTCTCGATCGCGGGCTTCACGCTCAACGGCGCACCGGCGGTGGCGGTGATCGGGGCCCAACCGCCTGTCGATGGAGACGGTCTGCGTCACTTCGTCGTGACGACCGCGGACGGCAGCCTGATGCTGACGGTGGTCGCCGATTCGGCGACGATGCCCGACCCGGACCACTACCTTGGCCTGATTCGCGCGAGTCTCGCCGAACTCGAGGAGGCCGCGGCCGACGCGACGAAACAGGACCCGTCGGACGAGATCGCCTCCTGACCGGATCCGCCGCGTGCGGCGCAACCTGCCTGCTCGAGCTCGCGCCGCCCGCGCGCCTTCGCCGCTAGTCTGATACCCAACGTGCCGCACCACACGAGCCGATCGGAGTGGACGATGTCACCAGCGAACGAGACCAGGCCGGTGATCGTGGGCGTCGACGGATCCGACGCCGCAATCCACGCGGTCAAGTGGGCCGCCGTCGAGGCACACGCACGCAAGGTGCCACTCAAGCTGGTGCACGTCATCGACACCGAAAACGACTTCCCGTTCGTCGCCGACGACCTCGAAGAAGAAGAGGCGTTCGGGCGCAGCTCGCTGAAAGCGGGCCGGGAAGCGGCCACCGTCGAGGACTACACCGTCGACGTCGAGGTCGAACTCCTCCGCGGCCGCGTCAACCGGGCGTTCGTCGACCTGTCCGAACACGCGAGCCTGCTGGTGGTCGGCTCGGTCGGCACCGGATTCTTCGCCCGCATGGTGCTCGGCTCCACGGCGCTGTCGCTCGCACACCACGCCAAGTGCACGGTCGCGGTGGTCCGCGGCGCCGACGGCAGCCCCGAGCCGCCCACCAGGGGCGCGATCATCGCCGGGGTCGACCACTCCGACAGCGCCGACATCGTCGTCGGGACCGCGATGCAGGAGGCGTCCATCCGGCACACCGAGATGATGGCAATCCACGCGCGCCGCCGCCGCGGCAGCAAGGAGGCCGACGAGGAGGCGCGCGGCCGGATCGACCGCCTGATCGCGACGTGGGGTGCGAAGTTCCCGTCCGTGCAGGTGGAGACCGTCATCGCCGAGGCCGGCCCGACGAAACATTTGGTGTCGCTCAGCGCCACCGCGCGGTCGATCGTGGTCGGCACCCGCGGCCTCGGCGGGTTCGAGGCCGCGGTGCTCGGCTCCACCAGCCAGTCGCTGCTCTACCACGCACAGTGCCCGGTGATCATCGCCCGATCCCGCGTCACGCCCTGACCGTGCGGGAACTGTCGTGGACCGTGGTGGGCACCGACTCGACGCGCTCGACGTCGACCTGATCGGCCGGCTGCGCGCCGAACCGCGGATCGGGATGCTCGAGCTGTCGCGTCGGGCCGGCGTCGCGCGGGCCACGGTGCAGGCCCGGCTGCGCCGACTCGAGGACGCCGGCATCGTCACCGGATACGGACCCGAAATCGATTTGCGCACAGCCGGATACCCGGTACAGGCGTTCGTGACGCTGGAGATCGCGCAGGGTTCGCTGGGGCAGCTGACGAAGGAACTCGAGGAGTTCCCGGAGGTGGTGCAGGCGTGGGCGACCACCGGCGCCGGCGACGTCCTCTGCCGGGTGGCGGCCGCATCCCACGACGACCTGCAGGCGCTGCTGATCGAACTGCACCACTCGTCGACGGTCGCGCGGTCGGTTTCGGTGGTGGTGCTGTCCGAAATCGTGCCATTCCGGACACTGCCGCTGATCGCGAAAACTGTTCGCCCGCAGGATCACGACAATTCACCCAGGCGTGGCACGTGACCGAGCAGCGCCGACAGCCGGACCCTACACTTCGCCGCGTGGACAGACGAACGTTTCTTGCGATGTTGGCGGCGGGCGCCTTATCGCTGACCGCGGGTTGCACCATCGACGGATCCGCCACGCCACAATCGGCACCGGCTGCGGCCGCACCGCCGCCGCAGCCGCAGAAGCCGCTGCTGCCCGGCCCGCCGCCGCCGTCGTCGCGCGTCCCCGTCCCTCCCGGCCCCCTCACCGCCATTCCCGGTCCGGGCAACAACCTCGCGCTCACGGTCGACGACGGCACCGACCCCAACGTCGTCGCCGCCTACATCCAGTTCGCGAAGGACACCGGCGCCCGGTTCACGTTCTTCGTCACCGCCGTCTACGACTCGTGGACCATGCACAAGGACGCGCTGCGCCCGCTCGTCGACAGCGGCCAGATCCAGCTCGGCAACCACACGTGGGACCACCCCGACCTGACGAAGCTGTCGACCGCCGCCGCGGCGTCCCAGTTCGACAGCACCAAGACGTTCCTGCGCAACACCTTCGGTGTCGACGGCACCCCCTTCTTCCGGCCGCCGTACGGCTATCGGAACGCGACGGTCGACAGGATCGCCGCCGACCACGGCTACACGGTGCCGACCCTGTGGGCGGGCTCGCTGTCCGACTCGGGGGTGATCACCGAGCAGTACCTGCTCGAGTGCGCGCGCAAGTACTTCGTCGCCCAGGCGATCGTGATCGGGCACGCCAACCATCCGCCCGTCACCCACGTCTACGGGCAGCTCGTCGACATCATCCGTGAACGGAACCTGTCGATGGTCACGCTCAGCGACGCGTTCCTTACTCCCCAGCACTGAACGGACCACCCGTTCCGGAGCCGCGTCGGCCGGACGCGCGCGCTGTCGGAGGGTGCTGGGAGGATCGGGGGCGTGGATGCCGTACACACCGTCGTCGAATCGCCCGTCGGGCCGCTGACGCTGGTCCGCAACCCGGACGGGCTGTGCGGGCTGTACATGAACGCGCAGCGTCACCTGCCCGACAGCGACCGGTTCGGCCCGCGCGTCGGCGAGGGATTCGACGCGGTGACCGCGCAGCTGGGCGAGTACTTCGCCGGCACGCGCACCGAGTTCACGGTGCCGCTCGCGCCGCGGGGCACCGAGTTCCAGCAGCGGGTGTGGGCGGCGCTGCGGACCATCCCGTACGGCGAGACCTGGACGTACCTGCAGCTCGCGGAGCATCTCGGCAACCCCGCCGCGATCCGCGCCGTGGCCGCGGCGAACGGGCGGAACCCGATCGGCATCATCGTCCCCTGCCACCGGGTCATCGGCAGCGACGGCTCGCTCACCGGCTACGCGGGCGGGCTCGAGCGCAAGCGGTTCCTGCTCGATCTGGAAAGCCCCGCCTCCGTGGGAATCCAGGATGGACTGTTCTGACGCGGGTCGAACCTCACGTTCCGGCGCCCCGGAGCGTCTACCCGGTGTGGGACTGAAACCGTTCGAGAAGATCGTCACCGAGCACGGGCCGGTGGTGCTGCGGGTGTGCCGCGCGCTGCTCGGTCCCGTCGACGCCGACGACGCCTGGTCCGAGACGTTCCTGGCGGCGCTGCGGGCCTATCCCGACCTGGCGCCGGGCGCCAACGTCGAGGCGTGGCTGGTGACCATCGCGCACCGCAAGGCCGTCGACGTCCACCGCGTCCGGCAGCGGACGCCGATCCCGACGGACGACCTGCCCGACCGGGCGTCGCCGCGGGATCTGCCCGGCACGTTCGACCACGAACTGTGGGACGCGCTGGCCGAGCTGCCGTTCACGCAGCGGGCCGCCGTCGTCTACCACCACCTGGCCGGCCTGCCGTACGCGGAGGTCTCGGCGATCCTCGGCAACAGCACCGTCGCGGCCCGCCGCGCCGCCGCCGACGGCATCGCCCGCCTGCGGCGCACCTACCCGGCCGACACCGAACCATTCGCACAGGAAGGAGCCGTCCGATGAGCGTCATCCCCACCCCGAGCATCGATCCCTCGGATCTGAGCCGCCTGCACGCCCGCCTGGCCGCCGCCGCCAACCGCGACGGGCTCCTCGACATCGCCTACCGGTCCGTCGACACCCCCGTCGGCCGGCTGCTGCTCGCCGCCACCGACGCCGGACTGGTCCGGGTCGCCTACCCGCGCGAGGACCACGACGCGGTGCTCGCGACGCTGGCCGCGCAGGTGAGCCCGCGCATCCTCGAGGCCCCGGCCCGGCTGGACGTCGCGGCCCGCCAGCTCGACGAGTACTTCGCGCACCGGCGCACCCGCTTCGAGGTGCCCCTCGACCTGCGGCTGTCCAGCGGATTCCGCCGCACGGTCCTCACCCACCTGCCCGACATCGCGTACGGCACCACCGCCAGCTACGCGCAGGTGGCCGAGGCGTCCGGCAGCCCCCGCGCGGTTCGGGCCGTCGGCACGGCCTGCGCCACCAACCCGCTGCCGCTGTTCGTGCCGTGCCACCGGGTGGTGCGCAGCGACGGCAGCATGGGCCAGTACGCGGGCGGCGCCGACACCAAGCGCGCGCTGCTGACGCTGGAGGCGGCATGAGCACGCTCACCGAGCGCGTCGACGCGGTCGAGTGGCCGGCGCTGCTCGACGAACTCGACCGGTTCGGGGGCGCCCAGAGCGCGCGTCCGGTCCTCGAGCCCGACGAGTGCCGCGCCCTCGCCGACCTCTACGACCACGAGGGCCGGTTCCGGTCGACGGTCGACATGGCGCGCCACCGCTACGGCTCCGGCCGGTACCGATACTTCGCCTACCCGCTACCGGCGCCGATCGCCGAGATGCGGGCGCGGTTCTACGTGAAACTGCTGCCGGTGGCGCGCGAGTGGGCGTGGCGACTCGGCCGCCCGGCGCCGTGGCCCGACACCCTCGACGAGTGGCTCGCGATGTGCCACGAGGCGGGTCAGGTGCGGCCCACCCCGCTGATCCTGCGGTACGGGGCCGGCGACTGGAACGCACTGCATCGGGACCTGTACGGCGAGTTGATGTTTCCACTGCAGGTGGTCATCGGGCTCGACCAGCCCGGCGTCGACCACGAGGGCGGGGAGTTCCTGCTCGTCGAGCAACGGGCCCGGGCGCAGTCCCGCGGCACCGCGACCGTGCTGCGGCAGGGCCACGCCTTCGTCTTCACCACCAACGACCGACCGGTGCAGTCGGTGCGCGGGTGGTCCGCGGCGCCGATGCGGCACGGTGTCAGCACGGTGCGCAGCGGCACCCGGCGCACCCTCGGCCTCGTCCTGCACGACGCGGAATGAGCGAGGGATGTACACACTGATCGGCCGGGACGGGAAACCGTACGAGAGCAACACTCCCGGCGCTCTCGGCGGTCACCGGCGCGGCCGCATCTACGGAACGCTCGACTGCCCCGGCGCCGCCCGCGCCATCGCCCGCGGCGGCTACGTGACCCAACGCGTCTTCTTCGCCGGCGAGGACACCGCGATCGCGGCCGGCTACCGGCCGTGCGCGGTCTGCCTGCGGGACAAGTACGACGCGTGGAAGGCCGTGTCGGGGAAGGGGAGTCGGTAGATGTCGGCGCTCATCCCACGGCCCCGCCGCACGGTCGCCCCCGGTGCCGTACTGGTCCCCGACTGGCTCGATCTCGACGAGCAACGCCGACTCGTCGACGCGTGCCGCGAGTGGGCGCGCGGACCGGTGCCGATGCGCGCCGCCCGACTGCCGACGGGACACTCGATGTCGGTGCAGACCGTCTGCCTCGGTTGGCACTGGCAGCCGTACCGCTACAGCCGCATCGCCGACGACGCCGGCGGCGGTCGGGTGCTTCCCGTGCCGGAGTGGTTGGCGCAGTTGGGGAAACGGGCCGTCGCCGACGCCTACGGCGACCTCGACGCCGCCGCGTCGTACGAGCCCGACGCCGCGCTGATCAACTTCTACGACGACACCGCCCGCATGGGCATGCACCGCGACCAGGAGGAGCGCGCGGACGCACCGGTCGTGTCGCTGAGCATCGGCGACACGTGCACGTTCCGTTTCGGCAACCCCGACACGCGCGGCAAGCCGTACACGGACGTCGAGCTCGAGTCGGGGGATCTGTTCGTCTTCGGCGGCCCGTCCCGATTCGCGTATCACGGTGTGCCCAAGGTCTTTCCGGGCAGCGCGGATCCGGAGTGCGGGCTGACGTCGGGGCGGCTCAACATCACGCTGCGTGTCACGGGCTTGGAGGACAATCGATGACCGGTGCCGCGCTCCACCTCCCGTTCCGCCCGCCGTTCACCACTGCACCCATGCTCGGTGCGCTGGCCGCGCACGCCGTCGACGGACTCGAGCGCCACGACCGTGACACCGGAACCCACACCCGCGTGGTCCCGGCCCCGCACGGGCCGTCGGTGGTGAGCGTGCGATTCGACGGCGCCGATCACGTGACGGCGTCGATCCGGACGTCCCACCCCGACGACGTCGCACACGTCGAAGCGGTGGTCCGCCGCTGGCTGGATCTCGACGCCGACACCGAGACCGTCGATGCCGCACTGTCGCGCCACACACTGCTGGCGCCGCACGTGGCAGCAAGACCCGGACTGCGGATCCTCGGCTCGGTCGACGGCTTCGAGACAGCCGTGCTGACGGTGCTCGGGCAGCAGGTGTCGCTGTCGGCAGCAAGAACATTCGGATCACGCTTCGTGACAGCGTTCGGTACCCCGACCGAGTTCGAAGGGTTCGTGAGCTTCCCCGAACCGGAGAAACTGGCCGCGCTCGACCCGCCCGTCATCCAGAAGGCCGTCGGCCTCACCGGTGCCCGCGCCCGCACCGTGCGGGCGCTCGCGGAGGCGGCGGCGGACGGACTGCACCTCGGTCCCGACGCCGACCCGGTCGAGTTCCGCGCCCGCCTGCTCGACCTTCCCGGGATCGGCCCGTGGACCGCCGACTATCTCGCGGTGCGGGTGCTCGGCGACCGCGACGCCTACCCGTCGGGTGATCTGGTGCTGCGCCGGGCGCTGGGGGTGAAGACCGCGCGCGAGGCCGCCGCGGCATCGGAGCCGTGGCGGCCGTGGCGGGCGTACGCCCTGTTCCACCTGTGGGCAAGTCAGGCGTTCCTGTAGATCACCCCTGCCCGGCGCGCGCCGGCACCGGTTCGGTGAGGGTCGAGTGGGTTCAGGCCACCGCGGTGCTGGCTTGGTAGATGAGGTGTTCGAGGAGCGTGATCAGTACGGACTTGCACGATTCGCGGTCACGCGCGTCGCAAAGCACGATGGGGGTTTTGGTGTCGAGGTCGAGTGCGTCGCGAACCTCGTCAATCGTGTAGGCCTGGGAGCTGTCAAAGCAGTTCACCGCGATCGCGAACGAGACTCCGCGCCGTTCGAAGTAGTCGATGGCAGCGAACGAGTTCTCCAGCCGGCGGGTATCTGCGAGAACGACGGCGCCGAGGGCCCCACGCACCAGTTCGTCCCAAAGGAACCAGAATCGGTCCTGTCCAGGCGTGCCGAACAGGTACAGCACGAGGCTGTCATCGATGGTGATACGACCGAAGTCCAGGGCCACGGTGGTCGTGGTCTTACCTTCTACGCCCGACAAATCGTCGATGCCGGTGGACAATTCGGAAATCGTCTCCTCGGTGCGTAGTGGTGCGATCTCGCTGACGGAGGACACCATCGTGGTCTTACCGACTCCGAATCCGCCGGCTACGAGGATCTTGACCGAAGCAGCCAGGTCGGCTGAGGACGCATTGTCATGCATGGTTGTCTACAGCTTTCGGATTCCATCGAGCACTGCTTGCAGAATTTTCACGTCGCCGATCCCGGCAATGTCGTTGTAGGAGTCAGCGCTGGCGGGAGCCCGGAAGTTCAGTACTCCCTCGGTGATGAGATCGCCGACCAGGATCTTGGTCACCGCCAGAGGCAGATTCAGGTGCGCCGAGACTTCGGCCACCGACTGCGCGAGACGGCACAGCTGGACGATCTCCGCGTACTCCGATTCGATGTGCCGCAGCCGCGGAGTGGGGGACACGGTCACGACGAGCGTGAGCATGTCGAGATCGTGTCCCGCGCCCATCGTGCGGCCCCGCGTGAGGGTGTACGGGCGGACCAGAGGTCCGGCCGCATCGTCGAACACCGGTTGACCAATACCTGTCACGGCAGTCTATGCTCCACGCTCTGTCGCGCTGTGGCGCGGATCGGTGGACAGATAGCTACCTACGCGCTGCACAGTCATATTCATTTCGTACGCGACCATACCCAGATTTGCGGTGTCGTTGGCCTGCAATGCGATACATGCGTTGCGTCCGGCCGCCGTCACGAACAGCACCGCCTTCTCGAGTTCGATGACGGCCTGGCGAACGCTGCCGCCTTGGAAGCGATGTCCCGCGCTGCGTGCCAGCCCGTACAGAGTGGCCGACATGGCGCCGAAGTGCTCGGCGTCCTCACGGCTCATGGTCGTGGATCGGCCCAGCAGCAGCCCGTCGGTGGAAAGCACGACTGCGTAGCGCACCCCGGCGAGACGATTGACCAGATCGTCGAGAAGCCAGTTCAGATCACCTGAGTTGGACGTCGTCACGTTCACCTTCCATCATCTTTCATTTCGTCCCAGATTGGATGCTCGGGCGCGGGTGCCGATTGTCGAGCCTGCTGGGTACCGTACGTGATGGCGGACATCAGATCTCGCGCTTGCTCCGCCGATCGTTGCGGCTGCTGCGCTTCCGTCTCGGGCTCGGGTTGAGGATCATGCGCCAACTCCGGTGCCAGACTGGCCTGCCGGCGACGGCGAGGCAGGTTCGGGCGACCGTCACCGCCGTTGTCGAGCAACGGTTGCGGGGTGGAGGACGCCCGTTCGGCAGCCGGGGTCGGCACCTCGTGCCACGCGGTTGTAGCGGAATATTCCGTGTACTCGGCCTGTGGCGCGCTGTCGACGCGGTCGAGGTGCGACCACGCCCGCTCCGGGGCAACCGGCTGCACCAGCTGTTCGATGGGAGGCGCCGGAGTGACGGGTGCCAGCGTTGCGACACCCACCGCAGCCGAGGCTGATTCGGCAGAGTCGAGATCCGGCAGCGCGCTGGCAGTCCGCACCTCTGGCCGATGGTCGGCGAACCGATCCGGTACATCGCCGACCACAGGTGTCGTATCGGCGGCGACCACCGAGTTCGGTACCAGCACGATGGCGCGAATGCCGCCGTACTCGGATTCGCTCAGCTGCACACTGATTCCGTGCCGCACCCCCAGCTGCGAAACGATGAACAAGCCCAGGCGTGACGTTTCCGAGAGTGTTTCGACTCCGAAATCCGGTGGATTGCGCAGCATCTCGTTGACGCGGTCGAGTTCTTCGGCGGACATTCCCATGCCCTGATCGCTGATCTCGATCACGACCCCCTTGCCGACCACGGTGCCGCTCACTTCGACGCGCGACTGCGGCGGGGAGAACGCCGTCGCGTTGTCGAGCAGTTCGGCGAGCAGGTGGATGAGGTCGGCAACCACGTTGCCGACGATGAACACCTGAGGCATGCGACGGTTGTGCACCCGCGTGTAGTCGAGGCTCTCGCTGATCGCGCTACGCACCAGATCGACCAGCGGCACCGGAGTCCGCCACTGGCGGCCGGGCTGGCCGCCACCGAGGATGACAAGGTTCTCGGCGTTGCGGCGTTCGCGGGTCGCCAGGTGGTCGAGTCGGAAGAATGCGTCCAGCATGGCGGGATCCTCCTGGCGTTGTTCCGCCTCGTCGAGGACCTCGAGTTGCCGGTGCACCACCATCTGGCTTCGGTGGGCGATGTTGAGGAACACCGCGCGCACACCCTCGCGGGTGCGGGCCTCGGTGACGGCGGCAGACACGGCGGCCGTGTGTGCGCGGTTGAAAGCCTTAGCCACCGAGCCGATCTCGTCGTCACCGAAGTCCAGGTGCGCAGCCTGGGGATCAATCTGCTCGCCCGCGGCCAGCTTGCGCATGGTCTCGGGCAGTTCGACCTCTGCCAGGTCCAGCGTTTCCTTGCGTAGGCGCTTGAGCCGGCCGATCAGCCGGTTGGCCAGCCACAGCGACAGCAGGAAGGCCACGAGCGCAAGCGCGAGCACAGCCGCACCCGCCCACAGTGAGTTCGCCGCCGTGCGCTTGCCCTCGTCGGCAGCGATCTGGTTCGCATGGTCGTTCAGGCTCTTCCATGCGTCGATCACGGGTACAGACAGCTGTTCCTGCGCGGAACGCCACTCGGCGAAGGTCATTGGCGGTGGCGGGACGTCACCGTATTTGTCCGGCTTCGGCGGATTGATGAGGTAGTCCTCCATCGCGGCCACCTGCTGCCAGCCGGGAGATGCAAGTGCTGCCCGGATCGTGTCAGCTGCTGGATCAGCGCCCAGGTCGGCGGCGAGCTGCGGAAGTGCGATCCGATACGACCCGACCAGATTTCGATAGTCGTTACGCAGTGGACCGCTGCTGAGCCGTCCATTCAGTTCAGCAGCGGTGAGCGCGGCGGACCGCGACATTCCCTCCACCGCGTAGAGGGTGCGCACAGCATTGAGGAGTGTGACGCCGACCTGGGCGTTGGGCGCGTTGGAGGTGATGAGGTTGCTGCCGAGCGCAACCGCATCGAGAATGCGGTTGTAGATGGCGTATGTGTCCTCGATCGACATTCGTCCTGCGTCGATCTGACCGCGAATCTGGGGCAGGGCAGCGCTCAAGGTGTCGAACCCACCCGTGTCGGCACCCATGGCACCCCTCGACAGGGTCTCCAGCTTTGGTGAGTAGAGAGCCAGCTCCGCGAACGCGGTGTCGAGTTTCTTCCGTGTTGCGTCGAGCGCGGCCGGATCGCTCTGTTCACCGGACAGCTGCCACAGCGACAGCATCCGCTCCTGTTCCACCCAGGCAACCACATCGCGAGCGTGGCTCACGGCTTCTTGGTTCGCGGCCGCCCATTGCTCGGAATGTCGACCCTCACGAATCAGGTAGCCCGCGGTTCCTACACCGATACCGAGCAATGCCAGGCTAGGCACCAATGCGATGGCCAGGATCCGGGCTCGGATGCCGAGGCGCACTTTCAACATCGGGGCAATATAGCTGACTGATTCTCAGATGTATACCTCGGCTTCACAGCCCCGATTTTCTCTCGATCCGGTCGGCCCCTTGGTTTTTGACACCTAGGGGTGGTGGTGTGGATTGTGGGCGCTTCCGAGCGGCCGGCGATGTAGACCAGGCCGGTGTCCCACCGATCAACCCACGTCCGCTTCCCTGTCTCGCGCAGGCGGCGGCGGACGGACTGCACCTCGGTCCCGACGCCGACCCGGTCGAGTTCCACGCCCGCCTGCTCGGCCTTCCCGGGATCGGCCCGTGGACCGCCGAATATCTCGCGGTGAGGGTGCTCAGCGACCGCGACGCCTACCCATCGGGTGATCTGGTGCTGCGCCGGGCGCTGGGGGGTGAAGACCGCGCGCGAGGCCGCCGCGGCATCGGAGCCGTGGCGGCCGTGGCGGGCGTACGCCCTGTTCCACCTGTGGCGAGTCAGGCGTTCCTGTGAGGACACGCGGCGCCGGCGCCTACCGGGGCAGCGGGCGCAACCCGATCATCGTCCGGGCCGAGGCGTAGACGTAGCGCCCCGGCTGCGGGGACGCCAGCATGCCGTTCGAGGAGAGGGCGTCGGGATCGTCGTCGATCGCCAGGAACGGGGTTTCCCAGGGTGATTCGCCACTCCTAGTGTCGACCGCACGGATTCCCTCGGCGCCGAGCGTCAGCACGATATTTCCGTCCAGGGCATCGACGGTCCCGAGGGATTCGTCGTCATGGCGCCACAGTCGGCTTCCGGTGCGCAGGTCGAGTCCCGTCGTCGTCTTCGTGCCGTGGTCGCGCAGGACTGCGACGTCCCCGGCCACCGCGACCGCGGTGCCCTGGGTGGTGTTCGCGTTGTACTCGTCGGCTTCACGAGCGGAGATCAGGTCGGGGCTGGTCCACAGCAGTGCGCCGGTTCGCCGATCGTACGCACCGTCGCCGAGCAGCAGCGGAATCCCATCGTCGGCCGGTCTGTCGAGCGAAAGAGGCTGTGCTACTTCGCTGTCGACGGAGGCGAGTGTGCGTCCGCTGCGATCGACGGCATCGGAACCGGTGATCCGATGGCCGACGCAGTCGGTGCGGAATCGGACGACCACGCCGCCGTCGCTCGGGGTCGCGCGCGAGCAACCGTCCAACCGCGCAGTCCAGGTGGGTCGTCCGCTGTCGAGGTCGAATCCGGCGACATCCGGGCCGAGCGTGAGCACTCCCTGACCGTGCGACACGTCCAGAGCGTTGGTCAGGTCGTCCTCCCAGACAGACCCCATCGCGAAGGGCTGCGACCACTGTCCGTCCGGATCGGCAAGAGTTCCGGCGTGGAGGCGGACGTCGTCGTCCTCGATGTTTCCCTCCGCGACGTACAAACGATCGTCCACGGCAGCGAGTGCGAAAACCATCCAGTCCGTGGGTGTTCGGGTGATCTCGCCCGTGCCGAGGTCGAAGCCGACGAGCGCGGGTTCGGTCGCGGCCGGCGACGTGAAGCACACGAGCTGGCCGTCGACGGGAACCGACGTGCATCCCCCGAGATCGTCGGCCGGGCTCTGCCAGCGCACCTCTCCGCTGGCCGCGTCGATGCCGACCATCGCCGGGCTCTTCAGGCTCATGCCGCCATGGGAGACACCGACCACCGACACCAGAACGTCGTTGGCATGGACGAATCCCGGATCACCCCAGTCATATTCGCTTCCGTTACGCGGGTCGCGGAACTCCGCGAAAGACCGGCCGTACATCGCGGCCGCGTCCACCGACCACCCCAGCCCCGGGGCCGCATCGACGGTGCCGGTGATCTTGCGGGTGCCGTCGCCTCCCGCGTGCGCGGCGACGACAACGGCACCGGCGACGGTCACGGCGGCCGTCGTGGCGGCCAGGAGCAGGTTGCGGATCCCTCGATTCACCTCGGCGCCTCGATCCCGGGGGTGAGCGCGATGGCGTCGAGCTGTTCGAACGACAGCGGTGTGGCCGGCGAGTCTGCCGCGGAGACCACCCGGATCATGGTGCCCGACGGCCGCGTGACCGTGACAATGCGTCTCGTCTCGTACGTCGACTCCGATCCGCCGCGCATGCTCACCCCCGTGGAGCTGTGCTGGCTGTGTTCGATGAGGGCGCCGTCGGGCGTCCGCCGGTATGTCGTGATCGGACCGTCATAGCTCGGCACCGGATCGGACGCCGGTAGGTCCTGTCCGCCGGTGATCGCGATCTCCAGCGTCGACTCCTGTCCGGGGGTGGTGACCCGGACCGTCTGGCACACGGCGCTGTCGTCGTACTCGGTCGGCCACAGCTCGCCGAGCGGCCGGTCGAGCGTGACCCCGTCGAGCGGAACTGCGGCGAGCACCGCGCCCAGCCGCTGGGCAGTGGCGCGGTCGATGGTGGGACCCGAGCCCTCCTCGACCGGCGGGTAGCAGGATTCCGGGGGTGCGCCGGTGCCGGGCGGGACGGGTGTCGTGACACGCAGATCGGGTGCGGTGACGATCGAGACCAGTTCGTCGATCGTCAGCGGGATGGTTCCGCTGTTCGTCTGGTTGCCGTCGAGGTTCCCTGCATCGGTGGAGTAGGCCGATACGCGGGTGCCGTCCGGGACGAAGGCGTGGGCGCTGCGCGATAACGTGCGCACACCGTTGGTTTCGGACCAGGTATCGAGGACGTCGACGACGGTTCCGTCCGCGAGCGCGCGGCGGGCGTCGAGTTGTCCCGCGACGCAGGGCGGGAGCGGGTCGGTGCTGGCGCGCACCGACACCGACAGCGAGCCCCGCGTGTCGCCGCGCAGCAGCGTCCCGTATGCGTCCGTGTCGCCACCGTGTTCGACGTCACCGGACTCGTCGGAGGTCATCATGTCGTCGTCGCTGGTGATCGGCTGGAACATCAGCGACTGACCCGGCGACGCGAACGACACCTCGACACCGGCGGGCAGCGCAGCATGCAGCGACTGCGACATGGCGCCGGCCTTGGGGCCGGAGAACCACGGGTAGTCGGGGTTGTCGTAGCCGTACTCGTCGAAACTGACGAATCCGAACCATTCGGTGTGCGCGGGCGGTTCGACGACGTCGCAGCCTGCGATCTGCGTCGGATACGTCACCGACGGCGTGACGTAGGTGAACTCGGGCGCCTCCGGCGCCGCGGCGGTCGTCGTCGTGGTCGGCAACGCGGTCGTGAGTTCGGGTTCAGGGCTGTGGAGGAGACCCGCCACCACAACGCCGGCTGCGACGACGGACACGAGGGACAAACCGAACATCCATGCGGCCACCGTGCGTGACGTCCCCGCGCCGTTGTCGTCGACCATGTCCCTCCCCGTGGCAGACAGCCTCCCGTGGGAAGCTGTCTATCACGGATCCAGGATCAATCGGACATCACGCCTGCCCGGCGCGCACCCCCTCCTCGACCCGGTCGCCCAGGTCCTTGTCGACGTTGCGCCAGTATTCGAACGCGCGCACCAGGACCGGTTCGGTGACTCCCTTGAGTAGATGCCCGACGATGTTGGACACCAGTCGCTCACGGGCCGCGTCGTCCAGCACCTTGCGCACCATCGTGCCGGCCTGGCCCCAGTCGTCGTCGTCCTTGCGGAGCGTGTACGCCTGGTGAACCATCTCGCCGTCGCTGAACCAGCCGGCCGACTCGCCGGACACGTCGACGTCGGCGTGCGGTCCGCCCTTCGAGTTCGGCACGTACACCGGGTCGCCGCGGTTGTGGTGCCGCAGCTGCCCGTCCTTGGTGTACGACGCCAGCGGCGCCGCGTGCGGCGAATTGACCGGCAGCTCCTTGTAATTGGAGCCGATGCGGTAGCGGTGGGCGTCCGGGTACGAGAACCAACGGCCCAGCAGCATCTTGTCCGGGCTCGGGCCGGTGCCGGGGACCGAGTTGCTCGGTTCGAACGCCGCCTGCTCGATCTCGCAGTGGTAGTCGGTGGGATTGCGATCGAGCTTCATGGTGCCGACGTCGATCAGCGGGTAGTCCCCGTGCGGCCACACCTTCGTCAGGTCGAACGGGTTGAACCGGTAGGTCTTCGCCTCCTCGTACGGCATGATCTGCATCTTCAGCGTCCACGTCGGGTAGTCGCCCCGGTCGATGGCCTGCCACAGATCCCGCATGTGATAGTCGGTGTCCGTCGCGGCCATCAGGTCGCCTTCCTCCTGGGTGAGGAACTCGATGCCCTGATCGGTCTTGAAGTGGTACTTCACCCAGAACCGTTCGCCCGTCGCGTTGACCCACATGTAGGTGTGGCTCGAATACCCGTTCATGTGCCGCCACGAGCGGGGGATCCCGCGGTCACCCATCAGCCACGTCACCTGATGTGCCGACTCCGGGGAGAGCGTCCAGAAGTCCCACTGCATGTCGTTGTCGCGCAGATTGTTGTCGGCCCGCCGCTTCTGGGACCGGATGAAGTCCTGGAACTTCATCGGATCGCGGACGAAGAAGATCGGGGTGTTGTTGCCGACCAAGTCGAAATTGCCCTGCTCGGTGTAGAACTTCAGGGCGAAGCCGCGCGGGTCGCGCCACGTGTCCGGGCTGCCCCGCTCGCCCGCCACCGTGGAGAAGCGCGCCAGCATCTCGACCTTCTTGCCGGGCTGGAACAGGTCGGCCTTGGTGTAGGCGCTCACGTCGTTCGTCACCTCGAAGGTGCCGAACGCGCCGCCGCCCTTGGCGTGCGGCTGCCGCTCGGGCACGCGTTCGCGGTTGAACTGGGCCATCTTCTCGATCAGGTAGTAGTCCTGGAGCAGGATCGGCCCGTCGGGTCCGACGGTCAACGAATGTTGGTCGCTCGGTACCGGGATTCCGGAGTCGTCGGTTGTGTAGTTCGACATCTCATTCCTTCCCTACGAGTCACGGCGTCCGTGGGGTAGAGACGATGAGGCGGCGCGTACCGAGCGCGCCATCCATCACTTACCAGCCGACCACTTCGCAGCCGATCCGTCAACCGATGTGCGACGCTGAACCGATCGCCTCGCCGAGAGGAGCGCGACGTGGACGAACCGTTTCCCGCGTACCGCGAGGTGGCGCCGCACCGGTACCGCGAGACGTCCGGTCTGTACTACGAGGACTTCGTGCCCGGGGACGTGTTCGAGCACCGTCCGGGCCGGACCGTCACCGACACCGACAACATCTGGATGACGTTGCTGACCATGAACACTCAGCCGGTCCACTTCGACGCGGCCTACGCGGAGCGCACCGAGTGGGGCAGGCTGCTGGTCGATTCGACCCTCACGCTCGCGATCCTCACCGGCATGAGCGTCCGCACCGTGAGCGCGAAGGTGGTCGCGAATCTCGGCTGGGACAAGGTGCGCGCCACCGCGCCGGTGTTCGGCGGGGACACGCTGTACGCCGAGTCGAGGGTGCTGGCCAAACGGGAGTCGCGGAGCCGGCCCACCCAGGGCATCGTGACGGTCGAGACCACCGGCCGCAATCAGCGTGGCGACGTCGTGATGACCTTCGAGCGAACGATGTTGATCCACAAGCGCGTCGGCGCCCCGGACGCCGACTGGTGAGCGCTCAGTCCCGCGCCCGCGCCAGCTTCGACGGCCACCAGATCGGCTTGCCGATGTCGTGCGAGAGGGCCGGCACCAGGACGCTGCGGACGACGATCGTGTCGAGCAGGACACCGAACGCGACCGCGAAGCCCACCTCCGCGAGGAACACGAGCGGGAGCACGCCCAGCACCGCGAACGTGCCCGCCAACACCACGCCGGCGGACGTGATCACCCCGCCGGTGACCGCGAGCCCGCGCAGCACCCCGGTGCGGGTGCCGTGCGTGAGCGTCTCCTCCCGCACGCGGGTCATGAGGAAGATGTTGTAGTCGATGCCCAGCGCGACCAGGAACACGAACGCGTACAACGGGAACGCCTGGTCCGCGCCCGCGAAATGGAAGACGTGCGTGAAGAAGAAGCCGCACACCCCCAGCGTCGCGGCGAAGCTCAGCACCACCGTCGCGATCAGGATCAGCGGCGTCAGCAGGGACCGCAGCAACACGGCGAGCACCACGAAGATCACGACGAGGACGATCGGGATGATCAGGTTCCGGTCGTGCACCGACGCGGTGTGCAGGTCGAGCGTCGCGGCGGAGCTGCCGCCGACCTGGGCGTCGGCGCCGGGCAGCGCGTGCAGCGTGTCCCGCAGTCGCTCCACGGTCTGCAGCGCTTGGGGCGAATCGTACGAATCGGCAAGTGCCGCATTGATCACCGTCCGCCCGTCGATCGGTGCCACGTTCAGCAGCGCGGGCGGGCAGCCCGGCGGCAACTGCTGCGCAGTAGCGGCGCCGCCGGAGTTCTGCAGCAACGCCTTGACCTTCGCGATGTCGACCTGCACGCACACCGATCCCGGGCCCTGGCGCACGCCCTCGACACCGCTCGTCGCCTTGATGACCGCGTCGGTGCTCGACGCGTTCGCGGTGATGACGGCCGGCGCCCCGGCGCCCTGGTCGAAGTTGGCGTCGTACAGCGCCTGGCCGCGGATCGCCTCCGGCTCGTTGGTGAAGTTCTCGGTCGCGGTCAGCCCACCGGTCTGCAGGCTGCCGATGCCGACCGCGAACAGCACCACCAGCAGGGCGGTGGCCCCGATCCACGCGGGACGGTCGCGCCGCCCGACGACGTCGGCGATCCGCCCCCACAGCCCGTGTGTCGCAATGTCTGTCGCACCGTCGACCTGGGGCTTGCGGGGCCAGAACACCCAGCGCCCGACGGCCGACAGCGCGACGGGCAGGAACGTCATCATCACCAGGTAGGTGCACGCGATCCCGATCGCGGCGACCGGGCCGAGGCTCTTGTTCGAGTTCAACTCCGAGAAGCCCAGACACAGCAGACCGAGGACGACGGTCACCGCGGACGCGGTGATGGCGGGCGCGGATTCCTTCCAGGCCTTGATCATCGCGTCGAAGCGGTTGTCGTGGAAGTGCAGTTCCTCGCGGTAGCGGGAGATCAGCAGCAGCGCGTAGTCGGTGCCGGCGCCGATCACGAGGACGAACAGGATGCCCTGGCTCTGCCCGGTGAGCGTGAGGATGTCGTGGTCGGCGAGCAGGTAGATGATCATCGACGACAGCCCCAGCGCCAGCAGCGCCGAGAACAGCGGGAAGAACCACAGCACCGGCGACCGGTACACGACCAGCAGGATCAGGACCACCACGAGCAGCGCCACCGCGATCAGGGTGGAGTCGAGGCCTTCGAATGCGTCGATGAACGCGACCAGCAGGCCGCCCGGGCCCGCCGGAAGCACCTGGAGATCCGGGCTCACGGCGTTCTGGGCGGCGTCGAGAACGTTCTGTTCGGCGGCCGCGAGCTCGGGGCCGGTGGCGGTGGTCTCGTCCTGCTGGGCGATCAACGGCACGAACACCGACGCGGTCGTGCCGTCGGCCGAGTACTGGGTGGGGGTGACGCTGGACGCGTCGACGCCCTCGACCGATGCCATCGAGACGCGCGCGCGGTCGATCGCCGCCTTGTCCGCGTCCGTCAGACCGCCGTCGCGGTGGAACACGACCGCGCCCGGAATCGTCTGCAGGTTCACGAACTTCGCGGTCTCGTTCGCGACGATCGTCGATTCCGCCGACGACGACAGGTAGGACGCGTTGTCGTTCTTCTGGATGTCGGTGAGCTTGCTCTGGAACGAACCACCGAGTCCGCCGAGGAAGAACACGACGATCGCCAGCGTGACGACGGTGAACACCGGCCAGCCGCGGGTGACCCGGTCGACCGTGCCCGGCGGGGTTCCGTCCGTGGACTCCACTCGTGTCATTGGTGCTCCTGTACGAAGTCGTGGTGGGCAACCAATGCAGACCAGTACAACACGCGACGGCCGCTGGGGTAAGGCGATCAGTGCCGACCCGGCAGGTCCACTTCGTCCGGCGACTTGTCGTCACGCAGACCCTTCCAACTGGGATGCCGCAGGCTCCCGCCGACGTACTCGCGATATTCGACGTCGCCGACGAGAAGCGGCTCCACCCACCGGGCGTCACGCGATTCCCGCGCGGGCGGAGCGGCGTCCAGCGGACTGGTCGGCCGTTCGAGAGGTTCCAGCTTCTCGAGGAGCGCCCGCCGGGTCGCGCCGGTGAATCCCGTGCCGACGTGCCCGATGTAGACGAGCCGGGCGTCGTCGTCGCGGGCCGCGAGAAGCAGAGACCCGACACCCCCGCGGGCCGATCCCGTTCCCGGCACCCATCCGACGACGATCACCTCGGTGTTGCTCCGGAGCGGCGTCTTGACCCAGTCGGGGGAGCGGATGCCCGGCCGGTAGATCGAGTCGACGCGCTTGGCGACGATTCCTTCCAGGCGATGCTCCCGCGCCAGGTCGAGCATCCGGCCGCCGTCGCCGTCCACCCAGTGCGGTGGCACGCGCACCTCCGGCGCGTCCAGTCCGAGTCCGTCGAGCAGCTCCCGTCGCCGCAGGTATCCCCGGGACGTCGTCGAATCACCCTCGAGCGCAAGAACGTCGAACACGTAGTAGGTGACCGGCGTGGTGCGGCGCAGTGCGGCGGTCGGCCGCAGCACGTGCATCCGATGCTGCAGGCGGGAGAACGAGGGGCGCCCGTCGGCGTCGAGCGCCACCACCTCGCCGTCGAGGACCGCCGCGCGCCCGGCGAGCAGCCGGACGAGGGGATCGACGAGCTCCGGATAGGCGCCGGTGGCCTCGATCCCGTTGCGGCTGAAGAGCCGGCACACGCCGCCCGCGACCGACGCGATGATGCGCTGACCGTCCCACTTCATCTCGAACGCCCACCCCTCGCCGGCCGGTGGTCGGCCCAGGGTGGCCAGCATCGGCTGGGGCGGCGTCGATCGCGGGCCGGTCATGTCAGCGCGGTCCGATCCCGCCCGCACCACCGGTGACGATCGCGACCTTTCCGGCAAGCCTCATGATTCTCCTCCGATGTCGTTGGGGCCGTGTCCGGTCCGCCCGATGGAGCCTCGGTCCCGACGATACGGCGGTCGGGTGGCCCCGGGGAGGGAACGCGGCGCGGTGATCGGGGATAGTCTCGAGGTGAGGGTGTGGTTGCGTCCCGGCGAGGTGAGAGGACGATGGACCGCCACCGACCAACCGATCGGCGGTATCGGCCGTGAACGGCGGCACGCTGCTCGACGCCGTTCTCGTGCTGGTGTTCGTCGTGGTGGGCGGCGTGTTCGCCGCGACCGAGATGGCGCTCGTGTCGCTGCGCGAGGGTCAGATCCGAGCGCTCGCACAGCGCGGCCACCGCGGCACACGGGCGGCCGCCCTGGCCCGGAACCCGAATCGCTTCCTCTCCTCGGTCCAGATCGGCGTCACCGTGGCCGGATTCTTCTCCGCCGCGTTCGGCGCGTCGACACTCGCGCCGAGTTTCGCTCCGACGCTGGAGGACTGGGGTCTGTCGGTCGGCGCGGCGGACGCCGTGGCGCTCATCGGTACGACTCTGGTGATCGCGTACCTGTCGCTGGTGCTCGGGGAGCTCGTTCCGAAACGTATTGCGTTGCAGAACGCCACCGGCGTCGCGCTGGTGACGGCACCCCCGCTGGACCGATTCGCGACCGTCGTCCGTCCGGTAATCTGGTTCCTGTCGGTCTCGACCAACGTGCTCGTCCGCATCCTCGGCGGGGACCCCTCCCGCAAGAGCGAGGAGATCACGTCCGGGGAACTGCGCGAGCTGGTCCTCGGGCACGCCGGCATCGCCGACGAGGAACGCCGCGTACTCTCCGAGGTGTTCGACGTGGGGCAGCGGACGCTGACCGAGGTGATGCGCCCGCGGACCGAGGTCGATTTCCTCGCCGCGGACCTCCCGGTTCGCAAGGCGCGCGGCGAGGCCCTGGCGCTGGGCCACAGCCGGTACCCGGTCGTGGGAACCTCGCTCGACGACATCGTGGGGTTCGTCCACGTTCGGGATCTCCTGCTCGCCGATCTCGACCGGACGCCCGCCGTCGGTCAGCTGTGTCGGACGATCCTGCGGTTGCCCGGGTCCAAGCCCGCGCTCGCCGCCCTGTCGCTGATGCGCCGCGGCAACGAGCAGATCCTCCTCGTCGTCGACGAGTACGGGGGCACGGCCGGTATCGCGACCCTCGAGGACATCGTCGAGGAGGTGGTCGGCGAGATCGGTGACGAGTTCGACCCGCTACCGAGGTCCGCGCCCGCCGCTCCCGACGCGGGTCGGGAGATGGACGGATTGCTCCTGGTCGAGGACTTCGAGAAGGAAACCGGGGCAACGGTTCCGGTGGGTCCGTACGAAACCGTCGCGGGCTACGTGCTGCACCGGCTGCAGCGCCTGCCGCGGGTGGGGGACGGCGTGGACGTGGACGGGTTCCGGCTGACGGTCAGCGAACTGGACGGCCGACGGATCGCGGCGTTGCGACTCTCGCCCCGCTATTCCTCCGGCTCCGCGTAGCACTCCCGGACCCCGACATCCATCGGGAACCGGACGGCGGTGTCGCCGAACAGGAGTCGCGTCGCCGCATCGGCGGCGGCGAGGACGTGCGCGGCCGCGGCGTCGGGGCGGCGGGTGTGCACCACCACCTCGTCGTGCTGGAAGAACACCAGTTCGCCGTCGTCGGGTGAATCGGCCAGTCGGCGCCGCAGATCCGCGAGCAGGCACAGCGCCCACTCGGACGCCGTCGCCTGCACGACGAAGTTGCGCGTGAACCGGCCGCGGGCGTGCGCGTCCCCGTTCGACCACCAGGAGTCCGACGGCGGTGGGCAGGCCCGGCCGAGCCACGAGTGCACCACCTCGCCGCGCTCGCCGGCCCGGGCGGCGTCCTCGACGAACTGCACCGCCACCGGAAAACGCTTGCGCAGCATGGTCAGTAGCGCGCGGGCATCACCGGCGGTGGCGCCGTAGAGGACACCGAGGATCGCGACCTTGGCCTGCGCGCGATCACCGCCGAACGCCTCCGCCGCGACGGGGGAGTAGAGGTCGTCGGCGCCGGCAGCGGCCACCATGCGCGGATCGGCGGACATCGCCGCGAGGATGCGCGGCTCGAGCTGGCCGGCGTCGGCGATCACGAACGTGTGCCCGGGGTCGGCGATCACGCTCGAACGCAACGCCTTCGGGATCTGCAGCGCACCGCCGCCGCGGCTGGCCCAGCGGCCCGACACCACGCCGCCCGGCACGTACACCGGCCGGAACCGGTCCCCGCGGACCCACGCGTCCAGCCACGTCCAGCCGTTGGTGCTGTGCAGCTTCGCCAGGTCGCGGTAGCGGAGCAGCGGTTCGACGGCCGGGTGGTCGACCTCGCGCAGCAGGTACTTGCGGGTGGAGCCGAGCTCGATGCCCTCGCGCGCGAACGCCGCCACCACCTCCGGCTGCGACGCCGGGTTGACCGGCCGCCCGAACGCCGCCCCCACCTCGTCGGCGACCTCGCGCAGCCGGACCGGCGGCACATGCTCGGGGGTGCGCGGACCGAGCGCACGCTCGAGCAGCGCGCGATGCGCCGCGGTCGAGAACGGCAACCCGTCGTGGCTCATCTCCGCCGCCGCGAGCCCGCCCGCCGACTCGGCGGCCACCAGCAGTCGCAGCCGCGGATCGTCGGCCACCGCGGCCAGTTGCCGCCGGTGCCGTTCGACGACGACGTCGGGCGGGGTCGTCGGCACCGCGTCGAACAGTCCCGGCCGATCGTCGACGGGGACATCGGCGGCGGGAGTGACCCGACCGGCCCGCATGTCGAGCAGCGCGCCGGTGAGCCGCAGATCGTGGCACCGCCGCACCCGGACACCGTCCGCCAGCAGCGGCGGACTGACCCGGGCGGTGTCCTCGAACACCCAGCGCGGGTGCTCGGCCGCCTCGATCTCGCGGACCGTGGCGGCGACGTCGGACACGCGTCGCGGCTCGCCGAGCACCGTGCCGGACTCGTCGGTCCGGACCAGCGTGGCACCGTCGCTGTCGGGTACCAGCACCGTTCTCACGCCGACCAGTGTGCGTGACGGCACCGACACCGCCTAGGTGACGGCAGTGCCGCGGGCGATGTCCCCGTCGCGGCGACTCGGGTGAACCGCCCAGGACGGGAGCCACGTCGGCTCGGGGACAGGGGCCAGGCCGCGGAAGTGGTCGACGATTCCGCGCAGTCCGGGGTGCGGATTCGTTCTGGGCAGGATGAGCGAGATCGGGTAAGCGAGCGTGGGGTTGGCGATCGGGATCCGGCGCAGGTCGTAGTTCGTCGGCCAGATGTAGCGATCGCGCGCGCCGACCAGGGTGGCTACGTCCGGGGAGTCCGCGAGCGTGTCGAACAGCACCTCGTTGCCGAAGTTCGGGCCCGCGGCATCGATGCGGAGATCGAAGGCGGCGCTGAGCTGATCGTAGAACTCCGCCCATTCGCTGCGGGGCGCGATACCCGGCACCCAGATCCGATGCCGGCGCAGCTGCGGTGGTGTCAGCGTCCGCGCGGAGGCGAGGGGATGTCTCGGGCCGACGAGGAGTTCCAGCGGCGAGTCGAACGCGTGGATCATGTGCACGGCGCCCGGCAGCGTTGCCGGATCGGTGACCGTGCGGAACGATGCGTCGATCTCGCCCGCCTCGACGGCGGCGACCGCCGCCCGCGGGTCGTTGACCTTGAGGGTCACCACGTCGAGGTCGATTTCGGAATGCGCCCGCCAATAGTCGTGTAGGACAACGGCTTGCGCGGTCCGCAAGCCGAGGACGTCGATCCGCAGGGCCCGCGAGCCCGGCCGCACCGCGGCGACGGCGCGATCGACACCCGTGACGATGCTTCGTGCGTGGGGAAGGAACGCCTGGCCGTCGAGCGTCAGCTCGACCCCGCGGGCGGTACGGGTGAACAGGCGGACCTCGAGCTCGCGCTCGAGGGTCGCGATCCGCTTCGAGACGGCCTGTTGCGTCACGCCCAACTCGCCGGCCGCGTGTTGGAGCTGTCCGAGCTCGGCCGCGCGGACGAAGGATCGCACTGCCTCGGTATCCACCGGCCCAGCCTACAAGTGCCCAACCGATCGTTGTGGCTCTCCGGCGGCCAGTTGTTTGATCCTGCACCGATGCGGCTGATGTGATTCCGGTCCCCCCAAACATCGGTTGTGGCAGAGGAGTCGCATGCGCGTGCAATCGGGACGCAGCCTCGACCGGCTGTGGTCGGCCTACGCCGTCAGTGCCTACGGCACGTGGATCGCCTTCGGTGCGTTCCCCCTCATCGCGGTGCACGTGCTGCACTCATCGGCCTTCGCCGTCTCGCTGCTCGACGCGGCCGGGCTGACCGTCGCGGCGATCGTGGCAGTCCCGCTCGGGCCCTGGATCGAACACCGGGCCAAACGACCGGTGATGATCGCCATGGACCTGGGCCGGTTCCTCGCGATGGCGAGCGTTCCGATCGCGTACTTCGTCGGCTTGCTGACCTACGGCCAACTGCTGGTCGTATCGGTCGTCTCCGGAACCGCGGGCATCGCCTTCACCGCCGCGTCCGGCGCGTACCTGAAACACCTCGTCCGGGGCGACCAGCTCCTTGTCGCGAACGGAAGATTCGAAGGCACGAGCTGGGTGGCGACCGCGGTGGGGCCGCCCCTCGGCGGCGCACTCGTCGGGCTTCTCGGCCCGGTCGTCACCGTCGCCGCCGACGCCGTCAGCTTTCTGCTGTCTGCGCTCGGGGTCCTCCGCATCCGTGGCGACGACGTCGCGGCTCCCCGGGACACGGCCACCGGATTGCGCGTCACCGACCTCCTGGGCGGCTGGCTGTTGATCCTTCACGACCGCGCACTACGGCGCCTGTTCCTCAACTCGATCCTGGTCGCCGGCCTGATCACGGCCACCGTCCCGCTCCTGGCCGTCCTCCTGCTGGGCGAATACCACTTCCCGGCCTGGCAATACGGTCTCGCGTTCGGCGTCCCGGCGCTCGGCGGCTTCGCGGGTGCCCGTCTCTCCGCGCGCCTCGTCGCCCGCTACGGCCGTCACCGAGTCATGACCGTCTCCGGCTGGCTGCGCTCGATCTTCCCGCTCGGCCTCGCCTTCATCCAACCCGGCATCGCAGGACTCCTCACGGTGATCGTCGTCGAGGGCCTGCTGATCACCTGCATGGGCATCTTCAACCCGATCAGCGCGACGGAACGCCTGCAACGCACTCCCGCCGATCACGCCGCACGAGTCCTCACCGCATGGAGTGTCAGCAGCAAACTCCTCCAAGCTGCCCTCGTGGTGGTCTGGGGCATCCTCGCTACGCTCACCGACCCGCTCGCCGCGATCACCGTCTCCGGCGTGCTGCTGCTGGCCACCCCGCTCCTGCTGCCCAAGCCCGAGCACATGCTCGATCCCGTGACGGCGCCGACCGTCTAGGCGGTCGGCTCCTCCGCCGCGTCGGCGGGTGTCGCGGCCGGGTAGCGGCGGGCCACGTTCTCCTCGGCCGAGGGTCCCGGCGCCCAGGGCGCGATCCAGGGCCCGGTGCCCTCGGTCTGATCGAGCACCCCGGTCTCCAGCCAGGTGTACTCACCGCCGAGCACCTTGCGAGCGATGCGGTGGTCGGTCTCGTCGGTGTTCTCCCACAGCGCGGCGAACAGTCGCTCGACGCGCAGCCGGGACTGCCGGCAGAACGCGTCGGCCAGGTCGGTGGCGGTCGCGCCCCGGGCGGGATCCTCGGTGCGTTCCATCTCGGCGCGCACGCAGGCCGCCGACATGGCGAACAGTTCCGCGCCGATGTCGACGATGCGGCCGAGGAAGGACTGGTGCTTCTCCATCCCGGCCTGCCAGCGCGCCATGCCGTAGAACGTGGATCGCGCGAGCTTCCGGGCGTTTCGCTCGATGAACCGCAGATGTGTTGCCAGTGAACCGAATTCACCGTAGGAGTTGGGCAGTTGCCCCTTGCCGGAGACCAGGTGCGGCAGCCACTTGGCGTAGAAGCCGCTGGCCCCCAGCGCGGCCTTGGCCTTGTGCTGCATGTCGGCCTTGGGGTCGGCCAGATCGCCGGCTGCGGTCAGGTGCGCGTCGACGGCTTCGCGGGCGATGAGCAGTCGCATGATCTCGCTCGACCCCTCGAAGATCCGATTGATTCGCAGGTCTCGCAGCAGTTGTTCGGCCGGCACCGCGCGCTCACCGCGGGCGGCCAGCGACGCGGCCGTCTCGTAGCCGCGCCCGCCGCGGATCTGGATGAGTTCGTCGGCGATCTGGCACGCCATCTCGCTCGCCCACAGCTTGGCGAGCGCGGCCTCGATGCGGATGTCGTTGCGGCCCTCGTCGGCCATCTGACCGGACAGATCCAGCACTGCCTCCAGCGCGAACGTGGTGGCAGCGATGAACGAGATCTTCGCGGCAACCTCGCCGTGTTCGCCGATCGGCCTGCCCCACTGCACCCGCTCGGCGGACCACTCGCGGGCGATCTTGAGTGACCACTTGCCGGCCGCGGCGCACATCGCGGGCAGCGCCAGTCGGCCGGTGTTCAAGGTGGTCAACGCGATCTTCAGGCCGTCTCCTTCGCGTCCGATCAGATTCTCGGCCGGGACCCGCACCCGGTGCAGTCGGGTGACGCCGTTCTCGATTCCCCGCAGACCCATGAAGGCGTTGCGGCGTTCGACGGTGATGCCGGGGGAGTCGGCCTCGACCACGAAGGCGCTGATCCCGCCGCGATGACCCTCGCTCCGCGGGACGCGCGCCATCACCACGAGAAGTTCCGCCACCACACCGTTGGTGGTCCACAGTTTGACGCCGTCGAGCAGGTAGGCGGCGCCGCCGTCGACCGGAGTGGCGGTCGAGGCCATCCGGGCCGGATCCGAGCCGACATCCGGTTCGGTCAGCAGAAACGCCGAGACGGCGCCCTTCGCGCAGCGCGGCAGGAAGGCCTGCTTCTGCGCGGGGGTGCCGGCCAGCTTCAGCGGCTCCGGCACGCCGATGGACTGGTGCGCCGACAGCAGCGCGCCCACGCTCGGGTGCACGGAGGACGCCACCATCAGGGCGCGGTTGTAGGCGACCTGGGACAGGCCGAGCCCGCCGTACTCGGTGGGCACCTTGAGCCCGAAGCAGCCGAGTTCGGCCAGGCCCGCGACGTACTCGTCGGGGATGCGGGCGTCCCGCTCGATCACCGACCCGTCGAGACCGCGGCAGTACTCCTCCAGCTGGGCGATGAACGCCTTCGTCCGCTCCTCCTCCGCGGGCGCAGGCCTGGGAAAGGGGTGTACCAGGTCGAGCTGGAACCGGCCGAGGAACAACTCCTTGGCGAAGGACGGCTTTTCCCAGCCCTCCTCGCGTGCTTCCTCGGCGACAGCTCGCGCCTGTTCTTCCGTCACCTCGGTAGGTGCAACCATGATCCGCCTCCTCGACGAGAGCGATCGAAGAACCTATCCACAAAGCTACTGGCGAGTATTCCCCTCGATCCGGGTTTGCGGAACCCGTGCCAGAATCGATGCGGAGGTAACGATGGTCAGCTCGGCAAGGCCCCCGACGTACACAATGCGCCAACTGTTCGTATTCGTGGCCGTCGCCGAGACCGGCACCATCCGCGCCGCAGCCGACCGACTGCACGTGTCCCAGTCCGCGGTCTCGCTCGCGATCACCGAACTGGAACGCGGGCTCAAGTCCCAGCTGTGCGTGCGCCGCCGCGCGCACGGCGTCCAGCTGACGCCGACGGGCGAGCGGGTGCTGACGCGGGCGAAGGCCCTGCTCGAGCAGGCCGGGGACCTGGCCGCGGAGGCGTCCGGCGCCGCGGGCGTCCTCACCGGTCCGCTCGCGATCGGCTGCTACTCGTCCCTGGGCCCGACGCTGCTGCCCCGGCTGCTCTACGAGTTCAACCAGCTGCACCCGCAGGTGACGGTGGACTTCGTCGAGGACACCCAGGACCGGCTCGAGCAACGCCTGATGTCGGGCGAACTGGACCTCGCGATCGTCTACGACCTCGACCTGTCGCCCGAGCTGCGGCGGACCCGGATGGACACCCGCCAGCCGGCGATCCTGCTGCCCGCCGAGCACCGGCTGGCCGACGCCCCCGTCATCGAGCTGGCCGAACTCGCGGACGAACCGATGGTGCTGCTCGACGCGCCGCCGAGCTCGTTCCACGCCCTGCAGATGTGCAGCCGGGCCGGGTTCACCCCGCAGATCCGATTCCGCCCCAAGAACTTCGAGACGGCCCGCGCGCTCGTGGGCCGCGGCTTCGGCTGGACCCTGCTGATCCAGCGCCCCCAGCTCGACGTCACCTACGAGGGGCTCGGCGTCGTCGTGCGTCCCGAGGTGGAGCCGCCGGTGCCCGAGGTCGACATTCTGCTGGTGTGGTCGCAGGACGCACTCCTGAGTCGCGCGGCGCGGGCGTTCGTGGAGTTCGCGGCGGACGGCGACGGCACTCCCTTCTGACCCTCCGCGCCGACCTATCCGCAGGATTCCTGCGCTTCTACCTCGCTTTCTTGCGCTTTTCACACGATGTGATCCAGGTCAAGATGTCCTGCAGGCCGCTTCGTCGGCGCGCGTGCAGGTGGGTCTCTTCCCTGCGCGGTTCCAGAGTTGAAAGGCACCCGAACCATGACGGCAACCATGGCTGCGGCTCCGCCGCAGGAGTTGCACCGCAAGGCACGCAAGGCCGCGCTGGGCAGCTTCGTCGGCACCGCGATCGAGTGGTACGACTTCTTCATCTACGGCACGGCTGCCGCGCTGGTGCTCGGTCACCAGTTCTTCCCGAACTCCTCGGACCTGGCCGGCACGCTGGCGTCGTTCGCGACCCTCGCCGTCGGGTTCATCGCGCGCCCCATCGGTGGCGTCGTCATGGGCCACTTCGGTGACCGGGTCGGTCGCAAGTCGATGCTCGTGATCTCGCTGCTGCTCATGGGCTTCGCCACCATCGGCATCGGTGTCCTCCCCAACTACGACGCGATCGGAGTGTTCGCCCCGATCCTGCTGGTGACGCTGCGCTTCATCCAGGGCCTCGGCGTGGGCGGCGAGTGGGGTGGCGCGGTGCTCGTCGCCACCGAGAACGCCCCCGAGGGCCGCAAGGGTCTCTACGGTGCCGCCCCGCAGATCGGTGTGCCGGCGGGCGTCCTCGTCGCGAACCTCGTCTACCTGCCGCTCACCGCGTTCATGAGCGACGAGACGTTCAAGGCGTGGGGTTGGCGAATCCCGTTCCTGCTCAGTGCCGTCCTCGTCCTTGTCGCGATGTGGATCCGCCTCGGCCTCGAGGAGAGTAGCGAGTTCCAGGAGTCCAGGGACGACAAGCAGCCCGAGAAGTTGCCGATCGTCGAGGTCCTCACCAAGCACTGGAAGACGGTCCTGCTGGCCGGCGGCACGTTCATCGCCACCAACGGCATCGCCTACGCGTACATGGTCTACGTCCTCAAGTACGGCGAGAAGGAACTCGGCTTCAGCAAGACCACGATGCTGTTCCTGCTGATCGGATCGTGCCCGTTCTGGATGGGCGGCATGGCGTTCAGCGCCTGGAAGTCCGACACCCTGGGCCGCCGCACCGTCTACGTCCGCAGCTCGATCGCCCTCGTCGTCGTGGCCGCCGTGTTCTTCCCGCTCATGGACACCGCGGTGCTGCCCGTCATGGCCGCCGCGATGATCGCGATGGGCTTCGTCCTCGGCTGCTGTGCCGGTCCGCAGTCCGCGCTGTTCGCGGAGCTGTTCCCTCCGGCCATCCGCTACTCGGGTGCCTCCCTCGGCTACCAGATCGGCGCCATCCTCGGCGGCGGCCTCGCCCCGATCATCGCCACCGCGCTGTACGCAAGCTTCGACACGTCGCTCGCGATCACCGGCTACTTCGTGCTGATCGCCCTGGTCAGCCTCGCCAGCATCCTCGTGTTGAAGGTTCCCGGTACCAAGTCCTCCCGTCCGATCGAGCAGGAAGCGGTCTGATCATGTCGACCTACTACCAGCCCAAGAAGTACGCGGCCTCGGACTTCGAGTCCATGGCCGCCGGCGACGAGACTCTCCCGGTCGTCATCGTCGGTGCCGGACCCGTCGGCATGGCCGTCGCGCTCGGCCTCGCGCAGCGCGGCATCCCCGTCACGATCCTCGAGGCGGCCGACCAGGTGTCGTTCGGCAGCCGCGCGATCTGCATCTCGCGGCACAGCCTCGAGGCCGCCGCGCGCCTCGGCTTCGGCGCCGAGCTCGCGAAGATCGTGCTGCCCTGGGTCGGTGGCCGCAGCTTCTACCGCGACCAGCAGGTGCTGCACTTCCAGATGCGCAACGCCGAGCACGACGTGCGCCCGCCCATGATCAACGTCTCCCAGTCGGAGTTCGAGCAGATCATGGTCGACACGATCGAGGCGAACCCGCTCATCACGCTGCACTGGTCCGCGAGCATCGCCGGCGTGCTGCGCGCCGACGACGAGGTCACCCTCGAGATCGACACGGCGTCCGGCAAGCGCCACCTGCGCGCCCGCTGGGTCGTGGCGGCGGACGGCGGCCGCAGCCGCATGCGTGAGCTCGCGGGTATTCGCATGCAGGGCAACAACTACGACGGCCGCTACGTCATCGCCGACATCCACTGGGAGTCGGAACTGCCGGCCGAGCGCATGGTCTGGTTCGACCCGCCGAGCAACCCGGGCTCGACGATCATCATGCACAAGCAGCCCCGCGACATCTGGCGCATCGACTACCAGCTCGACCCGTCGGAGGACGCCGAGGTCGAGACGCAGGAGGACCGCATCCGGGACCGCATCACGCGGCACCTGGAGTGGTTGCGCAGCGATCTGCCGTGGACGCTCGAGTGGCACGGCTTCTACAGCGCCCGCGCCCTCGCGCTCGAGGACTTCGCCCACGGACGCATCCTGTTCGCCGGCGACGCGGCCCACCTGGTGCCGATCTTCGGTGTCCGCGGCCTGAACTCGGGCATGGAGGACGCCGAGACCCTCGCGTGGCAGCTGGCCGCCGTGATCCACGGCAACGCGGGTCCCGAACTGCTGCAGGCATACTCGGTGGAGCGCCACGACGCGTGGCGGCAGAACGTCGCGAACGCCGGCAAGAGCACGCTCATCATGTCGCCCGGCAGCCACGGCTACCTGACGACCCGTGACGCGATCCTCGCGCTGTCGGTGACCCGGCCCGAGTTCAGCCACCTCATCAACCCGCGCCAGTCCAGCGCCACCGACGCGCGGATCTCGCCGCTCACCTGGCCGACGCCCGCCGACGCCACGGGTGTCGCGGCCGGTGATCCGGTCGAGGACCGCCGGGTGGTCACGCACGACCGCACCGAGACGTCGCTGAATATGCTGCGCGGCAACGGTTTCGCGGTGCTCGGCGTGAAAGTCGACGCCGCGGCGCTCGCGGCCGCCACGGCGACGCTCGCGGGTGCGCTGGCGCCGGAGTCGGTGCGCGCCATCCTGATCGGAACGGACACGTCGGACGCGTCCGTCGCGGTCGTGCCCGACGCCGACGGCCGGGTCGCCGCCGCGCTCGGCGCTCGTGACGGCGAGGTCTTCGTGGTCCGCCCCGACGGTCTGCTGCTGTGCCGCATCGACGGTGTCGGACGCATCGAGGACGTCGCCCGGCACCTGAGCCTGGGCGACGCCCCGGCCGGCGCGAGCGCCGCCGTCGACAGCGGACCGGCGATCGATCCGGCCGAACTGCGCCGCGAGAACGTGTGGATGGGCCTGTCCGACGCCCTCGACCAGGTCCGCGACAACGACCGCGAGGGCTTCCTGGCCCGCCTGGCCCTGGTGCTCGGATCGCAGCTGGGGCAGCGCGAGTTCGAGGAGGCCATCGCGGCCGCCACCGACCCGTCGCTCACCGTCCCCGCCGACGACAACGCGGACGTCACCATTGGTGGCTAAGCGTTGCGGGCCAGGGTTTCCCGCTGACCCGCAACGCTCCCGGTGAGCCGCGTCAGACGACCGGGACGGTCACCGAGGTCACGGCCTCCGATTCGGGCACCTGGCTGGGGTCGTTGAGATAGACGTTGAAATGGTGGGTCGAGACATCGTCGTCGGCGCGAGCGATCCGTAGACCGTTGTCACTGATGAAGGCCGCGATCCGCTCGTGTGCCTGCGGGATCGCCTCGGCGAACGGGCCCGTCACGGTCGCGCGCACCGCGCGGCGAGCCGGGAAGTGCAGCGCGAGGAGCGGGGCTTGGACCTCGACGCCGGCAGCGGTCTCCACGAACACCGACTCATCGACGTCGGATTCCCGGAATTCGCCGTCGTGTTCGATGCAGCCGCTCGGCCCGGTCATCGCGACCTTCTGCCGCTGGAGCTCGGGCATGAAACGCCCCCACAGCTGCCCTTCGGCGGCGTAGTCGGGCACCGTCCCGCGCAGCGTCACGAGTGTCTGCGCGGGGATGTCGATCAGTTGAACCTCGATGTCGGACATGGTGTTCTCCAGTTCGTCTTGGTCGAGCATGTGCTCGATGAGGGCCAGCCGATGCCGGGCCGAGGCGGCCTCGTCCACGAGTGTCCGGCGCTGCAATCGCAGCGCAGCGCCGTACGCGGGAGTGCCGAACACGGCGAGCAGGGCTCCGATGGCGGACACGCCGAACCCGACGTCACGCAGCTGCCGAATCCGGCCGGCATCACCCAGTTGCTCCGGTGAATACCAGCGATATCCGCTGGCGCCGTCGACCGCGGCGGGAATCAGCACGCCGCTCGCGTCGTAGTGCCGCAGCATCCGCACGCTGATCCTGCTCAACGAGGAAAAGCGGCCGATGGACATCAGCTTCGAGGGGTCGGTCACGGAACGAGTCTGCAGCCTCACACGATGTCAGAGTCAACCCGACACGGCGGTGCGGGCCAGGGATTCCCGCTGACCCGCACCGCGCTGTTCATCGGAGTAGGAGTGCTCCCAGACGGCGGGCCGCGGCCATGACGGCCTCACCCAGCTTCTGCTCGTCGGACGAGTCGAACACCGAGACGCCGATGCTGACGAGGTCGGCGGGGCGACGGTTCGGCAGTGCCGCCGAGATACCCGTGACCGAGTGAGTCACCTCCCCGGACGTCACCGCGAACCCGCGCTCGCGGGCGCGGGTCACCTCGGGGCGTTCCCCCTCCCGCGGCGGTAGTGCCGCGAGCATCGCCAACCCGGCTGACCCGCGGTTGATCGGGTCGATCTGACCGGCGTTGAAGCCGACGTGGGCGCGCGAGTTCCGCGGCTCGATGACCATCAACGCGCGTACCGCGTCCTCGCCCTCCCGGACCGCGAGGTGCGCCGTCGCCTCCACCGTGTCTGCGAGTTCTTCGAGGATCGGACGCGCGAGCTCCCGCAGGTCCTGCTCCACCGCACCCGCGAGCGTGACGAGGCCCGAGCCCAGCAGGATGCGCTTGTTCTCGGTGCGTCGGCACAGGCGGTGCGCCTCGAGTGTGCGTACCAGTCGATCCGCGACCGTCCGGTGCACGCCGATGCCCTCGCCGATCTCGGTGATCGTCAGCCCGTACTTGTGCTGCGTCAGCAATTCGAGGATTTCGAGGCCGTTGTGCAGCGTTTTCGACATCCGCGAATCGAGCTGTACGCCGTTCGTTCCCCCAGGACTTTCGTTCGTTTGTTCGTCGGAACCGACCGATGCCATGGATCCCTCCCTTGACGTGTGTGAGGCGAGACACCTACTCTTCTTCTTAATCGCACTATGCGTTCGATTATCGCACACATGGCGGGGCGGTGCAATCCCGATCGGGAGGCACCGGAGAGTGACCGAGGAGTTCGTTTCATGACCGAGACCGGTATCGAGAGCCGCACCGACGTCGGCGCGGCCGCGTTCGTGGAGATCCACCAGCTGTACGGCCGTCAGAGTCATCTCATCGACGAGGGGCACGCGGCCGAGTGGGCGGCCACCTTCACGGCCGAGGGTGAGTTCCACTCGCCCAGCTACCCGGCCCCGGTCGTCGGAACGACTGCGCTCACCGAGTTCGCGCACGGGTTCTTCACGAACGCGTCCGTGGCGGGCGAAGCGCATCGGCACGTGCTCACCAACATCGTTGTCGGACGCATCGCAGACGACGAACTCGAGGTCCGCGCCTACCTGCAGATCGTCGCGACACGGATCGGCGGGGATTCCCGTCTCGTGCGGTTCACCACCGTCACCGACCGCGTCGTGCGAGAGGACGGGTGCTGGCGCATCGCGCGCCGCACCGTCCGACGGGACGACCAGAACCGACCGGCCTGACCGTCCTTTTCCGTCGAGGCCTCGGCTGCGAGCGCCCCGAATCTTTTGCAGAACATTGTTTTTGGAGGAACACCCGATCATGACCGAAACCGCAGGCATCCAGAACCCCGGCCGCACCGACGCGTCGCAGATGACGGCGCTGTACCCGGAGATGGCCGGCAAGGTCGCAGTCGTCACCGGCGCCGCGCGCGGCATGGGCGCGGCCTTCGCGGCCGGTCTCGCGACCCGCGGCGTCAACGTCGTCGGCGCCGACATCAACGAAGAGCAGATGGTGGCCACCGCGCAGGAGATCAACGACTCGCTCGCCGCCGACTCGCTCGCCGCCGACTCGCTCGCCGAGACCCCCGGCCGCGTCGTCGGCGCCCGCGTCGACGTCACCAAGGCCGACGAGCACGAGGCGCTGGCGCAGGCCGCGCTGAAGGAGTTCGGCCACATCGACTTCTGGATCAACAACGCCGGCATCTTCCCGTTCGCCCTCGTCGAGGAGATCTCGCCGGAGCAGATCGCCGCCGTCCTGGACGTCAACGTCGAGGGCGTGCTGTTCGGGTCGCAGGCCGCGGCGCGTCACATGGCGCCCGGCGGCGCGATCGTGAACATGTCGTCGGTGTCGGCGTCGCGCATCCGTCGCGGCCGCGGCGCCTACTGCACGTCCAAGGCAGCGGTCGCGCACCTCACCGAGTCGCTCGCGGTGGAACTGGGCGACAAGGGTATTCGCGTCAACGCGATCGCTCCCGGCTACATCGACACCGAGATGACCCGCTGGGTCCGCGAGGATCCGGCCGCGCTCGAGCACGCGCTGAACGTCGTTCCGCTGCACCGCCTCGGCTCGCCGGAGGAGGTCTTCGGACCGCTGCTGTTCCTGCTCTCGGACAGCGCCCGCTACGTCACCGGCCACTCCATCGCCGTCGACGGTGGGTCGCGCCATGTCTGAGTCGATCGCTTACCCGGGCGTCGTCCTCGTCACCGGCGGCGCCGCCGGAATGGGCGCCAACCACGCGAAGGCGCTCGCCGAACGCGGCGTGCACGTATGCGTCGCCGACGTCGCGGACACGTCCGCCGTGCTCGCTGAGATCCGGGATGCCGGGGGCAGCGCGTCGGCGCACGAACTCGACGTCGCCGACCCGGCCGCGTGGACTCGCGTGATCGACGAGATCCGTTCCACCAAAGGCGAACTCGGTGGCCTGGTCAACAACGCCGGGATCAGCCGCCGACGCGAGTTCATGGACACCCCGGACGACGTCTGGGAGTTGACCATGCGGATCAATCTGTTCGGACCGTTCTACGGGATGAAGGCCGCCGCTCCGTTGATGAGGGAGAGCGGGGGCGGATCGATCGTGAACATCTCGTCGATCTCCGGCCAGGTCGGGTACTTCTCGCCGGCGTACGCGTCGAGCAAGTGGGGCCTGACGGGCCTGTCGAAGTCGGCGGCCGGACAGTTCGCGAAGTGGGGGATCCGGGTGAACTCGGTGCACCCCGGCCTGGTCGGCACCGCTCTCGTCGGGGGAGCGGACGCCTTCGTCCAGGCGTCGCTGGACAGCATCCCGGCCGGACGCATGGGCACCGTCGACGAGATCACGAACGCGGTGTTGTTCCTGCTGTCCGACCGGTCCACGTACATGAACGGAAGTGAGGTGACGGTGGACGGCGGCCTGGTGTCCAACGGGCTCTACCACCGCATCCTCGCCGAGACGGGAGGTGTCCTCTCATGAGTGAAGACAACTGGGACGTTGTCGTCATCGGCGGCGGCGGAGCCGGACTCGCGGCGGCGGTGTCCGCGGCGGAGCAGGGCGCGTCGGTGCTGCTGTTCGAGTCGCAGACCGAACTGGGTGGCTCGACGCAGCTGTCGGCGGGGCTGTTCACGGCTGCCGGGACCAGCGTCCAGCGCGGCCTCGGCATCGAGGACACCGCCGAGAAGTTCTTCCAGCACTACATGGACCTCAACCACTGGATCCTCAAGCCGGGCCTGGTCCGCGCGTTCTGCGAGAACGCCGGGCCGACGCTCGAATGGCTCATCGGTCTGGGTGTCGAGATCCCCGCCCGGGAGTCGGCCAACGCGCACATGCCGGGCCTGTGCCAGGCGGGTGTCGAGGACGTCTGGCGCGGGCACGTGCCCAAGGACCAGGGCTACGGGCTGGTCCAGGTGCTCGACAAGGCCCGCCGCGAGCGGGGCGTCGAGGTGGTCATGAACACCCGCGTCCAGGCGCTGGTCGTCGAGGACGGTTCCGTGGTCGGTGTCGTGGCCGACGACATCGAGGTCCGCGCATCCGCGGTCGTGATCGCGAGCGGTGGATTCGCGCAGAACAAGGACCTCGTCGACCGGCTGTACCCGTTCGCGAACCGGGGCGGGGACTCCCTCTTCGTGGTGGCCGCGCCGGGCAGTCAGGGCGATCACCTCAAGTTCGGCGAGCAGGTCGGCGCCGCGGTCACGGGCGAGGGCTGGGGCCTCATGCTGCCGACGGCGTACTTCCAGCGCTACCACCACTGGCAGTCGGGTTTCCCGCCGAAGTCGCGGATCTACGTCAACGGTGACGGCCGGCGCTTCATGGACGAGGACGCGTCGTACGCCGTCTCGACCGGGATCATCGACGCGCAGGAGGGCGGCGCCTGGGTCGTGTTCGACGAAAAGGCTCGCTTGAATCTTCCTGCCGGATATGCTGATTGGGCTCCGGAGCGGATTCTCGAAGAGGTCGACTCCGGACGGACACTCCGAGCCGACTCCCTCGCGGAGCTGGCCGGGGTCATGGACGTACCGGCCGGCGCGCTCGAGGCGGCTGTCGCGCGGTGGAACGAACAACTCCCGAACGGTGCGGACGACGACTTCCTGCGTCACCGCACCCTCGCGAACAAGGGTTCCACCGCCAACCCGGACCCGATCGACGAGGGTCCGTTCTACGCCGCGCGGTTGCTCCCCGCGGAACTCGTCTGCACCCATGCGGGTGTCGAGATCGACAGCAATGCAGCAGTTCTGGATCAGACCGGTCGTCCGGTCGACGGACTGTTCGCGGCCGGAGAGGCCGGGGCCGGAATCCTCGGTCTCCGGTACGTAGGCGGCGGCAACGCCGTGGCGAACGCCCTCACGATGGGCCGGATCGCCGGATTGAGCGCCGCGCGCACCGCCCGCGGCGAGTCGACAGCGACGTCGGCGGCAATGACAACTGCAGGAATCTGACACCGAGCGTGTTGCACACCGAACACTTACAAAGGACCATCCATGGCAATGAACGACATTGTGGAGCCCGCGGTTCGTAACTCCGAGCCCGCCCGCGGGCCGGATCCCGCGCCGGCCGAGCAGAAGCAGTCCACCGTCAAGGTGGTTCGGGCGGCCATCGTCGGCACCGTCGTCGAGTACTACGACTTCGGCATCTACGGCTACATGGCCACGATCATCGCGTCGCTGTTCTTCGTCTCGGAGAACGACACCGCCGCGCTGCTCGGTACGTTCGCGACGTTCGCCGTCGCCTTCTTCCTGCGGGTGCCGGGTGGCATCTTCTTCGGCCACATCGGCGACAAGTACGGCCGCAAGAACGCCCTCTCCTGGACCATCCTGCTGATGGTCGTCGCTACCGCGGCGATGGGCATGATGCCCACCTACGTCACGCTCGGCGTGTGGGCGACGGCGATCCTGGTGCTGGCCCGCTGCCTCCAGGGCTTCGCGGCCGGCGGCGAGCTGGGCGGCGCCAACGCCTTCGTGTCGGAGTCGGCTCCGGCCAAGTGGCGCGCCTTCCAGACCTCGATGGTCAACTCCGGCACCTACATCGGCTCCCTCGTGGCGTCGCTGACCGCGCTGGCGCTCACCTCGGTGTTCACCCACGACCAGATCATGTCGTGGGCGTGGCGAATTCCGTTCCTGCTCAGTGTCGTCATCGGTGTGGTCGGCATCTGGATCCGGAACCACATGGAGGACACCCCGCAGTTCAAGGAGCTCGAGGACAAGGGCGAGACCGCGAAGGTCCCGGTCAAGGAGCTGCTCACCAGCTCCGGCGCCTCGCTCGTGAAGATCATCTTCCTCGGCGCGCTCATCACCGGCGGCTACTACATCGCCTCGGTGTACGCGGCCACCTACCTGCAGAAGGCCGGCGGGCAGTCGTCCACCGTCGCGTTCCTGTCCACGTCGCTGGCGCTGGTCCTCGGTGTGATCACGCTGCCGATCGCGGGCTACCTGGCCGACCGCTACGGCCGCAAGCCCGTGCTGTTCGTCGGCAGCATCGCGGCCGTCGTGCTGGGCATCCCGATGTTCATGCTCATGGCGGGCGGCAGCATCTGGCAGGCGGTCGTCGGCCAGTCGGTGCTGTTCATCACGGTGTCGGTGGTCAACGGTGCGTCGTACGTGACGTACGTCGAGATGCTCAAGGCGTCGGTCCGCTACAGCGGTCTCGCGCTCGGCAACAACATCACCAACATGGCGCTCGGTGGCACGGCCCCGTTCATCGCGACGTGGCTGATCGACGTCACCGGCAACCGGCTCGCGCCGGCCGGCTACTTCGTGTTCTGTGCGCTGCTCACCCTCTGCGCGGTGTTCTTCGTCAAGGAGACCAAGGGCATCGAGCTCCGCGCCGACTAGAACGGCTCGGTCGGGCCCTGCCGGTGGCGACACCGGCAGGGCCCGTTCGTCCGACAGGAGATACACATGTCGCTCATCGACAAGCAGGAGATCACCGAGGTCCTCTACCGCTACGCACGAGCGGTGGACCGCAAGGACTTCGACCGCGTGGCCGACTGCTACTTCCCCGACGCGATCGACAACCACGGCGGCTACATCGGCACCGTGGACGGCCTGATCGAGGACATGAAGTCCCGGCACGCCACGATCGACTCGTCGCTGCACTACATCACCAACGTGCTGATCGAGCTCGACGGCGACACGGCGAACGTGGAGTCGTACTGCCTGTGCTACCTGCGGCAGGCCCCGGCGCGGCCGGGGGAGGCGCAGTCGCGCGCCACCATCAAGTGCCGCTACGTCGACCGCTTCGAGCGGCGCGACGGTCAGTGGCGCATCGCGGACCGCATCGTCGTGTTCGACGAGTCCGTGACCGACGAGATCGAGGACGGCCTGGCCCCCTCCTGGGTCCGATCCCGTCGGTCCTTCGAGGACCCGGTCTTCACCGGAAAACCTTGATCGGCAACGCTTCCGGGTTCGCGAAGACGACAGCGCCGGCGCCCCGCCCGCGGGGTGCCGGCGCTGCCGTGTGTGCAGTTACTGCAGCGGGGAGAGAGCCTGCTCGATGCTGGTCATCATCGCGACCGGAGCCTCGAACATCGCGTAGTGTCCGGCATTGGCCAGGATGTCCAGCTCGCACTGCGGCAGCTGCTCCATCCACGTGGCCTTCATCGTCTCCGCACCGAGCGCCGGGTCGTGCTCGCCGACGATCGTCTTGACCGGGATGGTCGTCTGCGGCAGCTCGGCGACGAAATCGGCGCCCGCCCAGGAGCGCAGGTAGGCGCCGAACGCCGGACGGGCCGTGAAGTCCACCGAGAACTGCGTCATCTGTCGCAGCCAGTACGCCGACTGCCGGTTACCGGTCGTGAAGTCCAGGATCGCGTAGCGGTTGCCGTCCTCGTTCTCGGCACCCGTGAACAGCGCGTCGCTGTCCGCGTCGAACGGGACACCCGACGCCGGCACCGGGCTGATGCCGATAACCGCGGTGATCCGCTCGGGGGCGTCGGCGAGCACGCGCAGCGCCGCGGCACCACCCATCGAGTGACCGATCAGGGCGAAGCGGTCCCAGCCCAGCTCGTCGGCGAGGGCGAGGGTGTCCGCCGAGATCTCCTCGAGCGTGTAGTCGCCGGCCTCGTCCTTGCGGGCGCCGTAGCCGCGGTAGTCGATCAGTGCGTACGTGTACACGTCGGGATCGACGAGCTCGGGCAGCATGCCCCAGCCCTCGGACGTGCCGAACCAGCCGTGCAGCGCGATCACCTTGACGGGGCCGTGACCGACGATCTTGTGCGCGATTGCCATTCGAGTTCTCCTTGCCTGATCAATGGGCCGAAGGGTCCCTTCACACGCTGACAGCGCATGAAGGGACCCTTCAGCTCATGCGACGTCGTCGAGATCCACGCCCTTGGTTTCCCGGCTGAACGCGAGGGCGATCACCGTGATCGCCATCGTGACCACCAGATAGCCGACAACCATACCGACACCGAAGTTCTCGATGAGCCAGACCGCGATGAACGGGGCCGGCGCACCGGCGATGATCGACGAGCCCTGGAACACCAGCGACGAACCGGCGTAGCGGTAGCGGGTGGGGAACAGTTCGGTGATCCACGCGGCCTCCGGGCCGGCGAGCATGCCGTGGAAGAACGCGCCCACGCACACGCCGAGCCACAGCATCGGCAGGCTCTCGAGCTGGACCAGCCAGAAGAACACCGGGGCCCACACCACGAGGACGATCGCCGGGACGAGCATCGCCTTCTTGCGGCCCACGCGGTCGGACCACGCGCCGCCGCCGATCATGCCGACGAACTGGAACAGCGACGCGAACGTGACGGCCATGATGACGTCGCCGCGGTGGAAGCCGTAGTACGTCGTGGCGTACGCGATGACGAAGACCGTGTAGACGTAGAACGCGATGTTCTCGCCCAGGCGCATGCCCAGGCCGGTGAGCACCGCGCGCGGGCGGGACAGCGCCTCGAGGATGCTCGAACGTTCCTGTGCCGCCGGAGCCTTCGCGGCCTGCTCCTGCGCCGCCTTGAAAACCGGGGACTCCTCGACGCCGCGGCGCACCCAGAAGCCGACGATCAGCAGCGGGATCGCGAACAGGAAGGCCACACGCCAGCCCCACTGGTCGAACGCGTCGTCCGTGAGGAAGAGGCCGAGCACCGAGACGACCACGGTCGCCAGGACGGTGCCCATCGGGGCGCCGGCCTGCGGCCACGACGCCCAGAAGCCGCGCTTCTTGGGTTCGCCGTACTCGCTCACCAGCAGCACCGCGGCACCGAACTCACCGCCCAGTGCGAAGCCCTGGATCATGCGCAGCACCACCAGCAGGACCGTCGCCCAGATGCCGATCTGGTCGTACGTCGGGAGCAGGCCGATCGCGGCGGTCGCGCTGCCCAGCATGATGAAGGTGGTCACCAGCATCGGCTTGCGACCGAACTTGTCGCCCAGGTGGCCGAAGACGATGCCGCCCAACGGGCGTGCGACGAAGCCGAGGCCCTGCGTCGCGAGCGCGAGCAGCAGCTTCGCGACGCCGTCGTCACCGGGGAAGAACAGCGGGCCCAGGACGGTGGCGGCCAGGATGCCGTAGATCGCGAAGTCGTACCACTCGAGCACGGCACCGGCCATGCTGCCGGTGAGGACGCGCTTGAAGCTGGACTTGGGCGGCTGCGCGCTCGCGGACGCGCCGGGCACGGCGGGTCCGGTGACGGTCGGAGATCCCATGACGGATCCTTTCGGGTGCTGGAGAGATTCTGGGAGGTGGGTCAGAGTGCGAGGGTGACCTTCGTGCCGCACGCGCGCGAGCAGCAGGTCATCATCGACTTGTTCTGGGCCCGTTCGGTTTTGGTGAGCACCATGTCGCGGTGATCCACCTCGCCGTCGAGGACGGGGGCTTCGCACGATCCGCACAGCCCCTCCTCGCAGTCGCTCTGGATGTCGATGTTCGACGCGCGGAGGGCGTCGAGCACCGTCTGATCCGCGGCGACCTGGATCGTCAGACCGGAGTCACGCAGTTCGACCTCGAACGCGTGCTCGTTGGCCGGGTCGAGCGTGGCCAGGTTCGACGTGAAGTGTTCGACGTGCAGCGAGTCCTCGGGCCAGTGCGCGGTGGCCTCGTCGAGCGCGGCGAGCAGACGCTCCGGGCCGCACGAGTAGATCTGGGTCCCGTCGACGGGCGTCGCGAGCAGTGCCGGGATGTCGAGGCGGTTGCCGGCCGCGCTCGAGTGCACCTCGACCTTGTCGCCGTGGTCGGCCGTCAGCCGGTCGAGCAGCGCCATCGTCGCGACATCGCGCCCGCAGTAATGGATCTCGTAGTCCTTGCCGGACGCCTTCGCGTGGTCGGCCATCGCGATGATCGGCGTGATGCCGATGCCGCCGGCGACGAAGATGTAGCGCTGCGCGTCCGGGTCGAGCTTGAAGTGGTTGCGCGGTCCGCGCATCTTCAGGGTGTCGCCGGCCTGCAGGGTGCGGTGCACGTAGCGCGACCCGCCGCGGCTCTCGGGCTCCTCGAGCACCGCGATCGTGTACGACGACAGGTCGTTCGGGTCGCTGCACAGCGAGTACTGGCGCGAGAGGTCGCCGAGTTCGACGTCGATGTGCGAGCCGGGGGTCCACTTGGGCAGCGGCTTGCCCGTCGGATCGGACAGCGTCACGCGCACGACGCCGTCGGCCGCAGGCGTGATCGCGTCGACCGAGACGGTGCGCGAGATGTTGGTCTTGGACGGCTCGCCGATCTTCACCGGCTGGCGGTCGTCGAGGATCGACGGGTGGGCGCGCTCCGGGTTCCTTTCCGGATCCCACTGCACCCACACGTGATCCGGCCCACGGAACGACGTGTTGGGCAGGTAGGTGAACTCCTGGTCGGGAACCAGCTCCATGTGCGGGAGACGCTTGGTGAACTCCTCGAGGAAGATCTGCATCTCCATGCGGGCGAGGTTCTTGCCCATGCACTGGTGGCTGCCGTAGCCGAACGTCAGGTGGTCGCTGGAGTTCTCGCGGCGGATGTCGAAGTCGTCGGCGTTGTCGAAGTGGCGCTCGTCGTGGTTGGCCGACGACGTGACGATCAGCAGCTTCGAGCCCTTCGGGATGTCGATGCCGCCGATGGTGGTGTCGTCGGTGACCAGGCGGCGCCACGCGGCGACCGAACCGGAGTGACGCAGGCACTCCTCGACCGCGTTGGGGATCAGGCTCGGATCGGCGCAGATCTCCTCCCACACGCTGCGGTTCTCGAGCAGCAGACGGAAGGCGTTGGCCGAAGCGTTTGCCGTGGTCTCGTGTGCCGCAACGATTCCCGCCATCATCATCGAGTGCAGGTACGAGTCGGTGACGACGTCGGGCTGCTCCTGCTGGACCCGGATGCCGAACGGCATCCAGCCGTGGCCGGACGGATCCTTGCGCATCTTCTCGAGCACCTTGCCGGCGTACTGCCAGAACTTGCCGACCGCCTCGGCGACCGCGACCTGCTCCTCGACCGCCGGGCGGCCCCACGTGTTGACGGTGTGCGCGATCGAGTAGCTGCGCAGCTCGTCCATATCCTCCTCGGGCACGCCGAGGAAGTGCAGCGCGACGGTGAGCGGGACCTCCCACAGCATCTCGTCGACGAGGTCGGCCCGACCGGTCTCGATGAACCGGTCCACGTACTCGCGGGTGAGGCGGCGGACCATCGGCTCGTGGTGGACCAGTTCCTTGGGGGTGAACGGATCCATCAGGACCCGGCGCCGCGGCATGTGCGCGGGTTCGTCCTCGTTCACCATGGTGCGCGCCATCGCGTAGTCGTACTTCGCGAGAGTCGCCGTCGCCTCGTCGGAGACCGGGGTGATCTTCTCCAGCGCGATCGACGGCGAGAACAGGATGTTGTCGCGGAAGACCGCCTTGACGTCCTCGTACCGGGTGACCACCCAGTACCCGAGTTCGGGGCTGTAGAACACCGGCTCCTCGTCGCGCGACCAGCGCAGCGACTCCGCGGGATTCACCTGGTACGGGCCGGTGAAGGGATCGAAGGCGGCGGCATTCGCGGAAACCGGGCAGCCCGTGTTCTGCAGGGCCGTGTGGTCGATCGGGCACACGCTCATGACTTGCATCTCCGTTGTCTCAAAACTCGCATTGAGCTGCGAAGTTACTAATAACGCACATCGTGTATCGGTGAGCGAACTCCGCACAGAGTAAGTGCGGTCACATTCGAGGTCAAGTGCGCTTCACATAACGACGCAGGTGGTCTGTTCTGCGGCTTTGGTGCCACGGGCGGACCGAATCGGCCGCGGAGCGTGTCCGTTTTGCCTGGTTATCCGGCTCCGGAGGGCATGCTGTGGCCCGAGAAGGGCGCCAACGCGTGGCGGGGGAGCGTCAGGCGCTGATGAGGTGTTCGATCTCGCGGGAAGTGCGCATCACCGCGGCCGCGGCCCCGTCGGTGTCGAGTCCGTCGATCGCGACGACGCCGACGCTGCGTTCGAGGCCCGCCGTCGAACCGACGCCCTGCGGCAGCGCGATGCCCGACGCGATACCGACCGCGCCGTGCTCGAGTTGTCCGCGGGTGAGGCTGTAACCGTCGGCGCGAGCCTGGCGGACCGCGTCGGAGTCGCTCGGTGATTCGGGGCGCAGCGCGAGGATCGCGATGCCGGCGGCGCCGCGGTCGAGCGGGTGACTGCTGCCCACGCGGTAGCCGACGCGCAGCAGCGTGCCCTCGGGTTCGGCCACCATGATCACGACGCAGTTCTGTCCCTGAACTGCGGAGACGAACGCGGTCGCGCGGGTCTCGTCGGCGAGCGCATGCAGCACGGGCTGGACGTCGCTCGCGAACTGCGGCTCGAACCTCGACGCGAGGACTGCGGCCGCGACACCGAGCCGGATCCGGCCGTCGCCGGTGCGCGTGACCAGCGCGTGTTCCTCGAGCGTCGCGACGATCCGGTAGCAGATGGCCCGGTGGACGTCGAGCTCCCTGGCCAGGTCGGCCACCGAGATCCCGGCCGAGGACTGCGCGACGATGTCGAGCGCGCGCAGACCACGGTCGAGGGTCTGGAGCGTGCTCATGTCGGATCCTGTTCGTCGGGCAGTCGCCGGTCCGGCGGGTTCGAATCCTTTGTACAGACATTCCTGCGCCGAGCGGTAACCCGTTGCGGCACAGTGCTCGACGCGACGGCCGGCGCCGACGCTCCGCACCGTCCCGCCCATCCGAAAACTAGTTCACAGATATACTATTTGGGTGAATTATCCAGGACGATCTGCGCTGCGCGCGCCCGGCACCTGCCGCGATAGGGTGGCCGCATGAGCGGGGACGAAGGGCGCAGTGCGCAGGCGGCGCAGGACGCGATCGCGCCCGGCTCGCTCGACTTCTGGTCGTTCATCGACCTCGCGAACCGCCGGCTCAGCACCGAGTTCGGTTCCACGCACCAGCTGGCCACGCAGGTTTTACTGACCCTCAACCGGGCCGCCAACGTGGTCACCTACGACCTGGAATCCTCCGTGCACCGGCCCCGCGGACTGTCGTGGTCGGCGTTCCGATTGCTGTTCGTGACCTGGCTCGCCGGTCCGATCGAGCCCAAGAGCGCCGCGAAGCTGACCGGCATGAGCCGCGCGGCGGTGTCGAACCTGACGAAGACGCTCGAAGCGGCCGACCTTCTCGAGCGGACGCCCGACGAGCACGACGGGCGTTCGGTGCAGCTGTCGCTCACCGAGAAGGGGCGGGCCGAGATGGCCGCCACCTACCGCGAGCACAACGAGCGCGAGTACGCGTGGGCGAGCGTCCTCACCGAGGCTGAACAGCACGTTCTCGTCATGCTGCTCGACAAGCTCATCACCAACCGCAGCCAGTTCGACGTCCGCGGCCGCAACTGACGCCACACCCCCGCGATTTGCGCACTTATCGGCGCCACGGGTGCCTGCGCGGGGCCGATAAGTGCGCAAATCGCGGGAGCGGGGAGCGGGCCGGGCGAGTGCGGACTACGAGACCGTTCGTGTGGTTGCGCTCACGCCCCGAAACTAGTTAATCTGTTTACTAACCTCGGAGAGGAACCGGCGGCCGCGACGAACGCAGCCGCGCTGCTGTTCCGCCGACGGTGACGACACAGCCCGGCAGTCAGCGGGCACGACCACATCAGGAGGCCGGTCATGGCGTTCTACCGACAGCTCGGCAACATCCCGCCGAAGCGTCACACCCAGCACCGGGACGAGGACGGCCAGCTCTACTTCGAGGAGCTGATGGGCGAGGAGGGCTTCTCCTCCGACTCGTCGCTGCTGTACCACCGTCACATCCCGTCGGCCATCGTCGACGCGACCGTGTGGGAACTGCGCGACCAGACGACCACCCCGAACCACCCGCTCAAGCCGCGGCACCTCAAGCTGCACGACCTCTTCCCGGAGGAGACGTGGGCCGAGACCGACGTGGTCACCGGGCGCCGGCTGATCCTCGGCAACGGCGACGTGCGCATCTCGTACGTGGTGTCCGCCAAGGAGTCGCCGCTGTACCGCAACTCGCTCGGCGACGAGATGGTCTACGTCGAGTCCGGCGAGGCGATCGTCGAGACCGTGTTCGGTGCGCTGCGCGCCCGTCAGGGCGACTACGTGCTGATCCCGATGTCGACCACCCACCGCTGGGTGCCGCAGGGATCGGAGCCGTTGCGCGCGTACGCAATCGAGGCGAACAGCCACATCGTGCCGCCCAAGCGCTACCTGTCGAAGTTCGGCCAGTTCCTCGAGCACGCGCCGTTCTGCGAGCGGGATCTGCACGGCCCCGCCGAGCCGCTGGTCGCCGAGGGCGCCGACGTCGAGGTGCTGGTCAAGCACCGCGCCGGTGGCGCGATCGTCGGCACCCGCATGGTGTACCCGAACCACCCGTTCGACGTCGTCGGCTGGGACGGCTGCCTGTACCCGTACACCTTCAACATCTCCGACTACGAGCCCATCACCGGCCGCGTGCACCAGCCGCCGCCGGCGCACCAGGCGTTCGAGGGCAACAACTTCGTCATCTGCAACTTCGTGCCCCGCAAGGTCGACTACCACCCGCTGTCGATCCCGGTGCCGTACTACCACTCGAACGTGGACTCCGACGAGATCATGTTCTACTGCGGCGGCGACTACGAGGCCCGCAAGGGCTCCGGCATCGGCCAGGGCTCGATCTCGATCCACCCCGGCGGCCACGCCCACGGCCCGCAGCCGGGTGCGTACGAGCGCAGCATCGGCGTCGAGTTCTTCGACGAGCTGGCGGTCATGGTCGACACCTTCCGCCCGCTCGAGCTCGGTGAGGGCGCGCTGGCGTGCGAGGACGAGGCCTACCCGTGGTCCTGGTCCGGGCGGGGGCCGAACAAGTGACCATCTCGCCGCTGCTGAAGGGTCTGTGTGACGACGCGGCGCTGTTCCCCCCGGGGAACGCGCCGATGGACGCTGCGGTGCCCGCGCACCTCGCGCACGAGCGCAGCGACCACGCTTCGCTCGTCGGCCCGTTCGTGTTCCCGGCGCCGCGGCTCGGTGAGCTGCCCGCCATCGTCGCGGAGCAGGACGGCGAGCTCGAGCTGAGCCTGACGGTGCCGGCCGGCACCGCCGCCGTACCGGCGGCGCTCGAGCAGCTTCGCGCCATCGACGGCGTCAAGCTCGTCGCGATGGAGATCGGCGTTCCCGAGGGGCAGACGCCGGACGAGTTGTTCGCCACCCTCGACGAGATCGCTCCGGCCGCACCGGATGTCGACATCTTCGTCGAGGTCCCGCGTGACGACCGTCGTCCCGAGATCCTGGCCCGGCTGGCGGGAACCGCGTACGCGGCCAAGTTCCGTACCGGTGGCATCGTCGCCGCCGCGTACCCGGACGAGGCCGAACTGGCCGCCGCGATCCACACCGTGGTCGGGGCGGGCGTGCGGTTCAAGGCGACCGCCGGCCTGCACCACGCGGTGCGGAACACGGACCCGGACACGGGATTCGAACAGCACGGCTTCCTCAACGTCATGCTCGCGGCCCACCGGGCCGCGGACGGTGCCAGCCTCGACGAGATCGCGTCGACGCTGGCCGATCGTGACGGGAAGCGTCTGGCAGGCGAACTCGACGCCCTGTCGGCCGAGGCGGTGGACGCGCTGCGCGCGAGCTTCCTGTCCTTCGGCACCTGCAGCATCAGCGATCCGCTGACCGAACTGGTCGGCCTCGGACTGGTGCCCTCAGCATCCACCGGACTCTCCGCGCCTACGGGTTCGGTGGATTCCAACCCGATCGACGAAGGATCCCGCGCATGACCGTCATCTCGATTCCTGCCGATTCCCTGTTCGGTACCGACAACCTGCCCTACGGCGTGTTCTCGACCGCCGACGCGGGCCCGCGGGTCGGCGTGCGCGTCGGCGACAGCGTCGTCGATCTTGCCGAGGCGCTGGGCGACGACGTGTTCGCCCAGCCGACGCTCAACGCGTTCATGGCCCAGGGCCGCGACCGTTGGGTCGCGGTCCGCGCGCAGATCACCGAGCTGGTGTCCGGCGAGATCGCCGACGACGCCGTGTTCTCCGTCGACGACGTCACGATGCACCTGCCGATCACGGTCGCCGACTACGTCGACTTCTACGCGTCGGAGAACCACGCGACCAACCTCGGCAAGCTGTTCCGCCCGGATTCGGCTGCGCTGATGCCGAACTGGAAGCACCTGCCGGTCGGCTACCACGGCCGCTCGAGCACCGTCGTGGTGTCGGGCATCGACATCGTCCGCCCGTGCGGTCAGCGCAAGGCTCCGGCCGATGCGGCCCCCACGTTCGGTCCGTCGATGCGCCTCGACATCGAGGCCGAGATGGGATTCATCGTCGGTGTGGGTTCGCCGATGGGCTCCTCGATCACCCCGGACCAGTTCGCCGAGCACTGCTTCGGCGCCGTGATTCTCAACGACTGGACGGCTCGTGACATCCAGGTCTGGGAGTACGTCCCGCTGGGCCCGAACCTCGGCAAGAGCTTCGCGACGTCCATCTCCCCGTGGGTGGTTCCGCTGCTGGCGCTCGAGGCCGCCCGCGTCGACACCCCGGTGCAGGATCCGACCCCGCTGCCGTACCTGCAGGGCGAGGAGAAGTGGGGCCTGGACATCGACCTCGAGGTCGAGTGGAACGGCGACATCGTGTCCCGTCCGCCCTACGCCCAGATGTACTGGTCGCCCGCGCAGATGCTGGCGCACACCACCGTCAACGGTGCGGCGGCGAGCACGGGTGACCTGTTCGGTTCCGGCACCATCTCGGGTCCCGAGAAGGATCAACGAGGCGCCTTCATCGAACTGACCTGGGGTGGCGCCGAACCCGTCGAGGTTGCCGGCGAGCAGCGCACGTTCATCCAGGACGGCGACGAGATCTCGATCTCCGCGACCGCGCCCGGCGCGAACGGCGGACGTATCGGTTTCGGCGAGGTCCGTGCCCGTATCCTGCCCCCCACCGGTGATGCCCGATGAGCAAGGTTTTCGCAACGGCAGCCGAGGCCGTCGCCGACATCGTCGACGGATCCTCGCTCGCGGTCGGTGGTTTCGGTCTGTGCGGCATCCCGACGGACCTGATCGCCGGTCTCGCCGACCGCGGTGTCACGGGACTCGAGGTGTTCTCCAACAACTGCGGCGTCGACGACCATGGTCTCGGAATCCTGTTGTCGGCCGGTCAGATCCGGCGCGTGACTGCGTCGTACGTCGGGGAGAACAAGGAGTTCGCGCGGCAGTATCTGTCGGGTGAGCTGGAGGTGGAGCTGACCCCGCAGGGCACGCTGGCCGAGCGGCTGCGGGCCGGTGGCGCGGGTATCCCGGCGTTCTTCACCCCGGCTGGTGTCGGTACCCCGGTCTCGGAGGGTGGTCTGCCGTGGCGCTACAACGCGGACGGTTCGGTCGCGGTCGCGTCGCCGGCGAAGGAGACGCGCGAGTTCGGTGGCAAGACGTTCGTGCTCGAGGAGTCGATCGTCGCGAACTTCGCGCTGGTGCACGCCGAGATCGGTGACACCGAGGGCAATCTGGTGTTCAACAAGACCGCGATGAACTTCAACCCGCTGGCAGCGATGGCCGGCCGGACGACGATCGTGCAGGTCGAGAAGCTGGTCGAGCCGGGCGAGCTGGATCCGGCGCAGGTGCATCTGCCGGGTGTGTTCGTCCAGCGGGTGGTGCATACGGGTCTGCAGGACAAGCGAATCGAGAAGCGGACGGTGTCGGCATGAGCTGGTCACGTGAGCAGATGGCTGCGCGCGCCGCGGCGGAGATGATCGACGGCGAGTACGTCAACCTGGGGATCGGGTTGCCGACCCTGATCCCGAACTACCTGCCCGAGGGCGTCAAGGTGGTTCTGCACTCGGAGAACGGCATCCTGGGCACCGGCCCCTACCCGACGGAGGATGCGGTCGATCCGGACCTCATCAACGCGGGCAAGGAGACCGTGACGGTGAATCCGGGTGCGGCGTTCTTCGATTCGGCGTTGTCGTTCGGCATGATCCGCGGTGGGCACATCGACACCGCGGTCCTCGGTGGCATGCAGGTCTCCCGGAACGGGGACCTCGCCAACTGGATGGTGCCGGGCAAGATGGTCAAGGGTATGGGCGGCGCCATGGATCTGGTGCACGGTGCCCGGCGCGTGATCGTGGTCATGGAGCACACGGACCGCGATGGTGGCGCGAAGATCGTCGAGCGATGTTCGTTGCCGTTGACCGGTCGGGCGGTGGTGCAGCGCATCATCACCAACCTCGCGGTCGTCGACGTCACTGATGCGGGGCTGGTGCTCCGTGAACTCGCGCCCGACGTCACCGTCGAGCAGGTCCGCGCCGCGACCGGCGCCGAGCTGGTCGTCGACCTGGCGGGCGAAGCCGCCTAACCCCCCGATCCCCCGTCCGGCCCGGACCTCCCCCCCGTCCGGCCGGACGGGTTCCCAACCTCGGGCGGCGCGACCGCCTCGGCGATGAACTGTGCCGCGCGCCGGAACTCCAGTTCCATGTCGAAGACGGTGTTCTGGCGCCAGTACCGGATCGTCGTCACGTACACGGCGGTCACCATCTGCGAGAGGAAACGCAGGGGGTAGTCCGAGCGCACCTCGCCGCGGGGAATGCCGGCCTCGAGGACGCGGCCGAACGCGACGATGAATCGCTCCGTGCGGGCGGCACTGATCTCCGGTGTCGCGAGGTCCCGGTCGAGTTCCCGGGTGGTGGCCCGGAAGTACTGTTCGAGGGTCACCGCGGCTTCGACGACGTCGTCGAAGAGTGAATGGATTCGTTCGGCGGTGGTCAGGTCCCGCGCGAGCAGGTCGTCGATGATCCCGGGCAACTTGTCCATGTGGCCGCCGTGCAGCGCTGCGAGAACGGCGTCCTTGTTCTCGAAGTAGTTGAAGAACGTGCCCCGCGAGACGTGCGCGGCCGCCGCGATGTCGTCGATCGTGGTGTGGTCGAACCCCTGTTCGGAGAACAGTGTCCGTGCTGCTTCGACCAACCGCTCACGTGTCCGCTGCTTCCGTTCCTCACGTCGAGTGACGATCTCTCGCTCGTCCGTCATGTTGCCCCCGCGTTCCACCCAGCATTCCGACCGGCCAGTACAAAACAGAACCTACCCCTTCGGGCCGGCGCCGTGAGGACAAACCTCACGAACTGGACATCAGTCGCGGGGCGCAAGCGACTCGGCCGCGTAACGAGCGGCCATGCCGAAGCCGTCGGCGAGGTCGTAGTCCGGGTCCTGTCGCCAGTAGCGGATGGTCGAGACGTAAATGGCGGCGACCATCTGGGCGAGGAACAGCGGCGGGTAATCCGCACGAACCTCGCCGCGCTCGAGTCCCGGCTCCAGGATCCGCAGGATCTCGTCGTTGAATCGGTCCGTGCGTTCCACGCTGATCTCGGGTGTTGCGAGGTCGCGTTCGAGTTCCCCGGTCACGGCACGTAGGAATCCGGGCAGGTCCTCCGTCGCCTGCACGAAGTCCGCGAACAGGCCGAGGATGCGCTCCTCGGTCGTCAGATCCTGGGCCAGCAGGTTGTCGATCGTCGCCGCCAGGGAGGCCATGTTGCTGGTGTGCAGCGCCCCGAGCAGTTCGTCCTTGGTGTGGAAGTAGTTGAAGAACGTGGCGCGCGAGACGCCGGCCTGGTCCGCGATCTCCTCGACGGTCGTGCCGACCACCCCCCGCTCGGCGAACAGCAACCGCGCGGCGTCCAGCAACCGTCCGCGCGTCTGCTGCTTGTTCCGCTCGCGTCGGCCGAGTGTCGTGGGGTCGTTCATGCTCTTCAGATATCTCCCGATCGAGGATCTACAGCGGGCCGATCTCGACCCGATCCAGGGTTCCTGCCAGGGCGGAGGGCGCCCGGTGGTCGTTGCTCAGGGCGTAGCCATGTCCAATCCCCCTCCAGCGCGAGCTCGTCCCCCAGTCCGTGCCGACCTCGCCAGGTTCGAACTCTCGGACCCGGCGTAGTGCCGCGTGGCGCCCAGCAGATTGTAGTGGCAGGCGCGTCGTGGCGGATGTTTCGGTATGTCGGCGGCCCACATTCGAGCGCGATCCCGGAAAGAAATAGCGAACCTGTTCCAAAAACCTAGACTAGCGTCTATCTTTAGCCTCCGAGTCTAGAAATCGGGAGATCGAGTGAGATCTCCGGAGCTGTAGCGACATTCGGTATCGGTGTCGGACCTCAGTCGACGAAGAGGTTGCATCCTGACCGGCGAGATCGGAGACGATTCATGACGGTGCGGTACGAGCGGGACGGACGTGTCCTCGTGGTTCGGATCGAACGCGAGGAACGCCGCAACGCGATCGATCGAGAGACCGCCGAAGGCCTGGAGGAGTCATTCGACCTCCTGGACGACGACGACGAGCTGTGGGTCGGTGTCGTGACGGGAACGGAGCGAGTGTTTTCCGCCGGTACCGACATTCGCGAGCGGGCGGACCTGCGCATGCCCCGCGGCGGCGAGTACGGGATCATCCGACGCCAGCGGGTCAAGCCGCTGATCGCCGCGGTCGAAGGCTATGCACTCGGCGGAGGATTCGAGATCGCGCTGGCGTGCGATCTCGTGGTCGCGGCCCGGACGGCTGAGTTCGGGCTGCCCGAGGCGCGCCGCGGCCTGGTCGCCAGCTCGGGTGCGCTCTTCCGCGCCCCTCGTGCGCTGCCGATCAACGTGGCACGCGAGTTGCTGATCACCGGTCGAACACTCTCGGCGGAGCGTGCTTTCGGGCTGGGGGTGGTCAACGAGGTCACCGAACCCGGCGGGGCGCTCGCGGGAGCGATGACGATGGCGCGTGAGGTGTGCGAGGCTTCGCCGGTCTCGGTGCGTGAGAGCCTGCGCGCGCTCGACGCGCTCACCTCGGCTGACGACGCACGCGGGTGGGAGGCCACCGCCGACGCCCTGCGGGTGGTTCTCGACTCGGACGACTTCCGGACGGGCATCGAGGCCTTCGCGGCGCGCCGCGAGCCGGTGTGGCGCGGGCGGTAGTCCGTCCGCGCGACGGGAACTGTTGAACTTCGGAGAGGGGCACGGAAGATGGCGCAACGCAGAGGCAAGGCCATAGCGATGAGCAGCGAGGAGGTCGACGCCTTTCTCGCAGCCGAGCGCACCTGTCGGGTCGCGACGGCAGCCGGCGACGGCCGCCCGCACGTGGCCCCGTTGTGGTTCGTCTGGGACGGCGAGTACCTGTGGCTCAACTCGATCGTGAAGAGCAAGCGCTGGTCTGATCTGCAGCGGGATCCGCGGATCGCGGTCGTGATCGACGCGGGCGAGCAGTTCCACGAGCTCCACGGCGTCGAAATCGGCGGCGCCGCGGAAGTTGTCGGCGAGGTCCCGCGCACCTCGACGCCCGACCACTCGGTCGCGAACGCGGAGTTACTGTTCGCCCGCAAGTACATGGGTGGTGACCACTTCATCGCCGACGGTCGGCACGCGTGGCTGCGGATCAAGGCCGACGAGGTCGTCAGCTGGGACTTCCGGAAGAACGCTGTGCTGCAGCAGTGGTCGCGCTAGGCGTTCTCGCACAGTCGGATACAGCGTATCGAGGCCGGGTCACGTCAGTGGCCCGGCCAGTTGTCGTCGCCCGCGTCGGCCCGTCCCCACGGACTGGAACTGGACTCTAATTTCCTTGCCGATTTCGTTGACATCGGTGGCCGGTGGCTGCTGTACTTCTTGCGGATCCGGGGTGTGACCACCGTCGCGAAGCGGATCGAGAGTGTCTGCACGACAAGAGATCCCGATTCGATCTCTTCTCCGATCCGATTGTCGCCCGGGCGGGCCGTCCGCCGTGAGACCGCCGTGGAGCGATGCTCGGAATCACTTCGTAAGCAAGAACTGGAGGTACGGGCATGACCACCGAGAGCGTGATGCCTGACGGTGTGGAAGCGAAGATCACCACGACGGAGACCGATCTGGAGGACCTGCGGGGGCGGTTGGAGGGATGGCTCGCCGACCGACTGGACGCCGACACCGTGCTGTGTGTGTACAACCTCAGCCGTCCGGGACACTCCGGGATGTCCAGTGTCTCTGTGCTCTTCGATCTCGACTGGACCGCGCAGGGTGTTCCGCACACCGCGCACCTGGTTGCGCGGCTCGCTCCCGAGGCCACCGCCTTCCCTGTGTTTCCGGGATACGACCTGCAGCATCAGTTCGACGTCATGGCCGCGGTCCGCAAGCACAGCGACGTGCCGGTTCCACACGTGCGGTGGGTCGAGACCTCGGCGGAGCCGCTGGGAAGCCCCTTCCTGGTGATGGAGAGGGTCAGCGGGGCCGTGCCGGTGGACAACCCGCCGTACGTCTTCGGTGGGTGGCTGCACGAGCTCGACGCCGACGGGCGGGAAGCCTTGCAGGAGGCCAGCGTCCGGGTTCTGGCACGGGTACACGCGATCGAGGATCCGGCCGCGAAGGCTCCGTCGCTGGCGGTTCGGTCCGGAGAGTCGAGCCTGCGCCGCCACTTCGAGAACGAGCGTGCGTACTACGAATGGACAAGGCGGAACGATGGACTGCGCATCCCTGTGCTCGAGCGGGCATTCGACTGGCTCGAGGCGCACTGGCCGGCCGAGCCGTCGCCCGACGTGCTGTGCTGGGGCGATTCGCGGATCGGCAACATCATGTACGACGGGACGTCACCGGCTGCGGTGCTGGACTGGGAATCCGCGGTACTCGCTCCGCGCGAGCTCGATCTGGGTTGGTTCCTCTTCTTCCACCGGTGCTTCCAGGACCTGGCCGAGCAGTTCTCGATGCCGGGACTACCCGAGATGTTCCGGCGGCCCGACGTTGTCGCGCAGTACGAGAACGCAGCCGGGGCACAGGTTCGCGATCTCGACTTCTACCTCGTGTACGCGGCACTGCGGCACGGCATCGTGATGTCGCAGATCGAGCGCAGACGGATCCATTTCGGCGAGGTGGAGATCCCCGAGAACCCCGACGAGTACGTGCTGCACCACCGCATGCTCGCGCAGTTGATCGACGAAACCTACGAATGGGAGAAGTGATGAAGCCGGTTCCGCTCGACGAGTTCCCGGTCCACCAGTCGCCGTTGTCGATGGCCCGGGTGGCCACCAGCGACCGAAACTTCTACGACCGTTGCTACTTCAATGCACACGACCGCACGGGTGACGTCTTCCTCGTGACGGGGCTCGGCGTGTACCCGAATCTCGGTGTCGTCGACGCCTTCGCGACGGTGCGGCAGGGTGATTCGCAGGTGGCGGTGCGATTCTCGGACGCCCTGGACGAGCGGTCGACTGACACCGCGGTCTGCGGGTACAGGATCGAGGTCGTCAAGCCGCTGGAGACGATCCGGTTGATCTGCGAGCACGAGGACCTGTCGTTCGACATGACATGGGAGGGCTCGTTTCCCTCGGTGCTCGAGGAGCACCACATGCTGATGGCCGGACCGCGGCCGATCCTGGACGCGACCCGGTTCGCGCAGGTCGGCAGCTGGTCCGGGACGATGTCGGTGGGTGGCCGCGACCTGACCGTGGACCCGCAGACCTGGACGGGGACGCGCGATCGTTCGTGGGGTATCCGCCCGGTCGGTGAACCGGATCCGCAGGGACGGATGGGGGACGAGCCCACCGGCGGCCACTGGTGGACCTACGTGCCGCTTCGCTTCGACGACTTCGCACTCATGGTGATCGTCCAGGAGTCCCCGGACGGGTACCGCACCCTCAGCCACGCGACCCGCGTGTTCGCGGACGGCCGTGTCGAGCAGCTCGGGTGGCCGCGTATCGAGATCGGCTACAGCAGTGGCACACGGCATCCCGTGTGGGCGCGGATGCACCTCACGACGCCGGCGGGTGAGCCCCTCGTCGTCGAAATCGAGACGGTCGGCTTCGTGGCACTCAACGTCGGTGCCGGGTACGGCGGCGACTCGGATTGGACGCACGGCGAATGGCGCGGCCGGAACTGGTCGTCGTCGTCGGTGTACGACCTCACCGCGCCCGAGATCGTCGGCAAGCTCCCGTACGGCACCATCGACCACATCGCGAAGGCGACCTGTGACGGCCGGGAGGGCTGGGGCATGTTCGAGCACGCCGTCATGGGCCGCCACGATCCGTCGGGATTCGTGGGCTGGCTCGACATGGCTCCCTGATCGGACATCGCACGCCGCGAAGGGCCGGACGGCAGTCGCCGTCCGGCCCTTCGCGCGAACGCTGACGCCCCCGGATCTGGGCGAAGAGAGATTTCTTCAGCGAGACAGTCGATCTCGGAACTATTGACACGTGTCAATTTTCTACCTACCGTGTGAGGTACCTCACTGAACTTGGTGTGGGCGGCTTCGGCGCAGCGCCCACCTCGTGATCCACATCGAACGGAGCATGATGGCGAAACCCGTGACATGCATCATCGGAGCCGGGATCAGCGGCCTGACCGCCGGCAAGATGCTCACCGACTACGACATCCCCTACGAGTGCTTCGAGAGTTCCGACCGGATCGGCGGCAACTGGGCGTTCGGAAATCCGAACGGACATTCGAGTGCCTACCGCTCGCTGCACATCGACACGTCGAAGACTCGGTTGTCGTTCAAGGACTTCCCGATTCCTCAGGAACTCCCGGACTTCCCGCACCACACCGACATCAAGCGGTATCTCGACGACTATGCCGAGGCCTTCGGGCTGCTCGACCGGATCAGTTTCCGGAACGGCGTCGAGCACGCGGAGCGACTGCCCGGTGGCGGGTGGGAGATCCTCACGCAGGACGGCGAGACACGTCGTTTCGACTTCCTCGTCATCGGGAACGGGCACCACTGGGACCCCCGGCTCCCGGACTTTCCCGGCGAGTTCACGGGGGAGTCGATCCACTCCCATGCGTACATCGATCCCGAGACGCCGCTGCATCTGCGGGACAAGCGAATTCTCATCGTCGGCCTCGGTAACAGCGCGGCGGACATCGCGGTGGAGCTCTCGCACCGAACCCTGCGGAACAAGGTCACGCTCTCGACCCGTTCGGGCGCCTGGGTCGTGCCCAAGTACGCGTTCGGTGTCCCGGCCGACACGCTGATCCAGACGATCCCGCAGATCCCGCTGTCCTGGCAGCGCCGGATGGGCCGACGGGGCCCGATCTTCCTGTCGGGTCGCCCGGAGAAGTTCGGGTTGCCCAAGCCCGACCATCACTTCGGCGAGGCGCATCCCACGCAGTCGCAGGAGCTCTACATTCGCCTGGGCTCGGGTGACCTGAATGCGCGGCCGAACATCGAGCGGCTCGACGGCGAGACGGTCCACTTCGTCGACGGCACGAGCCAGGACTTCGACGTCATCATCTACGCCACCGGCTACAACATCACGTTCCCGTTCTTCGACGAGGATTTCCTGAGCGCGCCCGGCAACAATTTCCCCCTGTACAAGCGCATTTTCAAGCCCGGTTTCGACGATCTCGCATTCATCGGCTTCGCGCAGTCGGCGCCGACGCTGTTCCCGTTCGTCGAATGCCAGTCCCGAACGCTCGCCGCGTACCTGGCCGGCACCTACCGGCCGCCGTCGGCTGACGAGATGAACCGCGTCATCAAGGAGGACGAGGCGCGTTTCGTGGGTCACTTCAACAACCGGCCCCGGCACACCCAGCAGGTGGACTACTACATCTACGAGCACGAGATGCGGACCAAGGAGTTGCCCGCCGGGCTCGACCGGGTGCGCAGGAGCGGCCCGGTCCGATTCGCCGGTGTCCCGGCATGATGAGGAGCCGTACGCCGTAACCGACCCGAAAGCCGACACATGAGCAGCCGTCACCCCGTGCCCACCACCGAATCCGGTACCCGGAGGGCGAACAAGGGGGAGGAGCGCCGGGCCGCGATCCTCGACGCAGTCGAAAGTCTGCTCGAGGATCGCAGCCTCGACGAGATCAGCATCAGTGACATCTCGCGCGCCGCGGGTGTCACGCGGTCGGCGTTCTATTTCTACTTCGACAACAAGGCCAAGGCCGTCGCGGCCCTGTCCCGGACCGTCTACGGCGAGATGCGCGACGGTGCAGGTGCATACCTCGGACGGGAAGGCAGCCCGAGGGAGATGATCGAGGGTCTGATCACCGAGGTGATCGGGACCTGGGAACGTCACCCCAACCTGTACCGAGCTCTGCGTGACGCGCGGGATTCCGATCCCGCGGTGCGCGAGATGTGGGATTTCGACCGCTTCAGCTTCGTCGATCCGGTGGCGTCGGTGATCGACGCCGAACGGACGTCGGGGCGGGCGATCGAAGGACCGGACAGCCGGGCGCTCGCCGTGGTTCTACTCGACATGAACGATCGCGCCGTCGAGAGTCTGTCGCGAGGCGGGATGGGGGCGCTCACCCCCGCCGCGGCCCGCGAGGCTCTTGTTGCGGTGTGGCTCAACACAATCTATGGGAGCAAACAGTGACACGTACCGATGTGGACTTCCCCGTACAGGGGACCACCTGCTCGGCCTGGCACTACCCAGGCGAGAGTGACGCCTTCCTGACCGCGGCCGGCCGGCCGTGCGTCGTGATGGCACACGGATTCGGCGGAACCGTCGACTCGGGGCTCGAAGGGTTCGCCGAGGGTCTGGCCGCGGCCGGTCTCGACGTCCTTGCGTTCGACTACCGCGGCTTTGGCCGCAGTGGTGGACAAGTGCGGCAGACGATTTCGATCCGCGGCCAGCTCGAGGACTATGCCGCGGCGATTGCGGCGGCCCGACGCCTCGACGGCGTCGACCCCGACCGCATCGTGGCCTGGGGCGTATCGCTCGCGGGCGGCCACGTGCTCAGCCTCGGGGCGAGCGACCCGAGCCTGGCCGCGTTGATCTCGTTGACGCCGGCGACGGACGCCCGCGCGGCGTCGGCGGCATCGATGCGTCACTACAACCCCGGACACCTGGCGAAGAGCGGGTTCGCCGCAGTCCGCGACAAGGTTGCGTCGGCCCGCGGCGGAGTCGGCGTCACGATTCCGCTCACCGCGCGTCCGGGCGAGGTGGCGGCGCTTGCGCTGCCCGGGATCTACGAGGACTACCTGTCGATCGCCGGTCCGAGTTGGCGGAACGAGGTCAGTGCGCGGTCCTTCCTGGAGATCGGCTCGTACCGGCCGGTGACCGTCGCCGACAAGGTGACGGCGCCGTTGCTGGTGCAGATCGGCGACCTCGACCGCAGCGCGCCCCCGCACGCGGCGGCCAAGGCCGCGGAGCGTGCGCGGGCGGAGGTGCGGCACTACCCGTGCGACCACTTCGACGTCTACCCCGGCAAGCCGTGGTTCGATCAGGCGCTCGAGCACCAGATCCTGTTCCTGCGTCGGCATCTCGCGGTGGATGCCGTCTCGTCGATCGAGGAGGACGCCGATGCGCGCCTTGCAGCTGGTTGATTACGGCCGAATCGCGGTCGTCGACACGGAGATCCCGGAGATCGGGCCCGGCGAGGTACTGATCGAGGTGGCCGGGTCCGGACTGTGCCACTCGGACATCCACATGCGGCACTCGCCGATGACGATGATCCCGCCGCCCATGACGCTCGGGCACGAAACCGCTGGGCGCGTAGCCGCACTCGGCGACGGGGTCGATTCCCTCACGGTCGGCGACGCGGTCCTCGTCTTTCTGGTGTGGAGTTGCGGCACGTGCCGGGCCTGCGTTCAGGGGCGCGAGAACTCCTGCGAGCGGTCGATGGGCCGGCAGGGCATGCCCCTGTGTCCGGGGCTCGCGGCGAACGGCGGTATGGCCGAGTACATGAAGGTCGACGCGCGTTTCGTGGAACCGCTCGGCGACCTCGACCCCGTCACCGCGGGGCCGCTGGCCGACGCCGGTCTCACCACCTATCACGCGATCGACGGTGCCCGCGACCGGCTCGGTCCGGGCACGACGGCGGTGGTGCTGGGAATCGGCGGCCTGGGGCACACCGCGGTCCAGATCCTCGCGGCGACCACCGCGACCCGGATCATCGCGGTGGACTCGGCGGAGGAGAAGCTCGAACTGGCCACCACACTGGGCGCCGACCACGCCTTCGCCAGTGACGCGTCGTGCGTGGAGAAGATCCTCGAGCTGACCGACGGGATCGGCGTCGACGCGGTCTTCGACTGCGTCGGCGTGCAGGGGACCGTCGACATCGCCACCCAGGTCATCGGACGCGACGGCGCCCTGCGCGTGCTCGGACTGGGCGGCGGCAAGTTCGACTGGACGGGGTTCGCGCTGCCGTGGGGCGCCACCGTGCGCACCAGCTACGCCGGCACCCGCGCCGACCAGCGTGCGGTGATCGACCTCGCGCGGCGCGGGCTCGTGACGATCGAGGCCGAGACCTTCCCGCTCGAGGACGCCGTCGCGGCGTTCGATGCCCTCGAGGCCGGGAAGATCAAGGGCCGGGCGATCCTGGTGCCGGGCAGGGGATAGGCGCCCGAAGCGCCGAACGGGAGTTCGCGGCACGCTTTCGCCGGAAAGGTGTGCAGTGAACTCCCGTTCGGGGTTTACAGGGTATTGGTCAGTAGAGACGACCCTCGTGGACCTTGCGGTCGAACTCGGGCATCGGATCGCCGTCGCGCAGTCGCTGCGAGATGGCCGGATCGGCCATGTGGAGCCGTCCGATCGCGACGAGGTCGAACTCGCCCTCGTCCATGCGGCGCATCAGGTCCGGGATGTTGTCCGACATTTGCGGCAGCCCCACGATGACCTGCTCGTTGAGCGCGCTGTCGAGTCCGACGCTGCCGACGGCCATGACGGTGGCGCCGGTGACCTTCTTCGCCCAGCCGGCCAGGGAGAGATCGCTGCCCTCGAACGCGGGTGCGTAGAAGCGGCGGATGCTCGCGTCGAGGATGTCGACGCCGGCGTCCACCAGGGCGTTCAGGATCACGCCGAGCTCCTCGGGTGTCTGCGCGATCTTCGACGCGAAATCCTGCTGCTTGTGCTGCGAGAACCGGAAGATGATCGGGTAGTCGTCGCCGATCTCCCGGCGGATCGCCTTGACGACCTCGGCGGGGAATCGCGTGCGGCGCTGCAGGTCTCCGCCCCACTCGCCGTCGCGCTGGTTGCTCGGCTCCCACAGGAACGCGTCGAGGAGGTAGCCGTGCCCACCGTGCAGCGCGATGCCGTCGAATCCGACGTCGATCGCGTTGCGCGCGGCGGCCGCGTAGGCCGCGATGACGTCCGCGATGTCCTGCTCGGTCATCGCCGCCGTCACCGGACGCATCTGCTCGACGTACTCGTCGGAGTACATCGTGTTGCCGACGCTGCCCCAGTGTCCGGACGGACGCATGGGCGTGACGTCACCGACCGGTCCCATCGCGCCGAAGAGCGGTCCGACATGCCACAACTGCGGGACGATCTTGCCGCCCGCGGCGTGCACCGCGTCGACGACCTTGCGCCAACCCGCCAGGGCCGCTTCGCCGTACATCACCGGGACGGTGTCGGCATCGACCGCCGACGGGTGCTCGATCGCGGTGCCCTCGGTGACGATCAGCGCGGTTCCGCCCTCGGCGCGACGCCGGTAGTAGGCGACGACGTCGTCGGTGGGAACGCCGCCGGGCGAGCCGTGACGCGTCATGGGCGACATCGCGATTCGGTTCTTCAGCTCGAGGGAGCGGACCGTGAGCGGCGCGAAGAGGGCGGACATATCCGTGGCGGCGGCGGTCACAGAGCTCCCATGTAGTCGAAGAAGTTGGGAGTGTGGGTTTCGCGCAGTCGGGTGAGCTTGCGGTAGCTGATGAGCCACTTGCCGTCGACGTTGCGGTACTCCTCGTGGTAGTGGCCGTAGCCGTGGAGGTGTTCCTCGGTGTCGCCGTTGGTCCACCACAGTTCGTCCTCCATGGCCCAGATGCCGGTGGCCGTGGTGTCGGAGGTGAGGGTGATCTCCGGGGTGTGCGCGTGATGCGCCGTGGTCACGTGCGTCGACGATCCGAGCATGCCGCGGATCGAGTCGGTGAGATGCTCGCGTCCGGAGGCGCGGTTGGACTGGCCGCCCGCCGTCGGCTGCTTGTCGTCGGGCAGCCCACCCCACGTCTCGGTGACGACGTCCTCGGTGTGCAGGGGCCCGTACAGATCCCACTGCTTGGTGTCCATGACGCGCAGGCGCGCCGAGAACACTTTCTTGATCTCCTCGATCGCGAGCAACTGCTCGGCCGCGGTCAGAGTCAATGCGCCGGTGGGCTCACCCATGGCTGGACCTCTCTGTGGATTCGATTCGAACAATCAATCAATCGATTGATTTGGTGGTACGGCGCAGCGTAGCTAGCGCGACGGCCGGGAGGTTTGGCGGTAGTCGTAGAAATTCGGGGTGGACGTCTCGCGGAGTCGGGTGAGCGTGCGGTAGCTGATGAGCCACTTGCCGTCGACCCTGCGGTATTCCTCGCGGTAGTGGCCGTAGCCGTGGAGGTGTTCCTCGGTGTCGCCGTTGGTCCACCACAGTTCGTCCTCCATGGCCCAGATGCCGGTGGCCGTGGTGTCGGAGGTGAGGGTGATCTCCGGGGTGTGGCCGTGGTGCGCGGTGGTGACAGAGACGTTGCCGTCCAGGGTGTTCCGAATCGCCGCGGTGAGGGCCTCCGGGCCGACGACGCGACTGCCCGCACCCCACGACTCGCTGACGACGTCGTCGGTGTGCAGGGGCCCGTAGCCGTCCCACTGCTTGGTGTCCATGACGCGCAGGCGTGCCGCGAAGAGGCGCTTGATCTCCTCGATCGCGAGCAACTGCTCCTCGGGGGAGAGGGTCACGGACTCGGTTTGCGGGGATTCGACGGCACCGCTCATCGGTTCAACCTCCGGTCGATTACATGGTCAAACAAGCAGTTGATAGGCGCGCCGAGCATATCCATATCGGTGCCACATTTCCGGCAAATCCCGCCCAGCGGAAGCCTTCCCGAATTGCCGGTCACCATGCAGGCCCGCCGGACGTCCGGTCAGGCTGCCGCGCGCGCCGGACCGCGTCCGTCGGCACGGTGAGCGCCCGACCCATCGACCGCGAAGCCGTCCAGGAAGATCGATACGTAGTCCTCGGCCAGGCGCGCGGTCGGATACGCGTCGTCCGCCTCGTGCCACTTGATCGACAGCCACATGCTGTCGCGGATGAGTCGGCGGAACACGTCCGCCGGCAGATCGCTGCGGAACGTGCCCTGGCGCTTGCCGTCCTCGATCGTCTCGAGCCACGTCTGCTTGATCTCGTCGGCGAGGTCACCGGCCCGGGCGTGAGGCGACGCGTCACGGAGCCGCGACAGCTCGTCCTGGTACACCGCCGTCGCGTGCGGGTTCTCCTGCGCCGCAGCCAGGGACGCGTTCACGATTGCGCGCAGCCGGGACCGGGGGTCGAGGTTCCGGGCGTCGATCGACCGGTAGCGGGTGCGCAGGTTGTCGAGGTACTCGGCGGCCAGTTCGTCGGCCATCGCCTGCTTCGACGGGAAATGGTGGTAGAGCGCACCGGGCACGACGCCGACCCGATCGGCGATCTCCCGGATCGGCGTGGCGCCCACACCCTTGCCGGCGAACAGTTCGGCGGCAGCGTCGAGGATCTCCCGCCGCCGCGTCGTCGACTCCGTCACTCCTGGCCCTCCCTGCCGATGCCGAACACGTGCTCGGTCGGACTATAGGGCGCGGGTGGGGGATTGGTGAAGGCCTGTTCCGCTCAGCAAAACCGCTTTGAGCTGCGCGGACGGGTCGGCCTCACCTGAGGAGGTCGACGGGGCGGTCGTGGGTGAAGTCGACGAACAGTTCACGCCGGGCGATGCGCCACGTACCCGCCTCGCGGCGGTACTCGTCCTCGTACCGGATCGCCACGACGTAGTCGCGATGTCCGTCCTCGACGGCATACACGTGGTGCGCCTCGCAGTAGACCTCGCCGCGTGCGGTGTCGCCCGTCGCGTCGACGATCTGCTGGCTCACCACGTGCCGCGTCGAGTGCAGATGCGCGACGGCGCCCAGCACGCCCGCGGCGATCGCCTCGGCGCCGTTCAGGACGGGGTCCTTGCCGCGGCGGACCAACCCCGCCGGCTGCACCAGCCGGGCATCGTCGGTGAAGAGGGCGGAGAGGGCGAGCTCGTCCCGGCGATCCACGGCGATCGCATACTGCGCGACGAGGTCCGAGAGGGCGAGGCGGTCTGCCAGTTCACGGGTCATGACGAGCATTCTTCCCGCCGATGCGGGCATCGGTGGGAAGACTTCTCACTGATCGGCAGAACCGTGGCTACGGAACGACCTGAGCCTCCATGGCCGCGAGGAAGCCGTCGCCGTACGGCGGCAGGGTTCCCCACTCGGCGCGGGGGTCGTGCTCGGGAGCCTCGAAAACCGTACGAGCGTGGCTGAATTCGAGGAATCCCTCCCGGCCGTGATAGTGCCCCATGCCGGACGCGCCGACGCCGCCGAACGGAGCGTCGTTCATACCCGGGTGCATCATGATGTCGTTGACGGTCACGCCGCCCGACCAGGTGCGGGTGAGCACAGCCTCCTGCTCCGCCGCGTCGGTTCCGAAGTAGTAGAGCGCCAACGGCTTCGGCCGACTGTTGATGTCCGCGATGACCTCATCGGTCTGGTCGTACGGGAGCAGGATGATCGCCGGTCCGAAAATCTCCTCCTGCATGATCTTCGAGTCGGCCGGCGGCGAGACCACCAGTCGCAGCGGGCGCTTGCGGTCGCCGTCGAGCTGAGCGGTCTCGTCGACCGGGGTCGCGACGATGAGGGCGCCGCGATCGCGGGCGTCTGCAACGAGCGACTCGACACGGGCGAGGTGTCGATCACTCACGATCGCAACCACATCCGGGTTGTCGGTGACCGTCGGCAGCAGGGCCGCGTACGACTTCTCCAGTGCGCCGACGAAGCTGTCGAGCTGCTCGCGCGGGACGTAGACGACGTCGGGCGACACGCAGATCTGCCCCGAGTTCGTGGCCTTCGCGATCGCGATCTTGTTCGCGGCGGTCTCGAGGTCGGCGCTGCGACCCACGATCGTGGGAGACTTGCCACCCAGTTCGAGCGTGACCGGAACCAGGTTCTTCGCCGCGTTCGCCATGACCAGCTTGCCGACCTCGGTGCTACCGGTGAAGACGAGGTGGTCGAACGGCAGCGAGGTGAACGCGTCTGCCAGGTCGGGGCCGCCCGTCACGACCGCGATCTCGGACGGGTCGAAGACCTCGGCGACGGCGTCGGCGAGGACCTGGGCGGTGCGGGGGACGATCTCGGACGGCTTGAGGATCGCGCGGTTGCCGGCGCCGAGTGCGCACGCCAGGGGGCTCAGCAGCGTGAACAGCGGGGCGTTCCACGTGCCGATGATCCCGACCGATCCCTTGGGCTGGTACTGGATGTACGCCCGCGCGCCCAGCTGATCGTAGGGCGGGTACGGTGGCCGCTCCTCGTTGCCCATCCACGACTCGAACGAGTCGCGGGCGTGCTTGAGCGACGTGAGCGACCCGAGGATGTCGTTCATGATCGAGTACGCGACGAGGCGTCCACCGAAATCGCCGTCGATGGCCTCGGTGAGCGGCTTGTGGTGACGCACGAGGAGATCGATCATCCGCTGCAGGCGTTCACGGCGAATCTCCGCCGAAGCGGTGCCCTGTTCTGCTGCCGCGCGCTTCTGGGCCTCGAGGATCGAGGGCAGTTGCGCGATCGGGGTGGTGGCGGTGACGTTCTCGCTCATGGGTAACTCCTGTCGTTGCCGATGTCACGACGCTAGGCGAGCTGTGTCGGCGGTAACAGTGCGACGTCTCGTTGATCGGGAGTGCTCTTCGGCGGCGGCCCCGGAAAGGGTCGATCGGCCCCGGTGAGCGGCGAGGATCCCGGTAGGAGGTACCGGAATCGGGAGGTCGCGGGGCTCCCGCCCGCCGGGACGTTCGTCCTCGTCGACGATTCTTCCGGTGAGTGGAACACGTTCTAGCTACGATGCGGCATGCGAATCGCCAAGACCTCGACGCTGTCCCTGCTCGCCGCTACCGCGGTCGCCGTCGCCGCGCCCGCCGTCGCGTTCGCCGCACCGAATCCCGCCGACACGCCGAACCAGGCGATGGCCCGCGCCTACATCGACGCACTCGTCGACCACGACGCGAGCGCCGTCCTGTTCACGCCGGTCGCGACCCGCGTCGAGGCCGGCCTCCAGACCGGATTCAACGGTCCGCAGTTGACGAACGACCTGAACCACGGAATCCAGTACCGCGTCATCGAGGGGGTGCGGGACCTGACGATGACCGAGAGCGGCGACACGGTGCGCACCCGCTACCTCCTGGACGCGGGCATCGCGGGGCAGCGGTTGATGACCGTCGAGATCGTCGAGACGTTCGACTTCCAGGACGGCGCGATCGACCGGATCGTCGCGACCATCACGCCGGTCTCGCTGTCCTGACGGCGATCTCCGCGTAGCCTTCGGGCGGACTGCACCGGAGAGCGGAGGGTACGACGATGACGGACGGCAATCAGCGTGTGGCGGTGGTCTCGGGCGCGGCACGCGGTATCGGTGCCGCGATCGCGAAGCGGCTCGCGTCGGACGGTCTCGCCGTCGCGGTCCTCGACCTCGACGAGTCGGCGTGCGGTGACACCGTCGCCGCGGTCCGCGACGCCGGCGGGCGCGCGCTCGCGATCGGCGCCGACGTGTCCGACGAGGCCGGTGTCGAGGCCGCCGTCGCCCGGATCGCCGACGAACTCGGCGCCCCCACCGTGGTCGTGAACAACGCGGGGATCACCCGGGACAACCTGCTGTTCAAGATGAGCGTCGACGACTGGGACGCGGTGATGAACGTGCACCTGCGTGGCGCCTTCCTGCTCACGCGGGCGGTGCAGAAGTACATGGTGGAGCAGAAGTGGGGGCGGATCGTCAATCTGTCCAGCATCTCCGCGCTCGGCAACCGCGGGCAGGTGAACTACTCGGCCGCCAAGGCCGGCATGCAGGGGCTGACGAAGACCCTGGCGCTCGAGCTGGGCCCGTTCGGGGTCACCGCGAACGCGATCGCGCCGGGCTTCATCGCGACCGAGATGACGGCGGCGACGGCGGAACGACTCGGCGTCTCGTTCGAGGACTTCATGGAGGCGGCCGCCGCGGAGACGCCCGTGCGTCGCGTCGGCCTGCCCGCCGACATCGCGCACACCGCGTCGTTCCTGATCAGTGAGGGCGCGGGATTCGTCTCGGGACAGGTGATCTACGTGGCGGGCGGACCGAAGGACTGACGCTGCAGGTCGACGGCGAGCCGGGTGCGGGACGCGCACCCGGTGGCCGCGAGGATGCGGCTGACGTACTTCTTGACGGTGTCCTCGGTGAGGGTGAGCCGACGGGCGATGGCGGCGTTGCTGAGCCCGTCGGCAACCAGCCGCGCCACGTCTCGCTGCCGGTCGGTGAGAGGCGCGAGCAAATCGCGCCGCGGCGCCGCGTCGAGGCTGCGGGTGAGCACCGACAGCTGACGCGCCAATAGTTGCAGTGCCGTCAGATCCCGCGGGCCGAGCGCATTCTCGTCGTTGTCGAACAGGCCCACCAGGGCCCGCGCCTTGCCGGGAAGGTCGAGGCACATGGCGTTGACGGAGTGCAAGCTCCACATGTCCAGGTAGTCGCGGACGTACACCGCCGACTCCTCCGGCAGATCACGCAGGTCGCCGAGTGACGCGACCCGTCGCGTCTCCAACCGCCGTCGCGCCTCCGGTGTGCCGAAGACGTCGAACCTGGCCCAGTCCTTCTGGTAGACGGACCGGTTGCTTTCCCATGATCCGGCTCCAGCGAGCGTCGCGTCGGGATCAGCGAACTGACTGTCGTAGTCACTGCCGACGAAACACGTCGCGACCCGCACGGGAAAGATCTCGGTCATGGCGGTGACGATCCGAGTCCGGAACTCCGGGACCGTCCGCACGTCCGAGCACCGGTCGAGCACCTCGAACACGCGCTCGTAGTCGGTGGTTCGCAACGCGACGTCGGTCAATTCGGTTCACCACCCATCCTGTCGAAACGGCATGTCTCGTACCGGTTCACGGGAACTGTCCACCAAAGTGCACTGTCGCCCGGCCGGAAGGAATTCTAGCGTCGGGGTCGACTGCGTTTCAGCGATTTCCCGAGGAGTACACGCATGGGCAGGCTACGTTTCGGTGCCTTCATCGCACCCCATCATGCGGCAGGACAGAATCCCACCGTCGCGTTGCAACGCGACCTCGAATTGGTGGAGCATCTCGACCGCCTCGACTTCGACGAGGTGTGGATCGGTGAACACCACTCGGCGGGCAGCGAGATCATCGGCAGCCCCGAGATCTTCATCGCCGCGGCCGCCGAACGAACCAAGCGCATCAAGCTCGGCACGGGCGTGACCTCCCTGAGCTATCACAACCCGTTGTGGGCCGCGGATCGCATGGTGCTGCTCGACCACCTCACCCGTGGCCGCGTCATGCTCGGCGTCGGCCCGGGCTCGCTGCCCACCGACTCGTCGATGATCGGGCTCGACCCCACCGAGTGTCGCGAACTGCTCGACGACAACCTCGACATCGTGATGCGACTGCTGAACGGTGAGCGGGTCACGGCGAAGACCAAGACCCACAACCTCGTCGACGCCCAGCTGCAGATGCGGCCCTACTCGCATCCGATGTTCGACATCGTCGTCGCCGGCGTGGCCTCGCCCACCGGACCGCGGTTGGCCGGCAAGCACGGACTGGGACTGCTGTCGATCGGCGCGACCCTCACCCCCGAAGGCTTCGACGCCCTCGGCCACCACTTCGGAATCATGGAGGAGCGGGCCGCCGAGTTCGGGACCACCGTGGACCGCAACCAGTGGCGGCTCGTGTGCCCCATGCACATTGCCGAGACCGAGGAGCAGGCCCAGCAGGACGTGCGGTTCGGCCTCGGGGAGTGGATCGACTACTTCGGCAAGGTCGCGGCCTTCCCGCACTTCGGCTCCGGTGGAGCATCCATGGAGCAGATGATCCAGTACATGAACCATTCGGGCATGGGCATCATCGGAACTCCCGCGCAGGCGCGCGAACTGATCCAGAAGCTCATCGACCAGTCCGGCGGCTTCGGCTCGATGCTGATCATGGGCACCGACTGGGCCAACCCGGCCGCGACCCGACGCTCGTTCGAGTTGATCGCGCAGCAGGTGGCGCCCCACTTCCAGGGGCAGTCACAGCCGCTGTTCGATGCGGCGACCCGCGCCGGGAAGGTCCGCGAGGGCCACAACCAGGCGCAGCACGCGGCGATTGCGCACATGACGAAGAAGTACGAGAACGAACTGGCGGCCAAGGCATGAGGGCCGCGGTCCTGCACGGCGTCGAGGACCTCCGGGTGGAGGACGTCCCGGAGCCCGCACTGCGCGACGGCCACGTCCTGATCGACGTGGCGTACAACGGAATCTGTGGTTCGGACCTCGGGATGATCCACACGTTCGGCGTCTCCGAGTATCCGCATCCGCTCACGGGTGCCTGCGGACCGCAGATCCTCGGTCACGAGTTCGCCGGAGTGGTACGCGAGGTCGGTGCCGGCGTCGACGATCTGTCCGTCGGCGACCGCGTCGTGGTGCAGCCGAACTACAGCTGCGGCACGTGCGTGCGGTGCGCCGCGGGCCTCGAGCACCTGTGCCAGGTCATCGCCTTCCACGGACTCAACGCGGACGGCGGCGGACTGTCGGAGCGCACGGTGGTCCCCGCCGGCAACGTGCACAAGATCCCGGACGGCGTGAGCCTCATGCAGGCCGCGGTGGTCGAGCCGCTCGCCGTGACGCTGCACGCCGTCGAGCTGGCCGGTCTGCAGCCGGGACAGTTCGCGCTGGTACTCGGGGCGGGCCCGATCGGCATCGCGACGGCCCTCAATCTGCGGGCCGGGGGTGTCGACCGGATCCTGCTCAGCGAGCCGTCCCCAGCGCGCCGGGCGGTGGCCGCGGGAATGGGATTCGACGTGATCGATCCCGCCACGCAGGATCCCGTGGCGGCTGTTGCCGAGCGAACCGGCGGCGCCGGTGCGGACGCGGTGTTCGAATGTGCCGGGGTGGCCGTGGCGGTGCAGACCGCGATCGGAGCGGTGCGGGCCCGCGGGGCGGTGGTCCTGCTCGCCACCTACAAGGAAGAGGTGCCGCTCGCGACGTACATGCTGATGTTCACCGAGGCGCGGCTGATGGCATCGCTGGCATACTCGCGCAAGGAGTTTCGTACCGTCATCGACCGGATGGCGGACGGAGCGTACCCGCTCGACGGGTGGGTGGAATGCGTCCCGCTCGCGGACGTGGTGGTCGAGGGTGTGCAGGCGGCATCCGCCGGCCACAAGATGAAGGTGCTCGTCGAGGTGGGACATGGCTGAGAGGGAAGTGATGGGTACGAGGTTCGACGGCAAGGCCGCGGTCGTGACCGGCGCGGCGTCCGGGATCGGTGCGGCCGTCGCGACGCGACTGGTCGGGGAGGGCGCGTCCGTCGTCGGTATCGACATCTCCGCCGACGCGCTCGAGGTGATGGAGAAGGAACTCGGCGAGAAGTTCGTCGGGGCGGTCGCCGACGTCACGAGCGAGGACGCGGTCGCCGCGGCCGTCGCCGTGGCGGTCGAGCGCTTCGGGGGGCTCGACATGGCCTTCAATGTCGCCGGTTCGCAGAAGGGCGGCCAGATCCTCGACCTCGAGGAAGCCGACTGGGACTTCACCGTCGATCTGGTGCAGAAGGGCGTGTTCCTCTGCACCAAGCACGAGGCCCGACACATGGTGGCCAGCGGGCGGGGCGGCGCCATCGTCAACGTCGCGTCGCTCAACGGGCGCGTGCCGGTCATCGGTGGCAGCCCCTACGCGACCGGCAAGGCCGGCGTCGAGATGTTCGGCAAGAACGCGGCCGTCGAGCTCGCCCGGCACGGGATCCGGGTCAACACGGTGCTGCCGGGCCTCGTCGACACCCCGCTGGTGGCCGCGGTGATGGGCTACGAGCCGCTGCTGGACATGTTCGTCGAACGCATCCCGATGGGTCGTCCCGCGACCCCGGACGAGATCGCGGCGCCGTGCCTGTACCTGGCCAGCGACGACGCCAGCTACATCACCGGGACCAGCCTCATGGTCGACGGCGGCTGGGAGATCTCCAACTACCCGGACTTCACCAAGCTCGGCGGCTAGGGCTGTCGGCCTGAGCGCCCATTCCTTCCGGTCCCACGTAGGTTCCCGCGGATCGGATCAGGGAATGGGCGCTCAGGCTCAGTGCCACGTGTGGTCGACGATCGGCGTCCGCGGCCCGAACTTGGGCTTGCGGGCCTGGCCGCTGACCTCGAGCAGCCGGATCGCGCGGTAGCGGTGCGGCCGCAGGTCGTCGAGGTACTCCACCATCCCGTCGTCGTCGAGGGGCCGTCCGAGGAGGCTCCACCCGACGATCGACGCGAGGTGGAAGTCGCCGACCGACAGGGCGTCGGCGTCGCCGAGCGCGCGCTGGGCGACCTCCGCCGCCGTCCACGCCCCGATCCCCGGGACCGCCCGCAACCGGCGGTGCGCCGCGGCGCGGTCCAGGTCGACGGTCTCCTCGAGCCGATCCGCGACGCGGGCGCAGGCGACGATCGTTTTCGCGCGCTGCGGGTCGACATTCGCGCGGTGGAACTCCCACGACGGGATCCGCCGCCACGCCTCGGCGCTCGGCGGGACCCGCATGCCGTCGGGGGCCGGCCCCGGCGCCGGCGCACCGAACTTCGTCACGAGCCGACGCCACGATGCTTGCGCGGCCACACCGTGCACGCGCTGTTCGAGGATCGCCGGCACGAGCGACTCGAGCACCCGCGCGGTGCGCACGATCCGCAGGTTCGGGAACCGGCGGTGCGCGTCGACCAGCTTGGGATGGGTGGGCGCGAAGTCGGCGGCCCGCTCGGCGTCGTGCTCGCCGACGAGACCGGGCACGTACATCTCGAGTTCCTCCGCGCCCGGACCCCACGCCCGGGCGTCGACGGTGGACGGGCCGAGCTGACGCAGGCGGTACGTCACCGCCCCGGACGGCAGCAGCGACGTGCGCCACACGGTGCCGTCGGGCTCGGTGCGGTGACACGGATCGAAGCGTCCGTGGCGCAGCGGAGACAGGGTCGACGAGAGGTCCACCGGACGCTTCGTGACCACCTCGAGCTGCACCATCGGCGCCGTACCGGTCATCCCGGGCAGCCTATCGCCACCGGCCCGGGACCCGACCGGCGCGTGCCCGGGGCGGCACGTATTGTCCGAAGCCATGATCATCGTGAGTACCGACGGTTCGTGCCTGAAGAACCCCGGTGGCGCCATCGGCTGGGCCTGGGTCGATCACGAGGGTCCCAGCCGGTCGGGCGGTGACGTCTCCGGCACCAACCAGATCGCCGAGCTGTGGGCGCTGGTCGAGGCGATCGTGGCGCATCCCGGACCGGAGCCGCTGCTCATCGAGTCCGACTCCCAGTACGCCATCAAGTGCGCCTCCGAGTGGCTGCCCGGCTGGAAGCGGAAGGGCTGGAAGACCGCGTCGGGTGGTCCGGTGAAGAACCTCGAACTGGTGCAGGACATCGACCGGGCGATCACCGAACGGACCGGGCCGGTGCGCTTCAAATGGGTCCGCGGGCACGTGGGCAATCACTTCAACGAGATGGCGGACAAGCTGGCCGGTGAGGCCGCGCGCGCCGTCGCCGACACGCCGGACAAGGCCCGCCCGTGGCGCGGACTCGGGCGGCCGGACGCCACGACCGCCCCGGTGACCGTGGCCGAGCCGGAGCCCGAGCCGGAGCCACTGCTCACGCTGTTCTGACCGTCAGGCCAGGAATCGCGGCCGCCCGGCGTCCACCCAGGCGCGGAAACGGGCGTCGATCCGCTCGGCGATCACGTCGTACGTCTCCCAGCTGTCCTCGACCCGGTAGATCTCCGCCGCGGTCGTGTCGAACGCGTCCAGGTAGTCGTCGATGTACCGGGAGTCGTCGTTCTCGCCGGCGTAGTACGCGACGGCGAAGGCGTTGCCGTCGGCGGTGAGGTCGTCGCTGACGAACTTCTCGTCGAGCACGTCCATCAGAAAGGCGCCGGGCGTCGTCTCCTGCGACTCGAGCGGCTCGAGTTCGTCCTCCACGTCCGCACCTGCGAAGCCGCTCAGCAGGCACCACGCCACGAACATGCCGATGTGGGTGCCACCGGCCGCATTCGGCAGGTCCTCGGGAAACGTGCCGCCGTAGTGCCAGTCGGCGTCGTCGTACTTCGTCATGGAGTCGGTCATGAGTCGCTTTCTTCGAGTCGGTCCGCGTTGCCGTCCGACAAACGAGATGGTCGCCGCAACTCCTCGCTGGAAGTGCTGCGGCGACCATCTGATCATGCCGAGCTCGTGGACGGCTCCTCGCGTGCGTCGTCTACGTCAGCGAGCCCTCGTGGACGTCGCGGACGAAGGCGGGCAGCGGGGCGCCGGCGCGCAGCGTCGACGCCAGTGCCGGGTCGGCCAGGTGCAGGCGGCCGATCGCGATGAGGTCGAACTCGCCGCCACCGATGCGCTTCTCGAGCTCGGGGATGTTGTCGACGACCGGTGCCGAACCGTCGATCCGGCTGTCGCGCAGGGACTTTCCGATGCCGACGCTGCCCACAGCCATCGTGAACGCGCCCGTGACCTCCTTGGCCCAGCCGGCCAGCGACAGCTCGCTGCCCTCGAACGCCGGGATGTCGAAGCGCCGGATGCTGGCGTCGAGGACGTCGACACCGGCGTCGACGAGGGCGCCCAGGATCGTCTTCAGTTCCGCGGGGGTCTCGGCGATCTGCGCGGTGTAGTTCTGCTGCTTGTGCTGCGAGAAGCGGAAGAAGATCGGGTAGTCCTCGCCGATCTCGGTGCGGATCGCCTTCACCACCGCGACGGGGAAGCGGGTGCGGCGCTCGAGGTCGCCGCCCCACTCGTCGTCACGCTTGTTGGTGCCCGCCCACAGGAACGAGTCGAGCAGGTAGCCGTGGCCGCCGTGCAGCGCGATCCCGTCGAACCCGACGTCGATCGCGTTGCGGGCCGCGCGGGCGAAGGCGGAGATGACGTCCTGGATGTCCTGCTCGGTCATCGCCTCGGTGGCCTGCTGCGCCCACTCGACGTACGAGTCCGGGTACGACGTGGTGCCGAGCGGTCCCCATTCGCCGGACGGACGCATCGGCTTGAGTGCCGGGTCGACCTTGCTCATCGCGCCCCACAGCGGACCCACGTGCCACAGCTGCGGGATGATCCTGCCCCCGGCCTCGTGGACGCCGTCGACGACCTTGCGCCAGCCCGCCAGGGCCTCCTCGCCGAACAGGCGCGGCACGCGTGAGTTGTCGACCGCCGTCGGATGGTCGATCGCGACGCCCTCGGTCACGATCAGGCCCGTGCCGCCCTCGGCGCGGCGGCGGTAGTAGCCGGCGACGTCGTCACCCGGGATGCCGTCGATCGAGTGGGACCGCGTCATCGGCGACATGACGATGCGGTTCGCGAGTTCGAGCGAGCGCACCTTCAGCGGCTGGAACAGGGGAGATGAAGAGGTCATGTCGTCAGTGCCTTCTCGGGGTCGTCGTCAACCAAGCAATTGCTAGGTAGCGTTCCAGGGGCTTTCTCGGCCAGTCAAACCGAGGTCTCACTGAGCGCAAACGGTTCGCGACTAGGGTCTGTGGAGGTGTCCGGGAAACCGGACCGTCGCGTGACGAGAGGAGCGATCGGTGTGCGAATCGGCTGGACAGGTTGAACAGGACTGGGAGTCGGAGGTCGCCGGTGTGGTCGCGTTCCGGGACCGGCTGGGGCTCCCCGCGCTGATCGACGTGCACACCCACTTCATGCCGCAGAACGTGATGGACAAGGTGTGGGCGTACTTCGACTCCGCGGGCCCGCTCGTCGGCCGGGAATGGCCCATCCGCTACAAGACCGAGGAGCAGTCGCGGGTCGAGCAGTTGCGTGCGTTCGGCGTCAGCCGCTTCACGTCCATGCTGTACCCGCACAAGCCGGACATGGGCGCGTGGCTCAACCAGTGGGCCGCGGACTTCGCCGCCCGTACCCCCGACTGCCTGCACACCGCGACGTTCTATCCGGAGGAGTCGGCGCCAGGCTACGTGGCCGCGGCCCTCGAGGCGGGTGTCCGAGTCTTCAAGTCCCACATCCAGGTCGGGGACTACGACCCGAACGATCCGCTGCTCGATCCGGTGTGGGGACTGCTCGAGGACAGCGGAACGCCGATCGTCATCCACTGCGGCTCCGGCCCCGCGCCCGGCCGGTTCACCGGACCGGACCGCATCGAGGCCCTGCTCGCGCGGTACCCGCGCCTGGCGCTGATCGTCGCGCACATGGGGATGCCCGAATACATCGAGTTCCTCGATCTCGCCGACCGCTACCCGCTGGTGCAGCTGGACACGACGATGGCGTTCACCGACTTCACCGAATCGCAGGTCCCGTTCCCCAGGCAGGAGGTCCCGCGCCTGCGGGATCTGGGGGACCGCATCCTCTTCGGCAGCGACTTCCCCAACATCCCGTATACCTACCTGGACGCGCTCGAGGCCGTCACCCGTTTCGACCTGGGCGACGACTGGGTGCGCGCCGTGGTGCACGACAACGCCGTGCGCCTGTTCGGAATCGACTGAGCGCGGTCAGGCCGATTCCGGCTGCATCACGCTGAACACCGCGCCTTGCGGATCGGACAGCACCGCCATGCGCCCTACGGAGGTCATGTCGAACGGGGCGGCAACCACCGTCCCGCCCGCCTCGACGGCCTGCGCGACGGTGGCGTCGGTGTTCTCGACGCAGAAGTACGCCTGCCAGTGGTTGGGGACGTCGGGCCGGGGCGGCGGAATGCAGCCGCCCACCCCGTCGCCACCGACCTGAAGCACGGTGTAGTCACCCGATCCGGGGATCGGCATCGCAGCCGACCCCAGTCCGACGACCGCCTGATAGAACGCCAGCGCGCTGTCCGGGCGATCGGTCACCAGTTCGTTCCAGATCAGGGTCCCGGTCTCGTTGACCAGCGTCGCGCCGATGTGGATTCGGGCCTGCCACAGGGCCACCTCGGCGCCCGTGGGGTCGGCGACCAGTGCCATCCTCCCGGCCTCGACGACGTCGAACGGTGGGAGGACCAGGTGTCCGCCGGCCGGTTCCACCTTGGCCGCCGCCGCGTCGACGTCGTCCACGGCGAGAAAGGTGTTCCACCTGGCGGTCGCGTCGGCGGGCGAACCGTGCGGCATCGGGGCGATGCCCGCGACCCGTTCGCCCCGCAGGGTCGCGACCGAATAGACCTCGTCCTCCATCATCGGCTGTTCGTCGTACGACCAGCCGAAAAGTGTTGTGTAGAAAGCCTTGGCCGCGGCTTGGTTCGGGGTTTGCAGATCCACCCAGTTGGGCGTGCCTTCCGTATAACTCGAGTGTCGAGACATCGCGATGTCCTCTCATGCACCGTCGAGCACGTGGCCAGGCTATCGCAGAACGCAGGGGTGCAGAACGGGAAAACGCAGAACGGGAAAGCCCGCACCACCCGTGTTCCCGGCTCACAGCGACGGGAACACGGGTGCGACCGTCACACGATGTCGGCGGCGATGACCTTCTCCATCGTCCGTTCGGCCAGCGCCGTGATGGTGACGAACGGGTTGACGCCGGTGTTGCCCGGGACCAGCGAGCCGTCGACGACGTACAGGCCCGGGTACCCGGGCAGACGGCCGTAGTTGTCGGTTGCCTTGTTCAGCACGCAGCCGCCCAGCGGGTGGTACGTGAACTCGTCGCCCCAGGTCTTGACCGTGCCGAACAGGTCCGTCCGGTAGATCGTGCCTTCCTTCTGGTTGATCTTGTCGAAGACCTTCTTGGCCATGTTGATGCCCGTCTGGTTCTGGGACACCGTCCAGGAGAGATCGACCTTGCCGGTGCCCGAATTGAACTGGAAGCGAGCACGTTCGGGATTCTTGGTGATGGCGAGGTACAGGCTCACGTAGGTCTCGAGGCCCGCCGGGAGCGGGGCGATCTCGGCGAAGATCGGCGCCGTCGGGTCCGCCCAGTTGTCGATGCCCATCGTCGGGATCGTGGCCTGCTGCGATCCGGTGGCGTCCCACATGTGGTTCGCGCGCCCGACCATGATGTTGCCGTTGTTGCCCCAGCCCTCACCGACCTGCGCGGGCAGGTTGGGCAGGTAGCCCTGCGCCTTCATCGACACGAGCAGTTTGCTGGTGCCGATGCTGCCGGCGGCGAAGAACACCCGGTCGGCGGTGACGACCTTGGTGGCGATGACATTGCCCTGCTCGTCGATCTGCTCCATCGTCACGCTGTAACCCGCGCCGGCCGCCGGGGCGACCTTGGTGACGCGGTGCAGGGTGGTGATCGTGAGCTTGCCGGTGGCGGCCGCCTGCGCGAGGTAGGTCTTGTCGAGCGACTTCTTGCCGGCGTTGTTGCCGTAGATGACCTCGCCGCCGAGGCCCGACTTGGTGACCTGTCCGGCGGCTTCCTTCTTCATGTAGTCGAAGTCGTAGACGTTCGGCACGAAAGTCGTTGCGAAACCGGACCGTTGAGCGGTCTTGCGGCCCGTGCGCGCGAACTGGTACCACGGCGTCGACTCGAACCAGGCCTGGTCGATGTTGTTGACGCCCAGACCGGTGTTCGCGCGGGGGAAGTACGTGTTGTACATCTCGTTCGAGTCGACCGACGGCAGGATCTCCTCGAACCAGGTGCGCTTCGGAGTGACCGCCATGCCGCCGTTGACGAGCGAGCCGCCGCCGACGCCGCGACCCTGGTAGACCTTGATGCCGGAGAACCGCTCGGCGTCGAGCACACCGACGTACCGGTCGACGGACTTGTTGATGCCGAAGCCCATGAAGTTGCTGACGGGCTGATCGGTCGTGGTGGACAACCACGTCGAGCGCTTGTCGGGATTGAGCATCCCGCAGAAGATCTTGCCGTCGGCGCCGGGGGTGTCCCAGCTGCGGCCCATCTCGACGATCTGGGTGGGGATCCCGGCCTGGGTGAGTCGGAGGGCGGCGACGGCACCGCCGTACCCGCTGCCGATCACGAGAGCCGGAATGCGGTCACCGTCCGCGAGCGCGCGGCGGGGGGCCGCGGAGGCAAACGTAGACATCGACGAGAGCATGACCGCTCCGGCCGCAAGTCCCGTTCCCGCAAGGAATCTGCGGCGGGAGACCTGCCCGATTCCCTGAGTTGAAGTTCGTGTGTTCGCCCGGCTATCGGTCATGGAACTCCTCTGTCGGCGGTTTGGTTGGCAGCCTGCATCGCAGCAAGCTGCCAGGGTTTATACCGCCGACAGAGGAGGTTACGAGGCGGTACCGGAAAATTGGTGCATTCCGGTTCCGGTCAGCGCAGCTTCAAGCTGCCGCCGTCCGCCATGAGGGTCTGGCCCGTCATGTACTTCGAGTCGTCGCTCGCGAGGAACAGCGCGATCGGGGCGATGTCCGTCTCGGGGTCGCCGATCCGCTGCAGCGGCACCTTGGCGACCGACGCGGCGGCGCGCTCGGGGAACGCCTTCTGCCACGCCACGACTCCCTCGGTCGCCGCGAACGGGCACAGGACGTTCACACGGATCTGATCCGCGGCCCACTCGTTGGCGGCCACCCGGCTCACGCCGCGGATGGCCTCCTTGGCCGCCGCGTACGACGTCTGCGTCGGCATGCCCTCGAGTCCGGAGCTGGAACCGAAGTTGATGATCGAGCCCTGCGACTCCTTCAACTGCGGGTAGCACGCCTGCATGAGGTGCACCGTCGGGTAGAACCCGGTGTTGAACGAGATGTCGAACATCTCCTGGGTCTGCTCGAGCAGCGGCGCCTGCCGCGACGCGTGCGCGTTGTTCACCAGCACGTCGATCCGGCCGAACGCCTCGACGGCGGTGTCGCGGATCGTCGTTGCCGAATCCTTCTGCGAGATATCGACGTTGAGGAACTTTGCCTCACCACCGGCGTCCGTGATCTCTCGTTCGAGTTCTCGACCCTGTCCTTCGTCGATATCGACGAACAGCACCTTCGCGCCCTCGCGGGAGAACACCCGGGTGATCGCGCGGCCGATGCCGCCGGCACCGCCGGTGACGATTGCGACCTTTCCTGCCAGCCTCATGCCGAACCCCGGTTCCGGCTCAGACTTCGGCGGGAGCGTCAGTGGCCAGCGCGATCTTCTCGAGACCGGCGACGCTGTACGCGGCGTAGGTCTCGTAGGGGCCGCGACCCGAGAAGTACGGCGTGAGCTGTCCGGCGAGCTCCTCGAGGGAGAACTCGGAACCCGCTGCATCGAAACGGTTCTCGACCAGCGGCGCCGCCATCAGCGCGACCATCTTGCCGTAGACGACGAACACCTGGCCGTTGATCTCGTCCGACGCGGGCGAGGCGAGGTAGCTGACCAGGGTGGCGACGCGCTCGGGCGCCAGCGGGTCGAGGCCCTGTGCGCCGGTGTTGTTCTCGGTGCCGAACGCCTCGGCGGTCATCGCTGTCCGGGCGCGCGGGCAGATCGCGTTGGCGCGCACGCCGTAGCGGGACAGTCCCGCCGCCGTCGACAGGGTGAGCGCGGTGATGCCGGCCTTCGCCGCCGAGTAGTTCGGCTGTCCCGCGGAACCGAAGAGGAACGCCTCGGAGGAGGTGTTGATCACGCGACCGAAGATCGGTCCACCTGCGTCCTTGCTCGCCTGGCGCCAGTGCACCGCCGCCGCGTGCGACGTCGCGGCGTGGCCCTTGAGGTGGACGCGGATGACGTCGTCCCAGTCGGACTCCGACAGGTTGAAGATCATCTTGTCCCGCAGGATGCCGGCGTTGTTGACCAGGATGTCCATCGATCCGAAGTTCGAGACCGCTTCCTGGATCATCCGCTCGCCGAGCGACCAGTCGGAGACGTCGCCCGTGATCGCGAGCGCCTGGCCGCCGGCGGCCTTGATCTCGTCGACGACGTCGTGTGCGGCCGCACCCATGTCGTTGACGACGACCGCCGCCCCGGCCTCGGCGAGGGCGAGCGCCTCGGCGCGACCGAGTCCCGCTCCCGCGCCGGTGACGATGGCCGTGCGACCGGCCAAGCTCAGGGATTCCACCATGTCAGGCTCCTTACCTTCAGTGCGATGCGCTCCAAACTAGTATTCATTCTAGTTTCGGCACAAGAGTCCTCGGCATTTCCGTCCCACTGGGCGCGGCGGTCTCCCGCAGATGGCTGCGATGCACCCCCTCTGGCGCCCGGAATCCTGAAAACTGTTCGGTCGGCTATTGATCGTGGTATCGGAATATGTTCTACTCACCTGGTTGTGATCTCAGGCACACGGGGGGCGGGTTTGTGGTAGAACGCACTGTTGCTCGGTGTGCGATTCACCTGAAGGGTCAGCCATGACACTGAATCTCGCCGATCTGACCGAAGCCGTGATCGATGCCGTTCCGGACAAGATTGCGCTCGTCTGCGGATCGGAGTCGCGCACGTTCGCCGAGTTCGACGCCGGCGCCAACCGCATCGCCCATCACCTCGCGGCGCAGGGGGTGCAGCCGGGCGATCACGTCGGTCTGCACGCACGCAACAGCATCGAGTTCGTCGAATCGCTGCTGGGCTGCCTCAAGGTTCGCGCCGTTCCGGTCAACGTCAACTTCCGCTACGTCGACGCCGAACTCACGTACCTCTACAACGACGCCCGCCTGGCCACCGTGATCGCCGACGGCGAGTTCAGCGACGTCATCGCCGCGGTACTGCCCAAGTGCCCCGACCTCCGGCGCATCGTGCTCATCGGCGATGCGGCCGGTCCGGCCCTGTCGGAAGCCGCTGCCGCCGCGAATGTTTCGCTCGTCGACTACGACGAGGCCACCGCCGCCCAGTCGTCCGAGCGGGACTTCCCGGAGCGCAGCGCCGACGACCTCTACGTCATCTACACCGGTGGCACCACCGGCATGCCCAAGGGCGTGATGTGGCGACACGAGGACTTCTACCACGCCGCACTCGCCGGCGGCGCCATCATGGGCGGCGATCCCATCCTCTCGCCCGCCGAACTCGGTGCCGCCGCGGCCGCGAACCAGTTCGCGATGACCTACCTGGTCACCGCACCCCTGATGCACGGCGCGGCGTCGTACTCGCTGTTCACCTGCATGTTCATGGGTTCCAAGCAGGTCCTCATGCCCAAGTACGAACCGGTCGAGGCGCTCGCGCTGGTCGACCAGCACAAGATCAACACCGTGATGGTGGTCGGCGACGCGATCGCCCGTCCGCTCGCCGACGCGATCGAGGAGCACGGCGAACGGTTCGACCTCAGCACGCTGTGGATCATCGGTTCCGGCGGCGCACTGTGGTCCGCCAGTGTCCGCGAGAAGCTCAACAAGCTGCTGCCGAACGTCTACCTCCGGGACGCGTTCGGTTCGTCGGAGTCCGGCAACGACGGCGAACTCAAGAAGGACGAGGACGGCCTGTTGCGGATGCCGCCGTCGCCGAAGGCGCGCGTGGTCGACACCGACTTCTCCACGATCGAACCGGGCTCGGAGTCCGTCGGCTACCTCGCCCGCGCCGGGCACGTGCCGCTCGGCTACTTCGGCGACCCCGAGAAGACGGCGGCGACGTTCCCGGTCGTCGACGGCGTGCGGCTGTCCGTGCTCGGCGACCTCGCACGCGTCGAGGCGGACGGAACCATCGTCGTGCTCGGCCGCGGATCGTCGTGCATCAACACCGGTGGCGAGAAGGTGTACGCCGAGGAGGTCGAGGAGGCGCTCAAGAGCCATCCCGACGTGCTCGACGCGCTCGTCGCCGGTATCCCGGATCCCACGTACGGCCAGCGGGTGTCGGCCGTCATCTCGGCCCGCACCGGCGTCGACGACCTCGACGAGGACGAGGTGATCGCGCACTGCCGCACCCAGGTGGCCGGCTACAAGGTGCCGCGCACCGTCGTCGTGGTCCCCGAGGTCGTCCGGTCGCCCGCAGGTAAGGCCGACTACCGGTGGGCCAAGGCGACCCTCGAAGCCGCCGGCTGATCCGATCGGAACCGAACGGCCTGCCCCTCGACGAGGGGCAGGCCGTTCGTGGTTTCCACCGGTCGATCAGCTGCCGGCGCGGGCCAGCAGATCGCGGGCCTCGGCGCGGCCGTCGAGCACCCGAGAGGTACGGCGCCGGATCTTCCACTCGCCGTCGATCTTCGCGAGCTCGAAGCGGTTGGCGGTCACCCGCCAGACCCGGAACGAATCCTCGTTCTCGTTGCGGCGCAGCAGCTGAGAGTGGCACGTCGCGATCGCCGTGTCGCCCTTGACGACGATGTTGACCGGGTCGAGGAGGTGGCCACAGCCGTCGTTGATGTAGTCCTGGTGCGGGCGGGTGCGGACCATCTCCATGATCTCGGCGCGACCGTCCATGAGGCGCATGTCGACGTCGTACACGGCGTCCTCGGCCCACAGCGCGCCGACCTTCTCTGCCTCACCGGCGTCGACGGCCGGGCCGTACGCGGTGATGAGCTCCTGGATCGCGAGCTTGTCCTCGAGCAGCTGAACGCGCTCGACGAGGGACTGGACGAGCGCGGCGGTGTCGGTCGCGATATCGGTCATCGGATCTCCTTCGGTGTTGTCCCGCTGTGGATGTGCATGTGCATGTGTGGGTGGGGCAGTCAGTCCTGTGCGGGCTCGAACTCGAGACCGAGTTCGGTGCCCAGTGCCTGCAGGGCCTGGAGCTGATCGCAGTAGTGCGCCGCGCCCGTCGCGGCGATCGCCGCGCTGGCGATGGTGGCTCCGGCTGCGCGCCGGCGATCGAGGGCGCGTACGGTGCGGTCGCGGTCCCCGAGCGGGTCGAGGGGAGCGCCGGCGCTCAGCACGATCTCGAAGCCCGCGGGGACGTCGACCTTGCCCAGCATGGTGGCGAGCTCGTCGACGCCCAGCCCGAACGGCACCCACCCGTCGCCGTGTTCGACGGCGCGGCGCAGCGAGCGCATCGTGCGGCCGCCGACCCACAGGGGGACGCGGTCCTGGACGGCGTGCGGCTCGACGAGCAGGTCGTGGAATTCGTAATAGGTTCCGTCGTACTCCGGCAGGCTCCGGGACAGCGCGGCGCGGAGCGCCGCGAGGGCGTCGTCCGCGCGGGCGCCCCGGTCCTCGAACGGTGCGTCCAGGAGTTCGAACTCCTCCCGCAGTGTCCCGACGCCGAGGCCGAGGACGAGTCGTCCGCCGCTGACGACGTCGAGGGTGCCGTAGCGTTTCGCGATCTCGAGCGGGTGGTGGTAGCCCAGGACGAGGACCTGGGTGGCCAGGCGGATCCGGGTGGTGCGGGCGGCGAGGTAGCCGAACGTCGCCAGCGGATCCCAGTAGGTGCCGCCCCGGGCGCGGGCCACGTCCACCGGCACGGCGACGTGTTCGCTGCAGGTCAGATGGTGGAACCCGAGCCGATCGGCTGTTTCGGCAACCTGGGCGAGGTCGGAGATGTCGGCGCCGCGCTCCCACTCCGAGTGGGCTTCGGGGTGCAGCACCACCACGGGGGAGACGATTCCGATGTGCATCCCTACGGCTCCGTTGCTGGATCGGTCAGTATCGCTTCGTTCTACCCCGTCGAGGCAGTACCCGCTGCGGCGTTTCCGGTCACCGGGAGTTTCTCTGGCCTGTCACCCGTGGGTGTGCGAAGCGACTCCGGCCACGTCATGATGGCGATGTCCGATTTGGGCAAACACTCGGCAGGGAATCTCTCCCGTCCAGCGGGACCCACCTGCTAGCCTGTCAGAATTGATTTCAGTTTTGCTTCGTTTCGCTCCTCTGACCAGGGGCGTGGATGTTGCTTGGAGGTGTCTATGACAGTCGTCGATTCCGGTGAGGCGACCGCTGCGCAGGCCCCGCGCCGTGATCTGCCGCCGTCCATGGTCGAACGGATGACCCTGATTCTCGACGCTTTCGACGGCCGCGCTTCGCGGCTGACCCTCGAAGAGGTGGCCTGCCGTACCCAGCTGCCCCGCTCGACGGTGCACCGAATCCTCGATCAGCTCGTCCGCCTGAACTGGGTGGAGCACGCGTCGTTCGGCTACTGCCTCGGTCGTCGTGCGCTCGGGCTCGGCGGCGGCGACGGCGGCCACAGCGAGATCCGTGCTGCGGCAGCGCCGTTGCTGCACGAATTGCACATGCAGACCGGCATGGTCGTCCACCTCGCGGTCCTCGACGGCAGCGAGAGCGTCTACCTCGACAAGGTGGGTGGGCGTTTCGCATCGACGCTGCCGTCGCGGGTCGGCGGTCGGGGCCCCGCGTACTCGACGGCCGGTGGCAAGTCGATGCTCGCGTGGCTGGATCCCGAGCGCGTCGACAGTCTCTACGAGCAGCGGCTGAGCCGCTGCACCGATCGCACGATCACCGACATCCCGACGCTGCACCAGGAACTCAACCGCATCCGGCAGCGGCGGGGCCTCGCCTTCGAGCGGGGCGAGTCGGTCCGCGGTGTCGCGTGCGTCGGTGTCGCGGTTCGCGGTCACGAGGGTCCGGTCGCCGGTATCTCGCTGTGCGGCGACGCCCGCACCGCCCAGCTCGAGCGCGTCGCACCGCTCGTCGTCGATGCCGCCCGCGAGGTGTCGCGCACCCTCTACCCCGAACTCGGCGCGCCCCGTCGCGGTCGACGAGCACCGGTCACCCCCGTGGACACCTGGTCCGCCGACGCCATGGACCGGCTGCTCTCCATTCAGAGCGGGCAGTGGATCTGATCAGGATCGGCTGACGCCCGACGGGGATCAGGCGGTGGCGCCCGCCGGGGCCGGAATCGGGGTCTCGATGCCGAACTTGCCGCGGAAGAACACCATCGGCCGCTCCTCGCACACGGCGTCGAGTTCGAGAACCCGGCCGATGATGACGTCGTGGTCGCCGGCGACGTGGACGTCGTGGACCTCCGCGTGCACGCGCATCAGGACCCCGGGCAGCGCCGGCGTGTTCCAGCGGGACAGCTCCCAGTCCAGATCCTCGTACTTGCGGCCCTTGCTGGAGCCGAAGCGCGAGCACAGGTCGGACTGCTCCTCGTGCAGGACGTTGACGCAGAAGCGGCCGGTCTCGCGGATCCGCGGCCAGGCGCGCCCGCGGTGGTCGGCGCAGATCAGGATCAGCGGCGGCTCGAGCGACACCGACGCGAACGATTGGCACGCGAACCCGACCGGGCCCTCGTCGTCCAGGCCGGTCACCACGGTCACACCGGTCGCGAACTGGCTCATCACGCGGCGCATCTCATCGGGGGTCGGCGCTGCCGCCGAGTTCTCGTGTGCAATCAGCTCTGTGGGCATGGGGCCACCTCCGATTCGACGGGATCGATCGGCGCCGAGTGCGCCGAAGTTGATGTTTGCGAGCGTATGGCTGCGTGTTCGCGGCCCTGAACTGCTGTCTCGGTCAGCGGAACCACCCCCGACGGGCGCAGACGGCGAGCGGCTGATCTCGCTCATCGGGATGAGATATGGCCCACGCGGGCGTGGCCTGGCAGCCTGCGACCCGAATGGGCTGTGACCCGGATGACACATGAGGGACAGAGGCGACGATGACTACTGAGCTGAGCTACGAGGGAACTCTGCGGGAACTGCACACCGATCAGGGCGTGCTCCGGTACCACGAGGCCGGCGACGGCCCGCCGCTGCTGCTGCTGCACGGCTCCGGCCCGGGCGTGACGGGATGGCGTAACTACCGTGGCGTGCTCGCGGACTTCGCCGAGCACTTCCACTGCTACGTGCTCGAGTTCCCCGGATTCGGCGTGTCCGATCCGTGCGACGGTCACCCGATGGTCGAGGCGATCAACGCCGTCCCGACCTTCCTCGACGGCCTGGGCCTCGGCGCGGTCGACATCATCGGCAACTCGATGGGCGGTGTCGTCGGTGCCCGCATCGCGATCGCGCAGCCGGAGCGGGTCAACAAGCTGGTCTCCATCGGCGGCGTCGGCAAGAACGTCCTCTCGTCCAACCCGGGCGAGGGCATCAAGCTGCTGATGGAGTTCACGGACAACCCCACCCGCGAGAGCCTGATCCGCTGGCTCCAGTCGATGGTCTACAACCCCGCGATCGTCACCGAGCAGCTCATCGAGGAGCGCTGGGCGCTCGCTACCGAGCCCAAGACGCTCGAGATCGCCCGCCGCATGTACAGCACCAAGGCGTTCGCCGCGATGGCCGCCGCCAACGCGCAGGCCGACGGCACGCCGTACTGGGCGCAGTTCGGCAAGATCAAGGCACCGACCCTCATCACCTGGGGCCGCGACGACCGCGTGAGCCCCGTCGACATGGGCCTGCTGCCGATGCGCGACATCCCGAACGCGGAGTTCCACGTGTTCCCGAACTGCGGTCACTGGACCATGATCGAGGCGCGCGACGCCTGGGTCTCGACCGTTCTGACGTTCCTGCGACGCGACGAGAAGTGATCGACAAGTCGCAATGACCGAGAACCGGAACTTCGACACCGTCGTCGACTTCCTGATCGTCGGCAGTGGTGGCGGCGGCATGGCCGCCGGCATCACTGCCGCCGACCGCGGTCTGTCCGCCCTGATCGTCGACAAAGGCAAGACCTTCGGCGGCTCCACCGCGATCTCCGGCGGTGGCATCTGGATCCCCAACGCTCCGGTGCTGCTGCGCAGCGGTGCACAGCGGGACTCCCGTGATTCGATCCGGCGCTACCTCGACATCATCACCGAGGGCAAGGTGTCGGCCGAACGCGTCGACGCCTACGTCGACAACGGCCCGCCGCTCATGGAACTGCTCGAGCGGAGCCCGCACATCGAGTTCTACTGGGTCAAGGGCTACTCCGACTACCACCCGGAGGAGGAGGGCGGGCGCCCCCTCGGCCGCACCATCGAGTGCACGCCGTTCGACACCCGCAAGCTCGGCGACGACGAGAAGTACCAGCGTCCCAACAGCCTCGAGGGCCCGCTGGGCCTGTGGGTCACGTCCAAGGACTACCGCGACCTGGCGATGGTCAAGCGCACGTGGCGTGGACGCAAGGCGTCGCTGGTCGCCGCGTGGCGCGTGTCGTCGAACATGATCCGCCGCCGCCACATGGCGACCGGTGGTCGCGCGCTCGTCGCACGTATGCGCATGGCGCTCGAGGACGCCGGCGTCCCGCTGTGGCTGAAGACGTCGATGAAGGAGCTGATCGTCGACGACCGGGGTGCCGTCGTCGGCGCCACCGTCGAGAGGGAGGGCACGCTCGTGCGCATAGGTGCCCGCAAGGGTGTCCTGCTCGCGACCGGCGGCTTCGAGCACAACGACGAGATGCGCGCGAAGTACCTCCCCCAGCACGGCATCGAGAACATCAGTGCCGGCGCCCGCGAGAACGTCGGTGACGGCATCGTCGCCGGCCAGAAGCTCGGTGCTGCGGTCGATCTCATGGACGACGCCTGGTGGATGCCGTCGGTCAAGCACCCCATGGGCGCGGTCATCCCGCTGGTGTCCGAGCGCTCCATCCCGCCGTCGGTGATCGTCAACCAGGACGGCAAGCGCTTCACCAACGAGTCGGCGCCGTACGTGAACTTCGTGCACGACCAGATCGACGGCGGCCACGTCCCGGCGTACTTCGTCATGGACAGCAAGGCCCGCTCGCGGTACCCGTTCGCACAGGTGCTGCCGGGCGCCCCGTTCCCGCAGGGCTTCTACGACCAGGGCATCGTCCACAAGGCGAACTCGCTGAGCGAGCTGGCCGAGAAGATCGGTGTCCCACCGCAGAACCTGCTCGAGACCGTCGACCGGTTCAACGGCTACGCCCGCACGGGCAAGGACGAGGAGTTCGGCCGCGGCGACAGCGCGTACGACCAGTACTACGGTGACCCGACGATGAAGAACCCGGCCATGGACGAGATCGTCAAGGGCCCGTTCTACGCCGTCCGCATCGAGGCCGGCGACCTCGGCACCAAGGGTGGTCTCGTGACCGACGCCAAGGCGCGCGTGCTGCGCGAGGACGGCACCGCCATCGACGGCCTGTACGCGACCGGCAACACTGCCGCGTCCGTCATGGCCAACGAGTACGCCGGCGCAGGCGCCACCATCGGACCGTCGATGATCTTCGGCTACGTGGCCGCGAACCACGTCGCCGACAGCGATGCCCAGCGCGTCGACGGCCCCGGCACGAGGCAGTCGGGGAAAGTTCCCGAGTGATCACTCAGCGGGACGTGAAACCGGCTCTGACGTGGCCGAATCCAAGTCCCGCTGAGCGGGAGGTGTTTTGTCCTCCCGGCCGGATTCCTGGGACCGTTCCACACACACGATCAGCGCTGTCGAAGAGCGTTGGTCCCCACTCGCACCAGGAGGGCGCGATGCTCGATCGTCTGCCACCGACGATGGGCCACGCCGGTGCTCACCCCAGCTTCCTCTTGCATGCCAATTCGCATGCCAAGCGTCACGGCATCGCCGAGAATCTCATCGAGCCCGGTGGCCGCAAGCTTGTCGGAGGACAGGAAGACCAGCTGATCGAGAAGGCAGTCGGTCTGGCCGCAAAGTATTAGACCCGCGTCGTCGTAGGGTCGAGAGAGAGAGCTGATAGCTATGGGTCAGGTTTTGGACAACATCATGCAGTTCGCGGACGAGATCCGTGAAGGCGGTATCGAGGGCGAGAAGCTGATGCGCCTCTCGGACGGAAACGCCAAGCGTGTCCGCGACGCCGGCGTCATCCGGATGCTGCAGCCGAAGGAGTTCGGCGGCCTCGAGTCCCACCCGCGCGAGTTCGCCGAGACGGCTATGGCCCTCGGCGCCGTCGACGGCTCCACCGGCTGGGTCTCCGGCATCGTCGGTGTGCACCCGTGGGAGATGGCTTTCTTCGATCCCAAGGCGCAGCAGGAGGTCTGGGGCGAGGACGTCGACACCTGGATCGCGTCGCCGTACGCCCCCATGGGTATCGCGGTGCCGGTCGACGGCGGCTACATCCTGAACGGCCGCTGGTCGTTCTCCACCGGCAACGACCACTGCGAGTGGGTCATGATCGGTGCTCTCGTGGGTGACCAGAAGGGTGTCCCGACCGGTCAGGTTCTGCACGTGCTGGTCCCGAAGGCGGACTACACCGTCGACCACGAGAGCTGGAACGTCGTCGGCCTGCGCGGCACCGGTTCCAAGGACTTCACGGTCAAGGACGCCTTCATCCCCGAGTACCGCACGATCGACTCCGAGATCGTCCTCAGCGGCAACGGTGCCAAGCACGCCGGCCGTGACGAGACGCTGTACAAGTTCCCGTTCTCCTGCATCTTCCCGCTCGGCATCTCCTCGTCGCTGATCGGCATGTGCGAGGGCGGTCTCGCCCTGTACATCGCCGCGCAGAAGGAGCGCGTCGCGGTGACCGGTGTCCCGATCAAGGAGGACCCGTACGTCCTCTACGCCATCGGTCAGGCCGCCGACGAGATCAACGCTGCGCGAGTGTCGATCCTCGAGACCGTCGACCGTTTCTGGGACAAGACCGAGAAGGGCCAGGAGGTCACCTTCGAAGAGCGCGCGGTCGGCCGCCGCACCCAGACCAACGCCGCGTGGCGCGCGGTCAGTGCCCTCGACGAGATCTTCGCTCGCGCCGGCGGCGGTGCGATGAAGGTGACGCTGCCGCTGCAGCGCTTCTGGCGTGACGCGCACGTCGGCCTGACCCACGCGATCCACGTGCCCGGCTCGATCAACCACGCGTCGGCGCTGACCCAGCTCGGTGGCGAGCCCCAGGGCATCCACCGCTCGATGATCTAGTTCGAACCCATCTGAATTCCTCACTCAGGACGGATTGATATGACGGAAATTCGGGGTCTCGGATACCTCAGGATCCAGACTCAGGACATCGCTCGTTGGCGTGAGCTCGTCGTCGACGGCCTCGGCATGGCGGTCGGCTCGGGCCCGGACCCGGACGGCCTCTACCTGCGGCTCGACGAGCGGCGTGCGCGCCTGATCGTGCTGCCGGGCGAGTCCGACAAGGCACTGGCGGTCGGCTGGGAGGTGCGCGACCAGTTCGCGCTGCAGCGAGTCCGTGAGGCCGTCGAGAAGGCCGGCATCGCAGTCGAGGAGCTTTCCCTCGAAGAGGCCGACTACCGCGACGCCGAGAAGGTCATCGCGTTCGACGACCCGGCCGGCACCCGCGTCGAGGTCTTCTTCGGCCCCGTCCTGGACCACAGCCCGGTCGTGACGCCGCACGGCGGCCGGTGGGTCACCGGCCCGCAGGGCCTCGGTCACGTCGTGCTGCCGACGCCGAAGTTCGCGGAGTCGTACGCCTTCTACACCGAGGTGCTCGGCTTCCTCCCGCGTGGCGCGATCCGGCTGCAGGACGGCGTCTCGCGCGTCCGGTTCCTCGGCGTCAACCAGCGTCACCACAGCCTTGCGCTGTGCCCGGCGCCGCCGACGGACGAGCCCGGCCTGGTTCACCTGATGACGGAGGTCGACACCCTCGACGCCGTCGGCCAGGCACTGGACCGCGTCGCCAAGCTCGGCTTCACGATCTCCTCGACCCTGGGCCGCCACACGAACGACAAGATGGTGTCGTTCTACGTGCGCGCACCCGGAGGCTGGGACCTCGAGTTCGGCACCGAGGGCATGCTGGTCGACGAGACCTTCTACACCGCCGAGGAGATCACGGCGGACAGCTACTGGGGCCACGACTGGTCGGCCTCGGAGCCGCTGAAGGCGTTCATCCCGAAGGCGTGATCGCCCGGTAGGTGATGCTCGACGACAAGGGCCCCGCGCGGATTCGTCCGCGCGGGGCCCTTTCTCGTGTCCTGATGCCGCTGCTCGTCAGGCGGGCAGGTCGAGTGAACGTGCGAGCGTCGGCCACGCCTTCGGCAGCCGGTCCCGCCAGTACGACCACCCGTGGATACCGATCGGCTCGTACTCGAAGGTGGCGGGAATCTTCAGGTTGTCGAGGCGGGAGTCGAGAAGACGGGTGCAGGCGTTCGCCGCGACCTCCATGGGACCACCGATGAACACCCGGTCGAACCAGTCGGACGACGCGGGATCCTCGTACTGGCCCGGCACGCCCGACCCCACCGAGACGTAGATGTCCATGCCGCGCAGCGCCTCGGCGTTGCGCACGGTGTCGTGGGCGGCCCACTCGGGTCCGCCCACGTCGCCCCACAGGTTCGCGATGTCGCCACCGCGCGACGACACGGTCGACTGCACGGTGAGCCGGCCCAGGTCGTCGGTGGCCGAGTAGCAGCCGCTGAACACCGCGATGCCGCGGTACATCCCGGGGTTCCGGTGCGCGAGCATCATCGCGCCCTGCGAGCCCATCGAGATCCCGAGCAAGGACTTGACGCCGTTCGTGTTCAGTCGGGTGTCGAGAAGCGGGGGCAGTTCCTGGGTGATGAAGGTTTCCCACTTGTGCAGTCCGACGCCCGGATCGATCCGGTCCCAGTCGGTGTACAGCCCGGACACGCCACCGTTGAGCATCACGACGTTGACGTTCTTGTCCGCGAAGAACTGCGGGACTCCGCCCATCGTGACCCAGCCGCTGGTGTCCTCGCCGGCGTCGACGCCCTCGAGCGCGTAGATCGACGGGCGCGGCACCGAGTTGTCTTTCGGGAGGAGCACTTCCACCCCGACCTCGCGGCGCAGCGCCGGCGAGGCGACGGTGAAGCGCACCAGCTGATCGGTCTTGTGCACCTCGCCGGTGATGGCCGCGGTCGTGATGTCGTCGCGAAGCGGCGGAAGCGGCGGATGCTCGTTCTGGAGCGGGCCCGGAATCACCGATCCGGCCGTCACGCTGCCGTTGTCGGAGCTGGCGGCCGCGCTGCCGCTCGAGCCGTTCGCGCTTCCGGTGCTTGCTGTGCCGCCGATGCTGCCCGGTGCGGCCACCGCCTCGCCGGCCAGCGGCAGCGCCACCAGTGCCGCGAGCGACGCGCCGAGCAGCCCCCGCTGCATCCGGCGTCGCGCGGCGCGTCTCGGATAAGAACTCCACATGGAGAAAATCCCCCCTACAGTCTTGGATCGAGCGTTCTGACCGTACCGCGACCTTCGGACAGGCGTTTCCGAGTCGCCGGAATCGCGGGACGGGCAGTACTACACTGCGGCCGCATGGCGGACGTCCGTGTGGGGATCTCCGGGTGGGTGTACCCGGGGTGGCGCGGCGGGTTCTATCCGACGGGGCTTGTCCACCGCGACGAACTGCGGTACGCCTCCGAGCACCTGACATCGATCGAGATCAACGGGTCGTTCTACGCGCTGCAGAAGCCGTCGAGCTTCGCGAAGTGGCGCGACGAGACACCCGACGGATTCGTCTTCGCGGTCAAGGGCGGCCGGTACATCACCCACGTGCGCCGACTCCTGGACGTCGAGGTCCCGCTCGCGAACTTCTTCGCGTCCGGCGTGCTCGGCCTGCGCGGCAAGCTCGGGCCGATCCTGTGGCAGTTGCCGCCGAACATGCAGTTCGACGCGGACCGCCTCGACACGTTTCTGGCGCAGCTACCACGGACCACCACGGCGGCGTGCGCGCTCGCCGAGCGCCGCGACGACAAGCTGTCCGACGACCGAGTCCTCGCCGTCACGGACGCCGATCGTCCGATCCGGCACGCACTCGAGGTGCGGCACCAGAGTTTCGCGGCGCCCGAGGTCGTCTCGATCGCGCGCGAACACGGTGTGGCGCTGGTGCTTGCCGACACCGCGGGCCGGTATCCGCGCATCGACGAGAACACGACGGATTTCGCGTACGCCCGCCTGCACGGTGACGCGGAGTTGTACGCGAGCGGCTACACCGAGGAGGCCCTCGACCGGTGGGCCGAGAAGGTGCGAGCCTGGACCGGCGACGGGCTGGACGCCTTCGTCTATTTCGACAACGACATGAAGGGTTACGCGCCGTTCGATGCGATGGCACTGCTCGATCGGCTCCGGTGAACGGTGCGCGGGAGTCCCGCTCAGGCGCGGTCGCGGACCTTCTCGACGACCCGTGTGAACACGTCGTCGAACTCGGCGCGAAACTCCTTGCCGTGGTACGCCAGCACCATCACGGTGTAGCCGCGGACCGCCGCGTATCCCAGCAGGATCTCGTCGTCGGCCCATCTCGGGTTGTCGGGGTCGGTGACCTCGGACAGGATGACGGCGTCCTCCGACGCGAGCGTCGGTGGGAGATCGAGTCGCTCGGTACGGACCGTCCGGGCGGAGGCGGCGGGATCGTCGTAGGTGACGGTGTACGTCGAGCAGGATCCGGTGTGGGCGTCCGCGACGCGGGAGATGTTCATGCCGGTCTCGCTGACCAACATGATGTAGGCGCGTTCGCCGCCGAGCAACGCACCCACGGCGGAGCCGTTCTCGATCAGACGGATTCGGGCCTCGTCGGAGTAGCTGTTCTGCTCGTCGCACTCCGGCGGGTCGAATGTCGCCCCCGGGTCGAGCCCGATCCCGGTGCTCGGAGCGTCGAGTTTCAGGTTGAGGACCATCTGCTCCTCGCCGTCCAGCGGCTCGACGACGGATCCGGGAGGAAGCTCGGACGCGTCCGGCAGCAGGCCCGCGCGGACGACGGCCGGGTCGGCGGTGGGGGCCGCAACCGGGGTGGTCGTGCACGCCGCGGCGCCCAGCAGTCCGGCCACCCCCAGGGCGGCGACCCAGTTCCTCGACATCCGTGTTCCTCCCCGTTGCGGCAGGCCTCCCACCAGCCTGCCGCCACGGTATCGGACAATTCGGTCGGACAACTGGCCCTACGCCGTTTCGGTCCGCAGCCGGCTCAGACGCATCGCACCGATCTTCCAGCCGTCGACCGTCTTCCGGTACTCCTCGTGGTAGTGCCCGTAGCCGTGCAGGCTCCGCAGTGCGGCACCGTCCGGCCACCACAGCATGTCCTCCATCGCCCACACGCCGGTGGCGGTGGTGGGGGAGGTGAGGGTGATCTCGGGGGTGTGGCCGTGATGGACGGTGGCGACGTCCTCGATGCTCGCGCGCAGGAACGGCATGTACTCCGTCACCGAATGCGTTACGCCACCGCCGGTTTCGGTCATGTCGATCGTGACGTCGTCGGTGAAGACGGCGGCCAGGCCGTCCCAGTCCTTGGTGTCCATGAGTCGGAAGTAGCGGGCCTTGAGCGCCTTGATCGCCTCGACGTCCGCCGCCGCCGTGCGCGGGTTGACGGGCGAGTGGCCGCCGTCCCAGTGCGCGGGACCCGTCCCGAGGACCTCGATCTCGCCCTGTGTGCCACGCATGTGCTTGGTGCGGTGGCTCATTCGCCACACGCCGTCGGTGAGCCGCCACTCGTCGCGGTAGTCGCCGAGTGTCGAGAAGCTCAGGCCCTGCAGGTCCCCGACACCGAGATGCAGATCCGACACGTACGTCCGGCTGATCGCGGTGCCGGCGTCCGGGTCCACGTCGATCAGCATGTTGCCCAGCAGATGCTGGGTCGGCCCGCAGTCGTCGAGGAACGAGCGGATCGCCGCCTCCACCTCGCCGGGCCCGTGCAGGATTCCGGTCCCGAGATCCGCGGTGGCGTCGGGCAGCATGATCGCGTGCAGCACGGGCCAGTTCCGCTCGTCCATCGCACGCGCGAACCGGGTGACGCCGCGCGCGATCTCACGTTCGGCCAGCAGGATCTCGAGATTCATCGGTCTTCCTTCCGTGGCGGTGATGCGAATACGACTGTGGCTGCGACCTTTCGGTCGCAGCCACAGCTTGTCGATCTGAAATTCTACGAGCGGTTCAGCAGCTTGCGCATCGCCTCGGCCGCACCCTTGACCATCTTGTCGCGGGGGAAACCGCTGCGCTTCTGCGCGGCCTCGTAGTTGCCGCCGGCGACCCAGATGGGTCCGTCGGTGAGGTGCTCGAGACCCTCGCGGGCCGCGTCCTCGGGCTCCTGCACGATCATGCCGGGGATGTCGAAGTTGAGGCCGGCGCGGACCATCGCGGGCGTGCGGGTGACGCCCAGGACCAGCTCGACGACGTGGACGTTGTACGGCGCCAGCTCGAGCCACAGGCTCTCGGCGAACACCCGGCTGAATGCCTTCGATGCCGCGTAGATGCTCTGGTGCTCCGAGCCCATGTAGCCGGCGAGCGAGCCGAGCAGCATGATGCCGCCGCGACCGCGCTCCTTCATCTTCGCGCCGAAGTGGTGCGAAAGCTCCAGCTGCTTGGTGATGTTGAGGTTGACGACACCACCGAAGCCGGTCAGGTCGCCGGTGACGAACTCGTGGCCGTAGCTGTTGGCGCCGGCGTTGAAGATGAGCAGGCCCACCTCGACGTCGTCGGTGACCTTGCGGATCTGGTCGAGCGCGTCGTCGGCCAGGAGGTCGAGGGACAGCGTGCGGACCTCGACGCCGTTGGCGCGGACCTTCTCCGCGGTCTCCTCGAGCGGTCCGGGCTTGCGGGCGATCAGTACGAGGTTGAGGCCGGCGCGGCTGAGCTCGTCGGCGAACGCGGCGCCGACGCCCTCGGAGCCGCCCGCGATGACGACCCACGGGCCGTACTGATTCTTGTCGATCATGAAAGATCCTTCTCGTCTGCGGTGCGACTCAGTGGTCGACGACCTGCGGGGTGGGAACTGGCTCCTCGTTGGTGATGGTGAGCCGGCCGTCGAGGGCGGCGACCTGGATCGCCGCACTCAACGCCTCGCATCGCATCACCGGTGCGCCGGGGCGACCTTCGCGGCCGACCCACTCGTGGATCTCGAGGCACGCCTCCTGAGCGGCCTCGTCCCACTGGACGGCGGTGTGCTCCCAGCTGTGCTTCTGGACCAGCACACACGCCCCGCAGCGGTCACACTCCAGCGGCTGCATTCTCACGTGCCTTCTTCTCGAGGTTCTCCTCGACGACCAGACGCCACGACGCGACCGCCTTGGTGGTGTCCATCTCGTGCTCGAAGCGGTCGGTCATCTCCGCCGTGACGTCGCTGCGATCGACGTAGAACTGGTCGTACCAGCGCCGCAGTTGGTAGACCGGGCCGTCCTCCTCGCACAGCAGCGGGTTCTCGATCCGGGTCTTGTTCTTCCAGATCGCGATGTCCTGCTCGAAGCCCTTGGCGATGAAGTCGCCGAACTTCTGCGCGGTCGCGAGCGCCTTGTCGCCGAGGACCTCGGACTTCTTCACGATCATCCCGTACATGAGGACGAACTTGTCCGGCGAGACCGGGTAGTGGCAGTTGATGAGGATCGACTCGACGTCGTAGCCCTCGTACTCGTAGGCCAGGTCGTCGATCATGAACGACGGACCGAAGTACGACGCGTCGGAACGGCTGCCGAGCATCTGCGGGACGCCGGCCGCGTGCGGACGCATGTCGGTGCGGGCCTCACCGCGCATGAACTGGCTCGCGACCTGACCCTCGAAGACGTTCTTGAAGAACGTCGGGAACGAGTAGTGCACGTAGAAGAAGTGCGCCATGTCGACGATGTTGTCGACGATCTCGCGGCAGTTGGTGTCGACTTCGGTGGTGTACCAGACCCAGTCGGTCCACTCGTCGCTCGTCGCACCCTCGATGCGGGGGATGTACATGTCCTCGGCGGCCGGCGCCTGGCCCTCGGGGTCGTGCCAGACGAACAGCATGCCGTCCTGGTCGAGGGTGTGCCATGCGCGGGTCTTGGCGACCGGGGGGACGCGGCGGGCGTAGGGGATGTCGGTGCAGCGGCCCTTGCCGTTCCAGCGCCAGTCGTGGAACGGACACGCGACCGCGTCGCCCTTGACCTCGCCCTGGCTCAGGTCGCCGCCCATGTGACGGCAGTAGGCGTCGAGGATGTTGAGCTCGCCCTTGCTGTCGGCGAATACGACCAGCTTGGTGCCGAAGGCGTGGACCGAGTGCGGCTTGCCGTCCTTGAACGACTCGGACAGGCCCAGGCAGTGCCAACCGCGTGCGAAGCGGGTCGGGGCGCTGCCGGCAACGATCTCGCGGACTTCGGGCTCTTCGGACTTGAGGGTCACTTCGTCCGTCCTTTCAGGGAAATGCAATTTCGAGTTCAGACGCGTTCGAATGTCGAGCGCTGGCCGTGGGTGAGCGTCTCCGCGCGGAGGATGCACCGGTGGCATTGACGGCCACGCTAGGTGACACCTATCACCCGGATTTCTGCAGTCCCACTGGGCGGGACCGCCGACCGGCGGAAGCGTGGGTGCCGGTTGAAATCGGGCGAAGGGGACTCCCGCGGGACGGGTTTGCGGAAACCGGTCCTACCATGCGGGTACCCTCCCAATCCCGACATGCGACCCGGTCCGGGGTCGCGAAGGAGCACCACATGGCCCACGAGGTTCTGCGGTCGGTTCGCGAGTTACTGCCCGCCATCGCCGATCGTGCACAGACTGTCGACGACTCCCGCCGCGTATCGGATCAGTCCATCCGGGACCTCAGCGCGGCCGGTGTCTTCCGGATGCTGCAGCCCGCGCGGTACGGCGGTCTCGAGGCGAGCCCCGTCGAGTTCTACGAGGTGGTTCGCGCGATCTCGGGTGCGTGCGGATCGACGGGGTGGGTCGCGTCGGTGCTGGGCGTGCACCCGTGGCACCTGGGCCTGTTCGACGTCCGCGCGCAGGACGAGGTGTGGGGCCAGGACGCCTCGGTCCTTGTGTCGTCCGCGTATGCGCCTGTCGGAGAACTGATTCCGGTGGAGGGTGGCTACGAGCTGTCGGGTAGCTGGCGCTTCTCGTCGGGCTGCGACCACGCGTCGTGGGCGCTGCTCGGCGCCCTCGTGGTGTGCGAGGACCGGCGCCCCGTCGACTTCATGACCGTCATCGTGCCGCGCACCGACTACCGGATAAACGACGTGTGGGACGTCGTGGGTCTGCGGGGCACGGCGAGCAACGAGATCACCGTCGAGAAGGCGTTCGTGCCCGAGTACCGGGTGCTGCGCAACTACGACGCGGCCCAGCTGCGGGCTCCGGGAACCAAGATCAATACTGCGCCGCTGTACAGGCTGCCGTTCGGGGCGATCTTCACCAGCGCGGTCGCGGCCCCGGTGATCGGCACGGTGGCCGGCTGCTACGAGATCTACCTGAGCGCGATGCGCGACCGCGTCCGGCTCAGCCTCGGCGGCGGGCGGTTCGCCGAGGACCAGTTCGCGCAGGTCGCGGTCGCCCGGGCGTCGTCCGAGATCGACGCGGCCATCCTTCAGATGGACCGCAACATCCGGGAACTGGTCGAGTTGGCCGAGGAGGGGCAGCCGCTGCCCATGAGCAAGCGCCTGCGGGTGCGCCGCGACCAGGTTCGCGGCACCGAGCGGGCGCTCGAGGCCATCGACCTGCTGTTCAAGACCGCGGGCGGCAACTCGCTCAACCGCGGCAACCCGATCGAACGGGCGTGGCGCGACGCGCACGCGGGCAGCGTGCACGTCGCCAACGACGCCGAACGCGCCCTCGCCATGTACGGGCGGGGCGCGTTCGGGCTGCCGGTCGAGGACAACCTGGTCTAGCGACCGGTCGTCCTCGGCCGCAACGTCAGTCGGCCAGGATGCGCTGGACGGCGCGGTACGAGAACACCATCGCCGTGCCCAGCGGCACGCCGGGACCGGGGTAGAACGCGCCGCTGACCGACGCGCTCGTGTTGCCGGCCGCGTACAAGCCCTCGATCGGGGTGCCGTCCGCGGTGAGCACGCGCGCGTCGGCGTCGGTGACGAGGCCGCCCTTGGTGCCGAGGTCGCTCAGCACGATCTTCGCGGCGAAGAAGGGGCCGTTCTCGATCGCGGTCAGTGCGCTGTTGGGGCCGCCGTTCGGCGGGCAGAAGAACGCGTCGTACGGGTCCTCGCCGCGGTGGAACTGCTCGTCGACACCGTGCTTGGTGTAGTCGTTGAACTGCTCGACCGTCGCGCGCAGCGCATCGGCCGGGATGCCGGCCTTCTCGGCGAGCCCCTCGAGGGTGTCCGCCTGGACCCACGTGCCGGCCTCGAGATGCTTCGCGGGCGCGGTGTTCGGGATGCAGATCGCGGGCAGTCCGCCACCCTCGCGGGAATCGAAGATCAGGTACGACGGGATCGTGCGGCCGTCGCCGGTTGCCTTGTCGTGGGCGTCCATCGCGCGGCCGAACTGGTCGTACGGCAGCGACTCGTTGAGGTAGCGCTCGCCGCGCGCGTCGACGAGGACGCCGCCGCGGACGCCGACCATGAACGCCGCGGAGCCGTCCGGCTGCTCGACGCCGGGGCAGAACCACGCCTGGTCCAGCAGTGCTGTGGCGCCGCCCACCGCGACGCCGGCCGCGATCGCGGTGCCGGTGTTGGCGCCGAACGGGCCCATGCTCCAGGCGGCGTCACCCGGGGTGCCCGCGTGCTCGCGCATCTCGGCGTTGCCCTCGATGCCGCCGGCCGCCATCAGCACGCCGCGGCGCGCGCTGATCCGCAGCTGCTCGCCGTTCGACTCGGCGACGACACCGACCACGCGGCCGTCCTCGACGACCAGCTCGGTGAGCTCGGTACCGGTGCGCAGCTCGGCGTTGCCGGTGCCCTGGACCGCGGCGAGCAGGCGGCCGATGAGCGCGCGTCCGCCGATGAGCTTGCCGGGCGCGTGACCCTGACCGGTGCGGTCCTGGTCGAGCTCGGGGCGGACCTTGTCGGCGAGGTCACCGATGTCGGCGGGGTCGAGGTCGAGCGGGTTGATCGAACGGCCGCTGTCCATCCGTCCCTCGGCCTTGTAGTAGTCGGGGAAGGCGCGGTACTCGAACTCGATGTTCGGGTCCTTCTCCAGGAGCTCCACGACGGCCGGCGCGGTCGCGACGAACGCCTCCTGACGCTCGCTCTCGGCGTCGCCCAGCAGGCTCCGCAGATAGGTGCGGGCGTTGTCGGTCGAGTCCTGCAGACCGGCGCGTTCCTGGACCTGGGTGCCGGGCAGCCAGATGGACGCCCCGGAGTACGAGGAGGTGCCGCCGAACAGGTCGGTCTTCTCCAGGACGACCGTCTTCAGCCCCTGCGCTGCGGCGGTGTATGCGCCGGTCAGCGCGCCGCCGCCGGAGCCGACGACGACGACGTCGCACTCGGTTGTCCAATCCTGCATGGTTGTGTCCTCCATCGATTTCGGGTTCGATGTGGAACGCAATCGCAGGTGCTTGTTCCGGGACAGCGGGACTCCCACTGAGCGGAAACAAGCGGTGGGTCGTCGCCTGATTTGACGTGGGGTGGGAGCATTCCAGTGTGCGACGCGCCCCGCGACGCACGGTTGGACGAAGAGAGAGCAGGGGGACAGACGGTGCCGAGAGTCGCCGAGGCGCGGGACGCAGCCGAGCCGAGTTCGGCCGAGCAGCGGGCACGGTTTGCGCGCATGCTCGACGCCGCGGCTCAGTTGGGCACCGAGAAGGAACTCGAGCGGGTCCAGATGCACGAGGTCGCGAAGCTCGCGGGCGTCGCGATCGGCACGCTCTACCGGTACTTCCCGTCCAAGACGCATCTGTTCGTCGCGGTGATGGTCGACCAGATCGACCAGATGAGCGAGGGTTTCGCGCGACGCGCGCAGCCGGCGCCGACCCCGCAGGACGAGATCTTCGAGACCCTGCTCCGGGCCACGCGCGCTCTCCTGCGTCGGCCGCTGTTGGCGAACGCGATGATCCAGTCGACGAGCACCGCCAAGGTCACCGCGATTCCCGATGTGGCGCGCGTGGACCGGCAGTTCCGCGATGTGCTGTTCGAGGCCGCCGGTCTGGAGCAGGTCACGGAGAACGACTCGGTCCTGGTCCGTTTACTGGTCTCGGCGTGGTTCGGGATCATCCAGTCGTGCCTGAACGGGCGGATCTCCGTCCCGGATGCCGAGGAGGACCTGCGCACGGCGTGCCGACTGCTACTGGCCGATCTGTCGAACGCGCAGCTTCCGCCATCCATCGAGACGGCTTAACTGAAACGAACTTCAATACCGGCCCCGCGGGTTCTCCCGCGGGGCCGGTTTCGTCTTTGGGGGAACGGTTCTCTCGCGTCCATTGCTCTGGCCGCGAAAGTAGAATACATTCCAAAAATGAACGAGTTGCAGTTCCCGGTCGGGGCAGCTCGTGGATTCACACGTACTCGCTGCACCCCAGAGGAGCTGTACATGACCAACGTCGTCATCGTCGACGCCGCCCGCACCCCCATCGGTCGCCGTCGCGGCGCCCTGTCGGGCCTTCACCCGGCCACCCTGCTGGGGGCCGCGCAGCGTGGCGTGCTGGACCGCACCGGTGTCGCTCCGGAGGAGATCGGCCAGATCGTCGGCGGCGTCGTCACGCAGGCCGGCGAGCAGTCCAACAACGTGGCGCGGAACGCGTGGCTGCACGCGGGCCTGCCCTACACGACCGCGGCGACGACGATCGACTGCGCGTGCGGTTCGTCGCAGCAGGCCGTGCACATGGTGGCGGGTCTGATCGCGTCCGGCCAGATCGACGCGGGTATCGGTTGCGGTGTCGAGTCGATGTCGCGCGTGTTCCTCGGCCAGGCGCTGGCGCCCGGCACCGGGATCCCGTTCCCGGAGGACTGGACCGTCGACATGGGTGACCAGTTCACCTCCGCCGAGCGCATCGCCGCCAACCGCGGCATCAAGCGCGGCGACACCGACGCGTTCGGTCTCGAGTCGCAGCGTCGCGCGGCCCAGGCGTGGGCCGAGGGCCGCTTCGACCGCGAGATCGTGCCCGTCGAGGCCCCGGTCGTGACGAAGGAAGGCGAGCCGACCGGCGAGGTCGCGACCGTCACCCGCGACGGCGGCCTGCGTGAGACCACCGCCGAGGGCCTGGCGGCGCTCAAGCCGGTCATGGACGGCGGCATCCACACCGCCGGTTCGTCGTCGCAGATCAGCGACGGCGCCGCCGCGGTGCTGCTGATGAGCGAGGACAAGGCGAAGGACCTCGGGCTGCGCCCGCGCGCCCGCATCGTGTCGTCCGGCATGGTCGGTGCCGACCCGTACTACCACCTCGACGGCCCCATCGACGCCACCCGCCACGTGCTGGGCAAGGCCGGAATGTCGTTGGACGACATCGACATCGTCGAGATCAACGAGGCGTTCGCGGCCGTCGTGCTGTCCTGGGCACAGGTGCTCGAGGCGGACATGAGCAAGGTCAACGTCAACGGCGGCGCGATCGCGCTCGGGCACCCGGTCGGCTCCACCGGCTCGCGCCTGATCACCACGGCGCTGCACGAGCTCGAGCGCTCGGACCGCTCCACCGCACTCGTGACGATGTGCGCGGGCGGTGCGCTCTCGACCGCCACCGTCATCGAGCGCATCTGACCCGATTCCACAGAGCTGCATCTACTTCCGAGGACCTTTCATGACCATTGGTTTGAGTGACGAAGACCGCGAACTCCGCGATTCCGTGCGGGGCTGGGCCGCCCGGCATGCGACCCCGACGGTGATCCGGGAGGCCGTCGAGGCCAAGTCGGAGACGCGTCCCGCGTACTGGGGCTCGCTGGCCGAGCTCGGGATGCTGGGCCTGCACCTGCCGGAAGAGGTCGGCGGCGCCGGCTACGGCCTGGTCGAACTCGCCATCGTCACCGAGGAACTCGGCCGCGCGCTGGTGCCCGGCCCGTTCCTGCCGACCGCGGTCGTCTCGACCGTGCTCGACGAGGCCGGCCGCACCGCCGAGCTGGCCGGGTTCGCGGACGGCACCGCGTTCGGCGCGGTCGCGCTGCAGCCCGGCGGGCTGACACTGGCCCGCGACGGCGGCACGGTGACGCTGTCGGGCACGTCGAGCTTCATCCTCGGCGGCCAGGTGGGTGATGTGTTCCTGCTCGCCGCCACCGACGACACCGGCGCACTCCGGTTCGTCGTGGTCGAGCGGGATCGGTTGGACGTGACCGAGCTGCCGAGCCACGACGTGGTCCGCCGCAACGCCGAGGTGACCGTCGACGGTCTCGAACTCGCCGACGGTGATGTGCTGGCACTGGATTCGCAGCGGGTCCTGGACATCGCCGCGACACTGTTCGCCGCCGAAGCGTCGGGTCTCGCGGACTGGGCGACGACCACCTCGGCGGACTACGCGCGGGTGCGGCAGCAGTTCGGCCGGGTCATCGGCCAGTTCCAGGGCGTCAAGCACAAGGCGGCCCGCATGCTCGCCCTCACCGAGCAGGCCCGCGTCACCGCGTGGGACGCCGCCCGCGCGCTCGGCGAGGACATCTCGGAGTCCGAGGCGTCGCTCGCGGCGGCGGTCGCCGCCGCGGTCGCGCTGGAGTCGGCGTTCCAGGTCACCAGGGACTGCATCCAGGTCCTCGGCGGCATCGGATTCACGTGGGAGCACGACGCCCACCTCTATCTGCGGCGGGCGCAGTCGCTGCGCATCCTGCTCGGCTCCACCGCGTCCTGGCGGCGCCGGGTCGCGCAGCTCACCCTCGACGGCGCCCGCCGCGTCCTCAGCGTCGAGCTGCCGCCGGAGGCCGAGCAGATCCGCGCCGACGTGCGCGCCGAACTCGCACCCGCCACCGACCTCGAGGGCGCCGACCGCAAGGCCTACCTGGCGGAGAAGGGCTACACCGCACCGCACCTGCCCGCCCCGTGGGGCAAGAGCGCCGACGCCGTCACCCAGCTCGTCATCGCCGAGGAACTGCGCGCCGCCGAGCTCACCCCGCACGACATGATCATCGGCAACTGGGTGATCCCCACGCTGATCGCGCACGGTGACGCCGAGCAGGTCGAGCGGTTCGTCCCGCAGTCGCTGCGCGGCGACATCGTGTGGTGCCAGCTGTTCTCCGAGCCCGGCGCCGGCTCCGACCTGGCGGCCCTGTCCACCAAGGCCACCAAGGTCGACGGCGGCTGGAAACTCAACGGGCAGAAGGTGTGGACGTCGATGGCCCGCGAGGCCGACTGGGGCATCTGCCTGGCCCGCACCGACGCCGACGCCCCCAAGCACAAGGGCCTGTCCTACTTCCTGATCGACATCAAGAACAGTGGTCTCGACATCCGCCCGCTGCGGGAGATCACCGGCGAGGCGCTGTTCAACGAGATATTCCTCGACGACGTGTTCGTCCCCGACGAGGGCCTGGTCGGCGAGCCCGGCGACGGCTGGAAACTGGCCCGCACCACCCTCGCGAACGAGCGGGTCTCGCTGTCGAACGACTCGTCCCTCGGCTCCGGTGGCGAGGCGCTGCTGAACCTGGCGGCCGAGACCCCCGGCGGCCTCGACGACGAGCAGCTCACGGTTCTCGGCAAGGTGCTGTGCGATGCGCAGTCCGGCGGCCTGATGGGGCTGCGGACCACGCTGCGTTCGCTCACCGGCGCCCAGCCCGGCGCCGAGTCGTCGATCGCGAAACTGTTGGGCGTCGAACACATCCAGCAGGTGTGGGAGGTCGCGATGGACTGGACCGGCCCGCAGGCCCTGCTCGGCGATCAGGGCCGGGCCCGGTCCGCGACGCGGATGTTCCTCAGCTGCCAGAACCTGTCCATCGCCGGTGGTACAACCAACGTGCAGCTCAACATCATCGGCGAGCGGATCCTCGGTCTGCCGCGCGACCCCGAACCCGGAAAGTGAGTTCCACGAGCATGAGTAATCGCACGTTCGTCATCGGCGTGGGTATGACCAAGTTCGAGAAGATCGAATCTCGTGACTGGGAGTACCCGGACATGGTGTCCGAGGCCGTCGGCACGGCGCTTGCCGACGCCGGGATCGCGTACGACCAGGTGCAGCGCGCCGCGGTCGGATACGTCTTCCAGCCGTCGTGTGCCGGCCAGCGCGCGTTGTACGAGACGGGGCTGACCGGCATCCCGATCGTCAACGTCCACAACAACTGCGCCACCGGCTCGAACGCGCTCATGATGGCCCGTGAGTGGGTGCAGGGCGGCATCGTCGACGTCGCCCTCGCGGTGGGCTTCGAGAAGATGACCAAGAAGTCGCTCGTCGGCGACGGCACGCTGCCGAAGGTCACGACGCTCGACAACCATCTGAAGATCATGACGGCCAAGCACGAGTGGGGTCACGGCCCCATGACGGCACAGCTGTTCGGCAACGCCGCCCTCGAGCACATGGAGCGTTACGGCACCACTGCCGAGCAGATCGCGTCCGTCGCGGTCAAGAACCACAAGCACTCGGTGAACAACCCGTACGCGCAGTTCCGCGACGAGTACACGCTGCAGCAGGTGCTGGGCGACAAGATGATCCACGCGCCGCTCACGCGCTCGCAGTGCTCGCCCACCTCCGACGGCGCGGGCGCCGCGGTCGTCGTCAGTGAGCGGTTCGTGCGCGAGCACGGGCTCGAGGACCAGGCGATCGAGATCGTCGCGCAGGCCCTCACGACCGACACCGCCGAAGCGTTCGCGGACAAGTCGATGATCGACGTCGTCGGGGCCCCGATGACGAAGGCCGCGGCGGCCCAGGTGTTTGCCGAGTCGGGCCTGACGATCGACGACGTCGACGTCATCGAGTTGCACGACTGCTTCGCGATCAACGAGATCATCACGTACGAAAGACTGGGACTGTGCCGGCCCGGTGAGGGCGGCAAGCTCGTCGAGTCCGGTGCCACCACGTACGGCGGCAAGGTCGTCGTCAACCCGTCGGGCGGTCTGATCTCGAAGGGTCACCCGCTCGGTGCGACCGGGCTGGCGCAGTGCGCCGAGCTGACGTGGCAGCTGCGCGGTCAGGCCGACGCCCGCCAGGTCGACGGCGCCCGCGTGGGTCTGCAGCACAACCTCGGTCTCGGTGGCGCGTGCATCGTCACGCTGTACCAGGCCGGGACCCTCTCCAAGGAGTCATGATGCCCATCGATGTGAAGGCCGCCCTGTCGGCCGAACCGACTGTGCGCGAGGCCAACTGGACCGAGCGCGACGTCCTGCTCTATCACCTGGGTCTGGGTGCGGGCGTCAACTCGCTCGATCCCGCCGAGCTCGGCTGGGTCTACGAGAAGGGCCTGCGGGTCCTGCCGACGTTCGCGATGGTCGCGGGCCAGGGCGTCTCGGCCGGCACGCTGAAGCCGGCCGGGATGAACATGCCCGGCATCGACATCGACCTGCGCAAGATCCTGCACGGCGGTCAGGCACTGACGCTGCACGCACCGATCCCGACGTCGGGCTCGGCCCGGATCTCGTCGCGGGTCGCCGACGTGTGGGACAAGGGCAAGGCCGCGGTCATCGTGCTCGAGCAGTCCGCGACGGATCTCGACGGAAATCCGTTGTGGACCACGGGCATGCAGATCTGGGCGCGCGGCGAGGGCGGGTTCGGCGGCGACGCCGGGCCCGAGGTCACCAACACCGTTCCCGAGCGCGACGCCGACAAGGTCCTGGTCTCGCCGACCAGCGCACAGCAGGCTCTCGTGTACCGCCTCAGCGCCGACATGAACCCGCTGCACGCCGACCCGGCGTTCGCGCAGATGGCCGGCTTCGACCGTCCGATCCTGCACGGGCTCGCGTCGTACGGCGTCGTCTGCAAGGCCGTCGTCGACGGCCTCCTCGGCGGCGATCCCATGCGCGTGGAGAGCTACTCGGTGCGCTTCGCGGGCTCGATCTATCCGGGCGAGACCATCGAGACGTCCGTCTGGCAGGACGGAGATCGGCTCACCCTGCTCGCGACGTGCCCCGAGCGCGACGGTCAGCCGGTGCTCACCCACGCCACCATGGAGGTTCGCTCGTGAAGGTCGGCGACCACCCGACGGTGCAGACCCATCCGCACCGCACGGTCCTGACGTCGGCGCCGCAGGACGCGCCGGTCGATCGTGCGACCGCCGCGGCCCGCCGCGTGATCGACGCGATGCTGCGGACCGATCGCGGCAACGCGAACCTCGACCGCGTCGCGGAGGAACTGAACAGCATCGCCGACCATCTCGAGGAACACGCTCCCGAGGTGGCCGAGCGGATGGTCGACATGTGGAGCGGCGAGGGCGTCACCCGGCACGACCCCATCACCGGGCCGGAGAACGCGATCGCGCCGCCGCTCGTGCTCGAGGGGCTCGAGGACGGTTCGGTGCAGGGTGTCGTCACGCTGACGCTGCCGTACCAGGGGCCGCCCGGGTGCGTGCACGGCGGCGTCTCGTCGCTGATCCTCGATCACGTGCTCGGTGTCGCGAATGCGTGGGGCGGCAAGGCCGGTATGACCGCGCAGCTCAACGTGCGCTACCACAAGCCGACGCCGCTGTTCGAGCCGCTGACCGTCACCGGCAAGCAGATCTCGGTGGACGGCCGCAAGATTCACACCGTCGGCGACATCAAGAACGCTGCCGGTGAGGTGTGCGTATCGGTGGAGGGACTGTTCATCGACGCGGCGGTGCCGCGTCCGCGGTAACCGTCTGTTCGAGCTGAAGGGTCCCTTCGTGCGCTGTCGGCGATTGAAGGGACCCTTCAGCTCTATCGGGAGAGGGGATCATTGTGGGGAAGCTCGACGAGAGGGTCGCGATCGTCACCGGCGCCGGCATGGGCATCGGACGCGGGATCGCGGGGGCGTTCGCACGGGAGGGTGCGAACGTGCTGGTGGCCGAGATCGACACGGCCGCGGGTGAATCGACCGCGCAGTGGCTGCGGGACGAGTGGGGGGTCAAGGCCGAGTTCCAGCAGACCGACATCACCGACAAGGACCAGGTGCATGCCATGGTCGACGGCGCGGTGGCACAGTTCGGCCGTCTCGACATTCTGGTCAACAATGCCTGGCGCAGTTCGGGATTCGCTCGGTTCGAGAACATGACGGACGAGCAGCTACGTGGCGGCTTCGACATGGCCGTGATGGCCGCGTTCTGGGCGATGCAGCGGGCCCTGCCCAAACTGGAGAGGCGTGGCACCGGCCGCGTGATCAACCTGGCGAGTCTCAACGGTGTGAACGCGCACATGTACTCGGTGCACTACAACGCCGCCAAGGAGGCGCTGCGTACGCTCACCCGTACCGCCGCCCGGGAGTGGGCGCCGAAGCAGGTGTGCTGCAACGTGATCTGTCCCGGCGCGCAGAGCGAGGCGTACCGCCGGGTGAAAGAGGCGAATCCGCAGATGGCTGCCTCCATGGCGGAGGCGAACCCGATGGGACGGATCGGTGATCCGCTGGACGACATCGGTCCGGTTGCGGTGTTCCTTGCGAGTGACGACTCCCGGTACGTCACCGGCAACACGCTCTTCGTCGACGGCGGCGGTCACATCAACGGCGTGCAGTGGGCGCCCCAGGTGGACTGATCGCCGACGCTGGGGCGCCCGACTCCGTCAGGTGCTGGGGGAGTCGAGGACGCTGCCGTACGAGCTGCCGAAGCTGCCCGTGGACGTGCTGCCGAGGCTGCCGCTGGAGCTGCCCAGACCCAGGCTGCCGAGGCCGAGGCCGAGGCTGCCGGTGACGGGCTGGCCGCCGATGATGATCTGCACGCTGCCCAGGCCTCCGGTGTTTACGCCGCCGAACTGCCCGAGCAGCGTCTGCATCGGATCGACAGAGCCGAGCGAGCCGAGCGAGCCGAGCGGGGTCGGCTCGGGGATGACGATCGCGCCTGCCGTGCCCGGTGCAAAGGCCGTCAGCGCCGCCGCGGCGCCCGCGGCCAGCGCGACAGTCCCGAGAGCCGCTCGCACGCGCGATCGTTTCGCCGTCGACTGTCGTGCCGTCGGGTCGTTCACCACCATGATTGAGCTCCTTCTGTCGATGTTTTGACGTATAGAACACGACAAGAGGGCCGCCGGTGGTGAGAACGGGCGGATTCGCTGCGATTGCTTGTTCTGCGGGAATCCTTCGGAGACCTCAGCTCCCGATGCTGCCGGTTGGTCGAGCGCTCCCGATGCTGCCGGTCGAACCGAGGCTGCCGGCGGACCCGACCGGACCGTCGGCGCTGCCGAGGCTGCCGGTGGCGCTCCCGAGACTGTCGGAGCTGCCCAGGCTCCCGGTGTCGATGCCGAGGAGTTCGAGGATCGCGGCGACGGCTCCCGGGGTCTCGATCACGGTGCTGCCGAGTTGGATCGCGGCCGAACCGACCTGCACGGTGGGGCCGATGAAGGTGGGCGCGTAATCCACCGCGACGCCGCCGAGGTTGGTGCAGATGCCCAGGGTGAGGTAGATGCCGGTGGGGACGTCGGTCACCTGGTACGTGCGCTCCCTGGTGAGGAAGTTCGTCGTTGTCAACGACGGACCCCATGCGAAGACGGAGGGATCGATCTCGCTGAGTGGCGGCAGCGTTCCGGTGGCGAGTGACGGCAGGAGCGGGATGGCCTTGTCGACACTGACGAGTGCCGCCGTGCACGTGGTCAACCGCTGGCTGGTGTTCGGGTCGGTGAGCGTGATGGTGAGGTCGTTTCCGTCCACCGCTGTGGTCAGCGTCGGTGCTGCGGGGCCGGTGACTGCCGCCTCGATCGGCGCGCCCCCCGCGATGGCCGGCGCAGCTGCCGCCATCGCGGCTGCCGTCGCGGCGGCGGCCACCGTGATGCGTGCGAACTGGCCACGCGACGTCCGTGCGGACGTTGTCGGAGTGCTCGGATCCAGCTGTGCCATGGTCGATTCCCTCCCTGTCGGTGTGGAATCATCAGACACCACGGTTCGGGATTCCCCCGCGTGAAACGCCGGAATTGTCCAAGGCGGCCCTGTCGGTCGGGTCGGTCATCACGTCGGGCTGCGCAGGGATCGCTGCTGTCCGAAAGATCCAATCGGGCAGCGATACCGGCGCCTAGCATCGGTGCCATGATTCCTCAGCTGAATGCGATCGGCCTCGTCACGACGGATCTGGAAGCGTCCCTGCGCTTCTACCGGCTCCTCGGTCTCGACATCCCCGCCGACGCCGCGTTGCAACCGCACGTCGAAGTGGTTGCCGGGGGCGTGCGTCTGATGTGGGACACGGTCGAGGTGGTGGAGTCGTTCGGTGGGCCGTACACCCCGCCCACCGGCGACTCCCGCGTCTCACTCGCGTTCGAATGCGGCGGTCCGGCACGGGTGGACGAGGTGTGGGCACGGCTCGCGGAGGCCGGGTACGGGGAGGTCGAGCCGTTCGACGCCCCGTGGGGTCAGCGCTACGCGACCGTGAAGGACCCCGACGGCAACGGCGTCGACCTGTTCGCGCCGCTGCCCGGCTGACGAAGCTCGCCGAACGGCCGTCCGGTGATGCGACGGGACTCGCGGATGAGGTGTGCCTGGTCCACGTAGCCGCACTCGGCGGCCACGACGGCGGACGGGACACCGCGCGCGGCGAGATCCTGCGCCCGTTGCAGGCGCAGGATCCCGGCGAGGGTCTTCGGCCCGTAGCCGAAATTGCGGGTCGCCAGCCGGTGCAGCGACCGCTCGGACAGCTCCGTGGCGGAGGCGACGTCTGCGACCGGTAGCCCCGTCCGGAGCAGGTGTGCCGCCGCGGTCACGACCGGGTTCGGAAGCCCGGCCATGGCCAGACGAGAGCGGCCGTATGCCTCGAAGGCATCTGCCGCGTCGGTGGGGTCCAGGCAGGCGAGGGCCGCTGCTGCCCGCGGGCCGACGACGTCGGCGAGCGGAACCCGGAGATTGCGCAGGCCGGCGGCCGGGACACCCAGCAGGTGGGGCAGCAGACCGGGCGGGAACCGCAGTCCGACGCCGGGAAGCGGCGACGCGGTGACCGTGAACGGTCGGGTGTCCGGCCCCGCAACCACGACGTCGCCGTCGTGCCACACGAGGTCCATGCAACCGTCGGGCAGCACCTCACCGCCGCTCGTACGGTCGGTGTGCCAGACGATGGCCCCAGGGACCACCGGTGACGGGCGCTCGCGGTACACGGCCTCAGTAGAGCATGGGGCGGTGACAGGCTCGGCGCGGCCGGGCGCGCGGGACGTACTAGTAGGTGGCCGCCCGCGTGGAGATCTTTCCGGTCTTGTCGGCGTGGAAGAGTGCGTCGTTGTAGTGGCTGCCGGCCGGCACCCAGTCGAACGTCTTCTGTTCCGAGAACTTGTAGTAGAGCGCACGTCGACCGGCGTCGGGACCGGTGGGCGGCGGGGTGCTGTGCATGAGGTCGCCGAAGTGCAACGTCACATCGCCCGGTTCGGTCTCGATCCGCACCACGGGCAGGTCTCCCTCCTCGCCCCACGCGAGCCAGTGCTTGGCGTACCGGTGTGAGCCCGCGAGCACCATGAGCTGGCCGTTGGCCGGGGATGCGTGATCGAGTTGGATGCCGACCTGGATGAGTGGGCAGAGGACGGGGTGCCCACCGATGCCGTCGTCGGTATGCCAGCCCAGGTCGCCGTCGCCCTTGACGACATTGGAGGACTTGATGAAGACCATCGGACCGTCGAGGCGATCGTCACAGACCCTGTATTCGGCGTTGGTGAGCCTGGCCAGTTCGGTCATCCTCGGCTCGAAACACTGCTGATGGAGAATCTCGGAGTGGCGGCCCAGATAGTTGATCCTCGTGACCACTTCGTCGCCGACAGCATTGAGCGACCACCACGAGAACGGGTCACCAGGCATCGTCCGGTCGCGCGCCACTTCGACCTCGGCGCCGAGTCGGGCGACTTCCGCGGCGCCGTACACGCCCTTGACGTGCAGGTACCCCGCAGTGTCGAGGAAGTGCCGCATCTCTTCGCGATCCCCGTCCGCGGGAAAGCTGCCGTGCAGATCCAGCGGCTTGCCGTCGCGGTCGACGAGTCTGTCCCGGACCGCATTCGAATAGATCGCGCGACCCGTGAGCAGCGCGCGCGTTGCGGGCTCCCACCGCTTCCAGTCCTGCACCGTCCCACGCACCACTCGGGCTCGCTCGGTGCGTACACACCCGCTCGCGGTGAGTAATTCGTTCAGATATGCCGAGAACGTGTCTTCGTCGAGGTCGACCAAGGTGGCGGCGTTCGCGTCGCCCTCGACAGCCGTGACCCCTTCTGACGATGCGATCCAGGTGAACGTCGGCCCGCCAGGAAGACGGAACGCGATCGCAGGGACGCCGGCCAGGTCCTCGACGACCAGGTTTCGGCGTTCTGCATTGTGGACCAGCAGATCGTGGGTGTGGAAAGCGACGAATGAATGCTTGGGGAACGAATCGGCGATCGCCTCGACCCACGGAAGTCTGGTGCCCTGTTTGCCGCTACTCATACAGCCCTCCCACCGGGTCGCTCCGAAGCGTGCCTGTGTCGTTCTATCGAACGATAAGGGAGAGGTGCCGTCCGTCAAGGAAATTCAGGCGGTGAACAACGCATGCCGAGCCCTCGAAGAAGTTGCACGGCACCAGCCCCTCGGACGGTGCGCGAGGCCTCAGCTCAGCCGGGCGCGCAGGGCGTCGAGCGGATCGGAGCCGTCGCGGCGGCCGCGCGGGCCGTCGCTCTCCGGCAGGGTGAGACGTCCGGCGTCGGAGCGGGTCCATTCCCGGACCGCCCAGCGTTCGGCGATGGCCCACTTGCCGTCGCGTCGTTCCATGAGGTCCACGTAGCGGCAGCCGCTGGTGAAGTTGACCATGCCGATGCCTTCGCCGCCGCCCCAGTGGGCTGCGGTGGAGTAGGACTCGCTCACTGCGAAGTCGCCGTGCAGTTCGACGAGATGGTTGCCGATGTGGTGCATCGTGCCGCCGATCGAGCGCAGCTTCGGCTCGACCCAGGTGATGAAATCGTCCACGTTGCCGTCGAATCCGGTGTGGTGATCGATCGCGTCGGGGTGGTAGGCGTCGCGCACCAGGTCGAAGTCGAGGCGGTCGATGCCGCGGCAGTAGCGCATGACCACCTCGTAGATGGCCTGCTTGTCGAGCAGCTCGGCGATCGCCGTGTCCCTGTTCACCGTCGTCATCGTCTCGCCTCCGCAGTGTCTTGGATCTTCGACTTCAGTCCTACAGCCCAGTCGATGAGCTCCGGAACCTCTTCTCCCGCTGTGCAGAAAGTGGCAGGTCGGAACACCGCGACCGTCGCGCCGGCGGCGTGCCAGGCGAGGGTCTTCTCGGCGGTCGCGCCCAAGTCGGCGGTGCCGTCGTCGCGGCGTTCCGGGGACACCGACACCTGCACGATGGCGGAGCCGGGGTCGCGTCCGTGCGTCTCGAAGATGTCGCGCAGCAGGGTGACACTGTCCGAGAAGGTCTGCATGTCAGCCGGATTGACGGTCCATCCGTCCGCGACGCGGGCGATGCGGTCGAAGTTGCGCCGGCTGGGCCCGAATCCGAAGATCACCGGCACCCGCTCCTGTACCGGGAACGGCAGGGCGTGGAAGTCCTCGAAGGAGAATTCGCGGCCGTGGAAGTTGGCCGGTGCCTTGGTCCACAGTTCGCGGCACGCGCGCACGGTGTCCTCCATGCGGCCGAAGCGTGCATCGAACGGCATGTTCGTGGCGGTGTACTCGGCTTCCTGCCAGCCGACTCCCATGCCGATCGCGGCCCGGCCGTCCGACAGCCGGTCCAGGGTGGCGATCTGCTTGGCCAGCAGCACCGGAGGCCGCACCGTCGCGATCAGGACCGACACGTTCAGGAGCGCCCGCTCGGTAACGGCGGCGACGGCCGACAGCAACGACAGCGGCTCGTACCAGTCGTGGTCGATCGGGAAGGGGAAGTTGTTGGTGCGGACCCGTTCCGCGTGCGCGGCGGCGTTGAAGCCGATGTGATCGCCGGTGGAGATCATCTCGACTCCCGCGCGGTCCGCGGCCGCGGCCATGTCGAGCACCGGGCGGATCCGTCCGGCGTAGAGGTTCTCGGCTCCGAGGATGTTCAGACCGACCTGCATGGTGCTCCTGCTCCGCGGCTACTGGTTCGGCAGCTCGCTTCCTACGGATGTTCGGCTAGTGCTCTTCAACGGCGAACTGGAGGGTCTTCGACATATCGAGGAAAAGGTTGGCGTCCTCTGCCACCGGACCGCCGATCGCGGGATCGGCGTGTGCGGCGAGCATCGCGTCGTAGCCCGCCCGGTCCTCGAACCACATCTCGGTGATGACGTCGAAGACCGGATCGGCCACCCCCGGCGCCCGCACGCTGTCGGTGAGGTCGACGAAGTTGCGGCGGTACGCCTTCAGCGTGGGGAACGAGCGCAGGATCAGGGGCGCGTGGACGGTCTCGTAGTGCTCGACGAACCGCTCACGGGTCAGTTCGGGCTTGCGGGCGAGCAGGGCTACAGCTTTGAACACGGGTACTTCCTCGTCAAGATCGACTGTGGAGGGCGAAGGTTCTCACAGGGCCCGCTGGGCGTGCTCGCTCAGGTTCCCGACCAGGTCGATACAGGTCAGTCGCTGCGTGAACACCCACTCGCCGTCGACGACGGCGAAGGTGTCGAAATAGCGACCGGACAGAATCGGCTGCAGGGGAAGGTTTTCCGCGGCCTGCAGTACCGTGAAGTACGACAGTGACGTCGCGCTGCGGCAGTCCTCCGCGACGTCGACCCGCAGGTTGGTGACCACATGCTTCGTGCGCGGCCGCGGGGGCGTGCCGTGCATCCGGATGAACGCGCGGCACGCCGCCAGCACACCGTCGCGATCACGATCGCGGACCGGGCCCACCGGTGTCCCGTTGCCGTCGCACTGCCCGTAGACGGCGTGCGCGAAGAGATCCGCGACCTCCTCCAACCGCGCCTCGTCGATGAGGTGCGTGTAGTGGTGGGCCAGGTCGCGGATCGCCTCGACGGCGCCCAGGCGCTCGACCGTCCAGGTGGTCATCAGACGTGGATCTCGCGGCGGACCATCTTGCCGGTTGCGTTGCGCGGCAACAGGTCCGTGGTGATACGCCACTTCGTCGGCACCTTGAAGTACGACAGGCGCTCGGACGCGAACTCCCGCAGGTCCTCCTCGGTGACGCTCTCGCCGGGGACCACCACGACCACCGCCGAGACCTCCTGGCCCAGGTCGGGGTGCGGGGTGCCGATCACCGCGCACTCCTGCACCGCCGGGTGCTCGTCGAGGGTCTGCTCGATCTCGGTGGGGTAGACGTTCTCGCCGCCGCGCAGGATCAGGTCCGAGCGACGTCCGGTGAGCCGCAGACGGCCGTCCTCGACGACGCCGTAGTCGCCGGTGCGCAGCCAGCGGTCCGCGGTGATCGAGTTCGCGGTCGCGTCCGGGTCGTTCCAGTAGCCGAGCATGACGAAGGGGCTGCGCACGCACACTTCGCCCTCCATGCCGTCGGGCAGCCACTCGCCGAACGGGTCGCGGATCTCCATGCTCACCGTGATGATCGGCCGGCCCAGCGTGCCCGGGTACTCCTCGAGTTCGGCGGAGCTGGCCACGGCGATCGCGGTGCTGCACTCGGTGAGCCCGTAGCTGTCGACGAGCGCGTTGCGCGCGAACGGAACCTGGTCGCGCAGACGGTCCTTGAACGCGATCGACGACGGCGCGGACGCGAGCGAGAACGAGGTCAGCGACGACAGGTCGTACTTGTCGAGGTTGCCGTGCTCGAGCAGGCGCGACGCCATGGTGGGGACCGCACCCCAGTTCGTGACCCGCTCGCGCTCGATGAGGCCGAGGATCCGGTCGACGTCGAACGAGCCCTGGTTCATGACCAGTGCGCCGCCCATCGCGAGGCGCGGCACCGCCAGATTGTGCAGGCTCGCGATGTGGAACAGCGGGGAGGTGAGCAGGTCGCGCATGTGGGTCGGCACGTTCGGATCGAACTGCTTGCCCGTGAATGCCGCCATGATGGCGCCGTTGTAGCGGTGGTAGTCGACGACGGCGAGCAGGTTGCGGTGCGAGTGCAGCGCACCCTTGGGGCGACCGCTGGTTCCGGACGTGAAGAGGATGACGGACGGATCGTCCTCGTCCACCTCGACGACGGGGCGGTCCGCGCCGGCGAACTCGGCGAACAGGCGGGGGAGGTCCTCTTCCATCGTCAGGACCGTGGCGCCGGCCGTGTCGATGTCGGCGAGGGCCTGCGCACGCTTGGCGTCGGCGATCAGCACCTTGGGCGTGCTGTGCTGCAGGCCGTACTCGATCTCGCGGGGGACCCACCAGCCGTTGAGCCCGACGGTGATGGCGCCGAGCGCCTGCGTCGCCCAGAACGAGGTGACCCACTCGGGGGTGTTGGCGGCGAGGATCGCGACACGGTCGCCCTTCGCCACGCCGTAGCGTTCCTGCAGGGCGGCGGCCAAGGCGTAGGCGTCGGCGGCGTGCTGGGTGTAGGACACCCGGCGGTCCTGGGTGACCAGGTAGTCGCGCTCGCCCCACTTGACGGACTCGGCCAGCAGATCGCCCACGGCCTTGTTCCGATTCTTCATGACCGGCATCCGGGTACCGAGGACCGTTTCCTCGACGATCTCGAACGGCCCGCCGGGGCCGGTGAGGCGGGACATGACCTGATCCAGGTGCAGTTGCGGATCTGCAGGGGCAGTCATGAGTGGCCTTTCGTCATGTCACAGTGTCGTTCCTGTCACCAATTGCGTGCGAACGCCCAGGTCCCGGACGCGGGATATGGGGTGTGACGGGTTTCTCACGGCAATTTCTCACGTCGCGAAGGTCCTGCGGGGTGAGTTACCACTCAGCGAGACTAACGGTGATCTGCGCGACAGCCCAGGTCTAGTTTTCGGCACAGAACGCTGCCCGAGGAGCGGGAGCGATCGCGCTGCTCGGGCCGCGCGGTCGGTTCCGAAGGAGTCGATCTCGACGCCGGTCACCATGCCGGAGCCTCGGGCGGTCATTGGGACCGCGCCCACCGGCGCCTCGACAGGAGAGTATGAGTTGGAACGCACCACGATTGCCGAGATGCTGCTCGATCGCGTCGGCGACGAGCACCTCGGTCTCCGCACCCGCGAGCAGGATTGGACGTGGGACGAGGTGGTCCGCGAGAGCGCCGCGTGCGGCTCGTTGGCGCAGTCCCTCCGGGTGGACGGTCCGTTCCACATCGGCGTCCTGCTCGAGAACGTGCCGGAGTTCCTCTTCTGGCTCGGCGGCGCGGCGCTCACCGGCGCGACCATCGTCGGCATCAACCCGACCCGCGGTGCCGCCGAGCTCGAGGCCGAGATCCGCTACGTCGACTGCCAGTTGATCGTCACGGACGCCGCCGGCATGGCGAAGCTGAAGGGCCTCGATCTCGGCCTGTCCGAGGACCGCTTCGTCCTGGTCGACGCCCCGGACTACCGCGAGCGGATCGACGCGCACCGGGTCGAGCCCGCGATCGCCGACGGCATCGACGAGTTCAGCCTGTACCTGCTGCTGTTCACGTCCGGCACCACCGGAATGTCCAAGGGCGTCAAGTGCAGCCAGGGCCGGCTGTCGCGCCTCGCGTACGCCAACACCGCGAAGTACGGCCACAAGCGCGACGACGTCGACTACTGCCCCATGCCGCTGTTCCACGGCAACGCGCTCATGGCGCTGTGGGCCCCGGCGCTCGCGAACGGCGCGACGGTCTGTCTCCCCGAGGCCCGCAAGTTCTCCGCGTCCGGCTTCCTGCCCGACGTGAAGTTCTTCGGCGCGACGTTCTTCACGTACGTCGGCAAGGCGCTGGCCTACCTGATGGCGACGCCCGAGCAGCCCGACGACAAGGACAACAAGCTCGAGCGCGGCTTCGGCACCGAGGCCTCGCCCGAGGACAAGGTCGAGTTCGTGCGCCGCTTCGGGGCGGAGCTGTTCGAGGGCTACGGCTCGTCGGAGGGCGCCGGATCGGTCAAGCTCGACCCGGAGGCCCCGGAGGCGGCGCTGGGGCGTCCCGCGCACGCCGGCATCGCCATCGTGAATCCCGAGACCCGCGCGGAGTGCGCCCGCGCGATCCTCGACGAGCACGGCCGGGTGCTGAACCCGGACGAGGCCATCGGCGAGATGATCAACAAGGAGGGTGCGCGCGCCTTCGAGGGCTACTACAAGAACGACGCCGCCGACGCCGACCGCATCAAGCACGGCTGGTACTGGACCGGCGATCTCGGCTACGTCGACGAGGCCGGGTTCATCTACTTCGCCGGACGCAAGGGCGACTGGATCCGTGTCGACGGGGAGAACACCTCGGCGCTGGTGATCGAGCGGGTGCTGCGCCGTCACCCCGACGTCATCGCGACCGGCGTGTACGCGATCCCGGATTCGCGGTCGGGTGATCAGGTGATGGCGGCGATCGAGGTCGAGGCGCTCGACGCGTTCGACGCCGACAAGTTCGCCGAGTACCTCGGTGCCCAGGGCGATTTGGGGACGAAGGCGACGCCGCGCTTCGTGCGCGTGTCGACGAATCTGCCGGTCACCGGGTCCAACAAGGTCCTCAAGCGTGAACTGCAGGCCGAGTTGTGGCGCACCGACGAGCCGGTGTACCGCTGGGAGGGGCGCGGCGAGCCGGTCTACACGCAGATGACCGATGCGGACAAGGCGACGCTCGAGGCCGAGTTCGTGTCGTTCGGGCGCCAGCGTTTCCTGGGAGCGTGAGATGACGGCCCGCAAGGTCGCCCTCGTCACGGGCGCGAGCCGCGGTATCGGCCGTGAGATCGCTCTGGCGTTCGCGCGCAAGGGATTCGACGTGGCCATCACCGCGCGCACCGTTCGCGAGGGGGAGGGGGCCGTCACGCCCCGCACCCGAGCCGAGGGGGAGGGGCTCATCGCCGTGCCCGGCAGCCTCGAGACGACGGCCGCCCAGATCGAGTCCTGCGGTGTCCGCGCACTGCCGATCCGGATGGACCTGCTCGATCAGGAGTCGGTGGTCGGCGCCGCCGACGAGGTCCTGCGCGAGTGGGGCCGCATCGACGTCCTCGTCAACAACGCGTACGCGCAGACGGCCGGTCACATGGAGCGCATCCTCGACCTCCGTCCGGACGACGCCGAGGTGATGGTGCGCGGCAACTACCTGCACCAGCTGGCGCTGATCCAGCGGGTGCTGCCGTCGATGGTGGAGAACGGCGACGGTGTCGTCGTCAACCTCGTCTCCGGGTCGGCGACCACCGATCCGCCGGCCGCGCCGGGCGAGGGCGGCTGGGGCGTCGCGTACGCCGCGTCGAAGGCGGCGTTCGGTCGCCTCGCCGGCGCCGTCAACGCCGAGTACCGCGGTCGCGGTATCCGTGCGTTCAACCTCAGCCCCGGCTTCGTCGTCACGGAGTCCGGCAAGGCGCGCGGCGGCACCGACAAGATCGAGGACGCCGGGTTCGCGTCGGTTCCGGCGACCGTCCCCGCCGACGCCGCGGTGTGGCTGGCGACCGCACCCGACGCCGAGCGGTTCCTCGGGCGGGTGGTGTGGGCGCCGAAGCTGATGGACGACCTGACCGGTCCGTCCGCGAACTGAGGCGGCCGGTGGGCTTCGGGCGCCGGCGCGCGGGCCCGTACCGGTCGTGGGCGGGGCGGAGGGGCACGGGGGGCTTGCTCCCGACGACACGGACTGGTCTGATCGGATTTGTGCACTAGTGATTCCCGCTGGGCGAGATGTGCGCCCCGGCGACCCCGGCGCGCTGGTTAGCGTCCGGACCAACGAAGGCAGGCAGCCGTCCTCGCACGGCCGTCTGCCTCGCAATGACGTCGATTGTCAGTCGTTTGTTGTTAGGGAGAGTAACGATGGACTTGAGGGAATCCCCCGAACAGCTCGCGCTCCGCAAGGAGTTGCGCGCGTACTTCGCGGCCCTGTTGCCCGAGGAGAAGCGCCGCAAGGCCGGCGAGGAGGGCGTGGGCGGCCAGTACTTCCGCGAGGTCGTCAAGCTGCTCGGCAAGGACGGCTGGCTGGGCATCGGTTGGCCCAAGGAGTACGGCGGACAGGGCCGATCCATCGAGGAGCAGTTCGTCTTCTTCGACGAGGTGCAGCGGGCGGGTCTGCCGTTCCCGTTCGTCACGGTCAACACCGTCGGCCCGACGCTGATGAAGTACGGCACCGAGGAGCAGAAGGAACGCTTCCTGCCGGGCATCCTCGCGGGCGACATCGTCTTCGCGATCGGCTACACCGAGCCCGAGGCCGGCACCGACCTCGCGTCGCTCAAGACCCGCGCGGTCCTCGACGGCGAGGAGTGGGTGGTCGACGGCAACAAGATCTTCACGTCGGGCGCCAACACCGCCGACTACGTCTGGCTCGCGTGCCGCACCGATCCGGAGGCCCCCAAGCACAAGGGCATCTCGATCCTGGTGGTTCCCACCGACGATCCCGGCTTCTCGTGGTCGCCGATCAACACCGTCGGTGGTCTCATGGTCACCTCGACGTACTACAGCGGCATCCGCGTCCCGCAGAAGGACGTCATCGGCGAGGTCAACGGCGGCTGGCAGCTGATCGCCGCGCAGCTCAACCACGAGCGCATCGGTCTGGCCGCGATCGGTGGCCGCACCTACGGTCTGTGGCACCAGGTCCTGGACTGGGCCAAGGAGAACGGCGCCATCGAGATCCCGTGGGTGCAGCAGGAATTCGCGCGCACGCACGCCAAGCTCGAGGCCATGCGCCTGCTGAACTGGAAGATGACGGCGGCCGTCGCCGCGGACAGGCTGTCCGGCGCGGACGCCGGTGCCACCAAGGCGTACGGCACCGAGACCCACATCGACGTGTACCGCACGCTGCTCGGCATCCTCGGCGCCGCGGGCCGTATCCGCCCCGAGTCGCCCGGTGCACTGCTGGCCGGTCAGATCGAGCAGATCTCGCGCCAGGGCATGGTCAACACGTTCGGCGGCGGCGTCAACGAGGTCCTGCGCGACATGGTCGGCACCATGGGCCTGGGCCTCGCGCGTGAGAAGAGGGTCAAGTGAGCGAATTCCTCACCAAGCTCGAGGCATTCGAGGGTCAGGTCCTGACCCCCACCGTGTGGGGTCCGGACGAGGTCAACACCCCGATGATCCGGCACTGGGTCGAGACGATGGGCGACACCAGCCCGATCTACCTCGACGACGAGGCCGCCCGCGCCACCGGTCGTGACGGCGCCGTCGCCCCCGCGCTCATGGCGCAGGTGTGGACGATGCGCACGTTCAACGACAAGATGGCCAACAACGATCCGTCGCAGGTGTGGACCGACCTGATCGCCACGCTCGACGACGAGGGCTTCACGTCCGTCGTCGCTACCGACTCGGACTTCGAGTTCTTCGTGGAACTGCGTCCCGGCGACCGGGTTTCGCTCACCGAGGTGATCGAGGACATCTCCGAGGAGAAGAAGACGGGCCTCGGCGTCGGTCACTTCGTCACGACGCTCAAGACCTATCGCAACGGAGACGACGAGGTCGTCGCGACCCAGCGCTGGCGGACCCTGCGGTTCAAGCCGAAGGGCAGCGAGAAGGCCGCGGAGAAGCCGGCAGAGAAGTCGGAGAAGTCGGCGGGGCCGATCCCGGGCCTGCGTCCGCGCCCGGCGCTCAACGCCGACAACGCCTTCTGGTTCGAGGCCGCCAAGGAGCACCGCCTGGTGATCCAGCGCTGCACCAACTGCGGCGTGCTGCGCCACCCCACCGGACCGATGTGCGGTGCGTGCCAGTCGCTCGACTGGGACACCGTCGACGCGTCGGGCCGCGGCACCGTCTACAGCTTCGTCGTCAACCACCACCCGCAGATCCCCGGATTCGAGTACCCGCTCATCGTGGCGACGATCGAACTCGAAGAGGGCACCCGCCTGATCGCGAACATGACCGGCATTTCGCCGGACGACGTCGAGATCGACATGCCGGTGGAACTGGACTGGATCGACGCCGACCCGGATCTGACGCTGCCCGCGTTCCGGCCGGCCGCACGGGAGGACTCCTGATGGACTTCAACTTCAGCGAAGAGCAAGAGGCAATTCGCAACCTCGCCGACGAGGTCTTCACCAGCAAGGCCGACATCGACCGCGTCAAGCAGGTCGAGCTGAGCGATGAGCGTCTCGACCGCGACCTGTGGCGCGAGCTGGCGAACACGGGCCTGCTCGGCATCGCGCTGCCCGAGGACCTCGGCGGCGGCGGCCTGGGCCTGTCCGAGCTGTACGTCCTGCTCGAGCAGCAGGGCCGCCACGTCGCGCCCGTGCCGATCTGGCAGTCCACCCTCGCGGCCCTCGCGGTCGCCGAGTTCGGCACCGACGCCCAGCGCGCCGCGCTGGTCCCGGGTGTCGCCGAGGGCAGCAGCTTCCTGACGATCGGGCTCGAGGAGTTCGGCCCCTACGCCCCGGGCGATCCGCGGACCACCGCCACCGAGGCCGGCGGCCAGTGGACCCTGACAGGCGCCAAGGCGGTCGTCCCGATCACCCACGTCGCGGACCGCGCGATCGTCTCGGCGACCACGCCGTCCGGTGCGGCGCTGTTCGTCGTGGACCTCGCCGCCGCGGGCGTCTCGGTGGAGCAGACGCAGTCCACCAACTGGGAGATCTGCGGCAACGTCACGCTCGAGTCGGCTCCCGCGGAACTGCTCGGCCCCGCCGACGGCACCACCGCGCAGTGGCTGCTCGACCGCGTCGAGCTCGCGCTGGCCGCGATCCAGCTCGGTGTCGGCTCGGGTGCCGTGCAGCAGGCCGTCACGTACCTCAACGGCCGGCACCAGTTCGGGCGTCCGCTCGCGACGTTCCAGGCCGTCAACCACCAGCTGGCCGACTGCTACATCGACCTCGAGGCGATGCGCGTGACCCTGTGGCAGGCCGCGTGGCTGCTCGCCGAGGGGCAGGAGCTGGGCACGTCGGTGCTGGTCGCCAAGTGGTGGGCCACCGACGCCGGCCAGCGCGTCGTGCACCGCACCACCCACGTCCACGGCGGCATGGGTGTCGACACCGACTACCCGGTGCACCGGCACCTGTTGTGGGGCAAGCAGATCGGTGCCACCCTCGGTGGTTCCGCGTCGGATCTCGCCCGTCTGGGCGCACAGCTCGCGGCGGGTGTCGAGGTGGTCTCATGACCGCCACCGCCGCCGCCGTGACGGGCCGCAGCTACGACGACATCGCTGTCGGCGAGGTGCTGCCCGAGCTGGCGATCCCGCTCACCCGCACGCTGATCGTGGCGACCGCGATCGCGACGCGTGACTTCCAGGACGTGCACCACGATCCGGAGCTGGCGCAGCAGCGCGGCTCGAAGGACGTGTTCATGAACATCCTCACCAGCAACGGGCTGGCCGGCCGGTTCGTGACGGACTGGGCTGGACCGTTCGCGACGGTGCGCCGGGTGAAGATCCGCCTGGGTGCCCCGAACTATCCGGGCGACACCATGACCATGACCGGTGAGGTCGTCTCGAAGGAGAACGGTCTCGTCGAGGTGAAGGTCCAGGGCGCGAACAGCCTGGGTAACCACCTGTCGGGAACCGTCACGGTCGCCTACCCCGCCGCTGAAGGGAGGGATGCCTGATGGCTGTCAGCCCGCTCTCGGGTGCCGCCGCGATCGTCGGTATCGGCGCCACCGAGTTCTCGAAGAAGTCCGGTCGCTCCGAGCTGCAGCTCGCGTGCGAGGCGGTCACCGCCGCTCTCGCCGACGCCGGCATCGACCCGTCCGAGGTCGACGGTCTCAGCACCTTCACGATGGAGACCAACGGCGAGATCCTCGTCGCCCGCAACTGCGGGCTGGGGGAGCTCAAGTTCTTCTCCCGGATCGGCTACGGCGGCGGCGCGGCGTGCGCCTCGGTGCAGCAGGCGGCGATGGCCGTCGCGACCGGCGTCGCCGAGGTCGTGGTGGTCTACCGCGCGTTCAACGAACGCTCCGGTATGCGCTTCGGCCTGGGGCAGCACGACCGCCCGATGGACTCGACCGCCGACCGCGCAGCGTATGCGTGGTTGACCCCGCAGGGATTGGCGACTCCCGCCCAGTGGGTCGCGATGTTCGCTCGGCGGTACATGCACCAGTACGGTGCCACGAGTGAGGATTTCGGCCGGGTTGCTGTCGTGGCGCGCAAGCACGCCGCGAACAACCCTGCCGCGTGGTTCTACGGCAAGCCCATCACGCTCGAGGACCACCAGAACTCCCGGTGGATCGCCGAGCCGCTGCACCTGCTCGACTGCTGCCAGGAGACCGACGGCGGCCAGGCCCTCGTCATCGTCTCGGCCGAGCGCGCCAAGGACCTGCGCAACAAGCCCGCGATCATCAAGGGCGCCGCGCAGGGTTCGGGCAAGGACCAGCACATGATGACGAGCTACTACCGCCCCGACATCACCGGCATCCCGGAGATGGGTCTGGTCGGTCGTCAGCTCTACGGCCAGGCCGGTCTGACGCCGGACGACATCAATGCGGCGATCCTCTACGACCACTTCACTCCTCTGGTGCTCCCGCAGCTCGAGGAACTCGGTTTCTGCCGTCCCGGCGAGGCCAAGGACTTCATCCGCGAGGGGAATCTGGAGATCGGTGGACGGCTGCCGAGCAACACGCACGGCGGCCAGGTCGGTGAGGCGTACCTGCACGGCGTCAACGGCATCGCGGAGGCGGTCCGGTTGGTGCGTGGGACGTCCACCAACCAGCCCGAGGGTGTCGAGAACGTGCTCGTCACGGCGGGAACCGCGGTTCCCACCAGCGGCCTCATTCTCGGCGCCGCCTGATCCGAATTACCTGGAAGGACCGAAGAATGACGGCAGTGGAGCAGAAGCCGGCCGGCGCGTGGCGTGGGGTCGACCTCGGCACCCGCACGGTGAGCTACGACGAGCGCGACGCGATCCTGTACGCGCTCGCCGTGGGTGCGAAGGCCACCGATCTGGACCTCGTCATGGAGGACCGGCTGCGGGTGCTGCCGACGTTCGCGCTGACCCTGGCCCAGTGGGCTCCTGACGAGCTGGGGCAGCGCGGTGCCTTCGACATGAAGACCGCGCTGCACGGGTCGCAGGAGCTGAAGGTGCTCGCGCCGCTGCCCCGCAGCGGTGAGGTCACGCTGAAGGCCAGTGTCGGCGAGGTCTGGGACAAGGGCGCCGCGGCGGTGTTCGAGGTCAAGGTCGAGTGCGACTACTTCGTCGCGACCTGGTCGCTGTTCGCCCCGGGCGCAGGCGGATTCGGTGGCGAGCGTGGCCCGTCCAAGCCGCCGGCACCGGAGGGCGAGGCCAACGTGACGGCTCAGCTCGAGACCGCGTTCAACGTGGCCGCGCTGTACCGCCTCACCGGCGACCGCCACCACATCCACATCGATCCGGCCGCCGCCGCGGGCATCGGCCAGCCGCGTCCGATCATGCACGGCCTGTGCACGCTCGCCGCGTCGACGCTGCCGCTCGCGAAGGAACTCGGCGTGCACCCCGCGGACCTGACGGAACTGCAGGGCCGCTTCGCCGCGCCCGTGTTCCCCGGCGACACCGCGGATCTGAAGGCGTGGGGCGACGCCTCGGGCCTGTCCTTCGAGCTCGTCCGCGAGGGCAAGCCGGCCATCTCCGGCGGTTACGCGGTCTTCGCCAAGTAGGTGTGTGACGACCGAATGTCACATGCGTTCAGTCCAACTGGACGCATGTGACATTCGGCCAGGACTTCAGCTCAGTTGCCCTGCGTCGCCATGTAGCGGGCCGGGTACTCGCCGCCGCCGTGGACCGCCAGGTCCGCGCCGTTGACGTACGACGACAGGTCGCTGCCCAGGAACAGGCACGCCTTGGCGATGTCCGACGGGACGGCCATGCGCTCCATCGGCAGCGTGCGGGTCACCGCGGCGCCGCCGTCCTCGCCGTACACCGACGCCGCCGCCTCGGTGCGGATCAGTCCGGTGGTGATGTGGTTGACGCGCACCTTGGGTGCCCACTCGATCGCGAGCGCCTTGGTCAGTCCGAGGAGTCCGGCCTTCGCCGCGGTGTAGGCCGCGGTGCCCGGCTGCGGCTGATGCGCCGAGACGCTGCCGATGTTCACGATCGCCCCGCCCGTCTCCTGCTCGCGCATAACGAGATTCGCGGCCTGGGCCATGTAGTACGGCGCCAGCAGGTTGAGCGCGACGATCTTCTCGACGAAGCGCGGCGACACCGTCGCGGCATCGGCGTCGGGGGAGCCGCCGGCGTTGTTGACCAGCACGTCGAGGCGGCCGAAGCGGCAGGCGGCGTCCTCCATGAGGGCGGTCGCGTCGGCCGGGTCGCGGACGTCCACGGCGCGGAAGGCGGCGCTGCGGCCGTCGACGGTCGGCAGGGTGTCGGGCTCGTTGCGCGCGCACACCAGCACGTCAGCGCCCGCCTGCAGGAAGTGCTCGGCGATGGCGAAGCCGATGCCCTTGGTGCCGCCCGTGACGACCACTGCGCGACCGGAGAAGTCGATCGGGTTGGGGTAGTTCATGCGAACTGCCTTTCTGTCGTGTCGCAGCGCCCGCACACCATGAGGATCCTTGGTGCCCAGAAGTTTTCGCCACCAATTTCGCGATAACGCTGCGCTCAAGCAAATGCTTGGTTGAGAATAGTCGACTGGAGGTCTGTCACACCAGGTCTTCCCAGTTCACGAGACTTCGAGAGCGAGTACACATGGGCAAGCTTGACGGCAAGGTCGCACTCATCACGGGCGCCGGACAGGGCATCGGCCAGGGCATCGCGCACGCGCTGGCCAAGGAGGGCGTCTCGATCGCCGTCTCGGGCCGGACCGAGTCGAAGCTCGTCAAGACGGTCGAACAGATCGAGGCCTACGGCGGCAAGGCGGTGGCCGTGCCGTGCGACGTCAGCAAGGCCGAGGACATCGATGCGGCGGTCGCACGCACCCTCGAGCACTTCGGTGGGGTCGACATCCTGGTGAACAACGCCAACGACTGCAAGCCGGGCCCGCTGCTGTCCGTCACCGATGAGGACTTCGAGCGATCGTTCGAGACCGGTCCGCTCGCGACCCTGCGCCTGATGCGGGCGTGCTACCCGTCCATGAAGGAACGCGGCGGCGGTTCGATCATCAATCTCGTCACGTCGGCGGCGGTCCGGTGGGACGCGAGCAACTACGGTGCCTACGCCGCGACCAAGGAGGGGATGCGGGCCCTGACGCGTGCCGCGGCCTGCGAATGGGGTGTCGACGGCATCCGCGTCAATGCGATTGCGCCCCATGCCCTGTCGCCGGCGCTCGAGTGGTGGATCAACGAGTACCCCGAGGAGGCCGAGGAGTTCAAGGCCGGTATCCCGCTGCGTCGCATCGGCGATCCCGAGAGCGACATCGGGCGGGCTGTCGTCTTCATCGTGAGCAGCGACGCCGGCTACCTCAGCGGCGCCACCATCCCGCTCGACGGCGGCCAGTCCCGCTGGGGCTGACGGAGATGGACGGGGAGCTCGGCCGGAACCGGATCCTGGTACTCACCGCGGATCCGGCGATCGAGGTGGCCGTGCGCGATGCCGTCGGCGGCGCCGGGTCCATCGTCCGGCCGGGTTCCCGCACCGCAGAGGTGGTGCGGGAGCTGTTGCCCGACGTCGACATCGTCGTCGCGGACTGGTCCGGGCGGCTGTCCCTGGGCGCGGAGGAGGCCGCGCTCGGCCGGCATCTGCGTCTGATCCAGCAGCCCGGCGTCGGCATCGCGTACATCGACGTCGACGCGTGGGCGGAGGCCGGCGTCCCGGTAGCGAACACGCCCGGCGGGAACGCCGCGTCCGTCGCGGAGTGGGCGTTGGCGGCCACCTCGAACCTGTGTCGCTCGATCGGCTGGGCGGACGCCGAGATGCGCTCGGGCCGTTGGCCGCAGACGTCGATCCTGCAGCGCGACACCCGGGACCTGGGCGAGCGAAGGGTGGGACTGGTCGGTTTCGGCGACATCAACCGACGGTGCGCCGCACTGTTCCAGGCGTTCGGGTGCGACGTGGCGTACACGTCGCGTCGGCCGGACCCGAGCTCCGCGCTGCGCCATCGCGCGCTCGACGATCTGCTGTCGGACTCCGACGTCCTGGTGGTCGCGGTCCCGCTCACGGACCGGACCAGGGGCCTGATCGGTGCGCGCGAACTGGCGCTGTTGCCTCCCGAAGCGCTGGTGGTCAATGCGGCCCGGGGCCGGTCGTCGACGAGGCCGCACTGGCCGCGGCGATCCGGTCCCGCTCGGTGGCCGGCGCTGCGCTGGACGTCTTCGCCGTCGAACCGCTCGATCCCGCCAGCGAACTGTTCGACCTCGACAACGTGGTGCTCAGTCCCCACTTCGCCGGCGGTAGTTCCACCGCGCGGCAGCGGATGTTTCGCATGACCGGCGACAACGTCGCGCGGGTGTGCCGCGGCGAGGCGCCGCTGTGGACGGTCGGCTGACACCTCGCCGCCCGCTTCGGTGGCCGCTGGTATCGAAACGAACATTCGATCGATTCTCGGTAGGCTCTGCGCACCGGTCCCGCTGAATGGGACGGCGATCGTAGGAGGCACCTGATGGTGACATCGCTGCTGGGTAAGGTGCGCCTGCTGCTCGAGTCCTTCGATGCCGAGTCGGGTTCGCTGTCGCTCACCGAGTTGTCGCGGCGCAGCGGGGTGGCCAAGGCCACCGTGCACCGGCTCGCGGCCGAGATGGTCGAACTGGGGCTGCTCGAGCGGGTCGCTACCGACTACCGGTTGGGACTGCGGCTGTTCGAACTGGGTCAACTGGTGCCGACGCAGCGGATCCTGCGGGACGCCGCGCTCCCGTTCCTGCAGGAACTGCACGCGATCACCCGCGAGACCGTCCACCTCGCGATCCGGGACGGCCTCGATGTGCTGTACATCGACAAGATCTCCGGGCACGGGTCGGTGGACCTGCCGTCCCGCGTCGCAGGCCGGCTGCCGGTCGAGGTCACCGCCACCGGCAAGGTCATGCTCGCCTTCTCGTCGCCCGCGGTGTTCGAGCAGGTTGTCGCCCGTGGCCTCGCGAAGTACACACATCGCTCGGTGGCGTCGGCGGCAATGCTGCGCCGGCAACTCGAACGCGCCCGCAGCGAGGCGATGACGGTCGAGGCCGAGGAGGTTCGGCTCGGGACGGCCAGCGCGGCGGTCCCGATCTTCTCGGGAGGATCGACCGTTGTCGGCGCCATCAGCGTGTCGACGAGCACGGCCCGGATGAACGTCGCCCGGATCTCGGGACCGCTGCAGACCGCGGGGCAGGGCGTCAGTCGAGCGCTCCACGAGATCGCGCGGACGGCCTGACGACGGCCCCCAACGCGAACAGTGCGAGCACCGCCGAACCGGTCATCGCCACGGCGATCGCCAGGGACGTGTTCCCCAGCAGCCCGACGATCGGGGCGATGACCGCCGCCGCCCCGAACTGCGCGAACCCCACCATCGCCGCCGCGGTGCCCGCAGCCTCTCCGTGCCGGGACAGTGCGAGCGCCGGTGCATTCGGCATCACGAACCCGGTGGCGCACAGCAATGCCAGGACCGGCAGCGCGAAGCCGAGGAATCCGCCGGTGTCGGTCGCCGCCAACCCGATCGCGACGGCTCCGAGCACGGTGCTCACCGCGAGCGACGCCACGCAGATGCCCATCGGCGTCCAGCGCCCCAGCAGCACGACGTTGAGTTGGGACGCGCCGATCAGCACGACGGCGCCGGCGGCGAACGCGATGCCGTAGACCCCGGGCGCCAGCTCGAACTGGTCCTGCATCACGAACGACGAGCCTGCGATGTACGCCCAGAGCACCGCCCGGCCGAGCCCGCACACCAGCACCAGCACCATGAACTGCCCGTCGCGGGCCAGCGTCGCGTACGTGCGCAGCACCGGTGCGACACCGCGGCCGACCCGTGCCGACGGCGGCAGTGTCTCGGGCATCGCGACCCCACCGAGCACGATCATGACGAGCCCGAGACCGGCGAGCACGAGGAACACCCCGTGCCACGAGACCGCCGTCAGCAACACGCCGCCGATCGACGGCGCCAGGATCGGGGCGACGCCCATGACGAGCATCAGCCGCGACATCACGACGGCGGCGTCCCGGCCGTCGAACAGATCGCGGACGACGGCCATCGCGATCACCCCGGTCGCGGCCGCGCCGAGCCCCTGCAGCGCGCGCAGTGCGCCGAGGACCGCGATCGACGGCGCGAACCAGCAGGCCACCGACGCCGCGACGTGCAGCGACGTCCCGATGACGAGCGGACGTCGGCGTCCGAACACGTCGGAGAGCGGCCCGATCACCAGTTGGCCCAGGGCCAGGCCGAGCAGCGTCCCGGTGAGCGTGAGCTGCACGGCGGCGTCCGACGTCAGGAAATCGTCGGTGATCGCGGGTAGCGCCGGCAGGTACATGTCCACCGTGAACGGCCCGAGGGCGGTGAGCAGGCCGAGGATCACGACCAGTCGGATCCGGCTCCCGCCCTCGGGCGCGGCGACGCGGGCACCCTCGCGGGCCGCGTCGGTCGTCGCGTCGGCCGTCACGGATGCTGCTGGTTCAGGAACCCGGTCACCACGGTGTAGTAGTCGTGCGGCCGCTCCTCCTGGAGGTGGTGCGACGCCTTGTCCATCACGTACAGGTGACCGTGCTCGATCATCCGGGCGAGCATGAGCGGGTAGTCCGGCGTGAGGAAGGCGTCGTGCATGCCCCACGCGAAAAGTACCGGCGCCTGGATCATTCCGAGTTCCGCGGTGAGATCCTGCCAGTCTCCGCGGGGGTTGTCCGACGCCGCCGCGAGCGCCATCTCGTCGGGGTCGAGGCTCTGTTCGTAGCGCATGTCGAGGGTTTCCTCGGGCAGGCGCTCGCCGTCGAACCATTCGAGCTTGGTGATGAGCTGACGCATCTTCTCGCGCGTCGGGCCCTCGCCGCCGTAGTAGACGTCGCGGGCGTTGCGCCCCCGCCGGCCGTCCTCGGGCAGCGGCGCGAGCGGGCCGTAGAACACCGGCATGCTGCCGGTGATCACCAGCGAGCGCACCCGGTCGGGGTACTTCGCCGCCAGGTTCAGGGCGATGGTGCCACCCCACGAGTTGCACACGAAATCGGCACGGTCGATGCCGAGTTCGTCGAGCAGCGCCACGATCTTGGCGGCGTGGAAGTCCCACATCGGCCCGGTGATGGTGCACTTGTCCGACAGACCGTACTGCAGGATGTCGACGAGGATCGCGCGGCGGTCCTGCGCGAAGAGTGGAGCCACCGGCCCGAAATCGGACCACGCGGTGCAGCCCGGACCGCCGCCGTGCAGGAAGATCGTGGGCGCACCCTCGCCGAGGTCGTGGTAGTGGAACTTCACGCCGGCTGCGGTGGTGTACAAGCTGTTCGGTCGATTCGTCATGCGCATACCTGACCCGATCGGCGTGCGCGGGCAAAGGATCGCGGTCCGTCAGGCGGTCCCGGTCTGTGGCCCTGCAGGTGGTGCCGCTCCTAGCGTCGCCGCATGAGAACTCCACTGGACATCGTCCACGAGCGGGTGTCGTCGACGATCGGCACCCGCGAGCACCGCGACCTCGGGGCGATCCGCCCCGACGAGGCGGTCGCCTTCGCGCGCGCGTGTGCGGAGGACGACCCTCGCTACCTGGAACCGGACCGGCCGGACTTCGCGGTGCACGCCATGTACGTGCCCAGCCTGCTGCGCGGGCCCAGCGGCGCGCGGGACGGCGAGTACCGACCCGACGGGATGTTCTCCGACGAGGTGCCCGGGACGTCCGGACTCGACGTCCGGCTGATGGCTGGCGGACAGGACATCACCTTCCACCGGACGCCGCCGCTGGGACAGCGTATCGCCGCCGACCAGACCGTCGACCGGATCGAGTGGAAGGGGCGCGACGACGCCCCGTTCCTGTTGATCACCGTCGTCAAGACCTACCGCGCGATCGCAGCCGGTGTGTTGGCGACCGTCACGGAAAGGTTCATCGTCCGATGAGTGAACACGCCGCTCCCGCCGTCGGCGAGTCGATCGAATCGATTGTGCTGCAGACCGATCCGGTGCGAGTGCAACGATTCGGTGCGGCCACGCACAACGCGCACCGGATCCACTACGACACCGCGTACGCACGGTTCGAGGGGCTCGACGACCGGGTCGTGATGGCGCAGTTGCACGGCACCCTGTTCTTCCGCGCGGCCGCCCGGTACGTGGGCGACCCGGACGCCGTGCTGTCGGTCGGGTGGCGGAACCGCGCACCCGCGTACGTCGGGACGACGCTCACGGTCACCGGGTCGGTGCGCGAGGTCCACGACGATCGGATCGTTCTGGACCTCGAGGAGCGCGACTCCGACGGGACGCTGTGCGCCGCCGGTGAGGCCGTCGTGGCCCGGCGGTGAACCCGGTCTGCTGAGTGAACCGGATCCGTTGGAAGGACGGAGGGTTCGTCGGAAGATCTGCGTACCAAAAGATCTCGTGTCGAGAGGACTTCACATGACTGGTGTCGAGGCGCCGGACGCCACGCAGGCGCTCCCGGAGAGGCCGCGCGCGGCCGGTCGGCAGGACTGGACGGCGTGGCCCCGATACAACGAGGCCGGCAGCGGCTACCGGGGCTACTGGTACCCGGTGACGTGGTCCAGCCACATCACCAAGGATCCCAAGAGCTACACGATCTGCGGCGAGAAGCTCGCCATCATTCGTGACAGCGGCAAAGTGTATGCGCTGCACGACCGTTGCCCGCACCGCGGTGTGCCGCTGTCGGAGGGCGACCAGCAGTTCCCGGGCACCGTCAGCTGCCCGTACCACGGCTGGACGTTCCGGCTGAACGACGGCAAACTGGCCGCGGTCATCACCGACGGACCCGACTCGAAGATCTGCGGCAAGCTCTCCGTCCGGACGTACGCCATCGAGGAACGGCTCGGTCTGGTGTGGGTCTACATTCCGATCGCGGAGGAGCCCGCGCCGCCGATCGACGAGCAGTTGCCCCGCGAACTCGTCGAGAACGAGGGCATCGTGGGCGGCCGCATCCAACCGCGCGGCGGCAACTGGCGATTCGCGTGCGAGAACGGCTTCGACGAGGGGCACGCCAAGTACCTGCACCGCACCGCGCTGTGGCGGCTGTTCAAGCCCATGCCCACGTGGAACATCACCAGCATCGTGCCCGAGGGCCGGTGGCTCTTCCGAGTGCAGGAGGAGGTCTACTGGGAGGCGGACTTCCCCGGCGTGGGCAAGTGGACCAACAAGCGCTGGTGGAAGAAGAAGCCCGACGAGACCCAGATCTCGCAGATCGGCAACGTCGGTGCGGGCCTGAAGGTGAACCCCGTGATCGAGGCCCAGAAGTTCCCGGGCTTCGCCTCGCTGTCGATGCCCGGCGTGCTGCGGATCGCCTACCCGAACTTCATCCACTACGAGTTCTACGTCCCGGTCGACGAGGACAACCACCAGTACGTGGGCCTCATGGTCAACTTCGTCACCGGCACAGCGAAGCTCGGCTTCTACGCCAAGTACCTCGGCGCGATCCGCTGGTTGTTCCACGGCCAGTTCTCGGGCCAGGACGAGTGGATGGTCCGCGTCACCGACGCGCCGCCGGAGAAGCTCTACCGCCCCGACATCTCGCTCACCGCGTGGCGCAACCTCGCCGAGGAGGAGTACGCCGAGAAGATCGCCGCCGCGGTGGCGCACACCCCGCAGCCACCGACCCGCCCGGTGCGTGAGCGCCGCCGAGCCACCCCCGCCGCGGAATCGGGCGATGCCGCAGCGGCACCGCACACCCCGGCCGCTTCGGACTAGAGGAGAAGACGATGTTCAAGACTCTCGTGAGCGTGACGCTCGGTGTCCTGCTTGCAGCCGGGGCGCCCGTGGCCTGGCGCTTCGTCGCAGCCCGCAGCAATACTCAGGTACACCAGGTCAACTCGTGACCCCCGGGACCGTCGATCCCCTCGCCGGTCTCGACGAGGAGCGCCGCCGCTGGGTCGATCAGGCGTGGGGGAAGGTGGATCGCGAGCGACTGCGCGAACTGACGGTCGGGCTGGTGGACATCGCCAGCCCGACGGGGGACGAGGCCCCGCTCGCCCGGCACATCACGAACGCACTGACGACCGGTGGGGTCGAGGCGCACACGATGTACCTCGACGACCGGCAGGCGAACTCGTGGGGCCGGGTGCGCGGCGACGGGAGCGGGCCGGACCTGCTGCTCTACGCGCCGATCGACACCGTCACGAGCGGCAACGCCGCGGAGGACGTGCCGTGGGCCGCGGAGACACTACGGCCGGATCTGTGTGCCGAGGCCGCCGTCGACGGCGACTACGTCATCGGTCTCGGGGCGTCGAATCCCAAGGGGCACGCGGCATGCGTCATGGCGGCCGTGGAGGCGATCCGGGCCGCGGAGATCCCGCTGACAGGCGACCTCCTGGTCGGCTTCGGCGCCGGCGGCATGCCGACCAACGCCCGTCCGGGCGTGGGCAATCCACGGCTGAACACCGGTCAGGGAGTCGGCTGCTCGTACCTGCTCGAGCAGGGCGTGTGGGCAGACTTCGCGCTCATCGCCAAGCCCGGCTGGACGGTGTCGTGGGAGGAGGTGGGGCTCGCGTGGTTCGAGATCACGGTGCACGGCAGCCACACCTACGTCGGCTCGCGGCACCGGCTGCCCTACCGGAACCCGGTCGCGCTGGCCGGTGAGGTGGCGCTGCGGCTCGAGGAATGGTTCCCGCAGTACTCGAGCCGGCACCGGGACGGCCTGGTGCTCCCGCAGGGGATGGTCGCGAACATCCGTGGTGGCTGGGAGCGCACCGCGTCCTTCACACCGGGACAGGTCCGGATGATGGTGGATCTGCGGCTGAGCCCGCGGACCACGCCGTCGGCGGCAAGACGCGAGCTGGTGGAGGCGGTGCGGACCATCGCCGCCGACCTGGACGCGCGGATCGACGTCGAACAGGTCCTGGCCATCCCGGGGGAGTCGTCCGACGAGCAGATGTGGCTGTGTCGCAGCGCGATCGAGGCATGGGAGGCGTTCGAGGGCGGACCGCACCACGAGTTCCACGACGCCAGCGGTGCGACCGACGCGAACATCCTGCGCGGTCGGGGCATCCCGACCGTGCGGGTCGGGATGCCGAAGGTGACCGACGCCCCGTTCGAGGTCGATTTCGCGATGGGCATGAACACCGTGGACCTGCGCGAGGCGGAACGCCTCACGCGTTACCTGATCCGGGTCGCCGTCGACACCGTGACCCGGTCTCTCGAGGAAGTGGGGATCGACTGATGGCGAAACTGGTGCTGGGGGTCGGTGCATCGCACAGCACCCTCATGAACACGCACTGGGAGGAGACGACGCACAAGGCGGAGGCCGAGCGGTTCCGCGACGCCCTGGGGGTGGTACGCGACCGCATCGCCGCCGCGCGGCCCGACGTGGTCGTCCTGCTGGGGTCCAACCACTTCCGTGGCTTCTGGCTCGACCTCATCCCCCCGTTCACTCTCGGGGTGGGCGAGTGCAACGCGAGCGGGGAATCCGGAACGCCGAAGGGCCCGCAGAAGGTCGACGTCGATCTCGCGCGTCACCTCGCAGACGGCGTGGTCGAGAGTGGCCGGTTCGACCTGGCGTTCTCGGCGCGTCTACAGATCGATCACGGCCAGTCGCACGCGATCCAGTATCTGCTGGCGGGGCTCGACGTCCCGATCGTCCCGCTCGTGGTCAACGTGTTCGCCCCTCCGCTGCCGACGTTCGAGCGGTGCGAGGGCCTCGCCCTCGCATTGCGTGACACGATCGAGTCGTACCCCGGCGACAAGCGGGTCGTCGTCGTCGCCTCGGGCGGGCTGTCGCACCGGCTGCCGTGGCCGGACTGGCGGGACCCGCACGGCGAGGACGAGGACTTCATGGTCCAGGCCTGGCTCGACGGCCGGGAGAACTGGTCCGACTACGACGTGCGCCGTCGCCAGATCATCCGCGCCGCCGAGGCCGCGATCTCACCCGAGTTCGACGACCGGATCCTCGACCTGTTCGCGGTCGGCAAGGCCGGTGAACTGGCCGGCTACACGAGCGCGGACATCGAGGCCGAGGCGGGCAATGGCGCCCAGGAACTGCGCACGTGGCTGATGATGGCCGCGATGATGGACTACATCCCCGCCGAACGACTTGCCTACGAAGCGATTCCGGAATGGCTCACCGGAATGGGCGTCGTGGTTCTGGACCCCGCGGCGGCGCCGGCGGCGCACTGACATCCACTCCCATCCCTTCTGCAAAGGACACACTCATGACAATCTGGAACGAACTGGCCGGCCTCGACTTCGCGGTCAAGACCGTCGACGCCGCGGGCATCCCCACCCGCTCGCTGCAGGCCGGATCCGGTGACGAGGCGGTGGTGTTCCTGCACGGCACCAGCGGCCACCTCGAGGCCTTCGCGCGCAACATCGCGGTACACGCCGAGCACTACGAGTGCCACGCGATCGACATGCTCGGCCACGGCTACACCGGAAAGCCGGACTACCCGTACGAGATTCCGCGCTACGTCGAGCATCTCGTGAACTACCTCGACGCCGTCGGCCTGGAGAAGGCCCATCTGGTGGGCGAGTCCCTCGGCGGCTGGGTCGCGGCCCACCTCGCCAGCGAGCAGCCCGAGCGGGTGCTGTCGCTGCAGCTGCTCGCGGCCGGCGGCACCGTCGCCAACCCGGAGGTCATGGAGCGTATCCGCACCTCGACGACCAAGGCGGTGCAGAGCGACGACGTCGAGCTCACCCGGGCGCGGCTGCGGCTGCTGATGCACGACCCGGTGAACGCCACCGAGGAGCTCGTCGAGGCGCGGCACCGGATCTACCACCAGCCGGACTTCGTCGCGAACATCCACAACCTGCTGTCCCTGCAGGACATGGAGACCCGCCAACGCAACCTGCTGCGTCCCGATCGGCTCGCCCGGATCCAGGCGCCCACGTTGGTGGTGTGGGGTCACGAGAACCCGTTCGGTGACGTGCCGGAGGCGAAGAAGATGGCCGCGGACATTCCCGGCGCGCAGCTGCAGCTCTACCCCGAGTGCGGGCACTGGCCGCAGCACGAGCAGGCGGCGCTCTACAACCCGCTCAGCCTCGAGTTCCTGGCGAAGGCGTCCGCGCAGGCACGCAGCGTCGCCTGAGTCGCCTTCCCCGCAACACAGTTCGTGGAGCCGGCCGCGCGTCGCGTGGCCGGCTCCACGCATCGAGAGGACGGTTCCGCGATGCGGATCCTGTTGTTGGCTCCGGACGATGACGATGTCCTGGGACGCCTCCTGCGCGACACGACGCAGGACGTCGAGGTGGTCCGACCGACCACCCGCACACGGACCGAGCTACGCGCCCTGCTGCCCGATGTCGACATCGTCGTCGGCGATTGGAGTGGTGAATTACCCATGGGCGCAGACGAAACCGAGATCGGAGGTCATCTTCGGCTCGTCCAGCAACCGGGCGTCGGGGTCAACTGGATCGACGTCGACGCGTGGCGCCGGGTCGGCGTTCCGGTGGCCAACACGCCCGGTGCCAACGCGGCCTCGGTGGCGGAATGGGCGGTCGTCGCTTCCGCGAGCCTGAGCCGCTCGATCGGCTGGGCCGACGACAGGATCCGTGCGGGGGAGTGGCCGCAGGACCGCATCCTCGAACAGGGCTGTCGCGACCTCGGTGATCGCCGGGTGGGGATCGTCGGGTTCGGCGACATCGGCCGACGCTGTGCCGGTCTGTTCGCGGCCTTCGGCTGCGAGGTCGCGTACACGGCACGCCGTCCGAGGGCCGACGCGACGGCACGACATCTCCCGCTCGACGACCTGCTCGCCGTGTCGGACGTCCTGGTGCTCGCGGTGCCGTTGACGCCGTCGACCCGCGGGTCGATCGGTGCTCGTGAACTCGCCCGACTGCCGGAGGGGGCGATCGTCGTGAACGTCGCCCGCGGCCCGGTTGTCCGGACGGACGAGCTGGCGGCCGCGCTGCGATCCGGGCGTCTGGGCGGGGCGGTGCTGGACGTCTTCGACCACGAACCGCTCGCACCGGACAGCGACCTGTGCCGGCTCGACCGGGTGCTGCTCAGTCCGCACGTGGCCGGTGGCAGCGTCACCGCGAGGCGCCGGATCTACGAGATGACGGCCGCCAACGTCGCGCGCGTGTGCCACGGTGGCGCGCCGCGGTGGACGCTGTGAGCCACGTCCAATTTGTTTCCTTTGCATTTCGAACAATCCTGTCGGACCAGGAGCGATGTTGCGCGGCGGTAAGTTCTCCGGCCCGGTCCGCACGGTGGACCGCGTTGGTTTTCGCCGCTCTTCCGCGCCGTTAGGTTTCTTCACCACGACCCCGCAAATGCGGCGCAGATCACAGAACGAAGGTGTGCACACATGGCCTGGCGATCGACATTCGGCAAGGTGACCCTTGCATCAGCAGCACTTGTTCTCACGGTGGCCGCGGGGGCGTGCAGCCGGCCCGCCACCCAGAGCACGGCCGACACCGGGGGCGGCCCGCTCCGGATCGCGGTGGGCATCGACGCGTCCTACGCGCCGTTCTTCGTGGCCGATCAGGAGGGGATGTTCGCGGACGAGGGACTCGACGTCCAGCTGGTCCAGTTCGGCCGTGGCGGTGAGGCCGTCGACGCGCTGGCCACCGGTCAGGTCCAGGTGGCGGGCAGCTCCGACACCACGACCATCGCGCAGCTGCGTCAGAACCCGTCGCTGCGGGCCATGTACTCGTACGAGGTGTCCGGCGACTACATCAAGGTCGTCCTGCGCAACGGGGTCGACTCGGCGGCCGGCATCAAGAAGATGGGCATCGTTCCCGGACTGAGCCAGATCTCGACGGACAAGTACCTCGAGGCCAACGGAATCGCCCCGGGCGCAGTCGAGATGGTCTCGGCGACACCGACGGACATGCCCGCGCTCCTCAGCCGCGGCGACATCGACGGTTACGTGCTGTGGGAGCCGTGGCCGGCCACCGCGCTCTCGCAGGGCAGCGGGCACGTCGTCGCGGTCACCGGCGACTACGACTGGTTCTACCACCACTGGGCCATCACGACGGCCCCGTGGCTGGACCAGAACGAGGACACCGCCCGCAAGATCGCGAAGGTGCTCGCCCAGGCGAGCGAGCGGGTCGAGTCCGACCCGCAGACGGCGGCCGCCGCGACCAAGAAGGCCGTCAACGTGGCCGAGGACCAGACCGTCACTGCAGTGAGCGAAATCGATTTCGGTGTCGAGAATCTCACCGAGAAGGACGTGGAGTCCGCGCAGTCGATCGTCGACTTCTACAAGAAGATCGGCGTTCTCTCCGAGCAGCCCGACCTCACCTCGGCGATGCTGCTCGATTGGTATCAGGAGGACAAGCAATGACAGCGACAACCACCATCAAGGGCGTCCCCATCGACGTCCGCGATCTGGGCATCAGTTTCGGTGCCGCCGAGATCGTCTCGGGTATCGATCTCGACGTCCGGCCGGGCGAGTTCGTCTGCCTGCTCGGCCCGAGCGGCTGCGGCAAGTCGACCCTGCTCTCGGCGATGGCGGGCTTTGTGAAGCCCTCCGCCGGCGAGATCGTGTGCGACGGTGACGAGGTCTACGGGAGCAACCCGCACGCGGGCATGGTCTTCCAGAGCTCGGAGGCGCTCTTCGAGTGGATGACCGTTAGTCAGAACGTGGCGTACGGACCCCGCATGCACGGCGCCGACAAGGCGGCCCAGGCCCGGATCGCCGCCGAGTACCTGGCGATGGTCGGTCTGCCGCACGCCGGTGACAAGTTCCCGGCCCAGCTCTCGGGCGGCATGCGTCAGCGCGTGCAGATCGCCCGCGTCCTCGCGAACCAGCCGTCCCTCGTCCTGATGGACGAGCCGTTCGGCGCGCTCGACGCCCAGACCCGTCAGGTGCTGCAGACCGAACTCGACAAGATCTGGCGGCACACCGGCTGCACCGTCGTCTTCGTCACGCACGACATCGACGAGGCGCTCACCCTGGCGGACCGCGTCGTCGTGATGTCAGCGGGACCGAAAGCGCGCATCAAGAGCATCTACGAGGTGGATGCACCCCGGCCGCGCGATCGCGCCCATCCCGAGGTGATCGATCTGTACGAGCAACTGCGGGACGACATCCGCGCCGAGGTCGTGGCGTCGCTGCGCAACCAGGGCATCGAGGAGGACCAGCTGTGACCGCCGTGGCCGATACCCCCACCACCGCGCGCGCCGCGCGCACACCCCGCACCCGCCGCCGCAGTGCCGGTGCGTCCGCCGCCGCGGTGCGCACCGCGCTGCTGTGGATCGCGTCCGCCGCGATCGGCCTGGCGGTGTGGTCGTTCCTGGCCTGGTGGTACGGACCGACGACCATCGCCTCCCCGGCCGAGGTATGGACGGCCGCAACCGAACTGGCCGAGAGCGGTGTGCTGTGGACGTCGATCTGGGCGTCCGCGCAGCGCATCCTCATCGGCTGGAGCCTCGGCGTCGTGATCGGTGCGCCGATCGGCATCCTCATGGGCCGCGTGAACATCGTGCGGCAACTCCTCGACCCCTACATCGAATTCTTCCGCTTCATCCCGCCGATCGCGTTCGTGACCCTCGCGGTGGTGTGGTTCGGCATCGGTGAGACCTCCAAGGTCGTCCTGATCTTCTACACCTCGGTCTTCATCGTCACCGTCAGCACGATCGCCGCCACCGTCTCGATCAGCGAGAACAAGCTGCAGGCTGCAGCGAATCTGGGAGCGGGCAAGCTGCAGCTCATGAAGACGGTGGTGCTGCCGTCGTCGGTGCCCGGCATCATCACCGGTGCCCGCCTCGCGATGGGCAACAGCTTCCTGACGATCGTCTCCGCCGAGATCGTCGCCGCCGACCACGGCATCGGCTCGATGATCTGGCAGGCCCGCAACTACGGCCGGATCGACTGGACGTTCGTCGGCATCATCGTGCTGGGCATCATGGGCTTCCTGTTCGACCGGATCCTGCGCCTGCTCTCGACACGGTACCTCGCCCGCTACGGCGTCAAGTAGACCCCTCCACCCGTCGAACCAGAAGGGACGCAATGACTCACGCACCCACCATCGCCGAGTTGGCCGGGATCCCCGGACGACCCGAGTCCGACGACGTCGAGAGCGAACGCCGGCGCCGGAAGGTCGCGGTGATCGGCGGCTACCGGATCCTCTCGCGCTTCGGTCTCGACGAGGGCATCTCGGGGCACATCACGGCCCGGGACCCGGAGCGTCCCGACACGTTCTGGACGGCGCCGTTCGGCCGGCACTTCTCGCAGGTCGGACCGGACGAGCTGCTGCACGTCGACTCCGACGGCACCATCCTGTCGGGCGACGGGCCACTCAACCGGGCCGCCTTCGTCATCCACTCCAAGGTGCACGAGGCGCGACCGGACGTCGTCGGCGCCGTGCACGCACACGGGCTGCAGGGCAAGGCGTTCTCGTCGCTGCACCGTCTGCTGAGCCCGATCACGCAGGACGCGTGCGCCTTCTACGAGGACCACTCGATCTACGACGAGTACCACGGTGTCGCGCTCGACGAGGAGGAGGGACTGCGCATCGCGGCCGCGCTGGGACCCAACAAGGCGGTCGTACTCACCAACCACGGTCACCTGACGGTCGGGACCTCGGTCGAGAGCGCCGTGTGGTGGTACGTGTCGATGGAGCGGTCGATGCAGGCCGAGCTGGCCGCGCGTGCCGCCGGGGAGCCCGTTGCGCTGCAGCACGACATCGCCGCGCAGACGTACGAGGCCGTCGGTACCGAGAAGGTGGGCTGGTTCGCCTACTCGACCATCATCCAGAAGATCGCCGCGGAGGAGCCGCACATCTTCGGCTGACTCCTCTGCGCGCCGTGACGGCGGGCCAACCGGCAGACCTCCCCTTCGCCGGTGGGCCCGCCTTTCGGCGTGTGCGCACCCTGCGTGCGGGACCGAACACAGTCTGCTGACCGGACCGGTTTCATATGTCAAGGGCACCAACGTCATTAGCGTTGCCGACATGAACGCTTCGTCCAACGTCTCGACCGAGCTCGAGGTCGACATCCTGATCATCGGCGCCGGCCCGGCGGGCCTCTACGGCGCGTACTACGCCGGTTTCCGGGGCCTGCGGGTGGCCGTGCTGGACGCGCTGTCCGAGCCCGGCGGCCAGGTGAGCGCGATGTATCCGGAGAAGGCCATCCTCGACATCGCCGGATTCCCCTCCGTGAAGGGGCGCGATCTGATCGACGGACTGCTCGAGCAGGCAGCGCCGTACGACCCGCAGTACCTGCTCGGGGAGCAGGCGCAGACCCTCACACACCTCGCGGACGGTCGTGCCGTCGTCGGAACGAGCAAGGGGCGCAAGGTCACCGCCGGTGCGGTGATCGTCACCGGCGGTATCGGCACCTTCACACCCCGCCCGCTCGCCGAGGGCCTCGACTTCCTCGATCGCGGGCTGAGCTACTTCGTCCCGGATCTGTCGGCGCACGCCGACAAGGACGTCGTGATCGTCGGCGGCGGCGACAGCGCCTTCGACTGGGCGGTTCACCTCGAGCCGATCGCGTCGTCGGTCACCCTGGTGCACCGCCGCGACAAGTTCCGTGCGCACGCGGCGACGGTCACGAAGGTCCGGGAGAGCGGTGTGCGGATGATCGTCAACGCGGACGTGTCCGCGGTCCGCGGCAACGGCTGGATCTCCGAGGTGGACGTCGCACACAAGCTCGAGAAGAGCACCAGCACCTTGCCTGCGCAATCCGTCATCGCTGCACTCGGCTTCACCGCCGATCTGGGTCCGCTGACGGAGTGGGGCCTCGAGATCGACTCGCGCCACATCGTCGTGAACACCCGCATGGAGACCGCGGTTCCCCGCGTGTACGCGGCCGGCGACATCACCGACTACCCCGGCAAGGTCCGGCTCATCGCGGTCGGCTTCGGAGAGGCGGCGACCGCGGTCAACAACGCGGCCGCGGTGATCGACCCCGACGCCGAGATCTTCCCCGGACATTCCACCGAACAGGAGGGCTGAACAATGGCATTCGTCATCGGCGAGGCATGCATCGACTACACGGACCGGTCCTGCATGGAGGAGTGCCCGGTCGACTGCATCTACGAGGGGGAGCGCAAGCTCTACATCAATCCGAACGAGTGCATCGACTGCGGCGCATGCGAACTCGCTTGCCCGGTAGAGGCCATCACCGTCGACCGCAAGGCCGACCCCGAGTACAAGGAGGACGCCAAGCGGTTCTTCCTGGAGATCCTGCCGACCCGGGCCGAGCCCGTCGGCAATCCGGGTGGCGCGGCCAAGATCGACGTGATCGGCGTCGACACCCCGATGGTGGCGGCGTACTGATGGGCGTGCGGTTCGGTTACGCGGACACGTCGTTCGGTCAGCTGCACTACGCCGACCAGGGGCGGGGGCCGGTGATCCTGCTGCTGCACCAGACCCCGCGCTCGTGGGACGAGTTCCGCGAGCTGATTCCGTTGCTGGCGAGCAACTTCCGGGTCGTCGCGATGGACATGGTGGGGTTCGGTGCGAGCGCGTCGCTTCCCGCCCCGCAGACCATCGAGGTGTTCGCGCAGGGGGCCTGGGAGCTGCTCGACGCCCTGGGCGTCGACCGGGCCACCGTGCTGGGGCACCACACCGGTGCGGCCGTGGCGCTCGAGATGGCGGCGGCGGACGATGGACGACTCGACGCCGTCGTGCTGTCGTCGTGCCCGTGGGCGGATGCCGAGTACCGTGCCGGTCACACGGGAGCGGGCGGGGTGGACTGCGCCGAGCGTGTCCCGGACGGCGCCCACCTGCGGACGCTGTGGGATCTGCGTCGCCCGTACTACCCGGAACCGGTCACGGACCTGCTGGACCGGTTCCTCCACGACGCGCTCGCCTTCGGCGTCGACCCGGCCGAGGGGCATCGGGCGTGCGGCCGGTACCGGATGGAGGACCGGGTCGGGGACGTTGCCGTGCCCGTGCTGCTGATCGGTGCGGGAGCGGACCCGTTCTCGATGCCCGCGCTGCCGAAGCTGCGCACGCACCTGACGGCTGCACCGTCGGTGACCGAGGTCGTCATCGAGGACGGCACAGTGGCCCTCGTCGAACGGCACGCGGGCCGGGTCGCAACCGCGGTGTGCGAGTTCCTGGCGAATGTGAACACCGGCGCCGGCGCGGTGACGGCGGACACGCTGGTTACGCGGCATTTGTAAACCCTGTGAAACCGGTCCGCTGGGCGGAACGTGTGACGTGCGTCTCGGGACTTTGGTCCCTAGCGTCACTGACACCGAAAGGGTTACACCGCTCGGACCTCCGAGTCGGAGAGAGCCCCGCAGAGTGCCAGGAGGCCGCAGTGACGACAGCGATGCAGCGATCGGTCGATCTCGGTTCGGTGGTGCCGATCCAGTCGGCTCGGGGGCAGGGCGGCGAGATGTCGTCGGTGCTGGGGAAGGCCCGCTCGATCCTCGACGCCTTCGACAACGACCACAGCGATCTCTCGCTCACCGAGCTGACGCGCCGCAGCCGGGTCGCCAAGGCCACGGTGCACCGTCTCGCGGGGGAACTGGTCGAGTGGGGCCTGCTCGAGCGGGCCGGCACGAAGTACCGCCTGGGGCTGCGCCTGTTCGAGCTGGGACAGTTGGTGCCCCGGCAGCGGATCCTGCGTGACGCGGCACTGCCGTACATGGAGGACCTGCTGCTGGCGACGCAGGAGACCGTGCACTTCGCGGTGCGGGACGGCATCGACGTCCTCTACATCGAGAAGATCATCGGCCACCGCGGGCTCAACCAGCAGTCCCGCGTCGCCGGCCGGCTGCCGCTGTACTGCACTGCCACCGGGAAGATGATCCTGGCGTTCTCCCCGCAGTCGGTGTTCGACGAGGTGGTCGAGCAGGGCTTCACCGCGCTCACGTCGCGGACGACGATGTCGGTGTCGGTCCTGCGCCAGCAGCTCGAGCGGATGCGCAAGGAACAGCTGGCGGTCGAGGTCGAGGAGACGCGACTGGGCTACATGAGCGTCGCGGTTCCGGTCTTCAGCGGACCCACCACGATCGCCGGCGCCCTGTCGGTCACGGGCCCCACCGTTCGTCTCAACGTCAGCCGGGTCACCGGCGCGCTGCGCACCGCGGGGATGGGGATCAGCCGCGCCCTGCACGCGATGAAGTGCACGCACGCCCCCGCCGACCTCGCACGGGGGATGGCCTGCAGCCCCACGATGTGCTCGTTCAACGGCTGCGGCAAGTGAGTGTCGGGAGCGCTGGGTAATCTCGTGGATCCCGGGTGATCCGCCCGGTTCCACGAGTCGTCTGGAGGTGGCGCCGTGAGCGCGTTGTCCGACCCGAATGCGTTCCCGCCCTATGCCGTTCTTCCCGAACTGCCCCTCGCCGAGGACGATCGAGCCGAGCTCGGCCGGCAGATCTGGGATCAGCTGATCACAGGCCGGGACGACGTCGACGACTTCATCGACTTCTACGGCGAGGACTACGAGCTCACCGAGGAACAGCTCGAGGCCGCGTTCGCTGCGCTCCGCACGGCCCGGCTGCGGCAGCAGGCGGAGATCGGGGCGTACACGTCCCGCACGACCGCCGCGTTCGAGGAACTGAACGCCAACGGTGTCGTCGCCCGCATGGACTTCTCGTGCTGCGGCACCTGCGCGTCCGGTGAGATCTGGGACGAGCGCGACGACAGCCGCCACTGGAAGGGGTACGTGTACTTCCACCAGCAGGACACCGACCGTCTCGTCGAGGACGGGAAGACCCACATCGGTTACGGCGCGTTTCCGCCCGAGAAGTTCGACGAGGCCGCCTACGACGCGCTCAGTGAGGACGCGAGGGAGGCCCTCTACGCGGCCGACGTGACGCTCCTGCTCGACGGCGAGGTGTTTCCCGTCCTCCGGCGGCACGGCATCGAGCCGGTGTGGGACCGGAACCTCGGCACGCGGGTGCTGCTCGAGAACGCCGATTGGTACGCCCCGATCGAGGCGTAGCGCGTCCGTTCGTCGCGGTCGGGCGGACGTCAGCGGCCGGGCGCGGTTCCGACGGCATCGGCATCCCACGTGTGTGCCCCGACGCCACGTTCCCGTAGCTCCGCCTTGCGCACCTTGCCCGTCTCGGTGAGAGGCAGGGCATCGACGACGTCGATGTACCGGGGCAGCGCGAAGTAGGCGAGGTGAGGTTCGGCGAACCGGCGCAGTTCGGCGGGATCGACGTGGTGCCCGGGCCGGACGACGACGGCGGCCATCACTTCGTCCTCGGCCAGAGCCGACGGCACCGGGAACACCGCCACCTGCGCGACACCGGGATGCTGCGCGAGTACGTCCTCGACCTCGGCCGACGAGATGTTCTCGCCGCGGCGCCGAATGACGTCCTTGATGCGGTCGACGAACCGGAACCAGCCGTCGTGTTCGCGGATCACCCGATCACCGGTGGCGAGCCACGCGCCCGGGGCATGGGGAGCGTCGCCGAGGTAGCCGAGCGCGAAGGCGCCGTCGAGCCCGGTGCGCACCAGCAACTCGCCCGGGGTGCCGTCCGGGACCGGGTGGCCGGCCGGGTCGACGACGAGTGCGGCGTAGCCCGGCATGATCGTGCCGAGGTAGCCCGCGCGTCGGTCACCGGGCAGGGTGCCGAGCACGAGGTTGGTCTCGGTGGTGCCGAAGCCGTCGATCAGCTCGATGCCGAACCGGTCCCGGAACGGCCGCCACAGCCGCTCGGGTGTCGCAGGGGAGAGCGCACGCGTCGCCCGGTGCGCCCGATCGGCCGTCGTCGGCGGCCGGCCGGCCAGCATGGCGACCATCGCGCCGAGCAGATACACGACGGTCGCGTCCACGTCGGCCACGCGCCGCCAGTATTCGTGCACCGAGAAGTGTTGTCCCAGCACGAAGGTGCCACCCGCCACCACGGCCTGGAAGAAGGCGTTGATGGCATTGGTGTGGAACAGCGGCAGGCCGTTGTAGAGGACGTCGTCGGCGTCCAGATCGAGCGATGCCCCCACACCCCGCCCCCACCACAGGAACTGGGCGTGGGGACACAGCACTCCCTTCGGCAGCCCGGTGGTGCCGGAGGTGAACAGCACGGCAGCCGGGTCGAGCGCCGAGATGACCGCCTCGGGCGGCACCGGTGCTGAATCCGGCTGCGGCGCAGAGCCGGAGCCGACGATCCACCGCTCGCCGCGGAAGCCCGCCCCCTCGACCCGGGCGACGTACTCCGGTTCGACGAGCAGCCGGCGCGCGCCCGACGCCGCGAGGACGTGGCTCAGCGCGTCGCCGCGGAAGGCGGTGTTGAGCGGCACCGCGACGGCGCCCAGCCACGCGCAACCGAGGATCAGGTCGATCAGCTCGATGCGGTTCGTGGTCATCGCGGCGACCGGATCGCCGCGCCGGACCCCGCGGCGCGCGAGCGACGCGGCCATCGCGGCTGCGCGGTCCGCCAGTTCGCGGTAGGTCACCCGCACGTCCCCGACGCGCAGTGCGGTGTGATCGCCGCGGCGATCGGCGCGGTCGAGGAGCAGTGCCGGGATCGTCATCGATTCCGGCAGTGGCAGTGCTCCGGTTACATGGTCACGGAACGACGACGGCACGGCCGGCGACCTTGCCCTCACGCATCAGGTGCAGCGCGTCGGCGATGTCGTCGAGCGGGAACTGCTGGACCGCGAGGCGGATATCGCCGGCCACGAGGCGGGCGATCATGTCGGGGGCGAGTTCGGCCTGGCGCGCCGTCTTGCGAATCATGTTGACCGGCAGAATCGCAACGTCGCTGAGCAGCCAGTTCGGCAGGTCGATCGTGAGCTGCGTGCCGAGGGTGTAGCCGATCAGCGCGGCGCGCCCGCCCGGCACGACGCGGGCGAGCAGGTGCGGCAGCGCGTCCCCGCCCAGGGTGTCGATCAGGACCTCGGCGACCGGATCGGGCCCGAGTGCCTCGGCCACCTCCTCGCCGCGCCCGACGATCGGCCGGACACCCTCCGGCAGCAGCGCGACCTGGTCCTCGCGAGGCACCACCCCGATCACCTCGGAGGCCCCGGCCAGCAGCGCGAACTGCGCGGCCATCGCCCCCACCGCGCCCGACGCTCCCGACACGACGACCCGCTCGCCCACCCGGACGTCGGCGACGTCGTGGACGGCCACGTATCCGGTGGTGCTGGGCAGCAGGAAGGTTGCCGCGATCGCCGGATCGAGACCCGAATCGAACGGGGTGAACGCCTTGTCCGCGGCCACCACGTACTCGGCCCAGCAGCCGTTCTTGAACAACCCGATCCCGCCGCCGCGCACCAGGACCCGGGTTCCGGGCGCGAAGGCGTCGGATTCGACGACGGTGCCCGCGCCGTCCGTGCCGCCGATGTGCGGCAGCGACGGACGGACGTCGAACGTGCCGCTCGCGACCGTCATGTCGAGGTGGCCGAGGGCGGCCGCGTCGATCCGGACCAGGGTCTGGCCGGACTCCCGGGTGGGGGCGTCAACCTCGTCGATCACGGGGGCCTGTCCGAAACTGTGGAGCCGAGCGGCGCGCATGTGTTCTCCTTCTGGATCTTTCGAAAACTGGGTCGGCCCGTGGGCCGTGGAATCAGGCCGGGGTCAGGTCAGGACGCCGTCGGCGCGCAGCCGGGCGATGGTCTCGGGCGGGTACCCGGCGACGTCGCGCAGCACGGCATCGGTATCGGCGCCGAGCAGTGGGGCCGCGCGGCGGATCGACACCGGGGCACCCACGCGAACCGGTGCTCCCTCGTGCAGGAAGCGGCCGGCCTTCGGGTGGTCACCGGGAACGTAGTAGCCGCGTGCCCGCAGGTGCGGATCGCTCTCGACCAGGTCGCGACCGTTCTGGACGGCACCGGCGGGGACACCGGCGGACTGGAGGCGGTCGGCGACGGTCTCGGCGGGCAGGGACGCCGTCCACGACGCGATCGCGTCGGCGATCTCGGCCTCGTGCTCGCGGCGTCCCGGTGCGGTGCGGAACCTGCTGTCGTCGGACCATTCCGGACGTCCGAGCGCCTCGCACAGATGCTGCCAGTCGGTGGCGTCGCGGACCGCGATCGTGCACCAGCGGTCGACGCCGAGGCACCGGAAGACCCCGTGTGGCGACATCGTGGGATGGGCGTTGCCGATCGGTGTCGGGAACCTTCCGGTGCCGGTGGCCTGTACGACGCTGGTGGCCATGTGCGACGCCATCGCCTCGAGTTGGGACAGGTCGACGTGCTGGCCGCGGCCGGTGCGGTCGCGGTGCTCGAGCGCGGCGAGGACGGCGGTCGCGGCCTGCAGTCCCGCCACGATGTCGCCGTGGCCGTAGATCACGCCCACCACCTCGTCGGCGCTCCAACCGGTCAGCGCCGTCAACCCGGTTGCCGCGGAGACGATGTCGGCGTACGACACCCAGCCGCTGCGCGGCCCGGTGTGGCCCATGCCGGACATCGAGACGTACACGATGTCGGGGCGCAGTTCACGTAGCCGCTCGTACCCGAAGCCCATCTTCTCCATGACCGACGAACTGAAGTTCTCCACGACGACGTCGCTCTGCGCGATCAGGTCCGCGAGAACCTCGAGACCGGCGGGGGAGCGGGTGTCGAGGGTGATGCTGCGCTTGTTCCGGTTGACGTCGTTGAAGTAGCCGCTGGTGTCGGGGTCGTCGTGCGGGCCGCGGGACAGGTGCATGAACGGCGCGAACCGTGTCGGGTCCGGCCGGCCCAGCGACTCGACCTTGACGACGTCCGCGCCGTGGTCGGCGAGGATGCGGGTGCAGTACGGCCCGGCGAGCACCCAAGTGAGGTCCAGGACCCGGATGCCGTCGAGCGGCAGCCTCGTCGAATCGCTCTCGGGCACGGCGTGATTCCGCTCTCCGTCTGCGTCGAGAAGTGACTGGTGTTCACCGAGGCCGGCCACCGGGAGGTCGCGGACGCGGGTGCCCTCCGGGAAGGCGAAGCCGAATCCCAGGTCGCGCGTCACGCCCGCGTCGGACACGACGTCGACGAAGAAGTCGCGGTCGTTCAGTTGCGGGTTGACGAGCAGCTCGTCCGGGCGGTCGACGGCCGACCACGGCAGTTTGCGGGTCTGCGCCGCGACCGCGAACTCCTCCTTGGTCCACTTGTCGAGGAAACGCTGCACCACCTCGAAGATGTGGTCCTGATGCCGCTTTCGTTCCACCGGATCGCCCCAGCGGGGATCGGCGAGGTCGTCGGCCGCGCCCTCCTCGACGAGCCAGGCGAGGAGCGCGTCCCACATGCGGGGGCTGCCGCCCAGTCCGCCACCCAGGAAGCCGTCGGCCGCGCGGAACAGACCGTGCGGCACCAACGGGTGCACGCGCCCGGGTCGCGGCGGCACCCGGTCCTCGTGCAGGTAGGCGAGCGTGCCGGCCTCGAGACTCGCGGCGACGCACTCCTGGGCGGAGACGTCGACGACCGGCACCGGGCCGAGTCGGCGCGCGCGTAGCCCGAGGAGCGCGCCGATCGCGGCGTTGACGCCGGCCAACTGCTCGGCCTGCCCCTCGGGGAGCAGGAGAGGAGGGCCGCCCGGATCGCCGACCTGGGCCAGCATGCCGCCGACGGCGGCGACGGTGAGATCGGTTGCCGCCCAACCGCTGCGCGGTCCGTCGACACCGAACGGGGTCACCCGCACGTGCACGGTCGAGTCGCGCTGCACCGAAACCTGTTCCGCCCCCGGGGCGCTGCCGTCGAGGAAGATGTCCGACGCCGCGACCAGCCGTGCAAGGTCACGACGTCCGGCGTCCGACCCGACATCGAGGACGACGGACTTCTTGCCGGCGTGCCAGTGGCCGTACGCGTGCCCGCCGAACTCGCGCCGGCTGGGATCGCCGTCGGCCGGTTCGACGAGGACGACGTCGTAGCCGAGGCCGACGAGGATACGTCCGGCGAAGCGGGTGAAGGGGCTCGACAGTTCGACCACCCGGATTGCGGATTCGACCACGGCTGCTCCGATCGGTGACGCGGATTCTTCGGTGAGTGCGCCGACACTATGGCGACGTCGGGTCCCGGGAAACGATTCCGTTCTGCTGACCGAACCGGGCGCGGTCCGGCCGGCAGAACGGCGCGATCAATCGCCCTTCGCGTGCTCGGTCACCCAGCCGTGCAGCATCACCGTGTCGGTGTCGACGGATCCGGCGATCTTGCCCTGGTCGCGGAAGAACGTGACCAGGTCGTCGGCGCGGGCCGTGTCGTCGGCGGTGAAGTCGCGTCCGACGAAGTCGATCTGGGTCACCGTGCGCTTCGCCTCCGCCGGATCCATCTGGATCGCCGATGCGATCGCGGTGGCCGCGCGATCGGGGTCCGAGTCCACGATCGCGGCCGCGTCGGCGACCACCGCGAAGACCCGGGCCGCCAGCTCCTCGTTCGCGGCCAGCCACGACTCCGAGGTGAGCAGCCACTGCGAGTAGCGGGCGCCGAAGTCGCCGCTGGTACCGACGACGCGTCCACCGGTCGCCACGGCCTGCGCGACCCACGGGTCGAACGAGATGAAGCCGTCGATGTCGCCGCGAGCGAGCAGCGCGGGCTGCTCCGGCGGGCTGGTGCTCACCAGCTTCACCGCGGCCGGGTCGAGGCCGAGGCTGCGCAGGTACGCGTCGGTGAAGTACAGACCGATGCCGGGGAACACGCCCATCGTCCTTATCGACTGCGGCGTGACGCCCGGGCGGAGCACCACCTGGAAGTAGCGGTCGGACTCCTCGTAGACGCCGAGCGCGCGCAGGCTCGGGTTGGCGGCCATCACCGTCAGGGCGGTCGAGTCGGCGTTGCCGGACATCTCGGAGGTGCCGGCCACGACGTTCTGGGCACTCGCGGCGCCGCCCTCGGTCTGGATGATCTGCACGTTCAGGCCTGCCGCCTCGAACAGGCCCTCCTTCTCGGCGACGAAGAACGGTGCGTACGACGGGTCGACGCCGACCGAGATGCGGACCAATCCGTCGGGGGCGGACGCGGCCGACTCGGATGCGGGCCGGGAACAGGCGGTGGCGGCGACGGTGACCGCGGCGAGTGCCGCGACGGCGGCCAGTGCGCGGCGCCGGAATCTGGAGGTCATGGGTTTCCTTCGTGGGGAGGGGAATCGGTGCGTGCTGTGCTCAGTGGCCGGTGAACGTCGGCGGCCGCTTGTCGAGGAAGGCCTGCAGCCCCTCGGCGGTGTCGCGGGTGCGGATCAGTTCGAGGACGGCGGCGAACTCGACATCGAGTGCCTCGTCGAGTGGAAGCGTGCGGCCCACTTCGACGATTCGCTTGAGCATGCCGATGGTGCGCGTCGGCTTCGCGGCCAACTCGGTCGCGAGTTCATCGATGCGGGAATCGAATCGGTCATCGGGAACCACCTCGTCGACCAGGCCGATGCGCAGGGCTTCGGCAGCCGACAACCGGCCTCCCTGGATCATCAGCAGCTTCGCGCGATGGGCTCCGAGGAGTCGGGGGAGTCGTTGACTGCCGCCGGCGCCGGGAAAGAGCCCGAGCCCCATCTCGGGGAAACCGATGGTCGCCGACTCCGTCATCACTCGGACGTCGCACGCGAGCGAGAGTTCCGCGCCGCCGCCCAGAGCATGGCCGTTCAAAGCTGCGACAACGGGTTTCGGCGCCGACTCCAGCAGCTTCTGCACGTCGATCCACGGCCGCATCGCGCGCTGCGTCGCCTCGGTGAGCTCACGCATGACCCCGATGTCGGCACCCGCGACGAAGAATCGACCGGTTCCACGCACGACGATGCAGCGGACGTCGGGGTCGGTGGACAGCGGTGGAAGGACGGTGAGCAGTTCGGCGATCAGCGCGGGATCGAACGCGTTGGCGGGCGGCCGGTCGATCGTGAGCGTCGCGACGCCGTTCGCGAGGGTCACATCGACGCACTCGGTGGTGGGTGGGCTGTCGATCGTCATGGCGGCTCCAGGTCTCGGTGAATCGGGTCCGGTGAACCCGTGGAGAGGAGCCGAGTATCGACGGGAGTTGGTGCGGTGGGCACGACCGTCGGTCCGGTGGGCGAACCGGAATGTCCTTGTTCACGAACGGTTGCGAGCCGTGGCGGTATAGCGGGCGGGGCTCAGGCCCGGTCGGCACCGAGCAGTCCCTGCGGGCTCGACCGGCTTCGGCATCAGCGGGTCGGGCGGCAGCCCGGTGAATCCGCCGGCATAGCACGGCTGTCGGATCCCGGGAAGCGCGAAATTCGCGGTGCGCGAGACCTGCTCGCACACCGCGCACTCGCGCCGTGCCCCCGCCGTCAGAGCAGGTGGACCCTCTTGTAGAGCACCTTCGACGGCCCGCCGACGAGGCCGACGCCGTCGAGGAAGCTCATCAGCTTCGAGCCCGATGTGCGGATCCTGTCGTGGTGGTGCTTGTTGGTGCGCGCGACCTCGAGCGCGCGTTCCTTGTCGAGACCGGCGTTGGTGTAGACGTCGGGGTGGACCATGCTCTTCATGACGAAGTAGACGGTGGCGGCGGTGCTGACGCGCTCGAACGCGCGGCGCGCACGGGATGCACCCTTCAAGCGGCGAGCGACCTCTTCGCGGGCGAAGCGGATGTGCCGCGCCTCCTCGAGCACGTGGATCTTGCTGACCGTGCGCGTGATCGGCTGGACGCGCTCGTCCTTCATGAAGTCGCGCTGCATCATGTCGAGGATCTCCTCGGCCGCCATCACGCTGGCGTACGCGTTGGCGCCGCGGAAGAAGCCGCCCCACAGTCGACCGGCCTTGTGGATGAACGGGATCGGGCCGTAGTCGGGCATCCCGAGCCGCTCGCCGGCGCGGGCGAACATCACCGAGTGGCGGCACTCGTCGGCCACCTCGGTGAGCGCGAACTGCACGTGGCGGGAATGCTTGTCGCGGCCGTAGACGTCGCGCAGCAGCATCTGCATGAGCAGGATCTCGAACCACAGGCCCACGCTCGACACGCTGGCGGCCTCGTGCTTGGTGAGTTCGATCTTCTGCTCGTCGGTCATCTCGTCCCACAGCGGCGTGCCGTACAGCGTGCTCCACTCGGGGGTGAGGCCGAACTTGTCGCTGGGCAGCGGTGCCTCCCAGTCGACCTCGACCATCGGGTCGTAGGACTTGCGCGCCGAGGAGGCGAGCAGTCGCTGCGCGGTCTCCTCCCGGTCGGACACCGGCGGAGCTGTGCGAGTCGACGGAGTCGCAGTGGTCATTGACTTCCCCTCGTACGGTCACGGCCCCGGTCGCGGCGAGCCATTTGTATGTGACTGCTGGTAACTGTTAGCTGAACCATACAATGGCCATTGTCACGATGGCAACGGGGAAGTTCCTGCGTGCGGGTCCGTCAGTGCTGGCGACCTCCTCGCAGTTCGGCGGCGGCGTCCCGTGCGAGCGCCCCGACCTCGGTGTAGCGGTTGGGGGTGAGGCGGGTGTCCGGGCCGCTCACGACGACGGCGCCGATGGGGGTCCCGGTCGAGTCCAGGACGGCGGCGGCGATGCTCGTCGACCCCGGTCTGACGGCGCCCTCGCACAGTGACCAACCGCGAGTGACGATCTCGGCGTACTCGGTGTCGCTGAGCAGCGCCTCGGGGTGTGCGGCGAGGGCCGTCCGCGCCTCCGGCGAGAGTCGCGAGCAGATCGCCCGTCCGGCCGCGCTGGCCTCCGGTGGGTGAATCTGACCGATCTGGAGGGTGGTGCGCACGATCTGCTTCCCCTCCGCGACGTCCACGACGACGATCGCCGACTCGTCGACGAGCGCCAGGTGTGCGGTCTCGCTCGTGGCGTCGCGCAGTGATCCGAGGAGTGGCCGCGCGCGGGTGGGCAGTGTCGACGACGCGAGGGCGAGGCCCGCGACGGTGAGGGGTTTCGTGGACACCTCCCATCGCGGCGGCGAATCCGGAAGGGGGCGAATCCAGCCCGCGTCGTGCAGCGTCGCGAGGGTCCGCTGGAGTGCGCTCTTGTCCTCGTCGAGCACGCGCGAGAGTTCGGTCAGTCCGATCGGCTGGTGCGCGGCGATCGCCTCGATGACGCGAAGACCGCGCGCGAGGGTGCCCAAAGTCTTGACTGAGATGTGGACCACTCCTAATGTGTATCTGCAAGTGATACCTACTATCGCATAGTGATACATCACGTGGCAAGGCCCCTACGAGGTCGGCCTCATGTGATTCTCCGAAGGAGTGCGCCGTGACGGCTGTCAATCAGGAACTCGATCCCGAACTCTTCAACCCCGAGCCCGAACCGGCCGAGGTGAAGTACACGGTCATCTCCGTCGACGACCACGTGGTCGAGCCGGCGCATCTGTTCGAAACGTGGATGCCCGCCTCGCTCAAGGACCGGGGCCCGCGGATCCTGGAGGGCGAGGACGGTTCCCAGGTCTGGGAGTTCGACGGCAACATCTACTCCCAGGTGGGCATGAACGCGGTCGCGGGACGACGGAAGGAGTCCGTGAAGTACGAGCCGTTCCGCTTCGACCAGATGCGTCCCGGATGCTACGACATCCATGCCCGCGTCAAGGACATGGACCTCGGCGGCATCTGGGCGATGCTCAACTTCCCGTCCCAGATCACCGGCTTCTGCGGTCGCGTCTTCGCGCACGCCTCCGACAAGGAGGTCGGCATCGCGGCGGTGCGGGCGTGGAACGACTGGCTCTACAACGAGTGGTACCTCGAGTACCCGACGCGCGTGATCCCCGGTGGCATAACGTATCTCACCGATCCGGTCGAGGCGGTCAAGGAGATCAAGCGCAACGCCGAGCGCGGGTTCACGTCTGTCACCTTTCCGGAGCGTCCGCACGCGATCGGCCTGCCGTCGCTGTGGGATCGCGACCACTGGGATCCGATCATCCAGGCATGCGTCGACACCGACACCGTCATCTCGCTGCACGTCGGCAGCTCCGGCATGTACCAGTACCCGCAGGGGGCGCCGGGACTTCAGCTGGGCGCCACCATGTTCGGTCAGCTCTCGCTCGGCGCGTGCAGCGAGTGGCTGTGGTCGGGCTACCCCGTGCGGCACCCGACGCTGAAGATCGCGATGAGCGAGGGTGGCATCGGCTGGGTGCCGATGCTGATCGACCGCCTCGACAACATCATCGACCGGTCCGGCTACGGCCTGGGCTGGGCGGAGCGTCCGGCGGACGTCCTGCGACGGAACTTCTGGTTCTGCACGCTCGACGATCCGTCGACCATCGCACTGCGCGACGTCATCGGGGTCGAGAACATCATGCTCGAGACCGACTATCCGCACGGTGACGGCACGTGGCCGCACACCCAGAGCGTCGTCGAGGAGTACTGGGGCGGATTCCCGGCGAAGGATCTGCGAATGATGTGCAGCGAGAACGCCGCCAAGCTCTACCGCCACCCGCTGCCCGAGATCGTTCTTCCCCGAGGCTGAGGGGGATCGCTTGCTCACCGACGTGGGTGGAGTGGAGATCGCCACTCGGGTGGTGGGTTCCGGCCCACCGCTGTTGCTGCTGCACGGGTACCCGCAGACCCGGCGTGTCTGGGAGCGGGTCGCCGACGACCTCGCCGACCGCTTCACCGTCGTCACCACCGATCTCCGTGGCTACGGCGACAGCAGCAAGCCGGTGAGCGACGACGCCCACGCGACGTACTCCAAGCGGGCGATGGCCGGCGACCAGGTAGAAGTCATGCACAGGTTGGGCTTCGACAGATTTGCGGTCGCCGGCCACGATCGGGGTGCACGGGTCGTGCACCGCATGTGCCTGGATCATCCCGAGAAGGTGGTACAGGCAGCGTTGCTGGACATCCTGCCGACGTCGGAGGTCTACGCGACCACCGATCGCCAGCTGGCGACGATGTACTTCCACTGGTTCTTCCTGATCCGGCCGCACCGGCTCGCCGAGCAGCTCATCGACGGCAATCCGGACGCGTGGATGGACAACGTGCTCGGCCTGGCCGGCGGGGCGGACACCTCGATGTCGGAGGAGGACGTCGAGCACTACAAGAGCTACTTCCGCGACCCGGCGGTGGTTCACGCGACTTGCGAGGACTACCGGGCCGGCGCGTCCGTCGACCTCGAGCACGACGCGCTCGACGCCGGTCGTCGGATCGCCTGCCCGGTACTCGCCCTGTGGGGCGATCGGGGCCCGCTCACCCGGCGCGAGCACCCGCTGAACGTATGGAAGCGATTTGCGCACAACGTGACCGGACGGTCGATCCCGGGAGGGCACTTCTTCGTCGATGACTCTCCCGACGACGTCGTGCGTGCAATCGCAGAGTTCCTCGAACCGTGGCGGTGCGGCGAACTCGACTGAGCGTCAACCGAGGCCGGCGTGCCTCGCAACATGAGAGGAGATACTCCGTTGGAATTCACACCCACCGCAGATCGTCTGATCCCGGAACTCGATGCGCGGGAAGAGATGGTTATGCTCGGCCGCACCCTCTGGAACGAGGGGTACCGCGACCACCTGGCCGGCCACATCACCTACAACCTCGGTGACGGCACCCTGCTGTGCAACCCGTGGCTGCTGACGTGGGAGGAGGTCTGCCCGGACGATCTGCTGCGAATCGATCTGCAGGGCAACCTGATCGAGGGCAACTGGCCGGTACCGCTCGGTATCCCGCTGCACCTCGCGCTGCACAATGCTCGGCCCGAGGTGGTGTGGGCGCTGCACAACCACTCCGAGTACGGCACCGTGTGGGGTGACATCAAGGAGGTGCCGCCCGCGTACGACCAGAGTTCGAGCCTGGGTGGCGGCGATGTGGTGCTCGTCGACGAGTACGACGGCGCGGTCAACAGCATGGAGGCCGCCGAGAAGGCGGTTCGCGCCATCGGCGATGCCGATCGCGCCCTGCTCGGTGGGCACGGCGTCTTCGTCATCGCCGACACTGCCAAGGCGGTGTTCCTCCGGGCGGTGGCCCTCGAACAGCGCTGCAAGAACGCGTGGATGGTGCGTGTCGCGGGCGGGCCGGACAAGACGTCGCTCCCGGACTGGTGGCTCGATCGGCAGTTGAAGAACGACGGCAACGGATTCCACGGCTTCTGGGAGGCGGCGGTGCGCAAGGAGCTCCGCGCCGATCCGGTGCTGGCCGACAAGATCCTGTCGCGGCCGCGATGACCGTGCAGCCGACCCCCGTCGAGGCGGGACCGGATCCGGCTGAGGTCCGTCCCGCCTCGGCGGAGCGTGCCGCCGACATCTTCACGTGCCGCGAGGTCATCCGCATCATCTCCGGGATCGAACGGCGCCCACCCGGTGAACGGCTCGACGAGTACTACTGGGCCGAACTGCTCTGCGGGTGCACCGAATCCGAGGTACTGGACGCGACGTGGGACCACTACCGCCTGCACGCCAGACCGATCTGGCCGGCGGACATCCTCGCGTGGGTGGCGGCGCGCCGATCGGAAGATGGATCCCGTGTGGCGGTGTCGCAGTGAAGGCGTTCGGATTCGACTGGCGCTGGAGGGCTTCGGACGAGTTGATCAGCGTCGAGGACTACCGCCGCGCGGCGCGGCGCCACGTACCGCGCATGGTGTGGGCGTACGTCGAGGGCGGCGCCGACGACCTCCGGACCGTCGCGGGCAACCGGTCGGCGTTCGACGACTGGTGGCTCGTGCCGAGCGTCCTCGCCGGACACGACACCCACGATCTCGCCACCGAGGTTGCGGGGCTGCCCGTGTCGATGCCGGTTCTCACCGCCCCTACGGGTTTCAACGGGCTCACCCGCTGGAGCGGCGACCTCGATGCGATCCGGGCGGCCGAGCGGGTGGGGACGCGGTGCGTTGTGAGCACGGCGTCGACGTGGTCGGTGGAGGAGATCGCGGACGCGGCCGGTGCGCAGCACGCGTTCCAGCTGTACCCCGGTTCGGGCGGTGTGGCCGCGGCCCTCATGCGCCGGGCCTGGGACGCCGGCTTCCGGTCCCTGTTCGTGACTGTGGACGTCCCGACCGTCGGCAACCGTGAGGGCGAGAAGCGTGCGGGCATGGGCGTGCCGCCTGTGCTGACGCCGCGACGGCTGCTGGACGTCTCCCGGCACCCGCGGTGGGCGTACGACGTCGTGCGTCATCGTCGGATCGGCGGTCGCAACCTCGCGTCCGGGGATGGCGTGACCGCGGCCCTCGCGTCGATCGAGGTCCAGGAGCGCCATCTCGTCCAGTCCCGGTTGAACTGGGATGACCTGGCCTGGATGCGGGACAACTGGAAGGGCCGGCTCCACCTCAAGGGGGTGCTGCGCGCCGAGGACGCGGTCCGGGCCGTGGATCTCGGCCTCGACGGCGTCGTGGTGTCGAATCACGGCGGCCGCCAGTTGGACAGCTGCATTCCGTCGGTCTCCGCGCTGCCGGCCGTCGCGGAGGCCGTCGCCGGGCGGGCCGAGGTCCTGCTCGACGGCGGGATCCGGCGCGGCACCGACGTGATCAAGGCGCTGGCACTCGGGGCGGACGCGGTACTGATCGGCCGGCCGTGTCTTTACGGGATGGCGGTGGCGGGTGATCGCGGCGTCGAGCACGTGCTGACGATCCTGCGGGCGGAGATCGAGCGCGGGCTCACCCTCCTCGGGGTACGCGACATCAGGGATCTCGATCGCACACACGTGCGCCCGGCCGCACTCGGCGATCAGAACGGGATTTCCATGCCGGTGATTACCACCCAGTGAGACTGGCGACACAGCGGCGCTGACTTCTTCTGTATCAAGAATCGGATTCCAGACGTTGGTACTGCTCGAGGAGGACTGCTATGGGTAACCCGGTGATTGTCGACGTCGCGAGGTCGCCGATCGGTCGTCGTGGCGGCTGGCTATCCGGCCTCCACGCCGCGGAACTGCTGGGTGCCGTCCAGTCGGGGCTGCTCGAGCGGCTAAATCTCGACCCGACGCTGGTCGAGCAGGTGATCGGTGGCTGCGTCACCCAGGCGGGGGAGCAGGCGTCGAACGTCAGCCGCAACGCGTGGCTACACGCGGGCCTGCCGGAGCGGACGGGTGTGACGACCATCGACGCCCAGTGCGGTTCGGGGCAGCAGTCGGTGCATCTGATCGCGGCCCAGATCGCCGCCGGTGTCATCGACGCCGGCATGGCGTGCGGCGTCGAGGCGATGTCCCGAGTTCCCCTGCTGTCCAACATCAGCGGCGACTTCGGCAGCCCCAAGCCCGCGGACTGGACCGTGGACATCCCGGCCCAGTTCGAGGGCGCCGACCGCATCGCGCGCCGCCGCGGGCTCACCCGCGAGGACCTCGACGCGTTCGGCCTCCGCTCGCAGCAGCGCGCGGCGCAGGCGTGGGCCGACAGCCGGTTCGACCGCGCGATCATCCCGGTGAAGGCCCCCAGCGCCGACGGCGCGGCCCCCACCGAGGTGACCCGCGACCAGGGCCTGCGGGAGACGTCGATGGAGGCACTCGCGCGCCTGAACCCCGTCCTCGACGGCGGCCTGCACACCGCCGGCACGTCGTCGCAGATCTCCGACGGCGCGGCCGCGGCCGTGCTGATGGACGAGGCGCGGGCCCGCGATCTCGGCCTGCGCCCGCGGGGCCGGCTCGTCGCGCAGTGCCTGATCGGCGCGGAGACGCACTTCCTGCTCGACGGACCGGTGCAGGCCACCGACTACCTGCTCGAGCGCACCGGACTGACGGTCGGAGACATCGACATCTTCGAGGTCAACGAGGCCTTCGCGGCGGTGCCGATGTCGATGGCCCGCGTGCACGGCATCGACGAGGACCGGCTCAACGTCAACGGCGGTGCGATCGCGCTCGGCCACCCGGTGGGCTCGTCGGGTGTCCGGTTGATCGGCGCGGTGATCGACGAACTCGAGCGCCGCGACGGCGAACGCGCCCTCGTCGCGGTGTGCGCGGGCGGCGCGATGGCATCGGGAGCGATCGTGGAGCGGCTCTGACGCCCGCGCCCGTCGGTCGCGTCCGATCCTCACGAAAGGCGTAGAGATGTCCGATCCTTCCCGTGTACCCGACCCGCGTGCGGAAGCCGTGGCGCGACTGACCGCCCCCGGCGCCGAGTTCGAGATCGTCGAGGAACCGGTGCGCGGGACACCGATGCAGGTGTTCCGCAACAGGTACCGGTCGCTGCACCGGATACTGACCGAATCCGCCCGGTTCGGCGACACCGACTACCTGGTGTGCGGCGACCTGAGGCTGAGCTTCACCGAGCACCTCGACCGGGTCGCATCACTGAGCCACGCGATGCGCACCCGATACGGCATCGGCAAGGGCGACCGGGTCGCGATCCTGTCGGCCAACAACGCCGAATGGGTCATGACGTTCTGGGCGGCCACGGCGCTCGGCGCCGTCACGGTCGGCATGAACTCGCTGTGGTCGGCCCGCGAGATCGAGTATGGCGTGGAGCTTTCCGAGCCGAGCCTGATCGTGGCCGACGCTCCGCGCCGGGAACTGCTCGGCGCAGTGGACGTCCCGGTCCTGACCGTCGAGGACGACATCCCGGCGCTGTCGACGGCCCATCCGGGCGCCGAGTTGCCGGACCCCGACGTGGACGAGGAGGATCCCGCGGTCATTCTCTTCACCAGTGGGACCACCGGCCGGCCCAAAGGCGCCACGCACTCGCAGCGGAACATGATCGCCGCGGTGGACTTCCACCGGTTCAACGACGCGTTGGCGACCGAACTCGGCCGGGCGCCGAGCGGTCGCCGATTCCTGTTGGCGACACCGCTGTTCCACATTGCGGCCCTGCACAATCTCGCTGTACCGCGCCTCGCGTTCGGTGACACCGCGGTCATCACCACCGGTCGATTCGACATCGACCGGGTGCTGCGGCTGATCGAGCGCGAACGCGTGACGAACTGGGGCGCGGTCCCCACCATGGTGAGTCGGATCGTCGAACACGGCGACCTCTCCGGCTACGACCTGTCGTCGCTGCAGACGATCTCGGTCAGCTCGGCGCCGTCGTCGGCCGCCCTCAAGGAGCAGCTACGCAAGACGCTGCCGGTGGCCGGTCGCTCCCTCGGCACCACCTACGGACTGACCGAATCATCCTCGGCGGCAACCATTGCCACTGCTGCGGACCTGGCCGAGCGTCCGGATACGGTCGGAACTGCGGTGCCGACCATGTGTGTCGAGGTTCGAGACGAGCACGGCAACGCGGTACCGGACGGTGTCGAGGGTGAGATCTGTATCCGAGGTCCGCTTGTCATGCTGGGGTACTGGAACAACGAGGAGGCGACCGCGGCCTCGATCGACGAGTACGGGTGGATGGGTACGGGCGACCTCGGCACGCTCGAGGACGGTTATCTCCGGATCAGTAGTCGCCGTTCGGATCTGATTCTGCGCGGCGGTGAGAACGTCTATCCCGTCGAGGTCGAGAACGTCCTGGCCGAGCACCACGCGGTGCGCGAGTGCATCGTGCTCGGCGTCGAGCACGCCGACCTCGGCGAGGAGGTATGCGCGGTGGTGGTGGTCGCGGATCGCGATGCGGTCACCGCGGAGGATCTGCGGGCGTTCATGGCCGAACGTATTGCTCGATACAAGGTGCCGAGCAGGTGGGTCCTCGCAACCGAGGAATTGCCGCGCAACGCGACCGGCAAGGTGAAGCGGGCGGACGTCGTCGCCGCCCTTCCGTAGCAGGCCACGAAAGCCGCTGTGGCCCGTCAGTCGACGTCGGCGAACTCCTCGGCGCCGGATTCTTCGGTGAGCGAGGAGATTCCGCGACCGCCGGGCGCCCAGACGCCCAGGACGACGGCGGTGACCAGCATGACGCCGGCGAGCACCGTCGACGCCTCCTGCATGCCGTGGAGGAAGGACTCCTTGGCGAACTCGGCGAGCTGCTGCCCCTGCGGCCCGGCCAGTTTCGACACCTCGAGAGCCGCAGCGAGGGAGTCGCCGACGGGCTGCTTGGCCGGTTCGGGCACGGCGTCGACCGCAGGCTGGATGTGCCGTCCGTAGCCGGCGGCCAGCACGCTGCCGGCCAGGGCGACCCCGATCGCGGCGCCGATCTCCCGGGTCGCGTCGTTGACCGCCGACGCGACTCCCTGCTTGGCGGTCGGGGTGTTCTGCACGATCGCGGTGGTCGCCGGGGCGGTGCACAGGCCGAGCCCGACGGCCGCGATCACCAGCGGCACCGCGACGTCGCGGTAGGAACTGTCGGTGTCGAGCTGGCCGAGGAGCGCGAGCGAGACACCGAGCACGGCGAGGCCGACGAAGGTGAGCACCCGCAGCCCGAACAACGGAATCAGCCACGGCGCCGCCATCGACAGCGCCAGGACCACCACGGCGATCGGCGCGAGCGCCAGCGCGGACTGCAGCGGCGAATAGCCCAGCACGAGTTGCAGGTGCTGGACGATGAGGAAGAACAGCCCGAACGTCGCGAGGAACTGGAGCGTCAGCGACGTCGCGCCGACACCGAACGAGCGGTTGCCGAAGAGTCGGACGTCCAGGAGCGGATGCTCAGTGCGGGTCTCGACGACCGCGAACACGGCGCCGGCCGCCAGGCCGCCGACGATTGCGGCCAGCACCCACGGGTCGAGCCAACCGCGTTGCGGGGCCTCGATGATGCCGAGCACGAACAGGCCGATCGATCCGGCGCTCAGCACCGCGCCGCGGGCGTCGAAGGGGTAGGAGTGCTCGTCGCGTGAGGACGGGATGGTGAAGGCGAGCACGAAGAGCACGGCCGACACGGCTGCCAGGCCGATGAAGATCGCGTGCCACGACCACTTCTCGAGCAGCAGTCCGGAGCCGACGAGCCCGGCGATGCCGCCCGAGCCGGCCACACCCGACCAGATGCCGACGGCCTTGGCTCTCTGCGCGACAGGGAAACTCGCCGTGAGGATCGACAGCGTCGCGGGCATGACGAACGCCGCGCCGACCCCCGCGACGGCGCGCGCGGCGATGATCCACGTCGGTATGTCGAGGACGATGGGCGACGCCGCGGCGAGTCCGAACACCAGCAGACCGAACACGAGCACCCCGCGTCGGCCGTAGCGGTCCCCGAGCGCGCCGGACGGCAGCAGCAGGCACGCGAGTGCCAGCGTGTAGCCGTCGACGATCCAGGTCAGTTGCGACTGGGTGGCGCCGGTGTCGCGGGCGATGTCGGCGAGCGCGGTGTTGAGCGCGGCCATCGCGGCCACGACCAGCGCGACCGCCGCGCACGATACGGTGAGTGTCCAGATCTGGCCCCAGGTCATCCGGTCGATGTTTCCGGTGCGCTTTCCAGCCATGCGGGCCTCCCCGTAGGAAACAAGACTGCCAGTATCGTAGGTGAACTGACGGTTCCACAAGAGGTGGTGACGGATGGGTACCGAAGGCGGGCACGAGACCACTGCCGAGCAGGATCCCCGCAAGGCGCGGTCACGGGCGCGGCTGCTCGACGCGGCGACGACCCTGCTCGCGAAGGGCGGCACCGAGGCGGTCACCATCGACGCCGTCACCAAGCTCGCGAAGGTGGCACGCGCGACGCTGTACCGACACTTCGACAGCGGGACCGAGTTGGTGGCCGCGGCGTTCGGGAAGCTGGTGGCACCGGCCCCCGAGGTGCCGGTCTCGGGCGACCTGCGCGAGCAGTTGATCGAGCTGCTCACCGTCCAGGCGCGGATGATCGAGGACGCGCCGATGCACGTCACCGCGTTGTGCTGGTTGGGGATGGGGCCCGCGCTCGACAACTACTCGAGCGCGTCGGATCTCGACGCCGGCGACCGGGGCGACCACGACCGGCCCGAGCTCAGGTCGCTGCGTGAACACGTCGTCGTGCAGTACCGGGCGGCCTTCGACCGGGTCCTCGGCACGGACGAGGCGCGAGCCCTGCTGGGCGACTTCGACTACGACCTCGCGCTCGCGCAACTGGTCGGGCCGCTCGTCTTCACTCGGCTGGCGACCCTGGCACCGCTCGGTCCGGACGCGTGCGTGCGCATCGTCGACGACTTCCTCGCGGCCCGGGCTGCGGAGCGGGTCCGGGGCGCGGGCAACCCGGTCGAAGGCCGGACAGTGGTGGAGACCGACGGTACCGTGGCCTGAGCCGGGGATCGAGCATCGTCACGAGGGAGGGGCACACGATGATCACGAATGCGCTCAACTGGATTCTCAATGTGGTCGGTTCCGGTTCGGCCGGAAGCAGCGGCTACCAGATTCCCCAGGGCAGCCTGCCGAACGGCAGCTGACTCTCACGCGTCCGCACCGGGTCCGGGCCGCAGCGCGTACGCGCGCAGTCGGTTGTAGCCGCGGACCCGGAGCGGGCGCAGCGACCTGAGTTCCATGCCCGCGGCCTGTGCGGGGTCCTCCCGGAGGGCGGCCGCGAGGTCCGCGTCGAACCAGTACCGTGCCGGGCCGCGCCGCGGTCGTCAGGCGGGCGGCGCAATTCGTGCGGCGTCCGCGGCGCGCTCGGCCGCGAACATCACTTCGTCGCCGACGTTCTTGATCACCCATCCTCCGCCCCGCGCGATCACGGCAATCGTGCGTGATTCGAAGTCCTCGCGACCGCGGCATCCACGGCGAGTGCCCCGCCGTCGGGTCTGCTCGACCTCGGACTGGATGAGGCCCAGCACGGCCGGGTCGAGGTGCTCGGACAGTTCCATGGCAGGACCCTCATTCCGTGTCGACCGCCCGACGATGAACCGGCGGGTCTGTTCTCGGGGATGTTTCTACCGTCTCGTGGCCCGCACCGGCTGTCGGAGGACTGTGGAAAAGTAGCCGGTGCACGAATTTCCATAGGCATTCAGGAGGAACCTCATCATGCCGCCCCGCAGCCGCTCCGGTGTGTCGACGCCGGAACACCTCACCGCGGAGAACCTCGAAACGCTGGCTGCGGCCGTGGCCGAGGGCAAGCGCGCCACCGTCTATCTCCGCGAGGCCACCCCCAGCCTCGGGATCGAGGCCGGTTGCTCGGCGAAAGTCGTTTCGGTGGAGGGGAACACGGTCGTCATCAGCCCCAAGGGGGTCAACGACGAACTGCCGTTCGAGGCGGAGGAGCTGCGCATGACGCGCAAGGCGCCCGAGCCGGCCAAGCCTGCCCGGTCTGCCGCGTCGACGCCGGCCCCGCGCAAGACCGCACCGCGGGCCGTCGCGTCCACGCCGGCCCCTGCCCCGACGTCGGCGCCCCAGGCGTCCGCCGCCCCGAAGCCGCCTGCCATCCCGAAGCCGTCGGTCGCTCCCGTACCGACTGTGGTGGCGGCGCCGACGCCGGCCCCCGCCCCGGTTCGGACTCCCGCCCCCGCGTCGGCCCCGCGCCGGACGAAGAAGCCGCAGGGTGGTGTGAGCGTGACGATCCACGCCGGTCCGGAGAACGAGTGGACGGTCACCGTCGCACACGGCGCCAAGCGTCCGAACAAGGCGGTTCCCGTTACCCCGGACGCGGTCGATCGCGCGATGCGTGAACTCGGCGAGCCCAGTGCGCTCGAGGCGGTCCAATCGGTCATTTCCGCTGCTCGGGAGGCTGCGGAACAGCGAATTGCCGCATTGTCGCAGGAACTCGAGGACGCGCGGCGGGCACTCGAAGCGCTCGGCGCGACGTCCTAGTCGGCGATTAGGTGACGATCGGATCAAGGCAGCCCGGGGGCTGACTCCCGGGTGGGAAAGTGGCCGATAGAGTGTCCCGCCGCCTCGGGGTCAGAGCCTCGGGGAGTGCAGGCAGTTTGGTTGCGCAGGCATGCGGGCGGTGATCGACCGAATGGCACATTCACAGCGCCAACCGGAGGACAACATGCTCAAGCGCCTTTCCTTGATCTTCGCGGCACTGGCGGTCATCGCCGCCACTCTCGGGATCGGGACCGCCACCGCCGCGCCGCCGAAGGCGGTCCTGGGTGGCGGGTCCGGGATCGTGATCGACAACATGTACGAGTGCACGCTCACCACCATCGGGCACGACAACGCCGGGCGGCTCGTCGGCATCACCGCCGGGCACTGCGGGGAGGCCGGCTCGACGGTGGTCCCCGAGGCCGTTCCCGACGCGGGCGTCGTCGGCCGGTTCGTGGTGTCCAACCACAACTACGACTACGCGGTCATCGAGTTCGATCCCGCAAAGGTCACGCCGGTGAACACGATCGGGGAGGTCACCATCACCGGCATCGGCAAGCCCGCCCAGTTCCCCGCGGTCGCCTGTAAGCAGGGCCGCACCACCGGGCACACGTGCGGCGTCGTCTACGGCGACCTGCTGCAGTCGCAGGAGACGTGGACCCAGATGTGCGTCATCGAGGGCGACTCGGGATCACCGGTCGTCGTCGGTACGACACTGGTCGCCATGGTGAACGCCTATCTCGGGGTGGCGTGCGTCGGTCCCGAGCTCGGCACCAACATGGTCTCGATCATCAACGACATCAATGCGACCGGCGGGGTGGGGGCCGGCTACCGACCTATCTGATCCGGCCTCCGACGGCGGCGTCGCCGAAAGCTCACCCGCACACGGCGCCGTCGGAGGCGGACCCGACGAGCTTGGTGTACTTGGCCAGGACACCGCGCGTGTAGCGCGGAGGCAGGGGCTCCCATCCGCTGCGGCGGGTGGCGAGCTCCTTCTCGTCGACCAGCAGGTCGAGAACGCCGTTCGCGACGTCGAGCCGGATCCGGTCGCCGTCGCGAACCAACGCGATCGGCCCGGCGTCGACGGCCTCGGGCGCGACGTGCCCGACGCACAGGCCCGTGGTGCCGCCGGAGAACCGGCCGTCGGTCAGCAGCAGCACGTCCTTGCCGAGTCCGGCACCCTTGATCGCGGCGGTGATCGCCAGCATCTCCCGCATCCCCGGCCCGCCCTTGGGGCCCTCGTAGCGGATCACGACGACGTCGCCGGCGGTGATGGTGCCGTCCTCGAGGGCGTCCATGGCGGCGCGCTCCCGATCGAAAACCCGTGCAGTGCCCTCGAACACGGACGAATCGAACCCGGCGGACTTGACCACCGCGCCGCCCGGCGCGAGTGACCCCTTCAGGATCGTGATGCCCCCGGTCGGATGGATCGGGGACGTGAGGGCACGCAGCACCTTCCCGTCCGGGTCGGGCGGGGCGATCTCGGCGAGGTTCTCGGCGAGCGTGCGACCGGTGACCGTGAGGCAGTCGCCGTGCAGCAGTCCGGCGTCGAGCAGCGACTTCATGATCACCGGCACGCCACCGATGCGGTCGACGTCGATCATGACGTGCCGGCCGAACGGTTTGACGTCCGCCAGGTGCGGGACGCGCGCGCCGACGCGGGCGAAGTCGTCGAGGGTGAGCGACACCTCCGCCTCGTGCGCGATGGCGAGCAGGTGCAGCACGGCGTTGGTGGAGCCGCCGAACGCCATGACGACGGCGATCGCGTTCTCGAACGCCTCCTTGGTGAGGATGTCGGCGGTGGTGATCCCGCGGCGCAGCAGCTCCACCACGGCCTGCCCGCTGCGCCGGGCGTAGCCGTCGCGCCGCCGGTCGGTGGCCGGGGGAGCGGCACTGCCGGGCAGCGACATCCCCAGCGCCTCCGCCGCGCACGCCATCGTGTTGGCGGTGTACATACCGCCGCACGCGCCCTCGCCGGGGCAGATCGCGCGCTCGATCGCGTCGACGTCCTCGCGGCTCATCAGGCCCCGTGAGCACGCGCCGACCGCCTCGAAGGCGTCGATGATCGTGACTTCCTTCTCGGTGCCGTCGGACAGTTTCGCGATACCGGGCAGGATCGACCCGGCGTAGAGGAACACGCTCGCGAGGTTCAGGCGCGCGGCCGCCATGAGCATCCCGGGCAACGACTTGTCGCACCCGGCGAGCAGGACCGAGCCGTCGAGCCGTTCGGCCTGCATCACCGTCTCGACGCTGTCGGCGATCACCTCCCGCGACACGAGCGAGAAGTGCATGCCCTCGTGCCCCATCGAGATGCCGTCCGAGACGGAGATGGTGCCGAACTCGAGCGGGTAGCCGCCGGCCGCGAACACCCCGTCCTTGCACGCGTCCGCCAACCGGTCGAGGGACAGGTTGCACGGGGTGATCTCGTTCCACGACGACCCGATGCCGATCTGCGGCTTGTCCCAGTCGTCGTCGCCCATGCCGACGGCCCGCAGCATCCCGCGGGCGGCGGTCTTCTCGAGCCCGTCCGTGACGTCTCGACTGCGCGGCTTGATGTCCGGTGTGTTCTGCGAGGTGGTCACGGCGCTGCTCCCAACGATCGATCGTCACGGATGGCGTGCTCTGGTCCATGTAACCACCGCGCCGGACGCGACGGGACGTCTCCGGCGAAGGAGACGCCCCGTCGACACCGGACGGACGTCAGGCGAGGTCGGTGGTCGTGGTGAAGCCGCGGTAGCCGTCCGCCGCGATCTGCGCGCACAGGGTGCGGTAGGTGGCCACGCCGCCGAGGTACGGCATGAAGCTGCGCAGCTTGCCCGGCACGTTGGCGCCGAGGTACCAGGAGTCGGCCCGCATGTAGAGGCTGGGCTCCGCGATGGTGGTGACGTGCTCGACCCACTGGTCCTGCGCCGCCGCCGTCGCCTCCGCGAACCGGGCACCGGTGCTGCGCATGTGGTCGAGGTAGCCGACCACCCATTCGACGTGCTGTTCGATCGAGACCACCACGTTCGAGAGCACCGACGGGCTGCCGGGCCCCGCCAGGACGAACAGGTTCGGGAACCCGGCGACCGCGACACCGAGGTAGGTGCGCGGGCCCGCCTCCCAGGTCTCGCGCAGCGTGACGCCGCCGCGGCCGCGGATGTCGATCGCGCCCAGCGCGCCGGTCATCGCGTCGAATCCGGTGGCGTAGACGATCATGTCGAGTTCGTGCAGGCCGGTGTCGGTGCGGATACCGTCGGGGACGATCCGCTCGATCGGGGTCGCGCGCAGATCGACGAGGTCGACGTTGTCGCGGTTGTATGTCTCGTAGTAGTCGGTGCCGATGCACACGCGCTTGGTTCCCAGCGGATAGCCCTGGGGGCACAGCGCTTCGGCGGTGGCGGGGTCGGTGACCGTCTCGCGGATCTTGGAGCGCACGAATTCGGCGGCGGTCTCGTTGGCCGCGGCGTCCGTCATGATGTCACCGAACGTGGTCTGGAAGGCGAGACCGCCTGCAGCCCATCTGGTCTCGTACTCCTTGACCCGGACCTCCGGTGCGGTCTCGAGTGCGAGACCGACCGGCGCCGGGAGGATCCAGCCGCCGTACGACTCCCGCTGCAGCTGTCGGCGTGCGGGGTAGTTCGCCTTGATCTCGGCGAGTTCCCCGGGGCGCAGGGGCCGGTTGCGGGCCGGGATGACGAATCCCGCGGTGCGCTGGAACACCGTCAGCGCCGCGGCCTGGTCCGCGATCACCGGGATCGCCTGCACACCAGACGAACCGGTACCGATGACGCCCACCCGCTTGCCGGTGAAGTCGACGCTGTCCGCCGGCCAGTGCGCGGTGTGGTGGACCTCGCCCGCGAACGTGTCACGACCGTCGATGTCGGGGAGTCGTGCGGCCGAGAGCGGTCCGGTGGCCATGACGGTCCAGCGCGCGGTCACGGTGCCGCCGTCGCCGCCGTCGGTGCCGAGCGTCCACAGCCCGGACGTCTCGTCGAAGTGCGCCGACGTCACCCGGGTACCGAACGTGATGTCCTCGCGCAGCCCGAACCGATCGGCGACGTGCTCGAGGTAGCGCAGGATCTCCGGCTGCGCGGGGAAGCGTTCGGTCCACTCCCAGCCCTGCTGCAGTGCGTCGTCGAACGAGTACGAGTAGTCGGCGCTGTCGACGTCGCAGCGCGCACCCGGGTAGCGATTCCAGTACCACGTGCCACCCACGCCGTCGCCGGCCTCGAACAGCCGCACGGACACTCCCCGTTGCCGAAGACTGTGCAGCGCGTACAGACCGGCGAATCCGGCGCCCACGACGACGACATCGTGGGTGGGCTCGGGAGGTGCGGTGTTCGGCATGGGGAGTGACCTCGTTTCGTGGACGGAGAGAGGGGTGCCAGTAGCATCAGTGCAGGTATCCCGCCGATCGGGCGGGTGCGACGGGAGGCAGACGAGCGTGGGCGCAGGCGATCCGGACCGGTCGGACAGGCCGACGGTGCTCGACCCCGCGTCGTTGCCGAAGGGCCAGCGGGAGCGGCGGCAGCGCATCGTCGACGCGGCCGGTGAACTCCTCGTGGCGGACGACTTCGAGCGCATCCAGATCCGGGACGTCGCCGATCGTTCGGGCGTCGCCCTCGGCACCGTGTACCGGTACTTCTCGTCCAAGGAGCACCTCTACGCGGCGGTCCTCCGGGACTGGTCGGCGGGCGATCCGATCAAGCATCAGGGGGCACCCGACCCGGATCTGCCACCGGCCGAGCGAATCCGGATCCGCCTGCACCACTCGGTCCACCGGTTCGAGGAGTACCCGACCTACCTGCGCCTGCAGAACGTGCTGCGCCAGTCCACCGACCCGGTCGTGTGCGCGCTGTTCGCCGAGTTCTCCGCACAGGCGCTCGAGTCCTATCGGGCGCAGCTGTTCGACCTCCCGGACCAGGACGCGTCGGACATCGTCGCCGTCGTGACCGCCGTCCTCACGCACGAACTGCTGTTGTTCGGGCTGGGCCGGCAGGACATCGTGGAGGTCCATCGCCTCCTCGATCGCACGGTGGACATGGTCTTCGCGCTGGATCCGAGGGACTGAGAAGGCCGGCCGCCGAGCGCGAGACATCAAGACCCGCAAGCTGAATTCGGGGATCCGTGTTCCGCAGACCGGACGGGGTGTGACCGTTGTCATATGCGCAGACTAGAGTTAGATTCTAGTTCATGACAAGCGGTGTGGAGGAAACGCGGGCAGGACTGGATCCCGCCCTGCGCGCGGTGGCCGACGCGGTAGCCGGGTCGGGGTTGCCGCCAATGGTCGAACTGGACCCGCACGGTGCGCGGCAGCGGATCCGAGCGGCGCGGCAGTCGTGCGCGGCCGGACCCGAGGTCGACACGGTCACGACGCACTCCGTAGGTGAGCATGCGACGGTGCGGATATACCGACCGCTCGCGCGCGAGGCGGTCGGCACCGTCGTCCACTTCCACGGGGGCGGTTGGGTCACGGGGGATCTCGACTACGCCGACGCGACCTGCCGGACCATCGCCGACCGGTCCGGGGCCGCGGTCGTCAGCGTGGACTACCGACTCGCGCCGGAGGCCCGGTTCCCCGCCGCGGTCGACGACGCGATGGACGTGTTGCACTGGGTGGCAGCCGGATCCGAGGGGCTGGACCCGCGCATCGTGGTGACGGGCGACAGTGCCGGCGGCAACCTGGCGGCGGTCTGTACCCACCTGGCGCGAGACGACGACCGCATCGAGCTGGTCGGTCAGGTGCTCGTCTACCCGGTGGTCGACGCGGACCTGGGCCGCGACTCCTACGCCGCCAACTCGGGAATCTTCCTCGGCGCCAGGGAGATGCAGTGGTTCCTCGATCACTACTGCCCCGACGTGGCCCAGCGGACGTCGCCGCGGCTCGCCCCGCTCCAGGCGGCCGACCTGTCGGCGTTGCCGCCCGCCGTCGTGGTGATCGGCGGCCACGATCCCCTCCTCGACGAGGGCCTCGAGTACGCCGAGCGCCTGGCCGCGAGCGGCGTGCCCGTCGAACTACTGCGGTACCCCACACTGCCGCACGGATTCCTGCAGTTCACCGCGGTCTCGCCGGCGTCGGCGGACGCGATCGCCGAGATCGCGTCCGCCACCGCGAGGCTTCTCGAAGAGACTGCTGCACAGATGGACTCGACAACCGGAGGTGCTCATGCATGACCTGGTGATCCGGGGTGGTCTCGTGGTCGACGGAACGGGGGCGGCCCCGCGCGCAGCCGACGTCGCCGTCGACGACGGTCGCATCACCGCGGTCGGTGAGGTGCCCGAGGCGGGGCGCCGCGAGATCGACGCCGCGGGCAGGCTCGTCACCCCGGGATTCGTCGACATCCACACGCACTACGACGGGCAGGTGACGTGGGATCCGCTGCTGACGCCGTCGTCGCTGCACGGTGTGACCACCGTGGTCATGGGCAACTGCGGGGTGGGGTTCGCCCCCGTCGAGCGCGACCAGCGGGACTGGCTGATCAGCCTGATGGAGGGCGTCGAGGACATCCCCGGAACCGTTCTGGCCGAGGGCATGACGTGGAACTGGGAGACGTTTCCCGAGTATCTCGATGCGATCGACACTCCGCACGCGATCGACTTCGCGGCGCAGTTGCCGCACGGTGCGCTGCGTACCTACGTGATGGGCCGTCGCGGCGGCGACCACCTGGCGCGCCCGACCGAGGACGAGATGGAGCGCATGTGCGACCTCGTGGCCGAGGCGGTCGAGGCCGGCGCGCTCGGCTGGTCCACGTCGCGCTCCGCCGTCCACAGGGCGTCGGACGGTTCACCCACACCGAGCCTGACCGCGTCGCGCGCGGAGCTGACCGGCATGGCACGCGGTCTCGCGAAGGCCGGGGCCGGGGCCGGGGTCATCGACTTCATCTCCGACTTCATGGACGAGCCGGAGGAGATGGAGCTCGTCAGCGCGATCGTGGAGGCCGCGCGGCGGCCGTTGTCGGTGTCGGTGGTGCAGAGCGACCGGGCGCCCGATAAGTGGCGCAGCCTGCTCGACGGTTTGGCGGAAGTATCGGCGAGGCAGCGTATTCCGATCACCGGTCAGGTGGCGCCCCGCGCGGTCGGCGTCATGCTCGGTTGGGAGCTGAGCTGGCATCCGTTCATGGCGTACCCGAGTTTCCAGGCTCTGGCGGCATTGGCTCCGGCGGAACGTGTGGAGCGGCTGCGCCGACCGGAGGTGCGGGCGGCGGTCCTCGCGGAGACGCCCGAGACCGATAGCGAGTTCGTCGAACGGTTGTCGACGCGGTTCGACCAGGTGTATCTGCTCGGCGATCCCCCGAACTACGAACCGGGACCGGACGACTCCGTCGCCGCCCTGGCGGCACGTTCCGGGGTGAGTCCCACCGAGGTCGCGTACGACGCGATGATGCAGCAGGACGGCCGCGGGCTACTGTATTTCCCGATGCTCAACTACGCGGCAGGAAATCTCGACGCCGTGCGGGAGATGCTCGCGAGGACCGACACCGTGCCTGCGCTCGGCGACGGCGGTGCGCACTGTGGAGCCATCTGCGACGCCAGTTTCCCCACGACACTGCTGACTCACTGGGGCCGGGATCGCCAGGGCGACGGTCGATTCCCCGTGGAGTGGTTGGTCAAGCGGCACACCGCCGACACCGCCGCCGTGGTGGGACTGCTCGATCGTGGCCAGGTGCGTGTCGGCTACCGGGCCGACCTCAACGTGATCGACTTCGATCGGCTGCAGGCCGATCGTCCGCAGGTGCTGTACGACCTGCCGACCGGCGGCCGGCGCCTGATGCAGTCCGCGACCGGATACGTCGCTACCGTCGTGGCCGGCGAGGTGGTGTTCGAGAACGGCGAGCACACCGGCGGGCTGCCCGGCCGTCTGATCCGTGGGGCGCAGCCCGCGCCTGCCTGGGACGCCCGAGCGTGACGTGATCGGACGGGGAAGGCCCCACCACTCGGGAGTGGTGGGGCCTTCCGGTGCGCCCGGTGCCCGGATGGTTCCGGAGCGGGTCAGTTCTTCTTGAATGCCTTGTCGAACAGGATGATTCCGTCGACGGTCGGGTTGGCGCGGTACACGTTGTCCGACCACGCCACATAGTTGACGCCGGCGCCCCAGGAGAGGAACGGCTGGTCGGTGTTCACCAGCTTCTGGATGTCGACGATCGCCGCGCGCTTGGCGGCGTCGTCCGGAGCCGAGAGCGCCTTCCCGAGCAGCTCGTCCATCTGCGGGTTCTTGTAGCCGAGGATGTTGTTCGTCGAGGTGCTCGACAGCGCGCTGAACAGCCGGATCTCGGGCGCGACGTCCGAGATGCTGTATGCGCTGTAGCTCATGTCGTAGTTGCGGTCGATGTAGAGCCGCTTGACCATGTCCGTGATGCTGCTGGTGGTCTCGAGCGACACGTCGAATCCGATGGCATTCATCTGGGCCTGGACGGCGAGTGCCATCTGCTGCGCATCGGGGTCGTTGACACCGACGTAGGTGATCTTGCCGTTGAAGCCGTCGGCCTTGGCCTGGTCGAGCAGTTCCTTGGCCTTCGCCGCGTCCGGGGTGATGCCGGTGGTGTCGCCGAACCACTCGGACCAGGGCTGGAACATGTCGGTTCCGGGCATACCCTCGCCGGCGCGCACGCGCTGGTTGAGGACCTCGGGGTCGACGGCGTAGGCGATCGCCTGGCGCACACGCGGATCGGCCGCCGGGCGCCCGGGCGCCTCGTTGAGCTGACCGACCATCGACATGCTCACGGTTTCGATGTAGCCGGGGAACTCGGCCTTGGCGGCGTTCACGGTCGCCGCGTTGCGGAGGTAGACCATGTCGACGCCGTTGGTCTTCAGGGCGTCGATCTTGGGCTGCTCACCGGCGATGGCGACGAACTTCAGGCCCTCGAGATTCGGTGCGCCGCCCCAGTAGTCAGGGCGCGCCTCGAGCTGGAGTTCCTGCTGCGGCTGCAGGCTGACGACCGTGAACGGTCCGGCCCCGATCGGGGTGAACTTGTCGCCCTGCTGGGAGGACGGTGCGACGATCATCCCGTGCCCGTAGGCGAGCATCGCGGGGAAGGTGCGCCACGGCTGCTTGAGGGTGAAGACAACCGTCGACGGATCCTGCGCCGCGGTGCTCGCCACCATCTGCGTGTACACCTGCGAGTTGCCGCCGCGCCGCTGGTTGTACCTGTTGATGCTCGCCACCACGGCGTCCGCGTCGAGCGGGGACCCGTCGCTGAATGTCACGCCGTCCCGGAGCTTGAGGGTCCAGGTGAGGTGATCGGCGCTCTCCTCGAACGACTTCGCCAGCTGCGGCTGGAAGCTCTGCGACCCGGTGTCGTAGCGCATCAGGACGTCGTACACCGCCGCCATCTCGGTGCCGCCGGTCGCACCGGCGGGCTGCGTCACCGTCGGATCCAGGCTCGTCACCGGTGCGTACGACGCGAAGCTCACCGTGCCGCCGGATACCGGTGTGCCGCCGTCGCCCTGGTCGCCCAGGACGCCGTACGCCGTCGTCGTCGGGCCGGACGAGCTGTTCTCGCTGTCGCCTTCGGCGCTGGCGCAGCCGGCGAGAGCGACGGCGCCGACGGCGACCATCGCCAGCATCCGGCCGACCCTTGTCGAATACCTGCTCATGAAGCAACCTCCACGGTTCGGGGTTGACGCCCGCGCTGTCGGTACGGGCTGAAATGCGCGTCCGCCTGATCGAGTTGACTTCTCGGGTCCAGACAGGGCAGAGCGCCCGGTCGCCGAGTGCTGACGGCCCCGGCGTTCATCGCCGATCGGTCCGTTGCAGAATCGGACTCTAACCGGACGAACTGCTGTCCACAAGGACTCCGGCGATTCGGTGATTCCGAACTGGTGCAGAGGTATTCGGCCGACACCCGCGCGGCACCGGTAGCCACCGAGCCGCGGCCCCTCGGGCTGTCGAACAATTGACCGGCCCCAATCCGTACGAAACGCTTGTGGAATTGAGAAATGCGTCCTAGATTGTCGGGACGCGGGTTTGTATAGACAAAGTTCCTTGTCCCGTTTTCGCAGGTCGCCGGCCTTTCCGGGCGGGCGTGTGCGAAGACGACGACCGGCACCGAGGCGGGAGGGCTCTCTCGATGTACCAGGAAGTGCGTGCTTTACCCGTCTCCGGCAACGTGCGGAGAGCCCCTGAACCGTGACGGACCCGCAGCACGTGATCCTCGCGCAAGAACTGATCGCGCGGATCAAGGCGGGAGAGTTCCGGGTCGGGGACAGGCTGCCCACCGAACTCGAACTGTGCGAGAGTCGTTCGCTGGCTCGGGGGACGGTGCGGCAGGCACTGAAGCATCTCGAGGACGCGGGATTGATCAATCGACGGCGTGGTGCCGGCACCACGGTCGCCGCGCCGCTGCCGACCGGCGGGTATCGGGCGTTCGTCACCAGCCGAGCCGAGATGCTGGCCTTCGTGCAGCGCACGAGGATTCGTGACCCCGAGACCAATATCGTTGCGGCGGACGAGCATCTGTCGGAACGAATCGGCGTGCCCGTCGGCAGTGAGTGGTACTGCGTGTCGGGTGCCCGCGAGCTCCGTGGATCGTCGGCGGCGCCGGTCTGCTGGAGTGAGCTGTATCTGAAAGCGGATCTTCCCCATCGGCGAATGTTGCTGAGGGGGCGGTTCGACATCGTCAACCTCGTGCGCCAGCGTATCGAACAGGAAGTCGCGGCGGAGACCGTCACACCCGCCGTTGCAGATGCACTCGGTGTCGAAAAGGCGAGCGCAGCACTGGTTGTCGTTCATCGGCACTTCAACTCGAGCGACGCCCTGGAGGCGGTGGGGGTGCACACGCACCCCGCCGATCGGTACCGAGTCGCCACGTCCGTCGGGTCGTCGATCGCTCCGATCTGACGTCCCGACGGTTGGTCCCGGACAGGCGATCGGCCTGGTCGGAAAACTACTCGGCAGTACTTTCGCGCCGAGCACTGACATGAATTCTATTGTGAGCTAGCCTCTTCGAAACACCGTGTGACGCACATCTCAGGAGGAGTCGAGTGGTCGATCGTCCGGCAGCCGGTCCGCTCGCGGACGGGCAGCATCCCGACCGGATCTACCTGGGCGGCAGCGTGCGGACCATGGTGGGAGCCGGACGTGCAACCGCCTTCGCGGTCCGCGCCGGACGGTTCGTCGCGGTCGGATCCGATGCGGAGGTCCGGGTTCTCGCGGGTCCGCGGACCGTATCGGTCGATCTGGGCGGTCGTGCGGTGCTCCCGGGATTCATCGAAACGCATGTTCATCCGCACATGTCGGGTGCGGGCAGTCTCGATGTCGACGCCGGAGTGGAGGCCTGCCCGGACATCGAATCACTCATCGGTGCGCTGGCGGCCCGGGCGTCGACGTCCGCGCCCGGGGAGGCAATCCGCGCGACGGGATTCGACGACAGCCTCGTCGTCGACGATCGCGGACTGACCTCGGCCGACCTCGATCGCGCCGCCACGAATCGTCCGATCGTCGTGCGGCACCTGTCCGGGCACGGCGTGTACGTCAACTCTTTCGTACTGCGGGACAAGGGAATCGACGGTGACACACCGGACCCCGAAGGTGGCGTGATCGTTCGCGACGCGACGGGGCGTCCCACGGGGGAGTTCTGCGAGATCCCGGCCATGCGGTTGGTGCTCGATCCGAGTGAAACGATGCCGCCGGCCGGCGAGCTCGACGATTCGCTCCGTCGTGCGCTGGCGCGAATGGCATCCGTCGGCGTCACGAGCTTCCACGACATGTTCGCCACCCCCGTCATGGCGGACTCGTACCGACGGTTGCACGCCTCGGGAGAACTGATGCTTCGCGGTCGTCTGTACGCGGGCTTCGGCATGCTCGACGGATTCGCCCTGGGGGACAGCGCCACCGTGGAGGGCGACGACGTCCTGAGTGTCGGTGGTGTGAAACTGATCTCGGACGGGTCGATCCAGCTGCACACGGGTGCGCTGTCCGAGCCCTATCACGACCTGGGTGGTTGTCGCTGCGGTGACATGGCGATTCCGCCCGGGGATCTCGACGAGATGGTGGCTCGATGTCACGCCGCGGGCCGGCAGGTGGCGATCCACACGAACGGGGACCGTGCCATCGACGTCGCGCTCGATGCGATCGAGAAGGCGAGGGCGGCGTCGGGGGATGCTGCTCTGACACCGCCCGGACTGCAGCACCGCCTGGAACACGTCCAGACCTTGCGCGAGGACCAGATCCTGCGGATGCGTGAACTCGGCGTCGCGGCTTCGGTGTTCGTCAACCACGTCTACTACTGGGGCGACCGGCACCGGGACCGCTTCCTGGGACCGCGACGCGGCAGCAGGATCAGCCCGCTCGCATCGATCGCGGCGGCGGATCTGCAGTTCGCGCTGCACTGCGACAGTCCCGTCACCCCCGTCGATCCGTTGTTCACCATCCACACCGCGGTCAACCGCGTCACGCGGGGCGGGCGGGTGCTGGGTCCCGAGCAGCGGATCGACGCCCAGACGGCGGTAGCCGGATACACGACGTCGGCGGCTCGCCTCGGCGCCGAGAGCGCCGTGAAGGGCGCGATCGCGCCAGGCCTGTTGGCGGACTTCGTCGTTCTCACGAGCGACCCCCTTGCCTGCGATCCAGCGACGATCAAGGACATCGAGGTGCTCGCGACCGTCGTCGGGGACCGCGTCGTGTACGCGGCCGACCGGGATCTCGGATCGGCAATCGACGGATCTCACGAAGGAGAGTGCGGATGAAGCGATCGTCACTTGCCCGGATCGGAACGCTGTTCACGGCATTGACCGCCGCGACGGTGCTGCTGGCCGGGTGCGCGGGAGGTTCGGGTTCGGCAACCGATGCGTCGGACGTCACGACCGGCCTGGTCGGCGACCAGGCCGACGGTGGTGATCCGACGTCCGGCGGGACGCTGTCCTACGCGACGTACAACGGTGTCAGCAGCCTGGATCCGGCGGACCGTCAGGACGGCGGCGCCACCGGCGGCAGCGAGATGGCCGCGATCTACGACCTGTTGATGCGTTACGACCCGGAGTCGAAGCAGTACCAGCCGCAGTTGGCGCAGGCGCTGACGGCGAACGGCGACAACACCGTGTGGACGCTGAAGCTGCGCGAGGGAGCGAAGTTCAGCGACGGCACCGCGGTCGACGCGGCGGCGGTGCAGTGGAGCATCAACCACTACCTGGAGAAGAAGGGCACCCACACGCAGGTGTGGAAGGCGTCGGTCGCCGACGTGTCCTCGCCCGATCCGTCGACGGTGGTCTTCACGCTGAAGCAGCCGTGGAACGAGTTCCCGATCCTGTTCACCACCGGTCCGGGCATGATCGTGTCGCCGTCGTCGATGGCGAGTGGCAAGTTCGTCGCGGTCGGTGCGGGCCCGTTCACGGTGGAGAAGTTCGCGTCGCAGGACGAGTTGCTGCTCGCCGCGAACCCCGGCTACTGGAACGGGAAGCCGCACCTGGACAAGCTGCGCTTCCCGGCGATCGTGAGCGAGCAGGCCAAGCTGGACGCGCTGCACACCGGCGGCGTGCAGGCGGCGTACCTGCGCAATGCCGAGGTGGTCCACAACGCCCTCGAGGCCGGCGACGTCGGCTACGTCTACACCGCCAACATGGGCGGTGTCGGCAACATCAACGAGCGTGAGGGCCGACCCGCGTCCGACGAACGCGTGCGAAAGGCGATCGTTGCGGCGTTCAACCCGGAGACGTTCAACCAGCGGGTCGAGGCCGGCTTCGGCATGCCGAGCAGCGACATGTTCCAGTCCTGGTCGAAGTGGCACGGTGACGTCGCCGGTACGGGCTACGACCCGGAGGCCGCGAAGAAGTACCTCGCCGAGGCCAAGGCTGACGGCTACGACGGCAAGCTCACGTACGTCGGACTCAACGATCCCGCGACGCAGCAGAGCGCGCTCGCGTTCCAGTCGATGTTGCAGGCCGTAGGGTTCACCGTCGACATCGTCTACACGACGAGCATCAACGACCTGGTGAAGACGATGTACGTGCAGCACGACTACGACATCGGGTACGCGGGGTTCAACATTCTCGACGAGTCGCCGTTCGTGCGCATGTACGGCAACTTCTACAGCGAGTCGACGTCGAACGTCCTCGGCTACAAGAACCCCGAGATGGACGCGCTGCTCGGCAAGCTGCAGACCGCACCGAGCGACGCCGATCGCCGCAAGGTCCTCGAGGACATCCAGACCGTCGTGAACGAGACCGCCCCGGTGATCGTTGTCAGCGCCGGTAAGTACTTCATCCCGTGGAGCACGAATACGCACGGGATCACCCCCAGTGCGGACGGGATCATGCTGTTCGGAAATGCCTGGCTCGCTTCCGATTCCGCGTCCTAGAGGCGACTCCATGGCAACACTCGGATTCGGGACGCCCGATGAACACAGGAAGGAGGCGGTGACGCGATGGCGCGGACGGTGATCGACAAGGTGGTCGAGCTGGTCGTGGTGCTCTTCATCGTCAGTCTCGGCACGTTCGCGCTGGTTTCGTTCATTCCGGGCGATCCGTCGGTCGCGATTCTCGGTGAGGGGCATGCGCCCGAGGACTATGCGCGGGTGCGTGCGGAGATGGGTCTCGACGATCCGTTCCTGACGCGGTACTGGCACTGGTTGTCGGGCGCGTTGCGGGGCGATCTGGGGAACTCGATGGTTCCGCCGCAGGGGCCGGTGACCGACAGCATCAGTGCGGCGATCCCGGTCAGCATCCAGTTGGCGGTGATGGGTTTGTTCATCGCGCTGGTCGTCGCGGTGCCGCTGGCGATGTTCTCCGCCCGGCACCAGGGTGGTTGGATCGATCGCGCGATCGGGGCGGGCACGTTCGGTGTGTTGTCGATCCCGAGTTTCCTGTCGGGTCTGTTGCTGATCATGGTGATGGTGAACTATCTCGGGTGGTTCCCGCGTTCGCAGTGGGTGCGGATCTCGGATGGGTTGGGGCAGAACCTGTATCACGCGATCCTGCCGGCGATCGCGATCAGCCTGTTGGAGATGGCGATGTTCACGCGGATCCTGCGCAGTGACCTGGTGATGACGCTGAAGGAGAACTTCATCCTCGTCGCGAAGGCGAAGGGCATGTCGAACACGCGGCTGCTGCTGAGTGATGCGTTGCGGCCGTCGTCGTTCTCGTTGATCACGATGCTCGGCATCGTGCTGGGGTCGATGATCGGCAGCACCGTGATCGTGGAGACGCTGTTCTCGTTGCCGGGCATGGGCTCGCTGATCGTCCGTGCGGCGCAGCAGGGTGACATGCCGATGGTGCAGGGTGCGGTGCTGGTGATCGCGGTCATCTATGTGGTGGCCAACGGTGTCATCGACATCTCCTACGGATACCTCGACCCAAGGAGCCGACGAGCCCATGTCTGAGATCAAGATTGACGACATCGACGTCGACATGCCGGCCATCACGGGCCGGGTCCTCGACGATGCGGGTGCCGAGGAGTCGGCGAACGCGTCGGATCTGGCCGAGCGCCGCAACCTCTACCGGGTCGGCACGATCCTCACCGTGGTGGGCGTGATCGCGGCCGGGATCGGTCTCGCGCCCATGCTGGTCATGGGGGCACGTGTCGTGATCTTCCTGGTCGGCCTCGTCGCGCTCTACATGGGTGTGCGACGGATCGGGTTGGCGCGCTTCGGGTCGGACTTCGACCTCACGTTCATCCTGTCGTGTGTGTGGCTGGTGGTGCTGATCGCGGCCGCGGTGCTCGCGCCGGTGCTGCCGCTGGCCGAGCACCAGGACACCACCAAGACGCTCAGCGCGAAGAGCTATGCCGCGCCGAGCCTGTTCTCGGCGCACCCGTTGGGCACCAACAATTTCGGACTCGACATGCTCGCCCGCTCCATCTTCGGTGCCCGGTCGTCGCTGGTCGTCGCGGTCGCGGCGGTGCTGATCGGGATGATCGTCGGTGGCGCGATCGGTATCGCCGCCGGCTACTTCGGCGGCTGGGTCGACCGGATCGTCGGCGTGCTCACCAACTCGCTGCTCGCGGTGCCGGCGTTGATCCTGCTGATCGCGCTTGCCTCGGTGCTCGAGCCGAACCTGCGTAACATCTCCCTCGCGCTCGCGGTCCTGGCGATCCCGTCCATGGTCCGCATCGCGAGGGCGAACACGCTCGTGTTCTCGCAACGCGAATTCGTCCTCGCGGCACGGGCGATGGGCGCGAGCAAGTGGCGGGTGATGCTGCGCGAGATCGCCCCCAACGTGGTCCTGCCGGTCGCGTCGCTGGGCATGGTGATGATCTCGGTGATGATCGTCGCCGAGGCGTCGCTGAGTTTCCTCGGGCTCGGCATCGCGCCGCCCGCCCCGACGTGGGGCAACATGATCTCCGAGGGCCAGGGCAACGTCTTCGCCCAACACCCCTACATCGTGCTGGTGCCCGGCCTGTTCCTGTTCCTGACGGTGTTCTCGTTCAACATGGTCGGCGAGAAGGCCCAGAAACGCACCGGCGGCACCCGGGAGGTGAAACTGTGAGCAGCAACGAACCACTCCTGACGGTGGACGGCGTCTCCACCCGCTTCCGCACCAAGCGAGGGCAGCTCCGAGCGGTCGAGCAGGTCACGCTGTCGCTCGACGCGGGCGAGACCCTCGGCCTGGTCGGCGAGTCCGGATCCGGTAAATCCGTTCTGGGACAGACCATCATGGGACTCGTCTCCAGCGGCGGCGGTACGACGGTCACCGGTGAGGTGCAGTTCATGGGCCGCGACATGCAAGCACTGACCCGCACGCAGCAGCAGCAGGTGTGGGGCAAGGACATCGCGATGGTGTTCCAGGATCCGATGTCGGCTCTCAACCCGTTCAAGCGGATCGGGACGCACATCACCGAGTCGCTGCGTGCCCACCTCGGCCTGGACAAGACGCAGGCCCGAGAGCGGGCGATCGAGCTGCTGCGCAAGGTCCGCATCCCCGAGCCGACGCGGCGGATCGACCAGTACCCGCACGAACTCTCCGGCGGCATGCGCCAGCGGGTGGTGATCGCGATGGCGCTGGCGTGCGATCCGAAGCTGACCATCGCCGACGAGCCAACCACCGCGCTGGACGTGACGGTGCAGAAGCAGATCCTCGAGCTGCTCGAGTCGCTGCGCACCGAGATGGGCATGGCCGGGATCCTTGTCAGCCATGACCTCGGAGTCGTTGCCGGACAGACTGATCGGGTCGCGGTCATGTACGCGGGCCGGATCGTCGAGACCGCACCGACCCGGCAACTGTTCGCCGGTCCCCGGCACCCCTACACCGAGGCGCTCCTCGCCGCGGTTCCCCGCCTCGAGCAGCAGCCCCACACCCGGCTCGAGTCCATCGACGGCGGCCTGCCGGACATGACGAAACCACCGACTGGGTGCGCGTTCGCGTCCCGCTGCAAGTACGCGCAGAACAAGTGCCGGGAGACCGCGCCGACCCTCACCGCCGCCCCGGACACCGCCGGCGCCCGGCACCCGCACGAGGTGGCGTGCCACTTCCCGCGCGGCGGTGCCGGTGTCGTCGACCTCGCAGCGCCCCCCACCGCGGGCGCGGACGATCGTGAGCTGGAAGTGGAGAGCATCTGATGGCCGGAAGTGGAGTCGCGCACCTGCGCACCGACGACAAGCCCGTCCTCGCGGCCCGGAACCTGGTCGTGGAGTTCCCCGCCGGGCGCGGTCAGACGGTGCACGCCGTGTCGAACATCAGCTTCGATCTGCTGCCGGGCGAAACCCTCGGAATCGTAGGCGAATCCGGCTGTGGCAAGTCCACGGCCGGCCGCGCCGTCCTGCAGTTGCCGGCCCCGACATCCGGCAGCGTGGAGATCGACGGCATCGAACTCACGACCCTGAGTCCGTCCGCGCTGCGCAAGACCCGGGCCCAGATCCAGATGATCATGCAGGACCCGATCTCCTCGCTGAACCCGCGTCGCAAGGTCAAGCACCTGGTCACCGAGGGACCCCGAATGTGGGGGCAACGCAACACCGAACGCCTCGACCAGCTCGCCCGCGAACTCCTCCGGGCGGTCGGGCTGGACCCGGACATGGTCTGGGAACGGCTGCCCGGCGAGCTGTCGGGCGGCCAGTGCCAGCGCGTGTGCATCGCCCGCGCGATGATGCTCAAACCGAAGGTGCTCATCTGCGACGAGCCCGTCTCGAGCCTGGACGTGTCGGTCCAGGCGCAGATCCTCAACCTGCTCGAGCAGACCAAGACCGAGTTCGAGCTCACGATGATCTTTATCGCCCACAACATGGCGGTGGTCAAGAACATCAGCGACCGCGTGATGGTGATGTACCTCGGCAAGGTCTGCGAGATCGCCCCGAGTAGCGACATGGAAAACCAGGCGCGACACCCGTATTCGCGGCTCCTGCTGGCATCGATCCCCGACCCCGATGTGCACCGCGGCGAAGCCGAGTCGACACCCCAGATCGAGGGCGACCTCCCGTCGCCGCTCGACCCACCGTCGGGCTGCCGCTTCCGCACGCGCTGCCCCCTCGCGACCGACCACTGTGCGGCGGAGGAGCCCCAGCTGCGGGAGATCGCCCCCGACCACTTCGTGGCCTGCCACAACGTCTGACACATATATCTCCCGCGTTTTGCGCACTTGTCGTTGGAAATCCGGCACCCGGAGCGCGATAAGTGCGCAAAACGCGGGGGTGGGAGGAGCAGCTATGTCAATGGAGAGTTTGTACGACGGCCAGGACATGACCGGGCTCGCTGCCTCGATCCGGAACGGTGACGTGTCGGCCCGTGAGGTGGTCGAGTTCGCGCTGCGCCGAGTCGAGGAGCGCAACGGCACCGTCAACGCGGTGGTGGTCGACCGTGCCGCGGAGGCGCTCGCCGAAGTGGACACCGGACTGCCGGACGGTCCGCTTCGCGGAATCCCGTTCCTGATCAAGGATCTTCACGCCGACGTTGCGGGGTTGCCCACCTCGAACGGGTCGCGATTGTTCGCGGGCCGGGTTGCCGAGCGGGACACCGAGTTGGTGTCCCGCTACCGCCGGGCGGGTCTCGTGATCATCGGCAAGACCAACACGCCGGAGTTCGGTCAGAACGCGAGCACCGAGCCCGTCCTGTTCGGGCCGACGCGCAACCCGCGCCGCCTCACGCACGGCGTGGGTGGTTCGTCGGGGGGTGCGGCCGCGGCCGTGGCCGTGGGAATCACGCCCGCCGCGCACGCGAGCGACGGTGGCGGCTCGATCCGAATCCCGGCGTCCGCGAACGGCCTCGTGGGTCTCAAGCCGTCGCGTGGGCGCATGCCGTCGGGTTCGCCGCTCGCGGGGCCGCTGTCGGTGGAGCACGCGGTGACCCGCAGCGTGCGGGACACCGCGCTGCTGCTGGATCTCACGTCCGGTCCCGCGATGGGCGCACCGTTCGGCGTCGCCCCGCCGGCACGTCCGTACGTCGGAGAGGTGGGGGCCGACCCCGGCAAGCTCTGCATCGGCATCACCACGACCATGCCGAACGGAGAGCAGGTCCACCCCGACTGCGCGGCCGTGGCGTCGGACGTCGGGGTGATGCTCGAGAAGCTGGGGCATCACGTCGAGACCGCCGCGCCGGTGTTCCACCAGGACGCGCTCGCGGCGGCGATGCAGTACCTGATGTCCGCGCCGATGTCGGTCGAGATCGATCATCGGCTGGCCGAACTGGGTCGGGAGCTGCGCGACGACGACCTCGAGACGATGGCTCGCGTGCAGTACGAGCGCTGCAAGTCGCAATCCGTGACCGACCTGTCGTTCGCGTACACCGAACTCGAGCGGACGGCACGGGACATCGGCCGGTTCTTCACCGAGTTCGACCTGCTGCTGACCCCCACGCTCGGCAGCCCGACGCCCCCGCTGGGACTGCTCGACGCGATGGATCTCGAGGCCATGTGGAAGCACGCCGGCGTCTACGGTGCGCTGACCTCCCCGTTCAACAGCGGCGGTCAGCCGGCGATTTCGCTTCCGCTGGGCAAGGATTCGACCGGCATGCCGCTCGGTGCCCAACTTGTCGCGGCGCACGGACGTGAGGATCTGTTGATCCGCGTCGCCTCGCAGCTCGAGGCGGCGTACCCGTGGACCACGTCTCCCGCGTGGCCGGCCGTCACCGGCTGAGTCCAGATCAGTGCGTCGGGGGTTGGACGGCGGGTGCAGTGACGTCGCAGTGCGGTTGGCACGCGACGTTCTCGCCCGCCGGCACCTCCGGGGGCTCCTCGGCAGCGGCGCGGCGAGGGATCATCACGGCCGAGATCAGTGCACCGACCACCAGCAGGCCCGCGCAAATGAGCATCGCGATCCGGAACCCGGATGCGAACGCCGCGGGATCCGAGAGGGCGTCCGCGCCGATACCGGCCAGCGCGGGCAGCGCGGCGACCGCGAGCAGTTGACTCGTCCGCGCCACCGCATTGTTGACGCCCGACGCGATCCCGGCCTGGTCCGAGGACACCGACCCGAGCACGGCCGTGGTCAGCGGCGCGACGAGTGCGGACAAGCCGAGCCCGAACACCAGCACCGCGGGCAGGACTTCCGTCGGATACGACGCGTCCGGGCCGATCCGCAGCATCAGCAGCAGCCCGGCCGCGCCCAGCAGCGGGCCGACGGTCAACGGGATCCGCGGCCCGTGAACCTGTGCCCACCGTCCCGCCCGCGACGACAGCAGCAGCATGAGGATCGTGATCGGCAGCGATGCGATCCCCGCAGCGAGCGGCGAGTAGCCGGACACGATCTGCAGTTGCAGCAGCAGTAGGAAGAACACGCCCCCGAGCGCCGCGTACACCGCGAGCGTCACCAGGTTGGCGGCCACGAACACCCTCGACGCGAACAGCGAACTGGGCACCAGCGCGTACCGCGAGCGCCGCTCGACCACGACGAAGGCGCCCATCAGGACGACACCGGCGACCGCCACCCACACGGTCTTCTCGATCAGCCCGTACGTCAGCGCCGCCAGCGAGACGGCCGCGAGCACCGCCCCCGGTACGTCCAGGCGTTCGGGTGGGTGTGGATCCCGGGTCTCGGGCACGTGCCGGACCGACACCCACACGACGGCGACGGCCAGGGGCAGATTGATGAGGAACACCGAGCGCCAGCCCGCGACCTCGACGAGCCAGCCGCCGAGCAGCGGTCCGACGGCCGCCGCCACCCCGCCCAGCCCGGACCACAGGCCGATCGCCGCGCCCTGATCGTCGTCGTCGAACGACGCCGATATGATCGCGAGGCTCCCCGGAGTCAGCAACGCCGCACCGACGCCCTGCACCAGACGAGCCGCCACGAGGGTGCCCACGTCGGGGGCGAGCGCACACAGCCCGGACGCGATCGCGAACCACACTGTTCCCCAGACGAATACGCGTCGTCTCCCCAGCCGGTCTCCGAGGGCGCCGCCCAGCAGGATCAGGGACGCGAGGGTGAGCGTGTAGCCGCTGAGGACCCACTGCACTCCCGCGACCTCGGCGCCGAGGTCCGCGCCGATCCGGGGCAGAGCGACGTTGACGACGGTGCCGTCGAGCATCGCGAGTGACGAGCCGAGGACGGTCGCGATTACGACCCACCGGCCCCGTGCGGACTTCAGGTGGAGCTCCGGAGCGCTCATGTCGTCGTAATGGTGGCGAGGGGGTCGTACTCGGGGGCGCGGAGGAGCTGGTGGAGTTGGCGGCGGCGGACGCCGAGGTTTCCGCCGTCGAAGATGGGCAGGGCGAGGGCGTCCTGCAGGAGTCGGCCGAGGGGGTTGTCGGTGTCGTAGCTTTCGATGCCCACGACTCGCATCAGGTCGGTGACGACGGTGACCGCAGTTTCCGAGCCGAAGATCTTCGCTTGCACGGCCAGTTCCAGGGCCGCGGGTTCCAGGGTGTCGAGGGCGTGGCAGGCGCGGTAGCTGAGCCAGCGCGCGGCTTCGATCGCGGTCTTGGCGTCGGCGAGTGCGTAGCCGACGGCTTGATAGTCGACGATGGGGTGCGGGCCGGCGCGGTGCTCGCGTCGCGCGAAGTCGAGCGCGTAATCGAATGCGTGGCGCATGAGGCCGACGCCGAAGATTCCGACGAGGGCGGCGCTGGCGGCGAAGCTGCCTTCGACGAGTGCCTTGCCGATGCCGACCGCGCCGACGACGTTGCCGGCGGGTACCCGGACATTGTCGAAGGCGAAGGTGGGGGCGAGGTGCGCGCGGTGGCCGATCATGTCGATTGCCCCGTGGTCGACGAACCCGTCGGCACCACCGGGTACCAGCAGCACCGACAGGGCCTGGTCCGCCGGGGTGGCGGGGTCTTCGGCGGTCCGGCAGACGACGGTGAGGACGTCGGCGCCGTTGCCGTCCCATCCGGTGGCACTCGAGACCCAGCGCTTCTCGCCGTTGATCACCCATTCGTCACCGTCGAGACGGGCCGTGGTGCGCACCCCTTCCGCTGGTGCGGGAGCATCGAAGTTGGCGCTTCCGCCCGGTTCGCTGTGGCACAGGGCTGCCAGCGGGGCGCCTTCGCCGGAAAGGAAGAGCGGCACGGTCTTTCGGGTGTGATCGGGATTGCCGGCGAGGGCGATCGGCAGCAGTCCGAGGAGGGAGCCGAGCGCGGTGAGCGCGACGCTGGCGTCGCCGGCGTACAGCTCTTCGGCGATGATCGCCGCGTCGACCAGCCCGTTGCCCTCGCCGCCCACGGCGGCGGGAATGAGCTTGCGGAGGAGCCCTTCCGCGACCAGTTGCTCATAGGCCGGTCGCGTGGCCCGGAACCGTTCTTCGGGCGTCGGCAGGTAGCGGGTCTGTTCGGCCACGTTGTCCAGGATCCTGCGTGCTTGTTCCCGAGTGGCTGCTTGCAGGGCGCTCTGGGCTTCGGTGAAAGTGAAGTCGATTGCCACGGGGACTCCCTTCTCCGCCCCTGCTCGCCCGAGGGCCGTCGGTGACTCGATGCCAGGATATCCCCGCTCGTTGGAGGGGCCGTCCTGGTTGCGGAATCTGTACCGAGACAAGCTGACGCGAGCGAATCGTGAGGGGATTGTGAGAATGCGCCTGGATCGCCGCATTCGGGGCTTGTGCCGGGATACCGTGCCTCGATCGACCGGACGGACGAACGATGGGGGAATGGCATGATCTCGACGCGTGTGCAGGGCATCGGGCGGGCGGCGACTGCCGGAGCGATGTGCCTTGCGGTGCTTGCGCTCTCGGCGTGCTCCGACGGTGAAGGCGGAGACTCTCCGACGACGCCCACCGTTACGGCGACACCGTCGCAACCGCCGATCCCGCCACCGACACCCACCGAACTGAACGCCAGCCTGGTGCGGGCGTTCGACGAGAACGTCCCGGCCGCGGAGAAGGTCACGCTGGTCCAGGGCGCGGAGGCGGACCCGCAACTGATCGACCAGGTGGTTGCGGCGGCGAAGGCGAACAAGGTGGCCGCGCAGGTCACCGACGTGACCGACCTCGGCGACGGCATGGTCGCCGCGACGGCCGTCATGACGCTCGACGGTCAACCGGGCCCCGACACCATCATCAACTTCGTCGCCGAGGACGGCGTCTGGAAGCTGTCACAGGACAACGCGTGCGGCTTCGTGGGCATGGCGGGGCTGTCGTCCCCCGCCTGTGCGTGATGATGGGGTGATGGCGAACACTCCGATCCTTCGGGTAGCGATCACGGCGTTGTCGGTCGGCGTGCTGGTCGCGGTCGCGGGCTGTTCGGGCACCACCGACGGCACGCCGGAAACGCGGGAAGTGCCGGTGTCGGCCGCTCCGACGACGGTGTCGGCGCCGCCGAGCGCCGCACCGATCTCCGAGATCGAAGCCGGGTACACCGCGACGGCCGTGCGGATCACCGGGGACACCGGCCGGGTCCGCTACGACGTCGTGGTGCCGCAGGTCGACGGAGGGGATCCGGCCGTCGCGGCGGAGTTCGACGAGTCGATGCGGGCGGCGCTGCAGGACCAGATCGACGGCTGGACGGGACAGCGGTTCACCCTCGAATCCCGGAACGAGTCGTCGGTCGTGCACATCGGATCCCGGGTCCTCAGCGGACTGTTGGTGACGTCGTGGAACGCCGATCCGCCGGGTGCGCACCCGACGCCGTTGGTGGCGACGGTGGTGATCGACGCGGACGACGCGCAGCCGATCACGCTCGACCGACTGTTCCCCGATCTTCAGGCGGGTTTGAACCGGTTGTCGGAGGAATCCGCTCGCCTGCTGCCGGCCACTGCCGCCGGCCCCGACTTCCAGCGCGAGGGAATCGAGCCGAAGCGGGAGAACTTCGCGAACTGGGTGGCCACCCCGGCCGGGATGGAGATCCACTTCACTGACTACCAGGTGGGGCCGCACGCCATCGGCCTGATCGTGGTGACGGTTCCGTGGGACCGCCTCTCCGACGTCGTCGCACCGGACCTCGTCGGCGTGGTGTCGAGCTGACCGGTCCGCCGGACGGGTGACCGGTCAACGGGAGGACGTCTGGAACGGAGGCTCGCCCGACAGGAGATTGGAGATCAGAGCGGAGCACTGCACAGCCCGTATGCGTGTTCCGGGAACGAAAGGACTGACCATGACCTCCGTGGATGCCGACACCGCCGAGATCCGCATCATCGAAGCCGGGACGCCGCCGGCCCGCTTCGCCCGTGGCTGGCACTGCCTCGGACTCGTCGCCGACTTCAAGGACGGCACGCCGCACCCCGTCGAGGCGTTCGGCACCAAGCTGGTCGTGTTCGCCGACAGCAAGGGCGAGGTCAAGGTCCTCGACGCGTACTGCCGGCACATGGGCGGTGACCTGAGCCAGGGCACCGTCAAGGGCGACTCGGTCGCGTGTCCGTTCCACGACTGGCGCTGGAACGGCAAGGGCCGCTGCACCGACATCCCCTACGCCCGCCGCGTGCCCCCGGTCGCGAAGACCCGCGCGTGGACCACGCTCGAGCAGGACGAGCTGCTGTTCGTGTGGAACGACCCCGAGGGCAACCCGCCCCCGCCGGAGGTCGCGATCCCCGCGATCCGCGCCACCGACGCCGAGTGGACCGACTGGCAGTGGAAGTCGCTGGTCATCGACACCAACTGCCGCGAGATCGTCGACAACGTCGTGGACATGGCGCACTTCTTCTACGTGCACTACTCGTTCCCCACCTACTTCAAGAACATCTTCGAGGGCCACGTCGCGATCCAGGAGCAGAAGGGCGTCGGCCGCGAGGACGTCACCGAGTGGACCGACCCGGACGTCCCGAAGCTGGTGGGCAACACCTCCGTCGCGGCCTACCACGGCCCGTCGTTCATGATCGACGACCTCGTCTACCACTACGACAAGTACGACGTGGAGTCCGTGCTCATCAACTGCCACTACCCGATCGCCCCGGACAAGTTCGTGCTCATGTACGGCATCTCGGTGAAGAAGACCGAGCAAGTGCCCGCGGAGATCGCCGACCAGCTGGTGGACGCGATGATCGGCTACATCGGCGTCGGATTCGAGCAGGACATCGAGATCTGGAAGAACAAGACCCGCATCGAGAACCCACTGCTCACCAACGAGGACGGCCCCGTCTACCAGCTGCGCCGCTGGTACGAGCAGTTCTACGTCGACGTCGCCGACATCACCCCCGACATGGTCGACCGCTTCGAGTTCGAACTCGACACCACCAAGCCCGTCGAGGCCTGGCAGGCGGAGGTCGCCGACAACCTCGCCCGCCGCGCAGCAGCGCAGGAGGCGTAGTCGTGGAACCCGTCGAGTGCGACCGCTGCGGGTGCTGCGTGCTGGTGAGCAAGAACAGTTGGCAGCACACCGCGGTTCAGTGGACCGCCGAGGCGCGCGCCGCATGCCAGGAGCTGGGCGGCGAGCCGGACGATCCCGGGGCACGGTCCCGAAGTTGCTCCGCGATGCGGGACTCCATCGCCCGCGCCGCGGTCGAGGGGCGGCTTACCGTTCTCGACGAGTGAGAGCGGTTTCGCTCGCAGTCCACGGAGGTCCCCGTGCTCGTTTCACGAGCGCGGGGACCTCCGTCTCGATCCAGCCCGGTTCTGCCCGGATGTCCGAAGTGCCTGCCGGAATCCGGGTTCGGCCCGCCTACCATCCGAGGGGACGGTGCGCGCCCAGGAGGTTTCTGTGATCAAGGTGAACCAGGTCGTCTCGCGCGCAGAGGCGGAGAAACTGCGCGACGTCGAGGTCGTGGGGATCTGCCTCGGCGATCCGGACGCAACCGACAAGCGGGTGGTCGATGCGACTACATTCGCCTCCCTACAGGAGGCGATCGGCCCCCGAACGTCGTTGTACGTCGACGCCTCGGCGGGGTACACGCCGGAGGTTGTCGTCGATGCCGTCGATTCGCTCCGGCCCGCCTACTTCGAGTTCACGTCCGTGGATTCGGCGAAGGTCTCGCAGGTCGACGAGCAACTGGATCTCTTGCAGCGGCTGACCGTGCCGAAGATCGCGAACGGATTCTTCATCCTGAAGGACGACGTGTCCCTGCTCGACAGCCTCGAACATCTGGACCGGCTCGTCGACGCCGGCGTCGAGTACTTCCAGGTGGAGATCGACTCTCTGATCGATCCCGGATTCCGGATCTCGGCGTCGGACCAGAAGCGGATCGCAGCGATGTTCGCCGGTTATCCGTGCATCGTCAGCGTCGCGTGTGCCTCGGTTCCGGTGCCTCCGGAGCTGGGTCAGGCCGGCGTCTACTTCAATCTGGGGAACGGACGTACGCCGAATTACGACTTCTCGGACAGGAAGAGCCCGCTCTCGGGGGTCGTCCGGGTGCTTCGCTCACGGTCACGCGACTGATCCGATTCGACCGCTGCTGTTCGCCTGTTCGACACCTGATCGTTCCAAGATCGTTGCCGGGTCACGTGAATATTACTCACGGAGATTCGAGCTGGTCGGAAGCGAAATCGACTGTCTTGCAGAATCTCTGCCCGGCCGCCCTACGTACTCTCGTGGGCGTCGTGCAGTACATCGAACGCGCACAACGCGTACACACATCCACTGTGAGGAGTTTTGTCATGGGTTCTTCCGACGCTGATCTCGCCCTGATCAAGCAGATCCAGCCCGTCGTCAGCGGCATCGGCACCATCCTCGGCGGCATCGGCGCCGTCCTGAGCGTGATCGGCGCGCTGAACGCCCTCAAGCTGAGCTGAATTCCAGCTGCCGCCTCCGGCCCGCACTCCGTCCTCGTCGTCGGGTGCGGGCCGGATGTCTTTGTGCTGCCGGCATGAAGAGCTCGCGAACGGCAAAGCCCCCCAAAGCCATACTGGCGATGGGGGGCTTTGCTGGTACTGGGTGGACTACTTGTAGCTGTAGAAGCCCTGGCCGACCTTCTTGCCGAGGTGACCGGCGTCCACCTTGCGGCGGAGCAGGGCCGGCGGCGCGTAGTTGGGCTGACCGAACTCGGCGTACATCGACTCGGCCGCGGCGAGCGCGACGTCGAGACCGACGGTGTCGAGAAGCGTCAGCGGACCCATCGGGTAGCCGCAGCCGCCCTTCATCGCCTCGTCGATGTCGTCGGCGGTCGCGTAGCCCGACTCGAGCATGCGGACGGCGTCGCACAGGTACGGGATTAGCAGCGCGTTGACGATGAAGCCGGCGCGGTCACCCGCACGGACGGCCTTCTTGCCGAGGACGTCGCGTGCGTAATTCGTCACCGCCGCGACAGTTTCTTCGGAGGTGACCAGGCTGACCACGATCTCCACCAGAGGCATGACCGGCACCGGGTTGAAGAAGTGGACGCCGACGACCTGCGACGGGCGCTCGGTGGCGTTGGCGATCTTGATGACCGGGATCGACGACGTGTTGGTCGCCAGGATGCCGGACGGCTTCACGATCTTGTCGAGCTTGCCGAAGATGTCGGCCTTGAGGGCCTCGATCTCCGGAGCGGCCTCGATGACGAGGTCTCGGTCCGCGAACTCGTTGATGTCGAGGGTCACGCGCACCCGAGCGATGGCGGCGTCCGCCTCCTCCTGGGTGATCTTTCCGCGAGCGACACCCTTGCTGATCGAGTTAGCGATGCGCGCCTGTGCGGCGTCGGCGAACTCCTGCTTCGTCTCGAGAACCAGGACGTTGCTTCCGGCCTTGGCACACACCTCTGCGATGCCGGCACCCATCGTGCCGCCACCGATCACACCAACTAGCTCCACAGTCGAATCTCCACTGTCGTCTCTTCACGTCGCCGGTAGAGCGACGTGCTGTCAAGGTCATTCTGCTATTGGGGGCCTGGCACCCGGCACCCCGGCGTCGGAAGCTCCGACGCCGGGGTGACGGGTACGGCGGGTGTCGTCGAACCGGTCAGCTGCCGAGGCTGCCACCTCCGAGGCCACCACCCCCGAGGCCGCCGAGACCCCCACCTCCGAGGCCGCCGAGACCCCCACCCCCGGTACCGCCGTTACCCTGACCGCCCATGAGGGTCATCAACTGGGCAAACACCTGCACCAGTTCCCCCAGCATGCTGATCGATCCCATGTGAACTCAACTCCTCCGCGTCGGTCACGGCACCGGACCCGAACCCCTATTGAACGTCGGGGACCGCGGGGTCGGAAACCGTCGCAGCGGAACTGTGCGTCACTTGAGCAGTGCGCGTGACATCACCAGACGCTGGATCTGGTTGGTGCCCTCGTAGATCTGGGTGATCTTGGCGTCGCGCATCATGCGCTCGACCGGGAAGTCGGTGGTGTAGCCGGCGCCGCCGAACAGCTGCACGGCGTTGGTGGTGACCTCCATCGCGACGTCCGACGCGAGGCACTTTGCGGCGGCGGAGATGAAGCCGAGGTTCTTCTCGCCGCGCTCGGCGCGGGCGGCAGCGGTGTAGACCATGAGGCGGGCCGACTCGATCTTCATCGCCATGTCCGCGAGCATGAACTGGGTGTTCTGGAAGTCGGCGATCGACTTGCCGAACTGCTTGCGGTCCTTGGTGTAGGCCACTGCCGCGTCGAACGCGCCCTGTGCCAGGCCGAGCGCCTGCGCGCCGATCGTGGGGCGGGTGTGGTCGAGGGTCTCGAGCGCGGTCTTGAAGCCGGTGCCGGGCTCGCCGATGATGCGGTCGCCCGGAATGCGGCAGTTCTCGAAGTACAGCTCGGCGGTGGGGGAGCCCTTGATGCCGAGCTTGTGCTCGAGCGGGCCGACGACGAAGCCCTCGTCGTCCTTGCGGACCATGAACGCGGAGATGCCGTTGGCGCCCTTGTCGGCGTCGGTCACGGCCATGACGGTGTACCAGGTGGACTGGCCGCCGTTGGTGATCCAGCACTTGGAGCCGTTGAGGATCCAGTCGTCGCCGTCGGCCTTCGCGCGGGTGCGCATGCTCGCGGCGTCGGAGCCGGCCTCACGCTCGGACAGGGCGTACGACGCCATCGCGCCGGCGGCGATCTCGGGGAGCACCTGCTTCTTGAGGTCCTCGGAGCCCTTGAGGATCAGGCCCATGGTGCCGAGCTTGTTGACGGCGGGGATCAGCGAGGACGAACCGCAGACGCGGGCGACCTCCTCGATCACGATGCAGGTGGCGACCGAATCGGCGCCCTGCCCGTCGTAGGCCTCGGGGACGTGGATGGCGTTGAAACCCGAGTTCACGAGCGCATCGAGAGCTTCCTGCGGGAAGCGGGCCTGCTCGTCGACTTCCTTCGCGTAGGGCGCGATCTCCTTCTCGGAGAGAGCGCGGATCGCGGCCCGCAGCTCGTCGTGCTCCTCGTTCAGCTGGAAGAGGGGGAAATCGGGGTTGCCGGCCATGGGGGTCGCTCCTCGGGTGTGCAGGACGGTCGGTTGTTCGTGAACGGTCTGCTGGCAGCGAGTGACACCATGTGTCTTGGGGCACTCAGTGCCACGGCTGTTCGTCGTGCTGTGGCGTACTCGTCGGCATGTTTCTGGTGTTCAATTGCCGATCACGCACGTGGATCCACGAATGGCCCCAGTGAACCATGGCACTTAGTGCCAGTCAAGGGCTCGGTGATCCCGTCGGTGGCGACGCCGCCTCCAACTGCAGGCGCACGCGCCGCGCCACCTCCTCCGCCGGGGTGCCGGCCGGGTACGTCACGACCGTCACCGCTGTCCCGTCGGCCGAGGTCGGCGCGGCGTCGGGACCCGTGGTCACGGACAGAAACTTGCGTCGGATCTCTGCGAGCGTGCGCTGCAACTCGGCCGGGGTCGCGGTCTCGTCGCCCCGGATCATCGCCCGCAGCAGGTAGTTGTGGCACGCCGTGACGGACGCCGCGAAACCCACGACGTCCAGGGGCTTCGCCGACGGGACCGCGCCGCGCAGGTAGTCGGTGAACAGCCGTTCGTAGCGGTGCCCGGTGACCAACTCGCGCTCGCGCAGCGCCGGCACCCGCTGGACCACCTGGTATCGCCGGACCGACAGTTCGCGGTTCTCCCGGAATCGGTCGAACACCAGACGGGCGGCCTCGCACACCGCCACCCACGGATCCTCGGTGGTGGTGGCGAGGTACGCCGAGGCCTGCTCGAGCAGCGATTCGTGATCGGCGAAGATCACGTCCTCCTTCGACCGGAACTGCCGGAAGAAGGTGCGTCGCGAGACACCGGCGGCGGCCGCGACCTGGTCGACGGTCGTCGCCTCGTACCCGTGTTCGGCGAACAGTCGGATGGCCTGGTTCGCGACATGGACCCGGAAGTCGGCGGGTTCGCCGCTTTTGTCGGGTTCGGTGCCCTCGGCGCGCTCACTCATGGGTGCCAGTATCCACACACGCTGGCGCCGGTCCGTTCGCCCGACCGATCCGTCCGGCTCGTCTGACCTGCCGATCTGGACCGTATTGCGACGTGGGCGGATACTCACACATAGGCGCTGCCCGTCGCGGACGGCTTCCGCCTGAGGGAGTGTCGTTCGGCGACGGTGGCGCGAGCCACCGCGGCGAACCGATCCTTCTGGGGGCGATACGTGGACTCCGCAGGACCCGCAAAACGTGAACCCGAACCCGGCGCTGCCGATTCTCGCGAGCCGCGACGGCAATTGGTGGGATCCCGATTCCCGCTGTCGGAGGCGCAGCGCGCCCTGTGGTTCGCGCAGCAGCTCGTGCCCGACGTCCCACTGTTCATCGCGCAGTACGTCGATATCGAGGGCCCGCTCGATATCGACCGTCTGCGGGAAGCGAACGTCCGTGCAGCTTTCGAGTTCCAGTCGCCGGGCGTGCGAGTCGTCACCGTGGACGGCGAGCCGCTGCAGTACGTCGACCCGGTGCGGGACAGGTCGATCAGGCTCATGGATCTGCGCGCCGAGCGCGACCCGATCGGTGCCGCTCAGGAGTGGATGCGGCGCGAGATGGCGACCCCGATCGATCTGTCCGTCGACTGGCTGATCGAGACCGCAGTCCTCCAGGTCGGCGATCGGCATTTCCTGTGGTACAGCCGAAGTCACCACATCGCGCTCGACGGCTACGCCGCCGCCACGATGCTCTACCGGATCGCCGACCTCTACACTGCTGCGATCGAGGGGCGCGAGCCCGATCCGGCGAGTGCGGCCGACCTGCGCGCCCTACTCGAGATCGACGAGCGCTACCGGGGGTCGGGACGCCACGAGGCGGACCGGGAGTATTGGGCGAGAACGCTTTCCGATGTCCGTGGGATCTCACTGAGCGAGTCGACGGCGCCCGCGGTCGCCGAGAGTAGGCTCGCGAGCGCCGCACTGTCGGCCCCGACGGTCCGCGCACTCGAGCGGTCGGAGGGGGCGGAGTCGACCGGGGTGTCGGCCGCCGTGCGGATCGTCGCCGCGTTCGCGTGCTACCTGAGTCGGATGACGGGGCGGCGGGACGTGCTCGTGAACATCCCGGTCTCGGCCCGCACCACTGCGCTGCTTCGGCGGTCCGGTGGAATGACCGTCAACCTCCTGCCGCTGCCGGTGGAGATCGCCGGTGACGACACCGTGGCGTCGCTCTCGAATCGGATCCAGCTCGAACTCGTTGCGGCGCTGCGACATCAGCGCTGCAACCGGGCCGACATCCTGCGTGACCTCGGTAGGGATCCGCCGGCGCCGATCGTGAACGTGATGTTCTTCCACCCGGAGATCGTGATGGGCGACCTCCGCACCGAGTTCCACATCCTCACCTCCGGTCCGGTCGACGACCTGCTGGTCAACGTCTACCAATCCGGAACGCCCGTACGGACGTTCGTCGACTTCCGGGCGAACCCGAACCGGTACGGTGCGGGCGAGCAGCGGACCTACCATCGGCTGTTCGTGGACCTGGTCGAGGAGTTCGTGGCCGCCGATCCGCAGACGCCCCTCGGCGAACTACGCGCGGCTGCATCGCCACCGTTCTCACACCCGGCCACGCGGACGCCCGCGCCCGCCGAGACCGGGGAGGCCGACGACTCCGATGCCGCCGCAGCACTGACTGAGTCGGAGGCGGAGATCGAGCGGGCGATCGCCGACACGTTCGCGGCCGTGCTCGCCACCGGGCGGCCCGTCGGCCCCGAGGACAGCTTCTTCGACCTGGGCGGCGACTCGCTGGTGGCGACGAAGGTGGTCGCCCGCCTGAACGCGACGCTCCGCGCGGCGCTGACCGTCCGCGACCTGTTCGAGAGGCCCACGGTGCGGCGACTGGCGGGATTCGTCGAGTCGGCGCTCGGCGAGGACGGGTCGTGGGCGAGCGGGGTCGCTCCGTCCGCGCCGACTCGCCGCGACCGGCCCGACCGGCTGCCGTTGTCGCCGGCGCAGCAGCGCATGTGGTTCGTCGACCAGCTCGACACGGCGTCCCCGGTGTACAACATCCCCTTCGCGGTGACCCTGACCGGAGACCTCGACACCGACGCGCTCCGCGCGGCTCTCGCCGACGTCGTCGAGCGGCACGAGACGCTGCGGACGGTGTTCCCGTCGGATGCGCTCGGGCCGCACCAGGTTGTCGTCGATGCCCGGGACGCCGTGCCGGATCTTCGGCCCGTCGAGATCGACCGGGGGGACCTGTGGGACGCGGTGCTCGCCGAGGCCGCAGTGGGGTTCGACGTGAGCGCGCAGCTTCCGCTGCGCACCAGACTCTTTCGGACCGCACCCGACGAGCACGTGCTGGCCGTCGTCGCGCATCACATCGCTGCGGACGGGCAGTCGATGGTGCCGCTCGCGCGCGACGTCATGGTGGCGTACGCCGCGCGCCATGAGGGGCAGGCGCCGCGATGGGATCCGCTGCCGCTGCAGTACGCCGACTACACGCTGTGGCAGCGGGACCTGCTCGGCGACCCGGCCGACACCGATTCGGTGTCCGCCCGTGGGCTGCGGTACTGGACAGCGCAACTGGCCGACCTACCTCCGGTCATCTCGCTGCCGCTCGACCGCCCTCGCCCGCCCCTGATGTCGCCCGCCGGTGACACGGTCCCGTTCGTGATCGGCCCCGACGTCCACCGCAGCCTGGTCGATCTCGCCCGGACCCGCGACTGCACGTTGTTCATGGTGCTGCACACCGCATTCGCCGTGCTGCTCGCGCGACTCGGCGCCGGTCGCGACGTCGCGATCGGCACCCCGGTCGTCGGACGTGCCGCGCCCGAACTCGACGACCTGGTGGGGATGTTCGTCAACACCCTCGTCCTGCGCACCGACGTCGATCCCGGGGCGTCGTTCGTCGACGTGCTCGCCCACGTGCGCGAGACGGATCTGCAGGCGCTCGCCAACACCGAGCTGCCGTTCGAACGCCTCGTCGAGGCGTTCGCCACCGAACGCTCGCCCGCGCACGCCCCGCTCGTCCAGGTGCTCCTCGAGCTGCAGAACACCGAAACCACGTCGGTGGAACTTCCCGGCCTGGACGCCGAAGTGACCGAGGTGGATTCGCCCGTCGTCAAGTTCGAGATGCAGTTAAGTGTCCGCGAGCGCGTCGATCCGTCGGGCGAGCCTGCCGGTCTGTCGGCGGCCGTGCACTTCGCCACCGACCTGTTCGACCGCGACAGCGTCGTCCGGTTCGTCGAGCGGTTCTCCCGCATCCTGACAACGGTCGCGGCGAACGGTGATGCCGTCGTCGGCGACATCCGGGTCACCGACGACACGGAGCGCGCCCTGTCTGCGGCGCACGCCGACCGGGTGGGTGTCCCCGCGACGCTGCCGGACCGGCTGGCGCGGGTGTCGGCGCAGCGCCCGGACGCGATCGCGGTGGTCGCCGGGGTGGATCGGATGACGTATCGGACTCTCGCCGAACGGTCGAACCGGCTGTCGCGGTGGATGATCGATCGCGGAATCGGACCTGAGCGCCGCGTGGCGGTCGCAATGACACGGTCCGTGGATCTGCCGGTCGTGCTCGCAGCGGTGGTCGGCGCCGGCGCCGCGTACGTTCCGGTGGACGTGGACTACCCCGACGAGCGGATCTCGTTCGTGCTCGCTGATTCGTCGCCCGCGTGCGTGCTCGCCGACGCGGCAGGCGCGCGGCGGTTGTCGTCGGCGGCGCTCGAGATTCCGGTGGTGGATCTCGACGATCCGGCCGTCGCTGCCGACATCGCGTCGCGGTCACCCGATGCGGTTACCGACGCCGATCGTGCACCGCTGCAGCCCGATTCGATCACCTACGTGATCTACACGTCCGGTTCGACCGGGCGGCCGAAGGGTGTGGCGGTGCCGCATCGGAGCGTCGTGACGTTGCTGGACCGTACGCTGCCGCTGTTCGGGTTCGATGCCTCGGACGTGTGGACGATGTTCCACTCGTACGCCTTCGACTTCGCGGTGTGGGAGCTGTGGGGTGGCCTGCTGCACGGTGGCACCGTCGTGCTCGTCGACCACGACACCGCACGATCTCCCCGGGACTTCCTGCAGCTCTTGCGCCGAGAGCGGGTGACCGTCCTCGACCAGACGCCGAGTGCGTTCCGGCAGCTGGCGGAGGCCGATCGGCAGTTCGCGGACGATGCCGCCGGGGACAAGCTCCCAGCGCTGCGGCATGTCGTCTTCGGTGGTGAGGTACTGGACCCGGCGAATCTGTCCGGGTGGTTCGAGCGGCACCCGGCGTCGTCTCCACGCATGACGAACATGTACGGGATCACCGAGACTTGCGTCCACGTCACCCACGATCCGCTGGACCCCGAGGCGATCACGGGTGCCCCGGTCGGGTCGATCGGCACCCCCGTCCCGGGCCTGGCGGTGCGGGTCCTCGATTTGCGGCTGCACCCCGTGCCGCCCGGAGTGACGGGGGAGCTGTACGTCTCCGGTGCGCAGTTGTCGCGCGGGTACCTCGACCGCCCCGGGCTCACTTCCGCCCGTTTCGTGGCCGACCCCTTCGACCCCGGCGGTCGCATGTACCGCACCGGAGACCTGGGCACATGGACGTCGGACGGTACCCTCCGCTTCGCCGGGCGATCCGACCTCCAGGTGCAGATACGCGGATACCGGGTGGAACTGGGGGAGGTGGAGTCCGCGCTCACCGCGGCGCCGGGGGTGGCATCCGCCGTCGCGATCGCCGCCGAGGGCCCGGTCGGTACCCGGATCCTCGGCTACGTGGTGCCCGAATCCCCATCGGTCGATCCGGATGCCGTAAGAGATGCTGTGGCGCAACTGCTTCCGAGCTACATGGTGCCGTCGGCGGTCGTCGTCCTCGACCGGATGCCGACGACGGTCCACGGCAAACTCGACCGCGCCGCGCTACCGCCACCGGACGCGGAGGAGCGGCCGCGGGGCGCACCGGGAAACCCGATCGAGGAGGCGGTGGCCGCCACGGTCGGGGAGTTGCTGGGCCTCGACCACGTCGGCACCTCCGACGACTTCTTCGCGCTCGGCGGCAACTCGCTGGTCGCGGCGCAGCTGGCGGCGAGGATCGGCGAGGTGCTCGGCGTCGGGCTCGGCGTCCGGGACGTCTTCGACGAGCCCACCGTGGAGGGCCTCGCCCGTCGCGCCACCGCGAGCGGCGAAGCCGCGCGGCCCCCACTGGTCGCACGGCGACGGCCGGAACGCATTCCGCTCTCGCCGTCGCAGCAACGCATCTGGTTCATCAACCAGTTCGACACCACCTCACCCACATACAACATCTCCTTGTCGGTCCGGCTGTCCGGTCGACTCGACGAGGACGCACTGCGCGCCGCACTCGCGGACGTCGTCGACCGGCACGAGTCCCTCCGCACGATCTATCCCCTCGACGATGCGGGTCCGCGACAGGAGGTGCTGCCGGCCGGGCGGGAGGGCGCGGTCCTCGACGTCGTCGATGTCGAGGCCGAGTCCGAACTGCTGCCCCGGATGCGGGCCGTGATGGCCGGGGGATTCGACGTGACGGAACGGGTCCCGCTTCGGGCCTGCCTGTTCCGCCTCGGTGACGGCGAGCACGTCCTCACGGTGGTCCTCCACCACATCCTCGCGGACGGGTTCTCCCTCACCCCGCTGGCGCGCGACTTCGCCGCGGCGTACGTGGCGCGCCTCGGTGGTGCGCCCCCGGTGTGGCGGGCGCTCGACGTCCAGTACGCGGATTACGCGCTGTGGCAGCGCGACTGGCTCGGCGACACCGCGGATCCGGACGCGCCGTCGGCGCGGCAGCTGGCCTATTGGGCCGACACCCTGGCCGGGCTGCCGGAGGTGCTCGACTTGCCGACGGACCAGCCACGCCCGGACGTGCGCTCGCAGCGCGGCGGGCGCGTCGAGTTCGAGGTTCCGGCGGAGTTGCACGAGCGCCTAGTCCGCCTCGCTCGTGAGCGCGGCGCGAGCGTGTTCATGGTTGTGCACGCGGCGCTCGCGGTGCTGCTGGCCCGGCTCAGCGGAAGCGACGACATCGCGATCGGCACCCCGATCGCGGGCCGCGGCTCGGCGACGCTCGACGAGATGGTCGGCATGTTCGTCAACACGCTCGTGCTGCGCTGCGACGTCGGGGGGTGCTCGTTCGCGGGTCTGCTGGACCGGGTCCGCGACACCGATCTCGGTGCCTTCATGCACGCCGACGTTCCCTTCGAGCGGGTCGTGGAGGCCGTGGATCCGCCACGGTCGACGACGCATTCGCCGCTGTTCCAGGTGATGCTCGAGTTCCGCACGATCACCAGCCCCGCTCTCGACCTTCCCGGCCTGCGGGTGCAGCCGTTCGAGCGGACCGACGAGGTGGCCGCCTTCGACCTGCAGCTCAATGTGGGCGAGGAGTTCGACGACGACGGCTCGGCCCAGGGGATGTCCGGCGGGCTGGTCTTCGCGACCGACCTGTTCGACGCGGCGACCGTCAGGCGGTTCGCCCGACGCTTCGTCCGGATCCTGCGGGCGGTGTCCTCGTCACCGGACGCCCTAGTCGCCGACATCGATGTCCTGGATCCGGAGGAGCGGCAGGCCCTGGTGCCCGTCCACGGCGCCGCGGGGACGGCACCACGCGCCCTGGCGGACCTGCTGGTCGCTGCCGCCAACCGCGACCCGTTGCACCCCGCAATCCGCTACGACGGCTCCGACGTCACCTACGGCGAACTCGACCGGACATCGAACGTGCTGGCCCGCAGGATGATCGGCGCGGGCGTCGGACCCGGTGCGGTGGTGGCGCTGGGCATGGGGCGGTGCCCCGAGTTCCTCACCGGACTGTGGGCGGTCGCGAAGACCGGTGCGGCGTTCGTGCCCGTGGATCCGGCGCACCCGCCCGACCGGATCGGGTTGATGCTCGCCGACTCCGGCGCCTCGCTGGGACTCACGGTCGAGGCATCACGCGGCTCGTTCCCCGACGGTCTTCCGTGGTGGGTGCTCGACGAGAACCCGTCCGCCGCCGGACCGGACGACCGCCCGATCCGGGACGGCGAACGGATCGCGCCGCTGAACCTGGACCACATTGCCTATCTCATCTACACGTCGGGTTCCACCGGAATCCCGAAGGGTGTCGCCGTCACACATCGCGGGCTCGCCTCGTTCACGGCCCTGCTCCACGACCGGTGCCGGACCACCCCGGACTCCCGGGTCCTCCAACTCGCGTCACCGAGTTTCGACGCGTCGATCCTCGAACTGGTGCTGGCGTTCGGGGCGGGCGCGACGACGGTGATCGCGCCCGCTCCCGTCTACGGCGGCGAGGAACTACGCGAGCTGCTGACATCCGAGCGGGTGACACACGCGTTCGTGACGCCGACCGCGTTGTCCGCCACCGACCCCGGCGGCCTCGATCACCTCGCGTGCGTGCTGACCGGCGGTGAGGCGTGCCCGTCGGACGTCGTCGAACGGTGGGCGTCCGACCGGACGATGCTCGACGCGTACGGCCCGACCGAGACGACCGTCGTCGGGACCTTGAGTGCGCCGCTGACACCAGGGGCCGCCGTGACGATCGGCGGACCGACTCCCGGATTTCATGCGCTGGTGCTCGATTCGCGACTGCATCCCGTCCCGGTCGGCACCCCGGGAGAGCTCTATCTCGCCGGACCGGCCCTCGCCCGCGGCTACCATCGGCGCCCGCCGCTCACCGCGTCCCGGTTCGTCGCCGACCCGAGCGGGACACCGGGCGAACGCATGTACCGCACCGGTGACCGGGTGCGGTGGACCGCCGCCGGGACACTCGAGTACGTCGGCCGCGTCGATCGGCAGATCAAGCTCCACGGGTACCGGATCGAACTCGGCGAGATCGAGGCGGTGCTGGCACAGCATCCCGACGTCGGCCAGGCCGCGGCCGACATCCGGCGCGTGGGCCGGATCGGGGAACGGTTGGTGGCGTACGTCGTTCCGGCCGCGGGTGCCGACGTCGACACCGGGGACTTGCACGCCGCCGTCGCTGCGCGGCTGCCGTCGTACATGGTCCCCTCGCACATCACGGTGCTCCCGCGGATCCCGGTGACCGTGCACGGCAAGGTCGATCGCGTCAGGCTGCCGGAACCGGACTTCGGCACCGAGACGACGCAGAGCCGGGCGCCGGTCTCCGACGTCGAGCGCACCCTGACCCGGGTGTTCGCGGACGTGCTGGGGCTCGAGACCGTCGGCGTCGACGACTCGTTCTTCGACCTCGGCGGCGACAGCATCATGTCGATCCAACTGGTGGCGCGCGCGAAGACGGCCGGGCTGTCCGTCACCCCTCGGGACGTGTTCGACCGCCGTACCGTCGCGGCGCTGGCGGCGGTCGCGACCTCGGACGAGGAAGCGGCCGACACCCTTCCGGAACTCGACGGCGGCGGGGTGGGGGACGTACCGCTGACGCCGATCCTCGCGTGGCTGGTGCGGCGCGCGGGCGACCGGATCGACCGCTTCGCGCAGTCGGTGCTGCTGAACCTGCCCGCCGGCGTCCGAGAACAGGACCTCGTGGACGCCGTGCAGGCGGTCCTGGACCGGCACGACATGCTCCGTGCGCGGCTCGTCGGCGACGAATCCGGATGGCGGATGGAGGTTCTCCCGATCGGTGCGGTCGACGCCCGCGACGTCCTCACCCGGTCCGCGGTGCGCGGCTTCGGCGAGGACTTCGAGCGGCATGCGGCCGCCGAACTGGATGCGGCGGCCGACCGGTTGGATCCTGCGGCGGGCCGGATGGTTCGGCTCGTGTGGTTCGCCGGCCCGCACGGAACCGGGCGGCTGCTGCTCGTGATCCACCACAGCGTGGTCGACGGCGTGTCCTGGCGAGTGATCGTGCCCGACCTGGCCGCAGCGTGGGCCCAAGCCACGGAGGGGCGGACTCCCGTGCTGGAACCGGTCGGCACGTCGATGCGGCGGTGGGCGCACGCCCTCCGTGACGCCGTCCCCGCCAGGGCCGCCGAACTGCATTGGTGGAGGACCATCGTCGACGGTCCCGAGGCGCCCGTCGGGCGCGGCGCGCTCGATCCGGAGCGGGACGTGCACGCGACGACGGACGTGATCGACGTCGACGTGCCGTCCGCGGACACCGCGGCGCTGCTCACCGGACTGCCCGCCGCCGTCCACGGCAACGCCCAGGACGTCCTGCTCACCGCACTCGCGATGGCCGTGGCCCGGTGGGACGCCGAACGCGACCGCGACGAGCGCCCCGCGCTGTTCGGAATCGAGGGGCACGGGCGTGAGGAGGGGGCCGTCCCCGGCGCCGACCTGAGTCGAACGGTGGGGTGGTTCACCACGATTCATCCGGTACGGCCGGATCTCTCGCGGATCGACCTCGCCGACGCCTACGCCGGGGGGCGTGCCGCGGGAACCGCCGTCAAGCTCGTCAAGGAACACCTGCGGGCCGCCCCCGATCACGGGATCGGGTACGGACTGCTCACCGAACTCGACGGTGACGAGGGTCGGCGACTGCGAGCCGCGCCGCAGATCGTGCTGAACTACCTCGGACGTCTGTCCGTCGTGGACGACCCTGCCGGGGAACCCACTCCGTGGATGCCGGTGTCGGCCGGCGGCCTCGGTGGCACACAGGACCCCGACATGCCGGTGACCGCCGCCGTCGACATCGCTGCGGGCGTGCGCACCGGATCCGGTGGTGCGACCCTGCAGGCGGCGTGGAGGTACGCGACGGGCGTGCTCGACAGCGCCGACGTCCGGCGCCTCGCCGACCTGTGGCGGGACGCGCTGCGCGGACTTGCGGCCTACGCGCGCACCCCGGGTGCCGGCGGTCTCACGCCGTCGGACCTCGACCTGGTCCGCCTCGATCAGCGCGGGATCGACGCGCTCGAGGCGGATCGGCACGGCGTGGTCGACGTGTGGCCGGTGAGCCCGTTGCAGGCGGGGCTGCTGTTCCACGCCCACCTCGCGGCGGACGTTCCGGACGCCTACATGGTCCAGCTCGTGATCGAGTTGCGGGGCGAACCGGTGCGAGAACGCCTGCGGGACGCGGCCCGAACCCTGCTCGACCGGCACCCCAACCTGCGTGCCTGCTTCGTCGACGACGTCGACGGCGAGACCCTCCAGGTGATCGCGTCCGACGTGTCGATGCCGTGGCGCGAGGTCGACCTGTCGGACGGCGCGTCCGACGGCGTCGAGAGCCGGTGGCGGGACCTGCTGGCCGAGGACCGGGACCTGCGCTTCGCGATGGATCGGGCACCGCTGCTGCGGTTCACGCTCGCCCGCGTCGGCCCCGGCGCCTACCGGCTGCTGCTGACGCACCACCACATCCTGCTCGATGGCTGGTCGACACCGCTGCTGCTGCAACGACTCCTGATGCTGTACGCCGCCGAGGGCGACGCGACGATCCTTCCTCCGGCCGGCGACTATCGCGACTACCTGGTGTGGCTGGCGGCGCGCGACCGGGACGCGTCGGTCGCAGCCTGGTGCCGCGCACTCGCCGGCGCCGAGGACCCGACGCTGCTCGCGGCACCGGACGCGGCGGAACGCGGTGGCGAATCCCGTGACGTGGAACTGGTCCTCGACGAGTCCGCCACCGCGGCGCTGACGAGGGCCGCGCGCGCCCACGGCGTCACCCCCAACACCGTTGTCCAGGTGGCGTGGGCGCTGGTGCTCGGGGTCCTCACCGGGCGAACGGATGTCGTGTTCGGTGCGACGGTGTCGGGCCGTCCCCCGGACGTACCCGGAATCGAGTCGGCGATCGGCCTCTTCATCAACACCCTGCCGGTGCGGGTGCGTCTGGATCCACGTGAAACCGTGGGGGAGTTGCTGCGCCGCGTCCAAGGCGAACAAGCGGCCCTGATGGACCACCACGACGTCGGCCTCGCGGACATCCAACAGGCGGCCGGTCCCGGCGCGGTGTTCGACACCCTCACCGTGTTCGAGTCCTACCCGGTGGACCGGTCCGCGCTCGAACGCGACATCGATATCGCCGGGCTTTCCGTGGTCGCGGTCCGGGGGCTGGACGCCACCCACTATCCCTTGACCCTGCTGGCCGGGCTCACCGATCGGCTGCACGTGACGTTGAAGTACCGCACCGGCGCGTTCGATGCCGTCGGGATCGAATCGCTCCGTCAGCGACTGCAATTCGCACTTGCTCAGGTGAGCGCCCCTGAAGATCCGCCGATCGCGCGCATCGATCTGCTGTCGGCGCCCGAACGCGCGGCCGCTGTCGCGCGTGGCGGCGATCCGTCGTCGCCGCGAGTGCTGCCGCAGATCCTGGACTCCGGCGCCGCATCGAATCCGGACGGGTCCGCCGTCGATGCGGCCGACGCGCGGCTGACCTACCGGGACCTCGACGAGCAGTCGAACCGGCTCGCGCGTGTGCTGATCGGCGCGGGAACCGGACCGGGTGACGTCGTGGCGTGCGCGCTGCCGCGCTCCGCGGCCTCGGTGCTCGCGGTGTGGGCGGTCGCGAAGACGGGGGCGGCGTTCGTCCCCGTCGATCCCACCTACCCGCGTGAGCGGATCGAGCACATGCTCACCGACTCCGGGGCGGTCGTCGGTCTGACGTCGGCCGCGGCGCGGAAAGCGTTGCCGGACACCGTTGACTGGCTGTTCCCCGACGATCCGGGCGTCGACGGCAAGGCGCCGTCCGCGGCCGCGGTGACCGATCGGGACCGGACCCGGCCGGTGCACGTGGACGACGTCGCGTACCTGATCTACACGTCGGGCTCGACGGGACGACCCAAGGGCGTCGCCGTCACCCACCGCGGGCTGGCGAGCCTGCTGGACGAGCAGCACCGCCGGTATCCGGTCCCGAGGTCGGCGCGGTGCCTGCATATCTGCTCGCCGAGCTTCGATGTGGCGGTGCTCGAGTTGCTGCAGGCGTGCGCGGCCGGGGCGACCCTCGTCGTCGCGCCGCCGGACGTGTACGGCGGGACCGCGCTGGCCGACCTGTTCACCGCGCAGCGAATCACCCACGCCTGCATCACGCCCGCGGCGCTCGCCACCGTCGAACCGGATCACACGGGGACGCTGGACGTCCTCGTGGTCGCCGGCGACGCCGTCGGGTCGGAACTCGTCGCCGCGTGGGCACCCGGCCGGGTGATGCTCGACGGCTACGGGCCGACGGAGTCGACCGTGCTCACCACGATCAGCGAGCCGCTCGTGCCCGGAGCCGACATCCCGATCGGGACGCCGGTCCGCGGAACCGATCTGGTGGTGCTCGACGCCTTCCTGCGTCCCGTCCCGACCGGCGTGCCCGGGGAACTGTACGTCGCGGGCGCGGGCACCGCCCGCGGCTACCACCGCCGGCCGGGGCTGACCGCGGCGCGCTTCGTCGCGGGTCCCGGCGGGGCGCCCGGCGACCGCATGTACCGCACCGGGGACGTCGTGCGACGACGGGCGGACGGCGCGATGGACTATCTGGGGCGCAGCGACTTCCAGGTGAAGGTGCGCGGATTCCGCATCGAGCTCGGCGAGATCGAGGCCGCGCTGGTGGCCCACCCGGCGGTGGCGCACGCGGTCGCCGCGGCTCGTCGGCGCGGAGGCGGTGGCGACCCGCTGCTGGTCGCCTACGTGGTGCCGGCGACGGACGACGGAGTCGACGGCGCGACGCTGACCGAGTTCGCGGCCCGGCGGCTGCCCGCGCACATGCTGCCCAACGCGATCGTCGTCCTCGACGATCTCCCCCTCACCCCCGTCGGGAAGCTCGACCGCGACGCCCTGCCCGAGCCCGACTTCTCCTCGGCGGCGCCGAGATTCCGTGCCCCCAGCACGCCCGCCGAGAAGCGGGTCGCGGCCGTGTTCGCGGACGTCACCGGCGCCCCGCGGGTGGGAGTGGACGACAACTTCTTCGCACTCGGCGGCAATTCCCTCAGCGCGACAAGGGCGGTCGCGCGCATCAACCGCTCGCTCGGGTCCGGGATCGACGTGCGTGACCTGTTCGAGTGCGGAACGGCCGGACGGCTCGCGGCGCGGGCGGGGCGTGCCCGCGCCGAGTCCACCACGCGCCTGGGAACCGTCGTGCGGCCGGACCGGATACCGCTGTCGTGGGCGCAGGAACGGATGTGGTTCATCGACCAGTTCGAGCCCACGTCGGCCACCTACAACGTGCCGATGGTGCTGCGACTGACGGGCACGCTCGACGCGGACGCACTGCAGGCCGCGGTCGTCGACGTGGTGACGCGGCAGGAATCGCTGCGGACGGTGTTCCCCCCGTCGCCGTCCGGGCCGTTCCAGGTGACCGTGGCGGCGCAGGACGTCGTGGGTGACCTCGCGGCCGAACCCGTGCGGGCCGCGGACCTCGACGCCCGGATCGGGGAGCTGATCGCGGCGGGATTCGACGTGGCACAGGGCGCCCCCATGCGTGTCCGGGTACTGCGGCTCGAACCGGACGTCCACGTCCTGGTGCTGGTGGTGCATCACATCGTCGCGGACGGCTTCTCGATCGGCCCGCTCGCCCGTGACGTGGTGACCGCCTACTCGGCGCGCGTCTCCGGTCGTGCCCCGGACTGGGATCCGCTCCGCGTCCAGTACGCGGACTACGCGCTGTGGCAGCGGGAGGTTCTCGGCGATCCCGACGATCCGTCGTCGCTGGTCGCCCGCGAGGAGTCGCACTGGCTCGAGCGGTTGGCCGGTGCGCCGCCGGTGACGACGCTCCCGTTGGATCGCCCGCGGGGTGCGCGGCGATCGACCCGCGGCGCACGCGTGCCGCTGCGGGTGGGTGAGGACGTGCGCCGCGCGCTGTCCGGGGTTGCCGCGCAGCATGATTCGACGATCTTCATGGTGGTGCACGCGGCGCTGGCTGTCCTGCTGTCCAGGATCGGACAGGACCGCGACATCGTGGTGGGTACGCCCGTGGCCGGGCGCGGTGAGGCCGAACTCGACGACGTCGTCGGCATGTTCGTCAACACGCTGCCGCTGCGTACCGAGATCGATCCGGCGGCCCCGTTCGCGAGTGTCCTCGAGCGGGTCCGCGGCGTCGACGTCGACGCGTTCGCGCACGCGGACCTGCCGTTCGAGCGACTGATCGTCCGCTCCGGCGCCGCACGCAACACGTCCTACGCCCCGCTGTTCCAGGTGCTGCTCGAGTTCCGGAACGTCGACCGGCCCCGTGTGGAGCTACCGGGACTCACGGTCGAATCCGTCGACGTCGACACCGGGGAGGCGAAGTTCGACCTGCAGATCGGGATCGGCGAGCACGTCGACGAGGCCGGCGCCCCGGACGGGCTGTCCGGCGAAATCGTCTTCGCGACGGACGTGTTCGACGACACCACCGTCACCGGTCTGGCCGCGATGCTGCCCCGGCTGCTCGCGACCGTCGCGTCCGATCCGTCGGTTCCGGTCGGCGACATCGAGCTGACCGAGGGATGGGTGCCGGCCGCGGAGCCCACCGCCGCCCGAGGCACCCTGGCCGAGATGTTCGCATCGGCGGCGGCCTCGACACCGGAGAGCGAGGCCGTCGTCGGCGGCGACGCGCGGCTCACCTACCGCGACCTCGACATGCGGTCGAACCGGTTGGCGCGCTGGCTGATCGAGCGAGGCATCGGTCCCGAATCGGTGGTGGCCGTCGCGATGGAGCGGTCCGTGGACCTGGTGACAGCCCTGGTCGCGGTCGTCCGGGCGGGCGCGGCGTACCTGCCCGTGGACCCCGGTTATCCCGTCGAACGCATCGGATTCGTCCTCACGGACGCGCGGGCGGTGTGCGTCCTGACCGACGACGTCTCGGCGGGGCGGGTGGCCGATGCCGCCGGGGACGTGCCGGTCGTCCGACTCGACGCACCGGACACCCGGGATCGGATCGGCAGCCGCCCGGCGGGCCCCGTCGACGACCGCGAGCGCACCAGTCCGCTGCGCGCCGACTCACCGGCGTACGTCATCTACACCTCCGGCTCGACCGGGCGGCCCAAGGGTGTCGTCGTCACACACCGCAACGTCGTCACGCTGCTCTCCGGCGCCCGCGACGTCCTCGGCTTCGACCGCAGCGACGTGTGGACGATGTTCCACTCCTACGCCTTCGACTTCGCGGTCTGGGAACTGTGGGGCGCCATCGCATTCGGCGGACGCGTCGTCGTCGTCGACCGCGACACCGCGCGGTCGCCGGACGACATGCTGGAGTTGCTGTGCGCCGAGTCGGTGACCCTGCTCAGCCAGACCCCGTCGGCGTTCTACCAACTGGCCCGCGCCGACGCCGGCACCGAACGCGATCTCGCGCTGCGCCGCGTGGTGTTCGGCGGCGAGGCACTCGACGCGACGCGGCTGGGCGACTGGGTGGGTCGCCGCGGCGACGACCGACCCGAGCTGATCAACATGTTCGGGATCACCGAGACGTGCGTCCACGTGACCTGGCACCGGGTCGCCGCGGGGGAGGTCCGCGCCGCGGGCTCCGCCGGTTCGGTGATCGGTGCCGGCCTTCCCGGGATCGGACTGCGGGTCCTCGACGACCGACTGCACCCGGTGCCGGTGGGCATCGTCGGCGAGCTGTACGTGGCGGGTCCGCAGGTGGCGCGAGGCTACCGGCACCGTCCGGACCTGACCGCATCGCGGTTCGTGGCCGACCCGTTCGCGACCGCGCAGCGGATGTACCGCTCGGGCGACCGGGTCCGACGGACCGCGGACGGCGACCTCGAATACCTGGGGCGCAGCGACTTTCAGGTGCAGGTGCGGGGCTTCCGGGTGGAGCCGGGGGAGGTGGAGTCCGTACTGGTCTCGGTGCCGGGCATCGTGTCAGCGGTGATCCTGGCCCGGGACGAGTCCGCGGGCTCGTCCCGGCTGCTCGGGTACGTCGTCCCGGAGACGGGGGCGACGGTCACGGCCGAAACGGTGGTCGAGGCTGTCGCGCAGCGGTTGCCGCCGTACATGGTGCCGTCCGTGGTGACGGTGCTCGCGGAGTTCCCGCTGACGCCGAACGGCAAGATCGACCGCGGCGCGCTGCCGGACCCACGGGTCCGCGGTGGGCAGGGCCGCCCGCCCGCCACGGAAGTGGAGCGCATCCTCGCCGGGCTGTTCGCCGACGTGCTCGGCGCCCCGACCGTGGGGGTCGACGACTCGTTCTTCGGGCTCGGCGGCGATTCGATCATGTCCATCCAGCTGGTGTCACGCGCGAGGACCGCCGGGGTGGCGATCACGCCGCGGGACGTGTTCGAGTGCCGCACCGTCGCTCGACTCGCCGACGTGGCCGAACGGGTCGACGGGCACGGCGTCGAACCGCTGCCGGAACTGCCCGGCGGCGGCGTCGGTGACGTCGTGGCGACCCCTATCGTCTGCTGGCTCGCGGAGCGCTCCGGCGACTTCGGCCGGTACTCGCAGTCCGTGCTGCTGGACGTCCCGCCCGACCTCGGCCCCGATGCGCTGGCCGCGGGTGTCGGTGCGGTGCTCGACCGGCACGACATGTTGCGGGCGCTGTTGCGGCGCGACACGCGCTCCCGCACCGGATGGCGGGTGACGGTGCGGCCGCCCGGTGCGGTGGACGCCGAGTCCGTCACGCGGTCGGTCCCGGTCGAGGCGGTGCACGGCACGGACTTCACCGGGCCGGCGCGGCGTGAGCTGGACGCGGCTGCCGACCGATTGGATCCGTTCTCCGGCAGCATGATCCAGTTCGTACGGTTCACCGCACCCGACGGCGTGCGGCTGCTCGCGGTCGCACACCACCTGGCGATCGACGGGGTGTCGTGGCGGATCCTCCTCGCGGACCTGGCGGTCGCGTGCACCCGGGCCGGCGCCGGAGAGGATCCGGCGCTCGCACCCGTCGGCACGTCGATGCGGACGTGGGCGGACGGACTTGCGGCCGCCGCACGGAACCGGGGCGGCGAATTCGAGCTGTGGCGGTCCATGACCGAACCGGTGGGGCCGTGTCTCGGTGCACGAGAACTGGATCCGACCGTCGACGTCGGCACCACCACCGACCGGATCGAGGTCGACCTGTCGGCGGAGACCACCCGGGGGCTCATGACGACCGTGCCACGTGTCTTTCACGGCTCCGTCGATGACGGCCTGCTGAGCGCGCTCGCTCTCGCGGTGGTGCGGTGGCGCCGGGAACGCGGGATCCACGTCGACGCGATGTCGGTCGCGCTCGAGGGGCACGGACGCGAGGACCAGGTGCTGCCGGGAGCCGACCTGTCCCGGACCGTCGGATGGTTCACGTCGCTGTATCCCGTGCGGTTCGACCTGTCCGGCATCGACGTCGATGGTGCGATGTCCGCCGACACGCCCGCGGGCGCCGTGGTGAAGGCCGTCAAGGAGACGATGCGCTCGATCCCCGACCACGGCATCGGGTTCGGCCTGCTCCGTTACCTGAACGACGACACCCGGCCCGAGCTCTCCGCGCGGGGGATGCCGGAGATCAGCTTCAACTACCTCGGCCGGTTCGATGCCGGTACCGGCGGAACGTGGCTTCCCGTGGACGATTCCGAGCTGCGCGGAGTGCTCGCACCGGACCTGTCGGCGACCGCGGTGATCGAGGTCAACGCTGCCACGGTCCCCGGGCCGGACGGCCCGCGGATCACCGCGACGTGGGACTGCCCGCGCGGGATCCTCAGCCCAGGTGAGGTCGATCAGCTGGCGCACTGGTGGATTCGCGCCGCCGAGGCAATCGTCGAACACGCGCGCACCCCGGGTGCGGGCGGGCTGACGCCGTCGGATCTGGATCTTGTCGCGATGGAACAGGCGGCGATCGAGCGCCTGGAACACCGGTACCCCGAATTGTCGGACGTGTGGCCGCTGTCGCCGATGCAGCGCGGCATGCTGTTCCACGCGGAACTGTCGGCGGCCGAGGAGGGCGCCGCCGACGCCTACCTGGTGCAGTTGATCCTCACGCTCGACGGCGCCGCGGACGTGCCTCGATTGCGCCGCGCGGCAGCCACACTGCTCGACCGTCACCCGAACCTGCGGTCGGTATTCGTCCGCGAACCCGGGGGTGACGTCGTGCAGGTGGTGCCAGGTGTGGCCGACGTGCCGTGCACCGAGATCGACCTCGCCGGGCTCGGCGAGGCCGATTCGACCGAGCGGTTCACCGAAGTGCTCGACGCCGATCGCGCGACACCCTTCGACGTCCGGCGCGCTCCGCTGGTGCGAATCATGCTGGTGCACATGCCCGGCGGCATCGAACGCCTCGTGATCACCAATCATCACGTGTTGTTCGACGGGTGGTCGACGCCGCTGCTGCTCGCGGAACTGTTCACGCTGTATGCCGCCGACGGCGACCCGTCCGCGCTGCCGCCCCCGGCCCCGTATCGCCGCTACCTGCAGTGGCTCACCGCGCGAGACCAGGCGACCGCGTTGCAGGCCTGGACGGACGCGCTGGCCGGCGTCGAGGACCCCACGCTCCTCACGACCGAGTCGGCGACGACGGACCGGTACACCGAGTCCCGCGATCTGACCTACCGACTCGACGCCACGACGACCGACCGGTTGCGCGACGTCGCCCGGGACCGGGGAGTCACGTTGAGCACCGTCGTGCAGGCCGCCTGGGGAATCGTGCTCGGCTTGTTGACGGGTCGCGACGACGTCGTGTTCGGGACGACCGTGTCCGGGCGCCCGCCGGACCTGCCGGGCGTCGAGACGGCCGTCGGCCTGTTCATCAACACCGTGCCGGTACGGATTCGCCTGAACCCGTACGAGAGCCTCGGCGAACTGCTCGACCGCACCCAGGCCGAGCAGTCGGCACTGCTCGACCACCACCACGTGGGCCTCGTAGACATCCAGCGGGCCGCCGGCCCGGGCGCGGCGTTCGACACGCTGACCGTGTTCGAGTCGTACCCGGTCCGCGGCGACGGCGGCGCCGGCAGGGAGGTGGGCGGACTCCGGATCGTCGGCGTCGAGGCCCGCGACTCCGCGCACTACCCGCTCAGTGTCGTCGCGTCCGCGCCCGACCGGCTGCGGGTGACGGTGAAGTTCCGCCCGGACCTGCTCGAGGAGGGGCGCGCGGCGGGCATCGCCGAACGCCTCCTGCGGGCCCTTCGGGCCCTCGCGGGCGAACCCGGGCGCCGTCTCGCCGCCCTGGACCTTCTCACCGACGTCGAGTGGCACGAATTCGTCCCGGTGGGTGCGGGTCCCGGGTCGTCGCCGCGCACACTCGCCGCGATCCTCGACACCGCCGCCGCATGGGACCCCGAGGCCCTCGCGCTCGTCGGCGACGGCCGTGAGGTGACCTACGGGGACCTCGACGCCAGGGCCAACCGGCTGGCCCGGCACCTAGCGGATCGGGGAATCGGCCCCGAATCGCTCGTGGTACTGGGGATTCCGCGATCGATCGAGTCCGTCCTCGCCGTGTGGGCGGTGGCCCGGACCGGGGCTGCGTTCGTTCCGGTCGACCCGGACTACCCACCCGAGCGGGTCGCGAACATGCTGGCGGATTGCGGCGCCGAGATCGGCGTGACCACAAGCGAGTTCCGATCCCAATTCCCGGACTCGGTGCACTGGCTCGAGCTCGACGACCCGGACGTCGTGCGCGCGTGCGCGAGGCGGCCGTCCGGTCCGGTCACCGACAGCGACCGTACGGCGCCGCTCCGCATCGATCACCCCGCATACCTGATCTACACGTCAGGTTCCACGGGACGCCCCAAGGCGGTCACCATCACCCAACGTGGTCTCGCCAACTACGCGGACGCCCAGCGGGCACACAGCGGTGTCACGGCGGACGCACGCACCCTGCACTTCTCGTCCCCCAGCTTCGACGTCTCGCTCCTCGAGTACCTGCTGTGCTTCGCGGCCGGGGCGACGATGGTGATCGTTCCGCGCACCGTCTACGGCGGCACCGAACTGACCGCGGTGCTGCGGAAGCAGCGGGTCACCCACGCGTTCATCACCCCGGCCGCCATCGCGTCGGTCGATCCGTCGGGGCTCGACGACCTCTCGTGCGTCCTCGTCGGCGGCGAGTCGTGGCAACGCGAGCTCGTGACCGACTGGCTGCCGCAGTGCCGCGTCCTGAACGTGTACGGGCCCACCGAGACGACCATCGTCGTCAATATCGAGGAGTACAGCGGGCAGCCGCGTCTGACGATGGGCGCGCCGATCCCGGGTGTCGCCGAGTTGGTGTTGGACGGGCGCCTGCAGCCGGTGCCGACCGGGGTCGAGGGCGACGTGTACATCGCGGGTCCGGGACTCGCCCGCGGCTACCACCGGCGTCCGGCGTTGACCGCTGGGCGCTTCGTCGCGAACCCGTTCGGCGCGCCCGGCGAACGCATGTACCGCACCGGTGACGTCGGTGCCTGGACCCCGGACGGCAAGCTCGAGTACCGGGGCCGCAGCGACTTCCAGGTCAAGGTCCGCGGCTTCCGCATCGAACTCGGAGAGATCGACGCGGTGCTCAGCGCGCACCCCGACGTGCGTTTCGCCGTGACGCTGGGTCGTCGGGGTCCCAGTGGCGACACGGTGCTCGTCAGCTACGTCGCCGCGACCCCGGGCCGGGACATCACCGTCGACGGCCTGCGCGCGCGGCTCGCGGAACTCCTCCCCGAGTACATGGTTCCCGCGGCCGTCGAGGTCCTCGAGACCATACCGCTGACACCGGTTGGCAAGCTCGATCGTCGGGCGCTTCCCGAGCCTGAATTCGGCACTGCGGCACCGGTGTTCCGGGCGCCGACGAACCCGGTGGAAGAAGCCGTGACGGAGGTCTTCGCCGAGGTCCTCGGCGCCGACCGGGTCGGCACCGACGACAGCTTCTTCGACCTGGGCGGCAACTCGCTGTCCGCGACACGCGCCGTCGCCCGTCTGGGCGAGTCCCTCGGCATCGATCTCGGTGTGCGGGCGCTGTTCGAGGCGCCCACGGCCGCCGCACTGGCCGAACGGATCGAGCACGAGGGCACCGGCCCGTCCGGACGGCCCGTCCTCGAGCCGACCGAACGCCCGCCACGGGTGCCGCTGTCCGCGGCACAGCAACGGATGTGGTTCATCAACCAGTTCGACCCGTCGTCGCCCGCCTACAACGTGCCGATCGCGGTCCGGCTGCGGGGAACCTTGGACACCGCGGCCCTGAGTGCCGCGGTGTACGACATAGTGTCCCGGCACGAGGCGTTGCGCACCGTCTTCCCGATCGACGGCGGTGGCCCGGTACAGGACGTGCGCGAGGCGGCCGACACGGGGATCGTCCTGGACCCGGTAGCCGTTGCGGCCGAATCCGATGTGTACGAGCGGGTGCGTAAGGTGACGACGGCGGGATTCGATGTGACCGAACGCGTCCCGGTGCGGGTCGCGCTGTTCGCCCTCGGGCCGGACGATCATGTCCTGGTGCTCGTGGCCCACCACATCCTGATCGACGGATACTCGACAGGACCGCTCGCGACGGACCTCGTGCGCGCCTACGCGGCACGGTCGGCGGGGCACCGGCCGGACTGGGCGCCGCTTCCGGTGCAGTACGCCGACTACACACTGTGGCAACGGAATCTGCTCGGCGACGCCGACGACCCGCGATCGCTCCTCGCGCGCCAACTCGTGTACTGGACCCGGACCCTGTCCGGTGCCCCGGACCTGTTGGGGCTGCCCGCCGACCGGCCGCGTCCGATCCAGCAGTCGTTCCGCGGCGGGCGGGTCGACTTCGCGATCGACGCGGATCTGCACCGCCGGTTGCAGACGTTCGCCCGGACCCGGGGCACGAGCCTGTTCATGACCGTCCACGCGGGTCTCGCGGTCCTCCTCAGCCGACTCGGTGACACCGACGACATCGTGATCGGCACGCCGATCGCCGGGCGTGGGGAGCGGGTGCTCGACGATCTCGTCGGGATGTTCGTGGGAACGTTGGCGCTGCGCACGAGGATCGATGCACGGCTGTCGTTCTCGCAGCTTTCGGACCTCGTGCGTGACGTCGACCTGGGCGCGTTCGCGCACGCCGACGTGCCGTTCGAGCGGGTGGTCGAAGAACTCGACCCGGCGCGTTCGACGGCGTACTCGCCGCTGTTCCAGGTGGCGCTCGAGTTCCACGACGGCGCCGGCGCTCGACTCGAGCTGCCCGGGTTGACCTTCGAGGGACTGGCGCCGGGTGTCGAGGTGGTCAAGGAGGATCTCGAGTTCGTGTTGGCCGAGCAGTTCGACGAGTCCGGCGCACCCGCCGGCTTGGCGGGCGGCGTCGCCTTCGCGACCGACCTGTTCGATCCGGGTACCGTGCGCGGCTTCGCGGAACGCTTCGTCCGAATCCTCGAGTCGGCACTCGCCGATCCCGAGCGCGCCGTCGGCGATCTCGACATCCTCGCCGCCGGCGAGTTGGCCGGGCTCGCCCCCGCGCGGGGAGGGCCGGACGCGGATCCGGTCGTGCTGGCCGACCTGCTCGCGGACGCGGCCCGCGACCCCGGCGCCGTGGCGGTCGCGCACGACGGCGCCGCGATGACGTACGGGGAACTCGACGAGCGCTCGAACAGGTTGGCGCGCTATCTGATCGGCGCGGGAGCGGGACCCGAGTCGTTCGTGGCACTCGGCCTGTCCCGCTCGCCGGACTCGGTGCTGGCGGTGTGGTCGGTCGCGAAGACCGGCGCGGCGTTCGTGCCCGTCGACCCCGACTACCCGGCCCCGCGGATCTCGCGGATGCTGAGTGACTCGGGGGCGGCGCTCGGCGTGACGGTGCGTTCGCGCCGCGACCGGCTGCCCGACGCGGTCGACTGGTCGGTGCTCGACGACCCTGCGACGGCCGCCGCGGTCGCCGCGACGTCGTCGGCCCCGATATCCGCGTCGGATCGTCTCCGTCCCGTGCACGCGGACCAGCCCGTCTACCTGATCTATACGTCCGGCTCGACCGGCATCCCGAAGGGCGTCGTCCTCACCCACCGCGGCCTCGCCGACCTCGCCGTCGAGGAACGCGACCACCTGGCGGTGACCCCCGACGCCCGCACCCTGCACTTCGCGTCGCCGAGCTTCGACGCCTCGGTGTTCGAGACGGTGATGGCGCTCAGTGCGGGCGCCACGATGGTCGTCGTCCCGACCGGCATCTACGGCGGCACAGAGCTCGGCTCGCTGCTCGAAACCGAGAGAGTGACACACGGATTCGTGACCCCTACCGCGCTCGCCTCGGTCGACCCGGTGGGTCAGGACTCGCTGCGCACGCTGGTCGTCGCCGGTGAGCCGTGTCCGCCGGAACTGGTGGCGCGCTGGGCGCCCGGCCGCACGATGCTCAATGCCTACGGCCCCACCGAGACGACGATCATGGCGAACATCAGCGCCCCGATGCACCCCGGCGAGCCGGTGACGTTCGGCGGCCCGATCCGCGGTACCACCGAACTCGTGCTGGACACGCGCCTGCATCCGGTGCCGCGAGGTGTGGTCGGGGAGCTGTACATCTCCGGGCCGGCGCTGGCGCGCGGGTACCACGCCCGCCCGGGACTCACCGCGTCCCGGTTCGTCGCGAACCCGTGGGGTCGTCACGGTGAACGGCTCTACCGCACAGGCGATCTGGTGCGCTGGCGGTTCGACGGCACGCTCGAGTACATCGGCCGCAGCGACTTCCAGGTCAAGGTGCGCGGATTCCGGATCGAACCGGGGGAGATCGACGCGGTGCTCACCGCCCAGCCGGGCGTCGGGTTCTCCGTGACCCTCGCCCGTCCGGGCCCGGCCGGCAACACGCTGCTGTGCTCGTACGTGCGCCCGGTCGAGAACACGGACGTCGATCCCGACGACCTCCGCCGCGTCGCCGCCCAGCACCTGCCCGCGTACATGGTGCCGGCCGCGGTCACTGTCCTGGACCGCATCCCGCTGACGCCGACCGGCAAGCTCGACCGCGACGCGCTGCCGGACCCGGGGTTCCTGGCCGCGTCCGCGGTGTTCCGGGAACCCGACGGCCCGGTCGAGTCGGCCGTGGTCCGGGCGTTCGCCGACGTCCTGGGCGTCGACCGGGTGGGCATGGACGACAGCTTCTTCGACCTCGGCGGCACCTCGTTGCTCGCGACGAAGGTGGTGACGGACCTGCGTGTCCGGCTCGGTTCGACCGTTCCGTTGCAGGCACTGTTCCTCGATCCGACACCGGCCGGGCTGGCCGCACGGATCACCGCGGTGGCGCCCGGCGGGATCGACGAGGCCCTGGCGGCCCGCATCACGCTGCGCGCGGGTGGCTCGGGACGGCCGCTGTTCTGCGTCCACCCCGGGATCGGTCTGTCGTGGGGCTACGGCGCTCTGCTGCGCCACCTGCCGACGGATCGCCCGGTGTTCGGGCTGCAGCTGCCGGCCATCGCGGGCGGACCCCGGTACGCGTCGATCGACGACCTCGCCGCCAGGTACGTCGACGAGATGGTGGCGGTCGCCCCGGACGGCCCGTACGACCTGCTCGGCTGGTCGCTCGGCGGTGTCCTCGCGCACGCGATGGGCGTCGAACTGCAGCGCCGCGGGCTCGCCGTCGCGACGCTCGCGGTCATGGACGCCTTCCCCGACGACGGCTCGGATCCCCTGCTGAGCCGCCTGGACCTGGTAGACCTGCTGCAGGGGCTCGGGCTCGACGTCGCGGCGACGCAGGACCTCACCTACGCGACCGCGGCTCGGATGTTCAACGACCACTTCGGGATACCGGACGGCATCACCGCCGAGCACCTCGAACGCATCAGCGACGGCTACCTGAACTCCCGGCTGCTGGTACACCGGTTCGTCCCGGACGTGTTCGAGGGCGACCTGCTCGCGTTCCCCGCGGTCGGCGACCGGGACGGGGCGCGCCGGTCTCCGCAGGAATGGCGCCGGATCGTGACCGGCGGCATCGACGAGTGTCCCGTCGACTGCGGCCACAACGACATGATCGAGCCCGAGTCGCTGGCCGTGATCGGCCCGGTGCTCGCCGCGTACCTCGAACGGGGCGGGTGACCTGCGGGGGCATGGTCGCCGATGCCGAGGAAACGAACGCAACCAGCAAAGGAGAAACGACAATGTCCACCCTTCATTTCACGCAGAAGACCACCTCGACACCCGAGCAGTACTTGGCCGCTCTCGTGGACTTCGGTCCCGGTCGTTCGAAGGTGTTCGGCAACAGCGACGACGACTACCTCGTCGTGCACCATCAGGGCACCACCGACGCCGACGTCACGGAGGGCTCGGGTGGAATCTGGGAAACCCTGCACTACGACTGGTCCGATCCGCACCGTGTCGTCATGAAGACCACCGACTCCAACATCTGGGGCGGCGCCTCCGGCGACGTCTACACGCTGACCCCGATGCCCGACGGAACCACCGAAGTGGACGCCGTCGTGGTTCGTGAGGGCAAGAACCTTCGGGGACGGGTCCTGGGCGCCGTGCTCGGGAGCGTCGGAAAGGGCGTCCTGAGAAAGGCATTCGTGAAGAGCGTCACGGCGGTCGAAGCCCAGAACGCTGACGGTGCGGGCGGTGCGGGCCCAGCGCCTCGAGAGGGGAGCTGAGCATCTCGATGAACGGCAACACCGTTCGATTGCATCCGGGGCGCGGTCCGCAGGAACTGCGTCGCGCCCCGATGGAAGGACAGGTGCGACCATGAACTCGACCGACAGTCTCGGCTACGCCGTCTTCGTCAACGACGCACCCCCGCAGAACAACGGGCTACTTCCCAACGGGGAGCCCAAGAGGTTCTCTCCCGTCGCCGCTACCCTCGTCTACGGAGCCGAGGACGCGGTTCTCACCGATCCCGGATTCACGACGGATCATGTTCGGGCGCTCGGTGATTGGGTCGAGGGGAAGAGTCGGAACCTCACGGACATCTTCATCACCCACGGCCACGGCGATCACTGGTTCGCCGCCGAGATGCTGGCACGACGGTTCGGCGCGCGTGTCGTCGCCGGCCCGGGGACGATCGCGCAGATGCACGCCAACATCGCGGCCCGGCCGGTGGTGTGGGACAAGGTGTACACGAACATCCCGCCGACCTCCGTCACGGCGGAGACGGTGCCGGGCAACCGCTTCGCTCTCGAGGGACACGATCTGGAGATCGTCGAGGTCGGCCATTCCGACACCGACGACACCAGCGTCCTGAACGTCCCCGACCTCGGGCTCGTCGTCGCCGGCGACGTGATCTACAACGGCGTCCACCAGTACCTCGGGGAAGGAGCGGTCGTCGGCGGCTTCGGTCCCTGGCGGGACGCGATCGACAAGGTCGAGGCGCTGGGGCCGCGGCGAATCGTGTGCGGACACCAGAACCGGGACCTCGACGACGACGCCGAGCGCACCATCGCGGCGACGCGGCGGTACCTCGACGACGCCGACGAGATGTTGCGAACCCAGACCACCGCCGTCGACTTCTTCGACGCGATGATCGATCGCTACCCCGACTACCTGGGGCGGACGGTGCTGTGGGCCGGAGCGAGCGCACTCTACGGCGTGCGTGAACACCCCGAAGGCGACGTCGGCCGGATCCTGTCAGCCGGTTGGCTCTGAGCGCCGCAGTTCGAACTTGAGCACCTTGCCGGTGGGGGTGCGCGGCAGGTCGAGGGGGAACACGATCTCGTCGGGCACCTTGTAGCCGGCGAGCAGCGTGCGCGTGTGCGCGACGATCTCCTCGGCGGTCACCGATTGCCCCGGCTTCACGAGCACGAACGCCTTGGGGCGCTCGCCCCACTTCTCGTGCGGCACTCCCACCACGGCGACGTCGAGGACCGCGGGATGCGAGATGATCGCCTGCTCCACCTCGACGGTCGAGATGTTCTCGCCGCCCGAGATGATGATGTCCTTGGCGCGGTCCTTGAGCTGGATGTAGCCGTCGGCGTGCATGACGCCGAGGTCGCCGGTGTGGAACCAGCCGCCCGCGAACGCCTGCGCGGTCGCCTCGGGATCACGGAAGTAGCCCAGCATCACGTTGTTGCCCCGCAGGACGATCTCGCCCATCGTCTCGCCGTCGGCGGGCACGTCGACCATGTTCTCGTCGACGACGCGCGCGTTCTCGGCCTGCACCATGCCGACGCCCTGGCGGGAGATCAACGCGGCCCGCTCGTCGGGGGTGCGGTCGTTCCACGACTCCTGGTACTCGCAGATCGTGTACGGCCCGTACACCTCGGTGAGCCCGTAGACGTGCACGACGGTGATGCCGAGCGCCTCGAGCTGGCCGATGACGGTCGGCGACGGGGGAGCGCCGGCCGTGGTGATGCGCAGGGCATCGACGGGGTGAGCCCGGTCGGCGCCGGCGATGGTGGTGCAGACCGCCGGGGCGCCACACAGATTCGTGATGCCGAGGTCGTCGATCGCGTCCCAGACCGCGTCGGCGCGGACCGCCCGCAGGCACACGTGGGTGCCGGCGGCCGCGGTCACCGCCCACGGGGTGCACCAGCCGTTGCAGTGGAACATCGGCAGTGTCCACAGGTACTTGGTGTTGCCGTCGAACCCGTTGTGGAACGTCTCGCCCAGCGAATTCAGGTAGGCGCCGCGGTGGGTGTACATGACGCCCTTGGGCTTTCCGGTGGTGCCGGACGTGTAGTTGATCGCGATGACTTGGTGTTCGTTGTCCACGCCCCAGTGCAGCGGCTCCTCGGTGAGCCCGTCGCGGCTGCGGAGGAACTCGTCGTAGACGCCCGTGACCACACCGGCGGGGACGTCGGGGCGCGAGATCGTCGAGTCCGGTATCTCGATGATCTCGGCGACGCTGCCGACGTTCGCCCGCACGGTGCGCACCGAGTCCACCAACTCGGAGTCCACGAAGAGGATCTTCACGCCGGCGTGATCGAGGATGTACTCGAGTTCGGGTCCGGCCAGGCGGGAGTTGAGCGCCACCAGCACGCCACCCGCGAGCGGCACCGCGAAGTGCGCCATCAGCATCTCCGGGGTGTTGGGGCACAGGTACGCGACTCGGTCACCGGGTTCGATCCGCGACCGCAGGACCCGTGCGAGCTGCGCCGCCTCGTCCGCGAACTCGCGGTAGGTGTAGCGGCGGTCCCCGTGGACGATCGCCGTCTTGTCGGGGAACACCGATGCCGAACGGTCCAGGAAGCGCAGCGGACTGAGCGGGGTGTGGTTCGCCGAGGCGGAAAGTTCGGGCACGGGTACCTCCGTGGTGCTGGTGGTGACGAGACCCGGGCGGTGTGGCCTCGCCCGGTCTCCGGCATCGCTGTGACGGGCGCTACAGCCCGTCGGAGCCGACGCTATGGGGTGCGGCGAGCGGGCCGCTACCCTCTGAAGTGGGTATCCGGGCGGGTGCCCGACGACCGTTTCCGACGAACCGACCGGGCCTTCCGAACGAACAGATGACCGACACCCTGAGACCGAGCGACGAGGACGCGATCCGCGCCGAACTCCGGTACCTGCGCACCAGCACGTCGCTACCGGTGCTGTTCGGCGGCATGGCGGACGGGCCAAGCATGCGGCTGTCCGGCTTCGTCGGGACCCGCGGCACGATGCTGCGCGACCTCGTGATCGACACCGCGTGCGGCCTGGGCGGCCGGGTGATGGCCGAGCAGCGGCCCGGCGCGGTCCAGGACTACGCGAACTCGCGGCACATCACACACGACTACGACCACGAGGTGGCCAGCGAGGGTATCGAGTCGCTGCTCGCGGCCCCCGTCGTGGTGCGCGGGACGACGCGCGCCGCGGTGTACGGAGGCCTGCGCACCAACCTGCCGATCGGTGAGGTGACGGCCGAGGCGGTGATGCGGTCGGCGCGCAAGCTCGCCCGCGAGATCGAGATCCGCGACGAAGTGGACCGCCGGATCACGATGATCGACAACGCGCGCACCGAACCGGTGGCCCACCGGGATCCGCGGGTGTCGGAGGGGATCACCGAGAGCTACCTGGCCTTGCGCTCGATCGCGGACCGGCTCGACGACGCCGCCCTCAGCGCCGAGGTGCAGGCCGTGGAACAGAAGTTGCGCGGCCTCACCACCGGGGGCTCGGCGCCGGCCAAGGTGTCGCTGTCGGCGCGGGAATTCGAGGTACTCGTCCACGTCGCGCTCGGCTGCCGGAACGCCGAGATCGGGCAGCGGCTGGGGCTGCGCCTCGACACGATCAAGAGCTACATGCGCAACATCATGACCAAGCTCGACGTCCACGGCCGGCACGAGGCCGTCGTCGAGGCTCGGCGGCAGGGCCTCATTCCGTAGCCACGTCCGATGCCGGTCCGCGTCGGGTCCTGTTGAGCACCAGTGCGATCAGGCAGGCCAGCGCTGTCGCCGCCGCGAACTCGGCAACCGCAGCCGATGTGCCCTGGTAGGTCATGAGGAGCCCCGCGGCGATCGCGGGCACGCCGGTCCCGACGTACGTGAGTGTGAAGAAGGCGGCGAGCACGGAGCCGCCGGCGTCGCGTGCCCGCGTCGCGATCGCTGTACCGACCCGCTGCATTCCGCCCGCGAACGCGAAGCCGTGCCCGACGCCGACGGAGACGGCCACGACGAACAGCAACGGCAGACTGCGCAGCCGGTCGACGACGACCACGCCGACCATTCCGACGAACATCAGGCCGAGTCCGATCCGCTGCGCGACAACCGGATCCAGCCCGCGCATGCTCAGCTGGGACACCACCGAACACGACATCACGAGGGCGGCCGTCCCGGCACCGATCAACAGGTTGGAGACGCCGAGCATCTCCGCGACCCACGACGGCACCACCGACTGGAACAGCCCCACGGCGGCCCAGGCGACAGCGGACGGGAAGGTCGCGCGCAGGAACACCGAGCGGATCTCGCGAGGGACGCGGGGCAGTTCGATCAGGCGGCCGCCGGTGGTCCGCGCCCCGCCGTCCGGCTTCGGCAGCACCATCAACGCGACGACGCCGGGGAGGAGGGCCACCGTGAAGAGCACGTAGGGGAGCACCGTCGGGTAGGGGAGGTACTCGGCGATCGCGCCCGCGAACAGCGGACCCAGCGCCGCACCCAGCGCGGTACTCGCGGTCGCCGCGCGCGCCGCGCGGACCGGGTTGCGCGCCGGGACGTGCTCGAGCAGCGCGGCCGTCCCGGCGGCCGAACAGGCGCCCACCGAGATTCCCTGCAGAATGCGCCCGGCGAACAGCCACGCCGTCGAATCGGCGGTCGCGAGGACGGCCGCGCCGACGACTCCGGCGAGGAGCGCGATCATCAGGATCGGGCGTCGCCCGATCCGATCCGACAGCGGTCCGAACAGGAAGAGCGTCGGCACCAGGGCGGCCGCGTACACCGCGAAGATCGCCGTCTGCGTGACGGGGCTGAACCCGAATTCGGACCGGTAGACGCCGTACAACGCGGTCGGCATGTTCGTGCCCAGCAGCAGGATCGCCAGCACGTACCCGATGCCGTGGAAGTGGCGGGCCGGCCAGCGCCCGGTCGGCGCCTCGCGTACGCGGACGACGTGATCGGCTGGAACTGGCTGCGGGCGGGTGACGGTCGGGCGCACGGACTACATCCTACGTAGGACGTCCTATGTAAGCTGGTGAGGGTGGGTATCGGCAGGTCGTGTGAGGATGAACCGGTGACGGTGGTGCAGAAGGAATCGGCGTACCAGCAGGCGCTGGACTGGATGCGCGCCCGGATCTCCTCGGGCGACTGGGCGGTGGGCGAGCGCATTCCCATCGAGCCGGAGCTGATGGAGTTGCTCGGCGTCGGGCGGAACACCCTCCGGGAGGCGATCAAGTGCCTGACATCGACCGGGATCCTCGAGATCCGGCGGGGCGCGGGCACCTTCGTGCGTGCCCGTACCGACATCGGTGGGCTGCTCACCCGGCAGGTCGCCGTCTCCGAGATGCTGCACGTCTACGAAGTGCGTCGGGCCCTCGAGCTCGAGGCCGTGCGACTCGCGTGCGCCCGCCGCACCGACGACGACGTCCGCCGTCTGCGTGAGGCCCTGGATCGGCGTAACGAGACCGGCCGCAGTGGGGACGGTGCCGCGTTCGCCGACGCCGATCTCGCCTTCCACGTCGCGGTGGTGGCCGCCGCCCACAACCCGGTCCTCGACGAACTGTTCGCCGGCATCTCCGAGCCGCTGCGGGCGACCTACGACTTCACCGACGGCGTGCACGAACCGGAACTCGGGGCGGCGCACCACCAGCACGTCGTCGACGGGATCGAGCAGGGCGACGAGGTGCTCGCCGCGCGGGGCACGTGCGGCCATCTCGACCTGTTCGTCTCCGGGGTGCACGAACGCCGGGCCGATGCCGAAGGCTCGTCGCAATCCGGGTAGAACTTCCCGAGAAGTTCATTTCGTGTTCGAAAGGTGTTCTCCGCGTGGCAATCTACCGTCTCGGTGACCTCGTTCCCGACATCCATCCCAGCGCGTTCGTGCATCCCGACGCCGTCGTCGTCGGTGCCCTGACGATAGGTGCGGAGGCGTCGATCCGGCCGTCGTCGGTGCGGGCTGCGTCGTGGGGCACAACGCGCACCTCGAGGGCGCGGTCGTCGAGGACGGGTGCCTGATCGGGTCGATGTCGACGTGCCTGCAGCGAGTGGTGGTGGGCACAGGCAGCCTCGTCGGCGCGGCGGCGCTGCTGACCGAGGGGACCGTCGTCCCGCCACGCTCCCGCGCGCTCGGTGCTCCGGCAACCGTTGCGCCGCACCCGAATCCGGATGCCTTTGGCGAGGAGATCCGGCGTGGTGTCGCGACCTACGTGGCCAATGCCGCCCGCTACCGCTCCGAGATGGAGCGGATCGGCTGACGTCTCCGGTTGTCCGCCCAGACTCTGTCGGAGTAGGGTGTCGTCGTTCGTATCACGTGTTGCCCGCGCGGTTGCGGGATCGAGGAAGAGGAGGTGGGGCTAGTAATGAGTAGCCAACCTCCGAGTACCAGCTGAACTAGGACAATTCACACCATCCCGATGGGTGGTGCTCGACTGGTGTCCGCACGACGGGCGGCATGTATTGCCGGCCGCGGACCTTCCTGAAAGCCGTATTCGCTCATGCGTGAGAAGCGCCCCATCCGCTCCATCCTGCCCCGGCGCGCCGCGGGGACCGCCGACGATGTCGTCTCGCCGGAACACTCGATGGCTCCGCGACATCCGGGCCACGCGCCCGCGCCGCACCACAGCGCGGTGGAGTCGAGCGTGGTCAACAGTGCCGTCTACCGTGACGGTCGGCGCATCGCCTCGCCCGCCACGCTCGCCGAGGCGCTCGACAGCCTGCCGGACGCCTCGTCGATGGCGTGGATCGGTCTGTACCGTCCCTCCGACGCCCAACTGCACGCTGCGGCAAAGCAGTTCGATCTCCACGAGCTCGCGGTCGAGGACGCGATCGTGGCGCACCAGCGCCCCAAGCTCGAGCGCTACGGCGACACCCTGTTCGTCGTGCTCCGTGCCGCGCGGTACCTCGACGAGTCGGAGACCGTCGACTTCGGCGAGCTGCACATCTTCTGCGGCCCCACATTCGTCCTCACCGTCCGGCACAGCGAGTCGCCGGACCTGTCGAACGTTCGAACGCGCATGGAGAGCGATCCCGAACTTCTCAAGCTCGGGCCCGAGGCGGTGCTCTACGCGATCCTCGACGCCGTCGTCGACGGCTACGCGCCGGTCGTCGCCGGCCTGCAGAACGACATCGACGAGATCGAGACCGAGGTGTTCAGCGGCGACCCGATGGTGTCGCGACGCATCTACGAACTCTCCCGCGAGGTCATCGAGTTCCAGCGCGCCACCAAGCCTCTGCTCGCCATGCTCCGGGCGCTGTCCGCCGGCTTCGACAAGTACAAGACCGACGAGGAACTGCAGAAGTACCTGCGCGACGTCACCGACCATGCGACCACCGTCGTCGAGCGCGTCGACGGGTTCCGGGACTTGCTCGCGAACATGCTGACGGTGAACGCGACGCTCGTGTCGCAGGCGCAGAACGAGGAGATGCGCAACCTTACGCAGGCCAGCTATGCGCAGAACGAGGAGATCAAGAAGATCTCGTCGTGGGCCGCAATCCTGTTCGCGCCCACCCTCATCGGCACCGTGTACGGCATGAACTTCGACAACATCCCGGAACTGCACTGGGCGGGCGGCTACCCCTTCGCGCTGATCCTGATGTTCCTGACCTGCTTCAGCCTCTACACGATCTTCAAGAAGCGCGGCTGGCTGTAGCGGGTGGCACCGGAACCGATCGGCCGGTTACAGTCACCACTGTGACCGACCCTCGCGCGATCGACTCCGGTGAGCTGCTGACGCGGCGCCGCCACGTCGATTTCGCGCTGGTGTGCACGTCCGGTTGTCCGCGGTCCTGATCGACCCCGCCTCGCACGACAACCACCTCGCTGCGGCGTCCTCGCGCGCCCGGCGACGCACCCGACAGGACCGGTACCTCCCATGACCACTGCAGCAGTCACGCATCTCTCCGCGATCGTCGCCGCCACCGGCGACGCCGTCTCCGAGGACGCCACCAAGGCGCACGTCGTCTTCCGCGCGTCGGCGCAGGCCCACGACGCCGTCGCCAGCACCGTCAGGCTCGGCAAGTACTCCGTCGAGGTGGACGAGCCGCCGGCCCTCGGCGGCGAGAACACCGCACCCAACCCGGTCGAGTACTACCTGGCCTCGCTGCTGTCGTGCCACGTGGTGACGTACCGGTTCTGGGCCGAGCGCCTCGGCATCCGGGTCGACGACATCAAGGCCCGCGCCGAGGGTGACCTCGACGTCCGCGGCTTCTTCGGGTTCGACGACGCCGTCCGCCCGGGATTCGGGGAGGTCCGTGTGGTCGTGACCATCACCGGGCCGGAATCGCGCGAGCGCTACCTGGAACTGCACGCGGCGGCCGAGGCGCACTGCCCGGTGCTGGACCTGACGCGCAATCCGACGCCGGTCGTCTCGGTGCTCGAAACCGTCGAGTCGAACGGCTGATCGACCGTCGGCGCTGTTCGTCGAAGCCGGCGAACAGCGCCGACGTCCGTCCCGGCTCACGGGCGCGGCGGCAGGATCCGGCACAGCGCGGCGAGTGCCGGGGTGAGCGCGTGGTCCGACGGCGCCGCATAGCCGACGACCAGGCCGTCGAAGGCGGGTGCGGCGTCGGGGTGGCGGTAGCCCGCGAGTCCGTCGAGTGCAATTCCCTGCGCTGCAGCGGCTTCCACGGTCGATGCCTCGGTGCCGGGCGGCAGTCGCAGCACGGCGTGCAGTCCCGCGGCGATGCCCGTGGGTTCGATGTGCGGTGCATGCTCGGCGAGAGCAGCGGCCAGACTGTTACGGCGAGCCCGATAGCGCTGACGCATCTGCCGGACGTGCCGGTCGTAGGCCCCGGAGGCAATCAGATCGGCGAAGGTGAGTTGGTCGACCACGCCGGTCCACCGTTCGCGCCGGCCCTTGACCTCGAGGACGGCGTCGACCAGCGGTTCCGGCAGCACCATCCAGCCCAGGCGTAAGGCGGGCGAGAGACTCTTGCTGGCCGACCCGACGTAGACGACGTGGTCGGGGTCGAGAGCCTGGACCGCGCCGACCGGTTCGCGGTCGTACCGGAACTCACCGTCGTAGTCGTCCTCGATCACCGTGCCGCCGTGCCGGCGTGCCCATTCCACCGCCGCGTGGCGGCGCACCGGGTCCAGCGGGCCACCGACCGGGAACTGGTGGGCCGGGGTGAGCAGTGCCGCGCGGACGTCGTCGTGGTCGTCCAGTTCCGATGTCCGGGAGCCGTGTTCGTCCAGGCCCAGCGGCACGATCCGGACACCCGCGGACGCCAGCAGAGCGCGGTGGAACGCCAGACCGTACGCCTCGACCGCCAGCGTCCCGCGCAGCACGCCGCCGCCGAACAGCAGACGCAGGGCGTCGGAGAATCCGGCGCAGATCACGATGCGCTCGGGCTCGGCCCGCACACCCCGGGCGCGGGCGAGGTAGTGCGCGAGCGCGGTCCGCAACTCGAGTCGCCCCTGGGGGTCGCCGGGCCCGAAGGCGCTGTTGGGTGCGTTCGCGAGCGCGCGGCGGGTCGAGGTCGCCCATGCCTTCCTCGGGAAGGCGGAGGCGTCGGGCTGTCCCTGCAGGAGATTGTGCTCGGGCACGGCGGTCGCGGTGGTCGGTCTCCCGGGCGTGCGCGGCCGCGGGAGGGGCGCAGAGCGTTCCGCCACGCGGGTGCCCGAACCCTGCCGTGCGGTGAGCCAGCCCTCGGCGACCAGTTCGGAGTAGGTGGCGGCGACGGTGTTCCGTGCGATGCCGAGGTCGGCCGCGAGCGACCGATAGGGCGGAAGTGCGGTCCCCGCGGCGAGTCGGCCGTCCTGGATCGCGGTGCGCAGCGCCTCCGCGAGAGCTGCTCGGCGCGAACCGGTTCCGGTCAGCTCGAGGTGCAGGTCGGAGCCGAGCCGTTCGGCGAAATTGACCCATGATTTCGACATCGGAATGCACCTCTCGGGTGGTCTATTCGCTCCCTACCGTAGTGGTCATGACTACTACTGCCGCCCCTCGACTCACCTTCGCCGACGCCGCCCCGAAGGCGTTCCGGGCCCTGCTCGGTCTCGACGCCGCGGCCCGCGAGGGCGTCGACCCGGCCCTGATCGAGCTGATCCAGATCCGCTCCTCCCAGCTCAACGGCTGTGCCTACTGCCTGCACATGCACGTGGGTGACGCGCGCGCGGCGGGCGAGGACGAGATGCGCCTGCACATGGTTGCGGTGTGGCGCGAGGCTCGGCACTTCTTCTCCGAGCGCGAACAGGCCGCGCTCGCGCTGACCGAGGCCGTGACGCTGATTGCAGGCGGAGTGCCGGATGCCGTGTATGCCGAGGCCGCGGCGCACTTCGACGACACGGAGATCGCCCACGTCCTCGCGGTGATCTTCACGATCAACACCTGGAATCGGCTCGCTATCAGCACCGGTAAGGTCGCCGGCACCGACGAGCGTCGCCGACACTGATGCTGAAGCGCAGCGCGAAGACGGCGAACGGGTGCCACTATGGACCCCGTGGATCTCCCGATCGCGCCACCCCTGCAACCGATGCTGGCCAAGGCCGCATCCGGAGTGCCCGAGCAACCCGCCGGTGAACCCGTGTGGTCGTACGAGCCGAAGTGGGACGGATTCCGTGCCATCGTGTTCCGCGACGGTGACGACGTCGTGTTCGGGTCACGCGGCGGCAAGGACCTCGCGCGCTACTTCCCGGAGATGGTCGACGCGGTGCGCGCGGAGTTGCCGTCGCGGTGCGTCGTCGACGGCGAACTGGTGGTGCCGCGCGAGATCGGCGGACGCACCCGGCTGGACTGGGGTTCGCTGTCCGAGCGCATCCATCCCGCCGACAGCCGGGTGAGGCTGCTCGCCGCCGAGACCCCGGCCCAGTTCATCGGGTTCGACCTGCTGGCGCTCGGGGACGACGACTTCACGAAGCGACCCTTCGCGGAGCGCCGGGCGGCATTGCTCGGTGCCGTGGGCGGCGGACCGAGCTGTCACGTCACCGCGGCCACCCTCGACGCGACGACCGCCGAACGCTGGTTCGAGACGTTCGAGGGCGCCGGACTCGACGGTGTCGTCGCCAAGCGGCTCGACGGCCACTACCTGCCGAACAAGCGGGAGATGGTGAAGGTCAAGCACTCCCGGACGGCCGATGTCGTGGCGATCGGCTACCGGCCGCACAAGAGTCAGCCGGGCATCGGGTCGATCCTGCTGGGCCTGTACGACGACGGCGAGCTGCACATGGTCGGCGGAGCGTCGGCGTTCACCGCGAAGCGCCGCGTCGAACTGCTCGCCGAACTCGAACCGCTGCGGGTGGGGGACGACGTCGTCGCCGAGGGCGAGGCCACGCGGTGGCGGTCGAGTGCCGACCGCAGCTGGGTCCCCCTGCGCCCCGAACGGGTGCTCGAGGTCGCGTACGACCAGATGGAAGGCGGGCTCGGCGAACGCGGCAGCCAGGCGGGCGTCCGTTTCCGGCACGCCGCCCGGTTCCTGCGGTGGCGTCCCGACCGGGCGCCGGAGTCGTGCACGTTCGACCAGCTCGAGGTCCCGCTGCGCTACGACCTCGCCGACGTCCTGACAGGAGAGCACTGAATCATGGCCACCACCAAGCGTTCTCCGGCAGAAGAACTCGACGTCGACGGCGTCGCCGTCCGACTGTCCAACCCGGACAAGATCTACTACCCGCGGCTCGGCGCCGAGGGCGGCACCAAGCGACACCTCGTGGAGTACTACCGCAAGGTCGCGACCGGTGGGGAGCTGCTGCGGGCGCTGCGGGACCGCCCGACACACATCCAGCGGTTCCCCGAAGGCGTCGAGGGCGAGGAGATCTACCAGAAGCGGGTGCCGGCCAAACGGCCCGAGCACGTCGGGGCGTGCCAGGTCACCTTCCCGTCGGGCCGCACGGCCGACGTGCTGCGGGTGCGCGGCGCCGCCGACATCGTGTGGGCCGCGAACCTCGGCACCGTCACCTTCCACCCGTGGGCTGTCCGCTGCCCCGACGTCGACCACCCCGACGAGCTGCGGATCGACCTCGACCCGCAACCCGGCACGGACTTCGGCGACGCCCGACGCGTCGCGCTCGACGTCCTGCACCCGCTGCTGGACGAACTGGGTCTGATCGGCTTCCCGAAGACGTCGGGCGGCCGCGGCCTGCACGTCTACATCCGGATCGAGCAGCGGTGGGACTTCGTCGAGGTGCGCCGCGCCGGGATCGCGCTGTGCCGGGAGGTCGAGCGCCGCAGCGGTGACCGGGCCACGACCAAGTGGTGGAAGGAGGAGCGCGGCAAGCGCATCTTCCTCGACTTCAACCAGAACGCCCGGGACAAGACCATCGCTTCGGCGTACTCCGCCCGACGGACCCCGATTGCGACCGTCTCGACGCCGGTGACCTGGGCCGAACTGGAGTCCGTCGAACCGGACGACTTCACGATCGCGACGGTCCCGGCGCTGCTCGCGGGGCGCGGCGACCCGATGGCGACGCTCGACGACGTCGCGCATTCGCTCGACGGCCTGCTCGAGATGGCGGAGCGGGACCTCGCCGCGGGCCTGGGCGATCTGCCGTATCCGCCGAACTATCCCAAGATGCCCGGCGAGCCCAAACGCGTGCAGCCGAGCCGCGACCGCGACCGGAAGGAAACCTAGTCGGTCACTTGACCAGGGCGGATGTTCGCCGGACTCATCGCGTATGTCTGTTTCGCTCCGCGGCAGGCCCTTCCGGCCGTAGGCTGCGCCAATCACAATGGTGTGGGGAGCGGGATCGGAGGCCGCCATGACGATCCAGGTCGAGCGCGAGAGTGTGTCGCAGGTTGCGGCCCCCGCACGGATGCCGGCGGTGCCGGCGTATCCGTCGGCGCGCACCGAGATGCTGGTCGACCCCCGGTTCCTGCCCCTCGCGGACCGGTTCTTCTCGATGTACCGACACCCGCACAACGGCGGCGGCGCGCTGGTCGCGTACGTGCACGGCGAGAAGGTCCTCGACGTCTGGGCCGGGTACGCGGACCGGGAGCGTCGCTGGAACGGCGACACGGTCGCCCTGTCGTTCTCCACCGGCAAGGGTGTGGCCAGCACCGTCACGCACCGCCTGGCCGAGCGCGGCATCGTCGACTACGACGCCCCGGTCGCCGCGTACTGGCCCGAGTTCGCGGCCGCCGGCAAGGAGTCCATCACGATTCGCGACCTGCTGACCCACCGCACGGGTCTGCACAAGGTTCGCGGACTGGTGCCGGGCCGGCTCGGCCTCCTCGACTACGACACCGTGATCGACGCGCTCGCGGCGGCGGCGCCCGATCCGCGCCGGCAGCGCGGCCCCGGATACCATGCCGTCACGTACGGCTGGCTCGTCGCCGAGACGGTATCGCGCGCCACCGGCAAACCGTTCACGCAGGTCGTCCGCGAGGAGATCGCCGAACCCCTGGGTGTGGACGAGTTCTGGTACCAGGTGCCGGCCGACCAGAAGCCACGGATCGCGAAGCTGTTCCCGCACATCAACCCCGGTGGACTCGACTGGCGGTTCACGTCCTCGGTGCTCGCCCACATGGGCCCGTTGCGCGGGCTGGCGGAAGCCGCGATGCCCGACGGGTTCGACGAGCTCGTCCGCAATCCCGCCGTGCACGATGCGGTGATGCCCGGGTGGAACGGCGTGTTCAGCGCCCGGTCCCTCGCGCGCATGTACGCCGCCATCGCCAACGGCGGTGTCATCGACGGCACCCGGTTCCTGAAGCCCGAAACCCTCGAACAGATGGGCGCGGTGCAGACCCGCGACCGGGACTACGTGCTCGGTATCAAGCTCGCGTGGCGCCTCGGCTACCACCCGCCGATCCTGGCGAGCCGCGTCCAGCCGACGCGCGGACTCGGCCACTACGGGGTCGGAGGCTCCGGTGCGTACGCCGACCCGGAGACCGGCCTCGCGCTCGCGTTCGTGACGAACCGCCTCGGCAATGCCGTCACCGCACTAGGTGACCTGCGACTGGCTCGGCTCGGTGCCGAGGCCCAGGAGATCGTGCGTTCGTGAGGGAGGTCTGCCGATGAGCAACCACGTCTACCGGGTGATCAAGGTGGTGGGGTCGTCGACCGAGGGCGTCGACGCCGCGATCGCCAACGCCATCGACCGCGCGAGCCAGACGATGCACAACCTCGACTGGTTCGAGGTGGTCGAAACCCGCGGCCACATCGAGAATGGAACTGTCGCCCACACACAGGTGACGCTCGAGGTGGGGTTCCGGCTCGACTAGGTCGGCGCACGGAAATCGTGGGCCGAAAGTCCCCTCGTGTACGGAACCTCGACCATAACTGGAACACGTTATAGTCTTGTCCGAGAACGACAGTCTCGGTCGGGTACTCACAGGTAGGGAAGAACTGTGGCTTATGTGATTACGCAGGCGTGCTGCAATGATGCCTCGTGTGTGGACGTCTGTCCCGTCAACTGCATTCATCCGACGCCGGACGAGCCGGAGTTTGCGACCACGGAGATGCTCTACATCGATCCGCAGACGTGCATCGACTGCGGCGCGTGCGTGGACGAGTGCCCGGTCGACGCGATTTTCGGCGACAACGAGCTGAGCGAGGCCCACGCGGTCTACTCCGAGATCAACGCCGCCTACTTCGAGAAGCACCCGATCGGCCCCGACTGGCCGGAGCTCGCCGAGCCGCGTTCGCTCAGCGCCGACCTCGGTACGCTGCGCGTCGCGATCGTCGGTTCCGGGCCGGCCGCGTGCTACGCCGCGATCGAACTCACCTCGCGCCCGCGGGTCGAGGTCGACATGTTCGACCGGCTGCCCACGCCCTACGGCCTGGTCCGCGCCGGTGTCGCCCCCGATCACCCCGGCACCAAGGGTGTGGCCGACGTCTTCCGCTCGGCGCTGAGCAAGCGCTCCGTGCAGTGCCACTTCAACGTCGAGATCGGTCAGCACGTCAGCCACGAGGAGCTCCTGCAGCACCACCACGCGGTCATCTACGCGGTCGGCGCCGCCAGCGACCGTCACCTCGGGGTTCCCGGCGAGGACCTGCCCGGCTCGCACGCCGCCACCGAGTTCGTGGCCTGGTACAACGGCCACCCCGACTACGCGGACCGCACGTTCGACCTCTCGGGTGAGCGCGCCGTCATCGTCGGCAACGGCAACGTCGCGCTCGACGTCGCCCGCATCCTCGTCACCGACCCCGACGAGCTCGCCAAGACCGACATCGCGCAGCACGCCGTCGACGCGCTGCGCAGCAGCAACATCCGCGAGGTCGTCATCGTCGGCCGCCGCGGACCGGCCCAGGCCGCGTACACCAACCCCGAGCTGATCGCGCTCGGCCAGATGGCCGACGTCGACATCGTCGTCGATCCCGACGAGGCGATCCTCGACTCGGCCAGCCGGGCATGGATCGACGGCCCCGACTCGGAACCGTCCGAGAAGCTCAAGGTGCGTCAGGTCGAGGAGTTCGCCAAGCGAACCGCGACCGACGGCCGCAAGCGGATCGTGCTGCGCTACCTCGCGTCGCCCGAGGAGATCCTCGGCGGCGAGCGCGTCGAGGGCATCCGTCTCGTGCGCAACGAGCTCGTCGCCGACGAGTCGGGCAAGCTGAGCGCGCGCCCCACCGATCGCACCGAGACCTTCGAGACCGGTCTGGTGCTCCGCTCGATCGGCTACAAGGGCGTGCCCGTCGCCGACCTCCCGTTCGACGATCGTCGCGGTGTCATCCCGAACGAGAACGGTCGGGTCATCGATCCCGAGTCCGGTTCCCCGATCCCCGGCGTCTACGTCGCCGGCTGGATCAAGCGCGGGCCCACCGGTGTCATCGGCACCAACAAGCACTGCTCCGCGGCCACCGTGGACCTGCTGCTCTCCGACTTCGCGAACGGCCTGCTCACGCAGCCCGGCCACGACGGGGAGCACCTCACGCAGCTGATCGGTGAGCGCCAGCCCGAGGTCATCGACTTCCAGGGCTGGCAGCGCATCGACAAGAAGGAGCGGGTGCTCGGCGCCGAGAACGGACGTCTGCGCACCAAGATCGTCGATCTCGCGGCGATGCTCGAAGCGGCCCGCGGCGAAGCGGGCTGACGCACGTCACAGCGGGTCGAGGTTGTCGGTCGGCTGTCCAGTCTGTCTAATGGGACAAACGGGGCAGCTGCCCACTGCGGTGGGCACGCGCGTAGACAAGGGGTACGCACATGACCGACACATCGACCGCAGCCTCCGGCCGGGGTCGCCGCTGGTTCACCCGCGCCGCGGCACTCGTCGCCACCGCGACCGCCGCGGGCGCGGTTCTGGCCGCTCCGGCGCAGGCCGCACCGCTCTTCGGAGGTGGTTCGGTGGAGATCCCGGACATCCAGGTGCCGACTCCGCAGTTGCAGCTCCCCGCCGGATTCCAGTTGCCACAGGTTCAGCTCCCGCCCGGATTCCAGTTGCCGCCGGAGGTCCAGGCGGTGCTGCCGGCCGGCTCGGTCGCGCCCGCGCTCGCGCCGATCGGCCCCGCGAACTTCTCGGCCCCCTCGCTGAACCCGGCGCCTGGCGAGGTAGTGGGCGTCGCGCAGCCGATCATCGTCGGCTTCAACGAGCCGATCGGGGATCGTGCGGTCGCCGAGCGCGCCATCCGCGTCACCACCGACCCGCCGGTCGCGGGCAGCTTCTACTGGATCAACGACAAGCAGGTCCGGTGGAAGCCCACCGAGTTCTGGCCGGCCGGCACCCGGGTCACCGTCGACGCCGGCGACTCGCACTCGACGTTCACGATCGGCGACGCGCTGGTGACCTACGCCGACGACAACACCAAGCAGATCAGCGTCTTCCGCAACGGTGAGCTGGTCAAGACGATGCCGACGTCGCTCGGCAAGCCCGGCCACGAGACCCCCAACGGCACGTACATCGTGGGCGAGAAGTACCGCGACATGTACATGGACTCGTCGACCTACGGCGTGCCGATCGACGCCCCCGAGGGCTACCGGACGTACGTCGAGTACGCGACGCGCATCTCCTACAGCGGCATCTTCGTCCACGCCGCCCCGTGGTCGGTCGCGGACCAGGGCCACACCGACGTCAGCCACGGCTGCCTCAACGTCAGTACCGAGGATGGCAAGTGGTTCTACGAGAACGCCAAGAAGGGTGACCCGGTGATCGTCGAGAACACCGCTGGCGGAATCCTGAGCGGCGCCGACGGCCTCGGCGACTGGAACCGCTGACCTGCACTGAAGCGAGAACACCGGCGCTGCGCGAGAACTATTCGCGTAGCGCCGTTTTCGTTCCCGGACACTTCGACCCGAGACGTTCAGGCCACGTGTCGCGTGCATTCACCCGGCATTCGAAGTCGACGGTAACACTGCGGCGGTGAGATCGAGTCCGGAGAGAACCATCCCGCAGTCACCCGGCCGCGGCCTGTTCGGCCGCCCGTGGCGCGACTATGTGCTGTTCGTGGCCCTGGTCGGCCCCAACCTGGTGCTGCTGACCCTGTTCACGTACCGACCGCTCGTGGACAACATCCGGCTCTCGTTCTTCGACTGGAACATCGCCGATCCGGTGGCGACCTTCATCGGTCTCGACAACTACCGGGAATGGTGGAGTCGCGACGACACGTGGCAGATCGTCACCAACACGGTGGTGTTCACCCTGGCGACGGTGGTCGGATCGATGGTGCTCGGTCTGGGCCTGGCGCTGCTGCTCGACCGCAAGCTCGTGGGGCGCAACCTCGTTCGATCGGCGATCTTCGCGCCGTTCGTGATCTCCGGGGCTGCGATCGGTGTGGCCTTCCAGTTCGTGTTCGACCCCAGGTTCGGGCTCGTCCAGGACCTCCTGCACCGCGTCGGCGTCACCTCGGTGCCGGACTTCTACCAGGAGCCCGGGTGGGCGCTGTTCATGGTGACGGTCACCTACATGTGGAAGAACCTGGGCTACACCTTCGTCATCTACCTGGCCGCGCTGCAGGGCCTGCGCCCGGAGTTGTCGGAGGCGGCCGCGATCGACGGCGCGAGCATGTGGACCCGCTTCCGTCGAGTCCTGTTGCCGCAGTTGCGACCCACCACCTTCTTCCTCTCGATCACCGTGATGCTCAACTCGCTGCAGGTGTTCGACATCATCAACGTCATGACGCGCGGCGGCCCGCTCGGGACCGGGACCACGACGATGGTCTACCAGGTCTACAACGAATCGTTCCGCAACTTCCGGGCCGGCTACGGCGCGACGGTCGCGACGATCATGTTCTTGGTGCTGCTCGCCATCACCGTCTACCAGGTGCGAGTCATGGATCGGGGTGAGCAGGCGTGACGGCCGTCGAACAGCGCTCCGTCGTCGGGGCGCTCCCCACAGAGATCGTCGCTCCCGACACGCGTGTGCAGCGCCGACGCGAGCGCATGCTGAAGGTGTTCGGCTACCTGGCGATGGCGTGTGCGCTGGTGATGGTGGCGCTGCCGCTGTACTGGATCGTCATGACGTCGTTCAAGGATCGGCCCGACATCTACACGCAGCCGGTCACGTGGTGGCCGAGTGCCTTCCACCCCGAGAACTACACCGAGGCGGTCACCTCGGTACCCTTCACCACGTTCCTGCGGAACTCGGTCATCATCACGACGGCGCTGGCGGCGATCAAGTTCGTGCTCGGTGTCCTCAGCGCGTACGGGCTGGTGTTCCTGCGCTTCCCCGGCAAGAATGTCGTGTTCCTGACCATCATCGCGGCGCTCATGGTCCCGAACCAGATCACGGTGATCTCGAACTACGCGCTGGTCGCGGAGTGGGGATGGCGAAACACCTTCCAGGGCATCATCATTCCCCTCGCCGGCGTCGCCTTCGGAACATTCCTGATGCGCAACCACTTCCTGTCGATCCCGGCGGAGATCATCGAGGCCGCCCGGATGGACGGCGCCGGGCACTTCCGGTTGCTGTGGCGGGTCGTGCTGCCGGTGTCGGGGCCGACGATGGTCGCCTTCGCGATCATCACGGTCGTCAACGAGTGGAACGAGTACCTCTGGCCGTTCCTGATGTCCGACGACGCATCGGTGGCGCCGCTGCCGATCGGGCTGACCCAGTTGCAGAACAACGACGGTCTCACCAACTGGGGTCCGGTCATGGCCGGCACCGTGCTGACGATGCTGCCGATCCTCGTGATCTTCCTTCTCCTGCAACGACACATGATCAAGGGCCTCACCTCCGGTGCGGTCAAGGGCTGACTTTTCGAACCATGCATGAAAGGCACTGACGAAATGGCACACATCAATCGCCGTGGCTTCCTCGGACTGACCGGGGCGCTCGCGGCAGGGGCCGCGCTGACCGCATGCGCAGGTTCGGGATCGGGCTCCGGTTCGTCGAGCTCGAGCGCGTCGAGCTCGGGTAGCTCGAACACGATCACGTTCTGGTCCAACCATCCCGGCAAGTCCCAGGACGTCGAGCGGGAACTGATCAAGCGCTTCGAGGCGAAGTACCCCGATCTGAAGGTCGACCTGGTGGACGGCGGCAAGAACTACGAGGAGGTCTCGCAGAAGTTCAACGCCGCGCTCTCCGGTGGGGCACTGCCGGATGTGGTTGTGCTGTCCGATGTCTGGTGGTTCAACTACGCGCTGACCGGTGCGATCGAGCCGCTCGACCCGCTGTTCGGCGAGGTGGGTGTCAACGCGTCCGACTACGTCGACTCGCTGCTCGCCGACTACCTGTTCCAGGGCAAGCACTTCGCGCTTCCGTACGCCCGCTCGACCCCGATCTTCTACTACAACAAGCAGATCTGGTCGCAGGCCGGGCTGCCCGACCGTGGCCCCGCGACGTGGCAGGAGTTCGACCAGTGGGGTCCTGAACTGCAGCGTGTCGTCGGTGACGGCAAGCTGGCGCACGGCTGGGGCAACGCCAAGAACTACCTGGGCTGGACCTACGAGGGCCCGATCTGGACCTTCGGCGGTGCGTACTCCGACCAGTGGACGCTCAAGTTCGACGACCCCAAGACGATCGAGGCCGGCAACTTCCTGCGCGACATGGTCTTCCAGAAGAAGTACGCGGCGGTGTCGAGCGACATCGCGAACGAGTTCGGCGCCGGGATCCTGGCCTCGACGATCGCGTCGACCGGAGACCTGTCGGGCATCAAGAAGTCCGCAGCCTTCGACTTCGGCACCGCGTTCCTGCCGACGTCGGACGGACGTCCGGGCTGCCCGACGGGTGGCGCCGGGCTCGCGATCCCGTCGCGCATCTCCGACGAGCGCAAGAAGAACGCACTGAAGTTCATCGAGTTCATCACCAATGCCGAGAACACGTCGTACTTCTCACAGAACGTCGGCTACATGCCGGTCCGCAAGTCCGCGGTGGAAGTGCCGTCGATGAAGGCGTTCCTGGACGCGAACCCCAACTCCCGCACGGCTGTCGAGCAGCTCGCACACACGCGGTCGCAGGACTACGCCCGCGTCTTCGTCCCGGGCGGCGACCAGATGATCGGCACCGGACTCGAGCAGATCGCGCTGCAGAACGCCGACGTGAAGTCGACGTTCGCCTCGGTGGCAGCGCAGCTGCAGCAGACGATCGACCGGCAAATCGCCCCGAAGCTGCCCCAGTAGTAGAAACGCAGAAGGAAAACCATGGCACACGTGCAGTTCTCGTCGGTTACCCACCGCTACCCGGGCGGCGAGCGACCAGCCGTCGACCGGCTCGACCTCGACATCGCGGACGGCGAGTTCGTGGTCCTCGTCGGGCCGTCCGGGTGCGGAAAGTCCACGAGCCTGCGGATGCTCGCCGGTCTCGAATCCGTCGAGACCGGCAACATCCGCATCGGCGGAGCGGACGTCACAGGCGTGGCGCCGAAGGCGCGCGATGTCGCCATGGTCTTCCAGAACTACGCGCTCTACCCGAACATGACGGTGGCCGAGAACATGGGCTTCGCGCTGCGAAACGCCGGTGTGAACAAGACCGATCGCACCGCGCGCGTCCTCGAGGCCGCGCGGATGCTCGAACTCGAGCCACTGCTGGATCGCAAGCCCGCCAAGCTGTCCGGCGGACAACGGCAGCGTGTCGCGATGGGACGGGCGATCGTCCGGCATCCCGCGGTGTTCTGTATGGACGAACCGCTCTCCAACCTCGACGCCAAGCTCCGGGTGAGCACGCGTGCCCAGATCTCCGGTCTGCAGAGGCGTCTGGGCACCACGACCGTCTACGTCACGCACGACCAGGTCGAGGCGATGACCATGGGTGACCGGGTGGCGGTCATGCGCGACGGCCGGCTGCAGCAGATCGCGCGTCCGCGCGAACTGTACGACGACCCGGTCAACACGTTCGTCGCGGGATTCATCGGCTCTCCCGGGATGAGCCTGCTCGAGGCGCGGGTGGAGGGGTCGACCGCGGTTCTGGGCGACCTGCGCGTGCCCCTGCCCGCGTCTGCGCGCAGAGAGGAGCGCGTCGTGGTCGGGATCCGCCCGGAGTCGTGGACCCTGGTGGGGGAGTGGCGCAAGGGTGCGCTCACGGTGGCCGCCGAGTTGTTCGAGGAACTCGGCGCCGAATCGTTCGTCCACGCGGTCAAGGCCGATCCGACGGACGATACGTGGACCAGCCGGGGCGGCCGGGTGGTGATCCGCGTCGACCGGAAGGTCTCGGTGCGTCCCGGCGAGGAGCTGCACCTGCTGCCGAAGCTCGACGAGATCCGGTTCTTCTCGGCGTACTCGGACGAGCGGCTGCGGTGACCGTTCCCGCATAATCCGTGCCATGACCGCGACGCGTTCGCTCCTGCTGTTCGTCCTGGCCGCGCTGTTCGAGATCGGCGGCGCCTGGCTGGTGTGGCAGGGCGTGCGCGAACACCGCGGCTGGCTGTGGGTCGGCGCCGGGATGATCGCGCTCGGCGTCTACGGACTGGTGGCGACGATGCAGCCCGACGCCAACTTCGGGCGCATCCTCGCCGCGTACGGCGGTGTGTTCGTGGCGGGTTCGCTGCTGTGGGCGGTGGTGATGGACGGCTTCCGGCCCGACCGCTACGACATCATCGGTGCGCTGATCTGCCTGTGCGGTGTCGGCGTGATCATGTACGCGCGCTAGGCGGCTGCGCCGCCTGTGCGCCTTTTTGGCAGCTGGCCCTACCGAAAAGGCGCACAGGGGCTGTGGACAACTTCCCTGCCACGACCGGATCTTGTCGTGATCACCACGCACGCTCCGGTCATGACTGCATTCGAGCACTCCGACCTCCAGCGCCTCGTGGACGCCCAGTGCGGGATGGTCACTCAACCTCAGGTCAAGGTGCTGGGCTACGGCCGTGGACGCGTCCGGCACCTACTGGACACAGGACGGTGGCGTCGCGTCCTTCAAGGCGTCTACGCCGTGACGAACGGCCCGCTGACCCGCGAGATGACGCTGTCGGCCGCACTGCTCTACGGCGGTGACCACGCGATGCTCAGCCATCGGACCGCTGTCGAGGAATGGGGGATGTTCGAGGTCGACGAGACTGTGCCGGTTCACGTGACGGTGCCGTACGGCAAGTCGTCTCGGCCACAGGCGGCAACAGAGACGCTGCCCGCGCGGGCGTCCACGCACCCCGTGCTCCGGCCCGGATCGCTCCTGCACCCCGGGGTCGTCGTGCATCGGTCGCGCGCGCATCGGCATATCGGCGTCGACGCGATGCGCCCGAGGACGTCGAAAGCGGACACCGCCCTGGATGTCGCGATCGCCGAGTCGAGCGCGCGACAGGCCTACGTATCGCTGATCACGACCGTCACCAATTCGCGAATCCGGTTGGCCGACATTCGGCAACGGATGAACGAGCGGCGTCCACGCCGCTACCGTCGTGCACTCGACAGCGCAGTGGCGCTCCTCGCCGACGGTGTGCAGTCGGTGCTCGAGTACCACTACGCGGTCGACGTCGAACAGGCGCACGGGTTGCCGCCCGCGCGTCGCCAGGGCCCGGTGATCGTGGACGGCCGCACGCTCTATGAGGACGTCGACTATTCCGGGTGCGGTGTACCGCTGATCGTTCGACTCGATGGCCGCTGGGCGCACTCGATGCGCGAGGTCCAGTTCCGGGACCGTCGGCGCGACAACGCCGCCGAACTCGCCGATCGCCCGCGGCTGGTATACGGGATGGACGAGGTCGGCGGCATGCCGTGTGTCGTTGCCCAGGAGGTCGAGTCGGTCCTCACCCGGGAGGGCTGGAGGCGCGACTACGCGGGGCGCTGTCGCGCCTGTGCGCCCTTTCGGTAGGGGCCGCTACCAAAAAGGTGCACGGGCGCGAAGCGCCTACCAGATCTTGACGCGCTTCTCGGGCTCCAGGTACAGGGCGTCGCCCGGCTCGACCCCGAACGCCTCGTGGAAGCTGTCGAGGTTGCGGATCACGCCGTTGCAGCGGAACTCCGGCGGCGAGTGCGGATCGACGGCGAGCCGTCGGATCGCCTCCTCCTTGCGGGCCTTCGTCCGCCACACCTGCGCCCAGCCGAAGAAGACGCGCTGCAGACCGGTCAGCTCGTCGAGCACCGGCGCCGCGGTGCCCTCGGTAGCGATGCGGTACGCCTCGAGAGCGATCGAGAGCCCACCCAGATCGCCGATGTTCTCGCCGATCGTGAACTCGCCGTTGACGTGATGGCCCGGCAAGTCCTTGGGCTCGAAGTCGTTGTACTGCTCGATGAGAGCCTTGGTGCGCTTGCCGAACTCGGTGCGGTCGTCGTCGGTCCACCAGTCGATCATGTTGCCGTCGCCGTCGTACTTGGCGCCCTGGTCGTCGAAACCGTGCCCGATCTCGTGCCCGATCACCGCGCCGATGCCACCGTAGTTGGCGGCGTCGTCGGCGTCGGCGTCGAAGAACGGCGGCTGCAGAATCGCTGCGGGGAAGACGATCTCGTTCATCCCCGGGTTGTAGTACGCGTTGACGGTCTGCGGGGTCATGAACCACTCGTCGCGATCGACCGGGCCGCCCAGCTTCGCGATGTCGCGGTCGTGGTCGGCGGCGTAGCCGCTGCGGTAGTTGCCGACCAGATCGGCCGGGTCGACCTCCACGGCCGAATAGTCCCGCCACTTGTCCGGGTACCCGATCTTCGGGGCGAACTTCTCGAGCTTCGTGAGGGCGGCTTGCCGGGTCTCCGGGCTCATCCATTCGAGGTCGGAGATGTTGCGGCGGTACGCCTCCTGCAGATTCGCGACCAGCACCTGCATGCGCGCCTTGGACTCCGGCGGGAAGTGCCGCTCCACGTACAACTTGCCGACGGCCTCGCCGAGCAGGTCCTGCACCAGCGAGACGCCGCGCTTCCACCGCTCACGGTTCTCCTGCGTGCCACTGAGGGTCGTGCCGAAGAACGCGAAGTCCTCCGCGACGAGCGCCTCGGTCAGGTACGGCGCCCGCGAGTGCAGGATCCGCCACGTGGCCCAGGCCTTCCAGTCCTCGATCGGACGCGACGTCCACAGCTCGGTGAACGACTCGACGAAGCTCGGCTGACGAACCACGATCTCGGCCAGCTGCTCAGGCGTGGCATGCAGGCCGGAAATCCAAGCAGCCCAGTCGAACCCGCCGCGGTTGGACTGCAGGTCGTCCAGCGTCACCAGGTTGTAGCTCAGCTCCGCGTCGCGGCGCTTGACGACGTCCCAGTGGCCAGCGGCGATCGCGGTCTCGAGGTCGAACACGCGCTGCGCGTCGTACTCGACGCCGGCCAGCTCGAACATCTTCCGGATGTGCGTCAGGTACGCGTCGCGGATCTCGGCGTAGTTGTCCTCGCGGTAGTACGACTCGTCGGGCAGGCCGATGCCGGACTGCGTGAAGTGCACCAGGTAGCGCCCCGAGTTCTTCGCGTCGGTGTCGACGTACTGTCCGACCGCACCGCCGACGCCGGTGCGCTGCAGGCGCCCGACGATCCCGGCCAGCTCGCTCAGATCGGCCGCGTTCGCGACCGCCGACAGTTCCTCGGCGATCGGGGTCAGCCCGGCGGCCTCGGCGGCGTCGGCGTCCATGAAGCTCGAGTACAGGTCGCCGATCTTCTGCGCGTCCGTGCCGTGCGCCGCGCCGGACTCGGACGCCTCCTGGATGAGCGTCTTCACGTCCTCCTCGGCCTTGTCGTACAGCGTGCGGAACGCGCCGTCCACCGCGCGGTCGGCCGGGATCTCGTACTCGTCCAGCCACTTGCCGTTGACGTGCACGAACAGGTCGTCCTGCGGGCGCGTGCCCGCGTCGAGATAGGTCAGGTCGATGCCGGAATGCTGCGCAGTCGTCATCTGGTGTCTGGCGCGAATACTCCCTCGTCCGCGGGGGAGAAGATGCGCCATCCTCCTTTCTGTCGGTGGTGTCGGTTAGGTTGCCGTGCATGGGGGAAGTCGTGCGGTACACATACCGGTTGCGTCCCGGGATGCAGTCGGAACGTGCGCTGACCGACGAGTGGCATCGGTGCCGGTTCCTGTGGAATGAGGCTGTCCACCAACAGAAGTCGGGTGCCAGGCCGACATTCGGGCGATTGTCGAAGCTGTTGACGGCGGTGCGGTCCCACAATGCGTGGCTGCGGGACGGGTCGCAGGTGGCGCAGCAGCAGATGTTGCGGACCTACGCGCAAGCCTTGGACCAGTCGTTCACGGTGAAGGGTCGCGGTCGACCGGCGTTCAAGCCCCGTAAGGAGGCACTGTTGTCGCTGGAGTACACGCGGCGCGGGTTCCGGATCCGTGACGGTCGTCTGGTGCTTCCGAAGGGAACATGCATTCCGGTGGTGTGGTCGCGGGAGTTGCCGTCGGAGCCGACAAGTGTCCGGATCACGCGGGATTCGCTCGGCCACTGGTATGCCTCGTTCGTCGTCCGCCGCGACGTCTCCTCCCTTCCGGAGGGTGCGGGTGGGATCGGTGTCGACTGGGGTGTGACCACCACCGCCACCACGACGGACAGCGAATTCGATCTTCCGTACCTTGGACACCGCAAGCGCTGCGCCGCCGAACTCGCGCGCGTGCAGCGGAAGATGGCCCGCCGCCACACAGGTAAGCGTGGCCCGCAGTCCAGGGGTTACGAGCGTGCGAAACGGGAGGCTGCGAAGCTGCACAAGAAGGCGGCCCGCCAGATCCAACACGACACCTGTGTGTGGGCGAAGAAGGTCGTCGAACGCCACGACCTGATTGCGGTGGAGGACTTCAAACCGGTCTTCCTCGCCAAATCCACAATGGCGCGTGAGGCCGCGGACGCGGCGATCGGCGCGGCGAAGCGGGAGTTGATCGACCGTGGTGTGCGGGCTGGCCGGAAGGTGGTGTTGGTGCAGCCCGCCTACACGACGATGACGTGTTCGGGGTGTTTCGCGAGAGCCAAGCAGCAACTCGGACTCGACGAACGAACCTTCCGATGCACGGCCTGCGGCTACACCGCGGGCCGGGATCGGAACGCCGCCGGGGTGATCCTGGCTGTGGCAGAACGCGGCCACACGAGTGTCGACGACGTCAGACAATCTGATCACCCCCTCCGGGCGGATGGTCCGGTTGCGGTCTGAGCTTGAAATCTCCCACCTTCAGGTTGGAGAAGCGTTAACGCTCCATCTTTACACCGACTCAGACTCGGTCGCCGCGGCCGCGACCGCAACTCCTGTATCGACCATGCCGACGAACCTGACTGGGTCCTCCTCGCACACCCGCACATCCTGCCACGCCACACGCACCGTCTCCCCATGTCAGGGAACCAGTTGCATACCACTTGGGGTCGCCTTGAACAGGCGCATGTGAAATTGGGCCGGACGCGGAAAGCGCCAGACATCGATGCCGAGGTTGATCGCGGCGAGCATCCGGTCCGACTGCCGAGACGTGGCCATCAACCCGGCGTTGTCGAAGATGCCGTCGGTGTCGTTGCGGGCGTCGCGACCGTGGTGGTCGGTGCACGACGAGATCCAGTCCAAGCCCCGGCAGTCCTCGCGGATATCGCTACGGATCGAGTCGACGTCGAACCAGCACGGCCCCTGCGTCTCCTAGACCGCCATGACGCACCGCGGCGCCTGGTCGAGCACTGCGAGCGAGGTTCATCGTGGTCGAGCGGGCTCCGCTGTCTGGATGTCGGGTGTGAATCGCCTGTGGGGAAACGGGATCAGAACAGTTGCGCGCTCGCGGCCGCGCGGATCAGCACCTGCCCGGACCCGTCGACCAGGCGGGATTCGATGAGCGCCAGTCGCCGTCCGGCTCGGACGACCTCCGCCTCGGCCCGGATGGCGGGGCCGTCGGTGGCGGGGGAGCGGACGAAGTCGATGCGCAGGTCCAGGATCCGGTACTGCTGGTCGACAGCGGTGAGGGTCTGTGCGACAAGGCCGTTGACGAGGTCCGTCGCCGTGATCAGGATGCCGCCCTGGATCGAACCCAGGTAGTTGCTCATCCAGTCCTGCGGTGCGAACGTCGCGGTGAGGCTGCCCCGTTCGACGTCGGTGAGGCGGACGTCGAGCAGGCCGGCGAGGGGGCCGCGTGCGATCCGCTCCGACGCGATGCCGTCGACGATGTCCAGGCCCGCCCGTCCGGCGAGTTCGTCCGGCGCCGCGCACGGTTCGGACGCGGGTACGGGGAGGCGTTCGCCGCTGAGCACCGCGTCGGCGTTCGCGCGGGGTCGCGTGACGAAGACACCACGCGACTGCAGGACCGCGACGGTGTTGCCGTTGCCGTCCTTCATGGCGCCGGCGGCGAGACCGATTCCGGCGTCGAGGTCGAGGTCGACGACGTCACCGGTCGAGACGACAGTCCCGTGGGCCGGCATGGGCGCGGCCAGTGTCGCGGAGATCTGCGACAGCACCATGCCGGCGTCGGTGGGGATCGAGTTGCCCAGCGCGCCGCCGGGGCATGCGTCGGCCAGCACGCCGACCGAGCCGAGGATCGTCTGACCGCGGTGGTCGTGGAAACGGGCGCCGACTTCCTGCGCGAGCACGAGATGCCCGGGTCGGATCTCCCGCGCCCCGACTCCCATGAACAGGTTGAGCCGGTCGACCAGCTCGGGTGCAGTGCGCGGATCAGCGGCGGTATCGGTCACCGGACTTGTGTACCACTACCGTCCGGCGCCGCCGAACGGCTGTCCCAGCTGGACGCTCGCCCGGACGGAAACCAGCAGGTGCCCGTCCGGCGCCGTCAGCCGCGTCTCGATCAGCGCGAGGCGGCGGCCGGCGCGCACCACTGCGGAGTTCACCCGGATCGGAGGGCCGTCGACGGCGGGCGAGCGGACGAGGTCGAGGTGGGCGTCGAGTGTCCGGAACGAACCGCCGGGCTCGGTGAGCGTCTGCGCGGCCAGGCCGGCCGCGAGATCGGCCACCGACAGCAGGACACCGCCCTGCACGGTGCCGATCGCGTTGCTCATCCACGCCTGCGGCGTCATCCGGGCGCTGACGGAGCCGCGCGTCGCGGCGTCGACCGTGAGATCCACGAGGCCGGCGAGCGGTCCGCGGCGCACGCCACCCGCCGCCATCGCCTCGACGATCGCCAGTCCCGGCATCGTCGCGAGTTCGTCGGCGGCCGTGACCGCCTCAGGTTCGGGGACGACGAGTTCGGCGGCCGGGCCGTAGTGCACCTCGGCCTGCGACGGCCGTGAGACGACGAAACTGCGGGCCCGCAGGACCGCGGCGACCCGACCGTGCGGATCGCGGATGGTGATGCCGGTGCCCGCGTCGAGGTCGAGGTGGGCGGTCGACGCGGCCGCCGTGACGGCGCCGGTCGCGGGCAGCGGAGCCGCGGCCGTCGCGGTGAGCTGGGAGACCACGGTGCGACTGCCCGTCGGCACGGACGCGTAGAAGGCGCCGGCGCCGGCGACGGCGTCGTCGGCGACCACGCCCACCGATCCGAGCGTCGTCAGCCCGCGGTGGTCGTGGAATCGCGGGCCGACGGACTGCTCGAAGCTCGCCCCCGCCGCGTTCATCGAGAGGGTGCGCACACCCATCACGGTGTTGAGCGGGTCGATGCCGCGTGGCGTGACCGATACGGAAGTCATGCCTCCTGGCTAGCAGGTGGACACGATCCGCGGCGGCTCGGATCTCATCCGCCGAGACGCGCGTGCATCTCCCATACCAGGATCTCGGCACCGGTTTCGGTCGTGACGGTCTGGCCGCCGGATGCGCTCGCGCGGACCGCGTCTCCCTCGTACAGCGTCCCGACGCCCTCCATCTCGGCGGTGCCCTGCGCGACGAAGACGTGCACGAACGGGGCCTCCGGGATGCGCACCGGCTGCCCCGGCTGCAGGCGGGCAGCGTGCAGCGACGCGTACTTGTTCTTGATGCGGATCGCGGCGTGGTCCCGGTGCTGCGGCATGCCCGACGCGACGGGCACCAGGCCGCCGGTCAGTAGTTCGGCGTCGATCTCCAGCTGCTCGTAGCCGGGGGTGATGCCGGCCTCGTCCGGGACGACCCACATCTGGATGAAGTGGACGGGGTCGGTGTGCTCGTCGCCCTGCAGCTTCCACGAGTCGTTCTTCTCCGAGTGCAGGATCCCGGTGCCCGCGCTCATCCGCTGGGCGAGGCCCGGATAGATCACTCCGGAGTGTCCGATGGAGTCCTGGTGTACCAGCGAACCCCGCAGCACCCAGGTCACGATCTCCATGTCCTTGTGGGGGTGGGTGTCGAAGCCCTGGCCCGGCTGGACGATGTCGTCGTTGTTGACCAGCAGCAACCCGTGATGGGTGTTGTCAGGGTCGTAATGGTGGCCGAACGAGAACGAGTGCTTCGAGTCCAGCCACGGGATGCGGGTCTTCAAACGATCACCCGCACGGTGGACGTCGATGTGGGGAGTGGTGAGAGCTGGCATGCGGTCCTCCTCGGTGACGAGCGCGGATGGGGCTTCTCCGGTGCATTCGAGGCGTTTCGCGCTGTCCAGACACAAGGGTACGAAGTGCGGCCCGTCGGCGCCGAATCAGCGGTGTCGGTTCGGTCTCGGAGTGTTCACGGACGAGTATCGGACCCGATCACCCGGGTCGGTCGCCCGACCCAGGTGATCGCTTGTCCAGCAACAGTATTGATGTCAGTCGAGGGTTTCGTGGGCGGCGGGGATCGAGCCCAGGCGACCGGCCTGGAAGTCCTCGAACGCCTGCATGACCTCGGCCTTGGTGTTCATGACGAACGGACCGGCCATCGCGACGGGTTCTCGGATGGGCTGCCCGCCGAGGATGAACACCTCGAACGACTCGGTGCGCGAGTCCTGGACGTCGGCGGCCGCGATCGTGATCGAATCGCCGCGACCGAGCACCGCGGTCTGGCCCGACGAGATCGGCCGGCGTTCCGCGCCGACGAAGCCCTCACCGGCGAGCACGTAGACCAGCGCGTTGAAGTCGCGGTTCCACGGCAGTGTCACGCTCGCCCCCGGCGCGACGGTCGTGTGCGACAGCGCGATCGGGGTGTAGGTGGATCCGGGTCCGTGGTGACCGCCGATCTCGCCGGCGATCACGCGGATCAGCGCGCCACCGTCCGGGCTCGACACCAGTGCGACCTTGCTGCCCGTGATGTCCTGGTAGCGCGGCGCGGCCATCTTGTTGCTCTTGGGCAGGTTGACCCACAGCTGGACGCCGTGGAACAGCCCGCCGCTCATCACGAGGTGCTCGGGCGGGGCCTCGATGTGGAGGATGCCGCCACCCGCGGTCATCCACTGGGTGTCGCCGCCACCGATGATGCCGCCGCCGCCGTTCGAGTCCTGGTGCTCCATGATCCCGTCGATCATGTAGGTCACGGTCTCGAAGCCGCGGTGCGGGTGCCACGGGGTGCCCTTGGGCTCGCCGGGCGCGTAGTCCACCTCGCCCATCTGGTCCATGTGGATGAAGGGGTCGAGGTGAGCGAGGTCGATGCCGGCGAAGGCGCGGCGTACCGGGAATCCCTCACCCTCGTACCCGACGGGGGCGGTGACCACTCCGCGCACCGGCCGGTCCACTGCAGACGGATTCACGGCCTCGAGGCGCGGCAGCGCGAGGATGTTGTCGACGGTCACGGCAGGCATGTGGCGCTCCTGAGATCGGTTAGTTGAGTATTCAACTAGTTCACCGTAGCTCAACGCACCGCGTGCGGAGTTATTCCCGGCCCGTCCGGGCGCCGTCGGGGACTAGGTGTCGGATCCCGAACCGATCAGCCCCAGCCGCGACGCCGTCAGCAGCGCGTCGGCCCGGGAATGGACGCCGAGTTTGCGATACAGGCTGCGGAGCTGGGATTTCACGGTGTTCTGTGAGACGAAGAGCCTGGCCGCGATCTCGGCGATCGACGGCGTCGACACCAGCGCGGCCAGCACGGCCGACTCGCGGTCGCTGATGTCGACCAGCTGGACCCGGTCCGGGAACACACCGTCGCCGTCGGCCGGCGCCGCCGCCCGCCACGCCTCCGGCAGCGCGACGCCCAGCTCCGACAGCTGCGCGATCCGCCCCGCGGGCAGCGAGGCGAAGGGGCGAACCATCCCGGTCTGCTCGAACAGCGCGATCGCCCGCCGCAACATCGTCTGCGCCCGCGCGTGGTGCGCCATATCCACGTTCGCGGCGGCCTGGATGAGTGCGGATTCCAAGCGGATGCGCGGGTACGGGCAGTCCGCGACCACCGGCTGCAAGCAGTCCGCGAGCGCAGCGGCGGGTTGGCCGCTCGACAACTCCATCCGCGCGTGGGCGATCGTGGTCCACGGGCCGCGTCCGCGGGCGTTCTCGAGCGTCATCCACGTCTCGTTGCCGCGGCCCAGCGCCAAGTGCAGATCGGCTTCGGTGGCCGCGAGTAGTTGCGCTGCGATCGACTCGGGAGTGCACCAGCGGTCGTACACCGCGACGTCGCGGTGCATGCGGTCGAGTCCCATCTCGGCGTGACGGCTGACGAGTGCCAGCTGGCAGTGCGCATACAACGCGAACGCCCACAACTCCTCGTCGTCGGGGAGATTGCCCAGCTCGGCGAGGGCCCGTCCGGCCAGGTCGAGCTCCATCCGGTCGATCGAGACCAGAGCGGACGCGACCAGTCCACCGACACGGATCGCCGGGGTAGCCCAGGACGCCGCGTCCTCTTGTCGTCGTTCCCTGTCGAGCCACGACTCGGCGTGCCCCAGTTCGCCGGTGAGGGCATAGTTCAGCGCCAGACCGGCGGCCGCGTTGCGCGCGATGAAATCGATCCCGCCCGGACGACTGTTGTTGTAGGCGCGGCGGAATTCGGCCGACGCCCGGGCGATGTCGCCGTGCAGTTGGTGCGTGATGCCCCATTGCAGCCGAAGGAGCGGCAGGAAGGGCGCGACCTCGGTAGGCAGCGCGCTGAGGGCGCGATCGCCGAGCTCCGCCATCCGAATGCTCATCCGGGACGCCTGGGCGAAGTTGCCGGAGACCCGCAGGATCAGCGACTGCACGCTGCCGACCGCCAGTGCGTCGGCCAGATCGGCGGTGTTCAGGGGCTCCGCGGCGCTGATCTCGAGCGGCACCGGGTCGGCGATGTGAACTGCATCGGATCCGAACCGCAGGAACAGTTCTCGTCCGGCCCGGATCGACAGGTCGCCTGCCGCCGCCTCCTCGGGCAGCGCCATCAGGGTTTCCCGGACCAGGTGGAAGTGCCGGGACATCAGCTGCACCCAGTCGGCCTTGATGATCACGACCGCGAGGCCCCAGTCGTGCGCTTCGACGGCGTGCGCGAGCGCGGACGCCGGATCGCCGGAGTCGAGGAACCAGCGGGCCAGATCGCTCGATGCCCGCAGCGGTCCGTCCGGTGATGCCCGACGCACGTCGCGCATCAGGGACTCGCGAATCGGCGTCGGGTACTTCCACTCGTCGTCCTTGGGCCACGGCGACCGCACCAGCACACCCGCGGCCTCGAGTTCCCGGAGGTGCTGTGGCGCGTGGTCGTCGGTGAGCGTCTCGGCCGCCGCGGTGGTGACGGTCCGCGCCGCGGCGATCGTGAGCATGAACTCTCGGAGATCGGTGAGGACCGGATCGCGCAGGATCTCTCGTTCGACGTAGCGGTCGATCGATCGCTCGAGTGCTTGACGGACCAGTTCGCGGTTCTGCGCGTAGTCGGTGCCGAAGGAACGTGCCACGGGCACCGCCGTCTGTACCAGCGGCGGGAAACCGCCGGTGGCGGCCTGCACCGTCTCCATCAGGCGCTGCGGCAGCGCGACGCCGCGGGCGAGCAGCACCGCGCGCGACTCGTCTTGGGTGAACAACAGATCGGCGGGGGAGATCGTGACGTGATCGACGTCGAGCATGCCGAGGTCACCGAAGATCCGGGTGCTGCGCGTGGTGACCACCGCATGCACTCGAGCGTGTCGGTCCAGGAGTTCGAGGACGTGCGTCTCCGTCAACGGGTCGTCGAGCCGGTCGACGTCGTCGAGGATCAAGGTCACCGGACCCGAGGAGGCCCCGGCGGACTCGAGGGTGTCGTCGATTCGCCGGGAAACCGCGGCCCAGTAGTCCTCGCCTGCCGTGGACGGTGCGGGCGAATCGATCGTGACGACCGGCCCGGGCGGCGCCTGAGATGACGCGATCCACGTCGTCACGAGGCTCGTCTTGCCCGAGCCGCGCGGCCCGCGGACAACGGTCAGAGCGGGCAGCTCGGACAGGGCCGCGAACAGCCGCGGCCGGTCGAGCAGCGTCCGGTGGGCGTGCGCACTCCGACGCTCACGCTTTCCCGTCCCCGGTTCAGGCTCCACAACCACACTCCCCAGACCCGCCGACACCGTCGGCGCACGCGGTACTGCCCCCGCGAAACCCTGACGTGCACGTGGCCCTCGGGGCCACGTGCACGGACAGCACAGTGTGTCACAACGTGCCGGTCGCGGGAGAGGATTCGCGACCCCTGTTACGGGTGGTTCGGCGCCACCTTCTCGGCGGCCACGTCGGTGAGGACGGCGCACCTTCGGTCGTCGACGGGTAGGGGTTCTGCGCGCGGTGGGCCACGAGTTCAGTTCAGGGACTGTGCTGAATCCGATGCGCTCGAAAGCGACGTGAGCGCACTACCGCACGCTCGCTCGGAGGCCGTCGCCCGGTGCTCAACCGGCCATGGCGGGGGAGAAGGCGGACGCACCGGTCGCACCGGTCGCACAGGTCGCGTAGTGGAGGCCGGCTCGGTCGACGAGCCGGACCACGGCGTCCGCCACCTCCGCGGCCTGGTCGAGGATCACCGAGTGCCCGGCGTCGTGCAGGCGCACCAACTCCGCGGACGGCAGGGTGGCGGCGATCGCGACGGAGTGCTCGATAGGCGTCAGCAGATCGGCGGTGCCGCCGAGCACCAGCGACGGGATGTCGCCGAGCGCCGCGAGCGTACGGGATTCGTCGACCCCGGCGAGCGACCGCAGGAATCCGCACATCGTGACGACCGATGTCCGGTTGTCGAGTGCGATCGTCGCGAGACGCTGCGTCAGCCCGGGCATGCGCCGGGCGCCGAACTCGATCGCCGAGACCAGCGGGTGTCGCAGGAACCGACACAGGCCCGACCGGGTGATGTCGCTCGCGGCAGTGGAGAGCAGTCCGACGCCGACGATGCGCGAGCCGACCGTATGGGGATGCTGACGGAGGTAGGCGAGAACGGCCATTCCGCCCATCGAGTGACCGACCAGGACGACCGGTCCGGTCGGCACCACCGCGGTGATGACGGCGTCGAGGTCGTGGCCCAGCTGGTCGATCGTGTACGTGTGCGCGGGTGCGCTCCCCGACTCGCCGTGACCGCGGTGGTCGTAGAACACCATCCGCACCGCCGGTCCCCACTCGCGGCTCAGGTGCGAGCGCAGCCGCGCCCAGGAATGGGTGTGCAGGCAGTGCCCGTGCGCGAACACGACGGTCACCGGAGCGTCGGCGTCGCCGAACTCGCGGACGGCCAGGGCCACGCCGTCGTCGGTCTCGACCACGCGACGTCGGCCGCGCCGATCGGAGCGGAGAGTGGTGATCATGACGCCCTCCCGAGGTCGAGACGAGGATGTGCTGTGGAGTCGCACACCTCAATCTCGTCTCGATCGGACACCGCGGCCAGCGCCCCCGGGAGTGGCGGCGGAACCCTGAGGGTGCCGGTTCAGCCACCCCGGGTGGCGGGACGCGTTTGCCGGTATCCGTGCGGGAGGGTCCGCTGCGGGAGGACAATCACGGGATAAGGCCGCCGCTGGTGCCTGCACCGGCGACGCGTCGACCGCAGTACGACGAGAGCGCAAACGGAACTCGGCACCGGGAGGCTTTTGTGAACTACTTCGACGATGCACGTAAACCGGCCGCGTTTGCGCGGGAGCACCCGGGCGAGGCCATCGAGGACACCCGCAACTGGCCCGGCTACGCCCTGATCGGCGTCGCGATCGTGACCCTCGGCATGACCCTGGTCGCGGCCGGTTACGGCTTCCAGGGTTGGGCGTGGATCGCAGGGTCGATCTGCGCGCTCAGCCTGGTCCTGGGGACCACGCTGGTGCTCCACGAGCACCGTCGAGTCAAGCGGCTCGACGCTGCGGGCGTGCTGTACCCGTTCGGCCACTGACGGCGGTTGCGGTCCAACGGGTCACGTCGGTTGCCGCTGCGCCCAGTCCTTCTCGATCTCCGGGTAGCCCGCCGCGATCTCGTCGACGCGTGCGGGCGTCGCGGATTCGAGTTCGGCGCGGTGCCGCTGCGCCTCGGCGAGCGAACCGGTGAACCCGGTCGCGGTCGGCACCGGCGACGACTCGTCCGCTGTCGGTGCGTTCAGTTCGAGCGTGTGGACGATTCCGTCGAGTCGGCTCGCCACGAAGTGTCGCTTGTCCTCACTCATGAATCCATGAGACCACCGGACGGTCCGCGTGCATACCCCGAATGCCCGCCGACCGGCCCTTTGTCGGCGGCCGTCGGGTTTCGCAGCCCTCGTTTCGGGGAAGTCGTGGGACGTATCTGCTTCGGAGGAGGCGTCGGATGAACGACAGCGAATCGAACGGGACTCGAGCCCTCGCACTGGTGACCGGCGCCTCGACCGGCATCGGGTACGAGCTGGCTCGCGGGCTCGCGGCCCGCCGCTACGACCTCGTGCTGGTGGCCGACGACGATGCGGTCCGTCCTGTGGCCGCCGAGTTCGCGCCGCAGGGGATCACCGCTCACGCGATCGAGGCGGACCTCGCGACCAATGTCGGGCTCGCCGAGGTCCGCCGCTCGCTGGACGCGCTGGAGCGACCCATCGGGGTGGCCGCGCTCAACGCCGGCATCGGGGCCCACGGGCGCTTCCACCGGATGCCGATCGACGACGACCTGCGCATGATCGCGTTGAACGTGACCGCCATGGTCCGGCTCGCGAAGTACGTCCTGCCGCCGATGGTCGACCGGGGCGACGGCCGGGTGCTGTTCACGTCCTCCTCGGCCGCTGCGATGCCGGGACCCCTCTGCGCCACCTACGCGGCGTCCACGGCGTTCGTGCAGTCCTTCGCGGAGGCGGTCCGCGACGAACTCGCCGGCACCGGAGTCGCGATCACGACGCTCATGCCCGGCGCCACCGATACGGACTTCTTCGATCGCGCCGGCATGGAGAACACCGAGCTGGCTCGCGGACCCAAAGCCGATCCGGAGGACGTGGCCCAGCGGGGGCTCGAGGCGCTCTTCGCTGGGAAGGACTGCGTGGAGATCGGGGTGGCGCAGCGGGTGTGATGAGTTTTCGGGGCGCCGGTGGTCTGTATCGGTGCAAGCTTCCCGTGTGAGTACGGAAAGCCCACGCACTCACCGTCACTTCGAGTCAGGAGTAGCCCATGTCCCGTCTGATCTTCGTGAACCTGCCGGTCGAGAACATCGCAGCCACCCGCGCGTTCTTCGGCGGCCTCGGTTTCGAGTTCAACGAACAGTTCTGCGACGAAAACTCCGCCTGCATGGCGATCAACGACTCGGCGTGGGTCATGCTGCTCCAGAAGGCCCGGTTCCGGGACTTCATCGAGGACGACATCTGCGACACCACGAAGAGCCGCGAACTGCTCACCTGCCTCTCCGCCGACAGCCGCGAGGGCGTCGACGCCTTGGTCGACGCCGCGATCGCGGCCGGCGGCTCGAAGTGGATGGACCCGCAGGACCACGGCTTCATGTACCAGCGTTCGTTCCGTGACCTCGACAACCACGTGTGGGAGATCATGTGGATGGATCCGGCCGCCGCCGGGCAGTGACCGCGGGGCCGGTCAGAGACGCTCGGGCAGGCCGAACCTGGTGAACAGGTCGGTGTCGAAGAAGCACGTGACGTGCGCGACCCCGCGCTCGGTGATGTCGAGGACGTGCAGCTGGAAGGGGCGGTGGACGCCGTCCTCTCCGCGCATGTACAGGCCGAGCGCGGGCTGGCCGTTGGCCGCCGCCGGCAGCAGGCGCATGTCGCCCGGGCCCTCGGACGGGCACTTCTCCTTGACGAGGCGGGCGATGTCGGCGCCGCCCACATACCAGCCGACGAAGGGTGGCATCTCCCAGATCGCGTCGCGGGTGAACAGCTCGACGAGGCCGTCGATGTCGTACCGCTCGAACCCGTCAACGTATCGGTGCAGCAGTTCGCGGGTGGCCTCGGACTCGGGTTCGACGAGCGTGTCCGGCGTCGGAGTGGCCTCGGCCAGTTGCGCCCGGGCCCGCTGGAGCAGGCTGTTCACCGCGGCAGGCGTGGTGCCGAGCGCCTCGGCGACCTCGGCGGCCTTCCACTGCAACACGTCGCGCAGCACCAGCACGGCACGCTGCCGTGCGGACAGGTGCTGCAGCGCCGCGACGAACGCCAGCCGCACCGACTCCCGGGCCCCGACGACCGTCGCGGGATCGTCCGCACCCCGGCCGTCGCCCCACACCATCGAATCCGGAATCGGCTCGAGCCATGGCACCTCGCGGCGTTCGACCAGGTCGTCGGACGGATCGGAGCTGGGCGCACCGAGGCCGGTCGGCAACGGACGGCGGGCGCGGCTCTCGAGCGCCGTCAGGCACGTGTTGGTGGCGATCCGATGCAGCCAGGTGCGGATCGACGAGCGTCCGTCGAACTTCGGGTAACCGCGCCACGCGCGCACGAAGGTCTCCTGCAGCAGATCCTCGGCGTCGTGGATCGATCCGGTCATGCGGTAGCAGTGCGCAAGTAGTTCGCGCCGGTAAGGATCTGCCGCGGTGAGGAATTCGTCGTCCAGGCTCTGGCCTACGGTCATGCCCCGCACTGTAGTTGCGGACGCCGACAAGTGGAGGGGGAGGAAGCGGGCGAGGGGCGGGCGGGTGCGTTACTCCCACCCGAGGGTGCCTGTCGGAGCGTCCGATCCCGGCCGAGGATCGAAGACGTGGGACGGCCGACCGCGCCTCCCGGTGAGGAGACCGGCATGTACGGGAATGTCTGCACTACAACACGAATCGGTGAGATGTCGGCCGCCCGCGCCAGGGAGGCATTGGAGGAGTGGGTGCCACGCGCCGTCGCGGGTGAGCGGGAGGCGCGCGAACGGGTGGTCGCCGTGGTCTATCCACTGGTGCGGCGTTACTGCTTCGCGCGGCTGGGACGCGGCGCGCTGCAGGCGGTGGCCGAGGACGTCGCCCATGAGGTGTGTGTGGCACTGATGACGGCCCTGCCCCGATACCGGGATCAGGGCTCGTCGTTCCTGACCTACGTGTACGCGATCGCCGGGCACAAGGTGGTCGACGCCCGCCGCGCCGCCGGCCGGGCGTGCGCGCCGCTCGAGGACGCCGGCGACGTGGCCTGCCCGGATGCGGGTCCGGAGGAACGCGCGATCGAGGTGGAGTCCGGCGAGCAGGCGCGGGAACTCGTCGCATCCCTGCCTCCGCGCTATCGCGAGATCGTGGTGATGCGGCTGGTGTGGGGGATGTCGGCCGCGGAGACCGCCGACGCGCTCGGCACCACCCCCGGTGCGGTCCGGATCGCGCAGCACCGCGCGCTCGGCAGATTGCGGATGCGACTGCGTCCGGCGTCGGATGCCGCCTGACGGCTACAGGTCGTGCTCGGTGATCACGCCGCTGTGCAGCGCCTTCTCGACCAGCCGCAACCGCTTCTGGTTCTGTGGAAGCTTCTCGACGCCGAATTTCGCGAACAGTGTCCGCAGATGCGTCTTGACCGCGTCGACGCTGAGGAACACCTCGTCCGCGATCTCCTGATTCGACGCGGGGTTCGCGAATGTCGCGTTGTGCTTGTAGGGCCGGCACAGCGCGACCAGGATCGAGCGTTGCGTCGCCGTCAGCGAACGGACCGTCGGCATCTGGGCCGCCACCCGGGTGGGCTCGCCGCCCTGCCCGGACAGGTCGCGGAACACGAACGCCGAGCTGCCGATCCGGATGCTGTCGCCGTTGCGCAGTCGGCGTCGGCCCGAGATCCGTTCGCCGTTGACGAAGGTGCCGTTGCGTGAGAGACCGTCGTCGGCGATGGTCCAGTCGGTGCCGATCCACTCGATCGTGGCGTGCAGGCGGGAGACCTCCGGGTCCGACATCAGCGCGACGTCGGCGTCGGGGGAGCGGCCGACCGTCACCCGTGGTGTGTCGACGGACAGCGTCAACTCGCGCGGGCACCCCGTCTGGTCGGTGTACCGCAGGTAGGGGGCTTCCGTGATGCTCATTGCCGCTCCTGTGGGGACACCTTCATCGTGCCGCCCGCACATCGCGCTGACAAGCGCCCGCACAATGCCGTCGATCGACCTAGACTCGCATTCGTGCAGCACACAGAGTCGGAGTTCACCGGGGTGCACGGCACCCGCATCGCGTACGACGTATGGCGACCGGACGGTGCGCCGACCGGTGTCCTGCTGCTCGCGCACGGCCTCGGCGAGCACGCCCGCCGGTACGACCACGTCGTCGAGCGTCTCCTCGAGCTCGGACTGGTGGTGTACGCGCCGGATCATCGGGGCCACGGCCGCTCGGGCGGCAAGCGGATCGAACTGCGCGACTGGTCCGAGTTCATCGACGACCTGCATCAACTGTCGGCGATCGCGATCACCGAGAATCCGGGCCTGCAGCGGTTCCTGCTGGGGCACAGCATGGGCGGCGCGATCGCGCTGACCTACGCGCTGGACCATCCGGACGAACTCGCGGGCCTGATCCTGTCGGCGCCGGCGGTCGTGGTCGCGGGCGGCAAGCCCAAGTTCGTGATCGAGATCGGCAAGATCATCGGACGCGTCGCGCCGGGCGTCCCCGTCGAGACCCTCGACGCCAAGGACGTCTCCCGCGACCCTGCTGTGGTCGCGGCGTACGAATCGGACCCGCTGGTCTATCACGGAAAGGTCAAGGCGGGCATCGCCCGTGGGATGATCACTGCGGCCGAGAGCTTTCCGGCGCGGCTGCCGTCGCTCACGATGCCGACGCTGATCCTGCACGGCACCGACGACCGCCTCGCCGATGTCTCGGGCAGCCGGATGATCGCCGAGCGGGCCGGGGCGAAGGACCTGACGCTCAAAACCTACGACGGCCTGTTCCACGAGGTGTTCAACGAGCCCGAGCAGGAGAAGGTGCTCGACGACCTCGTCGATTGGCTCCGTCCGAGGCTTCGCGTGGCATAACCTCCCGAAATGACTGATCCCGCGAGCACACTCACTCATCGGACCGTTCGCGTCGGCGACATCGACATGCACATCGCCGAGCAGGGGGAGGGCGAGCCCGTCGTGCTGTGCCACGGCTTCCCCGGGCTCTGGTTCAGCTGGCGACACCAGCTGTCCGCACTGTCGGCCGCGGGCTACCGGGTGATCGCTCCCGACATGCGCGGCTACGGCCGCACCGATGCGCCGGCGGATCCACGCGCCTACGACCGCCGGCACACCGTCGACGACATGGTCGGCCTGCTCGACGCGCTCGGTATCGAACAGGCGGTGTTCGCGGGCCACGACTTCGGCGCGCAGCTGGTGTGGGATCTGCCGAACTGGGCTCCGGGGCGGGTGCGCGCGCTGATGCAGCTCAGCGTCCCGCGGATGCCGCGTCAGCCGATCCAGCCGACGATCGGCTTCCGCTACCTCGCGTCCCAGCACTTCGTGCACCTGCACTACTTCCAGGAGTACGGCCCGGCCGACCGGGAGTTGGGCGGCAGTCCGCGAGAGTTCCTGGCCAAGATTTTCCACGCCCTCAGCGGCGCCAACCGGTACCTCGACTGCTGGGACTTCCCGTCCGAGGGCAACGGCTACCTCGATGTGCTGCCCGAGCCGCCGGCGTTGCCGTGGTCGTGGCTGACCGAGGACGAATTCGGCTACTACGTGGACGAGTTCACGCGCACCGGGTTCACGGGCGGGCTCAACTGGTACCGCGCGGACGACTACGTGTGGGAGCAGAACGCGGATCTGCACGATCGCCCCATCACCGTTCCCACGACGTTCATCGCGGGCGCGAAGGACCCGGTGCTGGAGATGATGGGCGCGAATCCGTTCGAGACGATGACCGCGATGGTGCCGGGCCTGGTCTCGACGCACGTGATCCCCGACGTCGGGCACTTCGTACAGATGGAGGCCGCCGAGCAGGTCAACGCCGCGATGCTCGAGTTCCTGCGCGGACTCGACTGACCGGTCGGCCCGTAGGAAGAATTCTCGACGGGCCTGTCCATTCGCGGCGTCCTCGTTCGTCGTCATGGTGTACCGCAACAATGAGAACCTCCCGAGGAGGAACCGATCATGAAGTATCTGCTGCTGATCAACGCAGATTCCGTCAACCCGGACAACGGGTGCACCCCCGAAGACTGGATGGTCTACGACAAGCAGGTCAAGGATGCCGGGATCTACGTCTCGGGTGAGTCGTTGGCCGACCTGACCACCGCGACCAGCGTGCAGGTGGGGCCGGACGGCGATCGCGCTATCACCACCGACGGGCCGTTCGCCGAGACCCGTGAGGTCCTCGGCGGGTTCTACGTCATCGACGTCCCCGATCTCGACGTCGCGCTCGATTGGGCGGCCCGGTGCCCCGGATCGCGCGGCCCGGGCCGGATCGTGGTCCGCCCGATCGCCGACTTCGGTAACTGACGACCGATGAGCCGGGCGAGCGGCCGCGGGACCGGCGCGGAGGCCTCCGTCGAGGCGGTCTTCCGGGAGGAACGCGGCCGCCTGCTCGCGGCTCTGGTGAGCCGCTTCGGCGATCTGGACCTGGCAGAGGAGGTGACGTCGGAGGCGATCGAGTCGGCGCTACGGCACTGGCCGGTGGACGGGGTGCCGTCCAAGCCCGGTGCCTGGCTGTTGACCACGGCGCGGCGCCGGGCCGTCGACCGACTGAGACGGGACCAGACACTCGCGGCGAGAATCGCGGTGCTGCAGGTGGAAGCGGATCGCGCCGATCCCGCCCCACCCGCGGACGTGGGTGGCGAGTTGCCCGACGAGCGACTGCAACTGTTCTTCACGTGTGCGCACCCGGCCCTGCCGGCCGAGGACCGTGCGGCCCTGACGCTTCGTTGCCTCGCCGGCCTCACGACGCCCGAGGTGGCCCGCGCCTTCCTCGTACCGACGGCCACGATGGCGAAACGAATAGTCCGGGCCAAGAAGCGGATTCGGACGAACCGGATACCGTTCCGGGTGCCGGGGGCTGACGAGCTCCCGCAGCGCCTGCCCGGCGTCCTGCAGGTGTTGTACTCGATCTTCACCGAGGGGTACGCGGCCAGCGAGGGCGCGCGACTGCAGCGCCTGGACGTCGCGGAGGAGGCGATCCGGCTCACGCGGGTCCTGCACCGACTGCTGCCGGGGGAGCGCGAGGTGGCGGGTCTGCTGGCGCTCATGCTGCTCGTCCACGCGCGTCGCGGGGCCCGCACCGGCCCAGGCGGCGAACTGGTGCTGCTCGGCGACCAGGACCGCACCGACTGGGACCGCGCAATGATCGAGGAGGGCGGCGAACTGGTGCTCGTCGCCCTCACCGGCGGGCCGCCCGGGGCCTACGGCGTCCAGGCGGCGATCGCCGCGCTGCACGACGAGGCAGCCGACGTCGCGAGCACCGACTGGCCACAGATCGTGGCGCTCTACGACGTGCTGCTCCGGATCGTGCCGTCCCCCGTCGTCGCGGTCAACCGGGCGGTTGCGGTCGCGATGCGGGACGGCCCCGAGGCAGGTCTCGCGCTCCTCGACGACCTGGCCGACGAACCGCGTCTGCGCTCACACCACCCCTACGCGGCAGCGCGGGCCGAACTGTTGATCCGTCTCGGACGACTGCCCGAAGCGGCCGAGGCGTACCGGTGCGCGCTCGATCTGGCCGGCACCGAACCCGAGCGCGAGTATCTGCGGCGCAGACTCGGTGAGGCGGAAGGCGGATCGCGGGGATCGCGGTGACGGTGGCGCAACGGACGCCGCGATCCGTGGCTTCGCGTCGATCCGGCGGCGTATCGTTCGGCCCATGCCGTCGGAAGACGACCGGCACCGTCCGGAGGCCAGCGCCGCGGTGATCGCGATCCTGGACCGGCTCGACGCCAGGTTCGACTCGCTGGCCCACGGGCGAAAGATCCCGGTTCACGAGGGCAGGCGGGGTGTGCCCGTCGCGCCGCATCCGGAACTGTTGCGGCACAGCACCCGCCGGTACTTTGAAGTCGCATCTCGGGCGATTCGGGAGTACCGAACATTCACCGAGGAAGAGTTGCGTCCGATCCGCGAGGGTGCCGTGCAGGCGGCGGCGGACGGTGCGTCTTTGACTGCGGTGCTCCACAACTGGCATCGATTCGGCCGCACGCTCCACGACGAATGTCGCGCGGCCGCGGCGGGCGAGCGCGCCGCCGGGGTGGTGGAGATCGCCTCGGCCGTCCTACGGCTGCAGGAGACCATCACGAGCGCGGTGGTCGAATCCTACGAGAGCGAGCGGGTGGCGCTGGACGGGGACGAGAAGCCGTCCAAGGAGTTGCTGGCGCGGCTGTTGATGGCCGGGCAGGATGCCGACCCGACCGCGCGCTGGTGCGGTATCGAGCTGGCCGACGAGTACTCGGTCCTCGCGCTGTCTTATGTTGACACGCAACGTGATCCGGCCTCGCAATGGTCGGCGCAGGCTCGGATGGCGCGAGTTCTCGAACGGCAGGGTCCACCGCCGGTCCTGGGCGTACTCGAGCAGGACGGCGGCACCCTGTTGGTGCCGCACAAGGTCGGTGGCGACATCGACTGGTATCGCCGCGCGGTGGTCCTGGTCGAGTCGTTCTCGGCCGCGGTCGACGCGCCGGTGACCGCGGCCGTGACGGAACCGGTCACCCGTGCTCGAATCGCGGATTCGGAACGGCTCGCCGGCGAGCTGCTGGTGCTGGCGCGTCGGCTCGGCCGTGAACCCGCGGTGTATCAGCTCAAGGATCTGGCGTTGCCGTTCCAGTTGTCCCGGCCGACGGAGGGCCGGCAGTACCTGGCCGACTGGTTGCTGCCGCTCGATCCGCATCCGGAACTGGTCGAGACCCTCGACGCGTACCTGCATCACGACCTCGACCGCGGGCGGACGGCGCGAGCACTCGACGTCCACCCCAACACGGTGAACAACCGACTCGGTCGGATCCGCGATCTTGCGGGCGTCGATCCGAGCCGCTACGAGGGCATCATGACGCTCGGTTCGGCACTGGACGCGCGCCGGGCCCGGGGCTGGGAGCCGGGCGGGGCCCAGTGATCCGACCGTCCTAGATCGTGTGCGGGTGCGCCTTCTCGTACGCGGCCTTCTCGGCGTTGTAGCGGGCCACCTTCTTCGGGTTCTCGAGGTCCGGCGACAGTCCGTGCTTCTCGAGCCGGCGGCGCCGGTTCTGCTCCATGTAGGCGGCCGCGAAGAACAGCGCGAGGAACACACCCAGGAGGACCATCGAGCCGCGCAGCCACAGCGGGCCGGGGAACAGGAAGAACGCGGCGAAGATGGGAAGGAATGGCACCATGCTGCGGATCATGTGCCGGGGCACCGCCCAGTCGCCGACGAGGTCGTTGCGGACCCAGTCCTGCATCGAGTCGGGGAGCTTGCGGCCGCAGGAGTACCCGATCCACTGCAGGGGATTGGGGCGGCGGTGGACTTTCTTGTTGCTGGTCATGTCCTGGATACCTGTACCTGTCTGGAGGGGCGGTTCACTCGTGCAGGGCGCCGGCGCGCAGGGCGGCGGCGTTGACGCGGGTGAGGACGGCGTGGAGTTCTTCGAGCTCGGCGAGGCTGACGCCGAGGCGCTGGACGACGGCACCGGGAATGCGTTCGGCCTGGGTGCGCAGGGCCTTTCCGGCGTCGGTCAGCTCGACGATCAACTGGCGTTCGTCGGAACTGCTCCGGGTTCGGGTGATCAGCCCGCTCGACTCGAGTCGCTTGAGGAGCGGCGACAGGGTGGGCGAGTCGAGTTGGAGGGCCTGCCCGATCTCCTTCACCGACATCGGCGCGTCCCCCCACAGCGCGAGCATCACGAGGTACTGCGGGTGCGTCAGTCCCATGGGCTCGAGGAGAGGGCGGTAGACCGCAAGGACCGCGCGGTTGGCCACCGCGAGTGCGAAGCACACCTGGCGGTCGAGGGCCAGGGGGTCGGCGTCGCCCCAGTCGATGTCCTGATCTGCGGTGGTCGCGGTCATGGAAATGAATCATACACGATTAAGTCGTGCACTAACTAAATGTGATCGAGTCGCCCGGAGTGGACAAATGAGAACGCGTTCTATATGTGTGGATGTGATGGTCGCCACGCGGCCGCCCGGCCTGTTCCGCTGGCCGCCACCTCGATCGCACCGACTGGAGTTCACGACATGTACGAGTGGTCCGACACCGACCTGATGTTCCGCGATGCCCTTCGCGGCTTCATCGACAAGGAGATCAAGCCGCACGTCGACAAGCTCGAGAGCGGTGAGCTTCCCCCGTTCGAGATCATCCGCAAGATGTACGCCACCTTCGGTATGGACGAGATGGCCAGCGAGGCCCTGGAGAAGGCCTTCGCGAAGGAGGAGGCCAAGGAGCGCGGCGAGACGCTCCCCGAGTCGGGCGAGAAGTCCGGCGGCTTCAGTGGCGCCGGCAGCATGGGCGTCATCCTGAACAGCGAGCTCGCGGGCGTGAGCCTGGGTCTGGTCGCGTCGATGGGTGTGAGCCTGGGCCTGACCGTCGGCACCCTGCGCAGCCGCGGCACGCTGGCGCAGAAGAAGCGCTGGATGCCCGGGCTGGTCACGATGGAGAAGGTGGGCGCCTGGGCCATCACCGAGCCCGACTCCGGCTCGGACGCCTTCGGCGGCATGAAGTCCTACGTCCGCCGCGACGGGGAGGACTACATCCTCAACGGGCAGAAGACGTTCATCACCAATGGCCCCTACGCCGACGTCACGATCGTCTACGCCAAGCTCGACGAGGGCGATCCGTCGGTCGACCGCCGCGACCGCAAGGTGCTCGGTTTCGTCCTCGACAAGGGCATGGAGGGCTTCACCCAGAGCGCGCCGTTCAAGAAGATGGGCATGAACTCCTCGCCCACCGGTGAGCTCTTCTTCGACAACGTGCGCATCACCAAGGACCGGCTGCTCGGCGAGACCGAGAACCCGGCCAAGGGTGACGGCAAGGAGAGCGCGAAGGAGTCGTTCGCGGCCGAGCGCATCGGCATCGCGTCGCTCGCCCTCGGCATCATCAACGAGTGCCAGCGGCTGTGCATCGACTACGCCAAGAACCGCAAGCTGTGGGGCAAGGAGATCGCCCAGTTCCAGCTCATCCAGCTCAAGCTGGCCGAGATGGAGGTCGCGCGCCTCAACGTGCAGAACATGGTGTTCAACGCGATCGAGCGCACCGCCGCCGGCAACAAGGTCACGCTCGCCGAGGCGTCGGCGATGAAGCTGTACTCGTCGCGTGCCGCGACCGAGGTCGCGATGGAGGCCGTCCAGCTGTTCGGCGGCAACGGCTACATGGCCGAGTACAAGGTGGAGCAGCTCGCGCGTGACGCCAAGTCGCTCATGATCTACGCCGGCTCCAACGAGATCCAGGTGACCCACATCGCGAAGGGCCTGCTGGCCAAGTGATTCCGTCCCCGGTCGGCGCGAGGCTGCGCGCGGACCCGGGGCGGCGTTGACGCAGTCGGTTGCCTGGGGGGTTCTTCGGCAATCGTCTTTGCCTGCACGGACTCCGATCGGCTGAATGCCTGACGACCTCCGGTCGTCCGCGAACCATTTCGCGGACGACCGGAGGTCGTTGTGTTTCTGCACGTCCCGACGGTCCGGGACCCCTTTCCGTTCCGGCGCTCACGGCTCGCCGCCGAGAAGTGGTTGACTCACCCAACATCGCCATGCAGAATCTCTTTCTGTAATACAGAAACATCGAACCCTTTGAAGTGAGGTCCCATGCGTGACGCGGCCGACGTCCTCGCCAACGTCCGGCGGGGCATGCTCCCTGCACACATCTACAACGATTCCGAGGTCTTCGAGGCCGAGAAGGAACGCTTGTTCAGTCGGGCGTGGATGTTCGTCGCCCACGAGTCGGAGCTGCCGCAGATCGGCGACTACGTCGTGCGCCGTGTCATGGACAACTCGTTCATCGTCAGCCGTGACCAGTCCGGCGAGATCCACGCGATGTTCAACATGTGCCTGCACCGCGGCATGCAGGTCTGCCGCGCCGAGCAGGGCAACGCCTCACACTTCCGCTGCCCGTACCACGGTTGGTCGTACAAGAACGACGGCCGCATCGTCGGCATGCCGTTCCACAAGGAGGCCTACGGCGGCGAGGAAGGCTTCGCGCGTAAGGGTCAGCGACTGCTGCCCGCCCCGAAGCTGGGCATCTACAACGGTCTGATCTTCGTGTCGATGGACCCGGACGCCGAGCCGCTCGAGGATTTCCTCGGCGACTTCAAGTTCTACCTGGATTACTACACCAAGCAGAGCGCCAGCGGCGTCGAGGTTCGCGGACCGCAGCGTTGGCGGGTCAAGGCCAACTGGAAGATCGGTGCCGAGAACTTCGCCGGCGACATGTACCACACGCCGCAGACGCACACGAGCGTCGTGGAGATCGGCCTGTTCCGTGAGCCGAAGGCGGAGAAGCGCAAGGACGGCAACACGTACTGGGCCGGCAAGGGCGGCGGCACCACGTACAAGCTCCCCCCGGGCACCTTCGAAGAGAAGATGAACTACGTCGGCTATCCCGACGAGATGGTCGAGCGGATGAAGGAGCAGTGGTCCCAGGAGCAGATCGACGTCATCGGACGCGACGGCTTCATGATCTCGGCTGCCTCGGTCTTCCCGAACATCAGCCTGGTCCACAACTGGCCGAAGGTCGCCGAGGGCGACGATGTCCTGCCCTTCATCTCGATCCGCCAGTGGCAGCCGATCAGCGCCGACGAGACCGAGGTTCTGTCCTGGTTCGTCGTCGACAAGGAAGCTCCTGAGGAGTTCAAGAAGCTCTCCTACAAGGCGTACCTGATGTGCTTCGGCTCCAGCGGCATGTTCGAGCAGGACGACGTCGAGAACTGGGTCTCGCTGACCAACACTGCCGGCGGCTCCATGGCCCGCCGCCTGCTGCTCAACGGCCGCATGGGCATGCTGCACGACGACAGCCCCGTCGTCGCGCCCCTGACCGAGGACGAGTTCTGTGGTCCCGGCGTCGCGCATGTCGGCTACGGCGAGTACAACCAGCGTCACCTGCTCAACGAGTGGGCCGACTACCTCGAGAAGCCGGCGCCCGTGCCGGCCAACATCCACGTCGGCGCCCCGCAGGTCGACGGCGAGTGCAGCAGCGAGACCGCGGCGCAGTGCAGCAGCGAGAAGTCGGAGGCGTAACCATGAGCACCTACATCCCCATCGACTCCGCCAGCTCCCCGCTGGGCCAGGCCGCGTCGAAGACGACGGCCGTGGGCGCCTCGCTGGCGTTCGACGATCCGCGGCACCTGACGGCGCATCGCTGGCTGGTCGAGGAGTCCTACCTCCTGGACCAGCAGGACTACGACGCCTGGTTGGACACCCTCGCCGAGGACATCCACTACTTCATGCCGATCCGCGTCACCACGGCGCTGGGCACCGGCTACGACACGGCCAAGGACATGGCCCACTTCGACGAGGACAAGTACTCACTGAGCCGCCGCGTCGCGCGCTTCGACACCGGCCACGCCTGGGCCGAGGATCCCCCCTCGCGCCTGCGCCACCACCTGTCCAACGTCCGCACCTTCGCGACGGAGAACGACGACGAGCTCGTGGTGGAGTCGGCCGTCCTGCTGTTCCGCAGCCGCGGCGACGTGCTGGAGCCCTCGCTGCTCTCGGTCGGTCGCGTCGACCTGCTCCGGCTCGAGGACGGCGTCTGGCGGCTCGCCCGTCGGCACATCGCCGCCGACGAGTCCGTGCTGCGTATGCAGAACCTGGCGGTGTTCCTGTGAAGCTCGCCTGGGAGGGTGAGGCCGAGGACGCCGCCGCGGCGGCCCGGGCCAACTCGCGGCTCGGGGTCCTGCAGGACCAGCGCGACGGCGAGACCATCGTCATCGCGAACGAGTTCGCCGACATGCGGATCTCGAAGGTCCACACGCGCAACGGTGTGCGGCTGCTCATCGAGTCGCCGAAGACCGGCCAGTGGATCACCCTCGACGCTCTCGAGCTCGAAGCGCTGACATGGCAGAACGAGACGACGCTGTCCGCGATGGTCGGGAAGCCGTTCCAGTCGCTCATCGACGCCGAGGACGCCTCGTGACCGGCTGGCTCGACGGTAAGCGTGCGCTCATCGTCGGGGCCGGCTCCGGCATCGGGCGCGGCGTGGTGGACGCCTTCCTCGCCGAGGGTGCCAGCGTCGGTGTGCTCGAGCTCGACGCGGCCAAGTGTGATGCCCTCGCCGCAGAGCACCCCGAGGTCGAGGTTGTGCAGGGTGACGCCACCAAGGCGGCCGCGAACCAGGCTGCGGTCGCTGCGGTCGTGGATCGCTTTGGCGGCCTGGACATTCTGGTGAACTGCGTCGGGGTCTTCGACTTCTACCGCAAGCTCGAGAGCATCGACGCCGACATGCTGGACCAGGCGTTCGACGAGATGTTTGCCGTCAACGTCAAGTCGCACTTGCACAGCGTCAAGGCCGCGACGCCTGCGCTGCGTGAGTCCGGTGGCTCCATCGTGCTCACCGAGTCGACGTCGGCGTACTACCCGGGCCGCGGTGGAACACTGTATGTCGCATCGAAATTCGCGGTGCGCGGGCTCGTCACCACCCTCGGGTACGAGCTGGCGCCGGATATTCGTGTCAACGGCGTCGCCCCCGGCGGCACCCTGGGCACCGACCTGAGCGGGCTCGCGACGCTGGGCCTGACGGAGAACCGGCTCGACGGCCCGGACCGGGCGAAGGAGCTCGCGGGCCGCAACCCGCTGGGCGTCGCGCTCGACGGCCTCGACCACGCGTGGAGCTACGTATTCCTCGCCTCTGATCGGTCGCGCGGCATCTCCGGCCGCGTCGTCCACTCCGATGGCGGGATGGGAATCAAAGTCTAAAGGCGCGTGTTACGCGCGACCTACTGAAGGAAGAATCTCACATGGCAATTCTCAAGGCGAACCTCGAATTGTGCCAGGGCTACGCGAATTGCGTGGTCGCGGCGGACGACGTCTACGACATGGACGACGATGGTCTGGTGGTGCTGCTCAAGACCCGGGTCGACGAGTCGGACCGCCAGCGGGTCGAGACCGCGGCGAAGAGCTGCCCGGCCGCCGCCCTGTGGTTGGAGGACGAGTGAGCGGCGGAGTCCTCATCGTCGGCGGCTCGGTGGGTGGCATCCGCACGGCCCGCGCGCTGCGCAATGAGGGCTATGCCGGCAAGGTGACGGTGGTCGAGGCCGAGTCCGAGCTGCCGTACGACAAGCCCCCGCTTTCCAAGACCTCGCTCGACGTCGACTCGCATGTGCCGCTGCTGACCGCGGACGAGGCGAGCGAGCTCGGCATCGAGCTTGTATTGGGCAAGGCCGCAGTCGAATTACGGCCGCAGGCCAAGCAAGTGGTGCTGGACGGCGGGGTTGTTCTCGACTACGAGGAGCTGGTCATCGCCACCGGCGCGGCCGCGCGGCCGTCGCCGTGGACCGGTCCCGACGTGCACGTGCTCCGCACCATCGCGGACGCCCGCGCGCTGCGCGCGAGCCTGCGGGGCGCGAACAGACTGCTGGTCGTCGGCGCCGGGTTCATCGGTGCGGAGGTGGCCTCGCTCGCCCGCAAGCAGGGCATCGAGGTCACGATCGTCGACCCTGCTCCCACGCCTATGGCGCGGGTGGTCGGAGACGATCTGGGACAGCGCTTCTCGCAACTGCACCGCGCGAACGGCGTGGACACGCGCTTCGGTGCGACGGTGTCCAGCCTCGAGCAGGTGGACGGTGGCTTGTGGGCCGAACTCTCCGACGGCACGAAGATCCTCGTGGATGCTGTCGTCGTAGGTATCGGCGCGGTGCTGAACACGCGCTGGCTGGAGTCCTCGGGCCTGGCGTTGGAGGACGGCGTGGAGTGCGACGAGTACGGCCGTGTGGCCGGCGCCGAGCGCATCTTCGCCGTCGGCGACATCGCCCGGTGGTACCAGCCGCGGCAGGAGAAGGCAGCTCGCGTGGAGCACTGGACCAACGCCGTGGAGCAGGCAAATTGTGTGGCCCACAACATTGCTCATCCGGACTCGACACTCTCGCACGACCCGGTCGCCTACGTCTGGAGTGACCAGTACGATTGGAAGATCCAGCTTTTCGGCACGCGGAATCTCGAGGGCAGTCCGGCCGTCGTGGAGCAGTCGGATCCCTTCCGGTTGGCCGCGGTCTGGCAGGACGCCGACGGTCGAGCCAGCGGCGGGTTGACGGTGAATTGGCCCAAGGCGTCGGTTCAGCTCAGGCGCACCATTGCGGCGGGCGGTCCGGCAGCCGAGGTGCACTCGCAGCTCTCCGCGGCGGCGGTGAAGGCATGAGGCCGGGCGAGCTCGACGAGTTGAGGGAGCTGGTGGCGCAGGGCTGCCGGGTGCTGGCCGCGCGTCAACTAGCGCCGGGCATCCTCGGGCACATCAGCTTCCAGATCGACGAGTCGCGGATGCTGATCCGCTGCCGTGGGCCGCAGGAGCGCGGGCTGCTGCACACCACTGCCGAGGACATTCGCCTGGTAGACATGACCGGCGGGCCGGGCGCAGTGGGTGAGCTCGACGGCGGCTACACCGTGCCGTACGAGTTGCCTTTGCACAGCAGGATTCTCATGCGCCGCCCGGACGTCACGTCCGTGGTGCACGCGCACCCCCACAATGTCGTGGCCGCCGATCTTGCAGGGTTGCCCATCTTGCCCATCGTCGGGGCCTACGACATCCCGGGAGCCGTGCTTGCGCACGGAGGAGTTCCCGTATTCCCCAGGGCCGCTTTGATTCACAACCCTGCCCTGGGCGACGACGTAGCCGATTCCCTCGGCGATCGGCCGGTGGTGCTCATGCGCGGCCACGGTCTCACGTCCACCGGTACGTCGGTGCAGGAGGCCGTGCTTCGCGCCATCTCTGTCGACGTGATCGCGTCGCTGTCGTTGTCGATCGTCTCGGCGGGCGGCACGCTGAAGCCGATCGGGGCCGAGGATCTGGCGGACTTGCCGAACCTGGGTGCCGGTCTCAATGTGGGTGCCGCATGGCGCCACGAGGTGTCCCGGCTCGATTAGACGCCTCGGGCGGCGCGCGGTCGATTCGTCCGATTTCGTTGCCGTCATTTCTTCTCGGCCCGATCGCCGGATCCAGTTCGGTGTCGCCGCTGACGCGGTCGGTCTGCCCGCGCGTCCCGGACCTGGGCATTCGGCAGAAGGATTCTCTGTGTAGAGAAACGTGTGTTCATCGGCCCAGGTCAAGCGAGTGCAGTTTTCACTTAGCGATCGCTAGTGAAGCTCTTGACGTGGGGCGTGCATACGGGTTCAATGCTCGAGACGACGTTTTCGTTGTGGGGCAGGTCACAACTCGAAGGGGGCGTGCTGGAGATGTTGAGGAAAGCGGTTCCGGTCCTCGCGATTGCCTCGGTTTGGCGCCGAAAATCGTCGAGGATGTCCGTGACGTGATCGTCGACAGCAACAAGGAGGGCAGGGCGCGTCTCTCGGGCGGCGAGCAGCGGATGCTGGCGATCGGGCGGGCGATGCTGTCCCAGCCCAAGGTGCTCCTGCTCGACGAGCCGAGCTGCGCGGTGACGCGGAAATCGCGGGAGTCCACCTCGGTGCGTTGGCGCTGGACGCAGCCGAGCCTGCGCCTGCAGCGCAGGCCACGGGAATCGAGACCGAAGGGGCGATCCAGCATGTCTGAGACGCGCGCCGAACCGTTGGAGGTCGGGGACCTCTCCCTGAGCTTCGCCGGGGTGAAAGCAATTGATGGCGTGAGCTTCTCGATACGTTCCAGAACTTGGAGGTCTTCCCGGCCATGACGGTACTGGACAACCTGTTGCTCTCGCGACACAACGCGATGGGCGCGGGGGCCTTGGAGAACAGGCTCTGGCTGGGCCGCTCTGCGCGCGAGGAGAAGGCCGCGAAAGAGAAGGCGCGCGAGGTCGCGGCTCTGATGCAGATCGAGCAGCTGGCCGACACGCCCGTCGCGGGCATGAACCACGACGAGACGGCCGAGATGACGGAGACCATCGTGCAGGTGAACCGGGACCTGGGCGTGGCCATCCTGCTCGTCGAGCACGACATGAAGATGGTCATGGGCATCTCGAATCGCGTCTGTGTCCTCAACTTCGGTCAACGAATCGCCCTCGGCAAGCCTGCCGAGGTCATCCGCGACGAGGCAGTCGTCGCGGCATATCTGGGAGCTGCATGATGAGTAATGATCGTTTTGTCGTCTGTGGAATCGCCGGCAGCCTCCGCCGCGACTCGTGGAATCGCAAGCTCCTGGAAGCGGCGGCGAAGCTGGCACCGGCCGACGTCGATCTGCGGATCACGGAGCGGCTGGGCGACATCCCGCTGTTCAACGAGGATCACATCGGTAACGAGGCTGAGAGCGTCCACGCGCTGCGTGCGGAAGTCGCGGCCGCCGATGCCGTGATCATCGCTACGCCGGAATACAACGGTGGCGTGCCCGGCGTGCTGAAGAACGCACTCGACTGGCTCTCACTGCCTTTGGGAAGCTCTGTCCTCGAGCGCAAGCCCGTCGCGCTGATGGGGGCGACACCAGGTCGGCTCGGTACGGCTCGGAGCCAGTTCGAGCTGCGCCACACCTTCGTCTTCTCGCGGTCCCCGGTGTTGCCGGGGCCCGAGATTCTTCTCAGCTTTGCCCCCAATCACTTTGACGAGCAAGGCCAACTTATCGACCCCATCGTCCTCGAGCGGGTCGATTTGATGTTCACCCACCTGAAGAAGTTCGCAAGTCTCAATGAATACGAGGTTGTCTAACCATGACCGGCGCAACGAGCCCCAGCGTCCACAAGGAATTTGTCAGCAGCGAGTCCCCCGGTGCGAAGCGCGCGGGGGCCGGGGGCTACCCGTGCCAGGGCATCTACTACACGCCGGCCGGCAAGAAGCCGCGCATCGCGCTGATCGCCACGCACTACCAGATCGACTTCTCCGAGCACTACATTGCCGAGTTCATGGCGGAGCGCGGCGTTGGATTCCTGGGCTGGAACACCCGATACCGCGGTTACGAGGAGCTCTTCAACCTCGACCAGGCCCTGGTCGACATCGGCGTGGGCGTGCGCTGGCTGAAGGAGCATGCGGGCGTAGACAAGGTTATCCTGCTGGGTAATTCGGGGGGCGGCTCGCTGATGGCGGCCTACCAGGCGCAAGCCGTCGAGCCGTGCATCCGCCCCGCCCGCGACATGGAACCCGCAGTGGGCATCGATGAACTCATCGCCGGTGACGCCTACATCTCGCTCGCCGCGCACGGTGGCCGGCCCGATGTGCTGACCGCGTGGCTGGACGCAGCCGTCGTCGACGAGAACGATCCGACTCTGACCGACCCCGAACTCGACCTGTTCAACCCCATGAACGGTCCGCCGTACTCCGAGGAGTTCATCGAGCGGTACCGCGCCGCGCAGGTTGCCCGCAACCATCGGATCACCGCCTGGGCCCGGGAGGAGCTCGCCCGGGTCACCGCTGCCGGCTACTACGACCGGCACTTCGGTGTTCCGCGTACCTGGGCGGACCCGCGCATGGTCGACCCGACGCTGGAGCCGAGCAGTCGGCCTGCGGGCGAGTGCTACCGCGGCCCGACCGCCGTGGCGAACCGCGGTGACCGTGGCATCGGCGCCGGGAGCACGCTGCGGAACTGGCTGCACATGTGGAGCCTCGAAGAATCTCAATGCCGCGCGGAAATGCACATGGAGAAGATCACCGTGCCGGCGTTCGTCATCAACCCCGACGGTGACTCGGGAGTGTTCCCGAGCGACGCGGATGCGCTGTTCAACGCCATCGCGAGCGAGGACAAGTCGCGCAAGGACCTGCCCGGCGATCACTATTTCGAGGAACCTGCAGGCGCCCGCGAGAGAGTCGCCGAGGTGATGTGCGATTGGATCGCGGCGCGATTCCCCAAAGAGTCGTGGTGACGATGAGTAGCGAGCTGGAAGAGCTGGAACTCGCTCGACAGCAACACTGGGTCAACCAGGTTGCCCGGCATGCGTTCGAGCGCGGTGACCTGACTGCGATCGTCTTCGGCGACCGTCGGATCACCTGGGGCGAGCTCCAGCATCGGGTGGTGGCCGTCTCCGCCGCACTCGCCGAGCGTGGCGTCGGTCGCGGGGACCGGATTGCGTTGCTGATGGGCAACCAGGCCGAGTACTTCGAGATCATGATTGCCGCGAACCGCCTCGGCGCGATTGCCGTGCCGATCAACTTCCGGCTGAGCGTCGGCGAGGTGGCGTTCACGCTCGACAACAGCGGTTCCGTCGTTCTCTTCGTGGACGAGCAGACGAGCGCCACTGGAATCGCGGCGTCCGCGGCGGCCGAGGGCCAGGTCCTGGTCGTGCAGGTCGGTGTGGGGGCCGACGAGAGTGCCGACGGCGCAACGCCGTACGACGTCCTGACCGCCCACTCCGGTTCGGGCGCCTCGATCGCCGCGACCGAGGAGTCGGAGCCTGCGCTGATCATGTACACCTCCGGCACCACCGGTCGACCCAAGGGTGCCGTGCTGACGCATCGCAATCTGGCCGCGCAGGCGGCGACGAACGTGATGGCGTTCCGCTTCGAGATGTACGACGAGGTCAGCCTCTGCGCGGCGCCGCTGTTCCACATCGGCACCCTCGGCCTGGTGGCGCCGGCGATCCTGATGGGCGCCACGATGGTCGTCATGCCCAGCGCCTCCTTCGACGCGGGTGCGCTCCTCGACGTCGTGGAGCGCGAGGGGGTCACGTCGACGTTTCTCGTGCCCACCCAGTGGCAGGCGGTCTGCGACGAGCAGGAGCGGGCGCCGCGCGACCTCTCCCGGCTCCGTGTCAGCTCCTGGGGCGCCGCGCCGGCCAGCGACACGCTCCTCCGCAGGATGGGCGAGGTGCTGCCGGGCGCGTCGAGCCTCGCGCTCTTCGGGCAGACCGAGATGTCCCCGGTGACGTGCGTGCTCGAGGCCAAGGACTCGCGCCGCAAGCTCGGCTCCGTCGGGCGCCCGGTGCCCGGGGTCTGGGCCCGCATCGTCGATGCGGACATGGTGGATGTGAAGCCCGGCGAGGTCGGGGAGATCGTCTACCGCGGCCAGGGGCTCATGACCGGGTACTGGAACAACCCGGAGGCGACGGCACAGGCGTTCGCCGGTGGTTGGTTCCACTCCGGTGACCTGGTGCGGATGGACGACGAGGGATTCATCTATGTGGTGGACCGCGCGAAGGACATGATCATCTCCGGCGGGGAGAACATCTACTGCGCCGAGGTCGAGAATGCCCTGGCCGGCCACCCCGACATCGCCGAGGTTGCCGTGATCGGCAGGGCCCACGAGACGTGGGGCGAGACGCCGGTCGCGGTGGTCGCGCTGAAGCCGGGCGCGGCGGATCTGACCATCGGGGAGTTGCGCACCTGGGCCGGGGAGAGGCTGGCCCGCTACAAGCTGCCGACCGACCTCGTGGTGGTCGATGCGCTGCCGCGAAACGCCTCGGGCAAGGTCACCAAGAACGTGCTGCGCACCCCTGCCGCTACCCTACGTGCGTGACTGCAAAGGAAGATGCACCGCCGAATCGTCCGCAGTACCCGATCGAGTCTGTCGACAACGCGCTTCGGATCCTGCTGCTCCTGGGCGATCGTCGGAGCATCCGGCTGACCGAGGTGAGCGAGTATCTCTCGGTGGCCTCGTCGACTGCGCACCGACTGCTGGCGATGCTCCAGTACCGCGGCTTCGTCCGTCAGGTCGAGGGCTCGCGGGCTTACGAGCCGGGCCCGGCGCTGACGACGATAGCATTCGCGGTCCTGCGCCAGACCGACGTTCGCGCGCGAGTGCATCCGGTGCTCGAGCGGCTCTCGGCCAGCCTCGGCGAGACGGTTCACCTGGCCCGTCTCGACGGGAACACGGTGACCTTCGTGGACTCGGTCGAGAGTGCTCGGGCAGTGCGTGTGGGGTCCCGCATGGGCATGACCATGCCCGCGCACTGCACGTCGTCGGGCAAGGCTCTGCTCGCCACGTTGGACGATCGTGGGGTGCGTGAGCTCTACCCCAAGGAGAAGTTGACGGGCCTGACCTCGCACTCGATCACCAAGCGGTCGGTGCTGCTGAGCCAGCTCGCGGAGGTACGCCGGGTCGGGTTCGCCACCAGCGACGAGGAGTCCGAGGACGAGGTCGCGTCGGTGGCGGTCTCCCTCGGCGAGTACGGCGGGGCGCTCTATACGTTGAACGTCTCCATGCCGAAGAGTCGGATGTCCAGCGAGACCCGCGAGGAGATCGCCGCCGCGCTGACCCAGGCGGTGGACGAGGTTGCCGCGTTCTTCCTGTGAGCTCGTGACGGAACGAATCGTCCTGTGCAGCAAGGTGGGACACGGAAACAGCCCCGTCGATCGAATCGATCGGCGGGGCTGTTTCTCTTGATCACGCGTCCTCTCAGGCGAAGACCTTGCGGAGTTCGCCGGCGTCCAGGTATTCCTCGATGCGGCGGACCTTGCCGCCGTCGACGAACACCCGGAAGATCGTGGGGACGTTCACGGTCTTGTCCCCGATAGTCGCCCGGATGACGTGCTGGCGCAGGAAGCCGCCCTCGAGGACGGTGCAGCGCGGCTCCTCGTACCCGAAGTCGTCGTACCGGGTGGGGATGCCCGACAGGATGCGAAGGTTGTCCTCACGGGACTGCTCGGCGTTGTCCCAGTTGTGCCAGATCGTCACGTCCGAGTGATAGATCTCGTCGAGGACGGCGATCTCGCCCCGCTCGAGAGCGGTGAACATCTTGTCTGCGAGCTCGAGCATCTCGCTCACTTGGCTGCTCCGACGGGGGCGCCGAGGCCGCCGTCCGCGGTCCGGGGCGCGTGCTTGACGTCGTCCTCTCGCAGCTCGCGGGTCCACGCTGCGAACTCGAGCAGGATGCCGTCCGGGTCGAAGAAGTAGATCGAGCGCACGAACGTGGAGTCGCTCTCCTGGAGGCTGATTCCACGCTCGGACATGTCGTGGTTGAGCATCGGTCCCGTCTGCACGCCCTTGGCCTCGAGCTTGGCCTTGTACTCATCGAACTTGTCGAGCGGGATCTTGAACGAGACGTGGTTCATCGAGCCGTGGGCCGACGCAATTTCCTTGCCGATACCGGGGATTGCCGCGGGAGCCGCGATGCCGGGGGCGTGCGGGGCGGCGTCGGCGAACCAGAAGAACGCGATGAACTGTCCGCCTCCCATGTCGAAGAAGAAGTGCTGGCCGCCACCGGGCAGAGAGAGCGTCATGGACAGCTTCATGCCCAGGACATTGGTGTAGAAGTCGACGGTGCGCTCCATGTCCTGGCACACCAGCGCCAGGTGGCACACGCCACCCAGCTCGAATTCCGTATTCGTGTTCGTCATGTCACATTCCCCTTGCTGTGTGGTGCCCGTCTCGCCGACTGCTCGGCTCGACGGTAGGTCCGGGTGTTCGGATAGTCAAGAGCTATCGATCGCTAAGTTCGAACGCCGAGGTGATCCCCGGTAGCGATCGGACTCGGTGGGTGTTGGCGCGGGTCGGATCAGCTGAAGACGACGTTGAGCTGGCCGCGGTCGAAGTACTCCTCGATACGGTGGATCTTGCCGCCCTCGACGTACACGCGCAGGACCGCCGGGACGTTCACGGTCTTCTCCCCGATGGTGGCCTTGATGACGTGCTGGCGGAGGAATCCGTCCTCGAGGGCGGTGTGTCGGATGTCCTCGTAGCTGAAGGCGTCGTAACGGCCGGAGATCCCCGCGAGGGTCGCGAGGTTGTCCTCTCGGGACTGGTCGAGGTTGTCGAAGTTGTGCCAGACGGTCACGTCGTCGCGGTAGAAGCCTGCCACCGCGTCGATGTCACCGCTCGAGACGGCGTTGAAGAACTGGTCTGCGTACTCGAGGATGTCGCTCATCGGAGTGCTCCTAACTCGGCGCCGTAGGCGTCGCTGAGCTCGTGTAGGGGGTGAGAGATGTTGGCGCTACGCAACTTGCGGGTCCGGGCTGCATGCTCGGGCAGGTTGTCGTCCGAGCTGAAGAAGTTGGTCGCCGGCGCGCCGGCGGGCCCACTTCCGGGTTCCGTGGCTGCCGGCCCGCATTCGCCTTGTGCGGTGACACGCATCGCTCGGATGTGTCATGAAGACCGTATTGCCGCCTGTTCGGCTCGTCAAGACCTATCGATCGCTAAGTTTCGAACGAGTGGTGATCATGCTATTGACGGCGATCCCCTCGCCATGGCATTCTCTCGATCAGAGATCGCTTCTGCTTTGCAGAGTCGGTACGTCGAAGAGGGTGTCGGAGTGACTGCTCGTAACCGGTTTGAGGACAGATCAGTAATCGTCAAGGGTGCAGGCTCGGGGATCGGCCGCGAGACGGCTTCTTTTCGTCGCGAGCGACGATGCGGCCTACGTGACCGGACAGGCCATCGTTGTGGATGGTGGCCGTCTAGCTGGGTGATCGTGTGTCGGGCGGGATACCGTGGTGCTCGTGGAGCGGGCGGAACTGGTCGGTGCGGAGGGGCTGGGCGCCAGGATTCGCGCAGCGCGTATCGAGCGTGAGGTCGGGCTCCGTCAGCTGGCTCAACTCGTGGGCATGAGCCCGTCGTCGCTGAGCGAGTTCGAGAACGGCAAGAGCGTGCCGGGTCAGGAACGTTTGCGGGCTCTCTCGGCCGCGCTCGAGGTGCCGCTGGATCTGCATCCGCCTGTGCCTGCCGGCCCACGGTTCCATGACTGGCGAGACTTCGAGCCGCTGGAGCTCAACCCGGTCTTTCGAACGGCGCTGGATGTCTTCGTGGAGGTCGGCTACCACGCCGCCACGGTCAGGATGATCGCCGACCGGTGCGGCATGTCGATGGCTGGCGTCTACTACCACGTGGAGAGCAAGGAGGCTCTGCTCACTGAATTGCTGCAAGGCGCGATGGCCGAGCTGATCAGTCGATGCGTGGCCGCAGACGCCGAAGCAGATTCACCAGCCGAACGGTTGGCGAATCTCGTCGAGTGCGTGATCCTCTTCCATACGTACCGTCAGTCCTCGGCGGTTCTCGCGTCCACTGAACTGCGGTCGCTGGACGAGTCCGGCCGATCGCTGCACATCCAGGCCAGACAGAAGGTTCGGGAGATTGTTCAGGCGGCGGTGGAGGCATGCCGTGATGCGGGGCAGGCCGGAACCGTGTCGGCGTCGTCGACCGCCACGGCGATCGTCACGATGTGCGTTGCCGTGGCCGATTGGTACAGGCAGGGCATGAGCCCGTCGCCGCAAGAGATCGCACGGGAGTACACGGGCCTTGCGCTTGCGATGGTGCACGCGCTCTCGGTGGATGATTCGGCTTCGCGGGACTGACGATGCACCGCCGGGCGATTCGTCGGCGCGACGCTGCGGTTCTCCACTTCGCGTCGGGTGACTGAGAGTCTCCGGGCGGCTTCAGTTTTCGGCCTTCACGTCTTGACTTGCGTTGTGGACCCGTGCAACTCTGAGTCAGAGAGACGTTCTGCAATGCAGAACGATTCGTTTCTGCATCGTGGTCAGGGCCCCGGCGTTACCGGTGGGGCGAGCAGCACCAGTAGAACAACCGGATCCGAGGAGCGCGCAATGACCGCGATTGTCAAGGGACACCCGTCGACGAATGACGACTCGTACCAGCTCAACACGACCACGCTGATTCGTCACTCGGCTCGCAACTACCCGGAGCGTGAGATCGTCTATCGCACCGGCGACGGGGGATGGGACCGTTACACCTACGCCGACGCGTACGCGCGCATCAAGCGCATCGCCAACGCCCTGGCCGACCTGGGCGTGAAACCCGGCGACGTGGTGGGGATCCTGGACTGGAACAGCAAGCGGCATTTCGAGCTCTACTGGGCAATCCCGGGCACCGGGGCGGTGATGCTGCAGATGAATCTGCGCCTGGCGCCCGAGGACGTGGGTTACGTCGCCACGCACGGCGGTGCGTCTGTCGTCCTGGTCGACGAAAGCCTGCTGAGCGTCGCCGAATCGGTGGCACCGTTTGCACCGGAGGTCACCTGGGTGGTGATGTCCGACAAGCCTCTCTCGGAGATCACCACGACGTTGCCGAATGTCCGCCATTTCGAGGACCTGGTGGCGAAGGCGTCCCCGGAGATCGACTGGCCGATGATCGACGAGAGCTCCGCCTACAGCGCGTGCTACACGACCGGCACCACCGGCCGGCCGAAGGGCGTGTACTACTCGCATCGAGCGATCTACCTGCACACCCTGACGCAGGCCTCGTCCTATGCGATGAGCGCCGCCGACGCGGTCATGCTGATCACGCCGATGTTCCACAGCCAGTCCTGGGGTCTGCCGCAGTCGGCCGTCTTCGTCGCGGCCAAGATCGTTCTGCCCGGGCGCTATTCGGCAGGCGACACCGACATGCTGGCGGACGTGATGATCGCCGAGAACGTGACGGTCGCGAACGGCGCCCCCGCGATCTTCCAGCCGATGCTCGACTACATCGAGACGCTCGACGTCAAACCGGACTTCAGCCGTACCCGGCTGTTGTCCGGCGCCACCGAGCCCGCGCTCTCGCTCATGCGTGGGTTCCACTACTCGACCGGTGCCGACTTCATCCATGCGTACGGGGCCACCGAGACCGCGCCGATGGCGTTCGTCAACTACGGCCGCAAGGTGACCTTGCAGGGCAAGGTGACGGAGGACGAGTGGTGGAACATCAAGCGTTACCAGGGTCTTCCCGCGGGCGGTGTCGATGTGCGGATCGTGGATCCGGAGGGCAACGACCTGCCGCACGACGGCACCAGTAAGGGTGAGGTCCTGCTGCGGGGACCCTGGATCACCGCGCGGTACCACAAGCTCGATGACGACGCCGACAGGTTCCTCGACGGCTACTGGCGAAGCGGCGACATCGGGACCATCGATGAGAACGGCTACCTCAAGCTCGCGGACCGGCTCAAGGATGTCATCAAGAGTGGTGGCGAATGGATTTCGTCGATCGACATGGAAAACGCGATCATTGCCCATCCTCGGGTGGCGGAGGCGGCCGTGATCGGTGTCGAGCATCCGAAATGGCAGGAACGTCCGGTCGTGATCATGGTGACCACGGACGGGGAGGAAGTTGCGCTCGCCGAGATCCACGCGCTGCTCGAAGGTGCCTTCGCCAAGTGGCAGCTCCCTGACACGGTCCTGTATGTCGACAAGCTTCCGCGCACGAGCGTTGGAAAGCTCGACAAGAAGGTTATGCGCGTTGAGCACGGTGATGTCTATCGAGCCGCGCAGTGATGATCGGCAGACTGAGTGCTGCGTGAGCAGTTCGACGTGATGTCCACGCCAAAGTTGCTTACTCACTGAAGAATTCATTCCCACATCGGAAGGCGATCGGCCGAGAGTGTATGGCCGACCGCCTTCCGCGTCGTACATGGGGGTGCACGCCTTCGCCGCGGCTGAATCTTCCGGACTACCTATGGCGTAGATGTTTTCGGCCATCGCGCCCGGATCCCACCCTAGGCGCACCTCCGAATTTCTCTTCTCGAAAGAACTGGTTTCTGATAGCCTCCGACGAAGTGACGGCGCTCACTCTCGCAATCGAGGAGAATCAATTGACCAAGCGGATCGCATATTTGGAACTGAAGGGCGGCGCGCAGCGGGAGGGGACTCGGGTTCCCGAGCACCTGATCACGCCCGGCTTCGCCGTCGACGTGGTGGATACCGAGATTCGAATCACCCCCGCCGATGCGACCGACCTGCTTCTCTCCGATATGGCCTACGCGGAAGCGGCCATTCGAGCCGGCCGCGACGGATATGCCGGGGTCCTGATCGGTGGGGTCCCGGACTACGGTCTCGCGGCCGCGCGTGCCGCCGTCGACATTCCGGTCGTCGGTAGCGGGCAGGCGAGCCTGCTGGCGGCGGCGGCGCTCGGAGGCCGGTTCAGCATCGTCACGATCTGGCCGGAGACAATGCGTTTCGTCTACGAGCGGCTCATCCGTGAGAACCCTGTTGGACAGCAATGTATTTCGGTGCGCTACGTCTCGACTCCGGACGAGCAGAGCACACTGGCAGACGAGGACAACTTCCTCACTCAGATGAGGTCCGGGCGCGAACACATGATCGAGCGCATCCTCGCCGAGATCGAGCTTGCGGTGCAGGACGGCGCCGAGTCGGTCATTCTCGGCTGCAACTGCATGAGTCCTGTCGCCGATGTGCTCGCGTCGCGCGCGAGCGTCCCGATCGTGGACCCGACCACCGCCGGATACCGGCAGCTCGAGTCGATGGTCGCGCTCGGCTTGCAGCCTGCGCGTGATCCTCGCGTGCCCAAGTCGGATCGCCATCACGTCCTGGTGGAGATGATGAAGGCTGCTGACCTCGCGTTCGGCGAGGATCAGGAAGATTGCCCCGTCTGTGTGCTGAATGACGACGGCACCGCTTCGTGCGAACTGCCGGCGAGTGCGGCCGCCGAAACGCAGGAGTGAGCGGCACATGCACGCTGAGTACACACTCGAATCGATAGCGGCCCGAGCCGAGATCGCCGATGTGATCCACAGGTACTGCCACGCAACCGACCGTCGACGCTGGTGGCTCATGGACTCGGTGTTCCACGAGGATGCGACCTGCCGGCTGTCGTCGGCGCTCGGCGGTCACTGGCGCGAGTTCGTGGCCCAGGGATCGGCCCTGCTCGAGCCGATCGGGCCGACACACCACCAGGTCGGCAACATCCAGATCGCCTTCGACGGCGACGTCGCACACGTCGAAACCTATGTGACCGCCTTCCATCAGGTCCCGCGGGACGCACCTCCGGGCGGGTCGTTCGGCGGCACCGGGGAGGCGTACGAGGTCATGCTCGGCGCGCGGTACATCGACCGCTTCGAGCGCCGCGACGGGCTCTGGCGGATCGCCGACCGGCGTCTGCTGACGGAGTGGCGCAACCATCGACCGGTACGCGAGGGTGCCTTGTCCAACGCGCCGTCGCAGTCGCGCGGGCAGGGCGACACCGACATCTCGGCGCCGGTCATCGAGGCCTGGCGCACCGGCGAACCCGGCCGGGTGGACCCGGCACGGCTGGTCGACAGGGCAGAGATCGCCGACGTGGTTACCCGGTTCTGCCACGCGGTCGACCGGAACAGATGGGACCTCATGCCCAGCGTGTTCCACGAGGATGGGCGAACCGTCTTCATCGACACCGAGAAGACCTGGCAGGAGATGGTGGCCGGTGCGCGCGTCTCGATGGGCGCGCTGGTGCGGACCCAGCACCAGATCGGCAACATGCTCTTCTCCTTCGCCGGCGACACTGCTGTGGTCGAGACCTATGTCACCGCCTACCACCGGGTTCCGCCGACGGCTCCCGCCGACGCCTTCTGGGATGGCCGCGAGCAGGACTACGAGGGCATTGCAGGCGGCCGCTACCTCGACCGATTCGAGCGCCGCGACGGACGCTGGTTGATGGTGGAGCACCGCACGTTCGTCGAGTGGCGGCACGACTTCGAGGTCTCGGAGGGTGCGCTGGCCCAGGCGCCGGTCGCCTCGCGCGGCCAGCGCGGCGACGCGGACGCGTCGCTGCCCGTGGTGGCGCACCTGCTGACCGAACCAGCCTCCTCGTGAAGGGTGGGGCCCTCGGATGCCTGACCGGATTCCCGAACTCATTCCTGCGCAAAGAGTTCCGATGACGATTCAGCGGACGATCGGATTTGAACCACGCCCAAAGCTGACGTTGTATCGGCTCTATAGTTGAATTCCGTTCAGCCAGAGATGCTCTCATGGCGCAGCCCAGGAACTCGCCGATAGGCGCGGGGCGAGTTCGGACATGGTCGTACATCCAACGGACGGAACGACCCCCGGTCGACCCGCTCTCCTGGAGGGCTTCGGGGTCGATCGGCGGTCGTCGTCGTTGTGCCGGCCGGAGGTCGCTACGTACGTGCTCGGCGCGGTCCGTCCGACCGTGGTTCGGTGATCCCGAGCGCATGCGACCACAGGTAGCTGATCGTGTCGATCGCCTGGTCGTCCGATGCCGGCCGCCCCGTACCCTGCGCGTTCGTGCCCAGCCACAGGTAGCAGCTGTGCTCGAGCATCGAGGAGAGCGCTGACGCGGCAACATACGGGTTCAGGTTTGGATCGGTTGCTCCCTCGGCTTGCAGAATCTTGATCCGGGCTCCGATCTTGCGGACACCGACCTCTCGGATCTGCATCCACACCTGCACGAAATCCGGGTCCGTAGTAGCCGCGTGGGTGACCCCGACCAGCTCGGGAATGAATTCGGTGTATGCCCGCCAGAAAGTCGCCACAGCCGATCGCAGTGATTCCGACGTGTACTCGTCGAGGGGTTCGGCATCGTCCCCCTCGTCGAGTACGTATTCCAGGAAGTCCTCCAGCAATGCGCCGAGGATCTCCTTCTTGTTGTCGAAGTAGTTGTACAGCGTGGCCGGAGATTTCCCGGCCTCGTCGGCGATGTCGGTGATCCTGGCATTGAGATAGCCGTCGCGTGCAAAGACCTTGCGGGCCGCGTCCTTGATCGTCTGTTCTGTCTGACGACCCTTGGCCCCGACCCGTTGGTGGTCGGTTCGTTTCGTCTGCGCCACGCGGCTCTCCTCCGGTCCCGGTGTTGCAGGCAATCGTATCGACACCGCCGACGAGGACGATTTCACAGCTTGGGCATCACTTCGGCCGAGAACAGCCGCATGTTGTCGACGAGGAGCTCGTGCGGGAGACCGCCCACGTCGAAGACCGCCAGGTGCATGTCGGGATCGATGACCTCCTTGAACGTGTTCATGCGCTCGACAACCTCTTCGGGGCTGCCGCACATAGCCGTTCCCTCGATCAGTTCCTCGTAGTTCACGGGGGACTTGTTGCCGAGCAGTTGGCGTGCCCACGTGACGTACCCGGTCAAGTAGGGGCGCCACTGTTCGCGTGCGGTCTGGCTGGCAGGTGCCACGTGAATGTAGCTGCAGGAGCCGACCACCGGCTGCTTGCCCTGCTCCGCCATGAGCTCGCGGTAGATCTCCACGAGCGGGCCCCATGTATCGATGCGGGCAAAGATGCTGGGCAGCATCAGGGGTAGCCCCTGCGCGGCTGTGCGTCGGACTGACTCCTCGGTAGTGCCGGTGCCCATCCACAAGCGGGGCGCACCCGCGAGCGGCGAGGGCTTGAGCTGCACGTTCTCGAGCGGTCCGCGGAACTCGCCGGACCAGCTGAAGGGCTCCTTCGAGTTCCAGAGCTGAGCCAGCAGTTGGATCTTCTCGCCCATGATGGCGTGGCCCTGCTTGGGGTCCAGACCGCCGAATGCCGCGTAGGTTTCAGGGTTGATGCCGCGTCCGACGACGAGTTCGGCCCGACCCCCGGACAACTGGTCGAGCGTCGCGAAATCTTCGGCCACACGAACGGGATCCGAGGTTGCCAGCAGGGTTACGGCGGTAGCCAGTCGGATCTTCTCCGTCCGCTCGGCGATCGCGGCGAGCATGAGCTGCGGTGAAGAGATGATGTAGTCGTTGAAGTGGTGCTCTCCCAGCGCGACCATGGCGAATCCCATGCTCTCGGCTTCCACCGAGCTGTCGACGATGGAGCGCAGTCGCTCGCCTTGTGAAGTGCGAATCCCTGTGTGCGGGTTGGGCAGGTGGTCGCCGAGGCTCATGACGCCCAGTTCCATGTGATGTTCCCTCCGGTGGCGCGAGTCACAAAATATCTAAAAGTGACGTTAGTTTCAGTTTTGAGTCGCGTCAAGACCCGGAGCGAAGGTCGCGAATCCGAAAGACGGTATGGCGCTGAGGCTCTCGAGTCGGGTTTGGAAACAGGTTCGCTCTGGGGTCCCGCAGGTAGCGACCCCGGCCGGCCCTTCTGGAGCCGCGTCTCTCACAGCCTCAGCGGTCAAGAGCCTCCGGGCGCGGGCAAGCTTCAGCGGGGAGTCTCTGCCTTCCCTGCGCACTCGAGATCGAGGATCAGTCATGCAATTCGTGGTAGACGAGTTCGGTGCCGTTCGGTTGGAGGATCGGGACACCTTCACCGAGTTTGCGGTGTGTGCACCGGCCGACTACGAGATCGTCGGAGTTGGAAAGGCTCTCGAGGCTGTACGGGTGGGGGAGACGATCGATGAGCATGCCTGGATAACTGTTGCGGCGGTCGCGCGACTGGCCGACGCGGATGGTGCCGGTGACGATTGGCGGGCCGGCTTCCAGGCAATGCGGGCGTACGCGCGAGGGAAGGGTTGGGTGCGAGTCGATGGAACGATCCGGGCCCACATCGAGCACTACTGACAAGCCCCGGCCGGACAAGCCGACAGCGAGCATTGGGCGTGCACATGGCAGGTCGCCGTGTGCACGCCCAGCGGAACCGCGCAGCTTGCCGAGTTCTCCGGCTCGGGGGGCTCGATCAGACCAGGGCCGCTTGGTTGTTGAGAACCAGACCGGCTCGGGGCCAGTCGAATCGGAGCAGTTTGCCGGTGCTCGATGCGGTGATGTACGCGGTTCGCATGTCCTGCCCGCCCCAGCAGATGTTCGTGATGCCGGGATCGCCGTCGGTGTCGATGCTGACGAATTCGACCAACTCGCCGTCAGGGCTGATCACGCAGATGCCGGGCGTGGCCAGTGATGCGACGCAGACGTTGCCGTTCGCCTCGACGCCCAGTGAGTCGAAGTAGCGGAAGTCGGGAGATGCGTAGAGGAAGTTGCCACCGCCGGAGCCGGCGAGAGTACGGCCGCCGGCGATCTCACCCGGCCCGGTGACCTCCCACCACCACACGCGCGCCGTGTAGGTTTCACTGACGTAGAGGCGTGTGCCGTCCGGGGACAGGCCGATCCCGTTGGGGCCATTCATTTCCGAGGCGACCAGGCGGATGGACGAGCCATCACCGGCGCCGTAGTAGACGCGGCCCTGATCGCTCGTCAGGCCGTTGCTCTTGCCGTGGTCGGTGAAGTAGAAGCCGCCGTGCGTGTCGAAGACGATGTCGTTGGGGCCGCGGAGCTCGACGCCGTCGCATTCGGTGTAGAGCGTCTCGACCTCGCCGGTTTCGAGGTCGACGGCCTGAATGCTGCCGCCGGTGTAGTCCTCGGGGGTGCCGCCTGCGAAGACGTAGCCGTATGCCTCCGTCGCGTTCATCCCTCCGCAGTTGGCGATGTATGCGCGACCGTCGGGACCGATCGCGGTGCCGTTGGGGCCCCCGCCGAGTTCCGCGACCACGGTGGTGGTGCCGTCGGCGGTCACCCGTGTGAGCGTGCCGCGGTGAATCTCGACGACCAGCACGTCGCCGTTCGGTAGTGCTACGGGCCCCTCGGGAAACTTCAGTCCCGTGGTGACTACGTTGAAAGACATCGGGTTTCTCCTCGGTTCGTGCGCCAGCGGATGTGGTGTCAGTTGGTTGTGAACTGCTCGCGCAGGACGTTCTTGCGGATCTTGCCGCTCACGGTCTGCGGCATCTCGTCGATGAAGATGACCTTGCGGGGCTGCTTGAAGGCGGCGAGTTGCGACCTGCAGCTGCTGACAACGTCGTCGGCGGTCAGCTGGGTACCGGGCTTGCGGACGACGACGGCGGTGACGAGCTCGCCCCACTTCTCGTCAGGCGTTCCGATCACGGCCGCGCCCAGGACGTCGGGGTGGGTGTAGATGGCGTTCTCGACCTCGCTGGAGTACACGTTCTCCCCGCCGGAAATGATCATGTCCTTGGCGCGATCGACGATGTAGAGGAAGCCCTCCTCGTCCTGATGTGCCAGGTCCCCGGTGTGGAACCAGCCGCCCTCGAAAGCTTGGGCGTTCGCCTCGGGATTGCCGAGGTAACCCTTCGTCACCTGGTCGCCCCGGACGACGATCTCACCGACCTCACCGATCGCGCAGTCCTCACCGAGCGGATCGACGACGCGGACATCGACCAGCGACATCGGTTTGCCGACGGCGTCGAGCAGGTGCTCCTCGCCGTGTGCCGCTCGAACGTGCGCCGCTTTGTCGAGGGTGAGCATGTTGCCACCGAGCTCGGTCATTCCCATGCCGGCGTAGACGACCGGTCCGAACCGATCGATGGTGTGGCGCAACACATCTGCAGGGATCTTCGATGCCCCGTAGCCCATCCACTCCAGGCTGGTGAGGTCGTAGTCGTTGATCTTCGGGTGCGCGAGCAGCATCTGCATCATGGTCGGAGCGAAGCCACCGCTGGTCACGCGGTTCTCCTGCACCAACTGCATCCACCGCTCGGGATCCCAGCCCGACATCATCAGCACCGAGCCGCCGTGGAACTGGTGCAGCGGGGTCAGGTAGCCGGCGATGTGGCACAGGGGCATTGCGTTGAGGAAGCAGGTATCGGGCTTCGGTTCGTATTCGATTGCGGACTGGATCAGTGCGGTGTTGAGGTTGCGATGGGTCAGCCGAGCCCCCTTGGGCTTGCCCGTCGTTCCGCTGGTGTACAGGAGCCACGCGTCGTCGTCGTCGCTGATACTCAGCTGCGGGGCGATCGTCGACGCGGACCGCAGCACGTTCTCGTAGGGCGTGAAGCCCGTGGCCTCCCCACCGATCACGATGATGTGCTCGACGCTCGTGAGCTCGGAGCGATGGTCGACGATGGCCTCGAGGTACTTCGACTCCACCATCAGCACGCGGGCCCCCGAGTCGTTCAGGATCCAGACCCACTCCTTGGGGTGCAGCCGGAAGTTGAGCAGGGTCAGAACCATTCCGGCGGTCGGGACGCCGTAGTAGGCCTCCACGTACTCGAGGTTGTTCTCGGACAGCAGTGCTACTCGGTCACCGGGGGCCGCAAGGCCGCTCAAGCCGTTGGCCAGGCGCAGGGCACGTTGGTAGAGCTCGGCGTACGTCCGTGCGTCGGATCCATCGTCCATTGCGAGCGCGGTCCGGCGGGGGAAACGAGTGGCGTTGCGCCGGAGAAGGTCACTGAAAAGCATGTGGGGCTCCAATGAGTACGAGACCGAACGGCGTGGATTGCACACAATCTAGCTTGAAAGTGCCCCAGGTCACAAGTGCCTGTCCTGGGTGAGCCGCATGAACCGGGCCAAGGGTTGAACGATTGTATGAAATGGCGAACCTTGGCGCGGTCCGTGGCTGGCGGTCGAGGTGTGTCGCGGGGCTGCCCGGGCGTTGACGAGGAGGGTTGCGGGCGCGCTACCGCGAAGGCGTTGGCTGAGCCGTGGATGCAAGTTCCCGCACCTTCGTAAGGTGGCCACCAATAGTGTTGTAGCACTGCGCATATTGACCATCGGTTCGACGGAGAGGTGCTCGCGGTTCGGCGGCGGGGAATCCTTGCCTGTGTTGCTTTTGCTGTTGCCGGGGTCGCCGGCTGCCGTGGGGAGCGGTTGCCGCACGGTGGAGGTGGCATTCGCCGCCGACCGCAATGATTCCGTGGTAAGTGGTGGCTCTCCTCTGGGGATGCGCCCGCGGCGCCGACCGATGATCGTCTAGTTTGTATACAATATTGCTGGATGGGCGCGCGGTTCGCCGTAGCCGAGTAGTGGAGGAGAGACTGTGGAGATCGTCGAGGTGAGCCCCCGTGACGGGCTGCAGAACGAGGCGGTGCACGTCTCGACGGCAGACAAGATCGCACTGATCGAGCGCGCGATCGCGTCAGGGTTGCGTCGTATCGAGGCCACCAGCTTCGTTCACCCTGCTGCGGTTCCGCAGATGGCCGACGCGGAGGCCGTCATGGCGGGGGTGCCGCGCCGCGCAGACGTCTCCTACAGCGGACTCGTCCTCAATCGTCGTGGCTTCGATCGTGCGGTGGCTGCCGGCGTGGACGAGGTCAACTGCGTCGTCGTGGCGTCCGAGACCTTCAGCCTGCGCAACCAGCGCATGTCGGTCGCGGACTCGGTGCAGACCGTGCGAGACCTCGTCGATGACGCGCGCGCCGCCGGCGTCGGGGTGTCGGTCACCATCGCCACCGCATTCGGTTGTCCGTTCGAGGGGGAGGTTCCCGAGTCCGCGGTCCTCGCCCTGGCCAGCCAGGTGGCCGAGCTAGGGGTGGGCGAGATCGCGCTGGCCGACACGATCGGGGTCGGGGTGCCCGCCCAGGTCGCCCGGCTGGTCGCGGGGACCGCGGCGGCCGCACCCGGAACTCGGTTGCGCTGCCACTTCCACAACACCCGCAACACCGGCTATGCGAACGCGATCGCGGCCATCGACGCGGGGGTGACGGTGCTGGACTCCTCGATCGGTGGGATCGGCGGGTGCCCCTTCGCGCCGGACGCCACCGGCAACATCGCGACCGAGGATCTGGTCTATCTCCTCGACCGCAGTGGTATCGCCTCGGGTGCACGGCTGCCCGAGTTGATCGAGGCGTCAGACTGGCTCGGTGGGGTGCTCGGCGCTCCGGTTCCCGGCCAGCTCGCCCGTGCCGGCGGCTTCCCAGGCTGATACGCCGAACAGTTCGTCCACCTCGCCGCTGCTGGTTGCTGCGAGGTGGGCGAGGAGCACGTCGCGACCCTGGAGGACGTGCTCGTGCATCAGCGCGGATGCTCGGTGACCGTCCCCGGCGACGATTGCATCGCGGATGAGCTGGTGGAACAGGTGTGAGCGCTCGGTTTGGGCGCGATCGTATTGGCGGAATGCTTGGAAGACCAACGGGACGTCGGTGGTGCGTTCGAGCAAGCGGCTCAGCCGCTCGTGCTTGGCGCCGGCCATGATCGCCCCGTGGATCTGGCTGTTCGCGGTGTCGACGGCCCGAACACGATCGACCGCGTCCACTGTCGTGTCTGCCAGCGCGAGAGCGAAAGCGTCGATCCCCGCGTCGAGCAGCTCCCGGGTGGCGGGGTCGATGCGCTCGGCCGCCAGTTCGGCGGCGTAGGCCTCGAGCCGGGCGCGCAGTCCGTACAGATCCGACACGTCGGCCGTCGACAGGGTGCGCACGATGGCCCCCCGGTTCGGTTCGCTGAGCACGAGGCCCTCGGCCTCGAGTCGTCGGAGGGCCTCTCGCACGGGGGTGCGGGACAGTGAGAACTCCTCGGCGATCCGTTGCTCGATCAGGCGCTGGCCGGGCTTGTAGCGTCCTTCGACGATCGCCTGGCGGATCTGGGAGTAGGCGACCTGACCCGGTGCCTGCGGAGTGGTTGCCACGGTGCCTCTTCGTCGTATGTGGGTCGATTCACGGCAAGCCTATCCCGACAGGATGGCCTCCTTTGTATGCAGGAATCGGGTGTTTCGCGCCTTTAGCCGTTCATATGGGCAAGATTGTGTACAATTTCTCCATGGCTACATCTAATGGTCCGCTCAGCGGCCTGCGCGTGCTCGAACTGGGGAGTTTCATCGCCGGCCCCTTCGCGGGGCAGCTTCTGGGCGATTACGGGGCTGAGGTTCTGAAGATCGAGGCGCCCGGCTCCGGCGACTCGATGCGGCGGTGGGGTGTCACGGTCGACGGCGAAAGCCTGTGGTGGCCCTCGATCGCGCGGAACAAGAAGTCGGTCGCGATCGACCTGCGTCAGCCCGACGGCCGGGAGCTGATTCGCAAGCTGGTCGCCGAGGCCGACATCGTTCTCGAGAACTTCAGGCCCGGCACGCTTGCGAAGTGGGAACTCGACTACCCGGCCCTCTCGGCAATCAACCCGCGCATCATCCTGGTGCACGTCTCGGGGTTCGGCCAGAACGGGCCACGCGCGACGGATGCCGGTTTCGGCAGCGTCGGGGAGGCGATGGGCGGCATCCGGCATACGACGGGAAATCCCGAACTTCCCCCCACCCGCGTAGGCATCAGCCTCGGAGATTCCCTGGCGGCCCTGTTCGCCGTGATCGGGACGCTCGCCGCGGTTCACGAGCGGTCGGTGAGCGGCCGGGGCCAGGAGGTGGACGTCGCGATCTACGAGGCAGTGGCGGCCCTGATGGAATCGACGATGGCCGATCACGAGATCGCGGGCGTGACCCGCGGACGCACCGGATCGGTGCTACCCCGAGTTGCGCCGTCGAACGTGTATCCCACGTCCGATGGAGCCGAGGTGATCATCGCGGCCAACGCCGACAACGTCTTCCGTAGGCTCTGCACCGCGATGGGCCGGCCCGAGCTCGCCGACGACCCGAGGTTCGCCGAACACGGCCCGCGAGGCGACAACATGATCGACATCGACACCATCATCGGCGCCTGGACGTCGACGCTGAATTCCGATGTGCTGTTGAAGACCATGGAGGACAACGGCGTTCCGGCCGGGCGAATCTACACTGCCCCGGACATGCTGGCCGACCCGCACTACGCCGCGCGGGACATGGTGGTGCGCCTGGTCAACCAGTTCGGTGTGGCAGTCCCCGCAGCCGGCGTCGTCCCCAAGTTCTCCAGGTCCCAGCCGGCGGCTCCCGTGCCGGGGCCGGGTCTCGGTGAGCACACCCGTGAGGTCCTCGCCACGCTGGCCGGTGTGGACGAGAACCAATGGGCCGCGTTGCGGTCGGCCGGCATCGCCAACCAGGCGACCAGCTGACGTTCGATCCCGGTCTGCGTCGTTGCTTGCGCTGGCTCTGTTTGTTTCACGAGTCGCGTGGGCACAGACGACGAAAGGTCTCCTGTCGGTGATGTCACGGCAGGAGACCTTTGGTCGTTCAGCGACCGGCTACTGCGCGCGGTTGCCTTCGTGGGGCCCGTCCAAGCGGTCCCGGGTCGAGTGACAAGTCGGCGAACGAGTTACCTGCGTTCGGCAGACGGGTGGTCATTCTCCTGACAGGTCGGCGGAGAGGTCGGCGACCACGATGCCTTCAGGGACGCGGACTTCTTCGACGGGCTCGGGCCGGTCGTCGAATTCGAGTCGCAGTGCGCGGCAGATCGTGGCATGCATGTCGTACATGCAGGTGATGTACGTCAGTTCCATGATCTGCTTGTCCGACAGGTTCGTCTGGAGGACGGTGAACACCCCGTCGGGCACGCGGCCGCCGTCATGGACGAGGGCGTCGGTGTACGCCAGGACGGCGCGTTCGAGTTCTGTGAACTGGTCGCTGATCTGCCAGTGGGGGAGGGCGGCGATCTTCTCCTCGCTCATGCCGAGGGAGCGCATCTGCTTGCAGTGCTGAGAGAAGACGAACTGGCTGCCGCGTGCATACCCGGCGCGGGCCTGGCCGAGTTCGCGCAGCAGGGGGTCGAGGGTGGCGTTGCGGTAGAGAGCGAATCCGCGCACGGCGTGGCGGAACACGTCGGGGGACTGGGCGAATACCGTCCACCAGTCGCCGGGGGTGGCGTGGATGGTGCCGTGGTCGACGGCGGGGTCCTTGTCGGGGCCGAACAGTCGGTCGTAGAAGAAGAGGATCTTCTCGTCGGTCACTTCTGCGCGGGGGACCTCACGAAGTCGGGGCATGGGTGTTCCTTTCGGGATGTCAGGAGGCGCTGGGGACGCGGCGGTCGGCGGCGGCCTTCGGTTCGTGTGAGACGTCGGCCTCGGTGAACTCGCGGGTCCAGCAGGCAAATTCGAGGAGGATGCCGTCCGGGTCCTGGAAGTAGAAGGACCGGACGAAGGTGCCGGCATGGATCTCTCGCGACGCGCCCTCCGGGCTGTCGTCGTGGTTGAGAACGATGCTCAGCGGCACCCCGTCCGCCTTGAGTCGCTTGCGGTACTCGTCGAACTTCTCCGGCGGGACGGCGAACGCGACGTGATTCATCGAGCCGACCGCGCTGACGAGCTCGCTCCGGTCGGGTAGTCCCGCCGGGGCGGAGATTCCGGGAACCGGGTCCGGCGCGTCCGCCAGCCAGAAGAACGCCAGTGTGTCCCCGCCTCCGCAGTCGAAGAAGAAGTGCTGTCCGAGGTTGCCGGGAAGATCGAGTGTCTTGACGAGCGGCATACCCAGGGTTCCCGAGTAGAAGTCGATGGTGCGCTGCATGTCCGAGCACACGAGCGCGAGGTGATTGATTCCGCCGAACTCGAACTTCGGATTGGTGGCCTTCATTGCGGTCCTTTCGGGGGAGCGGCGTGCCGAGACTGGGGCAAATCATGACTTGACAGTCATGTCACCTTCTTGGATAGTTTCATCCGTGGCCACGTCGTCTGTCAACAGTGCGGCCGCTCCGGCTGGGGGATGGTCGGCCACGTGTAACTGCCTTGAGGAGAAGCCTTTTCGCATGAATGACCTCGCCGATCGCTTCTTTGCTGCCGTCTGCGGCGGCGACGAGGGGGCACTCACCGAACTGTATTCGCCGGACGCGCGCATCTGGCACAACGACGACGGGCAGGAGCAGACGGTTACGGAGAACCTCCGCACCCTGCGCTGGCTCTCCCGGACTCTCGAGGACTTCCGGTACGAGGACATCCGCCGCCACCTGCTGCCCGACGGATTCGTTCAGCAGCACGTCGTCCGCGGCACCCTCGCCGGACACGGCCCGCTGGAGGTGCCGGCTGCCCTGTTCGTCCACGTCGTGGACGGGCGCATCTGCCGCATCGACGAGTACGTCGACTCCGCCGCCACCCGAGCCCTGCACGAAGCCGCCGCAGCCACCAGGAGGCATTCATGACCGTGAACCATCCCGAAGGACACGTCGCCGATCTGTGTGCGCGAATGCGCGCGTTCATCGACGACGAGGTGATCCCGGCGGAACCCGTCCTCGCGAAGGAGGACGAGGTCGCCCACAAGGCGCTCGACCAGCTGTGCTCGCGGGCAAAGGAACTGGGTCTGTGGGCACTGGGCCATCCCGCGGATGTGGGTGGCGGCGGAGTCCCGTTCCTCGACTTCGTCCATCTCAACGAGGTCATCGGCCGGTCCGAGTTCGGGCAGCTGGCCGTCGGTTCGGTGTCCATGCAGGACACTCTGATGCTCCACCGGCACGGCACCGAGGAACAGAAGCGGCGGTGGATTCCGCCGATCGTCGCGGGGGAGTTCCTGCCGTCGGTCGGTCTGACCGAACCCGACACGGCGGGCTCCGATCCCACTCTGATCGAGACACGCGCGGAACTGGACGGCGACACCTGGGTCATCAACGGGCGCAAGTGGTTCACCACGGGCGTCGCGGATGCCGGGTATTGCTCCGTCTTCGCCCGCACCGAGCCCGAGTCGACGCCGCGGCACTCCCGGATCAGTGCGATCATCGTGCCGACCGACACCCCCGGGTTCGACATCGTCCGGTCGATCCCGACCATGGGACACGACCCCAGCGACCACTACGAGGTTCGCCTCACCGACGTCCGGGTGCCGTCCGCCAACCTGCTCGGCGAACGAGGCAAGGGCTTCGTCGTCGCCCAGGACCGGCTCGGGCCCGGCCGGATCTTCCACTGCATGCGCTGGCTCGGTCAGGCGCAGCGCGCGTACGAGTTGATGTGCGAGCGCGCGAACACCCGCTACGTGCACGGATCGCTGCTCGCCGAGAAGGGCGAGGTCCACCGGTACATCGCCGAGTCCGCGGCGCAGATCCACGCAGCCCGCCTGATGACCCTCGATGCCGCGCGTGTGATGGACTCGGGCGAGGACGCGCGGGTGCAGATCGGTCTGGTGAAGTTCTGGGGTGCCCGGATGCTGCACGATGTCGTCGACCGCGCGATCCAGGTGCATGGTGCGCTCGGGCTGACCGCCGACACGCCGCTCGAACGGATGTACCGGCAGGCCCGCTACGCCCGCATCTACGACGGGCCGGACGAGGTGCATCGCATGTCGACCGCACGCCGACTGCTGCGCGACCCGGGTGCCGCACCATGGCGGTGACACACGTTCCCGGCAGCCTCGGTGACGGAATCCGCGTCGTTCTGAGCGACGCCTCCGGCACGGAGATGACCGTCGGCGAGCCCCGCCAGCTGACCGGCGGGGCCAGCCGTCAGGTGTGGGCGGTCGACGCTCACAGCGCGGACGGCCGGTCGCTGGCGGTCGTGCTGCGCCGGGATCCGCCCGGGCACGGCGACGCCGACCGGATGCGCGCGGAGGCGGCATGCCTGCGGGCCGCCTCCGCGGCCGGGGTGCCGGTGCCCGGCCTGCTCGCGTCCGGCGACACGGCGCCGGGCATCGACGCCCCGTTTCTGTTGATGGACAAGGTCGACGGCGAGTCGATCCCACGGAAACTGCAGCGGGACCCCGAACTCGACGAGGTGCGGGCGCATCTCGCCGAGGACATGGGTCACGTTCTCGGACTGATCCACCAGGCGGACGTCGACACTCTGGGGATGCTCGACGCCGGCGACCCGTTGGATGCGATCGAGGCGGTGTACCAGGGCTTGGAGGAACCGCGTCCCGCGGTCGAGGTCGGGCTTCGATGGCTCCGTGAACACCGACCCTCTAAGCGTCCAGATGCGTTGGTGCACGGTGACTTCCGTCTCGGCAACGTGCTTGTCGACGGCACCGGTATCCGCGGGGTGCTGGACTGGGAACTTGCTCACCTGGGTGATCCGATCGAGGACCTCGGCTGGCTCTGCGTGCGTGCGTGGCGGTTCGGTGCGGAGCCGCCGGTCGCCGGGATCGGCACCCGCGGCCAGTTGCTCGACGGCTATGCACGCGCCACGGGTATTCGGCCGTCGGAGAGCGAACTGCACTGGTGGGAGACCTTCGGAACGCTGAGGTGGTTGGTGCTGAGCCGGTTCCAGGCCGAGCGGCACCTCGGCGGCGCCGAGAGGTCGATCGAGCTGGCCGCGATCGGACGGCGGGTGTGTGAGTCGGAGTACGACCTGCTCCTGATCCTCGGCCTGCTCGGCGACATCGATCGGGCACAGGATGCCGCGCCGGCGGCGCCGTCGCTGCACGACCGACCGAGCCTCCCGGAGATCCTGGAACTGGTCTCCGGCACCCTGCGTGACGAGGTGGCCCCCGCGTTGACCGATGCGCACGAACGGGAGCGATACCTGCTGCGCATCTGCATCAACCTGCTGGGCATCGCGGGGCGGGAACTCGGTGCCGACGACCGTTCCGGCCATCTGCGGGATCTGCTCGCAGGTCTGGGCTGCGCGTCCGAAGTCGATCTCGCCGAGCGAATTCGGGTGGGGACGCTTTCGTACGCCGACGCCGGTGTCCGTCGGGCTGTGTCGACCGCGGTGCTCGCCCGACTGAGCGTCGCGAACCCCCGGCATCTGCTCGACCCGTCACGGAGCTGAGCCGGATCGGATCGGACCTTTGCGGGACGGGTCTACGCTGGTGTGATCACTCATGTTCGGCGCAACAACCCGACATGACTTGACAGTCATGTCAGGTTGTTGCGAGACTCGTCCGAGTGAGTAAGTCATCGGCCAACACGGGATCCTCGACGCCGCCCGTCGCCGCATTGACCGCGCGCGGCAGAAAGACCCGCGATGGACTGCTCGACGCAGCCCGGAAGGTCTTCGAGGACGTCGGCTTTCTCGATACCCGGGTCGAGCAGATCGCGCAGGAAGCGGGGGTCTCGTACGGGACGTTCTACCGGTACTTCGAGTCCAAGGAAGACGTGTTCGAGGAGTTGAGCACGCGTCTGTTCGAGGATGTGCATCGGCGTGAACCCCTCGACCCGGACCTGTCGCCGGCCGCGAGACTGGTTGCATCGAACCGCTCGTACTATCAGGCCTACCAGCGCAATGCGAAGTTGATGGCGATCGTGGAGCAGGTGGCGACGTTCAACAACGAATTCCGCGCGCTCCGCCACGAGCACCGACGAAAGCTGATCGAGCGGACGTCCCGGGCTATCGCCCGCTGGCAGGAACAGGGCCAGGTTCGAGAGTCCCTCGATCCTGTGATGGCTGCGCGTGCCATGGCCGCGATGGTCGACCACACCTTGTATCTGTGGCTGGTCCAGGGCGACGAGGCGAACGAGGAAAATCTCCTCGATACGCTGGATCGGATGTGTATCGGCGCCCTCGGCCTCGACGACGAAGGTCTCCTGTCGTGATGTGACATCCGGTTGGATCCACTACACGGCAGGAGACCTCGGTTCGTTCGAGAATCTGTTGCGCTCGTCAGATGTGCGGGTCGACGGTTCCCGTCACCAGCGAGGGCGGGCCGGCGAGCAGCGGCCCGAGATCGGTGATCGCGCCCTCGCCGGCTCGGAACTTGCGATATGCGGCGTCGTGCTCGGCCGATTGCCAGGTCTCGACGAAGCGCCAGACGTGGGGGCTCTTGGTGTCGACAACCGACTTCACGCCGAGGCAGCCGGGGAACGCCCGAGTCTCCTCGAGCACTCGCGTCATCACCTCACGCGCGGAGTCCAGGGATTCCGGCTTGAAGGTCAATTCCAGGACTGCGATCAATTCCATCTGTGCTCCTCGGTGGTAGGAAACATGTTGTCGGCGTTCGTCAGCGGAATTCGGAGGCGATGTCCCGACCGATGATCTCCTTCATGATCTCGGTGGTGCCGCCGTAGATGGTCTGGATCCGGCTGTCGACGTAGGCGCGGCCGATCGGGTACTCCATCATGTAGCCGTAGCCGCCGTGCAACTGCACGCAGCGGTCCACGACACGCTTCTGCAGTTCGGTCGCCCACCACTTGCTCATCGATGCGTCCACGGCAGTGAGCTCGCCCGCATTCAGCGCGAGAACGGCGCGGTCGATGTGTGATTCGGTGACCTCGATCTCCGTGCGCATCTCGGCGAGAGCGAATCGGGTGTTTTGCAGATCACCGATCGGCTTTCCGAACGCCTTTCGCTCGAACGCGTAGTTCTTCGTCCACTCGTACGCCGCGCGGGCGGAGGTGATGGCGGACACGGCGATAGAGATCCGTTCGAGGGGAAGGTTCTCCATCAGGTGGATGAATCCTCTTCCCTCCGTTCCGAGTAGGTTCTCGGCCGGCACGCGCACATCCTCGAAGACCAGCTCGGCGGTGTCCTGCGCCGCGAGTCCCACCTTGTGAAGCTTCCGCCCCCGGCTGAATCCGGGCGTATCACGCTCGACGACGACGAGGGAGAAGCCCTTCGACCCCGCGTCGGGGTCGGTACGGCACACGACGATCACGAGGTCGGAGTGGATTCCATTGGTGATGAACGTCTTCTGGCCGTTGATCACCCACTCGTCGCCGTCCCGGACCGCGGTGGTCCGAACACCCTGCAGGTCCGATCCGGCCCCGGGTTCGGTCATCGCGATCGCGCCGATCAGCTCACCGCTCGCCATCCGAGGCAGCCAGCGCGCCTTCTGCTCGTCGGTGCCGAGGTGCACGATGTACGGGACGACGATGTCGTCGTGCACGCTCAGACTGGCGCCGAATGAGGTGGTTCCAGTCCGGGCGATCTCGTCGAACACAACCTGCCGGAAGCGATAGTCGGTCACGCCGGCGCCGCCGCACTCCTCGGGAATGCCGAGTCCGACGATGCCGGACCGGCCGGCAGCAATCCACGCGGAGCGATCGATGAGTCGATCCTCCTCCCACTTCGGGTAGTGGGGTTCGATCTCGCGCGCGAGGAACTCGCGGACGGTCGCGCGGTAGTCCTCGTGGTCGGCTTCGAAGTGCTTACGTTGCATCGGTTTCTCTACTTCAGGCTCGATGGTCGCGCGGGTCGGGTGCTGGATGGCACCCGACCCGCGCAGGGTGATGGCGGTACAGCGGGTCGTACCCCGCCCTCACTCCGAGATGATCAGCGCGGTGCCATGCGGATGGCGCCGTCGAGGCGGATGACCTCGCCGTTGAGCATCGGGTTGGAGACGATGTGCGCTGCGAGCGAGCCGTACTCGGCGGGGTCGCCGAGACGCGACGGGTGGGGGACCTGCTGGCCGAGGGACGCCTGCGCGGCCTCGGGCAGCCCGGCCAGCAGCGGGGTCTTGAACAGGCCCGGAGCGATCGTGACGACGCGGATCAGCAGCGATGCGAGGTCGCGGGCGATCGGCAGGGTCATGCCGACGACGCCGCCCTTAGACGCGGAGTAGGCGGCCTGGCCGATCTGGCCGTCGAACGCCGCGACGGACGCGGTGTTGATGATCACGCCGCGCTCGCCGTCGACCGGCTCGGTCTTCGAGATGCGTTCGGCCGCAAGACGGAGCACGTTGAACGTGCCGACGAGGTTGATGTTGATGACGCGGTTGAAGTCGGCGAGCGGGAAGGCACCCTGCTTGCCGACGGTCTTGATGGCGTTGCCGATGCCGGCGCAGTTGACGGTGACCCGCAGCGGGCCGAGCGACTCGGCGAGATCCAGGGCCGCGATGACCGAGGCCTCGTCGGTGACGTCGCCGGCGGCGAAGCGGACGCGGTCGCCGAGTTCCTTGGCGACGGCCTCACCGTTCGAGGAGGGCAGGTCGAGGATGACGACGCTGGCGCCCTGCTCGTGGAGAGCCTTGACGGTGGCGAGGCCGAGGCCGGACGCGCCGCCGGTGACGAGTGCGACGCTGTCGTTGACGATCATGCGATGTTCCTTCCGGATGTGCTTGTGATTCAGATTCGCTCGATGATGGTGGCATTCGCCATGCCAGCACCCTCGCACATGGTCTGCAGACCGTAGCGGCCGCCGGTGGCCTCGAGATGGTTGACGAGCGTGGTGAGCAGGCGGGTACCGGAGGAACCGAGGGCGTGGCCGAGGGCGATCGCGCCGCCGCGGGGGTTGAGCTTGGCGGGGTCGGCACCGAACTCGTGCGCCCACATCAGCGGAACGGGGGCGAAGGCCTCGTTGACCTCGTAGGCGTCGATGTCGTCGATGCCGAGTCCCGCCTTGGCGAGGACCTTGTGGGTGGCCGGGATGGGGGCCGTGAGCATGAACATCGGGTCGTCGCCGGTGACGGCGAACGAGTGGAACCGGGCACGGGGGGTCAGCCCCAGCTTGTTCGCCATGTCCTCGCTCATGATCAGCACTGCGGAGGCGCCGTCGGTGAAGGGCGAGGAGTTGCCGGGGGTGATGTGCCACTGGGCTTCGGGGAATCGCTGCGCGAACGCGTCGGTGCGGAATGCGGACCGCAGGGTGGCCAGACCGTCGGCAGTGGTGGCGGCTCGGACCGTCTCGTCCGTGGTGTGCTCGACCGTCTCGCCCGCTCCGGTGGTGACGGTGACCGGCACGATCTCGGCGTCGAAGAATCCGGACTCGGCTGCGGCGGCCGCGCGGCGGTGCGACTCGGCCGAGTATGCGTCGAGGGTTGCGCGGTCGAGGTTCCACTTGGCGGCGATCAGCTCGGCCGAGATGCCCTGATGGATAAGCCCTTCCGGGTACCGGGCGGCGATGCCCGGGCCGGCCGTGTCCTGCCCGATGGGGGACGTGCCCATGGGGATCCGGCTCATCGACTCGACGCCGCACGCGATGACGATGTCGTAGGCGCCGGCCATGACACCCTGCGCGGCGAAGTGCGCGGCCTGCTGGCTCGATCCACACTGGCGGTCGATCGTGGTGGCGGGCACCGAATCCGGGAAGCCGGCCGAGAGCAGGGCGGTGCGGGAGATGTTGAGGGCCTGTTCGCCGACCTGCTGGACGCAGCCGCCGATGACGTCGTCGACCATCGCGGGATCGAGATCGTTGCGCTCGACGAGCGCGCGCAGCACCTGCGCGAGCATCTCGACGGGGTGAGTGCCGGAGAGGGCGCCGCCCGGCTTGCCCTTGCCGGACGCGAGGCGGACGGCATCGACGATGACAGCCTTCGTCATGGGTGTTCCTTTCGGATGAGTGGCGGTGGACGGTTCGTGCCGCCGTCCGCGGCGATGTCGTACGGTCAGCGGCCGGCCCAGACCGGCGGGCGCTTCTCGGCGAACGCCTTCGGGCCTTCCTGGGCGTCCTCGCTGGTGAAGACGACCGCCATGGCCTTGGCGTTCTGCTCCCACACGTCCTGTTCCCAGTCCGAGAGGGCCGCGGTGCGGTGGATCATCGCCTTCGATTCACGCACGGAGAGGGGTGCGTTCGCGGCGATGCTCTCGGCGAGCTCGAGCGCGACCTCGAGGGCGGTCCCGGCGGGTGCGACGCGGTTGACGAGGCCGAGCTTGAGGCCGTCGACGGCGGTGATGGGTTCGCCGGTGAGTGCGAGTTCGAGGGCGACCTTGCGGGGGATCTGCTGCTGCAGGCGGATCACACCGCCGGCCGCGGCGAACAGTCCGCGCTTGACCTCGGGCAGGCCCAGCTGTGCCTGTTCGTCGACCACGGCCAGATCTGCGGCGAGGACCAGTTCGGTGCCACCGCCTAGGGCGAATCCGTTGACGGCGGCGATCGTCGGCTTGCCCACCCAGTGCTGGACGAAGCCGGCGAAGCCCCACTCCGGGTGGCCCTCGGCGTCGAGGGAGGCGCCGCTGCCGAGCGCCTTGAGGTCCGCGCCGGCGCAGAAGGCGCGTCCCGCGCCGGTGAGGACGATGACCCGCACCGCGTCGTCGGCGTCGGCCTGCTCGAGCAGATTGCCGACCGCGGTGGACAGCGCCGCATTCACGGCGTTCAGCGCCCGTGGACGGTTGAGGGTGATGATCGCGACGGCACCTCGACGCTCGTAGAGGGCGGCGGGCTCGGTGACGATCGGCTCGTCGGCCATGGGGCTCCTTTGGAGGTGTACCTACTTACTTAACGATCGCTAAATTGCTACCATGGCTGGCAGGCGTGGTCAACGGGCGGACCTGTCTGTCGAACGGGGAACCCGCCTGGTATGGATTGCGACTCTCCGTCGACTGCGTCGGCGGCGCTGCGCTGCGACCGGCCGAGCCTTGTTCCGGCACTACTGAAGTGGACCTGCGAATCCGTTAGAGCAACCGAAGGAGCTCACTGTGACAACCCTCGAACCGGGTGTCGTCAGCATCGTCGAGGACGGTGTCCTGCGCGTCACCATCGACCGCCCTACGAGCATGAACGCGGTCCGGGTCGAGACGCTGGACGCTGTTGCGGATGCGTTCGAGGATCACTCCGTCGATCCCGAGGTGCGGGTCGCCGTTCTGTCGGGTGCCGGGCGCGCGTTCTGTACGGGGGCAGACCTCGCTGGCCTGGATCTCTACGCTGCGCCGTCGGCCGCGACGATCGATGCGGCCAACCGGGTGGCCGACAAGATTCGTTCGTTTCCGCGGCCGGTGATCGGGGCGGTTCGGGGTCCCGCCGCGGGAGTGGGTGTGTCGCTGGCGTTGGCGTGCGATCTGACGGTGGCCTCCGAATCCAGTTATTTCTTGTTGGCTTTCACCAGGATCGGTCTGATGCCGGACGGTGGTGCCACGGCGCTGGTCGCGGCGTCGGTGGGGCGGGCGCGTGCGATGGCGTTGGCGCTGTTGGCCGAGCGCCTCGGGGCCGCCGAGGCGCTGCGGGCCGGCCTCATCGCGAAGGTGTACGCCGACAACGAATTCGACGCCGAGGTCGAGGCGCTTGCGTGGCGGCTGGCCGCCGGCCCCGCCGATGCCTTCCGTCGGACGAAGGAGGCGATCAACGACGCGACGCTCGGCCAGCTCGATGCGGCGTTCGAGCGGGAGCGGGCCGGGCAGCTCGAGTTGTTGGCCGCACCCGATTTCGCGGAGGGGGTGGACGCGTTCCAGAACAAGCGTCCCGCGCGGTTCGGGAGCGTCGCGTGAGCGGGCCTCTGGACGGGCTGCGGGTGATCGAGCTCGCCGGTATCGGGCCGGGACCGCATGCCGCGATGATCCTCGGTGACCTGGGTGCCGATGTCGTTCGTATCGAGCGGCCGAGTTCGAGTGCCGTCGACGTATTGGACGGCGAGCCGGACCACATGCTGCGTAACCGGCGTTCGTTGGCGGCGGACCTGAAGAACAGTGTCGACCGTGAGATGGTGCTGCGCCTGGTCGCGAAGGCCGATGTGCTGATCGAGGGTTACCGGCCCGGGGTTGCCGAGCGCCTCGGGCTCGGGCCCGATGAGTGTGCCGCGGTCAATCCGGGGCTGGTCTATGCCCGGATGACGGGGTGGGGGCAGAGTGGGGCCATGGCCCCGCGGGCGGGCCACGACATCAACTACATTTCGCTGACCGGCGTGCTGAACGCGATCGGGCGGCCGGGGGAGCGGCCGGTGCCGCCGTTGAACCTGGTGGGTGATTTCGGTGGCGGCTCGATGTTCCTGTTGGTGGGCATCCTGTCGGCCCTGTTCGAGCGGCAGCGGTCGGGTCTCGGGCAGGTGATCGACGCGAACATGCTCGACGGGGTGAGCGTGCTGTCCCAGATGATGTGGGCGATGCGTGGTTTCGGGCAGTGGTCGTCGAGTGCGGGGACGAATCTGCTCGACGGTGGTGCGCCGTTCTACGACACCTACGCCTGTGCGGACGGGCGGGCCGTCGCGGTCGGCGCGATCGAGCCGCAGTTCTATGCGGCGTTGCTCGACGGCCTGGGCCTCGCGGATGCGGACCTGCCGGATCAGCACGACCGGTCGGGGTGGCCGACGCTGCGGGAGCGGTTCGCCGAGGTGTTCGGCTCGGAGGGCCGCGATCACTGGGTGGCGGTGTTCGACGGTACGGATGCGTGTGTGACGCCGGTGCTGTCCTTCGACGAGGTCGCGAAGGAGGGCTCCTACCTCCGGGACCGGGGCAGCCTCCTCGAGGTGGGCGGCGTCATGCAGGCCGCGCCGGCGCCGAGGTTCTCGCGGACCGTGCCGGGGACACCGACCCCGCCGCGACCGGTGGGCGCGGACGGCGCCGTGGTGCTCCGGGAATGGTTGGGGCAGTGACGCTCCACGACGGCGTGCGGAGGAGCGCAGTCCCGTGGTATCCGAGTCGACCGGACGTCGTGTCCAGTCCGAGTAGTCTCGGACCGTCAGCAAGCGTGAAAAGTGTGGGGGTTAGGTGACCAAGTTGTCGACAGACGTGACCGAAGGGGCGGACGATCCGACCGACTGGCGCAGTGTCGAGCCGTTGGACCTGACCCCCATCCTGTCGGCATCGCTCGACGCGTTCTACGAGTCGGGCTTCCACGGCGCGTCCGTCCGGGAGATCGCCCGCCGAGTCGGCGTCACCGTCCCCTCGCTGTACTACCACCATCAGAGCAAGGAGGGGCTGCTCATCGCGCTCCTCGAACTCTCCATCAGTGACCTGCGCTCGCGGGCACTGGCTGCGAACGACGCGGGCGACGGCGATCCGGTTCAGCGGTTGACGAACGTGATCTTCACGATCGTGCTGCAGATGACCAACCGTGCGCGGCTGGCGGCGCTCGAGGGCGAGGCGAGATACCTGGGCCCCGAGAACTGGGAGCGGTACCGCGCGGTGCGCAAGGGCGTCGAGGGCCTGGTGCTCGACATCGTGCACGACGGAAATACGTCCGGAGACTTCGACGCGGACGATCCCGCCGAGACCACCCGGGCGATTCTCGGTATGTGCCAAGTGATTCCCCGTTGGTATCACGCGGAGGGCGTCCACAGCCCGGAAGTCGTCGCCCGGAAGTACGTCGAGATCGCACTCAGGATGGCCGGTGCGACCCGTGCGCCGGACATGCCCACGAACTCGGAGCCCACGGAACACGCGTCCTAGGCGGCGTGCCGCCCCGCCGGCTTGTCGTGGTGCTGCCGCACGAACCGGTCGACACGGATGGTGACGAACCGGACGAGTCCCTCGAGCGGTCCGCGGCCCGCGGTCGCGCGCCACACGAGCGCCAGGGCCGTGATGCAGACGACTTGTCGGACGTATCCGGAGACCGGGCCGTACACGTCGAAGTCTGAGTTCACGAACAGGATGTGGCTGACGTACACGGTCAGTGACAGGCTGCCGATCGCGGCGAGTGGCGCGAGGACGACGTGGATGATCGTGGACCAGACGGGTGCCGTGACGTGGCCGAGGAGCAGTATCGCGCCAAGGACGAGCAGCGAGCTGCCGACTGTCGCCATCAGATCGAATGGTGTGCCCGTGTGCGGCCCGTCGACGCCGAGCCACCACCACGTGCTCGTCGGGGTCGTCCCGTCCCCGCCGAACGCGAGGAACTCGTCGACGATTCCGTCGGTGTCGGGCGCTTCGGCGGACCGGATCCGGTCGAGGCCGCCGAAGGGGTACAGAATCAGCCACGACACCATCTTGGAGGTCAGCATGAGTGCCACGCCGGTGGCGACCAGCCCCAGCGCGGTCTGCCACGCGGTGAGTACCAGTCGGCCGACGACGAGTCCGACACACACGTATGTCATCCACACGACGGCGGGGAACTCACCGGTGAACAGGACGTCGGACACGAAGCTCAGTGGTTGGTGCAGGGCCGCGTCGAACGAGAGCTGGGCGTCGATCCCCTCGGGAAGGTGCGGGCGCAGCGCCTGACTGAGCAGCGGCGCGCAGATCGCGAGCGCGACCGCGGTGAAGACGAGCGCACGCGTGCTCAGCCGGATCAGCGGGATCGCAAGGAGGAACATCGCGGCGTAGTAGCCGAGGATCACCACGCCGTAGTCGCTGTCGGTGAAACCGAGGGAGAGTCCGATGAGCGCGATCATCAACGCTCGGGCGGCGAGCGACCAGGAGATGGCGGTCGCGTCGATGCCGGGCTTCTGCTGCTTGCGGCGGGAGACGAAGGCGATGCCGACGCCGGCGAGCACCGCGAAGATCGCCGACGCGCGCCCGGCGGCAAGGCTGAACGTCCAGGTCGGGTCGCCGTCGGCGTCGTAGGCCATGAGGGAGTGGACGGCGATCATGCCGAGCACGGCCAGGCCGCGCGCCGCGTCGATCGCGACCAGCCGGCGGGCGCTCGTGGCCGCGCTGGTGGGTGTACTTCGGTCGATCGTCGTATCAGGTGTGGTTCTCATGTCAGCTCATCACCGCATCGATAAGTTCGAGTCCCGCGATCCGCGAGTCGTCGGCAGGTGGTCGGATGCCGGAGTCGGCGAACCAGTCTCGGTCGGCCTCGGGGTGCGGTCCGACGACCGCAACCCTGCCGGTGCCGAAAGGCACTGCCAAGGCAGCGATTTCGCCGTTCGGGTAGGTGGCGATCACGTCCAGGTCCGGGGTTTGGCGTCGCACGTGGAAGGTGGCGCCGTCCTGGAAGTAGAGGCTGCGGCGGTCGTCGCGCCAGTCCACCTCGACGAGCGTCGGCCGGGTCGAATCGACCGTCGCGCGGTCGGTGACGATGTACTGGTCGGTGTCGCCCGGCAGCAGGTCGAAACCCGGGGTGGCCCCCGCGAGGTATCCGCCGAGGCAGAACCCGAGGTAGCGTCCGCCGCCGGCCACGAACCGACGGACATGCTTGCTGTGCTTACGCATTCGCCGCCACGCGGGACTCAGGGTCGCCCCGCCGGGCTGGGCGTACAACGTGGCCTGCGCGAGGACCTCGTCGGTGAGTGGAAGCGCCTCGCGTGGGCCGACGTAGCGCACGTCGAAGTCCCAGCGACTCGCCCGCAACAGGTCCGCAACGGACTCGGCACACCCGGGCCGGGTCGCTCCGCCCCGGTAGACGAGGGCCAGGGGGCGGCTGCCGTTCCTCATCGGACCGCCTCGGCCGGGATCCCGCGCCACCGTGTGTTCGCCGGCAGTTCCTCGCCCTTCATGAGCAGGGACAGCGGACCCAGTTCGGCGCCCGGGCCGACCGTCGCGTCGTAGAGGACGATCGCGCGAGTGCCCACCGTCGCCGCGCCGTCGACGGTGACGACGGACATCTTCATCACACGGTCCTCGAACAGGTGCGTCTGCATCGACGAGTTCGAACCGATCGCGGCGTCGTCGCCGATCCGGACGAGGTCGAACTCGGTGAGGTACGTGGTTCCGATCCACGTGCGGCGACCGATGTCCGCCCCGAAACCGCGCAGCGCGATCGGCAGGAACGGAGTGCCCTTGAGCTGATCGAGCAGCACGGGCACGGCAGCGGCCTCGTAGATTCCGGTGGCGAACTCCGACCGACGAACGAACTTGGCCCACAACGGCTCCACCCGCGGTCGGTAGGTGCCCACCATGTTCCGCTTCACGGCGGAGGCGTAGAGCACCACGCCGATCGCGGTGGCCAGCGCGACCAGCGGCGCGACGAGGATGGTCACCCAGATCCCTGCGGACCGCGCCGTGAGCGACAGTGCGAGCAGATAGAAGAAGAGGCTGACACCGATCAGCGTGGCCGGCAGCGTGATCCGAAAGTACTCGATGAACAGGCGATGCGCGACGACCGACCGACTCGGCCGGAAAGTATCCGACTCGGCGTAGCTTCCGCTGTCCTGCCGTGCGGGAAGGTTGATGGCGGGCGAACCCAGCCACGACGAGTCGGCGGGGACCCCGTTCCGGTCAGGCACGGTCAGGACCCCGACGAGGGACCGATCGCCGGTGTGGGTGCCGGCCGGGACGAAAGCCGCGTTGCCGACGAACGCGCGATCACCGACGGTGGTGCGATCGAAGGCGATCCACCCGTTGCAGAACGACGAACCGCCGACGCTCGCCATGTCGGCGACGAAGCTCTCGGCGCCGATCGTGAGCAGGTCGGGATCGATGTGCGCGGCGGTCGACACCTCGGCGCCGCGGCCGACCTTGGCGCCGAGCAGGCGCAGCCACGGTCCCGTGTACAGGGTCGCGTACAGGGAGCCCGTGTAGGTCAGGCTCATGAGGAAGAGCTTGTCCGTCATCCACTTTCGGATACCGAGGTTCGAACGCGCATTGTGGATCCCTACCGGAGGAGCGTCCAGCATCAGCTTCTTGCCGAGCACCACCGCGGCGCACACGCTGAGGACGTAGACCGAGCCCGACAGGAGAGTCGCGAAGAAGGCCCAGATCATTCCCCACTCGAGCAGCACGTACCAGACGAGGACGAGGCTGGGGACCAGCGTTGCGATAGCGATGAATTCGAGCGTCACGAGACCCAGCACCGCGAGTGCACGCAGTCCGAAGGACCAGCGGCGCGGCGCCGGTGCCGCGGCCATCGCCTCGACCGCAGGCTCGAGGTCGGTGACGGGCAGCGGCGGAGAACCGGCCCAGCGTTCGCCGGCGGGAATCCGACGCCCTTGGTCGAGGACCGACTGGTCCGCGAGCATCGCACCGGATTCCATGTGGGCGCCGGGTTCGAGGACACAGTTCGCGCCGACGAAGGCATGATCCTCGACGACGATGCTCTCGACGACGATCCAACCGGACTCGACGCGCCAGGACTGCAGATCCGTGTTGTAACCGACCGACACCCCCTCACCGATCCGGACCATCGCAGGGAAGGGGATCGAACTGGTGCCGATCTGCGCGTCCCCCCCGACGCGGGCGCCGAGCGCGCGCAGGAACGGCACCATCAACGGCGAGCCCGCGAGCACCGGCGCCGGGGAGAGCGCCAGCATCCGATCGACCATCCACAGCCGCAGATACGTTGCCCCCCAAAGCGGATACCGTCCCGGGCGGATGCGCCACGAGAGTGGGGGCACCAACAGCACGGGCAGGACCCATCGCACACCCAGATACGTCGGGACGGTCGCGATCAGCAGGTCGCGGAGCATCGTGAAGTTCGGATGGCCGCCGTGGATGCTGTAGACGATCGAGACCGGCAGCGTGACGACCAACAGCATGCCGAGCAGGAAGAGCCCCTGGACGGCGCCGGCGAGAGCGATGCGAAGAGCGCTGTGCGACAGGGGCGTCGGCCGGGCTTGCACGACCGCGGTGGTGTCGGACTGCGGCTCCGCGTCGAGCGCCGCGGCCAGGCTGCGCACGGTCGGATTCGTGTAGATGTCACGCAGGCTGACGGTGTCTGCCTCCGACTCCCGCAGCGCGGAAACGAGTTTCGCGGCCGCCAGCGAGTGGCCGCCGAGATCGGTGAAGAAGTCGGCCTCTACGGACAGCGCGTCGACGTCGACCCCGAGTGTCGCCGCCCACACGGCGCGGATGCGGTGCTCGCGCTCGGTCTGCGGCGCGACGACGGGTCCCGCCGCATGCAGGGTTCGGCGCGGTCCGGGCGCGGGCAGCCGCGACCGGTCGACCTTGCCGCTGGGCATGGTCGGCAGCTCGCCGACGATGTCGACGAACGCCGGGACCATGTACTCGGGCAGGCGCAGATGGAGCGCCTCGAGGAGTCGTAGGATCAGGGCGTCGCCGCCGTCCTCGGCGATGTGTGCGGCGCGTGCGGCACCGGAACGCAGGACGACGTACGCGGCCAACTCCTGGCTGCCGGACACGTCGGCCAGGGCCACTACGGCACTCGCGATCTCGGCGTCCTCGAGGAGGATGCTCTCGATCTCGCCGAGATCCACGCGATGGCCGCGGATCTTGATCTCGCTGTCCGCACGGCCGAGGTACTCGATCTCGCCGTCCGGGGTGATGCGACCGAGATCGCCGGTGCGATAGAGCTTTCCGCCGTCCGGGGCGTCGGCGTGATCGATGAAGCGATCCGCCGTCTGTTCCGGTCGCCCGACATAGCCGCGGGCGAGACCGGGGCCGCCGATGCAGATCTCCCCGACCTCTCCGTCGGGGACGGGTGTTCGCTGCTCGTCCAGGATGATCACCGAGTACGTCGGCAGTGGCCTGCCGATCGTTACGGGGCGGCCGGGCAGCAGTTCGGTCCACGTGGCGGTGACGGTGGCCTCGGTGGGGCCGTACGTGTTGAGGATGCGGCGCTCAGGTCGACTCCAACGTTCGACCAGTTCGCCGGGGCAGGCCTCCCCGCCCACGAGAATGCTGCGCAGCGCGGGGAGGTCACGAGGGAGGGTGGCCAGGAGCGTGGGAACGCAGTACAGCACCGTGATCCGGTGCTCGTCGAGGAAGTCCGCGAGTTCGGCGCCCAGTCGGCCGGAGTCGGTCGGTCCGGCGACCAGGGCCGCGCCGCGCGCCCAGGTGGGCCAGATCTCCTCGATCGAGAAGTCGAACGAGATCGTCATGCCCTGGTAGACGCGATCCGTCGGACGCACGTCGTACACGTCGGGGACGACGTCGAGGAAGTTGCAGATGCTCGACTGCATGATCTCGACGCCCTTCGGCTTCCCCGTCGAGCCCGAGGTGTAGATCACGTAGGCGGTCGGGTCCGCGGCGGCGTCGACGTCGATGCGCGGACGCTCGGTGGGGTAGCCCTGCAGAAGGGCTGCAGCGGAGTCGATTTCGATTCGAGGGAGCTCGAGTGGCGCGAGGGTCTCGGCGAATTCCTCGCCGGTCAGGACGAGATCGACATCGGCGTTGGAGGTGATGTAGTCGATGCGTTCGCGCGGCGCACCCGGGTCGATGGGAACGAATGCGGCGCCGGCCTTCAGCGTCGCCAACAGTGCGATGTACGTCTCCGGCGAGCGCTGCAAGAGGATGGCCACGCGGGCGCCGAAACCGATTCCGTGGTCGATCAGCATGTGGGCCAGTCGATTTGCGCGCGCGTCGAGCTCTGCATAGGTGAACAGGTCCGCGCCGCACTCGAGCGCGATCGCGGACGGTGTTCGGTCGCACGCGTCCTCGAAGACGTTGTTTAGGCGACGTCGGGGAGCCCCCACTCCTGACAGCGCCTGCGTGCCAGCCGGTTCCGTGGTGGCCATGCGGTACATCGATCCCCACTCCTCATCGGATATCCCGGGCTGCGAGCGCAACCACCAGGGCGTTCGGTCGTTACCAACTCGATCAGGACCCGAGATCCGAACGTTACCCGCGCCAATTGCGGCGGAATTCGGCACGAAGAACACGCATTTCGCCCACGGTTGGCGTGTGTCGAGAATCACTGCACGACAGCTTGTTTGGGGAAGCAAACGATTGTTCGGCCCGGTCAGGCGCATATCGACGCCCCTGCGACGGCGCCGATATGCGATTTGTGCGTGTGCCGACGGCAATACTGCGTGGCCGCTGCGGGTATCTGATATGTCCACGAGGTGACGTTCGATTCACCCGACGATTCATCCCCTTATCTGGTCAAATCGTGATGGCAGTCACCGATCGTCGGCTGCCAACGACTAGGACGCGTCCGTGATGGGCGAGGGCGAGAGGGTGCTGAGGATGCTGAATCGACGAGGATTCCTGATGAGTGCGGGCGCAGCCATCGCACTGGCGGCGGTCCCGACCACGGCATCGGCGTCGGAGCCGGCTCCCTTGGCGCTCGTCTACCGCGGGCCGGCGTCCCTTCCGGGCTGTCCGGAGGCGGTCGCGACGCTGCTGCGGAATTCGCCGCGCGGCTTCCGGACCGCGTTCGTCGGCCCCAAGGAGAAGAAGAAGATCACGGCGGCCACACTCGCCGAGGCCGCGGTCTACGCGCAGCCGGGAGGACCGAGCCTCTCGAAGGGGTGGACGGCGATGAGCCCGTACGCCGACATCATTCGACAGTGGGTTGCCGGCGGCGGGAACTACCTCGGATTCTGCCTTGGTGGCTATCTGGCCGGAGCAACACCGGGGTTCGGCCTGTTGCCCGGCGACACATGGCAGTACATCACCGCCTCCAACGCGACCGTCAAGACGACCGCGCCCGCTCGCGTCGACGTGCGATGGCGGGGTGAAACGAAGACGGTGTACTTCCAGGACGGCCCGGCCTTCTGGCTCCAGCCCGGAGCTTCCGTGGACCTTCTCGCCACCTACGGGGGCGGGCAGCCGGCCGCACTCGTCGCGCCGTACGGGTCGGGGCGGGTGGGCGTCGTCGGCCCGCACCCCGAAGCGGATCAGTCGTGGTTCGAAGGTGGACTCGACAGCACCGGCGCGATCCACCCCGAACTGGGCTACGACCTCATCGAGACCGTGATGCGCCGGCCCTGACAGTCGGTCGGGCAGACGCTGAGGAACACGAAAGCCGCAGGGATCTCGTCGAGCACTCGCCTGGAACGATTGACGGCCCGGGGTTGCAAGCCCGCACGCCACGTCGCCGACGGGGATACGGTCGAGGTGAGCATCGAGGGACTCGGCTCGGTGCACAACGAGACCGTCGTCGAGTAGGAGCGTCAGTGGCCTTCAACGATCTGGACCTGGCCGAGCGGCTGGACATCGCGCGGGAGGGAACCGCGTACTTCGCGCAGCGGCTCGCCGCGCTGGCGGACGCGGAGTTCGACGGTGCGAGCCTGCTCGACGGGTGGTCCCGGCGGCACGTGGTGGCGCACGTCGGCTACAACGCCGCCGCGCTGTGCCGACTGCTGGACTGGGCGGCGACCGGCGTCGAGACACCGATGTACGAGTCGAGGGAGGTGCGGGCCCGGGAGATCGACGAGGGCGCCACTCTCAGCAGCGGGTCGTTGCGAAACCTGTTCGCCCAGACGGCAGCCCAGCTCGACGCGAAGTGGCGGAACCTTCCCGGGGATGCGTGGAACGCGGAGGTGCGAACCGCTCAGGGTCGGATGGTGCCGGCGTCGGAGACCGCGTGGATGCGCAGCCGTGAGGTGTGGATCCACACCGTCGACCTCGGCAACGGCGGGCGTTTCGAGGACATCCCCGACGTGGTGCTCGACTCGCTGCTTGACGACATCGTCGGGACGTGGCGGCGCAAGGGCGAGGGTGTGGGGCTGGTCCTCGAGGTCGGCGGACGACGGTTGGTCGTCGTGCAGGAGGACGCGCCGGTGACCGCCACGGTCACCGGACCGCTCGCGTCCGTCGTCCGCTGGGCGTCGGGTCGCGGGGCGGTCGGGCTCACGGCCGGAGCCGATCGACTGCCGCCGCGCTGGCTCTAGGACGCCCGACGAACGGGCCGCCGATCGCGCGGGAGGATGATTGCGCGATCGGCGGGGCCGGTTCTGCGAGCGTTCAGCTCCAGAACGCGGTGAGCTGCTCGGCCAAGGCTCTGCCTTGGTCGTAACCAGCTCGCGCGGCGGGCGGACGCAGCGACAGATCCATGGCGTTGGCGCCGAACATGCACTCGGAGTCGCTGCCCGGGAAGATCGTTTCGACTCTGCTGCCGTGTGCACGTAGTTCGTCGACCTGTATCGCCAGGTCCAGGCCCCACTCCGACGGCGTCCGTGTCCGGCCGCCGAAGGGCGAGAGCACCAGCACCCGCTTGTATCCGCCTGCCAGATCAGCGTTCTCGGCGTTGGAACGGTAGCCGCCGTCGATGTATCGACGGTCCCCGATCCTGTAGGCGAAGCCACTGGAACAGCTGGCGGCGACGGCATCCACCAGATCCACCCCGCTGAGGCGGTCGAACACCGCCGGTTCGCCGGTCTCGGCATCGACCGCCGTGATGAGCAACGGCCGCCGAGGCCAGCGCTCATCGGGCAGTCGCGCGGCAACGGTCGCGCGCCACTGCGCTTGCAGTGAACCATCCGACGCCGCAGGCATGTCGAGTGCGGCCGCGCCGATTCTGCGGCGCATGTCAGCCGGATCCGTGGCGGAAGCGATGATCCTGCTCGTTCTCTCCATGTGGTCCGACGCCGGCCTGGCCGGAACGCGTCCTCGATCGGGTCCAGCCGGACCGGTGCGGTGCGGCGGAGCAGAGGTCAGGATGGCGGCGTGTAGTTCGGTCGGCGTTGCGCCGGCCAGCTGGGCGGCGGCTGTCGAGCCGGCCGAGGTCCCGACGGTCAGGTCGGCGGTGGTGACGTCCAGCCCCGCCTCGTACAGGCCGGCGACGACGCCGATCAGCCACGCGTTGCCCGTCGATCCGCCGCCACCGAGGACCAGCGCTCGCTCGCCCGCGGCACGTTGAGGGATTGAGGAAGGAGTTGTATTCATGGGAGTCGCCTTTCGCGAATGGCCTTGTTCGGCGCTCCCAGTGGCGACTAGGTCAGTCGCGCGATCGTGGACTGCGGGGGAGCGCCCAACGCGGATACTGCGTTCACGGGTCTCACCTCCTGTCTACGGGCCACGATTCCAGGGGCGGAGGTTAGCACGCGGTGACGCGGGTGCGCAGGTGAGTTTCGAGTGGACGGCCTCGCCCGCGACCACGGCACGGCCGACATCGGCACAGCCGACAACCGCACGACTCCCGAAACCGCTGTAGCCGACACCCCGGAAGGGGTGCCGGCTACAGGGGAGGGGGAATATCGGCTCGAGTGGTGACGGCCTGGGTCAGGCCGTCGGCGGAACGTGCCCCGTGACGATGCGGTGGATGAGCCGCGCCGCGGTGCGCGCGGTCCGGTTGTCCACGTCGATGGTCGGGTTGAGTTCGGCCACGTCGACCACCGCGAGCTTCCCGCTGGTGGTCACCCGATCGCACACGCGCTGGATGATCTCGAGCGGCACACCGTAGGCCGCAGGTGCGCTGACACCGGGCGCGACGGCGGCGGGCAGGACGTCGAGGTCGATCGTCAGGTAGACGATGTCGACGTCGTCGAGGAAGTCGGTGAGGAACTCGTCGACCCGCGCCCGATCGGCGACGCCGCAGTGCTCGTCGAGGAGGTACCGCACGCCGAGGCGGTGCGCGGTCTCGAACAACGTGTTGGTGTTGCTCGGCTGGCTGATGCCGATCACGTCGTAGCGGTGGCTCGTCCCCGCGGCCGCCTCGGCCTCGGCGATCTGCCGGAACGGCGTACCCGAGCTCGGCACCACGTCGGAGCGCAGATCGAAGTGGGCATCGAGGTTCAGGATCCCGAGCCGCGGGTGCTGCGTGCGCAGTTGCGCGTCCGCCACGCCCAGGTAGGTGCCGTAGGCCACCTCGTGACCGCCGCCGAGCACGATCGGCAGACGCCCGGAGTCGAGGGCGACCTGCACGGCCCGGCCGAGCGACTCCTGGCCCGCTTCGAGCTGGTCGCCTGTCACGGCGACGGTTCCCGCGTCGGACAGCGCCGTCTCGTTCTCCAGTGCCATCGAGGACAGCGCGCTGCGGAGCGCGTCGGGACCGGCGGCGGCGCCCTGACGTCCCTTGTTGCGGCGCACGCCCTCGTCGCTCGCGAATCCGATCAGGACCGTGCCCGAACCGGCGCCCGGTCGGTACGGGGTGACGGCCTGGTGCCAGCGCAGGTGCTCCGGACCCGTGCCGTCCGTTCGGCCGGACCACGGGCGGGGAGCGATGTCGACGGTGATGTGGTTGGTCATCTCAGATCCCTGTTCGGTCGATCAGTTCGTGGACGTCGCGAGGACGCCGCCCTTGAACACCTCGCGGATCAGCGGCACACCGGGGCGGTAGGCGAGGTGCAGGTACGACGGCGCGTCGAGCGCGATCGCGTCGGCCCGGGCGCCGATGCACAGGCTGCCGATGTCCTCGCGCTGCAGCGCGCGGGCACCACCGGCGGTCGCGGCCCACACGGCCTCGGCGGGCGTCATGTGCATGTCGCGGACGGCGATGGCGATGCAGAACGGCAGGCTGGTGGTGTAGCAGGTGCCGGGGTTGCAGTCCGCACCCAGCGCCACGGTGACACCGGCGTCGAGCAGCGCGCGGGCGCCGGGGTACTGGTTGCGGGTGGAGAAGTCCGCGCCGGGGAGCAAGGTCGCGACGGTGTTGCTGCCGGCGAGCGCGTCGATGTCGGCGTCGGTGACGTAGGTGACGTGGTCGACCGAGGCCGCGCCCATCTCGACGGCCAGCTGCACGCCCGGGCCCTCGCCGAGCTGGTTGCCGTGCACACGGGGGATCAGGCCGTGCGCGACGCCGGCGGTGAGGACGGCGCGCGACTGCTCGAGGTTGAACGCGCCGCGCTCGCAGAACACGTCGATCCACTTCGCGTACGGAGCGCACGCCGGGATCATTTCGTCGATGGCCATCGTCACGTACTCGTCGGCGCGGCCCGCGTACTCGGGCGGCGGCACGTGCGCGGCCAGCAGGGTGACCTCGTCGGTGAACCGGCTCGCGACCTGCGCGCTGCGCAGCTCGTCCCGGGCGCTCTGGCCGTAGCCGGTCTTGATCTCGACGGTGGTGCTGCCCGAGCGCAGCGACTCGTCGAGCAGTCGCTGCACGTTCGCGGCGAGCTGCTCGTCGCTCGCGGCCCGCGTCGCCTCGATCGTGGTGCGGATGCCGCCCGCCGCGTACTTCTCGCCCGACATGCGTGCGGCGAACTCCTCGGCCCGCTCGCCCGCGAACACCAGGTGCGAGTGACTCTCGACGAAGCCGGGCAGCACGGCCCGGCCGCCGAGGTCGTGGCCGGCGTCGGCCGCCGGGGCGTCCGCGGAGTCACCGACCCACGCGACCACGCCGTCCTCGAAGACGACCGCTGCGTCATGTCGGACACCCAGCGCCCCCTCACCCAGTGCGGGGTCGTTGGTGACGAGGGTTCCGATGTTCGTCAGTGCGGTGGTCCGGGGACCGGTCGTGGTCACGTGAGGCTCCTAGGTCGGGAGGGAATGCGGTGGACGGTGGCCGGGCTCAGACCCGGCTGTCGACCATCGCGGTGTGGGCGGGGTAGATCATTTCGCTGGGCGGGTTGTTCGTCCGCTTGGCGACCGGGTAGTAGATCGCGGCGGTGAACACGATGCCGACGATCCACGAGATGTCCGCGCCCCCGAGCATGTCGGTGATCGGGCCGGTGTACATCTTCTGCGCGAGGAACGGGATCTGGGCGATCACGCCGACGCCGTAGCAGAGCAGGGCCGGGACGTTCCAGGCTCCGTAGCGCCCCTTCGGGTCGTAGAGCGCCGGGATGTCGATGCGCTCCTTCGAGATCAGGTAGTAGTCGATCAGGTTGATCGCGCTCCACGGCGTGAACACCATGAGCAGCACCAGGACGAAGTTCTTGAAGTTGTCCAGGAAGTCCGCGCTCGCCGCGATCGCGATGAACATCGAGGCGACGGTGAAACCGAGGATGTAGAGCGTGCGGGCCTTGGTGGAGATCTGCGACCGGCCGTCGAACGCGGTGACGGTGGTGAGGATCGACATGAATCCGCCGTACGCGTTGAGGACGTTGACGGTCAGCTTGCCGACCACGATCACCAGGTAGATCAGGAAGGCGATGATCGCCGGGCCGGCGAGGTCGCCCATGAAGCCGACCTGGTTGCCGAGGAACGCCTTTCCAGCGACGGCGGCGACGAGCGCACCGAAGGTCATCGACCACTGCGATCCGATGACGCTGCCGAGGAACGTCGACCAGAACGTGGTGCGCTCGCTGGTCTCGCGGGGCAGGTAGCGGGAGTAGTCGGCCACGTAGGGGCCGAACGTGAGCTGCCATCCGGCGCCGAGGGAGATCGCCAGCAGGAAGGTCACGATGTCGAAGTCGACGGTCCCGACGTAGTTCGCGACGTCGTACTCGAGGAACAGGCGGACGGCCAGGTAGGTGAAGCCGATGACGCCGACGACGGTGGCGATGCGGCCGACGATGTGGATCAGCTTGTATCCGGTGACCGCGACGAACGCGGTGAGCAACCCGAAGATCACGATGCCGACCTTGGCGTTGTCGATGCCGAGCACCTTGTTCACGGCCTGACCGGCCAGGACGGTGCCGGTGGCGGCGAACCCGAGGTACATCAGGATCACGAGCAGGAGCGGGATGACCGCGCCCTTGACGCCGAACTGGGCGCGGCTCGAGATCATCTGCGGCAGGCCCATCCGGGGGCCCTGCGCCGAGTGGAGCGCCATCACGGCGCCGCCGAAGACGTTGCCGATCAGCAGGCCCAGGATGGCCCACAGCGCGTCGGCGCCGAACACGACGGCCAGGGCGCCGTCGACGACGGCCGTGATCTGCATGTTCGCGCCGAACCACAGCGTGAACTGGCTGCGCGGAGTGCCGTGGCGCTCGTTGTCGGGGACGACGTCGATGGTGCGTCGCTCGGGGGTGAGGAGCACCTCGGACGTGCTGCCGTCGTGTGTCATGAGGCCTGTTCTTTCTGCGTTGATCCCACCGTGCGGCGGGGTCGACATCCGGGGGTGATGCCCACCTTCTTCGTGCTTGTGCGCTGGATCACGCCAATGTCAGTGCAAAATGTATAGGCCTGTATATACAGGTCTGTCAACATTCGGTTTGTATTCGGATTGTTTCGCCTGGTCGCCGGTCAGAAGCCCTTCCCCGGATTCATCAGACCGAGCGGATCGAACGCGGACTTCACCGCGCGATGGATGTCCAAACCCGCCTCTCCCACTTCCAGCGCCATCCAGCGGCGCTTCAGCACCCCGACACCGTGCTCACCTGTCAGCGTGCCACCCAGGTCGAGGGCGCGTCGAAACACCTCGTCGGCGGCCGCCCACACGGCGTCCGGGACCGAGCCGTCCGCGAGTCGATCGAACACGAACGTCGGGTGCAGATTGCCGTCGCCGGCGTGCGCGACCGTCATGACCGTCACCCCGTGACGCCGCGAGATCTCCTCGATCGACTCCACCATCTCGGGCAGCCGCGAGCGCGGCACGCCGACGTCCTCGACCAGGCACTGCCCGAGTCGCTCGGCCGCCGGATAGGCCAGCCGGCGAATCTCGAGCAACTGGGCCGACTCCGCAGGGTCCCGGGACAGCGCGACGAAGTCGGCCCCGGCGTCGGAGAAGTGCCGCTCGATCGCCGCGGCCGCCTCGTCGGCGTCGGGCCCGTCCGCCTGCGCGATGAGCATCGCCTCGGTGCCGGACTCGAGCCCGATGCGTTTCCATTCGTCGATGGCCACCAGCGTGGCCCGGTCGATCAGCTCGAGCAGGCTCGGCCCGATCCCCGCCCGCACCACGGCGGCGACGGCGTCCGCGGCCGCGCGCAGCGACCCGAAGCTGCCGACGATCGTCGCCGGTTCCCGGGGCGGGCGCGGACGCAGGCGAACGGTCGCGCTGGTGACGATCCCCAGGGTGCCCTCGGAGCCGACCATCAGGCCCGTGAGGTCGTAGCCGGCGACGCCCTTGACGGTGCGGTGTCCGGTCCGCAGGATCCGGCCGTCGGCCAGCACCACCTCGAGTCCGAGCACCGAGTCCCGGGTGACGCCGTACTTGACGCAGCGCAGCCCGCCGGCGTTCGTGGCGATGTTTCCGCCGATCGTGGAGATCTGGTAGCTGCTGGGATCGGGGGCGTACATCAGCCCGTGCTCGGCCGCCGCGCGATCGAGGTCGGCGTTCACCACGCCGGCCTGCACCACCGCGAGCTGATCCGCGGCGTTCAGCTCGACGATGGTCCGCATGGCGGCGGTCGACACCACGAGACAGTCGTCGATCGCGGTGGCGCCGCCGGCCAGACCGCTTCCCGCACCGCGGGGGACCACCGGAACACGATGGGCAGTAGCCCATTTCATCGCCACGGCGACATCGTCGGTGGAGTCCGCGATCAGCACGGCGAGGGGTCGGCCCGGTATCGCGAGGTGCGCCTCGTCCCGTGTGTAGGCGTCCATGACGTCGGGATCGGTGACGAGTCGACTCGAGCCGAGGGCATCGGCGAGCGCGGTGAGGGACATCGGTGTTCCTTGTCTCGGCGGTCAGTGATCGGTTGCGCGTCCGCGCAGTTCGTCGACGGCGGCGAGCACCGCGTCCTCGGCGTCGCGTTCGCCGACGGTCACCCGCACGCCCTCGCCGGCGAAGGTGCGGACGGAGACCCCGTGCGCCACGCAGGCCTCGTCGAGTGCCGTGGCCCCGTCGCCCACCGGAATCCAGACGAAGTTGCCTCCGCTGGAAGGAGTTTCGATTCCCAGGGCGGCGAGCTCCGATCGGAGGTGTCGGCGTCCCGAGTGTACCGACTCCACGATCCGCGCGGTGTGCCCGGAGTCGGCGAGCGCGGCGCACGCCGCGGCCTCGGCGACCGAGCTCAGCCCGAACGGCGGCGCGGCGGCGTGCAGCGGGGCGGCCACGGCGGAGTCGGCGATCGCGTATCCCACGCGCAGGCCCGCGAGCCCGTAGGCCTTCGAGAAGGTCCGCAGCACCACCACGTTCGGGTACTCCCGGAGCAGTGCCACGCCGTCGACCTGCTCGACGGCGAACTCCCGGTAGGCCTCGTCGAGGATCACCAGGACATCGGACGGCACGCTGTCCAGGAGTCGTCGCAGCTCGGTCTCGGTGAGTTCGGTGCCCGTCGGATTGTTCGGGTTGCACACCAGGACGGCGCGGGTGCGGGGTGTCACCGCCGCTACCATCGCATCGACGTCGTGGCGGTGCTGCGCGTCGAGAGGCACCGGAACCGCTGTGGCACCGGCGATCCCGATGAGGATGGGGTACGCCTCGTAGCTGCGCCACGCGTGGACCACCTCGGTGCCGGGTCCCGTGAACGCCGTGAGGACCTGCTGCAGCAGCGACAGCGAACCGGCGCCCGTCAGCACCGCGTCGGCGGGCACGGACAGCCGCTCGGCCAGGGCCGCCACCAGGTCGTCGGCGAACAGCGTCGGGTACAGGTGTCCGTGCGCGCCCGTGCGGGCGATCGCCTCGACGACGGCCGGGGAGGGGGCGACGGTGGACTCGTTGCTCGACGCGCGCCAGCGGACCGTCGCCGCACCCGAGGCCCTCGAATACGCGGGCAGCGCCTCGATCTCGGGACGCGCGCGGGGCAGGGCGATCGGGCGGGTCACTGCAGGGTTCCGATCTCGCGCTCGACGGCGGCGACCAGCGCGCCCGACGCCGCGAGCGCGACCGCGTGTTCGATCTCCGGCGCGAGGAACCGGTCGGTGCCCGGACCGGGGACGCGCTCGCGGAGCGTACGGACCACCGCACCCGTTCCGGGTGCCGGCAGCAGCGGGGATCGCAGATCGATTCCCCGTGCTGCGGTGAGGATTTCGATGGCAAGCACGCGGGTGAGACCGTCCAGGGCGCGGCGCAGCTTCCGGGCGCCGGACCAGCCCATCGAGACGTGGTCCTCCTGCATCGCGGAGGACGGGATCGAGTCGACACTGGCCGGTGCGGCCGCGCGCTTGAGCTCGGAGACCACCGCGGCCTGGGTGTACTGGGCGATCATGAGTCCGCTGTCCACGCCGGGGTCGTCGGCGAGGAAGGGCGGCAGACCGTGGTTGCGGGAGACGTCGAGGAACCGGTCGGTGCGGCGCTCGCTGATGCTCGCGACGTCCGCCGCCACGATCGCGAGGAAGTCGAGGACGTAGGCCACGGGGGCGCCGTGGAAGTTGCCGTTCGACTCCACCCGGCCGTCGAGCGTGACGACGGGGTTGTCGACCGCGGACGCGAGTTCGCGGTTCGCCACCGTGCGGGCGTGCTCGACGGTGTCACGCGCGCCGCCGGCCACCTGCGGCGCGCAGCGCAGCGAGTAGGCGTCCTGCACGCGGGTGTCCTCGGGTCCGGCGTGGCTCGCGACGATCGGGGAGTCGGCGAGGAGCCGGGACATGTTGGCGGCCGCCGCGGCCTGACCGGGATGCGGGCGCAGCGCCTGCAGGTCGGCGGCGAACACCCGGTCGGTGCCCAGCAACCCCTCGACGCTCATCGCGGCCGCGATGTCGGCCAGCTTGAGCAGGTGGTCGAGATCGGTGACGGCGAGCGCGAGCTGGCCCAGCATCCCGTCGGTGCCGTTGATGAGCGCGAGGCCCTCCTTCTCGGCGAGGACGACGGGGGTGAGGCCGTGCTCGGCGAGCGCGGCGGCCGCGTCCACGAGCCGACCGTCCGCGGTGCGGACCGTGCCCTCCCCGGTCACCGCGAGGGCGACGTGCGCGAGCGGCGCGAGGTCGCCCGAGCAGCCGAGGCTGCCGAACTCGTGGACCACCGGGGTGATCCCCGCGGTGAGCAGGTCGGCGTAGGCCTGCGCCACCTCGGGGCGCACGCCGGTGCGGCCGGTGGCGAGCGTGGACAGCCGCAGCAGCATCAGCGCGCGGACGACCTCGCGTTCCACCTCGGGGCCGGAGCCTGCCGCGTGCGAGCGAACCAGGCTGCGCTGCAGCTGGGTCCGCAGCTCCTGCGGAATGTGGCGGGTGGCCAGGGCGCCGAAGCCCGTCGAGACGCCGTACACCGGGCGGGGGTCGGCCGCGAGGTCCTCGATGCGGCGGCGGGAACGTGCGATCTCGGCGAGGGCGTCGTCGGTGATGCGCACGCCGTGGCCGCGGCGTGCGACGTCGACGACGTCCTGGATGGAGACGGGTCCGAGGCCGACGGCGACGGTGGACTGGGCGGTGAGGGTCATGGAGGCTCCGGGAGGCGGGAACGGCCCGGCGGTCGGGTATGAGCGGGCCGCGAATGAGTGTGTCTCGTATACGAGACCATAGTCTCGTATGTAAGACAAGCGGGGGCGCCAACTGCCGGAAGGGGCGTGGTGGCCGAGCGGGCTCAGGCCTCCATCGACTCTTCGAGCATTCGATCGCTGAGGCTGTCCGAGAAGTGGGCGGCGGCGTCGGTGACCAGTCGGGCCAGGTCGGTGGTCGATTCCTCGGTGCGCGAGCCGGTCAGATAGGCGAGGCCCAGCGCGGCGACCGGCCGCCCGTCCCGCGTGACGACGGGACTCGCGATACAGGTCACGCCGTTGGTGGTGGAGTCGCGCTCCACCGCGTAGCCCAGCTCACGATCCGTGCGCAGCAGCGCCCGCAGGTCGTCGAGCGACGTGGGGCCCTCACCGGTGCGCGTGGGCCAGCTGTAGCCCGCGTACAGCGCGCTGAGCTGCTCGGGGTCGAGACGGGCGAGGATCGACCGTCCGACGGCCGTCAGATGCGCCGGCAGTCGCGTGCCCACCTCCGTCACGAGGCGCACGCCGGGCTTGAGCGGCTCGCGCTTGTCCAGGTAGATCACGTCGGTGCCCTGCAGAACCGCCAGGTGCGAGGTCTCGTCCGCGGCCTGCGTGAGGGCGACCATGTGGCGTTGCCCCTCACGATGCAGCGGACCGGAGCGCATGTACGACGCCCCCACCTCGAACGCGGAGACGCCGAGCGTCCACGCCCGCTGATCGGGCCAGTACGCGACGAAGCGCCGGTCCCGCATCACGTTGAGCAGGTGGTGCGTGGTGCTCTTGGGGAGATCCAGTGCGCTCGAGATCTCGGTCGCGGCCATCGGCACGCCGCGGCGGGCGAGCAGGTCGAGCACGTCGAGCACTCGCTCCGCGGACTTGACCCGGCTCGTCGACATCGAACGTCCCCTTCTGATCCCGGCCCGATCGGCCGGCGTGCCGCGTCATTGTCTCGGATACGAGACCGCGGCACCAAACTTCTCAGTTCGGGCTGTCTCCGGTGGGTGACGGGGTGGTGCGGCCCAGTTCGGCGGACAGTCGCGCGCAGCGCTCGACGAGCACCTGTCCGTGCTGGGCGCAGAGGTCGTCGTCGAGGCGGAACGTGGGCCCGACGACGCTCAGCGCCCCCACGATCCGGCCGATGGCGTCGTAGATCGGGGCGGCAACACCGGTCGAGTGGTCCTCGATCGTGTCGTGGGCGATGGCGTAGCCGTGCGCACCCACCTCGCCGAGCAGCGCCGCGCCGACCGCGGTTCCCCGCAGCGGCACCGTCTGCCCCACCCATCCCATGTGCCGGATGGCGTGGGTGCCCTCGATCTGTCCCATGTACAACGCCGTGCCCCGAGGCCCGGGAGCCGACAGGTATGTCGACTCCCGGGTGATCTCGGCGATCTCGGCCATGGCCGGCTGCGCGCGGACGAGTAGCTGGTTGTCCGCGATGGCCTTCGCGCCGATCTGCAGCAGCCGCGGACCGACTCGGTAGACGTTGTCCTCGCCGCGGAGGACGAACTCGGTCTGCTCGAGGCTGCGGATCAGGCGCAGCGCCGTGCTGGTCGCCAGATCGGTCGTCTTCGCCGCGTCGGCGAGGGTCAGCCCGCCGTGCTCGATGATCGCGCCGAGCAGTTCGAAGGTGCGACTGACACTGCGTGTCACGTCACCGGGGGCCATGTTGTCTCCCATGCCGAGGGCGTCGACCGCACGGTCGACCGTGCGTGAATCTATCGCGCCCGCGCCTCGCCGAGAATCTCGTCGTGGTGCTCGTCGAGCAGCGGGCTGCGCCGCACTGCCGGACGCGTGCTCTCGCCGAACACGACCGGCTGCCGGACGTAGGACACCGTACCTGCTGCCGGGTGCTCGAACGACTCGACGACGCCGCGGTACCGGGCCTGCTCCGACCCGAGTGCCTGCTCGACGTTCCACACCTCCGAACCGGCCAGCCCGGCCGCATCCAGCAGCTCGAGGACCTGGGCGACCGTCCGGCCCGCGGCCCACGCCTCGATCTCCTTGCGCAGAGCGGGCTCGTTCTCGGTGCGCAGCGCGTCCTCCATGAACCGGGGATCGGTGATCAGTTCCTCGCGGCCCATGGTTCGGGCCAGCGTCTGGAAGCCCTTCTCGCTCGCGATCGCGAGCACGAAGAGGCCGTCGTCGGCGCGGTAGGTGTCGAACGGGGTCGAGACCGGGTGCCGGTTCCCGACGCGCTTGGGCGTGACGCCGGACGCCTGCAGCTGGCTGTGCGCGGTGGGCAGCATCGCGAGCATGCTGTCGAACATCGCGACGTCGAGGTGCTGACCCTCACCGGTGGTGCGGGCGGCCAGCAGCGCGGTGCTGATGCCCCACGCGGCGAAGACGCCGGTGATGGTGTCGCCGAACGATTCGCCCAGACGCGTGGGACCGGACTCCTCGGTGCCGGTGATGCTCATGACGCCGGACAGGGCCTGGACCACCAGGTCGTAGGCCGCGGCGCCCGCCATCGGACCCTTCTGGCCGAAGCCGGAGATCGACGCGTAGACGATCCGCGGGTTGCGGGCCCGCGCGGCCTCGTAGTCGATGCCCAGCCGGGTGGTGACACCGGGGCGGAAGTTCTCGACGACGACGTCGGCGTCGGCGATCAACTGCAGCAACGACTCTCGGTCCTCGGGGTCCTTGAGGTCGAGCGCGATCGAGCGCTTGCCGCGGTTGAGGACGTTGAAGTAGATGCTCTCGCCGTCCCGGAACGGGCCGAGGTGCCGAGAATCCTCGCCGGCCTTCGACTCGATCTTCACGACGTCGGCGCCGGCGTCGGCGAGCAGGGCGGTGCAGAACGGTCCCGCGAGAACACGGGAGAGGTCGACGACGCGGATGCCGTCGAGCGGGGGGAGTGCGGGGGTGGTCATGGCCGCCTCGTCTCTCAGTACTCGGTGGAACGGATCGACGGGGCGTTGCCCGCGATGGTGAGGAGCTGGATCTGCGAGGTGCCCTCGAAGATCCGCAGGATCCGGCAGTCGCGGTACAGCCGCTCGATCTCCGACTCGCGCATGAAGCCGGCGCCGCCGTGGATCTGGACGACGTTGTCGACGATCGAGAAGCAGGCCTCGGTCGCGACGTACTTCGAGATCGATGCGGCGCGACGCAGGTCCTGTCCGGCGTCCTTGACGTCGGAGGCCCAGTCGGCGGTCACGCGCGACGACACCAGCTTGGCGTCGCATTCGCCCAGCAGCAGCTGGATGGCCTGGAACTCGGCGATCGGGTGGCCGAACTGCTTGCGCTCGGAGGCGTACTCGCGTCCGAGTTCCCAAGCGCGGAGCGCGATTCCGTTGGCCATCGCGGCGACGTCGATGCGGGCGCGATTGAGTGCGGTGAGCGCGATGTTGCCGCCGCGTCCCTCGGTGCCGATCACGGCGTCGTGCGGGAGCACCACGTCGTCGAGGTACACGGTGTAGGTGGGCGCCGAGCGGATGCCCATCTTGTCCTGCGGCTCGGAGTAGCTGATGCCGGGCGTGCCCTTCGGGACCGCGAAGGCGGTGATGCCCCGGAACCCGGCGGAGGGGTCGGTCTTGGCGAACAGCACGACCAGGTCGGCCTCGCGGGCGTTGGAGATGAAGGTCTTGGAACCGGACAGGTGCCAGCCGTCGTCCTCGCGGCGCGCGACGGTGCGCATCGAGGCGATGTCCGAGCCCGCGTCGGGCTCGGTGAGCGCGAAGCCGGCGAGGACCTCGCCGGAGGCCAGTCCGGGCAGCCAGCGCTTCTTCTGCTCCTCGGTGCCGCCGACGAGGATCGGCTCGAGGCCCAGGTAGTGGGCGGTGTAGATCGACGCGAGCGCGGCGTCGGCGCGGGCGACCTCCTCGATGGCGACGAGCTGGGCGCGCGTGGACAGGCCGAGTCCGCCGAACTCCTCCGGGACGGAGATGCCCATCAGGTCCTGCTCGGCGAGGCGCCGCATCAGCTGGGCGGGGAACTCCTTGGACTCGTCGCGCTCGGCGGCGCCGGGAAGGATCTCCGCGTTCGCGAAAGCGCGCACGGTGCTGCGGAATTCGGTCAGGTCGAGGGCGTCGTCGAGTGTCTGAGCGGTCACGGGAACTCCTGGGGGAACGAGAGGGGGAATCGCTAGATTTCATCTAGTGGAAGTCAATTGCCACCTAGTGGCATGCGATGACTATCGCATCCGGTCGCGTCATTTGTCCAGGGGGAGTCGACTGTCGTTCCTCGACCCCGGAAACGACGACGAGCGGCAACGCGCAGGGGGGATCGTCCTGCGCGTTGCCGCTCGCCGCGGAGCCGACGTCAGTGCCGCCGGTTCGGGCTCACGCTGGTCGTCGTGAGCCCTTGTTCAGGTGTGAGGATCAGTTGTTCTCGGACATCGGGATGCGCACGCCGCGCTCGCGGGCGGTGTCGATGGCGTGCTCGTAGCCGGCGTCCGCGTGGCGGATGACGCCCATGCCCGGGTCGTTGGTGAGCACGGCTTCGATCTTCTTCGCGGCCAGCTCGGTGCCGTCGGCGATGCACACCTGACCGGCGTGGATCGAGCGGCCCATGCCGACGCCGCCGCCGTGGTGGATCGACACCCAGGAGGCGCCGGACGCGGTGTTGACGAGGGCGTTGAGCAGCGGCCAGTCGGCGATCGCGTCCGAGCCGTCCTTCATGGACTCGGTCTCGCGGTACGGCGAGGCGACGGAGCCGGAGTCGAGGTGGTCACGGCCGATCGCGATCGGGGCGGACAGCTCGCCGTTGGCGACCATCTCGTTGAACTTCAGGCCGGCCTTGTGGCGCTCGCCGTAGCCGAGCCAGCAGATGCGGGCGGGCAGGCCCTCGAAGGCGACCTTCTCGCCGGCCATCTCGATCCAGCGCTTGAGGTGCTCGTTCTCCGGGAACAGCTCGAGGATCGCCTTGTCGGTCGCGGCGATGTCCTTCGGGTCGCCCGAGAGCGCGGCCCAGCGGAACGGGCCGAGGCCCTCCTCGAACAGCGGACGGATGTAGGCCGGGACGAAGCCGGGGAACGCGAACGCGCGGTCGTAGCCGGCCTTGCGGGCCTCGTCGCGGATGGAGTTGCCGTAGTCGAAGACCTCGGCGCCCTTGTCCATGAAGCCGACCATCGCCTCGACGTGCGCGGCCATCGACTTGCGGGAGTCCTCGGTGAACTGGGCCGGGTCCTTCTCGGCCATCGCCTTCATGTCGGCGAAGTCGACGCCGAGCGGCAGGTAGGACAGCGGGTCGTGCGCCGACGTCTGGTCGGTGACGATGTCGATCGGGGCGTCCATCTCCAGCAGGGCCGGGAAGATCTCGGCGGCGTTGCCGACCAGGCCGATCGACAGCGGCTTGCGGGCGTCGCGGGCCTCGGTCGCCAGCTGCAGCGCGTGCTCGATGCTGTCGGCCTTGGTGTCGAGGTACTTGTGGGCGATGCGGCGGTCGATGCGGGTGACGTCGCAGTCGACGCAGATCGCGACGCCGTCGTTCATGGTGACCGCGAGGGGCTGCGCGCCGCCCATGCCGCCCATGCCGGCGGTGAGGGTGATGGTGCCGGCCAGGGTGCCGTCGAAGCGCTTGCGGGCGATCGCGCCGAAGGTCTCGTAGGTGCCCTGGAGGATGCCCTGGGTGCCGATGTAGATCCAGGACCCGGCGGTCATCTGGCCGTACATCATCAGGCCCTCGGCCTCGAGCTTGCGGAACTGCTCCCAGTTGGCCCAGTCGCCGACGAGGTTGGAGTTGGCGAGGAGCACGCGCGGCGCCCACTCGTTGGTGCGGAAGACGCCGACCGGCTTGCCGGACTGCACCAGCATGGTCTCGTCGTTCTTCAGCGTCTTGAGGGTGGCGACCATGGCGTCGAACGCGGCCCAGCTGCGGGCGGCGCGGCCGGTGCCGCCGTAGACCACCAGGTTGTCCGGGTGCTCGGCAACCTCGGGATCGAGGTTGTTCATGAGCATGCGCAGCGCGCCCTCCTGCTGCCACCCGAGGGTGTTCAGCTCGGAGCCGCGCGGGGCGCTGACCGGGCGGGCCTCGTGGCCGGGTGAGGTGATGTCCATCGGGTAACTCCTAGCGATCGGGCGGTGAGGGCACTGCTGCGATTTGCGGCTGTCGAGCGACTCCGTTGTCGTCCGCATCCGGTCTGTCGTAGGTGTTGTGCGCTGGCTCACGTTCTGCAACTATGACTTGTATATTCCTGTCTATACAAGCTGATGTCAAGGGGCGCTCAGCAGTTGTGCCCCTGACTTCGAGTGATGTTCGACCAACGAACGGACACGACGACCAGTCGGGTGCAGCGTGGCACCCGGCGGAAGGTTCCGCTACCCGGTGATCGCAGCCGGCCTCGTCGAGTGCTTCACGGCGCGATTCGATCCGTCCGTGGCGCCGGGCGACGGCGGCGAGACGGCGGCCACGGCGGTGTCGGCGTCGATCGAGCAGGTGTCCGGACTCGACGAGGACCGGATCGAGGACGCGCCCGCGCACCTCGAAGAGTGGCTGGTGGGCGCCGACCGCACCAACCTCCGGGACCACACGCGCGCGGTCGCGGAGCGGGGCGCACCCGAGGACCTGGTCCAGGACGTCGAACTGGCGCTCGACCGGTTCGGCCTGCTCGACGTCGTCGAGATCGCGGAGTTGGCCGAGTGCGACACGGCCGTCGCCGGTGAGCTCTACTTCCACCTGTGCGAGCGGGTGGGACTCGTCCCGCTGCTCAACGGGGTCTCCGAGCTGCCCAAGGAGGGGCGCTGGGATGCGCTCGCGCGCCTGGCTCTGCGCGACGAGCTGCGACAGCGTGCGCGCCCTCACCCTGGACGTGCTCGCGCAGGCGCTCCGGTCTTTCACTGCTGGCGGCGCAATACCCCCAGCACCGCATTGAGGTCGAGGTCGAGCGGGTGGTCGGAGTGATCGCGGTCGACGACCGCGTCGAGTTCGGCGAACACTTCCAGCGCCGGACATTGGGCCACGTGCACCGCGTCGGGGCGCAGGCACCGCACAGCAGACAGCGCTTCTACCGCGACGACCCACCACGCCATCTCCAATAGTTGACGTAACTTCCGTACGCCTTGGGTGGCGAAGCTGGCATGGTTCTCCACCCCCATCGAGATCGACACCGGGGCGGCGGCCGAAGCCGAGAGGGCGCGCATCGAGGCCAGCGCGTCGGTGACGACGTACTCACCGATCATCAGACCCGAACTGCCGGGCACACCGTCCGAGCAGAATGCGTACTGCCCGTTGGTGTTCGGGTCGGCGAGCATCGTGACCCGCGCCGCGGCAAGCGCCATCACTTGGGTCAACTCGAGCCGGACGTGGTCGAGGAGGCCCGAGACGGACGCCAAGTGGAAGAGCCCGTGGTGGCGAACCCCGTCGTCGAGGACCAGCGGGTTCTCCGAGGGCGTGGAGCACTCCGACTCCACCGCCTCCCGCAGCCGGGTCACCGCCTCCCACGCCGAGCCCAACACCGCCGAGAGGACCCGCAGCCCGAATCCGTCCTGCACTCGGCCGCCCGGCCGCGGCCGATCGATCACCGCGTCGTGCAGCCGCATCGCCACCCGGGACTGGGCCGATTCGGGACGGCTCGCGTGGACCCGCTCGTCCCAGGCGTCGGTGAAACCTGCCAGTCCCAGGCAGGAGACGCCGGCGACCTGCTCGACCGCCCGCAGCAGCGCCTCGGCCTCGTGCACGGCCAATGCTGCACCGGCCAGCGTGACGGCGTTCGAACTCATGAACGGCAGACCGTCGGTCTCGGCCGCCTGGACCGGTGTGCCCCAATGGTCTCCGCTGTCGAGCCAAGGCCGCTCACCGACGAGGGTGAGCGCCAGTTCGGCGAGTTGTGCGATGTCGCCGGTGCCCAACCCGCCCAGCTCGTGAAGCGCAGGTAGGGATCCGCGGGCCACGGCGTCGGCCAGGCCACGGACCAGCGGAATCCCGACGCCGGAGCGGCCCATCAGGAGTTGGTTGAGCCGGATCGTCATCGCAGCCCGGGTCACCTCGGGGTCCAACACTTTGCCCACCCCGGCGCAGTGGCTGCGCCACAAACGTAGGGCCAGCGCGCCGGAGTCCTCGACGACGTCACGCTTGTTGGCACCCACCCCGGTGTTGGCTCCGTAGACGGCACCCCTCTCCCGGGCGGCCGTCATACTCAGGTGCCCTTCGGCCACTCGTTCCCATGCGGTGTCGGGAACGACGACGCCGTGGGTCCCGGCAGCGACGGCGACGACGTCGTCGACACACAGCCGCCCTCCGGTCAGGCTGAGAGCGTCGCATCGTCCCTCGGTCGGACAGCAAGCGCCGACCTTCTCGGGTGCGCTCATCGCTCGTCCTTCTGCTGCTCGGGCTCCGTGGAGAGGATGCGGTCCAGCGCGGTGCTCACAGCCTCGGGGCGGTGCCCGAAAAGGGAACAGTGCCCCAGCCCGGGGATCTCGTGGTAGCGAGCTAGCGGTGAGAGGTCGGCCGAACTCCTGCCCAACTCCGGGGGTGCGCTGACATCCTCTCCGAAGGCGACGAAGTCGACGTGGACCGCCAACTGCGCCATCCGTGCGCTCACGTCGAACTCGGCGCAGGCCTGCCATTGCGACTCGATGGTGTCCTCGTTGTTCTCGTGAAACGACGGGTCCGACAGCGACGCTTTGATCCGCGCCCAGAGGGTCGGGTCGCCGAGCGCTTCGGCGGGGTAGAGCAGCGGGGCGTAGTGCACGGTCGAGAACTCTGTCGAGAGCCGCACGCCGGCGCGGCGCAGCGCGATCTCCGCGCGCATGAAGTCACCCGCCCAACCCGTCGCGGTGTCGGCGCCGCTGGCGAGCACCACGACGCGGGAGATCAGGTCCGGCCGGTCTAGAGCCAGCTGCAGGCCGATCGCGCCACCCATCGAATGCCCGACCACTGTCGCCGGGCCTGTTGCGAACGTCTCCAATAGCGCGGCGGCGTCACGGGCCATGTCCGCGATCGACCACGGCAGGGTGTCGGTGCACGCTGTGCCCTCGGTGCCGCGGGTATCGAAAGTGAGATTGTGAAAGCGGTCGGCGAAATGCGGAACGAAGTGTTCGTGCCAGGCCGAACCGAAGTACCCACCGCCGGCGATCCAGAGCAGGTCCGGACCCTGGCCGGCCTCGGAGACGGTCGTGGTCAGCGTGCCGATCTCGACACCCGAGTGGGTCTGCATCACTGCACCACCTTCGACAGGCCGGAATCGACGACGTCGATGCGTCGGCGTTCCTCGGCCAGGTCCATGCTGCGAGAGAAGATCAGGTAGGCCGCCCCGGCAGCCACGATGCCCACGTACGGAGCGACGTCGAAGCCCCAGGCCTCCGCCACCGGACCGGTGAACCACTGGGTGTCCACGAAGGGCAGCATGCACAGTAGGGAGACTCCGTAGGCGGCGTACCCACGCCAGTTCCAGGAGCCGTACATGCCACGCGGGTTGAAGATCTCGCGGATCGAATAGTGGCCGCGGCGGACCCAGAAGAAGTCCACCAGGTTGGTGGCCGTCCACGGCGCCAGAAGGTACAGCAACACGGTGAGGAAGGTGCTGTAGGCGTCGACCACCCGGTTGGAGGCCGCGACGGCGATCAGCAGTGCCACCGCTCCGATCAGCACTCCCAGCCCGGCCCTGACCGCGCCACTGCTCCGGGTCGGCCGGAAGCTGTCCACGATGGTGAGCACGGCCAGGGACCCGCCGTAGGAGTTCATCGCGACCAGGTAGAGCGTGCCGATCAGGCCGAGAACCAGCATGACCGTGCCGAACCCGGGGAAGATCGCGTCCCCGCCCTCGACCATCGAATCGACGATGTCGAGGCCAGGGAACGCCGAGACGATGACGGCGGCGACGGACTCGATCCAAATCGCGGCGACGGCCATCCCGACATAGGTCGAGAAGAACGAGGACTTCAGGCTCATGTGCGGCAGGTAGCGGGTGTAGTCCGAGACGTACGGCGCCCAGGCCAGGTTCGCCGACGCACAGGCAGCGGCCTGGGCCAGGAAGAGCACCCACTCGAAGTGGCCACCGACGCTCACACCGGGCAGCGAGGTCGGCCCGAAGACCGTGATCACCAGGAAACAGACCAGGAAGGCCCAGGCGACCCAGCGGGCCATCGCGTGTACGAAGTCGTACCCGATCGCGGCCACCGTGACGGCCACCGCGAACGAGATGATCATGCCGACGGTCACCGGTGTGCCGACCAGGATGTGGAGGGCCTGTCCCATCAGGACCAGACCGAAGACACTGAACCCGACGTAGGTGAAGACCGACAGCACATAGATGAGCACCGCGCCGCGATAGCCGTACTGGGGTCGGGACTGGATCAGCTGCGGCATGCCCAACTGTGGGCCCTGTGAGGCGTGGAAAGCTGAGAAGGTGGTGCCGAACGCGGAGCCCAGCACGATCGCGAGCAGCGACCAGCCCAGGCCGAGTCCGCTCAGCACTCCGATGGTGCCGATCGACAGCGACGCCAGGTTCGAGGTCGAGGTAAACCAGACCGGCGCCACGTGCCAGGGCTTGCCGTGGCGTTCGTCCGCAGGGATGTACTCGATGGTCCGTTGCTCGACCAGACTGCGGGTCGAGGCGGCGGACGAGCCCGCGCCGGGGGGTTCGGAAGTCATGGTCACTCCAGGAAGTCACACGTAGTGGCCGGGGCTCCGGCGCACGGGATCCGTCAGGTACGACGAAGCGCCTCGAAACGTACGGCGACGTCGATCACATGCCCATGGCTGTGGCGATTTCGGAAACGGCCGTCCTCCCGCCGACCGTGTTCACCTTCGTTGCCTGCTCCCAGCTCCCGGAATCTGGTTGCGATTACGGCAACTCCCCGGCGGGACGCCGCGGCGAGAAGACCGTCTGTTCGGCGAAGAGGTGCAGTTGGCGGCGCATGGACTCGTTCGTCGCGCCAGGCACTCCGATCAGGACCTGCAGCCCCAGCCCGTCGATCATTGCGGTCAACTGGGCGGTGACGTCACCGGCGTCGAGCTTCCGGAAGTCACCGCGCGCCTGCCCCTCGCGCAGTAGCTCCTCGATGAAGGCATTCCACCGGGCGACCAGGTCGCAGTGGAGCTTGTTGAACCGTCGATGGCTGTGGCCCCAGCTCCACATCTGCAACCAGCCGCCCCAGTCATCGGTCGGGGAAGCGGTGTCGGGCAGCTGTAGGTCCACCAGTCGCAGCAGCCGGTCGCGCGGCGAGCTGATCCGGAGCAGTGTCGCCCGTTGTTCGGCGAAGTTCTCGCTGAACTTGCGGTGCATGGCCAGATGGAGCAGCTCGTCGCGAGTCAGGAAGTGAGATTCGACGGTGCCTATGCTGACGCGTGCGCGTTCGGCCACGTCGACGACCCGGGCGTTGACGTAGCCGTGCCGGATGAGCACATCCCATGCCGCGTCCATGATCCGATCACGCACCGTCCCGGTGACCCGTGCTTCGTCCTCGGCGGTACCGGGTACCGGGTCGTCGGTTCCGTAGACAAGCCAAGCCACCGAGACGTCGCACCAGGTGGCGATGCGCATCACCTCCACGGGACGGAACTGGCGACTTCCGTTGAGTGACTTGGACAGCTTGACTTGGTCCAGCCCGACGGCAGCAGCGAAGTCCGCCTGCGTTCCCGGTGAGCGGTCGACCAGTTGCCGGACCCGCTGGCGCAGTCCTGCCTCCACATTCATGGCGGCAGGTTAGCGAGTCGCCGTACCGGATGTACAGACAGCAGAACTCGCGGACAGGTGACAACATTCGCACGCCGCATCGCGGTTGGTGTTCCGGAACTGATCGTGGGACCGATCAGTGTGTCGTGGCTTCCGCCGCTTCCCGGAACGCGCGCCGTCGGCGGCGTGCAGCGTCGAATCTTGCGCGTGCGACCGCGTCCGATGGTTCGAGAGGTGGTACAGCGCAGGACTTTCCAGTGTCGTCGACGGCGACCATGGTGATGTAGGAACTGTTGGTGTGGCGGCGTTCTCCATCGCGGACGTTCTCGGTTTCGACTCGGATGCCAATCTCCATCGAGGTGTGTCCGGTGTAGTTCACCGAGGCAAAGAAAGTCACCAGTTCTCCGACATGAATGGGTTGGTGGAACAAGACCCGGTCGACGGAGATGGTGACCACGTAGGTACCCGCGTACCGGCTGGCGCACGCATAGGCGACTTGGTCGAGCAGCTTGAGAATGCTGCCACCGTGGACGTTGCCGGCGAAATTGCTCATGTCGGGGGTCATGAGGACGGTCATCGACAAGGATGCGGGGCGCTGATCTGACATCGCCTTCTGCTCGCCCTCACATTTGGTGAACCCAATTGGGGGGTAATCACTTTCGGTGGAGGTCGGCATTGTTGTCCTTCCGCAATCAGATTCGGTGCTACGTTGCTTGCGTGGGAGATGGCCGGTTTGCTGTCGGAACTGACAGACGACCCAGCCGCTGTTGACAGATAGCTGTGAGTTCTTCACGGAGGCCCTCGGGAAGATCGGCGGCGGCGCCGATACGCTGATCGAGCAGGCTCTGCAGTTGGCGAAAGTACTCGGACTGTGAGAGACCGAATTCCGTCAGAATGTCTTTGCCGGAGCCGCCGCCCCAATGGCGCCGCTTCTTGGCGAACGTAACCATGTAGTTGTAGTTGTGATCGTGCATGTTGAAGTCACCACTGCCACGGGAGATTCGAGGGCGCGCGTTCGTGTCGGCCGTCATGATTCAAGGTGTCGATTTCGGGATCGAGGGAAGACCATGCGCGGAGAAAAGCTTGTCCAGATGAGTAATACGCCGGGTGCGAGCTAGACGCGGCAGGTCACTGCCGTCGCTGACGCGTGCACCGTCCTCGCCGAGCGTGTCGATGACCTTGCGAGCCCAGCACGCATCGTGGTCGGTGGGCGAGAGGATCTTGTTCACCGCCGAAGCCTGCTCGGGCCGCATACATATCCGGCCTGTCGCTCCGAGTGAAGCAGCAGTCAGGGTCTCGTCTTCAAGAACGGACTGCATGAATGAAACGGTTGGCCCGTCGATCGGTCCGGGAAGTCCTGCTGCGCGGCTGGCAGCCGTCAGATGCGATCGCGGGTACGCCATGGCGAGCGGTGATTCACCCATGCCTGTGTCGCGGCGGTAGTCCCCACTTCCGAATGCTAGTCGGAAAATCGCTGTGGACTGAGCAATCGAGGTGGCCGCGACCATGCCGGCCGCGGTCTCTACCAGTGCGATGATTCGTGTTCCGGGATTGAGTCGCTGCGCGGTTGCGTCGACTTGTTCCGCTGTTTCGGTCTTCGCCAGCATCACACCTTCGATGTTGTCGAGTGCTGCTATAGCTGTGAGGTCGTTGTGCCAGTGCTCTGTGGTCGCGTCGTTGATGCGGACCCATGCTCGGCCGCCGGACCGTGTCCACCGTGTCAGTTCTGCACGAGCTATGTCCTTCTTGGAGGCGATGACGGCGTCTTCGAGATCCAGGATCACGGCGTCGGCAGCGGACTCGAAGGCTTCGGTGAAGCGCTCAGGTTTATCAGCAGGTACGAGCAGCCATGATCGAGCGTAGGAGGCATCGAGGAAGTGGCGGTGGGTGATTGGAGGTTGGCGGGGCATTCTGTGTAAACCGTTCTAGCTCCGGTGTGAGGTAGCCAGGTCATCGGTATCTGGTGGTAACGGAGGCTCTCGCCATAACAGTTCTGTCGGGCAGGATGATCCAGCTTCCTGCGGTGCAGGCATGTACGACGTTTCGGTCGACGTCATACACACTGAGGTTTCCGGCGGCGTCGACGGATGCTGTGTGTCCTGCCGGGAAGTGATCGATGTGGCCGTGGACGAGAATGGAGAATTTCATGGTCAGATCCCAGGTGCTGTCATGGTCTCGCTTTCGACTGCATGGATGAGGTTTTTGGCGTGATCGCGAGCATCGGGCGGAGAACGTACCCGGATAAGAGTTTTCGGGGCGACTGGTGGATTCCCGGCTCGGCGGTGACCACACGCCGAGCCGGGAAGTTCCCGGGGGAGCCTGAGTAGTGCCGATGCGGTGGATGAGTGGCGGCGATCGACTTAGAGGGGATGGCCTGGTGTCAGAGCAGGTGCTCGGACGAGGGTGGGCTCTCGATGGCAGGCTGCGGAATCGTCTGTGACAGCCGGACCTTCAGCCCGCCGGGATGGCGGTCATGCTCGACGACGGGTTCTGATCGGGTGAACGCGCTCGTTGCCCAGACTTTGATTCGCTACCCAGGCGGGCTGAAGAAGCAGCGCGGCTCGTGGCTTGCCGTGAACCGGGCACCGGGCCGACCGGTCACGGTCGGCCCGGCAGAGGGGGAAGCAGCTTGGCCGCTCGCGCGTCAGTTGTTCTCGGACATCGGGATGCGCACGCCGCGCTCGCGGGCGGTGTCGATGGCGTGCTCGTAGCCGGCGTCCGCGTGGCGGATGACGCCCATGCCCGGGTCGTTGGTGAGCACGGCTTCGATCTTCTTCGCGGCCAGCTCGGTGCCGTCGGCGATGCACACCTGACCGGCGTGGATCGAGCGGCCCATGCCGACGCCGCCGCCGTGGTGGATCGACACCCAGGAGGCGCCGGACGCGGTGTTGACGAGGGCGTTGAGCAGCGGCCAGTCGGCGATCGCGTCCGAGCCGTCCTTCATGGACTCGGTCTCGCGGTACGGCGAGGCGACGGAGCCGGAGTCGAGGTGGTCACGGCCGATCGCGATCGGGGCGGACAGCTCGCCGTTGGCGACCATCTCGTTGAACTTCAGGCCGGCCTTGTGGCGCTCGCCGTAGCCGAGCCAGCAGATGCGGGCGGGCAGGCCCTCGAAGGCGACCTTCTCGCCGGCCATCTCGATCCAGCGCTTGAGGTGCTCGTTCTCCGGGAACAGCTCGAGGATCGCCTTGTCGGTCGCGGCGATGTCCTTCGGGTCGCCCGAGAGCGCGGCCCAGCGGAACGGGCCGAGGCCCTCCTCGAACAGCGGACGGATGTAGGCCGGGACGAAGCCGGGGAACGCGAACGCGCGGTCGTAGCCGGCCTTGCGGGCCTCGTCGCGGATGGAGTTGCCGTAGTCGAAGACCTCGGCGCCCTTGTCCATGAAGCCGACCATCGCCTCGACGTGCGCGGCCATCGACTTGCGGGAGTCCTCGGTGAACTGGGCCGGGTCCTTCTCGGCCATCGCCTTCATGTCGGCGAAGTCGACGCCGAGCGGCAGGTAGGACAGCGGGTCGTGCGCCGACGTCTGGTCGGTGACGATGTCGATCGGGGCGTCCATCTCCAGCAGGGCCGGGAAGATCTCGGCGGCGTTGCCGACCAGGCCGATCGACAGCGGCTTGCGGGCGTCGCGGGCCTCGGTCGCCAGCTGCAGCGCGTGCTCGATGCTGTCGGCCTTGGTGTCGAGGTACTTGTGGGCGATGCGGCGGTCGATGCGGGTGACGTCGCAGTCGACGCAGATCGCGACGCCGTCGTTCATGGTGACCGCGAGGGGCTGCGCGCCGCCCATGCCGCCCATGCCGGCGGTGAGGGTGATGGTGCCGGCCAGGGTGCCGTCGAAGCGCTTGCGGGCGATCGCGCCGAAGGTCTCGTAGGTGCCCTGGAGGATGCCCTGGGTGCCGATGTAGATCCAGGACCCGGCGGTCATCTGGCCGTACATCATCAGGCCCTCGGCCTCGAGCTTGCGGAACTGCTCCCAGTTGGCCCAGTCGCCGACGAGGTTGGAGTTGGCGAGGAGCACGCGCGGCGCCCACTCGTTGGTGCGGAAGACGCCGACCGGCTTGCCGGACTGCACCAGCATGGTCTCGTCGTTCTTCAGCGTCTTGAGGGTGGCGACCATGGCGTCGAACGCGGCCCAGCTGCGGGCGGCGCGGCCGGTGCCGCCGTAGACCACCAGGTTGTCCGGGTGCTCGGCAACCTCGGGATCGAGGTTGTTCATGAGCATGCGCAGCGCGCCCTCCTGCTGCCACCCGAGGGTGTTCAGCTCGGAGCCGCGCGGGGCGCTGACCGGGCGGGCCTCGTGGCCGGGTGAGGTGATGTCCATCGGGTAACTCCTAGCGATCGGGCGGTGAGGGCACTGCTGCGATTTGCGGCTGTCGAGCGACTCCGTTGTCGTCCGCATCCGGTCTGTCGTAGGTGTTGTGCGCTGGCTCACGTTCTGCAACTATGACTTGTATATTCCTGTCTATACAAGTTCGTGTCAAGGGACGTGCCGCGGTACGGCCCCTCGTCACGAGAAAACCGACCAGTTGATACGGACACGACGACCAGTCGGGTGCAGCGTGGCACCCGGCGGAAGGTTCCCAGATGAACACCGTCTCCACCCAGACCGATCCGATGCCGAACCCCAGCGAGATCGACGACGCTCTCGCCCGAGTCTTCCGCAGTTGGGACGAGCGCGTGCTCGCCGATGCGGACCCCGCGACGCGTGAGCGTCTCGCACGATTCGTCTCCGGCCTCCCCGCCGGGTACAAGCAGGACATCACCCCCGAGCGTGCCCGCATCGACCTCGACATCCTGACGGGGCTCGTCGACGGGGGCGTCGGCGTCCGGATCGTCCCCGACGTGACGGCCCGCGGCACCCACCGTCTGTCCCTGTACGTGGGCGGGCGACCCGCGTCGCTCGGGGATCTCATGCCGCTGCTGCAGAGCCTGGGAGTCGAGGTCCTCGACGAACGTCCCTACGCGTTGGTCTCCCCGGCGGACCTGCCGTGCTGGGTGTACGAGTTCACCGTCCGGTACCCGATCGCCCCGGAGGACGGGTTCGACGACTTCGCGCGCCGCTTCGGCGCGGCGGTCGAGGCGCTGTGGGTGGGTGCCGCCGAGGCGGACCGACTGGGCGAGCTGGTGGCCCGGGCGGGGCTGCAGTGGCGCGACGTCACAGTGTTGCGCGCGTACGCCGAGTTCCTGCGGCAGGGTGGATTGCCCTACAGCAGTGCGTATGTCGCCGATGTGATGTGCCGCTACCCGCTGATCGCGGCCGGCCTCGTCGAGTGCTTCACGGCGCGATTCGATCCGTCCGTGGCGCCGGGCGACGGCGGCGAGACGGCGGCCACGAGGGTGTCGGCGTCGATCGAGCAGGTGTCCGGACTCGACGAGGACCGGATCTTCCGTGCCCTCCTCAGCGCCGTCCGCAACACCGTGCGCACGAACCACTTCGTCACCCCCGCACGCGATTCCCTTGCGCTGAAACTCGATTCGCGCAGCATCGGCGAGCTGCCCGAGCCCCGCCCGCGGCACGAGATCTTCGTGTACTCGCCGACCGTCGCGGGTGTGCACATGCGGTTCGGCTCGGTGGCCCGTGGCGGGCTGCGCTGGTCGGATCGCCGGGAGGACTTCCGCACCGAGGTGCTGGGCCTGGTCAAGGCCCAGGCGGTCAAGAACGCGGTGATCGTGCCGGTCGGTGCCAAGGGCGGCTTCGTGCTGCGCCGTCCGCCCGCGCCGACCGGAAATGCCGAGTCCGACCGCGCGGCCCTGCGGGACGCGGGTGTCGCCGGCTACCGCACGTTCATCAGCGGACTGCTCGACCTCACGGACAACATCGACCGGCGCACCGGCGCGGTCGTCCCGGCGCCGGGCATCGTCCGCCACGACGGCGACGACACCTACCTCGTGGTGGCCGCCGACAAGGGCACCGCCTCGTTCTCCGACATCGCGAACGCGGTCGCGGCCGAGTACGACTTCTGGCTGGGCGACGCCTTCGCGTCCGGCGGTTCGGTGGGGTACGACCACAAGGCGATGGGCATCACTGCGCGCGGCGCGTGGGAGAGCGTGAAGCGGCGCTTCCGCGAGCTGGGGGTCGACTGCCAGCGAGAGGACTTCACGGCGGTCGGCATCGGCGACATGAGCGGCGACGTCTTCGGCAACGGAATGCTGTGCAGCAAGCACATTCGACTGGTCGCGGCCTTCGACCACCGGCACGTCTTCCTCGATCCGGAGCCCGATCCCGAACGGTCCTACGCGGAGCGGGAGCGGCTGTTCGCGCTGCCGCGATCCTCGTGGGCCGACTACGACCGGTCGCTCATCGGACCCGGCGGCGGCGTGTGGGAACGCGGCGCGAAGTCCGTCCCGATCAGCGATGCGGTCCGCCGCGTCCTCGGTCTCGACGCGGACGTCACGGAAATGACACCGCCCGAACTGATCCGGGCGATCCTCGGCGCACCGGTGGATCTGCTGTGGAACGGCGGCATCGGCACCTACGTCAAGTCCTCGACCGAGTCGCACGCCGACGCCGGGGACAAGGCGAACGACGGTGTGCGCGTGGACGGATGCGACCTGCGCGCGCGGGTCGTCGGCGAGGGCGGCAACCTCGGCTTCACGCAGGCGGCACGGATCGAGTTCGCCCGCACGGGAGGCCGAGTGGGCACCGACGCGCTCGACAACTCGGCCGGTGTGGACTGCTCCGACCACGAGGTCAACATCAAGATCCTGCTCGACGATCTGGTCGGCGCCGGCAGCGTCGATGCCGAGGTGCGGTCGCACCTGCTGGCCGAGATGACCGACGAGGTCTCCGCACTGGTGTTGGCGAACAACGTCTCCCAGAACGAGTTGATCGGCACGGCGATCGCCGCCGCACCCTCGATGCTGGAGGTACACGGACGCCAGATCGCAGCGCTCGAGGCGGCCGGAGCGTTGGACCGACGGCTCGAGGTGCTGCCCGATCGCAAGGCGATCGCGGCGCTGGGCCGGTCCGGGGCGGGGCTGTCGGCGCCGGAACTGGCGACGCTGATGGCGCACGTGAAGCTCGAGCTCAAGGGCGCTCTGCTGGCCGGCGAGCTCGTCGACCACGACGTGTTCCTGCCGATCCTGCGCGAGTACTTCCCGCAGCCCCTGCGGCGCGATCACGTCGACGCCATCGACCGGCATCCGTTGCGTCGCGAGATCGTCGCGACGGCGTTGACCAACGGAGTCGTCGACCGTGGCAGCATCAGCTACGTCTTCCGCCTTGCAGAGGAGGCGGGCGCCACTCCTGATGACGCCGTCCGGGCGTTCAGTGTGGTCAGCGAGGTGTTCGGGCTCCCCGACCTGTGGTCGAAGATCGCGGCAGCCGATGTTCCGAGCGCGGTCGCCGACGAACTGGTCTCGGTGACGCGGCGGTTGCTCGACCGGGCGTCGCGTTGGATGCTGCACCGTCGGCCGCAGCCGCTCGCGGTGGGAGCGGAGATCGCGCGGTTCCGGGACCGGATCGAGGACGCGTCCGCGCACCTCGAGGAGTGGCTGGTGGGCGCCGACCGCACCAACCTCCGGGACCGCACGCGCGCGGTCGCGGAGCGGGGCGCACCCGAGGACCTGGTTCAGGACGTCGAACTGGCGCTCGATCGGTTCGGTCTGCTCGACGTCGTCGAGATCGCGGAGTTGGCCGAGTGCGACACGGCCGTCGCCGGTGAGCTCTACTTCCACCTGTGCGAGCGGGTGGGACTCGTCCCGCTGCTCAACGGGGTCTCCGAGCTGCCCAAGGAGGGTCGCTGGGATGCGCTCGCGCGCCTGGCTCTGCGCGACGAGCTGTACGACAGCGTGCGCGCCCTCACCCTGGACGTCCTCGCGCAGGCGCTGCCCGGTGACGACGCCGAACGGATGATCACGGATTGGCAGGAGCGCAACGAGTCCCGTCTCCGCAGGGCTCGCGAGGCGCTCGCGGAGATCGCCGCGTCCGGCCGACGGGACCTGGCGGCGCTGTCTGTCGCGTCCCGCCAACTGCGGCGGATGGTCGGTTGAGCTGATCGACTGCTGCCACATCTCCCCGTCGGTTCGTCCACCGATGAAATCGACACCCAGGTCGGGCTGACATGCCCCTTATCCACAATGGAAAGGTCATCACTACTGTGAATTCCCGCAATACCATCGGGTCCGCCGGAGTGGTTGCTCCACGCGACGCGCGTTCGTGGCTGCTGGTGCCAGGAACGCGCACGCACGAACTCGAAGCGAGGGTTCCAGGGGATGGCCCTGATGCTCTCGTCTTCGATCTCGAGGACGGTGTCGTTCCCGAGGACAGGCCACGTGCTCGCGACGAGATCCACAACTGGGCATCAAATGGTGGGAAGGCCTGGATCCGGGTGAATCCGGCTGCCACCGCGGATTGGCAACTCGACCTCGACTTCGCGGCCCACTGCCCGGGGATTCTCGGGGTCGTACTGGCGAAGGCCGAGGACCCGGCCGAGATCGACGCGACCGCGGCCGGGCTCGGCGACTTCGCCGGAGGTGTGATCGCCCTGATCGAGTCCGCGACAGGGGTTCTGAACGCGGTATCGATCGCGCGTGCGAACGCGTTGACCCGCTTGGCGTTCGGCAGCGGCGACTTCCGCCACGACACGGCGGCGACGGACGACTCCGCCACGGTCATGGGGGCGCGGTCGCACCTCGTTCTGGCCAGTCGATCGGCCGGACTCCCCGCGCCGATCGACGGGCCGTCCCTCGCATCGGACACGGACGGGCTTCGTAGCTACTGCCGCCGGTCCGTGGCAAATGGGATGGGCGGCATGCTCTGTGTGAAGCCGGACCACATTCGGATGATCAACACCGAGTTTGCGCCCAGCACGGAAGAAGTGCAGCGCGCCAGGGAACTCCTCGCCAACCGCACCGACAGCATCGACGGAAGCTATCTTCCCCGTCTGCGCGCGGCCGAGGCGATCCTCGACCGCGCCCGGAAGTACCGCATCGACATCCTCGAAGGGGCCGGGGTGTAGTGAGCCGATAACAAGGCGCACAACCGTGTTCGTCCCCGTTCCAGACCCGGAACGGGGACGAACGCGTATCCGCGTCCTCTCCTGCCCGCCTGCCCGTTCGGCCAGGTCCGCCTCTCCGCTCGACCAGTCCCCGCATTGTCCGCGCCTGACTAGCCTCGTAGTGAGAGGCGCACGTGAACGTTCGTCCTCGAGACGAGTTGGCGGACACTACGCATGAGGTTCGATGAGCGGTACATTTCGGGTCGAGCAGGTTGTCGTCACCGGGTTGTCGGAGCGGTGCCGAATCACTCCCGCGAAGTCGGCCGCAACGAATTGTTGGCTGGTGGGCGATGATACGGACGTCGTCGTCGTCGATGCGGCCGGTGGTCCCGAGGAGATCGCTGCTGCCGTGGGTGACCGATCGGTGGTCGCGGTGATCTGCACGCACGGGAGCAGTTCCCACTTCGCCGCGGCGGTCGATGTGGCGTGCGGCTTGTACGCCCCGGTTCTGTTGCATCCGGCCGACGACGTTCTGTGGCAGGGGTTCCACGGCGACCACCGCTACTGGCGACTCGACGACGGACAGCGTATTGCGGTGGCCGGCGAAGAGATCCAGGTGGTGCACACCCCTTCCCCTACGGCCGGGGCGGTGTCCCTGTACGTTGCCCGTCTGGGCGCCCTGCTCTCCGGTGATGCTCTGGAGAGGCGCCGGCCGGCCGACGGGCGAGGGCAGCGTCGAGTCCCCACCCTGGTTCACGAAGCCCTCCGGAGCCTTCCGTACGACACGCGTGTCCACCCCGGGCACGGTGACCGTTTCGCGCTCGGCCACGCATTGCATTCACCGGCAGATCGATTCGCCGAGCGGAGTGCATGAAATCGGGCCGGGAACCCTACGTTGCGAGCAGACCCGCGCTGCTCTGTGCCGCCGAGATGAACGACTGCATGGCGGCGGTGATCCGCCGACCTCGATGCCAGGCGATCCCGATGATCCTGGGACTCACCCGGTCCAAGTCGACCATCCGGAATCCGGAGTGGTTGGCGTCCACTGACAGTCGCGGCATGACTGCCGCGCCCAAGCCCTCCGCGACCATGCCCATGATCGTGCCGTTGTCGTTGCTGCGGAAGACGACTTGATCGTCCAGACTGGGGCGTCCGAGCCGCGCGGCGATGTCATGGATCCCGCGCAGCTTTCCATACGCGATCAGGGGAAGGTCGGATACCCGGTCGAGTTGCATCGGGACGTCCCCGGTCACGACCGACGAGTCCTCGGGCATCACGAGAACGTACGGATCGACAAGCAGCTCAGCGGATTCGAATGGACCCGGCGTCAGGGGAAAGACCATGAAGGTCAGATCCAACTCGCCGCCCTCGACCCGCTGGAGGAGGATCTCGTCGTCGTCGTGCTCCTCGAGCACGACGTCTATCCGGGGCCAGTCCTTCTTGAACAGCTTCAGAGTGTGCGGAAGGATTTTGGTGCCGACGCTCTCGTAACTACCGACTCGCAGCGTTCCGACGGCGCCCTCGGCCGACGCGTTGAGATCGGCCCACGCCGTGTCGAGCCGCGCCTGGATCGCTTTCGCGTGTTCCAACAGGATCTTTCCCTCGTCGGTCAACGTGACCGAATGGAGGGTGGTCGTGGGACGATCGACCAGACGCCGCCCCACCACGGACTCGAGCTTCTTTATCTGCTGACTGATCGCGGATTGGGTGTACCCGAGGGCGTTGGCGGCGGCCGTGAACGAACCCGTCCGATTCACTTCGGCCAACGCGAGGAAGTGTCGAAATTCGATCGACGTCCACGGCGGCCTGTTCATGAATCGATTCCCTTCGACGCGAATTTCTGCACTGGACTGACTTTCCGTCAATGACAGTTGCCGCACTCCGCGCGGATCGCGGAGTGCGGCAACAGTAATCTCATTTCCCAGCGGTCAAACCAGGTGCTGTGATTTGGTCTCGGGTGCCCATCGGATGGAGATCAGCATGCCGAGCAGCAGTACCCCGGCGAGCCAGTACATCGTGGCGGAGATTCCCCAGCTCGTCAGGCTGACAGGGAGGAGGAAGGTGCCGGCGGCCGAGGCGATTCGGCTGAGCCCGTTGGCCAATCCGACGCCGGAGGCCCTGAGGCTCGTGGGGAACAGCTCGGCGGGATACACCTGCGTGATGTTCGACGCGGCCGACATCACGAATGTGTAGATGACGAACGGAATCATCATCGCGATGACCGACATCTCGCTCAGCGCACCCAGTGCCACGAGCGAGACGGCGAGGACACCGAAGGACCAAATGGTGAACGAGCGCCGCGGCATCTTGGCGACGAACCAGATTCCGGCGATGCCTCCGATGAGGAGGAAGATGTTGAGGATCAGGTACTGGAGATCGGCGTCCGCGACATTGAGCCCCGACAGGATCGTGGGAACGAACGTGTAGATCGCGAAGTAGGGGAGCACCAGTGCGCTGTAGAAGAGAACGGCGAACCAGGTGCGCTTCCGGTAGGTCGGGCTGAAGAGTTCCTTGTACGCGGTGAATTCCTCTTGCTGCGCGACTGTGGTGGTATCCAGTTCCACTCCGAAGCAGCGGCGGACGATCGCGCGTGCTTCGTCGACCCGTCCCTTGCTGATCAGCCATCCGGGCGATTCGGGTGTGCCGATGCGGACGACCAGCACGATCACTGCGGGGATCGCGCCGCTGGCCAGGAGCCAGCGCCACGAGTCGTCGCCGGTGTTGAGGTAGGTGGCGATCACATTGGCGGCGACGTAGCCGACGGTCCAAGCGACGGTGAGCGACGCGAGCATGGCCCCGCGCTGCTTGCGCGGCGCGAACTCCGACATCAGGGTGGGCCCGACTGCATAGTCGGCGCCCAGTCCGAAGCCGATGAGAACGCGCAGGACGAACAGCACCAGCACGTTGGGAGTCCACAGCTGCATCAGCGACACCGCTGCGATCAGCACGAAGTTGAGCACGTAGAGGCGTTGCCGCCCGATGATGTCTCCGACTCTTCCCAGGATCATGCTTCCGAGGAACAGGCCGATCAGGGCGGAGCTGGCGATCATCCCTTCCCAGAAGGAGGAGAGTCCCATTTGCGTGCTGATGGTGGGCAGGATCGCGCCGATGATTCCGAGCGTGTAGCCGTCGGAGAAATTGGCGCCGAGTGTCATCGCGGTGATCTTGGCGTGAAATCGGCTGAACGGAATTTGGTCGAGCGCGGTTGGTTGGGCGGGCGTGTCGCTGGGCTCGGTGATCACTGAGTTTTCGGACATATCAAATGCCTTTCAGTCCATGAGACTGGGTCAGGAAGTCGACCGCGCTCTCGAGGTCCTGGGTGAGTGGACGGTCGAGGCTGTTCGGATCGAGAACGCTCGAAACTCTCTGGAGGTAAGCACCGAGCGGAGTTTCCGGGTCGAGCGAAACATCGAGGATTCGAAGTGCCCGCACCGCGGCGACGAGTTCGCACCCGAGCATCTCGTTTGCAGACTGAATGCAGTCCTGCATTTGCTCGACAGCTTGCGAGTGGAAGCTCGCGTGATCCTCGGTTCCGCGTGAGATGGTGACGGTCCCGAGGGTCGCCGGGGCCGCCGAGTTCCGAGACCTCGCCAGGGATGCCGCCGCGATGTACTCGAGCAACATGACCCCGCTGCTACCGGCCGGCCCGACCGCCAGGAACGGATCCAGGCCCGTGAACGAGGGCTCGGTGAGGTTCGCCAGTCGCCGAATCGACAGATTCGCGACGCCGAAGAGGGCGAGTTTGGTGTGGTCGCATGCGAGGGCGAGGGCCTGCGCATGGAAGTTCGCGTTGTGGAAGACATCGTCTCGATCGACACTGACCACCGGGTTCTCGGCTGCCGAGTTCAACTCGATATCCAGTGCAGCCGAATAGGATTCGAGGGCGTGTTGTGCGGGGCCGAGAACCTGCGGTAGAGCCCGGAACCCGTACGAATCCTGCACCCGCCGTGGGGTCCACTGGTGGTCCCTGACGAGAGACCGGATCCTTGCCGCCGTCGACGCCTGGTGTGGTTGCGGGCGCGACGCATGGACGAACTCGTCGAACGCCTCGGTCGAGCCGCGAGTCGCGATCAGCGACAACGCGGCGACAGCCTCGTAGTGCGCGATGTAGCGCTCCATCGCCTGGCAGGCGGCGATACCGCGGGCGACGCCCATGGCATTTGTCGAGATGAGCGCCAGCGCATCGCCGGGGTGGGGGCGCCAGAGCGGGTCCCGTCGACCGCTCTCGAGGTCGGCCTCGCCCATGAGGCCCAGCGCGATCTCGGCGAACTGACTGAGATCCGCGGTTCCGATGGCGCTTGAAGCGTGTACCCGCGGCAGGTCGTCGTGGCTGAGCGACTTCGAGATCGCCTCGACGATGTCCGGGTGCATGCCCGAGCCGCCGGCCAGCAACTGGTTCAGCCGCACGATCATCGCAGCGCGGACGGTGTCATGGGAGAGATAAGGCCCGGCACCGGTCGCGTGACTGCGCAGCAGCCGGAGATCCTGTTCGAGGGCTTGATCGATCTGCACCTCTCGGTTGGCTCCGACTCCGGTCGTCCGGCCGTAGACCTGCCGACGTCCGGCTGCACTCGTCGCCGTCTTCCACGACCGTTCCATGAGATCCAGGGAGGCCGCATCCAACTCGAACGGGCTCATGGAATTCGCCGCGAGAGCTGTCAGATCTTTTCCGGTCAAGTTTTGGCCTGCATTGGTGTCGTGCACTGGAAATTCCCTTTGTCGTCTGTGTTCGTCATGCCGACTTGATCAATTCAGAAGTACTGCAGACTTCGGCGCGATCATGTCGACGAGAAATGAAGGGGCCGGAGCCATGGTTGCCCGACTCGCCGGCATGCTCCGGGCCATTGCGCTGTCGCGCAATTACGTTGTGCGTCCGTAGAAAAGCTTTTGGTTGATGTCGTTCAGCTTGTCGTCCGGCTTTTCGGAACAGGCGAGAACTGTATTGGCTTGCGCCTTCTCGCCTGCCACCGGAGTGACGTGATGCTCGGGGTCCCGATCATGGAAGAAGCCGAGGGGGCCGGTTCGTTCTGCGGGGTGATCGCGCCGGTTCGAGACCCGTTCAATCGCTCCGCCACCACCTCGTGGCTCCCCGATTCCGGGATCGGAGCACGCTCGGCGACGCGGGGGCGCTGATCGGGCGGGCCTCGCTGCCGGGTGAGGTGATGTCCATCGGGTGCTCCTAGTGATCGGGCGGTGAGGGCGCTGCTGCGGTACGCGGCTGTCGAGCGACTTCGTTGTCGTCCGCTTCCGGTGTCCGTAGCTGTTGCGCGTTGGCTCACGTTCCATGAGTGCGGCTTGTATATTCCGGTCTATACAAGCTGGCGTCAAGGAGCGCGGCTCCCGACCGGCCTTCGGCGCAGCTAGGCCCGCTTCCCGGGTGGACCCGGCTTCGAGCGGGGTACCGGTCGGTATCCGGTGGCGGCACGGAGTCGACCGGGACGGCTGCACGATGGGGTGGCCGGTTCGGTCGCGCAGCCCGAGTGGCTGGTGTGGTCATGCTGGTCTCGTATTCGACGGGGTCAACGTGCCGGGCCTGGTGGGGCGTCGCTGGTAGGCCCGTTCGGCCCAGGTGACGATCGCGATCCGAAGCGGGTCGCGGGTGGTCCAGGGGCGGCGGTCGAGAACGTTCTTCCGGCACGAGTGCGAAGAACGATTCCATGGCGGCGTTGTCACCGCGGGCGCCTACCCGCCCCGGCGATCCGACCGTGCCTGTCTACCCGACGCTTGGACGAACCTGCGGGAACGATTGCGATCCGCGGTCGCTGTGAACGATACAGCCGACCGCCTGCTCATCGCCTGCAGCCCGTCTGGCGACGGCGGAGCAGAGTGCGTCGGCAGCCGATCGAGTTAGCCCACGATCTTGCTCGAGAACATGTTCCTCGACGGCGCGGAGTCGGAGTCCTCCCTCGTCGGTGTGGTGCCGGGTTTGGGGCGCCTCCTGCGCGAAGTGACTGGGGGAATGTCGTTGACCCGCAATATGTTCGGGTCGACGGCGCCGGAATGCCTCCGGCCCCGGCGCCGTCGTGCAGCTACGTCGTGCGTCCGTAGAAGAGCTTCTGGGTGATGCTGTTCATCTTGTCGTCGGGCTTTTCGGAGTAGGCGAGGACGGCATTGACGCGGGTCTTCTCGCCGGCCACCGGGGTGACGCGGTGCATGGAGTACCGACCGCGGAAGAAGCTGAGGGTGCCCGGTTCGTTCTGCAAGGTGATCACGCCGGATCGAGACCCGTTCAGCCGCGCCGCCACCTCCTCGTGGTTCTCCGACCCGGGGGATCGGAGCATGTGGAAGTACTCGTACTCCCCGCCCTCGTCGGTGGGCTGGAGCATCAGGGTCACCGCGAAGTGGGATCGGTCGAAATGCCAGCCCAGTTCGTCGCCCTGCTCGAACAGGGCCACAGAGCACGCACCCAGCGCATCGTCGTAGCGGTAGAAGCTGGGCATTTCCAACGCCTGTCCGATGAAATCGGTCAGCGGATCCCAGTTGTAGACCGTTCGCAGGGCGGATTCCTCGGCGATCTCGTCCCACGCGATCGTGAGTTTCGCGGAGTGCTGGAGCATTCCTCGCGGGTCGTCCGCCGCTGCGTCCTCGGGGATCTCCTCGAAGTACACATTGTGTGTGTCGTCGGTCCGGTAGGCGTGCACGGCCTTTTCCAGCGACTCGGCGACCAGGATTTCGACAGCCTTCGGTCGAATGAATCCGTGAAGCTGGCATGCGCCACGAGTCCGCAAATCTTTTCGACAGCGCTCGACCAGTCGGCGACCTTCCTCGGAATCCAGGCGATGGATCGGATACCGATCCAGGTCGATAATCTCTGCAATTGCGGTCGCATCGACGGCGACCGCCGCCAGCTCTGAAGTCATTCATCTGCCTTTCGTACGGATCATGCGCAATCCATGCTGAGTGGTGCGCGTCACCCGCAGCAAGCTCGCATTGGTAATGGAGGTCATCATTTGTGCTTATGGCCTGGAATGCCTCGACGCACCGGCTGATTCGCGGGGGCAGGTCGTCAGGTGGTGCGGCCGGTCGGCATCGGTGACATGAGCGGCCACGTCCTCGATGACGGAATGTTGTGCAGCAAGTACATTCGGCTTGTCGGGGCGTTCGTTCACCGACACGTCCTCCTCGATCCTGATCAGCGACCGCTCGCCGTCGGGGCCGAGGTCACCGGTCGGTAGACTTCGTGGGCCGAGTCGACCATCGGAGCGGCAGGATTTCGAGGAACAGGGGCAGCGGATGGCAGTGGTTGACGTCGACGCGGAACTCGCCGCGCTGTTCGGCGAGGCCGGCGGCGAGTCCGTGCCCGCGTACGAACGGGTCAAGAAGCTGGTCGCGGAGCAGATCCGTTCGGGCCGTTGGTCCGAGGGTGATCAGTTGCCGTCCGAGAACCAGTTCGTAAACGCGCTGGGCCTGTCCCGGATGACGATCAACCGCGCGCTGCGTGAGCTGACGAGTGACGGCCTGATCGTGCGGATGATGGGTATCGGCACGTTCGTCGCCAGCACCAAGACCCCGTCTCCGCTGTTCGAGGTCAAGAACATCGCCGACGAGATCCAGGAGCGTGGTCACCGGCACCGCACCGAGGTCGTCTTCGTCCGGGAGGAGGAGACCGACCACTCGCAGGTGTTCCTCCGGGATGCGCTCGGTGCCAGGGTGTTTCACTCGGTGCTCGTGCACTACGAGGACGACACGCCGATTCAGGTGGAGGATCGTCTGGTGAATCCGTCCGAGGCGCCCGACTACCTCGACCAGGACTTCACCAAGATCACACCGAACGACTACCTCAGTCGCGTCGCGCCCCTCGTGCGCGGTGAGCACGTCGTCGAGGCCGTCCTCGCCAGCGCGGAGGAATGCCGCCTGCTCCGGATCGACCGCGGCGAACCGTGCCTTCTGATCCGACGCCGGACCTGGTCCGAGCACGGGTTGGTGAGTGCGGCGCGCCTGATCCACCCGGGATCCCGCAACCGCCTCGAGGGTGCGTTCAATCGCTGAGTCCGCTCAGTGCTCCTCGAGGAACGGCCTCACCACCGCGAGCACTTCGGGTGATGCCGCGACGGTCGTGGCGTGGTCGAAACCGGGGATGACGGCGAGTCGCGAACCCGGAATCAGGGATGCCAGTTTCTGAGTGTCCGAGAACCTGGGCCGGTCCTCGGACCCGACGAACAGCATCGCCGGGACGTCCAGGGCGGTGAGGGCTGCGTCGGGCACGCCGGGCTCCTCTTCGGACCGGCGCAGGTAGGCGACGAGAGCGCGCGTGTCGTTGGCGTCGAACGCCGCCCGCGTCGCCGGGTCCAGTGGCCACGAGCGGTGCGCGTTCCACTGGTCGAGGAACGCCGTCATGCCCTCGTGGTCGAGGACGTCGATGCAGCCCGGGAAGAACAGCTTGTCGAAGGAACCGGCCTGCGGGCGGCTGCTGCCGCCACCGACGGTGAGGGTGCGCAGGCGCTCCGGGGCCGCGACCGCGAGCGAGAGCCCGACGCGGCCCCCGAACGAGTAGCCCAGGTAGTGGGCGCGCTCGTGACCCAGGTCGTCGAGCATCGCGAGGATGTCGCCGACGACGAGGTCCATCGCGTAGGACGCCGGGTCGTGCGGGGTGTCGCTGCGGCCGTGACCGCGCATGTCGGGCAGGATCAGCTGGAACTCGTCGCGCAGCGCCTTGACGTAGCCGAACGCCCGCCAGATCGCACTCGACAGCGCGGTCCCGTGCGCGAGGACCAGCGGCGGGCCGTCGCCGATCACCCGATACGCGATGCCGACGCCGTCGACGGGATTGATTGCCTGCTGCATGACCACCCCTACACGGTAGGACGCACGGCGGCGGGGCCCGATTCGGCGGGTTCGGAACCGGACCTGGACCTAAACTGGTGCCGTGCCCCCGAATCCGGCGATCGACCCGGACCACGTGCGCCGAGCCGCGCAGGCGCTCGTGGCGCCCGACATCAGGGCGTGGGCGGGCCGCTTCGAGTTGCTGTCGGACCCCAATCGCCTGCGGTTGCTGCTGTGCCTGCATCACGCGCCCGGCATCTGCGTCACCGACCTGGCGGCGGCGCTCGGGATGACCGGGACCGCGGTGTCGCACGCGCTGCGGCTGCTGCGGCAGCAGGGATGGGTGGAGGCCGAGCGGTCGGGCCGTACCGTGCGCTACCGCCTGGTCGACGACACCGTGCACGACCTGTTGCACACGATCGGCGCGACCCACTTCCACGAGCACGACGCGAGCTGACGGCACTTCGCCGAATCCCCTGTTCCCCGTTGCCGGGGCGTCCTATCGTGTGATCCGACAGCCTTCCGTCCGAACGGACTCACGTGATGCACGAAATGGCGATCACTCAGAGTGTTGTCGACGCGGTGTGTGAACGCGCCGCCGGGCGCAGCGTCCACAGCATCCGACTGCAGGTGGGTCGGCTGTGCGCGGTGGTCCCCGATGCGATGCAGTTCTGCTTCGAACTCGTCACGGAGGGCACCGTCGCGGAGGGCGCCCGGCTCGACATCGAGGAGCCGCCCGGCCGCGCGCACTGCCGCGACTGCGGTGCGGACTTTCCCCTGCACGACCTGGTGTTGCTGTGTCCGTGCGGCAGCGCCGACGTCGAGATCCTCTCGGGTCGTGAACTACGGATCATGTCGATGGAAGTGGGTTGAGCGATGTGCGCGACGTGTGGATGCGGCAAGGTCGACGAGCCGGCCGGGACTCGGATCACGATTCCGGCGGACGGCGCCTCTCAGCACGAACACCAGCACGAACACACACACGGCCATGGTCACGGCCACGGGCACGGCCATGAACACGGGGGCCCGCACAGTCACGTGCCCGCCGCGACGGAGACCGTCACACTCGAGCAGAAGATCTTGGACAAGAACGATCGGTTGGCGGCGGCGAACCGCTCGTGGCTCACCGAACGGGGGGTGCGGGCGATCAACCTGATGAGCTCGCCCGGATCGGGCAAGACGACGCTGCTCGAGCGCACCGTGCGGGATCTGCAGGCATCGAGTCCGATATCGGTGATCGAGGGGGACCAGGAGACGCTGCTCGACGCCGATCGGATCCGATCGACGGGATGCGATGTGGTGCAGGTCAATACGGGGTCCGGGTGTCATCTCGACGCCGAGATGATGCGGGGTGCGCTCGATGCGTTGACTCCCGCGAACGACTCGCTGGTGTTCGTGGAGAATGTCGGAAACCTCGTGTGCCCTGCGCTGTTCGACCTCGGCGAGCAAGGCAAGGTTGTCCTCATCTCCGTGACCGAGGGGGACGACAAGCCGCTCAAGTACCCGCACATCTTCGCGGTGGCCGATCTGGTGATCGTCAACAAGACCGACCTCCTCCCTTATGTCGAATTCGATACCGAAGCGTGTGAGCGCAACGCGCGGTCGGTGAATCCTGATGTGCGAGTGATCAATCTGTCCGCGACCAGCGGGGAGGGGATCGAGGAGTGGTATCGGTGGGTCGCCGAACGTCGCGCGGGATGATCATCCGGCGTTGACAGATCCACCGCTGCCGCGCCTTAATTGTGGTGGGCGTCACGCAAGTGGGCCGAGGGTCGACTCCGGTGACGCAGGGGCGGTGGAGCCCCGGGGAGTGGCTGTTATGTCGACACCGACGAAAGCTGCGAAGAAGCCGGAACACGCCAAATCTGACGACACGGACGAAGGTGTCATTCACGTCCTGTGGATCAACGCGGGACTCAGCTGCGACGGCGACTCGGTTTCGTTGACCGCGGCAACTCAGCCGAGTGTGGAGGAGATCGCGCTCGGCGCTCTCCCGGGACTGCCGAAGGTTGCCGTGCACTGGCCGCTGATCGACTTCGAGTGTGGTCCCGCAGGCGGCGCCGACGACTTCCTCGAATGGTTCTGGAAAGCTGATCGCGGCGAGCTCGAACCGTTCGTCCTGGTGGTCGAGGGATCGATCCCGAACGAGAAGCTGCACGACGAGGGCTACTGGTGCGGGTTCGGCAGCAATCCGGAGACCGGGCAGCCCGTCACGACCAGCGAGTGGCTGGATCGCTTGGCGCCCAAGGCAACAGCGGTCGTAGCCGCCGGTACGTGTGCGACATACGGTGGGATCCACGCGATGGCGGGCAACCCGACCGGTGCGATGGGTGTGCCCGACTATCTCGGGTGGGACTGGAAGTCCAAGGCCGGCCTGCCGATCGTGTGCGTGCCCGGTTGTCCGATCCAACCGGACAACCTCTCCGAGACCCTGACCTATCTGCTGTATCAGGTGACGGACCAGGCGCCGATGATCCCGCTCGACGAAATGCTCCGGCCGCAGTGGCTATTCGGACAGACCGTGCACGAGGGATGCGACCGCGCGGGCTACTACGAGCAGGGCGACTTCGCGACCGAGTACGGTTCACCGAAGTGCATCGTGAAGCTGGGGTGTTGGGGTCCGGTCGTGAAATGCAATGTGCCCAAACGCGGTTGGATGAACGGCCTCGGCGGTTGTCCGAATGTCGGCGGCATCTGCATCGGATGCACCATGCCCGGATTCCCGGACAAGTTCATGCCTTTCATGGACGAGCCCCCGGGCGGCATCCTCTCCAGTTCGGTGTCGGAGGTCTACGGATCGGTGATCCGGACGCTGCGGGGTGTCACCGGCCGGACGCTGGACAAGGAACCCAGCTGGCGTGTACCCGGGCGCCTACTGAGGACAGGCGCGGTGCGCACCTGGTAGTGCGAGAACGACGACAGGCGATCGCCGATAGTAGAGAGGCTTCTCGATGACTTCCACAGTGCCCGAGCCGACCCGGGGAGCGCCCGACGAGAAGGGTCTCGTCGAGATGTCCTGGGATCCGATCACCCGCATCGTCGGCAGCCTGGGGATCTACACCAAGGTCGACTTCAAGAACAAGACCGTCGCGGAATGCCACAGCACGTCGTCGATCTTCCGCGGCTACTCCCTCTTCATGAAGGGCAAGGATCCGCGAGACGCGCACTTCATCACCAGTCGCATCTGCGGGATCTGCGGCGACAACCACGCGACCTGTTCGTGCTACACGCAGAACATGGCGTACGGGGTCCAGCCGCCGCACCTGGGCGAGTGGATCGCGAACCTCGGCGAGGCCGCCGAATACATGTTCGACCACAACATCTTCCAGGAGAACCTGGTGGCGGTCGACTACTGCGAGAAGATGGTCTCGGAGACCAATCCGGGCGTCCTCGCGCAGGCCGAGAAGACCGCGGCGCCGCACGCCGACGCGCACGGGTACAAGACCGTCGCCGACATCATGCGCGCGCTCAACCCGTTCACCGGCGACTTCTACCGCGAGGCGTTGCAGGTCAGCCGGCTTACGCGAGAGATGTTCTGCCTCATGGAGGGCCGGCACGTCCACCCGTCGACGCTGTATCCCGGCGGCGTCGGGACCGTCGCGACGGTGCAGCTCATCACCGACTACATGACACGGCTGATGCGCTACATCGAGTTCATGAAGAAGGTCGTGCCCATGCACGACGACCTGTTCGACTTCTTCTACGCGGCGCTGCCCGGGTACGAGCACGTCGGCGAACGTCGGATCATGCTGGGGTGCTGGGGCGCCTTCCAGGACCCGGCGGTGTGCAACTTCGCGTACAAGGACATGACCGACTGGGGTCGGAAGATGTTCGTGACGCCGGGCGTGGTCGTCGACAACAAGCTGGTGACCACGGACCTGGTGGACATCAACCTCGGCATCCGGATCATGCTCGGCTCGTCGTACTACGACGACTGGTCCGACCAGGAGATGTTCGTGACCACCGATCCGCTGGGCAACCCGGTGGACCGGCGGCACCCGTGGAACCAGCACACCAACCCGAAGCCGCAGAAGCGCGACCTCGAGGACAAGTACAGCTGGGTGATGTCGCCGCGGTGGTTCGACGGCAAGAACAATCTGGCCCTGGACACCGGAGGCGGGCCCCTGGCCCGTCTGTGGTCCACCGCGCTCGCCGGCCTGGTCGAGACCGACGAGGTGAAAGCGACCGGCCACAGCGTCAAGATCGACTTCCCGAAGACCGCGCTGAAGGGGCCCGTCAGTCTCGAATGGAAGATCCCGCAGTGGAGCAACACGATCGAGCGCAACCGGGCCCGGACCTACTTCCAGGCGTACGCGGCCGCGATGGCGCTGCACTTCGCGCAGAAGGCGCTCACCGAGATCCGCGCCGGCCGGACCAAGACGTGGGAGGAGTTCGAGGTCCCCGACGAGGGCATCGGGTGCGGGTTCACCGAGGCCGTGCGCGGGGTGCTCTCGCACCACATGGTGATCCGCGACGGCAAGATCGCGAACTACCACCCGTACCCGCCGACGCCGTGGAATGCGAGTCCCCGTGACGCCGAGGGAGTTCCGGGTCCGTACGAGGACGCGGTGACGGACCTGCACATCTACGAGGAGAACGATCGCGACAACTTCAAGGGCATCGACATCATGCGCACGGTCCGCAGCTTCGATCCCTGCCTGCCGTGTGGCGTCCACATGTACCTCGGCGACGGCCGGACGCTCGAGAAGCTTCATTCGCCCACACAGTCCATGACCGGGGAGTGAGGTGACGGATGGCATCGGTACGCGACGAGGCACTGAGCGAGACGCACGAATCCGATCGCTGGCGGGGAGCCGGCGATCGGATCGAGGCGCTGCTCGACGCCGCCTCGGCCGGAGGCCCGGTGGCCCGGGAGCGGGCCGAGCAACTCGTCCGCGAGGTGGTCGACCTCTACGGTGAGGCGCTGGGCCGGATCCTGGCCGTCGCGGCGCGCACGCCCGGGCTGGTCGACGAACTGACCCGCGACGAGTTGGTGTCGAGCATGCTGCTCGTGAGCGGGCTGCACCCGCACGACGTCGAGACCCGGGTGCGGACCGCGCTCGACAACGTCCGCCCCTATCTCGGCTCGCACGGCGGCGACGTGGAACTGGTCGAGGTCTCCGACGACGGTGTCGTGCGGCTGCGGCTGCTCGGCAGCTGTCACGGGTGCCCGTCGTCGGCGGTGACACTGCAGCTCGCCGTGGAGGGTGCGGTGCAGGCCGCGGCCCCCGAGACCACCGCGATCGAGGTGGAGACCGACGCTTCCGAGCCCAACGCGACGACGCCGGGGGTGTTCAGCGTCGACTCGCTGATGTCGCACGTGCGCGACACCGGACAGCATCCCGGAACCTGGGTTTCCACACCGGAATTCGGGGAGCTGGAACCAGGTGAGGTGGGCGGCTTCACCGTGGGCGGTATCGCGATGCTGGTCTGCCGTATCGGCGACGAGCTGTTCGCGTACCGCGACCGGTGTCCCGCGTGTGGGAACGCCATGGCCGGGGCCGTGATGCAGCGCCGGGCCGGCGGTCCGGTGGGCGACGCGGTCCTGCGCTGTCCCGTCTGCCGCGCCCACTACGACGTCCGCCGGGCGGGGGCCGCGGTCGAGCCATCGGGCGATCACCTGGACCCGCTCCCGGTGCTGGTGCGCGACGGCGTCCTCTCGGTGGCCGTGCCGACGGCGGTGACGGGGTGAGCGCGCCGTCGAACCACGGCACCCCCACCGGTCCGGCGCTGGGGGTGCTTCGGCGTATCGCATCGACCCGGCCGCAGCCGATCGCCGGGGAACGGTGCGAGATGTGTGCGGCGCCGATCGCCGACGAGCACAGCCACGTGGTGAATATGGCGGGGCGGCAGCTGATGTGCGTGTGCCGCCCGTGCTATCTGCTGTTCACCGAGCCCGGCGCCGAGCTGAGGTACCGCGCGGTACCCGACCGGTACCTGTCGTTCCCGGACTTCAGGTTGGGACCGGGGCAGTGGGACGGGCTCGAGATCCCGGTGGGGCTCGCGTTCCTGTTCCGGAACTCCGCGCAGGGTCGCACGGTCGCGTTCTATCCCGGACCCGCCGGCGCGACCGAGTCGGAACTGTCCATCGAGGCGTGGGATTCGGTGCGGGAGGCCAACCCGGCACTCGGGACCGTCGTCCCCGACGTCGAGGCGCTGCTGATCCGGGTGCCGAAGACCGGTCCGGGCGGTGCCGAGTGCCACCTCCTGCCGATCGACGCCTGCTACGAACTGGTGGGGCGGCTGCGGCGGTGCTGGCGCGGGTTCGACGGCGGGCAGGATGCGCACCGCGAACTCGACAGCTTCTTCGAACGTATCGAGCGGCGCAGCGCGCCGGTGCACGAACAGACCGGAGGTGCGTCGTGACTGCACTCGATTTCTCCGTGCTCTCCGTCGGCCCCGAGCCGTTCGCGGTGACTCCCAACCTGATTGCCCGAGTTCGGATAGCCGAGTCGACCGGGTCCACCGTGCACGCCCTCGCCCTGCGGTGCCAGATCCGGATCGAACCGGGCCGGCGCCGCTACTCGGACACCGAGGAGCCGGGACTGCTGGACCTGTTCGGGCCCCGCGAGCGGTGGGCGTCGACCCTCTCGACCTTCCCGTGGCTGCATGCGACGGCCACGGTGCCGGGGTTCACCGGCGAGTGCGTGACCGAACTGGTGATGCCGTGCACGTACGACTTCGAGGTCACGGCGTCGAAGTACCTGCACGCGTTGGAGAGCGGTGACGGCGGCACGGTGCCGCTGAGCTTCCTGTTCAGCGGCACGGTGTTCACGAAGGGGACCAAGGGATTCGGCGTCGAACAGGTCCCGTGGGACCGCGAGGCGCAGTACGACCTGCCCGTGGACGTGTGGCGCGAGACCATGCGGCAGAACTTCCCGTCGACCGGCTGGCTGCGCCTGGACCACGACACCATCGCCGCGCTGATGCGCTTCAAGGCGGCCCGCGGGCTGCCGGGGATCGACCAGGCCGTGACCGAGCTGCTCGACGCGGCGGGGGAGGTGGCGACGTGACCGGACTCGACGACCTGGCCCGGCTCCGAGCGGTGGCCGACGCCGTCCTGTACGAGGGCTACCTGCTGTACCCGTACCGTTCGACGTCGCGGAAGAACCAATCGCGCTGGCAGTTCGGTGTACTCGGGCCGGCCGACGCCGCCGACCGCGGGGTGGGGGAGGACGCGTCGATGCGCGTCGAGTGCGTGCTCGACCGCGACGACGGCGTCGTCGAACCGGTGCTGCGGTTCCTGCAGTTGCAGGTGCGGACCGTCGAGGCGGCCCGCGGGGGTGGGTTCGACGCGGTTCCCGAGCTCGTCGTCGACGGCCGGACGTGGGTGAGCTGGGACGAGGCCGTGGAGGTGGAGATCGCGCTCGGGGCAGTCGGGGTGGCCGACCTGCAGGGCGGTATCAGCCGGGACGTCCGGGTGCCCGGCGGCACGGACGTCGAGGATCTGGGGCCGTCCGGCCGTCTGGTGCGGACACGATTCCCGGTGCGCGGCCGGGTCGAGCTGACAGCGTCGCGCATCGGCGACGCGGTGCGGCTGAGCGTCGACGTGCGCAACGAGACCGTCCTCGACGACGTCGCCGTTCCGGACGTTCCCGCGAAGGACACGGCAATCCGCCACTCGCTCGTCGGTGCCCACCTGCTCCTCGCGGCACGCGGCGCCCGGTACGTGTCGCTGCTCGAGCCACCCGATCGCTTCGCGGCCGCCGCGGCCGGGTGCCGGCAGCATCGCTGCTACCCCGTCCTGGCCGGGGACCGCGGCGCCCCCGGTACGAGCGACGTCGTCCTGGCGTCGCCGATCATCCTGTACGACCACCCTCGGGTCGCCGAGGAGAGCGGCGGAGACCTGTTCGACGCCACCGAGATCGACGAGATCCTCACCCTCCGCGTGATGACGCTGACCGACGAGGAGAAGGCGCAGGCCCGCGCGACCGATCCGCTGGCGGCACAGATCATCGACCGCTGCGACGACATGTCACCGTCGGACATGCAACGGTTGCACGGTGCGCTGCGCGACCCGCGCGCCATCGACACCGGACTCTCGGAGCCCCCGACGTTCGTCACTCCCGGCGGGCTCGTCCCCGAGGTGCCGGACGATGTGCCCTGGTGGGATCCGGGCGCCGACACCAGCGTTCGGCCCGAGACCGACGGTGTCCTCGTCGGCGGGGTGCGGATCGCGAAGGGCAGCCTGGTGCGGCTGCGGCCGTCGCGGCGCGCGGACGCGCAGGACCTGTTCTTCAGCGGGCAGGTGGCACGGGTCGCGACCGTGCACGCGGACGTCGACGGTGGCACGCACGTGGGAGTCGTCCTCGTCGACGATCCCGCCGCCGAGTTGCACGACTGGTACGGCCGCTACCTGTACTTCGCGCCCGACGAAGTGGAACCACTCGATTCGCAGTCCGATCCGGCGAACGAGCGAGAGGAGAATCGGTCATGAGGACAATCGGAAAGCTGTCCACCGTGCTGTTCGCGGCGGCCGCCGCGGCCGGCGTGTGGATCACGGTGCGGTCGATCCCCGATCTGCAGCGCTACCTACGCATGCGCCGGATGTGACGCGATGACGCCCGCGTCGCGCGCGCAGTCGCCGCCGAGGATTCTGGTCGCCGGAATCGGCAACATCTTCCTCGGCGACGACGGTTTCGGCCCGGAAGTGCTGCGCGCGGTGGCGTCCGCCCCGCTGCCCGACGGTGTCCGCGCGGTCGACTACGGCATCCGCGGGATGCACCTGGCCTACGACCTGCTCGACGGCTGGGACGCGCTGGTCCTCGTCGACGCGGTTCCCGACCGCGGCCGGCCGGGCGAGATCCGGGTGTTCGAGGTCGATCCGGACGACCCCGGCGCGGCCCCACGCCTCGACGCGCACGGCATGGATCCGGGGGCGGTGTTCGCGAGCCTCGCCGCGCTCGGCGGACGGCTTCCGCGCACGGTCGTCGTCGGCTGTCAGGCGGCGTGCGTCGACGAGGGGATGGGGCTGTCCGCGCCGGTCGCCGCGGCGGTGGACGGCGCCGCCGACGAGGTGCTGGCGGTCGTGTCCGGGTTCGCTGCGGCGGCGGTCGGTGGTCCGGTCGACGAGGCGGAGGGCTGAGCGATGTGCCTGGGAATCCCTGGTCGGGTGGTCCGAATCCTCGACGGCTACGGCGGCCAGCTCGCGCTGGTCGACGTCGAGGGGAAGGAGCGCAAGGTCAACATCGGGATGCTCGAGGACATCGTGCTCGCACCCGGCGACTGGATCGTGATCCACATGGGATTCGCGGTGGAGCGCGTCGACCGGGAAGGCGCGGAACGGGCCATGGCGGGTCTGGAACTGATGGGCCGTCCGCGGGAGCCGCGGGTCGACGGAGACGGGGCACCGTGACGGCCGAGGCGTTCACCGACCGGGCCACGAAGCAGCGGCACCGGGTGACCGTCCGTGGGGTGGTGCAGGGCGTCGGTTTCCGGCCATTTGTCGCGCGGCTGGCCCAGCGGCTGGGCCTCGCCGGGCACTGCGGCAACGACGAGGTGTGCGTCTTCATCGAGGTCGAGGGTCCGCCGGATGCGCTGGCGGAGTTCGCGATCGGGCTGCGTCGCGATGCACCCCCGCTCGCGGTGGTGGTGGACGTGACCGTCGAACCGTCGGTACCTCGCGGGGACGACGGGTTCCGGATCGTGCCGAGCCTGCACACCCCGGGGGCCCGGACCCTCGTCCCGCCCGACGTCGGGATCTGCGCCGACTGCGCGCGGGAACTGGCCGACCCCGCCGACCGGCGGTACCGGCACCCGTTCGTGAACTGCACCAACTGCGGGCCCCGGTTCACGGTCGTCACGGACCTGCCGTACGACCGGCCGGCGACCACGATGGCGCGGTTCCCGATGTGCCCGCGGTGCGCGCGGGAGTACGCCGACCCCGCCGATCGCCGGTACCACGCGCAGCCGATCTGCTGCCCCGACTGCGGACCGCGGATCCACGCCGAGACCGACGGCGGCCGCATCGACGGCGACGACGCCGTCCTCGAGCGGGTACAGCGGGAGATCGCGGCGGGCGGCATCGTCGCGATCAAGGGCATCGGGGGATTCCATCTGGCTTGCGACGCAACCGATCCCGACGCCGTGCGGCGACTGCGGGAGCGGAAGCAGCGTCCGGCCAAGCCGTTCGCGGTGATGGCGGCGGACGTGGAGGCCGCGCGCCGCGTGTGTCACGTCGGTGCCGCGGAGGCCGACGTGCTGGGCAGCGCTGCCCGACCGATCGTGCTGCTGCGCAGCAAGGCCCGCTCCGAGGTGGTGGCCGAGGTCGCGCCGGGACTCGACGAGATCGGGATCCTGCTGCCCTATGCGCCGCTCCACCACCTGTTGTTCACCCCGGTCCCGGGCAGCGACGTCCGGCCGCCGCGGCTGCTGGTGATGACGTCGGGCAATCTCGGGGGCGAGCCGCTGTGCTTCGACAACGCCGACGCGCGCGAGCGACTGTCCGGGATCGCGGACGTGTTCCTGATGCACGACCGCGACATCGCCGTGCCGTGCGAGGACTCCGTGCTCACGGTCGTCGACGGCACCGCGTCCCCGATCCGGCGCTCCCGCGGGTACGCGCCGCTGCCCGTGCTGCTGGACCGTCCCGGCCCGACCGTGCTCGCGGTGGGTGCCGAGGTGAAGAACACCTTCTGCCTCACCCGGCAGGACTTCGCCTTCTGCTCCGGACATCTCGGCGACATGGGGAGCCTGGAGAGCCGACACGTATTCGACGACTCCGTCGCGCAACTGTCGGCGCTGCACGGCGTCCGCCCCGACCTGGTCGTGGCCGACGAGCATCCGGGGTACTCGACGCGGAACTGGGCCGAGGAGTTCAGCGAACGCGAAGGCGTCGACCTGCGCACGGTCCAGCACCACCACGCGCACGTTGCTTCGCTGGTCACGGAACACCGGATGGCGGGGACGCCGCTGCTGGGGGTCGCCTACGACGGCACCGGCTACGGGTGCGACCGCACCGTGTGGGGCGGGGAGATGCTGCTGATCGGGGAGGATCTCCTCGACGCCGAGCGCGTCGGACACCTGCAGCCGTTCTCGCTGCCCGGCGGCGACGTCGCGGTACGCAACCCGGCCCGCGTCGCATTGGCACTGCTGCACGAGGTGGGCCTGGACACCGCGGCCGCATCGGAACTGCCGTCCCTGCGCGCGATGGCGTCGAACGAACGCGGGCTGGTTGCAGCGCAACTCGACTCCGGATTGGGTTGCGTCCGGACGACGAGCGTCGGCCGGCTCTTCGACGGCGTCGCGTCGATGCTGGGAGTGCGGCACCGGGTCAGCTACGAGGCGCAGGCCGCGGTGGAACTCGAGGCCCTCGCCCGTACCGCCGGCGTCCCCGCGGCGATCGAGATGCGGATCGAGGACGGCGAGCTGAAGCTCGCGGAGCTGGTGGGTGGACTCGTGGCGGGACTGTGTGCGGGGATCCCGGTGCCGGAGTTGGCCTTCGGCTTCCACTGTGCGCTGGCCGCGGCCACCGCGAGCCTCGCCGCCGATGTCGCGCGGCGGGCGGGAGTGGCGACGGTGGGCCTGACCGGTGGGGTGTTCCAGAACCGGTTGCTGACCGCGCTGGTCCGGGTCCGCCTGGAGTCCGCGGGGCTGCGCGTCCTCACGCACCGGACGGTGCCCGCGAACGACGGCGGACTGTCGCTGGGGCAGGCCGCGCTGGGACTGGCGACGCTCGCGCGTCGCGCACGGAACGATCCGATCCACGAGGTGGGGCGATGACGACGAGTGACACGACGGTCGAACTGATCGGTCGGGAGCTGTCCGCTGACCTGGCGGCCGCGGCGCTGGCCCTGGCGCGTCGATTCCAGGCGGGCGCCACGCTGTGGGTGGTCTCGCCGCAGTGGGAACCGCACGCACACCACGTGGCGGTCGAGTTCGTCCACCCGGTGATCATGGGGAAACGGGCCCTGCCGTCCGTCTCGCTCGTCGAACCCGACCCGGTGGCGCAGTGCCGCGTCGCGACCCGGCCCGGCGACGTGATCCTCGCGGTGGCGTCCGCCGACCAGCCCCAGGTGCGGGACATCATGCGGCGGGCGCCGGCGTGGGGCGCGGACACGATCTGGATCGGCTCGGGTCCGCGGCCCGGCCCCGGCGCCGCCACCCACGTCCTGTGGGTGGACTCCGACGATCCCATGGTGCCCGCGACCGGACGGTTCGTGCTGATGTACCACCTGCTGTGGGAGCTGACGCACGTGTGCTTCGAGCATCCCGGGCTGCTGCAGACACCCGCCGACGCGGACGCCGACTGCGTCGACGACGTGTGCGTCACGTGCAGTGACGAGGGCCGGCTCGCGGAAGTCGTGTCCGCGCCGTCGAATCCGCAGGGCGGCGTGCTGGTTCGGACCGCGAGCGGCGAGGAGTGGATCGACACGACCATCGTCGGCGACGTCGGGGCCCACGACCTGCTGCTGGTGCACGGCGGTGCCGCGATCACCCGTCTCGACCCGAGCGAGGAGGTACCGCGATGACCGGTGCGACCCCCGTCCCCGAGGGAACGGATTTCCTGTACCCGTTCATCGACGCCCACGAGGAGGGCGCCGGGGCCCTGCTCGACGACCTCGCCGCCTCCGCGCGCAGCAAGGCCGCCGAAAGTGCTCGGCTGCAGCGGGACTCGACCACCGAGTGGGGCGCCGGCATCGCGGAGGCCGGACGCCGGATGGCGGAGCGCTTCGCCCAGGGCGGCCGGCTCTACACGTTCGGCAACGGCGGCAGTTCCACCGACGCGGCCACCCTCGCGTCGCTGTTCAGCCGTCCGGCGCGGGGCCGGCCCGTCGCGGCGTGGTCGCTCGCCGCCGACCAGGCCGTGGTGACGGCGCTCGGCAACGACGTCGGCTTCGACCTGATCTTCTCCCGGCAGATCATCGCGCACGCGGGCCCGCACGACATCGCGATCGCCCTGTCGACGTCGGGGAACTCCGACGACCTGATGATCGCACTGACGGAGGCCCGGCGGCGCGGTCTGCTCACGATCGGATTCGCGGGACACGACGGCGGCCGGATGGCGGTGAGCGACGACCTCGACTACTGCTTCACGATCCGATCGCAGAGCATCCACCGCATCCAGGAGAGTCACGCGCTCGTCGGCTACCGGCTCTGGAGCGCCGCACAGGAACACATGAACAGACCGGACGGACCCGCCACCGACAGCCAGGAGGATTGACGGATGGAACCTACGACGGCCGCCGAACGCGAGGACCGGGTCCTCGACCGCATCGCGTCGTTCCGCAAGCGCCGGCCCAGGCTTCTCGAGGACGTCGTGACGCTCGCCCACGGCGCGGGCGGGAAATCGTCGGCGGCGCTGGTCGATTCGGTGTTCGTCGAGGCGTTGCGCAATCCGCAGCTCGAGCAGCTCGGGGACGCGGCTGTGCTGACGCTGCCGGCGGGGGAACGGATCGCGTTCTCGACCGACTCGTTCGTGGTGCAGCCCCTGCAGTTCCCGGGCGGGTCGATCGGGAACCTCGCGGTGCACGGCACCGTCAACGACCTCGCCGTGGCCGGCGCGCGGCCGTTGTGGCTGTCGGCCGCGTTCGTCATCGAGGAGGGCTTCGAGATCGCGTTGCTGCGCGAGATCGTCCGGGACATCGCGGATTCCGCCGCACAGGCCGGGGTGCACGTGGTCACCGGCGACACCAAGGTCGTCGGCAAGGGCGCGGCCGACGGCGTCTACATCTGCACCGCCGGTGTCGGTGCCCTGCCGGTCACCCTCCGGCTGGGACCCGAGTACGTCCGACCCGGCGACCGGGTACTGCTGTCGGGCACGATCGGCGAACACGGCATGGCCGTGATGCTCGCGCGCGGCGAACTCGCGATCGAGGCCGACATCCGCTCCGACACCGCGCCGGTCAACGGGCTCGTCCACGCGCTGCTCGAGGCGGCACCGTCGACGCGCTGGATGCGCGACGCGACCCGCGGTGGTGTCGGCACGGTCTGCAACGAGCTGGCCCAGTCCACCGGGCTGGCGGTGGTGCTCGACGAGGAGTCACTGCCGGTGCTGCCGCAGGTGTCGGGGGCGTGCGACCTGCTGGGTATCGATCCGCTGTACGTCGCCAACGAGGGCAAGTTCGTCGCGGTCGTCGCCGCCGAGGAGGCCGACGCGGCGCTCGCGGCGCTGCGGGCGTGCCCGGGCGGCGAGCAGGCCGCCGTGGTCGGGGAGGTGCTGGCCGAACCGGAAGGCATCGTCGCGTTGCGCACCGCGTTCGGCGGCAGCCGGATCGTGGACATGCTGGTGGGGGACCCGCTGCCGCGAATCTGTTGAGCGAGAGGAGGAAACGACATGTGTCTGGGCATTCCCGGCCAGGTGGTGCGGATGGTCGACACCGAGCAGCACCTGGCGAAGGTGGACGTCAACGGGGTCCAGCGGACCATCAGCGTGCGCCTGCTGGCGGACGACGGCCTCGTGGTGGGCGACTGGGTCCTGGTCCACGTGGGCTTCGCGATGGCGAAGATCGACGAGGCCGAGGCCGCACTCACCCTCGACCAGGTCCAGAAGATGGGCGCCGACTACGAGAACGAGATCGACGCGTTCCATTCCTCGCGCATCAACTGACGCCGGGGCACAAGGAGGTTGCAGCATGAAATTCGTGGACGAATTCCGCGACCCGGCGGCGGCCCGCGCCCTGGTTCGCTCGATCACCGAACTCGCCGGCGACGACGAGTTCAAGTTCATGGAGGTGTGCGGCGGCCACACCCACACCATCTATCGGCACGGCATCGAACACCTGCTGCCGCCGTCGGTGGAACTCGTGCACGGTCCGGGGTGCCCGGTGTGCGTGATCCCGATGGGCCGCGTCGACGACGCGATGTACCTCGCCGAACAGCCCGACGTCATCTTCACGACGTTCGGCGACATGATGCGGGTGCCCGGATCGCGCGGCAACCTCATCGAGGCGAAGGCCCGGGGCGCGGACGTGCGCTTCGTGTACTCGCCCCTCGACGCCCTCAAGATCGCCGTCGACAACCCCGACAAGCAGGTGGTGTTCTTCGCGGTGGGCTTCGAGACCACCGCGCCGTCCACCGCGGTGACACTGGTGCGGGCCCGGCAGATGGGCGTGACGAACTTCAGCATCTTCTGCAACCACGTGACGATCGTGCCGCCGATCAAGGCGATCCTCGAGTCCCCGGACCTGCGACTCGACGGCTTCCTCGGACCCGGACACGTCTCGACGGTGGTGGGACTGCGGCCGTACCGGTTCGTCCCCGAGGTGTACGGGAAGCCGATGGTGGTGGCGGGGTTCGAACCGCTCGACATCCTCGCGTCGGTGCACATGCTGTTGCAGCAGATCCGTGAGGGGCGCTGCGAGGTGGAGAACCAGTACATCCGCGTCGTGCGACCCGAGGGCAACACGCAGGCACTGAAGCTGATGAGCGAAACCTTCGCGCTGCGTCCGCATTTCGAATGGCGGGGACTCGGGTTCATTTCGCAGAGCGCGCTGAGGATCCACCCCGACTACGTCGAGTTCGACGCCGAGGAGCGCTTCTCGATGCCGGGCGTCCGGGTGGCCGATCCCAAGGCGTGCCAGTGCGGCGAGGTCCTCAAGGGCGTCATCAAGCCGTGGGAGTGCAAGGTGTTCGGCACCGCCTGCACACCCGAGACCCCGATCGGGACCTGCATGGTCTCGCCCGAGGGTGCGTGCGCCGCGTACTACAACTTCGGTCGGCTGCACCGGGAGACGGCGCTGCTGGTGGGGCGGAGACCCGAGTGAGCGGCCGGGCCGGCCGGACCCTGTTCGCGCGGTACGCGTACGCGCCCAACGCGCTCGGGTACTGCGGTCCCGCCGGATCGGTGCTCGAGACGGTCGCGTGCGGGGGCGTGGGAGCCGACGTCGGCGGCGTGGACGCGGCGGCACGACAGTTCAGCGGCGCGTGGCCGTATCAGGAACTGCTCGCCGAACAGTCCGGGGTGGACGACGCCCTCGACGAGGCCGTGGTGCGCGGCTACTGGACCGGCAACGAGCTGACCGCGGCGGTGGACCGGGAACGGTTCGGCCGGGCACTGCTCGACCGCCTCGGCGCGCGCGCCGGACACTACTGGAAGTACCTCACCGACGACCTGCTGCCCGAGGTCGCACCCACCCACGCCTTCCACGTGTTCGGTGTGTATCCGTGGACGCGACTACTCGGCACCGGTATGCCCCAGCCGCTGCACGTCCTCGACTCGTGCCGCATCCGCAACGGCGTCGTCGTCGAACTGCGGCCCGACACCGCGGTGGTGCGGTCACGAGGGCTCCAGTTCGACGGCGTGAGGCTGATGCTGGGGCCGCTCGAGGACCGACCCGCCCGTCGGCGCACGGCCGCCGGTCCGTTCGTGCCGGATCTGCGGGTGGGCGATCGCGTGGCCGTCCACTGGGACCTGGTGTGCGACCGGCTCGACGCCGATCAGGCGGGCAGCCTCGAGCACTGGACGGACTGGCAACTGACGCAGACCAATCCGCGCCTGGCCGCCGAGTTCACGCGTCCCGCATCCGATCCCGCAGTGACTCCGTCGCGGGAAGCGTGAACCCCCACGGCAGCTCGAGGCGGTGCGCGGCCAGCAGGTCCGGATCCCCGAGGACACGGTCGATGCGGTCGTCCGCCACCAGTCGGCCCTCGTCGAGGATCACCGCGCGCCGGCACAGCTGCGCGGCGTACGGCAGATCGTGCGTGACCAGGACCAGGGTGGTCTCGAGGCGCCCGAGCACCTCCGCGAGTTCGCGGCGCGCGACGGGATCGAGGTTGCTCGACGGCTCGTCGAGCACGAGCACGTCGGGTCGGCACGCCAGGACCGTCGCGAGCGCGACCCGTCGCCGCTGGCCGCCGGAGAGGTGACCGGCGCTGCGGTGCGCGTGCTCGGCCATGTCGACCTGTGCGAGCGCGTCGGCCACACGCCGTTCGAGTTGAACTCCGCGGACCCCGAAATTGGCGGGCCCGAAGGCGACGTCCTCGGCCACCGTCGGCATGAACAGTTGGTCGTCGGGATCCTGGAACACCACCCCCACGCGGCGGCGAATCTCGCGCAGGTTCTTCCGGTCCACGGCGAGGCCGCCGATCCGCACCGAGCCCGCGGTTGCGGAGAGCACCGCGTTGAGTTGGAGGATCAGGGTGGTCTTGCCGGCGCCGTTGGGGCCGAGGACCGCAACCCGCTCGCCGTCCGCGACCGCGAGGTCGATGCCGTCGAGCGCTCGTCGACCGTCCGGATAGTCGAAGACGAGTCCGGCGGTCTGGATTGCGGGAGTGGGCATCTCACACCATCCACGCCGTAGTCGCGATCGCCACCGCGCAGGCGGCGGGCGCGAGCGCGGTGCACCAGTCGCGGCGCCCGGCCGGCGTCGCGGACAGCGGGACCGTCCCGGTGAACCCGCGCGAGAGCATCGCGAGGTGCACGCGTTCGCCACGTTCGTAGGCGCGCAGGAACGTTCCGCCCACGCCCCGCGCGGCGGCACCGACCTGGTGCAGGGTGCGGGGGTCGTCGCCGCGTGAGACGCGGGCGATGCGCATCCGGTCGATCTCTCCCGCAAGGAGATTCACGTAGCGGAGCATGAGCGTGGCCACCGTGACGACGACGCCGGGCAGATGCAGCCGGGACAGTCCCGCAGGCAGGGAGCGCATCGGAGTGGTGGCCGCGAGCGTCAACGAGACCAGCACGCCCAGGGTGCCCTTGACCAGGATGTTCCACGCCGCGAGCAGGCCGGGCACCGACAGGGACAGGCCCAGGACCGTCACGCGGTCGCCGGATTCCGCGAACGGCAGCAGCACCGCGAGCACCACGAACGGCAACTCGATGAGCATGCGTGGCGCGATCCAGCGCAGCGTGATGCCGGCGATCCGCCACACCACGAGCAGGATGAGGAGATACAGCCCGAACGCCCAGAAGGCCTCCCGCGGCGTCGCCACGACGGCGAACACCCCGACGAACGCCGCCAGGATCTTCACCTCGGTGGGCAGCGCGTGCACCGGTGACGCGCCTTCGAGGTACAGCGGGTGGGTGTGCGACCCGGACACGTCAGGGTCCCCGGCGGCGAGCGATCGCCCGGAACAGCAGCCCCGCCACGACGAATACCGCAACCACTCCGAGCGCGCCCGCGACCCCGGTGAGCGCTGCGTTGCCGTGGATCGAGTAGCCGGCGAAGGGCGACGACGACAGGTGATGATCGGTGGCGTTCTGGGCGATGCAACTGCCCTCCAGTTGCTCGCCACCGTCGGTCTCGACCACCTCGCAGCCTCGCAGTGTCGCCGAGTCCAGCCCGTCGGGGCTCGAGCTGGCGAAGTACGACAGGATTCCCGCGATCAGCAGGGCGGCGACGGCGAACCCCACCAGGAACCACGACTTCCTTCGCGCGATGGTGCTCACGTCGACGGCACCTCCTCGGTTCGTGCGGGTTGCGCCCGCAGGAGATACACGAGGTCCGGTCGCGCCCGCGCGACCGCGACCACCGTGAACGCCGTGATGATGCCCTCGCCGACCCCGATGAGCGCATGGGTGCCGAGCATGTACGCGGCGACCGTGTGCAGCGACGTGACCGCCGACCCGCCGATCGCATACTCGACCACGAACATCGAGGACGCGAGAACCGTTGCGCACCAAGCTGACACGAACGCGAGTGCGCCGATCCCGCCGTCGCCCCGGCGGGCCAGAAGCGGGCGCAGGGCCACGGCGACGGCGTAGCCGACCGCGGTCCCGACCAGCGCCATGTTGGTGATGTTGGCGCCGAGCGCGGTGAGACCGCCGTCGGCGAACAACAGGGACTGGACGGTGAGCACGATCGAGATGCACAGCGCGCCCGTGTACGGCCCGACCAGGATCGCGGCCAGCGCGCCGCCGAGGAGGTGCCCGCTCACGCCGGGGAGGATCGGGAAGTTGATCATCTGGACGGCGAAGATGAAGGCGGCCACCAGGCCCGCCATCGGCGCGGTCCGCTCGTCGAGTTCGGTTCTGGCGCGCCAGATCGCGACGCCGACGCCCACGACCGCGACGGCCCAGAACAGCGCAGAGGTGGGGGCGTTGATGATCCCGTCGCTCATGTGCATTGCGACGACATCGGTTTCGACAGCCGGTTCGATAGCCACACTGCCCTCCCGAGGGCTGGGGAATCGTCGCGGCCAAGTCTATCGGGACATGTGAACAGCTGAACAGTCTTTCCGGAATGGTCCGGTTCGTCGGTCGCTGCCCCGCACGCCGGGCACTACCTGGGGCGCAAGAGGAGGAAGGCGGACAACACCGCGGCCAGGGTCAGCGCCAGCACGCGCGCGGTGTCACGGAGCGAGACTCCGATGACAAGGGCGAGGGCCGCGGGACTGATCGTCGCGAGCACGGCGCACAGGATCAGGACGGCGCGCTTGGCGCGTTCGCTCGAAACCCCGGTCGGTACGGGCGGGGCATCCTCCTGGATTGTGGGGCGGTCGTACGTCTTCGTGTCCATTCGGCGCGACTTTCGATCGTCGGGTTGTCAGAGCTTCTGCTTCGTTTCTCTCGGAAATCACCGTAACCATGCGTGCAAGCCCGTCCGGTGCAACCGCATTCGCTTCCGAAACTCGAAAGGCTGACGACGGGGTCGCGATGTGTCCCGTGGGGTTCGTGTGACTCCGATCCGGGACCGATCCGGGACCTTCTGCCCTGGATCGGGACGGGGATCTTGTGCGCAACAGCGGCGAATCGGCGCGTCGAAAGAGACGGATCTCATACCGCCCGGAGGTCGCCCGAGGGCTCGTCTCCGGGCTCGGTCAGTCCCGACTCGTCGATCGCGAGTCGCCGGGTGATGCCGATGTCGCGCAGGAACTGGCGGTCGTGGCTGACCACGATCAGTGCGCCGCGGTACTCGTTGAGCGCCTGCACCAGGTGGGCGAGGCTCGGCAGGTCGAGGTTGTTCGTCGGCTCGTCGAGCATCAGCAGCCGCGGCGGCGGGTCGGCCGCGAGGAGCATCGCCAGTGCCGCCCGTAGCCGTTCGCCACCGGACAGCGTCGCCACCGGGGCGTCGGCCTCGGTGCCGCGGAACAGGAACCGGGCCAGGCTGCCACGGATCTGCTCGGCGGTGGCGTGCGGCGCGGCGGCGGCGACGTTCGCCGCCACCGACTCGGTGTCGTCGAAGATGTCGAGACGCTGGGGGAGAAGGGCGAATGGGACCTTCGTGCCGTGCTCGGCGATCTCGTGGAGCAGGGTGGTCTTCCCGGCGCCGTTGCGTCCGATCAGGGCGATCCGTTCGGGACCGGTGACGGCGAGATCGAGAGTCTGCCCGCTGCGCAGGCGCGCCTCCTCCAACCCGACCACCTGCTGTCCGGGGAACACCGCGGTGTCAGGCAGGTCGATGCGGATCTCGCGGTCGTCGCGCACTCGGTCCTGTGCCTCGGCCAGAGCGCGCTTGGCGTCGTCGAGTTTCTCCATGTGGTTTCCGCGGAGCTTGCCGGCCGACTCCTGGGCGGCGCGCTTGCGCAGACCCATCACGATCTTCGGTTCCCTCTTGTTCTCGAACATCTTTCGGCCGTACCGCGCGCGGCGATCGAGCTTGATCTGCGTCTCGACGAGTTCGCGGCCCTGCTTGCGGACGTCGCTGCGGGCGTCGCGGACCGCGGCCCGTGCGGCCTCCTGCTCGGCCTCGACGGCCTCCAGGTAGTCGGTGAAGTTGCCGCCGAACGTGCGAATTCGCCCGTCGCGCAGTTCGGCGATGGACTCCATCGCCTCGAGTAGGCCCCGGTCGTGGCTGACGACGAGCACGGTGCCGGGGAACTGCCGGACGGCCGCGGCGAGAAGATCGCGACTCGCACCGTCCAGGTTGTTGGTCGGCTCGTCGAGCAGCAGGATGTCCGGCTCCCGCAGCAGCTGTGCGGTGAGACCGAGCAGAGTCGTCTCGCCGCCGGACAGTTCGCCCACCGTGCGGTCGAGATCGGTGACGTCGGCGACGATGTGCTGCAGTCCCAGCCGGTGCAGCGTCGACACCGCGCGTTCCTCGATGTCCCATGCGGAACCGACGGTCTCGAAGTCCGCATCCGTCCCGGAGCCGGATTCGATGCGCGCCAACGACTGTCGGATGTCGACGATCCCGAGGACCGTGTCGACGCGCACACACGGATCGAGCGTCAGATCCTGCGGGAGGTACGCGACGGTGCCGTGGGTCGTGACCGAGCCGCGGGTGGGTTGCAGCCGACGGGCGATCAGCTTCAGCAGCGTGGACTTGCCCGAGCCGTTGAGGCCGACCAGACCGGTGCGGCCCGAGCCGATCACGGCGTCGAGGCCGTCGACGACCGGCGTCCCGTCGGGCCACGAGAAGGTGAGGTCGGACAGGGCGATGGACGTGGAGGGGTGGGCCATGTGAAAGCTCCTGGAGGTAGGTTGCGTCGCGCAGACGCATGCGAACAGCACACGTCGCGCACTGGCGCGGAATCACCTCTACAGGAGCAAGGGCCTCTCCGATCTGACGGAAACAACAACGACGAACACGGTATGACGGGTTCAACCCGGGCGCAACCGGATTATTCCGCGCACGGTTGAGCGGAACGGTTCCGCGTGCCTGCTCGTCCGGCGATCATGGAATGTGCATGCGGGTACTCGACCCCTCCGAACCGGGAGACGCCGATGACGGTCACCGACGAATACCTCGAGAACAACAAGCGCTACGCCGAGAGCTTCTCGGGTCCACTGCCGTTGCCGCCGAGCAAGCACGTCGCCGTCGTCGCGTGCATGGACGCGCGACTCGACGTCTACCGGATCCTCGGACTCGGGGCGGGCGAGGCGCACGTGATCCGCAACGCGGGCGGCGTCGTCACTGAGGACGAGATCCGTTCCCTCGCAATCAGTCAGCGCCTGCTCGGCACGCGCGAGATCATCCTCATCCACCACACCGACTGCGGCATGCTGACGTTCACCGACGACGAGTTCAAGCGTGACCTCCAAGACGAGACCGGTATCAAGCCGGCGTGGTCCGCCGAGTCGTTCCCCGACGTCGAGGAAGACGTCCGGCAGTCGCTGCGCCGGGTCGCCGCGAGCCCGTTCGTCACGCTCACGGAATCGTTGCGCGGCTTCGTGTTCGACGTCGCGACCGGCCGGCTGACCGAGGTCACCCTCGAGTGACCGCTGTCGCCTCGTGGGCCTAGATCTGTGGCCCCTCCGAGCGCAGGTCGTCGACCTTGCTCATCGCCTCGCGTAGTTCGGCGAGCCACTCCTCGCTGTGTTTCCCGGCGAGCTTGACCGTCCATTTCAGCGCGTCGGCCCGGGACCGCGCGACGCCGGCGTCGACGAGGGTGTCGAGGACCTTGCGCTCGGGCTGGCGCAGTCGTGTCATCACGGGAACGGCGAGGTGCGTGAACAGGATTCGCCGGTCGCCGATCGTCACGCTCCAGGCGACCTTCCGCCCGTAGCGGGCCTCGGCCTCGTCGGCGATCTGCATGCGCTGGGGCCTGGTCGTCTCCCGGAACCGGGAGACGCGTCCGGCGGCGGCGGCCTCCGAATCCTCGGTCTCGCCGGCTTCGACCGGGGCCAGTTCGCCGGTCACCACGATCTCGTCGCGGTCCACCTCGACGGTGACGGGCCCGGTGAACCAGTCGTCGGGGAGTCTGCCCGCGAACCAGTCCGCGGCGTCCGAGGCATCCGGCACGTCGGCCTGCATCCATCCGCCGGGTCGACCGAATCCATGGCCGTATCCATGGCCGTGTGCTCTTCTCATGATCGTCCTCCTCGGGTCGATCTGCTTGCACTGATTACATGATTACTCCGTTCGAGGAGGAGTGCCACCGGCCTGCAGGTCTGTTTTCGCGAGGTGAAGTTCCAGCAGGAGACGGAGCTGGGCGTGCGCGTCGGCGAATGGCCGGCTCGACTCGAGCGCGCGGCTCTGCACGATGGCGCCTTCGATCACGGACAGGAGAACCCCTGCCGTGGAGCGCGCGGTGGGTCCTTCGATTCCGGCCGCCACCATCCCGTCCGTGAGCCGGTTGGTCCAGTCGTCGAACGCCTGGCCGGCGGCGGACTGGACCGCGGGGTCCAGTTCGTCCAGCGCGGCCGCCATCATGAACGAACCCAGGCGATACTCGCTGGACTCGAGTGGTTCGAGCCAGAATGCGAAAAGCTCGTCCAGCCACTGCGCCACCGATGGCGTGCTCGCGAGCTTGTCCGCCATCACGGCGACGTGCGAATACACCACTCGCGACACGATCCGGGCCGCCGTTTCGACGAGTTGGCCCTTGCCTTCCGGGAAGTGCTGATACAGCGAGTTGCGCGACGCGTTGCTGCGTTTGAGCAACTCGGTCAGCCCGGCGGCGTGCACCCCGTACTCCTGCACCACGGCGATCGTGCTCGTGAGTAGTCGAGCTCGCGGGCGTGGGGCGGTCATGTGGGTTCCTTCCGGGCTTGTATGAACCGATTGGTTCAGGTTAGATCGAGGTCATGTGAACCGATCGGTTCATATGGAGAGGATGCCGTGCCCGCCCCCATCGCCACAGCCAGTCCCGTCGCTCACGCAGCCCTTCTGGGTCTCGGGGTGTATCGGCCCCGACGCGTCGTGCCCAACGCGGAGATCGTCGACCGGATCGACTCGTCCGACGAGTGGATCCGGACGCGTTCCGGAATCACCGCCCGTCGCTGGGCCGACCCGGACGAGTCCATCGTCGCTATGAGCGTCGCGGCCGCGCGTGACGCGCTCGCCGCCGCGGGTCTCGCGGCAGAGCAGATCGACGCCGTCGTCCTGGCCACGTCCTCGCAGATGGTGCTGGGGCCGTCGGCAGGGGCGGTGGTGGCCAGCGAACTCGGCATGCACGACACCGCCGCCTACGACATCTCCGCCGGCTGCGCGGGCTTCTGCTACGCGCTCGGCAACGCCGCGAGCCTCGTCCGCGCCGGGCAGGCGCGGCACGTCCTGGTTATCGGCGTGGAGCGCCTGTCCGATCTCCTCGATCAGACCGACCGGACCTGCGCGTTCATCTTCGCCGACGGTGCCGGTGCGGTCGTGGTGGGCCCCGCCGACGCAGAGGGCATCGGGCCCGTCGCGTGGGGCTCGGACGGCAGCCAGACCACGGCGATCAAGCAGGACAAGGACTTCCAGCAGTACTTCGCCGAGGTTCAGGAGAAGGGTGCGGACGCGGAACGGCCGTACATCCGGATGAACGGTCAGGCCGTGTTCCGCTGGGCGGTGACCTTCCTGGAGAAGGCGTGCCGTGATGCTCTGGAGAAGTCCGGAATCACGGCCGACGACCTGGACGCCTTCGTGCCGCACCAGGCCAACAGCCGCATCACCGACGCCCTGATCCGGACGCTCGGGCTGCCGGACACCGTCGCGGTGGCCCGCGACATCGTCGAGACGGGCAACACCAGCGCGGCGTCGATCCCGATGGCGATGGAACAACTCCTCAGGTCAGGCGGTGCGAAGCCCGGCGACACCGCGCTGTTGCTCGGCTTCGGTGCCGGATTGGCCTATGCCGGACAGGTCGTCCGGCTACCGGCCATCAGCTGAGCCACCGGGCGCGGCGCCGGCGGCGCCGCGCCCGCCGTGTCGGGCATCATCGAGGGCATGGCTGCTCAGTGTCTTCGGTCCCGCACGAACCTGATCGTCCTGGCCACCGCGTCCGCTCTGGTGCTGGCCGGATGCGGAGGCAGCGACCCGTCCCCGGAGCAGCGGTTCGCCGCCGCGCTCGCGAGCGGCGACGTCCGGACGGCCGCCGATCTCACGACGGACCCGGCCGCGGCGTCGTCCGCGATCACCGCGATGTTCGACGGTCTCGCCGCGCAGGGGCACAGCTTCACGGTCTCGCAGGGCGGTGATTCGTTCACCCTCGACGCGGACTGGGACCTCGGCGACGGGAAGGAATGGCGCTACTCCACCGAAGGCAAGGTGGTAACCGTCTCGGGTGAGCAACGGCTTTCGTGGGATCCAGCATTGCTGGTGCCCGGCCTCGACGCCGACTCGACGGTGCAGTTCACCCCGACGACGGGAAAGCCGCCGCAGGTGCGGGCGAGCGACGGTCGGCCGATCATGACACAGCAGGTGGTCACGCTCGTGAACCTGCAGCCGTCCGCGGATCCCGCCGTGGTGGCACCTTTGCTCGCCCCGATCGTCCCGACGATCACCGCCGAGTCGCTGCGCGGCGACCTCGCGAAGGCGGACGGCAAGCCCGTCACGGCTGTCACGTTGCGCGAATCAGACATCGCGCCCATCCGGGCGCGGCTGGCGGCGATCCCGGGCGTGGAGCTGGTGGACCAGGCTCGCCTGCTCACCGTCGACAAGGCGCTGGCGTCGCCAGTGTTCGCCGACCTCGCCAACCTCTGGCAGGAGGGGCAGGACGCGTCGGCCGGGTGGGCGGTGCAGATGGTGCAGTCGAACGGAAGCACGCACCGACTCGCCGGGCAGGACGGCACCCCCGCCCCCAACATCGACACCACGCTGGACCTGAACCTGCAGACTGCCGCCGAGAACGCACTCGCGGGCATCGCGCAGCCGGCCGCGATCGTGGCACTGCGGCCGTCGACCGGCGCGGTCCTCGCCGTCGCGCAGAACGCGCCCGCCGACGCGCAGGGGCCGATCGCCCTCACCGGCCTGTACCCGCCCGGGTCCACCTTCAAGACGGTCACGACGTCGGCGGCGCTGCAGGCCGGGAAGGTCACGCCCGACACCGTGCTGCCGTGCCCCGGCACAGAGAACGTGGAGGGGCGACAGATCCCCAACGACGACAACTTCGACCTCGGCTCGGTCCCGCTGCACACCGCCTTCGCGCACTCGTGCAACACGACGATGGCCCGGCTCGCCGTCTCGCTGCCCGCCGACGCGCTGCCGCGGGCCGCCGAGCAGTTCGGTCTGGGCGTCGACTACGTGACTCCGGGGCTGACGACGGTCACCGGAACCGTCCCACCCGCAGAGACACCCGCCGCGCGCGTGGAGTCGGCGATCGGTCAGGGGGAGGTGACGGCGTCGCCGTTCGGGATGGCGCTCGTCGCGGCGTCCATCGCCCACGGGTCGACGCCGGCCCCGACGATGGTCGTCGGCCGGCCCGGGACGGCCGACCGGACCGTCGCCCCGGCACCCGCCGACGTCGACGACGAACTGCGCGCGATGATGCGCGAGACGGTAACGGACGGGACCGCGAGGATTCTCGCCGATCTGCCCAACCTCGCGGGCAAGACGGGCACCGCGGAGTACGGTGATGGCAAAGACTCACACGGATGGTTCGTGGGCATCGACGGAGATCTGGCTTTCGCGGTTTTCGTTGCGGGAGCGGATAGTTCGGGACCTGCGTTGGATGCTGCCGGTCGATTCCTGCGGTAGGTCCGCGCGGTCCACGTCGCTGCTCGCGGGGTAACGGGGAGGTATCGGAAAGTCGCGCCGGTGGCGCAATCGTGACTTCTTCGTAGGCGATCCGTGCTTGTTACGCAAGTGACAAACGGGAGGATTGTGGCCATGGGTTTCAGAGCGTCGCCCCGCGTCCGGCGCAGCTGTGCGATTGCCCTGCCGCTCGGCCTGGTGGCGGTGCTGGCCGCCGCTCTCGTGTCCTGTGTCGGTCAGAAGTCCGATGCGAGTGCGCAGTCGGTGGTCTCCGGATTCGTCGAGGCCCTCAACAACCGGGACGCCGAGGCCGCCGCCGCGCTCACGTCGTATCCCAACGCGGCCGAGGAATCCATCCAGCAGATGTTCGACGGGCTCGACGCCAAGGATTCCCAGTGGACCCTCGCCCAGTTCATGGAACTCAACGGCGATTCCGGGTTCTTCACCGCCGACGCCGCGTGGAACTTCGGCGAGGGGAAGGACTGGAGCTACTACGTCGACGGCGGCGTCAAGAAGCTGTCGGTCGGCTGGCGTGTGTCGTGGGATCCCACGCTCCTCGCACCGGCGCTCGGACACGGCAGAACGGTTCGGTACAACCGTACCGATGCGGCGCCGCCGCGCGTGTTCGACGGCGCCGGTCAGCCGTTGATGGCGGAGCAGACGATCAACGCGGTCACCCTCGATCCGGCGTCGATGCCGGACCCGGTCGCCAGCACCGACCGTGTCGCGAAGGCCCTCGAGCCCGTCGCCCCGCTCGTGACCGGGGACTCGATGCGCCAGGAGCTCGCCGCGAAGCCGGGGGAGAAGGTGGTCGCAGTCCTGTTGCGCGACCAGGACTACCAATACTTGGAGAAGGATCTCGCCGGCATCCCGGGTGTCGTGATCGACAAGCAGCCCAAGCTCATCACCACCGACCGCCGGATCGTCACGCCACTGCTCGATCCGCTGCGCACGGTGTGGCAGATGAACCGCGATGCCACCGCCGGCTGGGCCGTCAACGTCGTCGAACCGGACGGCGCGGTGGAGCAGCAGGTGGGCTACCAGGGGCCGCCCGGGCCGGACATCAAGGCCACCCTCGACTCGGGGTTGCAGCTGGCCGCCGAGAACGCGGTCGTGAGCGCCGGCACCCCGGCCGCGATCGTCGCGATCCGCCCGTCGACCGGAGCGGTTGTGGTTGCTGCGCAGAACAATCAGGCGATCGACCAGGGCCCCGTGGCCTTCACCGGGCTGTACCCGGCCGGCAACTCCCTGGACCTGGTGCGGCAGGCGGCGGCCGCGCAGGCCGGGGTCGAACCGGGGAAGGTGAGCGACGACGACCTCGAGCGCGCCGGACGACAGCTCGGCATCGGACTGCACTACGACATGCCGGGACTCGACCCCGAGACCGCGGTGCTGACGGCGTCGCAGTCGGGCGTCGACCAGGTCATGCAGTCGAAGAACGGAACCGAGCCGCAGGTCAGCCCGTTCGGGCTCGCGATGGTGGCGGCGTCCGTCGCGCGTGGCAGCGCCCCGATGCCGATGATCGTCGAGGGGCAGCAGGCCACCGCGAAGAACGTCGAGGACGCACTGCCCGCCAACGTGACCGAGCAGCTGCGAACCGCCATGCGCGACAACGTGCAGAAGGGTCCGGCGTCGTTCCTCAAGCAGTACCCTGACCTGATCGGGATCGCGTCGGGCAACGACACCGATCGCTGGTTCTTCGGTTCCCGCGGCGACCTCGCCTTCGCGGTGTTCGTCGCCGACGCCGACGGCGGCGACCGGGCGCTCAAGATGACCGACCTGCTGATGCGGGAAATGGCGAAGCCCGTCGAGCGGTGAGCGTGGCCCCCTCGCCGGTCGTCGCTACCGGTCGTTGGGCGCGGGTGGCCTCGTGAATACGGTGTGGGTATGACTTCGGACTCGGTACCTGGCTCCTGGCGGCACTACGAGGCGACGACACTGCCCGGGCCGTTGGTCGCGGCGCTGGAGATGTTCGCCGAACGTGGGTACGAAGGGGCGTCGATCCGCGAGGTCGCGGCGCGCGCGGGATTGTCGGTACCCGGGCTGTACCACCACTACCCGTCGAAGCAGGCCCTGCTGGCGGGTCTCATGCGCGTCGTCATGTCCGACCTGCTCGACCGCACCCGGCGCGCGCTCGCCGAGGCCGGTCCCTCGCCGAGTGAGCAGTTCGACGCCGTCGTCGAATCGTTGCTGCGGTTCCACATGTTCCGGCGCGAGCAGGCGTTCGTCGCGTCGACCGAGATGCGCAGCATGGAACCGGAGGTCCGCACGGAGTACGTCGGCATGCGCGACGATCAGCAGCGGATCCTCGACACGATCGTGGAGGCCGGGGTGGACGACGGCTCCTTCCGTACGCCGTATCCCGACGACGCGAGCCGGGCCGTCACGACCATGTGTGTCGCGGTGGCGAGTTGGTACCGCCCCGACGGCCCGCTGACGCCCGACGAGTTGGTGGAGCGCTACCTCGAGATCGCTCGGGGAGCTGTCGGCGCGGACTGAGCCTGCGGTGGGTCAGTTGCGGGAGCTTCTCCGCCAGTGGGTGAAACGGTCCTTGATGTCGGCCGCGACATCGCCCACACCCTGGCCGACAGCGCCGACGGCGTCGCCGAGCCCGCTTCCGACGTCCCGTAGCGTGCGGATCAGCGGGTCGTCCGACTGGTCGAAATTGTCCTTGTAAGTCTTTGCCGCGTTGCGGAACTCGTCTCGGATGCTGGCGTCGTCGTCGGTCGAGCGATGCGGGTACTCGCCGCGCAGGACCCGCGCGTACTCGCCGCCGTCGACCCAGCGCTTCAACTCCGCCGCCCGCAAGACCGAGAACGGGTGCGACATGAGCTCGATGTTGAGTAGCTTGAGCACGCCGTCGCGCAGGTCGCCGCTCGCCTCGTACTCGGCGGCCTGCGCGAGGAACGCGTCCGGGTCGATCTCGCTGACCCGTGCACCCCCCGCCAGCTTCATCTGCACCCGCAGCGCGGTGTGGACGTCCTGGCCGCACAGCAGTCCGGCGCGGTCGGCGGACAGCTCGGACTTGCGCTGCCACTCCATCAGCCCCGCGATGATCCCGCGAAGTGCCCACCCGCCGATCGGAACCCAGCCGATGGTGCCGGCCAGCCGCATCAGGTGCAGCAGAATCGTGCGGTACACGGCGTGCCCGGACAGGGCGTGGCCCAGTTCGTGGCCGACGACGAAGCGCTGCTCCTCGTAGTTCATGACGTCGAGCAACCCGGTCGTCACGACGATGAACGGCTTGTCCATCCCGATGGTGAACGAGTTGACCGCGGGCGACTGCAGGACGAACAGCTCGGGTGTCTCGTCGGCGCCGAGGATGCGGACGCAGTCCCGACGGAGTTCGTCGAGATCGGGGAACTGACGTTCGTCCACACGGATCGCCGTGGCCAGGTACATCAGCCGGTGCTGGCGCTCCCGCAACAGTCCCGACAGGGTCCGCAGGATGGTGTCGAACCCCCTGAGCGACCGCAGGGTCACCAGTGCGGCCCGGTCGGCGGGGTGCTCCCACGCGCGAGAGCTGATCCCGGGAAACTCGACCCGCGTGCGGTCCGGACTCGTGGTCACGTCGGCTCCTTGTCGAAGACGGTGGTCGTCGGCGACGGGTATCTGGCGGGCCCGCCGAGACCGATAATAGCGACCGACTGGTTTCTATTGTCCGAATGTCGTCGGTCGGGGCTCGCGTGCGGTGGCCCGGGCCTTGACCTATCGCTCCGGCTGTGCGACGGTACTTGCGACCGAGCGATCGTTCGGTCGGGAGACGTGGAGGTGTGACGTGGCCGTGGATCTGTCGTACTCGCCCGAGGTGGAGAACCTCGTCGAGCGCACCCGGGCATTCGTGCGGGACGTGGTCCTGCCGATCGAGGACGAGCACGCCGGCGACATCGCCGCGGCCGGCGGCGACGAACTGCGCAAGGAACTGCAGGCGGAGGCGTCGAACAGGGGCCTACTCGCGCCGCACGCGCCCGTCGAGTTCGGTGGCCTGGGCCTGAACATGAGCGATCGGTCCCCGGTATTCGAGGCCGCCGGCTACTCGCTGTTCGGTCCGACCGCACTCAACATCGGCGCCCCGGACGAGGGCAACGTGCACCTGCTCGCGCACGTCGCGAGCCCGGCCCAGAAGGAGCAGTTCCTGGGTCCGCTCGCGCGGGGCGAGATGCGCTCGGCGTTCGCCATGACCGAGCCCGCGCCGGGTGCCGGTTCCGATCCGGCCGCGCTGACGACCCGCGCCGAGAAGGCGCCCGGTGGCTGGAAGATCAACGGCCACAAGTGGTTCATCACCGGCGCCGACGGCGCGGGATTTTTCATCATCATGGCCCGCACGTCCGGTGCACCGGGCGATCGTGGTGGCGCGACGATGTTCCTTGCACCCGCGTCGGCGCCCGGAATCCGCGTGGGCCGGCACATCGAGACCCTCGACCGGGCCATGATCGGCGGCCACTGCGAGGTGTTCTTCGAGGATCTGTTCGTGCCCGACGACGCCGTGCTCGGCGCGGTCGACGAGGGTTTCGCGTACGCGCAGGTGCGCCTCGGTCCCGCCCGCATGACGCACGTGATGCGGTGGCTCGGCGCGGCCTGCCGCGGCCACGACGTCGCCGTCGATTACGTCGCCCGCCGCGAGGGCTTCGGATCGCGGCTCGGCGACCTGGGCATGATCCAGAAGATGGTCGCCGACAACGAGATCGACATCGCCGCCACCCGGGCGCTGCTGACCCGCGCCTGCTGGGAACTCGATCAGGGTGAGAGCGGCGCCGACTCGACGTCCATCGCCAAGGCGTTCGGCTCCGAGGCGATCTTCCGGATCGTCGACCGGTCCATCCAGATGTGCGGCGGCATGGGCGTCTCCGGTGACCTGCCGCTCGCTCGACTGTCCCGCGAGGTGCGCCCCTTCCGGGTGTACGACGGACCGTCCGAGGTGCACCGCTGGGCGCTGGCCAAGCGCGTGGTCGGCAAGGCGAAGCGCGCGGCGCGCGAGGAGGGCAAGTCGTGACGACGGCACGCCTCGACGGACTTGATCTGGATGCGCTGCAACGCTTCTTCCACGATTCCGGAGTTCCCACCGCGGGAGAACTGCGGGCCGAGCTGATCTCCGGCGGCAAGTCCAACCTCACCTTCAAGGTGTTCGACGACGCCTCGCAGTGGGTGCTGCGACGGCCCCCGACCGCCGGGCTGACGCCGTCGGCGCACGACGTCGCCCGCGAGTTCCGGGTGTGCGCGGCGCTGCAGGACTCCCCGGTCCCGGTGGCGCCTACCGTGGCGCTGTGCGAGGACGAGTCCGTGATGGGCGCGCCGTTCGCCGTGACCGGGTTCGTGAACGGCCGGGTGATCCGCACCGTCGACGACCTCGACAAGCTCACGGGCGCCGAGATCGACTCGTGCGTGGACGAACTGGTGCGCGTGCTCGCCGCGCTGCACGCCGTCGACCACCGCGAGGTGGGACTCGAGGCGTTCGGCCGCCCCGACGGCTACCTGTCCCGGCAGGTCGCGCTGTGGTCGCGCCAGTGGGAGCGCGTCAAGACCCGCGAACTGCGCGACCTCGAGCGCCTGCACGCCCTCCTCGCGGAGGCGATCCCGACCAGCTCGCAGGCGGCGATCGTGCACGGCGACTACCGGATCGACAACACCCTCGTCGCCGCCGACGATCCCGGTCGCGTCGTTGCGGTGGTCGACTGGGAGATGTCGACGCTGGGTGACCCCCTCACCGACCTCGCCCAGATGTGCGTCTACCGGCATCCCGCCCTGGACGTCATCCTCGGCGAGCCGGCGGCGTGGACCAGCACGAGGCTGCCGTCCCCGGACGAGATCGCGCACAAGTACGCCACCGTGACCGATCGGAACCTCGATCGCTGGGGCTTCTACCTGGGCCTGGCCAACTTCAAGCTCGCGGTCATCGCCGAGGGCATCACGCACCGCCACCGCGAGGGTGCCACGACCGGTGACGGATTCGCGCAGGCGTACCAGGCCGTCGAACCGCTCGTGGCCGCCGGGCTCGCCGCGATGGGAGAGGGAAAGCAATGACGAACAGTGCACTGATCACCGGCGCGTCCCGCGGCATCGGCCTGGGCATCGCGCACCGCCTCGCGTCGCAGGGGTACGCCCTCACCGTCACCGCGCGGGATGCGTCCCGGCTCGACGGCGTGGCCGCGGAACTGCGCGCCGCCGGCGCCCCGGACGTGGTCGCGGTGGCCGCGGACATGGCCGCCCCCGACACCGCCGAGACCATCGCCGCCGCGCATGCTGACCGGTTCGGGTCCATGCGCGCCCTCGTCCTCAACGCGGGGGTCGGCTCGGCGGGAGCCGTGGGCGAGTACCCCATGCGACGGTTCGACAAGACCGTGGCGGTGAACCTCACCGCACCCTTCGCGCTGTTGCAGGCGTCGCTGCCGCTGCTGCGCAAAGGTGCCGCCGACAACCCGGAGCACGGCGCGAAAGTGGTTGCGGTGTCCTCGATCACCGGCGTGTACGCGGAGGCGAACCTCGCGGTGTACGGGGCGACGAAGGCCGCTCTGATCTCCCTCGTGGAGACCTTCAACGCCGAGCAGTCCGGCAACGGGATCGCCGCGACGGCGATCGCCCCGGCCTACGTCGACACCGACATGTCCGACTGGACCAAGGACTCCATCCCCGCCGAGTCGATGCTGACGGTGAACGACATCGTCGAGCTCGTCGACGCCGTGATGCGGCTGTCGAACCGGGCGGTGCTGTCCAAGCTCGTACTCAGCCGCGCGGGCGCGTCGGGCTATGTAGCCTGATCCGCCATCGTCGTGCGTAGTGAAAGGTGCAGGCGCGCATGTGCGCCGGGTGATCGATCGTGCAGCTGATCCTTGTCCGACACGCGCTGCCGGAGAGCATCTCGGTGGCGGAGGGCTGGGCTGATCCCGGACTCACCGAGTTCGGGCATCGCCAGGCCCGCCGCCTGCCGGGAGCGCTCGCCGACGTCCGCGTCGCCCGCGTGGTCGCGAGTCCCATGCGCAGAGCCGTCGAGACGGCCGGGCCGCTCGTCGAGTCGACGGGCATCACCCTCGATGTGAACGAGGGATTCGCCGAGTACGACCGGCACGAGGGCAGTTACGTCCCCATCCACGAGGCCAAGGAGCGGATGCCGGAGACCTTCGCGCGCATCCGCGCCGGCTTCCTTCCGGACTTCGTCGACGAGAACGGCTTCCGGAGCCGGGTCCTGGATGCGACGGAGGAGGTGGTGGCGCAGGCGAGCCACGAGGACACCGTCGTGGTCGTCGCGCACGGCGGCGTCGTGAACATGATCCTGCAGCAGATCCTCGAACTGCCGCGACCGCTGACGTTCCCGATCGAGTACGTCTCAGTCACCCGGATCCTCATCTCGCGCAACGGGGTTCGTCGTGTCTCATCCGTCAACGAGACCGGGCACGTCCGCGACCTGACGGTGCGCTGATCGGTTCGCACGAACCGATCAGCGGGACAGCGTGATTGCGTCGAGCCCGCCTGCCTCGACGCTGATGGAGGCGCGGTCGAGCGTCGCGTCGAGCACCCGGATCGCGGCCGAATCACAGCTCCTCGAGGTCCCAAGGTGACCCTCTCGGGTCGCATCCGCCAAGCCCTCGCCGGGGCACGCTGCACACCGACTGCGTCGCCGGTCAATACGGCTGGCAGCCGCCCACGGGCCGTATGCGGCGCAGATGAACGAGTGGACGCCGGGCAATCCAATGCACTCACCGCAACCCGAGGGGCCTACCTTCGCCCCTTGACACGACAGTTATCTATACCTGACTATACAACCTGTGGTTCGCGTCATACCCGATCTCCGGCACGATGGCTTGCGTCACGGATGACCCCCGCCGGGATGTGCACGGAACCTGCTCGTGACATACCAAGGATGGGTCCATTCGTAGCGCTGACGGGCGGGTGTGACCGGGGCTGGGAACGACAACAAATCGAGACCCCGCGAGTTTGAGGGAAGCATGGCGACACACGCGCAAGAGATCAAGTCCGTAACCCTGGACGATCAGCCGATTTCCATCGAGGAGTTCGTGGCCGTCGCCCGATTCGGCGCTCGTGTCGAATTCGCTCCCTGTTACGAGGATCGGGTCCGGAAGTCGAGGGGTCTCATCGAGAAGTTCCTCGACGAGAACCGGTTGATCTACGGAGTGACCACCGGCTTCGGCGACAACGTGACCGAGGTGATCGCACCGGAGGATGCAACCGCGTTGCAGCGCAACATCATCCTCTCCCATGCGGTCTCCGTCGGAGACCCTCTTTCCAGGGAGGTCGTGCGCGCGATCCAGCTGATGATGCTGGTCGGCCTCGGCCAGGGGGTCTCGGGAACCAGCTTCGCCACTCTCGATCTCATTCGCGAGCTCCTCAACAACGGCATTACCCCCTATGCTCCCGGTGAGGGCTCGGTCGGCTACCTGAGCGTCGAGGCGCATATGGCGCTGGTGCTCCTGGGTGAGGGGCGCGCGTGGGCCAACGGCGAATTGGTTTCCGGCGGAGCGGCACTCGAGATGTTCGGACTGCAGCCCGTCACCCTCGGGTGCAAGGAAGGGCTGACGCTGACGAACGGAACTCTTTGCGTCACCGGCATCGGCGTGCTGCTCGCCTACGACGCGGTCCGCGCCGCCACCATTGCGGACGCGGCCGCCGCGCTCAGCCTCGAGGCGCTCAAGGGAACGATCTGCGCTTACGATCCGCGTCTTCATGCGTTGAAGAAGCACCCCGAGCAGGCAGCGGTCGCCCGCAACGTCAGCCGCATCCTCGACGGCAGCGAGATCATCGACAGGTACCGGCACTACCGCGTCCAGGACACCTACAGTCTGCGCGGGATCCCCCAGGTGCACGGCGGCGCCAAGCGGGCGATCAAGAACGCCGTCGCGATCATCGAGGACGAGCTGCACTCGGTGGGTGACAACCCCGTCATCATCCCCGACGGGGACGACGGCGACGCCATCATGGGCGCCAACTTCGACAGCACGTTCGTGGGCATCCAGGCCGACACGATCATGACCGCCCTCACCGTGCTGGGCAAGATCTCCGAGCGCAGAACCGACCGAATGGTCAACAGCGCCTTCAGTGAACTACCCGCCTTCCTCGCCCCCAATCCCGGGCTGAACAACGGGTACATGATTCCGCAGTACACGTCGGCCGCCCTGCTCATGGAAATGCGGGCCGCCTCCTTCCCGGCCTCGGTCGACTCGGTCACCACCTCCGCGAACCAGGAAGACACCGTCAGTAACGCCTACCTGGCGGTGACCAAGGCCTACCGCGGGGTCAAGAAGCTCCGCTACATCCTGGCCATCGAATTGATGTGCGCGGCCCAGGCGGCCGACCTCCTCGACGGACCCGAAACCGGCTCCGAAGGATCGAACGCCCTCCGCCAGGCCATCCGGAAGATCGCACCCCCGGTCACCGTCGACCGATTCTTCGGCGACGAAATCGAACTCCTCGAGAACGGCATCCTCGACGGCAGTCTAATCGAATCCCTCGAGTCCGTCGTCGGCGACCTCGAATTCTGACCACCGATCACGCGGATTTCAGAGGCACTTCGATCTTGACCGGGAGGCCCGGTTTTGCGAGGAGTTCGACGGGTCGATCTGCTGAGAGCCGTTGGCCTCCCGAAGTCTGAATGTTGCTGCGAAGCAATCAGGCTGAGGGGAGGGCCTCGGTGTGTGCCGCCATGACGTTGTAACGGTTCGAGAATTGATCGTCACTTCGATGCTCGATTTCGAACGTAATACCCGTGGCGGACCATGTGTAGTGACGACGCGTCGACTCGACCTTCGAGAAGGCTTCATCGGTAGTCGCTGTCGGAAAGTGTCAAGAACGTCCACCCTGGTGATTGCCCGGACGAGATCGTAGTGTCCAGATCGCGCCGACGTCCGCCGGCGTCGGGCAGTCCGGAATAGCCGGCCCTGTTTCATGCGTCGACCTGCGGTCGACTCCTCCCGTGATGACACCAGACGCCCGTGCTCCGATCGTGACGGAAGTGAAGATCATCGCCGATTCGAATCTCGGCCGAATCACAGCCCCGCCGTGGATGCAGTCGGCGTGGCGCGTGTCCAGGGGGGAGGTCTGGGCGACGGCGTCGGCTGGCCGCCCAGGGGCCGTATGCAGCGCAGATGAGCCATAACCTATGGTCACCGCAGCTGGGGGCCTACCTTCGCCCCTTGACACGACAGTTATCTATACCTGACTATACAACCTGTGGTTCACGTCATACCCGATCTCCGGCACGATGGCTTGCGTCACGGATGACCCCCGCCGGGATGTGCACGGAACCTGCTCGTGACATACCAAGGATGGGTCCATTCGTAGCGCTGACGGGCGGGTGTGACCGGGGCTGGGAACGACAACAAATCGAGACCCCGAGAGTTTGAGGGAAACATGGCGACACACGCGCAAGAGATCAAGTCCGTAACCCTGGACGATCAGCCGATTTCCATCGAGGAGTTCGTGGCCGTCGCCCGATTCGGCGCTCGTGTCGAATTCGCTCCCTGTTACGAGGATCGGGTCCGGAAGTCGAGGGGTCTCATCGAGAAGTTCCTCGACGAGAACCGGTTGATCTACGGAGTGACCACCGGCTTCGGCGACAACGTGACCGAGGTGATCGCACCGGAGGATGCAACCGCGTTGCAGCGCAACATCATCCTCTCCCATGCGGTCTCCGTCGGAGACCCTCTTTCCAGGGAGGTCGTGCGCGCGATCCAGCTGATGATGCTGGTCGGCCTCGGCCAGGGGGTCTCGGGAACCAGCTTCGCCACTCTCGATCTCATTCGCGAGCTCCTCAACAACGGCATTACCCCCTATGCTCCCGGTGAGGGCTCGGTCGGCTACCTGAGCGTCGAGGCGCATATGGCGCTGGTGCTGTTGGGCGAAGGGCGCGCGTGGGCCAACGGCGAATTGGTTTCCGGCGGAGCGGCACTCGAGATGTTCGGACTGCAGCCCGTCACCCTCGGGTGCAAGGAAGGGCTGACGCTGACGAACGGAACTCATTCCGTCACCGGCATCGGCGTGCTGCTCGCCTACGACGCGGTCCGCGCCGCCACCATTGCGGACGCGGCCGCCGCGCTCAGCCTCGAGGCGCTCAAGGGAACGATCTGCGCTTACGATCCGCGTCTTCATGCGTTGAAGAAGCACCCCGAGCAGGCAGCGGTCGCCCGCAACGTCAGCCGCATCCTCGACGGCAGCGAGATCATCGACAGGTACCGGCACTACCGCGTCCAGGACACCTACAGTCTGCGCGGGATCCCCCAGGTGCACGGCGGCGCCAAGCGGGCGATCAAGAACGCCGTCGCGATCATCGAGGACGAGCTGCACTCGGTGGGTGACAACCCCGTCATCATCCCCGACGGGGACGACGGCGACGCCATCATGGGCGCCAACTTCGACAGCACGTTCGTGGGCATCCAGGCCGACACGATCATGACCGCCCTCACCGTGCTGGGCAAGATCTCCGAGCGCAGAACCGACCGAATGGTCAACAGCGCCTTCAGTGAACTACCCGCCTTCCTCGCCCCCAATCCCGGGCTGAACAACGGGTACATGATTCCGCAGTACACGTCGGCCGCCCTGCTCATGGAAATGCGGGCCGCCTCCTTCCCGGCCTCGGTCGACTCGGTCACCACCTCCGCGAACCAGGAAGACACCGTCAGTAACGCCTACCTGGCGGTGACCAAGGCCTACCGCGGGGTCAAGAAGCTCCGCTACATCCTGGCCATCGAATTGATGTGCGCGGCCCAGGCGGCCGACCTCCTCGACGGACCCGAAACCGGCTCCGAAGGATCGAACGCCCTCCGCCAGGCCATCCGGAAGATCGCACCCCCGGTCACCGTCGACCGATTCTTCGGCGACGAAATCGAACTCCTCGAGAACGGCATCCTCGACGGCAGTCTGATCGAATCCCTCGAGTCCGTCGTCGGCGACCTCGAATTCTGATCACCAATCACGTCTGGAAACAAGCAAACATGACAGATCTCAGCACACCGGGTGCGTCCTTGTCTGCCACGCCGGAGAAGGTCCGCCCCGATCACGAAACCCCGCTGAACCGGTTTCATCTACGAATCACGGCGCTGACATTCGGCGCTAATTTCTCCGACGGTTATGCTCTCGGCAGCATCGGAATCGTCCTCACGGTCCTGGCCCCGACGATGGGACTCAGCACGCTGTGGGAGGGGATTCTCGGAAGTTCCATGCTGGTCGGCGTGCTCGTCGGCAGTGTGGTGTGCGGATGGCTTGCAGACAGATTCGGCCGCCGCCGGGTCTTCCAATTGGACTTCATCGTCATCGCTGTGGCCTCCGCGGCCCAGTTCTTCGTTGACGGCCCGGTGTGGCTGCTCGTGCTCCGACTGCTCATCGGGATCGGTGTCGGCGCCGACTATGCACTCGGACCCACACTGGTCACCGAGTTCGTCCCCACGCGCTACCGCGGAGGGCTCCTCGGTTCCCTGACGGTGATGTGGACCGTCGGTTACGTCGCTTCCTTCTTCGTCGGCACGTGGCTTGTCAATCTGTCGCCGGATTCTTGGCGTTGGATGCTCGCAAGTGGTGCGATCCCCGCGCTGATCGTCCTGGTGCTGCGAATCGGCACACCCGAGTCGCCACGATGGCTGATCGAGAAGGGGAGACTCGAAGAGGCACGGCACATTTCGAACAAGTACCTTGACGGCGCACTCGACATCGAGAAGATCGCGGCATCCACCGTATCCGCCGAGCCGGCGCGATACCGCGACCTGTTCAGTCGGAAGATCCTGAAGAACACGGTATTCGGAATCTTCTTCTACAACTGCCAGGTCATTCCGTACTTCGCCATCTTCACGTTCCTACCGGTGATCCTCCCCAAGCTCGGTATGGACGAAGACGGTTTCGCCAGCGGGGTAATGCTGAACCTCTTCCTCCTCGCCGGTGGAATCGTGGGTTTGTGGGCGATCGCGAAGATCGGTCGCCGCCCGCTGACGATCTACTCGTTCGTCATCATGGCGGTCACGCTGGCGATCGTTGCCTTCGGTACCAGCTGGCCGTTGCCTGTGGTTGTCCTGGCTTTCGCCATCTTCACCTTCGTGATGTCGGCGGCGTCGAACCTCGCGCAGGTCTACCCCGCCGAGCTCTACCCCACCAGGATGCGCGCTGCCGGTGTCGGACTTCTCAACGGGGCCAGCCGCATCGGATCTGCTGCCGGCACCTTCATTCTCCCCGTCACCCTCTCCTCCTTCGGTGTCACCGCCTCGATGCTCGGTTTGGTGGGCGTCCTCGTGATCGGTGCGATTTCAGCCGTACTGTTGGCGCCGGAGACGTCCCGTCTCTCCACCGAGGAACTCGGCTGACTTCACGGCCGCGCTCCACACACGAGCATTAACCACTGCAATGAAGCCTCGAAGTCGCCCCCCGTGGGGCGGCTTCGAGGCTTCAGCGTTCTTCTGCACCGCAGTTTCCCGCAACGGGGTTCGTCGTTTCGCGTCGGTCAACGAGACCGGGCACGTCCGTCCGTGACCTGATGGTCGGGTGATCGGAGCACGATCCCGCATCCGACGGCAAGGAGGGCGACGATGCCGAAGAACACGACGCCCGCGGACGTGAGCCCTACGTGGTCGCCGAGCCAGCCGACGCCGAGGATGGGCACGGCACTCGCGAGGTAGCCGCACGCGAAGTATCCCGCGATGATCTCGGCCGACCGGTGCGGTGGCACCGCCGCATGCAGTGCCGTCAGACTGCTCGACGTGGTCAGCCCGTGTCCGACACCGAGAGCCACTGTCGCACCGAGGAATCCAACGATGGATGCGCCGACGACGGCCGCGGTAGCGGCGACCGCGCCTGTCACGAGACAGGCCAGTCCTGTGCGCTCGATCGTGGCGTGCCCGCGACTGTGTGTGAAGCTCTGGCCGACGGCAGAGGTTGCCGGCAGAATCGACACCGCGAGCGACGCGATCAGAGTGCCGGACGCGAGGTTCTGCTGCATCAGGGTCGGTACGAGTGCGAGGTAGTACCCGTTGAGGGCGTAGGCAGCACAGCGTCGCAGTGGGCAGCGCAACCCGTTGGCGTGCAAGAGGTTCCGTGGATGACTGCGAGGGTGACGCGGTGCGAACCCGTGCGGGTCCCGGATGGGTTGCGAACAACAGCAACGCGGCGATCGGAAGCGGAAGATAGAGCCAGTACGCGGTGTGGGCCGGGTCCGGCAGCCATGCGATCGCGGCCTGGGTGAGCAGTGGTCCGGACGCGAGGCCGGTGGCGATACTCGCCGACGAGACCACCGCGGCCTGCCGGGCGGGGAGGGCGTCCTTCAGCATCGCGGTCAACGTTCCGGTGCACAGGCCGACGCTCACGCCACTCAGTACCCGCGCGAAGCCGATCGTCGTCACACTGCCCGCGGTGGCGAACAGGACGGTCGCGGCGATCGACAGCATCGCCGCGGTGACGGGAGTTCGCCAGTGGGGATCGCACACGGCCGGATCTTGGCCGTCGCGGAGGAGCGTTTCTACCGCGACGGCATAGGCGCGACCGGCATCAACACGCTGACCGACGAGGCCGGCGTGGCTCGGATGTCGCTGTACAAGAACTTCGCGTCCAAGGACGACTTGATCGCCGAGTACCTCCAACACCGGTTCGACACGTGGCGGGCCCTCTACGATGCGCGCCGTGCCGCCGCGGAAACGCCCGCGGACATCCCCGCGAGCGTCCCGCGTTCCTACCTCGACCACGTGGAGGCGATCGGTGCCGACTTCCGGGGATGTGGCCTCCTGAACGCAGCCGCGGAACTGCACAGTCGCCCGGAGCTCTATGCGAGCATCCTCGCCCGTAAGGCCGAGGTGACGGAACTGCTCCGGGCCGATCTCGCCGAGTCCGGGGTCCACGACCCCGATCAGCTGACCGAGATCGCTTTCCTGCTCCTCGAAGGTGCGGTGGTCCATGACGGGCTGCACGGTCGCGTGGACCACCTCGACCGGGTCGTCCGGCACATCGACACGCTCGTCGCCCAGGCGCTGGCCGACACCGCGTGAGCGGTCAGTGCACCCCGCGCATGAGCTTGCGGATCCACGGTGACATCACCGCGATCAGGACGCCGATGCCGATCGAGGCCAGGCCGATGGTCGCGAAGTACGGCACCTCGTTGTCGGAGCTGTAGTAGCCCGACAGCGTGCCCGCGAGGCTCGAGCCGAGCGCGATCGACAGGAAGAACAGCGCGACCATCTGGGTGTGGAAGGCGGCGGGCGCGAGCTTGGTCGACAGTGACAGACCCACCGGCGACAGCAGCAGTTCGGCGAACGTGAACATCAGCAGGATGCCGGCGAGTCCGAGCAGCGGGGCGCTGTTGGCACCGCCGCCGGACATCGGGATGAAGCAGAGGAACGCGAGGCCCATGATGCCGGTGCCGAGCGCGAACTTGATCGGCGACGACGGCTGGCGCTTGCCGAGCTTCGTCCACGCGGCCGCGAACACGCCGGCGAAGATGATGATGAACACCGGGTTGATCGACTGCACCCACGTGGGCGGGAAGTCCCATCCGAACAGGTTGCGGTCCAGGCGCTCGTCGGCGTAGATCGCGACCGTCGTGAACTGCTGCTGGAACAGCGACCAGAAGACGGCGCTCGCGATGAACATCGGGATGAACGCGATTACCCGGCTGCGCTCCTGCGCGGTGATCCGGCGGCTGGTGAGGATGACCGCGAAGTAGGCGATCGCGGCGATGAGCGTGAGCGTGACGACGATCGTGGACAGATGGTCGGTCGTGATCACCCCGGTCAGTGCCAGCGCGGCGACCACGACGACCGCGACGACGGCCAACACCACCATGCGCGGCCGGTCGGCGGCCGGCAGTGGATTGGGAACACGTGAGCCGATCCCGTTGAGGCGGCGTCGGCCCAGGGTGTACTGGATCAGGCCTAGCGCCATACCGACCGCGGCCAGCGCGAAGCCCACGTGGAAGCCCCAGTTCTTCTGCGCCCACCCCGTCAGCAGCGGACCGAGCAGGCCGCCCAGGTTGATGCCCATGTAGAAGATCGAGAACCCGGCGTCGCGTCGCTGGTCGTCCGGTGCGTAGAGGTCACCGACCAGCGAGGTGGCGTTCGCCTTCAACCCCCCGCTGCCGAGCGCGATCATGATCAGACCGACGCCCACCCCGGCCAGACCCGGAAGTAGCGCGAGGCAGATGTGGCCCAGCATGACCAGGCACGCGCTGTAGAAGAGGGTGCGTTCGGAACCGAGCAGCCGGTCCGCGACCCACGCGCCGACGATGGTCGACAGGTAGACGGTGCCGCCGTACGCGCCGAGGATGCTCGTGGCGGCCGCAATGTCCAGGCCGAGTCCGCCCTGCTCGGCGGTGTAGTACAGGTAGTACAGCAGGATGCCCTGCATGCCGTAGAACGAGAAGCGTTCCCACATCTCCACCCCGAACAGGTTCGCCAGCACGAACGGCTGCCCGAAGAAGCCGCGGTCGGAAGGGGTGGTAGAGGGCAGTTGTTCGACTCGCGAACTCATGGGTACTCCGGGGACTGTCGTGTCGTGCAGGCAGCAGGCAGCGGCCCGCTGCAGGTGTAGCGATAAGGAGTGGGAAGGTCAGGCGAGAGGCCGACGCGACCGCCGGGTCTGATACAACGCCCGCCATCCGATGAGGAACAGGGCGAGGAACGACGCCGCGACCAGGATAAAGGAGAACGCGGTGCCCTGGCCCACCAGCACCCGGATCAGCATTCCGAACACCAACGTCGAGGCCCACACGACGACACCCGTCGGGACCGTCAGACGCGGATCGAACTTGTCGCGGTAGAGCGCGAGTGTGACGAGCCAACCCGCGGCGAGACCGAAGAGGAACGGCCACGCCGTGGTCAGCAGACCTACGATGCTGTTTGCCTCTTCGTGGCTGCTCCTGCCGGCCGCGGCGAAGGCGAGCACGAGCAGAACGTCGATCACTGCGGCGGGGAGGTACTTCTTCACGACGACCACCCTATGCCGCTCCCCGGCGCGGGATGGCGGACCCGGGGCCGAGGCACGCCGATGCCCCCGCCGATCCGGGCAACCGGGGCAGGGGCGGTAGACGCGTCGGATCAGTCCCGGACGAGCGGCATGATCGTGCGTACCCGGGCGTCGCGCAGGTACAGCCCGCCCCACACGAAGATGCCGACGTACACCGGGGACAGGATCGTCGACAGCAGCGGCTGCTCGGTGAGGATGTTGCACGCGACCGCCCCGCCGAGGTAACCGGTGAGCAGCACCGCACCGAGGATCGACGTGACCGGCACCAGGTACAGCGCCAGGCACGCGAGCATCACCACACCCATGATGTAGGGCGCGTACTCGGGGAAGCCGTACTCGGTCATCGAGTCGCGGACCGGCTGGATGTTCGCGAGGTGGATGCCGGCGTCGAACAGCAGGAAGGCCACCACCAGGCCGGTGACGACGAGCCCGACGCGGCGGGCCCGCGGCGACACGGTGGCGGCGGTCGGGTTGGTGAGGGTGTGGGGGACTGCGGTGGTCATGGTGCGCTCCGTTCCTCTGGCCGCTCCGCACCCGATGCGCGGAGCCTTTGCCGTACAGACCGGTCCTCCGCTCGAAACTCATCGTCCGCATCGTCGAAGTGCCGAATCCGCCTCCGGGCCGCGCGCGCCTTCGATACCCTCCGCGCAACCGTGTCCCGATCTGCCTGTCAGAGAGGCCCCGACATGACGTTCGAGATGTCCCGACGCCGGTTCATGACAATCGGTGCCGGTGCCGTGGGAGTCGCCGCCGTCGGATCGCTGCTGCCGCCGTCGCTGCAGGCCGCGCTCGCCTCCCCGGTGCCGCCGGGTGGACTGGACTCGATCGAACACGTCGTGCTGCTCATGCAGGAGAACCGCGCCTTCGACCACTACTTCGGGACGCTCCGCGGCGTGCGGGGATTCGGCGACCCCAACGCGCTGACGCTGCGCACCGGCCGGACCGTGTACGAGCAGCCGGACCGGGAATCGGTCATCGTGCCGTACCCGATCCGAGACGCGGCGGAGGCGCAGCGGATGGACCGGCAGAACGTCGACTCACTCGATCACGAGTGGGTCGGCGGGCAGGCCGCCGTCGCCGGCGGCTGGCACGACGGCTGGATCCCGGCCAAGACGGCTGCGACGATGGCGCACTACGACCGGCAGGACATCCCCTTCCAGTTCGAACTCGCCGAGTCGTTCACGGTGTGCGACGCCTACCACTGCTCGGTGCCCACCTCGACCTCCCCGAATCGCAACTACTGGTTCACCGGTTACACCGGGTTCGAGCCGGACGGATCGCGCGTGGTCACCAACGATTCGTACATGCCGTGGCATCCCGGCTACACGTGGACCACCGTCGCCGAACGGCTCGAGACGGCCGGCGTGAGCTGGCGGGTCTACCAGGAGTGGGACAACTTCACCGACAACAACCTCGAGTACTTCGTCTGGTTCAAGCAGGTGGTGCACGCGCTGCTCGGGCATCCGGTGCTGGTGCCCTACCAGTTCACGACGCTGGCGGCGTTCTACACGGCGCTGCCGCTGCTGCCGCCGGACATCCAGAACGCGCTGCTGCGCGCACTCGACGAGGGCGTCCAGCGGCTCGACGGGCCCGACCGGCGGCTCTACGACCGTGCGCTGCGCCGCGAGCGGCCGGGAGCGCTCGCCGACGCGTTCCGCGCCGACGTCCGAGCAGGGACGCTGCCGGAGGTCTCGTACATCGTCCCGTCCTCGTCGGAGTCCGAGCACCCGATGGAGTCGTCGCCGGCGGCGAGCGCGACACTGGTCTACAAGATCCTCGACGCCGTCGCATCCGATCCCGAAACCTGGTCGAAGACAGCGATTTTCCTCAACTTCGACGAGAACGACGGCTACTACGACCACGTGCCGCCGCCGCTGCCGCCGCGGGGCGTGGTCGACGAGTATGTCGGCGACAAGCCGCTGGGACTGGGGCCGCGGGTGCCGATGACGGTGGTCTCGCCGTGGACCGTCGGCGGATACGTGTGTTCGCAGGTGTTCGACCACACCTCGGTCACCCGGTTCCTCGAGCAGCGGTTCGGGTTCACCCAGCCGGAGATCAGCGGGTGGCGGCGCACCGTCGCGGGCGATCTGACGTCGGCGTTCGACTTCGCCACCCCGCGGGCCCGCCCGTCGCTCACCCCGCCGCCGCCGGCGCCGCCGCTCACCCCGCGCTGGAAGCCCGCGCCGCCGGACCTGCAGCGGATGCCGGTGCAGGAGAGCGGAACCCGGCCCGCGCGGGCACTGCCCTATCAGCCGGACGCGGACGTCGTATTCGATGCCGCGGCACGGGAACTGTCGGTGCGCCTGCGTAATTCGGGGACCGAGAGCGCCCACCTGGCGCTGTACCCGTACGCGGGGGAGTTCGAGCTGCCGCGGCACTACGACGTCCACGGTGACCTTGCGGACACGATCCCGGTGCCGAGGGAGCGCTACGACCTCACGATGCTCGGCCCCAACGGTTTCCGGCGAGAGTTCGCGGGATCGGCGACCGGTCCCGGAGCGTCCGTGCAGGTGGGCACGACGATCGACGCGGCGAGTCGGACGGTGCGGGTGACCGTGACCAACCACGGCGTCGGTGCGGTCACGGTCGAGTTGGCCGGGGACTCCGCGTCGCTCGCGGCGGGCACCGAACGGTCGTGGACGGTGCCGTCGCAGCACGGCTGGTACGACGCGTCCCTCACGCTCGGTGAGGACCCGTCGTTCCGTCGTCGATGGATGGGGCACGTCGAGAACGGATCCGAGAGCGTGAGCCAGCCGTCGATCGCGGTGGCCGCCACCGGTGACCTGACGTTGCTGCCGCTGCCGCTGCCGCAGCCGCCGTCGACCGGTTCGGCGTCGCTCCCGGCGTCGTCGTCCGGATCGTGACCGTGCCGTAGCCGGCAAGAGTCGGCCCGGTTCACCCTGCAGGCTGAAGAAGCACTCCTGCCGATCGGTAAGCGCGGCTTATCGATGCACGAAAGAAAGTACCTGGACTTCCCTGCTGCGCGGTGTGAATGTTGTCTGCGTCACGTCGGAAAAGGTTTCAATTCTCGAGCGCAGGAGTTCCAAGAATGAAAGCAGCCCGCTATCACGGAGTTGGGGACATCCGTTTCGAAGATATCCCTGAGCCCGTTGCCGGTCCCGGTCAGGTGAAAGTTCGGGTTCATTTCAATGGATTGTGCGGCAGCGACCTGCACGAGTATTTCCATGCGCCGATGATGGCGCCGACAACGCCGCATCCTCTCACCGGAGTGAGTGTCCCAGTCGTCCTCGGTCACGAGTTCTCCGGCGAGATCGTGGCGGTAGGGGCAGGTGTCGACGAGCTGTCGGTCGGCGACGCCGTGGCGGTGGAACCCACCGTCAACTGTCGACGATGCCCGGCCTGTCTGGACGGCTCGTACAACCTCTGCAGCAGCATCGCCGCAGTCGGCTACAGCTGGGCGGGCGGGGGTGGGCTAGGACAGTATGCAGTGGTCGACGCTGATCATGTCTATCGGCTTCCCGACGGGATGAGCACCCGTGAGGGAGCGTTGATCGAACCCCTCGCCGTGGCCCTGCACGCCGTGCGCCGCGGCGATGTCGCTCCGGGCAGCAGTGTCGCCGTCCACGGGGCCGGTCCCATCGGGATCGGGGTGTTTCTGGCGTTGCGGGCCATGGGCATCGAGGACATCACCGTGATCGAGCCGTCGGCGGCCCGGCGCGCGGCGATCGAAGCTGTCGGAGCGACGAAGGTCATCGATCCCAATGAGACGGATGTCGTCGCGGAACTGCGCGCGAACACCGATGGAGTCGGTGTCGCGAGATCGTTCGAGACGGCCGGCGTGCCGGCCACATTCCTGAATGCGGTCCGCTCGACGGCTCGACACGGCCGAGTCGTGGTCGTCGCGGTGCATCAGAAGCCGGTCGAGTTCAACCCCACCGAGATCCTGTTCAACGAGTGCGAGATCGTCGGCTCCATCGCGTACTGCCGCGACTACCCGGAGACCATCGAGTTCATGGCTCGTGGGGCGTACCCGCTGGACAGTTGGGTGGAGACGATCGCCTTCGAGGACCTCATCACCGATGGATTCGGTCCACTCCGAGACCAAACAGCCATCAAGATCCTCGTCGACATGACCGCAGTCGGCTGACGGATCGAACCCCCTCCACCGGAATAGAAAGAGAAACCCATGACCGCTGCCTCGAACCTCGGACCGACATTCTGGATGACCGACCCCGGCGTCACGCCGAAGGGTGCAAGAAAGGAATTCGTCGACCCCGACGATATTCCGTGGACCGACTGGCTGATGCCAGGAACGCAATTCAAGCTTCTGTACTGCAATCTCGTGACCGGCGCGTTCACCCTCATCCTGAAAGTGGATCCCGGCACCATCGCCACTCCGCATTGGCATATGGGAAATGTGCAGGCGTACCTACTGGAAGGCGGGTTCTATTACGAGGAGGACGATCCCGGTATGGCCGGCATGTACACGTGCGAGGTAGCCGGCGCCGTGCACACGCCGATTGCCCCGGACGGCTGTGTCATGCTCGCCATGGTCGAGGGCCCGATCGCCGGCTACCTGCCCGATGGCGGACTCGGGGTCGTCGCCGACGCCCGATTGCACTACTACATGGCGCGTGACAACGGCGCCGTCGAGAAACTCCAACTGGTCGACTACGCCACCGATCCGTCTCAGGACATGCACGCCAAGGCGATCGGGTAGCCGCCGAATCGGCTAACCTGACAGCCGATTCTCCAACCGATGGTGTGCGAGGTGAAGCATGTATGTCTCGCCGCAGGCGCTTCGGTGTTTCCTCGCCGTGGCGGACGAGCTGCACTTCGGCCGCGCCGCCGCACAGCTACACATGACCGGCCCGGCGCTCAGTCAGCAGGTGTCCCGGCTGGAGAAGGACCTGCGTTTCCTGCTCTTCGAACGCAACTCCCGACACGTCGAGCTGACCGAGGCCGGACGTGCGCTGATCCCGCAGGCACGCGCAGTCGTGGCGGCCAACGAGAGTCTCCTGCGGTGGCGTGAATCGGTGCGGGAGGGCCGTCGCAGCATCGACATCGGGTTCATGGCAACCGGTGCCGGTCAGCTCACCACGGCCGTATTGGATCGGCTCCGCTCCGCCGATCCGGATCTGCAGGTGAGGTTGCACCATCTCGAGTGGAGCGAACAACTGGCGCCACTGCTGGCCGGCAACATCGATGCAGTATTCGTCCGGGAACCGTTTCCTGCCGAGGGAGTTCGGCGCCGGCGAATTCTGTCCGAGCGACGGGTGGCCGTGCTTGCGCACGACCACCCGTTGGCCGCCCGGGAGTCGATCCGGTTCGCCGAGATCGCCGCGGAGCCGTTCATCAGCAGCAGTGGCGGGCCGCCGGAATGGACCGACTTCTGGATGGTGAACCCGCGGCCGGACGGCACCCGAGCCGAACCGAGTCTTGCGGTGTCGACCGTGGAAGAACTGCTCGAAGCCGTGGCCGCGGGTGCAGGAGTCACCACCACCCCGGAGTCGCTGCCTTCGTACTATCGCCATCCGTTGGTCAGCTTCGTACCCATCGAGGACATCAGCCCAAGCGTCGTCACCCTGTGCACCTTGGAAGGCAACCGCAGGCCGGAGCTGGCAACGCTTCAGGATGCGATCGGTGAGGCCTGTCGCCAGGTAGCGCTCGAGCAGCCGGTGGAGTGAAGCTCGGCCTGTCTGTCGCTTCGGAACGGCACGCGCTCACGGCGTGCGATCGGCGCGGTGGAACTCGGCCGCGGGGGTGGGGGCGGCTGATGATCGTGTGCGGACGACAGCCTGTTCGCCCCGCGGCCCGAACAGGTGCAGGATCTCGACCGCGTTCGAGTCCCCGGGGCCGAACCAGTGCGGCTCGTTGGTGTCGAACTCGGCGACTTCGCCTGGGCGAAGGATGAATTCGCGCTCACCGAGGATGAGGCGCAGTTCGCCCGCCAGGACGTACAGCCACTCGTAGCCGGCGTGGGTCACCAGCTTCGGCTCGCGGGGGGCGAGCACCTCCTTGAACACCTGCACGCGGCCCGGGAATTGCGTCAGCGGTACCAGGGTGGTGCCGCGGCGTTTGCGGATCGGGGTGAGGTGGACGCGGGGATCTCCCGTGGCAGGCGCGGCGATCAGCTGCTCGATCGCGACGCGATGTGCGCGCGCGAGCGGAATCAGCAGGTCGAGGGTGGGCCGGCGCCTGCCGGACTCGAGCCGGGACAGTGCGCTGACGGAGATCCCGGTCTCGGCCGACAGGGACTCCAAGGTGAGGCCTCGGTCGTTGCGCAGCCTGCGCAGCCTGGGGCCGATGTCGTCGATGATCCGTTCCACGTCTCCGTCCACGACCACCATTTTGCGGTCTTCGCAAAAATGCTGGGCCGTCGGCGGGCCACACCGCGACCATTCGGGGATGGACAGACACCGCCGGGTACGGCAGATGACGAACGAGACGACACTCCGCGCCCCACTCGGGCTGAGCCCGCGTCGACAGTGGACAGTGCTGGCGGTCTGCTGTTCGAGCATGTTCGTCGTGGGGATGGACACGACAGTCGTCAACGTTGCCCTGCCCGCGATCGGTCAGGACCTGGGCGCGGACCTGCGCAGCCTCGAGTGGATCGTGGATGCGTACACCCTTGCTCTTGCCGGCCTCCTGATCTCTTCCGGGGCGCTGGCCGACCGATTCGGGCGACGGCGGGTGTTCCAACTCGGATTGGCGGTGTTCGCGGTTGCGTCGCTGGCCTGCGCACTCGCCCCGTCGCTCGGCGCGCTCGTCGTGGCCCGCGTTGTTCAGGGTGTGGGCGGATCGATGCTCAGCCCCGTGGCCCTCGCAATCGTCGTGAATGCGTTCTCCGATCCGAAGCAGCGCGCGCGGGCCATCGGTGTCTGGGCGTCGGTCTTCGGGCTCAGCATGGCGGTGGGGCCCGTCGTGGGTGGTGCGCTCATCTCGGGTTGGGGCTGGCGAGCGGTGTTCTGGATCAACGCGCCGATCATCGTGATCGCACTGGTGCTTAGCGCGGTGTTCGTGCCGGAGTCGCGAGCGCAGCAGCCCCGGAGGCTGGACGTGCCCGGCCAGGCCCTGCTCGCGGTCATCATCGGTGGGGCCGTCGGCGTGCTGATCGAGGGGCCGCGAATCGGTTGGGTTTCGCCGGCGGCGCTGGCCGCGTATGCCGGCGTCGCCGGCTCGGCAGTCGCGTTCGGCAGGCTCGAATCTCGCCGACCCGATCCGTTGATGGATCTGCATCTGTTTCGTAGGCCGGCCTTCACCAGCGCGGTGGTGGGGGCGGTGGCGGTGTTCATCGCGCTGAACGTGACGTTGCTGATCAACACGCTCTACCTGCAACATGCCCGCGGATGGACGCCACTGGCCGCCGGCACGGCCACCTTGCCTCTCGCCCTCGGGGCAACCGTGTGTGCACCACTGTCGGGCCACCTGGTCGGGCGCCTCGGACCGCGACCACCCCTCGCGCTGGCCGGCGGCTTCATCACGGCCGGGGGACTGTTGCTTCTCGCTCTCGACAGCGGCACCGGAGTCACATGGCTCCTGACCGCCTATCTGCTCATCGGCATCGGGTTCGGTTTCGCCAATGCCCCGATCACCAACACCGCGGTCGGCGGGCTTCCGCCGGATCGCGCCGGTGTCGCCGGCGCGATCACATCCACTGCTCGCCAGTTCGGTGCGGCGGTCGGTATCGCCGTCGCAGGCAGCATTGTCTCCGGCGCCGGTCCAGCGCAATTCGCGCACGCGTCAGGCCCCGCCTGGCTTCTCGTCACCGCCTGTGGGCTCTTCCTGTTCGTCGTCGCGCAGGCATCGCGGCCCGTCGTGGACTCCGTCCCCGGTTCGGGGCGGTGACGCCCTCAGGGATGGCCGGAGTAGGCTCGGCGAGCTCGATCCCGATCGGCACGATCGGCGTCCGGAGACGGGGCGCCGGCCTGTGGGTCAGCGGGTGCTGAGGACTGCACTCAGCCCGAGCGCAACTGCCACGAAACGTTCGACGGCGCGGGGCATGTCCGAGGCCAGGAAGACGAGTTCGACGGTCGACGGTGCGGCGTCCACGATGGGTCGCGAGGTGGTGTCCGCTCGCCGGAACAGGCTGGCCACGCCTGCGCCGGTGATCGCAACCGCATCGGTGGTCGCGACGACCTGGACCATCTCTTCGATGCTGTTCACCATGGGGCCGTAGGTGGGACGTGTGCCGTCCGGCCGTGGATCGATCGACCACCAGTTGCGCCAGTCTCGGGTCCCTTCTCGGGTGTCCACCTGAACGACGTCGGCGAGGTCGACGATTCGCAGCTTCCGTCGGCGTGCCAGCGGGTGGTCGTGTGCCATCAACAGGACACGAGGCTCCTCGAACAGAACGACCCGGCGTAGCCGTGGGTGCGACTCGAGAGGTGGGCGGGCGACGACCATGTCGACCCGACCGGAGGTCAACGCCGACAGCTCGTCCCCCCACGCCAGTTGCGTCAGTTCCAGTTCCACTTCGGGTTCTCGTCGATGGAACTCGTCGATGATCGGACGGGTCAGCTCCCCGGCACCGCCGGCAAGGAATCCGAGGCGCACCTTCCCGGACGAACTGCGCTTGTGGCGCCGAGCCGCACCGACCGCAGATTCGGCCGCCGCCAGCAGAACCCGGCTCTCCTCGAGGAAGTCCTGCCCGGCGTCCGTGAGACGAGCTCCGCGGTGGTCGCGCTCGAGTAGTAGGACACCCAGCCTCTCTTCGAGCTTGCGCACCTGTTGGCTCAGCGACGGCGTCGCAATGTGCAGTTGCTCAGCTGCTTTCGTGAAGGTTCCGGCGTCGGCGACAGCCACGAAGTAGCGCACGAGCCGTAGGTTCAGATCCATCGTGCACGACCTTAGGTATACGTCTAACGATCGGGTGAGAATACGTCATGGACGTGACGGGCGCCACATCGGAGCATGGGTGAGTCCCCGAACAGAGGAGGAAATCCGATGTCTGTCAACGCTACTCACCATGACGATGCTCGTGTGGTCGATCCGATCCGCCCGCAGCTGACCGGTCCCGAGATCGACCCGCAGTCCAACGCCCCAGTCGCAGAGGTCTTCGCTCGCGCCAGCTCCCCGGTGACCGGGCCGACGCTCAGTCTCGCCTCCCGGGTCAACAACTGCGACGATATCCCGTGGACCCCGTTCCCGATGCCGGGTACGTCCTTCAAGCTCCTGAACATCAACGAGACCACCGGTGCCGCCTCGATTCTGCTGTACGTGGCGGAGAATGCGCAGGCGCCGCTGCACATGCATTGCGGTGCCGCGGAGGCGTTCAACATCTTCGGCCGCTGGGCCTACGAGGGTGAGGCCGAATCCATCGGCCCCAACCACTACATCTACGAACCGGCCGGCATCGTGCACCTGCCCAAGCAGGAGGTCGAGTCACTGATGTTCGGCATCTTCCACGGTCCGATCGCCGGGTACAACGAGGACGGCACCGTCGCGGGGGTCATCACCCACGACCTGCTGTACGACCTCGCCGCGGCGAACAATGCGGTTGCTCACCTGCCTGCTCGGACGGGCCGCTAGATGGCGGGCGCGGTCCTTGTCACGGGTGCCGGCGGCGGGCTCGGTCGTGGTGTGGCCGAACGGATGTCCGCGGACGGCCGGGGTCTGGCGTTGCTCGACATCGACGAAGGGCGGTTGTCGGACACCGCCGCCGCGGTTGCCTCGCGCGGAGTCACGGTGACCACCCACGTCGTGGACATCTGCGACGTGGACGCGCTGCGGGCGGTCGTGGCGGAGGCCTTCGTCGCGCACGATGATCTCGACGGTCTCGTCAACGTGGCAGGACTCGGCGGGTTCTGGCAGTACGACGCGCTCGACGTCGACACCTGGGACAAGACGTATGCGGTCAACGTTCGGGGGGTCTTCTTCGCGATCCAGGCCTTCGCGGCGGAACTGGCCACGCGGGGTAGGGAAGGAGCGGTGGTCAACTTCTCCTCGATTGCGGCGCGGAACGGGCACGAGTTGCTCACCGCATACGGTTCCTCGAAGGCGGCGGTACTGGCGATGACGAATTCGCTGGCCCGTGCCCTCGCCCCGACTGTTCGCGTCAATGCTGTTCTGCCCGGCCTGATCTGGACGGACATGTGGCGGCAGTCCGCCGGCTGGCTCGCCGAGCACGACCCGGCTCTCGCCGGGGTGGCGCCCGAGCAGATCTTCGGCGCGATGGTCGACCAGCTCATCCCGATGAAGCGCCCGCAGACCGTCGAGGATGTCGCCGGAGCCGTCGCGTACCTGCTCTCGGCCGACGCGGCCAACATCACCGGGCAGTCCCTGCACGTGGACGGCGGCGCGGTGCTCCCGTAGCCCCGGCGACCGCCACGACCACTCCCTCCGCGCACATCGCGCGGGGGGAGTGGTCGTCGTCGTGCCCGGGACGTCCTGATCTCGCGGTCGGCCCACGGGGATTACCGAACCTTCGGTAGGCTGATGTCGAGCCGCACGTTCTGAGGCGGGGTGTCCACGTCCTGGAAGGAACGCGCGAGATGGCGGCGGCAGGTCCAGTCCGAAGAACGGGGTCGCCCGGGCGACCGGGATACGATCTCGACTCGTTGCTTGCCGTTGCGGTGAAGGTGTTCAACGACAAGGGGTACGACGGCACCAGCATGGAGGCGCTTGCCCAGCGGCTCGGCATCACGAAGTCGTCGATCTATCACCACGTATCCGGCAAGGCGGAGCTCCTGGAACTCGCGCTGGCCCGGGCCCTCAACGCGCTCTTCGCGGTCACGACCGAAGATCAGGTGACCAGCGGTCGGTCCATCGATCGACTCGAGTACCTCGTGCGGCGAAGCGTCGAGGTGCTCGTGACCGAGCTTCCCTATGTGACATTGCTTCTCAGGGTTCGTGGGAACACGGCCGTCGAACGGCGTGCCCTCGCGCGCCGACGGGAATTCGATGCCTTCGTCAGTGATCTGGTGGTGGCCGCCGCCGAGGAAGGCGACCTCAGGCCGGGGATCGACCCGGCGCTCACGAGCCGGCTGGTATTCGGGATGGTCAACTCGCTGATCGAGTGGTACAGGCCGCGCGGGGCGAATCGGTCGCCGAGTTGGCGGACGCGGTAGTCGCGCTCACCTTCGACGGGATGAGGGCCTGACCCGGGGGTTCCCGGTAACGGACGCACCGACAAGACGTGGGGCGCCTCGGATCGGATCCGAGGCGCCCCAAGCATTTTCAGGAAGGTCGATTGTCTATCAGGCGACGAGCTTTGCCGATGGATCGGTCCAGGCTCCCCGGGGGCAGGACCTCCACGGCGACGGTGACACCGATGCGGTCCTTCACCAACTGCTGCAGCCTGCCGGCCTGCTGGTCGGCCTCGCGAGTCGAGGTGTTCGGCCGGGACTCGACGCGGACGGTCAGCTCGTCCATTCGGCCGGGGCGGTCGAGAACGCACTGGAACTGGGGAGCCAGACCGGTCACCGCGAGAATGAGCTCCTCGATCTGGGTCGGGAAGAGATTGACCCCGCGCAGGATGATCATGTCGTCGGTTCGGCCGGTCACCTTCTGCATGCGGCGCATCGCGCGCGCGGTGCCCGGGAGCAGTCGGGTGAGGTCGCGGGTGCGGTAGCGAACGATCGGCATTGCCTCCTTGGTGAGCGAGGTGAAGACGAGTTCGCCCTCCTCACCGTCGGGCAGCACCTCGCCGGTGACGGGGTCGATCACCTCCGGGTAGAAGTGGTCCTCCCAGATGTGAAGGCCATCCTTGGTTTCCACACACTCCATCGCGACTCCCGGACCCATGACCTCGGACAGTCCGTAGATGTCGACGGCGTCCATGCCCAACTGCTGCTCGAGCTCGCCGCGCATCTCCTCGGTCCACGGCTCCGCCCCGAAGATGCCCGTGCGCAGTGATGTTCGGGCCGGATCGATTCCCTTGGCGAGCATCGCGTCGACGATCGTGAGCATGTACGACGGGGTGACCATGATCGCATCCGGACGGAAATCCTCGATCAGCTGGATCTGACGCTCGGTCATTCCCCCCGACATCGGAATGACCGTGCAGCCCAGCCTTTCCGCGCCGTAGTGGGCGCCGAGTCCACCGGTGAACAGTCCGTACCCGTACGCGACGTGGACCTTGTCGGACGGTTTCACGCCGCCGGCGCGAAGGCTCCGCGCGATCAGGTCGGCCCAGTTGTCGAGGTCGGTAGCGGTGTACCCGACCACGGTGGGACGTCCCGTCGTTCCCGACGATGCGTGAATTCGTGACACGTGATCCTGTGGCACTGCGAACATTCCGAACGGGTAGTTGTCCCGCAGATCTGCCTTCGCGGTGAACGGGAACTTCGCGAGATCGCCGAGGTCCTTCAGATCGCTGGGATGGACCCCGGCGTCGTCGAACGCTTTCCGGTAGTGCGGGACGTTCTCGTAGGCGTGGCGCAGCGACCACTGGAGGCGCTCGAGCTGCAGGGACGAGATCCGGTCGCGCGTAGCGAATTCGATGTCCTGTGACGGGGTGACGGTGCTGGTCATAGTGGTCTCCGGTGCCGCGGTCGGGCGCGACTGGGGTCGATGTGGTGGAGGGCGGGGCCGGGCGGTCAGGCGTCGAAGTCGACGGTCACGTCGTCGCTGTCCGGATAGCTCTGGCACGTGAGGACGAAGCCGGCATCGACCTCGTAGTCCTCGAGCGCGTAGTTGCGCCGCATGTCGACGTCACCGTGGGTGACCTTCGCACGGCAGGTTCCACATACTCCGCCCTTGCAGGCGAACGGCAGATCCGATCGGTATTTCTCTGATGCGTCGAGGATCGTCTCGTCCCGGGGCAACGTCGCGGTCGTCGAGCGTCCGTCTAGGACGAGGGTGACCTCGCTGCTGGGGCCGGCGACCCCTTCGTCACGGTGGCGTGCCGGGGGAGGGGGCACGTCGTCGACATAGAACAGTTCGTGGTGGACACGCTTCGGGTCGACGCCCAGCTCGCCGAGGACTGCCTCGGCGTCGGTGACCATGCCGTACGGCCCGCACAACCAGAAATGATCGATACCGGCGATCGGCACCACGGCGTCGAAGATCGCGCGGAGCCGGTCGGCGTCGAGACGACCGGTGAAGAGTTCCACCTCACGGGGTTCTCGAGACAGCACGTGGACGACGTGGAAGCGCGCACCGTACCGATCCTTCAGGTCGGCGATCTCCTCGGCGAACATCACCGAACTGGTGCGCCGATTCCCGTAGAGGAGCGCCACTTCGGCCTCGGGATTGGCGAGCATCGTCGCGGCGATCGAGAGCATCGGGGTGATCCCGGAACCCGCCGCGATCAGGACGTGCCGGCCACCGACGGTGGGGTCGGCGACGAACGATCCGGAAGGCGGCTGGACATCGATCCTGTCGCCCCGGCGTACCTGGTGGACCAACCAGTTCGAGAAGAGTCCGTCGGCGACTTCGCGGACCCCGACACGAGGGCTGGAACCGACCGGGGCGCAGATGGAGTACGACCGGCGGTGCTCGACGCCGTCCACGGTGCGACGAAGCGTGAGAGATTGGCCGGCGCCGAATGCGAACTCCGCGGAAAGGTCGGCAGGAATCTCGAAAGTGACGGCGGCGGCGTCGTCGCACAGCGCCTCGACATCCGCGACCGTGAGGGTGTGGAAGGTCCTGTTGCGCGTCGAGACAGGGGGTTTCGTGGTGTCTGTGGTGTCCATGTTCAGATCTCCTTCACATGATCGAAGGGCTCCAGGCAATCGAGGCACCGGTAGAGGGCCTTGCACAGTGTCGCCCCGAATTCGGAGTCGAGGCGGGTGTCGGCGCCGCCGCACCGAGGGCATTCGATCGTGCGGGGTGAGGCGGTGAGTGTCAGCGGCACCGGTCCCGAACCGCGGCGTGGAGCCGCACCGGGCGTGGAGTAACCGTTCTCGTGCAGTTTCCGACGTCCCTCGTCACTGATCCAGTCCGTGCTCCAGGGCGGTGAGAGCACGGTCCTCACCTCGACCGTCGGGAAGCCCGCGAGCTGAAGACGGTGCGCGATGTCGTCGCGCATCGTCGCCATGGCGGGGCAACCCGAATAGGTGGGGGTGATGGTCACGACCACGGCACCGGCTGCTCCCACCTCGACGTCCCGCAGGACACCGAGATCCGCGAGGGTCAGCATCGGCATCTCGGGGTCGAGAACCGACTCCGCGATGCGCCGCGCATCGCGGACGTCCAGTTCGGCGTGCGTGGAAGCGGACATGTCACCACACGCCTTCCGGATGTGCCCGGGCGACCACCTGCATCTCGGCCAAGACCAACCCGAGCGCTTCGCTGTGCAGGCCCTGACGGCCCGCGCGTCCTCCTACCGTGCCGGCGACGCGGCCGGTCGGCGCGGACAGTTCGGCAGCGTGCAACACCTGACCGAGAACCGCGTCGAACTCCTCCCGTAGTTCGCCGGGATCGACCGCCACACCCACCGCAGCGAGCGTGCGTTCCTCGCTGGTGGGAACGAAGAGCTCGTCGACGTACGGCCAGACGCGGTCGAGGCCCGATTCCATCCGCGCCTTCGATTCGGCTGTGCCGCAACCGAGTGTGACGGCCCAACGGGCGGCGTAGTCGCGGTGGTAGGTGAGTTCCTTGACGCCTTTGACGGCCACGGCGGCGAGGACCGGATCACGTGACTCCCGTAGCCGGTCGAGGAGCGCGAGTCGCCACGTCGAGAACACCAGCAGGCGAATCACGGTCTGCGCGAAGTCTCCGTTGTCGATCTCGGCGAGTCGGACGTTGCGAAACTGGTTCTCGTCGCGGAAGAAGGCGAGCGCATCCTCGCCCGGAACCTGTGCGGTGTCGGAGACGTGTGGCACGACGGCCGCGTCGGCCGCGGCCGCCCGCGCCAGGAGGAGGCGCGCCTGGCCGAGCAGGTCGAGAGCGATGTTGGCGAGAGCGACCTCCTCCTCGAGTTCCGGTGCGCGCGTCACCCATTCGGCCAGTCGCTGCGAACTGATCAGCGCATCGTCGCCGAGCATCAGGCAGTAGGTGGCGAGCGCCGAGATATCGACGTCGTCGGGGACCGTGGTGTCGACGCCCGCCAGTGGGTCGTCGAAGCTGGTGCCGAAGGCCCACTGGCCGTGGCTGTCCTCGTCGACAAGGCCGTCGTAGGCATGGTCGTGGTCGGTCATCGTGCATCCTCGAAATTTGTGGACGGCTGCGCGAGCGAGCCGGCCGGATCACATGTGGGGAACGTTGTCGGGGATTTCGTAGAAGGTGGGGTGGCGGTAGACCTTGTCGCCGCTGGGCGCGAAGTACGGATCCTTCTCGGACGGACTGGATGCCGCGATCGAGTTCGCCTGCACCACCCAGATACTCACGCCTTCGTTGCGCCTGGTGTACACGTCGCGGGCGTGCCTGAGCGCCATCTCGTCATCGGCGGCGTGCAGCGAACCGACGTGGACGTGATTGAGTCCGCGCTTGCCGCGGAGGAATACCTCGTACAACGGCCAGTCGGCGCTGGTGACTCGGTCGGCTGCATTCATCGTGCGTTCTCCTTCGTACTCGCCCGGCGGGCGAAGGCGGTAGCGGCCTCGCGTACCCAGGCACCGTTCTCGTGCGCGGCCCGGCGATTGGCGATGCGCTCGACGCTGGACGCACCGTTCCCGGCGATCACCTGCATGAATTCGCTCCAGTCGGGTTCGCCGAAGTCGTACGCACCGCGCTCGGCGTTCCATCTCAGATCGGGGTCCGGGAACGTCACGCCGAGTGCTTCGGCCTGCGGTATCGACATGTCGACGAACCGCTGGCGGAGTTCGTCGTTCGTGTGTCGTTTGATGCGCCACTTCATCGACTGCTCCGAGTTCGGCGATCGGTCGTCGGGCGGGCCGAACATCATCAGTGCCGGCCACCACCAGCGGTCGACGGACTCCTGCACCATCTCGCGTTGGGCGTCGGTGCCGCGCATCATCGTCATGAGCAGCTCGTAACCCTGCCGCTGATGGAACGACTCCTCCTTGCACACGCGGATCATCGCCCGCGCGTACGGCCCGAAGGAGCTGCGACACAACGGAACCTGATTGCAGATCGCGGCACCGTCGACGAGCCAGCCGATCACGCCGACATCGGCGAAGGTCAGGGTCGGATAGTTGAAGATCGACGAGTACTTCTGCCGGCCGTCGAGCAGCTTGTCGGTGAGGTCGCCGCGGTCGGCGCCGAGTGTCTCTGCCGCGGAGTACAGATACAGGCCGTGCCCCGCCTCGTCCTGCACCTTCGCCGTCAGGATCGCCTTGCGGCGCAGTGACGGTGCCCGAGTAAGCCATGCCCCCTCGGGTTGCATGCCGATGATCTCGGAGTGCGCATGCTGCGCGATCTGCCGGATCAGGGTCTTGCGGTAACCCTCGGGCATCCAGTCCCGCGGCTCGACTCGCAGGTCGGCCGCGATGGTCTCCTCGAAGTGGCTCCGGAGCTCATTTTCTGCGATAGACGAGGTCATATGTCCTGCTTCTAATACCGAATGATCGGTTGGTGTGAGTATGCATGGAAGTGACGCGCGGCACAACATGTGCGGCGCGGTCAGCGGCCCTCGAAGGCCGGTGCGCGTTTGGCGAGGAAGGCGTCGACCGCGGCGCGATGATCCGCCGAGCGGCCCAGGTCCTCTTGCGCCTCGCGTTCACGCTCGAGCGCCTCGCTGAGGCCCGCGGACGACGCGGACACGAGACGCTTCACGTGCACGTGGGCCGCGGTCGGTCCGGCCGCGAGCTCACGAGCCAGCGTCCGGGCCGCCTCGGCGAGTTCGACGTCGGGCACGACCCGGTGGACCAGACCCCACTCGAGGGCCTGGGTCGCCGAGAATCGGTCGCCGAGCATCAGCAGGCCGGTGGCACGGCTCGGACCGAGCATCTCGACCAGTGTGTGGCTCAATCCGGAATCGCCCGCCAGACCGATCCCGGTGAAGGCGGTGGCGAACCTGGTGCTCTCCCCGGCGATGCGGATGTCTCCTGCCAGCGCGATGCCCAGCCCGGCCCCCACGCACGCGCCGTTGATCGCGACGACCACCGGTACCCGCACCGCGGCGAGCGCGGTGAGCAGCGGGTTGTAGTGTGCGCCGACGGTGTCCATCGCCCGTGCGGGATCCGCCGCCAGGCCCGCTGCATGCTCGGTGAGGTCCTGACCTACGCAGAAGTTCTTGCCCTCGGCCTCGAGGAGGACCGCGCGCACCGTTCGGTCTGCGGCCACCGCCCCGACGGCAGCCGACAACTGTTCCTTCACTGCGCGATCGAGCGCGTTGGATGCGCCGCCGCGGCGCAGGGTGATCGTCGCCAGGCCCTCGGTAGTGGCCAGCCCGACCTTCTCGATGCCGCTCATGGAATACGCCTCCTGTCAGTGGGATTCAGGCCCGAGTGTCGTCTCAGGGCCAGGTGAAGAAGCCTCGGCCCGACTTGCGGCCGAGCTCGCCTCGCGCGACCTTCTCGCGGAGCAGGGCGGGAGGCCGGAAGCGTTCGCCGAGCGTCTCCGTCAGGTGCTCGGCGATGGCGAGTCGAACGTCGAGGCCCACGAGGTCGGTCGAACGTAGCGGACCCATGGGGTGTCGATATCCCAGTTCCATTGCACGATCGATGGACTCGGCATCGGCGACGCCTTCCTCGAGCATTCGGATCGCCTCGAGCCCGAGGCAGACACCGAGCCTGCTCGTTGCGAAGCCGGGCGAATCGTTGACGAGTACTCGGGACTTGCCGAGCAGGGAGACCCACTCGCACACCCGTGCCACGACGTCGGCGTCGGTCAAGGGAGTCCGGATGATCTCGACGAGCGTCGACGCCGGTACCGGATTGAAGAAGTGCATGCCGATCAATCGGCGGGGATCATCCAGCACCGCACCGAGATCGGCGATCGAGATGGAACTGGTGTTGGTCGCGATCACCGTCGTCGGGTCGACGGTCTTCTCCACGAGGGCGAGCACGCCGAGCTTGAGCTGCACGGATTCCGGGACGGCCTCGACCACGAGATCGAGTCCGGCAGGCAGCTCCTCCGGTGCGCCGACGAGCGACACGCGTCCGAGCACGGTCGCCGGATCCGATTCGCCGAGCCTTCCGCGTTCGTGGGCGCGGTCCAGTCCGTCCGAAACTCGGGTCAATGCCGCCTGTCGGTCGCCGCTCTCGGCGATGGTGACGGTGGAACCGAGCGTCGCGAACACCTGCGCGATGCCGGCGCCCATACGTCCGCCGCCCACGACACCGACACGGCCGGGGATTGTGCTCGTCATTTCTTCTTCTCCAGAAAGGCCGTCATACGGTCGTGTTTGTCCCGGCTCTCGAACAACACCGCCTGCGCGAGGTCGTCGGCGAAGGGGTGGGATCCGGGTGCATCCGCGATCAGCTTGCTGAGCCTGAGCGCGAGTGGTGCCGAGCGGTTGATGCGATCGACGATGTCGTGCGCGGCGGCAACGTGTTCGCCGGGGGACACGACGCTGATCACGAGCCCGCAGCGCAGCGCCGCCGCCGCGTCGAGGTTTCGGCCGGCGAGGAGCACCTGCTTGGCGATCGACGTGCCGACCAGTTCCTGCAGGCGATAGCTGGCGCCGGCAGCGGCCATGATGCCGAGGCCCGGCTCGGGGTTGCCGAACACCGCGGTGTCCGTTGCGACCCGGATGTCGCAGGCGTACGACAGTTCGGCGCCGCCCCCGAGCGCGAACCCGCTCACTGCCGCAACGGTGGGCATCGGCAACCCCGCGACGCGATCGAAGAGATTGCGATTGATACCCGCGAGCGCCTCGTCGCGTCCCCGCGCCCGTAGCTCCCCGATGTCGGCCCCACCGGCGAAGTGATCGCCGGATCCGGTGATCAGCAACGGCTTCGGCGCGTCCTCGAGGAGCGCGCATACCCGGTGCAGCTCCGCGATCATTTCGGCGTTGATCGCATTTCGCTGCTGTGGACGACGGAGAGTGACCACCATCCGGTCCGCCCGATCGTCGATCGTCAGGGTGTTCACGGCGCCTCGCTCGGTACGGGGAACCGGTCGGGGGTCCGGCCTGGGCCCTCGCGTGGGATGCGGACTGCGCACATCGGGATTGGTTGCACCACTCTCATCTCCTTCGCAGCGTGCTGGCTTCCATTAATAACCGAACCTTCGGTCGGGGCGCAAGGGTTCGCCTATCTCGGGAGGAGAACCCGCACGACATCGAAATATGTCTCGGGCCTTGACAATCAGTCGAGGGTCTGGCGATTCTAATTACCGACCGAACGTACGGTGGGAAGAGGTAGTCGTGAGCAGGTTAGTGCAAAGTTACGTAGCCGGGAGCTGGTACACGGCACCCGATGCCGGAACGCCGCTGCTGAGTGCAGTCGACGGTTCCGAGGTGGCGCGCATCTCGTCGACCGGGCTCGACGTCGCCGGGATGGTGACGTACGCCCGTGCGGTCGGCGGGCCCGCCCTGGCCGAACTCACCTTCCACGAGCGCGCCGCAGCGCTGAAGGCGTTGGCCCTGACGCTGATGGCAGGCAAGGACGAGTTCTACGAGCTCTCCACGGCCACCGGCGCGACGCGACGCGACTCCGGTGTCGACATCGACGGCGGCTTCGGGACCCTGCTGAGCTACGCGAGCAAGGCGCGGCGCGAACTGCCGAACGACACCGTCTACCTCGACGGGCCCCACGAGCAGCTGGGCAAGGCGGGGACGTTCCTCGGTCAGCACGTCTACACCTCGCGTCGCGGTGTCGCCGTCCAGATCAACGCATTCAACTTCCCGGTGTGGGGCTTCCTCGAGAAGCTGGCGCCGGCCTTCATCGCCGGAGTGCCGTCGATCGTCAAGCCGGCAAGTCAGACGGCCTACCTCACCGAACTGGTGTTCCGCCGCATCATCGAGTCCGGGCTGCTGCCGGAAGGGTCGGTCCAGCTGCTCTCCGGCAGCGCGCGTGATCTGCTCGACCACCTCGGTGGGCAGGATTCGGTCGCGTTCACCGGATCCGCGGACACCGCGGCGATGCTGCGGGCCCATCCGCGAGTTGTCGCCGAGGGTGTGCACTTCAACGCCGAGGCGGATTCGCTCAACGCCTCCATTCTCGGTGCAGACGTCGAACCCGGCAGCGAGGAGTTCGATCTCTACGTCAAACAACTCGTCACGGAGATGACCGTGAAGGCCGGCCAGAAGTGCACCGCGATCCGCCGTGCCTTCGTTCCGTCCGGCCTGGTCGACGACGTGGTCGAGGCCGTGCGGGGCCGCCTCGCGCGGGTCGTGGTCGGCGCCCCCGGTGCCGAGGGGGTCACCATGGGCGCGCTGGCGAGCGTCGAGCAGCGCGACGAGGTGCTGAAAGCGCTTCGCGGACTGACGAAGTCGGCGCAGATCGTGGTGGGCGACCCGGAGGACTTCGACGTCGTGGGGGCGGACCGGTCGGCCGGCGCGTTCCTGCCCCCGATCCTGCTGCGCTGTGACGACACGACTGCCGACGAGCCGCACGACATCGAGGCGTTCGGGCCGGTGAGCACGGTGATCGGATACGCCGGCACCGACGAGCTGCTCGAACTCGCGGCCCGCGGCAAGGGCAGCCTCGTGGCATCCCTCGTCACCCGCGACGCCGGGCTCGCCCGCGACATCGTGCTGGGGCTGGCGCCGTTTCACGGACGGGTCCTGGTTCTCAACCGGGACGACGCGCGGGAATCGACCGGGCACGGCTCGCCGCTCCCGGTGCTCGTGCACGGTGGCCCGGGCCGCGCCGGTGGCGGTGAGGAGCTCGGTGGCATCCGTGGAGTCCTGCACCACATGCAACGCACCGCGGTCCAGGCCACCCCCGACATCCTGACTGCCGTCGGCAACCGTTGGGTCCCCGGATCTCGGCGAGCCGACGAGGGTATCCATCCGTTCCGGAAGAATCTGGCGGAGTTGCGGATCGGGGACACCGTCGTCGGAGGACCGCGGCAGGTCACACTGGCGGACATCGACCATTTCGCGGAGTTCACCGGCGACACCTTCTATGCGCACACCGATCCCGATGCTGCGGCGGCGAACCCTCTCTTCGGCGGCATCGTCGCGCACGGCTACCTCGTGGTCTCGCTCGCGGCTGGGCTGTTCGTCGAGCCGAACCCGGGACCTGTCCTCGCGAACTTCGGCGTCGACAGTCTGCGTTTCCTCACCCCGGTCAAGGCGGACGACAGTCTGACGGTGACGCTGACGGCGAAGCAGATCACACCGCGCAGCAGCGCCGACTACGGCGAGGTGCGGTGGGACGCCGTGGTCGAGAATCAGAACGGCGATGCGGTAGCGACCTACGACGTCCTCACCCTCGTCGCCAAGGGCGCGTCCGACGAGGGGCTCTGACATGGGGCGAAAGGTGGTGGTCTGTTACGGCCATCCCGAGGATCCCGATGCTGAGACGATGCACGCAGGACTGGCGTCGGCGGAGATGCGGGAAGCCGGCAGGGACGTCCGCAACTTCGCCACGCGAGGGGTCACGATGTTCACCCAGGAAGAGGAATCGGTCCACGGACCGGTGGGAGAAGTATGACTCTCGAATACGGTTCGGCGCGAGAGATGTTCGATGCCGACGTGGCATCTCGGGCGCTCGGGATCGAGGTGCGGGAACTGGTCCCGGGCCGTGCGGTCGCATCGATGACGGTCGGCGAGACGATGGTGAACGGGCACGGAATCACGCACGGCGGATTCGTTTTCACCCTGGCGGACACGGCGTTTGCGCTCGCGTGCAACGGATACGGCGAGCCTGCGGTCGCCGCGCGGGCGGACATTCGTTTCCTGGCTCCCACTCGCCTGGGTGACGAGCTCGTTGCAGAGGCAGTCGAGCGGGAACGCTACGGCCGCAACGGCATCTACGACGTCACCGTGCGGGTTCGGGGCCGGACCGTCGCCGAGTTCCGCGGCGACAGCAGGTCCCTCGCACGCTCTCGGTGAGCCGCCTCCCCGGCCGGCGATCGGAGGACAGGCGCGCGCCCGCCGCGGCAGGAGGCCGTGGCGGGCGCGCAGTCTGCCCGGGGCCGATCAGGCCTGCAGGCCGGCCTCGATCTCGAGGTTGATGGTGATCTTGTCGCCGACCACGGCGCCGCCACCCTCGAGCGGCATCTCGATGCTGATGCCGAAGTCCTTGCGGTTGATGGTGGTGGTGGCCTCGAAGCCGGCGACCGGGCCGTTGCCCATGCCCGGGTTGACGCCCAGGAACTCGAGCGCCAGCTCGACCGGCTTGGTCACACCGTGGAGCGTGAACTCGCCCTCGACGACGAAGTTGGAGCCGGCGGGACGCACTGCGGTGGAGACGAACTTGGCCGTCGGGAACTGCTCGACGTCGAAGAAGTCGGCCGACTTGATGTGGCCGTCACGCTGCTCGTTGTTGGTGTCGATGGACGCGACCTGGATCTCGGCGTGCACGGACGGGGTGCCGTCCTCGGCGACGGTGATCGCACCGGTGAAGTCGTTGAACGTGCCACGGACCTTGCTCACCACGAGGTGCCGGACCACGAATCCGACGGTCGAGTGGGTGGGGTCGATGGCCCAGGTGCCGGCGGTCAGGTTCGGAAGGGCGGTGGTGGCGGTGGTCATGTGTGCTCCCGGAGGCAAGTAGTTGAAACTTCAAAGACTGTGGTTACAACGGTGGCAGCGGTTCAGGCATTCCGCAAGTGGATGTGATGCCGGTCACAGTTGCCCCCTCGGGGGCTTCGATGCAGGCCGGGAGGGTGTCGAGAAATTGTTCTTACCCTCGAGTAACTATCCGTGGTACGTTCGCCCTGTTTGGCTGCTATGTCCGTCGTCACTATCTGCGGACTGCCACGTATTCGTTTCTGCTGCGCCGGATCTCGGCGCTGGTGGGGCGGTGGCGATCCGTGCTCTGAACGCGAGGAGAAGCCGTTGTCGAAGAAGATTGCTGCTCGTGGTGCCGGCGCTGCCGTCGCACTGACCGGCGCACTGGCCCTGGCTCTGCCGGGTATCGCGTCCGCCGCCCCGGACACCGAGGTGCCCGCCCCGAAGATTTCCGCCAGTGTCGACGGCGACGTCATCGACATGACCGTCACTCAGACCAGCACCGACCAGGGCATCGTGTGTATGCCCATCGTCCTGAACGCGACCGACGCGCTGCCCCTCGCCGCGAAGCCGACCGACCAGTGGCCGGGCTTCGTCGACCTCCTCGGCAAGGTCTACTACATCGGAAACCCGACCACCGCCGCCACGCCGACGGTGAAGAGCACCACCGGGGGCGAAGCCAACACCGGTCTGCTCAAGCCGATCACGCCGGGCGCGTACGCCGTCGTCGGAGCGTGCATCGACGGTGCCGCGCAGGATGCGATCCTGTCCTACAGCTACCAGGTCGTCTTCTCCCCGGGCGGTTTCGGCAGCCTCGGCCAAGCGCTGGATCTGGGCAGCACCACGATGAGCATGGAGGGCGGCAGCAGTGTCATCGCCAACATGCTGCTGAGTGGCGCCGGTAGCAGCACGCTGTCCGCAGCCATCAGCTGATTCGCCTGACGCCGACCGGAACGTGCTCGGGTGAGCCACGTTTCGGTCGGCGCCGGTCTGCTCACTCCTGCACGGCTGTCGCCCTCGCCGTAGCGGCAAGCACTGCGCGCAACGCCGATGCGGTCACCGACTGGTCGAATCCGATCCCCCAGTGCTGGGCGCCGCCACTACGGCAGAGCGCGAACGTCGCGGCCCGCCCCGCGCTGCCCGCCCCCACGGACTGCTGCACGAGCGAGAGCACCTCCACCGGCCGGCCGTGGTCGGCCAGGATCTTGGTGAGCGCCTCGACCGGCCCACCCGCGAAGGCCGCCCCGTCGATCGCGGCGCCGTCGAACTCGGCGCGAATCCGGAGATGGTCGCCGCCCTCCCGGTGCTCGATCGACCACTGACCCAGCTTGCCGTCGAAGCCGTACTCCGCGAACATCAACTCCCACAGCTGTTCCGCCGTCACCTCGCCGCCGCCGTCGTCGGTGGCCCGCTGCACGCGTCGGGCGAAGTCGATCTGCACCGGCCGCGGCAGATCGATGCCGTGCCCGGTCTGCAGCAGGTACGCGATCCCGCCCTTGCCGGACTGGCTGTTCACCCGGATCACGGCCTCGTAGTCGCGTCCCACGTCGCGTGGATCGATCGGCAGATACGGCACGTCCCACGGCGCCTGCCCCGGGTCGATCCCGGCCGCCGCGGCGGCCGCGTGGTGGTGCGCGAAGCCCTTCTTGATCGCGTCCTGGTGAGTGCCGGAGAACGCCGTGTACACCAGATCGCCGCCGTACGGATGCCGGGCGTGCACGTCGATCCTGTTGCAGTACTCCACCGTTCGCCGGACCTCGTCGATGTCGGAGAAGTCGATCATCGGATCCACGCCCTGCGCGTGCAGATTGAGCGCGAGCGTCACCAGGTCGACGTTGCCGGTGCGTTCCCCGTTGCCGAAAAGGCATCCCTCGACGCGCTGCGCGCCGGCCAGTACCGCCAGTTCGGCGCACGCGACGCCGGTGCCGCGGTCGTTGTGCGGATGCACCGACAGGATCACGGACTCGCGGCGGGCCAGATGGCGGTGCATGTACTCGATCTGATCGGCGTACACGTTGGGTGTCGAAATCTCCACCGTCGCAGGCAGATTGTGGATCACCGTCCGGTCGGGCGACGCGTCCCACAGTTCGGTGAGGCTGTCGCACACCCGCAGCACGTAGTCGGGTTCGGTCAGGTTGAACACCTCGGGGGAGAACTCGAAGCGCACGCCCGACTGGGCATCGCCGCCGCGGGCGAGGTCCTGTGCGGCGTCGAAGATCAGGCGGTGCAGCGCGTCCCGATCGTGTCCGAGGACCACCGAGCGCCACGTCGGGGCCGTCGCGGTGTACATGTGCAACACGACGTTCGGCAGGCCGCGCACCGACTCGAACGTGCGCTCGATGAGATCGGTTCGCGCTGCGGTGAACACGACGATGGTGACGTCGTCGGGCACCAGGTCCTGCTCGGCGAGGTCGCGGACGAAGTCGAAGTCCGTCTGGCTGGCCGACGGGTACCCGACCTCGATCTCCTTGTATCCCATGGCGATCATCAGCTCGAAGAACCTGCGCTTGCGGGCGGGGTCCATCGGTTCGGCGAGGGCCTGATTGCCGTCGCGCAGGTCCACCGGCACCCACAGTGGTGCGGTGGTGGTGCGGGCGGTGGGCCACGCGCGTTCGATGAGCGGGACGTCGACGCGCTCCGAATGCGGACGGTAGCGGTGGCTCGGCATGGACGACGGGCGTTGGCGATTCCAGTTCACGGCGGATGCTCCTGTGCGGATCGAAGTGGTCGACCGGCACGGCGGAACCCCGCGGCGGGGTGCCGGTCCGGTCAGACCCCGCCGCGGCGGCCGAGAAGCAGTCCGCGATGCGTCATGTTCGCTAAGCTAGAGCAAAACAACTTGTCTGACAACCTGAGGAGTTCGATTGACTGCCGCGCTCACCCGGAACCTGCTGGCCGATCAGGTTGCCGACCAGCTGCGCCGCCGCCTGCAGGCAGGCGAGTGGGAGATCGGGTCGAAGCTGCCGGGCGAGACCACCCTCGCGACGGAACTGGGGGTCGGACGGTCGACGATCCGGGAGGCGCTGCGGATGCTCGCGGGCCAAGGCATGTTGCGGGCGCGTCAGGGTGCCGGCGTGTTCGTCGACCGCACCGAACCCGAGGTCGACGGCTGGGAGGGCGTGCTCCAGCGCGAAGCCATTGCGGCCGTCGTCGAGGTCCGCGCCGCGATCGAGATCGAGGCCGCGCGGCTGGCGGCCCTGCGCGCCACCGACGCCGACGTCGCCGCGATGCGACGCGCCCTCGAACTGCGTGCGGACGCGGCCGACGCCCCGGACCGCGAGTTCGTCGAGGCCGACATCGCCGTGCACCGGTCGGTCGTCGCAGCCGCGCACAACCCCGTGCTGTCCGAACTGTTCGAGACGTTCGTGCCGCGACTGGCGGACGCGATGACCGAGATGATCGCCCTCCTCGGCCTGCGGCACCGGGACACCGAACCCGACGCCGACGAGCACGCCGCCCTCGTGGACGCGATCGCGGCCGGCGACGTCGACGAGGCGGCCCGCGTCAGCCGCGCGCACCTCGAGGGAATGGCCGCCGACCTGGGGTGACGCCGATTGCGGTCACTCCGGACGTGACGGCGGGCGGTGCTCCGGCTCTGCTGTCGGGCTCTCGAGCCGGACCTCGATCGGGTCGGCGACGGCGTGCCGCTCCTGCAGTGCAGCCGTCTCCCGGTGCTCGAGTTCGACATCGAACTCGAGGTCGCCGTGCTGGCGGCCCCGGAACAGGAAGAGGAAGACGATCCAGCCGACGATCGCGACGAGGATGAAACTCACCCCGCGGTAGACGAACGCGGCCGCCACCGCCTGCGACGCGCTGATGCTCGCGGCCGTCGTCAGCGCCGCGATCAGCGTCGCGTCGACGTACACCAGGCCACCCGGCGCGCCCGGGATCGTCGCGACCGCCTTACCCGCCGCGAACGCGATGAGCAGGCCAGCGAGCAGCGGATCGGCCCCGATCGCGAAACACGCCGCGCCCAGGCAGACCACGTCGGCCACCCGGTGCACCGTCGACCAGGCGAGCGAGACCGCCGCGTCGCGCTTGCCGAGCTGCACCGAGTCGAGCTGGTCGATCGTGGTCCGGACGGCGTCCATGCCGGTCTCCGGCGGCTTGCGCAGCACCCGGTTCACGCGAGTCAGCACCCAGCGCGCCGCGCGCTCGATCGACTCGGGATGCGCCGACACGTAGCGGCCGGCGTACACCAGCGCGATCAACCCGGCCACCGAGAACAGCAGCGTGAACGGGCTCACCGATCCACCGACCAGCAGCGCACCGGCCACACCGATCGCCGCCAGCCCCGCGGCCGCGATCACTCCGGAGATCGCGAGCTGCCACGACGCCACCACCGGGGTGGCGCCCCAACGGCGGGTCTCCCGGTACGTGAAGGCCGTCGAGAACACCTGACCGGCGGGCAGCGTCAACGCCATCGCCGTCGATCCGTAGATCACCGAGAGCGACTTGCCCTGACCGACCGACACGCCACCGGCGTGCAGCAACTGCTTCTGGACGCGGCCGTAGCCGCTCAACGAGACCGCCTGCGCCGCGATGCACACCGCCACCCAGCCCCAGTGGATCTCCGTCAGCGCCAGCCACGACTCGTGCAGCCGCGGCCACAGGTAGATGCCCTCGCCGACCAACAGGGCCACCAGCAGCGCACCGGCGGCCCACTTGAGCCACCAGAAACGACCGCGCGGCCGATCTGGGTCGCCGACTCGTGGGTCGGGCTCCGGCTGTGCCACGAGCCCAGGGTAACCAAGATTGTTCACGTCACTCCGGATACAACACCGGCCAGGCGAGGTGGGTGTTGCGGCGCCGACCCCGCAGCTGGACCTGCTCGCCCAGCTCCCAGTGCGCCTGCTCCTCGTCGTCGGCGAAGTACAGCGCACTCGTCGACGCCAGGACCCGGCTCGGCCGCAGCTTCGCAAGCTCCGTCAGCCGCGACGCCTCGTTCACTGGGTCGCCGATCACGGTGTACTCGAACCGCTCGGCCGCGCCGATATTGCCCGCGACCGCCAGACCCGCCGACACCCCGATGCCGATGTCCAGGCCGGTGATCTCGTTGAGCGCGAAACGCAGCTCCCGCGCCGCCGCCAACGCGGCCGTCGGCGCGTCCGGACGATCCAACGGAGCACCGAAGATCGCGAGCGCCGCGTCGCCCATGAATTTGTTGACGAATCCGTGGTGCCGGTCGACGACGTCGACGACCACCCGGAAGAACTCGTTGAGCAACTCGACGACCTCACTCGGTGGGCGCTCCGCCGCCGCGCCGGTGGAGCCGACCATGTCGACGAACAGCACCGCGACGAACCGCGTCTCGCCGCCCAGCTCCGTGCCGAACTGCAGCGCCCGACGGGCGACGTCCTGGCCGACGTGCTGGCCGAACAGCTCGCGCAGCAGCTTCCGCTCGTCGGACTCGCGCATCATCCGGTTGAAGCCGACCTGCAGGCGGCCTATCTCGGAGCCGTCGAACACCTCGACGCGCACGTCCGTCTCGCCGCGCTGCGCCCGCTCGATCGCGCGCCGCAGCTGCCGGATGGGGTCGGAGATCTGGCTCGCGGTCAGCATCGACAGCGCGAACGCCTGCCCGATCGCCATGATCGACAGGAGCAGAATCGCCCAGGCGAGCGCGCTGGGCGCGAACTCGAGGTCGGTGGTGAGCTGCGTGACGCACAGCAGGATGATGCCGATGACCGGCATCAACGTGCCCAGGCCCCACGTCATCGCCATGCGGGTGCCGACGCCGGGCGCCATCGTCCGGTCGAACTGGCCCTCGCTCAGGGCCTGCGCCGCGACCGGGCGCAGGATCCGCTCGCCGAGCATGTACGTGAACCCGAACGTCGTCGTGGCGGCCATGCCGACCGTCACCACCACCGCGATCGCCAGCTCGGGCATCTCCTCGGCCGTGAGGAGCACGAAGATCACGCCACCCAGGAACCACAGGATCAGGTGGACGATCGCCTGTCGCAGCGGTGCGTGCAGCGCCGCCATCTGCTCGGCCCGGGTCGGTGGGCCGCCCCGCAGCTGCCAGCGGATCACCGAACGCAGCATCATCGCCGCGGCCGTGAGGCTGACGACGCCGGCGAAGACGAGGTACACGCTGAAGACGGCGAAGTTGCGGACGTGGTCGTTGATGATGTCCGCCGACTCCGGAATCGGGATCCCGTAGCGGACGAACGCGAAGACCAGCACGGCGCCGAGCAGGTTCGCCCCGAGCATCGAGAGCATGTAGAGAGGCCAACGACTGCGAATCGTCAGCGCCACTGCTCGGTACGATGCCCACACGACCTCATAATTTAGCGGGACATCCTTCGCAGCTCGGCAGCGCACATGCTTGCCGCGCCCGGCGGACGTTTCTCCGCCGCGGACGGTCCTGCGCCGTTAGGCTCGCGCAGTGGGCGACAACGAACCGGGCGACGCTCCCGCACAGGCGAAAACGCAGAAATCGTCCGACACGGAACCCGAGCGGCCCGCGTCGGCGTCCGTGCATCCACTCGTGCGCGTCGGCGCCGCCTGGACGTGGCGCCTGCTGGTGCTCTTCGCCGGACTGCTCGCGCTCGGATACGTCGTCACCAAGCTCTATGCGGTCGTCATCCCCGTGGCGCTGGCGCTGCTGCTGGCCGCGCTGCTCACCCCGTCCGTCAACTGGATAAACCGGCGCGGGGTGCCGCGGTCCGCCGCCGTGATCATCACCGTCGTCGGCACGATGGGCATCGTCGGCGCGATCCTGTCGTTCGTCGTGGAACAGTTCGTCGAGGGCATACCCGGGCTGACCGACCAGTTCACCACCAGCGTCAACAAGGCCCAGGGATGGCTCACCGAGGGGCCGCTGCACTTCAGCCAGGACCAGATCCGGCACGCCGGCGACAACGTCGTCAAGGCCCTCCAGTCCAACCAGGAGGCGCTCACCAGCGGGGCGCTGACCACCGCCACCGTCGTCGGCGAGATCTTCGCCGGGGCCTTCCTTACCCTCTTCACCCTCGTGTTCTTCCTCTACGGCGGTGACCAGGTCTGGGAGTTCGTGACGCGGATCGTCCCGAAGACCACCCGCACCCGGGTTCGGGTCGCCGGCCGACAGGGCTTCAGCACCCTCGTCGGCTACACCCGCGCGACGGTCGCGGTGGCCGCGGCCGACGCGATCGGCATCGGCGCCGGCCTCGCGATCCTCGGCGTGCCGCTGGCCCTGCCGCTCGCCTCGCTCGTCTTCATCGGCGCGTTCATCCCCATCGTCGGCGCCTTCGTCACCGGGTTCCTCGCGGTCCTCGTCGCCCTCGTGACCAAGGGCCTGCTGACCGCGCTGATCGTGCTCGGCATCATCGTCGGCATCATGCAGCTCGAAGGACACGTGCTGCAGCCGCTGCTGCTCGGACGTGCGGTCCGGCTGCACCCGCTCGCGGTGGTCCTCGCGATCACCACCGGCATCGTCCTCGCCGGCATCGTCGGCGGACTGCTGGCCGTGCCGATCGTCGCGTTCCTCAACACCGCCATCCGCTCCCTCTGCGCGGAGGATCAGGAGGAGGCCTACGAGTCGCTCGCCGACGTCGACCCATCCGTCCCGATGTTCCCCGCGACACCCGACGAACCCGCCGACCGGCCCGACGGCAAATCGGACCGACCGCGCGACTGACTACTCTTGCCCGCATGGAGGCGAGAGATCTGCGGGTGTCCGATGCCGAGCGCGAGCACGTCGGCAAACTGCTTCAGCGAGCGGTGGGGCAGGGCATGCTCTCGCTCGGCGAGTTCACCGAACGAATGGACACCGCGCTCGCGGCGAAGACCCGCGGCGAGCTCAACGCCGTCCTCGTGGATCTGCCGGGAATGCAGATCGACCCGACCTACACGAACGGGGTCCACCCGCCGGCCGTCCCCGCATCGCCCGCTCCGGCCGTCGGGTCGCCGGCCGTGGGCGCGCCCGGTGCCGCGGCGCCGGTGACCGGCGGTCATCCCGGGCAGCATCCTCTCGTCATCCGCGGGCGCATGTCGACGATCACCCGCAAGGGCCGCTGGAACGTGCCGCCGGCGCTGCACCTCGACACGCGGATGGGCAGCTCGACCCTGGACTTCACCGAAGCTGTGATGCAGACCCAGGTGGTCCACCTGACCATCGACGACTCCTGTGGATCCGTCTCGCTCGTTCTCCCGCCGGAAGCGACGGCGGACCTCAACGACGTCGACACCGTCGCCGGCTCCGTGTCGAACAAGGTCCGCACCGGCCCGCCCTACGGCCCGATGCACCTCGTCGTCCGTGGCCGCGTGCGCTTCGGATCGATCACCGCGCGATACCCGTACGGCACGACCCTGCGCAGGATGCTCGGCAGCTGACGATCAGTCGTTGACCCGGTCGTCGTCCCGGTGCCGGGCGAGCAGTTCGCTCACGCTCACGGCCGAACCGTCGACGCGGTGATGACGACCGGTGTCCGTGTCGGACGGCTCCTCGGCGACCTCGCGCCGGGCCGCGCGTTCCGGCTCGGGCGCCGGGGCCGGCTCCGGTGCGGGTTCCGGTGCCGGGGTCGGTTCCGGTGCCGGCACGACGGCCGGGATGACGCCCGTGTGCGGCGCGCGGAGCGCCGCGAGCCACGCCACCTCGTCGCCGTCCGGGTTGGACGGCTGCGGACGGGGTCGCGGCTCGGGTGCCACCGCGGGGGCGGGCGTCGGCGCCTCGTTCCGCGGCGCCGCGTTCGTCGGGACGTTGATCTTCGGGGCGTCGTTCGCCGGCGCGCGACCCGGTTCGGGCGCGACCGGGCGCGGTGTCGCCGAGCGGGCGCGAGGCGCCGCCGAGACCCGGGGGAGGGGCTGCGTCAGCGGCTCCGTCGGGCGGGCCGGCAGAGCCGGGGCCGCGACCGGGGCCATCGCGGTGTCCGCGGTCGCCAGCACGGGCACTTCCGCGGCCCTCAGCTCGTCGTCGAGGATCGGCTCGCCGAGCCCGATCTTCTGCTGGATCCGCTTCATCCATGCCGGTGCCCACCAGCAGTCGTCGCCCAGGAGCTTCATGACCGCGGGCACGAGGAACATGCGGATCAGCGTCGCGTCGATGATCAGCGCCGCGATCATGCCGTACGCGATGTACTTCATCATCACCAGTTCCGAGAACCCGAACGCGCCGGTGACCACGATCAGGATCAGAGCCGCGGCGGTGATGATGCGGCCGGTGTGCGCGGTGCCGATCCGGATGGACTCCGTCGTGCTCGCGCCTTGCGAGCGGGCCTCGACCATGCGGGAGAGCAGGAACACCTCGTAGTCGATCGACAGGCCGTAGATGATCGCGACGATCAACACCAGCACCGGCGACGTGATCGGTCCCGGCGTGAAGTTCAGCAGGCTCGAGCCGTTTCCGTCGATGAAGATCCACGTCAGGATGCCGAGCGTCGCCCCGAGACCGAGCGCGCTCATCAGCACCGCCTTGATCGGCAACACGATTGAGCCGAACGCCAGGAACATCAGCAGCGTCGTCACCGCCAGGACCGAGACGATCATGAGTGGCAGGTTGTCGAGCAGGGCGCTGATGCTGTCCTGCTCGATCGCCGGCGTGCCGCCGACGAGGACCTGGACGCCGTCCGGGGTGTCCATCGAGCGCAGGTAGTCGATGGTCGGTGCCGAGTCGTTGCGGTCCACCAGACCGGCCTTGAGGACCTGGACGCCGTCCTTCGCGGGGCCGGTGATCGAGAACTTCTCGACCAGCCCCGGCGCCTCGTTCGCGCTCTTGATGATCTGGCCCACCTGGGCGCCCTGCGCGCCGGTGACCACCAGCTTGACCGGCTCGGTGCGGTTGCCCGGGAACAGTTCGTCGAACTGTTCCTGCGCGACGCGGGTCGGGTTGTCCGGCGGCAGGTAGTCCTCGTTGATGCCACCGAACTTGATGCCCGTCATGGGGATGATGAGCAGCAGCAGGCCGATCACGATGGGGATCGTCACCTTGAGCGGATTGCGCATCACCCAGCGCGTCAGCCGGCCCCACATGCTGGACTCGATCTCCTCGGTCGACTTGATCTGGCCGAACCGCTTGAGACCGAACTTGTCGATGCGCCGCCCCAGGATGCTGAGGATCGCCGGTAGGAGCGTGACCGAGGTGAACGCCGCCAACAGCACCGTCGCGATCGCGCCGTAGGCGACGGACTTGAGGAAGCCCTGCGGGAACAGGATCAGGCCGCCGAGGCTGACCGCGATCATCGTCGAGGAGAACAACACCGTGCGACCCGCGGTCATGACACTGCGGCGCACCGCCGCACGCGTGTCGTATCCGTCGCCCAACTCCTCGCGGAACCGGCTGACGATGAACAGGCCGTAGTCGATCGCCAGGCCCAGACCGATCAGCGAGACGACCGACGCCACGAAGACATTGATCTCGGCGAAGTGCGTGAACACCCGCACGATGCCGTTGGCGCCGAGAATCGTCAGGCCGCCGACGATCAGGGGTAGCGCGGCCGCGATGACGCCGCCGAACACGAAGAACAGCAGGACCCCGACCGCCGGGATCGCGATGAGCTCCATGCGTTTGAGGTCGTTGGCCATCGTGTCGTTGATGGCGCTCGCGACCGGCTGCATGCCGGCGAGCTGGACCTCGACGCCGTCGATCGCGAACGCGTCCCGGACCTCCCGGAAGTTGTTGGTGATCGCGGTGTCGTTGTCGCCCTTCAACGCGATGCTCGCGATCGCGTGCGTCTTGTCCTTGCTCGCCAGCGATGCCACGCGCGGGGTGTTCGGCAGCGCGAAATAGCTGCCGTTGACCTTCGCGACCTCGTCGGGATGCTCCTCCAGCACGCGTTGCAGGCTGTCGGAGACCTTCGCGCCGAACGCCGGGTCGTCGACGGTCTTGCCGTCGGGTGCCGTGTACATCGCCACGACGTCGCCGGCGGTGTCACGGCCGAACGTGCCGTCCGCGAGCTTCGCCGCGGCCACCGACTCCGAACCCGGATCGTCCCAACCGCTCTGACTGAGGTGAGGCCCGAGGCCGGAGCCGTAGGCGCCCAGCGCCAACAGCCCGGCCACCATCACCGCGATGACGGTGAAGCGGGCCCGATAGACGAGATCTCCCCAGCGAGCGAACACGTATCGACTCCTCAGCGCCCGACGAGCAGGGCGGACAGTGGGCGGAACGGCTGCAACCAGGCGCCCTCGTCGGGCAGGGACTCGAGGCTCACCCGCGGCAGCGGCTCACGGAAGACGCCGGGGATGTCCTCGAGGTCGACGAAGTCCAGGATGTCGGACGAGACCGCCCAACTGGCGTGCTCGCGGAACCCGAGAACCTGCACCGGCACGCCGGCTGCCGCGATGTCCTCCAGAGGCTCACGGAACGCCTGCCCATCGGCGGAGGCGACCATGACACCGGCCAGACCCTCACCACGGCGAAGCGCAATGTGGTGGAGCATGTCGGAATCGACGTCGCTGTCCTCCTCCACCTTGGGCTTGGCGAACACCGCGAAACCCACATTACGCAGAGCCTCCACCCACGGGCGGACGACATCGGCGCTACCAGGGGCGATGTTGGTGAACACCGTCGCCTCGGGCTCGAGAGTCGCCGTCTCGGTCGCGGACAGCTCCGCCGTCCGCGACAGCAGCCAACGGCCCAGCGCGTCGAAACGCGGGCGGTACGCGGCCGTCGGCCGTCCGCCCAGGATCGCGCCGAGCCCCATGTCGAGGTTCGGTGCGTCCCAGACCAGCAGCACCCGCTTGTGCTGTCGGACGTCGCGCCCGTTGTCGTCGAGGGAATCGCCCGCAAGCCCGGTGTTGGGCGTGCTTTCGCTGAGACTCATGACTTGATCTTCCCCCAGATGAGTTCTGTGATGGAGCTTCCGACCTTGTGCGCCTTGTCCTCGAACTTCGTCACCGGGCGCTCGTGCGTCATCGGGGACTGCCAGTCGAGCTCGGTGAGCAGCGGCTCCGCGTCACCGGCCTCGCGGATCGCCTCCGCGTACTCGGCGTGGTCGGTCGCGACGTGCAGCACACCGCCCGGCTTCAGCCGGCTCGCGATGAGCGCGAACGTCGGCCCCTGCAACAGCCGACGCTTGTGGTGCCGGGCCTTGGGCCACGGGTCCGGGAAGAAGACCCGGACACCGGTCAGCGACTCCGGGGCCACCATGTGCTCGAGCACCTCGACGGCGTCGCCGCGCAGCACCCGGACGTTCTGGATGTCCTCGCGCTCGACGAGCTGGAGCAGCTGAGCCAGGCCCGGACGGTAGACCTCGACGGCGATCAGGTTCACGTGCGGCTCGGCCTTCGCCATCGCGGCCGTCGCGGTGCCCGTCCCGGAGCCGATCTCGACGATCAACGGAGCCTCGCGGCCGAACCACGCCGTGGTGTCGATCAGATCGTCGCCGACGTCCCGGCCGATATTCGGCCACATCCGGTCCCACGCGCCCTGCTGCGGATCGGTCAGTGAACCGCGGCGGGACCGGAAACTGGTCACCCGCGGGTAGAGGCGTGAACCCTTCTCGGCGCTGACGGGCTGGTCTGCGTCAGCGTCGGCGGGCGCGGGGTCGACGTCGTCGCGCGGGGTCTCGGGTGCGTCCTGATCGGCGTGGTTCACCGCACCATTGTCACGTATGTCCGCGAGTGCCAGCCGACACGGTCGACCGATAATATGGACAATTTGGTCGGATTTCGGGGGTTCGGCTCCCGAATCGCCGCTGTTCTGCCTGGTAGCGACGGTGGAGGCGCTCTCCGCGTGCTCTTGCTCTCCCCTTCTCCGCACTGACAGAATCGGCGTCGCCGGTCGGCAGGGGGAACACGGGGGGACACAGTTGAGCGGATTCGAGCTGCTCGGCCGCATCGCCGCGGACATCGGCGCGGCCCGGCAGGCGCTGGACGAGGCGACCGCGCCGATCCGGATCCAGGTCGTGGGCCGCGCGGGTGTCGGACGCACCGCCGTCGCCGGTGTCCTGGGGCGCGCCGGGCTCGGGCCTGTGGCCGAGTCGTCGGCGGTGGACGCGCCCGGTGCGGCCGACCCGGTCCTGGACGGCGACGTCGTCGTCTACGTGCTGTCCGGGGCGCCGCGCACCCCCGACATCGACGCATTGACGCGCGCGCCGCGTGACGCGACGGTCGCGCTGGTGAACAAGGCCGACCTGCTGGGGTCGTGGGGCGCCGCGTTGCGGATCGCCGCCGAATGCGAGGCCGAGACGGGCGTTCGGACCCTGCCGTCGGTGGCTCGCGCGCCGGCGCCGGGGACTCCGGACGGCGTGCAAGACGTGGTGGCCGCCGTCGCGGCCTGCGTACACGCCGCCTCGGCCTGTCGTGGCCGGGTGGCGCTGAAGACGGTGGCCGAGGCCGCGGCGCGCGGGCCCGAGCGGGACGTGCTCGAGAGTTATCTGCGCAGCGACGAGGCGGTGCAGCTCGCGGCGCACGCGGCCGAGGCGTCCGGCGACGGTGCCGCGGATCGGCGTCGACGTGCGCTCGCTCGTCGGCGCCTGCACGCCCGCACACACTCGGACACACCCCTGGACGTGCGGTGACGCCCGACGTGCCGGAGTTCCCGGCCGACGCGCAACGGATCGTCGAACGGTGGGACCCGGACGGTCTGCGCCGGTGGCGCGACCGGGATCGGACCGGGCGCGGGGTCCGCGTCGTGGCGGTGCGGGGGATCGACCCGACGTCGGTGCTCGACGCCCTGGCGCCGTTCGACGCCGTGACCGGCGCCCCGGACCGGGCCGCGGTCGTGGTGATGGTGCTCGACGGCGCCTCCGTGCTCGGACGCGACGAACTGGCCGCGCTCGACGCGGCCGCCGCGGACGTGGAGCGGGTGGTCTTCGTGCTCGCCGGTGCACACCCGGACCGGGACGCGGTCCGCGAGCGGAACGAGGCGCTGTTGCGGGCGCACTCGGCGCGCTACGCCGACGTCCGCGTCCTCCTCGACGCCGACGCGCTGTCGGCGGTGGTGCGGGACGCGCTCGCCACCGACCCCGGAGTCACCGCCGACCGCAACACCCGCCGGGCGGCGCATTCCCTGGTCGAGCGGACCTGCCGACGGATCAACGAGACCGCCCGGGCGACGAGGGAGGGCAGCGACGCCGCGACCGCCGAGCTGCGGGCGCGCAGGGCCCGGCTGGTCGCGATGCGCGACGGCGGGCGGGCCGAACGCCTGGCGCAGTTGCGCGGTGACGTCCAACGGGCCCGGATCGACCTGATGCACGCGGCGGGCGGCGAGGTCCGCGCCGTCTCGGCGGCCATGCGGGCCGACATCGACCGGGCCGGACGCCGCGACCTGCGCACGCTCCCCGAACGGATGGGTGAGCTGGCGGACCACGCGTCGGCCGACCTGGACGAGGTCGTCGGGCGTCGGCTCGCGGACCTCGCTGCCCGGGCCGGGGTGTCGGATCTGCCGCCGGCGGCTCCCGCCCCGCACGACCCGCCGCCGGCGCCGGAGCCGCGCCACCGCGGCGTCGAGGACCGGATGATGGTGGTCGTCGGGGCGTCGGCCGGTGTCGGTCTGGGGCGGCTCGCGGTCGCCCCGATCGCGATGGTGCCGGCGCTCGACATCGCCACGATCCCGATCACGCTGGCACTCGGCGGGGCCGCGGCGTGGTGGCTGGCGGGGGCCCGGCGGCTGGTCGCCGACCGCGCGTACCTGCGGCAGTGGGCGTCGGACAGCGCCGCTCACCTGCGGGCGCAGCTCGAACAGCGGGTGCTCGGCCGGATCCTCGAGACCGAGGCGGCGGTGAGCACCCGCGTGATCGCGGACAGCCGCGCGGCGGGGCTCGCGGCGGACGAGGAACTGGCGGGCGTCGAGGCCGAGGCGCGTCGGCTCGCGGCCGAACGCAGCGGCCGCGTGGCAGCGTGCGAAAGGGACCGCGGTGCACTCGTCGCGGTTCTCGGGGCACTCGAGGCCCGGGCGAACTCGGGGGAACCGGGCGGCGCCGCGGCGCGTCCAATGCCGTGACGACAGTTGTACGGCGACCGCTGGGAGGCAGCATGATCACCACCGAGGAGTTGACGGCCGACCGGCCCGACATCGATCCCGAGAACTTCGGGGCCGAATCGGGGGCGGTGTCGCTGACGGGCGCCGCGTTCGACATCGACGGCGACGGCATCCTCGACACGCAGTCCTTCGAGGTGGACGACGCCCTGATCGTCGCGACCGACACCGACGGTGACGGGGACGCCGACCACGTGACGATCGTCGACGGTGACGGCGACTACGCGGCCTGGGAGTTTCACCGCGACGCCGACGGCCGCGAACACTGGGAGCGCGTCGACGAGGGCGGCTTGGACCTCTAGAAATGCGAGGTTTGCCGGAGTCGGTGAAGCCCGGTGTCGTCTGAATCGTTCCTGTGACCTAACCGACGACACCCGGTTCCCCCCAGATCGACCCGCGGCGTTAACCTCTATACCTAGGACACCCGGCACCCGTGTCCTTCGTTCGTTGTCCGCGGTGACGTACGCGGGCGGCCGGCGGAGTGGGCGGGCTGCACCCCGCCGAGAGGGGGAAATCGGTTCAACCTCTCAGCCCCGCACTGCGCGGGGCTGATCTGGTCGTTCCGGTTCCCGGCCCCACCCCAGGAGAGTTTGATGACCTCAGCGACCATTCCCGGTCTGAACGGAACTGACGGCACGCCCCCCACTGAGCACTCCGAGCTGCTCGCCTGGGTTCGCGAGGTTGCCGAGCTGACCCAGCCCGACCGGGTCGTCTTCGCCGACGGCTCCGACGAGGAGTGGGAGCGCCTGACCGATCAGCTCGTCGAGGCCGGGACGTTCACCCGCCTGAACGAGGAGAAGAAGCCGAACTCGTTCCTCGGCAACTCCGATCCGTCGGACGTGGCGCGCGTCGAGTCCCGCACCTACATCTGCTCGAAGGAGCAGATCGACGCAGGCCCGACCAACAACTGGATGGACCCGGCCGAGATGCGGTCGCTCATGACGGAGCTGTACCGCGGCAGCATGCGCGGTCGCACCATGTACGTGGTGCCGTTCTGCATGGGCCCGCTCGGCGCCGACGACCCGAAGCTGGGTGTCGAGATCACCGACTCCGAGTACGTCGTCGTGTCGATGCGCATCATGACCCGCATGGGCAAAGCCGCGCTCGAGAAGATGGGCACCGACCGTCCGTTCGTGAAGGCCCTGCACTCGGTGGGCGCGCCCCTCGAGCCGGGTCAGCAGGACGTCGCGTGGCCGTGCAACGACACCAAGTACATCACCCACTTCCCCGAGGACCGCGAGATCTGGTCCTACGGTTCCGGCTACGGCGGAAACGCCCTGCTCGGCAAGAAGTGCTACTCGCTGCGTATCGCCTCGGCGATGGCGCACGACGAGGGCTGGCTGGCCGAGCACATGCTGATCCTCAAGCTGATCTCGCCGGAGAACAAGAACTACTACGTCGCGGCCGCGTTCCCGTCGGCCTGTGGCAAGACCAACCTCGCGATGATCCAGCCGACCATCCCGGGCTGGCGCGCCGAGACCCTCGGTGACGACATCGCGTGGATGCGCTTCGGTGAGGACGGCCGCCTGTACGCCGTCAACCCGGAGTTCGGTTTCTTCGGCGTCGCGCCGGGCACCAACCACGGCTCCAACCCGAACGCCATGAAGACGGTCGAGGCCGGCAACACCCTGTACACCAACGTCGGCCTGACCGACGACGGTGACGTGTGGTGGGAGGGTCTCGAGGACACCCCCGCGCACCTGATCGACTGGAAGGGCAACGACTGGACCCCCGAGTCCGGTACCAACGCCGCCCATCCGAACTCGCGCTACTGCACCCCGATGTCGCAGTGCCCGATCCTGGCCCCCGAGTGGGACGACCCGCAGGGTGTGCCGATCTCGGCGATCCTGTTCGGTGGACGTCGTAAGACCACGGTTCCGCTGGTCAGCGAGTCCTTCGGCTGGCAGCACGGCACCTTCCTCGGTGCGACGCTGTCGTCCGAGCAGACCGCGGCCGCCGAGGGCAAGGTCGGCGCCGTGCGCCGCGACCCGATGGCGATGCTGCCGTTCCTCGGCTACAACGCCGGCGACTACCTGAACCACTGGATCAACCTCGGCAAGAACGCCGACTCGGAGAAGCTCCCTAAGATCTTCTACGTGAACTGGTTCCGTCGTGGCGAGGACGGCCGCTTCCTGTGGCCCGGTTTCGGCGAGAACTCCCGCGTGCTCAAGTGGATCATCGACCGCATCGAGCACAAGGCCGACGCCGTCAGCACCCCGATCGGTTTCGTGCCGACCGCTGCCGACCTCACCCTGGACGGCCTGGACGTCGAGGCCGCTGACGTCGACGAGGCCCTGGCCGTCGACGTCGAGGAGTGGAAGGCCGAGATCCCGCTCATCGAGGAGTGGCTCGAGTTCCTGGGCGAGAAGGTGCCGTCGGGCGTCCGCGACGAGTTCGAGGCCCTGAAGCAGCGCCTGGCCTGATCCCCTCTTGCTTCGACCGAATGTCACATCGGTTCAGTTCGACTGAACCGATGTGACATTCGGCGTTTCGGGGGTGAATGTGGAAGGACGGCTGCCCACAATTGTGTCGACGTGCGTATACGTTCGTACGTGTGTGGACCCGGCTCTGTGCCGTTCACGACGGGATGGTGCAATAGCAGCAACCTGACATCGACCTGGCTGCCCGACGTGGCCACGAGGAGGATCCGGCATGGGGATCTACAACAACGTCACCGAACTGGTCGGACGCACCCCGCTGGTGCGCCTGAACCGTCTGACCGAGGGCCTCGGCGCCCAGGTGGTGGCGAAGCTCGAGTTCTACAACCCGGCCAACAGCGTCAAGGACCGCATCGGTGTCGCGATCATCGACGCCGCCGAGCAGTCCGGTGAGCTGAAGCCCGGCGGCACGATCGTCGAGGGCACCTCCGGCAACACCGGCATCGCGCTCGCCATGGTCGGTGCGGCCCGCGGCTACAAGGTCATCCTCACGATGCCCGAGACGATGTCCACCGAGCGTCGCGTCATGCTGCGCGCCTTCGGCGCCGAGATCGTCCTCACGCCGGGCGCGGAGGGCATGGCGGGCGCGGTGAAGAAGGCCGAGGAGATCGTCACGCAGACCGAGAACGCGGTCCTGGCGCGCCAGTTCGCGAACGCGGCCAACCCGGAGATCCACGCGCGCACCACGGGCGAGGAGATCTGGGCCGACACCGACGGTGACGTCGACGTCTTCGTCGCCGGCATCGGCACCGGCGGCACCCTCACCGGCACCGGCCGCACGCTGCGCAAGTACAAGCCCGAGGTCACGATCGTCGGCGTCGAGCCGGCTGACTCGCCGATCCTCAACGGCGGCCAGCCCGGCCCGCACAAGATCCAGGGCATCGGCGCGAACTTCGTGCCCGAGGTCCTCGACCGCGAGATCTACGACGAGATCATCGACGTCGAGTTCGACGACGCGATCCGCGTCGCCCGCAGCCTCGGCACCGACGAGGGCATCCTCGGTGGCATCTCGGCGGGCGCGAACGTGTGGGCGGCGCTCGAGCTGGCCAAGCGTCCGGAGAACGCCGGCAAGACGATCGTCGTCGTGGTGCCCGACTTCGGCGAGCGCTACATCTCGACCCCGCTCTTCGAGCACATCCGGGGCTGAGCATTGTGAGTGTCCTGCGCACGATCCGGGAGGATCTCCAGGCGGCAAGGGGCCAGGATCCGGCCGCGCGCAGCGACGTCGAGAATGCCGTCGTGTACTCGGGCCTGCACGCGATCTGGTCGCACCGGATCGCGCACCGCATGTGGGCCAAGCCCGCGCTGCGCGGCCCGGCCCGGATGCTGGCCCAGTTCACGAGGTTCCTCACCGGCGTCGAGATCCATCCCGGCGCCACCATCGGCCGGCGCTTCTTCATCGACCACGGCATGGGTGTCGTGATCGGTGAGACCACCGAGATCGGCGACGACGTCATGATCTACCACGGCGTCACGCTCGGCGGGCGATCGCTCGCGAAGGCCAAGCGGCACCCCACGATCGGCAACCGCGTCACGATCGGCGCCGGTGCGAAGGTCCTCGGGCCGCTGGTGATCGGCGACGACAGCGCGATCGGCGCCAACGCCGTCGTCACCCGCGACGTCCCGGCCGACGCCATCGCGACCGGGATCCCCGCCGCCGTGCGGCCCCGCAAGCGTCACGAGCAGCTCGTCGACCCGACGTCGTACATCGATCCGGCCATGTACATCTGAGTCAGGTCTCGAAGCTGAAGGGTCCCTTCATACGCTGACAGCGTGTGAAGGGACCCTTCAGCTGTTTGCGGGGTGGCGTGATCGCCCGGGCCGCCTTGCCGTGCTATCAATACCAAGCAACTGCTTGCTTGGTATTGATTGGGGGACGGAATGCTCGCGGATATCGGCACGGCCTTGCCGGAGGGGTTTGCTCATGCGATCGCGGAGGTGCGGCCATGACCCTGCGCACCGCACTCACCGAACTGGTCGGCGTCGAACACCCGGTCGTCCAGACCGGGATGGGCTGGGTATCGGGCTCGCGACTGGTCACCGCGACGGCACGCGCCGGCGGGCTCGGCATCATCGCGTCGGCGACGATGACCTACGACGAGCTGCGATCGGCGATCCGGGAAACCAAGGAGCGCACCGACGCCCCGTTCGGGGTGAATCTGCGCGCGGACGCCGAGGACGCGCAGGACCGCGTCGAACTGCTCATCCGCGAGGGGGTGCGGGTCGCGTCGTTCGCGCTGGCGCCGCGGAAGGAGATGATCGCGCGGTTCAAGGACGCCGGCATCGTCGTGATCCCGACGGTCGGGGCGGCGCGGCACGCCGAGAAGGTTGCAAGTTGGGGCGCCGACGTCGTGATCGTGCAGGGCGGCGAGGGCGGCGGGCACACCGGCGGCGTCGCCACCACCCTGCTGCTGCCGTCGGTCGTGCGCGCGGTCGACATCCCGGTGGTCGCCTCCGGCGGATTCTTCGACGGCAGCGGACTCGCGGCGGCCATGGCCTACGGGGCGTCGGGCATCGCGATGGGGACGCGCTTCCTGCTCACCAGCGACAGCACGGTGCCCGAGTCGGTGAAGCGCGAGTACCTCGCGCGTGGACTCGACGGCACCGTGGTCACCACCAAGGTCGACGGCATCCCGCACCGCGTGCTGCGCACCGGACTGGTCGACTCGCTCGAGCGGAGCCGGGGAGTCCGCACCCTCGCTCACGCGGCCGTCAACACCGTGCGATTCCGAAAGCTGACCGGAATCAGCTGGCGGGCACTGATGTCCGAAGGGCTCAGCCTGGTCCGCGGCGGCGACCGCACCCTGGCGCAACTGATGATGTCGGCGAACAGCCCCATGCTCCTGCGCGCCGGGCTGGTGGACGGCGACACCGGCGCGGGCGTGCTCGCGGCCGGTCAGGTCGTCGGAATGATCGACGACCTCCCCAGCGTCGCCGAACTCGTCGAGCGGATCGTCGCCGAGGCCGAACAAAGGCTCGACGAGCTTCAGCTGGCGCGCTGAGCCGAAGAGCTGAAGGGTCCCTTCGGGCGCGGACGGCGCGTGAAGGGACCCTTCAGCTTTCGGGGCGCTCCCGCGACGGGATCGGCGCGTGCACGTCCATCCAGCGCAGCATGGCGTCGACGGCGTCGGCCGGTTCGGTGTCGGCGCCGGACAGCGCCCACTCGGCCAGGGCGGCGCCCGCGGCGGCCTGGTAGGCGGTGGCCAGCGCCCGGCAGATCGCGGGCGGGGCCTCCGGGAGCCGGCCGTGGATGTATCCGGCGAGTTCGTCGATCCACGGTCGGTACGCGACCGACGCCCCGGCCGCGATCTCCGGCTCGTGCGAGATCAGTTGCAGCCATTCCCGACTGGCGTGGCGGATGCGTGGCTCGTGCGAGACAGAGGACACGACGGCGGTGCGGATCGCCTCGGCGATCGGGGTGTCGTCGGCCGCCGCGTCGAGTCCCGCGCGCAGGCGCTGCGTCGCCGCACCCACGCCGACCCAGGCGATCGCGGCCTTCGAGGAGAAGTGACGGATCAGTGTTCGCGTGCTGATCCCCGTCGCCTCCGACAGCTCGTGCCAGCCGGTCGCGGCGTACCCCCGCTCGGACCACAGCCGCAGCGCGGCCTCGGCCACGGATTCGGCGTCGAGCACGCTGGGCCGGCCGCGTCCCCGGCGGCCCGATGGAGAAGGGGGCGAGAGTGGTTCGCCGTTCATCCGCGGATCACAACATTTATGGCGTAGCGTGTCAAATTTATCGACGGGCTCGCCGGGGAAGGTCCTCTGCGCCCGCCGGTCGTCACGGGAGGGTGTTCATGGGTGTCTATGCGGTCACCGGTTCGGCGTCGGGCATGGGTCGCGCGGTCGTGGAGAAGCTGACGGCGGCGGGGCACACCGTCATCGGCGTCGACGTCCAGGCGGCGGAGGTGGTCGCCGACCTGTCCACGGCGGAGGGGCGCGGGCATGCCGTGCGGGAAGTACTGGCGCAGGCCGGAGGAAGGCTCGACGGTGCGGTGCTCGCCGCCGGCGTCGGCCCGACTCCCGGCGCCGAGCGGCTGCCCGTGATCGGTGCGGTGAACTACCTGGGTGTCGTCGAGCTGCTCGACGGATGGCGCGCCGCGCTGGCTGCGTCCGGTCGAGCCAAAGTAGTGGTGTTCGGCAGTAATTCGACGACCACCACGCCGGCGGTTCCGAGGCGCACGGTCGGGGCCTTGCTGTCCGGCGACGTGGACAAGGCGGTGCGGTCGGTGCGATTGTTCGGGAAGGGCGCCGCGCCGATCATGTACGCCGGATCGAAGATCGCGGTCACCCGATGGGCTCGCCGCCACGCGACGACGACGGACTGGGCCGGTGCCGGGATCCGGCTCAACGTCCTCGCGCCGGGTGCGATCATGACGCCGCTGCTCGAGAAGCAGCTCGCGACGCCGCTGGAGGCCAAGACCGTTCGGCGGTTCCCGGTGCCGGTCGGTGGTTTCGGCGACGCGGGCCAGCTCGGGGACTGGGTGGTGTTCATGCTCTCCGATTCGGCGGACTTCCTCTGCGGCAGCGTCGTTTTCGTCGACGGTGGATCGGACGCGTACTTCCGCCCCGACTCGTGGCCGAGGTCGGTCCCGGTCACCCGCCTGGCTCGCTACGCCTGGCGCTTCCTGCGGTATCCCGGCAACCGGTGACGCGATCGGTCGCGCGCAACGAGACCCGCGTGGTGGCCGCGGCATGCGACGATGAGTCTTCCGATCTTGTTCGCGCTCGGTCGTGGAGAGGGTCGGGCGTCACACGTCACATCGGACACGGAGGAAAGCGTGAAGTTACGGAAGGCGAAAAGGGTTGCCGCGGGGCTGATTGCGTCGACGACGATGGTCGTGGGCCTCGCGCTCACCGGGACCGGAACGGCGGCGGCGGCCGATCGATACGACGGCCCGACGCTGAACGCCGAGCAGGGCGGCTTCGGCGGCAAGAACCTCGAACTCACGTTGACCAACCCCAAGAAGGCGGTGGGCCTGTTGGGCGAGTCCACCTGCACCTCAGCGTTGCTCGACGGGGCGAAGGGCCTCGAGGCCTTCGTCGCGTACAACGCCAAGGACTACGCCAAGCTCATCCAGATCATGTTGTCCCCGGGATTGCGGCTCGGCCCGTCGGCGAGCAACAGCCTGCTCTTCCCCGGACCGAACACCGGCTCAAAGACTTTCCAGGTCGACAACGGTGTCTACATCTACCTGGGCGCGTGCGGCGGGTGGAACTCGGTCCTGGACCCGAGCAACGTCGGGGTCTCGATGATGCCCGTGATCGTGCCGGGTGGTCTCGGCAGCGTCTCCCCGGTCCTGTCCTTCGGTAGCACCGCACTCGAGGCCGGAGTCGGCAGTGCGAGCCTGCTTCCGCTGCTCGGATCGAGCACCGGATCCGGCAGCGGCGGGAGCTAGAGCGAGGCTCACGCGGGCGCCTTCCCATGCGTGACCGGCCCGGGAAGGCGCCCGGCGTGCTGCTTTCGCCGAGGCTGAATCAGGTTTCGGGGCGCACGTGGTGACGGCTGACGATGGAGATGCGGTTGAACGCGTTCATCGCGATGGCAACCCACACGATCGCGGAGAGCTGATCGTCGGTCAGGTGCTCGCGGGCCTCGGCATAGTCGCGGTCCTGCTCGGCGGGGGATGGCAGGTTCGTCACCGACTCGGCGAGAGTCAGGGCGGCGCGCTCCGGCGCGCTGAACAGGTCGGCGTCCCGCCACGCCGGCAGGACGGCGATGCGCTGCGGGGACTCTCCACCGGCGAGTGCGTCGCGGGTGTGCACGTCCAAGCAGTATGCGCAGCCGTTGATCTGCGAGACGCGAATGTTGACCAGTTCGACGAGCTTTCGGTCGAGCCCGGCCTGCGCGACGGCGTCGCGGACGGCGACGGCGACGCCTACCTGGGCGCGATAGACCGGTCGGGTCTGCTTGTCGATGGCGATCCGGTCGATGGTGGTCACTGCTGTCCCTCCGGCCAATCGACGATGTCGTCGTGCTGATGGTGCGTATGCAGATACTTGGCGACGTAGGGGCACAGCGGGACGATGCGCTCGCCCGTGGCGGCGACGTCGTCGAGGGCGAACTCGACGAGTCGGCGGGCCAGTCCCAGGCCGCCGTACGCGGGATCGACTTCGGTGTGGACGAAAACCCGCCGCTGGGTGCCGTCGGGTCTGCGGTAGCGGGTGAAGCCGATGACCGCGTCGCCGTCCCGGATCTCGTAGCGGAACTGGGCGGGGGCGTGGGCGACGGTGATGTTCGCGAGCCGGGGGTCGGCAACGGTGCTCATGCGTGTCCTCCGAGTGTGGATTCGATGGCTGGCGCTCACCGTAGCACGATAGTTGATTATGCAACTAGATAAGCGGATTCCCGATCGGCAAGGCGGTCGTCGGACGCCGTCGGGCATCTCGATCACGCGCTACGCGAGGGTCTCGGAGGCTGAGTGGGCTCGGTCGCCGCGCTCGTCGAGCAGGTGCTGCCGCATTTCGCTGAACCTGTGGGTCATCACCATGATGTCTCGCGGGCTGAGCAGGTCGAGCATGTTCGCGCGGACTGCCGCGACATGTCCGGGACCTGCTTGAGCGAGCCGGGCAGCGCCGTCGTCCGTCAGTTCCGCCCAGGCGCCACGCTTGTCGGATTCGCACTCCACGCGGCGGACCTGGCCGGCCTTCGCGAGGCGGGCGACGGCCCGGGTGATGCCGCTGCGACTGACGGTGCTCGCGTCGGCGAGTTCGCTCATCCGCAACCGCTTCTCCGGCGCCTCCGACAGCAGCACCAGGATCTCGTAGTCGCCGAAAGGGAGGGCCGCATCGCTTACGAGCTGCCGATCGAGCTCCTGTAGCAGCAGGCGGGTGGCATCGAGGTATGCCCGCCACAGGCGGTGTTCGTCGTCGGAGAGCCATGGCGTGTCGGTCATGCCGTCCAGGCTAACCGACATAGTTGACAGGGCAACTACATGCGCCGTCATCCCTAGGCCGGCGGAGGTGGCGGCGGCGCGCCGCGCAGGACGCCTCGGCGACTCGACGCGTCGAACGGGACGATGATGGCGACGGCGTGCGGGACGTCGCTGATGGTCCTGGCGATGTGGTCGGCGGTGCGGTCGTGCAGGATCCGGCCCAGGGCGGAGCCGTAGATGCGGCGGGGGAGCAGGACACTGATCTCGGTGCGCGGCGCACTGGCGCGGGCGATCATCTCCAGCGTCGCATGACCGATCCTCCGGTCCGGGACCTCGATGAGTTCGAGCCGGACCTCGAGGTCGCTGGCCTCCCAGTCGCGTTTGAGGGCGGCGGCGTGGGCGCTGTCGAGAATGAAGTGCACGGCCCGCAGCTGGCTCGGCCGCAGGCTGCGCCCGTAGCGCAGTGCCTCGATGGTTGCGAGGTCGTACGCGTCGACCATCACGATGACGATGTGGTGCGAGTACACGGCCTCCGCGTCGGCTTCGGCGTCGCCGAGTTCGCGCAGTTCGGCGGCCTCGTCGCGGTACTCGCGATTGAGCCGGATCAGCACGAACACGAGCGTCGGGAACACGAGCACCACCACCCACGCGCCCTCGGTGAACTTCGCGATCGCGAAGATCGCCACCACGATCGCCGACGTGATCCCGGCGGCCAGATTGAGCGCCACGTTGCGGCGCCAGTGCCGACCGCGGGCCTTCTGGTGGTGTCGGGCCATGCCGAGGCCGGCCATGGTGAATCCGGTGAACACGCCGATCGCGTAGAAAGGCACCAGGGAGTTGACCTTCGCATCGGTGGCGACGAGCAGGACGACTGCGATCGCGGTGAGCGTGATGATCGCGTTGGAGAACACCAGGCGGTGGCCGCGGCGTCGTAGCTGGCGGGGCAGGAAGGCGTCGTCGGCGACGAAGCTCGCCAGGAACGGGAAGCCGTTGAAGCTGGTGTTGGCGCCGGTGAACAGGATCAGCGCGGTCGCAGTCTGGACGATGACGAACAGGACGTTGCCGACAGCGCCGGACCCGAACACGATCCGGGCCTCCTGACTGATCACCGACGGGTAGCCGGCCGCGTACGGCGTCGCATGGGTCAGGTAGGCGAGTAGAGAGACGCCGCTGACGAGGAACGCCAGGACGGACGCCATGATCACCAGCGCACGCCGGGCGTTGGGGCCCTCGGGTTTCTCGAACGCGCTGACCCCGTTGCTGATCGCCTCGAGCCCGGTGAGCGAGGTGCCGCCGTTCGCGAACGCGCGCAGGATCACCAGCACCGTCGCGCCCATCACCAGGCCGTCACCGTGGGAGATCGTGACGGTGCCGTCGAGGGTGGTCGGGTCGATCCGGTCGAGATGGCCGAGCAGGGCCTGGACGACGCCGACGACGATGACGACCCCGATCGATCCGGCGAAGAAGTACATCGGGAACGCGAACGCTCGCCCGGCCTCCTTGAGCCCGCGCAGGTTCCCGTACGCGAGCAGCAGCACCGCGCCGATGGTGATCTCGAGACTGTACGGGCCGAGGGCCGGGACCGCCGACACCACCGCGACGGTGCCGGCCGCCGACTGCACCGCGACCGTCACGACGTAGTCGATCAGCAGCGCGACGGCCGCGATCTGGGCGACCCTGGGGCCGAAGTTGTCCCGCGCCACCACGTACGAGCCGCCGGCGCGCGTGTAGAGCATCACGACCTGCCGGTAGGACAGCGTGAGCAGGAGCAGGATGACGAGGATGACACCGGTGATCGGCAGCAGCAGGGTGAACGCGGCGAGTGCGGCGTACGGAAGCAGTTCGATGAGCACCTGCTCCGGGCCGTACGCGGACGACGAGATGCAGTCGGGCGAGAGCACACCCAGCGCGGTCGTCTTCGACAGCCGCTCCTGGTGCAGGCGCGCGGACGTCAGCGGCGGCCCGAGGAGTCGGCACTTGATCCGGTAGCCCAGTCTTTCGGGCAGGGGAGCCTGGAACCTGTCGCTGCTCGCGACATCCCGAGAGGCGGAACTGATGGGAGGGTCCACGGATGCTCCAGCGCGTGTCGGCGGACGCTCCCTCCAGTTCTACTCGCCGTCGCCCGGACCGGCAGCCGAATCACGCGGTCAGGCTCGACTCCTCCGATGTCGACAGCGTCAGCACCGCTTTCCGGACCGCGGCGGTTTCGCCGGTGATCCGATCCTCGAGATCGCGCAGCCGGTGCGCCACACGGGACTCGGCCTCGTCGCCGACCAGGTCGACGCTCGCCACCAGATACATCTGGTGCGGCCCGAGGAACTCCATGCGCAGGTACGTGACCCGCTCGACCTCGTCGTACCCGAGGAGCTTCGCGATCGCCTGCGACCGCAGTTCCGAGGTTCCGGGCTCACCGACGAGGAAGCGGCGATTGCGGTCGAGCAGCACGAGCGCGATGACCCCGAGTAGGACGCCGACCGCGATGGAACCGATCGCATCGGGCACCGGTGACCCGGTGATCTGGTGGGCCAGCACCCCGGCGAATGCGATGACCAGGCCGATCAGGGCCGCCGCGTCCTCGGCGAACACGGCCCGCACCGTCGGATCCGAGGTCAGCAGCGCGTGCTCGAGGACGTCGCGGTGGGCGGCGTTCGCCTCGCCGCGCAGCTGCTTGAAAGCCTGCCGGAACGAGATCGTCTCGAGGACGAACGCGATACCGAGCACCGTGTACGCGACACCGAAGTCGCCGGCGGGTTGCGCGTGCACCAGTTCCTGGATGCCGTGCGTGATCGAGACGCCCGCCCCGACCGCGAACAGGCCGAGTGCCGCGAACAGCGACCAGATGTACGCCTCGCGGCCGAACCCGAGCGGATGGTCGCGGTCGGGTGCCTTGCGGGCGCGGCGGTCGGCGACCAGCAGCAGGATCTCGTTGCCGGTGTCGGCCCACGAGTGGGTGGCCTCGGCGACCATCGACGCCGACCCGGTGATCACCGCCGCCACCGACTTCGCAAGCGCGATCAGGGCATTCGCCACGAACGCCACGACGACGGTGAGGGTGCTCTCGCCGCCGGTTTCCTCGGGGGACGTCGCCATCGCCTCAGGCTAGGCGTGGGCGCGTCGTACTGCGACCGAGAAACGGCGTCTTTACCATTTCTTTGACTAACGAGTGGTCGCTCGCGACAATTCGTGCGGGAAGTCGGCGCGTTACCGTACGGAGGAGCCTGAACCGATGAGTCGCCCCGCAACGAAGAGCTTGGCCGAACTCCGCACCGCGCTGGCGAACGAGGACTGGAACTCCGCGGCGGCGGTTCTCGAGGACAGCTGGGCGTTCCTGGTCGGGAATCACATCGACAAGGTGCGCGACGCACTGGTCGCCTTCCCGGAGTCGGTGATCGAAGCGAAGCCGGTGCTCAGAGCCGGTCGTGAGTTGATCGTCGGGTGGGGCGCCAGTGCTCGGTTTCCCGGCCCGCTGCCGGCCAGGGTCGACGAACTGATGGATCTGGGCGGTTCGGCGAGGGCCGCCGACGTACTCGTCATCGGCACGGTGCAGGCATGCTTGCTGAGATTCTCCGGAATGTTCACGCAGGCAGCGGAGTTGACTCACCGCGTCGAACGCGTCGCGTCGAGTGCGGTGAGCGCGCAACCGGACGTCGTCGCTGCCGCGGTGCCCATCCTGCGTCTGCAGTGGGCGATCACGTGTCAGCTCGCGGGGCGTCACCAGGACGCGATCACCCTCCTGAGGCTGGCATACGCCGGCGCGCGGGCCGTCGGAATCGATTTCGTGGTCCGCAACGCGGCAGGAAGCCTCGCGATGAGCCATGCGCTGTCCGGCGATCTCCCCGCCGCCCGCAAGTGGCTCACGCTCTGGGAACAGACGGATCCGGGTGCCGCGGCGCTCGAACCGAGAGTTCGGGTGTCGGGGCTGGTGGCGCGCATGCTGATCGCGCTCGAAGAACTCGATCTCCCGGCCGCGAGAGAAGCATCGGACACGCTCGGCGAGCTCGGTGACAACGAGGAACTGTGGGCCTATGCGCTGTTTGCGCGCGCCCAGTACGGGCTGCTGTCGGGGTACGCGCAGGAGGCGATCGATCGTGTGGAGCAGCTGGCCGCGGTCAATGCGCGCTGGTGCACACCGGGATCGGATGCGGATGCCCTCCTGCGGTCGGTGTCGATCGACCTGCACTGTGCTCTCGGTCGAGGCAACAACGCACGAACCGCGCTGAACGGTCGTTCGGATGCCCACCCGTTGGTGGCGGTATCGCAGGCAAGGCTCGAACTGTTGACCGGGAGTGAGGCGGCGGCGCTCACCACGTCGGTCCGGATCACAGCCGCGGCCGGAGGCGACGACCAGCGAGCACTGGTCGACGCGCTCCTCGTGCAGGCTGCCGCCTCCATTCGTCTCGGTTCGGAGTCGGCCGCGGTCGAGGCTTGCCGCCGCGCGATGGTGCAGGCCCGGACGAACGGGGCGCTGCGGCCGTTCGCTCTGTTGCCGCCGGCGGTTGCGAAGGAACTCGCCGCCGCCGGAGCGCCGTTCCCGCGGGGGTGGGCCGAGTCCGGGTACGCCGACGGTGCGGCCGTGTTCCCCGACACTGTCGCGTTGGTGGACCTGACGAATCGTGAACAGGTGGTGCTGGCGGCACTGGCGAACGGGCTGCCACTGCAGGGGATCGCGGCCGATCTGTTCGTCTCGCAGAACACGGTGAAGTCGCAGGTGCGTTCGCTGTTCCGCAAGCTCGACGTGCATTCGCGCGACGAGGCGGTGCGGGTGGCGGCGGTGCTGCGGTTGCTGTGACCGGTCTCGGCCGCGCGAAGACCTGCACGAACGCGTCAGGCGCGGCCCTCGATTCGATCGAGTGCCGCGCCTGGCGGAGAACAGTGATGCCTAGCCGGTGTAGCCGGGGGGCATCAGGACGGACTTGAGCTCGAGGTACGCCTCGAGACCCTCCGGGCCGCTCTCGCGGCCGATGCCGGAGTTCTTGTAGCCGCCGAACGGCGCGCCCGGATCGAACGCGTACCAGTTGATGGCGTAGGTGCCGGTGCGGATCTGCTTGGCGATCTCGACGCCCTTCTCGATATCGGTGGTGTACACCGATCCGGCCAGGCCGTAGTCCGAGTCGTTGGCGATCTTGATGGCCTCGTCGACGGTGTCGTAGGGGATCACCGACAGGACGGGACCGAAGATCTCCTCGCGGGCGATCGTCATCGAGTTGTCGACGTCGGCGAAGATGGTCGGCTCGACGAACCAGCCCTTCTCCAGGCCGGCCGGGGTTCCGCCGCCGAGGACGACGCGGGCGCCCTCCGCCTTGCCCTTCTCGATATAGCCGAGGACCTTGTCGCGCTGCTTCTCGGTGATCAGCGGGCCGAGCTGGGCGGCCGGATCGTCCGGCATGCCGACCGGCATGAACCCGGCGAACTGCACCATGGCCTCGAGGATCTCGTCGTAGCGCGAGCGCGGCGCGAGAATGCGGGTCTGGCCGACGCACGCCTGACCGGAGTTCATGAGACCCGACATCACCAGCATCGGCATGGTGGCCTGGACGTCCATGTCCTCGAGCAGGATCGCGGCGGACTTGCCGCCGAGTTCGAGCGAGCAGCGCTTGAGCTGCTCGGCGGCGATGGCGCCGATCTTGCGGCCGACGGCGGTGCTGCCGGTGAAGGTGACCTTGTCGAGGTCGGGGTGCGAGACGAGGTACTCGCCGGTCTCGGCGCCGCCCGGCACGATCGACAGCACGCCCTCGGGCAGGCCGGCCTCGGTGAAGATCTCGGCGAGCATGTTCGCGTTGAGGGGGGTCTCCGGTGCCGGCTTGAGGACCACGGTGCAGCCGGCGAGCAGCGCCGGGGCCAGCTTGTTCACGGCGAGGAACAGCGGGACGTTCCACGCGATGACGGCGCCGACGACACCGACCGGCTCGCGGTAGACGGTGGTCTGGCCGAACGCGCCGGTGCGGACGTCCTCCCACTGGAACTCGTTCGCGAGGCCCGCATAGAAGTTCAGGACCGCCAGCGACATGATCTTCTGCATCGTCTCGACGCCCGACGCCGGGGCGCCCATCTCGTCGGAGATGGTGGAGACCAGCTCGGCGCTGCGTTCCTCGATGAGCTTGGCGACCTTGGCGAGGATCTCGCCGCGCTGCGCGGGGGTGGTCTCGGCCCACGGGCCGGACTCGAGGGCGGCACGCGCCGCGGCGACGGCGGCGTCGATGTCGGCCGGTGCGGCGACAGGAACGCTACCGACGCGCTCCTCGGTCGCGGGGGAGAACACCTCCAGCCGCTGGTCGGTCGCCGGCGCGACCCAACGGCCGCCGATGAAGAGTTTGTCGTAGTCGGTCATCAATTCATCCTCGCTCTTGTGGAGTGCCCCGGGTCACACTAGAACACGTTACAGCGAGTTGGAATAGGGCAAGTCTCGATCACCGGTCAGAGCCAGGTTGTTCGCGAGGAGTCCGGCGCCGGTCAGCGTGCCCAGGACGCCGAGTTCGGCGGGCACCACTCGCAGGTCGCGCACGAACGACAGCCGGGCGTGACGCGCCGCCGCCGCGGTCATCGGCTCCCACAGCGCGGGCCCCGCCTGCGCGAAACCGCCGCCCACCACCACCAGGTCGACGTCGAGCAGGGCCGCCGCCGACGCGAAAACCTGCCCGAGCGCGGTCCCGGCCCGCTCGAGGGCTGCGGTGGCGACCGGCTCGCCGAGGCCGGCGTCGACGGCCAGATCAGCGGCCGTCGCCCCGATCCACCCGTCGGCGCGGGCCCAGCGCAGCGCCGCGGGACCGCTCGCGACGGTCTCGAGACAGCCGACGGCGCCGCACCCGCAGCGCTCGTCGCCGCCCGGGACCACCATGTGCCCGATGTGGCCCGCGTTCCCCGTGCGCCCACCGTCGATGACGCCGCCGCGGATCACCCCGCCACCGACCCCGGTCGACACCACGACCCCCAGCAGGTCGGGGGTTCCGCGGCCCGCACCCAGGCGGTGCTCGGCGTAGGCGGCCGCCGCCCCGTCGAGGGCGAGGCGGACCGTCGCCGACGGGAACAGGCTGCGCACGGCGTCCACGATCGGGAAGCCGCCGCGCCACTCGCCGATATTGACCGGCGCGACGGTGCCCGCGGTGACGTCCACGGGGCCGGCCGCCGCGATCCCGACCGCCGTCACCGGTGCGCCGTCGGCGGCCTTCTCCAGCAGCGCCGCGCACGCGTCCCACACGTCGGCAGGCGGCGTCGGCATGGTGAGCGGGACCAGCGGGCGGCCGTCCGCGCCCACGAGCGCCGCCGCCATCTTGGTACCCCCGAGATCGAGCGCGAGTGCGGTCATGCAATCGAGGTTAGTTCCGTCGGCCGTGCCATCCGTGCGGATCAGGGTGGGCGGCACTTAGGAGCGACCGATGAGTGAACACCCTCCCGTCGGGGTAACGACTGCTAGAGGGGCTTTTATCCGCCAGTTCCACCGATCGGAGGGAAAACATGAGCGGCGCAACCACTTCTGCGTCCATCCGGCGCGAACCGGACCTGTCCGGCCAGACCGTTGTCGTGATCGGCGGCAGCGCCGGTATCGGGCTCGAGACGGCCCGGCGCGCCCGCGCCGAGGGCGCCGACGTCGTCCTCACCGGGCGCAGCAACGACCGGCTCGCGCGCGCGGCGTCGGAACTCGGCGCCCGACAGACGGCGACCTTCGACGCCAACGACACCACTGCCCTGGAACGGTTCTTCCAGGACCTTCCGGACCCGATCGACCACGTGATGGTCACCGCCGGCGGCCCGCGTTACGGGCCGATGCTCGAGATGGACGCGGCCGAGGTGCGTGAGGCGATCAGCGGGCACGTGGTGCTGGACCTCGAGGTCGCGCGCAATGCCGCCGGCAAGATGCGGCCCGGGGGCACGCTGATCTTCATGGGCGGGACGGGAGGACGGCGGGTCGGCCACGGCCTCGGGATCGTGTCGGCCGCCACCGCAGCGTTGCCTCCGTTCACGGCGGCGCTCGCCCTCGAGCTCGCGCCGGTTCGCGCCAACCTGATCGCGGCGGGTTTCGTCGACACCCCGTTGTCGGCGTCGCTGCTCGGCGATCGACTCGAGGAGCGCAGGAACGAACTGCGGGCGAAACTCCCGATCGGTCGCGTCGTGGGCCCCGCCGATGTCGCCGCCCTCGCCGTCCACATCATGACCAACACCGCGCTGACCGGCGGGACGTTCGACATCGACGGCGGGCAGCAGTTCGTGTTCTGACGCCGCCGAGCCCGGATCTCAGCGCTTGCGGATCACGAGCACCAGGTTGCTCACCAGCAGCTCGCGCAGCACCGGGAGCCGGACCATCCACCACGCCCAGCGCGGGTGGTAGCGCGGGAAGGCGGCCAGCACGTCGCCGGCGGTCTGCGACTTCGCCCACCGCAGGCCGTCCTTCGCGCCGATGTCGAAGAGCGAGACGCCGAAGCGGTTCTTCGGTTCCTTGCCCTGCGTGCGGCGGTACCGGCGGGCCGCGTACTCGCCGCCGAGGTAGTGCCACGGCCCGGTCTCGTGCCCGCCGAACGGCCCCCACCACAGCGTGTACGACAACACCATCAGCCCGCCGGGCTTCGTCACCCGCAGCATCTCCTCAGCCATCACCCACGGCTGCGCGACGTGTTCGGCGACGTTCGACGAGAAGCACACGTCCACCGCGTCGGAGCGGATCGGCAGCGCCAGGCCGGACCCGCGGATCGAGTCGCCGACGGCGAGCCCGGCCGCGTGCATCTCCGACGGATCCGGTTCGACGGGGACGTACCGGGCGCCCGCCCGGCCGAAGGCGTCGGCGAAGTAGCCGGGGCCGCCACCGACGTCGAGGACGGTCGTCCCGGTCAGGTCCCGCTCGGTGAGCCCGCGGTGGAGGTCGCCGATCAGCTCGACCGAGTCGCGGGCGAGCGCGCCGTAGAAGAGGTCCGGGTCGGTCTGCTCGTACCGGAAGTCGCTCAGCAACCCGACCGACCGCTTCAGGGTCGCGCGGCGGGCGAAATGGCGGGTCACGCGTGGTGATCGGGCGCGGGTCACGGGAGGAACCTTAGCGATCGGACATACCGCGCTCCTGTTCGCCGGGTTCCGCTACTTGACGGTAGGGCGCGCCGCGTCCAGCCGATAAGGTGTGTCGCAGGCGACCGTCCGAGCCGAGCCAGTGAGGGGGCACGCACGTGCGAGAGGTTCTCCTGCTGTGCTGGCGCGACACCGGGCATCCCCAGGGCGGTGGCAGCGAGCGGTACCTCGAGGAGGTCGGTGCGGGTCTCGCCCGGCGCGGCATCAAGGTCACCCTCCGTACCGCCGGCTATCCCGGAGCCCCGCGCGAGGAGATCGTCGACGGCGTCCGGATCAGCCGGGGCGGCGGTCGGCTGACGGTGTATCCGCGGGCCCTCGGCGCGATCGTCGCCGGACGCCTCGGTCTCGGCCCGCTCGCCGGACTGCGACCCGACGCCGTCATCGACACCCAGAACGGCATCCCCTTCTTCTCCCGCACCGTCGCCGGTGCGCCGGTCACCGTCCTGGTCCACCACTGTCACCGCGAGCAGTGGCCCGTCGCCGGTCGGCTCATGGGGCGCGTCGGCTGGTGGATCGAGTCGTGGCTCTCCCCGCGCGTGCACCGCGACAGCCAGTACCTGACGGTGTCGTTGCCATCCGCCGACGAACTCACCGATCTGGGCGTCGAACGCGATCGAATCGCGGTGGTACGCAACGGCGCCGACGCCATCCCGGACGGTATCGAGCCCGGCGGCAGCCACACCCGCACGGCGCATCCGAGCGTGTGCGTGCTGTCGCGGCTGGTGCCGCACAAGCAGATCGAGGACGCCCTGGCCGCGGTCGCGCAGCTGCGCCGGACCACCCCGACCCTGCACCTCGACGTCATCGGCGGCGGCTGGTGGGAGCAGAACCTGCGCGAGCGCGCCGACGAACTCGGCATCGGCGACGCCGTCACCTTCCACGGGCACGTCCCCGAGGACCGCAAGCACGAACTGCTCGCACGGTCGTGGGTGCACGTGATGCCGTCGCGCAAGGAGGGCTGGGGGCTCGCGGTGATCGAGGCCGCGCAGCACGGGGTCCCCACCGTCGGCTACCGCAGCTCCAAGGGGCTCACCGACTCGATCATCGACGGCGTCACCGGACTGCTCGTCGGCGGCGACTCCGACGACGCCGCCGCGGATCGGGCGGCCGCGGTTCCCGCGCTGGCGAGTGCCGTCGAATCGCTGCTGCTCGACGCCGAACTGCGCGCCGACCTCGGCCGCAAGGCGCGGCTGCGGGCCCTCGAGTTCTCGTGGGAGCAGACCGCGGCCGGAGTGCACGCGGTGCTCGCGTCGTCAGCCACGGGACGGCACGTGTCGGGGCTCATCGCCGGCGCCGAAGCCCCGACGGTGACGGCGCCGGGTCTGCAGGACGCCTAGCCCGCCGCCCACCAGCAGCGCCGCCCACAGCAGGTGCGCCGTGAGGGCTTCGCCTCGACCTTCTCGGGGATCCGGGGGGATGCTCCCCGGGACCCGGTACAGTGCCAGTTCGTCGTCCGAGAACACCTCCTCGAGCTGGTCGAGGGTGCGCTGCGACTCCCCGAGCGGCCCCGGCGTGGTGCGTTCGACGAGGACCCACCGCACGTGTTCGGCAGTGAGATCCTTCGGTGCGGCGCCGGACAGCAGTAGGTTCTCGACGCGCGTCGCGCGCGCCCCCTCGCCCGCGACGGTCGACGCCTGTCCGACGACGAGCCGACCCGTCTGCAACACGTCCACCGGCAGCATCCGCGGTGCCGGGTCGAGGACGGGGGCGTCACCGCTGTAGGGGAACTTGCGGAACATGCCGGCGGGCAGCACGGCCACGTCGCCCGCCTCCTTCGACGCGTCCAGATTGTCGACCACTTGCTGCCACGCCGCCGGGTACCGCACCGGCGTCAGCGCGCCGCCGACGCCCCACACCAGATCGGGCAGTCCCAGAACGATCACCGCGACGGCCCCGACCGGGACCGCACCGGGCAACGAGACGCGTGCGGACAGCGCGCGCACCCCGGCCGCGGCCGCGAGCGCGTACAGCGGGGCCGCGAGTGCCACCCACTTCTGGGTGTCGCGCAGCAGTCCGGCGCCCGGCACGTGCACGACGGCCCACTCGCCGACCGCCAGACCCCACCCGGTGGCTCCCAGCGCGGGGAGCAGCACCGCCGCCGCGGCGAGCACCGCGAGCGCGGCGATCACCGGATGGCGTCGTCGCCGCCACAGCGCGGGCACGCCGCAGGCGACCACCGCGAGCAGCAGGACCGTCCCCGCGACCGCCCACAGCGACGTCCGCGATCCCGGAACTGCGGTGCCGTTCCAGATTCCGCCGAGCCCCGCGAGACTGCCGATCGTCCCGAGGCCGGGCTCGGCACGGGCCGCGAACGCCGCCACGCCCGCGGGATCCGACGTCCCGCCGCCGCCGGACAGCGCGGTCGCGGTCAGCCACGGCGCCGACACGGCCAGGAACAGCAACATCGTCCGCAGCAGTCGCGGCACGACGGCGCCGCGTCCGCCCGGCCCGGCGAGGACGGCCAGTGCGACGGCGACGGCCAGCAGCGCTCCCGTCGGCGTCAGAGCGGCGGCCGCCAGGCACAGCGTCAGCGCCCACCAGCCGCCCGGGCGTCCGCGCCGGATCGCGACGGCCGCGCACACGATCCACGGCAGCGCCGCGTACCCGGCGAGCAGACTCCAGTGGCCTTGCAGCAGCCGCTCGCCCACGTACGGGTTCCAGACCATCACCGTCGACGCCACCAGCTGCGGCCCGAGCCCGGCGCCCGGTAAGAGCACCGCGACCATGCGCGCCGCGCCCCACCCGGCCAGCCACAGCGCCGCGAGCAGGATGGCCTTCACCACCAGCCCGCCGTCGACGACGGAACTGAGCACCGCGACCAGCCAGTCCTGCGGGACGGCGCGGGCCGCGGCGTCCGTCAGCCCCAACGCCGAATCGGTGGGGTACGAGCGCGGCGTGCTCACGGCGTCGCGAATCAGGAGATAGCCGGGGCCGAGCAACGGTCCCAGGACCAGCGCGGCCAGCGCCAGGCTGTACAGGATCGGCACCGCCCGCGTCAGTGTCGTGCGCCGTGCCGTCATGACGGGCACTGTACTGGTGCGATCATGGGCGAATGCCACGCCAATCCCTGTCCGGCTCCACCGTTGCCGGGATGACGATGGTGACCGTCGGATCGATGACGGCGAACGTCGCGGCCTACCTCCTCGCGCTGCCCGCCCTGCGGTGGCTCGGCCCCGCCGGGTACGGCGAGTTCGCGAGCCTGCTCGCCGCGCAACTCGTGCTGGCGGTGCCGGCGCTGGCCCTGCAGACCGTCGTGGCCCGGGAAGTGGTCCACGGCAAGCCGGCCGCGGCGCTACGGGCGCTCGGCTACCGCTGCGCGGCGATCGTCGGCGTGATCGCGCTGGTGCTCGTCCCGATCATGTCGTGGGCGCTCGACACGAGTCTCGCCGCGACGGCGTCGGCGCTCGTCGCGGCGCCCCTGCTGGTGCTCCTCGCGACCGAACAGGGCCTGCTGCAGGGCGCCGGGAGATTCGCGGAACTGAGCGTCGTGCTGGCCGGTGCGGGGATCGCGAAGGTCGCCCCCGCGGTCGCGGTGCTGGCGGTCGGCGGCGGCCCCGGGCCCACCCTGCTCGCCGGCGCCGCCGGCACCGGAGTCATGGCGTTCGCCGCACGGCTGATCGCGGGCCGGCGCGCGTTCGCCGACGGCGAGGGCGACGCGGCGAGCATCGGCGTCGCGACGGTGCTGCGGGCGTCGCAGGTGCAGCTCGCGCTGATCGCGTTGACGTCGATGGACCTCGTGATCGCCCGCATGGTGCTCGACTCGCACGACGCCGGGCTGTACGCGGCCGGCGCGGTCGCGACCAAGGCCGCGTTCTGGCTGCCGCAGGCCATCGGCGTCGTGCTCTACCCCAAGATGGCGAACCCGGAGCAGTCCGCAGGGGCCGTCCGATCCGCGCTCGGTGTGCTGACCGCGCTCGGCGCGGTCCTGGTCGTCGGTGCCGCCGTCGCGGCCCCGCTCGCACCGATCCTGTTCGGCCAGGACTACGCGCCGGTCCAGAGCATCCTGTGGATGTTCGCGTGGAATGGTGCGGCGCTCGCGGTGCTGCAGGGCGCGCTGCTGTCGGCGATCGCCGGCGAGCGCACCCACCTCGCGATCGTCGCGTGGGTCGGTCTCGCCGTCGAGGTCGCGTTGTTCTTCACTGTGGCCGACACCGTCCGCGAGTTCATCACCGTCGCGGCCTGTGTGGCGACCGTGACCGCCGCGACGGCCTCGCTGCTCGCGGTGCGCGGCGCCCGCGTCGCCGACGTCCCCACGAGCTAGGACGACGCGGTCACCCTCATCGGCGTCGGCGACCAGACCACCCGGATCGCGAACACGCTCGCCGCACTGATCAGCACGAACGGCGCGCCGAAGAGGATCTCGCCGGCAGTCGACAGCCGATGAGCCCACGAGGTGCCGTCGTCGGGATACTCCGGACGACCGGTGAGCATCGCGATCACAACATCGGCGACGCCGAGCAGTCCGGGCGCCGCCAGCGCGACGAGCCCGACGGTCGCGACGATGCGCCCGAATCGTGGTCGGTGCGGGGTTCGCGCAACGAGGTACCCGCCAATCGCAGCGAGCAGCATCGCGGGCACGAGCACCACCGAACCGAACGCCAGGAGGAGTATCCAGTTGGCCGCGACGTCGGTGAGGAGGTTGCGAGAAGGCTCGAGGGCCTCGACGGTCACCAGTGAGACGGCGAACAGCAGCAACGGGGCCGCTGCCACCCCGTACGTCCACCCCCGGACACTGTGCATGTGCCCAGCGTCGCACGGACGTTCCAGGAACCGGGACAACTAGCCCGGAACGGCAGAACCCCCGCACGAAGGTCCGTGCGGGGGTTCTGCCGTTGTCAGGGAGCGCCGACTACTGCTGGCGCGGCGGTTCGGTGAAGCCGCCCTGGTCCAGGTTGACCGTGGGGAACTCCTCGGTCTTGTCCGACGTCCAGTCGTGGTCCTCGGCCTGACCCGACCCGTTGGGCGGGTTCTCGGGGCCGCCTTCCGTGGCGCCCTTCTTACCGCGACCGCCGCGGATGCCGAGGAAGATGCCGCCGATCAGCGAGATCACGCCGAGGATGCCGGCCACGATCGGCAGGGTGCGACCGAACAGCGAGAGCTTGTCCTGGCCGTCCTTGGCCTGGCCGATCTGGTACTCGATGGTGTTCTCGTCGAACGGCAGCGTGACCTTGAGGACGGTGACCTCGGGCTTGGCCTTGTCGCGGGCGTAGTACTGGTACAGCTTCTCCTGGCCATTGATGACGACGCCGGTGATCGGGTCGACCCACACGTCGCGCTCGTTCTGGTACCAGCGGGTCATGGTCACCGGCTGGTCGTCGCCGGGAACGCCCCACGTCTTGGCCGGCAGCGTCAGCTTGTTGGTCGGATCCGCCACGACCTTCGAGAGATCGACCGGCTCGATGACCTGGTTGTAGTGGTAGACCTTCATTCCGTTGATTTCGGTTTCCTCAACGAAATTGATGTCCTGGCTCTTGCGGGCGTTCAGGTCGAAGTAGGGGTAGCTCTTCTTCTCTGCATCGAACGGCCACTTGTACTGCAGGCCGGTGTGCGAGACCTCTTCGGCCGGCGACGTCGACGACGTCTGGATGGTGCCGACCGGCGGCTCCACCGGCATCGAGCTGACGCGGTCCGCGGTCACCCGGTCGACCGTCGCCGTGAGCAGGCCCGTTTCGCCCTGCTTGTCGGTGCGGATCAGCGTCTGGCCGGCCTGGATGGAGACGACATCGGCGTCGGACGGCTGCTCGGTGATGACATAGCGCTGGGCGACGATCGGCACGTTCGTGTTGACCTGGGCCTTGCCTGCGAGCAGGGCCTTCGAATCCAGAACGTCGCCGTTGCCGGTGGCGACCGTGGTGACCTCGAGGTCGAGGGGGGTCTTCTTCAGCTTGTCCACGGTGTACGCGGGAATGATGACCGCGACGGCCAGCAGGAAGGTCCCGAGGCCTACCAGGACGCACGCAAGTATCCGGCTCGGGCCTGAGCGCTCGGCCATGCTGTCTCCTAACTCAATGTTCTTGAATTGAGATACCCCCACCGGCAGCGTGCCCGCTGCACGGGTCGCACGGTGCCCACATTCGTGACACCACGTGAGCCCAGACACTAACAGTCGTGCTGTCCCATTTGCGGCAGCACGTGGGTTAGCGATCGCTCACGTCGCTCTTTCGGTTCCACAACGACCCGGGCACACTTGACGGCGATGAACAGCTCACACCTCGCCACGGCGGCTCCCGTCGGTAATCCCCGGGCGTTCGTACCGGCACTCGAGGGGATGCGCGGATTCGCGGCGTTCGGTGTGCTGGTGACGCACGTGGCGTTCCAGACCGGCGCCACCGGGGATCCGGTGATCGGGCGTGTCTGGGGTCGATTCGACCTCGCGGTGGCGGTGTTCTTCGCGCTGTCGGGCTTCCTGTTGTGGCGCCCGCACGCGGCGGCGGCCCGCGGTCTGGGCGCGCCGCCGACGATCGGCAGGTACTGGCTCAACCGCGCCGCCCGCATCCTGCCCGCCTACTGGGTGGTGGTGGTGCTGGTGCTGGCGTTCCTGCCCGCGGCCGCGGGCGGGTGGAAGGTGTGGGCCGCGAACCTGGCGTTGGTGCAGGTCTTCGTCCCGTTGACCCTCACCGAGGGGCTGACGCAGATGTGGTCGCTGTCGGTGGAGGTGGCGTTCTACCTGCTGATGCCGATCCTCGCGCTGGCACTGGTGCGTCTGCGTGGTTCGGCGGCCCGGTTCCGGGTCCCGGCGCTGCTGGGACTGGCGCTGGTGAGCCTGACGTGGGCGTTCCTGCCGGTGCCCGCGCCCGACGGTATCCACCACGACAACTGGCTGCCTGGTTACATCCCGTGGTTCGCGGCGGGCATGCTGCTGGCCGAGCTCGCGATGGTCGGCGGGACGTGGGTGCACCGCCTCGCCGAGCACCGGGTGTGGATGGCGGCGATCGCGGTGGTGGCGTTCGCGCTGTCGACGACGTGGCTGGCCGGCCCGGAGGGGCTGGTGCGGGCGGCGCCGTGGCAGTACGCGACCAAGATTGCGCTCGGTGCGGTGATGAGCTTCGCGCTGCTCGCGCCGCTGGTGCTGGCCGGACATCGGCACCGCATTCTGGCGAGCCCCATCGCGCTCGCGGTGGGACGGTGGTCCTACGGCCTGTTCATCTGGCATCTGGCGGTGCTGACGATCGTGTTCCCGATGTTCGGCATCGCCCCGTTCAACGGCAACTTCTGGTTCGTCCTCGCCGTCACGTCGGTGCTGAGCATCGCGGTGGCGTCGGCCAGCTACGCGCTCGTCGAGGAACCCGCCCGGCGTGCCGTCAAGCGCTGGGAGAAGCGCCGCCACATCGGCGAGCGCGACAGCGGCAGCGCCGCGACCCCGACGCAGACGACGCCGAGCAGCGCGAACAGCTGAATCAGGAACGAGTGCCCGACGTAGCCGCCGACGGCCCGCCACGGACCGGTCGACAGCAGCACCGACGCGATCGCGACGGAGACACCGGCGGTGCCGACGAGGAAGCGGGCGGCGAACGCCGGTCCGCGCCACCATGACAGGCCCAGCGCACCGGCCGCGACGAGCACCGTGACCAGCGTGCCGACCGGTCCCGCGACCACCGTCGCGACGGCCGTCACCCCGACGGCCGCGGCCACGACGCTCCGCCACGGGCGCGGCGCCGGCCCGAGTTCGGGAGTGCGCCGCCGTGACACCAGCGCCAGCAGCGCCAGCGGAATCAACAGCAGCAGACCGAACGCGAGCCCGGCGCGGTACCAGCGATCCGACGGGAACGTGAGGGTGACGGTGCCGGCCGTGTCGGCGGGCACGATCCAGCCCTGCTGCCAGCCGCCGACCACGACGGGCCGCAGTTCGGTGCCGTCCGGCGCCGTCGCGACCCAGCCGACGTTGGTGCTCTCGGGCACCACCAGCAGCCGGTCGGTGGCGGATGCGGTGACGTCGAGTTCCCGGAGGTTCTCGGTCCAGCGGCCGACGGCCGGCGAGGTGGGGGAGGCGGCCGCGGGCGCGGGCGTCGCGTTCAGCTGCAGGCCGTCGACGGTGAACGCCGCGCCGGGCGCGACGACGACGTCCTGACGGCCGGCGGGAAGCGGGACGGGGTCTGGTGTGCACGGGGTCGCGGTCACCGGCTGCCCCGACGCCAACTGCCGGGTGGTCGCGGTGATCGACATCCGCACCGGCGTCCCGCCGATCACGATGGTGGGTCCGGCGTCGCACCCGAGCGTCACGGTGCGCTCGGAGGGCCCGGTCGCGGTGCCGGGCACGGGCTTGCCGTCGGCCCCGAGCACGACGACCTCCGACAGGCCCGCGGGCTGCAGCTGCAGGAAGCCGAGCCCGGTCCGGTCGAGGACGTCGGTCCACTTCACCAGCGACAGCACGATGGTGTCGGTGACGTGCGGCTCGAGGGAGATCGTCTGCGGTGCGCGGGCCGCGTCGTCGGAGTCGTCGAGGTCACGGGTCTGCGGGCCGTTGCCGAGGTTGACGGCGACACGTGTCGGCGCGGCGGGCAGGTTGCCGGGGCTCGGGGTCAAGTGCAGGCCGGTGACCAGGGTCGGGTGTGGGAGCTTGATCGTCAGGGTCGGCATGCCGCCCTTGCCCTGCGCGGTCTCCGCGGGCGCTGTCCACGACGTCGCGACGTCCCCGTCGACGGCGGCGCCGGCGGTGCCCCGCAGCTCGACGCCGTCCGACCCGCCGCTCGCCGTGACCGCAGCCGGGTCGGCGACGAGGGCGTCGAGCGCCGCGCCGGGGCGGGGCCGCAGTGTCAGCTTCGGGGTGACGGCCGTCGCGTCGGGCACCGACAGGGTGCGGGTGAAGGCCCCCGGCTCCTCGGGCGGCAGGATCAGCGCGCTGCTGCAGTGCACGCGGTCCGGGCCGTCGGCGCACCCCGACCGTCCGGGCAGCTCCTGGCCCAGATCCCAGCCGCGCACCTGCGCGCCCTCGGGCGTCGCGGGCAGGACGGTGCGGTGCACGATCGGCACGGGCACACGGCTGCCCGACGAGTAGTCGTCGATCGACAGCTCGCTGATCCCGAACTGGAATCCCGGTGAACCGTCCTCGGTGTAGGTCGCGAGGATCCGCAGCCACGGCGTGGTGCCCGACGGCAGCGACACGTCGACCGGCTCGCCCGGCTTGTCGATCCGCACCGACGTCGAGCCGTTCGGCGTCTCGATGCGCAGCCACTTCACGGGCGGGCCGAACGCGGCGGGGCTGGTCGTCAGGTGCAGCATCCCGCGGGTGACGGGGGTGTCCAGGTCCACGCGCAGCCACTGCCCGCGCGCGGTCTCGAGACCGTTGCTGAGCCACGCCGTCGCGGGATCGCCGTCGACGGTCGCGGCCGGGCCGCTGCCCGGCGCGGTCCCGCCCAGCTGGGTGGCGTCCGACGCCGAACTGGACACGGTGATCGAGGCGCCGGACCACTCGCCCTCGACCAGCTGCGCGTCCGGCACCGGGTAGTCGGGGACCGCGTTGTAGGTGCGGCGCGGGTCGTCGGGGCTGCGCAGCGCGGAGCTGTGGTTGTCGACCTGGCCGAAGTCGGTCTCGCGGTCGGTGGGGGTGTCGGTGACGGTGACCGGGCCGACGTCGATCCCGGCCCGGCGCGCGTCGGTGGCGAGCAGCGCGGGGCCGGTGACCGTGCCGTTCTCGGCGAGCCGTTGCAGCGACTCGGGTCCGCCCTGCACGACGGGCACCGCACCCAGGTCCACGGTGTACGGCCCGGCGGGCGGCGTCGGACCGCTCGGCGAGGTCACCCGGTAGATCTCGATCGCCGGGTAGGCGGGGCGCAGGTCGCCGTCCACGACCACGTTCTCGGCGGCCGGGGGCGCGATGTCCTCGCCGAACTGCGCGACCTTGGAGAACCCGGGCGAGCCGTCGACAGTCTGGTGCACCAGGATCGGGCGCGCCGACCGCGACGTGTCGGGGTCGAGGTCGTTGCGCACGACGACGTAGCGGATGCCCTGCCCGAGCAGCGTGTCGGCGAGCCCCGCCGACGGGCGGCCGTCGGCGATGAGGCGCTGCACCGAGTCGAGCGCGCGGATCGCGCCGGGCGGGACCAGGGGCACGGCGTCGCGGACCGCCCACGGGGTCGAGGCGAGGGCCTGCAGCGGCTCGTCGCGCGTCAGTCCCCACACCTGGGCGCCGAACGGGGCGCCGGGCACCACCAGCGCGCGTTCGGCGTCCGCGCCGTCGCCCGACCCGGCGGCGTTGTCGGCCAGCCACTGCGCGGTGTCGTGCCAGTACTGCGGGACCTCGTCGTACGCGCCGCGCGGGGCGAGCCGGCCGGACCAGGCGAGCGACGTCGTGAGGGTGAGCGCGACCAGCAGCAGCGACGTGACCGCGACCATCGGTTCGCGCTCGGGGTGTGCGAAGGCACTGCGCCAGCGCCGCAGCGGCACCGAGCCGGGCAGCGGCACCTTCGCGAGCAGGTGTGCCAGGCCGAGGACGAGCGGCAGCCGGACCAGCGGCTCGAGCTTGTGGACGTTGCGCAGCGGGGCGCCGGTGCCGTCGAGGAACGCCCGGACCTGCTCGGCGATCGGGGAGCCGAGTTCGCCGACGTAGCCGGCGCCGAGCCCGGCGATGCCGACCAGCAGGATCAGGGTCAGCCGCCCCTTCGCGGGCATCCGCCGCATGCACAGCCCGGCCAGCCCGGCGGCGGCGATCAGTCCGGTGGCCACGACGGCGACGGGCTGCGTGACCAGCACCGTGCCCGCGACCCGCTCGGGCGAGACGAACGGCGTCCAGCTGTCGGTGCCGCGCAGCACCTCGGTCAGCGACGTCCACTGGGTCGTGACGCCGGACGACTCGATGTAGTCGAGGAACGGCGGGCTCACCCGGCCGAGCAGCAGCAGCGGGACGATCCACCACAGCGTCGCCAGCAGCAGGCACGGGATCCACCACGCGGTGAACACCCACCAGCGCCGGTTGGGGCGGTGGGCCATCCACCACAGTCCCGCGACCAGGCAGGCGGCGCCGGTGGCGACGGCGTTGACGGCGCCCATGAGCGCGACGGCCAGCGCCGACTGCGCCGCGAGCCGGCCGAGGCTGCGATTGCCGCGCCAGGTCGGGGACGTCGCGAGGATCACCGGCAGCAGCACCCACGGCGCCAGCATCATCGGCAGCGACTCGGACGAGATCGAGCCGATCGTGGTGAGCACGCGCGGCGACAGCGCGAACGCGACGGCCGCGACGATCCGGGAGCTGCGGCTGCCGATGCCGAGCGCCTCGGCGACGCGGATGACGCCCCAGAATCCGGCGACGATCAGCAGCGCCCACCACACGCGCTGGGTGATCCACGGCGGGACGTGCAGCAACTCGCCGAACGCGAAGAACGCACCGTGCGGGAAGAAGTAGCCGTAGGCCTGGTTCTGGACCTGGCCGAGCGGCGCGACGCTGCTCCACTGGTGGGCGGCGCGGGAGAGGAACCCGATCGGGTTCTGGGTCAGGTCGTACTTGGTGTCGGCGACGATCAGGCCCGGCGACTGCAGCAGGCACAGGACCAACGCAACGAACCCGGCGCCGATCAGCCAGCGCCGGGTCAGTGGTTCGGTCGAGGGTTCGACTGAAGGCCCCTCACCGGCGGGTCCGCCGGACGAGGGGGAGGTGCGTGGACGCGCGATCCGAGGGGGCTCAGCGGCTGCCGTATTCAACCTGGTTCAGGATCGAGGAGTTGGCGTTGCCGGAGCGGTCGATGTTGGGAAGCGTGTTGTCCTGAGCCGCCGCCGTGACGCCGAGCACCGCGCCCGCGCCGACGACTGCACCGATCGCGGCGCTGGCAATGCCGGGGACAAGGAACTTCGCCATCTCGGATCTCCCATGGTCGAGCTGCCGGGTACGCGGGGTACTTACCCGTGCGTACGCGATATCCGGGTCAAGGTATCACCTGCCGCGGCGCCGGCGGGCGAGTCCACGCCGAGTGCCCCGAGCAGCGTGCCGAGTTTCGTGGTCGTCTCGTCCAGTTCGGCGGCGGGGTCGGATGCCGCCACGATTCCGCCACCGGCCCACGCGAGCGCGGTGGTGCCGTCGGCGTCGATCTCGGCGCACCGGATCGCGACCACCCAGTCGCCGTCGCCGGCCGCGTCGCACCAGCCGACCGCGCCGCCGTAGAAGCGGCGGTCGCCCTCGATCTCGCGGATCGTGTCGAGCGCGCGGTCGGTCGGGGTGCCGCAGACGGCCGGTGTCGGGTGCACCCGGGTCGCGAGGTCGAGCGACCCGAGCGTCGCGTCGCGCAGTTCGCCCCGGATGGGAGTGGCCAGGTGCCACAGCTCGCCGGTCCGGGTCAGCTGCGGCGTCGACGGCACGTCCAGGTCGGTGCACAGCGGCGCCAGGATGTCGCGGATCCACTCGACGACGAACGCGTGCTCGGCGAGGTTCTTCGCCGACGCGAGCAGCTGGTCGCCCTCCGCGCGGTCGGCGTCCGGGTCGGTGTGGCGCGGCGCCGATCCGGCGAGCGGACGACACGTGACGGTCGTGCCGCGTCGGCTGAGCAGGATCTCCGGGCTGGCGCCGACGAGGGTGTGCCCGACGTAGCCGTCGCCGGCGGCGGTCAGGTCGACGGCGAACCCGTTGGCGGCCTCGTGCCGCAGGACCATGCGCGCGGCCAGCGCCTCGGGGGAGATCGGGGCGTCGGCGACCAGTCGCACCGCGCGCGCGGCGACCACCTTGTCGAGCTCGCCGTGCTCGAGGCGGTCGACGAGTCCGCGCACCCGCACGACATGTTCTGCGGTGCTGGGGATCTCGCGCTCGACCCGAACGTGCGGCAGTGCGGTGACCGCGGCCGGGCGCCACGGGCCGGGCGTCCACGACACGGTCTCGGGTGCGGTGAGCGCGGCCGCGGCGGCCGGATCGAACGGCAGCGCGCCGACGATCAGCCCGGTGCGTCCGGCCGCGAGCGCGTCCCTCGCCGCGGTCGCGCTGTCGAATCGATCCCGTGTCCCGGTGGTGCGAAGAGTGCGATCAGGGCGCGAGAGCAGGAAGCCGTCCATGGTGCTGCCGACGATAGTCGGGGCACCGCGGATGGCCGCCTCGAGGTTCGGGCCGCTACTTGCCCGGCGGGACGATCAGCACCGGGCGGTGGCTGTGCCGCAGCACGTGGTCGGCGACGCTGGACTGCAGCAGCGACCGCAGCCCGGTGGTGCCGCGGGTGCCGGTGACGATGATGTCGGCGTTCAACTCGTCCGCGCACTCGACGATGGTCGCCCAGATCGCGGTGGCGGACTCGCAGCACCGGCCCTCGGCGTTGAGCCCCGCGGCCAGGGCCAGGTCCAGGCCCTCGTCGTTGATCGTCTTCGCGTCGGTCAGCGCGATGTCCTCGGACGCCTCGTCGGGAACCCATTCGGGCTGCATCACGCCGGACAGCCCGGACATCCGGGCGGCTTGCCGGACCATCGGTTCCCACGCGGTGGCCACCACCGCGCGATTCGCGGCGAGGAACCGGCCGGCGTATTCGATCGCGCGCTTGGCGTTGTCGGAGCCGTCGTAGGCGATGAGCATGAGATCTGCAGGCACTGTGACCTCCTGAAATCCGGGTCGACCGGCTGGGGCGGTCTTCGGCTTCCGTTCTTGAGATTACCTTGCCATTACCTGCACCGCTCGGCTCGGGAAATGGCTCGAACGGATGTCGACTACGGTCGGATATATGCGAATTCGACATGCGTTGGCCGTCGCGTTGTGCGCCGGGCTGGCCGTCGGGTGTTCGTCCGGGACCGGCACCGACACCGCCCCGACCGAGTCCCCGTCGTCGCCCTCGACGTCACAGCCGGTGTCGAAGACGTCGAGTGCGCCCAAGGCGCCGTCGCCGTTCGGCTCGGCGGTGTGCGGGCCCGCCTTCCTCGACTCGCTCACCCAGCGGCAGAAGCTCGCGCAGCTGCTCACGGTCGGGGTCACCGGCACCGCGGACGCGCTGCACGTCGTCGAGTCGGAGCAGATCGGTGGCATCTTCATCGGCAGCTGGACCGACGCCTCGATGCTCGCCGACGGTGGCGTCGCCGAGGTCACCGAGGCCAGTTCGGTGCCGCTGATGGTGACGATCGACGAGGAGGGTGGTCGGGTCTCGCGCATCGCCGGGATGTACGGCCCGGACCCCTCGGCCCGGGTGGTCGCGCAGACCATGACGCCGGAGCAGACCTACCAGATGGCACTCGAGCGGGGACGCGAGCTGTACCGGCTCGGGATCACCGTCAACTTCGCGCCGGATGTCGACGTGAGCAACCAGCCCGACGACGCGGTGATCGGCGACCGGTCGTTCTCCAACGACCCGCAGGTGGTGACGACCTACGCGGACGCGTACGCACGCGGCATGCGCGACGCCGGAATCCTGCCGGTGCTCAAGCACTTCCCGGGCCACGGCTCGGCGTCGGGCGACTCGCACACCGGTGCCGTCACCACGCCGCCGCTGGACCAGCTGCAGACGACCGACCTGGTGCCGTACCGGGAGCTGGTGGACACCGGTGTCGGGGTGATGCTCGGACATCTGAACGTCCCGGGGCTGACGACGGACAACCTGCCGGCGAGCCTGAGCCCGCAGGCCGTCTCGTTGCTGCGGGAGGGCACCGGCTACGGCGCCCCGCCGTTCACGGGTCCGATCTTCACCGACGACCTGAGCGGGATGAAGGCGATCACCGACCGGTTCGACATCGCGCAGGCGGTCGAGCAGGCGCTCGCGTCCGGGGCGACGGTGGCGCTGTGGCTCACCACGAACGACGTCCCGCGCGTCCTCGACCACCTGGAACAGGCGGTCGCGTCGGGCCGACTGTCGAAGTCGCAGATCGACCAGTCGGTCCTGACGGTGGCGCGCGCGAAGGGGGCTGTGACCTGCTGAGCAGGAGCTGGGTCACAATGGTGATCGAACGCTGATCTTCTTACCTTCGAGTAAGATAGCGAGTCTTACCCGTGGTTGGAGGAATTATGGCTGGTGGCACCAAGCGGCTGCCCAGGGCCGTGCGCGAACAGCAGATGCTCGACGCCGCCGTCGAGGTCTTCTCCGACAACGGGTTCCACGACGCCTCGATGGATGCTATCGCGGCGAAGGCGAACATCTCCAAGCCGATGCTGTACCTGTACTACGGCTCCAAGGACGAGCTGTTCGCCGCGTGCATCCACCGTGAGGGGCTGCGGTTCGTCGAGGCCATCTCGCCCGCGGGCGACCCCAATCTGCCGCCGCGTGATCAGTTGCGTGCGGCGCTCACCGGGTTCCTCGGTTTCGTCGACCACAACCGCAGTTCGTGGATGGTGCTGTACCGGCAGGCGATCGGTCAGCAGGCGTTCGCGTCGCAGGTCGGCAGCAGCCGTGACCGGTTGATCGAGCTGACCGCCAAGCTGCTCGAGTCGAGCACCAAGGAGCCGGAGCCGGGCACGGACTTCTCGATCATGGCGGTCGCGCTGGTGGGCGCCGGCGAGGCCGTCGCGGACCGGGTGGCCGGCGGCGAGATCGACGTCGACGCGGCCGTCGAACTGCTCGACAAGCTCGCGTGGCGGGGCTTGGCCGGCGGCAAGAAGAAGTAGCCGGCAAGAAGACGTAGCGAACACCGAGGGCCCGGACGGAAGACGTCCGGGCCCTCGGTGTTCGGTCAGGCTGCGCGACGCTGTCGGACGCGGCGGCCGCGCAGCATGGTTGCGCGCTCGGACTCGCCGATGCCGCCCCACACGCCGAACGGTTCCGGCACGGCGAGGGAGTGCTCGAGGCAGGTGGTCCGGACCGGGCACGACGCGCAGATCGCCTTGGCGCGCCGTTCGCGCATCATCCGGGCGTTGCCGCGTTCCCCGGTCGGGGGAAAGAAGGTGGATTCGTCCATGCCCTGGCAGTTGCCCTGCTGCTGCCATTCCCAGGTGTCGGCCAGGGGTGCGAGGGTCGGTCGGATCTCGGTCATCGAATGCTCCTCGTGAATGTCCGTGGGTCGATCCGCGTCGGGGCGCCCTGCGGGGCGCTCGCGCCGACGCGTCAGACGGCGCTGGTTTCGGGATCGGCTGATCGGGTGTCCGATATGCCGGCGTACATCCGGTCGAGCCTGTGTTTGAGTTCCTCGGTGCTGAGCGACCATGTCGCCGCGCCGCGGCCGGTGTCGGCCGCAAGTTGCGCACTCACGTGTGGTCATCCTTTCTTCTCTGATACGGCCCACCCGCAGTCGGTGAAACCTCTCGGTTCACCGCTCGAGCTCGGAAGACCGGTGGGGTGGAGTGGTCCGGACCCTCGCCATGCAGGCGGGCCTGACTCCTCCGTCTCACTCTTCTTCTCTTGCATCGGGAAGTTTTGACCACTGCACCGTACAACAAAATCTATATCCGCGGAAGCAGATAAATTCGCTTACCTGCCGAACTTCATCTCCGCTGCTGGTGAGAGGGGATGATCGGCGAGTGCCCGATCGGTCCGTGTCGGGGTGTTCGCCGCGTAACGTCTGCGATGGGAATGCGATGGCGTCGAACCCGTGCGCGGGATCGGCGTCCCGTGGTCCCGCCGCCGCAACACCTGCGGCGGCTACCCGGACAGAGGTGACCTGCAGTGCCACGTACCCGCGAACACGCCGACAACTACGCGGACGCCCTGACGGTGCTCGCCACGGCGACGCACCGCCCCGCGAACGTGGTGAACACGGGTGCCGGCTACGCGATCCGTGTGGACTTCGAATACAACCGCTACCTGCTGGCGACGGATCACGTCGTCGAGGGACTGTCGGGCGATACGACCGCCGGTTCGCGCTGGATGGTGCGCTTCTATCAGGACTCCGCCGGCGCGGATCCCGAGTTACTCGTCACGGTCGAGCAGGAGTGGCTCGTCGACGCGTTCGATCTCGCGATGGCCGAACTCGGGCGTACCGGGAACTGGATCGACGCGGATATGAAACTGGGCGAACTGAGTTCGCCGGGCGACGTCTGACGAACGGTCCTCCGCCGAACGGCGGGTACTCAGGGAATCTTCGTCTGCCGACACACATTCGATGTGGTGTCGGTGATACGGTGAGGCATCGGCAGACGCTCGCGAGAAGCCGCTGGTGACGGCGGCGGGTGGGGGCGAGCGGTCTGCGCGTATCCCCACGCGACCGAACTCGACGCGATATGAAGGCCACGATGACGCAACAGTCTCCGCCCCGCTCCACCCGCGGAGTCTACGGAATCTCGGTCACCTCCGAGCTGACCGGGATAGGTCCGCAGACCCTGCGGCTGTACGAGCGCCGTGGCCTGATCACGCCGTCGCGCACCGGCGGCGGCACGCGGCGCTACAGCGAGGAGGACCTCTACCGGCTGTCGCGGGTGTCCGAGCTGGTGGAGGCCGGTGTCAATCTCACCGGGATCCGGCAGATCCTCGAGCTCGAGGCGGCCAAATCGGAACTCGAAGCCGAGAATGCGCGTCTGCGACAGGAATTGGCGGCGCGCGAGAGATGACGCGGGGGCGCGGCGGGCGGATCCGCCCGCCGCGCCCCGACGCGGACTACCGCACCGTCGCGGTGAGGTGCGGGTAGCCCTTCTTCGGATGCTTCAGCGCCAGATCCCACCCGTCCGGGGTCTGGTCGGCGTACAGGTTCACCGTCGCCGGCAGGACGATCGGCTTGCCGAACCGCACGCTGTAGGTGACCGAACCGGACAGGCGTCCCTCGAGCGGTGCGAGCGCGGCCGCGGCGCTCCACATGCCGTGCGCGATCGTCCCCGGGAACCCGAATGCCTTGGCGCCGAGCGACGAGACGTGGATCGGGTTGCGGTCGCCGGACACCGCCGCGTACCGGCTGATGGCCTTCTGGTCCACCCGCAGGGTGCGGGTGGGCGGGGGCGGCACCTCTTCCCGGTACTCGGCCTTGGGTTCCTTCGGTGCGCCCGTCGGGTGCATCTTGAGGAACGAGCTGACCTGACGCCACACGAGCTCACGGCCCACCGAGACCTCGCTGACGAAGTCCACCTGCGTGCCCTTGGTGTGCGGACGCAGGTTCTCGGCGCGGACCCTCAGGTCCAGCGGCTCGCTCACCGAGATCGGGCGCAGCTGCTCGATCACGTTGTCGGTGTGCACCGAACCGATTGCCGGGAACGGAAACTCGCGCGAGGTGAGCAGCCGCATCACGGTCGGGAACACCAGCGTGAACGGGTACGTGACCGGCAGCGTGTCGCCGAACCGCAGCCCGCACACCTTCGCGTACGCGGCCAGGTTGTCGTGGTCGACGCGCAGGCCCGACAGCGCGAGCGTCTCCTTCGGGAGACTCCGGCGGCCGGCCGGCTTCGCGAACGGCAACGCGCCGAACGCCGCGCGGGCGTAGTTGTCGAGGGTGCCGGGCTGCTCGCGCAGCTGCACGAGCGTGCCCTTGCGGCCGGTCATCACGCCCCCAGCAGCGACTGGCCGCACACCCGGACGATCTGCCCGGTCACGGCGTTGGATGCCGGGCTCGCGAAGTACGACACCAGCTCGGCGACGTCCACGGTCTGGCCGCCCTGCAGCAGCGAGCTCATACGGCGTCCGGCCTCGCGGGTCGCGAACGGGATGGCCGCGGTCATCGCGGTCTCGATGAAGCCCGGCGCGACGGCGTTGATGGTGATCTTCTTCTCCGCCAGGACCGGCGCGGTGGCCTGGACCAGGCCGATGACGCCGGCCTTCGAGGTGCCGTAGTTGGTCTGGCCGCGGTTGCCGGCGATGCCGGCGATGGACGACACGTCGATCACGCGGCCGCCCTCGCGCAGCACGCCCTTGGCGACGAGTGCCTCGGTGATCTTCTGCGGGGCAAGGAGATTGACGCCCAGGACGCTGTTCCAGCGGGCCTCGTCCATGTTGGCGAGGGTCTTGTCGCGGGTGATGCCGGCGTTGTGGACGATGATGTCGACGCCGCCGTGGCGCTCGGTGAGGTGCTCGGCAAGCTTGTCGGCCGCGTCGGCCGCGGTGACGTCGAGGGCCAGCGACGTGCCGCCGACCTTGTTCGCGGTCTCGGACAGCGCCTGGCCGGCGGCCGGGATGTCGGCGCACACGACGTGCGCGCCGTCGCGGGAGAGCACCTCGGCGATGGTGGCACCGATGCCGCGGGCGGCGCCGGTGACGACGGCGACCTTGCCTTCGAGCGGGCGGTCCCAGCTGGCGGGGGCGACGGAGTCGTCGGCGCCGACGCGGATGACCTGCGCGTCGACGAACGCGGACTTCGCCGACAGCAGGAAGCGCAGCGTCGACTCGAGCCCGGACAGACCCGGCGCGGCGTCGGGAGAGACGTAGACCAGCTGGGCGGTGGAGCCGCGCTTGATCTCCTTGCCGACGCTGCGGGTGAAGCCCTCGAGCGCGCGCTGGGCGATCTGCTCGTCGACGCCGGACGTCAGCTCGGGCGTGGTGCCGAGCACGACGACGCGGGCGCACGAGGCGAGGTTGCGGATGACGGGCTGGAAGAACTCGAACAGCTGCACCAGCTCGGTGACCTGGCCGATGCCGGTCGCGTCGAACACGAGTGCGCCGTAGCGGTCGTCGTGCGGCTGCGCGGCCGGGTAGTCCGACAGCAGCTCACGGACGGGTTCGACGAGCCGGCCCTTGCCGCCGATGAGGATCGGGCCGGCGAGCGGCGGTTCGCCGGCCTTGTAGCGGCGCAGCTTCTCGGGCTGGGGCAGCCCGGCCTGCTTGGCGATGAATGCGCCCGGCGCGGACGAGAGGAACTGGGAGTAGAGGTCGGGAGCGCCCTTGCTGGCTGCCACGGTCCACCTTCCTTGTCGTGTTGTCTTGCACTGTCGCTGATCGGGCACCCGCTACACCAGGTGCGGTATCGACATTGAACTTACTCTGGAGTAAGTTCAATGTCGAGTGTGAACGACCCTGTCGAGTGCAGTAGCTGATCGCATACCCGCCCCTTCTCCTGGAGACCGACGTGACAAGCAGAGCCAGTAACCGCAGCCAGAAGCCGGCACCCGCACCCAAGTCCGGCGGTCGGCAGCTTCGCCCCGTCGCCATCGTCGGCGGCAACCGCATTCCGTTCGCACGCTCGGACCGGGCCTACGCGCGCGCGTCCAACCAGGACATGTTCACCGCGACGCTCGACGGGCTGGTGAGCCGCTTCGGCCTGCAGGGCGAGCGGCTCGGAATGGTGGCCGGCGGCGCGGTGCTCAAGCACAGCCGCGACTTCAACCTCATGCGCGAGTGCGTGCTCGGCAGCGCGCTGAGCCCCTACACCCCGGCGTTCGACCTGCAGCAGGCGTGCGGCACCGGCTTGCAGTCGATCGTCGCGGTCGGGGACGCCATCGCGTCCGGTCGCATCGACGCGGGTGTCGGCGGCGGCGTCGACACCACGTCCGACGCCCCGATCGGCGTCAACGACGAGCTGCGCGAGTTCCTGCTGTCGATGAACCGGGCCCGCTCCGCCGCGGACCGCGTCAAGCTGCTCGGCCAGGTGCGGCCGTCGATGCTCGGCATCGAGATCCCGCGCAACGGGGAGCCGCGGACCGGGCTGTCGATGGGCGACCACGCGGCGATCACCGCGAAGGAGTTCGGCGTCCGCCGCGAGGACCAGGACGAGCTGGCCGCCGCGAGCCACCGCAACATGGCCGCCGCCTACGACCGCGGCTTCTTCGACGACCTGGTCACCCCGTTCCTGGGCCTGACCCGCGACGACAACCTGCGTCCCGATTCCACGGTCGAGAAGCTCGCGAAGCTCAAGCCGGTGTTCGGCACCAAGCTCGGCGACGCGACGATGACTGCGGGCAACTCGACCCCGCTCACCGACGGCGCGTCCGCGGTGCTGCTGTCCACCGACGAGTGGGCGGCCGAGCGCAATCTGCCGGTGCTGGCGCACCTGGTGGACTCGGAGACCGCGGCCGTCGACTACGTCCACGGCGGCGACGGCCTGCTGATGGCCCCGACGTATGCGATCCCGCGGCTGCTGGCCCGCAACGGTCTGACTCTGCAGGATTTCGACTTCTACGAGATCCACGAGGCGTTCGCGTCGGTCGTCCTCGCGACGCTGCAGGCGTTCGAGTCCGACGAGTACTGCAAGGAGCGTCTGGGTCTGGACGGCGCGCTCGGCTCGATCGACCGATCCAAGCTCAACGTCAACGGCTCGTCCCTCGCGGCCGGTCACCCCTTCGCGGCCACCGGCGGCCGGATCGTCGCCTCGCTCGCGAAGATGCTGGCAGAGAAGGGCTCGGGCCGCGGTCTGATCTCGATCTGCGCGGCCGGCGGCCAGGGCGTCACCGCGATCGTCGAGGTCTGAGGCCGCGGCGGAACGGACGGATCCGGACGTCTGCCGGATCAGTGATGTAACGCCTCTCGCGTAGGGGCGATATTCCAGTCGGCCCCGTGTTGTTGCCTGACCCCCGACCTGGCAACTACACGGGGCCGCTCTACGTTTCCGGGTCGGCTGTGGCGGTGCGTGTGGTGCCGCGGGCGGGAATCCCGAGTGGTCGTTTCCAGCGTCCCGTCTACGCTGAACGGGAACGAATACGCAACGCAACGGCCCCGCACGGTGTCGATTCGGCAGGAGCCCACTTCATGAGCGACGAGCGCGACGGCGCCAAGGACCAGGAAAACCGCATGAATGGTCCGGAACCGGACGAGAATCCGACCGAGATCATGCCGGTGGTCCCGTCGGATCCAGCGGTTCCGCCGGTTGCCTCGGTTCCTTCGGTTCCTTCCGGGGCCGACGCCGCCTCCGAAGCTCCCACCGAGGTGTTCCCGACGATGCCGGATCCCGAGCAGGATTCGGCGCCGGATCCCACGCCCGAGCCGGAACCCGAAGCGGAGCAGCCGCCCGCGCCGGAGCAGGCCGACGCCGCTCCGCCGCGTCGATGGGTGAAGTACGCCGCCGTGGCCGGCGGCGTCGCCGCGGTCGGCGCGATCGCGTACGCGGTGGACTGGGTGGTTTCGGCCGATCGGGTGCCGCGCGGCGTCACCGTTGCCGGGGTGGACATCGGCGGTCAGAGCTCGGCCGCGGCGGAGGAGACGCTGCGTGCCGCGCTCGGGCCGCGGGTCGACCGTCCGGTGCCGGTGCGTGCCGGCAGCACCGACAGCGAGCTCGTGCCGGCCCAGGCCGGTGTCGGCGTCGACTGGGCGGCCACCGTCGACCGGGCGGGCGAGCAACCGATCAACCCGTTCACCAGGCTGGCCTCGCTGTTCGCCGACCACGAGATCGGCGTGGTGTCCACCGTCGACGACGCCGCGCTGACGTCGGCGATGGGCGGGGTCCAGCAGGAGACCGATCGCGCGCCGCGTGAGGGCAACGTCCTGTTCGAGGGTGCCCGGGTGGTCCCGGTGGCGCCGCTGCCGGGGCAGAGCCTGGAGGTGGACGCCGCCAAGAACACGTTCGTCGGCGAGTGGGCGTTCGGCACCACCGTCGACCTGCCGGTGGACACGGTCGACGTCACGGTCACGCAGGCCGGTGTCGATACCGCGGTCCGCGACGTCGCGACCCCTGCCGTGGCCACCGACGTCGTGGTGACCGGCAAGGACGGGGCGGTCGCGATGCTGCCCCGCGACCAGGTCGGCAAGGTGCTGACGTTCGTGCCCGACGGCGCCGGCGGACTGTCGCCGCAGTACAACGCCGAGGCCGCGACCGCTGTCCTGGCGCCGCAGCTGGCGAGCACCGAGATCAAGCCCAAGGACGCGCAGATCACCCTGTCGGGCGGTTCGCCGCAGGTGGTTCCGTCGGTGATGGGCGACATGGTCCAGTGGCCCAAGACGCTCGAGCCCCTGCCGGCGCTGCTGGCCGCGCCCGGCCAGCGCACCACCCCGGCGATCTACGAACCCGCCCAGCCCGCGCTCACCACCGAGGGCGCCAACGCGCTCGGCATCCGCGAGGTGATCGGCGAATTCACTACCGGCGGCTTCGAATACGCGTCGGGCGTGAACATCCGGCTCGCGGCGAGCGCCATCAACGGCGCCATCGTCAAGCCGGGAGAGACGTTCTCGTTCGATGCCCAGACCGGTCCTCGCGGCTCGGCGCAGGGCTATGTCGACTCGGGCATCATCAACAACGGGCGCCCCGACAAGGCCGTCGGCGGCGGCATCAGCCAGCTCGCGACCACCCTCTACAACGCCACGTACTTCGCGGGCATGGAGGACGTCGACCACACCGAGCACAGCTACTACATCTCGCGCTACCCGGCGGCGCGCGAGGCGACGGTGTTCGAAGGCGCGATCGACCTGAAGTTCCGCAACCCCTCCAAGACCGGTGTCATGATCCAGACGATCGGCACCAGTTCGAACATCACCGTCCGCATCTGGGGCACCAAGACCGTCGACGTGCAGTCGGTGACGGGCAACCGGACCAACCAGACCTCACCGGACACGATCACGCTGCCGGCCGGCCCGCACTGCGTGGCGTCCGGCGGCGCACCGGGATTCACGGTCAGCGACACGCGGATCATCACCGATGCGAACTCCGGCGGCGAGGTCTCGCGGCACACCCGCACGGTGAAGTACGACCCGGTGCCGATCGTGAAGTGCGTGTCGAACGAGCCCTCTTCGGCGCCGTCGAACGCGACGTCGGCGCCCGCGGGTGGGGGACGCTGACCCGCTCACACCTCGATCGGCGGGTGCAGTCGCATCAGCGTCCACGTCCGATCGCGCCGCACCGACAGCGCGCTCGCGGCCAGCGACGCCAGCAGCAGCCCGAGCAGGACCGCGATCGACACCCACAGCCGGGAGTCGATACCGCCGACGGTGAGCTGTCGTAACCCGTTGACGGCATAGGTCATCGGGTCGAACGGGTGCAGGATCTGGAACGGTTTCGCCGTGGTCTCCACGGGGTAGATGCCGCCGGCGGACACCAGTTGCAGCATCAGGAAGGCGAGCGTGACGACGCGTCCGACGGCGGGTCCGAAGATCGCGTTGAAGGCCTGGATCAGAGCCATGTAGGTGAGGGCGACGAGGCCCAGGAACGCGATGGTGACGAACACGTAGACCGGCACCAGCCCGACGCCGAAGTGCACCACGACGTACATCACCAGCACCTGCGCGACCGCGATCAGCGCCGCCGGCCAGTACGACGCGAGCACCACCCGCAGCGCGCCGAGTTCCGTCGAGATCGGCCTGTTCTGGATGGGCCGCAACAGCATCCACGTGATGATGCCGCCGACGAACAGCGCCAGCGGCAGGAAGAACGGGGCGAATCCGGTGCCGAACGTCTTGGCGGGGTTCTCGTGGTGCTGGTCCAGCGCTACGGGCGCGGACACGGTCTGCGCGACGACGGTGCGCTGCTGCGGATCCCACTTCGGTACCTGCTCGCTGCCCTGCTTCAGCTGCGACGCGAGTTCCCCGGAGCCGTTCTTCAGCTGGGTGGTGCCGGCCGCCAGTTGACTCGTGCCCTGCGCGAGGGTCTCACCGCCACCGGACAACTGGGCCAGGCCGTCGTCGAGGGCGTGGGCGCCGGACGCGGCCTGCTGTCCGCCGGACTGCAGCTGGGACAGCCCGTCGCGCAGCTGTCCGGAACCGGCCGCGGCCTGCGCCATCCCGGACCGGTAGGGGCTCGACGGGTCGCCGAGCTGGAACGCGAGCTGCTGGGCGCCGTCCCGCAGCTGGCCCAGCTGGGCGAGGGTCGCGGCGTCGAGCGCGGGTCCGAGCGTTCCCGCCACCCGGTCGACGAGCTGGTTCACACCGGCGCTGAGCTGTCCGGCGCCGTCGCCGAGCGCGACCGTCGCACCCGAGAGTTGATCCATTCCACCGGCGAGTGCCGACGCACCACCGGCGGCGGCATCGATACCCCCGGAGAGCTGGGTGGTGCCGTCCGCGAGCGCCGTCGACCCGGTGTGCGCGGTGGTCAGGCCGTCGGCGAGAGTGCGGGATCCGCCCGCGAGTTGTTGCGCCCCTGCATCGACGGCCTGCGCGCCCGTCGCGAGTTGTCCAGCGCCGTCGGCGGCCCTGCGCAGCCCGTCCCCGGCGGCGCCGAGCCCGACCAGCACCTGGTTCACCGTCTGCTCGCCGATCTGCGCACCGACGATATTGAGGATCTGCTGCGCGGCGTTCTGCCCGATGACGGTGCCGAGGTAGTTGTTGGCGTCGTTGTAGGTGAAGACGATTCGCGCCTTCTGCGGGTCGGGTCCGGTGGGGGAGGCCACGGACCGGCTGAAGTCGCCGGGCAGCGTCACGGAGAAGTAGTACCGTCCGGACGCGACGCCGGTCGACGCCTCGTACGCGGTGACCTCGTGGAAGTCGAGGCCCCCCGAATCCTTCAGCCCCTGCGCCACCTGATCGCCGGCGTCGAGCGGCTTGCCGTCCACGACGGTGCCCTGATCGCTGTTGACGAGGGCCACCGGGATCTTGCCCGTCGCCGCGAACGGATCCCAGAACGCCCACAGGTACAGCGCGCCGTACAGCAGCGGCATCAGCACGATGGTCACCAGCGCGACGCGCGGCATCAGCCCGCGCGAGAATCGCTTGAGTTCGGTACCGAGCGACATCCCAGCGAGCATGACTACACCTCGGCTTCGGGCAGCGAATGGAATTCGTGGGCGGGCGAATTCGGTGGCAGCGGATTGACCGCGGACGCGATCACCGTCTGCCGCGCCCCGAGCAACGACAGGTGTTCGACGAGCAGCGCCCGATCGTGTTCCTCCCGAACCTGTTCGAGGTCGTCGATCAGCAGCAGCGGCGGCACCTGCGTGTTCGCGACGGCGATCCGCAGCAGGAGGTTGTCGAGTTCGCCCAGATCGCTGACGTAGTCGGTGAGTTTCGGCAGCGGCCGGTCCCCGAACACGGGGGCGCACACCTGCTCGAGTTCACGCTGCCCGGCCCGGCGAATCAACAGGTACCACGTTGCGTCCCACCGGATCTGTTCCGTGATGAGGTCGCGCACGGTGACCGACTCGGAGATGGTGTCGATTCCCGCGAACCCGGCGATCGCGGACACGGCGCGGATCGCCGCCGGTTTGGTCCGTCCCAGCACGCTCAGCTGCCCCGACGACGGTCTCATCCGTCCGCCCAGCGTCAGCAGCAGCGACGTGCGCCCCGATCCGGCGAATCCCTGGACCACCGCCAGACCCCCGAACGGGATGCGCAGATTCACCGGTCCGAATACCGGCCCCAGCGAGCCGCCGCGGGTCAGTCCCTTCGCGACGACGGCCGGCGGTGGGTCGGGGTGTCCGGAGCGCCCGATTTGCTCGTCCATGCTGGTCACAGCGGCTCACCAACCTCGGTTCCGTGGCAGGGATCGACATTGTCAAGCCAAACACAACCGGGCGATCCGCGCCGGGCTCACCGCCGGAATCTGGACGTCCGCCCCCTCATCGCCCGCACACGAGTCTCCGCACGGACTCGGGCTGGGGAATGTCCTCGCGCACCCAGGGTGCGGGTATCGGCTCGCCGGGGACCGTTCGCAGCGGGACCACGCCGGCCCATCCACCGGACTGCTCCGACGGTTCGGGTGGCGGCGCGTCGCGCACCTTGACTGTCCAGCATCCGGGCTCGATGGGCAGGGTCATCGCGAGGGTCGCCGCGAGTTCCTTCTTCGTGTGGGTGCGCACCTCCGAGCTGCGGCCGGGAATGAGCGAATCGGACATCAGATCGAGGGCGTGCACCGCCTCGCCCCTGCCGAACTCGCCGAGATTCCCCCGTACGACGGCCGAGCGGTAGTTGGCCGTGGAGTCGAAAAGGGTGTCGGCCACGACGATCCCGTCGAGCATCGTGACCGAGAAGGCGGCCGGCGCGCCGGCGGCGACGTGCCGCAGGGCGCCGGCACCCGTCGATCCGTGCAACACGATCTCGTCGCCGAGGCGGGCGTAGAGCATCGGCACGACCCAGGGCAATCCGTCCACCACCGTGGCGAGGGTGCCGACGGCAGCGGCGTCGAGCACCGCGTCGAGTTCGAGTCGACGGCTGCGGGCAAGGTCGGGGTATCTCCGGATGCGGTCCATGCACGGAATCGTCCGCGATTTCCGGACTGTCGAGTAGGTCCGGAAAGGCCTCCAACTGGTAGACCACTATTCTGGCCGGCGTGGCCCGCCATTCCCCCGAACTGAACCTGACCCTGCGGCTGCCTGTGGGCGAGTCGCCACTGCGGCACCGCATCGCGGAGGCCGTCGTCGAACAGATCCGAGTGGGTCGGTTGGGTCCCGGCGATGCGCTCCCGTCGACGCGCATGCTGGCCGCGGACCTCGGGGTGGCCAGAACCTCCGTGGTCGAGGCGTACGACGAGCTCGGCGCCGCCGGCTACGTCGTCGCGCGACCCGGGTCCGGCACTCGGATCGCCGCCGGCGCGGACTCCGCGGCAGCCGCGGGCGCCGCCTCGCACGTCCGGCCGACCGCCGCGGTCACCGCGGTGCCACACGCGTCCGGGCAGAGGCCGCCGACGTGGACGTGGGATCTCACCCCGGGCCATCCCGATACGGCCCTGATCTCCACCACGGACTGGCGCCGCGCCTGGCGCGCGGCCGCAGCGGTACCGGTACCCGCCTCGTCGGGACCCGAGGCGCACGCGGAGCTTCGGCTCGCCCTGGCCGGACACCTGCGCCGCACCCGCGGCATCGTCACGGAGCCGGACGAACTGGTCATCGTGCCGGGTGTGGCGTCCGCCCTGCGCGCCCTCACCGCGGCGGCGGGACTCGTCGGACGTGACGTCGCGTTCGAGGAGCCCGGCTATGTCGAGGCGCGGCGCGTGCTCCAGCTGGCCGGAGTCCGCCCCCGCCCCGTCGCGGTCGACGTGGACGGACTCGACCCGGCAGCGCTGCGGGAGACCGACGCGGGCGTGTATTGCACTCCGGCGCACCAGTATCCGCTCGGTGCGCGGCTGCCCGTGTCCCGCCGGGCCGGCCTCGTCGCGTGGGCCGTCGAATCGGGGGGCCTGCTGATCGAGGACGACTACGACGGCGAGTTCCGGTACGACGTGTCCGCGCTGCCGGCGCTGCGCAGCGTGGACGGTGGGCGTGATTGCGTGGCCTACATCGGCACGGCATCCAAGGTCGTCACGCCGTCGTTGCGGCTGGCCTGGCTGCTGCCGCCGCGACATCTCCGGGATCCGGTGGCCCAGGCGCTCGCGTTCAGTGGTGAGAGTGCCTGCGCGGTAACGGCTCTCGCGTTGGCGCGGTTCATCGAGTCGGGCGCCCTGACCCGCCACCTGGCCAAGGCGTCGCGCACCTATTCCGCCCGCCGTTCCGCGCTGGTCGACGCGCTCCGGCGGCACTGCGCGGGTGTCGGGTTGGCTGGCGTCGAGGCGGGCCTGCATCTGGTGGTCCGGCTTCCCGACGGCACCGATGACAGTGCGATATCCGCTGCCCTGCGCCGCCGCGGCGTCACGGTACCGCCGCTGTCCTCGTTCGTCGCCGGCCCCGACGGCCCCCGTGGACTGGTGTGCGGATACGCGTGCCTCCCGGAAACTCGGGCGGACGAGGTGGCGGCCGTCGTCGCCGACGCCCTGCGACGGCACTTCGGGTGAAACCCGAAACGTCACAGACAGCAAAGCGCCCGGCCGGGAACGACGTTCCCGGCCGGGCGCTTTCGTGATTCAGCGGATCAGAACGCCGCCTCGTCCAGCTCCATGATGTCGTTGTCGAGGTGCGACAGGATGGTGCGGGTCGCGGTCAGCTCGGGCAGCACGTTCTTCGCGAAGAACGATGCCGTCGCGACCTTGCCCTCGTAGAACGGCTTGTCCTTGTCCGAGGCACCCGCGTCGAGCGCCTTCAGTGCGATCCCGGACTGCTGCAGCAGCCGCCAGCCGATGAGCAGGTCGCCGACCGACATCAGGAAGCGCACCGAACCGAGACCCACCTTGTACAGCTCGGTGGGCTGCTCCTGCGCACCCATGAGGTGTCCGGTGAGGACCGCGGCCATCGACTGGACGTCCTCGAGGGCGGTCGCGAGCAGCGCGCGCTCGGCCTTGAGGCGACCGTCGCCGTCCTCGCTGTCGATGAACTTCTTGACCTCGCCGGCCACGTGGGCCAGCGCGACGCCGCGGTCGCGGGCGATCTTGCGGAAGAAGAAGTCCTGCGCCTGGATGGCAGTGGTGCCCTCGTACAGCGAGTCGATCTTCGAGTCGCGGATGTACTGCTCGATCGGGTAGTCCTGCAGGAAGCCCGAACCGCCCAGGGTCTGCAGGCTCTCCGTCAGGTACTGGTAGGCCCGCTCCGAGCCGACGCCCTTGACGATCGGCAGCAGCAGGTCGTTGACGCGGTCCGCCAGCTGAGGGTCGGCGCCCGACACCAGCTGAGCCATCTCCGGATCCTGGTGTGCGGCGGTGTACAGGTACACGCTGCGCATGCCCTCGGCGTACGCCTTCTGCATCGCCAGGCTGCGACGGACGTCGGGGTGGTGGGTGATGGTGACGCGCGGCGCGGACTTGTCCGTCATCTGCGTCAGGTCGGCGCCCTGGACGCGCTGCTTGGCGTAGTCGAGCGCGTTGAGGTAGCCGGTCGACAGCGTCGAGATGGCCTTGGTGCCCACCATCATGCGGGCGTGCTCGATGACGTCGAACATCTGCGCGATGCCGTTGTGGACGTCGCCGACCAGCCAGCCGACGGCCGGGACGCCGTGGCCACCGAAGGTGAGCTCACACGTCGCGGACGCCTTGAGGCCCATCTTGTGCTCGACGTTGGTGACGAAAGCACCGTTGCGCTCGCCCAACTCGTTCTTCTCGAAGTCGAAGTGGAACTTCGGGACGAAGAACAGCGACAGGCCCTTGGTGCCCGGGCCGGCGCCCTCGGGGCGGGCGAGGACCAGGTGGAAGATGTTCTCGAACAGGTCGTCCGAGGTGGCGGAGGTGATGAAGCGCTTCACGCCCTCGATGTGCCACGTGCCGTCGTCCTGCTTGACGGCCTTGGTGCGGCCGGCGCCGACATCGGAACCGGCATCCGGCTCCGTCAACACCATCGTGGCGCCCCAGCCGCGCTCGACGCAGGTTGCGGCCCACTGCTTCTGCTCGTCGGTGCCGTTGTTGAAGAGCACGTTCGCGAACGAGGGTCCGGCCTGGTACATGAAGGCGGCGGGCTGCGCACCCAGCAGCATCTCGGCGATGGCCCACACGATGGTGCGGGGCACCGGCACGCCGCCGATCTCCTCGCTCAGGCCCATCCGGTACCACTCGGCGTCCCACATCGCCTTGAACGACTTCTTGAAGGACTCCGGCAGGGTCGCCTCGTGCTTCTCGGGGTCGAAGACGGGCGGGTTGCGGTCGGCGTCGGCAAAGGCCTCACCGAGCGGGCCCTCGGCCAGACGCGCGACCTCGGACAGCATGTCCTTGACGGTGTCGGCGTCGAGGTCCCCCCACACGCCCTCACTCAGCGGCTTGTCCAGACCCAGGACCTCGAAGAGGTTGAACTCGAGGTCTCGGACATTGCTCTTGTAGTGGCCCATGTTTTCTCCCTGAAGTGGCACTGCGTGGTGCGGTCTGTCTTTCCGTCGAGTACCGCCCAAGTAGCTACTCGTCGGTAACTTAGCCGATGTTACCCGCGATTAAGTTAGCTGCCAAGGGCAGGTCTGCGAGCGACCAGGAGTGCGTCGATCGCGGTGCCGCCTTCGACGTCCCGGTAGCGTCTTTCGGCCACCGTCACGTCGAGGCGTCCGTCCAGATCGTCCTTCAAATCTTCGGGGGTGTAAAGGATTTCGGGGTCCGGCGGGCCGCCGATGCCCTCGGTGAGGTTGATCGTGTCGTGCCCGAGGATCATGAGGATTCCCTCGGGTTCGAGCGCGTCGATGATGCGGCTCACAAGTTCGCGGCGCTGTGTTCGTTCGAGGTGAACGAAGATCATGAGAACCAGGTCATAGCCCGACGGATCGGTCAGGGCGTCGGGCGCCGTGATGTCGTCGACCACGTAGTCGAGGCGCTCGCGCACCGATCGGGGTGCCTGCGTCGCGACCCGCCGGGCCTTCTCGATCGCGACCGAGGAGAAGTCCACCCCGGTGGTCCGCCACCCGCGGGTCGCGAGCCACAGCGCGTGGCGGCCCTCGCCGCACGCGAGGTCCAGCGCCCGGCCCGGGGGGAGTGACGTCGCGAACTCGACCACCACCGGATTCGGCGGCGTGCCCCACACCATGTCGGTCTGCGAATACCGGTCGTCCCAGTCCTGTGCGTCCATGGACACGACGGTATAGCCGGGCGACATCCTGCGCCCGGTGTGCTCGCCGCTGTTCAGCTCACGTTTGCGGCGGGGTTGGATTGTCGGCTCAGCCGACGGTGATCCGGCGGTGCGCCAGCTTCCAGCGCCCGTCCTCCCAACGATGGGTGTCGTCGTAGCGGCCGACGCCGGCCAGTCGCGGTTCGGTGGTGGTGTCGCGGAAGAACAGCCAGTACGCCGTCGACGACGCCTCCGACTCCGAGTCCAGCGACACGGAGACGGTCGTGATGACGTGCCGGCTCGACGTGCCCGGACCCTGGACGCCGCCGGCGCGGCGCTCGCGCACGCCCTCCTCGATCAGCGCGATGCCCTGGCGCAGCTGGGCGGCCATTCCGGTCACGGGGTTCGGCTGCGACTCCCAGATCGCGTCGGCCGTGAAGTGTTCGAGGTATTCCTCGACGGTGCCGTCGTCGGCGAGCTGTGCGATGCGGGCCAACAGGTCCTGAATCTCGCCGCGCGGGTCGGTGCTCGTCTGCTGCTCCATGTCGTCTCCTCGCTATGAACCAATCGTTTGCTTGGGACGCTAGCGGCTCCGTGTCGTCAGTTCCAGGCTCCGTGCCAGTACGCGGCATTCTGCGATGTCTGCCGGACAACCGCGTCGGGTTCGGGTGTGGCCGGCCAGATCGTGACGAGGTATCGGTCGGGTCCCTCGCCGGTGTCCATGTCGTGTCCGGTGTCCATGCCCGTGGCGCAGTATCGGACGCGGTACGTGCCGGGGGAGAGTGGGAGGGCGTCGCCCACGATGTCGCCGCCCCACTCCTGCAGTTCCAGACCGTCCGAGCGGCGGACGGTCAGTGGCGCCTCGACCGCTTCCTCCCAGTCGCCGACCTCATCGGGGGCGCCGGACATGACCTGGACGGTCAGCGCGACGGTGCCGGTGTGCAGGCCGGTCACGAACCACGCGACGCCCGGTTCGGCGGTTCCGCACAGGCCATTTCGTTGCCCGGCGAACCCGTTCCCCATGTCCTCGCCGAACGCTCCGGGTTCGGCGATATAGAACTGGCCGTACGCGACGTTGATCCGGTCGCTGAAGACGACGAGTGCACCCCGTCCGCCGGTCGGGTCCGAGCCGGGACGTGCCTCGACGGGGGCCGGCGGTTCCTGGTGCGGAATGGACTCCTTGAACCGGCCGAGTTCGTCGTCCGTCAGTTGGATCCCGCTGCGCAGGCACCACTTCCAGCCGCGGTCCTGCCAGCGGACTTCGTGCGGGTAGCCGCCGTAGTCGAGTTCCTGCGGCGACTTCGTCCCGGCCGGCCAGCGCGTCAGTTGCGCACCGCCGTCCACGGCGAGGTTCATCGTGACCGTTCCCGTATCCGGGTCGCCGCTGGACAACTCGACCCGAAAACCCGTGGGCCAGTAAGTCGGTGTGGGAAGCCCGAGGTCCGTCATCCGCTGCAGCTTCTCCTGCCGGAGGCGCCACTCATCGGGGCGCTCGGTGTACGGCCCCGTCCACGTGAACGTCTCGTCCGGGACCTGCGCATCGAGCTCGAAGTCGAGTAGTTCCAACCGCATCGAGCCGTCCAGAAGCTCCAACGCAATCACCACGCCGGTCTTCTCGTCGAATGTCACGTCGGCCGTGGCCCCCATACGCCGGTCCCTGATCCGAACTTGCCATCCGTCGCGGCCGCCCACCGACACGTCGCACGGTGGACCCTCAGGTTCCACCAGCGGTTCGTGGTGTTGACCGATCTCCCACATGCGAAACGCCTCGGTGAGCTGCGACGGATGCCCGCCGCCCCACATCGTGTGCGAGTTGTCGGGCTGCAGTTCCATGTCGCCGTCCGGCGTGCGGTGGAACCGTCGAGCGGGGCCTTCGATGATTCGAGGCGTCCCGTCGCGTTCCGTCCGCCAGAGCCCCGGCGGCGCGTGCCAGAAGCGTTCGACGTACGTGGTGTCGCCGACCGTAGCTCGCATGGTGCCGGCGATGGACCGCCCGGCCGAACCGAAGTTGCGGCCACGGAGATCGTGCCAGGTGGGATCGCTGCTCATCTGCCGACCATACCCACCGAACCGACCGGTTTGCCCGATCTGTCGGGTCAGCGCTGCAGCGTCGTGTGCATCAGTAGCACGTTGTAGTTGGTGTGCACCGTGGTGAGGAAGTAGAGGTCGGGGCCGGACGACCACGGGTGCATGTACGCGCCGTACATCGTGGGGAGTTCGTTGCCGTCGATGAGCACTTCGGGTTCGCTCCACGGCCCCGTGGGCGTGGGCGCGCGCCGCATGACGACGGAGTTGCGGTTGTCGGTCGTCAGCATGAGGTACTGGCCCAGGAAGTCGTTGTACTGCACCGAGATCTCGCCGACGCCGCCGAAGACGATCGGCGCCGCGACGTCGGGATTCTTCGGCACCCACTTCCCGCCGTCCCAGTACTCGTACGCCCCGAGGTCGCGGATCTTCTGCTTCGGCACGCGCGCGACGTAGACCAGTCCACCGCGCCCGGCGGGGGTGCCGTACTGATAGACGAATCCGTCGGCCTGGAGGAAGGCGCCCATCTGGAAATTGCGGTTACCGCCGTCCGGAGGGCGACGGGTCTCCGTGGCCTCGATCCAGTTCTCGCCGTCGTCGGTCGAGAACGCCAGGCCCGAGTAGTTGGTGTCCCACCTGCCCGGCTCGCCCCAGTCCTTGACGGACATCATGCTCATGTACTGCACGCCGTCGACCGCGACGCCCGCGGTCGGGATGCGGCTGATCTCGACGAACGGGATCTTGGGGCTGGGCATGAGTTCCTTCGACTGGCCGACGATGTCGCGCGGCGTGCTGTCGAAGGTCATGCCGTCGGCGAGGTTGTGGTCGGAGCTGCGGAAGAGGACATTGCTGCGCCACGACCAGAGGCTGCCGGCCAGCAGATTCGGGATGCCGAGCCCCGCGGTGTCGCCGAACGCCGTGAGGACCTGCCCGCTGCCGTTGTCCCACATGATGCCCAGGTCGGTGCCGAGCACGTTGGTGTCCTGCGTGCGGTTCGCGCTCAGGAGCCCGGTTGCCTGGGCGACCACTTGGCTGCGTCCGTGCAGGGCCGGTAATCCGTTCGTGCCATTGAGCACAGGAATCGGATTGACCGAATTCGGATCGGCGCCTGCGGGGGTGGAAAACGCAAGGAAGGACGCCGACGCGCATATCAGAGACGCGATTGCGGCGTGTGGTCGGTTCAGCCTCACGGATGTCTCCATCTGTGGTGGATATCGGTATCTACCTGGTCTTATGTCCAGATTTGAGCCGGTTGATCATTCGTGTAAGCGCGTTACACGCTAGCAGGAGGATTGATTTCGACGACGGGGATCCGGGCATTGATGCAATGGCGCTGCCGCCATTTCTGGAATTGTCCGGATCGGAATGGGAGAGGTGTTGGGGGTGAAATGTCTCGGGTGTCCTGCCCGATCCGGCGCGGCGAACGGCGTCGTGCGCGGTGGAGATCGGTATACCCGAGTGATAGTGCAGGTCCGCTTCGCGAAGTACCGTGTCGAGGTGGGAGGGGGCCGTGCGAGCTCCCGGATATTGGCTGTAGAGGAGACTAAACATGGTTGCGCAGATCTCGAACTCCACCGAGGTCAGGCAGGCCGCCATCCTCGGGTTGGGGGTTTACCGCCCGGAGCGGGTCGTGAGCAACGACGAGATCTGCCAGACGATCGACTCCACCGACGAGTGGATCCAGACGCGGTCGGGCATCAAGAACCGCCGTTTCGCCAACGACGACGAGTCCGTGCTGGCGATGGCCATCGCGTCGGGCCGCAAGGCACTCGAGGCGAGCGGCATCAAGGGCGAGCAGATCGGCGCCGTCGTCATCGCGACGTCCACCTACCCGGCCCAGACGCCGCAGTGCGCCTCGCTCGTCGCCGAGGCGCTCGGCACGGGCGGATCGGCCGCGTTCGACCTGACGGCCGGCTGCGCGGGCTTCTGCTACGCGCTGTCCGTCGCCTCGGACATGGTCCGCGTCGGCACGGAGGACTACGTGCTCGTCGTCGGCGTCGAGCGGATGACCGACAGCACCGAGCCGACGGACCGCACCGTGCGGTTCATCTTCGGTGACGGCGCCGGCGCGGTCGTCGTCGGCCCGAGCGAGACGCCGGGCATCGGTCCGGTCGTGTGGGGCTCGGACGGCTCCCAGGCCGACGCGATCCGCCAGGAGCCGGACTGGCTCACGTACACGAAGGACCCGTCGCAGCGTCCGTGGATCAGGATGGAGGGCACGACGGTCTTCCGCTGGGCCGCCTTCGAGGTGGGCAAGATCGCGTTGAAGGCCGCCGAGCGGGCCGGTGTCGCGCTCGAGGATCTGGGTGCGTTCATCCCGCACCAGGCGAACGGCCGCATCAACGAGGTCATCGCCCGCCAGATCAAGCTGCCCGAGACCGTTCCGGTGTCCGATGACATCGCCGAGACCGGTAACACGTCCGCGGCCTCGATTCCGCTGGCGATGGAGGAAGTGATCCGCACGGGCAAGGCGAAGCCGGGCGAGCTGGCGCTGCTGGTCGGCTTCGGTGCCGGCCTGTCGTACGCCGGCCAGGTCGTCACGCTGCCGCCGCTCGCGCAGGACTGACCAACTTCTCGATCGAAACGGTGGGCCCGCTCGTGCGGGCCCACCGTTTCTTCGTCAGCGCCCGGCGAGGAAGTCGTCGATCATCGCCAGTTCGTCCTCGTCGAGGGGGCGGCGCAGGTGCGTGGTGTTGCGGGCGACCTGCGCGGGCGTGGCCGAGCCGATCAGGACGGAGGCGACGTGGGGCTTGGCGTCGAGCCACGCGACCGCCAGTTCGGACAGCTGACGGTCGAGCTTGCTCGCGAGCGTCAGCAGTTCCTCGACGCGGGTGAGGGCGTCGTCGGTGGCGGTGGCCGCGAAGTACTCGGACTTGTCGAAGCGCGAGCCCTTGGGGAAGTCGCTGCCCCGGCGGTACTTGCCGGTGAGCAGGCCCGCGGCCAGCGGGTAGTAGGGGATCACCGCGAGGTCCCGCTGTTCGCAGGTCGGCACGATCGCGGCTTCGACCTTGCGCTCGAGGAGGTTCCACTCGATCTGCGCGGCCACGAAGCGTGGCAACCCGCGCTCGCTCGCGGTTTCGACCGCCCGATCGATCTGCTGCGCCGAACTGTTGGAGCATGCGATGTGCCGCACCTTGCCGGCCTGCACCAGTTCGTGAAGCGCGCCGAGTGTGTCCTCGATCGGGACGGTCGGGTCGGGCATGTGCTGGTAGTAGAGGTCGATGTGGTCGACGCCCAGCCGGCGCAGGCTGGCATCGCACGCGCGCCGGACGTAGTCGGGCGACGAACCTTTGTCGGTCTCGCCCATGGGTGCGCCGAACTTCGTTGCCACGACGGCCTGGTCGCGGCGGCCGTCGAGTGCAGCGCCGAGGATCTTCTCCGACTCCCCGGCGGAGTAGACGTCGGCCGTGTCGAAGAAGGTGATCCCCTGCTCGAATGCGGCGTCGACCACGGCGCGGGACTCCGCCTCGTCGATCCGCGAACCGAAGTTGTTGCAGCCGAGGGACACCGTCGACACGACGAGGTCGGTCCCGGGGAGGGTGACGTACTGCATGGTGGGGGACATCGAACTCCTGACGCTGACACTCGGGCGGTCGGACGATCTGCCCGATTCGGACTGTACGTCCGGGTGGTGGAGCCCGCGAGGCCGAATTCCGGTGTGTGGTAACCCACCGAAGGGTGATTTTTCGGACCGGATAGTATTCGCTCGCTGCGAACGTATGTGCGAGAGATGAGGGTTCGATGCGTCGAGTTCTGGCCGTGTTCGGGTCGGTATGTATCGCCGTGCTCATGGCGATCGGTTACGTCCTCGTCGACGAGTGGCTGGGGACCGACGGTGGGCAGGATTCCGGCTCCACCCCGCACACGATTCCTGCGGGTGAACTCACCGGCCTGCTCGCGCAGGTGACGGTCGCACCCGAACTGCCGATGACGGGCTACAGCCGTGAGCAGTTCCCGCACTGGGATCAGAACACACCCGAACACGGATTCGGTGCCGAGTTCGCGCAGTACAGCCGGTGCACGACGCGCGACGTGATGATGCTGCGCGACGCGGTCGGCCCCGTGCAACTGGATCCGAAAACATGTGCGCTGACAGTCGGTTCCGGCGGCGGCTGGCAGGACGAGTACGGCTTCATCGACCGGAAGACCGGCGAGTTGAAGCCGTACAAGTGGATGACGGCCTCGTCGGAGGTCGACGCGGAGCACATCGTCCCCCTGGCGGAGGCGTGGCGCTCGGGGGCCTCCAAACTGGACGAGGCCACCCGCCGCAACATCGCCAACGACGCAGTCAATCTCGTGGCGGCGGATCCGTCGGCCAATCGGTCGAAGGGTGACCAGGACGCGGCGAACTACCTGCCGCCCGGGAAGTTCCGGTGCACGTACGTCGATCGATACCTCCAGGTGAAGGTAAAGTACGGCCTAGCTGTCGACTCCGCCGAGCAGGCCGCCCTGCGGACCGCCGTCGACGACTGTGTCCGTCAAGGAGGGGCCGGATAAACGACATCGTCGCGATCCCCGTGCAGGCCGCCGTCATGACCGAAGAGGAAGGGACGGTGTCCGGAGCCCTCGACGTCACGCTCGACGCCGAGGGCCGAGGTCTGGTCCGCTATCGCGACACCGAGTCCTGGTTGACGATAGGCAACCTCGACGACGAACCACCCCGTACGTGGGCGACGGTCACCGACCTGGCCGAGGCGATCGAGGCCGACATCGGGGCCCGCGACGCGGCCGGCAACGTGATCCCCTTCGAGGCGTGACGGGCGGTTGCCCGGCTCAGATCCCGACGGCGGTCTCGAGGGCGTCCAGTTCGGCGTCGAGACCGCCGAGGATCCGCCCCAGCTGCGGCATCGCGCGACGGCAACCGGTGAGGCCGAACGCGATCGCGTCGTCGGTACTGGTGCAGGTGATGTTGAGGGCCTGGCCGTCGAGCGGGAGCGAGAGCGGGTAGAGCGCCTCGAGCCGCGCGCCGTTCCAGTACAACGGGACATTCGGCCCCGGGACGTTGGAGATGACGAGGTTGTAGGGCGGTCGCACCGGTCCGTGGTGTCCCAGCAGCATGTCGAGCGCCAGCGGCGCGGATCCGAGCGCGGCCGTCGCTAGGATCTGCGCGGTGCTCATGCTGCTCAGTGCGGCTTTGCCCTCGGCCATGGACGTGTGGATCCGGCCGAGTCGCTCGGCGGGGTCGGTGAGGTCGGTCCCGAGATTGCACATGAGGGTGCCGATCCGGTTGCCGCTCTGGTCGCCCGAGGTCCCGATCTGCTGCGGCTGGTCCCGTTCGCCGCGCAGCGACACGGGCACCATCGCGACCAGCGAACGGTCGGGGAGGGCTCCGTCCTCCGCGAGGTAGCTGCGCAGAGCACCGGAGCACATCGCCAGCACGACGTCGTTGATCGTGGCGTCGGCGTACTTGGCGACCATGCGCAACCGGTCGAGTGACCAACTGCGGGCGGCGAATTGGCGGGCTCCGGTGATCGGCACGTTGAAGACCGAGTGCGGGGCTGCGAACGACACAGGCCCACCCTGGTTCCGGAGGGCGCGCAGTACCGAATCGGTCACCGCGGGGACCAGCCCGGTGGCTTCCCCCACGACGTCGACAGCGGTGCGCACGGCGGACAGGGGCAGGTCGAGCAATCCACTGTCGACGGCGGGACGCTCGGTGTGGCCCCGGGGTTCCCATGGGGCCGGCATGTCCCGCTTCTCGGAGTCGATGCTCAGCGAGCGGCGCAGCAGGCGCATCGCGCTGACGCCGTCGGCGACACTGTGGTGGATCTTGGTGTAGACCGCGTAGCGACCGTTGGAGAGGCCCTCGATGAGGTGCATCTCCCAGAGGGGGCGGTTGCGGTCCAGCAGCGTGCTGTGCAGTCGAGACACCAGCGCGGACAACTCGCGCATCCCGCCGGGCTGGGCGAGGGCGTCGTGCCGGATGTGGTGTCCGATGTCGAACTGGGTGTCGGTTTCCCAACTCCACTGTCCGAGTGACGAAATCGATCGCCGAGGGCGCTTCCCGAGCAGCGGAGTGACCTGGTTGCGGGCGATCGCCGTGTCGAGCATCTCGCGGACGTCGTGGGCATCGGCGCCGTCCGGTGGCTGCAGCAGGACGAGTCCGCCGACGTGCATGGGATGCTCCCGAGACTCACCGTGGAGGAAAACGGAATCGGCCGGTGACATGGGGAGCGGCATACAGTTCGCCCTTCGGTCGTTGTAGGCCCGGAGAATCGGGCTGGGGATGTGGTGTCGATCACGGAATGTGTTGTCAGTTGTACGTTATTGACAGCGACCGCGCTACCTGTCAAACGTTCAGGTAGATGGGCATTTTTGGGTGTTTGTCGGAAGTGTCGGTGGATTCGTCCGGTTGCCCGCCGTCGTCTTCGGACAAAGCGGGTGTTCTCCCGCGCGGAATCGACGGAAATTCGGTCTCGGAGAGATGCGCGGGACCGTGGTCGTTCCGGGTGAACACGCCGGACGACCGCGGGAACGGATTGTCCGCGTTCTACTTTGCGTCGATCTGCGCTGTGCCCCGGCCGCGGATGACCGGCCTGGGCGGCGGTGTCATCGCGAGGGGTGGCGGGATTGTGGGTCGAAGCGTCCGGAAGGCGGGTGCTGCGTGGGCGTCAGTCGCGCGGGTGGGGGGCGTCCTGGGACTCGAGCCCCGCCGGATTCCAGTCGAGTGTGGATCCGAGCTCTTCGCGGTCGGCGCGCCGAATACTGCGACCGATCAGCACCGCCGCTCCGAGGGCGACGATGATCCACGCCCCCAGCGCGATCCACAACCAAGACATGTTTATTTTTCTAGCACCGCAACCTGTGAAAAGACCATGGGTGAGCTGAGAGGAACCTCACGTGAGCGAGAGGGACTCCGGGGCGGTGCGGAAACGGGTGCGGGCGTCGTGCACGGTCAGTACCGGCACCTCGAGAGCGCGGACCTGAACCAGCAGGCCGGCTTCGGCGGCGGTGCAGATCCCGTCGAGGACGTCGTCGTCGACCACCGCGTAGTCGAGTTGTCCCTCGGCCACGTCGCGGCGGCCGTAGCCGAGCTCGCGGGCCAGCTCGCGGGCCTCGTCCAGGGCGGCGGAGCTGCCGATGAACACTACGTCGCCCCTGACGGTCGAGGTGGCCGCCTGATCTCCGAGTTCGTGGTTCATGAGACTCCTTGCTTGCGACTTTTGGCAGTGCAGTACCGGTTCGAGCATCGTGTGCGTGCTCGCCTGGAGTGGGCCTCGCCGATCGCGGGGCTATCGAATGGTAGAGCGCCGAGTGCGCGCCCGCTCGCTTCGACAGCACTGCACCGGTCAAGTGTGCCGGGTTGCGAACCGCCGCGTTGACAGTTTCGAGGGCGTCGTTGCGGTGGACGGATCGTGGGGAACCGGGGTTCGGACCGGTCCGTTTGACATATGTTTTGCTTCTGCCGCTCGGCTGCGGCGAGTCACCCACACGGGTGCGGTGACGAAAAGGACGACACCCTTCAGGGGAAAGATATGCGCAAGAAGTCGGCGCGCTGCGCCGCGACCGTCGGTACCGCAGTTGCGCTGGCCGCGTTGTCGTTGCCCGGTACCGGGCAGGCGGCACCGTCGGCGGACCGACTCCCCGCCGGCCTCGTCGCGGCCATCCAGCGTGATCTGCATCTGACCCCGCAGGAATACCTGGAGCGGGCGGACGCGGCGCAGCAGGTGGCCGGATACGCCAGCGACCTGCGCCGAGTCGACCCCGGCGCCTTCGGTGGTGCGCGACTCGACCTGGACGGCGTGCCGACCGTGGCGGTCACGTCACCCGAGGCCGCGGCGCGGGTCGTTGCGGCCGGCTACCGCGCCGAGTTCGTCCCCTCTCCGATCGACGCCCCGGAAGGGACGCCGGTCCAACCGAATCGGCGGTCGAATACGCCGATGTCGGTGCCCCGGTTCGAGGTCGCGTCAGGCACCGACCCGATCGGTGGTGACGCGTACATCACCACTGTCGAGCCGATCGCAACCGCACGGTCCTTCATGGTGTGCTCGTTCGGGTTCACCGCCGCGGACAGCGCCGGTACCCCGCTGGCGCTCAGCGCGGGACACTGCGATCCGAGCCGGGCAACCGCCGGAACGGCGAACGCCGCAGCGGTGTACGCGCCCAACCGAACCGACATCCCGAACAGTCCCCGGGTCGGCGAATTCGCGAGGTCCGGTATCGGAAGCGCGGGCGGAGGACTCGACTACTCGGTGATCCGGCTGACGCCGGAAGCGGCGGCCGGTGGTCTGGGCAAACCCACGGTCCGCGGTGCCGACGGCGACGTACTCACGATCACCGGCACCGCAGTCCCGGTGGCGGGCGCGCCGGTGTGCAAGTCCGGACAGAGGTCCGGCTACACGTGCGGGACGGTACAGGCCGCCGCCTACACCACCGATCTGTTCGGGAACAGTGGGGAGTCGTGGAGCGTGCACGGCTTCACCCACGACGCGTGCACCCTCGCCGGCGACAGCGGCGGTGCGATCATCACCGGCACGCGCGCGCTGGGCATCACCAGTGGGTCCACGGTGGCCGATGCCGCGGGCTGCACGCAGGCGGTCGCCGCCGGTGGTGTGCTCAGCTTCGGTATTCCGGTGCGGGACATCCTCGCCCAGGTGAACGGATCGTCGTGTGCGGCAGGTTCCGGTATCGCCGTCCGAACCGCCGCGAATCCGACCGGGATGTGCGAGACGCCCGAGCCGGCACCCGGCAGCTCGAACCCGTTCGGCAGCCTCGGCTCGACCGGGTCGTAGCCGGCCGTCCCGGTCGGCGCGGCCGCGGTCAGTTGAGCGTGAACAGCGGCCCGGTGATGGTCAGCCCCAGATCACGGGTGTGGGCGAAGAACGCGAACAGCATCAACGCCGCGCCGGCCAACGCCAGGTCCTTGTTGAACTGGATCATCTCCATCTGCCGGGTGGACGGATCGGACTCCGACCAGAACCCGTGCATGATCGCCGCCGTCGGCACCAGGAAGGCGACGATCAGCAACGAGCCGAGATCGGCCCACACGCCCAGAAGCACGCTGAGTCCGCCCACGACGACCAGCACGCCCGATGCCAGAACGGCGAGCTGGGCGGCCGGAACGCCCTTGCCCTCGGCGTACTGCGCCATCGACTTCGACTGCGTCAGATGGCCCACGCCGGAGAAGAGGAACAGCGCGGAGAACAGGATGCGACCGATCAGGATGACGACGTCCATCGTCCACCTCCGAGTAGCGGTTGACTTTCACGATAGTGCAGCTGGTCAGGGCCTCGGTCCGCTTTCGGCGCGCATCGCAAACCGGAGTCGGGCGATCGCGACACGATTCGATTTGCGGTGCAATCAAGGGGCCGGCGGACATACTCGAGTCACGGGCGAGCGCCGACAACCCATGAAGAGAGCGACTGACACCCATGACGAAGAACGAGAGCGGCTCGAACGAAGGGGACTCTCCGTCTCGGCTGATCGACGAGCGGATCAGGGAGTTGGGCGATTGGCGGGGCGAGATGCTCGCCCGGATCCGGGGTCTCGTCAAGCAGGCCGAACCCGACGTCACCGAGGAGTGGAAGTGGAGAGGGGTTCCGGTCTGGTATCACGCCGGAATGATCTGCACCGGTGAGACGTACAAGAATGCCGTGAAGGTGACCTTCGCGAAGGGCGCGTCGTTGGACGATCCCGCGGGCCTCTTCAACTCCAGCCTCGAGGGCAACACCAGGCGGGCCATCGATTTCCACGAGGGCGACGAGATCGACGAGCCGGCGTTCACGGCGCTCGTGCGAGCCGCGGTCGCACTCAATACCTCGCGCAGCTGAACACCCGCCGACCCTCCGCTCGTTCAGCGCACCGATGATCGAGACAGGCCGCCGGTAGTCGGGCCCAGCCGATCAGTTATGGTCGTCCGGAGCGTGGAACTGGGGAGGGTTCGTGGCTACGGCTTATATTGTCTGTCTTGCAATGGGTTTGGTGGGCATCGTGGGGGCGCTCATCGTCGGTGAGGCCGGCGCCGATGTCGGTGAGGCGGGCTCGGACGGGCTGCCGTTCCTGAGCCTGACGACCCTGGCCACCGCGCTGCTCGGATTCGGGGCCGGTGGCGGCGCGGTCACCGCGCTCGGTGGCGATGTCTGGGTGGCGGGCGTGGCGGCCGTCTCGGCCGCCACGGTCCTGGTTGTCCTGACCCGCGGGCTGTTGTTGCCGTACCTGCTCCGGCAGCAGGCGAATTCGCAGATCAGCCGACTCGCCTACCTCGGCCTGACCGGCACGGTCACCATCCCGATCAGCCCGGACGGCTGGGGCGAGATCGCCTTCGTCGATCCTGACGGGAACAGGGTTCGTTCCCGGGCGGTCACCACCGAACCGGCCGTGCTGCCCACCGGAACTCGCGTCTACATCAGCGACGCATTCGACGACGAACATCTCCACGTCGTCTCGATCCCCGACTCGTCGACGACGAATAATGCACTGCCCGAAACGAACTGAGGAAGGCTCATGGCTCTAGTCGTGGCCGCCGTCGTGGTGGCCCTCGTGATCTTCATCGGACTACCGACCCTGTACGTGCGGAACTACATCAAGGTCCCGCCCAACGAGGTCGCGGTGTTCACCGGCCGCGGCAAGCCGAAGGTGGTCCGTGGTGGCGCTCGCTTCAAGATCCCCGGCATCGAACGAGTCGACATCATGTCGCTCGAGCCGTTCAACGTGAGCATCAACCTCCAGAATGCGCTCTCGAACGACGGTGTCCCGGTCAACGTCGAGGCCGTCGGTCTGGTCCGCATCGGCTCCGCCGACGAGGCGGTGCAGACGGCGGTCCAACGGTTCCTCACCTCCGATCTCGACGAGCTCCGCCGACAGATCAACGAGATCCTCTCCGGATCGCTGCGTGGCATCACCGCGACCATGACGGTCGAGGACCTCAACTCGAACCGAGAAACGCTCGCGCGCAGTGTCGTCGACGAGGCCGGCGGAGACCTCGCTCGGATCGGCATGGAGGTCGACGTTCTCAAGATCGCCGGGATCAGCGACCACAACGGTTACCTCGAGTCGCTCGGTCAGCGCCGCATCGCCGAGGTCAAGCGCGACGCCGCCATCGGTACCGCGAACGCCGAGCGGGACGCGCAGATCCAGTCGGCCAAGGCACGGCAGGAGGGTTCGATCGCGCAGGCCGAGGCCGACACCGCCATCGCGGCCGCCAACCAGGCCCGCGACGTCGAACTGGCCCGCCTGCGCGCGCAGACCGAAGCGGAGAACGCGGAAGCGGACCAGGCCGGCCCGCTTGCTCAGGCGAAGGCGGAGAAGGACGTCGTCATCGCCCGTCAGCAGGCCGAGGCGGCCCGCGTCGAAGCCGGTATCGAGGTCGAGCGGCGGCGCGCCGAACAGGCGCAGGCAGCTCTCGAAGCCGACGTGATCGCGCCGGCGGAGGCGGAGCGTCGGGCGGCGATCGCACGCGCCGAGGGTCAGCGTGAGTCCTCGATCCTCAAGGCCGAGGCGGACTCTGAGGCTGCGAGGCGGATCGGTGCCGCGCAGGCCGAGGCCCGAACGCTCGCTGCGGGTGCGGTGCGCGCGGAGCAGCAGGCTGAGGCAGACGGCCTCAAGGCGCGCCTGGCCGCCGAAGCCGACGGCCGGAAGGTCGCTGCCGATGCACTCCGCGCGGAGCAGGAAGCTGAAGCCGACGGCCTGCGTGCCCGACTCGAGGCAGAGGCAGACGGAAAGCGGAAGGTCGCCGAGGCGCTCAACGCGTACACCCCGGCGGCCGCGCAGCTCCTGCTCGCCCCCGACGTCCTCCACGCGCTTGTCGCCGCTACCGAAGCGGCCGCCAAGCCGGTGGGCGACATCGATCGGATCTCGATCGTCGGCGGGGGGAGTGACGGCGTGACCAGCTCGATCGGATCCATCCTCGGGATCAGCCCGACCGTCATCGCGGGCGTCATCGAGACCCTCGAGAACTCCGGCGTCGACATCACCGGAATCCTCAACTCGATCGGCCGGCCGACGCCGAGTACCGGCGCGGCGACCGCCGAGCCCCAGATCCCGGTCGGGTCGGCCGTACGGAACGGCAGCGCCGCCGACATCGCGGACTGATCGACTGGTGGGCCCGTCCATGGGGCAGGCCCACCAACCGCTCGGCGCGTCGACGTGGAACTAGGCAGAGGCGCGGCGCCGGAGGAACCCCTCGAGGGCGGCTGCGACGTTCTCGCGCACAAAGCTCTCCTCCTCGGCTGCGATCACAGCGCGCATCGTGTCGAGTTCGAGCTCGGCGCCAGGCAGGTCGAACACCGCGCATCCGGCCGCGTTGCGGATATCCCAATCGTCGTCCGTCCGGGCCAGGTGGATCAACGTGTGGCGGCACTTCTCGGCGAGTGAATCGTCATCGATCCGAAGGATTTCGAAGACCCTCACTGCTTCGATCCTCACCAGATCGTCTTCCGAAGCGTCGCTGGCGACCGCGAGCAGGAACGGGGCCAGCCGAGGTCCGTCGCCCGCCCCGGGGATCAACGACCGCAGTGCGGCGAAGCGCCCATCCGCGCTCCGCTGCGCGAAGTCGTCGATCAGTTCACGTGCAGCCGCTGATTCGGACGCCATGGGATTCACCGTACGGGGCTCTCGCGAGTTTCCGGCGCACACAGGTCGAAGTCGAGTACATGAACGAGTGGATCAGGTGTACTCGACCGTCACCTTGTCGACGGATCCGTTGAACGGGAACGGAGCGCGGTCGTAGTAGTCCAGGGAGACGGGGGAGCCGAGGCAGGTTCCGATGTCGAGGCAGTCGTTGGCGGTGAACAGCAGTGGCGCGCTGACCGGCACGGTCGTCTTGCTCACCGGTTGACCGTCGACGCTCATGGTCACGTTCAATGGGCCGCCGGGGCGAGCCTCGGCGTATTCGGTGAGCACCTCGATGGTGTGGTTCCCCCGAGATATTGTTGCGGCAGAACGCATCTTGGTCCTCATCAGGATGAACAGGTTGTACTCGTAACAAAGATACCCGTCGTCCATGAAGCAGGTCAGACCGCCGCCGTTGGCGCCGAGGGCGTAGAGCACCCCGCTCGCCGCGTCGGGGACCGTCAGCTCGATGGTGACCCGGTTGTTCTTGTTTCCCAGTGCGGGCGCACAGAACTCGGGCATCCGGACGACGTCGCCTGTGAACTCCCAACTCGTGTAGGGGGTGGAGATGCGTTGCTCGGGATGGATGGCCGCCACCCAGAGGCCGCCGCCGACGGGCAGGACTTTGTTCTTGGCCGCCTCGATCGCGAACATCTCCCGTAGTTGGGCGAGCTTCTCGGGATGCTGCTCGGCGAGATCCCGATTCTGGGTCCAGTCCTCGTCGAGGTGGTAGAGCTCCCAGGTGTCGTCGTCGGGGCTCCAGTCGCGGATGCCGCCGGGTACTCCCGGCAACCACGGTGCGCGCGGGCCGAACGCCGATGCCATCCAGCCGTCGTGGTAGATCGCGCGGCTACCCATGATCTCGAAGTACTGAGTGCGCTTGCCTGCCTCCGCATCCCGGTCGACCAGGGTGGGGGCGAAGCTGGCGCCGTCGATCGGGTCCTGCGGGATCCCGTTCACGGTCCGCGGTGGGGTGATGCCGATCAGGTCGTAGAAGGTCGGCACCAGGTCGTTGCAGTGGAGAAACTGGGTGCGCGGGGTCGAATCCGGGGTGATCTTCGCGGGCCACCGGGCGACCATGGGGTTGCGGGTGCCGCCGAGGTGGGAGGCGAGTAGCTTCATGCCCTTGTACGGCGTGCTACCCGCCCATGCCCAGCCGGCGTGGTACATGTTGTCGGTCTTCGGGGAGCCGAGCACGTCGAGCCCGCCGAGCTCCTCGAGTGCTGCGATGTGCTGGGCCGTGGTGGTGGGAATGCCGTTCTGGGCGAGGAGTTCACTGATGGTGCCGTTCTGGCCCTCACCCGACGAGCCGTTGTCCCCCCAGATGTAGAGGACGAGGGTGTTGTCGCGGTAGCCGAGCTGATCGAGTTCGTCGAACAGCCGCCCGACCTGGACGTCGCAGTGTTCGGCGAAGCCTGCGGCGACCTCCATCAGTCGCCGCTGGAACGGCTTCTCGTCGTCCGGGATGTCGTCCCACGCCGTCATCGTGGGGTCGCGGTCGGTCAGTTCCGCCTCCGGCGGGATCCACCCCTTCTCCTTGGCCCGCGCGAAGACTCGCTCACGGTAGGCGTCCCAGCCGTCGTCGAACTTGCCGGCATAGCGGTCCGCCCACTCCTTCATGATGTGGTGCGGCCCATGCAGACAGCCGCTGGCCCAGTACATGAAGAACGGCCGATCGGCGTCGAGCGCCTTGTGCCGGCGAAGCCAGCCGATCGCGTCGTCGGCGAGGTCCTCGCTGAGGTGGTAGCCCTCCTCGGGGGTCTTCGGCGGCAGGACGACGGTGGTGTTGCGCACCAGATTCGGCTCGTACTGGGAGGCCTCGCCCGCGAGAAACCCGTAGAAGTAGTCGAAACCGACACCGGTGGGCCAGTTGTCGAACGGGCCGGCGGCGGTGGTCTCCTCAGCCGGGGTGTTGTGCCACTTGCCGAAGGCGGCGGTGGTGTAGCCGTAGTGGCGCAGCACCTCGGCGCCGGTGGCGCTGGACTTGGGGATATGCCCCGAGTATCCGTCCCAGTCGTTGGCAAGCTCGGCGATCTGCCCGTTGCCGACCCGGTGATGGTTGCGGCCGGTCAGCAGCGCGGCGCGGGTCGGCGAGCACATAGCGGTGGTGTGGAAGCGGTTGTAGCTGATCCCCTCACCGAGCATCCGGTCGAGTGTCGGGGTGTTCACCTCACCGCCGAATCCGCTCGGCAGGCCGGGTCCGGCGTCGTCGATGAGGACGACGAGGATGTTCGGTGCATCGTCCGGTAGGTGCCTGGCCGTCGGGCGCGGATTGTACACCGACTCCTGCATGGTGCGGCCCGCGATGCTCCCCGACGGTGTCGGTGGGAACGGGAGAGTCTCGCCACCCGGAATCTGCTCGGCTCCGATTCGGTTGCCCGTCATCCCAGCTCCCTCCATTGGCGATCCCGTGTCTCTCAACGGATCTCGGCATGGCCCAACGCGAAGGTACTCCGATACGCCGAGTCGCACCGGGAAATTGCCGAGGTCGCCTTACGTTGGCGATCCGGGAGGCGGTACTCGCTGGCGGCGGTTCCGTTTCGGGCACGAGTGCAGCGGCCGGGCACTAGACTGTTGGCCCCGATGAGGAGGGGTCGAATGCTGGTATTCGGCGAGCCCTACCAGGCGAGCGACGACATCACGATCGTCACCGTGTCGCGAAAGGGCTGGGACCAACGGCCTGAGCGTCCGATCGGCATCTACACAATCAGAGCGGACGGTACAACGTGGACACCGGCGGTCGACGCCAGCCGGCACGCGTTGATCGGCGTATGTACAGGTTTTGCGGCGGCGGTGATCGGCTCCCTTGCCGTTCTCCGGCGCCCGCCATGGCCGGAGCTGACCGAGCGGGTCATGGCCGGCGCGCGGCGGCGCTGATTGCGGGCGGGCGGCAACCGAACCGGATGGGTGAACCCGGATCACTTCTCCAGCAGCGGGTTACCCGCGGCGGCGAGGTACTGCTGGGCGGCCTCGGAGAAGGCGCGGATCCGGTTCGTGGTGCCGGCGGTTCGCCAGATCAACCGCCATTCGAAGGGAAGCCCGTCCCGGATGGGCACGTAGACCACGTCCGGTCGCGAGTCGTACCGACCGGCGTGGGTGGGCACCGGGAACACGCCCTGGCCCGCGCCGACGAGGGCCAGCATCTCTTGCACCGTGCCGAAGTCGGGGCCACGCTCGATCACCGCGCCGCTCGGCGTCGTCCGCGGGACCGCGGCCTCGTCCACCTCGTCCGGGAAGCCGCGGGGGCGCAACACCTTTGCCCGAGCCAGGTCGTCGAGGGTCACCGATTCGCGACGCGCGAGCGGGTCTCGAGCGGAGACGGCGAGGACGGACGGCTCGCGCAGCAGCACCGGGCTCTGGTCCAGGTCGCGGACGTTCGCGATGTCGGCTGCGGCGACGAGGACGTCGATCTCGTCGGCCACCAGCAGCCCGACGCCGTCGCTGTAGTGGCTCTCGCGGATCTGCACGCGGCAGCCGGGGTGGCGGGCGTGGAAGACGTTCGCGACGTCGAGTACGAGCTGGCCGATCGCGGTGCCGACGAAACCCACCCGCAGCACGCCGTCGAGTCCTCGCCCGGACGCGATCGCCCGGGCGATTCCCTCGCGGATCTGCTGATCGGCCGGCCGCAGATCCTCCTCGAGCCGTCGGCCGATCGGGGTCAGTACCACCCGGCGGCTGGTCCGCTCGAACAGCGCGGTGCCGATGCGGCGCTCGAGTGCTTTGACGGTCTGACTGACCCGCGCCGTGGACACGTGCAACCGCTCGGCGGTGCGGCCGAAATGCAACTCTTCGGCCAGCGTCAGGAATATCTCGATGTCACGCCGCTCCATGCAGAGCCCCCGTTCGTCTACCCACAGGTTAACGATCCTTGCGTGAACTGCCGTTGTTCACACGGCGGGCCCGGCCGATCGTGGAGGGACGACAAACCTCGACCAGCAGGGAGAACGAAATGACCGAGTTCAGACGGACTTCGCCGACACTCGTCCTCGGCGGAACCGGAAAGACGGGTCGCCGCGTTGCGCAACGACTGACCGGGCTGGACCTGCCCGTGCGCATCGGGACACGCGCGGGTGGCGTTCCGTTCGATTGGGAGGACCCGCAGACCTGGGAGCCCGCGCTCGACGGCATGACAGCTGTCTATGTTTCCTACTACCCCGACCTCGCTGCACCCGGTGCGGCCGAGGCGATCGCCTGCTTCGCCGAACTGGCCGTGGATCGTGGGGCGCGGCGCCTGGTACTGCTCTCCGGCCGAGGCGAGATCGAGGCCCGCACCTGCGAGAAGGCGCTGACGGATTCGGGCGCCGATGCGACGATTCTGCGCTCGAGCTGGTTCAGCCAGAACTTCAGTGAGAGCTACCTCTTGGGCCCGGTCCTCGGCGGCCGGGTGTTCCTCCCGGCCGGCGACGTGCCCGAGCCGTTCGTCGACGCGGACGACATCGCCGACGTCGCGGTCGCGGCACTCACCCAGCCGGGTCACGTCGGCGAGGTCTACGAACTGACCGGCCCCCGGGCGCTCACCTTCGCCGAGGCTGTCGCGGCCATCGGTGACGCCGCGGGCCGCGACATCGACTACGTCCAGGTGCCCGCCGCCGACTACGCGGCCGCCCTCGCTGCCGAACAGGTTCCGGACGACGTGATCGAACTGCTGATGTATCTGTTCACCACCGTCCTGGACGGCCGCAACGCGACACCGGGTGACGGCGTCCAGCGTGCACTGGGCCGAACTCCGGTCGACTTCACCGACTTCGCCGCACGCACCGCCGCCACCGGCATCTGGAACGTGGGGTGACCGTCATGAACGTCAAACTTCTCCAAGTGATCTCGCTGTTCGGTGCGTGTCTCACCACCGGGCTCGTGGCCGGACTGTTCGCAGGCTTCGCGTACGCGGTGATGCCGGGCCTCGGCCGTTCCGACGACCACACCTTCGTCGAGGCGATGCAGAAGATCAACGTCGCAATCCTCAACGGCTGGTTCATGTTCTGCTTTGTCGGTGGGCTGCTGCTCACCGTGGCGGCACTGCTCTCGCACGTGCGATCCGGGAGCGGCGTGCTGCCCTGGATCGTCGCCGCACTCGTGCTCTATCTGGTGATGTTCGTGATCACCGGCACCGTCAACGTGCCCCTCAACGACGAGCTCGCCCGCGCCGGCGAACACCTGACGGATCCCTCTGCCGTGCGCGCGCACTTCGAATCGAAGTGGGTGACGTGGAACATCGTGCGTGCGCTCGTCACCACCGTGGCCTTCGCTGCCCTCGCCTGGGCGCTCGTGCTGCACGGACGCGCAGCCGCGACGCCGACATCTGCGTTGGGCACCGACCCCTCCGCGACTGCCCACGTCGTCCAGAAGGCTGAGGCGCAGCAGGACTGGACGCGGGGCCAGTCCGAGGCCCGGAGCTGGGGCACGTCCCGCCGGTAAGCGTGAACCCTCAACTGCCGGCGGCCTGACTCGCAGTGACTTTCGCGGCCAGGGCGGCGAGCTTGGCGTCGAGGGCCTGCGCGGCCGCCCGCAGTGGGGGGTTCTCGGTGATGACCATGAGTGAGGACGGCTTGACGTAGGTCAGGCTGCTTCGGCCGCCCTCCTCCTCCAGGAGCAGAAGCTCGACAGGTGCGAACAGTCCCGCTGTCAGGTCGTGACGAATCATCGTGATCGCGATCAGTGGGTTGCCGACGATGGCACGCAGCGCCTTGCGGTCGATGCCGGCGATCTTGATCCATCCTCCGTGATCGATCAGGTCCATCAGCATGAAGTCGCTCGGACCGAGATGTCGGGTGACCTCCGCGGCGAACGATTCCCAATCCTGGAAGGTTGCCGACGGGAGATCCTCTATCACTACGGGTTTTTCGCCGACATCGGCGAGCAACGCGGCAACCGACTCTTCGTAGGGGCGATCGCTGTCGAACCGGACCCGAACGCCCTCGAACGGGATTTCTCGAGAATCAGCGGACGACATGCCGCCCTCCTTGACATCGGCGATCACGGGCCAACCACGCGACCGCATCTCATGGATTCGGGCCCTGGGCGTGCGAGCGATGAGCAGGCTGTCCGATTCGGGCCGACTGCAGTGTCGGCCGGAGCATATTCCGTTGCCCTGGCGGCACCTCCAACCATGCGGGTCAATTCGACGACCACGACACAATCCGCACGCGCGGGCTGGGCCTCGCCGACCGCTACCACCGGCGGACCATCGACACCCGCATACGTTTCCAAGCGTACTTGCCGACGGTCTCATCGTGATTTCGTGGATTGCCCGCAGTTCGAAGTGGTGGGTAGGCTTTCTTTCACGGTCGGAGAGCGTAATTCGTGCTCACCGGCGGCTCGTTTCGCCGCCGGATTCCACCTCGCTGCCGGATTTCGCGGAGGCGCCGTATGACGTACATGGGCAAGCCCTACTACCCGGTGTGGCTCGACAACCTGGCCGACGACGTCACCCTGGAGGCCGCGGCGATGGACGGCACCGCGATCGGTGCCGAAGACGTCCGTGCCATCTTGGTCACGGCCCGCGAACTCTATGAGCACCAGGAGTTCAACTACGCCGGACCCTGCGGCGAGAGCAGCTTCCTCGAGGACTACACCAGCTCGGTCCACGGGACGTCCACGTATGTTGTCGTTCTGGTCACCTTCAACACCGCCGGGCAGACGCACCGTGTCGTGGTGAACCACCGGCCGCGCAGCGCGATGCTGCAGTTCTCCCGTTCGATGCTCGAGAAGTTCACCGGTACCCCGTACGCACGATTCTGGGAAGGCACACCGTGAGCGGCGCGACACCAGACCTGATGGCATACGTACCGCTGCAGGAATGGTCGGTGTCGCAAGGGGGTTCGCTGCCAGTTGCGAGTGGAGACGTCGCATGACGTACATGGGGAAGCCCTACTACCCGGCGTGGCTGGACAATCTGGCCGACGACGTCACGGGGGAAGGTGCGGCGTGGGACGGTGCCATCGCGGGCGCAGAGGCCGTCCACGAAGTGGTGGTCGCCGCCCGCGAGATATATGAATTCCAGGACTTTCACTACGCCGGCCCGTGCGGCGAGAACGGCTTCCTCGAGGACTACACCTCGGCGGTCCGCGGTGTGCCTCTCTACGTCATCGTCCTGGTCACGTTCAACGCGGCCGGAAAGGCCCAGCGCCTCGTGGTGAACCACCGTCCGCGGAGCGCCGTGCTGTTGTTGTCCCGCGTGATGCTCGAAAGGTTTGCCGGCACACCCCTCGCCAAGCATTGGGAAGGCACACCGTAGGGAGTGCAAGCGTCATCGGATTTCCGCACACGCGCACGCCGATTCGTTGCCTTCGGTAGCCTTGACGACACCGAGGACCGTGATGCCCGACCGATTGCGCCCGGCCCGCAGGGGACGGAGCCTGCATTCGTTTGCAGCGAGTGCTCCGTCGACACGACCGGACATTTTCGCGCCGCCAAGCTGGTAATCAGTCCGGATTCGGATGACACGCCTCCTGTGCGGCCCGCCGGGCGTCCCGGTCATGTCACGAAATCGGCGACTTGTCCTCGGTGCCGGGGAATCGTGTTGGCCCCGAGTTAATCTCGGACGAAAGGTATGGACATGAAGATCGTCGTCATCGGCGGAACCGGACTGATCGGCTCGAAGGTCGTTGCTCTTCTGAATGAACTTGGTCATCAAGCGGTTCCGGCCTCGCGGAGCACAGGAGTGAACACGCTCACCGGCGAGGGAATGAATGAGATATTGCGGGGAGCGGGCGTGGTGGTCGATGTATCCAATTCGCCGTCGTTCGCCGACGACGATGTGATGAACTTCTTCCGGACTTCCACCGGGAACCTGCTCAACGCTGCCGCCGAGGCCGGTGTCGGTCATTACGTCGCCTTGTCGGTGGTTGGTTGTGATCGGATACCCGAGTCGGGGTACATGCGGGCGAAGGCGGCGCAGGAGGAACTGATCAAGGGCTCGAGCCTGCCGTACTCGCTGGTGCACGCCACGCAGTTCTTCGAATTCGCCGGAGGCATTGCCGATTCCGCGACAACGGACGGCAAGGTGCGGTTGTCCGATGCCAAGGTCCAGCCGTTGGCTGCCGAGGAGGTTGCGGCGGCCGTCGGAACGACCGCGGCCGGGGCGCCCATGAACGGCACCGTCGAGGTCGCAGGCCCCGAGGTTCTCGGGATGGACCAGTGGATCGGCGAGGTGCTGACGGCCCGCTCGGATCCCCGCGAGGTCATCACCGATCCGCAGGCGCCGTACTTCGGTGCGGTGCTGGAGCGTGACAGTTTGCTACCCGGAAGCGGCGCGCAGCTCGCGCAGATTCGGCTGTCGGAGTGGTTGGCCGGTCAGTAGGAGATCCGCGCTCCGGCCAGGTCGTCGATCGGCGGAACGTCGGTGCCGTCTGGTTCAATGTCGCCGAATCGGAGACTGGAGGGTGCGGACATCATGGGGACCTGGGGCAGCGACAACTTCGCCGACGACACCGCCGCCGATCATCTCTCGGACCTGACCGGCCGGCTCGTCGACGAGGTCGCCAAGGCGATGTCCGGCGACCCGGTCGAGATCGAGCCGGACGAGTACTGGGGCGTCGCGGTGCCGTGCAACCTGGAGTTGCTCCACCTGATCGCGCAGCAGCACTATGTCGGGGTCACCCTGCCGGACCCGGGGACCATCGCCGGCTGGAAGGACCGGTTCCTGGCTGTCTGGGACGGGGCGATCGACGGGCTCGAGCCTGAGCCGGACTACAAGGTGCGGCGCCGCGAGGTCCTCGTGCGGACCTTCGACCAACTGGCTGAGCTGGCGAGGCGCGAGGAATGAGGACCCGGGCCGGCTCCCGCCGGCCCTCGCACGCGGCGACACCCTCGTCGTCTCTGACGACGTGACCGAGTCGAATTGACATCCGGACCGTCACGACGGAATAGTGTCCCGCCATGCGCATCGCACCAGCCAAGAAGAGCCGTGAGCGGCTCCGCGTTGGCTTGATCTGGGTGCAGAGACGCAGTCGCTGACGCCGTCACGGATGAGCACCCTCCGCTAGCCGAGCAGATTCGGCTGCACACCACCCGCATTACCGGGTCATTCGGGTCCATCCCGGCGCACGGTTTCTTCGCTGCGCACCCATTCCGCGCGTCCGGACCGATCCACCGATGCGAGCTACCTCGTCCCGCCCGTCGTGAGGAACCCGACGGGTAGCGGCGACGCACGTCGCAGCCTTCGCCATCGAGCCTCGCGCCCATCGGATTCGGTCTCGACTGCACACATCCAGGGAACTGACTTGATCACCACCACAGACCTCGAAGTACGCGCCGGTACCCGGAGCCTCCTCACCGCACCCGGCCCCGCCCTGCGCGTGCAGGCTGGCGACCGCATCGGCCTCGTCGGGCGCAACGGTGCCGGAAAGACCACCACGCTGCGCATCCTCGCCGGCGAGGGCGAACCATACGCCGGCGCGGTCGTCCGCACCGGCGCGCTCGGCTACCTCCCGCAGGACCCCAAGGAGGGCGATCTCAACGTCCTGGCCAGGGACCGGGTGCTCTCAGCCCGCGGTCTCGACTCCATCCTGCGAGAGATGGAGCAGCAGCAGACGCTGATGGCGGAGCTGGTCGACGGCCCCCAACTGGACAAGGCGGTCCGCAAGTACGGCTCGCTCGAGGAGCGGTTCTCGGCGCTCGGCGGGTACGTTGCGGAATCCGAGGCCGCCCGGATCTGCCACAGCCTGGGCCTGCCGGACCGCATCCTCGCCCAGCCGCTGCGCACGTTGTCCGGCGGTCAGCGTCGTCGCGTGGAACTGGCCCGGATCCTGTTCGCCGCCTCGGACGGTTCCGGCGGCAAGTCGAACACCACGTTGTTGCTCGACGAGCCGACCAACCACCTCGACGCCGACTCCATCAGCTGGCTGCGCGGCTTCCTGCAGAACCACGAGGGTGGGCTGATCGTGATCAGTCACGACGCGGACTTGCTGGGCGACGTCGTGAACAAGGTGTGGTTCCTCGACGCCGTGCGGGGCGAGGCCGACGTCTACAACATGGAGTGGAAGAAGTATCTCGACGCGCGCGCGACCGACGAGGCGCGTCGACGCCGCGAGCGTGCGAACGCCGAGAAGAAGGCCGGCGCCCTGCGGGTGCAGGCCGCGAAGCTCGGTGCCAAGGCGACGAAGGCGACCGCGGCGCAGAACATGGCGAAGCGGGCCGACAAGCTGATCGCCGACCTCGACGACGTTCGGGTGGACGACAAGGTCGCGCACATCCGGTTCCCCGAGCCGGCACCGTGCGGCAAGACGCCGCTGGTGGCGAAGAACCTGACCAAGGTGTACGGATCGCTGGAGATCTTCGCCGGCGTCGATCTCGCGATCGACCGCGGCAGCCGGGTCGTGATCCTCGGACTCAACGGCACCGGTAAGACCACGCTGCTGAAACTGCTTGCGGGCGTGGAGAAGCCGGACCTCGGCGAGCTGGTCCCCGGGCACGGGCTCAAGGTCGGATACTTCGCGCAGGAGCACGACACCCTCGACGACGAGGCGACTGTGTGGGAGAACGTCCGGCACGCCGCCCCGGATGCGGGGGAGCAGGACCTACGCGGACTGCTCGGCGCGTTCATGTTCACCGGACCGCAGCTCGAGCAGCCCGCCGGGACGCTGTCGGGTGGTGAGAAGACCCGTCTGGCGTTGGCCGGCCTGGTGTCCTCGGCGGCCAACGTGCTGTTGCTCGACGAGCCGACCAACAACCTGGACCCGGTATCCCGGGAGCAGGTGCTCGACGCGCTGCGCAGCTACACCGGCGCCGTCGTCCTGGTCACCCACGACCCCGGCGCAGCCGAGGCCCTCGATCCGGAGCGGGTCATCCTGCTGCCCGACGGCACCGAGGACCACTGGTCGCAGGAGTACCGGGAGCTGATCCAGCTCGCCTGACCCTTGCCGAATCGGGGTGTGGAGTCGTTTCCGCCGACGACGGGCACGACTCCACACCCGGGCGGTGGCGGTCGGGGGAGCGGGGTGCCTACCAGTGCTGACCGGCGCAGGTGTCCGTAGGCCGTTCCCGGTCCGCCGCGACTGCGGGACTGCTGACCTTCCGGACCGCCGTGATCGCCGCCGCGCAGCATGCCGCGCCGACCGCCATCAACGTCCAGAGCAGCGGCTCTCGGCCGCCGGTATCGCCGAATGCCATCAGCCCCAGGTTGACGACGGCATGGAACAGGGTGGCGATGAGCAGGGTCCCGTTGCGGAAAGGATCCAGGAGGACCGCCAGTAGCACCGACATGGCAATCGTCGACAGCAGGAAGCCGGCCGCATACGCGACCCCGGCCGTGAAGATCTGTACGTGCCACACTCCCCAGACGGCCCCGACCAGCACACCGGTGACCAGAACGGAGTACCTGCTCCGCAGGTAAGGCTGCAGGAATCCGCGCCATCCGACCTCTTCGCCGCAGGCGCCGACACACTGCGCGAGGACGAGCAGTCCGATCGGCGCCGACCCGGCATGCACAGCGGAGAGGCTGACGCTGCCGCCGAGCGCGACCAACACCACAACGGGCAAGCCCAAGACCACCAGCACCGATCCGGCGGCCACGGCTGCCAGAGCGGCGTCGGGCCGCCACAGGCTCACCTCCAGCGGTGCAACCCAGCGGCCTCGCCAGGCCAACAGGACCACCGCCACCGCGATCGCGGGTGCGAACTGCACCAGTTCGAGCAGGTCCGGATCGGGGCCCGTCGCGGACTGCATGGCGACGAGGATGCCGCCGACCAGAAAGGCCACGAGCACGTACACCGTTGTCGGCGCCCACATCCGGGGCGGTTGCGAAGTCATGCAGAAGAGCCTCGCGCGGCGCCGCCGGGCGCACATCAACCCACGGTATCAACCGTCCCTCGTACCCAGGGGGCATCCCGCCCGGAGTTCCGCGGCACCACCGTGTCCGAGCGTGGCAATCCTCTGGCTCCGCCCCGGCCAAGTGTCGACGAGGGTGTCGCGAGCAATCTCGTCCAGTCAGTGGCGCACGGCGGCGACATCGACGCCGTCGGGCTCCTTGACGGTCCTGCCGTGCCGAAGACATCGGTTCGCCGGTACCGATCAGCGGTAGCGGCTGTTTCGGGGGCAGCGAGCAGTTCTCGACGAGTTCGCATGTCGAAGATCACTGCCAGACGCGGACGTAGTCGACGTACAGGGTCGACGCCCGATCGAGTGGCGCGTCGGCGATCGATCCTTGCGCCCACTGCAGGATCTCCTGCGACAGGATGGGGAACTCGGCGACCGTGCTGATCAACGCCGGATCCGTTACCGTGCGGACCGGCTTTCCGTCGTAACGGAATTCGAGCGTCGAGGGGGACCAGCTCAGGCCGATCGTGTGATAGCCACTGTGCAATCCGGGAGCGTTCACACGCTGTGCGGACTTGATGTGTCCTGCGCCGTAGCCGCCGTAGTGGATCGTGGCGGTGTATTCGTCGCCGGCAAAGTTGCTTTCGATCAGGTCGATCTCCGCACCCCGCGCCGCATTGCGAGCACCGTCCGCCAGTCCGCGCGACGCCTGCAGCCAGGCTGCGGACAGATGCCCCTGGGTCGGCGGGAATCGGATGCGGAATTCGATCGTGCCGTACGTGAAATCGAACTTCCCATGGCTGTCGATACGGCCACCGGCATAGACGCCGTGGCCAAGCGCTGCGATGTCGATCGCGAGATTGCCCTCGGCGACACGAACCGTGGACGGCTTGTACCACCAGCGGAACCCGTCGGTCCGCGACGGCTCGGTGCGTTCTTCGTCACGGACGGTCCATTTGGCGGCATCCACGACTGAACCGTTGAACTCATCACTGAAAACCAGCGCGCCACGACCGACGCCGCCCAACGGCTGCGCATCGGCGGGAGTGGTGGGATCCACCAGATCGGGTGCGGCACCCGTTCCGAACGCCAGCACTCCCGCGACAGGGCCCAGCACGGCGGCGCCGGTTGCGACCCCGAGCAGGCTGAGCACGCGCCGACGAGAAATTGCGTCACCAAGGGTCCTTCTGCCCATGGCGGCCGAACCTACCACCCGGACCGGCAATACGAACGCTCATGTAGTACGACAAGGGCCCAGATCTCGGCGGTGAAACGCCTTTTACGGGGGCCTGCGTTGGCGGAGAGGTTCACCTATGCGAATCCCGTTGGTGCTGTTGAACGATTGGCGAACTTGCCGGCTGGCAATCACCCCCGAAGGGCGTCGCCAATCACACCGCAATCTGAGCGGTCCTATCTACCTGCTGGCAAGTCCATTCGATCATCCCGCAATCTGAAACTACCGATCGTGTGGCTCTTTCCGCTCCCGAGACCCGGTCCCATCCGGCTCAGCGGATAGGACCGGGCCGCGGTCTGTTGCCGATCACGTGTGGTGGCCAATACCTGCCGCAGCAGGTCATCCATCACATACAGGTGACTCGAACTCGGCCGTTGACCACGCGCGTGGTCAGTGCGAGGGGCTCGGTCCCCATCGGGCGGTGCTCGAGCACCGCCGCCGAGATCGGATCGGTCAGCACCGCGCGGACGGTGCGCCGGAGCCCGCGGGCCCCGTAGGCCGGGTCGAAACCCTGTGCACAGAGGAGCGCGACGACGTCGAGGCCGACGTCGACGCTGACGGACCGACGAGCCAGCCGGCGGGTGACGACGTCGATCTCGAGCCCGGTCACTTCACGTGCGGTCCGATCGTCGAACCCGTTCATCACAACGGTTTCGTCCAAACGATTGAAGAACTCTGGATCGAAGAACCGCTCGATCGCGCGCCGCACGACAGTCTCGCCGCCCCATCGTCGCTCGGCCCGACCGGGCCGGTGGGCCAGCCGAGCCCACGGAGTCCGGAGTCGTGCCGCCAGTTCGGCCGAACCGAGATTCGACGTCAGGAACACGTAGCTGTTGCGGAACGAGATCGTCTGTTGCCCGTTGGCCAATCGCAGTTCGCCGTGGTCGAGGATCTGCAGTAGCGCCCGCAGGACGGTCGTGTCGGCCTTCTCCACCTCGTCGAACAGGACGATGCCGGGGGTGTAGGGGTCGCCCTCGACGGCACCACGGTCGAACAGCGTGAACGACTCCTTGCTGCCGGCATAGCCCGGGGGAGCGCCGGAGAAGGACGCCGCATAGTGTTCCTGCGCGAGCGCGTTCATGTCGATGCGGCACATGTCGTCCGGGCCGGACCGCAGTTCGGCGGCGACCTGCCGAACCAGTTCGGTCTTGCCGACACCGGTCGGCCCGGCGAGCAGGACGTTCGCAAGCGGTCGGGTCGGGTCGTTCGCACCCACGGAGGCCAACGACACCGCACGTACGACCGCATCGACCGCGTTGCGCTGTCCCACGATCCGTGCATTCAGTCGATCGGTGAGTGCGGTCGGATCGAACGCGCCGACGGGGCGCGGTGCCGGTGGTTCTGTCGGGTCCGGTCGGGTCTGGTTCTGGTCGTGAAACATGTCCGTGAGATAGGGCACGGCGAACCTCCTCGTCAGGCCTCAGAGGTCTGTTCGACGGGAAGAGACCCGACCCGGCAATCGGCCACGCCCACAGTGTCTCTCGTGAACGACTCGACCCGCTCCTGGGCCTTCTCGGCGTCGGTGACCCAGAGCTTGTAGAACTCGAACGGGCAGTCGGCCACGCCCTTGTCGCCGTCGCCGGCGGCGTGGATTCCCGAGTAGCCGCGGTGCAGCAGCTTGAACAGGTGGTTCTGCGACTGGTCGTTCTCGCGGGCGTCGCGGATGGTGGAGACCGACAGCTGGGCGTACTGGATCCCGTACTCCTCCTCACCGGTCTCGCCGAGGGTGCGTCCGTCGAAGCCGATGATCGCCGAGTGTCCGAAATACGAGTAGACACCGTCGAATCCGGCGGCATTCGCCACAGCGACGTAGCAGTTGTTCGCCCATGCCATCGCCTTCGACATGACGATCTGCTGCTCCTTCGCCGGGTACATGTACCCCTGGCAGCGGACGATCAGTTCGGCACCCTTCATCGCGCAGTCCCGCCAGATCTCGGGGTAGTTGCCGTCGTCGCACACGATGAGCGAGATCTTCAGTCCCTTCGGGCCCTCGGTGACGTGCGTGGTGTCGCCCGGGTACCAGCCCTCGATCGGGCACCACGGCAGGATCTTCCGGTACTTCTGCACGATCTCGCCCCTGTTGTTCACGAGGATCAGGGTGTTGTAGGGCGGCTTGTTCGGGTGGTCCTCGTGCTGTTCGCCGGTGATCGAGAAGACGCCCCACGTGTCGGCCTCGCGGCAGGCGGCCGAAAAGATGGCGGTCTCGTCGCCGGGAATCGTTGCGGCCGTGTCGTACATCTCTTGTTCGTCGTACATGATCCCCTGCGTGGAGTACTCGGGGAACACGACCAGATCGAGTCCGGGCAGGCCCTTCTTCATGCCGATCATCATGTCGGCGATCCGGTGCGCGTTCTCGAGGACGCCCGCCTTGTCGTGCAGGCGAGGCATCTTGTAGTTGACGACCGCGACTCCGACGGTGTCGTTGCTCGAGGAGATGTCTCCGTGTCGCATGTGCTTCGTTCCTCTCGTGGATTTCGTTGTAGGGCCGAGCTAGTGGGAGGTGGAGCTGAGTTGGGGATCGAGGGACGCCCGGTGCCTGGCAGTCGGTCGGCCCAGCGCCGCGGCGAACACGACGAGCACTGCCAGGCCGGCCGCCCAGATCGCGGCGACTCCGGGGGAAGTGGGGAGATTGCCGGTGAGGGCGAGGAAGGCGGGCAGGGTGCAGGTGGGCTGGCTGAGCAGCAGTGCCGTCCATCCGGTGAATCGGGTGAGGTCCTCCCGACTGGTGCCAAGGACCAGGAAGAACAGGGTCCACAGGCCGGCCCAGGCGAGCCAGATGACGCCGAACACCGGGTCGTGGACGACGGTGAACGACAGCAGGCCGTAGACGACCGCGGCGGCGGCGACGAAGGCCGAGAACCAGCCGAGACCACGCGGATCGAGGTCCGCGAGGTTGCCGATCCCGACATACAGGTACGTGAAGCCGAACAGGTAGAGACCGGACGCGGCCAGGATCGCCCCGGCGTCCCCGTCGGCCTGGATCAGCATCGCCGTCGGAATCGTGCACTGGAGCGCGCCGACGAACAGGTTCAGGATCGCGGCCGACTTCGGCGGCACCGCACCCAGCAGCATCAGCCCGTTCACGAACAGGACCGCACCTACGTAGAGCAGACCGACACTGCCCATCGGAGACCTCGAATCGCTTTCAAATGGAATGATTTCAAATGAAAGTAAGTGACGGGCGACACAGTGTCAAGAGGGGGAGTGATCAGAGTGTGGCGACGACCTCGAAGTCGAGTCCGTTCGCCACGGCGAGATGAATTCGCTGCCGTGCCACCCGGTTTCGGAACTCGACGGTTCCGCGTGGCCCGTCGTAGGCGACCCCATCGAAGGCGATGTCGAGTGCGTCCGGCGATGTGGTGCCCGCGCGATGAATGAGGTGCGCGAGGGTCTGGATGCCCTCGTAGCAGGACTCCGCGGCGTTGTTGAGCGGCGGCGCGGTCGCTCCGTGCAGAGCCACGTAGCGGCCGACGAGGTCCAGGGCGTCGGCGTCGACGAGCGAGCGGAAGTATGCGGCCGCCACGAACAGGTTTCGGGTCGCACGGGGGCCGCTCGCCAGGAGCATGTTCTCCTCCATGAGCGGGCTGAACCGGAGGATGCGCTCGTCCAGTCCGCGTCGCGCGAAGGCTCGGTTGAAGTCGACGGCGTCCTGTCCGACCAGGAGCATCAGGACTCCGTCGCAGTCCGATGCCGCGACCGAGTCGACGACGCGATTCATGTTGCCGCGGCCCAGGTCGACGAACGACTCGCCCACGATCCGCAGATCGAGTTCGCGGGCGTATGCGCGGACGGCGCCCAACGACCCGTGCGGCCACACGTAGTCGTCGCCGACGACGATCCATCGGCGGGCACCGACGTTGTCGCGCAACCACTTCAATGCGGGAGCGATCTGCTGACGCGGAGTCTCCCCGCAGCAGTAGATGCCACTCCGCGTCTCGCCGCCCTCGTACAACGAGGTGTAGGAGTACGGGATGCGGCCGGCTACGACCGGTGCGAGCGCATGGCGGACCGACGAGATGTGCCATCCGCTGACCGCGTCGATCGCGCCCGCGGAGACCAGGCGGTTCACCTCCGCCGCGATCACCTCGGGGTGATCGCCACCGTCCACGACGTGGATGACGGCCTCGCGACCGAGGATGCCGCCGGCGTTGTTGATGTCGTGCGCGGCCAGTTCGCCGATCGCCTCGCACGACGGCCCGAACAGGCCCGCGGGTCCCTGGAGGGGCACCACCATCGCCACTCGCCACTGTGCGGCGCGTGCGCGGTCGAGCACGACGCTCACGTCGACGTCTCTGCTGCGTCGTGGGTGGTGTACTGCGCGTGGGCTATCATTTCATTTGAAAGTATTGCCCGCGGAGTGTGAACTGCGCAACAGCTCGGGGGTGGGTCGTGTCGGACAAGGGTGCCATCGCGGTGGACGACGTCTCGGTGACCGTCGCGCTCCTCCGCACGGCGAGGGTCGCGGCCCAGGCGGCGGACGACGCCCTCGCCGCCGACAACCTGAACGTCGACCACTACCTGGTGCTCGACACACTGGCCGAGTGCCCCGGCGCGACCATGGCGGAACTGCGCGATCACACGCGGATACCGGCCCCGACGCTGACCCGGGTCGTCGATCGCCTGGTGTCGATCGCCGCCGTCTACCGCGAGGTCGACGCCGACGACCGTCGCAAGGTGCGCGTGCATCCCAGTGCGCGAGGTTGCCAGTTGCACTCGCGTCTGTCGGCGACCGTTCGCGACGCCGAGCATGCATGGCTCGCCGACCTTCCAGGCTCCGGATCCGCCGACCTGGTCGGCAACCTGGCGAACTCGCTCGCAGGTCGCCTCGACGCCTGACGGGCAGCGAGAGCGGTCCGCTGATGCCCGTGCGGCGTTCGTTGGGCCTACCTGGGACAGGTTGAGCGCGGACCGCGCAGCCCGCCGTGGGGAACCTCCTCAAGCTGGCGGCGGGTCTTTGTGCAAACTCAGTTCATCGAGTACGCGCCGCAGCGGTGGCCAATGCTCGCGACCGCGGCGAACGACGGCGTAGGTTCGCATGATCACCTCGAGATCGTCGACGCTCTTAACCTGTACCTCCGGGTGCTGACGGGTGCGCTCGAGGGGCAGTAAACCGACGCCGTGGCCGGCGGCAATGAGATCGTCGATGAGTTCGAGACTGTCGATGTGGTGGGTAATCCGAGGTGTGAAGCCGGCCATGGAGGCGAGGATGCGCAGTACCTCTTCGTCTGCAGTGTTGCGCGAGTTGACGATCCAGTTGCTGTCTGCGTAGGAGGACAGTCGACCGGGGCGCAGGGTCGCAGGCGTGCCGAGGCCCCATTCCATCGTCCAGAGCGAGGTCGCGGTGAAGTCGCTGCGAAGTACCGCCGGCGCGAGGTTGTAGTCGTACGTGAGCGCGATGTCGACATCGTCGCGGGCAAGCAGTTCGAGAGCTTCGAACGGTTCGTGTTCGGCGATCATGACCGTCAGGGCCGATTCAGCTGTGTCGAGGCGAGCAATGGTCGGCAACAGCGAGCGTCGAATGGCGGACGCGAAGCCCGCTACCCGCACCGTACCGGCCGGCGTCGCGTCAACGTCGAGATCGAGTATCGCGGCATCGACGGCGGCCAAGATCGTCACCGCGTGCTCGGCGAGGCGCCGGCCGGCCGGCGTCAGGCGCACCCGGCGGCCGTCGGGTTCTGTCAGCGGTGTGCCGATCTTTCGGGAGAGCTCCGCAATATGTTGGGAGACAGACGAAGTCGTCATCCCGAGTTCGTGAGCGACCTCACGCATCGAACCCCACCGGGACAGTTCGAGAAGGATGCGGAGTCGGTGCAGGTCCATGCCACTATTGTTCAGGATTCTTGAACGATTTGTCCATTATCCTCGCGTGGATTCTGACGGATTAGTTCGCTTCACTGGCGTGATGACAACGATCGAGGCCCGCAGTGCATCGCGGGCCGGAGCTGGGATGGCAGTCTCTGCGATGCTGTGCGTGCAGCTGGGTCTCGCGGCCTCGGTTGCGCTCATCGACCAGGTGGGCGCAACTGGTGCGGCCTGGCTGCGGCTCGTTTGGGCCGGCTTTCTACTTGTCGCGATCGTTCGACCACGTCCAGCGCAGTTCACTCGCCGCGCCTTTCGTTTAGCCGCTGCGTTGGGCGTCGTCACCGCCGGTATGACGGTCCTGTTCATGGCCGCGGCATCGCGAATCCCTCTCGGTACCGCGAGTGCGTTGGAGTTTCTCGGTCCCCTGGGAATCGCGGTGGCCCGAACCCGCGGAGTCGGCCGTCTGTGGGCGTTGGTCGGCGGCGCCGGCGTCGTGCTGCTGACGCAGCCCTGGAGCGGCGAGGTCGATCCGACGGGTGCAGGGTTCGCGCTCGGCGCCGCCGTGTGTTGGGCGGCATACATCTTGCTGACGCAGAAGGTCGGTGACGAGGCGGACGGACTTGCCGGCCTGTCGATCTCGATGCCGGTCGCCGGGGTTGTCACGACGCTGGTGGCCGCGCCAGGCGTCTTCGAGCGCCTCACGCCGCAGCTGGTTTTCCTCGGTCTCGGTCTTGCGGTGCTACTCCCGGTGGTGCCCTATTCGCTGGAGCTGCTTGCGCTACGCCGCCTCGATGCGGGGACATTCGGCACACTGATGAGCCTCGAACCTGCACTTGCGGCGCTCATCGGACTGGTGGCGCTACAACAGATCCCGAACCCGATGGCTCTCCTCGGCATCGGCTTCGTCGTGGCCGCAGGGATCGGCGCACAACGTGGCGGCGCCAGAGCGCCTGCGCTGCTCTCGCCCGGATCGGAGAAGCGGCGGGCGACGTAGGCGCGCACATCTCGTGCCGACACGACACGTCACCGCAACCGGGTCGGTCCAGATCTGTGGGGGTGGTCGTCGGCTGGAGCAGCGGGCAGATGCTGTGAAGTTGGGAAGAGCGGGAGCGGTCAAGCGATCGAAGACCGAGGGAGGAGAAGAGCAGGGGAACGCCTTCGATTTGCTCCTTATGAGCCGATGGCGGGGAGGCGTCGCGGATCGGCAACAAGCCCAGGCTAGTGTCGAGACATGCTGGCCACCGCGATCATCGTCATCACTCTTGCCCTGGCCTTTTACTCCATCGGTGTGTGGTCGGAGCGCATCCAGAAGACCCTGAAGTGGTGGCATGCCGGCGCCTTCGCGCTCGGCCTGGTCTGCGACGCCACCGGCACCTTCCTGATGAGCCAAATCTCCGGCGAGTCATCGGAAACCGCTACATCCACCTTCAACAAGATCATGATCGTCACTGGAGCCGTGGCGATCGTGCTCATGGCGATTCACCTGGTGTGGGCCGTCGTCGTTCTGCTCAGGGATCGGCCCTCCGAGAAGGCGAAGTTCCACCAGTTCAGCCTGGTCGTGTGGACGATCTGGCTGGTGCCCTACTTCACGGGCGCCATCGGCGCTATGAGCGGCTAGCACTGAACCCGGTGGGCGCCTGAGGCGTGAATGGATGGTGGGTGGGAGGAGTGCAACGACGACATTCTCCGCGCGCGCGAAACCGGTTGGGGAGGGTCGAGCCGCTGCCGTCCTGAGCGATGTGCGAGCTACTCGCGGACGTCGACGCTGCTGTGGGCACCTTAGCGGCAATGTGCTGTGTGGAAGCCGGACCCGCACGGCACCCACCGTCCTCTATCCGAGCGTGAGCATCGCCGCGGTGACCTCGCCGACCGCCGCATCGGGGATCGCAGTGGCGGCCTCTTCGAGGACGAGCAGCCGTGCCCCGGGGATCTCGCGCGCGATCGCCTGGCCGTTGCCGACGGGGAAGAACCGGTTGCGGCGGCCGTGGACGACGAGCGTGGGAACCTCGATCTCGGGCAGGCGCTCGCGCCAGCGGGGTTTGCAGTCGAGCCTGGAGAACACCATGCCAATCTGGTTGGCCATCTGGACCAGGGGTGCGGTGCCGGGCGTGCGGTCCCAGATGCGCGCAGCTGTTGCGCGCGCGGCGACGGGGTCGTCGCCGAGGATCTCCGCGCCCGCGGCGGCGAACTCCGCGACCGCCTCGCGGTCGCTCCAATCAGGCATCGGGCGCGCGAACAGTCGGCTCATCGTCGCCTGGTCATGGTCGGGGAGGTCATCGTCGGGCTGGCCAGGGGCAACCGGGCGGGTGCCGATCAGGGTGAGCGCCGAGAAGGCGCCCGGATGGTCGAGCATGGCCACCTGGGCGACCATCCCGCCGACGCCGATTCCCGCGAGGTGTGCAGGCCCGCAGCTCAGCGCGTCAGCAAGGGCAGCGGCGTCGCCGGCGAGGCTGCGCAAGGTGTAGGCGGGCGCCTCCGGATCCGTCGTCGTGGACTCCCCGCTATCGCGCAGGTCGTAGCGCACCACACGGCGCCCGCCGGCGACGAGGCGCTCGCACAGCGCGTCTGGCCAGGAGAGCATCGTCGTTCCGCCCGCGAGCAGAACGAGTGGCGCGTCGTCGTCACCGAACGACTCGATGCCCAAGGCGATCCCATTGGCGTTGATAGTGGTCATCGGATCACCCGAAGAAGTCGTAGGTCAGTTGCGTCACGGTCGATGTCGAGCTGGAGGTCGCGGCCGAGGACGACGACGCCCGAGCGGGTGGTCCCCTCGCGCATGATCCGGCGGTCGTCGGAACAGTCGGAAAGCACCCACGTGTACAGGGCCTCGCCGCCGGTGCCCAGACCGTTGTCCGGGCTGGGATCGGGCCCGGTGACGAAGCCGTCCAGAGAGACCGAGATGTCGGCAACAATTCGAGTCATACCAAGGCAGACCCGATCCGCCGCCCAAACTCATCGCTGACGCATGAAGCGTATGGCGGATGCAACTCGATAGCACGACGCGCGAGGCGGCACGTCGGATGTACACAGGACGATCGCCCGCGACCACCTCAGCGGCGCATATGTACAGGTGAAAGCACATGGCTTCTTTGGTGTTCGGGGTGGCCGGGTGAACGTTGGTCACGTCCATGCGTCCACGTTGCAGCAGCAAGAGAGAGCGTGGGGGTGTTCACGTATCGCGGTTTGCCTGCTGAGGCAGATTGATTCGCGATGTGCCCGGTCGGTGATCACACTTTTCGGAGGCCCCGGACCACACGACGAATGTCGACCCAATATGGGGTCGGGTCTCACGATTTTCCGGTAGAGGTCTTCGGAGGTGGGACGACACCTCGCAGGTAGGCAGTGAGGATGGATTCCAGGGGGGTGGTTCCGTGGATGACCGTCCGCGTGAACACCAAGGAGTCCGTGAGCGAGATCAGCTCCTCGATCCGCTCGTCTGAATTGGGAAGACCCGCGCTGGTGAGGAGTGACGAGGTCACCTCTCTGGTAATCGCATGGACTTCGGACTGTGTAGTCAGCTTCCCCTGAAGCAGGGGAACGTCATCGGTTTCGAGGATGAGTGCGTAGCGGGCTTTCATGTCGTCGCGACGGTCCGAGAGTCTCTCGATGAGTGCGCCGATCACACCAGCAAGCTCGGTGATGCTCAGCTGGTGTTCGCTCTGAGGCGTTGCGCTCAGGGCATCTGCAGCGTGCTTGGCGTCAACTATCGCGCGTTCGGCGAGCGTGTCGACTACAAGTTCGAGTAGCGCGAGCCGGGTTCTTGCAAGGTGGGAGGTCGACCCCTGCGGGATCCCGGCTTCTTGGTCGACGGCTCGGTGTGTGAGCGCGCGAAGTCCGTCGCGGGAAATGATGCGGATGGCGCTGTTTGCGACCAGTCCTCGGCGTTCATTGGCGCCGGTTGCTCGTGCAGGCACAACCACATGCTACAGGTGTAGCGTATTGTTGAGGTTGTGCTACACCTGTAGCGCAACCTCGCGGTGGGGGTTGCTGCGCAGGGGGATTCGGTGGCCGGGGTTTAGTCACTGAGCGCGCGCTGGCCCTGTCGAGCGACGTGAAGAGATGGTCCGGACGAGGAGGGCGCCCAATGATGATCGATTTCGTTCCCGATAAGACCCTGTATCCGTTCGAGTCGCGATGGTTCGACTCGTCCGTCGGTCGGGTGCACTACATCGATGAGGGATCCGGACCGCCGATTCTGTTCTGTCACGGCTCGCCGACGTGGAGTTTCCTATACCGCCACATCGTGAAGGGCCTGCGCGACCAGTATCGGTGCATCGCCGTGGATCATCTGGGCTTCGGACTGTCCGAACGGCCGGAGAATTTCGACTACAGGATCGCTGAGCACGCGACGGTCCTGGGTGAACTGATCGACCATCTGCAACTGGACGGCTTCGTCGTGATGGGGCACGACTGGGGCGGCCCTATCGGGCTGAGCGCGGCAACTGCGCGGGCAGATCGAGTCAGAGGGGTCGTGCTGGGCAACACGGTGTTCTGGCCGATCGAGCCACTGGTCAATCGGGCATTCAGTGTGATCATGAGCAGCCGCCCCATGCAACGACGCATACTCGGCCAGAATCTGCTTGTGGAGCGATTCCTGCTCGGGGAGCTGGGCCGCACGCTCACCGAGGCGGAGGCCGACCACTACCGCATGGTGCAACCCACAGAGGAAGCGCGAACTGGGCTCACGTTCATGCCCAAGGAAATTCGCGACGCACGCCCGCTGTTGGACCGTCTCGCCCGAGACGTACCCGCCCTGCTGAGACACAAGCCGACGCTGGCAGTGTGGGGGATGCGGGACATGATCTTCCGTCCGAAAGCGTGCATCCCGCGGATACATGCCGCATTTTCCGATTTCGAGGTTGTCGAGCTACCCCGTGCGCGGCACTTCATCCAGGAACACGAGCCCGACGAGATCATCTCGGCAATCGCCAATCGGTTCCAGTGAACAGCGCGGAGGGCGAATGCGTGCGCTTGGGTGGCTCATGATGGCTGGATGGCGGCTGGCTGAGAGAGAACCGTGAGAAGAGAGGTGAGAGATGAGAGATGAGATGGAGACAGCGTGGAAGTGTGGAGAGAGACAGGGAGAGGTGTTCACCAAAGGCGGAGCGAGCTGGGCTGCATGTGGATTGGATAGTGTTATCAGTCGGTGATCACCCATGGCGGGGCTCCTGATCACACAATCCGGACGAGTTCTAGGTTGGCGAGACTGCCAACTGCAGGGTCCAGTTTCCGGTGTGGGTGATCGGTGCCGTGTCAATGAAACCGAGGGCTGTCCTAAACGCACTTCGGCCCAGCTTCAGGATCGCTGGTGAATCAGAGCGCGTCGAGCAGGTCGATTCCCTTATTCTCGATGTCGCCAAGCCGATTGGTCTGGATGACGACTGCGCGGTGCTGCGCGCGGTCCATCACGATGACACCTAGGAAGCCGCCGGTCTCGCCAGCGTGCATTGTGTACTCGCGTCCGCCGCGGTTGAGGATTGTCCACGTCATGCCTCCGCGAGTGCCGCCGATCTTGTCCCATCGAGGGGTCATCGCACTCGAGCCCGGCGCGGTCTCGGCCAGGAGAGCTGATGTGTAGCGGGCCATGTCCGGAAGAGTGGAGCGCAGCCCGCCGGCCGGTGCGTAGGCGTCGAGCGGCCAGGGGGCCTGAGGCCGACCCTGGGCATTGACGCCGGTGCTGACGTCAGTGGGAAGGTCGGCGGAGGTAAGTGGCAGCCAGGTGTGCGACAAACCGAGCCTATCGAGCATCCGTTCGCGCAACAGCGTCGCGTAGTCGGTGTGGGCGGCCGCCGCGACAGCCTGGCCGAGCAGTGCATATCCGAGCGTGGAGTAGGAGACGACGAGGCCGCGGCCGATGAGAGGCGACCACCTCGCCTGATTGAGAAGAGCTTCCCGGTCGAAGGTGAATGGGTTCTTCCCCTCCAGCTGCCACGCGATCCCGCCGACCGCCATGTCCGGCGTGAGCGCGAACTGAGGCAGGCCGGAGCGGTGGCTTGCGAGCTCGATCAGCGTGACGTCCGCGACAGGGGTGCCTGCGACGGGGAGGAGTTCGCCGACTTTGGTATCTTCGCGGACCTCGCCGCGCGAGACCGCATCGGCGAAGAGCCCCGCGGTGAATGTTTTGGTGATGGAGCCGATTTCGTACTCGGAGTCGTCCGCGGCACCGAAGTGCGCATACCGGACACCTGACGAGTCGATGTAGGCGACGCTGGCCGCATCCTGCGGTGTCCGCTCCAGGATCGGTCGGGCTGCTTCCGCGAGGCTTGCATCCCCTGCGCCGGTGAACGGTGCGAGCGCGGCCGCGGCGGGCGCCGCGCCCACCGTCAGCGCGACCACGCACGCCGCGGTGGTCATCAAGATCGATCGGCGCATTTCTGCATTCCCCCCGGAAGTCGTGTGCGAAAGCCCGAGCCGACACCTTCGCACACTGGAGTGTGGCCGACTGCCCTTTGCCCACACTGGGTGAGGAAGGTCACCCACCCGGGACGGCACGTTCTCTGCGAGAGGCGGGGCGAGCGAAGAGACGGACACGAAATCGCACACAGATGGCTGCCGGGCCCCTTCCGGGGGAGGACCTCGAGTTTCTGGAACGGGTCCGGTGGGTGCAGCGTCTGAACGACGTTGCTGCCGGTGCGGGATCGCGGCCGTTCGTGGTCCCCACCGTGCTGGCCGTGATCCGGCGGCAGCTTTGCCGGCGTCGTTGTGGGGGCGCCGAGGTTGATGGTGCCGCGCCTGCGATCGACGGGGGGCTTGAGCGTTGCCTGCTTGTGTTGTCGCGGAGATCTTCTCGGCCGCAGGAACCGTGATCGGCAAGGCGTTCTCGGGTGGCCCCCGTATTTGCTTGCACCGCAGGTCGGTTCGTCGCAGTGGCGACGACTCGCGGTAGCGAGGCGATGGCGCCGCGGACACCGGGGGAGATCATCAAGCTATGCGCCCCGCGCTAGCCGGCGCAGCAGTGGGGGGATCGGGCAGTTCGTGGGTGATGTCGTTCGACGAGGATTCAAGGCGACGCGGCTCATGGCGATGGAAGACTCTCTCGAGCAGCTTCGCGTCACCAGTCCGCCGCCCGTACCGCTGGCCCGGCGGTAAGTCGTGCGAATGGTCAAGTGACTCAACAGTATTAGTCGTTCTTAGGTCTGCGGTGTGGCGGTATGGTTGGGGCGTAAGGCATTGGCTTTGCATTACCCCCAATCATTAAGGGAGGCAGAGGTAATAAGAAGTCGAACGACAGAACATGCTCGGCTATGTGCGCGTCAGCACCGACGAACAAGCCCGTGGCGGGCTAGGGCGAGTCTCCTGTATGTGTGAGTGATCTCGCGGCAGAGCGGCGCTGAACCCCGACGCGAGCGCGGCGTTGTTCGAGCGCTTCGCCGCCGACCGGTTCTGGAGCGTGCGGATCGCGGTCGCCGAGCATCCGAACGCCACGCGGAGCACAGTGATCGGGCTGCTCGAGCCGATCCGCGCCGCCGCGGGGTGGTGCACCACGCAGCTCGGAAGCGGCTCGAGCGCGAGGGCGTGGAGTTCGGCGACGGCGGGATGCCAACCGATTACGCGGCCAGACTGGGCCCGTGCACAAGAAGCAATAGGATGCGACACACGGGCCGGATCCGCCGGGCGAGACGAAGGGCGAAACGCGTGGGAGCATGGGGAAGCGCGCCGTGGCACAACGATGCGGCGGCCGACTGGTTCGGAGACGTCTTCGGTGGCATCGACATCGATGCGCGCATCGGCGATGCCCTCGAACACGACGACGATTACGATCGGGTGCGGGCCGCGTGCTACCTGCTCGCTGTGCTCGGGCGCAGCACGGTGTGGCCCGGCGATCTCGAGCGCCTAGATGGTCACCTCGAACGGGGGGTCGAGCTGCTCACTGAGATGATCGAACCGGAGTCGGAGTTCCGTGAGCTCTGGGAAGACGACCCCGAGGTCATCGAGGCCGTTCGCGTAGAGATCGCGGAACTCGAGGCCCGCCTCGACGGTGAGGGCGACGAGGGCGACGAGGACTAGCGGCAATCATCTCCAGCCCACCGCAGCAGCGCCTCGCCGAACGCGGCTGCGAGCTGTGGGTGGTCGGAGGCTACAAGGCCGGACTGGTCTTCCAAATGCTCCCGCGCGAGTGCAGGCCCCGAGAAGGGGCTGGGCTCATCGATATCCGTTGGCTCAGGCGGAACTGGGCCACCTGGGTGAATCCACACTGGCCGCTCCATCGGATCGCTGTCCGCCCCTGGGACGCCGACGAGGACCTCGACCCCGCGCACTCTGAGCGGAACTGAAGCCTCGACCTCACTTCGCAGCACGAGTCCTGTTGCCTGGGGAGTGGGACTCTGGAAGAGATCCGCGCGCCGGTACGCTCGTGCTGACGGTGGAGGTGTGCTCCAACACCATCCGAGACCGACAGAGTAGCGGCGGTGGTTTGAATATCCCTGTGAGGCTTGATGTTTCGTCGCTAATGCGAGCTTAACTGCCTACGTCGATGTCTCGGTTACCGGGTCCGTGAGGGCGAGTGCGCTTGAATAGTGAAGATGCGGCATCGAGATCCACCCCTATCTTTGGGGTTGCTCCATTCAAGAGGACCCGCAGGTTCAGCTGCGATGAAAGCGGTATCTATAGGAAATGAAGCGATGAGGGCGCTGCTATCTCGGATGTACAGCATATGACGAAGGGAGAGGGACGCGATGACCCTCTCCCTTCGCTTCAGTCCGGGCTAGGACGCAGACGTGAGTCCCGCGCCAATCGCGACGATGGCAAGAACGACGGCTCCGATGCCCGCGAAGTAGTTGATCTGGGCGAGCTGCTCGTTCGATGAACCCATTGACATACTCCCTGTTGTAGATGGTTCGCCTGGGCTGAAGTTGCACCAGGTCCTCGAGATTCGAACGTCGCTATGACAGAACCGCGGAGCTCGATCTCTGAATGACTATATTAGGTTCAGCTACGATGACAATGGTGTTCCTCGAGAAGACGGATTCCCAGCTGATAGTGCCCGATGGTCATGACCTACGCCATGCTGTCCTTGCTGGGACTGGGTGAGCCGGGTTCCCGTGCGTCTATGCGGGAGATGCGGGGGCGAGTTCCTCGGATCGTGGAGCAGTACGAGGCAGATATTGCCAAGCGCGTGTAGATCCACTTCGGTCCCATCCGAAATCGTCTGGTGAATCGCGAAAGACGTTTCCTGAACCACGGTTCTGGCGTCCCTCCGTCGTCGTTGAGCGCCTATCGGGTCTCGTTTCGATCGATCGATCGCGTCGGGACTTAGGGGCGCTCGAAATCGAGATCAGCGCACTGTCGGTGGCTTCCTGTCTTGATGACGCTGATACCTGTCGCCCGGGGCGGGGTGTACGACGAGTCAAATGGGTGACCAAGTCAATGCTGCGGAACTCAGCCATGGCACATTGGAAGCTTGGCTAAGGGTCTTCATTGCGGGCTCGCACGCGGAGAAGCCCATTCCTAGTGTCAGCATCAAGTCCCCCCCGATCACACTGATGTGATCGGACATGTCACTCCTTCCCTTCTGTAAACCGATTCGTCGCGCCCCACCGAACCCGCGAAAGGGACGGTGGGGCGCGGGCGGCACCGAGGGTCTAACTGCCATCGGGTGGCGGCCGTGCGCTGGCGAGAGCTCCGCGGCCGGAGTGCCCCGGAAGTGGGCGGGTGCGGGGTGCGGCTAGGCCCCGATCAGTTCTTTGGCGGCCGACACGGCGGCCGGACCGTCCAGAGACGGCATGTCATCCCACTGCCCACCGGTGATCGTTACCTTGACATCGGGAGTCTCGACCGTCGTGACGATCACCCCGGCGACGGCCGTCGTCACCGGGAGGGTGTAGGCGACGCCACCGGCCTTTTCGAGTTCGGCGTCCGGAAGGACGACGAGCTTGCCGGCCTCGAGGTCCCGCACTGCCGAGACCTCTCCGGTCCCGGGCTCGATGAGGACCTCGACGACACGGATCTCGCTCAGATCCGTGGCGCCGTCGGGGATCTCCCAGTTGCACAGCACACCGTACTCGTCGACCGCGTTCGACGGACTCTCCTGCAGCCCAGCGATGTACGGTGCGACCGCAGGGGCAACGTCGCTGCAGCTCGTGAATCGCGTCAGCGCGTGCGCTCCCGAGGCGCTCACTGCGTTGTCCTGGGCGACTGCGGTCCCTTCGGCCTTGGCGTCCTGGGCCGCTTTGTCGGTGTCGTCGGAACCGCAGGCACTGACTGCTGCGGCGAGAAGAAGCGCCACAGAAACAAACCGGGCATTTCGAATCATGGGGGCAATCTATCAAGGTGGTCGGTCGACCGACAGCACCAATCACGGGTCATCGTCGGGTCATCGCTGCTGGAACTCGGCCGGAGGTGCGCACGGGTACGCGACGTGGCGAGAGGTGGTGTTCTGTGACTGGGAGAGGAGGTTGACTGCGTGCATGGATGGCAGCGTGAAAGAGGGAGACGAGCGAGCGAAGGGGTGTTCACCAATGACGTGCCGAGTTGGGGCATACGTGGACTCGCTTGGCTGACTGGTCGGTAGGGTCGGTCGGCGTCTGTGCGAGTTCCACCGGCTCCATACCGGAATTTATCCACAGGTAGGCCGGTGGATACCTCCGGTGGAACCGGGTCCGCCCGGTCACGGAGCCGGGCAGTTGCCCGGCGGTCCTCATGGCAGCAAGCCCGCCCGACTGAGCGATTCGCGGACGACGTACTCGGCGATCGCCAGCGAGGACGTCGCTCCCGGTGAAGGCGCATTGCGCACGTGAATCAACCGATTCTTGCCCGAGATGACGAAATCGTCTTCGAGAGTGCCGTCACTGTTCATGGCTTGCGCGCGGATTCCCCGAGGCCCGCGATGTACATCGGCCATCGTGATGGCGGGGACGTACTTGCGCGCCTCCTTCACGAACGACCGGGTGCTCACGACCGTGCGCGACTCACGCGCCGCAGCGGGCAGATTCTGGGACGCGAAGCGCCAGAATCCACCAAATCCGATCGCATCCGCGATGTCACGCAGGGAGTAGTCGCGGGGCCGGTACGCCTCCCTCCCAAGTGACAGGAATGCGTTCGGCCCAAGCATGATCGCTCCGTCGAAGCGTTTGGTGAGGTGCACTCCGAGGAAGGGGTACTTCGGGTCGGGCACGGGGTAGATCAAGCCCTTGACCAGAGACGACTTCTCCGGTGAGAGCAGGAAGTAGTCGCCGAAGAAAGGAACGATCTTCGGGAATGCGGAGTCTCCGGCGCCGTGCGCGACCCGGTCGGATTGCAGTCCGGCACAGGTGATGACGAGATCGAAGGTCTCTACGCCGGCGGCGGTCGTGACAGACACTCGTCGGTTTCCGGCGTTCGCCGACGTGGCATCGCCAGTCGCGATGGCGGCGACCTCGTGGCCCAGAAGCACGGTGCCGCCCGCAGTCACGATGTCTTCCGCAAGAGCGTTGCCGATCCCGACGTAGTCGACGATGGCGGTGTGTGGTGAATGCAGCGCCGCGACGCCGCGCGCATGCGGCTCGATGTCGGAGATCTCGTTGGCGCCGACCAAGCGGACGTCGGGGACGCCGTTGGCCTGCGCCCGTTCATAGATCGCGCGCAGGCGGTCGAGTTCATTGGCGTTCTGCGCGACGACGATCTTGCCGCACTCCTCGTACGTGACGCCCTTGTCCGCGGCAAGCTTCTCGAGCAGCCCCACTCCCCGCCGGCAGAGTCGGGCCTTGAGGCTTCCCGGCTCGTAATACAACCCGGCATGCACGACGCCGCTGTTGTGGCCGGTCTGATGGGTGCCGACGGCCGATTCCTTCTCGAAAACGATGACGTCAGCTCCCGGAAGCTTGGAGAGCAGCTCACGGGCCACCGCGAGTCCAACAATGCCGCCACCGACGACCGCGGCTCGAATCTTGCTCATAAAGGCTCCCTTTGCATCGAGCTGAATGAAGCTCACTCGCTACCCACTCGCGAGATGTGCGTCACAACACTATGTTGCATGTTGCATGCACCACATGGATCGGGCGATTTCGCCGCTCGGCAGTGAACGCCGCGCCTGACTCGCTTCCGTGGGAACCGCCCAGTGCGTGGTTGCTGGGTTCAACGAGCGGATTCGTGCAATTCGACAGGCCCCCTTTGCCCCGCGAGAGGTTGGTGCCGTGCCGGTGGGCCAAGCAGATCGTCGAGTCCACCGATACCATCCAGCCGACGGGGACGTCCGCATCGGCATGGGCCGGAGTGCGGCCAGGATCGCGTCCCAGGTCCCGTCACTGGAGTAGCGGCGTTGCCGCTGCCGGATCGTCTGCCACGGGGCGAATTTCGCGGACAGTTGACGCCACGTGATTCGGGCGCGGGATCGGTAGACGATGCCTTCGACGACCCGGCGTAGACGTCACCGCCATCGGTCGCGATCCGGGCCGGGCTGCCATTGAGGTCGCGGCCGGTGGTGAGCGCTGCCGATCGTGTTCGCGCGGTGCAGGACGGCCTCTGCGCCTGTTTCGGGTGTGGGTCCCTTTATCGAACCTGCCCTGGTAGACGACAGCCACAGCGTGCCAGCGCGATTGGATTGCCGGCTTGGGCCCTGTGCCCGTGGAGAGCAGTAGAGAGAGAAGAGAAGAGAAGAGAAGAGAGAGGAGAGAGAGAAGAGAAGAAGAGGGATGTTCACCAATGGCGGAGCGTGGTGGGCTGCATGCGGATTGGATAGGTCTACCGGTCGGTAATCACGCTTAAGGAGGTCTCCAGATCACGGAAGTCTGGAAGAGTTCCAGACTTTGTAAGTCCGGGTGCGCTCGAGTCCGGTATAGGCCACCTTTCCCGGACTGAATGTAGGACGGGTTGCCGGGACGCCTGCGCCGGCCGCTGTCGATCTGCAGCGAAGATTAGCCAGGTAAACGTCATAATCCCGGTTAGCGGCAAGCATTTTCAGATGGAGTTGGCCGACGCTGTACTCCTCGGCCGGCTCGTCGTCAGTGTCGAGGTAGCGGCGGCGGATCATCTCGCTGACTTCGCCAGCCATTGCCCTCGTTCCAGCTCGGCTGGTCCCTGATTCGGATTCAGCGTGAGGGGTACTTTTGGGGCGGGCTCGCCTACGCGGGCTCGAGGTCGCGCTCGAACTCGATTTCATCCCGAAGCTGGATCTTGTAGTAGCCCACGTCGGGGATGTCCGGCTTCAGCGTCCGTCTCGCCTCGTCCACTGCGCCGCATCGAACGGCCGACAGGCGGAAGCCGCGCCGCTGGTAGAACTGCATCGAGTCGAGGTTGTCGTTTGTCGTGACCAACCACAGCCGCGAACAGCCTTGTGCACGGGCGACTTGGGCGATGCGTTCGATGAGTGCGGTGCCGACGCCGCCCCATTGGTCGGATGCGCGCATGTTCACGATTTCGCAGTTCGTGCCGTCGATGTCGTATATCAGCACCCCGACCGTCTCGTCGTCGGTCAATGCGATCAGGGCCGGGCGGTCGCGTGCGTCGACCAATTCGCCGCGCCGGGCGATCTGGGCGGTGTGCTGCGCCTGGAGGAATGACGTCAGGCGTGGCTCTCCTGCGGGTACCTCATAGATGTCGACCATCGTCCCTATTTTCCTCGCCCCACCGAGGATGGACCAGGGTGGATTCAACCGGGGGACTGCCCACGATCGATGAGGCTGGGCTACGAACACCCGACCGTGCAGTGCAACCGCCGACGGGCCGACGATCCGTGCGCGTGCTGCAAGACCGTCACGATCCGCGACGAGGACCAACCCAGAACCCGCATGCCGTTTCCGCACGGAACCAAACAATGGTTTGCGTCGTATCACCGCAGAGTGCCAAGAAAACGAGATTCGTGCGAGCAACGCACCGATAGGTGAACTCAACGGCATCTGATCGGTGGACACCCTGAAGTGTCAAGAAAGGAGAGAGAGAGCCGATGACGGGAATCGAACCCGCGTATTCAGCTTGGGAAGCTGATGTTCTACCATTGAACTACATCGGCATGCGGAGCTTCGCCCTGCAAGCGGCAACTGTAGCAGAAGCCGTTGACCGTGTGTCCGAGGCCGACTGGAATCCGTGTCGCGTCTGATGATCGCCGAGGTCGACGCCGGTCACAATCGCCACACCGGTAGCCTTTTGCTGTGCTGCTCTCAGATCGTGACATCCGTGCCGAGATTTCTTCCGGGCGACTGGGCATCGACCCGTTCGAGTCCGAGATGGTGCAGCCGTCCAGCGTGGACGTTCGACTCGACAGTTTGTTCCGGGTCTTCGACAACACCAAGTACACCCACATCGACCCGGCGCTCCGCCAGGACGAGCTGACGTCGTTGGTCGAGCCGGCGCCCGGCGAGCCGTTCGTGCTCCATCCGGGGGAGTTCGTCCTCGGGTCGACGCTCGAGGTGTGCAGCCTGCCCGACGACCTGGCGGGCCGGCTCGAGGGCAAGTCGAGCCTCGGTCGTCTCGGGCTTCTGACGCACTCGACCGCGGGCTTCATCGATCCGGGGTTCAGCGGTCACATCACGCTGGAGCTCTCGAACGTCGCGAACCTGCCCATCACGCTGTGGCCGGGCATGAAGATCGGCCAGCTGTGCCTCCTGCGACTCACGAGCGCGGCGGAGAACCCGTACGGCAGCTCCGCGGTCGGTTCGAAGTACCAGGGGCAGCGCGGTCCGACGCCGTCGCGGGCCTACCTCAACTTCGCGACGCACCCCAGCGCCCAGGCCCGCTGACCGAATTCTGACCGCCGACGGCGACCGCTGCCGGTCGGCTGGTTGAAGATTCACATACTCCCAGCTCGCGGGAACGCGAACCGTTCCGCGACGCCCCGAGCTGTGTTTTGCATCACATTGACAGGTCGTGCTGTTTGCGATCGCTGTCTGATCTTGTGCATCGATTCAGGTTGCGGCATTCGCCCCTTCCGCGCCGGTCGGCGGGGCGACGACCGGCGGTCCGGTGGCCTGTGGGCGCTGATATTGCGATGGGATCGCCGCTGGGCGTGCGTGGTCTCCGCAGGTCGATTCGGTTACCGGAGAGTAGTACGACCGTCCCGATAGTTGATAAAGGGTCGTTTTCCCCGTTATTTTCAGGTAGAGGCTTTGGTCCCGTGGGGGGATCTTTGTGGACGTTCGTCCAAATCCGGGCGCGGTCGAATCGGACGAACGCCCAACTCATTCGGCCGTTCGTTTCAACTTTTGGCGGGCATTGGCCCGTGCTAGAACCATTCCGTACAGCGGAGGGCGTCACGCGATTCGACGCCCGAAGCGCATCTACCTCAGGGGTGATCGAAAGCTTTGCGGGATGGAGGATCCCGCGGGGCGAACGCGAACCCCAGCCGGTGTCGTCGCCTTCGGGCGCCGGGCCGGGGGGAAGGGGTAGGTGACACGGACGGCGGTTCGCTCTTCGAGCGCTGCCGTCCGGGCTCGACAGCAAGATCGACCCGTCGGGGGTCATGTCATGTGAATGGTCGATGGAGGTGAAGGCGTGACGGCTTCGCGTTACCTGGAAACAGGTGCGGAGGCGGAGGACGAGGGTATATCCCCGCTTCGTCTGGTGAATGAAGCTTCTCTGCAACAGAATTCGCGCAGTCTCTGGCAGCACTGCTACGTGAGCCGACTGCGAATCGTCGATTCCGTCATCGTGGGTGTCGCGGTGGCGGCGGCGCAGGTCGCCCGGTTCGGCACGACGCCCGAGGCCGTCGCTGCCGGCATCTCGGGGTTGAGTTACACCATGATGTCGGTCGCGCTGGCCGGCTTGTGGCTCGCGATGCTGGCGATTCACCGCACGCGTTCGACGCGTGTCATCGGCGCCGGTGCCGAGGAATACCGCCGCATCGTCTCCGCGACGTTCCAGTTGTTCGGGCTCATCGCGATTCTCAGCCTCCTCGTCCGCGCAGACATCGCGCGCGGATATCTCGCGATCGCCTTCCCGCTCGGACTCGCCGGGTTGCTCGGCGGTCGGTGGGTGATGCGCAAGGTCGTCACGAGTCGACGTGCGAAGGGCGACTGCCACACTTCAGTACTCGTGGTGGGGAGCCGTCAGTCGGTGCTGACGATGACACGCAACTTCGAGCGGGACGCGGCGTCCGGCTATCGCGTGGTCGGTGTCTGCATGCCGGGATATGGCTACCGCGAAGACGAGCACGTCGTGGTCGACGGACGCGAGATCCCCGTTCTCGGAAACGAGTACGACGTGATCGGTGCGCTCGGCGCCTGCGGCGCAGACACCGTGGTCGTGACCGCGACCGAGCACCTGGGGCACGACGGAATCCGCAGCCTTGTATGGGATCTCGAACCCCACAATGTCGATCTCGTTGTCGCACCCGGTGTCGTCGACGTCGCCGGCCCGCGTCTCGTGATGCGCCCCGTCGCCGGATTCCCCCTGATCCACGTGGAGAAGCCGCGCTACCACGGCGCGAAGCGCTTCGGGAAGACCGCCTTCGACACGTGCTTCGCGCTCGCGGCCCTCGTCGCGGTGGCGCCGGTGATGCTCGTGGCTGCGATTGCCGTCAAGACGACCAGCAAGGGCCCGATCCTCTACAAGTCGGAGCGAATCGGCATCAACGGCAGGCCGTTCCCGATGCTGAAGTTCCGCACCATGGTCGACGGTGCCGACAAGCAGGTCTCCGCTCTGCTCGGCCAGAACGAAGGCGCCGGCGTCCTGTTCAAGATGAAGGACGATCCCCGCATCACCCCGGTCGGAAAGTTCCTGCGCAAGTACAGCCTCGACGAGTTGCCGCAGTTCGTGAACGTCCTGCGCCGCGAAATGAGCGTGGTCGGACCGCGCCCGCCGCTGCGTCGCGAGGTGGAGGCGTACGACGGCACCGTCCGGCGCCGCATGCTCGTCAAGCCGGGCCTCACCGGGCTCTGGCAGGTCAGCGGCCGCAGCGACCTTTCGTGGGATGAGACTGTGCGACTCGATCTTTCATATGTCGAGAACTGGTCGATGATGCAGGACATCCTCATCGTCGGCAAGACCGTCCGCGCCGTCACCGCCGGCAGCGGAGCGTACTGACCGTCGCACACCGCGACGTCGACCACCTGATCCATACGACGCATGACAACCTGCACCCGTCGGTGCGGGAGTTCGTCGACCCCGAGTTTCGAAGATGAGGCAGATCAAATGAGTTCATCCGTTGCGGTATTCGGTACCGGATACCTGGGCGCGACACACGCCGCGTGCATGGCGGAGCTCGGCCACCAGGTTCTCGGCGTGGACGTCGACGAGTCGAAGCTCGCCAAGCTCGCGGCCGGTGAGGTTCCGTTCTACGAACCCGGCCTCGACGAGGTTCTCCAGCGCAACATCGCCGCGGGCCGGCTCCGCTTCACGTCGTCCTACGAGGAGGCCGCGGAGTTCGCGGACATCCATTTCATCGGCGTCGGCACGCCCCAGAAGAAGGGCGAGTTCGCCGCGGACCTGACGTACGTCGACGCGGTGATCGACCGGCTCGCACCGCTTCTCACGCGGCCGGCCGTGATCTTCGGCAAGTCGACCGTTCCGGTGGGTACCGCCGAGCGGCTGGGGGCGCGGGCGAGGGCACTCGCACCCGCAGGTGACGACGTCGAGGTCGCCTGGAACCCGGAGTTCCTGAGGGAGGGCTTCGCCGTCCAGGACACTTTGCACCCGGATCGGCTCGTGCTCGGCGTGGATCGCGATCGGCCCGGGCGTGCCGAGGAGGTGGCCCGGGAGGTCTACGCGCGCCTCCTGGAAGAGGAGATCCCCTTCCTGGTCACCGATCTCGCAACCGCGGAGCTCGTGAAGACCTCTGCGAATGCCTTTCTGGCCACGAAGATCTCGTTCATCAACGCGATGGCCGAGGTCTGTGAGGCGGCGGGTGCCGATGTCACCACGCTCGCGGACGCCATCGGTCACGACGCCCGGATCGGTCGCCGGTTCCTGAACGCGGGTGTGGGATTCGGGGGCGGCTGCCTACCGAAGGACATCCGTGCCTTCATGGCCCGGGCCGGTGAACTCGGTGCGGATCAGGCGCTGACTTTCCTGCGCGAGGTGGACGCAATCAACATGCGCCGCCGCACCCGCATGGTCGAGATGGCTCGCGAAGCCTGTGGGGGAACGCTTCTCGGTACCCGGGTCGCGGTCCTCGGTGCCGCCTTCAAGCCCGAATCGGACGACGTGCGTGACTCGCCGGCCCTCAACGTCGCCGGGCAGATCCAGCTCCAGGGCGCGACCGTCACTGTGTACGACCCCAAGGCGATGGACAACTCCCGTCGGCTCTTCCCGACCCTCGGATACGCGACCAGCGTGGCCGAGGCGGTCGAAGGGGCAGACGTCGTGCTCGTCCTCACGGAGTGGAAGGAGTTCCGTGAGATGCGGCCGGCCAGGTTGGCTGCACGGGTGCGCCAGCAGAGCATCATCGACGGCCGAAACTGCTTGCGGCCGGACGAGTGGCGCGACGCCGGGTGGGCCTACCGGGGTATGGGCCGATGAGGGCTGCAATGTGCCGTGAGATGCCGATGGTAGGTGCCACGTGATGAGCCGAGAACCCTCCTTTCACGACCTCGCTCCCTCCGGAGCGCGGGTGTTGTGGGTTGCGTCTTCCGGCGGGCACCTCACCGAGCTCACGAGAATCGCGCGCACAACGTCAGCTGACGAGCAGTCCGATTGGGTCACCTTCGACACTCCTCAGACCCGTGGCGCACTGCAGGGCCAGAGGTGTCACTTCGTCGACTACATCGCGCCGCGAGACCTCAGAAGAGCCGTCAAGGCGTCGTCCTGGGCGATTCGGCATCTTCGCCGCGAGAAGTATGACGTTTGTATCAGTACTGGTGCTGCCCTCGCCGTTTCGGTTCTTCCTGTAGCGGCCGCATATGGCTGCAACGCGATCTACGTCGAGAGCATCTCGAGGGTCGACGGGCCTTCGTTGACCGGGCGGATACTGAGGGCGACTCCTCGTGTGCGGACCTACACGCAGCATGCTGCCTGGTCCTCGTCCTCCTGGAAGTGGTCCGGCTCGATCCTCGACGGTTGGGTTGCAGAGCCGCGGGCGCGGGCGAAGCGCTCTCGAAGAGTGTTCGTCACCCTCGGCACGATTCAGCCGTACAGATTCGATCGCATCGTCGACGCCGTGCTCTCGGTGATCGAGCCGGGCGACGAGGTGGTGTGGCAGCTGGGGAGCACGGTCAGAGCCGATCTTCCCGGAAAGGTCCTCCGCGAGGTCTCTCAGGACGAATTCCGGAGACTTGCCGCCGAATCGGACGTAACAGTTACACATGCTGGTGTCGGGAGCATTCTCGAGCTGCTCGATCTCGGACTCGTGCCAGTTCTTGCTGTGCGCAGCAGCGGATTCGACGAACACGTAGACGACCACCAACGGCAGATCGCAGACGAAATGGTCAGGCGGGGGTTGGCGTTCGAGCTCGATTTGGAGGCTCCCTCCGGGGAGACCTTCGAGCGAGCCTGCTCCTTCGAGGCACTCGCCGTCGGCGCCAACGATCATCGTCGTTCCGGTACATCGGCCGGCCACAACACCTTCCGTGGAGAATGAGATCGAGATGACATCAGTTGAAGAGCGGCCTCGCATCACTGTGTTGCACTCGCTGGGAAAGCCCGACGGAACGACCCGATACGTCGATCACATGATCGACAGCGCTCCCGAGAGTCTGCAGGTAGAAACGCTGTCGTGGAAGCGTGCGCTCACCGGTCGGTACGACGTCTTCCATATCCACTGGCCGGAGAACCTCATTCGCGGAAAGAATCGCGTGTCCGGAGCTGTCAAGAAGACAATGTTCGTGACATTGCTCGGTAGGCTCCGCCTGAGTCGGCGACCCATTGTGCGGACCGTCCACAATGTCGCACCCCACGAGGAGGGAAGTGTCGTCGAGCGGTCCCTGCTGAAGCTGTGTGACCGGGCGACCACCCACTTCATCCGACTCAATGTGACGACGGAGCTGCCGGAAGGCAAGGACAGCAGCACGATTCTCCACGGACACTACCGGGATCGCCCGGAGTACCAGTGCTCGATCGAATCTGATCCGACTCGGCTCCTTTATTTCGGGTTGATCCGCCCCTACAAGGGAATAGAGGATCTGCTGCCGGCATTCTCGGCTCTCCGGTCCGAAACGTTGACGCTGCGAATCGTCGGGAAGCCTCAGGATGAGAAGCTTGCCGCAGACATTCTCGCCGCATGCGATCAATCCGCGTCTGTGACATGCAAATTGGCGTTCGTTCCCGACGCGGAACTCGCTGCAGAGATCGCTAGTGCTTCGTTGGTCGTGCTTCCCTATCGAGAGATGCACAACTCGGGCGCGGCGATTCTCGCGTTGTCCATGGACCGCCCTGTGCTGGTTCCTGCCACCCAGGCGAATCGCGCGCTTCAGGAAGAAGTCGGGGAAGACTGGGTTCATCTTTACGAAGGGTCGGCCATCACTGCCGAGGCAATATCCGATGCCGTCGACCGTGCCGCAAGTCGTGTGCGGACGGCACGCCCGGATCTCTCTGAGCGGGACTGGGATCGGATCGGTGAACGCCACTATCAGTTGTACGCTTCTTTGCTCGCTACAGCGGCGCCCTCTCGCACCCGTGAGACGGCTTGACCGTGTCTGTCCAAGCAACATCCGAGTCGGCCACCCCGCTCGGGGCACTCGCGGCACGAGGCGCCGCGGTGACGATGGTCGGTCAGGTTGCCAAGTTCGGGATCCAGTTCGGCGGAATTGCGATTCTGGCGCGACTCCTGGATCCCGAGTCCTTCGGCCTGGTCGCGATGGTCACAGCTGTCGTCGGTGTCGGTGAGGTTCTCCGCGACTTCGGTTTGTCGTCGGCGGCGGTTCAGGCGAAGTCGCTGACGAACGGACAGCGGAGCAACCTCTTCTGGATCAACACCTCGATCGGGGCCTTCCTGGCAGTCGTGGTGCTGTGTTGTGCTCCGCTGATCTCCTCGTTGTACGACGAGCCACGCGTAGGTGAGGTCGCGAGACTGCTGGCCGTGACGTTCTTGATCAATGGCCTTTCCACCCAGTTCCGTGCCCATCTGACGCGGCAGATGAAGTTCGGCAAGCTCGCTATCGCAGACGTGGCGGCGCAGTCTGGCGGACTGCTCGTCGGTATTACGCTTGCTGTAGCAGGCTTCGGATATTGGGCGATCGTTTGGCAGCAGATTTCGCAGTCGCTTCTCACGTTGTTGTTGACGGTGGTCTTCTGCCGGTGGTTGCCCGGGTTGCCGACTCGGGCGGCGGACATGCGCGTGCTCCTTTCGTTCGGGTGGAACCTGATGGGGACACAGCTGTTGCAGTACCTGAGCAAGAACATCGACTCCGTCCTCGTCGGTAACAGGTTCGGCGCCGCGTCACTCGGGTACTACAACCGCGCGACTCAAGTGGTGAACGGCCCCCTGAACCAACTCAATGTTCCCGCCACCACCGTTGCGATCCCAGTTCTATCGAGGCTTCAAGACGACAGGCCCCGATACGACAGGTTCATTCTTCGCGGCCAGACCGCGCTCATGACCGTGGTGGTAGCCGGCTTCTTGTTCCTGGCCAGTCAGGCGGAGCCGTTCGTGGAGGTTCTGCTCGGCGCCGGGTGGACGCAGTCAGCCGACCTCTTTCGGCTAATCGCTATCGGCGCAGCGTTTCAGGGGGCAGGCTACGCGACATACTGGGTGTTCCTTTCGAAAGGCCTGACCCGGTCAATGCTGCGGTACGCGATCGTCGCACGCGTGCTGTCCATTTCGCTGTTGGTCGTCGGGTCCTTCTTCGGTGTGCTCGGCGTTGCGGCGGGGTTCGCACTGGGCGTGGCGTTGACGTGGCCTCTGGGACTCGCCTGGATCTCCAGGATCTCGAATGCGCCTGTGAAGCTCATGTTCGTCAACGGCGCGAGAACGCTGCTCGTCTACGCGGTCTCCGCGCTGTGTGGGTTCCTCGTGACCGACCGTATGGGCGGTACAGCACTGCTCCATATCGGACTCGGCGCGTTGACCATGGTTCTGTGTGCCGGAATCCTGGCGGCGACCGTCCCGAGCTACCGTGCGGATCTCCGGTCACTGGGAGGCATTGTGGCGCTCGTTCGTTCGAGAAGGCAGAGCCCCGCGTGAACTATGTCATCCGGATCCTGGTCTCGAACCGTACGAGAGGTGTGCTGAAGTGATCTTCTATTGGTGTGCAGGCCAGGACGACAACATCGGTGATGTCATCCTCCGTCGGCGGATGCTGCGAGCGGTCCAGGACACGGGGCGTGCCTGCCATGTCTACGTCGGTCGGGCGACGCCCGGATTCGTCGAAGGGCTTTCGCTCCGACGTGACGATGTCGTCTACAGGAACTTCATCCAGTTCGTGATGGTTGCGCTGCTCGCGAGTCTGCGCAGGGAATGGCTCTTCGCGTTCAATCCCGGTGAGATCCGTTGTACTAGGCGACAGGGGATCATGCATGCCATCCTGATCCCGATGATGCTGGTTTCCCATCTGCGGGGTAGGCGTTGCGTCCGCCTGGGTGTAGGCGTCCACGAGTACGAATCGATGTGGAAGTTCCCGATCCTCGTCACGGTGTGGCTCTCCAAGGAAAATGTCTGGCGCGACAGCGAATCGCGCGATCGGTTCGGCATGGGCACGGTGGCGCCGGACTGGGCCTTCGACGAGGGCTCGGAGTTGAGCGAGTCCGCGGACCTTCCACGGCGCTGGCTGGCGATGTCGCTTCGATCCGACAGCCCGGAGCCGAGTGACGAGTGGTTCGCCGCGATGGAGCAGATTAGCGAGGCGAAGGGCTTGGAGCCGATTGTGGTGGTCCAGGTTCGACGAGACTCGCTCAGGGCCCGCGCCATTTCAGAACGGTTGCAGTGCAGTGTTGTCGACTGGACCGGCGAATCACATCACGCGCAGGAACAGCGGCTGCGAAACGTGTATCGCGAGTCTGAGGCGGTGGTCAGCGACCGACTGCATGTCCTGATCATGGCGCTCACCGAAGGCGCGATACCGCTCGGTCTTATGGAGCACGAGGACAGCAAGATCGGGCGTCACTTCCGCGCAGCGGGATTCGAGACCGTTAGCTGGGACGTCTCCGATTGGACTTCCGCGGAGATTACGCAACAAGGCATGAGAATCCTCGACGATCGGCGAAGCGTGGAAGCAGCGAGCCGATTCGCACGAGACCGAGTTGACGCGATGGACATGATTGTGGGTGTGAAATGAACGAAGCGGTGGCATGCAGAGCTCGGACAGATTCGGCGTCGGATGACGTGCCGGCGAACCAGCGGGTGGACTATCTGGTGGGTGGGTTCCGTATCTCTCTCGACAGCTCCACAGATACGCCCGGTCCGCGCACACACATTGTGAATTTCCTTCGCGGCCTGGATCAGAACGGGGTGCAGTCGAAGCTCTTCCTGGCATCGTCCTTCCCCTTCATGGGACGGTTCGCCTCGATCAAGCAGACCGACTACGTGGACATCAGCAATGCGCGAGTCTGGCTCGCGGACGTCGTTCGCCTTGTCGCCGCACTGTGGTGCGGGTTGAACGTCTTCGTACGATCGGTGGCGTCCCCGAAACCGGCGATGATCTACGAGCGACTGGCCGTTCTGCAGTCTATGTCGAGCTTTCATTTCTGGAAGAACCGTGCATTCCGTGTCGTGGAGGCGAATGGAATCCTCTCGCGTGAGACTGCGCGCGACCGCAATGTCCTGAAGTCCGAGCGCTTGGCTGCGTACCTCGAGCGCAGGGTGCTTCGCCGAGCCGACCTGGTGGTCGCCGTCAGTGCCCCGCTGAAGGACGAACTCGTAGCGTTCGCCTCGCTCGATCCGGACAAGATCATGGTCGTTCCGAACGGTGTACCCGATCAGCTTCTTCGCTACGAGCGGAAACCCCATACGGTTCGGGTGGCCGGCTTCGTCGGGTCAGTCGTGAAATGGCACGGCCTCGATCGGATCATCGAGGAGGTCGCCGAGGTTTCACGGAAGAGTGATGTCGCGCTTGCCTTCGAGGTCATCGGCGACGGAGCCGAGCTCGCTTCGTTGCGCGCGCTGGTCGACGAGCAGGGCCTGACAGATGTTGTGCGCCTGCGGGGGCGGATGGCGCAGGAGGACGCCTTCGAGCTCATGGCCGGATGGGATATCGGGATCGCGAGCCATCAGAAGTCGTCGAGCGATTCGATGTACCACAGCCCGTTGAAGCTGTACGAGTACGCTGCGCTCGGACTCAGCATTCTGTGCACGGACTCGAATGATGCGCGCGCGCTCGCGTCCTCCGGGGCAGACGTCCGGATGTTCGAAGACGCGACGCAATTCTCGGAACAACTGCAGGCGATGCTCGTGGAGCCTCCGCGCTCCGGAGAAGAGATCGAGGCCAGTCGATCTGCGGTGCTGGCCGCGCACTCCTGGCGCAGTAGGGCGGCAGGAGTCCTCCGCCGAGCGGGCATGTGAGCACAGGTCGAGGGGGCTGTCCAAGTTGACTGTCAGTGCGCCGCCGCGGGTCGAAGAGGCCGAGATGAACGGTTCTGTGCGTCATCGATCGTCCCAGGGCGTAGCAGCAACGGTGGGTGTGCTGCTCGGACTCGCCGCGGCCGTTCCGGGTGTCGTGTCGTTCATCCCTGCCTTCGGGATTCGCCCGTGGCACATCCTCGTGTGCGGCGCTCTGGCTCTAGCACTCGCCTCCACGCCCGGTACGGTCCTTCGGAGAGTGAAGATCACTTCGCTCGACGTCGCGGTCGTCCTGTATGCGTGCGCGTATGTCCTTGTCGAGTACTCGAATTCGATCGAGCTGGGATTTCGCCTCGATCTGGTCGCGGCGCTCAGCCCGCTGTTCTTCCTGATCGGGTTCTACGCGGCGCGTACGGCAGTCTGCAGTGTCGAGACCGCCCGGAGGCTCCTGATCGGATTCGCTTTGCCGGCCGTACCCGCCGCTGTCGTGGCGGTTCTCCAGCTCGGTTCACCGGCCTTCTCCGCGGCGGTGCTCCGCGTTGCGCCCGGTCCGGGATTGGAGGCACGGCTGGCGGACGGGCGCTTGATCCGCGCCACCGGGTTGGTCGGACACTGGACGGGATCAGGTTTCTACTTCTGCACCGCGCTCGCCGCCGCTTGTACCGCACTGCTCCTCTGCAAGAGGCGAGGACTTCGTCCTCCTCCGGTCGTGATGATCTCGCTTGTCGCCGCGGTCTTCGGCGCAGTCTCGTCGCTGACGATCACCGTCGTTCTCACGGCCCTCGCCGTGGTGATCATGACGCTCGTCGTGGTAGGAGTCCGAGCGGGACGCATAGCCGCCGTGTTGGGACTGATTGGTGTCGTGTACTTCCAATTCGGCAGCTACTTGTCGGAGCGGGTCGAACAGCAGACTGCATACCGCTCGGAATATGTGCCCGCATGGGTTCCGAACACGATCGCCTACCGATGGAAGATCTGGACCGAACAAACGATTCCGGTGATTCGTGAGCGCCCGTGGAGTGGATGGGGAACCAACGTCTACAACAGTGCGGACCGTCCGCGCCAGCTTGCCTGGGGATCGGCTGAATCCCAGTGGTTCGGCGGCGCGATTTCATCCGGGATTGTCGTGACGGCCCTGTTGGCCGTCACGCTGTTGGCTGCTCTGATTCTGGTCGCGCGTGGTTCCACCAAGCAGAACGGTCGATGGAAGCTGCCCATGTTGGGACTTCTCGTTTCGACGTTACTGGCATCGTTCACCGTCCCACTGTTCACCAATCGGGGACTACCGATCGGCGTCTGGGTTCTCTTCGGAGTCGTACTCGCTTTGGACGCGGCTCTGTCCCGCGATACGGAGGATGTCGGTGTGGGTGATCGATGAATCAGACCGAGACACAATGGCTCACAGGAAGGAATGCTAGTGGCCGTCGACATTGTCCACTGGAACCCGCGGAAGCCGCGAATTCGCGGTCCGCTGGGTTGGCTGCTTCCGAAATATCCGCCGGTCAACAACTTCGGTGACCTGCTGGGTCCACCGATCGTTCGTGAGATGCTTCGCCGTAGAGGTTTGGACTACGAAAAGGCCTCCTCCGAAGGCAGATTGGTTGCGGTCGGATCCATCATGCGCATGGCACGAGATGGCGACGTCGTGTGGGGTACGGGTGTCAACGGAAAGAGTACGGCGCTTCCACACGAGTTCTCGAACCTCGATGTCCGAGCTGTGCGTGGTCCACTTACCGCGCAGTTCCTGAGAGACAGAGGAATAGACGTCCCAGATGTCTATGGGGACCCTGGCCTGCTCGTCGGGTGGCTCTGGCCGCGCGAGTCATTCGACGGAACGATGAAGCGTAGAGCCCTCACTGTTATCCCGAACCTGCACGACGTCGATCGATACAAGGATCATCCGGGCTTCTGGCATCCGTGCAGTCCGCTATCGCAGACGATCGCGAGGATCGCGACGAGCGACTTCGTTGTCGGAAGCTCGCTGCATGCTGTGGTGCTCGCGGATTCGTTCGGGATCGGTAGCCGGTTGATCCGGTCGGCCCACGAGCCGCCGTTCAAGTACGAGGACTATTACCGCGGCACCGGGCGAGCGAGCTTCAAGATGGCCTCCGATGTCGATGAGGCACTCGCGATGGGAGGGGAGGAGTTGCCGGGGTGGTCGCCCGACGAACTCGTACGGGCCTTTCCATGGGATCTGTGGTCGTTGACAGAACCGAATCGGAATCTCTGGTAAGACCTTGCCAGGTCCGCTGAGGGGTCGCGGTCCCGGCGATCGAAGATCCTGTCCGGCTCGCGAAACTGCGTCGGCACATCGAAAGCGACTACCACGGTTTGAAGCTCGCGCACTGTCTCAACGGTTTCGAGGGCCACTCCTCGCTCGGATGGCACGAGGACTTCCGCTCGGGACGGGAAGCAACGCTCGGGTGGTACCGCGAGAACGAAGCCCGGTGGCGCCCAGGGAGAGTCGCCACCGAAAGGGCTTGCGAGTCGGTCAGTGAATCGATACTGGTCGGCTGACAGCCCAACGAAACGATCGGCCCGAGCGAGTTCCCCCTCGCTCGGGCCGATTGCTCGTGAGGCTCAGCACACAGGGACGTCGACCGTTACGGCGGGCTCATCCACCAGTGGCTGGATCGGCACCACCGGATCGCCCGACGACGTGGGTTCGGTGAGTTGGTAGACGACCTCGACGGTCTTGCCCTGCGGGATCGGGAGCTGGAGATCGAAGACGGGGTGCCCGAGTTCGGCCCCTGTGAACGCGAAGCCGGGCTTCCCGTCGACGGTGACCTTGTCGAGTTTCGCGGCGCGCGTCGAGATGAGTGACAGATTGGTGAGGTTGGTCCCGACAGGGGCGCCCATCGGGTTGTCGAACATTCCGGCAACGTAGTTGGTGTAGTCACCGGGCGGAAGGGTGTTGGTCAGACGCACCTTCACGGTGGTGGCGCGGGTGTCTCCCGCACATGAGTCGGCCGTGTACTCGATCTCGCGGCGCAGGTAGTAGTCGAGCTTGTTGCCACCGAGGTTGTTCACCACGACCCCGGCGTACGGGGCGTCATCGTCCGGAACGGTGTGTCCCAGCGGGGTGCCGGCCAGGACGGACTGCTCGTCGGGCCGCGAGCTCCAGACCGCGATCCGGCCCTCGCCGGCAGCCTTGCCGAGCGCCTCCAGCAGCGCCTGCGGGTGGGAGATCTTGCCTGTCATCTTCTCGACCACCTTGGCAGCGACGGTCTGGAGATAGTGCTTGCGGGCGGCGTTGTCGGTTCCGAAGCGGGAGTAGGCCGTCGACTCGGTGAGTTCGACGACGTTGTCTGCGGTGATCTTCTCGCCGTCCGGCATCGTGACCGGGCCGACCACCTTCAGCACGTAGCTCAGCGCGACGGGGTCGGTCGCGATGACCCCGTCCACTGGTGTGCCCGATTCCTGATTCCACATCGACCGCCAGATCTGTGCTGCGTAGGGGAAGTGTGAACTGACGTTGCTGTTGCGGAAATCGGTTGTCGGCCGGCTCTGTCCGTAGTGCTTGTCGAAATCGGGACCGAGATCGATCGGGTCGAGCCCAGTCAGTCTCAGTTCCCTGTTGCTGGCGAGCTCGTCCACGCGAACGGCCCCGTCGACGGCACGCAGTTCACCGAAACCGCCGAGCAACCCCCCGGTTCCGCGTGCCTCCGCGTTGGTCTGGAACCCGATGAAGTAGGTCCGGGGTCCGTCCGCGCCGAGCATTGCCGGCGCGATCTCAGCGGCGGTCGATATGTTGCCGAGCATCCCCGACAGCTCCGACGTCTGCTGCTCGAGCTGTATGCGTGCATCATCGACGGGGCCGAGGAACGAACCGTCCACTGCGGCAGCCCGCGTTGCCAATGCCTGTGCCGCGGAGGCGGTGTCCGCGATCGTCGGGGCTGCGTCCCGCAGGGCCTGCAGGTTGATCCGCGCGCCGTCCAGGATCAACTGGTCGGGTGCGATCGCGGATCCCGTTCTCACGGCCGAGGGGAGGACCTCGGACGTGAGCCCGTGGACGACGGTCGCGATCTGGCGGGTCGTGCGGAACGGATCGCCTACACCAGGGAGTGTGGCAGCGAAACGCCAGTTGAGTGAGTCGGTCTTCTCGCGGGCGCGGTCGGCATAGCGGTCGGCGTCACTTGCCGCGAGCGCCGCGGCATCCGAGTTACCCGCCAGTAGTGAGTCTTTCGCTTGCAGCGAATGGTTTGCTGCTCGTTCAAGATTCAACTTGACCTGAGCGGCTTCGTAGGCGGTGTAGCAGGCCCAGGCCACGGCGGCCGTCGATGCGGCGGCAACCCCTATTGTGATGCGGCGTCGCCGCTTCCGGCGCTGAGCTGCAGGTTGTGAGCTTCTGCGGCGGCGGGTGCGGCGAACTGGCGTCGATTCGTCCTCGCCGGTGGGCGACGCCGGTTCCGTTTCGATCTGCTCCACGCCGGAGACCCCCTTCTGTCGTCGTGTTCTGGCAGGCTAACGCGAATCTTGATTGGTCGAGCGTTCAACTGGTGAATCGTTCAGTCGCACAGTAAGTTATTCCTGCCCGTTCCATGCAGGTTGGTTCGGGTGGGCTCCAGTGGACCTCAGGGTCAGCTTCACTCGGAGTTGTCGGGACACCTGTCGAAGGCAAGGGGGTGCGGATTGCGTCCGTTCCCCCTTTCGCGTGCGCAGCGAGCGCTCCTGTTCGCGCAGCAATTGGCTCCCGATATTGCCCTGACGGTCGCCCAGTATCTGGATCTCCAAGGTCCTCTCGACGCCGAGCTGATGCTCTCGGCGTGCGATCGCGCGGCGCGCGATATCGGCTCGGGGACCACGATTCTCGTGGATATCGCCGGTGAGCCCCATCAGTCGGAAGTCCCGGACATCGACGATGCTCCGCATTTCCTTGACCTCAGCGGCGCTGACGATCCGACGTCGGCTGCGATCGATTGGATGACGCAGCGTACTTCCCGACCGATCGACCCGTTCTCCGATCGACTGGCGGAGATGACGTTGATCCGCCTCTCCGACGACCATCATTTCCTTCACTGCTTCGCGCACCACGTTGTGATGGACGGCTACGCGGCGCAGGTCCTGACCGCCCGCATAGCGGAGCTCTACCGGGCTGCGGTGGCGGGCAAGGAACCTCCGCCGAATCGCACGGCATCGATCGAGGAGATCGGCCGGATCGTCGAGGCGTACGAGACGAGTGCGCGAGCGGACAAGGACCGTGCGTACTGGCTCGGCAAGACGGCAAGGCTCCCCCGCGGGGTGTCCCTCGGGGACCGTGTCGGCCCCGTCGCATCGCCGGCGCTCCGCTCGCTCGATGCACTCTCGGACGCTACGACCGAGTCGCTCGCCGACTCGTCCCTGCCCGAGGTGCCCGCGATCCTGGCGGCCTTCGCCGTGTACCTGGCTCGGTACACAGGAGTCGACGAGGTTTCGTTGAGTCTGCCGGTCTCCGCCCGGACGACAGCGGTGCTGCGCCGCTCCGCCGGATCGGTGTCGAACGTCGTGCCGATCCGACTCCGGATTGCCCACGAACAATCCGTCGGTGACCTGATCCGTGATGTCCAGGTGGAACTCACCGGAGCCTTGCGGCATCAGCGGTTCCGTTACGACGAGATGCTTCGCGGTCTCGAAGTCGGCGAGATTCAGTCCGGTGTCGGCGGCGTCTTCGGTCCGGTCGTCAACATCATGCAGTTCCCGCTCCGCTGGTCGTTCGGTGACGTCGATGCGGAGTTGCACATCCTGTCGACTGGACCGATCGACGACCTGTCGGTGACGATCTATCCGGCGGGCGAAGACGGGGCGACACGCGTCGACTTCGAAGCCAATCCGTCGCGGTACTCGGAGGAGTCGCTGGGGCGACACCATCGGCGGTTCCTCGACTTCCTCTCCGATTTCGTGTCCGACATGCGCCGGCGTGTAGGCGACGTCGATCTGGATCGCCCGGACGACATCGTTCGATCGTCGACGACGATCGCATCCGGCGCGCTGCTCCTCCCGGACGCCCTCACTCGAAGGGTGGCCAGTGGGGGAGTCGCGGTGCGCTCCGGTGAGGTCGAGATCACCTACACCGAATTGGATGCGCGCTCGTCCGCGATCGCACGCAAACTGATTGCCCACGGGGCCGGCCCCGAAGTCGGTGTCGGGGTGGTGCTCCCGCGGTCGGTCGACTCGGTTCTCGCGATGTGGGCCGTGGCCAAGACCGGTGCCGCCTTCGTACCGGTCGACCCGGATCTTCCGCCGCGCAGGCTGGCCCAACACCTCGTCGGCCTCACGTTGGTGATTGCCGGACGCGAGGTCGAACTACCCAGTGGGACGGAACGAGTCGATCTCGTCACCGACGGTTGGGAATCCACCCCGATCGATGATGCGGACCGCCCGCGCCCGCTTCGTCCTGACAATGCGGCCTGGGTGATCCACACGTCGGGCTCGACCGGTCGACCCAAGCCCGTGGTCGTGACCCACCGTGGTGTCGCCGGCCTCGTCTCGACGCTGCGCGCCCGCTATGCCGCCGCCTCGGCCGAGCGGGTGCTGCACATGTCGTCGCCGGCGTTCGACGCGTCGATCCAGGAGATCCTGCTCGCGGCCGACGCGGGCGCGACGCTGATCGTCGCGCACGAGAACGAGATCGGTGGCGATGCGTTGGCCCGCCTGCTGCGGGTCGAGGCGGTCACCCACGTCGTGTCTGCGCCGGCCGTGCTCGCTGCTACGCCGGCCGTGGAACTTCCCTCCCTGCGCGTGCTCGACGCGGGGGGCGAAGTGCTCCCCGTCGCCGTCGCGCAACGCTGGATGCCCGGGCGGACCATGCTCAACGCCTACGGTCCGACGGAGACGACCGTCCTTGCAGCGGTGAGTGATCCGATCGAGGCTCGGACGCTCGAGGGTGAACGGTCGGTGCCCATCGGAAGGCCCGTCGACGGCACGACGCTCGCGGTCCTGGACGGCCGACTGCGGATCGTCCCGAAGGGAGCCGTCGGCGAACTCTATGTCGGTGGACCGTCGCTCGCGCGCGGGTACGGAGGCGACCCGGGCTCCACCGCCGAACGGTTCGTCGCGTCGGTGTTCGGTCCGGGCCGGATGTACCGTACCGGCGACCTTGTGCGCCGGCGCCTCGACGGTCAACTCGAGTTCGTCGGCCGCATCGACAACCAGGTGCAGGTGCGGGGAGTCCGAATCGAGTTGGGGGACATCGAGACCGTCCTCGCCGAGCACCCGGAGGTCGCCGTCGCGGCGGCGATCCTCAGTGGCGGTCGGATCGTCGCGTTCGTCACGGGAACAGGTGTCGACCGGGAGACGCTGTGGCGGTGGGCCGTCGAGCGGCTGCCCCGTCATATGGTGCCGGATCGCATCGTGGTGCTCGAGACATTTCTGCTCACCCCCGGCGGAAAGATCGACCGCTCCGCCCTGTCGGCGATCGAGATTGCCCGAGGGGACGACGTTCCCGGACGCCCCGTGCACGGACAGCTCGAGACCCTCATCGCCGACACCGTCGCTCGGTTGTTGGGCACACACGAGGTATCTGCGTCCGCAGACTTCTTCGCACTCGGCGGCGATTCACTCGCAGCGTCGCAGCTCGCTGCGCACGTCTCCGCGGCCACCGGGCGCAGGATCACGGTCAAGGACGTCTTCGAGCACCGGACCGTCGCACGTCTGGCCGCGCTCGCGGTGGGGCGGTCCGAGCTGCCCGCCCTGGAACGGTCCGCCGAGGGTCCGGCTCTGCTCGCCCCGGCGCAGCGGCGGCTGTGGCTTCACGCACAGTCGGATCCGGAGAGCACGGCCTATCACGTGCCCTTCGTGATCGAGCTCGATGGTGATCTGTCCGTCGGCGCGCTGCACGCGGCGCTCGGCGACATCGTCGAACGTCACGGCACGCTCCGCAGCGTCCTGGCACCGTCCATCGACGGAGTCCATCAGCACGTACTTCCCGCGTCCGAGGCGATCGCATCATTTCGGGTCGTCGAGTGTGCGACTGCCGAGGAATCGCAGCGCCTGGCGGAGGAGTTCGCGTCCCGCCCGTTCGCGCTCGACACCGAGGTGCCGATCCGATTCCGCATCCATCGACTCGCCGACGATCGGCACGAGCTCGTGGTCGTGGCCCATCACATCGCACTCGACGGCCTGTCCTTCGCCCCGCTCGTGTCGGGACTCGCCGACGCGTACTCGGCGCGGCACGCGGGAACATCCTCGTCCTGGGCGCCGCTTCGGATCCGCTACGAGGACTATGCGCGGTGGCACTCCACAGTGCTGGACTCGGGCGTGCGGGACCGCGATGTCGAGTACTGGCGCACGGCACTCGACGGTGTCGAGGAGGTGCCGCGGCTCCCGCTGGATCGAGTGCGATTCGACGCGTCGGGCGGCGTCGGCCGTGTCGTCCGCTCGCTCGACGGGGATCTGTCCGCAGCCGTTCGCCGACTCGCGAGTGCGCACGGCGTCACCGCGTTCATGGTCCTGCACGCGGTGGTCGCGGCCGTCACATCCGCCGTGACGGGATCCGGCGACACGGTCGTCGGCACCGTCGACGCGGGCCGCCGTCATCCGGACCTCGATCCACTGGTCGGAATGTTCGTCGGAACGATCGCGCTCCGCGCACCGGTCGACCTCGACGGGTCCTTCACCGATCTGGTGGCCGCCGTCCGCACCGCCGACGTCGAGGCCTTCGCGCACAGCGACACCCCGTTCGACGAGGTCGCCGACGCCATCGGCGGGCGGATTCCGATACAGGTGATGTTCTCGTTCGAGGGCTTCACCGACCCCCGGATCGATCTACCCGGCCTCCGAGTCCGGGCGCGGGAGTTGCGGACCCGCGACGCCCGGTTCGATCTCGAGATCGTGGCGCGGGAGAGTGACCGTGGGGAGATCGGGCTCGAGTTCCGATTCGACGAGGGGGTCCTGTTCGAGGACACCGTGCGATCGTGGGCATCCCTGGTCTGCGACGGACTCGCCCGCGCGGTCGCCGAACCCACCGCAACCCTCGCCGACATCCTCGGCCTCGGAACGGTCGACCACGGACCGACAGCGCCGGTGGTCGCAACCCTGTCCGGGATCCTCGCGGGCCCGATGTGGATCGAGGACGCTGCCGGCACTGCCGTCGACATCGCTCCGGCTGTCGCCGCGCTGGCCGCCAGGCTCTCCCTCCTGGGCGTCGTTCCGGACGAGTTCGTCGCCGTGCTCCTCCCACGGTCGGTCCAGTCGATCGTCGCGTCGGCCGCGATTGCCCGGGTCGGTGCCGCATTCGTTCCGCTCGACCCGTCGCAGCCGGCAGCCCGGATCGCCGCGATCATCGCCGACGTCGGCGCACGCTACGTCGTCGCCGCGGCGGACACCGATCTTCCTACCGGAGCAATTCGAGTCGATCCCGTTGCGGAAGAGACAGTTCCGGCCCCGCCCGTGTGGTCGGTCCATCCGGACAGCCCGGCGTACGTGATCTACACGTCCGGGTCCACGGGCGCGCCGAAGGGCGTCGTCGTCACCCATCGTGGGCTCGCCGCGCTGGCCGCTGCCGTGCGCCGGGCCTTCGATGTCGGGCCCGATGCGCGGATCCTGGTGAGCGCCTCACCGGCGTTCGACGCCTCGATCCTCGAGTACCTGCTCGGGCTCGGGACCGGCGCCACGATGGTCGTGCTTCCCCCGGAGATGTACGGCGGAGCAGAGCTTTCCGACCTCCTTCGGGAAGGGCGGATCACGCACTGGTTCTCGACGCCGGCGATTCCCGCCCAGTTTGCGCCGGACGATCTGGACGATCTGCGTGTGGTCGGTCTCGGCGGTGAGGCCTGGTCCACCGAGATCGCCGCACGGTGGGCGGCGGGACGAACGCTGTTGAATCTCTATGGGCCCACCGAGGCGTCGGTCGTGGCGATGATCAGCGAACCGGTCTCGGCGGATCGGACCGTGCCGATCGGCAGACTCGTGGACGGCATGTCGGCGGTTGTGCTGGACGGCGGCCTCCGCCCGGTTCCGGAGGGGACGGTCGGCGAGCTGTATCTCGCGGGTCCCGGCCTGGCCCGGGGATACCTCGGTGCGCCGGGGCTGACGGCAGCGCGCTTCGTCGCGTCGATCCTCGGTCCGGGGCGGATGTACCGGACCGGTGATCTCGTGCGGCGCCGGCCCGACGGGCAGTACGAGTTCGTCGGGCGTGCAGACAACCAGGTGCAGATCCGTGGGATCCGTGTGGAATTGGGGGAGATCGAGGGTGCGCTCGCCTCTCACCCGGCGGTGCACACCGCGATCGCTGCCGTCCAGGACGACGTATTGGTCGCGTACGTGTACGGACCGGACCGATTCGAAACCGATTTCCTGCGAGGGTATGTGGCGGAACGGTTGCCGCGCCACATGGTTCCGGCCGTGGTCCACGCGCTCGACCACCTCCCACTGACTGTCGGCGGCAAGATCGACCGATCGGCCTTGCCCAATTGGAGCGGTGGCCCGGTCACGGGTGCCGCTTTCCGTACCCACATCGAAGAGATCGTGGGGCGACTCGTCGCGGACGTGCTCTCGCTGGACACGATCGGGCGCGACTCGGACTTCTTCGCGCTCGGCGGAAACTCGCTGCTGGCAACGAAACTGGTGTCGCGCATCCAGAGCGCGCTCGGTACCCGAGTCGACGTCCGGGACGTGTTCGAGCATTCGACGGTGGACGCGCTCGCACGCGCGATCGACGGGCGTGACCGTGACTGTCGACCGGCGCTCATCGCGGTGGCGTCCGACGACCCGGTGCCACTCTCGCCGGCGCAACAGCGGATGTGGCTGCTGAACTGTGTCGATCGATCCGCCGGAGACAACATCGCGTTCGCGGTGGAACTTCGGGGATCTTTGGATGTCGCTGCCTGCGTCGCGGCGCTGCAAGACGTGGCCGAACGGCACGCCATCCTCCGGACCGTCTTCGTCGAGGACGGTGAGGCGCCGGTGCAGGTGGTGCGGTCGACGCCACCCGAGGTGCCGATCGTCGACTGCGACGATGCGGGCCGGCTGGAGGCGGCGCTCGCGGCGCTTGCGACGGTGGGGTTCGATCTCGCACACGAGGCGCCGATCCGGCTCGCGCTCCACCGATCGGGACCGGACCTGCACACGCTGGCCGTGGTCGCGCACCACATCGCCCTGGACGGGCTGTCGACGGTGCCCCTCACCCGGGATTTCGTGGAGGCCTACCGTGCCCGCCGCGCTGGTGCGGCTCCGATTTGGACTCCGCTCGACGTCCAGTTCGTCGACTACGCGCGCTGGCATCGTGCCGCTCTCGGGGATCCGGCCGTCCCCGGCAGCCGCGCCTACAGCGACCTCGCCTACTGGCGGTCCGTGCTCGATCCCGCGCCGGCCCGGGTTGCGTTGCCGGCCGATCGAAGCCGCCGCGGTGCCGACGACACATCGGGCACCACCGAGTTCGCGATCCCCGTCGAGCTGCACTCCGCACTGGACAAGGTGGCGCGCGAGTACGACGCGACGACCTTCATGGTGCTGCACGCCGCACTCGTGGTGTTGCTCCACAAACTCTCCGGGTCATCCGACGTGACGATCGGCACGCCGGTGTCCGGCCGCACCGAGCCGGCACTCGACGAACTCGCCGGGATGTTCGTCGGGACGGTCGCATTGCGCTGCGATGTCGACCCCCGGCGGTCCTTCGTCGATCTGCTCGCCCGGGTGCGACACAACGACATCCACGCCTTCGCACACGCCGAGCTGCCGTTCGACGAGGTCGTCGCGAATCTCGTGCCCGAGCGCTCCGGAGCGCATCATCCGCTGTTCCAGGTCATGCTCGCCTACGAGAACTTCGTGCCCACGACGTTCACGCTCCCGGGCCTGGAAGCGCGGACCCGCGAACTGCACAGCGGCCGGTCCCGGTTCGACCTCGAGGTGACGTTCCGAGAACGTGAGCCCGAGATGGGCGAGACGGCCGGACTCGACGGCATGCTCACATACTCGCGCGGACTGTTCGACCGTTCGACGGTCACTCGGTGGGCGTCGTGGCTGCTGCGGATCCTCGAGGTCGTGGCCGACGATCCGAATGCGATTCTCGGCGCGATCGATCTCGAGCCGGCGAGCGTCCTCGACGCCCGCGCAGGCGCGATCACGACGGCGGCGACCTCGCTCGGGGAACTGTTCGTTCAGCGCGCCCGTGAGTGCCCCGAGGCGACGGCGCTCGTCTGGGGCGCGCGCCGCGTGACCTACCGCGAACTCGACGATCGATCGCGGGCTCTGGCGGTGGCGATGACGGACGCCGGTGTCGGGTGCGGGGATCTGGTGGCACTTGCGTTGCCACGATCGGTGGACCTGATTGCGGCCATGGTGGCGGCGGTCCGGATGGGCGCCGCCTATCTGCCGCTCGACGTCACCCAACCACACCAGCGACTGGCCGAGATTCTGACGGAGTCTCGACCCTGCCTCGTGCTCACCGAGGGAGCGGTCGGTACCGAGTTCCCCACGCTGCGCATCGAATCGATCGGTACCTGCCGGGACAGCGATCGTGTCGGCGTCGTCGACGCGCCGATTCGATCGGATCAGGTCGCCTACGTGATCTTCACGAGCGGCTCGACCGGAACCCCCAAGGGCGTTGCGGTGCCGCATGCGGCGGCTCTCGCGTTGCTGACCAACACCAGCGCGGGCTTCGCCTTCGGCCCGGACGACGTGTGGACGATGTTCCACTCGCCGGCGTTCGACTTCTCGGTCTGGGAAGTGTGGGGTCCACTCGCTACCGGCGGTCGTGTGGTGATCGTCGACCCGATGGTCGCACGCAGCCCGCACGAGCTGCGGGAGTTGCTGGTTGGTGAAGGGGTCACGGTCGTGAACCAGACCCCGACGGCGTTCACTCAACTGGCGGCGGTTCCGGGTGACCCGGACGACTTGTCGGTGCGACTGCTGATCTTCGGTGGTGAGCCGCTGGCCGTGGAGCCGATCCGCGACTGGCTCGAGCTGAACCCGAAGGTCCGTGCTGTCAACATGTTCGGCATCACCGAGTCGACCGTCCACGCGACGTGGACTGACGTGGGGCCGGATGCGCCCGAGCACAGCGTGATCGGTGCCGTACTCCCGGGCATCGGGATCGAACTGCTGGACGAGTATCTGCGTCCGGTCCCGCAGGGAGCGATCGGTGAGATCTACCTCGGCGGGGCGCAGGTCGCGCGTGGTTACCTGCACCGTCCCGGGCTCACTGCCGCCCGGTTCGTCGCGGCGGCGGACGGAACGATTCGCTACCGCACCGGTGATTTCGCGAGGATCCGCAATGACGGCCGTCTCGAGTATCGCGGACGGGCCGATGCACAGTTGCAGATCCGGGGACATCGGGTCGAGCCGGGTGAGATACGCGGCGCCTTGCGTCGAATCGCACCCGTCACCGATGCCGCCGTCCTGGTCCGCGACGGTGGCCTGACCGCGTTCGTCACCTCCCGTGGGGACGTCGATGAACGTGCCGTCATCCGGGCGCTGCGCCGATTGCTGCCGGACTACATGGTGCCGACGGCCGTCGTGCCCGTACCCGAGCTCCCGATGACCCCCAACGGAAAGCTCGACGTCGCAGCCCTCACGGAACCCATGCGGGTACAGGGTGTCTCGACCACGTCGCCGCGGAATCCGCTCGAGGACCTCGTGGTCGCCGTCTGCCGGGATCTGCTCGCGACCGATCGCGTCGGAGCCGACGACGACTTCTTCGACATCGGCGGCAACTCGCTGCTCGCCACTCAGCTCGCCGGCCGGCTGCGCGCGGTCAGCGGAGTTCCGATCGACGTGCGCGACGTGTTCGAGAACCCGTCCGTGAACGAACTCGCACGCCTCCTGGAACAGCGCGCCGGGGCGCCGGCGCCGATCGCCGGGCCCACCGCATCGATCCCGGCGAGCGCGCGGGGGCCGCTCTCCCCGGCCCAGCGCCGGTTGTGGTTCCTGCAGCGGCTCGATCCCGACTCGACCGCAATGAATCTCGCCTTCGCCCTGAGGTTCGACGGGGCCTTGGACGTGACAGCTCTCCACGCCGCCCTGCACGACGTGGTGGCCCGGCACCGAGTGCTGCGGACGGTGTACCCGGGTGACGATCCGACGCAGGTCGTCATCGACACCCCGGAGCTCGATCTGGAGATCGTCGACGTACCCGAGGACGCGGTCGACGAGTTCGTCCGCCAGCTGGCGGCGGTGCCGTTGCGCCTGGACTCGGAGCCTCCGATCCGGACCCGCCTGTACCGGACCGCGACGGACCGCCATCACCTCGCCTTGGTCGTCCACCACATCGCGGTCGACGAGTGGTCGCTGACGCCGCTGCTCCGAGATCTCCTGCACGCCTACGGTTGTCGGGTATCCGCCGAGCCGGCAGAACTGCCACCCCCGGCGATCGAGTACATCGACTACGCGCGCTGGCGCGCCGAAACGGCCGACGGCGACCTGGTGCACTGGCGCGAGGCGCTCGCCGGGATCGACGAGCAGTGCACCCTGCCGCACGACCGCCCACGCACCTCGTCGACGCCGGGACGCGCCGCAACCGTGCGACTGACCGTAGGCGCCGAACAGGCCGAGGCGTTCACCGAAACCGCACGGCGCCATCGCATCACCACCTTCATGCTCGTGCACGCCGCGCTGGCGGCGGTCCTGGCCCGCCACACCGATCGCGCCGACATCGTGGTCGGGACGGCGGTGGCCGGACGCGGAGATCCCGCGCTGGACGCCACGGTCGGAATGTTCGCATCGACGGTCGTGCTGCGCACCCGTGTCGATCCCGCGGCATCGGTCACGGAATTGCTCGACGACGTCCGTCGGCGCGACGTCGCGGCATTCACGCACGCCGATACACCCTTCGAGACGATCGTCGACGAGATCCTTCCCACCCGGGATGCCCTGTCTCATCCGTTGTTCCAGGTGGCGTTGTCCATGCGCCGGCCGGCCCGAACGCGGATGGAGATGCGCGGACTCACGGTGTCCATCTCACCCCGTCCCGCCGAGACCGTGCAGTACGACCTGCAACTCACGGTGACGGAGCAGACTGAATCGTTCGAGTTCGAATTCACGTACGACCGAGACGTCTACGAACACGACACCGTCGCGGCGTTCGCGCAGCGGATGGTCGCTTTCCTGGACGCGGTGGCCGGCGGACACTCCGGTACCGTCGGCGACATCGACCTGCTGACCGACGCCGAGCGCGTCGAGTTGGTACCGGCCCGTGGCGGTCGATCCGTTCCGGAATCCCTGTGGCAGTTGCTGGCGCGTGGCGCCGCGGCCAACCGCGACGGTGTCGCGATCGCGGGCGCGGAGACCCTGACCTACCGGGAGCTGGTGCGCAGGGCCGAGTCGCTGGCTGCCGTTCTGTGTGCGCGCGGTGCGCGGCCGGGCGTACCGGTGGCCTGCGTGCTGGAGCGATCCGTCGAATCGGTTGTCGCGGTCTGGGCGATCGCTCGAACCGGCGGTGCCCCGGTGATGATCGATCCCGTCAACCCCACCAGACGCGTCGAACACATGCTGGCGGTGTCCGGGGCGCGTATCGGCATCACATCTGCGGCTCGCAGTGCGCATCTGCCTGAGACCGTCTCGTGGCTCGACGTCGCCGCGGGCGCGCCCGGTGACATAGTCGAACCCGAAGCTCTGCCGGACCATCCCGCCTACGTCGTATTCACATCCGGCACGACCGGACGGCCCAAGGGAGTGGTGCTCACCGTCCGTGGACTCGGTGCGCTGGCCGCCGACCTCGTCGATGTGTTCGGCGCGGATCCGGCCTCGCGCATGCTGCATGTGGCGTCGTCGGGCTTCGACATGGCACTGCTCGAGGTCGTCGTCGCGGGAGCATCCGGGGCGACCCTGGTCGTCGCAGACGCCGACTCCTATGCCGGTGCGCAACTGACGGACGTGCTCGAGCGCGAGCAGGTCACCCACGCCTGCCTGACGCCGTCGGTGCTGGCCACACTCGAACCACGAGAACTTCCGTGGCTCGGCACCCTGATGCTCGGCGGCGAACCCGTATCACCGGAACTGGTCGGCACGTGGGCACCCGGGAGGCGACTGTTCAACGGCTACGGACCGGCCGAAGCCACCGCCTTCGCGACGTACGCCGGTCCATTGACGCCCGCGACGCGCGCGGTGATCGGCTCTCCGGCACGAGGGATCGAGGTCGTCGTCCTGGACTCTCGGCTGTGCCCGGTGCCGCCCGGCGTGACGGGGGAGTTGTATCTCGCGGGGGACCGCGTCGCCACGGGGTACATGGGCGATCCCACCCGCACCGCAGAGCGATTCGTCGCGGGGGAGGGCGGCCGCCGGTGGTACCGAACGGGTGATCTCGCCCGGTGGGTCGTCGACGGCGACGAGCGTCCAGTCCTCGAGTTCCGCGGCCGCAACGACGATCAGGTCAAGATCCGGGGGGTGAGGGTCGAACCGGCCGAACTCGACGCGATCCTCGTCGCTGATCCGGACGTCACGCACGCGGTTACCGTGATGCGTGACGGTGATGCCGGCAAGGCAGTGTTGGTCTCGTATGTCGCTCCCGCCGATGCCGACGTGACGGCGCTGCACCGCGTTCTGGTCGAGCGCCTCCCGCGGTACATGGTGCCGGCGGCCGTCGTCGCGGTCGAGTCGATCCCGCTGACCGTCAACGGCAAGGTCGATCTCGGGCGGCTGCCCGATCCGTCCTTCGACGCGTCGGTTCCCACCGCGGATCCGTCCGAGGAACTCGTGGCCCGCGTGTTCTCCGACCTTCTCGGGCATCCGGTCGGCCGGTTCGACGACTTCTTCGCTGCCGGTGGCGACTCGCTACTCGCGACAGCGGCGGTTGCGCGGCTCCGCGAGTTGGCCGGCCGAGATGTACCGCTGCGACTGTTGTTCGCCGAGCCGACCGTCGCGGGCCTGGCACGGAGGATGTCGGACGAGACGTTGCCCGGTACGGACCCGGGGCCCGTCGCCCGGTCGCGTCCGGCACGAATCCCTCTGAGTCGCAGCCAGAACCGGATGTGGGCGTTGCGTCGTGCACGAGGGGACTCGGCCTTCCGGCCATCGGTCCGGATCGAGTTTCGGGGACCGCTCGACGCCGATGCGTTGTGGGCGGCGTGCGGCGACGTCGTCGATCGACACGAGGCGCTGCGCACCAAGGTCGAGACCGACGCAGACGGGCCGTACGCGGTGGTCGGCGACACCGCCTCCGGGAACGGTGCGGTGCGGATGTCGTTGAACACCAAGGGCGATGGCGATCACATTCTCGATCTGATCCTCGATCATCTGGTCGTGGACGGTGGTTCGATTGCGGTCCTGTTCCGCGATCTCGTGACCGCCTACGAGGCGCGGCTGAGCGGCACGGCACCGTCCTGGGACCCGCTGCCCCTGCAGTACGCCGACTACGTGCTGTGGGAGCGCGAGCGCGGCACCGACGCGCTGCTCGACCAGTGGCGCACCAGCCTGGCCGGCTTCGATCCGGCGGTTCTGCCGACCGGACGGGTGCCTGTGCCCGGCCCCGCATCCGGGGCGACGATCGAGTTCGATGTGGACCCCGGGGTCGTGCGACGGCTCGAACAGCTGGGCGCGCGGTTCCACGCCACCGAGTTCATGGTGCTCCACGCGGTGCTGGCGGGGGTGCTCGCACGGCTCACCGACCATCCGGACGTGGGGATCGCGGCCGTCGTCTCGACTCGTCGACACCAGCAGACGGCGGCGGTGGTAGGCCTGTTCGTCGAGACCCTCGTCCTGCGTTCGCGGTTGACGTCGGCGATGACAATGGGTGGACTCCTCGCCCAGGTACGCGACTTCGACGTCGCGGCGCTCGACCGATCGGGCGTGCCGTTCGAGGACGTGCTGCGGGCGGTGGGGGCCTCGACACCGCAGGTGGCGCTCGCGTTCCAGGACTTCACCCCACCCACGGTCCGCATCGGGGAGCTCGAAGTCGGCGCACGCGAGCTGGGCTCCAGTGCCGCCGATTTCGAGTTCGGGTTCACTTTCGCCCGCACCGCGGACGGCGGCTACGGCGCGGTCCTGACGTTCGACGAGTCGCGCGTCGACTCGGCCGTGGCTCGTACGCTGGCCGACCACTTCGCGACGGCCCTGGCGGTCGTCGACGCCGACATGCGGGTGCAGGACCTGCCCCTGACGACGACCGGACCGGTGGACGGCGGCCGGCCGCCGCGACCGGAGCTGCTTGCCGACCTGTTCCGTGCGACCGTGGCCGCGCATCCCGATCGGGTCGCGGTCGTCGACGGGGAACGGCAACTGACCTACCGACAGCTCGACGAACGATCCGACGAACAGGCGCGACGCTCGTCCGGCCGGCGTGGTGGGGATGTCGTGCCCATCGCGGACATCGGTGCCACACGCTCGCTCGAACGTATCGAAAAGCTCTGGGCTGCGGCGAAATCTGGCCATGCCTTCGGCGCTGTGACGGCCGCCGCGGCATCCGACGGCCCGGTGTCGTCGGTCGACTCCCTCGCCTACGTCATCGCGACGTCGGGCTCGACGGGTGAACCGAAGTCGGTGGGCGTGACGCATCGCGGCCTCGCCGCGCTCGCGGCAGAGGCGCGCCGCCGGTACCGCGTCGGGCCGGGCGATCGTGTGCTGCACGGCTACAACCCGGCCTTCGACGCGGCGATGCTCGAGGTCCTGCTGGCGCACACCTCGGGGGCGACGCTCGTGATCGCGCCGGACGACGTCTTCGCCGGACCGGCTCTGCGCAGTCTGCTGCTGGACGCGAAGGTCACGCACTTCCTGTCGACCCCGGCGGTGCTGTCGACCCTGACCCCGGACGGGCTCCCCGACCTCCGGGTGGTCGCCAGCGGTGGGGAGAGCCTGCCCGCCGAACTCGCCGACACCTGGCGCACGGGGCGAGTGATGCTCGACGCGTACGGGCCCACCGAATCCACCGTCGTCGCCACGGTTGGTGAGGTGGACGGTCGTGGTGGCATCGGGTCCCCGATCGCGGGCACGACCGTCGTCGTCCTCGACCGGCATCTGCGTCCGGTGCCGGTCGGCGGTGTCGGCGAGCTGTACCTGGCCGGTGAGGGGCTCGCCCGTGGGTACCTGGGGGCTGCGGCGCAGACCGCCACCCACTTCGTTGCCGGACTGCACGACACCGGACGGATGTATCGCACGGGCGACCGAGTGCAGGTGCTGCCGGACGGACGTATGACCTTCCTGGGCCGTGCCGACCGTCAGTTGAAGATCCGTGGGATGCGGGTCGAACCAGGACAGGTGGAGACCGTGCTGCTCCGCTGCCGGTCGGTACGGCAGGCCGCCGTGATCGTGCGCGGCGGCGCCCTGGTCGGCTTCGTGAGCGGCACCGACATCTCGTCCGCCGACGTGTGGGCACAGGTCGGAAGGGAACTGCCCGCCGCGCTGGTCCCGACACGTGTGCACGTCGTCGATCGCATCCCGACCACAGCGAACGGCAAGGTCGATGCGACCCGCCTCACGGACCTCGCGGACGAGTTCGCGACGATCGAATCCGCGCGCCCGCTCACGACATCCGAGGAGGTTGTCGTGGGAGCGGTGCAGGAGGTGCTCGGGCACGATGTCGACGTCGACGCGGGCTTCTTCGCCGTCGGCGGGCACTCTCTCGCGGCCGTCGAGGTCGCGGCACGCCTCGCGGCGGTGCTTCGGCGGGACGTCCCTTCTCGTACCGTCCTGGAAGCTCCGACGCTCGCGGCCCTCGCGAGCAGACTCGACGAGGAGTTCGATCCCCGTCCGTCGCTGCTCGGCGGCACGCCGACGCCGAGCCCGATGGCCCCCGCGCAGCGTCGACTGTGGCTGATGCAGGTCGCCGATCCGGGATCGACTGCCTACAACGTGCCGTTCGTGTCGAAGCTGCACGGGAACCTGGACGCGGACGCCTTGGTCACAGCGCTGACGGACGTGGTCGAGCGTCATCGACCACTGCGAACCGTCCACCCCGACAGCGAGCGCCAGCGGGTCGTGGATGCTGGTGAATTCGAACTGCACGTCGAGGCCGAACCGTCCGCGGAGAGTGCCGTCGGTGTGCGGGTCCGCGAGCTCGTCGGCCGGCCGTTCGACGTCGTCACCCGACCGCCGTTCCGGGTCGGGCTGTTCCGTACGGCGGACTCGACGTGGACACTCGCCGTGGTCGCCCACCACATCGCCTTCGACGGTGGATCCGTGGCCCCGCTGCTCCGCGATCTCGAACTCGCCTACGAGGCCCGCTCGCGCGCCGCCGCCCCGCAGTTCGCGTCGATGCCGCTGCACTACGGTGACTTCGCGTCCTGGCAGACCGCGTTGCTGGGCAACCTGGACGACCCGTCGAGCGTCGGCGGCCGGCAACTCGACTACTGGTCCGACGTGCTGGCGGGTATGCCGACCGGCCCGCTGGACCTGCCGGCGGATCGGCCGCGTCCCGCGCGGCCGACGCACCGAGGCGGCGTCGTGGGGACGCGCATCGGCCCGGAAGTCCACGTGGCCCTGCTCGAACTCGCCCGCGGCCAAGGCGTCTCGACGTTCATGGTCCTGCACGCCGTCCTGGCGGTTCTGCTGGCACGATTCAGCGGCCGGAACGACGTCACCGTCGGGAGCGTCGTCGACGGGCGTCCCGACACCCGCCTGCGGGATCTGGTCGGGATGTTCGTGGGCACGGTCGCCCTCCGAACACCGGTCGACCCGGCGGAGGGATTCACCGATCTCCTCCGGCGGGTCCGCGACATCGATCTGGGTGCGTTCGCGAACTCGGACATCCCGTTCGACGACGTGGTGGCCCGGGTCGCCCCGGAGCGGAATCCTGCGCATCATCCCGTCTTCCAGATCCTGCTCGCGCACACCCTAGGGGCGCCGACACCGCTCGGCCTGTCAGGCATCGAGGTCTCCGAACACGGCGACGGCGTGCCACCAGCGCAGTTCGACCTGGCCTGGGACGTCGCCGAGCACCCCGACGGAACCGGTGTCGAGGTTCGCGTGATCCACGCCGTGGATCTCTTCGAGACGAAGACCGTCGAACGACTCCTGTCCGTGTGGATCGATCTGCTCGATCAGGTGTGTGCCGACCCCTCGATTCCGGTCGGGGACTTGCGGGTTGCCGCACAGCACCCCGATCACCCGGCGCTGCCGGCGCCGGAGCCCAGAACCCTGTCGCAGATCCTCACGAAGTCCGTGCGCCGCCACCCGGACCGTGTGGCGCTGCGTGCCGGAGCACAGCAATGGACGTACGCGGAACTCGACGCGGAGGCAGAGCGCAGGGCGGCCGGATTCCGCAGCAGGGGAGTCGGTCTCGGTGACGTCGTGCCCGTCGACGCGGTGCGCGGGCCGAACTGGGTGCTCGACGCGTGGGCGCTGACGCGGATCGGTGCCGCCTGGGTCCCGATCGATCCGCAGCAACCGGAGGAGCGCCGCCGTCGACTTCTCGCGGACGCACTCGGCGCTGCCGCCGACCGGGGCCGCCCGGGAGCGGATCTCGCTTACCTCCTCTTCACCTCGGGGACGACGGGCCGTCCGAAGGGCGTGGCCGTGACCCACTCGGGACTGGCGTCGCTCGTGGACCTCCAATCACGGACGCTGGGAGTCACGCACGAATCCGTCGTCCTGCAGGTCGCTTCGCCCACGTTCGACGCCGCGGTGTTCGAGTTGCTCTCCGCACATGCGCACGGCGGCGAGCTGGTCTGCGCCACCGGGAGTGCCTACGCCGGAACGGATCTGCAGGATTTGATCGAGAGCCGGGCGATCACGCATGCGAATCTGACGCCCAGCGTGTTGCGAACGCTGCAGCCGCAGGACCTTTCCCGCACGTTGACCGTCGTCGCTGCGGGCGAGCCGCTTCCCCCGGAGGTGGCACGGGCGTGGGCGGATCACCGCCTCCACAACGGGTACGGGCCCACCGAGTGCACGGTCGGGGTCACCTGCAGCGAGGTCGTCGGCCGCGGTCCGGTGACGATCGGTTCGCCGCTGGCCGGTGTCGTCGCCCGGGTCCTCGACGGGCGCCTGCACCCGGTTCCGGTGGGCGTGATCGGCGAACTCTACGTCGGTGGTCCCGGTGTGGCCCGCGGATACCACGCGCAGCCGGGTCTGACGGCAAAGCGTTTCGTCGCGGACCCGCACGGCGCAACGGGAACCCGGCTGTATCGGACCGGTGACCTCGTACGTGAGCGGGAGGACGGCGCCCTCGACTACGTCGGACGCACCGACGAACAGGTGCAGATCAACGGGGTCCGGGTCGAGCCCACCGAAGTGGACGCCGTGCTGTCCGCGGTCGACGATGTGGCCACGGCCGTGACGGTGCCGGGTACGCGCCCCTCCGGAGAGCCGACGCTCGTGTGCTACGTGGTGCCTCGGCCCGGGCGGTCGATCGACGAGGACCGGTTGCTGCGCCACGCCAGGACGTTGCTGCCGCGGCATCTCGTGCCGGCGGCGGTGCGCGTCATCGATCGGATTCCGTTGACGCCGAGCGGGAAGTTCGACCGATCAGCGCTGCCGGTCCCGTCGCTCGACGTCGCTTCAGCGAGCGGTGCAGAGCCCCGGGGGCCCGTTGAACGTGCGGTCGCGGATGCGATGGCGCGCGTGATCGGGTGCGACGACGTGCCCCGCGACATCGGGTTCTTCGAACTCGGAGGCACCTCGATGGGAGCGATTCGGTTCGTGGGCGAACTGCGTGCCGACCACGGTTACGCGGCGTCCGTCGGCTGGCTCGCCGATGACGACACGGTGGCCGGCATCGCCCGAAGGGTCGTCGATGGGGGCGAGACCGCAGATCCCCTGGCGACACTGGTGCCGCTTCGCACGGTCGGGGACGGGGCCCCACTGTTCTGCGTGCATCCGGTCGGCGGACTCGCCTGGTGCTACAGCGGACTCGCCGAGCACATCGGGGCGCGGTCGTTGTACGGTGTGCAGGCGACCGGCTTGACCTCGGTGCCGAACACTGTGGCCGAGTTGGCAAGTCGATACGTCGACCACGTGACCGCCCTCCACCCGGACGGGCCGTACCACCTCTTGGGGTGGTCCCTCGGCGGCAATGTCGCTCACGAGATGGCCGTGCAGTTGCGGTCGGCCGGACACGACGTCGCTGCGTTGGTGCTGCTCGACTCGCTGCCGCCCGATGTCGTTCCCGACGGTGTGCCGGACGCGGGAGTGCAACAGCCGCTGCAGGACCTGAGCGGTGTCGACCCGGAGACCGTGCAGCATGTGCTGAACGTGGGTGCGGCGCTCGAGGCAGCGGCCCGTACTCACGTACCGTCCGTGTTCGACGGCGATGCCCTGTTGTTCGTCGCGGGCGACGAGTCGGACCGGCACGGTTTGGCGGATCTGTGGCGACGCCACATCGCCGGTGCGGTCGTCGAGGAGACCTTGCCGTGTTCGCACGCGGAGATGGTGTCGGCCGAGGCATTGCAGGCGATCGGGAGAATTCTCGAAGAACCGAACGAAGGTGAGCCGTGAGACCGACTCGCGCATAGGGTGTTTGCAATCGTTACTGACAGAGACGGGGATCGGGGATATGGAAGTACAGGACTACCTGCGCGTAATGCAGACGCGTTGGCGGATCATCGCGTTGGCAACGCTCGTCGGTGTGCTCGTTGCTCTGGGCGCATCGCTCGTGGCGACGCCGATGTACCAGGCGTCGGCCAGGCTTTTCGTATCCACGTCCTCCGGGGCATCGGTCAACGAGGTGTACCAGGGCAACCTCTTCTCGCAGCAGCGTGTCGCGTCATACACCAAACTTTTGACCGGTACGACGCTCGCGCAGCGCACCCTCGACAAGCTCGACGTGCCGGGCATGACGGCCCCGCAACTGTCGAGCAAGGTCAAGGCGACGTCTACGCCCGACACCGTGCTGATCGACCTCAAGCTGACCGATGCCTCCCCGGAACGCGCCCGGGACCTGGCGAACGCCCTCGCCGACGAATTCGTGGTGATGGCAGACGGACTCGAGACGCTCGAGCCGGGCAAGCCGCCGATGGCGCGGGTCGTGGTGGAGCAGCACGCGACGACGCCCACCGACCCGGTGAGCCCCAGGACCAAGCGCAACCTGTTGCTCGGTTTCGCTGTCGGCCTCCTGGGCGGCATCGCGCTGGCGATCCTCCGCGACCGCCTGGACAACACGGTCAAGAGCCGTGAGGTGCTCGACGAGCTCGCCGGCGTCGGCCTGGTGGGCAGCGTGCCGTTCGACAAGGAGCGGGAACAGAAGGCTGCCATCGCTTTCCACGACGGGTATTCGGGCAGTGCGGAGGCGTTCCGGGAGCTGCGGACGAATCTGCAGTTCCTCGAGGTCGACAACCCGCCGCGCGTCATCTCGATCACCAGTTCGCTTCCGGGCGAGGGCAAGACGACGACGGCGATCAACCTGTCGCTCGCGATCGCCGAGGCCGGCTTCTCGGTGTGCCTGGTGGACGCGGATCTGCGCCGGCCCCGTGTTGCGAAGTACCTGGACTTGATCGGTTCGGTCGGTATGAGCACCGTCCTTGCGGGACAGGCAGACCTGGACGACGTCCTGCAGTCGACGTCGTTCGCCAACGTCTCTGTGCTGGCGTCGGGTCCGTTGCCGCCGAACCCGAGCGAGCTGCTGGGTTCGACGCACGCGGGGAAGCTGCTCGACGACCTGCGGTCGAAGTTCGACTTCGTCGTCATCGACGCGTCGCCGCTGTTGCCGGTGACGGACGCGGCCGTGCTGGCGGCGAAGGTCGACGGATCGCTGGTCGTGGTGCGGCACGGCAAGACGAAGCGCGATCAGGTGTCGCGCGCGATCGGCAACCTGCGCAGTGTCGGAGCCACCGTCCTCGGCACGATCCTGACCATGACCCCGTCCAAGGGCAAGGGCGCGTACGAGTACAAGTACTACTACGAGTCCGACGGAGCAAGCGTCCCCGAGTTGGAGAAGGCCGTCGAGCCTCCGACTCCCGTCCGCAGTTAGTCGAAGCGATCCCGGAGTCGGCCCGCTCGGCGATCAGTGCACCGATCGCCGAGCGGGACGCGGCTCGAGACGGTCGCCTAGATTCCCATGGACCGGGCGATCATCGGCCACGAGTTGTGCAGGTCGTCCTGCCAGTAGCCCCAGGTGTGGGTGCCGGTGGGCTTGAAGTCGAACGTGGCCGGGATCTTCAGGTCGGCGAGGCGGTACGCGAGGTTGTGGGTGCAGTAGTTGGTGACCAACTCGATCACACCGCCGCCCATCACACGCTCGGCGAGCACGGACGGATCACCGTCGATCCCGGGACCGTCGAGCGTCTCGTGCGGACCGGGTAGGCCGGAGGCACTGGTGATGTAGAGCTCTGTGCCGCGCAGCTTCTCGGCGTTGACGACAGGGTCGTTCTCGGCCCAGCCGGGTCCGTCGAGCGGTCCCCACATGTTGGAGATGTCGGCGCCACCGCGGATACCGGTGACCGCCTGAATGGCGTTCTGGCCGGCCCACGTGCTGGTCTCGGCGCAGCCGCTGTACGAGCCGACGCTCCTGTAGAAGCCGGGCTTGGCGATGGCGAGATTGAGCACCGAGGTCGCGGTCATCGAGATCGCTGCGATGGACTGCACCTCGTCGGTGCCGAACTCGGCGTCGACGACAGGTGGGAGTTCCTCGAGCAGGAACGTCTGCCACTTCTGACGGCCCAGCGTGGGGTCGTCCTTCTGCCAGTCGGTGTAGTAGCTGAACGCGCCCTCGAGCGGCGTGACGACGTTGACGTTCTTGTCCTCGAAGAAGTCCATGACGTCGGTCCTGCGCTGCCAGGTGGCCGAGTCCTCGCCGCCGCCTGCGCCGTTGAGCAGGTACAGCGTCGGTCGGGGTTGGCTGCGGTCGGCGGGGCGGATGACCTCGAGGGGGATGTCGCGGTCCATCGACGGCGAGTAGACCGAGATGGTGACCTTGCGGTCGGAGTTCTCGGTGCTGCTCACCAGGTGGGCGCCGGTGGCGTTCGCCGCGGCGGTGGTGCCGCTGGCGGCGGATGCGGCGGCCGGCACCGCGAGCAGCGAAGCGGCGGACACGACCACTGCAGCCGCGAGCACTCGGGCACGCTCGACCCGCGAACTCCTCATCTGAACGTCCTCCTGTGAAATTCGAATCATCACGCGCGATGCTGACGATGGGTGCCGGCGCCGGCCTCATCTCGGCGCGGCTTCAGCGGCAGCAGACTACCGGGCCGAAGAGTCGGAAATGTCCCGATTGGCAAGGTGGACGCAGCATTCACCCACCGATTCACTCCGCGTCTCACTCTGTGCCGGGTGTGCCGGGCGCCCTGCGGCAGGCTCAGCCGGTGATCGTGTCCTCCAGGCCCCACGCGGCGCGCATGCTGACGATCTTGCCGTCGTCGTCGAATTCCATGATGTCGATCGGCGCGAGCTGGATGGGTCTGGTCGCCCGCCTTGGTGGTCAGACGGAAGTTGAAGGCAGCGGTGTGGACGCGATGCGCAGCGTCAGGAGCCTGTGCCGTAGGTCGGCCCTGCGCTAGCGGCGCAGACGGGGAAGTAGGTCCAGAAGGGCCTTGTCGATCACATTGCCGACGTCCCCGAACACGGTCGCGCTCTGCCCGATCGGGTCGGGGACGTCGGCGATAACCGGGCGCGGGATGGTGCCGCGCGCGGCCGCGAGTTCGGCGACGGTGGCCGAACCGATCGTCGCCGCCAGGTGCGCGGCCTCGAGCAGCGTGAACGTCCGTTTGAACTGGCGGGGAGCGATCCGGAGAACCGCGTCTCGGTGCGACTCCGTCATCGCCAGGACCAGATCGGCGCCGCCCGCGATCGCCGGCGTGAGCCGTCGCGCGACGAAGCCGTCGGGGTCCCCGCCCAGCGTCGAAAGGATCTGTGCTGCCGTGGGTTCGAGACCCGATCCGACGACGGCCCGGGTGCCTGCGCTGGACGCGGTGAGATCGGCGGTGCCGGTGCGGGACGCCCAGGCGGCGGTGAGGCGTTCGGCGGTGGGGGAGCGACAGATGTTGCCGGTGCATACGAACAGCAGCTGCATACCGGTGAGTGTAGGCACTGCTGTATACACTCGGCTGGTCCTGTACGCGCCCCGGTTCGAGTATCGGCCCGGGAGCCCTCGATCGAAGGCGGCTCATGGGTGGGGTTCTCGGAATTTCGGTGGGGGCCGAATTCGTGCGGCTGGTGCGCTCCCAGCGTGCCGGTATCGCGGGGGTCTCGCCGACGTTCGAACGTCGGACGGTCGCCGTCGCCGGCCGCATCCCGGAGGAGGCCGCGGCGGATGCGGTCGGTGTGGCGCTGGCGGAAATGGCGGACTCGGGGGCGCCTGTCGGGGTGACCGTCGCATACGGCGACGAGGCGCAGGCCGCTGCGCTCGACGCGGCGATGCGCACCGCGGGGATCACGGACTTCCGGCTGATTCCGGAACCCACCGCCGCGCTCGAGCGACTGGGCAGCGACGGTCGGCTCGCGGGGGCCCGGACGATCGTGCTGTACGACCTGGGGCGCACCGGGCTGACCGTGAGCGTGGTCGACCGCTACACCGGCTCGGTGACGGCGTCCGAGCGCACGGACACTCTGCGATGCGATCGACTCGGACGACTGCCACGTGAAACATTCGGCATGGCCGCCCGGCCCGCGATCGAGGAGTCGGCCGAGCTGATCGGGGAGCTGGCGGCGCAGGTCGAGTTGCTGCCCGAGGCCGTGGTGCTGCTGGGCGGGGGCGCCTACATCCCCGAGGTGCGGGCGGTGCTCGCCGAGCGGTCGGCGGTGCCGATCGTGGTGCCCGAGCATCCGGAGTTCGTGGTGGCCGGCGGAGCGGCGCTTCTGGCCGCGCCGGTGACGAAGCCGCGACGGTCGACGCGGCCGGCCCACCGGGCGGTCTCCCGCCGGCAGGTGAGCGGGGCGGGTCTGGCGGGGGCCGCGCTCGTCGCCATCGCGGTCACCGGGTTCGGGCTCGGCTACGGCAAAACGGTTTTCGGGTCGGAGGCGGGGGCCTCGACGGAGACGTCGACCGCGAGCGTTCCGTCGATCGGTGTGAGGTCGTCGCAGGAGCCCACCACGCCACCGCCGCCGCCGTCGTCGGAACCGCCCGTCACCACCACGGAGGTTGCGCAGCAGCCGGCACCGGACCCCGGATACCGTGCGGTGCCGCCCCCCACGACCGCGCCGGCTCCGGCCCCGCTCTTCCCTGGCCTGGACATCCAGCTGCCCGCACTGCCCGCACTCCCGCAGGTTCAGCTGCCGCCGATGCCGGTCCTTCCCGGACTACCGCCGCTGCCGAAGCTCTGACAGCTCCGGTCAGCGGGCGTGACGTCCGCCGCGTCGTCGCTGCCCGGCCGGCACGCCGATCCGCGGACGGGCCAGCAGCGCCGCAATGGCGGTGGTGAGCGGAACGGAGAGGGCGAGCGCGATGCCACCCACCGACGCCCGCACGATCTCGATCGCGACCGCGTCGCCCGTCAGGACGTCGCCGAGGGAGCCACCCGCCACGGTGAAGAGGAGTAGCAGGGGAAGCGCGCCGCCGGCGTAGGCCAGCACGAGGGTGTAGACGGTGCTCGCGATGTGGTCGCGTCCCACCCGCATCGCCGACGCGAAGATGGTCCGGCGGGTGGCCGATTCGTCGATCGACGCGAGTTCGAACGCGGCCGACGCCTGCGTGATCGTGACGTCGTTCAGCACACCCAGCGAGCCGATGATGAAGCCGGCCAGCAGGAGTCCCGTGATGCTCACGTGCTGGATGTAGGCCTGCACGTCGGTGTTCTGTTCCTCCGACAGCCCGGTCAGGTGCGTCATGTCGATGGCGATCGTGGACAGCACCGCCGCCACGAGCATCGACGCGAGCGTCCCGAGCAGGGCGGAGCTCGTGCGCAGGTTCACTCCGTGAGCCAGGTACAGCACGGCGAAGAGGATCGCCGCGCCGGAGACGAGGGCGACGGGCATCGCGGGTTTGCCGTCCAGGAGAGCGGGGAGTGTGAACACGACCAGGACCCCGAACGCGATCACCAGCCCCAGCAGCGCGCGCACGCCGCGCCATCGGGCAACCGCGATGATCGCCACCGCGAACGCGGCGACGACGAGCGCCAACGGCAGCCCGCGTGAATAGTCGTTGAACGAATAGATCGGGGTTCCGGTCGAATCCGTCTGCCGGACAAGTCGAATGTGCTCGCCGAGGCTCAGTGCCGGCTGTCCGGGACCCGGGACGATCTCGAGAAGGGTTCGAGTCCCCGCGTTGGGTCCTGATTCGATGGCGACCACGCTGCGACGGCAGCTGATGTCACTACCCGTCGCCGCGGACGGCGCGGGTTCGCCCGAGAATGCCCGGCCCGCAGACGGACTGCCGCACGGCGCGATCTCCTGCGCGACGATCGTCCCGGCCTCGGTGGTGACGGCGCCGCCACCGGCGTTCTGGAACGGCAGCGGGATCTCGACCTGCTGTTTGTTCGGCCAGAGAATGACGGCTCCGACGACGACGGCGGTCGCGATCGCGACGAGGAGGCCCACGACGACACGTGCAGCGGTGGGGCCGACCGGGATCGGCCCATCGAAATGGCCGTGCCCGTGCCCGTGCCCGTGCCCGTGTCCGCGGACGCGGCTCGGATCCTGCTTACGATCGGTCGACAACTCGGATGTCATCGGATTGTCCTCCGCACCGGATCAGAGTAGTGGGCACGGAAAGGTAAGCGACGGTGGCGGGGAGCAGGGGGGGTCGTCCCCGCCACCGATAACCTCGTCGCCCAGGGGGGGGAGGGGCAGGACGAGGCGCTTACTGGCACACAATGGTGCCAAACGGTGAATCTACCCATATCGGAGCGATCATGCTGGATTGGGTCGGGATTCCGTGTCGCGTCTCACCCGTGACGTGATACGCGGCGGCTACTGCTTGTAGCTCGACAGGAAGTTTCCGAATCGCTCGATCGCGACCGCCAGATCACGCGCCCATGGCAGCGTCACGATGCGGAGGTGATCGTGGTCGGGCCAGTTGAAGCCGGTGCCCTGGACCATGAGGATCTTCTCCTGCAGCAACAGGTCCTGAACCAGCTTCTCGTCGTCGTGGATCTCGTAGACGTTCGGATCCAGGCGCGGGAACGCGTAGAGCGCGCCGCGCGGCTTGACGCACGAGACACCGGGAATCATGTTGAGCCGTTCCCAGGCGATGTCGCGCTGCTCGAGCAGGCGGCCACCGGGCAGGACCAGATCCTCGATGCTCTGGTGCCCGCCGAGCGCCACCTGGATGGCGTGCTGGCCGGGGACGTTCGGGCACAGGCGGGTGGACGCGAGCAGGTCGAGGCCTTCGAGGAAGCCGGCCGCGTGGTCCTTGGGTCCGGTGATGGCGACCCAGCCGGAGCGGTAGCCGGCGACCCGGTACGCCTTCGACAGGCCGTTGAACGTGAGGCACAACAGGTCGGGCGCGAGCGAGGCCAGCGAGATGTGCTTGGCGTCGTCGTAGAGGATCTTGTCGTAGATCTCGTCCGCCAGCAGCAGCAGCTGGTGCTTGCGCGCGAGGTCGACGAGCTGCGAGAGCACCTCCGCCGAGTACACGGCACCCGTCGGGTTGTTCGGGTTGATGACCAGCAGCGCCTTGGTCTTGTCGGTGATCTTGGACTCGATGTCCGCGATGTCCGGGTTCCAGTCGTTCTGCTCGTCGCACAGGTAGTGCACCGGGGTGCCGCCCGACAGGCTCGTCATCGCGGTCCACAGCGGGTAGTCCGGCGCGGGGATGAGCACCTCGTCGCCGTCGTCGAGCAGCGCCTGCATCGTCATCGTGATGAGCTCGGAGACGCCGTTGCCGAGGTAGATGTCGTCGACGTCGAGTTCGGGGAACCCGGGCACCAGCTCGTACCGCGTGACGATCGCGCGACGGGCCGACAGGATGCCCTTGGACTCCGAATAGCCCTGCGCATAGGGCAGGGCCGCGATCATGTCGCGCATGATCACATCGGGCGCCTCGAACCCGAACGGGGCGGGATTGCCGATGTTGAGCTTGAGGATCCGATGCCCCTCGGCCTCCAGGCGCGCCGCGTGCGCGTGCACCGGCCCCCGGATCTCGTACAGCACGTTCTGCAGTTTGGTGGACTGCTCGAGAGCGCGCTGCGGCCGATGATGGCGGACGGAATCTGGAGTGCTCACGCAACCATGATTCCACTCGGGCGCAAACGGAAATCGCTCGCCTTGCGGCCGGCGCCCCGGTCGGCGCCCGCCCGGACTGGTATAGGTCCAGCTAGAGCGCCGATTCGGGCGCCCGGCTGGGGTGCCGCGGGCGCCAGGTCGGCGGCGCCGGCTGTGGCGCACGGCGCTCGGCTCAGGAGGCCGACCAGGACCGGCAGCGGAGGTCGCGCACCGCGACCACGGGGCCCGACGGGCGCATCGACCGATACTGCGGATACTTCGCGACCAGCGCATCGACCGCGCGTCGGCCCTCGTCGTCCTCCGGGGAGATCACCTGTGCCGCCCCGTCGACCCGCAGCCACCACAGGCGGGTCCAGTCGTCGTCGTAGTGGTCCACGAGCAGGCTGACGCGGCCCGTCGCGGCGATGTTCGCGAGGCGCCTCAGCCGCCGCGTGGTCTTGGGCTTGTCGTCGACCGCGGTGTAGATCGTGTCGCCGACGACCACGAAGACCACCGGGACCAGGTGCGGATCGCCGTCCGCCGACACCGTCGCCATCCGCGCGACGGGGGCGTCGGCGAATCGCTGCGGCACGCGCGCGTCCATGGGGAAACAGTACGTCGACGAGGGGTGTCCGTGGCTAGGGTGTCCTGCATGACGAACGCTGCTCCAGCCGTCGCACCCTACGGCTCGTGGATCTCGCCGATCACCGCCACCGACCTAGCCGCAAGCGGTCACCCGGTCGAGGGTGCGCGCTTCGTCGCCGGTCAGGCGTGGTGGTCGGAACAGCGCCCCACCGAGGGCGGCCGGACTGCGATCCGGTGCCTCGGCCCGGACGGCGGACCCGTCGACGTCCTGCCGCTGCCGTGGAACGCGCGCACCCGCGTCCACGAGTACGGCGGCGGCGCGTGGACGGTGACCGACGGTGCGGTCCTGGTGTTCGCCGAGTTCAGCGATCAGCGCTTGTATCGGTTCGACGCGTCCGTCGACGCCGCACCCGTTCCGCTCACGCCGATCCCGTTGGCGGCGACTGCGATTCGCTACGCCGACCTCCGCGTCGTCGGGCGCGACGTGTGGTGCGTCCGTGAGCGTCACGCCGGTGTCGAGGTGACCCGCGACATCTGCGTGGTCCCGCTCGACGGTTCGGGCGCCGACGACCCGTCCGCGATCCGCTCGGTGGTCGGCGGCTCCGACTTCCTGGCCTACCCGCGGCTCTCGCCGGACGGGGCCCGGCTCGCATGGATCGCGTGGAACCATCCACAGATGCCCTGGGACGGAACCGAACTGCGGGTCCTCACCCTCGGCACTGGGGCCGTGGAGACGCTGCTCGGTAACCCCGACGAGTCGGTGCTCCAACCCGAGTGGGTCGACTCGTCGACGCTGCACGTGATCAGCGACCGCAGCGGTTGGTGGAACCTCTACCGCGTCTCGGTGGACGACGGTGTCGTGGAACCGATCTGCCCGATCGATGCCGACTTCGGCGCCCCGCTGTGGCAGCTCGGGGCCCGCTGGTACGCCGCGCTCGGCGACGGCACCCTGCTGACCACCCGGACGGTCGGTACCGACACCCTGGCGATCCTCGACCCGGGCACCGGCACGCTGCGCGACGTCGAGCTCGAGGGCATCTCGTCCGTGCAGATCTGCGACGTGGACGGCCGACGGATCCTGTTGCGCTGCGGCGGCGCTCGCGTCGCGTCCGGGTTGCGGACGCTCGACCTCGACACCGGGACGCTCACCGACGTGCGGCTGGCCGTCGACGACCTGCCCGACGTCGCGTACCTCCCCGAGGCGCGGGCCCTCACCTTCGCCGGGCCGCAGCGCGAGGTCCATGCGATCGTCTACCCGCCCCGCAACCCCGACTACCGCGCCCCCGACGGCGAACTCCCGCCGTACATCGCGTTCGTGCACGGCGGGCCGACCGCGCACGTCGCGCCCGCGGTGAACCTCGTGAACGCGTTCTTCACGAGCCGCGGCATCGGTGTCGTCGACGTCAACTACGGCGGCTCCAGTGGATACGGACGCGAGTACCGCAACCGGCTGCGCGGACAGTGGGGCGTGGTCGACGTCGAGGACACCGTCGCCGCCGTGCGTGGTCTCGTCGACGCCGGGCTCGCCGACCCGAATCGTCTTGCCATCGAGGGCGGTTCGGCCGGCGGCTGGACCGTGTTGTCGGCGCTGACGACGTCGGACGTGTTCGCGTGCGGCGTCTCGTACTACGGCGTGGCCGAACTGGTCGAGTTCGTCAAGGAGACACACGATTTCGAATCCCGGTACATCGACGGGCTGATCGGTCCGCTGCCCGAGTCCGCCGACCTGTACGCGCGGCGGGCGCCCGTGAACAACGTCGACGGCCTGTCCTGCCCGGTGCTGCTGCTCCAGGGGTTGTCCGATCCGATCGTCCCGCCGTCGCAGGCGGAGCGGTTCCGCGCCGCCCTCGTGCACAAGCGGATCCCGCACGCCTACCTCGCGTACCAGGGCGAAGCTCACGGATTCCGCCGCGTCGAGACGATCGTCAACGCCCGCGAGGCGGAACTGTCGTTCTACGGGCAGGTCCTGGGATTCGAGACGCCCGGCATCCCGCGGTTGGAGCTGTCGCGGCCGTAGCGGTTGCGTTGGAGTGCACTCCAACGCCTACCGTCGGGACCCATGACGGCAGGGCTGGGAATCGCAGAGGTGTCCGAGGCGACGGGCCTGACACAGGACACACTGCGCTGGTACGAACGCGAGGGGCTCATCCCGCGTGTCGAGCGCGGCAGCGACCGGCGTCGCATCTACGACGACGCCTCGGTGCGCATGATCGAACTCATCGTCCGGCTGCGCCGGACCGGGATGCCCGTCGCCGAGATCCGGTCCTTCCTCGCGATGTACGAAGAGGGGGCCGCGAGTCACGGCCGACGCATGACGATGCTGCGTGAGCACCGCGAACGGGTGCTCGGCCAGCTGGCCCAACTCCGTCAGGATCTCGGCGCGCTCGACGCCAAGATCGAGCACTACCGCGACCTCGTCGAACGCGGACTCGATTGCGAGAACAGGCCGATCGCCGACGAGGCGGTCCGGCTGAGGCAACGGCAGACATGAGGGGAACTGACATGACGACACCGAGCATCGAACTCGGTCACGGACTGCGGGTGAGCACGATCGGCCTGGGCGGCATGGCCCTGAGCCACGTCTACGGACCGACCGACCTGGAGCAGGCGGTGCGGACGCTGCACCACGCGATCGACGTCGGCGTCACCTTCGTCGACACCGCCGACGTCTACGGCACACCGCGCCCGGGCACCGTCGGGCCCGCGGGCACGAACGAAGAACTCGTCGCGCAGGTGCTGCGCACCCGTCGCGGGGAGGTACAGCTGGCCACCAAGTTCGGCATCAGCGGTGTGATCGGCGAAGACGGTGGCGGCACACCGACCCGCGGCGACCGGGACTACGTCCGGTCGGCCTGCGAGGCGTCGCTGCGGCGGCTGGGGACCGACGTGATCGACCTCTACTACATGCACCGGCGGGAGATCGGTCGTCCGATCGAGGAGACCGTCGGGGCGATGGCCGAGCTGGTCCGCGAGGGAAAGGTGCGGCACCTCGGGCTGTCGGAGGTGACCGGTGACGAGCTCCGGGCGGCCGCGGCGGTGCATCCGATCACCGCCGTCCAGAGCGAGTGGAGCCTCTGGTCGCGCGACGTCGAACGGCACGTCGTGCCCGCGGCGATCGAGGTCGGCGCCGGATTCGTCCCCTACTCGCCGCTCGGGCGCGGGTTCCTGACCGGAACACTCACCCGCGAGGCGGTGTCCGGCTCGATCCTCCAGGGACAGCACCGGTTCGATGAGCACTTCGACGCGAACCAGGTGGTCGTGGAGCACGTCCGCGCGGTCGCCGCGGAGGTCGGCGCCACACCGGCGCAGGTCGCCCTCGCCTGGTTGCTCGCGCAGGGCGCGCGCTTGGGTGTGCCGCTCGCACCGATTCCGGGAACCCGTCGCAGCAGTCGAGTCGACGAGAACGCGGCGGCGGCGTCGCTGGAACTGTCGGCGTCCCAACTAGAGCGGCTCGACCGCGTCGCCGACCTGGTCACCGGCGGGCGCAACCTCACCTTCAACGGCCCCTCATGGATCTCCTCGGGACGGGAGTGACGGTCACGCCTGCGGCGTGTGCTCGACGTATCTGCGCGGCGTGGAGGTCCACGTTCGGCATCGTGCCGTCGTCGCGGCGACGTGGGCGTCGTTCGTGCCGGTTCGGAGGCGGGGCGGGGGACATCCGCGGACCTGTCGATCGTTCGAGAACACAGCTGTTTTCTCGAGCTCACACACGTTCTGCATAGCGAATTCGTGTGTGCTGCGGAGAAAGGACGTGTGGCGTCGGGGGAGTGCACAGACGACTGCGCCCCCACCGTGGACGGTGGGGGCGCAGTCGTGTGTTCCTACTTCTTGCGGCCCGGTGCCTTGGCGCCGGACTTGAAGCCCAGCGCGCCAGGCTTGGCCTGCGGCGGAGGCGGCGTCGATGCCGCCTGCTCGGGCGCCGGAGCCTCGGCCGGTGCGGCCTCGGCCTGCGGCTCAGGCTCTGCGGCGGGCACGGCAGCCGGAGCGGCCGGTGCCGGAGCAGCGGCGGCGGCGGCGGGGGCGGCCTTGCGGGCGCCCGGTGCCTTCGCCCCGGTCTTGAAGCCCAGTCCGCCCGGCTTTGCCTGCGGTGCAGGCTTGGCCTCGGCGGTCGGTGCTGCCGGTGCGGCCGGAGCCGCGGGTGCCTCTGCGGCCGGTGCCTCGGCAACCGGAGCGGCGGGTGCCGGTGCGGCAGCCTTGGCGCCGGGAGCCTTCGCGGCACCCTTCATCTGCAGGCCCTTGCCACCCGGAGCCTTCGCTCCGCCCTTCATCGCGAGTCCGCCGGGCTTGGCGGTCGGTGCGGCGGGAGCAGCCGGCGCCTCCGCAGCCGGAGCTGCGGCGGCTTCAGCGGCGGGTGCCGGTGCGGCGGCCTTCGCGCCGGGAGCCTTCGCGGCACCCTTCATCTGCAGGCCCTTGCCACCCGGAGCCTTGGCCCCGCCCTTCATCCCGAGTCCGCCCGGCTTGGCGACCGGAGCGGCCGGTGCCTCGGCAGCGGGGGCAGCAGCCTCGGCGGCCGGTGCGGCGGCCTCGACCTTCGCACCCGGAGCCTTCGCGGCGCCCTTCATTTGCAGGCCCTTGCCGCCCGGAGCCTTCGCGCCGGGGGCCTTGGCCAGGCCCTTCATCTGCAGGCCCTTGCCGGCGGCCGGCGCAGCGGCGGCCGCGACGGGTGCGGCCTCCGCAACCGGAGCGGCCTCGGCCTCGGGCTCGGCGACGGGTGCGGCTGCCGCCGCAGTCTCGGCCACTGCCGGTGCGGCGGCCGGAACCTTCTCGCGCTGCTCGACCTTGAGGTTCGCGGTCAGCTGCGTGGGATCGAGACGCGTGACGGACTCGAGCATCATCTGCGCGACGTCGACGACCTCGACACCCTCGCCCTGGCCCTGCTCCTGACGGGCGGTGACGCCGTCGGTGAGCATGACGCGGCAGAACGGGCAGCCGGTCGCGATCTTCTTCGGCGAGGTCGTGAGGGCCTCGTCGACGCGATCGATGTTGATGCGCTTACCGAGCTGCTCCTCCATCCACATGCGGGCACCACCGGCGCCACAGCACATGGACCGCTCGCCGTGACGCGGCATCTCCTTGAGCTTCGCGCCCGACGCCTCCATCAGTTCACGCGGAGCGTCGTACACCTTGTTGTGACGGCCCAGGTAGCACGGGTCGTGGTAGGTGACGTCCTCGTCGAGCTTGGAGACGGGGACGAGCTTCTTGGCGCGCACCAGGCGGTTGAGCAGCTGCGTGTGGTGGACCACCTCGTAGACGCCGCCGACCTGCGGGTACTCGTTGCCGAGTGCATTGAAGCAGTGCGCACACGTGACGACGATCTTGCGCTTGTTGTCCGGGGTGCCGTCGAACACCGTGTTCAGCAGCTCGATGTTCTGCATCGCGAGCTGCTGGAACAGGAACTCGTTGCCCGCACGGCGAGCCGAGTCGCCGGTGCAGGTCTCCTCGGCGCCGAGGACCATGAACTTCACGCCGGCGGTCGCGAGCAGCTCGGCGACGGCCTTGGTGGTCTTCTTCGCGCGGTCCTCGTAGGCCCCGGCACAGCCGACCCAGAACAGGTACTCGTAGTCCTCGAAGGAATCGGCGTCCTGGCCGTAGACCGGGATCTCGAAGTCCATCTCGTTGATCCAGTTGAGCCGGTCCTTGGAGTTCTGGCCCCAGGGGTTGCCCTTGTTCTCGAGGTTCTTGAACAGACCCGCGAGCTCGGACGGGAACTCCGACTCGATCAACACCTGGTAGCGGCGCATGTCGATGATGTGGTCGACGTGCTCGATGTCCACCGGGCACTGCTCGACGCACGCGCCACACGTGGTGCAGGACCACAGCGTCTCGGGGTCGATGATGCCGCCGAGCTCGCCCTCGACGGACTCGCCGACGAGCGGACGCTCGGCCTCGGCACGGGCCGCTTCGGGAATCGCGGCGAGCTTGTTCTCGAGGACGTTGCCCTCGGCGTCGACCAGGCCGATCTCGTCGCCGCCCATGTCCTTGCGGCCGCCGGCGAGCAGGTAGGGCGCCTTGGCGTAGCCGTGGTCGCGCAGCGACATGATGAGCAGCTTCGGCGACAGCGGCTTGCCGGTGTTCCACGCGGGGCACTGCGACTGGCAGCGGCCGCACTCGGTGCAGGTGGTGAAGTCCAGCCAGCCCTTCCACGAGAAGTCCTCGATCCGGCCGGCACCGAGGGTGTCGGTGTCGGGGTCGACGTTCTCCATGTCGAGGGCACGGCCCTTGGACATCATGGGCTTGGCGGCACCGAGGGCGACGCCGCCGTCGTCCTCACGCTTGAAGTAGATGTTCGGGAACGCCGAGAAGCGGTGCCAGGCGACGCCCCAGGTGATGTTGCGGCCGACCACGAACAGCCAGATCATGCCGGACATCAGCTTGACGAACGCGAAGACCGAGACCATGACCGCGCTGGCCGGCAGCAGCTTGGCGACGTTCATGGTGAAGAAGTCGGTCCACGGGTTGGCGTGCCCGTAGGTGGCGATCTTGCCCGACTTCACCATGATCATGCCCAGGCCCTCGATGAGGACGACGATCTCGACGAAGTACGCGGGGCCGAACTTGGAGCCGCCGAAACGGGACAGCCGTTCGGGAATCCGCGGGTGGTTGAGCTGGCGGATCACGATCAGCGTCAGGATGCCGACGACCGTGCCGATGCCCAGGATCTCGTCCCACAGATGCCAGACCCACGTGTTACCGAACAGCGGCCAGTGGAACTCCGGATTGAAGGTCTGGCCGTAGGCCTCGAACCACAGCAGCGCGCCGCCGAGGAAGCCGATCATCACGAGCCAGTGCGCCCAGCCCACGGTGCGGAACTTCTGCATCCGGGTGTGCGCGATGAACTCGACGATCATCTGCTTGAAGCGCGGGAAGAACGGGCGCCAGCGGTCGGGCGCGGACTGCCCGATCTGCACGGTCTTCGCCATCCGCCAGGCCCCACTGAGGAATGAGGCCCAACAGACAAGGCTCAGCAGTGCGCCGACGGTGCCCAACGTAATCGTCAGGGCATTCATGTCGAAGCCTTTCGTTTCGGGGCAGCACACGTGCCGCCTGTGGGTCAGCCCACAGATCCTAACCGCTCACAAGTTACTAGCCGGTAACCTGGTGCATCTACCAACCGGTAACATAGCGCGAAGCGTCGTTTCCTGCATCTTCGGCTCCCGGTTGCGGCACGGTCGGTGTCGCAAGGGGCTCCGATGCGGGGTCGCGAGGGAGGGCTGAACCTCGCGAGTCGGGTCGTATTCAGTTAACGGTATGCGGTGCTGGTGTGACTGCTGTCGCGTAGGTAGGCCTAACCTGCCCCGGGCGCGGGGATTCATTCTCGAATTGGACATTAGTTCATAAATGCATTTGAAATGAATTGGTGACAATTCCGAGTTCTGCTGCGATATGCTTCGCCCCGAATCGGAGCTTTTGCCGAGATCGTTCGTGCAGGTAGGGGAAGCCTCGGCGCTTCGGATCGCTCGGACAACATTCGGTCGGGGGGCCATTCGTGGCAGTCACAGAACGGAATGACAGCCTTATGAAGCTCACGAAATTCGCCGCTACATCCGCGCTGGTTATCGCCGCAATGGGGGTTGGCGCCGGCACCGCGTACGCAGATCCCGCTCCCTCCGCCGACGCGGTCGGCTACACGGCCCACGTCGACGGGCGTTCGGTTGTCACGGTGCTCGACGCCGGTGGATTCCGGGTCACGTCGGATGGCAAGTTCGTCGAGATTCAGAACGCCGCCGGCACGGTATTGCAGGCGCTGCCGCTGTCGTATCGGCTCGGCGACCGCGAGTTCTCGATCGCGCCGCTCGTCGAGGGGCGCACGCTGACGCTGACGCCCGAGACCGGCCCCGCCAAGGCGAAGCCGGCGGACGTGGCGCAGCCCTTCATAGGGCCGACGAACATCGCCGCACTGGGGGACAACCTCGCGGTTTTCGACAAGTTGGCCGAAGGTCTCACCAGTGCGGTCACCGTGGGCAGCCTGATCGGAACGCTCGTCGGCGCCGTCATCGGGTGTGTGGCCGCCGGCTCGACCATTGCGGCGTGCCCGGCCGCGATTGCAACCGGTGCCGGTGTGGGTGGCGTCGTCGGCACGATCGTCGCCGGCGTTCCCGTCCTCGCCTACAACGGGTGGCAGGTGTACCAGACACTCAACGCCGCGCCGGCGGCACCGGCGCCCGCCGACGGATGAGCTGACAGTCCCCGGACGGAGAACGGGCCCGCTTCCTCGAGGAAGCGGGCCCGTTCTCGTTATCGGATCGGTTTACGATGTCCGGAGCTTCAGTCCGGGGTTCTGCCGCAGGATCGTGTTGATCGGGGTGGCGAACAGTTCCGGGGCACTGCCCGTGACGGACCCGACGAAGTTCGCAACGGAGCACGCGCCCATGTCGCCGACGTTCGATGCGCTCGAGATGCCGAGGGCGAGGGTGCCGGTGACGATGGTGCCGCCGCTGTCACCCTGCAGCGCGCACAGGTTGGTGGCGAAGCCGTCGTTGAGCACCCGCTGGCCGACGGGAACGGTCTGGTTGGTGGCGGTCACGACGCCGCAGTTGAAGCCCGAGGTGTTGCCGGCCTTGCACACGGGCGCACCGACGACGGGGTCGGCGGTGCCGGTGATGCCGAGCGGTGCGGCGCCCGGGACCCGGACACCGTTGTTCGCGAAGCGCGGGCCGGCTTCCGGTGTGGGCCGGATGATCGAGTAGTCGTACCCGTCGAGACTGGTCTTCTCGAAGGTACCGATCATCGGTCCGGACAGCTCGCCCACCATGGCGTACGCCTTGGAGGCGTTCTCGGTGCCGGCGAAGGTTCGGTTGGGGTCGCAGTGGCCCGCGCTGATGTTGACCGGTGCGCCGTTGCCGTCGGTTGCGTTGAACCCGAGCGAGCAGCGCAGGCCCATCCCGCCACCGACCGCGGCGTACGGGTCGCCACCGAGGAAGGCGTCGGCCGCGTAGTACGCGGACTCGGGGCCCTGGGCCACGGGCTGCAGCGGTGCGAGAGCGGGGCCGAGCACGAGGCGGGCGGCGCCCTGGAGGAACGGCGGCAGCAGGTCGAGCAGGTCGCCCGCGGTGTCGTCGGCCCGCAGGATCACGTTGTTGGTGGTGATGTCGATGGCGACGCCCCGCACGAGCTTCCCGATCTCCGGGGGCAGGGTGCCGATCCAGTCGCTCAGTGCGGTGCGGGCGGATTCGAGCTGGCTCTGACTCCGCTCGACATCCTTGCCCGTGAACCCGGCCTTCTCGACGGCTGCCCGGGCTGCGTCACGGTCCTTCCCTGCGAGTCCGACGATCGGCGTTCCCGACTGGTCGATCCACGCGCCCGCGAAAGTGTCGGGGAACTGGACGCGCGCGATCTCCGCGAACTCCGCCAGTTTCTGGCCCAGCTCCGACCGCTCCAGGTACTGGTCGGGCGAGAGCTGCAGATCACGCTGCAGCGCTTCGACGAGCTCGATCGGCAGATGTGCCGCCTGGTCGGAGACTCCCGACGGGGGTACTACGGGTTCGGCCTGCGCGACTGCCGTCAGGGGGCCGAGGAGCAGGAGCGCGGTAGAGCCGAACACCGCGGCACGACGTGCGAGCGAGCTTCGCATGAGGGCCTTTCTATTGTCCGCCCTGCGCCCGTGGACCCCGAGGCGCGCAGAGAGGAGCACCCGGCGTATGCGGGTGCTCCGAGTCGCGTTCGACTATATGGGTTCGGTACCCCGATGCCCACCCGTTATGCGTAAATCCCCGTGAACGATTCGTCAGGCGCCAGCGGCGCCGGTGCGCACGGAAAGACCCGCGCCCAGGCCGCCTCCGGAGGACGCATCCGCCGCACCCAGGATGTTCCGGATCGGAATGCCGAGGTTGGACGTTCCACCGTCGAGCGCGAGAACCACGTTGGCCTCGGCGCAGCTGGGCGCGTCGCTGCTGTTGGAGCCGCTGGTGATGCCGAGCGCCAGCGTGCCCGTGACGATCGCGCCTCCGCTGTCGCCCGCGAGAGTGCATGCCGTTCCGGCGAATCCACGCACCGTGTGGCTGGCACCGTCGAACGTCATGAGCTGGGCCTCGACGCGGTCGGCGGACACGACGCCGCACGTGAACGACGACGTCTGTCCGGACTTGCAGATCGGGGCTCCGACGACGGGAACGGCGGTGCCGGTGACAGTGAGGGTGCTGCCGCCTGCGCCTCGGATCACCGGGCGGTCGAGTCCGACACGCAGACCCGCGTCGTTGAGACGGATCAGCGAGTAGTCGATGGTGTCGTCGCCGCCGACCTCCGAGCGAGCGAACGTGCCCACTTCGAGGCTGTCGCCGAGGTTCGCGCGGTTCGGCAGGTACACGCCCGCGTTCGTGCCCTGGGCGGGGTCGCAGTGACCCGCGCTGATGTTGACGGCATTGCCGTTCCGGTCGACGCCGTTGAATCCGAAGGAGCAGACGCCGATCTCGTTGTGGGGCGTGTCGCCCAGCGAGTTGGCCGACGTCACGTAGGTGTCGCCGCCCATCGGCGCCCGTTCCACGGTGGCCGGCCCGAAGTTCGAGAGCTGGACCTTGACGTTCGCGATCAGGGTCGGCAGGTCGAGGGCGCGTCCGACGGGGCTGTTCGCGATGTCGACGACGATCTGGTTGTTCAGGACGTCGATCGACGCGGACCCGACCTGCGAGGCGATCTCGCGCGGCAGCTCGGACACCCAACGGTTGAAGTCGGAGACGGACTGCTCGAGTCCTTCGAGGGAGACCGGTGCCATGTGGGTGCGGTACCCGTCACGGGCCGCGATCTGCGCCGCCTCGGTGGTCGTCACGGCGACGACGGGATGACCGTCGAGGCCCATCCACGCGCCGGCGAACTCCTCGGGACGTTCGGTCCTGAACTCGGCCGCGTACGAGCCGAGTTCCTGTGCGCGCGCGGCACGGTCCAGGTACTCCTGCGGGGTGATCTGCAGATCCCGTGTGATCGCCTCGATCAGGTCGGCGGGCAGCTCGTCGGCCGAGAGCTGGGTGATGCCTGCTGCGGTCGACCCGGCAGGGTCCGCCGGCTCGGCGTGCGCGGATGCTGTGAGCGGTGCGACGAGCAGGAGCGTCGACGATCCGACGACGGCGGCTCGGCGGGCGAACGACTGCACTGCGGCGCGCGGCGCCAGCGAGGTACGCATGGAGTTCCTTCGGTGTCTTCGGGATCGGCCACCAACAATAGGGCACGCGACCGAGTGCAGCTCGGGAAATTTCGCGCGAAGTTCACGAGGCGGACGATTCGGCGCTTCCGTAGCCGAGCGCGCGCAGCATCGACAGCAGCTCCGATCGGGAGTTGGCGCCCAGCCGCCTCCGGATCCGTGCCACGTGGTGCTCGACGGTCTTCGGGGCGATGTAGAGACGGGCACCGATCTCGCGGTGGGTGAGCCCGAGGAGCAGCAGCCCGGCGACGTCGGCCTCGCGCTCGGTGAGGGTTCCCCCGGCCGGGTCGGGTGTGGCGGACTCACTGATGGGTTGCGGTGCCGTCGTGTCCCGCAGCGATCGAGCGACCTGGAGCAGCGTCGTGGCGCCGCGGGTGTCCGAGACCCGAAGCGCGGCTTCGCCGGCCAGGCGGGCACCGTCCCACGGAAGTCCGATGCTCTCGAGCTCCCGTGCCGCGGCCTCCACCTCCGCCGCGTCCGCCTCCTGCCGGAGCACCCGCAGCCAGACGCGCCCGGCCGAGGCGAGCCCGGCGGAGTAGGCGCTCACCGCCGCGGCCGCGGCGAGCGCCCGCGCGTGCGGCAGGAGCTGGGCCGGGTTGTCGCCGAGGATCGCGGCCTGCACGCCGTACCAGTGCAGCGCCGCGCCCCACAGCGCCGGTTCGCCGAGCCGGGTCAGCAGGTCCTGCGCCTGTGTCACCAGGTGCGCGATCCGCGGGGCGTCGCCGACGCGCACCGCGGCCAGCCAGAGCTCGCCCAGCGGCAGCAGGCTGAACAGGTCCACCGAGTAGCCCGCGACCACGGGTTGGGCCACGGCCCACTCGCGTTGGAGCGCACCGACATCGCCGTTGCGGCGGGCGAGTCCCACTCGCAGGCCGTGGATGAACAGGGCCTCGCGGGCGTGCAGTGTGCTGTCGGTGGGCAGGGCATCGACGATCGACGCGGCGGCGGTGAGGTCGCCCCCGATCATCGCCGTCCACGCCGACAGCACGAGGTGCCGGGTGCGAGCGATGCTCGACGGAGGATCGGATTCCAGGGCCCGTCGGAGCACCGAATCCGCGTGCGCGAGTTCGCCGGAGTGCAGGCAGAGCAGTGCGGTCACCGCCGTCGCGCTGTCCGGCAGCAGACGGACGTGCGCACTGGTGCTCAACAGCGACATCGCGCGGGTGAGCGAGTTCATCGCGAGCGCACCGGAATCCGCGATCGACTGGGCGAGTCCTTCGGCGAGCAGGGCGACGCCGGCTGCGCCGGACGTCGGAGGTCCCTGTCGTCCCGCGGCGAGCAGTTCGGCCGCGGAATCGGGGCGGCCGGCGGCGAGCAGGACGGTCGCGGCGATCGCGGCGTCCGCGCCGACGCGTTCGGGCCCGAGCCACTCGTACAGATCGGCGCTGCGCTCGATGGCGCCTCGGCACGCCGCGATGCCGGCCGAGATGCGCACGGCGGAAGCCAACTCCACGGGTTCGAGGGCGGCGGCGCGGTCGAGTACCGAGTCGGTGAGCGTTTCGGCGGTGTCCAGGTCGCCGGACAGTGCGGTCGCCTCGGAGCGGCGCAGGGCGAGGCAGTCGGCGTCGGCGCCGGCCCGGACCGCGGCTGCGAGGAGTTCGGCCGCTCGCGCCGGATTCTCCGATTCCGCGCACGTGCACAGGAACCGGGCGAGCCGCGGATCTTCGAGTCCGGCTTCGGCGAGGATCAGCGCGGTCTGCGCGTCGAGTGTGCCGGCGTCGAGTCTCGCGGTCAGTACACCGATCTGGAGTTCCCTCAGTCGCGTGACGCCGAGCGCGGCGCCGACCAGCGGTCGCACCGCGGGCGCCGCGGTGTTCGCGCGGGGGACGAAGGCGCTCGCGCGCACCCGGTCGGTGAGGTCGCGCCCGGCTTCCGGGGTGATCTGCAGGACGGTGGCCAGGTCCGTCGAGTCCGCACCGAATCCGAACGCGCACAGGGACAGTGCCGCGAGCATGTCCGTGTCGAGGTGGCGCAGCGCGTCGTGCAGGTGAGACGTCACCGCGGCGTGGATCGCGCTCTCGTCGCCGCCCGAGGCCTCCGCGGCGTCGAGGCCGGCGTCGATGGACGCGAGCACGCCCGCGGTCGACTCGTGGAGCGATCGGATGAGGCCCGGCGCCAGCGCGATCCCGCGGCGACGTGCTCGTTCGTCGACCTCGGTCGGAGTCAGCGGCCGGAGATCGATCACCGGTCCGCGGGCCTGCATGCCCGTCACGAGGTCGGACAGCGGCGTGCGGTGGGGCCGGGGTTCGGTGGCCACCACCACGGTGCGATTCCCGCGCTGCACCAGTTGCTGCAGGGTGACGAGTGCGGCGTCGGGCAGGGCGTGCGCGCCGTCGAGGACCAGCGGTCCGGAGTCGAGCAGCGCGGACTCGACGGTGGTGTGAACGCGATCTGTTCTGGCGCTCAACATGTTTCGCACGGAGGCGAGCAGGAGCGACTTTCCGCTGCCCGAGTTGCCTCGTACCAGCACGCAACCGTCGGCGCGTGAGGTGAGCGCCTCCAGAAGGTCCCGGACACCGGGCACGCCCGCGAGTGCGGGGTCCGACGGCGAGTCGTCGAACGACGCTGCCGACGTTCCTGTTCCTGCGATCCGCATCGATTACTTCCCGATCAGCAGTCCGGTCACCGGGTCGACGACCGCCCCGACGATGTTGCCGACACCCGTTCCGATGCCGGTCACGGCGGCCCCGAGTCCGGCGCCCACCCCGGTGGCGGCCTTGCCGATTCCCTCGCCGACGTCGGCGGCGGAGGGGCCGGGCGGGAGCGGGTTGGTCACGCCGCCGCCGGGTGCGGGCGGGTTGTATGCGGGCGGTGCCACCACGCCACCGGGCGCCGGGTCGCCCGGTGCGGGGGCGGTGCGGACGCTCTCCGGGGCGGCGGGGGCACCGGGCGCGCCCGGGGTCGGGCCCGGGGCGGGGGCCGCGCGTCCGGTGTCGGCGGTCCTGACACGTCCGCTGTCCGCGGTGACCGTGCTGCCGGTGCCGACGTGGCCCACGGTGACGGTCTCCCCGGCGCCGCCCGGTGTCGCGCCACCGGTCGCCGCGCCGCCGGTTGCCGCTCCGGCCGTCGTCGTCGCACCGCCGGACGGCGCCGTGGACGTCCCTGTGACGGGTGAACTGGACTGTGCCGGTTGCTGCTTCGACGCCGTTCTGATGGACAGCCCGCCCGCGGTGAGTACCCCGATCGCGGCTACAGCGGACACGACGATCGCGATTCGGCGGCGGGTCGTGGACCCGTTCCGAGGCGACCGCATCCGCGACGGGAAGCTGGGTACGACCGCCACGACAGCGGTGTCGTCGGTCGCGTGCTCGTAGTCCGGGAAGGCGGTGGCGGTGGCGGCGGCGGACGCCGGCTCGTCGACGGCGAGGTGGGCCGCTCCGAGCGCGGCGGTCAGCGCCGGATCCGGTGCGGCCACCACCGTGAGGCCCAGCTCGGACGAGACGAGTTCGGCCACCAGCGGGATCGCCCCGCCGCCGCCGGCCAGCAACACGCAGCCGACGTCGGAGACCTCGATCTCGGCCGATCGCAACGCTTCTCGGACCAGTTCGAGCGAGTTGGCGAGTGCCGGCCGGATCAGGTCCTCGAGTTCGGACCGGACCAGGCGTACGTCGGTGACATACCCGGGCAGGGCGACCGGGATGACGGTTTCGGTGTCGGTGGACAGCGACTCCTTGGCCGCCCCGCAGTTCCGACGCAGGTCCGAGAGGGCGGTCGTGGTCGCGGTGTCGAAGGGATCGAGATCGCCGGTCTTCTCGGAGACGGTGTCGAGCACGTACCGGGTGATCTGGTGGTCGAAGTGCGCGCCACCGAAGTCCTCGGAACGGATCGGCTTGCCGAGGATCGACGGTTCGGCGCCGGTGCGGACCACGGCGACGTCGAGCGCGGACGCACCGAGGTCGTAGACCACGGCGACGCCGTCGCCCTGCAGATCACGAGACGATTCGAGCCAGCGCACACAGGCGGTGGCCTCGGGCACGACGCGCGCCGTCGAGAGCCCGGCACGATCGAGCGCGGATTCGAGGGCGTGGACGGTGTAGCTGCTCCACGCGGTCGGATGGGTGACGGTGACGGCCCCGGCGCCCGGGGCGGCGTCTTTCAGTTCGGCCACGGCGGCGGCGAAGAGGTCCTCGCCGCGGTGGACGCGGCCGGCGTCGTCGAGCAGGCCCACCGGATCCCCGACACGTTCGACGAACCCCGCGACAGGGGTGCCGGCGGGGTCGGCGGAGAGATCGGGGAACGTGACGGCACCGTCGGCCGCGACGTGCAGAACCGACGGGCGCGAAGTGGCGACGAATGCCGTTTCGCCGGTTGCGGTTCCGCTCTCGGAGAAGGCCACGGTGCGTGAATTTGCGGATCCGACAGCAATTCCGAGCCCTGCGGTCATACCCTTCTCCCGTCCGTTCTGGGCGGGTTTGCGTGACCGCCGGTGGTATGGCGATTGTCGGTGCGCCGCCGTCGTGCGTTACGGGAACGGATGACGAGCGGTGCGGGTTTGGGGGTGATCCCCCTAATCGGGACCGATCCCCTATAGGGGGAGGCGTCAATCCCCCTGCCGGTTTTCCGGGGGATCCGCCCCGTTATCGTCCGCGGCCCGGATTCGTAGCGTAGAAACCAATCTCGCCGCAGTGTCCCGCTCGGATCTTGCGGCAGCCGGCCTTCCGACTGTCAGGAGCGTTCCCATGGCCAGCAACGCAGTTCTCGACTTCATCCTCCGGCTTCTCCGTGACGAGGACGCTGCCGCCGCGTACTGCGCGAACCCGCAGGCCGCGCTCAGCGCGGCCGGGCTCGGCGGCGTGTGTCACGCCGACATCGTCGCGGTGGCGCCGATGGTCGCCGAGTCGGGGCTGTTCGGACCCGCCGCGGGTGACCTGGGCGCGATCCTCGCGGCCGGCGGGCTCGGCGGTGGCCTGGGGCTGGGCGGTGGCCTGGGACTCGGGGGCGGCGCCGGGCTCGGTGCCGGTGCGGGGCTGGGGCTCGGTGCAGCGGTGGGTGGCGGGCTGGGCGGCGGCCTCGACTTCGGCGGGGGCTTCGACTTCGGCGGGGAGCTCGCGGCGGCGCTGAGTGCTGCGCTCGCGGCCGGTGGTGCGATCGGCGCGCAGTTCGGTGCGGCCATCGGCGGCGCCATCGAGGCCGCAGTCGGGCTGGGCGGCGGTCTCGATCTCGGCAGCCTGACCGGCATCGGGGGCTCGCTCGATCTCGGTGGAGCGCTCGCCGCGGCCCTCGCCGGTGCGCTCGACGTCGACGGCTCGCTCGTCACCGATCTCGGTGCCGCGCTGAACGCCGCGTTCGCGGGCGTGGGCAGCCTCGACCTGGACGGACTGCTGTCGGTGGACGGCGGATTGACTGCCGCGCTCGAGAGCGCGTTCGGCATGGGCGGTGAGCTGGGAGGCGAGCTCGGTGCCGCGCTGGGCGCGCTGTTCGGTGCGGCGATCGAAGCCGGCGCCGGGCTCGATGGGGGGCTCGGCGCCGGCCTCGAGGGGCTGCTGGCGTTGGGCGGCTCGCTCGGCTCGGCCCTCGGCGGCGGTCTCGGGATCGGCGCGGACCTCACCGCGGCGCTGACCGGCGCGCTCGAGTCCGCGCTGTCGCTCGGCGGCAGCCTCGGTGGTGGACTGGACGCCGACGTCCTGGGCCAGATCGGCGCCGGGCTCGGCGGGCTGCTCGAATCGGCGCTGTCGCTCGGCGGGTCCGTCGGTGCCGACCTCGGTGCAGCGCTGGGCGGCGCGCTCCACCTCGGCGGCGCACTCGACATCGCGCACCTCCTCGAGATCGACACCGCACTGGACCTGGGTGCGTCGCTCGGCGGCCTGATCGGTGGTTCGCTCGGTGCCGACGGGGCGCTCACCGCGCAGCTCGGGGCCGCGCTCGGGGCCGCGCTCGACGGCGTGAACAGCCTCGACCTGGGCGCCCTGCTGCAGGCCGGCGGCGGCCTGACCGCGGCTCTCGAGAGCGCGTTCGGAATCGGCGGCGATCTCGGCGCCGCGCTGGGCGCCGCGTTCGGCGGCATGCTCGACGGTGCCGTCGAGGCGGCCGGTGGGCTGGGCGGGTCGCTCGAGGCGGCGCTCGCGGGTGCGTTGGGCGCGGGCGGCGAGCTGTCGGCCGCGCTCACCGGCGCCCTCGAATCGGCGCTCGAGGTCGGCGGCAGCCTCGGCACGGAACTGGCCGGCAATGTGGGTGCCGATCTGACGGCGGCGCTCAGCGGCGCCCTCGGGTCCGCCCTCGCGGCGGGGGGGTCGATCGGAGCCGAGCTGGGGGCGGCTCTCGGCGGGGCTCTGGCCGGTGGGCTCGGAGGAGGAGTGGACCTCGGCAGCCTGGCCGGCGGCGATCTGGGCGCCGCCGTCAGCGGCGCCCTGGGCGGCGCGCTCGACGTGAACGGCGCGCTCACCACCGCGCTCGGCTCGGCGATCAACAGCGCCCTCGCGGCCGCCGGCAGCGTCGAGGTGGGTGTCGACGCGAACCTCGGCGGGCTGCTCGAATCCGCGTTCGGCGTCGGCGGCTCCGCCGGAGTCGATCTGGGCGCGGCGCTCGGTGGGGTGCTCGGCGGCGGCCTCGAGTCCGGGGGTTCGCTCGACCTCGGTGGCCTGCTCGCCGGTGACGGCGGGTTCGGCACCCAGCTCGGCGGTGCGCTCGGCGGGTTGCTCGGGGCGGGCAGTTCGGCCGGCGGCGACCTCGGCACGGCGCTCGACGCCGCGCTCGGCGCCGGCGGCGGGCTGGGCTCGACGGGCGATCTCGGTGGGCAGCTGGGCGGCGGCCTCGGCTCGGCCGGTGACCTCGGTGGTCAGCTCGGTGTCGACGTGGCCGGCGCGCTGAACGGCGTGGTCGATGCCGCGACGGCGGCTGTGGGCGGACTCCAGGCCGGTACCGGATCGTCCGGGTCGGTGGACGGCGGAGTCGGCGGTGGTGTCGAAGGCGGGATCGGCGGCGGCTTCGGGTCGAGCGGCAACGTCGACGGTGGACTCGGCGCCGGCCTCGGCGGAACCGGTGACATCGGGGCTGACCTCACGAGCAGCCTGACGTCGGTGTGGCAGGGTGCGGTCGACGGGGCCTCGCACCTGACGGGTGGTCTCGCGGGCGGGAACGCCTGGTCGTCGATCGACGGTGACGCGTTCGGCTCCGCGCACTCGGATGCGGGTCTGTTCGCCGACGGTGTCGTCGACGCCCTGGGACAGGCCGGTTCGTCGATCCTCCATCCGGCCGAGACCCAGCCGGATCTCGGACACGATCTGCTGCCGTGACGGCCGGACAGCGGTTGTAACGAACGGGGCCCCGGGCGCGCTAATGCGAGCGGGGCCCCGATTCGTATCCAGCGAAGCGGCGGATCAGTCAGCGCGCGCACGGGATGCGTGCGTAGGTCGGAACAGAGAAGCGGGGCAGCGGGACTCATGAACGACGCGATGACGGGTCTGCTCGATCGAACGACGACCATCGCCTCCTCGGCGGGGCGCAGCGATCTGGTGGAGCGCCTGGCACTGGTCCGGACCCGGACGGTCGATCCCCGGTTCCGGGTCGTCGTGGTCGGCCAGCTCAAGCAGGGGAAGAGCCAGTTCGTCAATTCGCTGCTCAACCTGGCGGTGTGCTCGGTCGGGGACGACGAGACCACTGCCGTCCCGACCGTGGTGCAGAACTCCGAGCGGAGCTTCGCGGAGTTGGTCCTCGTCGAGCCCGGCGGTGAGCCGCTCCGGGTGGACCTGCCGCTCGACGAACTCGAGGCGGTGACGCCGAAGACACCGCGCGCGGAGGGACGCGAGGTACTGCGGATCGAGGTCAACGTGCCGAGCCCTCTGCTCGCGGACGGTCTCGTGTTCGTCGACACCCCCGGCGTGGGAGGGCGCGGAAATCCGCATGCGGCAGCCACTCTCGGACTGCTTCCGGCCGCCGACGCGGTGTTCGTGGTGTCCGACGCCAGCCAGGAATTCACCGAACCGGAACTCGCTTTCCTCCGACAGGTGACGGGTCTGTGCCCCGCAGCCGCGTGCCTGATCACCAAAACCGACCTCTACCCACACTGGCGGCAGATCGTCGACGCTGATCGGGAGCACCTGCGCCGAGCCGGACTCGACGTTCCGCTGCTGCCGATCTCGTCGATCCTGCGGTCGCATGCCCTGCGCCTCGACGACCGGGCACTGCACGAGGAATCCGGATTCGACGCGCTGTACGACTTCCTGCGCACCCGAGTGATCGAGTACGCCCAGGGCGGACTCCGCCGGACGGTGTCCCTCGACGTCCACGCCGTCGTCGAGCATCTCCAGCTTGCGCTCGCCAGTGAGCTTGCCGCACTGCGGGATCCGAAGAAGGGCGCGGCCGCCGTGGCCGAGTTGCAGCGGGCCAAGGCGGTCACCGAGGAACTGCAGAAGAAGACCGCGCGCTGGCAGCAGACCCTGGCGGACGGCATCGCCGACCTCGCGTCCGACATCGATCACGACCTGCGTGACCGGCTGCGGCAGGTGACCCGGGAGGCCGAACGCGCCGTCGACGAGGGCGACCCCGGCAAGGAGTGGGCGGAGCTGGGTGAGTGGCTCGAACAGCAGATCGCGCAGTCGGTGGGCGACAACTTCGTGTGGGCACACGACCGCGCGCTGTGGCTCGCAGAGGTGGTGGCCGAGCATTTCGCGGACGCCGGCGCGGTGGAGCTGCCGCAGCTCGACGTCGCGGACCTCGACGGCGTCCTCGAACCGGTCGCGGAGTTGGCCGATCTGGAGTCCGGCCGGATCGGCATCACGCAGAAGGTGCTGGTCGGCATGCGCGGGTCGTACGGTGGCGTGCTGATGTTCGGCCTGGTCACGACCCTGATGGGGATGGCGCTGGTCAACCCGATCTCGGTGGGAGCGGGAGTCCTGCTGGGCACCAAGGCATACCGCGACGATCGGGACGCGCGGGTGGTCAGGCGTCGGGCCGACGCGAAGGTCGCCATCCGACGTTTCACCGACGACGTCAGCTTCCAGGTCGGCAAGGAATCGAAGGACCGGCTGCGGCTGATGCAGCGTCTGCTGCGCGACCACTTCACGACCATCTCCGAGCAGACACTGCGGTCGCTCGCCGATTCGCTGCGGGCGGCGCAGGAGGCGGCCACGGTCGAGTCGACCGAACGGGCGCGCCGTGCCGCCGAGGTGGAGCGGCAGCTGAATGCTCTCGCCGAGCTGAAGGAGCAGGCCGCGCAGCTGTTCCCGGTCGAGCCCGGCGTGGGCGAGGAGGTGACGGCGTGACGACCTCGGTGTCCCTGGACCGGGCCCGGACGCTGATCGCGTCCGCACGCGACGCGTATGCGGGAAATGCCGCGGCCCGAACGCAGCTCGCGGAGTGTGCGGCCCGGCTCGAGCAGCCGCTCCGGGTCGCGCTGGCCGGCTCGCTCAAGGCCGGCAAGTCGACGTTGCTCAATGCGTTCGTGGGGCAGGACATCGCGCCCACGGACGCGACCGAGTGCACCCGTGTCGTCACGTGGTACCGCAGCGGATCCACCCCCGCGGTCACCGCGCGCTACGACGGCGACCGATCGGCGAACGTCGCGGTGCAGCGCCGGCTCGGACGGCTGACGTTCGACCTCGGCGACCTCACCGCCGACCGGGTCGATCGGCTGGACGTCGAGTGGCCGGCCAGTGCGCTCGCGCAGACGACCGTCATCGACACCCCCGGCACGTCGTCGCTGTCTAAGGACGTCTCGGCGCGCACGTTCGAGATGCTGACGCCGGAGAATGCCGCGTCCGGCGCCGACGCGGTGGTGTACCTGCTGCGCAGCCTCAGTGCGTCGGACGTCCAATTCCTCGGCCGGATCGGCACGCACGTCGGAGGCGAGTCGGGGCCGCTCGGCGTGATCGGTGTCGTCTCCCGGGCCGACGAGGTGGGTGCGGGACGGGCCGACGCGATGATGTCCGCGAAGGACATGGCCGCGCGGTTCGCCTCGGAACTCGAGCTCACCGGGCTGTGCCAGGCCGTCGTGCCCGTCGCCGGGCTGCTGGCGTTGGGGGCGCGGACGTTGCGGCAGAGCGAGTTCGCGGCGTTCGAGGCCCTCGCGACGGTGTCGGTGGAAGACCTGCAGCTGGCCATGCTGTCGGCCGACCGGTTCGCGCGCGAGGACGTGCCGTTGCCAGTGGATGCGGCGACGCGCCGGCAGTTGGTGGAACGATTCGGGCTCTTCGGGATCCGGCTCGCGGTCATGTTGATCCGTCTGGGCGTTCAGGATTCGCCCACTCTCGCATCGGAGTTGGTGGCGCGCAGCGGGCTCGACGAGCTGCGTCAGGTCATCGACGTCCAGTTCGGGCAGCGCGCGGACCAGCTCAAGACGCACTCGGCGCTCGTCGCGCTCGAGCGCGTCCTCGAGGCGCATCCCGGGACGGCGACGCCGCGCCTGCTGGGCGAGGTCCGGCGGCTACTGGCCGACGTGCACGGATTCCAGGAGTTGCGGATGCTGGGCCGGCTCCGCGGTACCGAGACGAGCCTGGGGCCGGACGATCTGACCGAATTGCAGAGGCTGATGGGCGGATTCGGCATCGATGCCGCTCAGCGTCTCGGTCTGTCGCCGGACTCGTCGATCGAGGAGGGGCGGGTGGTGGCGCTCGGCGCGGTGCGGAAGTGGCGCGAGCGCGCCGCGCACCCGCTGGTCGACCAGTTCACGGCACGGGCCTGCCGCGTCGCCGCCCGCAGCGCCGAGGGCGTGCTCGCGGATCTGGGTGGTCCCGGGGGTGCTGACGGTTTCGAGGGGGCCATGCGGCTCGACCTCGACACCGGATCGGTTCGGGTGACACCGGTTCCGCGGGCCGACCGCTAGGGCGTGTCTGACAAATAGGCATCGGGACGGGGCGATGCGACGGAGGTCGGGAATGGCCGCGACTTACAATCGCGGGGCGAGCGAAGGCCAGGCCGATATTCCGGCACCGGTGTGAGGGAGGGGTCAGGATGTTCGGTTGGAAGAAGAAGCGCAACGATTCGAAGATGACGCTCGACGATGTGATGGAGAAGCTAAGGCCTGACCTGAGTCGGGAATCGCTCGGCGTCGGGCCCGACTTCCCGGGCGTCGCCCCGAACCCGTTCATGAGCAGTGGTGCATTGAAGCGCATTGCGGAACTGCGTACGGGGGCGCTTGCGCTCGGCGTTCTCGTCGACTGGCGGGAGGTCAACAGCAATCCACGTGTGGTCCTGATGTTCGACGTGGAGACCGCCGACGGCATCTCGTTCCGCGGTATCGCAGACGAAGACCTCACGCTCACCGAGCTCACCCGGCTCGCCCCAGGACAGACGTTGCCCGTGCGCTTCCGGCCGGCCGTCATGGATCACTACGTCGCCCTTGCCCGGGACGCGGACCCCGCCCACGTGCAGCAGCTCTCTGACGAGATCGCGAGCCGCAAGCGGACCTGACCCGAAGCCATTGGCCGGATCCCTAGGGCGTGTCTGGCAAGGTTGAGCGTTCTGGCTGGAACTCTGGTCCCTGTCGCGCTTTCAGTTGCTCTCGGATGCCCAGTGGTCGTTGATCGAGGGGATGCTCCCGAAGCCGACGGGACGTCCGGGCAGGAAGTTCTCGGATGCGCGGTTGATGGTCGAGGGGATCATCTACCGGTATCGGTGCGGGATCGCGTGGCGTGATCTTCCTGAGGTGTTCGGGCCGTGGCAGACGGTGTGGACGTGGCATCACCGGCATCAGCATGCGACGAACACGATCCGCCCCACAGGGGGATGGGGCGAACTACACGAATCCAGCGGTCGAGCCGCCTGATCACGGGATCGGCCGCTCGCGGGGTGGGTTGTCGACGAAGATCCATCAGCTCGTCGATGGCAACGGGCTGCCTCTGGTCACGCTGATCACTCCCGGCCAGACCGGGGATTCTCCGATGCTGTTGCCGCTTCTGGAGCAGTTGCGCGTCGGACGGGAGATCGGGCGACCGCGCACGAGACCGGATGCGGTCCGCGGAGACAAGGCGTACTCGTCCCGCGCGATCCGGAAGCATCTGCGCGAGCGTGGCATCAAGGCCGTCATCCCTGAACCCCGAGACCAGCAGGGGCACCGCAAACGTCGCGGCTCACGCGGCGGCAGGCCCGTCGGGCTCGACGCCGCCGATTACAAGAACCGCAACGTGATCGAACGCCGGTTCTGCCACACCAAGCAATGGCGAGGCCTCGCCACCCGCTACGACAAACACGCGATCGTCTACCGAGTTGCCGTCTTCATCCACGCCGCAATCGCATGGATCCACGCTTTGTCAGACACGCTCTAGCGCTCGAGTCGCCGCAGCGCCGAGCGGGCCGCGTTGTAGCCGCCCATCCCGTGCACGCCCCCGCCGGGCGGCGTCGACGCGGAGCAGATGTAGACGCCGGGGATCCCGGTCGAGTACGGGTCGCGTGCGATCCGCGGCCGGGCCAGCATCTGCAGCGGGTCGTTGGCGCCGGACGCAATGTCGCCGCCTACGTAGTTGGGGTTGTATAGCGGCATCTCGGCTGCGGAGCGGCTGAAGGTGCCGACGATGCGTTCCCGTGCTCGCGGAGCGAAGCGTTCGATCTGACTCAGGATCGCCTCGGTCGCGTCGCCGGTGTACCCGTGCGGCACATGGGCATACGCCCACACCGGATGCACATTGCCGGCCGAGCGTGACGGATCGGCCAGGTATTGCTGACCGATCAGCACGAAGGGGCGTTCCGGCATGCGGCCGCGGTGCAGGTCGCGTTCGGTCGCGGTGATCTCGTCGAGCGCGCCGCCCAGGTGGACGGTGCCGGCCCGGCGGCACGTGTCGTCGCGCCACGGGAGGCCGTCCTCGACGGCGAGGTCGAGCTTGAACGCGGCCGGTCCGTACCGGTACCTGCGGTACGCGCGGGACACCCTGGCCGGCAACCGGTTTCCGGCCAGGTCGGCGACGCCGGTCGGGGACAGATCGAGCATCGTGACGTCGGCGCGCGGTAGTTCCCCGAGCGACTCGACCCGGCGGCCGGTCTCGACCCGGCCCCCGAGTGCGCGCAGCAGCGACGCGAGCGCATCGGTGATCGAACGCGAGCCGCCGCGGGCGACGGGCCACCCGTACCGGTGCCCGGCGGCGAGCATCAGCAGACCCGCCGCCGACGTCGTCGGCCTGGTCAGCGGGTAGAAGGTGTGCGCCGCGACGCCACCGAACAGCGCGCGTGCCTGCTGGGTCCGCCAGCGTCTCCCGGTCAGGGTCGCGGGCATCAGGGCGTCGACACCGAAGCGCGCCAACGTGATCGGGTGTGTCGGCACGTGCGCGATGGGTCGCAGCACCTCGCCGGCGAGGTCGTCGAAGTGCGCGGCGAGCGGCGCGAACAGCCGCCGCCACGGCGGGCCGTCGGGGCCGAGGCGGTCGACCGTCTGCTCGAGCGACCGGGTGAAGACGCCCGCGACGGCGCCGTCGAGCGGATGCGCGAGATCGACTTCCGGGTAACACCATTCGAGCCCGTGGGCGGTGAGGTCGAGCGACCGGAAGAACGGTGACGCCACGCCCATCGGATGCACGGCCGAGCAGTCGTCGTGCAGCAGACCGGGCAGGATCCGTTCGGTGGTCCGGGTGCCGCCGCCGATGGTCTCGGCGGCCTCGTAGACGGTGACCGAGAGGCCGCGGAGCGCGAGCGTCACCGCCGCGGCCAGCCCGTTGGGGCCGGCGCCGACGACGACGGCGTCGGTCATGAGATGCTCCGGCGGCGCAACCACGCCGACCCGGACGTGGTGAAGAGCAGCGCGGTGCCCGCGACGACCAGCGCGGCCTGGAGCGGGGGCGCCCAGGCGGGCGTCCGGAACGCGAGGTCACGCGCATCGGACAGGACGCTCCACGACGTCACCGCGGCGGCGACGGTGAACACGCCGACGACGGTGAGCCACGCGCGCCCCCGTCCGCGACCGGAGCGCAGCCGCACGATCCCGAGCACGCCGGCCAGCACCAGCAGCAATCCGATACAGCCCACACCCAGCACGGTCAGCCCGGACACCTGGTCGACCGTCGTCGGATCCGCCGTCGGATCGTCGGTGGTGAGACCCGCGTCGAGAGCGGCGACGACCGCGTCGTAGTCGGCGGCGAGGGCTGCGGCCAGGCAGGCGAAGACGGCGAAGGACGCGGCCCACACCGCGACGGCCGCGGTCAGGGTCCGCGGTGTGGGGCCGGGATCGATGCGGCGGTCGTGCAGGGGGGTGACCACGAGGGCGGGGCGGGGCGGCTGTGCCCGCGGCGGTGCCGATGCACTCGTCGCGCCGGGGTCGCCAGTGGTGTCCACGCCGAAATCGTATCGAGTGCGCGGGCTGCGGCGGTGTGATCGACGACTCGGGAACAAACTCGGATTCCTGCCCGTTGAGCCTTTCGAGAACCTGAGTGAGGGTGACTCAAGTTTCAAATTGACTTCGACCGGGGTCGGATGCAAACTTGAGCCGGATACGCTCACCCGGGTTCATCGGATCCAGCGTACAGAAGCAAAATCGCAGCTCACAAGGCTGCACAGAAGGAAAGTGAGGGATCACTATGGCTCGTGCGGTCGGAATCGACCTCGGGACCACCAACTCGGTCGTGTCTGTGCTCGAAGGCGGCGAAGCTGTAGTGGTCGCCAACTCCGAGGGCTCGCGCACCACCCCGTCCGTCGTGGCCTTCGCCAAGAACGGTGAAGTGCTCGTCGGTCAGCCCGCCAAGAACCAGGCGGTCACCAACGTCGACCGCACCATCCGCTCGGTCAAGCGCCACATCGGCACCGACTGGACCGTCGAGATCGACGACAAGAAGTACACGCCGCAGGAGATCAGCGCCCGCACGCTGATGAAGCTGAAGCGTGACGCCGAGGCGTACCTCGGTGAGGAGATCACCGACGCCGTCATCACCGTCCCCGCGTACTTCGAGGACTCGCAGCGTCAGGCCACCAAGGAGGCCGGCCAGATCGCGGGTCTGAACGTCCTGCGCATCGTCAACGAGCCCACCGCGGCCGCGCTCGCGTACGGCCTCGACAAGGGCGAGAAGGAGCAGACCATCCTGGTCTTCGACCTCGGTGGCGGCACCTTCGACGTGTCCCTGCTCGAGATCGGCGACGGTGTCGTCGAGGTCCGTGCGACCTCCGGTGACAACCACCTCGGCGGCGACGACTGGGACGAGCGCGTGGTCGGCTGGCTCGTCGACAAGTTCAAGGCGCAGAACGGCATCGACCTGACCAAGGACAAGATGGCCCTGCAGCGTCTGCGCGAGGCCGCGGAGAAGGCGAAGATCGAGCTGTCCAGCTCGCAGAGCACCTCCATCAACCTGCCCTACATCACGGTCGACGCGGACAAGAACCCGCTGTTCCTCGACGAGCAGCTCACCCGCAGCGAGTTCCAGAAGATCACCTCGGATCTGCTGGACCGCACCCGCAACCCGTTCCAGCAGGTCATCAAGGACGCCGGCATCGCCGTCCAGGACATCGACCACGTCGTGCTCGTCGGTGGCTCGACCCGCATGCCCGCCGTCTCCGACCTGGTTCGTGAGCTCACCGGTGGCCGCGAGCCCAACAAGGGCGTGAACCCGGACGAGGTCGTCGCCGTCGGCGCCGCCCTGCAGGCCGGTGTCCTCAAGGGCGAGGTCAAGGACGTCCTGCTGCTCGACGTCACCCCGCTGTCCCTCGGCATCGAGACCAAGGGCGGCGTGATGACCAAGCTCATCGAGCGCAACACCACGATCCCGACCAAGCGCAGCGAGACCTTCACCACGGCGGACGACAACCAGCCGTCGGTGCAGATCCAGGTGTTCCAGGGTGAGCGCGAGATCGCTTCGCACAACAAGCTGCTCGGATCCTTCGAGCTGTCCGGCATCCCGCCGGCCCCGCGCGGCGTGCCGCAGATCGAGGTCACCTTCGACATCGACGCCAACGGCATCGTCCACGTCACCGCCAAGGACAAGGGCACCGGCAAGGAGAACACGATCAAGATCCAGGACGGTTCCGGCCTGTCCAAGGAGGAGATCGACCGGATGGTCAAGGACGCCGAGGCGCACGCCGAGGAGGACAAGGCCCGCCGCGAGGAGGCCGAGGTCCGCAACCAGGCCGATTCGCTGGTGCACCAGACCGAGAAGTTCATCAAGGACTCCGAGGACAAGGTGCCGGCCGACGTCAAGGAGAAGGTCGAGGCCGCGATCACCGAGGTCAAGACCGCTCTCGCCGGCACCGATCTCGCTGCCGTGAAGGCGGCGGTCGAGAAGCTGTCGACCGAGTCGCAGGCCCTCGGCCAGGCGATCTACGACGCGCAGGCCGCCGACGCCGCCGCGTCCGGTGACGGCTCCGGCCCGGCCGACGAGAACGTCGTCGACGCCGAGGTCGTGGACGAGCCGAGCGATCAGGACAAGAAGTGACCGCCGAGAACCCCGAGCGTGAACCGGTGACGGTCGACGACCAGGCCACGGACACCGCCGCCCCGGCCGCCTCTGAGGAGGCGGCCGAGGCCGGTGCGGCCGAGGCGTCGGAGACGGACGAGCTGACCACGCTCACCGCCGAACTCGAGAAGGCCAGCACCGAGCTGGGCTACGCGAAGGCGGAGATCGCCAACATCCGCCGCAACGCGCTGGCCCGCATCGACCGGGCCGTCGAGGACGAGCGTGCCTCCGTGGTGAGCAAGTTCCTCGATCTGATCGACGACCTCGACCGGGCTCGCGCTCACGGTGACCTCGAGACGGGGCCGCTGAAGGCGCTGTCGGACAAGCTCGCCGGAGTGCTCGACGGACTCGGCCTCGCCGGTTTCGGCGAGGAGGGCGAGACGTTCTCCGCGGATCTGCACGAGGCCGTGCAGATGGAGGGCGACGGCGACAACCCCGTCCTCGGCGCGGTGCTGCGCAAGGGTTACCGCCTCGGTGACCGGGTTCTCCGGACGGCCATGGTGACCGTCACGGACGGCGAGCCTGCGTCCGACGTGGTGGCCGAGTAGTTAAACAGGAAACGACGAAAGGAGGAGGCGCCCAGTGAGCCAACGGGAGTGGATCGAGAAGGACTTCTACAAGGAGCTGGGTGTCTCCTCCGACGCCTCCGCCGACGAGATCAAGAAGGCGTACCGCAAGCTGGCCCGGGATCTGCATCCCGACGCCAACCCCGGTGATGCCAAGGCGGAGGAGCGTTTCAAGGCGGTCAGCGAGGCGAATGCGGTCCTCACCGACCCCGCGAAACGCAAGGAGTACGACGAGGCCCGCCGCTTGTTCGCGAGCGGCGGCTTCGGCCCCGGTGCCGGATACTCCACCGCTGGTGGCGGATTCGGTGGCGGCGGCTTCGACATCAACGATCTCTTCGGCGGCGGTGCCGGCGGCGGCGACGGCGGCCTGGGCGACATCTTCGGTGGCCTGTTCAACCGCGGCGGGAGTCGGACGACGGCGAGCTCACGTCCGCGTCGTGGCAGCGACGTCGAGACCGAGACCACGCTCGAGTTCCGCGAGGCCGCGCAGGGCGTCACCGTCCCGCTGCGGCTGACCAGCCCGTCGCCGTGCACCACCTGCCACGGCAGCGGCGCCAAGCCCGGCACCAGCCCGCGGGTGTGCCCGCGCTGCAACGGAACCGGCATCGTCAGCCGCAACCAGGGTGCGTTCGGCTTCAGTGAGCCGTGCGACGACTGCCGCGGCACCGGATCGATCATCGACGACCCGTGCCCCGACTGCCACGGCAACGGTGTCACCAACCGCACCCGGACCATCACCGTCCGTGTGCCCTCCGGTGTCAGCGACGGCACCAAGATCCGTCTCGCCGGACAGGGTGAGGCCGGGCTGCGCGGTGCGCCGTCGGGCGACCTGTACGTCACCGTGCACGTACGTCCCGACAAGGTCTTCGGCCGCAACGGCGACGACCTGACGGTCGTGGTGCCCGTCAGCTACGGCGAACTCGTGCTCGGCACGACGGTCTCGGTGCCGACGCTGGACGGCCGTGTGGGCGTGAAGGTTCCGGCCGGAACGGCGGACGGACGCATTCTGAGGGTGCGAGGGCGCGGTGTGCCCAAGCGCGGCGGAGGAGCCGGCGATCTGCTCGTCACCGTGAAGGTGGCGGTGCCGCAGAAGCTCGACGATCCCGCCACCGAGGCACTCCAGGCGTATCTGGAGGCGGAGAAGGCCAGCGGATTCGATCCGCGCGCAGGATGGGCCGGCGCCTGACGCGCCCGAACCGATCGAACAGGTGAACCATCATGAGCGACAAGCAGCACAAGCAGTCGGAGGTCCCGCAGGACCCCGACGCGCGCGTGTTCGTCATCTCGGTGGCCGCCGAACTGGCCGGCATGCACGCGCAGACTCTGCGCAACTACGACCGGCTCGGGCTGGTCACCCCGCACCGCACCACCGGTGGCGGACGCCGATACTCGCCGCGGGACGTGGCGCTGCTGCGTGAGGTGCAGCGCCTGTCCCAGGACGAGGGCGTCAACCTCGCCGGGATCAAGCGCATCATCGAACTGACCAACCAGGTCGAGGTCCTGCAGAACCGCGTCGACGAGATGGCCGCGGAGATCGCGCGCGTTCACGCCAGCTACCGACGTGACCTCGTCCCCATTCCTCGCAGCAACGCGATCGTCGTGTGGAAGCCGCGCAACGAGCGCTGACCACGGCCATCTCTCGGGTATCCCGACGACACGACCCGTAACCCCCCATGCCCTGAACGGGAATTCACGGCACGCATCGAACCCGAGCGTGCCGTGAATTCCCGTTCGTCGTCTATACGGGTGCCCCACATCGCCGCAGCCGACGTCCCAGCGAGCACCCCGCGTCCACCGGACCAGTGCCACACCGCGAGAGCGCGGATCCGGGCGTCGACCTCGACGTCGTTGTGTGCGTAGGTGTCGGGGTAGACGCGGGTGGAGTGCCGGCGGAGCCCCCGTCGGCTGACCAGTCCGCGATCGAGGGCCGCGGCGCCGCGAAAAGGTACGAGCAGTGCAGTCATATCGGCACGCTCGCGCCGCGCGCCGACACGATCCGCCGTCGAATCCCGGTACCGAGCACGCCTGTGGAAAGCGTTCGACCTGTGGACAACTCGCGCGTCCCAACCCGCGAACGGGAGTTCATGGCACGCCCCGACGTCGATGGTGTGCCGTGAACTCCCGTTCACCGGATCGGCAGGCACGTTCGGCGCCGTTATATCAAGATCGAATCAGATCCGCACGGCTTCCCGCCTCGTGGCAGGTCCAGTTGACGTTACTTACGTCACACCCCTATGCTCCCGGTCTAGCAATTGCTTGGTGAGTCAAGCGGTTGCTTGATGGGTCGTGTTCGGAAGGTGAAACCGCCAGGTAGTCGCTTTCGGTCCGGGCCAAGTTGTGTCCGACTGAGTCAAGCTAGCGCTTGGTTTGGTGTGTTTCGGGTGTCCTAGGAGGACAGTCATGGGAAATCGGCGTCCAGTTGTCGTCGCGGCGGTTGCTGCCGCCTCCGTCCTGACTCTCGCGGGGTGCAGCAGCGCCGACTCCGCCGAGGCGGGCGGTGCCGACCAGCCGTATCGAGTGCTCGTCACCGGCGGCATCAGCGCGCAGGGTGTGCTCGCGGCCAACGCGCAGACGTCGATCCTCGCGACCAAGGCCGGTGTCGAGGTGCAGAACCAGGCCGGGGGCATCGGCGGCCGGCAGATCGAGCTGACCGTCGTCGACGACGCCGGTGACGCCACGATCGCCGTCACCAAGGTGCGCGAGGCCATCAACAAGCAGAAGCCGGACCTCGTCCTCAACTCCGGCCCGTCGTCCGTCGGCGCCGCGGTGCTGCCGATCCTCAAGCAGAACCACATCCTCTCGTTCAACGTCGCGCCCACTCCGGATTCGACGGACCCGTCGAAGTTCCCGCTGAACTTCGACCTCGCGCCCGGCGCCACCGACAACGCGCGTGGCATCGTCGGCTACGCGAAGGAGAAGGGCTACACCGACATCGGCGTCATCCACGGCAGCACCGCGTACGGCGAGCTGTTCGGCAAGGAGATGACCTCGGCGCTCGAGAAGGCGGGCCTGAAGCAGGTGGGCAACGAGGAGTACGAGTCCACCGCGCTCGACATGACCGCGCAGCTGCAGTCGCTCAAGAATGCCGGCGCCAAGGCCCTCGCCCTCGACGCGTACGGCGCCCCGCTCGGCTACCTCCTGCAGAGCATGCAGCGTCTGGGTTGGGACGTGCCGCTGATCGGCAACACGTCGGTCTCCAGCACCAGCCTCGTCGCGAACGAGCCGCCGAACGGTGTCCTCGGCACCCCTGAGGTGAAGAACCTTGTCTCGCAGGTGTTCACGAGCACCGTCTACGACCCGAACAACGCGACCGTGAACAAGATGGTCGACACCATGGCCTCGCTCGGCGCGATCTCGTCGACGCTGATCATCGCCGACAACTACGACGCGTTCCCGCTCGTCGCCGCGGCGGCCGAGAAGGCCGGCACCACCACCGACGCCGAGAAGCTGGCCGAGGCGCTCGAGACCGAAGAGGTCCAGAAGAACGCCCAGACGGCCTTCCTGGCGCGTTACAACTTCACCGCCGACAACCACGGCCCGAACCCGGCGCAGGACGAGATGCGGTTCATCGCGCCCACCAAGGTCCTCAACGGACAGTTCGGCAACCCGCAGGCATGAGTTCCATGATCTTCGTTCCCAATACTCAGAGGAGGGACCCGCGGTGACCATTCTGTGGTCGGGGCTTGCCCTCGGCGCTGTGTATGTGCTCGTGGCCATCGGGTACAACATCGTGTTCGTCTCGTCGAACACCTTCAACTTCGCTCAGGCGCAGTTGATGATGGTCGGCACGTTCGTGGCCTACACGGGTCTGGTGACCCTGAAACTTCCTGTGCTGGTGGTGGCCGTCATGGCCACTGTGACGGTGATGATCCTCGCGGCGGTCGAGGAGATGGTCGCGATCAGACCGGTCGCCGATCACCAGAACCAATTGGTGACGACATTGGGCGCGGCGACGCTGCTCAACGGTGCGACGCAGTTGATCTGGGGCAGTGAGCCGCTCACGGTGCCGTTCTTCGGGTCCAACGATCCGATCACGCTGCTCGGTGGACGCACCTACCCGGTCGAGATCGCGCTGCTGGTGCTGTCGATCGTGCTCGTGATCGCACTGGGACAGCTCAGCAAGCGGACCATGACCGGTCTCGCACTGATGGGCGTCTCGGAGGATCGCGAGGCCGCGATGCTGCGTGGCGTCAACGTGCGCCGCATCGCGATGGGCGCGTTCGCCTTCTCCGGTGCGCTCGCCGGCGTCCTCGGACTGTTCGTCGGTCCCAAGACGTTCGCGGTCGCGACGCTCGGTGCCGCGCTGGCGCTCAAGGGCTTCGTGGCACTGGCGATCGGTGGATTCGGTTCGCTGCCGGGCGCACTGATCGGCGGTCTGACCGTCGGCCTGGTGGAATCGTTCACCGCGCTGTGGTTCGGCAGCCAGTACAGCAACATCGCGGTCTTCACGGTGTTGATCGTCATCCTGATGGTCAAGCCGGCCGGATTGTTCGGCACGGTGAAGGAACGGGTGGTGTAGCCATGCAGATTTGGCGAACTCTCCGCGCGATCCCCAGCTGGATCTTCGCGCTCGTGTTCGGTGCCGCGGTCTTCGTCGCGCCGATGCTCGGCCTGGACGCGTCCAACACCCGGCAGCTCCAGCTCGCGTGCATTCTGGCGCTGGTGGTCAGCGGTCTGAACCTGAGCCTCGGTTACGCGGGTGAACTCGCGTTGGGGCAGGCCGCGATGTACGCGGCCGGTGCCTACACGGCGGGTCTGATGTCGCAGGCCGGGCACACCGAGATCCTGCTGCAGTTGGTCGCCGCGGGCGCCGTCGCGCTCGTCGTCGGCATCGTCACCGGCATTCCCGGTCTGCGGCTGGGTAGTTGGTCGCTGGCGATGACGTCGTTCTTCCTGATCCTGCTGGTGCCGGACATCCTCGCGATCTTCGGTGGCAAGACCGGTGGCCGCAACGGCCTGTCCGGGATGGAGCCGCCGACGCTGCTCGGCCAGGACATCGACAAGGACTTCTACTACATCGTCGTCGCGGTCACGATCCTGTGGTTCGTGGTGATGCGCAACCTCGTGATCTCGCGGCACGGCATCGCGTTCCGCACGCTCAAGCAGTCGCCGGTCCTCGCGCAGTCACAGGGTGTGTCGGTGTTCCGGATGAAGCTGCTCGGGTACGCGATCGGTGCCCTGCCCGCGGGTCTCGCGGGTGCGTTGTTCGCGAACACCGACCTGTTCATCTCCCCGGAGGCGTTCGGATTCACCTTCGCGACCGCGGTTCTCGCGGCGTCGATTCTCGGCGGGTCCGCGAGTGTCTACGGTGCGGTGATCGGTGCGGCCATCATGCAGTTCGGCCCCAACCAGTCGACCGCGTTCCAGGAATACTCGCTGCTGTTCTACGGCGGCTTCCTGATCCTCGGTGGTGTGCTGCTCTCGGGCGGACTCACCAAGGTGTTTCGGTCGCTGGCCACCAAGCTCGACCGCAAGGCCGGCATCGGGGTGGCGGAGCGGCCGGCACCGCGCGATCCGAACGAGGTGCCCGTCGTGGCGCCGATCGCCGGCTCCACCCTCGAGGTCGACGGCATCTCGAAGGCGTTCGGCGGCAACCAGGCCCTGAGGTCGGCGACGCTGCGCGCCGAGGCCGGCAAGGTCACCGCGCTGATCGGCCCCAACGGTTCGGGCAAGACGACCATGCTGAACATGATCTGCGGCTTCTACACCGCGGACGCGGGACGCATCGTCATCGGCGACACCGAGGTCCAGAAGTTCTCGTCGCACCGGGTGGCACGCGAGGGCGTGGCGCGCACGTTCCAGACGCCGAACATCCCCGAGAACGTCACCGTGCTCGAGGCGGTCGCGTCCGGCCGGTACATGACCGACCGCGCCTCGATGCTCTCGGCGGTGCTGCGGCTGCCGAGCTTCCGCAAGGTGGCCAAGGCAGACATCGCCGAGGCCGAGCGGGTCCTCGAACTCGTCGGGATGTCGCACCTGAAGGGCGAGGTTGCGACGTCGCTGCCCCTGGGCATGCGGCGCATGCTCGAGGTCGCGCGCGCCGTGATTGCCGAGCCGCGGGTGCTGCTGCTCGACGAAATCGCGTCCGGCATGGACGAGGACGAACTTGTGCGGCTGTCGGTCCTGATCCGGGCACTGCGCGACGCCGGGGCCACGGTCCTGTTGGTGGAGCACAACTTCCGCCTGGTGCTCTCGCTCGCCGACACCATCGTGGTGCTGGCGCAGGGACAGGTCATCGCGTCCGGTCCGCCCGAGGAGATCGAGCATCACCCGCGGGTGCTCAGCGAGTACCTCGGCGTCGACCCCGACAGTGGAACCGCTGCCGAGCTGGAGAAGGTGGAGTGATGGAACCGGTTCTGAGCGTTCGGAATCTGCAGTCCGGCTACGGTGACCTGCGCGTGGTCTGGGACGTCTCGTTCGACGTCTACCCGGGCCAGGTGACGGCGCTGCTGGGGCGTAACGGTGCCGGCAAGACCAGCACCCTGCGCGCCATCTCCGGCCTGAACAAGGTCCACGGCGGCACCATCGAGATGGACGGCCAGGACATCTCCGGGGTCGCCGCGCACCAGCGGGTGCGTCGCGGGATGGCATACGTGCAGGAGGGCAAGCGTGTCTTCCACAAGCAGACCATCGAGCAGAACCTGCTGCTCGGCGGCTACACCCGGAAGATGCGGCGCAGCGCCCTCAAGTCCGACGTCGAGCGCATCTACGAGATGTTCCCGATCCTCGGGGAGAAGCGGAACCTGTTGGCGGGCTCGATGTCCGGTGGCCAGCAGCAGATGCTGGCGATCGGTGCGGCGCTGATGTCCAACCCGACCCTGCTGCTCCTCGACGAGCCGTCCGGTGGCCTGGCCCCGGTCATCGTCAACGAGGTCATGGAACGGGTGCAGCTGCTCAAGGAGTCCGGCCTGGCCGTCCTCCTAGTGGAGCAGGCCGTCGAGGCGGCGATGAGCGTCGCCGACCACGTCACCGTCCTCGACATCGGCAAGGTCGTCATGGACTCGCCGGCGTCGGAGATCGACGACATCGCGGTCCTCAAGGACGCGTACTTCGGTCGCGTCTGACACACCGTCGAACGGGAGTTCACGGCACGCTTCGTTCGCGAAACCGTGCCGCGGGCTCCCGTTCGGCGTTTCACGGACAGCAAGAGGAGAGGGACACATGAGGATCGGACTGGACGTCTTCGGCGCCGAACGCTTCTACGCCGGCGACCACCGCGGGGTGCTCGACCTGGCGGCCGAGGCCGACCGCCGGGGCGTCGACCTGATCACGACGTCGGATCATCTCGGGTTCTCGCGGGAGGCACACGAGACGCGGGTGCGCGAGAACGGCTTTCCGTTCGGACTCGAACACCCGTGGCTCGAGCCGATGTCGTTGCTGTCGGCGGCGGCCGCGGTGACCGAGCGGGTGGAACTCGGCGTGTACGTGCTCGTGGCGCCGCTGCGGCCGGCACTACTGCTCGCCAAGCAGATCGCGACCCTGGACGTGCTGTCCCGCGGCCGCGTCCGGATGGGGATGGGGGTCGGCTGGCAGCAGGCCGAGTACCGGGCGGCCGGCGTACCGTTCGAACGACGCTTCGGCCGACTGGAGGAGACGGTGGCCGCGTGCCGTGAACTCTGGGGAGCGCCGCCGGCGTCGTTCACGGGGACGGGATTCGAGTTCTCGGACTTCCACAGCCTGCCGCGTCCCGTGCAGCCGCGGGTTCCGGTGATCTTCGGTATGGCGCCGTCCAAGAGCAACTTCGACCGGATCGCGCGGGTCGGCGACGGGTGGACCGTCGCACCCGCCGACCTGCCGCGGCTCGACGAGAGCATCGCGCTGCTGCGGAACTGCTTCGACGAGCACGACCGCGATCCGGACTCGGCGGAGGTGCAGATCATGCTGCCGACGATCGACAACCCATCCGGTGGCGTGGACTTCGACGCGATGACCGCGTCGGCGAAGGCGGCGCAGGAGTCCGGTGTCGACACGGTGCTCGTGCGACCGTCGGCGCTGCCGATCGGTGCGGACGACGTCGACGCGTTCCTCACCTGGTTGACCGGGCTGAACGTCGGTTAGGTGGCCCCGGTGGCCGTGGCTCTCGGGAGGAACTTGCTTCCCACTCACCGGGTCGATGGACTGGTGCCGGACGTGGATCTGCGGTGCGCTGAAGACGCTCGACCCAACTCGATGGCGGCGCGGTCACGCTCATCGTGAAGGCATCGCTGGAGGACGGATGGCAAGTTCGGTCGGAGACCGTGCAGACAAGGATCTCGAGGGTGTTCCCGCGTCGACGCTCGACCGGCTCTCGTTGCTGCTCGACAGTTTTCGCGACACCGCCCGGCTGACGCTGACCGAACTGTCGCGTCGTACCGGCATTCCCCGGAGCACCACGCACAGGATGCTCGACCACCTGGTGAGGATGGGGTGGCTGAGTCGAATCGGCGCCGAGTACGAATTGGGACACCGGCTCGTCGAGGTCGGAGCGCTGGCTGTGTACCGGAATCGCATGGACCGTGCCGTGGATCCGCTCCTGCGTGAACTGCACCATGCCACCGGGCATGTCGTGCATCTGGGCGTGCTCGACGGATCCGACGTCGTCTACATCGAGAAGGTGGGCGGTCGGTCCGTGCCGGAACTCCCGACGCGCGTCGGAGCACGGATCCCCGCGCGGTCGTCGACGATCGGCAAGGCGCTCCTGACGACCACACGCCGAACTGCCCGCGGTCCGCTCGGTGTTGCGTTCGGGACCTGCTCGGCAAAGCTGGGCTGCATCGGAGTCCGGGTCGGATCGCTGGACGGGGTCGAGGTGGGGCTGTCGGTCAGCGGTCCGCTGAGCCGCGTGCGATTCGACGACCGGGACGCCGCACCGGTGCGAATGGCGGCCGTCGCCATCGGGCAGTTGCTGGACCTCACGGGCGTGGTCCACGAATCAGCGTGAACGAACCCCTGAACTTCTGTTCAGGGGTTCGGAAGCGACTACGGGCGGTGGATCGCCTCGCCCGAATGCAGCGCCGAAAGCGCGTACAGGCGAGGGTGATCCCGGCGAGCGGAACCTCGCCGGCCGTTCACTCGAGGCGGCCGGGCATCGGGTAGCTGCGCAGGGACAGGCCGATCTGCCCGGACAGGATCAGGTCGTCGATCGACTCCTGAAGCTTGTGGCACGTGGGGACCCACGCGCGGCCGTCCTTGGTTCGCGCCTCGGCGAACTCGGGGCACGCGTTGTCGGCGTCGTCGAGCCACTGGATGCTGGTGTGGGCCTCGCTGTACTTCTCGACGAGGACTCGGTTGCCGCAGCTGTTGCAGCGCACGCTTTCCATGTTCGAACCTCCCTGATTCCACTGGTGACGGTAGTCACTCTCGATCGCTCACGCTCCCAACCTCCCACGGAGCGGGAGCTTCCCTCCCGGTGAGTGGACGTGTGCTACCGGGCTGTAACCCCCGTCTACCTGGGCTGTTAGGCTTCGGCCATGTCCGAAACCGAGCCCACCAACGACGCCGACGACGACGGCTACCCGTCGCTTCCCGCCACCAGTTGGGCCGTTCTGGGCATGTTGACCCTCGGCGAGGGGCTCACCGGTTACGACCTCAAGAAGTGGGCCGACTGGAGCATCGGCTTCTTCTACTGGAGCCCGTCGATCAGCCAGATCTACGCCGAGCTCAAGAAGCTCGAGGCCGTCGGTCTGGTCGAATCGGAGATGGTCTCGGAGCCGGGGGAGCGCGGTCGACGGGTCTACCGCATCACCGGCCGCGGGACGCGAGCCGTGCGGAACTGGTCGCGGGACGCGCCGGTGGAGCAGCCCGTCCTCAAGCACGGGCTGATGCTGCGGCTGTGGATGGGGCACCTCAACGAGCCCGACCAGCTGCGGGCGCTCGTGCAGTCGCACATCGAGAACATGGAGGCGATGCGCGAGCGCGCGAAGCTGCACGCCGACCACGCGACACGTGAACCGGCGTGGGCGTTTTCGAAGATGAGCCTGATCTGGGCGGAGCGTTACTTCCAGGCCGAGATGGACCTGGCCCGGCAGATGCTCGACGACATCGACGAGGCGGCCGAGACGTTCTCCCATGTGCGGGAGCGTGACGAGCTGGGCAACCCGATCCCCGAGGTGGCCGGATCCTGGCGTGATGTCGAGGATTTCGTCGAAGGCCTCGAGCGGCGCCGGCGGAACTGACCGCCTGAATCCGCCCGAGGCGATCGAATCAGCGAAAGCCAGGGCTCGGGGTCAGGCGTACTGCAGGCGCACTCGCGGCGCGGCGGTGGGCAGGCTCTGGAGTCGGTTGCGGTGCGTGATGGGGGCGGCGCCGCTGCTCCGTCCGGTCAGGGTCTGCAGGACTGCGTTGGCGGCCATGCGGACCGGCGCGGCGTGGCGGTGATCGAACTTGAGGTGGCTCGTCGGCCCACAGATCGACAGGGCGGCGAGGACGCCGCCGACTGGTCCGACGGGGACGGCGATGATGCCGATGCCGCCGGAGATCTGGCTGACCTCGTATGCGACGCCCATCTCGCGGACCTTGTGCAGCTCGGGCGTGAACTCGGAGAGGTTGTCGGTGCCGTTCGGTGTGTACGCGAGCAGCGCCTTGCCGATTGCCGAGTTGCGCGCCGGGTAGCGGCTGCCGATGCGGGTCGGTAACTCGGCCGCGAGTCGTCCGCCGATCTTGTCGAGGTACAGCACGTCTGATCCGTCCAGGACGCCGAGGTGCACGACATACCCGGTGACGCGGTGCAGTTCCTGGAGGATCGGAGCGGCGGCGCTGTGCAGGCGGTTCTGGTGGACCGCGAGCGAACCGAGTTCCATCAGGCGGGTGCCGAGCTCGTAGTCGCGTCCGTCGCGGCGCAGCCACCGCATCTCCACGAGGCGTTCGAGCATCCGATGCGCCGACGACCGCGGCAGCCCCGTCCGCTTGACGACCTGCGCGAGGGTGAGACGGCCGGGGCCGTCGAAGGTGTCGAGAACCAGTGAAACCCGTTCGAGGATCGCGGTCGGGGTGGTGTCTGCAGCAGCTGGTGCGGTCATCGATGACTCCCTCACTTTTATCGAGCATCGCGGTGAGACCCATCTGACGTGGGTATTTCGATTAGAAATAATGACATACGGATCGACGTTTGTGAAGTGGGTCACCAAGATCGAGATATGCCGAAAGGGGGAACCCAACGGTCCTGGTAGGACGGGGTTCCCCCTGACGGGAGCAGAGAGTTCAGTTGTGGAGAGGGTCGCTACATCGCGGCGAGCGGTTCACTGCCGGACCAGTCGTGGCCCCAGTAGCTGTCGGCGGTGATCTCCTCGGACGTGTAGAACGTCTCGTCGACCAGGTGCCCGTCGGTGCCGAACTCGACGTCCCAGCCGCCGGGTGCGCGCACGTAGAAGGACACCATCTTGTCGTTGGTGTGCCGGCCCAGCGTCGAGGACACCGAGAAGCCGTCCTTCACGACGCGGTCGAGCGCCTGGCCGACGGCGTCGAGCGTGTCGACCTCGACCATGATGTGGACCAGGCCGGGCGCACCGCCGTGCGGGGCCGGGCACAGGGCGAGGCTGTGGTGGCGCTGGTTGACACCCAGGAACCGAACCCGCAGGGGGCCGAACTCCGGCGGGGCCGGGATCCGGAAGGCGCCGCGCGGCAGGAACCCGAGCACCTCGGTGTAGAAGTCGAACGTGCCGTTCGGGTCCATCGTCGGCAGGACGACGTGGCCCAGACCCTGTGCGCCGGTGACGAACTTGGCACCGAACGGGGTGACGACGGGGCTGTGGTCGAGGACCGCGCCGTGGAAGACCTCGAGGGTGGTGCCGGCCGGATCCTGGAAGGTCACGACCTCCTCGACGCGGCGGGCGTCCGCCTCCTCAAGCGAGAGCGGCTTGACCGGAATCCCGGCGCGCTCGACGGCCTCGGTGACCCGGACCAGTGCGGCGTGGTCGCGGACCTCCCAGCCGACGGTGACGACCTCGTCGGTCTCACCGGGGACGACGACGATGCGGGCGGCGCGCTCGTCCATGCGCAGGTACAGGGCGTCGGGGTCCGGGCCGGAGCCCTCCGCGAAGCCGAGGACGTCGAACGCGAAGGTGCGCCAGCGGTCCATGTCGTTGGTCTGGACCTTCACGTAGCCCAGTGCGCGGATGTCGGTGCCGAAGCCCCCGACATTGGGGTTCGTCATGGTTTGTCTCCGTTGTGGATTCGAATGGGGATGGATCCGGCGGATCAGATCATCGCGCGCAGCGGACCCTGCGGGTCCACACCCAGGCCGCTGAGCGTCGCGGCGTGGTACACGGTGCCGGGGACGTGGATCGCGTGGTGCAGACCGGCGTGCGCGTCACGCCAGAAGCGCTGCATCGGCTTGTCCATGCGCAGCGCGTTGCCGCCGCAGCGGGCGTACACGGCATCGATGGCCTGCACGGCCTGCCACGCCGCGTTGACCTGGGTCTCGCGGCCGAGGGCGCGCTGTTCGAACGTCGGGGTCTTGCCGGCGTCGACCAGGTCCCACATGCGATCGACGTTGGCCAGCAGCGAGTCCCGGGCCGACTGCAGCTTCGCGGTGGCCTCGCCGACCGCGAACATCGTGTACGGGTCGTCCTTGACCGCGGTGCCCTGCGGGTTGATCCGCTCGCGCTGGTACTCGTTGGCGTGGTGCAGCACGCCCTCGCAGATGCCGATCGTGGCCGACGTGATGCCGAGCGGGAACATGTTGGACCACGGCATCAGGTACAGCGTCTCGGTGCGGCCGTACTTGCGGACCGCGGTGCCGTCGATGACCTCGTCGCAGTCCATCACGCGGTAGTCCGGCACGAACGCGTCCTTGACGACGACGTCCTTGGAACCGGTGCCACGCAGACCCACGACGTCCCACGAGTCCTCGATGATCTCGTAGTCGGTGCGGGGGATGATCACGTGCAGCATGCGGGGCGGCATCTCCATGCTGCCGTCCGGGTTACACGCCATCGCGCCGAGGAACGCCCAGTCGCAGTGGTCCGTTCCCGAGGAGAAGGACCACTTGCCGGAGAACTTGTAGCCGCCGTCGACCGGCACGCACATGCCACCGGGCATGTACGGCGACGCGAGCCACGTGTCCTGATCCTGTCCCCAGACCTCCTGCTGGACCTTGGGATCGGCGAACGCCAGCTGCCACGGGTGGACGCCGACGATGCCGTGGACCCAGCCCGCGGATGGGTTCAGCGACGCCATCCGCATGACGGTCTCCGCGAACTCGCGCGGGTGGACCTCGAGGCCGCCGTGCTCCTTCGGCTGGAGCATCCGGATCGAGCCGGCCTCCTTCATCCGCTTGGCGGTGGCGTCGGCGATCTTGCCGATCCGCTCGGCCTCGACGCCCTCGACGAAGATGTCGTCGGCGGCGGCCTCGATGCGGGACAGGACTTCGTAACTCATCTGGATTTCCTTCTGGTGGGTGTGGTTCTACGAACCGGGGACTAGGAGTTCGCCGGCGAGTTCGGGGCCTGCTTGGCCATGTTCTCGGCGACTTCCTTCTCCCAGCTCGCGACCGCCCGGGTGGTGTCGATCTCGAACTCGAAGCGCTTGGTCATGTCCTCGCTGATGTCCTCGACATCGACGTAGAACTGCTGGTACCAGCGGCGCAGCTGGTATACCGGGCCGTCCTCCTCGGAGAGCAGCGGGTTGTCGATGGGCGCCTTGTTCTTCCAGATCTCGACGTCCTGCTCGAAGCCCATCTCGACGCCCTCCGCGAACTGCGCGGCCATGCCGGTCGACTCGTCGTCGGACAGGCCCGGGAGCTTCTTGACGATCGCGCCGTACTGCAGCACGAACTCGTTGTTGCTCACCGGGTAGTGGCAGTTGATGAGGACCGTCTCGATGGTCTGGCCGTTGGCGTCCGACTCGAGCCAGTCGATCATGTACGACGGACCGAAGTACGTGGCCTCCGAACGCAGCTCGGCGTTGGGGTCGTCGTAGTTGGTGCCGGAGATGATGTCCTCGCGGCCGGTCGAGTGCATGTACTGCGTGGCAGTGTGGCCCTCGAAGACGTTCTTGAAGTAGCGCGGGAACGAGTAGTGGATGTAGAAGAAGTGCGCCATGTCGACGACGTTGTCCACGATCTCGCGGCAGTGCGAGCCCTTGATGCGGAGGGTCTTCCAGCTCCAGTCCGTCCACTCGTCCGAGCCGTAGCCGGCGATGTCAGGGATGGTCACATCGGCCGGCGGCGGGTTGCCCTGCGGATCGTTCCAGACGTACAGCTGGCCGTTCTTCTCGAGCGTGGTCCACGCGCGGGTCTTGGCGACCGGGGGAACGCGGCGGGCGTAGGGGATGTCGGTGCACTTGCCCTTGCCGTTCCAGCGCCAGTCGTGGAACGGACACGCGATGGTGTCGCCCTTGATCTCGCCCTGGCTCAAGTCACCGCCCATGTGCCGGCAGTACGCGTCGAGGACGTTGAGATCGCCCTTGCTGTCGGCGAACACGACCAACTTGGTGCCGAACGCCTCGATCGAGTGCGGCTTGCCGTCCTTGAAGTCGCGGAGGAGTCCGAGGCAGTGCCAGCCACGAGCGAATCGGGTGGGGGCAGCCGCGGCCTCGATCTCGCGGATCTCGACGTTGTCGTCGTTGGTCGTTGCGGTGTCGATTGACATGAATTCCTCCGTGCCGTCAGGGGTTGGGGGACCTGTGATGCGCCTCATAGAACTCGGCGGCGTGTCGCGTGGGAAGTGACTCTCCCGCTGGATGGAACGCGCCCGACTCTGTGGTATAGCGCCTGCTCGGCGCGGGGGTTGCGGGGACCGGGCCGAGTCGGCGCCTGGCCGCCGGACGTACCTCCCACCACGCGGGAAGATCACTCCCGGCCCCGTGTCGGCTCTGGCTAGCGTCGCGTCACGGTGAAAGGAATGACGATGACACGGATGACGGGCAAGGTTGTGCTCATCACGGGCGCGGGCAAGGGGATGGGCCGCACGCACGCGGTCCGCCTCGCGGAGGAGGGTGCGGACATCCTCGCGATCGACCTGCCCGGGGAGCAGTCGGAGGCCGACCTGGCCGAGACCGCCCGCCTCGTGGAGGAACTGGGACGCCGCGCGGTGATCGGCACCGCCGACATCCGCGACTACGACGCGCTCACCGACGCCGTGCAGGCCGGGGTCCGCGAACTGGGGCCGCTCGACACCATCGTCGCCAACGCGGGTATCTGCGACAACCCCGGACCGTCGTGGACGATCGACGACGCGATCTGGAACCGGTCGATCGACGTCAACATCACCGGCACGTGGCACACCGTCAAGGCCGGTGTGGCCGAGCTGAATCCGGCGGGCGGATCGGTCGTCATCGTCAGTTCGACGGCCGCGATCAAGGCGGTGCCCGGGGCGTCGCACTACTCGGCGGCGAAGCACGCGATCACCGGACTCGCCAAGACCCTCGCGAACGAACTGGGCAAGCGGTCGATCCGCGTCAACACGATCCACCCCGGTGCCGTCGCGACTCCCATGACGATCAACCCGGCGACGTTCGCCCGCCTCCGGCCGGACCTCGAGAACCCCACCGAGGCCGACGTCGCGGAGGTGCTCTCGCAGCGGATGCTGCTGCCGGTGCCGTGGGTGGAGTCGATCGACGTGAGCAATGCGGTGCTGTTCCTGGCATCGGACGAATCCCGGTACGTCACAGGCCTGCAGATGGTCATCGACGCCGGTCAGACCCAGAAGGTGGCGTGATGAGCGGACGTCTCGAAGGCAAGGTCGCGCTGATCACCGGCGCCGCGCGGGGCATGGGCCGCGCGCAGGCGGTGCGGTTCGCGCAAGAGGGCGCCGACATCATCGCCGTCGACGTGTGCGCGCCCGTCGAACACTCGACCACCCCGGGTGCGTCGCCGGAGGACCTCGCGGAGACGGTGCGTCAGGTCGAGGCGCTCGGCCGCAAGATCTGCGCGTTCGAGGCCGACGTCCGTGACCAGCAGTCGCTGACGGCCGCGGTCGACTCCGGCGTCGAGGCGCTCGGGCGGCTGGACGTCATCTGCGCGACCGCCGGCATCAGCTCGTCGGGGCCCGCCGTCGAGATGGGGGCCGAGCGCTGGCAGACCATGCTCGACGTCAACCTCACCGGCGTGTGGCGCACCTGCAAGGCCGGCATCCCCCACATCGTCGACGGCGGCCGCGGCGGCTCGATCGTCCTGATCAGCTCCATCGCGGGCCTGCGCGGACTGGTCAGCGTCGGGCACTACACCGCAGCCAAGCATGGTGTCGTCGGTCTCATGAAGTCGCTCGCGAACGAGCTTGCGCCGCACAGCGTGCGGGTCAACACGATCCACCCCGCGAACACGCGCACCACGATGATCCAGAACGAGTCCACGATGCGGACCTTCTGTCCCGGTGTCGAGGAGCCGACGCAGGCGCAGTTCGAGGCGGGAACGCAGTCGATGCACCTGCTGCCCGTCGCGATGATCGAACCCGAGGACATCGCCAACGCGAGCCTGTTCCTCGCGTCCGACGAATCCCGTTACATCACCGGCGTCACACTGCCGGTCGATGCCGGCCACTGCGTGAAGTAGGAGACATCGTGCGATTCGAGGATCTGACGGGCGGCACCGCCGTCGTGACCGGCGCCGGCAGCGGCATCGGGGAGAGCGCGGCGCGCCGCGCGGCGGAACTGGGCATGAACGTCGTGCTCGCCGACATCTCCGCCGAGCGTCTCGACGCCGTCGCCGCCGATTTGCGCGCCGACGGCCACTCGGTGCTCGCGGTGCCCACCGACGTCCGGGACGCCGACGCGGTCGATGCGCTCGCCGACGCCGCGTACGCCGAGTTCGGTGCGGTGACGGTGCTGCTCAACAACGCCGGCCTCGAATCGCTCGGTTTCACGTGGGAGGTGCCCGCCGAGGAGTGGCGGCGGGTGATCGACGTGAACCTGCTGGGTGTCTTCCACGGCATCCGGTCGTTCGTTCCGCGCATGGGCGCCGATCCGCGCCCGTCGCACATCGTCAACACGTGTTCGGTGGGCGGCATCGCGATCACGCCGCGGATGACGGCGTACGCGGCGTCCAAGCACGGCGTGCAGGCGCTCACCGAGTCGCTGTACCTCGAGTGCGCCGAGGCGTTTCCGCAGATCGCGGTGTCGGTGTTCAGTCCCGGCCAGGTCGCGACCCGCATCTTCGAGGACGCTCCCGTCCACGACGCGACAACCGACGACGCCGGGTTCTGGCGCGACCAGATCCGGGAGGGCATGACGCCGGACACGGCCGCGAAACTGCTGTTCGAGGGCATCGCGCGGGACGACTTCTGGATCCTCACGCACCCCGACTCGTTCGAGCGTCTCGCGTCCAAACGCGCGCAGGTCCTGAGCGGGAAACTGCGCCCCGACGCGCTGTTCGACGGGCGGAACTGACCGATCCACTGGGTGTAACAGGTTCCAGTTCTGCGGAAATCCGGTTATCGTGTCGGTGACCCGGACCACACTGGCCGACCCGGCGCGACGGGCGCGCGCAGCGCCGCCTTCGCGTCCCGTGCACGCAGAAGGAACACACATGACCGACGCGCTCGACGACCTTCTCCACCGCCCACGTTTCCTGGCGGACCTGCTGATCACCGCGCTCGAGCGCAACGCCGACCGGCCGGCGCTCTACCTCGGCGACGTCGTGCTGACCGGCGGTCAGATGCGCGACCAGATCAGCTGTTTCGGACAGGCCCTCGAATCGCTCGGTGTCGGCAAGGGCTCGACCGTCGCGATGCTGTCGAAGAACCGTCCCGAGGTGCTCATCAGCGTCGGTTCGCAGATGATCCTCGGCTGCCGCAACACCGCGCTGGCGCCGATGGGCTCCCTCGACGACCACAGCTACATCCTCGGGGACGCCGAGATCGAGACGCTGATCTTCGACCCGACCGCGTTCGAGGGCCGGGCCGCGGAACTGAAGGCCGCGGTGCCGACCCTGACGAACCTGTTCTCGCTGGGCCCGTCCGAGGTGGGTGTCGACATCCTCGAACTGGCGCAGAAGTTCACCCCGCAGCGCCTGGTGGCCGCAGACGTCGACGGCGACGACCCGTCGAGCATGGTCTACACCGGCGGCACCACCGGCAAGCCGAAGGGCGTCGTCAACACGTTCCGCTCCGGCGTGACGCTGCCGCAGATCCAGATGGCCGAGTGGCAGTTCCCGGACGAGATGCGCTTCCTCGCCTGCACGCCGCTCTCCCACGCCGGCATGGCGTTCTTCGTGCCGACGCTGATGCGCGGCGGCTCGCTGGTCGTGCTGCCGGCGTTCGAGCCCGGCGCCGTCCTCGAGGCGATCGAGAAGTACAAGATCACCTCGACCATGCTGGTGCCGACCATGATCTACATGCTGCTCGACCACCCGGACCTGAAGACCCGCGACGTGTCGAGCCTGCAGACGCTGTTCTACGGCGCGGCCGCGATGTCGCCGACCCGGCTGCAGGAGGGCATCGCGAAGCTCGGCCCGATCTTCTTCCAGTACTTCGGTCAGAGCGAGTGCGGCATGACCATCACCGTCATGCGCAAGGAGGAGCACGATCCGGAGAACGTCGAGCGGCTCGCGTCGTGCGGTCGCCCGGTGCCGTGGCTCGACGTGCGCCTGCTCGACGACGACCTGAACGAGGTGGCGCAGGGCGAACTCGGCGAGATCTGTGTCCGCGGTCCGCTCGTGATGAAGGAGTACTGGCGCAAGCCGCAGGAGACGGCCGAGGCGTTGCGCGGCGGCTGGCTGCACACCGGCGACATCGCCCGCGCCGACCGGGACGGCTTCCTCTACATCGTCGACCGCAAGAAGGACATGATCGTCACCGGCGGCTTCAACGTGTTCCCGCGCGAGATCGAGGACGTCATCTCCGGGCACCCCGCGGTGGCGTCGGTCGCGGTCGTCGGTGTGCCCGACGAGAAGTGGGGCGAGGCCGTCAAGGCGTGCGTCGTGCTGCGGGACGGCCAGACGGTCGAGGCTGCCGACCTCGTCGAACGTGTCCGTGCCGCAAAGGGTTCGGTGCACGCGCCGAAGTCCGTCGACTTCGTCGAGGCGCTGCCGCTCACGCCGCTCGGCAAGCTCGACAAGAAGGCGCTGCGCGCGCAGTTCTGGGAGGGCGCCTCCCGCTCGGTGTGACCGGGCGCCTCATCCGGGAAGTCTTTCGGCGCGTTCCGGGGTGGCGTCCTGCCGGTACGCGTCGATCAGGTCGACCATGCGCGGTGCGGCGTCGATCGCGGTTCGGGGGAGTCCGAGGTCGGCGCACCGCAGCAGCGGAGGTTCGAGTGCGGTGAACGCGGCCGGCCGATCACCGGCGGAGAACAGGCATGCGGCGTGCAGGAGCTGTGCCCGCAGGTGCTGCAGCGGCCGGTGCCGGCCGGCGATGCGGTCCACTCGTGCGCGCGCCATCCGGACCGCTTCGTGCTGCGCATCGGATGTCTTCTGTGTCAGGAGGTCTCGGATGGCGGTGTCCTCCAGGAGGTCCGCGGTGATGATCGCGATCCCGTCGTCCGGGGGCCAGCGGAGATCAGCCGGGTCGACCTTCTCGTGGGGCAGTCCGCATCGTGCGCGATCGTTCTCGATCCGCGCCGCGAGCCGGGACAGCCCGAGAGTGCGGGCGATCGCGGCGCCTTCCGACAGGCGGGTCGTGGCCCCGCCGGGGTCGCCGCGCAGGGCCTTGACTCGCGCGCCGGTCCCGTATGTGAGAAGCATGAAGTCGACGGCCCCGCCCTCCGCGCCGAGCAGGTGGCATTCGTCGAACAGCTGATCCGCATCGTCGAGACGTCCTTGCTGGTAGAGCCGGTCGCCGGTGAGCGCGCCCACCAGCCGTGCCGCATACGAGCGCCGTCCTCCGTGCTCGCGTGCGAGCTGTCCGGCTCGCCGGTACAGACCGTCGGCGGCCTCGTAGTCGAGTTGCTCGCCGGCGGCGATGCCGGCAAAGCACGAGCCGTACATCGAGACGAACGGGCCGCTTTCCGCGGTCGGGAACTCCACCGACTGGCGCTCCTGCCAGCGCCGTACGGAGTCGAAATCGAAGCGGTACAAGGCATCGAATTCTGCGAGATTCACGGCGCCGGCCAGGACGAACGGGCTCAGGGTGTCTCGACGCCTCAGGCATGCGTCGGAGAAGTCGGCGAGGCGGCCGACCCGATCCGCGAACAGGTCGCACACTCCGTCGACGAGGGCACTCTCGGCGAGCAGGTCGGCTGTCGAGGCGCCGTCGGGGGCGTCCGTCAGCAGTGAGCGGGTCTGTTCCAGAAGCAGTTTCACGGATCGGGGCGGGTGATGCAGCAGCACGTGTGCCCACGCCTGGGTGAGCAACAGTCGGGGTCGGGCAGTCGCGATCTGCGGCGGGAGTTTGTCGACCAAGCCCAGGACCGTTGCCATCAGCGAGTGCTCGACCAGACCCATGCCGTGGTGCTCGACGAGGTCGGTCGCCTGTTCCGCGTCCCCTGCCGCGAGGGCGTGGTCGACGGCCTCCCGCAACATCGAATGGTCGAGGAACCAACTCGAGGCACGCCGGTGCAGGTCGGCGACACGGTCCGGATCGCGTTCGAGCCGCCGCCGCAGGTAGTCGGCGAAGAGTTGGTGATAGCGGAACCACGAGCGGTCGACGTCCTCGGCGCGCAGGAACAGATCGCGTTCCTCGACCTCCTCGAGGAGCGATTGCCCGTCGGGGACGTCGGCCAGCCGTGACGCGAGCGGTCCCGAGACGCGCTCCGGAACGGACGTGCACAGCAGGAAGTCGAGCAGGTGCGGGTCGAGCGCGCCGACCACGTTGTCGGCGAGGTATTCCCCGATGGCCCGGCTGCGCCCCGACAGGTGGGTGATGACATCGACGGGGTCCTCGCGGCCCCGCAGCGACAACGACGCCAACTGCAGTGCGGCGGCCCACCCGTCGGTGGTGGCCTGCAACGCCTGCACCGTGTCCGGATCCAGGTCCAGCGCGGCCCGGTCGACCAGGAATCGGCGCGATTCCTCGGCGTCGAAACGGAGGTCGGACTCGTCGATCTCGACCAGTTCGTCGCGGACCCGCAACGATCCGAGCGGCAGGCCCGAGCGGGTTCGCGTCGTCACGACGAGCCCCAGGTGGTGACAGGCGTTGCCGAGCAGGAAGTTCAGGGCCGCGACGGTCGCCGGGTCGGAGACCCGATGCCAGTCGTCGATGACGACGACGAGCCGGGCGCCGCTGTCGTGCACCCGGTTGATGAGCGAGGTCAGCACGAACCGCTCGGCCTCGACCCCGAACTCCTCGATCGCCTGCCCGAGTTCGTCGGTCAGTTCGGGACGTACCTGTCGCACCGACTGGAGGAGATGGCCGAGGAACCAGGCGACGTTGTCGTCCTGGGAGTCCAGGCTCAACCACGCCACGGAGACCCCCGCGTCGAGGAGGACGTCACGCCACTGGGCGGCGAGGACGGTCTTGCCGAATCCCGCCGGAGCGTGGATCACACTCAACAGGCGTGGCCGGGTGTCATCGAGCATTCGCACCAGACGGGCACGCTCGACGAAGGCGTGCTCGGCGACCGGCGGCCGGAACTTCGTCACCGGGGTGGGCGGCTGCGGTGGCTGCGTTCGCCGAACCGGCCCGCTCGGCCGCGGCGTCGGTACGTCGGTGGTCAGCTCGTGACCGCGTTGGACATCACGGAGTTGTTCGGCGAGGTCCGCGGCGGTGGCGGGACGGTCGGCCGTGTCCACGCTCATCGCCTGCTCGAGCACCCGGCACAGATCGTCCGGCACCCCGGCCGGACGCAGGTCGGGAATCGTCTCGGTGACGAGACGCCGCAACTGGGTGGACGGTTTCTCGCCGCGACGCAGTTGGAAGGCGGCATGGCCGGTCAGCAGATGGAAGATCGTCCCCGCCATGCTGTAGACGTCGGACGCGGGCGTGGGGGCGGCGCCGACGAGGATCTCCGGTGCGGTGAAGTCCGGAGTGCCGACCACGTCGCCGGCGCGGGACTCGAACGCGTCGGGCACGCGCGCGATCCCGAAGTCGCTCAGCTCCGGATCGCCGTAGTCGGTGATCAGGATGTTCGCGGGTTTGATGTCGCGGTGCAGGATGCCGAGCCGGTGCGCGGTGTCGAGGGCGTCGGTCAACTGGACGGCCAGGCGGAGGGCCTCCGGCCAGTCGAACGGCCCGTCCCGCCGGATCGCCGCGTCGAGGGAACCGAGGCGGCGGAACGGCATCACGATGTAGGGCCGCCCGGTGGCCGTGACCCCGACCTGCAGCACCTCGACGACGTGCGGGTGGCCCGTCAGCTTCCCCAGTGCCCGCTGTTCACGGAGGAACCGTTCGCGACCTTCGCCGCCGACTTCGGTGCGCGCGATCTTGACCGCGACCGTCCGGTCGAGCGACGACTCCGTGCAGCGGTAGACGACGCCGTATCCGCCACGACCGATCTCGACCGCGTCCTCGAAGCCCTCCATCGCGAGCTCGGTCTCGATCGCGCCCGGTCCACCGCGCTGCGTCGCCTGGGGATCCCCAGCCGCCTGTGTCGGCTCGTCGCCCATGCCGAATCACCTCGGAAGTCCCGCGGACCCGTGTCCGGTCCGCGGCGGCATCGTGCCCGGCACGATGCGGTTGCGCATCCAATACTAGGTCGGCTGTCGCAGACCGGACCGTCGGAAATCGGTGCTCAACCCACCGGATCGAACCGGATCGACTCGGCCGGGGTGCCGGTGGCGACCAGTCGGTCGCGGGTGCTGCGCACCATTCCGGGCGAACCGCAGACCAGCACCTGGTGGTCGACGAACGCGCCGTGCGCGGCGACGACGTCGCCGAGCGTGCCCTCGAGCAGGTAGTCGTCGTCGAACCCGGTGAGCGCGTCGTCCCCGATCTCGGCGCGGATCCGCTCGTACCACTCGTCGGGCGCACCCGGGTCGGTGACGTCCTCGACGACGGGAATGGTTGTGAGCCAGGGTAACTGCTGCGTGAGGATCCACAGCATGTCGGACGCGTACAGGTCCTGAACCGTCCGGCCGCCGACGAACAGGTACACCTGCGGCGGATTCTCCACCTGGGTGAGATCGAGAATGATCGAGCGTAGCGGGGCCAGACCTGTTCCGCCGGCGACCATCACGACGGTCGGACCGTTCTCATCGACGGCGAGTTCGCCTCGCGGCGATGCGAACCGCCACTGGTCGCCGGGCACCGTGTCGGCGACGATGCTGCCGCTCACCCAGCCGCCGGGTACCGCCCGCACGTGGAATTCCATCTTGCCGTCGAGCGACGGGGGCAGCGCGGGGGACAGGCGTCGCGGCAGCCGCGGGTGCCGGGGAACGGTGACGTCGACGTACTGGCCGGGGTGGAACGGGACGGGCTCGCCGATCAGGCGCACCACCGCGAGATCCCTACGCAGGCGGTGGTGTTCGACGACCGTGGCGGTCCAGGTCTGCTGCTCCATGCCGCCATTGTTACCGGTGGGCTGTTGCGCCCCTGTCACTGCCCCGATCCGAAGGCTCGGCCGGCCCAGTCGGCGAAGGACGTCCATCCGATGTCCGGGAACTCGGAATGCAGCCGTTCCAGGTCGACCTGGTAGCCGGGGCCATTGAGAAACCACCACATCGCGTGCATGTCGGGATCGGCGATCGAGCCCAGGGGAACCTGCTCGAGATGGACCGGAGATCCGAGCGCTGTCGCGAGAGCCGCCGCCATCGTTTCGGGAGTGGGTGCGTCACTTGCCAGTTCGATGCGTCGTCCGCGGTACCGCTCGGGCGAGAGCAGGACGTGCGCCGCGAACGAGCCCAGGTCTGCGCGATCGAGCTGCTGCAGAGGACGGTCCGCCGGCAGCGGCAGGTCGAGCACTCCCTCCGTGCGGATCCGGTCGGCGCCGCCGAGGGCGTTGTCGAAGAAGTACGTCGGTCCCAGGATCGTGTGAGGCAGCCCGCTGGACTTCAGCTCGGCCTCGATGACGGCCTTGCTCTCGAAGTGCGGAACGCCGCTGTCCTGATCGGCGCTCGCCACCGAACTGAACACCAGATGTGGTACCCGTGCCCGACCGGCGGCGGCGATGATCGTGCGGCCCTGGGCGATCTCCGCGTCGACACCGGACTCGAACGGAGTCGTCATCGCGAACACGGCCGCGACGTCGCGCATTGCCGCGGCGAGGGAATCCTCGTCGTCCAGTGAGCCGGTGACGACGTCCGCGCCTTTCTCGGCGAGGGCGCGGGCGCCGGCGGAAGTCGGGTTGCGGACCAGTGCCCGCAGCGGCGCGCCCCGCTCGAGCAGGGCGGCGCTGACTGCGCGTCCCTGTCCGCCGGTGGCAGCGAGAACCAGTATCGGACGGTCGGCCATCGGATCTCCTCCGGTCGGCTCCAGTCGGTGAAGGGCGCGGTGCTCTCGACGCGAGCGTACCTCCGGCGCCGACGTCGACACGACGAAACGGGGGCCGTGAATCGTGCCCGATGCACGATCACGGCCCCCGGTTGTGCGAGGTCAGTACGAATGGAACCAACTGCGGTTCCGGCCGACCGCCACCTCCCTACGGTGCGCGATCCGCCACCCGTCGGATGTCCGCCGATACCGGACCGTGTAGTGGCCCGCGACGTGCGCATGCCGTGTCTCGGCTTCGCCCGTCGCGCCCGACCGGAACTCGAAGTGGATTCGGGCCGTCGCCTCGTCCCCGTCCAACACGATCGACGGGGTGTTCAGCAGGTGGATGCCGGACGTGTGCGCGGTGAACTCGACGCAGAATCCGCGCAGCGCGTCCCCACCCCGGATCGTCGCGCCGGGCACGCCGCCGACCTCCGCCAGTTCGAAGACCCCGTCCTCGGTGAACTGGCCCGCCCACGCGTCGGCGTCACCGGAATCCCACGCCGGTGCGTAGGCGCCCTCCAACTGGAGGATGGCGAGGGTGTCCTCCACCGCGGCAAGGCGCTCCTCGAGCGAACCGGTGGACGCCGGCCGCGGCGCGTGAAGTGCTTGCTTCGTCATGCCGTTCGCCATCCGCGTCAGGCGGCCGGATTGCCGTACTGGCCGTTGAGCAGCTTGCTCGGCGGCACGAACCTGTAGCCGTCGTCCGCGAGGTTGGGCGCGTGCGACTCCGACGAGTAGTGGTAGCGGGGCAGGAACGCCGTCTTGGCGTTGTCCAGCACCTGCTGATCCTCGAGGGCCGCGGCGAGCTTCTGCGGATCCGACGTCGACCCCACCTTGTCGGCAGCGGCAGCGACCAGGCCGAACGGGTCGTAGTTGTCGGCCAGGATCAGCGTCGACGGGATGGAGCCCATCGACGCCATCGTGCTCACCATCGTGTTGACCGTCGTGTCGGCGGCGTCGTACACGGTGCTCGGGAACACCTGCATGACCAGGTTGGACGCGGCGCGGGTGCCCAATGCTCCGTCGGGCGCCGGCTTGGCGATCAACGCGGTGCCCGAGACGGACGTGTTGCCGATCAGCGGGATGTTCCAGTCGAGTCGCTCGAGGCTGTTGAGCAAGTAGCCCAACGGCGCGCCGTAGGCGTCGATGACGAGGGCCTGCGTTCCCTTGTTCTTCAGCGCCTGCAGCTGGGCGGTCATGTCCAGCGCCGCCACGTCGTACTCCTCGGTGCCCGACATGCTGACTCCCTCGGCGGACAGCGAGGAGGTCATCGCCTTGCCGAAGGCCTCACCGTAGGCGCTGCTGCCATGGATGACTCCGACCTGCTGGTAGCCCTTGCTCTTCGCGTACCGGGCGAGGGACACCGCGTATTCGGTGGGCGAAGGGGACAGGTCGAAGTTGAGGGGGAACTGCTCCGGATCGGAGGAGTTGTCCGTGGGACCGACGTTGAACGACAGGATCTTGTTCTGCTTCAGGATCGGCAGCGTCGCTGCCGAGACCGTCGACGGACCCGAGTTGAGGTAGAGATCCGGCTTCTTCCCGGAATTGACCGCGTCGCGCAGGTTCGAGACGGCCTTGGTGGCGTCACCGCCATCGTCGACGATCGTGAGTTCCACTTGGCGCCCACCGATTCCGCCGTTCTTGTTGACCTCCTCGGCGCCCGCTTTCGCCGCGAGGATCGAGGTCTGCGCGTTGGCGGCCAGCGAGCCCTGGCCGCTGATCGCCCCGGTGACCAGTACCCGGTACGGGCCGCTGTCGCCGGCGTCGTCGCCGGACGCCGAGCCCGAACAGCCCGCGGTGGCGAGGGCGCACACGGCCAGCGTCGTCACGAGCGCAGAATGCCGAATCTTCATGCCAGTTTCCTCCAATGGAGACACGACGGATCACAAGCATGTGCTTGGGTGCCGCAGACGCTAAGGGTGTGACGTGGATTACGTCAAGACGGTTCTTCGCTCGCCGGGATATCGAAAGATGTTATGCGCCAACCGTGTTGGACATCCTCGACGCACGCGATCGACCGACGCCCCGTTCGGGCGTCGGTTCGCGGTCGGTCTTCGGTTCCGTGGGTGGGCGCCCGTCGCCCAGCTCGGTCTGCGAGGGCGGCGCGGTACTCGACGACGACGCTAGGGCTGCGGAAGCGCGGTTCCTACGGGGCCTCCCGCTGACCGGTCGGTTTCCGTCAGCGCAGCGGGTCGTAGGCGATCGACTCGACCGGCGTGCCGGCCAATTGCAGCGCGTACGCGGTGGTCTTCACCATCGACGGTGATCCGCAGATCTGCACCTGGCGGTCGGCCCACGACCCGAACCGGCTCACCACCGTGCCGATCGGTCCACGCAACCGCTGGTGCATGCCGTGCGGCGGCTCGAGCGCGGGATACGGGTGCCACCACGGATTCTCGTCCTCGGTGGTGATCGGGACGATCGTGAGCCACGGATTGCTCAGCGACAGGTGCCACAGGGTCTCGATGTCGTACAGGTCGCACGGGTATGCGCCGCCGACGAACAGATGGACCCGCGGATTGATGCCGCGGTGGGCCATGTCCATCACCTGGGCGCGGAGCGGGGCCAGGCCGGTGCCGCCCGCGATCATCAGCACGTCCTTCCCGCTGTCGAGGTCCACGTGGAGGCCGCCCAGCGGCGAGCTGATCTGCCACCGGTCGCCGACGGCGGTCTCGTTCACCATCGCCGGGCTGACCCATCCGCCGGAGACCCGGCGGACGTGGAACTCGAGCTGCCCGAACGGGTTGGTCGGGATCGCCGGAGACAAGTAGCGCCACATCTGGGGACGCTGCGGGATCTGCACGCTCAGGTACTGGCCCGCCGCATATGGGATGGGTGAGTTGCTCTCGAGGCGGATGATCGCGAGATCGCGCAGCACCCGCTCGTGGCTGACGACCGTGGCTTCCCACAGTGCGGGGTAGTCGTCGGCGTCAGCGGCGTCGGACATCGTGGTGGTGACCAGCGCGACCAGTTCCCGCCACGCGGAATCGGCCTGGGGGCTCCACGGTCCGTCGCAGTCGGCGTCGCGGATCGCGTCGAGCAGTGCGTTGCCGGCGGCCGCGTAGTGGTCGCGTTCCACGCCGTACTTGCGGTGGTCGCGGCCGAGCTGGGCGAGGAACGGCAGCAACCGGTCGATGTCGTCGAGCCCGCGCACGATGTACTCGACGGCCGCGACCAGCTTGGCGCGCTGGCTGTCCATGCCGGCCGGGAACAGCGAACGGGACTGGGGGATCCGCGCGAAGAACTGGGCGTAGAAGGTGTGGGCGAAGCGGTCGCGATGGTCGTCCGACGCGGTGACGGCAGCGAAATGTGAGCGGATGAGCCTGATCTCGGCCGTGTCCACGACGTCCTCCCTCGCGCGTTCTGCAGTCCCCGGCCGGCGAATCGTGCCGGGACACCAACAAGTGTGCACCGGAAGTCCGACCGTGCTGTTTGAGGGGTTGCCGGCATGCGGGCATTCGGGGGCGCCGACCTCGGGCGTTTGCGGTGTGGGGATCATCGGCCTCAGCGCCCGCTCTTCCGCTGTTCACGCGGGAATCGGCGCGCGCCGCGAAGGAATGGGTGCTCAGGCCGAGCCCGTCGGATCGCACGTGGCGCAAATCTCCTCGAGATTGTCGAAGTTGAGTGGAACAGACTCAACATTTCGTTCGTTGAGGAGAACGACAGGCCGGGCGATTCCCTTCACCCGGCACAATGATCTTGTTGGTTCGTCTCGAGGAAGGTGACCAGTGGACTCGTTCTCTCCCACCACCAAGACCCAGGCCGCGCTGACGGCTGCGCTGCAGTCGGCGTCGGCGGCGGGCAACCCCGACATCCGTCCCGCGCACCTCCTGGTCGCACTGTTGGACCAGACCGACGGCATCGCGGCGCCGCTACTCAAGGCCGTCGGGGTCGATCCCACGGTGGTGCGACGCGAGGCGCAGGTCATCGTCGACCGGCTCCCGCGCGCGACCGGCGCGACGACGCAGCCGCAGCTCGGCCGTGAGGCCATCGCCGCGATCACCGCGGCGCAGCACCTCGCCACCGAACTCGACGACGAGTACGTCTCCACCGAGCACGTCATGGTGGGGCTGGCGTCGGGCGACTCCGACATCGCCAAGCTCCTCGTCGGGCACGGCGCCACCGCGACCGCGCTGCGCGACGCGTTCACCGCGGTCCGCGGCAGCGCCCGGGTCACCAGCCCCGACCCCGAGGGCAGCTACCAGGCGCTCGAGAAGTACTCGACCGACCTCACCGCGCGGGCCCGCGAGGGCAAGCTCGACCCGGTGATCGGCCGCGACACCGAGATCCGCCGCGTCGTGCAGGTGCTGAGCCGACGCACCAAGAACAACCCGGTGCTGATCGGCGAGCCGGGCGTCGGCAAGACCGCGATCGTCGAGGGGCTCGCGCAGCGCATCGTCGCCGGGGACGTCCCGGAGTCGCTGCGCGGCAAGACGGTGATCTCCCTCGATCTCGGGTCGATGGTCGCCGGCGCGAAGTACCGCGGCGAGTTCGAGGAACGCCTCAAGGCCGTGCTCGACGACATCAAGAACTCGGCCGGTCAGGTCATCACGTTCATCGACGAGCTGCACACCATCGTCGGTGCCGGCGCGACCGGTGAGTCGGCGATGGACGCGGGCAACATGATCAAGCCGATGCTCGCCCGCGGTGAGCTGCGGCTAGTCGGCGCGACCACACTCGAGGAGTACCGCAAGTACATCGAGAAGGACGCTGCGCTCGAACGACGCTTCCAGCAGGTGCTGGTCGGCGAGCCGTCCGTCGAGGACACCGTCGGCATCCTGCGCGGCCTCAAGGAGCGGTACGAGGTGCACCACGGTGTGCGCATCACCGACTCCGCTCTCGTTGCGGCGGCGACCCTCTCGGACCGCTACATCACGTCGCGCTTCCTGCCGGACAAGGCGATCGACCTCGTCGACGAGGCCGCGTCGCGCCTGCGCATGGAGATCGACTCGCGGCCCGTCGAGATCGACGAGGTGGAGCGCACTGTGCGTCGCCTCGAGATCGAGGAGATGGCGCTGACCAAGGAGACCGACGCCGCGTCCAAGGATCGGCTCGAGAAGCTGCGCGAGGAACTGGCCGACGATCGGGAGAAGCTGCGTCAGCTCACCGCCCGGTGGCAGAACGAGAAGAACGCCATCGACTCGGTGCGCGAGGTCAAGGAGCAGCTCGAGGCGCTGCGTGGCGAGGAGGAGCGCGCCGAACGCGACGGCGACCTCGGCAAGGTCGCCGAGCTGCGCTACGGCCGGATCCCCGAGTTGGAGAAGCAACTCGAGGCCGCCGCGGCCGTGTCGGACGGTGCCTCCGACGGTGCCGTCATGCTCAAGGAGGAGGTCGGACCCGACGACGTCGCCGACGTCGTCGCCGCATGGACCGGCATTCCCGCCGGCCGCATGATGGAGGGCGAGACCGCCAAGCTGCTGCGGATGGAGACCGAACTCGGCAAGCGCGTCGTCGGGCAAACCGAAGCCGTGCAAGCCGTTTCCGACGCGGTGCGCCGCGCGCGGGCCGGTGTCGCCGACCCGAACCGACCGACCGGCTCGTTCCTGTTCCTCGGCCCCACCGGTGTCGGCAAGACCGAACTCGCGAAAGGGTTGGCGGACTTCCTGTTCGACGACGAGCGCGCGATGGTGCGCATCGACATGTCCGAGTACAGCGAGAAGCACTCGGTGGCACGGCTCGTCGGTGCCCCTCCGGGCTACGTCGGCTACGAGTCGGGCGGACAGCTCACCGAGGCGGTGCGGCGCCGGCCGTACAGCGTCGTGCTGTTCGACGAGGTCGAGAAGGCGCACCCGGACGTGTTCGACATCCTGCTGCAGGTGCTCGACGACGGCCGCCTCACCGACGGCCAGGGCCGCACGGTCGACTTCCGGAACACCATCCTCATCCTCACGTCGAACCTGGGTGCGGGCGGTGACCGGGACCAGGTGATGGCGGCGGTCCGGGCGGCGTTCAAGCCGGAGTTCGTCAACCGGCTCGACGACGTCGTGATCTTCGATCCGCTGTCGGAGGAACAGCTCGAGTCGATCGTCGACATCCAGCTGGACCAGCTCGCGACGCGGCTCGCGGCCCGCCGGCTCACGCTGGAAGTGTCGGACTCGGCACGGTTCTGGCTCGCCGTGCGCGGCTACGACCCGCTGTACGGCGCGCGTCCGCTGCGTCGCCTCATCCAGCAGGCGATCGGCGACCAGTTGGCGAAGTTGCTGCTCGCGGGCACCGTCCGCGACGGCGATACCGTGCCGGTGACCGTCTCCGAGGACGGGGATCACCTGGTCCTCGGGTGATCGTGGCCGGGTAGTTGCGGTATCACCGTGCCCCGCACCGGATTTCCGGTGCGGGGCTCGTGTGAGCCGCTTTCGCGTGACTGGAGCTTCCTTCGGTACCCTGTCGTGTCACTTGGACCGCGATCTTGGCTCGAAACGAGGAACCCGATGTCCTGCACCAGGACCACGCCCCCGAACCTTTTCAAGCAGCGACTCATGGCCGGCGAGCAACAGATCGGGTTGTGGTCGGTCCTGGCGAACGGGTACACGGCCGAACTGCTGGCGGGGAGCGGCTATGACTGGCTGCTGATCGACGCCGAGCACGGACCGAACGACCTGCGCTCGGTTCTGCAGCAGTTGCAGGGCATCGCCGCCGCCGGGGCCGTGCTGGGCACCGACATCGCGGAGCTGTCGCAACCGGTCGTGCGACTGCCGCACGGTGACACCGTGCTCATCAAGCAGTACCTCGAGATCGGTGTCCGCAATCTCATGATCCCGATGGTCGACACCCCGGAACAGGCGGCCGCCTTGGTCCACGCCGTGCGCTATCCGCCGCACGGCGTGCGCGGGATGGGCAGCGCTCTCGGCCGCTCGTCGCGGTGGGGGCGGCTGAACGACTACGTCGAAGCATCGGACGAGAACGTCTGTCTCATAGTGCAGGTGGAGACACGAAGGGCGCTCGACAACGTCGAGGCCATCGCGGCACTCGACGGCGTGGACGGCATCCTGCTCGGCCCGGCCGACCTCGCCGCCGACCTCGGATACCGCGACCAGCGCGAACACCCGGAGGTCATCGCGGCGCTGCGGTGCGCCATCGAAGCGATCCGGCGGGCCGGTAAGCCCGCCGGCATCATGCTCACCGATGTCGAGGCCACGCAGGAATGGCTCCGCCAGGGAATCACTTTCGCCGGTGTCGGCGTCGACTCCTCGCTCCTGGTCCGCGCTGCGGACGACCTGCTCCACCGGTTCCGTCCGGCTCGTGCAGGTGCCCCCGCCGCGGCGTACTGAACCGACGTCGGCCACCCAGTCGACGTGCAGTTCGGAGTGCAGCACCATGTTCGCCAGCACCGACGGGCTGCCCGGTCCGGTGAGGTTGAAGAAGTTCGGGAAGCCGTCGATGCCGAGACCGAGGTAGGTCTCCGGACCCGCGGCCCACTTGTCCTTGAGGCTGCGCCCGCCGCGTCCGACGATGTCGAGCTTCTCGAGCGAGCCGGTCATCGCGTCGAATCCGGTTGCCAGGACGATCGCGTCGAGGTCGTAGTGCGCGGCGGTGGTGTTGATGCCGGTCTCGTCCATGCCGACGATCGGCGCGGCCTTGAGGTTGACCAGTTCGACGTTGTCGCGGTTGTAGGTCTCGTAGTAGCCGCTGTCGGTGACGATGCGCTTGGCGCCGATCGCGTGATCGCTCGGGATCAGCAGCTCCGCGACGGCCGGATCGTCGATGACGGCGCGGACCTTCTCCTCCCAGAACTCGCGGGCGGTGTCGTTCGCGGCCTGGTCGGTGAGCTGGTCGGGGAAGGTCTTGGAGTAGAGGACACCGCCGAGCTTCCAGCGCTCCTCGTACGCGGCGCGGCGCTCCTCCTCGGACGCCTCGAGCGTGCTCTTGGGGTAGGTGCGGTGCGGCGAGCCGCCGCCGCTCTGCCACGACAGCTCTCGACGCTCGGCGTAGGTGGCCTTCTGCTCGGCGCGGGTCGCGTCGTCGAGCGCGGCGTTGCCGGCCGGGACGCTGTAGTTCGCGGAGCGCTGGAAGACGAACAGCTTGTCGGCCTGCTCCGCGATGAACGGGATCGACTGGATGCCGGACGACCCGGTGCCGATCACGCCGACGCGCTTGCCGGTGAAATCGACGCCACCGTGCGGCCACTGCGCGGTGTGGTAGACGTTGCCGGCGAAGCTGTCCAGGCCGTCGAACGCGGGGGTGTTCGCGTTCGACAGCGGCCCGGCGGCGACGACGAAGAAGCGTGCGGAGACGACGTCGCCGCGGTCGGTGCGCACGGTCCACCGGAGGGTGTCCTCGTCGAGCGTCGCCGAGGTGACGCGGGTGTCGAACTGGATGTCGCGACGCAGGTCGAAGCGGTCGGCGACGTGGTTGATGTAGCGGAGGATCTCCGGCTGCGTCGCGTACTTCTCGCTCCAGTCCCATTCCTGCTCGAGCTCGGGGGAGAAGGAGTACGAGTAGTCGACGGACTCGACGTCGCACCGGGCGCCCGGGTAGCGGTTCCAGTACCACACACCGCCCACGCCGCTGGCGGCCTCGAAGGCGCGGACCGTCAGGCCCTGCTGACGAAACCGGTGCACCGCGTAGACGCCGGCGACACCGGCGCCGACCACGACGACGTCGTACGAGGCGGTGATGTCGGCGGCCGACGAATCCTGTCCGTTCACGAAATGTCCTTCCACGAGCGCGAGCTGTCCCGGCCCGGAATCGGACCAAACCTCGCGGTTCTTGCGATGAATTCACGCTATGGCGGTGTGAAGCGCGCGACAGCGGACCGTCCCGCCCAGCGGGTCGTTTCCGCGGATCCGGGACTTTCGGCGCGCGCCGAAACCCGGGTCTTGCAGGGCAGATGGCTCTCGAATGGGGGCGGGCAGGGCTCCCACCACGAGGGACGAACCGGTCGCGTGTGGCGTCTCGGTAACCTGGGCGACGTGACCACCCCGACCCCCGAGAGCGCCCGAGTCGACAGTTGGATGTGGGCGGTGCGTCTGTTCAAGACCCGGTCGCAGTCGGCCGACGCGTGCCGGTCCGGTCACGTGCGGGTGAACGGTGCCGCGGCGAAGGCGTCGGTGCAGGTCAAGCCCGGCGACGAGGTTCGGGTTCGGATCGCCGGATTCGAACGGGTCGTCGTGGTGGTGCGCCCGATCGCCAAGCGCGTCGGCGCGCCGGTCGCGGCCGAGTGCATGCAGGACAACAGCCCGCCGCCGCCCTCGCCCGAACTGGTGGCGTCGATTCCGCGGCGGGACCGGGGCGCCGGGCGTCCGACCAAGCGTGAGCGACGCGATATGGAGAAGTTCCGCGGCCAGTAGGCCGATCGAATCGTTACACCGGGACCGTTGACACCCCCGAGAAGGTGGAAGAGACTGTCAAAAGACATGGGGCACCAATTCGGAGGTTCTCTCATGATCTTGTCTCTCCATACCGATGTGGCGACGGTGTCGACGACGTCCCGGCGCTGGTGGGCACTGGCGGCCCTGTCCATCGCGGTCTTCGCCATCGGCATCGACGTGATGGTCCTGACCGTCGCGCTGCCCACCCTCGCCCGCGACCTCGGCGCGACGACGTCTGCGCTGCAATGGTTCTCGACGTCCTACACCCTGGTGCTCGCTGCCGCGCTGCTACCGGCGGGCAGCTTCGGCGACCGGATCGGCCGCCGCAAGCTGCTGCTGATGGCGCTGGCGCTGTTCGGGATCGCGTCGCTCGCGTGCGCGTACTCGCAGACCTCCGCGCAGTTGATCGGCGCCCGCGCCGTCCTGGGGTTGGCGGCGGCGGCGATCATGCCGATGTCGATGGCCGTGCTCCCGATCCTGTTCCCCGAGCGCGGCGAGCAGCAGCGGGCGCTCACCATCTGGGTCACCGCGACCGCGCTCGGGCTACCCCTGGGGCCGATCCTCGGCGGATGGCTGCTGGGCCACTTCTGGTGGGGCTCGGTGTTTCTCGTGAACGTGCCACTGGTGTGCGTCGGACTGTGCGCGGTCGCGCTCCTCGTCCCGGAGTCCCGCAGCGCCGATCCCGGTCGATTCGACGTCCCGGGTGCCGTCCTCGCATCGACCGGCCTGCTCGCGCTGACCTACGGATTCATCGCCGCGGGCAGCGACGGCTGGGGCGCCGCACACGTGCTGGCCTCGCTTGCGGCCGGTGTCGCGCTGCTCGGCGGATTCCTGTTGTGGGAGAAGCATTCCGACCATCCGCTCATCGACCTCCGGCTGCTCGCCGATCGCGACTACGCGGCGGGTGCGGGACTGACGACGCTGGTCAGCCTCGTGATGTTCGGCCTGCTGTTCACCCTGCCGCTGTATCTCGGGGCGGTGCTCGGCGCGGACGCCCTCGGCATCGGGGTGCGGCTGCTGCCGATGATCGCCGGCCTCGTCGTGGGGACGCGCCTCGCTGACGTGCTCGCGCGCCGGATCGGTCCGGGGGCGCTGATCGCGCTGGGGTTCGTGGCGATCGTCGCGGCGTGCCTGCTGGGGACGAGGATGACCGTCGACACCGGGTACGGCCTGCTCGCCACGTGGCTCACGATCGCCGGGCTCGGGCTCGGGCTGGTGATGCCGACCGCGATGGCCGCGGCGATCGGCGAGCTCACTCCCGAACGGGCCGGTGCAGGATCTGCTCTGGTGCAAGCGCTTCGGCAGGCCGGTGGGACGATCGGCGTCGCGGTGCTGGGGACGGTGCTGACCGCCGGCTACCACGCGCACCTGCCGAGCCTGCAGCTGCCGGAGCCGGCCGCGTCCGCCGTGTCCGACTCGGTGAGCAGCGGTGTCGCGGTGGCTCGGCAACTCGGCCTGCCCGCGCTCGAGGAGCAGGTGCAGTCGGCGTTCGTGCACGGCATGGTGTCGGCGGTGTGGGTGAGCGGGGCTCTCTCCGTCGTCGGCGCGGTGGTGGCGCTCGTCGTCCTCCCGCTCCGGCGTCGCCCCGACGACGTGGAGTCCGCCGCTGCGGAATCGGACGATGAGGAACACTGTGCCCATGAGCACGTCGACTGAGCCGATGGGCCTGCGGGAACGCAAGAAGCGACGGACACGGGCGCAGATCCGTGAACACGCGATGCGGCTGTTCACCGAGCAGGGATACGCGCAGACCACCGTCGACCAGATCGCGGCCGCCGCGGACGTCTCGCCGAGCACGTTCTTCCGGTACTTCCCGAGCAAGGAACAGCTCATCCTCATCGACGACCTGGACGCGCCCATGCTCGAGGCGATCGCCGCGCAACCGCCCGACGTCCCGCCGCTGACCGCGTGCCGGCGTGCCTTCGAGGAGGTGCTGTCGTCGCTGACGCCCGAAGAGATCGTGGCCGAGCGCACCCGGCAGCGGCTGCTGTTCGGTGTGCCCGAGTTGCGTTCGGCGATGCTCGGGGAGCTCATCCGGTCGGTCGGGATCCTGGCGGACGCTATCGGGGCGCGCGTCGGGCGCCCCGCCGACGACTTCGAGGTGCGCGTGTTCGCCGGCGTACTCGCCGGGGCGGTGCTCGGCGCCGTCGGCGAGGACCCGCCGGAACTGGCCACCTTCGTCGAGGCGATCGATTTCCTCGAGCGGGGTATGCCGCTGGGTTGACGGTTTCAGACGGATCTCAGAATCCGGCTCTACCCTGAACTGTCGGCCCGACCGGACTGCCCCGACCAGATGTGTTGAACTGTCGGCACCGCCGACGGAGAGAGCAGGCTCGCACCATGACGAACCCCGACGATCCCCGCACCCCGCAGGAGCGTGCGTACGACCCTGCCGAGCAGGCGTCCGACGAGACCGTCCAGTGGGCCCGCCCCGCGGACGGCCCCACCCAGCAGATCGGCCCGGCCGCGCCGGCCGACCAGCCCACCGAGCAGTACTACACGGCCGACCCGTACCAGGCGTACGGTTCGCCGCCGCCCAATCCCACGCAGGCCTTCCCGACGTACGACCCGCGGTTCGATCCGCAGGCCGTGCCGTCCAACCCGACCCAGGCCTATCCCACGTACTACGGCGCCGGCGGCTACCCGCCGCCCGGACAGCCGTCGGCAGGACAGCCTCCGATCGGTGAGGCCCCGGCCATCGAGGACACACCCGAGCACAAGCCTGCGCGCAAGGTGGGCCTGTGGGCGGCCGCCGCCGCGGGAATCGTGCTGTTGGCGCTCGGTCTGTTCGTCGGTTTCATGTTGAACAACGGCGGTCCGGACAACGCCACCACGGCCGCGGCCCCGTCGACCCGCGCGTCGGCGCCGGCGGTACCGCCGCGCACGAGCACCCCGCCGTCGCAGACGGCCCCCGACACGACGTCGCCGCTCGAGAACATCCCCGGCGGTGTCGGGGACCTGATCGGCAAGGCCGGGACCGCGATGGGCACCATCACCGTCAACGACGGCGGAACGCTGACCCTCAACGGTCTCGGCGGTTCCACGATCACCGTGCGCACCACGCCGGACACGTCGCTGATCTCGCTGACCGCGAGCAGCATCGCCGACCTGAAGCCCGGCGAGTCCGTCGTGGTCCACGGCGACAAGCTCGAGAACGGGACAGTCACGGCAAAGCTGATCATCGGCACGTCGATCCCCAACTTCGGTAACTGACGCGCGGCACCGGATGCCCGGATCGGGCCCGAGAGTGGCTAGGCTGACCCTCGATGACGGCTATGTGGTTCGGATTGGCAGTGATAGCGCTCGCGGGTGCTGTCGCCCTGCTCTATGTCGATCGGACGCGGCGCGACCAGACGGGGCGCGTCCGGCAGATCTGGGCGAAGGCGCAGGGATACACGTACAACACCTCGGACGAGCAGTTGCCGTCGCTGTGGAATCGGGCGGCGCTCGCCAAGCAGGATTACCTGGGTGCGGTCGACGTCGTGCGAGGCGTCCGCCGTGGTGAGGAGTTCGTGCTCTTCGACCTCGAGGACACGGCGACGATCGTCGCGGTGCACCGCGCGGTGGGGTCGGACGTCGACATCGATCTGCGGCTGAAGTCGACGCCGCCGCCGCGCGACACCGACCTGAACCTGCTGGGCGCGATCGGCCCGCGCGTGGTGTTCGCGACCGACCTCGAGATCGCCCGGCGCGTGTGCGACCAGCGCATGGTCGCGTTCACCGAGTCCGTGCCGCCGCAGCTGCAGATGCTGTGGAGCGAGGGGGAGTGGACCCTCGGCTCGCTGCCGGTGGGCAGCTCCGGCCGAGACTGGGACGCCGCGATCGAGACGGTCGCTCGACTCTCCGGCATGCTGCGCGTGCTGCCGCCGGCCACTGACCAGGGCACGTTGCAGCCGGTCGCGCACGATCCGGGCCGCCCGATCGCGCAGGACCCCTACGACATGGTCGACGAGCCGGAGATCTCCCGGTAGATCTCCGCGCCGAGCGCCGCCGCGCGCTCGAATAGCGGCGCCGTCGAGACCCCAGTAGATTCCGATTCTGTGGCTGTTGTGTCGGGTGTTGTTGTTGTTCTTGCTGTGATTTGTGTGGCCTGTGCGGTCTGGGTGATGTCGGGTATCCAGCGGTTGCGCCGACTCGGGTCCAGCGTCGACTCCGCCCTCGCGCTCGTCCACGTGGAACTGGACCGCCGCTACGAGTACGTGCCCGGTCTGGTGCTGGCGGCCTCCGAGACCGTCGGACGCGACCTGGTGGCGCCGGTGACCGGCGCACGCTCCCTCGCCATGCGCGTCCGCGAGGAGGATCTCGACCTGCGCCGGCAGGCCGGTGCCGAGAAGGCCCTGTCCGAGGCCCTGCAGGCGGTGCTCGACACGGGTCGCCGCTACCCGCAGCTCGTACACGACTGGGCGTTCGTGCGCCCCGCCCACGAAATCGAGGTCACCGAGCAGCGCCTGGCCGGCGCCGTCCGGGTATACAACGAGCAGGCCCGAAGCCTGAACCGCGCGATCCGGGCGTTCCCCGGGAGTCTCGTCGCGCCCCGCCTCGGCATCGGGAAGGCGCAACTGTTCGAGGCGACGATCCTGGCATTGCCGTCGTCCGAGGCGCTCGGCGGCGCCGACGACGTCGCCCACGCCGCCGTCGCATGAGGGCCGTGGGGGTCATGGACGCTGCGACCAGGCATCCTCGCTAGGCTCGACATGACGAATTGTTGTCTGACTTTGGTGATGGGAGAGCGGCCGATGACGGATCGCGACGAGCTTGCGGCGCTGGTGCGCGAGCTGGCGGTGGTGCACGGAAAGGTGACCTTGTCCTCCGGCAAGGAAGCCGACTACTACGTGGACCTGCGCCGCGCGACGCTGCACCACCGCGCCGGCCCGCTGATCGGCAAGCTGCTGCGCGAGCTGGTCGCCGACTGGGACTTCGACGCCGTCGGCGGACTCACCATGGGCGCCGACCCCGTCGCGATGGCCGTCATGCACGCCGAGGGCCGTCCGATCGACGCGTTCGTCGTCCGCAAGGCCGCCAAGGCGCACGGTATGCAGCGCCAGATCGAGGGCCCCGACGTCGTCGGCAAGCGTGTGCTCGTCGTCGAGGACACCACCACCACCGGTAACTCGCCGCTCACCGCCGTCAAGGCCCTGCGTGACGTGGGCGCCATCGTCGTCGGTGTCGCCACCGTCGTCGACCGCGCCACCGGCGCCGACGCCGTCATCGCCGCCGAAGGACTCGAGTACCGCTCGCTCCTCGGCCTCGAGGACCTCGGGCTGAACTGATCAGGGTTTTCTGCCCGGTCCGAAGCTGAAGGGACCGTTCATGCGCTGCGAGCGCATGAACGGTCCCTTCAGCTGTTGGAGAGTCCGGTCAGGGGACGATGAAGAAGGCGGCGACCGCCCCGTATGACGTCTGCGGGCGCAGTTCGTTGAACCAGGGGCTGACCGGGAGGACCGACATCTCCAGCCTCGCGACTCCGGAACCGGGATTGATCTCGGTACGGACGGTCTGGCCCTGACTTGCGAACAGGTCGATCTCCTTGAGCTGTCCAGTGTAGATACCGAGGTTCCACGCGACGGTGACCTTCACCTTGCAGACCGGGTTCTGCGCCCAGCCCGGCCCGACGCCGTTCATCCCGCGCGGCGTGAATGCGATGGTGGCGAGACCCGGACGTGCGGGATCGGTCTCGACGACGGTGTCGATCAGACCGTTGCAGAAGTCGTTCTGCCCGAGCACCGCCAGGGTGGGGCCGTTGAACGACGTGTGCAGGATCGGCGCGGGCGCCGGCGCGGCGCTGACGGTGCCGGCGACGCCGGTGACGAGCGCGGTTGCGACGGCCGCGGCGCCGAATGCGCGCACGGCAAAGCTACGAAGCTTCATGTGAATCCCCCGTTGTTTCGATGTGTTTCATAACCCCCGGCCGTCGTGACTCCGGTGACGGAGCAACAGCCTCGAGCATGCTCACACAGAAGGTCCACCCGAACCAAACCGGGTGGTATCGGACGGATCCGGGTCGTCGCATATCGTGTTCCGATGCCGATCCGGAAGACGCGGACACACCTGTCCGACGGGCGCGAGTTGTTCTACTTCGACGCCACCGAGCCGTATGCGAGCGGGGCCACGACGCGCGAACTGCACGACGGTCGCGAGTTGGCGCCGGTCGAGGCGGCGTCGACGATGCGCTACGACGTCCTGACGGGGGAGTGGGTGACGCTGGCGGCGCACCGGATGAACCGCACCTTCCTGCCCGCGGCCGACGAGTGCCCGCTGTGCCCCACCCGGCCGGGACGCCCCGCGACCGAGATCCCGGCGGACGACTACGACGTCGCGGTGTTCGAGAACCGCTTCCCGTCGCTCGGGTCGGTGGACGCTGGAATCGCCGAACTCGTTGACGGTGAGGATCTTTGGCGCCAGCGCGCTGCCGACGGCCGGTGCGAGGTGGTGTGCTTCACCAGTGACCACGACCGCAGCTTCGCCCAGCTGTCGCCCGCGCGGGTGCGGACGGTGCTCGAGGCGCTGCGGGACCGGACGCGTGAGCTGTCGGCGCTGCCGTCCGTCGCCCAGGTGTTCTGCTTCGAGAACCGCGGCGAGGAGATCGGGGTGACGCTCTCGCACCCGCACGGCCAGATCTACGCGTACCCGACGCTGCCGCCGCGGACCACCGCACTGCTGCGCCAGGCAGAGGAGCACCGCGGCCGCACCGGGCGCTCGCTCCTGCGTGACGTCCTCGACGCCGAGCGGCGCGCCGGCACCCGTGTGGTCGTCGAGGGCGCGCACTGGACGGCGTACGTGCCGGCGGCGGCCCGCTGGCCCGTCGAACTGCACGTGGCCCCGCACCGCGACGTCGCCGACCTCACCGAACTCCACGACGCCGAACTCGACGAGCTGTCCCACCTGTACCTGGACGTGCTGGGACGGCTGGACCGCTTCTTCGACGGCGTCGACCGGCTGCCGTACATCGCCGGCTGGCACCAGGCCCCCGTCGGGGACGGACGTGAACTGGGAAGGCTGTACCTGCAGGTGTTTTCGCTGATGCGCTCGCCGCACCGGATGAAGTTCCTGGCGGGGTCCGAGTCGGGGATGGGGGCGTGGATCAGCGACACCACGCCCGAGCGGATCGCCGCCCGGTTCCGGGAGGTGGCGCCGTGACCGCGAGGTGGTTCCGGCCCGTGCCCGACGCCGAACTCGCGGACACCGCGGCCGACGTCTTCCGCCGCGCGTTCGACGCCGACCCCGACGGCGTGTGGGCGGCGCCCGGGCGGGTCAACCTGATCGGCGAGCACGTCGACTACGCGGGCGGGTTGTGCCTGCCGATCGCGTTGCCGCACAACACCGTCGTCGCCGCGGCACCCCGTACGGACGGGCGGATCCGGCTGCGGTCGACCGACGGGGACCCGTGGGACGGCCGCCTCGACGACATCGGTCCCGGTAGACCGGCGGGCTGGGCGTCGTACCCGGCCGGGGTGATCTGGGCGCTGCGCGAGAACGGTGTGCTCGACGGCGGTTTCGGCGGCGTCGACGCGGCGTTCGTGTCGGCGGTGCCGATCGGTGCGGGGCTGTCGAGTTCGGCGGCGCTCGAATGTTCGTTGGCGCTCGCGCTCGCCCCGGACGCGGACCGGACGGCGCTGGCGGCGGCATGCGTGCGGGCCGAGAACGAGGTGGCGTTGGCCCCCACCGGCGGCATGGACCAGGCGGCCTCGCTGCGGGCGGCGGAAGGACATGCGCTGCTGCTGGATTCGGCGTCGGGTGCGGTGTCCCAGGTGCCGTTCGATCCGGACGGCTTGTCGCTGTTGGTGATCGACACCCGTGCCCCGCACCGGCTGGTGGACGGGCAGTACGCGAAACGCCGGTCCGCGGTGGAGCGGGCGGCCCGCCGGCTCGGCGTGGACTCGCTGCGCGAACTGGCTGACGGCGGACGCGACGGCATGGACGCGGTGCGGTCGCTGAAGGACGACGTTCTGCGCCGCCGCGCGTGGCACGTGATCAGCGAGATCGCCCGCGTCCGGCTGGCGGTGCGGGCGTTGGAGTCCGGCGACGTCGCCGAGTTCGGCCGGCTGCTGTACGCGTCGCACATGTCGCTCAGCCGCGACTTCGAGGTCTCCTGCCCGGAACTCGACAACGCCGTCGAGGCCACGATGATCGCCGGTGCGCTGGGCGCCCGGATGACCGGCGGCGGCTTCGGCGGCTCCGCGATCGCGCTGGTCCCGTCGGGCCGGGTCGACGAGGCGATCGAGACCACCCGTCGGCAGGCGGCCGAACGCGGCCTGCCTGAACCTGCCTTCGCCGTCGTCGCGGCGTCGGCCCCGGCTCGCCAACTGCGCTGACTCTCGCGGGTCGGGTTCCCGCCGATCGGGACGACCGGAACCGTCCCGCGGCACGGCTGCGTCATGCTCGGGGCACGACGACGAACGGAGCGCACCGTGAGCCACGAGCAGGTGCGGATGTCCGAGTTGGGGTCCGATTCGGTTTCGGGTGCTCCGGATCATCTCGTACTTCGACGAACTCGGTGAGTCGGCGGCCAACGCGGACACCGTCGTCCGCTCGGCGGCCCTGCTCGCCGAGTGCCCGGTCGGCGCCCGGTGGTCCTCGGGCACCGTGATCCGATACGACGCGCTGGGGGATCCGCTCGACGAGGCCGGCCCTGCGGGCGCGGTCCGTCGGGAACCGGAGGTGTGGCTCGAGCGGGGCGGTGCCGAACGCCCACTCGACTCGGTGCTGCTGGACCGGCTCCGCCACACGCTCCGGGTGGCCGCCGCGCGGTCGGCACCGACGGACGAGTTGCGCTTGGGCGATCCCGCCCTGCTCGAGGTGGTGCTCTCGGACAAGGAGCGCCGCGAGGATCGGGTCCGCGCGGTGGGGCTGCTGGGGCTGGACCCGGCGCGGGAGATCCGGGTGCTGGCGGTGTCGTCAGCGTCGAGTGTGGCTGCGGTCGAACTGATCTCGCGAACGTGTTCGGGGCGGCTGGTCCACTCGGTTGCGGTCGGCAGCCTGACCGCGGTGCTCCTGCAGGACGGGGTGGACAACCGCATGCTCGCCGACGACCTGCACGGTGCGATCGTGGCCGAACACCCGCGTCCGACGACTCCGAGCGGCGATCGCGGCCCGTGGGTGGGGATCGGCGAACGCCTGAGTGTGTATGCGGCGCCCACGTCGTGGAAGCAGGCGCGTCGGGCGCTGCGGTTCGCGTCGTCGACCGGCTACGGCCGACGCGCGGTCGCGTACGGGCGGCTCAGTTCGCTCGAACTGCTCGCCGAGCTGCCGCTCGAACGCCTCCTCCACGATCGGGACGTCGCGCGGATCAACGCGATCGCCGCATCGGTGACCGGGGCCCAGGAGGTGGCGACGCTCGAGGCGTTCTGCGTGTTCGGTTCGCTGCGACGAACCGCCGCCGAACTGCACGTCCACCACGGCACCGTCGCCGCCCGGCTCGCGCGACTCGAGTCCGAGATGGGCTGGGACCTGGAGGATTCGATGGACCGCTTCATGGCGACGCTGGTGCTGATGATCCGTCGGATGGCGTTGTCGTCGACGGACCTGGCGGCGTCGGAGGTGTTCGGCGCCGGGTACTGAGGATCCGACACGCGTCGGGGACCCGACCCGAATCGTCCGACGCTCGTCGGGTGACCGACAGCCGTGACCTGGGTCACTATTGGTGCGAAGTTCGTTTCACCGGAAAGGAATTCGCACATGGCCGTCATCGACCCCAGCCGCACGTGGGAACTGCTCGAGCAGCGCCTCGCCACCACCACCAACGCCCGCCACCGCGTTGTTCTCGGCGCGGTGATCGAGCACATGAAGGCGGAGGCCGCACCGGACCTCGACCGCCTCATGGCCACGCTCGGTCCCACCCCCGACTACCACTTCTGGAACGGCGGCCAGGACGTCGGCCCCAAGGGCACCGAGGTGGTGAAGACGTACTACATCGACTTCCTCGCGACGCGCACCAACATCCTCGAGTACGAGCTCGACCGCCTCGTCGTCGACGACCACTGCCTGGTCACCGAGGGTTTCCTGAAGCAGATCTACCCGGGCTCGTACGCCGCGCAGATCGGGATCCCCGTCGACGACGAGTCGGCCGACTACCTCGTCGCGTTCCGGCAGCTGATCCTGTGGCCGGTGGACGAGGACGGCCTGATCCAGGGTGAGGACTCGTACCACTCGGGGCCGTCGAGCGTCACCAAGCTCTCGTTCGACGAGCTGCCGCAGGAGTACATCGACCTGGTCCACACCCCCGCCAACTGACCCACCCCGGACAGCGCTTTGCGCACTTATCGGTGGTCGGACCTCGGGGAGATCACCGATAAGTGCGCAAAGCGGGAGAGGGAGGGCGTCAGTCCGCGTCGCCGACGGTAACCGCGACGGCCTCGTCGACGCTGTGCGGCTCCGGATCGTGGTCGTCGACGTGTGCCAACACCTTCCGGCCCGTGGCGAGCACGAGGATGCCGGCGACGGTGCACGCCGCGCCCACCCAGAACGGCAGGTGGACGTTGTGCTCGCCGAGCTTGCCCGCGACGTACGGGGCGGCGGCGCCGCCGACGAACCGGACGAAGCTGTATGCGGCCGACGCGGTCGATCGCTCGACCGGCGCCGAGATCATCACCGTCTCGGTGATGAGCGTGTTGTTGACGCCGAGGAACAGACCCGCGAGGACAACGCACACGACGAGCACGGGCTTGGACTCGGTGAACAGCGCCATCGCGCCCAGGTCGAGAGCGAACAGCGTCAGCGCCGCGATCATCATCGGCAGCGTGCCGAAGGCGCGCTGCAGGCGCGGGGCGAGGAACACCGACGAGATCGCCAGCATCAGGCCCCAGCCGAAGAAGATGAAACCGATCGAGTACGTGCCCATGTCGAGAGGGAACGGGGTGTACGCCAGCAGCGTGAAGAAGCCGTAGTTGTACAGCAGCGCGGTGATCGCGACGGTCAGCAGGCCGCGGTGGCGCAGCGCCTGGAACGGGGCGGCGAGCGATGTGCGGTGCTGCGGCTTGGGAGCCTTCGGCAGCATCACGGTGATGAGGATGAACGCGAGGGCCATGAGCGTCGCGACGCCGAAGAACGGTGCGCGCCAGCTGATGTTGCCCAGGACTCCGCCGACGAGCGGGCCCACGGCGATGCCGATGCCGAGCGCCGCCTCGTACAGGATGATCGCGCGGGCCACACCGCCGCTGGCGGCGCCGACGATCGCGGCGAGCGCGGTCGCGATGAACAGTGCGTTGCCCAGACCCCAGCCGGCGCGGAAGCCGACGATCTGGTCGATCGTGCTCGACGCGCCGGCGGCGGCCGCGAACACCACGATGATCGCCAGGCCCCAGAGCAGGGTCTTTTTCGCGCCGATGCGGCTCGAGATCATGCCGGTGAAGAGCATCGCGACGCCCGTGACCAGCATGTAGCTGGTGAACAGCAGCGACACCTGGGACGGGCTGGCGTCGAGCTGTTCGGCGATCGGCTTGAGGATCGGGTCCACGAGGCCGATGCCCATGAACGCGATGATGCTGGCGAAGGCGACGGCCCACACCGCTTTCGGTTGCTGCAGGATGCTGGGTTTCGTGCTGGTGGCTGCGGCGGTCGTCGTGCTCACGTATCCCTCCTTGATGATGTCGTCGTGGTCAGCGGTCCGCCGCGGCGGCGCGGATGATCGCCCGGAGTTCGCCGAGTCCCTCTGCGAGCAACGCGATCTGCTCGGGTTCGAGGTGCGCGAAGTGCGGTGTGAGGACGTCGGCGAGGTTTCGTCGGCCTTCGGCGAGCCACCCCCGCCCCCTGTCGGTGATGCCGACGAGGACGGCGCGGCAGTCGTCGGGGTCCTGTTCCCGCGAGACGAAGCCCTCCTGGCCCAGCTTCTTGAGCAGCGCCGTCGCGGACGGCTGCGACGAGGAGTCGAGCCGGGCGAAGGTGCTGACCCGAAGTGGGCCCTGTTCCTCGAGCAGTGACAGCGCCCGCATCCACGACCGGGGGTGGTCGTCGGTGCCGAGCGTCGACGCGAGGCGAGTGAAGCGGTGGGCGTTGCTCACCAGGTCGACGAGTAGATCGCGGAACTGTGGGTCGGTCGAACTCATGGGAACCAATAATTACATAAGCTAACTATCTATGTAAACCCCTGCGTCCTGCACTCTTGTCGATCCGGGCGGTCGGTCCGGGCGCGCCCGAGCACGCGAAACGCGGGGTGCGGCGGGCTGTGGCGGTACCGTCGTGCCGAATCGGACACGAGGGAGTTGGGCATGGCATTCGCGAGCATCAAGAAGTGGGGACTCGAGCACGCGGTGTTCGTCGGCGCGACCGCCGCGACGGTCTACGGCGCGGTCACCGGGCGCGAGCGGATCCAGCAGGTCGCCAAGCCGCTCATCGCGCCGGCCCTCGCGACCCGCGTGCTCCGGCGTCGCGACGACCTCGACACCGCCGACACCGCGCTGCTCGTCGCCGGCCTCGCAGCCGCCACCGTCGGCGATGTGTTCATGATCGACCCCGACGTCGACGCCCGGCTGAAGCGTGGCGCGACCTCGTTCGGCGTCATGCAGGTGGCGTACTCGTCGCTTCTCGTCCGGCGCGGCGCTCGTCCGCGACTGGCCGCCGCGCTGCCCCGACTCGGCGCGTGGGCGGGGGCGTCGGGCCTATTGCACGCCAAGGCGCCGACGGTCGCGAAGACGCTCACCGGCTACGGCGCGCTGCTCGGCACCACCGCGACCCTCGCGGCCGATCCCGCGCTGGCGCCCGGTGCGGCCGACGTCGCGGGGCTGCCGATGCCGAACCGGCGCGACCGGCGCAGTTGGCTCGGCCTCGGCGGACTGCTCTTCACGGCCTCGGACGGGACGATCGTCGTCCGCAAGCTGTTCCTGCGTGGGGAGAAGTCGCGCGCCGCGGCGGAGGGGGCCATCCTGGCGTCGTACGCGGCCGCGCAGCTGCTGCTGGTGGAGGGGATGATCGCGCTCGGAAGCGGCGCGAAGAAGCGGAACGGCTAGGGGCAGATCAGGATTCGGTCGCGGTTACGTGGGTCGACCCGGATCGAGATGGTCTCGCCGGCGACGAACCGCGACCGGTTCTCGGGCAGCACCTCGTAGAGGACGCGGCCCTTGTACGACTCCGAGCCCGGCACGGTGAGGTCGAGGTCCAGTTCGGTGAGTTCGCCGTTGTCGACCGTGCGCCGGATCCGTTGCGTGCGGCGGATCCGCGCCCATCCCTCGATGCCGTGCTTGGCGAGCTTGCGTTCGGCGTGGGTGGGGCGGTCGGCCCACATCATGCCGAGCCCGAGCGCGGAGCCGTAGGCGGCGAGCAACCCGCCGACCTGGTACGGGATGGTGCCCTCAGGGGTGTGCTCGATCAGCCATCCCAGCCAGATCGCGAGAACGATGACGTAGCTGACGGTGATGAAGCAGACGGTGCGGACGATGCGGGGATGATTCATGGCATTCTTCTCGTGACGCCACCCAGCCTAGTCGCCCGTTGCTGACGCGGCCGAGGTGTATCCGGGCTGCGCGACGATCGCCGGCGCGAGCCATCGTCGCAGGTAGCGGCGTAGTTCGACGTCGGTGCGCTGCGGGCTGCCGGGGGAGACGAAGAACGACTGCATCGTCCGCAGCAGGTGCTCGACGAGTTCGCTCAGCGCGGTGTCGTCGTAGCCGTGCCGCTCCCAGTCGACGTCGAAACGTCGGATCATGGTCATGCCGAAGGCCTGTGCCTCCTCCGACGTGATCCCGTCGGTGTGGGACGGCGTGCCCAGCATGATGCCCAGGTGCGGGGTGCGGCGGACGTCGTCGAGCGTGTAGATCACGCCCTCGACCAGGGCGTCCGCGGGGTTGTCGAGGCCCTGCACGTGTTCGGTGAGCCGGTCGAGGAATGCGCCGACCGACGCGATCGCGGACGCCCGCATGAGCTCGTCGGCGCTGGGGAAGTAGCGGTACACCGTCTGCCGGATCACGCCCAGGGATTCGGCGACGTCCGCGATGCTGACCGCCGATCCGGTGCGGGCGATCGTCTCCACCGCGGCCGCGACGATCCGCCGCGCGGCCTCCTCGTCGTCGACCGGCGGCTTGCCGCCCCATCCGCGTCTGCGTGCCACGGGCGGACCGTACCAGCCGTGCGGCAGGTTCCCGCGCAGGTGGCGGCAGTTTCGTCGAAACCAATCATACAAACGAATACTCGATCGTATGATGACGGCGATCGTGGCCCCCGCCTGCCCGGACGGGCCCGCACCGACGACGAACGAGGTAGTGCGCATGACGGATCTCAAGCCCCGGAAGATGGACTTCGGGTTCGACGACGGGGACGTCCCGTTCCTGTGGAACCCCGACAACCCGGCCTGGTCGAGCATGTCGAACGCGGTGTCGTTCCTGGCCATCGGCTTCGAGAAGATGATCGTGAAGCTGATCCTGCAGGCCAAGCCCCTCATCACCGACCCCGAGGTCGCGGAGGAGGCGGTCGCGTTCATGCGGCAGGAGGGCCACCACTCGACCGCGCACCGCCAGCACGTGAACGGGCTGATCCGGAGCTACCCGGGCCTGCAGAACACGCTCGACGCGGTGATCGGCGAGTTCGACCTGCTGACCGAGCGCACCTCGATCGACTACCGACTCGCGTACACCGCCGACCTCGAGGCCACGTTCACGCCGGTGTTCAAGCTCATGCTCGACAACGAGGCGACGCTGTTCCGCCCGGGCGACGACCGTGTCGCGTCGCTGTTCCTCTGGCACTTCGTCGAGGAGGTCGAGCACCGCAGCTCGGCGCTGGTCATCTACAACTCGGTCGTCGGCAACGAGCTGTACCGGATGCGGATGGCGGCGTCGGTCTTCGCGCACGTGATGAAGTCGATCCGGATCGCGTGCGCCGGCTTCAACCAGCACGTTCCGCTGTCCGAGCGGAAGGTCGACTCGCTGTCGATGTTCGCCCGGCACCGGGCCAAGCAGAGGGTGCTCACCGCCTTCGCTCCATACCTGACCAAGGGGCCGATGCCGCGTGCGTTCGACGGTCTCCCGATCGGCGAGCAGCTCACCGCGCTGCGCGGCGCCGTCCGCAGCCAGATGCCCGGGCACAACCCGACCCACGAGAAGCTGCCGGTCCTCGCCGACGCGTGGTTCACGCGCTATGACGCCGGCTACGACTGCACCCGCTGGTACACGGCCGAGCCGGTGTCGTCGGGGGTGAACTGATGTCGGATCACTGTTCGCCCACGTTCGAGGTCCTGGCCACCAGGCTCGGCTTCTCGTGCGACGAGGCCGGGGGACTGTTGGAGGTCCGCAGTCCGTTCGCGTTGGAGAACTTGACGCTGCCGGTCCTCGAGGTCACGATCGTGCTGGGCGCGGTGCTCGCGCTCGTCTACGCGATTGTGCGGTTGCGCCGCCACGGCGACCCCACCAACCTCGTTCTGTGGTTCGGCGCCACCGCATTCCTGTTCGTGATCGAACCGCCGATCTACTTCCCGGCCGCGTTCGGCACCGAGGACTACCTGGGCACGATGTTCGCGCACAACGTGTTCACCGTGGATTTCCTGTGGGGTCGCCTCCCGCTGTACATCGTCGCGATCTATCCGTTGATGGCGACGCTCGCGTTCGAGATCGTTCGGATGCTCGGCGTGTTCCGGCGCTACGGGGTGTTTCTCGGTGCGGTGTGTGTCGGCTTCGTCCACCACGCGTTCTACGAGATCTTCGACCAGCTCGGGCCGCAGCTGAGGTGGTGGGAGTGGACGCTCGACAACAAGGTCAACCAGCCGTTCTTCGATTCGGTGCCGCTGCCGAGCGTCGTGGTGTTCGCCGCGCTGTGGCCGATGTCGCTGGCGCTGTGCGTCCAGTTCTTCGTCGGCCGCTACGTCGATCGGGGCCGGCACTTCTCCGGGCTCGAGTTGGTCTGGCGCACAGTCGTTATCGGTCTCACCGCGTCCGTCGGCGTGTTCGTCCTGCCGCTCCCGGCGACGGTCTTCGGGATGGGCAGCGACACGGCCCGAGGAGTCCTCTATGCGGCCGAACTCGTCGCCGTCACGGTCGTCGCGATTCCGCTCCTGCTCAAGCAGTGGTCGCGGTTGCGCGCGGGAACGTCCGACGTCCCCGCCTACTCGAACGACTTCGTCCGGATCTATGGCGTCGTGTACATCGCGGTGATGGCCGTGCTGTGGGCGACGGCGTTGCCGGACTTCTTCGGCGCCGTCGACGGCGTGACCGACAACGGTGACCCGATCGGGAACCTGTGGTACACGCTCGCGTGCTTCGCGGTCGCGATCCTGTCGGTGGCCGCGACATTCACCGTGCCGCGGGCGGACGCCGTCGAGGTGCCGCCGAACGCCGCCGGAAAGGTCACCCGGGGCCTAGCCTGACCGGCATGGCGCTGACACCCGGATCCACTGTGTTCATCACCGGCGCGGCCGCGGGGATCGGCCGCGCAACCGCGCTGGCCTTCGCCCGCCGCGGCTGCGTCGTCGGTGCCCACGACGTCGACGAGGAGGGCCTCGAGTCGCTGCGCGAGGAGATCGTCGCCCGCGGCGGACGGGTGCGGACCGGCCTGCTGGATGTCACCGACCTCGACCAGTGGCACACGAGGCTGGCGGAGTTCGCGTCCGGCGGCCGACTCGACGTCCTGGTCAACAACGCCGGCGTGCTGTCGTCGGGTCGCTTCGAGGACATCCCGGCCGACGCCCACAGACGGATGCTCGACATCAACGTGGGCGGCACGATCAACGGCCTGCTCGCGGCGTTCCTCTACCTGAAGGAGACGCCGGGGGCGCAGGTGGTGAACCTGGGGTCGGCGTCGGCGATCTACGGCCAGCCCGAACTGGCGACGTACGGCGCGACCAAGTTCGCGGTGCGCGGACTGACCGAGGCGCTCGATCTGGAGTGGGCAGCCGACGACATCCGGGTGATCGACATGTGGCCGCTGTTCGTGCGGACCGGGATGGTCCGGGGCATGTCGACGGGCAGCACCCGCTCGCTCGGTATCCGCCTCACCGCGCAGGACGTGGCGGACGCGATCGTCGCGGCGACCGAGCACCGGGGCCGCATCCCGAAGGTGCACTTCCCGGTGGGCGTGCAGGCTCGGGCGCTCGCGGCGGTCGCCGGCGTCACCCCGGCGTGGCTCGCCCGAACCACCAACCGGCTGCTCAGCCGCAGCGGCGGGCGGGCCTCTTAGGCCGCGACGGTGGAGAAGACTGCAACCGTCGCCGCATTGCGGAGTCGTTTCTATCCGCTGCTCAGGCGGGAAGGCTTCGTCAGAAGGGGCGATGTCGCCCGTCGGTTGGCGCATCCTGTGGCGCACGTCGTCGAGGTTGTTCACTCGTCCCGATCCCGTGAGTTCACGGGGGACTCGGCGTCCACGCCGCGCAGATTCCGAAGTGGGCGCGCGTCGCGGGTCTCGCCGGCGATCTCGACCTCGCTCGGGCGCTCGCCGATAAGGCCCTCCCGGACGTCCCCGAGCGCGCTACCTTGCTCCGCGCAGACCTCGAGGCGATCAGTAGTGACCCCCGCACAGCGATCCCGACACTGACGTGACTCCGCACGCCCCAGGATTCGGCGGAGCCTCCGGCGACTAGAGTTCAGCGTCGACCTGTCGGCGTGTGAATGTGGAGGAATGGGCTGTGGCTCCGGGACCGATGCGGGGGTCGACGCGGTGAGCGACCCGAAGATGCATACGCCGCCCCGGGACGACGTCGCCGACGTGGACCACGCGGACGCCGTCGACGCCCCCGGCCCCACCGAATGGGGCGAGCACCCGTACGGCGTCGGACCGTGGGCCGAGGAGCACGGCACGCCGCTGCCCGACGATCCGCGCTACGACCCGCAACTCCTGGCGGAGGGGGACCGGCGCAACGTCGTCGACGCGTACCGCTACTGGACGCGGGAGGCGATCGTCGCCGACATCGACGGCCGCCGGCACCCGCTGCACGTCGCGATCGAGAACTTCGGCCACGACTCGAACATCGGCACGGTGGTGCGGACGGCGAACGCGTTCGCGGCGGCCGCGGTGCACATCGTGGGGCGCCGTCGCTGGAACCGACGCGGTGCCATGGTCACCGACCGCTACCAGCACCTGGTGCATCACGCCGACCTCGACGAGCTCGCGGAGTTCGCCCGCGAGAACGGGCTGACGGTCGTCGCCGTCGACAACACCCCGGGCTCGGTCCCGATCGAGACGGTGGACCTGCCGCGCGACTGCCTCCTGCTGTTCGGACAGGAGGGACCGGGCGTGACCGAACAGGGCCATGCGGTCGCGTCGATGACGGTGTCGATCGCCCAGTTCGGGTCCACCCGCAGCATCAATGCGGGCGTGGCGGCGGGGATCGCGATGCACGCCTGGGTGCGGCAACACGCCGATCTCGGCCGCGCTTGGTAGCGGAAGACTCCGCACCCAGGCAAGATCGGTAGGCATGCAGCGCGAATGGTCTGCCCGAGCGGATGCCGCCGAGAACGCGGTGATCACTCGGCACATTCGCCGCGTCTGGGGGATGCCCGGCACTGCCATGGCAGTTGTCGCCTGGCCCGCGGTGCGGCGGGAGCGGGTGTTCGTGAACTGGCACTACTGGTGGCAGGCGAATCTCATCAACTGCACCGTGGACGCCGCCGAACGGAACCCGACCGCGAAACGACGCCGACGGCTCGTGAAACTCATTCGCGGCCACCGGTTCCGCAACATCTCGGGCTGGACCAACAACTACTACGACGACATGGCGTGGCTCGGGATGGCGCTCGAGCGGGCCGAACGGATGCAGCTGATCGGTAACCGCAAGGCGCTCGCGGCCCTCGAGGCCGAGCTGTTCGACGCGTGGTCGCCGGACTCGGGCGGCGGCATCCCGTGGCGCAGGCATTCGGACTTCTTCAACACCCCGGCGAACGGTCCGGCGGGCGTCGTGCTGGCGCGGATCGGGCGGCTGTGGCGCGCACAGGCCATGGCGGACTGGATCGACGACACCCTCCGCGACCCGGAGACCGGCCTCATCTTCGACGGCATCCGGCGGGACGGGACCGTCGAACGCAACATCTACACGTACTGCCAGGGCGTGGTGCTCGCGCTCGAGACGGAGCTCGCGGTCCGGATGGGCGCCGAGCGGCACCGCCTGCGGGTGCATCGCCTGGTCGACGCCGTCGACGAGCGGCTCGCGAAGGGCGGCGTCATCCGCGGCGGTGGCGGCGGCGACGGCGGATTGTTCAACGGCCTGCTCGCCCGGCATCTCGCTCTCGTCGCGTTGAGGTTGCCCGGCGACGCCCCGGAGGACGTGCGGGCGCGACGGATCGCGGCGCAACTGGTGCTCGGCTCGGCCGAGGCGGCATGGGAGAACCGGCTGCAGGTCGAGGAGCTGCCGCTGTTCGGGCGGGACTGGAGCCTGCCCGCGCAGCTGCCCGGGCTGGGCGGGGAGATCGCGAGCGTCTCCGGCGGGTCGGTGCGGTCGTCCGAGATCGCGGAGCGCGACCTGTCGGTACAGCTCAGCGGCTGGCTGCTGATGGAGTCCGCCTACCTGGTGTCGGCGGCGGGCTATCCGAAGCGTCGGTGACGGGCGGTCAGTCGACCATCTCGTCGACGAGGACGTCCTGCGCCGGCCTCGCCATCTCGCGGCGATAGCTCCGCAGGCCCAGCACGGTACCGACCACCAACGCCGTCACCATGCCCCCGAGCACGACGGGCATCACCCACGGCACTCGCTCGAGCAGTGATCCGCAGTAGAAGCCGACGAGGAGCAGGACCGGAGCCCACACGACGGCGCCGATGGTGCTTGCGATCGTGAAGCGGCGGTGGTCCATCTCCGCGGCCCCTGCGACCATCGGGCACAGCGTGCGGACCCACGGAATCCAGCGCGCCACCAGGACTGCCCAGAATCCGTGTCGATCGAGCAGGCCGTTGACCTTGTGGAGGTTCTCCGTGTTGACGTACTTGCCGTTGCGGCGGGCGACGAGGTGGTGGCCGCCGCGCCTGCCGATCGCGTACCCCACCTGGTTGCCCGCGACGGCGGCGCCCATCGCGCCCGCCGCCAGCGCCCACGTGTGGCCAGGGCCCGCCTCGTGGGCGGCCATGACGATCCCCGCAGTGACGAGCATCGAGTCGCCGGGCAGGAACAGTCCGACGATCAGCGCGCACTCGAAGAAGACGAAGGTGAGCACCACCAGCCACACGAGCGCGGGGCCGGCGGACTCGAGCGGCCCGAAGGTTCCGGCCGCGAGGGTCGTCGTCAAACGGTCGGATCGTTCGGCGTGGTGACGGTCTCGGCGCCGTCGGCGATCGCGGTCCCGCCCGACTTACGCGAGGCGAGGTAGCGCTTGCCGACCTCGACGATGATCGGGATCACCGAGACCAGGACGATGAGGATGAAGATCAGGTCGATGTTGTCGGCGATGAACTGGATCTGGCCGAGGAAGTAACCGAGCAGCGTCACGCCGGCACCCCACACGACGCCGCCGATGATGTTGTAGGTGATGAAGACGGAGTACTTCATCTTCGACGCACCGGCGACCAGCGGCGCGTACGTACGGACGATCGGTACGAAGCGGGCCAGGAAGATCGTGATGGGGCCGTGCTTCGTGAAGAACGCCTGGGATTCGTCGATGTAGCTCTTCTTGAAGAGCTTGGCGTCGTTCGACTTGAACAGCGACGCACCACCCTTCACACCGATGAAGTAGCCCACCTGGTCGCCGAGGACCGCAGCGATCGGGATGGTCACCATCAGCACCCACAGCGGGGCGAAGGGCTCGACCTCCGCGGACTTGGACGCCGCGATCAGACCGGCGGTGAACAGCAGCGAATCGCCCGGAAGGAGCGGGAACAGCAGACCCGACTCGATGAAGACGACGACGAGGAGTCCGATCAGCACCCACGCGCCGAACGAGTTCAGCAGGTTGACTGGATCGAGGAATCCCGGCAGCAAAGCGAGATTCGTGGTCACGGACTCCGAGGCTGCCAGCACATTCACGCGCACCAGACTACCGGCGGCCGCTGAGAGCCCGCTGAGTCCACCGGGTCCGGCGAGCCGACAGCCAGCCGACACCGAGCCGACACCAGGGGAGGCGGCAGCGCGCCCGGGTTGCCATACTGCATAGACAACCCGCGTGCCGTGAAAATCGGCCGCGCCCGAACCCGTCACATGGAGGACAGCCGCCGTGCCTATCGCAACTCCCGAGGTCTACGCCGAGATGCTCGGTCGGGCCAAGGAGCACTCCTTCGCCTTCCCCGCCATCAACTGCACGTCGTCGGAGACGATCAACGCGGCCATCAAGGGCTTCGCGGACGCCGGCAGCGACGGCATCATCCAGTTCTCGACCGGCGGCGCCGAGTTCGGTTCGGGCCTGGGTGTCAAGGACATGGTGACCGGTGCGGTCGCGCTCGCCGAGTTCGCGCACGTCGTCGCAGCCAAGTACGACGTCACGATCGCGCTGCACACCGACCACTGCCCCAAGGACAAGCTGGACACCTTCGTCCGCCCGCTGCTCGCGATCTCGCAGGAGCGCGTGAACGCCGGCCGGAACCCGCTGTTCCAGTCGCACATGTGGGACGGCTCGGCCGTGCCGATCGACGAGAACCTCGCGATCGCGCAGGAGCTGCTGAAGCTGTCGAAGGCCGCGAACATCATCCTCGAGGTCGAGATCGGCGTCGTCGGCGGTGAAGAGGACGGCGTCGAGGCCGAGATCAACGACAAGCTGTACACGTCGCGCGAGGACTTCGAGAAGACCGTCGACGCGCTCGGTGTCGGCGAGAACGGCAAGTACCTGCTGGCCGCGACGTTCGGCAACGTCCACGGCGTCTACAAGCCGGGCAACGTCGTCCTCAAGCCGGAGGTGCTCAAGGAGGGCCAGGAGGCCGCGACCGCCAAGCTCGGCCTGGCCGCCGGCTCCCAGCCGTTCGACTTCGTCTTCCACGGCGGCTCGGGCTCGCTGAAGTCGGAGATCGAGGACTCGCTGCGCTACGGCGTCGTGAAGATGAACGTCGACACCGACACCCAGTACGCGTTCTCGCGTCCGATCGTCGGCCACATGTTCTCCAACTACGACGGCGTCCTCAAGGTCGACGGCGAGGTCGGCAACAAGAAGGTCTACGACCCGCGCAGCTACCTCAAGAAGGCCGAGGCCGGCATGACCGCTCGCGTCATCGAGGCCTGCAACGACCTCAAGTCCGCGGGCCGCTCGGTCTCCGCTTAGTCGAGGTCCGGCGAGGGTTTCCCTCGCACGCACTCACGTTTGCGCACTTGCCGCTCTTCTCCCCGTCAGGAGACAGCGGTGAGTGCGCAAACGTGTTTCAAGGCCTAGTCGGGGTTGCAGACCTTCCAGTCGCCGCCGATGTGTGACAGGTCGAACGTGCGCGGCGAGACGTCCGAGGGGTTCGCCCGCGTGTGCGCGGTGACTTGGGCGATCGCCGAATCCCCGTTGATCTGGACCGAATCGATGCTCGTGACGACGGGAATGCTGCCGCCCGCCACAGCGTCACGGTGGACGTCGGCGAACTCGACGGGCGGGATGTCGCGGTAGAAGTCGGACAGGGTGCCGCACGTCGACGACTGCAGCGTGGTCAGGTCGCCCGACTCGAGAGCCGTCACGAAGGTGTCGACGGCGTCGCGGACCTGCGATTCGGTCGCGTTCGCCGCCCCGCCGCGGGCGATCACGAACCCGGCGACACCGAGGGCCGCGAGGACTCCGACCACCGCGACGGTCGACGCGATGACCCAGCCGCGCCTGCCGCCGCGGCGGCCACCCGACTCGGGGGCCGGTGCGGCCGGTGCGATGCGCTGCGGGCCGGCGCCGGTCGGCGTAGGACTGGGCTGGATGTCGTCGGTGTCGGGCACGTGACGCCTCTCGGTGCGGGAGCGGGATCAACTGGTGGGCAGCCTATCGGCCCCCGTACGACGCCGGGCACAATGGACGCCATGACGTCATTCGGTGATCTTCTCGGCCCGCAGCCCACCCTGCTTCCCGGTGACGAGGAGGCGGAGTCGGCTCTGCTGAACCACGAGGACCCGGCGCAGGTCGCCGCCGACCACCCCACCGCGTCGATCGCGTGGGCGTACCTGGCGGAGGCGGCGCTCGAGCAGGGGCAGCCCATCACGGCGTACGCGTACGCGCGCACCGGCTACCACCGCGGTCTCGACCAGCTGCGCCGCAACGGGTGGAAGGGCTTCGGCGCCGTCCCGTACAGCCACGAGCCGAACCGCGGTTTCCTCCGTTGCGTCGCCGCTCTCGCCAAGGCCGCTCAGGCGATCGGCGAGAACGACGAGTACGCGCGCTGCCTGGATCTGCTCGAGGACAGCGACCCGCGGGCCGCCGAAGCACTTGGTCTCGGCTAGCCGCTTCGTTCCACGACCGGCAGCGGGCCGGGACCGGGTCGCGGCGGGAATCCGCCGACTGAAGGTCTCGGCGCTGCCGGTTCTGCAGTGTGGTCTGGCCGCCGGTATCGCGTGGTTCGTCGCGACGACGGTCGTCGGCCACACCCGCCCGTTCTTCGCGCCCATCGCGGCGGTGGTCTCGCTCGGGCTGTCGCTGGGCGCCCGGCTGCGTCGGTCGGTGGAACTGGTCTGCGGCGTGACGGTCGGAATCGGTGTCGGCGACTTGATCATCTCGTTCATCGGCACCGGCGCCTGGCAGATCACGCTGGTCGTCACGTTGGCGATGGGCACCGCGGTCCTGATCGGTTCGGGTCCCATCTTCTCGATGCAGGCCGGCACGTCGGCGGTGCTGGTGGCGACGCTGCTGCCGCCCGGTGACGTGGCCGGGGTCGAGCGGATGGTCGACGCGCTCGTCGGTGGCCTAGTCGGTGTCGCCGTCGTCGCGATCGTCCCCACCCATCCCGTGCGCCGGGCCCGGCGCGACGCCGCGGGCATCCTCGCGACCGCGGGCGAGGTGCTGCAACTCGTGGCCGACGGGCTCATCGAGAACGACCCCAAGCCGATCGAGAAGGCGCTGCGCAAGGCGCGCGAGACGCAGTCGGCGATCGATTCCCTGCGCAGCAACCTCTCGGGTGGCCGGGAGATCAGCCGGATCTCGCCGCTGTACTGGGGCAGTCGCGCCCGGTTGGCCCGGCTCACGGCGACGGCCGACCCGATCGACAACGCGATGCGCAACATCCGCGTGCTGTCGCGCCGGTCGCTCTCGCTGGTGCGCGACGACGAGATCCTCGACCCGCGTCTGGTCGACGAGATCGAGAAGCTCTCGCACGCGCTGGACGTGCTGCGGCGGATGATCCTCGCCGAACCGGGGGAGCAGCCGGACCAGGCCGAGGCGGCCCGGGTGCTGCGGACGGTCTCGTCCGGGATGAAGCCCGAACTGGTCGAGAACGCGGGCATCTCCGCGACGGTCGTGTTCGCGCAGATTCGCTCCCTGATCGTGGATCTGTTGCAGGTCGCGGGGCTCGGCCGGATCTCCGCGATCGCGACGCTGCCCCCGACGGTTCCCAAGCCTGCCTACCGGCCCGACCTCTGACACCTTTTCATATATGCGAATATATGCATATGATGGGCCCGACTTACGAGGAGGGTGATCATGGGAGCCGGTCACGGGCACAGCCACGGCAACACCGCAGCCACGAACGGGGCGGGGCCGACGCCCACGCGCATCCGCAAGATGGTGATAGCGCTCGGCATCCTCGTCGCGTTCCTGGTTCTGGAAGTGGTCGTCGGACTCGCGATCGGTTCTCTCGCGCTGCTCGCGGACGCCGGTCACATGCTCACCGACGTCGTCGGCATGTCGATGGGGCTCGTGGCGCTGCTGCTCGCGAAGCAGGGATCCAAGGCCGCCGCCCGCACCTTCGGTTGGCACCGCGCGGAGGTCCTGACCGCTATGGCCAACGCCGTCCTGCTCCTCGGCGTCGCCGCGTTCGTCATGTACGAGGCCATCGGCCGCATCGGCGACGCCCCCGAGATCCCCGGCGTCCCGCTGATGCTGACCGCCGCCGCCGGCCTGGGGGCGAACGTCGTCGTCATGCTGATGCTGCGCGGCGACGCCAAGGACTCCCTCGCGGTGCGCGGTGCGTACCTCGAGGTGCTCGCCGACGCGGTCGGCAGCGTCGGTGTCCTGATCGCCGGTGCCGCACTGGTGCTGTTCGACTGGACCTACGCGGACATCGTCGTCGGTGTGCTGATCTCGCTGTGGGTCGTGCCCCGGGCGCTCAAGCTGGCCGGGGCGGCGCTGCGGATCCTCACGCAGGCCTCACCGGCCAACGTCGACGTCGACGCCGTCCGCGCCGATCTGTGCGCGGTGCCCGGGGTGTCGGACGTCCACGACCTGCACGTGTGGACGCTGACCACCGGCATGGACGTCGCGACGGTGCACCTCACCACCGATTCCGATTCGCAGCGGGTGCTGGCGGCGGCCAAGACCGTGCTGGACTCGCACGGCCTCAGCCACGCCACCGTCCAGGTCGAGTCCGGCGTGGAGGGATCGCGGTGCCAGGAGGACCTCACCTGGTGACACCGCGAGGTCGGTGGACCCTCAGCGGTAGCCGTCGGTGTTCGCGGGCAGGTCGCGGTCCTGCACCTCGACGATGTAGCGCCAGGAGTCGGGTCGTGAGCCGTCCACGTCGGTGAAGCCGTACCGCTGCGCGAGTTGCCCGCTGGAGACGACCTGGCCGCTGTATCCACCCGCATCCGGCGCCGCGGCCAGCGCCGCGACCGCCCGGCCGACGAACGTCGGGGACTCGGAGATCGCGAAATGCGGTTCCCGTTCGAGCGCGTCGCGCCAGTTGTCCTCGGTGACGCCGAAGATCTCCAGCATCATCTCCGACCGCAGCCAGCCCGGTGTCACCGCGACGGCGGCGCCGCCGTACGGGGCCAGTTCGTGGGCCTGCGCGGTGGTCATCCGCTGCACGGCCGCCTTGACGAGGTCATAGTAGAAGCCGACCTGGTGCCGGTAGGCGACGTTGTATTCAGCGGTGCCGTCGGTCATCTCGACGACCAGCCCGCCCGGTCGGCGGATCAGCAGGGGCAGCGCGAAGTGGCTGGTGATCGCGTGGGTGTCGATGCCCATCCGCAGCATCCGCAGGCCGCCGTCCAGGTCGTGTTCCCACAGCGTGGTGCCGAACTGCGCGTAGCGATCGCCGCCGAAGATGTCGTTGACCAGGATGTCGAGGTGACCGTGTTCGGAGTCGATCCGGTCGACCAGGGCGCGAACCTGGTCCGGTTCGAGGTGATCGACGCGCAGCGCCACGCCGCCACCGCCGGCGGCGACGATCAGTTCGCCGGTCTCCTCGATGGTTTCGGGCCGGCCGATCTCCGAACGCCCGGTCGCCCGGCTGCTGCGTCCGGTCGCGTAGACGGTGGCTCCGGCCCGGGCCAGCTCGACCGCGATGGCCCGGCCGGCGCCTCGGGTCGCACCGGCGACGAGGGCGACCTTGCCGGACAGGTCAGGGGCGTTCACCGGCTGGTCCTGGTGACGTCGGCGCCGGGGCGCCAGAGGTCGACGTGCAGGCGATCCTCCGACACCGTGGTCAGCACCACCTCGTCGACGCCGAGTTCGAAGATGTGCGCGTCCGCGCCGGGGTTCTCCGGGTAGGAGTCGAGGATCGTCTGCTTCTCGGCGCCGGTCAGCTCGCGTGCGCGTCCGGAGATCTTGGCGTCGCCGCCCTCCATCGTGTGGTGGCCCGGGTTCGAGTGCAGCGAGTAGCGCGGATCCCGCTGCAGGTCCCGGACCTTCCGCGCGCCGGGCATCGATCCGAGGACGAGCAGTCCGCGGAAGGTCTCGACCTCCGTGCCGCTCACCCGCGGCGAGCCGTCGGCGCGCAGCGTCGCCAGGACGTGGTGCTTGTGCGCGGTGAGCCGCGCGTGGACGGCCGCGGCCAGTGCCGGGGCCTGCTCGGTGAACTCCTGCCAGGTTGTCATGACATCAGTGTGCGGCCGCATCGCTGACATCTTGTGTCAGTGATTTTCCGTAAGCTCCGGACATGCGCTCGAGCCGACTCCTCGACCTGATGCTGCGTCTGCAGGGCGGTCCCGGCACCACGGCCGCGCGCCTGGCCGACCAGCTGGGGGTCTCGCTGCGGACGGTCTACCGGGACGTCGCCGCACTGCAGGCCGCGGGTGTGCCGGTGTGGACCGAGAGCGGTCCGGGTGGCGGCATCCGCCTGCTCGACGGCTGGCAGTCCAAGCTCAGTGGGATGACCGGCGCGGAGACGTCGGCGCTCATGCTGCTGGGTATCCCGGGGCTCGCCGACGATCTGGGCCTGGCCGACGTCACCGCCCGCGCGGAGTCGAAACTGCTGGGCGCGCTGCCGCTTCCGCTGCGGACGGGCGCACTGCTGTGGCGCGAGCGCCTGCACATCGATGCTCCGGGCTGGTTCGCGAAGCCGTCGGACACGGGAGAGTTGGCCGCCGTCGCGACGGCGGTGCTCGAGGGGCGCCGGCTGCGGATCCGTTATCGCAGGGGTGCACGGGAGACGTCGCGCACGATCGACCCGCTCGGCCTGGTCGCCAAGGCCGGCGTCTGGTATCTCGTTGCGCGGCACCGGGACCGGACGCTGTCGTACCGCGTGTCGCGGATCGACGCGGCGCACCTCCTGGACGAGCCGGCGCGGCGTCCCGAATCGTTCGACCTGGCATCCTGGTGGGCCGAATCGCAGGCGGAGTTCGATCGCGCGTTGCTGCGCTTTTCGTGCCGGGTGCGGCTGTCGCCGTACGCGTGGCGACGGCTGCCGTCGGTGGTGGGGGAGGAGGCGGCGAAGGTGACGCCTTCCGAGCCCGACGAACAGGGTTGGGTGACGGTCGATCTGATGCTCGAGGCCGAGGAGGTGGCGCTCGACCAGTTCTTCGCGCTGGGGCCGGGTATCGAGGCCCTGGAACCGTCGTCGTTGCGGGTGGCGCTGCGGGAGTCGGCGCTGCGGACCGCGCGCCTCAACGGGTGATCCCCGAGCGGCACTCGGGGGCGGGTCATCCCGGGGTATGACGTCCGGACGTCGAAACATCGCCCGCCGAGCGGATGCGGCGCACCTGCCCGCGGTGGTGGACTCGTACCGTGCGTGAACAGGTCTTGTATTCGTTGCTGGTCGGTCTGGCGGTGTCGTCGGCGATCTCGCTGCCGCTCGTGGTGTGGCACTACCGTCGGTTCGGGCGCGTGTCGGCGGCGCGGATGGCGCTCGTCGGCGCCGCGGTCACCTACGGGGCCGGTGTCGTCGCGTTCACGATGTTCCCGCTGCCGGATCTCACGCCGGCCTGGTGCGAGGCCTTCGCCGCGAGTGATCCGGTGCTGCGGCCGTTCACGTTCGTCTCGGACATCCGCCGCGACACCGCCGGCATGAGCCTGGTCGCCATCCTGACCAGTACCGCGGTGATGCAGGTGGTGCTCAACGTGGTGCTGTTCGTGCCGTTCGGCGTCCTCGGACGGCTCCTGTTCGAGTGGTCGCGCACCACGACCGTGGTGGTCGCGGCGATGGTGTCGCTGGCGATCGAGCTCACGCAGTACACGGCGGTCTGGGGGATCTTCCCGTGTGCCTATCGGATCGCCGACGTCGACGACCTGATGCTCAACACCGCGGGCGCCGTCCTCGGCGTCGCGCTGGCCGGAGTGGGCATGCGACTGGTGCCCACCCGCGAACGGTTGGCCGCGGGACGGGGTGTCCCGCGCCCGGTGACGGTGTGGCGTCGCTGGATCGGCATGATCGTCGACGTCAGCGCGGTGGGTTTCGTGTACGCGTCGACAGTGGTGGCGGTGCATGTCGTGCTCGACGTCCTCGGTGCGAAGTCCGACGGCTTCGTGGTCGGCAATCTCGTCGCCGCCGTCGTCTCGGGCGCGGTCGTCGTGGTGCCGGCCCTGATCGGCTCGGGCGCGTCGTTCGGGCAGCGGGCGGTATGGCTGCAGCCGGCGTGGGCGAACCCTCCGGGGGCTGCGCGGCGGCTCCTACGCGCGCTCGTTGTTCCCGGGGTGTGCGCGGTGCTGGTCACGGTCGGCGCCGCACCGCTCGCCGTGCTGTGGCTGTTCGCGGCCGTCGGGTCCGTCGCGCTCACCCGGGGCCGTCGGGGACTGTCGGGGGTTTTGACCGGGTCCGAGATCGTCGATGCAAGAGCGACATTCGAGGATACTGGGACCACTGCGGAGAAATCCGCTGTCCCGTCCGGGGATGCTTCTCTACGATCGCGCCATGGCTGATCCGCATCCCCACGTCTACTACCGCGACCGAGTCGTCCCCGCGCACGAGGCGACGCTCGGTGTCGCGACGTCGGCTGTCCTGTACGGACTGAGCGTGTACACGGTGTTCCCGGTCCACGTCGACGGCGAAGCGCGCACGGCGTTCCGGCTGGCGGATCACTATCGGCGACTTGTCGAGTCGTGCAAGATCATCGGCATCGACCGCTTCGCTGACGAATGGAGTTTCGAGCGGTTCGTCTCGGCCGCAACCGAACTCGTCGCGGCCAACGCCCCCGAGTCCGACGTCTTCGTGCGCGCCACCGTGCACGTCGACGAGTCGATCCCCGGGACCCGCGTCCGCGGCCTGCGCACCGCCGTGTCGATGTTCGTCTACGACGCGGTCCCGATCGTCCCGCAGGACGGCATGCGCCTGAAGACCAGCACGTGGCGCCGCATCCCCGACTTCGCGATCCCGTCGCGGGCCAAGGTCAACGGCGCGTACGTCAACTCGGTGCTGGCCAAGCAGGACGCGATCGACGCCGGCTACGACGACGCGATCTTCCTCGACGGCGCCGGGCACGTGTGCGAGTTGACCGCAGCGAACATCTTCCTGGTGCGCGGCGGCACGCTGATCACCCCCGACGCGTCGTGCGACATCCTCGACGGCATCAATCGGCGTACGCTGCTCACCCTCGCCGGCGAGGAGGTCATCCCGGTCGTCGAGCGGACCGTCGACCTCACCGAGCTGTACATCGCGGACGAGGTGTTCGTCACCGGCACGTCGGCGGGCGTTGCGCCGGTGACCGAGGTCGACGGGCGGATGGTCGGGAACGGGACGCAGGGCCCGGTGTGCGAGGTTCTCCGCAAGCGGCACGCGTCGGCGCTGCGCTCCGACGAGCTGCACGGCTGGGTCACCGACCTGGGCTGATGGAAGGCGCGAGCGGGTGGCCGCTCCGCCGGCTCGAGATCGGGTAGTGAACTACCTACGTCCCCGCGTGGTCGCCTACCTAGCGTTGATGACATGACCAGCGCACAGGTATCGAGCATGTCGACGGGACACGAGACCGACCGTCAACCGGACGTCGACATCGAGCAACTCCGTGGTGAGATCGACCGCTTGGATGAACAAATCCTCGCGGCGATCCAGCGGCGTACCGAGCTCTCCCGCCTGATCGGCGAGGTGCGCATGCTCGGCGGCGGCACCCGTTTGGTGCACACCCGAGAAATGAGGGTGCTGTCGCGTTTCGACGACCTGGGGCCAGAGGGGCACACGCTCGCGATGTTGCTGCTCAGGCTCGGGCGGGGGCGTTTGGGTCATACCATGTGACCGGTCGGCCCCGGCTGCACGACACGGCACCGGCCGGGGCCGGCGCGGTCACGTCCCCGCGGATTTCCCGCGAACGTTCAGCGCCAGAATTGCATGAGGTAGTTGCCGAACGCCGCGTAGACGGCGGGGACACCGGAGAGCCCGAAGATCCGGTAGATCGCGTCGAAGAACGCGGTGTTGATCTGCGGCACGAACAGCAGCGCGATCAGCAGCAGCATCCCGTAGGGCTTGATCTTGTCGAGCGACGCGCGCGTGCTCGCGTTCAGGTGCGGTTCCAGCGCGCCGTAGCCGTCGAGGCCGGGAACCGGCAGCAGATTCAGGATCGTGGCCATCACCTGCAGGAACGCCAGGAAACTCAGCCCGTACCAGAAGACCCGGTGATCGCTGTCGACACCGAACAGCCGGATCACCACCAGCAGGATCACCGCGGTGACGGCATTGACCGCCGGTCCGGCGAGGGCGACGCGCGTCTGCACCCGCGGCGGCATCGCCCAGGTCCGCAGGTACACGGCGCCGCCCGGCAGGCCGATGCCACCGAGCGCGAGGAACAGCACGGGCAGCCCGATCGAGAGCAACGGCTGGGTGTACCTGCGCGGATCGAGCGTCAGGTAACCGCGGATGACGACGTCGTGGTCGCCGTTCCGCCACGCGACCACCGCGTGCGCGAACTCGTGGAGGCACAGGGTGACGACCCAGCCCGCGACCACGAGCAGGAACACCCCGATCCGGCCCGACGTGGCCTCGCCGGTGGCGCGCCACGCGAGCACCCCGCCCAGCACGGCGATCGCGACGATGCCGAGGAACACCGGGCTCGGCCGAACGGCCGACGCCCGGGTGCGTGAATCGGGATACATGAGTCCAGTATCCAGGCGTGTCGGGTTCAGGCCCCGTAGACGAGCAGCCAGTCCTGGTCGTGTCGGTAGAACGTGGAGCGCTTGACCGCGCGCGGTGTGCGGACGCCGTCGCGGGTCAGTACGGCCGACGGCGAACCGAGCTGGACCGCGCGGCCGGTGAGCCATCGGTGGCCACCGAACCAGCGGCGCTTGTCGACGGTGGCGCGCAGGCCCGGAAGCTCGGGAATGGGCACGATGCGCATGCCGGGAACGGTGCCCGAGAACAGGCGCTCGTTGTCGACGTACGCCTCACCGGTCAGTTCGCCGGCGTGTTCGGACCCATAGATGCGGGCCTCGCCGACGAGGGCGATGCCGGCGTCGTCGCGGATCAGCGGCATCGGCCGGGCGGTGCCCGAGACGGCGATCGCGGCGGCCTTGGAACCGGTTCGAAGTCCGTACGCGTGGGTGGCGTCGGTCCGCTCCTCGGGGACGTACGCGAGCTCGATGTGCAGGCGATCGGTGCGCATCAGCCTGGTCAGCGCGGCCGCGAAGGCGGCGTCGCCGCCGACGACCACCAGGCGCGGCTTCTCGACCGTCTCCAGCTTGGCGAAGGCCTCGTCGAAGTGGTCCTTCTCGGGGAGCCCGGGGACGGTGAAGAGGTCGAGCGACCGCAGCGCCAGCGGCAACGGGGCATCGCCGCACTTGAGCACTATCGGGGTCATGACACTCCTTGCTGATATCCGACGCTGCTGATCTCCGACGATCACGCTCGTCGTCGCGCCACGGCAGCGGCGACGTCTGCCGTCGCGCGCAAGGGCATTCCGATGTCTACCCGAACCCGGGTCGGCGTCGCAAACGGTCGACCGGTCGGATGTCCGTTTCGGGCGGGTTCGGAGGGCTGGGCGGCTGGACGACGGTCGGTCTCGGCTAGACTGTGCCTCCGGCCACTGCCTACAGCACGGCAGGACCATGCAGTCGGATACGACTGCACGTCGACCGTAGGAGACAGGGACATGCCGGCAATCGTCCTCATCGGTGCCCAGTGGGGCGACGAGGGTAAGGGCAAAGCTACCGATCTACTTGGCGGAAGCCTGCAGTGGGTCGTTCGGTACCAGGGCGGCAACAACGCCGGACACACCGTGGTCCTGCCGAACGGCGACAAGTTCGCGCTGCACCTGATCCCGTCGGGCATCCTCACCCCCGGCGTCAAGAACGTGATCGGTAACGGCGTCGTGGTGGATCCGGGTGTCCTGCTCGACGAGCTGGCCGGCCTGGAGGAGCGGGACGTCGACACGACGGGCCTGCTGATCTCGGCCGACGCGCACCTGATCATGCCGTACCACGTGGCCATCGACAAGGTCACCGAACGCTTCCTGGGCGCCAAGAAGATCGGCACCACGGGCCGCGGCATCGGACCCTGCTACCAGGACAAGATCGCGCGTGTCGGCGTCCGCGTGGCCGACGTCCTGGACGAGAAGATCCTCACCCAGAAGGTCGAGGCCGCCCTGGAGTTCAAGAACCAGGTGCTCGTCAAGATCTACAACCGCAAGGCCCTCGACCCGCAGCAGGTCGTCGACGAGGTGCTCACGCAGGCAGCCGGTTTCAAGCACCGCATCTCCGACACGCGCCTCGAGCTCAACCTGGCGCTCGAGCGCGGCGAGACCGTCCTGCTCGAGGGCTCCCAGGGCACGCTGCTCGACGTCGACCACGGCACGTACCCGTACGTGACGTCGTCCAACCCGACGTCCGGTGGTGCCGCGGTCGGTTCCGGCATCGGCCCCACCAAGATCAAGACGGTGCTCGGCATCCTCAAGGCCTACACCACCCGCGTCGGCTCGGGCCCGTTCCCGACCGAGCTGTTCGACGAGTTCGGCGAGTACCTGGCCGTCAAGGGCGGCGAAGTGGGCGTCACCACCGGCCGTGCCCGCCGCACCGGCTGGTTCGACGCCGTGATCGCCCGCTACGCGACCCGCGTCAACGGCATCACCGACTACTTCCTCACCAAGCTCGACGTGCTGTCGAGCCTGGACACCATCCCGATCTGCGTCGCGTACGACGTGGACGGGGTGCGCGTCGAGGAGATGCCGATGACGCAGACCGACATCCACCACGCCAAGCCGATCTACGAAGAGATGCCGGGCTGGTCGGAGGACATCTCGCAGTGCCGCACCTTCGAGGAGCTGCCGGTCAACGCGCAGAACTACGTGCTGCGGCTCGAGGAGCTGTCGGGCGCGTTCATGTCGTGCATCGGTGTCGGCCCGGGCCGTGACGAGACCATCGTCCGCCGCGACATCCTGGCCTGACCCACCCGTCGTGTGACCGAATGTCACATGCGTCCAGTCCGACTGGGCGCATGTGACATTCGGCGTTTCGGGGGCGGAGCCAGTGGGAGAAGCGGCTTCGGTCAGTACCTGCCGGTCCACGGCCAGGCGGCACGACGGCCGGACTCGACGATCGGCAGCATGGCGAAGCAGGCGTCGGTCGGGTCCCCGAACGTGAATCGGTTCGGTCCGTCGCCGGTACGGCCCACCGGATCGAAGGTGTGCACCGGAATATGCTCGGGGACAACGTCACCGGGACTGTGCGGCGCCGCATCGGTGGCGTGCGCGTCGGTCAGTATCACGACGCGGTCGTGGCCGTCGAAGAACTCCGCGGCCGCCGACGCGGTGTTCGTGCCGACGCTGTTGAGGCATCCGGTCGGGTTCCAGCGGCCGACCGCACCCAGCAGGGGTTCGCCCGGGCGCATCGGGAACAGCGCCCCACCGGCCGTGCCGGTCGAGACGACGTCGGCCCGTTCGGCGCGCCGCGCGAGCGCAAGACCGAAGACCGTGGCCGTCGACCCTGCCGTGTCGACGAGCACCAGGGTTCGCCCGGGCAGTCGCGGGACACGGTCGAGCGACAGCTCGAGTGCCCGCTCGAGGGCTGCGGACCAACGCGGGGACCCCACCGACTCGAGGGCGGAGAGGAAGCGCAGCGGCAGCTGGCGTGATCGGGCCACCTGCTCCGGATCCTGCAGTCGGTCGGCCACTTTCGCTGCCACGTCATCCGACACCCCGGTGTCGTCGAAGTTGCGGAGGTTGTTCAGCAGCCCCATGTATCCCATCCGGGGGATGATGGCTTCCCACGTCTGCCGGTCCATCGGCGCCTGCAGCCAGTCCGCCACAGACTCCCACGTCATCGCCGCCGGCCCGAGGCGCGCGACGCCGTCGGGAGCGGTGAGCAGGAGCGGGCGCTCGGACAGCGGAACCGCCATCAGGTCGGCGCGCGCTCGTACCGACTCGAGACTCGGGGGAATCGGCCTGTCCCGCCTGTGCCGACGGTCCAGCGCGTGCTCGAACAGGTCACCCTGATACTCGGACCGCGGTGAGGGGTGCACCAGGTCGAGGACGTCACCGAACCGATAGCCGAGGGCGGGGGTGTCGTACTTGAGCAGCGCCCGCTCGGTGTACAGCCTGGCGACCGCGTCCGCGACGCCGCGCTTGATCGGTTGCGCGAGCTTGCGCCCGTACGTGGCGCGCCAGTAGGCGAGCATCTCGCCCGGTTCGTCCGCGCGTTGCAGGACGCTGCCGACGACCTGACGGCTGTACCCGTGTTCGCCCGCGTCGAGCCGTGCACGGGTGAACTCGGCGGCTCCGACGAGGGCCGCCCAGCGCATGTTCGCGTCGGTCCGCAGCCAGCGCAGGAATCCAGCGGCCCACTCGGGGTCGCTGACGGCGAGCTGTCGGACGAGCCGGCGATACCGATCGTCGCGAGCCCCACCGTGAACCAGGCTCGTGACGGCCAGCAGGAACAGTTCGGTCCTGGGATCGCGTGGAGAGCCGGATCCGTCCTCGCGGGTGGGACCACCGGGTGCCATCTCGGTCCGCAACCGACCGGTCCCCACTGGTCGCTCGGTCGTGGCGTCGAACCTGCTCATCTCGTCCCCCTCGGCAGGAAGGCGAATTCCGCATCGCGGCGCCGGGATCGGAAGGCCCTACCGTCGAGCCGCACCCCATCCCGAGGGTCGACGGAGGAAAGGAACCCGCCGCCTCGTCGTTCGAAGGAGCCGCCATCCGTGCATCGGCGCCGCGCTGAGAAGTGCCTTCCGAGTTCACTGACCCAGGCGGACGTTCGTCCAGGCGAAAGATCCGTCTGCTGCGCACCGGAAGTGCTCGCTCAATGTAGAGGAGGCCCGGAGCAATCCTCAGCGGAATCGACCAGATTGCCCCGAATATCCGGGATCACTCCTGCGACGTTGTCCGATGGCGGCGAATGAACCCGTCGGCCCGTGCCTAGAGGCTACGGTTCCGACCCGTGTTCGTGCGCGAACACCGAAGTGGCTTCTACTGCACCGTCGCAACCTCGACGAAGATCCTCGGCAGCACCCGGTGGTATCGACCGCTGCGGAACGTCTGCTCGCGCGGGATTCCGCCGCGAATCGCACCGCCGCGGTGCGGAGTTGCACGACGGCCGTGGTGTTGCCCCAGCCTCGCCGCCCATTCCTTCCTGCTGCGAGCGGATTCCCGCGCGGGCGGACCAAGAATGGGCGCTCAGGCCGACTGCCCACAGCATCATTGTCATCCCCAGAACCGACGACACTTGCCCTCTGCCACGCGGTGACCCGCCGGCAGCCGGCCGCCGTGCTGAGCCACCGGACGGCCGCGTGGCTGCATGGATGGACCGGCGAACCGGACGTTGCCAGGAATCGGATCGGCAACTGCACCAACTCGTTCGGGCCGTGCGGGCCTTCCCCGTCGAGTAGGCGGGAATCGCCGAGCCGGAGCCGGTGCTCACTCTCGCCGTGGCCGTAGACCATCTCGCCCCCGAGCATGGACCTGGGCTGCGGTGGATACGGCGCAGTGAGATCGTCGCCACGACTGCGGCCCGGCTCCGGCGGGCGACGTTACGATCGGCCGCATGGCCATTCTGTACGCCGCGCAGCTGTCGCCCACCAAGCCCGAACTGATCGCGCACTGGCTGCCGCGAGCGTCCTATTGCGCGGGCGCACCGGCGGTTGTGGACCGGGTCGGCGCGTACCGCTTCGACGATCCCGCCGGCGAGGTCGGCATCGAGACGCATCTGGTGCGCGACGCCGCGGGAGAGATCTGCCAGGTGCCGCTGACGTACCGTTCGGCTCCGCTCGACGCGGCAACGCTCGTGGGCGAGATGGAGCATTCGGTACTCGGGCGCCGCTACGTCTACGACGCGACCACCGACCCCGTCTACGTCCAGCAGCTACTGGCGACCATCTACGGCGGCGGCCGTGAGGTCGAGCAGTTCGTGCACGTCGACGGCGGCGAGCCGCAGCGGGTCGAGAACACCGCGGGCGTTCGAGGGAGTGGAGTGACCGGCGTCGAGGCGCCGATCGTCACCGATGTTCGCGTGGTCGTGGACGGCACCGACACCGTGATCGCCGGCGGCGGGGTGACCGTCGTGGTGCACCACCGTCCGCTCGGGGTCGAACCGAGCGGGCCGGTCTTGCGCGGCGAATGGGATGGAGGCCGAGGCGTCCTCGCCTCACTGCGCTGAACGGCCGAATGTCACATGCGTTCAGTCCAACTGGACGCATGTGACATTCGGTCAGGGGGGGGGATCAGTGGCCGCGCGCGATCCACTCCTCGAGGTGCGGCGCCTCGGTGCCCAGGGCGGTGTCGTCGCCGTGGCCGGTGTGGACGCGGGTCTCCGCCGGCAGCGCGAACAGCTTGTCGCGGATCGACCCGATGATCGTCGGGAAGTCCGAGAACGAGCGCCCGGTGGCACCCGGTCCACCCGAGAACAGGGTGTCTCCGGAGAACAGCTCGCCCGCCTCGGGCAGGTACAGGCAGGTCGAGCCGGGGGAGTGGCCGGGGGTGTGGATGGCCTGGATGTCGGTGCCCGCCACCGAGATCCGCTGACCGTCCTCGAGTGACAGGTGGCGGACGCCCGGGTGAGTCATCTGCCACAGCACGTCGTCGGCCGGGTTCAGGTAGATCGGGGCGTCCAGCTTCTCGGCCAACTCGGGTGCGACGGTCACGTGGTCGTTGTGGCCGTGCGTGCACACGATTCCGACCACCTTGCGGCCGCCGACGGCGTCGATGATCGGCTGCGCGGTGTGCGCGGCGTCGATCACCAGCACCTCGTCGTCGTCACCGACGAGCCAGATGTTGTTGTCGACGTCCCAGGTGCCGCCGTCGAGTTCGAACGTGCCCGACGTGACGACCCGGTCGACCCGCAGGTCGCCGCTCACAGGACCACCACCGAACGCAGCACCTCGCCGTGGTGCATGGTCTCGAACGCCTGCTCCACTTCCTCGAGCTTGATGCGCTCCGTCACGAACTTCTCGAGCGGCAGACGGCCCTGCTGGTACAGGTCGACGAGCATCGGGAAGTCGCGCTCGGGCAGGCAGTCGCCGTACCACGACGACTTGAGCGAACCACCGCGCGAGAAGAAGTCCACCAACGGCATCTCCAGCGTCATGTCCGGGGTCGGGACGCCGACCAGAACGACGGTGCCGGCGAGGTCGCGGGCGTAGAACGCCTGCTTCCACGTCTCCGGGCGGCCCACGGCGTCGACCACGACGTCGGTGCCGAAGCCGTCGGTGAGCTCCTGGATCGCCTCGACGACGTCGTCGACCTTCGAGGCGTCGATCGTGTGGGTGGCGCCGAGCTCGACGGCCCACTCGAGCTTCTTGGGATCCCGGTCGATCGCGATGATCTTGTTGGCGCCGGCCAGGCGCGAGCCCATGATGGCGGCGTCGCCGACGCCACCGCAGCCGATGACGGCCACCGAGTCGCCGCGGGTGACGTTGCCGGTGTTCATCGCGGCACCCATGCCGGCCATGACGCCGCAGCCGAGCAGGCCGACGACGGCCGGATCGGCGGTGGGGTCGACCTTGGTGCACTGGCCCGCCGCGACCAGGGTCTTGTCGGCGAATGCGCCGATGCCCAGGGCCGGCGTCAGTTCGGTGCCGTCCTCGAGGGTCATCTTCTGCTTCGCGTTGTGCGTGTCGAAGCAGTACTGCGGGCGACCGCGCTTGCAGGCGCGACACTTTCCGCACACCGCGCGCCAGTTGAGGACCACGAAGTCGCCGACCTCGACGGTGTCGACGCCATCGCCGACGGCCTCGACGATGCCCGCGGCCTCGTGGCCGAGGAGGAACGGGAACTCGTCGTTGATGCCGCCGTCGCGGTAGGTCAGATCGGTGTGGCACACGCCGCAGGCCGCGATCGCGACGACGGCCTCACCCGGTCCGGGATCGGGGATCGTGATGTTCACGAGTTCGACGGGCGCATCCTTCGAGCGGGCGATGACGCCCCGTACCTGCTGCGGCATGGTTTCTCCATTCGGTCGACGTGAACGCACGGGCGCACACATGGTGAGGTGCGCATCCGACTACGAGGCTAATCAGTGTCGGACGCTCTCGGGACTGGTCGACAGACGGGGTGAACCTGGCCGAACGGTCAGGCCGGTCAGTGGATGGGGCGGATGCCGGCCTCGCCACCGAGCGCCGCCGCCTCCGCGCGCGTCGCGACGTCGAGCTTGCGCAGCACGCCCGCGACGTGGAACTTCACGGTGCTCTCGCTGACCCCGAGCCGTTCGGCGATCGCGCGGTTGCGCCGCCCCGCGACCAGATGGCCCAGGACCTCGAGCTCACGTGGGCCGAGGTCGGCGAGGGCGTGGTGGGTGGTCGGCGCGGTGGGGGCGTGCAGCGGCAGGGTCGCTACGACGCGCGAACCCCAGCCGGCGGTGGATTCGATTTCGACTGTGCCCGACAGTGTTTCGACGCGTGGGCGCAGCTGGTGGTCGAGGTCGGCGGGATCGACGAGGCCACGGCCGTCGTCACGGACGTCGACGACCAGTTCCCCCTCGGGGCAGGCCCAGGCGACGCGGATGCGGGAGACGTCGGACTGCCCGGACAGCGAGAGGACCGCACCCCGAACCACGGCCCGGGCGGCGTGGGCCACCTCGCCGGGTACGGCGCGCCCGGCCGCCGCGGGCTCGACCAGGTCCAGTTCGAGGTCGCGGTGCCGCAGCAGTCCGCGCAGTTCGCCGCGCAGTCGCGCGAACGCCGTCACCAGGGATTCTTCGGCGAAGTCGCGATGCGTGTCGACCGCGGTGCGCAGTCCGATGAGGGCGGCGGACGCGGTCTCGCGGGCGGCGGACCGGGCGCGGGTGTCGTCGAGGTCGCCGGACCGCAGGGTCGCGAGCAGCGTCTCGAGTGTCGTGGCGTGGACCTCCGTGAGTTCGGCGACGGTGCGGGCCCGCTCGGCCGATGCGGCGCGGGACTCCGCCAGGTAGGCCGGGCTCGCCCCCTGGACCTGCAACTGGATGCCGGTGGCCACGATCCCGAACATCGACCGGACGGCATCGAGGGGCAGCGTCCGAGACAGCGCGCCCGTCGGCACGATCACGAGCAGCGTGTCGGTGCGGTCGAGGATCGCGTACACCTCACGCGTGCGGCCGGCGATGGTGGCTCGCCCTCGCAGGATCTGACCGTGGTCGAGATCGGCACGGAGGGAATCCAATTCGGCGATCGTTACTCGGTCGACGATCTCCGGGTCGCCCGCGACCTTGCGGGGGCGTCCGGTGCACTCGCGCGTGAAGATCACCAGCGCCTTGTGCGGGACGGTGTCGGCGAGCAGTGTCGAGAAGCGGCGGCCGATGTCCGAGAGTCGCCCGACGAGGACGTCGCGCAGTCCGTCCAGTAGTACCTCGGGGCCCGACTCGTTCACGAGGCCACGGTACGACGAGGCGACGGGTGGGTCGCCATCGACCCACCCGCCGTCACCCGTGCCGTGGTGTCGGGTCAGGACCCGAGGGGCAGTCCGAGCGATCCGAGTGACGGCAGTTCCACCGAGCCGACGGCGCTGCCGGACCCGCCGCCCTCGACGGTCACCGTCGCATCGGCCGACAGGGACGGCCGGAACGCGGCGTTGCCGACGTACCGTGCGGAAACCTTGTGCTCCCCGCCGAGGCCGAACGCATACGTGAAGGTCGCGGTGCCGTCGACGACGGGCGCCTCGCCGACCACGACGCTGTCGACCAGGAAGGCGACGTTGCCGCTGCCGGGAGCCGGGGCGACCGTAGCCGAAAGGGTCACATTCTCACCGGCTTTCGCGGTTGCGGGTGCGGTGACCTCGGTCGCGGTCACGTTGCCGGTCTGTTCACCGATCGCGATCGTGGCGAGCGGTCCGCCGCCACGGTTGAGCGGCGCCGAGTCCTCCTTGGCGTCCTTGGGCACGCACCTCGTGGGAGCCCACTGGTTGCCACCGAAGACGGCCAGGGTGAGGAAGGTGTTGTAGTTGCCCTCGTTCCCCAGATTCGCGGCGCCACCCGCCGTGCGCAGCTTCGGCGTGATCTCTCCGCCCGCACCGGCGGTCAGCGTGACGTCGATCGCGGGCAGCTGGAACCACGTCGAGGCGTCGGCGCTCGGGGTGCCGTCCAGGTATGCCTTGGTCTTCTGGGCGACGATGCCGCCGACGCTCTTCTTGTCCGCCTTGGGGCTGTTGCCGATGACCTCGTTGTCCCCGGACAGACGAAGAATGGTGCCGTCCGGATCGGGGTCGCCGTTCTCGTTGACCAGCAGCACGTTCGCGGGGGTCCCGGAGATGCCGATGCTGCTGCCCTGGACCACCTTGGCATCGACGAACTGGGCGTTCTCCGGCAGTTGGTAGTCGAGCTTCATGCGGGACACGTTGGTGGTGGTGGCGCCGGTGTCCTTGTCCGGGTACGCCGACGGCGCCGGCTGGACGCGGTAGGTGAACGTCTCACCCGGCTCGACCCGCGCCGGCGCGTCGACGGTGAACGCGTGCTGAGCGGGCTTGTCGACGGTGAGCAGTGCCGCCGCTCGGCACTGCGCGGTGAACGGCGTCGTGGTGGTCGCTGCCGAGGCAGGGGCCCCCGACAGTACGACGCCGGCCGCGATGGCGGTGGCGCACATGGGCGTCAGATAGCGCCTGACGGACCTGTCAGTCATGGTGCCTTCCTTGGTGTTCGAAGTATGTGGGGCGGTCCGGTCAGGATCCGAAGGGCAGTTCGAGCGATCCGAACGACGGCAGCTGCAGCGAGCCGTTTCCGCCGTCGCCGCCGACGACGTTCACCGCCACCGGTGCCGATGTGGACGGATTGGCGGCGATGTGGCCGCTGTAGCGGGCGGTCACCTGGAACGTCCCGGCCGCGGTGAAGGAGTGGCTGGTCGCGGCGAAGCCGTTGACCACCGGGACCGGATCGCCGACGGGGGTGTCACCGACGTAGAACTGGACGGTGCCGCCGTAGGGCGCCGGGGCGACGGTCGCGGTCAGGGTCACCGGTACGAGTGGGATCGTGGCGGCGGGTGCGGTGACTGTGGTGGTGGTGTCACCCGGCTGAGCGGCCGAAATGCTCAGCGGCGCAGGCGCGGACGTCGAGGAGACGAATCCGGTCCCGGTGAACACCGCCGTGACGCTGTGGTCACCTGCCTCGGGGAAGATATGCGTGGTCGTGGCCAGGCCGTTGACCACCGACACCGGCTCCCCGAGCGGGGTGGTCCCGGACAGGAACTGGACGGTGCCGACGGCCGCCAACTGCGCGGTGACGGTGGCGCTGAGCGTGACGGGCTGTCCGGCCCGGCCGTTGTTCGGCACCAGCAGGGTCGTGCTGGTGGCCAGATCCTTGTGCTTGACCTCGAGCGGGGTCGGGGCGGAGGTGGACGGTGCGAACCCGGTGTTTCCCGAGAACGCGGCCGTGATGGTCCGGGTGCCGGCGTGCAGGAAGGTCGCCTTGATGCTCGTCGTACCGTCGGTGAGGATCGAAGTCGCGGTACCCAGCAGCTCTTCGCCGTCGTAGAAGCTCACCTTGCCGTTGGTGCGGATCGGCAGGATGTCACCGGCTTGCAGGGACACCTTGGCCTTCAGGGTGGCCTGTACGCCGGTCTCGACCACGGTGTCGCTCGGCAGGACCTCCACGACGGTGGCCACGTCCTGGTCGACGACCGAGATGGTGCCTCCCGTCTGGCTCGCCGCCGCCGTTTCGGTCACCCCGGTGAGCGTGCCGCCACCGAGGTACTGCACCGTCACGGTCGGCGTCCCGGGGGCCGTGAAGGTGTACTTGAGGGTCGCGACGCCGGTGCTGCTCGCCTTGACCTGTGCACCGACCGGGGCGCCGTCGACGAGGAACTGGACCAGGCCGCCGTTGACGCCCTTGTTCGCGTCGACGCCGAATGTCTGGGCCTTGAGGTCGATCGCGATGCCGGTCTTGATCTGCGAGGGCATCGTCAGCTCGACGCGGGTCGCGAACCCGGACGGCACGGGTTCGTCGGCGAGGAGGACCGGGGAGCCGTTCGGGCCGGCGGGGGCCGGCTCCGCGGTGGCGGTACCGGTGAAGAACAGCATGCTGCCGGCAGTGGCGGCAGCCGTGGTGAGAGCGATCCGACGCCATCGGTTCGTCATGGATGAGACTCCTGGATTTCGGAATGTGATTCATCGCCAGTTCGGAGTGGAACGCGTTCCACCTAACACTCCATTGGAACCGGGCATAAGCGAAATTGACGCTTGATCGATCAAGCGGTTAGTTGGACGGCCGTCCGGACTTTTTTGGACTCAAACCTACTGTGCGCGTGGACGACTCGAGTGAATATTCGAGGCGGATGCATTCGCCTCGGAGATTCCGGCCTGGCAGGCGCCGTCGTGGTAATGGCGGCGAGAACTGGTTGCAGAATTGCCGGCGGCTCCCTGGTTTTGCGGGCGGATAAGTTACCGACCGGTTCATTTCCTTCGTTTTGTCCTGGATCGGATCGACACGCGATCAGTCCAGTACTTCCTCGCTGGACTGATCCTTGGCATGGGCTCGGCAGGAATCGCCGACCGCCCGGTCCGGGCGTGCGTGCTCGTCGAAGATTCCCGCCAAAGGTGCTGCTGGACGGAACTGTTCGAGCCGGAACCGCTTCCGTGGCCGGTCGCGGGGCATGTACCAGTACACGAATCCGGCCAGTGCGGACATGCAGGCGAGGGTGATCACGGTACTCATGGTGGCCAGTCTGTCGAGCAAGTGGCCTTGAGATAAATGGCCAGAATCCGAATACTGGACCGCATGATGATGCATGCGGTGGGAGCACGGGCGGTGACGCGCGACCTCGGTGGGTGGCGGGACGAGGCCGGTCGCCGCCCCGCCTACCGGGCGTTGGCCGACGGGATACGCCTGCTCGTCCACGACGGGCGGCTCCCGCTCGGCGCGGCTCTGCCCGGCGAGCGGGAACTCGCGGCGGAGCTGAGCGTCAGCCGGACCACGGTCACGACCGCGTACTCGGTGCTGCGGGAGGAGGGCTACCTGTCCAGTCGGCAGGGATCACGCAGCACGGTCACGGTTCCCGCGGCGTCACGTGGGCGGGGGCACGGTGCGGTTCCGCGGCGGGCGTCCTCGGCGGGCGACGCCGTCGATTTGAGCTACGCCGCGATGGTCGCTCCGGTGACGGAGGTGCAGGACGCGTACAGCGCTGCACTGCAAGCGCTTCCGCCGTTCCTCGACACGCACGGGATGGAACCGCACGGCATCGCGGTGCTGCGGGAGGCGATCGCGGAGCGATACCGGACGCGCGGGCTAGAGACGTCGGCGGCGCAGATCATGGTGACGTCGGGTGCACAGCACGCACTGCGACTGCTGCTCGGGGTGCTCGCCGCGCCCGGAGACCGGGTCCTCGTCGACCATCCCACCTACCCGAACGCGCTCGAGGCGATCCGACGGGTCGGCGGGCGTCCGGTACCGGTGCCGGTGCGCCCCGAGGGCGGTGCGTCCCGCGCGTGGGACCTGGGCGGAATCCGCAGTGCCGCAAGGCAGACCGCGGCCCGGATGGCCTACCTCATTCCCGACTTCCACAACCCGACCGGGCTGTGCCTCGACGACGCCGGGCGGGCCGAACTGGCCCGGATCGCGCGCGACACCAGGATGACGCTCGTCGTCGACGAGACGATGGTCGACGTGTGGCTCGATGCGCCGCCGCCGGCCCCGGTCGCGACCCACGCCCGCGGCGCGGGGGATTCGGAGGTCGTGACCATCGGGTCCGTATCCAAGTCGCACTGGGGAGGGCTTCGGGTCGGCTGGATCCGGGCCGATCCGGAACTGATCATCCGGCTCGTCGGCTCCCGGTCCGCGCTCGACCTCGGCACACCCGTCATCGACCAGCTCGCGGCCGTGCACCTGCTCGGCGTCGGGGACGGTCCGGTCGAGGAACGACGCGAACAGCTGCGCGTTCAGCGCGCCGTGCTGCTCGACGAGTTGTCCGCGCGACTGCCGGACTGGGTGCCCACCGTCGGGACCGGCGGCATGTCGCTGTGGCTGAAGATGCCGGCGCCGGTGTCGACGGCGCTGGCGGCGACCGCCCCCAGCCACGGCGTGGTGCTGGCGGCCGGCCCCCGGTTCGGCGTCGAGGGGGCGTTCGAGCGGTACGTCCGGCTGCCGTACGCGCGGCCCACCGACGAGCTGCGACGGGCAGTGGCTGGTGTCGCCGCGGCCTACGACGCCCTCGGCGTCACCGTGGAGCCGGCCGAACCCGCCCTCGTGTTCTGACACGGCGACGGGCCGGACACCGAGTGGTGTCCGGCCCGTCGTGGAAGACGCTCAGCGCCAGAGTGTGTCGACGTCCGTCGCGGTGTGCGCGGGCGGCTCGGGCGTCGCGCTGGGCGTGCGCGAGAAGCGCGGTGCCGGGGCGTGCTGCGGGACGCCCTCGAGCTCGATGATGCCGCCGCGGGCCGCGATGTGCGGGTCCTGCGGCGCCTCGGCGAAGGTCAGGACCGGCGTGGCGCACGCGTCGGTGCCGTCGAAGATCTTGGTCCACTCGTCCCGGGTCTTGCTCAGGAACCGGTCGGTGAGGATCTGGCGCAGCTCGGGCCAGCGGGCCGCGTCGTGCTGGCCGGGCAGCTCGGCGGGGTCGAGCTCGAGCCCCTTCAGTAGTTCGGCGTAGAACTGGGGCTCGATCGGGCCGACCGCCATGTACTTGCCGTCGGCGGTCTCGTAGGTGTCGTAGTAGGGGGCGCCGCCGTCGAGCATGTTGACGCCGCGCTCGTCCGACCACATGCCGCTGCGGCGGAAGTTCCAGATGATGTGCGACAGCGCGAGTGTGCCGTCGACCATCGCGGCGTCGACCACCTGGCCCTTGCCCGACGACTGCCGCTCGACGAGGGCCGCGAGCAGGCCGAACACCAGGAACATCGACCCGCCGCCGAAGTCGCCGACCATGTTCAGCGGAGGCACCGGGCGCTCACCCTTGCGGCCGACCGCGTGCAGCACGCCCGTCAGCGAGATGTAGTTGATGTCGTGGCCGGCCGAGTGCGCGAGCGGGCCCTCCTGGCCCCACCCGGTCATGCGGCCGTACACCACCCGCGGGCAGCGCTCGAGGACCACGTCGGGGCCCAGGCCCATGCGCTCCATCACGCCGGGACGGAACCCCTCGATGAGGATGTCGGCGCGGCCGAGCAGGTCGAGGATCTTCTCGACGTCCTCGGGGTTCTTCAGGTCGGCCTCGACGATCCGGCGGTTGCGCGCGGTCTGGTCGCCCACCTTGCCCTCCGGCGGGATCTGCCCCGCGCGCTGGACCCGGACCACGTCGGCGCCGAGGTCGGCGAGCAGCGTCGCGGCGTGCGGGCCCGGTCCGATTCCGGCGAACTCGACGACACGGATGCCCGCGAGCGGACCCTTCCGTTCGGCACCTGCAGCAGTCACGTATTCCTCCTGGATGGTCGACCTCCGTTCCTGTGACGGTAACCCCTCCCGGCGGCGGTCTGTGGTCGGGGTCACGACGTACCGACCACTTGTCTCGGACCGCGATCGGGGGGCACAGTGGATTGCATGGCCTTCCCGGGAGAACTCGTAGCGTTCCTGGCCAGCACCGATCTGGACGTGTCGTCGATGTTCTACGTCGACACGCTCGGCCTGGCGGTCACCGAGCGGACCCCGTTCGCGCTCGTCGTCGACGGCGGAGGCGGCACCGAACTGCGCATCACGCTCGTCCAGTCGAAGGTGGACACCGGCTACACGGTGCTGGGTTGGCGCACCGAGGACCTGTCGGCGGCGGTCGAGGACCTGCGGGGCAAGGGTGTCGAGTTCCTGCGCTACCAGGGGATGGACCAGGACGAGTACGCCGCGTGGACCGCACCCGACGGCACCCGCGTCGCGTGGTTCCACGACCCGCACGGCAACGTGCTGTCGCTGCACCAGCCGCCGAGCTGACCCGATGGGATTCGTCGAAGCGGGCGGGGCGCGCCTGCACTACGAGACGTCCGGCGAGGGCGAGGCGTTGGTCCTCCTGCACGGTAACAGCGAGAACCTCGGCTACTTCGCCGCGCAGGCGCCGGCCTTCGCGGAGCGCTATCGGGTGATCGCGCTGGACACCCGCGCGCACGGGGAGTCGACGCGCGGCGACGGTCCGCTCGACTTCGCCCGCTTCGCCGACGACGTCTGTGCGGTGCTCGATGCGCTCGGAATCGACAGCGCGCACGTCCTCGGCTACAGCGATGGCGGGAACACCGCCCTCACGTTGGCGCTGCGCCGACCGGACCGGGTGCGCTCGCTGATCGTCAACGGCGCCAACCTCGATCCGCACGGGCTGGGATGGAAGTTCCGGGTTCCCGCGACCCTCGCCTGGCTCGCGGCCGGGCTGGTCGCTCCGCTGTCGAAGACGCTCGCGCACAAGCGCGAACTGCTGGGCCTCATGGTCCACCACCCGCACATTCCGCCGGACGACCTGGCAGCCATCACGGTCCCGACGGTCGTGGTCGTGGGGGAGCGCGACCCGATCCCGCGCCGGCACACCGAGCTGATCGCCCACTCGATTCCCGGTGCGGAGCTGGTGATCCTGCCCGGCGCGGGGCATGCGTGCGCGGAGGAGCGCCCCGACGTCTTCAACGCCGTAGTGCTGGACTTCCTGGCCCGTGCGGAGACGCACAGCTAGAGAATGTCTGACAGATGTCGTGTCCGGGCGATGACGTAGCTCTAGGTCGCATCGGATGGACGCCCGCCTCTGTGATGTCGGCGGGTCGATCGGGCACGGGATCCGCATCGCTCGGTGCACCAGCCCTGATTCCTTCGGCGCGGAACGAAGAACATGCCGCAACTGGGCGCGGGGCAACGGCGGACGGTGAACGTATCGGGTGCGGCTATGAGCTGCAACGTCTCTCGTGCTATTTCCGCATCGACTGGACCCCCGCTGGCGATTTGGCGGAGGAGGCCGGACTCGTCGAGTTCGAGCACCAATGGCGCAGCGGCGGCCAGCCCGTTGATCCGTGCACGTAGGTGGGGCGACAACGTCTCCGATTTGTCTGCGGCATCGAGAGCCTCTCGCACGACACTGCGGAGCTCGACGAGCTGGTCAAGTGGTATTCGGGCCATCCGGCGATCCGTGACCCGCTCGCGCCACCGTGCCGTCAGCGCGGGATCGGTGAAGAAGTCGAGGTCCTCACTGCGGCTCGCCCCGACGATCACGGTGTTTGCCAGGTCGAGTGCGCGACCTTCCCCGATCCACGGCATCTCGTCCACGTCACGAATCACCCGTCCAATGCTAACGGATCCAGACCCACTAAACCGTGATACTTTGTCGCGGCATTGGAACACTAAAACCGTGACAACTTGGTTGGAGTATGAGCGTGAGCAACACAATTGAGTACGTACGATTCGAGGCCGCCGACCCGGATGCCCTGGTAGCGGCTCGGGGACGGATGGTGGCAGTTCTCGAAGAGCGCTACGGCAGCGACTTCCTGGGTGCGCACCTCGCCCGAATCGACGACGGATCGCTGATGGACTTCCTGATCTGGGCCTCGCCGGAGGCTGCCGAGCGGGCGGCGCGGGAGATGCCTGAGGAAGGTCGCGCGCAGGAGTTCTTCCGCGAGATCGGTCACGTCCACGAGATGCGGCACGCGACCGTTCTGCACACCGCATAGGTCCAGGACACGGAAGAGGGGAGTTCGGTGCCGTGCCCACAGCGGACGAACTGTTGAACGCGCGGACCGTCGAGGAGCTGGCCGACTGTCTGATACGAGCGCACGCGGGCCCGGTTCCACGGCTGAGCGCGTGCGGCGCCGAACTGTCCGATCGACGATTCTCGGAGCGTGTCGCGGCGATCCGTGACGCTCTCCTCGCCGACCTACCTGCAGACTTCGGCTCTTTCTCTGCGCTCCTGCATGCCGCGCTCGGCGACGAGAAATTCACAGGATGGATGATCTTCCCGGTTACCGAAGCGGTCGCTGTGCGAGGCATCGAGTTCGTCGAACCGGCACTCGGACTTCTGGCCGACCTGACGCCGCGACTGACCGCAGAGACGGCTGTTCGCCCTTTCTTGCGAGTAGCCCAGGACCGCACACTCTCCGTGGTCGAATCCTGGACGCGTCATCCCGATGCCCATGTCCGCCGCCTCGCGAGCGAGTCCACCCGGCCTCGGTTGCCGTGGGCTGTTCGGGTTCCCGGCCTGACCGCGGATCCCCGACCGACGCTGCCGATCCTCGACGCCCTGTATCGTGACGACTCCGAGTATGTACGACGCTCGGTGGCCAACCACCTCAACGACATCAGCCACGATCACCCGGACCTGGCCGTCGCCGTCGCCACCCGCTGGGCGCACGCTCCCGACGCCTCCACCGCGTGGGTCCTCCGCCACGGACTGCGCACGCTCGTCAAGAAGGGGCACCCGGGAGCTCTGGGGCTGTTCGGGTACTCCGCCGACACACCGGTACACGTCGCAGGACCCGTGGTGCGTACAGAGGTCGTCGCCATTGGTGGCAGCCTCGAATTCGACTGCACCATCAGGAACACGGGGCCCGGACCTGCGCCGTACCTCGTGGACTATTCCGTACATTTCCTTCGGGCCAACGGATCCCATATGGCGAAAGTGTTCAAACTCTCGACGAGAACGCTCGAAGCCGGGGCCGAGTGGTCGATCGTCCGACGCCACAGCTTCGTACCGATCACGACGCGGCGCTACTACCCAGGAACGCACTACCTTCAGATGCAGGTCAACGGTGTGCCGCACCCGACGACCCAGTTCGAGCTCACCGCCGCCGATTCGCCGCGTCGCACCTGATCGGCGATCCGCCTCGACGTGACACAACAGCCGACACGGCGGGAAACCCCATTGCGCTGGCAGTATGGGCTATCGGCCGACACGCGCGCTACCAACGTCCTGGCCGGGTATATCTAGAGGAACTGGCCGGCCGTGAAACCCCCGAGCAGCACCGCGAACGCTCCGATCTCACCGACGACCAGTGCGATCATCGACACACGCAGTGCCGCGTCCGGGCGCTCGAACTGGTTGGCGGTGTCGCGCCGGGCGCCGTGCACGATGTAGCTGCCGATGGCCGCCACGAAGAAGAACACCAGGATCCCCGCACACGTCGCGTTCACGGCCGTCGGCCAGTCGCTGAGCTCGACGAACGCCGAAACGAGAAGCGTCGCAAACGAGTACAGGAGTGCGGATCGGTGCGCGATGTCCACGTAGGGGTGCGCGAGGTGATCCGGCGACGTGCGCATACCGTGGTACTTCCACGCCCCGAGGATCAGGGCGAGCAGGAAGATCAGTCCGGCCGCGAACAGCGTCAGGCGAGTGTCGAGCCCCAGGGTCATCGCGCAAGTATGCATATCGGCGACCGCATATAGTCCGACCCATGCGCCACGAGACCTCCGCAGACGTCCCTGCCCGGATCGGCACCCCCCTGAGCCCGAGCGCCACCCGCGTGATGCTGCTGGGCTCCGGCGAACTGGGCAAGGAGGTGATCATCGCGCTGCAGCGCCTCGGCGTCGAGGTGATCGCCGTCGACCGCTACGCCGACGCCCCCGGACACCAGGTGGCGCACCGCGCCCACACCATCGACATGGGTGACCGCGAGCAGCTGCTGCGGCTGATCGAGGACGAGCGGCCGCATTTCGTGGTTCCCGAGATCGAGGCCATCGCCACCGAGGCGCTGGCCGAGGTCGAGGAGCGCGGGCTCGCCGTCGTCATCCCCACCGCGCGTGCGACGCAGCTGACGATGAACCGCGAGGGCATCCGTCGCCTCGCGGCGGAGGAGTTGGGGCTGCCGACGTCGCCGTACGCGTTCGCCGACTCCCTCGACGAGGTGCGCGCCGCCACCGAGCGGATCGGGTTCCCGTGCGTGATCAAGCCGGTGATGTCGTCGTCCGGCAAGGGGCAGTCCGTGGCCCGCAGCGCCGACGATCTCGAGAAGTCTTGGGACTGCGCACTTTCCGGTGGTCGGGTGAACAAGGGGCGGGTCATCGTCGAGGGCTTCGTCGACTTCGACTACGAGATCACCCAGCTCACCGTCCGCGCCGTCGACGGCACCCACTTCTGTGAGCCGATCGGTCACCTGCAGGACTCCGGCGACTACATCGAGTCGTGGCAGCCGCAGGCCATGAGCCCGGCCGCGCTGGCGGCGGCACGCGGGGTTGCCGAGAAGGTCACGACCGCACTCGGCGGCCGCGGCATCTTCGGCGTCGAACTGTTTGTCAAGGGCGACGACGTCTACTTCTCCGAGGTCAGCCCGCGCCCGCACGACACCGGCCTGGTGACGCTGCGCTCGCAGCGGTTCTCGGAGTTCGAACTGCACGCCCGCGCCATCCTCGGCCTGCCCGTCGACACCACGCTCGCCGCACCGGGCGCGTCCGCCGTCATCTATGGCGGCGTCGAGTCCGCCGGGGTCGCGTTCGAGGGCGTCGCCGACGCCCTGTCGGTGCCGGAGACCGATCTGCGTCTGTTCGGCAAGCCCGAGGCGTTCACCCGTCGTCGCATGGGCGTCGCGGTGTCCACCGGACCCGACGTCGAAACCGCCCGTGAGCGCGCCCGCGAGGCGGCGTCCCGGGTGCACGTCGTCGTACCGGAGTGAGCAGCCCAGCGTGAGTACCGGGGTCGAGGTTCTGCTCGGCCTGGTGATGCTCGTCGGGCTGATCGGCGTCGTGGTGCCGATCCTGCCCGGCACCCTGCTGATCGCCGGGGCGCTGCTGGTGTGGGCGATCCTCGACGCCACCGCGGCCGGCTGGGCGGTGTTCGCGGTGGCCGCGCTGCTGCTCGTGGCGTCGGGCGTCGTCAAGTACACGTGGCCGGGGCGCCGGATACGCGACGCCGGCGTCCCCAACCGGTCGGTGATGTTCGGCGGCCTGGTGGGGATCGTCGGGTTCTTCGTCGTCCCCGTCGTCGGACTGCTGCTCGGCTTCCTGCTCGGCACGTACGTCGCCGAGGCCGCCCGGCACCGAACCCACCGCGACGCGTGGGTCTCGACCGTGCACGCCACCAAGGCCGTGGGGCTGTCGATCCTCGTCGAACTGTTCGGGGCACTGCTCGCCGTCGGGCTGTGGCTGGGCGCGGTGCTCGCGCTCTGACTCAGGCGGGGCAGCGATACCACTCACGCGCGTTGCCGCCGAGGACCGCCTCGAGGTCGTCACCGACCGCGTCGGCGATGACGTCGACGTCCGCGGCCTCGAACGCGCGACGGGCGCGGGTCCCGGGCAGGTCGGTGCCGAACATGAGCGCCTTCGGGTTGACGGCGTGGATCTGGCGCACGACGTCGCCGACGTCGCCGATCGACGTGCGTCCGAAGCCGGTGGCCTTCACCTTGGCGCCGCGGTCCACGAGGTTGAGCAGGTAGCGCAGCCCGCGCGTCGACATCCCGAGGTGGTCGATGCTCACGGCCGGCAGCTTCGCGAACACCGGTTCGAGCGACAGCAGCAGCGTCGCGTCCACGTAGAACTCGGCGTGCCAGCCCACCAGTTCGTGGGCGCGCAACGCCTGCTTCGTCAGGATCCGCACGTCGGTGGCGCTGCGCCGCAGATTGAACCGCATCCCCCGCACCCCGGCCCGGTCGAGCTCGAGGATGTCGTCGTCGGTGGCGTCGGGGTCGAGATGGGTGACGCCCACCCAGCCCTCGCCCAGTTCGCGCAGCGCGGCCAGCAGTTGCGGCCGGCCGAGGGTGCCCTGGTACGACGCGGTGACGACGGCGCCACCGTCCACGCCGAACCCCGCCATGCGGGCGCGGTAGTCGGCGATCGTGAACGGATCGGGCAGGTAGCCGTTGTTCTCCACCAGGGGGAACCGCGGGTCGATGATGTGCACGTGCGCGTCAAACACGTGTCTCATCATGCCCCGCGAAAAGCTGAAGGGTCCCTTCATACGCTGTCGGCGTACGAAGGGACCCTTCAGCTGGAGGCCGGAAGATCAGGCCTTGTGCGGCTCGCTGGCGCGCAGCATGTCCTCGCGCTCGACGACCTTGATGCGCTCGCGGCCCTCGGGCTCGCCGAGGGAACGCTCGTGGGCGTCGAGGCGGTACCAGCCCTGCCATGTGGTGTAGGGGACACCCTTGCCCTCGAGGAAATCGATGACCGCGTCCTGGCCCGGCTCGGCGGCACCCGCGAAATTGGGGGCGTCCTCGAGCAGGCAGGCGATGGTCTCGTTGGCGTCGCCCTTGGTGTGGCCGATCAGGCCGACCGGACCGCGCTTGATCCAGCCGGTGACGTACGTGCCGTCGATGTGCTTGCCGTCGTCGCCGATGACACGTCCGGCCTCGTTGGGAACGGTGCCGGCCTGGTCGTCGAACGGGATCGACGGGATGTTCTGCGACAGGTAGCCGACGGCGCGGTAGACGGCCTGGACGTCCCAGTCGTTGAACTTGCCGGTGCCGCGGACGTTGCCGGTGCCGTCCAGTTCGGTGCGCTCGGTGCGCAGGCCGACGACCTTGCCGTCCTCGCCGAGCACCTCGTGGGGGGACTCGAAGAAGTGCAGGAACAGCTTGTGCGGGCGGTCGCCCTGGTCGCGGATGGCCCAGTCCTGCAGCGTGTTCGCGACCATGTCGACCTGCTTGGACGAGCGACGAGCGATCTCGGAACCCTCGTCGTAGTCGATGTCCTCGGGGTCGACGATGACCTCGATCGTGGGGGAGTGGTCCAGCTCGCGCAGCTCGAGAGGCGTGAACTTGGCCTGCGCGGGACCGCGGCGGCCGAACACGTGCACCTCGACGGCCTTGTTGTTCTTGAGGCCCTCGTACACGTTCGCGGGGATCTCGGTCGGCAGCAGCTCGTCGCCGGTCTTGGCGAGCACGCGGGCGATGTCGAGCGCGACGTTGCCGACGCCCAGCACGGCCACCTTCTCGGCCTCGAGCGGCCACGTGCGCGGCACGTCCGGGTGGCCGTCGTACCAGGAGACGAAGTCTGCGGCGCCGTAGCTGCCGTCGAGCTCGATGCCCGGGATGTTCAGGGCGCGGTCGGCGTTGGCGCCGGTCGAGAAGATCACCGCGTCGTAGAAGCGGCGCAGGTCCTCGAGGGTGATGTCGGTGCCGTAGTCGATGTTGCCGAGCAGGCGGACGGCATCCTTGTCGAGGACCTTGTGCAGCGCCGTGATGATGCCCTTGATGCGCGGGTGGTCCGGTGCGACGCCGTATCGGATGAGGCCGAACGGGGCCGGCATCCGCTCGAACAGGTCGATGCTCACCTCGGTGTCGGACTTCATGAGCGCATCGGCGGCGTAGATACCGGCCGGGCCGGCGCCGACGATGGCCACGCGCAGTGGACGAGTCTGGTCAGTCATCTGAGGCGAACTACCTTTTCGATTGGACGGACGTGCATGTGCTTGCTCGGGTGACAGCGTACGTGCGACTCCGGGTCGAACTGAGTCCTACCTAACACCCGGTGGTCGTCCAGCTGCCGCGGGCGGCGGATTCCCTGGAAGTAACCGTCCCCCGACTTCATGCTAGAACCCGCAGTGCGGCGGCACCCCACGGTTGCGGTGTGAGCTACCTCTGGGTACCAGGCTCTGATTTGGGGGGTCACAAATATGGTTTGTGCCCTGGGCTGTTCGGGACCCGGTCGCGGGCGACCCGCGCCTACGGGAGAAAATCGCAGGTATGACCGACCAGCACGAACCGGCCGAGGATCCTTCACGCACGACGATGAAGCCGTTTCTCCTCGCGGTGTCAATAGTCGCGATCGTGATGATCGGAATTATCATCTCGGCGCTCGTATCCCCGGCCGAGGAGAACCGGTCCGACGGCGACCGGCTGAACGCCTCGGCCACCGACTTCGTCCGCGCGGCCAACAACGACGACCCCGAGGGCGTCGACCGCATGGTGTGCGACGGCTTCGTCGCCGACCGCTCGCCGCTCGCCGGCCGCGAGGGTGAGGTGACCGTCGAGGACGTGTCGAATGCCCAGGTCAACGGTAGCGGCGCCACCGCGGACGTGCGCATCAACGCGGACGACGGCAAGGGTGCGACGTCGTCGACGTGGCAGTTCGTCCAGGGCGACGGCCGCTGGCTCGTCTGCAACTGACGCGAACCCATCCGACTGACGCGCCCGGGTTGCCCGGATCTCGCGTTTCGGGACATCCGCGTGCTACGCCCGTCCGGCCCCTGTGGAAAGCTGGACCGGTGAGCTACGCAGGAGACATTACGCCGCAGCAAGCCTGGGAGCTGCTGCGCGAGCATCCGGACGCCGTGCTCGTGGACGTGCGGACCGACGCGGAATGGCGATACGTCGGTGTGCCCGACACGTCCTCGATCGACCGTCGGACCGTGCTCATCGAATGGGTGAGCTACCCCACGGGTGCGCGCAACGAGTCCTTCGTCGACCAGCTCGTCGAGGCCGGGATCGTCGGCGGCGCCGACGCGGAGTCCTCGCGGCCGGTCGTCTTCCTGTGTCGCTCCGGCCAGCGCTCCATCGGTGCGGCCGAGGCCGCCACCGCCGCCGGCATCGGGCCGTCGTACAACGTGCTCGACGGGTTCGAGGGCGGGCTCGGCGGGGACGGGCGCCGCGGGACCTCGGGCTGGCGGGCTGTGGGCCTGCCCTGGACGCAGTCATGAGCGCCATCCCGCAGGGCGGGTCGTTCCGCAAGCAACTGCCCGAGTCCGTCCGTCCGGCGACCCTCGGCGTCCGCGGCGGCACGCTGCGTTCCGGATTCGAGGAGACCTCCGAGGCGATCTACCTCAACTCGGGCTTCGTGTACGAGTCCGCCGAGGCAGCCGAGCAGGCGTTCACCGGCGAGGTCGACCACTTCGTCTACTCCCGGTACGGCAACCCCACCGTGAAGATGTTCGAGGAGCGGCTGCGGCTGCTCGACGGCGCCGAGGGCTGCTACGCGACCGCGTCCGGCATGTCCGCGGTGTTCACCGCGCTCGGCGCGCTGCTCGGCAAGGGCGATCGCCTGGTCGCCGCGCGCAGCCTGTTCGGCTCGTGCTTCGTGGTGTGCAACGAGATCCTGCCGCGCTGGGGCGTGGAGACCGTCTTCGTCGACGGCGAGGACCTCGACCAGTGGGAGCAGGCGCTGTCGGTGCCGACCACGGCCGTGTTCTTCGAGACGCCGTCCAACCCCATGCAGACCCTCGTCGACGTCCGCAAGGTGTCGGAGATGGCGCACGCGGCCGGCGCGAAGGTGGTCATCGACAACGTCTTCGCCACCCCGTTGCTGCAGCGCAGCCTCGACCTGGGCGCCGACGTGATCGTGTACTCCGGCACCAAGCACATCGACGGCCAGGGCCGCGTCCTCGGCGGCGCGATCCTGGGCCCCAAGGACTACATCGACGGCCCGGTGCAGCAGCTGATCCGGCACACCGGCCCGGCGCTGAGCCCGTTCAACGCGCACACCCTGCTCAAGGGGCTCGAGACGATGCCGCTGCGGGTGGGCCACTCGGTGGACAGCGCGCTGCGTATCGCGCAGTTCCTCGAGGCCGATGCGTCGGTGCGCTGGGTGAAGTACCCGTTCCTCGAGTCGCACCCCCAGCACGAGCTGGCCAAGTCGCAGATGAGCGGCGGCGGCACGGTCGTGACGTTCGAGCTGGACGCGGCCGAGGGCGAGGGGAAGAAGCGCGCGTTCGAACTGCTGAACAAGCTGCGCGTCATCGACATCTCCAACAACCTCGGCGATTCCAAGTCGCTCATCACGCACCCGGCCACCACCACGCACCGCGCGATGGGTCCGGAGGGACGAGCCGCGATCGGCCTGTCCGACGGCGTCGTGCGCCTGTCGGTGGGTCTGGAGGATCCGGAGGATCTGCTGGAGGACCTGGCGCAGGCGCTGCGCTGACACTCACGGGAGGGGTTGGGTCATCGAGGTTGTACTGCTGGGCACCGGCAGTGCCGACGGGTGGCCCAACCCCTTCTGCGTGTGCGCGTCATGTCGCACCGCCGCCGCGCGCGGTGAGATCCGTGGCCAGACCGCGGCCCTGATCGACGACGTGCTGCTGCTCGACTGCGGCCCGGAGGTCCCGCGGGCGGCCGTGCGCGCCGGGCGCCCCCTCGACGCCGTCCGGCACATCCTCTTCACTCACGCCCACCCCGATCACGTGGGCCCGGCGGCCCTGCTGTTCCGCGCCTGGGTGCAGCGCGACCGACCGCTCGACGTCGTCGGCCCGCCCGAGGCGCTCGATCTGTGCCGGGACTGGGTGGGCCCCGACGATCCGGTGCGGTTCGTTCCCGTCGTCCCCGGAGATCGAATTGTCCTGAACGGGTACGAGGTTCGGGTGCTCGAGGCCGCGCACACCGCGATCCGGGACGGCGACAGCGTGCTCTACGACATCGCCGCGTCCGGCGGCGGCCGCCTGCTGTGGGCCACCGATACCGGTCCGCTGCCGTCGTCCACCCTCGACGCCGTCCGCGATGCCCGGTACGACGCGGTGTTCCTCGAGGAGACGTTCGGCACCCGCACCGATCTCGGTGCCGGACACCACGATCTGACGACCTTCCCGCGCACCGTGGTTGCGCTGCGCGACATCGGCGCCGTCACCGATGCCACCGACATCGTCGCCGTGCACCTGAGTCACTACAACCCGCCGACGTCCGAACTCGCGGAGCGGCTGCGGCCGTGGGGCGCGCGGGTCGTCGACGACGGCGCGGTCGTGCGGGTCGGGGAGCCGGCGCCGCGGCGGGGGACGTCGTCGCGCACGCTCGTCCTCGGCGGTGCCCGCGCCGGCAAGTCGACGTACGCCGAGGCGCTGCTGGCCGCCGAACCGCGCGTGACCTACCTCGCGACGGGCGGCATGCAGGAGGGGGACCCGGAGTGGGCCGAGCGGGTGGCGCTGCACCGCGAGCGGCGCCCGTCCGGGTGGACCACCGTCGAGACCACCGACGTCGCGGCGGCGCTCGCGGACGCGCGCGACCCCGTACTGCTGGACTGCCTCGGCACGTGGCTCACCGGCCGCCTCGACCACCACCGGGTGTGGACCGGCGGCGACTGGGGCGCGGTCGACGCCGACGTCGCCGACCTCGTCGCGGCGTGGCGGGCGGCGCGCGTGCCGATCGTGGCGGTGAGCAACGAGGTCGGCAGTGGGGTGGTGCCGTCGACGCCGGCGGGCCGCCGCTTCCGCGACCTGCTTGGGCGGGTGAACTCCGCGGTGGTGGCCGAGTGCGAGTCCGTCGTGCTGGTGGTCGCGGGGGTGCCGACGCCGCTGCGGTCGGGTCCTACCGACTGATCCCTCTCATGCCAGAGTGCGTACGACCTGACCGACGTGCAGGACTCCGCGCGGGTCGAGGTCGTTCGCCAGCGCACCGAGCCAGTGCCAGGTGTCCTCGTCGTAGGACCGGGCGATCCGTTCCGGGTCGGCGCTGGCGGCGAAATTGGGCAGGGCACCTCCGGTGACCCATGTGGCCACGGCCTGTGCGACGACGCGGGCGTGCTCGACGACCGCCTCGGCGAGGGGCGGAGCGAGGACGCCCACGACCATCAGCGCGAACGAGGCGCCGCGGTGGCAGAAGGCGCTGCGATGGCGGGGCTCGCGGGCCAGTGCACCACCGAGCAGTCGGAGTTCGATCACCGTCTGCGGCGATCCGGAACCCGGTCCGGCGACCGCGAGCAGGGCGTCGACGGCGTCGTGTGACAACGGATGGGTGAGGGCATTGAACTCGTGGGTCGGCATCGGGTCGACCGGATCGGCGTGGATCGCGGACAGCGCCGCGTACGGCATCGGGCCCACGGAGTCGATCAGCGGCGTCGCCACCGCACGCAGGCGCGCGATCAGGGACTCGGCCTCGGGCTCGTCTGCGACACTGGCGAATCGGACGGAAACAGTGAGCCGGCCCGCGAGCGGAGGCGGGATCTGCGGCAGCGGAGGGAGCTGCAGGAACGCGATCGACGTCGAGCTGTGCTCGGGCAGGTCGCGGCACCAGTCGAGCCAGGCATGCGCGACCACCGCAGCGTCCGCGCCGTCGAAATAGAGAGCGCCGCCATAGATCTGGGACAGTGGCAGCAGATCGATCTCCACCGCCGTGACGATCCCCAGTGTCGCCTTTCCGCCGCGCAGGCCCCAGAACAGCTCGGCATGCTCGTCCGGTGTGACATGTAACTGCTCACCGCCACCGGTGACGACGTCGAACGCCTGCACGTGGTCGGAGGACAGCCCGTAGGTGCGCACCAGCGGACCGATGCCCGCGCCGGTGAGGAAGCCTGCCACTCCGACCGTGGCGGAGGAGCCCGTCAGCGGCGCCAAGCCGTGTGGCGCCGCTGCGTCGAGAACGTCCTGCCAGATCACGCCGGCACCGATGTGCGCGGTGCGGGTGTCGGGGTCGACGACGCACTCGTTCAGTCGCCCGGTGTGCACCAACAGGACGTCACCGCTCACGGCAACCGCGCCGTGCCCGGTGCGCTGCACGGCAACCCGGAGTCCGTGCTGCCCGGCGAAGCGGACCGTGGTCGCGACATCGTCCGCATTCGCAGCCGCGACGACCGCACGGGGGGTGACCGGGACAGCCAGGTTCCACGGCGTCGTCAGTTCGTATCCCGGTTGGCCGGGAAGGGCGACCGATCCGGTCAGACATGCACGGAGTGACGCGATCGTCTCGTCGCTCACCGGGGTCTGGAGGTCCATGGAAGCTTCCTTTCGTCGTCCGCTTTCGGGGCGTGAAAGAAAGAATGTCTGGGCCCACTTGGGCGGTTCTTGTGCACCGCGAGACCGTGGCTCCAAGTTTTCCCCAAGCGCGGGACCCGTCGATGACGCCGGGGCCCGCGCTCAGGCGGGCAGCGACCGTGCCTGTGCCGCCAGTCCGTGCATCCCGCGGCGTTCCGATTCCTCGGCGACCGCGGACAGTTCACCGGCGCGCCCAGCCGAGTTAGGCTCGAGCTGCGCGCGAAGCAGTCTGCACCGCAGCAGCGTCGGCGCGCCCGACGTACGGTGTGCGATCTGCTCCGCCTGCTCCAGCAGGGCTGACGCCTGATCGGTCTGCCCCAGCATGGCGTGCAAGCGTGCGGACGCCTCGGCGACCGTACCGACGACCCCCACCTGTCCCACGGTCGCGATCCGGTCCGTGAAGGGCGCGAGAAGTTCGAGGAACAGGTCGGCGTACTCGACCAGGGACAGATCGGCGACGATATGGGCGAGTAGCGTCTGGTGTCCCAGCGTGGTCCACACGTCCGGCCCCGGGCCCGACGTCCAGCGCGCGATGCCCTCGACCGCGGCCCGCCGGTCGCCCCGTGCCGCCGCGATCGCGGTACTCCATGCCCTCGGCTCGACAAAGCCGGGTGTCGTGCCAGCCAGCTCACCCTGCTCCCATCTCAAGGTGTTCTGAGCGAGGTCGGCGCTACCCGCGGTGTACAGCTCGGTTTGCAGATGGATCTGCCGTGCCGTGTCGTACTGTCGCGCAGCTTGTTCGAGGTCTCCGCGCCACTCCGCGAGCGTGCCTTCCATCCACCTGAGCTGGACTCGAACCACGGGTAGGCGCAACAGGTCGCAGCCGATGATTCCCTGGCGCATGTGTGCGGCGGCGGCATCGACGTTCGCGAGATTCATCTGCGTCATGCTCGCGACCGTGTGCACGATGACGTCGTCGACCCGCGACTGCTGGTGCGGCAATTCGAGCAGCTCGGTCAGCAGTTCGACCGATTCCCGACCATGCCGCGCCACTCCCGAGAAGAGGAGGATCCGACCCAGCAGTGCATCGGCGATCACGTCCGGATCACCCTGGGCCCGAGCCAGTTCGAGCGCGCGCCGGCTTATACCGTCGGGCACTGCGGAATCCGGGTGGTAGCAGTTGCCCACCGCGAGCGCGGACAGGACCCGGGAGTGCGCGACGGGATCCGACTCGACGAACGGTTCCAGTGCGTCGAGGCGTTCGAGGAGCGGCCCCGGATCCCGGCCGTACGACACCCACGGCCACCCTCCCGCGGCACGCAGGAGTGCGGCCGCCAGCCGCCCCGCGCCCGAGGTGCGTCCTTCGCGCACCGCGTCGAGCAGACCGGCACCGACGACGTCGAGAACGGTCTGCCCGCGACCGGCGCGGGCCAGTGCCTCCACCCGAGCCACCAGCAGATCGTCACGATCGTCGGGCGACCGTTCCGACGCGGGCAGTTGGTCGAATATCTGGACGGCGGTCTCCCACCAGTGCGCGGCGGTCTCCGAACTCCATCGCTCCGTCGCCTCCCGGGCCGCGACGGTGCACGCGTCGAGCACCTCGCGCGGATCCGCCAGGGGCAGTGCGGCGCATAGGTGTTGGGCACGCCGACTGGCACGGTCCGCATCGGAGGACTCCGCCAGGATCTCGGCGACCCGCGCGTGGATGCGCTGACGTCGCAACGCGGGCATGGCCTCGAGGACCTCGTGTCGCAGCAATCCGTGCGCGAAGACGTATCCCCGTGCCCCGGGCGCAGTCACGATGATGCGTTCGTCCGCCGCCTCGTCGAGGTAGTCGGCGAGCGCGTCCAGGTCGAGGCGAGACGCCGCCGCCAAGAGGTCGATCTCGATGGCGTCGCCGAGCACGGCCGCAACTCGCAGCACCTGCAACACCGCCGGTTCCACGGCTGCGAGTCGTCTGCCCAGCACCGACCGGACGGCCATCGGTATCTCGTCGCCGAGTCGCTCGTCGCGCGGCAGCCGCGCGTACTCCGAGACGAACAGCGGGTTACCCCCGGTTCGGTCGGTCAGGACCTGGACATGGGCCGGACCGATCCGCTCACCGGCGACGTGGCTGGCCAGCTCCTCGACCTCGGCCGGCCCCAACGGCGGCACCGTGACGTGCCGGTTGCCTTCCCCGCGCAGCACCGCATCGACGAGTGCACCGACCGTTTCGATTCCGGTGTCACGCAGCGTCAACACGAAACACACCGGGCGGTGGAGTAGCGCGCCCACCAGATAGGACAGGCACCGCAGCGAAGTCGGGTCGGCCCACTGTATGTCGTCGACGACGACGGCCAGAGCGGGCTTACCCGCGACCGCTGCTTCGATCACCTCCAGCACCCGTTCGTACACGGCGAATCGCGCCTCGTCCGGGTCGACGCCCGTCGCCGGAATCAACACCGCGTCCGCGTCGCCGCCGAGCTCACGCACCAGTCGGCGGATCGGCCACCAGGCGGGTGCGCCGTCGTCCTCCGGGCACCGCGCCCAGACCGCCGCCCCACCGACAGCCACCGTCCGCGCAGCACACTCCTCCGCCAACCGTGTTTTCCCGATCCCGGCGGGGCCGGTGAGTGCAAGCCACCGCGTCGAGCCGGCGAGGACGTCGTCGAGCATCCGCTCGATCACGAGCGTTTCGCCTCTGCGCCCGACGAACACGCGGCCGGTTTCCACCTCGCCGACCGCGTCGCCCGCCCCGGGTGCGTCGGCGCTCGAGGACTGGGACGCGGGTAGCGGAACTAGCGGAACGTGTTCCGCCCCGGTCCATCCCGGTGTGCGGGGCCAGGCCGCGAGACCCGGATCGTGGCGCAGGATCGCACTCTGGAGTGCACGCAGCTCGGTCCCGGGCTCGAGCCCCAACTCGGCGTCGAGCCGACCGACGTGCGATCGGAACCACTCCAGCGCCTCCGACGACCGGCCTGCCCGGTGCAGCGCGAGCATCCGGAGCCAGCAGGTTCGGTCCCGGTACGGGAATTCGCTGCACAACTGGGCCGCTTCCACGAGGGCGGGCGGGACCCGCCCCAGCGCGAGCAGCGCGGTGATCCGGGTCTCCCTACATTCTGTCCGTACCTCGTCGAAGCCCGCGGCCTCCACCTGAACCCACGGCGCATCGGCCAGGTCCTCGAGCAACGGCCCCCGGACTGCCGAGAGTGCACGGTCGGCGGTCTTCAGCGCTGGTTCCCACGCCCCGTCCTCCGCGAGACGCCGCGCGTTCTCGGCGTCGTCGAGGAAACTCACCAGATCGACCTCGTCGGTCGAAATGTCGAGGACGTAACCCGGCGGTTGCCGCCCGATCGGCGAGGTGGCTCCGGTCTCGACACGGAGCACCCGGCGTAGGTTCGAGATGTACGCCTGGATGCTCGCCATGGCACTCGCGGGCGCATCGTCCCCCCAGAGGGCGTCGACGAGGCGGGCGGTGGACACCACCCGCCCCCGACCGAGCAGCAGGACGGCCAGGACCGCGCGTTGCTTGCGCGGCCCCAGATCGAGGATCTCGTCACCGGAGTCGGTGTGGGCGACCTCCAGCGGTCCGAGCAGCCGATAGATCATCTGTGGACTCCTCGTACCCGACGACTCCGGACTGCACGAGTGTAGGGACCGAGAGGCGTCGATGTACGGCAAAACGATCATCGCACTGCCGAAACGACCTCACCGACACCGTCGGCGCTCCGACGCGCAGAACGTCGCGCGGGCAGGGTTGCCGCGCAGACCAGCGCTCCGAGCGCCGCGACGAGTGAGGCGACCATCAGCGCGGCGTGGAGGCCGGAGACGAAGTCCTCCGGCGATCCCCCCGGCAGCATCGATTGCGCGGGCAGGAGGGCTCCGAGACCGGCCACGCCCACAGCAATCCCGGTCTGGCGGAATGCGTCGTTGATGCCGGCGGCCAACCCGAAGTGGTCGGCAGTGCTCTCCCCAAGCACCAGCCCGCTCATCACCGGATTGAACACTCCGGCGCCCACCAGGGCGACGGCGAACCCGGGCAGGATCGCGTACTTCGAGCTGGACACGTCCACGACGGTCATCATCACCAAGCCCGAAGCCACCAAGATCAGCGAAGCAGTCAGCGTGACCGACACAGGGATTCGGCCGTCGAGTTTCGCGGTTGCGCCTGCGACGACGAACATGGCGACCGTCGCGGGCAGGTACACCAACCCCGCCTCGACAGGCGACAAGTGCAGGATGTTCTGCAGGTAGATCGTGGTGTAGACGAACACCGCGAACAACGACGCCGAGATCGCGAAGGCCGCGACCTGCGCGCCCGCGAACGCCCGGTTCGTCAGCAGCTGCGGCGGCAACATCGGTTCACGCGCCCGCAGTTCGTATCCGACGAATCCGATCAGCGCGACGGCACCGACGACGAGAGCGACAACCGTCGCCGGCGCGGTCCATCCGACCTCGTTGCCGCGCAACAGCCCGAAAACGAGCGCGCCCAACCCGATGCAGACGAGGATCTGTCCGATCACGTCGGCACCGCGGGGGTTCGGGTCCCGCGACTCCGGCACCCACCTGACAGTGACGGCGAGTGTCAGCAGTCCGATCGGGACGTTGATCAGGAAAATGGCCCGCCAGTGCACCAGCTCGGTCAGCAGACCGCCGACCAGCGGACCGATCGCGAACGCCCCGCCGATCGTGGCGCCGTACGCGGCCAGCGCCGTGGTGCGCGCGGGACCCTTCTCGAACACGTCGGCGAGGAGTGCGAGCGAGCAGGCGAACATGACGGCGGCGCCGACCCCTTGCACCGTGCGTGCAAGGTCGAGCACCAAGATGTCCGGCGCCACCGTGCAGATCAGCGAGGCGACGGTGAACGCCGCGATGCCGATTTCGAACACGTAGCGACGCCCACGCCGGTCAGCCCACGATCCGGCGCTGAGGACCACGGTCGCCAACGCCAGCGTGTAGGCGTCGACGACCCACTGCAGCCCGCTCACGCCGGTGTCGAGATCGACCGCGATGGAGGGCAGGGCGGTGTTGACCACGGCGATGTCGAGCATCAACATCGCCGTGGTCACGCAGACCACGATCAGGGTTGCGCGTCGCGTTGCGACGCCCTTCGGAATTGTTTCGACCGGCATCGGGTGTCCTTGGTGTGTCGTGGGAGCGGCACGAGGGCTCTCGCGCCGTCCCCACCGTGTGCCCGCGCGCTTGGCTCGCACCGGGTGAAACCCTTGGAGGCGTCCCGCCCAAACGGCCGAGGTGCGAATTTCGTCGACCCGATGCCGCCACACAACACCCATTCTGGGCTCGATCGGGAGAATTGACGCACCGCACGCGGGGTGCGTCCTAGCCTGGCAACCGGGACTGCAGTGGGGCCACGCCCGATTCGAGGTGTTCATGACATCTGTACAGGGTCAGTGTGATTCGGCGTTCGACGGTGTTCGTCAGGTGTTCGAGGAGAGCTTCGAGGACGGGCAGAATCTGGGTGCCGCGGTGGCGGTGTTCGCGGACGGCCGGTCGGTGGTGGACCTGTGGGGCGGCGTCGCGGATCGGGGCACCGGACGGGAGTGGGCGTGGGACACACCATGCGTGGTGTTCTCGTGCACCAAGGCCGTGACGGCGGCCGCAGCGCTGTTGCTCGTCGAACGCGGCTACGTCACCCTCGACGAACCGGTGGCCGAGTGGTGGCCGGAGTTCGCGGAGAACGGCAAGAGCGGTGTCACACTCGAGCACCTGCTGACGCACCAGGCGGGTCTGCCCGCCTTCGACGGCCCGGTGTCCGTCGCTCAGGCCGCCGATCCGGTCGAGATGGCCCGGCGACTCGCTCGGCAGGCGCCGGAGTGGGAACCAGGAACCGCGTTCGGCTACCACGCGCTCACATTCGGGTGGCTGATCGCCGAAGCGGTGCGCCGGCATGCGGGGACGACGGTGGGCCGGTTCGTGCGCGACGAGTTCGGTTCGGACCTGTGGATCGGGGCACCACCGGGCACGATCGAGCGAGCGGCGCGGATCAGCGTCCCGCGCCGCGGTGAACCGAAATCGGCGTTGACGGACATCGCCACCCAGACCCGGATAGGTGCCGCGTACGCGGAACCGGCGTCGCTCATCTTCCGCGCCACCGCCAATCCGGCGGCGTCGTACAACGACCCGGCCCTGCTGGCGGGCGGGTGGCCGTCGGCGGGCATGGTGACGACGGCCCGCGCCCTCGCCCGCTTCTACCGGGACCTGGTGCACGGGGTGTCGCTGAGTCACGAGACCCTGTCCGACGCGCTCCGCGTGCGGGTGCGGGGACTGGATCAGGTGCTGCTCACCGACAGCGCATACGGGCTCGGGTTCATGCGTCCCGCGCAGAGTTTCGAGCTTCCCGAGGTGGCGTCCGCCGCGTTCGGGCATCCGGGTGCGGGCGGGGCGGTGGGATTGGGCGATCCCGACCACGGCCTGGCGCTCGCGTTCGTGCCGAATCTCAAGCGCGACTACTTCGCCGGCGACCGTCGGGCGCACCGGCTGATCGAGGCCGCCTACGCCGCGATCATGTGAAACATCTTTTTTCAGAAGGGGTTCGCGGTGCGCCCCACCAGATCTGCGACCGACTCGAGCACCAGCGTCGGCCGGTACGGGAACGTCTCGACGGTCTGACGGGTGGAGATGCCGCTGAGCACCAGGATGGTCTGCAGACCGGCCTCGAGGCCCGACACGACGTCGGTGTCCATCCGGTCTCCGATCATGAGCGTGTTCTCCGAGTGCGCCCCGATCGCGCGCAGCGCCGAACGCATCATCAGTGGGTTCGGCTTGCCCACGTAGTACGGTTCGCGGCCCGTCGCGCGCGTGATGAGTGCCGCGACCGAACCCGTTGCGGGAAGCGAACCCTCGCGGGACGGACCGGTTGCGTCCGGGTTGGTGGCGATGAATCGGGCGCCCCGCTCGACCAGGCGGATCGCGGTGGTGATCGCCTCGAAGGAGTAGGTGCGGGTCTCGCCGAGCACCACGTAGTCGGGGTCGTTGTCGGTGAGGACGTAGCCGATCTCGTGCAGCGCCGTCGTCAGACCGGATTCGCCCACCACGTAAGCGCTTCCGCCGGGGCGCTGGTTCTTCAGGAAGGTCGCGGTGGCGAGCGCCGACGTCCAGATCGACTGCTCGGGGATGTCGAGACCGCTGCGCAGCAATCGGGCGCGCAGGTCGCGCGGGGTACGGATGGAGTTGTTGGTCAGCACGATGAAGGGGGTTCCGGCCTCTTGCAGCTCGGCCAGGAAGTCATCGGCGCCGGGAATGATGTGTTCCTCGTGGACCAGCACCCCGTCCATGTCCATGAGATAGGTCCAACCGGGGTTCCGCTCGTCGGTACTCACGACTCCAGTATCCGTCATGCCCCGATCGCCGGCCCGATCACCGCCCACGAGTCCTGCATCTCGGCCTCGAACAGGCCCCACGAGTGGCTGCCCTGATTGCGGTAGACGACCGTCGCCGGGATCCCGAGCGAGCGCAGTCGCGCGTCCATCACCGCGGTGCAGCCCTGCGTGATCGCCTCCACCACTCCGCCGCCGATCGCCTGCGGGATGGTCAGCAGCGGGTTGTGGTCGTCGATCGGTCCCGGCACACCGGACGCAGCGGACAGGTACAACGCCTTGCCGCGCAACCGTTCCGCCTGCACGACGGGGTCGTGCTGGATCCACAGCGGACCACCGCTCGGACCCCACATGTTGGCCGCGTTGCCCCCGCCGCGCAGTTCGACCATCGATCGGACCATGGCCTGCCCGTTGGGGTCGCTGGTCTGCGCGCACCCGCTGTACGAGCCGACGGCGCGGTAGACGTCGGGCGCCTGGATCGCGAGGTCGAGCACCGGCCCGGCTCCCATCGACACGCCGCCTATGGCGTTGACGCCGGTGGTCCCGAACTGCCGGTCGATCACGGGCGGCAGCTCGCGTGTGAGGAACGTCTGCCACTTGTTGCGGCCCAGCACCGGGTCGTCGGAGACCCAGTCGGTGTACATCGAGAACTTGCCGCCCACCGGCAGCACCACGTTGACGTGCTTGTCCGCGAAGAACTGCGCGACCTTCGTGTTGTTGAACCACGAGATGCCGTCCTCGCCGCCACCGATCCCGGTCAGCAGGTAGAACGTGGGCGCGGGACCCCCGCCGACGGGGTGGATGACGTCGCTCGTGACCACCCGATCCATCGACGGCGAGTACACCGAGATCCGGGTCACGCGGTCGCTCACCTGGACTATGCCCGCGACGTTCGACGGTGCGGCCTGCGCGGTGAGCGCCGTCCCGGCCATCGCGGCCACCGTCATCCCGACGAGGACGAGTGAACGGAGGATCCGGCGTGCCGTTGCACCGACCGTCGTTCCGGAGCTTCTCATCGCGCACCTCCGGCCGAGTTGGCCTGAATTGCTTTCCGGCTGAATGAAGCTCAGCACAGCATATCCGCGGGGCATCCGGCTGGGGGAGCGGATCGCGGACGCGACGTGCCTGCATGTCGACAATCCCGCCTGTTGAGTCTTGGATGTCTGTATGGATGGCAATCGAATCCCGGATCCGGTACGCGTGATGGCCGGATTCGTAACGCTGCTCGGCGACGGCGCGCGGCTGGCGGCGACCACGACGCTGGACGTGGCGTCGCGGTTACCCGTTGTCGGGCCCGGCCTCGCAGCGCTGGATGCGCGGGGTGCCGAGACGCTCAGGGTGGCGGACGCCGTCACCGATCGGCTGCTGCGACTGGTCGTTCGCCGAGTGGTGGCCGCCGCGTTGGCGGAGGTGGACATCACGACCGTGGTGCGCGATCACGTCGACCTCGACACGATTGCCGAAGGCATCGACGTCGAGCGGATCGTCGACCGGGTGGACATCGAGCACATAGTGGATCGGGTCGACGTCGACGCGATTGCGGCACGGGTGGACATCGCGCCGATCCTCGATCGCGTCGACGTGAACGACGTCGCCGGCCGGGTGGACGTCGAGCGGATCGTCGATCGGGTCGACATCGGGCGAATCGTCGACCGCGTCGACGTCGACGCGATCGCCGCGAAGGTGGACGTGGACGCGGTGATCGAACGGATCGACCTGGTCGGGCTGTCCAACGAGGTGATCGACGGCGTCGACCTGCCCCGGATCATCCGGGAATCGACGAGTTCGATGTCGACCGAGGCGGTACGCGGTGCGCGGACGCAGGGCATGGCCGCCGACGACGCCGTCGCGGGCTTCGTCGGACGGCTGTTCGGCCGCGAGAGCGGTGACTCGTGACCGATGTTCGGCAGTCGGCTCCGGCTCACCGCCCCGCCGGCATCGTCACCCGCGGTCTCGCGGCACTCATCGACATCGGAGTGGTGCTCTTCCAGATGGGGGTGATCTACGCGGCCCTCGTCTTCGCCCGGTTGTTGTTCTCGCCGCAGGAGTTTCGATTCCCGCACACGCAGCTGCTGCTGTCGATCACGACCTTCCTCGGGCTGTCGGTGCTGTACCTGACGGTGTGCTGGGCAACCAGTGGACGCTCGGTCGGCGCGGTCGCGATGGGTCTGCGTCTGGTCAGTCGCGACGGCCGACTGGTCCGGCTGCCGCGGTGCGCGCTCCGCGCGGTGCTGTGCGTGCTCTTCGGATTCGGGCTGTTCTGGGCCGCCGTCGATGTGCGCCGTAGATCCCTCCAGGACATCCTTTTGCGAACGTCCGTCGTCTACGACTGGACACCCGCCCCGGATCTGGTCGAACACGATCTCGCGCACCCCACCGACCGCGACCGATGAGAGGGGGCTGTAGCCCGGGAGTGACGCGGGGCATACTCGAAGCCAATCGAATCGGGTAGACGATCGGAGAACCGGTGGTACAGGGACTGAAGTTGGGTTTGAAGGCGTCCGCGGAGCAGTTCGGCCCGCGCGACCTCGTCGAGCTTGGGGTGATGGCCGAGGAACACGGCCTCGACAGCGTCACCGTCAGCGACCACTTCCAGCCGTGGCGGCACAACGGCGGCCACGCGCCGTTCTCGATCGCGTGGATGACGGCGGTCGGTGAGCGCACGCAGCGTCTGCAGCTTGGGACGTCGGTGATGACCCCGACGTTCCGCTACAACCCGGCGGTGGTGGCGCAGGCGTTCGCGACGATGGGGTGCCTGTACCCGGGGCGTGTGATGCTCGGTGTCGGCACCGGTGAGGCGCTCAACGAGATCGCGACCGGCTTCAAGGGCGAGTGGCCGGAGTTCAAGGAGCGGTTCGCACGGTTGCGGGAGTCGGTGCAGTTGATGCGCGATCTGTGGACCGGCGACCGTGTGGACTTCGAGGGCGAGTATTACAGCACCAAGGGTGCCTCGATCTACGACGTCCCCGAGGGCGGTATCCCGGTCTACGTCGCGGCCGGCGGCCCGGTGGTCGCGCGTTACGCGGGCCGCGCGGGCGAGGGCTTCATCTGCACGTCCGGCAAGGGCATGGACCTGTACACCGAGAAGCTGATCCCCGCGGTGAAGGAGGGCGCCGAGAAGGCGGCCCGCAACTTCGCCGACATCGATCGGATGATCGAGATCAAGATTTCGTACGACACCGATCCCGCGGCCGCGCTGGAGAACACCCGGTTCTGGGCGCCGCTGTCGCTCACCGCGGAGCAGAAGCACAGCATCGAGGATCCGATCGAGATGGAGGCCGCGGCGGACGCGTTGCCGATCGAGCAGGTGGCCAAGCGGTGGATCGTCTCGTCCGATCCGGACGAGGCGGTCGAGATGATCAAGCCGTACCTGGACGCGGGCCTGAACCACCTGGTGTTCCACGCGCCCGGCCACGACCAGAAGCGGTTCCTGGACCTGTTCGAGCGCGACCTCGCACCGCGTCTGCGCGCGCTGGCCTGACACCGGTTCGCCCGGGACCGGCAACTAGGCTCGTCCCCATGGAAGCCAGCGAGGAAGTCCGGGCCGCGGCACGCCGAATCGGTGACGTATTCGGCGTGCCGCCGCAGGTGTTGCGGTTCCGGGCGGCGGTCGACGCGGACGGAGACGGCGAGGATCCGCCCGAGGTGTCGATCGCGGTCGGCGACGGATGCCCCGGCCCGGGCTACGCGTCCTACGCGACCCTCGACATGGCGCGGTTCCCGACGAACGTCACCACCGAGGACGGCCGCCCGATTCGCACCGAGCTGATCACCGTCGGCCGCGCCGACTATCGGTCTCTCGCCGACGTCCTCGCCCAGTGCGCGTTCCAGGTCGCGTCCGGATCGCTGCACGTCACCCCGAACGCCATCGTTCCCAACGCCGTTCACGCAGCCGATCCGGGCCGTTCCACCCGGCACGTGCTGCTGGTCGTCCCGTTCATCTGGTCGGCGCTCGAGATCCTCGTCGAACGGGCCGAGGACGTGACCACCTGGTTGCAGGCGGTGCCGATCACCGACTCCGAGTTGCAGTTCGCTTCCCGGTTCGGCACCGACGAACTGTTCACGCGACTCGAAGCGGCCGGCGCCGACGTGTCCGACATCGATCGCGCCTCGGTTGTCTGATCTGCCGTGACGGCCGAATGTCACATACGTCCAGTCCAACTGAACGTATGTGACATTCGGCCACATGGGGTCGAGGCCGGTCAGCGGCGGGTGAGGGCGAACATCCGGATGTCCCGGTCGGTGCGGCCCTGGTAGACGGCGTAGGCGCCGGCCAGTTCGACGAACTGCTTGTACAGCCGTTCCTTCTCCTCGCCGGTGACCTGGGCGGCCAGGACCGGGATGTCGCGTCCGGCCATCGTCACGCTCGCCTCGGGTTGCGCCAGCAGATTCGACGTCCACGCCGGGTGATGGTCCTGGCCGAAGTTGCTGCCCACGACCACCAGGCGGTCGCCGTCGCGCAGGTACAGGAGCGGGCTGGTGCGCCGCTGCCCGGACTTGCGTCCGACGGTGTTCAGCAGGACCGTCGGTGCCCCGATCGGGCCGAGGACGGTGAACCGGCCCTTGCTGCGCTCGAGAAGTCGCCGGTCCACGCCTGCGAGCTTGCGGATGGTCCACGAACCCAGCGTGGTCGACGCGAACGCGATGCCGGGCCGGCGGAGGATGCTGTTCTCCGAACCCCAGCGGACGTCCGGGAATGACGAATCGCTCATGGACGCCGATTATGCGCGATCGTCACTAGGCTGTCGCTCATGGCTGATTCGGGCACCGTGTCGAGCGTCTACATCGCGTCACCGGAGGGGGACACCGGCAAGTCCACGGTGGCCCTGGGCGTGCTGCAGATGCTGTGCGCGTCCACCGCCCGGGTGGGGGTGTTCCGCCCGATCGCGCGGTCGGCCGACGAGACCGATCACATCCTGGAACTGCTGATCGACCACACCACCGCCGACCTGAGCTACGACCAGTGCATGGGCGTGACGTACGAGCAGGTCCACTCGGACCCGGACGCGGCGCTGAGCGAGATCGTGTCCCGGTACCACCAGGTGGCCGAGCAGTGCGACGCCGTCGTGGTCGTGGGCAGCGACTACACCGACGTCGCCAGCCCCAGCGAACTCGGCTACAACGCGCGCATCGCGGCCAACCTCGAGGCGCCGGTGCTGCTGACCTTGCGCGGTGCCCACCGCAGCCCGCACGAGGTGGCCCAGCTGGCGAACCTGTGCACCGCGGAACTCGCTGCGCAGCACGCACATCTGGTGGCAATAGTGGTGAACCGCTGCGATCCGGACCGGCTGGAGGAGTACGCCGCGGCCCCCGAGGCGGCGGGGGTGCCGGTGTGGAGCCTGCCGGAGATCCCGCTGCTCGTCGCGCCCACGGTCGCCGAGCTCCGGACCGCGGTCGACGGCGAACTGTACTGCGGTGACACGGCGTTGCTGCAGCGCGAGGCGCTGGAGGTGACCGTCGGCGCGATGACCGCCGAGCACATCCTCGAACGGATCAAGGAGGGGTCGCTGGTGATCGTGCCGGGGGACCGGTCCGACGTCCTGCTCGCCCTCGTCAACGCTCATGACGCGCAGGGGTTCCCGTCGTTGTCGGGCATCGTCATGAGTGGCGGGATCGAGCCGCACCGATCGGTGGCGCGTCTGATCGCCGGTCTGAGTCCGCGGCTACCGATGCTGGCCACGCACTTCGATTCCTTCGACACCGCCAACATCGCGGCACAGACCCGCGGCCGGGTCTCGGTGGGCTCGCTGCGCAAGATCGACACCGCGCTCGCGCTGATGGAGCGGAGGGTGCACGCGCCGACGCTCATCGAACGGCTGCAGGTGAAGTTGCCGTCGGTGGTGACACCGCAGATGTTCGAGTACCAGTTGCTCGATCGGGCTCGGGCCGAGCGCAAGCGGATCGTGCTGCCGGAGGGTGACGACGACCGGATCCTGCGCGCGGCGGGGCGTCTGCTGCGTCGTCGGGTGGTCGACCTGACGATCCTCGGCGACGAGTCCAGTGTCCGTGCCCGCGCCGCGGAACTCGGTGTGGACCTGTCGTCTGCGACGGTCCTGGATCCGAAGCGGTCGGACTACCTGTCGGAGTTCGCTGCCGAGTACGCGAGGATCCGCGCCCACCGCGGCATGACGATCGAGCGGGCCCGCGAGATCATGGCCGACATCTCGTACTTCGGCACGATGATGGTGTACAAGGGGATCGCGGACGGCATGGTGTCCGGCGCGGCGCACACCACCGCGCACACGATCCGGCCGTCGCTCGAGATCATCAAGACGCAACCGGGTGTGTCGACCGTGTCGAGCGTCTTCCTGATGTGTCTCGCCGACCGGGTGCTGGCGTACGGGGACTGCGCCGTCGTGCCGGATCCGTCAGCCGAGCAGCTGGCCGACATCGCGATCTCGTCGGCCGAGACCGCGGCCAGGTTCGGGATCGATCCGCGCATCGCGATGCTCTCCTACTCGACGGGTGAGTCCGGAACCGGCATCGGTGTCGACAAGGTGCGCACCGCGACCGCGCTGGTGCGTGAGCGGCGGCCGGATCTGTTGGTGGAAGGTCCGATCCAGTACGACGCGGCCGTCGAGCCGACGGTCGCGCACACCAAGCTCCCGGAGTCGCAGGTGGCGGGGCGGGCGACGGTGTTCGTGTTCCCGGACCTCAACACCGGCAACAACACGTACAAGGCGGTGCAGCGCAGTGCCGGTGCGGTCGCGGTCGGGCCGGTGCTGCAGGGGTTGAACAAGCCGGTGAACGACCTGTCCCGCGGTGCGCTGGTGCAGGACATCGTCAACACCGTCGCCATCACCGCGATCCAGGCCCAGGACGTTCCCGTGAAGGTGGTGCAGAAGTGACCGAACCGGTTGTGCTGGTGATTAATTCGGGGTCGTCGTCGATCAAGTTCCAGCTCGTCCACCCGAGGGTGGGCGACGCCGTCGGGTCGGGGCTCGTCGAACGGATCGGGGAGTCGTCGGGCCGCATCGTCTACCACCACCCGGGGGGCGTGCTCGAGCGCGAACTCGTCATCCCCGACCACACGGCGGGGCTGCACGCCGCGGAGGACGTCATCGCCGAGGCCGGACGCTCCCTCAGCGACTGGGGCGTCGTGGCGGTGGGCCACCGCGTCGTGCACGGCGGGCCGGTGTTCCGGGAGCCGACCGTCGTCGACGACGACGTCGTCGCCGAATTGCGCAGGCTGTCGCCGCTGGCCCCGCTGCACAATCCGCCGAACGTCGTCGGGATCGAGGTGGCGCGCCGACTCCTCCCCGACGTCCCGCACGTCGCGGTGTTCGACACCGCCTACTTCCACACGCTGCCGGAGGCCGCCGCCACCTACGCGATCGACGCGGAGGTGGCACGCGCGAACGGGGTGCGCCGCTACGGCTTCCACGGGACGTCGCACGAGTACGTCAGCGAGCGGGCCGCCGCGTTCGTGGACCGCGACTACGGCGAGCTGGACCAGATCGTCCTCCACCTCGGAAACGGGGCGTCGGCCGCGGCGATCCGGGGCGGACGCGCCGTCGACACGTCGATGGGCATGACACCGCTCGAGGGACTGGTGATGGGCACCCGCAGCGGAGACCTGGATCCCGGTGTGATCCTGCACCTGAACCGGAACGCCGGCATGAAGGGCGACGAACTCGACGACCTGCTCAACCGGCACTCCGGTCTGAAGGGGCTGTGCGGCGAGAACGACTTCCGGGCACTGCGGCAGATGGTCGCCGACGGGGACCCCGCGGCCAAGCTCGCGTACGACGTCTACGTGCACCGGTTGCGTCGGTACATCGGGGCGTACCTCGTGGAGTTGGGCGGCGTGGACGTCATCACCTTCACCGGCGGCGTCGGCGAACACGATGTGGACGTGCGCCGTGATGCCCTTGCCGGACTGGGCCGCCTCGGTATTGTGGTGGACGACACGCGCAACGCGTCGACGGAGACCGGCGAGCGGCGGATCAGCGCCGACGACTCCGCGGTGGAAGTCCTCGTGGTGCCCACCAACGAGGAGCTCGCCATAGCACGTAAGGCGATCGCTCTGGTCTGATTCGGGAAGAAGTGTCACTCGGCGCGGGGGATCGGGACCTTAGGCCCTCGCCGCGGAGCCCTCGGAAGTCCGACTATTCCGGGTATGGTTGCCAACCCCGAGATCGATCTCGCTCCACCCCGAACGCTGACAGCGTCCCGGCCGGCTCCCTCCGGTCGCGGACGCAAGGGCTCGTTCATCTACAAGATGATCACGACCACCGACCCCAAGGTGCTCGGGATCATGTACCTGGTCACCGCGTTCGCGTTCTTCCTCATCGGCGGCCTCATGGCGCTGCTGATGCGGAGCGAGTTGGCGATCCCGGGTCTGCAGTTCCTGTCGAACGAGCAGTTCAACCAGCTGTTCACGATGCACGGCACGATCATGCTGCTGCTGTACGCGACCCCGGTCGTGTTCGGCTTCGCGAACTACATCGTCCCGCTGCAGATCGGCGCGCCGGATGTCAGCTTCCCGCGGCTCAACTCGCTGAGCTACTGGTTCTACCTCTTCGGTGGTCTGATCGCGATGGCCGGCTTCATCACCCCCGGTGGTGCCGCCGACTTCGGGTGGACCGCCTACGTGCCGTTGTCGAATGCGGTGCACACACCGGGCGTCGGCGCCGACCTGTGGATCATCGGATTGGCGCTCGGCGGTGTCGGCACCATCCTCGGCGGCGTCAACTTCATCACCACCATCGTGTGCCTGCGTGCCCCCGGCATGACGATGTTCCGCATGCCGATCTTCACGTGGAACATCCTGATCACGTCGCTGCTGATCCTGCTGGTGTTCCCGCTGCTGGCTGCCGCCCTGATCGGTCTGTGGGTGGACCGACACCTCGGTGCGCACCTTTTCGACCCCGCGACCGGCGGAGTCATGTTGTGGCAGCACCTGTTCTGGTTCTTCGGTCATCCCGAGGTGTACGTGATCGCGTTGCCGTTCTTCGGCATCGTCTCGGAGATCTTCCCGGTCTTCTCGCGTAAGCCGATCTTCGGTTACAGCGGCCTGGTCTACGCCACCATGGGCATCGCGGCCCTGTCGATCGCCGTGTGGGCGCACCACATGTACGCCACGGGTGCGGTTCTGCTGCCGTTCTTCTCGTTCATGACGTTCCTCATCGCGGTCCCGACCGGCGTGAAGTTCTTCAACTGGATCGGCACCATGTGGCGCGGACAGTTGACGTTCGAGTCGCCGATGCTGTTCGCGGTCGGCTTCCTGGTGACCTTCCTCTTCGGTGGCCTTTCCGGCGTGCTGCTGGCGAGCCCGCCGCTCGACTTCCACGTCACCGACACGTATTTCGTCGTCGCGCACTTCCACTACGTCCTCTTCGGCACCATCGTGTTCGCCACCTACGCGGGCATCTACTTCTGGTTCCCGAAGATGACCGGCCGCATGATGGACGAGCGCCTCGCGAAGTGGCACTTCTGGACCACGCTCATCGGCTTCCACACCACGTTCCTCGTCCAGCACTGGCTGGGTGCGTCGGGCATGCCGCGCCGCTACGCCGACTACCTTCCCACCGACGGGTTCACCACGCTCAACACGATCTCCACGGTCGGCTCATTCATCCTGGGCGCCTCGACGCTGCCGTTCCTGTGGAACGTCTTCAAGAGCTACCGCTACGGCCCGATCGTGACCGTCGACGACCCGTGGGGCTACGGCAACTCGCTCGAGTGGGCCACCAGCTGCCCGCCGCCGCGGCACAACTTCACCGAGCTGCCCCGGATCCGTTCGGAGCGACCGGCCTTCGAGTTGCACTACCCGCACATGGTCGACCGCATGCGGGCCGAGGCGCACGTGGGCCTCGGACACCGCGACGACAAGGCCGTCGAACTGAAGCAGGAAACGACGGTCTGACGATGGACGACGGCAGGCGGTACCGCGACTGGATGGCCCACGCCCCGGGCGTGGACCTCCGCCCCGAGCCGGGACGGATGTTGGCGCCGCTGCTCACCGTGGCGCTGACGTTGGCGACCCCGTTGGTGCTCCCGATCCCGGTGGCGGCCGTGCTGGTCCTCGCGGCGCTCGCATGGGTCGGAGCACGAATCCAGGAGTCCGGCAGCGGGAGTCGTCGCGGTGCCGCGCTCAGAACAGGCTGCGAGGACGCACCGCGTTCGCGAGGTCCACGAGCGTGTAGCGGTGGGTCGCGGTAGGCGCGCCGCGCGCCATCGCTCGTAACGCGGATTCGGTGCCCGCACGCAGGCCGCGCTCGGTGAAGGGGACACCGAGCAGCGGCTCGTGTGCCGTGGTGGGGGTGTGCCCGGCGAGGAGCCACTGCAGTGCCGTGCCGAGAACCACCGTCCGCATCTGCGGGGCGCGGATCTCGGTGCGGGGCAGTGCTTCCACTCGCCGGGCACACTCGCGCAGCGTCGCCTCACTGATGTTGCCGATCGGCCGCACCGACAGGTACGTCAGGACCGCCGTCATGCGGGCGGCGCCGTAGCTGCGCGAGCCGGCCGGGACCTGGTCCAGCGCGCCGACGGCGCCGTGGACATCGCCGTCCGACGCGAGTCGTCGGGCCAGGCCGAACGCGGCGCTCACGATGTTCCGGTCCATCCGCCACACCGTCCGGTAGAACGCGAGCGCCGGCAGACGCCATCGGTCGATGCCGGGTTCGGTGCTGTGTTCGAGTAGCAGTTCGGCGGCGGCGGCCATCGCCAGCTGCGGGGAGACCTCGCCCGGCAGCGCGGTGTGGACGTTGTCGAACGCCATGTAGGCGGAAGCCAATTCGTTGAGGATCAGTGCGGCGATGCCCCGGTACCATTCGATTCGCCAGTCGTTCGGATGGGCGGCCGCCAAGGGGCGCAGCAACCGACGCGCACGGTCCGCGTCACCGAGATCGAGGTGCGCCCGAACCTCGGCGAGAAGCAGCTCCGGGGATTCCGGGGTGTCCCGGTCGAGGCTCTCGCGGGCCCGGTCGAGGACGTCGAGCGTCAGCCGGGGATCGCTGTGCGCGGCCGCGTTCACCACGGGCGCTCCGGGATCGTCGGGATCGACCAGCGGCACCGCGAGGGCCTGCGCCACCTTCCGCGGGTTGAGGGTCCGGTCGCGCTCGATGCCGTCGGCGAAAACGTCTGTCTGCTCGACGAACTCGTCGGAGCCGAACACTGCGCGCTGGCGGGTGAAGACCGTCGACAGGATCGGATGTTCCTCGTCGGACTGGAGCGAGACTATCTCGCGCAGCACCCCGGTGAGCTGTCCCGACATCTCGGTGGCGGAGCGGAAGCGCCGCTCGGGGTCGGAAGCTGTGGCCCGCAGCAGCAGCCGACGGAAGGAGTCGTATCGGGCGAGCAGCGGCGCCTTCGCCGGTGTCGGCAGCCCGTCGGCGTAGCGGCCGTTCGTGGTCGGCAGGTCGAGGGTGAGCACCGCGAGAGTTCTTCCGACGGTGTAGATGTCGGACGCGACGGTCGGTCCGGTCTCGGTGATCTCGGGCGCCTGGAACCCCGGGGTGCCGTACAGGTAGCCGTAGCTCTCGAGCGGCGCCACGGCCCCCAGGTCGATCAGCTTGAGTTGCACGTCGGTGACCATGATGTTGTCGGGCTTGAGGTCGTTGTAGGCCAGACCCATCGAGTGCAGATACTCCAGGGCGGGCAGGATCTCGAGGATGTAGGCGATGGCCTGTTCGACCGGCAGGCGCTCGGGACGTTTGCATGCTGCGAGGATGTCGCGCAGCGAACTTCCGCCGACGTACTCCATCACCAGGTAGCCGGCGGGCGGTGAACCCTCCTCCTGGTACTCGACGAAGTTGTAGATCTCGACGATGCTCGGGTGTCTCACCTCGGCGAGGAACTGACGTTCCGCGGCCGCCACCGCGTGCGCCTCGGCGTCGCCGAGCTGCAGCAGACCCTTCAAGACCACCCAGCGGTTGTCGACGTTGCGGTCGATCGCCAGGTAGATCCAGCCCAGACCCCCGTGCGCGATGCACCCCTGCACCTCGTACTGACCGGCGATCACCATCCCGGGGGACAACAGCGGGGAGAACTCGAATCGGGACCCACAGTGGGGGCAGATCCCGGACGTGGCGCCGGGGCCGTCCTTCGTCGAGCGGCCGACCGGGTTGTTGCACTTCCAGCAGAACCGCTTGCGTTCGGGTACTCGCGGATCGCTGAGGATCACCGACTGGGGTTGTTGCACCGGAACCGGCGGCACCTCGACCAGTCCGCCGCCGAGCACGCGGCGGGTGCGGGTGCGCTGGGTGCGCGCGCGCCGTCCGGTGGTGGGCACCACCTCCTGTGCCGCGGTCGCCATCGGGTCGTCGACCGGTGTCGCGGCACGGGTGCTCGAGAGGTCACCGGTCTCGCCGGTGCCGTGTTCGTCGGCATCCTTTCCCGTCATGCATCCTCCGTTCCCTGCCGCACGTCAGTCCCGGTACGTCGCCGGCGGCGGCCCTGGTGAGGGTCCCAGTTCGGAGAGCCATCGGTCGTAGATCCTCTCCCATGTGCCGTCCGCGCGGATCCGTTCGAGGGTGCCGTTCACGAACCGCACCAGATCGTCCTTGCCCTTCGCGATCCCGATTCCGTACGGTTCGGGTCCCAGGCTGGGGCCGACGATCCTCAGGTAGGGGTCCTGGGTGGTCATCCCCGCGAGCAGGGTGTCGTCGGCGCTGGTCGCGTCGACCTGGCGCTGCTGCAGCATCACGAGGCAGTCCGACCACGTGGGGACCGCGATCACCGTCGCGTCGGGAACGAGGTCACGGATGCGCTCGAGGGAACGCGTGCCCTTCGTCATGCAGACCCGCTTGCCGGCGAGGTCGTCGACGCCGAGGATCGGGGACCCCGCCATGACCAGGATTCGCTGGTGCGCCTCGTAGTACTCGGTGGAGAAGTCCACGTGCCGCCGCCGCTCGCACGTGATGCTCATGGTGTGGGCGACGATGTCCACCTTCGCGTCCTGCAGAGCCTGCTCGCGTTCCGCCGCCGTGAGGACCCGGTACTCCACCTTGTCGGGACTGCCCAGCAGGTCGCGGGCAATCTCGCGGGCGATGTCGACGTCGAACCCCTCGAGGCCGCCGGTGGCGGGGTTCCGGAAGCTCATGAGATTGTTTCCCGTGTCCAGTCCGACGACGAGCCGACCGCGCGCCCGGATCGCGTCGAGCGTCGGCCCCGTCGGTACTTCGCCGGGCGAGAACGGGCGCAGGCTCGCAGTGGGATCACCGCACTCCTGCGGTGGGGGCACGGGCTCCGACGTCAGGACCGACGCTCCGTGTGGCAGGGGCGCCACGCTGTACGTCTCGCTCGGCGGCAGCGTGTACGGCGCCGGTGGCTCCGTGCAGCCCGACACGGTCGCGCCGGTGACCCCGACAGCCACCGCGGCCGTCGCGAGCAGCCGGCGTCCGATCACTGGTACTCCCGCAGCCGGGGCCACAGGCCCAGCGGGATACCGACGGCCGCCACGATCGTGATCACCACCGCGCCGGGACCGAGCGCGGAAAGCACCCTCGACGAGTTGGCGATGTCGTCGCGCAGCTCTGCGCGGGAGCTGTCGGCACCGTCGGACAGCGCATTGTCGACGATGCCGAACTGCGTTGCGCTCGAATCGGGCTCGGTGCCCACGGCCGTCATCGCCGCCGCATTCGTGTCGCCCGCCTCGAGGGCATCGTTCATCCGTTGATGTGCTGCCGTCCACCCGTCCAGACCCTGGCTCGCCTCGTGCACGTCGTCCGCGCCGACGGCGGCGGAATAGCCGTCGAGCAGCTTGCGCAGCTCGTCGGTGTCGTCGACGAAGACCTGTCCGTGTTGTTCCTTCTCGTCGCGACGGACCAACTGCAGGATCTCCTGGGTCCGGGCCTGCTGAGCGAGGATGCGCGCCGAACCGAACGTCGACAATGGCGTCGACCCCTGCCGCACGGCGCGGTGCGCCGACGTCGCGGACACGATGCCGGCCACGAGCATCCACACGAGCAGCGCGGTCATCGCGGCGGTCGTGAACAGCAGGCCGGCGTTGAACGTGCGACGGGTGCGCCTGGACATCACCACCTGCGTCGCGACGAGCGCGACCAGCACCGCCACGAGCAGTCCGATCGCGAACCACGGCGGTCGGGCGAACTCCGACTGCGGGGCGAGCGATGCCGCGGCACGTTCGGTGTGCAGGGCCTGTGCGAGCGGCAGCAGGTTCGTCTGCATCAGCGACGACGCCTCCGCGAGGTACGCGGTGCCGACGGGGTTGCCGCTGCGGTTGTTCGCGCGGGCCGTCTCCACCAGCCCCGTGTACACCGGCAGCTGTGTCGCGATCTGGGTGATGAGCTGTCGTCCCTCGTCGTCACCGGGCAGCCCGTCGGCCGTGGCGACCAGTTCGGCGGCCGCGGTCCCGATCGCCTGCGCGTAGCGTTCCCGGGCCTGGCTCGGTTCGACGCCGCCGGACAGGAACGCCGTGGCGGCGGCGGCGTCGGCGACCGACAGCGACGAATACAGATTCTGGGACGACCGGGCGAGCGGTTCGGTCGTGGACAGCAGGACGTCGATCTGGTGCTTCCGGTCGCTCGCGACAGCCGAGGTGATCAGTCCCGCGGCCAACGTCCCGAGGAGCAGCGCGACGCCGACCGCGAGTAGCCGTGCAGGTGTCGATCGCAGCAGGTCACGCGGGGCGATCTGGCGCGCTCGGACGATGCCGAACGTCGTCGCCGCCATGCTGCTGGTCTGCTTCTGCGCGGGCGTCGTCGTATCTCCCGACGTCTTCGTTTCCGGCACTGCCACGGCATGTCCTCGTTCGCCGTCCGTCTGGTTCGAGGCCTCGGTACTGCCGAGCATAAGCCGCAGCGGAAGGTTGTTCCTCCGATTCGTGATGTCGCGGGGAATACTGTGGGGAAAGGTGAGCGGCTCGGCGGACAGGGCAGGTGAGAGGCACTCCATGCGCGGTGACGGAGACGGTTGGGCGATGACCCCCGACGGGGTTCGGCATTGGGGCCGGCACGGCGCGGCGGGTCTGTTGTTACGTGCCCCGCTGACGGACGGCACGGCCGCGGTCCTACTGCAGCATCGGGCCGCATGGAGTCACCAGGGCGGCACGTGGGCCCTGCCCGGTGGCGCGCGTGACAGCCACGAGACGACGATCCACGCCGCGATCCGCGAGGCGCAGGAGGAAACCGGAATCGACGCGGGGTCGGTGCACGTGCGCACCGAGCGGGTGACGGCCACCGTCGCGGGCGGTTGGACGTACACGACGGTCGTCGCCGACGCGGAGAAGCCGCTGGCGCTGGTCCCGAACGGGGAGAGCACCGAACTGCGCTGGGTGCCCGAGTCCGACGTCGAGCGCATGCCGCTTCATCCCGGGTTCGCCGCGGCGTGGCCGGGGCTGCAGGCCGCCGAGGTCCGGGTTCTGCTCGACACCGCGAACGTGCTCGGCTCGCGGCCCGACGGGTGGTGGCGCGATCGTGCGGGCGCCACGACGAACCTGCTGGACCGGCTCGCGCAGGTGCTGCCGCGGACCATCGAGCTGCCCGGCGGCGGTTTCGGTTGGCTGCCGCGGATCGAGGCGGTGCTCGAGGGCCGGGCCCGCGCCGCCGGGCACGTCGACGCGCGGATCCCGGTTCACACAGCGTCCGGCAGCGGTGACGACGAGCTGGCCCGGCTGGCCGCGAGCGACGGCGCCCTCACCGCCGTCGTGACCGCCGACCGCGGGTTGCGCGGACGGCTGCCGGAATCGGTGCTGACGCTGTCGCCGTCGACGGTGCTCGCCTGGTTGGACTGAGCCCGACGTCAGCCGCGCTCGAGGAGGAAACGACGACCGGTGATCTCGGTGGGCCGGATCTCCACGAAGTTGTACTTCTCGGTCGGTACCCACGACCGCAGGTCGAGTTCCTCGGCCGCATTGATCTCGTCGAACCGGACGAGTGTGCGCGCGATGCCGCGGACCAGGATGCTCCACGCGGACGTCGTGTCGGCGTGGTCCACCTGGAAGGTGACCATCGGCTTGAGCTTGAGCTCGGTGAGCTTGTCGCCCTCGGCGCTGCGGAAGTAGAGCTTGCCGTCGTGCACCGCGTAGTTGACGGGGTAGACGTCGGGTTGGTCGCCGCTGACGAGGATGAGCCGTCCGAGGCGCTCGGTGGCCAGCAGGTCCAGCGCCTCCTGCTCGGTGAGCGCGGTGACAGGGGTGGTCCGGTCCGGCATGTCTGCTCCGATCCTCGATGAGCCTTCACCCCCGACTCTGCCCGCTGCGGCACGCGTGTGCCACAAGGTTCGGGTGTGAGCTGCACGTCACCGGGGGCTGTCCAGGATCCGGCGCAGCTGGCGCGCCTGGGCGGCGAGTTCGCCGTCGGTGGTGAACAGTTCGGTCTCGTCGACGCACTCGTCCGATGTCCACCACACCGTGCGGTGGCGCAGTCGATGCCACGGTCCGGTGGGCGAGGCGGCGGCGGGGGCGAAGTGCGTCGTCAACTCGACGGTCGGGATCGGCACCGGCGCAGTGCGTGTCGCGAACAGTCCCGGCGGCAGCGCGTCGAGCAGGATCGCGGCGCGCTCGACACCGGTGAACTCCAACCCCGGCCGCAGCCGGATCCACACGTCGAACTCGGGGTCCGGTCCGCCCGCGAAGGGGCGCGCCGCGTTGATCGGACGGATGTCGAGGTGCTGCGAGAACGGCACGAAGTCGATCGGAACATTCAGTCCCGCAAGACTGTCCGGGTCGACGGCCGTCTCGATCGATGGTGCGTGCCGGACGGCAGCGACACCTCGTGACAGGCGGACCAGTGCCGTCGCGGCGGTGCCGGCGCGGACCTGTACACCCGGTGAGCGTCCGGTCGGCCCCCGCTGCGCGGTCATGTCGATCGGGCCGGGGCGCAGCGGGGCGTAGAAGTGTGCGGTGGCGGCGGCGGGCACCGCGCCGGTCTCGACGGCCGCGGCTCGCAGCATCGCCGCGAGCACCATGCCGCCGTGGATGCCGTCGAAAGCACGCCAGGTGTCGTCGAACCGGGTGGGGAACGGGCCGAGTGTCGTGGTCATGACGAGAACTCCTGTGTAGTAACGGTTTGCGGGGACAACGGTGCGGTGGATCGGGGCGACATCGCGAGCGCGGTGACGGCCCCGACGGCGGCGAGGGCGGCGATGGTCCACCACGCGGCGGTGAAGCCGGACGCCGCGAGCACGGCGACGAGGATCGCGATACCCAGAACGCTGCCGAGCTGGCGGCTGGTGTTGACGACCGCGCTGCCGGTGGCGCCCTGCGCGGGCGGCAGCGTCGCGGCGGCGGTCGACAGGATGGTCGGCAGGGCGAGCCCGACACCGGCGCCGGCGATCAGCCATCCGGGAAGCAGACCCGTCGCGTAGTTCGGTTCGGTGTGGACACTCGCGAGGACGAGCACCGTGCCGGCGCCCCACAGTGCACTGCCGAGACCGGCCACGGCGCCGGGCGGCAGGCGTCGGCCGAGAACCTGTCCGACGATCGCGAAGACCGGGACCAGCAGGGGACCGGGTGCCACTGCGAGACCGGTGCGCAGAGCCGAGTACCCCCACTGGGTCTGCATCCACAGGATGTTCGCGAGCAGACCGGCGGCGAACGACGCACTGAACGCGACGGCGGTGATGTTGGACCACGCGAACGGGCGCACCCTCAGCAATTCCGGGTCGAGCAGCGGATTGCGGTGGCGCGTCGTGCGCCGGGCGAACCATGCCAGTGCCAGGACTCCGACGGCCGCGGCGACCACGGTCCCGGCGTGTGTCCATCCCCAGTCGGGGCCCTGCACCAACGCCAGCGACACCGCACCGAGACCGACCGCGAGCAGACCCGCACCGGGAAGGTCGACATCGGCGGGATGCGGATCGCGGGACTCGGGCACGATGCGCGCGGCCACCCACAACAGCACCACGCCGATCGGCACGTTGATCAGGAAGATCCAGCGCCACGACGCGGATACCAGCAGCCCGCCGAGTACGGGTCCGAGTGCCGAGGCGGCGGCGCCGGTCGCGGCCCACAGGCGCACCCCGAACGCGCGTCGGGCGTCGGGCAGGGCCGCGATGAGCAGACCGAGACTGGCCGGGGTGAGTGCGGCGGCGCCTGCAGCCTGCGCCAGGCGGAACGCGACCAGCGGCCACAGCGACGGAGCGAGGGCGCACGCGGCGCTCGCGATCGTGAACAGCGCCAGGCCGGCCAGGAACGCGCGGCGGCGCCCGACACGGTCGGCCCAGCGGCCCGCCGGAATCAGCAGGGCCGCGTAGACGATCGCGTACCCGCTGAGGATCCAGCTGAGGTGGGTGAGCGGTGTTCCGGCGAAGTCGGTGGCGATGTCGTCGAGGGCCACGTTGACGACGAACAGGTCCAGGGCGGCGACGAACGGCGCCCCGGACAGGACCGCGATGAGCGCGCCCGGACGCTGACTTTTGCTTGGCATAGTCAGGAGTGTGGACCCTGACTCTGGATTTCACAAGTCAGCGGGTAGGCTGGGGCGCATGCAGGCGGCACGGCTGGACGGGTTTCTCGCTGATCGCAGTGCGTGGCGGGCCACGCACTGTTCGATCGCGAAGGCGATGGACGTCGTGGGCACCCGGTCGGCGATGCTGATCCTGCGTGAGGCGTACTACGGCACAACCCGTTTCGACCAGTTCGCCGAGCGGGTGGGGATCACCGAGGCGGTGGCCGCCGCGCGCCTGCGGGAGTTGACCGCCGAGGGGTTGTTCGAGCGGAGTCCCTACAAAGAGCCCGGGCAACGCACGCGTTACGAGTACGTGCTCACCGAGAAGGGGCGCGATCTACTGCCGGCGGTGCTGGCGCTGATGCAGTGGGGCGACAAGTATCTGCAGGATGGCCGTGGCGGGCCGCTGGATCTCGCCGACGACACCACCGGCGAACCGGTCCACGTCGAGGTGCGCAACGAGTCGGGGCGCCGGGTGCCGCTCGGGGAGTTGCGCGTGGTCCCGAACGTCACCGAGGAGCAGGCGCGCCGCTCGCTGGAGTGACGCTCGAGGACTCGCGAAAAGCGGTCAGGCGTCGGACTTATTGCCGGATTTCCTGTCCCAGTGGTTTTCCTCGCGCCGATTGCGGAGCACGACCAACGGCAGCAGGACGGTGGCGAGCGCGGTGACGAGCCACACCACGATCGTCGCGAGGATCCACGTGCGCCAACCGGAGATGGACAGCCCCCCGAACGCGGAGGCGATGGCGAGAGCGGCGAAGGTCGACACCAGTCCGATGCCGCCCAGGAACGCGGGCGCATTCCGTTCGGCGAGGCGGGTGATGAACGGCGACAGTACGCTCTGGGCAATGGCGAACAGGATGACGGCAGTGATGAATCCTGCGGGAGTGACGGATACCTCGGGAATCAGCCACACCGCCGCGAGGATCCCGAGTGCGGCCGATCCCAGGAAGATCGCGCACCGAATGAGAAAGCGAATCATGTTCCGGCCCTTCCGCGTAGACCGTCTCGGCGCGCGTCGGTACAGCCCGCGGACCGGGTGGTCGATTTCGGCGAGCTTACCTCTCGGGGCGTCCGGTGGTGCGTAACACCGCCGGGCGCGATCGCGAATTTCCGGGCAGGGGAGTTGTGTTCGGCGGTGCCCGCATCAGGGTGATCGACATCGTTGCTTAGGCTTCGTATGTAGATCCGGCCGGGGACGATCGACAAGGGGGCTGGCAGTTGTTGCGGAGCAGGACGGCACGAGGAAACGAAATACCCCTCCGGACAGGGCACCTCGTCGTGCTCGGACTGTGGGCGCTGACGTCGGCGATCCTGGTTCTCACGACGGTGAGTCCCTGGATGCCGGAGATCGGCCTCCTCGCGGGCGGAGCCGACCTCGACGTCTACCGCGACGGCGCGCGCCACATCATGGAGGATCTGCCGCTCTACACCCAACCCGTCATCCACGGACTTCTGTACACGTACACGCCGTTCTCGACGCTGGTGTTCGTCCCGTTCGGTCTGCTGCCCCTGGACTACGACAAGTACATCTGGATGGCGGCCAACCTGGCGCTGCTGGTCGGGATCGTCGCGCTGTGCTGGCGGATGCTCGGCTACCGGATCTCTCGTCGGCTCGTCGGGATCTCGGCGCTGCTCGCGGTGGCGTGCACGTTCCTCGAACCCGTTCGCACCACGCTGTTCTACGGGCAGATCAACCTGGTGCTGATGGCGCTGGTGCTGTGGGACGTCTCCCGCGACGAACGGAGCCGGATCAGGGGCGTCGGCGTCGGGATCGCGGCCGGTATCAAGCTCACCCCTGGGTACTTCGTGCTCTACTACCTGGTGCTTCGCCAGTGGCGGGCCGCCGCAGTGGCGGTCGGCACGGTCGTGGCCACGATCGCCGTGAGTTGGCTGGTACTGCCGGATGATTCGCGGCAGTACTGGACCGACACCTTCTTCGAATCCACGCGGATCGCGGAGGACCAGCACCCGTCGAACCAGTCGATCCGCGGCGTCGTCGCGCACCTGACCGGCCACGCGACGCCGGTCGCGGTGTGGCTCGTGCTGGCGGCGCTCGTCGTGGCGGTGAGCATGTGGATCGTGGTGCGCCTGCATCGCGCGGGGGAGAGTCTGCTCGCGGTCACGGTGGCGGGTCTGAGCGCCGCGGCGGTGTCGCCGTTCTCGTGGAGTCACCACTGGGTGTGGTTCGTCCCGCTGCTCGTCTACATCGTGCACCGTGCGCTGACGAACAGTTGGTGGTGGCTCGCCGCGGCGGTGATCTACCTCGGCGCCGGTGCCTGGCCGTACCGATGGAACGAACACGTCGTGGTGGTCGGTCTGTTCCTGTTCCCGCCGCAGTGGGCCGTCGCCGACGTCCTCATGAACATCTACCTGTTGCTGTACGCGGCCGTCCTGGTCGGCGCCGGCCTCGTAGCATCCCGCAGGGCCGAACCGGCTGGTCAGCACCCAGTGGCGGCGTGAGTCGGACGTCCTGTCACCATTCCGGCATGAAACTTCGACACCTGATCGCCGCAGCCCCCGTCGCCCTGCTCGTCCTCACCGGCTGCAGCAACAGCGACGCGGACACGACCGCGTCGTCCTCGACCGAGACCACCGTCGCCTCCAATGTCGTCGACGCGGCCGTCAAGGAGATGTGCAGCCAGGTAGCGGTCTTCATCGACTCGTCCGCCCAGGCCGCCCAGGCCGCCGGGCAGCCGTTCGACCGCGCCGCCAAGGGCGAGGAGTTCCTGGGGCTGTTGAAGTCGAGCTCCGGCGCGTGGGTGGGCGCCTACAACGCGCAGGCCGAGGTGGCGGGACAGCCGCAGCTGGACCCGGCGACCGCGACGTGGGAGGACATGCCCGCGGACAGCCGCGACATGATCGAGCGGTCCGTGCAGGCGGGTGTCTCCGGCAACTGCTGATGCGGAGGGTCAGCCGCGCAGGGCGTCGGACAGCGCCCGCGCGGCGGCCTCCGGGTCGTCGGCGTCGGTGATCGCACGCACGACGACGACGCGGGTGGCGCCCGCCTCGAGGATCTGCGGCAGCCGCTCCTGGTCGACGCCGCCGATCGCGAACCACGGCCGCGGCGGCGCGGACTCGGCGGTGCTGCGCACCAGTTCGAGACCCGACGCCGTCCGGCCCGGCTTGGTGGGCGTGGCCCACACCGGACCGGTGCAGAAGTAGTCGACGTCCTCCTCGATCGCCGCGAGGCTGGCCTGCGCGCGATTGTTCGTGGAGCGGCCGATCACGACGTCGGGGCCGACGATCCGGCGGGCGTAGTGCACGGGCAGGTCGTTCTGGCCCAGGTGCAGGACGTCCGCCCCGGCGGCGAGCGCGAGGTCGGCCCGGTCGTTGACGGCGAGCAGCGCGCCGTGGCGTCGGGCCGCGGCGCCCAGTACCGCCAGCGCCGCCAGCTCTTCCTTCACCTCGAGCGGCCCGAACTCCCGCTCGCCGGCCGAGCCCTTGTCGCGCAGCTGGACGATGTCGACGCCGCCGGCCAGTGCGGCCTCGACGAAGTGAGCCAGATCGCCCTTGTCCCGCCGGGCGTCCGTGCAGAGGTAGAGGCGCGCGTCGGCGAGGCGTTCGCGCGGTGTGAGGTGCTTGACGGATTGGGAGGCATGCACACTTGGAACGGTAGTCTCTACTCCGGACGAATCAACACGGGAGTCCCGAGGAGCGCGGGGCTGAGAGGGGGCCTGCCGGCCCCGACCGTCATACCTGACCCGGATCATGCCGGCGCAGGGAGTGAGGTGGAGAAAGTTGACCCGATCGGTTTCCGTCGTCGGCGGCGGTGTCATCGGTCTGTCCGTCGCGTGGCGGGCAGCGCAGCGTGGCTGGGCGGTCCGGTTGTACGACCCGGCACCCGGGTCGGGCGCGTCGTGGGTCGCGGGCGGGATGCTCGCGCCACTCTCGGAGGGCTGGCCCGGTGAGGAGCAGGCGCTCGCGCTGGGGGCCGCGTCGCTGCAGCGGTGGCCGGACTTCGGTGCCGAGCTCGAACGTATCGCGGGCGTGACGCTGTTCACCTCGGACGACTCGCTGACCGTCGCGCTGGACGCCGCCGACGCCGCCGACCTGCACACGATCGCCGACTGGGTGGCCGAGCAGGGGCACGAGCTGCGCATCCTGAACCGCGCCCAGATCCGTGAACTCGAGCCGTCGCTCGGGCGCGGGATCCGGCTGGCACTGCAGGCGCCCACCGAACTGGCCGTCGACAACCGGCTGCTGGTGCAGGCGCTGCGGACCGCGGCGGTGGACGCGGGCGTCGAGCTGATCGAGCACGCGGTGACCGATCTGGACGACCTCACCACCGACCAGGTGGTGCTGGCGGCCGGATCGAACTCGGCGCAGCTGTGGCCGGACCTGCCGGTGCGTCCGGTCAAGGGCGAGATCCTGCGGCTGCGGGCGCGCCCCGGGGTGACGCCCGCGCCGCGACGCACGATCCGCGGCAGCGTGCACGGGCGACCGTCGTATCTGGTGCCGCGCGCCGACGGCATCGTCGTGGGCGCGACGCAGTACGAGTCGGGCCACGACACCCAGGTGACGGTGGCCGGCGTGCGTGACCTGATCGCGGACGCGGAGGCCTTGATGCCGGCGATCGGCGAGTACGAGCTGTACGAGGCGAAAGCCGGTCTGCGCCCGATGAGTCCGGACAACTTACCGATCATCGGCCGCGTCTCGGACCGGGTGGTGCTCGCGACCGGGCACGGCCGCAACGGCATCCTGATGACCCCGGTGACGGCGGACGCGACGGTCGCGATCCTCGACGGCACACCATTGGTAGAGGCGGAAAGTGCCACCGCCGAACGATTTTCACCTGCGAAGGCTTGAGCGAGGTTTGGATGAGTGAGTTGATCGGTATCACCGTCAACGGTGAGGAACGCGAGTTCGACGGACCGCTGACGGTGACACAGCTGCTCGAGCGGCTGGACCTGCCGCAGCGCGGCATCGCCGTGGCGGTCGACGGTGCGGTGTTCCCGCGCGGGCGGTGGTCCGAATCCGTCGGCCGCGGTTGGGAAATCGAGATCCTCACGGCGGTGCAGGGTGGCTGAGATGAGCAAGCTGACGATCGCCGACCGCACCTTCGGCTCCCGCCTGATCATGGGCACCGGGGGCGCCGCGAACCTCGCCGTGCTCGAGGAGGCGTTGGTGGCGTCGGGCACCGAGCTGACCACCGTCGCGATGCGCCGCGTCGACGCCGCCGGCGGCACGGGTGTCCTGGACCTGCTGCGCCGACTGGACATCGCGCCGCTGCCGAACACTGCCGGGTGCCGGGGTGCCGCGGAGGCGGTGCTCACCGCGCAGCTCGCGCGTGAGGCGCTCGAGACCGACTGGGTCAAGCTCGAGGTCATCGCCGACGAACGCACGCTGCTGCCCGACGCGATCGAATTGGTCAGCGCGGCAGAACAGTTGGTGGACGACGGATTCACCGTCCTGCCGTACACTACCGACGACCCGGTGCTCGCCAAGCGGCTCGAGGACGTCGGCTGCGCCGCGGTGATGCCGCTCGGTTCACCGATCGGCACCGGCCTGGGCATCTCGAACCCGCACAACATCGAGATGATCGTGGAGGCCGCCGGCGTGCCCGTCATCCTCGACGCCGGCATCGGCACCGCGAGCGACGCGACGCTCGCGATGGAGCTGGGCTGCGATGCGGTGCTGCTCGCGACCGCCGTCACCCGCGCGAAGGATCCGGCGCTCATGGCGTCGGCGATGCGAGGCGCGGTGACCGCCGGCTACGAGGCGCGCCGTGCCGGACGCATCCCCAAGCGGTTCTGGGCGCAGGCGTCGTCGCCGATGTGACGACGGCTACGGGGTCGCGAACGCGAGGCCGACGCCCAGGACCGGTGGCGCAGTGACGAAATGCCCACTGAGCGGGGTGTTTCCCTCGTAGTGGGAGCTCGGCATCCGGTAGATCCGGGCGAAGGACTGCGGCGGATAGGTGACGCCGATGAACTCGTCGGCGGGCAGCGCTCCCACGACGACGAACTTCACGGTCGGCGCGGACAGCTGTGCCGGATCGTGTACCACGCGGTACACGACGCCGCGGGTGGTGTCGTAGTGGGTGTAGTCGCGCACCGCCTCGACGATCGTCGCTCCCCGGTCGAACGCGGCGCGCAACCCCGGCACGGTGCTCGTCGCGGATCCACTCGTGATCGAGGTCGGCGGGACCGGTTGCGGGCCAAGTTCCTCGGCGCCGGCGACGGGCGCGGCGACGGCGGCGAGCGCGACCGCGAACGCGGCCGCGGTGACGAGTCTTCTCACGTGTCGTCCTCACTGTGGGTCGGTTCGCCGGCGATTCGGCGGAGTCGTCCCCTGTGTCGTGCGGGTGGGTGCAGCGCGTTACGGGAGGTCTGTCCGCGCGCCACGCCGATAACGGAATGATCGAAAATCCCGGTGGTCCGGGCGCTGCGCCCTAGGCTGGGTGAGGCCAGGTCGGTTTCGCTGCTGCGATAGGACGTGCCATGTCGACGATGCTGAATGCAGATCTCCTCCGACTCCTTCGCTCCGATGTCGTGGCGTGGAACGCCCGACGAGACGAATTGCCCGATGCACCAGACCTTCACGGTCTGGACTTGTCGGGTGCGGACCTCGCCGGAGCCAATCTCACCGGAGCCAATCTCGTCGGTACCGACCTCTCCGGTGCGGATCTGACGGCTGCCGAGTTCGGCGGGGCCGACATGACCGGAGCCAACCTTTCCGGGGCGGTCGCCGCGGACGCCGACTTCAGCAAGGCTTATCTGACGAACGCGAAGCTGACCGGTGCGGTGCTCACGTTGTCGTTCCTGACGTCGACGTACCTGGCCCGCGCGAACCTGGCCGGGGCGGACCTCTCGGGGGCGTACATGACGGGTGCACACCTCGAGGACGCCGACCTGACCGGGGCCCGGTTGGCGGGCGCGTACCTCGCGCATGCGGATCTGACGGGCGCAGTGCTCGCCACGACCGACGTGAGCGGCGCGGACATGACCGACGTCACGATGCCGGACGGGGCCGTCCGGGCCTGACCGGGGTGATCCCCGACACGGTCTCGGGGTGGACGTCATCCCTGGGTATGACTCGGGTGTAGACCCGAGACCGATGCGCAGGTAGGGGCGTTTCGGGCAGAGTGGTCCTCATGATTGAAGTGAGGGGACTGACGAAGACCTACGGGTCGACGAGAGCGGTGGACGATCTCACGTTCTCCGTGAAGCCCGGAATCGTCACCGGCTTCCTCGGCCCGAACGGTGCCGGCAAGTCGACGACCATGCGGATGATCCTCGGCCTCGACAGGCCGACGTCGGGCACCGCACTGGTCGACGGCGTGCCGTTCCACCAGCTGAAGCAGCCGCTGCGCACGGTCGGCGCACTGCTCGACGCCAAGTGGGTGCACCCCAACCGCTCGGCCAAGGCGCACCTGCAGTGGATGGCGGCGGCGAACTCGCTGCCGATGTCCCGTGTCGACGAGGTGCTGCGCCTCGTCGGCCTGACGGAGGTCGCGGGGAAGAAGGCCGGCGGCTTCTCGCTGGGCATGTCGCAGCGGCTGGGTCTGGCCGGGGCGCTGCTGGGCGATCCCAAGGTGCTGCTCTTCGACGAGCCGGTCAACGGTCTCGACCCCGAGGGCATCGTGTGGATCCGCAAGTTCATGCAGTCCCTGGCGGCGGAGGGCCGCACGGTCCTGGTCTCGAGCCACCTGCTGTCGGAGATGTCGCTGACCGCAGAGCATCTCATCGTGATCGGCCGGGGCCGGTTGATCGCCGACACGAGCGTCAAGGACTTCGTCGACCGCTCGTCGGAGTCGTCGGTGCGGGTGCGCAGCCCGCAGCTCGACGCGCTGCGCAGCGTGCTCACCGCGCAGGGCTTCGCGGTCCGTGACGACGCGGGTGTCGATCACCAGTCGGCGCTGGTCGTGTCCGGCGTGAAGACCGACGACATCGGTGCGCTGGCCGGGGCCAACGGAATCGTGTTGCACGAGTTGTCCTCTCAGCGAGGCTCGCTCGAGGAAGCGTTCATGAAGCTCACCGGTGACGACGTGCAGTACCACGCTCAGATCGCCGGGGCAGCCGGGCAGAACATGGGAGGTGCGCTCCGATGAGCGTGTTGAATGCAGAGCGCATCAAGCTGACGTCCACCAAGTCGCCGATGTGGTGCAGTCTGATCGCGGTCGGAGCCAGTGTCGGGCTCGCGGCTGTGATGGGTCTGTCCTACAAGTCCATGGTGTCGTCCGGCGACAACGCGATGGGCGAGTTCACGGCGGCGTACACCCAGCTCGGGGCCGTCCAGTTCGGGTCGATGCTCGTGATGATCATGTCGGCACTCGCCGTGACCACCGAGTACCGGTTCGGCGTCATCCGCACGACGTTCCAGGCGATCCCGAACCGTACCCAGGTGATCGCGGGCAAGGCCGTGCTCCTGGCGGTCGTCGCCGGTGTCCTCGGGCTGGTCATCGCGTTGGCGTCGTACTTCGTGGCGCAGGCGACGGCCGGGGTGACGTTGGACCTCGGCGCGGACAGCAACGCTCGTGAACTGTTCGGCATCCCGATCTACTTCGCGCTCCTGGCGGTCCTCGCGGTCGGCGTCGGCACGCTGATCCGTCAGTCGGCGGGTGCGATCTCGCTGCTGCTGATGTGGCCGCTCGTGATCGAGGGGTTTGCGACGATGATCCCGAAGGTGGGCAAGTACATCGGCGAGTTCGGCCCCTTCAACAACGTGTCGCACTTCCTCGGGTCGGGGGCGAGCTTCGACTTCCACTGGGGCCCCTGGGGTTCCCTGCTGTACTTCGCGGCGTTCGTCGCGATCGTGTTCGGAGCCGCGCTCTTCGCGGTGAACAAGCGCGACGCCTGAGCGCCGACGACGGCACACGAAACGCCCGGCCGGGACTTCCGGCCGGGCGTTTCGGCTGTGTTCGGTCCGCGGCCGCGGGCGTCGGCATCGGTTACGCTCGCCGCATGCGCATGACGGTGGGGTTCGTCGCCGCGTTGACCGGAGCGCTGGTGCTGTCGGGGTGCAGTGATCCCGACGACGTCGGCCCGCCGGTGGACGGCCCGAGCCTGGCCGCCGCGATCGACACCGACGCGGTGATCGGCGACCTCGCCCAGCTCCAACGCATCGCGGACGACAACGGCGGCAATCGCGCGGCCGGCACTCCCGGCTACGACGCGAGCGTCGACTACGTCGTCGACCAACTCGAGCAGTCCGGATTCGACGTCGACACACCCGAATTCGCCGTCGATCTGTTCCACGCGACAACGCAGACGCTGCAGGTGTCGGGGCGTCAGGTGCCGGTGAAGGCGCTGACGTACTCGCCGCCCACCCCGGCGGGCGGGCTGACCGCGCGGCTCGTGCCGGTGCCGTCGGACGACACCCCGGGCTGCGAGGACACCGACTACGGCGGCCTGGACGTGGCGGGCGCGGTGGTGCTGGTCGATCGCGGCGCCTGCCCGTTCGCGCAGAAGCAGCGGGTGGCGGCCGAGCGTGGCGCCGCGGCGATCCTCGTCGCCGACAACGTGGACGGGGACCTGACCGGTGGCACGTTGGGTAGCAAGGACGACGCCAGGATCCCCACCGGTGCCGTCGGCAAGGCGGACGGAGCGACGCTGCGGCAGGGTGGTGACGCGACACTCACGCTCGACACGACCGTCGAATCGGTCAAGTCCCGCAACGTGATTGCGCAGACGCGGACCGGCGCGTCGGACAACGTCGTCATGGTCGGCGCGCATCTGGACTCGGTGCCCGAGGGTCCGGGTGTCAACGACGACGGCTCGGGGGTGGCGACGCTGCTCGAGGCGGCCCGGCAACTCGGTGCGACACCGAACGTCACCAACGCGGTGCGGTTCGCGTTCTGGGGCGCTGAGGAGGTGGGGCTGGACGGTTCGACGGCATACGTGGACGGCCTCGACGACGCGGCCCGCGCCGACATCGCGATGTATCTGAACTTCGACATGGTCGGCTCGCACAACGCCGGCTACTTCGTGTACGACGGGGACGATTCGGACCGGGTGGGGGAGGGTCCGGGCCCCGAGGGCTCGGCGGGCATCGAGCGCACGTTCGACGCGATCCTGCTGCAGTTGGGCGTCTCGCCGGACGGCACCGACTTCGACGGGCGCTCGGACTACGGGCCGTTCATCGCGGCGGGCATTCCGGCGGGTGGACTGTTCACCGGCGCCGAGGAGGTCAAAACCCCAGTTCAGGCCGGCAAGTGGGGTGGGGAAGCGGGCGCCGGGTTCGATCCGAACTACCACAGCGCGCAGGACACGCTGGCGAACGTGGACCGCACCGCACTGGGCGTGAACGCCGAGGCCGTGGGGTATGGAATCGGGCATTACGCGCAGTCGATCGACGGTCCCAACGGGGTGCCGGCGGCGGGTGACGCGCGCTCCGGGGCCCGCGCCGGAACCGGGAAGTAGGCGGTACCCGGCACTTCTGCGAGATGCCGCACCCGCGATTACTCTTGCCGGGGTGAGTGACGACCCGCAGGGCGACGGCGCCACCCCGGAACTGCCTCAGGCGGATTCCGGCGCCGAGAGTGCGCCTGCCAAGGTCACCGGATCGGTCGCCAAGTGGATGCGTGACGCGGACCGCCAGCCACAGCTCGTCGACGCCGTCCGGCGCATCCGACGGGCGTTGCCGGGGGATCCCGCCTTCGGTGATCCGCTGTCGACGACCGGCCCGGGCGGGGCGCGCGCGGCCGCGCGGATGATCGATACCGGGTCGGGCGCTTCCCGTGAAGTGAGCATGGCGGCGCTGCAGGTGCTGCAGGCGGTGCTCGAGAAGACGTGGGGGAGCCCCGCGAACGGCGAGGTCACGATCGTGTTCACCGATCTGGTGGGCTTCTCGAGCTGGTCGCTGCAGGTGGGCGACGGCCCGACCCTGGGGCTGCTTCGGGAGGTCGCCGCGACCATCGAGCCGCCGATGATCGAGCGCGGCGGCCACGTGGTCAAGCGACTCGGCGACGGGCTGATGGTGGTGTTCGACCACCCGGACAAGGCGGTGGAGGCGGTGTTCGCGGCCCGAGCGGCGCTGGCGACCGTCGACCACGACGGCTACCGTCCGCGCATGCGCGTCGGCCTGCACACCGGGGCGCCGCAACCCATCGGCGCGGACTGGTTCGGGGTGGACGTCAACGTCGCCGCCCGCATGATGGAGCTCGGCGGCAACGGTCACGTCGTGATGTCCGGCAACACGCACGACGCGATCGGCGAGGAGCGGCTCGCGGAGCTGGGTCTGGTGGCGAAACGATACCGGCGGGGGCTGCTGGCGGCGCCGCAGCGCGGGGTGCCGGAGAACCTGCGGATCTACCTGCTGCGGCCGGCGCCCGCCCCGGGGTGACGTCCTGGCGGACAATCGGACCACTTCGGGAACGGTTGCCGGGGCAGACGCGCGGCGCGCACACTGAGGACGTGGCCGAGTCCGAGCATCCACAACGAACACCCTTCTACGGGGTGTTGATGATCATCGCGGCGCTGGCGGCGGCGATCGCGGTGACTTACTACGGGCCCACGTGGTTTCGCGTCGCCGTCTACATCGTCGCGGTCCCGGTGGTGGCCGTCGGCTTCGTCATGACGCTGCGCGACTACTCGCGCTGACCCCGTCGATCAGGCGTTCTGTGACCGCTCGGGATCCAGCCGCCACAGCGGCGACACCGGGCCGTGTCCGGCACCGAGGTCGTACGACGCCGCGAGGCACCGGGTGACCCATTCCTTGCCGAACGCGACCGCGTCGGGCATCGCGTAGCCGTTGGCGAGCGCGCACGCGACCGCCGCGGCCAGCGTGTCGCCGCCGCCGTGGTCGTTGCCGGTGTCGATGCGCGGGCTCGTGAACTCGTGGAAGGTGTCGCCGTCGAACAGCAGGTCGGTGCTGGACGTGGACGACCGCAGGTGCCCGCCCTTGACGAGCGACCACTGCGCGCCCAGCGCGTGCAGGGCCTCGGCGGCGCGGCGGGCGCTGGCGTCGTCGACCACCTCGATGCCGGTGATGAGCCGCACCTCGTCGAGGTTCGGGGTCACCAGCGACGCGATGGGGATGAGTGTGTTGCGGACGGCGTCGAGCGCCTCGGCGTGCAGCAGCGGATCGCCGTGCATCGACGCGCACACCGGATCCACCACCAGCGGCACCGCCTGGTCGCGGCCGATCCCGACCTCGGTGCACACCTGCGCGACGGCCTCGATGATCGCGGTCGACGCCAGCATGCCGGTCTTGGCGGCGGAGACGCCGATGTCCTCCACCACGCAGCGCACCTGCGCGGCCACCGTCTCCGGGGGGATCTCGTGGAATCCGCTGACGCCCACCGAGTTCTGCACCGTCACCGCGGCGACCGCGACACACGCGTGCACGCCGCACATGGCCATGGTGCGCGAATCGGCCTGGATGCCCGCGCCGCCGCCGGAATCGGTGCCGGCGATGGTGAGGGCGCGGATCGGGGTCTGGCCGGTCGGCGTCAGGGGCAGGTAGTCCACGGCCTCGAGCCTACCCAGCCGTGAAAACTCGATTGTCGCCACGCTCGGGTCGTGGTGTGCTCGCCGCATGAGCGACACCGCCGCACCCGAATACCTTCTGCGCCCGGAACGAACCGACGACACCGAGGCGGTGCGGTCCGTCGTGCTCGCGGCCTTCCCGGGACCGGACGAGGCGGACCTGGTGGACAACCTGCGGTCCGATCCGGCGTGGATCGACGGACTGTCGTGGGTGGCGGTCCTGAGCGACGGCACCGTGGCCGCGCACGCGTTGTGCACTCGCTGTCATGTCGACGGCGTCGCGTCCCTCGCCTTGGCGCCCGTGTCCGTGCTGCCCGAGTACCAGAACCGGGGACTGGGTGCGGCCGTGACGCGGGCGGTGCTGGATGCGGCCCGCGCGCAGGGGGAGCCGAGCGTGATCGTGCTCGGCCACCCGGACTACTACCCGCGGTTCGGCTTCACTCGCGCGTCCGATCACGGCATCCGGGTCTCGTTCGAGGTGCCCGACGACTCGCTGATGGTGACGGCCCTGGGCGACGCCGATCTGCCGACGGGCACGGTGCGGTACGCGGAGCCGTTCGGGGTCTGATCGCGATACGAGGTCAGCGGGTTGGAATCCACTCGGCCACAGCCGCATCGACGAGGTCGGATGACGGTTGGTCGGAACGGCGACCGGGCGGCCGATTCCCGGGAACTTCTCCTCGATCCGTGCCGGTACGAAAAGTGTTCTGCGGTAGGAGAAGTCGGGAAGTTGTGTCGAATTCATCTGTAGCAAGAAGAGTTTGGGGCAGGCGGGGGTGGTCTCGCGATGTCCCGGGGCCGTCGACGCCCGTGATTGCGGTCGTGTGCGGTTCGCCGCGTGGGGTGGCGGCGGCCGCGCCGTTGTGAACCGGTTGGTCGTCCCGTTTCGTCCGGCGGAAATCGAATGCAGAGCATTCGGTCAAATGCCTGACAGGTGACACTGGACGCCTGTACTAATAGTGGCGTGGATCACATCGATGTAATGACAGCGTCCCGAGGAGGTGTCGTGTTCGCCGATTCGCCCAGTGCCGACGTCACCGACAACACCGACCAGAACCGTTTCGAACTGCGGCTCAACGGGGACCTGGTGGGGATCGTCGGCTACTACGACACCTCGCCGGCCAGGAACCGTGGCGCGCGGAAGTTCACTCCGGTCGTCTCGTTCATGCACACCGTCGTCGTCGAAGACTTCGGGCATCGCGGTCTCGCCGCGGTGATGGTGCGTCGTGCGCTCGATCAGGCGCGCGAGTACGGCTGGAAGGTCCGTCCCGTGTGCACCTACGTCCAGCGGTTCGTCGAGGCACACCCGGAGTATCTCGACCTCATGGCGCCGATCGCGTCGACCGACGCGATGTCGCTCAACTGATCGACACGCGGCCACGTCGTGGTCAAGGATCGGCATCGAACCGCAGCACCGGCCACGAATCCGGCCCTGGCCGGCGCTTCGCCCTGTTTCATGGGAAACGTGAACTCCGTATCCCCGGGGACCACGGGCTCGGTCGACGCTCCGGTCCGCGTCGTCGACAGCCCGCCCCACGAGCGCTACGAGCTGTGGGTTCGCGGCGAGCTGGTCGGCATCCTCGGATATCGGCGAGACACCACCGGCGCGTCGGGCGACGTGCTGACGCTGCTGCACACCGTCGTCCGGGAAGACCGCGGCGGCCGTGGGTGGGCGGCCGTGCTGGTGCGCGAGGTCCTGGACCGCGCCCACCGCGAGGGCACCCGGATCCGCCCGGTGTGCACCTACGTGAAGCGCTACCTCGGCACCCACACCGAGTACCTGGACCTCCTCGACGACTAGCTCCGCGCGCGCTCAGTCCAGGTCGACGACCACCGGGGCGTGATCGCTCGCGCCCTTGCCCTTGCGCTCGTCCCGATCGATGTGCGCGCCGGAGACGCGCGCCGCGAACGCCGGCGAGCCCAGCACGTAGTCGATGCGCATGCCCTGCTTCTTGGGGAAGCGCAGCTGCGTGTAGTCCCAGTAGGTGTAGACGCCCGGGCCCGGCGCGTGCGGGCGCACCACGTCCGCGAACCCGGCCTCGGCGAACGCGTCGAACGCGTCCCGCTCCGGCTGCGACGTGTGCGTCTTGCCCTCGAAGAACGACGGGTCCCACACGTCCTCGTCGGTGGGCGCGACGTTCCAGTCGCCCACCAGCGCGATCTGCGCGTCCGGGTTCCCGGCCAGCCAGCCCTCCGCGTCCGCGCGCAGCTTCGCCAGCCACTCGAGCTTGTAGACGTAGTGCGGGTCCGTCAGCTCCCGGCCGTTAGGCACGTACAGGCTCCACACCCGCACTCCACCGACCGTCGCGCCGATCGCGCGGGCCTCCTGCGCGGCCTCGGCCTCGGGATCCTTGTTGAACCCCGGCTGGTCCGCGAACCCGACCTGGACGTCGTCGAGCCCGATGCGCGACGCGATCGCGACGCCGTTCCACTGGCTCAGGCCGACGTGCGCCACCTCGTAGCCGGCCTCGGTGAACCGCTCGTACGGGAACTGCTCGTCCTTGCACTTGGTTTCCTGCATCGCCAACACATCGGTGTCGGTGCGGGCCAGCCAGTCCAGGATCCGGTCGGTTCGGGCACGGACCGAGTTCACATTCCACGTCGCGAGTCGCACACCCGTGAGGGTAGTCAGCTGCTCGGACAGTCGTCGGACCCGGTCCCGCGCCGGCGCACCGGCTTGGGGCCGAGTGCCTTGAGCCGCACCACGTCGGCACGCTCCACCTCGACCACCCGGTCGTCGGCGGTGCGGACCACCACCGTCGGCTCGAGCTGCTCGAGCGTGCCGATCACGTCGGTGAGCGGGTGCGAGCTACCGGGTGGCAGGCGATACCGCACCACCACCCGGTCACCGAGCGAAGGCTCAGTCCTCGTCATCGTCCTCGTCGTGACCGAACGGGTCGTCGACCGTGCCCGGCGTCCAGCTCAGGCCCGGCACGCCCCAGCCCTCCCGCTTGATCGTCTTCTTCGCGGCGCGCGCATTGCGGCCGATCAGGACGTCCACGTAGAGGAAGCCGTCGAGGTGTCCGGTCTCGTGCTGCAGCATCCGGGCGAAGAAGCCGCGGCCCTCGATCTCGATCGGGTTGCCGTCCTCGTCGGTGCCGGTGACCTTCGCCCAGTCCGCGCGGCCGGTGGGGAACTGCTCGCCGGGGACCGACAGACAGCCCTCGACGTCGTCGTCCGGATCCGGCATGGTCTCCGGGATCTCCGACGTCTCGAGCACCGGGTTGATCACGCAGCCGCGGCGGCGGACCGACTTGCCCTTCTCGTCGACGTCGGGGCAGTCGTAGACGAACAGGCGCTTAGCGACACCCACCTGGTTCGCCGCCAGACCGACGCCGTTGGCGGCGTCCATCGTCTCGTACATGTCGCGGATCAGATCGGCGAGTTCGGCCGGTGACTCGGTCACCTGCTTGGTCGCCTCGTGCAGGACCGGGTCGCCGACGATCCGGATCGGAAGAATTGCCATGGTCACCAAGGATAATGGGCGTGGATTTCGCGGCGCGCCCCGCTGGAACCCGGTGCCGGACGCCCCGATCGTGATTCAATGACCAGGAAGAACATCGGTGTAATTCGTGCTCGGTCCCGAGCGATGTCTCAGTGTCCGAGCGCACTGCTCGGCCTGATCCTGTCGGGTCCACGGGGCGCGGAGGTTTCGCTGAGGTCGAGCGGGATCGAGAAATCATCGAGCAGTCGAGGAGTGAGATGGACGGCGCAGCAGCGCGGAACCAATCCGAACACAGCGACGGCACGTCGGCGCACGAGGTAGGCCAGGACGGACTCACCCGCCGCGAGCACGACATCCTCTCCTTCGAGCGGCAATGGTGGAAGTACGCCGGCGCCAAGGAGGAGGCCATCAAGGAACTCTTCGCGATGTCGGCCACCCGCTACTACCAGGTGCTGAACGCGCTCGTCGATCGCCCCGAGGCCCTGGCCGCCGACCCGATGCTGGTCAAGCGGCTGCGTCGCCTGCGGGCCAGCCGGCAGAAGGCCCGCGCCGCTCGCCGGCTCGGCTTCGACATCCCCACATAGTCCGCTTCCCCAGCAGTCATCAAACCCCCGGCCGTCGTCACCTCGTTACCGGAAGGGTCCGGCGCGCCGATTAAGGTCGGAACAGTGACCAACCCGAATCCCGAGTCGTCAGGCCCCCCGTTGCGCGCGATCGCGATGGTGCTGATCGCCCTCGCGATCCTCTTCGCCGGACTGGGCGCGGCCTCCCTGGGCGGCTCGGATTCGAGCGAATCGGCGCCCGTCGCGGAGACCAGCGCTGCACCGACGAGCACGGCCACCGCCACCACGACCGCCGCCGCGCAGGCCGCACGGACCACGACTGCCGCTCCCGCCGTCACGACCACCACCTCGGCGGTCGCGCCCACCACCACGGCCGCTGCCGCGGCATCCGGCCCGGTCGACAAGTCGGTGCCGGTGCGGGTGTTCAACAACAGCAGCGTGTCCGGTCTCGCCGCGCAGACCGCGAACGAGTTGACGTCCAGCGGCTGGAACGTCTCCGAGACGGGTAACTACAGCTACGGCCTGATCCAGACCACCACCGTCTACTACGGCAACACCGCCGCCGAGAAGCAGGCCGCGCAGGCCATCGCGGCGGAACTGGGCGTCTCGGCCGAGCCGCGCTTCACCGGCATCGCCAGCGCCTCGCCCGGAGTGATCGTGATCGTCACCTCCCAGTGAGTGGGCGGGCCCTGCTCGTTATGATCATCGGCAGATTTCAACCACCTCGAAGGAGCGGTTCGATGGCCTCGCAATCCACCCGTCGCAAGTCCTGGCGCGTCGTGACCCCGTTGGTCGCGATCGCCGCGCTGGGCCTCACCGCCTGCTCGAACAGCGAGGGGCCCAGCAACCAGCCCGGCACCACCCCGCCGGTGTGGACCGGATCCCCGGCTCCCGCGGGTGGGCACGGCGAGGCCGGCTCCGAGCACGTCACCACCTCGACCTCCGCCGACAACGTCTCGGTGCAGCTCAAGGATGCGAAGGGCACGCAGGTCGGTACCGCGACCCTCGCCGAGACCGGCGGCTACGTCCAGATCACCGTCGACGCCCAGGGCCTGAAGCCCGGCTTCCACGGCCTCCACATCCACTCGGTCGGCAAGTGCGAGCCCAACTCCGTCGCACCCACCGGCGGCGAGCCCGGCAACTTCCTCTCCGCCGGCGGTCACTACCAGGTCGCGGGCCACACCGGTCACCCGGCGAGCGGCGACCTCACCTCCCTCGAGGTGCGCGAGGACGGCAAGGCCTACCTCGTCACCACCACCAGCGCCTTCACCCTCGACGACCTGAAGAACGGCGGCAAGGGCACCGCGCTGATGATCCACGCGGACGCCGACAACTTCGCCAACATCCCCGGCCGCTACACGCTGCCCGACAACGCACCCGTGCCGGACCAGCAGACGCTGACCACCGGCGACGCCGGCGGCCGCGTCGCCTGCGGCGTCATCGGAGGCTGACGACCCGGCACAGCACCACCGCGACGGCGGGGCCATCAGGCCCCGCCGTTTCGCGTCCCGCGGGCCGTCGGACGCCGCGCCGTCGGGCATCCTGCGGGCTCTCGGACGCTGTGGTTGGATCGGAACCGTGGGAGTCCCGTTCGCCGGTTCGCCGCGTCCGACCCTCGGGGTGGAATGGGAGATCGCGCTGGTCGACAGGACCACCCGCGATCTCTCCAACACTGCCGCCGCCGTCTTCGACGCGGTCGGCGAGCTGGCCGACGAACCGCGGGTCACCAAGGAGTTGCTGCGCAACACCGTTGAGTTCGTCACCGGCATCTGCGACAACGTCGGCGAGGCCATCGACGACCTCTCCGAGACGATGTCGCTGGTGCGTCGGGCCGCCGATCCGCTCGGCGTCGACCTCATGTGCGCCGGCACCCACCCGTTCGCGCAGTGGTCCACCCAGTTGCTCACCCGGACCCCGCACTACGACGAGCTGATCGAGCGCACCCAGTGGTGGGGGCGGCAGATGCTCATCTGGGGCGTGCACGTGCACGTCGGGATCTCCGCGAAGGAGAAGGTGTTCCCGATCCTGAACTCGCTTCTGCTGAAATATCCGCATTTGCTTGCTCTTTCGGCTTCGTCCCCGATGTGGGCCGGCGTCGACACCGGCTACGCCAGCAACCGCGCGCTGATGTTCCAGCAGCTACCCACCGCGGGGCTGCCGTTCCAGTTCGAGGACTGGACCCAGTTCGAGGGCTACGTCCACGACCAGCTCACCACCGGTGTCATCGAGAATCTCGGTGGGCTGCACTGGGACATCCGCCCCGCGCCCCGCTGGGGCACCATCGAGGTCCGCGTCTGCGACGGCATCTCCACCCGCAGCGAACTCAGCGCCCTCGTCGCGCTCGTCCACTGCCTCGTCGTCGACCTCGACACCCGGCTCGAGGCGGGGGAGACGCTGCCGTCCATGCCGCCGTGGCACGTGCAGGAGAACAAGTGGCGCGCAGCCCGATACGGGCTCGACGCCGAAGTGATCCTGGGCGCCGACAACAGCGAACGTCTCGTCACCGACGACCTCGACGACCTGCTGGACAAGCTCGCCCCCACCGCCGCCCGGCTCGGGTGCGCCGACGAACTCGCCCGCGTCGCCGACATCCCGCGCCGCGGGGCGTCGTACCAACGCCAGCGCAAGGTCGCCGCGGCCACCGGCGGCGACGTGCGCGCCGTCGTCAGCTCGCTCGTCGACGAACTCGACACGTAAGGTCACATTCACTCGCCGTTTACTATGGACGGCGTGTTGGTGGACGGTGGCGCGCGTACGGAGCCAGTGCGGCTCACCGATCGAACCCGAAATGTCCTGGTAGGCGGTGGTGTCGCCGCCGTCGTCCTCGTCCTCACCGGGCTGCAGATCTTCGCCTCCTCGCGCGGCTTCCAGGGTCCGCTCGAGAGCCTGCTCCACGATTTCGTCGGCACCCCCAAGTCGGCGTCCGTGCCGTGGGCCGGGCTCGCCCTCGCGATGGTCGGGCTCACCAACCGGCAGCGGGTGATCGCGCTGTCGAGCGCGGCCGGGATCGACGTCGTCATCGCCGCGATCCGCTACCTCGCGGGCGGACCGCTGACCGTCGGCAACGGTGCTGTGATCGTGTTGACCTCGATCGGCGTGTACGCCGGCGCGAAATGGCAAGGCGAGCAGCGACGCAGTGCCCTCATGGGCGTCGGGCTCGGTGCCCTCCTGATCGTCGCCACCAAGTTCGGCGACGTGTGGCTGCAGATCACCGTCATCGCCCGCCCGATGGTCCTCGACCAGTACGTCCAGCTCGCCGACCACGCCCTCGGCAACCCGTCGTGGGTGATGGGGAACGTGGTCGACGCCCTCGGCTCGATCGGCTACGGCGTCCTGCACTGGGTGTACATCGAACTGCCGGTCGCCGCGATCGTCATCGCGCTCTACCAGCTGCGCAAGGGCTGGCCGTCGCACCACCTGGTGCGCACCTTCCTCCTCATCGGGCTGATCGGGCCGGTCTTCTACATCCTGTTCCCGGTGGTCGGGCCCATCTTCGCGTTCGGCGCCGACGGCAACGGCTTCCAGGTCGGCGACTTCTGGCCGAGCGTCGTGCCGTTCGACGTGACGCCGTCGTCCATGCCGTTCGACGACGCCACCCCCCGCAACTGCATGCCCAGCCTGCACACCGCGTGGTCGCTCGCGCTGTTCATCCACTCGCGGCAGGGACCGTGGTGGCTGCGCTGGGGCGGCGCGTTCTGGTTCGTGTGCACGCTGTCGGCGACCCTCGGCTTCGGCTACCACTACGGCGTCGATCTGGTCGCGGGCGTCGTGCTGACGCTGACACTCGAGTCGGCCCTGCGCGCCCCGGAGCGCGGGTGGGGCGGGTTCCGGATCCGGCTCGTCGCCGGCGGCGCCGTGCTGCTGGCGGCGCTGCTGCTGAGCTACCGGTACCTGGCCGTGGAGATCGCCGAGTACCCGATCGTGGCGACGCCGCTGCTGCTGGGCGTCCCGGCACTGTTCGCTTTCGCGTACTGGCGCACCTTCTACCGCCCGGTCTCCCCGCGTTTTGCGCACTTGTCGCTCCCGGAGGACGCCGCGTCGGCGCGATAAGTGCGCAAAACGCGGGGGTGGGGAGACGCTAGCGGAACGTGCCGGGGGTGTCGTCGTGCTGGTCCATGAGCAGTCCGTCGCGCCCGCGCTGCTCGCGGTAGGCGACGCGACCCACGCTGTGCGCGATGACGGGCGCGGTGAGCAGCGTGAACAGGCCGATGAGCACGAGCATCCAGATGTCGACGTTGCCGTGCAGCCGGATCACCGCGCCGACCAGCACCAGCACCAGGCCGACGACCTGTGGCTTGGTGGCGGCGTGCATGCGGGAGAGGGTGTCGGGGAATCGGACGATGCCGATCGCGGCGGTGAGCGCGAGCAGCGATCCGGTCAGGATGCAGATCGCGGCCAGGACCTCGAGGAAGGTGTTCACGAGTCGTCACTCACCCGGAATCGGGCCACACTCACCGAGCCGACGAAGCCGACCAGGGCGAGCGCGACGATGGCGGGCACGATCGTGGTGTCGCCGCTGTAGGCGGCCCAGATCGACAGCCCACAGATAGCAGTCGCGATGAGGGTGTCCATCGCCACCAGGCGGTCGAGGCTGCCGGGCCCCGCCAACAGTCGGTAGGTGGTGAGCAGCGCCGCCACCACCAGCATTGCTCCGGCGATGATCATCACGGCCGTCATGCTCGATCCTCCCTGCCCTCTTCGTGGTACTCGTAGTCGCGCAGATGCCACGGCGCCGGCTGCCATTCCGAATCGCGCTCGAACGACGCGATGAACAGCCGCTCGAGCTGCCGCACCGAACGGTAGAACTGGTCCACGGACTTGGTCGTCCCGACGTCGAGGACGTGCACGTACACCGCGCGTCGGGCCTGGTCGACCTCGAGCACCATGGTGCCGGGGATCAGGTTGAGCACGTCGATGCACAGGGTGAGCACCAGGTCCGACTTGATGCCGAGCTTGCAGCGCAGCACCCCGGTGACCGGCGGCGGTCCGGGACGGATCGCGAGCCATGCGACCTGCACACTCGACTGCGCGGCGTAGAAGATGATCATCCAGGCGAGCTTGACCATCGACAGCAGGTGTACCCGGCCCTCGACCGGCACCCGCGGCAGCGGCAGCAGCCACATGATGAGCACGCCCACGATGAGGCCGCCGACCAGGTTCGCGATGCTGAAGGTGCCCCACAGCAGGATCCACACCAGCGCCAGCCACGCGAGGACGCCGACGCGGAGTACGCGTTCGCGGGTCATCGGCCACCTCCCTCGCCCAGGACGGCAGTGATGTAGACGTCCCGATTCTGCAGGTCCTGCGCGGCGCGGTCACTGATCCCGATCATCGGGCCCGCGAAGACCGTCAGCGCCAGGCCGACGGCGGCGAGGCCGATCGTCGGCAACAGCATGAACATCGGCATCTTTCCGACGTCCTCGCGGTCGACGAACGCGATGTCCTCCTCGGACTCGTCGATCAGCGCCGACGGGCTGACGTCCGCGAGCTCACCCTCCGGGGCGTCGGCGCGGGCCCGCCAGAACGCCTTGGTCCAGACGCGCGCCACGACGTACAGCGTCAGCAGACTGGTGACGGTGCCGCCGGCGACGAGGATCCACGACAGCGCGCTCGGGTGCGCGACACCGGCCTGCAGCAGCGCGATCTTGCCGATGAAGCCCGAGAACGGCGGGATGCCGCCGAGGTTGAGCGCCGGAACGAGGAACACGATCGCGAGCAGGGGGCTGGCCGCCGCGAGACCGCCGAGGCGGCGCAGCGACGACGACCCGGCCTGCCGCTCGATCAGGCCCACCACCAGGAACAGCGTCGTCTGCACGATGATGTGGTGCGCCACGTAGTACACCGCACCGGACAGACCGGCCTGCGTCGACAGCGCGACACCGAAGATCATGTAGCCGATGTGGCTGACCAGCGTGAACGACAGCAGACGCTTGATGTCGCTCTGCGCGATCGCACCGAAGATGCCGACGATCATCGTCAGCAGGCCGCACACCATGAGGACGTTGTCGAGCTCGCCCTGCGGGAACAACAGTGTGTGCGCGCGGATGATCGCGTACACGCCGACCTTGGTGAGCAGGCCCGCGAACACCGCGGTGACCGGGGCCGGGGCGGTGGGGTAGGAGTCGGGCAGCCACGTCGACAGCGGGAACACCGCCGCCTTGATGCCGAACGCGACCAGCAGCACACCGAAGATCGCCATGCGGGTGCCGACGGGGACGTCGTCGAACCGCTGGGCCATCTGCGCGAGGTTGAGCGTGCCGGTGGCGGCGTACGCGAACGCGATCCCGCACAGGAAGATCAGCGACGACACCATCGACACCATGACGTACGAGACGCCGGCGCGGACGCGGTCGGCGCTCGCGCCCAGCGTCAGCAGCACGAAGCTCGCCGCGAGCAGCACCTCGAACCCGACGTACAGGTTGAACAGGTCGCCGGCGAGGAACGCGTTGCACACGCCGGCCGTCAGCGCCAGGTACGTGGGCAGGAAGATCGACACCGGCTGGTGTTCCTGCCCGTCACGGATGCCCTGGCCGACGGCGTAGACCATGACGGCGAGCAGCACGATCGACGACACCAGCAGCATCAGCGCCGACAACCGGTCGACGACGAGCGTGATACCGATCGGGGTGTCCCAGCCGCCCACCTGGATCGCGGTGGTGCCGAACCGGTCCGCGAGGTACAGCAGCATCGCGGACACACCAGTGACGCCGACCAGCGCGGTGATGGTGATCCAGCGCTGCGCGGTGGGCCGGCGGCCGACGATCAGCGTGACCGCCGCGGCGATCATCGGGATCAGGACCGGCAGCGGGGCGAGGGTGCCGATGAGGTCGGCCGAGAGCGTCATCGTCGGCCTCCCGGCATCTCGGACTCGATCTCCCCGTGTCCCTCGTGCAGGTCCTCGTACGACTGGTAGTCCTCGGGGTCCTCGAGGAGGTCGACGGGAATCGGGTTGCCCGCGGAGTCGAAGGCGTCGCCGCTCTTGGACGGCGCGCCGGTGACCGGGTCGTCGGACCGGTCGCGGTCCGGGGCCTCTGCGGGGCTGCGGCGCTTGGAGACCTTGGTGTCCTCGGTGTCGTCCTCGACGCGGTCCGCGGTGGTGATCTTGTAGGAGCGGTAGGCGAGGGCCAGCACGAACGCGGCGATTCCCATCGTGATGACGATCGCGGTGAGGATCATCGCCTGCGCGAGCGGATCGGCCATCTCCTCGTGCACCGATTCGCGGCCCACGATCGGCGGGTTGCCGGACCGTCCGCCGATGGTGAGGATCAGCAGGTTGACGGCGTTGCCGACGAGCAGCAGGCCCAGCAGCATCCGGGTGATGCTGCGTTCGATCAGCAGGTAGACACCCGCCGCGGTGAGCACGCCGATGAGGATCAGCGACGCGAGATCGGCACTCATCAGGCGTTCACCTCCTCCTGCGCGTCGAGTCGGGCCCCGAGACTGCGGAGCACGTCGAGCACGAGGCCCACCACGATCAGGTACACCCCCAGGTCGAAGAACAGTGCGGTGACGACTTTGATGTGTCCGAGCAGCGGCAGCGTCAGCTCGAACACCGCCGACGACAGCGGCGGGGCGCCGAGGAACAGCGACGTCAGCGCGGTGCCGGCGGCGAGCGCGAGGCCCAGGCCGAGGATCTTCCCGGCGTCGATGGGCACAGTCTCGCCGAGCTCGTAGCGGCCGCCGGCGAGATACCGCAGCACCAGCGCCAGGCCCGCCGTCAGACCGCCCGCGAAGCCGCCGCCGGGCGCGTTGTGGCCGGAGAAGAAGAAGTACACCGACAGCACCATGATCGTCGGGAAGATCAGGCGGGTGGTCACCTCGAGCACCAGCGACCGGTGCCGCGGGTCGATCAGGTCGCCGCCGCGCAGCCACGTCGTCTCGGTGCTCGCCGACGCCGCGTCGAGCGCGAGGGTCGGGGCGTCGGCGACGCGCGGGGCGGTGCCGAACCGGCGATGCCGGAAGACGAGGCTGGCGACACCGGTGGCCGCGACCAGCAGCACCGAGATCTCGCCGAGGGTGTCCCACGCGCGGATGTCGACGAGCAGGACGTTGACCACGTTGCGCCCGTTGCCGAGGGCGTATGCGGCCTCCGGCAACTGGTGGTAGATCGGCGTCGAGCTGCGTGCGTTCATCGCGTAGGCGGCGAGCGTGGTGACCGCGGCGCCGACGCCGACGGCCAGGATCGCGCGCGGCAGCTTGAAGCCTATGGCCTGCCGCTCGTCGACTTCGGCGGGCAGCTTCCGCAGCACCAGCACGAAGATCACCAGTGTCAGCGTCTCGACCAGGAACTGGGTGAGTGCCAGGTCGGGTGCGCCGTGCAGCGCGAAGATGACGCCGCAGCCGTAGCCGCTGAGTCCGACGAGGATCACCGAGGTCAGGCGGTTGCGCATCACCGTGGCCGCCAGCGCGGCCGCGATCATCATCAGTCCGACGGTGAACTGCAGCGGCGACTCCCACAGCCGGATCTCGGCCCACACGTCGGTGCGCAGCGCCAGCAGGATCACCGGCAGTAGCACCAGCGTCGCGAGGATCGTCGACTGTGTCAGCGGCAGCGATCCACGCTGCGTGACGCCTGTCAGGCGGATCGACAGCGTGTCCATCGCGCGGAGCGTGGCGTCGTAGGCGCGGTCGGCGTTGCCGAGCGGCGGCGTCTGGAACCGCAGGCGCTGGACGGCCCAGCGGTGCGCGACGAACAGCAGCGCGCCGCAGCCGACGATCGCGCCGGTCAGCAGCAGCGGAGTGTTCACCCCGTGCCACAGCGCCAGGTGGTAGTCGGGGTGCGGGCCGGCGGGCAGCGTCGTCGAGTACGGCGTGAGTAGCTTCTCGAGCTGCGGCGACAGTGGGCCGGCGACCAGGCCCGCGACCGCGAGCAGGGCAGGCGGGGCCAGGAACAGCATGCTGGGGGCGTGCATGTTCGCGACGGCCGGGCTCGGTTGGCGCTGGCGCTTGCGGCCGAACGCGCCCCACACGAACCGGATGCTGTACGCGACAGTGAGGATCGAGCCGAGCGCGATCGCGACGACGATCGTCGTCCGCGCCCACGGCTCGAGCACGTCCGCGTCGAGGATCGATTCGAGTGCAGCCTCCTTGCCGACGAACCCGAGGAACGGTGGCAGTCCGGCCATCGACGCGGCCGCGAGCGCCGCGATCGTGGCCAACCAGGGCGCGCTCGGACCGAGGCGCGCGAGCTTGCGGATGTCGCGGGTTCCGGTGGTGTGGTCGATGATGCCGACCACCATGAACAGCGCGGCCTTGAACATCGCGTGCGCGACGACCATCGTCATGCCGGCCAGGGCGGCGTCGCGGGAGCCGACACCGACGAGCACCATCAGGAACCCGAGCTGGCTGACCGTGCCGAACGCGAGCACCAGCTTGAGGTCGAACGAGCGCAGTGCCCGCCAGCCCGCGAGCAGCATCGACGCCAGACCCAGCGAGATGATCGTGACCCGCCACGGCGGGGAGTCGGCGTAACCGGGGGCCATCCGGGCGACGAGGTAGATGCCGGCTTTGACCATTGCGGCCGCGTGCAGGTAGCCGCTGACCGGGGTGGGGGCGGCCATTGCGCCCGGCAGCCAGAAGTGCAGCGGCACGATCGCCGACTTCGACAGCGCGCCGATCAGCACCAGCACGATCGCGACGCTCGCGAGCCACCCGCTCGGCGGGTTCGCGACGACGTCCGAGAGGTTGTAGCTGCCCACCAGCTGGCCGAGCATGATGATGCCGACCAGCATCGCCAGGCCGCCCGCGGTGGTCACCAGCAGCGCCTGCGTCGCCGCGCGGCGGCTGGTCGCGCGTTCGGCGTAGTGGCCCACGAGCAGGAACGACAGGACCGTCGTCAGTTCCCAGAACGTGTAGAGGATGAGCATGTTGTCGCTGGTCACAAGGCCGAACATGGCGCCCGCGAACGCGACCATCTCGGCGGCGAACATGCCGAGGCGGGGTTCGTCGTCGGTGAAGTACCGCGCACAGTAGACGAGGATCAGCGTCCCGACGCCCAGGACGAGCACGGACATGATCGCGGCCAGCGAGTCGAACCGCATGTCGATGTTCATCGACAGCCCGGGCACCCACTGGATCTGCAGTTTCTGTTCGGTGCCCCAGTTCGCGATCACCCAGCCGAGGCTCGCGAGCGGAACGAGTGCGAGCGGGAAGAACGCATTGCGCCCTATTGATCGCACGACGAGCGGAGCCAGAACGGCAGCTATCGCGTGTGCGATCAATATGACAAGCAAATGGCACTCCGTCGGGTTGTGGGGCGGCGGGGTGACGAATCGGCGCGAGCCGAGAGTCGGGCAGGCCGTTCGCTTAACTAGCAAACCGGACTACGGGGTACATCTTACTGAGTGGCTCGAACTGGTCCGCAATCGGTGCAAACCGGACATTTGTGGCTAGGTCTGCGGCGGTATCGGGGCGGGAGTACGTTTCGACGGGTGTCCGACGAGAACCCCATCGTGATCAGAACCGCCGCGCTCGCCCACATTCGGGACCGCCGCATGCTGCAGGCCCGGTCCGCGGGCAAGACCGCGTTCTACATGGCGGGCGGCAAGATCGATCCGGGCGAAACGCCTGAACAGGCCCTCCATCGGGAGATCCGCGAGGAACTCGACACCGACATCGCCCCCGAGAGTCTCCGCGAACTCGGCGTCTTCGAGGCGCCCGCCTTCGGGCACCGCCCGGGGACCCGACTGCACATGACGTGCTACCTCGCCGACCTCGTCGACGAGCCCCAGGCCACCAGCGAGGTCGCCGAGATCCGCTACTTCACCGAGGCCGAGTACGCCGCCATGCCCGAGACCGCGCCCGGGTCGCGGCTCGTCTTCGCAAGGTTGCGAGAGTTGGGCCTCGTGGACTGACGCGCGCAGACTCGTCACCCGCGCGCACCATCGTGCGCGCGGGGCGTCAATGCGCGGGCGGGACGGACGGCTGGGCTCGCAGCCCACGGATCGCGAGCGCGCAGAAGACCACGACCAGGAGCAGTGCGACGCCGGCGCCGCGGTCGAAGTGGACGGGGCTGTCGAACGAGACGTCGACTGTCCCACTCGCCAGAGGGACGTCCGGCAGCGGCTCGTAGCTCCCGCTGTAGATCACGAACGAGGTCGTGGCGGCGACCAGGGTGGTGAACACCAGCGACAGCAGCGGCACGACGAGTCCCAGTGCAGCGACCGCTCCGCTGTCGGGGAGGGTGGAGCAGAGGGCGAGTCCGATGCCGACACCGAGCACTGCGAGTTGGACGAGCTGGAGTGCGCGGCTGTCTCCGGTCGTCGGATCGATCGCGATCCACAGGGGGATGACGGTCAGCGCGGCGACTCCCGTTACGGGTGACGGTCGTCGCCAGGCCACGGCTGCCCCCGCCACGACGGCGGCGACGCCGACGGTGACCGGAATCCACGGCTGGAGTCGCAGGTGCTCCTGGGCGAGCAGGGTCCCCACGGGAGCCGCGGATGCCGCTACCGCCGTCGCGGCGAGCAGGAACGGAGCGTCGAGGCGCCGCGCCCAGAACTCGGTGAGGGCGACGACCACCACGAGGCACAGCCCGACGACGATCCACAGCCGGAACCGTGACCCGCTCTGGCCGGCGATCCAGGCACCGAGCAGTCGGTGCCCGACGGCCAGCGTCAGCACCGCCGCGATCACCTCGCGCATCGTCCCGGCGTCGGCACGCGCGGGTGCTTCGGTGTCGACCACGGCGCACACGGCCGCGAGGACGATCGCGGGAACCAGCACCCACCAGAACGGCTCGCCGAGCATCGACGTGCTCGGTGTCCAGCCGGAGTCCGCGGTGTGGGCGACGACGAACGTCGCGGCGACTGCGATCGTGAGGGCGAGGCGGGGGACGGCCCGCGACCACGCCGCGGCCACGACGGCACCCAGCAGGACGCCGCCGGCCACGCACTTGGCGTAGTACAGCACCGTCAGCTGATCGAGATCGCTCACGCCCGACACCGCGAGGCGCGCCGCGATCAGGACGGCCGTGGCCACGACCGCCGTGATCCACGCGGGTCGAGCCGAACCGCCGCGCTGGAGCGCCCCGTATGCGAGTACCGCGACGACGCAGCCGACGGCGACACCGGTCGGCAGGGTGGCGTTCCAGTCGTCCAACTGGCGCTCGGATGCACTGAACAGCGGTCCCCATTGGGGGCGGCTGATGAGGACGAACGTCCCCAGCACTCCCGCGAACGCGGTGGCGACGGCCGACAGGGACAGGCGGGCGTTCGGTGTCATCGGCCCGACGTTACCTGCAGCTCAGCGGCTTTCGGCGCACGCCTTCAGGTGTGCCACCAGGTTCGGGGCGGGGGTGTCAGTCCGCGCGCGGGACGGGACGGGTGCGCAGTCGGCGGATGGCGAGGGCACAGTAGAGCACGACGAGCAGGAGCGCGATGCCCGCGAGGCGGCTGCCGGGCGCGTGGGTCGCGGCGGTGGCCCCGAACTGACCGCCCGGGGTGCTCGAGGGAGGCTCGTGCGCGCCGCTGTAGATGGCGATTGCTCCGTCGGACTGCGCGACGTAGGTGAACACCAGCGACAGCAGGGGGACCGCGAGACCGAGCGACGCGAGCGCACCGTCGTCGGGCAGGGTCGAGCCGAGAGCGAGCCCGATGCCGAGCCCGAGCACCACAAGTCGTGCCAGGAGCCAGGAGCGGCCGTCGCCGAGGTCCGGATCCAGCGCGGTCAGGAGCGGGATCGCAGCGAGCAGCGCCAGCCCGAGCGGGAGGGACGGACGCCGGACCGCGACGGCCAGCCCGCCGACCACCGCCGCGACGCCGACCACCACCATCAGCCACGGCTCGAGCGTGAACTGCCGGGCAACCTGCGGCGTGACGACCGCGGTAGCCGCGGCCACCGCGGTCGCCGCGAGGAGGAACGGGCTGTCGAGGCGCCGGGCCCAGAATTCGGTGAGGGCCATCACCAGCACGAGGCAGACACCGATGAAGCTCCACACCTGCAGCTCGGAGTCGGCGGTCTGCCCGTCGATCCACGCGCCCAGCATGCGGTGGGCGATGGCGAGGGTGACCGCGGCCGCGATCACCTGGACCAGGATCCGGTCCGGCGTGGCGGTCGTGACGTCGGCAGTATCGATCACCGCGCACACCGCGGCGAGGACGAGCGACGGGATCAACAACCACCAGAACGGCGGGCCCAACGTCGACACGCTCGCTTCCCCGGTGGCGTGCGCGGTGTGTGCGACGACGAATGTGGAGGCGACCGCGGCGACCAGGGCGAAACGCGAGAGGGGACGTACCCACACTGCGGCGACGGCCGCACCGAGCAGCAGCCCGCCGGCCACGCACTTGGCGTAGTGCAGGGTTGTCACCTCGGCCAGCCCGTGCACGCCGGGGACCGCGATCCGGGCCGCGATCAGCACACACGACGCGACGACAGCGGCCATCCACGCCGGCCGCGCCGATCGCGGGCGCCGCAACGCGACGTAGGTGGGCACCGCGAGGGCAGTGCCGATCACGGATCCGGTGGGCAGCGCGTCCAGCCACCACTCGAGCTGGCGGCCGGTCACGTTGATCGTCCCGCGCCACTCCGGCGGGTTGGCGAGCACGAACGTGGCCAGGGTGCCCGCGAACCATGCGGCTACGGCGGGTACCCACTCACGGACGGTCGGGGCCACGTTCCGACGCTAGCCCCTCACCGGTTCTCGGCGTACGCCTTCAGGTGTGCCACCTGGTCGGGGTCCAGCGACGGCCGCACTTTCTCTCGGGCCGCGGCGACATCTTCCGCAGTCACATCGGCGGCGTCGACGCTGCGCCGCATCGCCGCGAGTGCTGCCTCCCGGAGCACGGCCGAGCAGTCGGCTGCGGAGTAACCCTCGAGGTCCTGCGCCAGGGCATCGAGGTCGACGTCGTCCGCGAGTGGCACCGACCTGCCCGACGTGCGCAGGATCTCCTTGCGGGCGTCCGCGTCCGGCGGCGGCACGAACACCAGGCGTTCGAGGCGTCCGGGGCGCAGCAGCGCGGGATCGATCAGGTCGGGCCGGTTGGTGGCGCCGAGCACTACGACGTCGCGCAGGGGTTCGACGCCGTCGAGTTCGGTGAGCAGCGCGGCCACGACCCGGTCGGAAACGCCGGAGTCGGAGCTCTGCCCGCGGCGCGGGGCCAAGGCGTCCACCTCGTCGAGGAAGATGAGCGACGGCGCCGAGTCGCGGGCGCGCTGGAACAGCTCGCGCACCGCCTTCTCGGACGCACCCACCCACTTGTCCATCAGCTCGGCGCCCTTGACGGCGTGCACGCTGAGCTGTCCCGAACTGGCCAGGGCACGAACGAGGTACGTCTTGCCGCAGCCCGGCGGCCCGTACAGCAGGACACCGCGCGGCGGATCGACGCCCAGGCGCGCGAACGAATCCGGGTGCTGCAGCGGCCACAGCACCGCCTCGGTGAGGGCCTGCTTGGTCTCGACCATGTCGCCGACGTCGTCGAGGGTGACGCTGCCGATCGCGAGTTCCTCGGTGCCCGAACGGGACAGCGGGCGGATCACGTGGAGGGCGCCGAGCAGGTCCTCCTGGGTGAGCCGCGGCTCCGACTTGGCGCTGCTCGCCCGCGACGCGGCCCGCAGCGCGGCCTCGCGGCACAGCGCCGCCAGGTCGGCTACGACGAATCCGGGTGTCCGAGATGCGATCTCTGTGAGCTCGAGGTCCGCGGTGGGAACCTTGCGGAGCAGCAGTTCCAGCAGCTGGCGGCGACCCGCGCCGTCGGGCAGCGACAGCGACAGTTCGCGGTCGCACAGGTCCTGGCCGCGCAGGCGGTCGTCGAGCCCCTCGGGATGGGCGGTGGTCGCGACGAACGCCACCGACTCGGTCTCCACGGCGCGTCGCAACTGGTCGAGGATCAGCGTCGAGACCGGTTCGCGGACGGCGGGCAGCAGCGCGTCGACGTCGGTGACGAGCAGGACCCCGCCGGAGCGGACGGCGTCCACCGCGGCGGTCACCCGCTCGAGCCGCGACTGCGCCTCGGACGCGCCGACTCCCGGGCCGTCCAGTTCGACGACCCGTCGTTTCGCGAGAACGGACCGGGCCAGCATCGACTTGCCGACACCGGCGGGTCCGGTGACGAGCACGCCCAGATGCGGTGAGGCCCCGAGCTTCTGCAGCAGTTCGGGTTCGTCGAGCGCGAGCGTGAGCCACTCGGACAGCTTCGCGGCCTGCGCGTGCGCGCCGACCAGATCCTCGACGGGGACGACGTCCGACGCGCGGGGCTCGGTGATCGTGGGGGCCACCGCCGTCTGGGCGGGGCTCGCATGCGCCACACCGGATCCCCAGCTCACCGCGGAATTGGGTTGCACGCTGACCGGACCGTCCGACGGATCGACACCGGTCACGGTCAGCAGTTCGGAGGTCCAGGTGACGCCGAACGTGCGCGACAGCGCCTGCGTCGCCGACGTCGTACTGGTGCCCGGTCCCAGGTCCCGGGGCAGCAGGGACACGGCGTCACCCACGGTGAGGACCTTGCCGAGCAGTGCCTGCCGCAGTGTCGTGTCCGAGATCGACTGCTGCGCCATCGCCGAACCGCTCACCGTGACCGCGCGGGCGCCGTACACCGTGGCCGGTGCGACCACCACCGTCGCGTTCTCGCGCAGACCGGAGTTGGACAGGGTGACGTCGTCGAGCAGGGCGGTGCCGGTGGGGGTTCCGGCCGGCGCGATACCCGCGACCGCGGCGGTGCGGCGGGCACCGATCAGCGCGATCGCGTCCCACTCCCGCAACCCCAGCGCCGCCAGCGCCTCGGGGTGCAGGCGCACCACTCCGCGGCGGGCATCCGCGGCGGACGTGTTGAGCCGGACCGTGAGCGTCAGTTCGGGTGATGTCACGTCCGCCAGCCTAGTGATCGGCACCCCCACCTACGTTTCGCGCACTTGACGCGCGTGCACCTCCCTCCACTCCGCGTTTTGCGCACTTGTCGCGGAGATTCGGGCCGCGCCGTCCCGGCAAGTGCGCAAAACGCGGTGGCGAGGGGCTGTGAAGAACCTCTGCGACTGTGGATAACTCGGTGGTCGGACGGCCGATCGATCGCCACGGTAGGGCACCGTGACCGGTCATGAGAAGGAAGAGACCGGAGCTACCCGACGTGTTCGTCGGGCGCGACGCGGTGCGCGACGGCGCTCTCACCGCTGCGGACCTGCGGGGGCCGCGGGTGCGCCGACTGTTCCGCGGCGTCTACTGCCCGACCGGTGTGCGAGTCAGCCACGAATTGCGTTGTCGAGCCGCCGCCCTCACCGGGGAGGGTGCGCTGGTGCTCACCGGCCGGTCAGCGGCAGCCGTGCGCGGTGTCGACCTGGCATCGGCGTCGGACCCGGTGGACGTGATCGCGCTACCGAACTGCCGGGTCAACCGGCGCCCCGGGTTGAACGTTCGGCGTGTGGCGATCGACGCCGGCGACTACCACCCGTGGGAGCAGATCGCGATCGCTAGCCCCGAACGAATGACGTTCGATGTGCTCTCGACGGGGCCGCTGCTTCGCGCGGTCGCCGACGTCGACCGAATCCTGCGAGCGAAGCTCACGACCCAGGGCCGCATGGCGTCGTATCTCGAGGGACGCCACGACCACGGGATCGTGCGGGCACGGGAGGCGCTCGCGCTCGTCGATCCGCGCGCCGAGTCGCCGCCGGAATCCGAACTCCGGGTGCGATTGCATCTCGCGGGTCTGCGTCCGGAGCCGCAACTGTGCATCTACGCGGACGGCAAGTTCGTTGCCCGGGTCGATTTCGGGTTCGAGGCGGAACGGCTGGCCGTCGAGTACGACGGTCAGTGGCACGGGCAGCGGTCGGCGCTGGCGAGGGACCGGGTCCGTCAGAACGCGCTCCGGAAGGCCGGCTGGCAGATCCATTTCGTCACCAAGGACATGATGGCGAATCCGGACGCGGTGATCGACGAGATCCACGGCGCCGTGCTGCGCGCACGGAGCACACGACCCCGCCACCTCTGATCCGTCGCGACAAGTGCGCAGAACGTGGGATCCCGCGCCCCGTCCAGCGCTAAGTGCGCAAAACGCGGGAACCAGCGCCCCGTCCCCGCGCTAAGTGCGCAAAACGCGGGAACGGGGCCCGGGAATCCGCGACAAGTGCGCGAAACGGGGGAGCGGAGTCAGCGCGGCCGGCGCAGGCCCAGCCGTGCCGCGGAGGTGCGTCGGTGGCCGTTGGGGGAGCGGCGGATGGCGCGCCGTTCGGACGGTTTGATGTCCCAGGTTTCGGGGCGCGCCGCGACCCAGCGCTTCGACCGGATCGCGAAGGGGATGTGTGCGAGGTACGCGAACACCAGGACGATCAGCAGCACGTACGGGTAGGTGACGAGCGCGGCGGCCGCGAGCGCGACGAGCGCGAGCAGTCCGGCGGCCAAGCGCGGCGGCACCGACACGGTCTTCATCGCCAGCGTGGGGACGCGGCTGACGATGAGTGTCGCCGAGAACAGGGTCCACGCGGTGACCACGCCCAGCGACGACCACCAGCCGTCGCCCCACTGGACGTAGGCGGCGATCGGGGTGAGCGCGATCAGGGCCCCGGCCGGTGCGGGCACGCCGACGAAGAAGTCCTTCGCGTACGCGGGGACGGTGTCGTCGTCGAGCAGCGTGTTGAACCGCGCCAGCCGCAGCACGATGCTCACCGCGTACAGCAGCGCGATGATCCAGCCGAAGCTGTTGCCGTCGAGCAGCGTCACGTACAGCACGAGTGCGGGCGCGACACCGAACGAGATGGCGTCGGCGAGCGAGTCGAGTTCGGCGCCCATCTTGCTGGTGGCGTCGAGCATGCGGGCGAGGCGGCCGTCGAGGGCATCGAGGACGGCGGCCGCGCCGATCATCGCGAGGGCGGTGCCGAGCTCGCCGTCGAGCGCGAACTTGACGGCGGACAGGCCGCCGCACAGCGCGAGGATCGTGATCATGCTCGGCAGTAATCGGACTGCGTGCTGCCGGCTGGGGCGGGGCGGCCTCACGGTAGCTGTGCGAGGACGGTCTCGGCACCGATGGTGCGTTGGCCGCGCTCGACGAGCAGCGAGGTGCCGGCCGGGAAGTACGTGTCGACCCGGGAACCGAAGCGGATGAGGCCGTAGGTGTCGCCGATGGTGAGCTTGTCGCCCTCCTTGGCGTCGCACACGATGCGGCGCGCGAGCAGGCCTGCGATCTGCACGACGGCCACCTCGCGGCCGTCGTTGGTCTCGATGAGCATGCTGTTGCGTTCGTTGACCTCGCTGGCGTCGGCGAGGTCGGCCGACAGGAACTGTCCCGGCTGGTGGACGACCTTCCTGACCAGCCCGGCGACCGGGACGCGCTGGACGTGGACGTCGAGCACCGACAGGAAGATGCTCACGCGCGGCAGCGGCTGGTCGCCCATGCCGAGTTCGGCGGGCGGGACGGCGGTGTCGACGAGCGCGACCTCACCGTCGGCGGGCGCGACGACGACACCGGGGCGGTTCGGCGGAACCCGGTGCGGGTGACGGAAGAACGTCGCGCAGGCGGCGGCGGAGGCGAGCCCGGCCCGGCGCACCCACTTGCGGTTGCGTCCCAGCGCCGCGACCGCGAGCGGGGTCAGCACGAACGGCAGACCCGCGGGGTGTAGCGGCGGGACGGCAGCCTTGACGAGGCCGATGACGTGGCCGACGCCGGTGGGCTGGGGGGTACCAGGGGGTGTCGGTCGGCGTGCCACGAGCTCCTCTTACCGGTCGGATTGGGCGGCGATGTTCGCCGCTCGAGCTATCACAGGTTACGTGACTGACGAGAACCGTCGGGTCGCCATGTGCTAGCGGCGGCCGACGACGAGTGCCTCGGCCTCGTTCTTGATGCGCGCGAGGGTGGCGTTCATGCCGGCGATCATCTCGGTCTCGAAGGCGTCGGCGCCGCCGAGGACGGTCTTGATCAGGAACTGCGACAGCTGACTGGTTCCGGTGGGGGCTTCGCGGCGTTCGACGACGCGGGTGCCGGTCTCGGTCGGCTCGAGCGTGTACGACCAGATGGAGCGGTTCTCGTTGATGCGGAACGCGATCGCCTTGTTCGGTTCGAATCGGATGACCTTCGACGTGGTGGGCCACACCAGCAGGCCCTTGCGGTTGAGGTTGAAGGTCTTGGTGCCCTCCCGGACCTCACCGGAGACGCGCATCTTGCGGCACTGCGGGCTCCACTCGCCCATCCGCTTCAGGTCGGACACGATCGTCCACACGTCCTGCGGGGTGGCTGCGATCTCGATGCTGGCTTCGAGGGTGTTGGTCACGGTCGGCTCTCCGGTTCGAATTAGGTGGTACAGGAGGTCACGCGTACCGGGTCATCGTAGGCCCGCCCTCCCGATCCGTGTGCGGCAGGTCACGATTCGGGACCCGGACGGCGCACTCCCGGGAATCGTCGACTTCGCCGGGTACCCCGGTGCTTCCGCTCGGATAGCCCGACAGCGGCACGTGGCGGCGGATACCCTCGAACCCATGACCCGGGTCGAGGGTGTGCTGTACGACATCGACGGGGTGCTGGTCACGTCGTGGCGGCCGGTCCCCGGGGCCGTGGAGGCGCTCGACGAGATGCGCCGCCGCGGGGGCGTGCGGGGGTTCCTGACCAACACGACATCCCGGACGTGCGACGCGATCGCGTCGGTGCTGAGGGCCGCGGGATTCGACATCCGGCCCGAGGAGATCGTCACCGCGGTGCGGCTCACCACCGAGTACCTGCGTTCGACGTATCCGGGCGCTCGGGTGATGCTGCTCAATCACGGCGACGTCCGCGCCGACATGGAGGGCATCCAGTTCGACGCCGTCGACCCCGAGGTGATCGTGATCGGGGGCGCGGGTCCGGAGTTCACGCACGACGCGCTCAGCCGGGTCCTGGACCTGATGGTGGCGGGGGTGCCGGCGGTCGCGATGCACCGGGCGTTGATGTGGTCGGAGTCCGACGGGTTGCGGCTGGACACGGGTGCGTATCTTCCGGGTCTCGAGGATGCGTCGGGTTCGCGAATCGTGTCGGTGGGCAAGCCGTCGCTCGCGGGGTTCCTCACGGCGGCCGAGTTGATGGGTGTCGATCCGGCGGCGACGGTGATGGTCGGCGACGACTTCCGCGGCGACGTGCTGCCGGCGCAGCGGGTGGGCATGACGGGGGTGCTGGTGCGGACGGGGAAGTTCCGTCAGCCCATCCTCGATCTCGCGGTGGACCGGCCCGATCACGTGCTCGATTCGGTGGCCGATCTGCCCGGGTTGTTGGCCGATCGAGGGTGACGCGCCGAGCTACTTCGGATACCTATCGAAATGCCTCGTTCCGAAGCCGTGAACGGGTAACCTCGCGGGCGCTCTCCCTACTTCTCCCTTTTGTCCGTGAAGGAGTCCGAATGTCGACTATTTCCCGTATGCGTGCTATCTCGAGCCTCGGTCGACGGATGACACGGACTGCGATGGTTGCGGCGGCGGGAATTGGTGTGGCAGCTGGGGTTTCGCTGTTCGGTGCGGGCGCCGCGTCGGCCGCACCGGTGATGTGCGTGTCGCCGACTGCGCCCAACGACATCCAGATCTCGGAGTACGCGAGCTGTGGTGCGCAGGCCTTCGAGCAGGGTGTGTCGCGGTCCGCCGCAACCGACAGTGGCACGGCCGTGTCGGTCGCGGAGGGCTTCGGCTCGTCCAACAGCCTCGCGACCGGTTTCGGCACGGCACTGAGCGCGTCGCGCGGCAACGGTCAGTCGCTCGCGCTGGCGATCGGTGGCGGCATCGCGCACTCGTGGGCCGACGACGGCTACGCGACGTTCGCGATCGCGGGCTGGGGTTCGGGTGCGACGGCCGAGAAGGGCGGCGTCGACTGCATGGGTCCGCTGTCGTTCGCGTGGAATCTGAAGACCGGCCAGACCTGCCTCGGCTAGGGAACGGAACAGGGTCGCGCGGTGGGGGTGTTCGCCATGGGCGGAGACCCCCGCGCGACGTTGCACTCACCCCCGTCGAGTGCTAAAAAGGCACTTGGCACTCGCGATACGTGAGTGCCAGGTCGGGACGGTGAGACCGGGTACCTAGACACCCCTGGTCGTCCGTCGCGGGCACCGAGCCTGGCCGGAAGCGTAAATGGGGCGATCCGACGAGCGATCGCCTCCGTGTGTCACCCCCAATCCGGAGGATCACTTCGCAATGGCCAAGATCATCGCGTTCGACGAAGAGGCACGTCGCGGCCTCGAGCGTGGCCTGAACAGCCTCGCCGACGCCGTCAAGGTGACGCTGGGACCCAAGGGTCGCAACGTCGTGCTGGAGAAGAAGTGGGGCGCCCCCACGATCACCAACGACGGTGTTTCCATCGCCAAGGAGATCGAGCTCGAGGACCCCTACGAGAAGATCGGCGCCGAGCTGGTCAAGGAGGTCGCCAAGAAGACCGACGACGTCGCTGGCGACGGCACCACCACCGCCACCGTCCTCGCTCAGGCGCTCGTCCGTGAGGGCCTGCGCAACGTCGCTGCCGGCGCCAACCCGCTGGGTCTGAAGCGCGGCATCGAGAAGGCCGTCGAGGCCGTCACCGCCAAGCTGCTCGACACCGCCAAGGAGGTCGAGACCAAGGAGCAGATCGCTGCCACCGCCGGTATCTCGGCTGGCGACTCCACCATCGGTGAGCTCATCGCCGAGGCCATGGACAAGGTCGGCAAGGAAGGCGTCATCACCGTCGAGGAGTCCAACTCCTTCGGCCTGCAGCTCGAGCTCACCGAGGGTATGCGCTTCGACAAGGGCTACATCTCGCTGTACTTCGCGACCGACGCCGAGCGTCAGGAAGCGGTCCTCGAGGATCCGTACATCCTGCTGGTCAGCTCCAAGATCTCGACGGTCAAGGACCTGCTGCCGCTGCTGGAGAAGGTCATCCAGGCCGGCAAGCCGCTGCTGATCATCGCCGAGGACGTCGAGGGCGAGGCCCTCTCGACCCTGGTCGTCAACAAGATCCGTGGCACCTTCAAGTCCGTCGCCGTCAAGGCTCCGGGCTTCGGTGACCGCCGCAAGGCGCAGCTCGCCGACATCGCCATCCTCACCGGTGGCGAGGTCGTCAGCGAAGAGGTCGGCCTGTCCCTGGAGACCGCCGGCATCGAGCTGCTGGGTCGCGCCCGCAAGGTCGTCGTCACCAAGGACGAGACCACCATCGTCGAGGGTGCCGGCGACGCCGACGCCATCGCCGGTCGCGTCAACCAGATCCGCGCCGAGATCGAGGCGTCGGATTCGGACTACGACCGTGAGAAGCTGCAGGAGCGCCTGGCCAAGCTGGCCGGTGGCGTCGCCGTCATCAAGGCCGGCGCTGCGACCGAGGTCGAGCTCAAGGAGCGCAAGCACCGCATCGAGGACGCCGTCCGCAACGCGAAGGCTGCCGTCGAGGAGGGCATCGTCGCCGGTGGTGGCGTGGCTCTGCTGCAGTCCGCTCCGGTCCTGGACGACCTGAAGCTGGAGGGCGACGAGGCCACCGGTGCCAACATCGTCAAGGTTGCCCTCGAGGCTCCGCTCAAGCAGATCGCGTTCAACGCCGGCCTCGAGCCCGGCGTCGTCGCGGAGAAGGTCCGCAACCTGCCCGCCGGCAGCGGCCTGAACGCCGCCACCGGTGAGTACGAGGACCTGCTGGTCGCGGGCATCAACGACCCGGTCAAGGTCACCCGCTCGGCGCTGCAGAACGCTGCGTCCATCGCGGCTCTGTTCCTGACCACCGAGGCTGTCGTCGCCGACAAGCCGGAGAAGGCCGCTGCTCCGATGGGCGACCCGACCGGTGGCATGGGCGGCATGGACTTCTGATCTGACGATCGGAAAGCCTGAGCTCAGCTAAGACGAAGAAGCCCGGGACACCTTCACGGTGTCCCGGGCTTCTCGCATGTGTGGGTCACTCGCTGGGCATGAGCATCCAGGCCGCGAGGTAGATCAGCGGGACGGTGCCGAACGAGACGAACGCGCCGATGACGGCCGCGACGCGGACGAGGTTGACGTCGACGCCGAAGTACTCGGCGACGCCGCCGCACACTCCGGAGAGCATGCGCTGGTTGCGGGAACGGACGAACGGTCGGGGCGAGTCGCTGTAGGTCATGACATCGATTCTGGTTTCCGGCCGCGCCCGACACCATCGGGATTCCCCCGGATTCCGACCCTGATCTTTGCCCTCGGGGTGCCCCTCTGGCGCCCGCACCCCGGCGATGACCGGCGCGAATGCGGCACCGCAGTCGGAGCGCCGATTTCCGAGTTTCGCGCACTGTGTGGGCATAGGCTCGATGGCGTGGTGGAGACCGTGCCGATCCAGATGCCCGACGGGACTACGACGCCGGTGCGGCTGTTCCCCGGACCGGAGGGCGCGCCGGTGGTGGTGATCGTCCCGGGGCTCGGGATTCCCGGCGCGTTCTACGACCGGTTCGCGAATTCGATTGTGGGGCATGGCTTCTGTGCGGCCACCTGCGAGCTGCGCGGGCAGGGGGACAGCCGTCCCCGGCCCAGTGGTGCGAGCACGTTCGGCTATCAGGAGTTGGTGTCGGTCGATCTGCCGGCGATGTTCGAGGTGGTGCGCGAGCGGTTCGACGCGAGCACCCCGTTCCTGTTGGGGCACAGCATGGGCGGACAGCTGGGGGTGATGTACGCGGCACGGATCCGGGGTCGGCTCGGTGGACTCGTCCTCGTGGCGTCCGGTTCGCCGTACTACCGAGGTTTTCCGGGACCGCGGTCGTCGGGCGTGCTGTTGGGTTCGACCGCGATGTCGATCACGGCGAGCGTCGCCGGGTTCTGGCCCGGAGATCGTCTGGACGTGGGCGGATTCGGCCGGCAGTCGAGGGTGTTGATCTCCGACTGGTCACGGTTCGCACGTAGCGGGCGCATCGAGCCGACTGGAGCCGATATCGACTACGAGGAACGCATCGGGCGGCTGAAGCTGCCGGTGCTGTCGATCTCGATCGAGGGCGACGACCTTGCGCCCCGCAGTGCGTCGGGTAACCTTCTGGGCAAGTTGTCCGGTTCGGAGGTGACGACGTGGCACCAACCGGAGGCGTTGGGGCACAACGGCTGGATCCGGACACCCGACAGCACGGTCGACCGGATCGCCGACTGGATTCACGACCACGCCTGACATTCACCCTTGTTTTCATCCCGAGATGATCGTCAATCCGGTGCAGGGCCGTGTCCGCACCGTTATATTGACCGCAGGCGCTTTCGCTTCGGGGCGCTACACCACACCGAATACAGGGAGCTTTCCATGGGTTCTTCCCAGATCCTCACCGTCCTCAGTGCTCTTTCGTCCCTCGTCAACGCGCTCAACGTCCTGGGCACCGCCAGCTCGGGCGCGACCGGCGGTTCGGGCTCGCTGAGCACGCTCAGCTGAGACTCGCCTCGGAGCGTCACAAAGGGCGGTGACGGTGCAATTGCACCGTCACCGCCCTTTGTCATGTTCGGCGCTGTCCCGGCTCAGACGCCGAGGGACGCGGCGAGCGTCGGCCACGACTTGGGCAGCTCCGCACGCCAGTACGCCCACGTGTGGACGCCCACCGGGTTGTAGACGAAGGTCGCCGGAATGCCGAGCGACCGCAAGCGGTCGTCGAGTTGGTGGGTACAGAAATTGGTGACGGCCTCGATCGGCCCACCCTGGGTGACGAGCGGAACGAGGTCGGGGTTGTTCAGATTCTCGTTGGGGCCGGGCAGTCCGGTGGCCGTCGAGATGTACATCGCGGTGCCGCGTAGCTTTTCGGCGCCGAGGAGCACGTCGTGCTCGGCCCACTGCGGATCGGTGGACGGGCCCCACATGTTCTCGATGTTGCCGCCGTAGCTCGACACCACCACGTTCATCTGGGCCTGGCCCAGCTCCCCGGTCGTCTCGTAACAGCCGCTGTAGGCGGCCACGCCGCGGTACAGGCCGGGCGAGCGCATCACGAGCATCATCGCCGACTGCGCGCCCATCGACAGGCCGGCGATGGACTGGATGCCGTTGCCGTCGAAGCGCTGTTCGATCAGCGGGGGAAGTTCCTTGGTCAGGAACGTCTCCCACTTGTAGTTGCCGAGCGTCGGGTCGGGCCGGTCCCAGTCGGTGAAGTAACTGGCACGGCCGCCGGTGGTCATGACGACGTTGACCGGCTTGTCCTCGAAGAACTCGACGGCGCCGCCCTGGGTGGTCCAGTTGCTCATGCCCGGCGCCGCCGAGCGGCCGTCGAGCATGTACAGCGTGGGGCGGGGCACGGAGGTGTCGCGGGGCAGCAGCACCTGCACCTCCTGCTCCGCCCCCATCGCCGGGGAGTACACGAACACGCGCACCCACCGGTCGGTGATGTTCTCCACGCGGGTGATGTAGGCGCCGTCGGGCGAGGCAGGAGCCGTCTGCGCCGCAGCCGAGTTCGCGATGCCTCCCGCCGCCGCGATCGGTGCGGCACTCAGCAGCGCGCCCACCGTGGTGGCGGTGACGAGGGCGCTCACTCCCAGACGGCGCAGCGACGGGCGTGTGGTCGCGTGGGATGTCATGTGGCAGCTCACTTTCGGTCGTTCGCTTCCGGCGCATGGTAGCCCAGGGACGGGGCCGGTGGGTGTCATCGAGCCAGCTGATCCCACAGGAACGTGTAGGTGAGAGCCGACTTGAACGCGGCCTGCGCGTTGTCGGCCGCACCGCCGTGGCCCCCCTCGATGTTCTCGTAGTAGTGGACGGTGTGGCCCTCCTGCTCCAGGCGAGCCGTCATCTTGCGGGCGTGCCCGGGATGGACGCGATCGTCCCGGGTGGAGGTGGCGATGAGGATCGGCGGGTATGCCGCCTCGGCGTCGGTGTTCTGGTACGGCGAGTACTCGGAGATGAACGCCCAGTCGTCGGGGTTGTCCGGGTCGCCGTACTCGGCCATCCACGACGCCCCGGCGAGCAGCAGGTGGTAGCGCTTCATGTCGAGCAGCGGCACCTGGCAGACGATGGCGCCGAACAGGTCCGGGTACTTGGTGAGCATGATGCCCATCAGCAGGCCGCCGTTGCTGCCGCCCTGCGCGCCGAGCTGTGCCGGGGTGGTGATGCCGCGGGCGACGAGGTCCCGGGCGACGGCGGCGAAGTCCTCGTGGACCTTGTGCCGGCCCTCGCGCACGGCCTGGGTGTGCCACTGCGGCCCGTACTCGCCGCCGCCGCGGATGTTCGCCACCACGTAGGTGCCGCCGCGCTGCAGCCACGCCGTGCCGTTGATGCCGCTGTAGCCGGGGGTGAGCGAGTTCTCGAATCCGCCGTAGCCGTACAGCAGCGTCGGTCCGGCCGGGACGCCCTCGCGTCGCACCACGAAGTACGGGACGCGGGTGCCGTCGACGGACTCGGCGAAGTGTTGCGCGACGGCGAGGCCGGTCGTGTCGAAGAACGCGGGCGCCGACTTCAGCCCCTCGAGCGGACCGCCGACCGTCCCGGAGAACAGGGTGGCGGGGGTGAGGTAGCCGCTGGAGTTGAGGAAGAAGTCGTCGCTCTCACGCGGATCGGTGTCGATGATCTCGGTGGACGTCAGCTCGGGCAGTCCCTCGAGCGGGCGTGTCTCCCAACCGTTCTCTCCCGGGGTGGCGACGTACACGTGGGACTGGACGTCGGAGAGCGTCACCATCAGCAGGTGGTTCCGCGTCCACGAGTACTGCTCGAGTGACGTGTGCTCGTCGGGCAGGAACAGTGTGATGAGCTCGCGTGAACCGGCGAGGTAGTCGTCGTACCTGGCGGCCAGCAGCGCGCCGGCCGGGTAGGTGGTGTCGCCGACGGTCCACGGCGAGCGCGGGCGGACCAGCAGCCACTCCTTGTACACGGAGATCCGCGCGTCCTCGGGGGTGTCGATGCGGACGAGGCTGTCGTCGCCCAGCAGCTGGAAGCGCTGCGAGGTGTAGAAGTCGACGGCGCGTTCGACGAAGCTGCGCTCGAAGCCCGGGGTGTTGTCGTGCCAGGCGGAGATCGCGACATCGGTCTGCTCGCCCTCGAACACGGTGACCGCCTCGGTCAGCGGGGTGCCGCGACGCCACCGCTTCGCCAGGCGCGGGTAGCCGGAGTCGGTGAGGGTGTCGTCGCCGAAATCCGTTCCGATGTAGATGCTTTCGGAGTCGATCCACCCGATGTCGGTCTTGGCCTCCTCGACGCGGAAGCTGGTGGCGCCGTCGTCGAAGCTGAGGGTGGTGAGGTCGAACTCGCGGACGACCACGGCGTCCGCGCCGCCCCGGGAGAGGCTGATGAGTGCGAGGTCCTGCTCGGGGCGCAGTACCTGCGCGCCCGACCACACCCAGTTCTCGCCCTCCCGCTCGGCGAGCTCGTCGACGTCGACGAGGATCTCCCATTCCGTTGTGTCGCTACGGTATTCGTCCATCGTGGTGCGGCGCCACAGGCCGCGGACGTGCTGGGCGTCGCGCCAAAAGTTGTAGAGGTACTTCCCGCGTCGCCGCGAGTAGGGGATGCGTGCGTCGGTATCGAGGATCGCGCGCACGTTCGCCTCGAGTTGTTCGAAGTCGCCGGTTCCGGCGAACTCCGCGACCGTCTTGTCGTTGTGCTCGCGGACCCAGGTGAGCGCCTCGTCGCCGGTGACGTCCTCGAGCCACAGGTTCGGGTCGTCGGCCGGCGTGGGGGAGGGGGAGGTGTGCGTCATGGGTTTCATTGTGGTCGGTCGTGGCGGAGGACGTCGGTGCCCGTATTTGGTTGGTTCTCGGTATCGGGTCCCCGTGACTGCTCGAGGGTGAGGGCCAGGGTGAATTTCCGAAGACCCTGGACAGTCGACCAGTTTTGGTTACGAAACCGCAGACAAGCGGATGTGACCTAGATTATGTTTCCAATCACGGTCGAATTAACCCGACCGGCTTCCCGGCCAGGAGGCAGCGGGGTGGCACACCACGGTCACACCGCAACCTATGCCAAGCGGACGGGATGAACAGGGAGCGGATGCATCCGGGGTAGCGGGGTCCCCCGGTCGGCGAAACTCCCGGAACCTGCTGCGGGAGAGATCACGCAGTAATCACGAGCAATACACACCACCACGAAAGTAGGAGAAACAATGAACAACGACATCCTGGGCCTCATCCAGATCCTCATCGGCTCGCTCATCAACTTCGGTTCGACCAACGAGCTCTCCTGACTCTGAGGTTTCAGGCGAACTAAGAAAGGCGACTGCTATGAATGCGAACGTCATCGACGCCGGCTCATTGACCGGGGCTGCAGCGGGTTCCATGTCGAGCGTGCTCGACCTTCTCCTCAGCCTCAGTCGGGGCAGCGTCTTCGGCGGAAGCACCATCGGAGACGTTGGGAGCTCGATCTCGTTCAGCTAAGCATTAAGCAATCGCACCTGGACCCCAGTCGCACTGCGGCTGGGGTCACAGGTGTGTGCAGGGGGTGCCGCAGTACGTCGCGACGGCGCCTTGACCTTACTTTCGAGTAGGGACCAACCCGGGACACGAAATCGCGGCGGGACTAGGCTAGGCGCTCGTGACCTCACACTATGACGTCGTTGTCCTCGGAGCCGGTCCCGGTGGGTACGTCGCTGCTATCCGCGCGGCACAGCTGGGCCTCAAGACCGCCATCATCGAAGAGAAGTACTGGGGCGGTGTCTGCCTGAACGTGGGCTGCATCCCCTCGAAGGCGCTTCTCCGCAATGCCGAACTGGCACACATCTTCCACAAGGAGGCCAAGGCGTTCGGCATGTCGGGAGACGTGTCGTTCGACTTCGGCGCAGCCTTCGACCGCAGCCGCAAGGTGGCAGACGGTCGCGTCAAGGGCGTGCACTTCCTCATGAAGAAGAACAAGATCACCGAGTACGACGGTCGGGGCACGTTCGTCGATGCCAAGACCATCTCCGTCGCGCTCAGCGCGGGTGGCACCGACACGGTGACCTTCGACAACGTCATCATCGCGACCGGTTCCGTGACCAAGCTGCTGCCGGGCACCTCGCTCAGCGAGAACGTCGTCACCTACGAGGAGCAGATCCTCACCCGTGACCTGCCGGGCTCGATCGTCATCGTCGGCGCCGGCGCCATCGGCATGGAGTTCGGCTACGTCCTCTCCAACTACGGTGTCGACGTCACCATCGTCGAGTTCCTCGACCGTGCGCTCCCCAACGAGGACGAGGACGTCTCGAAGGAGATCGCCAAGCACTACAAGAAGCTCGGCGTCAAGATCAAGACCGGTGCGGCCGTCCAGTCGATCGTGGACAACGATTCCGACGTCACCGTCACGATCAAGGACAACAAGTCCGGCGAGATCGAGACGGTCAACGTCGACAAGGTCATGCAGTCCGTCGGCTTCGCGCCGCGCGTCGAGGGCTACGGCCTCGAGAACACCGGCGTCCAGCTCGAGCGTGGCGCCATCGCGATCGACGAGCGCATGCGCACCAACGTCCCGGGCATCTACGCGATCGGTGACGTCACCGCCAAGCTGCAGCTCGCGCACGTCGCCGAGGCGCAGGGCGTCGTCGCCGCCGAGACCATCGGTGGCGCCGAGACCATGGAACTGGGCGACTACCGGATGATGCCGCGCGCCACGTTCTGCCAGCCGCAGGTCGCGAGCTTCGGCCTCACCGAGGCGCAGGCCAAGGCCGAGGGCTACGACGTCAAGGTCGCCACCTTCCCGTTTACCGCGAACGGCAAGGCCCACGGCCTGAACGACCCCAACGGCTTCGTCAAGCTGATCGCCGACAAGAAGTACGGCGAGCTGCTCGGCGGCCACCTCATCGGTCCGGACGTCTCGGAGCTGCTGCCCGAGCTGACCCTGGCCCAGAAGTGGGATCTCACGGTCAACGAGCTCGCGCGCAATGTCCACACGCACCCGACGCTCAGTGAGGCGCTGCAGGAGGCCATCCACGGTCTCGCCGGCCACATGATCAACTTCTGACGGTTCGCCGCCGGAAGAGCTAGTCCGCAAGAAGCCCGCACAGGATTGTGCGGGCTTTCTTGCCTTCCGGGATCGGGAGCAGCGGGTAGACGTGGATCATCTCGGGCTCCTCGTGGAGGTCGAGTGACACCCCGGCCGCGGATGCCAGCGGCCGGAAGCGGCGGGCGTCGACGTTGAGGATGTCGCGGGTGCCGGTGAACAGGGTGATCGGGCCGAGCCCGGTGAGATCGCCGTTGAGCGGGCTCACCCACGGGTGCTCCCGATCCAGCTCGCCGCGGTAGGCGTCCGCGGCCACCGTGAGGCTGTCCGGATGCTGCCACGGATCACGCGGGGCGATCTCGCGGATCTCCGGGTGCGACCCGGTCGCGTCGAGCCACGGCGAGATCAGCGCGGTGTGCGCTGGGGAGGTGATACCGCGATCGCGGAGCGCGAGCGCGACAGCCAGGGCCAGCCCGCCGCCCGCGGAGTCACCCGCGACCACCAGTGGTTCGCCGCGCGTCGCCAACCGTTCGGCGAGGTCGGCCGACGCCGCCACCAAGTGCGACGCCGTCCCGCGCGGCGCCACCGGATAGATCGGCACCGTCACCGCCGCACCCGCGGACGCCAACTGTCCCACCAACTTCCAGTGATGCCGGGTGATCTCCCGGATGTAGGCGCCGCCGTGCAGATACAGCACGCGCGACGACGGCGTCACCCCGCGCGGGGTCACCGTGAACACCGGCCAGCCCGCCATCGAAGTGGTGGCGGTGACGTCGAGTGTGCGCCTGAGCGACGCCGGCGGCGCGAACGACTTGGGCTTGGCCTGCAGCGCCGCGATCTCCCGGCGGATGTCGTCGGCGCTCGGTCGGCGTCGGCCCAGCAGTGCGATCGCCAACGGCATGGCCATACTGGTCAGGCTCGGCATCGGCCACCCCCGTCGTCGTCACGGTCAGCGTGCGTCGTACCGATTCTGGGCCGCGGCGATGTCCGGCATGCGTGATTCGAGCAGGTCGATCAGGCCGGCGAGACGTTCGGCGATCTCCTCGCCCAGCGGGGTGAGGCTGTACTCGACGTTCGGCGGGATGGTCTCGCGAACCTCCCGATGCACGAAGCCGTCGCGCTCGAGTTGCTGCAGCGTCTGCGCCAGCATCCGCTCGCTCACCCCGTCCACCCGTCGGCGCAGCGCACCGAACCGGTAAGGGCCCTCCGCCAGGGCGGCCATCGCGAGCGTGCCCCACCGTCCGGTGACGTTGAGCAGTGCGTCGCGGGAATGGCAGTCGCGCGCGAAGACGTCGGCCTCGAGCGTCGGGTCGTCGATGGGCTGGTCGGAGGTGCTCACGACGTCGAGGTTACTACCGTCCGAACGCGCAGCACTGACTACAGGGATTGCACTTACGAAAAATAAGTGCATTATGGAGGGCGAACGAAGAGTTGAAGGTTCAACACAGGGAGTTCTCATGACCATCGCAGTCACCGGCGCCACCGGACACCTCGGCCGTCTGGCCGTCGACGCCCTGGTGCGCCGCGGCGTACCCGCGTCCGACATCGTCGCCGTCGTCCGCAACCCCGAGAAGGCCGCCGACCTTGCGGACCAGGGTGTGCAGGTCCGCACCGCCGACTACGCCGACCGCGGCGCGCTCGAGACCGCGCTCGCCGGCGTGGACAAGCTGCTGCTCATCTCCGGCAGCGAGGTGGGAAGCCGCCTGCCCCAGCACACCAACATCATCGACGCCGCACAGGCCGCGGGCGTCGGGTTCATCGCGTACACGTCCATCCCGGACGCCCCGAACAACACGCTCCAGCTGGCGCAGGAGCACCAGGTCACCGAGCGTCTGCTCGCCGAGTCCGGCATCGACCACACGCTGCTCCGCAACGGCTGGTACTGGGAGAACTACACCAACGACCTCGCCGGCACCGCCGAGCGCGGCGTCCTCGTCGGCAGCGCCGGGGAGGGCAGGGTCGCGGGTGCCGCCCGCGCCGACTACGCCGAGGCGGCCGCCGCCGTCCTCACCTCCGCCGAGGACCAGGCGGGCAAGGTGTACGAACTGGGCGGCGACGAGCACGTGTCATATCCTGAACTGGCCCAGGCGATCTCGAACGTCACGGGCAAGCGCGTCGAGTACCGGAACCTGCCGGTCGAGGAGTACCAGGGCGTGCTCGAGTCCGTCGGCCTGCCCGCGCCGGTGGCCGCGGTCCTCGCCGACGCCGACGCCGGTGTCGCGACCGGCGTCCTCGACGTCACCAGCGGCGACCTGCAGCGGCTGATCGGACGCCCGTCTACCCCGCTCGAGACGGTGCTGCGCGCCGCGCTCTGACGCTCCCGCGAACAGCTGAAGGGTCCCTTCACGCGCTGGCAGCGCACGAAGGGACCCTTCAGCTTCCCGAGGGGGAGGGGGAGATCAGTGCATGCCGACCGCGCCCTCGGCGGGCATGTTGCCCTTTCTGACCGGACCAACCGACCCGACCGGACCGGGCGGGATCGCTGTCGAGCCTGCTGTCGGGGGTGATCACCGGCTCGCTCGGCGGACGCTGACGCCGTCACACCGCCGGACGGAGCGTATGCCCCGTCCGGCGGTGTCGTGCGAACGCCCTACTCAGGCAGTCGCATCCGTAACGCGTCGAGCAGTTGCGGCGGGAGGGTTACTTCGGCGCCGTCGTCGGGAAGTCCCGGCCGGGCCTTGATCTTCGCGAACTCGTCGTTGAGCCGCTCCATCTTCACGTCCAGCCGGTGCGCGGTCTCCGCGGCCTCGGTGAGTTCGGCCAGCAGTTCGGCCGGCACCTCCCGGTTGAACTTGTAATAGATCTTGTGCTCGAGGCTCGCCCAGAAATCCATTGCGATGGTGCGGATCTGGAGCTCGATCGGCACCCGCTGCACCCGGTCGCTCAGGTACACGGGCACCTCGACGATCAGGTGCAGGCTCTTGTAGCCGTTCGGTTTCGGGTTCGCGATGTAATCCTCGACCTCGCGTACCTCGATGTCCGGCTGGCTCGTGATCATCTCGGCGATGCGGTAGGTGTCGGAGATGAAGCTGCACGTGATCCGCACCCCGGCGATGTCGAGGATCTGCTCGCTGACGTCGTCGAGTGTGAGCGGACAGCCGATGCGGTGTGCCTTGCGGAGGATGCTCTCCGGTGACTTCAGCCGGGAGGCCACGTGCTCGATCGGGCTGTAGAGATTGATGTGCGTGAACTCGTCCTTGAGGATGTTCACCTTCGTCAGCAGCTGAGTGATTCCGAACCGGTACGACATCATGAAACGGGAGAAATCGGTTCGAAGTTGCTCGGGGTCCACGGCCTCCAGTGTGCCACCGCTTCCTGATCAGAAGTCGGATCGGATTCTCAGGGTCTCGATCGTGGTGGCCAGACCGTCGTACTGCGTGGCCAGCAGACAGAACTCCACCAGGCGACGTTCGTCGAGGTGCGCGGCCAGTGTCGACCACGTCACATCGTCGATGTCGTCGGTCCTGACCAGCTGGTCCGTCGCCGCCATCATGGCGCGGTGCCGCGGGCTCCAGTCGGGATGGTCGGGCCCGGTCAGCACGCGGTCGAGGATATGCGCAGTCACGCCGGCGCGGCGGCCGAGACGGACGTGGTGTTCCATCTCATACCGGCATTCCCGCAGGTGCGCGACGCGCAGGACGACCAGTTCGATCTCGAACCGGGACAGTTTGGTGCCTGGCAGCAACATCAGCACACCCGAGTAGTGCAGCCAGCCCCGGAACAGTCCACCGGTGCGGCCGAGGGTGCTGAACAGCTGTGCGTCCCTCGTGCGCGAACCGAGCGACAGCACCCGCCACGCAGCCCAGTTGATCGGACCGAGTTCCTTCAACCGCCCCGGCCTGATCCGCGGCGCGGTGCCGTCGCCGGTCTTCTCGTCGTGTGCGGCCAACTCGGACTCCACCCATCCGTTCGTTCCGGTCATCGAGACTGCCCCACCCTCGGTTACCGAGTGGTAGGAGGGACGCTAACATCGCCGGTCGGATCTGTCGGGGAAAGCGAGAGTCCGTGTAGCATCCCCACCTCTAGCAAGCGTTAGATTGGTTTCAGGACAGGCACGAGCAGGGGGAGGCCCCAAGGTGGCATCGACCCGGCGCGAAGAGATTCTGTTCCACGCCGCGAAGCTGTTCAGCGAAAAAGGCGTCGCGGGGACCACCGTGCGGGACATCGCCGACGAGGTCGGCATCCTCTCCGGCAGTCTCTATCACTACTTCGGGTCCAAGGATGCGATCGTCTGCGAGATCGTGCTCGCGTACGTCGACGACCTCAACGAGCGCTACGAGGCCGCGCTGGTTCCAGGGGAATCCGGCCGCGAACGCCTCGACCGCATGGTCACGGTCGCGTTCGACGCGGCCGTCGATCATCCCTTCGCGACCGAGATCTATCAGAACGAGTGTGCGCTCGGGGCTCAGTTCGGGGACGGGCGGATCGCGAACGCGGTGCGCCGCGCCAACGACTACTGGGCCGACGCGATCGACGGCGGCGTCGCATCGGGCGAGTTCCGCGGTGACCTCGATCCCCGGCAGTTCCACCGCATGCTCCGCGAGTCGGTGTGGTCCACCGTGCGCTTCAACCGCGCGACGCTCGCCGCCGACGCGGAACGCCTGCGCCACGACCTGATCGCCGTGTTCCTCGACGGCTGTGCGACCGGTGGGCGGGTGGCGTCGGCGCCGATCCCGGCGGCGTCGCCGTCCGGGTCGGGTCCGGCCGACGAAAGCGCCGTTGCCGTCGACGTTTCGGAGATCGCCGAGTTGCGCCGTGACGTCCGCGAACTCAAGGAGGCGATCCGCGAACTGCGCGCGCTCCGCGGCGGCTGATAGGCGCGGCCGACGGGCCGGGCGCCGGCGTTGACTTGGTGTGTGACCGGGGGCATACTCTGGCCCGGACGCAGTCAGTCAAGCAATTGCTTGATTGACCGCGAGTCGGACGGTGCGAGACAGGAGTCGGTTGTGGGGATCGGAAGCAGCGCCGCGGCGGGGGCACTCGACATCGCAGTGGGCGACTTCAGCACCGCACCCGAGAAGTTCACCGACCTGAGCGTCAGCGAGATGGTGCGTCACTGGGCACTCACCACACCTGACCGGATCGCGTTCATCACCCCCGACGCCCGCATCTCGTGGGCGAGTTACGACGCGGCCGCCGACCGCATCGCTTCCGCGCTCGCGACGCTCGGTGGGGCCGAACCCGATCCTGTCGCGGTGTACCTGCCCGACACGATGATCTTCCATGCCGCGCTGTGCGCCGCATACCGTACCGGGCGGATTGCGGTTGGCATCGGATCACGCTCGGGCGTCAAGGAAGTGGCGCACCTGAGCACGCGTGCCGGGTGCCGGACGCTGATCACCGCACGGACGCTGCGAGGCCAGGACACCGCGGTCCTCGTCGCCGAGCTGCGCGAGCGCACCGGCGGCCCCGATCACGTGATCTACGTGGACGACCTCGGCTCCGTCGAGGTCGAGGACGCTGCCGGTGACCTGGTGCAGATCACCGATCGGTGCTTCGACGCGACCAGCCCTCGGTTCGGTATCGACGACGTGTCGATGCTCAACTCGACGTCCGGAACCACCGGACTGCCGAAGCTGGTCACACAGACCGAGCGGCGCTGGATCGGCTTCTCGGAGGTGGCCGTTTGCGCCGGGAAGATCACCGGCGACGACGTGTTCTTCGGCGCGGTACCGGCTCCGTTCGGCTTCGGGCTGTGGACCGCGCACTTCCTGCCCGCGTTCCTCGGAATCCCCGTCGTGGTGTTCGAGCGGTTCGACGTCGACACCATGATCGACCTGCTCGAGCGTGAGCGGGTGACCGTACTGAACTGTGTCAGTACGCAGTTCAAGATGCTGCTGCGGTCGGAGCGGGCCCGCACGGCCGATCTGACCGCGCTGCGGGCGATGTTCACCGGCGGCGAGGCGGTGCCGTACTCGGAGGCGCTCGCGTTCGAGCAGCGCACCGGTGCCGCGGTGCTGCAGTTCTACGGCTCCAACGAGACCGGCGCGGTGAGCGTCACCACCGTCGACGACGACCCGGACACGCGACTGCGCACGTGCGGGCATCTCCTGGACGACATGCGGGTGCGGGTGTTCGACGACAGCGGTGCCGAAGTCGTCGGCGACGAGCGCCGCGGACAGCCCGGGGTGAACGGTCCGCTCATGTGTCGGGGCTACTGGGACGACCCCGAGGCCGACGCCGAGTTGTACACCGACGACGGCTGGATGCTGCTGGGCGACATCGTCGAGGTCGACGCCGCCGGACGGGTCCGCGTCGTGGGGCGCAAGGCGGACATCATCATTCGCGGCGGCAAGAACATCTCCGCGGTCGAGGTGGAGGAGTTCGTACGTACGCACCCGGCCGTCACCCTCGCCGCCGTGGTCGGCGTCCACGACGAACTGTTCGGCGAGAAGGTGTGCGCCGTGGTCGTGACCACCGACGGCGGCGAGCTCACCGCGCCCGAGTTGTCGGCGTGGCTCACCGCGCAGGGCGTCACCCGCGAGTACATACCCGAGCGCGTCCTGACCGTCGATGAGCTCCCCTTGGCGCCGGGCGGGAAGGTCGCCAAGGGGTCGGTCAAGGCGCTCGCCGAGGAACGCCTCAGCCGATGACGGCCAACGGGGTCCCGGGCGCTACCTTGGCGCCCGGCTCCGCGAGGACCTGCAGCACTGTCCCCGAACCGGGGCAGGGGACCGGCATCTCGAGCTTCATCGCTTCCAGGATCACCGCCGGCTCCCCGGCCGAGACCTGCTGTCCGGGTTCGAGTTCCACCCGCCACACGTTGCCGACCATGGGTGCCTCGACCACCACTGCGCCCGGCGGGACGTCCAGGGCCGAGGGTTGGACCGCGAGGGTCGGCGCGGTCTCGGTGCGGTCGAATTCGCCGGCAGCGTGCCACGCCTGCTTCTCCGCCTCGAACGCCGCGGTCTGCCGCGCCTCGAACGCCGCGATCGAGTCGGCGTACTCGGCGAGGAACCGTAAGTGGTCGGCGAGTGCGAACGTGCCCTCGCCGATCTCGACGTCGAGGCGGCCCGCGCGGGACTCCGCCCGCGCCTCCTCGAGCTGCTCGGGGGTCACAGGCTCCCACACGATCCGGTCGAAGAAGCGGAACAGCCACGGCTTACCGGTCTCGAACGGCGGTCGCTGCCGGTAGCCCGACCAGATCGGCACCGTTCGCCCCACCAGTTGGTAGCCGCCGGGCGACTCCATGCCGTACACGCACAGGTACTTGCCGCCGATGCCCACCGCGTCCGACGGCGTCCACGTGCGGGCCGGGTTGTACTTGGTGGTGACCAGTCGGTGCCGTGGATCGAGCGGAACCGCGAGCGGAGCACCGAGATACACGTCGCCCAGTCCCAGGACGAGGTATTCCGCGTCGAACACGGTGTCGCGGACGTCGTCGACGCTGCCCAGTCCGTTGATGCGGCGGATGAACTCGGTGTTCGACGGCAGCCATGGCGCGGTGTCGCGCACGCCGCTGCGATACCGGTCGAGGGCATCGGCGATCGACGGGTCGTCGAACGACAGCGGCAGCCGGATCGTTCGGCTGGGGACCACCAGGTCGTGCGTGGCGGGCAGGTCCTGCTCGAGTTCCTGCAGCAACCCGAGCAGTCGCCGCTGGGGCAGGACCTCGGGGTCGAAGTGCAGGTGCAGCGACCGCACGCCGGGGGTGACGTCCACCAGCCCCGACACCTTCAGCTGCGTCAACGCCTCCGACAGGGCGTGCACCCGCATCCGCAGGCCCAGATCGAGCGCCATCGGCCCGTACTCGACGAGGATGTTGTCGTCGCCGCCGCGCAGGTACGCCACCGCCGGGCGGTCGTCGGCGGCGTCGATGCGGCCCAGCGCGCCACCGTCACCGCGCGAGACCCGCACCGCCGGAACGTCCTTCGCGCGGTCGGCGTCGGACCGGCGCAGCGTGTCGCCGTCGGCGTCGGGCACGGGGACGAAGCGGACCGCGTCACCGGGCCGGATCTGCCCCATCTTCCAGCGGTGCGCGCTCACCACCGTCAGCGGGCACGCGAAGCCGCCCAGACTCGGGCCGTCCGGGCCCAGCAGGATCGGGGTGTCGCCCGAGACGTTCAGCGCGCCCACGCTGTACGGGTTGTCGTGCAGGTTCGACGGGTGCAGTCCGGCCTCGCCGCCGTCCGGACGCGACCACGTCGGCTTCGGCCCGTCGAGTCGGATGCCTGTGCGGTTGGCGTGGCTCGCCGTGGTCCACGTGGTGTCGTAGAACTGTGTCATGTCGGCGTCGGTGAAGTACGACGGCGCCGGTTGCGGGCCCTCCGCGACCGCGAGATGCCACGTGTGAGTGAACTCGGGGCGGGCGTCGGCGGGGACGGGCGCCGGATCGGCCTGCGCCTCGGTCTCCGCCGGCATTCCGAGCACGTCGCCGGTCGCGACGGCCTTGCCGGTGACGCCGCCGAACCCACCGAGCGTGAACGTCGAAGCGCTGCCGTGGAACAGGGGAACGTCCAGGCCGCCGCGCACCGCGAGATACGTGCGCAGCCCGGCGTCGGCGGGGGAACCGATGTCGAGGACCGAGCCCGCGGCCACCTCGATCGGCTCCCACATCGGTGCGGCGAGACCGTCGACGGTCACGGGGACGTCGGCACCGGTTACGCACACCACCGCGAGCGTCGAGAACTCCAGCCGCGGACCCTGCAGCGTGCACTCGAGTCCGGGCGCGCCGACGGGATTGCCGACCGCCGTGTTGGCGAGCCGGAACGACAGGTCGTCCATCGGCCCGGACGGGGGAATGCCGACCTCCCACAGTCCGATCCGGCCCGGCAGGTCCTGCACCGTCGTCATCGTGCCGGCCCGCAGCACGTCGATCCGCGGTCCGGTGGCCGGGATGTCGGCGAGCGACGACGTCGTGTGCTCGGTGAGTGGTTGTGCGCAGATGTGCCGTAGCTGAGGAAGATTGGTCTGCACACCGTAGAGATGGGTGTCGGCCAGCGCCCCGCCCAGTCTCGCCAGCGCCTCCTCCCGGGTCGCGCCGCGGGTGACGATCTTCGCGAGCATCGGATCGTAGTGCGCGCTCACCTCGGTGCCGGTGTCCACCCACGTCTCCACTCGCGCGTCGGGCGGGAACTGCACGGCGGTGAGGGTGCCGGCGCTGGGCCGGTAGTCCCGGCCCGGATCCTCCGCGTACACGCGTGCCTCGACGGCGTGCCCGGTGATCGCGGGGCCCGAGTCGGGCAGGCCGTCGAGCATCGACGCGTCCCCGCCGGCCAGTCGCAGCATCCATGCCACCAGGTCGACGCCGGTGACCTCCTCGGTCACCGGGTGCTCCACCTGCAGGCGGGTGTTCATCTCGAGGAACGACGCCTCCGCGCGGTCCACGTCGTACACGAACTCGACGGTGCCCGCCGACCGGTAGTCCACCGACGACGACAGACTCCGTGAAGCGGCGAGCAACTGCTCGACGACCGCGTCGGGGAGTCCGGCCGCCGGCGCCTCCTCGACCACCTTCTGGTTACGACGCTGCAACGAGCAGTCACGGGTCCCGAGGCTGACGGTGCGGCCGGTCCCGTCACCGAACACCTGCACCTCGATGTGGCGGGCGCGGGCCACGAAGCGCTCCAGGAACACCCCGGACGACGAGAAGTTGGCCGCCGCCAACCGCTGCACCGTCTCGTACGCTGCGCGCAGCGCGGCCGGAGTGAAGCACGCCTGCATGCCGATGCCGCCACCGCCACCGACGGCCTTGAGCATCACCGGATATCCGATGCGCTCGGCCTCGCCCAGCGACTCCTCGACCGACGTCAGCAGGCCGCTGCCGGGGACCAGCGGCACGCCTACCGCCCGCGCGGCCTCACGCGCGGTGTGCTTGTTGCCGAACACCCGCAACTGCTCCGGGGTGGGGCCGACGAAGACGATCCGCGCCTGCTCGGTGGCGGTCGCGAATTCGGCGTTCTCGGAAAGAAATCCGTATCCCGGGTGGATCGCTCCGGCACCGGTCGCGAGCGCGGCCTCGATGACCATGTCGGTGCGCAGGTACGACTCGGCCGCCGGGGCCGGGCCCAGGCGGACGGCTGCGTCGGCCATCTCGACGTGCATGGCCGACGCGTCCGCGTCGGAGTACACCGCGACCGTCTTGAGGCCGAGCGCGCGGGCGGACCGCATGATGCGGCAGGCGATCTCGCCGCGATTGGCGACGAGGAGGGTGTCGAAAGCAAAGTCGAAAGCGGGGGACACGGGGGTTCTCCTTCGATGGGAGGGTGTGTCGGACGTCCGGTCAGATGGTGAGGGCGGTGCGCACGACGGACTCGGCGTCCGGGCCTCCGGCACCACTCGACGTGACGCGGCCGGATTCGAGGACGTAGTAGCGCTGCGCGGACTGCAGGGCGAACCCGATGTGTTGCTCGACGAGGAGGACTCCGAGGTTGCCGCGTCGGGTGAGTTCGACGATCGTGGATTCGATCTCGGCGACCACCGACGGCTGGATGCCCTCGGTCGGCTCGTCGAGCACGAGGACGCGCGGCTCGGTGATCAGGGCCCGCGCGATCGCCAGCTGCTGACGCTGACCACCGGACAGCAGTCCCGCGCGGCGGTCGAGCAGCGACTCGAGCGCCGGGAACAGCGCGAGTTGCTCGTCGACGAGGGCCTTGCCGCGTCGGCGTCCGTCGGCAACCACCTGCAGGTTCTCGAGGCACGTGAGTTGCCCGAACGACTGCTGTCCCTGCGGGACGTACGCGAGACCGCGGGCGACGCGGGCGCTGGGGCGCAGTCCCGTGACATCCTCGCCGTCGAGCCGGATCGTGCCGGACGTCGTCTTCGCGAGCCCGACCGCGGCCCGCAGCAGTGTCGTCTTGCCGGCGCCGTTGTGTCCCATGACCGCGGCGACGCCTTCGTCGGGCACCACGACCGAGGCGCCGTGGATGATCTCGGTGCGGCCGTACCCGGTGCGGATGTCGATGAGTTCCAGCATGATCAGTGCTCCTCGAGTACGTCGACGGCAGCGGCGGTCCCCAGGTACACCTGCTGCACCATCGGGTCGGCCTGGATCTCCTCGACACTGCCGTCGGCGATGACCTTGCCGCGGGCCAGCACCGTCACCGACGTCGCGAACGCTCGCATGAAGTCCATGTCGTGCTCGACGACCACGACGGTTCGTTCGGCGCCGATGCGGCGCAACAGGTTTCCGGTCTCCTCGCGCTCGTCGTGGCTCATCCCGGCCACCGGTTCGTCGAGCAGTAGCACGTCGGCGTCCTGGACCAGCAGCATGCCGATCTCGAGCCACTGCTTCTGCCCGTGCGCCAGGATCCCGGCGGGCCGGTCCCGCAGGTGCGCGAGCCCGATCGTCTCGAGTGCCTCCTCGATCTGCGGCAGTACGGTCTTGCGGCGCCGCAGCATGGTCAGTGGGGACCGCCCGGAGCCCGCCGCGATGTCGAGGTTCTGCAGCACCGTCAACTCCTCGAACACCGACGCCGTCTGGAAGGTGCGGCCCACGCCGAGTCGCGCGATCTGGTGGACCTTCCGACCGAGCAGTTCCGCCCCGGACTTCGTGACGGACCCGGTCGCGGGGACCAGGCCGGTGACGGCGTCGACCAGGGTGGTCTTGCCCGCCCCGTTGGGGCCGATGAGAAACCGCAGGTCGCCCTGGAACAGGGTGAGATCGACGCCGTCGACGGCGGTGAATCCGTCGAATGTGACCCGCAGGCCTCGGATCTCGAGGTACTCGCTCGACATGCCGGCGTTGCCGCCGATGGCCGGTTGAGTGTGGGCACCGTTCATCGAGCCACCTCCATTTCGCGCGCGGGTTCGGGTTCGGGATCGGGTGGGGTGACGAGGGTGCGACGTCGGAGCAGGGTCGCGAGTCCCGCGATGCCGGCGGGGAAGAAGCCGATCACGACGATGAACAGCAGCCCCTGCGCGTAGGTCCACGCCGACGGGAAGTTCTCCGACAGCGTCGTCTGCGCCCATGCGACGCCGATGGCGCCGAGCACCGGGCCGAGCAGTGTCGTGCGGCCGCCGATCGCGACCCCGATGAGGAACGCGATCGAGGGAACGATGCCGACGTCGGCGGGGGAGATGATGCCGACGATCGGAACGAACAGTGCGCCCGCGATGCCGGCGAAGAAGGCGGCGACCGTGTAGGCGACGACCTTGATGTTCGCGGGGTCGTAGCCCAGGAACCGGACCCGCTCCTCCTGGTCGCGGACCGCGACGAGGAGTTCGCCGTAGCGGGAGTTCATCAACTGCCGGGTCGCGGCGACGACGAACAGAAGCACCGCGGCGGCGATGAAGAAGAGCATCCGCTTGTTGGCCGGATCGGACAGATTGAACCCGAAGAACGTGCGGAACCGGTTGAGGCCGTTGGATCCACCGATCGACTGCTGGCCGATGAGTAGGATCGCGAACGCCGCCGCGAGCGCCTGCGACAGGATCGCGAAGTACGCGCCCTTGACGCGCCGCTTGAACACGCCGAGGCCGAGCAGGAACGCGACCAGCGCGGGGACGACGAGGATCGCGACGATGGTCGTGACCGGGTTGGTGAACGAGGTCCAGTAGGCGGGCAACTCCCGGATGCCGGCGATCTGCATGAAGTCCGGTACCGCGTCGCCACGGAGCTCCGCGTCGGCGATCTTGAGGTGTATCGCCATGATGTAGGCGCCGAGACCGAAGAACACACCCTGGCCGAGCGTGAGCATTCCGCCTCGGCCCCAGGCCAATCCGATACCGACCGCGACGATCGCGAAGCACAGGAACTTCGCCAGGAGATTGAGCCGGAAGTCCGACAACAGGGCCGGGGCGAGCCCGAACAGCACGACCGCGGCGACAGCGAACCCCACCCACGCCCGGTAGCGACTGAGCACGGTCATACCAGGCTCCTTGTCTTGGCGACGAACAGTCCCTGCGGGCGGACCTGCAGGAAGATGACGATGAGCACGAACACGATCACCTTCGCGATCGAGGCGGTGGTCGAGTACTCGATGAACGCGTTGAGGATGCCGAGCGCGAACGCCGCGACCACCGCACCCGAGAGCCGGCCGAGGCCACCGATGACGACCACCAGGAACGCGTCGATCAGGTACGACTGCCCGACGGTCGGGCTCGTGGACCCGATGAGCGTCAGCGCCACCCCGGCGACGCCGGCCAGACCGGAGCCGACGAAGAACGTCGTGACATCGCTTCGCCGCGAGGAGATTCCGCTGGTCTCGGCGAGGTCGCGGTTCTGCACGACGGCCCGGATACGGCGGCCCATCGGCGTCTTCGCCAGCGCGAACGACAGCGCCGCCACCGCCGCGATCGCGAGGACCAGGATGAAGATCCGGGTCCGGGGTACGACGGCACCAAGGATCTCGACGCCGCCCGAGAGCCACGACGGCGCGACGACGTTGACGGCTGGGGCGCCGAAGATGTCGCGGGCCAACTGCTGCAGCACCAGACCCACTCCGAACGTCACCAGTAGGGTGTCGAGCGGCCGGTGGTACATCCGCCGGATCAGTGTGGACTCGAGTGCGGCCCCCAGGAGACCGCCCACCACGAAGCCTGCCACGAGCGAGATGAGCAGCGACGCACCTGTGCTCGACACCACCTGCTGCACCACGTAGGCGGTGTACGAGCCCGCCATGATGAACTCGCCGTGGGCCATGTTGATCACACCCATCTGCCCGAATGTCAGCGACAGGCCCAGTGCCGCCAACAACAGGATCGACCCGATACTCAGGCCGGTGAACAGCTGCCCGATCACGACATCCATCGGTACCCGCCCTCCCTCGTTGTACTCGATCGGCTAGCTACCCGAGCCGGACAGGCCCTTCGCCCAGTCGTAGTTCTCGAGATACGGGTCCGGCTGGATCGGGCCGTCGGACTCCCAGATCGTGTAGATCAATCCGTCGCTGCGGATCTCACCGATGCGGGCGGTCTTGGTGATGTGGTGGTTGTCGCCGTCGATCGTGACCAGACCCTCGGGGGCCTGGAAGGTGACGCCGTCGGCCGCGGCCTGGATGTCCGGGACGGCGAACGAATTCGCCTTCTCCACAGTGTTCTTCCACAGGTAGACGGACGTGTACGCGGCCTCCATCGGATCCGACGTCGGCTTGTCTGCGCCGTACTTCGCCTTGTACGCCTCGACGAACTTCTTGTTCTCCGGATTGTCGACGGTCTGGTAGTAGTTCCACGCGGTGAGCTGGCCCTCGACGTTCTGAACACCGATGCCGCCCACCTCCTCCTCGGCGATCGACACCGAGACCACGGGCATGTCAGCGGCTTTCAGTCCGACGTTCGAATACTCCCGGAAGAACGCGACGTTGGAGTCGCCGTTGAGCGTGTTGAACACGGCGTCGGCGTCGGCGGCGCGGACCTTGTTGACGATCGTCGAGAAGTCCGTGGACCCGAGCGGGGTGTAGTCCTCGCCCTTGATCTCGATGCCGTTGGCCGCGGCGTACGCCTTGATGATGCGGTTCGCGGTCTGCGGGAAGACGTAGTCGCTGCCCACCAGGTACAGCGACTTGACGCCCTTCTCCTTCAGATAGTCGAGGGCCGGCACGATCTGCTGGTTCGTGGTCGCGCCGGTGTAGAAGATGTTGGGCGAGTCCTCGAGGCCCTCGTACTGGACGGGGTAGTACAGCAGCGCGTTGTTGTCCTCGAACACCGGCAGCATCGCCTTGCGGCTAGACGACGTCCATCCACCGAAAACGGCTGCGACACAGTCGCTGCTGATGAGTTTCTCGGCCTTCTCGGCGAAGACCGTGGGTTCCGAGGCGCCGTCCTCGGCGACGATCCGGATCTTCTTGCCGAGCACGCCGCCCGCGTCGTTGATCTCCTGGACCGCCAGCGCGATCGAATCGCGGACGGTGACCTCGCTGATCGCCATCGTGCCGGACAGCGAGTTGAGCGAGCCGACCTTGACGGTGTCGCCGGACGTGTCGACGCAGGAGGCGGCGGCCGTCGTACCGGCGGCCGAGGTGTCCGACGCCTTGCTGCCGCAGGCGGTGAGGACCAGGCCGATCACCGCGAGTGTGGCGGGGGCGGTGAGGGCACGCTTCGAGAACGTGGGCATGAACGAGCCTTTCCGTCGAGAGGAATGACGCTGAGCTGCGGAGAGGTACGTATACGACGCTGTATCCGTGATCCGAGACTGTAGGCGGAAGTTGTTGCGCCGGAATGTCTGTGGATCACGAGTTCGTGTCGCGCGTTACGCACGCGTGAACGGGAGCTCACACGACCTCTGAGGACGAGGCTCGATGAAGGGAGTTTCCGATCGATTCGCGCCGTCGAGCCTGTTGGGGTCTTCCCGGCGATCCGCGCGGATGCATCGATCGGAGGCCGTAATGTTGCTGACATGCAACAGTTTCCGGATAGATCTGTCGTACTCGGTGCGGGCGGCGTCGTCGGTACTTCTTGGATGGCCGGCCTGGCGACCGGCCTGCGGCGTCTCGGGGTCGACCTGGCGGAGGCCGATCTGATCGTCGGAACATCGGCCGGCGCGATCGTCGGCGCTGTACTCGCCACCGGGCAGGATCCGGCCGAGTTGGCGCAGCCACCCCGGCCGGCTTCTACCGACGTACAGCTGCCACCGCCGGACCCCCGTTCGATCGGCAGAGTCTTCGCGGAACTGGGGGACAAGGAACTCGAGCCGGACGTCGCGCGACAACGTGTCGGACAGATCGCGCTCGAGATGAGCGCAGAGCATGAGCCGGTGCATGTCGAGCGGATGCAGAGAATGATCGGATCGCGGCAATGGCCGGACACCGCATTGCTGGTCGTGGCCGTCGATGCCCTCTCAGGTCGGCGCGAAGTCTTCGACAGGCACGGAGGGGCTGCCCTGGCCGACGCCGTCGTCGCGAGCCGCGCCATGCCGGGCTTCTACCCGCCGATGACCATCGGGGGTCGTCGCTTCATGGACGGCGGCATGCACTCGTCGACCAATGCGGACCTGGCGGCCGGGGCGCGGCTCCTGGTCGCCGTTCACCCTCTCGCTCACCTCTTTCCGGCGGCAGAGCTCGAGTCCGAACTCGGGGTGGCGCAACCCGGAGAATCGATTCTGATCTCCCCGGATGAACCGTCCATCGCGGTGTTCGGCGGTGATCTGCACAGCCGCGCGAACTGGACGCCGGCCTTCGAGGCAGGCGAGCGGCAGGCGCGGGCCGAAGCCGACCGCCTCGAACAGGCCTGGCCGGACGCGGCCGGCTGAACCGTCGGCGCTCAGCGAATCGTGTAGGGCGACACCGAGCTGCGGTGCTCGTTGATGTCGAGGTCCTTGCCGAGGGGCGGGAACGCGCGCTGCGGGCAGTTCATCCGCTCGCACACGCGGCAGCCGGCACCGATCGGGGTGGCGGTGCTGCCGCCGAGATCCAGGCCGTCCGCGTACACGACGCGAGGCGCGTGGCGCAGTTCGCAACCCAGGCCGATCGCGAACGTCTTGCCCGGCTGGCCGTAGCGCTGCGCACGCCGCTCCACGGTCCGCGCGACCCATAGGTAGTTGCGGCCGTCGGGCATCTGCGCGATCTGGGTCATGATCTTGCCCGGGTAGGCGAACGTCTCGTACACGTTCCACAGCGGGCACGTGCCGCCGCTCGACGAGAAGTGGAACCCCGTGGCGGACTGGCGCTTCGACATGTTGCCCGCGCGGTCCACGCGGACGAACGACCACGGCACCCCGCGCTGCTTCGGGCGTTGCAGCGTCGACAGGCGGTGACAGATCGTCTCGTAGCTGATGGCGTAGAACGCCGACAGCCGCTCGATGTCGTAGCGGAAGTCCTCCGCGATCTCGTGGAACTGGCCGTAGGGCAGCACCGTCGCGGCGGCGAAGTAGTTGGCGAGACCGAGCATTGCGAGTGAGCGGGCCTCGTCGGACGTGAAGTTGCCCTCGTCCACCAGCTTGCGCAGCAGGTCGCCGCACTCGAGATAGGCGAGCTCGGTCGCGAACTTGAACACCTGCTGGCCACCGGACAGTGCGGGCGAGATCTCCAGCACCCGGGTCTCGGGGTCGTACCGGTGCAGCACGTTCTCGCCCAGGTCGATGCGGCGCACGATCTGGACGTCGTGCAGGTTCTCCAGCCGGCGCGCGATCCCGTCCGCGATGTCGCCGCGGTGGAACCGCAGGCGCGCGGTGAGTTCCTCGGCCGCGGTATCGAGATCGTGGATGTAGTTCTGCCGCTGGTAGAAGTAGTCGCGAACCTCCTCGTGCGGCATCGTGATCGACCCGCTGCCGCTGCCGTCGCTGTACCGGTCCTCGGTGGCCGCGGCCAACTGCGCGGAGGTGTTGCGGTAGCGGCGGTGCATGTTGACCAGCGCCTTCGCCAGACCCGGATGCGACGACACCATCTCCGCGATCTCCTGCGCGTCCGCGTCGATGCCCATGTCCTTGTCGAGCGCGACCTCGCGCAGCTCGGCGATCAACCGGGTGTCGTCCTGCGACGAGAAGAACGTCGTGTCGACCCCGAACACCTCGCTGATCCGCAGCAGCACCGGCACCGTCAGCGGGCGCACGTCGTGCTCGATCTGGTTGAGATAGCTGGCGGAGATCTCCAGCGTCTTCGCGAGGGCCGCCTGGCTCAGGCCGCGCTCGGTCCGCAGCTGTCGTAGCCGGGCGCCGACGAAGGTCTTGGACATGAAGTCAGGGTACGAGCGTGTTGCTAACCGTGCAAAGGGTTCCGTTAGCACTCGGGTTCTCGTGCCCATGAAGTTCCGCGGTGATCGGCACATCCGAACTTGTCGGTACCTTTCCGCATACTGCGATGCTGACCACCGGTCGGCGGCGTTCGTGCAGAACGCCCTTCACGCACCAGTTGGAGTTCGCATGACCAATTCGGATCTCACGCTCATCGCCGTACTGCTGGATCGCTCGGGTTCGATGCACTCGATCAAATCGGACACCGAGGGCGGTTTCGACGCGTTCATCGCCGAGCAGCGTGCGCAGCCCGGCGCCGCGGAAGTCACGCTCGCACAGTTCGACCGCGAGTACGAGCGCGTCTACACGGCCGTGCCCATCGCGGAGGTGCCGCCGCTGGAACTGCGTCCCCGTGGAAGCACCGCACTGCTCGACGGCATCGGAAGGTTCACCACGGAGATCGGGGAGGAGCTGGCGGCGCGGCCGGAATCCGAGCGGCCCGGGCACGTCATCGTGGTGGTCGTCACCGACGGTCACGAGAACTCGAGCACCGAATGGACGCTCGCTGCGGTGAAGGACGCGATCGCTCGCCAGGAACAGGTCTACGGGTGGGACTACGTGTTCCTCGGCGCCAACATGGACGCCGTCTCCGTGGGCCGGCACATGGGGTTCGCGGCCGACAAGTCCATCACCTACGACGCCAAGGGCGAGTACGTCGAGGCCGCGTACTTCGTCACCTCCGACTACGTGAGTAGGAAGCGTCGAGCGGTGGTGGGCGCTCCGGTCCACGGCTTCACCGATGCGCAACGCTCGGCGACGACGGAATGATCGCGTAAACAGACAGAACACCGGCCTCGAGTAGACCGATTATGACGTTTTCGGAACAAGTCTTGACATCTCGGTGACGGTGGCAAAAGCTTGGCAACTGTCAGTGCTCATATGTGTAAAGCATTGATTGCGAGGCAGTTTGGAGCGCGCGGCGAGGGCTCGCGCGCTCCGGGCGAACAGAAGTGGACGCCCGCCGGCGGGCGGGAGTTCCCGGCCCACGCTCGCCCCCCTGACCAGGGCGTGGTCCGTCCCCAGTCCCAGTGGTCGCTCGTCGTCCAGGTGACGGCGGTCGGTACTAGACCAGGTTCGTCAGAGGTCACGATGATCTTCACCTCGAAGCGTCGCTCCCGTAGCGGCCTCCAGCCTCCGATGCTCTTTCCGTCCGCCCCGACGGCGGACCGGACGGCCACACAGTCCGGCGTCGCGACGGCGCGCGCCGGTGAGCCCCCAGCCGGTGAGTCCGTCGCCGAGGAGCCGAAGGACCTCGACGCGATATCCGTGACCGCGCGATGGCTGATCCTCACGACCGACATCAGCCGGTCCTTCAGCCGTGCACTCCTGCCGGAATCGTTCGAGGTGCCGGAGCGGCCGAGCATCGCGGTGTGGATCGTCGAGCCGCTGTCTGCGGACTCCGACGCGGTGGGTGTGCCCCAGGGCCGGCTGTTCGCCGGGATGTCGTGCTCGTGCCTGTTGCCCGGAGAGCAGGACGAGAGCGCGTTCACGTCCGATCTGCTGGTGGGCGCCCCGATCGGAGACGAGGACCGCAACCCCTTCGCGCTGCCGGCGTTGCCGCAGGCCGAGTTGAGCCTGGTGAACGGCGTCGGCGGCATGGGGTTCGCGATCCCCCCGGCCGACGGGGGAGGGCGGGGACTGCTCGGGCGGGTCGAGCTGTCCGAATGCGGGTCCGAGCAGGCGCAGCTGACGCCGGACTGGCTCGCCTGTCAGTCGTGGCGGACGGACCTCGTCGAGCCCGTCGGCGTCGCGAGCAGCGGAGACTCCGGCGACGTCGTCCGCACCCAGTGGGAGCTCACACGGCTGTCGCCGATCGTCACCGGTTCGGCTGTCGTCGAGTGCGCGGAGTTCGGATCGCGTGCGTACGACCTGTTGTCGTCGACGTCGCTCGACGCGCGCTACGGATTCGCGCGCGTGGCAATCCTCGGCCGGCAGGCGGGCCGATAACGCCCCGATCGGCCTCGCGGGGGTATCTGTAACCCGCGTTTTCGTTTGTTCCGCTGTATGGAACGGTGTCCGATTCGTGTGATTGCCCTCACAGGGCCGGCGAGGGCTCGCGCGGACTCGCTCGGTCGAGACGTCCGTCACGTGTCCGATTTCACGTTCTCTGGTCGTGTCCCGTTCTCACGCTAATGCCGAGGTAGAGGCCTACTTGCGGGTAACTTCCGTTGCTACTGACCGGTAACCCAAGCAACTGCTTGGCTGCCGGAAAATTAGCAAGCTTCGCAGATTGAAATGAAAAGCTAGCGAAGATTGGCATTAGCAACAGGTAGACGGCGGTTTTCGTCTGTGTCATTGTCGGTTTGTACATCCGAACGGCCTGGCAACGATGTGAAGCAGTACATCCGTACCGGGCGCAGCAGCAGAGAAGAAGTGGAGCTTTCGATGTCGACCACTGGCACCCCGCGGACCGCAGAAGAGATCCAGAAGGATTGGGACACCAACCCCCGCTGGAAGGGCGTCACCCGCAACTACACCGCGGAGCAGGTCGTCAAGCTCCAGGGCACCGTGGTCGAGGAGGCCACCCTCGCTCGTCGCGGATCCGAGATCCTCTGGGATCTCGTCAACAACGAGGACTACATCAACTCGCTCGGTGCGCTCACCGGCAACCAGGCCGTCCAGCAGGTCCGCGCGGGCCTCAAGGCCATCTACCTGTCCGGTTGGCAGGTCGCCGGTGACGCGAACCTCTCCGGCCACACCTACCCCGACCAGTCGCTGTACCCGGCCAACTCGGTGCCGCAGGTCGTCCGCCGCATCAACAACGCGCTGCTGCGTGCCGACGAGATCGCCAAGGTCGAGGGTGACACCTCCGTCGACAACTGGCTCGCCCCGATCGTCGCCGACGGTGAGGCCGGCTTCGGTGGCGCGCTCAACGTCTACGAGCTGCAGAAGGCCATGATCGCGGCCGGTGTCGCCGGTTCGCACTGGGAGGACCAGCTCGCGTCGGAGAAGAAGTGCGGCCACCTCGGTGGCAAGGTGCTCATCCCCACGCAGCAGCACATCCGCACCCTGACCTCCGCGCGTCTGGCCGCCGACGTCGCCGACGTCCCGACGGTCGTCATCGCCCGTACCGACGCCGAGGCTGCCACGCTGCTGACCTCCGACGTCGACGAGCGTGACCGCGAGTTCCTCGACGGCACCCGCACCGCCGAGGGCTTCTACGGCGTCAAGAACGGCATCGAGCCCTGCATCGCCCGTGCCAAGGCCTACGCCCCGTACTCCGACCTCATCTGGATGGAGACCGGCGTCCCGGACCTCGAGGTCGCGAAGAAGTTCGCCGAGGCCGTCCGCAGCGAGTTCCCGGACCAGCTGCTGGCCTACAACTGCTCGCCCTCCTTCAACTGGAAGGCGCACCTGGACGACGCGACCATCGCGAAGTTCCAGAAGGAGCTCGGCGCGATGGGCTTCAAGTTCCAGTTCATCACCCTCGCTGGCTTCCACTCGCTCAACTACGGCATGTTCGACCTGGCGCACGGCTACGCCCGCGAGGGCATGACCGCCTTCGTCGACCTGCAGGAGCGCGAGTTCAAGGCCGCTGCCGAGCGTGGCTTCACCGCCGTCAAGCACCAGCGTGAGGTCGGCGCCGGCTACTTCGACTCCATCGCCACCACCGTCGACCCCAACACCTCGACGGCTGCCCTCAAGGGCTCCACCGAAGAGGGCCAGTTCCACTAGGCCTCTCGACCTCTCGGGAGGGATCGGCGGGGTGTCCTCCACGTCGATCCCTCCCGGGGACCGACCTCCACTTCCGAAAAGGAGCTGACGTGACCAGCGAAAAGATTCAGCGCGTCGGCGTGATCGGCGCCGGCATCATGGGTTCGGGAATCGCAGAGGTGTGCGCACGCGCACACGTCGACGTGCTGGTGTACGAGCCGAGCCGCGAACTCGCCGCGGCCGGACGTGCGCGCATCCTGCGCTCGCTCGATCGCGGAGTGAGCAGCGGCAAGATCACCGAGCGGGAACGCGAGCAGGCCGCCTGGCGGCTGCGCTTCACCTCCGACCTCGGTGATTTCGCAGACCGGCAGCTCGTAGTGGAGGCCGTCGTCGAGGACGAGAAGATCAAGAGTGAGATCTTCGCCGAACTCGACCAGATCGTGACGGATCCGGACGCGGTGCTCGCATCGAACACCTCGTCCATCCCGATCATGAAGTTGGGCATTGCGACCAAGGCGCCCGAGCGCGTCATCGGCATGCACTTCTTCAACCCGGTGCCCGTCCTCCCGCTCGTCGAGCTGGTCACCACTCTCAAGACCAGCCCGGCGGTGTCCAAGCGGGCGGAGACCTTCGCGAGCGAGCTGCTCGGCAAGCAGATCGTGCGTTCGGCGGACCGTTCCGGTTTCGTCGTCAACGCCCTTCTGGTGCCGTACCTGCTCTCCGCGATCCGCATGGTGGAATCCGGGTTCGCCACCAAGGAAGACGTCGACAAGGCGATGGTGCTCGGATGTGCGCACCCGATGGGTCCGCTCGCGCTGACCGATCTGGTGGGGCTTGACACCGTCAAGTCGATCGCCGACTCGATGTACGAGGAGTTCAAGGAGCCGCTGTACTCGGCACCGCCTCTGCTGCTGCGGATGGTCGAGGCAGGGCTCGTCGGCAAGAAGTCGGGTGCCGGCTTCTACGAATACGCCGACAACGGCCGTGTCACCAAGAAGGCAAGCTAGCCAGCACTTCACGGCAACACCAAGCCCGCTCCTCGGCGCCCGTGCGCCTTCTCCGCGCTCTCGGTAGCGGAAAAGGCGCACGGGCTCCAGGCGCTGAAGGGAAAGGTCGATCCGAATGTCCGCCGCAAACACCGCCGGGTACGGATCCAGCGTCCTCGGATACCCGCGCATCGGGCCCCGTCGCGAACTCAAGCGGGCCCTCGAGGCCTACTGGCACGGGACGGGAACCAAGGCCGAACTCGTCTCCGTCGCACAGGAATTGCAGGAGCAGACCTGGAGCGAGCTGGCCGCCACCGGGTTGACGCAGGTCCCCGGAAACACGTTCTCCTACTACGATCACGTCCTCGACAACGCACTGTTGTTCGGCGCGGTCCCCGAGCGGTTCGCCCAGCTCGAGAGCGAACTCGATCCGCTCGACTTCTACTTCACGATCGCCCGCGGTCGTCCCGACTTCCCGCCGCTCGAACTGGTGCGGTTCTTCGGCACCAACTACTACTACCGTCAGCCCGAGCTGTCCGAGAACTCTACGTTCGAATTGCGTTCGGGCGCATTGCTCGACGAGTTCGAGCGCGCCAAGGCGATGGGCATCGAACTGCGTCCGGTGGTGCTCGGGCCGGTGTCGTTGCTGCTGCTGTCGAAGATCGCTCCCGGCTCCACCCAGGAGGGTTTCGAGACCCTCGGCCTGCTCGACAAGCTGCTGCCGGAATACGAGAAGCTGTTCGCGCAGCTCGCCAAGGCCGGTGCGACGTGCGTGCAGCTCGACGAGCCGTGCTTCACCGAGGACCGCACCCCGGAGGAACTCGCTGCCCTCGGCCGTGCGTACCAGGACCTCGCGCACGCCCCCCTGCGTCCGCGCATCCTCGTGACCGGGCCGTACGGCCACCTCGGCGAGGCACTGCCGATCCTCGCCGCGACGCCCATCGAGGCACTCGGCCTGGACCTGGTCAACGGTCGCATCACGGCCGAGGAACTCGCGAAGATCCCCGGCATCAGGCGCAAGCGGATCTACGCCGGCATCGTCGACGGCCGCAACGTGTGGCGGGTGGACCGGTTCAACACGCTCACCTACCTGAACCAGATCAAGGACGTCACCCCCGACCTGGTCGTGTCGACGTCGTGCTCGCTGCTGCACGTCCCGTACGACGTGCTCATGGAGTACGACATGCACGGCGACGTCGCCGACCGCCTCGCGTTCGCGAAACAGAAGGTGGGCGAGGTCGTCTCGCTGGCGAAGGCCCTCACCGAGGGACCGTCCGAACGCTGGCGCAAGAAGCCGACGTCGGTGCACTTCAAGCAGAAGCACGACGTCCGCGCGCGCGTCAACGCGATCACCCCCGCGGATCGCGTCCGTGCTCCGTACGAGGAGCGGCGCCTCGCGCAGCAGGCGCGGCTGAACCTGCCGCCGGTGCCGGCCACCACGCTCGGGTCGTTCCCGCAGACGAACGAGATCCGCCAGGCCCGTTACGAACTGGGCGAGGGGCGACTCGGCTGGGACGAGTACTACAAGCGGCTCCAGGACGAGATCGCGAAAACCATTGCGTTGCAGGAGGACATCGGCCTCGATGTCTTCGTTCACGGCGAGCACGAACGCAACGACATGGTGCAGTACTTCGCGGAACTGCTCGAGGGGTACGCGTTCACGCACAACGGTTGGGTGCAGGCGTACGGCTCGCGGTGCACGCGTCCGCCGGTGCTGTACGGCGACATCCGTCGTCCGAAGGCGATGACGGTCGAGTGGATCGCGTACGCGCAGTCGCTCACCGACAAGCCGGTCAAGGGCATGCTCACCGGTCCGGTGACGATGCTGGCACGCTCGTTCGTGCGTCAGGATCAGCCGCTGCACGAGACCGCGGACCAGCTCGCGCTCGCGATCCGCGACGAGATCGCCGACCTCGAGGCCGCGGGAATCGCGATCATCCAGGTCGACGAGCCGGCGATCCGGGAACTGTTGCCGCTGCGCGAGACCGGGCGTAAGGAGTACCTGGACTGGGCGGTCGACGCGTTCCGTCTGGCGACGGGCGGTGCCAAGCCGCAGACGCAGATCCACACGCACCTGACGTACTCGGGCCAGCGGTCGGTCGTCGACGCGATCGAGCGGCTCGACGCGGACGTCACCGCGATCGTCGCCACCCGGTCGATCGGATGGGTGCTCGATGCGATCAAGGAGAAAGCGCTCACGCACGGTGTCGGACCCGGTGTCTACGAGAGCCGTTCGGCGCGGATCCCCGACATCGACGAACTCGACGCTCTGCTGACCGAGGCCGCCGAATCGGTGGACCTCGACCGGCTGTGGGCGAACCCCGACGGCGGACTCAAGACCCGCCACTACTGGCAGCTCGAGCCGTCGTTGCGCAACCTCGTCGCGGCGGCTCGGCGACTGCGGCGGCGTGCCGCGCAGGGGTAGGCACGCCGGCCCTTGCAGCTCACCGGGATCGGATCGTCTGCGGATCCGATCCCGGTGAGCTGTGTTCTAGGACCCCGAGCTGCCGAGCGACCCGCTGCTGCCGAGTGAGCCGGAGCTTCCGGAACTGCTCGATCCGCCGGAACCTTCGGAGCTGCCGGACGATCCGGTGGTGATCGGCCCGTCCGGCACCTCGGCGCCCGGCGAGCCCGGACGGTTGATCTTGACGGTGACCGGGCCGCTGCCGTCGGCGACGACGGTGACGATCCGCGCGCCCGGTGCCGACGTGACCTGGCCGCCGTCGGCCTGCACGGCGTACCCGTCCGGGTAGTGCAGATCCGACACGAAGATCTCGGTGGGCCTCGTCGAGGCCCGCGGCGTGTAGCGGTACGCGAAGTCGCCGTCGTCGGCGTCGAAGATCATGCGCCCGGGCTCCCCGGCCGTGGCCTGCGGATACGTGCGCACGAGCTGACGTCCCACGTCACCGAGGAACGGGTCCGTGGTGTTGCCGGCGCCGAAATGCCAGTACTGCCAGCCGATGAAGCGTTCGTCCGCGCGGGCGAGCGTGTTCTTCAGCACCGTCGGATCGCCGTCGCCGAACTCGGTGACCACCGTCGGGATGTTCGCGCGCTCGGTGATCGCGTCGATGTTGGACCACGTCAGGTCCTGCTGCGGAACGCACAGCCCGCGCAGTTCCTGCGGCAGCCCGAGGTAGATCGCGAGCTGGCTGGGAATGCAGTAGTCGTGCGGCGCGAAGACGATGTCCGGGCCGGTGACCGCGGGCGTCTTCGGTGGGTTGAACAGGTTCGACGGCATCATCTGGTTCCACGTGACGTTGGGCTCCCAGTACACCGGAATCGTCGGGTTCTGCGCGCGGACGGCGTCCGTCAGCTTCTGCATCGCGGCTTGGTACGTGCGGTCGAAGTCCGTGCATCCGTTCGGGAAGCAGGTCAGGAACTTCGACCCGGGCCACGGTTCGTTCAAGAGCTCGATTCCCATCACGCCCGGCTTGCCCTCGACTCGCGCCGCCAGTGCGCCGAGGGCGGTGCCGAGGTAGTCGAGTGTGCCGTGCGTGTTGTTCCACACCTCGTCCCAGCCGGCGTTCATGCTCGGCATCAGATAGAAGAGCGGGAAGCTCGGGTTCGGCTCCCACTCCTGCGGCCGGGACTCGATGGACCACGCGGGGAAGCCGTTGCCGCCCCACGGTTTCGAGAGGCCGTCCTGGTGGTTGTCGAGCAGGACATGGATGCCGCGGGCGGTCAGCGCGTCGACCACGCCGGTGATCCGGTCGAGGTACGCCTCGTCGAGCTGGCCGCGCTGCGGCATCAGCGCGTCGAATGAGGTGCCGAGGCGGACGGTGTTGAAGCCGTGCCGGACGAGGATATCGATGTCCTGCGGCGTCAGGGTTTCACCCGCAGGCAGGTACGGCGCATCCTTGTCGACGTTGTTGACGCCGTGCAGCAGCACGGTGCGCCCGTAGCCGTCGACTAGTGCGGTGCCGTCGGCGTGCAGGGCGGTGATAGTGGCGGGCGGTGGCGCCGCCGATGCGGAGGGCAGGGCGGCGACTGAGAACGCGGCTAACGCCGCGACGAACGCAACACGGTATTTGCACATTCGATCCCTCGGTTCACGTCGTGTGAGCAACTTCCGGATGGCGATGTGGACATGTGTTCAGTTGCGGAGATGCTAGGCGGACGAATCGAGCGTGCGGGCGATTTCGGATGGAACGGTCCGATTCGTCCGTGCAGGTAGCAGGGGGTCCGTTGCGTGTGTTCCCGAGTACCGGGTAGGCATGGGGGATGCTTACCGCTTCCGCCTACGCGGCGAACTCCGCCGACGGCCCCCTCGAGAAGACCACCATCGAACGCCGCGCCGTCGGCCCCCGCGACGTGCTCATCGAGATCAAGTACGCGGGTATCTGTCACTCCGACATCCACACCGCGCGCAACGAGTGGGGTGGAACCTCGTACCCGGTGGTGCCCGGCCACGAGATCGCCGGAATCGTCGCCGAGGTCGGGTCGGAGGTCGCCCGATACTCGGTGGGGGACCGGGTGGGTGTCGGCTGTTTCGTCGACTCGTGCCGCACCTGCCCGAGTTGCGAGGCCGGTGAGGAGCAGTACTGCGAGAACGGCGTCGTCGACACCTACAACACTGTCGGTCGTGACGGAAAGCGCACGGCCGGTGGATATTCCACGCACATCGTCGTGGACGAGGACTTCGTGCTGTCCATCCCGGACGGTCTGGCGCTCGACGTCGCCGCACCGCTGCTGTGCGCCGGCATCACCCTGTACTCGCCGCTCGCGCACTGGGGCGCCGGCCCCGGCAAGAAGGTCGCGATTGTCGGGATGGGCGGCCTGGGCCACGTCGGCGTCAAGATCGCACACGCGATGGGCGCCGAGGTGACCGTGCTGAGCCAGTCGCTGAGCAAGAAGGACGACGGCCTGCGCTTCGGCGCCGACCACTACTACGCCACCGCCGAGAAGGAGACCTTCAAGGCGCTGCGCGGAGCGTTCGACCTGATCCTCAACACGGTCTCGGTCAACCTCGACATGGACCGGTACCTGTCGATGCTCGCCGTCAACGGCACCCTCGTCGAACTCGGCCTGCCCGAGAACCCGATCAGTGTGCGCGGATTCTCGCTGCTCAAGAACCGTCGCAGCCTCGCCGGGTCGCTCGTCGGCGGCATCCCGCAGACCCAGGAGATGCTGGACTTCTGCGCCGAGCACGGCATCGGCGCCGAGATCGAACTGATCTCCGCGGACCGGATCAACGAGGCCTACGACCGCGTCGTCGCCAGCGACGTGCGCTACCGCTTCGTGATCGACGCGTCCACGTTCTGACGGGCCGCCCCGCTCCCGAAATGACCTCGCGCGGACGCGATTGCGCGGGTCGGGCGGCGGGTCACTTCGGGAGCGGGAGCAGTTGTGCACAGCCCGGCGGTTGTCCACAGGACGGCTGTGGACGGAGGTTTCCGCGCCGGAGGCGGAGCACCGCCCGGCCAGGATCGGGGCATGAGCGAACCGATTCCCACCGTGCTGCGTCGGCGCGACGCGCTCGCTCGCGGCTACACCGACGGCGAACTCCGGGCGACCTGTCGCAGTGGGGGGCTGCGGCGTCTGCGGCCCGGGACCTATCTGGCCGACGACGCGTTCGCCGCGCTCGACGCGGCCCAGCTCCACCGCGAACTGATCCGCGCGACCCTGCCCGGGGTGAGCGCCGACGCCGTCGTCAGTCACCAGTCCGCCGCCGTGCTGCACGGTCTGCCGGTGTGGGCGCTGCCTCTCGATCGCGTCCACGTCACCCGCGACAGATCCGGCGGCGGCAAGCGCACTCGGCACCTGCACTCGCACCCCGCACCGCTTCCGGCAGCGGATGTGGTGCGGTGCGACGGAATCGCCGTCACCTCGATCGCCCGCACCGTGGCCGACCTGTGCCGGACCGTACCGTTCGAGGCCGCCGTCGTCGTCGGCGACGCGGGCCTACGCGCGGCGAAGTTGCCGGCCACCGCCGTCGCCGACGCACTGGCCTACGCCGAGCGTCGGCCCGGCCACCCCGCTGCCCGGCGGGCACTGGGATTCCTCGACGGGCGCAGTGAGAGCGTCGGCGAATCGCGCAGCCGCGTCGCGCTGGCCGCACTCGGGTACGACGTGCCGGAGCTGCAGGCTTCGCTGCTGGACGCCGACGGGAGGGTCCTCGGCCGCGTCGACTTCCTCTTCGCCGGCGCCGGTGTCGTCGGGGAGTTCGACGGAAAGATCAAGTACGGCAAATACCTTCGAGACGGCCAGGACCCCGGCGACGCGGTGTTCGCCGAGAAGCAGCGCGAGGATTCGATCCGCGACACCGGCTGGGAAGTTGTCCGGTGGACGTGGCACGACCTGTCGAACCCCGCCGTGATCGACGCGCGCGTCCGACGTGCCCTGCGACGCCGCCACGGCCGACCCCGGCCACTCGGGGCGGTGCTGCGCCCGTCCTGACCTCCCGCGGACGCGATCGCGCGGGCGGCAGGTCATTTCGGGCGCGGCGTCGACCGGTCGGTTTCTCGCGAACCGGACCTGTGCGGCGTAGCGTCGTGGCACGAGGGAGGAGTTGAAGATGACTGTCAACGACTTCGCCGGATGGGCTGGATACGGACTCGCGCTGACCGGTATCGCCACGATGGGACTGTTCCTGGTGGCCGCCGGTGGTGGATTCGCTGGTTGGGCGGTGATCGCCGGGCTCGTGTCGCTGACGTCGTTCGCGTCGTCGGCGGCGATCTTCGGTGGCGTCACCCACCACGATCACAAGATGCACCACAGCACGCCGCACATGCTCTGACGTCGATGCCGCCCGGAGGTCCAGGTCAGGCGCGGGACAAGCGCGCCTTCTCGACCTCGATGTCGAACTCGGCCGGCGGCCAGTCCAGGTCGAGGCGCTCGAGCGCGTCGATCAGTAGCTCCGTCACCGCAATTCGGCTGTACCACTTGCGGTCGCACGGCACGACGTACCACGGCGCGTAGTCCGTCGACGTCTTGTCCAGCATCGCCTGGTACGCCTCCTGGTACCGCGGCCACAGGGCCCGCTCGGAGATGTCACCGGGGTTGTACTTCCAGTACTTGTCGCGGCGGTCGAGTCGCTCCGCCAACCGCTGCTTCTGTTCGTCGAGGGAGACGAACATCGCGACCTTCACGAGGGTCGTCCCGTTGTAGACGAGTTCGCGCTCGAACTGGTTGATCTCGTCGTAGCGGCCGCTCCACACCTCGGGTGGTACGAGATCGTGCACGCGGACCACCAGCACGTCCTCGTAGTGCGATCGGTCGAACACCCCCAGCTGTCCGCCGCGGGGAAGGGCCTTGTTGATGCGCCACAGGTAGTGGTGGCGCTTCTCCTCGGGGGTCGGCACGCCGAACGCCGCGTGGTCGACGCCCTGCGGATCGACGTGACCGATGACGTGGCGGACCATGCCGCCCTTGCCCGCGGTGTCCATGCCCTGCAGGATCAGCAGCACCGAGCGCTTGTCGCCCGAACGGCCGTTGGCGTACAGCTTCTCCTGCAACGCCGACAGTACCGCGCCGCGCTCCTCGAGCATCCGCTCACCGTCGGCCTTGTGGCCGACGAATCCGGGCGTCGCCTTGGGGTCGATCTTGGTGACCTTGGTGTGTGGTCCGACGCGCAGCGCCTCGACCGCCGGTGTCTTCCACAGTTCGTCGTGCCCGTCCGCTGCCATGCACAGACTGTGCCACAGGGTGGGCGGGTGGGGAAGGATTCAGCGGCCGAGTCGCCAGAGTTCCTCTGCGACACCGAGTTCGGTTGCCGCGGGATCGCCGTACACCCATTCTCGACCGATGCGGTGCCAATTGGCGCTCGCGTCGAGTTGCCCCAGGATGCCGAAGGTCAGGAAGTCGGCCCGGCGGGAGAACAGGTGCTCGGGCGGGAGGTTCTGACTCTTCATGCCCGAGAACTCCGACGCCCGCGGATCGATCGCGAGCAGGAAGCCCGTGCTCGCCATGTCCGGGGTGATCGCGATCTCCTCGTCCACGAGATTCCACTCGGCCGCGGCGTAGACGTACTCCAGGCACTCGTCGGGCGTCACGTCGCCATCGGGGTCGATGACGCCGCGCCGCACCATGAGCGCGAAGAGGTCGTCGCGGCGTCCCTCGGTCGCCGCGCGCAGGCACTGCTTCTCGAACGCGACGTGCTCGGCGTCCATCCGGTTGAACAGGCCGAAGTCGACGAACCCGATCCGGCCGTCGTCGCCCAGCAGCACGTTGCCGGGATGCGGATCCCCGCAGAACTCGTGATAGCGGTACAGCGATCCGATGTAGAAGCGGAAGATGATCTCGCCGATGCGGTTTCGCTCCTCCTGGGGGAGCGCCTGGATCCCCGCGAACCCGGTGCCGCCGAAGAACTCGCTCACCAGCACGCGCCGGGTGCTGAGTTCCGGGATGCTGTCGGGGACGGCGATGAACGGGTGATCGGCGTACAGGCGCGCGATCTCGTGCTGGGTGCGGGCCTCGCGTTCGTAGTCGAGTTCGCCCTCGAAGTTCAGCTGCAGCTCGCCCAGCAGTGCCGGGGTGGACAGCGTCGGAACCGTCGACTTCCAGATCTTCAGGAACATCGTCAGGTTCTTCATGTCGGCCCGGATCGCGGCGTCGATCCCCGGGTACTGCACCTTGACCGCGACGTCACGACCGTCGTGCAGCCGGGCCCGGTACACCTGGCCGATCGACGCGGCCGCGACGGCCTCGGGGTCGAAGTCCGCGAACACCTCGGAGAGCGGGCGCCCGTAGTCGGCCTCGATCACGCCGCGCATCGTGTCGAACGACGTCGTCGGCGCCTGGTCGCGCAGCGCGGCGAGCTTGCGCTGGAAGTCTTCTCGATGTTCCTCGGGAACCAGGTCGAGGTCGAGGATCGACAGCATCTGGCCGAGCTTCATCGCCACGCCCTTCATGCCGCCCAGGACGGTGACCAGTTGGTCGGCGGCGGCGATCGCGGACTTCTCCGCCAGCCGGGCACGGACCTGCTCGGAACGACCGATCATCGACATGCGGGTGCCGGCGCCCCGGATGACGCGGCCGGCGGCCACCTGTCCGAGCTTGGAACCGCGCACGAGGCGGGACGTGGGGACCTTGTCGGTCAACGAAGACCTCCGGGCGGGGGTGACGACGGACTGCGGCACGGGTCGGGCTGCGGCTGCGTGCCGCGGGTCACACTAGATGAGCCCCTCGGTGTTCTCCAGATCCTCGAGGATCGGGAACGGCGGGCGGGTGACGCCGTCGACCATGTGGCTGCCCCACAGGTCCGTGCCGCTGACCCGGGCCACCCCGGACCCGTCCGGGGTCGTGACGGTCAGTTCGGTCGCTGCGGGCACGTCGACTCCGCCGCCGAGCGCGGGCGTCAGCTCCCGCACCCGTCCGCGCCACACGAACCGGCCGCTGATCGGGTCGAAGTTGCCGGACAGCTCGACGTCGACGATCACCGGGGGGTGCGGGGCGACGGTGACGTGGGCGGGGCCCCGGTAGCCGGCCGGTTCGTCGTGCTGGTCGGTGAAGTCGGTCACACCGCCAGGATACCTGTTACCGACGGTTACACAAGATGTGGTCGGTCGGTGTCAGTCCTCGGAGGACTCCTCGCGCAGCGGGTGCGGTACCGACTTGAACCGGGTCGGCGAACCGTTGGACGCCGCGATGCCCGAGATACCGCCCCACGTCATCATCACGAGGTAGTCGATGAGGTCGTCCGTCGACATCGACTGGTTCGAGATCCACCAGTGCGTCGCCAACTGCACCGCCCCGACGACGCCGTACGCCCACGGCACCGAGCCTCCGGAGTCCATGTCCATGCCGCGCAGCCGCTCGCCGAGGACCGTGGCGAGCAGCTCGGCGATCATGCGCTCGGAATCGGCGACCACGTCGCGGTTGGGTCCCGAACTGTTCGCCATCACGTACAGGTACACCTCGGGATCCGCCGCGACGGTCTCGACGTACGCGGAGATCGCGACGCGGGTGAGGTCGTACTCGTCGAGATCCTCGCCGATCGCCTCGTACATCCGCGGAGCCAGGATCGTCTCGACGTAGCGCATCATCGTCGCGCTCGTCAGGTCGTTCTTGTCGGTGAAGTACCGGTACAGGACGGTCTTCGAGACGCCGATCTCCGACGCGATGTCGTCCATTCCGACGTCGCGTCCCCGCGCTCGGATCGCGGCGATCGTGCCGTCGACGAGTTCCTCGCGGCGCGCGATCTTGTGCTCGCGCCAGCGACGCTTGCGGCCGTCGGGCTTCTCGCTCTTGACGGTCGTCTCTTCGGTTGTCTGCTGCAGATCTGCGCTTTGTTTCGGCACTGGGGTTCGCCACATCCGTTCGGGGTTGATCCAGAAGGTCAGCTTAATCGGCGTATCGGCCGGGAGTGAGGTCTATCTCTGCGGTCTGAACACGGATTTCGGCACAATGTCGGATGTGCAGCCCGTGCAGTCCGAACAGTCACCCGTGCCGCCCGCACGCCGGTCCCGTCCGCAGTCTCCGAGGCCCGAAGGCCCCTCGGCGTTCGCCGGTGTCTTCGACGACGCCGCCAAGCGCCACGAACTGCGGAGGATGAAGGCGGTCGCGACCGGTTTCCTGGTCTTCGCGACCGTCATCTACCTGTTCTGCCGGTGGCAGGAGGTCCGCGGCGCCGGCGCGTGGGTCGGGTACGTGCGTGCCGCGTCGGAGGCCGGCATGGTCGGCGCGCTGGCCGACTGGTTCGCGGTTACCGCGCTGTTCCGGCATCCCCTCGGGCTGAAGATCCCGCACACCGCGATCATCAAGCGCAAGAAGGATCAGCTCGGCGAGAGCCTGAGCAACTTCGTCGGCGACAACTTCCTCGCCCCCGAGGTCGTCTCGGCCAAGGTCGAGAACGCGCAGATCCCGCTGCGGGTGGGGACCTGGATGGCCGAACCCGCGCACGCGCAGCGCGTCGCCGCGGAGACGGCGACGCTGCTGCGGGGCGTCGTGGAGGTCCTCGAGGACGACGACATCACCGCAATCATCGACAACACCATCGTCCGGCGGATCGCCGAGCCCGACTGGGGTCCGCCCATCGGCAAGGTGCTGGCCGAACTGCTGCGCGAGAACCGGCAGCTGCCGCTGCTGGACCTGCTCGCCGAACGGGCCCACCAGTGGGCGCTCAACAGCCAGGACACGATCGACCGCATCATCAGCCGGGACTCGCCGTCGTGGTCGCCCAAGTTCGTGGACGCGATGCTGGGCGAGAAGATCTACCGCGAGCTGGTCGAGTTCACGTGGAAGGTCCGGTCGAACCCGGAGCACGAGGTGCGGCTCGCCGCGAACCGGTTCCTCATCGATTTCGCCGACGACCTGCAGAACGATCCCGCGACCATCGCGAAGGCCGAGTCGATCAAGGCCGAGATCATGGGGCGCGAGGAGATCACCGGGCTCGCCGCCGCGACGTGGCGCGTGGCCAAGCGGCTCATCATGGAGTCCGTCGACGACCCGAACAGCACCCTGCGCCGCAAGATCGCCGAGAACGTCGTCCATCTCGGGGTGCGACTGCGCGACGACGCCGACCTGCGCGCCAAGGTCGACGGCTGGCTGCTGTCGGGTACCCGGTACATCGCCGAGAACTACACCGACGAGATCACCGCGGTCATCACCGAGACCGTGCAGCGGTGGGACGCCGAGGAAGCGAGCCGCAAGATCGAGCTCCAGGTGGGCCGAGATCTGCAGTTCATCCGCATCAACGGCACCGTCGTCGGCGCCCTCGCCGGCCTGTCCATCTACACGATCTCGGAGCTGCTCTTCACCTGATCGGTCCGGTTCCGTGTGGCGCCGGTCACGTGCTAACAAGAGTGCTTGCAATAGTTAGCACCCTGTTCTACCGTGGGATTTGCGTACAGAACAGGGAGTACTGATGGTCGACGAGCCCGACGACATGAGCGGTGCGGCACGCGTTGTCGCCGGCGCCGCTCAGGACATCGGCAGTTTCATTCGTTCGCAGCGAGAAGCGGCACAGGTCTCACTGCGCCAGCTCGCCCAACTCGCCGGCGTCAGCAATCCCTACCTGAGTCAGATCGAACGTGGACTGCGCAAGCCGTCCGCCGACGTCCTCGCGCAGATCGCGAAGGGGCTCCGGGTCTCGTCCGAGGTTCTGTACATGCAGGCAGGGATCCTCGAGAAGCGCCCGCACAGCCCGGTCCGGGACGCCTTGCTGGCCGACGGTGCCATCACCGAACGCCAGAAGCAGGTGCTGCTCGAGATCTACGAGTCGTTCTGTCGGGAGAACGACCCGAAACAGTCCGAAACCGCCGATCAGGCCCCGGGGGGTATGGCTGCCTCGGACGAAGAAGAGCACGAGATCGCAGATCCACTCGACAGGAGATCCGAGAATGACTGATCCGAAGTTCATCGAGAACGTGAAGACCCCGTTCTACGCTGCCGTCGGCACCGGTGACCTGGTGGTCCAGGCCGTCGCCGACGTCGTGTCCCAGGTGCGGGCACGCACCGAGAACACGAACACCGACATGTCCGGTCGGCTCGACGAGGCCCGCGAGCGCTGGGCCAACTTGCCCAACGAGGTGTCCGACGGCGTCGAGCAGCTGCGCGAGCGCCTCGCCGCGCTGCCGTCCGAGCTTCCCGAGGAGCTCGCCGAGCTGCGCGAGCGGTTCACCGCCGAGGAGCTGCGCAAGGTCGCCGAGGCGTACCTCAAGGTCGCGTCCGACCTGTACGTCGCACTCGCCGAGCGCGGCGAGGAGGCCGTCGAGCGCATCCGCCGGCAGCCGGCCGTCGAGGAGCAGATCGGGCGTGCCGAGGCTGCCTTCGGCGACGCCGTCGAACTGACCGAGGAGGCGCTCGGCACCGTGGCGCGTCAGACGCGCGCCGTCGGTGAGCAGGCCGCGAAGCTCGCCGGCCGCGCCGCCGGGCGCATCAGCGACGTCGCCGACGAGGCCGCCGTGGTGCTGTCGGAGACCGGGGACTCCGTCGCCAGCCGCCTGTCCGAGACCGGTGACACCGTCGCGAACCGCGTCGAGGCCGCCGGTGAGCGTGCCGAGTCGACGTCCGCTGCCGCCGCCGAGCGCGTCGAGGCTGCCTCTCCCAAGGCTGCCCCGGCCCCGCGGCCCGCCGCCAAGAAGGCTCCGGCGAAGAAGGCTGCACCCGCCAAGACCACCCCGGCTTCGGTGGCCAAGAAGGCTCCCGCCGCCAAGAAGGCCCCGGCGAAGAAGGCCACCGACTGAGCGGGGATTGATCGCACGCACCACCATCGGGGATCGGCCCCCGCGCACTCCGTTGCGCGGGGGCCTGCGCGTATACCGGTCGGGTTCGTAGGATGGAGTCGTGACATTCAACGCCCACGGGCTCACCGGCCTGATCATGACCGTGCTCTGGCTGATCGCGCTCGCCGGAGCGGTCTTCGCGGTCTTCCATGCGGTCCGCCAGCGCAGGGACGCGTTCACCGCCGTGGACAAGCTGACCAAGCCGATCTGGCTCGGCATCCTCGTCGCGTCCCTGCTCGTGATCTTCCTGTTCGGGCCGGTCCACATGCTCGGGCTCATCGCGGTGGTGGCCGTGTGTGTCTACCTCGTCGACGTCCGTCCCCGGGTCGACGACATCCAGCGGGGTCCGCGCTGGTAGCTGCTGGTAGCTACCGCTCGTCGCCGAGGTCGAAGTAGAGGGTGTCGGACCAGTAACCCAGTCCGAGTTCGCGGATGGGCGCCTCGACGCTCTCCGGTGCGGGCTTGAAGATCCTCTGCCAGACGTTCGGCTTCGTGAGTGCGAGGCCGGCCAGTGTCGCCTCGACCTCGGTGTCGATCTCGCCGAGCTCCCCGAGCGTGCGCGTGTTCTGGTCGCCGAGCGGTTCGTCGTCCATGTCGAAGATCTCGCCGCACTCGAGGACGAAGCAGCCGTCGGGTTCCGTGTGCGCGCGGAGGAAGGTCATGGCGTCGTCGGCCAGCGAGCCGAGGCCCGGGTGATCGATCCGCGCCAGGAACCGCTCGAGTCGGTCGATCCCCGGGGCGCAGCGTCCGCTGATCGCGATCGGGTCCGGGTGGTCGGTCCAGATGAGCGATCGGCAGGGACGCGGGTCCGCCGAAACCAGGATGCGGAAGACCAGTGGAATCGCGTAGGGCCACTCCGAGATTCCCGAGACGCGGTCGGCGGGGGTGCGCGGCGCATCTCCGTCCGGCGCGAAGGACGTCGTGTAGAGGTAGCTGCGGTTGGCCACGAATGTCTCCTGTCGAGGGGGCTCGGGTCGGCCCTGTCGTGACAGAGACTGCCACCGGACCGGCCCGGATGCCGATCGCCCGTGTGGCGTGACGCGAAGTTACAGATAAACCTTGACAACGGTCATTGTGACAGTGTTATCGTCGACCAGGGCCTGGAAGAGGTCTGATCCGCCTCCGATTTACGGGCTGTGACCTGCGTGAACGCGACTCACGCGAGCGCCCGGCCGAGCAGGAGTTGACGATGTCGATCACCCATCCGAGCGCGCACCGCGGGAAGCCCGGCGAGTCTCTGGAACTCCCACCGAGCCGGCACATGCGGGTGGGCGACCGTCAGGACACCGCGGCCCGTCTGCTCGCCTCGGCGGCGCGTAAGTCGTACGACCCGCTCGTCGAGGTCGACTGGGAGGCCCCGATTCCCGAGGACCTGTACGGCATGACGCCTGAGTGGTGCAGCCTGTACGGCACCGAGCTGTGGGACCGGATGACCGAGAAGCAGCGGATCACGCTCACCCGGCACGAGGCCGCGAGCGTTGCCGGCACCGGTATCTGGTTCGAGATGATCCTCATGCAGATGCTGCTGCGCGACATCTACTCGCACGACCCGTCGACGCCGCACGTGCAGTTCGCGCTCACCGAGATCGCCGACGAGTGCCGGCACTCGACGATGTTCGCGCGCTCGGCGCAGCGGTTGGGGATCCCCTCGTACCGACCCAAGAAGTGGATCCTGAACGCCGCTCGCCTCTTCAAGGCCACCGCGTCGGGCTCCCTCGCGTACGGCGGCACGCTGTTCGCGGAGGAAATCCTCGACATGATGCAGCGCGACTTCATGAAGGACGAGCGGGTCCAGCCCATCACTCGCACCGTCAGCAAGATCCACGTCCTCGAGGAAGCGCGCCACATCAAGTTCGCCCGCGAGGAGACGGTGCGCCGCGTGAAGAACCTGTCGCGCCGCAAGCTCGCCTATCAGCGGTTCGTGCTGGGCGTGTCGGCGTACTTCATCGTCACGTGCCTGGTGAACGAGCAGGTGTACGCGGCCGCGGGCCTGGACGTCGAGGAGGCCAAGCGGGCCTCGAAGTCCAACGAGCACTACCACGCGATGATCCGCGAGGGCTCCCGCAAGACGATCGAGTTCCTCGACGAGTGCGGACTGGTCGGCGGGCCGTCGAAGCTGCTGCTGCGCCGCGCGCACATCGTCTAGTGCCGACCCTCACCGCGATAGAATTTCCCACGCCGTCGACCGCGCCGGAACCGCCGACGTCGTCGCGGTTCCAGTGGGGAAGGCGGAACATGAAGGAGTACCGCATCGACGACCTCGCGCGCGAGGCCGGCGTCAGTGTGCGGAACGTGCGGGTCTACCAGGATCGGGGCCTGCTTCCCCCGCCGCGCAGGGAGGGCCGGGCCGGTTGGTACAACGAGTCGCACCTCGCGCGGCTCAACCTGATCGGCCGGATGCTCGACCGTGGCTACACCTTCGCCACGATCAGTGAGCTGCTCACCGCCGCCCAGTACGGCCTGCAGGTGCGCGACGTCCTCGAGACCGACGACCCGGGCGGACGGTGGAAGAAGTATCGCCGCGCCGCGAAGCTCACCATGTCGGAGCTGCGCCGCATGTTCGGCGACCAGACCACCGAGGCCAACATCGCCCTCGGCACCCAGCTCGGCGTCCTCGCGAAGGCAGGCAAGGACTACTCGGTGGCAAACCCGCGGCTGATGGAGGCCGCGCAGGTCCTCGTCGACGCGGGGGTTCCGCTGTCCGACATCCTCGAGCAGACCGAGGCGGTGCGCCGCGATCTGGGCGACGTCGCCGCACGATTCGTCGAACTCGTCTCGGACCGCTACCTCGCTCCCGAGGGCGGAATGCTCGAGCTCGACGAGGCGAAGGTGTCGGAGGTTGCGGCCCTGGTGAACCAGGTGCGCCCGCTTGCGCACGACGCGGTGCACGCCTTGTTCTCGGAGGCGATGGAGGAACAGATCTCGAAAGCGCTCGCGAAGGCCGCGAGTCAGCTCGAACAGGTTGCGCCCGAGGCGGACTCGACGCGCGCCGGCTAGCGAACATGGGAGTGGAAGTGAGCGAACGGAAGTCCCGCAGGGGGCTGTGGACGTTGATCGGTGTCGCCGGTGTGGCGGGTGCCGCGGTGGTCGTGGCGCGTAGCAGGTCGGCGTCCGGGTCGGCGACGCGTGGGAACGCGGCCGAGGGGGCCGCGGTGTTCGCGACGCCGCGCGTGGAACCGGAGATCATCCCGGTCATCTCGGCGGACGGTGCCGAACTCCACGTGCGGGCCTACGGACCGCCCGAAGCCGATCCGATCGTGCTCAGCCACGGGTGGACGTGTTCGACCGACTTCTGGAACCCGCAGGTCAATGCGCTGGCCGAGAAGTATCGGGTCATCACCTACGACCAGCGCGGACACGGCCGCAGTGGGATCGGTTCCGCTCCGCTGACCCCGGACGTCCTCGCCGACGACCTGGCCGCCGTCCTCGCCGCGACCGTGCGCGACGGACGCAAGGCGGAGATCGTCGGTCACAGCATGGGCGGGATGAGCATCGTCGCGTGGGCCCGCCGGTACCCCGAGCAGGTGCAGCGTTACGCCCAGTCGGTGCTGCTGGCGAGCACCGGCACCGACAGCCTGGTCGCCGAGACTACGGTCATTCCACTGCCGCAACGCTTTCCGCGGATCCCGGTGCCGGTGGGGCGTGTGATCCTCGGCTCGGCGATGCCGATGCCCGCGTCCCCGATGGCCACCCGCGCCATCAAGTACATCGCGCTGGCGCCCGGTTCGACGCCCGCCGAGGTCGCGTTCTGCGAGCGCATCGTCACCGCGTGTCACCCCCGCACCCGCGGCGGCTGGGGTGCCGCGCTGAGCACCCTCGACATCAAGGACGGCCTGAAGAACCTCCAGGTGCCGACCACGGTGCTGGTGGGTACCGCGGACCGGCTCACGCCGCCGTCGCACGCGCGCCGGCTCGCGCAGGTCCTCGACGACGCCGAGCACCTCGAGCGGTTGATCGTGCTTCCGGGCATCGGCCACATGACGTCGGTGGAGGCGGTCGCCGACTTCAACGCCGAGGTCGAGCGCCTGCGCGGCCTGAACTGACGGGCGGGGGCTCCGGGCTCAGCTGAAGACGACGGTCTTGCGGCCGTGCACCTGGACGCGGTCCTCCAGGTGCCACCGCAGACCGCGTGCCAGCACCAGCTTCTCGATGTCCCGGCCCTGCCGGACCATGTCCGCGACTTCGTCGGTGTGGTCGACCCGGATGACGTCCTGCTCGATGATCGGGCCGGCGTCCAGTTCGGCGGTCACGTAGTGGCAGGTGGCGCCGATCAACTTCACGCCCCGCGCGAAGGCCTGGTGGTACGGACGTGCGCCGATGAACGACGGCAGGAAGCTGTGGTGGATGTTGATCGCGCGGCCGGCCCAGTGCTCGCACAGCTCGGGCGGCAGCACCTGCATGAAGCGGGCCAGCACGACCGCATGCGGGTCGTGTGCATCGACGAGCTTGCGGACCTGCTCGAACGCGGGACCGCGCTCGGCCGGGTCCTTCGGGAACGAGACGTAGTGGAAGTCGACGCCGTGCCGCTTGGTGACCCGCTCGAGGTCGGGATGGTTGCCGATCACGGCGGCGACGTCGCACTGCAGCTCCCCGGCGGCGACGCGGCCGAGGAGGTCGTGCAGGCAGTGGCCTTCCTTGCTCACGAGCAGCACGACCCGCTTGCGCTCACCGGTGTCGGTGAGCGTCCACTCGGTCTCCGGGCCGAGCTCCGCGGCGACCTCCGCGAACCTCTCCCGCATCTCCTCGAGGCTCAGGCTGATCGACGACGCCCGCACCGCCTGCCGGGTGAAGAACCAGCCGGTGTCGGCGTCGGCGTGGTATGCGGCCTCGACGATCCAACCGCCGATCTCGGCGAGGAACGCGGAAATGCGGGCCACGATGCCGGTGCGGTCGGGGCAACCCAGAGACAGAACGTAACGACGGTCGTCGGTCGAGGCAGCAGAACTCATGGCCCCAGTCTCTCAGGTCACGGAAATCCGACGACCCTCGCCGTGCCGACGAGCGTCGTCGCGTCGACGGTGTGCAGCCCGCGGTCGGTGATCAGGCCCATGAAGTCGGCCCGGATCCGCTCGACGACGTCCGGTGCCAGCCCCGACAGGGTCCCGCGCAAACCGCTGCCCAGTACGAAGTTCCAGCAGAACTCCTCCGTAGCCGGGATCAGGATCGGCAGCTCACGCACCTCCACCGCCTCGCTGCCCGCCGCGGCGAGCCACGCCCGCAGCTTGTCGGGGGTGTCGATGCGCTGTGCGGGTTCCATCCGCCCGGCGCGATCGGGCAGCGGCTGCGGCAGGTGCGGGCCGAGGGCGTCGAAGAACGTCGTCGCATACTCGCGCAGGGCGCTCTGCTGCCAGGCGGTCACCCCGACCGTGCCCCCGGGGCGGACGAGCCGCAGCAGGCGCGCGAACGCGTCGTCCATGTCCGGCAGGAAGAACACCGCGTACGAGCTGATGAGCGCGTCGTAGCCGGCGTCGGGCACGGTGCTCGGAGCCTCCCACGTCGTGGCGTCGGCGCAGACGAACTCGATGTTGAGCAGCGCCCGATCCGACGCCTTGACCCGGCCCCGTTCGAGCATCGCGTCGGACAGGTCGATCGCATGCACCAGGCCGGTCGGACCGACCGCGGCCGCGGCGGGTAGCGCCGACGCCCCGGTCCCGCTGCCGACGTCGAGGACGGCGTCCCCCGGCCGCAGCCCTGCCTGGAACACCAGGCACTGCCCGGTCGGGCCCCACACGTCGGCGGACACCCGGTCGAAGTCGGCGGCAGCCGCGTCGAAGGTCGCGGCGATCTCCTCGGCGCTCCGGTCGGCCATGGATCGATGCTAATGAGCCGAATGGTGGACCCGAGCCTGAACGCCCATTCCTCGAGCCGGCCCGCGGGATTCCGCGGCGATCGGCAAGGAATGGGCGCTCAGGCCGAACGTCACGTCCGGGCGATGACCGATTCGGCGTAGCCCTCGAGATTGGCGATCTTCGCTTCCAGCGGCTCCAGGTCCGGCCCCTCGGCGTACGAGTTGCGGAACCCGACGACCACATCGGTGACGCCCTTGTCCTCGAGCCGCCGGATCCCGTCCGGCGTGTAGCCGTCCAGCGAGATCACGTGGATCTCGAACGGGCGGTCCGCGGTGCCCGCTTCCTCCCGGTACTTCTGCAGCACGCCGAGGAGGCGATCGAGTTCGTCGGGATCGCCGCCGGCATGCATCCAGCCGTCGCCGCGAACCGCCGCGCGACGCAGCGCGGCGTCGCTGTGCCCGCCGATGAGAATGGGGATGGGCTCGGTCGGAACGGGATTGATCTTGATCGACGGCACGTCGTAGAACTCCCCGTGGAACTCGAAGTAGTCGCCTCGGGTGAGGCCGCGCACGATGTCGATCGCCTCGTCCATGCGCTTGCCGCGCTTGGCGAAAGGCACGCCCATCACCTCGAAGTCCTCACGCCAGGGGCTGACCCCGACGCCGAGCCCGAGCCGGTTGTTCGTCATGTGTGCAATCGTCGCCGCCTGCTTGGCGACCAGTACCGGCGGCCGCACCGGAAGCTTGAGCACGAACGGGGTGAAGCGCAGCGTGCTCGTCACCGCACCCATTGCCGAGGTGAGGATGAAGGCCTCCGGAAACGCCTTGTCCTCGAGGAACTCTCGACTGCCGTCCGCGTTGTACGGGTAGACCGAATCGGATTCCTCCGGGTAGCAGATGCTGTCGGGGACGGTCATGCTGTGGAACCCGACCTTCTCCGCGGCCTGGGCCAGCGGGAGATAGTAGTCGGGGTTCGTCATCGCCTCGGCATAGGTGAATCGCATCGATCTGCTCCTGTCGGTCGGTGGACATCGAGGCCGGGGAACCGAACGGCATGCCACTGCAGGGCAACGCGATGTGATGCCGGTCACCCCGCTCGTGGGGTCATTCAAGTTCCCCGGCGGCGGATCGCCCAGACGGTCTTCCGCTCAGTGAGACAGCGCGCCGTCGGCGGGCTGTGCCAAGCTTCGGGGCATGTCCGACATCGCGCTCAGTCGTTCCCACGTCGCCGCCATGATCGACCACACGCTGCTCGACCCGACCGCCTCGGACGCCGACGTCCGGGCGCTCGTCGACGAGGCCCGGGAGCTGGGGGTGCACGCGGTGTGCGTGTCGCCGTCGATGCTTCCGCTGCGGATCGACGACCCGCACGGACCGGTGCTCGCGACCGTCGTGGGCTTCCCGTCCGGTAAGCATCATTCGCTCGTCAAGGGCGCCGAGGCCCGGCTCGCGGTCGACCAGGGCGCCGCCGAGGTCGACATGGTGATCGACATCGGCGCCGCCGTCGCCGGCGAGTACAACGCGGTGCTCGCCGACGTCCTCACGGTGCGGGAGGCGATCGGGGCGAAGCCGGTGCTCAAGGTGATCATCGAATCGGCCGCGCTCTCGGACGACGCGATCGTCGAGACGTGCCGCGCCGCCGAACGGGCCGGCGCGAACTTCGTGAAGACCTCCACCGGCTTCCACCCGGCGGGCGGGGCGAGCACCCGGGCGGTGCGGCTGATGGCACAGACCGTGGGCGGGCGACTCGGGGTCAAGGCCAGTGGCGGCATCCGGACCGCCGACGACGCGCTGGCGATGATCGCCGCCGGAGCGACGCGGCTGGGCCTGTCCCGGACGCGCGCCGTCCTCGACGGGTTCCCGGACCGCTCGTGACCGGCCCGGACGCGTTCTGGGCTACAGGAGGCTGCAGCCGGACTGCGGCGCGTTGGGATCGGGCGCCGGCATCACGTACTGACCGCCCTCGAGGTGCACCTCGATCGCATCGTCGGTGACGGTCAGCGACGTCGGCGCCATGCCCAGCGGGTACTGCTGCAGGCTGTCGGTGAGCGTCTGCACGATGCCGTCGACCAGCGCCGTCGGCAAGCCCAGGCCGAGGATTTCGGCGCCGACGGTCTCGACCTTGATCTGACCGTTCTGCACCGTCGGCCGAACCGTGAGGTCGGCGAGTCCCGCGGGGCCGACGGCGAACTTCAGCGTGCCCGAGGCCGGGGCGGGGGTCACCGAGCTGACCAGGTTGCCGAGCGTCTCCGACTGCACCGTCGCGAGGATCCCGGCGCTCTTCCACGTGGCGTCGGCCGTGGAGCTGCCGATCGTGCCGCTGCTGTCGGGGGAGTTGGTCACCTTGATGTCGTTGGCGCGGGCGTGAACCTGCATGCCCTGCGCCGGACCGAACGACGAGCCGGTGCTGTCGATCGTCACGTAGGGGATGTCCTTGTCCATCATCTGCAGCAGGACCGGCTTCCAGCTGAGGCCGACGTCCACCGGGGAGCCGAGCTGGCTCTGGAACTGTGACTCCATGCAGCTGGTCGCGCGCTGCCGGATGAACAGCTCACCGCCGACCAACGCGACGACGAGTGCCGCGACCACGATCAGTGAGATCACGAGTGCCTTGCGCCGTTTGGGCTTTGGGGCCGTGGGCTTCTGGGGTGCGTTCACTGGTGCCGACATGACAGGGATTCTTCAGCAATACTCTGAGCGGTTTCTGTGAATGAGGACTCGGTATGGACACCTCGACTCGAAAACTGTGATCTGCGGCACGGGCCGGCAGTAGGGTGGCTGCATGGCGGGCTGGACAGATCCGCGGCGCGAACCCACTCCGGCAGCGGGGGAGGATCTGCGTCGTCTTGCGCTCCGGCAAGCGGGGTATTTCACGACCGGGCAGGCGCTGCGTCTTGGTTGCACTGCCGAGGATATCGGCGGCCGCCTGGCCGAGGGGTCCTGGTTGCGGATCGAACGGGATCTGTTCCGCCTCGCCTCGTTCCCCCGCAGCGACCTCGAGGAGTACGCCAAGTGGTGCGCGTGGTTCGAGGGATCCGCGGTGGTCTCCCACCAGAGCGCGGCCGAACTGCACGGCCTCGGCCACCTGCACCCGAGCTTCGTGCACCTGTCGACGGAGGGTTCGGCCCCCGCGCCCACCCGTCGACTCGCGCTGCACCGTCGGGAGATTCGCGCCCAGGACTACGAGTTGGCCGGAACGTTCGGTATCACCACTCCGCTGTGCACCGCCGTGGACCTCGCCTCCGGCGGCATCGCGCAGGACCTGTTCGACGAGGTCGTCAGCGACGGTGTCGCGATCGGCCGGATCGACCCCGAGGAACTGCGCGCCCAGTGCGAGGGCCGGCCGCAGCAGGTGGCCGAGCGCATCGAGCACGCGCTGGGTGCGTGCCGGTAGCGGCCCGGCTAGCGCCCGGGCTCGACGTAACTCCACGGCACCGTCAGGACACAGTCCCGGATCCGGCGTCGCTGCGACGCGACCGGTACGCCCTGTTCGGCGAGTTGGCGCAGCGCCTCCCGCCAGCGGATCCGCGGGCCGAACGGTGCCAGTCCCGCGGACGTCGCCCACGCGCGATCGGCGGTCAGCAGTAGATCGTGGATGCGCTCGCCCGGCACGTTCCGATGGATGAGTGCCTTGGGTAGCCGCTCGGCGATGTCGCTGGGCCGGTCTGCGGCGAACGGATCCCACGCGAGGGTCAGCGAACGCGGGCCGTCGCGATCGAGCAGCACCCACGCGCACCGGCGGCCCAGTTCGTCGCACGTGCCGTCGACGATCAGACCGCCCGGAGCGAGCCCGCCGCGTAGCCGTCCCCACGCGTGGTCGACGGCGTCTTCCGGATACTGCCGCAGCACGTTGAACGCGCGGATCAGGGTGGGTCGCAGACCGGCGAGTTCGAAGCCGCCGCGCGCGAAGCTGACGCCGTCGCGGCCCTCCACCACCCGGTCCGGATCGATCTCGAGCCCGACGACGCGGACGTCGCGGCGGACCGTGCGGAGGCGGGACGCCAGCTCGTACGTCGTCACCGGCATCGCGCCGTAACCGAGATCGACGATCAGCGGGTCGGGCGCGTCACGCAGCGTGCGCGCCACCACCGGGCTGTGGACGAGCCAGCGGTCGCTGCGGCGCAGCCGATTGATACCTGTGGTTCCGCGGGTGATGACGCCGACGGGTTTGCCCTCACGCACGCCGGTTACTGCTGCGCGAGCCAGGCAGCGGTGACCTCGGCCTCGGTCCGGAACAGGTCGACCAGATTCACCAGCATCAGCTGCTCGAGCTTGCCGCCGACGAAGGGGAGGTACACCTTCGCCTCCGACGACGTGCGCAGCGTGCTCCCGGTGTCGGTGGTGAACAACTCGATCGTTCCGGTGAGACTGCCCGGCCCCGCCGGGATCGACGCCTCGTAGGTGCCCGTCACCGGTTCCCCGAACGGGGTGTACTTCTCCCTGCGGGTGATGATCAGGTCCTTCTTCAGCACGGTCTGCGCGATCTCCGGCAGGTCCTTGCGCGGCAGCACGTGGTGCAGCACCAGGTGGATCCCGTCGTCGGTGACCTCGAGGGTGTCGACGTGGTTCTCGGAGTACTTGCGCATCTCCTCCATCCGCGCCTCCCAGTAGTCCCGGTCGCTGAGCGCGGCGTACACCTTTTCGGCAGGATGTTCGAACCTGGCGGAATAGTCGATGCGACGGGCCATGACCGGCAGATTACCGGTCGATGGCCCGCCCGTCGGCGAAAGCGGCGACTACTTCGCTGCCGTCCACTGGCCGGTGAAGTCTTCCTCGGCGTCCAGCAGCTCGAGGACCTGCCCGGCGATGACGGCCTCGACCTTGCTGCCGATCAGCGGCAGCTTGACCTCCACCTCGCCCTCCATGACCAGGAGCGATCCGTCGCCCTTGGCGGTCAGGGTCATCGTGCCGCGCAGCTGCCCGGGGGCGCCCTCGACCTCCGCGGAGAACGTGCCCTCGGCGCGGTCGCCCTGTAGCGCACCCCACGATTCGGTGCGCTTGATGATCAGGTCACCCGGGCGGATCTTGGTGACCACGGCCGGCAGGTGCTCGGCGGGGACGGCCTGCGTCATCGCGACGTCGATCGTGCCGTCGCCGAGGGCCACGTCGTCGAGCTTCGCGCTGGGTCCGCCGACCTCCTGCAGGCGGGCATGCCAGTAGCGCTCGTCGGTGAGCGCGGCGTGCAGCGTCGCAACCGAGTGGGGGTATTGCGCGGAATGCTCGATGTGTCGGGCCATGGACGGCACGCTACCGTTTGCACGTGTTGGATCCACTCATCCGGGGGCGCCTCGAGCAGGCCGGTGCGCAGTTGTCCGAGCAGGTGCCGCTGGCGACCCTGACGACCCTGCGGCTCGGCGGCCCCGCCGCGGTACTGGCCGAATGCTCCTCGACTGCGACCCTGGTCGACGTCGTCCGCCTCCTCGACGACGCCGGTGTGCCGACGCTGATCCTCGGCGGCGGATCCAACCTGGTGATCTCCGACGACGGCTTCGCCGGCGTGGTCGTCCGCGTCGCCGACGCCGGCGTCGAACTCGGTGAGGACACCGTGCTGGCGCAGGCCGGGGCGGTGTGGGACGACGTCGTCGCCAAGACCGTCGCGGCCGGCCTCGGCGGCCTCGAGTGTCTGTCCGGGATTCCCGGCTCGACCGGCGCGACGCCGGTGCAGAACGTCGGCGCGTACGGCGTCGAGGTGGGTTCGCTGCTGCGTCGGGTGCAGTTGCTCGACCGCACCACCGGCGACGTGCGCTGGGTCGAGCCGTCGGCGTTGGGCCTCGGGTACCGCACCAGTGTCCTCAAGCACCGCAGCGATGCGCTGGTGCTGGCCGTGGAGATGACGGTGCGGCCCGACGGGTCCAGCGCGCCGCTCGCGTACCGCGAGCTCGCGGCGGCGCTGGGGGCGCAGGAGGGCGACCGTCGGCCCACCGGGGAGGTGCGCGACACGGTGCTCGGGCTGCGCCGCAGCAAGGGCATGGTGCTCGACGCCGACGACCACGACACGTGGAGCGCGGGCTCGTTCTTCACCAATCCGGTCGTCGCGGACGTGGACCTGCCCATGATCCTCGACACGATCCGGGCGAGGGTCGGTGCGGACGTGCGGATTCCGCAGTTCCCGGGCGAGGCGGGCACCAAGCTGTCGGCGGGCTGGCTCATCGAGCGCGCCGGATTCGGCAAGGGATACCCGGGTGACGACTCGCGGGTCCGCTTGTCCACCAAGCACACTCTCGCGCTCACGAACCGCGGGCAGGCGAGGACGCGCGACCTCGTCGACCTCGCTCGCGCCGTCCGGGACGGCGTCGAGGCGGCGTTCGGGGTGCGGCTCGAACCCGAGCCCGTGGCTGTCGGCTGTGTGATCTGAGCGGTCCGATCGTGCCCTGATCGTTCCCCGATCGTCGCTGTGTGACGAAAGCCACTGTCGCACTGCGAGTACCGTGGTTTCCGTGCGTGAACAGGGGATTCGGGTAAAACGGACGCGGCTACTGATGGTGGTGGCCGCGCTGCTGGGGATCACCCTGCTGGCGGGGTGCACTATCGCGACCGGAGGTGCCGGCGACGGCAAGGCCGTCGCCGCGGAGCCCGTCGCGCAGGTGATCCAGACGCCGGGCCCCGGTGCGGTACACGTCAACCCGGTCGAACCGATCTCGGTGCGAGTGAGCCAGGGCACACTCGAGAACGTCGCGCTGACCAACGCCTCAGGCAAACCGGTCCAGGGCGCGCTGAGCCCGGACCGGACGTCGTTCACCGTCACCGAACCGCTCGGCTACGACGCGAAGTACACGTGGTCGGGCAGCGCCATCGGCACCGACGGCAAGACCGTCCCGATTGCCGGCACGTTCTCCACTGTGAACCCCGACACGAAGACGTCGGTGCGCACGAACATCGCCGACGGCCAGGTCGTCGGTATCGGGGCTCCGATCATCCTGCAATTCGACGGCCCGATCGCCGACAAGGCTGCCGTGGAGAAGGCCCTGAAGATCACGACCAATCCGCCGACGCCCGGCGCGTGGGCATGGCTGCCCGACGACAACGGTGCTCGCGCGCACTGGCGGCCCCAGAACTACTGGGCGCCCGGCACGACCGTCGATGTCGAGGCCAAGCTGTACGGTGTCGACTTCGGCGGCGGCGCGTACGGCGCGAGCGACGTCTCGCTGAACTTCACGATCGGCCGCAGCCAGATCGTCAAGGCCAACGCGCCCAGCCACCGCATGCAGGTCGTCCGCGACGGCGCCACGATCATGGACATCCCCGTCAGCTACGGCGAGGGCAACGAGAACCGCAACGTCACCCGCAGCGGCATCCACGTCGTGTCCGAGAAGCACGAGGACTTCCTGATGTCGAACCCGCCGTTCTACGAGAACGTGCGCGAGCGGTGGGCGGTCCGCATCTCCAACAACGGCGAGTTCATCCATGCCAATCCCTTGACGGTCGGGGTGCAGGGCGCGTCGAACGTGACGAACGGGTGTATCAACCTGTCGCTGTCGGACGCCGAGGAGTACTTCGGCACCGCGATCTACGGCGACCCGGTGGAGGTCACCGGCACCCGTATCGACCTGTCCGCCGCGGACGGCGACATCTACGACTGGGCCATCGACTGGCCGACGTGGCTGTCGATGTCGGCGCTTGCGTGAGTCCTGGGTAGGGCACAGCTGAGTCTCGACTCGGCAGAACCGGCCTGACCGGTTTCGGTCGCGGCCGAACTCCGTGGCCGCGGTTACGACGTCGTGGTGCCGTCGAACCCGCTGCGGGGGCCGGGCTACGACTCGGCCGCGATCGAGAAGGTCCTCGCGGACATCCCGGGCCCGGTCCTGCTGGTCGGGCACTCGTACGGCGGTGTCGTCATCACCAACACCCATTTCGCCCAACGTGGTCGGCATGGTCTACGTCGCCGCGTTCGCTCCCGACCAAGGGAGCCGGCGATGGCCGCCGACATGAACGCGCACCAGCGCTCGCTGGCCGTGGTCGCGAACCTCGAACCGACCCAGGACCCGTCGTGGAAGGCCCTCCCGACGTGGGCAGTGATCCCCGTCGAGGATCGGGTGATCCTGCCGGCGTCGGAGCGGTTCATGGCGGAGCGGGCGGGCGCGCGGATCACCGACGTCCCGGGCGCCTCGCACGCGGTCCTCGTGTCCCGGCCCGGGGATGTCGCGGGCGTGATCGATCGGGCCGCGTCCGCGCTGTGAGCCTGGGCGCCCATTCTTCGTCCGCCGCGGCGGGATCGGCCCTGCAGTGAGAAGGAATGGGCGCTCAGGCCGATCGCGGCTGCGACGGGAACACCGGTGGAACCGTTCGCCGATTCGGCGCGTCTATTGTCGGTGAGCGATGTCGTGCACTCGGGGAGGAGTGATGGGGATGAAGCGTGCGTTGACGGGGTACACCCGGTGATCGGGCGGTGAGCGGCGCCAGTTGGCGGTTCACTGGACTCGAGTTCGAGGTCCTGTGGACTCGGCTGGGACGTGACCGCCTCCCATACCCGATGCGCTTCCGTCCGGTCGCGGACACCGAGGACGACCTGGACCGGCAGCGTCGGGCGGCGGCCGCATCGTGCCTGCCGCGGATGACCGACTCGCTCGACCGCCATCTCGCGGTTCTCGCCGAACCCGACGTGCGGATCGAGGTGGCCGGATTCGCCGGGACGGAGCACGGCACCAGGATTCGCATGCACGCCGGAATCCGGGGTGCCAGCGGGACACTCGCGCTCCAATTGTCCGGACCTGACGCCGACAGCGGCAGCGACGTGCTCGTGCACGGCATGGATCCGGCGCAGATACCGAACGCGATCGCGGCTGCCCTCCCCGTGGTGCCCGCTGGATCGCGTCCTGCGGTTCGATTCCGTCGCACCGATCTGCAGCCCGGCACCGGGCCTCTGCTCGTCTCCGCCGGTTCCACCCGCATCCGGGACGACGCGATGGGCCTGCTGCGGCGGCCCCGCGCCGGAATCGGCGAGATCACGGCGTTCGCCGGCTCCGCGTATGACAGTCGGCCCACCACCGACGGCATCGGACTGCACTGGCTCGACTTCGACGGCGACGGCCGCTACTGCCTCCGGGAGACGACCGACGTCGTGGTGACCCCCGCATCCGGGCCCCATCTCGCGGTGGAGATCTCGCGGCTCGTCGCCGGGATTCGTGCACGACAGAACGCGTACTGACCCCAAACCGATTCGATGGAACCGAATCCCTCCCGCCCGCGTCTACTCCAGCGAAGGGGACGAACGGGAGGGGGAGTGATGACGGACAACGACATTCGAGAGGAAGCTCGGCAACAACTCCGGCACAGCAACGCCGCGCTGCGTGAGCAGGTGGACACGATGCTCGCGGGCCTGCAAGCGCAGACCGAGGCGCTCGCGGCGGCGCAGGGGGCCGTCGCGAGCGCCACGGCCGAGGCCGAATCGCCGGACGGTCTGGTCCGGGTCACGGTCGACGCGGCGGGAGCGGTCGTGTCGGCGCGGGTGGAGTCGACCGCGTTCACCCGCACCACCCCGGATCGGCTCGCCGAGTCGTTCGGCGCGGCTGCGCGTGCCGCCGCCGCCGATGTGCGTGCGCGGGTCGCCGAACTGATGCGGCCGGTCACCGCGCTGACGGCAGACATTCCCGACCTGCCCGCTCTCGTGCCCGGATCGCCGAGCATCCGCAACCTCGTGCCGACGGTCGCGACTCAGTTCACGCCCGCCGCAACACCTTCGGAGGAATCGGACCGGTCCGACGACCTGCACGACTGGCGGGCGCCGATCATGCGGGAGGCGCACCGTGACTGATTCGATGTGGATCGATGTGGATCAGGTTCGTTCGGCGGCGCCGCTGTTCGACAGCGCGGTCGACGACCTCGTCGACCGGCAGCGTCAGTTGGCGACGGTCCTCGACGCGGAGGGTGCGAGTTGGGGATCCGACTCGACCGGAGCCACGTTTGCGGCACAGTACGTTCCCGGCGTGGACGGCGCCCTCGCCGCGCTGCGGAATCTCACCGATGTCCTGGCCGGTATTGCGGGAGGGCTACGCAGTACCGCAACGGCTTTCGACATGACGGACGACCGATTCTCCCGCACACTCGGTGGCGGCCACTGATGGGTATCGAGATACCGGGTCCACTGCGGACAGTCGCGTCCGTCGTGGTGGGGCAGGACTGGCCCGAGGCCGATGAGACATCGCTGCGTCGGCTGTCGGACGCGTGGGCAGTGACCGCGGTGGACGTCGAGCAGATCGGCGCTGCGGGGAACGACGCGCTGGAAATGGCCCTCGCGGGCGTGGATGGCGCGGTGAACGAGGCGATGCACGCGCACTGGCAGACGGTCGGTGGCGGCGACGGTGTCGTCGAGCAACTCGCCGAGGTGTGCCGACAGCTCGCCGACGCCTGCGAAGCCACGGCGGCCGAGGTGGAACAGGCGAAGCTGATGATCATCGGCTCGCTCGTCACCCTCGCCGCGGAGACCGCGGCGCTTGCGGCGACGGCGGTGGCGACGTTCGGTACCAGTGCCGCCGCGATCCCGGCCGCGGAGTTGGCCACACAGTTCGCGATCCGGCAGATCCTGATGAAGCTGCTGCGCAGTGTCGCCGAGGAGGTCGTCGTCGGTGTCGTCAAGGAGGTCGCGCTCGCGGGCGGTGTCCAGTTGCTGCAGATCGCGGAGGGGAATCGGGCCGGGCTCGACCTCGGCGCGCTGGGGAAGGACGCCCTCGGCGCCGCCGCCGAGGGCGTCGTCGGTGGGCTGATCGGCAAGGGCGGGGCCGGCGGACTGGTCGTCGACGGCATCGGGAACGCCGGAGGTAAGGCCGCGGCTGGGCTGGCCGTGGACCTCGGCGTCGGCGGGATCGGCACGGCGGCCGGCGACGCCGCCAAGGGCGAGGAGGTGACACTGGAGGGCGTGCTGAAGGGGGCGGCCACCGAGGCCGTCGACGGCATGCGCGACAGCGTCCGGCGGCCGGAGCCGAGCGCCCCGCCGTCGAGTTCGCTCAACATGAACTAGGAGTGATTGCGCATGATTCAGGCAGTCCTGCTCACCTGCGTGCCCCTGTTCGTTGCGCTCGTTGGGCACTCGGCGTACCGGGTGCGTCGGGCGAACAAGGAGTATGCGGAGAAACTCGAAGGCGGCCCGGCGTCGACCGTCGATCCCGCGCCCACCCCGACCTTCCGGGAGTGGTGAGCCCGCCGGTTCACCAGCGGTTGCGGACCTCCTCGGCGAACCCGAGGAGGTTTGTGACCGCGACCCGGCTGCCGTCGTCGAGCACCACGTGTCCGGTGAACCGTCCGAACACCTGGTGCTGAAGCGACCGGAGCACCTTGAAATCCACTGCGGCAGAACGATCGAGGATCGGCTCGAATGCCATCTCGAAGCGTCCGTCGTTGCTGCTGAACTTCCACGGCGCCCCGTCGTACGTCCCCTCGGGGAGATGGAACGTCACCTGATCGAGCTTGTGTGCGACGCCGTCGACGAACACCATGTTCTCGCTCGCCGCGGACGTGTCCCCGAACCCGTACCCGATGTTGAAGCCGAACGGTCGACCGTCGACGACGCCCGACGCCGACCCCCAGTACCAGATGTTGTCGTATGTCCACACGCCCCGACCCCAGTCGAACACTCCCACAGCGGATTTCGGATCGAACGTGAAAGTGTCTGTCCCGACGGTGATCTCGCCGGTCGCTCGAAGGCAGTTGATCTTCTGGTTGTAGTAGAACGCCTTGGGGACCTTGGGGAACGGCGTCGCGATCACCATGCGGGCGGGAGCGGTGCCTGCGGAGTGATCCGATGTCGCGGTCGGTGGCTGCGTCAGGTGCAGTTCGCCGCGCAGTCCGCGACCACCGTCGAACCCCGGGTAGTCGACCGTCAGGACGCGGCCATCGGTGACGTGGCGGAACGCGATCCGCATCTTCTCGTGGTCGGCGACGACGTCGCCGCGATCCGCACTGGCCGGCAGGCCCATCCGGCCCATCGGGAACGGCAGCATCACGTTCTCGGTGACCTCGCGGCGGGCCCCGAAATCGAGCCACGAGACGCCCAACAGACCCATGTAGCCGTTGTCCGCGACCGTGAGCGCCAGCCCGTGGTCCGGAGTGAGGACGCAGTAGTAGTCCCACTCCTTCACCCGCCACGACGGCGCCGAGATCGCTGCGCGGTCGTAGCGTCGGACCTCCGCGGTCGCCCACCCGGTCTGGGCCAGTCGTCCGCGCGCGTTCAGGAGTTCTCCCTGGTGCAATCGGTGCTGCATGCCGCGAGGCTACTCGTGGCCACACGCGCGGACATGGACCGACGCGGGATTGACAAGGCTGCTGCGGCCGCGTCATGCTTGCTTGGCAAAGCACCTCGATAGGTGAGGCTCCTACGTGAACACAGGCCACTGATCTGACGACGTCGAGAGACGCCCAAGGTTAGGACAGGTCTCCCCGGATGAAGGGGTGACCCAAAGTGGCTTCCCATACCGGGACACGTCGCGTAGTGCCAAAGCTCTGACGAGAGGGGTGCCCACCCGGATCCGGTCCGGGTGAACTCCCCGTGCGTGGCTCGACGCCCCCGTGCGTCCCGGCTTCGAGGAGGTGAGGAACCCCCGGTGAGTACTGACACCAGTAGTAGCGACAGTCGCTATCCGAGTCCCGCGAACCAACAGTTCCTCAGCCTCGGCCGGATCCTGCCCCGAGTGGCCTGACGTCTCTTCGTCTCGACGCGCAACCGACCAGTTGTCGCGTGTGCGTTCGTGACGACGCGGCGTAGTCTCTCGTGTACGAAATGTCCTGCCCTGGTTGATTTTCCATGCAAGGAGACAGCCATGGCCTTCACTCTGTCGAACGTGCGCAAGTTCTGGGCGCGGCGCAATCTCACCCCGCAGGAGCGGGCGAACCTGCGCGCGTCCTACACGCCGCCGGCCGTCATCGCCGCCTCGCTGGGTGGCGGAATGTTCCGCTGACGACCGGACCGCTTTCCTTCAGGTATTCACCTGTCCCACAAGACGTTCGAACGTGCCTACCGGGTGGTGGGTGCGCTGACCGAAAGACATCACCCATGTCGATGAATGCCGTTTCGGCACCGGCCACGAAGCCGAAGAAGCCAGGCGCCGCTAGGGCCGCCTTCCTCACCGAGGACCAGACCACGAAGCTTGCCCGATCCGCGAGTCTCGCGGTGTCGGGTGTGCTGGCGGACCTGCGGACCACCGCGCAGGGTCTGCGGACCGACCAGATCGAACCTCTCCGTCGTGTCCACGGACTCAACGAGGTTCGGCATGACCGTCCGGCTCCCGTGATCGTCCAGTTCCTGGGCACGTTCAAGAACCCGTTCATCCTGATCCTGGTAGTCATCGGCGCGGTCATGTATCTGACCGACGTGGTTCTCGCCGATCCGCAGGAGGGCGCGGACTACAAGGGCGTCATCACCGTGGCGGTGATGATCACGGTGAGCGTCACCCTGCGATTCTGGCAGGAGTATCGGTCGAGTCAAGCGGCCGAAGCGCTCAAGGCCATGGTCACGACCACCGCCGCCATCACACGGCAGGTAGACGGCAAGTCCGTCACCATCGAGTTGCCGATCGAGGAACTGCTGCCCGGTGACGTCGTCCAACTCGCGGCCGGTGACATGATTCCCGGCGACGTCCGCTTCATCCGGGCAAAGGACCTGCAGGTCAACCAGGCCATGCTGACCGGCGAGTCGATGCCGACCGAGAAGACCGCCGATCCTGTCACGCCGGACTCTGCACACGTCCTCGATATCGAGAATCTCGGTTTCATGGGGACGTCGGTGGTCTCCGGGTCCGGCACGGCGGTCGTCGTCGACACCGGCCGCAGCACCTACTTCGGCGCGATGACCGCCGGGCTCGGGGGTAAGCGTCCCGAGACCAGCTTCGACATCGGAGTCCGCAAGGTCAGCTTCATGCTGATCCGGTTCATGACGATCATGGTGCCGGCCGTCTTCGTCATCAACGGCCTGACCAAGAACTGGACCGAGGCGCTGCTGTTCGGCGTCGCCGTCGCGGTCGGCTTGACCCCGGAGATGTTGCCGCTCGTCGTCACGGCCAACCTGGCGAAGGGTGCCGTGTCGATGTCGCGGCACAAGGTGATCATCAAGCAGCTCAACTCGATCCAGAACTTCGGGGCCATGGACGTGCTGTGCACGGACAAGACCGGCACCCTCACCGAGGATCGGATCGTGCTCGAGGAGCACCTCGACACCGAGGGGCAGGTGAGCGAGCGGACGCTGCGCCTGGCGGCGATGAACTCGCACTTCCAGACCGGACTGCGCAACATGCTCGACAAGGCGGTCATCGCCGCTGCGGGGCCGGAGACGATCGACGACGTCAACCGTGCTCACGGACTGGTCGACGAGATCCCGTTCGACTTCAAGCGCCGCCGTATGTCCGTGGTCGTCGACGCCGCCGATGGCGATCTGATCGTCACCAAGGGCGCTGTCGACGAGGTCCTCGCGGTGTGCACCACCGCGATCGTCGGGGACACCACACGGGACCTCACGCCCGGGCTGCTCGCGGAACTCGACCGACTGGTCGCCGGCTACAACAGCCAGGGCAAGCGGGTGCTCGCGGTCGCGACGCGACGCCTCGCCCACGACCAGGTGGAACGGCACGAGCGGGAGTACTCGACGCAGGACGAGTCCGAGATGACTCTCGTCGGATTCCTCACCTTCCTCGACCCGCCCAAGGAATCCGCGGCACCCGCCATCGCTGCGCTGCGCGGGCACGGCACCGCCGTCAAGGTCATCACCGGCGACAACCCGATCGTCGCGGAAACGGTGTGCGGCAAGGTGGGCATCGACGTGGGCACCGTCGTCACGGGCGCGGAGATCGACGTTCTCGACGACGCAGCACTCGACGAGATCGTCGACGACACAACCGTGTTCGCCAAGGTGAACCCGCTGCAGAAGGCCCGCATCGTCGACGCGCTCAAGCGGCGCGGTCACACCGTCGGCTTCCTCGGCGACGGCGTCAACGATGCGCCCGCGCTACGCAACGCCGACGTCGGCATCTCGGTGGACACGGCGGTGGACATCGCCCGCGAGTCCGCCGACATCATCCTGCTCGAGAAGGACCTCGGGGTCCTCGAAAACGGTGTGATCGAGGGCCGGCGCACGTTCGGCAACATCCTCAAGTACATCAAGATGACCGCGAGTTCGAACTTCGGCAACGTCTTCTCGGTGCTCGTCGCGAGCGCGCTGCTGCCGTTCCTCCCGATGATCCCGGCCGTCGTCCTGGTGCAGAACCTGGTGTACGACCTGTCGATGCTCACGATTCCGTGGGACCGCGTCGACGAGGAGTTCGTCCGGCGGCCGCGGCAGTGGGCGGCGGACAGCATCGCGAAGTTCATGGTCTTCATCGGGCCGATCAGCTCGATCTTCGACATCACGACGTTCGCGCTCATGTGGTTCGTGTTCGGCGCGAACAACCCCGAGCACGCCGCACTGTTCCAGTCGGGCTGGTTCGTCGAGTCGCTGATCTCGCAGACGCTGATCGTCCACATGATCCGCACCCAGCGGATTCCGTTCGTCCAGTCCCGGGCGTCGCTGCCGGTCATGATCACGACCGGTGCGGCCTGCGTCTTCGGCCTGGTCTTCCCGTTCTCGGGCTGGGGGCAGTCGCTCGGGCTGGTGCCACTGCCGTGGACGTACTTCCCGTGGCTGGTGCTGACGTTGGTGACCTACTGCGTCCTCACCCAATGCGTGAAGGTGCTGTTCATCCGCAAGTTCGGCCGGTGGCTGTAGCTCCCAGACTTCTTTCAGGAAGATGGGCTACCGTGGCGCGGTGCAAACGCGCCGAGCATCCACGGCACGGGGTCGCCATCAGGCTCCCCGTCGGCGTCGGTCGCCCGTGTTCGCACGGGCGACCGGCGCTGTGGCGTCCGTGTTGATCCTCACTTCGACGGGTCTCGCGTGGGGTGCCCAGCGGGACTTGATCTCGGGGCTCACCCGATCGGATGCGCTCGACGCGGTGTCCGACGAGAACGGCGCGTCGTCGCATGGCGACTCGAACATCCTGCTGATCGGCCTCGACAGCCGAAAGGACATGGACGGCAACGATCTTCCCGCGGCGTTCGTCACCGACCAGTTGCACGCCGGGGACAGCGACGTCGGCGGCTACAACACCAACACGTTGATCCTGCTGCACGTGCCGGGCGACGGCAGCCGGGCGACCGCGGCGGCGATCCCGCGCGACGACTACGTCGAGGTTCCCGGCTACGGCAAACGCAAGATCAAGGAGGCGTACGGGTTGGCGAAGGCCGACGCCGACTCCGAGCTCGAGGCGCAGGGGGTGACCGATCCGGCGGAGCGCGAGCAGAAGGCCCGTGACGCCGGGCGGCGCTCGACGTTGAAGACCGTGCAGAACCTGCTGCGCGTGCCGATCGACCATTTCGCCGAGGTCAACCTGGTCGGCTTCTACGACATCGCGAAGGTCCTCGGCCCGCTCGAGGTGTGTCTGAACGCGCCGGTCGACGACTCCGAGTACTCGGGGGCGAGCTTCCCGGCCGGCCGGCAGTTCCTCGATCCGTCGCAGGCGCTCTCGTTCGTGCGGCAGCGACACGGTCTCGACAACGGCGACCTCGACCGCACCCACCGGCAGCAGGCGTTCCTCAGTGCCGTCATCCGGAACCTGAAGTCGACCGGGGTGTTCGGCAACCTGACCAAGATGCGGGGGCTGGCGGACGCCGTCAAGAACGATATCGTCATCGACTCCCGTTTCGACCCTGTCGATTTCGCGCTGCACTCGCGCAACCTGACCGACGGCAGCGTGGACTTCTACACGTTGCCGATCGAGGGGTACGACACGGTCAACGGACAGGACGTGAACGTCGTCGACGCGAACCGGCTCCGCGGAGAGGTCGCTCGATTGTTCAGCGGGTCGCAGGCGTCGGCGAGCGCCGCACCGACGACGTCCGCGGCGCCGACTCCCGACCCGCGGATCACCGTCGATGTTCTCAACGGCACCAGCCACAACGGACTCGCCGCGGCCGTCGCCACCGCGCTCCAACTGCGCGGGTACACAGCGGGTTCCACGGCCACCGCGAGTAGCACGGCGACCACGACGATCGCCTACGGCACCGGCGCGGAGGCCGTCGCGCAGAGCCTGGCCGACGAACTCGGGGCCGAGACCGAGTCCGACACGTCGGTTGCGGCCGACCACGTCCGCATCGTGATCGGACGCGACCTCGCCGACGATCTGATGACGCTCCTCGACACACCCGCCCCGAGCGCGGCCGCAGCCGTCATCCCGACGTCCGGTGCGCAGGGGGCGCCCATCGCCGCCGACACCTCCGGCGGCATCCCGTGCGTCGACTGATCGAGCGGCCGGTTTACCCGGACCGCTGTCAGGACTGCGCGGTGCGGTGGAATCGTCCGCTGTCGGCCTGATCGCGCGGCTTGACGATGATCTGGTCCAGGTTCACGTGCGGCGGGCGGGACGCGACGAAGCCGACGATCTCGGCGATGTCCTGCGCGACCAGGGGCGTGATGCCCTCGTACACCTTGGCAGCGCGCTCCTCGTCGCCCCCGAAGCGCACCAGCGAGAACTCGGTCTCCACCGCGCCCGGGGCGATCTCGGTGAGCCGGACCGGCTTGCCGAGGAGTTCGCCGCGCAGCGTGCGGTGCAGCACCGCCTGCGCGTGCTTCGCGGACGTGTAGCCCGAGCCGTTGTCGTACGCGGTGAACGCCGCCACCGACGTGACCGTGACGATCAGCCCGTCGCCGGACTCGATGAGCTTGGGCAGCAGCGCCTTCGTCATCCGCAGGGTGCCGAGGACGTTGGTCTCCCACATCCACCGCCAGTCGTCGAGGTCCGCCTCCAGGACCGGGGCGAGACCCTTGGCGCCGCCGGCGTTGTTGACGAGCACGTCGACGCGGGGGAGGACCGCGCAGAAGGCGTCCACCGAATCCTCGTCCGTCACGTCGAGTTCGAGTGCCGTGCCCCCGATCTCCGCGGCGATCTCCTCGAGGCGGTCGAGTCGGCGGGCGCCGAGGACGACGTGGAATCCCTGCGCGGCGAGGGTGCGGGCGGTGGCTTCCCCGATGCCGGAGCTGGCTCCGGTGACGACGGCGACGCGGGTGTCCGGTGACAGGCTCATGGCCCGATCGTAGTGCCGACACGGCCGTCGGACCGGGCACGGGCTCGGTGGACGGGGCCCGCGGATGCTAGCTTGATCGACATGTCATCCGGCGCCACCTCCGCCCCGCGGGTCACCTATGTGACCGCCGCGTTGGGTTCCCGGCTGCCGCATCCGCGGGAACTCTGTTGTCCCTGCCGCATCTCTCGCCGCTGATTCTGCGCTGCTCACACCCCGTTTCTCGCTGATCGCCCGACCTCCGCGTCGGAGCTGATCGCCCGTCGGCAGCGCGTCCCCCGACCGCGTCGACAGCCGTCCCCGAGCGGGACGAGGCAAGGACCACCGCATGCTCACCGCAGCACCCCACGCACCCCGAACGAGATCCGTGACCACCCGACCCGCCACCGCGAGACCCGTGCGTCCCGCCGTCCGTCCGCGGATCGTCCCGCCCACCCTGGGCATCGCCGACGGCCCGTCCGCGGCGGTGTTCCGGGCGGCCGCCGCGAGCGGACCCCTCTACCGCGACGACGCCACCCGGGCGTCCGGTGCGAGCATCGCGACCGTCAACCGGCACGTGTCGGCGATGCTGTCCGCCGGACTGCTGCGCGAACGCCCCGACCTCGCCGTCTCCGGGGCGATCGGTCGTCCCCGCATCCCGTTCGAGGTCGATCACGAACAGCACCTCACCGTCGGCATCCATGTCGGAGCGATCGTCACCAGTGTGATCGCCTCCGACCTGCGCGGACGGATCCTCGGCGCGGTGGAGATCCCGACCCCGCGCGGCGCGCCGGACGCCGCGCTCGCGACGATCACGGCCAGCGCCCGCGGCTTCGCGGCCCGCTGGCACCGTCGGCGCCCCCTGTGGGTGGGTGTTGCGCTCGGCGGCCGGGTCGACCCCGACACCGGTGTGGTCGACCACGCGCGCCTCGGCTGGACCGCGGCGCGGGTCGGTGACGTCGTCGGCGCCGGGTTCGGGCTGCCGGTGTCGGTGGCGGCGCACGTCGAGGCGATGGCCGCGTCCGAACTGCTGCTCACCCCGCAGCGCGCCGAGAACACCGAGGCGCGCGGCAGTGGTCTGTACTTCTATGCGCGTGAAACCGTCGGTCTCGCACTGACACTCGACGGGAAGGTGCACACGCCCGCGGCCGGACCCGGTTCCGTCGCGCACCTGCCCACCGATTCGACCGTGCTGTGCGATTGCGGTGCCACCGGGTGCCTCGAGGCCGCGGTGAGCGACCGGGGCGTGCTGCGCGCGGCGCAGCGGGCCGGGGTGCTGCCGGCGGGCGACGACCTCCCGCCGATCGCCGCGCTGTACCGGGAGGCGCGCGCGGGATCGGTTGCGGCGCACGACATCCTAGCCGAGCGAGCGCGGATCCTGGGGCGGGCCGTGGCGATGCTGCGCGACCTGTTCAACCCCGACCGGGTGACCCTCGGCGGGCAGGCGTTCACCGACTACCCCGAGGCCGTGCCGCACGTGGGACAGGCGTTGTCGAAGGCGTCCCGGGCGGGGAGCTCCGACGTGCGCATCACGGGCTTCGGCAACCGGGTCCAGGAGCACGCGGCCGCCGTCGTCTCGCTCAGTTCGCTGTACTCGAATCCGTTGGTGGCCATGCGGAAGGCGACTGTGCGGGTGTGACAGCGCCCAGGCAGGGCGGTCGGCGCGGGCGGTCAGTCCTGCCCGCCCCCTCCGCCCGCTTCCCGCCGTCGGAGTTCGTCGTGTGCCCGTGGGATCCCGCCCCACTCGAGCCCGGCCAGCCGGGATTCACCGGAAAACACGCAGCGACCGTTGCGGCGCACCGCGACGCGCAGTCTCCCCGCGAGGTGGTGCAACGCGCCGGGGACGTTCCGGCGCTGTGCCGGCAGCGGCACCGGCAGGACGCACGCGCCGGACAGCGGGGCGTGCCCCTCGATCTCGACGGACCACCGTCGGCTACCGCCCCTGAGTAGCCAGGCCCCGTCGGCCACCCGCGCGCGGATCGGGGCGGTGATCGGGTTGGCCAGCCGCAGCACGGCACCGTCCGGCAGCGCCACCACCACCGAGGTGACCTCGGTCCGCAGTGGCCCCGCCGTGACATCGCCGCCGGCGAACGCGACGCACACCCGGGGGTCGTCGAAGCCCTGCGCCTGACCCCACCACCACGAGTCCGGGAAACCTTCCTTGCCCCAGTTCTTCTCGCCGTACACCTGGGCGCCGTCGAGGTCCCACCGCTCGCTGTCCACGTCCGCCCACCCGACGGCACGACCGCCCAGCAGCCACGGGTGCCAGTACTGGTTGAGCGCGGGCACGACGTGGAAGAGGCCGGACCCGCCCAGGCTGCGCCGCGGCCACGGCACCGGATCGGTGATGCGGACGTCCAGCCGCGCAGCTGGACCCAGGTCGACGCGCAGCCGGTCCGCGGTGCCGTGAAAAGCGTTGCCCGCGAACGCGCCGAGCCGGTCGGGGTCGGCGCCCGCCACCGGATGCGCTGTCGTGCGCAGGAATCCACCGGGATGGGCGGCCAGCCCCAGAGTGGCCCAGCGGCCGTCGTCGGCGCGGTTGATGCCCGCGAGCGCGATCAGCACGCGGCCGGTGTCGCGCTGCGTGAACCGCCAGAAGTACCCCTCCATCGCGACGTCGTGCGCCGCGAGCGGATCGCCGAACGGCGGGTCGGCGCCGCTCCGCCGGTAGCGCGCGAGAAGGCCGGGCATGCCGCGATGCTAAGCCCGGGCCCGGCGAATCCGCAGGCAGTTGGCGGTTACAGGGGGAGCGCGCTCTCGGTCAGTCCGTCCGAGGCGCCGCGGCGGCGGAACCACTCCAGACCGAATGCCGCCTGCAACATCTCCTCGGGCATCTGTAGGAACGGGCCGAAGTCGCCGATCTGCGTCTCGTGCGCGAACATCGCGGCCCGCTTGGCGGGGATTGCGGCGCTGACGTCGATGACGGTCGTGATCTCCGCGTCCGACAGCCCGATCGAGTCGAGGTCCGGTGGCGCTGCGTCCTCCGACCAGTCGGGGTTGGCCTGCATCAGGCGTCGGATGTGGTCGCGGCTGAGCGCGGCCTCGTACACGTGCGGGGTGCCGGCCAGTTCCGCCGCCCGCACCCCTACGTGGTGGACCTGCACGTGATCGGGGTGCCCGTAGCCGCCGTTGGGGTCGTAGATGGTCAGGACGTCCGCGGACTCCTCGACGAGGACCGCCGCGAGACGCGCCGCGGCCTCCTCGACGTCGGCGTTGCAGAACGCGTCCGGATTCGCGTTGTCCGGCGTCCCCGCCATGCCCGAATCGGCGTAGTGGAGCATCACCACGCGGTGGGCACCCAGCACGCTCGTCGACGCCTCGAGTTCGCGCCGACGGCGGTGCGCGAGGGTCTCGCCGTCGACGAGCAGACCGTCGGGCACCTCGCCCAGTGCGCCATCCGTCGCGGTGACCACGACGACGCGATGGCCCGCGTCGGCCGCCTGACGCATCACCCCGCCCGTCACGAACACCTCGTCGTCGGGGTGGGCGTGGAAACAGACCAGAACGCTCATACGGTGAATGGTTACACGCGGACACCACCGTCGGGCAAGGGTGCGAAACTGTTCGCACATCTGACCACCGGAGGACGGCACCCGCGCCTCTTCGAGGACGCGTGAGGAGTCGACCGGCGATGATCGGTACCTACCGGGAGATCTTCTCCGCCCGCGGTGCCGCGGCCTTCTCCGCGGCGGGGTTCGTCGCGCGTCTGCCCATCGCGATGGTCGGCATCGGGATCGTGACGATGCTGTCGCAGCTGCGCGGCGACTACGGGGTGGCCGGCGCGCTGTCGGCGGTGTTCGCTCTCGCCTACGCCGCGATCACCCCGCTCGTCTCGCGGGCCGTCGACCGCTACGGGCAGCGCCGGGTGCTGCCGGCGGCGGCGGGGGTCAGCGCGTGCGCGCTGGCCGCGCTGCTGCTGTGCGTGCGGCTCGGCGCCCCCGATGTCGTGCTGTTCCTGCTCGCGATCCCGGCCGGGTGCATGCCGACCATCGGGGCCATGGTCCGCGCTCGCTGGACCGTGCTGTACCGCGGACAGCCGCAGCTGCGCACGGCGTTCGCGTTCGAGTCCGTGCTCGACGAGGTGTGCTTCATCGCGGGGCCGGTGATCTCGGTGGGCCTGTCGGTGTCGGTGTTCCCGGAGGCCGGTCCGTTGCTGGCGCTGATCTTCCTGTTGATCGGCACCTTCGCGCTGGTCGCACAGCGCGACACCGAACCCGCGGCGCTCGCCCACACCGAGGACTCGGGCGGATCCGTCGTCCGCACCCCGGCGATGTGGGCGCTGGTCGCGGTGATGCTCGGGATGGGCACGATCTTCGGTGCCGTCGACGTCACGAGCATCGCGTTCGCCACCGAGCGCGGCATCCCGGCCGCCGCGACGATCGCGCTCGCGCTGTTCGCGGGTGCGTCCGCCGTCGCGGGCGTCGTGTTCGGCGCGCTGCGTCCCGGGGCGGCGCTGCGCCGCCAGTTGATGTTCGCGACCGCCGCGGTCGCGGTCCTGCTGTGGCCGCTGCTGGCGGTCGACTCGATCCCCACCCTCACCGGCGCGCTCGCGCTCGCCGGCGTCACCGTCGCGCCGACGATGATCGTCGCGACCACGCTCGTGGAGTCGGTGGTTCCGCACACGAAGCTCACCGAGGGCATCACGTGGACCGTCACCGGACTCGGTGTGGGTGTCGCGGTGGGATCGGCGGTCGCGGGCCAGACGATCGACCACTTCGGCACCGGCGCGGGATTCGCCGTGGCGGTGGCCGCGGGCGTCGCCGCGTTCGTCGTCGCAGGCGGCGCGTACCTCGCATACCGCGCGCGCGGCGCCGAGTAGGGGCTGCCCCTAGGGTGGCCGCATGGCCATTCGCGAAACCGTCAGTGCCGACGGCACCACCCTCGTCTACCGAACGCTCGGCCACGCGCAGGCACGTCCGCTCGTGCTGATCCACGGTTGGGCGCAGTCGTCGCGCTGCTGGGGCGAGGACGTGCTCGCCGACCTGGCCGAGCACCACCGGGTGATCGCCGTCGACCTGCGCGGGCACGGCTACTCGGACGTCCCGGCGTCCGGCTACGACGACTCGGCGAACTGGGCGGCGGACGTCGACGCGGTCCTGACGGCCGAGGGCGTCACGTCCGGAGCGGTCCTGCTGGGCTGGTCCTACGGCGGCCTGGTGATCTGCGATTACCTTGCCGCGCACGGCACTACGGCGGTCGACGGCCTCGTGTTCGTCGGCGCCATCACGAGCATCGGCCGCGGCGAGGCGGGCGGCAGAGTGGGCGCGGCGATGAAGGCCGCGATCCCCGCCGCGATGGCCGAGGACCCGGCGACCGCGATCGGGGCGCTCGGCGGCTTCGGGACCGCGCTCACCGGCCCGATCGACGACGCGTCCGGCAAGGGCGCGTGGTCGCAGGCGCTGTTCGGGGCCAGCCTGTCGACCCCGCCGCGGGTGCGGGCGGCGCTGTTCACCCGTGCCGTCGGCCACGACGACCTGCTGCGCACCCTCGACGTCCCGGCGCTGGTCCTGCACGGCACCGCCGACGCCGTCGTCGACGTCTCCGCAGGTGAGCACGCTGCCGCGCTCATCCCCGGCGTCACCGCGTCGTACTGGGAGGGGTGCGGACACGGGCCGTTCGTCGAGGATCCGCACCGGTTCGTCGGCGAGGTGCGGGCCTTCGTGGCCGGAATCGACGGGGGTGTCCCGGTCGGTGAGAGCGTGTCGGCCGCAATTACCCCCTGACCGAGCGACAGGGCAGTATGGACGCGTGACACCCAAGCACAGCGCGGGACCCCGCCGGGTCGCCGTTCTCTCCGTACACACGTCGCCGCTGGCCCAGCCTGGCACCGGCGACGCGGGCGGAATGAACGTGTACGTGCTGCAGACCGCGCTCCAACTCGCGCGTCGTGGCGTGGAGGTCGACATCTTCACCCGGGCGACGTCGTCGGCCACGCCGGTGGTCCAGGAAGCCGCGCCGGGTGTCCGCGTCCGCAACATCGCCGCCGGCCCGTACGAGGGCCTCGACAAGCACGAATTGCCCACGCAGCTGTGCGCGTTCGCGGCGGGGGTGCTGCGCGAGGAGGTCCGGCACGAGCCGGGCTACTACGACCTCGTGCACTCGCACTACTGGCTGTCGGGTCAGGTCGGCTGGCTCGCCCGGGACCGGTGGGGTGTGCCGCTCGTCCACACCGCGCACACGCTCGCGGCCGTGAAGAATGCGTCCCTCGCCGACGGCGACACCCCCGAGCCGGCGGCGCGGCAGATCGGTGAGCAGCAGGTGGTCGCCGAGGCCGACCGCCTCACCGCCAACACCACCGACGAGGCCGCGCAGCTCACCTCGATCTACGGTGCCTCGCCGAGCAAGATCGACGTCGTCGCCCCGGGCGCGGACCTGGCCCGGTACCGGCCCGGCGACCGGCTCGAGGCGCGTGCCGCGCTGGGGCTGGACCCGTCGGAGACGATCGTGACGTTCGTCGGCCGGATCCAGCCGCTCAAGGCGCCCGACGTCCTGTTGCGGGCGGCGGCCGAGGTCGTCGCGCGGGAACCTGGGCTGGCGCTGCGAGTGCTGGTGGTCGGCGGCCCGTCCGGCACGGGCCTCGAGCGTCCCGACTCGCTGATCGAGCTGGCGGACACGCTCGGCATCCGCACGCGTGTGACGTTCCTGCCGCCCCAGCCGCCGGACCGGCTCGCCGACGTCTACCGGGCGTCCGACCTCGTCGCGGTGCCCAGCTACTCCGAGTCCTTCGGCCTGGTCGCGATCGAGGCGCAGGCGTGTGGAACGCCCGTCATCGCGGCCGACGTCGGTGGGCTGGGAGTGGCGGTCCGTGACGGACAGACCGGTCTGCTGGTGCAGGGGCACCGCACCGACGACTGGGCGTCGGCGCTGCAGTCGCTGGTCACGATGCCGGATCGGCTCGACGAACTGGCCGCCCGGGCGACCCGCCACGCCGAGAACTTCTCCTGGGAGCACACCGCGGACGCGCTGCTCGCCAGCTACCGGGCCGCGAGCGCGAAGTACCAGCGGACGGTGGGGGAGGGCGGCGACTTCTCGCCGCGCAGGTCGCGTGGGCTGTGGAAGCTGCGCCGGACGAGTGGAGTGCGCGCATGAGCGAACCGGATCCGACCCGGAACGGCATCGCGGACGTCATCGACGCGGCGCTGAAGGAGCGCGAACTCGAGTACAGCCGCCGGGGCGAGAACCAGTTCGTCGTCGAGTTGCCTGGTGAGCACAAGCTCGAGACGTCGACGCTGCTCACGGTCGGCAACCACGGTGTGCGTGTCGAGGCGTTCGTGTGCCGCAAGCCCGACGAGAACTTCGAGGGCGTCTACAAGTACCTGCTGCGCCGCAACCGCAGGCTGTACGGCGTGCACTACACGATCGACAAGATCGGCGACATCTATCTGGTCGGGCGGATCTCCGCGCACGCGGTGACCGGGGACGAGCTGGACCGCGTCCTGGGGCAGGTCCTCGAGGCGGCGGACGGCGACTTCAACGTGCTGCTCGAGCTCGGCTTCGCGACCTCCATCAAGCGGGAGTGGGCGTGGCGCCTCTCGCGCGGCGAGTCGCTGACGAATCTGGAGCCGTTCAAGCACCTCGTCGAGGGGCCCGACGAGACTTCCGGCGCCCCGACGTGGGGCCCGCCCGCCGGGTCTCGCTGACGTCGCACGATGCCGTTCCGGCGTTATCCGGCCGAGATTTTGTGACACCCTTCACGCATTTCATGTGATCCGGGTCACATAACGGATATGCAACGACGCGGGTAGTTTCCCGCGATTCACGGTCGCTGATCTGCGACTTTTACCTGCTCATGGCCATTTTCGCGTACGGCCGTCTCAAAAAATCGACCCGTGACCTTTCCGTGATGGGCTCCTACGGTTGTAACCAGCCCGAGACGCAAGACATCGGGAGCAAGACGCGAAAGACACGCAAGCCACCGACCCGCCACCGCTGATCTGCCCCGCGGGATCGGAACCGCAAGACCTATGAGGGGCAGAGACGAGGCCCATCGAGAGCCCGGATCGACCGTCACGTCGTCCGCCGGCCGCCTCGTCGCAGACACGGAGAGGATCCACCCCCCAATGGCAAAGTTCAACGTCAAGCGCACCATCGGTACCGTCGCCGCCACCGCCGCCCTCGTCGCCGCACCGCTCGCGATGAGCGCCGGCACCGCCAACGCCGCGTCCGGCAACTGGGACGCCGTCGCACAGTGCGAGAGCAGCGGCAACTGGGCCGCGAACACCGGCAACGGCTTCTACGGCGGCCTGCAGTTCACCTCCAGCACCTGGAAGGCCTACGGCGGCTCCGGGATGGCCCACGAGAACTCCCGCGCGGAGCAGATCCGCGTCGCCGAGAACGTGCTGGCCGGCCAGGGCCGCGGCGCGTGGCCGGTGTGCGGCAAGTACCTCTGAGCCTGACGGCCGGGCTGGGCTGAGCCCCCGTCGACAGCTGAAGGGACCCTTCGAGCGCCTCGAGCGCATGGAGGGTCCCTTCAGTCGTTCCGGGTGGACCGAATCGACTTGCCTTCTCGCTCTTACGGTGTGGCGACCGGTCGGTCTACCAGAGGACGCCTCGACATGCACCGCTTTCATCCGGCGAGCACTGGGACACCCGTTGCTCGTTCGACGATCACGGCACCACGGACCATGTCCGGGCCTTCCTGGACGAGTTCGGCCCGGTGATCGAACGGTGGGAGTCGCATCACACCGTCGGCCTGTCGTGACGAAGTCACGGGGTGCACACCGATGGCTGTCGCGGGCGTCCGAGCCGGTCATGCCAGGATTGGGGGCATGAGTACCGGAACACTTGTGCTGCTCCGCCACGGCGAGAGCGAATGGAACGCGCTGAACCTGTTCACCGGCTGGGTGGACGTGCACCTCACCGACAAGGGCATGGCCGAGGGCAAGCGTGCCGGTGAACTGCTCGCCGAGCACAACCTGCTCCCGGACGTGCTCTACACGTCGCTGCTGCGTCGCGCGATCAGCACCGCGAACCTCGCGCTCGACGCGTGCGATCGGCACTGGATCCCGGTCGTGCGGGACTGGCGGCTCAACGAGCGCCACTACGGTGCGCTGCAGGGCAAGAACAAGGCCCAGACCAAGGCCGAGTTCGGCGAGGACCAGTTCATGCTGTGGCGTCGTAGCTACGACACCCCGCCGCCCGCGATCGAGGCCGGCAGCGAGTACAGCCAGGACCAGGACGCGCGCTACGCCGACCTGCCCGAGGTCCCGCTGACGGAGTGCCTGCTCGACGTCGTCAAGCGCCTCATCCCGTACTGGGACGAGACCATCGCGGCCGACCTGCAGGCGGGCAAGACCGTCCTCGTCACCGCGCACGGCAACTCACTGCGTGCACTGGTCAAGCACCTCGACGGCATCTCCGACGAGGACATCGCGGGCCTGAACATCCCCACCGGTATTCCGCTGCGCTACGACCTGGACGAGAACCTGAAGCCGCTGAACCCGGGCGGCACATACCTCGACCCGGCGGCCGCCGCGGCCGGTGCCGCCGCCGTCGCGAACCAGGGCGCCAAGTAGTCCTCCGCCGATACGGCTCCAAGGCCGGTACGGATCGCCGATCCGTACCGGCCTTCGTCGTTTCGACGCGCGGTTCGGCGGAGAACGGAAACGGATGGTGAACGAGCGGAAAACTCCAGCTCTCGGGCCTATGACGTGCGGGAAAACCGTCACACCCGGCTTCGGGCCAGGGTTAGTCGAACGTACGATTCACGTGTGACTGTTGTTCAGGCCGTGCTCTTGGCCGTCGCGGCCGCCGTCGTCGGCTGCATTGTCGGTGCGGTGCTGGTTCCCCGACTCGCTGCCCGACGGGCGCGACGGCAGCAGTCCCAGGCCGGTCTGACCCTGTCGCAGGTGCTCGATCTGATCGTCCGAACCTCCGACAGCGGCATCGCCGTCGTCGACAAGTTCAACGACGTCGTCCTGGTCAACCCGCGCGCCGAGGAGTTGGGGCTGGTGCGCAACCGCATGATCGACGACCGTGCGTGGGTCGCGGCCACCGAGGTGTTCGAGACCGGTGAGCCCGTCGAGGTGGATCTCACACGGCGCACGTCGCAGCGCGGCCGGGACAAGATGGCGGTGCGCGGCATCGTGCGGCTGCTGAGCGAGTCGGACCGCCGGTTCGTCGTGGTGTTCGCCGACGACGACTCAGAGCAGGTCCGCATGGAGGCCACCCGCCGCGACTTCGTCGCCAACGTCAGCCACGAACTCAAGACGCCGGTCGGCGCGATGGGTCTGCTCGCGGAGGCGCTCCTCGAATCCGCCGACGACCCCGATTCGGTGCGCTACTTCGGTCAGCGCGTCCTCAGCGAGTCGCACCGGCTGGGCAACATGGTCACCGAACTGATCGCGCTGTCGCGACTGCAGGGCGCGGAGAAGCTGCCCGACCTCGACGTGGTCGAGGTCGACGACGTCGTCGCCGAGGCGCTGCGCCGGTCCACGGTCGCCGCCGAGACCGCCGAGATCACCGTCCACGCCGACGCCCCCAGCGGGCTCGAGGTGATGGGGGACCGCACCCTGCTGGTGACCGCGCTGTCGAACCTCGTCGAGAACGCGATCGCGTACTCGCCCAAGGGAACCGCGGTGTCGTTGAGTCGGACGGTCCGGGGCGACAACATCGCCATCGCGGTCACCGACCGTGGCATCGGCATTGCCAAGGAGGACCAGGAGCGCGTGTTCGAGCGCTTCTTCCGCGTCGACAAGGCCCGCTCACGCGCGACCGGCGGCACCGGCCTGGGGTTGGCCATCGTCAAACACGTCGCCGCCAACCACAACGGATCCATCGACCTGTGGAGCCGGCCCGGCACCGGATCCACGTTCACGCTGCAGATCCCCGGACACTTCGACGCGGCCGACGCCGCCCCGCCCGGTGCGACCCACCAACCCGCAATCATCGAGAAAATCGAGAAGAAAGCCGCGTCGTGATGCGCCGCGGCACGAGTTTGGAGGCCAACCGTTGACGAGTGTGCTGATCGTGGAGGACGAGGAATCGCTGGCCGATCCGCTCGCGTTCCTGCTCCGCAAGGAGGGGTTCGAGACCACCATCGTCGGTGACGGGCCGTCCGCGCTGGCCGAGTTCGAGCGCTCCGGCGCCGACATCGTCCTGCTCGACGTCATGCTTCCCGGGATGAGCGGAACCGACGTCTGCAAGCAGTTGCGGGCCAAGTCGTCGGTGCCGGTCATCATGGTCACGGCCCGCGACAGCGAGATCGACAAGGTCGTCGGCCTGGAACTCGGCGCCGACGACTACGTCACCAAGCCGTACTCGGCCCGCGAACTCATCGCCCGCATCCGGGCCGTGCTGCGCCGCGGCGCGGACGCGGAGGCCGAGGCGGGCGCCGACGACGGCGTCCTCGAGGCCGGCCCGGTACGGATGGACGTCGAACGGCACCTCGTCCACGTCGCCGGTGAGCCGGTGTCGTTGCCGCTCAAGGAGTTCGACCTGCTCGAGTACCTGCTGCGCAACTCCGGGCGCGTCCTCACCCGTGGGCAGCTCATCGACCGGGTGTGGGGCGCCGACTACGTGGGCGACACCAAGACCCTGGACGTCCACGTGAAGCGGCTGCGCGCCAAGATCGAGGCCGACCCCGGCAAGCCCAAGCACCTCGTCACGGTCCGCGGCCTCGGGTACAAGCTCGAGGAGTGAGCGTCCGGCCGAATGTCACATGCGTTCAGTTGGATTGAACGCGTGTGACATTCGGCCGTAGCGCGGTCGGTTCAGTCCTGCGTCGGCTGCGCCTTCGCCTGCGCGGCGGTGGTCGCCGGGTGCACCGCGATGAGCCCGAGCCCCTCGCGGCGGCGACACAGCGACGCCAGCTCGTCGTACGCGGCCTTGCCGAGCAGTTCGGTCAGTTCGGGCGCGTACGACTGCCACACCGGCTTGCTGCCGACGTGCGCGTCGGGAGACCCGGAGCAGTACCACGCGAGGTCCTCGCCGCCCTCACCCCAGCCGCGGCGGTCGTACTCGGTGACCGTCGTCTCGAGGATCTGCTCGCCGTCGGGACGGTCCACCCACTCCTGGGTGCGGCGGATCGGCAACTGCCAGCACACGTCGGGCTTGACCTCGAGCGGCTCGATGCCCTTGCGCAGCGCCATCTGATGCAGCGCGCAGCCGATGCCACCCTCGAAGCCCGGGCGGTTGAGGAAGATGCAGGCGCCCTTGTACCTGCGGGTGCGCAGCGCGGGCTCGTCCTCGAGGTCGTCCTCCTCGACGTACCCCTTCTTCCCGAGGCCCTTCTCCATGAACTGCCAGTCCTCGGGTGTGAGCATCCTCACCGAGGCGTCGAGTTTCTCGCGGTCCTCCTCGTCGGAGAGGAAGGCGCCGTGCGAGCAGCAGCCGTCGTCGGGGCGACCGGCCACCGTGCCCTGGCACGCGGGCGTGCCGAACACGCAGGTCCAGCGCGAAAGGAGCCACGTCATGTCGGCTTTGATGGTGTGTTCGGGGTTCTCGGGGTCGACGAACTGGACCCACTCGCGCGGGAAGTCGAGATCCACTTCCGGCGTGGGCGCGATCTTGTGGGAGCCGCCGGTGCTGCCTGCTGTCACAGTGCCCGACGGTAGACCCAGTACCGTAGCCGTGTGCGCCTTGGGGTACTTGACGTCGGAAGCAACACCGTCCACCTGCTCGTGGTGGACGCACATCGTGGTGGGCACCCCACACCGATGAGTTCCACGAAAGCCACGCTCCGGCTGGCCGAGAACACGGACGACCGGGGCGACATCACGTCACTCGGCGCCGACCGGCTGGTCGCGACCGTGCAGGACTTCGCCGGCATCGCGCAGTCGTCCGGCTGCGGTGAGCTGATGGCGTTCGCGACATCCGCGGTGCGCGACGCCAACAACTCCGAGGCCGTGCTCTCCCGGGTGCGCGCCGAGACGGGCGTGAACCTCGAGGTGCTGTCCGGCGTCGACGAGGCCCGGCTGACATTCCTCGCGGTGCGCCGCTGGTACGGCTGGAGCGCCGGCCGCATCCTCAACCTCGACATCGGCGGCGGCTCGCTGGAGCTCACGGCCGGCGGCGACGAGGACCCGGAGGTGGCGTTCTCGCTGCAGCTGGGCGCCGGACGCCTGACCCGGGACTGGCTGCAGGAGGACCCGCCCGGCAAGCGTCGCGTCGCGGTGCTGCGGGACTGGCTCGACGCCGAGCTGGTGGCCCCGGCGAAGCAGCTGCGCGCGTCGGGCGAGGCGGACCTGCACGTCGGCACCTCCAAGACCTTCCGTTCGCTGGCCCGGCTGACCGGCGCCGCACCGTCCGCCGCAGGTCCGCGCGTCAAGCGGACCCTCACGGCGAGCGGCCTGCGGCAGCTGATCGCGTTCATCTCGCGGATGACCACGTCGGACCGTGCAGAATTGGAAGGCGTGAGTTCCGACCGCTCTCAGCAGATCGTGGCCGGTGCTCTCGTTGCGGAGGCCAGCATGCGCGCGCTGGGGATCGACACGCTCGAGATTTGCCCGTGGGCACTGCGTGAGGGTCTGATTCTTCGCAAGCTCGATACGGACATGGGTGGAGAACTGGTGGTGAGCGCTCGATGACTGAGCCCGAAGGTGACAGCCAAGCAATCTCGGTTGCGGAGCTGTTGGCCCGCAACGGCCAGCGCGTCGGCTCCGGTGCCGGTGGCCGACGACGCCGCGGCGTCAAGGGCGGCATCTCCGTCGCCGAACTGACCGGCGAGTTCCCGGCCGTCCGGAACGGGCGCGTCGCCGCCCCCGGTTCCGACGCCGAGCCCGAGGCCGACGCACCCGCGCCTGATGCGGCGCCGAAGCCCGCTCCCGTTGCGGCGCCGCAGGCCGCGGCGACCGCGGTCGTCCCGCCCGCCAACGTCCAGGGCCGCGCGGTCCTCGGTCCGGCCGTCCGCAGCGATGCCGCTACCAGCCGGCCCGCCGAGAACAAGATCGTCGGGAACCGGGCCGTCCAGGACCGTCCCGGCACCGGTGTCGCGGCCAAGCCGGAGACAAAGCCCGAGGTGAAGGCCCAGCCCCCGAAGCCGGCCCAACCGGAGAAGAAGCCGCCGGTCCGGCCCACCGCCGCGGACGCACCGACGGTCGTCGCACCCGCGGTGAAGGCCGACGTGCCTAAGCGCCCCGAGCCGGTCGACACCGGCTGGCGTTCGGTGACGCCGACCAACTCGACGACCACGACCACCGTCATCGAGGCCGTTTCCCCGCTCCCGCGCGGTGGCGACCCCGAGCCGCGGATGCTGTCGGGGCAGTCCCTCGCCGGTGACCTGCTGCGCCAGGGCATCGCCCGGCCCGACGCCAAGCCTGCCGACGCAAAGCCGGCCGACGCCGAGCCCGCCGACGTCGAACCGGTCGACGTGGACACGGACGTCGACGACGCCGAACTCGACGATCTCGACGACTTCGAGCCCGAGCCCAGCGGCGCCAAGCAGTGGGCCGTCCTGCTCGGCCAGGGCGCGGTCGCGCTCATCGCCGGCGCACTGATGTTCAAGGGCTTCGAGAAGCTGTGGGACATGCTGCCGATGGTCGCGCTCGTCCTGGCGGTCCTCGTGATCGTCGGACTGGTCGCCATGGTGCGGATCCTGCGCCGCACCGACGACATCACCAGCCTGGTGATCGCGCTCGTCGCCGGCGTGTTCGTGACGCTCGGTCCGCTGGCCTTCCTGCTCAGCACGCGCTGACCGGGCATCGGCGGAGGGGAAGATCGTGGGGACAGCGCGCATGCCGGATCGGAAGATCCTCGTCGGACTGTCCACGGCCTCCGTGTACCCGGAAAACACGGAAGCGGCGTTCCGGTACGCGGCCGAGGTCGGCTACGACGGCGTCGAGTTGATGGTGTGGGCCGAGTCGGTCAGCCAGGACGTCTCCGCGGTCAAGCGGCTGGTCCGCAAGTACGCGGTGCCCGTGCAGGCCCTGCACGTGCCGTGCCTGCTGATCTCGCAGCGCGTGTGGGGCGCCGACCCCGTCGCGAAGCTGGACCGGTCCGTCGAGGTCGCCGAGGCGCTGGGGGCCTCGAACGTCGTGGTCCATCCGCCGTTCCGCTGGCAGCGGCGATACGCCGACGGGTTCGTCGACCAGGTGGCCGAGCTCGAGGAGAAGACCGGCGCCGTGGTCGCGGTCGAGAACATGTTCCCGATGCGCGCCGACAGCTTCTTCGGCGGACGGGAACGGACGGCCCAGCGGCTGCGCCGCCGTGGCGGTCCGGGTGCGGCGCTGTCGGCGTTCAGCCCGTCGTACGACCCCACCGATTCCGGGCACCAGCACTACACGCTGGACCTGTCGCACACCGCGACCGCCGGCATGGACGCTCTCGATCTGGCGCGCCGGATGGGCGGCGGGCTCTCGCACCTGCACCTTGCGGACGGCCGCGGCGCGTCGGTCGACGAACATCTCATCCCCGGCCACGGCACGCAGCCGTGCGTCGAGGTGTGCCGCCATTTGATCGACAGCGGATTCGCCGGGCAGGTCGTCGTCGAGATCAACACACAGAACGCGCGGACCCGGCCCGAGCGCGCGTCGATGCTGGGCCAGGCGCTGAGCTTCGCGCGCGAGCACCTGCGCTGAGGCCTAGAGCGCGGAGACGCCCGCGCTGAGGCCTAGAGCGCGGAGACGCCCGCGCTGATCACCGTGATCCCCGAGATCACGAGCCCGGTCACGAGGCACGCCGCCCCGATCCAGATCGACGCGAGCATCGGCCCGGGCTTCGCGGGGTCGCGGCCGAGGACGGACAGGAAGAACCCGGCCGGGATGAAGATCGCCGCGACCAGCACGGCGATCGCGCCGGCCGCCGCCCACCCCGGGCTCGCGTCGACGACCGTGGTCAGGGTGGCGAGCAGGATGCCGAGGGTGACGAGCACACCCGCGTGCGCGTGTCCGGCGCGGAAGAAGCTCTTCTGCAGGTCGTTGGCGCCCTGGTGGCCGGTGAGGATGCGGAGCAGGAACGCGCCGCCGGAGGCGATTCCGACCACGGTGAGGACCGTGACGCCGACGACGATGGTGAGTACGGGATCCATCGTGAGCTCCTGGTGTGCGGTAGGCTCGAACCCGACATTGGATAGTTCAACTATCCAATACTGAACTCCATGGTCGACCCGATGCCGTCGGGTGTCAAGCACGGGAGGGCCGAGATGCGGGTGTCCGAGCTGGTCGCCGCCAGCGGCGTGCCCCTGGCGACCGTCAAGTACTACCTGCGTGAGGGGCTGCTCATGCCCGGCGCCGCGAGCAGCGCGACGCACGCCGAGTACGGCGAGCAGCACGTGCGGCGTCTCGCGCTCATCAAGGCCCTCGCCGGCGTCGGGCTGCCGCTGGGGAAGATTCGCACGATCGTCGGTCTCGTCGACCATCCCGCCGACACCGTCTTCGACACGCTCGGCCGCGCGCTGGCCGCGCTGCCGCCGTATCCCGCCGACGCGGCCGGCGAGCCCGACGACTACCCCCGGGCGCGCGCGGTGCTCGAGCGGCTCGGTCAGGTGTACCAGCCGTCGTATCCCGTTGTCGCGCAACTGGAACGCGCACTGGCCGCGGCCGAGGACGTCGGCATCCCGATGACCGACGAGCGCCTCGAGGTGTACGCCCGCCACATCCGCGGCATCGCCGAGATCGACCTCGAACTGATGCCCACCGATTCCGTCGAGTCCGCCATCGAGTACGCGGTGCTCGGCACCGCGATCTACGAACCCGTACTCGCGGCGCTGCGCCGGCTGGCGCACCAGGACATCGGCGCCGCGACCTTCGCCGGACGCACCTTCGGCGACTACGCCACCCTCGACAGACAGGACCAGTCGTGACCACTCACCCGTTCCGGGACCTCACCACCGTCACCCCGCACGGTGACGGTCGGTACACCGCCCATATCGATCCGATCTGGACGATCGGCCCCAAGGTGCACGGCGGCTGCATGATGGCCGTCTGCGCCGCCGCAGCCCGGCGCCAACTGGCCGACACCGCGACGCCGGACCTGCTCGTGGACCCGGCCGCCGCGCCGCTCGCCGTCTCCGCGAACTACCTCGCCGCGCCGGATCCCGGCGAGGTCGACGTCGTCGCGACCGTCCGCAAGCGCGGACGCCAGGTCTCGCTGGTCGACGTCGAGCTGTCCCAGAACGGCCGTCCCGCCGTGCACGCCGCGGTCACGCTGGGTGTGCCCGACGCGGGGGAGCCGCACTACACCGGGGAGCAGGCGCTCGCGCAGCTGCCGACCTCGCCGCCCGCCGAGGCGCAGGCGCTCGCCGCAGATCATCCGATGGCGCAGATCGTGCACGTCGCGCAGGGCTGCGACCTGAGCGTGGACGGGTCATCCGCGCACTTCCTGCGAGGGCAGCAGGGCGAGCCGCAGGTCCGGATGTGGGCGCGGCCGTGGGCGGCCGACGAACAGGACCCGGCCACCGCGGCGCTGTTCGCGATCATGACCGGCGACATCTGTGCGCCCGTGACGATGAACCGGGGCATCTTCGGGTGGGCGCCCACCGTCCAGCTGACGACGTACCTGCGCCGGCAGCCCGCTCCGGGATGGCTGCGCGTCATGGCCAGCTCGACGGTGCTCGGCGACACGTGGTTCGAGGAGGATCACACGGTCCTCGACTCCACGGGCGCGGTGGTGGTGCAGAGCCGTCAGCTCGCCATGATTCCCCGCTGACCGTCCACCGCCCGGTACCGGGGGAAGGTCCCGATCGTCCGTCGTGGCAGGGTGGACGCCATGACGAGAATTGCGGTGATCGGTGGCGGCAAGATCGGTGAGGCCCTGATCTCTGGACTGTTGCAGGGCGGCCATCCCGCCCGGGATCTGGTGGTGGCCGAGCAGTACGAGGCCCGCGCCGAGGAGCTGACGGCGGCGTACTCGATCCGCGTCACCACGATCGAGGACGCGGCCGAGGGCGCCGACGTCATCGTCGTCGCGGTCAAGCCGACCGACGTGGACTCGGTCCTGACCGCCCTCGGGAAGGTTGACCTGGACGGCGAGCAGGACCAGCTCCTGGTCTCGCTCGCGGCCGGCATTTCGACGGCGCGGTACGAGGTGAAGCTGCCCGCCGGGTTCCCGGTCGTCCGGGTCATGTCCAACACCCCGATGCTCGTCGGACAGGGTGCGAGCGTCGTCGCGCCGGGACGTCACGTCAAGCCGGACCACCTGGACCTGGTGCGCGGAATTCTGGCGGCCGTCGGCACCGTCACCACGGTTCCGGAGTCGCAGATCGACGCGGTGACCGCGGTGTCCGGCTCCGGTCCCGCCTACTTCTTCCTCGCGGTCGAGGCGATGATCGACGCGGGTGTCGCGCTCGGTCTGACCCGGGCGACGGCGAGCGAACTGGTGGTGCAGACGATGGTCGGCTCCGCGGCGATGCTCGCCGAGTCGGGCGAGAGCGCCCACGCGCTGCGCGCGGCCGTCACATCACCCGGTGGGACCACCGCGGCCGCGGTGCGCGCGCTCGAGCAGGGAGGCCTCCGGACCGCGTTCTACGACGCTCTCGCGGCCGCCCGTGACCGGTCCGCTGAACTCGGGGTGACACCCGAGTAGATCGAGATTGTCGATCTTGTTTGCAACACCCGTCGCATCAACCCCTCTGGCAACGCTAAGCTTCGTGTCAGCACGTGCGTGTCTGTTCCGCCGGAGGGGAAGCCGGCGGCGCGACACGTGCCGGAGGTATGTGGACAGATGGGATCCCCGGAAAACCCGGCAAACCCGGCAAAGTCAGACAAGCCCGGTAAGCAAGACGGCCCCGGCGGCTCGAGCCTTGCCGGGACGCAGTTCCTCACCGTCGCGGAGGTTGCGACGCTGATGAGGGTTTCGAAGATGACCGTGTACCGCCTCGTTCACAGTGGTGAACTGCCCGCCGTTCGCGTCGGGCGTTCCTTCCGTGTTCATGCCAAGGCGGTCCACGACTATCTGGAGACCTCGTATTTCGACGCCGGCTGACGCGTCGGAATCGAGACGGTGAACCTCGGTTTTCGCCGAGCGGACCCGTCCCGGTACGATCGTGAGTCGTCGTACCAGCCAGCCGGTGTCGTCAGGCGCTGGGGTCGTGAGAGCGGCCAGTGGCAACGAGGCCTCAGCGCCAGAGGAAGACACAGGCGTACGTGACCGGCGTGCGCTGACGCTATAGAAGACTGTGAGGAACACCCACATGGGTTCAGTGATCAAGAAGCGCCGCAAGCGTATGTCGAAGAAGAAGCACCGCAAGCTGCTTCGCCGCACGCGCGTTCAGCGTCGGAAGCTCGGCAAGTAAGCCGGTAGCGGCTCTTGCACCCGGATGCCCGTCACCCCTTCGGTGGCGGGCATCCGTGTATTCGGGTGGCCTGTCCGGACGTGTCCGGGTGGCGTGTTGCCAAGGTGTTAAGGCTTGCGCGGAACCCTTGCCGGGGCTCCCGGATTGGCTAGGCTCGCCGGAGGGGCGAATGGACGGGGGTACTGGTGAGTCCTGACGATCGCGGTGTGCAGCCACCGAAGGTGGTGCTGGTGACGGGTGCGAGCCGGTTCCCGGGCGGGTTCCTGGTGGCGCGACTCGCGCAGGATCCGCGCGTCGAGCGGGTCGTCGCGGTCGACGCCGTCTCCCCGAGCAAGGACATGATGCGCCGCATGGGCCGCGCCGAGTTCGTCCGAGCCGACATTCGTAACCCACTCATCGGAAAGGTGATTCGCGGCGCCGAGGTCGACACCGTCGTCCACGCCGCGACCGTCGCGCAGGCACCCAAGTCCGGCAGCCGGGCGGCGATGAAGGACATGAACGTCATCGGCGCGATGCAGCTGTTCGCGGTGTGCCAGAAGGCGCCTTCGGTGCGCAAGGTCGTGGTGCGATCGGCCTCCGCCGTCTACGGCGGGAGCCCCAAGGATCCCGCGAAGTTCACCGAGGAGATGAGCGCCCGCCGCCCACCCCAGGGCGGCTGGGCCCGCGACTCCATCGAGATCGAGGGCTATGCCCGCGGACTCGGACGCCGTCGCCCCGACATCGCGGTGTCGATCCTGCGCCTGGCCCCGCTGATGGGTCCACGGCGGCACGGCTGGGTGGCGCGGTACCTGTCGTCGCCGATGGTCCCCAGCATCTTCGGTCGCGACGCGCGCATGCAGTTGCTGCACGAGGAGGACGCCCTCGCGGCACTCGAGCGAGCCACGGTCGCCGGCCCGGCCGGGACGTTCAACGTGGCGGGCGACGGGGCGGTGATGATGTCGCAGGCGATCCGGCGTGCCGGACGCGTCGAGGTGCCGATGCCGTTCTCGCTGTTCCGCAGCGCCGGCCGCGCACTGATGGGGTCGCAGATGCGCTCGTTCACCCGGGAACAGCTCGACTACTTCCACTTCGGATGCGGCCTCGACACCACCCGCATGCGTGCCGAACTCGGCTTCGAGCCGCGGTGGACGACACTGCAGGCGCTCGACGACTTCGTCCGCGGCACCGGCCTGACCCCCGTGATCAAAACCGAGTGGGTGGACCGGGCCGAAGCGACGGCGCTCGCGCTCGCGGGGGCCACGACCGCATCGCGGACCGACAGGTGAACGGCAGATCCAGAGCACGCACACGCAGAGCCGGTATACGCAGCGCAGGCATACACAAGGGCAGGTGGCGTTCGTGAACGAGGTGGCGAAGGTGATTCCACTGCACGGCGGCGCGGGCGCCCGCCCGGCGCGTGACCGCGGCGCGAATCGACATTCGTCGTCCCCGGTGGGTCGGCGGCCGCTCCCCGAACCGGCGGTGGACGCCGCCGGGCAGGCTGCCGAGGAGGCCGCGGCCGAGGCGAAGGAGAGCGTCGCCGAGGAGGCCGCGGGCGAGCACGGAGGCTCACCACTCGACGCACTTCGGTCCCACCTCGTCGACCAGGTCACCGGCGTTGCCGGGTTCCTGCGTCGCCGCATCGCCGGGGACTACGAGGTCGACGAGTTCGGCTACGACCCGCACTTCGCCGACGGCGTGTTCCTGCCGGCTCTGCGGCCGCTGTTCGAGAAGTGGTTCCGCGTCGAGGTCCGCGGCGTGGAGAACATCCCCGCGGAGGGCGGCGCGCTGGTCGTGGCCAACCACGCCGGCGTCGTCCCGCTCGACGCCCTGATGACCTCGGTCGCGGTGCACGACCACCACCCGCAGCACCGGGCCCTGCGGATGCTCGCGGCCGATCTGGCGTTCGAGATGCCGGTCATCGGGAACATCGCCCGCAAGGCCGGGCACACCCTCGCGTGCCATCCCGACGCCGAGCGCCTGCTGCGCGGCGGCGAGGTCGCGGCGGTGTTCCCCGAGGGCTACAAGGGCATCGGTAAGCCGTTCTCCGAGCGCTACAAGCTGCAGCGGTTCGGCCGCGGCGGGTTCGTCTCGGCGGCGATGCGTGCCGGGGTGCCGATCATCCCGTGCTCGATTGTCGGATCCGAGGAGATCTACCCCAAGATCGGTGACATCGCGCCGCTCGCCCGACTGCTGGACATGCCGTACTTCCCGGTCACGCCGCTGTTCCCGCACCTCGGGCCGCTCGGCCTGGTGCCGCTGCCGTCCAAGTGGTACATCGAGTTCGGCACCCCGATCGTCACCGACACCTACGACGCCGCCGAGGCGGACGACCCCATGGTGCTGTTCGAGGTCACCGACCACGTCCGCGAGACGATCCAGCAGACCCTCTACCGCCTGCTGGCGCAGCGGCGCAACGTCTTCATGGGCTGAGCCCGGCCCGACCCGGCGGCGGCCAGCTCCGCGAGCAGGGCGCGTTCGCGCCGACGGCTGAGGATCGCTCCTACCGCCCCGCCGACCGCCCCGAGCAGCAGCGCCGTCGGGATGCCCACCTTCGCGGCCTTGCGTCCGGTCCGGAAATCACGCACCTCCCAGCCGCGGTTCTTCGCGAGCTCGCGCAGGTCCGCGTCGGGGTTGACGGCGACGGCGGTGCCGACCAGCGACAGCATCGGCACGTCGTTGTAGCTGTCCGAGTACGCCGTGCAGCGCTTGAGGTTCAGTCCCTCGCGCACCGCGAGGGTGCGCACCGCGTGGGCCTTGCCCAGGCCGTGCAGGATGTCGCCGACGAGGCGGCCGGTGAACACGCCGTCCCGGCTCTCGGCGACGGTGCCCAGGGCGCCCGTCAGGCCCAGGCGCTTGGCGATCACCTGAGCCAACTCGACCGGGGTGGCCGTCACGAGCCACACCTGCTGGCCGGCGTCGAGGTGCATCTGCGCCAGTGCTCGGGTGCCGGCCCAGATCTTGTCGGCGATGACCTCGTCGTAGATCTCCTCGCCAAGGCGGGCGAGTTCCGCGGTCGAGCGTCCGGCGACGAACGACAGCGCCTTCTCCCGGCCCTCGGCGACGTCGTCGCTGTTCTCCTTGCCGGTGATCCGGAACTTGACCTGCTTCCACGCGAAGTCGACCAGGTCCGACGTCCGGAGGTATTTGCGGGCGGCGAGCCCGCGCGCGAAGTGGATGATCGACGCGCCCTGCACCATCGTGTTGTCGACGTCGAAGAACGCGGCGGCGGTGAGGTCGCGGGGAACCGCGGGCTCGCCGGGCTCGGCCGGTGGCTCCGCCACTTCGGGGGCCGCCTCGAGGGCTTCGGCCTCGGCCGCCTCGAGTGCGGCCGCTTCGAGGGCTTCGGCCTCCTGCATGGCGAGCGCCGCGTCGGCACTGGCTTCACCGGCGAGATTGGCGCGCAGTTCGGCCTCGCTCGGACCCAGCAGATTCCGGATCCGGCGGCGCCCGGGGCGCAGGATCCCTGACAGGCCCATACCGGATCTCGCGCCGTTCGGCAGTGATCGCCCAGGCACACGCACCTCCCGCGTCGCAGACACCTCTGGCTCACCCTAGCCCGAGCGCACCGGCGCATCCCGTCGGATCGAGGCCGTGCCCGTGGCGTGTGATGTTCGTCTCGAAACGGAACGGTCCGGAACTCTCCCGGTCCGACGTCGTCGGACCGCGGTCCGGGCAATCGGCGGCCTCGAGGAACACTGGTGTCCATGGACCAGTCGCGAAACCGGATCACCCTCCTCACCCGTGCCGGTTGCGGGGCGTGCGTTCCCGCGCGCGAGCTGCTGGACGAGATCTGCCGGGAGTTCGATCTCGAACTGACCTGCATCGACGTCGACGAGGTCGCGGCCGACGACCCCGATCTGCGCGCCGAGTACGGGGACCGGCTGCCCGTCGTCCTGCTCGACGGAAAGGAGCACAGCTACTGGGAGGTCGACGAGGACCGGCTGCGCGCGGACCTCTCGGCGGGCTGATTCCCGCTCGTCGGAGGGTGGGCCGGCCGGGGAGTGGGAAGGGTCACCCCGTGTCGTCGAATCCGGTCGCTTTGCAGGTGAGAGCACGTCTGGGCGTGGTCGAGCAACTTTGTGCATGGCTTCACAAGCGGTTACCGTGGTGTGAACAAATCCCCCCGGGACCTTCACGAAGGCCGGGGTACACGGCCGGCCGGACGAGGAGCCATCGACGTGACCGAACAGCACCAGGCGCAGGGGTCAGTGGCCCGCGGCGTCACCGGGGCTGCTCCGTCCGCTTCCCGGCGTGGAACGCCTCCGGCGTCGCAGCACCGTGACATCCCCCAGGCTACGGTGACGCGCCTCGCGACATACCTGCGGGTCCTCGGAGTGCTCGCGGACGAGGGCGCGCTCATCGTCTCCAGCGAGGAACTGGCCAGCGCATCCGGTGTCGGATCGGCCAAGCTGCGCAAGGATCTGTCGTTTCTGGGCCCCAACGGTGTTCGCGGCGTCGGCTACGACGTCGCCCGGCTGCGTGCCCGCATCGAATCCGCTCTCGGTCTGGACCGCGGTCACCGCGTCGTGCTGGTGGGCATCGGCAATCTCGGTCGCGCGCTCGCCGGCTACGGCGGCTTCGACCGTCGCGGATTCTCGATGGTCGGACTGTTCGACAAGGATCCGGCCTGCGTCGGCTCCACCATCGGTGGGCTGACCGTCCGTGACGTCGCCGAGCTGTCCGAATCCTGCCGGGATCTCGACGCCACGATCGGTGTCATCGCGACGCCCGACGCCGCCGCGCAGGACGTGTGCGACCAGCTCGTGGGTGCCGGACTGCGCTGCATCCTCAGTTTCTCCCCACTCGCGCTGGAGATCCCCGAGCACGTGGAGATGCGTCGGGTCGATCTCGCGATGGAGATGCAGGTGCTTTCGTTCAACATGGCCCGGAACACGCCTCCGGACGAGCAACGTAATCCCCAGGCTGCCGCCGCACCCGCGGCGGTCGGCGCTTCGACCAGAAACGGATCGGTGATCAGGCCGTGAGTGTGCTTCTCGTCGGGATCTCGCACCGTAGCGCTCCCGTCTCCGTCCTCGAGCGGATCGCGGTCACGGACACCGACCGCCCGAAGCTGACGGACAAGATGCTGGGCTCGGCCCACATCTCGGAGGCGATGATCGTCTCGACGTGCAACCGCATCGAGATCTACGCCGTCGTGGACGCATTCCACGGAGCCCTCACCGATATCGGCGATCTCCTCGCCGAGCACGCCGGACTAGACCTCGCCGAGCTGCACAAGCACGCCTACGTCCGGTACAGCGAGGCCGCGGCCGAGCACCTCTTCGCCGTCGCCAGCGGCCTGGACTCGATGGTGATCGGCGAGCAGCAGATCCTCGGTCAGATCCGCGCCGCGTACGCCGCGGCCGACGCCCAGCAGGCCGCCGGGCGGGCGCTGCACGAGCTGGCGCAGCAGGCGCTGCGGGTCGGCAAGCGGGTGCACTCCGAAACCGGCATCGACGCTGCCGGTGCGTCGGTCGTCTCCGTCGCGCTCGACCGCGCCGCCGGCATCCTCGGCGACGGCGGTCTGGTCGGCCGCACCGCCGTCGTGGTCGGCGCCGGTGCGATGGGCAGCCTGTCGGTCGCGCACCTCACCCGCGCCGACATCGGCCGCATCCTGGTCGTCAACCGCACCCGCGAGCGCGCCGAGCACCTCGCCGCGACCGCGGTCGGCAACGGAATCGATGCCGTCGCAGTCGGATTCGAGGATCTCTCCGAGGCGATGGCGCAATCCGACGTGCTGGTCACCTGTACCGGCGCGGTCGGTTCGGTCGTCACGCTCGCCGACACCCACCGGGCCCTGGCCCGACCGGGACGCGAGTCGAACCGCCCGCTCGTGATCTGCGACCTGGGCCTGCCCCGTGACGTGGAGCCGTCCGTCGCCGGCCTGCCCGAGGTGGTCGTGCTCGACATGGCTGCGCTGCAACGGGATCCGGGTGCCGGCGCCGCTGCGTCCGACGCCGACGCCGCCCGCGAGATCGTCGCCTCCGAACTTGCTCAGTACCTGGCCGCGCAGCGCCAGGCCGAGGTGACCCCGACCGTGACCGCGCTGCGCCAGCGCGCCGCCGAGGTCGTCGAGGCGGAACTGCTGCGGCTCGACTCGCGCCTGCCGGATCTGGGCGACCCGCAGCGCGACGAGGTTGCCCGTACAGTGCGACGGGTCGTCGACAAGCTCCTCCACGCGCCGACGGTGCGCGTCAAACAACTTGCCTCCACGCCGGGCGGCGACACGTATGCGGCCGCGCTGCGTGAGCTCTTCGAACTGCGGCCGGGCTCGGCGGAGGCCGTGGCAGCACCGATCGACCTCGGCGAATTCGCCGCCGGCCCCGATGTAGCAGGAAAGGACGCACAGGCATGAGCACGGACGCAGCATCGACAGCGACCGCCGGCCACGAATCCGATTCCCGCGCAGGCACCCGCACCCTCCGGATCGGGACCCGTGGCAGCCTGCTCGCCACCACGCAGGCCGGCACCGTGCGGGACGCACTGATCGCGGCGGGACACCCCGCCGAGCTGGTGATCATCAAGACCAAGGGCGACGTCACCTCCGGCCCGGTGCAGCGCATCGGCGTCGGCGTGTTCGTCGCCGAACTGCGCGAGGCGCTGCTGGCCGGCGAGGTCGACGTCGCGGTGCACTCGTACAAGGACCTGCCCACCGCGCAGCCCGACGAGCTGGTCATCGCCGCGGTCCCCACCCGCGAGGATCCGCGCGACGCCCTGGTCGCCCGTGACGGGCTGGTGCTCGGTGAGCTGCCGCCCGGATCGAAGATCGGCACGTCCGCTCCGCGCCGCCGCGCCCAGCTGCGCGCCCTCGGCCTGGGCCTGGAGATCGAGCCGCTGCGCGGCAACATCGACACCCGCCTGGGCAAGGTGGCGTCCGGCGAACTCGACGCGATCGTGATCGCCCGCGCGGGCCTGTCCCGCATCGGCCGGTCCGCGGAGATCACCGAGACGCTCGAGCCGGTGCAGATGCTGCCGGCGCCGTCGCAGGGCGCGCTGGCCGTCGAGTGCCGCGCCGACAACCCGGAACTGATCGCGGCCCTGTCCGAGCTCGACGACGCGCCCACGCGGGCCGCCGTCGTCGCCGAGCGGGCGCTGCTCGCCGAGCTCGAGGCGGGCTGCACCGCTCCGATCGGAGCGATCGCCGAGGTCGTCGAGTCCATCGACGACGGAGGCCGTGTGTTCGAGGAACTGTCCGTGCGGGGCTGCGCCGCCGCGATCGACGGTTCCGATGTGATTCGGGCGTCCACCGTGGGGTCGCCCGAGCGTGCGGACGAGCTGGGGCGCGCGGTCGCGCGTGAACTCCTCGAGCTCGGCGCCCGAGATCTGATGACGATTGCCGAGGAGGGTGATGCCGATGCTTGACGGTGACCTGCTAGCCCATCCACGGCCTGATTTTGCTTTTTCTTCCTATCGACATGAGACCGCACTGGAGAACTACCGATGAGCCGAGTCCGTAAGAACAGCCCCGGACGGATCCTCTTCGTGGGATCGGGTCCCGGTGACCCGGCGCTGCTCACCGTCCGCGCGCGCGACGTGCTCGCGTCGGCGGCACTGGCCTTCACCGATCCCGACGTCGACAAGGGCGTGACGGCTCTCGTCGGCACCGCGCTCGGCCGCGATCCGGAGACCGACGAGCCGATCGCCGAGGTCCGTCCCGCGCTCGGCGAGCCCGCCGAGGTCGCCAAGACCCTCGTCGCCGAGGCGAAGAACGGCCACGACGTGGTCCGTCTCGTCGCGGGCGACCCGTTGACGACCGACTCCGTGATCGCCGAGGTCTCGGCAGTCGCCCGCACCCAGGTGGTGTTCGAGGTGCTGCCGGGTCTGCCGTCCGGGTCCGCGGTGCCGAGCTACGCCGGCATGGCGCTGGGTTCGGCGCACACCGAGGCCGACGTGCGCGGCGAGGTCGACTGGGCGGCGCTGGCCGCGGCTCCCGGTCCGCTTGTGCTGCATGCGAGCGCTGCACACCTGGCCGAGACGGCGAGCGCGCTCGTCGAGCACGGCCTGGCCCCGCAGACCCCCGCCGCGATCACAGTCCGCGGCACCACTCGTCAGCAGCGCACCGTCGAGGCCACCCTGGCGACGCTCAACGACGCCGGGTCCGAACTGGTCGGTCCGCTGATCGTCACGGTCGGCAAGGTGGTCTCGCAGCGCAACAAGATGTCGTGGTGGGAGTCGCGTGCCCTGTACGGCTGGACCGTCCTGGTACCGCGCACCAAGGAGCAGGCCGCCGACATGAGCAACCGGCTCGTCACGCACGGCGCGATCCCGATCGAGGTCCCGACCATCGCGGTCGAGCCGCCGCGCAGCCCGGCCCAGATGGAGCGGGCCGTCAAGGGTCTCGTCGACGGCCGCTACCAGTGGGTCGTGTTCACCTCCACCAACGCGGTGCGTGCGGTGTGGGAGAAGTTCGAGGCGTTCGGCCTGGACGCCCGCGCGTTCTCCGGCGTGAAGATCGCGTGCGTCGGCGAGGCCACCGCGGAGAAGGTGCGCTCGTTCGGCATCACGCCGGAACTGCTGCCGTCGGGTGAGCAGTCCAGCGAGGGCCTGCTGGCCGACTTCCCGCCGTACGACGAGGTGTTCGACCCGGTCAACCGCGTCCTGCTGCCCCGCGCCGACATCGCCACCGAGACCCTCGCCGAGGGTCTGCGCGAGCGCGGCTGGGAGATCGACGACGTCACCGCGTACCGCACCGTCCGGGCGGCGCCGCCGCCGGCCGAGACCCGCGAGATGATCAAGACGGGTGGCTTCGACGCCGTGTGCTTCACGTCGTCGTCGACCGTGCGCAACCTCGTCGGCATCGCCGGCAAGCCGCACGCCCGCACGATCGTCGCGTGCATCGGACCGAAGACGGCGGAGACCGCGATCGAGTTCGGTCTGCGCGTCGACGTCCAGCCCGAGACGGCGCAGATGGGTCCGCTGGTCGAGGCGCTCGCCGAGCACGCCGCCCGGCTGCGTGCCGAGGGTGCGCTGCCGCCTCCGCGCAAGAAGTCCCGCGCCCGCCGCTGACCCAACTTCGGGAGAACCGTGTTTCCAGTTCACCGTCCCCGTCGTCTGCGCGGTACTCCCGCGCTGCGCCGACTGGTAGCCGAGACGTCGCTCGAACCGCGTCATCTCGTGCTGCCGATGTTCGTCGCCGACGGCATCGACGAACCGCGTCCGATCTCGTCGATGCCGGGCGTAGTCCAGCACACACTGGACTCGCTGCGGGCCGCCGCGACCGACGCGGTCGCGGCGGGCGTGGGCGGGCTGATGCTCTTCGGCGTGCCGCGCGAGGAGGACAAGGACGCCGCGGGATCCGGTGCGACCGATCCGGGCGGCATCCTCAACCGCGGCCTCGCGGCGCTGAAGACCGAACTCGGTGACGCGACGGTGATCATGGCCGACACGTGCCTCGACGAGTTCACCTCGCACGGGCACTGCGGTGTCCTGTCGGCGGACGGTCGCGTCGACAACGACGCGACGCTGGCCCGCTACGTGGACATGGCGGTCGCGCAGGCCGACGCGGGTGCGCACCTGCTCGGCCCCAGCGGCATGATGGACGGCCAGGTCGCGGCGATCCGCAAGGGTCTCGACGCCGCCGGCCACGCCGACGTCGGGCAGCTCGCCTACTCGGCGAAGTATGCGTCGGCGTTCTACGGACCGTTCCGCGAGGCCGTCGGCTCGTCGCTCGAGGGCGACCGCCGCACCTACCAGCAGGATCCGGCGAACCGCCGCGAATCGCTGCTCGAGGTGGACCTCGACCTCGCCGAGGGCGCCGACCTGGTGATGGTCAAGCCCGCGATGTCGTACCTGGACGTGCTGCGCGAGGTCGCGGACCGTTCGACGGTGCCGGTGGCCGCCTACCAGATCTCCGGCGAGTACGCGATGATCACCGCGGCCGCGCAGAACGGCTGGATCGACCGCGACGCGGCCGTCCTCGAGTCGCTGCTGAGCATCCGACGTGCCGGCGCGGACATCGTGCTGACCTACTGGGCCGCCGAGGCGGCCGGGTGGCTGTCGTGACCGGGCAGTGGCCGCCGCAGCAGCCGGGGCAGCCCGACTCCTGGCCGGGGACGCCGCAGCATCCGGCCGGTCCGCCGCAGATGCCCGGGCAGCCGGGGCAGTACCCGGCGCCGCCACCGGCGTCGGAGCCGAAGCCGATCCCGGCCGACGTCCAGACCGCGTTCCAGTTGTGGTTCGCCGTCGCGGCACTCGGCGTCGTGTACCTGGTTGCGGCGCTGCTGTTCGTCTACAGCGACCGGACCTCGTTCGTCGATCAGCTGATGGACGAGTTCGCCAAGCAACCCGACGTGACGGTCACGCGGTCGCAGGCGGAGCAGCTACTGGTGTTCGGCTTGGTGAGCACGGGTGTGATCCTCACCCTCGTCCTCGGTGGGTTGACGGTGCTGTTCGATTTCAAGATGCGCAAGGGCAAGAACTGGGCCCGGATGATCTTGACGATGGCCGGCGCGTTCACCGTGCTGTCGGCGATCCCGACCGTCTTCGGCGCGGGCGCCGCGACGGGAACGGCCGCACTCGTAATGGGCGGCGCCGGAATCCTGCAGGCGGTGGTGGCCGTCGGCGCGATCGTGCTGATGCACCGCAAGGAATCCAACGAGTACTTTCTGAACCTGCCCGTCGCACGCTGACCGGATCGTCCGTGATTCGGTCTTCCGAGCCCGCCCCGGTACTGTGAAACGAGTCACATGACCAGGGTGGTCGGAAGCCGTTCAGGGGGTAGTGATGCACGTCGAACATCGAACCGGTGGGCGGCGGGAGCTGTTGTGGATCGCGTTGATCGCGCTGTTCGGTATCGCGACGCTTGTGCTCCTGCTCGTCCCGGGTGTCCTTGCCGCCTGAGTGCCCGCCGCAGGGTCCGTACTTCGACTCTCCGCTCGGCTCTCCGCTCGACTCAGCTCGTTCAAGAGCGGTCGATGCTTCAGGATGGGCTGGTGAGTGAGTCGACCCCGCGCGTGGTGTCCGTTGCCTACTGGATCTGGGTGCTGTGCGCGGCCGTGATGGTGTTGCTCGGGTTGCTGGCGTCGACGACGTCCGCCGACGCGATCCGCGAGCAGCTCGGTTCCGACGCCGATTCGTTCGTGTGGCTGCTGCGGGGAATCGGGGCCACGTCACTGGTGTTCGGCCTCGTCATCGGTTTCCTCGCGGCGCCGACCCGGGCGGGCAGCGCGCGGCTGCGGATCGTCGTCGTGGTGCTCTCGTCGGTGTTCGCGCTGGGGACGATCGCGCTGTCGGCGATCGGCATGATCGCGCCGGTGCTGCTCGTGATTCCGCTGTTGCTGGTGGTGGCCAGCGTTCTGGTGTTCCGGGAGGGTGCGCGTGAGTGGTTCCGACGCGGGCAGTCCGACTGAGCCGGACGTGTTGTTCGACGAGCCCGGCGCGCGCTGGCGGACCGTGGCCTACGGTCCGGTGTTCTGCGTCGTCGCGCTCGTGATCGAGCTGCTGACGGGGCCGGTGGTGCACTGGTTCGCGTTGACGCTGTTCGCCGCCATCCTCGCCGGCATCGTGTACGTGCAGGTGGCTGCGGCCCGACGGCACGTGAGTGTGTCGCTCACCGACACGACGCTGCGCCAGGGTGCGGAGGAGTTGGCGGTCGCCGAGATCGCTGCGGTGCTGCCCGCGTCCGATCCGTATGCGGACGAGCCGGAGGCGTGGGAGAGTGCGCGCAGCCTCGGGGAGCTGTCCGGGGTGCCGCGGCGACGGAAGGCGATCGGGTTGCGACTGCGGGACGGGTCGTCGGTCCAGGCGTGGGCCCGCGACGACGACGGCCTGCGCGACGCGCTGACCGAGGCGGTCGCCGGGGTGGACGGGAGGTCGGAGTGACCCGGTCGGTGTTGGTGGTGGTCGCCGAGGCGGTCGGAGTCGTCGCGGCGCTCGTGGCGTCGGTCCTGTGCTGGACCCGGGGTGTGAGCACCAGCGAGTTCGCGCCCGTCGCGCCGGGCACGCCGTCGTACACCAGCGTCCACTACTCGGGCACGTGGATCGCGGCGGCGTTCGTGTCGGTCCTCGTCGCGGGTCTGCTCGTCCTCGACGTCCTGCGCCGACGCCGCTCCACGAGGTACCCATAGGGGGTATCATGGGAGCCATGAACGGATACAGCCCGCAGCAGGAGGACCTGCTCAAGCGTCTGCGGCGCATCGAGGGTCAGGTGCAGGGCATTTCGCGCATGATCGCCGACGACCGCTACTGCATCGACGTGCTGACCCAGGTGTCGGCGGCCACGTCCGCGTTGCAGTCGGTGTCGCTCAAGCTGCTCGAGGCGCACCTCGCCGGATGCGTCGTCGAGGCCGCGAAGAAGGGCGGCCCCGAGGCGGACGCCAAGGTCAAGGAAGCATCCGACGCGATCGCGCGTCTCGTGCGATCCTGAGGTGGAGGAGGCCCCGATGGAGCACACCTACATCGTCAAGGGCATGACCTGCCAGCACTGCGCCGCCGCCGTGACCGAGGAGATCATCGCGCTGTCCGGGGTCACGGGCGTCGACGTCGACATCACGTCCGGACGCGTCGTCGTGACGAGTGAGGTGCTCTTGGACACGATCGCCGTCGCCGCCGCGGTCTCGGAGGCAGGCTACGAGCTGGTCCAGTGACCACCGCCGGGCTGCGCACCGTCGAACTCGACATCGGCGGTATGACGTGCGCATCGTGCGCGGCCCGGATCGAACGAAAGCTCGGCAAGCTCGACGGCGTCATAGCGACCGTCAACTACGCGACCGAACAGGCCCACGTCGAGTACCCGGACTCGATCGCGCTCCAGGACCTCGTCGACACGGTCGAGCGGGTCGGCTACTCGGCGGCGGTGGCCACGCCGGAGGAGCCCGCCGCCCCCGGGGAGGCCGGGGACCGACTCGGCGCCCGCCTGGTCGTCGCGATCGTCGCGTCGGTTCCCGTGGTGCTGGTGTCGATGATCCCGCCGCTGCAGTTCGACTACTGGCAGTGGGTGTCGCTGGTGCTCACGACGGTTGTGGTCTTCTGGTGCGGCTATCCCTTCCATCGCGCTGCGCTCGTCACCGCCCGACACGGCATGTCGACGATGGACACGCTCGTCTCGCTGGGCACCCTCGCCGCCTACGGGTGGTCGCTGTGGGCGCTGGTGTTCGGCACCGCCGGCCGCGTCGGCGCGACCCACGAGTTCACGCTCCGCCCCGGCGCGCACGACGTGTCCGCGCAGATCTATCTCGAGGTCGCCGCCGGCGTCACCACGTTCCTGCTCGCCGGCCGGTACGCCGAGTCGCGCGCCAAGCGCAAGTCCGGCGCCGCGCTGCGGGCGTTACTCGAGATGGGGGCCAAGGACGTCGCGGTGCTGCGCGACGGGGCCGAGTGGCGCCTTCCGGTGGCGGCGCTGCGGGTCGGTGACGAGTTCGTCGTGCGGCCCGGCGAGAAGATCGCGACCGACGGCCGTGTGGTCCGGGGCGGCGCGGCCGTCGACACGTCGATGCTGACCGGGGAGTCGGTGCCGGTCGAGGTGGGGGAGGGGGACGCCGTCGTCGGCGGCACCCTCGACACCGACGGGCTGCTGATCGTGCGGGCCGAACGGGTCGGCGCCGACACGCAGTTGGCGCACATGGCCAGGCTGGTGACGGAGGCGCAGAGCGGCAAGGCGCACGCGCAGCGGCTCGCGGACCGGGTCTCGGCGGTGTTCGTCCCCGCCGTCCTCGCGATCGCGGCCGTCACGCTCGCGGTGTGGCTGCTGCTGGGGCAGCCGGTGACCGAGGCGTTCACCGCGGCCGTCGCGGTGCTCATCGTCGCGTGCCCGTGCGCGCTCGGGCTGGCCACGCCCACCGCGCTGCTGGTCGGGACCGGTCGGGGCGCGCAGCTGGGGATCCTCGTCAAGGGACCGGAGGTGCTCGAGCAGACCCGCCGCATCGGCACCGTCGTCCTCGACAAGACCGGCACCGTCACCACCGGGCGGATGGAACTCGACCGTGTCGTCGCGGCGGCGGGCGAAGATCGGGACCGGGTGCTCGAACTCGCCGCGGCCGTCGAGTCGGGGTCCGAACACCCCGTCGCGCAGGCGATCGTGCGGGCCATGCCGTCGCCGCTGCCGGTCCACGGCTTCGTCAACCGGCCAGGCATCGGCGTCGAAGGTGTCGTCGACGGGCACGCGGTGCGCGTGGGCCGAGCCCGGGGCCCGGTGCCGGACGCGCTGCGCCCGCTGCTGCCCGAGGGCCGGACGTCGGTGATCGTGTCCTGGGACGATCGGGTCCGCGGCGCGCTCGTCGTCGCCGACGCCGTGAAACCGACCAGCGCCGAGGCGATTCGAGAGATCCGTGACCTCGGGATGACCCCTGTCCTGCTCACCGGCGACTCCGAGGCGGTCGCCGCCGCGGTGGCACGGGAGGTCGGCATCGACCGCGTGATCGCCGAGGTGCTGCCCGACCAGAAGGCCGAGGCCGTGGCGCGACTGCGCAGCGAGGGCGGCGTCGCCATGGTCGGCGACGGCGTCAACGACGCGGCCGCGCTCGCGACCGCCGACGTCGGCATCGCGATGGGCACCGGGACCGATGCCGCGATCGAGGCGAGCGACCTGACGCTCGTCCGCGGCGACCTGCGGTCGGTGCCCGACGCGATCCGGCTGTCGCGGCGCACCCTGTCGACGATCGAGGGAAACCTGTTCTGGGCGTTCGCGTACAACGTCGCGGCGATCCCGCTGGCCGCGACCGGTCTGCTCAACCCGATGATCGCGGGCCTGGCGATGGCGCTGTCGTCGCTGTTCGTGGTCGGGAACAGCTTGCGGCTCAGGCGGTTCCGTTGATGCGCGCGTGGCCCCGTGGCGTCGTGGCGGCGGCCCTCGTCGGCCTGGTGCTGTCGACGGCGTCGTGCACGCGGCCGTCGGAGCCCTCGTCCCCGCCGCGCCTCGAGGTCACCACGGTGATGGGTGGTCTCGCGCATCCCTGGGACGTGGTGATCGCCCCCGACGGCACGATCCTCACCGGCGAGCGCGCGGGCCGCTTCGTGGTCGAGCGCCCGGACGGCAGCACCGGCGAGGTGACCGCGGACCTGTCGGATCTGTACGCGCAGGGCGAGACCGGGCTGATGGGCATCGCGCTGGCCACGGACTTCGCGACCAGTCGCACCCTCTACACGTGTCAGGGGCACCGCGACGCGTCCGGCGCCGACATCCGGGTGGTGTCGTGGGCGGTCGACCCGGGATGGACCACCCTCACCCGTGGACGGGACGTCGTGACGGGGATGCCGGTGGGGGAGGGCGGCCGGCACGGCGGCTGCCGGATCCTGACCCACCCGGACGGCACCCTGTACATCGGTACCGGCGACTCGGCTCGACCTACCGTGCCGCAGGATCGGAACTCGTTGGGCGGCAAGGTGTTGCATGTCCACGCGGACGGGTCGCCCGCGTCCGGCGACGCCGACCCGAACAGTCGTGTGTTCACGCTGGGGCACCGCAACGTGCAGGGTCTGGCACTGCAGCCCGGAACCGGTCGGCTGTACGGCATCGAGCAGGGCACGGACCGTGACGACGAGGTGAACCTGCTGCGCGCGGGCGCCAACTACGGGTACCGCCCCGATCGCAAGCCGGGTGTCTACGACGAGAGCGTGCCGATGACCGATCCCGACCGCGTGCCGGGCGCCGTCGCGGCCGTGTGGAGTTCGGGCAAGCCGACGATCGCGACGCCCGGCGGCACGTTCGTCTCCGGCGCCGGCTGGGGCGACTGGGACGGCGCGCTCGTCGTCACCAGTCAGCAGGCCCGGAAGCTGCTGTTCCTGAAACTGTCGGACGACGGTGAAAGCGTGACGGATTCGCGCTCGGCCCTCGCCGGAGAGTACGGACGCCTGCGTTCGGCCACCCAGATGCCGGACGGCAGCCTGCTGGTCACCACCGACAACGGTACGGACGACAAAGTATTGCGCGTGGCACCGGCGCCGGGGTAGCGTTCCACCGCTCGACAGGAAAGTTCCTGTTCGAGGAAGGAACGGACCGAGGAGGTGAGACCCATTACCGATCAGTCAGGTGGGGTGCTCTCGCCTCGGGGTCGAGCGGATCTGTCCGCGTAACTGACCGTGAGAGCCCCTTCGGCATCCCGAAAGGCTCTCCGTGCGGACTTCCGATGTTCCACAGTCACCGTTCACGTTTCCCGAGATCGTCACCACCTTGCGCGCAGCCGGCTGCGTTTTCGCCGAGGACGAAGCGCGCCTGCTCATCGCCGAGGCGGCGCACGCCGCCGAACTCGCCCGGATGGTCGAACGCCGCTCGGCCGGGTCACCCCTCGAACACGTGCTGGGCTGGGTCGACTTCTGCGACAGGCGAATCGACGTCGACGCCGGGGTGTTCGTGCCGCGACGCCGCAGCGAACTGCTGGCGCGGCAGGGCGCCGCGCTCGCCCGGCCGGGTGCCGTCGTCGTCGACCTGTGCTGCGGGTCCGGCGCGCTCGGCGTCGTCCTCTCCGGCGAGGTGGCGGCCGTCGAACTCCACGCCGCCGACATCGACCCGGCCGCGGTCCGCTGCGCCCGGCGCAACATCGAACCGATCGGCGGACAAGTCCACGAGGGTGATCTGTTCGACGCGCTGCCCCCGACGTTGCGCGGCCGGATCGACGTCCTCGTCGCGAACGTCCCCTACGTCCCCAGTCACGCGATCGCGCTGATGCCACCCGAGGCGCGGGAGCACGAACCGCGTGGCGCGCTCGACGGCGGACCCGACGGTCTCGACTTCCAGCGGGCTGTCGCGGCGCAGGCGCGTCGGTGGTTGCGGCGGGGTGGTCACGTGCTGATGGAAACCGGAGCCCGGCAGGCGTCGGCGTCCGTCGACATACTCACGCGGGCCGGGTTGCTCGCCAGGATCGTTCACTCGGAGGATCTCGACGCGACCGTTGTCGTGGGCACCTCGGTGGGAACGGTCCGGCGCCCGACCTGCGTGAACGGACACGCCGACGCGATGTGATTCCGGCCACCTCCTACACCCTGTCGTTGGCAAATTCGACAGAACTGGGACACTGGAACCCGTGACTGCTGCCTCCAGCGGGTCCGACCTGGGACCCGATCTTCGTGACGCCCGCTCCGCCCAGCTCTTCGAGCGGGCGTCCAAGGTCATCCCCGGAGGCGTCAACTCCCCGGTCCGCGCATTCGGCTCCGTCGGAGGCGCCCCCCGTTTCATCGCCAAGGCATCGGGGTGCACCCTCACCGACGTGGACGGCAACGACTACGTCGACCTGGTGTGCTCGTGGGGTCCGATGATCCTGGGTCACGCGCACCCGGCTGTCGTCGAGGCCGTGCAGAAGGCGGCCACGACCGGCCTGTCGTTCGGTGCCCCCACAGAGGGGGAGATCGCGCTCGCGGAGGAGATCGTCTCCCGCGTCGCGCCCGTCGAGCAGGTCCGCCTGGTCAACTCCGGCACCGAGGCCACCATGAGCGCGGTCCGCCTGGCCCGCGGCTTCACCGGCCGCTCCAAGATCATCAAGTTCTCCGGCTGCTACCACGGCCACGTCGACGCGCTGCTCGCCGACGCGGGCTCGGGCCTGGCCACGTTCGGCCTGCCCACCTCGCCCGGCGTGACCGGCGCGCAGGCCGAGGACACCATCGTCGTGCCCTACAACGACCTCGAGGCCGTGCGCGGCGCGTTCGCCGCAAACCCCGGCGAGATCGCGTGCGTCATCACCGAGGCCGCCGCCGGCAACATGGGCGCGGTTGCACCGCTGCCCGGCTTCAACGAGGGCCTGCGCGCGCTCACCACCGAGCACGGCGCGCTGCTGATCATGGACGAGGTCATGACCGGCTTCCGCGTCAGTCGCTCCGGCTGGTACGGCCGCGACGGCGTCGCCGGCGACCTCTACACGTTCGGCAAGGTCATGAGCGGTGGCCTGCCCGCCGCGGCGTTCGGTGGTCGCGCCGACGTCATGGCCAAGCTGGCCCCGTCCGGCCCCGTCTACCAGGCGGGCACGCTGTCGGGTAACCCCGTCGCCGTCGCCGCGGGCCTGGCGAACCTGCGCGCCGCCGACGACGCCGTCTACGCCGCGCTCGAGCGCAACGCGCAGACCCTGGGCACGCTGCTGGGCGACGCCCTCACCGCCGAGGGCGTCCCGCACCGCGTCCAGTTCGCGGGCACCCTGGTGAGCGTGTTCTTCACCGAGAACCCGGTCACGAACTACGCGGAGGCGAAGGCCGCCGACACGTGGCGGTTCCCCGACTTCTTCCACGCCCTGCTCTCGCGCGGCATCTACGCGCCGCCGAGCGCGTTCGAGGCGTGGTTCGTGTCGTCCGCTCTCGACGACGACGCCTTCTCGAAGATCGCCGACGCCGCCCCGCACGCGGCCAAGGCTGCCGCCGCCGCCAAGCACTGACCCACCGAACCACAGCGAACAGGGACGACCACCGTGACCGACGCCGACAACGCGAGCGCTGCCGACCATCCGCACTCCGACACCCGCACCATCGTTCACGTGCTCCGGCACGGTGAGGTGCACAACCCGGGCGGCATCCTCTACGGACGCCTTCCCAACTTCCGGCTGTCGGTGACCGGTGAGTCGCAGGCCCGCGCCGTCGCGTCGGCGCTCGCCGACCACGACATCACGCACGTCGTCGCGTCGCCGCTGCAGCGGGCACAGGAGACGGCCGCGCCGATCGCCGAGAAGCACGGGTTGCAGATCGCGACCGACGCCAACCTGATCGAGGCCGCGAACGACTTCGAGGGACTCAAGGTGTCCGTCGGCGACGGCGCACTGCGCCGGCCGCGGCACTGGTGGAAGCTGCGCGACCCGTTCACCCCGTCGTGGGGCGAGCCGTACCTGCAGATCGCGCACCGCATGCTCGCGGCCGTCAACACGGCGCGCATCGCCGCCGTCGGCCACGAGGCCGTGTGCGTGAGCCACCAGCTGCCGGTGTGGACGCTGCGTCGCTTCCTGCAGGGCGAGCGCCTGTGGCACGACCCGCGCAACCGCCAGTGCGGGCTCGCGTCGCTGACGTCGCTGGTCTACGAGGGCGACACGCTGGTCGACATCGTCTACTCCGAGCCGGCCGGTGCGTCAGACCCGAGGGTGACCGGCGCATGAAGTTCCCATCCCTCCGGTTGGCGGCCGCGGCGTGCACGCTGGTGATTGCCGCGACCGTCGCGGGCTGCGCCGGCGGCGACGACGCCGTCGCGCAGGGCGGGACGTTCACGTTCGTCTCGCCCGGCGGCAAGACCGAACTGTTCTACGACCCGCCGTCCGAGCGCGGCACCGTCGGCAACGTCTCCGGCCCCGACCTGATGACCGACGGCAAGACCACGTCGCTGTCGGACTTCGAGGGCCAGGTCGTCGTGCTCAACGTGTGGGGCCAGTGGTGCGGGCCGTGCCGCGGTGAGGCCGACGACCTCGAGAAGGTCTACGAGAACACCAAGGACCTCGGCGTCCAGTTCCTCGGCATCAACGTCCGCGACCACACGCAGGACAAGGCCCAGGACTTCGTGATCGACAACAAGGTGAGCTACCCGTCGATCTACGACCCGGCGATGCGCACCCTCATCTCGCTCGGCAAGAACTACCCGACCAGCGTCATCCCGACGACCATCGTGCTGGATCGACAGCACCGTGTCGCCGCCGTCTTCCTCAAGGAACTGCTGGTCGAGGATCTGCAACCAGTCGTGGAACGGGTCGCGCAGGAGCCGCAGGACCAGGGATGACGACCGACACGATCCTGCTGGCCGACGTCGGAGAGACGTTCCAGACCACCGCCTCGACGGGGCCGCTGCTGCTCGCGCTCGGCGCCTGCATGCTCGCCGGCCTGGTGTCGTTCGCGTCGCCGTGCGTCGTGCCGCTCGTCCCGGGCTACCTGTCGTACCTGGCGGGCGTGGTCGGCGCCGACGCGCCGGCCGTGACCGCGACCGAGGCGGAGACCCGGGCCAAGACCATCCGCGACGGTCGCCTCCGTGTCGCAGGCGCCGCGGGACTGTTCGTCGCCGGATTCACCGTCGTGTTCGTGCTCGCCACCGCGACGGTCTTCGGCGCCATCGAGGCGCTCACGATCAACCGGGACGTCCTCCAGCGGGTCGGCGGCGTCGTCACGATCGTGATGGGCCTGGCGTTCGTCGGGCTGATCCCGGCCCTGCAGAAGGACACCCGGTTCGCGCCGCGGCAGATGTCCGGCCTGATCGGCGCCCCGCTGCTCGGCGGGGTGTTCGCGCTCGGCTGGACGCCGTGCCTGGGGCCGACGCTCGCCGGCGTCATGTCGGTGGCCGCCGGCACCGAAGGTGCGACCGCGCTCCGGGGCGTGGCCCTCATCGTCGCCTACTGCCTGGGGCTGGGCCTGCCGTTCGTGCTGGTCGCGCTGGGTTCGGCGCGGGCGCTGCGCGGCGTCGGCTGGCTGCGCCGCAACAGCCGAACGATCCAGGTCTTCGGCGGAATCTTGTTGATCGTGGTCGGTATCGCACTGGTCACCGGCGCGTGGGACCAGTTCGTCGGCTGGATCCGCGACGCATTCATCACGGAGGTGACCCTGCCGATATGACGGCTCGAGACACACTGAGCGCCGACGCTGCGCCTGCCGAGACGGAGGCTCCGCGTCCGCCGCGGCAGTCGCCGGTCGGCCGCGCCTTCGCTGTGGTCCGCAACGTCTGGCGTGGCCTCACGTCGATGCGGACCGCCCTGGTGCTGCTGTTCCTGCTGGCGCTCGCGGCCATCCCGGGTGCGCTGCTGCCGCAGCGCAGCCTCAACGAGGGCAAAGTCGACACCTACATCGCGAACCGGCCCACGCTCGGTCCGATCATGGACAAGCTGGAGCTGTTCGACGTCTTCGGCAGCTTCTGGTTCACCGCGATCTACGTGCTGCTGTTCATCTCGCTGGTCGGCTGCATCGTGCCGCGCTGCATCGAGTACGCGAAGGCGCTGCGGGCGAAGCCGGTCGCGGCCCCGCGCAACCTGGGACGGCTCCCGCACCACCATGTCGCGACCGTCGACGAGGATCCCGAGGCCTTGGCCGAGCGCGTGCGTAAGCAGCTGCGGGGCTGGCGCGTCGAGCAGCGGGTCGGCGGCGAGCGTGCCACCCATCCGGGCGAGATCACGCTCTCGGCGGAGAAGGGATTCCTGCGCGAGGCCGGCAACCTGGTCTTTCACCTGTCGCTGGTGGCGCTGCTGGTCGCGATCGCGGTCGGCAAGATGTTCAGCTACGAGGGCAACGCCATCGTCGTCGCGAACGACGGCGCCGGGCTGTGCACCACCTCCCCGGCGGTCTTCGACACGTTCCGTCCCGGCCTCGCGGAGGACGGCACCGGTATGACGCCGCTGTGCGTGCGGGTCAAGGACTTCTCGGCCGACTACCTCGAGACCGGGCAGGCGGAGATGTTCCGGTCGAACATCTCGTACCAGGCTGGGAACGACCTGGACACGAATACGTGGCGTGACGCCGAGTTGCAGGTCAACCACCCACTGCGAGTCGCGGGCGACCGCGTCTACCTGCAGGGCCACGGCTACGCGCCGACGTTCACCGTGACGTTCCCCAACGGGGAGACCCGCACCGAGACGCTGCAGTGGCGGCCCGACGACGCGACCACGTTCCTGTCGAGCGGTGCGATGCGGTTCGACCCGCCCGGCGGGATGTACCCGAACGAGGACGATCGGCGTAAGAACCAGATCGCGATCGAGGGCCTGTTCGCCCCGACCGCGTTGTTCCACGGGAACCTGCTGTCGTCGAGCTTCCCGGCGATGAACGATCCGGCCGTCGCGATCGATATCTACAAGGGCGACACCGGCCTCGACACAGGGCTGCCGCAGAACCTGTTCTCGCTCAACAAGGAACTGGTCAACCAGGGCCGGTTGGTCAAGCAGGAGCGTGTGAACCTGCTGCCGGGTGAGAGCAAGACCCTCGCGGACGGCACCCAGGTCCGTTTCGACGGCGCCGTCGATTACGTCAACCTGCAGGTATCGCACGACCCGGCACAGCAGTGGGTGCTGGTGTCGGCGCTGGTGATGATGGCGGGCCTGCTGACGTCACTGGTCATCAAGCGGCGTCGGATCTGGGTCCGCATCTACCCCGCGAAGGATGCCGACACCGTGTCGGCTACATTGGCCGAGGGTGAACGACGTACTGTAGTAGAGCTCGGCGGGCTTGCCCGAACGGATCAGGCCGGCTGGGGCGACGAGTTCGATCGGCTGCGCACCCGCCTGCTGGGTGACGGCACGGCATAACGAAACACGAGTGCGCGACGCGCAGGAGATGAATTTATGACCACGATCAACGAGACACTCGCTCGCTACAGCGACTGGTCGTTCGAGTCGGCGTTTGCGATCTATGTCCTGGCCACGGTGCTGCTCATCGCGCGCTACGCGTCGATGCGGGCGCGCGTGGTGCAGGAGCGTGAGCACGAGCGCGAACTGGTCGGTGCCGGCGCGGCAGGAGGCCCGGCCGCACCCACGGGGCAAGCTCCCGGCCGCGTCGTCGAGAAGCCCGGCAAGACGATGTCCGAGAAGTTCGCCGGCATGGGCTACGCCCTGCTGGTCGTCGGCGTCGTGCTGCACGTCGCGTCCATCGTGCTGCGTGGCCTCGCGACCGGGCGCTTCCCGCTCGGCAACATGTACGAGTTCGTGACCATGGCGTGTGCGGCCGCGGTGATCGCGGGCATCGTCGCGCTGCGCAAGACCACGGACCTGTTCGTGTTCCTGCTGGTGCCGGTCCTGATCCTGATGTTCCTCGCGGCGACCGTGCTCTACGCCGACGCGGCGCCGGTGGTTCCGGCGCTCCGTTCGTTCTGGCTGCCGATCCACGTCACGATCATCAGCGTCGGCAGCGGCATCTTCATGGTCTCCGGCGTCGCGAGCATGCTGTTCCTGTACCGCATCCGGTTCCCGAAGGGCGCGGAGAGCAACGGCCCGTTCGGCAAGCTGGCGCAGCGCCTGCCCGACGCGCAGACCCTCGACCGCCTCGCCTACAAGACGACGATCGTCGCGTTCCCGCTGTTCGGCGCCGGCATCATCCTCGGTGCGATCTGGGCGGAGGCGGCCTGGGGCCGGTTCTGGGGCTGGGATCCCAAGGAGACCGTCTCCTTCATCGCGTGGGTCATCTACGCGGCCTACCTGCACGCTCGCGCGACGTCGGGATGGCGCGACACCAGGGCCGCGTGGATCAACGTCGCCGGCTTCGTGGCGATGCTGTTCAACCTGTTCATCATCAACATGGTGGTCTCGGGCCTGCACTCCTACGCCGGCCTGAGCTGACGACCCGATACAGCTGAAGGGACCCTTCGTACGTTCCCGACGTATGAAGGGTCCCTTCAGCTGTATGCGTGACCGTGCGCGATCGCGGGACCGGGTGGGGGCCGCGAAAAACGGTCGCCGTGCGTCTGCACGGCGACCGTCGTCGATTCTGTATTTCCAGTTATCGCCTGTTCGATGCGTCCCGCTCGATGCCGCACGTGCGGCAACGTCGTGACATCCGTCCGGACGCGGACGCGGACCAACGCCCGCTGTGCTGCGGACGCGGCTCAGCTCTCCGGGTCGTTCGGGGTGTCGGTGCCGGGGCGCGGCCCCGACTGCCGACGGTGGTTCTCACGATCCACACGCCAGAGGAACTCGGGGTCGTCGTCCGGTCCGACGGCTCTGCCGACCCTGCTGTCGCTACCGCCTCGAACTGCGGTGGTGGCGGTCGGGCCGAACGCCTTCCAGAAAAGGACAGCGAGCGTAACCAGGCCGATGAACGCCAGTAGGTAGATCACGGTGCACCTCCTGTTACGAGGGTAGCCGTGTCCGGGGCGGCCGGGTATCTACCTGGTGGTGGACGTCCAGTCGGACCTCACCGATCAGGAGTGGTGCGCTTCGGTGGTCAGCGACGAGAGCAGCGCCATCACCTCGGCCTCGCGGAACCTCCGGTGTCCTCCGGGGGTGCGCAGAGATCCGAGCCGGCCGGCGTGCGCCCAACGCGTGACGGTCTTGGGGTCGACATGGAACAGTGCGGCGACCTGGCCCGGGGTCAGCAGGGCTTCCTTGGCGCCGTTATAGGTGGGTGCGCTCATCGATCCTCCAAGTTTTGGGGCCGACCGCTCAGGTCGGCCGGGGAGATTCGGGACCGGTTCGTTTGTCGACCGGCTCCGACATAGTGGCACCACACCCCCCAGGTACTCGAACAATCTAAAGTTGGTAAAGCGGAGGTAATGGACAAATCGGGCGTGTCGGGCACCTGATCGAGTTGTCGTGTTCGGGAATCGGCAATCGGGGTACGGCGCGCGCTCACCGCCCCTATTGTGGGGCTGTCTTCTCGTACGCCATGACTCGAATACGACCACTCGAAACCGCTGTTGGAGGCCGGTCGACCATCGGGGAGTTCGGTCGCAGGCCCGCCGGTCCGGAGTGGTGCGAGGGAGGGTGTTGCATGATCACGGACTACGACGAGGGTCCCGATGTGCTCCCGCTGGGCACTCCCTGACTTCGTTCAGGGCTCGGAGCTGGGCGTCGGGAGGATCCACCAGGGCCGGACACTCGTTCGATCGGTAGGCTGGCGGCGTGAGTGATGCAGCGCAGAATCGTCCTGACCAGGCCCGCGACGCGGGCAAAGCGTCCGCCGGGGTCGTGACGACGGGGACCCTCGTCCGCGACGTCGCCTTGTACTCGGTGGCCCGCCTCGGCCTCGTGGTGATCCTCGCGGTCGCCATCCTGTTCGGCGGCAAGCTGTTCGGGGTCGACGTGCCGCTGATCGTCGCCGCGCTGTTCGCGGTTCTCATCGCGTTGCCGCTGTCGCTGGTGCTCTTCTCGAAGCTCCGCAAGAAGGTCAACGTCGATATCTCGGCGGTCGACGCGAAGCGTCGCGCCGACAAGGCAGACCTGCATGCCAAGCTCCGGGGTGAGGACCGCCGGTGACGGCCGTCGTCGACCGTCGGGGGAGCCGGGTCTGGGTCGACAATGCCGTGCGCCTCATCGAGGCCGACGCCCAGCGCAGCGCGGACACGCACCTCCTCCGGTATCCGCTGCCGTCCGAGTGGAACGTCCAGCTGTATCTCAAGGACGAGTCCACGCACATCACCGGCAGCCTCAAGCACCGATTGGCGCGCTCACTGTTCCTGTACTCGATCTGCAACGGCTGGGTCACCGAGAACACGACGGTGATCGAGGCGTCGTCGGGCTCGACCGCCGTCAGCGAGGCATACTTCGCGAAGCTCCTGGGGCTCGAGTTCGTCGCGGTCATGCCCGCGAGCACGAGCCCGGCGAAGATCGCGCTGATCGAGGCGCAGGGCGGCCGCTGTCACTTCGTGACGGACCCGTCGAGCATCTACACCGAGTCGCAGCGCCTGGCCGCCGAGACCGGTGGCCACTACATGGACCAGTTCACTCACGCCGAGCGCGCCACCGACTGGCGCGGCAACAACAACATTGCCGAGTCGATCTTCACGCAACTCCAGCAGGAGGAGCATCCGATCCCGGAGTGGATCGTGGTGGGCGCCGGTACCGGTGGCACCGGCGCCACGATCGGCCGGTTCCTCCGCTACCGCAAGCACGACACCGGTCTGTGCGTCGTCGACCCCGAGAACTCCGTCTTCTTCGACGCGTGGCAATGCGATGACTGCACCGCCACCTCCACCTCCGATCGTGGCTCCCGGATCGAGGGCATCGGCCGTCCGCGTGTCGAGCCGTCGTTCATCGGTCAGGTCGTCGACCGCATGGTCAAGGTGCCCGACGCGGGTTCGATCGCGGCGATGCGGCACGCCAGCACCGTGCTCGGTCGCAAGGTGGGCGGTTCCACGGGTACCAACCTGTGGGGTGCGTTCGGCCTGGTCGCCGAGATGCTCGAGCAGGGGCGCAGCGGCAGCGTCGTGACGCTGCTGTGCGACGGCGGCGAACGGTACGCCGGCACGTATTTCGACGACGACTGGGTGGCGTCCGAGGGGATCGACCTGTCCGGGCCGACGAAGGTGCTCGACGAGTTCGCGCGCACGGGGCGCTGGACGGCCCAGCGGTAGCCGTCGCGAAGGCCGCGCCCGCCGCCACCTCGATCTACAGGAGACGAGGCAGGTCGGCGGGCGGATCTTCGTCGGGACCGAGATCAGCCGCGAGCGACGACCTGGGATGCGATCGCGGTACCGGCGGCGACGACGCCGACGGACGGCCATGCGCCGATCTTCTTGGCCAGCGGGTGTGAGCCGCCGAACGCCGCGACGTAGGTTCCCAGCAGGGCTGCCGCGCGGCCGGGGCCCGAGCTCTTGGCCCAGTTGTAGGTGCAGACGCCGCCGACCCCCGCGAGGACCGCGCCACCGAGCTGGCGGTTGCCGGTCTGCCGAGCGACGGCGTACCCGCCGACGAGTCCGGCGGCGGCGAGGGCGGAGGTGGCGGTCTTGTTCAGCATGGTGACTTCTCTCCCGTTCGAGTCGTGGTGTCCTTCGATTCGAGGCTAACCACGCCGGAGGGGTGTGTGTCGCGCGGCCCACATGAGAATGCTCACGCCTCGTTTCTCGCTGGCCGGGAAATGTCGTGTGCGAGTGCGCCAGTGGGCTCGATCATCGGTGCGTACCCGCATCTCGAGGAGGAGTCGTGTCGTCAGAACCCGCGCAGTCCGCGCAGTCGTCCCGTCCAGCGTTTCGCCCTGGGCCCCTGCTCCCGGGTAAACGGGCCGTCGTCACCGGGGGTGCGTACGGGATCGGCGCGGCGATCGCCCGATCGTTCGCCGCGCACGGCGCCGCCGTCCTGGTGGTGGACGTCGACGCCGACGCGGCCCGTGCGCTCGAATTCGACGCCACCGCAGGCGGTTCGATCGAGGTCCTCGCGTACGACGTCCTCGAGTCGACGGTGCCGGCGCGGATCGTGGAGTTCGCGCCCGACGTCCTGGTGAACAACGTCGGGCACTTCCTGCGCCCGCCGCGTCCGTTCGCCGAGACGGATCCCGAGTTCTGGGCGCAGGTCGGCGGCATCAACCTCGACCACGTCCTGCGGCTCACGCACGCCGTGCTGCCCGGCATGGCCGAGCGCGGACGTGGGGGTTCGATCGTGAACCTCACGACGGTCGAGGCGCACCGCGCGATCCCCGGGCACAGTGTGTACGCGGCGTACAAGGCGGCCGTGACGCAGTTCAGCCGCAGCCTGGCGGTCGAGGTCGGCCGGATCGGGGTCCGGGTCAACGCGATTGCGCCGGATCTCATCGAGTCCGTCCAGGTGCCGTACACCGAGTGGCTGTCCGAGGAGGAGTGGGCCAAGTGGCCCACCTGGGCGCCGCTGGGCGGGCCGGGGCAACCCGAGGACGTCGCCGGTGCGGCGTTGTTCCTCGCGTCCGACCTCGGGCGCTACACCACCGGAACGACCGTCCACGTCGACGGCGGCACCTTCGCGGCCGGTGGCTGGTTCCCGAAGCCGGAGGGCGGGTGGACCAACCGCCCGCGCAATCCCTGACCGGCGCGACTCGCGGCACCGACCACGGTAGGCAACTTACGGTTCCGTAGGTTGTGTACCGTGGTCGGGGGTGGGGTGATCCGAAGGAGAAGCTCGCCATGACCCGGCCCGAAGTCACGCTCGAGAACTACGAGGACGTCTACCGCTTCTACCTGGATCATCAGCAGAACCGGTTGCTCGCCAAGGCCGCATACGCCGCGTTGAGCGCGCGCTTCCGTCCGCGGGTCCGATACGCCGCCGGTGCACGGGACGGAATTCGGGGACTGCTCGCGTCCGGGACGCCGCTCATCGTCGTCGCGAATCACCTCAGCGACCGGGATCAGTACACGCTCGCCGCGACCGCGTGGCAGACCCCGCTGCGCCGAGCGATCGGACGGACGAGGGTTCTGGCCAAGGACGAACTGTTCGCGGAACCGGGACTGCGCCGCAAGATCGACATGATGGGCTCGATTCCGGTGTTCCGCAGCAAGAACCATGGTCTGCGGGCTGTCGCGGAGGCGGGCCGCCGCATGATGGACATCTCGGCCGAACGCCTGCGTCGCGGTGACGTCCTCGGGATCTTCCCGGAGGGCACCTGCAACGAGGGCGATCCGACGCGCCTCCAGCAGATCAACAGCGGAGTCGGGCACATCGCGGTCAAGGCGCGCAAACTCGGGGTGGAGCCGGCACTGCTGAGCATCGGTATCAGTTACGGGCCGAACGTCGACACCGGTCGAGCGGCGGACGTATACGTCGGCGAACCGGTCGTGGACCTGCCGGTGAAGCCGATGGAGGTCACGAGGGTGGTCGCAGATCAGCTCCAGGTCGCGGTCGACGGGGCGGTCGCTGGACGGTGACCGCTCACCTGGTGTCGGCCCGGTAGGTCTCGAAACAGCCTTCCGTGAAACGCTTCTGGTCGAGTTCGCCCACCTGGATGACGCCGCCCCGGTACCAGATCTGGGTGTTCGCCGACAGTTGTGCGCCGATGCTGCACCACTGGTGGATCTGCTGATCGCTCGGGTCGCGCGTGGCGTGCTGGTTGTACATCACGGCCTGGCTCTCGCCGTACTCGCGGCCCGCGGTGGCCGACGCGTCCGCCAGATTGGTGAGATGCGAGGACAGGAACCCGACGGCGACCAAAGGCATGGCGGCGGCAAGCGCCGTCCACCAGTTGACGCGGCAGACGGTCATGTTGCGAGCGTAGTGGAGGGATGCGCGGATTGTCCTCGTTCTCCGCGTATTTCGCCCCAGGATTTCCGGCTGCCGTCGCCGGTTTTCGTGGGAGGCTGGAAACATGCACACGAACCTGGCGGCGTACTTCGCGGCCCTCGATCAGTTGGTCCGCAAGGCGCCGCTGCGGATCGACCGACCGCGCGGCAGCGCGCACCCCAGGTTCCCGGAGGTGGTCTACCCCCTGGACTACGGGTACCTCGAGGACACCGCCGGCGGGGACGGCGAGGGTGTGGACGTGTTCCGTGGCTCGGCCGACGGTGCGGGTGTCGTCGGGGTCGCCCTCACCGCGGACCTGACGAAGCGGGATGTGGAGGTCACGATCCTGCTCGCCTGTTCGGAGGACGAGATCGATCTGATCGAGCACTTCCTGCACGAGCGTCTTCGATTGAACGCCGCCGTCGTCCGGCGGCCGTGACGGGACGGACGGTGCCGATGCCTGCGCCCGGAGACTTCGTGCCAGCATGAACGCATGACATTCGTGATACGCCTGGTGATCAACGCGGTCGCCATCTGGCTCGCCTCGCAGTGGGTGAGCGGCATCGAGATTGCCTCCTCGGGCAAGGGGACCGGCAGCGACGTGCTGATCATCCTGGGCATCGCCCTGCTCTTCACCGTCGTCAACGCGTTCGTGAAGCCGATCGTCAAACTGCTGTCGCTGCCGCTGCTGATCCTCACGCTCGGCCTGTTCACGCTCGTCATCAACGCGCTGATGCTGTTGCTGACGTCGTGGATCAGTTCGCAGACCGACTGGGGTCTGAGCGTCGACGACTTCTGGACCGCGGTGTGGGGCGCGCTCATCATCTCGCTCGTGAATATCGTGCTCAGCGCTCTCGTTCCGGACAAGAAGTGAGATGACGATCAGGCGGGTCGTGCCCGACATCCACGTGCGTTCCATCGACGACAGTCGGGACTTCTACGGTGCGCTCGGGTTCGTCGAGGTGATGGACCAGGGATGGGTGACCACGATGGCATCGCCGTCGAATCCCACTGCCCAGGTGACGATCATGGGTGAGGACGCGACGGCGTCGCAGAACCCCGACATGAGCATCGAGGTGGACGACGTCGATGCCGTGTACCGGACGATGGTCGCGCGCGGCGCGACCATCGTCCACCCGCTGCGGGACGAGGAGTGGGGCGTGCGCCGGTTCTTCGTCCTCGACCCGGACGGCCGTGTCGTGAACGTGCTCGGGCACCGCGCCTGAGCGGCAGCGTGTTTCGCCCGGTCCGGGCTCAGCCCAGGCCGAGCGCCAGTCCGGTGGCGGCGGCCCACACCAGCATGGACTGACCAGTGACCGCGAGCGCCGGGATCAGTGCCGGGCCGCTGCCGCCGGTGCGCACCGGGGCGTTCGCACGCAGTGCGAGGGGCAGCGCGATCAACCCGGCCAGCGCCCACGGCGTCCGCGCGACGAGAGCGAGCGTCATCACGAACGGCACGATCACCAGCACCAGGTGCAGGGTGCGGGTGCGCGCGTCGCCGAGTTTGACTGCGAGCGTGATCTTCCCGGACTCGGTGTCGGTCGGGATGTCACGCAGGTTGTTCGCGACGAGGACTGCGCTCGAGAACGAGCCCACCGCGATCGCGGCGAGCAGACCGGCCCAGTCGACGCGGCCGGCCTGGACGAACTCGGTCCCGAGCACCGCCACGAGTCCGAAGAACACGAACACCGCGATCTCGCCGAATCCGCTGTAGCCGTAGGGGTTCTTGCCGCCCGTGTAGTACCAGGCACCCAGGATGCACAGTGCGCCCACCAGGATCAGCCACCACGCCGAGACCAGTGCCAGCACGACACCGGCCACCGCCGCCACCGCGAAGCAGCCCAGCGCGGCAGCCTTGACCGCCGCGGGGGAGGCCAGCTTGGAGCCGACGAGGCGGAGCGGACCGACCCGCTCGTCGTCGGTGCCGCGGATGCCGTCCGAGTAGTCGTTGGCGAAGTTCACGCCGACGATCAGCGCGAGCGACACGACCAGTGCGAGCAGCGCCTTCCACCACACCGCACCGCCGAGCGACGCCGCGGCGCCGGTTCCGGCGAGGACCGGAGCGATCGCGTTCGGGAGGGTGCGCGGGCGAGCGCCCTCGATCCACTGGGACACAGAAGCCATGCGTCGATCCTTTCACCTCCGCCGAATCGGGTGGCCGCGCGGTCGGCTCCTCCCATAGGCTGGGCGCCGGTGCAACCCGTGACGAGCGTCCCCGAAGACCCGGCACCCACAGCGCCGCCGGTCGAGGTGGCACTGCTGGGTGACGTCGCCACACGCCGGGACGGGATCCTGGCGCCATTGGCCGGGCCCCGCGCCCGCAGCCTCCTCGTCGCGCTCGCGCGCCGCCCCGGGCGTAGTCGCAGCGCGGCCGCACTCGTCGAGGACGTGTGGGGTGAGGCGCCGCCGAGGTCGCCGTCGAATGCACTGCACACCCAGATCTCCCGGCTGCGGTCCGCCCTGCCCGATCGTGTCATCGAGGTCGGCCCGGCCGGATACCGCCTGTTGCTCGAGCCCGAACAGGTCGACCTGACCCGGGCACGAATGTTGGTGCGCCAGGCGGGGCAGTGCCACGCGGACGGCGACCAGCAGGGCGCCCTCGCGGCAGTCCGGCAGGCCCGCGCACTCTGGCGGGGCGATCCCGGCGCCGACCTGCCCGACGGGGATCTCGCGGACGATCTGGCGACGGAGGCGGCAGCCCACCGGTGCGCGCTCGACGCGGTCGAGCTCGTGGCGCTCGTCGCCGCCGGTGCGTACGGCGACGCGCTGCCGATCGCGCGCTCCGCAGCGGGTGTCTCCCCACTCGACGAGGGGAAGCACGCGCTGCTCATGGAGTGCCTGCACGGGGTGGGGCGGTCCAGCGAGGCGCTCGAGGTGTTCGCGGGGCTGCGCGGCCGGCTGGCCGACCGGCTGGGTGCGGATCCGTCCGCACGGCTGATCGATCTCAACGCCACCATCCTGCGCGGCGAGCAGGACACCCGCGCGCCGGCGGGGGACGGCGCCGCGGGCGTCGAGCCCGAGCCCGCGGGACGCACTCTGCCCACCGTCATCGGGCTCCGGGCCGCGCCCAACCAGCTCCTGGGACGGAAGACCGACCTGGCCGCCCTCGAACTGCTCCTCGAGTCGTCGCGTGTGGTGACGGTCCTCGGACCCGGCGGCACCGGCAAGACTCGGGTGGCGCACGCGCTCGGCGGCGAGGTCTCGACGCGGATGCCGGTCGCGCTCGTCGAACTCGCCCCGCTGCGCAGCGGCGAGGACCTGATCGCCGCGATCAGCGGCACGCTCGGTCTGAGCGAGGCCGATCTGGCCCCGGGCGGGCTCACCCGCACCCGGATACACGACGCGCGCCAGCGGCTGCGGGACGCGTTGGCGACCCGCCCGTCGCTGCTGATCCTGGACAACTGCGAGCACCTCATCGACGACGTCGCCGACGTGGTGTCGGACCTGATCGCGGCGAGCCCGCATCTGACCGTTCTCGCTACCAGTCGCGCTCCGATGGCGATCACGGCGGAATCGGTGTATCCGTTGCCGCCGTTGGCGATCCACGACGACGGATCGCCCGCGATCGAGCTGTTCCGGGCGCGCGCCCTCGCCGTCCGGCCCTCGGTGCGGCTCGATCGCGGCGAGGTCGAGCGGCTCTGCCGGACTCTGGACGGTCTGCCGCTCGCGATCGAACTCGCCGCGGCGAGGGTCCGTACGCTCAGCGTGGAGGAGATCAACGCCCGACTCGTCGACCGCTTCGCGCTGCTGCGCTCGGGGGACCGCACGTCACCCGAGCGCCACCGCACGTTGCGGGCGGTCATCGACTGGAGCTGGAATCTCCTCACGGACCCGGAACGCGCCGCCCTGCGCCGGTTGTGCCGATTCCCGGCAGGATTCACGTCGGACGCGGCCGTGGCCGTCGCGCAGTGGGGCGAGGTCGACGACGCGGCGGACGCCCTCGAGGGCCTGGTGAACCAGTCGATGCTGTCGGTCGTCGAACCGGCCGAGGGCGCCGACGCGGTGGCGTTGCGCTACCACATGCTCGAGACCGTGCGGGAGTTCGGCGAGGATCAGTCGGACGGTGACGAGTCCACCGAGGTGCACTCCCGAACCGTCGCCTGGGCGGAGCGCTTCTCTCGAGAAGTGTTCCGCGACTTCATGTCCGGCCGGCAGGTCGCGGCGGCGCATCGGGTGGAGGCCGAGCACGACAACCTGCTCGCCGTGCTGCGATTCGCACTGTCCGAGAGGCTGGTTCGCACCGTCCTGACGGTGTTCCCGGTGCTCGGCGGCATGTGGTCCTTGAGGGGCGCGCACTCGGAGGTCTTCACGTGGGCGCCGCGCGTGATCGAACTCGACGATTCGGGACTGACCCCCGCGGACGTCCCCGGCGATCACCTGGCGTCGACGTACGTACTGGCCGGCGCTCACATGGCGATGGGTGGGAACCTGCGCACGGTCGCGATCGCCCGCACGCGTCTGCGCCGACTGCTCGCCACCCGCACCGATCTCAGCGAGTCGTCTCGGGTGAACGCGACGCTGATGCTGGTGCCCGCCTCCGGGCGTGGCCTGCCGCGGGCGCTCGCGACGGCGGTCCGCTCCACTGATCCGGGGGCACGCAGTTCCGCGTTGATGGCGCGCTCCAACCTCCGGGAGAACAACGGCGACCTGTTCGGCTCGGAGTCCGACGCCCGACTGGCGCTCGACCTCGCCGAGCACTCGAACGACAGTTGGGGTCTGGCGATGGTGTGTCAGCACCTCGGCAGCCTGTGCGCGCAGTCCGCGCGGTACAACGACGCCGTCGACTACTACCGCCGTTCGGCCGAGGGGTTGTGGGAACTGCACCTGTACGACGAGAGCCTGCAGGTGCGGGGATTCATGGTTGCTGCGCTGGTCGGGGCCGGCCGGATAGCCGACGCCCGGGCCGAACTCGCGAGGCTCGTCCCGATGGACTCGAACGCGCCGAGCAGCAGAACGAACAACGAGGACACGCACAATCAGGCATCGCTGTCGGCGAGCACCGCGGAAGCGGATCTGGCCGTCGGCGAGGTGGATCGTGGGCTGGCGGAGTACCGGCGTGCGGTTGGGCACGCCGGCGGCCTCGCGGGCGAGTTTGCCGCCGATCCGTTCGAGATCATGGTGGCTGCGGCGGCTGTGGACGCGCACGTCCTCGCCGGGCGTCCGGAGGTGGTCGCCGATCTCGCCGACCGGCTCGCGGTGGTGTCGAAGCTGCGGCTCGGGCCCCGCGGGTACCCCGATCTGCCGCAGACCGGTGCGGTGGCGTGCGCCGTCGCCGGCTACCACATCACCACCGGAAGCGGTGCCGTCGAAGGCGCGCCGCGGCTCCTCGCTCTGGCGACGAGAGTGCGTGCGCGACAGGACTATCCGTCGATGCGGCTGGACCGTCACCTCGACGTCGCGCGCGCCGCGGTCGGCGACGACGCCGTAGCGGCGGCGCTGGCGTCCGTAGAGGGGGCACCCCGCGCCGCCGCGCGTCGTGAGATCCTCGACCTGCTCTCCACGAAGGAGGAGTGAGGCCGTCAGGCCTTGCGCATGTAGGTGCGCACCGTCAGCGGCGCCATGACCGCCACGATCACCGCGGCACCCAGCAGGGCCCACACCGCATGGATGCCGACGTGCCCGTCGTTGGCGAGTTCGCGGACCGCGGTGACGAGATGCGAGACCGGGTTGACGTTCACGAACGCCTGCATCCAGCCCGGCATCGTCTCGGCCGGCACGAACGCGTTGGACATGAACGTCAGCGGGAACAGGATCATCATCGAGACACCCTGCACGGCAGAGGCTTTGCTCATCAGCACACCCATGAGTGCGAAGATCCAGCTGATCGCGAACGCACACACCATGACCAGCAGTGCGGCGCACACGACGCCGACGACACCACCGCCGGGCCGGTAGCCCATCGCGATACCGACGACGATCGTGATGGTCGTCGCGATCAGGTACCGCACGACGTCGGCGAGCAGCGCCCCGGACAGCGGCGCGATCCGGGCGATCGGCAGCGACTTGAACCGGTCGAACACCCCCTTGTCCATGTCTTCCCGCAGCTGGGTGCCCGTGACGATCGACGTCGTGATGACGGTCTGCACCAGGATGCCCGGGATGATGATCGGCAGGTACGACTGCACGTCCCCGGAGATCGCGCCTCCGAAGATGTACGTGAACATGAACGTGAAGATGATCGGCTGCACGACGACGTCGAACAGCTGCTCGGGGTTGTGCTTGATCTTCAGGATGCCTCGGTAGGCCATCGTGAAGCTGTGAGCGACCGAGTCCCGCAGGCTGACCCGGTCGACGGCCTGGTGGGTCCGGGTGCCCGCGGTGGTTGCGGGCGAGGTGAGGGTGGTGGTCATGCGACGCTCCGTTCGGACTCGGCGGTGTCGTGGCCGGTGATGGTGAGGAAGACCTCGTCGAGGCTCGGCTTGGAGACCGTGATCTCGTCGACCGCGATCGACAGATCCCGCAGTCGCACAAGCAGATCCGCGGTCACCGTCGGATCCGACAGCGGCGCGGTGATGCGCCCGGACTCGGGGGTGACGGTGGCCGGGACCCCCAGCATCGACGAGATCACGTCGCGGGCCTCGTCGGTCCGCCCGCGGTCGGCGAGGGTCAGTTGCACGGCCGATACCCCGACCGACGCCTTGAGTTCGTCGGAGGTGCCGTCGGCGATCACCCGGCCGCGATCGATCACCGCGATCCGGTCGGCCAACTGGTCTGCCTCGTCGAGGTACTGCGTCGTGAGCAGCACTGTCGAGCCCTCGGCGACGAGGCGCCGGATGGTCTCCCACATCTGTGCGCGGGTGCGCGGATCGAGCCCGGTGGTCGGCTCGTCGAGGAACAGCAGCGGGGGACGCGCGATCAGGCTGGCCGCGAGGTCGAGACGTCGCCGCATGCCGCCGGAGAAGTTCTTCAGCGGCTTCGACGCCGCCTCGGTCAGGGCGAACTCTTCGAGGAGTTCGGCGGCCTTGCGCTTGGCGTCGGCGCGGCCCAGGCCGAGGAGCCGCGAGAAGATCACGAGATTCTCTGTGGCGGTGAGGTCTTCGTCGACCGAGGCGTACTGTCCGGTGACACCGACGAGGGAACGGACCGCCGTCGATTCGCGGACGACATCGCGACCGAAGATCCGGGCCTCGCCGCCGTCGGGGCGCAGCAGCGTCGCGAGCATGCGGACCGTCGTGGTCTTGCCTGCGCCGTTGGGGCCGAGGACGCCGTACACCGAGCCGGTGGGCACGGTGAGGCTCACGCCGTCCACCGCGCGCTGCTGCCCGAACGTCTTGACGAGCCCGACGGCTTCGATCGCCGGGGGTGAGGTGTCGAGGTTCATGACCTCATCGTGACGTGTCCCGCTTACACGGGGCTTGCAGCGCTCTTGCACCGTGCGAGGCGTACACGTGCACCGGGGCCGTGGTGCGTGCACCGCGGCCCCGGGTCTTCAGGAGGGTTCGTATTACTTCGGCAGGCCGACGAGCCCGCCGAGCAGATCGCCGAGGTCGGGGATGATGTCGCCGAGGCTGCCGGTCACGGTGCCGAGGCTGCCGAACACCCCACCGACGGGCACGATCTGCGGCTCACCGAGCACCGGCGTGGGGTTCGTCAGCGCGATGCACGCACCGACGAAGGCGTACACGCCGTCGGCGAGCGCACCCGTCGTGTACGCCTTGGTGGCGCCTGCCGGAACGGCGTCGAGACCGCTGGTCCACGCGACGAAGCCGGGCTCGAGCAGCTTGGTCGGATCGTCGAGTGCCTTCGGAACCTTCGCCGAGTCGATGGCCACCGCGCCGCACGTGCTGGTCGGGTATGCGACGTTGGGGTTCTGGACCGTGACACCGACGACGTTGCCGTCGGCCTCGGTGGTCAGGACCGGTCCCGCGAACTCCTGGGAAGGGGCGGCCGACGCGATCGCGGGACCGGTGAGCAGTGCGGCGCCGGAAATCGCGACGGCGGCGGAGCGGGTGAGGACGGTTGCGGATCGTGTGCGCATGGTCGTGTCCATTCAGCGGTGGGAAGCGGATCTCCGCCGTGGTTCGCGGGCGAACGCGGACGGGGATCACCCGCGGAAGGCACGGCGTCGGATGCGCCTCGTGCAACGGGAATCGTGAAAGGGGAACATGCGCGGCGACCCGGACATCCCCGACCTACAGCCGGGCCGCCGCGCACGATTTGGGGAGTTACCCGGCCTGCGAGGAGCCGGCCGAGATGGCCTTGATCAGGCCGTCGATGTTCCCGCTGGTGAGGAACTCGGTCAGGTTCTTCAGAGCACCGTTCTCGAGGCTGCCGAACATCGCGTTCTCGGGCAGGCTGACGATCTTCGGCTGGCTCACAGCGGGAGCGCCGGAGGTCGAGGTGCACTCGCCGATCACGGCGTACACGCCGTCGTTGAAATCAGGGGTGGTGAATTCCTTGGTGCTCGCGGCACCGACGCGCTCCTTGGTCTTGACCTTCCATGCCGCGAAGCCCGGCTCGAGGAGCTTGGAGGGGTCCTTCTCGAGTTCGGAGAGCCTGGAGGCGACGATCGCGTAGGCGCCGCAGGTCGTGGCGGCGTCGGTGTTCGGGTTCTCCACGGTGACCGTGATGGCGTGTGCGTCGGCGGACGCGGTGATCTTGGGCGCCGACACGGCGGGTGCGGCGGTGGCGAGAGCCGGGACGGCGAGTGCCGACGCGGCTGCGATTGCAACGCCACTCACCGTGCGGGCGAGCGTCTTCCGGGAACGCATATGCATGAACAACCCCTCATTCGTGGAAAGTCTTTCTGACGGATGAGTGATCGCGGTGTCTTGTCCCCGACAACCAAGATCACTTGCGTGAAGCATCAAGGCTGGGTCAACTTCGCGCAACACGAATCTCCGCTAAAGGTAAGGGGCGGACTTTGCCGACGGGCCCGGACCGGACATCCCTACCGGCCGGTAACGGAATTGAACAGCGGAAACCGCTCTGCCCGAGCCGGATTGACCCGTTCTATAACGATTCCGTTTCGAAGGTCACGGATCGAAGAATATTCAATTGCTTGTTCAACTACATGCGGGTGTCGGCTTGTCCGCCGAGCTCGGGCCACGACCTTCGCAGCGCGGTGCGGTCGGTCTTGCCCGGGCCGCGCAGGGGGAGCGCGTCGAGCAGCCGGATCTCGCGCGGCGCCGCGGTGGCGTCGAGCGCGGCACGGACATGGTCGCCCAATTCCCTGGCGGTGGGCGCGAACCCGTCTGCGGGGACGATCGCGGCGACCACCCGCTGGCCCAGGCGATCGTCCGGGACTCCGAGTACGGCGCACTCGCGCACCCCCGGATGTTCGAGGAGAACCGATTCGACCACCTGCGGCACGACCGTGAGCCCCCCGGTGGTGATCGCCTCGTCGAGCCTGCCGCGGATCGTGAGCACACCGCCCGACAGGGCGCCGGCGTCGTCGGTGCGGAACCACCCGGGTTCGGCGAAGGCAGGATGCCCGGGCAGGCCGCGGTAGCCCGACGCGATCATCGCCCCGCCCAGCAGGACGCGGGAGTCGTCGGCGATCCGGACCGTCGCGCCGTCGAGGGGGACGCCGTCGTAGACGCACCCACCGCACGTCTCGCTCATCCCGTATGTGCGGACCACCCGGATGCCCGCGTCGAGCGCGCGGCGCAGCAGCGGTGCCGGCGTGGCCGCACCGCCCAGCAGGACCGCGTCGAGCGCCGCCAGCGCGTCCGTCGCCCCGGGGTGGTCGAGGGCCTTCACCAGTTGCGTGGGCACCAGCGACGTGTACCGGCGGGGTCCGGTCATCGCGGCCACCGCGGTCGGCAGGTCGCCGGGATCGAAGCCCGCGGTGACGTCGACGACGACGGGCGTCTCGCCGGCGAGCAGGCTGCGCAGCAGCACCTGCATGCCGGCGATGTGGTGCGCGGGCAGGGCCAGCAGCCACGAACCGGGACCGCCGATGCGACGATGCGTCGCCTCACCGCTCGCGCGCAGCGCGCGTGACGTGAGCATCGCGCCCTTGGGCACCCCGGTGGTGCCCGACGTCGCCACCACGAGCGCGACGTCCTCGGCGTCGGCCACGTCGTCGATCGGCTCGTCCGGGTGCAGCGCGCTCGTGAGTCGGGCGATCTCCTTCGGGTCTCCCTCGGGCACCGGCAGGAGCGGCGGGCCGCCGCCGTCCAGTGCTCGTTCGAGTGTCGGCAGAACCGAGGTCACCGCGGTGCCGGCCGGGATCGGAAGGGTGTGCAGGAGCGAGCTCACCTGTCGATGTTTTCACGACCCGGGCGGCGGGTCCGCGGTCAGGGGAGGGGCGGGCCGGCCAGCGGCCAGCCGCCCGCGGACAAGTGGGTCTGCACCCGGTCCACGTCGGACTCGAGCGGCATCTCGTTCGTGATCTTGGTGATCAGCACCTGGATGTCGGTCTTCGCGATCGGCAGGTCGCCGTGCTCGACCAGGGCGGCGGTGACGAGGTCGACCTCCTCCTCGGACAGCCGTCGGGTGAGGAGCGCGAAGAGGGGGACGTAGTCCTGCTCGGGGACGCCGTTGGGATACCCGGCACGTAGCCAATCGATGATCGAGGAGAGAAACGGAGGCAGGCTCAATGATGCTCCTGAACTCGGTCCGTCAGCTCTGGGCGTCCGGGGCTTCCTGGTAGTCACCGGCAACTGCGTAGGTGTCGTCGCCGACGACGGGCCACCCGCCCGCGACGAGCCGTTCGGTGACCCGGGTGATGTCCTCCTCGGTGGGTTCCTCGTGGATGACCCCCGCGATGATGCTCTTGAGCGCGTCGTAGTCGACGTGCCGATCCGGATGCTCGTGTGCGGTCGCGATGGACAGGTCCACGATCTGGCCGATCTCCTCGTCGGTCAGTCGACGTCCGAGCACGGCGAGCAGGGCGAAGTGGTCCTTGGTCGGAATTCCCTCCGGGTAGCCGGCGCGGAGCCAATCGAGTACCGAACGGAGCGAATACTTGCTGTTCACGGATGCGATCACTTTCACGAAGGGAGCGGGGGTGCGGGTCTGGTAGGGACCCCGCTCAGAAGACGTGGATGCCGAAGCTGCTGGCCAGGAAGTTCTGCATCAGCATCAGTATCCCAGCGATGATCGCGATCAGCACGACAGCGAAGCACACGGCCGCGCCGATCTTGCCCGCGGTGGACGCCGTGGTCGTCCCGTCCGCGTTGGTCCGCGCGCCGACGGACAGGCTCTTGAGGCCCAGGGCGAAGATCGCCGGCAGGCCCGCACCGAAGAGCAGTCCCACGAGGACGACCTGCCACAGCGAGTTGGCGGTCTGCGTCAGTAGATCCATCGGTCGTCTCCTCTCAGGTGGCGCTGGTCGTGGTGGCGGTGGTGGTCTGGTCTGCGTCGACCTCGACGCCGGCTCCGGCGGTCGGGGCGACGGGAGCGTTCCCCGCCGCGGGTGCCAGGCCGCCGTCCCACTCGTCGTTGACGTTGCTCGGGTCGATCGGCTCGCGGCGTGAACGCATGAACATGAGGCCGGACAACACCACCAGCAGGGCGAACACCACGAGGACGCCGGGCAGTCCGCCGATCATGTGGGCCAGCGCCCAGCAGACGGCGCCGACGATGCCCGCCGAGGGCAGCGTGATCAGCCAGGCGACGGCCATGCGGCCGGCCACGCCCCAGCGGACCTCGGCGCCTTTCCGGCCCAGGCCGGTGCCCATGATCGATCCGGTCGCGACGTGCGTGGTCGACAGCGGCAGGCCCAGGTGGCTCGAGGTCAGGATGATCGCGGCCGACGACGACTCGGCGGCCATGCCCTGCGGCGCGGAGATCTCGACGAGGCCCTTGCCGAGCGTGCGGATGATGCGCCAACCACCGAGATAGGTGCCGAGTGCGATCGCGACGGCGCAGCTGAGCTTGACCCAGAACGGCATCTCGGCGTCCGCGGAGATCGATCCGTGAGCGACGAGCGCCAGGAAGATCACGCCCATCGTCTTCTGGGCGTCGTTGGTGCCGTGGGCGAGGGAGACGAGCGACGCGGTGCCGACCTGGCCGATGCGGAAGCCCTTGCTCTTGGTGTCGTCGGGAATGTCCCGGGTGATGCGGTAGATCAGCTTGGTGCCGACGGTCGCGACCAGCGCGGCGACCACGGGGGCCAGCAGCGCGGGGATGATCACCTTGCCGAGCACGCCGCCCCACTCGACACCGTTCATGCCGATCGAGGCGATCGCGGCGCCGATCAGGCCGCCGAAGAGTGCGTGCGACGAGCTGGACGGCAAGCCGAACAGCCACGTCGCGAGATTCCACAGAATGCCGCCCACCAAGCCGGCGAAAACGATCAGCAGCAGGGCTTCGCCGCTGACGGTCCCGAGGTTGACCACGCCCTTCGCGACGGTCGCAGCGACCTCGACGGAGAGGAAAGCGCCGATCAGGTTGAGGGTTGCAGAGAGTGCCACTGCGACCTTCGGTCGGAGGGCGCCGGTGGCGATGGAGGTGGCCATCGCGTTCCCGGTGTCGTGGAAGCCGTTCGTGAAATCGAAAGCGAGGGCAGTGACGACCACTACCAAGAGAACGACGAGCTCTGCGGTCACAAGCGAATTGTGCGTATCGAACGCGTAAAAGTACAGCGAGCATCCGGTGAATCGACGGTGCTCTGGGTCTCATCTTCCTATCACCTCGCACGACGGTTCCGGTGGTGTGTGAACACTCACGTTTTTTCGGGGGTGTGTCGACCGTCACTGGGTTGTCTCACTCACCGGGACCGGCGTCCGGGGCGGGGTGTGATGCTCGTTACGGTCCTCGCCACCGGGAGCGCAGCCTCACGGTGAGTGGAGCTCGGGAAGGTCGGTGGCGGGATGACGGCAGCGGTCGGGGTGAGCTGTCCCTCCCATTCTTTACCTAAAGAAAGCACTTGCTTTACCTAGTTTTTGCGCAACCTCCGGTTCGGTGCGCTGGCGTGGCAATCGCCCCAGGTCCGGACTGGTTTTCGATCTGTTGGTTCGACCCCGGCCCGGTCTCGGGCACTGAGAAGGAGATACACCGACCGTGAAGAGAAACAAGACTGCCAAGCTGGTCGTGGCGCTCGCCGCGACCGCGGCCCTGGTCTCGGCCTGCGGCGGCGACCGCGGCGGCGACGCCGTCGTGCCGGGCACCGGATCGAGCGACGCGCAGGCGTCGTCGTCCACCTCGGTCGACAAGTTCGGCACCCTCGCCTCCCCGTGCGGCAAGGGCGACGCGAAGGGCGCCACCGACCAGGGCGTGTCCGACACCGAGATCAAGATCGGTTACGGCGACGATCGCGGCTTCGCCAAGAGCCCGGGCCTCAACAAGGAGATGTCCGACGCCGTCTCCGCGATGATCGACTGGTGCAACGATCAGGGCGGCATCAACGGCCGCAAGATCGTCGGCACCGACTACGACGCCGCGATGACGCAGGCGAACTCCGTCATGCAGGACGCCTGCCGCACCCAGTTCATGATGGTGGGCCACGGCTTCGCGATGGACCAGACGTCCGAGCAGACCCGCGTCGCGTGCAACATGGCCGCGGTCCCCGGCTTCACCGTCTCCCCGGACGCCGCCAACGGCCCCATGACCTACCAGGGCGTGCCGTTCCCCGTCGACATCGCGAATGCCTCCGCGTGGTTCCAGATGGGGGAGATGCACCCCGATCTCAAGAACGACTTCGCGCTGGTCGGCTCGACGATGCCAACCATCATCACGTCGCTCACCAAGACCAAGTCGATGGCCGAGGCCGCCGGCTTCAAGCTCAAGGACTGCGGCGTCACCATCAACTACGAGGGCGAGGCCAGCTACGTCCCATTCGCGGAGAAGGTGAAGGCCTGCGGTGCCAAGGGCCTGTGGACCTCGCGCTCCCCGGTCCCGGCCGAGTTCAACTTCTTCAAGGCCGTCGACCAGGTCGGCATCGATCCGATCATCCTCGGTGAGGCCACCTGGTACGGCAACGCGGTCCAGTCGTTCAACAAGGACAGCGGCCTGCTCGACAACCTCAATGCCGGCATGACCTTCCAGATGCTCGAGAACGACAAGAACGCGGCCGTCAAGCAGTACAAGGATCTGGTCGCGGCCAAGGGCGGCAAGACCGCGCTGCTCGGCATGCAGTCCACCTCCTCGTTCCTGCTGTGGGCCACCGCGGCCAAGGAGTGCGGCTCGGACCTGACCCGTCAGTGCATGATCAACGAGCTGTCCCAGATCCACGAGTGGGACGGCGGCGGACTCCACGCCCCGAGCGACCCGGGCAAGAACATCCCCGCACAGTGCGGCCTGATGGTCCAGATCAAGGGTGCCGACTACTCGCAGGCGTTCCCCACCCAGGGCGGCGAGTTCAAGTGCGACCCGCAGTACCTGGTCAAGACGGATCCGTCGACGTGGGGCACCGAGCTGAACGCGGACCGCATCTCCACCAAGTACCTGAACCCGAACGTGATCACGCCGAAGGCCTGATCCAGGGCCGGGCGGTCGACACCCACAGGTTCTCGACCGAGCGGCAGTTTCGATCCGACTGATGAATGCGGCGCTCCGGGCCACCGCTGCGGGGCGCCGCGTCCATCCCGACTGGAGTTTTTCAGAGGGTTTCCAGATGGACACATTCGTGACGTTCACGATCCTGGGTCTGGTCCTGGGTTCGGTGTACGCAATCGCCGCCTCCGGGCTGGTGCTCACCTACAACACGTCCGGCATCTTCAACTTCGCGCACGGCGCGCAGGCGATGCTCGGCGCCTTCCTCTACTGGCAGCTGAAGTACGGCTGGGATCTGCCGACGCCGGTGGCGCTGGTCATCACCGTCGGCGTGGCCGGGCCGCTCATGGGCCTGCTGCTGTACGCCCTGATCATGCGCGGTCTCCGTGACACCGCCGAGGTCACCAAGATCGTCGTCACGGTATCGATCATGCTCGGCATGCTCGCGCTCTCCCAGTGGTTCTGGCATCCCGAGGATCCCCGGACCATGAAGATGTTCTTCGGCGACGAGAGTCGGTTCTCGTTCCTCGGGGCCACGATCCACACGCACGAGATCATCTGCCTGGTCGCCGCGGTTCTCATCGCCGTCGGCCTGCGCTTCCTGTTCACCCGCACCCGTGTCGGGGTCTCGATGCGGGGCGTCGTCGACGACCCCGACCTGCTGCGTCTCAACGGGCACAATCCCGAGCGCATTGCCGCGTTCTCGTGGGCGCTCGGATCCACCCTCGCGGTCCTCGCCGGAATCCTGGTCACCCCGATCAGCGGTGGCACCCTCGAGGCGAACATGCTGACGCTGCTCGTCATCGACGCCTTCGCCGCGGCGATGTTCGGCCGGCTGCGCAGCATCCCGCGCACGTTCGTCGGCTCGATCGTCCTCGGCCTGGCCGGAACCTACGTGCTCGGTTACTTCCCGGCCGAGTGGACGTGGACCTCCAACTTCCGCGTCTCGCTGCCGATGATCGCGCTGTTCGTCGTCCTCATCGTGCTGCCGCAGGACCGCTTGCGCGGCACAGCCGTCCGTACTCGCGAGCGCTACTCCGTCCCGTCGGTCCGCAAGGCCGTCGCCTGGGGTGTGGCGTTGATCGTCATCGTCTACCTGATCCGTCTGCTCATGGTCGAGTCCGCGATCACCACCCTCACCCTGGGCGTCTCGTTCGCGATCATCGCGCTGTCGCTGACCCTGCTCACCGGGTACGCCGGTGAGATGAATCTGGCGTCGGTGTCGTTCGGCGCCATCTCCACGATCGTCGCGTTCCACTTCGGTATCTCCGGAACCGGGCTCGCCGCCCGCATGAACATCTGGGGCCTGATCCTCGGAACGCTGGCGGCCGCGATCATCGGCGGTCTGGTCGCCCTGCCGGCACTGCGCCTGCGCGGCCTGTACCTGGCGCTCGCGACGATGGCGTTCGGTGTGTTCCTCAGCAACATGGTGCTTCGTGACACCACCGAGCACGAACTCTTCGGCGTCAAGTTCTCGATCTTCACCGGCGGCTCCCTCGTGATCCCGCCGATCAAGATCGGACCCCTGGACCTGAGCAACCAGACGGCGTTCCTCATGACCGCCACCGCGCTGTTCGTGGTGCTGGCCATCGGTGTCATCGCGCTGCGCAACAGTGGCTACGGCCGCCGCCTCGCCGCGATGAAGGACAGCCCGGCCGCGTCGGCGATGCTCGGACAGAACCTCGTCAAGCTCAAGCTCAGCGTCTTCATGCTCTCGGCCGGCATCGCCGGGCTCGGCGGCATCCTGATGTCGAGCGCGATCGGCGCGGTCTCCAACGAGAACTTCTCCATCATGATCAGCCTGACGATCCTCATGCTCACCGTCGTCGCGGGCATCGGCTACGTCACCGGCGCGTTCTTCGGCGGGCTCATGGCCGGCGTCGGGTTCGCGGTGATCATGGTGTCGTTCAACAACCTCGCCTCCGGGCAGCCCGAGCTAGAGGGTCTGTGGACGTTCATGGGTCACCTCGCCGCCGTCAGCCCCGCGCTGATCGGTATGGGCGTCGGCAAGAACCCCTCCGGGTCGGTGCACGACGTCATCGAGGGGTACCGCCGCCTGCGGAACGCCAAGCCCGTGCTCATCGGCGGCGCCGCGGTCGTGGCCCTGGCCTACGTCCTGGCACTGACCGGCGTGCTCGGCAACTGGTGGTTCGCGACCATCGCGATCGTCACCGTGTTCATGCTCCCGGTCGTCGGCCAGATGGCCATGCCGGAAGCGGTGCTGGGCAAGGAGGCCGCAGCGGCCGCGAAGGGCGTCCCGCCCGAGGCGGTCGGGATCGACGAGCCGTACACCGAGGAGAGCCTCGCGGCCCTCGACCGCGAACTGGGACTGCCCGCCGTCGTCACGGCCCACACCGTGGCCGCGACGGAGCAGTTCGCCGACGAGTCCAAGGAGTTGAGTGTCCATGCCTGACACCCCGATCCTCGAAACACGCGGGATCACAGTCCGTTTCGGCGGTCACGTGGCCGTCAACGACGTGAGCATCACCGTCGAGCGCGGGGCGATCACCGGACTGATCGGACCGAACGGCGCAGGCAAGACGACGCTGTTCAACACGATCACCGGGCTCCAGAAGCCGGCGTCAGGCAAGATCCTGCTCGACGGCCAGGACGTCACGCGGCTGTCACCCGCCAAGCGCGCGAACAGGGGTCTGGCCCGCACCTTCCAGCGGCTCGAGCTGTTCCTGTCGCTGTCGGTGCGGGACAACATTCGCGTCGCCGGGGACATCCACAGGGCGAACACCCGCAGCAGGATCGACGTGGACGCCGAGACCGATCGGATCCTCGAGCTCACCAAGCTCACGGACGTCGCCGACAAGGACGTCTCGGAGATCCCCACCGGACGGGCCCGTGTCGTCGAGGCCGCACGAGCCCTGATGACGTCGCCGCGGCTGCTGCTGCTCGACGAGCCGGCGTCCGGTCAGACCGAACAGGAGACCGAGGACTTCGCGGAACTGCTCCAGCAACTCGCTGCGGACGGCCTCGCGATCTGCCTCGTCGAGCACGACATCCCGCTGGTGATGAAGCTGTGCAAGCACATTCACGTGCTCGACTACGGCGCCGTCCTCGCGTCGGGCGGCCCGGATCAGGTCCGTGACGACCCGGCGGTGATCGCCGCCTACATCGGCACCGCAGAGGAGGCAGTGTGATGGCTGTGATGTCGACCGGGACCACCCCCGCGAGGGAAACGCTCGGCGGGCCGCCGGACGAGCCCACCCCGCTGCTCGAATTGGCCGGAGTCCGAGCGGGTTACGGCCCCATCGAGGTCCTACACGGTGTGGATCTGGCGCTGCAGCCGGGCACGGTGATGGCCCTGCTCGGGCCTAACGGCGGCGGCAAGACCAGCACGCTGAAGATCTGCTCCGGCATCCTGCCGGTCACCGACGGCGAGCTGCGGATGGCCGGCCGGTGCGTCAACGGCGCCGAGGCGTCGGAGCTGGCGAAGCTCGGCGTGTGCTCGATCCCCGAGGGACGCGGCATCTTCGCCAACCTCACGGTGCACGAGAACCTGTGGGTCGCTACCGGAACGGGATCGAACCTCGCCAAGCTCGAGGAAGTCGCCTACACCCGGTTCCCGATCCTCGGCAAACGCAAGAACCAGCTCGCGGGCTCGATGTCCGGTGGCGAGCAGCAGATGCTGGCGCTGTCCCGGGCCCTCGGCACCGACCCGACCCTGCTGCTGCTCGACGAGCTGTCGATGGGTCTGGCGCCGCGCATCGTCTCCCAGATGTACGACATCGTCGGCCAATTGGTCGAGGAGGGTCTGACCATCCTGGTGGCCGAGCAGTTCGCGCGCGCCGTGCTGCCGATCGCCGATCGTGCGGCGCTCATGCTCCACGGACGAGTGGTCCGCGTCGGAGCGCCCGACGAAATCGAGAACGACCTTTCCAACAGCTACCTAGGAGGATGACGATGACCACTCTCGCAGATGAGCGTCGCGCCCAGTTCAAGACCGACGTCGCCGAGCTCAAGCTCAAGACGGGACAGTCCCGCGGCGACGGAGCCGCCCGCATCGGTGGCCTGATCCTGATGATCGTCGGTGCCGTCGCAGCCTTCGTCGTCTACATCTCGTCCCTGACCCTGAACGATCTGCGCGACATCACGTCGTACCAGATCCTGGCCACCGCGTTCCTCGCGGTGACCGTGATCGGTGCCGCGCTGTACCTGGCCGGTGCGGTCGCCAAGGTCCTGCGGCTGTGGCTGCTGCGTCAGCTGCACGAGGGCCAGGCGCAGGCCGACCAGATCGCGGCCGCGCTGGCGAAGTAGGCGCTTCGCGCCCGTGCGCCGTTTCGGTAGTGCGCACTACCGAAACGGCGCACGGGCGCGTTCAGCGCAGATCACGGCGGATCGGATGGTCCTCCGGGATCTGCACCAGCACGATCGGGACGTCGTCGGGGTCCGCAATCCACATCTCGTGCAGCCCCCACGGTTCCTGGCGTGCCTCGCGCACGATGGGCACCTCGGCTCGGACCAGCTCGGCCTGGGCGTCCGCGAGGTTCCGCACCTGCATCCAGAGCGCGCCGGCGAACGGCGACTCGAGTTCGCTGCCGCCGTGCGACGTCACCTCGATCAGCCCCTGCCCGGCGAAGAACACCGTCCCGCCGGGATATTCACGCGCAATGGCGAGCCCGAGAAGGTCGCGGTAGAACGACAACGTCACCTCGTAGTCCCTGGGGCGCAGAATCGTCCTGCTGCTCAGTATCTCCACGTCTTCGCTCCTCCTGTGTCACACGTCGCGAGTCACTGCTCCGGGGCGGGTCGCGCCTCGTGGCCCGCGCGACCCCGCGTGCGTCGGGCTTCCTTCATCTCGGCCTCGTACAGGTGCCGGCGCCCGCGGAGCAGCGTTCCGCGGATCGCCTTCTCGTGTTCGCGGAACTCGGACCAGTACCCGTCGTCGAACTCCTCGACGATCTGGAACGTCCACCGGCCCTCGAGGACGTTGCGGCCCACCATCGACGTCCGCAACCGGTCCGCGCTCGTGGGATGCCCGGACGCGATCAGCAACTCGACCGCCTCGCCGAGTTGCCGATCCGCCCGGCCCAGCAACTGGTGGAAGGCGTAGAGGTGGCCGCGCGCCTGCTCGACGGTCTCGAGGGCCTCGGACAGCTTGCCCACGGCTTCCACGGTGGCGTCGGTGACCCCGTCCGGGCGGCGGTGCTCCGGTGCGGGCTGCTCGCGGTCGACGGTCATCTGGTGTTGGCGCGGATACTCCGTCGTTCACGGGGAGTGGAAGCGCCGTCCTCACTTTCTGTCGGTGGTGGCAGTTAGGTTTCCGAGTGTGGGGGAAGTGGTGCGGTACACGTTCCGGTTGCTCCCGGGTGTGCAGGCGGAGCGTGCGCTGACCGAGGACTGGCATCGGTGCCGGTTCTTGTGGAACGAGGCTGTCCACCATCAGAAGTCGGGTGGGCGGCCGACTTTCGGGACGTTGTCGAAACTCTTGACGGCGGCGCGGTCGGCTAACGCGTGGTTGCGGGAGGGTTCGCAGGTTGCACAGCAGCAGATGCTGCGGACCTACGCGCAGGCGTTGGCGCAGTCGTTCACGGTGAAGGGGCGGGGCCGGCCGGCCTTCAAGGCCCGCAAGAAGACACAGTTGTCGTTGGAGTTCACGCGCCGGGGGTTCCGGCTCCGTGATGGCCGTCTGGTGCTGCCGAAGGGCGTAAGGGTGCCGGTGGTGTGGTCGCGGGGGTTGCCGTCGGAGCCGACGAGTGTCCGGATCACACGGGATGCGCTTGGGCATTGGTATGCCTCGTTCGTCGTCCGCCGCGAGGTCGCTTTCGTCCCGGAGGGCGTGGGTGGGATCGGTGTCGACTGGGGCGTAGCGACCACCGCCACGACCACCGATGCCGAGTTCGATCTGCCGTATCTCGGGCACCGCAGACGCTGCGCGGCGGAACTGGCCAAAGCGCAGCGGAGGATGGCCCGCCGCCACACCGGCAAGCGCGGACCCCAGTCCAAGGGCTACCAGCGTGCGAAACGGGAGGCGGCGAGGCTGCACAAGAAGGCGGCCCGCCAGACCGAGTACGACGCCCGGGTGTGGGCGAAGCGCGTCGTCGAACGCCACGATCTGATCGCGGTCGAGGACTTCACACCGAGGTTCCTGGCGCGGTCGACGATGGCGCGTAAGGCCGCGGACGCCGCGATCGGTGCGGCGAAAAGAGAACTGATCGAGCGTGGTGTGCGGGCCGGCCGGAAGGTGATGTTGGTGCGGCCTGCCTACACGACGATGACGTGTTCGGGTTGTTTCGCGAGAGCCAAGCAGCGACTCGGAATCGGCGAACGAACCTTCCGATGCCATTCCTGCGGTCACACCGCGGGCCGGGATCGGAACGCTGCCGGGGTGATCCTGGCTGTGGCAGAACGCGGCCACATGAGTGTCGACGATGTCAGACAGTCTGATCACCTCCTCCGGGGGATGGTCCGGTTGCGCTCTGAGCTCGAGATCTCCTGCCCTCAGGCAGCAGAAGCGTTGAGGATCCAGTGTGCCTGCAGTAGTCGTCGGTGCGGTCGCGATACTGCAGGATTTCCGTCGACGGCCCGGAGAAATCCGTCACGACCGCCGCCCGTGTGCGACGAACCAGTCGCGGGCGTGATCGGCGACGACGTCGAGGGTGCCCGGCTCCTCGAACAGGTGCGTCGCGCCCGGGACGATCACCAGCTCGTGCTCGCACTCGAGCAGCTTCGCGGCCTGCCGGTTCAGTTCGATCACCGTGGTGTCGAGGGAGCCGACGAGCAGCAGCGTCGGCGCCTGCACCGCCGACAGCCGCGACCCGGCCAGGTCGGGGCGCCCGCCGCGGGAGACGATCGCTGCGATGTCGGCGTCGCGCGCGGCGGCCGCGTGCAGGGCCGCGGCGGCGCCGGTGCTCGCCCCGAAGTATGCGATCGACGGCGCCCGCTCCCGCAGCAGCGTGGTGACCTCAGTGAGCCGCGCCGACAGCAGCGGGATGTCGAACACCAGCCGGCGGTCCCCCTCCTCGTCAGGGGCGAGCAGGTCGAACAGCAGCGTGCCCAGTCCGACGTCCTGCAGGAGTTCGGCCACGAAGCGGTTGCGCGGACTGAACCGGCCGCTGCCGCTGCCGTGCGCGAACACGACCACCGGCAGGTCGCCGGCCGGGTCGGTCAGCGAGCCCGACAGGTGGACGCCGTCGACCGCGAACTTCGTCTCGGTGCTCACAAGTCCATTGCACACCCGATCGCGGGGTCGCCCAAGGGGAATCGGGCGCCGATACCGATTCCGCCGCGGTCGGGTTCACCCGCCGGCGAGGGCCCGGTCGGCGAGCGCGGCGACGATGGGCACTCCTGCCATGATGTCCATGGTGACCGGCATCACATGTGCGCCACGCCGCTCCGAAAACGGACGTGCCGCGCCCCCGATCGGGGACGCGGCACGACGAGAACCGGAGCGGCAGGGGCTCAGTAATACCAGGGGTAGGGCGACCAGTCGGGGTCGCGCTTCTGCAGGAACGAGTCCCGGCCCTCGACGGCCTCGTCGGTCATGTACGCCAGGCGGGTGGCCTCGCCGGCGAACAGCTGCTGGCCCACCAGGCCGTCGTCCTGCAGGTTGAACGCGTACTTGAGCATGCGCTGCGCCTGCGGCGACTTGCCGTTGATCTTGGTGCCCCACTCGATCGCGACGTTCTCGAGCTCGTCGTGGTCGACGACCCGGTTGACCGCGCCCATCTGGTGCATCTCCTCGGCGGTGTAGGTGTCGCCGAGGAAGAAGATCTCGCGGGCGAACTTCTGGCCCACCATCTTCGCGAGGTACGCGCTGCCGTAGCCGCCGTCGAAGCTGCCCACGTCGGCGTCGGTCTGCTTGAAACGGGCGTGCTCACGGGACGCGAGCGTGAGGTCGCACGTGACGTGCAGGCTGTGTCCGCCGCCGGCGGCCCAGCCGTTGACCAAGGCGATGACGACCTTGGGCATGAAGCGGATCAGGCGCTGCACCTCGAGGATGTGCAGCCGGCCGGCGCGCGCGGGATCGACGGTCTCCGCCGTCTCGCCGCTGGCGTACTGGTAGCCGCTGCGGCCGCGGATGCGCTGGTCGCCGCCCGAGCAGAACGCCCAGCCGCCGTCCTTCTCGCTGGGGCCGTTGCCGGTGAGCAGCACGCAGCCGACGTCGGACGTCATGCGGGCGTGGTCGAGCGTGCGGTACAGCTCGTCGACGGTGTGCGGGCGGAACGCGTTTCGCACCTCGGGGCGATCGAACGCGATGCGGACGATGCCCTCCGTGACATGCCGGTGGTACGTGATGTCGGTGAGGTTCTCGAAACCGGGTACGGGGCGCCAGAGCTGCGGGTCGAAGGTCACGAGGCGAGGATAGGCCGTGGTGTCGGTGTGTCGGAGACCACCTCGCGGGGAGCCCGGTGAACTCCGGCGTTACCGTGCAGGGATGAGCGAACAACTGCGGACCGACGCCGCCACCGGGGACGACGTCCACGCACATCACGGCGGATTCCCGGTGTTCACGCCGGTCGAGGCGGGCCCGAACTTCGGTCGGTTCGTCGAGTCGTTCCGGCGGCTACAGGATCTCGCGGTCTCGACGCACATCCCCGACGACGTCACGGAGCAGGCGATCGCGCAGGCCGCGGCGCTCGCCGCGCTCATCGAGCCGTACCAGGTCCCGGAGGGCGGGTCGCCGGCCGGCTTCAACTCGGACCTGCCCGGCCGCGGCAGCCTGCTGCTCCTGCCGTGGATTTTCGAGCGGAACGGCGTCGACGGAGTCCGGGGCCGTGGGATGTTCCGCATGTTCCACCGCGGCGGCAACGGCGCCGCGCACGGCGGCACGATCGGGCTGCTGTTCGACGACCTGCTCGGCATGATCGTCCACGAGGCGGGCCACCCGATCGCCCGCACCGGATACCTGCATGTCAACTACCGCAAGGTCACGCCGATCGAGACCGAACTCGTGATCGAGGGGCGCGTGGACCGCGTCGAGGGCCGCAAGATCTTCTGCACCGCCGAGCTGCGCGACCTCGACGGGACGGTCCTGGCCGACTGCGAGGCCCTGATGGTCCAGCTGCTGCCGGGCCAGCCGTGACGGAAGTCCCGCCGCTCGCCGAGGTTCTGGCGGGCGCCCGCGTCGTGAGCCTGCCCATGCGGGTTCGCTTCCGGGGCATCACCACTCGCGAGGCCGTGCTGCTCGAGGGCCCCGCCGGGTGGGGCGAGTTCGCGCCGTTCCCCGAGTACGACGACGCCGAGGCCGCGCACTGGCTGCGGGCCGGGCTCGAGGCCGCGTGGCTCGGCCCGCCGACGCCGGTGCGGGACCGGGTGCCGGTCAATGCGACCGTCCCCGCGATCGCCCCGGACCAGGTGCCGGAGATCCTCGCGCGGTTCCCCGGCGCCCGCACCGCGAAGGTCAAGGTCGCCGAGAAGGGACAGAGCCTCGCCGACGATGTCGCGCGCGTGAACGCGGTGCGCGCGCTGATCCCCAACGTGCGGGTCGACGCCAACGGCGGCTGGGGCGTCGAGGAAGCGGTCCGCGCGCTCACGGCTCTCACGGCCGACGGCCCGCTCGAGTACGCCGAGCAGCCGTGCGCGAGCGTGCCGGAACTGGTCGAGGTCCGGCGCCGACTGCCGGGTGTCCCGATCGCCGCTGACGAGAGCATCCGCCGCGCCGAGGACCCCCTGCGGGTCGTGCGCGCGGGCGGCGCGGGCGTCGCGGTCGTGAAGGTGCCGCCGCTGGGCGGCATGCGCCGCCTGCTCGCGCTCGCCGACGAACTCGCCGGGCACGGGGTGCCGGTCGTCGTCTCGAGTGCCCTGGACACCGCCGTCGGGATGGGCGCCGGACTGGCCGCGGCCGCCGCGCTGCCGGACCTGCGACACGCCTGCGGCCTCGGCACCGGGGGCCTGTTCGCCGCCGATGTCACGGCCGCGCCCCGCACGATGTCCGACGGCAGCCTGGACGTTTGTCCAGTCGTCCCGGACCCCGCCCGCGTGTCCGAACTGGCCGCCCCGGCCGAGCGCGCCGGGTGGTGGCTCGCGCGGCTGCGCCGCTGTTACGAACTGCTCGTGGTCGGCGGGGGTACCAGCCTCGTATAGTGTCGTGCCCGGCCAGATACGGACCAGTCGATACGGAGGCATTGGAAGTGGTTGCAGCGCTGAACGACACCCTGTTGGACGACGCACGGATGCCCGCGGTTCTCGCGGACGTCGAAGCGCTCGTCGACGCGGAGGTCTCTGACAAGAAGGGTGCGTCGGGGCTTGCGCTGAAGGGCGGCTACTCGGCGGTCAAGAAGGTCGGCCCGTCGATCGTGCCGGACGCCATCGAGGGGCTGCTGCCCGCGTTCGTCGCACGGCTCGAGCCGTTCTGGCAGGAATTCGCTGCCAGCGGTGAGGGCAGCTTCTCGGCGTTTCTGACCGCGCGCAGCGATGCCGCGGCCGACGCGCTGCTGGGCGTCACCGACGATCGCATCGAGGGCAGCGACAAGGGCGCGATCAAGAAGGTCTACTCGACCCTGCGCCCGTCGGCGAAGAAGCACGTCATCGAGGCGCTGCCGCGCCTCGGCGATCTGGTGCAGAAGCACGCCGCCTAGTTACTGGCGAAACAGTGAGCCCGCCCGGCGATCCGGGCGGGCTCACTGTCGTTTCGGGTATCAGTACGCATCAATACGCGGCTCGGCCGCGGCGCCAGTACCCGGTGAAGGCGATGTCGGTCTTGGGTACCTGGCGGTCGGCGACGAGGTGCCGTCGCACGCCCGTCGCGAGATCGCTCTCGCCGGCGACGAACGCGTAGAACGGGCCGTCGGGCAGCTCCGCGGCCCGCACCGCCGACAGCGCCAGTTCGCCGGGCCGCGCCGTCGGGTCCTCGCGCACCAGCCAGTTCAGTTCGACGTTGTCGCTCACCACGACGAGCTGGATGTCGTCGGCGTGCGGGACCTCGACGTACGCGCGCACCGGCAGCGTCGGATCGACCGACCGGAGAATGCCGACGATCGCGGGCAGCGCGCTCTCGTCACCGACCAGCAGATGCCAGCGGGCATCGGGGGTCGGGTTGTAGATCAGGCCCTCGTCGAGCAGGCCGACCGTGTCGCCGGCCGCGCACGCGTCGGCCCACGCCGACGCCGGACCGAGGTCGGCGTGCGACGCGAAGTCGATGTCGAGTTCCGGGCCGTCGCCGAAAACACCTCCGTCGGGACGGAATTCGCGCACCGTGTAGTTGCGCAGCACCGGCCGGACGTCCTTGGGGATCAGCTTGAACTGGGCGTACCAGAGGTTGCCTCCCGACGTGGGCAGCCGGAACCCGGTCTGCTCCCGATCGGGAATGAACATCCGGAACCACTGGTCGAAGCCCATCGGGGTGAACTCTCGCAGGCCGTCGCCGCCGATCGTGACGCGGACGAAATTGGGGCTGATCCGCTTGCTGCCCAGCACGTGCGCCGAGATGATCTCGCGCTGTTCGGGTTTGACGAACTTGGAGCGTTTGGCCATGGCATTCCGTCCCGCGAATCCGGTGATAGTTTAGCCAACCCTAACGTCGAGGGGCTTCCGGTGGGTCAGCCAGGGCGGCCCGGGCGGGTGATGCGGCGGACCGGCGGCGTCATGCCCCACTCGTCGCGGCCCAGACGACTGAGCGGTGCCAGCGCCGCGAACGCGGGCAGGCCGTCGTCGGCGAGCGCGTCCGGCCGCACCGCGACCGCCAGTACGTCGCCCATCACGACAAACGACTCACCCACCTCGATGATCTGACGCAGTCGGCACTCGATCGCGAGGGGAGAGTCGGCGACTCGCGGCGGGTGTACGCGCTCGCTCGGCTCGCTCGCGATGTCGAGGACCGCGAACTCGTCGGTGCCCGGCTCGTACGGTGCCGAACTGGCATTGACCTTCTCGACCATCGGTTCGGTCGCGAGGTTGACCACGAACTCGCCCGTCGCCTCGATGTTGCGCAGACTGTCCTTGCGGGTGACCGACGTGAACTGCACCACCGGTGGGTGCGCGCTCGACACCGTGAAGAAGCTGTACGGCGCCAGATTGGGCACCCCGTCCGCCGACAGCGTCGACACCCACGCGATCGGCCGCGGCACCACCGACGCCGTCAGCACCTTGTAGAAGCGGCCCGGATCGACATCGGCCGGGTCGAAGATCGTGCGCGTCATGCCGACCATCGTGGCAGCCCCCTCGCGGCGCGGCGACCGCAGCGTCTGCCAATCTGGAAGACGTGAATCCGTCCACAGCACAAGCCACCGCCGTCGTCGACGAACTGATCCGCGGCGGGGTACGTGAGGCCGTGCTCTGCCCGGGTTCGCGCAACGCGCCGCTCGCGTTCGCGCTGCAGGCGGCCGACAACGCGGGACGGATTCGCCTGCACATGCGCATCGACGAGCGCACCGCCGGCTTCCTGGCCATCGGCCTCGCGGTCGCGAGCGGACGCCCCGTCCCGGTCGTCATGACCTCCGGGACCGCGGTCGCGAACCTCGGCCCGGCCGTGCTCGAGGCCAACTACGCACGGATTCCGCTCATCGTGCTCAGCGCCAATCGCCCGTACGAGATGCTCGGCACCGGCGCCAACCAGACCGTCGAGCAGTTCGGGCTGTTCGGCAGCCAGGTGCGCGCGGCGATCAGCCTCGGCCTCGCCGAGGAGACCGGCGACGAGTCGCTGCGCGGGATCCGCTTCGACGAGCAGAACAGCCAGTGGCGCAGCGCCGTGTGCCGGGTGCTCGCCGCCGCGCGCGGCACCCGCTCCGGCAACGCCGGGCCCGTCCACTTCGACATCCCGCTGCGCGAGCCACTCGTGCCCGACGTTCACGCGCAGGGGCCGGTGCCGGAGGGGCGCCCCGACGGTGCCGCCTGGACCACGACGACGCACGCCACCCTCGATGTCCCGATGGACCTCGACGTCACCGCCGACACCGTCGTGATCTCCGGGCACGGCGCCGCCTACCGGCCCGAGCTCGCGGGGCTGCCGACGGTGGCCGAGCCGACCGCCCCGCTGCACGGCCTGCCGCTGCACCCGCTGGCGCTGCCGCAGCTCAAGCCGCGTCAGGCGATCATCACCGGCCGGCCCACGCTGCACCGGCCCGTCTCGAAGCTCCTCGCCGATCCGGCCGTCGCGGTGTACGCGCTCACGACCGGCCCGCGCTGGCCCGACGTCTCCGGCAACGTCCGCGCGACCGGAACCCGCGCCGTGGTGTCCGGCGAGCCCGACCCGGCGTGGATCGCCCGCTGCCGGCACCTGTCCGAGCACGCCGACAAGGCCGTCCGCTCGCAGCTCGCGGCGCATCCCAAGACCACCGGCCTGCACGTCGCGGCCGCGGTGATGGACGCGCTGTCCGACGGCGACCAGTTGCTGCTGGGCGCGTCCAACCCGGTGCGCGACGCCGCGCTCGTGAGCTACCCGCGCCGCGGGGTGCGGGTCCTGTCCAACCGCGGCGTCGCCGGCATCGACGGCACCGTCTCCAGCGCGGTCGGCGCCGCGCTCGCGTACGAGACCGAGGGCCGCACCGTCGCCCTGCTCGGCGACCTGACGTTCCTGCACGACGCGTCGGGCCTGCTGATCGGGACCGGCGAGCCGCGCCCGCAGGATCTGACGATCGTCGTCGCCAATGACGACGGCGGCGGCATCTTCGAACTGCTCGAGCAGGGCGACCCGCAGTACGCGGGCGTCTTCGAGCGCGTCTTCGGAACGCCGCACGGAATGGACCTGGCCGCGCTGTGCGCCGCGTACCGCGTCCCGCACGCGCACGTCACGCTGTCCGACCTCACCGCCGCGCTGACCGCGCCGTCGGAGGGCATCCGGGTGCTCGAGGTCGCCACGGAGCGGTCGGGTCTGCGCGAGTTGCACGCTGCCGTGCGGGCACAGCTGTGAGTCCCCGCGCCGCGCACCGGACGCTGGCCGGCGTCGTTGTCGCCGCGATCGGGATCTCGGTGCTGGCCGTCCTGCTCGTGCTCGCGGCGTGGCGCAACGACCGGACCATCGAGTCGAACATGGGCACCGCGACCGCGGAGGTGTTGTCGGCGGGATCGCTGCGGTCGGCCGTCAGTTTCGTCACACCGGACGGCATCACCCACAACCCGAAGCTCGGCGTGCTCTATCCGACCAATCTGACCGCCGGCCAGCGGATCGACGTCGAATACTCGCGCAGCGATCCGGACCTCGTGCGCGTCGCCGGGCGCGACGCGCGGGTGGCCATCGTGCCCGCCGGATCGGTCATCGTGGTGACGTGGCTCGTCGCCCTGCCGGTGCTCGTCGTCCTGCGCCGCCGGGCGCGAACCGGCAATTCCGACAGTTCCTGAGAAGTTCACTCAGGAAGGGTTTCTATCCTCGACCGATGCGAACTAGTGCGAGGAGCGCCGAACGAGCGGGGATGATGCTGATCGCCGCGTCGGTGCTCGTGGTGGCGCTGTACATGCTGCGCGACGTGAGTGCGGCGCTCTATCGTGCGATCGTCCCGCACACGGCGGACCTGCCCGGGGTCGGACTGATCGCCGACGTCGGGCTGCTCGTGCTCGTCGCGCTCTTCGCGGTCCTCGCCGTGCAGATGTGGCGCACCCGCTCCCCGTACCTGGGGGACCTGCTGATGGGCGGGTTCGGTGTCGTCGTCGCCTACGCGCTCAGCGAGATCGTCAAGTCGCTGGTCGCCGAGGACCGGCCGTGCCGCGCCCAGGTGGCGCTGCCGGACTGCCCCGCGGTCGGCGATTGGTCGTTCCCGAGCAACCACACGGTCATCGCGATCGGTCTCGCGACCGCGATCGTGCTGGCGTCCGAGCAGGTGCTGTCGTCGCTGCAGCGAGGCCTCGTGATCGCGCTCGGCGTTCTGATCGGCTTGGCCCGGGTCCTGCAGGGCGTCCACTACCCGCACGACGTCCTCGCCGGCGCGATCCTCGGTTCCTCCGTCACGATCGCCGTGGTGGTGATGCTCGTGCCGTGGGCCCGCGGCAAGGCCCGTGCCCTGGGTCGGCGCACGCCCGCGGCGGTGAGCCCGGCTCCGGACGGGCCACCCGCGGACGGCGCGGCTGCGGACGGCCCGGCAGCAGACATCGAGGCGTGAGCCGGTTGGTAGCGTCTTCGACCGTGGCAGAAACACACGGATCGCGGGCCTCGCTCGAGAAGGATCCGCACGAGGTCGCATCCATGTTCGACGGGGTCGCCAAGCGATACGACCTGACGAACACCGTCCTGTCCTTCGGTCAGGACCGCAGCTGGCGGAAGGCGACGCGCGCCGCCCTCGACCTGAAGCCGGGGGAGCGGGTCCTCGATCTCGCCGCCGGCACCGGCGTCTCCACCGTCGAACTCGGCCGCTCCGGCGCGTGGGTGGTGGCCACCGACTTCTCCAAGGGCATGCTCCAGGCCGGCGTCGGCCGCAACGTCCCGATGGTCGCCGGTGACGCGATGCACCTGCCGTACGCCGACGGCGTGTTCGACGCCGCCACCATCTCGTTCGGCCTGCGCAACGTCTCCGACTTCGACGCCGGTCTGCGCGAGATCGCCCGCGTCACCAAGCCCGGCGGGCGTCTCGTGGTCAGCGAGTTCTCCACCCCGGTGTTCGGGCCGTTCCGCAAGGTCTACATGGAGTACCTGATGAAGGCGCTCCCGCAGGTCGCCCGCGCCGTCAGCAGCAATCCCGACGCCTACGTCTACCTCGCGGAGTCGATCCGGGCGTGGCCCACGCAGGAGGAACTCGCCAAGCGGATCGAGGCCGCCGGCTGGAAGAGCGTGCAGTGGCGCAATCTCACCGGGGGCGTCGTCGCGCTGCACCGCGCCGTTCGCTGAGCGCGTCCACGGTCACGCGGTGAGGCGACGCACACCGCTCAGCTGAACGGCGGCCGCGAATCGAGCCGCAGCGACGCCGCGCCCGACGTCCGCCACGCGCGGGCGACGGCGTCGGCGTCCTCGTCGGTGACGAGGTTGCCCATCACCCGGACGGCCACGGTCATCATCGCGCGCGAGCGCATCGCGACCGGGCCCGACGCCGGCAGGAACCGCGCGAGCGTCAGCAGCCCCGCGAGCCGGCGCGCGATCGAGAACGCACGGCCGTAACGCTCGCGCAGGATTCCCGGCCACACGTCGGTGAGGTCGCTGTCGTCGAGCACCCGCGCCACCAGGCGCCCGCCCTCGAGTCCGTAGTCGATGCCCTCGCCGTTGAGCGGGTTCACGCACGCGGCGGCGTCACCGATCAGCGCCCAGTTGCGGCCCGCGACGTTCGACACGGCGCCACCCATCGGCAACAGCGCCGACGCCACCGAATGCACCGCGCCGTCGAGCTCCCATTCGGTGCGCCGCTGCGAGACGTACAGGTCGAGCAGCGGCCGCAGCGCGCCCGGCGCCGGCCGCTTGGCGGTCGCGAGCGTGCCGACACCGATGTTCACCTCGCCGGTCCCGAGGGGGAACACCCAGCCGTAGCCGGGCTGCAGCGCGCCGGTGTCGTCGCGCAGCTCCAGGTGTGACGTGATCCACGGGTCGTCGCTGCGTCCCGACGTCACGTACGCCCGGGCGGCGACGCCGTACGCGGTGTCGCGGTGCCACTCGCGGCCCAGCTGCTTGCCGAGCGTCGAGCGCACGCCGTCGGCGACGATCAGCTTCTGGCACGCCACGGTGTGCGTCCCGGCGGCCGTCTTCAGCGTCACCGCGCGCACCCGGGCGCCGTCGCGATCGACACCGACGGCCTTGGCGCCCTGGACCATTCGCGCACCCGACTCGACCGCCGTGAGACGGAGGCGGTCGTCGAGTTCGGCACGCGGGACCGCGCTGCCGACGGTCGGCAGGGTGCCGTCGTGCCACGGCAGTTCCAGTTCCCGGCCCCACCCGGTGAGCCGGAGCCCGCGGTTGACGGTGCGTGCGCGGATCCAGTCGCCCAGCCCGAGGCGGTCGAGTTCGGCGACCGCCCGCGGCGTCAGCCCGTCACCGCACGTCTTGTCCCGCGGGAACGTCGAGGCGTCCACGAGCAGGACGTCGCGGCCGTCGCGCGCGGCCCACGCGGCCGCCGCGGAACCGGCCGGACCAGCGCCGACCACGAGTACTTCCGTGTTCGAGGGGAGATTCGGGGCATCGCTGGACCCTGCGGTCGGAAAATTGTCGGCCACCACCCCAGTATCTTCTCAGGCTGAGGTAGGGCAACGCGGTGAGGGCAGGTTCGGTGCCGGCCGGTGATACCGCTAGGTTCACTACCGTGGTTACCGAGGCGTCACCGACTACAGGAATGAGTACTGACATCGTGAGCACTGAGGAGTCGAGCACTGTCGTCGCCGGAGTCGATCTCGGTGACCAGCAGCTCGCGGACGTCGTGCGCGACGGGCTCGCCCGCGTCGAGGAGCTTCTGGTCAGCGAGCTGTCCGACGGTGAGGACTTCCTCACCGAGGCGGCGCTGCACCTGGCCAAGGCCGGCGGTAAGCGGTTCCGTCCGCTGTTCACCGTCCTGACCGCGCAGCTCGGACCCGAGGGCTCCGACCCGGCCGTCGTCACGGCGGCCACCGTCGTCGAGCTCGTGCACCTGGCGACGCTGTACCACGACGACGTGATGGACGAGGCCACGATGCGCCGCGGCGCCCCGAGTGCGAACGCCCGGTGGGGCAACAGCATCGCGATCCTCGCCGGCGACTACCTGTTCGCGCACGCGTCGCGGCTGGTGTCGACGCTCGGCCCCGAGGCCGTCCGGATCATCGCCGAGACGTTCGCGGAGCTGGTCACCGGCCAGATGCGCGAGACGATCGGTGCCCGCGAACACCAGGATCCGGTCGAGCACTACCTCAAGGTCGTGTGGGAGAAGACCGGTTCGCTGATCGCCGCCAGCGGACGCTTCGGCGGCACCTTCTCCGGCGCCGACGCCGACCAGATCGCCTGCCTCGAGCGCCTCGGCGACGCCGTCGGCACCGCGTTCCAGATCGCTGACGACATCATCGACATCTCGTCGGCGTCCGAGCAGTCCGGCAAGACCCCCGGGACCGACCTGCGCGAGGGCGTCCACACGCTGCCCGTGCTGTACGCGCTGCGCGAGGAGGGGGCCGACGCCGACCGCCTCCGGGAGCTGCTGGCCGGACCGGTCACCGACGACGCCGACGTCGCCGAGGCCCTGGCGTTGCTCGAGCGCTCGCCGGGCATGGCCGCGGCCAAGGCGAAGCTCGGCGAGTACGCCGACCGGGCGCGCGCCGAACTCGCGCAGCTGCCGCAGTGCCCGGCCAACGACGCGCTGGTGCGACTCGTCGGGTACACCGTCGAACGCGTGGGATGACGGCTGGCCGACGTCTCCTGAAGTAGCCTTCACACCAGCCCGGGAACCGTGTTCCCGGGCTGGTTCGTTGTCTTGGCAGGAGCCGTCCCTGGTCCAGGCGACGGCGGATACGGAAGAGGCGAGTCGTGCACGGTTACGCAAACGGCGCCAAGACCTTCGGGCTACTGGTCGGAATGTCGGCGCTGATCATCTTCATCGGCTCGCTGTTCAGGAATCCGACCATCCTGGTCTTCTCGATCTTCCTGGCCGTGGCGACGAACGCGTGGGCGTACTTCAACAGCGACAAACTCGCGCTGCGCGCGATGCACGCCCAGCCCATCACCGAGGTCCAGGCGCCGGTCATCTACAAGATCGTCCGGGAACTGGCGACCGCGGCGCACCAGCCGATGCCGCGGCTGTACATCAGCCCCACCGCGGCGCCCAACGCGTTCGCGACCGGCCGCAATCCGCGGCACGCGGCAGTGTGCTGCACGAGCGGCATCCTCGACATCCTCGACGAGCGGGAACTGCGGGCCGTGCTCGGCCACGAACTGTCCCACGTCTACAACCGCGACATCCTTATCTCCTCGGTCGCCGGTGCGATGGCAGCGGTCATCTCGGGCCTGGCGAACATGGCGATCTTCGCGAACATGTTCGGGGGCCGCGGCAACGGGCAGGGTGCCAATCCGATTGCGCTGCTTCTGGTTTCGCTGCTGGGTCCGATCGCCGCGACCGTCGTCAAGCTCGCGGTGTCCCGGTCGCGGGAGTACCAGGCCGACCAGTCCGGGGCCGAGCTGACGGGTGATCCGCTGGCGCTCGCGTCGGCGCTGCGCAAGCTCGAACGCGGCACGCAGGCCGCCCCGCTGCCGCCGGAACCGAAGATCGCGGCGCAGTCGCACATGATGATCGCCAACCCGTTCCGCGCCGGCGACCGGGTCAGCAAGATGTTCTCCACCCACCCGCCCATGGCCGACCGCATCGCGCGTCTCGAGAGGATGGCCGGTGGCGGCCCGTCCGACGGCGGTCTCCCGCCCACCTACCGTGAGCACTGAGGCGGCCGGAGTGATGCGGCACCCACAGCGCCGCACGAGACACCTCCGGTCGGATGTGGGCCCGGACCGGTCACACCCGACCGGAGAATCTCGGTTACATCAGGTCACATCAGGCACCCCGCCAGGGGACTGGACGGGTTCCGGCCCGTCAGCTGGCGGGATGAGCGACGCTGAACACGTGCTCGAAATTCGCCATGTACGCGTCGACCATGGCCGGTTGGTGCAGCGTGAGGGTCGCTTCGTCGTTGCGGCGCAGCGACGTGTGATTCCAGTTCTGCGAACCAGTCGTCACCCATCCTGTTGCGGTGCCCGAACTGCCGAGGTCCGCACTGCCGAGGCCGACACTGCCGTGGTCGACGACCATGTACTTCGAGTGCAAGCGGCCGGGCAGTTCCGCGTCGTTCAGTGTGCGGACCTCGATGGACGGCTCCGCGGCGAGCCGCGCCGCACCGTCGGTCCCGATCAGGCCGTGGACGATCCGGATCTGGCATCCATCTCGTGACAGTTCGACGAGTCGGTCGATGATGTCCACTCGGGTGTCGTCCATCTCCGACATCGCGACACCGATACGCGTCGATGAACCGCAGGTCAGACGTTCGAGTTGTTCGAGGACCGGGTCGCCTTCCGGGACGGGCGAGAAGTAGACATCGACCGGGCCGCCTGGCATGTCGGTGTGAAACGTGCCGAGCGTTGCCTGGGTGCGTGTCTCGGAGGACAGTTCCGCGAAATACCGGCCGTACACATCGAACAGTCGGTTGTTTCCGTCGAGTACCACAGCGTTGTTCCAGTACGTCCTGGAATTGACATCGGTGAGATTGGAGGACGACTGCATGACGACGTTCCGCTTGCCGCCGGTCTCGCTGAAGAGCGCGAACTTGTTGTGGTTGCCCTTCGTACCCAGGCACGAGGACGTGTTGCCTTCAGCGGAGACGTTGGTGCACACGTGTAGCCATGACGGCTGGCTCTTGTCCGTCCCCAGCGACCGCAGAATCCTCTGGGCCGGAGGCTTGTCGTCCTGCCAGCCGTCCAGCACCATCTGGACGTCGACCCCGCGACGGTGCGCGTCGATGATCACGTCCGCAAAATCCTCGCCGGCGTTTCCGCTGATGACGAAGTGGGCAATGCGGATCTGTGAGCCTGCGGGGGCCTGCTTGATGAGCGAGCACAACTCGGCCATGATCGCCGCCGGGTCGCCGGACACGGGATCGTTGAAGACCCCCTTGGTCTGAACCGGCGTGGCGTCGGACAAGGTGCACGCCTTCATCGGATCCACCGGATCGCTCGTCCCGGGGGCGAGGGACCCGAGGCCCGCAGCCGCGGCGGTGGCACCGCCGGAAGCCAGGAGAATTGCCGCGACACCCATGGTGGCCAGGAGTTTCGATGACCTGATCAAGAGCTGTTCCTTCGAAATCGACAAAGCCTGAAATGGCGGGTCGATCTTCGGCATCACCTGGAAACGGGGGCTGGCGATCCGGTGAAGTGTTGCGGTCCTTCTGGGGAACTGTGGATCCCTCGACGGCCACACTCCGTTGCTCACGAGGCGCCCCTGCGAGCACCCACCCGTTTCGACGTGGACCGGTGGCTCATCACGGACCCGTCCGGGAACGGGTCCGTGACGACAGGCGCACCCCTCACGGCAATCGCGAGTGGCTGTACCACAGCGCGGCGAGATCGGCGCGGTCGTCGCCGCGGTTGCCGCTGAGGTACTAGCGGTAGTTGACGAACTGCAAGGCGATCCCGAAGTCCTCGTTCTTCAGCAGCGAGATGACGGCCTGCAGGTCGTCACGCTTCTTGCTGCTCACGCGCAGCTCCTCGCCCTGGATCTGCGCCTTGACGCCCTTGGGGCCCTCGTCGCGGATCTTCTTCGAGATCTTCTTGGCGTTCTCGCTGCTGATGCCCTGGACCAGGGAACCGCTCAGCTTGTAGATCTTTCCGGACTGCGACGGCTCGCCGGCGTCGAACGCCTTGAGCGAGATGTCGCGGCGGATCAGCTTCTCCTTGAACACGTCGAGCGCGGCGGTCAGGCGCTCCTCGGTGTCGGCGGTCAGCGTGATGGTCTCCTCGCCGGACCACTCGATGCTCGCTCCCGTGTTGCGGAAGTCGAACCGGGTGCCCAGCTCCTTCGCAGCCTGATGCAGGGCGTTGTCCACCTCTTGACGATCAACCTTGCTCACCACATCGAAGGACGAATCAGCCACTGCACACTCCTGAATTCATAGCGGTCGACCCCACCCGGACAGGGGTGGGTTGCCCTGACGCTATCGGGTCGCAACCCCCCGTATCCACCCGGTTTGCGTATCTGGGGGGACTTCGTTGTATTCTTCGATACGCGTCAGAGCGAGCTTCGGTTCTCTGAGCGCGACCAGGCAGGTTGCCCGAGCGGCCAATGGGAGCGGACTGTAAATCCGTCGGCTTATGCCTACGTAGGTTCGAATCCTACACCTGCCACCAGCTCAGCCCCGGCCCTGAAAAGGGCCGGGGCTGAACTGTTTTCGGGGTTCTGTTTCTCTGCTCCGCGGCTGCGCGCGCCGACTGTGATCTGTCCCACTAGTCGAGACCGGCCGGTCTTTCGTGTCCAGTGGCTCTCTAGCGTCCGGTGGTAGTGGTGCCCGTCACAGGGCGGGCGTGCTGGACGCACGAAGGAGCCGATTCCCCGATGGCAGGTCTGATCGAAGCAAACGAGACGGTGAAGCACCCCGGAATGCTGTTCGTCGGCGGAGAGTGGGTCGAGCCGTCGACGTCCGCCCGGTTCGACGTCGTCAACCCGGCCACCGAGGACGTGTTCCTCACCGTCGCCGAGGCGGACGCACAGGACATGTCGCGTGCCGTGGACGCGGCCCGGGCCGCGTTCGATCGCGGCCCCTGGTCACGCATGACGCACGCCGAGCGCGCCCCGTACATCCACGCGATCGGTGCCGCCATCCGGGAGCGCAGCGCCGAACTCGGCCGGATCTGGACCAGCGAGATGGGCATCCTCGCCGCCGTGTCCACGCCCGCCTCGGCGGGTTCCGGCGCCGTCTTCGACTACTACGCGAGCCTCGCCGACAGCTACGAGTGGGTCGAGCAGCACCAGCCCAGTTCGGAGCGCGGCGTCGGCCTGCTCGTCCGCGAGCCGGTCGGTGTGGTGGCCGCGATCATCCCGTGGAACAGCCCGCTGGGCCTCATCGCGAACAAGGTCGCCCCGGCGCTCATCGCGGGCTGCACCGTCGTCGTGAAGGCCTCGCCCGAGGCCCCGGGCGCCGCGTACGTCTTCGCGGAGATCGTCGAGGCATGCGGGCTGCCCGCGGGGGTCGTCAACGTCGTGACGGCCGAACGGGAGGTGTCGGAGCTGCTGGTCCGCAACCCCGGCATCGACAAGGTCACGTTCACCGGCTCCACGGCGGCCGGGCGCCGGATCGCGTCGCTGTGCGGTGAGCGGATCGCCCGCTGCACGCTCGAGCTCGGCGGCAAGTCCGCCGGCGTCATCCTCGACGACTACGACCTCGCGACGGCCGCGCAGTCCATCGCCCAGTCGGCGCGGCTCATGACCGGCCAGGTGTGCGCGTCGCTCACCCGCATCGTCGTCAGCCGCCACCGTCACGACGAGTTCGCCGAGGCCCTCGGCGCCGCGATGTCCGCGATCCGGGTCGGTGACCCGTTCGATCCCGAGACCGAGATGGGCCCGCTCGCGATGTCCCGGCAGCTCGACAAGGTCGAGGGCCTCATCGCGAAGGGCTGCGAGGAGGGCGCGACGCTCGTGACCGGCGGCCGCCGTCCCGCGCACCTCGAGCGCGGCTTCTTCATCGAGCCGACGGTGTTCGGCAACGTCGACAACGACTCCACCATCGCCCGCGAGGAGATTTTCGGGCCGGTCGTCAGCGTCATCGCGGCCGACGACGAGAACCACGCCGTCGACATCGCGAACGACACGATCTACGGCCTCAACGCGTCGGTGTTCACGCACGACATCGAGCGGGCGTGGGCGGTGTCGCGGCAGCTGCGTTCGGGCACGGTGGGGCACAACGGGTTCAAGACCGACTTCGGCATCGCGTTCGGCGGGTTCAAGCAGTCCGGCGTGGGGCGCGAGGGCGGCCTCGACGGCCTCCAGCCGTACCTGGAGGCCAAGACGGTGCTCCTGGACTCGATGCCGTCGAGTGTGGAGAACGTGCGGTGACTGCAGCTCACGACACCGATCTCGCGACGACCTGCCCGCCGGCGTCGTCGACTGCACGAAGCCGCTGATCCTGGACTCCCTCGCCCGAGGGTGGGGGAGGCCCAGGGCTTCATCGGCGTTCACGTGGGACCGCTCACCGAGTTCCGCAGCTTCTCGGCGCGTTTGCCGCCGTAATCGCAGGTAGAAGAGGTGATCGACGGCGTCCGGGGTTTCGAACGGGTGGACGGCGTGGCCGTGGCCCTGTCGGCGATGCTCACGCCACCCGTCCGACGGGGTTCGATTTACCGCGTCTGACCTGCCAATTTGGCGCTGACGCGAAGGTCTGTGTAATCTTCTGGAGGCTTCAGCGCGCAGAGATGCGCGGGACAGCCACGCCCCCTTAGCTCAGTCGGCAGAGCGTTTCCATGGTAAGGAAAAGGTCGACGGTTCGATTCCGTCAGGGGGCTCGCTGGATTGTGGTGTCGCCGGCTTCGCGCGACACTCGACACCGAGGCGGTGTAGCTCAGTTGGTAGAGCAAACGACTCATAATCGTTGTGTCGCCGGTTCAAGTCCGGCCATCGCTACACAAGACGAATGATCCACCCTGATCTCTATTTGATCAGATTCACGCGAAAGAAGGCATCCCCGTGGCCTCCTCGACTGACGTTCGGCCGAAGATCACCTTGGCCTGTGAGGTGTGCAAGCACCGTAACTACATCACCAAGAAGAACCGCCGCAACGATCCCGATCGCCTCGAGCTGAAGAAGTTCTGCCCGAACTGCGGAACTCACCAGGCGCATCGCGAGTCCAAGTAATTTCTTCTCGGAGTCGACGCTCGCGCGTTAGGTTCACTGTCACACTGCCCTAACGGAAGTTGTTGCGTCTAGCAGGGCAGGGGAGTTTCGCTGTGACAGAGACAGTCGTGAGAGAGGCCGAGGTGGTCTTCGACCCCGCCGCGCATGCGGCCGCGATGGTCGGACACCACTACCGCGTGACCGATTTCTACGAGATCGGCCGGGAGAAGATTCGCGAGTACGCCCGTGCAGTGCTCGATGCTCATCCCGCTCATCACGACGAGGATGCGGCCAAGGGTCTCGGTTACGACGGCCTGATCGCGCCACTGACCTTCGTCTCGATCGTCGGCATGCTCGCCCAGCGCAAGCTGTTCGAGGAGGTCGTAACCGGTTACGACCTCAGCCAGATCATGCAGACCGATCAGCGACTCGTGTTCCACAGGCCGCTGAAGGCCGGTGACCGGTTGATCTGCGACGTGTACCTGGAATCGTTCCGCCAGGTAGCGGGCAGCGACATCATCGTCACCAAGAACATCATCTCCGAGGTGAACGGCGAACTGGTCCAGACCACCTGGACCACGCTCGTCGCCCGCTCCGGGGGTGAAGTGGACGAGAACATCGCGCACGCGGTCAAGGATGTGATGATGCATGTCGCTCCGTAGGTTCGAGGACGTCGCCGTCGGCGAAGAACTGCCCGAGCGCGTCGTCACCCTGACTCGTGGCAATCTCGTCAACTACGCCGGCGTGTCGGGCGATCCCAACCCGATCCACTGGAGCGATCACGTTGCCCGACTGGCCGGCCTGCCGGACGTCGTGGCACACGGGATGCTCACGATGGGTCTGGGCGGCGGATTCGTCTCGTCCTGGCTCGGCGATCCGGGTGCCGTGACCGAATACAACGTTCGGTTCACCAGTCCGGTGTATGTGGCGGCCGACAAGGCTGCCGAAGTGGAGTTCACCGGCAAGGTCAAGTCGGTGGACGCCGAAAGCAAGACCGCAGTAGTCGCGATCGTGGCACGATCCGAGGGTCGGAAGATCTTCGGGCGGGCCACCGCAACAGTCCGTTTGGCCTGAGTGCCGAGCGGATTGGGTTTGATCCGGGCATTGAAGTACACTAGAGTTTCTGGGGTTACTCAGGCGCTGCGCGCTGCCCTACGGTGCTGGTAACAGCCCGCTAAGGGGTGGCGCGCATGTCATGTGAACCCAGATAGGTCGACCAGTTCGATCGGTCGACAAAGGGGCGTAGCTCAACTGGCAGAGCAGCGGTCTCCAAAACCGCAGGTTGCAGGTTCAAGTCCTGTCGCCCCTGCACCCGGACTGGCCAGCGACTGAGAGGAACGACGGTGAGCGAGGAGCGCGGTAAGCGCGACGACGGCACGCCCGAGTCTGCGGACTCCGGCCTTGTCGACGAATCGACCGTTTCCGACCAGCCAGCGAACGGCCAGGTCACTGCTGAAGAGAGCCCCACGAGTGCGGCCCCAGCAGGAAAGCCAAGCGGCAAGCGCGCTGCGCGCCGCGGTGGCACCGACACTGCAGAGCCCGTCGAGACGGTGAAGCCGGCGGTCGCCGCTTCCTCCACCAAGTCGACCAAGTCACGCTCCGCGTCCTCTGCCGAGTCGAAGTCGGGCGACAACAAGCCGCGCAAGGCGGACAAGCCCCGCACGGAGAACATCTTCAAGCGGCTTCGTCGCTTCCTGCGCGAAGTGATTGCCGAGCTCCGTAAGGTCATCTGGCCCAATCGTAAGCAGATGATCACTTACACCAGTGTGGTGCTCGTGTTCGTCGCCTTCATGGTGACGTTCATCAGTCTCCTCGACCTTGGATTCATCAAGGGCGTCAGCTGGCTGTTCGGCTAACCCGGGCGCGCCCGTCGGCGTTCCCGAACGATGTGATTGACGAGAGGAAGAGTGCCTCCAGTGAGCACCCCCGAGAACGACTCTGACGAGGCTCTGGCCGAGGAGCGCGTTTCGGCCGAGGCGGTAACCGAAGACACCGAGAACGTCGTGTCTGTCGACGAGACGGTCGAGGACGACTCTGCGGATGAGCAGGTCGAGGACGGTGCCGTGGCGGAGCAGGCTCCCGAGGAAGCAGTCGATCCCGTTGCCGAGTTCAAGGCCGCGCTGCGTCGCGCCCCCGGTGACTGGTACGTCATCCACTCGTACGCTGGCTACGAGAACAAGGTGAAGGCCAACCTCGAGACCCGCGTCCAGAACCTCGACGTCGGTGACTACATCTTCCAGGTGGAGGTCCCCACCGAAGAGGTCACCGAGATCAAGAACGGTCAGCGCAAGCAGGTCAACCGCAAGATCCTGCCCGGCTACATCCTCGTTCGCATGGAGCTGAACGACGAGTCGTGGGGTGCGGTCCGCAACACCCCCGGCGTCACCGGTTTCGTCGGCGCCACGTCGCGTCCGTCGCCGCTCACGCTGAACGAGGTCGTGAAGTTCCTCATGCCGCAGGAGGGCCAGAAGAAGCCCGCCGCGGCCGCTGCCGCTGCCGGTGGCGAGGTCGCCGCGCCCGCCGCCACCAAGCCGGTCATCGAGGTCGACTTCGAGGTCGGCGAGTCGGTCACCGTCATGGACGGCCCGTTCGCGACCCTCCCGGCGAGCATCAGCGAGGTCAACGCCGAGCAGCAGAAGCTCAAGGTCCTCGTCTCGATCTTCGGTCGCGAGACCCCGGTGGAGCTGTCCTTCAACCAGGTCTCGAAGATCTAGCACCGTCCCCGAGTGGCCGTCCGGTGCCGGACAGCCTGCGCCGGACACTCAGGGGCCCACACACTTGCACGCAGTACGCAAGAAACACACCCAGTAAGAACAAGGAACGAAGATGCCCCCCAAGAAGAAGAAGCTCGCAGGGCTGATCAAGCTTCAGATCCAGGCTGGTCAGGCCAACCCTGCACCGCCCGTGGGTCCCGCGCTCGGTCAGCACGGCGTGAACATCATGGAGTTCTGCAAGGCTTACAACGCGGCGACTGAGTCCCAGCGCGGCAACGTGATCCCTGTCGAGATCTCCGTCTACGAAGACCGGACCTTCGACTTCAAGCTGAAGACCCCTCCGGCCGCCAAGCTGCTGCTCAAGGCTGCTGGTGTGCAGAAGGGCTCCGGCGAGCCGCACAAGACCAAGGTCGCGACCGTGACCATGGATCAGGTGCGCGAGATCGCGAAGACCAAGCAGGAAGACCTCAACGCGAACGACATCGACGCGGCCGCGAAGATCATCGCCGGCACCGCGCGCTCGATGGGTATCACCGTCGAGGGTTAATCCTCCACCGTGGGAGGGCCGGCCAGGCCCGTAACCACAACTGAACCATTCACCCGGGTCGAGACCCAGGGTGAGAAGTAAGGACAGAAGAAATGGCAAAGCGCAGCAAGGCATACCTCGCCGCCGCTGAGAAGATCGACGCGGACCAGCTTTACAGCCCCCTGCAGGCTGCGAAGCTGGCCAAGGAGACCTCGTCGGCCAAGATGGACGCGACCGTCGAGGTTGCAGTCCGTCTGGGCGTCGACCCCCGCAAGGCGGACCAGATGGTTCGCGGCACGGTCAACCTGCCGCACGGCACCGGTAAGACCGCCCGCGTCATCGTCTTCGCCGTGGGCGAGAAGGCCGCCGAGGCCGAGGCCGCCGGTGCGGACGCCGTCGGCTCCGAGGATCTGATCGAGCGCATCCAGGGCGGTTGGACCGACTTCGACGCCGCGATCGCCACCCCTGACCAGATGGCCAAGGTCGGCCGCATCGCCCGCGTCCTCGGACCGCGTGGCCTGATGCCGAACCCGAAGACCGGCACCGTTACGCCGGACGTCGCGAAGGCTGTCGCGGACATCAAGGGCGGCAAGATCAACTTCCGCGTCGACAAGCAGGCCAACCTGCACTTCGTGATCGGCAAGGCGTCGTTCGACGAGGCCAAGCTGGTCGAGAACTACGGCGCAGCGCTGGACGAGATCCTGCGTGCCAAGCCGTCGTCGGCGAAGGGCCGCTACGTCAAGAAGGTCACGGTTTCGACCACCACCGGACCGGGCATCCCGGTGGACCCGAACCGTACCCGCAACCTCCTCGAGGACGGCGAGTAAGTCGCGAATCCTCGCGACCTGATCGACATCGAAGGCCGGCACAGAGTTCTCTCTGTGCCGGCCTTCGGCGTTCTCCAGGCGCGGTCCTCAGTCCTGTTCGCGCCGCCACGCGAGCATCGCCCCGCGGCCCGCGGCGGGCGCCCACGGCAGGAGGACGGCGACGACGACCGCACACAGCACGACGGCGCCCGCCGAGACGAGCGACGCTGCATGCGCTCCCTGCAGAACCGCGGTCTTCATCGTCGTGATGAGGTGCTCACGCTGCGGTTCGAGCATCGAGGGGAGTTCCCTGTTCCGGATCTCGAGCACACTGAGGATCGTGGCGCGCGCGAAGCTCTTCTCGTCGTCGTTCATGAGGGAAGCGGGGACGTTGTCGATGATCGGGGAGATCTTCCCGACGTAGTACGACGCGACGATCGATCCGAGGACGGCGACGCCGAGGGTTCCGCCCACCTCTCTGGTGGTGTCGTTGACCGCCGAGCCGGCGCCGGCCTCGTCGAGCGGCAGCGACGACATGATCGACTCGGTGGCCGGTCCCTGGACGATCGCCAGCCCGAGCGCCATCGACACCATCGACGGCAGAACGTCGGTGAGGTAGTTGCTGTCGATGTCGACCTGACCGCCGAGATACAGCCCTAGGCCGGTCAGGAGCAGGCCGAAGACGAGGACGGCCGTCGTTCCGATCCGCTGGGCCAACAGCGTCGCGATCGGCGCGCCCACCGCGACGGAGATCGCGAACGGCAGCGACGCGATCCCGAACTCGAGCGGCGTGTACTCGCGCACGCCCTGGAAGTACTGCGTGATGAGGAACAGGAACCCGAACATCGAGAAGTAGGAGACAGCGATCGCGAGGGCCGGAAGCGAGAACCGCCGGACCCGGAACAGCCGCATGTCGAGGATCGGCGCGGGGGCGCGCAGTTCCCACACCACGAAACTCACGAGGACGACGATCGACGCCGCGACGGTGCCGAGGGTGACGGCGGAGAGCCAGCCGTGACGGGGCGCCTCGATGATCGCCCACACCAGTCCGGTGATGCCGACGACGGAGGCCACGATGCCGACGACGTCGAGGCGGCCGACGGACGAGGACTTCGATTCCGGAACCAGCAGCAGCGTCGCCACGAGCGCGACCAGGGCGACGGGGACGTTGATCCAGAACACCGCGTGCCATGAGAAGTGTTCGAGGAGCCAGCCGCCCGAGACGGGTCCGATCGCGATGGCGAATCCGGCCATCGCCGTCCATGCCGCGATCGCGAGTGCCCTCTCGCGGACGTCGGTGAAGATGTTGATGATCAGGGCGAGCGTCGCCGGGAAGACGGCTGCGGCGAACACACCCATCGCCGCGCGGGCCGCGATCACCTGTCCGAGCGACGTGGCGGACGCCCCGACGACGGACATCAGCGCGACGCCGACGAGACCGATCGTCATGACTCGGCGTCGGCCGTGCCGGTCGCCCAGGTTGCCGCACGCGAGGAGCAGGCCGGCGAAGGTGAGCGTGTAGGCGTCGACCACCCACTGGAGTCCGCTGACGTCGGTGCGGAGCTGGACCCCGATCGACGGCAACGCGACGTTGACGATCGTGTTGTCGAGAACGACGAGAAGTTCGGCGAGGCAGATCACCGCGAGTGCGAGGAATCTGCGCCGGCGTCCGAGACCGTCGGCGGTCGCGGCGGGGGTCATGAGAGTCATGGCCGAAACGTAGTCCAATATATGTTACTCAAGGTTACGTTCAAATGTGCGGCGTCGGCCACACTCTCACCGCAATGTGAGGTGTCCCACAAAGAGTGAAGGTCGGGCACGATGCGCTTTGCGTCCCGGGCGGCGCTTCGTTAGAGTGCTCGTTGGAGTTCGGCGTTCGATGCGAATTCCGCCCCAAAACATGTTCTACCCAAGACCGTTGGTCACCGTGCCCAGTAATGGAATCGGTTGAAGGTCCGGAATTGCCCGGCGGCCCACGCAGGAGGACGAGGTGGGGGATGTTTGTCTGCGCCCGGCCCTGGCCGGTTGGATGGATCTCCTCGTGTACGCCCCGTGTGCCCTGCACCGGGGCGTTTTGCATGTCACGGCCCGAAGTGGAACAACGACTGTCACGAGAGGAGGCGAAGTATGGCAAAGCCTGAGAAGGTTTCTGCAGTTGCAGAGATCACCGAGCAGTTCAAGGACTCGTCCGCCGCCGTGATCACGGAATACCGTGGTCTGTCGGTTACGAGTCTGACGCAGCTGCGACGCGCTCTCGGAGAGGGTGCCACCTACTCCGTCGCCAAGAACACCCTGGTCAAGCGTGCCGCCGCTGAGGCGGGCGTCGAGGGTCTTGACGACCTGTTCGTCGGACCGACCGCCATTGCATTCATCAAGGGCGAGCCGGTCGACGCTGCCAAGGCCATCAAGGCCTTCGCTAAGGACAACAAGGCACTCGTCATCAAGGGCGGGTACATGGACGGCGCTGCGCTGTCCGTGGATCAGGTCAACCAGATCGCGGACCTCGAGTCCCGCGAGATCCTGTTGGCCAAGCTCGCCGGCGCGATGAAGGGCAACTTGGCAAAGGCCGCTGGCCTGTTCAACGCTCCCGCTTCGCAGGTGGCCCGTCTGGCCGCCGCGCTGCAGGAGAAGAAGGCTGCGGAGGGTGGGGCCGCCGAGGCTCCCGCCGACGCCGCTGCCGAATAGCTGATCCGCACCTGCGCATCACAACCATCACCACCTGTCCGGTCGCGGATCGGCGACACAGGACTTAAGAGGAAGGACCGCCACCATGGCGAAGCTCACCACCGAAGAGTTGCTGGACCAGTTCAAGGAGCTGACCCTGCTCGAGCTCTCGGAGTTCGTGAAGGCGTTCGAGGAGACCTTCGAGGTCACCGCTGCTGCTCCGGTCGCCGTTGCCGTTGCCGGCGCCCCGGCTGCCGCTGAGGCTGCTGAGGAGCAGGACGAGTTCGACGTCATCCTCGAGTCGGCTGGCGACAAGAAGATCCAGGTCATCAAGGTCGTCCGTGAGGTCGTCTCCGGCCTGGGCCTGAAGGAAGCCAAGGACCTCGTCGAGGGTGCTCCGAAGCCGATCCTGGAGAAGGTCGCCAAGGACGCAGCTGACGCTGCCAAGGAGAAGCTCGAGGCTGCCGGCGCGAAGATCACCGTCAAGTAAGACGATTATCTGCGCTGCTTCCTGACGAAGCATCGAGAAGAGGGCCGTCCCCGGTTGGGGGGCGGCCCTCTTCTTTGTTGTCGACATGTCCCGATGGTCGGGACTGTCTGGTCTTGTCCCCTTACTTACTCATAAGTAATATGCGGTGTCACGGATAACACTTCGATGCGATAGAGTGACGCAACCCACAGCTGATCACAGTGGGGGGACGTGCCTGACGCAGGAGGTAATGGTGGGAGTCGAGGTAGCAGTCGAGGGACTCACGAAGTCTTTCGGCTCTCAGAAGATCTGGCAGGACGTGACGCTCACGCTGCCGGCCGGAGAGGTCAGTGCGCTGCTGGGCCCGTCCGGTACCGGTAAGTCGGTGTTCCTCAAGTCCCTGATCGGTCTGCTGCGGCCCGAAGAGGGGTCGATCGTCATCGACGGGACCGACATCCTGCAGTGCTCCTCCCGCGAACTGTACGAGATCCGGAAGCTGTTCGGCGTCCTGTTCCAGGATGGCGCGCTGTTCGGGTCGATGAACCTGTACGACAACGTGGCCTTCCCTTTGCGAGAGCACACCAAGAAGACCGAGTCCGAGATCCGCAAGATCGTCATGGAGAAGCTCGAGCTCAACGGCCTGGTCGGCGCGGAGGGCAAGCTCCCCGGCGAGATCTCCGGCGGTATGCGCAAGCGCGCCGGGCTCGCTCGTGCGCTGGTGCTCGATCCCCAGATCATCCTCGTCGACGAGCCGGACTCGGGTCTCGACCCGGTCCGCACGACATACCTCAGCCAGCTCCTGATCGACATCAACTCGCAGATCGACGCGACGATCCTGATCGTGACGCACAACATCAACCTGGCCCGTACCGTGCCCGACAACCTGGGCATGCTGTTCCGCAAGCAGCTCGTCATGTTCGGTCCGCGCGAGGTGCTGCTCACCAGCGACGAACCCGTCGTGCACCAGTTCCTCAACGGCTCCAAGATCGGCCCGATCGGCATGTCGGAGGAGAAGGACGAGGCCCAGATGGCGCACGAGCAGGCGCTCGTCGACGCCGGCCATCACCACGGCGGCACCGACGACGTCTACGGCGTGGTGCCGCAGATGCAGGCCACGCCGGGTCTGCCCTTCCGCCAGGCGGTCGCGCGGCGACAGGCCCGCGTCCGCCAGATCCTGCACACGCTGCCGATCGAGGCGCAGCAGAGCATCCTCGCGAGCATGGAGGACGATCAGGCCACCCAGGTGATCCCCACGTACGACGACGGAGGACTCGGACAGTCCACGTACGGGCACGGATAGGGGACTGTGTATGGGGGGCACCCGCACTTCGATGATGAAGCCGGTCACCGGAGCGTTGACTCAGGCCGGCAACATCGTCCAACTGTTCGTCGACGTCGTACGTAACACGTTCAAGCGGCCGTTCCAGTTCAAGGAGTTCATCGAACAGGCGTGGTTCATCGCGAGCGTGACGATCCTGCCGACCGCGCTCGTCGCGATCCCGTTCGGTGCGGTCGTGTCGTTGCAGACCGGGTCGCTGATCAAGCAGTTGGGTGCGGAAGCGTTCACGGGTGCCGCCAGCGTCCTCGCCGTGATCCAGCAGGGCAGTCCGATCGTGACGGCTCTGTTGATCGCGGGCGCCGCGGGTTCCGCGGTCACCGCCGATCTCGGTTCGCGGACGATCCGCGAGGAGATCGACGCGATGGAGGTCCTCGGCATCAATCCGATCCAGCGACTGGTCGTTCCGCGGGTCCTGGCGATGGTGCTGGTCGCGGTGCTCCTCAACGGGCTGGTCTCGGTCGTCGGCATCGCGGGCGGCTACTTCTTCAACGTCATCCTCCAGGGCGGCACCCCCGGCGCCTACCTCGCGTCGTTCTCGGCGCTCGCGCAGCTGCCCGACCTGTACATCGCCGAGGTCAAGGCGGCGATCTTCGGCGTCATCGCGGGTGTCATCGCGGCCTACAAGGGACTCACGCCCAAGGGCGGACCCAAGGGCGTCGGCGAGGCAGTCAACCAGGCCGTCGTCATCACGTTCCTGGTGTTGTTCTTCGCGAACCTCATCCTGACCACCGTGTACCTGCAGGTCGTCCCGGCGAAGGGAGCATGAGTCGATGACGATCGCACGTGGTCGCGGCGACTACGCACTGATCCGGGCGCGCCGCTTGGCGCGTAAACCGCTCGACGTGCTCGACAACGCCGGCGAGCAGATGTCGTTCTACTCGCGGGCCATCGCGTGGACGCCGCGGACGTTGCGCCGCTACCGCAAGGAGATGCTGCGACTGCTCGCCGAGGTGACCTTCGGCAGCGGCGCGCTCGCGGTGATCGGCGGCACCATCGGCGTCATCGTGATGATGTCCGGCTTCACCGGCGTCGTCGTCGGTCTGCAGGGGTTCGCCGCCCTCGACCAGATCGGCAGCTCCGTACTGACCGGCTTCCTGTCGGCGTACGTCAACACGCGCGAGATCGCGCCGGTCGTCGCGGCACTTGCGCTGTCGGCCACGGTCGGCTGTGGTTTCACCGCCCAGCTCGGTGCGATGCGCATCTCGGAGGAGATCGACGCGCTCGAGGTGATGGCGGTGCCCAGCGTGCCGTTCCTGGTCACGACCCGGATGATCGCCGGCTTCGTCGCGGTGATCCCGCTGTACATCGTCGGTCTGCTCGCCGCGTACCTCGCGTCGCGCGTGGTCAGCACCGTGTTCAACGGTCAGTCCACCGGCTCGTACGACCACTACTTCAACCTGTTCCTGCCGCCCGAGGACGTGTTGTGGTCCTTCGGCAAGGTGCTGGTGTTCGCGTTCGTCCTGATCCTCATCCACTGCTACTACGGGTTCCACGCCCGCGGCGGCCCGGCCGGCGTCGGCGTCGCGGTCGGCCACGCCGTGCGCACCGCCCTCGTCACCATCGCCGTCCTGGACTTCTTCCTGAGCCTCGCGATCTGGGGCACGACGACCACGGTGCGGGTGGCCGGATGATCGAGACGCCGTCGAAGCTGCGCCGCCGCATCCTTGGAGTCGCGTTCTTCCTGGTCCTCGCCCTGTTCGTGGGCGGCACGATTGCCAGCTACAACAAGACGTTCAAGCCTGTCGTCAAGGTCGATCTCGTGACCGACACCGTCGGCAACGCGCTCCCGCGCAATGCGGACGTCAAGGTCCGCGGCCTCATCGTCGGCGAGGTGCGCGACGCGTCCACGTCCAACGGCAAGGTCACGTCGGTCATGGCGATCGAACCGGACAAGGCCGAGTTGATCCCGTCGAACGCGACCGCCCGCCTGCTCCCGAAGACGCTGTTCGGCGAGCGGTACGTCGACCTGGTCATGCCGGAGAATGCGAGCCCGAACCCGATCGCGGCCGGCGGCACCATCTACCAGGACAAGAGCGGTAACGCCGTCGAACTCGGCAAGATGCTCGATGGCCTGCTGCCGCTGCTGCAGGCCATCCCACCGGAGAGCCTGGCGTCCACGCTGGGTGCGCTGTCGCAGGCACTGGACGGCCGCGGCGAGCAGATCGGGGTCACGCTCGACCAGCTGGACACGATCTTCGCCGGCGTCAACACCCGGATGCCGGACCTGAAGGCGGGTCTCCAGAGTTTCGCGACGTTCACCCAGACGTACTCGGAGGCTGCTCCGCAGTTGATCGATGCGCTCGACAACCTGCGCACCACCAACGCGACGATCGTGCAGGAGCGGAGTTCGATCGACGCGCTCATGGCGTCGGTGACGTCGACCGGCTCGAGCACCGCGGATCTGCTGGCCACCAACCGTGATTCGCTCATCTCGATCGCGGCGGACTCGCGCGAGGCGCTCGAGATCCTGGCGCGTTTCTCCGGGACGTTCGGCTGCACCTTCAAGAACTTCGCGGACGTGATGAGGCGGTCGGGGGCAATCACCGGCGAGGGCTCCGACCTGCCCGGCGCGCGGGCGACGATCGAACTCGTCAATCCCCGTGGCCGCTACCTGCCCAACCAGGACGAACCGCGGCTGATCGACACCCGTGGGCCGCGTTGCTACGAGCCGCCGCCGCTGGGCACCGACATCGGCCAGTACCCGGGCGGTTCGATCCACGACGGTTCGTACCAGGTCCCGACCCGGAACGCGGGCGACCAGAACATCCCGGAGATTCCGGCCCCGCAGTACTCGGTGATGCCGGCGGCGACGGCGCCCGTGACGTACGTGGGCTCGCAGCTCGAGCGTGACACCCTCGCCGTCGTATACGGCGAAGCGACCGGCACAGCCCCGGCGGACGTGCCGTCCTGGACCACCAGGATCGGCGCCCCGGCGCTCCGTGGAAAGGAGGTGAGCGTCAAGTGAAGCGACAGCTGCGAGGGGTGGCTGCGCCGCTCGTCAAACTGCTGGTCTTCGCGGTGATCACGATCATCGCGACGGGCTTTCTCGCCTTGACGATCTCGAACTCCACCTCCACCGGGGGCACCAGGTTCAACGCCCGGTTCACCGACGTGACCTCACTCAACAAGGGGGACGAGGTCCGCATCGCCGGTGTCCGCGTCGGTCAGGTGACGAAGATCGAGATCGTCGACGACCGCGAGGCGCAGGTCGAGTTCGCGGTCACCGACCGGAACTGGCTGCCCGCCAGTACGACCGCGACGATCCGGTTCCGCAACCTCGTCGGGCAGCGGTACATCGCGCTCGAGCAGGGCACCGGTCAGCAGGGTTACAAGATGAACGCGGGGGAGACGATCCCGCTGGACCGGACCAAGCCGGCCGTGAACCTCACGACGCTGTTCAACGGCTTTCGGCCGCTGTTCCAGACGCTCAGCGCCGACGACGTCAACAAACTGTCGTACCAGATCATCCAGGTGTTCCAGGGGGAGGGCGGAACGATCGAGGAGCTCGTGGCGAACACCGCGTCCCTGACCAACACGATCGCCGACAAGGACAAGGTGATCGGCCAGCTGATCACCAACCTCAACCAGGTGCTCGACACCGTCAACAAGCGTGACGAGCAGGTCGACCAGCTGATCGTGAACACCGAGCGCCTGGTGAGCGGGCTCAACACCGACCGTGGCGTGATCGGGCAGTCGGTGCAGTCGCTCTCGGAGCTCACCAGCGCGACCGCGGATCTCCTGGTGCCGACGCGTCCGTCGATCCAGGGCTCGATCGCGGGCCTCAACACGCTGGCCGGACACGTCAACGAGCGATCCGCCGATGTGAACAAGGTGCTCGCGAATCTGCCGGTGAAGATGGAGAAGCTGGGGCGCGCCGGTAGCTACGGGTCGTGGTTCCAGTTCTACCTGTGCGGCATCGACATCGTCGCCGGGCCGGGCACGGCGCCGCAGCTCAACCTGCCGACAAACCTGCCGACGGTCAACCAGCCGATTTACACCAATGCGGCTCCCCGCTGCTACGCGGAGGGTGGCCGATGACGAAGAAGCGCAATCCGGCGGTCACCGGAGGCCTCGGCATCCTGGTGATTCTGCTCGCCACCATGTCGGCGTTCTTCCTCGACAGCCTGCCGATCGTCGGCGCTGCCAATCGGTACACCGCCGAGTTCTCGGAGGCCGCGGGCCTCAAGCCGGGCAACGAGGTCCGAGTGGCCGGCGTGAAGATCGGCAAGGTCACCGACATCGACCTGGCCGGTGACCGGGTGCTCGTCACGTTCCAGACCAAGGATGCGTGGGTGGGCGACCAGACGACGGCGTCGATCCAGATCAAGACGATCCTGGGGCAGAAGTACCTCGCCCTCGACCCGCGCGGCACCGAGGTGCTCGACCCGCGGACGCCGATCCCGCTCGAGCGGACCACGTCGCCGTACGACGTGATCGACGCGTTCAGCGACGCGGCGACGACGCTCGAGCAGATCGACACGACGCAGCTGGCGTCGAGCTTCGAGGTGCTGTCTCAGTCGTTCGCGGGAACGCCCGACGAGATCCGTGGGTCGCTCGACGGTGTCGCCCGGCTGTCGGAGACGATCGCCAAGCGCGACCAGGAGCTGGGGAAACTGTTCGAGGCGACCAAGCAGACGTCGCAGATTCTCGCGGATCGGAACGAGCAGTTCGAGAAGATCCTCGCGAACGGCGGCACCTTGCTGGCGGAGCTCAACACCCGCCAGCAGGCCATCGGGCAGCTGCTCACCAGCACCCAGACGCTGTCGCGGGAGCTCACGGGGCTGGTCGCCGACAACGAGGCCCAGATCACCCCGGCGCTCACGCAGTTGCAGGGCGTCATCGACATCCTCAACGCGAACCAGCAGAACGTGAGCAAGGCGCTCGAGTACGCGGCGCCGTTCTACCGGATCTACGCCAACGTCCTCGGAAACGGTCGATGGTTCGACACTGTCGTGACGAACCTGACCCCGCCCGGGCTGCCGGACATCCCCGGATACCGCGAGCCCTTCCGCACCCTGGGGGGTAACTGATGAGTGAGGCTCGGGCCGGAACCCGCAGGTGGATTCCGGTGGCGCTGATCGCGGCGTTCGCCGTCGTTGTCGCCGGTGTGCTGTGGTGGGTGTTCCAGAACGCGGGAACCACCAAGATCACCGCCTACTTCGACAAGTCCGTGGGCATCTACGAGGGCTCCGACGTGCGCGTGCTCGGCGTGAAGGTCGGCAGCGTCGATTCGGTGGTCCCGCAGGGCGACCAGGTGCAGGTCACGATGACCGTCGAGCGCGGGGTCGACATCCCGGCCGACGCGAAGGCCGCGCAGGTGACGCCGTCGGTCGTCTCCGACCGCTACATCCAGCTCACCCCGGCCTACACGGGTGGCGAGAAGATGAGCCGCGATGCGACCATCCCGCGGGAGCGGACGGCGACGCCGGTAGAGGTCGACGAGCTGTACGCGAGCGTCACCCAGTTGTCGGAGGCGCTGGGTCCGAACGGCGCCAACAAGGACGGCGCGCTGTCGGACCTCGTCGACACGGCGGCCGCGAACCTCGACGGCAACGGCGACGCGCTGGGCAACACGTTCACGCAGCTCTCGGCGGCGGCACGCACGCTGTCGGACTCTCGCGCCGACATCTTCGACACCGTCAAGAACCTGCAGGTGTTCGTGAGCGCCCTCGCCGCGAACGACGCGCAGGTGCGCCAGTTCAACACCCAGTTGGCCGACCTGAGCGGGTTCCTGGCGGGGGAGAAGCAGAACCTGGGGCTGGCGCTCAACCAGCTGTCGCTCGCGCTCGGCGACGTGGCCCGGTTCGTCGAGAACAATCGGGATCTGCTCGCGCAGAACCTCGACGGGCTCACGACAGTCACCCGGACGGTGGCGGATCAGCGGGACGCGCTCGCGGAGGCGCTGGTGACGATTCCGTTGGCGGTGAGCAATCTGGTCAATGCGCACGACGCCGAGTCGGGCACGCTGCAGATGCGCGTCGACCTGCCGGATCTGCAGGATCCGTTCGGCCTGGGCTGCAAGCTCATCGACGTGGCGAAGCTGATGCCCGGTGATCCGCGGTTCGAGGCGCTGGGGCGGCAGATGCAGCCGGTGATCGACAACTGCAAGGTCGTCACGGATCAGCTGACGGCCGGTGTGAAGACCCCGACGCTGAACCTGCCGCTCGGCATCCTGAGCGGCGACAACCAGCAGCGCGGCACCGTGCCGGGCACCGTCCCGGGTACGCCGTCGCCGCGGCTGGGCGGAACCCAGGGGGGCACGCCGTGAGGACTCTGCGGACCAGGGCGGCTGTGGTTGCCGCGGGAATGTGCGTGCTCGCGGTGGCCGCGACGGGATGCGCCTCGGGTGGGATCTACTCGGTCCCGCTGCCCGGCGGCGCCGACATCGGCAACGATCCGATGCACGTGAAGATCGAGTTCGACGACGTGCTCGATCTCGTGCCCCAGTCGACCGTCAAGGTCGACGGTGTTCCGGTGGGCCGGGTCGAGAGCATCGAGGTGGCGAACGACGGCTGGACCGCGCAGGTCGAGACCCTGGTCAACAGGTCGGTCGATCTGCCGGCCAACGCGGTCGCCGAGGTGCAGCAGTCGAATCTGCTGGGTGAGAAGTTCATCGCGATCTCGGCGCCGGATGCGGACCCGTCCACCGAGCGGTTGGCGAGCGGCGCGACGATCCCGGTGGATCGCACCCGGCACGCCACCGACATCGAGCAGGTGCTCGGCGCGATGTCGCTGCTGCTCAACGGTGGCGGCGTCGCGCAGTTGCAGCCGATCGTCTCGGAGCTCGAGACGGCGCTCGACGGTCGAGAGACGAAGGTTCGTGGTCTGCTCGAGCAGGCCAACACCCTGGTCGCGGGACTCGACGAGCAGCGCGACTCGATCACGCGCGCGCTGGACGGCCTGGACACGCTCAGCGCCCGCGTCGGCGACCAGACGGCCAAGCTCGAGAAGATCCTCGACGAGCTACCGCAGGGCGTGAACATCCTCGCCGAGCAGCGCCCGCAGCTGGTGCAGATGCTCGCGCAGGTGGATCGGCTCGGTCAGGTGGGCACCGACGTCATCAACGAGTCGAAGGACAACCTGATCGCCGATCTGCGGGCATTGCGGCCGACGCTGCAGCAGCTCGCCGACGCCACCCCGGACATCATCACGTCGGCGCCGATCGTGCCCACGTTCCCGTTCCCGGACTCGATCATTCCCTCGATCCACGGCGGCATGTCCAACGTGTTCCTGTCCATCGACCTGCAGATCGGTGACACCCTGTCGAACCTCGGTGTCGGCAAGGGGGACCCGGCGTACTACCCGCCGGAGTACGGTCCGCCGGTGCCGGTGAACCCGAGCAACCCGTACTACAACGGCAACGGCGCGCGGCCGGGCTGGCCGACGGTGTCGCTGCTGCCGCTGCCGCCGATCGTGCCCAATCCGGTTCCGGCGCCCGGCACCTCGCCGGTGTCCGCGCCGCTGACCGCGCAGCAGAACCCGTTCGATGCGTTCCTGAAGCAGCTGGGGGTGGGTGAGTAATGGTCTCGCGTCTGGCCAGGTGGCAGTTGGTGGCGTTCATCGTCGTGGCGGTACTCGGTATCAGCTACGTCGGTGCCAAGTACGTGCGGCTGGACACGCTGCTGGGGTTCGGCGAGTACCAGGTGGACGCGCAGCTCGCGAACTCCGGCGGCATCTTCACCAACGCCGAGGTGACGTACCGCGGGGTGCCCGTCGGCCGGGTCGGCGACCTCACGCTGACCGAGCACGGCGTGTCGGTCGCACTCATGATCGACGACGGAGCGCCGAAGATCCCGGCGTCGGCGAAGGCCGTCGTCGCCAACCGGTCCGCGATCGGTGAGCAGTACGTGGACCTGCAGCCGGACACCGACGAGGGTCCCTACCTCACCGACGGCTCGGTGATCACCCAGCCGAACACGTCGACGCCGATTCCGGTCGAGGACCTGATCGGAAGTGTCGACAGTCTCGCGCGGTCGGTGCCCACCGATGCGCTGCACACCACCGTCGTGGAGCTGGGCAAGGCGCTCACCGGCAAGGGGGAGGACCTGCAGGTCCTGGTCGATTCGCTCGGCCGGTTCACCGCGACCGCGAACGAGGCGCTGCCGCAGACGCTCGCGCTCGTCAGCGACGGCCGGACGGTGTTCGACACCCAGGCCGACCAGTCCGGCGCGATCCGTCAGTTCAGCGACGGCCTCCAGCAGGTCGCCGCGCAGCTGAAGTCGAGCGACCCCGACGTCCGCCGGCTGATCGGCACCGGGGCCGACGCCAGCGACACGGTCGGCAAGGTCGTGGCGAACAGCGGCGACGCCCTGACCACGAATCTGACGAACCTGAACACGACGCTGACCACGCTCGCGCCCCGATCGGTCGCGCTGCAGCCGCTGTTCCAGTTCCTGCCGGCCCTGTCGGCGGGTGCGTCGGACGTCGCGCCCGGCGACGGCACCATCCACTTCGGGCTGGTGCTCGAGACCAACAATCCGGTGCCGTGCACGCCGGGCTACGAGGGCACCCAGGAGATCCTCGCGCAGATGAAGGCCCAGAACCCGAGCTTCGACGACACCGTCGACGACTTCCCGTTCAACACGAAGGTGCGGTGCGCGGTCGAGCAGGGCAACCCGACCGGCGTCCGCAGCGCCGAACGCATCGTCTACGCCGATCCGCGGACCCCGCAGCCGTGGGACAGCACCCCCAAGACCGATCCCGACAAGTTGAATCTGAACCCGATCGCCACCCAGCTCGCGACCCTGATGGGCGTCGTGCCGGCCCGGTAGCGGTCGGCGAGCATTCGTTACCCGAGAGTAAGGTTGCCGCGTGACGGACACCACGACCAAGAACAGCAAGACCCTCGTCGCGGCAACCGTTGCGGTGGTCGTTCTCCTCGTCGGCGCCGTCGTGGCGGCCGGCTGGTTCGGTGTCGGATGGGCGCAGGCCGCGTTCGTGGAGAAGCCCAAGGCGGACGCCCGCGAGTCGGTGCTGTCCGACGCCCGCCAGGCGGCGATCAACCTCAACTCGTTCGACGCCGACAACCTCGACCAGTCGTTCGCGAACATCGAGTCGTCGATCACAGGCGGCCTGGTCGACGACCTGAACTCGACGAAGGACCAGCTCGCGCAGCAGACGAAGCAGACCGGCGCCCGCAGCACCGCCGAGGTGCTGGGCGCGACGCTGACGTCGCTGAACACCGACGACGGCACGGCCGACGCGCTCGTCGTCCTCGCCACGACGACGACGTGGCCTGACCAGTCGTCCCGCAAGGTGCGGGTGACCATGCGTCTGACCATGGACGAGGGCGACGACGGCGTCTGGCGGGCGTCGAAGTCCGTGAACCTCGGCAATGCTGCGGTGCTCGACGAGTCTCCCGCGAAGGCGCCCGCACAGGCGCCCGCACCGACCCCGCCGGCGGATCCGAACGCCGGATCGGCCACGCCCGCGCCCGACGCCGGTGGCCAGTAGCGCCCGCCTGCCCCGCCCGTTCCGGGTCGACGTCCCCCCGCGGTGACGTCGCTGCCCGTTGGAAGGAGTTCTCCAGTGCCTCCCATTCGTCGTAACACGAGGTTGAACACGCCGCAGCGGCGACCGAAGATCGCCGGTGCCTCGGGGCGCCCCGGGACCGACGCGGGTTCGGCGCCGGGTGCCGCCGTCGTCGACGAGCCGACACCGGTCGAGTCTGCGCCGGTGGAGTCTGCGCCGGTCGAGGTGTCGGAGGTCGAGACGATGGCGACGGAGGCGGAAGCTGCGGTCGTCGACCCGAGCCCCGTCGTCGAGGACGCCCCTGCCGCGCGGGAAGGCCGGCTCGGCTGGCGGCTCGTCGCGGTCCTGGGTGGGGTCGCGGTGGTGGCGGCGGCGTTCGCGGTCGTCGCCGCGTTCCGGCCGGGAGCGCAGGCGAGCAACACCGCCTACGTCGACATCGCCGCGACCTCGGAGGTGACGGACGCGACGCGGACTGCCCTGACCACGCTGTACGCGTACGCCCCGGACTCCATCGACCAGTACCCGGACCGGGCTCGGGGCGTGCTGACGGAGAACATGCGGGCCGAGTTCGACAAGACGGTCGATCCGACGGTGTCGGCGGTCAAGCAGTCCGGCACCAGCACCACAGTCGAGCTGAGCGATGTCGGGGTCAAGGTTCTGGACCGCGACCGGGCCGAATTGATCGTGAATATGACCGTCAGTGCCGAGGCGAACGGTGTCGCACAGGACAGTGCGTCGGGCCCGTTGATCGTTCGGATGGAAAAAGTGGACGACGTGTGGCTATTGTCTGACATTGCGGATCAGTAGTCGGGCGCTCGACAGATCGGTCAGCGCCTTGCTGTCGCCCGACGCTCACGGTCCCGAATCTTCCCGGTGCTCCCGACGAGCATTGCGAGTCGAAACACCGGGACTAGGCTTGACGCGACGATGATCACGCGTCACTCTATGCGTGAACATTCACGCGGTCTCCCGCGTGCGGCACCCATCCCGGGTGTCCTTTCTGCTGCCCGGCTCGACATCTACTGAGTTTGGGTGTACTTTTGGACGTTGCGCTGGCTGCCTCCTGTCCACCTCTCGACCTCACTGCCGCGAAGTGATCCGCTTCCTGCTCCTGTGGCGAGGATTCGTTCGGGTTGTGACCAGCGAATTCGCCCCACATGAAGAAGCAGATACAGCGGCGGTCGCACCAGCAAGAGCGGCCCGCGTGAGGTGCTGGAAGGACGCATCTTGGCAGTCTCTAGCCAGACCAAGGCAGTTGCCGGAATCCCCGGAGCCCCCAGGAGGGTTTCGTTCGCGAAGATTCGCGAGCCCCTCGAGGTGCCAGGGCTCCTCGATCTACAGACTGATTCGTTCGAATGGTTGATCGGCTCGCAGGGCTGGCGTGAGCGCGCAGCCGCGCGTGGCGACGGAGCGGTCCAGGGTGGTCTCGACGAGATCCTGGCCGAGCTTTCGCCGATCGAGGATTTCTCGGGGTCGATGTCCCTGTCCTTCTCCGACCCTCGCTTCGACGAGGTCAAGGCCTCGGTCGACGAGTGCAAAGACAAGGACATGACCTACGCGGCGCCGCTGTTCGTCACCGCGGAGTTCATCAACAACAACACCGGTGAGATCAAGAGCCAGACGGTCTTCATGGGTGACTTCCCGATGATGACCGACAAGGGCACGTTCATCATCAACGGCACCGAGCGCGTCGTCGTCTCGCAGCTCGTCCGCTCGCCGGGCGTGTACTTCGACGATTCGATCGACAAGAGCACCGAGAAGACCCTGCACAGCGTCAAGGTCATCCCGGGCCGTGGTGCGTGGCTCGAGTTCGACGTCGACAAGCGCGACACCGTGGGTGTCCGTATCGACCGCAAGCGCCGTCAGCCGGTTACCGTGCTGCTCAAGGCGCTGGGTTGGACCACCGAGCAGATCACTCAGCGTTTCGGTTTCTCCGAGATCATGATGTCGACGCTCGAGAAGGACAACACCGCCGGCACCGACGAGGCGCTGCTCGACATCTACCGCAAGCTGCGTCCGGGTGAGCCGCCGACGAAGGAGAGCGCGCAGACCCTCCTGGAGAACCTGTTCTTCAAGGACAAGCGCTACGACCTCGCTCGCGTGGGCCGCTACAAGATCAACAAGAAGCTGGGCCTGAACACCGGCCTGCCGATCGAGGCGTCGACCCTCACCGAGGAAGACATCGTCGCCACGATCGAGTACCTGGTGCGTCTGCACGCCGGCGACACCACGATGACCGCTCCGGAGGGCGTCGAGGTTCCCGTCGAGGTCGACGACATCGACCACTTCGGTAACCGTCGTCTGCGCACCGTGGGCGAGCTCATCCAGAACCAGATCCGCGTGGGCCTGTCCCGCATGGAGCGCGTTGTCCGCGAGCGCATGACGACCCAGGACGTCGAGGCGATCACGCCGCAGACCCTGATCAACATCCGCCCGGTCGTCGCCGCGATCAAGGAGTTCTTCGGAACCTCCCAGCTGTCGCAGTTCATGGACCAGAACAACCCGCTGTCGGGTCTGACCCACAAGCGTCGTCTGTCGGCGCTGGGCCCGGGCGGTCTGTCGCGTGAGCGCGCCGGCCTCGAGGTGCGAGACGTCCACTCGTCGCACTACGGCCGCATGTGCCCCATCGAGACCCCTGAAGGCCCGAACATCGGCCTGATCGGCTCGCTCTCGGTGTACGCGCGGGTCAACCCGTTCGGCTTCATCGAGACGCCGTACCGCAAGGTCGTCGACGGCCAGGTCACCGACCAGGTGGACTACCTGACCGCGGACGAGGAGGACCGCCACGTCGTGGCGCAGGCCAACTCGCCGGTCGACTCCGCCGGTCACTTCGTCGAGGATCGCGTCCTGGTTCGCCGTAAGGGCGGCGAGGTCGAGTTCGTCTCGTCCTCGGACGTCGACTACATGGACGTCTCGCCGCGCCAGATGGTCTCCGTCGCGACCGCGATGATTCCGTTCCTCGAGCACGACGACGCCAACCGTGCCCTCATGGGTGCGAACATGCAGCGTCAGGCGGTGCCGCTGGTCCGCAGCGAGTCCCCGCTGGTCGGTACCGGCATGGAGCTGCGTGCCGCGGTCGACGCCGGCGACGTCATCGTCACCGAGAAGAGCGGCGTCGTCGAGGAGGTCTCCTCCGACTACGTCACCGTCATGGCCGACGACGCCAGCCGCAAGACGTACCGTCTGCGCAAGTTCGCGCGCTCCAACCAGGGCACGTGCGCCAACCAGCGTCCGATCGTGGACGAGGGCCAGCGCGTCGAGGCCGGCCAGGTCCTCGCCGACGGCCCCTGCACCGAGAACGGTGAGATGGCGCTCGGCAAGAACCTGCTCGTGGCGATCATGCCGTGGGAGGGCCACAACTACGAGGACGCGATCATCCTGTCGCAGCGCCTCGTGGAGGAGGACGTGCTCACCTCGATCCACATCGAGGAGCACGAGATCGACGCCCGCGACACCAAGCTCGGTGCCGAGGAGATCACCCGGGACATCCCGAACGTCTCCGACGAGGTGCTGGCTGACCTCGACGAGCGCGGCATCGTCCGCATCGGTGCCGAGGTCCGCGACGGCGACATCCTGGTCGGCAAGGTCACCCCGAAGGGTGAGACCGAGCTGACCCCGGAGGAGCGGCTGCTGCGCGCGATCTTCGGTGAGAAGGCCCGCGAGGTTCGCGACACCTCCCTGAAGGTGCCGCACGGTGAGTCCGGCAAGGTCATCGGCATCCGCGTGTTCTCGCGCGAGGACGACGACGATCTGCCTCCGGGCGTCAACGAGCTGGTTCGCGTCTACGTTGCCCAGAAGCGCAAGATCCAGGACGGCGACAAGCTCGCCGGCCGCCACGGCAACAAGGGCGTCATCGGCAAGATCCTCCCGCAGGAGGACATGCCGTTCCTGCCCGACGGCACCCCGGTCGACATCATCCTGAACACCCACGGTGTTCCGCGTCGTATGAACATCGGCCAGGTGCTCGAGACGCACCTCGGCTGGATCGGCAAGACCGGCTGGAACGTGCAGATCGCTGCCGACGGCACGCGTCCCGAGTGGGCGCAGAACCTGCCCGAGGAGATGCTGTCCGCGCCGGCCGACTCGAACATCGCCACCCCGGTGTTCGACGGTGCCAAGGAGGACGAGCTCACCGGTCTGCTCGGTGCGACGCTGCCGAACCGTGACGGTGAGCAGATGGTCGGGTCGGACGGCAAGGCGACGCTGTTCGACGGTCGCTCCGGCGAGCCGTTCCCGTACCCGGTGTCGGTCGGCTACATGTACATCATCAAGCTGCACCACCTGGTCGACGACAAGATCCACGCGCGTTCGACCGGTCCGTACTCGATGATCACCCAGCAGCCGCTCGGCGGTAAGGCCCAGTTCGGTGGCCAGCGCTTCGGTGAGATGGAGTGCTGGGCGATGCAGGCGTACGGCGCCGCCTACACCCTGCAGGAGCTGCTCACCATCAAGTCGGACGACGTGGTCGGCCGCGTGAAGGTGTACGAGGCCATCGTCAAGGGCGAGAACATCCCCGAGCCGGGCATTCCCGAGTCCTTCAAGGTGCTCCTCAAGGAGCTCCAGTCGCTCTGCCTCAACGTGGAGGTGCTGTCCTCGGACGGCGCGGCCATCGCGATGGCGGACGGCGACGACGAGGACCTCGAGCGTGCCGCCGCGAACCTGGGCATCAACCTGTCCCGGAACGAGGCCGCGACCGTGGACGATCTCGCGAACTAGTTTTCGGTCCCCGGGCTGTGATCCGTCGCAGCCCGGGGGCGCTAGAGCACATTTGAATTGGCAGTCAGGAGAAGCGGATCTCACCCGCTGATCCACAATCCCTCTGGGGAAAGGAAGTTACGTGCTCGACGTCAACTTCTTCGATGAACTCCGCATCGGTCTCGCGACCGCGGAGGACATCCGCAACTGGTCCTACGGCGAGGTCAAGAAGCCGGAGACCATCAACTACCGCACGCTCAAGCCCGAGAAGGACGGCCTCTTCTGCGAGAAGATCTTCGGCCCCACCCGGGACTGGGAGTGCTACTGCGGTAAGTACAAGCGTGTCCGCTTCAAGGGCATCATCTGTGAGCGCTGCGGCGTCGAGGTGACGCGCGCCAAGGTGCGTCGTGAGCGCATGGGCCACATCGAGCTCGCGGCTCCCGTGACCCACATCTGGTACTTCAAGGGTGTGCCGAGCCGCCTCGGTTACCTGCTCGACCTGGCTCCGAAGGATCTCGAGAAGATCATCTACTTCGCCGCCTACGTCATCGTCGGTGTCGACGAGGAGCTGCGTCACAACGAGCTCTCCACGCTCGAAGCCGAGATGGAGGTCGAGAAGAAGACCGTCGCCGACCAGCGCGACGCCGATCTCGAGGCCCGCGCCCAGAAGCTCGAAGCGGACATCGCCGAGCTCGAGGCCGAGGGTGCCAAGTCCGACGTCCGCCGCAAGGTCAAGGACGGCGGCGAGCGCGAGATGCGTCAGCTCCGTGACCGTGCCCAGCGTGAGCTGGACCGGCTCGATGAGATCTGGAACACCTTCACCAAGCTGAGCGTCAAGCAGCTCATCGTGGACGAGGGTCTGTACCGCGAGATCGTCGACCGTTACGGCGAGTACTTCACGGGCGCGATGGGCGCGGAGTCCATCCAGATCCTCATGCGCAACTTCGACATCGAGGCCGAGGCCGAGTCCCTGCGCGAGACCATCCGCAGCGGCAAGGGTCAGAAGAAGCTGCGCGCCCTCAAGCGTCTGAAGGTCGTCGCCGCGTTCCAGCAGTCGGGCAACTCGCCCATGGGCATGGTCCTCGACGCCGTCCCGGTGATCCCGCCGGAGCTGCGTCCGATGGTCCAGCTCGACGGTGGCCGTTTCGCGACGTCCGACCTGAACGACCTGTACCGCCGCGTCATCAACCGCAACAACCGCCTCAAGCGACTGATCGACCTCGGGGCTCCCGAGATCATCGTCAACAACGAGAAGCGGATGCTGCAGGAGTCCGTCGACGCGCTGTTCGACAACGGCCGCCGCGGTCGTCCGGTCACCGGTCCGGGTAACCGTCCGCTGAAGTCGCTGTCCGATCTGCTCAAGGGCAAGCAGGGCCGCTTCCGTCAGAACCTGCTCGGTAAGCGCGTCGACTACTCGGGTCGTTCGGTCATCGTCGTCGGTCCGCAGCTCAAGCTGCACCAGTGCGGTCTGCCGAAGCTGATGGCGCTCGAGCTGTTCAAGCCGTTCGTCATGAAGCGTCTGGTCGACCTCAACCACGCGCAGAACATCAAGTCCGCGAAGCGCATGGTCGAGCGTCAGCGTCCGCAGGTGTGGGACGTCCTCGAAGAGGTCATCAACGAGCACCCGGTGCTGCTGAACCGTGCACCTACGCTGCACCGCCTCGGCATCCAGGCTTTCGAGCCGCAGCTCGTCGAGGGCAAGGCCATCCAGCTGCACCCGCTCGTCTGTGAGGCGTTCAACGCCGACTTCGACGGTGACCAGATGGCCGTGCACCTGCCGCTGTCGGCAGAGGCGCAGGCCGAGGCCCGCATCCTGATGCTGTCGTCGAACAACATCCTGTCGCCGGCATCGGGCCGTCCGCTCGCCATGCCGCGTCTGGACATGGTGACGGGTCTGTTCCACCTGACCCGTCAGGTCGACGGTGCGATCGGCGAGTACAAGCCGGCCACCGACGGTCAGGCGGAGCACGGCGTGTACTCGTCCCCGGCCGAGGCCCAGATGGCCGTCGACCGTGGCGTGCTGTCCGTGCAGGCGGGTATCAAGGTGCGTCTGACGCATCAGCGTCCGCCGCGTGAGGTCGAGGCGGAGCTGTTCCCCGAGGGCTGGAACTACGGCGACGCCTGGATCACCGAGACGACTCTCGGCCGCGTCATGTTCAACGATCTGCTCCCGGCGGACTACCCGTTCATCAACGAGCAGATGCCGAAGAAGCGTCAGGCGACGATCATCAACGATCTCGCCGAGCGTTACCCGATGATCGTGGTCGCGCAGACCGTCGACAAGCTGAAGGACACCGGCTTCTACTGGGCCACCCGTTCCGGCGTGACGGTCTCGATCTCCGACGTCCTCGTGCCGCCGGAGAAGCCCCAGATCATGGAGCAGTTCGAGGCGCAGGCCGACCAGATCGAGAAGAAGTACCAGCGCGGTGCTCTCAACCACGCCGAGCGCAACAGCGCCCTGGTGAAGATCTGGTCCGAGGCCACCGACGAGGTCGGTAAGGCCATGGAGGCCCACTTCCCCGACGACAACCCGATCCCGATGATCGTGAAGTCCGGCGCGGCCGGCAACATGACTCAGGTTCGCTCGCTCGCCGGTATGAAGGGCCTGGTGACGAACCCGAAGGGTGAGTTCATCCCGCGTCCGATCAAGTCCTCCTTCAAGGAGGGCCTGACGGTTCTCGAGTACTTCATCAACACGCACGGTGCTCGTAAGGGTCTGGCCGATACCGCACTCCGCACCGCCGACTCGGGCTACCTGACCCGTCGTCTGGTGGACGTCTCGCAGGACGTCATCGTCCGCGAGGTCGACTGTGGCACCGAGCGCGGCATCATCACGCACATCGCGGAGAAGCAGGCCGACGGCACGATCATCCGCGACGCGCACGTCGAGACCTCGACGTACGCCCGCACCCTCGCCGCGGACGCGGTCGACGAGAACGGCAACGTCATCGTCGAGCGTGGCCACGACCTGGGCGATCCGGCGATCGACGCGCTGCTCGCAGCGGGTGTCACGCAGGTCAAGGTTCGCTCGGTGCTCACCTGCACCACGGCGACCGGTGTGTGTGCCACGTGCTACGGCCGCTCGATGGCCACCGGCAAGCTCGTCGACATCGGCGAGGCCGTCGGTATCGTTGCCGCGCAGTCGATCGGTGAGCCCGGTACCCAGCTGACGATGCGTACGTTCCACCAGGGTGGTGCGGCCGGCGCGGCCGACATCACCGGTGGTCTGCCGCGTGTCCAGGAGCTGTTCGAGGCCCGTGTCCCGAAGGGCAAGGCGCCCATCGCGGACGTCTCCGGCCGGGTGCAGCTCGAGGACGGCGAGCGCTTCTACAAGATCACCATCGTCCCGGACGACGGTGGCGAAGAGGTTGTCTACGACAAGCTCTCGAAGCGTCAGCGTCTGCGCGTGTTCAAGCACGACGACGGCTCCGAGCGCCTGCTGGCGGACGGTGACCACGTCGACGTCGGTCAGCAGCTCATGGAAGGTGCTGCCGACCCGCACGAGGTGCTGCGTGTCATGGGCCCCCGTCAGGTGCAGATCCACCTCGTCAACGAGGTCCAGGAGGTGTACCGGAGCCAGGGTGTGTCGATCCACGACAAGCACATCGAGGTCATCGTGCGCCAGATGCTGCGCCGCGTCACGATCATCGACTCGGGTGCGACGGAGTTCCTGCCCGGCTCGCTGGTCGAGCGCGCGGAGTTCGAGGCGTCCAACCGTCGCGTCGTCGCCGAGGGTGGCGAGCCCGCGGCCGGCCGTCCGGTGCTGATGGGTATCACCAAGGCGTCGCTGGCGACCGACTCGTGGCTGTCGGCCGCGTCCTTCCAGGAGACCACTCGAGTGCTGACCGATGCGGCGATCAACTGCCGCTCGGACAAGCTGATCGGTCTGAAGGAGAACGTGATCATCGGCAAGCTGATCCCGGCCGGCACCGGCATCAACCGGTACCGGAACATCCAGGTTCAGCCCACCGAGGAGGCTCGCGCGGCTGCGTACGCGGTTCCGTCTTACGACGACCAGTACTACAGCCCGGAGGGCTTCGGCACCGGCACCGGCGCCGCTGTTCCGCTGGACGACTACGGTTTCGGCAGCGATTACCGCTAGTCGGCACTACCGGTAACCGGTAGGAATGTCCGACACGAAGGTCCCGTCCCCACCCGGGGGCGGGACCTTCGTGCATGCTGGGTGGTGTACCACTGCGTACCCTGAGACCGAGTCGGGCTAATCGGACAAGTCGGGCGAGATGAGGGAAAAATGGCTGGGAAGAAGATCGACCGGGTCAAGGCCGAGAGCGCGCTCGAGGTCGTTCGCGAGAGTCCGACGATCGCACTGATCGTCGCGGCGCCGGCCATCGTCGTGTTCGGTGTCCTGTGGTGGCTCACCGGGTTCGGGACGGCGCTGCTGGTGACGCTGATCGTCGCGGGTCTCGCCGTCGTCGCGAAGAAGGTGTTCTAGCTACAGCTTCTCGACTCGCGCGACCGCACGGACTTCTCCCTCGACGAGGAACCACAGCAGCAGCGACGTGCCGTCCGCGAACGTGCGGATCCGGACGTGGTCGCGGGCGAAGATCGGGCTCAGGTGCTCGACGACGGCCCGGTGCGGTACCTCGCGAAGGTCCGGCCGGTCGGCCAGGTATTCCTCGACCGCGTGCCAGTAGGTGGCGTTGTTGACGTGGTTGAACGGGTCGATGTCCGTGGTCCGCAGGTGGAACGTGCGGTCCCCGACTTCCTGCTCCTCCCAGTCCTCCGACGCGGGTGGCGTCGCCGACAGCCACGGCTTCCAGCGGAGTCGGTGCTCGTCGGTGGTGCGCGCCAGGCTCTCGAGCATGCCGTCGCTGATCCGTGCCGGCATGCCGGTGTCGGTGCCGATGTTGATCCAGAATCCCTCGGTCTCGATCAGCGCGTCCTCGTCGCTCGTCAGCTGCACCCGCATCGCCGACCACCGGGTCGAATGCGCGGAACACCAGCGGCGTAGTCGGATCCGGTCCGGCCAGACGGCGGGCCGGTGCACGTCGATCACGGTGCGGCGCACGACCCACAACGGGTCGGTGTCGTCGAACCCGAAGGCGGTGACGTTGTCGCTGCCGATGTCCTGCAGGTAGCGGGCGACGCCGTCGAGGCGCAGGCGATACGCGCTGTCCACGTCCGCGGTGCGGATGGGGCGCGCGGTCTCGAAGCACAGTTCGGGCGGCGGTGCCGGTGCCAGGACGTGCGGTGCGGTGACGATCTGCGTTGCGGGGGCGATCTGCTCGGAAGCCACGGTGATCCCTCGGTTCGGCGGTTGTCGCCAGCGATTGTGGCAGGTCGTCGACGAGCCGGCACCCAATTCCCGCAGACGATGCTTGTTTCGCCGATGGGCGCCAAGTACAGTCCTGTAGCTGTAACTCTAGGTAACATGAAGGCTGTCACATCGGCGCGGTGGTCGGGCGTGCATCACGTCCGGGCGCGCGAAGGGCGGGAATCGAAATGGCCTACGTCATCACCCAGGCGTGCTGCAACGACGCGAGTTGCGTCTCGGCGTGCCCCGTGAACTGCATCCACCCGACACCGGAGGAAGCGGAGTTCGCGACCACGGAGATGCTCTACATCGAGCCGCAGACGTGCATCGACTGCGGTGCGTGCGTCGACGCCTGCCCGGTCGGCGCGATCTTCCCCGAGGATCAGCTGACCGCGTCGCTCGAGCGGTACCGGGAGATCAACGCCGACTACTACACGCGGCACCCGCTGCAGCCGGGCTGGATCCCGCTGACGCCCGCCACCCCGCCGGTCCGGGACCTCGGCACGCTGCGCGTCGCGATCGTCGGCGCCGGACCGGCGGCCTGCTATGCCGCCGAGGAGTTGCTCAAGCGGTCCGACGTCGAGGTCGAGATGTTCGAGAAGCTGCCTACGCCGTGGGGGCTGGTGCGTGCGGGTGTCGCGCCGGACCATCCCGGCACCAAGGTGGTGACCGAGATGTTCGACTGGTCCCTGGGACGGGACGAGTTCCAGTTCCACCTCAACGTCGAGGTCGGTCAACACGTCAGCCACGCCGACCTGCTGGCCCATCACCACGCGGTGATCTACGCGGTCGGCGCGTCGAGCGACCGCGCGCTCGGGATTCCCGGCGAGGACCTGCCCGGCAGCCACGCCGCGACCGAGTTCGTGGCCTGGTACAACGGGCACCCCGACTACGCGGATCGCACGTTCGACCTCTCGGGTGAGCGGGCCGTCATCGTCGGCAACGGCAACGTCGCGCTCGACGTCGCCCGCATCCTCACGGCGGACCCGGACGATCTCGCCAAGACGGACATTGCCGACCATGCGCTCGAGGCGTTGCGGCGCAGCAATATTCGTGAGGTGGTGCTGCTCGGACGGCGCGGTCCCGCGCAGGCCGCGTACACCAACCCCGAGTTCCTGGCCCTCGGCGACCTGCCGGGTGTCGACGTCGTGATCGACCCGGCCGAGGCGGCGCTCGATCCCGCGTCGCAGGCGCTGCTGGACGGCGGCGTCGAGCCGGCCGTGGTGATGAAGGTGCGCCTGGCGCAGGAGTTCTCGCAGCGCACACCGGCGCCGGGCAACAAGCGGATCGTGTTCCGGTACCTGACGTCGCCGACGGAGATCCTCGGCGCCGACCGGGTGGACGGACTGACCGTGGTCGCGAACGAACTGGTCGAGGACGCCTCCGGCGGCCTTACGGCGCATCCCACCGACGACGCCGAGCGCATCGACACGTCCCTGGTGCTGCGATCGATCGGCTACCGCGGCCGGCCGCTCGCCGGTGTTCCGTTCGACGACCGCCGGGGGGTGATCCCGAACGATCGCGGTCGTGTCGTCGTCGGGGCGGGGGAACCGCTCGACGGTGTGTACGTGACCGGGTGGATCAAGCGGGGCCCCACCGGCGTCATCGGCACCAACAAGACGTGCGCCCGGGAGACGGTGGCCCGGATCGTCGAGGACTTCGAGGCGCGGCGCCTGCCGACACCGGCCGGCGGGCGCAGGGAACTCGGCAAACTGCTGGCGCGCCGTCAGCCCGAGCGGATCTCCCGCCGCGGCTGGGACGCGATCGATCGCGCGGAACGCAGCCGGGGACTGGCCTCGGGGCGGCCGCGCGTGAAGATGACCGAGACGGCCGAGATGGTGGCGGTCGGCCGCAAGCGTCGAGGCCTGTTCGCCGGGTAGCGTCACTGCAGGGGGCATTCGGGCCCTGCGGATTCGGAGGTGGGAAGTGCGCGCAGTGGTGGTCACGGAACTGGCGGGGCCGTCGTCGATGGTGGTGCAGGACGTGCCCGAACCGGACGCGACCAGCCTGGTCCTGATCGACGTGAAGGCCAGCGGCGTGTGCTTCCCGGACCTGCTCATCAGCTACGGCAAGTACCAGCTGCGTCCAGAACCGCCGTTCGTGCCGGGCACCGAGATCGCCGGCGTCGTCGTCAGCGCCCCGGAGGCCAGTGGATTCGAACCGGGGCAGCGAGTGCTCGCCGTGTCGAGCCTCGGTGGTTACGCCGAGCAGGTCGCGGTCCATCCGGCGCTGGTGCTGCCGATCCCGGACGAGCTGGGATTCGACGAGGCCGCGTCGCTCATCATCAACTACCAGACCATGGAGTTCGCGCTGGGTCGCCGGGCCCGGCTGCAGGCGGGGGAGACCGTCGCGATCCTCGGTGCGGCGGGCGGTGTCGGGACGTCGGCGATCCAACTGGCGAAGGCGCACGGCGCGCGGGTGATCGCGGTGGTGCGCCGCGACGGCGCCGACGACTTCCTGCGCGAGATCGGCGCCGACGACGTCGTGCGCCTCACCGACGGATGGGCGACCCGGGTGCGTGAGCTCACCGGTGGGCGCGGAGCCGATGTGGTGGTCGATCCGGTCGGCGGCGACGCGTTCGACGACGCGGTCCGTGCGCTCGCGCCGGAGGGCCGGTTGCTGGTGATCGGATTCGCGGGCGGGGGCATCCCGTCGATCAAGGTCAACCGGGTCCTGTTCCGGAACATCAGCGTCGTCGGGGCCGCGTGGGGTGAGTTCCTGCGGACCGAACCGTCGGCGCTCGCGGAGACGCACGCCGCTCTGGTGAAGCACGTGCGGGCGGGGCTGCGTCCGATCGTGACCGCGCGTTATCCGCTCGCGGCCGCCGCCGAGGCGCTCGCGGACCTCGAGGCGGGGCGCGTCCTCGGAAAGGCCGTCCTCGTCCAGGAGTGAGTGTGTTCCTCATCACCTGAGCCCCTCCTGCGCGGAAAATCTGTTGCTGCAGGTCCGGGGCTCGTGGTGTCGTGGACGAGTCGCGAATCCGGGTGGGGACCGAGCATCCTTGCGTTGTTGCAATAGTTGCGCAGTCGCTACTATTTCCGTTCGTGGCAGATGTGACTCCAGATGAGGTCTACGACGCGCTCGAGGAGTTCATCATGCGTCTCCTGGGCATGGGGGAGTCCGAGTCGATGGACACCCTCGTCGCGATGGACCTGTCCTTCTCGCAGGTTCGCGCGCTCTTCGTGCTGGCGCAGCACGGGGAGCCGATCGCGATCAACGAGGTCGCCGAGTGTCTTCGGATGTCGGTGGCTGCGGCCGGTCGGAACATCGACCAGTTGGTGTGCCAGGAATTGGTACTGCGCCGTGAGGACCCCGGAGATCGCCGGATCAAACGGGTCTCGCTGACGGAGTCCGGGCGAACCCTGGTCTCCCGTCATCTCGAAGACAAGCGTGACGAGCTCCGTGCATTCGCGGGACGGTTGGATCAGCCGGATCGCGGGCGGTTGCTCGAGGCCCTTCAACCGATACTCGCAGGCGACGCCCTGCGGGCCCGAGGTCAGGAATTCTGTACATGACGACGCCCAACTCGACGACCGGACCCCAACCCGGGGCCCCCGAGTCGGACAAGATCGACGGCGCGGTCCTCAAGATCGCCTCCGTGGTGGTGCTCGGTGCCATCATGTCCATCCTCGACGTCACCGTGGTCAGTGTCGCGGTGCCGACGTTCATCGAAACGTTCGATACCACCTATGCAGTCGTCGCCTGGACGATGACCGCCTACACGCTGGCACTGGCCACCGTCATCCCGATCACGGGCTGGGCGGCCGACCGGTTCGGCACCAAGCGGCTGTACATGTCGGCACTCGTGCTCTTCGTGGTGGGTTCCGTGCTGTGTGCCTTCGCCTGGAACATCGAGTCGCTCATCGCGTTCCGCGTGATCCAGGGCTTCGGTGGCGGCATGCTGATGCCGCTCGGCATGACGATCATGACCCGCGCGGCGGGTCCGGAGCGTGTCGGCCGCGTCATGGCGGTCCTCGGTATCCCGATGCTGCTGGGCCCGATCTGCGGTCCGATCCTGGGTGGCTGGCTGATCGACGCCGCCAGCTGGCACTGGATCTTCCTCATCAACCTGCCCGTCGGCATCGTCGCGCTGACGGCCGCGTTCAAGTTGCTGCCCAAGGACAAGCCGAGCCCGTCGCAGGCGTTCGACTTCGTCGGCATGCTGCTGCTCTCGCCCGGTCTGGCGCTGTTCCTGTTCGGTGTGTCGTCGATCCCGGAGACCGGCACCATCGCCTCGGCCCGTGTTCTCGTCTCGGCCGGCATCGGACTGGTGCTGATCATCGGATTCGTGTTCCACGCGCTGCGCAAGGATCACCCGTTGATCGACCTGCGTCTGTTCAAGAACCGGCAGCTGACGGTCGCGGTGCTCACCACGTCGACGTTCATCGTCGCGTTCATGGGTGCGGGTCTGCTGTTCCCGAGCTACTTCATCCAGGTGCGCGGTGAGTCCACGCTGGCCGCGGGCCTGCTGCTCGCGCCGCAGGGCATCGGTGCGATGGTGACGATGCCGATCGCCGGCCGACTGGTCGACAAGATCGGTCCCGGCAAGATCGTGCTGACGGGTCTGCCGCTGATCGCACTGGGCATGTTCTCCTTCACCCAGCTGTCCTCGGACTCGCCGTACTGGCTGCTGCTCGGCTCGCTGTTCGTGCAGGGGCTCGGCATGGGCTGCACCATGATGCCGCTGATGACGGCCGCGATGGTGACGCTGAAGAACGAGATGATCGCCCGCGGTTCGACGCTGATGAACATCGTCCAGCAGACCGCCGGTTCGATCGGCACCGCGACGATGTCCGTGATCCTGACGAACCAGCTCCTCGACCGCGGTCTCACGAACGAGACGGTCATGGCGCAGCACTTCGACCAGGTGGTGGCCACTGAGCCCCCCGGCATGCCGGAACACATCCTGGGCGCGGCGGCCGAGGCCTTCGGCAACACGTTCACCGTCGCGTTCGTGCTGGTTCTGTGCACGCTGATCCCCGCGTTCTTCCTGCCCCGTCGGCGCGTCACGCCGACGACCGAGGACGTCCAGCCGGTGATGATGCACTGACGCTCAGCACGTCGAGGAGCCCCCGAGTGATTCGTTCACTCGGGGGCTCTTCGCGTTGTCCGAGTTGGCGTCGGCGCGTCGCCCCGATCTTGTCGGGGGTCGGTTCTATCGTCGCGACAGGAGCCTCGAGTAGGGAAGGGGCGATCATGGCTGTCGAGCCGGACGTCGCGCACAACCCGGACAACACTTCGCACTGGCACTACTACGCGGTGGTCGGTACCACGATCGACGGCGGTCACACGCTCGCCGAGTTCGGTCCGCACGGCACCGCGCTCACGGCGCTGCAGGTCGCCGTCCAATCGGTCAACCACACCGCGTTCTCGATGTTCGAGCAGGGCGTCGTGGGGAACATGTTGGCCGATTCCGATCTGGTGGAGCGTCTCCCGGTCACGGACTTCGCGATCGAGCGCCAGCACGCCGTCACCCGCGTGCCCGACTTCGGATGGTCGCTGAGCGGCGGCCGTCGGGACTGGGGCGCGGAGGCCGATCTGAGCGCCTGATCGGCGCCTGACCTGCGGCGCAGTGCGTTCGTGTCCGCCTACACCCCAATAAACAATCACTCGCGCTTGATTTATGGCGACCTCGATGTGATGCTGGTCTCATCATTCGAGGAGGGGTAAGTGGCTGACTTGAACAAGATCGTCGACGACCTTCGCGCGGAGGGGGCGGTGCTCGACGCGCTCGTCGCGGATCTGCCCGACGATCGGTGGGCGACGCCGACACCGGCCGCCGGCTGGACCGTCGCGCACCAGATCGGTCACCTCGCGTGGACCGACCGGGCTGCACTGATGGCGGCCACCGACGAGGACGCGTTCGCGGCGCAGCTCACCGAGGCGTGGAAGAACCCGCAGGGCTTCGTCGACGAGGGCGCCGAGGTCGAGTCGCGGCGCCCGCCGCGCGAGCTGCTGGCCGACTGGCGGACGACCCGCGACCGGCTGGCCGAGGTGCTGCTCGCGGTCCCGTCCGGCGCGAAGCTGCCCTGGTACGGGCCGCCGATGGGTGCGGCCTCGATGGCGACCGCTCGGCTGATGGAGACGTGGGCGCACGGGCGCGACGTCGCCGACGCGCTCGGGGCGTCGACCGACGCGACCGACCGTCTGAAGCACATTGCGCGACTGGGTGTTCGCACCCGCGACTTCGCGTACAGCGTCCACCAGCTCACGCCGCCGGCCGAGGAGTTCCGGGTCGAACTGGCCGCTCCCGACGGCACCGTGTGGGCGTGGGGTCCGGAGGACGCGACCCAGCGGGTGACGGGGCCGGCCGAGGAGTTCTGCCTCCTCGTCACGCAGCGTGTCGACCGGGACGCCACGGCGCTGCGGACGACGGGTGCGGACGCCGAGGAGTGGCTCGGCATCGCGCAGGCGTTCGCCGGCCCACCCGGTGCGGGCCGCGACGCCGCGCAGGCGGACCGGACGGAGGCGGCGCGATGACCGTGTCCCCGGCACCCGTCCGGATCGGCAACTGCTCGGGTTTCTACGGCGACCGCATCTCGGCCATGCGCGAGATGCTCGAGGGCGGCGAACTCGACTACCTGACCGGTGACTACCTCGCCGAGCTGACGATGCTCATCCTCGGGCGGGACCGCATGAAGGATCCGTCGCGCGGCTACGCGAAGACGTTCCTGCGGCAGGTCGAGGACTGTCTCGGCCTGGCGCTCGAGCGGGGCGTGAAAATCGTCGCGAACGCCGGCGGACTCAACCCGGCCGGACTCGCAGACACGCTGCGCGAGGTGAACGACCGGCTGGGGCTGAACGCGAAGATCGCCCATGTCGAGGGCGACGACCTGATCGCGCGGGTCGCCGAGCTCGGGCTCGACCGCGACACCACGCCGCTGACCGCCAACGCGTACCTGGGCGCGTGGGGCATCGTGGACTGCCTGGGCGCGGGCGCCGACGTCGTCGTCACCGGCCGGGTCACCGACGCGTCGGTGATCGTCGGGCCCGCCGCGGCGCACTTCGGCTGGGCGCGAGACGATTTCGACAAGCTGGCGGGTGCCGTGGTCGCCGGTCACGTGATCGAGTGCGGCACGCAGGCCACTGGCGGCAACTACTCGTGGTTCACCGAGATCGTCGACCTCGGTCGCCCCGGGTTCCCGATCGCCGAGATCGCCGCCGACGGATCGTCGGTCATCACCAAGCACTCGGGTACCGGGGGAGCGGTGACCGTCGACACCGTCACCGCCCAGTTGCTGTACGAGATCACCGGCGGCCGGTACGCGAATCCCGACGTGACCGCGCGGATGGATTCCGTCGAGCTCTCCGCCGCGGGCCCCGACCGCGTCCGCATCGCGGGTGTGACCGGGGAGGCGCCGCCGCCGCAGTACAAGGTGTCGCTCAATGCGCTCGCCGGATTCCGCAACGAGGCGACGTTCGTGCTCACCGGGCTCGACATCGAGGCCAAGGCGGAACTGGTTCGACGGCAGATGGATTCGTGGCTCACGGACAAGCCGCAGGAACTCGAGTGGACGCTCGCGCGCACCGACCACCCCGACGCCGACACCGAGGAGGCCGCGAGCGCGTTGCTGCGCTGCACGGTCCGCGACACCGACCCGAACGTCGTCGGCCGCGCGTTCTCGTCGGTGGCCGTCGAACTCGCGCTCGCCAGCTACCCCGGATTCACGCTCACCGCGCCGCCGTCGAACGGGCAGCCGTACGCGGTGTTCACGCCCGGGTACGTCGACGCCGACCAGGTGCCGCACGTCGCGGTGCTGCCCGACGGTAGTCGCGTCGACATTGCCCCGAGTGCCGACACCCGTGCGCTCGGGTATCTACCCGAACCGTCACTGCCGCAGCCGCTCACCGCCGACGACGCGGTCACGGTTCCGCTCGGCGCGGTCGCGGCCGCCCGCAGCGGCGACAAGGGCGGTAACGCCAACGTGGGGGTGTGGGTGCGCACCGACGAGCAGTGGCGGTGGCTGGTCCACGCGCTCACCGTCGACGAGTTGAAAAGGATGCTGCCCGAGGCGAAGTCGCTCGAGGTCACGCGGCACGTGCTGCCGAACCTGCGGGCCGTCAACTTCGTCATCGAGGGCATCCTCGGCCGCGGGGTCGCGTCGCAGGCCCGGTTCGACCCGCAGGCCAAGGGGCTCGGCGAGTGGCTCCGGTCCCGGCACATCGAGATCCCGACCGGCCTGGTCCCCAGTTACGCCGACGAACTTCAGGAAGGACACGCATGACCGTGTGGGACACCCCCGAGCGGCAGCAGCTGCGCAAGACCGTCCGCGGCTTCGTCGAGCAGGAGATCCTGCCGCACCTCGGCGACTGGGAGCGCGGCGGCGAGATCCCGCGCGAGCTGCACCGTAAGGCCGGCGCGCTGGGCCTGCTCGGCGCCGGATTCCCGGAGGAGGTCGGCGGCGACGGCGGTGACCTGGTCGACGCGGTCCTGATCTGCGAGGAGATGCACCAGGCCGGGGCGTCCGGCGGGCTGTTCGCGTCGCTGTTCACGTGCGGAATCGCGCTGCCGCACCTGATCGCGGCGGGCGATCCGCGGCAGATCGACCGCTGGGTGCGGCCCACGCTCGCCGGCGAGAAGATCGGTTCGCTCGCGATCACCGAACCGGGCGGCGGCTCCGACGTCGGGCACCTGCGGACGACGGCGGTGCGCGACGGTGACCACTACATCGTCAACGGCGCCAAGACGTTCATCACCTCCGCCGTCCGCGCCGACTTCGTCGTCACCGCGGTGCGCACCGACGGTCCGGGAGCCGGCGGGGTGTCGCTGCTCGTGATCGAGCGGGGCACACCGGGATTCGAGGTGGCACGCAAGCTCGACAAGATGGGCTGGCGCGCGTCGGACACCGCGGAGTTGTCGTTCGTCGACGCGCGGGTCCCGGTGGAGAACCTGGTGGGCGAGGAGAACTCGGGGTTCGCGCAGATCGCGCACGCGTTCCTCACCGAGCGCATCGCGCTGGCCGCGCAGGCGTATTCGAGTGCGCAACGGTGCCTGGACCTGACGCTGCAGTGGTGCCGCGACCGCGAGACGTTCGGCCGGCCGCTGATCTCGCGGCAGGCCGTGCAGAACACCCTGACCGAGATGACGCGGCGCATCGACGTCGCCCGCGTCTACACCCGCACCCTCGTCGAACGCTCGCTCACGTCGAGTGAGGACTTCGTCGCCGAGGTGTGCTTTGCGAAGAACACCGCCGTCGAGGCCGGCGAGTGGGTGGCGAACCAGGCCGTGCAGTTGTTCGGCGGCATGGGCTACATGGCGGAAAGCGAAGTGGAGAGGCAGTACCGGGACATGCGAATTCTGGGCATCGGAGGCGGGACGACCGAGATCCTGACCTCCTTGGCGGCCAAGCGATTGGGGTATCAGTCGTGACGATCCTGAAGTCGGCACTGGACACGAAGTCGGACGAGTACACGTCGGCGGTGGAGTCGATGACCACCAAACTCACCGAACTCGAGGTCGAGCATGCCAAGGCGCTCGCCGGCGGCGGGGAGAAGTACGTCGAGCGGCACCACAAGCGGGGCAAGCTGCTGGCCCGCGAGCGCATCGAACTGCTGCTCGACCCGGACTCCCCGTTCCTCGAGCTGTCGCCGCTCGCCGCGTGGGGCACCGAGTTCCCGGTGGGCGCATCGACGATCGTCGGGATCGGCGTCGTCAGCGGCGTCGAGTGCCTCATCGTCGCGAACGATCCGACGGTCCGCGGCGGAACCAGCAACCCGTGGACGCTGAGGAAGGGCTTCCGCGCCAACGACATCGCCGTGCAGAACCGCCTTCCGGTGATCTCGCTCGTCGAGTCGGGCGGTGCCGACCTGCCGACACAGAAGGAGGTGTTCATCCCCGGCGGGCGGATGTTCCGTGACCTCACCCAGCTGTCCGCGGCCGGCATCCCGACGATCGCGCTCGTGTTCGGCAACTCCACCGCGGGCGGCGCCTACATCCCGGGCATGTCCGACCACGTCGTGATGATCAAGGAACGCTCCAAGGTGTTCCTCGCAGGGCCACCGCTGGTGAAGATGGCGACCGGTGAGGAGTCGGACGACGAGTCCCTCGGCGGTGCCGAGATGCACGCCCGCAAGTCCGGCCTGGCCGACTACTTCGCCCTCGACGAGCAGGACGCGATCCGCATCGGCCGCAGCATCGTCCGCCGCCTCAACTGGAAGAAGCAGGGGCCGGCGCCGCGGGCCGAGGTGATCGAACCGCTCGAGGACTCCGAGGAACTGCTCGGCATCGTGCCGTCGGACCTGAAGATCCCGTTCGATCCGCGGGAGGTGATCGCCCGCATCGTCGACGGGTCCGACTTCGACGAGTTCAAGCCGCTCTACGGCTCGTCGCTCGTCACGGGCTGGGCCGAGCTGCACGGCTACCCGATCGGCATCCTCGCCAACGCGCGCGGCGTGCTGTTCAGCGAGGAATCGCAGAAGGCCACCCAGTTCATCCAGCTGGCGAACCGCTCGAACACGCCACTTCTGTTCCTGCACAACACCACCGGCTACATGGTGGGCAAGGAGTACGAGGAGGGCGGCATGATCAAGCACGGGTCGATGATGATCAACGCGGTCGCCAACTCGAAGGTGCCGCACATCTCGATCCTGCTCGGTGCGTCGTACGGCGCCGGCCACTACGGCATGTGCGGGCGGGCGTTCGATCCCCGGTTCCTGTTCGCGTGGCCCAGCTCGAAGTCCGCCGTGATGGGCGGCGCCCAACTCGCGGGCGTCATCTCGATCGTCGGCCGCGCCGCGGCCGAGGCCCGCGGGCAGGCGTTCGACGAGCAGGCCGACGCCGGCATGCGGGCGATGATCGAGAACCAGATCGAGGCCGAGTCGCTGCCGATGTTCCTGTCCGGGCGCCTGTACGACGACGGCGTGATCGACCCCCGCGACACCCGCACGGTGGTGGGAATGTGCCTGTCGGCCATTGCCACCGCCCCGATCGAGGGCACCGAGAACTTCGGCGTCTTCCGGATGTGAGTGAAGAACATTGATGACTTCTGCGAGTAACTCCACGATTACGTCCGTGCTGGTCGCCAACCGCGGCGAGATCGCCCGCCGCGTGTTCGCGACGTGCCGTCGCAGCGGCGTCGGCACCGTGGCGGTGTTCTCCGACCCGGACGCCGCGAGCCCGCACGTCGCGGAGGCCGACGCCGCCATCCGGCTGCCGGGAGCGACCCCCGCCCAGACGTACCTGCGCGCCGACGCGATCATCGCCGCGGCGCAGGCCGCCGGCGCCGACGCCATCCATCCCGGCTACGGATTCCTCTCGGAGAATGCCGATTTCGCACAGGCCGTCGAGGCGGCCGGTCTCACGTGGATCGGCCCGCCCGCCAAGTCGATCGCGCTCATGGGCTCGAAGGTCGAGTCCAAGCGCATCATGGCCGAGGCCGGGGTGCCGGTCCTCGCGGAACTCGACCCCGAGTCGGTGACCGAGGCCGACCTGCCGGTCCTGGTCAAGGCGTCCGCCGGCGGCGGCGGGCGCGGCATGCGGGTGGTGCGCGAGCTGTCGGCGCTGCCGCACGAGATCGAGGCGGCCCGCCGCGAGGCGCAGTCCGCGTTCGGTGATCCGACGGTGTTCTGCGAGCGCTACCTCGAGACCGGACGTCACATCGAGGTGCAGGTGATGGCCGACCGGCACGGCACCGTGTGGGCGATCGGGGAGCGCGAGTGCTCCATCCAGCGTCGCCACCAGAAAGTGGTCGAGGAGGCGCCGTCGCCGCTCGTCGAACGCATTCCAGCCATGCGAGCCAGGCTGTTCGACGCCGCGCGCCTCGCCGCGAACGCGATCGGTTACGAGGGCGCGGGCACCGTCGAGTTCCTGGCCGACGAGGCTGGCGACTTCTTCTTCCTGGAGATGAACACCCGCCTGCAGGTGGAGCATCCCGTCACCGAATGCACCACCGGACTCGACCTCGTCGAACTGCAGCTGCAGGTGGCGTCCGGTGCCGAACTGCCCGCCGAGCCGCCCGCGATCGGGGGCCATTCGATCGAGGTCCGGCTCTACGCCGAGGACCCGGCGCACGGCTGGCGTCCGCAGAGCGGCGTCGTCGAGCGTATCGAACTGCCCGGCAGCACCGTCGAGTTCGAGGTCCTCGAACGCACCGGCGTGCGCCTGGATTCGGGTGTGGAGAACGGTTCGGCGGTGAGCGTCTTCTACGACCCGATGCTTGCCAAGGTCATCTCGTACGCGCCCACCCGCGCCCAGGCCGCGCAGGTGCTGGCGTCGGCGCTGGCCCGCACCCGCCTGCACGGGCTGCAGACCAACCGCGATCTGCTCGTCAACGTTCTGCGGCACCCGGCGTTCCTCGCGGGCGACACCGACACCGCGTTCTTCGACACCCACGGGCTCGACTCGCTGGCGCGTCCCCTCGCCGACGAGAACGCGGAGAGGCTCTCGGCGCTGGCGGCCGCTGTCGCCGACGCCGCGGCCAACCGTGCCGCCGCACCGGTGCTCGGCGCACTGCCGAGCGGCTGGCGCAACCTGCCGTCGCAGCCGCAGAGCAAGCGGTACAACGGGATTCACGGCGACCACGACATCCGCTACCTGCTCACCCGATCGGGTCTGCGTGCGGAGGACTTCGACGACGTCGCGCTCGTGTCGTCCACGCCCGACCGCGTGGTGCTCGACGTCGGCGGGCTGCAGCGCCGGTTCGACGTCGCCCGCTACGGCGACCGGGTGTGCGTCGACTCGCCGCTCGGGCCGGTGACGCTCACCGCGCTCGCGCGGTTCGTCGACCCGTCGACCGTCGTCGCGGAGGGCTCGCTGCTGGCGCCCATGCCCGGCGCGGTCATCCGCCTCGGCGCGACCGTCGGAGACCGGGTCGCTGCCGGGCAGCCGATCCTGTGGCTCGAGGCCATGAAGATGGAACACACCGTCAAGGCGCCCACCTCGGGCGTGCTCACCGAACTACCCGTCGCCGTCGGCCAGCAGGTCGACGTCGGATCAGTCCTGGCAATCGTGGAAGCAGAAGTCGCAGAAGGAGAAACCGCATGAGCAACTTCATCGAGACGGAGGAGCAGAAGGAGTTGCGGGCCGCGGTGTCCAAGCTCGCGCAGCGCTTCAACTACGTCGACTACGTGCTGCCGAAGGCGCGCAAGGGCGAGCCGCTCACCGAACTGTGGAACGAGGCCGGCAAGCTCGGCTTCCTCGGTGTGAACCTGCCCGAGGAGTACGGCGGTGGGGGAGCGGGCATCTACGAACTCGCGCTGGTGCAGGAGGAACTCGCGGCGCAGGGCGCCGGGCTGCTGCTGGTCGTGGTCTCGCCCGCGATCTGCGGCACCATCATCGGCAAGTACGGCACCGACGCGCAGAAGCAGGAGTGGCTCACCGCGTTGGCCGACGGCTCGAAGATCATGGCGTTCGGCATCACCGAACCCGATGCCGGTTCCAACTCCCACCAGATCACCACCACCGCACGGCGGGACGGTGAGGACTGGATCCTTCGGGGCAACAAGGTCTTCATCTCCGGGGTCGACCAGGCCGACGCCGTCCTGATCGTCGCGCGCACCGAGGACCACAAGACCGGCAAGCTCAAGCCGGCGCTGTTCATCGTGCCCACCGACGCCGAGAATTTCGTCGCGACGCCGATGGAGATGGACATCGTCGAGCCGGACCACCAGTTCACGCTGTTCCTCGACGACGTGCGACTGCCCGCCGACGCGCTCGTCGGCTCCGAGGACGCGGCGCTGATGCAGCTGTTCGCCGGCCTCAACCCCGAGCGCATCCTCGGCGCGGCGATGGCGATCGGTATGGGGCGGTGGGCGCTCGAGGCCGGGGTGAAGTTCGCGAAGGAGCGCACCGTCTGGAAGACGCCGATCGGTGCCCACCAGGGTCTCGCGCACCCCCTGGCCCAGTGCAAGATCGAACTCGAACTGGCGAAGCTGATGCTGCAGAAGGCCGCGGTGCTCTACGACAGCGGCGACGACTTCGGCGCAGCCGAGGCGGCCAACATGGCCAAGTACGCGGCCGCCGAGGCCAGCATCAAGACCCTCGACCAGGCGATCCAGACCCACGGCGGCGGCGGGCTCACCAAGGAGTACGGGCTGTCCGCGATGCTCGGCGCGGCCCGGATCGCGCGGGTGGCGCCGGTGAGCCGCGAGATGATCCTCAACTTCGTCGCCCAACACTCGTTGGGCCTGCCCAAGTCTTACTAGGAGTGCCGACCATGACGGATCGACGTGTCCGCTACGACGTCGCCGACGGTGCGGCGACACTGACCCTCGACTCGCCGCACAACCGCAACGCGATCTCGACGCTGCTGGTGGAGCAGTTGCGGCAGGCGCTGGCCGACGCTGCGGCGGACGACGGTGTGCGCGCCGTCGTGCTCACCCACACGGGCGGCACGTTCTGCGCGGGGGCGGACCTGTCGGAGGCGAGCGCGGCCGCGGACGCGGACCCGGCGGAGCTCGCGGCGGCGCGCACCAGGCAGATGACCGAACTGCTGCGGGCGATCGTCGAGCTGCCCAAACCGGTGATCGGACGGATCGACGGTCACGTCCGCGCCGGCGGAATGGGATTGATCGGAGCGTGCGACGTCGTCGTGGCCGGGCCGGACAGTACGTTCGCCCTCACGGAAGCGCGTCTCGGTCTGGCCGCGTCCATCATCTCGCTGACGGTGATCCCGCGACTCACCTCGCGGGCGGCCGGACGATATTTCCTGACGGCGGAGAAGTTCGGGCCCCACGAGGCCGAGGCGATCGGGTTGATCAGCGAGGCCGTTCAGGATTCGAAGGAGGCGGTGCGCGAGTTGGTGGCCACGTTGCGGGCGTGTTCGCCGCAGGGGCTGGCGGAGTCCAAGAAGCTCACGACGATGCGGATGGTGGCCGACTTCGACCGCTACGCGGAGGGCCTGGCGGCGCAGTCCGCCAGGCTGTTCGGTTCGGAGGAGGCCGTCGAGGGGATGACGGCGTTCCTGCAGAAGCGGCCGCCGCGGTGGGCCGTCGAGGGCTGAGACGACCGTGGGGTCCGTTCCACGATGGAACGGACCCCACGGTCGTCGGAGCATCGGGTCAGCCGAAGATGCCCGAGATGGTGTCGAGCGAACCGGCGAAGAAGCTCAGGGCGCCGATGAGGTCGCTGGCGTAGCCGGCGAAGTCGGTGACGAAGTCGAAGAAGTCGACGAGCTCGGCAGAACCCATGTTTTTGCTCCTGTGAGTTGTTGTGACGAAAGAAAGGAAGGGTGCCCTTCCTTGGGGTATTAGTAACGTGTGCGTGGCCGTTCTGCAATGAAGTTGTGATGAAGGTTACCCTTACTTGGGGAACTATTGCTCGACGCGCCGCACGCACCGCCCACAAGGCGGCGTAGCCACACGACGGCCGGAAGACACCGGCGAGTACGACAGGAGAGCGAAACCGATGCGCGCACCACAACAGGACAGGAGCCGCCTCACCAGGCACCGACTCCTCGAAGCGACCGTCGACTGCCTGGCCGAGTTCGGTTGGTCGGCCACGACGGTGGCCGTCGTCGCGCAGCGGGCCGGAGTCTCGCGGGGGGCCACGCAGCACCATTTCCCGACGCGTGAGGACCTGATCACCGCGGCGCTCGAGTTCATGTTCGACAGCCGCATGGAGCAGGCGCACCGGGAGGCCACCGAGTTGCCCGACGGCGCCGGTCGCACCGAGGCGGTGGTCGCGCGGCTCGTCGACTACTACACGAGCACGCTGTTCAAGGCGGCACTGCAGGTGTGGACCGCCGCGGCCGCCGACGCGGAACTGCGGGCGCGGGTCGTCCCGCTCGAGGAGCGATTCGGCCGCGTCGCACACCGCACCGCTGTCGAGAGCCTCGGCGTCGACGACTCGGACCCCGCCATTCGCGGCCTCGTCCAGGCCACCCTCGATCTGGCCCGCGGGCTCGGCCTCGCCGACGTCCTGACCGACGACTCGCGGCGGCGCGACGAGATCGTGCGGTGCTGGGCGGCCCAGCTCGATGCGGCGCTCGGCTCGATCGCCGCCGCGCCGTCGCCCACGGCCCAGCTGTCGTAGCCGGTACAGTTCCGCTCCATGCCGAAGAAGCTGGTGGGTGCCCTGCTGGCTGCGGTGCCGCTGCTGCTCGCCGGCTGTGGCGGCGGCGGATCCGCGGAGGGCGCGTCCGGTGACGCGCCGGCGTCGACCGCGGGGGGTGCCGGTCCGTTCTTCGGTGAATGCGGGTCCGTGACCGACGACGAGGTCGCGAAGGCGTTCGGCGTCCCCGGCTTCGGGACCGCCGTCCGCAACTCGGTGGGCTGCGAGTGGCAGTCGTCCGCGCAGGACGGCCAGGGCTCCCCGCACGTCTCCTTCTCCTGGTACCGCGGCAGCCCGATCGGACGCGAGCGCGTCGGCAGTGAACTGATCGGGCGCCCGGCCACCGACATCGAGATCGGCGGCCGTCCCGGGTTCGTCGCCTCGTTCTCGAGTCGGTTGTGCGAGCTGGGCGTGCAGTTCGGCGACGATTTCGTGCACTGGTCGATCGCCTACGCGGACGCCGCGCCGACGGCGGATCCGTGCCGGGCGGCCCAGCGGCTCGCCGAGCTGACCGTCGAGAGGGCTGTGAAGTGAAGCGCCGCACGATCCCGGCGGCTGCTGCCGTGAGCGTCCTCGCGCTCTCGGGTTGCGGCGCCACCGTCGACGGCACGCCCGTACGCGAGGGGGCGACCGCGCCGGGATCGTCGTCCGCGTATGCGGCGCTGCTCACCGAATGTGACGCGGTCGACGGCGGCCAGATCGCCGACGCCGTGGGCGGCGGCGCGATCGAGCGCGGCTTCTTCGGTGCGATCTGCCGGTGGTCCGTCGCCGGCCCGGCCGGCCCGGTGCGGGTGACGTTCGACTGGTTCGAGACGGGTGCGCTCGACGTCGAGCGCGAGACGTCGCGCCGCCTGGGCTACACGGTCGAGGACGCGAGTGTCGACGGCCGTCGGGCGGTGCTCGCGCGGCAACCGCAGGATCCCGGTTCGTGCGGGATCTCCACCGGCAGCCCCGCCTCGGGTGTCGTCGGCTGGTGGGTGCAGTACCGGGGCGGGGCACATCCCGACCCCTGTGAGGCTGCGGCCACGCTGGCGAAACTGACGCTGAACCTGAGCGCCTGACGCCTTGCCCGACCCCTGGGGCCGCTTTGACCTCGAATGTAGCTGCCAGGTATCGTTGGGGGTCGTGTCCGACGTGCTCGGGCCGATCTGTGTGCCTATGCGAGGCATTGGCGTGCGCGTGTTTCTGGAGTTTCCGTGAGGTTTCTGCAGGTACGAGCATCCGGTTGCCTGTGTGGGGGTACGCGACACGCCCGACCTCGTGTGCACGCGCGGGGTGGGTGCGGGGCAGCAGCTTTCTTGCCCCAACCGATGGATCCCTAATTTCAGAACAGCCAGGGTTGCTCGTTTGAGCGGTCTGGAACCAACGAAGAAAGCCGATACATGCCAACCATCAACCAGCTGGTCCGTAAGGGCCGCCGCGACAAGGCCGCCAAGGTCAAGACCGCGGCCCTGAAGGGCAGCCCGCAGCGTCGTGGCGTGTGCACTCGCGTGTACACCACCACCCCGAAGAAGCCGAACTCGGCGCTTCGGAAGGTCGCCCGTGTGCGCCTGACCAGCTCTGTCGAGGTCACCGCTTACATCCCGGGTGAGGGCCACAACCTGCAGGAGCACTCGATGGTGCTCGTCCGCGGCGGTCGTGTTAAGGACCTCCCCGGTGTGCGCTACAAGATCATCCGCGGCTCGCTCGACACCCAGGGTGTCAAGAACCGCAAGCAGGCTCGCAGCCGTTACGGCGCCAAGAAGGAGAAGAGCTAATGCCACGTAAGGGCCCCGCTCCCAAGCGCCCGCTCGTCGCCGACCCGGTCTACGGCTCGCCGCTGGTCACGCAGCTGGTGAACAAGATCCTGCTGGACGGCAAGAAGTCCACCGCCGAGCGCATCGTCTACGGTGCCCTCGAGCAGGCTCGCGAGAAGACCGGCACCGATCCGGTCGTCACCCTCAAGCGCGCGCTCGACAACGTCAAGCCCGCCCTCGAGGTCCGCAGCCGCCGCGTCGGTGGCGCCACCTACCAGGTGCCGGTCGAGGTTCGCCCCGGCCGCTCCACCACGCTGGCCCTGCGCTGGCTGGTCACCTTCTCGCGCGCTCGTCGTGAGAAGACCATGGTCGAGCGTCTCGCCAACGAGCTTCTCGATGCGAGCAACGGCCTGGGCGCTTCGGTGAAGCGTCGCGAGGACACCCACAAGATGGCTGAAGCCAACAAGGCGTTCGCGCACTACCGCTGGTGACACCACGCCAGGCCGGGGGAGCCTTCCGGGCACCAAATCCCTCGGCCTGGCGTTGTCACTACTGTGTCGGTTCCGTCACCGGGCCGGCTGACAAGAAAAAGAGACGTGGCCCCAGAAGGGCCGACACGATCAACGAGCGGGGAAGAATCCTGTGGCACAGGAAGTGCTGACCGACCTGAACAAGGTCCGCAACATCGGCATCATGGCGCACATCGATGCCGGCAAGACCACCACCACCGAGCGCATCCTCTTCTACACCGGTGTGAACTACAAGATCGGTGAGACCCACGACGGTGCGTCGACCACCGACTGGATGGAGCAGGAGAAGGAGCGTGGTATCACCATCACCTCCGCTGCTGTGACCTGTTTCTGGAACAAGAACCAGATCAACATCATCGACACCCCCGGCCACGTCGACTTCACGGTCGAGGTCGAGCGTTCGCTGCGCGTCCTTGATGGCGCTGTCGCAGTGTTCGACGGCAAGGAGGGCGTCGAGCCCCAGTCCGAGCAGGTCTGGCGCCAGGCTGCCAAGTACGACGTTCCGCGCATCTGCTTCGTCAACAAGATGGACAAGATGGGCGCGGACTTCTACTTCACCGTGCAGACCATCATCGATCGCCTCGGCGCGAAGCCGCTGGTTCTCCAGCTGCCGATCGGTGCCGAGGATGACTTCGACGGTGTCGTCGACCTCGTCGAGATGAAGGCCATCACCTGGCGCGGCGTCGTGCCGACCGGTGCTGAGCCCACCATCGAGGAGATCCCCGCGGATCTGGCCGACAAGGCTGCCGAGTACCGCGAGAAGCTGCTCGAGACCGTTGCCGAGTCCGACGAAGCTCTCATGGAGAAGTACTTCGGCGGCGAGGAGCTCACGGTCGAGGAGATCAAGGGCGCCATCCGCAAGCTCACGGTCAACTCCGAGCTGTACCCGGTGCTGTGTGGCTCCGCGTTCAAGAACAAGGGCGTGCAGCCCATGCTCGACGCGGTCATCGACTACCTCCCGAACCCGCTGGACATCGGCGAGGTCCACGGCCACGCCGTGAACAACGAGGAAGAGGAGCTCACCCGCAAGCCGAGCAAGGAAGAGCCGTTCTCGGCTCTGGCCTTCAAGATTGCGGCGCACCCGTTCTTCGGCAAGCTCACCTTCGTGCGCGTCTACTCGGGTCGTATCGAGCCGGGTGCCCAGGTCCTCAACGCGACCAAGGGCAAGAAGGAGCGCATCGGCAAGCTCTTCCAGATGCACGCCAACAAGGAGAACCCGGTCGACGAGGCCGTCGCGGGCCACATCTACGCGATGATCGGCCTGAAGGACACCACGACCGGTGACACCCTGTGCGACCAGGCGAACCCGATCGTCCTCGAGTCGATGACGTTCCCGGACCCGGTCATCCAGGTCTCGATCGAGCCCAAGACCAAGTCCGACCAGGAGAAGCTGGGCACCGCGATCCAGAAGCTCGCCGAAGAGGATCCGACCTTCTCGGTCGAGCTCGACGAGGAGACCGGCCAGACCGTCATCGGCGGCATGGGCGAGCTCCACCTCGACATCCTCGTCGACCGTATGCGTCGTGAGTTCAAGGTCGAGGCCAACGTCGGCAAGCCGCAGGTTGCGTACCGTGAGACCATCACCAAGCCGGTCGAGAAGCACGAGTTCACGCACAAGAAGCAGACCGGTGGTTCGGGCCAGTTCGCAAAGGTCATCATCGCCCTCGAGCCGTTCGTCGGCGAGGACGGCGCGAGCTACGAGTTCGAGAACAAGGTCTCCGGTGGCCGCGTTCCGCGCGAGTACATCCCCTCGGTCGACGCCGGTGCCCAGGACGCGATGCAGTACGGTGTTCTCGCCGGTTACCCGCTCGTGAACCTGAAGCTGACCCTGCTCGACGGCGCTTACCACGACGTCGACTCCTCGGAAATGGCCTTCAAGGTCGCCGGTTCGCAGGCGCTCAAGGAAGCCGCCCGCAAGGCCGGCCCGGTCATTCTCGAGCCGCTCATGGCTGTCGAGGTCACCACGCCCGAGGACTACATGGGTGAAGTGATCGGCGACCTCAACTCCCGCCGTGGCCAGATCCAGGCCATGGAGGAACGCAGTGGTGCCCGTGTCGTGAAGGCGCTGGTTCCGCTCTCGGAGATGTTCGGTTACATCGGTGACCTGCGGTCGAAGACCCAGGGCCGAGCGAACTTCTCCATGGTGTTCGATTCCTACGCAGAGGTTCCCGCGAACGTCTCGAAGGAAATCATCGCCAAGGCGACCGGCGAGTAACCTCGGTTTCGTCGGCCGAAGCACGACCAACGTAATAACCAACCGCACTGCTGCATACCGCAAGCACAATCAGTCCAGGAGGACATCCAGTGGCGAAGGCGAAGTTCGAGCGGACCAAGCCGCACGTGAACATCGGCACCATCGGTCACGTCGACCACGGCAAGACCACGACCACCGCGGCCATCACCAAGGTGCTCGCCGACAAGTACCCGGATCTCAACGAGAGCTTCGCGTTCGACCAGATCGACAAGGCTCCCGAGGAGAAGGCTCGCGGCATCACGATCAACATCTCGCATGTTGAGTACCAGACGGAGAAGCGTCACTACGCTCACGTCGATGCCCCCGGTCACGCCGACTACATCAAGAACATGATCACCGGCGCTGCCCAGATGGACGGTGCGATCCTGGTCGTGGCCGCCACCGACGGCCCGATGCCGCAGACCCGCGAGCACGTGCTGCTCGCCCGCCAGGTCGGCGTGCCCTACATCCTCGTCGCGCTGAACAAGGCCGACATGGTCGACGACGAGGAAATCCTCGAGCTCGTCGAGATGGAGGTCCGCGAGCTGCTGGCCGGCCAGGAGTTCGACGAGAACGCTCCGGTCATCCCGATCTCGGCTCTGAAGGCACTCGAGGGCGACGCCAAGTGGGTCAAGTCCATCGAGGATCTGATGGACGCCGTCGACGAGTCCATCCCGGACCCGGTTCGTGAGACCGACAAGCCGTTCCTGATGCCGGTCGAGGACGTCTTCACGATCACCGGTCGTGGCACCGTCGTCACCGGTCGTATCGAGCGTGGCGTTGTCAACGTGAACGAGGAAGTCGAGATCGTCGGCATCCGTCCCGATGTCACCAAGACCACGGTCACGGGCATCGAGATGTTCCGCAAGCTGCTCGACCAGGGCCAGGCGGGCGACAACGTCGGCCTGCTGGTTCGTGGCATCAAGCGCGAGGACGTCGAGCGTGGCCAGGTTGTCGTCAAGCCCGGCACCACCACCCCGCACACCGAGTTCGAGGGCCAGGCGTACATCCTGTCCAAGGACGAGGGCGGCCGCCACACGCCGTTCTTCAACAACTACCGTCCGCAGTTCTACTTCCGTACGACTGACGTGACGGGCGTTGTGACCCTGCCCGAGGGCACCGAGATGGTCATGCCCGGTGACAACACCGAGATGTCCGTCGTGCTGATCCAGCCGGTCGCCATGGACGAGGGCCTGCGCTTCGCGATCCGTGAGGGTGGCCGCACCGTCGGTGCCGGTCGCGTCACCAAGATCGTCAAGTGAGCTAGTTCTCTCTGACGGTTGATCCCGTCGATGGCGCTCACTCCTTCGGGAGTGGGCGCCATTCGGCGTTTCGGGGGTCAGGACGCGGTGATCGTGAAGGCGCGTCGGGCCAGACTCAACAGCTCGCGCAGGGCGGGGGACGGTGCGGGGCGCCAGACGAGTGCCAGCACCGCCGCGATGTCGACGTCCTCGATGACGACCGGGACCAGATCCGGACAGGACGCGGCCATCGACTCGCTCAGGACGGCCACCCCCAGTCCGCGGGCCGCGAGATCCGTCACCGCGTCCGGTGTGCTGGCCTGCATCGCAATGTGCGGGGTGATGGACAGTCCCGCGCAGCCGCGGTCCAACACCGTTCGGATACCGGTCCCCGCGGGAAGGCAGATCAGCGGGTACACGCACACGTCGGACAGTCGCGTGGCCGGCAGCGCGGTGAGCGGGTGCCCGGCGGGCGCGACCGCGACGAGACGTTCGGACACGATCGTCAGTGAGGCGAGATCGGCGGGCGGGTGCTCCGCCACCCCGACGAGCGCGATGTCGAGCGTGCCCGCGCGCACCCGGTCGACGAGTCGATCGGAGTTGTCCTCGACGAGATCGACCACGATGCCCGGATGCGCGCGTCGGCAGGCCGAGAGCGCGTCGAAGAGCGGCGTCACGGTGCACGCGGTGACCATTCCCACCGCGAGCCGCCCGCGGACCAGCTGATTCACGTCGTCGACGGATTCACGCACGGCCCGAGCCGCGGCGAGCGTGGCGCGGGCGTGGGGGAGAGCGGCTTCGCCGGCTGCGGTGAGCGTCGTGACCCGGGCGGACCGGTCGAACAGGAGCGCACCCAGTTCGTTCTCCAGCTGGCGAATCTGTGCGCTGATACCGGACTGGCTGATGTGCACACGCGCCGCGGCACGGGTGAAATTGGCTTCCTCCGCGACGGCGACGAAGTACTCGAGCTGACGCAGTTCCATAACTGCCGATTCTAGTTTCGAGAACAACTATCTGTTGGACTTCTGACTCGCGCGCCTCGATGCTGGATTCACCGATTCCGGTTCGCGAGAGAGGAAGTCGCACATGTCGAAGTTGCAGCTCGAGAAGGCCATGACCCCGGAGGATCTCACTCGGCTGTTCGTCGAGCGGTCGAACGCCGGCGACGCGGACGGTGTCGCCGCGCTGTACGAGGAGGACGCGGTGATGGCGTATCCGCCCGGGTCGCTCACGGTCGGCCGCGCGGCGATCCGAGACCTGTGGGCGCACGTGCTGAGCCATGCGCCGCGCTTCGAACCCGAACCCCCGCTCCCGACGCTGGTGAGCGGCGACCTCGCGCTGACGTCGACGCCGCCGCGGGACGGTGCGGGTGCCCGCGCGCAGGTGGTCCGACGCCAGCCGGACGGAAGCTGGCTGCGCGTGCTGGATCAGCCCGAGTTCGTCACACCCGGCGACGACCGCTAGTCGCTGACCCCGACGCGCAACCCGTGTGCGGCAGCGAAACTGACGGCCTGGGTCAGTTCGATGGCGGCGCCGGTGAGCTTCGCGGACGTCCACAGGGACGGGTCGACGCGGGCGCCTTCGAGGTCTGCGTCGTCGAGGCGCAGGTCGGCGGTGCGGGCGCCCGTCAGGTCGGCGCCGCGCAGGATCGCCTTGCGCAGATCGGCGCCGACGAGGTTGGCTTCGCGCAGCCGGCACCCGGACAGGTCGACGCCGCGGAGGTCGACCTCCCCGAGCGATGCGAGCGTGAAGTCCACCTCCTCGAGCGTGAGTGGGCGGATCCGGGATTCCCGGATCACCGATCCCATGAAGCTCGAGTGCTGGAACGTGCTGTCCCACATGCGGGTGTACTCGAAGTGGCAGTTCCGGAATGCGGTGCCGCTGTGCCGCGATCCGGTGAGGTCGGCGCCGGTGAAGTCGCAGCCGGTGAAGGTGACGTTCTCGGTGACGAGTCCGGACAGGTCCGCGTCCCGGAAGTCGCACCCGGTGTAGGTGCGGCGGCGCCAGGTCTCACCGGCGAAGCACGCGTCGGAGAAGTCCTCGCGCTCGAACTCGGTGTCGTCGGCGGCCGGGTCGGGCTGGATGTCACTCACCCGGTCAGTCTCCTCCCTCGGCGGGGTTCGGCTGCGCGGCGGGGGTCGGGACCGGCGGATGGTCGGCGCGGTCGAGGTGCAGCAGGACGCGGACGGCGACGTCGGCGACGGCGGTCCCGCCGAGCGCGGACGTCGTTGTCGCCGCGACGCGTTCGGCGTCGCGGACGAGTGCGGCGATGTCGGAGTGAGGGTCGGCGTCGAGCGTGATCTGGATGGTGGCCAGCCCACGGTCGGACACGGCCCGCCCGCGGGCCCGCCGGACGCCGGGCAGCCGTGCCAGTTCGTCGGCGACACCGCCCGCGATCGGACCGAGGTCAATCGCGACGGGGGTGTCGGTGCTCGTCTCGAGCATCGTGCTGGGGGCGGCGCGTCGGCGGGCGAGGTCGACCGCGAGCACGACGATGCCGAGGACCACGCCGATGGCGACCGTGGCGCCGAGCGCCCAGTGCCACCACGTCTGTTCGGGCACCGCGGCGATCCGGTCACGGTCGATGTGGGACACGGCGTTTCGAACGGTCTCCACATCGCGGTCCCACGCGAGCGCGACCGCGCCGGTCACGGCCAGCGCGAGCCCGACCACCAGGACGAGCAGGCGGTTGAGGGCCGCCGCACCGCGCTTCACGACTCGCCCCGCGCGCGGCGGACCCGCACCCGCAGTTTGGGCGGCCGCTCGAGTACCGCCAGTTGCTCTCGGACCGCGTCCGTCACGGCGCCGCGTAGTTCGTCGGTCGGGCGGTCGGGCGCGGCGACCACGTGGACCGTCGCGCGGCGACGGTCCACCGTCGTGCGCGCGGTGTGCACCCCGGCCACCGTTCCGGCGCGGGCACTACACATCCGGGCGACGTCGACCGGTCGCAGCCAGACGGCGGGCGCCTCGGCGCCGATCCGCGCGGGCACGTGCGTGCGGGTGCGCGGTGCGAGGGCCAGGAGCACCAACAGGATCCCGAGGACGAGGGCGGCGAGCGACGCGGGGACGAGCCACTGCTCCCAGTGCAGACGCCCGACCCACTCGAAGGTGTTCCGCAGCCACGGCGCACCCGAAATCGCCCCGCGCGCGATGAGTAGTTCCCGGGCCGCGACCCCGGCCAGCGCGAGCAGTCCGACGGAGATCGCGATGGCCGCCGGCACCGCTGCGGGCGCCGCCGTCGGTGTGCGGGGAGGAATGAGGGTCGGCGCGGGCACGGGCGTGGGGCACTCGCCGGCGTCCCCCGGCGCCGCGCAGTCGGTGCCGGCGACGAGCACCCCGAGTTGGTGCAGCGGCATGCCGGTGAGGTTCTCGACCTGATCACCGACCTCGCGGTGGACCCGCCGGGTCAGTTCGGCGACGTCGCACGGCCAGCGCACCCCGAGATAGAGGCTCACCGCGACCGATCGGGCGCCGGTGGAGACGTCCGCGCGGGGAAGATCGCGGCCGGTGAACCGGGTGAGCCCGCCGCCCTGTTGCACGACGCCGGGAACCTGGAGTGCTGCGGTGGTCGCGATCTTCGCGATCGCCCGGTCCTTGATGATCAGGCGTCCGCGCGAGCCTGGTTCGTCGGTCGTGTCGGGCGACGCGGTGGCGGAGTCGAACTCAGCCACGGCCGCGGGACCGGAGCAGGGCGCCGAGGTCCAGGTGGCCGTCGCGGTGGGCGCCGATCGCCATCCCGACCGCGCCCAGGAGCACCGCGAAGACGAAACCGCTGAAGCCGCCGAGGATTCCGGCGAGCGCGAGGAGCAGTCCCGCGATCAGTCCCATACTCGTGCTGGTCATAGTTCAGGTCCTGTCTGATCGGCTGTGTGGTCCCCGGGGTCCTCGAGGTCCTCGATCGTCACGTCGACCGGCACGTCCACGACCGCGCGGACGGCGGCGCGGATGCGCTCGGCCGTCGCGAAGAGGTCGGCCGGATAGCGCACGGTGACGTGCACCGAGCAGGTGTCGTCGTCGATCCGGATGCCGGTGACGCGTCGTCCCGGGAGATAAGTGGCGACCGTGCCGAACTCGCCTCCGTGCAGACCCGTCACCCCCGGCACGGCGAGTGCCGCCTCGGCGGCCCGTTCCGCTGCCGAAAGTTCTTGTGTCGCAGGCTCGGTCACTGCACGCGCGGCTTGGTGTCGTCGGTGCCGGGTTCGTTCTCGTCGAACAGGACGACATCGAAGACGGTGATGTTCACTTCGGTCACCTCGAGGCCCGTCATGTTCTCGACGGCCGCGATGACGTTGCGGCGGATCCCGGCCGCGAGTTCGTGGAGGGCGACGCCGTACTCGGCGACGATGCCGATGTCGATCGCGGCCTGCTTCTCGCCGACCTCGACCGCGATGCCCTGACCGTGGTTGACCCGGGCTCCGGGTATCCGATCGCGCAGTGCCCCGACGACGCGGGCGGTGCCACCGCCGACGTCGTAGACGCCGCTGATCTCCCGCGTGGCGATGCCCGCGATCTTCGCGACGACCGCGTCCGCGATGATCGTCTTGCCCTGTGAATCGATCAGTTCGGGTGTGGACCCGCCGAACCGGATTCGTCCGCCCTCCGTGCCCGAAACACCTGCACCCGGTTCAATGGTCATCGTCGCTCCTCGTCCGGTGCCGTTCCCGCGTCGGCCCGGTTCCCGTCCAACTGTAGTGAGTGCGGCCACCGCGTGGGGTACGACGCGCGACGGTCGAGCACCGCCGGCCTCGGCGGGTACCCGATACCCCTCGAATTTGGTAGAACAGGTTCCAACTGTGGCGTGCTCGCGTGGGACGCCCAGATGACGTGTCGTGTGTGGTGACGGAGGGGTTGGCAGGGATGACCAGTAGTGACAAGGCCGTCGGTCCGGTCGTGATCGTCGGGGCCGGGCTGGCCGCCGTCCGCGCCGCGGAGGAACTGCGTCAGTCGGGGTACGACGGCGAACTCGTCGTCGTCGGCGACGAGCCGCACCTGCCGTACGACCGGCCGCCGCTGTCGAAGGACGTCGTCCGTGGGGAGAACGACGACACGACGCTGCGTCCGCAGGAGTTCTACGACGAGCAGCGCATCGATCTGCGTCTCGGCACGGCCGCGACCGGTGTCGACCGCGAGCGCCGGGTGCTGCACCTCGCCGACGGCGGCGAGCTCGCGTACGGCGAGCTGATCATCGCGACCGGGCTGAGCCCGCGTCGCATCCCGAGCCTGCCGGATCTGGGTGGCGTCCACGTGCTCCGCTCGGTCGACGAGAGCCGCGCGCTGCGCGCCGACCTTCGCGAGGGGTCCCGCGCGCTCGTGGTCGGCGCCGGCTTCATCGGGTGCGAGCTCGCGGCCAGCATGCGTGCGCTGGGACTCGACGTCGTGCTCCTCGAACCGCAGCCGGCTCCGCTGGCGTCGGTGCTGGGTGAGCAGATCGGCAAGCTGGTCGGGCGCCTGCACACCGAGGAGGGCGTCGACGTGCGCGCCGGGGTCGGGCTCGCGGCTCTCACCGGCGACGGGCGCGTCAGCGGGGCGGTGCTGTCCGACGGCACCGAGCTCGGGGTCGACGTCGTCGCGATCGGTATCGGCTCCGTGCCGGTCACGGGATGGCTCGACGGCTCGGGCATCGAGATCGACAACGGGGTGCTGTGCGACGAGGTGGGCCGCACGAACGATCCGCACGTGTGGGCCATCGGTGACGTCGCGGCGTGGCGACACGAGTCGGGCGGACACAAGCGCGTCGAGCACTGGAGCAACGCCGGTGACCAGGCGAAGATCCTGGCGGGTGCGCTGACCGGTACCGGCGATCCGAGTGCGCCGGCGCAGGTCCCGTACTTCTGGAGCGACCAGTACGGCCTCAAGATCCAGGCCCTGGGCACGGTCTCGCCCGACGACGACGTCCACATGGTCAAGGACGACGGCCGCAAGTTCGTCGCCTACTACTCGCGAGGTGGCGCGTTGACCGCGGTCGTCGGCCTGGGCTCGGCCGGTGCGGTGATGAAGATGCGCGCGAAGATCGCCGCGGGTGCGCCGATCGCGGAGCTGCTCGAATCCAGTCCCGCCTGACCGCCTGCCCGACCCCGTCGAACCCGACCGGGCTAGATTTGTCGGGTGATCGTTGCGCTCATCGACTCGGGTCTCGGACTTCTCCCGACGTCTGCGTGGTTGCGTCGGTTGCGTCCGGACCTCGACCTGATGCTCTCCCTCGACCCGGAGGGTGCCCCGTGGGGGCCGCGTGACGAGCGGTGGGTGATCGACCGCGTCGTCGGCACCGCCCGCCGGGCCGTCGACCGTGGGGCCGAGGTCGTGGTGCTGCCGTGCAACACCGCGAGCGTCACGGCCCTCGAGCACGTGCGCGCCGACCTCGGTTCCGGCGTCCCCGTGATCGGCACGGTTCCGGCGATCAAGCCGGCCGCGGCGATGTGTGATTCGGTCGCGATCTGGGCGACGGCCGCCACCACGGCGAGCGCGTACCAGGCGAACCTCGTCGAGCAGTTCGCCAACGGCAGTTCGGTCGTCGGGGTGGCTGCCCACGGCCTCGCCGACGCGATCGACCGCGGCGACATCGATGCGGTCGGGGCGGCGATCACCTCCGCGGCCGCCCGCACTCCCGGTGACGTGACGGGCGTCGTGCTGGGCTGCACCCACTACCCGCTGGTGGCGGACGAGATCGCAGCCCACCTGCCCGACGGCGTCGTGCTGTTCGACAGCGCCGAGGCCGTCGCGGCGCAGACCCTGCGGCGCATCGATGCCCTGGGACGTGATTCGACCGGCAACGGCACGGTCGAAGTCCTGCTGAGTGGGATTCGCGGTGAGCTGCCGGTCAGCGCCGCCAGCTTCGACGCCGGACGCCTGCTGCTCGCGGCGCCGTCCCGCTGAACCCTCGTCCCCGCTTCACCCCAGCTGGGCCATCCCGGCGGCCACGACCTGCGCGACGGTGTCGAGTTCCTCGTGGTGCAGTCGCGGGATGTCGTCGAGGTCGCGCATCCGGTCGTTGCTGGCGGCCGAGAACATCGCGGCCACCCACGCGTTGGCGCAGGCCCGCAGCGTGCCCGGACGCACCGGGGCGATCGTGCTGGCCTGCAGGATCCGGACCGTCGCGTCGTGCAGGTACGAGCGGAACCGTCGCAGGCAGTCGCGGACGTCGGGGTGCGTCTCGGCCTCACGCCAGATGATGACCCGCATCACCGACGAGTCGTGGTCGCGCAGGTTCAGCGCGTCGTCGAGGTTGACCAGGCTCCTGGCCGGATCGCCGGGAGCGACGAGCGGCGTGATGTCGTCGAGGGGTTCGGCGGGGAGGCGTTCGGCCAGCAGCGCGGTGAGGATGTCGGGTTTGGTGGGGAAGTAGTAGAAGACGAGGCCCTTCGGGACGCCGGCGGCCGCGGCGACCGCGGCCGTCGACGTGGCGTCGAAGCCGCGGTCCGCGATCAGGGTCTCGGCGGCGTCGAGGATCTTCTCGCGAGCGTCCCCGTCGATCCTGGCGCTGCGCCGACGGTGCGGCATGGCGTGGTTCGCTGTCTGTTCTGTTCGTCTGTCTGAACTCTGTGGTTGTCAGTGCGCGGCGACCCCTCCGTGTCCGTGCATTCGTGCGCTCATCGCGGGCATGCCGACGACGGAGACCACCACGGTCAGCGCGCCGACGACCCAGGCCGTCCAGGCGGCCCCGCTCATCGTGTGGAAGTTCATCACCCACGGGGAGATGAACATCAGCACACCCAGCACACCCAGCGCGTAGTCCGCCGCGGCCATCCCGGGCCGGGCCATGTGTGCCAGGCCGGCGAGGGCGACGAGCACACCCAGCACGATCAGCGACCAGCGCGCGCCGGTGTTCGTCGAGAGCCACAGCGGCGAGAGCGCCGCGAACGCGCCGATGATGACGGCCGCGTAGTCCTGCCAACGAGTTGATGCCTTCATGACCCGCCTCCTGAGGATAGGCCTGGGAAAAGGGGGAGAGAGGATCGTGTCCTCGACCTCAGTGTCACGCTGACTGACCGGCCGATCAATATGTCCGGGTTGCACTTCGATGACGGATTTGTGCAGTTCCGGGCGCGGTTCTGTGACCGAATGTCACATCGGTTCAGTCCAACGGAACGCATGTGACATTCGGCCGGAAGCGCGAAGGGTGCGCTGCACGCGAAAGGGCCCGACCCCACCGGACGGCGGAGTCGGGCCCTTTCACGAGCGGGTGTCGAGTGTCAGAACTCGATCTTGAGGTGATCGCTCACCGGCTTGGCCTGGCAGCCCAGGATGTAGCCGTTGGCGATGTCCTCCTCGTCGAGGACGCCGGCGTGCTCCATCGAGACCTCGCCCTCGACCACGGTGCAGGCGCACGAGCCGCACTCGCCCTCCTGGCAGGAGTACGGCACGTCCAGGCCCTTCGACAGCATGATGTCGACCAGGGTCTGCTTGCGCGGCCAGCTCAGGTTGTGGGTCTCGCCGTCCAGCTCGACCTCGACGGTCGCCGCGTCGGCGGCCTCCTCGGCGGTGACTTCCTCGAGTTCGACGTCCTGGAACGGGTCGCCGCTGAGGGAGTTGAAGACCTCGGCGTGGACCTGCGAGCGCGGCATGCCGGCCTGGGCCAGGGCGTCGTGGATGGTGTCCATGAAGGGGCCGGGGCCGCACATGAACGCCTCGTGGGACGTGAACGGTGCCGCGAGGGTCGCGATCTGGGCGGCCGTCGGCAGGCCCTGGAGCGACTCGATCCAGTGGATGATCGTCAGGCGGTCGGCGTACTTGGCGGCCAGCTCACGCAGCTCGGCCGCGAAGATCACCGAGTTCTCGTCGCGGTTGGCGTAGACCAGGACGACCTTGCCCTTGCCCTCGGTCAGTGCCGACTTGAGGATCGACATGACGGGCGTGATGCCGCTGCCCGCGCCGAACAGCAGGAAGTCGTGTTCGAGCGACTTCGGCGTGAAGATGCCGGACGGGGGCAGGACCTCGATCTGGTCGCCCACCGAGACGTTGTCGCACAGCCAGTTCGAGCCGTAGCCCTCGGCGGTCCGCTTGACGGTGACCTTGGGGGCGTCGTCGGTGAACGGCGAGCTGGCGAGCGAGTAGCAGCGGGCGACCGAACCGGTCAGGTCGCTCGGGATGCGCAGCGTCAGGAACTGGCCGGGCTTGTACTGGAACTTGCTCTTCATGTCCGCGGGGACGTCGAAGACCAACGACCGCGAGTCGGGGGTCTCCTCGATCACCCCGGACACGGTGAGCACCGCGGATCGAGAGCTGTGCGGCACATCGATAGTGGTCATGCGAACTCTGGTCCTCTCGTGGATCAGCCTAGAACGTTTAGAACGTGTTCTAGTTTCAGCGTAGCAGCGTAGCGACGCTACCGGGGCGATGGTAATTCTCCGATTTCGGCTCCCGCTGATCGGGAGCGTTCTCGAGTGCCGAATCGGACACTCGAGCGGTCAGGCCTCGAGGACCAGCCAGCCGCCGTGATGATCGAAAACCTCGAACGGCCGTCCGGTCGAGGCGCCGAGCGCCCGCAGCGCGTCGGCGTCGAATGTTCGCACATGCCCGTGGCAGGCCGTGGCCACGTCCTCGTAGGGGACCGCGACCACGACGCGCTCTCGCGCGATCCGCAGAGCCTCGGCGACGACGGCCGCCCCGGTGTCGGGGTCGACGTGCTCGAGGAGGTGGATGGCGGTGACGGTGTCGGCGCTGTCGTCGGGCACCGGGACGTTCGCGGCGTCGCACACGAGGGTGTCGAGGCGCAGGCCGAGGGTCGGCGCGACGGCGTCGAGCAGTGTCATCGTGCCCGGCAGGATGTCGGTCGCGGTGACCTGGACGCCGGCGCCCGCGAGGCGCAGCGGCAGGAAGCCGAAGCACGACCCCAGGTCGAGGACGCTGCCGCGGACCAGTTCGGCGGCCTTGTCGTGGATGGGCGCGAAGTCCGCGGTGCCGTCCAGCAGTTCGCCGAGCGAGTTGCGGTAGTAGACCGTCCACGACTCGAGCGCGTCGGGCACCGTCGAGCGGACCAGTCCCACCATCGTCAGTTCGAACTCGGTCTGGCCGAAGTCGGCGTCGCCGATCGACGCGGTCACCTCCGCCACCAGGCGCTCGCTGAGCGACTCCGGTCCGAGCGAGTGACGCACGTGCAACGCGTCGCCGGCGCGGGTGAGCGCGATGGGCCCGCTCGGGACGCGCTCGACGGTGACGTGGTCGTGCGACCACAGGCCGGGCGGGCAGGGGGCGAGCGAGTCAAGCGTCATGGTGGGTGGTCCCGTTCAGCAGTGGTTCGTCGATGTCGTTCAGGCTGGTGTAGAGGATGCGGCTGCCCTCGGTGAGCAGGTCGATCAGGTCGAGCGAGTCGTCCGTCAGCCAGGTCTCGTACGCCGCGAGGGCGACGCCGAGCAGCAGGTACCCGACGGTGCGGGGGAGTTGGTCGGTGGGGTCGAGTCGCATCCGGCGCGCGACGTACTCGGCGATCACCTTGCGCCAGCCGTCGTACATCACCACCGAGTACGCCTGCAGTGCCGGCACCACGAAGATCAGCCTCATGCGTTCGCGGTGGGCCGCGGCGACTTCGGGCGGGAATGTGTTGAACGCCAACAGTGCCGAGATCAGGCCGTCGAGAAGCGGTGTGTCGTCGGGGATCTCCGCGAGCAGGGTGCGCATCTCGGACAGGTGCGCGTCGAAGTCGCCCCACGGGACCGCGTTCTTGGACGGGAAGTACCGGAAGAACGTGCGACGTGCGATCCCGGCGGCCTCGGCGATGTCGTCGACGCTGGTGTCGTCGAATCCGCGCGCCGCGAACAGATCGATCCCGACCGCGGCGATGCGGTCGCGCGTGGTCGTCGGCCTTCTGCCGATCCGCGACGACGGATTCCTACGGGTTCGCACCGGTGTGACCTCCTTCACTAGTCATTGTGCACCCGATGCCATTACAGTGGTGAACCGAGTCACAGTGAAGCAGTCACTGTGGGCTCCGACTCCGGTCCCGGGGTCCGATGTGGAGGAGGAATAGATGTCCGATCGCGAGAGCGTCACCGAGAGCCAGCTCGTCGAGGAGTCCCTCGTCGAAGAGGTTTCCATCGACGGCATGTGCGGCGTGTACTGATCGTGTCCGAACAAGCCGCCGGCGGCAGTTCGTCGGCCGGCACGATCGATCTCGACGCGGCGTGGAAGCTTCACCCGCAGGTGGCGCTGCGCCCCGAACCGTTCGGGGCGCTGCTCTACCACTTCGGAACGCGCAAGCTGTCGTTCCTGAAGAACCGGACCATCGTCGCGATCGTCGAATCCCTGCCCGAGCACCAGGACGTCCGGGCAGCTCTCCAGGCCAACGGCATCGAGGAGGATGCGGCGCGGCCGTATCTGCGTGCCCTCGAGACCCTGGCCGACTCGCACATGATCGTGCCGTCCTGATCTGCGTCTCTTCTTCACGTTCTGCACCCAACCAGACATCCCTGAATTTCCAGACCTTTTGTCCCGAGGATTCAGCCTGATTCGAGGATTACAGCCATGACCTCAGTTCTCGAGCCTCCTGCTCCCAAGGTGGGGCGCCTGGTCGACCAGTTCGAACTCGGCCTCGATGCTCCGATCTGTCTCACGTGGGAACTCACTTACGCGTGCAACCTGTCCTGCGTGCACTGCCTGTCGTCCTCCGGACGTCGGGACCCGCGCGAGCTGTCCACCGAGCAGTGCAAGTCGATCATCGACGAGCTGCAGCGGATGCAGGTCTTCTACGTCAACATCGGTGGCGGCGAGCCGACCGTGCGCTCGGACTTCTGGGAGCTCGTCGACTACGCCACCGCGCACCAGGTCGGCGTGAAGTTCTCCACCAACGGCGTCAAGATCGACAAGAAGGTGGCCGAGCGACTGGCGGCGAGCGACTACGTCGACGTCCAGATCTCGCTCGACGGCGCGACCGCCGAGGTGAACGACGCTGTGCGCGGGCCGGGTTCGTTCGCGATGGCCGTGCGTGCACTCGAGAACCTCGCGGAGGCGGGGTTCAAGGATGCCAAGATCTCGGTCGTCGTCACCCGCGAGAACGTCAGCCAGCTCGACGAGTTCAAGGCGCTCGCCGACAGGTTCGGTGCGACGCTGCGCATCACCCGGCTGCGACCGTCGGGTCGCGGCGCCGACGTGTGGGACGAGCTGCACCCCACCCAGGAACAGCAGCGCGAGCTGTACGACTGGCTGGTCGCCAACGGTGAGGGCGTGCTGACGGGTGACTCGTTCTTCCACCTGTCGGCGTACGGGGACGCGCTGCCCGGCCTGAACCTGTGCGGTGCCGGTCGCGTCGTGTGCCTGATCGACCCGATCGGCGACGTCTACGCGTGCCCGTTCGCGATCCACGACCAGTTCCTCGCCGGAAACATCGTCTCCGACGGTGGTTTCCAGCAGGTGTGGCAGCACTCGGAGCTGTTCCAGGACCTGCGGTCGCCGCAGACCGGTGGCGCCTGCAGCAAGTGCGACCACTACGACTCGTGCCGCGGCGGCTGCATGGCGGCCAAGTTCTTCACGGGCCTGCCGATGGACGGCCCCGACCCCGAGTGCGTCCAGGGTTACGGCACGTCCGCTCTCGAGGCCGAGCGCATCGTGCCGAAGTCGAGCCAGGACCATTCGCGGACCGGTAAGCGCGCCGAGCGGCGCACGCCGCAGGCGCCGGTCCCGCTGACCCTGCTGACCCGTCCGCCGGCCAAGATCTGCGACGAGAATCCGCTTGCCGGTATGTAGTTCCTGATGGCCGAATGTCACATGCGTTCAATCCGACTGGACGCATGTGACATTCGGCCACACCCCCTGATCGAAGGAAGAGTGCGTTATGGCCAAGAACACGTGGTTCGAGACGGTCGCGGAGGCGCAGCGGCGCGCGAAGAAGCGTCTGCCCAAGTCGGTGTATGCCGCACTGGTCGCCGGCTCCGAGAAGGGGCTGACCGTCGACGACAACATCGCGGCGTTCTCCGAACTCGGGTTCGCCCCGCACGTGGCGGGCCTGTGTGGCGAGCGTGATCTGTCGACCACCGTGATGGGCCAGCCCATCTCGATGCCGGTGATGATCTCGCCGACCGGTGTGCAGGCCGTGCACCCGGACGGCGAGGTCGCCGTCGCTCGCGCGGCCGCCGCGCGCGGCACGGCGATCGGACTGAGCTCGTTCGCGAGCAAGTCGATCGAGGAGGTGGCGTCGGCCAACCCGCAGACGTTCTTCCAGATGTACTGGGTGGGCGACCGGGACACGCTGATCCAGCGCATGGAGCGCGCCCGCGCCGCGGGTGCGACCGGCCTGATCATCACTCTCGACTGGTCCTTCTCCAACGGCCGCGACTGGGGCAGCCCGTCGATCCCGGAGAAGATGGACCTCAAGGCGATGTTCCAGTTCGCTCCCGAGGGCATCACGCGCCCGAAGTGGCTGTGGGAGTTCGCCAAGACGGGCAAGGTCCCGGACCTGACGACGCCGAACCTGGCGGCGCCCGGCCAGCAGCCGCCCACGTTCTTCGGGGCGTACGGGCAGTGGATGGGCACCCCGCTGCCCACGTGGGAGGACGTCGCGTGGCTGCGTGAGCAGTGGGGCGGGCCGTTCATGCTCAAGGGCGTCATGCGCGTCGACGACGCCAAGCGCGCTGTGGACGCCGGTGTCTCCGCGATCTCGGTGTCGAACCACGGTGGCAACAACCTCGACGGCACCCCCGCACCGATCCGTGCGCTGCCCGCGATCGCCGAGGCGGTGGGCGACCAGATCGAGGTCGTGCTCGACGGCGGCATCCGCCGCGGTAGCGACGTCGTCAAGGCGCTCGCGCTCGGCGCCCGCGCCGTCATGATCGGCCGCGCCTACCTGTGGGGCCTCTCGGCCAACGGCCAGGCGGGTGTCGAGAACGTCCTCGACATCCTCCGCGGCGGTATCGATTCCGCGATTCTGGGCCTGGGCCACAAGTCGATTCACGACCTGAGCCCGAACGACCTGGTGATCCCGGAGGGATTCCGCCGAGACCTGGGCGTCGGCTAGAACCACACGCCTCGAACGAGGCGCGATGCGCAGCACGATCACCGAGCAGATCACCCTGGCCGGGCGCACAGCCCCGGCCAGGGTGCTGTTCGGTCCGCACGAGACCAACCTCGGTGACGGCCGTGCGCTGTCGCCGCGGCACGTCGCGTACTACGCGCGACGTGCCCGCGGTGGTGCCGGGGTGATCGTCACCGAGACGGCGTCGGTCCATCCGAGCGACTGGCCGTACGAGCGGGCACCGTTGGCCTCGGACTGCGGCCCGGGTTGGCGGGACGTCGTGGAGGCGTGCCGGCCGCACGGCGCGCTGGTCCTCGCGGGCCTGGGGCACACCGGGTTCCAGGGCTCGAGCGCGTGGTCGCAGTCGGCGCTGTGGGCGCCGTCCCGGTTCCCGGATCCGGTGTCCCGCGAGCTGCCGATGGAGATGGAGCGCGCCGAGATCGCGTCGCTGGTCGACGGCTTCCGTGCCGCGGCCGCCCTCGCCGCGGCGTCGGGCGTGGACGGTGTCGAGATCGACGCGGGCGCGTCGTCGCTCCTCCGCCAGTTCCATTCGGGCCTGACCAACCGCCGCGCCGACGAGTACGGGGACGACAGGCTGCGCCTCACCCGGGAGGTGATCGCCGCCGTCCGCGCCGAACTCGGCGTCGAGCGCATTCTCGCGCTGCGGCTGAGCTGCGACGAGCAGGCGCCGTGGGCGGGGGTCACTCCCGAGGAGGCCGTCGATCAGGTTCGGGCGCTGGCCGATTCGCTGGATCTGGTCGTGGTGGTGCGCGGCGGGCCGTACTCGGCGGCGTCGTACCGCCCGGACGGGCACACCGAACCCGGATTCAACGTCGATCTGTGTACAGGAATCCGCGACGCCGCGGCCGGACGCGTGCCGGTGGTGCTGCAGGGCAGCGTCGTCGACCCCGACCTGGCGCAGCAGGCACTCGACGACGGTGTCGCCGACCTGATCGAGATGACGCGCGCACAGATCGCCGATCCCGACCTGGTGACCGGTGTCCGGGAAGGCCGGACGCCGCGTCCGTGCGTGCTGTGCAACCAGACCTGCCTGGTGCGCGATCCGCGCAACCCGGTCGTCACGTGCATCGGCAACCCGTCGGCCGGACACGAGACCGTCGATCCCGAACCCGCCAGCGGCGGCGACCTCGGCTCGGCGCTCGTGGTCGGTGCGGGACCCGCGGGGCTGGAGGCCGCCCGGGTGCTGGCGCTCCGCGGATTCCGGGTTACCTTGTGCGACAGGGTAGATCGTCCCGGGGGCATGATGCGGACGGCCGCGGCCGGGTCCGGTCGTGCCCGGCTGGCGAATCTCGTCGACTGGCTCGAGGACGAGTGCCGGCGGCTCGGGGTGGACATCCGCACCGGCGTCGCCGTGTCGGCCGCCGACGTCGGCGCGGCCGAGGAATCCGTCGTCGTGCTCGCGACGGGCAGCAGCCCCCGCCCGGCGCCCTGCCCGGTGGGCCCGGGTGTGCAGGCCACCACGGCCGCGCAGGTGCTGGCCGGCGATGCGCTCGAGCCGGGGCCCGTGCTGGTGGTCGACCCGGTCGGCGGGCCGGTCGCGGTGTCGGTGGCGGCGTGGCTGTCCGAGCGGGGGCGGACGGTGTCGATCGTGACCCCGGACCAGATCGTCGGCTCTCGGCTCGGACCCACCGGCGACCTCGTCGGGGCGAATGCGCGGGTGCAGCGGGCCGGGATCGTACGGCATCTCGCGTCGGTTCCGGTGTCGGCGGCGGCGGGAGAAGCGCTGCTGCGCAACCGGTTCACGGACGAGTCGACGCGGGTTCCGTGTGCGGTGCTGGTGGACTGCGCGCACCCGTTGCCGAACGAAGTGATCGACGATCAGGACGCGATGCGGGTCGGCGACTGCGTCGCGCCCCGGACCGTCCTCGAAGCTGTCCGCGAGGGACGTCTCGCGGCAATGTCGGCTCGTCCGACGCGTTCGACAGATCAGTGCACGAGGTAGTCACGGGATAGGAGATCACTGTGGGACAGTTCGACGGCAAGGTCGCCTTCATCACCGGTGCGGCGCGCGGCCAGGGTCGCTCGCATGCGGTGCGCTTGGCGCGCGAGGGCGCCGCGATCATCGCGGTGGATGTGTGCAAGAGCGTCACGGACGACAACACGTACGACGCGGCGACCGCGGACGACTTCGCGGAGACCATCCGCCTCGTCGAGGCCGAGGGCGCGAAGATCTATGCCCGCGAGGCCGACGTCCGCGACAGCGCCGCATTGAAGGCGGTCGTCGATGCGGGTGTGGAGCAGTTCGGTCGGCTCGACATCGTCATCGCGAACGCGGGCATCTGCAACTGGAACCGCTTCTGGGAGATGTCGGACGAGCAGTGGGAGACGCTGATCGACATCAATCTCACGGGCGCGTTCAAGACCCTGAAGGCGGCGGTGCCGACGATGATCGAGGGCGGCCGCGGCGGCTCGATCATCCTCGTCAGCTCGGTGGCCGGCATGAAGGGGCTGCCGGGGCAGGCGCACTACGCGGCGTCCAAGTTCGGTCTGGTCGGTCTCACGCAGGCCGCCGCGAAGGAGTTGGGCGAGTACAACATCCGCGTCAACTCGATCCACCCGTACGGCGTCAACACGCCGATGGGCACCGATCAGGGCAGCCTGGTGATCCTGCAGAAGCATCCGCACTACGGCACGAGCTTCGCTCCGATCCTCACCGAGAAGCCGATCGCCGATCCCGACGACATCACCGATGCGGTGATGTGGCTGGCCGGTGACGGCTCCAAGACGGTGACCGCGAGCCAGGTCGCGCTGGACCAGGGCAACACGAAGGTCTGACGCGAATCGCCCATGCATCATCCGCTGCTGTTCTCCCCGCTCCGCCTGGGCGCGCACACGCTGCGCAACCGGGTGGTGTTCACCGCGCACCTGACGAACTATGCGCGCGGTGGGCTGCCCACCGAGCAGCACGCCGCGTACTACGCGGCGCGTGCCGCAGGCGGAGTGGGGATGATCATCACGGAGGAGCAGTGCGTCCATCCGTCGGACTGGCCCTACGAGAAGGTGATTCACGGGTATCGGCCCGAGGTGGTGGAGGGCTATCGCGAGATCACCGCCGCAGTGCACAGTCGCGGCGCGGTGATCCTCGCGCAGCTCAACCATAACGGTGGGCAGGGCTCGGGCCTGTATTCGCGGCGTCCGCTGTGGGCGCCGAGTCCGGTCCCGGATCCGCTGTTTCGTGAGGTGCCGAAGGCGCTCGATGCCGGCGAGATCGCCGAACTGGTCGCGGGATACGCGACGGTCGCGCGGCACTGCCGGGACGGCGGGTTCGACGGCGTCGAGTTGCAGGGCTCGCAGTCGTCGCTGATCCGCGGCTTCCTCGCGTCCGGCACCAACCAGCGCACCGACGAGTACGGCGGTCCGATCGAGAATCGGGCGCGGTTCCTGCTCGACGTGATCGCGGCGGTACGGGAGGCGATCGGTCCGGATCTGATTCTGGGCGTGCGCCTCTCGGGCGACGAGCGGGTGGCGGGCGGCATCGTGCTCGACGAGGCGGTCGCGGTCGCGCGGCTGGTGGAGGCCACCGGTGCCGTCGACTACGTCAACACCACGATGGGCATGGCCACCGAGACGCTGCACCTGGTAGAGCCGTCGATGGCGACACCGCGCGGGTACGCGCTGCACATCTCCGCCGCGATCCGGGCTGCGGTGCGGCTGCCGGTGATCGGGGTGGGGCGGCTGAAGGAGTCGGCGGAGGTCGAGCGCGCGCTCGCGGACGGCCGGTGTGACCTGGTGGGTGTGGTGCGCGGTCAGATCGCCGACCCGGAGTTCGTAGACAAGGCACGGCGCGGCGCCGATGACGAGATCCGCACGTGCTTGTCGTGCAATCAGGAGTGCGTCGGACGCATGGGGTTGGGCCGTTGGCTCGGCTGTGTCGAGAATCCGCGTGCGGGTAGGGAATCGGTGGCGCTGCCGATGCCCTCGGTGCCGGGTCGCCGGGTGATCGTGGTGGGCGGCGGCCCGGCCGGGCTGTCGGCCGCGGCGACCGCGGCCGAGCGGGGTCACCGCGTGACGCTGTACGAACGCACAGACGTCGTGGGCGGGCAGATCAGTGTGGCGGCGTCGGCGTCCGGTCGCGGCGAACTGGGGGATCTGGTGCGGAATCTTCAGCGCGAGTGCGTGCTTCGGGGTGTACGGATCGTGACGGGTGTCGAGGTGACGGCCGAGTGGCTGCTCGAGGATTCGCCGGATGTCGTGGTGGTGGCGACCGGTGCCCGTCCGGCGCGTCCGGGGTGGGCGGGGGAGTGTTCACGGGTGGTTCACGCCCGAGAGGTGCTCGAAGGCGCGGCTTCTCCGACCGGCCGGGTGCTGGTGATCGACGAGCTCGGATTCCAGCAGGGGCCGTCGGTGGCGGAAACGTTGGCGGTCCGCGGGTGTGCGGCGACGATCGCGGCGGCGGGGATGATCGTGGGCCAGGACCTCGGCATCACGTTGGACATGGAGGGCTGGCAGCAGCGAGCGCACCGGGCCGGGATCGAGCAGTGGACCGATCTGTCGGTGACCTCGGCGGTCACGGTGGGTGATGGTGTGCAGGTCACGTTGGCCAATCACCTGACGGGCATCGACCGCGTGGCGGTGTTCGATTGGGTGGTGTGCGCGGTCCACCAGGAACCCGAGGACGGGTTGTGGAAGGCGCTGTCGCACAGCGACTCCGTGCCGTTCGAGGTGCATCGCATCGGCGACGCGGTGACGCCGCGACGCTCCCACGCCGCGGTCCTCGAGGGCCACCGGGTGGCGGTGTCGTTGTAGACGAGGCCTAGGCTGCGCGTGGTCCGGCCCGGTTGTGTGCCGGGATCGGTCTTCTGCGTGGATCAACCGAAGTGGGTGGGGTGAACCACGGCATTCGGTCGGCGGCTATCTCGACTTGCCAATGCGAGTGGTGCAGTAGGCGGTGGTGGTACCGGCAGAGCAGCACCAGGTTGTCCAGGTCGGTTGGGCCACCGTCGATCCAATGTTTCACGTGGTGGCCCTCGCAGTGGGCAGGCGGCGCACCGCATCCGGGAAACGCGCAGCCCCGGTCGCGCGCGACGAGGGCGCGGCGTTGCTTCTTCCGACAGGGTCCTGCTGGTACGGCGGAGGTCGAGGGGAATGCCGTCGTCAATGACGATCGGGGTGAGGTGGCAGTCGCAGGCGAGGCGGCGCGCCGACGCGATGGTCGGCGGACCGGTCCAAGGCATTTGCGCGACGTCGGCATCACCGAATAGATCGAGGGCGTCACCGTGCTCGGACACCGTGCGGGCGAGGTCGCGCGCATTCACGTGGAGCGATACGTGCGGACGTTCGCCGCCTTCGACGGGCGCGACTCCGGAGTTCAGGTACTGGCGCAGGATTTCGCCGAAGGCTTCGGCTCGACGCCGGCCGGGGGTCTGGCAAGTTGTGGGGTCGTCGGTGGGATTGCGTGGCTTGGTGAGCGCCGACAGTGCGGTGAGCAGCATTTCACCGGTCTCGCTGTCGAGGTCGCCTTTGACCGCGACGCGGCCGTTGAGCGTCTTCGAAGCGTGGAACTCGTTGCGGTCGGTGTCTTCGCTGGCCGGGAGTTCATCGGATTCGAAAATGTGCTCGAGCCGAGCGATGCAGCCGCGCACCGCGGTGGTGGTCGCGTGTGGCCCGGTGGCGCAGTCCAGCAGGGGGTTTCGGCAGGGTTCGAGTGCCTTCGTCCGGCATCCCACGCGGTGGTTGTTCGCAGAACTTGGCGATCAGTGCGGCGTGGTCGGCGGAGATCCGGCCGTTCTCGAATGCGTCGGCGATCTCGGGTTCGCGGCGCAATGCCTTGGCGAGGGACAGGATGCGCGCTGCCGCGGGTGAGGGTGAGTACTTCGTCCGGGCCAAGCTTGAGGATTCCAGGGCCGATCGGGGGCTCACACGGCGTTGCTGGAGAAGTCGTTGCTGCCGGGTGTGGTCTTCGCGGGGTACGTGATACGACCTTCGCGACGCAGCCGCCGCATCCTGCGGCCGAGCAGGAAGAAGATCAGCGTGAACACGACCAGGACGCCGGCGGGGATCACGATCGTCAGGAGCAGGCCTGCGTGTGCGCTCATGGGGACCATCCTGCCTGTCGAATGCCCGCACCTGCCGCTGAGCGCGCGTTTCTCCCGGTGACAGATACAAACTGTATGTGACAACAACTGTCTTCACCTCGACCGGGATCTTCGTCCGCCGTGACCTCGCCATACGCCCGCCCCTTCTGGCCTGTGCCGCGGATCGTAAACGCCGGGACCCTGCCAGAAAGTCTGACGCACGAGAGTCAGCCTTGTTGGAACATGCGTTCCCCTGAGTTGCGGCGATAGGTGTCCTTGGTGAAGTAAACGGGCAACTCTCGTGGCACTTCGGGAGCGCCGCAGTGGTGATACCAAAGCGTCCTCGACGCATCGAGTCCGTTTTGATGCGTCCCCTCAGCCGCGACTGTCGGATGATCGACGGTATTGGTTGTGGAGGGTGGGCCCAGGTGCGCACCTGACGAGACGGCCCGATCGATTGGGTCACGTCCGACCAACGAGGCACGCAATGACGCGACAATAGGAACCAGTCCCTGACTCGGGCCGGTATCCGTCAGCGGGGGCGGTTGGCGCTTATGGGCGCTCGCCGGAGTGCCAACAAGATCGACATCAGGAGGAGCCAGATGGAGAGCCCGATCGAGGTAGTGCGAAGGTTCTGTGCGGCGTGGTCCAATGATCTCGGGGCCGCCGAGCTGGCCGCATTCTTCACCGACGACGCCGTCTACCACAACATCCCGCTGGCGCCGGTCACCGGCAGGGAGGCCATCGCGAACAACATCGCCTCGTTCATCCGCCCTGGCGCGCCAGGCATCGAGAGCCTCGAGCTCCGCCTCATCAACATCGCAGCCAATGGACCGATCGTGATGACCGAACGGGTGGACGTATTCAAGCTCCCTGACAAGTCGTTCGAGCTGCAGATCATGGGGACCTTCGAGATCCGTGACGGCAAGATCAACGCCTGGCGTGACTATTTCGACATGAACCAGCTCACTAGCCGGATGGGATAGGCGTGGGCGGACAGGGGCAAGGCGCGCTGCTGCAAGCACCGACGACCTCGCCGAAACCATCTCTCAAAGTGCCTGAGCTACCGCGCTAACTCCTACATCGTCCGCTCGGCTTCAGCTAGTCAGCTCGGTGGAGATCTGCCAGAGTCGCTCGGCGTTACTTTGGTCTAGCGCATAGGGGGCGACGCCGCCGGTGTGACCGGCCCGCTCATGTATCACTGGCGCCTGTGCGCAGTCTTCGTAGTAGCGACCGGTGATGCCCTCGACGTCCGGGCACGCGGCGAGTAGCACGGAGGTGGCCGCGCCCTGCTCAATCGTCTTGACTGGAGGCAGCGATAATTCGGTCTGCTGACCGAAGTTGGCCAGATCGTCGGGCCCCATATGCCGCGCGAGCGCGGTACTGGCGATGTTTCCGGGCATGAGAGCGTTCGCAGTGATGCCGTCGTCGGCCCATCGTCGCGCGGCGTCGACAGCGAATAGCACAATGGCGGACTTGGACTGCCCGTAGGACGTCCACTGATCGTAGGGGCGGAATCGATAGTGCAGGTCGTCGAAGACCACCGGCGAGAACAGATGCCCGATTGAGGCGACGGCCACGACGCGGGCGCCGTCCGCCGCAGCCAGCCACTTGTGTAGACCACTTGTCAGCGCAAAATGTCCGAGATGGTTCGTAGCGAACTGCATTTCGTAGCCAGCTGCGGTCCGGGTGAGTTGCGGCAACGCCATCACACCAGCGTTGTTGACCAGGACATGTAGCGGTCCGTCCCAGGCCCGAACAACCTCGGCCACCGATGCGAGGTCGGCGAGGTCCAGCCGCACCACCTTCGGCGCAGTAGTGCCTGCCGGCAGCTTCTCGGTGATCGCGGCGGCGACCTTGGCGCCGGCCTCGACATTGCGCACCGCCATGGTCACCTCGGCGCCCGCTGATGCCAGAGCGCGGGCGGTCTCCACGCCGATCCCGGAACTGGCGCCCGTGACCAACACGCTTCGTCCATGCATATCCACGTCGCGGATCACCTCAGCGGCCGTCGTCGAGGCTCCGTATTTGCTTGCAGTCATTGCCAACTCCTCCATGCCGCTGAGCGCATCCCCGCCTACGACGACACCTACGTCAGGACGAAGACCATCTTCGACACCGCACACTTCGGCAACATCGCCAAGTCCATGGGCGCCGTCGCCGGCATCACCGGAATCGACTACCCGCCAAAGTATCTCGCCATAAACACCGACGGGCTGACCTGGGTGCGCGATACCCAGACCGCCCGACTCGCCGAATACGCCCAGTGGGAACACATCACCAAACAAACCGACTGTCGTCGCTACAGGTCTCCCATGGCTGTCGGCGCGCACGCACCCCGGCCGCCTTGGATGAAGCGGAGGCGGTCATGGTCGGGAAGCTCAGGTGCGCACTCCGACGGAACCGAGCCTACGCTCCACCGCGGACTCGGTCGATGCGCGTCACCGACCGGAACTGGTCACGTGGAGCGGCGCCGCGAATCTCGCCCATCACGCGACGCCGCCCGACACCCACAACCCCACCGCGCATGCATCAGCCGTCGAGGACACCGTCCACGACGCAGGCGACCACGTCAGGCATGAAAGCAGGCAGTGAGCGCTAGGGGACGTATGTTCGAGTCAATGGCTATCTCGTGCGTCAGACCTCACCTGACGACGAGGATCAGACGCCGGTCGTGGATTCTCGGGATACGGTCGAGGCAGCTCGATCAACCAAGGGGGGAAACGTGCTGATAGGAGTGTGCGCCGTTTTACTCGGCGCCGTGTTCCACACCGCCGGGGCGTACCGTTCGGCCCGCGACGAGCGTGACGGAGCACTGCCGATGATGCAGGGGCGCCGTCCGGTCAAGTCGTCGCAGGTCGTTCGGCATCTGCACACCGTCGGGTGGATCGAGAGCATTGTCGGTGCTCTCTGGATCGGAGGCTCGCTCGGGGGTTCGAGACCGGGGTTGACCATCGCGATCGTCGTGGCCGTGCTCGTCGCAGTCAACGGGTTGCCGAGCCTGCTTGTCACGGCGCTTCATGGCCGGAAGGTGCATTCCTGATGCTCGGTGGCCCAGGCCGGCAGTCGGCCGCGCGCGATGTGCAACACCGAAATGCTGTGGAGGCCATGCGGGGTGGGAACGAGGGAGTCTTAGCGTCAGCAACGATCGCCGGTGGCTGTGAAGTCGCGCTCGCGGCCGTATCCGGCATCTAGGATCATGTCCATGACGCTGGGTGCCGAACTCGTCGCGCGCATCGAACGGGCGGTGGAGATCTACGGTCCCGGACAGCCCATTCCGTCCGACGAGCTCCGCGATCGACTGCAGGCCGCGGGTCTGGTGCCGGACGAGGACTACGTGGAGTTCGTGGGCCGCTGGGGCGGCTGTTTCGTAGGCGTGTCCGTCCATGCGTGGAACAACGCCGCGATCCTGGGGCGGGAAAGCTGCATCGAGCTGACCGCCTGGGCGCGTGAGGCATACGGGTCTCTCATAGACGGTGTGGTGATCGCCGATGACGGCTCCGGGAATCCGATGTGGATCGCCGCCGACGGAACGGTCCGCCTCGTCGACCACGACAACGGCAACACGGTCGTGCAACTCGCACCCGATTTCGGAACGCTCCTCGCGGACAACGTCCACGCCTGAATCACGCTCGCCGCCCACATCAGAGGCGGTGGTCCTGTGGCGGACGACGTCCGCCGTGTGCGCTACGGTCCGGCCATGGCGCAGACGCAGGTCGATCTACCGGATCCGGATACCGTTCATCGAATCCTGGCCGGGTGGGCGGCGGTCCACGCGGCCGTCTTCTCCTTGTCGGACCTCGAGTGCGCCTTCGCCGTCGAGACCGATCGAGTCACCTATCACGACGGTGGTGGGTCGTACTTCTGTTTCGTTCGACTCCCGGGTGGTCGGGCCGCGATCTTCGGTTTCGATCGCGACTGTCCCGACCCCGACTTCGAGGGTGACCGCGACGTTTTGCAGGATCACCGAGCCGAACGCTGGTGGCTCGAGCCGGCCGCCGCCGACGACACGCTGAATTTCGCGTACGGGTACGACGGCGCACGGTGGTGCGCGGTCGGCCACGATCCGATGCGCGTCGCGCCGATGATGCTGGCGCCGGGCTCGTCTCGGGAGCCCTCGTCCGCGCTCTCCACCCTCGCGGATTTCCTCGAAGAGGCCTCGGACGACCTGCTGGGCGCCGCCGTGCGAGGAGACGATCTCGCGCTCGAAGCGGTGCTCGCCGCCGGACCGGACCTCGACGAGGCCGTCCTTCGGGCGGCGATGGTCGGCGACTACGAACACCTGCGCGACGGGCTCGCGGCCGCGGCTCTCTTTCGTCGCTGATCCCGGTGCGCCGAACCCGGCGAACTTCGCTCGACGTGACGAACTGATCTGTGCCATTGCCGAATTCGATCGGTCTCCCAGGCCTCGCGGAGGTTGGGACAACCGCGGACCACGGCGTCGCCAGTCGCCGTGGCTATCCGTCCGACGCGTCCGCCTACGATCGACCGATGCACCTCGCCCGCACCCCCTGGCCGGATGTGTCGCGCGACGACCTGACCGTGGCGGTCCCGGTCGGCTCGCTCGAGCAGCACGGTCCGCACCTGCCGCTGGACACCGACACCCGGATCGCGTCGGCGGTCGCGGGTGCCCTGCCCGGCGTGGTGTGCGCCCCGGCGATCGAGTACGGCGCGAGCGGCGAGCACGAGGGGTTCGCCGGCACGATCTCGCTCGGCAGCGCGGCGCTCGAATTGCTGCTCGTCGAGTACGGCCGGTCGGCGTGCCGGTGGGCGCGGCGGGTCGTGTTCGTCAACGGGCACGGCGGCAACGGTCCGGCACTGGTGAAGGCCGTGGAGCTGCTGCGGTACGAGGGTCGTGATGTCGCGTGGCTGCCGTGCGCGGTGCCCGGCGCCGACGCGCACGCCGGACGGACGGAAACATCCCTGCTGCTCCACCTTTCGCCCGGCGACGTCGCGATGGATCGTGCGGAGCCCGGCAACACGGCACCGATCGCGGAGCTGATGCCCCAACTGAGGGCCGGTGGGATGCTCGCGGCCACCGTGAACGGCGTCCTCGGGGACCCGACCGACTCCTCGGCCGAGGAGGGCCGGGCGTTGTTCGACGCCCTGGTCGAGCGCTCCCGGAACGCGGTGTCCGGTTGGATGCCGCGGCCGGACGGGAGGCTCGTGTGAGGTTCGTGGTGAAACGTCCGGGTTTTTTGGGGCAAGTTCTGCCCAACGTCCGATTCGCCCTTACGATCGTCTGATGCACGAGCCGCGACTGCCCGACGGGTTCGGGATCCGCATCGATCCCAAGGTGCGCGCCTACTCCGGCGGCCGGGTCCTCATCGGCGGCTCGCCCATGCGGATGCTCAAGCTGGCCCCGGCCGCGGCCGAGATGATCGGCGACGGCTACCTCGAGGTCGTGGATTCGCAGACGGCCGTCGTCGCGCGCCGGCTGCTCGACTCCGGGATCGCGAACCCGCGGCCGATGAGCACGCCGTCCCCGAGTGACGTCACGGTCGTGGTGCCGCTTCGTGACAACGTCGACGGCATCGCACGCCTCCTGCCGGCGCTCCGCGGTCTCGAGGTCATCGTCGTCGACGACGGATCGACCGTCCCGCTCGTACTGCCCGACCTGTCGGGCTGCACCGCCCACGTGACGCTCCTGCGGCACGAGCGGTCCCGCGGTCCGGCCGCCGCCCGCAACACCGGATTCCGTTCTGCGAAAACACCTTTCGTTGCCTTCCTGGACTCGGACGTGGTGCCGCGGACGGGGTGGCTCGAACGCATGCTCGGGCATTTCAGCGATCCGGCCGTGGCCCTGGTGGCGCCGCGCATCGTCGCCCTCGAACCGGAGGGCGCCGCCCTCGCCCGCTACGAGCACACGCGGTCGTCGCTCGACCTCGGCCGCAAGGAGGCCGCGGTCCGTTCGGGCAGCCCGGTGTCGTACGTGCCGAGCGCGGCGATGCTGCTCCGCCGCGACGTGCTGGTGGAGACCGGCGGATTCGACGAGTCGATGCATGTCGCCGAGGACGTCGACCTGTGCTGGCGGCTGCAGGAGGCCGGCTGGCGTCTGCGCTACGAGCCGGTCGCCCACGTCGCGCACGACCATCGCGTCTCGTTCGGCAAGTGGTTCACCCGCAAGATGTTCTACGGCACCGGGGCGGCGCCGCTCGCGGCCCGCCACGACGGCATGGTCCCGCCGGTCGCGATGTCGAAGTGGACGCTGATGGCCGTCCTCGCCGCCGCGAGCTGCACCCGGATCGGGCTCCTCTCCAGCCTCGCGACGTTCGTGGTCACGGTGCTGCGCCTGCGCCGCACGTTCGCCGACCTCGACCAGCCGACCCGGATCGCGACGGTCCTCGCCGCGCGTGGCTTCGGCAACGGGGCATGGCAGCTCGCGTCCGCCATGTGCCGGTCGTACTGGCCCGTCACCCTGCTCGCGATGCTGGTGTCCCGCCGCGTCAGGAGGCTGGTGCTGGCGGTCGCGGTCACCGAGGGCGTCGTCGACTGGGCGACGCATCGGGAACCGGGTGGACTGGGCCCGGTGCGGCACACCGCGTTCAAGCGCCTCGACGACGTCGCGTACGGCGCGGGCCTGTGGCAGGGCGCGATCCGCGCCCGGGATCTGCGGTCGCTCGAGCCGCGTATCGGTAACTGACCGTGGCGTCGTCCGCGGGGTCCGCGGAGTTCCCGGAATCCGCCGATGTCGTCGTGGTGGGCGGAGGCTCGTGCGGCAGCGTCCTCGCCGGTCGGCTCAGCGAGGATCCGAACCGGGACGTCGTGCTGGTCGAATCCGGGCCGGGTCATCGGATTCCGGCGGAGTTCCCGCCCGAGCTGGTCGACGCGGGTGTCCTGCCGGTGGGGCCGGACAGCCGCTGGATCTGGCCCTACCCGGTGGAGTTGACGAGCGGTCGGGCCGGGTGGATCGCCCGGGGCCGGGTGCTCGGCGGTTCGGGTGCCGTCAACGGCGGCTACTTCGTGCGGGCGCAGGTGGGGGACTTCGACCACTGGCCGGCGTCGTGGTCGTACGAGCATGTGCTGCCGTTCTTCCGGGCGATCGAGACCGACGCGGACTTCGGCGGCCCGTGGCACGGGGCCGGCGGCCCCATCCCGGTCCGGCGCGAACCACCGGAGCGGTGGCATCCGATCAGCGTCGCGTTCGCCGATGTCGCGCACGCCGCCGGGCATCCCGACGACCCCGACAAGAACGCCCCCGGCTCACACGGGATCGGGCCGGTGCCGTTGAACATCCGGGACGGCGTCCGGGTGGGTCCCGCGTCGGCCTATCTGCTGCCGAATCTCGGCCGACCCAACCTCACCATCCGGTCCGACACCACCGTCACCCGTGTCCTCTTCTCCGGGCCACAGGTGGTGGGGCTCGAGGTGGCCACCGACTCCGAGGTGTGCATGATCCGCACGTCGACGGTGATCCTCACCGCCGGTGCCGTGGCGACGCCGCACCTGCTGATGCTCTCCGGTGTCGGCGACGCCGGGCACCTGTCGGAGTTGGGCATCCCGGTGGTGGTGGACCTGCCGGCGGTGGGCACGGAGTTCACCGATCATCCCGAGGTCGTGGTGCCGTACGAGTACCGGCAGCCGCTCGAACGAACCCGGCAGACGCCGGCTCTGCAGGTGACGCTCAACACCGACGACATCGAGATACGCCCCTACACGGCGTCGTTCGGCGACCTCATCCCCGGGTCGGGGATCGGAAAGCCCTGCCTGGGGGTCGTTCTCATGAAGCCGCGCAGCCGCGGAGAGATCCGGCTGGTGTCGGCCGACCCGGCCGACGCACCACGGGTGTCGTATCGCTACCTCGAGTCCGACGAGGATCGGAGGGCGTTGCGGGAGGCGGTGACGCATGCCGCCGACCTCATGCACCGGGGTCCGATGCGTCGCCTCCTCGAGCCCGAACGGATCGAGATGTCGGACGTTTGGCTGGCCGATCATCTCGGCACCTCGCTGCACCTGTCGGGCAGTTGCCGGATGGGCTCCGACGAGCACTCGTCGGTGGTCGACGATCGGTGCCGAGTGCACGGTGTCGACGGTTTGTTCGTCGTCGACACGTCGATCCTGCCCTCCGTCCCGAGCCGCGGACCGCACGCCACGGCGGTCATGGTGGCTGAACGTGCCAGTACCTTCCTCTGAAAGCGTTACAGTTGGCGCGACTTTGAGGTGACAGGCGGGATTGGTGCGGGATGGAGGCGCCGATGGCACAGCGTGAACCCGGACCGCCGCGCAATCCGTGGATTGCGGTGCGTCCGGGCGATGACGTCGGTGTGCTCGCCGAGCGCACGTCCTGGGCCCATCAACGGTTCGTGGAGTCGGCTCCGACCGACGCGGAAACCGAGACCGTGCGCGACGTCGTGCACGCATCGTGGGTGCGCAGCCGCGGCAACGGTGTGAGCCCCGACCTCGTCGACGACGAGGTGGTGCTCGACGGCAAGGCGCTCGAAGAGTACCGCGCCGCGCATCCGCTCGCAGCGATCCGTCCGGTCGTCCGGAAACTGCTCGTCGAGGACGCCGCCGACACCGGTCTGCTCGTCGCGATGAGCGACGCCGCGGGCCGACTGTTGTGGATCGAGGGGGACACCTCGGCCAAGGACCGTGCGCTGGACATCAACTTCGTCGAGGGTTCGGACTGGAGCGAGGATCGCGTGGGCACGAATGCGCCCGGCACCGCGCTTGCGCTCGATCACAGCGTTCAGATCTTCGCGGCCGAGCACTTCAACCGGGCCATGCACGCGTGGAGTTGTTCGGCGGCGCCGGTGCACGATCCGGTCACCGGTCGGATCGTCGGCGCGCTCGACATCACCGGCGGGCCCCGGGTCGCGGTGCCCGAGGCACTCGCCCTCGTCCGGGCGACGGCCGTCGCCGTCGAGGCCGAACTCCGATTACAGGCGCTCGCGGCGCCCCGGCCGGTGACGGCGTCGACTCCGCGTCTCGAGGTGCTGGGCTCGCATCGCCCGACGCTGGTGGTCGACGGCGAGCGGCACGAACTGCCGCGGCGGCACGCCGAGATCCTGCTGCTGCTGGCCGAGCACCCCGAGGGGCTGGGTGCGGACCATCTCGCGGTGCTGCTCGACGAGGTGGAACTCGACGCGGTCACGGTCCGCGCCGAGATGTCGAGGTTGCGCAAGGTCTTCGGGGCGCATCGGCTGGGCTCGCGGCCGTACCGGCTGCTCACCCCACTCGACACGGACGTCGGTGAGGTGCGGTCGTACCTCGACCGCGGGGACGTCTCGTCGGCGCTGCGCCTGTACGACGGGCCGGTCCTGGCGGGGTCGGAAGCACCCGGGGTCGCGGAGGTCCGGGACGATCTCCGGGCCCGGATGCGGGCGACCGTGCTGCGCGCCGGGGACACGCGCCTGCTCGCGACGTGGACCAAGTCCATCCACGGCCGCCAGGACCTGGCGGCATGGGCGGCGTACCTGCTGACGCTCGACCCGGCCTCGGCGCTGCACGCGCAGGTCGAGGCGCACGTGCGCCTGCTCGACCGCCGCTTCGGCGGGGGCGCGTGGCGTTAGCGTCTGCAGCGCAGTTGTGACCACTTCGGCAACGTGATTGCAACGTCCACATGCCTAGGGTCCTGTGGCACACCCCCGTCGCGTGGTGTGGCAGCACAGACAGGAGTCCCCGATGAGCATCTACGACCGGCCGGGCTCACCGGATGCCCTGATGTCCTTCGAGTCGCGGTACGGCAACTGGATCAGCGGCGAGTGGGTGCCACCGGTGAAGGGCCTGTACTTCGAGAACCCGACTCCGGTCACGGGCCAGCCGTTCTGCGAGGTTCCGCGCTCCACCGCGGAGGACATCGAGTTGGCGCTCGACGCGGCCCACGCCGCGGCGCCGGCGTGGGGACAGACGTCGGTGGCCGAGCGGGCGCTGATCCTGCACAAGATCGCCGACCGGATGGAAGAGCACCTCGAGAAGCTCGCGCTCGCCGAATCGTGGGACAACGGCAAACCGATTCGCGAGTGCCTGAACGCCGACATTCCCCTGGCGATCGACCATTTCCGCTACTTCGCGGGCGCGATCCGGGCGCAGGAGGGCACGCTGTCGGAGATCGACGCCGACACCGTCGCCTACCACTTCCGTGAACCCCTCGGCGTCGTCGGCCAGATCATCCCGTGGAATTTTCCGATCCTCATGGCGTCGTGGAAGCTCGCCCCGGCGCTCGCGGCGGGCAACGCCGTCGTCCTCAAGCCCGCCGAGCAGACGCCCGCCTCGGTGCTGTACCTCCTCTCGATCATCGGCGACCTGATTCCGCCGGGAGTCGTCAACGTCGTCAACGGGTTCGGGGTCGAGGCCGGAAAGCCGCTCGCGGCGAGCCCGCGGATCAGGAAGATCGCGTTCACCGGCGAGACCACCACGGGCCGCCTGATCATGCAGTACGCGGCACAGAACCTGATCCCGGTCAGTCTGGAACTCGGCGGCAAGAGCCCCAACATCTTCTTCTCCGACGTCCTTTCCGCGAACGACGACTTCCAGGACAAGGCGCTCGAGGGCTTCACGATGTTCGTCCTGAACCAGGGCGAGGTGTGCACCTGCCCGTCGCGCGCGCTCATCCAGGCGGACATCTTCGACGAGTTCCTCGCGCTCGCGAAGGTGCGGTCCAAGGCCGTCCGGCAGGGCAACCCGCTCGACACCGAGACGATGATCGGCGCGCAGGCGTCGAACGATCAGCTCGAGAAGATCCTGTCGTACATCGAGATCGGCAAGGACGAGGGCGCCCGCCTGGTCACCGGAGGTCGGCGAGCCGAACTGGGCGGCGACCTGTCCGGCGGGTTCTACGTGCAGCCGACGATCTTCACCGGCACCAACGACATGCGGATCTTCCAGGAGGAGATCTTCGGTCCGGTCGTGTCGGTGACGTCGTTCGCCGACTACGACGAGGCCATCTCGATCGCGAACGACACCCTCTACGGCCTCGGAGCGGGCGTGTGGACGCGGGACGGCACGATCGCATACCGGGCCGGACGCGCTATCCAGGCCGGTCGGGTGTGGACCAACACCTACCACCGGTATCCGGCGCACGCGGCGTTCGGCGGCTACAAGCAGTCCGGCATCGGCCGCGAGAACCACCAGATGATGCTCGACCACTACCAACAGACGAAGAACCTGCTCGTCAGCTACACACCGAAGGCGCAGGGCTTCTTCTGAGCCACTCGCGCCGACGGCAACGGTGATCGCGAACCCCGGAGGTGTCAGATGACCGAGACGATGAAGGCCGCCGTCGTGCGCGAGTTCGGCAAGCCCCTGAGCATCGAGGACGTTCCCGTCCCGGCGCCCGGACGGCACCAGGCCCTCGTGAAGGTTCGGTCGAGCGGTGTCTGTCATACGGATCTGCATGCGGCCAAGGGGGATTGGCCGGTCAAGCCGACGCCGCCGTTCATCCCCGGGCACGAGGGCTACGGCGAGATCGTGGCGTTGGGCGAGGGGGACACCGACCTCGGGGTGGGCGATCTGGTCGGCAACGCGTGGCTGTGGTCGGCATGCCTCGAGTGCCGGTACTGCCGCACCGGGTGGGAGACGCTGTGCGAGAAGCAGGTCAACGGCGGCTACACGGTCGACGGGTCGTTCGCCGAGTACATGCTGGTCGACACCCGGTTCGCGCCGCGGGTCCTCGCGGGCGCGGATCCGATCGAGGTGGCGCCGGTGCTGTGCGCGGGGGTCACGGTCTACAAGGGCCTGAAGGTCGCCGACCTGATTCCGGGCCAGTGGGTGACGATCTCCGGGATCGGCGGACTGGGCCATGTCGCCGTGCAGTACGCGACGGCGATGGGATTGCGGGTCGCGGCGGTCGACGTCGCCGACTCGAAACTGGCGCTCGCCGCTCGCCACGGAGCGGAGGTGCTCGTCAACGCGCGCGAGGAGGATCCGGTCCAGCGGATCCGGGAGGCCACCGGCGGCACCGACGCCGTCCTCGTCACCGCGGTGAACCCGGCTGCGTTCAGGCAGGCGATCGGCATGGCCCGGCGCGGCGGCACCATCGTCTTCGTGGGGTTGCCACCGGGCGAGGTCCCCACCCCGATCTTCGACACCGTCCTCGAGGGGTTGACCCTGCGGGGTTCGATCGTCGGCACCCGGCAGGACATGGTCGAGGCGCTCGACTTCTATGCCCGCGGCACGATCCATCCGACCGTGCACACGCGCCGCCTCGAGGACATCAACGACATCTTCGACGAACTCGACCGCGGGATGGTCGACGGCCGCATCGTCCTGGACTTCGCGTGAGCGCGCCGGCACCGCCGCGGGTGGTCGTCACGGCGGCCGCGGCGGCCCTGCTCCGGCATCTCGCGGACGTCCACGGCCCGCTCATGGTGCACCAGTCCGGCGGGTGCTGCGATGGCTCGGCACCGATGTGCTTTCCACTGGGCGAGTTCGTCGTCGGGGACCACGACGTGCTGCTCAGCGTCCTCGACCTGAGCCTCGGTGTGGGGGAGGTCCCGGTCGGGACGGCCGAGGACGAGGACGCAGTGCCGGTGTGGATCTCGGGTCCGCAGTTCGACACGTGGCAGCACACCCAACTCGTCCTGGACGTCGTCCCGGGCCGGGGCGCGGGATTCAGCCTCGAGGCGCCCGAGGGGGTCCGGCTGCTCAGCCGCGGTCGCGTCTTCGACGACGCGGAGCGGGCCGCCCTGGCCGCGCGGCCTCCCGTCGTCGGCGCGGAGTGGGCGCGCGGCCGCCGCCCCGACCCCGAGGCGCTTCCCGTGATCGTCGCGTCCGCCGTGCGTGAGGAGTCCGAATGACGCGGCGCAGCACGCAGATCGCCGGGACCACTTACACGTTCGACGGCCTGGTCGATCTGATGGCGAAGGCGACGCCGCTGCGGTCGGGTGACCAGCTCTCCGGGTGCGCGGCCGGCACGGACGCGGAACGCGCCGCCGCGCAGTGGATCCTGGCGGACCTGCCGCTCGACACGTTCCTGAACGAGCTGGTCGTACCGTACGAGGACGACGAGGTGTCCCGGCTGATCGTCGATTCCCACGACCGGGGCGCGTTCGGTGCGGTCGCGCACCTGACGGTCGGCGGGCTGCGGGACTGGCTGCTCGAGACGGCGGCCGGACCACGGGCGGCGGAGGCCCTCGCGGCGGTGTCACCGGGCCTGACACCGGAAATGGTGGCGGCGGTCGGCAAGATCATGCGGAACCAGGACCTGATCGCGGTCGCGCGGGCGATCACGGTGACATCCGGATTCCGGACCACCATCGGGCTGCCCGGACGGCTCGCGACACGTCTGCAACCGAATCACCCCACCGACGACCCGCGCGGCATCGCGGCCGCGGTCCTCGACGGGCTGCTGCTCGGGTGCGGCGACGCGGTGATCGGTGTCAATCCGGCGACGGACTCGCCGCACGCGACGGCCGACCTGCTCCACCTGCTCGACGACATCCGTAGGCGCTTCGAGATTCCCGTCCAGTCGTGCGTGCTCGCGCACGTGACCACGACCCTCGAACTCCTCGGCGCGGGCGCGCCCGTGGATCTGGTGTTCCAGTCGATCGCGGGCACCGAGCGCGCCAATTCCGCTTTCGGCGTGAATCTTTCGCTGCTGCGAGAGGCCGACGCGGCGGCGCGGGAACTGGCCCGGGGGAGCGTCGGCGGCAATGTCATGTACTTCGAGACCGGGCAGGGGTCGGCGCTGTCGGCGGGCGCGCACCTGGGCACCGGGGGCCGTCCCGTCGACCAACAGACCCTCGAGGCCCGCGCCTACGCGGTGGCGCGCGACCTGGCGCCGCTGCTGGTCAACACCGTCGTCGGCTTCATCGGGCCCGAATACCTCTACGACGGCAAGCAGATCGTCCGCGCCGGGCTCGAGGACCACTTCTGCGGCAAGCTGCTGGGGCTGCCGATGGGGGTCGACGTCTGCTACACCAACCACGCCGAGGCCGACCAGGACGACATGGACACCCTGCTGACGCTGCTCGGTGTCGCCGGCACCGCGTTCGTGATCACGGTGCCCGGCGCCGACGATGTCATGCTCGGCTACCAGAGCCTGTCGTTCCACGACGCGTCGTACATCCGCCGCGCGTTGGGCCTGCGCCCGGCACCCGAGTTCGAGGCGTGGCTGCAGCGGCTCGGCATGGCGGACGAGTCCGGCCGGATCCTGCCCGTCGACCTCGCGTCGTCGCCGCTGCGTGAGCTGGTCCGCCGATGACCGACGCGTGGGCGGAACTGCGGCGCGGCACACGCGCCCGGATCGGACTGGGGCGGGCCGGCGACGCGCTGCCCACCCGGCGCGTGCTCGAACTGCGGGCCGCGCACGCCGCGGCCCGCGACGCCGTCCACGTACCGCTCGACGCCCCGGCGTTCGCAGCCCGCGTCGCCGACGTCGGGCTGGGCACCCCTGTCGTGGTCCGGAGCCGGGCCCGCGACCGCGGCGAGTACCTGCGCCGACCCGACCTCGGCCGCGTGCCCGCGACCCTCGACGCCGTCCCCGACACCGGCGCCGACGTCGGCATCGTGCTGGCCGACGGACTGTCGCCCCGCGCGCTCACCGACCACGGAGTGCCGCTGCTGACGGCGCTGGCGGACGCGCTGGGGGAGCGCTACCGCATCGCGCCGCCGGTGATCGCGACCGGGGCGCGCGTCGCGCTCGGCGACCCCGTCGGACAGGCCCTCGGCGTCGCCACCGTGCTCGTCGTGATCGGGGAGCGCCCGGGCCTGTCGGTGGCCGACAGCCTCGGCATCTATCTGACCCATCTGCCGCGGCCGGGCCGCACCGACGCCGACCGCAACTGCGTTTCGAACATCCACCCGCCGGACGGGCTCGACTACCGGGCCGCCGCGACCGTCGTGTCCGGGCTGGTCGACGGTGCCCGCCGGCTGGGACGGTCGGGTGTCGCACTCAAGGACAGCTCGCGGGCGGACCCGCTGGCTTCCCCGGCACCGATCGTCGAGCTGTAGGTTCTCGAGGGACACGTTTCGAGAACACGAGGAGTACACGATGGCCTTCGCGGGCAACGTCGACGAACTGGCACTGCTGCAGACGATCCGCCTGAAGGGGCAGGTGACGGCCGACGTCCTCGCCACCCAGCTCGGGGTGGCCGCCGCGTCCGCCGAGGCGGCACGCGACGCGCTGCTCGCGCAGGGCAAGGCGGAGGAGACTGGCGACGGCGCGTTCGCGCTCACCGACGCCGGCATCACCGAACTCGGCGATCAGCTCGAAGCCGAGCGCGTCTCGATCGACGAGGATTCGATCGCCGAGATCCACGAGCGTTTCCTCGAGCTCGACGGTCCGGTGCGGAACCTCGTCGCCGGCGGTGACGTCGACGCGGACGCGCTCGCCGCGCTCGACAAGCAGGCACAGGACGTACTCGACGACGTCTCCGCGTTCGTCCCGCGCCTGTCGCGCTACCAGGACCTGTTCGCTGAGGCGCTGCAGAAGGTGAAGGCCGGTGAAGCGGAGTGGGCCGCCGCCCCCGAGATCGCGTCGTACGCCACCGTGTGGGGCGAAATCGCGCGCGAGCTGCGCGGCGCCTGCGGCCTCGACGAGGAGTAGCCCGCAGCCCGACGCATGAGCGCCCGCCACCGGGCTACGGCGGCGGGCGCTCGCGGGACTATCGTCCAATCATGGTGCTGCACTACCCCCGACGCGTGGCAGTCGTTGCGGTATTCCTTTCCGCCCTGGCGGGATTCGTGGACGCGATGGGGTTCATCACGCTCGGCGGCTACTTCGTGTCCTTCATGAGCGGGAACTCCACCAAACTGGCGGTCTCGGTGGCCGACGGGCTCGTCGGGACGGCGTTGACCGGTGCCGGCATCGTCGCGCTGTTCGTGGTCGGGGTGATGGCCGGATCCTTCACCGGCCGGACCGCCGGACGCCACCATCGTCCGGCGGTCCTGACGCTGGTCACGACACTCCTCGTCCTCGCCGCGGCGGCCCACCTTCTGGGTGCCACCCCTGTCTCGATCGTGCTGATGGTGCTCGCGATGGGGGCGGAGAACTCCACGTTCGAGCGGGAGGGCGAAGTCAGCATCAGCCTCACCTACATGACCGGCACCCTCGTGAAGATGGGGCAGCGCCTGGTCACCGCGCTGACCGGTGGTGAGCGGTGGGGATGGGTCCGGCACTTCCTGTTGTGGCTGGCCATGGTCGTCGGCGCCGCGCTCGGAGCGACCGCACACCGTTTCGTCGGGTTGAACGCGTTGTGGTTGGCGGCGTTGTGGGGAGCGGTGCTCGCAGTCGTCCTCGCCCGGACACCACCTCCCGCCCTACCTCGGCAAGGGTGACCGGCATCACGTTCACCCCCTTTCGGGGGTAGTCGGCGCGTGACTCAGATCACTACCTTTCCTCGCAGTCGCTGACGCCAATCGGGGCGTCGCACACGGCTCGAGAAGAGGGATCCATGACGACTGTGTCGCCATCGGTCGACTCCGCGATCGCTGCCTCCCCGCGCACCAGCGTGCGCAGGGTGGCCATCGCGAGTTGTATCGGAACGACGATCGAGTTCTACGACTTCTTCATCTACGGAACCGCTGCCGCACTGGTCTTCCCGACGGTGTTCTTCCCGGCGCTCGGTTCCACCGCCGGCACCGTCGCGTCGTTCGCGACCTTCGCGGTGGCGTTCATCGCCCGGCCCGTGGGCGCGATGTTGTTCGGGCACTACGGCGACCGGATCGGTCGCAAGAAGACCCTCGTCTCGACCCTCCTGCTGATGGGCATCTCGACGCTCCTCATCGGCCTGCTCCCGGGCGCGGCGACGATCGGGGTCGCGGCACCGATCATCCTCGTGCTGCTCCGCTTCGGCCAGGGCTTCGCCGTCGGCGGCGAGTGGGCGGGCGCGACCCTGCTCACCGCCGAGTACGCGCCGCCGGGCAAGCGCGGCCTGTACGCGATGTTCCCGCAGTTGGGGCCGGCCATCGCGTTCGTGCTGTCCAGCAGCACGTTCATCATCACGGGTGCGTTCTTCGGTGACGCCAACGAGACGTTCCTCAGCTGGGGCTGGCGGGTCCCGTTCGTGTTCTCCATCGTCCTCGTCGCCATCGGCCTGTACATGCGTCTGGCCATCGAGGAGACCCCGGTGTTCCGGGCGCAGCAGGCGGACGACGCCGCATCGGGTCCCCGCACACTGCCCTTCCTTGACGCGTGGCGGTACCAGACCAAGGAGATCCTGCTCTCCGGTGGTGCGCTCGCGACGCTGTTCGCGCTCTTCTACATGGGCACCGCGTTCCTCACCAGCTACGGAACCAAGACCCTCGGCTTCAGCCGCCCGTTCGTGCTCTCGGTCGGCATCGTCTCGGCCGTCGTCTTCGGTGGCGCCATCGTCGTCTCGGCGCTGTACTCCGACCGGATCGGCCGGCGCCGGGTCATCATGATCTCCTGCGTCCTCGCGGTGATCTGGGCGCTCGTGCTGTTCCCGCTGCTCGACACCGGCTCCGCGGCGGCCTTCGTGATCGGCATGTGCGTCACGCTCGCGATCTTCGGCATGGCCTACGGTCCGTGCGGGGCGCTCCTGCCGGAGATGTTCCACACCCGCTACCGCTACACCGGCGCCGGGCTCGGCTACAACCTCGCGGGCGTGCTCGGCGGCGCGGTCCCGCCGCTGATCGCGGCGCCACTGGCCTCCGCCTACGGCAGCTTCGCGATCGGGCTGATGCTCGCCGTGCTCGGCGTCGTCAGCTTCGTGTGCACCAAGGCGCTGGTCGAAACCAAGGACCGCGCGCTCTGATCCACTGCCGTCCGGGACGGGGTGTTCGAACTCTGAACAGTTGTCGACACCCCGAACCGGCGACTATGTCCTACATCACACTCTGCGAGTACGTTGGGGAGGCCCGCACCGCTGGGCTGCTCCCGGGGGTGCCGGGTCGGCGCCTGGAGAGGAAAACGCGATGACCACAACCGCTTCGCTGCACGGATCCCTTCCGAGCTACACCTCGGGAACGTGGGATGCGCCCATGCTGGGCGACACCATCGGTGACAACTTCGACCGGGCGGTCGCCGCGCACGGTGGGCGCGACGCGCTGATCGACCGCGGTTCGGGGCGTCGGTGGACCTACAGCGAACTGGCCGCGGACGTGGACGCGGTCGCGGCCGGGCTGCTCGGCGTCGGGATCGTCAAGGGCGACCGCGTCGGCATCTGGGCGCCCAACTGCGCGGAGTGGACGATGGTCCAGTACGCGACGGCGAAGATCGGCGCGATCCTGGTAAACATCAACCCCGCCTACCGGTCCCACGAGTTGCAGTACGTGCTGAACCAGGCCGGGATCCGGATGCTGATCGCCGCGCCGTCGTTCAAGACGTCCGACTATGCGGCCATGATCGAGCAGGTGCGGCCGGAGTGCGCTTCCCTGGAACACGTGCTGCTGCTGGGCGCGTCGGAGTGGGACGCGTTGGTCGCCGACGGTCGCTCGGTGCTCTCGGACGGCCGTGAGGCCCTCGCGCGGGCGCAGGCCGCGCTGTCGGCCGACGACCCGATCAACATCCAGTACACCTCGGGGACAACGGGATTTCCGAAGGGGGCGACGCTCAGCCACCACAACATCCTCAACAACGGCTACTTCGTGGGTGAGTTGTGCGGCTACACGGAGCAGGATCGGGTGTGCATCCCGGTGCCGTTCTACCACTGCTTCGGCATGGTGATGGGGAACCTCGCGTGCACCAGTCACGGGGCCACGATGGTGATTCCCGGGCCGGCGTTCGACCCGGCCGCGACCCTGGCGGCGGTGCAGGCCGAGCGGTGCACGTCGCTGTACGGGGTGCCGACCATGTTCATCGCCGAACTCGCGGATCCGGGGTTCGAGACCTACGACCTGTCGAGCCTGCGCACCGGCATCATGGCGGGCTCGCCGTGCCCGGTGGAGGTGATGAAGCAGGTCATCGAGCGGATGGGCATGGCGGAGGTGTCGATCTGCTACGGCATGACCGAGACGTCGCCGGTGTCGCTGCAGACCCGCCGCGACGACAGCATCGACCAGCGCGTGTCCACGGTCGGCCGCGTCGGTCCGCATCTCGAGGTGAAGATCGTCGACCCGGCGACGGGGCTGACGGTGCCGCGCGGCGAGCCGGGCGAGCTGTGCACGCGCGGCTACTCGGTTATGCTCGGATACTGGGAGAATCCCGGGAAGACCACGGAGGCAATCGATTCCGCGCGTTGGATGCACACCGGGGACATCGGTGTGATGGATTCCGACGGCTACGTCGCGATCACCGGGCGTATCAAGGACATGGTGATCCGGGGCGGCGAGAACGTCTATCCGCGCGAGATCGAGGAGTTCCTCTACACCCATCCCGACATCCTTGACGCCCAGGTGATCGGCGTCCCCGACGCGAAGTACGGGGAGGAGTTGATGGTGTGGATCCGGATGCGGGAGGGTGCGCGGCCGTTGGACGCGGAGAAGGTGCGGGAGTTCTGCACCGGCAGGCTGGCGCACTACAAGATCCCGCGGTACGTGCATCTGGTCGACGAGTTCCCGATGACGGTCACCGGCAAGATCCGCAAGGTCGATATGCGGGAGCTGTCGATCGAGCTGATCGATCGGGCCTGACCGGAAGGAGCAGTGGCGGTGCACGGTTTGCGGCCGGAAATCGAACTGTCCTGGAAGCGTTCACAGCTCAGTGGCATCGACCCGGCGCGGGTGCCCGAACCGACGCTGCTCGATCCGTCGGACTCGGCCGGGCGGCTCCTGCGGGCCGCCCGGCCGGTGCTCGACGAGCTGCGGGTTCAGCTGTCCGGCACCGGATGCGGCATCCTGCTCGTCGACCGTGAGTGTCGTGTCGTGTCACGGGTGTTCGACTCCGATGCCATGAAGGCCGCGATGGAGGGTGTCGGGGTCCTGCCCGGTGTCGCGCTCTCCGAGGAGACGTACGGCACGAACGCGCTCGGGACCCCGCTCGAGGTGCGCCAGGGCATCGTGGTCCACCGCGACGAACACTTCCTCGAGTCGTTTCGGCAGTTCAGCTGCTACGGTCACCCGATCCTGCACCCGGTCACGCGCCGGATCGAGGGCATCCTCGACATCACCGCGACGGGGAAGACGGCGAATCCGCTGTTCGTGCCCTTCCTCGCGCGGGCGGTCCGCGACATCGAGGCCAGGCTTCTCGAGGGTGCGCGGGAATCGGATCGGCGCGTGGTGGACGCGTTCCAGATTGCGGCCCGGCAGCGTGGTGTCGCCGTGGCCGCGATGGGCCGGGACATCATGCTCACCAACAAGGCCGCGGTCGAACTGCTCGACCCGAGCGATCACGTGGCGCTGCGCGCGCTCGCGGCCGACGTGCCCGCGGGCGAGTCGCGACGCCAGGATTTCGTGCTGTCCGCAGGAGGGCGCACCGGGCTGCGCATCGACCGGGTCGCCGGCGCCGAGAGCGGCGCCCTGTTCCTGCTCGACGTGGACGAGACCCGACCGCCGGTGCTCCGCAGGGCCACGCCAGAGGACGCGACGTCGCGTCTGCGTGCCCGGCTGCACGAGCTGCGTTCCAGCACCGGTGCTCTCGCGATCGTCGGAGAGCCGGGCAGTGGGCGAAGCTGGGCTGCACGGGAGTTCGCGGTCGGACCGATCGTGACCGTGGATGCCGCGCACATCGTCGCTGAGGGGGAACGGGACTGGTGTGCGCGATTGCTCGCGCACACCGAGACCGAATCCGAGCACCTCCTGGTCGAACACGTCCATCTCGCCCCGGATCCCGTCGTCGCGCTGCTGGCCTCGCTCGCCGCCCGCGCCGACGGACCGCGGCCGGTGTTCACCTCCGACCCGCTCGACGCGGTCCGCCCGGCCGTGCGGGACCTGCTCGCGCGCTGCGGCACGCAGGTCACGGTTCCGGCTCTGCGGCAGCGGATCCGGGAGCTTCCCGCACTCGCCGACGCGCTTGCGGTGGAAGTCGGCCGGGAGGGACTGCGTATCGGACCGAGCGCGCTGACGGCGCTGTCCGAGCACACGTGGCCGGGCAACCTGGTGGAACTGCGTGCGGTGCTCGCGGGCCTTCCCGACAGGAACGGGGCGGCGATCCGGGTCGAGGACCTTCCCGAGGAATACCGCGCGCCCGGGCGGGTGGCCCGACTCGGCGGCCGGGAACGGGCCGAGCGGGACGCGATCATCGAGGCGCTTCAGGAGAGCCGGGGCAACAAGGTGCACGCCGCGGCGCGGCTCGGGATCAGTCGCACGACGCTCTACAGCCGGATTCGCGCCCTCGACATCACCCTGTGAGCCGTTCGCGGGCTGGGCGGTCCGTCGCCGTTGCCCCGCTCCGTCGATATTCGGGCGACTATCCAGCGGTGCCGGGTGCGGCCGGCGAGCTGAAACCCGCCGGCCGCACCCGGATCACGAAACCTGCAGACTAGCTGCCGAACTGGCTGAGGACGCCGTTGAGGACGTCACGGAAGAAGTCCTCGACGCTACCGGCCCCGGGAACAGCAGCCGTATCCTCGGTGATCGCTACCCGCACCGGCTGACCGACGACCTGGTAGGCGGTGTCGCCGTTCTCCTTGCACTTGGTGAACACCCAGTACTCGCCGCGGGCCAGGGCCGCCGAGGTGCCCGAACCCGAGGCGCCGGTGAGAACCCGGTCCTTCGCCATGTCCGTGCCCGTGATGGCGTATTCGCCGACCTTGGTGGTTCTGTCGAAGATCGTGGCGTCGCCGCGGTACACGTAGCCCTCGCAGTAGTTGAACGGCAGAGTGGTGTTCAGACCGCTGACCGTCGTGGTGATCGTCGAGCCGGACGCGGTCACGGTCGCGCTACCGGTGACCTGAGCCGACGAAAGTGCGGGGCTGGCGACGAGAGCGAGAGCCGACAGTCCGGCAACGACACCCGCGCCGGCAAGCTTGCGAGAAACACCCATGTTGGGTCCCTTCGAGTTTGGACACCTCGCTGCACCGGGCGGCGTGGCGTGTGAGCGACATCGTGCGTGGTGCGGGGACGTCGCCGCAGCCCCACGCAGTAGGTTAGCCTTGCCTTTATCAGGGCAGGCTGGCTAATTAAATGGTGCCGACTCGGGCGTGTCAAGTGGTGGCCGGCGTCGTCGAGATGACTCCGGGCAGCCGCGCGTCTTCGACCGGCGCAGGCGTGCTGTTCGCGGCCGGCCTTCCCGCGCTGTCCAAAGCTTGAACAGTTGACGGCCACCCGCCCGAAGCACGATGGCTGTGTTGCACATCACACCATCGTCTGCAGGAGGTTCGGGCATGACAGTCGTTGCCGAGCAAGCCGTTTCGCCGCGGGTTCGCGAATTCCTCACCGGTACCAAGCAGCTGTACATCGGCGGTGAGTTCGTCGACGCGGCATCGGGTCGCACGTTCGTCACGCACGATCCCGCGACCGGCGATCGTCTCGCCGACGTCGCGCACGGCGAGGCCGCCGACATCGACCGCGCCGTGCGGGCCGCCCGCCGCGCGTTCGACGAGGGGCCGTGGGCGTCGATGAAGCCGAACGAGCGGGAGCGACTGATCTGGAGGGTCGGCGACCTGCTCACCGAGCGGGCCGCCGAGTTCGGTCAGCTCGAGGCGCTCGACAACGGCAAGTCCGCCGGTATCGCGTCCGCGGTCGACGTCGCGTGGGCCGCCGACGTGTTCCGGTACTACGCCGGGTGGGCCACCAAGATCGAGGGCAGCACCGTCAACGTGTCGATGCCGTTCGCGCCGGGCGGTGAGTTCCACGCATACACGCTCCGCGAGCCCGTCGGGGTCTGCGGGCTGATCGTGCCGTGGAACTTCCCGCTGCTCATGGCGTCGTGGAAGCTCGCGCCGGCGCTCGCCGCGGGCAACACCGTCATCCTCAAGCCGGCCGAGCAGACCCCGCTCACCGCGATCATGCTCGCCGAGATCTTCGAGGAGGCCGGGTTCCCGCCGGGCGTCGTCAACATCGTGCCGGGCTTCGGCGACGCCGGCGCCGCGCTGTCGGCACACGACGACGTCGACAAGATCGCGTTCACCGGTTCCACCGAGGTCGGCAAGAAGATCGTCGACGCCGCCAAGGGCAACCTGAAGAAGGTGTCGCTCGAGCTCGGCGGCAAGAGCCCCAACATCGTCTTTGCGGACGCGGATTTCGATGCGGCCGTGCAGGGTTCGCTCAACGCGTGGCTGTTCAACCACGGCCAGTGCTGTGTCGCCGGCACCCGGCTCTACGTCGAGAACAGCATCTTCGAGCGCTTCACCGAGGCGGTCGCCGACGCGGCCAGCCGGGTCAAGATCGGCCCCGGCCTCGATCCGACGACCGAGCTCGGACCACTGGTCTCGCAGGAGCAGTTGGACCGGGTCACCGGGTACCTGCGCGACGGCCTCGCCGACGGCGCCCGCGCGCTCACCGGCGGCAAGCGGTGGGGCGACACCGGGTACTTCGTCGAGCCGACCGTGCTGGTCGACGTGAAGCCGGAGTTCAGCGTCGTCCGGGAGGAGATCTTCGGTCCCGTCGTCGCCGCGATGCCGTTCGATGCGGACGAGGGAATCGTCGGTGCGGCCAACGATTCCATCTACGGTCTCGCCGCCGGCATCTGGACCCGGGACATCTCCAAGGCCCACCGCACCGCCCGCCGACTGAAGGCCGGCTCGGTGTGGGTCAACCAGTACAACGGCTTCGACACCGCGATGCCGTTCGGCGGATACAAGCAGTCCGGCTGGGGGCGCGAACTCGGCGCGTCCGGCATCGACGCCTTCACCCAGACCAAATCCGTCAACGTCGCACTCTGACGTCCCCGCCCGCACTCTCGAACTCCGAAGGAGACCCCATGAAGACCAAGGCCGCTGTTCTGCTCGAGGCCGGAAAGCCGTTCGAGATCATGGAACTCGACCTGGACGGCCCCGGCCCCGGCGAGGTGCTGATCAAGTACACCGCGGCGGGACTGTGCCACTCGGACCTGCACCTGACCGACGGTGACCTGCCGCCGCGCTATCCCATCGTGGGCGGGCACGAGGGCTCCGGCATCATCGAGGAAGTCGGTCCCGGTGTCACCAAGGTCAAGCCCGGCGACCACGTCGTGTGCAGCTTCATTCCCAACTGCGGCACCTGCCGTTACTGCGCCACCGGACGACAGAGCCTGTGCGACATGGGGGCGACCATCCTGGAGGGCTCGATGCCCGACGGGACGTTCCGATTCCATTCCGGCGGAAGCGAGTTCGGTGCCATGTGCATGCTGGGCACGTTCTCCGAGCGGGCGACGATCTCGCAGCACTCGGTCGTCAAGGTGGACGACTGGCTGCCCCTCGAGACGGCGGTCCTCGTCGGCTGCGGCGTCCCGTCGGGGTGGGGGACCGCGGTGTACGCCGGCGGAGTCCGGGCCGGTGACATCGTCGTCATCTACGGCATCGGTGGTCTCGGCATCAACGCCGTGCAGGGCGCGGTGCAGGCCGGCGCCCGCTACGTGGTGGTGGTCGATCCGCTCGCGTTCAAGCGGGAGACCGCGCTGAAGTTCGGCGCCACGCACGCCTACGCGACCGCGGAGGAAGCCGCGGTGAAGGTGAACGAGCTGAGCTGGGGTCAGGGTGCCGATCAGGCGCTGATCCTGGTCGGCACGGTCGACGAGGAGGTGGTCGCGGCGGCGACGGCCGTGATCGGGAAGGGCGGCACCGTCGTCATCACCGGCCTCGCCGATCCGACCAAGCTGACGGTGCAGGTCTCGGGTGCCGATCTGACGCTCAACGAGAAGACGATCAAGGGCACGCTGTTCGGCTCGGCCAATCCGCAGTACGACATCGTCCGACTGCTGCGCATGTACGACCAGGGCGAGTTGAAGCTCGACGAACTCGTCACCACTCGCTACTCGCTCGAGGACGTCAATCAGGGCTACGAGGACCTGCGTAACGGCAAGAACATTCGCGGAATCATCGTGCACGAGCAGTGACGGACTCGCTCGCACAACGATCTGGATGATCTTCCGCCCTGGTTCGACGGAGAACGTACCGTCGAACCAGGGCGGAGGTGTCTCCGCACCGATGGGGGCGGACGGAAGGAGCCCCTCATGGGCGAGATCATCGGCACGATCATCTTCGGCGCGGTCATCGGGGTGCTCGCTCGCCTGGTGGTGCCCGGCAAGCAGGCGATGGGCTGGATCGTCACGGTGATCATCGGCATCATCGGGGCCCTGATCGGCTACTGGGTGTGGGGACTGATCAGCAACAAGGGCAACACCCCGGGCATCGACTGGTGGCGCTGGATCATCAGCATCGCCGTCGCGGCCGTGTTGACGATCGCCTACACCTCGGTCACCAGTCGTCGCTCGTGACGCCCGCCGGGCGGCCGGCGGGCGGCGACGGCGCGCGCCGATGGTGGGCTCGGTTCGCGTTGGTCGCCGCCTGTTGCGCGGCAGCGCTTCCCGTCGTCGTCGCGGGGCTGGTGGCGGCCGTCGCCGTGCTGCTGGTCGCGATCGGTGGCCTGGTGGTCGCGGTCGCGGCGTCCTACCTGTTCCTCACCGGTCGTGGACCGGTGCGCTGGTTCGCGGCGGCGGTGGCGGTGCTCAGCCCGATCGTCGTCGTGGTCGTCTACGTGCGGGAGCATCTGCTCTGGGCCGTCGTCGTGGCGGCCGGGCTCTACATCGTGGCGCTGGCGTGCGGTCGCCGCGCGTTGACCGACGCTCGTCCCGGCGAGCCCTCCGAGCACGCCGCCGCAGCACCCCGTAAGCCGTTCATCGTGATGAATCCGCACTCGGGTGGCGGAAAGGTCGAGCGGTTCGACTTGAAGCGCCGGGCCGAGGAACTGGGCGCGGAGGTCGCCCTGCTCGAAGGCCCGGGGGAGGTCGACGTCGTCGCGCTCGCCCGCGAGGCGGTCGAACGCGGAGCCGACCTGCTCGGTGTGGCGGGTGGGGACGGAACCCAGGCGCTGGTCGCCGCCGTCGCGGCCGAGCACGACGTGCCTTTCCTGGTGATCTGCGCGGGCACGCGCAACCACTTCGCGCTGGACCTCGGGCTCGACCGCGAGAATCCGGCGAGCTGCCTGGACGCGCTGCGTGACGGTGTCGAGCTCCGTGTCGATATCGGTTCGTTGAACGGCCGAACGTTCGTCAACAACGCCTCGTTCGGGGTCTACGCCGAGGTGGTCCAGAGCCCCGCCTACCGGAACGACAAGACCCGAACCGTCCTGCGGATGTTGCCCGATCTGCTCGAGGGGCACCGCGGCGAACGGTTGGTGGTGCGGGTCGGCGGGGTCACGGTCGAGGGCCCGCAGGCGGTGTTGGTGAGCAACGGCCCCTACCGCACCAACGACCTTGCGGGTCTGGGCCGGCGTAGCAGCCTGGACGGCGGAAACCTCGGCGTGGTCACCCTGTCCGTCGACAGCACGCGACAGGCGGTGGCACTGCTGAACCGCGCCCGGCAGCGGGGCCTCACCCAACACCTCGCGGTCGAGGTCGTCGTGGACGCGGCCTCGGAGGCGATCCCCGTCGGCGTCGACGGCGAGTCGCTGACCGTCCGGACACCGGTGCACTGCACGATCGAGCCCCGAGCTTTGCGGGTGCGGGTTCCCCGGCACCGGCCGGGGGTGCGGACGTCGAAGCCGGCGTTCGACTGGGTGCGGTTGCGTGCCCTGGCCGGGCTGTCAGGTCACGGTCCGCGACGCCCGAAGGAGTCGACCGCCGCCGACAACGTCGGATAGAAGCGGTCCGGGCCGAATCGATCACCCACGCCGAATCGCACCAGTCGGTCCTTGATCGGCCCCTTCATCTCCGCGAACGCCAGGCGGATTCCCTTGCTGTCGAGATACTGATCCAGCTCGACGAGTTCGTCGACGGCGGTGGTGTCCAGACCGGTGATCGGTTCGGCGGCGATGACGACCCAGTCGACCCGGTTCGGGGCCTTCGCGACCACGGCCCGGACGTAGTCGTCGAAGATCCCGCCGTTGGCGAAGAACAGGGGAGCATCGAACCGCACCAGCACCAGCCCCGGGATCCGGTGGCCCTCGGGGTGTCGGCGGGCATCGCGGTAGCCGATGCCCCCGGGGATCTCGACCAGTTCGGTGCGATACGGCTGCCACACCCGTGCCACGACCGCCATGAGGGAGAGCGTGATGGCGACGACGATGCCCTGCAGCACCCCCACGAGCGCGACACCGGCGAAGGTGGCGATCGCGAGCACCGCTTCCGAGCGACTCATCCGCCACATGCCGACCATGCCGGGGACGTCGATCAGGGCCGACGCCGCGACGATCACGACCGCCGCCAGCGCCGCTTCGGGCAGATAGGCGGTGAGTCCCGGCACCAGCAGCACGAACAGCAATACCGCGACCGCGCCGACGACACCGGTCAACTGCGTGCGGGCGCCGCTCTGTTCGGCGGCCGGGGTGCGCGACCCGCTCGCCGAGATGGGGAAGCCGCCGAACAGTCCGCCCGCGAGATTGGCGAACCCCACTGCCTTCATCTCGGTGCTGCCGTCCACGTCGTCTCCGCGCCGTGCCGCGAAGGTGCGGGAGAGGACACCGGTATCGGCGAACGCGATCAGCGCTATGCCTGCTGCGGGTCCGATCAGCGTCGTGACGTCGTGCCAGCCGACCCCGCTGAACGACGGTGCCGGGAGCCCGTGGGGGAGGGCCCCGACCATGCCGATGCGGTCGTCGAGGCTCAGCGCGGCGCTCAGGGCGGTCGCCCCGACCACCGCCACCAACACCCCCGGAATGTGCCAGTGCATGACCCGGCCCGCGACGATCACGACCAGCGCGCCGACGCCCACGGCCGTCGCGACGGGGTCGACGTCACCGGCGACGATCGAGCGGACGATCGCGGCGATCTCGCGCAGCAACCCCGATTCGTCGACCGACAAACCGAGCAGTTTCGGAAGCTCCCCGACCACGACGATGAGCGCGATCGCGTTCAGGTACCCGAGCCGAATCGGCTTGGACAGCAACTCCATCACGAAGCCGAGGCGGAGGAACCCGCCGACGATCAGGATGATTCCGACGAGCACGGCGAGGACACCCGCGAGGGTGAGGGCGCGATCGGGTGCGCCGCCCGCCGCCAACGGCAGCACGGCGGCGGCGATGAGCGGGGCGAGCGACGAGTCCGGTCCGAGGACAAGGATTCTCGACGGGCCGACCAGGGCGTAGGCCAGCAACGGGACGATCGTGGCGTACAGCCCCGCATACGCGGGAAGCCCCGCGGCCTCGGCGTAGCCCATGCCGGCCGGGATGAGGAGCGCGGTGAGCACCAGTCCCGCGGTGAGGTCCGAGCGCAGCCATTCCCGACGGTAGTGCAGCGCCGTCGCGATACCCGGCAGGTGGGCGAGACGTCCCGTCCAGGACATCCGAGAATTATCGCACCGGCCCGCTGGTGCGTCTGCCGAACGGGGACGGCCCGATGTCCTTGCCCGGCAGGTCGAGTGGCGTCGGGTCGATCGACGCCGACGGCTCCCGCGTCGTGGCCGGCACGGGAGGTTCGACGGGCTCGCCCTCCGCGGCGTCGGGCCAGGAGGCGTTGACGTTGTCGGCGTCCACCGGCGTGCGCCGTGATCGGAACCACATCGCGCTCGACATCGCGACCAGGATGGCGAACACCGTCCCGACGCCGACGGCTCCGCCGATCAGGTTCGCGAGCGCCCAGCACGCGGCGCCGACGACAGCGGCGGCGGGCAGCGTGACGACCCACGCGATCGCCATCCGGCGAGCAACCTGCCAACGGACCTCGGCGCCACCGCGCCCGAGGCCGCTGCCGAGGATCGAACCGGTCGCCACGTGGGTGGTCGAGAGCGGCAGCCCGAGGTGGCTGGATGTCAGGATGATGGCCGCCGAGGCCGATTCGGCGGCGACGCCCTGCCGGGCGGAGATGTCCACCAGACCCTTTCCGAGGGTGCGGATCACCCGCCAGCCGCCGAACCAGGTCCCGAGTGCGATCGCCAGCGCGCAGGCGATCTTCACCCATACCGGCATCTCGCCGTCCGGGGACACGGAACCGTAGGCGACGAGCGCCAGGAAGATCACCCCCATGGTCTTCTGGGCATCGTTCGTGCCGTGCGCGAGGGACACCAGTGAGGCTGATCCGATCTGACCCCACCGGAATCCGGACTCCGCAGTTCGCTCCGGCACGGTCGCCGTTATCCGGAAGATCGCCCGGGTGCCGACGGTCGAAACGAGCGCGGCGACGACCGGTGAGATCAGGGCGGGTAGGACGATCTTGCCGAGGACGCCGCCCCACTCGACGCCGCTGGTGCCGAGTGCGGCGAGCGATGCGCCGATCAAGCCACCGAACAGTGCATGGGACGAACTCGACGGCATAGCGACGAGCCAGGTCGTCAGGTTCCACAGGATCCCGCCGGCCAGCCCTGCGAACACGATGACGAGCAACGCCTCGCCGTGTGCGGATCCGAGGTTCACGATGCCGCGGGCCACGGTGGCCGCGACGGAGACCGAGAGGAACGCGCCGATCAGATTGAGGACCGCCGAGAGCGCCACGGCCGTGCGCGGGCCGAGGGCGCCGGTCGCGATCGAGGTGGCCATCGCATTGCCGGTGTCGTGAAACCCGTTGGTGAAGTCGAACGCCAGGGCGGTCACCACCACGAGCACGAGGACGACGAAGTCCGTGGGCACATCATCGAGTGTGCCTCCCAGCGGGCGTCGAAGGGGGCTGAATCAGCACGACATTCGCGGTCCGCTCGGGTCGGTCACACCCCGGCGGCCAGCGCCGCGGTCGTCATCCGTCGCAGCACGTCCCGGGTGCGGGTCGGCGACGTCCGGTTCGCGCTGTGCGGGGTCGAGTTGAGCAGGCCGAACGTCGCGTGCGCCTTCACCCGTGCCTCCACCTCGTCGAGCTCCGGATCGACCTGGCGCAGGATCTCCACCCAGGCCTCCACGTAGCGCCGCTGGTACTGGCGAACCAGCCTGCGGTCGGATTCCGGCAGCGACCCGAGTTCGCGGTCCTGGACCCGGATCAGATCCGGCTCGGTCAGCACGAAGTCGAGGTGGAATTCGATCAGTCCGGACAGGGCCTCCGGCGCGGTGCGGGCCTCGGCGACGACCGCGGTCCCGCCCTCGAAGAGCCGGCGGCTGATGTCGGTGAGCAACTCGATCAGCAGGGCGTCCTTGTTGGGGAAGTGCCGGTAGACGGCCGGGCCGCTGATGCCCACCGCAGCGCCGAGGTCCTCGAGGCGCACTCCGGAGAAGCCGCGCTCGGCGACGAGGCGAGCCGCCGCCCGCAGCAGTTCGCGCCGCCGGTCGGCCTTCGCGCGGCTGCGACGGCTGGCAGACCGGCCGTCGAGTGCCTGTTCGCCCGTGTCGGGCCCGAGGTCGGTCATGTCAAGTTCCCTACGCATTGATCTCTGGACAACGTCGTCATCGATGTGATCTGGACAACTCAGTTAATCACGGATAACCTAGATTTCAGTTAGTCAGAATTAACTCAACTCAGAGTATCGTGAACCTCCACGGGAGGACGGTGACGTGACAACCCTCCGAACCCCGCCGCAATCTGCGAATCGGGAACAACACCTCGAACTGGTGGCTGAGCTGCGCGAGCGACTCGCCGTCGCGGCCCGCGGTGGCAGCGAACGCTCGCGTGAGCGCCACGTGGCCCGCGGCAAGCTGCTGCCACGTGACCGCGTGAACGCGCTGCTCGACCCTGGCAGCCCGTTCCTCGACCTGGCCCCGCTCGCGGCGAACGGTATGTACGACGACGAGTGCCCCGGCGCCGGGGTGATCGGCGGCATCGGCCGGGTGTCGGGCCGCGAGTGCGTGATCGTCGCGAACGACGCCACCGTCAAGGGCGGCACCTACTACCCGATGACGGTCAAGAAGCACCTGCGGGCGCAGGAGATCGCGCTGCAGAACAACCTGCCGTGCCTCTACCTCGTCGACTCGGGTGGTGCGTTCCTGCCGATGCAGGACGAGGTGTTCCCGGACCGGGAGCATTTCGGGCGCATCTTCTACAACCAGGCGACCATGAGCGCCAAGGGGATTCCGCAGATCGCCGCAGTCCTCGGATCGTGCACCGCGGGCGGCGCGTACGTGCCGGCGATGAGCGACGAGGCCGTGATCGTGCGCAACCAGGGCACGATCTTCCTCGGTGGCCCGCCGCTGGTGAAGGCGGCGACCGGAGAGATCGTCACGGCCGAGGAACTCGGTGGCGGCGACCTGCACTCGAAGGTCTCGGGCGTCACCGATCATCTCGCCGAGGACGATCGCGACGCGCTGCGCATCGTCCGGAACATCGTGTCGACGTTCGGCCCGCGCGCACCCCGGCCGTGGGACGTGGCCGAGACGGTCGCGCCGGTCGCGGACCAGAGCGAGCTGTACGACGTCGTCCCGACCGACCCGCGCATCCCGTACGACGTGCGCGAGGTGATCGGCCGCATGGTCGACGGGGGTGAGTTCCAGGAGTTCAAGGCCGAGTACGGCAAGACCCTGGTCACCGGGTTCGCCCGCATCCACGGGCACCCGGTCGGGATCGTCGCCAACAACGGCGTGCTGTTCGCCGAGTCGGCGATGAAGGGCGCGCACTTCATCGAACTGTGCGACAAGCGCAGCATCCCGCTGCTGTTCCTGCAGAACATCACCGGCTTCATGGTCGGCCGCGAGTACGAGGCCGGCGGCATCGCCAAGCACGGCGCCAAGATGGTCACCGCCGTGGCGTGCGCCCGGGTGCCGAAGCTGACCGTGGTGATCGGCGGCTCGTACGGTGCGGGCAACTACTCGATGTGCGGCCGCGCCTACTCGCCGCGGTTCCTGTGGATGTGGCCCAACGCGCGCATCTCCGTCATGGGTGGCGAACAGGCGGCGTCGGTGCTCGGCGCGGTGGGGTCCGGGAAGGATCCCGATGCGATCCGCGCGCAGTACGAGGCGCAGGGCAATCCGTACTACTCGACCGCTCGGCTGTGGGACGACGGTGTGATCGACCCCGCCGACACCAGAACCGTTGTCGGACTGGCCCTGTCGGCGTGCGCGAACGCGCCGCTCGAGCCGGTCTCCTACGGCGTCTTCCGGATGTGAGGGCCAGATGACTACACAGTTCGATACCGTTCTGGTGGCCAACCGCGGCGAGATCGCGGTCCGTGTCATCCGCACGCTGCGCAGCATGGGCATCCGCTCGGTCGCGGTCTACAGCGAGGCCGACGCCGGTGCGCGGCACGTCCGCGAGGCCGACACCGCGGTGCTGATCGGGCCCGCCGCCGCCCGCGAGAGCTACCTCGACATCGACCGGGTCCTCGACGCCGCGAAGCGCACGGGCGCGCAGGCGATCCACCCCGGCTACGGGTTCCTCTCCGAGAACACGGCGTTCGCTGCCGCGTGCGCGGCCGCGGGCATCGCGTTCCTCGGCCCGTCCGCGCGGGCCATCGAGGTGATGGGCGACAAGATCACCGCGAAGAACGCGGTAGCCGCGTTCGACGTGCCGGTGGTGCCGGGCATCGCGAAGCCGGGGCTGTCCGACGCCGACCTGATCGCCGCGGCCGACGACATCGGCTACCCGGTGCTCGTCAAGCCGTCCGCCGGTGGCGGCGGCAAGGGCATGCGGTTGGTCGAGGACGCCGCGGATCTGCCGGGCGCGTTGGTCAGCGCGCGCCGCGAGGCCGCGTCCGCGTTCGGCGACGACACGCTCTTCCTGGAGCGGTTCGTGCTGCGGCCCCGGCACATCGAGGTGCAGATCCTCGCCGACGGGCACGGCAACGTCGTGCATCTCGGCGAGCGCGAGTGCAGCCTGCAGCGCCGGCACCAGAAGGTGATCGAGGAGGCGCCGTCCCCGCTGCTCGACCCCGCGACCCGGGCCCGGATCGGCGCCGCCGCGTGCGCCACCGCCCGCAGCGTCGACTACACCGGCGCGGGCACCGTGGAGTTCATCGTGTCCGCCGACCGGCCCGACGAGTTCTTCTTCATGGAGATGAACACCCGCCTGCAGGTGGAGCACCCGGTCACCGAGACGGTGACGGGACTCGACCTCGTCGAGTGGCAGGTCCGGATCGCCACCGGGGAGCCGCTCGGCTTCGCCCAGGACGACATCACGCTCACCGGCCACGCGATCGAGGCCCGCGTGTACGCGGAGGATGCCGCCCGCGGGTTCCTGCCCACCGGCGGCACGGTGCTGGGTCTGGCGGAACCGGACGGCCCGGGCGTGCGGGTCGACTCCGGCCTGCACGACGGCACCGTCGTCGGCAGCGACTATGACCCGATGCTGGCGAAGGTGATCGCGCACGGCGACGACCGCGCCGAGGCGCTGCGTCGTCTCGACCGCGCGCTGGCGGACACCGCGGTGCTCGGTGTGGTCACCAACGTCGACTTCCTCCGGTTCCTCCTCGCCGACGAGGATGTCCGTGCCGGACGCCTCGACACCGGACTGCTGGACCGCCGGGTCTCCGAGTTCCACGCGCCCGACACCGGTGACGAGATCCTGTTCGCGGCCGCCGCGTACCACTGGCTCACGCTGTGGTCCAACGGAACTCGGACCGGTGCCGATCCGTGGGACGCCCCGACCGGGTGGCGCGTCGGGGGTGCCCATCCGCTGTCGCTGCGCCTGCGAACGGGCGAGCGCACCGAACACGTGCTGATCTCCGGCAGCCCGGAGGATGCCGCCGTGCGGATCGAGGACCGCGAGAACCACACACTCGCCGCCCGACTCGACGGCGACGCCCTCACCGTCGTGCTCGACGGCTGCAGCACGACCTACCGCCTCGCGGAAGACGACGGCACCGTGTGGCTCGCCGGCGACGGGGGCACGTGGATCGTCTCGCAGTTGCGTGAGGCGAGCGTTCGCGGCGCCGACGCGCATGCCGGCGAGGCCGAGCTGACCAGCCCCATGCCCGGCACGGTCATCGCGGTGGCCGTGTCCTCGGGTGACGCGGTGACCGCCGGGACCGCCGTCGTGGTGGTCGAGGCCATGAAGATGGAGCACACGCTCACCGCGCCGATCGACGGGACCGTCGAGGTCCTCGTCGCCGCCGGCGACCAGGTCAAGGTCGATCAACCCCTCGCACGGGTCTCTCCCGCAAGCGAATCCGAATCCTCTCCCGAACTCGATACGAAGGATGCCGCGTCATGACCGACTACCTGTCCACCGCATCTCTGCCCGACGAGTACCAGCAGCTCGCGAAGACTGTCCGGGACTTCGCACAGAGCGTGGTCGCGCCGGTGTCCGCCGAGCACGACGCCAACCACACCTTCCCGTACGAGGTGGTCGACGGCATGGCCGACATGGGTCTGTTCGGCCTGCCGTTCCCCGAGGAGTACGGCGGCATGGGCGGTGACTACTTCGCGCTGTGCCTCGCGCTCGAGGAGCTCGGCAAGGTCGACCAGTCCGTCGCGATCACCCTCGAGGCCGGCGTCTCGCTCGGCGCGATGCCGGTGTACCGCTTCGGCAACGAGGAGCAGAAGCAGGAGTGGCTGCCGCAGCTCACGAGCGGAAAGTCGTTGGCGGCGTTCGGTCTCACGGAGCCCGGCGCCGGCAGCGACGCCGGCGGCACCCGCACCACCGCGAAACTGGAGGATCACCAGTGGGTCATTAACGGCAACAAGCAGTTCATCACCAACTCCGGCACGAACATCACCAAGCTCGTCACCGTCACGGCCGTCACCGGTGTCAAGGAGAACGGCAAGAAGGAGATCTCCACGATCCTGGTGCCGACGTCGACCCCCGGCTTCACCGCCGAGCCGGCCTACAACAAGGTCGGCTGGAACGCCTCCGACACCCACCCGCTGACGTTCCAGGACGTGCGGGTGCCCGAGGCCAACCTGCTCGGCGAGCGCGGACGCGGCTACGCGAACTTCCTGCGCATCCTCGACGAGGGGCGCATCGCGATCGCGGCGCTGTCGGTCGGCGCCGCGCAGGGCTGCGTCGACGAGAGCGTCCGCTACGCGAAGGAACGCGAGGCGTTCGGACGCCCGATCGGCGCCAACCAGGCCATCGAGTTCAAGATCGCGCGCATGGAGGCCCGCGCTCACGTCGCGCGGACCGCGTACTACGACGCCGCCGCACTGATGTTGTCGGGCAAGCCGTTCAAGAAGCAGGCGTCGATCGCGAAGCTCGTCGCCAGCGAGGCCGCGATGGACAATGCGCGCGATGCCACGCAGATCTTCGGTGGATACGGTTTCATGAACGAGTACCCGGTGGCCCGCCACTACCGCGACAGCAAGATCCTCGAGGTCGGCGAGGGCACCACCGAGGTCCAGTTGATGCTGATCGCGCGGGAACTGGGGGTGTCGGTGTGACGATGCGCAAGATCGTCCAGCGCGGGCTGTGGTTCGAGGAGTTCGAGACCGGGGTGGTGTACGCGCACCGGCCCGGGCGCACCATCACCGAGGCCGACAACGTCCTGTTCACGACGCTCACGATGAACACCCAGGCACTGCACCTCGACGCCGCGTTCGCGGCCGAGACGCAGTTCGGTGAGCGCCTGGTGAACTCGATGTTCACGCTGTCCACCCTCGTCGGGCTGTCCGTGGCACAACTGACGCAGGGGACCATCGTGGCGAACCTCGGCTTCTCTGAGATCGCGTTCCCCAAGCCGCTGTTCCACGGTGACACGTTGTACGCCGAGACCGTCGTCACCGACCTGCGCGAGTCCCGCAGTCGGCCGGGGGAGGGCATCGTGACCTTCGAACACACCGGCCGCAACCAGCACGGCGACGTCGTGGCAACCGCCGTTCGCAAGACCCTCGTGCGGAAGAAGCCGGCATGAGCGGCGCGTCGAACACCGAGAGCATCTGGGCGGGAACGCTTCCCGGGCCCGCCTGGCTGTTCTGTCCGGCCGACCGGCCCGAGCGCTTCGCGAAGGCCGCGGCCGCCGCCGACGTGGTCATCCTCGACCTCGAGGACGGCGTTGCCCCGGCGGACAAGGAGGCGGCGCGCCGGGCCCTGGTCGACGTCCCGTTGGACCCGGACCGGACGGTGGTGCGGGTGAACGCGCACGGCACCGACGACTACGCGCTCGACTGCGCGGCGCTGGACCGCACGCCCTACACCGCAGTGATGCTGCCCAAGTGCGAATCCGTGGACCAGGTCCTCGATCTCGCGCCGCTGTCGGTGATCGCGCTCGTCGAGTCACCGCTCGGCGCGCTGGCGATCGAGCAGGCGGTCCGCGCCGAGAACGCGGTCGGGGTCATGTGGGGCGCCGAGGACCTCGTCGCCGCCCTCGGCGGAGCGTCGAGCCGTCGCGCCGACGGCAGCTATCGGGACGTCGCCCGGCACGTCCGGTCGACCGCGCTGCTCGCCGCGAAGGCGCACGGCAGGTTCGCGCTCGACTCGGTGTTCCTCGACATCCCGGACCTGGCCGGACTGGGTGAGGAGTGCGAGGACGCCGTCGCGGTCGGCTTCGACGCCAAGGTCGCGATCCACCCGAGTCAGATCGACGTCATCCGGCGGGCGTATGCCCCCACCGCGGAGCAGTTGGGTTGGGCCGAGCGGGTTCTCGCTGCGGCGACCCGGGAGCGCGGTGTGTTCGCGTTCGACGGCCGCATGGTGGATGCCCCGGTACTTCGGCACGCCGAGGAGATCGTGCGGCGCAGCGGCGCCCACAGCGAGGAGCGTGAGTAGATGAGCAAGCTCTGGAGTTCGGCGGCCGAGGCCGTCGCGGACATCGTCGACGGATCGTCGCTGACGGTCGGTGGTTTCGGGTTGTGCGGAATCCCGACCGAGCTGATCGGTGCGTTGGGGGAGCGGGGTGTGACCGACCTCGAGGTGTTCTCGAACAACTGCGGCGTCGACGGGTGGGGTCTGGGAATCCTGTTGTCGGCCGGTCAGATCCGTCGGGTCACTGCGTCGTATGTGGGTGAGAACAAGGAGTTCGCGCGGCAGTACCTGTCGGGGGAGCTCGAGGTGGAGCTGACGCCGCAGGGCACGTTGGCCGAGCGGATGCGTGCCGGTGGCGCGGGGATCCCGGCGTTCTACACGCCGGCCGGTGTCGGCACCCCGGTGTCGGAGGGTGGGCTGCCGTGGCGCTACAACGCGGACGGCTCGGTGGCGGTCGCGTCGCCGGCGAAGGAGACCCGTGAGTTCGGTGGCAAGACGTTCGTGCTCGAGGAGTCGATCGTCGCGGACTTCGCGCTGGTGCACGCCGAGATCGGTGACACCGAGGGCAATCTGGTGTTCAACAAGACCGCGATGAACTTCAACCCGCTGGCAGCGATGGCCGGCCGGATCACGATCGCTCAGGTCGAGAAGCTGGTGGAGCCGGGCGAGCTCGATCCCGCGCAGGTGCATCTGCCGGGCGTGTTCGTCCAGCGGGTGGTGCATACGGGTCTGCAGGACAAGCGAATCGAGAAGCGGACGGTGTCGGCATGAGCTGGTCACGTGAGCAGATGGCCGCACGCGCCGCGGCGGAGATGGTCGACGGCGAGTACGTGAACCTGGGGATCGGGCTGCCGACGTTGATCCCGAACTACCTGCCCGAGGGCGTGAAGGTGGTGCTGCATTCGGAGAACGGGATCCTGGGCACCGGCCCGTACCCGAGCGAGGATGCGGTCGATCCGGACCTGATCAACGCGGGCAAGGAGACCGTGACGGTGAATCCGGGTGCGGCGTTCTTCGATTCGGCGTTGTCGTTCGGGATGATCCGTGGTGGGCACATCGACACCGCGGTGCTCGGTGGCATGCAGGTCTCGAAGACCGGGGACCTGGCCAACTGGATGGTGCCGGGCAAGATGGTCAAGGGTATGGGCGGAGCGATGGATCTGGTGCACGGTGCCCGCCGGGTGATCGTGGTCATGGAGCACACGGACCGCGATGGTGGCGCGAAGATCGTCGAGCGGTGCTCGTTGCCGTTGACCGGTCGGGCGGTGGTGCAGCGCATCATCACCAACCTCGCCGTCATCGATGTCACCGACACCGGGTTGGTGCTGCGCGAACTCGCACCCGACGTCACGGTCGAGCAGGTGCAGGCGGCAACCGGCACCGAGCTGACCGTCGACTTGAAGGACGCGTCGGCGGCCTGACATGCCGGCACCATCTTGAACTGTCGTGGAAGCCGGAATCGGTCGAGGATTACACCGCTTCTCGCTTTCGATCCCGGATTCTCCCGGCTCCGATAATCGTGCTGAGCGTTGTTGCGCTCAGTGTCTCCCTGCAGCCGACACAGTTCGACGAGATGCGACCGGAGTTCGACGGGACTGCCGAAGGGGATCATCGGACCCGGGGACACGTTCCTGTAGTACACCAGCCCGAGCTGGATGATGTGGAACTTCCAGGTCGCCGGCCTGCTGGTCGGTGCCACGATCGTCAGCTACGACGGCAGTCCTGAATGCCCCGACCCGGACTCGTTGTGGGCGCTGGCCGCCCGGCACCGGGTCACCGTGCTCGGTACCAGTCCCGGGTCGTGCTGGCCTGTTCGAAGGCCGGTGCCGTCCCACGCCGCGACCACGACCTGAGCGCGCTCCGCGCTGTCGGGATCACCGGGTCGACACTGCCGGCGTCGTCGTCGATATGGTTGGCGCACCACGTGGGTGAGTCGGTCCCGGTCTTCTCGATCGCCGGAGACGCCGACGCCGTGTCGGCTTTCATCGGAGGCGCCCGCACGGTGCCGGTGTGGCCCGGCGAGTTGTCCGTTCCTTGCCTCGGCGTCGCGCTCGATGCGGACGCTGCCCCAGGATCGTCTTGATCCTGCCCGAGATCGTCGAGGCGCTCGTCATCGGGGCGGAGCAGCCGGATGGTGGGTACTGGATGCCGCTGCTCGTCGTTCTCGCGGATGGGGCGGTGCTCGACGCCGAACTCGAGGATCGCATCAAGTCCGTCATCCGGAAACAGACATCGCCGCGGCACGTCCCGGACGAGGTCATCGCGGCACCCGGGGTCCCGCACACCCGCACGGGGAAGAAGCTCGAGGTCCCAATCAAGCGGATGCTCCAGGGCGCAGATGCCGCGCGGATCATGGTTCAGAGTGCGATCGACGCCCCCGGAACTCATCGATTGGTACCTCGCCCAGAAGCGGTGACGGTCGCTGACAAGGCGTTGCGGTGCGCACCGCAACGAAAATCGCGAACTTCGCAAAAACCTGCACTCCGGTGCCATACGCTGCTGCCGAGGTCGAGCGGGAGTGATGGAGGTCACTCCCGGGATTTACGAGATGCAGCCGTCTACTTGCGAAGGACCCCCCGTGAACCTGAAGAGAATTACCCCCGCGATCGCCGCGCTCGTGACCCTCGGACTACTGGCTTCGGGCTGCAGTAGCGACAGTGAGGCGGACCCGGCTGCGAACGCCGCCACCGGGACACCGATCAAGGTCGGTCAGATCATTCCCATCGAGGCGCCGGGCCTCGCATCCGTCAACTCGGCGGAGGGTGCGATCGCCTCGGTCGACGCGTTCAATGCCCGCGGCGGCGTGAACGGACGCCCGCTCGAGCTGGTGCAGTGCGACTCCATGGGGGATCCCAACAAGGAGGTCGACTGCGCGAACAAGATGATCACGGAGGGTGTCGTCGCGACGATCGCGGACTTCACGCCCGCCAACAACGATGGGACGTCCCAGGTCCTGCAGAACGCGGGTATCCCGCGAATCGGGTTGAACCCGCTGAACATCTCGGACTTCTCCGCCACGAACGTGTTCACCCCGTTCTCCGGCTCGCTGCTCAACCTGTACGGGATGATCGACATCCTGGTGGCCGACGGCAAAACGAAGCTCACCCTCATGCGCCCCGACGTCCCGGTTGCCGCGATGTTGATCCAGCTGCTCGGCCCGGCCGTGCAGGCGAAGGGCGCCGAGATCGTCAACGAGGTTGCGGTGGGCGCGGGCGCGACCGACTACACCCAGTTCATCGCCGCCGCCGAGCGCAACGGAGCACAGGGCGTGATCATGGCGCTGGGCCCGACCGAGGCCAACCCGATCGCCCAGTCGTTCGAGCAGCTCGGGTCGAAGCTGAGCTTCGCGCTGGGATCGGTCGGGTTCTCCCAGGCTGACCTGCAGGACCTGGGGACCTTCGCCACCTCCTCGAAGTACACCGGCGTGGTTCCCGCGCCCTCGTCGAGCACAGACGACTTCCCGGGACTGAAGGAGTTCCTGGCGGATATGGAGAAGTCCGGCAAGAAGGAGCTCGAGCTGGAGAACCTCACCGGCGACGAGATGAACCCGTGGCTGGCGGTGCGCGCGTTCGGTGAGGTCGCGAACGGGCTGACGGACATCAACAAGAGCACGGTTCAGATGGGATTCGAGAACGCCAAGGACCTCGACATGGCCGGCCTGGTCCCGGCCTGGACACCGGGTGCGGTCGAGCCGTTCGGGATTTTCCAGCGCGTCTCGAACACGATGATGTACCGGATGACGTTCGACGGCGACGTGGTGGTCACCGATCCGACGCAATACGACCTGCGCACCTCCTGACCCCGAGCACACTTCACCCTGGAGATTGACGAATGACTGAGTTACTGCAGTTCGCGATCCTGGGCCTGGGAGCAGGCTCCGCCTACGCGCTCCTTGCGCACGGCATCGTGCTGGTCTACCGCGGCTCCGGGGTGGTGAACTTCGCGCAGGGCGCGATAGCCATGGTGGCCGCCTATGTGTGTCTGGAAACCTTGCAGCGCGAACATGATTGGGCCTTGCTGCCAGCCTTTGTGGTGGCGGTCGTGGTGGCCGGACTGATCGGACTGGCGTTCCAGCTGCTGGTGTTGCGCTGGCTGATGAACGCTGCGCCGATCGTCCGGCTGGCCGCCACTCTCGGCCTGATGGTGCTCCTGCAGGCGGGGGTGCAGCAGTACTACGGGGCCAAGTCGATCCGGGTGCGAGCCTTCCTGCCCGACGACGCCTATCACTGGGGAAGCATTGTGGTGCAGCAGGATCGGCTGATCCTGCTGGGGATCGCGGTGGGAATGACTGCCGTGCTCTGGGGGCTGGCCCGGTTCACCCGGGTCGGCCTCGCCATCACCGCGGCGGCCGAGAACGAGCGCGCCGCCGCGGCACTCGGTTGGTCGCCCCAGCGGCTGGCCGCGCTGACGTGGACCGTCGGTGGTGCACTCGCCGGCACCGCCGGCATCCTGGTGGCACCGTTGACGGGACTCACGCCGTCGGCGTTCGTCGTGATCGTCACCGTCTCGGCGCTGGCCGCTGCACTGCTCGGCAACTTCCGCTCGTTCCCGCTCACCCTGCTCGGCGGGCTGTTGCTCGGCGTGGGTGAGAGCGTGGTCGTCCTGTATCAGGATGACCTGCGGAATCTGCTCGGGATGGAGACACTCACCGGCATCAACCGGGCGGTGCCGTTCCTGGTCATCCTCATCGTGCTGGTGGTGCGGGGGAAGGGGCTGCCGCTGCGCAGCCACGTCTCGGAGCGGCTGCCTCGGCTCGGCTCCGGTGAGATCCGTTGGGTGGGTATCGTTCTCGCCGTCGTCGCCGCGGGCGTCGTCATCGCGATCGGCGGCGATTGGCTGCGGTCACTGACGCTGACCCTGGCTGCCGCGGTCTTCCTGCTGTCGATCGTGGTGCTGACCGGTTTCGCCGGTCAGCTCTCGCTTGCGCAGTACACCGTCGGCGGGTTGGGCGCGCTGTTCGCCGCGCGACTCGTCGGCCAGGCCGGCTGGCCGTTGCTTCCGGCGGCGATAGTCAGCGTGGTCGCCGTCGTCGCATTCGGCGTGGTGTTCGCGCTGCCCGCGCTGCGGACACGGGGCGTGAACCTCGCGGTGGTCACCCTGGGGCTCGGGTTCACGGTCCAGGAGATGGTGTTCAACAACCCGACCCTGACCGGCGACAAGCTCGAGGGTTCGGTCAAGATCTCCGAGCTGAACCTGTTCGGGCTGGAGGTGACGGCTTCCCGATACCCCGAACGGTGGGCACTGCTGTGTCTCGTCGCACTGATCGTGTGCGGCCTGATGGTGGCGAACCTGCGTCGCTCGCGTACCGGCCGGCGGCTCATCGCGGTGCGCACCAACGAGCGGGCCGCGGCCTCGCTCGGGATCAGCGTGTTCGCGGTCAAGATCTATGCCTTCGCTCTCGCAGCGGGGTTGGCCGCCGTGGCGGGAATTCTTCTCGGCCTGCGCAATACCGCAGTCACTTACCTCGAATTCAACGTGTTCGCCTCGATCAACGCGGTGGTCCAGTCGGTGATCGGCGGGCTCGGGTTCGTGGTGGGCAGCGTCATCGGCGCACTGATGGCGCCCGGGGCGCTCGTCAGTCGCCTGGTGGACGGTTTGGCCATCGCCAGCCTGCTCGCCGGAGTGATCCTCATCGTCACCCTGCTCACCAACCAGAACGGAATCGCCGACGTGGTCTCCCGTCAACTCCGGGCGATCGGCAGGCTCCCCGGGCTTGCCGCGTTGCGTCCGCGGGACACGCGGCGGGTTCACGAACTCTCGGACGAACTGCCGTCCAGCACCGTCGCACCGACGCCGCTGTCGGTTCGCGGGCTGACGGTGCGGTTCGGCGGCGTCACCGCCGTGGACGGGGTCGACCTCGACGTCGCGCCCGGACAGGTTGTGGGTCTGATCGGGCCGAACGGGGCCGGCAAGACCACCGTGATCGACGCGATCACCGGATTCGTCAGTCCCGCGGCGGGACAGTTGACGCTGGGGGACCACGACATCACCGGCTGGTCGACCGCGCGGCGGTCCAAGGGCGGACTCCGTCGTTCCTTCCAGTCGCTGGAACTGTTCGAGGACGTCACGGTCGGCGAGAACATCCACGCAGGTGCCGACGAGTCCACCTGGAGTACCTGGTTCACCGATCTGATCCGCCCCGGCCGCCATCCGCTCTCACCCAGTGCGTCGACCGTCGTGCGGGACTTCGAACTCGAGGACGACTTGGGCGCACTGCCGGGTGAACTGTCGTACGGTCGGCGCCGGCTGGTGGGTATCGCCAGGGCCGTCGCGTCCGCCCCGTCCGTCATCCTGCTCGACGAGCCTGCGGCCGGTCTGGACGACGCCGAGAGCCGTGAGCTCGCGGTGGCCATCCGGCATCTGGCGGTGCAGCGCGGGGCGGGGGTGCTGCTCGTCGAGCACGACATGGGTCTGGTGATGTCCACCTGTGACCGGATCGTGGTGCTCGAGGCAGGCCGGGTGATCGCCGCCGGCACGCCGGACGAGATCTCTGCCAGCGCGGCGGTCCGCGATGCATACCTGGGTACCGACGACGAGACGGAGGCGGCGCGATGACCATGACCACCACGAGCGAGAAGACCGTGGCGTCCGACACGGTGCTGGAATGCCGAGGCTTGAGTGCGGGCTACGCCGGCGCCGTGGTCTGCCGCGACCTCGACATCACCGTGCGCTCGGGCGAGGTCGTGGCGCTCATCGGCGCCAACGGGGCGGGCAAGTCCACGACGATGTTGACGGTGGCCGGGGAGCTGGAGCCGATCTCGGGCTCACTGTCCGTGCTCGGCTCGGACCGGCGCGCATCGTTGTCGACACTGGCGCGGCGTGGGCTGAGCTACGTCACCGAGGAGCGATCGGTGATCATGGGCCTGACCGCCGCCGAGAACCTCCGGCTGGCAGGCGTCTCGGCCGACGACGCGTGTGCCGTGTTCCCGGAGCTACGGGCGCTGCTCCGGCGGCCCGCCGGACTGATGTCCGGTGGCGAGCAGCAGATGCTCACTCTGGCCCGGGCGTTGGCACGGAACCCCAAACTGCTGCTGGCGGACGAGCTGTCGCTGGGCCTGGCGCCGCAGATCGTGCAACGCCTGCTCGCGGTGGTGCGGTCCGCGGCCGACGAACGCGGTGTCGGTGTCCTGCTGGTCGAACAGCACGTCCGCCAGGTGTTGACCGTCGCGGACAGGGTGTATGTGATGCGGCGCGGCCGGATGATGCTGGAGGGGACGGCCGCCGAGATCGGCGCCGATCTGGACGCGGTGCAGCGTGCCTACCTGTCGGCTGCGGGAGACACCGGTAGCGCCGGTACCGGCCAATTCGGTTAACAGTTGTACCCTTGGTCGTTCGTCGGGCCTGCCCAGGCGGGCTTCGATCCAACGGAGTGAAGGGGCGTCGTGGCAGCCGGAGCGAAATCGTCGGTGGTTCGGGTACCGAAGGCTGGTGAGTTGGTCGCTGCGAACTTGCGTCGGCGCATCATCACCGGCGAGCTCGGCGCCGGGGACCCGCTACCGAACGAATCGGTCCTGATGGAGCAGTTCGGGGTGTCCCGTCCCACGCTGCGTGAGGCGTTCCGGATCCTCGAGTCGGAGTCGATCATCACGGTGCTCCGCGGTGCGCGCGGCGGCGCCCGGGTCATGGCGCCGGATCCGTCGGTCGCGGCCCGCTACACCGGCCTGCTGCTGCAGTACAAGGGGACGCCGCTGGTCGACGTCTACCGTGCCCGTGCGTCGCTCGAGGTGTCCGCGGTCGGCGTGCTGGCCGGGCCCGGTCACGCCGAGCAACTGGACAAGCTCGCGGAGTCGATCGCGCGGGGCGCCGATCTGGTCGGTGACGCGGCCGCGTTCGCGCACCACGACGTCCAGCTGCACCAGAGCCTGGTCGACCTGGCCGGCAACGAGACCCTCTCGGTGCTCGCCGGCATGCTCGCGCACATCATCGACGCCCACAATGCGCTCTTCATCGCCTCGCACGGCGACGAGCACGACCGGCCCGCGGCCCGCGCCGCGCAGCGCGCCTACACGAAACTGCTGGCCTACCTGCGCAGCGGAGACGCGGTCGAGGCCCAGAGCTTCTGGCAGAAGAATCTCGACGGGATCGAGAAGTACATGGTGGGGGACTCGGAGACGACGCTGGTCGAGATCCTCTCCTGAGGGAATCTCGCCGCGGACCCGGGCAGACACCGGTCGACGGGCGTACTGTGCGGTCCGTGAGCAGTCTGCGTGACGAGAAGGTCCGGGAGTTCCTCACGCACGGAACCCGGACGGGCAAGCTCGGCTTCCTCGCCGGCGACGGTCGACCACTCGTGGCGCCGGTCTGGTTCGTGGTCGAGGGCGACGAGGTGCTGTTCAACACGGGCGCGTCGACGGCGAAGGGGAGGTACCTCGCGCGCGATCCCCGCGTGGTGCTGTGCGTCGATCTCGAGGAACCCCCGTACGCCTTCGTGCAGATTCAGGGCGACGCGGTGCTGTCCACGGATCCCGACGAGCTGCTGCGGGTGGCGACCGAGATCGGACGCCGGTACATGGGGGACGAGCGGGCGGAGGAGTTCGGCCGCCGCAACGGCGTCCCCGGTGAGCTCGTCGTGCGGGTGCGCCCGACCAAGGTGATCGCGGCCCTGGACGTCACCGGCTGACGGTCCGCCGGACCGGCCGGAAATGGGTTCTCGCGGGGCGACCCTGTAGATTGTTGCGGGTGCTCAGCCCAGGAAAACCGGTGATCGACCGCCGCACGTGACCCCCTCGGACAGACCGGGGCGCGGCGAGTGTGTTCGATCACGGTCCTCGTGGTTGACCGACTCTCCTTCAACTCGGTGACCGGCGTCCGCCGGTGCTGCCTGCTGTAACGAACCAGGTCCGATCAGCAGATATATACCCGAGCGCGGGCCGTTCCGGCATGTTCCGGTCCTGCGGCGGGCTCGGCTGGACAGGTGTGCTCGGTGTCCGCCGCGGGTCGATCATTCGACGCGCGCGCGGGGGCGTGTGACGGTGGGTAGAAAGGCTAGGGTTTGGACTCGCTAGGCGTCGGTGGACTAGAGGGTGACAGCTCGTTCGGGGGCGACGTCGAGTCGCGACCGTTCCCGCTCTCCCAGGCACAGCTCGGTATGTGGTTCGCGCAACATGTCGATCCATCTGTGCCGGCCAACATCGCGCAGTACGTCGAACTCCACGGCGACCTCGACATCGCCCGCCTGCACCTGGCCACGACGCGTGCGGCGACGGAGACCGGTTCCGCGTACGTCCGGCTGCTCGAGATCGACGCCGAACCCCACCAGGTCGTGGACACCACTCTCGACGACACACCCGAGTACGTCGACCTGCGCGCGGAGACCGACCCGAGGGCGGCGGCTCTGGCGTGGATGCGCGCCGACTACAGCGCACCGGTCGACCTGCTGCGCGACCGCCTGGTCGTCGGGGCAGTCCTGCAGCTCGAGGACGACGTCTACTTCTGGTACAACCGCGCGCACCACGTCGTGCTGGACGGTTTCGGCGCGACCACGTTCGTCAACCGGGTGGCCGAGTGGTACACCGCCGCGACGGACGGCTCGGAGCCCTCGCCCGGCAAGTCGTCGCCGCTCGAGAAGGTGTACGACGCCGACCGCACCTACCGTGCCGCGACCCGCTTCACGTCCGACCGCGAGTACTGGCTCGAACGGCTGTCCGGTGTGGAGGAGACGACCAGCCTCGCCGGCCGCGCGGCGCCGCCCGCGCCGCTGAGCCGGATCGACAGCGCTGCCCTGTCGGTGGGGACCGCCGGCCGGATGGACGCCTTCCTCGATCGTGAGGACACGACGATCGCGACGGTCGTCATCGCCGCGTTCGCGGCGTACCTCGCACAGATGACCGGGCGCGAGGACGTCGTCCTCAGCCTGCCCGTCACGGGACGCACCACGGCCGTGCTGCGGCGCTCGGGTGGCATGACGTCGAATGTGGTGCCGCTGCGCCTGACGGTCTCCCCGGACACGACGGTGTCGGAACTGCTCGGTCGCGTCGCCACCGAGGTCTCGGGCGCCCTGCGCCATCAGCGCTACCGGCACGAGGACATCCGGCGCGACGTCACGGGCGCGGCCGGGCAGGCGTCGTTCTTCGGTCCGTGGGTGAACATCATGATGTTCCACACCGAACTCCGGTTCGGCGACATGGTCGGTGAGCAGCACATCCTCTCGACCGGTCTGATCGAGGACCTCGGTGTCAACGTCTACCAGGGCATCGCGGGCACGACGACGCACGTGGACTTCGAGTCCAACCCCAACCTGTACGGCGACGACGAGGCCCGACGCAACCACGACCGCTTCGTCGAGTTCCTCGACCGGTACGTCGCGTCGGCGTCCGATCGGCCCGTGTGGGCGATCCCGCTCGGCACCGACCTCGAGCAGCAGGTCGTCCTGAACGACTGGGTCCGGACCGACCACCGCTTCCCGCGGCGCAACCTCGCGGAGGCGTTCGACGAGCAGGTGGCCCGCACGCCGGACGCGACCGCGATCGTCTACGAGGGCAGCGCGCTCACATACGCGGAGCTCGACGCGCGGGTCACGGGTCTCGCACACCTCCTGATCGACCGTGGAGTGGGTCCGGAATCGCTTGTCGGCCTGTCCATTCGGCGATCGCTCGATCTGATCGTCGGTCTGTACGCGATCGTCAAGGCCGGCGGTGCCTGGGTGCCGATCGACCCGGACCATCCCGTCGACCGCACGTCGTACATCCTCGAGTCGGCGCGGCCGGCCTGCGTCCTGACCACCGCTCGCGACCAGGTCGACTTGCCCGCCGGGACCGTCACGATCGAGATCGACACCCTCGATCACGCCGGGCTCGACACCCGGCCCGTGACCGTTGCGGACCGGCTCGCACCACTGCACCCGGACAACACGGCGTACGTGATCTACACCTCCGGCTCTACGGGCCGGCCCAAGGGCGTCGCGGTCTCGCACGCCGCGATCGACAACCAGCTCGAGTGGATGCTGCACGAGTATCCGATGGCCGGGTCGGACGTCTATCTGCAGAAGACCGCGACCACCTTCGACGTGTCGCTGTGGGGCTTCTTCATGCCGCTGCGCGTCGGCGCCTCGATGGTCGTGGCCACCCCCGACGGCCACCGCGACCCGGTGTACGTGGCGAACAAGATCGCCGAGCATTCGGTGACCGTCACCGACTTCGTGCCGTCGATGCTGACGGTGTTCGTTGCGAATGCTCCTGCCGGATCGTGTGATTCGCTGCGGGACGTGTTCGTCATCGGCGAGGCGCTGCCGCCGGAGACCGCCGCCGAGTTCCGGCAGCTCTGTGGGGCCGGCCTGCACAACCTGTACGGCCCCACCGAGGCGGCCGTGTCGGTGACCTATTACGAGTCCGGCCCCCAGGACACCACGACGGTGCCGATCGGTGTGGCCGAGTGGAACACCCGCGCCTACGTGCTCGACCATCGGCTGCGCCCCGCGCCGATCGGGCAGCCGGGTGAGCTGTACCTCGCAGGCGACCAGCTGGCCCGCGGCTACGTCGGCCGGCCCGACATCACGTCGGATCGATTCGTCGCCAACCCGTTCGGCGGGGTCGACGGCATCGGCTACGCGGGTGAACGGATGTACCGCACGGGCGATCTCGTCCGGTGGCGCGCCGACGGCACCCTCGACTACATCGGCCGCACCGACTTCCAGGTGAAGTTCCGCGGCCAGCGCATCGAGTTGGGCGAGATCGAGACGGTGCTGCTCGCACACGACGACGTGTCGCAGACTGTCGTGCTCGTGGTGGCGACCGCGACCGGCGATCAGCTGGTGGCGTACGTCGTGCCCGCGCCCGGACGCACGATCGTTCCGTCGGAACTGGCCGAGTTCGCCGGCCGGTCACTGCCGGCGTACATGGTGCCGGCGTCGGTGACCGTGCTCGACGCCTTCCCGCTCAACACCAGCGGCAAGCTCGACCGCAAGGCCCTGCCCGAGCCGATGTTCCTGAGCAACAAGGAGTTCCGCGCTCCCCGCAGCGACGCCGAGAAGACCGTCGCCGCGGTGTACGCCGAGGTCCTGGGGATCGAGAAGGTCGGACTCGACGACGACTTCTTCGAACTCGGTGGCAACTCCCTGGTCGCGACGCAGGTCGTGACCCGGGTCGGTGCCGCCCTGGGTGTCCGGCTCGGTGTGCGCGAGCTCTTCGAGGCGTCCACCGTCGCGGCGCTGGCCGCCCGCGCCGGCGCGACCGTGGTGCGCGGCACCGGGGCGCCCGCCCTGGGTTCCGTCCCGCGGCCCGATCGGATCCCGCTGTCGCTGGCGCAGCAGCGGATGTGGTTCCTCAACCGATTCGACTCCGCGACCGCGGTGTACAACCTGCCGTTCGCGGTCCGGCTGTCCGGGACGGTCGACCCGCGGGCGTTCTCCGCCGCCTTCGCCGACGTGATCGAGCGGCACGAGTCGCTGCGCACCGTCTACCCCGAGGTCGACGGCGTCGCGTGGCAGGTGATCCTCCCCGCGCGTGACGTGGTGCGTGAGCTCGAACCGGTCGCGACCGCGCCGGACGACCTCGAGCCGACACTGCTCCGTCTCGCGTCGCGCGGCTTCGACGTGACGACCGAGCCCCCGTTCCGGATCGAGCTGCTGCGGCTCTCGGACGGCGAGTACGTGGTGGCGATGGTCCTGCACCACATCGCGGCCGACGGGTCGTCGTTCGGCCCGCTGGCCCGCGACCTGATGATCGCGTACGCCGCGCGCGCCGAGGGCGCGGCCCCGGCGTGGGCGCCGCTGCCCGTGCAGTACGCCGACTACGCGGTGTGGCAGCACGAGATGCTCGGCTCCGAGTCCGACTCGAATTCGATTGCCGGACAGCAGATCGCGTACTGGACACGTGCGCTCACGGGGTTGCCGGACCAGTTGGACCTGCCGGCCGATCGTCCGCGCCCCGCGGTCGCGTCCAACGCCGGTGCCAAGTTCCGATTCGACATCTCCGCCGACACCCACGCGCGCCTGCTGGACGTCGCGCGCGAGCACGGCGCGACGCTGTTCATGGTCGTGCACGCGGCGTACGCGGTGCTGCTGTCCCGGCTCAGCGGGACGTCGGACATCGCGATCGGCACCCCCGTCGCGGGTCGCGGCGACGAGGCGCTCGACGGGCTGATCGGCATGTTCGTCAACACGCTGGTGCTGCGGACGCAGGTGGAGCCGGAGGTCTCCTTCGCCGACCTGCTGGCCGCGGTCCGCGAGACCGATCTCGAGGCGTACGGCAACGCGGACGTCCCGTTCGAGTGGCTGGTCGAGGCGCTCGATCCGGCGCGGTCTCCCGCCCGCCACCCGCTGTTCCAGGCGATGCTGTCGGCCGAGGTGACCGGCGTGCGTGACCTGAGCTTCGCGGGGGTCCGGGCCGGCGCGGCCGAACTGGACGTGCCGATCTCGAAGTTCGATCTCCAGCTGCAGATCTCGGAGGCATTCGACGAGTCCGGCGAACCCGCCGCGATCGGTGCCGTCCTCGAGTACTCGACGGATCTGTTCGACGGGTCGACCGTCGCCACGTTCGCCGAGCGGTTCGTGCGCATCCTGGACGCGATCGTCACCGACACCGCGCTGACCGTGGGTGACGTGTGCCTGCTGGACGAGACGGAGCAGTGGCAGGTCGTCGACGAGTGGAACCGGACCGACCACGACGTCCCCGCCGCGACGCTGCCGGAACTGTTCGAGCGGCAGGCCGATACGTCGCCGTCCGCGCCGGCCGTGGTCTTCGAGTCGGGTTCGTGGACGTACGCCGAGTTCGCGGACCGCGTCAACCGCCTCGCCCGGCACCTGGTCGGGCTGGGTGTGGGACCGGAGGTCGTGGTCGCGGTCGCGATGGCGCGATCGCCCGAACTGCTCACGGCCCTGCACGCGGTGCTCGCGGCCGGCGGCGCGTACGTGCCGATCGACCCGCAGCAGCCCATCGAACGCAACGCGCACATTCTGGACACGGCGGGACCCGCGTGCGTCCTGACGTCGGCCGGTGACGACGTCGAACTGCCGCAGCACCTGCTCCGGGTCGACGTCGACACCCTGGATCTGTCCGGAGTGTCGCCGGCGCCATTGACCGACGGCGACCGGCGGAGCCCGCTGCGCCCCGCCAACGCCGCCTACGTCCTCTTCACGTCCGGATCGACCGGTCGCCCCAAGGGCGTCACGGTTTCCCACGCGGCCGTCGTCAACCAGCTGCTGTCGATGCAGGACGAGTACCGCCTGGGCGCCGACGATTCGGTGCTGTTCAAGACTCCGGTCACGTTCGACGCGTCGGTGTGGGAGCTGTTGTGGCCGTTGGAGACAGGCGCGCGAATCGTCGTCGCCGCCCCCGACGGTCACCGCGATCCCGCCTATCTCGCGAGGGTCCTCGCGGAGCAGGCGATCACGGTGGTCCAGTTCGTTCCGACGGTGCTCGACGCGGTCGCCGATCATCTCGAACGCGAACGCTGCGTCTCGCTGTCGCACGTGTTCTGTGGTGGTGAACCACTCACTGCCGCAGTGGTTTCCCGGGTCCGAAGCATCTGCGATGCGGCGATCCACAACCTGTACGGACCCACCGAGACTGCGGTCCAGGTCACCCGCCGGACCGTCGCCGAGGACGAGCCGACGGCGGTGCCGATCGGCGCTCCCGTCTGGAACAGCCGGGCCCGCGTCCTCGATTCGCGGTTGAACCCGGTTCCCGCCGGGGTGGTCGGGGAACTGTACGTGTCCGGGTCCCAGTTGGCGCGCGGATACCGCGCCCGGCCCGATCTGACGTCGGATCGCTTCGTCGCCGACCCGTGGGCGCCGGGCGAACGGATGTACCGCACCGGTGACCTCGTCCGGTGGATCGTCACCCCCGCCGGCGCGGGCGAACTCGAGTACGTGGGGCGCAGCGACTTCCAGGTGAAGCTGCGCGGTCTCCGCATCGAGCTCGGTGAAGTGGAAACGGCCGTCCTCGAGCACGTTTCGGTGTCGCAGGCCGTGGTCGCACTGCACCACGACACGCGTGCGGGTGACCAGCTGGTCGCCCACGTCGTCCCGTCGACCGAGGCCGTCGGCCCGTTCGATCCGGCGGATCTGCGCGACCACCTGTCGTCGCGGCTGCCGTCGTACATGGTGCCGACGTTGTTCCTTCCGATCGATTCCCTGCCGCGGACCACGTCGGGCAAGATCGACCGGCGCGCGCTGCCCGCGCCCGTGTTCGAGGCGAAGTCGTTCCGGGCGCCGCGGACCCCGGTCGAGGAGATCGTCGCCGACGTTCTCGCGGACGTTCTCGGCGCCGAGAGCGTCGGGCTGGACGACGAGTTCTTCGCCCTCGGCGGCAACTCGCTGATCGCAACGCAGGTGGTTGCCCGTCTCGGTGCGGCCCTGGACACGTCGGTGCCCGTCCGGGTGCTGTTCGAGTCGTCCACCGTCGAGCAGCTGGCTGTGCGGGTGGAACAGCACGCGGGCGCCGGCCGCCGAGCGCCCCTCGTCGCGCAGGAGCGCCCCGCCCGGGTGCCGCTGTCGTTGGCGCAGCAGCGCATGTGGTTCCTCAACCGTCTCGAACCGGAGTCGGCTACCTACAACCTCTCGTTCGGCCTCAGGCTGACGGGCGATCTGGACATCGTGGCCCTGCAGGTCGCGATGGTCGACATGCTGGACCGGCACGAGTCGCTGCGGACGGTCTTCCCCGACTCGCAGGACGGACCGCACCAGGTGGTGCTCGACGCCGTGCGTGTCGTGCCGAACCTCACCCCGGTCGACGTCGCCGCCGGCGAACTGGACCGTGCGATGGCGGTTTTCGCTTCCGACGGCTTCGACGTCACGACTCAGGCCCCGGTTCGGGCGGCGCTGTTCCGGGTCGACCCGTTCGAGCACGTGCTCGCGATCGTCGTCCACCACATCAGCGCCGACGGGTGGTCGATGGGTCCGCTCGCCCGCGACGTGATGGCGTCGTACGAGGCGCGGATTCGATGGGGGCAGCCGGTCTGGGAGACCCTGCCCGTCCAGTACGCCGACTACGCGCTGTGGCAGCAGCAGATCCTCGGGTCGGAGGAGGACGAGGACTCGATCGTCGCGAAGCAGGCGCGCTACTGGTCCGCGCACCTCGACGGACTGCCGGATCAGCTGGACCTGCCGACCGACCGTCCGCGTCCCGCGCGGCAGTCCTACCGCGGCGCGAAGGTCGATTTCACCGTGCCCGCGGACGTGCACCGTGCGCTGATCGCGATCGCCCACGACCGGAACGCCTCGCTGTTCATGGTCGTGCACGCGGCGCTGTCGGTCCTGCTGTCACGTTCGGCGGCAACCGATGACGTCGCCATCGGCACCCCCGTGGCCGGCCGCGGCGAGCAGGCGCTCGACGACCTGGTCGGCATGTTCGTCAACACGCTCGTACTGCGCACCCAGGTCGACGGCGGCGCGCGATTCGCCGATCTGCTGTCGCACGCGCGCGACATCGCGCTCGGTGCGTTCGCGCACTCGGACATCCCGTTCGAGCGACTCGTCGAGATCCTCAACCCGGCGCGCTCGACGGCCCGGCATCCGCTGATCCAGGTGATGCTCTCGTTCGAGAACCTGGGCGCGACCCATCTCGACCTGCCCGGTCTCACGATCGACAAGGTCGATCTCGACGCCCAGGTCGCGAAGTTCGACCTGCAGTTCACGTTCCGGGAAACGATCGGGGAGAACGGTGTCGCCGACGGAATGGCGGGCGAGTTCACCTACGCGACAGACCTGTTCGACGAATCTACCGTGCGTGCGTTCGCGGACCGCTTCCTCCGGGTCCTCGACGCCGTGGTCGCCTCGCCCGACGTCGTCGTCGGTGACATCGACCTGCTCGGCACGGACGAGGCCGCGCAGCTGACCGGCCCGGTCGGCGCCGCCGCACCTGGGCCGATGTTGCTGGCGGATCTGCTGACCGCCGCGGCGGACATCGACCCCGACGCGCTCGCACTGGTCTCCGGTACCGAAGAGATCACCTACCGCGATCTCGACGAACGGTCCACCCGGCTGGCGCGGCTGCTGGTCTCGCGCGGAGCGGGCCCCGAGGACGTCATCGCCCTCGCCCTGACCCGGTCCGTCGAATCGGTGACCGCGGCCTGGGCGGTCGCGAAGTCCGGTGCCGCGTTCGTGCCCGTCGACCCGAACTACCCGGGTGACCGGGTGGCGCACATGGTGTCGGACTCGGGCGCCGTGCTGGGCGTGACCACGTCCGAGCACGCCGCCGGTCTCCCGGACGGTATTCCGTGGTTGGTCCTCGACGACGCCGCGGTCTCCGCTGCGCTCGACGAGCAGTCGGTGGCCCGGCTCTCGCACGCCGATCGCGTGCGCGTTCTCGCCCCGAGTCACCCCGCCTACGTCATCTACACGTCGGGGTCGACGGGTGTGCCGAAGGGTGTCGTGGTGACGCACGCCGGTCTGGCTGCGTTCGCGGCCGAGCAGGTGGAGCGGTACGGCATCGAGTCGGGTTCGCGGACACTGCATTTCGCGTCGCCGAGTTTCGACGCGTCGATCCTCGAGCTGTTGATGGCGTTCGGTGCCGGGGCGACGATGGTGGTCGCGCCGACGTCGATCTACGGCGGTGTCGAGCTGGCCGAGCTGCTGGCGACGCAGCGCGTGACCCACGCGTTCGTGACGCCGGCGGCGCTGGCGTCGGTGGATCCGTCCGGCCTGGACGCGCTGGGTGTGGTCGTGGTCGGTGGCGAGGCGTGTTCGTCCGATCTGGTGGCCCGGTGGGCGACCGGTGGCCGGAAGATGTTCAACGCGTACGGCCCCACCGAGGCGACCGTTGCCTCCAACATCTCCGACGCGCTGGTGCCGGGCGAGGCCGTCACGATCGGCCGTGCGATCCGCGGGGCGAACACCTACGTGTTGGACGCGCGCCTGCGCCCGGTCCCGGCCGGGGTCGTGGGTGAGCTCTACCTCGAGGGGCCGGGCCTGGCCCGGGGGTACCACGCGCGCGCCGGGCTCACCGCGGAGCGGTTCGTGGCGAACCCGTACGGCGAGCCGGGCTCCCGCCTGTACCGCACCGGTGACGTCGTGCGTACCGGCGCGAACCGGGTGATCGAGTACGTCGGTCGCGCCGACGACCAGGTGAAGCTGCGTGGCTTCCGCATCGAACTCGGCGAGATCGAGGCCGTCCTGCACCGGCTGGACGCCGTCGCACAGGCCGTGGTGGTCGTCAAGCACGACCAGCTCGTCGCGTATCTCGTTGCGGTGGTGGGTGCCTCGATCGATCCGGCCGCAGTGAAGGACGCGGTGGGGTGGGCACTGCCGTCGTACATGGTTCCCGCGGCTGTCGTCGTGCTCGACGAGCTGCCGATCAGTGGGAGCGGCAAGCTCAACCGTCAGGCACTGCCCGAGCCCGAGTTCGAGGTCCGCGAGTTCCGGGCACCGGAGACGCCGGTCGAGGAGATCGTCGCCGACGTCTTCGCCGACCTGCTCGGTGTCGACCGGGTGGGACGCGACGACGACTTCTTCGAACTCGGCGGCAACTCGCTGATCGCGACGCGTGCGGTGGCCCGCCTCGGTGAGGCACTCGAGACCTCGGTCCCGGTCCGCACGCTGTTCGAGGCCTCCAGCGTTCATGCCCTCGCGGCGCGGATCGAGCAGGTCGCCGGCAGCGGTGGCCGGACCCGACTCGTCGCCCGCACCCGGCCCGACGTCGTGCCGCTGTCGTACGCGCAGCAGCGCATGTGGTTCCTGGGCCGCTTCGACCCGACATCGGCCGGCAACAACATCCCGGTCGCCGTCCGGTTGTCCGGACTGCTGGACCGCACCGCGATGCGGGCGGCGGTCGCCGACGTGATCGCCCGCCACGAGTCGCTGCGGACCGTGTACCCGGAGGTCGACGGAGTCGGCAGCCAGGTGGTTCTCCCGCCGTCCCAGGCCACGATCGCGCTCGAGCCGACCCCGGTCGTCGCCGACGAACTGGCCTCCGCGCTGGACGATCTCGCGCGATCGGTGTTCGACGTGACGTGCGACGTGCCGCTGCGGGCGGCACTGTTCGAGCTGAGCCCCACCGAGCACGTGCTCGCGCTCGTCGTCCACCACATCGCGGCCGACGGGTTCTCGATGGGACCGCTGACCCGCGACATCATGGCCGCCTACACCGCGCGCTGCGCGGGGAGCGTCCCGGCATGGGAGCCGCTCGCGGTGCAGTACGCCGACTTCACGCTGTGGCAGCGTGACGTGCTCGGTAGTGAGGGCGACCCGGATTCGCTGATCTCCCAGCAGATCTCGTACTGGACCGAACGGCTCGCCGGGCTGCCCGAGCAACTCGACATCCCGGCGGACCGGCCGCGGCCCGTGGTCGCCTCCGGTCGGGGCGCGACCCACCGCTTCACCGTCGACGGGGCCACGCATCAGGCGATCGTGGCGCTGGCGCAGCGCACGAACACGACGCCGTTCATGGTGGTGCACGCGGCGCTGTCGGTGCTGCTGGCTCGGCTGAGCGGGACGTCGGACATCGCGGTCGGCACTCCGATCGCCGGCCGCGGCGAGCAGGCGCTCGACGACGTCATCGGCATGTTCGTCGGCACCCTGGTCCTGCGGACCGACGTGGACGGCGGCAGTTCGTTCGAGGACCTGCTGGCCCGGACGCGCGAGACCGACCTCGCCGCGTTTGCGCACGCGGACGTTCCGTTCGAGCGGCTCGTCGAGGTCCTGGACCCGGAGCGGTCGCAGGGACGGCATCCGCTGTTCCAGGTGATGCTGACGTTCCAGAACCTGGGTCCCCTGGCGCTGGAACTGCAGGGGCTGTCGGTGTCGGCGATCGACGTCGATGCTGCGGCGGCGAAGTTCGATCTCCAGGTGACGGTGGCCGAATCGATCGAGGAGTCCGGCTCGGCGGCAGGGCTTTCCGTCGAGCTGTCCTATGCCACCGACCTGTTCGACGCGTCGACGATGCGGGTGTTCGGGGAGCGGTTCGTGCGCGTGGTGCAAGCCGCGACCGCGGACCCGTCCATCGCGGTCGGCAACGTGGACCTGGTGGATGCGTCCGAGCGGTCGCTGGTCCTCGAGCGCTGGAACGACACCGATCACGCCGTCGAGGGCGCGACGCTCGTGGAGTTGTTCGAGGCGCAGGTGGCGCGGACGCCGGATGCGACGGCTCTCGTGTTCGAGGGCGAGTCGCTGACCTACCGCGAGTTCGCGGCGCGGGTGCATCGGACGGCCCGGTATCTGATCGCCGAGGGTGTCGGCCCGGATTCCCTGGTCGGCCTCGGGATGCGCCGTTCGCTGGATCTGCTGGTGGGTATGTACGCCGTGCTCGCCGCGGGTGGTGGATATGTGCCGGTGGATCCGGATCAGCCCGCGGAGCGCAACGGGTACATCCTCGAGACCGCAGCGCCGACGCTGGTGCTGTCCACGTCACGGGACGCGTTCGAGGTCGTGGGGGAGAGGTCTGTCTCCGTCGTGAATCTCGACGAGGTGGATGTCACCGGTTACTCGGATACCCCGGTCTCGGATGCGGATCGTGGTGCGGTGCTGTGTGGTTCGAACATCGCGTACGTGATCTTCACGTCGGGTTCGACGGGGCGCCCGAAGGGTGTCGCGGTGGAGCATGCGGCGATCGTGAATCGTCTGGTGTGGATGCAGGCCGAGTACGGTCTGGGTTCGGCGGACACGGTTCTGCAGAAGACGCCGTTCACGTTCGACGTGTCGGTGTGGGAGTTCTTCTGGCCGTTGCAGGTGGGTGCTCGCCTGGTGGTCGCGGCGCCGGATGGTCACCGGGATCCGGGGTATCTGGCGCGGGTGATGGTGGAGCAGTCGGTGACGACGGCGCATTTCGTGCCGTCGATGCTGTCGGTGTTCGTGGCCGAACCTGCGGTGCGTCAGGTCGATTCGCTTCGTCTGGTGTTCGCGTCGGGTGAGGCGTTGCCGGCGCAGACGGCGGAACGGTTCCGGGCGATCTCGACGGCGGCGTTGCACAACCTCTACGGTCCGACCGAGGCCGCGGTGGACGTGACGTTCCACGAGGTGACCGAGGCCGACGCGGTGTCGGTTCCGATCGGTGCGCCGGTGTGGAACACGCAGGTCCTGGTGCTCGATTCCCGGTTGGGTCCGGTGCCGGTGGGTGTTCCGGGTGAGTTGTATCTGGCGGGCGCGCAGTTGGCGCGCGGCTACGTCTCGCGCGCGGATCTGACGGCGGATCGGTTTGTGGCCAGCCCGTTCGGGGCCGCGGGTGAGCGGATGTACCGCACGGGTGACCTGGTGCGGTGGAACGCTTCCGGTGAACTGGAGTACATCGGGCGCACGGATTTCCAGGTGAAGCTGCGGGGTCTGCGGATCGAGCTGGGCGAGATCGAGACCGCCCTGCTGGCGCAGGAGTCGATCGCGCAGTCGGTAGTGCTGGTGAAGTCCGAGCAGCTGGTCGCGTACGTGGTGCCGTCTGCCGGACTGGCGGTCGACGAGGGCTCGGTGAAGGCGTCGTTGGTGGCGTCGTTGGCGTCGTACATGGTGCCGGCGGTGTTCGTGGTGCTGGACGCGTTCCCGTTGAACGCGTCGGGCAAGCTCGACCGGAAGGCGCTGCCGGAGCCGGTGTTCGAGGCCAAGGCTTTCCGCGCTCCGACGACTCCGGTGGAGGAGATCGTCGCCGGCGTGTTCGCCGAGGTCCTCGGCGTCGAGCGGGTCGGCCTGGACGACGACTTCTTCGCGCTCGGCGGCAACTCGCTGGTCGCGACGCAGGTGGTGTCGCGTCTGGGTGCGGCGTTCGATACCCAGGTTCCGGTGCGGGCGCTGTTCGAGGCGTCGACCGTCGAGGCGCTGGCCGCGCGGGTTCAGGTGCTGGCCGGGGCGGGTGCGCGGAAGGCGCTGACCGCGGGGCCGCGCCCGGAGCGGATTCCGTTGTCGCTCGCACAGCAGCGCATGTGGTTCCTCAATCGGTTCGAGCCGGACTCGGCCGTGAACAACATTCCGGTAGCGATCAGGCTCGCCGGGACGCTGGACGTCGAGGCACTGCGGGCAGCTCTCTCCGACGTCGTCGCACGGCACGAGTCGCTGCGCACGGTGTTCCCGGACGTCGACGGGGTCGGAACGCAGACGATCCTTCCCGCCGAGCAGGCCGCGATCGACTTCGCGTCCGAGTCGGTGACCGAGACCGAACTGGTCGGGCGCATCGAGGATCTGGCGTCGGCCGGATTCGACCTGACCTCCGAAGTTCCCCTGCGCGCCACGTTGTTCCGGCTCGCACCCGATCAGCACGTGTTGGTCCTTGTGGTGCACCACATCGCGGCGGACGGCTTCTCGATGGGGCCGCTGACCCGCGACGTGATCGGCGCCTACGCGGTGCGTTCGACCGGTGAGGCACCCTCCTGGGCGCCGCTCTCGGTGCAGTACGCCGACTACGCGCTGTGGCAGCGCGAGGTCCTCGGCGCCGAGGACGACCCGGAGTCGCTGATCTCGGAGCAGGTCTCGTACTGGACCGAGCGGCTGGCCGGTCTTCCGGAGCAGCTGGATCTGCCGTCGGATCGCCCGCGTCCGGTGGTCGCGTCGAATCGTGGTGCGTCGTACCGGTTCTCGATCGACTCGGATTTGCACGCTGCGATCGAGTCGGCGGCGCGCACACACGGTGCGACACCGTTCATGGTGGTGCACGCGGCGCTGTCGGTGCTGCTGGCGCGGCTGAGCGGCACCTCCGACATCGCGGTCGGCACCCCGGTCGCGGGTCGTGGCGAGGCCGCGCTCGACGACCTGATCGGCATGTTCGTCGGCACGCTGGTCCTGCGGGCCGAGGTCGACGCCGGTCAGGCGTTCACCGACCTCCTGGGTCAGGTTCGCGCCACCGATCTCGCGGCGTTCGAGCACGCAGACCTGCCGTTCGAGCGGCTCGTCGAGATCCTCGACCCGGAGCGGTCGCAGGCGCGGCACCCGCTGTTCCAGGTGATGCTGGCGTTCCAGAACCTGGACCGCGCATCTCTTGAGTTGCCCGGCCTGAGCGCGTCCGCCGTCGACTTCGACGCGGCCGTCGCGAAGGTCGACCTGCAGGTGACCGTCGAGCCTGCCGCCCACGGATACTCGGTCGACCTCACCTATGCCACCGACCTCTTCGACGAGTCGTCCGTGCGGGCGTTCGGTGACAGGTTCGTCCGGCTCCTCGAGTCGGTGACGTCGGATCCGGCGGCGGTCGTCGGCGACGTCGAGTTGCTCGACGGTGCGGAGCGGTCGCTGGTCCTCGACGGCTGGAATGCCACCGGGCACGCGGTCGAGGGTTCGACGCTGGTGGACGTGTTCGAGGCGCAGGTGGCGCGGACGCCGGATGCGACGGCGCTGGTGTTCGAGGGCGAGTCGCTGACCTACGGCGAGTTCGCGGCGCGGGTGCATCGGACGGCCCGCTTCCTGATCGCGGAGGGTGTCGGGCCCGATTCCCTGGTCGGCCTCGGGATGCGGCGTTCGCTGGATCTGCTGGTGGGCATGTACGCGGTGCTGGCCGCCGGTGGTGGGTATGTGCCGGTGGATCCGGATCAGCCGGCGGAGCGCAATGCCTACATCCTGGAGACGGCGAATCCGGTTCTGCTGCTGAGCACCTCGCGGGACAGTGTCGACCTGCCCACCGCCGAGCGGATCGTGAACCTCGATCGGGTCGACGTGTCGGCGTTCGCGGATTCCCCGGTGATCGATGCCGAGCGGCGCTCGCCGCTGCTGCGCGACAACGCGGCATACGTGATCTTCACGTCGGGTTCGACGGGCCGTCCCAAGGGTGTCGCGGTCGGACATGCGGCGATCGTCAACCAGATCCGCTGGCTGTGCGCCGAGTACGGACTGTCCGCGGCCGACGTGGTGCTGCAGAAGACGCCGTTCACGTTCGACGTGTCGCTGTGGGAGCTGTTCGGCACGCTCGCGGTCGGTGGCCGCCTGGTGATCGCGGCCCCGGACGGGCACCGCGACCCGGCGTACCTGAAGCGCGTGATCGAGGAGCAGGCGGTGACGACGACGTCGTTCGTGCCGTCGATGCTGTCGGCGTTCACCGCGGAACTGGCCGAGGGTGACTGCGGGACGCTGCGTGCGGTGCTGGTGGCCGGTGAGGCGTTCCCGACCGCGGCGGCGGAGGCGTTCGCCGCGGTGAACGGCGCCGAGCTGCACAACCTGTACGGTCCGACCGAGTTCGCGGTGCACGCCACGGCACGCCCGGTCGCGAGCACCGCAGGCTCGAGCGTCCCGATGGGATCGCCGGTGTGGAACAGCCGGGCGTACGTGCTCGACGCACGGCTGCGTCCGGTGCCGGCCGGTGTGGCCGGCGAGCTGTACCTGGCCGGAATCCAGTTGGCGCGCGGCTACTTCGGTCGAGGCGACCTGACGGCGGACCGCTTCGTGGCGAATCCGTTCGGCGCCACCGGTGAGCGGATGTACCGGACGGGTGACCTGGTGCGCTGGAACGCTTCCGGTGAACTGGAGTACATCGGGCGCACGGACTTCCAGGTGAAGCTGCGGGGTCTGCGGATCGAGCTGGGCGAGATCGAGACGGCGCTGCTGGCGCTGCCGGAGATCACGCAGTCGGTGGTGCTGGTGAAGTCCGATCAGCTGGTCGCGTACGTGGTGGCCGACGCGCCGTTCGATGTCGCTGCGGTGAAGGCCGAGCTGTCGCGGTCGCTGGCGTCGTACATGGTGCCGTCGACGTTCGTGGTCCTCGATGCGTTCCCGTTGAACGCGTCGGGCAAGCTCGACCGGAAGGCGCTGCCGGAGCCGGTGTTCGAGACGCGCGAGTTCCGCGCGCCGACGACGCCGGTGGAGGAGATCGTCGCGGGCGTGTTCGCCGAGGTCCTCGACCTCGACCGGGTCGGGCTGGACGACGACTTCTTCGCGCTCGGCGGCAACTCGCTGGTCGCGACGCAGGTGGTGTCGCGTCTGGGCGCGGCACTCGACACCCGTGTCCCGGTGCGTGAGCTGTTCGAGGCGTCGACGGTGGAGACGCTGGCGGCGCGGCTGTCGGAGCAGTCCGGCGGCGGCCGTCAGGCCCTGGTCGCGCGGCCCCGGCCGGAACGGATCCCGCTGTCGCTCGCGCAGCGGCGAATGTGGTTCCTCAACCGGTTCGACACCGAATCGACGGCGTACAACATCCCGATGGCGCTGCGACTATCCGGCGACCTCGACGTGGCCGCCCTGGAGCAGGCCATCACCGACGTGACGGCGCGACACGAGTCGCTGCGGACGGTGTTCCCCGCGACCGACGAGGGCCCGCAGCAGGTGATCCTGCCCGCCGACCGGGCGGTGCTCGCGCTCGCGGCGATCGACGTCGACCCGAGCGACGTGCCGGAGCGGCTGCGTGCACTCGCGTCGACCCGCTTCGACGTGACGACCGACGTCCCGATCCGGGTGGAGCTGTACCGAATCGGCGCCGGCGAGTTCGTGCTCGGCATGGTCGTCCACCACATCAGCGCGGACGGCGCGTCCCTCGCCCCGTTGACGCGGGACGTCATGACCGCGTACGCCGCGCGTTCGACCGGGCACGCGCCCGGCTGGGCGCCGCTGACGGTCCAGTACGCCGACTACGCGCTGTGGCAGCGTGAGGTCCTCGGCGACGAGGGCGATTCGGAATCGCTGTCGGCGCAGCAGCTCTCGTACTGGTCGCAGCGTCTGGCGGACCTGCCGGATCAGCTGAACCTGCCGACCGATCACCCCCGTCCGGCGGTGCAGTCGTTCCGCGGCGGGCTGGTCGAGTTCGAGATCGACGCCCCGACCCACCGCGGTCTGCGCGACCTCGCACGCGGCCAGAACGCGACGGTGTTCATGGCGGTCCACTCGGCGTTCGCGGTGCTGCTGTCGCGGCTCTCGGGCAGCGACGACATCGCAGTCGGTACCCCGATCGCCGGTCGCGGCGAGTCCGCGCTCGACGACCTCGTCGGCATGTTCGTCAACACGCTCGTGTTCCGGACCCGGATCGACGGCGGGCGCTCGTTCGTCGACACGCTCGCCGCCGTCCGCGAGGGTGACCTGCAGGCGTTCGCGAACGCCGACGTTCCGTTCGAGCGACTGGTCGAGGTCCTCAACCCGGCGCGGTCCACCGCCCGCCATCCGCTGTTCCAGGTGGGCTTCTCGTTCCAGAACCATGATCGTGGCAGCCTCGAACTGCCCGGGCTCACGGTGGACGTGGCCGAGGTGGAATCCGGTGTGGCGCAGTTCGATCTGCACCTCATCGTCGAGGATCGCTACGACGACAGCGGCGATCCGGTCGGCATGAAGGCGTCCATGACGTACGCGACCGACCTGTTCGACGAGCCGACCGTCCGCTCGTTCGCGGACCGGTTCGCCCGACTGCTCGCGACCGTCGTCGTCAAGCCGACGCTCCCGGTGGGTGACGTCGACCTGCTCGGCAGCGACGAGCGCGCGCAGTTGCTGACCGGCTGGAACGCGACCGACCGCCCGGCGGAGGCGGCGACGCTGGTCGACCTGTTCGACGCCCAGGTCGCGGCCACACCAGACGCCGTCGCGCTGGTGTCGGGCGACGAGTGCCTGACGTACGCCGAGTTCGATGCGCGTGTGAACCGTCTCGCGCGGCACCTCGTCGGCCGGGGTGTCGGACCGGAATCGTCCGTGGCCCTGGCGATCCGCCGATCGGTCGACCTGCTGGTCGCCATGTACGCGGTGGCCAAGACCGGCGGCGCCTACGTCCCCGTGGACCCGGACCAGCCCGCGGAGCGGACCGGTTACATCCTCGACGCGGCCGGGCCGGTCTGTGTCCTGACGACGTCGCGCGACGGATTCACCGTGCAACGGGACGGCACCGCCGTCGCAGACGCGTGGCCGGTCGTCGAGATCGACGCGCTCGACCTCGGCGGGCTCTCGGGTGCGCCGATCACCGACGCCGATCGACTGCGCCCGCTGGATTCCCGAAACACCGCGTACGTGATCTTCACGTCCGGTTCGACGGGCCGGCCCAAGGGCGTCGCCGTCCCGCACGGCGCGATTGTCAACCAGTTGCGTTGGATGCGTGCCGAGTACGGGCTGGGCGCGTCGGACGCGGCACTGCTCAAGACCGCGGCCACGTTCGACCTGTCGGTGTGGGAGTTCTGGTCGATGACGACGTGCGGTGGCCGCCTCGTCATCGCGACACCGGACGGGCACCGGGATCCCGGCTACCTGCTGGAGGTGCTGCGCGACGAGCAGGTGACCGCGTTCCACGTGGTGCCGTCGATGCTCTCGATGCTGCTGACCACCGCGGACGGGGTGTTGCCGCCGTCGCTGCGGCACGTCTTCGCGATCGGCGAGGCGCTGCCGGCCGCCACGGCGCAGGCGTTCGGGGAGCGGAACACCGCGACGCTGCACAACCTGTACGGCCCCACCGAGGCCGCGGTGTCGGTGACCCACCACGAGGTGACCGCCGCCGACACCACCGTGGTCCCGATCGGTGTCCCGGAGTGGAACACCCAGGTGTACGTGCTGGATTCGCGGCTGAGCCCGGTGCCGGCGGGCGTGACCGGCGAGCTGTACCTCGCCGGTGCGCAGTTGGCCCGCGGCTACTTCGGCCGGTCCGATCTGACCGCCGACCGGTTCGTCGCGAACCCTTGGGGCAGCGGCGAGCGGATGTACCGCACCGGTGACGTCGTCCGATGGACGCCCGCGGGGGAACTCGAGTATGTCGAGCGGGCGGACTTCCAGGTCAAGGTGCGCGGCTTCCGCATCGAACTCGGTGAGATCGAGGCTGCGCTGCGGGAGTCGCCGGTGGTGGCGGCCGCGGCGGTCACCGCGCACAGCGACGACCGCACCGGCGACCGCCTGGTCGCGTACCTGGTGCCGGCGGCGGGCTCGGACCTCGACACCGAGCAGGTCCAGGTGGAGCTGTCGCGGACCCTGCCGTCGTACATGGTGCCGTCGGCGTTCGTGGTGCTCGAGGCGTTGCCGCTCAACGCGAACGGCAAGCTCGACCGCAAGGCGCTTCCCGCGCCGGTGTTCGAGGCCCGGGACTTCCGGGCCGCGACCACCCGGCTCGAGGAGATCGTCGCGGGCGCGTTCGCGGACGTGCTCGGGGTGGAGCGGGTCGGCCTGGACGACGACTTCTTCGCGCTCGGCGGTAACTCGCTGGTCGCGACGCAGTTGGTGGCCCGGCTCGGTGCCGCCCTCGACACGCAGGTGCCGGTGCGCGTGGTGTTCGAGGACTCCACTGTCGCCGGGGTCGTTGCCGCGGTCACACCGCTCGTGGGCCGCGGGGCACGGGCCCCGCTCACGGCCCGGCCGCGCCCCGACCGGGTTCCGCTGTCGCTCGCGCAGCAGCGGATGTGGACGCTGAACCAGGTGGATCCGGCGTCGTCCGCCTACAACATCCCGGTGGCGGTCCGGCTGTCCGGCGCGCTCGACATCGATGTCCTGCGGGACGCGATCACCGACGTGATCGCGCGGCACGAGGTGCTGCACACGATGTACCCGGACAGCGGCGACAACACCGACGGTCCGGCCCAGCAGCTGGTTCCGGTCGATCGGGCCGTGCCGCGGTTGGATCCGGTCGCGGTGACCGAGGCCGAGATCGTCGACCGGCTCACCGAGTTCGTCGGACGCGGATTCGACGTCACGACCGAGGTGCCGGTGCGCGACGCGCTGTTCGACCTCGGCGCCGACGAGCACGTGCTCGCGTTCGTGGCGCACCACATCAGCGCCGACGGATTCTCGATGGGTCCGCTGATCCGGGACGTGATGCTCGCGTACGTGGCGCGGGTCGACGGCGGTGCGCCGCAGTGGCAGCCGCTGAGCGTGCAGTATGCCGACTACAGCCTGTGGCAGCGGGAGGTGCTCGGTGACGAGTCCGACCCGGACGCCGCGGTGTCGCGTCAGATCGCGTACTGGGCGGACGCACTGAAGGACGCCCCCGAACTGTCGGCGCTGCCGACGGACCGCCCGCGCCCGGCCCGGCCGTCGATGGCCGGCGCCTCGGTCGAGATCGACATCGACGCGGAACTCGCTGCGCGCGTGGAGAACACGGCCCGCGAGCAGGGGGCGACGACGTTCATGGTGTTCCATGCGGCGCTCGCGGTGCTGCTGTCGCGGGTCGGTGGTTCGAACGACGTCACGATCGGCACGCCGGTCGCGGGCCGCGGTGAGGCCGCGCTCGACGACATGATCGGCATGTTCGTGAACACGTTGGCGCTGCGGACCCGCGTCGAGCCGTCGTCGTCGTTCACGGACCTGCTGGCGCACGCGCGGACGCAGGATCTCGCCGCGTTCGGCAACGCCGACGTGCCGTTCGAGCAGGTGGTGGAGGCGGCCGGGGTCCGGCGGTCGAGCGCGTACACGCCGCTGTTCCAGGTGATGCTGACGTTCCAGAACATGGACACCGGCACGTTCGCGCTGCCGGGGCTCGAGGTGTCGGCGCTCGACCTGGGCGGCGACCAGGCGAAGTTCGACCTGCAGCTCACCGCGGTGGAGCAGTTCGGTGCCGACGGAGCCCTCACCGGATTCCGGGCGCTGTTCACCTACGCGACGGATCTGTTCGATCGGGACACGGTGGCCGCGTTCGGGGAGCGGTTCGTGCGGATCCTCGACGCAGTGACCGGCGACCCGGCGATCGTGTTGCGGGCCATCGACGTCACCACCGACGCCGAGCGCGAGGCGCTCGTGCCGAAGAAGGAACTGACGGTCGAGGACCTGCCCGAACTGGTGGCCGGCGCCGCCCGGGTCGCGCCCGACACGGTGGCCGTCTCGCACGGCGGTACCGACGTCACGTTCGGCGACCTGCACACCAAGATCGACACCACGGCGAAGGCGACAGGCGGCGCCCTGAAGCCCGAGGCGCTCATGACCGTGGCGCTGTCGGGTCTGCTGCCAGGAATCCTGCCGGCGCTGGGTGCGGAGGGCTACGGCGCGGTGATCGCCAAGATGATCGTCGACGCCGCAGCGCTGGCCGACGGTGCGGCGAGCGCCGAGGGCGGAATCGAGTGATCGCGTTCGGATGAGGCCGGGGGAGTCGATCGATCGGCTCCCCCGTGTCAGGCGGTCGAATTCGAGGTAGATGTCGGGAGGACGAAAACACATGGCGGCGAACAACGCTGGAGCCGGCGCGATGACGGTGGAGGACCTGCCCCGGTTGCTCGCCGGGGTGACCTCGGTCGAGCCCGAGCGAGTCGCACTCGTACTCGGCGACACGACGGTCACCTACATGCAGCTGAAGTCCGAGATCGAGACGCTCGACGCCGCGATGGGCGGGGTACTCGGGATCGACTCGCTGGTGCCCGTGGTGCTCTCCAACCTCGTTCCGGGCTTGCTCGAGTCGGCCGAGCACGGGGGACTGCCGGGCGTGCTCGACCGCCTGTTCGCGGACGCCGCCGAGGTCCTCGGCGACGGTGCGTCCGCGCCGGAACCGACCGCCGACACGCTCGCATCGCGCTTCGACCTCCAGGTTGCCGCCACCCCCGACGCGGTGGCCCTCGAGTTCGGGGGCGAGTCCCTCACCTACGCCGAGTTCGACGCCCGCGCCAACCGTCTCGCGCGGCACCTGATCTCGCTCGGTGTCGGCCCGGATTCGATGGTGGGCCTGGGCATCCGCCGCTCGCTCGACCTCCTGGTCGGCATGTACGCGATCGTCAAGGCCGGCGGCGCGTACGTTCCGCTCGACCCCGACCACCCGGCCGACCGCCTCGGCTACGTGCTCGACATCGCCTGCCCGACCGTGATCCTCACGACCACCCGGGACGGCCTGACGGTCGATACCGCGACGCCCGTTCTCGCGATCGACACCCTGGACGTCGACGGACTGTCGGCCGACCCGGTCACCGACGACGACCGCCTGGCGCCGCTGTCGGAGGACAACGTCGCATACGTGATCTTCACGTCCGGCTCGACCGGCCGCCCCAAGGGCGTCGCCGTCGGGCACCGTGCGATCGTCGCGAACCTGCGGTGGCGCCAGAGCATGTACCCGATGACCGCAGACGACGTGGTGCTGCAGAAGACGCCGTTCACGTTCGACGTGTCGGTGTGGGAGTTCTTCTGGCCGTTGCAGGCCGGCGCGCGGCTGGTGATCGCCGCCCCGGACGGCCACCGCGATCCGGCGTACCTCGCACGGATCATGGTCGATCGCGGCGTGACCGTCGCGCACTTCGTGCCGTCGATGCTGTCGGTGTTCGTGGCGTTCCTGGAGAGCGAAGCGACGGGGGATCCGGCACAGCCGACCGCGGCGACCGTCACCGCCCTGCGCAACGTGTTCGCGTCGGGTGAGGCCCTGCCGCCGCAGACCGCCGCGCGGTTCCGGGAGATCTCGGGTGCGGCGCTGCACAACCTGTACGGCCCCACCGAGGCTGCCGTCGACGTCACCTACCACGAGGCGACGGCCGCCGACACCGCGACGGTGCCGATCGGTCGCGCCGTCGCCGACACCGACCTGTACGTGCTCGACGAAGGCCTGCGCCGCACGCCGGTCGGGTCCGAGGGCGAGCTGTACCTCGCGGGCGTCCAGCTCGCGCGCGGCTACCTGCAGCGCCCCGACCTGACGGCCGACCGGTTCGTCGCCGACCCGTACGGCGCGCCCGGCGACCGCATGTACCGCACCGGCGACCTCGTGAAGATCGGGGCATCCGGCGAGCTGGAGTACGTGGGCCGCACCGACTTCCAGGTGAAGCTGCGCGGCCTGCGCATCGAACTCGGCGAGATCGAGTCGGCGCTGCTCGACCACGCGGCGGTGTCGCAGTCCGTCGTGATCGTGCACTCGGACCCCGACCTCGGCGACCACCTGGTGGCGTACGTCGTCACCGACGGCGGCGCCCCGGTCGACCGGGACGAGCTCGCGGCGGCGGTGGGTGCCCGGTTGCCGGAGTACATGATTCCGTCGCTGTTCGTCGCGCTGGCCGAGTTCCCGCTGAACGCCAGCGGCAAGCTCGACCGCAAGGCGCTTCCGGCGCCGGACTTCTCGTCACTCGCCCGCGAGTACCGCGCCCCGAGCACGCCGACCGAGGAGATGCTCGCGGCGACCTTCGCCGACGTGCTGGGCGCCGAGCGTATCGGCGTCGACGACGACTACTTCGCGCTCGGCGGCAACTCGCTCAGCGCAACTCGCGTCCTCGCGCGCGTCAGCGCCGACCTCGGTATCCGGATCGACGTCCGCGACTTCTTCGACGCACCGACCGTCGCGCAGTTGGCGGCGCTGGTCGACTCCCTCGTCGCCGCGGGTGGGGACACCCGCGCGCCGCTGGTCGCGCAGGCCCGCCCCGAGACGGTCCCGCTGTCGCTCGCGCAGCAGCGGATGTGGTTCCTCAACCGGTTCGACACCGCGTCCGCGGTGAACAACATCGTCGTCGCGATCCGCCTGTCGGGCGCGTTGGACGTCGAGGCGCTGCGCGGCGCCGTCGCCGACGTCGTCGAGCGTCACGAAGCACTGCGCACCGTCTTCCCCGAGCACGACGGCGCAGCGCACCAGGTGATCCTCCCGGCCGACGCGGCCGCCGTGGAACTCGACGCGGTGCCGGTGGACGAGTCCGACATCGCCGCCGCTGTCGCCGAGACGATCTCGCGCGGATTCGACGTCACCGCCGAGGTGCCGCTGCGGGTGCGCCTGCTCGCGGTCGCGCCCACCGAGCACGTGCTCGTGGTCGTCGTCCACCACATCAGCGCCGACGGCTTCTCGATGGGCCCGCTCACTCGCGACATCGTCACCGCCTACGCCGCCCGCTCGGCCGGTGCCGCGCCGGCATGGGCGCCGCTCGCGGTGCAGTACGCCGACTACGCGCTGTGGCAGCGCGAGGTTCTCGGCAGCGAGGACGACCCCGAGTCGCTCATCGCCCGCCAGGTGGACTACTGGCGCGGCGCGCTCGCGGACCTGCCCGACCGTCTCGACCTCCCCGCGGATCGTCCGCGACCGGTGGTGGCGACGAATGCGGGTGCGTCGTACCGGTTCTCGATCGATGCGGACCTGTCGTCTCGGCTCGACGTGGTCGCGCGCGAGCACGGCGCGACCACGTTCATGGTGGTCCATGCGGCGCTGTCGGTGCTGCTGGCCCGGCTGAGCGGCACCTCGGACATCGCGATCGGCACCCCGGTCGCGGGCCGCGGCGAGGCCGCGACGGGCGACCTGATCGGCATGTTCGTCAACACCCTCGTCCTGCGCGCCGAGGTGTCGGGCGAGCGTTCGTTCGCCGACCTGCTGACGGCGGTCCGGGCCTCCGACCTCGAGGCGTTCACCCACGCCGACGTGCCCTTCGAGCGCCTCGTCGAGGTCCTGAGCCCCGCGCGGTCCCAGGCGCGGCACCCGCTGTTCCAGGTGGTGCTGTCGTACCAGAACATGGACCGGACCGAACTGGTGCTGGGCGACCTGACCGTCGCGGGTGTCGACTTCGACGCCGCCGTCGCGAAGTTCGACCTGGCCGTCACCCTGGCCGAGTCCGAGTCCGAGTCCGGGACAGGCGGTCTGGATGTGGACCTCACCTACGCGACCGACCTGTTCGACGAGTCGACGATGCGCACGTTCGCCGACCGCTTCGTGCGGGTGCTGGCGGCCGTAGCCGCCGACGCCGACGTGACCGTCGGTGACATCGACGTCCTCGACGCGACCGAGTCGTCCGCGCTGACCGCCGCGACCGACGGCACCGGCCCGGAACCGGTGCTGCTGCCGCAGATCCTCGCGGCCGCCGCGAGCACGGATCCGTCGACGGTCGCGCTCGTCGCGGGCGACGAGACGGTGACCTACCGCGAACTCGACGAGCGCTCGTCCCGGCTGGCGCGGGCCCTGATCGCGCGTGGCGCCGGACCCGAGGACGTGGTCGCGATCGCGCTGACCCGCTCGATCGAATCCGTCGTCGCGGTGTGGGCGGTCGCGAAGACCGGTGCCGCGTTCGTGCCCGTCGACCCGCACTACCCGGCGGACCGGGTGGCGCACATGGTTTCGGACTCGCGCGCGGTCCTCGGCGTCACGCTCGCCGAGCACGCGCCGGGCCTGCCGGCCGCGCTGCCGTGGCTCGTGCTCGACGACGAGTCGACGACGGCGGAGGTCGCCTCGGCGTTGTCCGCGCCGGTGACCGACGCGGACCGCGTCCGCCCGCTGCGCGTTGCCGATCCCGCCTACGTCATCTACACGTCGGGGTCGACGGGTGTGCCGAAGGGTGTCGTGGTGACGCACGCCGGTCTGGCGGCGTTCGCGGCCGAGCAGGTGGAGCGGTACGGCATCGAGTCCGGTTCGAGGACTCTGCATTTCGCGTCGCCGAGTTTCGACGCGTCGATCCTCGAGTTGCTGATGGCGTTCGGGGCGGGGGCGACGATGGTGATCGCGCCCACGTCGATCTACGGCGGGCAGGAGCTCACGGAACTGCTGGCGGCTCGTCGCGTGACGCACGCGTTCGTGACGCCGGCGGCGTTGGCGTCGGTGGATCCGTCCGGTCTGGACGCGCTGGGTGTGGTCGTCGTCGGTGGCGAGGCGTGCTCGGCAGATCTGGTGGCCCGCTGGGCGACCGGGGGCCGGCGGATGTTCAACGCGTACGGCCCCACCGAGGCGACCGTGGCATCGAACATCTCGGATGCTCTCGTGCCGGGCGAGCCCGTGACGATCGGCCGCGCGATCCGCGGGGCCACCGCGTACGTGCTCGACTCCCGCCTGCGGCCCGTACCCGCCGGCGTGCCCGGTGAGCTCTACCTTGCCGGCGCCGGTGTGGCGCGCGGCTACCTCGGGCGCCCCGGCCTCACCGCGGAACGGTTCGTCGCGAACCCGTTCGGGGCGCCGGGCTCTCGCCTGTACCGCACCGGTGATGTCGTGCGGACGGGCGCGGACCGGGTGATCGAGTACGTCGGCCGCGCCGACGACCAGGTGAAGCTGCGCGGCTTCCGCATCGAACTCGGCGAGATCGAGTCGGTCCTGTCCGCCCACGAGGCCGTCTCCCAGGTGGCGGTCCTGGTGATGCGTGAGCAGTTGGTGGCGTACGTCGTGGCGGCCGACGGCCGTTCGATCGACGCCGCCGAGCTCAAGGAGTTCGCGGGCCGCTCGCTCACGTCGTACATGGTGCCCGCGGCGGTGCTGGTGCTGGGCCGCCTCCCGCTCACGGGCAGCGGCAAGATCGACCGGAAGGCGTTGCCGGAACCGGAGTTCGAGGCAGCGGAGTTCCGCGCGCCCACCACCCCGGTGGAGCAGGCGGTGGCGTCGGTGTTCGCCGACGTCCTCGGCGCCGACCGGATGGGTCTCGACGACGACTTCTTCGCCCTAGGTGGCAACTCGCTCCTGGCGACTCAGGTGGCGGCGCGACTCGGCGCAGCTCTGGACACCACGGTTCCGGTTCGGGCGCTGTTCGACGCGTCGACCGTCGCAGCACTGGCGTCCCGCGTGTCCGGGTCGGCTGGCGACCGGGTGAAGGCGCTCGTGGCCGGTCCGCGGCCGGAGCGGATCCCGCTGTCGCTCGCGCAGCAGCGGATGTGGTTCCTGAACCGCTTCGAGCCGGAATCGGCGGTGAACAACATCCCGTTGGCGATCCGGCTGTCCGGTGCGCTCGACGTCGAATCCCTCTCGGCGGCAATCGGTGACGTCCTCGAGCGGCACGAGTCGCTGCGCACCGTGTTCCCCGAGATCGACGGCGTCGGCTACCAGGCGATCCGGGCGGTCTCCGACATCGCCACGGCCCTGCTCGCCGGCGCGGTCGCCGAGGCCGAGTTGCCGGGACGCATCGGGGAGCTGGTCACGGCCGGGTTCGACCTGGCCACCGACATCCCGGTGCGGGTGCGCCTGTTCACCGTGTCGCCCACCGAGCACGTCCTCGTCCTGGTCGTGCATCACATTGCGGCCGACGGCTTCTCCATGGGCCCGCTGACCCGCGACGTGATGACCGCATACGCGGCCCGGGTGAACGGTCTCGTTCCGGACTGGGCGCCGCTGGCCGTGCAGTACGCGGACTACACCCTGTGGCAGCGCGACGTGCTCGGCTCGGAGGACGACACCGAGTCGGCGATATCGGGGCAGATCGGCTACTGGAGCTCGACGCTCGCCGGTCTGCCGGGCCAACTCGATCTGCCGTCCGACCGGCCCCGTCCGGCGGTGGCGTCCAATCGCGGTGCCTCGCACCGATTCACGATCGGATCCGACCTGCGTGCGGCGATCGATGCGATTGCCACGGCACACGGTGCGACGCCGTTCATGGTGGTGCACGCGGCGTTGTCGGTGCTGCTGTCGCGACTGAGCGGTACCTCGGACATCGCGGTCGGCACGCCTGTCGCGGGCCGTGGTGAGGCGGCGCTCGACGATCTGATCGGCATGTTCGTCGGCACCCTGGTGCTGCGGTCCGACGTCCGGCCGGACCTCACGTTCGCGCAGTTGCTCACCGACGTCCGTGCGGCAGACCTCGCCGCGTTCGATCACGCCGACCTGCCGTTCGAGCGCCTCGTCGAGATCCTCGATGTCGAGCGCTCGCAGTCGCGCCACCCGCTGTTCCAAGTGATGCTGACCCTGCAGAACCTCGGGCAGACGGACCTCGAGCTTCCGGGCCTGACCGTGTCCGGGGTGGACATGGATACCCCGGTCGCGAAGTTCGACCTGCAGGTGACCCTGTCGGAGACGTCGGACGGTCTGTCCGTGGACCTGACGTACGCCACGGATCTGTTCGACGCGTCGACGATGCGGGTGTTCGGGGAGCGCTTCGTTCGGGTGCTGGAGTCGGTGACCGCGGATCCGGCCGCGGTGGTCGGGGACCTGGAGTTGCTGGACGGTGCCGAGCGGTCGCAGGTTCTGGACGTGTGGAACGCGACTTCGCATGTCGTGCCGGACGCGACCCTGGTGGACCTGTTCGAGCAGCAGGTCGTCCGGACGCCGGATGCGACGGCCGTGGTGTCCGAGGCAGGAACGCTGACCTACGGTGAATTCGCTTCTCGGGTAAGGCGTCTCGCCCGCCACTTGATCGGTGTCGGAGTGGGCCCCGAATCCTTGGTGGCGGTCGCGATGGGGCGCTCGGTGGATCTGCTCGTCGCAGTTCACGCCGTATCGGCCGCGGGTGGCGGTTACGTCCCGATCGATCCCGATCAGCCGGCGGAGCGGAACGGGTACGTGCTCGAGTCTTCGCGTCCGGTGCTGGTGCTGAGCACCACCGGTGACGCGGACGTCGACGCGGGCGCGGTCCCGGTGGTCGACGTGGACACGCTCGACCTGTCCGCGTACTCCGATGCGCCGATCGTCGACGCCGACCGTGCGGCGCCCCTGCGGGGTGCGTCGACGGCATACGTGCTGTTCACGTCGGGTTCGACCGGGCGGCCGAAGGGCGTGACCGTGCCGCACACGGCGGTCGTGAATCTGTCGTCGTGGATGCAGGCCGAGTACGGTCTCGGGGCGCTCGACCGGGTGCTGCTGAAGACGCCGTTCACGTTCGATGCGTCGGTGTGGGAGCTGTTCTGGCCGTTGCAGACCGGTGCGAGCGTGGCGGTGGCGTCGCGCGATGCGCATCGGGATCCGGCCGCTCTGGCCCGGGCGATCCGCGAGCAGGCGGTGACGGTGGCCCAGTTCGTGCCGTCCGTCCTGGACGCGACGATCGACCATCTCGACGCGGACGCCGCGGCGTCGCTCACCCGGGTGTTCTGCGGTGGCGAGGCTCTGTCGCCGCGCACGGTGTCGCGGCTGCGTCGGGTGACCGGTGCGTCGGTGCACAACGTGTACGGGCCGACCGAGGTGACCGTGCAGGCGACCCGGCACGAGGTGGGGGCATCGGACGCCGCCGGCGTGCCGATCGGTGCGCCGGCGTGGAACACGTGTGCCTACGTGCTGGATGCGCGGTTGCGTCCGGTGCCGGCAGGCGTTCCGGGTGAGTTGTATCTGGCGGGCGCGCAGCTGGCGCGCGGGTACGTCTCGCGTGCGGATCTGACGGCGGATCGGTTCGTGGCCGACCCGTTCGGGGCCGCGGGTGAGCGGATGTACCGCACGGGTGATCTGGTGCGCTGGAACGCCTCCGGTGAGCTCGAATATTTGGGCCGCACGGACTTCCAGGTGAAGCTTCGGGGTCTGCGGATCGAGCTGGGCGAGATCGAGACGGCGCTGTTGGCATTGCCGGAGATCGCGCAGTCGGTGGTGCTGGTGAAGTCCGATCAGCTGGTCGCGTACGTGGTGGCCGATGCGTCGCTCGATGTCGCTGCGGTGAAGGCGGAGCTGTCGCGGTCGTTGGCGTCGTACATGGTGCCGGCGGTGTTCGTCGTGTTGGACGCGTTCCCGCTGAACGCGTCGGGGAAGTTGGATCGGAAGGCGTTGCCGGCGCCGGTGTTCGAGGCCAAGGCTTTCCGGGCGCCGACGACTCCGGTGGAGGAGATCGTCGCGGGCGTGTTCGCCGACGTCCTCGGTGTCGAGCGGGTCGGGCTGGACGACGACTTCTTCGCGCTGGGCGGCAATTCGCTGGTCGCGACGCAGGTGGTGTCTCGTCTGGGCGCGGCGCTGGATGCCCAGGTTCCGGTGCGGGTGCTGTTCGAGGCGTCGACCGTCGAGACGCTGGCCGCGGGGATCGCGCGGCTCGGCTCCGGCCGTCGCACGCCGCTCGTGCCGCAGGACCGCCCGGACCGGATCCCGCTGTCGCTGGCCCAGCAGCGCATGTGGTTCCTGAACCGTCTGGATCCGGACTCGGCGGTCAACAACGTCCCGGTCGCCATCCGCCTCGAGGGCAGCCTCGACACCGGTGCGCTGCAGGATGCGCTGCGTGACGTCGTCGCACGGCACGAGTCGCTGCGCACGGTGTACCCGGATGTCGACGGGGTGGGCACGCAGGTGATCCTGCCCGCCGACGCCGTCGCACTGGACCTCACGCCGGTGTCGCTGCCCGAGACCGACCTGGTCTCGCGGATCGGGTCCCTCGCCACCGCCGGCTTCGACCTGTCCGCCGACGTGCCGGTGCGCGCCCAGCTGTTCCGGGTCGCACCCGACCAGCACGTGCTGGTCCTCGTGGTGCATCACATTGCGGCGGACGGCTTCTCGATGGGGCCGCTGACCCGCGACGTGATCGTCGCGTACGCGGCACGTTCGACCGGTGAGACACCGTCCTGGGCGCCGCTCGCGGTGCAGTACGCCGACTACGCGCTGTGGCAGCGGGAGACCCTCGGCAGCGAGGACGACCCCGAGTCGCTGATCGCGCAGCAGGCCGGGTTCTGGACCTCGGCGCTCGCCGGGCTGCCCGAGCAGCTGGATCTGCCGTCGGATCGCCCGCGTCCGGTGGTCGCGTCGAATCGTGGTGCGTCGTACCGGTTCCCGATCGACCCCGAGACGAGTTCCGCGATCGAATCGGTGGCGCGCGCCCACGGTGCGACGCCGTTCATGGTGGTCCACGCGGCGCTGTCGGTGCTGCTGGCGCGGCTGAGCGGTACCTCCGACATCGCGATCGGCACCCCGGTCGCGGGTCGTGGTGAGGCCGCGCTCGACGACATCGTCGGCATGTTCGTCAACACGCTCGTCCTGCGCACCGAAGTCGACGGCGCACAGTCGTTCACCGACCTGCTCGCCGGCGTGCGGTCCGTCGACCTCGACGCGTTCGAGCACGCCGACCTGCCGTTCGAGCGTCTCGTCGAGATCCTCGACCCGGAGCGCTCGCAGGCGCGGCACCCGCTGTTCCAGGTGGCGCTCGCCTTCCAGCGCGGCCTGAGTTCCGGGCCTCGGACGCTGCCGGGCCTCACCGTTTCCGGTGTCGACATCGACATGGCGCTGGCGAAGTTCGACCTGCAGGTCACCGTCGCCGACGACCCCACGGGATCGGGTCTGGCGGTCGAATTGACCTATGCGACCGATCTGTTCGACGAGCCGACCGCGCGCACGTTCGGGACGCGATTCGTCCGTCTGCTCGCGGCGCTGACGGCGGACCCGGCGACGCCCGTCGGCGATGTCGAGATCCTCGACGACGACGAGCACGCGCGGCTGATCTCCGTCGACGGTGGCCCGGTGCCGCCGCTGCGCACCCTGGCCGAGATCCTCGCCGGTGGTGTCGGAGCCGATCCGGCCGCGCCCGCGGTGAGTTGCGGCGGGACCACGCTCACCTACCGGGAGCTCGACGAACGGTCCAGTGCCCTCGCCCGCGAACTGATCGACCGTGGTGTCGGACCGGAAACGGTTGTGGCGCTGTCCTTCCCGCGCTCGTGGGAGATGGTGCTGTGCGTGTGGGCGGTCGCGAAGACCGGTGCCGCCTACGTGCCCGTGGACCCGACCTACCCGGCCGACCGGATCGCCCACATGGTGACCGACTCGTCCGCGGTGCTCGGCATCGCGGACGCCGTCGAGTCCCTGCCCGACGCGGTCTCGTGGTGCTCGCTGACCGCACTCGAGCAGGCGGCATCGGCGGCCGGTCGCTCGACCGCCGCGGTTCGTGACACCGACCGGCTGCGGGCGCTGCGCCTCGATCACGTGGCGTACGTGATCTACACCTCGGGTTCGACCGGCAAGCCGAAGGGCGTCGAGGTCACCCACCGCGGACTGTCGGGGCTGGTGAGCCAGTCCGCCGAGCTGTACGAGGTGACCGCGTCCGACCGGGTGCTCCACGTCTGTTCGCCGAGCTTCGACCCGTCTGTTCTCGAGTGGACGCTGGCGGCGTCCGCCGGTGCCGAGCTGGTCGTGGTGCCGCCGTCGATCCTGGGCGGCGAGGAGCTGCACGCGCTGCTCGCGGAGCGCTCGGTGACGGTCGCGCTCATTACCCCGGCAGTGCTCGGGTCGATGGATGTCGAGGGACTCGACGAGCTGCGGCTGCTGTCGGTCGGTGGTGACGCCTCGACCACCGAGCTGGTCGGTCGATGGGCGCGCGGTCGCCGATTCTTCAACGCGTACGGTCCGACCGAGACGACGATCATCTCCACGCGCGGAGAACTCTTCGCGGGCAAGCCGATCACGATCGGTGGCCCCACCCCGGGTGTCGGTGCGTTGATCCTCGACGCCCGGCTGCGGCCGGTCCCGGTCGGTGTCACGGGTGAGCTGTACCTCTCGGGCGAGGCCCTGGCCCGTGGCTACCACGGTCGCGCCGAGCTGACGGCGGACCGCTTCGTCGCGAACCCGTTCGGCGGGGCCGGGGAGCGCATGTACCGCACCGGTGACGTCGTCCGGTGGGCGGAGGATCCGTCCGGAGACCTGTCCATCGAGTACGTGGGACGGTCCGACTTCCAGGTGAAGGTGCGCGGCTTCCGCATCGAACTCGGCGAGATCGACGCGGCGCTCACCGACCATCCGGCGGTGTCGTTCGCGACCACCGTCGGCCACACGCTGCCGTCCGGGCAGACGGCGCTGGTGTCGTACGTGCAGGCCGACGCCGTGGACCCCGCGGTGCTGACGGCCCATGTCGCGTCGCTGCTGCCGTCGTACATGGTGCCGGCGTCGATCATCGTCCTGGACACGGTCCCGCTCACGCCGGTCGGCAAGCTGGACCGGCAGGCGCTGCCGGCGCCGGTGTTCGAGACGAAGGAATTCCGTGCACCGGGCACCGCGGCGGAGGAACTCGTCGCATCGGTGTTCGCGGACGTCCTCGACGCCCCGCGGGTGGGCCTGGACGACGACTTCTTCGACCTCGGTGGCAACTCGCTCGTCGCGACGCGGGTCGCGTCCCGACTCGGTGCCGCACTGGGCGTGCGTGTTCCCGTGCGTGAGCTGTTCGAGGCCTCGACCGTCGAGGCGCTCGCGGCGCAGCTCGCGGTGCTCTCCGGCGACGGCCGGCCCGCGCTGGTGCCGCAGCCGCGCCCGGAGCGGATCCCGCTGTCGTTGGCGCAGCAGCGCATGTGGTTCCTGAACCGCCTCGATCCCGACTCGGCGGTCGACAACATTCCGCTCGTGCTCCGGCTCACCGGCGCGCTCGACACCGCGGCGCTGCAGGCCGCGGTCGCCGACGTCGTCGACCGGCACGAGTCGCTGCGCACCGTGTTCGTCGACGTCGACGGTGTCGGATACCAGGACGTGCGCGCGTCGAGCGCGCCGGATGAGCTGCTGTCGGTGGACGCCGTTGCCGCGGAGGCCCTTCCCGGCCGGATCGTCGAACTCGTCGGGACCGGATTCGACCTGACGAGTTCCCTGCCGATGCGCGCGCGGCTGTTCGCGGTGTCGGCCACCGAGCACGTCCTTGCTCTCGTGGTGCATCACATTGCGGCGGACGGCTTCTCGGTGGCACCGCTCGCGCTGGACGTGATGACGGCGTACGCCGCCCGCGTGAACGGCGCGGCCCCCGCATGGGCTCCGCTCGCGGTGCAGTACGCGGACTACACGCTGTGGCAGCGGGACGCGCTCGGCGCGGACGACGATCCGCAGTCGGTGATCGCGCGCCAGGCCGAGTACTGGAAGACCACGCTGGCCGGCCTGCCCGAACAGTTGGACCTGCCCACCGATCGTCCTCGGCCCGCGGTGGCATCGAACCGCGGCGGCGCGCACCGTTTCTCGATCGGCGCGGGCCTGCGGGCCGATGTCGACCGGGTCGCGCGCGCGCACGGCGCGACGCCGTTCATGGTGGTGCACGCGGCGCTGTCGGTGCTGTTGGCGCGGCTGAGCGGGACGTCGGACATCGCGATCGGCACCCCGGTCGCGGGTCGCGGCGACGCGGCACTCGACGACCTGGTGGGCATGTTCGTCAACACGCTGGTGCTGCGCACCGACGTCGACGGCGGACGCACGTTCGCCGACCTGCTCGGTGAGGTCCGCACGACCGATCTGGCCGCGTTCGGCCACGCCGATCTGCCGTTCGAGCGTCTGGTCGAGATCCTCGACCCGGAGCGGTCGCAGGGACGGCATCCGCTGTTCCAGGTGATGCTGACGTTCCAGAACCTGGCCCGCGCCGAATTCGCGCTCGGTGACCTCACCGTCACCGAGTTCGAGCACGACGACGCGACCGCCAAGTTCGACCTCCAGGTGACGGTCCAGGAAGCCGCCGACGACGGTTACGCGGTGACGCTCACCTACGCCACCGACCTGTTCGACGCGTCGACGATGCGGGCGTTCGGGGAGCGGTTCGTGCGGGTGCTGGAGTCGGTGACCGCGGATCCGGCCGAGGTGGTCGGTGACGTGGAGTTGCTGGACGGCGCCGAGCGGTCGCAGGTTCTGGACGTGTGGAACGCGACTTCCCATGTGGTGCCGGATGCGACCCTGGTGGACCTGTTCGAGCAGCAGGTGGCCCGGACGCCGGATGCGACGGCCGTCGTGTTCGAGGGCGAGTCGCTGACCTACCGCGAGTTCGCGGCGCGGGTGCATCGTACGGCGCGGTATCTGATCGCCGAGGGTGTCGGCCCGGATTGCCTGGTCGGCCTGGGGATGCGGCGTTCGCTGGATCTGCTGGTGGGCATGTATGCGGTGCTGGCCGCCGGTGGTGGGTACGTGCCGGTGGATCCGGATCAGCCGGCGGAGCGCAACGGGTACATCCTCGAGACCGCGAATCCGGTTCTGGTTCTGAGCACATCGCGTGACGCGACCGACCTGTCGGTGGCGACTCGGGTCGTCGCGCTCGACACGGTCGACGTGTCCGGGTTCTCGGATGCGGCGGTCTCGGATGCGGATCGTGGTGCGGTGCTGTGTGGTTCGAACACCGCGTACGTAATCTTCACGTCGGGTTCGACGGGGCGCCCGAAGGGTGTCGCGGTTTCGCATGCGGCGATCGTGAATCGTCTGGTGTGGATGCAGGCCGAGTACGGTCTGTCGGCTGGCGATGTGGTGTTGCAGAAGACGCCGTTCACGTTCGACGTGTCGGTGTGGGAGTTCTTCTGGCCGTTGCAGGTGGGTGCGCGTCTGGTGGTGGCGTTGCCGGATGGTCATCGGGATCCGGCGTATCTGGCGCGGGTGATGGTGGAGCAGTCGGTGACGGCGGCGCATTTCGTGCCGTCGATGCTGTCGGTGTTCGTCGCCGAACCTGCGGTGCGTCAGGTCGATTCGCTTCGCCTGGTGTTCGCGTCGGGTGAGGCGTTGCCGGCGCAGACGGCGGCGCGGCTGCGCGATGTGGTGCCGGGTGCGGCGTTGCACAACCTCTACGGTCCGACCGAGGCCGCGGTGGACGTGACGTTCCACGAGGTGACCGAGGCCGACGCGGCGAGCGTGCCGATCGGTGCGCCGGTGTGGAACACGCAGTTGTTCGTGTTGGATGGTCGGCTGCGTCCGGTGCCGGTGGGTGTTCCGGGTGAGTTGTATCTGGCGGGCGCGCAGTTGGCGCGCGGGTACGTCTCGCGTGCGGATCTGACGGCGGATCGGTTCGTGGCCGACCCGTTCGGGGCCGCGGGTGAGCGGATGTACCGCACGGGTGATCTGGTGCGCTGGAACGCCTCCGGTGAGCTCGAATATTTGGGCCGCACGGACTTCCAGGTGAAGCTTCGGGGTCTGCGGATCGAGCTGGGCGAGATCGAGACGGCGCTGTTGGCATTGCCGGAGATCGCGCAGTCGGTGGTGCTGGTGAAGTCCGATCAGCTGGTCGCGTACGTGGTGGCCGATGCGTCGCTCGATGTCGCTGCGGTGAAGGCGGAGCTGTCGCGGTCGTTGGCGTCGTACATGGTGCCGGCGGTGTTCGTCGTGTTGGACGCGTTCCCGCTGAACGCGTCGGGGAAGTTGGATCGGAAGGCGTTGCCGGCGCCGGTGTTCGAGGCCAAGGCTTTCCGGGCGCCGACGACTCCGGTGGAGGAGATCGTCGCGGGCGTGTTCGCCGACGTCCTCGGTGTCGAGCGGGTCGGGCTGGACGACGACTTCTTCGCGCTGGGCGGCAATTCGCTGGTCGCGACGCAGGTGGTGTCTCGTCTGGGCGCGGCGCTGGATGCCCAGGTGCCGGTGCGGGCGCTGTTCGAGGTGTCGGCGGTGGAAGGCCTTGCGGGGCATGTCCAGTCCCTCATCGGTGGGGGAGCGCGGAAGGCGTTGACGGCCGGGCCGCGCCCGGAGCGGATTCCGTTGTCGCTCGCGCAGCAGCGCATGTGGTTCCTGAGCCGCCTCGACCCGGAGTCGGCGGCGTACAACATCCCGCTCGCGATGCAGCTCACCGGCTCCCTCGACACCGAGGCGCTGCGGGCCGCCCTGCGGGACGTGCTGGCGCGGCACGAGGTGCTGCGCACGTACTACCCGGAGGGACCCGAGGGCGCGTACCAGGCGATCCTGCCCGTCGACGGCGTCGACGTGGACCTCGCGCCGGTCGCCGTCGAGGACGAGGCCGACGTGCAGGCTCGGGTGGCTGGACTGCTCGGCCGCGGCTTCGACGTCACCGCCGGAGTTCCGCTGCGCGCCGCACTGTTCCGGCTCGCGGACGAGGTCCACGTGTTCGCGTTCGTGGTCCACCACATCAGCGCGGACGGTGTCTCGATGGCGCCCATGGCACGGGACCTGATGGCGTCGTACGCCGCCCGCAGCCAGGGCCAGGCCCCGCAGTGGGCGCCGCTCGCGGTGCAGTACGCCGACTACAGCCTGTGGCAGCACGACGTCCTCGGCTCGGCCGACCAGCCGGGCACCGTGGCCGCGGAGCAGCTCGAGTTCTGGTCCCACACCCTGTCCGGTGCGCCGGATCTGCTCGAGCTTCCGACGGACCGCCCGCGTCCGCCGGTGCAGTCCATGCGGGGCGCCGAGATCGGATTCACGATCCCGGCGGGTCTGCACACCGCGCTCGAATCGATTGCGCGTGAGCAGGGTTCGTCGCTGTTCATGGTCACGCATGGTGCATTGGCGGTGCTGCTTGCCCGCCTCGCCGGTACCTGGGACGTCACCGTCGGCACCCCGATCGCGGGTCGCGGCGACGCCGCCCTCGACGACCTGGTCGGCATGTTCGTCAACACGCTGGCGCTGCGCACCGAGCTGACGTCGTCGATGACGTTCACCGAGGTCGTGGCGCGGGCGCGGGAGACGGACCTGTCGGCGTTCGCCCACGCGGACGTGCCGTTCGAGCGGGTGGTCGAGGCCGTCGCGCCGGCACGCTCGACTTCCCGCCATCCGCTGTTCCAGACGGTGCTGTCGTTCCAGAACCAGCAGCAGGCGGCGCTCGAGCTGCCGGGGCTGACGGTCGACGGTGTCCCGGGCGTCGAGTCGGCGGCGAAGTTCGACCTCCAGTTCACCCTGGTCCCGATGCCGTCGGGCGAGCTCGAGGCGCTGCTGACCTACGCCACCGACCTGTTCGACGCGTCGACGGCGCAACTGATCGGACAGCGCTTCGTGCGCGTCCTCGAGGCCGTCGCCGCCGATGCGTCGACGGTGGTGGGCGACATCGAGATCGCGTCCGACGAGGAACGCGCTCAACTGCTGGGCGGGTCGGCGTCCGGGCGTCCGACGGCCGATGCCGGTGCCGGTGCGGTGGCACCGAGCGACACCACGGTGCCGCAGGCGCTGGCCGCGGTGGTCGAGGCGGATCCGGAGGCCCCGGCCGTCGCCGACGACGGGGACGAGACCACCTACAGCGAACTCGCCGCGCGGGCCGCGCGGCTGGCCCGGGTGCTGATCGCCGAGGGCGTCGGCCCCGGCCACCGGGTCCCGGTCGCGCTGCCGCGGTCCGTCGACGCGGTGGTCGCGGCGTGGGCGGTGCTCGAGTCCGGTGCGGCGCTCACCCCGGTCGACGTCCGGGACGTGCGCGTGGACGCAGGGTCGGATCTGCTCGCGAAGGTCGGCATCACTACGTCGGCGCACGTCGACACGCTGCCCGACACCGTGAAGTGGATCGTGCTCGACGCCGACCGTGACCGCGTCGACGCGCAGTCCGGCCGGCCCGTCACGTACGCCGAGCGGATCCGACGCCTCGCCCCCGAGGATCCGGCAGTCGTCACCGCCGACGGAACGCTCACGCTCACCCACGGGCAGGTCGTCGCGCTCGCCGAGCGCGACCGCGAGCGGTACGGGATTACCTACGAATCGCGGACCGTGTGCAGCGAACCCATGACCAGCGTGTGGGCCGTGACGGAACTGCTCGTATCCGCGACCGCGGGTGCCGTGACGGTCGTCACCGAGCTACCGGACGGTAACGCCACCGATGTTCTGGCCGACGAATGGGTGACCCACGCCTTCCTGTCGGGCGCCTGCGTGCAGGACCTCGACGCCGACGAACTCGAGGATCTCGAGGTTCTGGTGCTGACCGGCGGACGACCCGCCGGAGAGCTGCCGGATGTCCGGCGGGTCGTTGCCGACGCGGAGGCGTGGTCGGTGTGAGGCGATAATGATTGTTCGTTTGCCCGGCGATGTAGGTGTGAGGGAAAGAGTCACTGTGGTGCGTTGTGAAATGCCGACGAGCGGTACCCGAGGTGTTCGGAACGCATGAGCGAGCGGAGTCGGGAGCTGAGCGCAGAGGACACGGGCAGTAGCGAGGGCAAGCGGGCGAGGCGTCCGCGGCCCGAGCGCAGGGAACGACCGGCACGCCGGAACCGCTCCCGCTCGACCACACTGCCGCAGCTCCTGGCAGCCGCCGTCGAGCGTGACCCGTCGGCCACCGCGCTGGTGTGCGGCGACCGCACCCGCTCGTACGAGGACCTCGACGCGTGGTCCTCGCGGCTTGCCCGCGTCCTGATCGAACGGGGCGTCGGCCCGGGCGATCTCGTCGCCGTCGCCGTGCACCGGTCCATCGAGTCGGTGTCGTCGGTGTGGGGCGTCGCGAAGTCGGGCGCCGCGTTCGTGCCCGTCGACCCGAACTACCCGGCCGACCGGGTCGCTCACATGGTGACCGATTCCGGTGTCGTGGTGGGTCTGACGACCGCCGAGGCGCGGGAATCGCTGCCGGACACGGTCGAATGGCTCGTCCTGGGCGACGAGTTCGACCGCCTCCTCGCCGAGCGCTCCGCGGACCCGGTCACGTTCGCCGACCGCACCCGGACGCTGACGGACGCCGACCCGGCGTACGTGATCTACACCTCCGGGTCGACCGGCAAGCCCAAGGGTGTCGTCGTCACGCAGGCCGGTCTGGGTGACTTCTGCGCCGAGCAGGTCCGGAGATACCAGCTCACTCCGCAGTCCCGGACACTGCACTTCGCGTCACCGAGCTTCGACGCCTCGGTGCTCGAACTGCTCCTCGCGATCGGCGCCGGTTCGACGATGGTGATCGCGCCGCCCACCGTCTACGGCGGTGACGATCTCGCCGAACTCATTGCGACGCAACGCGTCACCCACGGATTCGTGACGCCCGCCGCGCTCGCTTCCGTCGATCCGGCGGGACTCGACACCTTCTGCGACGTCGTCGTCGGTGGCGAGACGTGCCCGCCCGACCTCGTCGCGCGCTGGGCCGCACCGGGCCGCCGCTTCTTCAACGGCTACGGGCCCACCGAAACAACGATCATGACGGCGATCTCGGATCCGCTCGCCCCCGGCGAGCCCATCACGATCGGCGGCCCCACCCAGGGCATGTCACTGGTGGTGCTCGACGATCGCCTGCGCCCGGCCCCGGTCGGCGTGGCCGGTGAACTGTACGTGTGGGGTCCGGGTGTCGCCCGCGGCTACCACGACCGGTTCGCGCTCACCGCCGAGCGATTCGTCGCATGCCCGTTCGGGGAACCCGGACAGCGCATGTACCGGACCGGTGACGTGGTGCGGTGGAACACGAATCAGCAGATCGAGTACGTCGGACGCTCCGACTTCCAGGTCAAGATCCGCGGCTTCCGCATCGAACTCGGCGAGATCGACGCCGCGTTCGCCGATCACGACGATGTCGACTTCGCGGCGACCGTCGCGCACGAATCCACCACGGGGAGCAAGGTTCTCGTCTCCTACGTGCATCCCGTCGCCGGCCGCCGGGTCGACACGGCGGCGCTGATCGAGTTCGTCGGCCGTTCCCTGCCGCGGCACATGGTGCCGGCGACGGTCATGGTGCTCGACGAGATCCCGCTGACCCCGGTCGGCAAGCTGGACCGGCAGGCGCTGCCCGCACCGGTGTTCGAGGCCAGGGAGTTCCGGGCCCCCACCACCGCGGCCGAGGACCTCGTCGCGTCCGTGTTCGCGGACATCCTCGACACCCCGCGGGTGGGACTGGACGACGACTTCTTCGAACTCGGCGGCAACTCGTTGATCGCGACCCAGGTCGTCTCGCGCCTGTCCGCGGCCGTCGGCGCACAGATCCCCGTGCGCGCGGTGTTCGAGGCGTCCACCGTCGAGGCCCTCGCCGCGCACGTCGCCGACGCCTCCGGCGGCGATGCCCGCCCGGCACTCGTTGCGGGAGAACGGCCCGAACGGATTCCGTTGTCGCTGGCGCAGCAGCGGATGTGGTTCCTCAACCGCCTCGAGCCGGACTCCGCGGTGAACAACATCCCGATCGCGGTCCGCCTGTCCGGCGACCTGGACGTGGCCGCACTGCGCGCCGCCGTGCTCGACCTGATCGCGCGGCACGAATCGCTGCGCACCGTCTACCCCGACCGGTCCGGTGTCGGGCACCAGGTGATCCTCCCGGTCGGACAGCCGCTGCCGGGTGTCGACCTCGAGCCGGTCGCCGTCCGCGCCGACGACGTCGCCGCGCGTGTCGTGGCCGTCGCGACGAGCCGGTTCGACGTCTCGGACGAGGTGCCGCTGCGGGTGCGCCTGTTCGCGGTGTCGCCGACCGAACACGTCCTCGCGCTGTCCGTCCACCACATCGCCGCCGATGGCTCCTCGATGGGCCCGCTGGTCCGCGACGTCATCACGGCGTACACCGCCCGCGCGGCGGGGGCGCCGCCGCAGTGGGCGCCGCTGCCCGTCCAGTACGCGGATTACGCACTGTGGCAGCGCAACGTGCTGGGTGCCGAGACCGATCCGCAGTCGCTGCTGTCCCGGCAGATCGCCTTCTGGCAGGAGCGATTGGCCGGAGTCCCGGACCAACTCGACCTCCCTACGGACCATCCGCGACCGGCCCACCAGTCGTACGCGGGCGCGACGGTCGGGGCCGACGTGGACGCGGCCACGCACCGGGCACTGGTCGAACTCGGCCGTGTCCACAATGCGAGCCCGTTCATGGTCATGCACGCGGCCCTCACGGTCCTGCTGGCCCGGCTGTCCCGGTCCGACGACATCGTCGTCGGCACCCCCATCGCGGGCCGGGGCGACGCCGCCCTCGACGCCCTGGTCGGCATGTTCGTGAACACCCTCGCCCTGCGGGCGCGGATCGACCCGGCCGAGCCCTTCGCCGACCTGCTCGCGCGGGTGCGCGCCGCCGACCTCGACGCCTTCGCCAACGACGACGTGCCGTTCGAGCGTCTCGTCGAGGTCCTCAACCCCGTGCGCTCGACGTCACGGCACCCGCTCTTCCAGGTCGGGTTCTCCTTCCAGAACATGCGCATCGGTGCGCTCGCCCTTCCCGGACTCGAGGTCTCGCCGCTCGACGTCGACCTCGACCTCGCGAAGTTCGACCTGCACGCGACGATCGCCGACAACACGGACGACGACGGGACCCCGGCGGCGTTCGCGGTCAACTTCACGTACGCGACCGACCTCTTCACCGAGGCGACCGTGCGGCGGATCGCGCAGATGTACGTGCGGATCCTGCGCGCCGTGGTCGCCGACCCGTCCACGCCCGTCGGCGACCTGGACATGCTCGATCCGGTCGAACGCGAACGCGCACTGACCGAGTGGAACGCCACGGACCGCCCGTTGGACGCGGGCGCGACGCTCGCCGATCTGTTCGACGCGCGTGTCGCCGCGGCACCGCACGCGCCCGCGCTGGTGGCCGAGACCGAGCGCCTGACCTACGTCGAGTTCGACACCCGGGTCAATCGCCTCGCACGCCGCCTGATCGCGATGGGCGTCGGACCCGAGACCCGGGTCGCGCTGGCGATGCGCCGGTCCGTCGAGTTGCTCGTCGGCATGTACGCCGTCGCGAAGGCCGGCGGCGCCTACGTGCCGATCAATCCGGACCACCCCGCCGACCGCACCGGGTACATCCTCGAGACGGCGCAGCCGGTCTGCGTACTCACCACCGCGCGCGACGGTTTCGAGACCGACGAGCACACGCCGGTGCTGCACGTGGACACCGTCGACGGCAGCGGGATCGCGGACGGACCGGTCGTGGACCGCGAACGCACCGCGCCGCTGCGGGCCGGCAATACCGCCTACGTGATCTTCACGTCGGGCTCGACGGGACGCCCGAAGGGTGTCGCCGTCAGCCACGCCGCCGTCGTCAACCAGCTCGAATGGAAGCGCGCCGAGTACGGCCTCGGCGCGTCCGACGCGGCCCTCCTCAAGACGGCGGCGACGTTCGACCTGTCGGTGTGGGAGTTCTGGTCCGCACTGACGTCGGGCGGACGACTCGTCGTCGCCGCCGCGGACGGGCACCGCGACCCCGGCTACCTCAACGCGCTGATGCGCCGCGAGCAGGTGACGACCCTGCACGTGGTGCCGTCGATGCTCCAGGCGTTGCTGGTCGAGTCGGGGGACCGGCTGCCCGAGTCGCTGCGCCGGGTCCTGGCGATCGGCGAGGTCCTGCCGGCCGACACGGCCGCTCGGTTCGCCGCCACCAATACCGCCGAACTGGTCAACCTCTACGGCCCCACCGAGGCCGCGGTGTCCGTGACCGCACAGCGCGTCGGCGCCGTCGACGGCGCCGCGGCGGTACCGATCGGCCGCCCCGAATGGAACACCCGCCTGCTCGTGCTCGACGGCCGGCTGCGTCCGGTGCCCGTCGGCGTGCCCGGCGAGCTGTACCTCGCCGGCGCGCAGCTGGCCCGGGGGTACCACGGTCGCGCGGCACTCACCGCGGACCGCTTCGTCGCGGACCCGTACGGGCCCGCCGGCACCCGGATGTACCGCACCGGCGACGTCGTCGCCTGGCGAGCCGACGGCACCCTCGACTACGTGGGGCGCGCCGACTTCCAGGTGAAGCTGCGGGGCTTCCGGATCGAGCTCGGCGAGATCGAGACTGCCCTGCGGTCACGCGCCGACCTCGCCGAGGCGGCCGTCACCGTGCGGAGCGACGACCGGTCCGGCGACCGGCTGGTGGCGTACGTCGTGTCGGCCGACACCGAGCCCCTCGACACCGCCGCACTCGCAGCGGACCTCGCGGCGACCCTCCCGTCGTACATGGTGCCGTCGGTGTTCGTCGAACTCGACGCCCTGCCGCTGAACGTCAACGGCAAGATCGACCGCAAGGCGCTGCCGGCGCCGGCGGTGGAGCCGCGGCAATTCCGTGCCCCGGTCACGCCACACGAGATCGCGGTCGCCGGTGCCTTCGCGGACGCGCTCGGGGTCGACAAGGTCGGGCTCGACGACGACTTCTTCGAAATCGGCGGCAATTCTCTCGTCGCCGTGACCGTCGTGGCCGCGCTGCGCGACGCCCTCGATGTCCCGGTGCCGCTGCAGTGGATGTTCGTCGATCCCTCGGTCGAGAGCATCGCCGCGCGGATCGAATCCGGCGCACAGGCCGCCGCGGGGGAGGACGACTCCTCCGGCCTCGGCGTGGTGCTGCCGGTGCGCTCCGCGGGAACCTCGGAGCCGCTGTTCTGCATCCACCCGGTCACCGGGCTGTCGTGGGGCTTCGCCGGACTCGCCGGGCATGTGAGCGATGACCGCCCGATCTACGGAATCCAGTCGCCGGCGCTGTCCGAGGACATCGAGCTGCCCGCCACCATCGAGGACTGGGCCGCACTGTACGTCGAGCGGATCCGGCGGATTCAGCCGAGCGGCCCGTACCACCTCGTCGGCTGGTCCCTGGGCGGATCGATCGCCCACGCCATGGCGGTCCAGCTGCGCGCCATGGGCGAAGCGGTGCCGACCCTGGCCATGCTCGACAGTCATGTGCTCGACCCGCAGACGGACGTCGTCGAACACGAGGACCCGTCGCTCGCCGACCTCCTCGGCGAGTTCGCGGTAGAACTCGCGGGCGGCGACGTCGCCCTCCGAGAGCTGGATCCGGGGCGCGTCCACACCATCCTGCGCAGGCTGCCGGCACCGTTCGACAGGATCGCCGGGCGATGGGAGCGCATTCTCGAGGGCATCTCGCACTCGTTCGCCCTGCTCGACCGCTACCGACCGGGCGACTTCGACGGAGATCTGCTCTACTTCCGAGCGAGCAGGGGCGAGATCGACGGCGTGGACGGGTGGCGCGGGTCGGTCCGCGGATCGGTCGACGTGGTCCCGGTCGCTGCCGGACACTGGCAGATGACCTCGCCGGAGGCACTCGACGTGGTCGGGTCCGAACTCGACCGCTACCTGCGCCGCTGAGCGGAGAGCTGCACGGAACACCATGGCCGGTCCACTCGGAAGAGTGGACCGGCCACGGTGTTCCGGTGCCCGATCAGCAGGGAGCCGAACCCGGGGTGCTCGGATCGAGGGCACGCCGCACCAGGAACGTCGCCCGGGGATCTTCGGTGAGCCCCACGTGCGAGATCGTCGCCCCCGGGCAGCTGTCCTGGACCCATTCGTTGCGTACCGACCCGGCGCCGGGAACGAGGAACGACCCCTCGGGCGGCGTCACGACCGCATCGGTCCGGGACGCGATGACCGTGTAGGTGATGCCCGGCATCGTCTCGCCGACGGCGTTGAGGTCGGCGAGGAACCGGGAGCCGATCAGCTGCTGATACGACGCGAGCCCGATGCTCAGCCCGGCGAGCACTTCGTTCGTGCGCTCGTCGGTGACCCCCAGCGAGGTGAACGCGTCGATGAGACGCTGCTGGCCGTTGAACGTGGTGCCATGCGTGGTGGGGCCCAGCATCACGAGGCTGTGCACCTTGTTGCGCGACGGATCGACCGGGTCGGCTCCGCCCTCGAATCGCAGGTACTGGCGGGTCATCGTGCCGCCCTGGGAGTGACCGACGATGTCGACCTGAGCGGAGCCGGTGCGGGCGCGGACGGTGTCGACGAATCCCGCCAGTTCGCGGGCGGAGGCGCGGATGTCGCCGCTGCCCCAGGACTGCGCCGCCACGCCGTAGTTCAACGCGAATACGCAGTACCCCTCGCTCCGCAGGCTCGGGGAGATCGTGCCCCAGGTCTCCTGCATGCTCATGCCGGTCCCGTGGACGAGGATCACCGGCCGAGGATGCTGCGGGGACGGGCGGCAGGACCAGTCGTTGGCGCCGGCGGGGGCCCCTTCAGGGGAGACGACCTGGTTCGCGGCCGGCGCCGTCAGTTCGGCGCTTCCCGGCGCCGGATCGGCTGACGCGGCGGCCGGCTGGAGACCGACCGCACCGAACAGGACCGCGGCGGCAGTCGCGAGGAGGCGCGCCGACCGACGGCGTCGAAGGACCATTCTGGGTGCTCCTGAAGAGGGGAGGAGAGGTGATTCGCTGAGATTGATATCAGACGAAAAGGGCATACCTACCCCAAAGGGCAGGTGAAAATCAGGATGATTCCGGATGACAGGTCGACTCGGGCAACGGCGAGACACCCCGACCGCGAGGAGCGACGGGTCTGGACGCCGAACGAACCCTGCTCAGCCCGTCTCGGCGGCGCGCCGGTAGCCGCGGATGGCGGGATAGACGAAGACCGCGATCATCCCGAACGACCAGGCGAGCGTCTGCAGCACCGGCACCAGTGTCGGTCCGCCGAGCGCGAGTGCCCGCATCGCGTCGATCGCGCACGACATCGGCTGCGCCGCGACGATCGGTTGCAGCCACGTCGGGTACGCCATCACCGGCACGAATCCGGAGTTGAAGAACATCAGGAGGGTGCAGCTGATCGAGACGAGCTCGACCAGCGGCGCATCGCCTGCGACGGTGGCCAGCGCCGTCACCATCATCGCGAAGCCCATTCCGAAGATGATCGGAAGCAACAGCAGCAAGATGCTCGGCAGGATTCCCTGCGTCAGGCGGAAGCCGAGCACGAACCCGACCGCCAGGATCACGAGGGTCGTGACGAAGACCCGCACGGCCTCCGCCATCATGCGGCCGACGAGACCCGCGGCGCGATGGATCGGCAGCGTCCAGAACCGTGACAGCAGACCCGTCTTCCGTTCGGCCCGTAAGCCGACGGCACTCACGATCGAGCCGAACATCGCGCCGATGAGGATGATCATCGGAACCTGGCCGTAGACGGCGGGCTGACCCGTCGCCGCGGTCACGGTGTTGCCGATGACGATCCGGAACATCACCAGTGTCAGAGCCGGGTACAGGAGCGCCTGGATCATCGTGGACGGATCGCGCGACCAGCGCATCAGCAGCCGCTTGCACTGGATGAGGCTGTGGGTCCACAGCGCCCTGGCGGACGACTCGGGCCACGTCTCGTTCGGCAGCGGGAACGCGAACATGCCGTCAGCGGACGGGCTCGCGGTCATCGTGGACTTAGCGGAGTTGCTCACTTGCGCCTCACGCTTGCCCACACGGCCAGGGGAGCGAAGACCGCCATCAGCCCGACGCACCACGCCGCGGCGGGGAAGAACGTCGACGCGGTCAGCGAGCCCGCGGCCATGTCGCGCATGGCGTAGGAGAACTGGGAAATCGGCTGGTTGCGCACGAACGGCTGGATCCACTCGGGGAATCCGGAGACCGGAACGAACCCGCTCGACAACATCCCGAGGATCAACTGGGGTAACGCGAGTGACTGCGAGGTCGCCTCGGGGGATTTCGCGAGCGTGCCGATCGCGTCGGCACCGAGGGACAACGCGAGACTGATCGCGAGCGCCAACAGACAGAACAGCGCGGCCAGCGCTACTCCGCCGCTGAAGCGGAACCCGATGACGTAGCCGTAAATGAGCGCCGCTGTGAGTGTGATCGTGGACCGCACCAGTCCGCTCGTCATCCGCGATATCAGCGGAACCGGCCCCGACACCGGCATCGTCTTCAGCCGTGTCGTCAGGCCGTGCAGGGCCTCGACCGACGCCAACTGCGACGCCGAGATCGCGGTGAACGCCATCGCCTGCAGCACGATGATCGGCATCAGGAACTGGGCGTAGTCGATGCCCTGCAGCTTCATCACGAAGCGCAGCGGGAGGTAGAAGCCGATCGTGAAGATCAACGGCGCGATGACCGCGACCGCGAGCTCACCGGTCTTCACCATCGACTTGAGCGTGCGGCCGGTCAGCGCGAGCCACTGCTGGAAGCCGTTGGGATCCGGGCGCCGGTGCGAGCCGATCCGCCTCGCCGGTACCGTCAGCGTTGCCCGGTCCGACGCCGTGGACACCGTGAGGCCCTGCGCGGCGCTCTTCGCCGGGGTGCTCATCGCTGGGTCTCCGGCGCGGAATGACCCGTCAGAGACAGGAAGACGTCGTCGAGCGACGGGCGGCGCAGCGCGATGTCGGCGAGCTCGATGCCCGCGGCGTCCAGTCGGCGCAGCGCCTCCGACAGCGTCGCGGCGCCGTCGGGTGCCGGGAGCGAGACACGATCGATGCCCTCGCCGCCCTCGGCGACCTCGGCGCGCACCTCCGGCGGAACGAGATTGCCGAGCGCGTGCACGGCCCACGGCAACTTCTGCGGATCGAGCGGCACCACCTCGCAGTAGCTACCGCCGGTACGCGCCTTCAACTGGTCCGCGGTGCCCTCGGCGATCACGGTGCCGCGGTCGATGACGATGATGTTGTCGCTGAGCAGGTCGGCCTCCTCGAGGTACTGCGTGGTCAGCAGCACGGTGATGCCCTGCTCCTTCAGCGAGGTGACGAGGGACCACACGCCCTGACGGCTGCGCGGATCGAGACCGGTGGTCGGCTCGTCGAGGAACACGACCTCGGGGCGGACGACGAGTCCGCACGCGATGTCGATCCGTCGGCGCATACCTCCGGAGTAGTTGCGGACGGCTCGCTTACCGGCGTCGAGGAGATCGAACTCGGTGAGCAGCGCCTGCGCCCGCTGCTTGGCGGATGTGCGATCGAGACCCATCAGCCGACCGAACAGCTCGATGTTCTCGCGGCCCGAGAGGGTCTCGTCGAGCGCGGCGTACTGGCCCGTCATCATGATCGAGCGCCGGACGTCGGCGGCATGCGTGATGACGTCGTGCCCGGCGACCACCGCGCGTCCACTGTCGGGGCGCAGCAGGGTCGACAGCACCTTCACCGTCGTCGTCTTGCCGGCGCCGTTGGGCCCGAGAATCCCCAGGACCGTGCCGCGCTTGGCTTCGAAACTGACACCCTGCAAGGCCTTCACGTCGCCGAAGGATTTGTGGACGTCGTCGACCAGCACAGCTGCGTCCTGGAATATGGGCATCGACACTCCGCTAGTTCACCTGGGTTGGATGGGTGACCGTCTCTCAGGGTCCACGCGTCCATCCGTCGACGTGTATTCCCTCCGCTTCGGGGAAATGTTACCCGGCGGCACGGCCGCGCCGGGCTTTTCGGACGCCGGAGCGGGAATACCCGGGGCGCGCGGACAGCCCGCGTCCGTGTCCGGTCTACCGCCGGATCAGTCCCAGATCCCGGCCGACTCGAGGTGCCGCACCAGGCGCTTTGCGCCGTCCTCGAAGTGGGCTCGGGTCTCCGCGGCGACCGCTGCGTGGTCCCGTGCGAGGAGCGCGGAGAGCAGACGTGTGTGACTCGCCACCGCGTCGTCGCCCCAGCGCCGATCCGACGAATAGAAATGGACCGGCGTGTAGCGGGTGGCCCCCAGCAGGAACCACGACAGTTTGCGCGCGCCCACCAGCCGGTTGAGGTACCGGTGGAAGCCGAACTCGAGCTCCTCGATCCTGGTCGCGTCGCCGACGTCGACGGCACGCCGCAACTGCTCGTTGAGCTCCGTCAGTTCCGCGGCGGCCTCGTCGTCGACGCGCTCGACGGCCCGCACGGCCAGCTCCTCGGCGATCTGCCCCTGCAGCCAGAAGATGTCGGCCACGTCCTCCCTGCTCAGGGGCGCGACGACGTACCCGCGGTGGGGAACCAGTTCGACGAGACCCTCGCCGCGCAGTGTCAACAGCGCCTCCCGGACCGGCGTGACACTGACGCCGAGGTCCGCCGCGGTCTCGTCCAGGCGGATGAAGTCACCCGGACGCACCCCGCCCGACATGATCAGGTTGCGCACGTGCACGGCGACGTCGTCGGACAGTTGGGGGCGACGGCGCAACGCACGAGCCGATGCGGAACGGGGGGCGGCGGACGGGGCCATCGAGTACTCCTTCGCGGGACGCGCACGTGCCGGCCGACGTCGACATAGGCGACCGGCAGTGACGTGTCCGATACCGGACCCGCTGGTGTGATGCGTGCAACGATCAGATTCGGTCGAATATATCGGGTGACTCGCGCGGGAGATCTGCGCGCCGGACGTGCGGGGGCGTTTCATGCTCTCGCCCGCGTGGGCGCGCCGAGCGGGCGCTCCCATCCGCCGATTCATCCGGATCGACCCCGAGCCCACGCCCGACGACCTGGCCTTCGTCGCCGAGGCACTGACGCGGTGCGACGACGCGGGTGACGCGCTCGCCGCCGCGATCACCCAGGACCGCGCCGTGACGATGAAGCAGTTCCGGACCGCGCTCGCCGACGGGATCGGCGCCGTGCCCGACGCACCCGAAGCCCTGCGCACGTTCTTCAACTCGATCGAACGGAGGCCCGACTGGGTCGACGACGCTCTGATGCAGCGCGGAGACGAGGTGTGTCGGCGCGGGGGACTCAACGGCCTCGACGTGCTCGGCTCCGCCCTTCTCGCGGGCTACCGGAGTTCGGCGACGACCGATCTGCTCGCGCGGACCGGACGGCTGAACGGGGACGGCGCGCGGCGGAGGGTGGGGGAGACCGTCAAGTGGTGGTACGAGTGCGTGCAGCCGGGCGGCATGTACCGGGACGGCCAGGGCTGGCAACTGACGGTTCACGTGCGGCTCATGCACGCGATGATCAATCGGCACTACACCGGCAGTGACGACTGGAGCGTCGAGGACTGGGGGCTGCCGATCAACCAGGCCGATCAGTCGGCCACCTACGAGTTGTTCTGCATCCCCGCGAACTTCGTCAAGCACACCGCGGCGCGGATCGTGCCCGGCGGGTCCGGGTGGCTGCTGCAGCGCGGCGAACGGGAGTAGTACCGGGGGATGATGCGCCACTTCCCGCGCGAGCGGCCGAGGTCGCCCGCCAGCCGTGAGCCCGGCAGGCGTCAGGCGGGGGTGACCCAGACCGTGATGTCGGCGTGCACCATTTCGGTGCCGGCGCGGTCGGTGATCGAGACGGGGATCGTCAGCTCCGTGCCATCGGTCATCGAACCGAAGTCGGGGACGGTGTCGAGGGTGGCGCTCGCCCTCAACCGCGACTCGGCCTTCGCGAGGTAACGCACGTTCATCGCCTTGGGGATCCATCGATGCGTCGAGGGCACGGTCGCCTCGGCGAGCATGCCCATCGCGATCTCGGCGAGATTGCACGCAGCGATCGCGTGGAACGTCCCGAGGTGGTTGTGCACGCCCCACCATTTGGGGGCCGAAACCTCGCAGCGCCCGGGCTCCATGCGCTCGACGGTCGGCAGCACCGTCGCGAAGAAGGGGACGCGCGCACACATGCCGATGGAGAACAGCGAACGGCCGAATCTGTTGGCGGGCAACTTCTGCCAGCTTCGGTAGGTGGCGGTCGCGGGCGTCGTCATGCACTGAATCTTACTCTCGAGTAAGTTCGATGGGGCGAAAGTGTGGTGCGCATGCCCGCTGACCTCGAAGATTTCCCGGGGTGCGATTTGAACTCTCGGGTCCGCTACGGCATACTGATCGGGTTGCCTTGACTGGGACGCGATCCGTTGCGACCCGAGTCGGGCTGGATGAACGTCGAGTATCGGGTCGAAATGCCTGGTCACGGCGATGCAAGACGGAAGCAGTACCCAACGTTTGCGCCCCGTTGCGGGCGCATCCGGTGCGGTTCTCGCGGCTCCTGGGAAGGGATTTCCGGGGCCCGGGAATGAGCGGCCAGGCGACACGCCCGACCGCGTGGACCGGAGAACCATGACAGATGAACAGCGGCAGCGGATCGAGTGATGTCTCGATCGCGAGTGTGTGTTGTTCGTGTCGTGTTTCAGCCGAGGGCTGTGCAGACGAGGTAGTCCCCGGCTCGTTCGGGTTCTACGAAACGCGGCAAGAAAAGGACACAAGCGTGGCGGGACAGAAGATCCGCATCAGGCTCAAGGCCTATGACCACGAGGCGATCGACGCGTCAGCGCGCAAGATCGTCGAGACGGTGACCCGTACCGGGGCCCGCGTGGTCGGCCCGGTGCCGTTGCCTACCGAGAAGAACGTGTACTGCGTCATCCGCTCGCCGCACAAGTACAAGGACTCGCGCGAGCACTTCGAGATGCGTACTCACAAGCGGCTGATCGACATCCTCGACCCGACGCCGAAGACGGTCGACGCGCTCATGCGCATCGACCTTCCGGCCAGCGTCGACGTGAACATCCAGTGAGCTTGGGAAGACGCAGCGGAGATATCAAATGACTAATCAGATCAAGGGAATCCTGGGCACCAAGCTCGGCATGACCCAGGTCTTCGACGAGAACAACCGGGTCGTCCCGGTCACCGTCGTCAAGGCTGGGCCGAACGTCGTCACCCAGATCCGTACCGAAGAGCGTGACGGCTACAGCGCCGTGCAGCTGGCGTTCGGCGCCATCGACCCGCGCAAGGTGAACAAGCCCACCTCGGGCCAGTTCGCCAAGGCCGGCGTCACCCCGCGTCGCCACGTCGTCGAGCTCCGCGTTGCCGACGCCTCCGCGTACGAGGTCGGCCAGGAGCTGACGGCCGAGGTCTTCGAGGACGGCGCATACGTCGACGTCACCGGCACCAGCAAGGGCAAGGGCTTCGCCGGCACCATGAAGCGTCACGGCTTCGCCGGTCAGGGCGCCTCCCACGGTGCGCAGGCTGTTCACCGTCGCCCGGGTTCCATCGGTGGCTGCGCCACCCCCGGCCGCGTGTTCAAGGGCATGCGCATGTCGGGCCGCATGGGCTCCGACCGCATCACGACGCAGAACCTCTCGGTCCACAAGGTGGACGCCGAGAACGGTCTGCTGCTGATCAAGGGTGCGATCCCCGGCCGCAAGGGCGGCCTCGTGATCGTCAAGACCGCAGTGAAGGGTGGTGCTTCGGCATGACCGAGACCGCAACCAAGCTGACCCTCGACGTCAAGGCTGCCGGTGGCAAGACCAACGGCACCGTCGATCTCCCCTCCGAGATCTTCGACGCGACCGCGAACATCGCTCTGATGCACCAGGTCGTCGTTGCGCAGCTCGCTGCGGCACGTCAGGGCACTCACGCCACCAAGACCCGCGGCGAGGTCCGCGGCGGTGGCAAGAAGCCGTACCGCCAGAAGGGCACCGGCCGCGCACGTCAGGGCTCGACCCGTGCGCCGCAGTTCGCCGGCGGTGGCACCGTCCACGGCCCGCAGCCGCGTGACTACTCGCAGCGCACCCCCAAGAAGATGAAGGCCGCCGCTCTCCGTGGCGCCCTCTCCGATCGGGCCCGCAGCGAGCGCATCCACGTCATCACCGAGCTGGTCGCCGGGCAGGTCCCGTCCACCAAGACGGCGAAGTCGTTCCTGGGCGAGCTGTCCGACCGCAAGAAGTTCCTGCTGGTCGTCGGCCGCGAGGACATCGCAGCGTGGAAGAGCGTCCAGAACCTGGAAGGCGTGCACCCCATTGCACCCGACCAGCTCAACACCTACGACGTGCTCAACAGCGATGACGTCGTGTTCAGCCTCGAGGCTCTGAACACCTTCATCGCGGGCCCGGCCAAGAACGAGGAGGAGAGCAAGTGACCACCATCGCCGACCCCCGCGACATCTTGCTGGCCCCGGTCATCTCCGAGAAGTCCTACGGACTGATCGAGGAAGGCACCTACACCTTCCTGGTGCACCCGGACTCGAACAAGACGCAGATCAAGATTGCCGTCGAGAAGGTCTTCGGCGTCACCGTGACCAGCGTCAACACCGCCAACCGTCAGGGCAAGCGCAAGCGGACCCGCTTCGGTTACGGCAAGCGCAAGGACACCAAGCGTGCGCTCGTGACCCTCTCGGCCGACAGCAAGCCCATCGAGATCTTCGGAGGCCCGGTCGCGTAAGCGTCTGGGACTTGACGAGATAGAGGACGAGAAGACTCATGGCAATTCGTAAGTACAAGCCGACTACCCCGGGCCGTCGCGGCTCGAGTGTCTCGGACTTCGCCGAGATCACTCGGTCGACGCCCGAGAAGTCGCTGGTTCGCCCGCTGCACGGTCGCGGTGGTCGTAACGCCCACGGTCGCATCACCACCCGTCACAAGGGTGGCGGTCACAAGCGCGCCTACCGGTTGATCGACTTCCGTCGCAACGACAAGGACGGCGTGCCGGCCAAGGTCGCTCACATCGAGTACGACCCCAACCGCACCGCTCGCATCGCGCTGCTGCACTACGCGGACGGCGAGAAGCGCTACATCATCGCCCCCAAGGGCCTGGTGCAGGGCGCCCCGATCGAGTCCGGCGCAGGCGCCGACATCAAGCCGGGTAACAACCTGCCGCTGCGCAACATCCCCACCGGTACCACCATCCACGCTGTGGAGCTGCGTCCCGGCGGCGGCGCCAAGATGGCCCGCTCCGCCGGTGCCAGCATCCAGCTGCTGGGTAAGGAAGGCACCTACGCCACGCTGCGTATGCCGTCCGGTGAGATCCGTCGCGTCGACGTGCGCTGCCGCGCCACCGTCGGCGAGGTCGGCAACGCCGAGCAGTCGAACATCAACTGGGGCAAGGCCGGCCGCATGCGCTGGAAGGGCGTCCGCCCGACCGTCCGTGGTGTGGTCATGAACCCCGTCGACCACCCGCACGGTGGTGGTGAGGGCAAGACCTCCGGTGGTCGCCACCCGGTCAGCCCCTGGGGCAAGCCTGAGGGCCGCACCCGCAAGAACAAGGCGAGCGACAAGCTCATCGTCCGTCGTCGCCGTACCGGCAAGAAGCGCTAGTCAAGGAGGGAGTGAAGGATGCCACGCAGCCTGAAGAAGGGCCCGTTCGTCGATGACCACCTCCTTGCGAAGGTGGACGTGCAGAACGAGAAGGGCACCAAGCAGGTCATCAAGACCTGGAGCCGTCGTTCCACGATCATTCCGGACTTCATCGGTCACACGTTTGCCGTCCATGACGGACGCAAGCACGTTCCGGTGTTCGTTTCGGATTCGATGGTTGGCCACAAGCTCGGAGAGTTTGCACCGACCAGGACGTTCAAGGGCCACATCAAGGACGACCGGAAGAGCAAGCGTCGATGAGTACTGAAACCCAGAACCCCACCGCGAAGGCGGTCGCGCGCCACGTGCGCGTGACCCCCATGAAGGCGCGCCGCGTCGTGGACATCGTCCGCGGCAAGTCGGTCGACGAGGCTCTCGCGATCCTGAAGTTCGCGCCGCAGTCCGCGGCCGAGCCGGTCGCGAAGGTGATCGCCAGCGCAGCTGCCAACGCGCAGAACAACCTGAACCTCGATCCCTCCACGCTCGTCGTCGCGACGGCGTTCGTGGACGAGGGTGCGACCCTCAAGCGGTTCCAGCCGCGCGCACAGGGCCGGGCCTTCCGGATCCGCAAGCGTTCGAGCCACATCACCGTCATTGTGGAAAGTGTGGCGAGCCGGGGTGCCGCCTCGGGTCGTAACCGCCGGAAGGGAAGTGGTCAGTAGTGGGCCAGAAGATCAACCCGCACGGCTTCCGTCTCGGCATCACGACCGACTGGAAGTCGCGCTGGTACGCAGACAAGCAGTACGCGGAGTACGTCAAGGAAGACGTCGCGATCCGTAAGCTCCTCGCCACCGGCATGGAGCGCGCGGGCATCGCGAAGGTCGAGATCGAGCGCACCCGTGACCGTGTGCGTGTGGACATCCACACCGCGCGTCCGGGCATCGTCATCGGTCGCCGTGGCGCCGAGGCCGATCGCATTCGCGCCGAGCTCGAGAAGCTGACCGGCAAGCAGGTCCAGCTGAACATCCTCGAGGTCAAGAACGCCGAGGCCGAGGCCCAGCTCGTGGCACAGGGTGTCGCCGAGCAGCTCTCGAACCGTGTCGCGTTCCGTCGCGCCATGCGCAAGGCCATCCAGTCGGCCATGCGTCAGCCGAACGTCAAGGGCATCCGCGTGCAGTGCTCGGGCCGCCTCGGCGGCGCCGAGATGAGCCGCTCGGAGTTCTACCGCGAGGGTCGTGTCCCGCTGCACACGCTGCGTGCGGACATCGACTACGGCCTGTACGAGGCCAAGACCACCTTCGGTCGCATCGGCGTGAAGGTCTGGATCTACAAGGGCGACATCGTCGGCGGCAAGCGTGAGCTGGCTGCTGCTGCGCCGGCCGAGCGCCCGCGTCGCGAGCGTCCGAGCCGTCCGCGTCGCTCCGGTGCCGCCGGCACCACCGCGACCAGCACCGAGGCCGGTCGCGCTGCGACTGCCACCGCCGATGCACCCGCTTCGACTGAGCAGAAGGAGGGCTGACGCATGTTGATCCCACGTCGGGTCAAGCACCGCAAGCAGCACCACCCGAGCCGTTCGGGTGCCGCCAAGGGCGGGACCCAGGTGGCCTTCGGTGAGTACGGCATCCAGGCTCTCGAGCCGGCCTACATCACCAACCGGCAGATCGAGTCCGCTCGTATCGCCATGACCCGGCACATCAAGCGTGGCGGCAAGATCTGGATCAACATCTTCCCGGATCGCCCGCTCACCAAGAAGCCTGCCGAGACCCGCATGGGTTCCGGTAAGGGTTCGCCGGAGTGGTGGGTCGCGAACATCAAGCCCGGACGGGTCATGTTCGAGATGAGCTACCCGAACGAGGAGATCGCCCGCGAGGCTCTGCGTCGCGCGATGCACAAGCTCCCGTGCAAGTGCCGGATCGTGACGAGGGAGGAGCAGTTCTGATGGCAACCACCAGCCCTGCTGCAGAGCTCCGCGAGCTGACCGACGAAGAGTTGGTCACCAAGCTCCGCGAGTCGAAGGAAGAACTGTTCAACCTTCGTTTCCAGATGGCCACCGGTCAGCTGGACAACAACCGCCGGCTGCGCACGGTCCGTCACGAGATTGCGCGCATCTACACCGTCCTGCGCGAGCGCGAGCTCGGCCTGGCCTCCGGTCCGGACGCAGGTGACGCGGCATGAGTGAGGATAAGGCAGTGAGCACCAACAGCACCGAAGAGCGCGGCAGCCGCAAGGTCCGCATCGGCTACGTGGTCTCGGACAAGATGGAGAAGACCATCGTGGTCGAGCTGGAGGACCGGGTGAAGCACCCGCTCTACGGCAAGATCATCCGACGCACCTCGAAGGTCAAGGCGCACGACGAGAACGGCGTCGCCGGCATCGGCGACCGCGTCCAGCTCATGGAGACCCGACCGCTGTCGGCGACCAAGCGCTGGCGTCTGGTCGAGGTCCTCGAGAAGGCCAAGTAAGAGCCGAAGAGTGTATCCAGTACGATGGTGGGGTTGCCCTGTGAAAGCAGTGGCAGCCCCACCATCGGCGGGTACGGACCGCGCGCGTCGGGTCGGAAATCTGCCGCGCACGATTTGGTGATTCGCTTGCGAGTCGCCGGGTCGAAACAAGCCAGGTCAAGGAGAAGTTAGTGATTCAGCAGGAGTCGCGACTGCGCGTCGCCGACAACACGGGTGCCAAGGAGATTCTCTGCATCCGCGTTCTCGGTGGCTCGTCTCGTCGCTACGCCGGGATCGGCGACATCATCGTCGCCACCGTCAAGGACGCAACCCCGGGTGGAAACGTGAAGAAGGGCGAGGTCGTCAAGGCCGTCGTCGTCCGCACCACCAAGGAGCGTCGCCGTCCGGACGGCTCGTACATCAAGTTCGACGAGAACGCTGCCGTCATCATCAAGGCGGACAATGATCCGCGCGGCACCCGTATCTTCGGACCCGTCGGTCGTGAGCTGCGCGAGAAGCGCTTCATGAAGATCGTCTCGCTCGCCCCGGAGGTGCTGTGATGAAGGTGCACAAGGGTGACACCGTGCTGGTCGTCTCCGGCAAGGACAAGGGCGCGAAGGGCAAGGTCATCCAGGCCTACCCCGCGACCGGCAAGGTCCTCGTCGAGGGCGTGAACCGCATCAAGAAGCACACCGCGGTTTCCGCGAACGAGCGTGGCGCCTCCTCGGGCGGCATCGTGACGCAGGAAGCTCCGATCAACGTCTCGAACGTCATGGTCGTCGACTCCGACGGAAACCCGACTCGCGTCGGCTACCGCACGGATGAAGAGACCGGCAAGCGCGTTCGCATTTCCCGGAAGAACGGGAAGGACATCTGACATGACCTCCACCGAGAACAAGACCCAGCCGCGTCTGAAGGCCCGCTACCGTGCGGAGATCAAGGACGCGCTGAACGCTGAGTTCGATTACGCGAACGTCATGCAGATCCCCGGCCTGGTCAAGGTCGTCGTGAACATGGGTGTCGGCGACGCCGCCCGTGACGCCAAGCTGATCAACGGTGCGGTCGCCGACCTCACCCTGATCACCGGCCAGAAGCCGGAGATCCGCAAGGCCCGCAAGTCCATCGCGCAGTTCAAGCTGCGTGAGGGTATGCCGATCGGCGCGCGCGTGACGCTGCGTGGCGACCGCATGTGGGAGTTCCTGGACCGTCTGGTGTCCATCGCGCTGCCCCGTATCCGCGACTTCCGCGGCCTGTCGGGCAACCAGTTCGACGGCAACGGCAACTACACGTTCGGCCTCAACGAGCAGTCGATGTTCCACGAGATCGACGTGGACAAGATCGATCGTCCGCGCGGTATGGACATCACCGTCGTGACCACCGCCACCAACAACGAAGAAGGCCGTGCGCTGCTCAAGCACCTCGGCTTCCCGTTCAAGGAGAACTGAGCCCATGGCTAAGAAGGCACTGGTCAACAAGGCCAACAAGAAGCCGAAGTTCGCGGTGCGCGCGTACACCCGTTGCCAGAAGTGCGGCCGTCCGCACTCGGTGTTCCGCAAGTTCGGTCTGTGCCGTATCTGCGTTCGCGAGATGGCACACGCCGGCGAGCTGCCGGGCGTTCACAAGAGCTCCTGGTAAGCAGCCGAACAACAAAGACTTCCGTTCCACGTCCGTGGAACGGTGAAGGTAAGAACCACTTCGTTGTAGGCCCACGATCGGGCCGACCCCGCTCCTTCGATACATCGGGGGGAGCGGGGTCGGTACCGGTGTTGCATGGGAACCCCAACGAGAAAGGTGCACAGGTCAACTCATGACCATGACTGATCCGATCGCAGACTTCTTGACGCGTCTGCGTAATGCCAACTCGGCGTACCACGACGAGGTGAAGCTGCCGCACTCGAAGATCAAGGCGAACATCGCCGAGATCCTCAAGCGTGAGGGCTACATCGCGGACTACCGCACCGAGGATGCCGAGGTCGGCAAGACGCTGATCGTCGACCTCAAGTACGGCCCCAGCCGCGAGCGTAGCCTCGCCGGCGTCCGCCGTGTTTCCAAGCCCGGTCTGCGCGTGTACGCGAAGTCCACCAACCTGCCCAAGGTCCTGGGCGGCCTCGGCGTGGCGATCATCTCCACGTCTTCCGGCCTGCTCACCGATCGTCAGGCGGCCAATCAGGGAGTGGGCGGGGAAGTCCTCGCCTACGTCTGGTAAGGGAGGCCACCAGAATGTCGCGTATTGGAAAGATTCCGGTCGCCGTCCCCGCGGGCGTCGACGTGACCATCTCCGGACAGGACGTCGCGATCAAGGGCCCCAAGGGTTCGCTGTCGCTGACCGTCTCCGAGCCGATCTCGGTCGTCAAGGGTGAGGACGGTGCCCTGCAGGTCACCCGTCCCGACGACGAGCGTCGCAGCCGCGCGCTGCACGGTCTGTCGCGCACCCTCGTGCAGAACATGATCGTTGGTGTGACCGCTGGTTACACCACCAAGATGGAGATCCACGGCGTTGGTTACCGTGTGGCGCTGAAGGGCCAGGACCTCGAGTTCGCGCTCGGCTACAGCCACCCGGTCCCGATCGAGGCTCCGGAGGGCATCACCTTCGCTGTCGAGTCGCCGACCAAGTTCTCGATCTCCGGCATCGACAAGCAGAAGGTCGGCCAGATCGCGGCCAACATCCGCCGCCTGCGCAAGTCCGACCCGTACAAGGGCAAGGGCATCCGCTACGAGGGTGAGCAGGTCCGTCGCAAGGTCGGAAAGACGGGTAAGTGATATGAGCCAGACTGCAAACCAGAAAGCCAAGCGGATTCCGCTGGGCAAGGACGTGTCCACCACGCGTCGTCTGTCGAAGGCGCGTCGTCACTTCCGTCTCCGCAAGAAGGTCTCCGGCACCCCCGAGCGTCCGCGTCTCGTCGTGAACCGCTCCTCGCGCCACATCCACGTGCAGCTGGTGGACGACCTGGCCGGCAAGACCCTTGCCGCCGCGTCGACCATCGAGGCCGACGTGCGTGCGCTGGACGGCGACAAGAAGGCCCGTGGCGCCAAGGTCGGTCAGCTGATCGCCGAGCGCGCCAAGGCTGCCGGCGTGGAGGCCGTGGTCTTCGACCGCGGTGGCCACACCTACAGCGGCCGCATCGCGGCCCTGGCCGATGCCGCTCGCGAAGGCGGGTTGAAGTTCTGATGACCAACATTACTAACGGAAGGAATGCCTGATGCCGGGACGTCAAAGGCGTGACGGCGGAAGCGGACCCGCCGGACAGGGTGGCCCCCAGGGCGACAACCGCGGTGGTCGCGATCGTCGCGACAACCGTCGTGACAACGCTGCCGAGAAGTCGAACCACATCGAGCGCGTTGTCTCCATCAACCGCGTCTCGAAGGTCGTCAAGGGCGGTCGTCGCTTCAGCTTCACCGCTCTCGTGATCGTGGGCGACGGCAACGGACTCGTCGGCGTCGGCTACGGCAAGGCCAAGGAAGTTCCCGCGGCCATCCAGAAGGGCGTCGAGGAGGCTCGCAAGAGCTTCTTCCGTGTGCCGCTCATCGGCAGCACCATCACCCACCCGGTTCAGGGCGAGGCGGCGGCCGGTGTCGTCATGCTGCGTCCGGCCAGCCCGGGTACCGGTGTGATCGCCGGTGGCGCGGTGCGTGCCGTGCTCGAGTGCGCGGGCGTCTCCGACATCCTCGCCAAGTCGCTCGGTAGCGACAACGCGATCAACGTTGTGCACGCGACGGTTGCCGCCCTCAAGGGTCTGCAGCGTCCGGAAGAGGTTGCAGCCCGTCGTGGCCTGCCCCTCGAGGACGTGGCCCCGGCCGGCATGCTGCGCGCTCGCGCACAGGCTGGGAGCGTGAAGTAATGGCACAGCTCAAGGTCACCCAGGTCAAGAGCACCATCGGTTCGAAGCAGAACCAGCGGGACAGCATGCGCACCCTCGGACTGAAGGGCATCCGTCAGTCCGTCGTCCGCGAGGACAACGCGCAGAACCGTGGTCTGATCAACGTGGTGCGCCACCTCGTCACGGTTGAGGAGGTCTAACCATGACCATCAAGTTGCACCACCTGCGCCCCGCGCCCGGTGCCAAGACCGACAAGACTCGCGTCGGTCGCGGTGAGGGCTCGAAGGGTAAGACCGCTGGTCGCGGCACCAAGGGCACCAAGGCACGTAAGAACGTGTCGGCTGCCTTCGAGGGTGGACAGATGCCGCTGCACATGCGTCTGCCCAAGCTCAAGGGCTTCAAGAACGCGTTCCGCACCGAGTACCAGGTCGTCAACGTCGGCGACATCGCTCGTCTGTTCCCCGAGGGTGGACAGATCGGCGTTGCCGAGCTGGTTGCCGCGGGCGCGGTTCGCAAGAACCAGCTCGTGAAGGTTCTCGCCGAGGGCGACATCGCGGTTGCCGTCCAGGTCACCGCGAACAAGTTCTCGGGCGCCGCCAAGGAGAAGATCGCCGCTGCCGGTGGTACCACCACCGAGCTGTGATCTCGCTCAGCTAGCTGTCGAATGGCCGCAACTCATCCCACTGGGACGAGTTGCGGCCATTCGCCGCTCCAGGGTGCGCGAACGGGCATACTGGAGAGCGGCCAGCCCGTGCAACCGGGCTGTGTTTTCATGTGTCACTGTTAGAGTTCTAGAGTTCTGCAATCCACGGGGCGGGTCATTCAGATCGGCTCTCCGTATGTCGTGCGCCAGGAGGATCTTTGCTTTCCGCCTTTGTCTCGGCCCTCAGGACGCCTGACCTGAGGCGGAAGATCCTCTTCACGCTGGGTCTGGTCGCTCTGTACAGGCTGGGCGCGACGTTGCCGTCGCCCGGTGTCGACTACGGCAACGTCCGTGCGTGTATCGATCAGGTGTCCGGTGGCGAATCCGCCGGCATCTACTCGCTGATCAACCTGTTCTCCGGCGGTGCGCTGTTGCAGCTGTCGGTGTTCGCGATCGGCATCATGCCGTACATCACGGCGAGCATCATCATCCAGTTGCTGACCGTCGTCATCCCGAAGTTCGAGGACCTCCGCAAGGAGGGGCAGTCGGGCCAGGCGAAGATGACGCAGTACACGCGCTATCTGTCGATCGCGCTGGCGGTCCTGCAGTCGACGGGCATCGTCGCTCTCGCGTCGCGTGGGCAGCTGCTGCAGGGCTGTACGGAGCCGATTCTCGCCGACGACAGCGTCTTCGGCCTGATCATCATCGTGCTGGTCATGACGGCCGGTTCGTGCCTCGTGATGTGGTTCGGCGAGCTGATCACCGAGCGCGGTGTCGGCAACGGCATGTCGCTGCTGATCTTCGCGGGCATCGCCTCGCGCATCCCGTCCGAGGGCAAGGCGATCCTCGACAGCCGCGGCGGTCTGGTCTTCGCGCTCGTGTGTGTCGCGGCGCTCGCGATCATCGCCGGCGTCGTCTTCGTCGAGCAGGGCCAGCGCCGCATCCCGGTGCAGTACGCCAAGCGGATGGTCGGCCGGAAGATGTACGGCGGCTCGTCCACGTACCTGCCGCTCAAGGTCAACCAGGCCGGCGTCATCCCGGTGATCTTCGCGTCGTCGCTGCTCTACCTGCCGAACCTCATCGTCCAGCTCACCGGGGCCAACACCAACCCCAATCCGAGCTGGTGGCAGAAGTGGATCAACGAGTACCTCGTGAACCCGGCGAACCCGGTCTACATCCTGATCTACTTCGGCATGATCGTCTTCTTCACCTACTTCTACGTCGCGATCACCTTCAATCCGGAGGAGCGCGCCGACGAGATGAAGAAGTTCGGCGGCTTCATCCCGGGCATTCGTCCCGGACGGCCGACCGCCGATTACCTGAACTACGTGCTGAGCCGTATCACTCTGCCGGGCGCGATCTACCTCGGCACCATCGCGGTGCTGCCGAATCTCTTCCTCGGGATCGGTAGCTCGGGTGGCGCGACCAACCTGCCGTTCGGCGGCACCGCGGTGCTGATTATGGTCAGTGTGGGCCTCGATACGGTTAAGCAGATCGAGAGCCAGCTCATGCAGCGAAACTATGAAGGGTTCCTCAAGTGAGACTTGTCCTCCTTGGTCCTCCCGGTGCCGGTAAGGGCACCCAGGCCGCGATCCTGTCCGAGAAGCTGGGCGTTCCCCACATCTCCACCGGAGATCTGTTCCGCGCGAACATCGGGCAGTCGACCCCGCTCGGACTCGAGGCCAAGAAGTACCTCGACGCGGGCGACCTGGTCCCCAGCGAGATCACGAACAACATGGTGAAGGCGCGCGTGGCCGAGCCGGATGCGGCCAACGGCTTCCTGCTCGACGGCTTCCCGCGCACGGTCGACCAGGCGAAGGCGCTGGAGGACATCCTCGAGGGCCTGGGCGCCAAGCTCGACGGTGTGCTCGCGTTCGATGTCGACGATGACGTCGTCGTCGAGCGGATGCTCGCCCGTGGTCGCGCCGACGACACCGAGGATGTGATCCGTAACCGCATGCGCGTCTACCGCGAGGAGACGGCGCCGCTGCTCGACTACTACGCCGGCCAGATCGTCACCGTCGACGCCGTCGGTGCCGTCGAAGAGGTCAACGCCCGCGCTCTGTCCGCGCTGGGGAAGTAATGGCGTTCGGCCGCAAGCGCAAGGTCGTTCCGTTCCGCACGGCGGGTGAGCTCGACGCCATGGCGGCGGCGGGTGCGATCGTCGGGGCCGCCCTCGTGGCGGTGCGAGACGCGGCCAAGCCCGGGGTCAGCACACTGGAACTGGACCAGGTCGCCGAAGCGGTCATCCGCGACGCCGGCGCGGTGCCGTCGTTCCTCGGCTACCACGGGTTCACCGGATCCATCTGTTCGTCGGTCAACGACCGCGTCGTGCACGGCATCCCGTCCGCGGACGAACTCCTCGCCGAGGGCGATCTGGTGTCGATCGACTGCGGGGCGATCCTCGACGGGTGGCACGGCGACTCGGCGTGGACGTTCGGCGTCGGTGAACTCAGCGAGGCCGACGCCCAGTTGAGCGAGGCGACGCGCCTGTCGATGGAGGCCGGCATCGTCGCGATGGTGGAGGGCAACCGGCTGACGGACGTCTCGCACGCGATCGAGCTCGGGACGCGGGCCGCCGAGTCTGCGCACGGTCGTCAGTACGGGATCGTCGACGGCTACGGCGGTCACGCGATCGGGCGTGAGATGCACATGGATCCGTTCCTGCCGAACGAGGGCGCTCCCGGTAAGGGGCCGCACCTGGTGATCGGGTCGGTCCTGGCGATCGAGCCGATGCTCACGCTCGGCACGTACGAGACCGAGGTCCTCGAGGACGAGTGGACGGTGGTGACCACCGACGGCAGTCGTGCCGCGCACTGGGAGCACACGGTCGCCGTCACCGAGGACGGTCCCCGGATCCTCACGTTGCGCCCCGGCGACAACTGAGATCGAACAAACGCCGAGCGGGCAGTGAACTCTCACTGCCCGCTCGGCGTTTGTGTGCTCGGTGTCGTCGTCAGCTGTCGAGCAGCACGGTGACCGGGCCGTCGTTGATCAGGCTCACCTGCATGTGCTCGCCGAACTTGCCGACCTCGACGGTGGCGCCCTGGTCCCGTAGCGCGGCGCCGAACGCGTCGACGAGCGGTTCGGCGACAGAGCGCGGCGCGGCCGGGGACCACGACGGGCGTCGACTCTTGCGGGTGTCGGCCATGAGGGTGAACTGGCTGACGACGAGGATCGGGGCGTCGACGTCCGATGCGGACTTCTCGTCGTCGAGGATCCGCAGGCGCCACACGCGGCGGGCGAGGTTCGCCGCGGCGATCGGGTCGTCGTCGTGCCCGACGCCGAGGAGCACGAGCAGTCCCTGCCCGCCGGCGGGTGGCGAGATCCGGGCGACCTCCTCGCCGTCGACAGAGACGGCGGCCGAAGTGACCCGCTGGACGAGTGCACGCATCTGGATGTGTTCCCTTCGGGTGGGGGAGTCGCGGCGGCTCGAGGCCGCATTTGGCCTGGTTGGGAATTGCCGGTAGGATGGAACAACGGTGCGCCCTGCGTATCGGTTTGTCTGCGCGTCCGACCTCGTGTCGGGGTGACGCTTCCAACCGTCAGGACCACCGCTGTAGCGGATACCGGTGACGGTAGCCGATGCACCCATACGCCACTCAACGGATCGCGGAGGACATGGCTAAGAAGGACGGGGCCATCGAGGTCGAGGGACGAGTTGTCGAGCCGCTGCCCAATGCGATGTTTCGCATTGAGCTGGAGAACGGCCACAAGGTCCTCGCACACATCAGCGGCAAGATGCGTCAGCACTACATTCGCATTCTTCCCGAGGACCGCGTCGTCGTGGAGCTGTCGCCCTACGACCTGTCGCGTGGGCGCATCGTTTACCGCTACAAGTAAGAGCTTCCCCGGCCACAACCGGCCGGGGAGAACTATGTCTGCCCTCGGGTGGACAGACAACAGGAGATCAGACGCACGTGAAGGTTCAGCCTAGCGTCAAGAAGATCTGCGAGAAGTGCAAGGTGATTCGCCGTAACGGGCGCGTCATGGTGATCTGCGAGAACCTGCGCCACAAGCAGCGTCAGGGCTAGTACCAGATCACGTCCTTCTTCGAGATCGACTTGGCAACAAGCGTAAAGAAGACCTCTCAGCACCAACCGCAACCCGGGCCCAGGGAAACCGAAGGCAGGTAGCGGTCCACCCCCGGCACGGAGGCCGGGGCCCCACTGCGAGTGAACCGCAGAGTTTGTAGACGCAGGGGACGGACTGGGAGCAGACCTCCGCACACCGATAGGAATGCCAAATGGCACGTCTCGCAGGTGTTGATCTTCCTCGCGAAAAGCGCATGGAGATCGCACTGACCTACATCTACGGCATCGGCCGTACCACCTCCAAGGAGATCCTGACTGCCACGGGTGTCAACCCGGACCTGCGCAGCAAGGACCTGTCCGACGAGGACCTCGCCAAGCTCCGCGAGTACATCGAGGAGTCGGTGAAGGTCGAGGGTGACCTGCGCCGCGAGGTGCAGGCGGACATCCGCCGCAAGATCGAGATCGGCTGCTACCAGGGCCTGCGCCACCGCCGTGGTCTGCCCGTGCGTGGACAGCGCACCAAGACCAACGCTCGCACCCGTAAGGGTCCGAAGCGCACCGTCGCAGGAAAGAAGAAGTAATGCCTCCCAAGTCACGTAGCACCGGTCCGAAGAAGACCCAGAAGGCGCGTCGCAGGGACAAGAAGAACGTCCCGCACGGTGCCGCTCACATCAAGAGCACCTTCAACAACACGATCGTGTCGATCACCGACCCGGCCGGCAACGTCATCTCCTGGGCGTCGTCGGGCCACGTGGGCTTCAAGGGCTCGCGTAAGTCGACGCCGTTCGCTGCTCAGCTCGCTGCTGAGAACGCTGCCCGCAAGGCGCAGGAGCACGGCGTCAAGAAGGTCGACGTCTTCGTGAAGGGCCCGGGCTCGGGCCGCGAGACCGCGATCCGCTCGCTGCAGGCTGCCGGCCTCGAGGTCGGCACCATCTCCGATGTCACCCCCCAGCCGCACAACGGCTGCCGTCCGCCCAAGCGGCGTCGGGTTTAAGTAGCGGGAAGGATAGGTAAAAGAACATGGCACGTTATACCGGACCCATCACCCGCAAGTCGCGTCGTCTGCGCGTCGACCTCGTCGGAGGCGACCAGGCGTTCGAGCGGCGTCCTTACCCGCCGGGCCAGCACGGCCGCGCGCGCATCAAGGAGAGCGAGTACCTGCTCCAGCTGCAGGAGAAGCAGAAGGCTCGCTTCACCTACGGCGTCATGGAGAAGCAGTTCCGTCGCTACTACCAGGAGGCGGTCAACCGCCCCGGTAAGACCGGCGAGAACCTGCTCCAGATCCTGGAGTCGCGTCTCGACAACGTCGTGTACCGCGCAGGCCTCGCTCGCACCCGCCGCCAGGCGCGTCAGCTGGTCACGCACGGCCACCTTCTCGTGAACAACAAGAAGGTCGACATCCCCAGCTACCGCGTCTCGCAGTACGACATCATCGATGTCCGCGAGAAGTCGCTGGCGACCCTGCCGTTCCAGATCGCCCGTGAGACCCAGGGCGATCGCCCGATCCCGGGCTGGCTGCAGGTCGTCGGTGGACGCCTCCGCATCCTGGTGCACCAGCTCCCCGAGCGTGCGCAGATCGAGGTCCCGCTGCAGGAACAGCTGATCGTCGAGTACTACTCGAAGTAAGGCGTGATGCCTGGGAGCGGTCGGTAACGGCCGCTCCCAGGTCCCAAGCCTTTCCCATCGTGGGCGTCATATGGCGGACGCCCGTACAGGAGGAAATCCAATGCTCATCTCTCAGCGACCCACGCTGACCGAAGAGGTCATCGCTGAAAACCGCTCGAAGTTCGTCATCGAGCCCCTCGAGCCAGGCTTCGGGTACACCCTCGGCAATTCGCTGCGCCGCACCCTGCTGTCGTCGATCCCCGGCGCTGCTGTCACCAGCATCCGCATCGACGGCGTCCTGCACGAGTTCACCACCGTCCCGGGTGTGAAGGAAGACGTCACCGACATCATCCTGAACCTCAAGGGCCTGGTCGTGAGCTCCGAAGAGGACGAGCCGGTCACCATGTACGTCCGCAAGCAGGGCCCCGGGGTCGTGACTGCGGGTGACATCGTTCCGCCGGCAGGCGTCACGGTCAACAACCCGGATCTGCACATCGCCACCCTGAACGACAAGGGCAAGCTGGAGATCGAGCTCGTCGTCGAGCGCGGTCGCGGCTACGTCCCCGCCGTCCAGAACAAGGCGTCCGGCGCCGAGATCGGCCGTATTCCGGTCGACTCGATCTACTCGCCGGTGCTCAAGGTCACCTACAAGGTGGAAGCGACCCGCGTCGAGCAGCGCACCGACTTCGATCGGCTGATTCTCGACGTGGAGACCAAGAACTCCATCACCGCTCGGGACGCGCTCGCTTCGGCGGGCAAGACCCTGGTTGAGCTCTTCGGCCTCGCCCGTGAGCTGAACGTCGAGGCAGAAGGCATCGAGATCGGACCCTCGCCCGCCGAGGCCGATCACATCGCTTCCTTCGGACTCCCCATCGAGGATCTGGACCTGACGGTCCGCTCCTACAACTGCCTCAAGCGCGAGGGTGTTCACACCGTCGGCGAGCTCGTGGCACGCACGGAGTCCGATCTGCTCGACATCCGCAATTTCGGACAGAAGTCCATCGACGAGGTCAAGGTCAAGCTGCATTCGCTCGGCCTCGCCCTCAAGGACAGCCCTGCGTCCTTCGATCCGACGACCGTTGCCGGCTACGACGCCGCCACCGGTACGTGGAGCGACACCGACGCCGGTTCCTTCAGCGACGCTGAGGGCACCGACCAGGACTACGCCGAGACCGAACAGCTGTAACCCGTATCACCCGGCACATGGGCAAATGTGCTGGGCGAGCCCAAGAGGAGCTCCAATGCCCAAGCCCAAGAAGGGTGCCCGCTTCGGCGGGTCGGCGTCGCACCAGAAGGCGATCTTCGCCAACCTGGCGACTGCTCTGTTCGAGCACGGCCGAATCACCACCACGGAGGCCAAGGCCAAGGCCCTGCGTCCGTACGCCGAGAAGATCGTGACCAAGGCCAAGGGTGGAACCCTGGCCGACCGTCGTGAGGTTCTGAAGGTCATCCGCAACAAGGATGTCGTTCACACCCTGTTCGCGGAGATCGGCCCGTTCTACGCCGAGCGCGACGGTGGTTACACCCGCATCATCAAGACCATCCCCCGCAAGGGTGACAACGCTCCCATGGCGATCATCGAGCTCGTCCAGGAGAAGACGGTCACCTCCGAGGCGGACCGCGCTCGCCGTGTCGCTGCTTCGCAGGCTGCTCCGGCTGCCGAGGAGACCGCGGTCGAGGCCGAGGCCCCCGAGGCCGAGGTCGTCGAGGCCGCAGCCGATGCCGACGAGGCCAAGAAGGACTAGTCCACTTGGTTTCGGCACACGCTGAATCGAACGAACCCGTCGTTCCCGTTGGGGACGGCGGGTTCGTTCGATTGCGCCTCGATGTTTCGTACGACGGCACCGACTTCTCGGGATGGGCACGCCAGCCCGGCCGCCGCACGGTGTGCGGTGAGATCGAAGAGAGGCTGAGCGCGATCGTCCGCACCCCGGTGCTGCTGACGGTGGCGGGCCGCACCGATGCCGGTGTCCACGCGAGTGGTCAGGTGGCACACGTGGACGTGCCGGCCGACATGGTCCCGGACGATCCGTCGCGCCTCGTGCGCAGGCTCGCCCGCTTCCTACCCAAAGATGTTCGGGTCAAGGACGTCTCGTTCGCTCCCGAACACTTCGACGCCCGGTTCTCGGCGATCCGTCGGCACTACGAGTACCGGTTGACCACGGCCCCGTACGGCGCGGACCCGCTGCGCGCCCGCGACACGGTGGCGTGGCCCAAGGAGGTCGACGTCGACGCGATGCGGCAGGCATCGTCGCGGTTGCTGGGCCTCCACGACTTCGCGGCGTTCTGCAAGCGCCGCGACGGCGCGACGACGGTCAGGGAACTGCAGCGTTTCGACTGGGAGCACTCGGGTCACGAACTCACGGCCTACGTCAGCGCCGACGCGTTCTGCTGGTCGATGGTGCGCAGCCTGGTCGGTGCGGCACTCGCAGTGGGCGAGGGACGCCGCACGATCGAATGGATGGCCGGTCTGCTGGCCGAGCGCGAGCGGGCGAGTGCCGTCGCCGTCGCTCCGGCACACGGGCTTTCGCTGGTTCGCGTCGACTATCCGGCGGACGCGGATCTCGCCGCCCGCAACGCGGCCACCCGGGAGATGCGCACGGCGATCGAGTCGGGCGGGGCGGGTTGCTGCGGGGGCTGACCTGACGGCGGCAGGGTTCGGCTCTCGCGCGTCTGTGCCCGGAACGCCCAACCCGCCGCGCGATGCGTCGGGGTACTGCTAGCGTCGCAATCGGTCGGGATGCTCGCAGCTGTGGAGGGGAGCCACGCATGCGTCCGTCGTTCGTCACCGCAATCGTCGTCGCCGCGTTGGCGATCGGCACCGCGATGGCCACGCCCGGTGCGGCCGTTGCCGAGCCGCCGCCGATCCCGGTCCCGCACAACTTCTATGCCGGCATCCCGCAGGAGATTGCGAACCCCGGCGGGTCGCTCCCCGGTTCGAACGACTGGACCTGCAAGCCCACCGTCGAGCACCCGCGCCCGGTGATCCTCGTGCACGGAACCGGGGCGAATCGGCAGACGAACTGGACGACGTACGTGCCGTTGCTGAAGAACAACGGCTACTGCGTGTTCGCCCCCACCTACGGCGCCCGCGCCGGCGCCGCGTGGCCGGGCAGCGCCTTCGGCGCGCTGGCCCCGCTCGACCAGAGTGCCCGGGAGTTCGCCGGGTTCGTCGACGAGGTGCTCGCGGCGACCGGCGCTGACAAGGTCGACATCGTGGGGCACTCGCAGGGCACCCTGATGCCGAACTACTACGTGAAGTTCCTCGGGGGCGCGGCCAAGGTCGACAAGTACGTCTCGCTCGCCCCACTGTGGCTGGGCGCCGGCGCGTTCTGGGCCGGTGAGATCAGCGCGTTCGCCAGGGAACACGGACTCGAGCCGCTGCAACAGCAGACGTTCGGGCAGCTGTGTTCGGCGTGCCTGGACATGGCGCCGGGAACCGCCTTCGTCGACACGATGAACGAAGGCGGCCCGTACGCCCCCGGTGTCTCGTACACCAACATCGCCACCCGGTACGACGAACTCGTCGTCCCGTACACCAGCGGGCTGGTGCCGGGACCGAACGCGGTCAACATCGTCGTCCAGGATCAGTGCCCGCAGGACTACTCCGAGCACGCCGCGATGGGTGCGTCACCCATCGCGGCGGCACACGTCCTCAACGCGCTCGACCCGCAGCATCCGCAGCCGGTGCCTTGCATGCCGATCTCACCGTTGACCGGGACGCCCATCGGTTGAGCCCGGCCGGTCCGCCCGGCTCAGCCCGCGAGCTGGCGCGCGATGACGAGTCGCTGAATCTGGTTGGTGCCCTCGAAGATCTGGGTGATCTTCGCTTCGCGCATGTACCGCTCGACGGGGAAGTCCTGGGTGTACCCGTAGCCGCCGAACACCTGGACCGCGTCGGTGGTGACCTTCATGGCGGCGTCGGTCGCGATGAGCTTCGCGACGGAGGCGTTGCGCGAGTAGGGGAGTCCGGCGTCGCGCCGGCGGGCGGCGTCGATGTAGGTGGCGCGGGCGGAGTCGACGGCGGCGGCCATGTCGGCGAGGACGAAGCCGAGGCCCTGGTGGTCGATGATGCGCTTGCCGAATGCCTTGCGCTCCTTGGCGTATGCGACGGCGTCGTCCAGGGCGCCCTGTGCCAGGCCGACCGCGACGGCCGCGATGCCGAGGCGTCCGGAGTCGAGCGCGCTGAACGCGATGGGCAGGCCCTGTCCGGTCTTGCCGATGAGCCGCTCGGCGGGGACGAAGGCGTCGTCGTAGTGTGCGGCCGTGGTCGGGACGGCGCGCAGACCCATCTTCTCCTCGGGCTTGCCGAAGCTGAGGCCCTCGGTGTCCTTGGGGACGAGGAAGCACGAGATACCGCGGGCGCCTTCGTCGCTCGTGCGAGCGAAGAGCGTGTAGAAGTCGGCGCGGCCGCCGTTGGTGATCCACGCCTTGCTGCCGTTGACGCGGAAGCCGCCGTCCACCTCGGTGGCCCGGCACATGAGCGCGGCGGCGTCGGAGCCGGCCTGCGGTTCGGACAGGCTGTAGGCGCCGATCGTCTCGCCGCCGAGCATGTCGGGCAGCCACTTCGCCTTCTGCTCGTCGGTGCCGTGGGTGGCGAGCGCGAAACAGGACAGGCTGTGCACGCTGGTGGCGACGGCGACGGCCGCCCAGCGGGCCGCGATCTCCTCGAGGACTTGCAGGTACACCTCGTAGGGCTGGTCGCCGCCGCCGAACTCCTCCGGGTACGGGAGGCTCAGCAGCCCGGCGCGTCCGAGTGCGGGGAAGACGCCATCGGGGAACGTCTCGGTCTTCTCGCACTCGTCGACGATCGGTGCCAGCACCTTGTCCGCGACGTCGCGGGTGAGGTCGATGAGGTCGTGGGCTTCCTGGGTGGGCAGCAGGCGTTCGACGGGCACGGCGGTCTCCTCGCGGATTGACGAGATACGAAAAGTAGTACTGAAAGCGATACTGCAGTACTGTCTCGCGTATGGCAACCCCGGTGAAGATGACGGCTCGGCGCATCGCGCTGTTCGACTCGCTCGTGGCCCTGATCCTCGACGAGGGATTCGCGCACCTCACCCTCGACGACCTGGCCGCACGCCTGCACTGCTCGAAGTCCACGCTGTACCGGCTCGCGGACAGCAAGGAGCAGCTGGTGCGCGCCGCCACGGTGCACTTCTTCCGGGGTGCGACCGAGCAGGTCGAGGCGAGCCTGGCCGGTGCGGTGGGCGCCCGCGAGCGCATCCGCATGTACCTCGAGGCGGTGGGCGAGCAGTTGCGGCCGGCGTCGGCGCAGTTCATGGAGGATCTGGCCGCCGACTCGGCGGCGCGCGAGGTGTACGAGCGCAACACCCGGTTCGCGTCCCGCCGGGTCCAGGAGCTGATCACCGAAGGGGTCGCGGCGGGCGAGCTGCGGGACGCGCACGCGGCGTTCGTCGGCGACGTCGCGGCCGCCGCGATGGTGCGGATCCAGCAGCGGCAGGTGGCGGACTCGACCGGGCTCGACGATGCCGAGGCGTACCAGGAGCTGGCGATCCTGCTGACCCGCGGACTCTGATCCGGCGCTCTACGATCGGACCGGAAGGGAGCGTGGCAATGGAGCTGGATCGACCGCTGCGACTCGAGGTGATCGTCGGCAGCGTCCGCGTCAAGCGGTTTGCCCCCGTGGTCGTCGACTGGTTCCTCGAGCGTGCCCGCGCTCGCGACGCGTTCGACACCGCCGTCCTCGACCTCGCCGATATATCACTGCCGCAGGATCTTTCGCATACTGCGGAGGTGGAGGCCTTCACCGAACGCATCGGCAACGCGGACGCGTTCGTCGTCGTCACGAGCGAGTACAACCACGGCTATCCGGCGGCGCTCAAGACGGCGCTCGACACCGTCAAGTACGAGTGGCGCGCCAAGCCGATCGGTTTCGTCGCGTACGGCGGGATGTCGGGGGGACTGCGCGCGGTCGAGCAACTGCGCCAGGTGGTGGCGGAACTGCACATGGTCTCGATCCGCGAGGCGGTCAGCTTCCATCAGGCCCGCAAGCACTTCGATCCGGACGACGGTCCCGCGAACGACGCGGCCCAGCGGATGCTCACGCAGTTGGCGTGGTGGGCGGACGCGCTGCGGACGCAGCGCGAACACACCCCGTATCCGGGCTGACGCCGTCAGCGCACCGCGGCGAGTCGGGCGGACGGGCCGACCTGCCGCCCGATGAAGGCGGTCTCGGACGTGATCGTCACCAGTGCGAGGTCGACGCGCTGGTCACCGACGGTGAGCACGACCCGATCGCCGGACGCCCCCGGCTGCACGATCGCGACGTCCGGCGCGGCGGGCGGCCACATCCGCGGATCGGTGTGCACGTGGACGGTCGTCACCCCGGCCCGGGCGGGCGGTACGGGGACGCCGTCGACGACGATCGTGTCGAATCCCGTTTCCGACCGGGAGGATTCGTGTGCCGTCCGTAGCCGCATCGGGGTCGCGACGGACTCCACCAGCATTCGCCAGGCGTGCGGGCGGTCGGTGCGGACGAGGACGCGCGCGCCCGTCGCCACCGCGCGGAAGACCAACTGCTGCGCCAGGTAGAGCTCGCCCGCGACGTAGACGTTCGTGACACCGGGGCCGGTGATGCGCACGGTCAGCGCGTGTCCGTACGCGTCGGAGCCGACGAGTTGACCGCACCCGGCCACCGGCAGCCGCAACGCGTCCAGCTGCTCGGGTGTGACCGCACTCATCGGCGTCAGATCGTCGAGGTTCGCCGACGACGCGGGCAGGTGCGCCAACAGTGCGTCCCGGTGCCGTCCCTGCGCGGAGACCAGCCCGGGAATCTGCAACCGTTCCGGTGCCGCGCGGACCGTGCGGCGGAAGGCCGCACCGACCTGGACGGTGCCCGGGCTCGCGGCCGGGCGCAGCCGCAACGCCACCGTCGTGCCCAGGCTCGGCGCGGACCACACGCCCGTCAGCAGCTCCGGCGAGAGGTGGCGCGGATCCACCGCGTTCCCGACGTTCTGTACACCGCCCAGCGGCACGTGGTCCCATTCGTGCCCCATCGTGTCCGGGTGCACTCCCCGGCAGATCCGGGCGCAGGCCGATTCGATCTCGGCGGCGGACAGGATCCGGGAGCGGTATCCGGCGTCGGCGAGTGCGCGGATCACCCGGCGTGCCGCGACGGCGAGCGTCCGGGACGCGCCGTCGACGCCGCCGCCGCGACGGGCGACGGACGCCTCGTTGGCCGACGCGTCGAACCGCAGGACCACCCACACGATTCGCTGCGCGGCCGCCGGCAGCGGTCCCACGAGCGCGTCGTACACGTCGGCCGCCGGGGTGCCCGCGACCGCGCGGCTGCCGTGGCTGACGACGTCGATGCCGCTGAGGGTGACGTCGTTCTGCTCGAGGCAGCCCGCGAGAGCCGCCAGCGGCAGCTGCTCGGGTGACTCGCAGGTCTCGCGGGTCATCCGGGTCCAGCTCCGCGACGGTGGCAGCAGCTCGACCACGGCGAGGACCTGGCCGTCGACCCAGTGCAGCCCGACGGTCTCCCCGGGCGCGTGGAAGTCCTTGCCCCGACCCATGTCGGGCCGGCGGCCGAGGACGTAGTGCCACGTCGCCTCGGCCCACGACACGGGCAGCCGCCCGCCGACGCGGACGAACATGGCGGCGCACGGGATCGCCGCCACCACGGCCGCGGCCCACAGCGGCAACCCCGCCCAGAGCCCGAGCAGACAGATCGCGACCGCGAGAAGCTGCGCGACGACCACCGTCGTCACTGTGACTGCAGCCGTGTGCGGACGGCGTCCGGCACGGAATTGGTCCACGGTTCCTCCCCGATACCTGAACCAGACGGACCATCGCCCGCCGAAGTGTGCTTGCAGGCGAACTGTACTGTGTGGGTCCGTAGCGTGCGCCTGATGGGGGAGGGAACATGGCGGCACAGCCGACTACGCGATGGCAGGTCAGCGGGTACCGATTCCTGGTTCGACGGATGGAGCATGCGCTCGTGCGGCGCGACGTGCGGATGCTGCACGACCCGATGCGGGCGCAATCGCGCGCCCTGGCGGTGGGGGTGGTCGTCGCGTGCATCGGTCTCGCGGCGTGTGCGGCCCTCGCCCTGATCCGTCCGCAGGACAAGATCGGCAATGCGTCGATCGTCGTCGGAAAGGATTCGGGCGCAATGTTCGTCGTCATGGACGGCACCCTGCACCCGGTCCTGAACCTCGCCTCCGCGCGGCTCATCGTCGGGGAGTCGGCGAAGCCCGTGATGATCAAGGAATCCGAGATCGACACGAGGCCTCGCGGCGCGCTCGTCGGCATCCCCGGCGCCCCGTCGGCGCTGCCGGCGGGTGGCGACACCGAAGGGCAGCCGTGGTCGGTGTGCGACACGGTCTCGCCGGACGGACGTCGCCCGGCCACAACGACAGTCGTGGTCGGAGAACCCACGTGGGGCGACCGCGTCGGACAGCTCGACTCGGGACACGCTCTGCTGGTGTCGCAGTCGGACGCCACGTTCCTGGTGTACGACGGCCACCGCGCCCCGATCGATCTCGAGGACCAGGCGGTCACCCGCGCGCTGGGTCTCGAAGGGGCACAGCCCCGTCCGATCAGCCGCGGCATGCTCAACGCCATCCCGGAGACGCTGCCGATCGCGGCGCCTGACATCGACGGGGCCGGATCCGCGCCGAATTACGAGATCGCCGGAAGGACAGTGGGATCCGTCGTCAAGGTCAAGCGGGGAGACGACGCCCGCTACTACGTGGTGCTGCGGGACGGCGTCCAGGAGGTCAGTGAAGCGACCGCGGTCCTCGTCCATTTCTCGGACTCGCAGGGGCAGTCGGAGGTACCCACTGTCGCGCCCGACGCCCTCGCAAAGGCGCCCACGTCCCACGGACTGGACGTCGCGACGTTCCCGAGCGCCCCGCCGCGCCTCGTCGACGTCGCCGACAAGCCCGTCAGCTGCCTGACCTGGACCCCGCAGGGATCCGTCGAGGGCGACGACGCGGGTCGAGTCGACGCCACGCTGGCCGTGTCGGCCGGACGTGCGCTCCCCATCCCCGACGACGCGCGCACCGTCCGGCTCGCGCAGGCGGACGGACCCGGCGACAACGCCGACGCCGTCTACGTGCGACCCGGCAGCAGCGGATTCGTCCAGGCGACGGGCCTCGAGTCCGGCAGCTCCCGCAAGGGCGGCATGTTCTTCGTCGCCGACACCGGCGTCCGCTACGGCGTCAAGAACGCCGATGCCGCCAAGGCCCTCGGATTCGACATGCCCGGGCCGCCCGCACCGTGGCGGATCCTCGAACTCCTCGCTCCCGGACCGACACTCGGCCGCGAGGAAGCGCTCGTCGCCCACGACGGCGTCGCCCCGGACGACGCCGCCGCTCGGGTTGCCGCCGGCAACTGACCGGCTACTGCCGCGCGGTGTTTCCGGGGTACAGCGTGGGCTTCAGTTCCGCCCACGTCATGCCGCCCGCGAGGAAATGCTCGTCGGCCATCTCGTCGACGACGACCCCCTGAGTCTCTATGTCAAACCTTGGTAGGGTTGCTGCATGTCGGAAGCGTCGGCGCTGCGAGTTCCGTTGGATGAGTGCGGCCTTGCCCGAGCGGTTGCGGTGATCGGTGACCGGTGGACACTGCTCGTACTGCGCGAGGCGCACTACGGCGTCACCCGCTTCGACGAGATGCGCGCAGATATCGACATTCCCAAGGCTGCCTTGAGTATGCGACTGAAGGCGCTCGTCGACGAGGGGCTGCTCGAGAAGCGCCCGTACCGCGAGCCCGGTTCACGCACTCGGGACGAGTACCTGCTCACGACCAAGGGGCGTGAGCTGTTGCCCGCACTGATCGCGCTGATGCAGTGGGGGGACCGGCACCTGAGCACAGAAGCAGGTCCGTTGCAGTTCCGGCACACCGGGTGCGGCGGACTCGTGACCGCTCAGCTCGTATGCGAGTGCGGCAGCCCCGCAGCGACGGCCGAACTCGAGCCGCGGCTGCGCTAGGGACCGGCGCCGCCGCAGCTACATGTTGCGGCGCCGCCGCTGTTGCATGGTGCGGCGCCGCCGCAGTGGGTACGACGCGAGGACGCCGAGCAGCACGACCGCGGCGATCCCGCCCGTCGCGGCCAACGCCACCGTGCGCGGGCGGGTGTCCGGTGTCGGAGCCGGAGCGGGCGCTTCGACGGGCGTCGAGCGCGCCGCGTCGACGGCAACGGCGTCCACGGGCAGGTCCGCGCTCACCGCGGCCGCCGGATCGACCACACCGTGACCGACGAACGGATTCCATCCCTCGGCCGGCGCCTGTGCCGTGGCCTCGATGCGCGCGATCACCTGCTGCGCCGTCAGCTGCGGGTGCCGGGCGCGCACCAGCGCGGCGGTCGCCGCGACGAGCGGCGCGGCGAAACTCGTTCCGTCGAAAGGTCTCTGCTCTCCCTGCGACGTCAGCCACTGCTGCGTCTGACCGCGACCGTCCGAGTTCAGCGACACGATCCCGGTACCCGGTGCCGCGACGTCGACCCACGGCCCGCCGAGGCTGAAGTTCGAGGCCGAGCCGTCCGGGTTCACCGAACCGACCGTCAGCACGTAGTCGTCGTACCAGGCGGGCGTCGCGATCATCGACACCGAGTCCCATTGATTCGCATGCGGGTTCAGCGGATCGAGCGGCGGATTCTGCGTCGCGCACCCACCCGAGCCGTAGTTGCCGGCGGCCGCCACCACGACGACGTTCTTGACGGTCGCCGCATACTGGACCGCGGCGCCGAGCGACTGGTCTCCGATGCCGTCGGCGGCCGACCGGCACGCCACCTCCGAGATGTTGATGACCGTCGCACCCATGTCGGCCGCCTGCCGCACGGCCATCGCCATGGTCTGGGTGTTGCCGTATCCGGTCGAGTTCTGCACGTCGTTCGGGTCGTCCCGCCGCCGCGCCTCGGAGAAGTTCGCGCTCGACTGTCGGATCGTGATGATTCGAGCGTCGGGAGCACCGCCGGAGAATCCCGATCCGGGGACCGGTGCGGCCGCGATGAGCCCAGCGACGATCGTGCCGTGCGCGTCGCAGTCCCCGGTCCCGTCCCCGTTCGAGACGTAGTCGCCTCCGGGGATCAGACCGGGAAGACGCGCGTGCCGGCTCACCCCGGTGTCGATGACCGCCACGGTCTGTCCCTGGCCGCGGGTCAGCGGCCACACCGAGCCGAAATCCATCGAGTGCTGGGGCAGCGGTACATCCGGGCTGTCGCCCATCGGCAGCGCCACTGCGCACGCGTTGCGCTGTTCGGTAGGTGCGAGCGGTGCCGGACGCGACGGCGGTGGCAGCCTGCCGGGATCCACCGGCGCGGGAACGACGGCGCCCCCGACACCCGGCCCCAACGATGCGGTCAACCCGACCAGGACGGTGACGACCGACGCCCGGAGCAGTCGAAGTCGTGCGGTGCCCGCCACGATCCCGCTCACAACCCTCTGATCGCGGAGAAGAGTCCGGACACCCAACACGCCAGCGGGACGACGGCCGCGATCGCGGCGTAGTCCAGCAGTTCGGTCGCACGCCGCTGCACGGGCGAGAAGTTCTTCCGCGGGGCGAGGATTCCGAGCGCCAGCGCCCCGAGCACGACCAGCACCGCGGTGGCGAACAGCCCGAGCGCCGCCTCCGGAACGGCGACCGCCGTTGCGGCGCACAGGAGCACGAGGATCGCGCCGCCGCCGCAGATCAGCGGGACCGCCTGCTCCGCTGCGCTGAACGTGCGACCGCGGAACATCAGTACGGTCGCGGCGGCGACCGCGAGTGCCGCTCCCGGCCAGTAGATCCCGGAGCCGGACGTCGGAACGGCCGCGGCGAGCACACCGAAACCGGTGAGCAACGTCATCGCGCAGACCAGCCCGGTGAGGAACCGTCGCGCGCGGTCCGCGCGTGCGGCGACGGACTCGAACGAGGGCACACTGCGCGTGTCGTCGGGGTCGTCCTCGGCCGGATCGACCGACGTCCCCGGAGCCGGGACCGGCGGAAGCGGGAGCTTCGCGAGCAGCATCGCCATGCGGGGCGCGACCACCAGCCCGGTCAGCGCGGCGCCGGCGAGCAACGCGCTGACGGTGCGCAACGGTTGATCGGTGAGAGTGGCCGCGAGGGCCGCGACGGACCCGAACAGTGACACGGCCGCGGTGGCGGTGAACACGGTGTGTCCCACTCCGCTCGCGCGCAGCGCGAGTACCGCTGTGGCCCCGACCATCACGAGTCCCAGGAGGACGTGCGGCGCCCCGCGATCACCGGGCACCAGCAGCATTCCCGACGCGAACGCCACCGGCAGTGCCGCGCTGCCGAGGGTGACTGCCGCGCCGGAATCCCCGTAGACCCGGCTCCCGACGGCTCCCGCAACCAGGAACAACACGAGCGTCAGCAGCGCGCACCCGGCTCCGACGAGTGACTGGATCGAACCGTCGACCTGGAGCAGGGCGACGGAGCCGGCCACCGTTGCGGCGATCGCGATCGCGGAACCGGTCAGGCGCGCGATTCGGGGCGTCCAGGGGTGCGTGTGGCCCGTGTCCGCGACGGCGACGTTGTACATGATGTCGTCGAACAACGGCGGGGGAGGGCTGGCCTCGACGCTGTCGAACACCAGCAGCTCGCCGTCGAGGACGCCGTGCTCCTGCAGGCTCAGCGCCGGCGACAGCGGCGGCGTTCCGAGCCTGGACAGGGTCCACCGGACCGGCTCGGTGCGCTCCTCGGCGGCGTCGAAGTCGTTGGCGGCGCTGTGCTTCCGGACGAGGTCGGCGATGCCCGGGATCAGGAGCTCGACGGGGACCGCGTTCGGCAGCGCGAGATCGATCTGGGTGTGCGGAGCGACGATCGTGAGCCGACACAGATCGGCCGATCCTCGCGGCCGCGATCCTCCGCCGACTGCGTGCTCGGCAGGCAGAACTGTCACGATCATCCCCCCGGATCCCGCGATCGGGATCCCCACCCGAACCGCTCGCTTCGAAACATCGGCACCATACCTGGTGGTGGTCCCCGCCCTCCACGGTGTGCATCGTCGGTGCGGTGCTGTAGTTTCTCAGTTCGCGAGTCCGTAGCCCGTGGGGGGTGACTCGGCGCGGTCGAGGGGACCGGGCCGGGCAGGGGCTGGCCTTGTTCTGGGGGTGGAAGCATGGGCACCGTGCACTTCGTGCGCCGGGCACGTCGGGAGGCTCCGCGCACGCCGGGCGGCGAGGTGAGCCTCCAGACGCCGCCTGAGATTCCCCGGATCACACCCGGCAACCTGATGACCAAGCTGTTGCCGCTCGTCATGGTCGCCGCCATGGTCGGCATGACGGCGCTGATGTTCACCTCCGGCATGGCCACGAACCCGATGTCACTGATGTTCCCGGTGATGATGTTGGTGTCGATGGTCGGCATGCTCGCGGGCTCGGGTCGCGGCGGCGGACCGAAGGCGGCCGAGGCGAACGAGGACCGCAAGGACTACCTGCGCTACCTCGACCAACTGCGGCGCGACGCCCTCGACACCGGGACGCAGCAGCGCAAGGCGCTCGAGTGGAGCCATCCGGACCCGGGGACGCTGTGGACGCTGACCGGAACGGTCCGGATGTGGGAGCGGCGCACCACCGACCCCGACTACGGCCACGTGCGGGTCGGTCGGGGCAGTCAGCGCCTCGCGACCCGGCTGATCCCACCGGAGACCGGGCCGGTCGAGGATCTCGAGCCGGTGGCCGCGGTGTCGTTGCGCCGGTTCGTGCGTGCCCATTCGGTGGTGGCGGACCTGCCGACGGCGGTGTCGTTGCGTGGGTTCGCGGCGATATCCGTCGACGGTGACAGGGCGGGGGCGCGCGGACTGGTCCGGGCGATGCTGGTGCAACTGTGCACGTTCCACGGACCCGATCAGCTGCAGATCGCGGTGGTGTGCGGACCCGACACCGCCGCGGAGTGGGACTGGGTCAAGTGGCTGCCGCACGCGCAGCACCCGGACATGTCCGACGGTGTGGGGCCCGCGCGGATGATGTACGGGTCGGTGATCGAACTCGAATCAGCTCTGGGACAGCAGTTCTCGATGCGCGGACGTTTCTCGCGGAGCGCGCCCCCGACCCCGGGGGTGCCGCAGATCGTGGTGGTGATCGACGGGGGGATCCTCGAAGGCGACAGCGGCCTCGTCACGGACGGCGGACTGGATTCGGTGACGCTGCTCGACCTGAGCGGACACTGCCCGCGGCTCACGGCCACCCGCGGTCTGCAGCTCGTGACGACGGACGGTGCGCTCGGTGCGCGGAGCGGTGCGGGGGTCGAGACGTTCGCGACCGCGGACGCGCTGACGCCGCAGGAGGCGCTGTCCGCGGCCCGGCGACTCGCACCGTTCCGGATCGCCGCCCGCACCGCGACCGACACGGGCGACGACGACGGCGCACCGGTCGCGACGGGGTGGAATCGTCTGCTCGGGCTGGGCGACGTCGGCCGCTTCGATCCCGTCCAGGGGTGGGTGCCGAGGCACGGCCGCGATCGGCTCCGCGTCCCGATCGGTGTCGGGGTCGACGGCGGTCCCGTCGAACTGGATCTCAAGGAGGCGGCCGAGAACGGCATGGGCCCGCACGGTCTGTGCATCGGCGCCACCGGATCCGGCAAGTCGGAGTTCCTGCGCACCCTGGTGCTGGGTCTGCTCGCGACCCACTCTCCCGACGCGCTGAACCTGGTCCTCGTCGACTTCAAGGGCGGTGCGACCTTCCTGGGTCTCGAGGACGCGCCGCACGTGGCCGCGGTCATCACCAACCTCGCCGAGGAGCTGGCGATGGTGGATCGCATGAAGGACGCGCTCGCCGGTGAGATGAATCGGCGGCAGGAACTGCTCCGGGCCGCCGGCAACTTCGCCAACGTCACCGACTACGAGAAGGCGCGCAGCGCGGGCGCGGATCTGGCGCCGCTGCCGGCCCTGTTCATCGTGGTGGACGAGTTCTCCGAACTGCTCAGCCAGCAGCCCGAGTTCGCCGAGCTGTTCGTGGCGATCGGTCGCCTCGGTCGCTCGCTGCACATGCACCTGTTGCTCGCGAGCCAGCGGCTCGAGGAGGGCAAGCTGCGCGGTCTCGACAGCCACCTGTCCTACCGGATCGGTCTGAAGACGTTCTCGGCCAACGAGTCCCGGACCGTGCTCGGCGTGCCCGACGCCTACCACCTGCCGGCATCGCCCGGCGCCGGCTACCTCAAGTGCGATTCCGCGGAGATCGTGCGCTTCCAGGCCTCGTACGTCTCCGGCCCCTACGAGAGCGAGCGGGTCCGTCGATCCACGGGTGGGAACGTGCCGAACCTCGACCTGCGACCGCGCCCGTTCACCGCGTCGCCGGTCGCCCTGCCCGCGTTCGAGGAACCGGTGGTCCCGATCGAACCGGATCCGGTGCCCGCCAGTGACGGCGACCAGCGCTCCGTCCTCGAGGTCCTCGTCGATCGCATCCGCGGACGGGGGCCGGCCGCGCACGAGGTGTGGCTGCCGCCGCTCGACGTCGCGCCGACGCTCGACCAGATCCTGCCGCCCGCCGCCGTCACGGAATCGGTTCCCGCGGTGAGTTCGCTGCGGGCGCCGATCGGCGTGATCGATCGACCGTTCGACCAGCGTCGGGACCTGCTGGTGACCGACCTGTCGGGGGCGACCGGCAACGTAGCCGTCGTGGGTGGTCCGCAGTCCGGCAAGTCGACGCTGCTGCGGACGCTCATCATGTCGATGGCGGCCACGCATTCGCCGCGACAGGTGCAGTTCTACTGCCTCGACTTCGGTGGCGGCACGCTGTCGGGTCTGGCGGGTCTCCCGCACGTCGGTTCGGTCGCGAACCGACTCGACGTCGACCTGGTGCGGCGCACGGTGGCCGAGATGGCGACCCTGGTGCGTCAGCGGGAGCGACGCTTCCGGGAGCTCGGCATCGAGTCGATGGCGGACTTCCGGCGCCTCCGCGGCGGCGGCGAGGGGCCCGCGGCGGCGGGCGCGGCGGAGGACCCGTTCGGGGATGCCTTCCTCGTCATCGACGGCTGGCCGAGCATCCGGCAGGATTTCGAGGCGCTCGAAGCGCAGATCAGTGCCCTTGCCGGGCAGGGACTCTCGTTCGGCGTGCACGTGGTGCTGGCGACTCCGCGCTGGGCCGACATCCGGCCCGCGCTCAAGGATCAGCTCGGTACGAGAATCGAACTGCGGTTGGGTGATCCGGCGGACTCCGATGTCGGCCGCGCGAAGGCGATGCTGGTCCCGTCCGGGCGACCGGGGCGCGGTATCACCCGTGAGGGACTGCACCTGCTCGTCGCCCTGCCCCGGCTCGACGGGGTCTGCCGCACCGACGATCTCGGTTCCGGGGTGGCCGGTGCCGTCGCCCACCTCGGGGCCGCTCGCTCCGGTCCGGGGGCACCACTGGTGCGGATGCTGCCCGATCGGATTCCGCGGGAGGACGTGCTCGCGGCCGCCGCGGGGCACTGGCCGGCTCCCGTCGCACCGGGTGGGGCGTGCCTGTCGGTGCCGATCGGCATCGACGAGGCCGAACTCGCGCCGGTCTACCTCGATTTCGCGGATCAGGCGCACTTCCTCGTGTTCGGTGACAGCGCGTGCGGCAAGACGACGCTGCTGCGCGGAATCTGCCTCGGGCTGATGGAGTCGAACACGCCGCAGCAGGCGAAGCTGATCATCGGCGACTACCGGCGCACCATGCTCGGGGTGGTCGAGGGCGATCACCTGGCCGGATACGCGGCCTCGGCAACGACGTTCACGACGATGATGAACGATCTCGCGGGCATCCTCGCGAGCCGCATGCCCGGACCGGACACCACGCAGCAGCAGCTGCGGGAGCGGTCCTGGTGGTCGGGCCCGGAGATCTACGTCGTCGTCGACGACTACGACCTCGTCGCGACGTCGAGCGGCAATCCGTTGACCCCGCTGCTCGACTACCTCGCGCACGCGAAGGACCTCGGCCTGCACCTGATCGTCGCCAGACGGTCCGGTGGCGCGTCACGGGCGCTCTACGAACCGGTGATCGCGCGGATGCGCGACCTCGTGCCGGCCGGCATGGTGATGAGCGGCAGCCGGGACGAGGGCAACCTGATCGGCACGGTCCGGCCCAGCGAGCAGCCACCGGGACGCGGCACTTTCGTCGCCCGGAGCGGAACCTCCCTGGTTCAGCTCGCGTGGTTGCCGCAGTTGTGACCGCGGCGAGCCTGCACCTCGCCGACGGCGCGGTCTGGGTGGCGTCCCCGTCCGGGGTCGTCCGGGTGCCGGACGAGTCGATCGGGCACTGCCTCGAGTGCATCGACGACCGGTACGTCCTCGTCGGGGCCCGGCCGGTCGCCACCGTCGACATCCTCGCGGCGTCGCTCCATCGTGCACTCGGAACGGGAACGAGGGGAACGGGATTCGTTGCCGCTGTGACCGTGACCTACCCGTCCCACTGGGGATCGTTCCGGCGTGGCGTGCTCGAGTCGGCCGCGCGCCGATTCGCCCACACGGTGTCGCTCGTGCCGGTGGCACTCGCGGTGCCGGCCCCTGAGGGCTGCGCGCGTTGGGTGGTCCTCGAGTGCGCGCCGCTGTGGACCGCCGCCAGCCTGGTCGAGCGGGGCGACCGCGGCGAGCCGGCCGTGGTTGCGTGCGAACTCGCATCGGACACCGGCAGTCTCGATCTCCGTGACCATCCTGACCGCGTCGTCGTGCTCGACCGATTGGTGCGCACGGTCGCCGGTGAGCAGCCGGTCGAGGTCGTGCTCGTCAGCGGTGCGGAAGACCCCGAGCTCGCCAAGACTCTCACCGCCGGAATCGAATCGACGGTCGTGGTCGTCGCGGATGTGGATCTGGTGCGCCGGCCCACGGCGGCGGCCGTCGCGCCGGACGAGGGGAACGAAGCTGCCGCCGCGTGGCTCGATCACGCTCCGACCACCCCGCGGCGCGGACAGGGGCGCACCGTCCTCGCGACAGTCGGCGTCCTCGTCGTGGCGGCGGTCGTCGGCACCGCCCTCGCGGTGTGGCAGCCGTGGACCCGAACGCGCGTCTCCGACGTCGCTGAACCGTTGCGGCGCTTCGAAATCGGGCCAGTGAGCGTGCAACTGCCGGACCGGTGGAGTCCGGAGATCAAACCGGGTCGCCTCGATCTGACGCCCACGGGGGTCAGCGGGCGCCGCATCGTTCTCGTTCCCACCGACGTCGCCGCGGGCTCGGACCAGGCCGAGGTGGCGCGTGCGCTCGCGCGTCGGATCGGCGACCGCGGTCCCGACGGTCCCTTCTCTGAGTTCGACCCGGACGCCGAGTTCGCCGGCCGGCGGGGGATCTCGTACGTGGAGTCGCCGGACGACCGATCACGCGTCCGCTGGCACGTCCTCGTCGAGGACGGCGTGCAAGTGAGCGTGGGCTGCCAGTTCCGGGACGGTGAGTGGGACGCGTTGGCGGCGGATTGCGAGCAGGCCGTCCGCAGCGTCGAGGTGGGTGCGGCCTGAGAACGCCGTCCCCGGAAAAAGTTCCGGGATGGATGGAACCGAATCGGCGCATGCGTGCGTCCAACCAGATGTAGGCGCGAACTGGCTGCGACGAGTCCCTGGGGGGATCGGTGGCGGGACGCGGAAGTGGGACGACGATGCCGAGCGCATCCGAGTGCATCCGAAGGAGTCGAAGTGAGCGATCAGATGAAGACCACCGTCGAGACAATGGAGGCCACCTCGCGTCGCGTCAGCGACGTGCGGAGTGAGATCCAGGGTCTGCTGAGCACGCTCAAGGGCGAGGTCGACGCTATCCGTGGTGGCTGGGAGGGCTCCGCAGCCATCGCGTTCCAGAACCTCATGGAGGGGTGGGACGCCAACTCGACCAAGCTCAATCAGGCACTCCAGAACATCAGCGAGAACATCAAGTCGAACAGCGTCTCGTACGACGCCGCGCAGCAGGATCACACGAGCTCACTCAACAACGTCGCGAGCAGCCTGAACATGGGCTGATCATCTCGATCGCCCGAATTCCCAGACCAGTACCGACAGGAGCAGTCAGTCATGACCATGCGTTATTCGTTCGCGCAGATCGAGCAGCTCAAGGCTCGGATCGATCAGATCCAGGCCGAGATGAACGGCAAGCTCGACGACCTCAAGGCCCACATCGCGCCGATGGTCGCGGAGTGGGAGGGCTCGGCCTCCGAGGCCTACCAGGCGCAGCAGGCCCAGTGGGACTCGTCGGCGCTCGAGCTCAACCAGATTCTCGATGCCGTCGGTCGTGTCGTCGGGCAGGGCAATGCGGACATGCAGCAGGTGAACACCGCCGCTGCCAACAGCTGGCAGACGTAGTCCTACTACGCCAGACAGCGTGTGCCCCGACGGAGGAGAGCCGTCGGGGCACACGCGTATCCACCCCCGAGAACGATTGCCGCCGACTGCGGGTCGGCGGATACTGGCCTGACCCGAAAGCGGTGGCGCGTGGCGCCGAGCCGGGAGGCGGACGATATGACGGCTGGACATCACCTCGATGCGGAACTCGTGCCGGTCACGGCCGATACCACGGCGGAACTCTCGCGGGCCGACGCGCGCAGCGCGCACAACTACAGCCCACTCCCGGTCGTGATCACGTCGGGCTGCGGTGCCTGGGTGCGCGGCATCGACGGCATCGACTATCTCGACGTGCTCGCCGGCTACTCGGCGCTGAACTTCGGCCACTCCCACCCGGAACTGGTCGAGATCGCGCGCGTGCAGATCGGTCGGCTCGCGCTCACCAGCCGCGCATTCCAGCACGACCGGTTCGCCGAGTTCTGTGCCGACGTCGCCCGGCTGTGCCGCAAGGATGCGGTGCTGCCGATGAACACCGGCGCGGAGGCCGTGGAGACCGCGCTCAAACTCGCGCGTAAGTGGGGCTACGACGTCAAGGGTGTTCCCGACGACCGGGCTGAGATCGTCACGTGCGCCGGCAACTTCCACGGCCGCACGATCGGGATCGTCGGTTTCTCGTCGGATCCGGACGCGCGCGGTGGCTTCGGTCCGTTCCCGCCGGGATTCCCGTCGGTCGAGTACGGCAGCCTCGTCGCGCTGGCGGATGCGATCACCGACAACACCGTCGCGGTTCTCGTCGAACCGATCCAGGGCGAGGCGGGTGTCCTGGTGCCCCCGGACGGTTACCTCGCGGGTGTGCGGAGGCTGTGCGACGACCACGGCATCCTGATGCTGGCCGACGAGATCCAGAGCGGACTGGGCCGGACCGGGGACACGTTCGCGTGCGACCGCGAGAGCGTCGTCCCCGACGTCTACATCCTGGGGAAGGCGCTCGGCGGCGGGATCGTCCCGGTGTCCGCCGTGGTCGCCGATCGCGATGTCATGGACGTCATCCATCCGGGCCAGCACGGCAGCACGTTCGGGGGTAACCCGCTGGCATGCGCGGTCGGCAGCGGCGTCGTCCGCCTCCTCGAGACCGGCATCTACCAGCGGCGCAGCCGAGAACTCGGGGCGTACCTGCACGAGATGCTGGGACAGTTGCCCGCCGACCGGGTGGCGGAGGTGCGCGGCCGGGGCCTGTGGGCCGGCGTCCAGCTGACGCAAGGGCAGCCGCCGGCCCGCGTGATCTGCGAGCGCCTGCTGGCCCGGCGGGTTCTCGCGAAGGACGCCCACGAGGGCACGATCCGGATCGCGCCGCCGCTCGTGATCAGTCGTGAGGACCTGACGTGGGCCGTCGAACGCCTCGCGGACGCGCTCGCTGGATAGCGGGCACTTTTGACCCTGGTCGACCCGAGCCGGTATCGTTCTACGTCGGCGTGCCGTCTCTCGCCTCGCTCTCGTGCGTGGTGAGAAGTCGTTCCCGGGTCTCAACTGGCCGCCGGGAACGGACCGTGCTGCACGCCCGGTCAGCAGCAGAAACGAACAGACGAGGAAGTTCTGTGCCTACGTATTCCCCGAAGGCCGGAGACGTGACCCGTACCTGGCACGTCATCGACGCCACTGACGTGGTGCTCGGTCGCCTTGCCGTGCAGGCAGCCAACCTGCTCCGCGGCAAGCACAAGCCCACCTTTGCACCGCACGTTGACGGCGGCGACTTCGTCGTCATCATCAATGCCGACAAGGTTGCCATCAGCGGCAACAAGCGTACGGACAAGTTCCTGTACCACCACTCCGGACACCCGGGTGGCCTGAAGTCCCGTTCGGTCGGCGAGGTTCTCGAGAAGAACCCCGATCGCCTGGTGGAGAAGGCCGTCACCGGCATGCTCCCGAAGAACAAGCTGGGCCGCGCCATCGCGGGCAAGCTGAAGGTCTACGCAGGCCCGACCCACCCCCACGCCGCGCAGCAGCCGGTGCCGTTCGAGATCAAGCAGGTCGCCCAGTGAGCAACGAAGACTTCAACGAGGCCGTCGAGGCTGTCGAGGCCGTGGCAGACGACGTCTCGGAGTACACCACCGAGACCGAGGTCGTCGAGTCGTACGAGGCTGCTCCGCAGGCTCCGATCGTCATCGATCGTCCGGTTCAGACCGTCGGCCGTCGTAAGGAGGCGGTCGTCCGCGTCCGTCTGACCCCCGGCACCGGTGAGTTCAAGCTGAACGGCCGCACCCTCGAGGATTACTTCCCGAACAAGGTGCACCAGCAGCTCATCAAGGCTCCGCTGGTCATGGTCGAGCGCACCGAGTCGTTCGACATCACCGCCCTCCTGACCGGTGGCGGCCCCTCGGGTCAGGCAGGCGCGCTGCGTCTCGCCATCGCCCGCGCTCTGATCGAGGTCACCGCCGAGGATCGCCCCGCGCTCAAGCGCGCCGGCTTCCTGACGCGTGACGCTCGCGCCGTCGAGCGTAAGAAGTACGGCCTGAAGAAGGCCCGCAAGGCATCTCAGTACTCCAAGCGCTGATGTGTCGCCGGAGCCGACATCCGTGTCGGCTCCGGCACCTGTTCTTCCACGAGAGCAGGCGTTCGTAGAGCTCTTCGCTACCGGACGCCTGCTTTCGTGCTTTACCTGGATGCTTACGGATCGACAACCCGGATTGCGAGGGATCGGATTCACATGGGTCGTATGTTCGGCACGGACGGCGTGCGGGGCTTGGCGAATGCCGAGCTGACCGCCGAGCTGGCCTTGAAGGTGGCCGCGGCTGCGGCCGAGGTGCTCGCTCAGCAGGGCTCCGAGAAGGAGCGGCCCCTCGCGGTCGTCGGCCGAGACCCGAGGGCGAGCGGCGAGATGCTCGAGGCCGCCGTCACTGCAGGACTGACCGCATCCGGTGTCGACGTGATCCTCGTCGGAATCCTGCCCACGCCGGCGGTCGCTTACCTGACCGGTGCGTACGGCGCCGCGCTCGGTGTGATGATCTCCGCATCGCACAACCCCATGCCCGACAACGGCATCAAGATCTTCGCGGCCGGTGGGCACAAGCTCGACGACGACATCGAGGACCGCATCGAGGCCGCGATCACGGCCGGCCCGACGCGTCGTCCCACCGGCGCGGGCATCGGCCGGGTCGACGTCGCCTTCGACGCCACCAGCCGTTACCTGGCCCACCTCGCGGGCGCACTCGACACCCGCCTCGACGGGCTCACCGTGGTGGTCGACTGCGCGCACGGCGCCGCCTCCACGGTTGCCCCGGAGGCCTACCGCGCCGCCGGCGCGACGGTGATCGCGATCAACGCCGAGCCGGACGGCCTCAACATCAACGACGGCTGCGGATCGACACACCTCGGGGCGCTGCAGCGCGCGGTGGTCGAACACGGCGCGGACATCGGCCTGGCGCACGACGGGGACGCCGATCGATGCCTCGCGGTGGACGCGACCGGTGCCGTCGTCGACGGTGACGCGATCATGACCGTCCTCGCGATCGGCATGCGCGATTCCGGTGAGCTGGTCGACAACACGCTCGTCGCGACGGTGATGAGCAATCTCGGACTGCACATCGCGATGCGCCAGGCCGGGATCTCGGTGCGGACCACGGCGGTCGGTGACCGCTACGTGCTCGAGGAACTGCGCGCGGGCGGATTCAGCCTCGGCGGCGAGCAGTCGGGCCACGTCGTGCTGCCGGGCCACGGAACGACCGGTGACGGCGTCCTCACCGGCCTGCGCCTGATGGGCCGCATGGCGGTGACCGGCCGTTCGCTCGCGGAGCTCGCCGGCGCGATGACGTCGCTGCCGCAGGTGCTGATCAACGTCCGCGTCGCGGACAAGGCGGCGGTCGCGGCGGCGCCGCAGGTCCAGGCCGCGATCGGTGCGGCGGAGTCCGAACTCGGCGACACCGGACGGGTTCTGCTGCGTCCGTCGGGAACCGAGCAGCTGGTGCGGGTGATGGTCGAGGCCGCGGACGCCGAAACGGCCCAGCGCATCGCCGAGACCCTCGCGGAGAAGGTGGCGTCCGCCTAACCGGAGACGGCCCGGAACCTCACGGAACCGTTGGGCCGCCGTGTGCGTCGAAGAGGACGAAGGAGCCGAATCGACAGCGCGAAGGGCGGAACCGATGGCAGACGTGGTCTCGATCGATGTCGCGAGGGTGCGGGCGGCGGCGCGTGCGTTGCAGGCGGAAGCGGTGCCACTCGGGGAGTCTGCGCATGCGGTGGCCGCGTGCGCGTTCGGGCCGGTCGGCGCCGGGACCGCCGCCCGGGAGCGGGCCATTCGCGAGGGCTACCTGCGGTTGGCCCGCGCGATCGGGGCGTGGGCCGTCGCGTCCGACGCGACGGGCCGGGCGCTCACCGCCACCGCCGACGCCTACGACCGTCAGGACGCGGTGACGGCGGGGAACGTCGTCGTACTCGGTGGCCCGTAGTGGAGACGATCCTCGACGCCGGCGCGGCCGTCCTCCGATACTTCGCCCTCTACCTGCCCCGCGCCGCCGCCGTCGCCGAGCGGTCGGCGACGGGCGACCGCTTGCCCACGTACGAGGACGTCGAGGCACGCTACTTCGAGCAGCGGGGCATCGATCTCGGCGCGCTGGACGCGGACATCGAGGTGCTGACGAGGGTGGCGGCCGACCTCGACGATCGGTTCGACGACCAGGATGCCGTGGTTCAAGCTCTCGAGGAGTCGTGGGCCGGTGCGGATGCCGATCGCGCGCGCGAGCATCTGGGCGCGCACCTCGCGCGGGCGGATCTGGTGGGCAGCAACGTCGCCGAGGTGCGGTGCGCGCTCGTCGAGACCTCGAGGACCCTGCGCGAGGCCGTGACGCGGAAGGCGGACTGGGTGGGCGCGCGCGATGCGTCCCGGGCCGGAGGCCTCACGCCGGAACAGATCGACACGGCGATGTCGGGCGCGGCGTGTGCGGACTCGCTGACGGATCTGTTCCTCCCGCACGTACGGGACACGGTGAGCGCCTTCACGGCGCTGTGCGACGCGACGGCGACGGCGGTCGACGACGCCTACCGGAATCTCGCGTGCGTATTCGGGCAGATCGACGACAGCGCGTTTCCGGTTCCCGGCCCGCTGGTCGTCGGGGACTGTGGCGGCCCGACTGCCGCCCCGCCCGCCGTCTGCCGTGAATCGCCCGCGGCTCCGGCCGGCGTCGTCCCCGGCGGGGCGGTGGGGACGACGTCGCCGGCCGGCGGCACGAGCCTGACCGGTCTCGGCGCACCGCCCGGTGTCGGACCGGTGTCTCCGACGCCCGGTTCGCTCGTGGGAGGCGGATCACTCGCCCTCGACGGTCTCGTCGTCGAGGGCACCGTGCGGGCGGTCGGTGCGATCGTCGGTGTGGTGGCGGACGTCGCGCTCGCCGTGGTCGACACGGTCGGTGACCTCGTCCGGGAGGCGGCCGCGGCGGCGGAGCCGACCGAGCAGGCCGGTGCCGGGTGCAGCCTGAACCTCGATCGGGAGCCCTGCTGCGACGGTGCCCCGGCGGGCCGCGATCCGGTTCCCGAGGAGTACCCGGCGTCCGCCCCGCCGCCAGTACCGCCGGTGTCTGTCGCGGAACCAACCGTCGACGACGACTGCCCCGAGCCTGAGCCCGAGTCCGAAATGCCCTCTCCGGTAGAGGAACTCCCGGCCGCGGACCTCCCCACGGAGCAACCCTCGGAACCGGAATCGGTGGAACTCCAGCCGACGGAACCGCCGGTCGAGTCCTGTGTGCCCGCGGTGCCCCCGCCGGCACACCCGGCGCTCGGCGCGCGCCCGCCGACGGGCAGAGGCGGCGCGGCGGAACCGGCGCTGGCCGAGTTGGGGTCGGAGCCGCCGGCACCCGACGGAGCGGCACCCGACGGAGCGGGGGTCGAGATCGCCGAGGCGGGACCGCTGTGAGCTAGTGGCTCAGGAGCTGGCTGATCTGGGCGCCCGCTTGGTGCGCGGCGGCGTCCCGCGGGTCGGCCGTGTGCTCGCCGCCCTCCTCGTCCTCCCGCGTCACGGGATGGGCGCCGGGGAAGTGGGCGTCGGGATCCGAGAACGCGGCGTACGTCTTGTCGTCGGTGAGGTGTCGCAGCAGGAACCCGGTGAGGAGCGCACGAGTCACGTGCTGCGTCCGGCGCTCGGCGCCGCCGACCCCGAGGAAACCGAGCAGCCGTCGGCCCTCGACCAGTCCCGTGCTCGAGCCCTTGTCGACGACGCGGAGCAGGCTCTCGCCCTTCCACGCGTCGTCGAGTGCGAGGGCATCGCTGTTCAGCGAATCGACGTCCTTCGCGGCGGCGAGGATCAGCCCCGGCACCTCGACCCGGGCCGCCGCGGTGACCGCGGACGGCGCCGTCGGAGCCGGGAACAGCGCGGCGACCGCCTTCGCGCGGGCCTGCTGCGCGGCGGCGAGGACGGCCACGCCGGCACCCATGCCGTGACCGGCGAAGGCGACGCGCTCGGGGTGGACGCTGATCCGGCCGGGGCCGAGCCGCACGCCCGTGCAGATGTCGAGGGCGGTACCGAGGTCCGCGGCCAGTCCGAGATGCGAGGGGACGGGGCCGCGTTCGGTGCTCGGAGCGGCGACGACGATGCCCCACGAGGCGAGGTGCTGGAACGTATCGGCGTAGTTCGCGGCGCCGGCCAGCCAGTCGTGGGCGAACGCGACGGCGGGGAGATTGAAGCCCTCGGCGGGGGTGTAGACCACCCCCGGCTGGCCTGCGAGCGCGAGGTCTCCGCGCAGAACCCGGTGCGGGCCACGCTTGGACAGCTTGGATACCAGGGACTTCGGTGTCTGCGCCACAGTTGTGACGTTATCCGATAGCAGACCGAGTTCGCTCCGCACGGTCGTCCAAGTACCCTGGTGAACCATGTGCGGAATCGTGGGTTACGTAGGCCACCGCCAGGCTCTGGGGGTCGTGGTCGAGGCGTTGCAGCGAATGGAATATCGCGGCTACGACTCCGCGGGCATCGCCATCCTCGACGGCGAAGGTGTGCTGAAGACCGAGCGCAAGGCCGGACGTCTCTCCAACCTGCAGGCCGAACTCGACGACGTCGGCCGCGACACGTTCGTCGGCACCACCGGCATGGGACACACCCGCTGGGCGACGCACGGCAAGCCGACCGACCGCAACGCGCATCCGCATCGCGACGCGAGCGGAAAGCTCGCGGTGGTGCACAACGGCATCATCGAGAACTTCGCGCCGCTGCGCGCCGAACTCGAGGCCGCCGGGGTCGACCTGCTGAGCGACACCGACTCCGAGGTTGCAGTCCATCTGGTGGCCCGCGCGTACGAGGAGGGGCGCACCAAGGGCGACTTCCTGCAGAGCGCGCTGTCGGTGCTGCGTCGTCTCGAGGGCGCGTTCACGCTCGTGTTCACGCACGCCGACCACCCGGACATGATCATCGCGGCCCGCCGGTCGACGCCGCTGGTCGTCGGTGTCGGCGAGGGCGAGATGTTCGTCGGCTCGGACGTCGCGGCGTTCATCGAGCACACCCGCGATGCGATCGAGCTGGGCCAGGACCAGGTCGTGGTCATCACCGCCGACGGTTACTCGGTCACCGACTTCTTCGGGAACGATGCGAGCGACCGTACCCGCGCCTTCCGGATCGACTGGGACCTGCAGGCCGCCGAGAAGGGTGGCCACGACTACTTCATGCTCAAGGAGATCCAGGAGCAGCCCGACGCGGTCGCCGACACCCTGCGCGGGCACTTCGTCGACCGGCACATCGTGCTCGACGAGCAGCGTCTGTCGGATCAGGAACTGCGCGACGTCGACAAGGTCTTCGTCGTCGCGTGCGGCAGCGCGTACCACTCGGGGCTGCTCGCCAAGTACGCGATCGAGCACTGGACGCGGCTGCCCGTCGAGGTCGAGCTCGCCAGCGAGTTCCGTTACCGCGACCCGGTGCTGGACCGGTCGACGCTCGTCGTCGCCATCTCGCAGTCCGGCGAGACCGCGGACACGCTCGAGGCGGTCAAGCACGCGAAGGACCAGAAGGCGCGCGTGCTCGCGATCTGCAACACCAACGGCGCGCAGATCCCGCGCGAGGCCGACGCGGTTCTCTACACGCGGGCCGGTCCGGAGATCGCCGTCGCCTCGACCAAGGCCTTCCTCGCCCAGGTGACCGCGAACTACCTGGTGGGACTGGCCTTGGCGCAGGCGCGGGGTACCAAGTACCCCGACGAGGTCGCGCGTGAGTACGCCGACCTGGCCGCGATGCCGGACCTGGTGGCGCGGGTGCTCGAGAAAGTGGAGTCGGTGCGGGAACTCGCGCGCAAGTTCGCGCAGTCCCCGGCGGTGCTCTTCCTCGGTCGTCACGTGGGCTACCCGGTGGCGCTCGAGGGTGCGCTCAAGCTCAAGGAGCTTGCGTACATGCACGCCGAGGGTTTCGCGGCGGGCGAGCTCAAGCACGGTCCGATCGCGCTGATCCAGGAGGGGCTGCCGGTCATCGTGATCATGCCGTCGCCCAAGGGGCGCGCGGTGCTGCACTCGAAGCTGGTCTCGAACATCCAGGAGATCAAGGCTCGTGGTGCCACGACGATCGTGATCGCCGAGGAGGGCGACGAGGCAGTGCGCGCGCACGCCGATCACCTCATCGAGATCCCGGCGGCGCCGACGCTGTTGCAGCCGCTGCTGTCGACGGTGCCGCTGCAGGTGTTCGCGGCCGAGGTCGCCCAGGCGCGCGGCCTGGACGTCGACAAGCCGCGGAACCTGGCGAAGTCCGTCACGGTCGAGTAGTAGTCCGGCGACTGCTCGGTGTGGTCGGTGGTCCGACGCCAGGTCAGATCACGTTGACCACACCGAGCATGTCCGGATGCAGCGAGCATGTGTAGTTGTAGGTGCCGGGCGCGGTGAACGTGAACTCCCACGTACCCGAGGTCAGCAGCGGGCTGCGCAGGACGGACTTCGCGTCGCCGAGTCCGACGACGTCGTGCGGGGTGCCGCGGTCGTCGAACACCCACGTCACGGTCTGGCCCACGGAGATCGTGACGGACGCCGGCGTGTACGCCATGTTGGCGACCTGGACCGTGAGAGCTTTGTCCGAGTCGGTCGGCGCGTCGGCTGCGGTGTCGGTCGAACATCCGGAAATGGTTGCGGCCAAAGCGATTCCGGCAATCAGCGCGCTCACGCGTGTCTTCATGGGTTTCAGCGTAGTCTGAGCACGAGTGTGCCCTTCGGTACCTTCCCGACCTCGAACCGTGCGAGGAGTTGTCATGCCCACCCGTGATTCTGCGCCAGTCGGCGCTCCGTGCTGGATCGATCTGCAGTCCTCCGATGTCGACCGTGCCGCCGCGTTCTACGACGATCTCTTCGGCTGGACCCACGAGTCGTCCGGTGAGGAGTACGGCGGCTACGTGATGTTCTTCTCGGATGGCAAGCCCGTCGCCGGGTTGATGGCCGGACAGCCGGGCAATCCGTATGTCGACGTGTGGACGACGTATCTGGCCACGGCCGACGCCGACGCCACCGCGAAGGCGGTCATCGGTGCCGGCGGCCAGGTGATGATGGAGCCGATGACAGTGCCGACGCAGGGGCGGATGGCGCTGTTCAGCGACCCGTCCGGTGGTGCGGTCGGTGCGTGGCAGCCGGCCGAGCACAAGGGCTTCGGGGTGATCGGCGAGGCTGGTGCGCCGGCGTGGTTCGAGCTGGTCACCAAGGACTACGACGCGGCCCTGCCGTTCTATCGGGACGTCTTCGGCTGGGAACTCGCGACGCTCAGCGACACCGACGAATTCCGTTATTCGACAGGACGGTTCGACGGTGCCGACCTGGCCGGCATCTTCGATGCGAGCAAGGCGCTGCCGGCGGAGGTGCCGTCGCACTGGCAAATGTTCGTCCAGGTGGACAGCACCGACGACGCCGTCGCCCGGGTCACCGAGCTCGGCGGCGCCGTGGTGCGCGAACCGTGGGACTCCGAGCACGGCCGGATGGCCCAGGTCGCGGATCCGAACGGCGCCCTGTTCATGATCGCGGGACAGGTGGCGGCCGAATAGACATGCGGGACTACTACACGACGACGCAGGTCAAGGCCGCCGAGGCGCCGTTGCTCGCGAGCCTGCCCGAGGGCACGCTGATGCGGCGGGCGGCGTACGGGCTGGCGCGGGTCGCGGCCGACGAGTTGCGGGCACGCACCGGGGGAGTGGCCGGTCGCAACGTCACCCTGCTGGTGGGTTCCGGCGACAACGGCGGCGACGCGTTGTGGGCCGGGGCGATGCTCCGCCGCCGTGGGGCGGCGGTCACCGCGGTGCTGCTCGATCCGGCTCGCGCGCATGCAGCGGGTCTCGCGGCGTTGACGGCTGCGGGCGGACGCGTGTCACCCGACCCGGGCGATCTGGACCTGGTGCTCGACGGCATCGTCGGGATCTCCGGGAAGGGGCCGTTGCGTCCCGCCGCGGCCGCGATCGTGGCGCAGTTGGACGCGCCGATCGTCGCGGTGGATCTGCCCAGCGGCGTCGACCCGGACACCGGTGACGTCGACGGCCCGGCGGTCACGGCCGCCGTGACGGTCGCGTTCGGCGCGCTCAAGCCTGTCCACGTGCTCGCCGGTGCCCGGTGCGGGCGGGTCGAACTGGTGCCGATCGGTCTGGAGCTGCCGGATCCGGACATGACCGCGCTCGACCCGGCGGAGGTGGGTCGGTTGTGGCCGGTTCCGCGCGCCTCCGACGACAAGTACACCCAAGGCGTCGTGGGAGTCGTCGCGGGCAGCGCGCGGTATCCGGGCGCGGCGGTGCTGACGTCGGGCGCAGCAGTGACGTCGACCGCGGGCATGGTCCGCTACGCGGGTCGCGCCGCCGCCGAGGTGGTCGGGCACTGGCCGGAGGTGGTGGCGGCGCCGTCGCCCGCGTCGGCCGGGCGGGTGCAGGCGTGGGTGGTCGGCCCGGGGCTCGGTTCCGACGCCGACGCCCGGGAGGAACTGCGGACGATTCTCGCGGCCGACGTGCCGGTCCTGGTCGACGCGGACGGTCTCAACCTGCTGGCCGAGCATTCCGATCTGGTGCACGAGTTGCGCGGGCGCAACGCCCCGACCCTGCTGACCCCGCATGCCGGTGAGTTCGCGCGGCTCACGCGGGTCGCACCCGTCCCGGACCGGGTCGCGGCAACGCGGGCGCTGGCGGCGGAGTGGGGTGTGACGGTCCTGCTCAAGGGTCGGGCGACCGTCATCGCCGATCCGCACGGTCGCGTCCACGTCAACGACGCGGGCGCGTCGTGGGCGGCGACGGCGGGTTCGGGCGACGTGCTGTCCGGCATCGTCGGCGCGCTGATGGCGACGGGGCTCGAACCGGCGCTCGCCGCAGCGGCGGGCGCGCGAGCGCACTCGCTGGCCGCCAATCTCGGCGCGCGGGAGGGCGCCGAGGAGGTCGGCGATGCCGGGCTCGCGCCGATCTCCGCATCGACGCTTCTCGCGCACCTGCGGTCCGCGATTCGGATCCTGCGCGTCTTCCCGAGCTCGCATGTACCCGAATCGTGACTGGTCGGGTTGTACCCGCAGGACGGTTTCGCCCCGATGAGTGGCAGGATCGAATGCCGTGACCACTACCGCGCAGGAGCCTGACACCGACCCTGAGACCATGAGCGCCACCGCTGCGGATACCCCGCCGCCGGCGGCGGCGCCCCAGGCCGAAGCGGTGATCGATCTCGACGCGGTGGCACACAACATCGGCATCCTGCGCGAGCACGCCGGCGACGCCGCGGTCATGGCGGTGGTCAAGGCCGACGCGTACAACCACGGCGCGGTCCCAGTCGCGCGGGCCGCGCTGGCGGCCGGCGCCCGCGAACTGGGCGTCACGACGCTCGCCGAGGGCCTCGAACTCAAGAACGCCGGGATCACCGCGCCCGTCCTGTCGTGGCTGCACACGGCCGACTCCGACTTCGCCCCGGCGATCGCTGCGGGGGTCGAGCTGGGGTTGTCGTCGCCGCGGCACCTCGCGGCCGTCGTCGCGGCGGCCCGGCGAGTGGGGACCACGGCGACCGTGACGGTCAAGGTCGACACGGGTCTCAACCGGAACGGCGTCTCCCGCGAGGAATGGACGGACTTCCTGAAGGACCTCGCGGGCGTCGAGGCGGAGGGCGCCGTCCGGTTCAAGGGCGTCTTCTCGCATCTTGCGCACGCCGACGAGCCGCACCACCCGGTCATCGACGAGCAGCGCGCACGGTTCACCGGCGCGCTGGCCGACGCGAAGCGCCTCGGTCTGGTGCCGGAGGCGGCGCATCTGTCGAACTCGGCAGCCACCCTCACCCGCTCCGACCTGCGATTCGACATGGTTCGGCCCGGAATTGCGATATACGGACTGTCTCCGGTTCCGGATCTGGGGACGTTCGGCCTGCGGCCGGTCATGACGTTCCGATCGAGGGTGGCTCTGGTGAAGAAGTTGGCAGCAGGCGACGGCGTGTCCTACGGGCACACGTGGGTCGCCCCGCACGACACGACGGTGGCGCTGCTGCCGGTCGGGTACGCGGACGGAATCCCGCGTGCGCTGGGTGGACGCTTCGACGTGTGGCTCGGCGACGACCGCCGTCCGGGCATCGGCCGGGTCTGCATGGACCAGCTCGTGGTCGATCTCGGACCGGACGGCGCGGGGGTCCGCGAGGGCGATACCGCGGTGTTCTTCGGTAACGGCGAACACGGCGAACCGCACGCACAGGAGTGGGCGGACGCCCTCGACACCATCCACTACGAGGTGGTCACCTCGGTGCGGGGTCGGACGGTCCGCACGTACGTCGGAGGACCGGGCGGTACGTCGTGAACCTCCTGAACAGGCTCGGCCTGTTCGGAGGAGTGGCGGGGGTCGCCGCGATCGGCACGCTCGCGGGACTGAACGTGGTGAAGGCCGCGACGACGCGGCGGGGACCCGAGATCTACGGATCCGAGGACTTCGAACTCATGCGCCGTGATCGCACCCGGGTGGTCCCGGCGGAGGACGACGTGCCGCTGCTGGTCCGCGAGGTGGGCCCGGCGGACGCGCCGCTGACCGTGATCTTCGTGCACGGGTACTGCCTGCGGATGGAGTCGTGGCATTTCCAGCGCACACAGCTCGAGCAGGTGTGGGGCGACTCGGCTCGGATGGTGTTCTACGACCAGCGCGGTCACGGCGAGTCCGGCATGCCGGACCCCGAGAGCTGCACCATCGCGCAGTTGGGGCGCGACCTCGTGGCGGTGATCGACGCCGTCGCGCCGTCGGGTCCGGTGGTGCTGGTCGGTCATTCGATGGGCGGCATGACGATCCTGGCGATGGCCCGTCAGTTCCCGGAGTTGTTCGACGACAAGGTGATCGGCGTCGGGTTGCTCGCGACGACGGCGGCCGGCCTCAACAAGTCGGGACTGGGCCGCACGCTGAACAACCCGGTGATCGACGCGTTCCGGCTCGCGGTGCGCACCGCCCCGGGCATGGTGCAGCAGGCACGGGGCGCGGCGCGGGCGATCATCTCGCCGATCCTGCGGGCCGCGTCGTACGGCACCGAGGTGAGCCCGCGGCTCGTGGCGTTTTCGGAGGCCATGCTCAACGACATCTCTGTCGTGACGATCGTCAACTTCCTCGAATCCCTGGAACTGCACGACGAATCCGAGGCGCTGCCGGTGCTGGCCGACACTCCCGCGCTGGTGCTGTGCGGGGACACCGACATGATCATTCCGTTCCCGAGCTCGCGGTCGCTCGCGGCGGCGCTGCCCCGGGCCGAGCTGGTGCGGGTTCGCGGCGCAGGCCATCTCGTCGAGCTCGAGTTCCCGCAGGTAACCTCCGATGCGATCGATCGGTTGGTCCGGCGCGCCGTGTCGAGCCGCGAGAACCGCGAGAATGCAGCGCCGGCTGGCGAACTGGAGCAGACCGATGTCGGCTGACACACGTACCGGCGGCAGTGCGACGCTGCCCACCACGGAGGACACCGAGGCGCTGGGCCGCGCGCTGGCGCGCGGCCTGGTGGCAGGCGACCTCGTCGTGCTCGACGGCCCTCTCGGGGCCGGCAAGACCGCGCTGACCCGTGGCATCGCGGCCGGTCTCGGCGTCGAGGGCCGGGTGACGTCGCCGACGTTCATCATCGCCCGCGAGCATCGACCGGGCACCCGACCCGACGGTGGCGCCCCCGTCGCGCTCGTCCACGTCGACGCGTATCGATTGAACGAGGCGGCGGCCGCCGATGCTGCTGTGGACATGCACGACCAGCTCGATGCACTCGACCTCGACACCGATCTCGCGAGCGCGGTCGTGGTGGTCGAGTGGGGTGAGGGCGTCGTGGAGCATCTGGCCGACCGGCACCTGCGGGTGCGGCTGCGCCGTGAACCCGAATCCGACGTCCGCACCGCCAGTTGGGAGTGGGTGTCCAGCACGTAACGGCAGGCCGAGTAGCCTGGACTACCGTGCTTGTGCTTGCCATCGACACCTCCACTCCCGCGGTCACCGCGGGCGTCGTGCACTTCGACCGGGAATCCGAGTCCGGTGCCCCGCGGGCGCTCGCGACGCGGGTCACCGTCGACGCCCGCGCGCACGCAGAGGTCCTGACGCCGCAGATCCTCGAATGCCTCGCCGAGTCGGGCCACACCCCTGCGGATCTCGATGCCGTGGTTGTCGGGGTGGGTCCGGGTCCGTTCACCGGCCTGCGTGTCGGGATGGCGACCGGTGCCGCGTTCGGTGACGCGCTCAGCATCCCGGTGCACGGCGTGTGCAGCCTCGATGCGATCGCGGCGGACGTCGCGGGTGACCGGAACCTGTTGGTGGTGACCGACGCCCGTCGTCGTGAGGTGTACTGGGCCCGCTACTCGGGCGGCCGGCGCGTCGAGGGTCCCGAGGTGGTCAAGCCGTCGGAGCTCGACGCGGCACCGTCGGAGGTGATCGCCGGTTCGGCGTCGCACGTGGACATGTTCGACCTGCCGGTCGAGCCGGCGGAGACGCCGTCGCCGGTCGGTCTGGTGTCGGTCGCGGCGCTGGCACTGCGCGTCGGTGTGGAGCCGGAGCCGCTGGTGCCCCTGTACCTGCGTCGACCCGATGCGGTGGAGTTGGCGGACCGTCGCAAATGACCACGGGCATGAGCATTCGGATCGTCCCGATGATCGACGCGGACGCCGACCGCTGCGCGGAGCTCGAGCAGATCCTCTTCCCCGGTGACGACCCGTGGAGCGCGCAGGCGTTCCGGTCGGAGCTGGCGGGCGGCCACAACCACTACTTCGCGGCCCGCGACGAGGCCGACGCACTCATCGGCTACGCCGGGGTCGCGTTGCTGGGCACGAGTGTGAACCCGGAGGCCGAGGTCCACACCATCGGCGTCGACCCGGCAGCGCAGCGTGGCGGCATCGGCGGCGCACTGCTCGCGGAGCTGTTGCGGGTGGCGGACAAGTGGGGCGGGCCGGTGTTCCTCGAGGTCCGCACCGACAACGAACCGGCGATCGCGCTGTACCGGCGGGAGGGCTTCGAGATCGTCGGCACCAGGAAGCGGTACTACCAGCCGAGCGGCGCGGACGCATTCACGATGTGCCGCCCGGCACCGGGTAAGGAGTGACGGACATGATCGTGATGGGTATCGAGAGTTCGTGCGACGAGACCGGTGTCGGCATCGTTCGTTGGCTCGGTGACGGCCGCTGCGAACTGCTCGCCGACGAGGTGGCGTCGAGCGTCGACCAGCACGCCCGCTACGGCGGTGTGGTGCCCGAGGTGGCCTCGCGTGCGCATCTCGAGGCGATCGTTCCGACGATGAAGCGGGCACTCGCGTCCGCGGGGATCGACAAGCCCGACGCGATCGCGGTGACGATCGGACCCGGTCTCGCCGGCGCGCTGCTGGTCGGCGTCGCCGCGGCCAAGGCGTACGCGGCTGCGTGGGGCGTGCCGTTCTACGCGATCAATCACCTCGGCGGCCACGTCGCTGTCGACACCATCGAGCACGGCCCGATGCCTCCGTGTGTCGCGCTGCTCGTCTCGGGCGGCCACACGCACCTCCTGCACGTGGAGGAGTTGGGGCACAAACCGATCGTCGAGCTGGGCACCACCGTCGACGATGCGGCCGGTGAGGCGTTCGACAAGGTCGCTCGGCTGCTCGACCTGGGCTTCCCGGGTGGCCCCGCGCTCGATCGCCTTGCGCAGCAGGGCGACCGGGACGCCATCACGTTCCCTCGTGGAATGACCGGTCCGCGGGACGCACGTCACGACTTCTCGTTCTCGGGGCTCAAGACCGCGGTCGCGCGGTTCGTCGAGGCGAAGCAGCGTGCGGGCGAACCGGTTCCGGTCGCCGACGTGGCCGCGGGTTTCCAGGAGTCCGTCGCGGACGTGCTGACGATGAAGGCAGTGCGGGCGGCTCAGGACGTGGGCGTGGACACGCTGGTTCTGGGCGGTGGTGCGACCGCGAACTCGCGGATCCGCTCGCTCGCGGAGGAGCGTTGTGCGGCCGCGGGTCTGACGCTGCGTGTGCCGAGCCCGCGGTTGTGCACGGACAACGGCGTGATGATCGCCGCGCTCGGCGCCCATCTCATCGCGGGCGGCGCGCAGCCGTCGCAGCTCAGCTCGGCGACAAATCCGGGGCTTCCGGTGTCGGTGAGTCAGGTCCGGGACTGACGGCGGAGCGGCGCTCGGGAGGCTTCGGTCCGGCGAAACCCGGAAGGACGTCCGGTAGTCGGGGCGGAGCGAAACCCGGCCTCGTGTCCGGTCGCCGGTGAGGTCCGTCGAAGTCGCCGAAATCCTCGAGATCGCCGAAGTCCGGCACGTCGAAGCTGGGCACGTCGAAGCCCGGCAGCCGAGGCGGCGTCGCATCCTCCGGGAGCCAGCTCGGCTCTTCCGGCCACCGAGGCGGGATCCACGGCCGCGCCTGCTTCGTGGTCTCCGGCGGTTCGGGTGTGGTGCTGGACGGCGGCGGCGCCGGTGACGTGGTCGTGACGGTCGGCGTCGTGGTCGCGAACGTCGACGGGGGCACCGACGCGGAGGGCGCCGGGACCGTCGAGGTCGGGGTCGGGTCGACGGACGGGATCCCGGTCTCCTCGGGTTGCACGAGGGAGGGCGTGGAGTCGACGGTGGAGGTTGCGCTTTCGCTGGGTGTATCGACGAGGCTGCCGGCGGGGGAGAAGTTCTCCGCGCTGTTCGGGATCATCTGCTGGACGCCGTAACCGACGATCAGAGCGCCCAGCACGAAGGCCGCGATCAGGGGAGCGGACAGGCGGCTGCCGGACCCCGTGACCACCGGGAACTGCTGTCGGGCATTCGATCCGGCCAGCAGCGCCGCACCCTTGGCGGTGGCGGCCTCGGGCTCGGGCACGACGATGACCGCGCAGTCGAAGGCGGCGTCGAGACCCTTGCCGACGTCGGGGATGTTTCCGCCGCCACCGACCACGACGACGGCGGCGGGCTGACGATCGGCGTGGCTGATGGTGTCGGCGACGAACTTCGCCACCCGGGAACCGATCCCGTTGGTGAGTCCGGAGGTGGCGGTCTCACCGCGGACGCGGGAGGTGCGGTCGCTGAAACTGACGGTGCCGTCGGCCGGGTCGACGATCGTGACGGTGAGCCCGGATGCGCCGAGGTCCGCGATCGCGACGCAGTCGTACCGATCGACCAGTCCGGTGCTCCGCAGGTAGGCGAGGGTGGCGAAGGTCTCGGGCACGAGTCGAATCGCCTGGCGTTGCGTCTTGGCCGCGGATCGCACCGCCGCGGCCTGGCGATCGGTGCGGTAGGCGACGGCGATCGCGTCGGGCTCGATCCTACGGTCGGGAACCTGGGTGGTCATGAGCCCGATGGCGGACAGTGCCAGGTCCCCGACGTCGGAGTGGGTGTCCAGGTCTGCGGAGATGGTCCGGTACTCGACGGATTGGCTGCCGGTGTCGTCGGTGGTGACGAGTGCGCTGCACACTCCGGCAGAGCCCGCGGAAATCCCGAGCGAATTGCGCACTGTCCACCTCCCGTTGCGGTCTCGAGGAACTGTTCGGGGTCTGGCTCCGGACGCAGCGGAAGCTGCGGTTCCTCCCCTCCAGCCATCGGCGTCGTTATCTGAATGTTACAGACCTGCGTCCGGCGCCGCTCGGTACCGTGTGTCGTCGCAGGTCACGTAGAGTGTTCGCGGTAGAACGGGCTGACCGCTGTGCCAGCGGGACTGCGGAAGCGAGGGGCAAATGTCCGACGGCGACCCGCTTCGAGGGCTGGACCGGCACGAGCGGCGTCGACTGCTGCGGCTCGCGCTGCTGCGGCCCTTCCTCACCGTCGTCTTGCTGGTGGTCGCCTACTTCGCTCTCCCGATGGACCGCCTGTCGAATGCGGGGGCCGTCGTGATCCTCGTCGGCGGGCTGCTGCTCGTTGCGGCGCTGTGCTTCTGGCAGGTGCGTCAGATCGTTCGCTCGCCCACGCCGGCGCTGCGTGCGGCCGAGGCGCTTGCCGTGACGCTGCCGGTGTATCTGTTGGGTTCGGCGACCGCGACCTTCCTGCTCGGGCAGGTGGATCCGAACGCGTTCAGCGAACCGCTCAGCCGGATCGACGCGCTCTACTTCACGCTCACGGTCTTCGCGACCGTCGGGTTCGGCGACATCGTCGCGGTCGACGAGACGGCGCGGTTGATCGTGAGCGTGATGATGGTCGGCAACCTGGTGATGCTGGCCGTGGTCGTGAAACTGCTGACCCAGGCCGTGAAGTGGGGCAAGGCCCGTCGTGACGCGTCCGACGAGGACGCGTGACGACGGGCCTTGCAGCCTGACGAGCAGACCCGGTTCAGCTTCCCGGGGTGATCTAGCGCAGCGTCGCGAGCACCAGTTCCACGTTGTGGTCCGGCGATCCGCCGAGCAGCTTCGGGTCGGCGTGGATGTCGTTGAACGAGAACTCCCGGTACATCGACGCCAGGCCCGCGGGTGAGAAGTCGTCGTAGTCGACCTGGTGCGGGCTGTCGGCCTCGATCAGCGTCGTCAGCAGCGAGACGGTCCCGTCCGCGTTGTCGACCACCTCGATGATGCGGCCCTGCTGCGGGAAGTCGATGTGCGACGCGGTGTTGATCTCCCAGAAGCTCTGCTCCGGCGTCCGTCCGACCTGCGGGGTGATCCGGTTCTCGTGGGTGTGGCCGTTGACCCAGGCGAGGACGTTCGGGAAGCGGTGCAGCAGATCCACCAGCTGTGCGCCCTTGATCCGGGGCTCGAGCGGGCGCTCGGGGTCCGGGAGGGTGTTCGCCATCGTCGTGCTGGTGTGGTGGCTGAACAGGACGAAGTAGGTGTCGGCGCGGCCCTGCGTGATCAGGGCGCCGTTGGTGTCGTAGTACTTGCTGCTGCCGGCCAGCAGGGTCTGCTCGATCCACTTGAACTGTTCCTCGCCGAGCGAGCCGTCGACCAGGCCGGCGCGGTTGGTCGAGTCCATGCTGATGCCGATCACGCCGGGCGCGATCTCGAAGGTGTAGTAGCCGATGCCGCTCTCGTCGGCGTCGGGGGCGAAGCCGTGGCCGATCGGGCCGGGGCCGGTGGCGGCGGGGTCGAGGTGCGCGGCGATGAACTCGCGCGGGGTGAACGGCTTGCGGCCCGCGTCCGGCGTGACGGTGCGCGGCGGGGTGGTGATCGCCGACAGCAGGTTGAGCAGGGCCGTCGGGTCGGAACTCATGGCGCTCGAGATGCGCGCCGCCTGGTCGGCGGAGTCCGGCACCTCGAACTTCTTGTCGCCCGTGTACATCTGCTCGAGGAACGGGATGCCGCTCGGGAGCGTTCCCTCGACGGAGTCGTCGTGGTTACCGAACACGCAGTACCACTTGGTGTTCAGACCGGGGCTGGTGACGGGCTGGAGCGCGGCGGTCAGCAGGCCGGGGATCTCCGGGAATCCGGCCTTCTTGTAGATGTCCTGGATCGACGACTCCGGGTTCCAATACAGGTCGGCACCCGAGTTCTGCACGCCCTCGTAGCGAGTGGGGTCGCCGGTGTTGGGGGTGAAGGTGCCGCCGTTGAGGGCCGTGAGGAACCAGCCCAGCTCGACGAACTCCTTGTTGTCGGTGTTGTCGCCGGTGGTGATCACCGCGTCGAACTCGCGCTGGGTGTGCGGACCGATCCGCAGCGCGTTCACCCGATCGATCAGGGAGACCAGGCCCTGGGTGGTCATGGTCTCGTGCGGGCGGAACGCGGCGCCCTGGAAGGGGTGGACGTACTCGAAACGCGTGGGCGACTGCGCGTCGACCACATGGACGTCGGTGAGCTGGACCATCGACGCGAGCGCCGTGCGGCGGTCCTCGCGGCCGGACTTGGCCTCCGCGAGGTCGTTTCGGACGACCAGCGGCCAGCCGGGTCCGGCGGTGAGGCGGCGGTAGCCGCTCGTGCCGAGGGGGACCGCGACGGATTCGAGCGTGGTGCCGGCGATCGATGCGGGCAGCGGCGCGGCCATCGCCCGGCCCACCAGCGGATTCCACGACCGACCGCCGATGAGCGGGAGTCCTGCGATTCCGAGGGCGCCGACGCCCGCGGCTCCGAAGAAGGTTCGCCGATTCATTCCGTTCACCTGATGTTCACCCACGCGGACACTGTAGGCGACGGATCGCCCACAGTGTCCCGTTGGGCGGAACGGGGGTGGGTCGTGTCACGCCGGCGCTCCCGCCGCCGGCGCCCGCTCACCGGGCGGGAGACCGGCGGTGGACGGACTGCGGCGTGAGGTAGGCGTCGAGACCCTCGATCCCGAACTCGACACCCAGCCCGGAGTCTCCGCGTCCGCCGAACGGCGCGCTGTGGTTGGAGGCGAAGAAGTTGATCCCGACCGATCCGGTGTCGATGCGGCGTGCCACCTCCGCGGCCCGATCCTCGTCCGCGGAGAAGACGATTCCACCGAGACCGAATTCGGTGCCGTTCGCGATCCGGACGGCATCGTCGACGGTGTCGTACCGCAGGATCGTGACAACCGGTCCGAAGACCTCCTCGCGGGCGATCGTCATGCCCTCGGTGACGTCGGCGAAGACGGTGGGCTGGACGAAGTATCCGCGGTCCGTGTCGGCGCGGTCGCCGCCGGTGGTGACCCGGGCCCCCTCGGCGCGGGCACCCGCGATGTAGCCGAGGACCTTCCCGTACTGCTCCTTCGTCGCCGACGGTCCGAAGACGGTGTCGTCGTCGAAGGGATCTCCCTGCTTTGCGGCCGCGACGGTCCGGGTGACGGTCTCGACGACCTCGTCGTAGCGCGACGCGGGCGCGAGGATCCTGGTCGAGATGTAGCAGGTCTGGCCGGTGTTGCGCATGCAGGAGCGGATGAGCACCTGCGAGAAGGCATCGAGGTCGGCGTCCTCGAGCACGATCGCCGACGACTTCCCGCCGAGTTCGAGCGTGACCGGCCGCAGCAGTTCGCCGCAGGCCGCGGCGATCTTGCGGCCGACGCCCGTGGACCCGGTGAACGCGACCTTGCGGACCAGGGGGTGGCGCACCAGGCGATCGCCCACGGCGCCCGTCCCGGTCACCAGGTTCACCACCCCGGCGGGCACGCCTGCGGCCGCGACGGCCTCGACGACGAACCGGATCGACAGCGGCGTGGACTCGGCGGGTTTGATCACCGTCGTGCAGCCGGCCATCAGTGCGGGCGCCAGCTTGGCGACCACGAGATTGATCGGAAAGTTCCACGGCGCGATGAGGGCACAGACCCCTACCGGGTCACGGAAGACGGCGGTCGTGCCCTGGCCGTTGGGGTACGGCCGCACATCGGCGCTCTCGAGGTACGGCGCCAGCGACGCGAAGTAGCGGAAGATGCCGGCGGCATTGGCTGCGCTGCCCGAGGTTTCGGCGATCGGGCTGCCGTTCTCCCGGGTCGTGGTCCACGACATGAGCTCGGCCCGCTTCTCGATCTCGTCCGCGATCCGCAGCAGATACTGCGCGCGGTCGGACGGACGCAGCTCCGACCACCCCGGTCCGCGGAAGGCGCGGTCGGCGGCATCGACGGCCGCGTCGACGTCGTCAGCGGAGGCGTTCGGTACCGAACCCCACACCTCTTCGGTGGCCGGGTCGACGACGTCGATGCGCCCGTCGCTCGTCGACGTGACCCAGGTGCCGTCGACGAAGAGATCGTCGACGTGCGCGTAGGGAAGCTCGCGCCGGTCCCGGCTCGGCACGGTCGGTGTCATCGCAGCACGTCCGTCTTCAACAACGCGCGGGACCGATCGAGGTCCGCGACGGCGATCCGATATCCGGCTTCGGTCTTCAGTTCGGGCAGGATCTCGCTCTCGAGTCGGTCGCAGTACACCGAGGGCGTCATCCCGAACCAGGACGAGGCGAGTGCGATGCCGACGGGGGCGAAGCGCCACAGCCGATCGGCGTCGCGCACCAGTTCGTCCTCGAGCGACTTGGCGTCCGGGCGCGTGTCGTGGCCGTCGATGATCTCGCAGACGCGCTCGACGAACTCGTCGTCGTAGCCCAGCGGCGGGAGCACCTCGCGCGCGATGATGCAGCCCTGGCGCTCGTGCTCGTAGCGGATCGCGGCCTTGCGCCAGTCGCCGCTGAAGCCCTCCGAGAGGATCCGCGATTCGTCGACACGCCCCCATCCGGTGTCGTGCAACAGGATCGAGACGCGGACGAGGAGCGCGTCCGCCTCCGGGTAGCAGTCGCACAGGCGCTCGGCGTACGCGAACGACGTGGGCAGGTGGATGTCGTTGCCGCGGGCCCGGGACTCGGGTACCACCGACTTCCAGATCGGGTCCAGGTCGGTGCCGGCGTCGGGCGCCACGACCATCGGCGAGGTGTCGATGGGGTGTGCGGTGGGGGTACGCATGACGCGTTACCTCGATTCGGGTGGAGTCGAAGCCGAGAGGACATCCGCGCTCTCGGTGGTGATGGTCTTGAGGGCCGTCGCGGGATCGGCGGCGAGATCGGCCGGGATGTGGGCGCCCTTCGCCAGCGCGTTCCGCACAGCCATGAAGTCGAGCGGGTTGTTGATGCAGTCCGCGGCGACGAGGCGTCCGGCGCGGTAGTACAGGACCGTGTACTTGCCCTTCGCGTCGTCCCGGCGCGCGACGGTGGTGTCGTATCCAGTCGACAGGCCCGCGATCTGCAGTTTCAGATCGCCCTGGTTCGACCAGAACCACGGAATGCTGGTGTATTCGGTGCGGCGGCCGGTCAGCGAGTAGGCGGCGATCTTGGCGTGTTCGATCGCGTTGTTGACGCTCTCGACGCGGATCCGGTCGCCGGGGTCTGCGCCCGGCACGGGATTGGGCATGTTCGCGCAGTCACCCACGGCGACGGTGGTGCCGTCGGAGGCCAGCGCGTACTCGTCGACGCGGACGCCGTCGTCGCAGACGAGCCCCATCGACTGAGCCAGTTCGACATTGGGTACGACGCCGATGCCGACGAGCACGATCTGCGCGGGCAGGACGCGTCCGTCGGCGAGCTCGACGCCCGTCACGACACCGTTTGCTCCCACGATCCGGGTTACCTTGGCGTCCAATTCGATTCGCATCCCACGCTCGCGGTGTGCCTCGAGGAGATGCGTGGAGGTCTCCGGCCCGACGGCCCGGCCGACCAGGCGCGGTCCGGCCTCGAGCACCGTCGCGTTCTTGCCCATCTTCAGTGCGCTCGCGGCCGCCTCGATCCCAATGAACCCGCCGCCGACGACGACGACGTCGGTGGCGCCGGGCATGCGCCGGCGCAACTCCAGGGCGTCGTCGGCGTTGCGCAGGTACAGCACCCCGTCCAGGTCGTGGCCCGGCACGTCGATCGTTCGAGCGCGGGCGCCGACGGTCAGTGCCAGACGATCGAAGGGGAACCTCGTGCCGGACGCCGCGACGGCGACGCCCGACCCGTCGGGCCCGCGCTCGACGCTGGTGATGCGCTCACCCTTGACCAGCGAGATGTTGTGCTCGTCCCAGTATTCCGCGCTGCGGAAGATCAGCGATTCGGCGGACACCAGGCCCTGCAGGAACTCCTTGGACAGTGCCGGCCGCTGGTAGGGGCGGTGGTTCTCGTCGCCCAGCAACGTGATCGGCGCGGCGTACCCGAGCGCCCGGAGCGAGCCGGCCAGCTGGACGCCGGCCTGACTCGCTCCGACGATGAGCAGTCCACCGTCGGCACCGCCGGTAGCGGGGGCAGAATCGGAAGCCATTGTCACACCTGTGTTTCCGGTGTATCCACGTGCAGGTCCATGCCGTCCGTGAGCTTGACCTGGCAGGACAGTCGGGAGGTGTCCTGCCGGTCCACCGCCGTGCCGTAGAGCATCTCGTCTTCCATGTCGTCCATCGCGGGCAGGTCGCCGAACTGGTCCGGCCGGACGAAGACGTGGCACGTCGCGCAGGACAGTGAGCCTCCGCACTCGGCGACGATTCCGGCGACTCCGTTGCGCATCGCGACTTCCATGACGGAGTCGCCGACGCCGCCTTCGACGACGCGGGTGGTGCCGTCGTGATCGGTGTAGGTGACTGTGGGCATTGCTGCGCCTCCTAGATGAACTGTCGGCCGCCGTCGACGACGAGTGTCTGGCCGGTGATGTACTTGCTGTCCGGACCGGTCAGGAACAGCGCGGCTCCGACGATGTCGTCGGGCCGGCTGGCCCGCTTGATCGCGCCGCGGTCGACGCCGTAGTTCTCGGCGTCTTCCATCAGTCCGTAGCTCGCCTCGGTGAGGGTGAAGCCGGGAGCGATCGCGTTGACGGTGATCGACCGTGAACCCAACTCCTTGGCCATCACCCGGGTCAGTGCGACGACGCCGCCCTTCGATGCGACGTAGTGCATCCAGTGCGCCGATCCACTGAGAATCGTTGCGGAGGAAAGGTTCACGACGGACCCGCCCTCCGCCAGGTACGGGCTGCAGGCCCGCGCGCACATCCACGGACCCTTGAGGTTGACCGCCATGACGCGGTCCCATTCGCCCGGGTCGATCTCCTCGAACGGGGACCGGGTCACCGCGGCGTAGATTGCGGCGTTGTTGACGAGGACGTCGATGTGGCCGCCACCGAACTCGGCGACCGCGGCCGCCATCGCGTCGGTGGACTCCACCGAGGTCACGTCCACCGCGGTCGACAGCGCCTCGGCCCCGCGCTCGCGGAGCAGTCGAGCGGTCTCCTCTGCACCGTCGGCGTCGATGTCGGCGACGGCCACCCGGTAGCCGCGGTCGGCGAATCCTTCGGCGAATGCGCGGCCGAGTCCGCCTGCGCCACCGGTGATCAGAACGGTTCGCATGTCACTCGCCCAAGACCGTGACGACACCCTTGGTGCCGTCGACGTGCAGTCGCTGTCCGGTCTTGATCTGGGTCGACGCGGATCCGGTGCCGGTCACGGCCGGCAGACCGTACTCGCGGCACACGATCGCGGCGTGGCTCATCATGCCGCCGATGTCGGTCACCGTCGCCTTGATCTTCCCGAAGATCGGGCCCCAGGACGGCGCGGTCACCGGTGCGACGAGGATCTCACCGTCCTGGACGAGCGACAGCTCGTCCGAACTGGTGATGACGCGGGCGATGCCTTCCACGACACCCGGCGACGCGGCCATGCCGCGGAGATTGTCGCCGGACTCGTCGTCGTCGCTGAGCCACTGCTGGACCTGCTCGGTGGTGATTCCGTAGAGCATGCTCGTGAACGGCTCGGTGATGAACTCCGGGGGAGTGTTGAGCGCCGGCTCCGGGCGGCGGGACTTCAGCGCGTCGATGATGCCTCGACGGCGTTCGATCTCGGCGGGCCAGTAGTGCGGTCCGGTCGGCTCGGCGCCGACGGCCCATGCGGTCGCGAGGTCGAACAGGGCTTCGCGGACCTCGCCGCGCTTGAGGTACAGCAGGTCGTCCGCCTCGGGCCAGAACCCTTCCTCGTGCAGCATGCGGGAGAGCTCGCGGACCTTGCGCCAGAACACGCCCATCGTCCAGTGCTCGATGTAGAAGTTGTGGTTCTCGACGTACGGGTAGGCGGTGCGGGCCAGTCCGAGCTTGGCGTCGAACGCCTCTCGCGTCTCGTCGTCGAGCAGGTCGCGGTACTCCTCGGCGATCCGGTCGCGCTCGGCCGCGAGTTCGGCGACCGGGCGCATGATGTCCTGCCCCTCGCCGAGGCGCCGGATGTAGTCGGCGATGTAGCCGAGCGGCAGTTCCTGGTGCTCGATCCAGTACTTGTCGTGGCCGTAGAAGCCGTTGCCGACGGTGAAGTTGAACCACGGATCCTGGGCGCCTTCGTACTGGGCGATCCACCGGGCGCCGTTCTCCGCAGCCGCCGCGATCCGGGCCAGGGTGCCGTCCGGGTCGTCGGTGTTGTCGAACAGGTCCGTCAGTCCGAGCTCGACGGCCAGCTTCGCGAGGTTCTTGAGTTCGTCGTCGGGCCGGAACAGCTCCATGTCGACGCCCTGCACCATCGTCGCGATCGACTGGTCGGGGATGTTCGGGAACACCTCCTTGCAGAAGCCGAAGAAGTCGAGGTACGCGATGTACCCGAGGTTGAGGAACTCGAAGTGGTACTGCCAGTTCTGGTAGCAGAGCTGGATCAGCCGGTCGTAGTTCTCGAGCAGAACCTCGGTGCCGTCCTTGGCCTTACCCGAGCGAATGTCCTCGATCGACACCATGTCGGGCAGCTTCGCGAACGACAGCGCGTTCATCTCGTCGATCGTCAGGCGAACCTTCTTGTGCCACTTCTCGAGCAGCGACTCCCAGTTCTGGTAGTAGTAGGCGGCGCGCTCCTCGAACAACAGGGCGCGCCTGTCGAACTCCTCCTCCGGAGCGGGGATCGGCGACATGTACAGGTAGCCGAGGTGCATCTTGAACTCGATGCCGTTCGAGTTCGGGATCAGCAGGTGCCGGGTGTTGTACTGGCCCAGGCACTTGACGGCGAACTCACCGCCGATGGTCTCGAACGGCTTGAACACCGTGGGCCAGTGCTGGCTGTCGCAGAACCAGAACTTGGCGTCGTCGACGTCCTGACGGTTCGGCTGGAAGACCATGTTGTACGGGTAGAGCTCCTCCCAGCCCTCGGCGCCGGCGGGCGTCTCGAGGTCGAAGGGGCTCGGAAAGGACTTCATCGTCATGGGAGTTCCTCTGGAAGGAAAGCAGTGCGGGGTGGGTGCTGGATGTGTATGCGGAGTGCGCGGTCGGATCAGGCGGAGAGTGGCTTGGTCATGGCTCGGCTGATCGAGCTCATGTCGAAGGTCCGCCGAGCGGGTGCGGTGGTCTCGGTTGCCTTGTCCTGAGCGGGTTTTGCAGACCACACGGTTTCGGGGCGCGATTGCAGCAGCAGGAGGTTCTCGCCGTCCGGGAGGTCGGCATCGAGTGCCCACTCGATGTCCTGGGGGCATCCGTAGTGCTTCTCGGCGCGTTTGGCGATCGCGGCGACGGCCTTCAGTTCCTCGTCGGTCAGGCTGCGGCAGGAGCGGCGGTCGGCGTCGACCTCACGCTCGACGAGGCGGTGCGAGACGGGGTCGGGGACCAGTTCGGCGTGCTTGTCGCCGATCGTCTCGGTCACCACGGTCAGCATCACCTTGTCGAGCACGATGTTGTCCGGGGTGACCTGACCGGAGACCACCATCTCGCCGACACCGTACGACGCGTCGACGGTGATCTTCGAGCGGTCCCCGTTGGTGGGGTCCATCGTCATCGCCACGCCGGCGACCTTGGCGCTCACCATCTTCTGGACCGCGACGGCCATCGAGAGCCCGGCGTCGGGGATGTTGTTCTTCAGCCGGTACGTGATCGCGCGGCTGGTGTAGAGCGACGCCCAGCAACGCCGGATGTGCTCGAGCACCTCGTCGATCCCGTTGAGCCACAGGTACGTGTCCTGCTGGCCGGCGAAGCTGGCGTCGGGCAGGTCCTCCGCGGTCGCGGACGAGCGCACCGCCACCGGCACGGGGTGGTCGAACCGTGACTGCAGCCGCTCGTACGCCTCGATCGTCAAGTGTCGCAGCGGCTCCGGGACGGGTCGCGAGGTGATCGCGTCCCGGATCCGTGCGGAGACCGCGTCCACACCGGAGACGTCCTCGGGATCGAGACCCTCGAGCAGCTCACGGATCTCGTCGGCGATGCCGGCCGACGCGATGAAGTCGTCGTAGAGCATCGTGGTGAGCGCGAATCCGGGCGGCACCGGCATGCCTGCCGCCGTCAGCGACACCAGCGAGGCGCACTTGCCGCCCAACTGATCGTGCTGCGGCTCCTGCGGGCCGTCGAAGAACTGGATGTACCGGGCCGACGCGGTATCGGTGGTGCCCTCCGTGTCGGTCGCGCTGTCGCCGGGCGCGTCCCACCGCACCGGCACCGCAGTCGGTGCCCGGAACGACAGGTTCTCGCCGAAGGTGATCGCGTCGGGATCGACGAGCTCGAGGAACGGCGCCGTCTTCAGCACCTCCTCGACGACGATGCGGGTCTGGAGCTTGGCGAGCATGTTGCCCAGGCAGTAGTGCAGGCCGAAGCCGAAGGCGAGGTGCTCGCGCGCATTGTCCCGAGCGATGTCGAAGATCTCGGGGTCGGCGAACTGCGACTCGTCCCGGTTGGCGGAACCCATCACCAGCAGGATCTCGGACCCGGCCGGAATCGGGGTCTCGCCGATCATCGTGTCCTCGAGTGCCTTTCGGCGCCAGGCGACGATCGAGGGGGAGTAGCGCAGCACCTCTTCGACGGCCTTCGGGATCTTCTTCGGATCCTCCCGCAGCGCCTCCCACTGGTCCCGGTGGGCCAGCAGCAGTCGCAGCGTGTTGGAGATCAGCGTCGTGGTCGTCTCGTGTCCCGCGAACAGCAGGCTGTAGCAGACCGACGCGATCTCGTGGTCGGTGATCTCGGCGCCCTCCTGCTGGGCGCGCACCAGGTCGGCGACGAGGTTGTCGCCCCCGCGCTCGTGGGCGTCGGCGACCAGCCGCAGGCACTCCTGCCAGTATTCGACCAGGTTGTGCGCGTGCGGAATCTGCTGCTCGTCGCTCAGATTGCCCCACGTCATCGCGGCGCGGGACTCGGACCAGCGCTTGTACTGGTCGACCTGGCTCGTGTCGGCGCCGATCAGAGTCAGGATCGTCACGGTCGGCACGTCGTAGGCGAGGTCGCGCAGCAGGTCGCCGCGGCGGTCCTCGTGAGCGAGCAGGGCCCGCAGCTGCTGATCGACGTTCGCCCGGATGAAGGGCTCGAGCGCCTTGTAGCGGCGCGGAGTGAACGCCTTCGAGGTCGCCTTGCGGATGCGTGTGTGCTCCGGTGGCCTGCGGGCGGACAGGCCGGAGTAGGCGGTGAACCCGCCGTCGTTCATGATCTGCTTCGCCTGCGGCCCCCGTTCACGCACCGGTGCCTGCGCGTTCTCGCTGCTGAAGATCTCCCAGTTGTCGAAGACGGCCTTGATGTCGTCGTAGCGGGTGACCACCCAGCAGCCGATCCGCTCGTCGAACATGACCGGCTCCGCCGAGCGGAGGCGGGCGTAGGCCGAGAACGGGTCGTTCATGTCGAACGGTTCGTAGCCGTGGTGGTCGACGGGGCAACCACTCGTGGAGACGGTGTCGGTCCTCTTCTGCGTCGGCGCGGACATGTTCACTCCTGGACTCGGGGTGTCGGGTGCTCGTAGAGCGCGGTGTCTGGGATATTCGTTGTTGCGGAAGACAATTCGCGAAGATGCGGTGACACGTCGGTCGACGCGGTCGCGGCGAACGCGAGAGCCATCACGCGGGCCGGCTCGGTGCACAAGTGGGCGTGGGTGCGAGATCCCACCAGCCGGAGCGTCTCGGACGGGGCGAGCCCGAACCATCGGCCGACGGTCGCCAGCCCGTGCGGGGTGATCCGCCAGAGCTTGTCGGCATCCTTGACGACCGCGTCGCTGGGGCTCGTGGCCTCGCGGCGGCTGTCGTGACCGTCGATGATCGCGGTGATCTCGTCGATGTCGGCGTCGGGTGTTCCGAGGTCGGCGAGGATCGACCGTGCGATCGCGGCGCCCTCGATCTCGTGGACGCGGACCAGTTCCGGGTGCCGCGGCCGTGGTGCGATCGCCTCCAGCACCAGTTCCTCCGGCACCGTCGACCAGCCGATGTCGTGGAGCAGGATCGCCGGCAGCACGATCTCGGGCCGCGCCCCCGGCACCTGGTCGACCAGGGCGCGGGCGATGCCGAACGCATACACCGTGTGAGAGTCGTTGTCCCGCACTCGAAGATGCGGTTCCGCTCGGCGCCAGATGCGGTCGTGTGCCGCGTCCATTCCGATCAGGTGGGGTACATCGGCGGCGCCCGGAACGTGAGCCCGGACGTCCCGGCCGAGGAGGCCGGTCATCCCAGTGCTGTTGGTCTCCATGTCGTCCTCCTTGTGACACGGAACACTCTGACCGCTGGCGGTGTCAGGACCAAGCGATTCCTTCCGATGAACGGAATCAGCCCAACCAGAAACTGCGTATTGCCTGTTCGACGGACTGCGGAAGCGCCTTGAACACCTTCTCGAGGCGGGCACCGGTGCCGCGCAGCGGTGGCAGGTACCGGGCCATGTCCGCCGAACGGTTGCTCGGGAGCACCACGCCGATCGCGGCGACGACCTCGTCGTTCGGTGCGCGGACCGGGATCGCGACCGAGCACGCCCCGAGCGCCATCTCCTCCTGCGTCTTCGCGTAGCCCTGCTCGCGGATGGTGTCGAGTTCGCGGGCCAGGCGCGCCGGTTCGGTGATCGTGAACCGCGAATGGCGTTCGAGGGAGTTGGCGAGGTACGTCTCTCGGAACCAGGGATCCTGGTAGGCCAGAAGGACTTTCCCGACCGCGGTCGGATGCAGCGGCAGACGGCTGCCGACACGCGCGAGTCGGGGGACGCGTCGGCTGCCGTAGATGCGATCGACGTAGATCACCTCGGTGCCGCGGCGCACGACGAAGTGGACGGTCTCGTGGGTGAGGTCGAACAGGTCCTGGAGCGGGGGGTGGACGATGTCGCGGAGTCGGACGCCGGCGTTCTGGCCGATCTCCCACAGGCGGATGCCGACCTGGTATCGACCGTCCGGCACGCGGAGCAGGGCGCCCCACCGCTCGAGTTCGCCGACCAGGCGGTGAACCGTCGTCAGGGGCATGCCGGTCTCGGCGGCGATGTTGCTCAACGCGATAGGGCCGGGATCGTCCTCGAACACTTCCAGGATGGCGAGCACTCGCGACGTCGTGGTCCGGCCGGCTTCCCGGGGAGTACCTGCCATGTCGAACCGCCTTCCGACTCTAGGGCCCCCTCGTACCCAGATCCTGCTCCACCGGACCGATCGTCACTACATCGCGGTGGAGGTGATGGGCGAACTCGTGTCGGTAGTGGCGCTCAGGAGTTGTCGTTGCGGAGCGGTCCGAACTGCGGGACCTGCGGCATCGTGGTGACGACGTGCACGGTGGCGTCGGCGGTGAGGGACGTGAGCACCCACGGCACGTCGCTCGGGAACTGCACGAAGTCGCCGGGCCCGAGATCGGTGAGCTCGTTGGCCGGGCCGACCCGGACCTTGCCGCTGATGACATACGCGTGGACGAGGGTTCCGGCGGAGTCGGGTGGCAGGACGAGCGAGTCGACATCGTCGGTGCCGGCGTTCCGGAGTCGGGTCAGGCTCGTGCGCACGTAACCGGAGCCGTAGATCTGGTCGAGGATCTTGGTGGACCCGGTGCCCGCCTTGGCGTTCCACGATCCTTCCTCGGCGCGGACGACGAATACCCGTGTTCCCCACTCGGTGACGAGTCGTCGCAGCGGGACGTCGAGTGCCTCGGCGATCGCGTCAATGGTTTCGACTGTGGGATTGCCTACACCTTGCTCGATCTTCGAGAGGGTCTGCTTCGACAGATTCGCGCGCTTGGCGAGGTCGCCCATGCTCATCTGGCGCTCGTTGCGGAACCGCTGCACGTTGCGTGCTATCAGGCCGTTGCTGTCCACGGGTCCTCCTCTCGACGGGTGTGCACGGTGCCGCGCGGCTCCCTCCAATGAGCTGAATGCTCCAGACGATTAAAGCGGAGCCGGACCGGGTGTCACTTTTAGTATCACTATCGTCAATCTTGACATACAAATGCCAGGTGGGCACACTCGGATGCGGCGCCGGGTCGCCGGAGATGTCCGTTTCGCAGAGTGAAGTGGTAGGGGTCATGGGTGTGCAGGAGCTGACCGATCTGTCGCAGACGAGCTCGGGGCGGGACGGCCGCGCAGCGGTCGACAAGGCGATGAGCCTGCTCACCAGCTTCGGCCAGGAGGCGCATTCCGGGGTTGGCGTGAGCGAACTCGCCCGGCGGTCCGGGCTGAGCAAGTCGACGGCCTTCCGGATCCTCGGCATGCTCGAGCGCAACCACGCCGTCGAGCGGGTCGGCAGCGACTACCGGCTCGGTGCCGAGCTCCACAACCTCGGCGGCCGGGTATACGCACCGCAGCACTCCGTCGTCCGCGACGTCCTCACGCCGTTCCTGGCCGATCTGTACGAGGCCACCCGCCAGACGGTTCACCTCGCGGTGCTCCACGGCGCCGACATCCTCTACATCAACAAGCTCTACGGTCACCGCTCCGTCGCGTCGCCGTCCCGGGTCGGCGGCCGCGCGCCGGCGCACTGCACCGCGGTGGGCAAGGCGCTGCTCGCGTACTCCGGTCAGGATGCCGAGGGTCTGATCGGGTCGCAGCTGGCGGCGCGGACGACGCACACGATCACCGACATCGGGCAGCTGCGGGCCGAGCTGTCCCAGGTGCGCCGGGCCGGTGTGGCCTTCGACCGTGAGGAGACCCGTGAGGGGCTCGTGTGTGTCGGGGGCGTCGTGACGGGCGCCGGATCGCGGCCGATCGCGGCGTTTTCCGTCTCCGGTCAGGCCTCCCGCTACTCGCCTGCGAGTGCGGAGCCGGCTTTGCGCCGGGTGTGCCTGGCTGCGTCGCGTGCGCTGTCCGCGTCGCAGGTCGCACTCGCGTCGTAGCCGCCGCCACCACAACGTTCGGGAAGAACCTGTCCCGGAAACTGATTCAGGCCGAAGGAGCCGTTCATGCCAGTCGCGCTGGTTGCGCTGTCCCACTCACCGCTGATCGGGCTCAACGATCCCGCTCAGCAGGTGCTCGACGAGGTCGATCACGCCGTTGCCGGGGCGCGGAAGTTCATCGAGGAGTTCGATCCCGAGGTCGTCGTGCTGTTCGCGCCCGACCACTACAACGGCTTCTTCTACGAGAAGATGCCCCCGTTCGCGATCGCCACGGGCGCAATCGCGGTGGGCGACTTCGGATCTGCGGAGGGTGGGATCCTCGTCGACGCGGAACTGGCCAACCGGATCGCCGAGGGTGTGCTCGAGCGTGACATCGACCTGACGATCTCGGCCCGCATGGTGGTCGACCACGGCTTCGTGCAGCCGCTGGAGATGCTGTTCGGCGGCATCCAGTCGGTCCCGGTCGTGCCGGTGTTCATCAATGGTGTCGCGGCCCCGCTCGGCCCGGTGCGCCGCATCCGCCAGTTCGGCAAGGCGCTCGGCGAGGCGGCGTCGCTGCTCGACAAGCGGGTGCTGTTCCTGGCGTCCGGCGGCCTGTCGCACGACCCGCCGGTGCCGATCCTCGCGGGCGCCCCGCCGCGCGTGGCGGAGGCCCTGATTCTCGGCAACCCGCCCACCCCCGAGCAGCGTGCCCGCGGTGAGCAGCGCGTCGTGCAGTCCGGAATCGACCTGGCGGCCGGCACGTCCACCCGCAAGCCGCTGAATCCCGAGTGGGACAACGACGTTCTCGACATCGTCGCGTCCGGTGACCTCGAGCAGTTCGACGGCTGGTCCAACGAGTTCTTCGAGGAGCACGGCGGCGGGTCGTCGCACGAGGTGCGCACGTGGATCGCCGCGTACGCGGCGCTCGCGGCATCCGGTTCGTACGAGCTGCGGTCGCGCTACTACCGCGCCATCCCCGAATGGGTCGCGGGCTTCGCGGTGACCACCGCGAAGTAGCACGCACTTCGGTACAGGGCCGGGCGTTCGTCGGGAACGCCCGGCCCTTGTCGTTCCGGGACCCAGGTGCTACCCATGAAGGACGCCTCGGGGGAGGAGACGACATGGTGACGTCGGCGTATCGCGGGGGATCCGGTGAACCCGTGCTGTTGCTGCACGGCTTCACGCTCTCGCATCACGTGTGGCATCGCGTGGTCGACGATCTGGCGTCGGACTACGACGTCCTCGCGCTGACGATGCCCGGGCACTGGGGTGGACCGCGGCTGCGATGGCGCGATCTGGGGATCGGCGGGATCGCCGACGGCATCGAGCGGGAACTGGACGCGGTCGGGTGGGACACCTGCCACGTCGTCGGGAACTCGCTGGGCGGTCCGGTGGCGTTCGAGCTAGAGCGCCGGGGCCGCGCGCGTTCGGTTGCGGGGGTCAACCCCGGTTTCGGGTGGAAGCGTTTCTCCCGCACCGAGTTCCGGGCGGGCTTCGGGTTCGTTGTGCAGTTCCCGCTGATGGCGCTCGCCCGGCTGCTCGGTGACCGTGCCGCGTCGAGTCGGTTGTTCCAGCGCCCTGTCATCGCGAACTGCAGCCACGATATTTCGGCCGTCGATCCCGACGACGCCACGAACGTCATCCGCGCGGTGTCGCACTGCACCGTGTATCTGCCGATCCTGCTCGCGTTCCTGCGGGACGGCCCGCTGACCGGACTCGACCGGGTGACCGCACCGACCTCGCTGATCCTGGGGGAGTTCGATTCGTTCCTGGCCCGGGACACGTGCATTCAGCGCTTTTTCGACGAGCTGCCCGGCGATGTCGAGGAGATCGTTCTGCCCGGTGTCGGGCACATCCCGATGCTCGAGGACTCGGACGGCGTGGCCCGCGCGCTGCGCACGCATCTCGAGCGAGTCGTGGGTTGCGACGACGTCGCCTGACGTCGAGTGACTGTTCGCGAGACGAGAGGGTCCCATGACGGATTCCGGAGCCGGCGCCGGGTCGAGGCCTGGCGGGCCGCAGGGCCTCGGGGGTTACATGGAGAACGGATCGTCGTTGGTCGATACGGGGCAGGTTGGCGAGGAAGGACACTGAGATGTCGGGTCGGCTTGCGGGAAAGATCTGCGTGATCACGGGCACGGGCGGAGCCATGGGGCGCGCCACCGCCCAGGTGTTCGCCCGGGAAGGAGCACGGATCGTCGGGTGCGATGTGGCGGTCGAGGCGGCGGAGGAGACCGCCGAACTGGTGCGCGCCGCCGGTGGGGAGATGGTGTCGCTGCAGCCGTGCCGGTTGAGCGATCCCGCCGGATGCGCGCGGCTGGTCGAGTTCGCGACGGACCGGTTCGGCGGGATCGATGTGCTGTTCAACCTCGCCGGTCGGGCCTACTTCGACCGCCTCGAAGACATCAGCGACGCCGACTGGGACAGCGCGCGGCGGGACGAGGTTGACCTTGTCTTTTACCTCACCCGCGCGGCCTGGCCCTGGCTGAAGGCCAGCCATGGAGTGGTGGTGAACATGGCGTCGCTCAACGGTTCGCTCAGCTTCAAGCAGATCCCGTCCCTGTCACACACCGCGAACAAGGCGGCGGTCATCGGCATGACCCGGCAACTTGCGCTGGAGGGCAGCGAGCATGGGATCCGCGTCAACTCGATCTCGCCCGGCCTGATCGAGAGCAAGGCCACCGAGGCGCAGTTGGCGGACGCTGAGTGGACCAGGGCCATGGTCGGCCGGACACTGCTGGGTCGGTTCGGTCGGCCCGAGGAGGTCGCGAACGTCGCGCTCTTCCTCGCGTCCGACGAGAGCTCGTACGTCACCGGTGTCGACCTCATCGTCGACGGGGGCATGCGGGTCTGGTGACCGGCGGACCCGGACGAGGTCGAGCGTCTCGCCCGACCGTGCGGTGCGGCGACCCTCACTGTGACGTCGAAGCGCCACCGTTCCGAGCAGTATCGAGTCGTACGTCGGCAACCAGGCCGTAGTGATCCGAGCCGACGACGTCGATGCGTTCGAGAGACGTCGCCTGTGCGCCTTTCGTGAGGATGTGGTCGATGCCGACAACCGCCGGATAGCGTTTGTCGGTCGGGTACGTCGGCAGGATGCCCGCGCCCAACTGGTCCGCCGCATCGACATACCCGCCGCGTCGCAGATCGCGGAACTTCCGGTGCGCGTAGGTGGCGTTGAAGTCGCCGCTCACGATCACGTTGTCATGTGTCGCAGCCGAATCCAGTTCGTCGCGCAACCGATCGAAGTCCTCGGTCCAGTCGGCTGCCGGCGCGATGTATGCGGGCACCGGATGTACGTCGTACAGCACCACCGGCTGCGGCAGGCCGGCGTCCACCTCGATCGCCAGATTCGTCAGGGCCATCCCGTCGACCCGCCGCCCGTTCGACAGCGGCAGCCGGCTGTAGATCCCGCCGCCGCCACCGCCTGTCACATGAGGCGCCAGATACGTGTGCGGCAGAACGTCCTCGAGCCCCGCCGCCCGCAGCGCCTCCACGGACGGCTCCGTCAACTCCTGGATCGTGAGCACGTCGACACCTCGATCGCGCACCGACTGCACCAGCGTCGCCGGGTCCGCGGATCCCACCATGATGTTGGACTGCATCACCCGGATCGACGGGCCCGTCGGTTCTGCACGCTCGCCGCCCGCACCTCCCACCCACAACGGTCCGAACGCCCAGGCGCCCAGCGCCAGGACAACCGCGGAGATCCCGAGCAGGATCCACTGCCGCGCGGCAGCGGTGACGAGCACGCCGACGATCGTCACCGCCAAGAGCAGCGGAGCGAACGAGGCCGCCACGATGACGACGTTGTTGGAGGCGCCTGAACGAAATGCGACCAGCGCGGCGAGGCCCGACGCGATCCCGGCACCGCCGACGACCGCCGCCGCCCGGCGAAGTGCGATCGCACCCCTCATCGGAACCCCCATGCTTCGTCGAGTCGGACGCCGCGAGCCTATCCGTTTCGTCCGGTGCGCGGAGCCGACGACAGTCCGGCGTGGGGAACGGCTGAAGGGCGGTCGGATTCGTGCGAATCCGACCGCCCTTCAGGGCTGGCTAGGTCAGAGGGGTAGGTCGTTGACGGCGGTCGGCGCGTCCGCGACCCAGCCCGGTTCCAGGACCAGGAGGGAGAGTTCGGCGATCGCACCACGTTCCCCGGGTACGTCGACGTCGACGACGTACCGGAATCCGGCGTCCTCGGCGAAGCCGACCGCGTCCAGATCGCCCGCCGGAACCGGCAGCACGATCCGTCGACACGCCGAGTACTCGCGGAGGATCCGTTCACCGAGCTCGCGCAGTACCCGGGCGTCGCGCAGTCCGTCGATGTCGAGTTCGAGGTCGGCGACACCGGCGGGGTAGGCGTTCCCGAGGGGCCCGCGCACGGCGTACCGTGCGCGGACCTCGACCGGGGTGCCGCTGTCGTCGACCGCGTACGTCAGCGGCCAGCCCGGCGTGCTCATCGGTTCAGCGAACCGCGGCCGTCGGCGGCGAGCTTACGCAGCTCGACCTTGTCGAGCTTTCCGGAACCGTTGCGCGGCAACGAGTCCAGAACGAGGATCTCCTTCGGCAGCTTGTAGCGGGCGAGGCGCTCGCTGGTGAAGTCCCGAATCTCCTCGAGCGTCGGATCGGTGTCGGTCGAGACGACCAGGACGGCGACGACGATCTCGCCCCACTTGGGGTCCGGTGCGCCGACGACCGCGGCGTCCGTGACACCCGGGTACTCGACGAGCACCCGCTCGACCTCGGCCGGGTAGACGTTCTCGCCACCCGAGATGATCATGTCCTTGATCCGGTCGACGATGTAGAGGAAGCCCTCCTCGTCGAGGCAGCCCAGATCGCCCGAGTGGAACCAGTTCTCGGCGTCGAACGCCGCGGTCGTCGCCTCCTGGTTGGCCCAGTAGCCGGGCGTCACGTTCGGGCCGCGCACACAGATCTCGCCGGCCGCGTTCGGCTCGGTTACGGTCGCGCCGGTCACCGGGTCGATGATCTTGATCTCGGTGAACGGCATCGGCAGACCGGCCGACGACGCCCGCTCTAGTGTCCGCTCGGGCGGCAGCGACGTCGCGAACGGTGCGGTCTCGGTCAGACCCCACGCCTGCTGCAGCGCGACACCGTGGTGGCCGTACTCCTTGACCAGGCTCGGCGGCACGGGCGCGCCGGCCACAATGGCGGACCGCAACTGCGACAGGTCCGCGTCCGCGAACTGCGGCAGCTGGGCGATCGCCGAGAACATCGCCGGCACCGCGAAGATCGTGTTGACCTTGTACTCGATCAGGTCGGTGAGCGTGCGGGCCGGGTCGAACGTGCGGCGCACCAGCGTGGCACCGCCGCGGGCGAGGCTGCGCAGCGTGAACGAGTTGAGGCACCCGATGTGGAACAGCGGCGCCACCGCGAGGTTGACGTCGCTGCGGCTGGTCTCGACCACCGAGTCCACGTTGAACGAGTTCCACCAGATGTTGCCGTGCGTGAGCATGACGCCCTTGGGGCGTCCGGTCGTGCCCGACGTGTACATCAGCGCGGCCAGATCGTCCGCGAAACGGGGGACCGGGGTCAGCTCGACGCCCTGGGCCGCGCCGCGCGCGAGGGCCGCCGTCAGGCGCTCCCAGCGCTCGGACGGCTCGTCGGTCAGCGGCACCGCGTCGTCGTTGTCGACCGCGAACATGCGCGCCGGCAGGACGGCCGGATCGATCTCGTCGACGACCGCCATGTGGCAGGGCTCGACAACCAGGACGCGAGGTCCGAAATCGCCCAGCTGGTAGGCGATCTCGGCGGCGGCGAGGCGGAAGTTCACCGGAACGAACACCGCGCCCACCCACGCCGAAGCCAGGTAGGTCACGAGGAACGTCGGGCTGTTCAGGCCGAGGTACGCCACCCGGTCGCCCTTGCGGACTCCCGACGCGTGGAGGGCCACCGCCATCGCGTGCACCCGCTCGGTGAGCGTGCGGTAGTCGATGGTGTGGTCCTCGTAGATCAGCGCTGTGCGGGCGCCGTGCAGTCGGCCCAGGTTCTGGAGCGCACGGGCCGGGCTGATGTCCACAGGGGTCTTCTCGGTGCTCACAGATCGTCTCCGCCCGCTGCGGTGCGGAACCCGCGCGCGGCGATACCGCCGTCGACGGGGATGATCGCACCGGTGATGTTGGAACTGTTGGCCGACGAGGCCAGCAGCACGTACGGCGCCGTGAAGTCGGCAGGGTCGACGCTCGCGTCGTGCAGCGGCAGCAACGGGTTGTCGCCCGTCGTGGCGCTGCGCGCGAACGACGTCTCGATCGAGCGGTCGGCCATCCCCATCGACTCGGGCCCGCGCAGGTCGGTGCGCATGCCGCCGGCGGCGACGCCGTTGACACGCACCTTCGGGGCCAGCTCGTAGGCCAGCTCGAGCACCAGTCCGCGGCAGGCGTGCTTGCTCGCGGTGTACAGCGGACCGCCTCCGTTCGGGTAGAAGGCCGAGTTCGACAGCGTCATCACGATGCTGCCGCGGGTCTTGACCAGCTCGCGCCACGCGGCCTCGACGGCCAGCAGGTAGCCCTTGACGTTGATGGCGAACAGTTCGTCGAACGCCGCGGACAACGACTCCCCGTCGAGTCGGGTGATCGAGCGCTGGTAGTCCCAGATGCCGGCGTTCGGCACCAGCGTGTCGAGTTTACCGAAGCGCGCGACGGCCTCGGAGACCGCACGATGCTGGTCGGCGGTGGAGCGGACGTCGGCCTCGACGGTGTGGATGCGGTCCGCGCGGCCTCCGGCCGACTCGACGAGCTCGCTCAGCTTGGCCGGGTCACGGTCGGCGACGACGACCGACGCGCCCTCGTCGAGGAACCGCTCGGCGACGGCCCGGCCCAGTCCGGAGCCGCCGCCGGTGATGAGGGCGACGTTGCCCTCGAGCCAGCCGGTCACTGATCCTCCAGGAAATCCACCACGAGCCGCTCGAACTCCTTCTGGCGCTCGACCTGGACCCAGTGGCCGCACCGGCTGAACGCGTGCAGCTGCACGTTCGGGATCTGCTTGAGCATCAGCTGCGAGCCCTCGAACGTGATGGTGCGGTCGTCCGTGCCCCACAGCAGCAGCGTCGGCGCCTTGATCTTGTGGGCGTCGCGCCACAGCGGATCCATGCCGTGACGACGCGCGAACGCGGCGTTGTAGCGGTGGTAGAACTCGATGTGGCTCTCGTCCAGCGACGCCTCGTAGCGGGCCTGGATGTTCGCGTCGTCGAACTGCTTCGGGTCGGCGACCATCGTGCGGACGAAGTCCTTCATCTTCTTCACGGTCGGGCCGCCGCCGTTGTAGTAGCGGAACATCGCCTTCTGGCCCTCGGTCGGCGTCGGGCCGAACGGCAGCCAGCCGCCGCCCGGGGCCATCAGTACCAGCCGGGTGACCCGCTGCGGGATCGCCAGCGCCAGCGCGATCGCCGCGGCGCCACCGAGGCTGTTACCCATCAGGTGGAACTCGTCGATGCCCAGCGCGTCGAGCGTCTGGATCAGCGCGTCGACGGTGATCTGCGTGATGCTGCGCTCCTGGAGGTCCTCCTCCGTGGGGCGGTAGCTGCCGCCGAAGCCGGGCTGGTCCGGCAGCACGACGCGGAAGTGCGGCGTCAGGGCCGGCAGGTTCTGGCTGTAGTTGGCGATCGCCGACGCGCCCGGCCCGCCGCCGTGCAGCATCACCAGGACCGGGCCGCTGCCGGCCTCGCTCACCTTGATGGTGCCGAGCGAGGTCTCGACCTCGCGGGTGGTCAGGGCAGTCTCCGCCGCTGCATTCGTTGTCACTGTTCACGCGCTCCTGTGTCTGGGAAGAGTCGGTGGCTGGGGGCGATCAGAAGAAGGTGCTGATGTTCTTGGCCAGCAACACGTTCTGATCGAGCAGGATCTTGCGGCGGGCAACGACGAGCGACCCGTCAGGGCCGTCGGGGTTCTCGCGGAGGATGTCCTCGCGGCCGCCGGAGTAGATGTCGACCTCACGCTCGAGCCGGTTGCGGTAGACGAGGAAGTTCGATCGCACGTACCACTGCCCGACCTCGCGCTCGTCCTCGTCGGTGTGCCGGACGACGACGTTGCTCACCAGGTGCCGGGTGCGCGACGGCGGATCCTCCGCCCACGCCATGCCGGAGTCGAAGCGGCGGATGCGCCACGCCAGGCTGGCGCGGGTCTCGTCGAAGAACGCGGCCTCGCCGCGCGCGGCCACCGCGAGCGACTGCTGGCGGCGCAGCCGGTTGGTCCGGGTGGGGGCCCAGTAGTGCAGGTCCTCGGCGAGCAGGTCGAGCCAGTCGGTGAACCGGCCGTCGTCGATCAGTTCGGCTTCGTGGAAGTACAGCTGCTGCACCCGGAAATGGGTGTCGGCGTCAGCGGCGGGCCGCTGAGACGGGAGGGCATTTTCGGTTGCCATCAGTCAGTCATCCTTTGGCGAGCTTGCGCAGGTTCACGGTCGGGTCGGCCAGGGCGGCCGGATCGACGGGAAGAGCGCGGTCGATGATGATGCGCGCGGCCCGCACTGCCGGGCCGCCGTCGATGAACGCGGCGCCGACCAGGGTGTTGCCCCGGACGCGGAACGCCATCTGCGGGCGGGTGGCGTCGTCGGGACGCGGCCGGATCACGGTCTCGCCCTCCGCGGTCATCGATCCGACGCCCTGCACGTGGATGCCGTGCCGGTCGGACCAGAACCAACCCGCGCACTCGGGTTCGGGTTCCTGACCCAGGACGCGGGCGGCAACCGCGCGTCCACTCAGTTGGGCTGCCTCCCAGTGCTCTTCGCGTCGGTGCAGCGTGCCGTCCGCGTCACGCCCGCGGGCGACGTCGCCCGCCGCGTACACCGCGGGGTGGCTGGTGCGCAGGTTCTCGTCGACGAGCACGCCGCCGTCGACGTCGAGTCCGGCGGTCTCGGCGAGCTCGGTCGACGGGATCGAGCCGATGCCGACGAGAACCGCGTCGGCGGGCAGTTCCTCACCGGTCGTGAGGACCACGGTGACGGCCTCGCCGTCCTCGCGGATCTCGGTCACGCCCGCGGTGTGGACCGCGATGCCGTGCTCGGCGTGCTGGTCGTGCAGGTATCGCGCCATCTCCGGGCCGACCGCGGGCACGATCGGCGGATCCAGCGGATCCACCAGGGTCGCCGTCGCACCGAGCTGCAGTGCCGCCGAGGCGGTTTCGGCACCGATCAGGCCGGCGCCGATCACGGCCAGCCGTGCACCCGGCACCAGCCTGGCCTTCAGTGCGCGGGCGTCGTCGATGGTGCGGAGCAGGTGCACCTGCGGCAGGTCGCCGCCGGGAACCGGTAGGGGTCGCGCGCCGGCCCCGGTGGTCAGGATCGTCACGTCCGCGTCCAGCCGGGTGCCGTCCGCGAGCTCGATGACGCCCTCGTCCGGCTTCAGTGCCGTCACCGGAACTCCGGTGCGCAGCGTGATCTGCTGCGTGACATACCAATCCGGCTTGGCCAGGGCGAGGTCCGATTCGTCGGCGGTGCCGAACATGAACGCCTTGGACAGCGGCGGACGGTCGTACGGTGCGGGTCCGCCGTCGACGAGGGTGATCGTGCCCTCGAAGCCGCGACTGCGCAGCTCGCCGGCGGCGCTGACGCCGGCGAGCCCGCCGCCGACCACCACGATGTGTTCGGGAGTGCGCTCGAGTGTGCTCATGGGCGCGTCACTCCGCCGCGGCGGACTGGCCGGGGTACAGCCAGATCTCGTCGTCCTCGACCGCGACCTTGTGGGCCGCGACGTCCTCGGTGGCGGGCATCGAGAGCACGGAACCGGTGCGCAGGCAGAACTTGCCCGCGTGCAGCGGGCACTCCACCTGGCCGCCCTCGATCCAGCCGTCCGCGAGGGACGCCTCGCCGTGGCTGCAGCGGTCGTTGAGCGCGAAGTAGTCGCCGTCGTCGTGGAAGACCGCGATCGGCTCGCCGGTGCCGGTCTGCTCGGCGTCGACGACCAGTGCCTCGCCGTCCTCGATGTCGCCGACCGCGCCGACCTTGATCCTGGTGATGGTCTCGCTCACTTCGCGCCCTTTTCGTGCCATGCCGGTGTGTTCATCAGTTCCGCCCAGCGCCGGTAGAAACCACGGCCGGCAGCGTCGCTGTACAGCTCGCTGGTCTTGCCGGGGTAGACGCCGTCCTCGCGCTCGGAGCCCAGGCCCATCTGGTAGTTCAGCGGCACACCGTTGGTGATGAAACCGCCTGCGATGGACTGGCACTCGCTCCAGTTCTCTCCGTCGTCCTGCTCGAAGATGCCGCTGGGACCGAAGGTGCGCAGGTTGTAGAGACGCTGCGCCTCACGCACGTCCTCGGGCATCGACTTGTCGACGATCGTCCAGGCCCAGACCTCCATCTTGTCCGGTCCCTTGGGGTGCCAGACGCGGATGCTGCCGTTGACCGGCAGGTACGAGAAGTTCGGGAAGACGGTCGCGTGACCCGTGGTCAGCGGGCCCTCGACGCGCTCGTCGCCGAGGCGCTCACGCAGCGCGTCGTAGTCGTAGTACTCGTGCACGGCCTGCGCGTCGAAGCGGCTGCGCGGATGCGTCGGGAAGCCGGCACCGTGACCCAGCGGATCACTGAACTGGCGACCGGGGGTGTTGACGATCTCGGCCTTCGGTCCGCGGCCGGTGGGGGAGAGCACCATCAGCGCCGACGCGTGCGACATGTTGACGTGGTACCAGTCGGTGGCGAACTGCTCGGCCGCCAGCTTCCAGTTGCCGTCGAGGACCCACTTGTGGATGCCGCCGACGGCGACGGTGCCCTCGGGATCGCGATCGAGCATCGCGTCCATGTAGTAGGTCATGCCGCCGAGTGCTTCCTTCAGCGGCGGCGCGGCCGGGTTCCACGTCGCGAAGATCAGCCCGTGATAGGTGTCGAGCTGCGCGACCTCGACCAGGCCCCAGTCCTTCTTGTCGAAGCTCTCGGGGTAGCCGGCCTCGTTGGGGACGCTCACCAGCTGACCGGCGGTGTCGAAGCTCCAGCCGTGGTACGTGCAGGTGAAGTTCTTGGTGGCGCCGAAGTCGGCGCGACACACCCGGGCGCCGCGGTGACGGCACGAGTTGAGGAACGCGCGGATCCTGCGGTCCTTGCCCATCGAGACGATGACCGGATCCTCACCCATGTACGTGGTGAGGAACTCGCCCGGCTTCGAGATCTGGGACGTGTGGCCCAGGAACAGCCAGCTCGGCGCGAAGATGCGGCGCAGCTCCTGCTGGTAGATCGACTGGTCGGTGAAGACCGCGCGATCGACGTAGCCGTTGTCGGTGTCCACCATCGTCGACACGTCGACGAACGTGGTGAGTGCGGACGGCCTCTTGATCGAGCCCGTGGTCGGGTTGCCTCCGTCGGAGGTACACATGTGTCGTCGTCTCCCTTGATCTAGACGATGCGGACGGTGACGTCGGGCAGGCCCGGCGAACTGACACCGAAGGTGGAACCGGCGGCCAGCGGGACCGCGGCGTGCACCGCGCCGGCCAGGACGAGGTCCCCGGCGCGCAGATGGTCGCCGTACTCGGCGAGCGAATTGGCCAGCCAGACAATGGCATTGAGTGGATGATCGAGCACCGCCGAGCCGGGGCCCGCGATGACGTCCTCGTCGTCGCGGGTGAGGGTGAGGATCATGTCCGGAAGAGCGTCGAGAAGTTCCGGGGTGGCGGGAACGCCCGGGCCCGCCACCAGCCGGGCGCTGGACGCGTTGTCCGCGACGGTGTCGACGAGGCCGATCTTCCAGTCGGCGATCCGGCTGTCGATCAGCTCGAGGCTCAGCATGACCTCACCGATCGCGTCCCGGACCTGCTCGAACGTGAACGGGGCGTCGCCGGGAGCCAGATCGCGGCTGAGCCGGAACGTGAACTCCGCCTCGGCGCGCGGCGCCACCAGCTCGTCCGCGGCCTGCTCGCCCTCGTGGGCGACCACCATCGTGTCGAGGATCGCGCCGAAGTCCGGCTGGTCGACACCGAGCTGCTGCTGCATCGCGAGCGAGGTGAGCCCGATCTTGCGACCCACGATCCGCTCGCCCGACGCGATCCGCTGCGCGATGTTGCGGCGCTGGATCTCGTAGGCGTCGGCGACCGTCAGGTCGGGGTACGACGAGGTGGGTTGCGCGACCGGCTGCCGAGTGCGCTCCGCCTCGGCCAGCTGCGCGGCGACGGCAGGGACTGCCGCGTGCAGCGCGCCCGTGGTGTCAGTTGGCATGCGTACAGGAGAACGCCACCTCGAGTTCCGGGGCCAGCGGTCGTGCCGAGGTACGGAACGCGCCCTCGCGCGAGACAGGTCGCCGCCCCGAACATGGCTATCCGAACACGTATTTCACGGCCGCTGCACCCGGTGGCTGTGTCCGACCGCACAGGAGAACCCATGCTCGCAGCCGTCGCCGTCGCCCAGAACGCAGACGATCCGCTGAGCGGACTCGAGCTCCGCGAGGTCCCCGACCCGGTCGTTCCCGACGGCTGGGCCAAGGTCGCAGTGCGGTCGTCCGCCCTCAACATGCACGACGTGTGGACGCTGCGCGGCGTCGGTCACCCCGCCGACCGGATTCCGATGATCCTCGGCTGCGACGCCGCCGGTGTCGACGAGGACGGCAACGAGGTGATCGTCTACCCGGTGATCGCCGACGCCGACGGGGGCATGGGAGACGAGACGCTGGACCCGGGGCGCGCTCTGCTGTCGGAGCAGCACGACGGTGCCTTCGCCGAGTACCTGGTGGTGCCGAAGCGCAACCTGATCCCCAAGCCGGAGTGGCTCTCGTTCGACGAGGCCGCGTGCCTGCCGGTCGCGTGGACCACCGCGTACCGGATGCTGTTCACGCAGGCGCAGATCAAGGCCGGCGACCGCGTCCTGGTGCAGGGGGCGGGCGGCGGTGTCGCGACCGCCGCGATCAGCCTGGCCGCCGCCGCCGGCGCCAAGGTGTACGCCGCCAGCCGCAGCGCCGAGAAGCGCGCGAGTGCACTCGAACTCGGCGCGCACACCGCGATCGAGGCCGGCGCCCGGCTGCCCGAGAAGGTCGACGTCGTCATCGAGACCGTCGGCGAGGCGACCTGGGCACACTCGATGCGGGCCCTGCGTCCGGGCGGCACCATCGTCATCGCCGGCGCGACCTCGGGTTCCAACCCGTCGGCGGACCTGACCCGCATCTTCTACCTGCAGCAGCGCATCCTGGGCTCGACGGGCTGCACCCGTGCCGAGCTCGTCTCGATGCTGCGCATGATGGAGGCCACCGGACTGCGGCCCAGGATCGATCGGGTGGTCCCGTTGCAGGACATTCACGCCGGGTTCCAGGCCATGATTGACGGTGACGTCAACGGAAAGGTCGTGGTGAAGGTCTCATGAGCATCTGGATCGGCGATCCGACCATCGAGATCGCGAACGAGAAGGGCACGGACACTCTCAACGCGAACCTCGGCATCGAGATCACCGAGATGACCGAGAACTCGCTCAAGGGTCGGATGCCGGTCGACGAGCGGACCAGGCAGCCCGCCGGAGTGCTGCACGGTGGCGCGTCAGTCGCGTTCGCCGAGACCCTCGCGAGCTGGGCGGCGATCTCCGCGGTGGACCGGAGCAGGTTCCACTGCGTCGGGATGGAGATCAACGCCAACCACGTGCGGCCCGTGAGCTCGGGTTGGGTGTACGGCGAGGCGACGCCGCTCGCGCTGGGACGTCGTACGCACGTGTGGGAGATCAAGATCGTGAACGACGAGGCCAAGCTGGTGTGCGTCGCGCGCTGCACGATGGCCGTGCTGGAGAGGCCGTCGCAGTACTGACAGTCGCCTGGGAAAGTGGCGCCGGAGCATCGCTCCGGCGCCACTTTCGGCTTTCGGGGCCGCGCGGGCGAGCGCGAGCAGACTCGAGCGCGCGCCGCCCTTGAGTGCTGGCACTCTCATGTATAGAGTGCTAGTCGACGCTGAGCGAGTCCCGGCACCCGCGACGACGGGGCGCGTGAAGAGTCACTGTGGTGACTGAACTGATCGTGGTCCGAGGAACAGCCTCGGGCCCAACGAACCCCTGAAAGTGGAGGGCTCATCGTGGCGAGCGTGAACATCAAGCCGCTCGAGGACAAGATCCTCGTCCAGGCCAACGAGGCCGAGACGACGACTGCCTCCGGCCTGGTCATCCCCGACACGGCGAAGGAGAAGCCCCAGGAGGGCACCGTCGTCGCCGTTGGTCCCGGCCGCTGGGACGAGGACGGCGAGAAGCGCATTCCGCTGGACGTCCAGGAAGGCGACACCGTCATCTACAGCAAGTACGGCGGAACCGAGATCAAGTACGCCGGCCAGGAGTACCTGATCCTGTCGGCTCGCGACGTGCTGGCTGTCGTCGCCAAGTAAGCCTCACGCCTCCCGCCCCGGAGTTCCGCATCGGACCCGGGGCGGAGTGCGTTCCAGCCGAAGCCCTGAAATCCAGGAGAAGCTGAATCAATGTCCAAGCAAATTGAATTCAACGAGAAGGCCCGGCGCGCGCTCGAGCGTGGCGTCGACCAGCTCGCCGACGCCGTCAAGGTCACCATCGGCCCGCGCGGTCGGCATGTCGTGCTCGCCAAGGCATTCGGTGGCCCCACCGTCACCAACGACGGTGTGAGCATCGCCCGCGAGATCGAGCTCGAGGATCCGTTCGAGAACCTCGGCGCGCAGCTCGTCAAGAGCGTCGCCACCAAGACCAACGATGTTGCCGGTGACGGCACCACCACCGCCACCGTCCTCGCCCAGGCGCTGGTCAAGGCCGGTCTGAAGAACGTTGCGGCAGGCGCCAATCCGATCGCGCTCGGCATCGGCATCGGCAAGGCCGCGGACGCCGTGTCCGAGGCTCTGCTCGCGGCTGCGACTCCGGTCGAGGGCAAGAACGCCATCGCTCAGGTCGCCACCGTCTCGTCGCGCGACGAGGAGATCGGTGAGATGGTCGGCGAGGCCATGACCCGCGTCGGCGTCGACGGCGTCGTCACGGTCGAGGAGTCCTCGACCCTGCACACCGAACTCGTCGTCACCGAGGGCGTCCAGTTCGACAAGGGCTTCCTGTCGCCGTACTTCATCACCGACATCGACGCCCAGCAGGCCATCCTCGAGGACGCGCTGATCCTGCTCTACCGCGAGAAGATCAGCTCGCTCCCCGAGTTCCTGCCGCTGCTCGAGAAGATCGCCGAGTCCGGCAAGCCGGTCCTGATCATCGCCGAGGACATCGAGGGCGAGTCCCTGTCGACCCTCGTGGTGAACTCGATCCGCAAGACGCTCAAGGCCGTTGCCGTCAAGGCCCCGTTCTTCGGTGACCGCCGCAAGGCGTTCCTCGAGGACCTGGCCATCGTGACCGCGGGCACCGTGATCACCTCCGACATGGGCATCACGCTCAAGGAGGCGGGCCTGGACCTGCTGGGCACGGCGCGTCGTGTCGTCGTCACCAAGGACGAGACCACCATCGTCGACGGTGCCGGCACCGAGGCCGACATCGAGGGCCGCGTCGCGCAGCTCAAGCGCGAGATCGAGAACACCGACTCCGACTGGGATCGCGAGAAGCTCGAGGAGCGCCTGGCGAAGCTGGCCGGCGGCGTCGCCGTCATCAAGGTCGGCGCGGCCACCGAGACCGACCTCAAGGAGCGCAAGTTCCGCGTCGAGGATGCGGTCAACGCCGCGAAGGCAGCTGTCGAGGAGGGCATCGTCCCCGGCGGCGGTTCCGCCATCGTGCAGGCCGGTCAGGTCCTCACCGATCTCGCCGCGTCGCTCTCGGGTGACGAGGCCACCGGTGTCGAGGTCGTGCGCACCGCGCTCAAGGCACCGCTGTACTGGATCGCCACCAACGCCGGCCTCGACGGTTCCGTCGTGGTCAACAAGGTCACGGAGGCGCCCAAGGGCCACGGATTCAACGCCGCGACCCTCACCTACGGCGACCTGCTCGCCGACGGTGTCGTGGACCCGGTCAAGGTGACCCGGTCCGCCGTCGTCAACGCGGCCTCGGTCGCGCGCATGGTGCTCACCACCGAGAGCGCCGTCGTCGAGAAGCCCACGGAGGAAGCAGCGGACACCGGCCACGGCCACGCCCACTGATCTCCTCGGCACTCGCCGAAACGCGAAGATCCCCGGACGAATTCGTCCGGGGATCTTCGCGTTTCGTGTACTCGTCACCTACCGGTGACGAGACGATCCCCTCAAGCGATCCGGCGGCGGGACTGCCTGGTCAGCATCTCCCGCTCGGACTCCGACATCCCTCCCCAGATCCCGTACGGCTCGGAGACCGTCAGGGCATGGTTGCGGCACTGGTTCAGTACCGGGCACCGCCGGCACATCTCCTTGGCGCGGCTCTCCCGCTGTGCCCGGGCACGGCCTCGTTCGCCGTCCGGGTGGAAGAACACGGAGGAATCGACGCCACGGCACAGCCCGCGCATCTGCCAGTCCCAGATGTCGGCGTTGGGGCCGGGAAGGTGATTAGGAACAGGCATCAGAACTCCTCTGTCAGCAGGCTCGCGATGAAGCTGCGAGCGGCCCGCCACCCCCCGTGGATGACGGGACCAATGAAAATCGGTCACGCACAGGCAACCGTAAAGGGGTGTACGAAATCACGTCAACACTTTCGCCGAGTGGCGATTTACATATCCACGGAGCGGAGAATTAACGAGCTGGTCATTTACATCGGCACGCAGGTGTGATTGCGTGGCGATACGCGGGCCGATGCCGTCGGCGCTGGTGGCCGTGTGCCCTACCTGGACGATCGTCCGGAATCGATGTCCGATTTTGTTACTTGGGAGTACTGTTCGGCGATTCCTGTTAACCCTCCGGCCACATATTCTTCAAAATTGAAGCAAATCGAGCGATTCATGCTCGTCGGGGCGTGGGTCGGATAAATAACCGGTCGTCCAGTTGGGGAATGTCCAAATTTCGCGACCACTGGGTCCATATCGCTTTCGAGGTGTCGGACTCATTGGTGCGATGATCTTCGGATGCTTCGTGACGTTGCGTTCGGCCCGGATCCCGGGCGAAACCCACTGTCCGTGCCCGACGATTCCGTCGGGCGCTGGCTGCGCGCCGTGGCGCTCGGCGGCCAGGGGCGCTACGCCCAGGCGCGCGCCGAGCTCGAGGCGGTGCGACGGTCGGCCGCACCGCCGGCGATCCGGTCGCTCGCGGCCAGCACGCAGGCGTCGCTGCTGCGGCAGCTGGGCGGGCACGCCCTGGCGTCCGGGTACGACGGCGCCGCGCTGGCGCTGGTCGGGACGACCCGCGCCGGCGACGCTCTGCCGGACTCGGACGACGCGCTCGTGCACGAGGCGCGATGCGACGCGCTGACCGGGCTCGCGGCCGACGCCCTCGGCTGCGGTCGACTCGCACTGGGCCGCCGACTGCTCGACCGTTGTCGTGCCTATCTCGACGACGTCGGGGACGCGGACGGGCTGTGGCGTCAACACGTGCGCCTGCACTGGGTCACCGCCGAGATCGCGCTCGCGTCGGGTGACTTCGCGGCCGCGACGACGCACGCGCAGGCGGCCGTCGACCGGTCCGCCGACAGTCCTTCCGTCCGGCACCGCGTCAAGTCGGCGCTGCTGTTCGCGGCCGCAGCCACGGGCCGGCCGGAACCGGACCTGGCACTGGAAACCGCCGAGCGGGTGGAGGCCGACAGCCGTGCGCACGGGCTCCTGCCGCTGCGGTGGGCGGCCGCGATGCTCATCGACGGCGTGCGCCCGAGTGCGGACGCACGAGCCGTGCGGGACGAATGCGCAGATGCGATCGCTCGTCGGGGCGGGCGGTTCACGAAATGAGCGCCCGATATTCGAACGATGCACTGACCGGTCGGACTGTGTCGTTACTCTTACAGACGTTCCGTCGTGAGGCGGAAGCACACCCGGCTGGGGGGACGTGCCACTGTAACGCCAGGATTCGCTCAGACGATGTCTAACACGGGTGAGGAGTTGAACTCCGCCGTCGCCGCTGCGGCACAGGGCGATCGGAACGCTCTTGCCCAGGTCTTGCAGACAATTCGCCCGCTCGTCGTGCGGTACTGCCGGGCCCGGGTCGGAGCTGCGGAGCGGGGGAACCTGTCCCCTGACGACGTCGCGCAGGAGGTGTGCCTGGCCGTCATGACGGCGCTTCCGCGCTATCAGGATCAGGGCCGTCCGTTCATGGCGTTCGTCTACGGCATCGCCGCCCACAAGGTCGCCGATGCACACCGAAACGCAGCGCGTAACAAATCCGATCCAGTTGCTGAAGTACCAGATGTCGTTTCCTCCGAAGACGGCCCCGAAGACCGGGCGCTGAGTTCGGAGACGAGCCGACAGGTGAACGCACTGCTGGCAACGCTTCCCGAGAAGCACCGCGAGATCCTGGTCCTCCGGCTCGTCGTCGGACTGTCCGCGGAGGAGACGGCGGCCGCGGTCGGAAGTACCGCGGGTGCAGTGCGCGTGGCTCAGCACCGAGCCATCGCGAAGTTGAAGAAGGAAGTGACGAGAGCAGGTGAGAGACATGGCTAGGGGACACAATGGCGAGCCGGGCGAGCCCTACGCTGATCTCGCCGGGAACGGCAATCCGGTCGACGTCTCGGCGGTGCGCCGCGACGACGCGCTGATCGACGCGATCGCCAGTGGCGATCCCTTCGCGACGGACAGCCCCGAGGAATACCAGGTCGCGGCGCTGCTCTCGAACTGGCGGACCGAGATCCTCGCGCAGCCGATGCCCGCCGAGTCGGACCTCGACGAGATCGTCGAGCGCGTCCACCGCGAACTCGAGGCGCAGGGGTCCCTCTCGACCCGCACCCGATCGGGTCGCAGCCAACTCCGGCTGCTCCGTCCCATCGCGGCCGCGGCGGCGGTCGTCGCGATCGCCATGGGCGGGATGACGATCTTCTCGTACAACGCCGAACCGGGCGATCCGCTGTGGGGCGTCAAGCAGGTCGTCTTCACCGAGCGCGCCGCCTCGACTGTGGCGAAGATCGACACGACCTCGAGTCTCCAGGAGGCCGAGCGGCTGATCGCCTCGGGCGACACGGCCGGCGCCAAGGTCAAGCTCGACTCCGCCGGTGCTCGGGCGAGTGACGTCAACGAGGCGAGCACCCGCGACGAGTTGAACGGGTGGCGGAACCGGCTCTTGACGCAGCTGCAGACCGCTCCGCCGCCGGCCCCGCCGGTGCCCCCGTCTACCGAGCAGCCGCCGAGCTCGACGGGCGCCGCGCAGTCCTCGTCGGTGCTGGGTTCGCAGGCCGCCTCGCCGCTCGGAACCGGGACGACACAGTACCCGGAGTCGCCGAGCTCTGTCCCGGGCACGCCCACCGCGCCCGAGACGTCCGCATCGGCGACGTCGACTTCGGCGCAGCCCCCGGCGTCGTCTGCGTCCGCGACACCGTCGCCGAGCACCACGCCGTCGTCGTCGCCTGCGACGTCGACCACACGGGCGACCAGCGGATCCGTCGGCGGGACGCCGACGTCGCCCGCAGGCTGACCCCAACGCACGAAACGACCACGGCCCGGCAAGTTTCCTTGCCGGGCCGTGGTCGTCTGTCTGTGTGTGCGGTCTACCTCAGAGGTCGAAGCCGTCGCCGTGCAGCGCGTCGTTCATCGAGGCGTCCGCGTACCCGCGGCAGTAGTCCCACGTCACATACGCGTCGGGCGACGGATCGTACGCCGGCTCGTGCGGGCGGACCGTGCCGTCGACCAGGAGCTGGAGCAGGTTCGCGCGCAGCATGTCCCAGTCGTGGTAGTGGTCCTGCTGGCAGTCCTCGCAGCACACGACCAGCCCGCGGATTCCGCGGTGGCTGAGCAGTGCCTCGTACACGGCGAGGTCAGCGAGGTCCTCCTCCACAGCGAGGCGCTCGTGGGGATCCAGCGGCTGTCCCGGCTCGATCGCGTCGAGCGCAGCGGACGGGTCGGCGGGGTCGCCGGCGAAGGGGTCCGGCGGGAGACCGGGAGGCAGTTGATCGCGCACAAGACCACGGTACGCAGGTCAGCCCGGTCTGCGCTAGCTGATAGCGCCCGGTGAGTCGCCGGGAGCGCTCGTGTGTCCGTTCGGGCGAGCCGATACCATGGTCTCGGGACGGGTGGACGTCACCGCCTGACGGTCGTACCGCCCGCCGCTTCTTCCTTTACTCGATCGACGCTTCATGGAGGGCCCGAGCCGCATGAGTAGTTCCGCAGGGCACGTGCACACCGGGGGAGACGACCCGAACAAGGTTGCGATGCTGGGTCTCACCTTCGACGACGTGCTGCTGCTGCCGGCGGCATCGGACGTCGTCCCCAACCAGGTCGACACCTCGAGTCAGTTGACCCGTGAGATCCGCCTCAACGTCCCCCTCGTCAGTTCGGCGATGGACACCGTCACCGAGGCCCGCATGGCGATCGCCATGGCGCGCGCCGGCGGCATGGGTGTCCTGCACCGCAACTCGTCCATCGAGGCGCAGGCCGGGTGGGTCGAGACCGTCAAGCGGTCCGAGGCCGGCATGGTCACCGACCCGGTGACGTGTAAGCCGACGAACACGCTCGCCGAGGTCGACGCGATGTGCGCGCGCTTCCGTATCTCCGGTCTGCCGGTCACGGACGAGGCCGGGCAGCTGGTCGGCATCATCACCAACCGCGACATGCGGTTCGAGGTCGACCAGAACCGCCCGGTCGCCGAGGTGATGACCAAGGCGCCGCTGATCACGGCGCGCGAGGGTGTGACCGCCGAGGTCGCGCTCGGCCTGCTGCGTCGTCACAAGATCGAGAAGCTCCCGATCGTCGACGGTCACGGCAAGCTCACCGGCCTGATCACGGTCAAGGACTTCGTCAAGACCGAGCAGCACCCCAACGCCACCAAGGACCGCGACGGACGCCTGTTGGTCGGCGCGGCGGTCGGTGTCGGTGACGACGCCTGGACCCGTGCCATGACGCTGGCCGATGCCGGTACCGACGTCCTCGTCGTCGACAGCGCGCATGGCCACCAGGTCAACATCTTGCAGATGATCGCGAAGCTCAAGGCCGAGATCGGTGACCGCGTCCAGCTCATCGGTGGCAACGTCGCCACCCGCGCTGGCGCTCTCGCTCTCGCCGAGGCCGGCGCGGACGCCGTCAAGGTCGGTGTCGGGCCCGGCTCCATCTGCACCACCCGCGTCATCGCCGGTGTCGGCGCCCCGCAGATCACCGCGATCCTCGAGGCCACGGCCGCGTGCAAGGCGCTCGGTGTCCCGGTGATCGCCGACGGTGGCCTGCAGTTCTCCGGCGACGTCGCCAAGGCGCTCGCCGCCGGCGCGTCCACCGCGATGCTCGGCTCGCTGCTCGCCGGCACCGCCGAGTCGCCGGGCGAGCTGATCCTGGTCGGCGGCAAGCAGTTCAAGAGCTACCGCGGCATGGGCTCGCTCGGCGCGATGCAGAGTCGCGGACAGGGCAAGTCCTACTCCAAGGACCGCTACTTCCAGGACGACGTGCTCGCCGAGGACAAGCTGGTCCCGGAGGGCATCGAGGGCCGGGTTCCGTTCCGTGGCCCGCTGTCGCAGGTGATCCACCAGCTCACCGGCGGCCTGCGTGCGGCCATGGGCTACACCGGCTCCGGGACGATCGAGCAGCTCCAGGAGGCGCAGTTCGTGCAGATCACCGCGGCGGGCCTCAAGGAGAGCCATCCGCACGACATCACGATGACGGTCGAAGCGCCCAACTACGCAGCCCGCTGAGCACCACACAACACAATCGAGAAAGGGGCGCGCGTGCGCGACCTCGTCGAAATCGGCATGGGCAGGACTGCCCGACGCACCTACGAGTTGGACGACATCAACATCGTTCCCTCTCGCCGGACCCGCTCCTCCAAGGAGGTGTCGACGGCCTGGCAGATCGATGCGTACCGCTTCGACATCCCGGTGCTGGCTCATCCGACCGACGCGCTGGTCTCGCCGTCGTTCGCGATCGAGCTCGGCAAGGCCGGCGGCCTCGGTGTGATCAACGGTGAGGGCCTGTGGGGTCGGCACGCCGACGTCGAGGCCAAGCTCGCCGAGCTGACGGAGCTGGCCGAGAAGGAGGTCGATCCGGACGCTGCGGTCGCGCGCCTGCAGGAACTGCACGCCGCACCGCTGCAGCCGGGTCTGCTGGCCGCCGCCGTCGCGCAGGTCCGCGACGCCGGCGTCACGACCGCCGTCCGGGTCAGCCCGCAGAATGCCCGCGCGCTCACCCCGGAGCTGGTGAAGGCCGGTATCGACCTGCTGGTCGTCCACGGCACGATCATCTCGGCCGAGCACGTCGCGCACGGTGAGAGCGAGCCGCTGAACCTCAAGACGTTCATCTCCGAGCTGGACGTCCCGGTCATCGCCGGTGGCGTGAGCGACCACCGCACCGCGCTGCACCTGATGCGCACCGGTGCGGCCGGTGTGATCGTCGGCTACGGCTCCACGGAGGGCGCCACCACCACCAACGAGGTGCTGGGCATCGGCGTGCCGATGGCGACCGCGATCGCCGACGCCGCCGCGGCCCGCCGCGACTACCTCGACGAGACCGGCGGCCGGTACGTGCACGTCATCGCCGACGGCGACATCACGACGTCGGGCGACTTCGCGAAGGCCATCGCGTGCGGTGCCGACGCGGCTGTCCTCGGCGCGCCCCTCGCGGTCGCGCAGGAGGCCCCGGGCGGCGGCTGGTTCTGGCCGTCGGCGGCGGCGCACCCGTCGATGCCGCGTGGCTCGCTGATGCCGGTCTCGTACGGCGAGCGTCCGAGCCTGTCGCAGGTGCTGAACGGGCCGTCCGACGACCCGTACGGTTCGCTCAACTTCGTCGGTGGCCTGCGCCGCTCGATGGCGAAGTCGGGCTACTCCGACCTCAAGGAGTTCCAGAAGGTCGGGCTGAGCGTCCGCGCCTGATCCACCTCCTTCCTGTGGCCGAATGTCACATCCGTTCAGTTGAACTGAACCGGTGTGACATTCGGCCACAGGCGTTTCGGGGAACCGCCACCGTTCGTGCGACCGACGGTTACAGTTAGGGCACCCTTGTGGCTCGAGTCACAGGTAGGCGGTGCATACTGGCGAGTAACAAATCTGGTTCTCCGGTGGAGGTATCCCATGGGCAAGCAGCGCGCGACCGACTACGACGTGCTCATCGTCGGCTCCGGATTCGGCGGTAGCGTCACCGCGCTCCGGCTGGTCGAGAAGGGCTACAAGGTCGGTGTGCTCGAGGCGGGGCGCCGCTACGCCGACTCCGACTTCGCGAAGACCAGTTGGGATCTCAAGCGGTTCCTGTGGGCACCGGCCCTGGGCTGCTACGGCATCCAGCGGGTGCACCTGCTGCGCGACGTCCTGATCCTCGCCGGCGCGGGCGTCGGCGGCGGTTCGCTCAACTACGCGAACACCCTCTACAAGCCGCCGGCGTCGTTCTTCCAGGATCCGCAGTGGCGGGACATCACCGACTGGGACGCCGAACTCACGCCGCACTACGAGCAGGCCCGCAAGATGCTCGGCGTGGTGCAGAACCCGCACATGACCCCGGCCGACGAGGTGATCAAGTCGGTCGCCGAGGACATGGGCGTCGGTGACACGTTCATCCAGACCCCGGTCGGCGTGTTCTTCGGCGAGCCCGGCAAGACCGTCGAGGACCCGTACTTCGGTGGCGCCGGACCCGCCCGCACCGGCTGCATCGAGTGCGGCGAGTGCATGACCGGCTGCCGCCACGGCGCGAAGAACACGCTGATCAAGAACTACCTCGGACTCGCGGAGAAGGCCGGCGCCACGATCGTGCCGATGACGACCGTCGAGTCGCTGCACGAGGCGTCGGACGGGACGTGGGACGTCGTGACCCGTCGCACCGGTGCGAAGGTCCGGAGGAATCGCAAGACGTACACCGCGAAGTACGTCGTCGTCGCGGCCGGTACTTGGGGCACGCAGCACCTGCTGCACGACATGAAGGACACCGGTACGCTGCCCAGGCTGTCGGACCGCCTCGGTGAGCTCACCCGCACCAACTCCGAGTCGATCGTCGGCGCCGGGAAGATGAAGGTCGATCCGGCGATGGACCTCACGCACGGCGTCGCGATCACGTCGTCGTTCCATCCGACGTCCGACACCCACATCGAGCCGGTCCGCTACGGCAAGGGCTCCAATGCGATGGGCATGCTGCAGACCCTGATGACCGACGGCGGCGGCAGGACCCCTCGCTGGGTGAAGTTGCTGAAGGCGATCGCCGCGAATCCCGGGCAGATGCTGCGGATGCTGTCGGTGAAGAACTGGAGCGAGCGCACGATCATCGCGCTGGTCATGCAGAACCTCGACAACTCGATCACCACCTACACCAAGCGTGGGGTGTTCGGCCGACGCAAGGTCACCAGCAGGCAGGGTCACGGCGAGCCGAACCCCACGTGGATCCCGGCCGGGAACGAGGCCACCCGCCGGATCGCCGACAAGATCGACGGCATCGCGGGCGGCACGTGGGGCGAGGTGTTCAACATCCCGCTCACCGCCCACTTCCTCGGTGGCTGCACGATCGGGTCGGACGCCGACCACGGCGTGATCGACCCGTACCACCGCGTCTACGGCTACCCGACGCTCAGCGTCGTCGACGGCGCCGCCGTCTCGGCGAACCTCGGGGTGAACCCGTCGCTCACGATCAGCGCGCAGGCCGAGCGGGCGGCGTCGCTGTGGCCGAACAAGGGCGAGCAGGACACCCGGCCCGAGCAGGGCGCGCCCTATCAGCGCGTCGCGGCGGTGGCCCCGAACAACCCGGTGGTCCCGGCGGGTGCACCGGCCGCGCTGACGCTGCCGATCGTCGAGATCCGCAGCGGCACGGAGGGTTCTGCCGAGGGTGCGGCGGTGGACTCGGCTCCGGACGCCGGCGCCGGGTCCGGCGTCGCCTAGTCCCGGGACGAGCGCCGGAGCTGCGCATATTAGACTGTCCAGGTGTCAGAAACCCAGCAGGACAGGCCGGTTCTCGTCGTCGATTTCGGAGCCCAGTACGCGCAGCTGATCGCTCGCCGCGTGCGTGAGGCGAAGGTCTACTCGGAAGTGGTGCCGCACACCACGACCGTCGAGGAGATCGCGGCGAAGAAGCCGCTCGCGGTCGTCCTGTCCGGCGGCCCGTCGAGTGTGTACGAGGAGGGCGCGCCGCAGCTCGACGCAGCCCTGTTCGACCTGGGCGTTCCGGTCTTCGGTATCTGCTACGGCTTCCAGGCGATGGCCAAGGCGCTCGGCGGCACCGTCGCGCACACCGGTGGGCGCGAGTACGGCCGCACCGAGATGAACGTCACGGGCGGCGTCCTGCACGAGGGTCTGCCGGCGACGCAGCCGGTGTGGATGAGCCACGGCGACGGCGTCACGGCCGCGCCCGAGGGCTTCGAGGTCACCGCGTCGAGCGCCGGCGCGCCGGTCGCCGCCTTCGAGGACCGTGCCCGCAAGCTCGCCGGCGTCCAGTACCACCCCGAGGTGCTGCACTCGCCGCACGGCCAGCAGGTGCTCAGCCGCTTCCTGCACGAGATCGCCGAGATCCCCGGCGCGTGGACGGCCGCGAACATCGCCGACGCGCTCGTCGAGCAGGTTCGCGAGCAGGTCGGCGACGGCAAGGCCATCTGCGGCCTCTCCGGTGGCGTCGACTCCGCCGTCGCGGCTGCCCTCGTGCAGCGTGCGATCGGTGACCGCCTCACCTGTGTGTTCGTCGACCACGGCCTGATGCGTGCCGGTGAGCGCGAGCAGGTCGAGAAGGACTTCGTCGCGGCGACCGGCGCCCGCCTGGTGACGGTCGACGCGTCCGAGACGTTCCTGCGCGAGCTGGCCGGGGTGTCCGAGCCGGAAACCAAGCGCAAGATCATCGGCCGCGAGTTCATTCGCAGCTTCGAGGGTGCGGTCTCCGAGGTGCTCGGCGAGAGCGCCGCGCAGGGCGGGACCGTCGACTTCCTCGTCCAGGGCACGCTGTACCCGGACGTCGTCGAGTCCGGCGGCGGCACCGGAACCGCGAACATCAAGAGCCACCACAATGTCGGCGGCCTGCCCGAGGACCTGCAGTTCAAGCTGGTCGAGCCGCTGCGTCTGCTGTTCAAGGACGAGGTGCGTGCCGTCGGTCGCGAGCTGGGCCTGCCCGAGGAGATCGTCGGGCGTCAGCCGTTCCCGGGCCCGGGTCTGGGCATCCGGATCATCGGCGAGGTCACGCAGGAGCGTCTCGCGATCCTGCGTCACGCCGACTCGATCGCCCGCGAGGAGCTCACCGCGGCCGGTCTGGACGGCCAGATCTGGCAGTGCCCGGTGGTGCTGCTGGCCGACGTCCGCAGCGTCGGCGTCCAGGGCGACGGCCGCACGTACGGTCACCCGATCGTGCTGCGCCCGGTCTCGAGCGAGGACGCGATGACCGCCGACTGGACCCGCCTGCCTTACGAGGTGCTCGAGCGCATCTCCACCCGCATCACCAACGAGGTCGCGGACGTCAACCGCGTCGTGCTCGACGTCACCAGCAAGCCGCCGGGAACGATCGAGTGGGAGTGATCCCCTCCTGACCGCACGACAGCGCCCCGGCCACCACACAGGCCGGGGCGCTGTCGTTCGTGCGGCTAGCGCCGCCGTCCGGGGGAGAACACCAGGGCCGCACCGACGGCGACGGCCACGACGATGAAGAGCCAGTGGAACTCGACGTTCGCGAGCGGTTCGAGCGAGAAGGGGCCGATCAGGGCCCACGCACTCACCAGCACTGCGGCGAGGCCGGCGAGCAGCAACCCCACCGACGGGCGGCGGGACGCCTTCACGGTGGACTGTTCGTCGGTGCCGTCGGCACCGGTCTCCGGGGTATCAGCGAATTCAGCCACGTTCGACCCTCACCTCTCCGAGCTTGTTGTCGACCTTCAGTGTCAGGACCGGTCCGGCGGTGCCGTCGGCGCCGCCGTCGACGTAGCCGTCTCCGATGCAACTCTTGTCGCCGACGGTCACCGAGCAGTAGGTCTGGACGTTCATGTTCTGCGGCACGATCACCGTGTAGTTGCCGACCTTGCCGGCGACCCGAACCTCGCGATTCGTGGTCAGGTCGAGGTGCGTGAGATCGAGTGTGAAGTCGCCGACGGTGCCCTCGTAGACGGGGGCAAGTTCGGCCGCCGATGTCGGGGTCCAGATGTGTTCGCCGACCTTGGACTCGTCCCAGTGCATCGGTCCGACGACCGACGCGAGGATGACGAACCCCAGGAGCGGGAACGCGACCACGAGCAACCCGTACCCGCGGCGCAGGAACGAACCGAGGACGAGTCCGACGCCGATCACCGCGAGCGAGATCGCGCCGATCCGGCCGGGCGACATCCATTCCGAGCCGACCACGGCCGACATCGCGGCTGCCGCTGCCGCCGCCAGGACCGCGAGACCGAGGACCACCGAGGTGAACCGTGTGCGTTTCCGGGGTAGTTCCGCCGGCAGTGCAGGTGGGCCGGCCGGTTCGGGCAGGTCCCACGCGAACGGTGCGACGCCCAGCGGATCCCAGGCGGGCGGTGTCGGATCGCCCGCGGCGGGGCGGTCGTCGCCGCTCGCGTCCTGCCGGGGGGCGGGGACGGGTTCGGTGGGTTCGTAGTGGTCGGGCAGCCGCGTGTAGGGACCGTACATGGGCGGCGTGTACGCGGCGGCCTGAGTGGTCTGGAACGGCGTGACCGGATAGCCGGGCATCGGCTGCGCGACGCTTGCCGGCAGCGCCGGGGGGACCGGCTGACGCTGGTACAGCAGCCACAGGCCACCGAGCATCAGCGCAAAGCTCAGGAGGACGGATCCGCCCATGCCGAACCCGATCGGACCGATCGTGCTCAGCGCGATCGCGAGGGCGACGATCAGTACCACCGTCTTGGTGCCGGACTGCGAGCTGCGGCCCCGCCCCAGCAACGATTCGGCGGGCGACACCTGGTCGCCGGGCTTGCCGAGAACCAGCCAGCCTGCGAGGTACAGGATGATGCCGGCGCCGCCGAAGATCGTCGACACGACGAACGCGACCCGCACCAGGACGGGGTCGACGCGGTATCGCTGGCCGATCCCGGCCGCGACGCCGGCGATGTGTCCCTGCTGGGGCAGCCGCAGTGGGCGGGTCCGCCAGAGGTCGTGAAGCTGATCCGAGAAGCTCCCAGTCGTCATGCGTCAATCGTGCCGTCGACAGCGTGGTTCGTACCATCGGGAACTACCCTGATCTTTCCCTGAACCGCAGGCCCGGCGAGCCGTGATCTCAGGGTCGGGCCCTGATGTCACGCCGACGCAACCGTGCCAGGATCGGGACTGTGCACCCTCTGGTCGACCCGAACGAACCGGCGAATTCGGCGGTGAACCCCGCGCTGTCGGCGGTTCCTGCTCTCGTCGTGGACGAAACTCTCTACCCGAAGCTGCAGCGCCGGGTCGGGGGTCGGATCGTCGGCGGTGTCGCCGGCGGCATCGCCGATCATCTCGGCGTCGACGCGTTCAAGGTGCGGGTCGCGTTCACCCTGCTCGCGTCACTGGCGGGCGCGGGCATCCTGGCCTACGGACTGCTCTGGATCTTCACGCCGCCGGGCACCGACACCGAGCGGCCCAGTGCCGCCGAGCGGCGTCGGGCCATGGGCCTGGCCGTCATCGGCCTCGCCGTCGCCGCGAGCCTGAGCTGGCTGATCAACGGCACCGCGGCATCGGTGGTGACGCCGTTCATCGTGGTCGCGGTCGGTGCCGCACTGGTGTGGCGCGAGTTCGACACGGACGGGTCGCGCTCCGTCCTCGGACTGCCGCACCGTCCGACGGTGCTCACGTGGGCGCGGGTTCTCGGTGGCGTCACGCTCATCGTCACGGGCCTCGGCGTGGTTATCCTCGCGCAGGTCGACATCGAGGCGTTGCGGTCGTCGCTGCTGGCGGTCGTCGTGACGCTGATCGGGGCGGGCCTGCTCACGGTGCCGTTGTGGCTCAAGCTGTGGCGGGCGCTCGGCGAGGAGCGCGCGGCGCGCATCCGCAACGAGGAACGCGAGGAGATCGCCTCGCACCTGCACGACTCCGTTCTCCAGACGCTCGCGCTGATCCAGAAGCAGGCGGATTCCCCGCACGAGGTGGCGCGGCTGGCGCGTGGTCAGGAACGCGAGCTGCGCCGGTGGCTGTTCGGCGGGCCGGAGACGGCGCACACGAGCCTGGCGGAGGCGTTGCAGACGATCGCCGGTGAGGTCGAGGACCAGCACGGCGTCACCGTGCGACCCGTCACGGTCGGCGACGTCGCACTTGCGACGGAGGGCAAGGAGGGCTCGGGGCTGTCGCGGGAGTGCTTCACCGCGCTGCTGGGCGCCACCCGCGAGTCCCTCGTCAACGCGGCCAAGCACTCGGGTGTGTCGAGCATCGACCTGTACGCGGAGACCGAACGCGACCAGGTGAGCATCTTCGTGCGCGACCGCGGCGTCGGATTCGATCCGGACTCCGTGCCCGAGGACCGGCAGGGTCTGGCGAAGTCGATCCGCGCCCGCATCGAGCGTCGCGGCGGCCGCGTCGAGGTGCGGTCGACACCGGGGAAGGGCACCGAGGTGCGGATCCACATGCCGCGGCCGGTCAGTGCCGACGACTCGGCTCGGGAGGACGCCGCGGGCGAGCGGGAGGCGATGTCCTAATGTGGGGCCGTGACGACCTCGGCCTCCGCTTCGCCCGTTTCTGACAAGTTCCGTGTCTTCCTCGTGGACGATCACGCGGTGTTCCGCGCGGGTGTGCGTGCCGAACTCGGTCGGGAGTCGGACATGGAGGTCGTCGGCGAGGCCGGTGGCGTCGCGGAGGCGGTCGCCGGCATCAACACGCTGCGCCCACAGGTGGTGCTGCTCGACGTCCACATGCCCGACGGCGGTGGTGTCGCAGTGCTGAACGGGATCGACTCGGGCCCGGTGTGCCTGGCGCTCAGCGTGTCCGACGCCGCCGAGGACGTGATCGCGGTCATCCGGGCCGGCGCCCGCGGATACGTGACGAAGACGATCTCCGGCGCCGAACTCGCGGACGGGGTACGCCGGGTGGCGGGCGGCGACGCGGTGTTCAGCCCGCGTCTCGCGGGGTTCGTGCTGGACTCGTTCACCGGACGGTCGAGTGTGCCGGAGCCGCCGCTGGATCCGGAGCTGGACTCGCTCACCCCGCGGGAACTGGAGGTGCTGCGACTGCTCGCCCGCGGCTACACCTACCGCGAGATCGCGGAGGAGCTGGTGATCTCGGTGAAGACCGTCGAGACCCACGCCTCGAACGTGCTGCGAAAGACGCAGCAGTCCAACCGGAATGCGCTCACCCGGTGGGCGCACCGGCGGCGTATCGACTGAGACCGCGGGCGCGGCTCAGAGCGCCAGTGCGACTATCAGCACCACGACGAACGCCAGCACGATGATGCCGACCATGACCGCCATCGCGAGCGGTGCGGCCGCGACGATCCTGCCGCGCAGGTCCGTCGGGGCCTGCGGGCCGGTCAGTCCCTCGGTGAGCTGACGCAGCCACGCCCGCCCGGCGGGGCGCGGAACCGAACCGAGCGGGGTATTCGGTTGCACTGCAGGAAGATCCGTGGCCGTCGTGGCGCCGAGGCGGCGCCGGGGGATGGCCGCCGGCGCCGAACGGTAGGCCCAGTTCGGGACGGTGCCGTCGGCAGTCTTGACCGGCTCGCCCATCAGCAGGGCGGTGTGTCCGGGGCCGGCGTCGTCGGACCGGAGCGCGACGGCGGCGAGTGCGTCCCGCGCCTGCGCCATCGTGGGGCGGCGGGCCGGGTCGGGTTCGAGCATGTGCAGCAGCGTGTCGGTGAGCGGCCCGCTGAGGCTGGGCCGGTAGATCTCCGCCTTCGCGACCCGGTGCAGCAGCGCGATCGGGTCGCTGTCGAGTCCGAACGGCGGCTGTCCCTCGACCACGGTGTACAGCGTGGCGCCGAGGGAGAAGACGTCGCTGGCCTCGGTGGGGTCGTCGCCGCGGGCCACCTCGGGCGCGAAGTAGGCGGGCGTGCCGGTGATGACGCCGGCCTTGCCGCTGGGTGCGTCGCCCTTCGCGCGCGCGATCCCGAAGTCACTGATCTTGACGATGCCGAGGGCGTCGCCCCGGTCGGCGACGAGGATGTTGCCCGGCTTGATGTCGCGGTGCAGGATGCCGGCCGCGTGGGCGTCGGTGAGTGCGGCGGCGATCTGCGCGCCGATCTGTGCGGCCTCGAACGGGGGCAGGGTGTCGACGAGGTTCATGGCCTCGGCAAGGCTGCGGGACGGCAGGTACTCCATCACGAGCCACGGCTCGCCCGATTCGACGGCGACGTCGTACATCGCGATCGCGTGTTCGTGGGACAACTGCGCGGCGTTGCGCCCCTCACGCAGGGCGCGGTTGCGGACCTCGCGGGCCTCGGCGTCGTCCATCCCGGTGGTGGAGGTGACCTGTTTCACGGCGACCTCACGGTCGAGGAGCGTGTCGTGCGCGAGCCACACTGCGCCCATTCCGCCGCCGCCGAGCTTGGAGCGCAGCCGGTACCTGCCTGCCATCAGGTAGTCCGGCCCGACGACCGCTCGGCTTCGTCGGTCGGATCGGGTGCGTTCCTGCTCAGTCACGCATCCGAGGTTAGTGGATTGCCGGGATTCGGCTTGACGAGCTGACCCCGGGGGAGTTTTACTGGAAGTGTTCGAAAGAATGTTCGAACACTTGTGTGTCGCGTCTTCCCCGCGCGCCGAACCATCTCGAGACCGAAACGTCCCGAGACCAGCACGTGTGACCCGGGGAGCCGATATGACCGAACCTGCCCAGCTGTCCGTACCGTCACCGCCGGCGCCTCCCGTATCCCCGCTGTCCGGGCTGACCCGTCAGCAGCGTCTGGAGTACCTGCGCCGACGGATCGCGGCGGTGCCGGCGCGGGGCGAGGCGGTCTCCCGGGGCGAGGCCGGCGCCGGGGATGTCGCGGAACGGATGCTTCCCGTCCCCGGGCCGCTGGCCACGCTGCTGCCGCACGGCGGGTTGCCCCGGGGCTCCGTGGTCTCGGTCTCCGGTGCGACCTCGCTGCTGCTCGGGCTGTTGGCCGCGGTGACGGAGGCGGGCGGGCATGCCGCGGTGATCGGGCATCCGAAGCTCGGGGTGCTCGCGGCCACCGAGATGGGTGCCCAGTTGCGGAGACTGGCGTTCGTGCCGGATCCGGGGCCGGACCCGGTGGAGGTCGCGGCGGTGCTGCTCGACGGCATGGACCTGGTGGTGCTGGGGCTGGGCGGGATCGCGGTTCCGCCGTCACGGGCCCGGGCCGTGGTGGCGCGGGCCCGCAGCAAGCAGTCGACGCTGGTGGTGACCGACGGGCACTGGGGCGGGGCCGAGGTCCGGTTGGACGCCCGGGTACACGGCTACGACGGGGTGGGTCGCGGCGCGGACGGCGGACGCGGTCGGTTGTGTTCGGTCCGGTTGTCGGTGCGGGCGCAGGGCCGGGCGTTCCAGCCGCGGACCGCGCGCCTGGATGTGCGGTCGAGCTGCGGGCGGGTCGAGTGGGTTCCCGAGGCCGTCGCGCTGATCCCGGATGCGGTGGCCCGATGAGTGCGCGGGTGCTGGCGGTGTGGTGTCCGGACTGGCCCGCGGTGGCCGCGGCCGCGGCGGCGGACCTGCCGGTCACGCACCCGGTCGCGGTGCTGCATGCCAACCGGGTGATCGCGTGTTCGACCCCGGCGCGGTCGCAGGGGGTGCGTCGCGGGCTGCGGCGTCGGGAAGCGCAGGCGAGGTGCCCGGAACTTCATGTGGCGCAGTCCGATCCGGAGCGTGACGCGCGGCTGTTCGGGTCCGTGGTCACCGCCGTCGATGAGGTGGCTCCCGGTGTGGAGATCCTGCGCCCCGGGCTGCTGGTGCTGGCGGCGCGCGGCGCGATCCGATACTTCGGCTCGGAGGAAGCCGCGGCCGAGCGGCTCGTCGACGCGGTGGCGGCGGCCGGGGCGGAGTGCCGGATCGGCGTCGCCGACGAACTGTCCACCGCCGTGATCGCGGCCCGCCGGGCGGCCCTGGTGCCGTCCGGGGACGGCGCCCGGTTCCTCGCGCCGCTGTCGATCGCCGAACTCGCGGCCGAGCCCAGCCTCGCCGCGCCGGACCGCGGCGATCTGGTCGATCTGTTGCGCAGGCTCGGGCTGCGCACCATCGGATCCTTCGCCGAGCTGTCGCCGGTGGACGTGGCGTCGAGGTTCGGCTCCGACGCGGTTCTCGCGCACCGGGCTGCCCGCGGGGAGCCGGAGCGACCGCCGTCGGCCCGCGTCCTGCCCCCGGACCTGGAGGTGGAGCAACAGTGCGATCCGCCGATCGATCGGGTCGACGCGGCGGCGTTCGCTGGGCGGGCCATGGCCGAGCGTCTGCACGCGAAGCTGTCCGGTGCGGGGGTGGCGTGCACCCGGCTACAGGTGTCGGCGAGCACCGGGAACGGCGAGCATCTGGTTCGGACGTGGCGGTGCGCCGAGCCGCTGACGCCGGAGGGCACCGCGGATCGGGTGCGGTGGCAGCTGGACGGCTGGCTCACCGGACGCAGCGAGTCCCGGCCCACGGCCGGGATCACGGTGTTGCACCTCGAGCCGGTCGAAGTGGTCACGGCGGGGGCTCTGCAGCTGGGGCTGTGGGGCGGTGTCGGGGAGGAGGACGAGCGGGCCCGACGGGCGCTGGTCCGGGTGCAGGGTCTGCTCGGCGGCGAGTCCGTCCGGGTGGGAGTGCTCAGCGGCGGACGTGGCCCGATGGAGCGAATCACGTTGGTGCCCTTGGGGGACGAGCTGGTTCCGAATGCGGACCCGGCGGCTCCGTGGCCGGGGCGGCTGCCCGAACCGGCGCCGTCGACGGTGCTGCCGAACACGCCCACGGTGACGCTGCAGGATCGTTCGGGTGGTGCGGTGACCGTTACCGAGCGGGGGGAGTTCACTGCCGCGCCCGCGAGGCTCCGCTGGGGGAGTCGGGAATGGGACGTGCAGGGCTGGGCGGGGCCGTGGCCGGTGGACGAGCGGTGGTGGGACGTCTCGGCGGCGCGGGACGCCGCGCGTGCGCAGGTGCTGCTCGCAGAGTCGCGGGCATTGCTTCTGATCTGCGAGGGAGGAAGGTGGGGCGTGGAGGGCATCTACGAGTAACCCTTGTCGTATACCCATAGGGGGTATACGTTCCCTGAGTATGAACCCGCACGGCGAAGCACTTCACGATCACCACGTGGCGGACGCACCCGGTCACGAGGGTGGGCATTCAACCGGCCATTCGGTCCATTCCGGGCATTCGGGCCATGGAGGGCATGGCGATCACGTCGCCCAGTTCCGCCGGCTCTTCTGGATCATGCTGGTGCTGTCGATCCCGGTGGTCGGTGCGAACATGATGTTCGCGGACCTCGTCGGGTACACGTTGCCGGACAACTCTGCGGTGGAATGGATCTCACCGCTACTCGGCACGGTCATGTTCGTGTGGGGCGGGCGTCCGTTCCTCACAGGCGCGGCGAGCGAGCTCCGGGCGCGTCAGCCCGGGATGATGCTGCTCATCTCGCTGGCGATCACGGTCGCGTTCGTCTCGTCGTGGGGGTCGAGTCTCGGCGTGCTCGGTCACGATCTCGACTTCTGGTGGGAACTGGCGCTCCTGATCGTCATCATGCTGCTCGGCCACTGGATCGAGATGCGGTCGCTGGGGCAGGCGTCGAGCGCGCTGGACCCGCTCGCAGCGCTGCTGCCCGACGAGGCCGAACGCGTCGGCGACGACGGCTCCGTCGCCACCGTCTCGACCGTCGACCTGGTGACCGGCGACATCGTGATGGTTCGCCCCGGTGGACGCATTCCCGCGGACGGCCGCGTCATCGAGGGCGCCGGCGATCTCGACGAATCGATGATCACGGGGGAGTCGCGCACCGTGCGCCGTGAACCGGGGGACCCGGTCGTCGCCGGCACGGTCTCGACCGACTCCGCACTGCGCGTCGAGATCACCGCGGTCGGCGACGACACCGCACTCGCCGGGATCCAGCGGTTGGTAGCGGAGGCGCAGAACTCGTCGTCGCGGGCACAGGTGCTGGCCGATCGGGCCGCGGCGATGCTGTTCTGGTTCGCGCTGGTCGCGGCGGTGACCACGCTGGCGGTGTGGTCGATCTTCGGCACCCCCGAGGAGGCCGTCACCCGAACCATCACGGTTCTCGTCATCGCGTGCCCGCACGCGCTGGGTCTGGCGATCCCGCTCGTCGTGTCGATCGCGACGGAACGCGCTGCCCGCGCCGGCGTGCTCGTCACCGACCGGCGGGCGCTCGAGGCGATGCGCACCGTCGACACCGTCCTGTTCGACAAGACCGGCACCCTCACCAAGGGCGAACCGGCGCTGGTCGCGGCCGCCGCCGTGCCAGGAGTGGACGAGGACACGCTGATCGCGCTCGCGGCGGCCGTGGAACGCGACAGCGAACACCCGTTGGGGCGCGCGATCGTGGCGGCCGCCGGGCATCGGGGCCTGCGGATCCCGCAGGCCACCTCGTTCGAGGCCCGCAACGGCGTCGGGGTGACCGCGATCGTCGACGGATCGGAGATCAGCGTCGGTGGCCCCGGCATGCTCGACAGTCACGGGGCGTCGCGGTTGCCGGTGTCGGAGGAGTGGGCGTCGCAGGGCTCGACCGTCCTGCACGTCCTGCACGACGGCCGCGTCATCGGCGCGCTCGCGCTCGCCGACGAGATCCGCCCCGAATCCCGCGACGCGATCGAGGCGCTGCACGCCCGCAGCGTGAAGGTGGTGATGCTGACCGGAGACGCCTACGCCGTCGCGCGGGCCGTCGGCGACGACCTCGGCATCGACGACGTGATCGCCGGCGTCCTCCCGCGGGACAAGGGGGCGAAGGTCAAGGAGCTGCAGGCGTCGGGTCGCCGGGTCGCGATGGTGGGCGACGGCGTCAACGACGCGCCCGCGCTCGCCCAGGCCGACGTCGGTATCGCGATCGGCGCGGGCACCGACGTCGCGATCGCCTCCGCCGGGGTGGTGCTGGTCAGCGACGACCCCCGCACCGTGGTCTCGGTGATCGAGTTGTCCCACGCGACGTACCGGAAGATGGTGCAGAACCTCGCCTGGGCGGCGGGCTACAACGTGATCTCGGTGCCCCTCGCGGCGGGTGTGCTCGCGCCTGTCGGGTTCGTGCTGCCGATGGAGGTGGGCGCGATCCTGATGTCGGCGTCGACGGTCGTGGTGGCCGCCAACGCGCAGTTGCTGCGCCGGCTGAACCTGGCCCCGCAGCGGCTGACCCGATCGGTTCCCGAGCGGGAGCCCGACTACGCTCGGTGATCGTGCAGCCTACCGAGACGACAGTCAGCCGCAGCGGTCACACGATCGCCTACCGCGACAGCGGTGGCACCGGTTCGGTTGTGGCGCATCCGGTTCCGGTGATCCTGGTGCACGGCATGGGCGGTGACAACCGCACGTGGGATCGGTTCGCGCGATCGGTGACGGCGCAGGGCCGCCGGGTGCTGGCCCTGGATCTGCGCGGGCACGGTCGCAGTGCCCGCGCCGAGTCGTACCTGTTCGGCGAGTTCGGTGACGACATCCTCGGCCTGTGCGAGGACCTCGGATTCGACAGCGTCGATCTGGTGGGGCACTCGCTCGGCGGACACGCGGTGTCGCTGGTCGCGCAGGAACGGCCCGAACTGGTGCGCCGGCTCGTGCTCGAGGAGGCGCCGCTGCCGCTGCGGCCCGGCGATCCGATTCCGAGCTTCGGTGGTCGGCTGCCGTCGCTGGTGGAACTGTGGCACGCCACTACCAGCATGCTGCGCAGTCCGCGCGCGGTGTGGGCGTTTGACCGGTCGATGACGGCGTCGGCGCTCACCCAGTTCCACGAGCCGAATCCGCTGTGGTGGGGACGCCTCGCCGACATCGAGGCCAAGACCCTGATCCTGCGCGGCGGCCCGACCGGCATGGTGGATCCGGTGCTGCTCGAGGCCGCGGTCGACGCGATCGGGGACTGCGAGGTGGTGTCGTTCGCGTGCGGGCACAGCATCCACCGCGACCGGTACTGCGATTTCGAATCCGCGGTGCTGCCGTTCCTGATGGCGCCCTGAATCCCGTTCCCGCGTGGCATCATGCGGGACATGGGTTTCCGGGGTGGTTCACTTCGTGCGAACGGCAAGCTGATCGCCTGGTCCGGCGCCTTCGTGGTGTCGCAGGCCAATATTCTGCGGCTGCTCGGGCCGGTGGGGTCGAAGCTGCTGAAGACGCAGACGGCGCCGTCGGCGCGCGCCTACAGCGCGGTCCTGGACGGGATGGACGCCGTCGAGACCGAGCGCTACCGCAGCCACTTCTACCCGGATTTCGTCCACCCGATCATCTACGCGAACGCGTTGCGGGCCGGGGTCCGGCGCCTCGACGAACTCACGCCGCTGTCGCCGACGACCAAGCGTGCGCTCCTGGCCGCGCCGGTCGTCTCGGCCGCGGGCGACTACATCGAGAACGTCGCCGGCCTGTACCTGCTCGACCACCGCGACCGGATCACCGACGGCGCCATCCGCGCCACGACGGCGGTCAGCACCACGAAATGGGTGCTCGGGCTCGGCACCTTCGCCTACCTGGCGCGGGGCTTCGTCCGGGCGTGGAGCGGACGCTGACGTGTCCGACGAGCTGCCCGTGGAGTACTTCCCCGACCAGGCGACGTTCCGGGAATGGCTGCGCGCCAACGTGTCGTCTCCCGGTGTGCTGGTGAAGATCGCGCGCAAGGATTCCGTGCACACATCGGTGACCTATGCGGAGGCCGTCGAGGTGGCGCTGTGCTTCGGCTGGATCGACAGCCAGGCGCGCAGGCTGGACGACGACTTCCGGTTGCAGCGCTTCACGCCCCGCCGGCCGCGCAGCCCCTGGTCCAAGCGGAACCGTGAGGCCGTCGAGGCGCTGATCGAGCGCGGGCTGATGGAGCCGTCGGGTCTGGCGGCGGTGGAGGCGGCCAAGTCCGACGGCCGCTGGGAGCGCGCGTACGAGGGGCCCAAGGACGCGCAGGTGCCGCAGGACTTCGCCGACGCGCTCGCCGCGAACCCGGCGGCGGAGGCGTTCTTCGCGACCCTCGACAGCCGCAACCGGTTCGCGGCGCTGTACCGCATCCAGGACGCCAAGCGCCCGGAGACCCGGGCCCGGCGGATCGCGACGTTCGTCGAGCAGTTCGCCGAGGGCCGCAAGTTCTACGGGTGAGCGCCGGTACACAATGACGGGGTGAGCGAATCGGTTCTCCAGGCTGGCCCCTCCACGTGTTCCGTGCTGTCCGCGGACGAACCCCTCCCCGGGTCCGCGGCGCACGTGACCGGCTGGGTGTGCGTCGAGTACCCGGGCGCGTGGGGCCGTGACGTGCTGGACGGCACGGCGCTCGGGAGCGAACTCGCGGACGAGCTGTCCCGGCGCGCCGATGCGGCCGGTGTCCGGGTGATGTTCATCCGCCGTCCGGGCCGCACCGAGTACGCCCGCGACGGGCGTACCGTGCTGGTGGCGAACTCGGATCCGGACAACGCGTGGTGCGAGCGGCTCGTGATCGGGGAGGTCGCCGACCTGCTGGACCTCGACCTGAGCCTGGTCTCCGGTCCCGCGCCGGGGCTGGGTGACCGTGTCACCGAGCCCGTCGTGCTGGTGTGTGCGCACGGCAAGCGCGATCAGTGCTGCGCCGTGCTGGGCCGCCCGGTCGCGGCAGCGCTGGCCGCCGAGTTCGGCGACGCCGTGTGGGAGTGCTCGCACACCGGCGGTCACCGGTTCGCGCCGTCGATGATCCTGCTGCCCAGCGGCAACACGTACGGACGGCTCGGCCCGGTGGAGAGCACGTCGGCGGTGCGGGCCGCCGCGACGGACGAGGTGTACCTGCCGGGACTGCGCGGTCGCAGCTACTGGGGGCCGCGCGGACAGGCCGCGGAGGTTCTGGTGCGTCAGGACGTGACCGCCGGTGTGGACGATCTCACGGTGGACGCGGACGGTGACGACGTCGTCGTGACGCACCGCGACGGCCGGCGGTGGCGGGTCGTCACCGAGCAGCGTGAGCTCGCGGCCCGGCCGGCGAGCTGCGGCGCGGTGGCCAAGCCCGTGTACCCCGTGGTGGCGGTGGACATGCACGAACTCCCCGCCGGTGTCCCGGCAGGGAGTTCGTGACGGCTTCGTCGATTCGCGCTGGTCAGCCCGAGAGTTCGGACGAACGCTCGGACCACACCGGGTGCTTGAGCGCGAAGCGCGGGCCGATCGGCGTCACCTTTCGCGGAGCGGCGGTATCGGCGGTCCCGAAATCATTGTTCAGGAACGATTCCGCGGAATCGTCGAGGATATTCATCCACTCGTCGTGCAGAGGCGGGGCCACGGTTCCGGTCAGCGTCGAGGTGTAGCTGCAATTCCGGTAGCCCATGATGTCACTCTTCTTGTCCTTCTTCCACTGTTTGAAGAGCTCACCCTGCTTTTCGACATGAAATTCGGGGTAGTCGGTTCGATCCACCAGGTCGCGAATGTAGGCGGCCTGGAAATCGATCTCCTCGACGGCGGTCCGCAGTTTTTCCTCGCGTTCGCGCCACTCGTCGATATCACGCTCGCGAGTTTCGTGGTCGGGCAATTCGATGCGGCCCAGAATGACGTCGCGCACGTACCACGCCTGGGCGTCGAACATGTTGAACGTGAAGTACTGGTCCTGCATTCCGAGGAAGAGCAACTGCGAATTGGCCTGCGAGACCACACCCTTGTAGATGCCGCGCGGGTAGAGGCGGTTGTTCGTCTTCAGCGTCAGCTCGTCGGGCAGGAACGGGAAGTGGTGGCGGTACCCGGTGCACAGGACGATCGCGTCCACCTCGCGGGTGCTGCCGTCCTGGAATCGCACTGTGTGCCCGTCGATCCCGGTCAGCAGCGGTACCTCGGAGAAGCCCTCGGGCCAGTCGTGGCCCATCGGGTTCGACCGGTAGCTGAACGTGACCTCGGCGGCGCCGTACTTGAAGCACTGCGTGCCGATGTCCTCCGCCGAGTAGCTGCTGCCGACGAGCAGAAGCCGCTTACCTGTGAATTCGCGTGCGTCACGGAAGTCGTGGGCGTGCAGCACCCGGCCCGGGAAGTCCTCGATGCCCTCGAAATGCGGCACGTTGGGCGTCGAGAAATGTCCGGTTGCGACCACCACGTGGTCGAACAGCTCGGTTTCGAGCACGTCGTTGCGGTGGTCGGCGACGGTCACTGCGAACCGTCCCGCCTCACCCTCGTTCGTGGGCGGGACGTACTCCACCCACCGGACGGCGGTGTCGAAACGGATGTACTTGCGCACGTCGTCCTGGTCGACCCGGCCCATGATGTAGTCGTGCAACACGGCACGCGGCGGGTACGACGGAATCGGTCGGCCGAAATGTTCCTCGAAAGAATAATCGGCGAACTCGAGACACTCCTTGGGTCCGTTGGACCACAGGAAGCGGTACATGCTTCCGTGCACCGGTTCGCCATGTTGATCGAGTCCCGTGCGCCACGTGTAGTTCCACATGCCGCCCAGGTCGCTCTGCTTTTCGTAACAAACAATTTCGGGCATCGACCCAAGACCTGATTTCCGTGCAGACTCGAATGCCCTCAGCTGTGCGAGGCCACTCGGACCGGCTCCCAAAATCGCGATCCTTGGCGTCAAAGTTTTCTCCCTATTTTCGTTGGTCCCCTATCCTGCTTAGCACAGCGAAAGATGGTTTGGCCAACTCGCGAATCGAAATTTTGTGCGATTCGTCAGGTGAAATACACCTGTTCACCAGCGCATTCGCGTCACCAGTGTGTGCCCGGGATCAGTCGGGCGAGACGCCGCGCGAACCGCACCGCCGACGCGGTCGGACCGGTCGGTCGTGGTGCGGGAGTCGACGGTTGGGGCGGGAGTTCCGGTGCGGGCCCGACCTCTCCGCGCGCCGCCGGCGAATCGGGGAATGCGTGGTACATCTGCGACAGTGCGCGGTCCTTGAGGCGCGGCGCGAAGATGGCGCCGAACTCTGCGAGGGTGCCGACGGGGACGTCGATGCGCTTGGGCCTCTCGATCAGCGCGCGGACCACCATCGCCGCGGCCTTCTCCGGGCTCGCGGCGGGGCCGGCGTTGTACTGGCCGGTCGGCGCGATCATCGGCGTACGCACCAGGGGCATGTGGATCGTGGTGAACGTGATGCCGTCCGCCAGGGTCTCGGCGGCCGCGACGTCCGCGAAGGCGTCGAGGGCGGACTTGCTCGCGACGTACGCGGCGAAGCGTGGGGTGCGGGCCTGGACGCTGGCGGTGCTGATGTCGACGATGTGACCGAACCGGCGCTCGCGCATGTGCGGCAGCAACGCGAGCACCATCCGCACCGCGCCGAAGTAGTTGACCGCCATGGTCCGTTCGAAGTCGTGCAGGCGGTCCGTCGACCGGTACAGTCCGCGCCGGATGGACCGGCCCGCGTTGTTGACGAGCATGTCCACGTGATCGTGCTCGGCCAGAATGGATTTGACGGTGTGCTCGACGGCTTCGCTGTCGGTGATGTCGCACTGGTAGGCGTACGCGGATCCGCCCGCGTCGCGGACCTGTGACACCACGGCGTCGAGTTCGTCGGCGCGGCGGGCGAGGAGCAGCACGGTGGCGCCCTTGGCTGCGGTGGCGATCGCGGCCGCGCGTCCGATCCCGGATGATGCGCCGGTGATGACGACGTGCCGGTTCACGAGCGGTCCGGCCGGGTCGTCGCGCCGGGCTCGGTCCGGGTCGAGGTGTTCGCGCCAGTAGGTCCACAGCTTCGCCGCGTACGACGGGAACGGCGGAGCCGATATTCCGCTGTCCTGCAGGGCTTCTCGTGTCTTCTCCGTTGTGAACCGGGTCGGGAGGGTGAGGTGGTCGAGCATGATCGGTGGGATACCCATCCGGCGCAGCGTGATGTCGCGGACGCCTCTCGCGCGGGCCGGCGGCGACAGCAGGGGGAGGGCGAGCGCACCGGGCAGGTCCGCGACCGGCGTCGGCGCGTGGGCCGCCTTCGCGAGCGCCGCGTAGATCTGCCGGACGGGTTGGGCGTCGGGGGAGACGAGGTGGAAGGCGCGCCCGTCCAGTCCGGGCCGCAGCATCAACTCCACGAGGGCGGCCGCGACGAAGTCCACCGGAACGACGTTGGTGTAGCCGAGTCTCGGGACCGCGATCGGCAGGGCGGACGGCAGCTTCGCCAGCGCGGCGAGTACGGGGAAGAAGTAGTAGGGGCCGTCGATCTTGTCCATCTCGCCGGTGGCCGAACTCCCGACCACTGCCGCGGGGCGGTAGATCCGCCACGGCACGTCCGAGGCGCGCACCAGACGCTCGGCCTCGAACTTGGTGCGGTGGTACGGCGTCGGGAAGTGCTGGCCCAGATCGAAGTCGTCCTCGGTGAAGCGGCCGCGATGGTCGCCCGCCACCGCGATGGACGAGACGTGGTGCAGGGTCGCGCCGAGCCCGGCGGCCAGGTCGATCACCGATCGGGTGCCGTCGATGTTCGTCGACGCCTGCTCCTCGCCGGCGGTCAGGTCGTAGATCGCACCGAGATGCACGACGTGGTCCGCGGCCGGTGGCGGGGCCTCGAGCCCGAGGCCCGGCTCGGTGAGGTCGCCGACGAGTGCCCGGACCCGGTCGCCGGCCGCCCAGCGGTTCGCCATGTGCTCGAGCTTCGACACCGATCCGGGGCGGACCAGGACGTGGACCTGGCCCGAGGGATCGCGTTCGAGCAGTCGCTCGATCGTGTGCCTGCCGAGGAACCCCGTGCCGCCCGTGACGATGTACGTGGCCATACCCCGGAACTTACTCCGAGGTAAGAAGTGGTGCCAGGGGTCGCGACGAGCGCGGTGTCCTCAGTGCCCCAGGCCGACGCGCGCGTGCAGGCGGCGCATCCAGGCCGGCGCCCACCAGTTGGCCTCACCCATGAGCTTGACCAGCGACGGCACCAGCAGCATGCGCACGACGGTCGCGTCGATGATCAGCGCGAGGATCATGCCGACTCCCAGGAACCGCATGATCGACAGCCCTGACACCGTGAACGCTCCGGTGACGACGATGAGCAGCATCGCCGCCGCGGTGACCACCCGGCCGGTGCGTTCGGCGCCGATCCGCACCGCCTCCTCGGTGCTCGCGCCGGCCGCACGGGCCTCGACCATGCGCGACATCAGGAACACCTCGTAGTCGGTGGACAGGCCGAACACCACCGCCAGGATCAGCACGACGAACGTCGCCTCGAGTGGCGCCGGTGTGACCCCGAGCAGGTCCGCGCCGTGCCCCTCCTGGAACACCCAGGTGAGCACCCCGAACGTGGCCGCGAGGCTCAGTCCGGCCATCGCGACGGCCTTGATCGGCAGCACCACCGACCCGAACGCGAGGAACATCAGCACCAGCGTCGAGGCGACCATGATCGCGATCATCGCGGGGAGCCACCGCACGATGGCGGCGTTGCCGTCGTCGACGGTCGCGCGGCCGCCACCGACGAGCAGTTCGGTGCCCGAGGGTGGGTCGATGGCCCGCAGTCCCTTCACGGCGTCGCTCGCCGCGGCGCCCTCGACGCCCTGCGCGTACAGCGCCTGGATCGCGGTCACGTCGTTCTCGGTGGCGAGCACGACCACCTGCCCGATCCCGTCGACCTGCTTCGCGGCGGCGACGACCTTGGACAGCTCGCCCGGGGACGCCGCCGCGCCGGCGGCGCCGCGCACGATCAGCGTCGCGCCCTCGCCCGTCGACGGGAACTCGGTCGTCAGCGTCTCGGTCGCGACGCGAGCCGGATCGTCGCCGGGCAGTGCGGTATAGGTGATCTCGCCGAGTGTCGCCTTGATCAGCGGTGCGGCCAGCACCAGCAGTCCGGCGGTGATGCCCACCGCCACGACGGCCGGGCGGTGCATCACCCGCGTGACGACACCGCCCCAGAAGCGGCGGGCGCGTTCCTCCCCGCGCTGGGCCGCGCCCTTGCGCCACGACAGTGCGTCGATGCGGTGCCCGAGGATCGCCAGCAGCGCCGGCACCACGGTCAGCGAGAGCACGGCCGCGCCCGTCACGGCCGCGATCGCGCCGAACCCGAGCGAGCGGATCACCGCCTGCGGGAACACGAGCATGCCCGCGAACGCGCACACGAGCAGCAGGCCGGAGAACATGACGGTGCGTCCCGCGGTGAGCACGGTGCGCCGGGCCGCGTCGCCGGTGGAGACTCCGGCCGCGAGTTCCTCGCGGAACCGGCTCACGATGAACAGGCCGTAGTCGATCGCCAGGCCCAGGCCGATCAGCGATGCGACGTTGAGCGCGAACGAACTGACCTCGGTCACCTCGGTGAGCAGGCGCAGGATGCCGAGCGAACTCAGCACCGCGAGCAGGCCCACGAACACCGGTACCGCGGCCGCGACCAGACCGCCGAAGACGAATACCAGCAGGACGAGTGTCACGGGCAGCGCGATCGCCTCGGCCCGCACCAGGTCGGCCTGCAGTCGGCTGCTGAGCGAGACGCCGACCACGGCCCCGCCCGCGAATTCGGATTCCACGCCGTCGATTTCGAGTTTCGGCAGCAACTCGCCGAAGTTCGCGACGGTGACGTGCGCGTCCGGGGAGAGCACGACGGTCGCCGCCACCTTGCGGCCGTCCTTCGCCAGCAGCAACTGCTTCGCCGGCGGCGCGGCGGACCAGTACGACGTCACCGACTCCGTCGGCACCTCGGCCCGGAAGCGGTCGAGGGTCGCGGTGACCTGCGGTTCGAGATCCGCGAGCGTCCCGCCCTCGGGCACCGTGTAGATCGCGACGATGTCGGGGTCCTGCCGACCGAAGTTGTCCTCGACGATCCGCGACACCTCGGCCGACTCGCTGCCCGGATCGTTGTACCCGCCCTGGCTGAGCTTCGAGAACACCCCGGTGCCCCAGATCCCGGCGACGATCGCGGCGACCAGCACCACGGTGAGCACCCACCACTTGCGTGCAACGACGATCGACGCCCAACGTGTCATGCTCGAGTTCTCCGAATCCGGGGACGGCGGCGGGGCCGCCCCCGAACCGGGTGCGGCCCCGCGACTCTAGCGACACACGTGGCTGTTCAGGCGCGGCCGGTCACTTGAGGCCGGAGCGGACGAACGCGTCGACGACGTGCCGCTGCAGGAATATGTAGATGAGGAAGATCGGCAGGCACGCGATGCCGGCCGCCGCCATCACCGCACCCCAGTTGTTGCCCTCGGCGCCGAGGAAGCTGCGGATACCGATCTGCACCAGAGCATCCGAGTTCCGCAGGATCAGCGACGGCCACAGGTACTCGTTCCACGCCGAGATGAACAGCATGATCCCGAGCGCCGCGAGTGCCGGACGCATGTTGGGCACGATCACCTTCCACAGCGCCGCCCACGCGCCCTGCCCGTCCATCTCGCTCGCGTCGAGCAACTCGCGCGGGAACGCCTCCATATGCTGACGGAGGAGCATCACGCCGAACGCCGAGCACAGGTTCGGGATCACCACGCCGGCGACCGTGTCGAGCAGTCCCATCTGCGAGATCAGCAGGTAGTTGGGGATCATCGTGACCTGGAACGGAACCAGCCACGAGCCGACGAACAGCAGGAACAGCAACTGCTTGCCGACGAAGTTCCACCGCGCGAACCCGTACGACGCGAGCAGCGCCACGAACAGTTGGCTGACGGCCACCACGAACGCCATCGCGAACGTGTTGGCGAGCATCGAGAGCATCGGGATGGTGTCGAAGACGTACCGGAAGTTCTCCGTGCTGAGCGGCCACGGAACGGGACTGCCGGACAGGGAGTCCTCCGGCCGGCGCAGCGCCGTCGCGAACATCCAGTACACCGGGAAGACGCTGAACACCGCAAGAGCCGCGAGGACGATGTGGCCGACTGCCACGCGTCGGCCGCTCTTTCGCCGCGGCGCGGGGGCTTCCTGCGGCGCGGGGGTTTTCTGCGGCACTGGGGTTTCGCGCGGCGCGTACGGTGCTGCGCCGGCCTTGGGGGGATCGAGAATGACGAAGGCCATGACGTTTTCCTAGTTGTCGTAGAAGCTCAGTCGCTCGGACAGCCGCACGAACACGAGCGCGATCACGCCGAAGCCGAGGAAGAACAGCGTGCCCGCGGCCGCCGAGAGTCCGGCGTCGAAGTTGCGGAAACCGAACTCGTACAACAGGTAGTAGATGTTGGTCGTCGATCCGCTGGGGCCGCCCTGGGTGAGGACGTCGATCACCGGGTACGTCCACTGGGCACTGAGCAGGATCGTCATGAGCGCCAGGAAGACCAGTGTGGGCGAAAGCAACGGCAGCGTGATCCGCCGGGTGATGGTGGACGGGGTGGCCCCGTCGAGTGCGGCCGCGTGGCCGTAGTCGGGGCTGATGCCGGCCATGCCCGCCGAGATGACGAGGACGCCGAAGCCGAGCATCTGCCACCCGACGATCACGACGACGCCGATCAGCGCCAGCTTCGGATCACGGAACACGTTGCCCAGATCGTGGCCCATGGTGGCCGAGATGCGCGGGATCATGCCGTTGTCGGGGTTGAACAACCAACGCCAGATGGCGCTGCTCGCAACCGGTGTGACGAGGAACGGCACGAAGATCAGCGCCTGGTAGAAGGTGCGGGCGCGTCCGCTCACCCGGGTGCACAGCAACGCGATCGCGAGCGGGAGCACCAGCGAGAACACCATGAACGCGGCGATGTACAGCACTGTGTTCCACAGGGCCTGGTGAAGTTCCGGCAGCGACAGCACGGCGGTGTAGTTGTCGAGTCCCACCGGCTTCTTGGGGCTCGTCGGAATCATGTTCCACTTGTAGAACGAGAGCCCGACGGTTTCGGCGAGCGGCTTGTAGGTCCACAGGACGAGCAAAGCCACGGCCGGCAGCAGGAACAGGTAGGGGACGGCGCGGCGCGACACACGCGACCGCCACCCCGCCCCGGCCCGCACGGGCTGGGGCGAGGCGGCGGTCGGCGGCCCGACGCTCGCCGGAACTTCGACGAACATTGATTTCTCGCAATCGGTTTCGGGAGGGCGTCAGTGGCTCGTCGACTGGGCCATGGCCGCGAGCTGCTCCTCGGGGGACAGCGACTGGAAGTAGCGCAGCTGCTCCAGCGTCACCTCGTACAGCGTCGGGCCCTCCTCGACCGGCACGACCGTGTGCAGGATCCGATCCGAGTACACGTGCACCAGGTTGAACGACTGGCTGCTGTCCTGGCCGCGCATGCCGCCACCGGAGGGGAACAGGTCCTGGGTGTAGCAGGTGGCCGATGCCACCGACACCGGGATGCCGGCGAAGGTGCACGTCGTCGAGTAGTGCAGGTGGCCGCCGAGGATGGCGCGGACGTCGGTGCCGCGCAGGACGTCCTCGAGCCGGCTCTGGTCGCGGAGCTCGACGGACTCGAGCAGCTCCAGCGGGCTCGGCACCGGCGGGTGGTGCAGCGTGAGCAGTGTGCCGTGCGGGGCCGGCGTCGCGAGAACGTCACGGAGCCAGTCGATCTGCTCGTCGGTGATCTGGCCGTGGTGGTGGCCCGGGACGGTGCTGTCGAGGGCGATGATCCGCAGACCGTCGATGTCGTGGACCATGTCCACCGACTCCTGCGTGGGCTCGGCGCCGAGCAGTCCGGCGCGGAACTCGGGCCGGCTGTCGTGGTTGCCCATCACCCAGATCACCTTGGCGCCCAGCTTCTCCGCGGCCGGCTCGACCAGGTCGCGCAGTCGTGCGTACGCCTGCGGATTGCCGGCGTCGGCGAGGTCGCCGGTGAACACGATCGCCTCGGGGCGCTGGCCGGCGCGGTCGAGGCGGTCGAACAGACGACCCAGGTTGGCGTCGCTGTCGACCTTGCCGTGGAGCAACTCGCCGTCGGCGACGAAGTGGGTGTCGCTCACGTGCAGGATGTAGTGGTCGGGCTGTCCGTACTCGCTCATGATCGTTCCTCGAAGTTCGTTGTCGGTTGTCGCCGCACGTCAGCCCAGCAGGGCCGCGTGCAGGTCGGTGAGTTCGGCCTCGGAAATGCCGTGGTCGAGCAGATAGGACCGGACGCCGCCGTGCTCGGCGTCGATGCCGGCCAGCGTCGCGCGCATCGTCGCCGCGGGGCTCGCGGCGACGATGCCCTCGATGTCGAAGCCCTCGGGCAGTTCCCGCTCCCGGAACGAGGCGACCATCGCGTCGACCCATTCGCCGTGCAGCAGGGTCTCCGAGAGCGAGTAGTCGGCTACGACGTCGCGTGCGCCGACGCCCACCGCGGACAGGGCCAGCGCGATCACCAGGCCGGTGCGGTCCTTGCCGGCCGTGCAGTGCACGAGCACCGGTTCGTCGCCCGATCCGGCGATGAGTCGGACGGCATCGGTGAGCCGCGAGCCGTGGTCGGCGAGCATCCACTGGTACAACGTGCCCAGGTCGAACACCGCGGCTGTCGGGTTGTGATCGGTCTTGCCGTTGTAGACGGGCAGGTGCACCTCGCGGTGTCCGACCCCTTCGAGGGCGTTGGGCGCCTTGGAGATCTCGTCGTCCTCGCGCAGGTCGATCACGAGCCCGAGCCCGATCTCGGTGAGGGTGTCGCGCCCGTCCTGCTCGATGGTGTGCAGGGCGTCGGAGCGAAGCAGTTTGCGCCACCGGGTGGTTCGGTCACCCGCGGTGTAGCCGCCGATGTCGCGGAGGTTGTAGGTGCCGGGCAGGACGAGCCGGCGGGTGGTGGTGTGCGGCGGCAGGATGGTGGTCATCAGTCGATCGCTTTCGTCGGTCAGGGGAGCAGGTCCTGTGCCCGCTTCTGGGCAGCGGACAGGGTGGCGGCGGGGTCCTTGCCGTAGAAGACGGACTCCTCGATTGCGGTGGCGAGAATGTCGTCGATCTGGACGTAGCTGTTGCCCGGGTACGACTGCCACGGCTCGAGTCGATCGAGCTGCGCGAGGTTGGGGGCGAGCAGGGGGTTGCCGTCGGCCCACGTCTTCAGTGCGGCCGGATCGGTCGTGAGCGACGTGCGCAGCGGCAGGTAGCCGATCTTCGACGAGATCTGGGTGTACGCGTGGTCGCTGGTGAGGAACTTGATCAGCTCCCACGAGGCGCGCTGCTTGGCCGGGTCCTGGGCGAAGACGAACAGCGCCGAACCGGAGTTGGTGGGCACCGCCTCGCGGCCCTCGAACGCGGGCATCGCCGCGGCACGCAACTCCCAGCCGGCGGCCTTCGACGCGCCCAGCAGCATGCCCTGAACGGCCGACGACTGCAGCTGGATCGCGCTGTCGCCCTTCATGAAGCTCTCCATCTGGCCTGCGGAGTCCTGGTTGGCGAGCACGCCCTGGTCGTACAGGTCGCGCAGCATCTGCACCGCCGTGAGCGATTCGTTGCTCGCGAACTCGACCGTGGTGCGGTCCTCGGACAGCACGTTGCCACCGGCCGAACGGAACAGGCCCTGCATGCACCAGTTGCCGCCCTTGACCGCGCACGAGATCGTCAACGCCGGCTTGCCGGTCGTCGCGGTGATCTTCTTCGCGGCCTCCGCGACCTTGGGCCACGTCGACAGATCGGTGTCGGCGGGAAGCCCGGCCTTCTGGAACACGCTCGCGTTGTAGAAGAGCACGGGGGTGGAGAAGACGTAGGGCATGCCGTACGTCTCGCCCTTCCAGTCGCCCAGGGTGGCGGCCCGGGGGTGGTAGGGGTGCGCGCCCGCCAGGTGCTCCTGGACGGCGTCGGTGCCGACCAGCGAGTCGAGGGACTTGGCGCCGAGTTCGTTGACCGCGAAGTCGAGGGTGTCGAACGTCAGCTGCGCCACGTCCGGCGGGTTGCCGGCCAGCAGCTGGGTCTGCACGCTGCTCGCGGTGCCGCTGCCGGCGGCCGACGTGCCCTGGGGCGGTTGAGCTTTGACGTCGATGTTGGGATGCTCGGCCTCGAAGTCGGCGATCAGTCCGTTGATGGTGTCGGTCCAGGGGCCGGCCTGGGTGAGGTTGTACGACTCGAACGTGATCTGGACGTTCTGGTTCGGGTCGAGTTCGGGGACGATGCCGTCCGAGGACGAACTCGACGCGGCGGTGCCGGTGGCACATCCGGCCACCGTGAGGGCGGTGGCGAGCGACAGCAGCGCCAGGCCGGTGGTGCGTCTACGCATGGGTCAGGCTCCTAGCGGGAGAAACGGGGTGGTCGGAGGGCTGGTCGGTGTCGATCCACTCGAGTCGTCGGCCGCTCGCGCGGTCGAACAGGTGCACGTGCTCGGGATCGGTGGTGAGGGAGAGGGTCTGGCCGACGTGCATCGCGATCGGCCGCGGAGAGCGGACGCAGACGGTGGCCTCGCCGACGGTGCAGTAGGCGATCTCCTCGCTGCCGAGGTTCTCGATCGAATCCACCGTGGCGGTGAGGGACACGGCGTCGGAACGATCTCCCACCCGCAGGTGCTCGGGGCGGATGCCGAGCACCACGTCCAGGTCCCCGGTCGTGCCGGCGAACAGTTCGGCGCGCAGTCCCGGCGCCTCCGCGCGGACCGTGCCGTGCGTGCCGACGACCGTCGCGTCGAGCAGGTTCATCGCGGGGCTGCCGAGGAACCCGGCCACGAAGACCGAGGCGGGCCGGTCGTACACCTCCTCGGGCGTGCCGATCTGCTCGACGGATCCGCCGTTGAGCAGCGCGATCCGGGTGGCCATCGTCATAGCCTCGACCTGGTCGTGGGTGACGTAGACGAACGTCGCGCCGAGCCGCCGGTGGAGGTCGGTGAGCTCGCGTCGGGTCGCCGTCCGCAGCTTGGCGTCGAGGTTCGACAGCGGCTCGTCCATCAGGAACGCCTTGGGATTGCGGACGATCGCCCGTCCGACAGCGACCCGCTGGCGCTGGCCGCCGGACAGCTCCTTCGGCTTGCGTTCGAGCAGGTGCGCGATCTCGAGTTGGCGCGCCACCTCGTCGACCCGGTCGGCGGCCTCGTCCTTCGCGACCTTCCGAACACGAAGGGGGAAGCCGAGATTGCGCGCCACCGACAGGTGCGGATAGAGCGCGTAGTTCTGGAAGACCATCGCGACGTCGCGCTTGCGTGCCGGCGCCGAGGTGATGTCCTCGCCGTCGAGGACGATGCGACCGCTGGTCGGTTCGAGGAGCCCGGCGATCATCCGCAGGAGCGTCGTCTTGCCGCAGCCCGAGGGGCCCAGGAGGACGAGGAAGTCGCCGTCGCGGATCTCCATCGAGATGTCGTCGACGGCGGTCACGCCGCCGAAGGTTCTGCCCAGGCCCTCGATACGAATACTGCCCATGACCCTCTCCGATGAAACGCGATTACCCGAATCGCTCCGATTCGGAATTCTCATTACATGGAGTAGTCAGCCAGCCCAATGTGAACGAGCACTGAATGGTCGTCCAACGAATCGTGAGCGTTGGAGGGCTAGTTGCGTTCCTCGGTGTCGCCGGCTTCGGGCGTCGGATTCATCAGGGCGACAAGATGTTCCACATCCCGGTCACTGGCATCCGAGGTCGCGCCGTCCACTTCCGACACCGCGACCTGCAGGCCCAGCAGGAAGGTCATCTGGATGATCGTCGCCGACACTCCGTGCGCCGCGTACGGTCCCGACCCGCTGCCGACCACCAATGCGGTGGTCGACAGGTCGACCAGCGACGAGCGGGCGTGCGCGGTGACGCCGACGACGTGTGCGCCCGCGTCACGGGCAGCCCGGGCGGCGTCGATCGTGTACGCGTTCATGCCCGAGTCGCTGACCGCGACGCACACGTCGTCACTGGACAGGGTCCGCGCGGTGAGGGCCTGCAGGACCGTGTCCGTCGGCGCCTCCGCGGCCCGGCCGCGCAGCAGGAAACGGACGGCGAACGCCGTCGCCGCAGTCGAAGACCCTCCGTTCGCGACGACCAGGATCCGGCGCGCGTTCGCGAGCGCGCGGACCGCGTCGTCGAAGGAGTCCTCCGACAGCGGTGCCAGGCCGCCGGCCAGATCCGCGCCGACCTCGGCGACGATCGTCCGCAGAACGCCGACACCGCCCGGAGGCGAGGTCGTGTCCGATGCCGTCGAGGTCTCCGCGCCCAGATCGCGCAGCAGCAGCATCCGCACGTGCTGGAACCCGGAGAAGCCCAGATTCTGGCAGGCGCGCACGACCGTCGCGGTCGAGGTCGACGCCGCGGCGGCCAGATCCGCCGCCGACCACCAGGCGACCTCGCGGGAGCGCTCGACGCACACGTCGGCCACCCGGCGTTCGCTCGGTGCCAGTCCCGTGGACAGGGCACGGATGGTCGCGGTCGTCGTGCCGATCGGCGGTTGCGTGCCGGGGGAGTCTGCGCTCATGGGCTCTGGATAACACACCCGGGTGAACCCGCGGGCGCGCTCGGGTCCGGCTACGACGCGCCGGCGAGTTTCCCTGCGACCGCCACCACTCGGGTCGCCAGGTGGTCGAGGGCGGCGGTCGTCGTGTCGTCCAGCGGGTTCTGGTTGTCCGGTCCGGTCACCTTGCTGACGCCGTACGGGTTTCCGTCCGCGAACTTCACCGGGTCGGTGTAACCGGGCGGAACGAGGATGCCGCCCCAATGCATGAGCGAGGTGTACAGCGAGGTCAGCGTGGTCTCCTGGCCGCCGTGCAGGGTCTGGCTCGAGGTGAAGGCCGCGTAGACCTTGTTGGCGAGCTGCCCCTGCATCCACAGGCCGCCGAGGGTGTCGACGAAGGTCTGGAAGGGGCTCGCGGTGCTGCCGAATCGGGTCGGGGACCCGAAGATCACCGCGTCGGCCCAGACGATGTCGTCGCCGGTGGCCGCAGGGAGGTCCTTGGTGGCTTCGTAGTTGGCGGACCATGCCGGGTTGCCGGCGAATGTCGCGGGGTCGCGGGTTTCGGCGATATGTCGCACCCGCACGTCCGCGCCTGCGGACTGGGCGGCCTTGGACACCCGATCGGCCATCGCGGTGCCGTGGCCGGTGGCGGAGTAGTAGATGACGGACAACTTGGTCATCGGGACGTCCCTTCGGTGCGTCGGCCCCCCATCCCATGAGACCGCGCATCCGGATCGGACGCACGGCTTCGGCCACATCGGCCCGTTATGTGCGGTGGGCGAGCGTGGTGAGCAGGGCGAGTGATGTCCGGTGTGTTTCGTCGCCAGGAGTACTTTCCACCCATGATCTCGCGCGAGGATGTTCTGGAACGCTCGGCCGCCGGAGGCGACCGGTACCCGTTACTGACAGTCCGGGAGTTCTTCCACGGGAACGAAGTCGAGGACTCGATCGCTCCGAATCAGTACGGGTACGGGCGCCCGGGCCTCGCCGAGATCGCTCGACGCCTCGACCTGCTGGCCGCGGATCCTGCGGTCGCGTGGGTGCGCGTCCAGCTGCACGAGGAGATGTTCGACGACTACTACGAGGGACTGTCCGCCGAGGCCGTCGCCATCTGCACCACGCTCGCCGGCGAGGACGTCGCCGCCCGCCTCGACGTGGAGAGTCTGCAGGCCGAACCGCTGTGGGAGGGCCTCGTCTACGACGCAGTCGATTTCTGTGACGTGCCGCCCGTCCCCGATGGATACCGGGTGCTGTCGCTCGTGTGGGACTGAACGGCGGACCGAACGCGGCTGTGCGACGGCGCGGATCTCGTATGGGGCAAGGGCTTCCGGTGGGCCCCACCCGTCGCCGTCTCGCCGTTCGAGGCTAGGGTGTAGCGCGCGACGGAGTCACTCGACGCACACCACGGGTCACCGATCGTGTTGATACGCAAACTTTCCAGGGGGGACCATGCCCGCGCTCGCGATGTTGTTCCAGGATCGACTCGACGCCGATGTCACCGCGGAAGCCTTGGCCGCGCAGCTGAAACGGGACTGGCCGGACGTCGACTTCTCCGGCCTCGTCGTCGGTGAGGAGGAGTCCGACGGCGACCCGGTGCATCTCGACCTGGACGACAGCATGATCGCGCTGCTTGGCGTTCCTGCCCAGGTGGGTGACGACGTCGCCGAGATCGCCGAGCACAGTCGCCTGTGGCCGAACGCGGAGCCCGCGCCGGTCGACTACGCCGCGCACACGATCGTCACCGTCCTGCGCCCGGGGGCAGGACAAGACGACGCGTCCCACGAGGACGCGATCGCGGACACGGTGCTGTTGTCCCGCGTCATCGCGTCGATCATCGCGCTCACCGACACCGTCCGAGCCGTGTACTTCGGCAGCGCCGATCATGTCATCCTGCCGGCACTGTTCCGTGACCTCATGAAGGACACGCTGCCCGAGCCCCCGTTGCTCGCGTGGGTCGCGATCAACGTCGGTGAGCGCCCGGACGGCGTGATGACCGGTCACACACGAGGTCTCGACATGCTCGGCCTTGCGGACGTCGAGATCCCGGATACCCCCGAATCCGCCGGTGACACCTTCGAGCGCCTCACCGGCATCGCCTCGTACCTTGTCGAACAGGGACCCGTCATCGGCGACGGCGACACGATCGGATCCACCGAAGCCGCCGAGATCGTCGTCGACCACGCCCCGAGCGCCTTCGACTCCGACCGCACCGTCCTCCGCCTGAAGTTCGGCGTCGACCGCAGCGAACGCAAACGGGGTTGGTTCCGCCGTCGACGCTGATCGTGTCGCCCGTGACATCATCGGGTGCATGGATGACGTGCGGGTGTGCTTCGTCGGAGACTCCTTCGTTGCGGGAGTTGGGGATTCCGAGTTCCTCGGCTGGGCGGGAAGACTCGCGGCCGGCGCACAGGGCTCCAGGGGCGTGGCGCTGACGGCGTACAACCTCGGGGTGCGGCGGGAGACGTCGAGCGACATCCGGGCCCGCTGGCGTGCCGAGTGTGCGGCGCGGCTGCCGCAGGGCTGCGACGGCCGAGTGGTGTTCTCGTTCGGCTCCAACGACACGACCGTCGAGAGCGGTGCACCGCGCGTCGACCCGGACGACTCGGTCGAGAACCTCGCCGCCGTCCTGCGAAAGTGCGCGGCGAGCGGGTGGCGGGCGTTGGTGGTCGGGCCGCCGCCGATGGCCGACGTGGAACAGAACGAGCGCACGGCTCGGCTGGATCGACGGTTCGCCGACGTCTGCGCGTCCGCCGGTGTGGAGTACATCCGCATCTTCGACGCCCTGGTCGCCGATGCGGTCTGGATGGAGGAGGTGCGCACCGGCGACGGCGCACACCCGGACAGCGCCGGCTACCGGGCGCTGGCGGATCTGGTGCGCCCCGGGTGGGGACGGTGGATCCGGACCGCACCGGTGGTTCAGTAGGCTGGCCGGCATGGTGGACGACGTCCGGCCCCCGACCCTCGGCGAGATCATCCGGCAGCAGCGCGAGCTCGCGGCGGTCCCCATGCGGAAGTTCGCCGAGATGGTCGGGATCTCGAATCCCTATCTGTCACAGATCGAGCGGGACCTGCGAGCACCGAGTGAGCAGGTGCTGGAGGCGATCGCCGAGCACCTGCACATGTCGGCGGACATGCTGACCGCACAGGCCCACCGGGCCGACGCCGAGGACGTGCCCGAGGTGGTGGCCGCGATCCGGCGTGACACCGATCTGACCAAGGCTCAGCGGTCGGCGCTCGAGGAGATGTACGAGACGTTCCGCGACGTCACGATCGCGAAGCGGCGGCGGGGCCGGACGCGCGACCACGACTGAGGTCAACGGCGGGATGTGGCCGCCACGTCGCGCAGGAGCGGAAGCCATGCCCGCTCGAGGACAGCGGGATTCAGGACCATGTCGAGGTGGCCCGCATCGACCGTCCGGCGGGTGACGAGGTCCGGCGCGGTCGACACGTGGTCCGCCAGCGCCCACACCTGCCGGGCGGGAACGATTCGGTCCCGGGTGCCGGCGAGCAGGTACAGCGGACACGTGATGGCGCCGAGATCGACCTCGGCGCCGTCGACCCGCAGTTCGCCGCGGACGAGTTCGTTGCGCTCGTACAGGTGTCGTGCGACCCATCGGTAGAGCCCCGCGGGGACCTCTTGCGGAGAGTCGAGCCAGCTCTCGGCCGCGACGTACGCGTCGACTCGGCGTCGGTCGTGGATGTGTGCCCACAGATCGGACAGGCGGGCCCACTCCTCGGGCCACTCGACAAGTCGGAGTGCCGCGCCCCGAACCGCGGCGGGCGGGCGGAACCGGGGCCCGCGATACGACGGGGCGAGCCAGGACACGGGCGCTCCGAGCGTGAAGTCGATCGGCGCCGCGGCCACCGTGAGGGTGTCGACGCGGCGCGGGTGCAGCGCCGCGTACACGGTGGCCAGCCAGCCGCTCTGCGAGTAGGCCACCAGGTTCGCGGTGCCGCCGAGTTCCGTGATCGCGTCCGTGATCACCGCCGTCAGGTCGGCGATGCCGACGCTCGGTGGCTGCGGTCCGGTCGGCGTCCACTCCAGGCAGTGGGCCGCGCCCAACCCGGCCCGGTCGACGGTCCGCATCAGGCTGCATCCGGGGGCGAGATCGACGACGGTCGAGGCGTGCCCCGACAACGGGGGCAGCACGAGGGTCGGGGTCGTCGACCCGGCGGGGGAGAACTGGCGCAACCGCGCCAGTGGCCAGGTCCGCCGGACGGCGTTCGGATGGGCGAACGCGGTGGGACGGCGACGGGTCACGGCGCGGCAGAAGGCGACGCCGTCGAGGGCGACGTCGAGCGGGGTGGCGTCGCGCCGAGCCGCCGATCGCAGGTACCCGGCCCAGCCGGCGGAGGCCGAGGACACGAGTCGTACGGGGATTTCCGCTGCGGCCCTGAACATGTCGTGATTCGTGTACACGATGTCCCTTCTCTGCCGCGCAGGTGCGAAGCGTCGGGCCCCGGCCGGGTCGGGGTGACAGGCCGGGGCCCGACAGGTGCCGAGGCCTACTGGAGGACCTCACGCACGGCCGTGGTGGCGGCCGTGCTGATGCCCTGCACGAGGGAGGTCTGCGCGTCCACGACGGCGGAGACCCAGTCGAGCTTGGCGGTCGTCGCGATCGACTTGTTGAAGTCGAGGACCGAGGACAGGGCCTTCTCGTAGGCGTCGAGGGTGAGGTTGCCGCTCAGCTTCGCGGCGTCGACGAACTTCTCGTTGAGGCTCTGCACTCGGTCGAGGTTCTCGTCGAAGGACTTGGTGACGGACTCGATGCCGTCCGTGAGGGTGTTCTTGGTGTTGGTGCGCGCGGTGGTGGCGGCGTTCGCGGCGGTGTTCGCGGCGGTGGTGGATCGTTCGGCCATGGGTGGCTCCTCGGGGGTGACGGGCTTTCTGTTAGCAAGTTAGCATGGTGATTGCTAACGCGCTAGGTGTGAGGCGCGGATCAGTTGAAAACGTATGTGCCGGGCGCGGTTCCGATGGCGGGATGCAGCTTACTGCCCATCGGCGGCGGTGCCTGCAGGTCGCCCGATCGCTGCTGTGACCAGGCCGCCCAGTCCTCCCACCACGAGGCGGACCGGCGCTGCGCCGACTCGCGCCACGTGGACGGGTCCGCCGGCAGTCCGCTCGCCGCCGAGCCGCCGGGTTCCCCGCAGGCCTCGATCCAGTTCTTCTTTCCCGGCGGGTTGACGATGCCGGCGATGTGCCCGCCGTTCGACAGGACGAATCGCACGTCGCCGCCGAAGAGCACGGCGCCCGCGTACGACGACTGCCACGGCACGATGTGATCGTCCAGCGCGCCGACGATGTACACGTCGCTGTCGACGTCCCCCAGCGAGATCGTCCGTCCGGCGATCGTGAAACGCCCCAGGGCCAACTGGTTTTCGCCGTAGAGCGAGTGCAGGTAGGTACTGTGCATCGACGCCGGCATGCGGGTCGAGTCCTCGTTCCACGCGAGCAGGTCGAACGACTGCGGCTGTTCGCCCAGCATCCAGCGGCTCACCCAGTACCGGAAGATCAGGTCGTTCGCCCGCAGCAGGTCGAAGGTCTGGGCCATGTCCGTGCCGGACAGGTACCCGGCCCGTCGCATCACGATGTCGATCTTCGCGAGGGTCTCGGGGTCGGTCAGCAGTCCGAGGTCGCCCGGGCTGCTGTAGTCGAGCAGGGTGTTCGCCAGCGTGAGCGTGCCCAGACGGTGGTCACCGGCCGCGGCCAGGTAGCCGGCCGCGATCGACGCCATCGCGCCGCCGAGGCACAGCCCGACCAGGTCGATCTTCGTCGCCCCGGTGATCTCCTCGACGACGTCCATCGCCGCCGTGACACCGTCGGTGAGGTAGTCGTCGAATCCCACCCCGCTCATCGACTCGTCCGGGTTGCGGTAGGAGATGAGGAAGACGGTGCGCCCGTGCCGGACGGCCCACTCGACGAAGCTGCGTCCCGGGCCGATGTCCATGATGTAGAACTTGTTGATCCACGGCGGGCACGCCAGGAGCGGCGTCGCGTGCACCTGCTCGGTCTGCGGGGCGTACTGGATGAGCTCGATCAGATCGTTCCGGAAGACCACCTGGCCCGGTGTGGCGGCCATGTTCTCGCCCAGCGTGAATGCGGTGTCGTCGGTTCGTTTCGGGCGGCCGCCGCGCTTGACCACGTCCTCCACCAGGTACGACGTGCCGCGGGCCAGGCTCTTTCCGCCCGTCGCGATCGCACGGGTGAGTACCTCCGGGTTGGTGACGGGGTTGTTGGTGGGCGAGGCGACGTCGAGCAGCAGATGCGCCAACTGGCGTGCCTTGGCGGCCGCGAAGGCGTCCGCGGCGCCTGCGTCCACCAGGCTGTCGACGTAGGAGCGCGCGCAGAGGTAGGAACGGAGCACCGCGAAGTACGCGGGGTTGTCCTGCCAGGCGCGGTCCCGGAACCGGGCGTCCCCCGGTGCGGGCGGCGCGGTGCTCGCACCGACCGCCACCCGGACCGCGTCGGGCGGGATCTGTGCCAACCCGACGGCCAGTCTGCCGGTGGCGGCGGCGACGGCCGCCGGGTTGCAGGCCGCGTTCTTGGCGACCGATGCGCCCGCGGCGAACCAGCCGGTGGGGTCGACCCGGGCGGAGAGCTGGCGGATCGCATTATCGAGCACGGTGGCCTCCGGCAGCGTTCGAGGTGGAGTCGGCGGAGTCGGTGGAGTTCAGGGGGCCCAGGTAGCGCAGGATCATCTGCGCGACACACACCGGGCGGTCGACGCCCACTGCGTCGAAGGTGAGGGTCACGGCGAGCTGGTAGCCGCCCGGGCACGGTTCGACCGCTGTCACGTCGGCGACCGCGCCCACCGACGAGTCGACCGGAACCGGGGCGGGGAAACGGACCTTGTCGAGCCCGTAGTTGATCACCTGGGCGCAGTCGGTCACGTCGAGCAGGTGGAAGACGAGCTCGACGGCGAGGGACAGGGTCAGATAGCCGTGCGCGATCGTCGAGCCGAACGGGCCGGTCGCGGCCCGCTCCGGGTCGACGTGGATCCACTGGTGGTCGTTGGTGGCGTCGGCGAACAGCGAGATCTGCTCCTGCGTGATCAGGACGCGATGCGATGTGCCGAGGCTCTTGCCGGCGAGGGCGGGGAGTTCGGCCATGGTGATGCTGCGCGCAGACTGGCTGCTGGTCGTATTGATGGTCATCTCGTCCCTGTAGTCCGATTCGGTCGGGTGCCCGAATTGTTGGGCATCTTCCAAATGTGCACCGATCGCACCCGGTGTCGATTCGCATTCGAATCGGGCGGCGCCTGCCCGGCTTCGTGAGAATTGGGGAAAATGGATGCGATCGGGCGCAGCCTATATCGCTGATCCCTTTTGCGCAGCGCGTCTTCAGGGCGCCTCTGTTTGACATTCGTCCAGTTGGAGGGCGTGAATTGCCCGATTCTCGCGCGTTTCTGCTCGTCGGACGACGCGGCTCCGGGCGTTATGTCTAATTCTCTCGCTTTTGCATTCGGCCAGGGTTTCGTCTTTCCGCTTTCGGATAGAGGTATTCGGTCGCGTGACCGAATTCATCGCTTACCGGAAGGTGAGAATCGACGTCACATGAATTCGGGAATTTTTGTGGATCGGAAATATGTAAACGGGTGACGCGATCGGGTCGGCCGGTGGCAGCCGCCGGTGCGTCGAGGGCGAGATCTTCCCGGCTGGAGACACTGCTGCCTATGCTCCCGGTGTGTTGCCGACCTTCGACCCCCGGACCTGTCGTGAGCGGGCCGCCGGGCCCGTTACCGACTGGGACGAGATCAAGCAGTGGTCGGATGCGGTGTACATGCCGTATGAGGTCCGGCCGGTCGGTCGTTCTCTCGCACCGTCCTCGAACATGTTCTCGACGCAGATCGGTGAGATGACGCTCACCCGGTTCAGCTACGGGATTCCGGTGGCGCTGAGCGAATTCGAGCCCGAGGCCGGCAATGTCCTGGTGCTCACCACCTTGAATGGACGGACACGGCACGAGGTGACCACGAAGTCCAGCCTCGACCTGACGACCGGACAGACGTTCGTCGTCGACTGCAGTCGGGTCGACTACGGTTTTGCCGCTGACGCCGACCACCTCCAACTCAACCTCACGGTCCCGCACCGGTTGTTGGCCGATTTGGCGCTGCGGTGGTGGGGGCGGGCTCCCGACGACCGGCTGTGGCGGCACAAATGTGTCATCGGCGGCCCGGGTAGCCCTTGGCTGGCGTTGTTGGACTACGCTTCGCGCACCTTGGCGACGGACCGGGATATGGTCGCGCACAGTCGCATCGGGACGAATCTGCAGGAACTCATCGCGGCGCAGGTGCTCGAGGAATGGGCGGCGAGTGCCGGGGTCGACCCGGCGTCGGCCACGACGACAGTGCCCGCGCCGGGTTACGTCAGGCGGGCGGTGCGCTACATCGAGGACAACGCGCGCGACCTACCGACGGTGGTCGAGGTAGCCCAGGAGGTCGGTGTCAGCGTCCGGGCGTTGTCCGGTGCATTCCGCGAGTACCTCGGGATCACTCCACGGGACTGTCTCCGCGAGCACCGGTTGGAGGGAGTGCGGCGAGAGTTGTCGGCCGAGGCGACGACCACGGTCGCCGCGGCCGCAGGTGCGTGGGGGTACGTCAACTTGGGTGTCTTCGCCGCGGCTTATCGGCAACGGTTCGGCGAGAACCCGTCCGACACCCTGCGCCGCGCGAGAGGGTGACGCTGATCACGGATACCTGCCGGTTCGAGACGGTGATTGCCGATCGGCGACGTGGGCGCCGCGGAAATGCCCATAGTTTGCTCTCTCGTACGAGGCCATCGATTGGCGGGAGAGATACTGTGGAACAACGTGATTCGAAGCTGCACTCCGTGCTCGACGGCGTGATCGGCGCCGGGGCCGCACAGGTGCCCGGTGTGGTCGCGATGCTGACCGACCGGAACGGGACCGTGTACGAGGGCTCGGCCGGAGTCCGGTCGGTAGGTGACGCACAGCCGATGACAACCGACACCGTCTTCGCCATGTTCTCGACGACGAAGGCGATCACGGGTACTGCGGTGCTGCAGTGCGTGGAGGAGGGGCTCGTCGACCTCGACGCGCCGGCGGCACGCTATCTCCCGGAGATCGGAAAGCTCCAGGTGATCGACGGGTTCGATGCGGTGGGCGCCCCAGTGTTGCGCGCACCCAAACGCGAGATCACGACGCGGATGCTGCTGCTGCACACCGCCGGATTCGGATACTCGTTCTTCGACGAGACCTACCACCGGTTGACCGTCGAGCACGGCCAGCCGAGCGTCATCACCGGTACCAAGGCCGCGCTGACCACGCCGCTGCTGTTCGATCCGGGTGAGCGCTGGCAGTACGGGTCGAATATCGACTGGGCGGGGCTGGTTGTCGAGGCCGTGCGGGGCGAGCGACTGGGCGACGTGATGTCCGAGCGCATCTTCGCCCCGCTGGGGATGTCGGACACGGTGTTCACGTTGACCTCTGAGATGGAGCGGAGACGGGCGACGATCCATCAGCGGCGGCCGGACGGCGTGCTCGAGCCGCTCGACCTGGTGCTGCCTCAGGATCCCGAAGTGCACATGGGTGGTCACGGCCTGTACTCGACGGTGGGCGACTACACCAAGTTCCTCCGCATGTGGCTGAACGACGGTGTGGGTGAACACGGCCGCGTCCTCGCGCCCGAGACGGTGGAGCAGGCGGTCGTGAGCGGGTTGGACGGTCAGCGCGTGACGATGCTGCCCGGCATCGAACCGGAGCTGTCGAACGACGCCGAGTTCTTCCCGGGACAGCACAAATCCTGGGCGTACACGTTCATGGTCAACGACGAGCCGGCCCCGACCGGGCGGCCGGCGGGCGCGCTCGCCTGGGCCGGGCTCGCGAACCTCTACTACTGGATCGACCGGCAGAACGGCATCGCGGGTATGTGGGCCGCGCAGGTTCTGCCCTTCGCCGACCCTGCATCGCTCGGGGGCTACTTCGAGTTCGAAGCGACTGCCTATCGCACTTTGGGGCGGTAGGGGCGCCGCCCGGCAGGGGCACTCTCGTTGACCCTGCCGGGCACGCATGGCAAACTCGAACATGAGTTCGAAAGATGCGTCTTCCCCTCCGCGTCTTCCCGTGCACGCAGGCCTCTGTCCTGCGGGAAGGTGGCAGCTGGATGGGCTGGGGCAACGGTCCGCCGACGTGGGCGGAGATGGAACGGGTGCTGTCGGGGCGCCCGCGGCACGAGGGGCAGTTCCCCGGCGACGGCAGTGACAGCCCGGCCTGGTCCCGCAAGCGCGGCGCCTACCTGACGGACGGGGCCTCGCGTCCGGTCGGCGCCACCGTGCCGTACGCGGAACTGCACACCCACTCGGCCTTCAGTTTCCTCGACGGCGCCAGCCCGCCCGAGGAGCTCGTCGAGGAAGCGGTGCGACTCGGCCTGGACGCCATCGCGCTCACCGACCACGACGGAATGTACGGCGTGGTTCGGTTCGCCGAGGCCGCGAAGGAACTGAACATGCGGACGGTGTTCGGAGCCGAGCTGTCCCTGGGCGCCACCTCGCGCACCGGCACCCCGGACCCCGACGGCACGCACCTGCTGGTGCTGGCCCGCGGGCAGGAGGGCTACCGGCGGCTGTCCCGGCAGGTCGCGGCCGCGCACCTTGCCGGCGGGGAGAAGGGCAAGCCCCGCTACGACTACGACGCGCTCACCGAGGCGGCCGGCGGGCACTGGCAGATCCTCACCGGGTGCCGCAAGGGACACGTGCGCAGCGCGCTCACCGCGGGTGGACCCGACGCAGCCGAGGCGGCGCTGCATGACCTCGTCGACCGGTTCGGGGCCGACCGGTTGACCGTCGAACTCACCCACCGGGGGCTGCCCGAGGACGACGAGGCCAACGCGCTGCTCGCGGAACTCGCGGCGCGGCAGGGGCTTCCCGTCATCGCGTCCACCGCGGCGCATTTCGCCGGCCCGTCCCGGCGGCGGCTCGCGATGGCGATGGCGGCGGTGCGGGCCCGGCAGAGCCTCGACGAGGCCGCGGGTTGGCTCGCGCCCACCGGAGGTGCGCACCTGCGGTCCGGCGCCGAGATGGCGCGGCTGTTCGCGCACTATCCGCAGGCCGTCGCGGGGGCCGCGGAGCTGGGGCTCGAGTGTGCGTTCGACCTGCGGCTCATCGCGCCGAAGCTGCCGCCGTTCGACGTCCCGGACGGGCACACCGAGGCGAGCTGGCTGCGCGAGCTGACCATGCAGGGCGCGCGCCGACGGTACGGGCCGCCGACCGAGAACCCGGCCGCGTACGACCAGATCGAACACGAACTCGGGATCATCGAACGCCTGACCTTCCCCGGCTACTTCCTCGTGGTGCACGACATCGTCTCGTTCTGCAAGGACAACGACATCCTCTGTCAGGGAAGGGGATCGGCCGCCAACTCAGCGGTCTGCTACGCGATCGGCATCACCAATGTCGACCCGGTGCGCAACGAGTTGCTGTTCGAGCGGTTCCTCTCGCCTGAGCGCGACGGCCCGCCCGACATCGACGTCGACATCGAATCCGACCGCCGTGAGGAGGCCATCCAGCACGTCTACGCCAAGTACGGCCGCGAGTACGCCGCGCAGGTCGCCAACGTCATCACCTACCGCGGCAAGTCGTCGGTGCGGGACATGGCCAGGGCGCTCGGCTTCTCGCAGGGGCAGCAGGACGCGTGGAGCAAGCAGGTCAGCCGCTGGACCGGCGTCGGCGGGGAGACCGGCACCGATATCCCCCCGGCGGTGCTCGAGTTGGCCGCGCAGATCGAGGGCTTTCCCCGGCACCTCGGCATCCACTCCGGCGGCATGGTGATCTGCGACCGCCCCATCGCCGACGTGTGCCCCGTCGAGTGGGCGCGCATGGAGAACCGCAGCGTCCTGCAGTGGGACAAGGACGACTGTGCCGCAGTGGGATTGGTGAAGTTCGACCTGCTGGGCCTCGGCATGCTCTCGGCCCTGCACTACATGATCGACCTGGTCGCCGAGCACAAGGGCATCGAGGTGGACCTGGCGCGGCTCGACCTGTCCGAGCGGGCGGTCTACGAGATGCTGCAGCGGGCCGACTCGGTGGGCGTGTTCCAGGTGGAGTCGCGGGCCCAGATGGCGACGCTGCCGCGCCTGAAGCCCCGCAACTTCTACGACCTCGTCGTCGAGGTGGCGCTCATCCGTCCCGGCCCGATCCAGGGCGGCTCGGTGCATCCCTACATCCGCCGCCGCAACGGCCGCGAACCCGTCACCTACGACCACCCCTGCCTCGAGAAGGCGTTGAAACGCACGCTGGGGGTGCCGCTGTTCCAGGAACAGCTCATGCAGATGGCCGTCGACGCAGCGGGATTCACCGCCGCCGAAGCCGACCAGTTGCGGCGGGCGATGGGCTCCAAGCGTTCGCCCGAGAAGATGGAGCGACTTCGTGGACGGCTCTACGACGGCATGAGGGAGTTGCACGGCATCACCGGCGACGTGGCGGACAGGATCTACGAGAAGCTGTACGCGTTCGCCAATTTCGGTTTCCCCGAAAGCCATTCGCAGTCCTTCGCGTCGCTCGTCTTCTACTCGTCGTGGTTCAAGCTGCACCATCCGGCGGCCTTCTGCGCCGGACTGCTGCGGGCCCAGCCGATGGGCTTCTACTCGCCGCAGTCCCTCGTCGCCGACGCTCGTCGGCACGGGGTGCGGGTGCACGGGGCGGACGTCAACGCGAGCCTCGCGCACGCCACGCTCGAGGCCCACGGCACCGAGGTGCGGCTGGGGCTGGGGGACGTGCGGGGCATCGGCACCGCGCTGGCCGAGCGCATCGTCGTCGCGCGCGCAGAGGACGGCCCGTACAGGTCGATCCTGGACCTGACCGGTCGGATCGAACTGACCACCGCGCAGGTCGAGTCCCTGGCGACGTCCGGTGCGTTGGGCTGCTTCGGGCTCTCCCGGCGCGAGGCGCTGTGGGCGGCCGGCGCGGCCGCGGGGGAGCGCCCGGACCGGCTCCCGGGCACGGGCGCGTCCACCCGCGCACCCACCCTGCCCGGCATGAGCGACGTCGAACTCGCCGCGGCCGACGTGTGGGCCACCGGTGTCTCGCCGGACAGCTACCCGACGGAGTTCCTCCGTCCGCAGCTCGAGGCGCTGGGGGTGCTCCCGGCGTCGCGGCTGCTGGACGTGCCGGACGGGGACCGGGTGCTGGTCGGGGGAGCGGTGACGCACCGGCAGCGGCCCGCGACTGCCGCCGGTGTGACCTTCCTCAACCTCGAGGACGAGACCGGAATGGTCAACGTCGTGTGCTCGGTTGGCCTGTGGGCGAAGTACCGCAAGCTCGCCACCAGCGCCCCGGCGCTCCTGGTGCGCGGGCGGGTGCAGAACGCGGAAGGTGCGGTGACCGTCGTCGCGGACCGCCTCCAACTCATGGACCTGCGGATGTCGACCAGGTCGCGGGACTTCCGCTGAGACCGGCTTCACAGCCCGACGGATACCCCCTGGGGTATAGTCGTCGGCAACATCGAGGAGGTAGATCGTGAAGGTTGTCATCGTCGGAGGTGTCGCCGGCGGGATGTCCGCCGCCACCCGCATGCGTCGTCTGGACGAGTCGGCGGAGATCGTCGTGTTCGAGCGCGGCGCGCACGTGTCGTTCGCGAACTGCGGTCTGCCGTACTACGCCGGCGGCGTCATCGAGGACCGCGACGAGCTGCTCCTGCAGACCCCGGAGAGCCTCGGCGCCCGCTTCCGGCTCGACGTCCGCGTCCGCAGCGAGGTCGCCGCGATCGACCCCGACGCCCGCACCGTCACCGTCCACGACCTCGCGTCGGGCGACGCCTACGTCGAGAGCTACGACGAGCTGGTGCTGAGCACCGGCGCGAGCCCCATCGTGCCGCCGCTGCCCGGCGTCGAGCGCGCCCTGATCCTGCGCGATGTCGAGGACGTCGACCGGCTGGTCGGGCAGATCGAGTCGGCGCAGATGTCCTCGACTGCCGGCGCCGTCATTGTCGGCGCCGGCTTCATCGGCGTCGAGTTGGCCGAGAACCTGCGCCACCGGGGCCTCGACGTCACCGTCGTCGAGCTCGCCGACCAGTTGCTCGCCCCGCTCGACCCCGAGATGGCGGCCCCCGTCGCCGACCGGATGCGCGAGAACGGCGTGCGCCTCGAACTCGGCACCCAGCTGACCTCCATCGGTGCGGACACCGCCGAACTCGCCGACGGGCGCACCGTCCCGGCCGACGTCGTCGTCATGGCGATCGGCGTCCGGCCCGAGACTGCGCTCGCGAAGATGGTCGGTGCCGACCTGGGCGAGCGGGGCGGCGTCGTGGTCGACGACCAGATGCGCACCTCCGTTCCGCACATCTTCGCGGTCGGCGACGCCGTCGAGAAGCGTGACGCCGTCGGCGGTGGCGTCGCGATGATCCCGCTCGCCAACCCGGCGAACCGGCAGGGCCGCCTGGTGGCCGACGTCATCGCGGGCCGTCCGGTGCGGGCGAAGGCGTCGTCGGGCACAGCGGTGGTCGGGGTCTTCGGTCTGATCGTCACCGCCACCGGCTGGAACGAGAAGCGACTGCGCGCCACGGGCCGTCGGTACCAGGCCATTCACACGCATCCGCAGTCGCACGCCGGGTACTACCCGGGTGCGCAGCAGATGGCGATCAAGCTGCTCGTCGACCCCGAGACCGACGCGATCCTGGGCGCCCAGGCCGTGGGCGGCGAGGGCGTGGACAAGCGCATCGACATCATCGCGACCGCGATGGCCGGGGGGCTGACCGCGTCGGACCTGGCGGATCTCGAGCTGGCGTACGCGCCGCAGTTCGGCTCGGCCAAGGATCCGGTGAACATGCTCGGCTACATCGCCGACAACCTGCGCACCGGCGCCACCCGCACCGTCCAGTGGCACGAACTCGATACCCTGATCGCGGGCGGCGCGTCCCTCGTCGACGTCCGCACCGCCGACGAGTTCGCGGCCGGCGCCATCCCCGGCGCCGTCAACGTCCCGCTCGACGAGCTCAGGGACCGGGTCGGCGAACTGCCGGCCGGGGACCTGATCGTGCACTGCCAGGTGGGTCAGCGCGGCCACACCGCGGTGCGCCTGCTCGCGCAGCTGGGTCGGCCCGCGGTCAACCTCGACGGCGGATACAAGACGTGGGACGCGGGGCGGCACGCGAACGTGCCGGCCGGCGTGGCATGACACAGTCGCCTGAATCATCGAACACATCCGGAAGGAACCCCATGCGCGAAATTGACGTGACCGAACTCGAATCGGTGTTGGCGACCGGCGCCCCCCTCATCGACGTCCGGGAGCCGGAAGAGTTCGCCGAGGCGCGGGTCCCCGGTGCCGTCTCGATTCCGCTCAGCGAGTTCGTCGCGCGCGTCGACGAGGTTCCCACCGATGTCACGGTCTACATGATCTGCGCGGTCGGCGGACGCAGCGGCCAGGCCGCCGAGTACCTCGCGGCCCGCGGCGTCGATGCCGTGAACGTCGCCGGCGGCACCATGGGCTGGATGCAGTCCGGCCGCGCCGTCGAGTCCGGCAACTAATCTCACCCGAACCCGGTCGAGGTCTCGTGTACTCGACCGGGTTTCTTCGGGCCACTCATATACCCCCACCCGTATTTTGACCACACCGAAAGGCATCCCCATGACCACCACCGGACAGCGGCGGGACATCCCGCCGCCATCCACCGAATCCGTCGGCGGACCGCTCGCCCGGCTCGGTGCCGCGATGGCCGACAACTTCACATGGGTGATCACCGCGTGGCTCGTGCTGGTCGTCGCCCTCGGTGCCGCGGCGCCGTCGGTGTTCAGCTCGCTGGCCGGCGCCGGCTGGCAGGCCAACGGCTCCGAGTCGGTGCAGGTGCGCGAGCTCGCGCAGGAGCACTTCGGCGGCAACGCGTCGTCGGCGATCCAGGTCGTCGTCCACTCCGACGACAAGCCGCTCGACGACCCGGCCGTCCAGCAGGTGCTCGGCGAGGCGGCGTCGGTGCTGAAGGCCGACGCCCGCATCGGCGAGGTGATCCCGCCCCAGCCAGGCATGACCATCAGCCCGGACGGACACACCGGCATCCTGGTTGCCGGCGCGAACGCGAACACCGATGACATGGTGCGCGCGGTCGACGACCTCGGTGGTGACCTGAAGGCGCTCTCCGGCGACGGCATCGACGTCTACCCGACCGGTGCGTCGGCGCTGTGGAGCGACTTCAACAAGGCCAACCACGACGCCATGATCAAGGCCGAGATGTTCTCGTGGCCGGTCACCCTCGCGATCATGGTGCTCGCGTTCGGCTCGCTCGTTGCCGCCGGCCTGCCGCTGCTGCTGACGATGGCCGGTCTGGTCGCGTCCGCGGGTGCGCTGGTGCTGCTCAACGAGATCACCCCGATCTCGGTGTGGGCGATGAACTTCGCGATGATGTTCGCCCTGGCTCTGGGCATCGACTACGCGCTGTTCCTCGTGGTGCGCTTCCGTGACGCGCTGCGCAAGAACGCCAACTCGCGGCTGGCGGTCGCCGAGACGATGGACACCGCCGGCAAGGCCGTGCTGCTGTCCGGCCTGACGGTGCTCGTGAGCCTGTCGGCGGTGCTGCTGGTGCCCGCCCCCGCCGTGCGCACCATGGCCGTCGGCATCATGCTCGCGGTCGTGTTCGTGCTGGCCGCGACCCTGACGCTGCTGCCCGCGGTCCTGGGCAAGCTCGGCCGCAAGGTCAACGCCGGTTCGCTGCCCTACGCCAAGAAGCAGCAGAACGAGACCGACGGCTCGCCGCTGTTCCGCAAGTGGGGTCAGCTGCTCGACCAGCACCCGTGGCCGTTCGCGGTCGCGGCGGTCGCCATCCTGATCGGTATCGCCATCCCGATTGGCGGCCTCAAGGTTGCGATGCCGTCGATCCAGGTCGTCCCCGAGGACGCGGCCGTGCGTCAGGGCTACGAACTGGTCCAGGAGCAGATGGGTGTCGGCGCGCCGGGTGCGCTGCAGATCGTGGTGCCCGCGTCCGATGCGCAGGCCGCCGCCGAGACCGCGTCGTCCGTCGACGGCGTGGCCGCGGTGACGCCCGCGATGCCGGCGATGGACGGCTCGGACCTGGTGATGATGCAGGCCCTGCCGACCGTCGATCCGTCGGACCCGGCGCTCGGCGGCACGCTCGACACGCTGCGCGCGGAGTTGCCCGACAGTGCCCTCGTCGGCGGTGCGCCGGCGGAGAACCTGGACCTGCAGCAGGCGCTGAACGACTACCTGCCGATCGTGATCGGCGTGATCCTGGTGCTGGGCTTCCTGCTGCTGCTCGTGGCGCTGCAGGCCCCGCTGGTCTCGCTGATCGGCACCGTGGTGAGCCTGCTCTCGACCGGTGCGGCGTTCGGTGCGTCGAAGCTGATCTTCCAGGACGGGCACCTGTCCGACCTGCTCGGCTTCACCCCGCAGGGCTTCCTCGACGGCTGGGGTCCGGTGTTCTTCTTCGCGATGATCTTCGCGATCGCGATGGACTACACGGTGTTCCTGCTGTCGACCGTCAAGGAGCAGTACGAGACGACCGGCGACGCGCGCGGTGCCCAGATCTCCGGCATGGCGCACTCGGGACGGGTCATCTTCGCGGCCGCGGCCGTCATGGTGGGCGTGTTCTTCAGCTTCGCGCTGGCCGAACCGCTGCCGCCGAAGGAGATGGGCATCCTGCTCGGCATCGCGGTCCTGCTCGACGCCGTCCTGATCCGCCTGGTGCTGCTGCCGGTGCTGCTGCGGCTGACCGGTAACGCGGCCTGGTGGTCGCCGAACTGGCTGCGCAAGGCCTTGCCGAACATCAAGTTCTCGCACAGCTGACCTCGAGTGGGCTGTGACCGATAGACCTCGGTCACAGCCCACCGGGGATGGATACCCCTGTGGGTAATCTGGAAGGGAAACGAGGAGGTCTCATGACCGGAGACGAAGAGAGCATCGCCCAGGTGCTCAACCGCCTGCGCCGCGCGCAGGGACAGCTGGCCGGAGTCATTTCGATGATCGAGAACGGCCGCGAGTGCAAGGACGTCGTCACGCAGTTGGCGGCGGTGTCGCGCGCGCTTGACAGGGCCGGATTCAAGATCGTCGCGACGGGGCTGCGCGAATGCCTGGCCGGCGACGGCAAGGCGTCCGAGCCGCTCACCGAGGCCGAGCTCGAGAAGCTGTTCCTGGCACTGGCGTGATCCCGGCCCGACCACCGGGGAACCGAAACCGACAACCGTGAGGAGTCAGTGATGGATCTGGGAATCTCGACCCGCTTGAACACCGAGTTCGACGACGCGATCGCCAAGACGCGGGCGGCGTTGCAGGAACAGGGTTTCGGTGTCCTCACCGAGATCGACATGCAGGCGACGCTGAAGGCGAAGATCGGCGTCGAGATGGAGCGCTACGTCATTCTCGGCGCCTGCAACCCGCAGCTCGCGCACCGCGCGGTCGGCGTCGACCGTCAGATCGGCTTGCTGCTGCCGTGCAACGTCGTCGTCCGCGCCGACGGTGAGGACGTGATCGTCGAGGCCATGAACCCGGCGCTCATGGTCGAGGTGACCGGGGAGCCCGAGCTCGAATCCGTGGCCGCCGAGGCGACGACCCGGCTGCAGGCCGCGATCGACGCCCTGGTCTGACCCCTGGCGGTCCGGCTCAGGCCGGCGCCGGCAGCGCCCTGGTCCGAACCCGGTGTGCGGTGTGCACTGCCACCACACACCAGGCGACGACCAGGGCGCCCAGCAGCACCACCGACAGCAGTCGCGGAATGTCGAAGTCGCCCGCGACACCGAACGCCCCCATTCCGACGGCGCACGCGCCGACTGGGAAGATGAAGCTCCACCAGCTCATGGTGAACGTTAGGCCCTGGCGGAAGGCGCGCACCGTCACGACGCCGACCGCGGCGATGGCGACGATCATGACCGTCCCCATGAACAGCCCGTAGCCCAGCCCGAACAGGTGCAGTGCGTTCGCGGCGTCGGGACCCACGGCGTGCTCGGCCGCGGTGCCCAGATTGTTGGCGGCCGCGATCGACTGTCCGACGATGCCGAGCGGAATCCACATGGTCGGCAGCGCCTGCAGCGGCGGCAGCCCACCCTCGCGGAGCTCGCGCCCGATCATCGTGACGATGAACAGGGCGAAGATCAGGGCCAGCGTGAACAGCGCGTAGCAGCCCACCAACATCGCGCCCCGGGGCCGGCCCTCGGGCAGGTGATTCACCAGCGCCGCACCCGTCGCCGCAGACACCATCGGCGGGACCACGGGCATCAGCCAGGCCGGGACCGGGGTGCCGCGATCGGCGACCGCCCGCAGCCGCATCGCCATCACCGCGCTCGTCGCGAGTCCGCCGATCGTGCCGATCGCCCACAACGTGCCCGCGATGGCGAACGCGAGACCGGCCGGGAGCACCGTCGATCCGACCGCCGCGGTGCCGGCGCCGACGGTGAGCACGGCCATCGGTAGGGCGCCGTAGAACGGGAACATCGTGGCGCTGCGGGCGTAACCGCGGGCGTGCTCGGTGTGCCGGACCCAGTGGAGGACGAACGCTGTCACCAGCACCGCCAGCAGGACCGTCGCCAGCAGCCAGAACGTGAGCGCGATGCCGCGTCGTCCGGGGAGGTTCACCGGAAGGGACGACGTGGCGACGGCGATGATTCCCGTGCCCATCACCATGGCGAACCAATTGGGGGTCAGGTGTGCCAGACGCGGAGCAGTAAGCATGAAACCAACTGTGGCGTTTCGGTGTTGTTCCCGGTAGAAGCCTCGGGGTGGACGGGGTACAAACCTCGTTTGTGGGTCTAGCCTTGGAGGTATGCCGCTTTCGAACCGTGTTCCCGAACTCGCCGCACTGGACGTGCTGGTCGCAGTGGGTCGGCTCGGGAGCATGGGCGCTGCCGGACGCGAGCACGGCCTCAGCCAGCAGGCCGTGAGCGCGCGCGTGCGCTCGGCGGAGCGTCAGCTGGGGCTGCGGGTGTTCGATCGCGGAGCGGGCGGCGTCCAGCCCACCGCCGAGGGTGCGCTCGTCCTCGAATGGGCGTCCGCGATCCTCGACTCCGCCGAGGAACTGGCGTCCGGCGTCGCGGCCCTGCGCGGCGTGCGGGACGCCAACCTGACCGTCGCCGCGAGCATGACCATCGCCGAATACCTCGTCCCCGGATGGACCGTGGCGATGCGCCGCAAGTACCCGAACGTCGTGACGTCGGTGCGGCTGCTGAACTCCACCGAGGTCGCCGCCCAGGTGCGGGCGGGGGAGGCCGACCTCGGATTCGTCGAGGGACCCGTCGCCCCGGACGGGCTGCGCTCGGTCGAGGTCGCCCGGGACGAACTCGTCGTCATCGTCCCGCCCGGACACAAATGGATCCGGCGGGCACCGATCGCCACGAACGAGCTCGCGTCGACGCCTCTCATCCAACGCGAATCCGGGTCCGGCACCCGCACGACGCTCGAGCACGCGGTGCCCGGATGCGTCGAACCGCTCCTCGAACTGACGTCGTGCACCGCGGTGAAGGCGGCCGTCGTCGCCGGCAACGCGCCCGCGGTGGTGTCGTCGCTCGCGGTCGAGGCCGACCTGAACGACGGCCGGCTCGCGGCCGTCGAGGTCGAGGGGCTGCGTATGCCGCGCCGGCTGCTGGCGGTGTGGGACGAGACGCGCGGCCTGCGCGGCGCCGCCCGCGACTTCCTGGAAATCGCCCGCGCCGGAACCTAGGGCCGGTGACGTGTCCCCGTCATGATGGCGGGTTCCAGTTCTGAATTCTCTGCAGTTGCCTCCCGAGCGCGGCGCCGGGGGTCAGGCGGACGACAAGGTCGCGGACCGCCGTCACGCCGGGGCCGTAGCGGTGGGTCAGTGTGCCGATCGCGCGGGAGCGCTGCGCGATCTTCTGGGTGCGAGGTCGGCGAAGCCCGTCGTAGCGGGCCAGGGCCGTCTCCAGCTCGGCCGGGTCCGGGGTGGGCTGCGGCGCCAGGGTGCGGAGTAGTGCGGCCAGGGTCGCGGCATCCTCCATCGCCTGTCCGCCGCCCTGGCCGAGGTTCGGGGTCATGGCGTGAGCGGCGTCGCCCAGCAACACGACGCGGCCCTGCCGGAAGGAGGGGAGGCGTCCGGCGAGTTCGTTGATCGGGAGCCGGTGAACCGCGTCCGGCGCTGTGGCGTCGAGCAGCTGGGGGATCGGCGCGTGCCAGTCGCCGAAAAGCTGCTCGACCCTGGCGAACTCGTCTTCGACCTGCTCGTGCTCGGGCATGGTCGCAACAGCGAACCAGTAGACCCGCCCGTCGGCCAGGGGTGCGATGCCGAACCGGAGACCCGTCCCCCAGGTCTCGCCGGCTTCTCCGCCGAGGTCGGTGGGGGTGCTGGTGATCGCCCGCCAGGCCGAGTACCTGGCGTAGCGGACCCCGGGGTCGCTGCGCCAACCGGCGCGAATCGCACTGCGCAAACCGTCGGCGGCCACGACGAGGTCGAAGTGTTCGATACGGTTTCGCCCGCCTGCCTCCCTGATATGGAGGCCTCCGTCCGGTGTCGCGGCGGTGACCTGTGCGGCGAGATGCACGGTGCCGGGTTCGAGTGCCGACGACAACAGCCGATGGAGATCGGCGCGATCGGCGACGCGCAGTTCCGTCACCGCGTCGGACGGGATCGTCGCGAGCCACGTGCCGTCGGGTCGACGTTGCCCGCCCCGCAGCTCCCGAGTCTCGGCCGACGTCATCGACCGGAACGCGTCACCGATTCCGAGTGCGTCGAGCGCGCGCACTCCATTCGTGAACACCGACAGTCCCGATCCGCCCGGCCGCAGTTCGTCCGCCCGCTCGAACACCGTCACACTGGCGCCGGCGCGCTGGAGCCCGATTGCGGTGCACAGCCCGCCGATTCCCGCGCCGACGATTCCCACCCGCATGCTTGCCTCCCATTACACCTGTAGAGGTTTTCTCGGGTGCCAACGCTACACCTGTAGAGTCGGGCGAGTGACGGAACCCGACACCAGGCCGCCGCGGACCACGCTCATCGCGGATGCGGCAATCACCCTCATCGCCCAGCAGGGGCTGCGGGCTCTGACGCATCGGGCGGTCGACCGCGCAGCGGGCATCCCCGAGGGTTCGACGTCGTACTACGCCCCCACGCGGCAGGCACTGCTCGAACTCGCCGTCCGACGGCTCGCCGAACGCACCGCCTCCGACACCCGCCACGCCATCGCGCGGCTCGAAGCGATCACACCGAGGTCCTCGTCGTCCGAGCGCGCCGAACAACTCGCCGCCGTCGTCACGGCGCTGATCGACACGCTGGCCGCGCGAGCCGACGACATGCGCGCTCGCTATGCCCTCCTGGTCGACCTGAACAGCGGGGATTCCCTCCGCGGCGCGCTCTCCACGGACTCAAGCGTGCAGTCCGAATCGCTCGACGCCACCGAACGCCTACTCGAGAAGTTCGGCATCGACCACGCGCGCACCCGCGCCCGCCAGGTCATCCAACTCGCGGACAGCCTGACCTTCGCCCGCATCGCATCCGGCGACGCGGAGACAGCGGCCGACACCAGCGAGATCATGGCCGCGTACCTGCGCGGCATCGCCAACTGACCTGCCGCCGGGACTGCATCTGGACTCGCCTATTCGCCTCCGGCGCTGGCGTTGTCTATTGGCCTCCGGCGCTGGCGTTGTCTATTCGCCTCCGGCGCTGGAGTTGTCTATTCGCCTCCGGCGAAGCCGTGCTGGCGCCACGCCTCGTACGTGACGACGGCCGCGGCGTTCGACAAATTCAGCGACCGCCGGCCCGGGATCATCGGGATCCGCACCTGCGCGGTCACGTGCGGATCCTCGAGCACCTCCTGCGACAGCCCCGTCGGTTCGGGCCCGAACAGCAGGACGTCGCCGGGTTGGTAAGCGATGTCCGCGTACGACGTGGACGCGTGCGCCGTGAACGCGAACACCCGGTCCGGCTGCAGCGCGGCCCAGGCCGCGTCGAGGTTTTCGTGCACCGTCACCGACGCCAGGTCGTGGTAGTCGAGTCCCGCCCGGCGGAGCTTGGGTTCGGACAGGTCGAATCCGAGCGGTCCGACGAGGTGCAGCTCACACCCGGTGCCGGCGACCATGCGGATCGCGTTGCCGGTGTTGGGTGGGATGCGGGGCTCGTGGAACATCACTCGGAACACGGCGTTCAGCTTGCCAGGCGCCGGTGGGACCACGCCGCGCGGATCGCGGGCGGTCGTAATTGTCGGTGTTCGGGGGCAGCATGGGTCACATGGCCGAACTCGTGGAGATCGTCGGGGAGGACTTCTCCGACGCGCGACTGCCGCAGCAGACCTGGAGCCGGCAGCGCTACACGCGGTGCTCGTTCCGGGATGCCGATCTGAGCGAGCTCCGCACCGAGTTCTCCGTGTTCACCGACTGCGATTTCACGGGCGCCGATCTCACCGACTCGCACCACTTCGCGAGTGCGTTCCGGTCCTGCACGTTCACGCGGACCACCCTGTGGCACAGCAGTTTCCGGGGGTCGAGCCTGCTCGGGTCGGTGTTCGTGGACTGTCAGCTGCGGCCGCTGCTGATCGACGAGGTGGACTTCACCTTGGTGTCCATGGGCGGCGCCGACCTGCGCGGCATCGACTTCACCGACTCCGGGTTCCGGGAGGCCAACCTCGTGCAGGCCGACATGCGCGGCGCGATCCTGCGATCGGTCGACCTGCTCGGCGCCCGGGTGGAGGGGCTCCGGCTGGAGGGGGCCGACCTGCGCGGAGCCCACCTCGATCCCGGCCTGTGGACCGCCGCAAAACTCGGTGGCACCCAGGTGGAACTCACCCAGGCGGTGGCGTACGCGACCGCGATGGGGCTCGTCGTCGAACCGTGGTGACCCACCAAGATCCGGAGCCGGTGTCACGCAGCGACCCCAGCCTGGAACAATGGTCGCCGTGACTGCAACGATCCTGGATGGCAAAGCAACCCGCGACGAGATTTTCACTGACCTCGAGGCCAGGGTGGCAGCCCTGAAGGAGAAGGGCATCACGCCCGGTCTGGGCACGATCCTCGTCGGCGACGACCCCGGTTCGGCGGCGTACGTGCGCGGCAAGCACAACGACTGCGCCAGGGTCGGGATCACGTCGATCCGCCGGGACCTGCCCGCCGACATCACGCAGGCCGAGCTCGAGGCCACGATCGACGAGCTCAACGCCAACCCCGAGTGCACCGGTTACATCGTGCAGCTCCCGCTGCCCAAGCATCTCGACGAGAACGCCGCGCTCGAGCGCATCGACCCCGACAAGGACGCCGACGGCCTGCACCCGGTGAACCTGGGCCGCCTCGTGCTCGGCAAGGAGGCCCCGCTGCCGTGCACCCCGCGCGGCATCGTCCACCTGCTGCGCCGCTACGAGGTTCCGATCGCGGGCGCGCACGTCGCCGTCGTCGGACGCGGTGTCACCGTCGGCCGCCCGATCGGCCTGCTGCTCACCCGCCGCACCGAGAACGCGACGGTCACGCTGTGCCACACCGGAACACGCGACCTCGCCGCGCAGGTGCGCCAGGCCGACATCGTGATCGCGGCCGCCGGCGTGCCGGGACTGATCACCGCCGACATGGTCAAGCCGGGCGCCGCCGTGCTCGACGTGGGTGTCAGCCGCACCGAGGACGGGCTCAAGGGCGACGTCGCCGACGACGTCCGCGAGGTCGCCGGATTCATCTCGCCGAACCCGGGTGGCGTCGGACCGCTCACCCGTGCCTTCCTGCTCACCAACGTGGTCGAGCGGGCCGAGCAGCTCGCCGGTCTGCGTGGCTAGACTGCGCCCGTGACGCAGTTCGTACGCCGAAACCTGCCGATGCTGGCCGTCCTCCTCGTGGTGGCGGCCGCATTCGTGCTGGTGCTGGCCGACCGCTGGCGGCGTGGTGCCCTCGTACTCGGGGGCGCCATGCTGCTCGCGGCGGTGCTGCGGGCCGTTGTGTCACCGGACCGGGTGGGACTGCTCGCCGTGCGCGGCAAGGGATTCGACGTCGGCGCCATGACCGTCGTCGGCGTCGCGATCATCGCGCTGGCGGCATCGATCGATCCGCTCGGCACCGACTGAGCCGCGTCGCGCGCGGCACGGGGACAATTAGTTGCGGCGCGCGGCGCGCGACAGCTCCATCGTCTCTTTCAGCATCTCGGCCACAGCGTCGGCCTCGGTGAGGAAGCCGTCGTGGCCGTCCTTCGACTCGAGTACGCGCAACCGGTCGCAGCCGGGCAGGCCGTCCGCGAGTTCCTGCTGCAGCCGCAGCGGATACAGGCGATCCGAGTCGACGCCGCCGACGATCACCGGCACGTTCGTCGATGCCAGCGCCGCCTCGACTCCGCCGCGTCCGCGGCCAACGTCGTGCCGGTTCATGGCCTCGGTCATGAGCACGTAGGTGCTCGGGTCGAACCGGGCAACCAGCTTCTCGGCCTGATGATCGAGGTAGCTCTGGACCGCGTAACGCCCACCGGCCCAAGGGTTCTCGCCGGACTGACTGTCGTTCGCGAAGCGTGAGTCCAGTTCGTTCTCGGTGCGGTACGTCAGGTGCGCGATCCGACGGGCGAGGCCCAGCCCGTTCCGCGGGACCCGTCCCGTGCCGTGGTAGTCGCCACCCAGCCAGTCGGGGTCGCTCTTGACGATCTGGATCTGCGTGGTCTGGGTGCCGATCTGGTCGGCGGTGGCCCGCGCACCGACCGCGAGGATCAGCGCAGCATCGACCCGGTCGGGATGACCGACGATCCACTCGAGCGTCCGCATCCCGCCCATCGACCCTCCGACGACGGCCGAGAAGCGTTCGATGCCCAGCACGTCCGCGAGCGCGACCTCGGCGGTCACCTGGTCGCGGATCGAGATCTCGGGGAACCGCGATCCCCACGGCGCGCCGTCGGCCGCGAGTGAGCCCGGCCCCGTCGTGCCGCGGCAGCCGCCGAGCACGTTCGCCGCCAGCACGCACCACTCGTCGGTGTCGATCGGTGCGCCGGGGCCGACCATGCCGTCCCACCATCCGGGGGAGGGATGCTCGTCGTCGGCCGGGCCGGTCACGTGCGAGTCGCCGGTGAGGGCGTGCTCGACGAGGACCACGTTGTCCTTGTTGGGGGAGAGCTCACCCCAGCGCTGGATCGCAAGGGTGACATCGGGCAGCACCACACCCGTCTCGAGTTCGATCGAGCCGATGTGCACAAAGCCCAACTGCCCGTCCGGCGGGGGGAATCCCGCCGGACGGGCGTTGCGAACCGAGCTGACGGTCAAGACGCCGCCGCCGCAAACCCGGCTTCGAGGTCGGCGATGATGTCGTCGATGCCCTCGATGCCGACGGCGAGGCGTACCAGACCGGGCGTGACACCCGACGCGAGCTGCTCCTCGGGGGTCAGCTGCGAGTGCGTGGTCGAGGCCGGGTGGATCACCAGCGAGCGCACGTCACCGATGTTGGCGACGTGGCTGTGCAGCGTGAGCGCGTTGACGAACTTCTTGCCCGCGTCGACGCCGCCGGCCAGCTCGAACGCGACGATCGCGCCGGTGCCGCGCGGCGCCAGCGTCTTGCCGCGCTCGTGCCACGGCGAGGACTCCAGGCCCGCGTACGACACGGACTTCACGTCGGGGCGCGCCTCCAGGTACTCGGCGACGGCCTTCGCGTTCGCGACGTGGCGCTCCATGCGCAGGCTCAGCGTCTCGATGCCCTGCGAGATGAGGAACGCGTTGAACGGCGAGATTGCGGCGCCGAGATCGCGCAGCAGCTGCACGCGGGCCTTCAGCGCGAACGCCGGGGCGCCGAGGTCGGCGTACACGACACCGTGGTAGCTCGGATCGGCCGTCGTGAAGTTGGTGTGGCGGCCCTGCGTCCAGTCGAACTTGCCGCCGTCGACGATCACGCCGGCGACCGCGGTGCCGTGGCCGCCGAGGTACTTGGTGGCCGAGTGGACGACGATGTCGGCGCCGTGCTCGAGCGGGCGGATCAGGTACGGCGTCGCGACCGTGTTGTCGACGATCAGCGGGAGGCCGTTCTCGTGCGCGACCTTCGAGATGCCCGGGATGTCGAGCACGTCGTTGCGCGGGTTCGAGATCGACTCGCCGTAGAACGCCTTGGTGTTCGGGCGGACAGCGGCACGCCACTGCTCGATGTCGTCGGGATCCTCGACGAACGAGACCTCGATGCCCAGCTTGCGCAGCGAGTAGTGGAACAGGTTGTATGTGCCGCCGTACAGGCGCGGGCTCGACACGATGTGGTCGCCGGCCTCGGCGAGGTTGAGGATCGCGAACGTCTCGGCGGCCTGACCGGAAGCGAGCAGCAGCGCGGCGACGCCACCTTCGAGCGCGGCGATCCGCTGCTCGACGGCGTCCTGCGTCGGGTTCATGATCCGGGTGTAGATGTTGCCCGGCTCGGCCAGACCGAACAACGCGGCCGCGTGATCGGTGCTGTTGAACGTGTACGACGTGGTCTGGTAGATCGGCAGCGCACGTGCGTTGGTGGTGCCGTCGGGCAGCTGACCAGCGTGGATCTGCTTGGTCTCGAAGCTCCAAGTCGACGAGGGGTCCGTGATTTCGGTCATGAGTCGTTCTACTCCAGGTTCGGGAGGTGAAGTCTGCAGATGGGGTTGGCGCAGCAACGTCTGCGCGCCTGGGGACCGGCTACTCGTGACAACAACACATGATGAACCTCCGGTGGGGCATGGCCCGGTTAGTGGGTCCGTCCCAGCGGACCCGCGCTTGTTTGCCGACTTGCGTCGGAAAACCTGGTCATCACCCGGGGCACCCCACCGCGGTTGGAGGGTTGCCGGCCAGCGAGCCGGGGCTTGGCGCTGGCACTCATGACCTGCCGCCGATAGTAGCGGTATCGACCGCACGGTTGGAAGGAGGCCGGGCAAGTGGGTCGAAAACGAAAGTGACGAACCCCACTTGACTTACATGTCTATACAGGACTAGACATGTGCCGCAGGTTGTGACGCGGGGCACAAAACTCGAACAAAAGCCAGGGTTTTTCGATCCGTCGCCGCGCCAGCCGATAACGACACCGTCCAGGGAGTTCGATTGTGACAGACACCGCCGCGAAGCTGACCCGAGGCCTCACAGCGCGCCATATCCGCTTCATCGCCCTCGGTTCCGCCATTGGCACTGGCCTCTTCTACGGCTCTGCGGAGGCGATAACCCAGGCAGGGCCGTCCGTCCTGCTGGCCTACTTGATCGGCGGCGCGGTGATCTACATCGTGCTCCGTGCGCTCGGCGAGATGGCGGTGAGCAACCCGGTCTCGGGTTCGTTCGGCGAGTACGCGAGCAAGCATCTGGGCCCGCTCGCGGGCTTTGCGACCGGCTGGACCTACACGTTCGAGATGGTCGTGGTCTGCCTGGCCGACGTGACGGCCTTCGGCGTCTACATGGGCTTCTGGTTTCCGGATGTCCCACGGTGGATCTGGGTGCTGTCGGTCATCTTCTTCATCGGCGCGATCAACCTGCTCAGCGTCAAGGTCTTCGGTGAGGTGGAGTTCTGGTTCACGATCGTCAAGATCGTGGCGATCGTGGCGATGATCGCCGGCGGTATCGCCGTCCTGATCTTCGGGTTCGGTCTCCACGACACCAGCGAGGGCGTGTCGAACCTGTGGAACGAGGGCGGGTTCTTCGCCACCGGGATCGGCGGGTTCCTCGGCTGCTTCGCGATCGTGATGTTCGCGTTCGGTGGTACCGAGATCATCGGTATCACGGCGGGTGAGGCGGAGGATCCGGAGAAGACCATTCCGCGAGCGATCAACACCGTGCCCATCCGGATCATCGTCTTCTACGTGCTCACGCTGGCCGTGATCATGGCGATCACCCCGTGGCAGAACATCGGGTCCGAGGGCAGCCCCTTCGTCCAGATCTTCCAGGGACTCGGCATCGGTCCGGCCGCGACCGTGCTGAACGTCGTGGTGATCACCGCTGCGCTGTCCGCGATCAACAGTGACATCTTCGGCGCCGGCCGCATGATGTACGGAATGGCGCAGCGTGGGTACGCGCCGAAGTCGATGGGCCGAGTCTCCCGCAACGGGGTCCCGTGGATGACCGTGGTGATCATGGTCGCCGCGCTGTTGGTCGGCGTGGTGCTCAACTACGCGATGCCGGACCGGGTCTTCCTCGTCATCGCGTCGATCGCGACCTTCGCGACGATCTTCGTCTGGCTGATGATCCTGTTCGCCCAGTACCGCTCGCGGAAGAAGATGAGCGCGGACGAGGCCGCCGCCCTGAAGTTCCCGGTGCCGTTCTGGCCGTACGGACAGCTGATCGCGATCGGCTTCCTGGTCTTCGTGATCGCCATCCTGGCCTTCGACGCCGACTCCCGGGTGGCGCTCGTGGTCGGTGCGGTGTGGCTGGTGCTGCTCGCCCTGGCCTACCGCCGCTGGGTCAGCCCGAACGACCCGAAGCCCGCAATCGACGAAGAGACCGTCGTCGATCCCGTCTGACGCCGACGACAACTTCGATCACGACCTTCTACTTTCTACTTTCGAAACGGAGAACAAGTAATGAGCACGAACACCCTCCCGCGCACCGGCGACGAGGCAGCGAACGAGATCGCACCGGTCGTTGTCGGTGTCGGCGCGGTGACGCCCGAGGAAGTCGTGCGCGTCGCACGGTTCGGTGCGACGGTGCAGCTGTCCGACGATGCGCTGTCGGCGATCGGCGAGAGCCGCGCCCGCATCCGCGCGCTCGCCGAGGACCCGAAGCCGGTCTACGGCGTGTCCACCGGCTTCGGCGCCCTGGCGACCCGGCACATCCCGCTCGAGTTGCGGGCGCAGCTGCAGCGCAGCCTCATCCGCTCGCACGCCGCCGGGTCCGGTCCCGAGGTTGAGCGGGAAGTGGTCCGCGCGCTGATGCTGCTGCGCCTGTCGACGCTGGCGACCGGACGCACCGGCGTTCGCCCGGAGGTGGCGCAGGTCTACGCCTCGCTGCTGTCGTCCGGGATCACGCCGGTGGTCCACGAGTACGGCAGCCTCGGCTGCTCCGGCGACCTCGCGCCGCTGGCGCACGTCGCGCTCGTCGTCATCGGTGAAGGCACCGTGCGGGACGCGGCCGGGACGCTCATGCCCGCGGCCGAGGCGTTGGCCGCGGCCGGGATCGAGCCCGTCCAGCTCGAGGAGAAGGAGGGCCTCGCCCTCATCAACGGCACCGACGGCATGCTGGGCCAGCTGGTCCTCGCCTGCCACGATCTGCACAAGCTGCTCTCGCTCGCCGACATCACCGCGGCGATGAGCGTCGAGGGCCTGCTCGGAACGGACAAGGTCTTCGCCGCCGACCTCCAGGCGCTGCGCCCGCAGCCCGGGCAGGCCGTCGCGGCCGCGAACATGACCCGGCTCCTCGCCGGCTCGGAGATCGTCGCCAGCCACGCGAACCCGGACTGCACGGTCGTCCAGGACGCCTACTCGCTGCGATGCGCACCGCAGGTCGCCGGCGGCGCGCGCGACACCCTCGCCCACGCGGAGCGGATCGCGTCCTACGAGCTGGCCAGTGCGGTCGACAATCCGGTCGTCACGCTCGACGGCCGCGTCGAGTCGAACGGCAACTTCCACGGAGCGCCCGTGGCGTACGTGCTGGACTTCCTGGCGATCGTCGTCGCCGACGTCGCGAGCATGAGTGAGCGCCGGACGGACCGGTTCCTGGACAAGGCGCGCAATCACGGACTGCCGCCGTTCCTCGCCGACGATCCCGGTGTCGACAGCGGACACATGATCGCCCAGTACACGCAGGCCGCCATCGTGTCCGAGCTCAAGCGCCTCGCCGCGCCGTCGAGCGTGGACTCGATTCCGTCGTCGGCGATGCAGGAGGACCACGTCTCGATGGGCTGGTCGGGTGCGCGCAAGCTGCGCCGCGCGATCGACGGACTCACCCGGGTGCTGGCCATCGAGGCGCTCACCGCGGCACGCGGGCTCGACCTGCGGGCACCCCTGCAGCCGTCCCCGGCGACCGGCGCGGTGCGCAACACCCTGCGCGAGCACGTCGAGGGGCCCGGCACGGACCGTTACCTCGCGCCGGAGATCGAGGCGGCGGTGCAGCTGGTCGCGTCGGGCGCGCTGCTCGACAGCGCCGAAGCCGTCGTCGGCGAACTCGGCTGATCGGCTGATCTCCTGACGGAGGGTCGCCGCGCGCGTCGCGGCGACCCTCCGCGGAGGCCTGGTTACTGGACGGTAGGGTGTGCGGTTCTCGGCCCAGTGGTTGCCTTCCCCGCGGATAGCAGTACGCTCGTCATGTTTGGGTCGGCCCTGACACGGAAGATCCGGACCGGATACGTTTGATAACTGAACCGTTGGCGGGCTCACTCACAAAGTGGCCCGCACACCCCCGATACCCAGGGAACGGAACCAGGGAAACTTCCTAGGAGGACGCGAAGCCCCCATGTCCAAGATCAAGGTCGAAGGCAAGGTCGTCGAACTCGACGGCGACGAGATGACCCGCATCATCTGGCAGTTCATCAAAGACAAGCTGATCCATCCCTACCTGGATGTCGATCTCGAGTACTACGACCTGGGGATCGAGCATCGCGATGCCACCGACGACCAGGTCACCATCGACGCTGCGGAAGCGATCAAGAAGCACGGCGTCGGCGTCAAGTGCGCCACGATCACCCCGGACGAGGCTCGGGTCGAGGAATTCGGCCTGAAGAAGATGTGGCGGTCGCCCAACGGCACCATCCGTAACATCCTGGGCGGCACCATCTTCCGCGCGCCGATCCTGATCTCCAACGTCCCGCGTCTGGTCCCCGGTTGGACCAAGCCGGTGATCGTCGGACGTCACGCGTTCGGCGACCAGTACCGCGCCACCGACTTCAAGGTCCCCGGCGCCGGCACGGTCACCATCACGTACACCCCCGAGGACGGCTCCGAGCCGATCCAGCACGAGGTGTGCCGCATTCCCGAGGACGGCGGCGTCGTCATGGGTATGTACAACTACAAGAAGTCCATCCAGGACTTCGCGCGGGCCTCACTGTCTTACGGCCTGCAGCAGAACTACCCGGTCTACCTGTCGACCAAGAACACGATCCTGAAGGCCTACGACGGCATGTTCAAGGACGAGTTCCAGCGGATCTATGAGGAAGAGTTCAAGGCGGAGTTCGACGCCGCGGGCCTCACCTACGAGCACCGCCTCATCGACGACATGGTCGCCTCGTCCCTCAAGTGGGAGGGTGGCTACGTCTGGGCCTGCAAGAACTACGACGGTGACGTCCAGTCCGACACCGTTGCGCAGGGCTACGGCTCGCTGGGCCTGATGACCTCCGTGCTGATGACGCCGGACGGCCGCACGGTCGAGGCGGAGGCCGCGCACGGCACCGTCACGCGCCACTACCGTCAGCACCAGCAGGGCAAGCCGACGTCGACCAACCCGATCGCGTCGATCTTCGCCTGGACCCGTGGCCTCGAGCACCGCGGCAAGCTGGACAACACCCCGGAGCTGATCGAGTTCGCGCAGCAGCTCGAGGACGTCGTCATCAAGACCGTCGAGAACGGCCAGATGACCAAGGACCTCGCACTGCTGGTGGGCCCGGACCAGGGTTGGCAGACCACCGAGGAGTTCCTCGCGACCCTCGACGAGAACCTGGCGAAGGCGCGCGCGTAATCGCGTAACCCCTTCACCGAAACGGGACGTTCCCCTCGTGGGAACGTCCCGTTTCCTTTTCTTCACTACCGTCGGACATCTCTGTTCGCACCGTGCCCGGAAGGCATCTTCTTCTTGACCGTCTCGGCCACCGCCCCCGTGTCCACCATTACAGTCCTCTCGACCGGCGGCCGCCGTCGCGCGATGCTGGCTCTCGCCCTGGGCGGCTTCGGCATCGGCACCACCGAGTTCGTCGCCATGGGTCTGCTGCCGCAGATCGCCGGCGGCCTGGGCATCTCCGAGCCCACCGCCGGGCACGTCATCACCGCGTACGCGCTGGGCGTCGTGGTGGGGGCCCCGGTCATCGCGGCACTGACGGCCCGAATGCCCCGCAAGACGCTGTTGGTCGCGCTGATGGTCGCGTTCACGGTGGGCAACGCCGCCGCGATCGTCGCCCCGAACTACGGCGGTCTGATCGTGGCCCGGTTCGTGGCGGGTCTGCCGCACGGCGCGTACTTCGGAGTCGCGTCGCTCGTCGCCGCGTATCTCGCCGGCCCCGGGCATCGTGCCAAGGCCGTGGCGATGGTCATCGGCGGGCTCGCGGTCGCCAACGTCGTCGGGGTGCCCGCGGCCACCTGGATCGGGCAGGGACTGGGCTGGCGCAGTGCCTTCGCGATTGTCGCCCTCATCGGGGCGCTGACCGTCGCGGCGATCTGGGCGTGGGTGCCCCCGCTGCAGGCGGTCCGCACCACCGATCCGCGGACCGAACTCGCGGCGCTGCGCCGCGGGCAGGTGTGGCTCACGCTCGTGGTCGCGACCGTCGGATTCGGCGGGATGTTCGCCGTCTACACGTACGTCGGCTGGACGATGACCGACGTCGCCGGACTGCCGTTGGGGCTGGTGCCGGTCGCGCTGATGGTCTACGGGCTGGGCATGGTGGCGGGCAACATGTTCGGTGGCCGTCTCGCGGACCGGGCGCTGACCGCCGGGCTGTTCGCGATGCTCGGTGCCCTCGTCGTGCTCCTCGCGCTCTTCGCCGTGGCCGCGCACAACCCCTACACCGCGATGATCGTGCTGTTCCTCGTCGCGGCGGCCGGCTCGGCCCTGGTGCCCGGTCTGCAGACCCGGCTGATGGACGTCGCCGCCGACGCGCAGACCCTCGCCGCGGCGCTCAACCACTCCGCACTCAACATCGCGAACGCGTTCGGGGCGTGGATCGGCGGCGTCGTGATCGCGGCGGGCTTCGGTTACGCAGCGCCGGCCCTCGTGGGGGCGGGAATGGCCGCCGCGGGTCTCGTGGTGCTCGCCGTCGCGGTGGTGACGGCCCGACACTGAGCCTCCGCCGATCCCTCGTGTGGATCGGCGGCTCAGTTCAGCGGGTCCCTGCGGATCCTGCGACGAGAGAATCGGCCATGCGGATGTATCGGTCCGCGATCTCGTCGATCGAGAGGGACCCGGACGGATCGAACCATTGGCACACGCCGTTGATCAAGTCCATCAGCGCCATCGTGGTGAGGTCGGCGTCGCCGGGGTCGGGTCCGCTGAGGGAGGCGACGACGTCGCGAAAGGCGCGCTGGTAGGTGGATTGCAGGCCGACGACCGTTTCCAACTGTTCGGGGGACAGCGAACTGCGGTTGCCCCGGATGGTCAACAGTTCGGTATGTCGCGCGTTGCTGATCGTCAGATGGAGCCTGATCGCGTCGTCGAGGCGGTCTCGCGGCGCGCGCGCCGGATCATTCAGCACCGGGAGGAGCGCGCCGTTGAATTCGATCATGAACTGCCGGGATATCGCGAACAGCACATCCTGCTTGTTCCGATAGTGGTGGTACATCGTCGACGACGAGATGCCGACGGCCTCGGCGATGTCGCGGATCGCGGTCGAACCGTATCCCCGGTGCTGGAAGAGGTTCGCGGCCTCGACTCGGATCTGCTCGGCCACATCGACGCCGACGTCGAGACCAAGGTTTCTGGCCACTTCCACCTCCCACCCTGGACCGCCACCCGGTTCCAGGCGTCTGTCGAAAAAACCTAGCAGGACGACCTACACCCGGAGCCTGGTCCGTTCGCTGTCTCCCCGGATTGGTCAGCGGGCGCGTCCGATGTCGGAAGGCACCGTGATCTCTCGCTTGAGGATCTTCCCGGTCGCACCCTTCGGCAGCGCGTCGACCAACACCACGTATCGCGGGTACTTGTAAGCGGCGACGCGCAGCTTGGCGAACTCGGTCAGGTCGTCGGCCGTCGCGGTACCGCCGGGCTTGAGAGCCACGACAGCACACACCTCCTCGCCGAGTCTCGCGTCCGGAACTCCGATGACGGCCACCTCGGCCACGTCCGTGTGCTCGTAGAGCACTTCCTCGATCTCCCGGGGATAGACGTTGTATCCGCCGCGGATCACGAGATCCTTCTTCCGGTCGACGATGAAGTAGTAGCCGTCGGTGTCGCGTCGGGCCAGATCGCCGGTGCGGAACCAGCCGTCGGGGATCGCCGCGGCAGTTGCGGACGGATTTCCCCAGTAGCCCTTCATCACGTTGTGGCCGCGGATCGCGATCTCTCCGACCTCGCCTTCCTCGACATCCTCACCGGCGTCGTCGACCAGTCGCATCTTCACTCCGGGTACCGGCACGCCGATCGAGCCGGCCTTGCGTTCGCGGTCGGGGAGGTTGAACGAGACCACCGGGCTGGTCTCGGACAGCCCGTAGCCCTCGAGAACTGTGCAGCCGAACGATTCCTCGAAGCCGCGCATCACCTCGACCGGCATCGCAGCCCCACCCGACACGCACAGCCGCAGGCCGGACACGTCGTACGTCGCCGCGCCGGGGTGGTGCAGCAGTGCGGTGTACATCGTCGGGACACCCTCGAAGACGGTGACCCGGTCCCGTTCCAGTACCTCGAGCACGACCGCGGGATCGAAACGCGGCACCAATGTGAGCAGGGCACCGACCTTGATCACCGTGTTCAGCGCGAAGGTCTGACCGAAGACGTGAAAGAGCGGGAGCGCACCCAGCACCACGTCGCGAGGCGAGAGATTCAGCAGGGTCGACGCGACGACCTCGCAGTTTGCGGCGAGGTTCGCGTGCGTGAGTTCGGCTCCCTTGGGCTTACCCGTGGTGCCGGAGGTGTAGAGGATCACCGCGGTGTCGTCGTCGTGGCGTTCCGCGTGTTCCCACGCGGGTTCGACGTGTGCGAGGAGTTCGTCGAGTCCGTCGGCGGGGACGATCACCGGCTCGGCGCCGGTTTCGGCGGCGCCGGCCCGTGCGGTGTCCGCCACGTCCTCCCACGCGAACAGGACCTTGGCGCCCGCGTCCTCGAGGTGGAACGCCAGTTCCCGTTCCTTGAGGAGTGGGTTGAGCGGAACGACGATCCCTCCGGCACGGAGCACGCCGTAGTAGCAGATCGCGAAGGCCGGGACGTTCGGCAAGCTGATTCCGACGACGTCGCCCGGCCCGATTCCTCGGGCCCGGAGTAGCCCGGCGACCCGGGCGGTGGCGGCGTCCACTGCCGCATAGTCCAGCGTGAGGTCGCCGAGCCGCAAGGCCGGCGCCTCGGGCGTGTTCGCGACGGTCGCCGCGAGGTTGAGTGCAAGGTTTCCCATGTTTCTCTCCTGTGGCCGCGAATCGAGGGCGCGACCTCGCGCGGCAGTCTCTATGGGCGGGACGTGCAGGGTCCCGGATGCGTTCGACTCCCGCGCTCACCGCAGCGGGAGGGGAATCGGAGTGAGGTATCGAGCAAGGGTGCCGTGATGCGCGAAGGTTTCTCTGCGATCAGGCGCTAGGGATGATGCTGGCGCCGAGTCGCCAGATGGTGTCCAGCAACTCCTGGCGTGAGGGAGTGATTTCGCGGCTCATCGCCTCAGCCATGAGTTCGCGGAACGCTCCGAGGAACGCAGCCGAGACCAGTCGGGCATCGACCGCTGGGTCGACCTCGCCGTTGCGCTGTGCGTGGGCGACATTGCGTGCAGCCATGTCGATCTGGGTCGCGAGCCGTTCCGCGTCCGCCTGTGCGGCGGACGGCTCGCGCAGCCGCCGGCCCACGATGATGCGGGCGAGCGGGTCCTCGCACAGGAAGTCGATCTCTCGGGAGAGTCGCTGGCGCTCCCGTTCGGTCCAGCCGAGTTCCGGGGACACCGCGACGGCGAAGACAGCGTCGTCGTAAGAGTCGTAGAAGCCGTGGACGACGGCCGCGACCAGGCCGTCCTTGGCGCCGAAGTAGCGGTAGAGCAGACCTGGAGAGGCCTCGGCGCGTGCGGCGACCTTGGCCACCTCCAGGGTCCCGCCGGTCTCCAGCAGTTCCGCGCGGGCGGCCTCGATGAGGCGTAGTCGAGTTGCGCCTCCTCGGGCCGTCAGCGACTGGGGGGACCTGTCAGGGGACAATGACATTGTTCGGGTCCGGCTGCTCTTCCTTGGGTGCGGTGCTGTAATCCCCGAACGGCGTGTCTCGCAAGGTGGTCACGGCGCCGACGCCCTGCTGTTCGGCGAGTTCGATGAAATGCAGCGCCTCGGGAGTGTTGCGCATCAGCCCGTCGAGGATCGGACCGAGCATCTGCGTGCTGGCCAGACCCATGTTCTCGTAGGCCTGGTTGACGATGAGCTTCATCGCGGAGAGCTGGGAGACCGGAATGCTGGCCAGCTGCTCGGCCAGGCGTGCGACCTCGTCCTCGAGCTCTGCAAACGGCACCGCCTTGTTGATGAGTCCGATCTCCGCGGCCTGTGCGCCGGAGACCGGTTTGCCGGTGAGAGCATACTCCTTGGCCTTCGCCAGCCCGAGTCGGTAGATCCACATGCCGGAGAGGTGGCATCCCCACATTCGCGCGTACGGGGTGCCGATCCGGGCGTCCTCGGAAGCGATCACGAAGTCGGCGCCCAGCGCCATCTCGCTGCCGCCACCGATGCACCAGCCGTGGATCTGGGCGATCACCGGCTTGGGGCTGCGCCAGATGCTCATGAACTTCTGGGTCGGCGACTCCGAGTGTGCGGTCGCCATGACGAAATCCTTGCCGGCATCCCACTTGCCGTCGGTTGTCAGCTGGTCGTCCCAGTGGCGGAAGCCGCCGCTGAAATCGTATCCCGCGCAGAAGGATCGACCGGCGCCGCGAACGACGACCACCTTCACCTCGGGGTCACGGTTCGCCTTCGTCATAGCGTCCTGGAACTCGTCGGGCATCGGCGGGACGATGGTGTTCAGTCGCTCGGGGCGGTTGAACGTGATCGTGGCGACGGGGCCTGCGACGGAGTAGATCAGAGTCTCGTACATCTTCCACCTTCCATTGGTAAAGTGAATTCACTTTAGCTTTTGTTCGAGGCGGCTGTCTACCCCTGTGGTGCATCCCGTGTCGGGCGCCGGCGGCCCGAGTGGGTAACCGTCGCTCGGGGCCATTGACGGACGCGTGTGGCGTGGGTAACTTGAGGCGCACTCAAGCGGTCGATCGATCGATCGACCCAATGGTGTTGTGCACAAACAGCATCCGATTCCTTTGATTCGCATAGAGAGGCGGTTGGCCGCCATGGAGTTGTCAGCAGTCGGTCCACTCACGGCCCCGAGGCCCGGGACCAAGGTCGTCGTCACCGGTGCGGCGGGAGGTATCGGCGCGGCGCTGATCGCGGCACTGGTCGCACGTGGTTGCGACGTCGTCGGAATCGACCGCCCGGGAACGGGATTGCCGGACGAGCTCGGGTCGATCCCGCTGGTCGAGGCGGATCTCGCGGACGAGTCGGCCGCTGCGGCGGCCGTCGAGCGCGCCGTGTCGCTCCTCGGGGGACTGGACTGCTTGATCGGTGCGGCTGCGAGTGTCGCGACGGTGCATCGCGCCAAGACGTTCTCGCCGAGTGTCTTCCGGCGCGATATCGAGGCAAATCTGCTGTCGCAGTTCTGGACCGCGCAGGCGTCCTACGCCGCGCTGTGTGCGAGCAGTTCCGCCAACCTGGTGCTCTTCTCGTCGACCGGAGCCATGGACGGTCTGCCCGGTCAGGTGTCCTACGCGGCTTCGAAGGCGGGAGTGGTCGGGTTGGTCCGCACGCTTGCGGCGGAGTGGGCTGAGTCGGGTATCCGGGTCAACGCCGTCGTCCCCGGGTTGGTCGCCACCCCGAAGGTTCTCGCGATGCCCGAGTCCACCCGTTCTCGGGTGTTGCGGAACGTCGCGATGAAGCGCCTGGTGGACGTGAACGAGGTGGTGGCGACGGTTCTGTTCCTGATGTCGTCCGGTGCGGGTGGCATCACCGGTCAGTCGTTGCGGGTCGACGGGGGCGCCGGGATCAATACCGAGGGTCTCTACCACTGACGTCGTTTCCGACCCCGTGGAAGGAGCTGTTGCACATGAAGTTCGGCATCGGGACGGGCGTGACGTCCTCGGTGGCCGGTGTCGCCGACACGGCGTTTGCCGCGGTCGTGGAGGAGTTCGAACGGAACTTCACCGAGCGCGGCGAGATGGGCGCGTCACTGTGTGTCCTCGTCGACGGCAGGCCGGTCGTGGATCTGTGGGGTGGAGTCGCCGACCCGGCGACGGGGCGCCGATGGGAGCAGGACACGGTCGGTGTCGTGTTCTCGTGCACCAAGGCTGCGGTCGCGCTGTGCATCCACCTCCTCACGGAATCCGGAGAGATCCGCTCTGACATGCCGGTGGCCGACGTCTGGCCGCAGTTCGCCGCGAACGGCAAGCGCGACATCACGATCGGGATGCTGCTCAACCACTCGGCGGGAATACCCGTGCTGACCGAGCCGCTCGGGCCGAGCGCACTCGAAGACTGGGACTACATGGTCGGTCGCATCGCCGGCCAGCGACCGCTCTGGACGCCAGGCAGCCGGCACGGCTATCACCCGGTGACCTTCGGTCATGTACTCGGTGAGGTCGTCCGCCGCGTCACCGGCTCCACGGTGGGTGGGTTCTTCGCATCGGAGATCGCCGGCCCCTCGGGAATCGACTTCTGGATCGGGTTGCCGACGGAAATCGAGCCGCGAATCGCCCCGATCGTCGGTGCGGTCGCAGGTGAGGTCGCGACGCCCTTCCTCGATGCCGCTCTTCACCAGCGTGATTCGATCCCGAATCTCTTCTTGTTCAACTCGGGGGATTGGGCTCGGAGCGGTGTGAACACCCGTGCCGGTCGTGCAGCGGAGATCCCCGCGGCGAACGGCGTCACCAATGCGCGGGGGCTGGCGCAGCTGTACGCGAGCATTGTCCGGCACCCGGTTCTCGGCGGCGGCCGATCCGCGCCACCCCAGGGGACGTCGGTGTCCGACGGCTTCGACGAGACACTGCTCATGCCAACCCGATTCAGCGAGGGATTCATGCTCTCGATGGACAACCGGGCACAGCTCGGGGACGGGCACAGCATGCGTGTCGGGAACAACGCATTCGGGCACTGCGGGTCAGGCGGATCGATCGGATTCGCGGACCCCGATCTCGGGCTGAGCGTCGGCTACACCATGAACAAGCTGGGCCCGGGGCCATTGCTCAACGAGCGCGGGCAGACCCTCGTCGACGCCATCTACCGCTCATTCGGCCACTCGGAACCGCCCTCCGTACGGGATGGGCGCCGGCCACAACGTGAACAGGAACAACGATGACTTCCGTCAACATTCAGGACGATTCGACACGAACGGACGTGCTCATTCTCGGCGCGGGGTTCTCCGGGCTCGCGGCTGCAGCGATGATCTCCCGTGCCGGCGGATTCGAATACCTGATCCTCGAGCAGGCAGACGACGTCGGAGGCACGTGGCGAGAGAACACCTATCCCGGGTGTGCCTGTGACATCCCGTCGCCGCTCTACTCCTTCTCCTTTCGTCAGAATCCGGACTGGCGCCACCTCTTCGCGCCGCAGAACGAGATCCTCGACTACCTTCGGGACACCAGTGCGGAACTTCGGATCACCGAGCGCATTCGTTTCGGTACGACGGTGACCGGAGCCGACTGGGACGAGGAGGACGGCTCGTGGGTGGTTCACGCGGCGGGCGGTTCGGTCTTCCGTGCGCGATTCCTGGTGTCCGCGATGGGGGTTCTGCACCACGCCAACTACCCGAGTCTACCGGGCATCGAGGACTTCCAGGGCCCGGTCTTCCATTCCGCGCACTGGGATCATTCGGTCGACCTGGACGGCAAGCGGGTGGCGGTCGTCGGCACCGGTGCCAGCGCTATCCAGTTCGTCCCCGCCATCGTGGACCGTACCTCGCAGCTGGCGGTGTTCCAGCGGACCGCCCCATGGATCGTCCCCAAGTTCAACCGTGCGTTCGGCGAGGACGAGCGGGAAGAGATGCGGCGCAACCCGATCAAGCGCTGGTACCGGCGCGCCAGGCTGTTCTGGATCCACGAGAAGCGCGCCCGGGGATTCGTGTCCGACGCGTCGAAGATGGGCCCGACTCGGGAACTGGCAGAAGCGCACCGCGCGAAGCAGATTCGTGATCACGAGCTGCGAAAGAAGCTCACCCCCGACTATGCGATTGGCTGTAAGCGCCTGCTCATCTCGAGTGACTACTATCCGGCGCTGGCGAAACCGCACGTCGACGTCGTCACGACCGGTATCGAGGAGGTGCGCGCGCACTCGATACTCGCGACGGACGGATCCGAGTACGACGCCGACGTTCTCATCTTCGGTACCGGCTTCGACGCGCAGAACAGCCTGACGCGGGTTCCGATCCACGGACGCGACGGAGCGGCCCTCGGATCCCAGTGGGCCTCTGGCCCGGAGGCCTACCTCGGCACCACGGTGTCGGGATTCCCGAATCTGTTCCTGCTGTGTGGCCCGAACACCGGCCTCGGCCACAATTCGCAGGTGTTCATGATCGAGGCGCAGGTCAGGTACATGATCAGGTGCCTCCGGTACGCCGGCCGCGATGGCCTGCTCGAGGTCAGGCGGGACGCCCAGGAACGCTTCAACCGGTTCCTCCAGGGCCGGCTGTCCTCGACTGTGTGGCAGGCGGGTGGGTGCAAGAGTTGGTACCAGGATCCCGTCACCGGTCGCAACACGCTGCTGTGGCCTCGATCGACGCTGTCCTACTGGTTCCGCACCCGCTTCATACGGCGCTCTGACTACCAGCGGAAGCGGCGCCCGGCTTTCGCTGGATCGACTGCATCCATCAGCTGAAAAGCCCTGTGTCCGAAACCGTTCGGCATCCGACCGGCAACCGAGCTCATCCCAGAAAGGCTCTGTAATGACGACAGTTCCGCAGTTGCTCCACCGCAATGCCGAAGAGTTCGGCGACAAGCCGGCGCTCTCCCACGACGGGGAGGTCCTGACCTGGAGCGACACCCGGCTGCGAATCGCACGGATCGCGCTGGGCCTCGCCGGCCTGGGTGTGACGAAGGGTGATCGCGTCGCGATCATGATGTCCAGTCGTCCGGAGCACTGGTTGACGGATCAGGCCGTCGTGCATCTCGGGGCGCTTCCGACGACGGTCTACGGCACCATGCCGCCCAACCAGATCGCCTACCTGGCGCAGCACGCCGGCGTACGGGTCGCGGTCCTGGAAGGTCCTGCCGAGGTAGAGAGTTGGCTTCCGGTGCTGGACAGCCTCCCCGGACTCGAGCATGTCGTCGTTCTCGACCCCACTGCGCGGGTGGCCGACGATCCCCGCTTCCTGACGTGGGCCGACGTGATGGCCGACGAGGTCGACCTGGACGCATTCGAGGCCGGCTGGCGCGACATCACAGAGGACGATCCCGTCACCCTGATCTACACCTCCGGGACGACCGGAGTCCCCAAGGGCGTGATCCTGTCCCACCGCAACGTGATCGCCAATGCCGAGGCGAGGGACGCTGCAGCGCCCGCGCCCAGGCACTTCCGAAGCGTCTGCTATCTGCCGTTGGCGCACATCGCGGAGCGCATGGTGTCGGTCTACATGATCATCCACAAGGCGGGACACGTGACGTTCTGTCCGGACCCCGGCGTGCTCGTCGGCGTGCTGCGCGAGACCCGTCCGAACAGCGTCTTCGGTGTCCCCAGGATCTGGGAGAAGCTCGCGGCGGCGCTGCGTGCGCGACCGGAGTCGTCGCTGGCCGACGTCGGCCTCGACCAGGTCACCTGGGCGTGCAGCGCTGCAGCGCCGTTGCCGGTCGACGTGCAGGAGTACTTCCGGGAGCGGGGACTGTCGATCGTCGAGGCATGGGGGATGACCGAAACGACGGGTGTGGCAACCTCGACCAACGCGGACGATTTCCGGTTCGGTTCCGTCGGAATGCCGATTCCGGGTACCGAGATCAAGCTGCTCGACGACGGGGAGGTGCTGGTCCGAGGTCCGATCGTCGCCGGCGGATACCTTCAGGAGGACGGATCCGTCCTTCCGGTCACGGACAGCGCCGGATGGATGCACTCGGGCGACGTCGGACGACTCGACGCCGACGGGCACCTCTACATCGTCGACCGCAAGAAGGACCTGATCATCACGGCGGGCGGGAAGAACATCGCGCCGGTCGCGGTGGAGGCGCTGCTGACCAAGCACCCGATGATCGGGCAGGCATTGGCCTACGGTGACCGTCGGCCGTACGTCGTCGCACTGATCGTGCTCGATCAGGACGCGGTGGCCGCGTGGGCGGCCGCACGCGGGATTGCATTCGATTCGGTTTCCGATCTCGCCTCGCACCCTGAGGTGATCGCCGAACTCGATAGTGCCGTCGCGGTCGCGAACGAAGAGCTCGCACGCGTAGAGCAGGTCAAGCGCTACTCGGTGCTCGCGGCGGAATGGACCGCGGACGGGGGCGAGCTCACGCCGAGCCTCAAGATCAAGCGGCGCGCGATCCATGACAAGTACGCGTCCGCCATCGAGGCGCTGTACCCGCCCGCGTAGGCGCAGGATCGCGCGAGAGCTGCTCGTCGGCGGTCTCGGCTACGGTTCTTCGCGTGCCCCACATCATCACCACGGTCAATGTCAACGGCGTCCGCGCGGCGGCCAAGAAGGGTCTGCTCGAGTGGCTGACGGACTCACAGGCGGACGTCGTCTGCCTGCAGGAGACGCGCGCGTCGGACGCGCAACTGCGTGAGACCCTCGCGCCCGCCCTCGACGCCGGCTGGCACGTCGCCTCGGCCGAGCCGTCCGCCAAGGGCCGCAACGGTGTGGCCGTGCTGTCGCGCCGCCCCGCCGACGCCGTGCGCATCGGGTTCGGCGACGACGAGTTCGCCGACGCCGGCCGCTACATCGAGGCCGACTTCGACGCGTTGACCGTCGGCAGCCTGTACCTGCCGACCGGTGAGGCCGAGACCCCCAAGCAGGAGCAGAAGGAACGCTTCATGGCGTCGTTCGCCGCGCACCTCGGCCGCAGCGCCGACGCGGCCGCCGCGGCCGGACGCGAGATTCTCGTGTGCGGCGACTGGAACATCGCCCACACCGAGCGGGACATCAAGAACTGGAAGGGCAACGTCAAGAAGTCCGGGTTCCTCCCGGGCGAGCGCGCGTGGGTCGACGGACTGCTCACCGAGGGTGCGTGGGTGGACGTCGTCCGCACACTGCACCCCGAGGTCGACGGCCCGTACTCGTGGTGGTCGTACCGCGGCAAGGCGTTCGACACCGACGCGGGATGGCGCATCGACTACCACCTCACCACGCCGGGGCTGGCGGAGCGGGCGAAGGAGGCGCACGTCGAGCGCGCCGCGACGTACGCCGAGCGCTGGTCGGATCATGCGCCCGTCACGGTGCAGTTCCGCTGATGGCCGCGCCCCGTTCGAAGAGCCCGATCATCGCGTTGCTGGTGGCCCTCGCGGGTCTCGCCGTGGCGGTCGTCGTGGGAACTCAGGGCGGCGGTGACGACAAGACCCCCGCGGCGTCGTCCGTGTCGTCTTCGGTCTCGGTCACCAGCAGTGCACCGGCGAAGACCACCACCGCGAAGGCCTCGGCCACGACCACCGCCGCGAAAGCCTCGGCCACAACCACCGCCGCGCGGCCGTCGAGCGCGGTTCCGCAGACCGCGTGGGCCACGCTCGCCGCGATCGACGCCGGCCGGTGGCCGCCCTCCGACGCCCCCGGCACCGAGGGCGGCCGGACGTTCGGCAACCACGAGGGCCGACTGCCCGCGTCGAGCGGCGGGCAGAAGGTCCGCTATCAGGAGTGGGACGTCAACCGGAAGCAGAGCGGCCGCGGCCGCGACGCCGAACGCATCATCACCGGCAGCGACGGTTCCGCGTGGTACACCGACGACCACTACGACACGTTCGTGAGGATGCGCTGATGCCGACGCCGACGTTCCCGAGCGGGCTGGCGCTGCTGGTTGCAGGTCCGGGCCGGGCCGCGGGCATCGAGGAGGACCTGCGCGGCCTCCGTCCGGTGCGGCACGTACGCGGCCGGCGCATGCCGACCGTCGCGGCGCTGTTCGACGAGTTCGCCGCCGCGCTGCAGTTCCCGTACTACTTCGGCCGCAACAAGGACGCCTTCGACGAGTGTTTCTCCGAGATCGGCGACACCGTCGGCGCCGACGCGGTGGTGCTGGTGCTCGACGCCGACGTCCTGCTGAAAGAGCAGCCGACCCAGCTGTCGTGGTTCGCGGCGGCCGTCGGCCAGACCACCGCGTCGATCGTGTTGCAGGTGCGGCCCGGGCACGAGGACACTGTCGTCGACCGTTTCGCTGCCGCCGGCGTGCACCTGCCTCGCATCGCCGATCCCGGCGCGTGAAAGTATCGGGGATTATGTCGAGCACTGCAGAGAAGCCCACGACCCAACCGACCGCGAAGCCTCGCGTCCTGTCGGGTATCCAGCCCACCGCCGATTCGTTCCACCTCGGCAACTTCCTCGGTGCGCTGCAGCAGTGGGTGCCCCTGCAGGACGACTTCGACGCCTTCTACTTCATCCCCGACCTGCACGCCATCACCGTGCCGCAGGATCCCAAGGAGCTGCGGCAGCGCACCCTGCGGGCCGTCGCGCAGCTGCTGGCCGTCGGCATCGATCCCGAGCGGGCGACGCTGTTCGTGCAGAGCCAGGTGCCCGAGCACGCCGAGCTGGCGTGGGTGCTCAACTGCATCACCGGCTTCGGTGAGGCCAGCCGCATGACGCAGTTCAAGGACAAGGCCGCGCGTCAGGGCAGCGAGCACGCCAGCGTCGGCCTGTTCACGTACCCGGTCCTGATGGCCGCCGACATCCTGCTCTACCGCCCGCAGCGCGTGCCGGTGGGCGAGGACCAGCGCCAGCACCTCGAGCTGGCCCGCGACCTGGCCGGCCGGTTCAACACCCGGTTCGGCAAGACGTTCGTGGTCCCCGAACCGCAGATCATCAAGGGCACCGCCAAGATCTACGACCTGCAGGACCCGACGTCGAAGATGAGCAAGTCCGGGCCGACGCCGGCCGGGCTGATCAACCTGCTGGACGATCCCAAGATCTCGGCCAAGAAGATCAAGTCCGCCGTCACCGACAACGAGCGCGAGATCCGTTTCGACCCGGAGAACAAGCCCGGCGTCAGCAACCTGCTGACGATCCAGTCGGCGCTGTCCGGCAAGAGCGTCGACGACCTCGTCGCGGGCTACCAGGGCCGCGGCTACGGCGACCTGAAGGCGGACACGGCCGAGGTGCTCGCCGAGTTCGTCACCCCGCTGCGCGAGAAGGTCGACGCCTACCTGTCCGATCGCGCGGAACTCGACCGGATCCTGGCGGCTGGCGCCGACCGCGCCCGGGAGGTCGCCGGCCGGACACTCGGCCAGGTCTATGAGAAGGTGGGATTCCTGACCACCAGGGGGTAATTCGTACATGACCGACGCTGCACCCAGCTTCCTCGACAAGCAGCGTGCGGCGCGGCCGTGGCTCGATCACCTGGTCCGCGCGGGCGGTCGCTACCAGCAGCAGAAGGGCGACTACTACGCCGCCGGGATCACGTACTTCTCGGTCCTGGCGATCGTGCCGATCCTGATGGTCGCGTTCGCCGTCGCGGGCTTCGTGCTCGCCGGTCATCCGGAGTGGATCACCGAGATCCAGGACCACGTCAGCAACAACATGCCCGGCGGCCTCGGCGAGACCGTCAACGGTCTGATCGACGCCGCCATCGCCTCCCGCGCCGGGGTCGGCGCGCTCGGTTTGCTCGTCGCCGCCTACGCCGGGCTCGGCTGGACGGCGAACCTGCGTGACGCGCTGACCGCGATGTGGGAGCACACCCACCAGCCGGGCGGATTCGTGGCGACCAAGCTGCGGGACCTGGTGGCCTTGCTCGGCCTCGGTCTGGCGATGGTCGTGACGTTCGGACTGTCGGCGCTCAGCAACGGCCCGATCGCGCGGCGGGTCGTCGAGTGGCTCGGCCTCGAGGGCGTCACCGGGATCGGGGTGGCGCTGCGGATCGCCTCGGTGACGATCAGCGTGCTCGCGACCTGGGCCCTGCTCACGTGGGTGATCGCGCGGCTGCCCCGGGAACCGGTGACGGTGCGCAGCGCCGTCCGCGCGGCCTTCGGGGCCGCGATCGTGTTCGAGCTGTTCCGGCAGGTGGGTGCGATCTACCTGACCGCCATCAGCCAGGGACCGGCCGGTGTCGCGTTCGGGCCGATCATCGGTCTGCTCGTGTTCAGCAATCTCACCGCCCGCCTGATCCTGTTCGCGACGGCGTGGGCCGCCACGGCGCGCGAGAACCTCGAGAACGCGTACGTGCCGCCGCCCGACTCGGCCGTCATCCGGCCCCGGGTGGAGCTGCGCCGGGCGCCGACGGTGCGAGAGGCGCTCGCGTTCACCGGTGCCGGGGCGCTCGCCGCGATCGGCCTCGCCGGCCTGTGGCGCCGCCGCGGCGACTGAGCCTCGGTCGCGTTCCGGGGTCAGCGGCGGCGTCGACGGGTCAGGGCACGCGCCCAAGCGAGCAGCCCCACGACCACGCCGGCTCCGACGATCCCGATCGCGACACGGCCCGCGACGTCCTTGTTGGGCAGGTCCGAACCGGACGCCAGATCCATCCCACCGGGCCCGTGCGTTTCCGGCCCCGCGACCTGCACGGCCGGGCCGTCCGATGGCGCGACAGGATCGACGAGGACGCCGACGGACGTGGTGGGAGCGACGGCCCAGCCGTAGTCGAGGAGCCTGGCAACCTGCTCCCACGGACGGATCGGCAGGACGTCGGCCGCCATGAGGGTCACCGCGAGCCGCCGGCCGTCACGTTCGGCGCCGCCCACGAACGTCTGCCGGGCGTCGTCGGTGTAGCCGGTCTTGCCGCCGAGCGCCCCCGGATAGTTGGCGAGCAGCATGTTGTCGTTGTAGATCGGGTGCGGCTCGACCGGCTTGTCGTCGGGCTTGGTCGGATCGGCCGGATGGCCCGGGAACTCCACCGACTCGGTGGAGATGAGCTGCGCGAACGTCGGGTTCTGCATCGCCGCCCGGAAGAACAGCGCGAGGTCGTACGGCGAGGTCGACATGCCGGGCCCGTCCAGACCCGAGACCGACGCCGTCCGGGTGTCCAGCGCGCCCAGGGACCGCGCTTTCGCGTTCATCTTCTCCACGGTGGCCTCGTCGCCGCCGAGCTGCGTAGCGAGCGCGTGGGCGGCGTCGTTGCCCGAGCGCATCACCAGCCCCTGCATCAGCTGGTGGTTGGTGTACGTGCCGCCGGCGCCGAGGCCGACGGAACTGCCCTCCATCGAGGCATCAGCGGCGTTCGCGACGTAGGTCTTGTTCAGATCGAGTTCGTCGAGCGCGACCAGCGACAACAGGACCTTGATGGTGCTGGCGGGCCGGTAGCGGCCGTGCGGGTCCTTCGCGGCGAGGACCTGACCGGAGTCGAGGTCGGAGAGCACCCATCCGGTGGCGGAGATGTCGGCCGGCAGCGGCGGGGTGCCGGGGGCGGTGATGATGGTGCAGCTCCCGAGCGCGTCGCCGCCGACCGGTTTGTCCGGTACCGGAACCGGGGCGGGCGCTTGTTCGCCCGGCCGCGGCACCTCCGACAGGTCGATGGCGGGCGGTGGGGAGTCCCGGTGCGGGCACGCGTCGGTGTTGGGCGTGCTGAACGGGGGAGTGGTCGTGAGCGTGTCCACGTCCGCTGCCAAGGGGGACTGCGCTGCCAGAGGGAGAGCCGCCGCGGGAGCGACTCCGGCGCCGAATGCGAGTGTGGAGGCCGTCGCGGTCAAGAGGATTCGCCGCCGCGCGGACTTTACGAGTGCAGTCATAACGACAATCCAGGGTAGGGAAGCGGATCCGGCGTGTCGTTGTGAGGCCGGTCACGAGCGCGTCGAGGCACCCTCACATGATCCACCCCCCGACCTGCCCTGAAACGCGTTTTGCGCACTTGCCGCTGTCCCGATCAGGCCGGGAGCAGCGCCAAGTGCGCAAAACGGTGGTGCTGTGTGCTCAGAACGTCACTTGCGGGCGAACAGCAGCGCGCGCTTGACTTCCTGGATCGCCTTCGTCACCTGGATGCCACGAGGGCACGCGTCGGTGCAGTTGAACGTCGTGCGGCAGCGCCACACGCCGTCCTTGTCGTTCAGGATGTCGAGACGCTCGGCGGCGGCCTCGTCGCGGCTGTCGAAGATGAAGCGGTGAGCGTTCACGATCGCGGCCGGGCCGAAGTAGGTGCCGTCGCTCCAGTACACCGGGCACGACGTGGTGCAGCACGCGCACAGGATGCACTTGGTGGTGTCGTCGAAGCGAGCACGGTCCGCCTGCGACTGGATGCGCTCACGGGTCGGCTCGTTGCCCGACGTGATGAGGAACGGCTTCACGGCGCGGAACGCGTCGAAGAAGGGCTCCATGTTGACCAGCAGATCCTTCTCGACCGGCAGGCCCTTGATGGGCTCGACGGTAATGGTGATCGGACGGCCGTCCTTGGGCAGCATGTCGCGCATCAGGACCTTGCAGGCCAGACGGTTGACGCCGTTGATGCGCATCGCGTCCGAACCGCACACGCCGTGTGCGCAGGAGCGACGGAACGTCAGCGTGCCGTCCAGGTAGCCCTTCACGTACAGCAGCAGGTTCAGCAGACGGTCGGTCGGCAGGGTGGGAACCTGGAAGCTCTCCCAGCGCTGACCCTCGCCATCCTCCGGGTTGAACCGGGCGATCTTGAGGGTGACCATGACCGCGCCCTCGGGGACGGGCGGCAGCGCGGGTGCGTCCTTGTCCATGACAGGTGCGGACATCAGTACTTACGCTCCATCGGCTCGTAGCGGGTCTGGACAACCGGCTTGTAGTCCAGACGGATCGGGGAGATGAGCTCCGATCCCTCCTTGTACGCCATCGTGTGCTGCATGTACTCGGCATCGTTGCGATCCGGGTAGTCCTCGCGGGCGTGGCCGCCACGCGATTCCTTGCGGTTGAGCGCACCGACGACCGTGACCTCGGCCATCTCGAGCAGGAAGCCCAGCTCGACGGCCTCGAGCAGGTCGCTGTTGTAGCGCTTGCCCTTGTCCTGGACCGTGATGTGGTTGTAGCGCTCCTTGAGGGCCTTGATGTCCTTGAGCGCCTGCGTCAGGGTCTCCTCGGTGCGGAACACCGACGCGTTGTTGTCCATCGACTGCTGCAGCTCGGTGCGGATGTCCGCGACGCGCTCGTGGCCGTGGTCGGACAGGATGACCTCGAGCCACTTCTCGACCTTCTCGGCCGGGTTCTCGGGCAGCTCGACGAACTCGGAGTTCTCGGCGTGCGCGGCGGCGGCGATGCCGGCGCGGCGACCGAAGACGTTGATGTCGAGCAGCGAGTTGGTGCCCAGGCGGTTCGCGCCGTGCACCGAGACGCACGCGCACTCGCCGGCGGCGTACAGGCCGGGGACGTGGTCCTCGTTGTTGCGCAGCACCTCACCGTTGATCTTGGTGGGGATGCCGCCCATCACGTAGTGGCAGGTCGGGTAGACCGGCACGAGCTCGGTGACCGGGTCGACGCCCAGGTAGGTGCGGGCGAACTCGGTGATGTCGGGGAGCTTCTCCTCGAGCACGTCCTCGCCGAGGTGCGTGACGTCGATGTAGACGTAGTCCTTGTTCGGACCGGCGCCGCGACCCTCGAGCACCTCGAGCACCATCGAGCGGGCGACGATGTCGCGCGGCGCGAGGTCCTTGATGGTGGGGGCGTAGCGCTCCATGAAGCGCTCACCGTCGGCGTTGCGGAGGATGCCGCCCTCGCCGCGGACGGCCTCGGAGATGAGGATGCCGAGCCCGGCCAGTCCCGTCGGATGGAACTGGTGGAACTCCATGTCCTCGAGCGGCAGGCCCTTGCGGAAGATGATGCCCATGCCGTCACCGGTGAGGGTGTGCGCGTTGGACGTCGTCTTGTACATGCGGCCCGAGCCACCGGTGGCGAACACGATCGACTTCGCGTGGAAGACGTGGAGTTCGCCGGTCGCGAGCTCGTAGGCGATGACGCCGGTCGCGACGGGGCCCTCGGGGGTCTCGGTCAGCGCGATGTCGAGCGCGTAGAACTCGTTGAAGAACTCGACGTCGTGCTTGACGCAGTTCTGGTAGAGCGTCTGCAGGATCATGTGGCCGGTGCGGTCGGCGGCGTAGCACGCGCGGCGAACCGGTGCCTTGCCGTGATCGCGGGTGTGGCCACCGAAACGACGCTGGTCGATCTTGCCCTCGGGGGTGCGGTTGAACGGAAGACCCATCTTCTCGAGGTCCAGCACCGCGTCGATGGCTTCCTTGGCCATGATCTCGACCGCGTCCTGGTCGGCGAGGTAGTCGCCGCCCTTGACGGTGTCGAAGGTGTGCCACTCCCAGTTGTCTTCCTCGACGTTGGCGAGAGCCGCGCACATACCGCCCTGGGCCGCGCCGGTGTGGCTACGCGTGGGGTACAGCTTGGTCAGAACCGCGGTCCGGGCGCGGGGGCCGGCCTCGATGGCTGCGCGCATGCCAGCGCCACCGGCGCCGACGATGACGACGTCATAACGATGTTCCTGCATGAAGTCTCTGCTCCCCTAGCTCGCCGAGATGTTGGGGTCGAAGGTGAAGATGACGTAGGTGCCCAGGCCCATGATCAGGATCATCGACACGACCAGGATCGTGTTGAGCCAGAACCGGGTGGAGTCCTTACGCGAGTAGTCCGCGATGACCGTGCGCAGGCCGTTACCGCCGTGCAGCTGGGCGAGCCAGAGCATGGTGAGGTCCCAGAACTGCCAGAACGGGCTGGACCAGCGACCCGCGACGAACGCGAAGTTGATGCGGTGCACGCCGTTGTCGAGCATCAGCATGATGAACAGGTGGCCCAGGACGAGGATGATCAGCGCCAGGCCCGAGAAACGCATGAAGAGCCACGCGTAGAGCTCGAAGTTGTTCTTCGCCGGCCGACGCGGCGAGCGGGGGTTGTCCAGGCTGGCGGGGCGGTCGTACGCCTTGCCGAGGGACTTCGCTTCTGTCGTCATGTCAGTGCCCCGCAAACATGTTGTAGAAGATGCGACCGGCGCCCGGGATCATGACCACGAACCAGATCGCAATGATGATCCAGAGCATGAGGCGCTGGTACTGCGGGCCCTTCGACCAGAAGTCCACCAGCATCACGCGCACGCCGTTGAGTGCGTGGTACAGCACCATGGCCACGAGTGCGAGTTCCATGAGTCCGACGACCGGGTTCTTGTAGGTCTCGATGACCCGGTCGTAGGTGTCCGGGTTGACGCGCACGAGCGCGGTGTCCAGGACATGGACGAAAAGGAAGAAGAATGTTGCGACGCCGGTGATCCGGTGTAGAACCCAGGACCACATGCCGGGGTCGCCCCGGTAAAGCGACCGGGTGCGCTCCTTCGCGGGAGCGGCTTCAGTCGTGCTGCTCATCGAGTGCTGTGCCTCCAACGTCTTTGGTGGGCGCGTCGAGCCTGCACAGCTTTTCGGATATACCGCAGCTCGGGCTCGACGAGAACCTAAACCGACTTCTGTGAACTCTAAACCCAACCGAATCCGGGAACTAATTCCCTCTGTGGTTCGTACGGGACCGAAAATGCTTGTTAGGTTTGCCTTCCCATATGGGAAACGTGTCGGGGAGTCGATCCTCTGCATCAATTCAGGACGCGTGGTTGGATCGGGACCTATGACCCTGGTCGACTGGAAGTTGTTGCGCGACAATGCTCGTCGGGCAACTGAGCGGGCCTATGCCCCGTACTCCGGGTACCCCGTGGGGGCTGCGGCACTCACAGCTGATGGTCATATCGTGTCCGGATGCAATGTGGAAAATGTCTCATACGGTCTCAGCTTGTGCGCCGAGTGCGTACTCGTCGGTAACTTCGTTTCCGGTGGTGGTGGCCGATTGGCAGCGTTCACCTGCTGTGACGGAAGTGGCGAGATCCTGATGCCGTGCGGACGGTGCCGACAGCTACTTCTCGAACACGGAGGCGCCGATCTGCTCGTCGACACGCGCTCCGGGGTGCGGGCCCTGGGGGAGTTGTTGCCCGACGCGTTCGGACCCGACGAGGCCGCGGGACTACGACGGGGTCCCGCCGGACGCTGACACGGGTCGGTACACCTGATCGTCGTCCGGGATTCCGACACCCGGAACCCGCGTGACACGCATTCGACGGATGGCGCGGCTACCGTCGACCCATGACAGCGCCGTTGGATCTCGAGTACCTCCGCCGGGCACCGAAGGTTCTGCTGCACGACCACCTCGACGGGGGACTGCGCCCGGCTACCGTCGCGGAAATGGCCGCCCAGTGCGGGTACACCGGACTGCCCGCCGACACCCCGGACGAGCTGGCGCGGTGGTTCCGCGACGCCGCGGACAGCGGATCGCTCGAGCGGTACCTGGAGACGTTCGCGCACACCGTCGCGGTGATGCAGAACCCGGCCGGTCTGCGGCGGGTGGCTCGCGAGTGCGCCGAGGACCTCGCGGCCGACGGTGTCGTCTATGCCGAGGTGCGCTTCGCCCCGGAGCAGCATCTCGAGGCGGGCCTCGATCTCGACGAAGTGGTCGATCACGTCCTCGAAGGGTTCCGGGAGGGTGAGGCCGCAGCACGCGAGGCCGGGCACGAGATCCGCATCGGCTGCCTGCTCACCGCGATGCGCCACGCCGCGCGGTCCCGGGAGATCGCCGAACTCGCCGTCCGGTTCCGCGATCGCGGGGTGGTCGGATTCGACATCGCCGGCGCCGAGGCCGGATATCCGCCGAGTCGCCACCTCGACGCGTTCGAGTACATGCGGAACTGCAACGCGCATTTCACGATCCACGCCGGCGAGGCGTTCGGACTGCCGTCGATCCACGAGGCCATCGCGTTCTGCGGTACCGATCGGCTGGGGCACGGGGTCCGCATCACCGACGACATCACCGTCGGCCCGGACGGCGACGTCACGCTGGGCCTGCTTGCGAACTACGTGCGGGACAAGCGTATTCCGCTCGAGCTGTGCCCCAGCTCGAATGTGCAGACCGGCGCGGTCGCGAACCTCGAGGAGCATCCGTTCGACCTCCTCGCCCGCCAGCGGTTCCGGGTCACCGTCAACACCGACAACCGCCTGATGAGCGACACCACGATGAGCCGCGAGATGCTGGCGCTCGTCAACACCTTCGGGTACGGCTGGAGCGACCTCGAGCGCTTCACCATCAATGCGATGAAGTCGGCGTTCATCCCGTTCGACCAGCGGCTCGCGCTGATCGACGACGTCATCAAGCCCGGCTACGCGGTCCTGATCGGCTGACCTATTCGGGTCGCAGCCGTGCCTCGAACTCGGCCTCGAGCGCCCGCCACGTATCGGCCTCCGCCTGGAAGGGCGGATTCGGCGTCATCCGGCCGGGGGTGGGCTCGATGATGTACGAGACGTACCAGCCGAGGGGAGTCGACGACGCCAGGGCGGCGTCGGTGGCGTCGTCCCTCGCGAAGTCCGCTGCATCGGTGAACAATTCGACGGCCAATTCCAGCTGGTCGGCGTCGACGGCGTCGGGTCCCTCGGCGAGGTCGTCGGCCAGTCCGGGCAGGACGTAGACGTTCTCGTCGGTGACCTCGACGTCGAGCGAGCCGTCGACGGCCGCGTTCTGCACCTGCTCGTACGTGCTGACCCGGGCCAGGTCGTGGTCGTGGTTGTCGGCGAGGTAGCGGGCGAGTGCGCGTTCGGAGCCGAAGACCGAGATCCTGCCGCCGCGCCCGAGGAACACAGCGTGCTCGTCGAGGTAGCAGCGCAGCGAGTAATAGGTGGTCTCCGACGTGATGATCTTGATCGGGTCGATCCCGACGCCGGTCCAGAAGGTCTCCTCCTGGTCCGCCTCCTCTTCGTGCTCCTCGTCGGTGTCGAACTCCTCGTAGTCCTCGTCGGCCTCGGCGTCGTCGTCGGCGTCGACGACGTTCTCCTCGGCTGCGAGGATCTCGGCCTCGGCGACGGAGAGGGACTCCGCGTCGACGTCGGGCGTCGCGACGATCGAGTCGACGGCGTCGATGACGGCGTCCCAGTCCTCGGCGACCGCGGTGCCGATGCGGTCCCACAGGGCCTCACCGTCGCGGCCGACGAACTGGCCCACACCGCCGCGCAGGTAGGCGATCTCGGGGTGGTTCGCGAAGAACTTCACCACCGGTTCGAGATCGCAGACCTCGCCGATGTTGCGCACCATGTCGAGTGTGCTCTCGAGCTCCGTGAGGGTGAGCGCCTCCGGGTCGCCGGCGGCGAGCTCGGGGACACCGACCAGGTCGAAGGTGAAGTTCTCCTCCGGCTCGAGTTCCGGCGCGGCCAGCTTGGAGACGACGGGCCAGGCCGGATGGTCGACCAGGTCGTTGTCGTTGTTGGTGCGAATGAACGCTGCGAGCGCGGCGACCGAGGCGAACCCGTACAGGTCCTCCTCGTGGCCGAGGAACGCCTCCCACTCGTCGTCGCCTTCGCGCCAACGCGGGGCCCACAGCGTGACGAGGTCGCCTCGCGTCAGACCGAGTTCGATCGGGACGATGTCTCCAGCCATGGCCGGAAGCCTAGCCACGTCGGGGCCAAAGTTATAGCCGGACACCGATCAGCTCACGCCGTATGTGTCGAACAACGCGCCCGTGATCCGATTCCGTTCGGCGGCGGCGGCCGCCGCGGCCCGGTGCGCGGTCTCGGTGATCGTCCGTGCCAGTACGCGGGCATCGAGATCGTGGAGCGAATCGCTGAGCCACAGCCCGATCGGACTGCCGTTGCCGTCGACTTCCACGCGCACGCGCCCGTCGTCGCTCACGGCCTCCGCCCGGATGGCATGCAGCGAGCCCAGCGCGTCGTCGAGCAGATTCAGTTGCGCCGTCGCGCGCGCCACGAGCGCATCCATCTCGCCCGCGCTCATACAACACGCATCCAGCTCGTCGGCGCCTCGAGGTTCTCGTCGGCGGCCTGCTCGGCGGTCGCGACGTCGTCGCGGGTCGGCAGCCCGAGCCGGTCGAGCACGTCGCGGTGCACGCCCTCGCGGGCGAGTTCGTCGCGACGGCGGGCGCCGGCTTCCCGGCCCGCCTCCCGGCACAGCCGGAGGATTTCCTGGGCCAGGTGGTCGCCGCCGTAACGCAGCTCGCTGCGGTCGATGCGGATGTCGACCGGGAGACCGGTCTCGGTGGTGCGGACCGCGACGGTGCGGGCCCGGTTGATCGCCGACGCCACGGTGGTGGGCGGCGGGAACGGTTCGGTCGTCATGATTCTCCGATCACTCGGTGGGGCGGTAGAAGCCGTAGAAGCCCATGCCGCTGTTGGTGGTTCGAACGGCGCTGACGCTGACGGGATCCCCGGCCTCGACCATCTGGCCGTTGCCGATCACCATCGCGACGTGTCCGTCCCACACGGCGAGGTCGCCGGGCATGAGGTTCTCCTGGTCGACCGGCGTGCCGATGTTCTGCTCCTGCGCGAGGCGCGGCAGGTCCACTCCGGCTTCGCTGTACGCCCACTGCGTCAACCCGCTGCAGTCCAGGCCCTGGCCCGGGGTGGTGCCGCCCCACTCGTACGGCACACCCTGCTGCGTGAGTGCGCTGCGAACGGCGTCGGCGGCCTCCACGTTGGGCGCGACGGCGGTGCTGCCGTCGGGCAGCACGATCTCGACTCCGCTGCCGCCGAAACGTGGATCGTACGAGCTCGAGCCGGCGGCGCTCCCGGCCTCGACCGCCGCCGGACTCGAACCGGAGTCGTACGACGCCGTGCGGGCGGACGATGCTCCGCCGAACGACGACGTCGTCGACCCGGTGGAGGAGCCGGTGAACGCCGATACGAAGCGGCTCGCGGCGTCGGCCTGCGGTGTGACCGGACCCGGCACGGCGGCGGCCGCGGTGGTGGGAGCGGGCGCGCTCACCGACGCGGCGACGGTGCGGGCGTCGGTGGGGACGGGATCCGGTGCGGTGAGCTCGACCATCTTCGCGGTGTGGACGGCCAGCTCGCCGCGCACCCTCTCGACGACGGCGAGGGCCCGGCCGAGGTGCTCGACCGCGGCGCTGATCAGCATCGTCACCCCGGCGGGCGTCCCCAGGACGGGGAGCGCGGAGGACGCGATCGACAGGAAGGAATGCAGGATTTCCTGCAGTTCGGCCGTCCCGGCCCGCACGGTCTCCGATGCGGCCTCGACGACGACCGCTATCTCCCGGCCACGGTCGGACAGCTCCACCGACGCGGTCTGGGTCGCCTCCGCCTTGCCGATGGCGGCATCGGCGGCGACACCGGTCCACACCCCGCCCAGGTCGCTGATCCCGATCCGGCCGATCGCGTGCACGGCGTCGATCGCGTCGGATGCCGCGCGCATGGCGTCCGCAGGTGATCCGCCGGGCAGGGCGCCGGTGCCGAAGGCCCCGAGCAGGTCCACGACCGGGCGGGCGAGCACGTCGATCACGACACCACCCCGGTGGCGCCCAGCGCGGCGGTGGTGCCCGCGTCGGTGGCGTCGTACGCCGCCGCGGTGGTGAGCGCGGCATCGCTCATCGACGCCCACGCCGACGCGAGCCGATCGAGCTGCGCCGCGTGTGCCGCCTGCGCGCCGCCGAAGGCCGCCAGAAAGTCGCCGCCGATCAGTCCGAATACCGGGCCGAGCAGCGCCGGTCCTGCCGCTGCGGCCCCCACCCCGGCCGCTTCGGCTTGCGTGGCGAGCGTCGCAGCGGTGGTGCCGAACGCCGCGATTCCTGCCGTGGTCGCCGAGAATTCAGTCATCGCATCCCCCATCGAAACTGTTCGTCGCAGTGTTCGACGCAGCGGACCCCGATTCGGTTCCATCCGGATTCGGGCCGGTTCCGGGGGCGGGGTCCGTCCAACTATCCTTTGCAGTCATGGAAACGCAGGTGGTCGACCATCCTCTGGCAGCAGCACTCCTGACGAGGATGCGGGACGAGCGCAGCGACAACGCCACGTTCCGGTCCGCGCTGCGGCAGCTCACCCAGATGCTGATCTACGAGGCCATCCGCGACGCGCCGACCGCAGAGTTCGAGGTCAAGACGCCGGTCGCCGTCACGACGGGCGTCCGTCTGGCGCAGCCGCCGTTGCTGGTCCCGGTCCTGCGGGCCGGCCTCGGCATGATCGAGCAGGCCAGCTCGCTGATCCCGCAGTCGCAGGTCGGCTTCGTCGGCATGGCCCGCGACGAGGACACGCACCAGCCGGTGCCGTACCTCGAGTCGCTGCCGGCCGACCTGTCCGGCATCCCGGTGTACGTGCTCGACCCGATGCTCGCGACCGGCGGTTCGATGGTCCACACGATCGAACTTCTCGTCGCCCGTGGCGCCACCGACATCACGGCGGTGTGCGTCGTCGCCGCTCCGCAGGGGGTCGAGGCGCTCGCGAGCTCCGGTCTCCCGGTGCGCCTGATCACGGCGACGATCGACGAGGGTCTCGACGAGAACGCCTTCATCGTCCCGGGTCTCGGCGACGCGGGCGACCGCCAGTTCGGACCGCGCTAGCTCGGTCAGCGCGTCGCGTTCTGCAGGACCCGGCCGGTGACTGCGTCGACGTCGACGGCGCGCTGCGCTCCGGTGGCGTCGATCACGTCGGCCTCCCACACGAACATGCCGCCCTTCTCCACGACGAGCTGCAGGTCGGTGATCCGGCCGTCCGGGACCTCCGCGAGGACGATGCCTGTGGCGGCGGTGTAGTCGAGGTCTGCTTCTTCGCTACCCGTGTGTCGTTCCCCGTCGGCCGTCGGTCCTGCGATGATGCTGTCGCCGTCGGGGGAGACGCCGACGGTGATCGTGGCGCCGTCGGCGTCGACGAGATAGACCACCCAACTACCGTCGCTGTTCTCCTCGAGGGAGACCAGCGAGCTGCCTGGAACCGCCGCGATTGCGGTGCGGCCGGCGTGTTCGAAGACCTTCGCGTTCCAGCCCGGCGCCATGGACGGCGCCGACGCTGCCGACTGCGCAGGCGAGGCACCCGGCGCGGACGTTGCGGCCGCGGCGGCGTTCGCGGAGGTGCTCGCCGCCGAGGCGCTCGTGGAGGTGGTCGTCGTGGCGCTGCTTCCGCCGTCGCTGCTGCAGCCGGCCAGGGCGATGAGCGCGACGCCGACGACAGCCGCCGTCCGCACCCGGGATGTAGGACTGTCGCGGAAAATCCTCATATCGCCGAAACCTCCCGAATCGCCGCTCTCCGATGCCTCGAACGTTGTATCAGGGTTCGGGATCGGGCAGCGGGACCTCCGCGGTGCGCCGGACGGCTACGCGCCCAGGCCCTCCAGGCACCGTCGGACCAGCCCGGCGAGTTCGATCGCGGCGGCGCGGGCGGCCGTGACATCGGCGGACGGGACCGGTTCGACCACCTCGAAGTAGGCCTTGAGCTTCGGCTCGGTGCCCGAAGGCCGGACCGTCACCTGCAGTCCCGGTCCGGTGAACACGACCGCGTCGGTGCGCAGCGGGCCCCGGACTGCGGCGAGGTCGGTTGCCTCGACCTCGATTCCGGCGATCTCGGCCGGTGAGTGGGCGCGCAGTTGGTCCATCGTGCGAGAGATCTCGTCGAGGTCGACGAACCGTCGGGACACCTGGCCGGTGATGTGGACCCCGAACTCCACCGCGAGGTCGTCGAGCGCGTCCTGAAGCGTCCGCCCGGCGCCCGCGAGATCGGCCACGAGGTCGGCGACCAGGACGGCGGCCGAGATGCCGTCCTTGTCGCGCACGACGTCCGGGTCGACGCAGTGCCCGACGGCCTCCTCGTACGCGTACACGAGCCCGGCGCCGGCGCGGACCAACCACTTGAATCCGGTGAGCGTGCGGGCGGACCGCCGACCGCGGGCGTCGGCGATGCGGCCCAGCAGCGTCGACGACACGATCGTCGTCGCGACCAGGGCGTCCCCGGGTGCGTGCGCGAGGATCCGGTCGCCGAGCAGTGCGCCGGTCTCGTCGCCGGTGAGCATCCGCCAGCCGCCCGGGCCGGGAACGCCGACGGCGCAGCGGTCCGCGTCCGGGTCGAGCGCGATCGCGACGTCGGCGCCGACGCATTCGGCGAGGGCCAGCACCTGGTCGGTCGCCCCGGGCTCTTCGGGGTTCGGGAAGGTGACCGTCGGGAAGTTCGGGTCGGGATCGAATTGCGTTGCCACGGTGTGGACGTCGGTGAAGCCTGCGGCGCGCAGCGCGGCCGTCGCGACGGCGCCGCCGACGCCGTGCAGGGGAGTGAGGGCGATCCGGACGTCACGCCGGGTGCCGTACGGCAGCGTCGCGACCCGGTCCAGGTAGGCCGTCACCAGCGCGTCGTCGGCCGGGGTGACGGGGCTGCGCCGGATCCGCCCCGCCCGCGCGATCGCGTCCTCGATCTCGCGGTCGGCCGGCGCCGCGAGCGGCGCGCCGCCGTGCACGTACACCTTGTAGCCGTTGTCGGCGGGCGGGTTGTGCGACGCGGTGATCTGGACCCCGGCGACCGCGCCGAGTCGGCGCACCGCGAACGCGACGACGGGGGTGGGCAGCGGCCGCGGCAGCAGCACGACGTCGAAGCCGTCCGCCGCCAGCACCTCGGCGGCGGCGCGGGCGAACTCCTCCGAACCGTGCCGGGCATCGCGGCCCACGACCACGACACCCCCGCCGAGGCACTTGTCGCGCAGCCACGCCGCGAGCCCGGCGGTGGTTCGTTCGACGACGCCGATGTTCATGCAGTCGGGCCCGTCGCCGACGGGTCCACGCAGACCGGCGGTGCCGAAGCGGAGGGTCACAACCGGGCCAGCAGGTTGCGCAGCAACCCGCCCATGCGGGCGGCGGACGCCTGTCCCGCGGCGAGGACCTCTGCGTGGTCGAGGGGTGCGCCGGTGATGCCGGCCGCGAGGTTCGTCACCAGCGAGATGCCGAGCACGTCGGCGCCGAGCGCGCGGGCCGCGATGGTCTCGTGCACCGTCGACATCCCGACCAGGTCGGCGCCGAGGGTGCGCAGCATGCGGATCTCGGCGGGCGTCTCGTAGTGCGGGCCGGGAAGACCGGCGTACACGCCCTCGGCGAGCGACGGGTCGATCATCCGGGCCAGTTCGCGCAGTCGCGGGCTGTAGGCGTCGACCAGGTCGACGAACTGCGCGCCGACGAGCGGGGAGCGCGCGGTGAGGTTGAGATGATCGCTGATGAGGACGGGCTGGCCGACGCTCATGCCGTCCCGGATGCCGCCGGCCGCGTTGGTGAGGATCACGGTCTGCGCCCCGGCCGCGATCGCGGTCCGCACCGGGTGCACCACCCGTGCCAGGTCGTGGCCCTCGTACGCGTGCGCCCGACCGAGCAGCACCAGCACGGCGGCGTCGCCCACCCGCACCGATCGCACGGTCCCGGCGTGGCCCACCGCGGAGGGGGTCGCGAAGCCGGGCAGGTCGGCCATCGGCACGACCGTGGCCGGCTCGCCGAGCGCGTCGGCGGCGGCCTGCCAGCCGGACCCGAGGACGACGGCCGCGGAGTGTTTCGGGATTCCGGTGCGGTCGGCGAGGACGTCGGCGGCCTGCTGCTCGAGTGTGCCCATGAACCGACAGAGTAGTGCCGCCACACGATGTTACTCACGGGTAGTATCGCGGCCATGCCATACCTGAATCGTCAAGGCGACGTCTTCGTCCTGTACCTCGGCAACGAGGGTGAGACGGACAACGAGAATCGGTTCCACCCCGACTGGATCGACGCGACGCACGCGTTGCTCGACGAGGTCGAGGCGCACGAGGGACCCGCGGCCCTGGTCACGACCGCGACCGGGAAGTTCTACACCAACGGCCTCGACACCGACTGGCTCTTCGGCAACCTCGACAAGCTCACCGGCTACCTGGACCGGGTCCACACGATCTACACGCGCCTGCTGACGTTCCCGATGGCGACGATCGCGGCCGTGCAGGGGCACGCGTTCGGCGCCGGCGCGATGCTGGCGAGCGCGCACGACTTCCGCGTGATGCGCAGCGACCGCGGCTACTACTGCCTGCCCGAGGTCAACCTGAACATGCCGTTCACGCTGGGCATGTCCGCGCTCCTCACGTCCCGGCTGCCGCGCCAAGCGGCCGTCGAGGCGATGACGACGGGTCGTCGCTACGGCGGCGGCGATGCGCTCGCGGCCGGGATCGTCGACGACGCCGTCGAGGGCGAGTTGGTGCTCGACTCGGCCGTGGCCCGCGCGTCGGCACTGGTCTCGACCCACGGCGCGAACCTGTCGGGCATCAAGCGGGGTATCCACCGCGACACGCTCGACGCGCTGGGCACCACGACCGACGAGAGCAACTTCAAGTTCGGTTGACCGGGACCGGGCCCGCGGGAGTGAGAGACTGGGGAATGTGAGGTCAGGATCCCCGGCGGCATCTCCGTCGGCTTCGGTGTCGGATGTCGTGTCGGCGGCGCGATCCGATCTGATTGCGCTGTCGCACGCCGTCCACGCCCACGCGGAACTCGCGTTCGACGAGCATCGCAGCGCCGCCGACGTGGTCGAGGTGCTGCGCGGACACGGTTTCGAGGTGCAGGCCGGCGTCGCGGATCTGCCCACGGCGTTCGACGCCCGGTTCGGCAGCGGCGAACTCGTCGTCGGAATCCTCGCCGAGTACGACGCGCTGCCCGAGATCGGGCATGCCTGCGGGCACAACATCATTGCCGCGTCCGCGGTCGGTGCCGGGCTCGCACTCGCTCCGTTGGCGGACGCGCTGGGGATCACCGTCCGGGTCATCGGCACCCCCGCGGAGGAGACCGGTGGCGGCAAGGTCCTGATGCTCGAGCGCGGCGTCTTCGACGACGTGGCAACTGCATTGATGGTGCATCCGGGGCCGTTCGACATCGTGGGCGCGACGTCCCTCGCGCTCGCGGACATCGCGATCACGTTCACCGGTCGGGAGGCGCACGCCTCGGCGGCACCGGAGTTCGGGCGCAACGCCGCCGACGCGGTCACCGTCGCGCAGGTGGGGCTGGCCCTGCTGCGTCAGCATCTCGCGCCCGGGCAGCAGTTGCACGGCATCGTCAGCGACGGCGGGACGGCGCCGAACATCATCCCGGCCCGCGCCGAGATGCTGTACTACCTGCGCGCGCACACCGCCGAGTCGCTCGACGAACTGGCCGCCCGCGCGGAGGCGTGCTTCGCGGCGGGTGCGCTGGCGACCGGTTGCACGCACGACGTACGCACGGTGTCGCCGCCCTACACGGAGTTGCGCCCGGATCCGTGGCTCGTCGACGTGTTCCGGGAGGAGATCGTCGACCTCGGCCGCACGCCGCTGCCGGTGGAGCTGGAAACGTCTCGCCCGCTGGGGAGCACGGACATGGGCAACGTGACGCACGTCGTCCCCGGCATCCACCCGGTGGTCGGTCTCGATTCCGGCGGGGCGGTGACCCACCAACCGGAGTTCGCCGCCGCGGCGATCACGGAGTCCGCCGACCAGGCCGTGATCGACGGCGCGACGGCCTTGGCGCGCACCGCGATTCGCGCCGCCCTCGATCCCGATCAGAGGGCACGGTTGCTGGAGGGGGTGGTGCGTCGGTGAACGAGGGCATCGAGAAGTGGCTCGCCGAGAACGCGATGGAGCTGTCGCGGTGGCGTCGACACTTCCACGCGAATCCGGAACTGGCCCGGCACGAATTCTCGACTACGGCGTTCGTCGCCAGTCACCTGTCGGCGGCCGGCATGTCGCCGCTGCTGTTGCCGGGCGGGACGGGCGTCGTGTGCGACATCGGTCCCGGTGGCATGCGGATCGGTCTGCGCGGCGACATGGACGCGCTGCCGATGCAGGAGGCGACCGGCGTGCCCTACGCGTCGACGGTGCCCGGTGTCGCGCACGCGTGCGGCCACGACGCCCACACCGCGATCCTTCTCGGCGCCGCTCTCGCATTGAACTCGTTGCCGCAGTTGCCGATCGGTGTGCGATTCATCTTCCAGCCCGCCGAGGAGGTGATGCCGGGCGGTGCCATCGACGTCGTCTCCGCGGGTGGGATGCAGGGGGTGTCGCGAATCTTCGCGCTGCACTGCGACCCGCGCCTCGAGGCGGGACGGGTCGGGGTGCGGGTGGGGGCGATCACGTCGGCCGCGGACACCGTCGAGCTCGTGCTCGACTCGCCGGGCGGGCACACGTCCAGGCCGCACCTGACGACCGATCTGGTGTACGCGATCGGAACCGTCATCACCGGGCTGCCCGGAATGCTCAGCCGCCGCATCGACCCGCGCAGCGGCACGGTGATGGTGTGGGGCGCGGTGAGCGCGGGGCAAGCGCCCAACGCGATCCCGCGCAGCGGCATCCTCACCGGTACCGTCCGCACCGGCGACCACGACACCTGGGCGCTGCTCGAGCCGACCGTCCGCGAGATCGTGCACGGACTGCTCGCGCCGACGGGCGTGCGCTACGAACTCAACTACCGCCGCGGTGTGCCGCCCGTCGTCAACGACGAGGTGTCCGCGCGGATGCTCGAGGACGCGGTCCGGGCGATCGGTCCGGACGCGCTCGCGGACACCCCGCAGTCCGGCGGTGGCGAGGACTTCTCGTGGTACCTCGAGGAGGCGCCGGGCGCGATGGCGCGGCTGGGCGTGTGGTCCGGGCACGGACCGCAGCTGGACATCCACCAGCCGACGTTCGACCTGGACGAGCGGGCCCTCACGACGGGTGTCCGGGTGCTGACCAATCTGGTGTTGCAGTCCTGAGTGGCCGGCGGGTCGGTTACGGCGTGCCCGGCCCCACGTTGCGGCTGTTGCGGGTGCGCAGGTTGCGGACGTAGTCGGCGGGGGCACCCGCGATCTCGGCGGCCTCGGCGATCACCCCGAGGTAGCGGGCGGACGGCAGTCCACCCTCGTACGCGTCGAGCACGTACAGCCAGGCCAGGACCGGGCCGCCGTCGGCGGTGTCGACGCGTAGCCGGATCTTGCGGTGCAAGCCCAGCTCGGAGCCTTCCCAGCGGTCCAGGCGCGCCTCGTCCTCGGCTGGGACGTCGTAGAGCACCACGAACACCTTGGCGTCCGGATCGTCCTGATCCTCGACGACGGTCGCCAGAGCGCCCTCCCAGCCGATGTCGTCGCCGCTGAACGTCAGCCGCCAGCCGGGGAGCCAGCCGGTGCCCGCCATCGGCGAGTGCGGGCAGCGTTCGAGCATCTGTTCCGGGTGCATGTTGGACCCGTACGCGGCGTAGATCGGCACGCGAAAAGCCTAATCGGTGTCGCGCGTGCTCGGGTAACGACCGGACCGTCCGGCGCATCGACGTGCGCGTTCGGCGCCTCGCGGCCCGCTGGCAGGGGTCACTGCCAGCGTGTTCCCGGTCACTGGAATAGCGTTGTACCCGGGCCTGCCGGAGATCCCGGTCGGCGCGGCGAGCTTGGAGGACGCATGACCCGGATCGTGATCATCGGTGGTGGACCCGCTGGATACGAAGCGGCCCTGGTCGCTGCCCAGCACGGGGCGTCGGTGTCACTGGTCGACTCGGACGGCGTCGGCGGTGCCTGTGTGCTGTTCGACTGCGTCCCGTCGAAGACTTTCATCGCGTCCACCGGTATCCGCACCGACATGCGCCGCGCCACCGATCTGGGCATCTCACTGGATCCGTCGAGTGCCACCATCTCGCTCCCGCAGATCAACTCTCGCGTCAAGAACCTTGCGCAGGCCCAGTCCTCCGACATCCGTGCCCGCCTGCAGAGCGTCGGCGTGCAGTTGCTGTCCGGAACCGCCGAGCTGATCGACTCCCAGCTCGGCATGGCGTCGCACCAGGTGCGTGCCACGTTGACGACGGGCGAGGAGAAGATCCTCGAGGCCGACGTCGTCCTCATCGCCACCGGCGCCAGCCCGCGGGTGCTCCCGGGGGCCGTACCGGACGGCGAGCGCATCCTGACGTGGCGCCACCTGTACGACCTCGAGGAACTGCCGTCGCACCTCGTGGTGGTGGGCTCGGGTGTGACGGGCGCCGAATTCGTGTCCGCGTACACCGAGATGGGCGTCAAGGTGACGCTGGTGTCCAGTCGTGACCGGATGATGCCGCACGAGGACGCCGACGCCGCTCTCGTGCTCGAGGACGTGCTCACCGAGCGTGGCGTGACGCTGGTCAAGCATGCGCGCGCCGACGCCGTCGAGCACACCGAGGACGGCGGTGTCGTCGTCAAGCTGTCGGACGGGCGCACCGTGCACGGCAGCCACGCGCTCATGGCGGTCGGCTCCACGCCCAACACCGAGGGGCTCGGCCTCGAGAAGGTCGGTATCGAGCTCGACAAGGGCGGCTACCTCCGAGTCGACCGGGTGTCGCGGACCGCGGTCGCGGGCATCTACGCCGCCGGCGACTGCACCGGCCTGCTGCCGCTGGCCTCGGTGGCCGCGATGCAGGGCCGGATCGCGATGTACCACGCGCTCGGCGAGGGCGTCAGCCCGATCAAGCTCAAGACGGTCGCGTCGGCGGTGTTCACGCGCCCGGAGATCGCCAACGTCGGTGTGAGCCAGGCCGCGATCGACAACGGCGAGGTGCCGGCCCGCACGGTCATGCTGCCGCTCAACACCAACCCGCGCGCCAAGATGTCGGGGCTGCGTCGCGGCTTCGTGAAGATCTTCTGCCGTCCCGCAACCGGTGTGGTCATCGGCGGTGTCGTGGTCGCGGCCACCGCGTCGGAGCTGATCCTGCCGATCGCGATCGCGGTGCAGAACAACCTCACCGTGAACGACCTGGCGCAGACCTTCTCGGTGTACCCGTCGCTGTCGGGCTCGATCACCGAGGCGTCGCGTCAGCTGATGCGCCACGACGACCTCGACTGATCTCGACATATGGGACGGTTATTTCACATCGTGGTGGCGACTGTGGGATGATGCGATAAGTCGGTCGAGAACCATCGACCCACACCATCGCTCTCCGCCCCGAGGATCCGGGACGACCTGGGTGTTTCTGCCTTCGTCCTTCGCCGTCGTGCGCGACGGCAGTACCTCGACCACGGAGCCGCCTCCATGTCACTTGATTCGTCGTCGCTCGATTCGTCCCTCCAGCTGTCGTCGCGGATGGCCGGCCTGCGTAGTTCGGCCATCCGCGACCTGCTCACCCTCACCGCCCGCCCCGAGGTCATCAGCCTGGCGGGAGGACTGCCGGCCACGGAACTCGTTCCGCGTGAACGCATCACGCAGGCCGCGCAGCGGGCGCTCGCCGATCCGCGTTCGGTGCAGTACGGCGAGACGTCCGGATGGGCGCCGTTGCGGGAGGTCGTCGCCGCCCGCGAGAGCGAGAAGGTGGGGCGGCGGATCGACCCGGCCGAGGTCGTCGTCACCCACGGATCGCAGCAGGCGCTGAGCCTCCTCGCGCAGGTCCTGCTCGACCCGGGCGACACCGTCGTGGTGGAGGAACCCGGCTACACCGGCGCGCTGCAGGTGTTCCGGACCGCGCAGGCCACGCTGGTGCCCGTCGCTCTGGACGCGGACGGCATGGACACCGAGGCCCTCGAGCGGTCACTGCGAGAAGGGCTGCGGCCCAAGGTTGTCCACACGGTCAGCAACTTCCACAACCCGCGCGGCGTCGTGCTCTCCGCGTCGCGTCGGGCGCACCTCGCGGCCCTCGCGGACCGGTACGGATTCTGGATCATCGAGGACGATCCGTACGGCGAACTGTGGTTCGACGCCCCGGCCCCCGCGCCCGTTGCGGCGCACTCGGATCGGGTGTTGAGGTTGTCGAGCGGATCCAAGACGCTCGCCCCCGCGCTGCGCATCGGCTGGCTGCACGGCGACCGCCGGGTGTGCGAGGCCGTCGAACTCCTCAAGCAGGGCGCCGACCTGTGCGGGTCCTCGCTCACGCAGCAGATCGCGACCGAACTGCTCGACGACAGCCCGTGGCTGGCCGCGCACCTGACCACCGTCCGCGGTGCCTACGCGGCGCGGGCCGGCGCGCTGGTCGACGCGCTCGAAACCGCCTTCGGGGACCGTATCTCGCATGCCAACGTCCACGGCGGCATGTTCTGCTGGATCGAGTTCACCGACGGCATCGACGCGACCGCCCTGCTCGAGACCGCCGTCCGGCACGACGTCGCGTACGTGCCGGGCGGCGCGTTCGGGGTCGCCAGCACCCACCCGCATGCGGCGCGGCTGTGCTTCGCGACGTACGACGGGGCGGTGCTGGCCGAGGGGGTCGACCGTCTGCGGGCCGCCTACGACGTCTTCACCCGTCGTGCCGGATCGGGTGCGGCACGCCCCTAGGCGCCGGCGCCTAGGGGCGTGGAGGGACTACGTCGAGGTGCCGTCCTCGTCGATCCAGCCGTAGGTCCGCTCGACGGCGCGGTTCCAGCCCGCGTAGAGGCGCTCGCGCTCGGACTCGTCCATCTTCGGCTCCCAGGTCTTGTCCTCGGCCCAGTTGTCGCGAATATCGTTCTCGCTCTTCCAGAAACCGACGGCCAGGCCCGCCGCGTACGCGGCGCCGAGCGCGGTGGTCTCGTTCACCACCGGGCGCGTGACGGGGACGTCGAGGATGTCCGACTGGAACTGCATCAGCGTCTCGTTGACGACCATGCCGCCGTCCACCTTGAGGGAACTCAGTTCGACGCCGGAATCGGCGCGCATCGCCTCGATGACCTCGCGGGTCTGGTAGGCGGTGGCCTCGAGGGCGGCCCGGGCGAGATGGCCCTTGTTCACGAATCGGGTGAGGCCGGCGATCACGCCGCGGGCGTCGGGCCGCCACCGCGGCGCGAACAGCCCTGAGAACGCCGGAACGAAGTATGCGCCGCCGTTGTCGTCGACCGTCTTCGCGAGCGGTTCGATGTCCTTGGCCGACTGGATGATTCCGAGGTTGTCGCGCAGCCACTGCACGAGGGACCCGGTGACCGCGACGGAACCCTCGAGGGCGTACACGGCGGGCTTGTCGCCGAGCTTGTAACAGACCGTGGTGAGCAGTCCGTGTTCGCTGTGGACCGGCGTCGTTCCGGTGTTGAGCAACAAGAAGTTTCCGGTGCCGTAGGTGTTCTTGGCCTCGCCCTCCGACAGGCACGCCTGCCCGAACGTCGCGGCCTGCTGGTCGCCGAGGATGCCGGCGATGGGAACGCCGGCGGAGATCCCGGGCAGGGCCAGTTCGCCGTAGACCTCGGAGGAGCTGCGGATCTCCGGCAGCATCGACACCGGGACACCGATCGCGGCGCAGATGTCGTGATCCCACTCGAGCGTCTCGATGTTCATCAGCAGCGTGCGCGACGCGTTGGTGACGTCGGTGATGTGCTGGCCGCCGGTGAGATTCCAGATGATCCACGAGTCGATGGTCCCGAAGCAGAGTTCGCCCGCCTCCGCCCGCTCCCGGGCGCCGTCGACGTTGTCGAGGATCCACCGGACCTTGGGGCCCGAGAAGTACGTCGACAGCGGCAGACCGGTGACGGCCCGGAATCGTTCGGGTCCCTCGGCGCCGCCGATCTCGGTGCAGAGGCGGTCGGTGCGGGTGTCCTGCCACACGATCGCGTTGTAGACGGGCTTGCCGGTTTCGCGGTCCCACACGACGGTCGTCTCGCGCTGATTCGTGATGCCGATCGCGGCGATGTCCTGCGCCGTGAGGTCCGTCTTCGCGAGGACGCTGCCGACCATCTCGCGGGTGTTGCTCCACAACTGTTCGGGATCGTGCTCCACCCAGCCCGGCTTCGGGAAGATCTGGTCGTGTTCCTTCTGTGCAACGCCGACGACCCGACCGTGGTGGTCGAAGATCATGCATCGGCTCGAGGTGGTTCCCTGGTCGATGGCGGCGATGTACTTGGTCACGGTCGTCCTTGTCTCTCGGGCAGTATGCGGACGAAGCTACTAGCCTGAGAGCAGATTCGCCGACAACCACGGGAGACCGAGTTGGACAAGCAGCCTGGTGTGCAGTACCTGGGCCCGCGACAGCGGGAGCAGGCTTGGGAGCAGTTGGGATCCGAGCAATTCGACGTAGTGGTGGTGGGTGGTGGCGTCGTCGGGGCGGGCGCCGCGCTCGATGCCGCGACCCGCGGGCTGAAGGTGGCGCTCGTCGAGGCCCGTGATTTCGCGTCCGGCACGTCGTCGCGGTCGTCGAAGATGTTCCACGGCGGCCTGCGCTATCTCGAACAGCTCGAGTTCGGTCTGGTCGCGGAGGCACTGCACGAGCGCGAGCTGTCGATGTCCACGCTCGCGCCGCACCTCGTCAAACCGTTGAAGTTCCTCTTCCCGCTGACTCACCGGGTGTGGGAGCGCCCGTACATGGCCGCGGGATTCCTCCTGTACGACCGGATGGGCGGCGCGAAGTCCGTTCCGGCACAGAAGCATCTGACCCGCGCGGGCGCGCTGCGGATGGCGCCCGGGCTCAAGCGCAATGCGTTGATCGGTGGAATCCGCTACTTCGACACCGTCGTCGACGACGCCCGCCACACGATGACCGTCGCGCGCACCGCGGCCCACTACGGCGCGGTCGTGCGCACGTCCACGCAGGTGGTGGGCTTCCTCCGGGAGGCCGACCGGGTGTCGGGTGTGCGCGTGCGGGATTCGGAGACCGGGGCGACGACGGAGGTCAAGGGTCACGTCGTCATCAATTCCACCGGTGTGTGGACCGACGAGATCCAGTCGCTGTCCCGCCAGCGCGGACGCTTCCGGGTACGGGCGTCCAAGGGTGTGCACATCGTGGTTCCGCGCGACCGGATCGTGAGCGACTCCGCGATCATCCTGCGCACCGAGAAGTCGGTGCTGTTCGTGATTCCCTGGGGTGGCCACTGGATCATCGGCACCACCGACACCGACTGGAACCTGGACCTCGCGCACCCGGCCGCGACCAAAGCCGACATCGACTACATCCTCGGTCACGTCAACAACGTGCTGGTCACTCCGCTCACCCACGACGACATCGACGGCGTGTACGCGGGTCTGCGTCCGCTGCTGGCGGGGGAGAGCGACGAGACGTCGAAGCTCTCGCGGGAGCATGCCGTCGCACGCGTCGCGCCGGGGCTCGTCGCGATCGCCGGCGGCAAGTACACCACCTACCGGGTGATGGGGCAGGACGCCGTCGACCTGGCGTCGGAGGACATTCCGGCCCGCGTCGCGCCGTCGATCACCGAGAAGGTGCCGCTGGCCGGCGCCGACGGGTACTTCGCGCTCGTCAACCAGGCGGTGCACCTGGGCCAGCTGCACGGGCTGCATCCCTATCGGATCAAGCACCTGCTCGACCGGTACGGCTCGCTGATCGACGAGGTGCTCGAACTCGCGGACGGGTCGCCGGAACTGCTCGACCCGATCACCGACGCGCCCGACTACCTCCAGGTGGAGGCCGTGTACGCGGCCGCGGCGGAGGGCGCGCTGCATCTCGAGGACATCCTCGCTCGGCGCACCCGCATCTCGATCGAGTACCCGCACCGCGGCGTCGACTGCGCCGAGCAGGTGGCCAAGCTCGTCGCGCCGATCCTCGGCTGGGATGCGGCCATGATCGACCGCGAGGTGGAGACGTATCGGGCGCGCGTCGAGGCCGAGATCATGTCGCAGGCGCAACCCGACGACGCGTCCGCCGATGCCCTGCGGGCCGCGGCACCGGAGGCGCGGGCGGAGATCCTGGAGCCGGTGCAGACACCCAGCTAGGCGGTCGAGCAGCGGCATCCCGGGCAGCCGTGACGGCTCGATGTGCGTCCGATGCCGTCGCGGGTGGCCGTTGACTTCACCGCCGGCGCGGCGAAGTGTTGTCGATATGAAGAGCCTGGATGGCAAGGTTGCGCTGGTGACCGGAGCATCGGGCGGAATCGGTGCCCGAATTGCGAAGGCGCTGGCGGCAGAAGGTGTTGACGTCGTGGTGTCCGGGCGCAAGGCGGACGTCTTGGATCGGCTTGCCGGCGACCTCCGCGGGAGGGGTGTGCGCGCCGTCGCGCTGTCCGCCGATCTCGGCGACCTCGAGCAGATCGAACCCCTTGTGGACCGCGCCGAGGCCGCACTCGGTCCGATCGATCTGCTCGTCAACAACGCAGGCATCGAGAACACGGGGTCGTTCACCCGGCTCACCCGGGACCAGTTGACCGCGATGGTCGACATCAACCTCACCGCGCCGATGCTGCTCACCCACGCGGCGCTGCCCGGAATGCTCCGCCGGGGGTGGGGGCACGTCGTGTTCATCAGTTCCGTTGCGGGAAAACAAGGCGTCGCGTACAACGTTCCGTACAGCACGACCAAAGCCGGCCTAGTGCTCTTGGCCCAGTCGCTGCGCGCGGAGTACGCGAGTTCCCCCGTCGGCTTCTCGGTCGTCTGTCCCGGGTTCGTGGCCGGCGACGGGATGTATCAGCGGATGGTCGACTCCGGGTTGAAGGCTTCCCGGCTACTCGGCACGACGACGACCGATCGTGTGGCCGCCAAGGTGATCGGCGTGATCAGGAAGGACAAACCCGAGGTTCTCGTGAACAGCGTGCCGCTGCGCGGGATCCTGGCGTTGGGTCAACTCGCTCCGCGGCTCGTCGAACGCGTCGCTCCGATGTTCGGCGCCGACACACTCTTTCGGCAGGCCGCCGCTGACCGCGGCACGCTGGAAACCGCGGTGGACGGCTGACACTCGACGCCCGTCGTCAGTGCGTGAGCACGATCTTGACGACGACGACCGCGGTGGCTGCGACGGCCAGCAGCCCCGCGGCGATCAGGGTGTCGCGCGAGGGCCGTTCGCCGCGGAGACGGGCGATGACGAAGACCATCGACGCGATGCGGATGAGGATCGTGACCTCGGCGATCACCTGGGCGGTGAACGGCTCGAGCCAACCGAAGACGGCGGTCGCGAGGAGCACGATGGGAAGGACCGCCGAGCTGAGGACCGGGACCGAATCGCGCAGTTCGGCCAGGCGTTCGGCGGTGGTCAGCTGACGGCCGGAGCGCACCGATCTGCCGACGCCTTCCGCGAAGGCGTGGGCGATGAACGTCGACACCGCGGTTCCGGCCACGACGGCGATGGTGCGGGAGTCGCTGCGGGAGACGGTCTCCGGGATCAGTGCGGCGAGGATCAGGATGTTGCCGTACACGTATGCGCTGATCCGGCTCGCGGCATTCTCCCGATCGAGCGGAACCGATCGACTCAACAGGGGTCGGTGCAGCAGCGAGCGTAGATCCGGTTCCATGTGTAAAAGCGTCGCATACCTCAGTTCAGAGGCGGAACGTAGTGGCTCGGGTCACCGCGATGAGCGAGTGGCGGCAGATTTCGCGCCGGCGTGTGCACCAACGGTGCGTCGACGGGCACGCGGCCGCTGACCCGATCGAGCCCGCCGCGGGCACGAGGATGCTTGCGACGCCGTTCGGGGACGAGCGTGAAGGCCGCGTTCACCAACCGGCCCACCCGGCGATGCGCCCACGCGTCGACCGGACCCCACCGGTAGCCCAGCAGATCGCGCACGGGCGGGTCGTACAGGCCGACCGTCAGCCACACGAATCCCTTGGACACCGGGATGCGCACGATGCGCCAGAGCGGTTCGGGCAGCCACATCAGGAACGGGGGCCGGCCGATGCCGGACAGGTCGAGCACGTCACGGGTGGCCTTGTTGTCCTCCAGGACGTTGCGGCACATGTGATCCCAGTATCGCTGGAAGTCCTCCCAGGTCTGCGGCACCGGGCGCATGCTCATCCCGTACAGCCGGTACCACTGGATGTGCTCGGTGAACAGTTGCCGCTTCTGCTCCTCGGTGACGCCGCCCACGAAGTGCTCGGCGGTGAGGATCGTGCCCATGAAGAACGTGGCGTGCGCCCAGTAGAAGGTCTCCGGGTCGAGCGCGTGGTAGCGACGTCCCTTCGCGTCGACGCCCTTGATGGTGCGGTGGTAGTCGCGGACCTCCTCGGCCGTCTGCCGGGCCCGCTCGCCATCGAAGACGACACCGCCGATCGGGTAGAGCGAGCGGAAGAGGCGCTCCCACCGCTCCTCGAAGAACCGGGAATGCTGCTCGACGCCCGCGCCCAGGCCCGGGTGCATGTTCTGCATCGACCCGGCCCACAGCCCCTGCAGCATGCCGCGCCAGTCGCCGAAGTAGCGCCAGGTGAGCGAGTCCGGACCGAGGGGTATCGGTGCCGGGGTATCGGTATGTGCCACGAGCGGCCGCCTTCCGCGAAGGATCTGACTACACCCGTTGTCAGATTAGGATCGTCTGCACAACGCGGTCAAGGTCTGGAGGGCGGTTGGGGACGCAGCGGCGCACGTGGGCGGGCACGGGCATCGAGCAACGTCGTGCCGCGCGCCGCGACGCGTTGCTGGCCGCGGGCGTGGACCTCCTCGGGGCCGAAGGGGGCGCGGCCGTCGGCGTCCGGGCCGTGTGCCGCGCGGCCGAGCTCACCGAGCGGTACTTCTACGAGAGTTTCACCGACCGTGACGAATTCGTGCGCGCGGTGTACGACGAGGTCGGCCGACGGGCCCACGAGGCCCTCGTGGCGGCGGTCGGGTCGGCGCGGTCGCCGCGTGACCGGGCGTCGGCCGCGGTGTCCGCGTTCGTGGAGTTGATGGTCGACGACCCCGCCCGCGGCCGAGTGCTGCTGTTGGCGCCGCTGGCCGAGCCGGCGTTGGGCGGGCAGGGGCTCGAGCTGGCCCCGGCGTTCGTGCTGCTGGTCCACGAGCAGCTGTCGGAGATCGCCGATCCGGCCGAGCGGCAGATGACCGCAGTCGGCCTGGTCGGCGCGCTGACGAGCCTGTTCATCGGCTACCTCGACGGCACGATCGTCACCTCCCCAGCGAGCTTCGTCGCGCATTGTGTCGACCTGGTCGAGGGCGCCGCTCGACGGCAGGCCGACACGATGCGCGCCGGTCGGCCGCCTCAGCCCAGCGATTCGAGCCAGGCGGCGGCCGCCAACAGCCTCGATTCCGACCCGGGCCGCCCCACGAGCTGAAGCCCCAGGGGTAGTCCCCGCGGATCGCGTCGGCCGGGCACGGTCACCACCGGCAAGCCCAGTGCCTGCCACGGTCGGCTCAGCACCGGTGATCCGGTCGCGCTCAGCCCCGGGGGCGCGACCCCGAGGGCGGCCGGGCCGAGGATGAACTCGTCGTCCGTCCAATCCGACAGCAGCCGCGCACGTACGGCCGCGATGCCGTCGCGAGCGTCTCGGTACGCCGCGTCCGAGGTGTCGGCGCCGGCCCGCAGCAACTCGGCGAACGGCGTACTGACCCGATCCGGTACCGCGGCCTCCGCGGCCCGCTCGCGTGCGGCCTCGTAGGACATCACCGTGTGATGGAACTCGTTGAGGGCGACTGTGTCTCGGTCCAGTCCGGCGTCGTCGGGCGGGGCGCCGGCAGCCGCCGCGGTGGCTGCCGCGTCCGCGAGAGCCGCCGCCATGTCGGTCGAGACCTCCCCGAGCTCGGTACCGCGCCACACCCGTAGTCTGCGCGGGGCCGCCGGCGTCAGTGGGGGAGCCGTCACGCCGTCCCGCATTGCGGTCCAGAACAGGTACAGGTCGTCGACGGTCCGGGCGAGCAGCCCGACGGTGTCCAGGCTCGGGCTCAGCCCGGTGATCCCGCTCGTGTCGATGTCGCCGTGCGTCGTGACCAGCCCGGCGACGCCGCAGAACGACGCGGGTCGAGTCAGCGACCCCGCGGTCTGGGTGCCGAGGGCCGCCGGGATCGTGCCGGCAGCGACGGCCGCCGCCGACCCGCTCGACGACCCGCCCGGTGTGTGTCCCGGGGCGTGCGGGTTACGGGTGGGGCCCGGCTGGAAGTACCCGAACTCCGTGGTCACCGTCTTGCCGATCGGCACCGCGCCCGACAGCCGCAGCCGGGCGACACAGGACGCGTCCCCTGCCGCGGGCACGCTGTCGGTGAGGTCACTGCCACACCGGGTCGGCATGCCGGCGACGTCGATCAGGTCCTTGACCCCGACCGGAACGCCCCACAGCGGACCCCGGGGCGCGTCGGCCCCGAGGCGTGCCACGGACTGTCGGGCGAGGTCGGCGTCGACGTGCGCCCACGCGTGGAGGTCGGGCTCGTCCCTCGCGACTGCGTCGAGGGTGCCCTCGATGATCCGGGCCGGATTGGACTCGCCGGCGGCGAGGCGGCGGACCAGCACACGCAGCGGTCCCGGGGGTACGGCGTCGGGGATCACGGAACCGCCACCGTCTCGTCGTCGAAGAGCGGTTCGCCGCGGCCGGTCAGCGCGCGGGTCCGCATCGCGGTGAAGCGCCGGTCGGCGCGCTCGCGGGCGGCGCCCGCCGGTGTGCTCGCGAGTGCGACGAGGACCGACACCAGGAGCGAGACGGGGGCGACGGCGAGCGCGGGGTTCGAGAACCCGAGCGGGGCACCCGGGCCCTGCAACGCCGGGCTGAGCAGGATCACAGTGACGGACAGGACGAGGCCCGCGCCGATGCCGGCCACCACGGCGCGAGCGGTCATGCGCTTCCAGTACATCGTCAGCAGCAGGGCGGGCAGGTTGGCGCACGCGGCGATCGACATGCCGAGCGACGCGAGGAACGCGACGTTCTGCTTCTGCGCGGCGAGGGCGATCGCGACACCGATCAGGCAGGTCGCGACGGTCGCGATACGGGCGGCTCGGTGCTGCGACTCGGCGGACCCGGAGCCGTTCCGGATCACCTGCCCGTACAGGTCGTGCGCGATGGCGCCGGAGGTGGCGATCACCAGCCCGGACAGCGCGGCGAGGATCGTCACGAACGCCACTGCTGCGACGAACGCCAGCAGCACGCCACCACCGACCGTCTCCGCGAGCTGCGCGACCGCGAGGTTGCCGCCGGGGTTCCGGGACTTGATCACATCGATGCCGACGAGTTTTGCTGCGCCGTAACCGAGTACGGGAACGAGGAGGTAGAACGCGAAGAAGATCCAGATCGCCGTGTAGGCGGACGTCCGGGCCTGCTTCGCATCCGGCACGGTGAGGAACCGGATCATCACGTGCGGGAGGCCGAGCACGCCGAGGACGAGGCCGACGGTCTGCGACAGCTGGTCGAACGAGGCGGTCCCGGACGTGCGGTGTGGTGCGATGAACGACTGGCCAAACTCGGCCAGCGCGGTGCTGAACGGGCCGAAGGGATTGAAGTCGAAGCGGACGAGCACCAGCACGAACAGCACTACCGCACACACCATCAGGAGCCCGGTTTTGATGATCTGGATCCAACTGGTGGCGAGCATTCCGCCGACCAGGGTGTAGATGGTGGTCAGCCCGCCGATGATCAGGACGGCAACCGAGTACTTCAGGTCGAAGAGCAGCGAAACCAGAAGGGCCGCACCGACGAGCTGTGAGACGAGGTAGACGACGCTGATGACCACGGTGCTGACGGCCATCATCGACCGCACGTCCTTGCCCGGGAACCGGCTGGCGAGGACGTCGGCCAGCGTGAACCGCCCCAGGTTTCGCAGCGGTTCGGCGACCAGCAGCATTGCGAGGACGAACGCCACGGGAACGAACACTGCAAGGTAGAAGCCGTTGAATCCGGTGAGAGCAATGGCGCCGGTGACGCCGAGGAAAGAGGCCGCGGAGATGAAGTCGCCGGCAATCGCGACGCCGTTCTGGCGGCCCGTGAGGCTTCCTCCGGCGACGTAGTGGTCGGCCGCGGACTTGTTGCGTTTCGAGGCCCACGCGGTCACCACGAGGGTGACGGCGACCAGTGCGGCGAACAGTACTGCGGATACGGGGTTCACGACTGCTGGTCCTCTCGTGCGGGGGCGGCACCGAGTTCGAGTTCGGCGACCTTGCTCATGTAGTAGCGGGCGACGGCGATCGCGACGACGAACTGCGCGAAGGCGTAGGCCCATGCGACGGTGACGCCGCTGAAGAGCACGCCGTCGAGCAGTGACGTGAATCCGCCGAGGATCGGGAGCGGGAAGAACGTGACGAGCACGAGAGCGCTCAGTCTGGTGATGAGGGCGGCGCGTCGATCGGCGAGCTCGGTGAGCAGCTCGGACTCGGGCCGGTCGATATTCGTGATGTCGGACATCGTCATTCACCCCCGACGGCGACCGGCGCCGGAGTGACGGTGATGGGGTCGGACCACTCGTCGTAGAACAGCCAGTCGGGTGACGCGACCGGCATCGACAGTCGATGGAAGGTGCGCTGGAAGTAGACGAGACTGTCGCCGTGCTCTCGTGTGCGGATCCGGTCCACCTCGACGAACATCACCGAATGCGAGCCCATCGTTCGGCTCTCGCGGATCCGGCCCACCAGTGCGACATGCGCGTTGCGCAGTACCGGAACCCCGGCGTCGTCGGCGCCATCCCAGATGTCCCAGTCGAATCGCTCCGCCATCGTTGTACCGGTGGCGCCTGCGAAGTGCATCGCCAGCTCCTCGTGGTCCCCGGCCAGGACGTTGACGGCGATGCGTCCGTTGGTTTGGAACACGTTGTGCATCGCACTGTTTCGGTTCACGCACACCAGTGCGGTGGGCGGAGAGTCCGTCACCGAGCACACGGCGGTGACGGTCATACCGCAGCGGCCCGCCGGGCCGTCGGTGGTGATGACGTTGACCGCGGCGGGTAGGTTCGCCATCGCGGATCGGAACTCGCGTTGTTCCGGGGTCAGGTCGGGCACGGTCTGCCTCCAGGAGGTCGGCTGGATTGTCGGGTGCAAGAGATGGTGAAAGAGGTACGGAGAGCGGCCACGGGGCGCGGCTCTTCCAAGATCAGGGTATGAGGTGCGTCACGTTCGGGGCAGTGGCGGCGACGCTAGTCTGCGGTAGCGATTGCCTGCGCGCGATAGGGGAATCCTTCAGTCCGCCAGTGGCGTTGGGCTACTCTCTGGGGGCGGGGGCAGTCGGGACCGTGACGATCGAGGCAGGATTCGATGGATCAGCAGCAGGAAACGTGCGTCTACATCGTCGACGACGATCGGGAACTCTGTCAGTCGCTGGCGTGGCTACTGGCCTCGGTCGACATCCGTTCGGAGTCCTTCTATTCGGTGTCGTCGTTCCTGGCCGGCCGGCGCACGGACATTCCGGCGTGCCTCGTCCTGGACGTCCGGATGCCCGAGGTCGGCGGATTCCAGTTGCAGGAGGCGCTGCTCGGGGAGGAGTCACCCATCCCGATCATCTTCGTGTCGGCGCACGGTGACATCAAGATGACGGTGCGGGCGCTGCAGAAGGGTGCGCTCACCTTCATCGAGAAGCCGTACGATCCGCAGCACATGCTGGACGTCGTGCAGGATGCGCTGCAGGTAGCGCGGCGACGGTTCGACGACCATCGCCGCCTCGACTCGCTGCGCGGTCGGATCGACGCCCTGACCGTCCGCGAACGGGAGATCCTCTCGTTGGTCCTGGACGGGCTGCCGAGCAAGAACATCGCGAAGGCGCTGGGGATCAGCGTCAAGACGGTGGACGTGCACCGCACCCGGATCAAGGAGAAGACCGGTGCCGAGAGCATCGCGGTGCTGGTCCGGGACGTCATGCAATCCGGGATCACGGTGGTCTGACCGTCGACAGCGCTGTGGCGGTCACGGTTACGGCAGCTCGACGATCAGGCGAGGCGAACGCGCCCTCGACACGCACGCGGCGATCCGGTCACCCGCCTTCTTCTCGCCGACGGTCAGGCAGTTGTCGCGATGATCGGGGGTGCCGCCGAGAACGTCCAGCACGCACGTGCCGCAGATGCCCTCGCGGCACGACGTATCGATCTCGATGTCGTTGGCCTCGAGGACCTCTGCGATCGAGGCGCCGACGGGAATCTCGAACACCTCACCGGTGTCGAGTTCGAGCTCGAACGGGACGTCGGCGTCGGTGTCGACGGGGGCGGCGGCCTCGAAGTGTTCGACGTGGACGTGGTCCTCGCCCACCGCGGGTTCGGCGAGGGTCCGCACCCGGGCCATGAAGTCCTCCGGCCCACAGGTGTAGACGTGGCTCGCGCCGGTCAGGTCGGACAGCGCCCGTTCGAGGATCTGGTACTGGTCGGCACGGGTGACGCCGAGGTGCAGGTGTACCCGACCGGCGAACTCCGACTCCTCGAGCAGGTCGACGAACGCGGCCTGCTCCCGGGACCTCGCGAAGTAGTGCAGGTCGAACGGCTGCCGCTGTGCGTGGAGCGCGAAAGCGAGGCTCAGCATCGGGGTGAGCCCGATCCCGGCGCCGACGAGGACGTGGTGGTCGGCGCCGGGGACGACGGACATCAGGTTCCGCGGCGGACTGATCCGGAGTTCGGTCCCGACGCCCACCCGATCGTGCAGCGCGGCGGACGCGCCCCGCGCACCGTTCTCGCGTTTGACCGCGACCAGGTACGAGTCTGTGCGGTGGGGCGGGCTGCACAGCGAGTACTGGGTCACCACCTCGGTGGGCCCCATTACGTCGATGTGCGCGCCGGCCGAGTAGGGCTCGAGCGGTCCACCGTCCGACCGGACCAGCCGGAACGACTTGATGTCCCGGGCCTCGTCGACGATCTCCGAGACTGTGACAGTGAACATCTTCATGGTCCTTCATTCCTCCCTACCACGACCCAACCGTTCGACACCGGAACAGGTTGAGGGTCAACGCATGTACAGTCCGCCGTTGACGTCCCAGCAGGCGCCGGTGACCGACATCGCGGTGGGCGAGGCCAGCAGCGCGACGGTCTCGGCGATGAACTCCGGGGAACCGAGTGTCCCGACCGGAATGGTCGTCACGATGCGGCCCAACTGCTCGGCTGGTACGGTCTCCCGCACCACCGGGAGGTCCAGCGGCCCGGGCGAGACGGCATTGACCGTCACACCCGCGCCCGCGAGTTCGCGGGCGAAGACCTTGGTGAGCGTGGCGACGCCGCCCTTCGCGGCCGCGTAGTGCGCGCCGGTGGCGGTGCCTCCGTTCTGGCCGGCGAGGGAGGCGATGTTGACGATCCTGCCGTACCCCCGATCCGCGAGGTACGCGCCGAAGACCTGACAGCCCAAAAACGTTCCGTTGAGGTTGGTCTCGACGATGTCGGAGAACTCCTCGGCGGAGATCGACATCAGCTGTCCGGTCTGTGAGCGCCCGGCGTTGTTGACGAGGACGTCGACCCGCCCCCAGCGCTCGACCACCCGGTCGCGCAGCGCCGTGAAGTCGGCCTTGCTCCGGATGTCCAGGGCGGCGCCGAAGGCCCGCTCGCCAGTGGGATCCAGTTCGGTCGCGACGGTGTGCGCCGCACTGCCGTCGAGGTCGGCGAGTGCGACGCGGTAGCCGCGACGGTACAGGTGACGTGCGATGGTGGCGCCGAGCCCGCGCCCGGAGCCCGTGACCACTGCGACGGTGTCCACGTGGTTGGTCCTTTCGGTGGCGGATCTGTCGCGAGCGACGATCCGGTGGTCGATGCGGCTAGAGCAGGTACCCGGAGGCGTTGACGGCGCTTTCGGAGTTCACGAGACGAATCACCTTCAGCTCCAGCCGAGGTCCGTCCGCGGTCGATCGGATGCGGTGGGTGAGCTCGGCTGCGAGCGTCTGCTGGGTATCGCGCCGGAAGCCGACGAGAATCTGCGCCGACCGCAGGGTGACGGTGTCTTCGGTTCGGTCCTCGACGGTGAATCGGGAGACTGTGCGGACGGTCCGCGCGGCGGCCAGGGCCGACATCGAGTAACCGGATGTGAGTCGCTCGATACGCATCCGACGCATCCGGCTGTCGTCGTTGACCATGTTGAGGTGCGCGTCGAAGTCCTCGATCGCGGGGTCGATCGGGATGACGTAGCGACCGTCCTCCGTCCACAGGGCGTCCCACGCCCGGTAGTCCTTCGCGTCGAGGAGTGCCGCTTCGTGCCAGATCAGTTCGATGGCCTCGAGCACCCGGCCGTCGATCGACCGGCCGGTCACCAGATCAGCGAGCATCGTTCATCATCTTCTTCCACATCGCATACGCTTCGCGCATTCCGGTTTCGTCGGTGACATGCGAGGTGCGGTGCCCATCGCTGTCGAGGCTCTCGCGGTTCAGCCCTCGGTTGACCATGATCGGCATGTCGGGGGCGCCGTTGGCGCCGCGCTGCACGCGATCCCACGCCTCGGCGTCGTCGGGGCTGCCGAATCCGAAGGGGCCCTGGAAGTGTTCGTGAATCCGCAGGCGCTCGCGGTTGACGATCTCCGGTCCACCGTCCAGCCCCAGCGCGACATGCCGAATCTCCGTCTCGTCGACCGATATCGGCTGAAGCACCCGGAAGAAGGACATGGACATGGCCACGTTCGGGAAGATGTTCAGGTTGAATCCGGCGCCGTGCATCGAGCGGACGATGCGCCGGACCTTCTCGGGCGGCATCGTCTTCGACAGTTCGGCGACGACGTGGTCGAACCGCCCCTGCAGCTCTTCGGTGCCGTCGTCGTAGTCGAGATCGACGTGCTCGGGCACCATGATCGCGACACTGTGGCCGTTGCCGAGCGCGTGGGTGACGGCCTGGTCGTCGGTCATGAACGAGAGCATGTCGGCGGTCTCGGCGTCGACGGACGACATCCACGACCGGTGGACGATCGGGAAGTGGTAGCCGTCGGTCGTGTTCTCCAACTGGATCTTCCAGTTGCCTCGGAACCGGAATCGGTGCTCGCCCTGCGTCTTGATCGGGTACCCGGCGCCCTGCTTCATGAACAGGTCGATCCAGGGCTTGGCATCACCGAGGTAGTCCTCGAGCGGCTCGATGTCGGGATCGAAGCTCGCGAAGATCATCCCGGCGTAGGACTCGACGCGGAGGCGCTGCAGCGGCAGGTCCTTCTTGTCGAGGTCGGCGTCGTAACCGTCGGGGTACGGGATGCCGCGCAGTCGGCCGTCGAGCGCGTAGGACCAGCTGTGGTACGGGCAGGTGAAACCGTTGGCCTTGCCCTTGGGGACCTCGCACACGCTGGCGCCGCGGTGCCGGCAACGGTTGAGCAGAACATTGAAGTTGCCCTTGCGATCCCGGTTCACGATCACCGGCTGTCGGCCGATGGTCGCCGTCTTGAAGCTGCCCGCTTCGGGGATTTCGCTCTCGTGGGCGACCCAGACCCACGTGCGGTGAAAGATGCGTTCGAGCTCGAGCTCGAACACCTCTGGATCGGTGTACAGCGAGCCCGCGACGCGGTCGTCCGAGACGAGGTCGGCTGCGGCGGGGGCGGGTCGGTCGGGTTCGAGGAAGGTGGTCATGTGGTTGTCCTTCGAAGTGGGCTGGTGGCGTGCATCCGCTGCTCAGCGCGCGGGAAGGGGCACGGCGAAGAGTCGCTCGGTGCCGAATCGTCGGATCAGCGCCGTTCCGTCGGTCAGGTCGACCTCGGCGTCGATGCGGGCAGCGATCAACTCGCTGGTCCCGTCCCGGTAGGTCGAGAGCTGTTGCATGATCCAGCGGCCGCGGGCCGCCGCTCCGTCGGTGTCGACGTCGATCTGTTCGTTGCCGAGCAGGTGCACGTTGCGGCGGAAGTGATCGTTCGGCGGCAGGTGGGAGGCGACCATCTCGATCACCGCGTCACGGCCGGACCGGCGACCGAACCTGGCGGCGTACTCGGCGCCGACACCCTCCCACACCGCATCCTCGGTGAAGAGGGCGGTGAGAGCGTCGACGGAGAAGTCGACGGACGGCACGTCGCATAGTTCCATGTAGCGGCACATGAGGTCGTGGACGGCGTCGCGCGCGCCGGAGGCAGGCCGGCTCACGCGTCGTCGCGGACGGTCAGCGCGCGCCCGATCCGGGCCTCGATCTTGGCGTAGCGCCACAGGGAGTGCTCGCCGACGGGGGTGGTGCGGAACAGATTGCAGACGTCCTTGACGGTCTCCTGGGTGTCGACGTCGGCGAGGATGTAGCACGTCCACGGCCAGCCGTCCGACGGACCGACCATGTGGCTGTCGTCGTCGATGTCGCCGAGCACCCGAACCCCGGGGGTGGCCGCGAGCGCGTCCATCATCCCGGAGAAGGCCTGCCACACGACTCCGCCCCCGCCGGTGGGAAGGTCGAAGAAGTTCTGATTGATTCCGATGCAGAACAGCACCCGTAGCGGTGCGGACGAGGAAGCGGTCACGAGGGGCTCCTGGGAAGGTCGTCGATGGGGAAGGGGCTCAGATGAATCCGGGGAACGGCGGGATGTCCATCAGCACCGCGCCGGCACTGTCGTAGATGCCGTCGCCGAGGAACGCGTGCTGCGGCGGGACGAGGGCTTCGCGCATGTAGCGCTGCATCGGCGTGCCGTCGTAGATCGCGCCGGTGCCCGACAGCTGGAACGCGGTATGGACTGCGGCGGCACCGGCTTTCGCGACGTGTGTCGAGGACAAGCGCAGCAGCGCGGCCAGCTTGTCGGGGACCGGATCTCCGGCGACGACGGTCGCGTAGGCCTCGTCGGTGACCTCGTAGAAGAACGCTCGGGCCGAGCGCAACGCTGCCTCCGCCTTGGCGATGTCGATGCGGTAGTAGGCCCGGTCGGCGAGGCGAGGCGCCCCGGTGATGCCGGTGCGCCCGGCCCCCACCTTCACCGCGTGATCGAGCGCGGCCCGGCCGACACCGAGGTTGACGACGGCGAGAACCTGAGCGGCATATGCGATCGACGGGTAGCGGTAGAGCGGTTCGTCGACGGTCGGAGTGCCGCCGCGCACGAACGTCCAGTCCTCGGGGACGACGACGCCGTCCACCTTCAATTCGTGGCTGCCGGTCCCCGACAGCCCGAGGACGTCCCAGTTCTCGACGATCTCGACGTCCTTGGGCCACAGCAAGGCGGTGAGGGGCTTGCCTGCGGTGTCCTCGCCACCCCGGATACCGACGCCGAGGATGTCGGCGCCCTTGCAGCCGCTGGCGAACTTCCACTGGCCGCTGACCTCGTATCCACCCGGCACCTTCCGAGCCGGCTGTACCGGGAACAGGCCGCCCGCGAAGACCAGGTCCGGACTGTCCTTGTACAGCTCGGCCTGCGTGTCGAGGGGGAGCGCGGCCAGGTACACGAGCGCCGAGCCGAAGCTGGCGACCCAACCCGCGGATGCGTCCACGGCGGAGATACGCTCGATCATCCGCAGGAACTCGCTGGGCGGCAGGGCATCTCCGCCGAACCGTCGGGGCGTGGCCGCGCGGTAGATGCCGACCTGTTTGAACTCCTCGATCATGTCCCGCGGCACGTACTTCAGTTCGGCGAACTCCTGCCGGCGCGCGGCCACGTGGTCGAGGACGGTCTCGAACGACAGGTTCGCGGCCGTCTCCGGCGGTTCGAGGACAGGGGTCTTGGTCATCTCTGATACTCCGATCGGTACACGGGTGCGCCGAATGACGCGACGGAAGGCGCTGGGGGAACAGGTTCATTTCCCATTGGGGACAAGCTAATTCGAGTGACCCACGTCTCTCAATCGGTGCATTCCTGGTAGCCCTGCGTCAGATGTCGTGTTCGGCTGAAGGTTTTCCCTATGCGTTGTCGACCAATCGCTTCGTAGTATCGGCGGATGCCCGATCAGAGTGGTGCGTACGAGCTGACATCCGCCGACTACGAGCGGCTGGTCGGGTCGCTGCGCTATTGCGTGCTGGTGCACGACGCCGTCACGAAGGACATTCTGTGGGCCAATCGTGCCGCGTCCGAGCTCCTCGAATTCACCGTCGAGGAATTGCGTCCGCTCAAGGCGCCGGACATGAGCGTGCGGGCTGACTGCTACCGCCGCTCGGCGGGCCGGCAATGGTTGCAGGACGCGGTGGACAACGGCGTCGCCGTGATCGAGTGGGGCTACCGCAGCAAGAGCGGGCGCGAGATCCTCACCGAGGCCATCGCGATTCGGGTCGAACTGACGGGCCGCACCGTGGTGATGGTGCAGTTCCGGGACATCGAGCAGGAAGCGATGATGCGCCGTGAACTCACACGCACCGAGGCGGATCTCAACCGGACCGAGGCCCGGCTCGCGGCGTTCCTGCGGAACATGGCAGAGGGCATCCTCGTGCTCGACGACGACAGCCGGATCAGTTACGCGAGCGAGGCCGCGGCAAAGCTGCTCGACGTGCCGGTCGAGCTACTGATCGGGGTGCGGTTCACCCGGTTCTGTCGCGGCGGCAGCTCACGGGAGCGGGTGGAACGCAGCCTCGCGCGTGCCAGCGCGGACGGGGAATCGCAGGGGTTGCGCTACGAGGTCGAACTCGCCTCGGGCGAGCGTCGCTGGCACTCCGGGAGCTGCCAGCACATCTCCATCGAGAACGACCTCAGCGGGCATCTGCTGTTGTTCCACGACGTCACCGAACACGTGCGGACCGAGGAGGAGCATCGGCGGGACGCGCAGTACCTCAACTATCTCGCGCGCTACAACGCGATGGGCGACATGGCGATGGCCATTGCACACGAGCTGGCCCAGCCGCTCGCCGCCGCAACCAATTTCATAGCCGGAACCCAGGGGCGGCTGGCACTCGGAGATCCCGGACTCGGCGACGTCACGTGGGGTCTGCAGGAGGCGCGCAAGCAGTTGGACCGGGCGAACCAGATTGTGCGCAGCCTGCGCGAGTACGTGACCCAGCTCGAGGAGTCGCTGCAGGTGGTGGACCTGAACGAGATCGTCGAGGAGTGTGCCGACTTCGTCGACATCCGGGCCCGCCAGAAGGGCGTGTGCGTCGAGTACGTCTGTTCCGCGGAGCCGGTCGCGGTGGAGTGCGAGCGGGTCCTGACAGGACAGGTCCTGCTCAACCTCTGCTTCAACGCGATCGACGAGATGTCCGCGCAGTCGGGGGAGGGCGGCACGGTCCGTGTCCGGACGACGGCGAGCGGCGCCGAGGGGGTCGTCAGCGTCGAGGACGAGGGGAAGGGGCTGTCGCACATCCCCGACGGACGGGTCTTCGACGGGGCGTTCAGTTCGAAGGCCACCGGCCACGGGATCGGACTCGCGTTGAGTCACCGGATCATCAGCCGTCAGGGCGGATCGCTGACGGCCACCGAGCGTGAACCGCAGGGCGCCGTCTTCACCTTCACGCTGCCGCGCGTAACCGCACCGGATCGTCCTCGCACGTAAAGGTTTCTGGGGTACCCGCGGTGGGTGCTCGCTCCTATCGTGAGGGAAAGTTCGTCGATCGTTGCGAGGTGCCGTCCGTGGACTATTCGAATCATCACCGCACGTTCCTGACCTGTTACGCCGACACGCACCGCTACGGGTGGCACCACGTCGACCTCTTCGTCCACGACGAGTACGGCAACGAGGTCAACTGGGTGCACTGGCAGGTGCGTGAGGACGGCCCGGACGGCGCCGACGCGGCGACCGCGCGGGTGGAGCCGGACCTGCGACGGACCACCGAGTGGACGCGCGGGATCAGCGCGGACGGCAGCGAGTACTGGATCGCCGAGGCGGAATGGGCCGTCGGGGACGCGCCCACCGGGAGCGGTCCTCAGCGCTGACACCGGGGGCACACGTAGATCGAGCGTTCCCGGCCGGGTTCCCCGCCGAACTCGATCGTCACGATCAGGGTGCCGCAGCGCAGGCATGGTCGTCCGCCGCGCCCGTACACCCAATCGCGGCAGCCGGGCCGTCGGTCACCCGTGGTGACGCGCACGACGCGGTCGCGGTTGGCGAGCAGCAGTCGATGCGCCAGGTCGACCACCTCGGGTAGATCGGGCACACGATCGGTGGGGGTGCGGGGGTCGACGCCGCGCAGGAAGCAGATCTCGTTGCGGTAGACGTTGCCGATGCCGGCCATGATCCGTTGATCCAGCAGCGCCTCGCCGATCGGACGGTCCCCGGCCGCGGCGAGGTTCGCGGTCGCGACCGCGGCGTCCCAGTCCGGGCCGAGCAGGTCGGGACCGAGGTGGCCGACGACGTCGTCCTCGTCGTCGCGTCCGATCACTTCGGTGATGCCGAGTGAGAATCCCACGGCGACAGAGTCTTCGGTTCCCAGGACGATCCGTGCCTGGTGCGCCGGGCGCTTCCAGCGGGTACCACGCGGATAGACGTGCCAGGCGCCGTCCATCTTCAGATGGGTGTGGATCGTGTGATCGCCGACGCGGGTGAGCAGGTGCTTGCCGCGGGCGATCACCGAGTCGACAGGCCGGCCGGACAGGTCGACGGTCGCATACCGCGGCACGCGGACGTCGCACTCGGTGAGCGTGCGACCGGTGAGCGCGGCGTCGAGTCGGTGCGCGGTCTGCCAGACGGTGTCACCCTCGGGCACCGCTCACGCTCGCAATCGGTAGCCGCGCGGCGTGGCCGAGAAGCCGACCTCCGCGAGCAGCTGGCCGAAATCGTTGCCGTGGATGGTCAGTCCGTCCACCTTCTCGACGACCACCTTGTCGATGCCGCCACGTTTGACGGTGGCGGCCAGCGACTCGGCGCCCGTGCGCAGGGCGCCGATGTGGTCGGTGAAGGTGAGCACGGTGCGCCCGCCGCGCTCGACGAACAGCACCAGTTCGCCGTCGACGAGCACCACCAGGCCGCCGGCCTTGCGTCCGGGTCGATGCTTGGGCGCATCGTCACCGGCCATCGACAGCGGCCACGGCAGCGCGGCCCCGTACGGGTTGGCGGGATCGGACGCCGCCAGCGTGACGGCGGGCGCCGCCGCGTGTCGGCCCTCGATCGAGTCGCTGTGGGTGCGCAGACGGTCGACCACGTCCGGCGTGGAGAACTGCGCGCCACCGAGGGTGTCGACGAAATAGCCGCGGCGACAGCGTCCGCCGTCCTCGAAACCGGTGAGCACCTTGTACATCGAGGCGAACCCGCCGGGCACCTCCTCGGCGACCACCGCGCCGCGCGTGACGACGCCGTACCGTTCCAGCAGCAGGTCGGCGGTCGCGTGGGCACGCAGCGTGGGGTCGGATTCCGGATCGGGCAGCAGCGACCAGCGCCCACCCGCGGCGGGCGGACCGCTGCGGGTCGGCATCGTGGGACGCCCGAGCCGGCGGTAGGCGTGCGCGCGGGGTGCGCGGCGCGGGGTGCGGTGGCTCGGGGTGGCGCGCGAGGTGTCCGACAGCAGCGCCCGCAGCGGGGCCAGGGTGTCGTTCCCGATGTACCCGGCCCACACCAGATCCCACAGGGCGGCGGTGAGCGCGGGGTCATCCGTCGCGCCCAGGGTGTCCGACAGTTGCCGGAAGAAGTACGCGCCGCCGCCGGCGAGGGTGTCGAGGACGCTGCGGTGCACGTCGGTGAGGTCGATCTCGGCCGGAGCCGCGAGGGTGAGCGGCGACGACTCGGCCAGGTGCAGGCTCACCCAGCCGTCCTTGCCGGAGATCTGCCCGGCACCCGACCACAGCACCTCACCGGTCGCGGTGAGTTCGTCGAGCATCGCGGGGGAGTAGTCGCGCACCCGGGACCCGAGGACCAGCGACTCGAGCGCCGACGCGGGAACCGGCACGCCCGCAAGCTGTTCCACGACGGTCACGACGCCGTCGAGGCCGCGCAGCGACCCGCCCACGTGCTGCCAGCTCGGCAGGAATCGGCCCAGCGTCGCGGTGCTGACCGGTTCGACCTCCTCGCGCGCGGCGGCCAGCGAGCGTCGGCGCAGGCGGCGCAGCACCTCGGCGTCGCACCACTCGCTGCCGGACGCGCCGGGCCGGAACTCGCCCTCCACGACACGCTTTTCGTTCGCCAGCCGCACCAGGACGTCGCGCGCGACGGCGGACCCGATGCCGAAGCGCTCCGCGGCCTCGGACACGGTGAACGGGCCGTGGGTGCGGGCGTAGCGTCCGAGCAGGTCGCCGAGCGGGTCGTCGACGGGTTCGATGAAGGCGGCGGGGGTGCCGATCGGCAGCGGCACACCGAGCCCGTCGCGCAGGCGGGCAGCGTCCTCGACGGCCGTCCACCAGTGTCGCCCGGCGAACGACACCTGGAGGGCGCGGCGATGTTCGACGAGTTCGTTCAGCCACGGCGCCGGGTCTGCCGTCGCGCGCGCCGCGGCCTCCTCGGTGGTGAGCGGTCCCAGCAGGCGCAGCAGGTCGGCCATGCCCTCGACGTCGCGGGCGCGGCGGTCGGGGACCAGTCGCTGCAGTTCGGCCTCCGCCTTGTCGATGACGTCGGCGTCGAGCAGTTCACGCAACTCGACCCGGCCGAGCAGTTCGGCCAGCAGCGTCGAGTCGAGGGACAGTGCGGCGGCGCGACGTTCGGCGAGCGGGCTGTCGCCCTCGTACATGAACGCGCCCACGTAGTCGAACAGCAGCGCGTTCGCGAACGGCGACGGGGTCGCGGTCTCGACCTCGACGATCCGGATCTGCCGGCGCCCGATGCGGCCGAACAGGTCCCGCAGCGCCGGCAGGTCGTACACGTCCTGCAGGCATTCGCGCACGGTCTCGAGCAGGATCGGGAAGGTGGGGAACTTGCGTGCGACGTCGAGCAGTTGGGCGGAGCGCTGCCGCTGCTGCCACAGCGGTGCCCGCTTGCCGGGGGTGCGGCGCGGCAACAGCAGTGCGCGCGCGGCACATTCGCGGAAGCGGGACGCGAACAGCGCCGAGCCGCCCACCTCGTCGGTGACGATGTCCTCGATCTCGTCGCGCTCGAACGCGAACAGTTCGGCGCCGGGCGGGGTGTCCTCGGTGTCGGGGAGGCGGACGATGATGCCGTCGTCGGACGCGGTGGGGGCGGCGTCCACGCCGAACCGTTCGCGCAGCCGGGCGCCGACCGCGAGCGCCCACGGCGCGTGGACCCGCAGGCCGTACGGGGAGTGCAGGACCAGCCGCCAGTCGCCGAGTTCGTCGCGGAAGCGTTCGACCACCAGGGTGCGGTCGGTCGGCACGCGTCCGGTCGCCTGCTGCTGGTCGTCGACCAGCGCCGCGAGGTTGGTGGTGGCGTTGGTGTCGAGCCCGGCGGCCACGCAGCGCGCGGTGACCTCGTCCGGCGTGCTGGTCGACAATTCGCGCAGGAAGCCGCCGAGGGCCTCGCCGAGTTCGGCGGGGCGACCCAGGCCGTCACCGTGCCAGAACGGCAGCCGTCCGGGCAGGCCGTACGCGGGACTGACGAGCACCCGGTCGAACGTGATCTCCTCGATCCGCCAACTGGTGGCGCCGAGCGCGAACACGTCGCCGACGCGGGACTCGTAGACCATCTCCTCGTCGAGTTCGCCCACCCGCGACTGCCGCTCGCCCACCATGTAGACGGCGAACAGGCCGCGGTCGGGGATGGCGCCGCCCGACGTGACCGCCAGGCGCTGCGAGCCCGGTCGGCCGGTGAGGGTGCCGCCGTCGCGGTCCCACACCAGCCGCGGGCGCAGTTCGGCGAACTCGTCGGACGGGTAGCGGCCGGCCAGCAGGTCGAGGGTCGACTCGAACGCCGAGCGCGGCAGGGTCGCGAAGGATCCGCTGCGTCGGACGACGTCGAACCACTGCTCCACGTCGAGCGGTTCGAGCGCGGTCGCGGCGACGGTCTGCTGCGCCAGGATGTCGAGCGGGTTGGCGGGGATCTCGAGGGCCTCGATCTTCCCGGTGGTCATCCGCTCGACGGTCACGGCGCAGTGGATCAGGTCGGTGCGATGCTTGGGGAACAGCACGCCGCGGGAGATCTCGCCCACCTGGTGTCCGGCGCGGCCGACGCGCTGCAGACCGCTCGCCACCGACGGTGGCGCCTCCACCTGGACGACGAGATCGACTGCACCCATGTCGATTCCGAGCTCGAGGCTGCTGGTGGCGACGACGCAGCGCAGGCGCCCCGACTTGAGGTCGTCCTCGATGATCGCGCGCTGGTCCTTGCTGACCGAGCCGTGGTGAGCGCGGGCGAGCAGCGGATCGGCACCGTAGTTGACCTCGGTGGGTGCGCCGATCTGCGACGGCGGCTTGCCCTGCTTCTCGACGACCCCGCCGAGGCGTTCGGCGTAGATCTCGTTGAGCCGCGCGGTGAGCTTCTCGGCGAGCCGGCGCGAGTTCGCGAACACGATCGACGAGCGGTGCTCGAGGATCAGATCCACGATCTGCTCCTCGACGTGCGGCCAGATGGACCCGGCCTGCGGGGTGGGGGAGGCCGAGTCCGGATCCGGCTCGGCGACACCGAGTTCCGTCATGTCCTCGACCGGCACCCGCACCGTGAGATCGAACGTCTTGGCCGCCGGAGGTGCCACGATGCGGATGGGCGCCGAACCGGCGAGGAACCGGCCCACCTCCTCGTGCGGGCGCACGGTCGCCGACAGCCCGATCCGCTGCACCGGTCGCTCGCGCAGCATGTCGAGGCGTTCGAGCGAGAGCGCGAGGTGCGCGCCGCGTTTGGTGCCGGCGACCGCGTGGACCTCGTCGACGATCACCGTCTCGACCCCGGCCAGGGTCTCGCGCGCCGCCGACGTCAGCATCAGGAACAGCGACTCGGGGGTCGTGATCAGGATGTCGGGGGGCGTCTTGATCAGCTTGCGGCGCTCGCCGGTGGGGGTGTCGCCGGACCGGACCCCGACCCGGATCTCCGGCGGTTCGAATCCGAGGCGTTTCGCGGTCTGGGTGATGCCGACCAGCGGGGCGCGTAGGTTGCGCTCGACGTCCACGCCGAGGGCCTTGAGCGGCGAGATGTAGAGGACCCGCGTGGTGCGCTTCTCGTCGGTCTCCGTGGTTGTGGCCAGCCGATCCAGCGCCCACAGGAACGCCGACAGCGTCTTGCCGGACCCGGTGGGTGCGACGACGAGCGTGTGCGCGCCACTCGCGATCGAGTCCCACGCGCCCAGTTGAGCGGCCGTGGGCGCGTCGAAGGCACCGTCGAACCACTCCCGGGTGGGCGCGGAGAAACGGGCGAGGACGGCGTCCATGCGGTCCATCTTGCCCGGACGCACCGACACGCACCGCTGCACGGCGCCGTGCCCGAACCCGTAGTAGCTTCCAGATCAAACGATCGGTCTTGGTTTGGACGGCGGGGTGTCATGGAGACAGTGAAGTTCGTGCTCGAACTCGCGGTGGTCCTCGGGGCGATCGTGATGGGCACCCGGTCCAGCGGTGTCGCGCTCGGTCTGTGGGGCGGCGCGGGCGTAGCGGTCCTCGTCTTCGTCTTCCGTGAAGACGTCGGCACCCCACCCGTCGACGCCCTGCTGATCGTGCTGTCGGTCGTGCTTGCGTCGTCGATGATGCAGGTGGCGGGCGGCATCGACTGGATGGTGACGATCGCGGCGCGGTTGATCTCGCGGCGCCCGAAGCAGATCACGCTCATCGCGCCGCTCGTGTCGTTCCTGTTCTCGGTGGGTGCGGGGACGTCGAACATCCTGTACCCGCTGCTGCCGGTGATCTACGACCTCTCGTACCGCAACGGGGTGCGGCCGTCCCGACCGCTCTCGTTGTCCGTCGTGGCGACCGGCGTCGCGCTCGCGTGCAGTCCGGTGTCGGCGGCGATGGCGGCCATGGTGACACTCACCGACGTCGCGCCGTACAACTTCGAGTTGGTCGACATCCTCATGGTCACGCTGCCCGCCGCGATCATCGGCATCGTGCTGTCGTCGTTCGTCGTCAACAAGCTCGGCAAGGAACTGCGGGACGATCCCGAGGTCCGGGCGAAGATCGAGTCGGGTGAGCTCGAGGCCGCCGGCGTGGGCGGCGCCGGTGCGGTCAAGCTCGAGTCGACCGTCCAGGGTCGCAACGCCGCGCTGATCTTCCTCACCGGTGTCCTCGCGATCGTCGTGTTCGGCCTGTTCAAGGACATCCGCCCGGTGGGGGCCGACGGCAGCCCGCTCTCGATGACCCCGATCATCGAGATGATCATGTTCGTCGTCGGCACCGTGATCCTGCTGGTCTCGCGCCCGAACGTCACCGAGGTGCCCGCCTCGACCGTCTTCCGGGCCGGCATGGTCTCGGCGATCGCGCTGTTCGGCCTGGCCTGGCTCACCGACACCTTCATCAGCGCCCACAGCGACACGATCACGAACACGGTCGGCGACTGGGTCGATGCCGCCCCGTGGATCTTCGCGCTCGGCGTGTTCCTGGTGTGCGTGCTCACGACCAGCCAGTCGACCGCGACCCGGACCATCGTGCCCATCGGCCTGGCCGCCGGGATCGCGCCGTCGGTCCTCAGCGGCATGTGGGCGGGCGCCTTCGCGGGCATCTACCTGTTGCCCACCAACGGATCCCAGATCGCGGCCGCCAACTTCGACCTGTCGGGCACCACCAAGCTCGGCACCAAACTCGTCGACCACTCGTTCTTCGTGCCGACCCTTGTCCTCGCGGTAACCACGATCGCGGCGGGTGCCGGAATCGGTGTGCTGCTGAGCTGACGTGGGCGGGATCCGTGAGACCCGACACCCCTGGCGTCGTCCGGAGATCTCTACCGTTGGACCGCAGCACCAGCCGTTCCCAATGCCTGCCTGCGTGACGAGGAGTGAACTACGTGGATGACGACGCGACCGACGCCCGGCGGTTGGATCTGGACGCTCACTTGCCGCGGCTCACTGCTCGTGGCGTGATCCTCAGTCTGCTCGTCAGCAATCATCCGGCCAGCCCCACGCCGGCGCAGGTCGTGCGTGCCGCGGGCGCGTTCGGGATCAAGGAGTCCGCCGCACGCGTCGCGTTGACCCGAATGGTCTCCAGCGGTGACCTCACCCGCACACCGGATGGTTTCCGACTGAGCGAGCCGCTCCTCGAACGACGTCAGCGGGTTCTGCACGAGGTCGAACAGGAGACCCGCGACTGGAACGGCGACTGGGAGATCGTCGTCGTCACCGGGACGGGGCGTGAGCCCGGTGAGCGTGCCTCCCTTCGGACCCGGCTGTCCCGGCTCCGGCTGGCCGAACTGCGCGAGGGGGTCTGGCTGCGTCCGGCCAACCTTGCCCGACCGCTGGGCCTGGGCGACGAGCCGGTGGAGGTGATGAGCGGGCAACCGGGCCGTGATGCGGGTGAGCTTCTCGCCTCGTTGTGGGATCTGCGGGAGTGGGAGGCGGAGGCCCGGAGACTGCTCGAGTTGATGGAGCTCGCGTCGGGCACGGTGGACCGATTCACGGTCGCGACCGCGATCGTCCGGCATCTTCTTACGGACCCCGTTCTGCCGCAAGAACTTCGACCTGATTCATGGAGCGCAGATCGCGTTCACGCAGCGTGGCGCGCGTATCAGGAGGAGTTCGTGTCGATACCGGAGGTCGGCCACGTGACCTGATTCACAATTACTCATTGACTTCGACTGTTTGAAAAACGTAATGTCCGAGTAGGGCAGTCGAAGGAGGCAGTCATGCAGACCCACGAAGTGTTCAACCAGTCGGTACCGCTCTACGGCCACAACGTCGCCGAGGACCCGACCTTGCTCGACGGACTCGCCAGGGAGGGCGCCGCATGGGCGGTCGACGACGTGAATCGCCTCGGCGTTCTCGCCGGCACCGAGGAGGTGCAGGAGTGGGGCCGCCTCGCCAACGAGAATCCGCCGATCCTGCGGCCCTACGACCGGTTCGGCCACCGCATCGACGATCTCGAGTTCCATCCGGCCTGGCACGAACTGCTGTCCACGGCGGTCGCCAACGGGATGCACGGTGCTCCGTGGAGCGACCCCCGCTCGGGCAGCCACGTCGCCCGCGCCGCCAAGTTCTACGTGTGGAGCAATGTCGAAGCCGGCCACACCTGTCCGATCTCGGCGACCTATGCCGCGGTGCCTGCGTTGCGGGACAACCCCGAGCTGGCCGCGATATACGAACCGCTGCTGTCCAATTCGTCGTACGAGGGTGGTCTCAGGCCGCCGTTGGAGAAGGCCGGGCTCCTCGCGACGATGTCGATGACCGAGAAGCAGGGCGGATCCGACATCCGCGCCAATACGACGCGCGCCACGCTGCAGTCGGACGGCAGCTACCGGCTCGTCGGCCACAAGTGGTTCACCTCGGCGACCATGGCCGATCTGTTCCTCGTGCTCGCGCAGACGGATGCAGGGGTGACCTGTTTCCTGGTGCCCCGCGTTCTGCCGGACGGCGCCCGCAACAACGTCCGCCTCATGCGGCTCAAGGACAAGCTGGGCAACCGGTCGAACCCGTCGGCCGAGATCGAGTACGAGAACGCCCTCGCGTGGCGCGTCGGTGACGAAGGTCGCGGCGTGCCGACGATCATCAAGATGGTCAACATGACTCGACTCGACTGCCTGATCGGGGCCGCGTCGGGGATGCGGCGCGGAGTCGTGCAGGCGGCGCACCACGCCACGCATCGGAAAGCGTTCGGCAACTACCTCATCGACCAGCCCCTGATGCGCAACGTGCTCTCCGACCTGGCGGTGGAATCGGAGGCGGCATCGCTGCTGATGATGCGTCTCGCCGGTGCCCACGACCGGGCGAGCCGGGGCGACGCAGCGGAATCGGACTTCCTGCGTCTGGCGCTCGCGATCGGCAAGTACTGGGTGTGCAAGCGGTGGCCGGCGCATGCTGCCGAAGCGTTGGAGTGCTTCGGCGGCAACGGCTTCATCGAGGAGTCCCAGATGCCGCGCCTGTTCCGGGAGTCACCGCTCAACGGCATCTGGGAGGGCAGCGGAAATGTCGCGGCACTCGACGTGCTGCGAGCGATGGCCAAGAACCCGGGCACGGTGGAAGCGTTCTTCGCCGAAGTCGCCCTCGCGGGTCCCGAGCCGAGCATTCAACGTTCGATCGACGAGATTCGTGCACAGTTGACGGATCTGGCGAACGCGGAGGTGCTGGCGCGTCGTGTGATCGAGCGGATGGCGCTGGTTCTCCAGGCGTCGCTGCTGGTGCGCTACGGCCATCCGGCAGTGGCCGACGCGTTCGTCGCCACCCGACTCGACGGCGACCGCGGCAGCGTCTACGGAACGCTGCCCTCGGGTGTGGACTTCGCGGCGATCCTCGATCGTGTCACCCCGAAGGTCGGTTGACGGACCGCGTCCGTTCCATTCGAAGGAGTCGATCAATGCAGGGAATCGGTGACTGGGCCACCCGTCGGGCCCAGCTGAGCGGCGACAAGGTCGCCTTCGTGTCCGGCGACCGCTCGTGGACGTACGCCGAATTCGACGACCGCACGAACCGCCTGGCGAATCAGCTTCGGGATCGGTTCGGCATCAAGCGGGGAGACCGGATCGCCGCGGTCATACCCACTTCCGTGGAATGTCTGGAGATCCTCTTCGCGACTGCGAAGCTCGGTGCGATCTTCACCCCGATCAACGTCCGGCTCACCGCGTCGGAGATCGGTTACGTGCTGGCGGATCTCGGTGCCGAACTGCTCTTCGTCCACCAGGCATTCGCGCAGGCCGCCGATGCGGTCGCGGAGCCCGGCGTTCGCGTGCGCGACGTGGTCACGTTGGGCGCCGTATACGACGACCTCGTTGCCACGGCCGATCCGGCACCCGTGACGGCGACGGCGGATCGCCACGACGTGGCCGTGATCATGTACACGTCCGGAACCACCGGCCGTCCCAAGGGTGCAATGATCACCCACGAGAATCTGCGCGCCAACGCGGCGGCGGTCACCTCGGCGTTCGGGCTCCGGTCGTGCGACGTCACCGTCACGGCACTTCCGATGTTCCACATCGGCGGGCTGGGCCTGTACACACTGCCGTTCATCTATGTGGGTGCCCGGAACGTGATCATGCCGTCGTTCGATCCCGTTGCCGTCCTGGATGCGGTCGAAGCGGAACGAGCGACGCAGCTGCTGCTGGTGCCGACTATGTGGCAGGCGGTGATGGGCGTGCCCGACCTGGAACGCTACGACCTGTCCTCGCTGGACTGCGCCCTCACCTCGGGTGCACCGGCGCCGGTATCGGTGCTGGACTTCCTCGCACACAGCGGCATCCCGTTCCGTGAAGGATTCGGTATGACCGAGTGTGCGCCGTCGGTGTCCCTGCTCGACACCGAACACGTTCGCGCGAAGGCAGGTTCGATCGGGCGGCCACTGTTCGGAATCGACACCCGACTGGTAGACGAGCTGGGCCGGGACGTGTCCGTCGGGACCGTCGGCGAGCTACTCGTCCGCGGGGACAACGTATTCGTCGGGTACTGGATGCGTCCGGAGGAGACCGCGCAGGCGCTGCGCGACGGGTGGTTCCACACCGGCGACATGGGCCGAGTCGACGAGGAGGGATTCATCACCCTGGTCGACCGTAAGAAGGACATGCTCATCAGCGGCGGCGAGAACGTCTACTCGCGCGAGGTCGAGGTGACCGTCTCCGCGATGCCCGGCGTGCGTGACGTCGCGGTCGTCGGTGCGACGCACGAGAAATGGGGGGAGACGCCCGTCGCCTTCGTCGTGTTGGACGAGGGGGCCGTGGTCACTGCCGACGATGTCATCGCGTTCGCCCGGCAACGATTGGCAGGCTTCAAGACTCCCACCCGGGTCGAGTTCATCGACGCGCTACCGACGACGGCCACCGGCAAGATCCAGAAGAACGCCCTTCGTGACCGTCTTCTCGCCGAAGCGAGCTGAGCGAGGAAAGCCGGTCGGTGACGACCGATCGCCGCGGGCCGATCGGTCGTCACTGCTCGCTCAACGGCCCCGGTACGCGTCCCAACTCGCCTTGCAGGCGTGCGCGAGGCGGTCGATCCGTTCCGGGTCCGCGGCCGGCCAGTCGACTCCCGGTTCCATGAGTTCCGCCGTGGCCGTCTCGCCGAGCAGGAACTCGCGGCGGAACTCCGCCTGCACCGCGCTGAGCGCGATCCCGGCCGCGTCCGCCCGTGGGCGCAACGCGGCGAAACGGGCGCCCGCGGAGATGATCTCCTGACTGCCGAGGTACGGCTGGTTCAGCAGTACGGCCTCGGGGTCGGTCGTGAAGCCCGTGAACCCCTTCCGGTGGGCGTCGGCGAGTGCCCGCACGCGGTCGGGGTCCATCGTGACCGGATTGTCTCCTCTCGGAGCACCTTGGTGGTCCCCGCGATTCGACAGTGCGACGACATCCGGCAGCAGGTCGGCTGCCGGTCGGGGCACGTTCACGGCGCCGTCGCGCCGGGTCGTGTGGTTCATGGTGTCGTGGAACGACAGCGTCGTGAAGTCCGTGCCGCGCTGCAGCGCCAGGTCCGCCATGCGATCGACCAGACCGTCCCGCGTGCGTTCGTAGACACCCAGTCCACGCTCGGCCACCTCGGTGAACGCGTCGGCCAGACGCGCCCACCCGGCGTCGTCGGTCGGTTCCAGCAGTAGCGGATAGAAGGAGAAGGTGACCGGCCGGACCGCGTCGACGCCGGCGAGGTCGGCCCGGTTGCCGCGCCCGGCCTTCCGTACGCGGGCGAAGGCCTCCCGCAGCGTCGCCTCGAGATCGGCCGGACGGGCCCGGTTGGGGTCGCGGATCATCCGCGGATGCGGGTTCTCCACGTACACGATCCGGGGGTCGATCTCGGCCCAGCGTCGCACGATCGGCCCGGTGGACATATCGGTGAAATCGAACTGCAGCCGCCGGGTGAACTCGGGTGCGAGGAACGGTGCCAACTCCTCGGGGACCGCGAAGCCCGAATGTGGGCAGCTCACCAGGAGATCTGCCTCGGCGACGGCCTGGTCGAGCGTTCGATTGTCGCGGTCGGCGTAGAACGTCAGGTCGTCGGACGTGAATTCCGTTCCGGCAGCGAGGAAGAGCGGGTCTCCAGTCATGGCTCGACGATAGCGGCTCGGAATGCTCTGGCGCGGTAAGGGAATGCGGTCGAATCGGACATCGTCGGACGCTGCGCAGTGGGCGACGGGACGCGTCGTCGAAGAAGCTCGAGATTCGCTGTCAAATCTCGGTTAGGCCGTACAGACCGGCCTCCACTCATTAGTCTAGTGGATGTTCCGGACGGTCTTTGACCAGGTCGGGGCCGTCTTCCTGCGAGGATGGGAGCTCCCCGTGAAACTCCACAAGACTGCGGCTGTATCCGTGCTGGCAATCGCGGCGCTGGGAGTCGCCAGCGGCACCGCGTATGCCGAACCTGGAGCGCCGCCGACCCCCGCGCCGATCCACTATCGGACGCAGATCGGTGCGAACGGAACGTCGCTCGAGACCGTTCTCGATGCGGGTACGTTCCGCGTCGCCGGCAATGCGGTCGACGTCGTCGACCCGACCGGGGCCACGGTCGGCAGCATCCCGCTGACCTACCAGGTGGCCGGAACGGCCGTGCCGCTCGCGCCGTCGATCGACGGCGGCAGGCTCACTCTCACCCCGGAGGTCCCGGCGCAGGGAGTCGGTGCACTGCACGACGTGGACGCCCGGCAGGACGCCTACGACAATGTGGTCCGTCAGATCGAGCAGGGTTGGTTCAACGGCGGTGCCATGAATGCACAGATCGGCGCCGGTGTCGGTGCGGTCGTCGGATGCGTGCTGTTCCTGTTCGTCGGCTGTATTCCGGGTGCGGCGATCGGTGGCGCCATCGGCGCAGCCACGGGGATCACGAACAACAATCCCGCGGTTCAGCCGGCCATCTTCGATTTCATCGCCACCCTCAACTGAAGCGCCTCTCGGGGCGAGTCACCGGGATCCTGCCTCCGTGTCGGGGAGAGGCGGGCTCTGGCGGAGCAACGCGCGCACGTTGTCGGTGACGATCCGAGCCGAGATGGTGGGGTCGATCGCGCGCTGGATACCCAGCCCCACACCGAGGCTGAGGATGCTGCGAGCTGCGTCCTCCGGCGGGATCGGCAGCCGGACCTGCATGGCAGCCGTGAGCGAATTCAGCAGCGCCAGAACCATTCCGTGGGCCATCGCAAGGGCGGAGGCGAGCGCCGCCGTGACTTCGGGATCGTGACGGGACGCGGCGATGAATTCGAACTCGAGCATCGTCCACTCGACGTCACCGAGGGTCCGTTCCGCCCAGTCCTGGACGCGCGCCAGCATCGCGTCGAGATCCGGGGTCTCGTCGAGCGCGAGCAGGGCCGCAATCTCCTCGAACTTGGACGAATGGATCAGGTCCAGGACCTCGAGGCACAACTCCTTCTTGCCGCGGAAGTTGGAGTAGACCGCGCCCTTCGAGTACCCCGCAGCGTCGGCCACCTTCTCCAGTGACGTCGCGGCGTAACCGTCGGTCAGGAACAGGTCGCGGGCGGTCGCGAGCAACTCGGCCCGGGTGCGGGCCTGGCTCTCGGATCTGGTCAAACGTGGCATCGGGTCATTCTCTCCCAAACTTGGGGTACCGACGGTATCTGAATTCTGTTAGCTTCTGAGTATGACGTCGAGTGACACACATCTCTGTCGCGGTCTGGTGATCGGATGCGGGGGCACGCTCGGGGCGGCGTGGACCGTCGCGGCGCTGGTGGCGGTGCGCGACGCGCTCGGCTGGGACCCGCGCGACGCCGACGTCCTGATGGGTACCTCGGCGGGGGCCGAGCTGGTGACGATGCTGGGCAGCGGAATCGGTGTCGACGAGATCCTGGCGATGCAGTTGGGGGAGTCGACGCATCCCGTGCTCTCGGGGCATCTGGCCGGCGCGCCGGGTCGCTTCCCGCCGCTGCCGCGACCACGACTGGGCTCGCCCGGGCTACTGCGCCGGGGCCTGCCGACGGTGACCGGGCTCAGCGGGCTGCTCCCTGAGGGCGGCGGCGACGCGGGCTGGCTGGACCGGCTCGCGAACGGTCTCGGCGCCGGCGGCTGGGTCTCCCATCCCGACACCTGGCTGGTCGCGATGGACTACGCGACCGGTGAGCGGGTGGCGTTCGGTGCGCAGGGGGCGCCGCACGCGACACTGTCGGAGGCCCTGCGGGCGTCGTGGGCGATTCCCGGCTGGATGCCGCCGGTCCGGATCGGTGGCAGGCGATATGTCGACGGCGGCGCGGCGTCCACCGCGTCGGCCGACCTGCTGGCCGACCGCGGGCTCGACGAGGTGATCGTGCTGGCGCCCATGGCGTCTCGTGGTCGCGTCCGCGGCCGCGGCCCGGCCGCCCTCGAACGAGCGGTGCTCCGGAACTGGATGAGCGCCGGACTCGACACCGAGTGCGCGGCGCTGGAGGCGTCCGGCACCCGCGTGGTCAGGATCGACGCGACCGCCGACGATCTCGCCGTGATAGGCGCCAACTTCATGGACGACCGACGACGGCTCGCGACCCTCGAACACTCGCTGCGCAGCACCCGGACCGCGGTGGAACGCGCCCTCACGACAGGAGACCGCGCATGACCCGCCACCACGAGGTGATCGTCGTCGGCGCCGGGATCTCGGGCGTCGGTGCCGTGATCCGGCTGCAGCGCATGGGAATCGACGACGTCCTGATCCTCGAGAAGGGCGACGCCCTCGGTGGAACCTGGCGCGACAACACCTACCCCGGGTGCGCGTGCGACGTGCCGTCGGCGCTGTACTCGTACTCGTTCGCGCCCAACGCCGACTGGAGCCGACTGTTCGCGGGGCAGAACGAGATCCGCGAGTACATCGAGCGGACAGCGGCCGAACATCGGGTTCACGAGCGCGTCGAGTTCGACACCGAGCTGCTGCGCGCCCAGTGGGACGAGTCGTCGCGGCGGTGGATGCTCGAGACGTCGAACGGCGCGTTCACGGCGAACGCGGTCATCGCGGCCGCCGGCCCGTGGAACCAACCGCTGATCCCCGACATTCCGGGGCTCGACGGTTTCACCGGCGAGGTGTTCCACTCCTCGCGCTGGAACCACGACTACGACCTCGCCGGCAAGCGCGTCGCCGTCGTCGGGACCGGGGCGTCGGCGGTGCAGTTCGTACCGGAGATCGCGCCGGCAGTGGCGGAGTTGCACCTGTATCAGCGCACGGCGCAGTGGGTGCTGCCCAAGCCCGACACCGCGCTGCCGGCCCCGGTCCGCGCGGCGATGGGCGCGGCACCGGGAGCGTCGAAGGCGTTGCGGCGCATCCAGTACGGGATCATGGAGGCGCTCGGTGTCGGCTTCCGGAACCCATGGATGCTGCGGGTGATCCAGCAGATCGGCCGCGTGCAGCTGCGGGCGCAGATCCGGGACCCGGAACTGCGCCGGGCGCTCACCCCCGACTACACGCTCGGCTGCAAGCGCCTGCTGATGTCCAACACGTACTACCCGGCGCTGAATCGCCCGAACGTCGAGGTGCACGCGAACGCGGTGCGGGAGGTCCGTGGCAACGTCGTGATCGGCGCCGACGGCGGGGAGCGCGAGGTGGACGCCGTCATCTTCGGCACCGGCTTCCACATCCTCGACATGCCCATCGCCTCCCGGGTGTTCGACGGCCACGGCCGCAGCCTCGACGACCACTGGAAGGGCAGTCCGCAGGCGTACCTCGGCACCACCGTGGCCGGGTTCCCCAACGCATTCGTGCTGCTCGGTCCGGCCCTCGGCACCGGACACACGTCGGCGTTCATGATCCTCGAGGCGCAACTCGACTACCTGGCCGCCGCGATTGCCGCGGCCCGGAAGGCGGGCTGGACCCGGATGGAGCCCCGCCCCGAGGTGCAGGCGGCGTTCAACGCCGAGGTGCAGCAGGCGCTGGCCACCACCGTCTACAACGCCGGCGGCTGCCAGAGCTACTTCCTCGACGTCAACGGGCGCAACAGCTTCAACTGGCCGTGGTCCACCGGCCGGATGCGAGAGAGATTGCGGCACTTCGACGAATCGGCCTACCTGACGTCCACCGAGGCGGGGGAGAAGGTGCCGTCGTGACGAGGTATCCCGAGATCGCTCTCCCGGGCGCGCGGGTGCTCGTGACCGGCGCCGGGCGGGGCATCGGGCGCGCCACCGCGCACGCGTTCGCGTCCCGCGGTGCCGCAGTCGCCCTCGCCGACATCGACCGGGTCGCCGTGGAGGACGCCGCCGCGGGCGTCGGCACGCCCCACATGCTCGACGTGCGGTCCCGGACGTCGTGGGACGCGTGCGTCGCCGAGGTCGGGGAGATCGACATCCTCGTCAACAACGCCGGGGTGATGCCGGTCGGCGGGTTCCTCGACGAGTCGGACGCCACGGGGGAGATGACCCTCGACGTCAACGTGTGGGGGCCGATTCACGGCATGCGGACCGTGGTGCCCGGCATGATCGGCCGCGGCCGCGGGCACGTCGTCAACGTCGCGTCGCTGGCCGGCAAGATCGCGATCCCCGGGCTCGCCGTGTACAACGCGAGCAAGTATGCGGCCGTGGGACTCTCGGCCGCCGCCCGGCTGGAGTTCGCCGACCACGGCGTCAGCGTCTCCGCGGTGCTGCCGAGCGCGGTCCGCACGACGTTGACGTCGGGCATCCCGCTCGGGAAGGGGCTGCCGACCGTCGACCCCGAGGACATCGCCGCCGCCGTCGTGCGCACCGTCCGCACCCGCCGCGCCGAGACTCCCGTGCCCGGCTACCTCGCGGCCCTCGACGTCGGACTCGCGGTGGCGCCCGAGCCGCTGATGCGGCTGATCCGGCGGGTCGTTGGTGGTCAGCGTGCGCTGACGAGCGTCGACCCCACGGCGCGAGCCGGCTACGACGCGCGTCTGCGGCGGACCGAAGGTCGGTAACGCGCCTCCCGTCGACTCAGCTCGGACTCGAGCTCGCACTCGAACTCGACGTCGAGCCGGTGCCGTCCGTGATGAACGCGACGCCGGCTGCGGGGCCGCCGTCGGGCAGTTGCACGAGCGGGCTGTTGGTGAACTTCAGGGGTGTGTTGTCCCACCGCATCAGCGGGAAGCCGACATTCTCCTGCCACGTCTCGTGCAGGTTGACGACGATCGGGTTCGTGACCGCGCGGCCCTGCACGACCCAGAAGGTGTCCGGGGCGACCGACCCCACGCCGACGAACTTCACCGTGGGGGAACTCAGCACGTTGATGTCGTAGACCCGCCGGTACTCGGTCAGCCTGGACGACGTCTTCGGACCTGGGTAGTCCCTGGTCACGATCGCCTCGTAGATCGGGAATCCCGCGTTCCGGGCCGCGATCAGGGTCTGCGTCGTGAGCCCCTGCGGCGCCGCAACGTCCCCGAGCGCGGCACCCGCCGCGATCGCCGTGATCGGCGCCAGCGGATCCGGCGCGGCGACCGCCGGTGCGGCCGCGGCGCTACCGATCGCGACCGCGGCAACCGCCCCCACCAGTGCGCGTCTCGCTGCTGTGTTCATGGTCGTGTCCCCCTCCTGATCGACATCCCCGATGCCGGGATCCGTCGATACGGCCGCGGCTACGTCAGGACTGTCGGGAAAGGGAGCGTGACCATTACACGGGTCAGCCGAACTCCACCCCCTGCGCGAGGGGGAGTTCGTCCGAGTAGTTCACCGTGTTGGTGGCGCGGCGCATGTACGCCTTCCAGGCGTCCGAGCCGGATTCGCGTCCGCCGCCGGTCTCCTTCTCGCCGCCGAACGCGCCGCCGATCTCGGCGCCGGACGTGCCGATGTTGACGTTCGCGATGCCGCAGTCGGAGCCGTCGGCGGCCAGGAACCTCTCTGCCTCGCGCTGATCGGTCGTGAAGATCGCCGACGACAGCCCCTGTGGGACGCCGTTGTGCAGCGCGATCGCCTCGTCGAGCGTGTCGTACGCGAGCACGTAGAGGATCGGCGCGAACGTCTCGGCCCGCACGATCGTCGTCTGCGCCGGCATCCGCACGACCGCGGGTGTCACGTAGAACGACGCGCCCGACCCGACCCGTTTGCCGCCGGTCACGACGACACCGCCGTCGCCGCGCGCGGTGTCCAGGGCGGCGTGCATGGCGTGGTACGCGGCCCCGGAGATCAGCGGTCCCACCAGGACGCCGTCGTCGAACGGGTTGCCCACCGCCAGCTGCCGGTACGCGTCGGCGATCCGGTTCGTCACGTCGTCGACGATCGAGCGGTGGACGATGAGGCGCCGCAACGTCGTGCAGCGCTGACCGGCCGTGCCCGCGGCCGCGAAGACGACGGCGCGCACGGTGAGATCCAGGTCCGCCGACGGCGTCACCACCGCCCCGTTGTTGCCGCCGAGTTCCAGCAGGCACCGGCCGAAGCGGGCCGCGACCCGCGGCGCCACCGCCCGGCCCATCCGCACCGATCCGGTGGCGCTCACGAGCGCGATCCGCGGATCGTCCACGAGCTGCTCGCCGACGACCGAGGTCCCGAGCACCACGTGGTGCAGGCCGTCCGGTGCATCGTGCTCGGCGGCGGCCCGGCGCAGCAGGGCGTCGCACGCGAGCGCGGTGAGCGGCGTGGTCTCCGACGGCTTCCACACCACCGGGTCCCCGCACACCAGCGCGAGCGCGGTGTTCCACGACCACACCGCCACCGGGAAGTTGAACGCCGAGATCACCGCCACCACCCCGAGCGGATGCCACGTCTCCGACAGCCGGTGCCCGGGCCGCTCCGATGCCATCGTGCGGCCGTACAACTGCCGCGACAGGCCGACCGCGAACTCGCAGACGTCGATCATCTCCTGCACCTCGCCGAGGGCCTCGGAGCGGATCTTGCCGGCCTCGAGCGTCACCAGGTCGGCCAGATCCGACTTGTGTTCGGCGAGCAGTTCCCCGAGCCGGCGAACCACCGCACCACGCCGGGGCGCGGGCACCGTGCGCCAGACCTCGAACGCGGCGTCCGCGCGTCCGATCGCCGCGTCGATGTCGGCGGACGTACTGGGGTGCAGGAACGCCAGCACGGAGCCGTCGATCGGGGTCCGCGCCGTCAGCGGGACCGGGCCGGCGTCACCGGCGATCTCGGGAAGTGTTGCGCCGCAACGGCTGAGTGCCGCGATCGCGCGATCCGCCGTCGCGCCGGTGCCGGGATGCGTCATGCCGGACTCCCTCCTGACTGCTCCTGCTGGTGCCGGTACAGCTCGTACGGGTCGTGCACCCGGCGTCCGATGACGTCCGCCAGCGTGCCGAGGTCGTACACCGTCCCCGACTCGCCCGCCGCCGCGGTCGTGTCCCTGTCCAGGTTCGACCGGAAGATCCCCGCCGCCGACTTCGGCAGGAAGTCCTCGTAGACGATCGGCTCGCGCACCCCGTCGTGGTACGTGAAGTACGCCATGCCCCGCTTCTCGAGTTCGTCCTCGGAGGTCGGGAACCGCTTGTCCCACAGCCCGTCCACGTTCGACGGATCGCTGTCGAGCAGCTCGTCGTAGAGCGCGCGCCCGGACGGCGTGAGCGCGATCCCGCGGGCCTCGACCTCCCCGAACCGGACCCGCAGCTCGCCGTCGGTGATGGACCCGTCCCGCTCGACGAAGCTGCGCGGCTCGGCCAGGGCCCGGAACGACGTCTGCCGCAGCAGCACCGCCGGACCCGACCGGCGCGGCGGGCCCTGGATCCGGTCGATCATCGCGATCCCGCGCGCCGACATCCGCGCGTACAGGTCGTCGATGTCGAGCACCCGGGGGGTGAGGTGGTTGATGTGCGTGCTCGACACGCCGCCGATGTCGGCGGCCACCGCCGAGACCGCCTCGAGCTCCCGGTACCACGCGCGGTCGACCGGTTCGCCGGACAACTCGAACACCGCCGTCGCGAGCGAGACGAAACGCTCGGCCTGCCGCTCGTCGAGACCGCCGTCGTCCGCCGCGCGCCGGGCCAGGGCGAGGAGCACGTCGGGGAACAGTCGGCGCCGCTGCAGGAACGACTCGAGTCGGTGCTGGAGGTCGGCGTCGAAGAAGCGGCGGTCCGCGGTCGTGAGCATCGACGTGAACACCCGGAACGGGTTGCGGGCCAGCTCGTCGGGGTCGGTCGGGCGGAAAGCGGTCGACACCACCGGCACCGGAGGGGTGGCCTCACGCAGGTCGTAGAAGCCGACCGGGTACATACCGAAACCGGCGAACAGGACGGCCACGTCGTGCATCTCCGACGGCGTCCCCACCCGGATGGCACCGTGCCGCTCGGCGGTCACCCGGGCGATGCTCCCGAGTCGCTGCGCCGTGTCGGGGTTCGCCGCCAGGAAGTCCGCATTGACCTGTTCGGTGACGTCGACGAGCGTCGTGTAGGCGGGCACTTCACGGCCGTACATGCGAGACAGCGCCGCAGCGAATCTCGACCGTAGCTCGTGGATTTCGGCCATCGCTCCTCGATCGTACGAGCCTCGATGCCCGGACGGGGGCCGGAATGCTGACGTAGCCTTTGGATATGAGCACCGCGGTCCGCCCCGCGGCCGGTGACTCGGACCTGCCGGCCGGGCGCGTGCACGACGTCCTGCGAGCGCACATGCTCGCGGACGGGTTCGACCTCGTCCTCGACCTCGAGACCTCGCTCGGTGTCCACGTCGTCGATCTGCGGGACGGCACCACCTATCTCGACATGTTCGGATTCTTCGCGTCGTCGGCGCTCGGGATGAACCACCCCGCCCTCGCCGACGACAGCCCCTTCCGCCACGAACTCGCGACCGCCGCGATCAACAAGCCCAGCAACTCGGACGTCTACACCGTCCCCATGGCCCGGTTCGTCGACACGTTCGCCCGCGTCCTCGGCGACCCCGCGCTGCCGCACCTGTTCTTCGTCGACGGCGGCACCCTGGCGGTGGAGAACGCACTCAAGGTCGCGTTCGACTGGAAGAGCCGCAGCAACGAAGCGGCGGGGCGCGATCCGGCTCTCGGCACCCGCGTGCTGCACCTCACCGAGGCGTTCCATGGCCGCAGCGGGTACACCCTGTCGCTCACCAACACCGACCCCACCAAGATCGCGCGGTTCCCCAAGTTCGCGTGGCCGCGGATCGACGCGCCCTACCTCGCCGCCGGACGGGACGTCGCGGCCGCCGAGGAGCACGCGCTCGCCCAGGCGCGGCGCGCGTTCGCCGAGCACCCGCACGACATCGCGTGCTTCATCGCCGAGCCCATCCAGGGGGAGGGCGGTGACCACCACTTCCGGCCCGAGTTCTTCGGCCGCATGCACGAACTGTGCACCGCGCACGACGCGCTGCTGATCTTCGACGAGGTCCAGACCGGCTGCGGTCTCACCGGCACCGCGTGGGCGTACCAGCAGCTCGGTGTCACCCCCGACGTCGTCGCGTTCGGCAAGAAGACCCAGGTGTGCGGGATCATGGCCGGCGGCCGCGTCGACGAGGTCCACGACAACGTCTTCGAGGTCAGCTCGCGGATCAACTCGACGTGGGGCGGCAACCTCACCGACATGGTCCGGGCCCGGCGCATCCTCGAGGTCATCGAGGAGGACCGGCTGATCGACCGCGCCCGGCTGTGCGGGATGCACCTGCTCGGGCGGCTCGAGGAACTCGCGGCGGCCCACGACGCCGTCACCGAACCGCGCGGACGCGGGCTGATGTGCGCGATCACCCTGCCGACGACCGAGCACCGGGATCGGGTGGTGACCGAACTGCGGGAGCGGGAACACGTGCTGTTCCTCGCGACCGGCGGGCGCGGAATCCGCTTCCGGCCACCGCTGACGGTCACCATCGCCGAACTCGACGCCGCCGTCGACGCCCTGGACCGGACGCTCGACTCGACGCGGCCTTAGGGCATCAAGTCCCGAATACCAGGTGTTTCGGCCCACATCCGTGGTGCGCCGGGTGGGAGCGGGGCCTGGTCTCGTTACGATTGTCGCGGTCTATCGAGGAGGCAGACGAGTGCAGATCACCAGCGTCGGACACGCCGGATTCCACATCCAGACCGAAGCGGGGTCGATTCTCTGCGACCCGTGGGTGAACCCCGCGTACTTCGCGTCGTGGTTCCCCTTCCCGGACAACACCGGACTGGACTGGGACACGCTCGGCAACGTCGACTACCTGTACGTCTCGCACCTGCACAAGGATCACTTCGATCCCGAGACGCTGGCCCGGCACGTCAACAAGGACGCGACCGTCCTGCTGCCGGACTACCCGGTGCCGGACCTCGAGCGCGAACTCCGCAAGCTGGGCTTCACCAAGTTCTTCGAGACCCAGGACTCGGTCAAGCACACGGTGTCCGGTCCCAAGGGCGACCTCGACGTCATGATCGTCGCGCTGCGGGCACCCGCCGACGGCCCGATCGGCGACTCCGGCCTGGTCGTCTCCGACGGCGAGACCGTGTGCTTCAACATGAACGACGCCCGCCCGGTCGACATGGATCCGATGCTCGAGGCGTTCGGCAAGATCGACATCCACCTGCTGCAGTACTCCGGCGCCATCTGGTACCCGATGGTCTACGACATCCCGGCCGGCACCAAGCGCAACTTCGGCAAGCAGAAGCGCCAGCGCGGCATGGACCGCTGCCGCAGCTACATCGAGCAGGTCGGCGCGACGTGGGTCGTGCCGTCGGCCGGCCCGCCGGTGTTCCTCGACGACGCGCTGCGTTCGCTCAATGACGATCACGGTGACGAGGGCAACATCTTCCCCGACCAGATCGTCTTCCTCGAGCAGATGCGGATCCACGGCAACGACGGCGGTCTGCTGATGATCCCCGGCTCGACGGTGGACATCCACGGCGAGAAGGCGACGCTCGCGCACCCGATCCCGGACGCCGACGTCGAGAAGATCTTCTCCGACAAGGCCGCCTACATCGAGGACATGGCGCAGCGGATGGCGCCGGTCATCGCGGCCGAGAAGGCCACGTGGGCGCCCGCCGAGGGCGAGCCGCTGCTCGGCCCGCTCAAGGCCAAGTTCGAGCCGATCATGGCGCAGTCCGACCTGATCTGCGACGGCATCGGCTACCCCGTCGGGCTGGTGATGGGGGACGAGACCGTCGTCCTCGACTTCCCGAACCGCACGGTGCGCGAGCCGAAGGACGGCGACGGCAAGTACCGCTACGGCTTCCGCATCGCGCCCGAGCTGGTGCGCACCGTCCTGCGCGACGACGAGCCGGACTGGGTCAACACGATCTTCCTGTCCACCCGCTTCGAGGCGTGGCGCGTCGGCGGCTACAACGAGTTCCTCTACACGTTCTTCAAGTGCCTCACCGACGAGCGCATCGCGTATGCCGACGGCTGGTTCTCCGAGGCCCACGACGACAGCGCCTCGATCGAGGTGGGCGGCTACGAGATCCAGCGCCGCTGCCCGCACCTCAAGGCCGACCTGAGCAAGTTCGGTGTCGTCGACGGTGCCAACCTCACCTGCAACCTGCACGGCTGGCAGTGGGACCTCGAGACCGGACGCTGCAAGACGTCCAAGGGACACGAACTGCGGTCGACGAAGCTGGGCTGAAAAGGCCCGCCCCGGCGACACGAACCCGGCCGTCGAAGCACCTGTGCGGTGCCTCGGCGGCTGGGTTCGTCTAATTTGGGCGAATGACCACTTCGCCTGGCACGAGCATCCCGATCCTGTCCGTCCCGAACCTGCGCGAGATCGGTGGCTACCGCACCCGCGACGGCGCGACGGTCGGCTTCGGCCGCTTCTACCGGTCGACCGATCTGAGCAAGGTCACCGTGGACGACGCTGCCAGGCTTGCGGGCCTGGGTCTCGTGACGGTGTTCGATCTGCGGACCCAGTCCGAGCGCGACGCTGCCCCCGACCGGGCGCCGGCGTCGGTGCGTGAGGTCCCGCTCGATGTGCTGGCCGACAAGGTGCGCGGCTCGATGGCCGCGCAGCTGCAGTCCGTGCTGGAGGACCCGTCGATCCTCCGGCAGTTCCTCGGCGACCAGCACGCGATGGACCTCTTCCTGCAGACCTACCGCGACCTGATCACGCTGCCGAGCGCGCTCGCGTCCTACAGCGGGATGTTCACCGACCTCGCGGCGCCGGACGCCCTGCCGGCCCTCGTGCACTGCACCACCGGTAAGGACCGCACCGGCTGGGCCACGGCGTCGTTGCTCCTCCTGCTGGGCGTCGACGAAGACGACGTCTTCCACGACTACCTGCTCACCAACGAACAGTTGCTGCCGACGTTCAAGCAGGTCTTCGACAAGTTCGCCGCCGCCGGGGGCGATCCCACGATGCTCGAGCTGGTCCTCGGAGTCCGCGCCGAGTACCTCCAGGCCGCGCTGGCGCAGATGCGGGAGAGCTTCGGCTCGATCGAGGGCTACTTCGCCGACGGCCTCGGCATCGACGCGGCGGGACAGGACACGATCCGCGCCCACCTGCTCGAGGGCTGACACGCGGCGCGGGCGCTCACACCGGTATCCGCAGCGGACGGGCGAGCACCCGGGCCACCACCAGGCCGATCGCGACGCCGACCGCGTCGGCCGCCGCATCCCAGACCGAACAGCTCCGCTGGATCGGTAGCGCGCCCTGCAGAACCTCCGACACCGCCGCGAACGCCAGCAGCCACGCGGCGGTCCACGCGACGCCGATCCGGGCGTAGCGGGACGTGACCGCGAGCGCGGCGAACATCAGGGCGTGGGTGACCTTGTCGCTGTTCTCCGGTCCGCTCGGGACCGTGGACCCGGGGGAGAACAGCATCGCGAGCACGACGACCGTCGCGATCGCGAGCGGCACGTAGCGCTTGTCGAACCTGTCGAGCACGGCGCCGCGCTCAGCGCTCGGCGAGGACGAGCCCGAGGGCGCCGTCGGCGAAGCGGCGGACCGCGTCGGTCGCGGTCTCGAGCGCGTCGTCGTGGCCCGGACGCGCCCAGCCGCTCAGGACGCCGTCGGATCCCTCCGGGGTCACACCCACCTCGGCGAGCAGTTCACCCGTCGTCGGCTCGCACACGGCCCAGGAGTAGTGCTCGTCGGCCGCCCACTGGCGGGCCCGCTCGGTGACGTATCCCGGGTCGTCGATGCCGCCGTCGCGCAGCGCGGGACGATCGTCGACACGGTCGTCCGCTCGCAGCGCGCGCAGGTACCAGGCCCCGGCGTTGATCTCGATCGGCTCCATCAGCAGCCGCCACGTCCTCTCCTGCCGCGGAACAGAACCGCGGCTGTCGCCGGAATGAGCATGAAGAACATCCATCGGGCTTCGACGGGCACCAGGAAGAACAGCGTCAGCGCCACGAACGGAATCACCGCCATGACGGTGTTGCGCCAGCTCTTCTCGTCCTCGGCTCCGCCCGATTCCCGCGACGGTCTCGCGGGGGCGGGCGGCGTGAGCGCGGGCAGGTCCGCGAAGATCTTGTCGAGCTGGCCGCGCGTCGTGGCGGCGGTGATCTGTCCGCTGCGCTCGTCGAACTCGCTGACGGTGAGTCGACCGTCGCTGAAGTGCTGTGTCAACGCCTCGAGCGCCTTTTCACGCTCGGCGGTGCCGATACGGATGTCGGGAACCTCGGCCATGACCTGAAGCTTACTGAGATGCCGCCCGTACAGCACTGTGCGCGCCTCGCGAAACCGCGAGGCGCGCACAGGGGGAACAACTATCGCTGTCCGGACGTCACTTCAGCTCGGCGAGAACCGTGCCCTGCGTGATGGCGGCGCCGGCCTCGACCGACAGACCCGTGACGACACCGGCCTTGTGCGCGGTGACCGGGTTCTCCATCTTCATGGCCTCGAGGACGACGATCAGATCGCCCTCGGCGACCTCCTGGCCCTCCTCGACGGCAACCTTGACGACGGTGCCCTGCATCGGGGCGGTCACGGCGTCGCCCGACGCGGCACCCGCACCGGCACCGCCGCGCTTGCGCGCCTTCGGCTTCTTGCGGATGGCACCGGCCGGAGCGCCGCTCGTGCCGATCGAGAACGAGCCGGGCAGCGAGACCTCGACACGGCGGCCGCCGACCTCGACGACGACCGACTGGCGGGGGAGGTTCTCCTCGTCGTCAGCGGCGGCGCCCGAACCGGCGAACGGCTCGATGGTGTTGTCCCACTCGGTCTCGATCCACTTGGTGTAGACGTCGAAGCCCTCGCCGTTGCCGACGAACGCGGGGTTCTCGACGATGTGGCGGTGGAACGGGATGACGGTGGCGAGGCCGTCGACCTCGAACTCGGCGAGCGCACGAGCGGCACGCTGCAGCGCCTGCTCACGGTTCTCGCCGGTGACGATCAGCTTGGCGAGCATCGAGTCGAACTGGCCGCCGATGACGTCGCCCTGGACGACGCCGGAGTCGACGCGGACGCCCGGGCCCGTCGGCTCCTTGTAGACGGTGATGGGGCCGGGGGCGGGCATGAAGCCGCGGCCGGCGTCCTCGCCGTTGATGCGGAACTCGAAGGAGTGGCCACGCGGGGTGGGGTCTTCCTTGATGGTGAGCTCTTCGCCGTTGGCGATGAGGAACTGCTGGCGAACCAGGTCGATGCCGGCGGTCTCCTCGGTGACCGGGTGCTCGACCTGCAGGCGGGTGTTGACCTCGAGGAACGAGACCGTGTCGCCCTGGACCAGGTACTCGACGGTGCCGGCGCCGTAGTAGCCGGCCTCCTTGCAGATGGCCTTGGCGGACGCGTGGATGCGGGCGCGCTGGTCGTCCGTCAGGAACGGCGCGGGGGCCTCCTCGACGAGCTTCTGGAAGCGGCGCTGCAGCGAGCAGTCGCGGGTGCCGGCGACGACGACGTTGCCGTGCTGGTCGGCGATGACCTGGGCCTCGACGTGGCGGGCCTTGTCCAGGTACTGCTCGACGAAGCACTCGCCGCGACCGAAGGCCGCGATGGCCTCACGGGTGGCCGACTCGAACAGCTCGGGGATCTCCTCGATGGTCTGCGCGACCTTCATGCCGCGGCCACCGCCACCGAAGGCGGCCTTGATCGCGACCGGGACGCCGTACTGCTTGGCGAACTCGACGACCTCGTCGGCGTTCTTGACCGGATCCTTGGTGCCGGCCGCCATCGGCGCGTTGGCGCGCTCGGCGATGTGGCGGGCGGTGACCTTGTCGCCGAGGTCGCGGATGGACTGCGGGGAGGGGCCGATCCAGATCAGGCCCGCGTCGATGACGGCCTGCGCGAAGTCGGCGTTCTCGGACAGGAAGCCGTAGCCGGGGTGGATCGCGTCGGCGCCGGACTTCTTGGCGGCGTCGAGGATCTTGTCGAACACCAGGTAGGACTCGGCCGAGGTCTGGCCGCCGAGGGCGAACGCCTCGTCCGCCAGCTTCACGAACTGTGCATCCGCATCCGGCTCGGCGTAGACAGCGACGCTGCCGTAGCCGGCGTCCTTCGCAGCTCGGATGACCCGCACAGCGATCTCGCCGCGGTTGGCGACGAGCACCTTCGTGATCTGCGCGCTGGCATGAGTGGGCACTGAGCCTCCTGTGTTTCGCATGGTCGTCCCCGCGGTTTGCCTGTGGGCGTCACCGACAGGTGTCTGTTGTCATCTCATCGGAGTGTATGCACCAATCCGATAGACGATGTAACCGGATAGCGCTTACACATTAAGTGCTCGATTCGGCGCCGCAACCCTACTGACCAGTAAAGGTGCACTTGCCTGCTGACGACGCAGCCGATGTTCAGGCCCCGACGGCCTGCACGACCGGAACGATGTCGGACAGTGCCAGTCGGGCCCGCGCCAGGAAGCGCAGCACATTCTCCGTCGCCGTCTCGGTCCCGGGGAACCGTGCGGCGATGTTGACGCCGTGCGGGGTTCGGTTCACCCAGACGTAGACGTCGTGCGTGTAGTGGCGGCTGCGCAGAGCACGAGCCTGGACGTCGGGCCACTGCTGCGCCATCGGCACGAACCGGACATCCATGAACGACATGACGAACCGCGGGCGGATCGGAGCCGAGAGGACCTCTTCGACGCGCGCGAACGGAACCTTCGCGGCCGACTTGGTCGCCGCCACGGCCTCCGCCGCCCGGCCCGCGGCCTCTGCGAAATCGGCGGCTCCGGCGATGTCGAACTCGATCGGGGACAGCCCCACGAACCAGCCGAGCGACGTCGCCCAGTGGGGGTCGTTGCGGGTGTGGACGGGAGTCACGGTGCGGAACACGGTGTTTCCGGTGAGCTCCGCCGACGCCTCCGCGAAACAGACCAGCACGCCGGCGAAGAAGTTCTGACCGGCGCGGTGACACACCGTGTTGAAGGCGGCGGCCTGCGCGGCGTCGAACACCCATTCCGAGATGGCGCGCTGCGCCACCCGCTCCACCGGCCGCGGACCGAGATCGAGCGGGAAATCCGACAGTCGACCCTTGCTGCGGACGAAGGCCGAGCGCCAGCACTCGACCGCGGGATGCCGGTGGTCGACCGTCGACGCGGCAGCACGCTCCTCGGCCCCGAAGTCGATGTAGCTGCCCGCGGGGACGAGCAGCGCCGGCGGGCCGGCCATCGCCTCGGTGTACAGGCTCGTGATCTCGTGGGCGACCAGCACCACCGACAGGCCGTCGATGATCGAGTGATCGGCGGCGAAGAAGACGGTGCACTCGGGTTCGGGATCGGAATGCTCGAGCGTCACGAACAGGTACGCGGGCCAGCGGTGCGGGGAGGTGAGCTCGTCGAACAGGTCGTGGACCCGCTCGTACACCGTGTCGGCGTCGAACTCGTACTCGTGCCGGACCTCGTTGAGTTCGATGCCGTCCGGGTCGATCGTGCGGCGGGTGATGCGGCCGTCGTGGCCAAGCGCGGCGTGACTGCGCAGCGGCTCGTGGCGTTCGATCCACATGCCGATCGCGGCCCGGAACGCGTCGTGGTCGAGCTGCCCCGGCAGCCGGAACGCCGCGCCCAGCCAGGACTCGCGGCCGTCGTCGTGGGTGCCGTCGGCAGTCCGGCGCAGGTGTGCCTCGTGGATGTACGACGCGGGTCGGCCGTCGTCGACCCAGCCCGTCGTGGCCTCGGGTAGCCATTCGGTGAGCATGCCGGGGGAGATCGCGTAGTCCGCGAGCTCGGTGAATTCCATCGTGGAGAATCCAGTCTCTTGTCCCGCCGCGGGTGGCGGCGGTGAACATCGTCACAGGGAAGGTGTCGGGGAGGGTCGCTCCCCGGCTCAGCCTCGGTTCGAAGGATGCACGCTCAGCGGAGGTGCCGCTTGATGCGTGCGAGCATCGCGCTCATGCCGCGCAGGCGCAGCGGGCTGACCGCGTCGGCGAGGCCGAGTGCCGAATAGAAGTCGTCGGGAACCGCGAGAATCGTTGCGGCGCTGTGCCCGTCGAGTCCCTGATGCAGGATCGACGCGAAGCCCCGGGTCGTCGGCGCCTCGGGCGGTGCGCTGAAGTGCAGACGGACCTTGTCGAGGTCGCTGCTGTCGACGGTCAGGAACAGGGGCGACTGGCACTCGGGGACCGGCTCCATCGCGTCCTGCTCGAGCTCCGGCGGCAGCGGTGCCAGCTCGCGACTGAACTCGAGCAGCAGCTGCAGCTTGTCCTGACCGTCGACGGCGGCGAAGTCGTCGACGATCTCGGCAAGGCTCTCCGGCAGGCTCACGAGGCGGCTTCCTCGGCGGAGCCCGGCAGGACGCCGGGCTGATCACCCTTGACGATCGGGACCCGCACGACGTTGCCCCACTCGGTCCACGAACCGTCGTAGTTCCGGACGTTCGGGTATCCGAGCAGGTGCGTCAGCACGAACCACGTGTGGCTGGACCGCTCACCGATCCGGCAGTACGCGATCACGTCGTCGCCCCGCGAGAACTCCGAGTAGATCTCCTCGAGTTCGGGGAGGCTGCGGAAGCGCCCGTCCGGGGCCGCTGCCCGCGCCCACGGGATCGACACCGCGGTCGGGATGTGGCCGCCGCGCAGCGCGCCCTCCTCCGGGTAGTCCGGCATGTGGGTCCGCTCGCCCGTGTACTCCTGCGGGGACCGTACGTCCACCAGCGGGCCGTTGCCGAGATGCCCGAGCACGTCGTCCCGGAACGCGCGGATCGAGCTGTCGTCCCGCGCCACCACCGGGTACTGCGTCGGCGCGGGAGCAGGAACGTCGAGCGTGGTGTCCCGGTTCTCCGACAGCCACGCGTCCCGGCCGCCGTCGAGCAGACGGACGTCCTGGTGGCCGAACAGCGTGAACACCCACAGTGCGTACGCCGCCCACCAGTTGCTCTTGTCGCCGTAGATCACGACGGTGTCGTCGCGTTCGATGCCCTTGCGGCTCATCAGGTCGGCGAACGCGGCGCCGTCGATGTAGTCGCGGGTGACCGGGTCGTTGAGGTCGAGGTGCCAGTCGATCTTCACCGCGCCGGGGATGTGGCCGATGTCGTAGAGCAGCACGTCCTCGTCCGACTCCACCACCTTCACGCCGGGGGCGCCCAGGTTGACTGACAGCCACTCGGTCGAGACGAGTCGCTCCGGATGGGTATACGCAGCGAACGCGGGGTTGGGATCGGGTGCGACGGGCACGGGTGGGCTCCTGAGGCAGGTGTGTGTGGAGGGTTGTCCACTACCGATTCTATGTGGTCGCTCGTTCGGCAGAGTGACCGATCTCGCGCGCGCTCCGGCGGGTACTGTCGGGCCCCGTGACGAGCCTCGACGACCGCCGCGGCGACCTGGCCACCCGCGCCGACGTCGATCGGCTGCTGCGCCGCTTCTACGAGCGGGCCATGAGCGACCCGCTGCTGGCCCCCGTCTTCGAGACCCTCGCGGTCGTCGGACTCGACGAGCACCTGCCGGTGGTCGGTGACTTCTGGGAGCAGATCCTGTTCCGCAGCACCCGCTATCAGGGCCATTTCGTGCCGGTACACGAGGCGCTGCATCGGCAGCACGGACTCACCGACGAGCGGTTCCGGCGATGGCTGGAGTTGTGGTGCGAGACCGTGGACGAATCGTTCGCGGGTACCGACGCGGAACGGGCCAAGTCCAAGGCGCGTGCGATGGCAGCGGCGCTGCAACGCGGCCGGGCTTAGCGGACCGGGTCTAGCGGACCAGCGAGTTCGCGGCCCACAGTTCGGCGATCGAGACGCCGACGTCGGACAGCAGTCGCCGCACCAGCGGCAGGCCGATACCGATGACGCTGGAGGGATCGCCCTCGAGCTTCTCCACGAACCACCCGCCGAGGCTGTCGAGCGTGAACGCTCCGGCGACCTTCAGCGGTTCACCGGTGGCGAGATACGCCTCGAGGTCCTCGTCGGACGGGGATGCGAAGTGGACGACGGTGCCACTGTGATCGGACGCGTCGGCGACGATCGCGCCGTCGGCGATCCGGAGGACGCTGTGTCCGGTGAGGAGCGTGGCGCTGCGGCCGGCCATGGACTTCCAGCGACGCCGTGCGACGTCGACGGTGTGGGGCTTGCCCTGCAGTTCGCCGTCGATCAGCAACATCGAGTCGCAGCCGATGACGACGGCATCGGTGATGCCCTCGGCGATCAGGGTGGGAATCACGTCGCGGGCCTTGGCCTCGGCGAGCGTGGTGACGACCAGTTCGGGGGCCGCGGACGGGCCCAGCCGGTCGATGGCAGCGTCCTCGTCCACGCCGGAGACGCGGACGGTGGGTTCGACCCCGGCGCCCCGCAGCACGGACAGCCGTGCCGGGGACGCCGAGGCGAGAACCAGGTGGGTCACTCGAGGAGCCGTTCGATCAGAACGGGCGCGATGCGACCGGGTTGCCGAACGAGTACGGGGAGAACGGCGCATACCCGCGGTGCATGCGTGTGGGTGCGCCCCACGTCTCGGGCGGCAGGCTGTCGCCGGCGGGTGCGCCCGCGGCGGCAGCAGCGGACAGCACCGCGACGAGCGCCGCGATGTCCTGATCCGTCGGGTTGCCCTTGACGACCTGGATCACGGGAGCCTGCGGCCCCGCGGCGACGTCGGGCTCGAGACCTGCGACAGCTTCAGCCAACGCGGCTCCTTCGAGCGTCGAGCCGTCGACCGCTGCGGACGCGTCCAGCAGCTCGGCGTCGGTGAGCACGTCTTCCCGGGTTGTGGCTGTCATAGGGGGATGTTCCCATGCTTCTTGGGCGGAAGCGAAACCATCTTGCGCTCGAGCAGACGCAGAGCGGAGACGATCTGTCCGCGGGTGTGCGACGGAGGGATGACGGCGTCGATGTACCCACGCTCGGCCGCAACGTACGGGTTCACCAGGGTGTCCTCGTACTCCTGCTGCAGCTGCAGGCGCAGTGCGTCGACGTCCTCACCGTTCTTGGCGGCCTCGAGGAGCTGCTTGCGGTAGACGAAGCCGACGGCTCCGGACGCGCCCATGACCGCGATCTGAGCGGTCGGCCACGCCAGGTTGACGTCCGCGCCCATGTGCTTGGAGCCCATGACGTCGTACGCGCCGCCGTACGCCTTGCGGGTGATGACGGTGATCTTGCCGACCGTGGCCTCGCCGTACGCGTACAGCAGCTTGGCGCCGCGGCGGATGATGCCGTTGTACTCCTGCTCGGTGCCCGGGAGGAAGCCCGGGACGTCGACCAGCGTGATAATCGGGACGTTGAACGCGTCGCAGGTGCGGACGAAGCGCGCGGCCTTCTCGGACGCGTCGATGTCGAGGCAGCCCGCGAACTGCGTGGGCTGGTTCGCGACGATGCCGACGCTGCGGCCGTCGACGCGGCCGAAGCCGACGATGACGTTCATGGCGCGGCCGGCCTGCACCTCGAGGAACTCGTCGTCGTCGAGGATGCGACGGATGACCTCGTGCATGTCGTACGGCTGGTTCGCCGAGTCCGGGATCAGCGTGTCGAGCTCGCGGTCCTCGTCGGTGAGCGAGTCCTCGATCGAGCCGAAGATCGGGTCGGACGGCGCCAGGCGCGGAGCCGCGGCCTGGTTGTTGCTCGGCAGGTAGGACAGCAGGTCCTTGACGTAGTCGAGGGCGTCCTGCTCGCCGGAAGCGACGTAGTGCGCGACGCCGGACTTCGCCATGTGGGTCCGGGCGCCGCCCAGATCCTCCATGGTGACGTCCTCGCCGGTGACGGTCTTGATGACGTCCGGCCCGGTGACGAACATCTGGCTGGCCTCGTCGACCATGACCACGAAGTCGGTCAGCGCGGGGGAGTAGACGTGGCCGCCGGCGGCCGGGCCCATGATCAGGGAGATCTGCGGGATGACACCCGAGGCCTGGACGTTGCGGTGGAAGATCTCGCCGTACAGGCCGAGCGAGACGACGCCCTCCTGGATACGCGCGCCGGCGCCCTCGTTGATACCGATCAGCGGGCGGCCGGTCTTGAGCGCCAGGTCCATGACCTTGACGATCTTCTCGCCGTAGATCTCGCCGAGGCTGCCGCCGAACACGGTGGCGTCCTGGCTGAAGACACAGACGTCGCGGCCGTCGATGGTGCCGTAGCCGGTGACGACGCCGTCACCGACGGGACGGTTGTCGGCGAGGCCGAAGTTGGTGCTGCGGTGCCGGGCCAGGGCGTCGAGCTCGACGAACGAGCCCTCGTCCAGGAGCGCGTGAATGCGCTCGCGCGCCGTCAGCTTGCCCTTGGCGTGGACCTTCTCGACGGCGGCTTCGCCCATCGGCTGCATTGCCTGCGCCTGGCGGCTGCGCAGGTCAGCGAGCTTTCCCGCCGTCGTGTGGATATCCGGGGTGTTCGCCGCCTCCGCCGCGGCTGGCTCCTGCACACTGGTCATGGGAAGTGAGCTTAACCAGGTCTCCGGGGCCTGCGTCGAGCGAGGTCGGGTTGCGTTGAATTATTCAACCTAAGCTACTGACGAGTCACTTTCCAAGCGCATCTTAGGCTGGACGGATGTGGACCGACCTGAACCGCCCCCCGCTCGATGTCGATGCGCTCCGACGCGCTCTGGTTCGCGACGCTGGCGGTGATCCGGACGCGTTCTGGTCCCGGCTCGACGTGGTGCCGGAGACCGGGTCCACCAATGCCGACCTGCTGGCTCGTCCTCAGGGCCCGGACTATCCGCGCAGTGTCCTGATCGCCGAGTACCAGTCCGGTGGCCGCGGCCGGCACGCCCGGCCGTGGGTCAGCGCCCCGCGGGCCCTGGTCACGATGTCCGCGGTCCTCGACATGCCCGGGATGGACCTTGCCGACATCGGATGGCTGCCGCTGCTGTCGGGCATCGCGGTCGTCGACGCGTTGCGCAAGGTCGCCGAGGTCGATGCGGAACTGAAGTGGCCCAACGACGTCTTGATCGACGGGCGGAAGGTTGCGGGGATCCTCGCCGAGGTCGCGTCGACCGCGCCGGTTCCGACCATTGTCGTGGGGGTCGGGCTGAACGTGAGCCTGACCGAGGAAGAACTGCCGGTGCCGACGGCGACGTCGCTGGCCCTCGCGGGCGCGGCAGTCACCGATCGCACCGTCCTGGTCCGCGCGATGCTCCGTGAACTGGCGCGGCGGTGGCGCGAGTGGGAGGGCGCCGGCTGGAAGGTCGACGACCTCGCGGCCGCGTACCGAGAGCGGTGCGGAACTCTCGGTCGGCTGGTACGCGCCGAGCTCCCGGGGGACCGGGAGCTCGTGGGTGTCGCGACCGATGTCGACGTCGAGGGGCGCATCGTGATCAAGGCAGAGGGTGAGTCACCGGTCGCAGTGTCGGCCGGTGACATCACCCATCTGCGCGCTGTGTGAGTGCTCAGGCCGTCTCGGGGTGCCACGTGGAGACGGCCCAGATCACCACGATGTCGAGCGCGATGATCAGGATCGACCACATCGGGTACCACGGGATCCACAGGAAGTTCGCGATGATCGACAGGGCCGCGAGGATGATCGCGCACACGCGTGCCCAGGTCGCTCCGGTCAACAGCGCCAGGCCCACGAGGACGACGACGATGCCGAGGACCAGGTGGATCCATCCCCAGGTCGTGAGGTTGAACTGATACACGTACTGGGGGCCGACGACGAAGACGTCGTCCTTGGCCAGCGCCGAGATTCCCTGGAAGATCTCCAGAATTCCGACGGTCATGAGAATGATCGCGGCAGCGATCGACGTACCCGCCGCGAATCCCTGTTTGGCGCCACCGCCCGAAGAGTGCGTCGTCGGTGTGGTCATTGCAGTTCCCCTCTCGATCGGTCGCGAAAACCTCGCTGGAGAAGCCAGTCCATCGGAAGGAGTTTCCGAGCTTTTCGGCGATCCATCCTCACCCCTGGCGGGTGAAAATGCCGCCGGGATCGCAGTCGTGAATCGGCTGGGTGCGCAATCGCTCGCGGAGCGTCGTTTACTGCTACTTTGACGCTGATCCAGCAAATCTCGGGTGGTGGAGGGGTAGAGATGAACGCTCAACAGGGAATGTCCGAAGGGGCCGCCGGCGCATGGGCTGCCGCCGAGTCCCGTGAGTTGGAGACGGCCGGTCGATTCCTGACCGGGCTGACGGTCGTTTTCGGACTGCTCACCCTCGGTCTCGGAATTGCGGTCCTCGTGTGGCCCAACGCGACGCTCTTCGTCGTCGCGGTGCTCATCGCGATCCAGGTGTTCGCATTCGGCATCATCCAGATCGTCCGGTCCTTCGCCGAGGTCGGTGCGTCGACGTCGGCTCGCACGTTGACGGGTCTGTCGGGTGCGCTGGCGATCCTGCTGGGGTTCCTCGTTCTCCGCAGCCCGCTTCAGACACTGGTCATCATCGCGCTCATCATCGGCGCATGGTGGGTGTTCCGCGGTGTGCTCGACATCGTGGCGGGTGCGTCGGAGGTCCCCGGCCATCGTGCGGTCGGCATCATTCTCGGCATCATCAGCGTCGTCGCGGGTGCGATCGTGCTGCTCCAGCCGGAGCTGTCGCTCGGGGTCTTCGTCATCGTCGTCGGCGTCTGGATGATCCTCTACGGCGTCATCGTCATCGCCGCGCCGTTCCTGGTTCGCCGCATGCGCTGACGAACCTTCCCGGCCGCGGGTCGGCCCGATCGTCGCGGCTCTCGACGGTCTCGCGTGACAGGTCGGCGCCATGCCGACCTGTCACACTCTTTCCATGGGATACCCACAGGACGCCCTGGCGGCGGACGAGGAACTGGTGCTGCACCGGCATCCGCACTGGAAGATGCTCGTCGTTCCGTCGGTGATCTTCATCCTCGCCACAGCGATCGCGGGGTTCCTCGTGGGGCTCGCGGAGTCGCAGTTGACCGGCGGGTCGGTGACGGTGGTGTCGCTCGTGGTCGCCGTGGCGTGGCTCGCGATCGTGGTGTGGAAAGTCCTGGTGCCGGCGCTGCGGTGGAAGTCGACGCACTTCATCGTCACCGACCGGCGCGTGATGATCCGGCACGGCGTGTTGACCCACACCGGCATCGACATCCCGATGAACCGGATCAGCAACGTCCAGTTCCGGCACGGACTCGTCGACCGGATGCTGCACACCGGGACGCTCATGATCGTCGCATCGTCGGACGATCCCCTCGAATTCGACGACATCCCCGAGGTCCAGAAGGTGCATTCGCTGCTGTACCACCAGGTCTTCGATTCCACGAACACTCACCGCGACACGTACTACGACGATCGCTTCTCGCGGCCGGAGACACCGGGCGTGGTCGGTGACGATCGTCGGAATCACCGGAAAGGCTGGTAATAGATCCGCTCGGGCCGAACCGACCGTAGGCTGTCGTCGTGACCGCCGTACTGCTTGCCGAAGATGACGAGGCCATCGCTGCTCCGCTGTCGCGTGCACTCGGCCGCGAGGGCTACACCGTCACGATCGAACAGACCGGGCCCACCGCGCTCGAGCGCGCGCTCACCGGCGAGTTCGAACTCCTGATCCTCGATCTCGGCCTGCCCGGGATGGACGGGCTCGAAGTGTGTCGTCAGTTGCGCGCACACAGCCTGGATCTGGCGGTGCTCATGCTCACCGCGCGCACAGACGAGGTGGATTTCGTCGTCGGACTGGACGCGGGCGCCGACGACTACGTCGGCAAGCCGTTCCGCCTGGCCGAACTCATGGCGCGGGTGCGGGCGCTGCTGCGGCGCAGCGGAGGCGGGGAGGACGTCGTCGTCGAGGTCGCCGGTATCCGGCTCGAGCCCGCGGCCCGACGGGTCCTCGTCAACGGGTCCGAGGTGGCGCTGGCCAACAAGGAGTACGAGTTGCTGCGGGTGCTGCTCGAGCACGCCGGCCAGGTCGTCTCGCGGGACACCATCCTCCGGGAAGTCTGGGGCGACGTGGAGCTGCGCGGGTCGAAGACCCTCGACATGCACATGTCCTGGCTCCGGCGAAAGATCGGGGACGAGGGCGCGGGCGCGGATCGGCGGATCGCCACCGTGCGCGGCGTCGGATTCCGTATCAACACCGACTAGGTTCCCCACACCGTGCGTCGCAGAATCCTCCTGTCGATCCTTGCGGTCGTCATCTTCACCGGTTTGTTGCTCGGTGTCCCGCTGGTCTACACCGCGTGGCAGTGGGTGGAGGACTTCACCCGCAGCGACCTCCAGGGCCGACTCGACCGGATGGCGGCCGAGATCATCGTGCAGGAGGGCAGCGCCGGCGTCGTCGAGAACGGCCTGGACACCACGTCGTTGCGCCTCGTCGTCCCGGAGGGCGGCAAGCTGGTCGTCGTCTACCCGACTCCGCAGGAAGGCGCCGCGCGCCTGGACATCGGTGCGGAGTCGGTGGACTCACCTTTGGTCGAGTCGCTGTCGATGGGGACGTCGGGTTCGTTGCGCCTGGAGGCGCCGTCGGATCGGATGCGGACCCTGCAGCGGCAGGCGGTCGGTGCGGTGACTCTGCTCGTTCTCGCGTCGATGGGCGCCGGCGCCGGTGTCGCCGTGGTCACCGCGAAACGTCTCGCCGATCCGCTCAAGGATGTGGCCGAGCGGGCCGCGCGGCTCGCCGAGGGTGATTTCCGGCCCGATTCCCGCCGCCACGGCATCCCCGAACTGGATCGCGTGTCCGACGTGCTGGACTCGGCGACCGTCGAGATCTCGGGGCGCCTGCAACGTGAACATGCGCTCGTCGCGGACGTGTCCCACCAGCTGCGCAGCCGCCTCACCGCGGTGCGGCTGCGACTCGACGAGCTGTCGGGGCACCCGGACCCCGATGTGGTGCACGAGGCGGAGGAGGCGATGGCGCAGGTCGATCGTCTCACCGTCGCCGTCGACGATCTGGTGCGATCGTCGCGCGACAGCGGTGCCGCCAACCGGGAACCGGTCTCGGTGGTGGGGGAGCTCGCGAGCGTCGTCGCGGACTGGCAGGGCCCGTACAAGGACGCGGGCCGGGTGCTGCGCCTGCGGGGCGAGCCGAGGCTGACATCGAAGGCGACCGGATCGCGGCTGCGTGAGGCGGTGTCGGTGCTGATCGACAACTCGCTGCAGCACGGCGCCGGCACGTGCACGGTGTCGGTGCGACTGGTGTCGGGTCCGGCGGGCCGGGGGACCGGCACGGGATCACGCGTGTGCGTGGAGGTGTCCGACGAGGGAGAGGGTGTGAGCGACGAGTTGGCGCCGCACATCTTCGACCGGGGATTCTCGGGGGCCGGGTCGACGGGCGTCGGGCTGGCGCTGGCCCGGGCACTCGTCGAGGCCGACGGGGGCCGTCTGGAACTGCAGCGTCGCCGGCCGGCCCTGTTCGCGGTGTTCCTCGCTCCCGCTCGGGACGACGTGCCGACCCGGGTGACCGGAATCCACGAGCCGCGCTAGCTCTGCCCCGGCTCCTCGCCCGTGAGTTCGGCCGCAGGCTCCGGCTGTTCGATCACCTCGTGTTCGGCAGTCTCCTCCGGGAACACCCACCGGCGGAACGCCCAGAACCGGAAGACCATCTGCAGCAGGTTGCCGATGATGTAGTTCAGGACGAAGTCGACGAAAACCAGCGCCGTGAGGCTCACGGACGAGCGGACGTCGAAGATGTTGTTCGCGATGAACAGGGGGGCCGCCGCGATGCCGACGCCGATGCCGCTGATCGTGAAGAAGAGCAGCGCCTCGTGGTGCCGCTCGCGGCCACCGCGATGCTTGAACGACCACTCGCGGTTGAGGACGTAACTGAGGATCGTCGCGACCACACCCGAGAGGATCTTGGCGACCACGGGCTTCTGCTCGAGGATCGTCAGGCTCAGGGAATAGAAGATGGCCAGGTCGACCACCATCGTCGTTCCGCCGACGATTGCAAATTTGATCAGTTCGTGGTGGCGGAGGACGACGGCACGGAGGGGCTGAGGAACTCGGCTCAACGCCGCGTCGACGAAAGACACAACGAAGTATTGTACGAACCCGCGATCTCGATCCACGCGCTGGATCGATACTTATCAGCTTCTTCACAGGTCGGGACGCCGGATGACCTCGGCAGAACCGCTCGGAAACGAACGTGACACCATGGTGTGTCGTGACCGGCAAATCTGATTCCGAATCTCGCCCGACTCCGCCGCGTGATCTCCCGAGTGGGATGCCCGTGGTGACGATGATCGGCGGCGGTCAGCTCGCGCGCATGACCCACCAGGCCGCGATCGAGCTGGGACAGACTCTGCGGGTGCTCGCCGGCAGCATCGACGAGCCCGCCGCGCAGGTCAGCCCCGATGTCGTGCTGGGCAGCCACACCGATCTCGCGGCGTTGCGCAAGGCCGCGCTCGGTTCGAACGCGCTGACGTTCGACCACGAACACGTCCCCACCGAACACCTCGACGTGCTGGTGTCCGAGGGCGTCAACGTCCAGCCGCCGCCGCAGGCCCTCGTGTATGCGCAGGACAAGCTGGCGATGCGCCGCAAGCTCAGCGAGATGGGCGCCCCGATCCCGGCCTTCGCCGAGGTCACGTGGGCCGAGGACGTCGTCCGGTTCGGCGCCGAGCACGGCTGGCCCGTTGTCATCAAGGCGGTCCGCGGCGGCTACGACGGCCGCGGTGTGTGGATCACCGACGACTCCGACGAGGCCGAGGCCATCGTCACCGAGCAGCTCGACAAGGGCGTGACTCTGATGGTCGAGCAGGCCATCGACTTCACCCGTGAACTCTCCGCGATGGTCGCGCGCTCGCCGTTCGGGCAGGGCGCGTCGTGGCCGGTCGTCGAGACGGTGCAGCGCAGCGGGCAGTGCGCGGTCGTGCTCGCACCTGCCCCGCAGTTGTCCACCGCGCTGGCGGCGGAGGCCGAGCAGCTGGCGCTGCGGGTGGCGTCCGAGCTGGGTGTCGTGGGCGCGATGGCCGTCGAGCTGTTCGAGACCACCGACGGCAAGCTGATCGTGAACGAGCTGGCGATGCGTCCGCACAACTCCGGTCACTGGACGCAGGACGGCGCGCGCACGTCGCAGTTCGAGCAGCACCTGCGGGCCGTGCTGGACTACCCGCTCGGCGACCCGTCGCCCATCGCCCCGGTCACGGTGATGGCGAACATCCTCGGCGCGCCCGAGGCGCCCACGATGAGCATGGACGAGCGGCTGCACCACCTGTTTGCGCGCATGCCCGATGTCAAGGTGCACCTGTACGGCAAGGGCGAGCGCAAGGACCGCAAGATCGGGCACGTGAACGTGCTCGGCGCGGCCGGCGGATCGATCGACGACCCGCAGTACGTGGCCTCGGTGCGTGAGCGCGCCGAGCGGGCCGCGCACTGGATGTCGCACGCCGAATGGACCGACGGTTGGAACGAGCACACGGGAGCGGACAGCAAGTGACTGAATCGAACGGGCCCCTCGTCGGGCTGATCATGGGCAGCGACTCGGACTGGCCGACGATGGAGGCCGCCGCCGAGGCGCTCGCCGAGTTCGGTATCCGGTTCGAGGTGGGCGTCGTGTCGGCGCACCGCACCCCGCAGCGCATGCTCGACTACGCGCATGACGCGGCAGCTCGGGGACTCAAGGTGATCATCGCCGGTGCCGGTGGCGCCGCCCACCTGCCCGGCATGGTCGCGTCGGCGACGCCGCTGCCGGTGATCGGCGTGCCGGTTCCGTTGAAGTACCTCGACGGCATGGATTCGCTGCTCTCGATCGTGCAGATGCCGGCCGGTGTCCCGGTCGCGACGGTGTCGATCGGCGGCGCTCGCAACGCGGGTCTGCTCGCGGCCCGCATCCTCGGCGCGTCGGATCCGGCCCTGCTGCAGCGGATGGCCGACTTCCAGGCCGGTCTCGAGCAGATGGTGCTCGAGAAGGACGAGGCGCTGCGCGCCAAGCTGCTCGGCTGAGCACGCGTCGTCGGGATCGGATCGGACTCTAGGCTGACGGCATGGCTCGTTTCCCGGCCCGATCTCGACTGAGCGAGCGTTGGTATCGCTGGAGCGCCGCCCACGCGGTCGGGATCGACCGCGCCGAGGCGGCGCTCCTGACGTTGGTCTGTCTCCCGACCGCGATCAGCTTCGGCTGGCCTGCGCTCGTCGTCTCCATCGGCATGACGGTGCCGCTGGCGTGGCGGCGCTCGCACACCGTCGTGTCCGGGTTCGTGGTCGCGGGGTTCGCGGTTCTGCACCTGTTCGTCGTCGACGACATGCTGATGCCGAGCGTGGTCGCGGTGCCGGTCGCGCTGTACGCGTTCGCGGCCTACGCACCCCGGTGGAGCAGTTACACCGCCCTCGTCATCGCCATCCTCGGAGCGACCGCGGCCGGGTTCAGGTACTTCGCGAACAAGGAGGTCGGGCTGGAGTCCGCGGTGGTCTCCGCGGTCTTCCTCACGGTGTTCGTGCTCGCGGTGTGGGCGTTCGGCGACCTGCGCCGGGTGCGCATCCAGGAACTCGAGGGGCTCGCCGAGCGGGCCCGGCTGCTCGAACTCGAGCGCGCCCAGGAGGCGGAGTTGGCGGCCGTCAACGAGCGCACCCGCATCGCCCGCGAGATGCACGACATCGTCGCGCACTCGCTCACCGTCGTCATCGCGCAGGCCGACGGCGGCCGGTACGGTGCGGCGCAGGACCCACAGGCCGCGATCACCGCGCTCGAGACCATCGCGTCGACGGGGCGGCAGGCCCTGACGGACATGCGGGCGCTGCTGTCGGTGCTGCGCGAGGACCGGCCGCGGGAGTTCGCCGCGATGCCCGGCGCCGACGACATCGAGAGCCTGGTCGCGGAGTTGCGGCGAGGCGGCCTGGACGTCGGCATGACGGTGACGGGTGAGCGGCGGGAGCTATCCACCGGCGCGGGACTGACGGCGTACCGCATCGTGCAGGAGTCGCTGACCAACGTTCTCAAGCACGCCGGGCCCGGAGCGCAGGCGCGGGTCGCGGTGAACTGGGGGCCGGACGACGTCGAACTGGTCGTCGCCGACGACGGCCGCGGTGGTGCGGCGGCGCTGATCGAGCCGTCGCCGGGCGGTCAGGGTGTGATCGGCATGACCGAGCGGGCCAAGCTGCACGGCGGAAAGCTCACGGCCGGACCGGTGCCGGGCGGCGGATACCGGGTGCGGGGCAGGCTCCCGTACGTCGCGCCCTAGGCTGGACGCCATGATTCGCGTGGCCCTTGTCGACGACCAGCAACTGGTGCGGGCCGGGTTCCGCATGGTGATCGACTCGCAGCCCGACCTCACCGTGGTGCTCGAGGCGTCGGACGGCGCCCGCGGCGTCGAGGAGTTGTCGCGCACGCCCGCCGACGTCGTGCTGATGGACGTCCAGATGCCGAACATGGACGGCATCGAGGCCACCCGCCGGCTCACTGCCCGAGACGATTCGCCGAAGGTGGTGGTCCTCACCACGTTCGAGAACGACGAGTACGTGATGTCGGCGATCAGCGCCGGCGCGAGCGGCTTCCTCCTCAAAGATGTCCCACCCGAGCAACTGCTCGACGCGATCCGCACCGTGCACCGCGGCGACGCGGTCATCGAAGCCCGCTCTACCCGCAAGCTGCTGCAGCACGTCGGGCCGATGCTGGGCAATGCGGTGCAGCCGTCACTTCCGGAGGACCTGACGCCCCGCGAGGTGGAGGTGCTCGAGGCGATGGCCCACGGGCTGTCGAACGCCGAGATCGCCGAGAAGTTCGTGGTCTCCGAGGCGACGGTGAAAACCCATGTGGGACGGGTTCTCTCGAAGACCGGCTCGCGCGATCGCGTGCAGGCCGTGCTGTACGCGTTCCAGATCGGGCTGGTACGGCCGCAGGACCTCCTCGGCTCCGACTGACTCAGCCTCGCCGCCCATTCCTTCCCGCTGCGAGCGGATTCCCGCGCGGTCGGACGAGGAATGGGCGCTCAGGCCGACTGTCCACAGCATCATTCTCATCCCCAGATCTGCTGCGAGGCCGCGATCACGGGCACTCGATGTCGTCGGCCGCCCCGAGTCTGCGATTGTGAACCCCTTCGGAATCCACACCTTCGACGAACTGATCACCGCCGGAATCCCGCGCAGCACCATCGGCAGCCGCTGCCGCAGCGGTCGATACCACCGGGTGCTGCCGAGGATCTATGCGGTGACAGAACCGACGACACTTGCCCTCTGCCACGCGGTGACCCGCTGGCAGCCGGCCGCCGTGCTGAGCCACCGGACGGCCGCGTGGCTGTATGGATGGACCGGCGAGCCGGACGTGGTCGAGGCTACGGTTCCGACCCGTGTTCGTGCGCGAACACCGAAGTGGCTTCTACTGCACCGTCGCAACCTCGACGACGCCCAGGTAGGGGAATCCTGGTCGCTGCCGACGGTGTCGGCCGCCCAGACCGTGGTGGACTGCGCCGCGGTCATGTCTTCCCACGAGTTCGAACCCCTCGTCGACGATCGACTAACCAGCTCCGTCACCCGCGACGAACTGCGCGCACTGTGCGACAAGCACCCCGGCCGATGGGGTAACACCACGGCTGTCGCGCAACTCCGCACCGCCGCGGTGCGGTTCGCGTCGGAACCGGAACGTCTGCTCGCGCGGGCGCTGAACCGGCGACGTTGTCCGATGGCGGCAAACGAACCCGTCGGCCCGTACGTGTGCGACTTCGTCGATGCCCGGGCCAAGGTCGTTGTCGAGGTGGACGGCCGCGAATTCCACAGCGCACCTGACGTGTTCCGCAGCGACAGGCATCGCCAGAACTGGCTGGTCCAGCAGGGCTGGCTGGTGCTGCGCTATGCGGCCTCCGACGTCCTCACCGATCCGGATGCGGTGGCAGAGGAGATTTCCGCGATCGTGCGACGTCGGCGGCACAACCGACGCCGATCGACCTGAGCGCCCATTCCTTGTCCACACGAGCGGGAATCCGCGCCGATCGCGAAGGAATGGGCGCTGAGGCTGATGCGGGGTCCTACCCGGGTATGACGCCGCCGGCCGCGGAGATCGCCCCGCGCTCCGATGTGGAAGACCCCTGACCGGCCATAACGTCGAGAGCATGAGAAATGGTGACCAGAAGGTGCAGGCGCGGGCCCTGACCAAGACGTACGGCGACGGCGAGACCGCGGTCCACGCGCTGCGGGGCGTGGACGTGGACTTCGAGGCCGGCGCCTTCACCGCGATCATGGGTCCGTCCGGCTCGGGCAAGTCGACGCTCATGCACTGCCTGGCCGGGCTCGACGTCGCGACGTCGGGCACGGTGCACGTGGGCGGCACCGAGATCACCTCGCTGGGCGACCGTGAGCTGACCGAGCTGCGCCGGGAGCGGATCGGGTTCGTGTTCCAGGCGTTCAACCTGCTGCCGGTGCTGTCGGCCGAGGAGAACATGCTGCTGCCGATGCGGCTGGCGGGCAGGGCACCCGAACGCGGTTGGCGGGACGAGGTGGTGCGCCGCCTGGGGCTGACCGACCGCCTGGGACATCGCCCCCACGAGCTGTCCGGCGGACAGCAGCAGCGTGTCGCTGTCGCGCGGGCGCTGCTGCCGCAGCCCGACGTCGTCTTCGCCGACGAGCCCACCGGAAACCTCGATTCCCGCACCGGCGCCGAGGTTCTCGACCTGCTACGCACGAGCGTCCGGGAGACCGGGCAGACGGTCGTCATGGTGACGCACGATCCGGTCGCGGCGTCGTACGCCGACCGGGTGGTACTGATCGCCGACGGCAGCATCGCCGGGGAGATCGACCGCCCCACCACCGATTCGGTGATCGAGACGATGCGTTCGCTCGGCGCCGACGACCTGAACCGGACCCGCTGATGCGCGGGCTGGCCTGGGCACAGATGCGCGCCCACGCGGGGCGGTATCTCGCGTCGGTGCTCGCCGGCGTGATCTCGGTCGCGTTCGTCGTGGCGACGCTGACGTTGAACTCGACGCTGGACGCGGGTGTGACGAATTCGCTTGCCGGACAGTACGCGACGACGGACGTGGTCGTCACCGGCACCGTCGACCCGGCGACGGTCGCGGCGATCCCGGGCGTGCGGGCGGTCGCCGAGGACAGCTCGGCCGGTGTGAAGGTGCGGCGCGACGGGGAGGGCTCGTCGTACGGGTCGGCGCTGTCGCTGTCGCAGGATCCCGGGCTGCGTTGGCAGAAGTTGCAGGACGGCCGGTTCCCGGAGACGCTGGGCGAGGTCGCGGTCGGGTCGGGGTCGGGTATCCCGGTCGGGACCGACCTGACGGTGACGGTGCTGGGGCGTGACACGCCGACGACGGAGACCGCGAAGGTGGTCGGCACCGTCGATCTCTCGGGCACGGCGCAGAGCATGAACGGCACGACCGTCTTCGTGACGCCGGCGCAGCTGGGGCAGTGGGAGTCGGGCGCGACGGTGCGGGAGATCCGCGTCGCCGGTGACGGCACCCTGTCGCAGGAGCAGCTGGCCCAGCGGGTGGGCTCGATGTTGCCCGCCGATGTCACGGTGGAAACCGGTGTCCGGCAGGCGGAGCTGGAGTCGCAGCGCTTCCTCGGCGGCTCCGACGTCCTGGCGAGCGTGCTGCTCGCGTTCGGCGCGATCGCGGTCGTCGTCGCGGGGCTCGTCATCGCCAACACGTTCGCGGTCCTGCTCGCCGCGCGTACCCAGGAACTGGCGCTGCTGCGCTGCGTGGGCGCGACGGCCGCGCAGGTCCGGCGCAGTGTGCGGGTCGAGGCGGCCGGTGTCGGCGCGGTGGCGTCGGTGCTCGGTGTCGGCCTGGGTGTCGCCGCCGCCTGGCTGGTGGCGCAGATCGCGACGGCGGCCGACGTGCCGATCCCGTTGCAGGACCTGAGCGTGACGCCGGTGACGGTGCTGGTCGGCCTCGTGGTGGGTATCGCGATGACGATGGTGGCGGCGTCGGCTCCCGGCCGGGCGGCCACGCGGGTGGCACCGCTGGCCGCGCTGCAGCCGCTGGAATCCGCGCCGGAAGCGCTGGTGGTGTCGCGGACCCGGCGGATCGGCGGCGGCCTCGCGCTCGCCGTGGGCGCCGGCATCCTCGGGATCGGTGTCGCGTCCGCTCAGGTGATGATCGCCTGCCTCGGCGGGCTGCTCACGTTCGTGGCGATCGTGATCCTCGGACAGCGGATCATCCCGGCGGTGGTCTCCCGGGTGGGTGCTCTGGTGGCACGTCTGGGCGGCCCGGTGGGCGAGTTGGCGGCGGGCAATGCCGGGCGCAACCCGCGCCGCACCGCGGCGACCGCGACGGCGCTGCTGATCGGTGTCACGCTCACCAGCACCCTCGTCGTCGGGATCGCGGTGACCAAGGCCAGCGCGCCCGGCGCCGTCGACGACCAGTTCCCGGTGGACGTGAGCATCAGCACCGCGGGGTCCGCGGGACTGCCGGCCGATCTGGCCGATCGCGTGCGGGGCCTGGACGGCGTCGCGGCGGTCGCGCCCCTGGGCGCCGCCGACCTCGCCCTGCCGGACGGGCGCACCCTCACGGTCACCGGCGTGGACGTCGCCGCTGTCCGTGCGACGCTGCGCACCGACATCGACCTGCCGGGTCCGCGGCAACTGCTGGTCGGGCCGGACGAGCGCCAGGCGTTCGGCCTCGCGGACGGCGACACGGTGTCGCTCACCGGCAACTCCGGCCGCGCCGAACTGACGGTCGGCAGCGCCGAGTTCGGCACCCCCGTGCTGGCCGACGCGCAGATCCTCGCGGCGCTGTCGTCGCAGGTGACGCAGGACCAGGTGTGGATCCGGCTCGACGACGGAGCCGACAGTCGCGCGGTGCAGGACGAGATCACTTCGCTCGCAGAGCAGTCGGCCCCGGGCAGCGACGTCGGCGGGTCGCTCGTGATGCGCGCGACGCTGGACTCGATCCTCGACACGCTGCTGCTGATCGTCGCCGGCCTGCTGTCGGTGGCGGTGGTGATCGCGCTGATCGGTGTCGGCAACACGATGGCGCTGTCGGTGCTCGAACGCCGCCGCGAGTCCGGGCTGCTGCGGGCGCTGGGCCTGACCCGGTCGGGGCTGCGGTCGCTGCTGCTGTGGGAGGCGCTGCTGATCGCGGGCGTGGCGTCGGCGCTCGGTGTGGCCCTGGGCCTGGTGTTCGGCATCACCGGATCGGCGTCGGTGTTCGGATTCGACGACGTCGTGCTGAACGCGCTGCCGTGGGCGACGCTCGCCGCGATCGTGGTGGGCGGCGGCGCGGCCGGCATGATCGCGGCGCTGCTCCCGGCGCGGCGGGCGGCCGGGACGGCTCCGGTGGCCGCGCTGGCGTGAGGTCGTGAGGACGACACGAGAGGCCCGGGTTCGGCAGGCGATGCCGACCCGGGCCTCTCGTGGACGGTGGCTATGCCCCGAGTCGAGCGGTGACCTTCTCGGAGTCGACTCGGCGGGCGAGGGCGGCGTCGTCGGAGTTGGAGACCTGCACCAGCGAGGCGCCGACCGCGAGCACCGAGACGAGTCCCGCGATCAACTGGTCGGCAGTCGTCCACGTGCGCGTCGAGAGCACCCGGTCCGCGCCGGTCACGTTCTGCTCGGCGGCGACGGCGCGGGCCGACGCGAGGACGTCGTCGATCGCGCGCCCGTCGAGCGCGGCGGAACCGGCGCCCACGGCGCGGAACTGGTCGCCGTGCACGCGCACCGCCGTCGCGTAGTCGGTGACCCCGATGGGCAGGTCGGGAACCGGGCGGCCGAACGCGTCGAGTGAGAGCACCGCGACCTCGGGGGCGTCGGCGACGTCGTCGAGGCGGTCGACGGTGACGAGTGCGGCGTCCGCGTCGGGGTCGGCGTCGAGCGTCACCTCGAGCCCCGCCCACCATGCACCGAGGAGGACGGCGGCGGTCTGCCAGTGCGCGGGCAACAGCACCGACACCCGGGCGTCGGGCATCAGCGCGAACTCGTCGCACAGGAAGTTCGCGGTCTTCGCGGCCCAGTTTGCCAGGGTCACCGCCGACAGCTCGATGCGCTCACCGGTGGCGTCGTCGTAGTACGTGATTCGCGGGCCGGCCGGGTCGGTGGCGAGGATCGGATCGAGCAGCGCGGTGGTCAGGTTGGGCACGGGGTCTTCCGTTCTTTCACGAGATGCGAACGTCGAGTCGCAGTGCAGATCGACAGCACTGGCCAATCTACTTCGACGGCGTCGATTCGTGTCGGCTGGTTCCCCGTGCGCAGGCGGGACACGGCCATCGGTGTCCCGCCTGCGTGGACCGTGGCCTCACGAGGCCGCGGCTACCGGAGTCGGTCGGATGTCAGGATCCGAAGTTGAACCCACCGTTGGCGCCACCGTTGGCGCCACCGTTCGCCCCTGCGCTGGAGCCGATCGAACCGCCGTCCGAGCCGAGTCCGAAGTCGGCGCCGAACATCGCGGACAGCAGTGCCGAGAAGAGAGCGGAGAAGGACATGATGTGCTCCTGTGTGTCACTCGATCCAGGTCGACACCGGTTGGTGTCGAGAGTGATTGGATCGTGCGCTGTGCGGTCGAGGGGAGGGATCGGCCGCAGATTAGGGGGCGATTAGGGGACGGTTGGGGGGTCCCTATCGAACCCTGTCGAACGTCAGCTCGGCGGGAAGCCGGGCCGACCCCTCGTTCCATCCGACCCAGTGGGTTCCGGTGATCTCGGCCAGGAGAAACGGTCCGGACCGCCAGAAACTGTGGGTGGGTTCGTCGAACACGTACCAACCCTGCAGCCACAGCGGCGTGGCTCGATCCGGCAGGCCCGACGCGGCCAGTGCCGTCGCGTTGTCGGCGACGACCAGGTTGCGGCAGCCCATCACGGTCTCCTGCAGCACGAACGACGTCAGGAAATGCTCCAGCGTCGGGGCGAGTTCGACATAGTCGTCCGTGTCGACGTCATCCCACATCCAGTGCGCATTGCTGAACACGGCCGATGTATCCGTCCCGGCCGCCACCCGGCAGGTCCAGCTGTCCTGGTTCTCGCGCAGGAAGTCGATGGTGCCGCCGTTCGTCGCCAGGTCGGCCGCGCGAACGAGCGCGTCCTGGTGCTGGAAGATCATCGGCGAGTCCGGCAGGTGTTCTTCGGGATCCCGACTCGGCCAACGGCCCGCGAAGGCGTACAGCTCCCTCAACGCGGACGGCAGGGACGCCGGCAGGTCGGCGTCGGGGGAGCCGTACCCGGGGCTTCGACCGCCGTACCAGGCGACCAGAAAGTCCTTCAGCCACTTCGTGGTTCCGTCCGAGACACGCATCCCGTCAATTGACACAGCGCGGACCCTTGTTCCCCGCGTCGATCGGGGGACCGGGTTCGACGGGGGTGGGCGAGGTACCGGCGCTCGAAATGCCGTCCGAGGCCGCGCCGGACGACGAGGACCCGGACGGGCTCTTGTAGTCACCGGCGAGGACGACGCGGACCTCGCCCGACGCGAGGGAGGAGTCGGTTTCGACCGGCAGCCCGCCGAGCGTCACGGAGACGGCCTGCGCGGCCTTGCTACCGGACTTGTTCGCGAACACCGTGGTTCGCGTGACGGACTTGCCGGTGTTGTTGCCGACGTTGCCGAGGCCGAAACCCTTGTTCTCGAGGATGGTGGCGGCGTTCGCGGCGAGGCCACCGATGCTGCTGTCGTTGGCGACGTCGACGGTGATGGAGGAGACGTCGATGTCGGGCATCGTCGTCGGGACCGCCGAGGTGGTCGTCTCGGCGTCGTCCGCCGGGTCCTCGCCGACGAGTCCGGCGACGTACTTGCGGACGGCCTTGGGGTCGACCTGGACGATCGACTCGCCGTAGTCGGTCATGGCGTTGATGTCGACGACCGGGACGGTCTCGAACTTGACGGCGCCGCCCGCGAGGCCCTGCAGTTGGGTGGCGAAATCGATGATGTCCCAGTCGGAGTCGAGCACCACGGACCGCTGGACGGCCGCGGTCAGCTGGTTCAGCTTGCTGGGGTTGGTGAGTGTCTTCGCGCTCAGCACCTGCTGGACCAGGGACGCCATGAACACCTGCTGCCGGACGATCCGATCGAGGTCACCGCGGGGCAGGTCGTGACGCTGGCGGACGAAGCTGAGGGCGTCGGAGCCGCTCAGCTTCTGCTCGCCGGCCGGGAACTTGGCACCCGAGAGCGGTTCGTCGACAGGCGCGTTGAGGCACACGTCGACGCCGCCGACGGCGTCCGTGAGCAGAACGAATCCGAGCAGGCCGATCTCCGCGTAGTGGTCGACGGTGATGCCGGTGAGCTTCGCGACCGACTTGATGAGCGCCTCGCGGCCGGCTTGGGTGGATTCCTTGTCGGCCGTGGCGTCCGACTTGCCGTCCTCGATCAGCTTCTGTCGTTCGATCTCCTTGGTGGCGCCGTAGGCCGCGTTGATCTTCGACATCCCGATCCCGGGCACCTCGACGTACGCGTCGCGGGGGATGGAGATGGCGGTGGCGGAACCGCCGTCGTTGGGGACCCGGACGAGGACGATCGTGTCGGTGTTGGACGCCACCTCGTCGCCGGCGCGCAGCGCGGCGAGCTCGGATTGACTGAGGGGATTTCCGTGGGCGTCGGTGCGACTGTCGGTACCCACGAGGAGGATGTCGACGGCGCCGTCCTTGCCTCCACCCAGTCCGAGTCCGCCGGCCGTGGCGAGGCTCGACCGCAGCGAATCGACACTGCGCCAGGCGAATCCGGTGACCACGAGCACGAGGACCGCCGCAATCGCGATGGCGATCTGGATGCGCGAGACCCGGGCAGGCAGTCTCGGCACCTCCCGTGTGGTGGGCTCCTGCGGCACGTGTGCGCCTCCATGACGGTCGGTTTTCATACTGTCGTCAAGGCTACTGGTCTTCTCCGCTCGGCACGCGATACAGCTGTCCGGCGTGCCAGACTCGGCAGCTGTGACGACTCTTCTTGTGACGGGCGCGCGGGGACAGCTGGGAAGCCAGTTGCTGCGGTGCGCGGAATCCGCCGACGTCCCCGTATCCGCAGTGGGCTCTGCCGAACTCGACATCACCGATCGCGGTGCCGTGGACTCGTGGGTCCGGCCGGATTCGGTGGTCGTCAACTGCGCGGCGTACACGGCGGTCGACGCGGCCGAGTCCGACGAGGAGGCCGCCGCGGCGGTCAACGAGATCGGGGTGCGGAACCTGGCGTCGGCGTGTGCGCGAGCGGGTGCGCGCCTGGTCCACGTCTCGACCGACTACGTGTTCGCCGGTGACGCGCACACACCGTACGAGCCGGATGCTCCGACCGGTCCGAGGACCGCGTACGGGCGGACCAAGCTCGCCGGCGAGCGGGCGATCCACGAGGTGTCGCCGAACGCGCAGATCGTCCGGACGGCATGGGTGTACACCGGCGCGGGCAACGACTTCGTGGCGACGATGCTGCGGCTCGAACGCGAGCGCGACACCGTCCAGGTCGTGAACGACCAGACGGGCTCGCCCACGTACTCGGCGGATCTGGCGGCCGGGCTGTTCGAACTCGCCCGCACCGGGGTCACGGGTGCGACGGGCGTCACGACGCTGCATGCGACCAACACCGGCTCCGCGACGTGGTTCGACCTGGCCCGCGCGGTGTTCGCCGGGGTCGGCGCCGACCCCGAGCGCGTGTTGCCCTGCACCAGTGCGGAGTTCGTGCGCCCGGCGCCGCGGCCGTCGTACTCGGTGCTCTCGCCGACGGCGTGGGCGGCCGCCGGACTGACGCCGTTGCGACCCTGGCGGGACGCTCTGGCCGACGCGCTGTCGCGGCTCGAGTGAGGACGAAGCGGGCTTTCGGGCTACGCTTGCCCGCGTGAGTTCGAAGCTGGCCGTGGTGACGGTGACCTACTCGCCCGGCGAGCATCTGGAGCATTTCCTGAGCACGCTGGCCGACGCGACTGTCGAGAATCCGCAGGTCATCCTGGCAGACAACGGGTCCACCGACGGTGCACCCGAGGCTGCCGCGGCTGCTCACGATCACGTCCGGCTGCTGCGCACGGGTGGAAACATCGGCTACGGCGGTGCGATCAACCGCGCCGTCGCCGAGGTCGACCGCGACATCGAGTTCGTCGTCGTCGTCAATCCCGACGTGCGCTGGTCGCCGGGTTCCATCGACCAACTTCTGGCCGCGGCGGAGCGGTGGCCGCGGGCCGGTGCCCTCGGCCCGATGGTCCGCGAGCCCGACGGGAGTGTGTATCCGTCGGCGCGGCGGGTGCCCGACCTGGTCTCCGGCGCCGGGCACGCCGTCCTCGGCTCGGTGTGGCCGTCCAACCCGTGGACGCAGGCGTACCGCCAGGAGAACGAGACGATCACCGAGCGCTCGGCGGGCTGGCTGTCGGGCTCGTGCCTGCTGCTGCGCCGGGCCGCCTTCGACTCGATCGACGGATTCGACTCGCGCTACTTCATGTACATGGAGGACGTCGACCTGGGGGACCGGCTCGGCAAGGCGGGCTGGCTCAACATCTTCGTGCCGTCGGCCGAGGTGACCCACGCCAAGGGGCACGCCGCGGGCCGGCATCCCGAGTTGATGCTGCCCGCCCATCATCAGAGCGCCTACCGCTTCCAGGCCGACCGTCATCCTGCGTGGTGGCAGGCACCGCTGCGGTGGGCGCTGCGGGGCGGACTCGCCCTGCGTTCAAAACTCGCGGTCGCGGCTGCCGTTCGTCGGCGCAGCGCCGACGAGCGTCGAGAAATCGAGATTGAGGGGAAAGCATGACAACTGCTTCGGCGACCGATGCCGTCATTCTGGTGGGAGGCCAGGGCACCCGACTGCGTCCGCTGACGCTGTCCGCGCCCAAGCCGATGCTCCCCACCGCGGGCGTCCCCTTCCTGACGCACCTGCTCGCTCGCATCAAGCAGGCCGGCATCACGCACGTCGTGCTCGGCACCTCGTTCAAGGCCGAGGTCTTCGAGGAGCACTTCGGCGACGGCAGCGACCTGGGACTCGAGATCGAGTACGTCACCGAGGTCGAGCCGATGGGCACCGGCGGCGGTATCCGCAACGTGCTGCCCAGCCTGCGGGCCGACAACATCATGGTCTTCAACGGCGACGTCCTGGGCGGCACCGATCTGGGCGCCGTCCTCGACACCCACCACCGGACCAACGCGGACGTCACCCTGCACCTCGTGCGGGTCGGCGATCCCCGCGCCTTCGGTTGTGTGCCCACCGACGACGACGGCCGTGTGAAGGCGTTCCTCGAGAAGACGCAGGATCCGCCGACCGACCAGATCAACGCGGGCTGCTACGTGTTCCGCCGCGAGATCATCGAGAAGATCCCGTCGGATCGCCCGGTCTCGGTCGAGCGCGAGGTGTTCCCCGCGCTGCTCACCGACGGGGCGCGCGTGTTCGGTCACGTCGACAGCTCCTACTGGCGCGACATGGGCACCCCCGACGACTTCGTGCGTGGCTCCGCGGATCTGGTGCGCGGCATCGCGCCGTCGCCCGCCCTCGACGGTCCGCGCGGCGAGTCGCTCGTCCACCCCGGCGCCGGTGTGGCGCCCGGCGCGCTGCTGATCGGCGGCACCGTCGTCGGCCGCGGCGCCGAGGTCGGCGCGGGCGCCCGCCTCGACGGCGCGGTGCTGTTCGACGGCGCGCAGGTGGAGGCCGGCGCGGTGATCGAGCGGTCGATCATCGGCTTCGGCGCCCGCATCGGTCCGCGTGCGCTGGTGCGCGACGCGGTGATCGGTGACGGCGCGGACATCGGTGCCCGGTGCGAACTGATCAGCGGTGCCCGGGTGTGGCCCGGCGTCGCGCTCCCGGACGGCGGCGTGCGGTTCAGCACCGACGTGTGATTGCGCACGGATCCGGCTTCTTTAGCTCTGCTACTGAAATACTGGGGGCATGATGTCGCAGGAACCCGTATTCCACAGGTACGTCGCCCTGGGTGACTCGTTCACCGAGGGCGTCGGCGACCCCGACCCGACCCGCCCGAACGGCCTGCGTGGCTGGGCGGACCGGGTGGCAGAGGAACTCGCCCAGCGCAGCGCCGACTTCGGGTACGCCAACCTCGCCATCCGGGGCCGGCTGCTGGGGCCGATCGTCGACGAGCAGCTCGACGCGGCGATCGCGCTCGAGCCCGACCTGGTGACCATCTACGCCGGCGGCAACGACTTCATGCGTCCAAAGATCGACATCGACGCGCTGGTCGCGCGCTACGACGAGGCGATCGGCAAGCTCGCCGCCACCGGGGCCACCGTGCTGGTGTGGACGGCGTACGACGCCGGCTGGGCGACGGTGTTCGGCAAGCTCCGGGGACGTTCGGCGATCTACAACGAGCTGGTCCGCGAGGTCGCCGACCGGCACGGCGCGAGGGTCGTCGACTTCTGGCGGTTCGACGAGTACCAGGACCTGCGCATGTGGGACTGGGATCGGTTGCACATGTCGACCCCGGGTCACCAGAACATGGCGATCCGCGTTCTCGAGACCCTCGGCGTCGAGCATCACATCGTGATGGATTCGCTCGGCCCGGACCTGCTCACCGACAAGGCGTCGCGGCGCAGCGCGGACCTGAAGTGGACGAGGGAGTTCCTGATCCCGTGGATCGGACGTCGGGTGCGTGGCACGTCGTCGGGTGACGGCGTCACCGCCAAGCGGCCCGCCCTCGCCCCCATACGCTGACGCCCGTCCACTGACGACGAAAGGCCGACCGGAAGAATCCGGTCGGCCTTTCGTCGTCGTCGGGTGTCGTCAGTCGGTGCCGAGGTTCCGGGTCGAGGAGATAGCGACCAGGCCGATCAGGCCGACGAGCGCGAAGGCGTAGAAGCCCCACGGCACCGCGTACCCGGCGCCGAGCAGCGCGCCGCCGAGGATCGGGCCGCAGATGGCACCCACGCGGCCGACGCCCGCCGACCACCCCAGGCCGGTCGCGCGGATGTTCGCGGGGTGGTTGGCGCTGGTGAAGGCGTACACGAGCACCTGTGCGCTGAACACGAAGCAGCCGGCCAGGAAGACCATGACGTAGATGCCGGCCGAGACCTTGATGCTGAGCAGCGCGAGGAACAGGGCGGCACCGGCGAACCACACGATGGCGGCGGTGCGCGGGCCGACCTTGTCGGCGACGCGGCCGGCGATCAGGAGTCCGACGACGGCGCCCGCGTTGAGGACGAGCAGGAAGGTCAGGGCGGCGCCGAGTTCGTAGCCGGCCTCGCGCATGATCGTCGGCAGCCACGTGTTGAGGCCGTAGACCAGCAGCAGGCCCATGAACGAGGTGACCCAGATGGCGATGCTGTTGCGCAGGAACTTCGCGGAGAACAGCGTGCGCACCGGGTCGGTGGCCGTCGCGACGGGCGCGTCGGCGGCCGGTGTCGCCTCGAGCTCGAAGCCGTACTGCGCGGCGATGCTCTCTGCCTCGTCCCGACGGCCCTTGGAGAGCAGGTACGACGGCGATTCGGGCAGGTACCGGATCATCAGCGGGATCAGCACGAGCGCGGGCGCGGCGCCGACGACGAACATGGAGTGCCAGCCGAACGGGTCGATCAGCACGAGGGCGAGAGCCGCGGTGGCCACGGCGCCGACGTGGTAACCGGTCATGAGCATCGTCGACGCGGAACCGCCGCCCTGCTTCTTCGAAAACTCGTTGACCAGAGCCAACGCGGTCGGCAGGCAGCCGCCGAGCCCGATGCCGGCGAGGAAGCGCAGCAGACCGAAGACGAACGGGTTGGGGGCGACCGCGCACAGCAGCGTCAGCACCGAGAAGGCGGCGACCGCGTAGATCAGCGCCCGGCGGCGGCCGATGACGTCGGTGAGGGTGCCGATGATGAGCGCGCCGATCGTCATGCCGATCAGGCCGAACGTCGAGATCGTGGTGATCGCGCTGGTGCTGAGGTTCCAGTCGCCGTACTCGCGCAGCGACGGGATGACCGCACCCAGGACTACGAGATCGAATCCGTCGAGGAGGACGGCGATCCAACACAGCGGGGCGACCCACATCGCGGCTCGACGGCGTGTCGCGGGTCGTTCGATGGTGCTCATTCGATCTCCAGAAGCCCAAGGTGTTCGCAATGCGAACCACCGTTCATTTCAAGAACGCGGCAATTGTTGGTTGGATCACACGGCAAAGTCAAACTGCAGACCTCTGGGTCTGATATAGCCCCGCCTGGCGTCCGTGCGGGCGCCGGGCGGCGACACTGGACGGGTGAGTGACGCGAACGAATCCGGCCGCAGCATGCTCGGACGGGCATTTCATGTGCTCGACACCTTCTCGGCCGAGCGGCCCCGGCTGACGCAGTCGGAGCTGAGCCGCCGCACCGGGCTTCCGCTCCCGACCGTGCACCGGCTGTGTGCGCAACTCGTGGAGCACGGTGCCCTCGAACGCGACGGCGAGGGGCGGTACGAGATCGGTGTCCGGCTGTGGGAGCTGGGGGCACTCGCGCCACGCGCGCACGGCCTGCGTCAGGTGGCCATGCCGTACCTCGAAGACCTCTACGAGGCGACCCGCGAGAACGTGCAGTTGATCGTCCGGGACGGGCTCGAGGCCCTCTACGTGGAACGGCTGTCGGCGCGGGGTGCGGTGGCGGTGGTCGGCCGAGCCGGTGGCCGCCTGCCGCTGCACGCGTCGAGCGGCGGTCTCGTGCTCCTCGCGCACGGCGGCCCGGGGCTGCTCGGCGAGGTGCTGGCCGCGGGGCTCGAGCGGTTCACGCCCAACACCATCACGGCGGAGCACCGGCTGCGGCAGACCCTCGACGAGATCCGCCGGACCGGGTTCATCGTGTGCCGCGAGCACCTGAACATCGGCACGCTGGCGGTCGCGGCGCCGATCCTGCGCCCCGGCGGCGACGTGGTCGCGTCGATCTCCGTCGTGGTCGGCGCGGCCGCCGATCCCGCGCCGCTGATCCCCGCGCTGCGGGCCGCGGCGCGGGGAATCTCGCGCAATCTCGCGTGACGCACGTCTCGTTCCCGGATTCGTCTTTCACTGAGTGAAAGTCCGTCTGTCGCCTCGGTCGGAACGCCGGGACAGTGTTGGCGATCACGATCTACCGAGGAGATGACCATGACCATTTCGAGCACCCAGGTCGGCATCGTCGGCGCCGGCCCGGCCGGACTGATGCTGTCCCACCTGCTGCACTTGCGGGGCATCGAATCCGTGGTTCTCGAGGCCCGGACCAGGGAAGAAGTGGAAGGCACCATCCGGGCGGGTGTGCTCGAGCAGAACACCGTCGACCTCATGGTCGAGACCGGCCTCGGTGACCGGGTCAAGGCCGAGGGCCTCGAGCACCACGGCATCGAACTACGCTTCGGCGGCCGCGGGCACCGCATCGCGTTCGACGAGCTCACGAACGGCCGCGCCGTCACGGTCTACCCGCAGCACGAGGTGCTCAAGGACCTCATCGCCAAGCGGCTCGCGGACGGCGGCGACATCCGGTTCGGCGTCTCCGACGTCGAGGTGCACGACCACACCACCGACAACCCGTACATCACCTACACCGACTCCGACGGCACCACGCAGACGCTCAAGTGCGCGCTCGTCGGCGGCTGCGACGGCTCCCGCACCCAGACGCGCAAGCTGATTCCCGAGCCGTCGATCCGGCAGGACCACTTCCGGCAGTACCCGTTCGCGTGGTTCGGCATCCTCGCGGAGGCGCCGCCGTCGTCGGAGGAGCTCATCTACGCCAACCATCCGCGGGGCTTCGCGCTGATCAGCACCCGCACGCAGGAGGTGCAGCGGCACTACCTGCAGGTCGACCCGGACGACTCGGTGGACAACTGGTCCGACGACCGCATCTGGTCCGAACTGCACGCCCGGGTGGACGGCGAGGGGGCGGAGATCAAGGACGGCCGGATCTTCGAGAAGTCGATCCTGCAGTTCCGCAGCTTCGTGTGTGAGCCGATGCAGCACGGCAACCTGTTCCTCGCCGGCGACGCCGCGCACACCGTCCCGCCGACCGGTGCCAAGGGCCTGAACCTCGCCGTCGCCGACGTCTGCGTGCTCTCGAAGGGCATGGCCGAGTTCTTCGAGACCGGCAACCGCGGCCGGCTCGACGCGTACACCGAGACGGTGCTGCCCCGGATCTGGCGCACGCAGCACTTCTCGTGGTGGATGTCGTCGATGCTGCACCGCCTGCCCGACGCGTCGGGCTTCGATCACAAGCGTCAGGTCGCCGAGCTCGACATGGTGACCCGATCGGTCGCCGGCCGCACGCTGATCGCGGAGAACTACGTGGGTACGCCGCTCGGCTGAGTCGCGGCTGGACGGGCTCGGCCGGCCCCGCATCGTTGCGGGACCGGCCGAACCCGCGCACCGTCCGAGATCGGACGGGTCCGATTTCTCGCTCGGTGAGAAACGGGGGATGCAGGTGGGGGTGTCGCCCTTAGGTTCGTGAGAGCTGTACCGCTCCACCTACAGAAGAGGCATTCCATGAAGATCCTGATCGTCGGCGGCACCGGAATGATCGGTGCCCACACGGCACTCCACCTGCGTGAGGCCGGCAACGATGTCACCGTCGCCGCGCGCAACCCGCTCGCCGACGACTCCCCGGTGCGGGACTTCCCGGTGCTGCTGGGCGACTACACGGAGCAGACGTTCACGGCCGACCAGTTGGCGCCGTTCGAGGGCATCGTCTTCGCCGCGGGCCAGGACATCCGGCACATGGGCCGCGATGTCGACGAGGCCGAGTTCTGGGAGAAGACGCAGTCCGGTGGTGTGCCGCGCTTCGCCGCACTCGCCAAGGAGGCCGGGGTCTCCCGCTTCGTCCAGGTCGGCAGCTACTACCACCACCTGCGGCCCGAGTACGCGGAGACCATGCCGTACGTGGCGGCCCGCAAGGCGGCCGACGAGGGCGCCCGCGCGCTGGCCGACGAGAACTTCAACGCCTCGACGCTGAACCCGCCGTCGATCCTCGGCGCCATCAGCGGCGTGTCCGCCAAGCGCTACCGCAAGCTGTTCTCGTGGGCCGCGGGCAACGAGCCGCAGATCCCGGACTTCGCGCCGGCCGGCGGCACGAACTACATGTCGGCGCGCTCGCTCGCCGAGGCGATCGGGGGTGCGCTGCGCCGCGCCGAATCCGGCAAGGCGTACCTGATCGGCGACCAGAACCTGACGTTCACCGAGTACTTCCAGATGCTCGTCGACGCCGCCGGCGGCAACCGCACCATCGAGGAGCGCAACGAGGAGCACCCGCTGCTGCCCGACAGCTTCATCGTGCAGGGCCGCGGCAATGCCATCGCGTACGAGACCGATCCGGCCGAGACCGCCCTGCTCGGGTACACCAAGGGTGACTGCGCCCGCGCGATCGCCGAGATGTACGAGATCGTGCAGGCGGCCACCGCGCGCTGACGCTCGCCCCGCAAGACGAAAAGGCCTGTCCCGCGGAGTGATCCGCGGGGCAGGCCTTCGTCGTGTCCGAGTCAGGCGATGCGTTCGAACACGGCCGCCAGGCCCTGGCCGCCGCCGATGCACATCGTCTCGAGGCCGTAGCGGGCCTCGCGTCGGTCCATCTCGCGCAGCAGGGTCGCGAGGATGCGGGCGCCGGTCGCGCCCACGGGGTGGCCGAGCGAGATGCCCGAGCCGTTGGGGTTCAGGCGCGGATCGTCGGGTTCGAGGCCCCAGGTGCGGGTCACCGCGAGGGCCTGGGCGGCGAACGCCTCGTTGAGTTCGATGACGTCCATGTCGGCGAGCGTGAGATCCAGTCGGCCCAGGGCCGTCTCGCTCGACGGGACGGGGCCGATGCCCATTGTGCGCGGCGGTACACCGGCCACGGCCCAGCTCGCGAGCCGCGCGAGGGGACGCAGACCGAGCGCCGCGGCCTTCTCCGGGGTGGTGACGATCGCGATGGCGGCGCCGTCGTTCTGCCCGCTGGCGTTGCCGGCGGTGACGGTGGATTCGGGGTCGACCTTGCCGCGGATCGGGCGCAGCTTGGCGAGGGATTCGAGGCTGGTGTCGGCGCGCGGATGCTCGTCGGTGTCGACGATCAGCGGATCGCCCTTGCGCTGCGGGACGGTCACCGGGACGATCTCCTCCGCGAAGACGCCGCTGCGTTGCGCGGCGACCGCACGCTGGTGCGACTGGACGGCCAGGGCGTCCTGATCCTCGCGGCTGATGGAGAATTCGGCGCGCAGGTTCTCGGCGGTCTCGATCATGCCGCCGGGCACGGGGTAGTTGCGGCCGCCGGCGGTCACGCGGGCCCGCGCCAGCCGGTCGTTGAGGGCGAGGGACTCGCCGCGGACGCCGTACCGCATGCCGGTGGCGTAGAACTCGGCCTGGCTCATCGACTCGACACCGCCGGCGAGGACGAGGTCGCTGCCGCCGGACTGGACCTGCATGACGGCCTGGATGATCGCCTGCAGGCCGGAACCGCAGCGGCGGTCCACCTGCAGGCCGGGGACGTCGACGCCCAGTCCGGCGTTGAGGGCGGCGATGCGGCCGATCGCGGGGGCCTCGCCGCCGGGGGAGGCCTGACCGAGGATCACGTCGTCGATGTAGGCGCCGGAAATGCCGGTGCGCGAGACGAGTTCGGTGATGACGGTGGCCGCGAGGTCCTCGGGTGCGATGTCCCGGAAGACGCCGCCGAAGCGGCCGACGGGGGTGCGGAGCGGTTCGCAGATGACTGCGTCAGGCATGTCTGTTTCCTTGGGGCGAGGGCGATTGTGTCTGGGTGCGGGCGAGGTCCGCCGAGATGGCGTCCGCGGTCGCGACGGCCGCGGGCACGAGCGTGTCGTAGACGGCCTCCGACGTGTAGCGAGCGGCCTGCGTCGAGATGTTCACGGCTGCGACGACGGTGCCGTCCCGGTCGCGGATGGGTGCGGCCAGCGACCGCAGGCCCTCCTCGAGTTCCTGGTCGACGACGCAGAATCCGTCGGACCGGATCTTGTCGAGTTCGGCGCGCAGCGCGTCGGGCGTCGCGATGGTGCGCCCCGTGAGCGGGGTCAGTTCGACGCGCGCCAGGTAGGCGTCCAGGTCGGCGGGACTGAGCCCGGCCAACAGCACGCGACCCATCGACGTCGCGAACGCGGGGAAGCGGGTGCCGATCGTGATGGAGACGGTCATGATGCGCCGGACCGGGACGCGGGCGACGTACACAACGTCACCGTCGTCGAGGATCGACACCGAGGTCGATTCGCTGACCCGGTCGGACAGCTCCTCGAGGTGCGGTCCGGCGATGTCGGGCAGCGACAGGCTCGACAGGTAGCTGTAGCCGAGTTCGAGCACCCGCGGCGTGAGCCAGAAGGCAGAGCCGTCGGTGCGGACGTAGCCGAGTTCGGTGAGGGTGAGCAGGAACCGACGGGCGGTCGCGCGAGTGAGGTCGGTGGCGCGGGCCACGTCGCTGAGCGTGCGGCGCGGGGTCTCGGCGTCGAACGCCTTGATCACGGACAGCCCGCGCGCGAGCGACTGCACGTAGTCGGTCGAGGACCCGGTCGATTCGGTCCCACTCGTATTCGCCACGATCACGTACTCCCCTCGGTGGCGCCCGCCAGGTCGGCGAGCGCCTGCTTGCCGAGCGCGAACGCCCGGTTGCTGTTCGGCACACCCGCGTACACCGCGGTGTGCAGGAATACTTCCACGAGCTGGTCCGGGTCCATTCCGGCGCGCAGCGCGGCCCGGATGTGCATGTCGAGTTCGTGCTCGTTGCCGACCGCGGTGAGGATCGCGAGGGTGAGCAGGCGGCGGGTGGGATGGTCGAGGCCGTCGCGGGCCCAGATGTCGCCCCACGCCGTGCGGGTGATGAAGTCCTGGAACGGCTCGGTGAACGGCGTGCTGCCCGCGATCGCCCGGTCGACGTGCGCGTCGCCGAGGACGGAGCGGCGCACCGACATTCCGACGTCGTGCACGGCGCGGCGGGCGACGCCCACCGGAGTTGCTGCGGCGACGTGGCGCTCGATCAGACGGGTGACGGGGCCGGCCTGCTCGACGTTGGCCAGGTGCGCGCCGGGGGAGACGACGTGGAACTCGGCGCCGGCGATGCCGTCGGCGATCGCCCGCAGCGCGGACGGCGGGGTGGGGCCGTCCTGCTCGCCGGCGATCACGAGCGTCGGCGCGACGATGCGCGCGAGGTCGGCGCGCCCGTCCCACTGCGACAGGGCCTCACAGCACGCGGCGTACCCCTCGTCGGAGCTGCCCGACACCATCGCGACGTGGCGGGCCACCAGCTCGGGATCACGCTGCGCCAGTTCGGGAGTGAACCAGCGTCCGACCACGGATTCGGCGATCGAGGCGATGCCGTCGGCGCGGACGGTCGCGGCACGGTCGAGCCACGGTTGCGCCGGCGCGAACTGCGCCGACGTGCACATCACCGTAAGTGTCCGCACGCGTTGCGGGTGGTGTGCGGCGACCCACTGGGCGACGGCGCCGCCGAGCGAGAGGCCGACGACGTGCACCGCGTCCAGGCTGAGCCCGTCGAGCAGCGCGATCACGTCGCCGCCGAGGTCGGCGATCGTGTACGGCCCGGCCGGGGCGGGGGAGCCGCCGTGGCCGCGGTGGTCGACGGCGACCACGTGATGCCCACTCGACAGCGCGTGGATCTGCGGGTTCCACATGTGCAGGTCCGAGCCCAGCGAGCCGAGCAGCAGGACCGCGGGCGCGGCGGGGTCGCCGTGTGTCTCGTAATGCAGGTCCACTGTCATGGGTGTCCTCCGGTGGTGCGGGCGGGCCGTGCCGCCCGGGAAGCGAGGGCACGGTCGACGAGGTCGACGGCGTGGCCGAGGTAGTGCGACGGGTCCAGCAGGTCGCGGAGCGTGTCGGCCGACAGGTGGGCGGTGATGTCGGGTGCCCGGTCCAGCGGGACGCCGGACGCGGCTGCGGCGGTCACGATGTCGCGTGCCGCGTCGGTGTGCTCGGACAGCGCTCCGGTCACCCGCTCGGCGAGAATCAGTCCGCCGGTGATCGCGAGGTTGCGGGCCATGGCGTCCGCGTCGACACGCAGTCCGCCGACGCTCGATGCGAGTCGGTGCGCCGCGCCTCCGGTGAGCCGGAGCAGGTCGGTGACCGTCTCCCACTCGGCGTGCCAGGCACCGGCCGCGCGGGCGAACTCGTGGTCCATGGCCGAGAGGATCGTCGAGACGAGGCCCGGAACCCGACGCGCCGCGGCACGCGCGGTGATCGCGGCGACGGGATTCTGCTTGTGCGGCATGGCCGACGAGCCGCCCGGGGTGTCCTCGGCCACTTCACCGAACTCGGTCGACGCCATCAGCGTGATGTCGGTGGCGGGCTTGGACACGGCCCCTGCCGCGATTCCCAACGACGTGGCCAGCGCCGCGACCGGGGTGCGGGTCGTGTGCCAGGGAACGACCTGTCGGGTCAGCCCGAGTTCGTCCGCGAAGGCGTCGGCCAGGTCGAGCCCGTGGGGTGCACTGGCGGCCAGAGTGCCTGCCGCGCCGCCGAACTGGACCGGCAGCGCCGACAGCGCCTGCTCGAGGCCGTCGACTGCGTCGTCGAGTCCGGTGAACCACGACACGGCGAGCGCACCGAAGGTGGTGGGCAGCGCCTGCTGTCCGAGCGTGCGCGCCACCATGGGGGTGCTCCGGTGCCGGGCGGCAAGTGCGGCGGCGGCGTCGGCCGCGGTCCGCAGGTCGGTGAGAACCTTGCGTCCGGCCCTGCGCGACAACAGCATCAGCGCGGAGTCCATGACGTCCTGGCTGGTCGCGCCGACGTGCACCGCCGCGGCGGGCACCCCGTCCTGTGTGCACGCGCCCCGCAGGATCCGCACGAGCGGGATCACCGGGTTGCCGCCGGACGCGGACCGGCGGCCGAGGTCGGCGATGTCGATCCCGCCCGGCTCGGCCAGTCGCGTGGCCGCCGCGGTCACGGCCGCCGCGTCCTCGGCGGTCACCAGGCCGACGGTGGCGGCCGCGCGGGTGAGCGCGGCCTCCACCTCGAGCAGGGCTCCCACCCACGCGCGGTCCGAGATGTCCTCGGCGAGTTCGTCTGCGCCGAAGACGGGATCGAACAGTTCGCCGCGGGTGTACGTCACGAGAGGCTCCTGATCACAGCTCGAAGAACGGCGTCTCGACACCGTCGGGATCGCTGTCCTGAACATAGACCGTGAGGCTGTAGCCGTCGTCGGTCTTGCGGGCGACCAGCTTGTGGCGCTGCGACTCGGGCAGCGACGTCAGCACCGGGTCGACGGCGTGCGCGTCGGTGTCCTCGGGGAAGTACAGCCGTGTGTACAGGCGCTCGAGCATGCCGCGGGCGAAGATGCCCACGTTCACGTGCGGGGCCTCGACGGCATCGTTCTCGGCCGGCAGCGCACCCGGCTTGACCGTGTGGATCGTCGCGGTGCCGGTCTCGTCGGCCCCGGCCCGGCCGAAGCCCCGAAATCCCGCAGGATCCGGCTCGGCGGCGCCGCGCGGGTCGTCCGGATGCGCGAAGCGTCCCGTCGCGTCGGCCTGCCACGTCTCGACCATCGCGTCCGCGACGGGCACGCGGTCGCCGTCGATCACGGTGATGCGCAGCGTGATCCGGCCCGGAGTGCCTTCGGGAGCCGCGTCGGGGCCGTCCGCCCAGGGCAGGCCGATGTGCCAGTAGGGGCCCACCGTCTGGGACGGGGTGACGCCGAACTCGGCGGTGGTGAAGTCGCCCGGGATGACGTCGTAGATCGGTGCAGTGTTCTGCGGGGCGGTGTCAGTCATCGTGATCCTCGTCCTCGAACGGGGTGGCGTCGCGTCCGCGCAGGACGATGTCGAAACGGAAGCCCAGCGCCCAGTCGGCGACGGTCGCGTCGTAGTCGAAGACGCTGACCATCCGGTGCCGGGCCTCGGCGGGGACCGCGTTGTAGATCGGGTCCTGGAAGAACAGCGGATCGTCCGGGAAGTACATCTGCGTCACCAGGCGCTGCGTGAACGACCGGCCGAACAGCGAGAAGTGGATGTGCGACGGCCGCCAGGCGTTGTCGTGGTTGCGCCACGGGTACGCGCCCGGCTTGATCGTGGTGAACGTGTAGTGGCCGTCCGCATCGGTGACGCACCGGCCGACACCGTCGAAGTGCGGGTCGAGCGGGGCGGGCCAGTTGTCGCCGGTGTGGCGGTAGCGGCCGCCGGCGTTGGCCTGCCACACCTCGAGCAGCGTGTTCGGGACGGGCTTGCCGTTCGCGTCGAGCACGCGGCCGTGGACGATGATCCGCTGGCCCTGGGCCTCGCCACCGTCGACGATGGTCAGATCGGCATCGCCGGGCCGGACGCGGTCCTCGCCGAACACCGGTCCGGTGAGTTCACCGAGCCGCTGCGGGAGCAGCTTCAGGGGCTGGCGCGGGCTGCGCAGGCTGGTGGTCTTGTAGTCGGGAAAGTCCGGCGGCGCGTTCACGCCGTCGCCGGCGGGCGGGTACTGCGGGGGCAGATGAAGCATGTGAGACCTCGTTGGGGAACAGGTGAGGGGGAATCGAGACGGCTGTTCGCAATGTGGACGATGTGACGCTATACGAACAACGTAGTGCCTCCGGGTGCGGCAATCAACGGCTGACCGCAATTCTGTTCGCTATGCGGACGAGGGTTCACAATACGCACGGATCGCCGTATGCTGGCCGCCATGATGGACAAAGTCATTGCCACAGCGGCCGAGGCCGTCGCCGACATCCCGGACGGCGCGACCATCGCGGTCGGCGGATTCGGCCTGGTCGGGGTGCCCGAGATCCTCATAGGCGCGCTCCTCGACCAGGGCGCCACGGACCTCGAGACGGTGAGCAACAACTGCGGCACCGACGGCTTCGGGCTCGGTGTGCTGCTCGAGCAGGGCCGCATCCGACGCACCATCAGCTCGTACGTGGGCGACAACAAGGAATTCGCGCGGCAGTACCTGTCGGGCGAGCTCGAGGTGGAGTTGACTCCGCAGGGCACGCTTGCCGAGCGGCTGCGCGCGGGCGGCGCCGGCATCCCGGCCTTCTTCACCCCGGCCGGCGTCGGCACACAGGTCGCCGAGGGTGGGCTGCCGCGTCGCTACGACGGCAGCGGCGGCGTCGCCGTCGCGAGCCCGGTCAAGGAGACTCGCGAGTTCGACGGCACGACGTACGTCATGGAGCGCGGCATCGCCGCCGACTACGCGCTCGTGCACGCGTGGAAGGGCGACCGCCACGGCAACCTCGTGTACCGGCGCAGCGCCCGCAACTTCAACCCGCCCGCCGCCGCGTCGGGGCGCATCACGATCGCGCAGGTCGAGCACCTCGTCGAGCCGGGCGAGCTGGATCCCGACCAGATCCACACCCCGGGCATCCACGTGCAGCGCGTCGTGCACGTGGGCAAGGTCACTGTCGGAATCGAGAAGCGAACGGTACGAGCATGACTCAGGTTGTTGCACAGAAGCTGACGCGCGAGCAGATGGCCGCGCGGGTCGCACAGGAACTGTCCGACGGGCAGTACGTCAACCTCGGCATCGGCATGCCGACCCTCGTGCCGAACTACATCCCCGAGGACGTCACCGTCGTGCTGCACTCGGAGAACGGTGTGCTCGGGGTGGGCCCGTACCCCACCGAGGACGAGCTGGACCCCGAACTCATCAACGCCGGCAAGGAGACCATCACAGTCCTGCCCGGCGCGTCGTACTTCGACTCGTCGCAGTCCTTCGGGATGATCCGCGGCGGCCAGGTGGACGTCGCGGTGCTCGGCGCGATGCAGGTCAGCGCCAAGGGCGACCTCGCCAACTGGATGATCCCCGGCCACATGGTCAAGGGCATGGGCGGCGCGATGGACCTCGTCCACGGTGCGAAGCGGGTCATCGTGATGATGGAGCACGTCTCCAAGAAGGGCGAGCCCAAGATCCTCGACGAGTGCACGCTCCCGCTCACCGGCAGGGCCTGCGTGCAGCGGATCATCACCGACATGGCCGTGCTCGACGTCACCGACGAGGGCCTGCGCCTGGTCGAGACCGCGCCCGGCGTCAGCGTCGACGACGTGGTCGCGGCGACCGGCGCGACGCTGCTGCGTTGAGCATGCCGGTCGGGCCGGCCGCCGCGCTCAGCGCGCGGCGGCCAGCCGGACCAGGTGGTCGATCGTGTCCTTCTCGGCGCCGTCGGGTAGATCGTCGACGGGGAACCAGCGCAGATCCTGGGACTCGTCGCTGATCACGATCGGCACCGTGGCCGCGGGTCCGGGCGCCCGCACCAGGAACCGCAGATCCAGATGCCGGGTCGGGACGCCGAGCGAACACGTGATCGGGTGCGTGTGCGCGGACAGCAGCCGCGGATCGATCCGCAGCCCCTCGATACCCGACTCCTCCCGCGCCTCCCGCAGGGCCGACGCGACGACGGTGTCGTCGCCCTCCTCGCAGTGCCCGCCCAGCTGGATCCACCGCCCTACCCGCGGATGCAGCGTCAGCAGCACGTGGTCGCCGCCCTCGTCGAGGACCAGCGACGACGCCGTGATGTGCCCGGGCGCATGCGAGCGCAGGCAGCCGTCGGGTGCCGAGTCGAGGAACGCGAGCATCGTGTGCCGCAGCGACTCCGCGTCCTCGGAGTCGCTGTCCCAGTTCGTCAGGGCCTCACGCGCCGACGCGTGCAGTGATCGTGCCGTCATCTACAGCTCCAGCAGCGCGTCGCCCGGAACCCGTGGTTCACGGGGCGTCAGCGGTTCCGTGGGATGTCCGACGGCGATCGCGCCGAGCGGCTGCCAGTCCGCCGGCAGCGCCAGCTCGGCCCGGACCGTGTCGGCGGCGAAGATCGTCGACCCGATCCAGCAGCTCCCGATGCCGCGCGTGGCGAGCGAGACCAGCAGTCCCTGGACCGCGGCGCCGACCGCGACCGTGAACATCGTCGACTCGGCACGCGTGCGGCGCTCGTCCGGGTAGTCGTGCGCGCCGTCGGGCACGCAGAACGGGATCACGACCTCGGGCGCGCGGAAGAGAATGTCGCCGCGGGCAACTCGTCGCTCGATCCGCTCCTCGCTCATCCCGTCCGCCGCGAGGTCCGCGCGCCAACGGTCGCGCATGGCCTCGAGCAGGCGCTGGCGGACGTCGGGGGTGCGCAGCCACACGAACCGCACCGGGCGGGTGTGGTGCGGCGCCGGCGCGGTGAGTGCTTCGGCGATCGAGTCGCGCAGCGCGTCCGGGTCGACCGGTTCGTCGGCGAACTCGCGCACCGAGCGACGCAGCAGCAGCGCTTCGCGCCGGCCCACCTCGAACGACTCCGCGGTGCCGAGCCAGAACAGGTCCTCGGGACCACGACGGATCAGCTTGTCGGCACTCGACCCGTCGTCCTCGAGGTCGAACCCGCGGACCACGGCCACGGGCACCCCGCCGAGCTTGCCCTTGACGAGGTCGCCGGCGGCCGCGATCTCGTCCGCGACGGCGACCTCGGTCACGAACAGCTCGTTGCCCTGGCTGTCCACGGCGCCCGCATACGCGTGCAGGACCGGGATGCCCGCCGCGCCGATCGCCGCGTCGATCTGACCGATTCGCCACGCCCGGCCCATGGTGTCCGTCACGACGACCGCGACATCGATGCCGAGCCGAGACTTGATGTCCCCGCGCAACTTCCGCGCACTGCCGTCCGGATCCTCCGGCAGCAGAGCCAATTCGGAGCCGTCGACGTTCGATCCGTCGATCCCCGAGGCGGCCTGCACGATGCCGAGCTTGTTCTCGGTGATGAGGGTCCGTCCCTTGCGGGCCACCACCCGGACCGCCTCCTGGTCGACCAGGAGGCGGCGGGCGGCGTCGCGCTCGTCGGGATCGGTCGGGGACTGCACGATCCGCCCCTCCACTTTCGAGAACACCTTGCTGGTGACGACCAGCACGTCGCCGTCGGTGAGCCACGGCGCGGCGTTGACGATCGCGGCGGCGAGGTCGTCACCCGGCCGGAACTCGGGCAGGCCCGGAACGGGCAGGATCTCGATGGACCGTCCGGCACCGTGGTCGCGCACGCTCACAAGCTCACTCCGGCGACATCGAATGCGGCGCGGACCATCTCGGCGGTGGCCTCGGGATCGGTCATCAGCAGCGGCACGCTGCGGACCTCGACGCCCGGGACGTCGGCCTCGTCGGTCGAGTGGACGAGCCAGCCGTCGAGGATGCCGGTGCCGGACCGTGCACCGTAGTGGCGGCCGATCGCCTCCGCGGACGTCTCGACGCCGATCACCTCGAGGCATTCGTCGGCCATGCCGCGCAACGGCTTTCCGCCGATGATGGGGGACAGGCCCACGATCTTCGCCTTGGTGGTCCGCAGTGCGCCGCGGATACCGGGGACCGCGAGGATCGCTCCGATGCTGACGACCGGATTCGACGGTGCCAGTAGGACGATGTCGGCGGACTCGATCGCCTCGAGCACTCCCGGCGCCGGCTTCGCCTGCTCCGCACCGATGTACGCGAAGCTGTGCGTCGGGATCTGTGCCCGGTAGCGGACCCACCACTCCTGGAAGTGGATCGCCTTCTGCTGTTCCCCCGAGGAATCGGTGTCGCTGTCGGGGTCGGTGACGACGACGTGGGTCTCGCTGCGGTCGTCGGTCACCGGAAGCAGTGCGACACCGGGCTTCCAGCGATTGCACAGCGCCTCGGTGACGGCCGAGAGTGGGTATCCCGCGCGCAGCATCTGGCTGCGGATCAGGTGCGTCGCGATGTCGCGGTCGCCGAGTCCGAACCAGTCGGGCTGGGCGCCGTACGCCGCGAGTTCCTCTTTGGCATTCCAGGTTTCGCCGATGTGACCCCAACCGCGCTCCGGGTCGATCCCCCCACCCAGGGTGTACATGCAGGTGTCGAGGTCCGGGCAGATGCGCAGGCCGTGCATCCACACGTCGTCGCCGACGTTGACGACGGCGGTGATCCGATGGTCGGTCTCCGCGGGGGAATTCGGGTCCCCGGGGATGCCGTCTCCGGTCGTGCCGCCTAGCAGACTTCGAACTCCCTGGAGGAAACGGGCCCCTCCGACGCCGCCAACCAATACAGTCACATTCACAACTCGAAGCCTATGCGGTGGTGTCGCATGCCACTCGGCGCAGTCTCTTCGGCCGAGTTGTACCACGCTGCTCGGGGGGTGTGGGATGGTAGACGACTTTCCGTTTCAGCTTGACCCGACACGCCAGGGCATGTCTAATCACATGTATGTCATTCCAGGTTCGAGGGGCGAGTTCACTTGGAGCGACCCTCGGCTCGATCGATCGTTCGAGTGAGAGCCAGGACGGTTGTCGGGGTGGGAGCGGCAGAACGCGATTCGAGAAGAATTCACATTTTCTGCGCTAAATACATGTGAGGAGGCGGAGCGATGATGCCCTACCAGCACTACGAGTTCGAAACTCCTCTGAGCGTGGTCGGCGACGTACCGACCGATTCTGATGCGGGTGCAACGGGAGGCGCCGGCTACGAAGACTACGAGCTCGGGGTCACGGTTCCCCAGCTGAGTCTGATTCCAGGTTTCGACGCGATGTTCGAGGCCGACGAGGAGCAATGGCAGGACCGCGCGCTGTGCGCGCAGACCGACCCCGAGGCCTTCTTCCCGGAGAAGGGCGGGTCCACTCGCGAGGCCAAGCGCATCTGCATGGGCTGCGAGGTCCGAGGAGAATGCCTCGAGTACGCACTCTCGAACGACGAGCGATTCGGCATCTGGGGTGGGCTCTCCGAGCGTGAGCGCCGGCGCCTCAAGCGCGGAATCATCTGACGGACGCCAGGCGTCCGCAGGTACTAGTCGTCGGCCCCGGGTAGATCGGGGTCGATCACCTCGGGGTCGACCCCGAGATATGTCGACACCTGTTCGACGAGCACGTCGTGGACGAGGTCCTCGAGATCGTGAGGGTCCTTGGCGCGCAACTCGATTGGGCGACGGAACAACACGATGCGCGCCCGTGTCGCGGTCCCGTGGCGATCGATGCCGGCCGGGATCAGTCGCGACAGCGGGACCGGTCCGTCGGCGACCACTTCCGGCGGCCAGTTCACCGAGTCCGGGTCGATGGCCCGGATCCGGGGAACGTCGTCGACCGCGATGTCGAGTTTCGTCAGGCGGTCGTGCCAGCGCGCGTCGATCGGTTCGAACGCGCCCAGAACCAGGTGATCGAACTTCTCTGCGCGTGTCCGTGCCGCCGGCAGGTCCGGCGGGAAGAGCGGGCCGCGGATGCCCCGGCCTCGCCGCGCGACCGATCGTGATGTCAGCGGGCGGGGACGACGAGATCTGGCCATGTAGGGGACATTACAGCGGCTGTCCAACACCGCCGCCGTGTCACCGGTCCCGTCGGCTCGGGCGCATTCTCATCCACCGTTCGGACGCCGTGTATCGGTGTGTCCGAGTAGGTCAACTCGAAAGTTGGGGCTAGTCTCCTTGCTTGTGAGATCACTGCGTCGATGCTGCCGACCTGGGTGCAAGAACCCTGCTGTCGCCACCTTGACGTACGTCTATTCGGATTCCACCGCCGTCGTCGGCCCCCTGGCCACAGTCGCGGAGCCGCATTCGTGGGACCTGTGCGAGACCCACGCCTCGCGGATCACCGCTCCCAAGGGCTGGGAACTCGTGCGCTACGAGGGCGGATTCTCGTCGAGCACGCCCGACGAGGACGATCTCACCGCGCTCGCCGAGGCCGTCCGCGAGGCGGGACTGGGCGAGCGCCCCCGCACCGATTCCGCTTCCTCCGAGTCACGGCCCGGTGCGGTATCGCCGTCGGCTCCGCCCACCGCGCGCACCGGTCGTCGCGGTCACCTCCGGGTCCTGCCCGATCCCGCGAACTGAGCGGTTCGTACTTCCCCGTGCCCTGACCGGGTGCGCCTCGTCGGCGTTCCCGCCCTGCTCGAGCGCGGTTCACAGAACCCGACAATTCGCTCAGGAAGCGCAGTCGGGGCACTCCCCACTAGGCTCGGTGGAGCGACTCGGTCGGGCAACCGGCCGAGTCGACCAATCGGTGGGACGAACAACGTCTGTCGCATCAACGAACAGCAGGAGAAACCAGCAGTGGCTCGATCCGTCGAATCCGTGAATGCCGTGATCAAGGCTTACGACGTGCGTGGTGTCGTGGGCGAACAGATCGATGCCGACTTCGTCCGCGACGTGGGCGCGTCGTTCGCCCGGCTGGTGCGGGACGAGCAGACCGGTGGCGAGCGTGTGACGCGGATCGCGATCGGCCACGACATGCGCGACTCGTCACCCGAGCTGTCGCGTGCCTTCGCGGAGGGCGTGACCGCGCAGGGCCTCGACGTCGTCCACATCGGCCTGGCCTCCACCGACCAGCTGTACTTCGCGTCGGGAGTGCTCGACTGCCCGGGTGCGATGTTCACTGCGAGCCACAACCCCGCCAAGTACAACGGCATCAAGCTCTGCCGGGCCGGCGCCAAGCCCGTCGGTCAGGACACCGGCCTCGCCGTGATCGCCCGCGAGGTGGCCGAAGGCGTCCCCGCGTACGACGGCCCGGCCGGGACCGTCGGCGAGGACGACGTGCTCGAGCAGTACGCGAGCTTCGTGCGCGGGCTGGTGAACCTGGCCGAACTGCGGCCGCTGAAGGTCGCCGTCGACGCCGGCAACGGCATGGGCGGACACACCGTGCCGGCCGTGTTCGGCCCGATGCCGGTGACCGTCCTGCCGCTGTACTTCGAGCTCGACGGCAGCTTCCCGAACCACGAGGCGAACCCGCTGGATCCGGCCAACCTGGTGGACCTGCAGAACTACGTGCGCGAGACCGGCGCCGACATCGGCCTGGCCTTCGACGGTGACGCCGACCGCTGCTTCGTCGTCGACGAGAAGGGCAACCCGGTGTCGCCGTCGGCGGTGACCGCGCTCGTCGCGGACCGTGAGCTGGCGAAGGAGCCGGGCGGCACGATCATCCACAACCTGATCACGTCCCGTTTCGTCCCCGAACTGGTCGAGAAGCTCGGCGGCACCGCGGTGCGCACCCGTGTCGGCCACTCGTTCATCAAGCAGCAGATGGCCGAGACCGGCGCGGTGTTCGGCGGCGAGCACTCCGCGCACTACTACTTCCGGGACTTCTGGGGTGCCGACTCGGGCATGCTCGCGGCGCTGCACGTGCTCGCGGCGCTCGGCGAGCAGGACCGCCCGCTGTCGGCGCTGATGGAATCGTACGAGGGCTACGCGGCGTCCGGCGAGATCAACTCGACCGTCGCCGATGCTGCCGAGCGCACGGCCGCGGTGGTCGATCTCTTCGCGGATCGGGCGGTGTCCGTCGACCGCCTCGACGGCGTCACCGTCGATCTGGCGGACGGCGCGTGGTTCAACCTGCGCGCGTCCAACACCGAGCCCCTGCTGCGGCTGAACGTCGAGGCGCGCACGCCGGCGGACGTCGACGCGCTCGTCGTCGAGATCCTCGCAGCTGTCCGCGCCTAGTCGGTGAATTGCTGGGATACTCGAGTCACCTGAACTCGTCGGGGGGACAGGGAGTGGGAGAAAGGGAGGTGTGTCCGTCATGACAGCTCCGTCGTCTCTGCTCGATCTCGATGACGTCGATGCACTGCTGGCCGCGGACGTCGACGGCTCGCTCCGATTCGCGGCGCTCGGTGGCGCGCAGATTCGCGCCACCCAGGCAGCTGTGGAGGAGGACGGCTTCGCGCGCCTGCAGGGTCTGCAACCGCGCAGCGTGGTGCTCGTCACCGGTGAAGGCCCGGCCTCCCGCGCCGCCGAACTGGTCACTGCTGCGGTCGGTAGCCGGATCGGCATTCCCTTGGTCGAAAGCGGGGACACCCCGCTGTGGGTCGGGCCTCTGGACGTCGTGGTGGTGGCCGGCGACGACGCCGGTGACCCGCGGCTGGTCGAGTCCGTCGACCGTGCGCTGCGGCGCGGCGCGGAGGTAGTGGTCGCCGCCCCCGACGAGGGCCCGTTGCGGGCCGCGGGCGCGGGTCGCGCAACGGTACTCCCGCCACGCGTGGCGGTTCCCCACCATCACGGTCTGCTGCGGTACCTCGCGGCCTTCCTCGCGGTCCTGACCGCGATCGACGCCGAGCGTGCGGCGAAGGTGTGCCCCGACCTGGGGCGTCTCGCGGATGCTCTGGACGACGAGGCGTTGCGCGACCACCCCCGCAACGAGGTCTTCCACAACCCCGCAAAGTCGCTTGCGGCGCGGATGCAGGGCCGACGCGTCGTCCTCGCCGGTGACACTCGAGTGACCACGCACCTGGCACGGCACGGCAGCGAGATCCTGCTGCGGTGCGGCGCCGCCGTCACCGCCGCCGCGGACCTGCCGGGGGTTCTCTCCGGTGTGCAGCGCTTCGGCTCGTCGGCCACCGCGATGCCGCCCGGGTACGACCCGCTCTTCCACGACGAGCAGCTCGACGGCCCGGTGCCCGGCATGCCGCTGCGCGTGTTCGTCTTGTCCGCGGAGGCGGACCGGCCTGTCGTCGATCGCAGGGTCGCGGTGCTGCCCGACGCCGACGTCGTCGTCGCGGCATCGGAGCAGGCGGAACCGTCGAGTCCGCCTGGTCCGCCCGGATCTGCGGGCCCGTCGCCGGCGGTTCCGGCCGCCACGCGCACGGAGATCGAGCAGATTGCAGTTCTCGTCGGCCGCCTCGAGATGAGCGCGGCATACCTACGTTTGATCGGTGGTAACTAGTGCGCCAACTCGAAGGTGCGCTCCGGTCCTATGCATGGGGGTCTCGGACCGCGCTCGCGGAGCTGTGCGGACGTCCGAGCCCCAGCGCGCATCCGGAGGCGGAACTGTGGCTGGGAGCCCATCCGGGAGATCCCGCGCGGGTGATCGAGAACGGCGGAGACCGCTCCCTGCGTGACGTCGTCGACGCTGCCCCGGCCCGGGAGCTCGGCGAGCGTTGCGTCGCCGAGTTCGGTGAGCATCTGCCGTTCCTGTTGAAGGTGCTCGCGGCCGAGGAGCCGTTGTCGCTCCAGGCGCACCCCAGCGCCGAGCAGGCGCGTGAGGGCTTCGCTCGCGAGGAGGCGTCGGGGATCCCGGTCGACTCGGCGGAACGGAACTATCGCGACGCGAGCCACAAGCCGGAACTCGTCGTGGCACTCACCCGATTCGAGGCGCTCGCCGGATTCCGGGATCCGCACCGGACGGTGCGGCTGCTCGACGCCCTCGACGTCCCGGAACTGGAACCGTACGTCGGTCTACTTGCGGGACAACCTGATTCGGGCGGTCTGCGCGCGCTGTTCACCACGTGGATCACGTTGCCGGCGCAGGCTCTCGCGACGCTGCTGCCGGCCGTGCTCGACGGCTGCGTGGCCTACCTGTCGAACGCCGAGAGCGGTGGGATCGAGTTCGTACAGGAGGCCAGGACGGCGCTCGAACTCAGCGAGGGCTACCCCGGTGACGCCGGCGTCCTGGCGTCGTTGCTGCTCAACCGGGTGACTCTCGATCCGGGGCAGGGTCTGTTCCTCGATGCCGGAAACCTCCACGCGTACCTCCACGGCACGGCCGTGGAGATCATGGCGAACTCGGACAACGTCCTGCGCGGCGGGCTCACCCCGAAGCACGTCGACGTCCCGGAGTTGTTGCGCGTCCTGGACTTCGACACCGTCGACGTCCCGGTGCTGACGCCCGTGGCGACCGATCGCGACGGCGAGGTGGCGTACGAGACCCCGGCGCCGGAGTTCCGGTTGTCCCGCATCGATCTCGACGCCTCCGGGGGCGGTGCGGGCGCGGCGACGGCCTTCGTGCCGGACGGCCCGCAGATCGTGCTGTGCACGTCGGGCGCGGCGAAACTGGGGTGTGGATCGCAGTCGCTGATGCTCGAGCGTGGCGCATCGGCCTGGATCTCCGCCTCGGACAACGAGGTTCACATCCAGGCGTGCGCCGAGGGCACGCAGCTGTTCCGGGCCGGTGTGGGGATCGTCGAGGCGTGACGGCGCGGTTCGCCCGTCTCCGGGGTGATCCCGTAGCGTGTGAGCCGCTCGAAATCGACGAGAGGAGTGGCCGGTGTCGGCAAACGGGGGCAAGAAGGCGATCTTCGCGGCGCTGACCGCGAACGCGGGAATCGCGGTGGCCAAATTCACCGGCTTCCTGATCACCGGGTCGTCGTCGATGCTCGCGGAATCCGTTCACTCGGTGGCCGACACGTCCAACCAGGGACTGCTGCTCTTCGGGCAGAACCGCGCCGAGAAGCAGGCCGACAAGCTCCACCAGTTCGGTTACGGACGCAACCGCTACTTCTACTCCTTCGTCGTGGCCCTGGTGCTGTTCACCCTGGGCTCGCTGTTCGCGATCTACGAGGGCGTGCACAAGATCCAGCACCCCGAGGGCCTGTCGTCACCGATCGTGGCCGTCGTCATCCTGCTGGTCGCGATCGCGCTCGAGTCGTACAGCTTCGTCACCGCCATGGGTGAATCGCGTCCGCTCAAGGGCAACGCGAGCTGGTGGAGCTTCATCCGCACCTCCCGTACGCCCGAACTGCCCGTCGTCCTGCTCGAGGACACCGGTGCACTGATCGGTCTCGTGCTCGCGCTCGGTGGTGTCGGACTCACGATGCTCACCGGGGACCCTGTGTGGGACGGCATCGGAACGCTGTGCATCGGTGTGCTGCTGGGCATCATCGCGATCGTCCTGATCATCGAGATGAAGAGCCTGCTGATCGGTGAAGGGGCCACCCAGGACGAGGAGAACCGGATCCTGAGCGCGCTCGTCGACGGTGTTCGGATCGATCGAGTGATCCACTGCCGCACCCAGTACCTCGGTCCCGAGGAGATCCTGGTGGCGGCCAAGGTGGGCATCGCGCCGGGTTCCGGGATCGAGGACGTCGCGACGGCGATCGACGAAGCCGAGGTCCGTATCCGGGCCGCCGTACCGGCCGCTCGGCTGATCTACATCGAACCCGATCTGTACCGCGCCACGGTGGACTAGTCGTTTCGGAAACCGTGCTGACGCCGTTCTCCCGGCATAGGCTGTCGACCATCCCCACCTCCCGAGGAGGCAGTGATGGCGACACCGGATCGGAAGGCTGTTCCGGGGCGTGCCCGGAATCCGCGCTCAGGGCTGTTCCGTGCCAAGTCGGTCGAACAATCGATTCTCGAAACGGACGAGCCCGAGACCAAGCTCCGCAAGGACCTCACCGCGTGGGACCTGACGGTGTTCGGTGTCGCGGTCGTGATCGGTGCCGGCATCTTCACGCTCACCGCGCGAACCGCCGGCAACGTCGCCGGGCCTTCGGTGTCGCTCGCGTTCGTGTTCGCGGCGATCGCGTGTGCGCTCGCCGCGCTGTGCTATGCGGAGTTCGCGTCCACGGTTCCGGTCGCGGGAAGCGCGTACACATTCTCGTACGCCACGTTCGGCGAGTTCGTCGCGTGGATCATCGGCTGGGACCTCATCCTCGAGTTCGCGCTGGCAGCATCGGTGGTCGCGAAGGGCTGGTCGCTGTATCTCGGTGAGGTACTGGGCAGTTCGAGCCCGGTGTTCCACATCGGATCGCACCAGGTCGACTGGGGCGCCGTCCTGATCATCGCGATCATCACGGTGCTCCTCGCCACCGGCACCAAGCTCTCGTCGCGGGTCTCGGCGGTCATCACCGCGATCAAGGTTGCCGTCGTCCTGTTCGTCGTGGTGCTCGGCGCGTTCTACATCAAGCGCGAGAACTACTCGCCGTACATTCCGCCGTCCGAGCCCGGTTCGACCGGGCAGGGCATCCACCAGTCGCTGTTCTCGTACATCACCGGTGCCGGTGGGAGCACCTTCGGCTGGTACGGCCTGCTCGCCGCGGCCAGCCTGGTGTTCTTCGCGTTCATCGGTTTCGACGTCGTCGCCACCACAGCCGAGGAGACGAAGGATCCGCAGAAGGCCTTGCCCCGCGGCATTCTCGGCTCCCTCGCGATCGTGACCGTGCTGTACGTTGCGGTCTCGCTCGTGCTCACCGGCATGGTGAACTACACCGACCTGGCCGGCGACAACTCGACGCTCGCGACGGCGTTCGCGATCAACGGGATGGACTGGGCGAAGAACCTCATCTCGTTCGGTGCGCTCGCCGGTCTCACCACCGTCGTCATGGTGCTGATGCTGGGGCAGACCCGGGTGCTCTTCGCGATGTCGCGCGACGGACTGATGCCGAGGTCGCTGGCGCCGACCGGCAAGCACGGCACGCCGGTCCGGATCACGATCCTGGTGGGCGTGGTCGTCGGCGTCCTCGCCGCGGTCTTTCCCATCGGCACCCTCGAAGAGATGGTCAACATCGGCACCCTGTTCGCGTTCGTGCTGGTGTCGATCGGCGTGGTCGTCCTGCGGCGGACTCGACCTGACCTCCCGCGCGGATTCCGGGTTCCGCTGGTGCCGCTGGTGCCGATCCTCTCGGTACTCGCCTGTGTGTGGCTGATGCTCAATCTCTCGGTCGAAACGTGGCTGCGCTTCGTGGTGTGGATGGCGATCGGCATCGTCGTCTACTTCTCCTACAGCCGCAGCCATTCGATGCTCGGCATCCGAGCCCGGGCCGCGGCCCCCGACAAGACATGACTTTACAAATCGATCTGTTTGTCTAGACGGAATACAACCACCCGCGTATCGTCCATTCCATGGTGACGCTGCTCATAGTCGAGCGGTCGTGTGGAAGGGGATGAACGATGACGCGTGAAGTGGGGGAACCGATTGCCCCGGCGCCGGCGTGGCGGGACAAGAAGCGTTATCTCTGGTTGCTGGGCCTCGTCCCTCCGACCGCCGTGTTCGTGGCGATGGCGCTCGTCTGGGCCACCAATGCGGTGGGACTCGGCGTAGTTGCGTCGGTGTGGTGGTGGATCGGGCCGATCCTGGTCTATGTGCTGATCCCGACGATCGACGTGGTGCTCGGAACGGATGGTCAGAATCCGCCGGACGAGGTGATGGAGCAGCTCGAGAACGACCGCTTCTACCGATGGTGCACGTGGGCGTACCTGCCGTTCCAGCTCCTGACCCTGGTGGCGGCCTGCTACCTGTGGACGGCGGACGATCTGAGCTGGCTCGGGATCGACGGTGGCCTGTCGGTCGTCTCGAAGATCGGTCTGGCGTTCAGTGTCGGATGTGTCGCCGGTATCGGCATCAACACCGCCCACGAGTTGGGGCACAAGAAGGAGAGCCTCGAGCGCTGGATGTCGAAGATCGCTCTGGCCCAATCGTTCTACGGGCACTTCTACATCGAGCACAATCGCGGTCATCACGTGCGCGTCGCGACGCCCGAGGATCCTGCGAGTTCACGCTTCGGGGAGAGCTTCTGGACCTTCCTGCCACGCAGCGTGTGGGGGAGTCTGCGCTCGGCGTGGCGTCTCGAGAAGGCTCGTCTCGAGCGACTGGGCAAGAGTCCGTGGACGATTCACAACGACGTCGTGAACGCCTGGCTGATGTCGGTGGCGCTGTTCGTGGTCCTGATCGCTGTCTTCGGCTGGCAGGTCGTCCCGTACCTGGTGTTGCAGGCAGTGTTCGGTTTTGCGCTCCTCGAGGCGGTGAACTACCTCGAACACTACGGGCTGCTGCGGCAGCACACTGCGAGTGGACGCGTCGAGCGGTGCACCCCGGCCCACAGCTGGAACAGCGACCATCTCACCACCAACATCTTCCTGTACCACCTGCAGCGGCACAGCGATCACCATGCGAATCCGACACGCCGCTATCAGACGTTGCGCAGCATGGACACCGCCCCGCAGCTGCCCGCCGGCTACGCCGCCATGATCGTGCTCGCCTACGTGCCACCGCTGTGGCGGTCGGTCATGGACAAGCGCGTCCTCGCGCACTACGACGGCGACATCACGAAGGTGAATCTGCAACCAGGCAAGCGCGAGAAGATCCTCGCGTCCTACGGAGCGGACGGAGGTGCGGCATGAGCGCATATCGGTGTCCGGTGTGCGAGTACGTATTCGACGAGTCGGTCGGCGCGCCCCGCGAAGGCTTCCCGGCCGGCACGGCGTGGGAATCGGTGCCGGACGACTGGTGCTGCCCCGACTGCGGGGTCCGGGAGAAGATCGATTTCGAACCCGTGTGACGGGGAACAGGAACGGTGATCATGAAGGACTACAAGCTCTATCAGTGCGCGCAGTGCGGATTCGAGTACGACGAGGAACTCGGCTGGCCCGACGAGGGCATCGCGCCCGGAACCCGGTGGGAGGACATCCCCGACGGCTGGCGGTGCCCCGACTGCGGTGCCGCCAAGGAGGACTTCTTCATGGTCGAGGTCGAGCGGAGCTGACGGAAGTCTCTAGGCTCGACGCCATGAGCGAGTCAGGTTCCCGGATGCCGTACCCCGAGGCGTCCCGGCTGCTGCTGCGGGAGTCGATCCTCGGTGCCGTCCGCGATCTCCTGCTCGAGCGGGACTGGTCGGCCGTGACGATGTCGGACGTCGCGTCGGCGGTCGGGGTGAGTCGACAGACCCTCTACAACGAGTTCGGGAACCGGCAGGGGCTCGCCGAGGGGTATGCGCTGCGCCTGGTCGACCAGTTCGTCGACGCCGTCGCGACGGCCGTCTACGCCCACGTCGGCGACGCCCGCGCGGCCCTCGTCGACGGCTTCACGGTGTTCTTCCAGGCCAGCGGGGCCGATCCGCTGGTGGCGTCGCTCCGCAGCGGCGCCGCCAAGCCGGATCTGTTGCGGATCGTCACGACCGACAGCGCCCCACTCGTCGAGCGTGCGTCCGAGCGGTTGGCGGAAACGTTCCGGCGGAGCTGGGTCCAGGCCTCCGACGCCGACTCGATGATCCTGGCCCGTGGTGTCGTGCGGGTCGCGCTCAGTTACATCTCGATGCCACCGACATCGGATCGTGACGATGCGCAGGAGTTGGCGGCCCTGCTGTCGCCGTTCGTGGACGTCGTTACGCGCGTGTGAGATCTGTGTGAGGTACTGCCCGTCTCCGGGGCACACTGCCACCCGATAGCCTGGGAGTCATTCCAGACGGCTGACAGGAGAGGCAGTATGACGACCTCAGTTTCATCGGGCCCGGTAGCGGAGCACCGTGGCGGCATCGACTTCAAGGTGGCGGATCTGTCGCTCGCCGAGTTCGGGCGCAAGGAGATCCGTCTCGCCGAGCACGAGATGCCCGGCCTGATGGAGCTGCGCCGTGAGTACGCGGATGTGCTGCCGCTCCAGGGTGCGCGTATCTCGGGCTCGCTCCACATGACGATCCAGACGGCGGTCCTGATCGAGACCCTCGTCGCGCTCGGTGCCGAGGTTCGATGGGCGTCGTGCAACATCTTCTCGACGCAGGATCACGCTGCCGCGGCCATCGTCGTCGGTCCGCACGGCACCCCGGAGGAGCCCAAGGGCGTCCCCGTCTTCGCGTGGAAGGGCGAGACCCTCGAGGAGTACTGGTGGGCCGCCGAGCAGATGCTGACGTGGCCCGGTGAGCCCGCCAACATGATCCTCGACGACGGCGGCGACGCCACGATGCTGGTGCTGCGCGGCGCGCAGTACGAGAAGGCCGGCGTCGTCCCGCCCACCGACGACGAGCACGACTCGGACGAGTACAAGGTGTTCCTGGCGCTGCTGCGCAAGTCGCTCGAGGCCGACGGCGGCAAGTGGACCGCGATCGCCGAGTCCGTCAAGGGCGTCACCGAGGAGACCACCACCGGCGTGCTGCGGCTGTACCAGTTCGCGGCCGCGGGCGAGTTGGTGTTCCCGGCGATCAACGTCAACGACTCGGTCACCAAGAGCAAGTTCGACAACAAGTACGGCACCCGCCACTCGCTGCTCGACGGCATCAACCGCGGCACCGACGTGCTGATCGGCGGCAAGGCCGCGCTGGTGTGCGGCTACGGCGACGTCGGCAAGGGCTGCGCCGAGGCGCTCCGCGGCCAGGGCGCGCGTGTCACCGTCACCGAGATCGACCCGATCAACGCGCTGCAGGCGATGATGGACGGCTTCGACGTCAAGACGGTCGAGGAGTTCATCGGTCAGGCCGACATCGTCGTGACCGCGACCGGCAACAAGGACATCATCTCCTTCGAGCACATGAAGCAGATGAAGCACCAGGCGATCCTGGGCAACATCGGCCACTTCGACAACGAGATCGACATGGCGACGCTCGAGCGTTCGCCCGAGGTCACGCGGATCAACATCAAGCCGCAGGTCGACGAGTTCCGTTTCGCCGACGGACACTCGATCATCGTGCTGTCCGAGGGACGTCTGCTGAACCTGGGCAACGCGACCGGACACCCGTCGTTCGTGATGTCGAACTCGTTCGCGAACCAGACGATCGCGCAGATCGAGCTCTGGACGAAGCCCGACGAGTACGACAACGAGGTCTACCGCCTGCCCAAGCACCTCGACGAGAAGGTCGCGAAGATCCACGTCGAGGCTCTCGGTGGCTCGATCACCAAGCTGACCAAGGATCAGGCCGAGTACATCGGCGTCGACGTCGAGGGCCCGTACAAGCCCGAGCACTACCGGTACTGATCCGTACCGAACGTCGTCAGTCGCGGCCGGGGACGAGCAATGCCGTCCCCGGCCGCGGCCGTCCGTGCGACGCACACGCGGCAGTGACCGCCCGGAGGGCACTGTGACCGCCCTCCCACGACGTGGTCCCGCGGTCACCTCGTGGACACCGATAGGCTCGGCGATCGTGGGAACTCTGATCGCCCTGGAAGGGCTCGACGGCGCCGGGAAGCGCACTCTCGTCGGCAAGGTCGTCGACCGGCTCGAGCAGCGGGGCCTGCGGGTCGCGACGCTCGACTTCCCGCGTTACGGCGCGTCTATCCACGCGGATCTCGCGTCGGAGGCGCTCAAGGGCGCCCACGGCGACCTCGCCGAGTCGGTCCACGCGATGGCCGTCATGTTCGCGCTCGACCGGGCCGGCGCGGCCGAACAGCTCCACGGCCTCGTCGCCGCGCACGACCTGGTGATCCTGGACCGCTACGTCGCCTCCAACGCGGCCTACGGCGCCGCCCGGCTGCACCAGCACGGCGACGGTGAGTTCGCGGCATGGATCGAGGACCTCGAGTTCGGCCGACTGGGCCTGCCCCGTCCGGACCTGCAGATGTACCTGGACGTGCCCGTCGCGCTCGCGGAGGAGCGGGCCCGGCGACGCGAGGCCGAGGACAGTGCCCGTGCACTCGACGCGTACGAGAGGGACAGCGGGCTGCAGGCCCGCACCGGTGCCGTCTATCGCGAGCTGGCCGCCGCGGACTGGAACTCGCCGTGGTGGACGATCGCGCCGGACGCCGATCCGGGCATTCTGGCCGATAAACTGGCACTCTTGCAGCAGCGGGACGGCACGCCGCAGCAACATTGAGCGGCACGCCGTAGGAGTACACGCTCCTTTCCACATTTCGCAGCCTCGAAGATGTAACGATAGGGATATGAAGCCAAGGATTCTGGTTGTCGACGATGACACGGCGCTCGCGGAGATGCTCACCATCGTGCTCCGCGGTGAGGGATTCGAGCCTTACGTGGTGGGCGACGGCAGCCAGGCGTTGACGGCCGTTCGTGAGACCCGGCCCGATCTGGTCCTGCTGGACCTCATGCTTCCGGGCATGAACGGCATCGACGTGTGCCGCGTGCTGCGAGCCGAATCGGGTGTCCCGATCGTCATGCTCACCGCGAAGACGGACACCGTCGACGTGGTCCTCGGTCTCGAGTCCGGTGCCGACGACTACATCATGAAGCCGTTCAAGCCGAAGGAGTTGGTGGCGCGGGTGCGGGCGCGACTGCGCCGCACCGAGGAGGAGCCCGCCGAGGTCCTCAGCATCGGCGACATCATGATCGACGTGCCGGCGCACAAGGTGACGCGGGACAACGCGCTCATCTCGCTCACGCCGCTCGAATTCGATCTGTTGGTCGCGCTCGCACGCAAGCCGCGTCAGGTGTTCACCCGTGAGGTTCTTCTCGAGCAGGTGTGGGGATACCGGCACGCCGCAGACACCCGCCTGGTGAACGTGCACGTGCAGCGACTGCGCGCGAAGGTCGAGAAGGATCCTGAGAACCCCGAGGTAGTGCTGACGGTCAGGGGCGTCGGCTACAAGGCCGGACCGCCGTGATCGGTGCCGGCCGGAAGCGGCGGCGCGTCAACAGACTCTTTGCGCCGCTGATCCGCTGGTGTCGAGCGTGGGGCAACTGGCTTGCTCACGCTTGGCGTCGGTCTCTCCAGCTCCGGGTCGTCGTGTCGACCCTGTCGCTGTCCTTGATCGTGATTTCGATTCTGGGCGTGGTGCTCACGAGCCAGATCACCGATCGGCTGCTCGAGGCGAAGATCACCGCTGCCACCGAGGAGATGGACCGTGCCCGCAGCACGGTCGAAGCGCAGCTCGCCGGCGCCGACGACAGCGGATCTCTCAAGGTGCGGTTGGACGCCGCGCGTCTGGCGTTGACCAATCGGGAGTCCGATGGTGGTCAGACGTCCGGTTCCGCCGGTACGTTCGATCCGGTGCTCATCGTGCCTGGTGACGGGCCGCGTGAACCCACCGCCAGTGGGCCGTCGGATCAGATCCCGGCGAGCCTGCGGGACTTCGTGCGCGCGAACCAGATCAGCTACCAGTTCGCGACGGTCGCCGACCCCAACGGGTATTCCGGTCCGGCACTGATCATCGGCAGCCCCACCTCCTCCGACATTTCCACGCTCGAGCTCTACCTGGTGTTCCCGCTGGCCAGCGAGGACCGCAGCCTCTCGCTCGTGCGCGGCACGATGCTGATCGGCGGCGCGGTGCTGGCGGTGCTGCTCGCCGCGATCTCGATGCTCGTCGCCCGCCAGGTTGTGCTGCCGATCCGGTCGGCGTCGCGGATCGCGGTCCGGTTCGCCGACGGCCGCCTCAAGGAACGCATGCCGGTGCGCGGCGAGGACGACATGGCGCGCCTGGCGATGTCGTTCAACGAGATGGCCGAGAGCCTGTCGAAGCAGATCACGCAGCTCGAGGAGTTCGGCAACCTGCAGAAGCGGTTCACCTCCGACGTCAGCCACGAACTCCGGACGCCGTTGACGACGGTCCGGATGGCCGCCGACCTCATCCACGACAGCAGCGACGACCTCGACCCCGTGCTCAAGCGCTCGTCCGAGCTGCTGGTCGCGGAGCTGGACCGGTTCGAGAGCCTGCTGGGCGACCTGCTCGAGATCTCCCGGCACGACGCCGGTGTCGCGGAACTGGCGGCCGAGCAGCTGGACCTGCGGATGTGTGCGCGGGCGGCGGTCTCGACGGTCCGCCACCTGGCCAAGGAGACGTCGACCGAGCTCATCGTCGATCTGCCCGAGGAACCGGTGATCGCCGAGGTCGATCCGCGCCGCGTCGAGCGCATCCTGCGAAACCTGCTCGCGAACGCGATCGACCACGGCGAGGGCAAGCCCGTGCTGTTGCGGCTGCGGGCGGACGACGACGCGGCGGCGTTCATCGTTCGCGACCAGGGAGTGGGTCTGCGTCCGGGGGAGGAGAAGCTGGTGTTCAACCGGTTCTGGCGGTCGGACCCCTCCCGGGTGCGCCGCTCGGGCGGGACCGGACTGGGCCTGGCGATCAGCGTCGAGGACGCGAACCTGCACAACGGAAACCTCGAGGCGTGGGGCGAGCCCGGCCAGGGCGCGTGCTTCAGGTTGACGCTGCCTCGCGTGCGCGGACGCAAGGTCACCCGCAGTCCGCTTCCCCTCAAACCGGGCGGCGGCAAGCTGGTGCAGGGTCGGCCGCTGCCGGGAACGCGGGCGGAGGTCGCCATGCGGGCCGAGCCCGGCGCCGGCGAACCGTCCGCTCCGCAGGCCGCCGAACCGTCCGTGCCGGAGCCCGAGCCGGTCGAGGCGTCGCCGGCGGCGGAGCAACCGGCCGCGCAGCCCGATCCCGACGACGCCCCGACCGTGCCGAGGGTGCGGGAGCGGGAGTCGTGAGCCGGGTGCGCGTCGGGGCGACGGCGGTCCTGTCCTCGCTCGCGCTCCTCGCGGCGGGCTGCGCGAACCTGCCGGACTCGTCCGCGCCACAGGCGATCGGCACGATCGAGCGGGCGCCGGCGAGCACCAACGTGGAGGCCCCGGCGCCGGGCCGTGAGCCGGACCTGCTGCTGCGGGACTTCGTCAAGGCGAGCACCGACCCGGCGAACCGGCACCTCGCCGCCCGCCAGTACCTCACCAAGGACACGTCGGCCCGGTGGGACGACGCCGCCAGCGCGACGATCGTCGACAAGATCGACCTCATCACCGAGTCGCGTAACGCCAACAGCGCGGTGTACACCATCCGGGCCAACAGAGTGGGACAGCTCGAGCCGGGCGGGCTGTACCAGGCCCAGGAGGGGCAGTACGAGGCCAAGTTCAGCTGGGTGAAGGTCGACGGCGAGTGGCGCATCGACGACCTGCCGAGCGGCGTGATCATGGACCGCCCGCAGTTCCTCAACGCGTATCAGCGCAAGTCGCTGTACTTCCTCGATCCGTCGGCGCAGACGACGGTCCCGGATCCCCGGTGGATCTCCGCGAGCCAGGATCAGATGGTGACCCAGCTGATCGGGCTTCTCATCGACGGACCGAAGCCGTCGCTGTCGGGCGCGGTGCGCAACGAACTCGGTTCCGGCGTCTCGGTGCTCGGCCAGATCACGAAGGCCGACGGCCGCGCGTCGCAGGTCGGCGTCGGCCTCGGGGGAGTGCGAGTGGACTTCCAGGGGCTCGGCCGGATGAACACGCAGTCACGGGAACTCCTTGCTGCGCAAGTGATCTGGACGTTGGCGAATTCCGATATCTCGGGTCCCTACGTGCTGCTGGCGGACGGCCAGCCGCTCGACGAGCGCTACCCGAACGGCTGGTCGATCGCCGATGTGAGCTCGCTCAATCCGCTGGCGACGTCGAGTGTGTCGGTGGGGATGCACGCCCTGCGTGGCGGCGGTCTGGTCAGCGTCGGCGATGCCACCGCGACCCCCGTGCCGGGCTATTTCGGCGCGTCGGACAATCTGCGCTCGCTCGCGCTCTCGCAGGACGGCATGCTCGCGGCGGCAGTGGCCGAAACCCGGCGGCCCGCACCGGAGCCGCAGACGGCGCTGGTCGTGGGGACGTACGACGGCAACGTCGCCACCGCCCTCGAAGCGCAGACGATCACCCGGCCCACGTGGGCCCTCGACGGGTCCACGGCGTGGGCGGTGGTCAACGACTCCTCGGTGGTGCGGGTGGTCCGGGAGACCGCCACCGGAAAGCTCACCACGATGCCGGTCGAGACCGGTGCCATCGCCGCGCTGGGTGGTCCGGTCACCGAGCTGCGACTGTCCCGGGACGGCGTCCGCGCCGCGATGATCGTGGACGGCAAGGTCTACGTCGCGACGGTGTCGCAGCTGCCGGACGGCGCGTACTCGCTGACCAGTCCGCGGGCGATCGCGCACGGACTGAGCGGACCCGCGGTGTCGCTCGACTGGAGCACGGCCGACACGGTCGTCGTCGTGCGCGAAGGTTCCGAGGTCCCGGTCGTGCAGTTGGCGGTGGACGGGTCGCGGATGGATCCGCTGCCCAGCCGGAACCTCACGTCGCCGGTCAGGGCGGTCGATGCGACGTTGACCACCGAGTACGTCGCCGATGCGCGCACGGTTTTCCAGCTCAACAACAACGACCCGGTCGGCGATCGGTACTGGCGTGAGGTGCCCGGCCTGAGCGGCTCGCCGGCGATCCCGATCCTGCCGGGCTGACTCTTCCGAACCTGTCGGCGGCGGCGGGCACACTGGCCGCCGTGCGCACGCTCCTCGACCTCGTCCTGCCCGCCGAGTGCGGAGGCTGTGGTGTTCCCGGTTCCGCGTGGTGTCCGCGGTGTCGCCGCGCGCTGGCCGACGTCCCCGTCGCCGTGTGTCCCCGGGTGGACCCCGGCGTTCCGGTGTGGGCGCTCGGACCGTACTCCGGACCGCGTCGGGGTGCGGTCATCGCGGGGAAGGAACGGGGTCGTCGGGATCTCGCCACCCCGATCGGGCTCGCCCTGGCCGGTGCGGTCGTGACCCTGCGCCGGTGGGGGGAGTTGGCGCCGCCGGGGACCACGCCGCTGTGCCTGGTGCCGGCCCCGACCCGTGCCCGCGCCGCCCGCAGCCGCGGCGGCGACCCGGTGCTGCGTTCGGCGCGGGTCGCGGCCCGCACGCTGGGCGACGACTGCCGGGCGCGTCCGGTGCTGTCGATGCGTCGGGGAGTGCGCGACTCCGTCGGACTGTCCGCGGCGCAGCGCCAGGAGAATCTGGCGGGACGAATCCGGGTGTCGGCCCCGGCGGGTCGTGATGCCTTCGCGGTGGCGCGACCGGGCGCCGAGGTGGTCCTCGTCGACGACGTCGTCACGACCGGTGCCACGGCCGCGGAATCCGTCCGGGTGCTCGGGGCGGTGGGCGTGCGGGTGACGGCGGTGCTCGTCGTCGCTGCCGCCTGAGCGGCGGGCCGGCCCCGTGTCCTGGGGATTCGGGCGATCCGGACGGATGTCTCGGACGACACACCCGTGAATTCCGGCTGAACGGTGGCACACGGGCCGGTTACGTACTAGCGTCGCGTTCACACCCGAAGTCACAGGTGGGAGGTGATATTTCACGTTCTGATACCGGGTGGTTCCCCGCCCGGTCGAGATCGAACTCGCCGGTCTCACAAGGTGAGCCGGCCGTTAATCGGGAGGTACGAGTGACGACCCCTGCAAAGGCCTCGGTTTTCGTTGATGAAGACACCGCAGAGGCTCAAGTTCCATCGGACGCCAACAACGCCGAAATCGTCGTCAAAGGACGGAACGTCGAGGTTCCGGATCACTTCCGGGTCTACGTTTCAGAGAAGCTCGCACGACTCGAGCGCTTCGATCCCAGCATCTACCACTTCGATGTGGAACTCCAACACGAACGCAACCGCCGACAGGCCAAGAGTTGCCAGCGCGTCGAGATCACGGCTCGCGGCAAGGGGCCGGTCGTCCGCGCCGAAGCGAGCGCGGACAGTTTCTACGCGGCATTCGAATCTGTGACTGCCAAGCTGGAAAGTCGATTGCGTCGGACGAAGGATCGTCGCAAGGTCCACTACGGCGAGAAGACCCCGGTCTCCGTCGCACAGGCCACCGCCACACTGGCGCGGGACGACACGTTGGCGATCGATCATGGACTCTCCCTGGACGGCGAGGCTCCGCCCGGTCCGGGACAGATCGTGCGTACGAAGGTGCACTCGGCCGAACCGATGACCGTCGACGACGCGCTTTACGAGATGGAACTGGTCGGACACGACTTCTACCTGTTCCACGACAAGGAGACCGATCGGCCTTCTGTCGTGTACCGACGCCATGCGTTCGACTACGGATTGATACGCCTGGCGTGACATTGCGGGCGGTCGGTCTACTCGCCCGACCGTGATTACGCATACCATGGGATCCGGCTGGGGTCGCCCGACCTCGGCCGGATCCCGTTTGTCACGTATCCGACACCGGATTCCGCCACTTGGATTGAGGACGAAGAGGACCGTGCCGTCACTGTCGCTATCAAAGCTGCTCCGTGTAGGTGAAGGTCGCATGGTCAAGCGGCTCAAGCACATCGCCGACCATGTCTCCTCCCTCTCTCCGGAGGTGGAGGCGCTGTCCGATGAGCAGCTGCGGGCCAAAACCGACGAGTTCAAGAAGCGTTACGCCGACGGCGAGACGCTCGACGAGATGCTGCCCGAGGCGTTCGCCGTCGCCCGTGAGGCCGCGAGCCGTGTGCTGAGCCAGCGCCACTTCGACGTCCAGGTCATGGGCGGTGCGGCGCTGCACTTCGGCAACGTCGCCGAGATGAAGACCGGTGAGGGCAAGACCCTCACCTGTGTGCTCCCGGCGTACCTCAACGCGATCTCCGGTGACGGCGTCCACGTCGTCACCGTCAACGACTACCTCGCCAAGCGTGACTCCGAGTGGATGGGTCGTGTCCACCGCTTCCTCGGGCTCGAGGTCGACGTGATCCTGTCCGGCATGACGCCCGCGCAGCGGCGCGACGCGTACGCGGCCGACATCACGTACGGCACGAACAACGAGTTCGGCTTCGACTACCTGCGCGACAACATGACGCACACGCTCGACGACCTCGTGCAGCGTGGCCACAACTTCGCCGTCGTCGACGAGGTCGACTCGATCCTCATCGACGAGGCCCGTACCCCGCTGATCATCTCGGGTCCGGCCGACGCGTCGAGCAAGTGGTACAGCGAGTTCGCGCGCATCGCGCCGCTGCTCAAGCGGGACGTCCACTACGAGGTCGACATCAAGAAGCGCACGATCGGCGTGCACGAGGGCGGCGTCGAGTTCGTCGAGGACCAGCTCGGTATCGACAACCTGTACGAGGCGGCGAACTCGCCGCTGGTGAGCTACCTGAACAACGCCATCAAGGCGAAGGAGCTCTACCAGCGCGACAAGGACTACATCGTCCGCGACGGCGAGGTCATCATCGTCGACGAGTTCACCGGACGCATCCTCGTCGGCCGTCGCTACAACGAGGGCATGCACCAGGCGATCGAGGCCAAGGAACGGGTCGAGATCAAGGCCGAGAACCAGACCCTGGCGACCATCACGCTGCAGAACTACTTCCGCCTGTACGACAAGCTGTCGGGCATGACCGGTACGGCCGAGACGGAGGCCGCCGAGCTGCACCAGACGTACGGCCTGGGCGTCATCCCGATCCCGACGAACCGACCGCTGGTCCGCGTCGACAACGGCGACCTGATCTACAAGACCGAAGAGGCCAAGTTCGACGCGGTCGTCGACGACGTCGTCGAGCGGCACGAGAAGGGCCAGCCGGTCCTGATCGGCACCACGAGTGTCGAGCGCTCGGAGTACCTGTCGCGGCAGTTCACCAAGCGGGGTGTCGCGCACAACGTGCTCAACGCGAAGTTCCACGAGCAGGAGGCGACCATCGTCGCCGAGGCCGGACGTTCCGGTGCCGTCACCGTCGCGACCAACATGGCCGGTCGTGGCACGGACGTCGTGCTCGGCGGCAACCCCGACATCATCGCCGACATCGTGCTGCGCAAGCAGGGCCTCGACCCGGTGCACAATCCGGAGGAGTACGAGGCGGCGTGGGACGGCGTCCTCGACAAGGTCAAGTCCGAGGTCAAGGACGATGCCGAGAAGGTCCGTGACGCGGGCGGTCTCTACGTCCTCGGCACGGAGCGGCACGAGTCTCGCCGGATCGACAACCAGCTGCGCGGTCGTTCCGGCCGCCAGGGCGATCCGGGTGAGTCCCGCTTCTACCTGTCGTTGGGCGACGAGTTGATGCGGCGGTTCAACGGCGCCGCGCTCGAGTCGATCATGACGCGCCTGAACCTGCCCGACGACGTCCCGATCGAGGCCAAGATGGTCTCCAAGGCGATCAAGAGCGCGCAGACGCAGGTCGAGCAGCAGAACTTCGAGATCCGCAAGAACGTCCTCAAGTACGACGAGGTGATGAACCAGCAGCGCACCGTCATCTACGCCGAGCGGCGCCGCATCCTCGAGGGCGAGGACCTCGAGGGCCAGGTCGAGGCGATGATCACGGACGTCGTCACCGCGTACGTCAATGGTGCCACCGCCGAGGGTTACGTCGAGGACTGGGATCTCGAGCAGCTGTGGACGGCGCTGAAGACGCTGTACCCGGTCGGCATCGACCACAACGAGCTCGTCGATTCAGCCGAGGCCGGCGAGTCGGACCTGGGCCGTGAGGAACTGCTCGAGGCGCTCCTGCAGGACGCGCGCGACGCGTACGCCAAGCGGGAGCAGCAGATCAACGAGATCGCCGGCGAGGGCGGCATGCGTGAGCTCGAGCGCCGCGTGATGCTGTCGGTGCTGGACCGCAAGTGGCGTGAGCATCTCTACGAGATGGACTACCTCAAGGAGGGCATCGGCCTGCGGGCGATGGCGCAGCGCGATCCGCTGGTCGAGTACCAGCGCGAGGGCTTCGACATGTTCACCGCGATGCTCGACGGTCTCAAGGAGGAGTCGGTCGGCTTCCTGTTCAACCTGCAGGTCGAGGCCGGGACCCCGCAGGGCGGCGGGGCGCCGGTGAGCGTGACGGCGGCGACCGCGGCCGCTGCGGCGGCGGGTGGTCCGGCGCTCTCCCAGCAGACGCCGCAGCCGCTGCCGTCGGAGCAGGCCGTCGCCGAGGAGAAGGCGCCGGTCGCGCTCCGGGCCAAGGGGCTCGACGACAACCAGCCTCGCGGGCTGACGCTGTCAGGTCCGGCGGAGGACGGCACCGCGCATGTCAGCCGCGTCGCAGGCGACTCCGACGCCCCCGCGGGCACCCGCCGGGAGCGCCGGGAGGCCGCCCGCGTGGACGCCAAGGCGAACAAGGCGCCCAAGTCCAAGCGCAGGCGCTGACCGCCGAGACCTAGGCGATCCGCAAGGACGTGATCGCCCAACCGGCCGGGTGTGCGCCGACGCCGCGTTCGATACGCGCGGCGACGGCGAACACCCGGCCGGCGCGGTTGTAGGTACCGAACACCTCGGCGGCGTCGGGTCGTACCGGGCGCACTCGAACGCGTTCGAGGGTGGCCGTCCCGAGTCGGCTTCCCGCGACGCCCGCGCGGGCCAGGGAGTGCACGACGTCCACCACCGCAGGTGTGGCCACCGTGCGCAGTTGGGTCGGTGTGCGACGGCGGTCCATCACTTCGAGCGTGAGACGCAAGGCCTGCTCGGCGAAGCGGCGGGCGTCAGGTGGTGCGGCCTCGTCGGGGGACACGGATCGTCGGGGTGACCGACCGCTGTGCGGGGACCGCCGCGCGGACGGCGACGCCGCCGAGGTCGGTGTGGTGCGGCACGGTGCAGGCGCGATGGCGTCGCTCGCCGGCGGCTCGAATTGTGGTGCCCGGGAAAGGAACCGGTGCGCAGTGTTCATTCTCTGACCTCTCCGGTACCGCGGTCGCATGTGCGGCGGTACCCGCGTCGACGTGTGCTGCCGCGTGGCGACAGCGGTTGGGGTCGACTCCGCGGAGAGGACGGAATCTGGCGCACAGCATGGCACGTCGGTCGGCGAAAAGCGAGAGGGGCGCACCGGTCGATCGGCTCGTCTCGCCATCGTGATCGGCGGGTCCTAGTGTGAGGGCGTGCGCGGATTGGTGCTGGACTTCGGCGGAGTGCTCGGCGGACCGGGTTCGGATCCGGGACTGATGGCCCGGGTCGTCGCGGACGCGCGCCGCCACGGGATACGCACCGCGATCCTGAGCAACGATCCGGGCGGGCCGGCGGCGCAGGGGCTGCGGGACCTGGCCGGTCCGTTCGTCGACGAGGTGGTGCTGTCGGGCGATGTCGGGATGGCCAAGCCGGATCCGAGGATCTACGCGTTGACCGCCGCCCGGCTCGGGCTGGATGCGGGGGAGTGCGTCTTCGTCGACGATCTGGCGACGAACGTGCACGGTGCCGCCGAGGCAGGCATGGTGGGGGTACATCACGCCGATCCGACGGTTGCGGTGGAAGAGATTGCGATCCTTCTCGATTCGGGCACGGACCGCGGATCGGGCGACGGCGATTCGGAAGATTCGCAGAGCAGGGGGCGTTGATGGCGAAGGCGACCAGGCTGACGACGCAGGACGCGTCGTTCTACTTCCTCGACGCGAGCAGCACACCGATGCAGATGGGTTCGCTCGCGATCCTGGAGTTGCCCGAGTCCGGGCTCGACTTCGAGGCCGTGTTGCGGCTGATCGAGAGTCGGCTGCACCTGGTTCCACGTTATCGGCAGAAGGTTCGCGAGATCGCGTTCGGGCTCGCGCGACCGGTCTGGGTCGACGACCCCGACTTCGACATCACGTATCACGTTCGGCGGTCCGCGGTCCCGTCGCCGGGGACCGACGAACAGCTGCACGACCTGGTGGCGCGGTTGACGTCCCGGCCGCTGGACACCACCAGGCCGTTGTGGGAGATGTACGTCGTCGAGGGGTTGGCGGACAACCGCTGTGCGGTGTTCACCAAGTCGCACTCGGCGCTCGTCGACGGGGAACGGGCACTCGAGATCAGCCAGGTGATCCTCGACGAGGAGGACGAACCGCGGCCCGCCACCGACGACCTGTGGATGCCCGAGCCGGCACCGAGCGAGGCGGCCCTCGTCGCCGGGGCACTGGCGCAACTGGTGTCGCAGCCGCGGGAGGGGCTCGAGACGCTCCGGATGACCCTGGGGGACATGTCGTCGGTGATCGACGGGGCGGCCGATGCGGTCGGCAAGGTCGCCGCTCTGGTCCGTACCGCTGCGCAGCCGGCCCCGTCGAGCCCGCTCAACGCAACCATCTCCCGCAACCGGCGGTTCACCGTGGCGCGGACCGATCTCGAGCGCTACCGGAAGATCCGCGCACGCTACGGCTGCTCGATCAACGACGTCGTCCTCACCGTGGTGGCGGGCGCGCTGCGGACCTGGCTGCTCTCGCGTGGGGAACCGGTGTCGGAGTCGACGACGGTGCGGGCCCTGGCGCCCATGTCGATCTGCGAGGCACAGCCCGGGACGAACGGGGCGAGCGTCATCGACGTGTGCGGCGACGACGAGGTGGGCCTGCCGCACGGGCGGACGTCGTCGTTCCTGGTGGATCTGCCTGTGGGCGAGCCGAATCCGGTGGTGCGACTCTCGCACGTCGCGCACGCGACGGAGGCGTTCGCGCGGCAGAGCCGACAGGTGACGGCACGGACGATGATCCGGTTGTCGGGCTTCGCGCCGGCATCGTTGCACGCGCGCGGGGCCCGCGTCGCCAGCAATCTGTCGCAGCGCATGTTCAACGTGATGGTGACCAATGCCCCCGGGCCGCAGATCCCGCTCTACCTGGCAGGGATGCGGATGGTCGAGATGTACCCGGTGTCGCCGCTGCTGAAGAATCAGACGCTCAGCATTGCGTTGACGTCGTACGACGGTTACGTCCACTACGGTTTGAATGCGGATCGCGACGCCATGACGGATGTGGACGTGGTTGCCGCGTCGTTGCACGAATCTCTCGAGGAGTTGGTGGATGCCAGTGGCTGAGTCGGTGTGGGTGCTGGTGGCCGGAGGTCGGGCGTGAGGGTCTACATTCCCGCGACCATCGCGATGCTGCGGCAGTTGGTCGACGAGCGTGAGTTGTCCCCGGTGAGCCGGACCGCCTTCGCGGTCACCCCGGCGCTGCGCGAGGCGTACCACTCCGGGGACGACGACGAACTCTCCGAGGTCGCGATGGCGGAGGCTGCGCGTGCGTCGCTGCGACTGATCGCGGCCGCCGCCCCGGAGGAGGGGGGAGACGGCGCCGCGCCGCACTACCGGCGCGCGGTGATCGCGGCGGACGTCGACGAGGTGAAGCCGCGTCCCGATCTCGACGACGCGGTCGTCCGGCTCGGCGACGTCGTGCGCCTCGCCCAGGTGGCGTCGGTGCACGTCGACCTCGCCGAGGCCGAGTCCGACGTCGAGAAGGCGGTCGCGGTGGTCGACGCCGCCGATCTCGGGGACGAGGACGCGGAGTTCGTGCTGGGAGACGCCGAGGACCACGAGCTAGCCTGGTACGCGACCCAGGAGCTGGCGTTCCTGCTCGAGCTGCTCTGACTCCGCTTGCGGATCCTTACTCGGGCTCACTATGCGGGCGCAACTTACGCGACCGTAGCCCATGACCTACGCTGGCCCTACTCACACGAGATGGAGGTCGGATGGGACTGAAGAGCTGGATCGAGGCGCCTGCGGCGAGGGTCGCGGGTTCGAACCGGTCCGTGGCTAACCTGGTGCGCGGTGCCGTCACCCGGTTGACGACGCCGCTGCTTCCCGACGACTACCTCCACCTGGTCAACCCGCTGTGGTCGGCGCGCGAGTTGCGCGGGCGGATCGTCGAGGTCCGTCCGGAGACGGCCGACTCGGCGACCCTGGTGATCAAGCCGGGGTGGGGTTTCGACTTCGACTACCAGCCGGGCCAGTACGTCGGCATCGGCATCCTCGTCGACGGCCGGTGGCACTGGCGCTCGTACTCGCTCACCTCAGCACCCAACGTCGACAACAAGCTGATCTCGATCACGGTCAAGGCGATGCCCGAGGGTTTCCTGTCGAGCCACCTCGTGACGGGCGTGCCGTCGGGCACGATCGTGCGGCTCGCGGCCCCGACCGGCAACTTCGCGCTGCCGGAGCCGCCGCCGCAGAAGATCCTGTTCCTCACCGCCGGCAGCGGTGTCACTCCGGTGATGTCGATGCTGCGGACGATGGACCGCCGCGGCGAGCTGCCCGACATCGTGCACGTCCATTCGGCACCCACCGAGGACGCCGTCATGTTCGGCGACGAGCTCACCCAGCTGCACGAGGCGCACGCGTCGTTCCGCCGCCACGTGCGGCACACGCGCTCGGAGGGCAAGTTCACGCTGTCCGAGCTCGACGAGGTGTGCCCGGACTGGCGGGAACGTCAGACGTGGGCGTGCGGCCCGCTCATGATGCTCGACGAGATCGAGAAGACGTGGGAGCGCGAGGGGATCGCGCCGCAGCTGCACCTGGAACGGTTCGCGGTGTCGCGGGCCGACCTGTCCGGCGAGGGCGGCACCGTCACGTTCGGTCGCTCCGGCAAGGAGGTCCAGGCCGACGGCGCGACGACGCTGCTCGAGGCCGGCGAGAAGGCCGGTGTGCTGATGCCGTTCGGCTGCCGCATGGGTATCTGCCAGACGTGCGTGGTGCCGCTCGAATCGGGACACGCGGTCGATCTGCGCAACGGCAAGGAGCACTCGGAGGGCGAGCGCATCCAGACCTGCATCTCGGCGGCGGCGGGAGACTGCACGCTGGACGTGTGAGTTTCCTGTGATCTCGGCGGCCGACAGGTCGTCGGGTGCCTATTTGCGCGTATCGTTGCGCACAGTGCCTCGCGTCGGTCGTCGACGCCTGTGAACTGTTCTATCCAACGGAGGACCCTCGGTGGCAATCACCGATATCAAAGAGTTCGCCCACCTCACCGATGTCGACATCGAAGCCCTCGGGCACGAGTTGGATGCGATTCGTCGCGACGTCGAGGAGTCTCGAGGCGTTCGCGATGCCCGCTACATCCGGCGCACGATCAGGCTGCAGCGTTCGCTCGAGCTGGGCGCCCGCGTGGCGCTGTTCGGCGGGCGACGTCGTCCCGTGTGGGCGGTGGGCACGGCGATGCTCTCGCTCGCCAAGATCATCGAGAACATGGAGCTCGGGCACAACGTCACCCACGGCCAGTGGGACTGGATGAACGATCCGGAGATCCACTCCACGACGTGGGAGTGGGACATGACCGGGCCGTCCGAGCACTGGAAGCGTGCGCACAACTACACGCACCACACGTACACGAACATCGTCGGGATGGACGACGACGTGGGATTCGGGATCCTGCGTATGACTCGCGACGAGAAGTGGCGGCCGATCAACCTGCTGCAGCCGATCGCGAACGTGATTCTGGCCGCGACGTTCGAGTGGGGCATCGCGCTGCACGACCTCGCGGCGCAGAAGAAGCTCGAGGGCGTCGAACCGGGGCAGTGGACTTCGGCGCCCAACAAGCAGTTCGCGGTCAAGATCGTCCGTCAGGTCGGCAAGGACTTCGTGCTGTTCCCGGCGCTGACCGGGCGGGCGTGGAAACACACGCTGGCGGCGAATGCGACGGCCAACCTGGTCCGGAACCTGTGGGCGTATGCGGTCATCTTCTGTGGGCACTTTCCGGACGGTGCCGAGAAGTTCACCGTCGAACAGTTCGCCACCGAGACGCGCCCGCAGTGGTACCTGCGGCAGATGCTCGGCAGCGCCAACGTCGACGCCGGTCCGGTGATGGCATTCCTGACCGGCAACCTCAGCTACCAGATCGAGCACCACCTCTTCCCGGATCTGCCGTCGAACCGGTACGGCGAGATCGCGGTGCGGGTGCGAGGGTTGTGCGAGAAGTACGACCTGCCCTACACGACCGGTCCGCTGAGCAAGCAATACCTGCTCGCACTGCGGACGATCCACAAGCTGGCGCTGCCGGACCGCTTCCTGAAGCGGACCTCGGACGACGCCCCGGAGACGTCGTCGGAGCACAAGTTCCAACTCAGTGGGTCCCGGATCGCGGAGGCGCTGCGGATCGACGCCGAGACCGGGCAGCGTCGCGGGCTGCTGTCGGCGCTGCGTGCGCACGCCGAGGTGCGGGTGGAAAAGCGTCGCGCACAGCGCCGAAAGTAGGCTAAAGTGACTTGCCTCACAGTCACACGGAGTTAACCTACGGTGGCGTAACTTACGGTACGGTAGGCGCGTGGCGATTACGGACATCAAGGAGTATGCGCATCTGACGGATGCCGACGTCGAGGCCCTCGGGCGCGAGCTCGACGCCATCCGTCGGGATGTCGAGGAGTCGCGCGGCGAGCGCGACGCCCGCTACATCCGCAACACCATCCGACTGCAGCGCGGACTCGAGATCGGTGGCCGCGCCGTGCTGTTCGGCAGCCGCAAGCGGCCCCTGTGGTGGCTCGGCACCGGCATGCTCGGCGTCGCGAAGATCATCGAGAACATGGAGCTCGGGCACAACGTGATGCACGGGCAGTGGGACTGGATGAACGATCCCGAGGTCCACTCCGCGAGCTGGGAGTGGGACAACGTCGATCCGTCGGCGCACTGGAAGCAGACCCACAACTACCTGCACCACAAGTACACGAACATCCTGGGTATGGACGACGACGTGGGATACGGCCTGCTGCGCGTCACCCGCGACCAGAAGTGGCGGCCGTTCAACTACGGCAATCTGGCGTACAACGCGGTCCTCGCGCTGCTGTTCGAGTACGGCATCGCGATCCAGCTGCTCGAGCTGGGCCGGGTGGCGGCCGGCCGCGACGACCGCGAGTACACCAAGCGGAACGCGAAAGAGGTCGGCGCGAAGATCGCCAAGCAGACCCTCAAGGACTACGTGGTCTACCCGGCGCTCACCGGCAAGGCGTGGAAGACGACCCTCACCGCGAACCTCACGGCCGGCGTCATCCGGAACCTGTGGACCAACGCGGTGATCTTCTGCGGTCACTTCCCGGACGGGGCCGAGAAGTTCACCAAGGCGGACGTCGACAACGAGACGCACGCCGAGTGGTACCTGCGGCAGATGCTCGGCAGCGCGAACATCTCCGGCGGTCGGGTCATGGACTTCATGACCGGCAACCTCAGCTACCAGATCGAGCACCACATCTACCCGGACCTGCCGTCCAACCGGTACGCAGAGATCGCGGTCAAGGTGCGGGTGCTGTGCGAGAAGTACGACCTGCCGTACACCACCGGTCCACTGCCGGTGCAGTACGCCAAGGCGTGGCGCACCATCGCCAAGCTGTCGCTGCCGAACAAGTACCTCAAGGACACGTCCGACGACGCCCCTGAAACGGCGTCGGAACGCAAGTTCGGTGGCAACACCACCGCGACGATCGACCCGTCGACGGGCCGCCGCAGCGGCCTGCTCTCGGCGATCAAGGCATCGAAGAAGCGCCGCGGCCTGCGCGCACTGGTGTCGCGCTAGAACGATGGACGCCCGGATTCCCGGGGTGGCACATACCGATCCGGTGTCAGCCACCACGGGGATCCGGGCGTACTTGTCTGGCCGGCGACCGTGCCGACTTCCTGCGCTCGGCGGGCGCGCCGCCGGGACAGTACAGTTGACGAACAGCGTCTGGTCGACTTGGTGTGGGAACGGAGCGGACGATGGACTCGTTCTGGGATTTCTTCTGGCTGGTCTTCGCGTGCTTCGCGTTCGCGGCCTATGTGATGGTGCTCTTCTCGATCCTCGCCGATCTGTTCCGGGACCACCGGACCCCCGGCTGGGGGAAGGCCGTGTGGGTCGTGGTCCTGTTCGTCCTTCCCGTCATCGGCGAGGTGGTGTACCTGATCGCGCGCGGCCACGGCATGGTGGACCGCGCGGCGGCCGCGGACCGGCATTTCCGGCAGGCCGAGGACGACTACATCCGGCAGGCGGCGGGCAGGTCGTCGGAGCGCGACCTCGCGACGGCGAAGTCGCTGCTCGACTCGGGAGCAATCACCGACGAGGAGTACCGAGTTCTCGAGGCACGCGCCCGCCGCGTGGGTTGAGAGCGCATCCGATCCAAACAGGTTGTCCGTTGGAAGGGACACCGTATTGACCCCACGGTGACCCTCCGCGAATCGTGGTGCCCGTCACACTGGATCGAAGTGAAGGGCGACTCATGACCATCGCAGGACTACCCACCGACACGGTGTCGGTGACCCCGGACCCGTTCGCCCCCGCAACCCTGGGACCGGTTCGACTCCGCAACCGCATCATCAAGGCCGCCACGTCGGAGGGACGGTCCCCCGAGGGACTCGTCACGGACGACCTGATCGACTTCCATCTCGGCTTCGTTCGGGGCGGCGTCGGCATGACCACGGTCGCGTACTGCTGTGTCGCTCCCGAAGGAGCCAGCGCGCCCGGACAGATCCTGATGAGCCGCAAGGCCCTGCCGGGTCTGCGACGGCTGACCGACGCGGTCCACGACGCGGGCGGTGCCATCGCCGCCCAGCTCGGTCACGCCGGTGTGGTGGCGTCGAAGAAGATCACCGGCGTGACGGCAATGTCGCCGAGCCGGGTGATCAACCCGTCGTCGCTCGAATACTGCCGGGAGATCACCGCATCCGAGATTCGCCGCGTCATAGACCAGTTCGGCGAGGCGGCCGAGATCGCCGTCGAGGCGGGCTTCGACGCGGTCGAGCTGCACTTCGGTCACCTCTACCTACCGAGCTCGTTCCTGAGCCCACTTCTCAACCGCCGCAAGGACGAATACGGCGGCACCATCGACAACCGGTCCCGGCTGGTGCGGGAGATCGCGCAGCGGGTGAGGGAGGTCGTCGGTGACCGGATCGCGGTCACCGCCAAGATCAGCATGGACGACGGGATCCGCGGCAGCATCTGGCTCTCCGAGTCCCTGCGGACGGTGCAGCTCCTCGATCAGGACCGCAACCTCGACGCCATCGAGCTGACCCAGGGGTCGTCGTTCTTCAAGCAGATGTACCTCTTCCGCGGTGACGTCCCCGTCGACGAGTTCGCGGCCGTGATGAAGGAGCCGTTCAAGACCGGCGTCCGGCTGTTCGGCAAGCGGGCGCTGGGCACCTACCCGTACGAGGACCTCTACATGCTCGAATCGGCCCGCCAGTTCGTTCCGGTCGTGGCGAACACACAACTGATCCTGTTGGGCGGCATCAACAACTACGACCACATCGCGACCGGTATGCGTGAGGGCTTCGGCTTCGTCGCAATGGGCCGCGCGCTGCTGCGGGAGCCGGACCTGATGAATCGGATCAAGGCCGACCACAGTGTCTCCGGCCGCTGCAACCACAACAACAAGTGCATGTACACCGTGTACGGGCGCACGCACTGCGTGCTCGACCCGGACAGCACCCACAGCGCGGCCGGGTCCGCCGCGTCCACCTCGTTCACCGCGGACCGGTCGAAGGAACTGCCGATCACACCCGCGTGATCCGACGCGCGCAGACGGCGAGGCGCCCGCCCCGAAAGTTGGGGCGGGCGTTGCGCGTTCGAGGTCGGGTGACCGTCACCAACCGGCGTTGCCGACGACCGGTACGTTGACGAAATTCGGATTCGCCGGGTCGATCAACAGGCGCTGCGGCTTCAGCCCGGTTGCCTGCAGGTCCGGCAGCATCGGCAGGTAACGCGGGAAGCTCGCGGCCGAGATGTCCACCCGCAGGCGGTGACCCGGCGCGATGTTCGCCTCGGTGCCGCCAAGTCCGATGTCGAGGACGAGCGGAACCCCGGGCGTGACGACGCGCTTGGTGTCGGCACCCAGGTCGGCGACCGGAACCGTGTAGGCGCCGGAGGAGTCCTTCTCGCTCTTCGACTCGTCGAGTGCGCTGCGCGACGACAGCAGCGCGCCGTTGGTGAGGACCGTCGAACGACCGTCGGGGGCGACGTCGTTGACGGTGACCGACCAGAATCCCTCCGGGGCATCGGTCGTGGTGAGCAGGTGCACCGCGATAGGACCGGAGATCTCGGTGGCCTCGGTGACCGGGGCGGTGGTGAACGTCAACGCCTCGGCCTCGGCGAAGCGGGCGTCCTCGGTGCACGCCGACCCCAGGAGCGCGCCCAATCCGGCCGTGCCCTGCGCGGCGTCGCGCGAGCATGCCGCGCGCAGCCCCGGCGCGACGCTGTGGGTGCTCGCGGCGGCGGGCGCTGACGTGGCCAGCGAGCCGTCGACCGCGGCGTGGGGTGCGGAACCGGACGGGGTGCCGGTCAGATACAGGCGCTGGTATTCGGCCCCGGCACGCGGATACTGCGAGGCGGTGATCCACCCGCCGCCCTGCTGGTGCAGCGTGACCGGGCCGTATCGGTCGATGCCGTTGTCGATTCCCTTGATCCACTTGTCGAACCACGCACGTTCGAGCACGTCGAGGCGCGGCGGCGCGCCCTCCTTGCCGTGACCCAGACCGGGATTGATGTGGTAGCCGTTGCCCATCAGCAGCTGTTTCTGTCCGGCCGGCAACTGCAGTCGGTCGAAGATCCGGGGCTCGCCGCGGCCGAAGATGTCGTGCCAGCCGCCGGTGACGAACGTCGGCACCTCGATGCGCTCGACGTCGGCGTTGCGGACGTCGTAGAAAGGTCCGTCGTTCGCTGCCTCGCCACGCTCGTCCAGCACGGCATCGAACATCTGCGGGAACATCACCGCAGGATCCGCCAGTCGGTCGACGAGCCACTGCGGATCGAAGTCGCCGCGCAGCAGCGAGTCGATCGGGACGAACTTGAGCCCGTTGACGGCGATCAGCCACGCCGGCATGAAGCCGGCTCCGAAAGCCCCTCCGGTGGCGACAATCTCGCGGGCCAGGTCCTCGGACGGCTCGACCGGGAAGATGGCCTTCAGGCCCTGCGGCCGCTTGTCGGCGGCGTGCAGGCTGTTGATCGCGGAGTACGACACGCCGGCCATGCCGAGCGCGCCGTCCGACCACGGTTGGGATCGGGCCCAGTCGAACACCTCGACGGTGTCCTGTTGCTCGCGGTCACCCAGGACGTCCCAGACGCCCTCCGAGTAGCCGGTGCCGCGGACGTCGACGACCACCTGCACGTACCCGTTCTGCACGAGGTTGCGGTTGACGCCGAACGTGCGCAGCAAGCCGCCGCCGAGCCCGCCGGTCAGCTCGGTGATCCCGTCGAACGGCGTGCCGGACAGGTCGGCCGCGCCCAGCTGGGCGACGGCCTGCCCGAGCACCGGATGGGCGCTCGCGGCGTCGGCCAGGGCCGGGACGAGCCGCGTGTAGGGCGTGATGTTGAAGATCGTCGGCAGTTTGGTGTCGATCGCCGTGCCGGACGCGTCGGCCGGGCGGTAGACGCTCGCACGGAGCACGACGCCGTCGCTCATCCGGATCGGCACGTCCTCCTGGACGGCGATGCCCGGGTACTGGTTCGGCCCGTCGGTGGTCGCGGTCCACGCCTGTCCGGCGGCCCCGCCGGTGGGATCGGCGACTGCTGCAGGTGTTCCGACGGCCAGGCCGACCGCTACGGCCGTCAGGGCGACGATTGCCGACGGGCCGAATCGCAGGCCGCGGTGGCGTAGAAGGCTTCGCACTGTGGTCCCCCCGGTGGATGGCGCGGATCGTGATGGTGCGCACACCCTAATGCGTGTCGGGGAGAATTTGGGTACTACGAGTAGCAGATACCTGGATTACGTCCAGGACTCGTTCGACATCAGCGCGACGAGCAGTCGGCGCACCGCCTCGACGCGGCCCGCGGACTTGCCGGTGAGCTTGTCCAGGGCGCATTCGGGGTCCGCGGGCGGGCCCAGGTGCGTGCACCCGCGCGGGCAGTCCTCGGCGGCGGCGGCCAGATCGGTGAACGCATCGACCACGTTCTCGGGGGAGATGTGCGCGAGCCCGAACGAGCGGATGCCGGGCGTGTCGACCACCCAGCCGCCGCCGGGCAGCGGCAGCGCCACCGACTGCGTCGAGGTGTGCCGGCCCTTGCCCACGCCGGACACGACACCCGTAGCCCGGTCCGCGTCGGGCACCAGGCGGTTGACCATCGTGGACTTGCCGACACCCGAGTGTCCGATGAGTGCGGTCAGGCGGCCCTCGAGGATTTCCGTCACCGGCTCGATCGGGTCGTCCCGACCGGCGACCACGACGGGGATGTCGAGGTCGGCGAACGTCGCCGCGAACTCGTCCGGCGTCGCGAGATCGCTCTTCGTCAGGCACAGAACCGGTTTCAGCCCGCCGACGTAGGCGGCGACGAGGGCGCGCTCGACGAATCCGGTGCGCGGCGGCGGATCGGCCAACGCGACGACGATCAGCAGTTGTTCAGCGTTGGCGACGACGATCCGCTCGAACGGATCGGTGTCGTCGGCGGTGCGGCGCAGCACGGTCGTCCGATCCGCGACGCGCACGATCCGCGCCAGCGTGTCCGGCTTGCCGGACAGATCGCCGACGACGCTCACCTGGTCGCCCACCACGATCGGGGTGCGGCCGAGTTCCCGGGCCCGCATGGTGACAACGGGGCGGTCCGGGTCGCCGCCCAGCACGACGCCCCAGCGGCCCCGGTCCTTCGAGACCACCATCGCCTCGGCGGCGTCGGCGTGCTCGGGCCGGTTCTTGGTCCGTGGCCGCGTCCCCTTGCCCGGGCGGATCCGGACGTCGGACTCGTCGTACTGCCGGCGGCTCAGGACAGCGCCCCCTGCTCGGCGGAGGCGGACTCGTCCAGCATTGCCGCCCACAGGTTCTCGAACCCGGGCAGCGTCTTGGCGGTGGTGCCGACATCCTCGATGTCGACGCCGTCGACGACCAGCCCGATGATCGCGCCGGCCGTCGCCATCCGGTGATCGGCGTACGAATGCCACTGCGCGCCGTGCAGCGGGCGCGGCTCGATGCGCAGGCCGTCGTCGGTCTCGGTGACCGCGCCGCCGAGCTTGTTGATCTCGGTGGCGAGCGCGGCCAGCCGGTCGGTCTCGTGGCCGCGCAGGTGCGCGATGCCGCGCAGCAGCGACGGGCCGTCCGCCAGGGCCGCGAGGGCCGCGACGGTGGGGGTGAGCTCGCCGATGTCGCGCAGGTCGATGTCGATGCCGCGCAGGGACTTCGGGCCGGTGACGGTGAGCGTGCCGACAGTGCCTGCGGAGAGAGTCACGTCGGCGCCCATGTCGGCGAGGATCCCGCGGATCGCGTCACCCGGCTGCGTCGTGCGCGCCGGCCACAGCGGCACCCGCACGGTCCCTCCGGTGACGGCGGCCGCGGCGAGGAACGGCGTCGCGTTCGACAGGTCCGGCTCGATCACCCAGTCGACCGGATCGATGTTGCCCGGCAGCACCTTCCACGTGTCGGCATCGCCGCTCTCGCCGGGCGTCAGGACCGTCACCCCGGCGGCCCGGAGCATGTCGACGGTCATGTCGATGTGCGGCATCGACGGCAGCGAGCCGCCCTGGTGGCGGACCGTGACGCCCTCGTCGAAGCGAGCCGCCGACAGCAGCAGGCCGGAGACGAACTGCGACGACCCGGACGCGTCGATCGTCACGGTGCCGCCGCGCAGACCGCCGCGTCCGTGGACCGTGAAGGGCAGCGCGTCGCCGTCGATGTCGGCGCCCAGTCCCCGCAGCGCCTCGAGGATCGTGCCGAGTGGACGCGTCCGGGCCTGCTCGTCACCGTCGATCGCGACGGTGCCGTCGGCCAGCGCGGCGACGGGCGGCAGGAAGCGCATCACCGTGCCGGCGAGACCGCAGTCGACGGCGCCGCCGGTCATCGGGCCGGGGACGACCCGCAGCGTGGTGCCGGTCGCGGCGTCGGGTGTCGCGGTGATCGAGACACCGAGCGCCTGCAGGCCCTGGATCATGAGGTCGGTGTCGCGGCTGCGCAGCGCCCCGGTGATCGTGGACGGCCCGGATGCGAGCGCCGCGAGGATGAGGGCCCGGTTGGTGATCGACTTCGATCCGGGCAGCGTCACGGACGCGTTCACGGGTACATCGGCTCGGGGCGCTCTCCACAGGCTCTCACGACTCACCCGTCCATCTTCGCCTATGCGTGGGCGCGGTGTGGCAACCGTGCCAGCATGGGAGGGGACGGTCACACCGGTCGAGAGCGCGGCCGGACCGGGAGAGGACGGTACGAGGCATGTGCGGCAGGTACGCGACGACGGCCGACCCGGCGACACTCGCGGTGGAACTCGACGCCGTGAACGAGACGGGGGAGTCCGGTCCGGAGACGGCGGACTACAACGTCGCGCCCACGACGCAGGTGCTCACCGTCGTCGCGCGTCACGACCGCGGCGACGACGACAGCCCGGTGCGCCGCCGGATCCGCCGCATGCGCTGGGGCCTGGTGCCGTCGTACGCGACCGAGCCGGGCAAGGGCGCGCCGCTGTTCAACGCGCGGTCCGAGACCGTCGCCACCAAGGCGGCGTTCAAGACGTCGCTGCGGTTCAAGCGCTGCCTGGTCCCGATGGACGGCTGGTACGAGTGGCAGACCGAGCCCACGGCCGACGGCAAGGCGCTCAAGGTGCCGTACTTCATGTCCCGCGGCGACGGGCAGCGGATGTTCATGGCCGGCCTGTGGGCCGTGTGGCACGACCCGAAGGCGCCGACGTCGCCGCCGCTGCTGAGCACCACGATCCTCACGACCGACTCGGTGGACCAGCTCGCGAACGTCCACGACCGGATGCCGCTGATCCTGCCGCCCGAGCGCTGGGACGCCTGGCTCGACCCCGACAGCCTCGGTCACCCCGACCTGATCCGGCCGAGCCTCGAGTCCGTCGCCGCCGTCGACATCCGACGCGTGTCACCCAAGGTCAACAGCGTCCGCAACAACGGGCCCGAGCTGCTGGCGCCCGACAACGGGGAGCGCGAGGGCGAGCAGATCAGCCTGCTGTGACCGCCGACCGCGACGCGAGCCCGGTGACGTCGGCGACCAGTTCGAGCGAGCGCATCCACGCCTTCCGCTCCGTCGCCGAGGACACGACCATCAGCTCGTCCGCTCCGGTCCGCTCGGCGAAACGGTCCAGGTAGTCCCGCGCGACCGTGGGGGTGCCGACGGCCGTGTACCGCACCATCGCGAGCACCTGTCGGCCCGCCGGCGACTCGAGGATCTGGTCCGCCTCCTCGGGCGTGAATGTCCGGCCGCGGCCCACGAACAGCCCCACCCGCTTGCGCTTGGTCTCGAGGAACTGCCGCTCCGCCTCCTCGTCGGTGTCCGCGGCGATCACGTTGACCGCCGCGATCACGTACGGCTCGGCCAGCTGCGCCGACGGCCGGAACTCGCGGCGGTAGATCTCGATCGCGTCGAGCAGCGCGCCCGGGGCGAAGTGCGACGCGAACGCGTACGGCAGACCCAGCGCCGCGGCCAGTTGGGCACCGAACAGCGAGGACCCCAGGACGTACAGCGGGACGTTGGTGCCCTTGCCGGGTGTCGCCTCGATTCCCGGGATGCGCGACGGCCCGGTCAGGTAGCCCTGCAGCTCGAGTACGTCCTGCGGGAACGAGTCCGAGGAACTCGGGTCGCGGCGCAGCGCCCGCATGGTCTGTTGGTCGCTGCCCGGTGCGCGGCCCAGCCCCAGGTCGATGCGGCCCGGGTGCAGCTCGGCGAGCGTGCCGAACTGTTCGGCGATGGTCAGCGGAGCGTGGTTGGGGAGCATGATGCCGCCCGCGCCCAGCCGGATCGTCTCGGTGTGCGCGGCGACATGCGCGATCAGCACGCTCGTCGCCGACGACGCGATCGCAGGCATGTTGTGGTGCTCGGCGTACCAGATCCGGCTGTAGCCCCACCGTTCCGCGTTGCGGGCCATCTCGACGCTGGCCCGGAAGCTGTCTGCGGGGGTCTCGTCCGCGCCGACATGAGCCAGGTCGAGGATGGACAGGGGCAGGGAGAGGCCAGTCACGCCGGACACCGTCTTTCGTTCGTCGAAGATTCTTCTCTGTGGGCAACAGCGGCGCCCGCGCGCAGATTCCTCGTCGTTCAGCCGGCAGTAATGTCGGCGACCGCCGCACCCGTCAGCCGCACCAGATCCTGCGGCGCCAGATCGACCTCGAGGCCCCGCCGCCCGGCACTGCACAGCACCCGGTCCCACGTCAGCGCGGACGCGTCGATCACCGTTGGCAACCGCTTGCGCTGGCCGAGTGGTGAGATGCCGCCCAGGACGTACCCGGTGGAGCGTTCGGCGTCGGCCTGCTCGGCCATGACCGCCTTGCTCGCGCCCACCGCCGCCGCGGCCGCCTTGAGGGACAGCTTCGACGGCACCGGCAGCACCGCCACGGCGAGCTTGCCCGCGTCCGTCTTGATCACGAGCGTCTTGAAGATCTGGGCGGGCTCCACCCCGACGTGACCTGCCAGCGAGTCGACGGCCTCGTCACCGTACGACGCGGCCCGCGCATCGTGGTCGTAACTGTGGATCCGGTGCGCCACCTTCTCCTTGTCGAGCAGCTTCGTTGCGGGAGTCGAGGTTCCGGCCATGACGACGACTCTAGGGCGAGCCCGGACCGTCGCCGCGCGCACCTCGTCGCGGCGGTCGGGAACAGACGACACGGGCGCGCTGTTGATTCTCGCGAAAGCCCCGTCAGCGAAGGGAGTGGTTCGTGCCGGTGTTGTGTGCAGAACGTGTTCGTCCGGCGATCGAGGCCGAGGCGCATCCGGCTCTCGCGCCCGCTATGGCGGTAGCCTTGACCCCTACGGCAAGCGAAGGGATCAGCGTGCTGGACGACCACGAACCGGGGGACCGACCCAAGGGTGACAGGCCGGAGCCCGACGACCGGCTGACCGAGCGGTTCGAGCGCGACGCGCTACCACTGCTCGACCAGCTGTACGGCGCCGCGCTGCGGATGACGCGTAACCCGGCCGACGCGGAGGACCTGGTCCAGGAGACGTACGTCAAGGCGTACTCGGCGTTCCGTTCCTTCAAGGAAGGGACCAACCTCAAGGCCTGGCTGTACCGCATCCTCACGAACACCTACATCAACTCCTACCGCAAGAAGCAGCGGCAGCCGGCGCAGTACCCGACCGACGAGATCACCGACTGGCAGCTCGCCGCGACGGCCGAGCACACCTCGACGGGGCTGCGTTCGGCGGAGGTCGAGGCACTCGACGCACTGCCCGACGACGACATCAAGGCGGCGTTGCAGGAGCTTCCCGAGGAGTTCCGCATGGCGGTCTACTACGCCGATGTCGAAGGATTCCCGTACAAGGAGATCGCGGAGATCATGGGCACGCCCATCGGCACCGTGATGTCGCGGTTGCATCGCGGACGCAAGCAACTACGGGGTCTGCTCGCCGACGTCGCCCGGGAACGTGGATTCAACCGCACGCCGGCAGGGCAGGCCGGCAAGTCGGCAGCGGAGCAGGAGGTTACTCGGTGACCGGGGAGAACGAATTCGAGCAGTTGGACTGCTCTGCAGTGCTCGCCGATGTGTGGTTGCTGCTCGACAGCGAATGCGACGAGCATTCCCGCGCGCGGATCGAACGGCACCTGGAGGACTGTGGTGCGTGCTTCGAGGCGTACGGCATCGAGGAGAAGATCAAGGGCCTCATCGGACGCAAATGCGGCGGTGAGCACGCGCCGGCCGGGCTGCGTGAGCGGCTGTCGATCGAGATCCGACGCACCGTGATCCTCACCGAGACCGAGTTGGTCTCCGACCGCGAGTCGGACGACTAGACGCGCCGACAGGAGCGTCCGTGAACGAGATCAGGGGCCGGCGAGCACTCAGCTCACCGGCCCCTGATTCCGTCTGTACGCGCCTCAGGCGTTGGGACGCTTGCCGTGGTTGGCGGCGTTGCCCTTGCGGCTGCGCTTCTTACGACCACGCTTACCCATGAGTAGCTCCCTTCTCTGTTCGAACTCTGGTTCGTCCTAGTGTTTCACGTGTGGTTGGCTGTGGTTCCATTGGCTGGTCCGCGACCGTCCGCGAAGAGTGAGGTGCCAGGTGGCAGAAGATGTGCGAGCCGAGATGGTTTCGACCGTCTACCAGGTCGTTGTGAGTGAGGGTGAAGAGGTGAACGAGGGTGACACCCTGGTTATCCTCGAGTCGATGAAGATGGAGATCCCGGTTCTCGCGGAGGTCGCCGGGAAGGTCACGTCCGTGGACGTGACTGTCGGCGATGTCATCCAGCAGGGCGACCTGATCGCCACCATCAGCTGATACCGAGAAGCGATTCGGAGCCTGGCACATGTCGACACTGAGCGACCTGCTCGCCGAGCACACCGACCTCCCCGGAAACGCGGTCGACCACCTGCAGCAGGTGGTGGGTGAATGGCAGCTGCTCGCGGACCTGTCCTTCGCCGACGTCCTGCTGTGGGTGGCGACCGAGCGGCCCGACGACCCGAAGGGCGCCGCCGGATCCGATCCCCTCACCGTCGTGTGCGTCGCGCAGTGTCGCCCCACGACGGCGTCCACGGCGTTCCCGGACGACGCAGTCGGCTCCGTGGTCTCCGAATCGGAGCATCCTCAGGTCCTCAAGGCACTCCTCGACGGCGAGATCGTGACCGAGGTCGACCACTCGTGGCGCGGCGGGACACCGCTGCGCCGGGAGGCGGTCCCGGTGCGATGCGACGGCGAGGTGATCGCCGTCCTGAGCCGCGACACCAATCTGGCGCAGCAGCGGGCCCAGAGCCCGCTCGAGATCGCCTACCTCGACTGCGCGGCCGACCTGTGCCAGATGATCAGCGAGGGAACGTTTCCCAACCCGATTTCCCGCTCGGACACCAATTCCAGTCCGCGGGCCGGGGACGGGTTCATCCGCCTCGATCCCGAGGGCCGCGTCGTGTACGCGAGCCCCAACGCGCTGTCGGCGTATCACCGGATGGGGCTCAACACCGATCTGGTGGGTCAGGATCTCGCGTCCACGACCCGTGCGCTCATCACCGACCCGTTCGAGTCGAAGGAAGTCGCCGACTACATCAGCGGCACCCTGGCCGGCCGCCTCGGGCACCGCATGGAGGTGGAGGCCCGCGGTGCGATCGTGCTGCTGCGGGCACTCGTACTCAAGCCGCACGGCAAGATCGTCGGCGCCGCCGTCGTCATCCGTGACGTCACCGAGGTCAAGCGTCGCGATCGCGCCCTGCTCAGCAAGGACGCGACGATCCGCGAGATCCACCACCGGGTGAAGAACAACCTCCAGACGGTCGCCGCGCTGCTGCGCCTGCAGGCCCGCCGCACCGATAACGAGGAGGCGCGTTCGGCGCTCAGCGAGTCGGTCCGACGCGTCACGTCGATCGCGCTCGTCCACGAGACGCTGTCGATGTCGGTGGACGAGGAAGTGGACCTCGACGAGGTGGTCGATCGCCTCGTTCCGATCCTGGCCGACGTCGCGTCGGTCAACATGCCTATCAAGATCAAGCGGGAGGGCAGCCTCGGCGTGTTCTCCGCCGAGCGCGCGACCCCGCTCGTGATGGTGCTCACCGAATTGGTGCAGAACGCGATCGAGCACGCCTTCGATCCCGGTCAGCCGGGCACGGTGTACCTGCGAGCGGATCGCTCCGCCCGTTGGCTCGACGTCGTCATCCACGACGACGGGCGCGGATTGCCGGAAGGATTCAGCCTCGAGAAGTCCGATCGTCTCGGGCTGCAGATCGTGCGCACGCTCGTCGGCGCCGAACTCGGGGGATCGCTGGGCCTGCACCCGTCCGCGGACGGGGGCACGGACGCGGTGCTGCGCGTCCCGCTCGGCCGACGCGCACACCGGCCCTGACCTCGACGAAACCCCGACATCCGGGCCCCGGATACGACGAAGGCCCGGCACCGTGTGGTGCCGGGCCTTCGCCGTGGTCTGTGAAGACTCAGACTGCGGTGCGCGCGCGGGTGCGGGCGTTGCGGCGCTTGAGAGCGCGGCGCTCGTCCTCGCTCATGCCGCCCCAGACGCCGGCGTCCTGACCGGACTCGAGAGCCCACGACAGGCACTCCGCGGTCACGGGGCACCGGTTGCACACCACCTTGGCATCAGCGATCTGCGCGAGAGCCGGGCCGCTGTTTCCCACGGGGAAGAACAGTTCGGGGTCCTCGTCGCGGCAGATTGCCTTGTGGCGCCAGTCCATCCGTCTACTCCTTAACTGGGTGCGCCATGCACCGTTATGTATTCGCAAGTTCAGAGGTGCTTACTCCGGAAGTTTCAGCACTGTTACTTGTGAATGCTTTCACGAACCAGAGGGAAGTCAATAGAAATCGACTGCACCGTGGGGAAGCTCACTCGGTTAGGTTGCCCTATCTGGCCCGTCGTCCTTTCTACACCCACCTGGGGATTTGCGCACCCCATCTGGGCAAATTGGTCACCGTTCGTTGTCGAACGAGCGCTCGGACGGTCCCAATCGGACGTTCGGTCCAGTGGGACGGAGGGGCTTCCGGGGGTTCGGGCTCAGTGCGCAGGCGGCGCGACGACGGTAAGGGCGTCGGGAACGGCGGTGAATGTCACATCGGTTCGGAGGCCGATATAGTCGCCGTCCATTTGAAGTCCGATCGGTGCACTCGCATGTATACGGATTTGTCGAACATCGTCGAATCGAATCAATGAATGTGATTTCGGCGATAATCCGGCAGTAAGTAGTTGACGAACGACGCGCAAGCTGGCAAAGACGCGCATCGTGCGCATCGCGAAGAGGCCGAGCCCGGTGTCGAAGCTGGTGGCCGGATTCGTATGCACCTCACGCTTGTTCAGGTACGTCCACGGTGTCGAGTTCGACACGAAGGCGTAGTGCACGCCGTCGATCGGCTCCTGATCGGGGATTTCGATCGTCAGCGTCGGCTCCTCGCGCTTGGCGCGAAAGAAGGCGCGTACGGCGTGCCGGACGTAGCGCCCGGGGGTGACTGCCTGGCCGTTGCTGCGACCGTGGTCGACCGCTTCGCACACCTGGGCGTCGAGGCCCATTCCGGCATTGAACGTGAACCAGCGGTTGTCGCAGTGACCCAGCCCGATCGTCCGACGACGGCGCAGCGCGAGCAGCTCGATCAGTTGGTTCGTGGCGTCGATCGGGTCCGGGTCGATTCCGAGGGACCGGGCGAACACGTTCGCCGAGCCGCCCGGCACGACCGCGATCAGTGGGATCGGCCCGGCGGGAACGGACCGCATCGACTTGGGGTGCGGTTCGCCCAGCAGTCCGTTGATCACCTCGTTCACGGTGCCGTCGCCGCCGTGGACGATGATCAGCGTCACTCCGTCGATGCGTGCCTGCGCGGCCAGTTCCGCGGCGTGACCGCGGTGCGTCGTGTGCGCCACGGTCAACCGCACCCGGCTCGACAGGGCGTGTGCGAGGAGGTCGCGACCTGCGGGAGTGGTCGAGGTGGCGTTGGGGTTGACGATCAGCAGCGCGCGCACGGGGCATCAGCCTAGCCGGGTCCTGTCGGTGTATAGGCTGGCTGCGTGTCGAACCAGCCTGCACCCGCCCCGACTCCCAGCACGGTCCGTCGAGCCGGCGCGCTCGTGGCGCTCGAGGGTGCGGCGGCCGTGGGTTTCGCGATCTTCCTGGTCGTGCGAGGTCTGCTCGGTTACGACCAGAGTGTGACCAGCGGCTACGGCACAGCCCTGTGGTTCGCGATCCTCGGTGGTGCCGTGCTGGCCGCGGGCGTCGGTCTTGTCCTCGGGCAGCGGTGGGGGCGCACCATCGCGCTCATGGCGCAGCTGCTCCTGCTGCCCGTCACGTGGTACGTGCTCACGTCGCACCGGGTGCTCTGGGGCATCGTGCTCGGTGTCGTCGTCGTCTCCGCACTGGTGATGTTGTTCGCGGGCAGCACATCTCGCTGGATGGCCGAGGGTTACGCCGCCCCCGACGCCCCCGCCGACGAGGAATGAACCCCGGTACCCGTCACGGCACGCGGGTGGCGAGAGCCGCCAGCGCGTCGCCGCTGAGCCGGTAGGTCGTCCACTCGTCCTGTGCGACCGCGTCGAGCGATTCGTAGAACCCGATCGACGGTGTGTTCCAGTTCAGCACCGACCAGGCCAGACGCGTGTATCCCTTGGTGACGCATTCCTCGGCGAGGGTCGCCAACAGCGCCGTGCCGTAGCCGGCACCGCGATGCTCGGGCGTGACGTACAGGTCCTCGAGGTAGATGCCGTGCACGCCGTCCCACGTCGAGAAGTTGCGGAACCAGATCGCCGTCCCGACGATCTTCGGGGCCGGGTCGTCGGCCGACGTGACCTCGACGACGTGTGCGAAGACCGCGGGCTCGGGACCGAACAGGGCGTCCTCGATCTGCGCGGGCACCACCGTGCACTCGTGCCGCGCCTTCTCGTACTCGGCGAGTTCGTAGATCAGGCCGGTGATCGCGGCGGAGTCGGCGGGGGTCGCGCGGCGGATGGTCGCGGTCTTCTCGGAAGCGGAGTTCACTCGATACCTACTTTCGGGGCCACATTGTGGGTGACGATTGCGCGGAACCCGTGCTCGTAGCTCAGGACCGTGTGGGCGGCGGGGGAGAGGAGGACGCGCCGACCCTCGGACACCGGCTGTTCGATCCACCGGGCGATCACGGCGCGGAAGAAGTGGCCGTGTCCCACCAGCACGACGTCCCGGTCCGCGAGGGCGGCCTCGCACGTGTGCACCACCATGTCGGCGCGGGAGGTCACCATGTCGTGGGTCTCGCCGCCCGGGCACGGATGGGTCCACACCGTCCAGTGCGGAATCCGTTCGCGGATCTCGGGGGTGGTCAGGCCCTCGAGCTCGCCGTAGTCCCACTCCGTGAGGGCGTCCCACCGGTGATCGCCGGTCAGCCCGGCGAGCTCCGCGGTGACGTGGGCCCGTCGACGAGGGCTGGTGACCACCAGCGGGTCGCGCAGGTCGAGCGCGGACAACAGTGCACCGGCCGCGCGTGCCTGTTCGGCGCCGAGCTCGGTGAGAGGGACCTCGGTGGTGCTGGTGTGCCGGCCCAGCCGGGCCCACTCGGTCTCCCCGTGTCGGAGCAGGACGAGCCGGCGGTCGGGTGAGGTCATGGACTCATCATGCCGGGCGTAGCGGAATCCTCGCGCTCGGGCCTCGAGTACGCAAGGATCTAGGCCGTGACGACGGTACTGGCTGTAGCGAATCAAAAGGGTGGGGTGGCCAAGACCACGACGGTCGCGTCGCTGGGGGCGGCGCTCGTCGACCTCGGTCAGCGGGTGTTGGTGGTGGACCTCGATCCGCAGGGGTGTCTGACATTCTCGTTGGGGCACAACCCCGATCGGCTCGAGAAGTCGGTGCACGACGTGCTCGCGGGGGACGTTCCGGCGCAGGACGTGCTGCTCGGGACGGACGAGGGCGTGACACTGCTGCCCGCGACGATCGACCTCGCGGGCTCGGAGGCGCTGTTGCTGATGCGCCCGGGCCGGGAGTTCGCGCTCAAGCGGGCCCTCGCGCCGCTGCTCGACGACTTCGACGTGATCGTCATCGACTGCCCGCCGTCCCTGGGTGTACTGACACTCAACGGGCTCACCGCCGCCCGGCAGGTGCTGGTGCCGCTGCAGTGCGAGACGCTGGCGCACCGCGGTGTCGGTCAACTGCTGCGCACCGTCTCCGAGGTCCAGCAGATCACCAATCCCGACCTCGTGCTGCTGGGGGCGCTGCCGACGCTGTACGACGCGCGAACGACCCACAGCCGCGACGTCCTGTCCGACGTCTCGGACCGCTACGACCTGCCGGTTCTCGCCCCGCCGATCCCACGGACCGTCCGCTTCGCCGAGGCGTCGGCGTCCGGTGCCACGGTGCTCGCGGGTCGCAAGAACAAGGGTGCCGAGGCGTACCGTGAACTGGCGCACCATCTTTCGGCCCACTGGACCGGGGGTGCCGACCTCGTCACGTTCTCGCCCTACGAGGGGACGGCCTGATCGGGCTGTTCGTCAGCTCAGCCATTCCCGGGCCGCGGTCACCAGCGCGGTGACCCCGGTCGTGATCGTGGGTTCGATCACGGGGGCGTAGTACGGCGAATGGTTGGGTGGCAGGTCCGGGGTAGTTCCGTCAGCCGCCGCCTTCGCGAAGATCTCCGGGTCCGCGCCACCGAGGATCCAGTAACAGATCGGGGCGCTCGCCGCGGTCGCGAACACTCCGACGTCCTCGCTGGCCGGACCGGCACCGGGATCGATCACGTTGTCGTCGCCGAACCGGCGACGGAAGGCCGCCACTGTTCGGGCGACCGCGTCGACGTCGTTGACCAGGACGGGAAACGAATCGATCGGCGTGATCTCCGGCGGGCGAGGGGCGTTCGACGCCGCGGCCTCCGCCTCGACGATTCGGGTGATCGTGTCGAGGACGCGGGCGCGCACCCCCGCGTCGTAGGTGCGGATGTTGAGCTTCAGTTCGGCGTGGTCCGGAATCACGTTCGCCTTGGTGCCGGCCTGCATCGCACCGACCGTGAGTACGACCGTCTCGGTCGCTGCGACGGTGCGCGAGACCACGGTCTGCAGGCGCAGGACCGTCGCGGCCGCCATGACCACCGGGTCGACCGCGAGCTCGGGCATCGACCCGTGCGAGCCGGTGCCGTGCAGGAGGACCCTCAGCGAGTCCGCGCCGGCGAACGCGGCGCCGGGGTGGGCCGCGAGCATGCCGGCGGGCAGAGGAGCGACGTGCTGGCCGAGTACGACGTCGGGTCTGCCGAACCGCCCGAACAGATTGTCGTCGACCATCGCCTGCGCCCCGGAGCCGAGTTCCTCGGCGGGCTGGAACACCGCCATCACGGTGCCCGACCACGAGGCCTTCTCGTCCACCAGCACCTCGAGTGCGCCCAGCAGGCATGTCACGTGCATGTCGTGTCCGCACGCGTGCGCGACCGGAACGTCCTTGCCGTCGGAGTCGGCTGCGCGAATCGTGCTGGCGTAGGGGAGTGCCGTCTTCTCCTCGACCGGTAGCGCGTCCATGTCGGCGCGCAGGAGAACCGTGGGGCCGTCACCGTTGCGGATCAGGCCCACCACTCCGGTGCCGCCGACACCGGTCGTCGTGTCGACGCCCAGTTCGCCGAGTTTGGCGGCGATCCGTTCCGCGGTGCGGGTCTCCGCGAACGACAATTCCGGATGCCGGTGCAGATCGCGGTAGAAGTCGGCGAGCCACGCCGGACCGGGGGAGGAGTCGCTGAGGGCCATGATGCAACCTCGATCGGTCGGAGACAGTCCGAGCCTCAGCGTAATGGCGTGCCGTCCGCGTTAGCGGAGGGCGACCACCTCGTCGCTGCGCTGCTCGAGCACGACGTCGCCGACCACGGACGTCGCGATCGGTGCGACGGCGGTGTCGCGGGTGACGGGGATCCGACGCTGCTCCGCGCCGGTCGCGGGGTCGAGGACCGCGACGCCGTCGGGCACCGGCACCAGCAGCGATCCCGCCATGATCGCGCCGGGACCCAGCGCCCCGGAGATCGTCCAGCGCGGCGCGAGTTCACTCGTGGACAGCGCGATCAACTCGCTGCCGGTCCACCACGTGAACACCGAACCGTTGCGGGCCGCGGTCGCCTCGGCGCTGACGGGACCGGCCAACGGATACGACGCCAGTTCGCTGGCCGTGCCGTCGTAGACGGCGATGCGCGGTCCGGACGTCGGGCCGGGCGGCAGATACACCGCCGTGCGGTCGCCGGACGCCGCGATGAGCCGGGTGCCGGGCGCGCTCGCGGCGCCGACGAGACTGGACCCGAACTCCTTCGGCTCCTGATTGTCCTTCGGGACGACGTCGAGCACGCTGAGGCGGTCGCCGGCCTCGCCGGGGCAGCGCATCAGCACCGAGACCCGGGTGCCACCAGCCGCCGCGGACGACAACTCGCACCCGCTGCGCGGCTGCTTGCCCGGATTGATCGGGGCGTCGACCCGTCCGAATTCGAGGGTGCGCACCAGATCCGAGCGCCACACCTCCATGCGCTCCGAACCACGGGAGACGACATACGTGCCGTCGTAGGACAGCGTCACGGCGTCGTCCGCGTCGCTCGATCGCTGAGCCCTGCGTTCGCCCGTCGCCCCGTCGAGCTGGGTGACCTGACTGCACCCGCGCTGGTCGCGGTAGACGGCCACCACCGTGTTCCACGCGCCGATGGCCCCACACAGCGGCATGTCCCGCTGGTAGCGCCACAGTTCGACGCCGGTCGACGGGTCGCGACCGGTCACGGTGCCGCCGTCGGCCGTCGCGACGGCCCCGCCGGCGACGACGGGGGCGGTCGTGACGGGGCTGTCGGCGCGCCAGATCTCGTTCAGGGTCTCCGGCACCGACAGCGCCGTACTCGCTTCCGGCGCAGGCGTATCCGCGGTCACGGAGGTGGTGCCCCGAGCGTCGCTGCGTATCCAGATCACGGTCACGGCGACCGCGACGACGATCGCGATGATCGCGGCGACCGCAACGTCCAGACGGGTACGACGCTCGGGTGCCAGCACAGCTCGCAGACTACCCGGAGCTACTCCGCGGCCGCGGTGACGCTCACCGGCTCGGACGCGGCCGATGCGGCGGTGTCCGCACCGGAACGGCGACGGCGACGGCGACGACGCGGCGCGTCCGACTGACCGTCGGCGGCCGGGCCGGTGCTCGCTGCGCCGTCCTGCGCGCCGGCCGACGCGGTGGCGTCGGCGGTGGTCTGCGCGGCGGCGCCGGAGGACTTGCCCCCGCGGGTGCGGCGGCGAACCCGGTCGCGCTTGGGTGCGGCCTTCTCGCCGTTCTCGGACTCGGCGGACTCCTTCGCGGGCCGCTCGGTGCGGGCCTTGCGGATCGTGCCCTTCGCGTCCGTCGGGATGCCGAGGTCCTCGTAGAGGTGCGGCGAGCTCGAGTAGGTCTCGACCGGCTCCGCGATGCCGAGCTCGAGCGCCTTGTCGATCAGCTGCCAGCGCGGGATGTCGTCCCAGTCCACCAGCGTGATCGCGGTGCCGGTGCGGCCCGCGCGACCGGTGCGGCCGATGCGGTGCACGTAGGTCTTCTCGTCCTCGGGGCACTGGTAGTTGATGACGTGCGTGACGTCGTCGATGTCGATGCCGCGGGCCGCGACGTCGGTCGCGACGAGCACGTCCACCTTGCCGCTGCGGAAGCCGGCGAGGGCCTTCTCGCGGGCGATCTGGCCGAGGTCACCGTGCACGGCGCCGACCTTGAAGCCGCGCTCGTTCAGGTCGTCGGCGACCTTCTGCGCGGTGCGCTTGGTGCGGGTGAAGATCATCGTCGCGCCGCGGCCGTCGGCCTGCAGGACACGGGCCACCATCTCGGCCTTGTCCAGCGCGTGGGCGCGGTAGATGTGCTGGGTGGTGCGCTCGTGCACGGCGGACGAATCCGCCTCCTCGGCGCGGATGTGCGTCGGCTGCGTCAGGAACGTGCGGGCGAGCGTGATGATCGGGCCCGGCATGGTCGCGGAGAACAGCATGGTCTGGCGCTTGTCCGGCACCATGCCGAGGATGCGCTCGATGTCGGGCAGGAAGCCCAGGTCGAGCATCTCGTCGGCCTCGTCGAGGACCAGGACGCCGACCTTGCCCAGGATCAGGTGCCCCTGGTTGGCGAGGTCGAGCAGGCGGCCGGGGGTGCCGACGACGACGTCGACGCCCTTGCGGAGCGCGTCGATCTGCTGCTCGTAGGGGCGGCCGCCGTAGATGGACAGGACTTCGAGCTTCTTCTTGCCGGACTTCAGGAACTTCGACGCGTTCTCGAGGTCCTGCGTCACCTGGATGCACAGCTCGCGGGTCGGCACGATGACGAGGGCGCGCGGAGTGCCGTCGAGAGCGGCCGTGCCGGACTCCGGGGTGGACACGCGGTGGAGCAGCGGGATGCCGAAACCGAACGTCTTGCCCATGCCGGTGCGGGCCTGACCGATGAGGTCGTCGCCGGCGAGCGCGAGGGGGAGCGTGAGCTCCTGGATGGCGAAGGTGCGTTCGATACCGATTTCGGCGAGAGCCTTGACGATCTCGTCGCGGACGCCGAGTTCGGCGAAGGTGGGGGCGGTGTGCGTCTCGTCCAGCTGGGCGGACAGTGTGGTTTCGGTTGCGTCGTCTTCGTGGTCGATCGTGATCTTGCTCAGGGAACTGGCCTTCCTCGTATCGGCACGCACGCACGAGGTAAGGGGCCAGGCCGTAAGTCGGCCGATGTCGATGCCCTCTTGCGTCGGTGCCACCGGGCCTCCTCGGCCACAGCATCAGCACGGAGACCGGTGTCGGTCTCGGCGAGCTACGGTGGGCGCCGTCGATCAGGTGCGCGCACATTATCTTCGGGATTCCGTGTCGGATCCGCGTCCGAATCGCTCGAATCGCGTTCGAATTCCAGCTCGGTGCGTCCGTTCCGAAATCGTCAACCGTGAATGAATCTACGGTCTCCCGACGTAATTGTAGCGGTCGAACGGTTCCAACCTCGCACACCCATGGCGCAGATCACGATTCTGGCCGTGTCCGGTCGATCGAGACCGCCCGGCCGCGGATTAGGCTGTGGCTTCATGGGAGCCGATTCGCCAACGTCGTCCGTGCCGACCATCGCCGCCGATCACCCCGGTGTGGCAGAGCTGTTCGCGGTTCTCGCCTACGGTGAGATCTCCGCGTTCTACCGGTTGGCGGAGGACGCCCAGATGGCGCCCACGCTGCAGGGACGCGTCGCGTTCGCGAGCATGGCCGCGGCCGAGATGTCGCACTTCGAAACGCTGCAGAAGGCACTGACCGATCGTGGCGTGGAGATCTACTCCGCGATGGATCTGTTCGTGCGTGCCCTCGACGCCTACCATGCGTCCACCGACCCGTCGACGTGGCTCGAGTCCCTCGTCAAGGCCTACGTCGGCGACGGCATCGCCGCCGACTTCTATCGCGAGATCGCCCACTCCCTGGATCCCGCGGTCGGTGGGATCGTCCGCGAGGTGCTCGCCGAGGTCGGCCACTCCGAGTTCGTCGTCCAGGAAGTGCGTGCCGCCGTCACCGCGAGCAAGCAGGACAAGGACCGGCTGATGCTCTGGGGGCGTCGACTGCTCGGCGAGGCCATCACCCAGGCCCAGTTCGTGCTGGCGCAGCGGGAGGAACTCACCGACCTGGTGATGACCGCGACCGGGAGCCTCAACGGCGTCGCCGCGCTCTTCGACAACATGCAGGCCAAGCACGCCGAGCGCATGGCCGTTCTCGGTCTGGTCTGACCCGGGGTCGTGCTGTTCGCTCTCAGCACAGCGGTCGGACAAGCTGGCGGGCCGGATGCTGCATTAACCTGGCCGGGACAGCTGAAAGCGCTCGGAGAGTTCGGAGGTTGGCCGTGGAGGTCAAGATCGGTGTTACTGACAGCCCGCGTGAGCTCGTCGTCGTCAGCGCCCAGTCGCCCGACGAGGTGGAGTCGCTCGTGACGGACGCGCTCAGCGGCAAGGCGGACGGTGTTCTCTCGCTCGTCGACGAGAAGGGACGCAAGTTCCTCGTCCAGGCGAGCCGGATCACCTACGTGGAGCTCGGCCCGTCGGACGGCCGCAAGGTCGGTTTCACGAGCTAGAGCCGAGACGCCGAAAGGGCGCGCAGCCCGGGGTTCCCCTGGACTGCGCGCCCTTTCTCGTGTTCTCGGAGCGCTCGTCTTCTCAGAGCGTCGGGTGCCGGCCGGCTACTTGGTCTCGGCGTGCAGCGGCACGTGCGACAGGCCGCCCCACGCGAGCGCGACCGTCGTGTCGACGGCCTCATCCTTGGGGATGGGGCGCGCCGCCTCGAGCCAGTACCGGGCGGTGAACTGGCTGGTGCCGACGAGACCGACCGCCAGGATGCGGGCGCGGTACGGGTCGAGACCGGAGTCGTGCGCCACCAGGTCGAACACGGCGTCGACACACGCCTCGGTGGCCTGCTCGACGCGGCGTGCCACCTGCGGCTCGCCCATCAGGTCGGACTCGAAGACCAGGCGGAAGCCCTGGGAGTCGTTGTCGACGAAATCGAAGAACGCCTGGACTGCGGCACGCACTCGCTGCCGGTTGTCCGTCGTGGACCGCAGCGCCTGGCGTACACCCGAGATGAGACTGTCGACGTAGCTCTGCAGCACCGCGACGTACAGCTCGAGCTTGCCGGGGAAGTGCTGGTAGAGCACCGGCTTGCTCACTCCGGCGCACTCGGCGATCTCGTCCATGCCGGCGGCGTGGTAGCCACGGCTGACGAAGACCTCGCTGGCGGCCGCGAGCAACTGAAGTCGCCGCGCATCCCGGGGTAGGCGGGTGCTGCGGCGGGTGCCCTGACCGTTTGCGGTCGTGGCGGCGCGATCGGAGTGTGTCCGATCCGCGAGTTCAGTCATGTCGCTCCCAATCTGCACAAGAGCCCCGCTTCGTTCGGTGTCCGACCTCTCGCGAACGCCTCGGGGCAAGATAAATCATTTGCACGATACCCGGGCGGTTCTCGGCCGTATTCGTTGAACTGGCCGGTCCAGCCGAGGACATGTCCGCTGGACATGCTGCTGGACACGTCGCTGATACCAAGTATTCCAGCATCCCATCCCGAGCACCCGCGCGCGACGTGAGCGGGGCACATTTCCGGCGTGCCGGGTGAAGGCCGAACCGGACTGTGAGATTCTGGCGGGGTGACTGACCGAGGAGGACCGCGCCTGGGGGGCACAGTTCCCGAGATGTCCGACGACGACCCGTACGAAGCGCGCAACGGCGGCTTCGATCCGGGTCGGGTACCCGATCCGCACGAGCCGCTGCGAGCGTCGTGGGATCCCACACGTCGGAACATCGGTCGTCCTCGCGTACCGCGTCCCGACCGGGGCGCGAAGAAGCAGAGCCGCGTCGGCAAGTTCGTCTCGATGTACGGCTGGCGTGCCTACGCGATCCCGGTGCTGCTGATCGTGACGGTGCTGGTGGTCGTGGACGCGTTCCGCGGCATCGGCGACTCCGAGTCGGCCGCCCCGAAGGATCCGGGCTTCGGTGAACTCAGCCACTCCGACGGCACGGACGTCATCGGTGTCCCGCCGGTGGCGGACGGGAACTTTGCCAGCACCATCCCCTCGGGCGTGCTTCCGGACGGCGGGCCGTTCACCGAGAAGGGCGCCGGCACGTGGCACGTGGTTCCAGGCACGACCGGTCAGGTCGGTCAGGGCACCGATGGCGTGCTCACCTACACCATCGAGGTGGAGGACGGGGTCGACACCGCCGGGTTCGGTGGCGACGAGTCCTTCGGCCGGATGGTCGACCAGACCCTCGCCAATCCGAAGGGGTGGACGAAGGACCCCCGGTTCGCGTTCCGGCGGGTCGACCAGGGCGATCCCGCCGTGGCGAACGGCGGCGGTCCCAGCTTCCGGATCTCCCTCACGTCGCAGATGACGATCCGGGAGGCGTGCGGCTACGACATCCAGCTCGAGGTGTCCTGCTACAACCCCGGCATCGGCCGCGTCGTCCTGAACGAGCCCCGCTGGGTGCGCGGTGCGATCTCCTACCAGGGCGACATCGGTTCCTACCGGCAGTACCAGATCAACCACGAGGTCGGGCACGCGATCGGCTACCAGGCGCACCAGCCGTGTGAGAGCGACGGCGGTCTGGCGCCGGTGATGATGCAGCAGACCTTCGGGACCGCGAACAACGACATCGCCAAGCTCGACCCGGAGGGCGTCGTCCCGATGGACGGCAAGGTGTGCCGGTTCAATCCGTGGCCCTACCCGCGCGGCTGAGAAGGGGCAGACCGTGACCGCCGCGAGCCCCGTCGTCGCCCACATCGGTGACGCCGCCTGCTCCGGCTTCCTGTTCGACATGGACGGTGTCGTCACCGACACCGCGCGCGTTCACGAGCGCGCGTGGACGCGGCTGTTCGACGGGTTCCTCGCCGAGCGCGGCAAGGGTGAGGCACCGTTCACGTCCGACGACTACCTGCAGTACGTCGACGGCCGTCCGCGCGTCGACGGGGTGGCGTCGTTCCTGGCGTCCCGCTCGATCGAGATTCCGCACGGCGATCTGTCGGATCCGCCGACGGCGCACACCGTGTGCGGGCTCGCGGCCCGCAAGGACGCGATGTTCCTGCACGAACTCGACGAGCGCGGCGTCGAGGCGTTCCCGGGCACCGTGACGCTGATCCGGCGGTTGCGGGCCGAGCGCATCTCCGTCGCGCTGGTGACCGCGAGTCGCAACGCGGTGCGGGTGCTCGACGCGGCCGGGCTCACCGAACTGTTCGACGCCCGGGTGGACGGCATCGACGTCGACCGCTTGTCGCTCGCCGGCAAGCCCGAGCCGGACACATACCTCGAGGGCGCCCGGCGGCTGGGTCTGCCGGCGTCGGCGTGCGTCGTGCTCGAGGACGCGATCGCGGGCGTCGAGGCCGGTCGTCGCGGGGCGTTCGGGGTGGTCGTCGGTGTCGACCGGGCCCATCACGCGGACGCGCTTCGGGACGCGGGGGCCGACGTCGTGGTGTCGGACCTGAGTGACCTCGAGGTGCGATTCGGGACGGCATAGGCTGGACGCGAGCGTTGACCGGTCGATGTCAGGAGCGTGTGGTGCCCCCGAAGAGTCCGCTTCCGCCGTTGGTGGAGCCGACAGCTGAACTGAGTCGTGACGAGGTGGCGCGCTACAGCCGCCACCTGATCATCCCCGACGTGGGGACGACCGGTCAGCGGCGGTTGAAGAACGCCCGCGTCCTGGTGATCGGTGCCGGCGGCCTGGGCTCGCCGACGCTGATGTACCTGGCCGCCGCCGGGGTCGGCACGATCGGCATCGTCGACTTCGACGTGGTCGACGAGTCGAACCTGCAGCGGCAGGTGATCCACGGCACGGCCGACGTCGGGCGGTCCAAGGCGCAGAGCGCGCGCGAGTCCATCCGGGAGATCAACCCGCACGTCGAGGTGCGGCTGCACGAGTTCCGGCTCGACGCGTCGAATGCCGTCGAGCTGTTCGAGCAGTACGACCTGATCCTGGACGGCGCCGACAACTTCGCCACCCGCTACCTGGTGAACGACGCCGCCGCGCTGGCGCACCGGCCGTACGTGTGGGGGTCGATCTACCGGTTCCAGGGGCAGGTGTCGCTGTTCTGGGAGGACGCCCCCGACGGTCGAGGCATCACGCTGCGCGACCTGTACCCGGAGGCGCCGCCGCCCGGGACCGTGCCGTCGTGCGCGGAGGGCGGCGTCCTCGGTGTGCTGTGCGCGTCGGTCGGCTCGATCATGGCGACCGAGGCGATCAAGCTGATCACCGGCATCGGGGACTCGCTGCTGGGTCGGCTGATGATCTACGACGCCCTCGCCATGAACTACCGGACGGTGACGCTCAGCCGCGACCCCGACCGGCTGCCGATCACCGAACTGGTCGACTACGACGCCTTCTGCGGCGTGGAACCGGTCGCCGACACGGATCGCGACTCGACGATCACACCGCTCGAGCTGCGGGAGCTGATCGACGCGGGCGCCGACATCGCGATCGTCGACGTCCGCGAGCCGGTGGAGTGGGACATCGTGCACCTGCCCGGCGCCACGCTGATCCCGAAGGGGCGGATCCTGTCGGGGGAGGCGCTGGCCGAGCTGCCCCAGGACAAGCGCATCGTGCTGCACTGCAAGACGGGCATCCGCTCGGCGGAGGCGCTGGCCGCCGTCCGCAGGGCCGGGTTCGCCGACGCGGTGCACCTGCAGGGCGGCGTCATCGCGTGGGCGCACCAGATCGATCCGTCGCTTCCGGTCTACTGAGCGTGCCCTACGGAGCGCCTCACCGATCTTGGCGTCGGGCGGCGGTAGCCTGACGCCCGTGAGCTCTGCACAACCGCCCCAACACGTGTGTTCGACCTTCGGCCTCCGCGAGATCGAACCGGTGGCGCTGGGGTCGGACTGGGAGGGTGGCTGGCGACTCGGCGACGTCGTGCTGTCCCCGGTCGCGGATCATGCCCGCGCCGCCTGGTCCGCGAAGGTGCGCGAGACACTCGCCGTGGACGCGGTCCGCCTGGCCCGCCCGGTGCGTGCCACCGACGGCCGTTACGTCGTCTCGGGCTGGCGGGCCGACACGTTCCTCGTCGGCACCCCCGAACCGCGGCACGACGAGGTGGTGTCGTTGTCGCTTCGCCTGCACGCAGCGACCGCGCAGCTCGAGCGCCCCCGGTTCCTGGCGCAGCCGCCGGTCGCGCCGTGGGCCGACGTCGACATCTTCGTCGCCGCCGACCGGGCGGCGTGGGAGACGGTTCCGCTGCGGACGGCGCGAGCGGCCGGCGCCCTCGAGCACCTGGCCGAGGACGGTTCGCGGAGCGTCGAACTCATCGGCCAGCTCGCGACGCTGCGCAAGCCCGTGCGCTCACCCGATCAGCTGGTCCACGGCGACCTGTTCGGCACGGTCCTGTTCGCGGGCAGCACCGCACCCGGTGTCACCGACATCACGCCGTACTGGCGGCCCGCGGCCTGGGCGGCTGGTGTGGTCGTCGTCGACGCGCTGTCGTGGGGCGGCGCGGACGAAGGTCTGATCGGACGCTGGGAGGATCTGCCGGAGTGGCCGCAGATGCTGCTGCGCGCCCTGCTGTTCCGGCTCGCGGTGCACGCCCTGCACCCGCGGTCCACGCCCGAGGCACTGCCCGGACTGGTCCGGACCGCCGAGCTGGTGCGGTTGATTCTCTAGCCTGCGGGCTGCGTCAGAGCGTCGCCGCGTTCTGAAGGTGCGGAGAGGTTCTCCGTGAACTCGCGTACAGCGCTCTGGGTAGTGGCGTGATCCGGGTTGGCATCTTCCTGCCAGACCGCGGGATCGATGCCGGGTTCCCGATAGAACGGTTTTCACAGCAAAATCGTTCGGATTCAGGGAGCCAGGCGTGGATTTCACACCCAATGATGTGCAGCGGGAGATCGCGGACCTCACCGCGCAGGTGTTGGACAAAGAGCACGATCAGGTGCAGGTCGACCTGGATCCCCACATCGGATTCGATGCGCCGATCTGGGCGACGCTGGCCCAAGCCGGGCTCCTGTCGCTGGCCTTGCCGACCAGGTTGGGCGGTGACGCGCTCGGCATCGCCGAAATTTCGGCTGTGCTGCGACAGGTGGCGGTAAGCGGTGCGCGTCTGCCAGCGCTCGCCACGCTGGCGCTGGGTGTCCTCCCCTTGGCCGCCATGGGAACCGATGCCCAGCAGGAGGAGCTCCTGCCCGCGGTCGCCGCGGGAACGAGCCTGCTCACCGGCGCGCCGAATGAGCTCGGGAAGGCCCTCGTCGAGACGCCGGCCGCCACCGCCGTTCGAACCTCCGACGGATGGGAGCTGAACGGTCAGAAGGTGGCGGTACCCTACGCTGCGCAATCGACTCGAATCCTGGTACCGGCGAGGACAGCTGGCGGCGATGCGGTCTTCCTGGTCGATCCCGCCGGCTCGGGCGTGGAGCTGACTGCGACCCCTACCGCGACGGATCAGCCCGAGTACACGGTGACCCTGTCCGGCGCACGCGTGTCGGAATCGGAGGTGCTCGGTGGCGACTTCAGCGGCGCAGCGGTGGCCGCGCTCCGCTACTCCGCTCTGGCGGGTGCACTCGCTGTCGGCGACGGGGCATTGGCGGGTGCATTGGCGTTGACCACCGAGCACATCCGAAGCCGGCAGCAGTTCGGCAAGCCGCTGGCGGCATTCCAAGCGGTATCGCAGCAGATCGCCGACGTCTATATCGCCTCGCGCACGCTTCATCTCGCGGCCTGTTCCGGCGTGTGGGAGATGTCGACCGGGCGCGATGTGTCGCAGAGCTTGGAGCTGGCCGGGTACTGGCTGGCGACCGAAGCGATGTCGGCTGCGCGGACCTGCCATCACCTGCACGGCGGCATCGGCGCGGACATCACTTATCCGTTGCACCGGCACTATTCGACGATCAAGGACATGATCCGATTCCTGGGCGGTTCGGGTCGGCTGCTGGAGACTCTTGGCGTCGATCCGGCTGTAAGTGTCTCGGCCGTCGCCGGCGAGGGTAACTCGATCGCGCTGACGCCTTCGCAACTCGCCCTGCAGACCGAACTGCGCGGGTACTTCTCGCAGCTGATGACCAAGGCAGAGCGCGCGACCACACTGACTGATCGACACGGCCCGGTCTACCGTGATGTCGTGCGCCGCATGGGCGGAGCCGGCTGGCTCGGGGTCGGGTGGCCCACGGAATACGGCGGCCGAGGCTTCGGCGCGATCGAACAGCACATCTTCGTGAACGAGGCACACCGCGCCGACGTCCAGCTGCCGTCGGTCACCCTCCAGACAGTTGGGCCGACACTGCAGGACTTCGGCACGGAGGAACAGAAACAGTTCTTCCTGCCCAAGATCCTGTCCGGCGAAGTGCATTTCGCCATCGGGTATTCCGAGCCCGACAACGGCACCGATCTCGCATCTCTACGTACCACCGCGGTTCGCGATGGCGATCACTACGTTGTCAACGGCCAGAAGACATTCACCACGGGTGGACATGCCGCCGACTACATCTGGCTTGCGGTGCGCACCGATCCGGCCGCACCGAAGCACAAAGGCATCTCGATTCTCATCGTCGATACCCGCGATCCCGGGTTCAGCTGGACCCCGATCATCACCGCCGACGGTGCGCACCACGTGGACGCCACCTACTACTCGGATGTCCGGGTACCCGTGAACATGCTCGTGGGTGAGGAGAATAGTGGCTGGCAGCTGATCGTCACCCAGCTCAACCACGAGCGGGTCATGCTGGGCCCGGCCGGCCGCATCGGCGGCGTGCACGACCAGGTCCACGCCTGGGCGAAGCTCCATGACCTCCTCGACGCCCCTGACGTCCGCGCCGCCCTGATCGACGCTCGCGCGACCGAACGAATCAACGAACTACTCAACTGGCAGGTTGCGGCGGCCGAATCGAACGGACCGGTCGGCGCTGCTGACGCATCGGCTACGAAAGTCTTCGGCTCCGAGCGCATTCAGGGCCTCTACGATCGGATGGAGGAGGTCGTGGCCCGCCACGGCGACATGGCAGATCCCGCGACCGCGGCGCTGGCGAGCTGGCTGAACGTCCAGGCGAAACGCAATCTGGTCCTCACTTTCGGCGGCGGCGTCAACGAGATCCAACGCGAACTGATCGCCGTCAACGGTCTCGGACTGCCCCGCGTGCCCCGCTGACCCTCAGCACGGGTTTCTACTGGATCGCCGATGTCGTGAGCAGGCCGAGTTCCGCCGCGCGAGCTCCGACTTGGAATCTGGTGGTGACTCCAAGCCGGGCCATGAGATCGGCGACGTAACGGCGGTAGGTTCGTAGCGAAACGCCGAGTCGGTTGGCGGCCAGCTCATCCTTGAATCCGAGGTCGAGTGCGCGCAAGACCGCCAGTGCCCTGTCGTCGAACTCCGTTTGCGGCAATGTGAACTCCCTCGACAGCCGCGGTGCCGACTCCCAAAGAACCAGGGCGAATTGATGCAGCACCCGGAGCAGATCGGGATCGCTGATGACGAACCCATAGGGGCGTCGCTCACCCGTCCCGCCCCAAACTGCTGCGACCCGTCGATCAATGATGACCATGTTGTGGAAGTCGGCACGGGATACCCGGATCTGATCGTGCAGTTCGGGCTGTTGCCGCAACGATTCGTAATCGCGGGTCTCGGCATAGTGCTTCGTGTACAGCAGCCGTACTTCCCTACCTGTCGAGAGCAGGTCGGCGACCAGTCGCCGGCCTGGCTGGTACTGCGGCTGTATCCGGAGCGGGCTCGCCACCGCAAGCATGGCTTCACTACGAACACGTTGTAGTAGTTGCTGCAGATTGTGTTGCCACCCCTCACCGGGACGAAGTCGGACGACGTCTCCGGTCTCGCCGCGGACACTGTGGTGTTCGGCTATCGCGTGATCGAGCAGTCGGCGCGACTCGGAGAGCAGCCAACCCACATCCACAACACTGCGATTGGGGTGAATAGTTCCAATTTCCAAGTGCTGCTTACTCTCTGGATATTCAGCCATCTGAACGCCCCTTTCCGCCCACCCGAAACCAGATTCACCAGCCACTCGACTGGGTGTCAACCGAAGTGAGGCAGATCACTGATTCGCTTCAGTCTGCGTGGCAAGTTGCTGCCACGTGGATCGGCAGCTTCCGGCTATTCGGAAGCGGTCGCAAAGTGCAACATGTTCTATTTTCGGCAAAGCTCAGACTTTCGAATCGAAGGAACGCGATGCACATCGACTTCAGCGACGAGCAACAACAACTGCGCAAGCAGTTGCGCTCCTACTTCACCGATCTGATGACGCCTGAAACGCGCGAGGCGCTGATAGGGCCCGGTGGCGAATACGGCGATCCCGACGCCTACAAGGAGATAGTTCGCACCCTCGGCCGCGACGGCTGGTTGACCCTGGGCTGGCCCGAGGAATACGGCGGCCAGAACCGATCGACTGTGGACCAGTTGATCTTCAACGACGAAGCCGCCGCTGCGGGCGTGCCCTTCCCATTCCTCACCGTTGACACGGTCGGCCCGACCATCATGCGATTCGGCACCTCCGAGCAGAAGGCATTCTTCCTGCCCCGAATCGCCAAGGGCGAGTTGCACTTTTCCATCGGCTACTCCGAGCCCGACGCGGGGACCGATCTAGCGTCGCTCCGCACTCGAGCGGTGCGCGAGGACGATGAGTTCGTCATCAACGGCGAGAAGGCATGGACCAGCCTCATCGAATACGCCGACTACATCTGGCTGGCAGCCCGCACCGATCCCGCGGCGCCCAGGCACCGTGGCCTGTCCGTTCTCATCGTGCCCACCACGGCACCGGGATTCTCCTGGAGCAGGATTCACACCATGGCCGGTCCGGGCACCAGCGCCACGCTCTACAACGATGTGCGGGTGCCAGTCGCGAATGTGGTCGGCAAACTGAACGCGGGGTGGCCACTGATCACCAACCAGCTCAATCACGAACGAGTCGCGCTGACTTCCGCCGCCCCACTCCAGGAATCGCTACGCCAGGTCTGGAGCTGGGCCGAGACCACCACCCGTGCCGACGGCACTCGCGTTGTCGATTCCGAGTGGGCGCGAATGCACCTTGCTCGCGTGCACGCCCACGTCGAGTACCTGAAACTGCGCAACTGGCGCATTGCCTGGGCTGCGGATTCCGGTGAACTCCACCCCGCGGATGCTTCGGCGAGCAAGGTGTTCGGCACCGAATTGGCCACGGAGGCGTACCGGCTGCTCATGGAAGTGCTGGGTGCGTCATCGGTGGTCCGGCAAGACTCCGCCGGCGCACTGCTGCGCGGCCGAATCGAACGCCTGCACCGATCGTCGCTCATCTTGACCTTCGGTGGTGGCACCAACGAGGTCCAGCGCGACATCATCGCCAAGACCGCGCTCGGCCTGCCCGTCACCCGCTGAACCTATCTCGAGGACTTCTCATGGACTTCACCCAGACCGAGGCCCAGCGCGATCTCGCTGGACTGGCCCGCGCCGTGCTCACCGACTGGACCGCCAAGAATGAACCGGATGCAACAGGTTTCGACCGCAAGCTCTGGTCGGACCTCGCCCGCTCCGGGCTACTCGATGCCGCATTGCCTGCCGCGGTCGGCGGCGGCTTCGGCGTGCTCGAACAGTGCAGCGTGCTGATCGAGATCGGTCGCACCGTCGCGCCCGCACCGTACCTGACCAGCGTGGCGGTCGCCGCCACCACGATCGCGCAGTTCGGCGACGAGGAGCAGCGGACGCGGTGGGCTGCTCCGGTCGCGGCGGGCACCATCACCATCGCGGTGGCACTTTCCACGGAGGACGACCGATTCACCGCCGAGCGCACCGACGCAGGTTGGCATGTCAGTGGCTCGCACAGCGCCGTTCCCGCGGGCGCCTTCGCGGATGCGTTCCTGGTCGAGGCTGGCACCGTCGACGGGCCGCTGCTGCTGATGCTCGATCGCGCTACCCAGGGGCTGCGCATCACCCCGCAGCATGTCGTCGACGGCTTCGACGCCGCCCTGCTGGAACTGGACACGGTGGTCGGGAACCCTGTTGCTCTCGGCGCACCCGGCGACGGCTCAGCCGGGTGGGCACGTCGCCGCGCCACCATCGCTGCTTGCGCCTACCAACTCGGCATCGTGGAGCGTGGTCTGGAACTCACCAGCGAATACGCGGTCACCCGAAGACAATTCGACAAGCCGATCGGCGAGTTCCAGGCGGTCAGGCAACGTCTGGCCGATGCCTACCTCGACGTCGAGGCGGTACGGCTGAGCCTATGGCAGGCGGCCTGGCGCGAGTCCGAGGGTCTTCCGGCGGATGCCGAGGTCGCCACCGCGAAGTTCTGGGCCTCCGAGGCCGGCCACCGGGTGGCGCACACCATGGTCCATGTGCACGCCAGCATAGGCATTTTCCTGGAGTACCAGGTGCATCGCTATTTCACGGCCGCCAAGCGCACCGAGTTTCTCTTCGGCGCGGCCACCGAACAACTGCGGACGCTCGCTGACGCTCTCGCCGCGGACTCCACCCGGCGGCTGTAGCGAATGGTGTTACCCGGGAGCTGTAGCGGTTTGCTCAGCTCCGATTCGGCCCGCGCGACTGGCGTCTTCTGGGTCGGCAGTTCAATCCATGGTTCCGGAGCGGCCCTCGGTGGAGTGGTAGCCGGCGAGTAGCTCGTTGAAGAAGCACCGCGCCGCGCCGAGGGCGCGGTCGCTGTCGCCGTCGATGATGGCCTGCACGAGCGCGCGGTGCTCGTCGTGGAATCCGGCGCCGGTCGCGGAGGCGTGCTTGAAGACGGTCGCCTCGATCGCGGGGAGCAGGGAGTCGTAGAACTCCAGGTACACCTGGTTGTGGCTGGCGGCGACGATGCCGCGGTGCAGGGCGATGTCGGCGGCGATCGCGTCGCGCAGGTCCGCGGTTTCCCACGCCGTGAATCGCGCCTCCAGCAAGGCGGTCAGCTCGCGGATGTCGTCGGCGTCACGTCGCTGCGCGGCCAGTCCCGCCGCGGTGACGTCGAGCGACTGTCGCAACTCGAGGACGTCGCGTTCGTGCGCGCCGGCGAAGTACTTGCCGAGGGTGCCGCTCACCTCGGAGTCCGCGAGCACGAACGTCCCGGACCCCTGGCGCCGTTCGAGCAGCCCCGAGTGGACCAGCGCCTGCACCGCCTCGCGGACGGTGTTGCGCCCGGTCCCGGTGAGCTCGGCGAGTTCGGGCTCGGTGGGGATCCGGGAACCCACCGGCCACCGACCGGATCGGATCTCGTCGCGGAGTTGCTCGGTGACCTGGGCGATCAGGGTGCTGCGGCGGACGGGTTGCACGGTGCTCCTGAATTTGGGTGAGGGCTCTCGCACCTTAATGCGTTGCCTCTGTCATCCGGTCATCCTATGATTTCTCGGGTCGAGTGCAAGGTCCGTTCCGGATCGCACTTCCGACGGCACATCTCTCCCTGCTTTCGAGATCGAGGCACTACATGACCGCGACCGCGTCCGCGACAGTGACCACCCGGGGCCCGCAGCCCCTGCTGAAGGGGCGGCTCCTGGTATTCGCGGCCATCGCGATGTCGGCCCTGACGCTGCGGCTCGCGGTCACCTCGTTCTCCCCGCTGGCCTCGCAGATCAGCGACGACCTCGGGTTCTCGTCCACCGTCGTCGGTGTGTTCGGCATGGTGCCCACCGCGATGTTCGCGGTGTTCGGGCTCCTCACGCCCGTCATTGCGCGGCGTCTCGGGCTCGAGTGGACCGCGCTGCTCGCGATGCTCATGGCCGGCGTCGGCATGCTCACCCGCGCGATGGTCGGCGACACGTGGTCGCTGCTGGCGCTGTCGGCGCTCGCGCTCGGCGGCATGGGCATCGGCAACGTCGTCATCCCGCCGCTGGTCAAGCGCTACTTCAGTGACCGGCTGGCCCTGATGAGTTCGATCTACATCACGGGCGTGCAGATCGGCACGATCCTGCCGGCGACGGTCGCGGTGCCGCTCGCGGACGCCCTCGGCTGGCGGTTCTCGCTGGGCGTCTGGTCGTTGCTGGGGTTCGCGGCCGCCGCGCCCTGGCTCATGGTGCTGGCCCGCGGCCGCAAGTCCGGCGCCGCCCCCGACGCGGCGGCGGCCACCGAGACGCATGCGCCCGGGCGGCCGTGGCGTTCGCCGGTCGGCTGGGGCATGGCCGGCATGTTCGGCATGACGTCGCTCATCACGTACTCGATGTTCACGTGGATCCCGAAGATCCTCACCGAGGCCGGGGCGAGCGAGTCGTTCGGCGGCAGCATGGTGGCGCTGTTCTCGTTCATGGGTCTCATCGCGGCGTTCGCCGCGCCGAGCGTGTGCGCACGGATGCGCAATCCGTTCCCGATCGTCGTCGGCTGCGCCGTGGCCTACGCGATCGGCTTCACCGGTCTGCTGCTCGCGCCGATGTCCGCGCCGATCCTGTGGGTCGTCGTGATCGGTCTGGGGCCGAGCACCTTCCCGATGTCGTTGACCCTGATCAACCTCCGCACCCGCACGCACGCCGGGTCGGCGGCACTGTCGGGCTTCACGCAGGGCGTCGGCTACACCGTCGCGTGCATCGGCCCGCTGCTGTTCGGTGTGTTGCACGAGTCGACCGGCGGGTGGGGTGCCCCGTTCGCGCTGCTCGCCGTGGCGGTCGTCGTCGTCCTGATCTCCGCATGGGCGGCCTGCAAGCCGCGCATGCTCGAGGACAGCTGGGGCGCGAAGACCGTCTGACCTGCTCGTTCGTTGATCTCACCGCGCCGACTTCGGCGGGTGAGAGAGTGTTGACGGACGGGTCATCGGGCGCAGCACCGACGCAACACCGGCCTCCTACCTTGGGGTTTCCCACACAGGTAGGAGGCCCAGGTGACCACTCTCTCCGATCGGCCCACAGCACCGTCCGCCGACGCACGCGTGGTGCGCGGGCACCACATCGAGCACTGGGACGCCGAGGACGTCGACGCCTGGGAGGCGGGCGGCAAGGCGATCGCCCGCCGGAATCTCGTGTGGTCGGTGATCGCCGAACACGTCGGCTTCTCGATCTGGTCGATCTGGTCGGTGATGGTGCTGTTCATGCCGACCGACGTGTTCGGCATCGACGCGGCCGGCAAGTTCTTCCTCGTCGCGGTCCCGACCCTCGTCGGGTCGGTCCTGCGCATCCCGTACACGGTCGCGACGGCCCGGTTCGGTGGTCGTAACTGGACGGTCTTCAGCGCGCTCGTGCTGCTGGTCCCGACGCTGCTGACGCTGTGGTTCGTGATGCACCCGGGCACGTCGTACACGACGTTCCTGCTGGTCGCGGCCACGGCGGGCGTCGGCGGGGGCAACTTCGCGTCGTCGATGACGAACATCAACGCCTTCTACCCACAGCGGCTCAAGGGCTGGGCGCTGGGACTGAACGCGGGTGGCGGCAACATCGGTGTGCCCGTCATCCAGTTGGTCGGCCTGCTCGTCATCGCCACCGTCGGCAACACCGCCCCGTACCTGGTGTGCGCCGTCTACCTCGTGCTCATCGCGGTCGCGGCCGTCGGCGCCTCGCTGTTCATGGACAACCTCGGCAACCAGAAGGCCGACCTGCGCTCGATGCTCGAGGCGCTGCGGGTGCGGGAGTCGTGGATCGTCAGCTTCCTCTACGTCGGCACGTTCGGCTCGTTCATCGGCTTCAGCTTCGCGTTCGGGCAGGTCCTGCAGATCAACTTCCTGGCCGGCGGCGACACCCCGGCGCAGGCCGCGCTGCACGCCGCGCAGATCGCGTTCCTCGGACCGCTGCTCGGGTCGATCGCGCGTCCGCTCGGCGGACGACTGGCCGACCGGATCGGCGGCGGCCGGATCACCCTCTACACGTTCGCGGCGATGGTGTCGGCCGCCGCGGTCCTCGTCACCGCCGGCACCGTCGACGACGGCACCCCCGGCGCCGCGTCCGGTGCCACCATGACGGCGCTGGTGATCGGATTCGTCGCGCTGTTCGTGCTCTCCGGTCTTGGCAACGGCTCGGTGTACAAGATGATCCCGTCGATCTTCGAGGCCCGGTCCCGCACGCTCGATGGGTTGGACAAGGCGGGGCGGGCCGCGTGGTCGCGCAACATGTCCGGTGCGCTCATCGGGTTCGCGGGTGCGATCGGCGGCCTCGGCGGCGTGGGCATCAACCTGGTGTTGCGGGCGTCGTACAGCAGCCCGGCCAAGTCGGCGACGATGGCCTTCTGGGTGTTCCTCGGGTTCTACATGGTGTGCGCGATCGTCACCTGGTTCGTGTTCGTGCGCCGCACCTCCGCCGCGAAGGGGACTGCGGCACAGGCGATCGCGGTGGCATCGTGACGGCCGGCGCGACGGCGACCGGGGTGCACAGCCACTGCCCCTACTGCGGCCTGCAGTGCGCGATGACCCTCACACCCGGCGGCGCATCCGGGGTGAGTGTCACGGGACGCCAGTTCCCGACCAACCGCGGCGGGCTGTGCCAGAAGGGCTGGACGAGCGCCGAACTGCTGCGCCACCCCGACCGGCTCACGACCCCGCTGGTCCGAAAAGGCGGGCGACTGCGGTCGGCGTCGTGGGACGACGCCCTCGACAAGGTCGCCGACGGCTTCCGCGCGGCGCAGGCCGCCGGGGGACGGGACGCGGTCGCGATTTTCGGGGGCGGCGGACTCACCAACGAGAAGGCCTACATGCTCGGCAAGTTCGCGCGCGTCGCGCTCGGCACGTCGAACATCGACTACAACGGGCGGTTCTGCATGTCGTCGGCGGCCGCGGCCGGCACCCGCGCCTTCGGCCTCGACCGCGGGCTGCCGTTCCCGGTCTCGGATCTGACGTCCGCCAGGGCGATCCTGCTGGTCGGGGGCAATGTCGCCGAGACGATGCCGCCGCTCGTCGGGCACCTGACGGCCGCGGCCGATGCCGGCGGGCTGATCGTCGTCGACCCGCGCCGCACCGCGACCGCGGACCGGGCACTGGCCGGCGGCGGCCTGCACCTGCAGCTCGCGCCCGGCACGGATCTGCCGCTCGCGCTGGGGATGCTGCACCTCGCCGTCACCGAGGGACACCTCGACCGCGAATACATCGACGCCCGCACCACCGGTTTCGACGACGCGTGGCTCGCGGCCGCACAGTGGTGGCCCGAACGCACCGAACGCGTCACCGGTGTGCCCGTGGCGGCGCTGCGCCGGGCGGTGGAGATCCTGTCCCGCTCCCGCCGTGCCGACACCGGGGCCTACGTCCTCACCGCGCGCGGCACCGAGCAGCACGCGACCGGCACCGACACCGTCTCCGCGTGGATCGCGCTCGCGCTGGCGCTGGGCCTGCCGGGACGTCGGGGCAGCGGGTACGGCGCGATCACGGGTCAGGGCAACGGGCAGGGCGGGCGCGAGCAAGGGCAGAAGGCCGATCAGCTGCCCGGCTACCGCAAGATCACCGATCCGGCTGCGCGCAAACACGTCGCGCGGGTGTGGGGGATCGATCCGGACGAGCTGCCCGGTCCGGGACGCAGCGCGTACGAGCTGCTCGACGCGCTCGGCCGCCCCGACGGCCCCCGCGCGCTGATGGTGCACGGCGCCAACCCCGCGGTGTCGGCCCCGCGGGCCGGGCACGTCGTCGACCGGCTGCGCTCGCTGGATCTGCTGGTGGTGTGCGACTTCCTGCTGTCGGAGACCGCGGCGATGGCGGACGTGGTGTTGCCGGTGCTGCAGTGGGCCGAGGAGGAGGGCACCGTGACGAGCCTCGAGGGGCGCGTGCTGCGCAGGCGGCGGGGCGCCGAACGACCCGAGGGGGTTCGCGGCGAGCTGGAGGTGTTGCGGGAGTTGGCCGTTCGTCTGGGCCAGCCCGCCGGACGTTTCCCGGCGGAACCGGAGGTGGTGTTCGACGAACTGCGCCGAGCATCCGCGGGCGGCGTCGCCGACTACGCCGGCATCACCTACGGCCGGCTGGATGCGGGGGCGGCGCTGCACTGGCCCTGCCCCGACGTCGAGCATCCCGGCACGCCGCGGCTGTTCCTGGACAGGTTCGCGACCGACGACGGGCGCGCCCGGTTCACGGCCGTCGAGCACCGCGGCCCCAGCGAGCGACCCGACGCCGACTTCCCGCTGGTCGCCACCACCGGACGCGTTCTGGCGCACTACCAGTCGGGTGCGCAGACCCGAAGGGTGTCCGAACTCGCGGCCGCGGCCGGACCGATGTTCGTCCAGGTGCATCCGGACACGGCGACGCGGGCGGGGGTGCGCGACGGCGACGCCGCGCTGGTGGTGGGGCGGCGCGGCCGGGTCGAGGTCGCGGTGCGGTGCGACGAGTCGATGCGGCTCGACACGGTGTTCCTGCCGTTCCACTTCGCCGGTGACGCCCGCGCGAACCTGCTGACCAATCCGGCCCTCGACCCGACGAGCCGGATGCCCGAGTTCAAGGTGTGCGCGGTCCGGCTCGAGTCACAGGTGGCGCCATGACCCGCGTGGTGATCGTCGGCAACGGGATGGCCGGCGCGCGGCTGGCGGAGGAGCTGCGGCGCCGCGAGCGGGATCCGGCGCTGCTCGACGTCGTGGTGTTCGGCGCGGAGCCGCGCGCCGCGTACAACCGGATCCTGCTGTCGAACGTGTTGGCGGGCAGCATCACCGCACGTGACACCCGGCTGCGGCCCGACGACTGGTGGGCCCGCAACCACGTCGACGTCCGCGTCGGGGTGCGGGTGACCGGGATCGACACGGCGACGCGAACCGTGCGCGGCGGCGACGGCACCGCCCTCGGCTACGACGAACTCGTACTGGCGACCGGCAGCATCCCGTTCGTGCCGCGAATCGACGGCATGACCGCCGACGACGAGCGTGTCGTCGCGTTCCGCACGGCGCTGGACTGTGAGCGCATCGCCGCCGCGGCCCGGCCCGGGTGCCGCGCGGTGGTCCTCGGCGGCGGACTGCTGGGGCTCGAGGCGGCCCGCGGGCTGCTGCTGCGCGGCGCCGACGTCACCGTGGTGCACCCCAAGGCGGTGCCGATGGAGCGGCAACTGGACGACGGGGGTGGCCGGGTTCTCACCCGGGTGCTGGTCGGGTTGGGTGTGCAGGTGCTGCTCGAGCGTCGCGTGGTTGCGTTGCGCCGGGGCGGCACCGGCAGGACGCTCGTCCTCGACGACGGATCCGAGCTGCCCGCCGACCTGGTGGTGCTCACTGCCGGCATCCGGCCCGCCACCGAACTGGCGCAGGCGGCGGGGATCACCGTGGAGCACGGCGTCGTCGTCGACGACGCGCTCGCCACCGGTGCCCCGCACGTGTGGGCGATCGGGGAGTGCGCGCAGCACCGGGGCGAGGTGTACGGGTTGGTGCAGCCGGGCTGGGAACAGGCTGCGGTGGTGGCCGACCGGATCACCGGGGCCGACCCGGACGCCGAGTACCACGGCACCCCGCCGGTGACCCGGCTCAAGGCCCACGACATCGACCTCGCGTCGATGGGCGACGTGAGCGCCGACCTGCACGGCGCCGACCCGCACGACGACCGCGATGTGCTGGTCGTCGCGGACCCGGCCCGCGGCCGCTACGCCAAGTTGGTCGTGGCGGGCGACCGGATCGTCGGCGCGGTGCTGCTCGGCTCGCCCGACGTGGTCGGCACGATCACCCAGCTGTTCGACGCGGAACTGCCTGTGCCGCAGGACCGCATGGCGCTGCTGACCGGACGCGGCGGCCCGACGGTGGAGTCGGTCAGTCCCGCGGGCATGCCGGGCGGAGCGGTGATCTGCCGCTGCAACTCGGTCACCAAGTCGAACCTGACGAGTGCGTGGCGTGCGGGGGCGCGGTCGGTGACCGCGCTCGCCACCGCGACCCGCGCGACGACGGGCTGTGGGGGCTGCAGTTCGGCGGTGGAGGGCATATGCGAGTGGCTGCGGACGGCCGATCCCCAGCACGAGAGCGACGAGGACAACACACAACCGGCGCGGAAGGAAGGTGCGGCATGAGCGGACGGACCGCGATCGTGATCGGACACGGAATGGTGGGGCACCGGTTCGTCGAGGCGCTGCGGGCGCGCGACGACGCCGACACCTGGACGGTGACGGTGCTGTGCGAGGAGGAGGTCCCCGCGTACGACCGGGTGGCGTTGTCGTCGTACGTCGGCACGTGGGACGTGAAGGAACTCGCCTTGGCGGGCAACGACTTCGACGGCGACACCGCCGTGGACCTGCGGGTGGGGGTGCGGGCCGAGTCGATCGACCGGGTCGCGCGCACCGTGACGACGTCGAAGGGGGAGACGCTGCACTACGACGCGCTCGTCCTCGCGACCGGGTCGTACCCGTTCGTGCCGCCGGTGCCCGGACACGAGCACGACCTGTGCTTCGTCTACCGCACGCCGTCCGATCTGGACGGGATCCGGGCGCGGGCCGAGGAGGTCGGACCGGGTGCGGCCGGCGTCGTGGTCGGTGGCGGTCTGCTCGGGCTCGAGGCGGCGAACGCGTTGCGCCGGCTCGGGTTGGCGCCGCACGTGGTGGAGCACAATGCCCGCCTCATGCCGCTGCAGATCGACGAGGGCGGCGGTGCGGTGCTCACGCGGTTGGTCACCGACCTCGGGCTCACCGTCCACACCGGAACGGGAATCGCGTCGATCGGCGACGGGCCCGCGGGGGTGCGGGTCGAACTGGCCGACGGCTCGGTGATCGACGCGGCGCTGCTGGTGTTCTCCGCCGGCGTCCGTCCGCAGGACCGGCTCGCCCGCGACGCCGGTCTCGACATCGCCGAGCGCGGTGGAATCCTCACCGACATCGGTTGTGTCACATCGGATCCCGCGATCTACGCGGTCGGCGAGTGTGCCGCGGTGGAGGGGTGCTGCTACGGGCTGGTCGCCCCCGGATACGCGACCGCCGAGGTGGTGGCGGACCGCATCCTCGGCGGGGACGCGGTGTTCCCCGGCGCGGACCTGTCCACCAAACTCAAGCTCCTCGGAGTCGATGTCGCGAGCTTCGGCGATGTACACGCGGCTACGCCGGGCGCGCTCGAGGTGGTGCTCAGCGACGCCGCGAAGGGCACCTACGCCAAGCTCGTCGTCTCCGACGACGCCAGGACCCTGCTCGGCGGCATCCTCGTCGGCGACGCGACGGCCTACGGGTCGCTGCGCCCGCTCGTGGGGCGCGAACTGCCCGGCGATCCCGCGGCGCTCATCTCGCCGGCGGGTGAGAAGCCCGGCGCGGGAGCGCTTCCCGACGACGCCCAGGTGTGCTCGTGCAACGCCGTCACCAAGGGGGAGATCTGCGCCGCGATCGCGGACGGCGCGTGCGACATCGCCGCGGTCAAGGCGTGCACCAACGCCGGCACCACCTGCGGCGGCTGCCTGCCCACCGTCAAGTCGCTGCTCGCGTCGTCGGGGGTGGAGCTGTCGAAGGCGCTCTGCGAGCACTTCACCCAGTCCCGTGCCGAGCTGTTCGAGATCGTCCGCGCCACCGGCACCCGGACGTTCTCGGGACTGATCGCGCAGTACGGCACCGGGACCGGCTGCGACATCTGCAAGCCCGTCGTCGCGTCCATTCTCGCGTCGACGTCGTCGGGCCACGTTCTCGACGGCGAGCAGGCGTCGCTGCAGGACACCAACGACCACTTCCTCGCCAACATCCAACGCAACGGCACGTACTCGGTGGTGCCGCGGATGCCCGGCGGCGAGTGCAGCCCCGAGCAGCTCATCACGATCGGTGAGATCGCCCGCGACTATGGGCTCTACCTCAAGGTGACCGGCGGGCAGCGGATCGACCTGTTCGGGGCGCGGGTCGAGCAACTGCCCGAGATCTGGCGGCGTCTGGTCGACGTCGGTATGGAGTCCGGCCAGGCGTACGGCAAGTCGCTGCGCACCGTCAAGAGTTGCGTCGGGTCCACGTGGTGCCGCTACGGCGTCCAGGACTCGGTGGGCATGGCGGTGCGGCTCGAGACCCGCTATCGCGGCCTGCGGGCCCCACACAAGATCAAGTTCGGGGTGTCGGGGTGTGCGCGCGAGTGCGCCGAGGCCCGCGGCAAGGACGTCGGCGCCATCGCGACGGAGACCGGCTGGAACCTGTACGTCGGCGGTAACGGCGGCCAGTCCCCGCGGCACGCGCAGCTGCTCGCGGGCGGCCTCGACGACGAGACGCTCGTCCGCTACATCGACCGCTACCTGATGTTCTACGTCCGCACCGCGGACCGCTTGCAGCGCACCGCGCCATGGATCGAGTCCCTCGACGGCGGTCTCGAGCACCTGGCGGCCGTGGTGTGCGACGACAGCCTCGGCATCGCCGACGACCTCGAGGCGGCGATGGCGCGGCACGTCGACGGCTACCGCGACGAGTGGGCGGGGGTACTCGCCGATTCGGACAAGTTGTCGCGGTTCGTGTCGTTCGTCAATGCCCCCGACGAGCCGGACCCGACGGTCGCTTTCGACGAGTCCGGACCGCGCAAGGTGCCCGTCCTGATGGGCATTCCGGACGTTCCGGGCCGCCGACCGGAAAGCTCCTCGAGCCGGTAATCGCGGAGTAACGCCGCGGAAACAACCCGACTTTTCAATGAATCCCAACGGAGCACAGTGTGCAGGAGGTCCGCGATGACGGTGATGGAGACCTGGGTTCACGGCGAGGCCGGCACCCACGAGACGCCCTTCGTGCCGGAGGGCCGCGAGTGGACGTCCGCGTGTACGCGGAGCCACCTGATCCCGGGACGCGGGGTGGCCGTGCTGCTCCGCGGCGGAACCCAGGCGGCGCTGTTCCGGCTCGCCGACGGCAGCCTGCGGGCGGTCGGCAACATCGACCCGTTCGGGCGGGCCGCGGTGATGTCGCGGGGGCTGGTCGGGGACCGCCACGGCGAGCCCACCGTGGCGTCGCCGCTGCTCAAACAAGTGTTCTCGCTGCTCGACGGCCGATGCCTCGACGACGAGTCGGTGCGGCTGCCGGTATATCCGGTGCGGGTCGTCGAGGGCCGAAGCGACGACGTCGTGCAGGTGTGCGCGATCGCGGTCGAGTCAGCGTGACGGCCGCGGGACCGTCGGGCAGAGGGGACCTGACGGGGTTCACGATCGGGATCACGGCGTCGCGGCGGGCGGACGAGCTGGCGACCCTGCTCGCCCGGCGTGGTGCGGACGTCGTGCACGCGCCGGCGATCCGGATCGTCCCGCTCGCCGACGACGCGGAACTGGCGCGGGTCACCGACGCGGTGATCGCGGACCCGCCCGATGTCACGGTCGCCACGACGGGGATCGGCTTCCGCGGCTGGATGGGCGCCGCGGAAGGCTGGGGAAGCGGCGAGCAGCTGCTCGCCGCCCTGGGCGAGGGCCGCATCCTGGCGCGGGGGCCGAAGGCGAAGGGGGCTGTGCGCGCCGCCGATCTGCGGGAGGAGTGGTCGCCGGATTCGGAATCGTCCACGGAGGTACTGGATCACCTTCTGTCGGAGGGCGTTTCCGGTCGGCGTATCGCGGTGCAGCTGCACGGGGCGACGACGGAATGGGAACCGATCCCGGACTTCTGTGCCGCGCTGCGCGATGCGGGCGCCGAGGTGATCGCGGTACCCGTGTACCGCTGGACGCCGCCCGAGGACTGCAGCGGACTCGATCGGATGATCGAGTCCGTCGCGTGCGGCGGCCTGGACGCGGTCAGCTTCACGAGCGCGCCGGCGGTGGCGTCGATCCTGGGACGGGCCGACGAGACCGGCACGCTCGAGTCGCTGCTGCACGCCTTCCGCGATCGGGTGCTGGCGGCCTGCGTCGGACAGGTCACCGCGGCGCCGCTGACGGTCCTCGGGGTGCCCACCACCGCGCCGGCCCGCGCCCGACTCGGGTCACTCGCCCGGCACATCGCGGAGGAGTTGCCGCGCCGGGTGGCGCTTGTCCGCGCCGGCGGCCACGAACTCAGTGTGCGGGGGGCATGCGTGGTCGTCGACGGGGAGGTCAGAGCGCTTTCACCGGCCGCGATGGCACTGGTCCGTCGACTGGCGGAGCGGCCCGGGATGGTCGTCTCCCGCGCCGACCTGCTCGCGGCGCTGCCCGGCCGCAGCGACGACCCGCACGCGGTGGAGACCGCCATCGCCCGGCTGCGGGGCAATCTCGGGGCGCCGAAGGCCGTGCAGACCGTCGTCAAGCGTGGTTACCGGCTGGCGCTCGACCCGGCGGAGTACGACCGGCTGCTCGAGGCGAGCCGGTGAACGCGGCGGAACTGGTGCTCGTCGCGCACGGCACCCGCAGCCGCGTCGGCGTCGGCGTCGACACCATCGCGGGTCTGGCCGATGCGGTAGCCGATCGGGTCGGTGCTGTGCGGACGGCGTTCGTCGACGTGCTGGGGCCGTCGCCGGCCGAGGTGCTCCGCGACACGAACCCGGTCGGACCCGTCGTTCTGGTCCCGGCCTTCCTGGCGTCCGGGTACCACGTCCACACCGACGTGCCGCGCGGCGTGATCGAGAGCGGGCATCCCCGGGTGACGGTCACCCGGGCGCTCGGGCCGCACCCCGCGCTGGCCAGGGTGCTGGGGGAGCGGCTGCGTGAATCCGGCTGGCGCGCAGGGGATGCCGTTGTCCTGGCGGCGGCCGGCTCGTCGGATCCGCGGGCCCGCCACGACGTCCGGCGCGCCGCCGCGATGCTGTCGGCGCGCGTGCGGCGCGACGTCCCGGTCGCTTACATCGCGACCGGGACGCCGACCGTGCCCGAGACCGTGCAGCGCTTGCGCGCGGCGGGGGAGCGGCGCGTGTTCGTCGCGTCGTACCTGTTGGCTCCCGGTCTGTTCCACGCGCGGCTGCAACAGGCTGGGGCGGACGGGGTCGCGGCGCCGCTGGGCGCTCACCCGGCGGTCGTCGACCTCGTTGCCGAGAAGTTCTTTCTGGCGAACCCGCAGTCCCGGTTCAGCGGGCGAAACCCAACTGGCGTTCGGCGTTCGACAGCGCGCTGACGATGCACGTGCCGATCGGGCCGCGTCGGTCGAACATCGTCGTGCTGCCGACGGCGATGCCGTCCACGCTGATGTGGTTGTCCGCCTCGAGGCCGATCTCCGGTCCTTCCGGCAGACGGGACAGCGCCAGCGTCAGATCGGCGTTGATGAATCCGATTCCGGCGGTGCCCCAGTTGGTCATCAGGCTGGTGGTCTCGCCGACCATCGCGGCGCGCACGAACGGCGACGGTTCCTCGCCGGCGATCACCGGAATCTGATACTGCCACAATCGCTTTCGGCTCGATCCCTCGTGGTCGCCCAGCGACGGTGACCAGCCGGCCGGGTGGCCGTCACTGCCGATCCACGGATGCGACGGCGCCTGCAGCGGCTCGAGCAGGCTCAGGGGCGGCGGCTGCGGGCTGTCGGGTCGGGTCCACAGCTCGCCGGGTGGCTGTGCGGAGCGGCGCAGGAACACCACCGACGCGCGCGCCACGGCCTCCCCGTTCTGGACCACCTCCGCATCGGCGACACGGATGCGGTTGCCGTCGCGCACGCTGCGGGTGACCACGTGGAACTGCTCGGCCCGCGCCGGACGGAACAGGTCGACCGTCAGCCGTGCGGGAACGAACCCTTCCGCGCCGTGGGCGTCCTCGATCGCCCACGCGAGGACGCCGGTGATCGCCGGACCGTTGATCATGTCGGGCGACCACTTGCTGATGCCCATGTCCAGTGGGGCGAAACCGTCCCCGTCGCGCGTCAGGAACGCGATCGGCTCGTCCATGTGCAGCTGTTCTCCTCACGTGCGGGTGATTCGTTCGTCTCTGGAACATACGACACCGAAAGTGACGGCGAGCACACCGCGGGGTCGGCGGGGAGTGTTTCTTGCGCATCGGTGTGCAGAAACTCGGCTCGACCCGGCCCGTGCCGGACTACGGTGAGAAACGACCGGGCACGCTCGGCCCACCGACACATCCAAGTCCAGGACTCGGAGCGTGCGAGGCGGACGTCGGCGCAGGCGCCGGGAAGAAGGTTCTTCGATGACCGCGAGATCAGTGGACAGGCAGGGCTTCAGTTCGCTCCGCCGGGGCGGGCTCAACTGGGACGCGTTTCCCCTCAGGCTGTTCGTGAAGGGCAACGCGAAATTCTGGAATCCGGCCGACCTGGATTTCACGCAGGACGCCGAGGACTGGCAATCGCTCAGCGCCGAGGAGAGACGCAGCGCGACGTACCTGTGCACCCAGTTCATCGCCGGTGAGGAGGCCGTCACCGAGGACATCCAGCCGTTCATGAAGGCGATGGCGGCGGAGGGGCGGTTCGGCGACGAGATGTACCTGACGCAGTTCTGCTTCGAAGAAGCCAAGCACGTCGAGGTGTTCCGGCGGTGGATGGACACGGTGGGTCTCGACGGGGACCTCCACGAATACGTCGCCGAGAACCCGCACTACCGCACCCTCTTCTACGAGGAGCTGCCGCGCTCGTTGCGGATTCTCGAGACCGATCCGAGTCCCGCCAACCAGATCCGGGCCTCCGTCACCTACAACCACGTCATCGAGGGCAGCCTCGCGCTCACGGGCTACTACGCGTGGCAGCGAGTGTGCACCGAACGCGGAATCCTGCCCGGCATGCAGGAACTCGTCCGCCGCATCGGGGACGACGAACGCCGGCACATGGCGTGGGGCACCTTCACGTGCCGCCGACACGTCGCCGCCGACGACCGCAACTGGGACCTCGTGCAGCAGCGGATGGCGGAGCTGATGCCACACGCCCTGAACATGATCCAGTGGGTCGACGACCAGTTCGAGGAATCGCCGTTCGGCATCGACTCACAGGACTATCTGGTCTATGCGGCGGACCGTGCGCAGCGGCGCCTCGGCGCGATCGAGTCGGCGCGGGGGCGGCCCGTCGAGGAGATCGACCTCGACTACTCGCCCGAGACGCTCGAGGACACGTTCGGCGCGGAGGACGCGGCGGTGTTCGCGGACGTCGCCGCCAAGTCGTCGATGTGAGGGGCGTCTCCGTCTCAGAGATCGCTTAATCGCAGCGACTACCGTTCGCGGACCTATGAGTGAACACGACACCACCCGCCGTCGGCTCTCCACACGGCAGGTCGCAGCCTTCTTCGCCTTCTTCGTCGTCGCAGTGACCGGCGTGGTCCTGTGGCTCACCCTGGGCAGGGCCGACGCGGAACAGGTCGTCGCGGCGCCGCCGTCGTCCGAGGCCTCGCCACCCGCTGCCGACGACGGCGCGGCGATCGCCAAGGCCCGCAGCAACCTCTCGCAGGCCAGCCTGCCGCTGTCGATGCTCAGCGCCGGCGTCGGCCAGTTGACGGACGGTGGACGGCAGCTCGACGACGGCGCCAACCAGCTCTCCGACGGACTCGGGCAGGCCCGCGACGGGGCACGGCAGCTGTCCGACGGCCTCACCGAACTGAGCGGTGGCGTCGGGCAGCTCGGTGACGGCGCCCGTCAGGTCAGTGGCGGAGTGGACGAGGTGGTGGACCGGCTCGCCGGACTGGGCGACAAGCAGGCGCAGGCCACGGCGTCGCTCCGGCAGGTCGCCGCGACGCTGGCGACGTCGGCGGATCCCGTCTCCCAGGGCGCCGCCGCCAAGGTCACCGACCTCGTCGGGCAGCTGGATTCGCAGGGCCTCGGCCCGGACACGCTCGCCCAGCTCGCGCTGTTGAAGGACGGTGCGCGACAGCTCTCGTACGAGCTCAACGCTCCGTCGGCGCAGTTCGTCAGCGGTGTCGGCCAGATCGCCGACGGCGCCCGGCAGCTGAGCGACGGGCTGGTCCTCCTCGACGACGGGGGCCGGGCGCTCGCGGACGGGACCGGGCAACTGGTCGACGGCGCGGCCCCGATCAGTGGCGTGGTCAAGGGGCTGTCGACGAACGTCGCCGACGCGTCGAAGGCGCTGCCGACGGCGAAGGCCCCGACGTCGGGCGACGGCGACCAGCCGCAGGCGGCGGTCCAGGACGAGTCGAGCGGAATGCCCGGTTGGGCGTATGCGGTTGCGGCGGTGGCGGTTCTGCTCGCGGCGGCCGTCGCGTGGGGCGCCTTCGTCCTGGGCCGCCGGTCCGCCGCGAAACCCTGAGCGCGCACGGGCGCCGCACCGCCGCGTCTCGAGGCACCATGGTCGGGTGACGGTTTCTCAGAGCACGTTCGCTCGCGCGACCGGCGCCGTCGCCGTTGCGACGGCGGCAAGCCGGACAACGGGATTCGTACGCACCCTGGCACTGGCCGCGGTGTTGGGAACTGCCGCTGTCGGCGATGCCTACAACGGCGCGAACAGCCTGCCGAACATGGTGTACGAGCTGCTCCTCGGGGGAGTGATGAGCAGCGTCCTCATCCCGGTCCTGGCGCGTGCGCGGCTGCGTGGTCGGGCCTTTTCCCGAGTCCTCACCCAGCGCCTGTTGCTCGCGACGGTGCTCGGTGCCGCCGTGGTCACCGTGGCCGCGGTGCTGTGTGCCCCGTTGTTCGTCGGTGCGCTGGTCCCGGACGAGGAACAGTCCCGGTTGGCGACCGTGCTGGCCTACCTGTTGCTGCCGGAGATCTTCTTCTACGCGGTCGCCGCGACGGTGACGGCCGTGCTGAACACCCGCGACAGCTACGCGCCGGCGGCGTGGGCGCCGGTGGTCAACAATCTGATCGTCCTCGCAATGGTGGGGGCCTTCGTGCTGATGCCGGGCCCGGTGACGTTGACGCCGTCGTCGATGACCACTGCCCAGGTGCTCGTCCTCGGCGTCGGCACCACCGTCGGGATCGTGGGACAGGCCGCGTGGGCCGTGGCCGCGCTGCGCCGAACGGGGTTCCGGTGGAGTTGGCGGGTGCGGCCGGTGCCGTACACGTGGCGGCCGGTGCGTGTCGGTGGCAGGCTGCTCGGCTGGGTCGTGCTGTACGTCGCGATCAGTCAGGTGGGTGTCGCGTTCGTTCTGAAGACGGCCTTCAGCCACGGCGGTGTCTCGACCTACACCTACGCCGACCTGCTGTTCCAGGTCCCGTACGGCATCCTCGGGGTTTCGCTGTTGACCGTGCTCATGCCGCGCATCGCCCGTGCCGTCGCCGTCGGCGATCACGAGGCGCTGGTCGCCGACATGGGCCGCGCCGCCCGCTACTCGGTGGTCGCCCTGGTTCCCGCCGCCGTCGCGATGACCCTCCTGGGGCCGATGCTCACCACGGTGATGTTCGTCGGCCGCGTGGACGTGGACGCGGCCCGGCTCATCGGTGTCGCGCTCGCGGCGTCAGCGTTCGGACTCCCTCCGTTCGCCCTCGTCATGCTGCAGCTGCGGGTGTTCTACGCGGGCAACGACATGCGCACCCCGACGCTGATCAACGCCGCCATGGTGGCCACGAAGGTCGTGGTGGTCGCGCTCGGCGTCAGCCGTCTCCCGGACGAGGCGATCGCGGTGCTGCTGCCCGTCGCGAGCTCGCTGTCGTACTTCGTCGGGGCCGTCGTCGGGCACCTGGTCCTGCGTCGCCGCTACGGGCTTCTCGGCTTCCACACCGTCCTCGAGACGCTGTCCCGCGTGCTGTGGGCGTCGGTCGTGGCCGGGGTCGTGTGTGTCGCGGCCGTCGGACTGTCGCACCACCTCGTCGGCGACCCCAGGAAAGCCGCGGCGATCACCCTGCTGGCCGCCGTCGCACTCGGGGTCCCGACGTTCCTGCTCGCCGCCGGCAGGATCGGGATCCCGGAGGTCCGTAACGCCAAGGCGCTCTTGGTCGGTTGAGCGGCGGGGGCGCCTCAGTTCAGTTCGAGGCGGCGTCCCAGGTCGGAGAGGAACACGCCGTTCGGATCGATCCGCCGACGGATCGCCGTCCACTCGTCGACGCGTGGGTACATCGCCCGGAACGTCTCCGCCGTGGTGCGGGAGTCCTTGGCCGTGTACAGCCGGCCGCCGATCGCGAGAACCCGCCGGTCGAGTTCGCGCACGAGTTCGCCGACACCCTTCCTGATCGGGAAGTCCAGACAGACGTTCCAGCCCTCGGTCGGGAAGGACAGTGGTGCCCGGTTGCCGCGGCCGAACATCTTGAGGACGTTGAGGAAGCTGACGTGCCCCGACGCCTGGACGTACCGGATGATCTGCTTGAACTCGTCGATCCGGCCGGGTGGAACCACGAACTGGTACTGCAGAAACCCTTTGGGGCCGTAGGCGCGATTCCATTGACCGAATCCGTCGAGGGGATGCAGGAACGTGGTGATGTTGTGGATCCTGCCGGTGTAGGTCGCACCCGTTCGGTAGTAGCCCTCGCTGAGGGCGGAGAACGTGAGCTTGTTCCCGAGACCGCCCGGGAAGACGTCCGGCAGTGTAAACAGCTGAGGCGCATCGAACTTCAGCGGTTCGCGGCGAAGTTCGGGAGGAAGCTCGTCGGCCCTGGCCAAGCGCCCCCGGGTGAAGTAGCCGCGCCCGAGCCGGGGTGGTGCGGAGATCGAGTCGAACCACCCGGCGCTGAAGTCGTGGCCGTCCTCCCAGCCGTCGAGGTGTAGATCCACCGTCTCGTCCAGGGACCGCGTCCGCGCGCCGTCCACCAGGAAGTACGCGGTCTCGGTGCGCTGCAGGCGCAGCTTCGCGCGCAGGATGATCCCGGTCAATCCGATGCCCGCGACGGTAGCCCAGAACAGCGCGCCGTCCGGATCGTCGGGTCCACCGTCCGGGGCCAGGGTCAGTACCCGACCGTCCGCGACGAGCAGGCTCATCTCGACGACCTGATTGCCGAAACTGCCGGTGGAGTGGTGACTCTTGCCGTGGATGTCGTGGGCGATCGCACCGCCGACGGTGACCTGTCGAGTGCCGGGCAGGACAGGAACCCACAGGCCGAACGGCAGGCACGCCTTGATCAGGGTCTCGAGGCTGACGCCGGCGTCGACATCCGCGACGAGCGCCCGGTCGTCGATCGAGTGGATTCTGTCGATACCGGTCATGTCGATCGTCAATCCGCCACTGTTCTGGGCGGATTCGTTGTACGACCGGCCCAGCCCGCGTGCGATGACGCCGCGCCGCAGGTACGCGGGCTTGTCCGCATTCGCATCGGCGACCGCAGCCACCGCGTCGGCGAGAACGGCCGCGTCGTTCGTCGCGAGCACGTGGCCGTCGATCGGCGTCGTGCGTGTCCACCCCGTCAGCCGGCGGCGTTCGACCGGCAGGCTCGTCGCCGTTGTCTTCCCCATGGCGGACAACGTACCTGCGTCCGCCAGGTAACCGGGTCGGGTACGAATTGTCGGGTGAATCTCGAGTCGGCGGCGCCGATCCGGACACCCCGGGACGTTTCAGCCGGTATGGTCCTGGACCGATGCCGTGCTCAGGGGGGTGCTCGGCGCAGATCTACGACCGGCCGTGGGCACGTGGGGTGCAGGCCGCCAATGGGGAGGGTGTTCGCATGAGGAATTCCGAGATCGGGCGCGGCCGGGTTCTGGCGGCCGCGGTGGTCGTGGCGGCCGCGTCGCTGCTCGCGGTGCCGGCCACGGCGTCCGCCGACAGCGGCACCGCCGCCGCCGCCGCCTTCGACGCGTCCGGCGCCCACCTGGTGAAGACGACCAAGAACTCCGACCGCAAGGTCACCATCTCGGTGTACTCGCCGTCGATGGACCGCAACATCCCCCTCGAGGTCATCCTGCCCGCCGATCGCAGCCAGCCGCGCCCGACGCTGTACCTGATCAACGGTGCCGGCGGCGGCGAGGACTCGGCCACCTGGCAGCGCAACGCCGACGTCATGGACTTCTTCAAGGACAAGAACGTCAACGTCGTCACCCCGCTCGAGGGCGCATTCAGCTACTACACCGACTGGCAGAAGGACGACCCGAAGCTCGGCCGCCAGAAGTGGCAGACGTTCCTGCTCGAGGAACTCCCGCCGGTCATCGACAAAGAGTTCGGCACCAACAAGGTGCAGTCCGTCGCCGCGATCTCGATGACCGCCACCTCGGTGCTCAACCTGGCGATCGCCAAGCCCGGCTTCTACAAGAGCGTGGGCTCGTACAGCGGCTGCGCCGAGACCAGCACGTGGGCCGGGCAGAACGCCATCAAGGTGGTGACCGGTATCCGCGGCGGCGTCGACGTCACCAACATGTGGGGCCCGCTCGACGGCCCCGGCTGGGTGCAGAACGATCCGGTCGTCAATGCCGAGAAGCTCCGCGGCACCCAGCTCTACATCACCACCGGCTCCGGACTGCCCGGAGCCCACGAGCGGCTCGACGATCCCGGGATCGACGGGAAGGTCGGCGCTCTTGCGAACCAGGCCATCGTCGGCGGCGTGATCGAGGCGGCCACCAACTACTGCACCCACAACCTGGCGTACCGTCTCGCCGATCTGAAGATCCCGGCCACGTTCGACTTCCGTCCCGGCGGCACCCACTCGTGGGGCTACTGGAAGGACGACCTGCACAACTCCTGGCCGATGATCGCCCGGTCGATGGGGATCTGACCCGTTCCCTCCCGGACCACCTGCCCGCTCCGACGGGTTGCGCTTTATACCTTTTGGTTGGTTTCATCGACTGCGCACGTGGTCGGGGAGACAGTGTGGTCGGGTAGGACATGGGGAGGGTCGGCAGTCATGCCGTATCTGGGTTTGATCGTGATGGTCCTGTGGATCGTCTGTCTGGTGGACGTGATCGTCGCGGACGAGTACGCGGTTCGGAACATCCCGAAGGTCGGCTGGGTGATCGTGGTCCTGCTGCTGCCGTTGATCGGGTCGGTGCTGTGGCTCGTCGCCGGACGACCGGAGGGCGGTCTCGCCGCGCCTCGACGTCCGGTCGCGCCGTCGGCGTTCCCGGAGTACGAGCGCCCGGGTCGGCACATCGCGCAGGATTCGGTGACTGACGAGGAGTTCCTGCGACGCTGCCGCGAACGCGCCGAGGAGCAGCGCCGCATCGGTCGGGAGCAGCGTCGCGCGCAGTCCGGGGAGTAGCTGTTTCGCGCGTTTCCGGTCCCGCGTGTCCTGTGGGATTTCCGTCCACCGGAACATGACCTACGCCACAACGCCTTTCGGGATTAGCGTGTCGGTCCACCGGCCGGGCTGTGGTCCGGAATCGGATCGAGCGCGAGCAGGAGGCTTCCCTGAATGGTGGATTGGAACGAAGAGACCGACGTCATCGTGATCGGATCGGGCGGCGGTCTGGCCGGCGCCTACACGGCTGCGCGTGAAGGACTCTCGGTCAAGGTCATCGAGGCGACGGACAAGTTCGGTGGCACCACCGCCTACTCCGGTGCCGGCCTGTACTACCCGAACAACGCCGTCCTGAAGCGTGCCGGTGACGACGACACCCCCGAGGACGCCCGCGAGTACTTCCGGGCCGTCGTCGGCGACACCGCGCCGCTCGAGTTGCAGGACGCGTACCTGGACAACGGCCCCAAGCTGATCGACTACCTCGAAGCGGACGAGAACGGCCACTTCGAGTTCATGGCCTACCCCTGGCCCGACTACTTCCACGACGCGCCGAAGTCGCGCGCCGGTGGCCGCCACATCATGCCGGCGTTGCTGGACCCGGCGCGTCTCGGCTCGCTGCGCGACGTCCTGCGCCCGCAGCCGGGCCCGGACCGTCTCGGCATGCCGCTGCCGGAGGGCGAGATGTTCGGCGGCCAGTCGCTGATCGGCCGCTTCCTCATGGCGCTCACCGACCTCGGTGTCGACCTGCAGTTGAACACGTCGTTCGAAGAGTTCGTCGTCGAGAACGGTGAGGTCGTCGGTGTCATCGTCGACCACGCCGGCACGCATGAGGCGATCCGCGCCCGCCGCGGCGTCATCGTCGCCGCCGGTGGTTTCGAGCGCAACGACGAGATGCGCACGAGGTACGGCGTGCCGGGCGTCGGTCGCGACACCATGGGCCCGGAGGGCAACCTGGGCAAGCCGATCCAGGCCGGCATCGGGATCGGCGCCGACGTCGCGATGATGGGCGAGGCGTGGTGGTCGCCCGGCCTGACGCACCCGGCCGGCAACTCGGCCTTCTCGCTGTGCTTCACCTCGGGCATCTTCGTCAACCAGGACGGCGTCCGCTTCACGAACGAGTCCGCGCCGTACGACCGCGCCGGCCGTGACATCATCGCCCAGATGGACGCGGGCAAGGTGACCCTGCCGTTCTGGATGATCTACGACAACCGCACCGACGGCATTCCGCCGATCGACTCGTGCACGCAGCCGATGGTCGAGCCGGAGCAGTACTACGAGGCCGGTCTGTGGAAGAAGGCCGACACCGTCGTCGAACTGGCCCAGCTGATCGGGGTTCCGGCCGACGCACTGGTCGCGACCGTCGAGCGCTTCAACAAGTTCGCGGCAGGCGGCGTCGACGAGGATTTCGGCCGCGGCAACGAGCCGTACGACGGCTACTTCAACGCCGACGGCAACCCGCTGGTCCCGCTCGAGCAGGGCCCGTTCTACGCGGCGCAGTTCGGCATCTCCGACCTGGGCACCAAGGGTGGACTGGTCACCGACACCACCGCGCGCGTCCTCGACACGTCCGGCACGGTGATCCCGGGTCTGTACGCGTCGGGCAACTCGATGGCACCCGCCAGCGGCAACGCCTACCCGGGCGGCGGCAACCCGGTCGGCGCCAGCATGCTGTTCAGCCACCTCGCGGCCAAGGACGTGGTCGCGAACCGCTGACGGTGAATTACTGGGGGAGGGAAAACAATTCGACGGTCTGACCGTCGATGGGGTCGGGCGGGAGGAGCGCAAGCGCCTCCCGCCCGATCAGTCCCGCCAGGTGCGCGGTGCGGACCACGGTGTCGGCGCGCCACGTACCGTCCGCCTGGCGGGCGACGGGCACGATCCGGGTCACCGATGTGCCCGCCTCGGCCGCGTTCGACACCGGCCCGGCCGCCGGGACGACCGGCGTCCGCGCCGTCAGTCCGTCGACGATCGCGGGCAGCATCGTCAGCAACGTCACCACCGCGGCGAGTGGGTTGCCGGGCAGTCCGAGCACGACCCGCCCGTCCGGAAGCACTGCCGTCACTTGTGATCCGCCGGGCCGGCACCGCACCCGCCCGACCAGCGTCCGCGCCCCGGCCCGCGACAGGGCGCCGCGCAACTGGTCGGCAGCGCCGCCGCCCGTCGCGCCCACCACCACGACGACGTCCGCGTCGCGGGCGTCGCGCAGGAGCGCGTCGAAGCCGTCCGCGGTGTCCCGCAGGTGCGTGTCCGCGACGGTCCGAACACCGCAGTGGCGCAGTATCTCCGGCAGGACCGGTCCCAGCGAGTCGCGGGTCTGGCCGTCACGCAGCGGTCCGTCGCGTCGGATCTCGTCGCCCGTCACCACGAGGTGCGCACGCACCGGTCCGCGCACCGTCGCCGCGACGACCTCCGCGCTGGCCGCGGCCGACACCACCGCCGACGTCACCGCGACCCCCGCCTCCGCCAGGTGGTGCCCGGGCTGCCAGTCCTCACCCCGCCTCCGGGTGTCGTCCCGGGCGGGAACGCCGGGCAGCCGTCGCAACAGGCCCTCGGGATCGGTTGTCGTCTCGACGTGTTCGTCCCGGATCACCTCGGTCGCCCCGGACGGGACCTGGGCGCCCGTCGCGATCCGGACCGCCTCGCCGTTCGCGAGGGTGAGGTCGGCGGACGAACCGGCGTACCGGATCTCGCGGCGCAGTCGCCACGGTCCCGGCCCGGCGACGGCGTACCCGTCCATCGCGGAGACGTCGAAGCGGGGCAGCGCTTCTGCGGCGACGAGGGGAGCGGCGAGTGTCGCCCCGAGTGCATCGGGCAGTCGCACCTCGTGAACTGGCAAGGGCACCAAGGACTCCCGGATAACGGCCCGCGCCTCGTCGACGTCCATCGGCTCCGGTGGACGGGCGGCCCGGGCGCGCTCGACGTCCGCGGGCGTGTCGCAGTCGGCGACCCCGGCGACCGCGACGGTGACGTGGCGGTCCGGCATCAGCGCCTTCATCGGCTGGTTCTCGCGCCCGGCGAGCGCATCCAGCCGGTGGGCCAGTGCCGGGCGCCGCCACACGCTCAGCAGGAACTGCACGTGTCCGGACTCGTCCACCGCGAACGACGCCTCGGCCTCGGGGTGTTCGACGAGAGTCGACACCAGCTGTGAGACGGTCCGGCCGTCGAGGGTGGGCAGATCGGCGGCGAGGACGACGACGAGCCCGCCAGTCGATCCGCCGAGCGCGGCCAGACCGGCGGCCAGGGCCGCGACCGGACCGGTGCCCGCGGGGGATTCCTGCGTCTGCACGATCCGCGCGGACAGCTCGTTCCGATGCGGACCGACGACCGCGATCCGGTCGCATCCGTCGACGGCGCCGAGTGCTGTGTCCAGCATGCGGCGTCCACCGACGACGATCGCGGGTTTGTCTACACCGCCCATCCGGGTCGCGTGTCCACCGGCGAGAACGATCGCGTCAGTGGGCTCGCCGGGCAGGCCGAAGGTGTCCATGGGCCAATGCTGCCGCATCCGGCGCACGCGCGCCGAGAGCCCACTCAGAACCGGTGGCGCGCCACCGCGAGATCCACCCGCCCGTCACGGATCGGCACACCTTCCAGTTCGAGCTTCGCCAACTGCCGGTGCGCCAGGTGCGGAGCGGGGCGACCGGACGCGCCGAGCACTCGATGCCACGGCAGGTCGGCGGTGTCGGTGCGCATGATCCAGCCCACCGTGCGGGGGTTGGAAAGCCCTGCCGCCGAGGCGATGTCGCCGTAGGTGGCCACGCTGCCGGCCGGGATCGACGCGACCAGTTCCCGGACGCGCTCGATCTGTTCCTCGGTGGTGGCCGCCACGGTTGCGCCTAGAGGAGCTTGCGGACGAGCGCGGCGACGTCGTCGGGCTTGGCGTGGGCGACCATGTGGTCGCAGTCCAGGTCGGCGATCGTGAGGTCGGGTCCGAGGTGTTCGGCCAGCGCGGCGCGGAACTCCGCGGTCACGTACGGAGGCTGCACCCGCATCGCCTGCACGAGCACGGTCGGGATGCCCTTCGGCGGGAGGACGAAGTCGCGGGCCATCTCGCCCCACGACGCGACGACGGCCGGGATCGACATCCGCCAGCCGACGCGGCCGTTGTCGAGTTCGACCAGGTGCTCGGCGAGGTCCGTGTCGAGGACGTCGGCCGGAACGTCCGCCCACGCGCCGTGCACCTTCTCCGAGCGTGCTTCCGCGACGTCGGTGTAGTCGGGGTGCGCGGCGACCAGTCCGGCGATCCGGCCCATGGTCTCCGGGTCGAGGCCGAGGGCCGGGTCGAGCAGCACGATGCCGCGGATCCGGTCGGGCACGGCCTGCGCGAGGTGCAGCGCGATCGCGCCGCCGTACGAGTGGGCCACCACCACGACGGGGCCGGTGGCGTGCTCGTCGAGCACCTGGACGAGATCGCTCACGTGGGTGTCGAGCCCCCACGGCGGGGTCCACGGCGAGCGCCCGTGCCCTCGCAGATCGGGCGCGATGATGCGGGTGTCGCCGAGCTGACCGCCGCCGAGGGCCTCCCACCGCCGGCCGTGCCCCGTGAGTCCGTGGAGGGCGAGCACCTCGGGTGCCCCGGGAGTGCCGAACAGGTAGGTGTGGAGACCGCGCATGGCCTTCATGATGCCGGATGCAGTCGATGTCGGACGCGTCTGGTGAGATTCTTCGCATGACCGATTCGGGCGCACGCACCAGGCCGTCGGCGCCGGCCGCGCGGCTCGTCGGCCGCACCGTCGCGGCGCCGGCCGCGCGGACGTGGGCGCCCGGTCCGGCACGCGTGCTGACCGGTGCGCCCCCCGGGCGCGGCTGGCACCCGTGGCAGATCCTCGGCGGGCCCGGCACGGGCAAGACGTCGCTGATCGTGGATGCCGCAGTGGCTCGGATCACGGCCGGTGCGGACCCGGAATCGGTGCTGGTGCTGACGCAGTCGCGGCGCGCGGCCAACGCCGTGCGCGAGCAGATCACGGCGAGCCTGCTCGCGGCGGAGGCCGTCTCGGGCCCCGACGCGCGCCCGCGGGCGACCCGGGAGCCGCTCGTGCGCACGGTGCACTCGTACGCGTTCGCGGTGCTGCGGCTGCAGGCCGCCGCGCACGGCAACCCGCCGCCGCGCTTGATCACCGGTTCCGAGCAGGACTCGGTGCTGCGCGAGCTGCTGCGCGGTGACATCGCCGACGGCGCCGAGGCGTGGCCCGAACGGCTGCGGCCCGCCCTCGGCATGACGGGGTTCGCGGTGGAACTGCGCAACCTCATGCTGCGGGCCAACGAGCGCGGGCTCGGACCCGAGGACCTGATCGAGCTGGGGCACGCGCACGACAAGCCGGAGTGGGTCGCGGCGGGCCGCTTCGCGATGCACTACGAGCAGGGCATGCTGTTGCGCGGATCGGTCGGCATGGAGGCGCCCGAGGCCACCGCGCCCGCGCTCGATGCCGCCGAACTCATCAGTGCCGCACTCACCGCGTTCGCGACCGACCCGGACCTGTTGCGGCGGGAGCGGGTCCGCGTGCGGCACCTTATGGTCGACGATGCGCAACACCTCGATCCGCAGGCCGCGCAGCTGGTCCGCCTGATCGGGACGGGCACTGCGATGACCGCGATCGCCGGCGACCCCGACCAGTCGATCTTCGCGTTCCGCGGCGCCGACGCGCACTTCCTCGCCGAACTGGGCGACCGCGACGACCCGGCGCAGGTGATCCTCGACACCAACTTCCGGTCGGCCCCCGAGGTCGCGGCCACCGCGGCGCGGGTCGCGGCGCGGCTGCCCGGCAATCCGCCGCATCGCGGCGCGGGCGTGCACGCGTCGGACGACGACTCGCCCGGCCGGGCCGTGGTGCGGGTGCTCACCACGCCGGCCAAGGAGGCGGCGCTGATCGCGGACACGTTGCGGCGCGCACACCTGATCGACGGCGTGCCGTGGTCCGAGATGGCGATCGTCGCGCGGTCGGTGCCGCGAGTGCTGCCGCCGCTGCGACGGGCCCTGCTCGCCGCCGGTGTGCCCGTCACGACCGCGGCCAGTGAGCTGCCGCTCGCGAAGCAGCACGGCGTCGCGGGCCTGCTCGCGGTGCTGCGGGCGCTCTCGGGTGGCGACTTCACCGGCGAGGACGCGCTGGCGCTGCTGTCGGGGCCGATCGGCGGGGCAGAACCGGTGAGCTTGCGGCGACTGCGCCGCGGTCTGCGCCGCGTCGAACTCGCGTCGGGCGGCGACCGGGACTCGGCGGAGCTGCTGCGGGCCGTCATCGTCGACGGACCGAAGTCCGAGCATGTCGCGCACCTGCTGCCCGGCCTCACCGACGTCGAATCCCTCTCCCTGCGACGGGTGCTCAAGGTGCTACGCCGTGCGCGCGTGCCGCTGGACCGGGGGCGCGGCATCGAGGAGGTGCTGTGGGCGGCGTGGCAGGCGACCGGACTCGAACGCCGCTGGGCGGCGGCGTCGGCGTTCGGCGGGCCGATCGGTGCGCAGGCCGATCGTGACCTCGACGCCGTCGTCGCGCTGTTCGACGCTGCCGCCGACTACGTGGACCGCCTGCCCCGGGCCCAGCTCTCCGGATTCGTGGACTACCTGGTGGAGCAGGAGATCCCGGGTACCGCGCGCGCCCGCGCCGTGGCGGCGCAGGAGACCGTGACGATCCTGAGTGCGCACTCCGCCGCGGGCCGGCAGTGGCAGGTGGTCGCGGTGGTCGGCGTGCAGGAGGGCCTGTGGCCGAGCCTCGGCGCCCGCGGCACCCTGCTCGGCACCGAGGAACTCATCGACCTCACCGGCGGTGTGGGGCAGGTCGACACGACGCTGTCGAGGACGGCACCGCTGCTCGCCGAGGAGCGCCGCCTGTTCCTGGTCGCGTGCAGCCGTGCCCGGTCGTCGCTGCTCGTGACGGCCGTGGATTCGTCGAGCGGGGACACCGACCTGGTCCGATCACGGTTCGTCGACGACCTCCTCGGTGCCGGCGAGACCGACAGCGACGACTCCGACGTCGCGCCGGTGCAGAGCGAAACCCCCCGCGTGCTGGCGCTGCCCGCGCTGGTCGCGGAACTGCGCAGCGTCGTGTGCGACCCGGACATCGCCGCGTCCGATCCGGAGCGGCAGCGTCGTGCCGCGCACCAGCTGGCGCGGCTGGCGGACGCCGGCGTCCGCGGCGCGCACCCCGACCAGTGGTACGGCACCGCCGAGCCGAGTTCGGATGCGGCGCTGTGGGATCCGGACGACGGACCGGTGCCGCTGTCGCCGTCGACCATCGAGCTCATCGCCAACTGTCCGCTGCGTTGGATGCTCGAACGGCACGGCGGCAGTGACGGCGACAACACACACGCGATCGCCGGCACACTTGTGCACACTCTCGTGCAGGCACTGGCCGGCCACATCCCGCCGGACCAGGTGGACCACGCGCTGGAGACGGCCTGGGACTCGGTGGACCTGGGGTCCGAGTGGTACTCGCGGCGCGAACTGGAACGCACCCGCGGCATGCTCGACACCTTCGCGAACTGGCTGCGCGGCACGCGGTCCGAGCTCACCGAGATCGGCGTCGAGGTCTCGGTGGACGGCGTGCTCGAGCCGCGGGTCGAGGGCGACCCGACGGTGCGCATCCGCGGCCGTATCGACCGGCTCGAGCGCGACGCCGAGGGCCGCCCGGTGATCATCGACGTCAAGACCGCGAAGAACGCGGTGACGAAGGAACAGGCCCAGTTGCATGCGCAGCTCGCCGCGTACCAGGTCGCGGCGGCGCGGGGCCTGATCGACGGCGAACCGGCGTCGCAGCCGGGCGGGGCGCGACTGGTGTTCGTCGCGAAGCCGCACAACAAGGAGGGCGCGACGCAGCGGGCGCAGCTCGCGCTCGACGATGAGGGCCTCGAGCTGTGGGAGAACGTGATCCACGACGCGGCGGCGGCGACGCAGGGACCCACGTTCACGGCACGGATCAACGACGGGTGCAGGCACTGCCCGGTGCTCTCGAGCTGCCCGGCGCACGACGAGGGACGGCAGGTGACCGCAGAATGAGTTCAGCAGCGAGCATGCCGGGGATCGGGCGCCGGGTCGGCCCCGCCGAACTGGCCGAGGCGCTCGGCCAATTCCCGCCGACGGCCGAACAGGCCGCGGTCATCGAGGCGCCGCTGGGCCCGACGCTGGTCGTCGCCGGTGCGGGCGCGGGCAAGACCGAGACGATGGCCGCGCGTGTCGTGTGGCTGGTAGCCAACGGACTCGTGGATCCCGAACAGGTCCTCGGCCTGACGTTCACCCGCAAGGCCGCGCAGCAGCTCACCAGCCGGATCCGGCAGCGGCTCGCCAAGCTCGCCGGGTCGTCGCTGGTGCGGGACCTCGACCCGGGCGGCGGGCTGCGTGCCCGGATCCTCGGCAGCGAGCCCGAGGTCAGCACCTACCACTCGTACGCCGGCCGGCTGCTGTCCGAGCACGGGCTGCTGTTGCCGATCGAGCCGTCGGCGACGCTGCTGTCCGAGACCGAACTGTGGCAACTCGCGTACCGTGTGGTGAGCGCGTGGGACGGCGACCTCGACACCGACCGCAACCCGGCGTCGATCACCGAGTCGGTGTTGGCGCTGTCGGGGCAGCTCGCCGAGCACCTCGTCGAACCGGAGGATCTGCGCGAGGCGCACACCGAACTCGACAAGCTGATCCACACGCTGCCCGCCGGTCCGAAACAGCGTGGCGGACCGTCCAAGTCGCTGCTCGGCCTGCTGGAGGTGCAGCACCAGCGTCTGGACCTGCTGCCGCTGGTGCAGCGCCTGGCCGAGACCCTGCGCCGCGAGGGCGCGCTCGACTTCGGCAGTCAGATGTCGCTCGCGGCGCGGGTGGCGTCCGAACACCCGGAGGTGGGCCGCAGCGAACGCGCGCGCTTCCGTGTCGTGCTGCTCGACGAGTACCAGGACACCGGTCACGCGCAGCGGGTGCTGCTGTCGTCGCTGTTCGGCGGCGGCGAGGACGCCGGGCTCGCGCTCACCGCGGTCGGTGACCCCATGCAGTCCATCTACGGTTGGCGCGGCGCATCGGCGGCCAACCTGCCGCGCTTCGCCACGGACTTCCCGCTCGCCGACGGCACCCCCGCCCCCACACTCGAGTTGCTCACCAGTTGGCGCAACCCGCCGGAGGCGCTCGCGCTGGCGAACATGGTGTCCGATCCGCTGCGCGACCGGGGCGTCGAGGTCAGCACGCTGCGGGCGCGGCCGGGCGCGGTCCCGGGCGACGTCCGTCTGGCGCTGCACGACACCGTCGAGACCGAGCGGGCGTGGGTGGCCGACCGGATCGCCGAGCAGTACGAGGTCGCGCGGTCGGACGGCGGGAAACCGCCCACCGCCGCGGTTCTCGTGCGCCGCAATGCCGACGCCGCCCCCGTCGCCGAGGAACTGCGGGCCCGCGGCCTGTCGGTGGAGGTCGTCGGCCTCGGCGGTCTGCTGCACACACCCGAGGTCGCGGACGTCGTCGCGATGCTGCGCCTGGTCGCCGACCCCATGGCCGGTAGCGCCGCGGTTCGTGTTCTCACCGGCGCGCGGTGGCAGATCGGCGCCGCCGACCTGCGCGCGTTGTGGAAGCGCGCCGGCGAACTCGGCATCCGGTCGGGTTACGGCACGTCGGGCGCCGTCACCGACTCCGAAGCACTCGACGAGGCTCTGGGCAGCGCGTTGCCGGGGGAACACTCCGAGCAGGCGGGCCTGGCGGATGCGCTCGCGGATCCCGGTCCGGCGCAGCGCTATTCGGAGTCCGGGTACGTTCGAATCTGTGCGCTCGCGGCCGAGTTGGCGTCGCTGCGCGAGCGTCTGGGACAGCCGCTGACGGAACTGGTGGCCGAGGTCGAACGGGTGATCGGCATCGGTATCGAGGCGCAGGCGCGTACCCGGCAGTCCGACGTCGGGGGAGCGGGACGCGAGCACCTCGACGCGTTCGCCGACGTCGTGTCCGGGTACGCGAGCCGCTCCTCGGCGACCCTGACGGGACTGCTGTCGTACCTCGCAGCCGCCGAGCACGTCGAGAACGGCCTGGCCCCCGGTGAGATCGAGGTCGCGCCCGACCGGGTCCAGGTGCTGACCGTGCACTCAGCGAAGGGCCTCGAGTGGGAGGTCGTGGCCGTGCCGCACCTCACCGAGGGCGTGTTCCCGTCCACGCAGGCGTCGGCCACGTGGCTCGGTTCGGTGGCCGAACTGCCGCCGACGTTGCGGGGCGACCGCGCGCTGTCCGGCGAATCCGCCGACGGCGTCCCGGTTCTCGACCTCGAGAACGTGTACGACCGCAAGGACCTCGAAAACGAGATCGAGGCCCACAAGAAGGCACTGGGGAACCGGCGGCTCGACGAGGACCGGCGCCTGTTCTACGTCGCGCTCACCCGCACCGAACGGGCGTTGTTCGTGTCCGGCCATCACTGGACCGAGTCCGGCCCCAAGCCGAAGGGGCCGTCGCCGTTCCTGCTGGAACTGCACGACCTGGTCTCGACGCGGGAGGGCGCGCCGCTCGGCGTGATCGACGTGTGGGCGCCCGCCCCCGAAGACGGCATCGAGAACCCGCTCACCGCGACGCCGCGGGAGGCGCCGTGGCCCCGCGACCCGCTGGGGCGGCGCCGTCCCGACGTCGAGCGCGGTGCGCAGCTGGTCCGGGACGCGCTCGGTGCACTCGACGGACCGACTTCCGAACCCGAAGAGCCGGAAGACGATCCGGACAACTGGGCCGCCGACGTGGACGCACTGCTGGCCGAGCGCAGCGCCCGGGTGGCCGGGACGGCCGACGTCGAGCTGCCTGCGCAGATGTCGGTGAGTCAGCTGGTGGACCTGGCCGCCGATCCCGACGAGTTGGCCGCGCGGCTCCGTCGACCGCTCCCGTTCCCGCCGAACCCGTTGGCGCGCCGTGGAACCGCGTTCCACGCGTGGGTCGAACAGCGCTTCGGGGCGACGCGACTGCTCGACTTCGACGAGCTGCCCGGCGCCGCCGACACCGGTGTGGGCACCGAGACCGAGCTCGCGCTCTTGCAGGACGCGTTCCTGCGGTCGCCGTGGGCCGACCGCAACCCGGTCGAGGTCGAGGTGCCGTTCGAGACCTCGGTCGCGGGCACCGTCCTGCGCGGCCGGATCGACGCGGTGTTCGCCGACCCCGACGGCGGCTGGACCGTCATCGACTGGAAGACCGGCGCCGAGCCGTCCGCCGCGAACGAGCGGTCCGTCGTGATGCAGCTCGCCGCCTACCGGCTGGCGTGGGCGGAGCTCATGGCCGCCCGGCAGTCGCACGCCACCGGCCGACCCGTCGCCCCACCGCTGGACAAGGTGCGCGCGGCGTTCCACTACGTGCGGACCGGACGGACCATCGCCCCGGAGAATCTGCCGGACGCCGAGCATCTCGCCCGGTTGATCCGCAGCGCGGGGGCGGAGCAGACGCCCGGATGACCGGACTGGGGAGTCACCGTTCGGTCCCGTTTGCCCGTGCCGTTCGTTGAATGCCGGAACCGCGGCTAGGCTGCGATCCGATGTCGGAGGCCGAGAAGGAGATAGGGACGAGTGAATGCCCGGTAGGTTGAGGGGCCGGTTCCGGAACTCGGACACGCTGACGGATCGGCCGGATTTCGCCCTCGTCGGCGTGCTCAAGGTTCCGGAGATGCAGACGAGCCCGGCTCGCGCCATCGCGCGACGGTTGTCGTACGCGCTGGCCGCCCTCGCGCTCGCCGTGGTAGTCGTCTACATCGACCGGGACGGTTACCAGGATGCGCAGGGTAACCAGATGTCGCTCCTGGACTGCATCTACTACTCCACGGTGTCGCTGTCGACCACGGGATACGGCGACATCACCCCGATCACCCCGACGGCGCGGTTGCTGAACGTCCTGATCATCACGCCGCTCCGGATCTTCTTCCTCATCGTCCTGGTCGGAACGACCCTCTCGGCACTCACCGAGAGCTCCCGGCAGACATTCAAGATTCAGCGCTGGAGGCATCGCGTGCGCAACCACACCGTCGTCGTCGGATTCGGCACCAAGGGACGCACCGCCGTCGACGCCATGCTCGGCGACGGCATCTCGCCGTCGGACATCGTCGTCGTCGACACCGACCAGGTGGTGCTGGACGCGGCCGCAGGCCTGGGCCTGGTCACGGTGCTCGGCTCGGCGACCAAGTCGGACGTCCTGCGCCTGGCCGGTGTGCAGAACGCGGCGTCGATCATCGTCGCCGCCAACCGCGACGACACCGCGGTGCTGGTGACGCTCACGGCGCGCGAACTCGCGCCCAAGGCGAAGATCGTCGCCGCGATCCGCGAGACCGACAACTCGCATCTGCTGCGCCAGTCCGGTGCCGACTCCGTCGTCGTCTCCTCGGAGACCGCGGGCCGACTGCTCGGTATCGCGCGGACCACACCGAGCGTCGTCGAGATGGTCGAGGACCTGCTCACCCCCGAGGCCGGGTTCGCGATCGCCGAGCGCGAGGTCGAGCCCGAGGAGGTCGGCGGCTCGCCGCGGCATCTGTCGGACATCGTCCTCGGCGTGGTGCGCGACGGCCGACTGCTGCGGGTGGGATCGCCCGAGGTCGACGCCGTCGAGGCCGACGACCTCCTGCTCTACATCAAGCGCGTCAGCAACTGACCGTCCGACGCGTCGGTGTCCGGCCACCGCAGTAGGGTCGTTCGCGTGCCCGACTTCACAGCGCCCGATTTCACGCTGACCGAAACACCACTGCTGTCGCGTGCGGTCGTCGACCGTGCCGAGCAATTGCGTTCGGACACGGATGCATTGCGAGCCGGCTGGGCGGACGCGCTGCTGTTGCGGGTCAACCCCCGCGGGCAGTTCCGCGTCGCCGACCGCGAACTGGTTCTCGAACCGGCGACATCGCTCGGCGGGGAACCCGCGTCCGGGACGGTGTTCCTGGGGTTGCGCGGCGAGCGTCACGTCTGGGCGGTGCGGGTGCCGGCGATGACCGGCGAGTTGGGCGATCTGCGGATGCTCGGTCACCAGCTCGACGAGGCGAGCGCCGGCCTGGTGACGACAGCGGTGGCGCTGCTGAACTGGCACGACCACGCCGGGTTCAGCGCCATCGACGGCGCCCCGACCGAGCCGACCATGTCGGGGTGGTCGCGGATCAGCACGACCACCGGGCACGAGGAGTTTCCGCGCACCGACCCGGCCGTGATCTGTCTCGTGCACGACGGCGGCGACCGGGTGCTGCTGGCGCGTCAGCCGTCGTGGCCGCCCCGGATGTTCTCGGTGCTGGCCGGTTTCGTGGAGGCGGGGGAGTCGCTCGAGACGTGCGTCGCGCGGGAGATCCGCGAAGAGGTGGGAGTGGACGTCTCCGACATCCGGTACCTGGGCAGCCAGCCGTGGCCGTTCCCGCGGTCGATCATGCTCGGGTTCGCGGCCGTCGGCGACCCCGCCGCCGCTTTCGAGTTCGCGGACGGCGAGATCGCCGAGGCCCACTGGTTCACCCGCGATCAGGTGCGTGCCGCGCTCGGCGCGGGCGACTGGAGCACGTCGTCGGATGCCGAACTGCTGCTGCCCGGCTCGATCTCGATCGCGCGGGTGATGGTCGAGTCCTGGGCGAAGGCCGACTGACTACAGCCCCAGTGCCTGCTTGACCTGCGCGAGCGTCGGGTTGGTGGCGGTGTTGCCGTCCGCGTACTTGACCGTGGGGACGACGTGGTTGCCGCCGTTGACGCTGCCGACGAACTCGGCCGAAGCGGGATCGTGCTCGATGTCGATCTCGACGTACGAGATGCCGTTCTCGTCGAGCTGCTTCTTGAGGCGGCGGCAGTAGCCGCACCAGGTGGTCGAGTACATGGTCAGGGCGGGAGCTTCGGTAGTCACGGCGCCTATAACACCATGATCGGTCCGGACTGTTCCCGCGCGGGCGAACGTCACACCCGCGGCGGGTGCGCCGTCCCGTGTCGGTGAGCCCTGAGAGTATGGACGGCATGTCAGCGGATGCCACCCCGGAGAACACTCGAACCCGGCCCGACGAGGGATTGGATCCGCAGCAGTCGGCCGCGGTGCTCGCCCCGCGCGGCCCGGTCTGCGTGCTCGCTGGTGCCGGCACCGGCAAGACCCGGACCATCACCCGCCGCATCGCGCACCTCGTCGCCGGCGGGCACGTCTCGGCCGGGCAGGTGCTGGCGGTCACGTTCACGGCCCGCGCGGCCGGCGAGATGCGGGGACGGCTCCGCGGGCTCGGCATCGGGGGAGGTGGCCCGCAGGTGCAGGCCCGAACCTTCCACGCCGCCGCGCTGCGGCAGCTGAAGTACTTCTGGCCGCAGGTGATCGGGGACACCGATTGGCAGCTGCTCGACCGCAAGTTCGCGATCGTCGGGCAGGCCGCGAGCCGGGTGGGGCTGTCGACCAGTACCGAGAGCATCCGCGACCTCGCCAGTGAGATCGAGTGGGCCAAGGGCTCGCTCGTCGCGCCCGAGGACTATCCGGCCGCCGCCGCCCGCGCCCGCCGGGACATCCCCGCCGACGCCGCGCAGGTCGCGGCCGTCTACACCGGGTACGAGCAGCTCAAGGCCCGCAACTTCGACGGCATCCTGCTGGACTTCGACGACCTGCTGCTGCACACCGCGGCGGCGCTCGAGGACAACGCGTCGGTCGCCGAGGAGTTCCGGGACCGCTACCGCTGCTTCGTCGTCGACGAGTACCAGGACGTGACGCCGCTGCAGCAGCGGGTGCTCGACGCGTGGCTCGGCGACCGCGACGACCTCACCGTCGTCGGCGACGCCAACCAGACCATCTATTCGTTCACCGGCGCCACCCCGAAGTACCTGCTGGACTTCTCGCGCCGATTCCCGGACGCGACCGTCGTCAGGCTCGAGCGCGACTACCGGTCCACCCCCGAGGTGGTGTCGCTGGCCAACCGGGTGATCGGCGCCGCCCGCGGCCGCATCGCCGGAACCCGGCTGCAGTTGATCGGCCAGCGGCCGCCCGGCCCCGAACCGACGTTCGCCGAGTACGACGACGAACCCGCCGAGGCGGCGGCCGTCGCCAAGCAGATCAAGAAGCTGATCGACCAGGGTGTCGAGCCCGCCGAGATCGCGGTGCTGTACCGCATCAACGCACAGTCCGAGGTGCACGAGCAGGCGCTGACCGAGGCGGGTATCCCGTACCAGGTGCGCGGCGGCGAGGGCTTCTTCACGCGCCAGGAGGTGCGCCAGGCCATCACCGCGCTCCGCCAGGTTGCCGGTCGTGACGACCTGCCCGACGGCGCCGACACCGGCGACGCCCTGGTCACGCTGGTGCGTGCGGTGCTGGTCCCGTTGGGACTGACCGACGTCGAGCCGGCCGGTGTGCAGGCGCGTGAGCGGTGGGGCTCGCTCACCGCACTGGTCGCGCTCACCGAGGAACAGCTGGCACACGACCCGAATCTCACGCTCGGCGGGCTGCTGAACGAGCTGGCGGCCCGCGCCGAGGCCCGACACCCGCCGGTGGTGCAGGGTGTCACCCTCGCGTCGCTGCACGCGGCGAAGGGACTCGAGTGGGACGCGGTGTTCCTCGTCGGCCTCACCGAGGGGACGCTGCCGATCACGCACGTGCTTGGCGATGCCAACTCGCCCGGCGACGAGGCCGGGATCGAGGAGGAACGACGGCTGCTCTACGTCGGTGTCACCCGCGCCCGCGAGCACCTGGCGTTGTCGTGGGCGTTGGCCCGTAACGAGGGCGGACGCAAGAGCCGGCGCCGGTCCCGGTTCCTGCACGGACTGATCCCGGAGGACTCGCCGGCCTCGCGCATCGCGAAGCCGACGCAGTCCAAGCGGCAGCGTCCGCGGTGCCGGGTGTGCGGCAAGCAACTGATGGGGTCGACGGCGACCATGCTCGGCCGCTGCGAGCAGTGTCCGTCGAACCTCGACATCGAGTTGTTCGAGGCGCTCAAGGAGTGGCGGCGGGAGAAGTCCCGCGAGATGAACGTGCCCGCGTACGTGGTGTTCAGCGACAATACGTTGACGGCGATCGCGGAGCAGCAACCGCAGGACGAGAAGGCGCTCGTGGCGATCCCGGGGATCGGTCCGAAGAAGCTCGAGCAGTTCGGGGCCGACGTTCTCGCCGTGGTCCGCGGTGAGCGTTCGGCGCCTGCGTTGGATCTGACGTGACATGACGTGACGGGAGGCCGGCGGTAAAACCGCAGGTCATAAATAACTTGTGCGGTCTGTTCGGGTCCCATACCCTGGACTGCACGCCACGGGGAAACTCGTGTGCGGTGACCGTGTCCAGCACACGGAGCCCCGGAGACGGGGTCCGTGACGACGTGAAAGGGAGGTGGCAACGATGAACGATTGGAACGCAGCAACTGCGGCACGTGCGTCGGTGCATGCATTCGCATGCGCATACCTCCCGGCGGCCGAAATGGCCGCCGCGAGCGTCGCGGCGACAGCACCGCACGCAATCCGTCTGCGCACTGCAGCACAGGCAGCAGCCCGCGCATCCGTGGCCAGGAGCCGACACCGAACCATCGTTCGGTAGACACTCTGCCCGTCCTCCCGAGGCCACGGATCGCAACCGCGAACCGTGGCCTTCGTGTTTCGAGCTCATCGATTCGAGTTTGGATCCGAGCTTTCGACCACGGTTCGTCCGAACCCCGAAAGCCCGCACGAGCTACGAGCCGATCGCTCGAAACGACAAGGAGAAGACGTGTCTACCGTGACATGCCGAGTACGCACCACGAACCACACCGTTTCCAACGGACTGGGAGTCGTCCGCTCGGCACGCCGGGAGCTGCCCTGCCGGGTCGACGAGAATCCCGACCTGTGGTTCGCCGAGACCCCGGCCGATCTCGAACGCGCGAAGGAGCTGTGCAGTGGATGTCCCATCCGCAGCCGATGCCTGAACGCGGCCCTCGACCGCGCGGAGCCGTGGGGAGTGTGGGGCGGTGAGATCTTCGACCAGGGCGTCGTCATCGCCCGCAAACGGCCGCGAGGTCGACCACGGAAGAACCCCGTGACCCCGGAGAAGGAGAAGACCCTGGTGTGCGCGTAACGCCGCCGCGATGACGCGAAAACCCTTGCGGACGACCGAAAATCGGTAATCCGCAAGGGTTTTCGCGAATCCGTACGAGGCACGGCGCGTCGCCGATTGCTCGAACTGCTGGTCGACGGTCCCATGACGGCCGGTGATCTGGCTGCGGAGTTCGACATGAGCCGGCCGGCGGTGGCCGAACACCTTCAAGTGCTTCGGCGTGCCGAGCTCGTCGATGTCGAGCCCGTGGGGCGGCAACGGTTCTACCGACTCGCGACCGAGCCCCTAGAGTGCGTCAGCGAATGGTTGCACCCGTTCGAGCGCTTCTGGCGCACCCGACTGCGGCACATGCAGAACATCTGGAGAAAAAGGATCTCGATGACTGAAGCATGTATCGGAACCATCTCGGTGGACCAGTTCATCGCCGCCCCGCCGGCGAAGGTGTGGTGGGCGCTGACCGAACCCGAGCTCCTCGCGAAATGGTGGGTCCCGGGCGATGTCGAGGCGACGGTGGGGCACCGATTCCACCTCGAGATGCCGGGATTCGGTTCGATTCCACACGGGTTTCGAGATCGACGACAAGCGCGAGCAGGGCGCCTACGAACGCATGGGCATCGGATGGCGCGACACCGTGCTTCCCCGGCTCGCGCAGGCGGTGCCGCAGATCGACTGACCGCCCCCCGGCGGGCGACCGAACCGTGGGGCGCTCTACGCGCCGTCGAGGCTTTCGAGGTCGACGGATTCGACGGACTCGTCCGAGAAGCCCGGCAGCCACTTGGTGAGGATGGCCATGTACGGCGCGTAGGCGTCGAGCTGGGCGCAGATGCCGACCGACCCGAGCAGCACGCGGAAGATCATCAGGTACTCGGGCGGCAGGTTGAGTGCGCGCGCGGTCCGGAAATGGGTGCTCGAGAAATCGGTCGCGGTCCCGGCGGCCTTCTGCAGCCACGCTCGGGTGAAGTGGAACGACTCGGTGCGGATGGGGTCGGTGAACGGGCGCAGGTAGTCGGCGATCTCCTGATCGGTGACGGTGCGGCCGGGCAGGACGAAACCGTTGGCGCGCAACAGTTCCGTGAGTTCGTCGAAGCGCTCCTCGAGGTTCAGTCGGACCATGCGGCCCAGCACCGGCGGCAGCCCGTCCGGCATCGGGGCGGTGGCGCCGAAGTCGATGATCCCGAGGCGGCCGTCGTCGTGCAGCATGAAGTTGCCCGGGTGCGGATCGCAGTGCAGCAGCCCGACGCGGGCGGGGGAGACGAAGTGGAACTCCGCGAGCAGCGCGCCGGCGGTGTTGCGCTGCTCGGGGGTGCCGCGGGCGATGATCGTCGACAGCGGCGTGGCCGACATCCATTCGGTGACGACGACCTTGGGGGCGCTCGCCACTACGCGCGGCACGACGAACAGCGGATCACCCTCGAAGGCCTTCGCGAACGCGCGCTGGTTGTCGGCCTCGATGCGGTAGTCCAGCTCCTCCTCGGTGCGGGCGCTGAGCTCGTCGAGGATCGGCTTGACGTCGGTGCCCGGCATCACCGACGTGAACATGCCCGCGAACCGCGACAATGTCTTCAGATCGGCGCGCAGCGCCTCGTCGGCACCCGGGTACTGCACCTTGACCGCGACCTCGCGACCGTCGGCCCACACGGCGCGGTGCACCTGCCCGATGCTGGCCGAGGCGGTGGGGGTGTCGTCGAACTCGGCGAAGCGGGTGCGCCACTTGGTGCCGAGCTGTTGGTCGAGCACTCGGTGCACGGCCTTCGCGGGCAGCGGGGGAGCCTCGGCCTGGAGCTTGGTCAATGCCTCTCGGTACGGTTCCGCGAACTCCTCGGGAATCGCGGCCTCCATCACGCTGAGGGCCTGTCCCAGCTTCATCGCACCGCCCTTGAGCTCGCCGAGAACGGTGAACAACTGTTCGGCAGCCTTCGACGTCAACTGCGCGTCGATCGCGTCCCTGTCGCCGCCGGCAAGCTTCCTGCCGAAGCCCATCGCGGCCCGTCCGGCGATCCCCAGCGGAATGCTCGCGAGCTTGGCGGTGCGGGCAGTGCTTCTGCGGGGAATTTCGGGCACCTGACCATCATGGCGGAAGATTCTCGGGTCCGTCCACGAACATCGTCGATCGTGAGCATCCACACCGTGGGTTGCGGGGCCACGGCCGGACCGCGAGGCGGTGCGAATCGAGGTCGAGTTCGAGGGTTGCGTCGAGACTCGCGGGTGCCGGTCGTGCCACCCCGGACAGCACCTTCTCGAGCTGGCCGAGCGCGACCGCCGCGGTGGCCATGACGGTGGCCGGTCCGGCGTGGCCCACCCGACCGAGCAGTTGTGCGGCCACGTGCGGCCACTCCTCGTCCGCCGCGCACCGGGTGAGGTCGGCGCACCGCAGGCAGCTGGTGCGACCGGGCAGCACGAGCGGTCCGACGATGCCGCGGCCGTCGCGCAGGCGGACCTGCAGGTGCGGGGTGCCGGCGGTGAACAGTGCGTCCACCAGCCGCGGATCCGCGATGAGATCGTCCGTGAGGACCACGCACATGCAGTTCCACCGGGTGACGTCGGTGTCGGTGGTGAAGTGGGTGGACCGCGTCACTCGCGCCGGGGCGCCGACGAGGCCCGCGGCGATCGCGTCCGCGAGCGGCCCGCGTCCGTGTATCCGGATGGCGGGAGTCGGGTCCTGCGGCGCCGCCGCCGGCCGCAGCAGCCCGGCCTCGTCGAGTTCGCTGAGCAGGGTCGACATGTCGGTGGGCGAGATGCCGTAGTCGACGGCTCGCCACACCACCGACGGTCGCGGCGTGCGGCCGTCGAGCAGCTGCAGGACCGACACGAGCGCGTCGGCGTCCACGCCGGCCGGCGGCGTCAGGATGAGGGCGGTGTCGGGGTCCCAGCCGATCTGGACGCGGCCGCTGGGCCGGACGACGACGGGACGGCGCGGATCCAGCGTTGGGCGGTGGGCGCGCCGGACGGAAGCCTGGGTCATGTCGTCGACGATCGCACCCCGCGACCGCCGCAGATGCCCGCCGGACGGGGTTGTCCACAGGCCCGGACGAGGTGTGACGTGCGGTTTCGTGTCGTCGCGCGGATTCGTCCGAAATCCGCGTCGGACGCTGTCCGAGCGGGCCGCTAGCGTGGGTGCCCGTGACTGGCACCGGAATCTCCGACAGCGGACGCCCCGAGGTGGAGATCCGACGCAGCGCGCGGCGGCGGCGCACCGTCAGCGCACGCCGCGAGGGCGACAAGGTGGTCGTGCTGATGCCGGCCGGTCTCTCGAAGTCGGCGGAGGCGGACCTGGTCGCCGAGATGATCGGGAAGCTCGAACGGTCGGACCGCCGCGCCGCGGCCCGCGCCGAACGCAGCGACGTCGAACTGGCCGAGCGCACCGCCCGGCTGTCGGCGCGGTGGCTCGGTGGCGCGGCGGCACCCGTGTCGGTGCGCTGGGTGCCGTCGATGCGGACCCGCTGGGCGTCGTGCACGCCGAACGACGGCACCATCCGGGTCAGCGAGCTGCTGCAGACGGTGCCGTCGTACGTGTTGGACTACGTGCTGGTGCACGAATTGGTGCACCTGTATGTCGCCGGCGGACACAACGACCGCTTCTGGCGGGAGGTGCGCCGCTATCCGAAGACCGAGCGGGCAATGGGCTACCTGGAGGCGTACTCCGTGGTGACGCGGCAGCCCGGCCTGCTGGACGGGATCGACCTCACCGATCCCATGGTCGACGCCGTCGGCTGCGGGGCAGCCGACGACGTTGGTGTTCCTACCGCTTAGGCGTCGCCCTCGTCGCTGCCGCTCTCGCGGTTCTTCTCCTCGCGTTCGCGGGCCTCGGTCTGCTCGAGCTGCGCGATCGGATCGTGGAAGGTGCCCGAGTCGCCGCCGAGGATGCGGTCGACGAACGCGGCCGGGCTGTCGAGATCCGAGGAGTCGGGCAGCAGGTCGGGGTGCGCCCACACGCCGTCGCGGGCGTCGACGCCGGTGTCGGAGGTGAGCCGACGCCACAGCTGCGCGGCCTCGCGCACCTTGCGGGGCCGCAGTTCCAGACCGACGAGGGTGGCGAAGGTCTGCTCGGCCGGACCGCCCGTGGCGCGACGACGTCGCAGCGTTTCGGTCAGGGCCGCGACACCGGGGAGCCGCTCGCCGAGCGCCTCGGAGACGACGGTCTCCACCCAGCCCTCGACCAGCGCCAGCATCGTCTCGAGGCGCTCGAGGGCCTGCTTCTGCTCGGGCGTGGTCTGCGGTTCGAACGCGCCCTGCTGCAGGATCTTCTCGATCTGCGACGGGTCCGTCAGGGCCGACGGGTCGAGGCCCTGCGCCGCCTCCTCGATCGCGGAGAAGTCCATCTTGATACCGCGCGCGTAGTCCTCGACGGTGGCCAGCAGACGCTGCCGCAGCCACGGCACATGGCTGTAGAGGCGCTGGTAGGCGGCCTCGCGGGCCGCGATGAACACGAGCACCTCACGGTGCGGCTGCTCGAGTCCCTCGCTGAACGCCTCGATCGCGGCCGGCAGCAGCGCTGCGGTGCCGGCGGGGCCGAGTGGCAGCCCGATGTCGGTGGAGGTGAGGACCTCCTTGGACAGCTGGCCGAGGGCCTGACCCAGCTGGGAGCCGAACGTGAGGCCACCCATCTGGGTGAGCATCCCGGCCATCGGGCCGATCATGCTGCGGGCCTCCTCGGGCAGGCCCTGCACCCACATGCCGGACACCTGCTGGGCGACCGGGTCGCACAGGCGCTTCCACGTGTCGAGAGTGCCGTCGAGCCAGTCGTTGGGGGTCCAGGCGAGGGTGCGGGTGGCGCCGGCGGGGAGCGTCGTCGCGCCGTCGAGCCACAGTTCCGCGAGTCGGGCGGCGTCGGCGACAGCTGACGCGGTGCCCTCGGTGATCGGGGTCACCGAGCCGATCTGCTGCCGGGCGAGGTTCTTCGCTACGTCGTAGTTGACGGGACCGGACTGGCCGCCCTCGCCCATCGCGCTGCCCATGCCGCTCAGCATCTGACCGAACTGCGTGAGCATCTGGCCGAGGGCCGCGGGGTCGAAGCCCGCGCCGCCGGCCCCACCGAGGCCGAACGCGTTGGGATCGAAGCCGAACGGCTGACCGGCGCCTTGACCCCCGCCCTGTTCGCGGCCCGAGTCCTTCTTGCGGTCCGGGTCGTCGTCGGAGTTGGAGAAACCAAAGGGCAGATCGCTCATAGTTCAACGGTACAAGGCGAGACGGGCCATGGCCCGCGCACCGATCACGCTGACGGCGAACAGCCGGTGGGGTGACGGGGAGCACCGCGGTCGGCGCTCTATCCTGGGCCTGGTGAACCGACGGATGGTGACCCTGCTGGCAGCGTTGGCCCCGGTCGTGGCGCTCGGAGTGCTCGGGACGACCGTCCAGGTGCCGTTCGTAGCGCTCGGTCCCGGTCCCACGTTCAACACCCTCGGCGACGTCGACGGCAAGCCCGTCGTCGAGATCGACGGCACTCAGGTCGATCCGACCAGCGGCAACCTCAACATGACGACGGTCGCGGTGCGCGACAAGCTGACGCTGTTCGACGCCCTGGGGCTGTGGGCGAGCGGGCGGCAGGGCCTGGTGCCCCGCGAGGAGGTGTACCCGCCGCAGAAGTCGAAGGTCGAGGTCCAGGAGGAGAACACCGCCCAGTTCGAGAACTCCGAGAACAGCGCCGAACTGGCGGCGCTGCGGTATCTCGGCAAGCCGGTGGCACTCGAGGTGACGACGGTGAGCGACGGCGGGCCGGCCGCGTCGGTGCTTCGGGACGGCGACCTCCTGCTGCGGGTCAACGGCACTCCCGTCGACACGCTGACCGGTCTGCAGGACGTGATCGGTTCATCGGCGCCCGGCACGACCGTGCAGGTGACGTACCAGCGGGACGGCGTCGAGTCGACCGCCCCGATCACGCTCGGTTCCCGCCCCGACACCGACGGCGGGGAGAACGCGAACAAGGGCTACCTCGGCGTCAACGCCAAGCAGGTGCCGAACGTGCCGTTCACGATCGACTTCAACCTCGCCGACATCGGTGGCCCCTCGGCCGGTCTGATGTTCAGCCTTGCCGTGGTCGACAAGCTCAGCACCGGCGAGATCAACGGCGGCAAGTTCGTCGCGGGCACCGGCACGATCGACCCGGACGGCGACGTCGGACCGATCGGCGGCATTCCCTACAAGATGATCGCCGCGCACGACGCGGGGGCGACCACGTTCCTGGTCCCGGCGAAGAACTGCGACGAGGCCCGCGCCAACAAGCCGGACGGACTCGACCTGGTCAAGGTCGAGACCCTCGGCGGTGCCGTCGACGCCCTCTCCACCATCAACTCCGGCGGCACCGCGCCGTCCTGCTAGCGGCTAGTCCTCGTCGGCGTCGAGCGTCGCGTACAGCGCGGCGACGACACCGGGTGCGAGGTTGTCGTAGGTGCGCAGCTCGATCCCGGCGAACGGGTCGTCGTTGTCGGTGGGGCGCAGCTGCAGCAACGCGATCGACGGCCCGTCCCTCAGCACCGCCGCGATCAGGCGCGCCTCCCGACGCTCGGGGTGCTCCTCGGCGGCGGTGCGCGCGACCTCGTCCGCCGCGTGCCGGTCGGAGATCACCGGGGCGAGGGCGTCGTCGAGGTCGGATTCGGCCTCGGGCGGCAGGACGACGATCTCCTGCACGAGCGCGCAGCCGACCACCTCGGACGGCCAGCTGGTGGTGGCGAGGAACTCGTCGAGTGCGGGCGAACCGCCCTCGACGTCGTCGGGCAGTGCGCCCTGTTCGATCGGGGTGAGTTCGGCGCCCTCGTCCAGTTGATCCAGGAGGGACGGCTCGGCCGCGGCGACGAGTGCGGTCGGAACGATCGCGAACATCGTCGGCGCTTGACCCCATCCGCCGGCATCGACGAAGTCGATCACCTCGTGCACGCATCTGCGCAGGGACTCGTCGGACAGGCTCATGTTCGGGTTGCCGGTGAACGGGTCATCCCCGTGGAATACGCCATCGCTATCGATCACGTCCTTATCCTTGCACCAGGGGGTCGCACCGGCACTCGTCGGTGGCGGCGCTCCCGACGCCCGCTGGTTACGTAGAGTGGGACGAAACGGTCACTCTCAGGTGACGCTGGACGGTGCATTGGCTGCGGCGCGAAGGCGTCGCCAGATTGTTGGGAGAGTGGCAAGTGGGCATGCGGCCCCCCGCCGGTTTACCTTCGTTGTCGAAACGCACACGCGTGCTGCTGATCCTGGCGCTGGTCGCCGCAGCACTGTTGCTGATCGGCCCTCGTTTCATCGACATCTACACCGACTGGTTGTGGTTCGGTGAGGTCGACTTCCGTGGTGTGTTCAGCAAGGTGCTGTTCACCCGATTGGCGCTGTTCGTGGTCGTCGGCCTGGTCGTCGGCGCGATCGTCTGGCTGGCGTTGCTGCTGGCGTATCGGTCGCGGCCGATGTTCCTGCCCTCGCCGGGCGCGAACGATCCGGTGGCGCGCTACCGCACCGCGGTGATGACCCGACAGAAGCTGTTCGGGATCGGCATCCCCGTCGTGATCGGCCTGTTCGCGGGTCTGGTCGGTCAGGCCAGTTGGTCGACGGTGCAGATGTTCTTCAACGGCAGCTCCTTCGGCGTCACGGATCCGCAGTTCGGCAAGGACATCGGGTTCTACGCGTTCGATCTGCCCTTCTACCAGTTCGTGCTGAACTGGCTCTTCGTCGCGGTCATCATCGCGTTCTTCGCCAGCCTGATCACGCACTACATCTTCGGCGGTCTGCGGCTCAGCGGGCGGCAGGGTGCGTTGACGCGGTCGGCGCGCGTGCAGCTGGCGATCCTCGCTGGCACGTTCGTGCTGCTCAAGGCCGTCTCCTACTGGTTCGACCGATACGCGCTGCTGTTCAGCAGCCGCAAGGAGCCCACGTTCACCGGTGCCGGATACACCGACATCAACGCGGTCCTGCCGGCGAAACTGATCCTGATGGCGATCGCGATCATCTGCGCCATCGCGTTCTTCGCCGCGATCTTCCTGCGCGACTTGCGGATCCCCGCGATGGCGGTGGTCCTGCTGGTGTTGTCGTCGATCCTCGTCGGCGCGGTGTACCCGCTGATCGTCGAGCAGTTCTCAGTCAAGCCCAACGCGGCCGACAAGGAGCGCGCGTACATCGAGCGCAACATCACGGCGACGCGGCAGGCGTACGGGATCACCGACGAGACCGTCGAATATGTGCCGTATTCGGGCAAGGCGGAGAAGCAGCCCAAGGACGTGCCGTCGGACGTCACGACGATCGCGAACACCCGACTGCTCGACCCGAACATCCTCTCACCCACGTTCACGGCGCAGCAGCAGCTGAAGAACTTCTACGCGTTCCCCAAGTCGCTGAACATCGACCGCTACGACATGAACGGCGAACTGCGCGACTTCGTCGTCGCCGCGCGTGAGCTGTCCCCGTCGAGCCTGCAGGGCAACCAGACGGACTGGATCAACAAGCACACCGTCTACACGCACGGCAACGGCTTCGTGGCCGCGTACGCCAACCAGGTGACGGCGGTGAGCGGTGACGTCCAGAACAACACCGGCGGTTACCCGATCTACAGCGTCAGCGACCTCACGACCAAGCCCGCCGACAAGGCGCTCGAGGTCGAGAACCCGCGCATCTACTACGGCCCGGTGATCGCGGCGTCGGATGCCGACTACGCGATCGTCGGCGGTGCGCAGGGCAGCGCGCCCCGCGAGTACGACACCGACGACCAGAAGTACACGTACACCGGTGACGGTGGCGTCGGGATCGGCAACTGGTTCAACCGGTTGGCGTTTGCGGCCAAGTACACCGAGCGCAACATCCTGTTCTCGGGTGCGATCGGGTCGGATTCGAAGATCATCTACAACCGCGATCCGGCGGAGCGCGTAAACAAGGTGGCGCCGTGGCTGACCACGGACGGCACGGTCTACCCGGCCGTCGTGGACGGACGCATGCAGTGGATCGTCGACGGGTACACCACGCTCGACAACTACCCGTACGCCCAGCGCTCGTCGCTCGACGGATTGGTGCAGGACAGCACCAACCAGGCGACCGGGCGGATGCTGCCGAAGAAGGAGGTCTCGTACATCCGGAACTCGGTGAAGGCGACCGTCGACGCGTACGACGGCACCGTCACGCTGTACCAGGTGGACGACAAGGATCCGGTGCTCAAGGCGTGGATGGGTGTGTTCCCCAACACGGTCAAGCCCAAGTCGGACGTCTCGGCCGATCTGCAGGCGCACTTCCGGTACCCGGAGGACCTGTTCAAGGTGCAGCGCGAGATGCTCTCGAAGTACCACGTCGACGATCCCAGCGTGTTCTTCGGCAACAACGCGTTCTGGTCGGTGCCGAGCGACCCGACGGTCGACACGGACAAGAACCAGCCGCCGTACTACGTGCTGTCCGGCAACCCGAAGACGGCGAAGCCGCAGTTCGTGTTGACCAGCCCGATGGTCGGCTACCAGCGTGAGCTGCTGTCCGCCTACATCTCGGTGCAGTCGGATCCGCAGAACTATGGCAAGTTCACGGTGCTCCAGTTGCCGACGGAGACGCAGACGCAGGGTCCGCAGCAGGCGCAGTCGGCGATGACGTCGAATCCGCGTGTGGCGAGCGAGTTGTCACTGCTCAAGCAGTCCAACAAGATCCAGTACGGCAACCTGCTGACGTTGCCGATCGCCGACGGCGGCATCCTGTACGTCGAGCCGATCTACACGCAGCGGAACTCGCCGAACGCGTTCCCGCAGCTCGCGCGTGTGATGGTGAGCTTCACCGACACCAACGGCATCAAGGTCGGCTACGCGCCGACGTTGGCCGAGGCGCTGGATCAGGTGTTCGGTTCGGGGACCGGCAATGTCGCGACCGCGCCGAGTGGCGAGACCGCGCCTTCGCCGGAGCAGAATGCCGGCCAGACGCCGACACCGCCGGCGCCGCCGGCGGCCGGTCAGACGCCGGACAAGGCCGCCGCGGTCGCGCAGTTGGATGCGGCGCTGTCGAATCTGCAGTCGGCGCAGCAGAAGGGCGATTTCAAGGCCTACGGTGACGCCCTCGCGCAGCTGCAGAAGGCTGTCGAGGCGTACCAGAAGGCCGGAGGCTAGACGGTTCGCCGCCGGTCGCCTCGGACCGGCGAAAGCTGAAGGGACCCTCCGTGCGCTGCGAGCGCGCGGAGGGTCCCTTCAGCTGTGGGGCTAGTTGGCGAAGCCGGCCTTGATGTCGGCGAGCACGTTGCCGTGGGTGCCGAGCACCTGCTGGAACTGGTCGCCGTAGCCGTGCTGTGCGGCGACGTCGCCGGCTGCCCTGACCGCCTGGTCGACGTACTCGGCCGCGGTGGCCTGCATGGGGGCGGGCTGCGGGGTGACGACGGCCGGAGCCGGGGTGGGCTCGACGGGTGCCGGCGCCGGTGCGGGCGCGGCCTCGGTGAGGTACTGGCCGCACACGGGCCACGCGCCCGGACCCTGTGACGCGAGGGTGTTCTCGGCGACGCGGATCTGCTCTTCCTTCGACGCGGAGTGCGGGGAGCCGGTGCCGCCGTTGGCCGTCCAGGTGCTCTGCGAGAACTGCAGGCCGCCGTAGTAGCCGTTGCCGGTGTTGATGGACCAGTTACCGCCGCTCTCGCACTGTGCGACGCCGTCCCAGTTGTGGGTCGCGGCGGAGGCGGTGCCGGTGGCGAGGCCGAAGGGGACGGCGACGAGGGCGCCGGTCACTGCGGCCATGCCGAGGGCACGCTTGCTGATGCTGATGGTCATGCGGGTCGGATCCTCTCCTGCGCCGACGCGAGCGGCCTGCGGGTGACGATTCGTCGTCCCCGGGCGTGCGATCTTCGCGTCCCTGCCCCTCGAAGGGTTTGTCGTGTCCGGTCCCGCGGGGGCAGAGCTGGCAGCGGCGGGGCGGTCGGTCGATGCGCTCGATCATCACGAGCCGGTAACGAACGTACGACAGAGATTCGGCGGGCGTCATCCCACGGAAACGGACCGGTCGACCCGTTCGATTTCGCTACGGCGAGGAGAATGCGCAGGTGGGAGCGGGTCGTTGCCGAGTCGAATCCGGAGCGTTACATGCTCGTTATGTGAGATGGATTACTCGGTTTTCGTGAACTGCGTCACGCCGGAGGCGGGTGTCGGTGGGCGGAAGGCGCGTCGATGCGCCCCGAACGGGCCCCGCTGCAGGCGATTTGCCTTCGGTTCGCCTGCTCGTGTAACTTCGTTCATGCATCGCGGGGTGGAGCAGCTCGGTAGCTCGCTGGGCTCATAACCCAGAGGTCGCAGGTTCAAATCCTGTCCCCGCTACTAAAGAAGGCCCGGAAGTCCAACTGGACTTCCGGGCCTTCGTGCATGTGGCGGTCAGTTCGGGAGCGGCAGCTCGGTGCGGTTCCGGTGCGATCGAACTTCAGTCGGACTCGACATTCATCTCGATCAGCACCCGACGCAGCACCTTGCCGGTCGTGTTGCGGGGGATCTCGTCGAGGAAGACGACGTCGCGCGGCACCTTGTAGCGGGCCAGGTTCGCCTTCACGTGCGCACGTATCTCGTCCGCGTCCCGGGCGGACGTCGGCGCGGGCACGACGAACGCGCGGAGTCGCTGGCCGAACTCGTCGTCCGCGACGCCGATCACCGCGACCTCGAGGACGTCGGGGCGTTCGGCGATGAGGTTCTCCACCTCGAGCGGGTACACGTTCTCGCCGCCCGAGACGATCATGTCGTCGTCGCGCCCGTCGACGAAGAGCAGCCCGTCGCGGTCGAAGTGGCCGACGTCGCCGGTGGCGAGCATCCCGTCGATGTGCTCCTTGTCGCGGCCGTCGGTGTAGCCCGCGAAGCTCAGTCCGCTCTTGGCGAAGATGCGTCCGACGACGTCCGGTTCGGTGACGCGGTTGCCGGCGTCGTCGAACAGGGCGATGTGGCACGTCGCCGGGACGCGTCCTGCGGTGCCGGGGGCGCGCTCGAGGTCGTCCGGGGTGGCGACGGTGACGGCAGCGACCTCGGTGGAGCCGTAGAAGTTGTACAGCACCTTCCCGAATGCCTGTTGGGTGCGGACGCTCAGGTCCGGCGGGATGGCCGAGCCGGCCGCGAAGATCACCTTCAGCGACGAGGTGTCGTACTTGCCGAGCACGTCGGGGCCGAGGTCGATGATCCGCTGCAGCATCGTCGGCACCAGCACGAGGGTGTCGGCGCGGTGCTCGGCGAGCAGGCGGACGGTGGTCTCCGGATCGAAGCGGCGCTGCATCACGACGGTGTTCTCGAGCGCCATCCCCAGGCCGAGTTGGGAGATGCCGGTGCCGTGGAACGCGGGCGCGGCCATCAACATGGTCTGCTCGGGGCGCAACGGGATCCGGTCGAGGAACTGTGCGGTGACCAACGGGGACGTGTGCCCGCGCGGTGCGCCCTTGGGGGTTCCGGTGGTGCCGCTGGTGAGGAGGATGAGTGTGCCCGGTTCCTCCGGGGCGGGCACGGAATCGGTGGACTGCTCGGCGATGAGTTCGTCGAGTGTGCGAGGGGGTGTCTCGGCCGGTGGCGTGCGCACAGGACCGTCCGTCCACGACAGGAACGGGGTGACCTCGGTGGGCAGCGCGTCAGCGACGTCGGCGAACTCGCTGTCGAACACGAACCAGCGCACCCCTTCTCGCTTCGCCACGTCGGCGAGTTGCGGTCGGCCGAAGCCGGTGTTCATGAGCACCAGGCGTGCGCCGCTCTTCCCGGCAGCGAGCATCGTCAACACCAGACCGCGGTGATTCCGGCACATGGCGCCGACGGGGGAGTCGATGCCGATCCCCACCGCCTGCCACGCGCGGACCAGCGCATTGGACTGGCCCTCGAGTTTGCCGTACGTGAGGAGTCCGCGTTCGTCGATCAGCGCGACGCGGTCGGGGTCGCGCGCGGCGTGCGTGTGCACCGACCCGGCGAACGGCCCGTACTTGCCGACCGCGAGAAGTTCTCGGACACCCAAGTCGACGCGGGGGAAGGGGATCAAGCCGGAGCGCTGCATCACTCGTACGGCGCTGAGCGTGTCGGTGATCTTCGTCAGAACGTCCTGCATGGTGGCTCCCATCGGTGACGTCGGCAGCCCCAGCCTAGTAGTGATGTGCATCACAGTGGGTCGATTGCTCCTGGTCGGCGGGCTGCGAGATGTACTAGGAGTCGTAGTAGGCGCTACTCTCGCGTGGTGAAATCCCGAGCCGACGCCGTCGCGCAGCTGCGCGGCACGTTCGTCGGCTCGCTGTCCGGAGCGATCAGCATCGCCGCGCACGGCCTCGGCGGCGGAACCGCCGCACCGAGCGAGGAGGCGATCGTGCTGCTCGTCGCGGCCGCCGCGGTGGTCGGCGCCGCAGTCGCGTCCCTGCGCAGCCGGTGCAATCCGCTGCTCCTCCTCGTCGCGGTCCTCGCGGCAGGACAGGGGATCGGGCACTTCACGTTGACGCTGGCGTCGGATCACGCGCACGGCCTGAACCTGCCCCCGCAGATGATCGCGGCGCACGTGGCGGCCACCGCGGTCGGCGCGGTGCTGGTCCGGGCCGCCGAGATCGCACTGCTCGGCGTGATCGCCTCGGTGGTCCGCGTCGTCGTCGCGGTGCTGTCGACGCCGCCTGTGCCCGACGTCCGACGCTGGACGCCCACGGTCGTCCGCCGTGTCGACCCCACCATCTCCCGCATCGCCCGGGCCGCGGGCGGAACTCGCGGACCTCCGGCTCTTTCCCGGTAGACACCCGGCCACGCGCTCGCGTGCCCGGCATCTGCTGCTGCCTTCACCGCCGATACCGGCACACCCGCGCAACCGTGTGCGGGTGCCCGTCGGCGTGTCCTTCGCGGCGCGCGCTCTCTCGCGCGCCGATTCGAAACTTCAGGAAAGAGCTGTTTCATGCACGCTTCCGAAGGCGTGGGGACCGCCCCTGCGCACCTTCCGGACGACCCGAAAACCCGCCCCGAATCGAATGATTCGTCGCCGCCGGGCGCCTTCCGCAGGCTGGTCCTCCGGCTGCACTTCTACGCCGGCGTCTTCGTCGCGCCGTTCCTGGTGATCGCGGCGATCAGCGGCGGGCTCTACGCGATCGCCCCCACCCTCGAACAGTTCGTCTACCGCGACTACCTGCACGTCGAGTCGACGGGACCGGCCGCGCCGGTGAGTGACCAGATCGCCGCCGCGCGGGCCCAGCGCCCGGACCTGACGGTGTCGGCGGTGCGACCGTCGACCGAACAGGGCCAGACCACCCGGGTGCTGTTCACCGACCCGACGCTCGGCGAGTCGGAGCGCCTGTCGGTGTTCGTCGACCCGGTGACCGCGAAGCCCGTAGGCGAACTCGTCGTCTACGGCAGCAGCAGCGCGCTGCCCATGCGAACGTGGATCTCGCAGCTGCACCGACACCTGCACCTGGGTGAACCCGGCCGGATCTACAGCGAGCTCGCGGCGTCGTGGCTGTGGGTGATCGCGCTCGGCGGCGTCTACCTGTGGGTGCGCCGCTACCGGACCGCGAAGGCCCGCAACGGGTCCGCGGCCCCGCGGTTGTGGACGGTCAAGCGTGGTGGACGCGGGCGCAACGGGGCGCTCGGCTGGCACGGCGCGATCGGGCTGTGGATCGCCCTCGGCCTGGTGTTCCTCTCGGCGACGGGCCTGACCTGGTCGAAGTATGCGGGCGAGAACATCGGCGACCTGCGGGCCGACCTGGGCTGGGGCACGCCGTCGGTGTCGAAGTCGCTCGACGGTGCGGCTGCCGCGCCTTCGGGTGGCCACGACGGTCACGGTGGCGGGCACGCCGCCGCGGCGGCCGGGACGGGCATCCTCGACAGCAACGTCGCCCGCATCGACGACGTCCTCGCGGTCGCCGCGAACGCGGGCGTGACCGGTGTGGTGGAGGCGTCGATTCCGTCGAAGCCCGACACGGCGTTCACAGTCGCCCAGACGCGGCAGCCGTTCCAGTTCTCGACCGATTCGGTGGCGATCGACGGTGCGACCGGGCAGATCACCGACACCGTGCGGTTCGCGGACTGGCCGTTCGCGGCGAAGCTCACGTTCTGGGCCATCGGCCTGCACATGGGCATCCTCTTCGGACTGCTCAACCAGATCGCGCTGTTGGCGCTCGCCGTGGCACTGCTGGCGGTGATCGTCCTCGGTTACACCATGTGGTGGCGGCGCCGCCCGACCCGCGGCACGCAGCGGTGGGGCCGTCCGCCTGCCCGTGGCGCCCTGCGCGGCCTGCATCCGGCGGCGGTCGGCGCGATCGTGATCGGGTCCGTACTGATCGGATGGTTCGTGCCGCTCCTGGGGCTGACCCTGCTCGGGTTCGTTGCCGTCGATATGGTTTTCGGTGTGTTTCAACGCAGACGAGCATCGACCGGCGCAAGCAGATGAGTGAGGATCTATCGCTGCTGCGGCGTGAACTGGCGATGATCGAGGAGCGGGTGGCCCGTGAGGTCGACCCGCGCGGGCGTGGACCGTTCATCGCGGCAACAGTGATGATCCTGCTGATCGCGCTGGCCGCCCCGCAGGTCGACGGCCTGCGCGCGTGGCAGGTCCTGGCCGGTGGGCACCACGAGGTGGCGTCGCTGGCCCGGCTGTTCACGTGGTTCGTGGTCGTGTTCGGGATCGGTGTGTCCGCGCTCGCGGCATGGACGCGGCGCTGGGTGCTCGCGTGGATCGCGATGGCCGGCGTCACGGTCGGCACGGTCCTCGGCCTGCTCACGTACTGGTCGCAGCACAGCGTCCGCGGCGTCCACACCGGCAGCATCGGCTACGGCCTGCTCGTCGAGTGGGCGGCGATGGCACTGCTTGCGGTGCTCTGGATCCCGGTGGTCGCCGGCCGCTCCAACGTCATGCAGCGCTGAAGTCCTCACACGGAGGGCCCCGTCGCCGGTGCGACGGGGCCTTTCGTGTTCCGGAATCCCGCCGCGCACCACATTCGACCTGGGACACTGCCTTCGACGTCGTCGGAAGGGGTGGTCGGTGATGGAGATCGGTCGGATGGTGTGGCCGTCGGCACGGCTAGACGAGGTGGTCGCGCGGGTGGCGCAGGTGGAGGCCGACGGTTTCGCCGCGGCGTGGGTGCCGCAGATCTTCGGGTGGGACGCGCTGACGGTGCTGGCGCTGGCGGGGGAGCGGACGGCGTCGGTTCGGCTGGGAACCGCGGTGCTGCCGACCCATCCGACGCATCCGCTGCTGATGGCGTCGTCGGCCCTGACCACGCAGGCCGCGGTCGGCGGACGCCTGCAGCTCGGGATCGGCGTCTCGCACCGGTTCATCGTCGAGGACGTGTGGGGCCTGAGCTTCGAGCGGCCGGTGCAGTGGGCGCGGGACTATCTGGCGGCCCTGGTGCCGACGTTGCGCGGGGAGCGGACGCAGGTCGACGGCGTGCGGTTGCGGGCCGAGTTGCCCCGTCCGCTGGACACTTTCGACACCCCGGCCCCGCCGGTGCTCGTGGCCGCGCTGGGGCCCGCGATGCTGCGTCTGGCGGGCGAGCACGCCGACGGCACCGTCACCCTCATGGCGGGCACCCGCACGGTCCGCGAGCACATCGTCCCGACCATCAGCGTCGCCGCCGCGGCCGCCGGTCGCCCCGCCCCGCGGATCGTGGTGGGCCTGCCGATCTGCGTGACGTCGGACTCGGACTCGGCGCGGCAGCGGGGCCGTGCGGAGTTCGCGGCGTACACCAATACGCCGTCGTACCGGGCAATGCTCGACAAGGAGGGTGCCGCGGACTCCGCCGACGTCGCGCTGATCGGAGTGCGCGGCGAGGTTCTCGAGCGGCTCGACGCACTGCGCGACGCCGGGGCCACCGAGTTCATGGCCTGGGTCTTCGGGACCGATGAGGAGCAGGCCGCGACGGTCGAGTGTCTGCAGAAATACGCGCGTCGCTGACTTCGGCGGGGAATCTCGTTCGCTCGCGCATTGTCGGCGAAACCGAGACGCGCCCGGACCTGGGCGGTTATCGTCAGGTTGCTCGATCGGATGTGCACGCCCGTGAGGGATATCGCCTCCTGTGCCCTCCGGGGTGAACCTCCTCCCGTGACCCATGCGCGGGAGGTGGTTTGCTTTTACGCGGCGGTTCTCGCCCAACCAAGTCGCAGGGTCTGACGAGTCCGTCCCCACCGCTCGGGGAGCGACGGGGACGGATCGTGTCGTGAGAGGTACTCCGGCGCAGGCTACTTGAGCTCGGCCGACGACTTGCCCAGCAGGCGCCGGGCGATGATGAGCTGCTGGATCTGCTGGGTTCCCTCGAAGATGTCGAGAATCTTGCTGTCGCGGGCCCACTTCTCGAGCAGTGGACGCTGCGAGTAGCCCAACGTGCCTGCCAGTTCGACGGCCTTGAGCGACACTGCGGTTCCCGTACGGCCGGCCTTCGCCTTCGACATCGATGCCTCGAGCGAGTTGGGCTTCTTGTTGTCGGCCATCCACGCCGCGCGCAGCGCCAGCAGGTACGACGCCTCCCAGTCGGCCTCGAGCGCGAGGAACTCGGCCGCGGCGGCGTGCTGGTTGTAGGCGGGGATGTCGTACGAGATCTCGACGCCGGCCTCCTCCAGGATGCTGCGCAGCTCCTCGAGGACCGCGCGGCCCAGGCCGACCGCCATACCGGCGACGATGGGGCGGGTGTTGTCGAACGTCTGCATGACGCCCGCGAAACCCTTCTCCACGTTCACTTCCGGGCTGCCGAGCAGGTTGTCCTTCGGGATGCGGCAGTCCTGCAGCAGCAGCACTGCCGTGTCGGACGCCTTGATGCCGAGCTTGTGCTCGAGGCGGGCCACGCTCAGGCCGGGGGCCTCGCGCGGCACGACGAACGACTTGATCGCCGCGCGGCCCTTGCTCTTGTCGACCGACGCCCACACCACGACGTGCGTGGAGCGTTCGCCCGCGGTGACGAAGATCTTCTCGCCGTTGAGGACCCATTCGTCGCCGTCGAGCACGGCGGTGGCGGTCACGGCCGCGGAGTCGGAACCGAAGCTGGGTTCGGTGATGGCCATCGAGGCCCACACCTTGCCGAAGCGCTCGAGCTGTTCGTCGGTGGCGACCGCGGCGATCGCCGAGTTGCCGAGACCCTGGTAGGGGATCGACAGCGTCAGACCCACATCACCCCAACAGGTCTCGATCACGTTCATCAGCGACGCCATGTTGCCGCCGTTGGCGTTGCCCATGACCTTCGGGGCGTCGCCGTTCTGCTCGCCGGTCCGGCCCAGGGCGGCGCCGGACGCGCCCTGCCCCGAGTCGCCCAGGCCCTCGACCATGGCCGCCATGGTGTCGAGTTCCTTGGGGTACTCGTGCTCGGCGAGGTCGTACTTGCGGGAGATGGGGCGGAAGATCTGTGCTGCGACCTGATGCGCCTGGTTCGCAGAGGCCCTCAGCTTCTTGGGCAGTTCGAGATTGATCATCGAAAGGTCTCCTGTAAACGGATCGGGTCGGCGTCAGATGAGGACGATGCCTTCGGCAACGCCGACGGCTCGCAGGTCGCGGTACCAGCGCTCCACCGGGTGCTCCTTGGTGTAGCCGTGGCCGCCGAGCAGCTGGACGCCGTCCAGGCCGATCTGCATTCCCTTGTCCGAGGCGAGCTTCCGTGCCAGCGCGGCCTCGCGGGCGAACGACAGGCCCTGTTCCGCGCGGGAGGCGCCGCGCAGCGTGACCAGGCGCATGCTGTCGAGTTCGATCGCGATGTTCGCCACCATGAACGCCACGGCCTGACGGTGGCTGATCGGCTCGCCGAACGCCTCCCGCTCGTTCACGTACGGGATCACGTAGTCGAGCACGGCCTGGCAGGTGCCCACACCGAGCGACGCCCACCCCAGCCGGGCCAACCGGATGGCGTCGGCGTACTCGCGGGCACGCTGGTCGGCGTCGCCGTCGCCGAGGATCGCCGACTCGGGAACGGCGACGTCGGTGAGGATCAGCCGGCCCAGGCCGGCGGCGCGCAGACCCATGCTCGGATCCGCCTCCACGACAAGGCCCTTGGTATTGGACTCGACGATGAAGAACGCCGGACGGCCGTCGAGTTCGGCCGCGACGACGAACAGTTCCGCCGACCCGGCCGCCGGGACGAGGCTCTTGACACCGTTGAGCTTGTAGCCGCTGGGGGAGCGGACTGCCTTGGTCTGCAGCGCGAACGGGTCGAACAGCGCGCGCGGCTCGCTCACCACCACCGCCGCGGCCGGGACGTTCTCGCCGGCGAACGCGGGCAGGTAGGTCTGCTGCTGCGCGTCGGTACCCCACTGGGTGAGCGCGACGGCCACGCCGCTGGGCGCGAGGATCGGCAGTGCAAGTCCCATGTCGCCGTGCGCGAGGGCCTCGGCCACCAGCGCGTTGGTGACGGCGCCGCGCTCGGACGCCACACCCTCGAGTTCCTCGGGGATGTTGATCAGTGTGATGCCGAGTTCGGCGGAGCGCTTCAGGAGGTCGGCGGGCGCGGCGGCGGCCTCGTCGGCGTCGTGTGCGGCCGGACGCAGGATCTCGGCCGAGAAGTCCCGGACCGTCTCGACGATCATCTGCTGCTCGTCGTTCGGCGTCAGGTCGAAGTACTCGGCGTTCTTGGTGGCGCCGTCGGGCAGGCGCTTGGGCGCGCCGCCGCCGGAGACGCGGTTGAACGTGCGGGTCGCGGCGCCGAGGGTCTTGAAGCCGGTCTTGGTGCCTTCGTAGGTGACGCGGTCGATGACCTGTCGCAGGTTGTACTTCTCGGCCAGGTCGGAGCCGGTGATCCGGGTCAGTACGCGCATCGCGGCGCCCATTGCGTCACGCTTGACCGGGTTCAAGCCGACCGCCGAGGTATCGCGGGGCTGCTTGGCGCCGTTCGTCTTCACAACGTCTTGCTTGCTCATGATGACCATTTCTCGGGGTGCGGTCTCGGACGCCCCTACCTTACTCCGGAGTAAGAAACGAAGTCGAGTCGAATCGAAAAGTGACGACCATCACGATTCGGGCAAGTCTACGGATGTGCGGACGGTGGTGGAAACCTGCACACAACCTTCACAACTCCTGCCGGGTATCCCCACAACCACGCAATACAGTCGATCTCGTGACCATCCGCGATCGAGGTAACCAGCGAAAAGTGCTCGTCGTCGACGTCGGCGGCGCGGACGTGGGGTTCGACTACAACGCCGCCCGGTCGCGGGCACACGCGATCGTCGAGGCCCGTCCGATCGGACCGTGCCCGGTCAGCTCCACGGAGTGATCGGGGGCTTGACCCACATGATCTTCTCGTCGGCATGCCGGGGGAGGGCGCGCGGATCGTCCGGATGGCTCTGCGCCCAGCGCGTCTTCTCGTCGATCAGTTGCGCCGCGACCGTCCATGTCTCGCGGGTGCTCGGCGGATTCGCATCCGCTGCGCGGGCCAGCTTGCGGAGCCGATCATCACGCAGATCGAGCAGTTCGGCGCCGGTGATGCCGCGCTCCCACGCGAACCGCGCCAACCCCAGCGCCTTCTCCCGACGCTTGCGGCTCGCCTGATCGGTGTGGGCGAAGTCGACCTCGTCGGCGTCCATCCGTGTCACTCCCATGCTGACTTGATCTTGTCCGGCGGCCGCGGATGTGCCGCGTCGGCCGTACCGAGTGTGACACCGTGGACGGATGCCGGTGATCGCGCAGGTCTTCGCAGCGTTGGCGGCCGCCCTGCACGTGGTGATCTTCGTGATGGAGAGCGTGCTGTGGCAGCGACCGCAGGTGTGGCGGCGCTTCGGCCTGGCCAGCCAGCAGGACGCCGACGTCACCCGCCCGCTCGCCTACAACCAGGGGTTCTACAACCTCTTCCTGGCGCTCGGCATCATCGCCGGGCTGATCGCCGGCGGGACCGGGGGCGACGCGGTGGTGCTGTTCTGCTGCGCCGCGATCGTCGGCGCCGCCGTTGTCCTCGCCTCGACCGGGGTCCGCTACCTGCAGGCCGCGCTCATCCAAGGTGTCGCCCCGGCGCTCGCGCTCGTCACGGCCGCCGTCTTCTGACCCCGTTTTGCGCACTTATCGGTGTTCCGGGAGCCCGAAACACACCGATAAGTGCGCAAAACGTGGGGAACTAGCGCAGGCGGGCGAGGACCTCGTCGTGCAGCAGGCCGTTGGTCGCGACGGCACTGCCGCCGTGCGGGCCGTCGGCACCCTCGAGGCTGGTGAAGCGTCCGCCGGCCTCACGGACCAGCAGGTCCAGCGGCGCGAGATCCCACAGCGACACCTCGGGTTCGGCCGCGATCTCGAGCGTGCCCTCGGCGAGTAGGCAGTAGGAGAAGAAGTCGCCGTAGCCGCGGATGCGCCACACGTCGTCGGTGAGGTCGACGAACTGCTCCCGGATGCCGCGGTCCTTCCAGCCGGACAGCGACGAGAACGCCAGGCTCGACGACGCCAGCTCGCCCACCCCGGACACCGACAGCCGGCGCGGGTCACCGCCGTCGTACGACGCCCACGCGCCCTCACCCGCGGCCGCCCACCAGCGCCGGTTGAGCGCCGGAGCACTCACCACGCCCACGACCGGCACGCCGTCCTCGAGCAGCGCGATCAGGCTGGCCCACACCGGGACGCCGCGGACGAAGTTCTTGGTGCCGTCGATCGGGTCGATCACCCACTGGCGGCCCTCGAACTTCGCGTCGCCGCCGAACTCCTCGCCTAGGACGGCATCCGCGGGACGCTCCGCGGCCAGCGTCGCGCGCACAGCCCGCTCCACCGCGAGATCCGCGTCCGACACGGGGGTGAGGTCGGGCTTGGAGTCGACCTTCAGGTCCAGCGCTCCGAACCGGGCGCGGGTGATGGCGTCGGCCTCGTCGGCGATGCGGCGGGCGAGGGTCAGATCGGCGGTGCGTGAGGTCACGACCGCACAGCCTACCGGCGCCTGCGTGCCGTCGCCGACCGTGAGCCCACCCCCGCGTCGGCGGTGGGGCGGGAAGCCCGCGTAGGCGGATCTGGATGCGGAATCAGCCATGTATGACGAATGCGAACCGTTGATTGCCGAATATTGGCGGATATGTCACTCTTGTTCGCGAATCGTGGCGGAAGCCACAATCCGCGTCGAAGGGACGGTCACATGTCGCTCAGCTCCACCGCACGGGGCGTGATTCAGGACATCGAGCGGCTCGAGGGGGCCTACGTCGGCGGGCAGCTCGTGTCGTTCGACGGCGTCGAACACATCCCGGTCATCTCGCCTCGGGACGGCCGCCCGATCGGGGTCCTGCATGCGGCTGACGAGACTCAGGTGGATCTTGCGGTCCACGTCGCCCGAACGGCCTTCCGCATGTCGGGCTGGGCCACCGCACCGGCGCGCGATCGCGGCGATGTCCTGAAGAAGTGGGCGCTGCTCATCGGTGAGAACGCCCAGGAGCTGGCCACCATGATTTCGCTCGAGATGGGCAAGCCGGTGTCCCAGGCGCTGGGCGTCGAGCTCGCGGCGGTCGAGAAGTGCATCAGGTGGTACGGCGAGCTCGCGGACAAGGTGTCCGACAAGCTGATTGCGCACGAGCAGTCGGTACTGGCGTACTCGGTCGAGGCCCCGGCGGGTGTGGTGGCGGCCGTGGTGCCGTGGAACTTCCCCCTCACCATGACGGCCTGGAAGCTTGCTCCCGCGCTTCTCGCCGGCAACTCGGTGGTGGTGAAACCGTCCGAGCAGACCCCCTTCTCGGCGCTCCGTCTGGCGGAGCTGGCGGGCGAGGCGGGCCTGCCGGCCGGAGTGCTGAACGTCGTGAACGGCCTGGGCAGGGTCGCCGGGCAGGCGCTGGGCCGACACCCCGACGTCGATGTCCTGACGTTCACCGGCTCGCCCGTCACCGGCCGCGCCTTCCTGAAGTACAGCGCGGAATCGAACGGCAAGCGGGTGTGGCCGGAGCTCGGCGGGAAGTCCGCGACGATCGCCCTGCCCGACGCCGACATCCAGGCCGCGGCAGCCAGCGCCGCAGAGAACGCCTTCTTCAACCAGGGGCAGATGTGCAGTGCGTCGTCCCGGCTGATCGTGTTCGAGGAGAACGCCGACGAGGCGGTGGCCGCGGCCTGCGAGGTCGCGGCGGCACTGCAGCCCGCGGATCCGCTCGACGCGGGCACCGCGTTCGGTGCCGTCGTCAGCGCGGCCGCCGTCACCGGGATCGAGGCGAAGGTTGCGGACGCGCTCGAACAGGGAGCCGCGCTCGTCGCCGGCAGTCCGCGGCGCACCGTCGTCGACGGTCTCGAGGGCGGCTCGTACTTCGCTCCCGTCGTTCTCGATCACGTCGACCCGGGCTCTCGGATCGCACGGGAGGAGGTATTCGGGCCGGTCCTGTCGATCATCCGGGTCGGCAGCGAGGCGGAGGCGATCCGCGTCGCCAACGACACCCGCTACGGGCTCGCCGCGTCGGTCTGGGGGCGCGACGTCTCCGCGATCCACCGGGTGACGCGGGCCGTGAAGGCCGGGGTCATCTGGGTGAACTGCTACGAGGAGGGCGACATGCGTCTGCCGTTCGGTGGCGTGAAGGAGAGCGGCTTCGGACGCGACAAGGGCGCCGACGCACTGCACAAGTACACCGACACCACCGCGGTCTGGATGAAGCTCGATGCCTGACCGTCCGCTGATCGCCCTCACCACGTGGCGGCGTGATCTGCCCACCTACCTCGGCGAGCGCACGGACCTGTTCACCGTGGGCACCGAGTACGTCCGATTCTTCTCCGCCCGCGGTCTCTCCGTGATCCTCGTCCCGGAATGCACCGGCGACGAGGCGACGGCACTGCTCTCGCATGTCAGCGGGTTGGTCCTGTCCGGCGGAGAAGACGTGGGTGAGTGGATCGCCCGCGGCGAGAACACGGACGCCCCGCCCGACGCCACCACCCGCGACGTCACCGAGCGGGCGCTCGTCGTGGCCGCACGGGAGATGGGACTGCCCGTCTTCGGCATCTGCCGGGGCATGCAACTGCTCGCGGCCCTCCACGGCAGCCGGGTGGTGGACCTACCGGCGACCCGGGAACTGCATACGTACGGACTCGAACCCGATGCGCAACTCGGCTACCGGCACGAGATCGAACTCGCGGCGTCCCCCGCAGGCACCCGGGTGGCGTCGAGGATCATCGTCAATTCGATTCACCAGCAGGCGATCTCGCACTGTCCCGAAGGGTTCTCGGTGACGGCGAGCGCGGCCGACGGGACGATCGAAGCGATCGAGTCGACCACCGACTGGTACGCCGCGGGTGTGCAGTGGCATCCCGAGAAGATGTGCGGCGCCGACGAACTCGCCGAGCAGGAACGATTCGTCGCCCCGTTCCTGGGCGCCGTCGAGAGATACCGACAAACCCCCTGATCATGCACGACCGAACAGTGCAGTCAAGAGAGAGAGAAACCCAGTGACCGACCAGAAGCTCTTCTTCGAGTACGAGAACGGCCCCATCGCCGTGGCGACCATGCACCTCGATCTGGCACCGAAGACGTGCGAGGCGTTGTGGAACGCACTGGCGAAGCCGGTGACCGTCGACGCGATGCACGCGATGTACGCCGGGCCGGAGGTGATGACCGGTCTCCCCGAGGAGGCGCAGAACTTCGATCCCGAGGCCGTCCCGTTCGAGAACCAGCAGGTCATCCCCGGCGTCGGTGACGTGCTCTGGTACTACCAGCGTCCGATGCAGATGGGCGGCCTGCCGTTCGAGTGGTACGAGGTCGGCGTGTGTTACGCCCCCGGCGTGCGCACGTTCGGCCCGCTGGGCTGGACCCCGGTCAACGTGTTCGCCACCGTCACCGAGGGGCTCGCCGACTTCGCCAAGGCCTCCGCCGACATCCGCATCACCGGCATCAAGAAGCTCACCATCGGCCGCGTCGTGTAGCGCAGTCGCACCACGAAATGGGGACCCTGCCCGCCGACGTTGCCGGCGGGCAGGGTCCCCATTCGTGTGCGTGGACCTCGCCGGCGCCCCGCGCCGACGTCGGGGGGGGTAGCGCATGCAGAAGCGCCGCACCACATGTCGTGTGGTGCGGCGCCGAGGTGCCTGGTGAGCGGTGGGCGGTCAGGCCACGACGTCGTCGACGTACAACGGGCCGCGTCGAACCGCCTTGAGGACGACCCGCGATTCTGCGATCTCCACGGTCGGCAGGGAGCCGATGACGCCGTTCTGGAAGTCGAACAGCGCTTCCTCGTCCAGGAACAGGCCGTCGACCAGCAGGCCGGCGTGCCCGGTGAGTGCCGCGCAGTAGCGGACGGACGGGTCTGTCGCCAGGGAGTTTCCGATGCTCTCGATATCGCCGTTCCGGATGTGCAGCCACAGCATGGCCTCGACCTTGTAGCCGAAGAACACCGGCGCCACCTCGGTCCGGACCCGGAGCACGCCGACACCGAACAGTGTGTCGAGCCGGCGGCGCACGGTCTGCGCGTTGATGCCGGCCTCCTGGGCGAGCACCGATATGGTTGCTCGCCCGTCGTGGCTCAGCTGGTCGATCAGGTTCTGGTCCACGGAATCGAGAACCACCGGCGTGGAACTGGTCGACGGCGCGTGCCACGGCGCGGATGCGCGGAGGGCGTCGACCTGTTCGGCGGGGAGCACCCCCGCGTGCCAGTCGAGACCCATGCGGTACGACCGCAGGACGGTACTCACCTCGAACGACCGCACGCCGGGAATCGCCGGAAGTGTCTGCAGCAACAGCATCTGGTGCGCCTCGGCGTTCTCCACGAGAACGAGGGCGACGATGTCGCCGGATCCCTCGAGGATCGACACGGACGAAGCGCCCGGAAGTGCGGCCACACCTCGGGCCACCTGGGCCACCTGGTCGATCTCGGTCCCGAGGCGGATCAGCACGCCGCGCGCGTGGAGCAGCTTGTTCGCGTCGACGAACGTGGACACGCGCACGCATCCCGTGTCGATCAGGTGCTGGCCGCGGCGCATCACCGTCCGAGACGGGAGATCGATGACACGGCTGATCGCCTCCCACGAGGCGCGCCCGTTGACCTGGAGTGCGCTCGCGATGAGCCGATCGGTGTCGTCCGTGTCATTGCCTTTCTGACTCATCGTCTACAGCCTTCGCGTGAGAATGTGTGTGCGGGAAGAGAATTACAGATTGTAACTGCATGGTCGTCGCTACTTCGGGAGGATCCGGCTGTGCGCGCTGCGCCACGACAACGTCACCTCGCTGTCCGGGTACGCGATCGTGGAGGTCGGGGCGACGACCCGAAGCTCCTGCCCCGCCGCGTCCAGGACGAGCAGCAACTCGCTGCCCCGGAACACCCGCGACCTGACCACCGCGGTCAGGCGAGCGTCGCAACCCTCCGGTGCGTCCACCCGGATGTCTTCCTGTCGAATCATGAGCAGCGCTTCGCCACCGAAGTCCTCCGGGGACGGCACGGTCGCAGCGCCCACCGAAGCCCGACTGCCGGAGACGCCGGTGACGGCGAGTAGGTTCGCCGCCCCCAGGAAGTCCGCCGCGAAACGCGTGTCCGGGTTCCCGTACAGGTCCTCGGGGGTGCCGGCCTGTTCGACGACACCGCCGTGCATCAACACGACCTGGTCCGACATGCTGAGCGCCTCGTCCTGGTCGTGCGTGACGAAGACGGTGGTCACGCCCAGACTCCGTTGCAGTGACACCAGCTCCACCTGCATGTCCTCCCGAAGGCGGGCATCCAGATTCGACAGCGGCTCGTCGAGCAGGATGAGTCGGGGACCGCCGACGATCGCGCGTGCCAGCGCCACACGCTGTTGCTGGCCGCCGGACAGTTGCCGCGGCATGCGCGACGCCAGATGATCCATCTGGACCTGCTCGAGCGCCCGCACCGCGAGGTCCCGCTGAGCGGCACGGTTTCCGTACGTCTTGCCGCGCATCCGCAGGGGGAAGCGGACGTTCTCGAGCACACTCATATGCGGAAGGAGCGCGTAGCTCTGGAACATCATGCTCAGCTTGCGATGTTCCGGCGCGAGGTTCGTGACGTCCTCGCCGCCCACCGAGATCGTTCCCGAGTCGACGGTTTCGAGGCCGGCGATGCACCGCAGCAGTGTCGACTTGCCGCAACCGCTGGACCCGAGCAGCGATACGAAGCTGCCCGACTTCGCGTGGATGTCGACGCCCTTGAGCACCTGCACATCCCCGAATGTCTTGTGCACGGCGGCGATGGTGAGATCGGCCATTAGCTGAAGACCTTTCCGAGACCGACGATCTTCTCGATCGCCAGGATTGCTATCGCAGTGAGTGCCATCGACAGCGTCGAGACGGCCGCGACCGTCGGTGAGGCGCTGAACTCGAGCTGCCCGTAGATGGCGAGGGGGAGGGTTTGCAGCTGCGGGGTGCGCAGGAACAGGGCGATGACCGCGTCGTCGAAGGAGACGATGAACGCCAGGAAGCCGCCGGCGATGATTCCGGGGCGACACATCGGCAGCAGTACGTGCCAATAACGTTGCCACCAGCTCGCTCCCATCACCCGGACGGCCTCTTCGGTGAAGACGTCCGACCGGGCGATCACGCCGAGAACGGTTCGGACCACGTACGGGACTGTGATGACGATGTGCGCGAGCATCAGGATCCACGGGGAGGACCCACCCAGCAGTTGGGACACCGTCTGGAGGATGCCGATCGCGAAGATGATGCTCGGCATGGTCAAGGGGGAGAGCGCGAACGATTGCAGCGCCCCCGACCCGGGAACCTTGTGCCGTGCGATGCCGATGGCGAACAGCGTCCCGATCGCCGCCGAACCCACTGCCGTGATCAGTGCGATCTGAAGGCTGAACAGGAACGGATACGTATAGGTGGTGTCGGCCAGCGCATCAGCGAACCACTCGAAGCTGAGGCCTTCGGGTGGGAAGGCGAGGAACTGGTCGGCGTTGAACGCGGCTCCCACCACCACCGCGAGCGGTGCCAGCATGAACAGCGCGATCAGGACGAGGAACACCTTGCCGGCGATCCTCAGCGGAAGCGGAGTCGATCGGACCACTATTTCATCCTCGCGTTCGCAATTCGATTGGTCGCCGCGATCGTGATCACGACGACGGCCAGGATCAGCACCGCCTGCGTCGCGGCGAAGGGGATGTCGTTGCTGACCGTCGCGTCGTGGTAGATGAACCCGGCGATGACCGGAAGCTGAGCTCCGCCAATGAGGTTCGGGGTGATGAAGGAGCTGATCGACAGCGCGAAACACAGCGTGGCGCCGGAAACGATGCCCGGCAGCGCCAGCGGAAGCACGACGTGCCGGAAGGTGCCGAGGAAGCTCGCTCCCATGGTCCGTGACGCCTCCCGCAGCCGCCCGTCGATCCCGTTGATGACACCGAGAACGGAGAGGACGGCGAACGGCACCAGGACCTGAACCATCGCGATGTTGACGCCGAGTTCGGTCCCCAGCAGGCCCTGACGTGCCTGGCTCAGATCCAGGAAGCCCGGAATCTTGGCGAGCGGGCCGGACGGACCCATGAGGATGACCCAGCCGAACGTGCGGATGACGACGCTGGTCATCAGCGGGAGGATCGTCGCGATCATCATGAACGCACGAGCCTTCGCGGACAGCCCGGCCATGATGTACGCGAGCGGAACGGCGATCACGATCGAAGCGATCGTCTGGATGAACGCCATCCGCAGCGACCGCTCCGACGCGCCGAGAGAGACCGACGATCCGAAGAACCTGGCGAAGTTGTCGAGCGTGAACCCCGAGGAGTCCGTGGTGAAGCTCGCCAGAAGTGTTCTGGCAACCGGGATCACGAATGCGATCAGAAGCAGTGCAATCAGCGGCAGTACCAGCAGCCAGGGTTCTACGGAGCGCCTCTTCATCGCGTGATCTGTTCCTGCCACTGCTTCTGCCACGCCGCGGCGTTACCCGTGATCTGCTCCGGATCGAAGCGGACCAGCTTCTCCAGCGTCGGGCCGGCGAGGATCTTGGACTGCATGTCGGCGGGAACGACCGCCTTCGTGTTCACGGGCGAGTACGCCATTCCGGTGACGAACTTCTCCTGGGCTCCGGCGCTGAGTGCGTAGTCGATGAACTTCGTCGCGAGCTCGGTGTTGGACCGTCCGGCAACGAGATTGGCCGTGATGAACGATCCGGTCGTCCCCTCCTTGGGGATCGCGAAGCCGACGGGCTGCCCCGCCTTGCGCAGTGTCTCCGCATAGTCCTGCGAGTAGGGGGCCATCCAGATGTCGCGTGCCGCGAACGCCTGCTGCAGGTCGGAGGACGTCTTGGTGATGATGGCGTCACCGGCGCGGGTCGACTGGCCGATCGCGTCGATTCCGGGGGTGACGTTGTCGATCGTCCCGCCGCGGGCCTGGTTGATCATCAGCATGCCGAGGGTGCCGTAGCTGTTCGACAGATCGGTGAACGCGACGTGCTGGCGGTAGTCGGGATTGAACGGGTCGTTCCACGACGTGGGTTCACTCACCTTGTCGGTGCGGTAGAGGAGCCCCATCGGCGTGATCTGGACGACGGGCCCGCGACCGCCGGCCAGCCCGGCGGTCGCCTGGCTGATCAGGTCGGGGGCGTTGGTGAGCGCGGCCGGGTCGATCGGAGCGAGGAGCCCGTCCTTCGCGGCCACCGTCTCCTGGCCACCGGAGAAGAAGACGACGTCCATCTGGGGGCTGGACTTCTGGGCCTGGAGCTGGGCGAGCGCGTCGGAGCTGTACAGCGTCACCTGCTTGACCGTGACGTTGTTCTCCTTCTCGAACGGCTTCACCACGGCATCGGTGAAGTTCTTCTGCCACTCCCCACCGAACGTCGTGACGACGAGCTCGGTGCCGGAAGCCGTCCCGGGCGAGCATGCGGACAAGGATGCGGCGGCGCCCACGGCGAGGGCGATTGCGGTGAGTGCAAGGCGACGTTTCATCTGACTTCCTGGATGTGGGTTGGGCGCCGGACGAATCGGCGCGGCCGACGTGCGGCTCTGCGGGCATGTGACCCGCGCCACGATGCGGTGTGAGTGTTGCATATTCGCCAGATTGCCGCAATAGAGTGGAGAATCCAGACAATCGTATTGCTGATTGTCATCTACATTCGCCTTCAAGCGGGCCTGGCGTGAGCGCGGACAGTCCCGGCTCTTCGGCGCTTTCGGGACTGTGTCGGTGGGGGTTCCGGTGTGATCCTGGTCGCAGCGAGGGCATCTCGACCGACCCGGTAGCCTGGAGAACTGTGCATCCTGATGTTTCCGCTGACCTCGCCGAGCTCGACACCACTCTGACCACGGTCGAGAAGGTCCTCGATATCGAGGAGCTGCGACGCCGCATCGATGAACTCGAGCACCAGGCGTCCGATCCCGATCTGTGGAACGACCAGGAGCACGCGCAGAAGGTGACGAGCCAGCTGTCCCACGCGCAGGCTGAACTGCGCCGTGTCGAAGAGCTGCGCTCGCGGCTCGACGACATGACGGTTCTGTACGAGCTCGCCGAGGAGGAGGGCCCGGACGCGGTCGCCGACGTCCACACCGAGCGGGCGGCCCTGCGCACCGACATCGAGGCGATGGAAGTCAAGACGATGCTCTCGGGCGAGTACGACGCGCGCGACGCGCTCGTCAACATCCGTGCCGGCGCCGGTGGCGTCGACGCCGCGGACTGGGCCGAGATGCTCATGCGCATGTACATCCGCTGGGCCGAGAAGCGCGGCTACGGCGTCGAGGTCTACGACACCTCGTACGCGGAAGAGGCCGGCATCAAGAGCGCCACCTTCGCGGTCAAGGCCCCCTACAGCTACGGCACCCTGTCGATCGAGATGGGCACGCACCGGCTGGTGCGCATCAGCCCGTTCGACAACCAGGGCCGCCGCCAGACCTCGTTCGCCGAGGTCGAGGTCCTGCCGGTCGTCGAGACCACCGACCACATCGACATCGACGAGAACGACGTCCGCGTCGACGTCTACCGCTCGTCCGGCCCGGGCGGACAGTCCGTGAACACGACGGACTCGGCGGTGCGCCTGACGCACATCCCCACCGGCATCGTCGTCACCTGCCAGAACGAGAAGTCGCAGCTGCAGAACAAGGTGTCCGCGATGCGCGTCCTGCAGGCCAAGCTGCTCGAACGCAAGCGTCAGGAGGAGCGCGCCGAGATGGACGCGCTCAAGGGCGACGGCGGCAGCTCGTGGGGCAACCAGATGCGCTCGTACGTGCTGCACCCCTACCAGATGGTCAAGGACCTGCGCACCGACTACGAGGTCAACAACCCGTCGGCGGTGCTCGACGGTGAGCTCGACGGATTCATCGAGGCCGGCATCCGCTGGCGGATGAGCGAAGCGCAGGAAGCCCAAGCCTAGGCCGTATGCAGACCACCGATCTCGCCCTGTCCCTCGCCCCGCTCGACCGACTGCAGAACTGGCTGGAGACCACCGGACTCCCGATCGCGCTGACGGTCCTCGGTGCGCTGATCCTCGCCCGCTTCGTCAGCTGGGGAGGCGGCCGCATCACCCAGCGCATCGACGACACCTACCAGCAGGGCGACGCACTCGTCCGCTCCGAGGCGACCAAGCACCGGCACTCGGTTGCGCAGGTCGTCACGTGGGTGGTCATCACGATGATCTACGTGATCGCCAGTGTGCAGGTGCTCGCACAGTTGGACATGCCGATCGGCAGTCTCGTCGCCCCGGCGACCGTACTCGGTGCGGCGCTCGGTTTCGGTGCGCAGCGCGTCGTGCAGGACATCCTCGCGGGGTTCTTCATCATCACCGAACGGCAGTACGGGTTCGGTGACACCGTCCAGATCGCGGTGACCGGCTCGTCCAAGGACGCCGAAGGCGTCATCGAGGACGTCACGCTGCGTGTGACCCGGATGCGGAACGCGGACGGCGAGGTCATCACGGTCCCGAACGGCCAGATCGTCAAGGCCGTCAACCTGTCGAAGGACTGGGCGCGGGCCGTCGTGGACGTGCCGATCCCGGCGAGTGCGGACATCAACCACGTCAACGACATCCTGCACCGGGTCGGTGTCGACGCCTACGAGGACAAGACGCTGCGTCCGCTCCTGCTCGACACCCCGACCGTGATGGGCGTCGAGAGCCTCGAGATGGACCAGGTGAGCGTCCGCTTGGTCGCACGGACGTTGCCGGGCAAGCAGTTCCAGGTGGGCCGCGCGCTGCGGGTCCGCGTCGTGACGGCCCTGCGTCGCGCGGGCATCACGGTGTCGGCGGAACTCGAGAATGACGCGGTGGAAGAAGGCGCCGAATGAGCCCGCAGGAGAAGATGTCGCTGCTGTGGAAGCGGATTCCGCGCAAGCTGTTCGGCGGCAGGATGCGGACGACGACGGTCGTCATGTGTGTGCTGTGGCTGGCACTGGCGACCCTCAACTCTTATCTGGTCGATCAGGCGAACACCTCGAAGGGCAACTCGCAGCGGACCGGGGTCGAGCAGAGTCAGCCCTACGACCCGGCACCCGCCAGGAGTCCGCAGGCGTCGACCTCTTCCTCCACCACAACGACGACGCCGCTGTCGTCCGAGACCTCCACGTCGTCCACCTCGGCGTCGCAGTCGGAGACGACTCGTTCGGACCGCCAGCCGGGTGCGTCGACGACCACGTCGGGCGCCGCACACAGCACCACGACCCAGCAGGAGTCGTCGGGTCAGTCGACGACCACGACGGAGTCCCCGAAGCAGACGCAGGAACCGCAGAAGACCACCGCCGGTGCGGAGGCCAGCACCATTCCGAGCCCGGCGGGCTGACGTAACCCGGCGGGGCGCGTCGTTGCCCTAGATCACCGTTAGATAACGGCTAGACTGACTTCTCGTGATCAGCGTCAAGGATGTCTCGAAGTTCTACAAGGCCTCCACACGGCCGGCCCTGGACAAGGTGAACGTCGAGATCGACAAGGGCGAGTTCGTGTTCCTGATCGGGCCGTCGGGCTCGGGCAAGAGCACATTCATGCAGCTCCTGCTCAAGGAGGAGACGCCCACCTCCGGGGACATCTACGTCGCGGACTTCCACGTCAACAAGCTGTCCGGACGGCGCGTGCCGAAGCTGCGGCAGAGCGTCGGCTACGTGTTCCAGGACTTCCGGCTGCTGCCGAACAAGACGGTGTCGCAGAACATCGCGTTCGCGCTCGAGGTGATCGGCAAGTCCCGTTCGGTGATCGAGCGCACGGTTCCGGAGGTGCTCGAACTCGTCGGTCTCTCCGGCAAGGCCGACCGTCTGCCCAACGAGCTTTCGGGCGGCGAGCAGCAGCGTGTGGCGATTGCCCGTGCGTTCGTGAACCGTCCGCTGGTCCTGCTCGCCGACGAGCCCACCGGCAACCTCGACCCCGACACCAGCGCCGACATCATGTTGCTGCTCGAGCGGATCAACCGCACCGGCACCACCGTGCTCATGGCGACGCACGATCATCACATCGTCGACTCGATGCGCCGGCGCGTCGTCGAACTCGACCTCGGTCGGGTGGTGCGCGACGAAGCGCGAGGCGTGTACGCCGTCGGCCGCTAGGCCCCGGCACCCGTCAGCCCACACCGCGCCAGACACCCGCCATCGAACAGACGACACAAGGACTGCGATTCTCCGATGCGTGCCAGCTTCATCTTCAGCGAGGTCCTGACCGGCCTGCGCCGCAACATCACGATGACCATCGCGATGATCCTCACGACCGCGATCTCGCTGGGACTGTTCGGCGGCGGCCTGCTGGTCGTGCAGATGGCCGACAAGACGCAGCAGATCTTCCTGGACCGGGTCGAGGTGCAGCTGTTCCTCACCGAGGACATCTCCGCGTCCGACCCGAACTGCGTGCAGGACATCTGCCGCGGCCTGCGCAACGACCTGGAGAACACCGACTCGGTGGTCTCGGTGCAGTACCTCAACCGCGACGACGCCGTCGCCGACGCCACCGACCGCGTGTTCAAGGACCAGCCCGAGCTGGCGTCGCTGGTGAGCCCGGAGAGCTTCCCGGCCTCGTTCAAGATCAAGCTCAGCGATCCCGAGCGGTTCGGTGTCATCAACGCCGAGTTCGGCGACCGGCCGGGCATCGACAGCATCCTCAACCAGCGCGAGCTGGTCGATCGTCTGTTCAGCGTTCTCGGCGGGATCCGCAACGCGGCGTTCGCGATCGCGATCGTGCAGGCGATCGCCGCGATCTTCCTGATCGCCAACATGGTGCAGGTGGCCGCGCTCACCCGCCGGACCGAGGTCGGCATCATGCGGCTGGTCGGTGCCACCCGCTGGTACACGCAGCTGCCGTTCCTGCTCGAGGCCGTCGTCGCGTCGTTGATCGGAGCGGCGCTCGCCATCGTGGGCCTGTTCACCGCGAAGAACCTGTTCATCGACGACGTCCTCGCCGACATCTACGACGCGAACATCGTGGCCCGTGTCTCCAACAGCGACGTGCTGCTGGTCTCGCCGTTCATCGCGATCGTCGGCGCCGGCATGGCCGCGGTCACCGCGTATATCGCGCTGCGCCTGTACGTGCGGGACTGACAGCGACGCTGCGGGAAAATCGGGTTGCTGCGGCCCCTATGCTGGTAGTCGTACCAACCCAGGTCACAGTGGAACTGAAGGCGGATCGAGGACAGTGAGGGCCCGCACGTGAAAGAGAAGGGCCGCAAGGTCATCGCGACCAATCGCAAGGCGCGACACAACTACACCATCATCGACACCTACGAGGCCGGCGTCGCACTGCTCGGTACCGAGGTGAAGAGCCTGCGCGAGGGCAAGGCGTCGTTGGTCGACGCGTTCGCGACCGTCGACGACGGCGAGGTGTGGCTGCGCGGACTGCACATTCCCGAGTACACGCAGGGCACGTGGACCAACCACGCGCCGCGGCGCACCCGCAAACTGCTGCTGCACAAGCGCGAGATCGAGCACCTCGTCGGCAAGACCCGCGAGGGCAACCAGACGCTCGTGCCGCTGTCGATGTACTTCTCCGACGGCAAGGTCAAGGTCGAACTCGCTCTCGCGAAGGGCAAGCAGGACTACGACAAGCGACAGGATCTGGCCCGACGCACGGCTGAGCGTGAGGTCACCCGCGAACTCGGACGCCGTGTGAAGGGCATGCGCTGACCCCAGTCCTCCTCGCGCTCGTGGCCGCAGTCGGCTACGGCGTCAGCGACTTCGTCGGTGGGGTGGCCTCCCGGCGCGTCGCTGCCCTGCGGGTGGTGATCGTCTCCTACCCGCTGTCGCTGCTGTTGGTCCTCGCGCTCGCCCCGTTCGTCGGCGGCGAGGTCACCACCGAGGCACTGCTGTGGGGCGCCGCGTCCGGCATCGGGTCGGGCCTCGCCGTGTGGTGGTTCTACCTGGCGCTCGCGTCCGGCCCGATGGCGGTCGTCTCGCCGCTGACGGCGGTACTGGTCGCGGGTCTGCCGGCGATAGTCGGCATCCTCCTCGGGGAGCGGCCCGGGGCCGTCGCGTATCTCGGGATCGTCGTCGCGCTCGTCGCGGTCGTACTGGTATCCCGGGAGTCGCCGGACGAGGTGGCCGGGGAGGTGGCCGGGGGCCGAGAGTTGCGGTTCACCCGCACGGTCGCGTGGCTCACCGTCGGGTCCGGCGTGGCATTCGCGTTCGCGTTCGTCGGGCTGCACGAAATTCCCGACGGCACCGGGCTGTGGCCGCTCGCCGCCGCCCGCGCCACGGCGACCGTCGTCGTGTGGGCGGTCGCGCTGACGTCGCGGCAGTTCCGCCCGCCGCACGGCGAGGTGCTGCGCCTGACTGCCTACATCGCGGTGCTCGACGTGGTCGCGAACGCCGCGATGATGTACGCGTTCCAGGGCGGTCTGCTGTCGCTGGTGAGCGTCATCGGCTCGCTGTATCCGGCCGCGACGGTGCTGCTGGCGATGGTGATGCTCGGCGAACGCGTCAGCCGGATCCAGCAGGCCGGAATGCTGTTGGCGCTCGCGTCGGTTGCGATGATCGCGGTGGCCGCCACGTGACGGGAGCGGGGCGGGCGCCGTAGCTCCAGGTGACCGGGTACGGCTGCCTGCCCTGCGTCTCAACCTTGACGCGTGTCGGCGTCACTGCGAATCCGGCAGAGCACGTCGCCGCCGGCTCGGGTGTCGCCGACTGTCACGTCGACGCTCTCGATACGACCGGATTTGTGAGCACGGACCGGGTTCTCCATCTTCATTGCTTCGACCACCGCGATCAGTTCACCGGCCTGCACCTGCTGACCTTCTGTGACCGTCAGCTTCGTGATGGTGCCTTGCATCGGTGCCGACACGTCGTCACCGTTGTGATTCGGCGTCTGAAGTGCGGAGGTCGTTTGTTTCGACTGGGCGCGAATGCCCTCTGCATCGGGTCCCAGAATGCCGAGGCCCGGCAGATTCACCCGGTGTGCGCGGCCACCGATCAGAACCGTGACCGAATTGGGGTCGGTGGCCGTGGAGCCGGATGGATGACCTGCGATCTCCTCGGCGGACCCTTCCTCCAGGCCGAGGAATGCGGCGGCTTCGGCCTCGATCCAGGTCGTGTGTACGGCGAACGCCACGCTGTCGGTAGTGAATTCGGGCGCTCGAGTAACGGTGCGGTGGAAGGGTAGTACCGTGGGCAAGCCTTCGACCCGCATCTCGGCGAGGGCGCGGCGACTGCGGGCCAGCGCTGTGGCGCGGTCAGGACCCGAGACGATCAGCTTGGCCAGCATGGAATCGAACTGGCCACCGACAACGGTGCCCGCCTCCACGCCCGCGTCGATCCGGATTCCAGGGCCTTCGGGTACTTCCCACTTGGTGATCGTTCCCGGCGTGGGGATGAACCCACCGAATGGGTCCTCACAGTTGATCCGGAACTCGAACGCGTGGCCGATGGGCTCGGGATCCTCTGTCAGGCTGAGTGATTCACCGCGTGCGATTCGGAATTGCTCGAGGACGAGGTCGAGTCCCGTTGTCTGCTCGGTGACGGGATGTTCCACCTGCAATCGAGTGTTGACTTCGAGGAAGGACACGGTGCCGTCGCAGCCGACCAGGAACTCCACCGTCCCGGCACCGATGTAGCCGCTCTTGAAACAGATTGCGCGTGCACCCTCCCGGATCGCGGCTTCCTGCTCGGACGTGAGGAAGGGGGCGGGCGCTTCCTCCACCAGCTTTTGGTGGCGCCGTTGCAGGGTGCAGTCGCGAGTACCGACGACGACCACGTTCCCATGTGTGTCGGCGAGCACCTGGGCCTCGACATGGCGCGGTTTGTCGAGGTAGCTCTCGACAAAGCACTCTCCGCGCCCGAACGCCACGACAGCCTCTCGTGTTGCTGCTTCGAATTCGTCGGCGATATAGCGGGATTCGCGCACCACGCGTAACCCGCGGCCGCCACCTCCGAATGCCGCCTTGATTGCGATGGGAAGTCCATGTTCGGTTGCGAACGACTGGATCTCGGCGACACTCTGCACCGGATCTCGAGTACCTGGCACCAAGGGAGCGCCGACGGTTTCCGCGATCGCTCGGGCGGTGACTTTGTCCCCGAGAGCGCGGATGGTTTCGGGTCGAGGTCCGATCCACACCAGCCCTGCGGCGATCACAGCTTCGGCGAAATCTGCGTTCTCGGACAGGAAGCCGTAGCCGGGGTGGACGGCCTGCGCGCCGGCCGCGAGCGCGACGTCCAGGATTTTCCGGGCGTCCAGGTAGGTATCTGCCGCGGTCACGCCGTGCAGCGCGTGCGACTCGTCAGCGAGTCTCACATGGGGTAGGTCTCTGTCGGTGTCGGAGTACACGGCGACGGCTCGTAGACCGGCGTCGTGGGCGGCGCGGATGATGCGGACCGCGATCTCACCGCGGTTGGCGATGAGCACACTGTCGAACGGCTTGTACACGATTACCCTTTCGGTTTCGGGTGTGCCCAGTACAAATCGGGTTGTACGCAGGAATGCTCAGCTTCGAGCAGCAGGATTGTCTGGGGCCTCAGACGGGGCTGATCGCATGGTGGCGCGAACGGGGGCGTCGCTCCCATCCGTCTGCGTGCGCGAGACGATTCACCAGTTCGGTGCGCAGCTGATCCGGCTCGACGACCGAGTCGACCACGAGGTGGCTACCCATCCGGACGAGGCTCAGGTCAGCGGCCTGCTCGGCAATGCGAGCCTCGATGAAAGCCTCGCGCTCGAGGGGATCCGCGATCTCGGCGATCTTGTTCGCGTACACAGCGTTGACCGACGCTTCCGGTGCCATTGGGCCGATGGTCGCTGTGGGCAGCGCGATCGTGGCTCGTGGCTCGAAGCCCGGTGCGCACATCGCGTAGAAGCCCGCGGCGTAGGCCTTGCGGAGGATGACGCTGAACTTGGGAACCTCGGCGCTGGCCATTGCGGTGACCATCTTGGCTCCATGTCGGATGATTCCTTGGCGCTCGATAGCAGCGCCGACCATGAATCCGGGTACGTCGTGCAGGAAGATCAGCGGAATGTTGTAGGCATCGCACATCGAAATGAAGCGTGCAGCTTTGTCCGCGGAGTCGACGAAGATTGCGCCGCTGCGCACCAACGGTTGGTTGGCGATCAGTCCGACGGTTCGGCCTTCCAGTCGGGCGAGACCGGTTACCAACTCGGTTGCCCAGGCCGACTTGATCTCGAAGAAGCTTCCGGAATCGACGAGACGTGAGATCACGTCGCGCACGTCGTATGCCTGGTTGGGATCGAGCGGAATCAGATCGGGTTCCCAACAGGTGACCTCGGGGTCGGCGCACGGCTTCCGTGCGGGCTCCGAACGCCAATCGTCCGGAAGGTAGGACAACAACAGCCGTGCGGCTGCGATTACCTGCCAGTCATGGTCGAACACTTCATCGCAGCATCCGGACACCGTCGCGTGCATCCGGGCGCCGCCCATCTCCTCCAACGTGGTGTGCTCGCCGGTGACCTTCTCTGCCACACGCGGAGAGGCAAGGTACATGGACGCATTGCCGTTCACCATGCCGACCCAGTCGGTGAACGCGGGCATGTATGCGCCGCCGGCAGCGGAAGGACCGTGCAGACAGCAGATCTGGGGGACACGACCGGAGAGCTGAACCTGGAGTTGGAAGATCCGTGATGCCCCCCTTCGTCCCGAGTAGAACCCGATCTGGTCTGTGAGTCGTCCTCCAGCGGAATCAACCAGGTAGATCACCGGCAGCAGGTCCCGGTCGGCGCGCTCGAGGATCCTGATCTGCTTCTCGCATGTCAGCTCCCCCCACGACCCCGCCTTGACGCCGAAGTCGTGTGCGATCACGGCCACTGGGCGGCCCTCGATGCGCCCGACACCTGTCAGTACGCCATCGGCGGGCAATCCATCCTCGGCGGCGGCGAGGAGGCCGTCCTCGACCCAGCTTCCCGGATCGAGGAGCAGCGTGATTCTGTCGCGCACGGGGATTTTGGACGGCCAGCGTGAGGTGTCACCGCCGTCGAGTGCAGCAGCAATCGCCGTTCCGAGGTCTGATTTCGTCGACAGTTCGGTAGTGGTGCTCATGGTTCGATGCCCTTCTCGGACCGGACGTCCGGCGCCCGATGCATCAGTCCTGTCCTCCGGACCCGGCACACCAGGGCGTCCTTTTGGTTGAATGCGCGGTGCTCGAACACCACGAGTCCTGCGTCCGGCCGCGAGCGGGACGGACGTGAACTCACGATTTCGGTCTCCACGCGGATCGTGTCACCGGCGAAGACCGGGGCAGGGAACTCGACGTCGGACAGCGCGAGCTGGGCCACGATGGTGCCCAGCGTCAGCTCGGGAACCGACAGTCCGACCACCAGGGCCGAGGTGAACATGCTGTTCATAAGCGGGCGGCCGAACTCGGTGCCGGCGGCGTAGTCGGCGTCCAAGTGGAGGGGAGCCGGATTCATGGTCATCGTGGTGAACAACACGTTGTCCGTTTCGGTGACGGTTCGCCGTGTCACGTGGTCGACAACAGTGCCGGGGGTGAGATCTTCGAACCACCGGCCGGACACGGGCCGTGTCGGGGATGTCATGTCTGCTCCTGAGAAGTGATCTGTTCGATTGGGCCGTCAGTTGGAGCCTGCGCGCACGGCGCGAGCTACGACGTCGATGGCCGCAGAATCCTCGACCGCCGACGTATCTCCCTGCGGCTCACCATAAGTGGCGATATCGCGTAGGAGCCTGCGCATCAACTTGCCGGTGCGTGTCTTGGGCATGGCAGCGATCAGATAGACATGCCCCAGTGCGGCGTACTTTCCGAGCCGCTCGGAAACGGCGTTACGAATCTCTTGCACCGCCGCTTCCGGGTCTTCGTCGTGCAAGATCACGAATGCTGCAGGGACCGTGCCCTTCGTGTCGTCGGGGACACCGACGACGGCGGCCTCCATGACACGTGGGTGGGAACTGACGATTGCCTCGATCTCCGCGGTGGAAATACGGTGAGCGGCAATGTTGATCACGTCGTCTGCTCGCCCGAGCACCCACACGTGTCCGTCGTCGTCGACAACCGCCTCGTCGCTCGTGGCGTAGTAGCCCGGGAACTGGGTGAAATACGTCTCGAGGTATCGGTCGTGTTCGTTCCAGACTGTGCGTGCAAGCGTGGGAAACGGATGGGCGAGTACGAGGTTGCCTTTGACTCCTGCCTCGACGGGTACGCCGTTGTCGTCGACGACTCGACAGTGGTGACCTGGAACGGGTCTTCCTGCAGAGCCGGGCTTGAGGTCGTCGACGCCGTAGATCGGATAGCTCCATGTTGATCCGGTCTCGGTCTGGCCGTAGGCGTTGATCACCGGAACCCCACCTGCGAGGTTCTCGGTGGCCCAGTTGAAGGTTTCGCTGTCGAGGAGCTCGCCCTGCGCGGTCACCAGCTTCAGCTTCGGCAATGGATGGCACACGGTGAGTTCGTCGCCGAAGCCGCGCAGCATGCGGAGCACGGTCGGTGCTGCGAGGACCTTCGTGACGTTGTGCGATTCGCAGAACTCATAGAACCGTTCCGGTGTAGGGGAGTCCAGCGCGCCTTCGTAGCAGGCGATCGTCATTCCGTTGGCGAGTCCACCGACAACGGCCTGAATGGGGAATGTCAGCCAGCCCACGTCGGCCGCGACCCAGTAGACATCTCCGTCCTCGGGCCCAGCCTGCCAGTGCGTGTTCGCCCACGTTCCCGCGAGGAATCCGCCGACACTGTGCACGAGCCCTTTCGGTCGCGACTGAGTTCCACTGGTGAAGATCAGGAAGGCCGGATCATTCGCGTCCATCGCAGCCAGCGGTGCCGGCGTGGATTGCTGATCGACGAGTTCGTGATAGTCGATCTCGTTTTCCTCGAGTGACAGTCCGGAACCGGTGCGATCGATGACGATGGTGCTGCGGATGCTGGGGACTGTGGTTCGAGCCTTGCGCAGCGTTTCCAATAGCGGCACCAGTTTGGTGCGGCGGTAGCTGGCGTCAGCCACTACCACGACCTTGGGCTTTGCCTGTTCCAGGCGCGAACGCGCAGCTTCTTCGCTGAAGCCGGCGAACAGGACTGTGTAGATGGCGCCGATCCGATTGCACGCGTGGATGGCTGCGAAGGCTTCGACCATGTTCGGCAGGTAGATGGCGACGACGTCGCCCCGTTCCACCCCGAGGTCGACGAGGCCGGCGGCGAGGCGACCGACCTCATGTGCGAGTTCGGCGTACGTGACCTTCCGTACGTCGCCCGGTTCCCCTTCCCACACCACGGCGTACTTGTCGCGGGTCACGGGGTCCTCGGCCCACCGATCGACGCAGTTGTCGGCGACATTGATCAGGCCGCCGACGTAATAACGAAAATCGCCGAGATCGCCTTCGACGACGCTCTCGTACCGCTGCAACCAGCGGAGGTGATCGCCCACCCAATCCCAGTAACGGTCGGAGCCTTCCTTGTGTAGAGCTCGGGCGTGGTCCGCCTCTGCCTCGTATTGGTCGGATCGCCACTCCGGCGCGAGTGGGATCAGAGGCGACGAAATCAGATCCTTGATGTTGTCCGACATAGCTGACTCCTTGCCCTGTGGGTGCCGATTCGAGTGAGAATGATCGGGAGCGGGATCAAGCGCCGGGCAGCAGCTGCTTCGCGATGATGTCGAGCTGTACCTCGTCGACACCGCCGCCAATTCGCAGAATGCGCATGTCGCGGTAGTGGCGAGCAACCCCGGACTCCTCGACGAATCCCGAACCACCATGCAGTTGGACCGCGTCGTCGACGATCTGGGACGTTGTTTCTGCGACGTAGTACTTGGCCATAGCCACGGTGTTCGCAGCCTGGGGGTCACCGTCCCTCAATTGTGCTGCCGCCTTGTATGTCAGCAGTCGAGCAGCCTCGAGCAGGGTGTGCATTCGCGCGAGGCGGTGGCGAACAGATTGACGATCTCCGAGACGCCCTCCGAATACGCTGCGGTTCGAGACATAGTCGGTCGCACTTCGCAGACTGTCGGCCGCATGCCCCAACCCCATGGCGGCGAGACAGATTCGTTCGAGCTGAAACGCTCCCATGATCTGATAGAAGCCGCGCCCGATCTCGCCGAGTACCGCGCTGTCGGGCACTTCGACGTCGTCGAGCATTACCTCTCGCGTGTCTGATGAATGCCAGCCCATCTTGGGCAGAGGGGACCCTACCGAGAGCCCCGGCGTACCCGCGTCGACGAGGAATGTCGTGATGCCTCGGTGTCCCGCCTCGGGATCGGTTTTCGCCGCGACGATGAAAACGTCCGCGATCCCAGCGTTGGTGATGAACATCTTGCGGCCGTTGATCCGGTAGCCGTCCGCCGTGCGGACGGCACGTGTGGTGATACCTGCGACGTCGGACCCGGCGCCTGGTTCGGTGACCGCAATCGCGGCGATCTTTTCGCCGGCTGCAATGGCTGGACTGTAGGACGCGGCCTGGTCAGGCGTGCCGTAGTGGACGATGTGCGTGCCGGCCATATACGCGCTGACCAGTGCGCTTACAGCGATCCCGCCGCTGGCGCGACTCAGCTCCTCGGCGAGAATTGCCACGGCCAGCTCGTCCCGGCCGCTTCCACCGTGTTCTTCCGGGGTCATCAGGCCGAGCAGTCGTGCCTTTCCGAACTCGAGCCACAAGGTCTTCGGTGGACGCCCGGCGGCTTCGGATTCCAGCACGACTGGTCGAACGTGTTTCTGTGTGAAGGCTCGGCACGTTCCCTGAAAGTCCAGGTACTCGTCTTCGAATGAAAAGTTCATCTTCCCCACTTTCCCGACTGGTCGGTAAAGTGAAAGTACCGGTCGAGTTGTCGAGGGTCAAGAGATGATTGGTGTTCGTCGAAATCGGCGCGCCCGATACGCTGAGTTGCGGCACCGGGACGTCGGGGGCCAGAGGAGGAGAAGCGTCGAATGGCGACCCGAGGAAGGCCCAGTCATGCTGCGGCGCAACGTGAGCGAGTGCTGGCCGGGGCGGCGGATATCTTCAGTAAGCAGGGTTACCGTGCCACCAGCATGAATGAGATAGCCGCCGCCGTCGACCTGTCCAAACCGACGCTGTACCACTACTTCCGGAACAAGGAAGAGCTCCTCATCCGTCTCTACGAGGACGTCATGAACGAGTCGCTCGCCACGGCCCGCCGCATCGTCGACACGGTGCCGAACCCTCTCGATGCTCTACGCGATCTCATTGCGTACCGGGTGCGGTACACCTGTGAGAACCAGGCGATCCACAAGGTCTTCTTCGAGGAAGAGGAAGAACTACCCCCTGAGCTGCTCCATTCCGTAATGGAGATGCGCAAGCAGTTCGAAGACGTGATGAAGGGGTTGGTCGGCCAGCACCTCGATGGCACAGGTCGGTCCTTGATGGTGTCGGAGACGGTCTACGTCAATACCTGTCTCGGCGCAGCCAACTGGGTCTACAAATGGTACGACCCAGAGGGTCCGCTCGAACCAGAGCAGTTGGGTCAGGACGTCGCGAGCCTGCTTCTACTGCCGTTGTCGGCATGATCTTCGGTGTGGGAGGCCGCGTCGTCCGTGATCAGCATGGCTAGCTGAGTGCGCGATCGCTGTCAGTCGTACATCGCTGTCGTGCGCCGTGGACGGACCTCGGGATCGACACAGCGAGTTGGTGATCGGATCCCGCAAGCCGGAATGCTGTTGGCGCTCGCGCCGGTTGCGATGATCGCGGTGGCCGCCACGTAAGGGGAAGATGCGGCGGCCACCGCCGCCCTATTTCGCGACCCGCTCCCACATCTGCAGGTACGCCTCCGCGCCACGGGACATGTCGTCCATGAACTGCTGCCCGTCGTCACCGGCGAACTTGCGCATGCCCTCGATCCAGTCCGGGATCATTCCGTACTGCGCCAGGCCGTCGGTGTTGAAGTCGAACACCCGGGTGCCGGCGCGCTGCTGGTCCATCACGGTGCCGCCGTCGAACGTCGTGTACGGGTAGTCGACCAGGTGCCCGCCGTCCTTGGGCGGCGCCGGCTGGGAACCGAAGCCGTTGGTATCGGCGCCGTATCCGTAGCCGAAGTAGAACCGCCCGTCACGCTCGGCACGGGCGTCGCGCCACTCGGTGAGGAGGGTCTCCGGCGGACCGGCGTACGACGCGACGAAGCCGCCGAGCTTGTAGATGCGCGCGTAATTCGACGGGTCGGTCCAGCTGTGACTCGACACGACACCCGAGTAGTGCGCGTCCTCGAGGATCTTCAGCGCCGAGTCGGCGGTCTTGACGCCCATGTGGTCGATGTCGATGATCATCCCGCGCTGCATCAGCCCGCGGACCGCGTGCGCACCGAGCGGGGTCAGGTCGCGGGCGTTGCACACGTCGCCCGGCGGGTAGACCGGGAGCGTGACACCCGGCGGCAGCGACTTCGTCACTTCCGCGGTCCCCTCGTCGACATTGCCGATCGGGTTGTCGGCGGCGACGCCGGTGCAGGGCTCGACCTTCCAGAACTCGCCGGTGCCCAGGAAGTTGCCGACGTTGACGGCGGTCCCGGTGAGGCCCTGGTCGAAGCGGACGCCGCCGAGGGCGTTGTCGAACTTGTGCGTCAGGATCACCTGCCGCACGCCCATCGAGTACAGCTCGTCGAGCCCGGTGTCGATGTCCTGCTCGGTGCATTGGGGCACGCCGTTCCGCACGCCGCAGCCGAACGGCTCGGAGATCTCCACACCGAGCGTCACCGCGAGCTTGCCCGACGCCGCCACCCGCCGCGCGTCCGCGGGGGAATCGACGATCCGGAACCAGCCGCGGCCCGGTCCGCCGTACTGCGCGTCGACGTAGTCCTGGATCTCGTGCGCCTGCCGGGCCTCGATCCGGATGGTCTCGGTCTCGTCGCACGGGTTGCTGCGCAGCGGATACAGCTCGCACAGCACGCGGTTGGACACCAGCAGGTTGGTGAAGATGCGCAGCCCGCCGCGCCACGCCCGCTCGACCCAGCGGTAGTACGTCTGCTCGTGGGTCATCGAGTCGTACGCCGGCACGTCGGCGAAGCTGGGCCACATCGTCGTGTCGTGCGTCTCGAACGGGTTGCCGTGCGAGAGGACGTTTTCGAGCAGCGCGGGCATGCCGTCGGGCTTGTGGTCCGGGCAGTCCTGCAGTGCGTCGGTGACCCCGAGCGGGGAGTACGGCTTGCCGCAGCGGATCTCGCCGCCGATGAACTCGTTGGCGTTCATGTGGACGTGCGCGTCGATGAAACCCCGCACCTCGCCGGACGGCGCCGCCCCGACTGGTGTGCCGGTGGCGTTCACCTCCGCCTCCGGGAAGTCGGCGCAGCCGTCGGCGGCGGTCAGCCGGAACCGTCCGGCCTCGGGATCGGCACCCGGATCGGTGACCGTGAGACGCCCGTCGGAACGGTTCACGCTCAACTGCTTGCCGGTCACGGTGCCGGTCGCCGTGTAGACGCCGTCGGTGAACGTCAGCATCCAGTCGGTCGCGGGTGTCGCCTGCGGTGACGCGGTCACCTTGCCCGACTCGCCGGCGATCAACGCGGAGTCGTTGCCGTACAGGAGGAATCGGCCGAGTTGTGCCGCCTGCATCCGGAACCGGGTGGCCGCCGCGGCGTCCCCTCCGGTGCGGAAGCCGTCGCCGTCACGAGTGACGGACCCCGGTGCGACGTCGGAGGTCAGCGTGTAGCAGCCGCCGGCGAGACCGTAGACGGGATCGGCGGGTGGCCCCGGATCGGTGGGGTCCGGGGAAAGGGGTGCCGACACCGCACTGGCGGTCACGGCGACGGCGAGGGTCAGTGTGGCGCCGAACAGCGCCATTGCCCGTCGTCGAACGGATCCGGATACACGGCTCATCGGCGACCATCTCCTGAGGGAGCCCAAACGTCATTGTCTGGCAGCAGGCTAGGACAATTTGGACGCCCGTCCAGGTATTTTCACGCACGAGTCCCGAAGTGTGGACATATACGATCGTCGCGCTGACGTAAACGCTGGTCGTGGGGTCAGCAGTTGGTCGGCGCGGGCAACCCGGCGAACCGATCCTTCAGGTACAGGAAGGCTTCGGGCAGGCCCACCACCGCGTTCGTCATGTGCTCGGCAACGGGGTAGCCGCGGAACATGAGGGTGGCGCCGGCCTTGCAGTACCGGTCGGCGGTGGCCGCGACCGATTGGTACGGCGTCAGCTCGTCGGTGGTGCCCTGCCACATGAAGACCGGCGCGGTCGGGACGCCGGGGAAGTCGACCAGGCTGTTCTCGCGCATCACGGCGCGGATGCCGGCGTCCTGCAGCAGGCTCGTGGAGGCGGCGACCTCGGTGACGCTGTGCACCAGGCCCTTCGCGATGATCATGGTCCGGCACTCGTCCTTGAGCTCCTCGCGCAGCGCCAGGCCGGCCGGGCGGAGCTGCGAGCCCACCGGGAGTCGATCGGGGTACTCGCGCTCGAGTCCCATCGCCGCCGCGAACCCGAGACCGAAACCGGGATGCCGATCCGCGAGCCCGAGCCCGACGGCCATCTCCTCGATGTCGGCCGGGACGCCGCCCTGCGCGACACCGGCGAGCTTCACATCGGGCGCGTACGTGGGATTGAGGGCCGCCGCCCACGCGGTGGCCATGCCGCCGCCCGAGTATCCGGCCAGCGCGACGGGGCTGCCCGACAGTCGCAGTTCGGGTAGGCGCTTGACGGCGCGGACGCCGTCGAGCGTGATCATCCCGCCCAGCTTCGCCGCGCCGTACGCGCTGTTGGGGCCGAGGTGGTCCGGGATCGCGACCGCCCATCCTTGCGCGAGTGCGAGCGGCAGCCCGAAGACGTCCTTGATCTCGCCGGTGAACAGGGCCGCGGACGGGGCGCATCGCATGCCGAGCGAATTGACGATCGCCTGGTACGACAGGACCGGCATGTCGGACGGCGCGCCCACCGGCTTGATGACCGTCGTGACCGCCGGGATCGGGTCACCGGCAGAATTGGTGGACCGGTACTTGATCTGCCACACCTCGTTCCCCGGCGCCAGCCACGTGTCGGCGCGACGGACCGCGAGCACGTCGCCGGGTGCCTTCGACGTGATGTCCGGCGGCGCGGCATAGAACAGGTCCGGTAACGGCGTCGGATACGCGGGTGACGCTGTCGCCGCCGCGGGCGCTGCAACTGTTCCGGCCAGCACGGTGGCGACGGCCAGCGCGGCCATGGTCGTGAATCGACGCGCCAGCGACGTCATACGCGTTCCCCCCCAGGGATCGGAGTGATGAAGGTCACCGAATTGTGAGTCTCGCGGCAGGACCCTAATGGAACGTTCGGTAGATGGGAAATGCGCAGATAGACGGCCCACTGGCGGGCCGGCGCGGTCGCGGTACGGGTCGACGCGAATAATCGGGATGATTCGAACGTGTTCGCGGGTTACAGTAGGTAGCCCCACGAGAGACGTGGGGACGTACGGGGCTGAACGGTTTCGACTGCGTACGTTGAGTCAGGGGAAGCGTGTCGGTGCAGGCAAGAGACCACCGTAAGCGTCGCTGCAAACCAATAAGCGCCGATTCCAATCAGCGCGACTACGCCCTCGCTGCCTAAGTAGCGACTGCGTGTCTGTCAGCCCGGGTTCGCCCTCGACCCGGATCCTGGCATCAGCTAGAGGGCTCTACCGTTCCACTCGGTCGCGGAGTGGGTCGGGACAACCAACAGCGACTGGGATCGTCATCACGGCTTGTTCGCGAGACCGGGAGATCCAAGTAGAGACATAGCGAACTGCACACGGAGAAGCCCTGGCAAAGCGGCGGAGGACCCGGGTTCGATTCCCGGCAGCTCCACCAAGGGGCCTGATCGGAGAGTGTTTCGACACTCTCGGATCAGGCCCTTTTTGCTGTCCGGGGATCGGAATCCGCGTGATCGGCGTTGCGGCGCCGCCGCGCGTGCCATGATCGTTCGCGTTCGAATCCGGTGGGGGGAAACTGCCGGATCTGTCGGTTGTGCATGGGGTTGCGGCGCGTCCCGACAAGGGGGCGGGTCGTCACAGGGAGGGATGCTGCGATGACGGATGTGCAAGACACCACTAACGAGCGACGAGCGGGGGACCTCGACGAGCTCTCAGGCGGACGGGTTGCGCTCTCGGACGGGCGCTACGCGTGGGAACTGCCGGTCTCGACGGTGTCGAGCTTCGACGACGTCGTCACTGCGGTTGCAGCCCAGGTGTTTCCGAATGCCCAGGTCTCCGCGGTCAGAACGCATGCCGACCTCCCGACGACCGGTTCGCTCAATGTGAGCGTGCGGCCGCACCTCGGTGGGGCCTCGGTTCAGATTCACTGCCGAGATCATCTGGCGACGTCACCCGTCGTCAATCCGGCGGGCTTCGCTCTGCTGTTCGAGGCCGTCGTCTCGTCCGGCGAGGCAGTCCCGGAATCGGTCCCTGCGGCGTCCACGCCGGCCCGGCCGGCGGCACGGGCCGAGGCTCGTCCCGAATCCGCGGGCGCCACGGTCCAGTCCACCGGCCCGGACGTGCCGCCGCGTGACGCGGCCGAGCGTCTGACGTTCGCGACGTGGGCCGTGGTGACGGGCAAGTCGGCGAAGAGCATCTTCGCGACGCTGCCGATTCTCGACGACGAGACGGCCGAGAAGATGGCGGCGCGGCTGACGGAGCGGGCCGGCGGCGAGATCACCGTGGACGACGTGCTGGACGCGGAGACGGTCGAGCAGTTGGCGGAGACGGTGCGTCAGCATCTCGAGGACGGTCTGAAGATCGACGGTCTGGTGCGGACGCTGCGTCCGCGGGCCGAGGGTTCGGATGCGGTGCCGGTGTTCGTGTTCCATCCGGCGGGCGGGTCGACGGTGGCGTACGAGCCGCTGCTCAAGCGTCTGCCCGCGCACACGCCGATGTACGGACTGGAGCGGGTCGAGGGGCCGCTGAAGGACAGGGCGGCAGTGTATGCGCCGATCCTGCGTGAGATCCAGGGCGACGGCCCGTACGTGCTGGCCGGCTGGTCCTTCGGCGGCGCGCTGGCGTATGCGGTGGCGAAACAACTCCGGCGGGAGGGCGCCGACGTCCGGATCGTCGGCCTGATCGACACCGTCATGCCCGGCGAGAAGGTCGAGGACACCCCGGACGAGATCCGGGCCCGCTGGCAGCGTTACGCGGCGTTCGCGAAGAAGACGTACAACCTCGACGCGCCCCTGCCGTACGACAGGCTGGCGGCGGCCGGCAGCGACGAGGAGCAGATCCAGATCCTCATGGACCTGCTCGAGCTGAGCGGTACCAAGATCCCTGGCGGCATCATCGAGCACCAGCGCACGTCGTGGCTCGACAACCGGGCCATCCCCACCACCGACCTCGAAACCTACGACGGCGATGTCGTGCTCTACATGGCGGACCGGTACCTGGACGACCAGATCGCGCTCGAGCCCGCGTTCGCGACTCGCCAGCCGGACGGCGGTTGGGGAGAGGCGGTGGAGAACCTGGAGATCGTCCGTGTCGGATGCGACCACATCCAGATCGTCGACGAACCCTATGTGGCCGCGGTGGGGGCACACTTGAGTGAGAAGCTGGCCGCCATCGACGATGCGGTGCAACGGGTCTGAGCCCGTCGAATCGAGGGGAGGCTGCAGTGCAGGTCGTGGAGCGGGCGGCGGCGACGATCGTCGGGATCGAGGTGGTGGCGCCGTTCGCCGAGCTCGCCGTCGTGGTGCCGCAGGCGTGGGCACGCGTCTTCGCCCGTCACCGCGATCTGCTGAGCGGTCCCGACGACGTGTTCGTGGAGTTCAGCACGGACCTTGGTGACGGCGACTACCGCGAGGTCCTCGGTGTCGTCGTCGACTCGCTGCCGGCGTCGCTGCCGGAGGGGTGGAGCATCGCGAAGGCACCGGGCGGCCGCTACCTGCATCATCGGCACCTCGGTGACGAGTCCACGATCGCCGACACCTTCGGCGCGATGCATCGCTGGGTCGAGGTGAACGGGCTGCGGGCCGGCGTGCACAAGCTCGACGTGGGATACCGTCCCGGTGGCGTCGCGGCCCACGACCTGTATCTCGATCTGGGCTAGCCGCGGGGCCCGGTTGCCGGCCCCGCCGGCTCGTGGTCGGCGAGCGCGCGCTGCATGATGACCGTGTCGATCGACGTCGCGTTCTTGTACCCGACGCCCTTCAGTCGTCCCGCCACCTCGAAGCGTCGACTCCGGTGCAGGTGGAACGAACTCGATTCGGGCGCACCGGTTTCGGATGTCAGCACGGCGATCACGTCACGGATCCCGACGCGGGCGCACTCGTCGAGTGTGTGGTCGAGCAGTGCGCCGCCGATCCGTCGTCCGGTGGCCCAGGGTGCCAGGTAGATCGACTCCTCGACGCAGTACCGGTAGGCCGACCGCGTCTTCCACGGCGAGCAGTACGCGTATCCGGCGATCCGCCCGTCCGTCTCGGCGACGAGGAACGGCAGTCCCCGCTCGGCCAGCGACCAGTAGCGATTGCTCCACGCCACGCTGTCCGGCGGCGTCTCGTCCAGCGTCACGGTGGTGGCGTCGACGTAGTGCCCGTAGATCGACGCGATGTCGACAAGGTCGGCGGGCCAGGCGGGACGCACGGTGGCTTCCGGCATGACTACCTCGCAGTTCTTCTATAGAGGTCGAAGTGTCACCACTATAGAGCACGCGAATCCGGAGGCTATCGGTGGCGATCAGCGACAGCAGTTGGGGTCGAGCACCATGCGTAGTGCGTCGAGGGCTTGGCTCCGGGCGCGGTGGTAGACGTTCATTCCGCGGCGTTCCGACTCGACCATTCCCGCCTTGCGGAGTTGGCTGAGGTGGTGGCTGACCGTCGACTCCGCGAGTTCGACGCCTGTGGCGAGGTCGCAGGTGCAGACCTCGCCGGCATCGGTGGTGAGCAGGATCGACATCAGCTTGATGCGGGCGGGATCGGCGAGTGCCTTGAGTCGCAGCGCAACCTCGAGTGCGGCGTCGTCGCTCATCGGCGCGGCGGAGACCGGCGGGCAGCAGATGGGCGCGCTGACGTCGATGACCGGCAAGGCTTTCGGCATGGCGACAATGCTACCGAACTATCTTGACTTATGTCGAAAAGGTGGGGCACCCTGTAGGCGAAAGAACTTCGACATATATCGCATAGGTGGAGAATCTCATGTCACGCGCTCAACTCGCACTCAACGTCGACGACCTGCAGCAAGCGGTCACGTTCTACTCGAAGCTGTTCGGCACCGAGCCTGCGAAGCTCGAGCCCGGGTACGCGAACTTCGCGATCGCCGAGCCGCCGCTGAAGCTGGTCCTGTTCGAAAACCCGGGCAAGGGCGGCACGATCAACCACCTCGGTGTGGAGGTCGAATCGTCGGAGAAGGTGCACGCGGAGATCGCGCGCCTGACCGACGAGGGGCTGTTCACGGACGAGGAAATCGGCACCACCTGCTGCTTCGCCACCCAGGACAAGGTGTGGGTCACGGGACCGGCCGGGGAGAAGTGGGAGGTCTACGCGGTCCTCGCTGACTCGGAGACTTTCGGGTCGACCCCGCAGCACCTCGAGGGCCCGCAGGGTTCCGAGGGCGGGGTGTGCTGCGGCACCGCCGCGCCGACGGAGGGGAAGGCACAGGCCGCCGAAACAACCTGCTGCTGAACACCGGAACGAATGTCGGCCGTCCCCGCGGGGCGGCCGACATCGTCGTCTGCGGTCAGGGGGTGGTGGGTTGCGAGGTCAGCTCGGCGATCAGCGCCGCGACCTTGGCCCGGATCTCGTCGCGGATCGGCCGGACCGCGTCGACGCCCTGCCCGGCGGGGTCGTCGAGGACCCAGTCGCGGTAGGACTTTCCGGGGAACACCGGGCAAGTGTCACCGCAGCCCATCGTGATAACCACATCTGACGCCTGCACCGCATCGACGGTGAGAATCTTCGGGGACTGGGTCGAGATGTCGATGCCGACCTCGGCCATCGCCTCGACCGCCGCAGGATTCACCTCGTCGGCCGGTGCGCTACCGGCCGAGCGGACCTCGATGAGATCGCCGGCCAAGTGGGTGAGGAACCCCGCGGCCATCTGGGAGCGGCCCGCGTTGTGGACGCAGACGAACAACACGCTCGGTGTGGTCATGGTTCAGGACTCCTTCGACGCCGGCGCTGCCGGCGACTCGTGGCGGGTGAAGCGCTTGCGCAGCGCGAGCGAGACATAGACCAGGGCGACGAGCACCGGCACCTCGATCAGCGGGCCGACGACCCCGGCCAGTGCCTGACCGGACGAGGCGCCGTAGGTGGCGATCGCGACCGCGATCGCAAGCTCGAAGTTGTTTCCCGCCGCGGTGAACGCCAGTGTGGTGGTGCGCTCATAGCCGAGACCCATCGCAGCGCCGAGCAGATAACCACCGCCCCACATGATCGCGAAGTACGCGAGCAGCGGGATGGCAATCCGCACCACATCCATTGGCTGCGAGATGATCTGGTCTCCCTGCAGCGCGAACAGGATCACGATCGTGAACAGCAGGCCGTAGAGGGCCCACGGGCCGATCCTCGGCAGGAACCGCTCCTCGTACCAGGCGCGGCCCTTGGCCTTCTCCCCGAAGTGCCGGGTCAGGAACCCGGCGAGTAGCGGGATGCCCAGGAAGATCAGGACCGACTTCGCGATCTGCCACGGCGAGGTGTCGATGGTGGTCTGCTCGAGGCCCAGCCAGCCGGGCAACACCGAGAGGTAGAACCAGCCGAGAACGGCGAACATCACCACCTGGAACACCGAGTTGATCGCCACCAACACGGCGGCAGCCTCGCGGTCACCGCAGGCGAGGTCGTTCCAGATGATGACCATGGCGATGCAGCGGGCCAGGCCGACGATGATCAGTCCGGTCCGGTACTCCGGCAGGTCCGGCAGGAAGATCCAGGCGAGGGCGAACATCAGCGCCGGCCCGAGAATCCAGTTCAGCGCCAGGGATCCGAGGAGTAGTTTGCGGTCGCCGGTGACGGTGTCGAGTCGGTCGTAGCGAACCTTGGCCAGCACCGGGTACATCATGATCAGCAGGCCCAGTGCGATCGGCAGCGAGATGCCGTCGAGTTCGATGGTGCCGAGCGCGTCCCCGAGTCCGGGGATCATCCGGCCCAGGAGAAGTCCGGCCACCATCGCGACACCGATCCACACCGGCAGAAACCGGTCCAGCGGCGAGAGCTTGCCGACGACAGCAGGGGGGCCGGCGGCGGTCTCCGTCACTGGGCCGCCTTCGCGGTCGGGGCGTCGAACGGAACGCACGCCGAGCCCCGGACGACACCGGATTCGGACGACAGCACCGCCGACAGCTGCGCCAGTGCCGACGGGATCACCTGGTAGTACACCCACGTGCCGCGGCGCTCACAGTCGAGCAGACCGGCCTCCCGCAGCACCTTCAGGTGATGGGAGATCGTCGGCTGCGACAGGTCGAACGCCGGGGAGATGTCGCACACGCAGCTCTCCCCGCCCTCGTGACTGGCGATCAGGCTCAGCATCCGCAACCGCACCGGATCGCCGATCGCCTTGAACATCCGGGCCAAGTTGTCGGCCCAGTCCTCGGTCAGCGGTTCACGCACCAGCGGGGCGCAGCAGGATTCGTCACCAGGATCTGCTTGTATCGACATATGTCGATATTGACGGATATCAATGTAGCGTGCAAGGCCGGGTGCCGCCGGACTGTGGACGGTGAAGTTGTTGAACCGCGCCCCAGATCTGCAAGGCATTCGAGGCTCGGGCTGCGGCAATCGCCGACGTGTCATACGTGCGTGAGGCTGGAATTCGGCCCTCGCTGGTTGAATTGATCTGTGCGAGTTGTTGTTTTGCGAAAACCTGCCCCGGCATGACCACTTCTCGATTCCTCTATGGAGGTTGAAGTGTCGTTACTATGGAGGATATGAATCTGGAGGCTCTCGGCGATCGCGTACAACAGGCCCGGCGTGCGGCGGACCTGACCCTGGCCGAGGCGGCCGCCCGCTCGGACGTGAGCGTGAGCATGATCTCGGCGATCGAGCGCGGCGCCAAGGCGCCCACCGTCGTCGTGCTCGACAGGATCGCGCGCGGTCTGGGCGTGGACCTGGCCGCACTGATCACCGGTGACGAGCGGGACCGCACGGTGCTTCGGCGCTCGGCCGACCACGACGTCGCGGAGGAGGACGGTGGCTGGACCCGGCGGGTCCTCACGCCGGTGGTTCCGGGCGTGAACTTCGAATGGATGGAGATCGTGCTGCCCGCCGGCTGCGACGCCGGTGAGTTCCCCGCGTACGCGCCGAACTCGCACGAGTTCGTCCATGTCGTCGACGGCGAACTGACCGTCGACGTGGGGGATCGGTCGTGGATGCTCGACGCGGGTGACACGTTGTACTTCGAGGCGGACGTCACGCACCGCTTCACCAATGACGGACAAACGCCGTGTCGCTACTTCGTCGCTGCGATGATCATGCGGGCGAGGACGCCGGGGTCGCGCGGTCGGATGCGACCCGCGCGCCCGGCGCGGTGACGGCGACGGCGACGGACGGGAGGGACGTGATGGTGGAGGGTCGGGCGCTGCTCGTGGTGGCACTCGGCGGCTCGATCGGTGCGAGCGCCCGCTTCCTCCTGTCCCGGGAGTTCCCCGGAATCTGGACTGTCGCGGCGATCAACATCGTCGGGTCCCTGCTCCTCGGCGTGCTCGCGGCGATGGTCGGCCCGGACCGGTTGTGGCGCCTCTTCCTCGGTGTCGGTGTCCTGGGCGGCTTCACGACCTTCTCCACGTTCGCCGTCGACGTCGTGCAGAACCCGGGGTCGGCTGTCCTCTACGTGCTCGCGACACTGCTGCCAGCACTGGTTGCGGCGCGCATCGGGATGGGCATCGGCGAGTACCTGCACGCGCGCCGGCGGGGGGAGACCGCGTGACCGTGCTGTGGGTTGCGCTCGGCGGCGGCGTCGGAGCCGCGGTCCGCTACCTCGCGGGTCGTCACCTGCACTCGTACGGAAGCTTTCCCGTCCCGACGTTCGCGGTGAACGTGATCGGCTGCCTGATCCTCGGACTGCTCGCTGGGGCGACGTTGCCGGCCACGGTGTTCGCGCTGCTCGGCACCGGCTTCTGCGGCGGCCTGACCACCTATTCGACGTTCGCGAACGAGGCCACCGGTCTCGCGCGGGTGCGTCGATCCGTCACGTCCGCGCTGTATGTCACCGGCAGCCTCATCGTCGGTATCGGTTTCGCCTGGTTGGGGTTTCGGATCACCGGCTGAGCCCGATGAACCGGCAGGTAGCTTCCACCCCTGGCACGATGGAACGGAAGCAGTTCCAGCGTGACGGAGGCGGAGGGGTCGATGGTGCACGAACGTGCGGGACAGGTGGCAAGGCCGGAGGATCTGGAGGATCTGGCACACCTGGTGTCCGCCTACTACACGCGCACGCCCGATCCGTCGGACCCGCGGCAGCAGGTGGTGTTCGGGACGTCCGGGCACCGCGGTTCGAGTCTCGACTCGGCGTTCAACGAGGCCCACATCCTCGCGACCACGCAGGCCATCGTCGAATACCGTTCCGCGCAGGGCATCACGGGCCCACTGTTCCTCGGCCGCGACACGCACGCGCTGTCCGAGCCGGCGTGGGCGACGGCACTCGAAGTGCTGGTCGCGAACGGTGTTGCGGTGGTGATCGATTCGCGTGACGGGTACACGCCCACACCCGCGGTGAGCCATGCGATCCTGCGGCACAACGCCTCCGGACCGAGCGGGCAGGCCGACGGTATCGTCGTCACGCCGTCCCACAACCCGCCGCGCGACGGGGGCTTCAAGTACAATCCGCCGCACGGCGGTCCCGCCGACAGTGACGCCACCACCGTCATCGCGGATCGGGCCAACGACCTGCTGCGGTCCGGGCTTTCCGGTGTCGCGCGGGTGCCGCTCGTGCGCGCGCTCGACGCGGCCGGCCGCTACGACTTCCTCGCCGCCTACGTCGACGACCTGCCCAGCGTGCTCGACCTCGACGCGATCCGCGCGTCCGGGCTGCGTGTCGGCGCCGACCCGCTCGGCGGCGCGTCCGTCGACTACTGGGCGGCGATCGCCGAACGGCACCGGCTCGACCTCACCGTCGTCAACCCGCTCGTGGACGCGACGTGGCGGTTCATGACGCTCGACGGCGACGGCAAGATCCGCATGGACTGCTCGTCGCCGTACGCGATGGCGTCGCTCATCGCGGCCCGCGACAAGTTCGACCTCGCCACCGGTAACGACGCCGACGCCGACCGGCACGGCATCGTCACCCCCGACGGCGGTCTCATGAACCCGAACCACTACCTGGCCGTCGCGATCGACTACCTCTACACCTATCGCGCCGGGTGGTCTCCGTCGACGAAGGTCGGCAAGACCCTCGTCAGCTCGTCGATGATCGACCGTGTCGCCGGCGGGCTGGGTCGACCCGTCGTGGAGGTGCCGGTCGGATTCAAGTGGTTCGTGCCGGGGCTGCGGGGCGGATCCCTCGGTTTCGGTGGCGAGGAGAGCGCCGGGGCGTCATTCCTGCGGCACGACGGCAGCGTGTGGACCACCGACAAGGACGGCATCCTGCTGGCGCTGCTGGCCGCCGAGATCACCGCGGTCACCGGGCAGAGCCCGTCCCAGCGGTACCGCGAGCTCACCCGGCAGCACGGCGATCCGGCGTACGCCCGGATCGACGCGCCGGCGACGCGCGAGCAGAAGGCCGTCCTGTCGAAGCTCTCGCCCGAGCAGGTCACTGCCACCGAGCTGGCCGGCGAACCGGTCACCGCGACGCTGACGACGGCACCCGGCAACGGCGCCGCGATCGGCGGGCTCAAGGTCGTCACGGAGAACGCGTGGTTCGCGGCGCGGCCGTCCGGCACCGAGGATGTCTACAAGATCTACGCCGAATCCTTCCGTGGCCCTGAGCATCTCGCCGAGGTTCAGGCCGCCGCGCAGGACGTCGTCTCCCGCGCACTGGGACTTGCCTGATTCGGTTCCGCGCGTCGCCGATACATTCGTCGGCGATGAGAAACACGACTGACACGACGACGGCCTCCGACACGAAACTCCCCAAGGAAATCTGGGTCCTCGTCGTGTCGGCGTTCATCGTCGCCGTCGGGTTCGGCATCGTGGCGCCCGCGCTGCCGCAGTTCGCCCGCAGCTTCGACGTCGGCTTCACCGCGGCCAGCGCCGTGATCAGCGCGTTCGCGCTCATGCGCCTGATCTTTGCGCCGATGAGCGGCGCCCTCGTACAGAAGCTGGGGGAGCGGCCCACCTATCTGTCCGGGCTGCTCATCACCGCGATGTCGACGGGCGCGTGTGCCTTCGCGCAGGACTATTGGCAGTTGCTGGTCTTCCGGGCGCTCGGCGGCATCGGCTCCACGATGTTCACCGTCTCGGCACTGGGCCTGCTGATCCGCATGTCGCCGCCGGGCGGTCGGGGTCGGGTGTCCGGCGTGTACTCGGGGGCGTTCCTCATCGGCACCATCACCGGTCCGCTGTTCGGCGGCGCGCTGTCCACGTTCGGGCTGCGGATCCCGTTCGTGATCTACGCCGTCGCGCTGCTGGTGGCCGCGTCCGTCGTGTACTTCGCGCTCCGGAAGTCGCATCTCGCCGAGCCCGAGGGGGAGAGCGGGCTGCGCACGATGACGCTGCGCGAGGGCCTGCGGTCGTCGACGTTCCGGGCGTCGCTCGGCTCGAATCTCGTGACCGGCTGGGTGATCTTCGGTGTCCGGATCTCGCTCGTGCCACTGTTCGTCGTCGAGGTCCTGGGCGGCGACGAGGCGACGGCGGCCATCGCGCTGACCGTGTTCGCGCTCGGCAACGCCGCGGTCCTGATGCGGTCCGGGCGGATGTCCGACCGCATCGGCCGCAAGCCGTTCGTCCTGCTCGGACTGGTGATCTGCGGGGCGGCCACGATCGCGATGGGGCAGACCGACAACATCGTCCTCTTCTATCTCGCGACGGCGGTGTGCGGCGTGGGCTCGGGTGTCATGGGCCCGGCGCAGCAGGCGGCGGTGGCCGACGTCATCGGGTCCCAGCGGCGCGGTGGCCCGCTGCTGGCGTCGTTCCAGATGATGAACGACGTCGGCGCGTTCGCCGGCCCGCTCGTCGCGGGCGTTGTCGCGCAGAAGTGGTCCTTCGAGGCGGCGTGGGCCGTGACCGGCGTCATCATGCTGCTGCCGACCCTGCTGTGGATCTTCGCGCCCAAGGGCCGCCTCGGCGATCACCCGGACGGCACCGCCGACGCGGACGACTCAGCCGGGCACCCCGACGCCGATGAGCGCACCCACGAGATAGGTGGCGCAGACCGCGATCGCGCCGAACAGCAGCTGCCTGGCGGCGCCGCGGATCTTGGACTGGGCGGTGAAGTGCGCCGCGAGCGCGCCCGCGAGCAGTAGACCGGCGCCGCCCACCGCGAGCCCGGCGACGAGCGACTCGTAGCCCAGCAGGTAGGGGAGCAGCGGGATGATCGCACCGATCGCGAACATCACGAACGACGACCCGGCGGCCACCGCCGGGGACGGCTTCTCGTTGGGGTTCACGCCCAGCTCGTGCGTGACGTGGATCTCGACGGCCCGTTCGGTGTCCGCGTGGACCTCCGCCGCGGCGGCGGTCGCGGTCTGCGCACTCATGCCCATCGAGGTGAAGGTCTCCACCAGTTCGGCTTCCTCCGCCTCGGGGTGCGTGCGAAGCGCCCGCCGCTCGACCCGCACCTCGGCGTCGATCTGCTCGTTGGACGTCTTGACCGAGGTGTACTCGCCGAGCGCCATCGAGAACGCGCCCGCGACCAGGCCGGCCACGCCGCTGAGGACGACGGTGTGCGCCGCGACGCCCGCGCCGCCGACGCCGGCGATCAGCGACGTGTTGGTGACCAGTCCGTCCATCGCGCCGAACACGGCCGCGCGCAGCCAGCCCCCCGAGACGTCGGAGTGGGTGTGGTCGAAGTCGTGCGGCATGGAGGCGATGTCCGGTGTTGCAGCGTTCACGAACCAGAACCTAGCTGGGAAAACGTCATTGATCTAGAAAGCGCAGGCATACCTGTTCGGTACCGTGTGGGGCGTGTGGATACGCATTGTGAGCCTCCTCGCGCGCTTCGGCCTGGCCGCGGTGTGGCTGATCTCCGGGTGGATCAAGTTCATCGATCCCACCCAGACGGTCGTCGCCGTCCGGGCCTATCAGTTGCTGCCGGAGGACCTGGTGCGGCCGGTGGCGTACACGATGCCGATGTTCGAGATCGCCCTCGGACTGTTCCTGGTGATCGGTCTCGGGGTGCGCGTGGTGGCCGCCGCGTCGAGCGCGATGCTGCTCGTGCTGATCGGCGTGATCATCTCGGTGTGGGCGCGCGGCCTGTCGATCGACTGCGGATGCTTCGGCGGAGGCGGCGCCGCCGACGTCGGCTCCTGGGACTACGTGCGGGAGATCGCCCGAGATGTCGGGTTCCTGGCGTTGGCGGTGTGGCTCGTGATCTTCCCGCGCAGCCCGCTGTCCCTCGGGCCGCGGTCTCGCGCCCCGTTCTCAGTGCCCGCTCAGGCAGCGGTGGCAGAGTAAGGCCCGAGTAGTGCCTGGACACGGTCACGTGACAGGCACTTCGGTCAGTTCCGAACGGATCTCACACCCATGACGAAGGACGAGAAGTGAGTTCGAAGAAACCGAAGTCGGTCAAGTACAACCCCCAGCCGACGTCCAGCAAGGCCACGTACATCATCGGCGGTCTCGCGATCGTGGTGATCGCGGCACTGGTGATCGGCGGCGTCTTGCTGACGAAGAGCAACGACGAGCCGCGCAACGCCGGCTACGGCGCGGTACAGAACTCGGCCGTCCAGGTGACGATGGAGGACGCCGGTGTGGTGCGCCTCGGCCTTCCCGACGTGACGAACACGATCGACATGTTCGAGGACCCGATGTGCCCCTACTGCGCGCAGCTCGAGCAGAAGCACGGCCAGGAGGTGGCGCAGGCCATCGACGAGGGCAAGCTCGCGGTCCGGTACCACATCCTCAACTTCCTGAACCGGCTCTCGGCCAGCGGCGACTACTCGACCCGTGCCGTTGCCGCATCGCAGTGCGTCGCCCAGAGCGGCGACGCGATCGCCTACTCCAAGTTCCACGGTGAGCTGTTCTCCCCGGCCAACCAGCCGCCCGAGAACGGCAAGTCCGACCTGTCGAACGAGGACCTCGCGAAGCTCGCGAGCGACGCCGGTGCCAACGAGGCGACCGTCAACTGCATCACCAGCGGCGAGCGGATGCAGCAGGCAGCAGCGGACGCCGAGACCGGTCGCGCGGCCCTTGCCGCGTCCGGCGCGACCGGCACCCCGGCCGTCATCCACAACGGCCAGGAGGTCGACGCCCTCGGCAACGACAGCTGGGTGTCCGAGGTGTCGCAGTAACAGCGCCCGGTGGCCGGCCCTTCGGGTCGGCCACCGGCGGGCCTCACGCCTCTGACCAGGCGATTTGTAGCCCGCGACGGCGATGGTGTAACTTTCTTTCAGCGCAAGGGAGTCACTCCGGAAGCGCAGAGAACAACTCAACACGGGGCTATGGCGCAGCTGGTAGCGCACCACACTGGCAGTGTGGGGGTCAGGGGTTCGAGTCCCCTTAGCTCCACTCCGAAACTCCGGGCCACGATCATCCGATCGTGGCCCGGAGTTTTTTCTACGTCCGCATCGAGGTGGCCCTCGGCGTCAGCGCACGGCCTTGGCCAGATGGACGAGGTCGTAGCCGCCCGGCGTTGCGGTGCGGTGGGACTCGACGTAGCCGAACCTCGCGTAGAGGCGGAGATTCGCGGCGCTGTGTTCCCCGGTGAACAGTCGCAGCGTCGTCACCGACTCCGGCACGCGCTGCTCGGCGAGCGTCAGGAGCCGGCTCCCCAGCCCGCGGCCCTGTAGGTCCGGAACCACCACCAACCGCCCCAGTTCGGCCTCGCGGGGGTGAGCGGGGTCGATACGGAGGCGCACCGCCGCGACGAGCCGGGAGCGTTCTCCACGCAATCCCAGAGCGAGGACGTCGGGGTCCCGCAGTTCGGCCGCCAGATCCGCGAGCGACTGCGTCAGCGGCGGCAGCTGCGCGTCGGCGTGCGCCCGCGCCTCGGTGACGTACGCGGCGCGCTGCAGAGTCAGCAGTTCGCCCGCGTCGGCTTCGTTCATGATCACGACCGATTCCACGGAAGCCATCCTGGCCGAACCGGACGTCGCGGGCGACGGGATTGCGTGCGGCGCTAGACGGAGTCGACGTCCTCGTAGTGCTCGACGGTGGGGAACGGGTCGTAGAAGTGATGCAGCAGGCGGCGCCACTCCTGGTACTCGGGCGAGCCCCGGAACCCCTCGGTGTGCGCCTCGAGGGTGTCCCACTCGACGAGGAGAAGGTAGGCGTCGGGGCGTTCGACGCAGCGGGACAGGCGGAGACGCCGGAATCCGGGCATCCCGGCGATGATCTGCTTCGCCCGACCGAACGCCGACTCGAACTCGGCCGTGTGTCCGGGCTTCACCTGCAGAGGCGCGTGCTCGAGGATCATCAGCGAATCCTCGCAGACGGTGCCAGGTGGTGGCGTGGAGTCATCTCACACGCCACCACCCGACGGCTCACCCGGGCAGGGGGGGGGAATCGCCGGGTGAGCGCCGTTGCTGCCCAGGGGGGAGGGGCAACTTTTTGAACTGTAGTGCAATTTGTGGCGTGAGGCACGTCGGCGGGTCGGCAGGACCGCTCAGTGGGACGTCGGGGTCCCGGATTCGGGTGCGTACGCTGGTGCGCGTGCCGCCTTCCGAACCAGTGGACATGCAGGTTGACGGGCGCAGTCTGCGCTACGCGGGCCGGCGTGACGAACTTCTCAGCGCAATCACCGAGTACGTCATCGAGAACGGCGTTGCAGGGCTGTCGATGCGCCCCCTCGCGAAGCAGATCGGGGTGTCGCACGCGTCGCTCCTGCATCACTTCGGCACCAAGGAGAATCTCCTCGCCGAGGTCATCGAGAACATGCGGCGCGAGTCGATACCGCCGGCCCTGCTCTCGGGCGCCGCAGACGATCCGCTCGCACTGTTGACGGCGTGGTGGGCAGATCGCACCTCCGAGCCGGTCCTGCGCCGGTTCCGGGTGATGCTCGAGATCTATGTCCAGGCCGTGCTCGAACCTGAGCGGTACGAGCGCTTTCTCGACCGGTTCGTCGGGCAGTGGGTGTCCGCCCTCGAGGCCGGCCTGCGGGGAGCCGGGTGCCCCGACGGGCAGGTCACGCCGACGGCGACCCTCCTCCTCGCACAGATGCGGGGTCTGTCGCTGGACCTGCTCGGCACCGGTGACCGCGAGCGGGTCGATGAGGCCTTCGCGTTGCTGCGCGACGAACTCGCCGCGCGTGTCGAGCGGTGGCGCGGCACTCGCGTCTAGGTCGCAGATTGTCCAGTAGTCGATCGCGGGCATAGCTCGACCCGAATTGCTTGACCGGTCGGTAAGGCTACTTTAAGGTCTGTGTGCCGGCGCGAGAGTGGCCTGGCGCACTCCGCGTCCAGCTGTCGTTTCCGGTGTCGCGGTGTGCGATTCGCGCACGGAACGACAGTGAGGAGAATCACGTGACCAGTCGACTACGGACATTCCTGGTGGCGGCGGGCGCTGCTGCTGTGGCAGTGGCGGCAGCCGCCGCGCCCGCGACGGCTGCCCCCGCGACCGAGGCTCCGGGGATGGTGACCCAGGTCAGCGAGCTGCCGGCCGACCGCTGGCTCCCGGGGGTGGCGAAGGCGTCGCTGCTGACGTACTGGTCGCAGGGGCCGCAGGACGCGCCGATGCTCAGCACCGGCGTGGTCTACGTCCCGGAAGGCAACGCTCCCGAGGGCGGTTGGCCCGTCGTCTCGTACGCGCACGGCACGACGGGCGTCGCCGATCAGTGCGCGCCCAGCTCCAAGCCGCCGCTGGACCGGACGGTGAAGAGCTTGGGGCACTGGTTGTCCCAGGGTTACGCCGTGGTCGCAACCGACTACGTGGGCCTCGGTACGCCCGGTGTGCACCCGTACCTCGACGGCCGCTCGGCCGCGCACAGCGTGATCGACATGGTGCGCGCCGCCCGGTCCACCGAGCCGTCGCTGTCCGACAAGTGGGTGGCGATGGGGCAGTCGCAGGGTGGCCAGGCGACGATGTTCACCGCCCGGTTGGCCACCGGGTACGCCCCCGAGCTCGACTATCGCGGCGCCGTCGCGACCGGAGTGCCGTCGAACATCGAGAACCTGCTCCCGCTGGGCGGCCCGGCGTTCCCGAAGCTCCCACTCAAGGGCACCACGGTCTACATCGCCAACGTGCTCGACGGCCTGCGCGCGGCCCTTCCGGACGTCGACGTGAACTCGTACCTGACCCCGCTCGGCCGGACCATCCTCGACGACGTCGAGGTCAACCTCTGCTACTCCGACGCGAAGGCGAAGTACGCCGACGTCTCGATCGGTCAGCTGCTGTCGAAGCCGCTGGACGACGAGATCGTCGGTGCCGCGCGGAACATCCTCACGGTGCCGACGAGCGGCTACGACAAGCCGATCTTCATCGGCCAGGGCCTGCAGGACGTCGACGTCCCCGCGCCGCTGACCTTCAAGCTGGCAGCCGACCTCGCCGTGAACGGTGTCGACTTCGCGTTCCGCACCTACCCGACCGATCACCTCGGCACCGTGCCGGCGTCGGAGAAGGACAGCACGCCGTTCGTCGCGGCGCTGTTCGCGGGGCAGAAGCCCTGCACCGGTAGCTCGTGCTCGGGTTCGAGCTAGTCGGAGTCGTCGAGCTCTGAGTCGGAAACGGTAGTACCGCAACGTAATTCGTTGCGGTACTACCGTCATCCGAGCTGGTCGGGGTGCGAGTCGGCGCTCTGCGGGATCAGCACGCAGTCGCTGCAGTAGCCGGCATCGGGTGTCCGGTAGAACAGGCAACAACTGCGGCGACGGTGGCCGGCATCTGTCCACTCGATCATGTGTGTCAGGCGGTGATCGGCGAGAATCCGCTCGGCGGCGGTGATGGCCGTGGTGTGAGTCCTGCCGTCGAGGATCCGAGCGGAGCCGATCAATGCCGAGGCCGCATCGCCCCACAGCACCAGATCCGACATCGGTGCGACGGCTCGGATTGCGGCGATCAGGGGCACGAGGTGTCGGTCCAGCACCATGTCTCGCGCGAGCGCAGTCATGTCCCCGCCCTCCATGCCGCGGGGGTCACGCAGGTGCAGGTCGATTCGGCCCCGATCCTCGCGCCACAACAGATGTTCGGGATCGAGCACAGGGAGCAGTCGCCCTCGCACGATCGAGCCGAGCGTGACCGACCACAGCCGCGCGGCGTAGCCCATGAGCAGCGTCGACGCGGCGACCCGCTGCTCGTCGGTGTCGATCTGCGCGCCCACGTGGGTGACGACGGTGGCGAGGGTCTCCGCATCGTCGTACAGGCGTCCGGTGGGGCGCCAGAGTCCCGGGCCGGGCTCGCCGGTGGTGACGGTGAAGTACGGGCCGACGGTCGCCAGGTCGGCGAAGGTCTCGGCGACCGCGGTCGGTGAGGACGCGCGGCAGTCTCGTGGCTGTCGGATCATCGCCTCCCTCGATCCGGGGTCGTAATTCCCCACAATCCCGTCAAAATATCCAGCCTCGAGGCTAGTACGATGGCCGGTCGGTGTTGTCGGCGGCGCGGAGGTCGGGGTGGCGAAGAAGCGGAGTCCGCGGTCGATCCCTGTCGTCGTGGTGGCCGGGTTCCTCGGTTCCGGGAAGACGACCCTGCTCAACCACCTGCTGCGCAACAACGGCGGCACCCGGATCGGCGTGATCGTCAACGACTTCGGGTCGGTGAACATCGACTCGATGATGGTCGCCGGTCAGGTCGACTCGATGATGGCGCTCAGCAACGGCTGCATGTGCTGCGCCGTGGACGTCAGCGACATGGACGAGATGCTCGACAAGCTGGCGCACCGCACCTCGGAGATCGACGTCATCGTCGTCGAGGCGAGTGGTCTGGCGGAGCCGCGCAACATGATTCGCCTCGTCCTGGGCAGCGAGAACCCGTACATCACCTACGGCGGACTGGTCATGCTCGTCGACGGGGCCGAGTACCAGAGCAGCCGGGACCGGCACCCGGAGCTCGACCAGCACGTCGCGATCGCAGACCTGGTGGTGCTCAACAAGACCGACCGCATCGGCGAGGACGAGCACGACACCCTGCTCAGCGACGTGTGCCGGATCAATCCGCGCGCCGCGGTGGTCTCCACAACACAGGGGCGGGTGGACCCGGGCCTCCTGTTCGACCGCCGGCCGCGCCGCGGACCGGAGCCCGGCGAGCAGCTGACGTTCGACGAGTTGCTCGCCGCCACCGACGACACGTGCGGCGAGTGCGGCGGGCACCACGACGACCACATCCACGCGATGTACCAGAGCGTGACGTTCACGGCGGAGCTGCCGATGCACCCGCGGCGGCTCGTCGCGTTCCTCGAGAAGCAGCCCGCCGGCGTCTACCGGATCAAGGGCTACGTGTACTTCGGCGTTCGTGGGCATCAGCACAAGTTCCTGCTGCAGGTGGTGGGCGACCACATCGCCTTCCATCCGCAGCGATGGGAGGCGGGCGAGGGCCGCCGCACGGAACTCGTCGTCATCGGCACCGACCTGGACCCCGAGTCGATCGACGCTCTGCTCGACGCCTGCGCCGTGCCCGAGGCGGAGGGTCTGGACGCCGACATGATGATGGGTGTGCACCGCTACACCGTCGACGCCTGACCGGACCCCGACAGCCGCTAATTCCGCGGCGGCTACCGTGGAGTCGTGACCGAATCTCTCGTTTCCGTGTACGAAGCCATCCGCCGACGCCGTGACGTCCGCGCCGAGTTCAACGGCGAACTGATCCCGGACGAAACATTGCAGCGCGTTCTCGGCGCGGCGCACGCGGCGCCGAGCGTCGGCAACACCCAGCCGTGGGACTTCATCGTCGTCCGCAACCCCGACACCCTCGACACCTTCGCCCAGCACGTCGCCGGCCGCCGCAAGGCCTTCGCGGACTCGTTACCGGAGGACCGTCGAAAGACGTTCGACCCCATCAAGATCGAGGGCATCCGGGAGAGTGGCACGGGCATCGCCGTCACGTACGACCCGTCGCGCGGCGGCCAGAACATCCTGGGCCGGCACACCATCGACGACACCGGACTGTTCTCGGCGGTGCTGGCGATCCAGAACCTGTGGCTCGCCGCGGCGGCCGAGAACATCGGCGTCGGCTGGGTGTCGTTCTACGACGAGGAGTACCTCACCGAACTGCTCGGCATCCCCGCGCCGGTGCGGCCGATCGCGTGGCTGTGCGTCGGCAAGGTCGACCAGTTCCAGGAGGTGCCCGATCTCGAGCGCTTCGGCTGGCGGAACCGTCGGCAGCTCGCCGACGCCATCCACTGGGAGCGCTTCTGAGGGAAGGGTCAGCCGCGGCGGCGGCGTGAGCCGCCGCCCGCGCCCTCCGCGCGTCCCTCGGTCCGCGGGCCCCGGCCGCGCGAACCCTGACCGCTGCCGCGCGACTCCTGGCGGCCCTGACCGCTGCCGCGCGACTCCTGGCGGCCCTGACCGCTGCCGCGCGATTCCTGTCGGCCCTGGCCGTTCTGCCGGGCCTGACCGCCCCGAGCGCCGCGGCCCGGGCGCTGCCCGCCGCGGCGTCCGGTGCCCTCGGTCTTCTCCGGCTTCGGGGCCGGCGGGACGTGCGCCGCGGGCTCGCCGACGAGTCGGATCACGTGCTCGGACTCGGCGGTCACCTGGACCGGCGTCACCTTGATCGCGGCCTTGCGCATCAGCACCGACAGGTCCTTGCGCTGGTCCGGCAGCACGATGGTCACGACGTCGCCGGCGCTGCCGGCCCGCGCGGTGCGGCCCGACCGGTGCAGGTACGCCTTGTGCTCGGCGGGCGGATCGACGTGCACGACGAGTTCCACCTCGTCGACGTGGACACCGCGCGCCGCGACGTCGGTGGCGACCAGGACACGCGCCGAACCCTCGGAGAACGCGGCCAGGTTCCGGTCACGCGCGTTCTGCGACAGGTTGCCGTGCAGATCCACTGACGGGATCCCGGCCTCGGTGAGCTGTCGGGCGAGCTTGCGGGCCTGATGCTTGGTGCGCATGAACAGGATCCGTCGACCCTGGCCCGACGCCAGCTTGTGCACGAGCTCCTTCTTCACGTCCACGCCGGTGACGTCGAACACGTGATGGGTCATCGCGGCGACCGGCGAGTTCGCCTCGTCCACCGAATGCAGCACCTGGTTCTCCAGGAAGCGCTTGACCAGCTTGTCGACGCCGTTGTCCAGCGTCGCCGAGAACAGCAGCCGCTGACCGCCCTTCGGCGTCGCCGCGAGGATGCGGGTGACGCCCGGCAGGAACCCGAGGTCGGCCATGTGGTCGGCCTCGTCGAGGATCGTGATCTCGACATCGTCGAGCGTGACGAAGCCCTGCTTCATCAGGTCCTCGAGCCGGCCCGGGCACGCGACGACGATGTCGACGCCGGACTCGAGCGCGTTCACCTGTCGGTGCTGGGATACGCCGCCGAAGATCGTGGTCACCCGCAGACCGAGGGCCTTCGCCAGCGGTTCGAGGGTCGCGGTGATCTGCGTCGCCAGTTCGCGGGTGGGCGCGAGGACCAGCCCGCGGGGACGGCGCGCGCGACGCTTGCCGCCGGCCAACCGGGCCGCGAGGGGAATCGAGAAGGCGAGAGTCTTGCCGCTGCCGGTCTTGCCGCGGCCGAGGACGTCCCGGCCCGCGAGGGTGTCGGGCAGGGTGTCGAGCTGGATGGGGAACGGTGCGGTGATCCCGCCGTCGGCCAGTGCCGCGACGATCGGGGCCGGAACACCCAGGGACGCGAAGGAGGCGGATTCGACGGAGGGGGAGGTAACGCTGGTGGACAAGACTCTCGGTGCCTTTCGGGCATACGTCATGCATGCCCGCGGCGGGAGATGCCCCGGCGCGCGGCCTGCACAAGATGGCGACTTTGCCGGTGGGCAAGATCGAGCGTCGCAAGACATGCTCGAGAAATGAAGCGTTCTACGACGCTGGACGCCCTTCGAGGGGCGTCCAGTTGCTGCCACCATACCGCGTTGGGGCGCCGCGGTCGGCTACAGGCCCACCCACTCGGAGACCCCGGTGGTGAACCGCTGACGCTTCCAGATCGGTACCTCGGCCTTGATCCGTTCGACCAGCTCGGCGCACGCCGCGAACGCCTCCGCGCGATGCGGTGCGGCGACCGCCGCGACCAGCGCCAGATCCCCGATCGTGAGTTGCCCCACGCGGTGCACGGCGGCGACGGGCAGCCCGGTCCGCTCGGACACCTGCGCGCAGCACTGGCGGAGGAACCTTTCGGCGTCCGGATGCGCCTGGTACTCGAGCGCCGACACCGACCGGCCGCCGTCGTGGTCGCGGACGACCCCGGTGAAGACGACCACGGCCCCGTGTTCGGGCCCGGACACCGCGGCGTCGACGGCCGCGGGATCGAGCGGCTCGGCCGAGATGCTTGCCAGCAGTTCACGCATCGTGCACACCTCCGCCGGCGATCTGCGCGAGCAGGTGCTCGAGGATCGGATCCAGCACCGACAGCCCGTCCTTCACCCCGCCCGGCGAGCCCGGCAGGTTCACGATCAGCGTGCGGCCCGACAACCCCGCCAGCCCGCGACTGAGCGACGCGTGGGGGGTCACCTTCGTCCCGCGTCGGCGCATCTCCTCCGAGATCCCGGGCAGCTCCCGGTCCAGCACCGCGCGCGTCGCCTCCGGGGTCGCGTCGGTGGGGGAGGCGCCCGTCCCGCCCGTCGTGATCACCAGAGCGGGGGCGTCGGACATCGCGTCGGCGAGCCCGGCGGCGATGTCGGCGTCGGCGTAGACCAGCGGGCCGCGGACGGTGTGACCGCGGGCGGTGAGCCACTCGGCGATGGCCGGGCCGGTGGTGTCCGGGCGGGTGCCGCGGGCGCCGCCGGTCGACGCGACCAGCACGGTCGCCGATCCGAGGCGGACCTCGGGGCCGCCGGCCGCGGGAGCCTCGGCGCGATGCGGCTCGTCGCGCCGCCACAGGCCTCGCTTGCCGCCTTCCTTGGTGAGCAGTCGGACACCGTCGAGCGTCGCGGCCGGATCGACGGCCTTGACCATGTCGTGCAGGGTGAGTCCGGCCACCGCGACCGCGGTCAGCGCCTCCATCTCGACACCGGTGGGGCCCTTGGTCTTCGCGGTCGCCTCGATCGTGATCGACGACTCCGTGAACCCGAACTCGACCTTCACCGAGGACAGCGCCAACTGGTGGCACAGGGGGATCAGCTCGGACGTCTTCTTCGCCCCGGCGATGCCGGCGATCCGGGCGGTCGCCAGGACGTCCGCCTTCGGCATGTCGTCGGCGCGGACCAGCGCCACCACCTCCGGGGTGGTGACCAGTTCGCCGGCGGCGACCGCGACGCGTGTGGTGTCCGCCTTGGCGCTCACGTCCACCATCCGGGCGCGGCCTTCGCCGTCGAGGTGGCTCAGTTCGCTCGTGTTGTACTCGGTCACTACAGGGGCCACACCTTCACTCGTTCGCCCGCCGCCAGGGAGGTCACCTCGGTGGGCAGATCAATCAGGACATCGGCCCACGCCAGCGCCGCCACGAGGTGCGAGCCCGGACCGGAGACCACCTCGACACCGGAGTCGGTGCGCCGGCCGCGCAGGAACTGGCGTTTGCCCGGCACCGACGTGACGTCGTGGGCGAGGACGGCGTCCTCGCGGGGGATCGGCGGCAGCCCGCCCGCCCGGCGCAGCAGCGGACGCAGGAACACCTCGAACGACACCATCGTGCTGACCGGGTTCCCGGGGAACGTCAGGACCGGGATCTCGTCGACCAGCGCCAGGCCCTGAGGCCCGCCCGGCTGCATCGCGACCCGGCCGAAGCGTGCGCCGAGTTCGGTGAGGACGTCCTTGACCACCTCGTAGTCGCCCATCGAGACCCCACCGGACGTGATCACCAGTTCGGCCCGCGCGACCGCGCGCCGCAGCGCCGCGCGGAAGGCGTCGGGTTCGTCGCTGCTACGGTCCACGACCGCGACCTCGGCACCGTCGGCCCGCAGGCTCGCTGCCAGCGCGGGTCCGTTGGAGTCGTAGATCTGGCCGGGGCGCGGGGTGGTGCCCGTGTCGACCAGTTCGGCTCCCGTCGTGAGGACCGCGACCCGCGGGCGGGTCCGCACCGCCACCGAACTCAGCCCGACCGCCGCCAACACCCCCAGGTGGCGGGGCTCGAGCACGGTCCCGGCGGGCAGCAGCAGCATGCCGGTGCGCACGTCGCTGCCGCGGTCGCGGACGAAGTCGCCGACGCCGCGCGACCGCTGCACCGTCACCTTCCCGTCCGACACCTCGGTGTCCTCCACCGGCACAACGGCATCCGCGCCCTCGGGCATCACCGCCCCGGTCATGATCCGCACCGCGGTCCCCGGTACGTGCGGCGCCGGCTCGGCCGGTCCGGCGGGCACCATCGCCACGATCGGCAGCGTCGCGGGGACGGAGCCGATCGACGCGGCATCGACCGCGAATCCGTCCATCTGCGAGTTCCGGAACAGCGGCAGGTCGAGGGGGGAGGAGACGTCGTACGACAGGACCCGGCCCAGCGCGTCGTCGAGTCGGACGGTCTCGGACGGCCGGGTCAGGAGTGGGCCGAGCAGTTCGGTCACGTCGGCGGCGTGGTCCGCGACGGATCGTGCGGTGCTTCCCTGGCCTGAGTGCCGCTGCGCCTGTGCCATGAGTGCCAATCCTAGGCATCTTCGCTGCACCCGGGAGCCGGGACGGCGGCATACTTGGGGGATGGTGACGGCGACGCGAACGCGAACGGTGGTGGACGTGGGCATTCCCGCGGTGCCGTCGGCGTCGAGCGCCCCGACGGTGCCTTCCGTGGACGGACGCCCCGATGTGCCCGAACTGGTGGACGGTTTCGGGCGGATCGCCCGGGATCTGCGGGTGTCGATCACCGAGAAATGCTCGCTGCGTTGCACGTACTGCATGCCGGCCGAGGGGCTGCCGGCGATTCCGTCGCAGCAGTTGCTGACCGCCGCCGAGATCGTCCGGCTGGTCGGCATCGCGGTGCACCGGCTGGGGGTCCGGGAGGTCCGGTTCACCGGTGGCGAGCCGCTGATGCGCCGCGATCTCGAGACCATCGTCGCCGGCTGCGCGGCGGCCGTGCCGGGGACCCCGCTGTCGATGACCACCAACGCGGTCGGTCTCGAACACCGCGCCGACGCGCTCGCCCGCGCCGGGCTGTCCCGGGTCAACGTCTCGCTGGACACGATCGACCGGCACCACTTCGCCGAGCTCACTCGTCGCGACCGCCTGGACTCGGTGCTCGCCGGGATCCGGGCCGCGCAGGGCGCCGGGCTCGCACCGCTGAAGATCAACGCGGTGTTGATGTCCGAAACGCTCGACGGGGCGGCCGATCTGCTGCAGTGGTGCCTCGAGGCGGGCTGCGGGCTGCGGTTCATCGAGCAGATGCCGCTCGACGCCGACCACGAGTGGGCCCGCGAGAACATGGTGGACGCGCGAAGCCTGCTCGACGTGCTCGGGCGCCGCTTCGAGCTGCGCGAGGTGGGCCGGGAGGACCCGTCCGCGCCCGCCGAGGAGTGGCTGGTCAACGGCGGTCCCGCGACGGTGGGGATCATCGCGTCGGTGACCCGCTCGTTCTGCGCGGACTGCGACCGCACCCGCCTCACCGCGGAGGGGACCGTCCGGTCGTGCCTGTTCAGTGACCGCGAGGTGGATCTGCGCGGCGCGCTGCGGACCGGGGCCGGCGACGAGGAGCTCGCGCAGCTGTGGCGGGCCGCGATGTGGAACAAGTGGGCCGGGCACGGCATCAACGCGGCGGGATTCGTTCCCCCGCAACGCAGTATGGGAGCGATCGGTGGCTGAGGTGTCGGGGACGTCCGGGGTATCGGTCCGCGAGTCGGTGTGCACCGTCGAGGTGCGCTACTTCGCGGCGGCGGCTGAGGCCGCCGACCGGACGGAGGAGACGCTCTCGTTGCCGGCGGGTGCCGATCTCGCGGATCTGCAGGCGGCGCTCGCCGACCGCTACGGCGAACGCATGGAGAAGATCCTCGGGGTGGCGGCCTACCTCGTCGACTCCGAGCTCACCCGCGACGTGGCCTGTCCGGTCGGCGCGCAGGTGGACGTCCTGCCGCCGTTCGCGGGCGGGTGAGCCGGGTCAGCGCCGCGCCAGCCACTGCTCGAACGTGACGGTGCCGAACGTCTTGTCCGGAACCAGGTTCCAGCCGTTGCGCCAGAATTCGCCCATGTAGCCCGGGATGCGGATGTCCGTCACCCGGCCGCGCGTGCCCGTGGCGGCCTTCCACGCGGTGGCCATCTCGCGCATCGTGAGGACCTCGGGGCCGCCCACGACGGTCGGCTCGGTCGAGGGCCCCTGCTCCGCCGCGTCGACGAGTGCCCGGGCCACGTCGGAGGTGTCGATCGGCTGGAACCGGGTGTAGGTGAAGGCGGGAACGATCCCGATCCGGGCGAAGGGCGCGCAGATCATGGGGACGAACTCGTGGAACTGCGTCGCCCGCACGATGCGAGTCGGCAGCGGCGCGTCCCGGTAGAGCCGCTCCTGGCGGGTCTTGGCCCGGTAGTACGTGAACCGCCCGCGGTCGACGTTGACGATGGACAGCAGGACCGCGTGCGAGACGCCCGCCGCCGCGGCCGCCGACAGCAGGTTCCTCGCGCCCAAGCTGAAAACGTCACGGGCGCGTCGTGTCTTGCCGTCGGTGGTGTCGATGACGATGTCGACGCCGTCCAGTGCCGCGGCGAGTCCGTCTCCGCTCACCAGGTCGCCGACCACGTGCCGGGTGCCGTCGCTGGCGCCGCCGCGGCGGCTGAGGACGCGCACCGAGGCTCCGCGCCGCACCAGTTCGGCCACCACAGCCCGGCCCGCGACCCCCGTCCCGCCTGCAACCAGATATGTCGTCATAGCGTCCCCCTGTCCATCAGGACCTCGTCAGTGTTGTTCGCGCCACCACGTGTCGAGCGGCGTCACCGGCACCGAACGCTTGTGCCGGGTGTTGCGGTACATCCACTCCAGCTTGTCGGCGATGTCGCTGGTCACGTCCTTGCCCTCGAGGTAGTCGTCGATCTGCTGGTACGTCACCCCGAGCGCCACCTCGTCCGGGAGCGACGGGCGGTTGTCCTCGAGGTCCGCCGTCGGCACCTTCTGCCACGTACTCTCCGGCGCCCCCAGCTCGCCCAGCAGAGCGGCGCCCTGGCGCTTGGTCAGACCCGTCAGCGGCGTCACGTCCACACCACCGTCGCCGTACTTCGTGAAGAATCCGGTGAGGGCCTCGGCGGCGTGATCGGTGCCGACCACGAGGTAGCCGAGCTCGCCGGCGATCGCGTACTGGATCATCATGCGTTCGCGCGCTTTGATGTTGCCGCGCACGAAGTCTCGCAACCGGTCACCGTCGTCGAGGAGATCGTGCATGGCCTGCGACGCCTCGGCGATGGTCGCATCGGCGCCCGGCTTGACGTTGACGGTCAGCGAGCGGTCGGGCGCGATGAACTTCAGCGCCACCTGCGCGTCGTCCTCGTCGAACTGGGTGCCGTACGGCAGCCGCACCGCGATGAATTCGGCGACGTGTCCCTCCGCACGCAGCTTCTCGGCGGCCAGCTGGATCAGGCGTCCCGCGAGGGTGCTGTCCTGCCCGCCGCTGATTCCGAGCACGAAGCCCCGGGCCGGGGTGGACCGCAGATAGTCCGCGAGGAAGTCCACGCGCCGTCGAATCTCGGCGGCGGGGTCGATCGTCGCCTGGACGCCGAGTTCCTCGATGATCTGTGCGCGTGGAATCGCCATGGCAGAACTGTAGCGTCGGGTGCTCGACGCCGTGAACAGTCACGGCAGGATGTGACCAGGGCGCCCCGACGGCGCCGGACCAGAACTCGGGAGACCCTTCATGAACAGCACCGGCATCCTCGTGGTGAGCGCCACCAGGGAGGAGGCGGCGCATGTGCCGGACGGCCTGGACGTCGTCGTCACCGGCATCGGCAAGGTCGCGGCGGCGGTCGCGGTCACCCGCGCCCTCGCGCAGTACCCTCCGGAACGCCTGCCGTTCGTGGTCAACATCGGAACCGCGGGTGCCCTGCACGCCCACCACGGCGGCCTGTACGTGCCGTCGGCGGTGCTCAACCACGACATCAGCAGCGCGGTGCTGAGGTCGCTCGGTCACCCCGTGCTCGACGTGATCGACCTCGACGACGGGGACGGCACGGTCCTGGCGACGGGTGACTCGTTCGTCTCCGACGCGCAGGTCCGGGACGCCCTGGCGGCGCGGGCCGATCTGGTCGACATGGAGGGCTTCGCCATCGCGTACGCGTGTGCGCAGCTCGGCGCGCGGTGCCGACTGGTCAAGCACGTCAGCGACCACGCTGACGACTCCGCGATGGACTGGCCCGCGCAGGTGGACGCGAGCGCCCGTGTGCTCGCCGACTGGCTGCGCGCCGCGCTGTAGCGGCGGGTCAGTTCCCGCGCAGCTGCAATCCGGTGCCGTCGGGCCGCGTCAGCGCCATGGTGGGACCGTCGACGGCGTAGGTGACCTCGCCGTCGAGGACGTGCAGCACCGCCCGTTCGACATCGGCGACGTCGCCGGGACACGCGACCCGGGTGGTCGCGAGCTTGCCGAACGTGATGGTGCTGTCGCCGACCCGGACGGGGCCGCTGAAGCGGTTGCATCCGGTGGAACCGGTGGCTTGGCCGTCCTGGCCGATCGTCAGCGACGGGGCCGAGGTCTCGATCGCGGTCGACGTCACGACCGCGTCCGGAGTGATCAACGACTCGACCAGCCAGGTGGTCCCGACGACGGGGCGATCCGGTTCGGCGGTCTTCTTGTCCGCGAGGGTGACGGTGATGTTCGGCGATGCGAGCGTGAGGATGTCGTCGGTCAGCGTCCACGCCGGCTGCGCGGCGAACAGGTCCGTCATCCACTTGTCGGCTCCGGCGAGGTCGCCGGGGCAGGCCATCATGGTGGTCGCGATCGGGCCGGTCTTCACGGTGCCGCCGCCGAGGTCGACGCTGCCCACGCCGCGGTTGCAGCCGGCGCTCATGGCGATGTGATCCCGCTCCGGGAAAGCAACCTCGAGCGGGCCGCCGCCGGGGATCGTCGATCCGGTCACGGACGTCGAGAGGAACGTCCGGCCCCACAGCGCGTCGGCGGGCGAGGCGGGAGTCGACGCCGCCGACGTCTCGGCGGTGGAACCGGCGTCGGCACCGTCGGCCGTGTCGCCGCACGCGGTCAGCGTGGCGGCACACAGGAGGGCGAGAGCGACCGGAAGCGTGCGCATGGCCACACCCTATCCGGAGGCGCGGCTCGTACCGGTGATCCTGCGCGCCAGGTCCTCCCAGCTGTCGGCGACGCGTCGGTGCGGCATCCCGGCGACGCGGATCTGGTGCAGCACCAGGCTCGCTTCCAGCGGCGCGAGCAGTGCGGCGCCCAGCAGTTCGACGTCGCCGTCGACGCCCGCGTCGGTGAGCAGGGTCACGATGTGCCGCAGGCTCACGGCGCGTGCGGGGTTCGAGTAGCGGAACTCGGGGGAGTCCTCCGCCGCACGCAGCACGTCGCCCTGCACGGTCACCATGTCGAGTCGGGCGCGTCCGAACGCGATCAGCCGGACGATCGGGTCCGCTCCGGGGCCGAGCGGCGGGGGACCGAACATGAACGCCTGCTGCAGCTCGCGCTCGGTGTGGTCGAGCAGCGCGTTCATCAGGCCCGAGCGGCTTCCGAACCGTCGGAACACGGTGCCCTTGCCGACGCCGGCCTTCGCCGCGACGGCCTCCATCGTGACCGCGTCCACGCCCCGTTCGGCGACGAGTTCGGCCGCCGCGTCGAGGAGGAGTCGCCGATTGCGGGCGGCGTCACATCGCTCGGGGATCTCGGCGTCCACCAGCGGAAGCAGGGGGCTGTTCACGCAACGCATCGTAGCCCAGCGGGAATACAAGTGGACCGCGGTCCGTTTGTGGTGCTATACCTGTTGCAGCTTCAACTATCGCACCACGAAGGAATCCCGTCATGTCTGACACCCGCGTTCTCGTCCTGGTCGGCAGCCTGCGCGCCGGCTCCGTCAACCGTCAGGTCGCCGAGACTGCCGCAGCCGTCGCCCCCGAGGGCGTCGAGCTGACGATCTTCGAAGGCCTGGGCAACCTGCCCTTCTACAACGAGGACGTCGACGTCCCCGGCGCCACGATCGCCGGTGTCGACGAACTGCGTGCCGCGGCCGCCGAGGCCGACGCCCTGCTCCTGGTCACCCCGGAGTACAACGGCACCGTTCCCGCCGTCCTGAAGAACGCCATCGACTGGCTCTCGCGTCCCTACGGCGCCGGCGCCGTCAAGGACAAGCCGGTCGCCGTCATCAGCGCCTCCCCGAGCCCCAACGCCGCGAAGTGGGCGCACGACGACACCCGCAAGGCCCTCGGCGTCGCCGGCGGCAACGTCCTCGCGGCCGAGCTGTCCATCGGCGGCACCATCCAGAAGTTCGGCGACCAGCACCCGCGTGAGAACGCCGAGGTCGCCCAGCAGGTCGGCGCCGTCGTCGCCGCCCTCGTCGACGCGTCCAAGGCGCTCGTCAGCGCCTGATCCCTCGGATCACCCGCGGCGTCCGGCCGAATGTCACATGCGTTCAATCCAACTGAACGCGTGTGACATTCGGTGTTTCGGGGACGGTTACAGCCCGGCCTGATCCATCGCTGCGTCAACGGCGTCGCGGACCGCGGCGAAGTCGCCGCCCGCCGCCAGCGCCGTGGTCTGGGCCGCCTCGATCCGCTCGCGCACCTGCTCGTAGCGAGCGGTCCACGCCTCCTTGTGGGCGCGCCAGTACCCGATGACGTCGTAACGCTCGGTCGGCCAGCCCAGTTCGTGCCGCAGCCAGCGGCGCACCTCACGCGAGTGCCCCGCCTCGCCGGCGAACCAGACGTACCCGAGGCCGCCGGGGTGGACCCACTTCCCGGCGGTGCTCGCGAGGGCGCTCGGGCCGACGCCGTTGCCCGACCCGTGCACCCACGTGTAGGTGACGTCGCCGGCCGTCTCGAGGTGCTGTTCGTCGGCGGCCGTCGTGACCTCGGCCACCACGTGCACGCGGGTGCCGGGCGCGAGTTCCTCGACGATGCGGCCCACCGCGGGCAGCGCGGTCATGTCCGCGATCAGGAGTTGCCACGCGGTCCCGGCGGGCGGCCGGTACCAGCCCGACGCCGTCGTCACCCCGAGGACCTGGCCAGGCCGCGCCTGCATGGCCCACCGCACCGCTGCGCCGCCGTCGTGGACCGCGAAGTCGATGTCCATCTCGCAGGTCTCGGCGTTCCAACGCCGGACCGTGTAACTGCGCATCTCGGGCCGTGGCCCGTCCGCGGGGTAGTCCAATACGTCGCCGATCGGCTGCGGCTGCGGCGGCCGATCCTCGCCGTAGTCCGGGAACACGACGAGAAGGCGCTCGTCGGGGTCGCCGCTCGAGACGAATCGCGTCAGGTCGCCACCGGACAGTGTGATCCGCTGCATGTTCGGCGTGACACGTGCGACGCGCGACACTGCCGCGAAGCAGTAGGGGTTCGGGGTCGAGGGCACGGGGCAACCCTGGCACAGCGCGCCGGTCGCAGTGCCGCCGGCCGGAGTGCGGTTATCGTTCAGTTAACGCCCGATCGGGGGTGTCGACGGGCATCGTCGTGCGGGTTCCGTTCCCCGTTCCGCGTGTCGCGCTTCGGCGTGTCGTTTGCGGGCGGGCGATCTCGACGCGCGTGACGTGCGCCGGAGTCCTGGTGGCCGCGCGGAACGACGCACGGGGGAGCGCCGCGGACTCGGTGGGCGGGGTGCGCGCGCCGACCTGGGCCCCTCGCTGCGCGGCGCGGCGGATGTGCCGGAAATCACGGCCGAACCTGTGACCCGCGACACGCCGAAGGCCTCCTGAATCGATCCCTCCGCGGGGTGTCGACCTGGGAATTCCACGAGTGCAACTCACAAGATCTCGCGCTGTGCGTATCTGTCGGCCACAAGGTGTAGTGTCTACACAGCCGAGGGGGCACAACGGGAACGAAACGGATCCCGGGTTCGAGATGAGGCCCAATCCTCGGCGTGAACAGTGCACAACCAAAGCTCGTCAGGCCGTTGGAAAGAGGGACCAATATGAGCATCACCGTCTACACCAAGCCCGCCTGCGTTCAGTGCAATGCCACCTACCGCGCCCTCGACAAGGCCGGTCTCGAATACGACGTCGTCGACATCTCCGAGAGCCCCGAAGCGCGTGACTACGTGATGGCGCTCGGATACCTCCAGGCCCCCGTCGTGGTGGCCGGTGACGATCACTGGTCGGGCTTCCGTCCGGACCGCATCAAGGACCTCACCGCAAACGCTGCTTGAGCCGCCGCGCGGCGGTGCCGCGGGGATGATCCACGAATGAAATGGTGAATGCCGATGGCTTCGCTGGTGTACTTCTCCAGCGTCTCGGAGAACACACACCGATTCGTTCAACGACTCGGTGTCCCCGCTACGCGTATTCCAATTCACGACCGTGAAGGCACGTTCGAAGTCGACGAACCGTACGTCCTGATCCTGCCCACCTACGGTGGTGGGACCACGGCGATGGGTCGCGACACGAGCTACGTGCCCAAGCAGGTCATCAAATTCCTCAACAACACGCACAATCGCTCCCTCATCCGAGGGGTGATTGCTGCCGGCAACACGAACTTCGGCGAGTCCTACTGCTACGCGGGGAACATCGTTTCCCAGAAGTGTCGGGTCCCGTACCTGTACCGCTTCGAACTGATGGGGACAGCCGAGGACGTCCAGGCTGTCCGCGACGGCCTCGAACAATTCATGGAGAGTGAACAGTGGCACCGACCATCACAGATTCAGCCCCGTCTGGGAGTGTAGAGCGCGCTGCGGCACGACCCGACGCGTCGGCGGGAGAGCTGGACTACCACGCGCTCAACGCGATGCTGAACCTGTACGGCCCGAACGGGGAGATCCAGTTCGAGAAGGACCGTGAGGCGGCCAACCAGTACTTCCTCCAGCACGTCAACCAGAACACGGTCTTCTTCCACAACCTGGACGAGAAGCTCGACTACCTGGTCAAGGAGAACTACTACGAGCCCGAGGTGCTCGACCAGTACTCGCGCGAGTTCGTGAAGTCGCTCATCGACCGCGCGTACGCGAAGAAGTTCCGCTTCCCGACGTTCCTCGGTGCCTTCAAGTACTACACCTCCTACACCCTCAAGACGTTCGACGGTAAGCGCTACCTCGAGCGTTTCGAGGACCGCGTCTGCATGGTCGCCCTCACCCTCGCCGCCGGTGACGAGACCCTCGCGACCGAACTGGTCGACGAGATCATCGCCGGACGCTTCCAGCCGGCGACCCCCACGTTCCTCAACTCCGGCAAGAAGCAGCGCGGCGAGCCCGTCTCGTGCTTCCTGCTGCGCATCGAGGACAACATGGAGTCCATCGGTCGCTCCATCAACTCGGCGCTGCAGCTGTCCAAGCGCGGCGGCGGAGTTGCGTTGCTGCTCAGCAATGTTCGTGAGCACGGCGCCCCGATCAAGAAGATCGAGAACCAGAGCTCGGGCGTCATCCCGATCATGAAGCTGCTCGAGGACTCGTTCTCGTACGCCAACCAGCTCGGTGCCCGTCAGGGTGCCGGCGCGGTGTACCTGCACGCCCACCACCCGGACATCTACCGGTTCCTCGACACCAAGCGCGAGAACGCGGACGAGAAGATCCGCATCAAGACGCTGTCGCTGGGCGTCGTGATCCCGGACATCACGTTCGAGCTCGCGAAGAAGAACGAGGACATGTACCTGTTCTCGCCGTACGACGTCGAGCGCATCTACGGTGTGCCGTTCGCGGACGTCAACGTCAGCGAGAAGTACCACGAGATGGTCGACGACAAGCGGATCCGCAAGTCGAAGATCAAGGCGCGCGAGTTCTTCCAGACCCTCGCCGAGCTGCAGTTCGAGTCGGGCTACCCGTACATCATGTTCGAGGACACGGTGAACCGGGCGAACCCGATCGAGGGCAAGATCACGCACTCGAACCTGTGCTCGGAGATCCTGCAGGTCTCGACGCCGTCGACGTTCAACGACGACCTGTCCTACAGCCATGTCGGCAAGGACATCTCGTGCAACCTCGGCTCGCTGAACATCGCGCTGACGATGGACTCGCCCGACTTCGCGAAGACGATCGAGACCTCGATCCGTGCGCTCACCGCCGTCTCGGACCAGACGCACATCTACTCGGTGCCGTCGATCGAGCAGGGCAACAACGACTCTCACGCGATCGGCCTGGGGCAGATGAACCTGCACGGCTACCTCGCTCGTGAGCGGATCCACTACGGCTCCGAAGAGGGCGTCGACTTCACGAACATCTACTTCTACACGGTCGTGTTCCACGCGGTCCGTGCGTCGAACGAGATCGCGAAGGAGCGCGGCACCCACTTCAAGGGCTTCCCGCAGTCCAAGTACGCGTCGGGCGAGTACTTCGACAAGTACACCGACCAGGTGTGGGAGCCCGCCACCGAGCGGGTGCGTCAGCTGTTCGCCGACGCCGGCGTGCACATCCCGACGCAGGACGACTGGCGCGAGCTCAAGGCGTCGGTGCAGAAGTACGGCATCTACAACCAGAACCTGCAGGCCGTCCCGCCCACCGGATCGATCTCGTACATCAACAACTCCACCAGCTCGATCCACCCGGTCGCCGCGAAGATCGAGATCCGCAAGGAAGGCAAGATCGGTCGCGTCTACTACCCGGCGCCCTACCTGACCAACGACAACCTGGAGTACTACCAGGACGCGTACGAGATCGGGTACGAGAAGATCATCGACACCTACGCCGCTGCCACGCAGCACGTCGACCAGGGCCTGTCGCTGACGCTGTTCTTCAAGGACACCGCGTCCACGCGTGACGTCAACCGCGCGCAGATCTACGCGTGGCGCAAGGGAATCAAGACGCTGTACTACATCCGCCTGCGTCAGATGGCACTCGAGGGCACCGAGGTCGAGGGTTGCGTCTCGTGCATGCTGTGACGGTAGTGAAGAGCTTGAACGAAGTGAGGGAATCGTGAGCGAGAAGATCAAGCTGGTCAGTCGCGTGTCGGCGATCAACTGGAATCGCGTGCCCGACGACAAGGACGCCGAGGTGTGGGACCGCCTCACCGGCAACTTCTGGCTGCCGGAGAAGGTGCCGGTGTCCAACGACATCCAGTCGTGGGCCACTCTCACGCCGAACGAGCAGCAGCTCACGATGCGCGTGTTCACCGGCCTGACGCTGCTGGACACCATCCAGGGCACCGTCGGCGCCGTGAGCCTGATCCCCGATGCGGTCACCCCGCACGAGGAGGCCGTGCTCACCAACATCGCGTTCATGGAGTCAGTGCACGCGAAGAGCTACTCGCAGATCTTCTCCACGCTGTGCACCACCCGGGAGATCGACGACGCGTTCCGCTGGTCGGAGGAGAACCCGAACCTGCAGCGCAAGGCGCAGATCGTCCTCGACTACTACAAGGGTGACGACCCGCTCAAGCGTAAGGTCGCCTCGACGCTGCTCGAGTCGTTCCTGTTCTACTCGGGCTTCTACCTCCCGATGTACTGGTCGTCGCGCGCCAAGCTCACCAACACGGCCGACATGATCCGCCTGATCATCCGCGACGAGGCCGTGCACGGCTACTACATCGGCTACAAGTACCAGCGCGGACTCGAGCAGATCACCGAGGCCGAGCGCGAGGAGCTCAAGAACTACACGTTCGAGCTGCTGTTCGAGCTGTACGACAACGAGGTCGAGTACACGCAGGACCTGTACGACGAGGTCGGGCTCACCGAGGACGTTAAGAAGTTCCTGCGCTACAACGCCAACAAGGCGCTGATGAACCTCGGCTACGAGGGCCTGTTCCCGAAGGACGAGACGGACGTCAACCCGGCGATCCTGTCCGCCCTGTCGCCGAACGCTGACGAGAACCACGACTTCTTCTCGGGGTCCGGTTCGAGCTACGTCATCGGCAAGGCCGTCAACACCGAGGACGAGGACTGGGACTTCTAGTTCCGGACCACCCGCTGTGGCCGAATGTCACATCCGTTCAGACCAACTGAACCGGTGTGACATTCGGCCTTCGGCGTTTCAGAGGGCGGTTCGGAGGGCCACGACGTCGCGGCGCCTCACGACGGTCGGCCCGTTGTCGTAGTCGCTGGTCCAGGGGCTGCTCGAGATCGTCGCCACGAAGTCGAGCGCCCCCAGGAGCCACCACTTCAGCAGGTAGCCGAGCGTCGGCCACTGCCCGTCGGACGGGCGGATCACGCACAGGCCGAACAGCGCCTTGCCGAGGGTCGTGTGCACGATCCGCTGGGCGACGACGCGCTGCAGCAGCGACGCGGCGATCCAGCCGATGACCAGAGCCGGCGCCGCCCAGTCCGCGACGGCGGGGATGTCCAGGAACACGGTCATCGCGACAAGGCCGACCACGATGTGCAGGAGCCAGTCGAACGCAAACGCGATCACCTCGCGCAGTTGGCGTGGCGACGGATAGCGAGGGTCGCCCGAGTCGCCGTGTTTGTCTGGAACCTCCCCATGCGTCGGCGCCGTGTCCGGGGTGGTGCTCGCGTCGAACCCTGGTGTGGTCACCGGAGAAGGGTGCCGGATCGAGCCGTGAAAGGCAATGGGGGGAGCGGGGTTTCGGCCGGGGCATTGTGGTCGTCGGGGCGCGGCGCCTACTGTCGAATCAGTGCAACTCAGCCGACGAGACGACACCTACGAAGATTCGAGGAGACGGCAATGAGTGGTCGAGTAGTGCATTTCGAGGTCCCGTTCGACGACGGTGACCGGGCCCGCAACTTCTACCGGCAGGCGTTCGGCTGGAACCTCACCGAGATGCCCGAGATGAAGTACACCGGCGTGGCTACCGGGCCCGTCGCGGAATCGGGGATGCCCGCCGAGCCGGGGTACATCGGGGGCGGCATGTTCGAGCGTGCGGAGCAGTCCCCGACCGGTCCGGTGATCACCGTCAACGTCGACGACATCGACGCGGCGCTGGCCAAGATCGAGTCGTTGGGCGGCGCGACGGTCTCGGCGAAACAACCGGTGGGGGAGATGGGGTTCGCCGCCTACTTCCGGGACACCGAGGGCAACGTCATGGGGCTGTGGGAGACGGCGCAGGGCTGAGCCCTCCCTGAGTGTTCAGTCCCGAGCGAACCACGTTCGTTGGTCGTCGCGCAGCGCAGTCGCGATGCGCCGCTTCGACGACGCGGTCATGTCGGACGGCAGGGCGTCGGGGGAGAACCACCGCACGTCGAGATTCTCGTCGTCGGCGACGCGGGCCTCACCGGACACGACGCGGGCGACGAAGCACACGTCGAGGTATGCGGCGATGTCGCCGTTGGGATAGGTGACGGGGCCGGCGGCGCCGACGCTGACGACGCGCACCAGTTCCGCCTCGAGCCCGGTCTCCTCGCGGATCTCCCGCAGTATTGCCGGGCCGGGCTCCTCGCCGGGTTCGAGGATCCCGGAGACGACGGCCCACAGGCCGTTGTCGGCACGCCGGGTGAGGAGAAGTCGGCCGTCGTCGTCGCGGAGGACTGCGCTGACGCCGGGCAGCCACAGCGGGGCGTGCCCGACGTGTTCCCGTAGCGCCGCAACGAATTCCGGTACCGGCATCGAAGACTCCTAGCTGACGTACCCGTTGAGGCTTTCCTGCAGGTCGGTGAGGACGGCGCGAGCCGCGACGACCCCGTTGCCGGCGTTCCACACCTCGTCGTCGACCGCGAAGACGCGGCTGTCGGTGACCGCCCCGAGGTCGTGCCAGGCGTCGGAGTCCATCACCGACGTGCCGTGCTCGAGGCCGCCCGGCCCGTCGAAACTGACGTAGATGAGGTCGCCCTCCGCGTCGGCGAGGTCGTCGATGTCCTTCGACGCCACCTCGATCCGCTGGTAGGCCGGACGCTGGACGTTCGCGTCCGCGAGTACCTGACCGGAGAACGACCCGGGGCTCTCGATCGCCATCGCGTCGGACCGGAACCGGATCACGGAAGCCTGCGTCTGGCGCGCGTTGATCTCGGTGCCGATCCGTGCGGCGTCCGCGGTGTACGCGTCGAGTGCCTGTTGCGCCGCACCGGACCGTCCGAGCGCCTTGCCGGACGCGAGGAACCGTGACTTCCACTGGACCGGGTCGTCGCCGACGAAGACGGTGGGCGCGACGGTCTTCAGACGTTCGGCGAGCTCCGGGGAGGCTGGCGCCGATCCGAGGATCAGGTCCGGCGCCGCCTTCGCGATCTGGTCGATGTCGGGCGCAGACTCCGGACCGACGCTGGGCAGCAACGAGATTCCGGTGCCGAAATACGCCGGCTGTGGGGTCTCACCGGGTGATGTGGCCGCACCGACCACCCGTTCCCACAGGCCCAGTGCACACACCGAATCCATTGCGGCGCTGTCGAGCACGACGATGCGGTGCGGATCGGGGGCACCCGGATCGGCCGGGGTGGGGGTGGCGCAGGCGGCGCGGGTGTCGCGTTCGACGCTGACGACACCCGCGCCCGCGATCTTGGTCGTGGTCCGCACGATGGTGCTCGCGTCGTCGTTCGTCGAGTCTCCGCAGCCGGTGAGTCCCACGAGGACCGCCGACGCTGCGATCACGGCGACGGTGGCGCGGCGGACGGTGCGGACGGGCTGGGAACTGGACAATGCGACGACTTCCTGTTCGGCGAGCGCGGCGTGTGCGGGCCGATCCAGGTTAGCCGTTGTGCGGGTCGACCCCGAACGTCTGCGCGAGGTCGTCGAGGATCTTGTGCGCGCCCTGGATGCTGACCGGCGTCATCCACATGGCGTCGTCGACGTCCACGGTGCGGCCCTTCAGGGTTCCCCACAGCGGGTTCTGCAGAAAGGCCTGCGCGGCGTCGAGCGACTTGCCGGCCGGATCCTCGTAAGTCGCGACGAAGATGAGGTCCGCGTCGGCGTCGTTGATCCGCTCGGGACTGATCGCGTTCATGATGCTGCCGGCGTCCGCGGGATCGGGTCCCTGGCTGTCCGGACGCGCGAGTCCCGCGTCGGCCAGCACGATGCCGCTGAACGATGTCGTCCGGTAGAGGCGCGCCGTCGGCTCGCCGGCGAAACGCACGACCGAGATCGTCGGGTTGTTCGCCTGGGCATTGATCTCGTCGCCGATAGCTCTGGCACGCGCCTCGTATTCGCCGATCTTCCGCTCGGCCTGATCGTCCTTGCCGAGCGCCCGCGCGACGAGGCGGATGTTGTCCTTCCACGTCGGGCCGGTCGACTGGGAGAACACCGTCGGCGCGAGAGCGGACAGCGCCTCGTAGTTCTTCCCGTCGCGCACCTCGGCCGACAGGATCAGATCGGGCTGGAGTTCGGCGACCTTCTCGAGGCTCGCGTTCGACACCCTGCCGACCGAGACGGCGTCCGCCGCGTAGTCCGCGCGGGCGTCGCCGAGGTAGTCGGGCAGGCCCTGCTCGCGGTAGTCGACGTATCCGACGAGCGGCGACTCGAGCAGTAGGACGGCATCGGCGTAGCTGTTGTCGAGGGTGACGATGCGCTGCGGCTGCGTGTCGATTTTCGCGACTCCGCGGAAGTGTTCGACGGTCCGCGGGAACCCGTCGGACGCCGCCGACGTTGTCTCGTCGGTGTCTGTGGTGGTTTCGGAGGACGAACAGCCGGTGAGCGCGAGGCTGACGGCCACGCCCACCGCGGCGAACGAGGTGAGGGCGCGTCGGGACGTTCTGGGCACGAGTGGAGGCTCCCAAATCGATAAGGTAAGGCTGGGGTAAGTAAGGAGAACCTTAACAACATTCTGAGTGGCATTCGGCGGCGCTGCCGATGAAGGGCGCGCACGGTCCCGGGTCGGACATGCTCGACACGCCGCATCGCGGTGCGTTGCATGGGCGGTCGGGGACTAAAGTCCTGCTCGCGGCCCTATGGGTCGGTGCCGGAAGGGCCCGTGTACGACAGGGAGTAGGACCCGGTCCACGGGGCTCGAAAGCACCGTCTACGATTCGATGAGCGCAAGCCAGAGAACGTCTGCCTCGAGCACAGGGGTGGGGGTTCGGAGCGAGCCTGCGGAGCGACCAAGGGCACATTCAGGAGGATCAGTGACTGCCGTAGCGCCCCAGCCAGTCCCAGAGATAGCAGCGAGGCCGTACCCGCCGCGGCAGGGACCCAAGGGCTCGTTCATTTACAAGATGGTTACGACCACCGATCCCAAGGTGCTCGGGATCATGTACCTGGTCACCTCGTTCGCGTTCTTCCTCATCGGCGGCCTGATGGCCCTGCTGATGCGTACCGAGCTCGCGGTTCCTGGCCTGCAGTTCCTGTCGAACGAGCAGTTCAACCAGCTGTTCACGATGCACGGCACGATCATGCTGCTGCTGTACGCGACCCCGGTCGTGTTCGGCTTCGCGAACTACATCGTCCCGCTGCAGATCGGCGCCCCCGACGTGGCGTTCCCGCGTCTGAACGCGTTCAGCTACTGGCTGTACCTGTTCGGCGCGATCATCACCACGGCCGGCTTCATCACCCCGGGTGGTGCCGCCGACTTCGGTTGGACCGCTTACACCCCGCTGACCAGCTCGCTGCACTCGCCGGGCATGGGCGCCGACCTGTGGATCATGGGTCTCGCCGTCGCCGGCCTGGGCACCATCCTCGGTGGCGTCAACTTCATCACCACCATCGCCTGCCTGCGTGCCCCCGGCATGACGATGTTCCGCATGCCGATCTTCACGTGGAACATCCTGATCACCAGCGTCCTCATCCTGCTGGCGTTCCCGCTGCTGACGGCCGCCTTCATGGGTCTGTTCGTCGACCGTCACCTCGGTGGCCACATCTTCGACCCGGCGACCGGTGGCGTCCTGCTGTGGCAGCACCTGTTCTGGTTCTTCGGTCACCCCGAGGTGTACATCATCGCGCTGCCGTTCTTCGGCATCGTCTCGGAGATCTTCCCGGTCTTCTCGCGTAAGCCGATCTTCGGTTACAGCGGCCTGGTCTACGCCACCATGGGCATCGCGGCCCTGTCGATCGCCGTGTGGGCGCACCACATGTACGCCACGGGCGCGGTTCTGCTGCCGTTCTTCTCGTTCATGACGTTCCTCATCGCGGTCCCGACCGGTGTGAAGTTCTTCAACTGGATCGGCACCATGTGGAAGGGTCAGTTGACCTTCGAGTCGCCGATGCTGTTCTCCGTCGGCTTCCTGGTGACGTTCCTCTTCGGTGGTCTGTCCGGCGTTCTGCTCGCGAGCCCGCCGATCGACTTCCACGTCACCGACTCGTACTTCGTGATCGCGCACTTCCACTACGTGCTCTTCGGCACCATCGTGTTCGCCACCTACGCGGGTATCTACTTCTGGTTCCCGAAGATGACCGGCCGCATGATGGACGAGCGCCTCGGCAAGTGGCACTTCTGGACCACGTTCATCGGCTTCCACAGCACGTTCCTCGTCCAGCACTGGCTCGGTGCCGAGGGCATGCCGCGCCGCTACGCGGATTACCTCCCCAGCGACGGTTTCACCACGCTGAACACGATCTCCACGATCGGCTCGTTCATCCTGGGCGCCTCGACGCTGCCGTTCCTGTGGAACGTCTTCAAGAGCTACCGCTACGGCGAGGTCGTCAAGGTCGACGACCCGTGGGGCTACGGCAACTCGCTCGAGTGGGCCACCAGCTGCCCGCCGCCGCGGCACAACTTCACCGAGCTGCCCCGGATCCGTTCGGAGCGCCCGGCCTTCGAGCTGCACTACCCGCACATGGTCGACCGCATGCGCGCCGAGGCTCATGTCGGACCCGGCCACGGCGGCAAGAACGCCACCGCGGTCCTGGAGGACAGCAAGGTCTAGCGGACCGGAAGGTCTCTGCACTACCGGAAGGCCCCGCCCGAATCTCGGGCGGGGCCTTTCCGTTGCCGTCGCCCTCACTTGGCAGAATGGGGGGCGGTATTTCTTCCACGTTGTTCGAGTTCAAACGAACGGAGTTACTCGGTGGGTGCGTCAGACGCCACTGTTCTGGTGACGGTTACTGGTCCGGACAGGCCCGGCGTGACGTCGGTGCTCTTCGCTGCGTTGTCGCGTCACGACGTGAGCCTCCTCGACGTCGAGCAGGTGGTGATCCGGGGCCGGCTCACCCTCGGCGTCCTCGTGCAGTGCCCCACCGACCCCGAGTCCCTCCAGGAGGAGCTCGAGGAAGCCATGGACACCGTGGGCATGAACGTCGAAGTCGAGATCGGTGCCGACCCGGCGGCGCGCCAGCAGGTGTCGACGCACGCCGTCGTCGTTCTCGGCAGCCCCGTCAGTGCGCGGGCGTTCCGTTCGCTGTCGCGTGAACTGGCCCGGCAGGGCGCCAACATCGATTCGATCCGCGGCATCGCCGACTACCCGCTCACCGGCCTCGAACTGATGGTGACGGCGGCGAGCGTCGGCGCCGAAGCCGACGCCCAGCTGCGGGCGGGCCTCGCGGAGGTCGCCGCTGGTGAGAACGTCGACGTGGCCGTCGAGCGCGGCGGCCTGGCCCGGCGCGCCAAGCGTCTGATCGTCTTCGACGTCGACTCCACCCTCGTGCAGGGCGAGGTCATCGAGATGCTCGCGGCCCGGGCCGGCGTCGAGGACGAGGTCCGCGCCGTGACCGAGGCTGCGATGCGCGGTGAGATCGACTTCACCGAATCCCTCAACCAGCGTGTCGCAACCCTCGCCGGGCTCGACGCGTCCGTCATCGACGACGTCGCCGCCGATCTGCAGCTCACGCCGGGTGCGCGCACCACGATCCGGACCCTGCGCCGACTCGGCTACCACTGCGGCGTCGTGTCGGGCGGCTTCCGCCAGGTGATCGAGGGGCTCGCGCACGAACTCGAACTCGACTTCGTCCAGGCCAACACACTCGAGATCGTCGACGGCAAGCTCACCGGCCGCGTCGTCGGCGACGTCGTCGACCGCGCCGCCAAGGCCACCGCGCTGCGCAAGTTCGCGGCCGAGGTCGGTGTTCCCATGGAGCAGACCGTCGCGGTGGGTGACGGCGCCAACGACATCGACATGCTCACCGCCGCCGGTCTCGGTGTCGCGTTCAACGCGAAGCCGGCGCTGCGCGAGGTGGCCGACACCGCGCTCTCGCACCCGTTCCTCGACGCGGTGCTGTTCGTGCTCGGCGTCAGCCGCGACGAGGTCGAGGCCGCCGACGCGGTCGACGGTGTCGTGCGGCGCGTGCCGATCCCATGACCCTGACGGGGGACGGCTTCGCGGCACGTCACGCCGTGCTGGCCGCCGGGTACGGCAACCGTCCGGACCCGGCGGATCCCGCGCAGGTGCTGGCGATGCCGATCGTGCTGCACATCCCCAAGGTCGAGCCGCCCGCGCGCAGCGCCCTGCTGGCCGCGGCGGCGTCGGCGACCGTCGCGCTGTGCCTCGACGACCGCGTCGGACCCGACCCGGACGGGACACCCGGACCGTGGCAGCATGCGCTGCGCGAGTGGACCGACGCCCGCATCCGCAAGGTGGCCCGGCGGGCCCGCGGCGCGCAGTGGCTCGCCGCGCAGGACATCGACGGCGTGACCGTCGACGTCGACGGTGCCCAGGCGCGGGCGCTGGTGCCGGGACGGGTCGGTGACCTGGACCCGCGGATCAGGAAGCTGCAGATCGGCGGCACCGATCTCGACCACGACGAGCCCGGGCAGGTCCCGGACGGGACGCCCACGCTGTGGGTGAACGCCGCGCTCGGCATGACCGTCGGCAAGGCCGCCGCGCAGGTCGGCCACGCGTCGATGCTCCTGGCCGGTGCGATGTCGACCGAGCAGGCCCTCGCGTGGGCGGCCGACGGCTACTGCTGCGCCGTCCGGGACGCCGACGAGCAGGCTTGGGCCGCGCTGTGTGACGAAGTCGCCGCCGGCCGGGCGATCGCGGTGCGCGACGCCGGGTTCACCGAGGTGGCGCCCGGTTCGATGACGGTGATCGCCCCGGTTCGCTGAGCCGGCAGCCGACACGCAGGTCCGGTCCAGTCGGCGCCGTGGAAATCCCGTACGGGAAGATGGTCGCTGTGTCGGAACCAGATCCTGATCTCCTCATCGATTTCGAAGATGTCCTGATTCGCCGGGGCGGAGCGACCCTCGTCGGCCCGGTTTCCTGGAAGGTGGAGCTCGACGAGAAGTGGGTCGTGCTCGGCCCCAACGGCGCGGGCAAGACATCCCTGCTGCGCATCGCCGCCGCCGAGGTCCACCCCACGGCCGGTGTCGCCCGGCTGCTCGGCGAGACCCTCGGTCGCGTCGACGTCACCGAGCTTCGTCCGCGGATCGGCCTGTCGTCGTCGGCGCTCGCGCACCGTGTTCCGGCCGACGAGGTTGTGAAGGATCTGGTGGTCTCGGCCGGTTACGCCGTGCTCGGCCGGTGGCGCGAGCAGTACGAGAACATGGACACCGAGCGTGCGGTCGAGATGCTCGAGAGCCTCGGTGCCGAGCACCTCGCCGACCGCACCTATGGGACGCTGTCGGAGGGCGAGCGCAAGCGCGTGCTCATTGCCCGTGCCCTGATGACCGATCCCGAACTGCTGCTGCTGGACGAGCCGGCGGCCGGCCTCGACCTCGGTGGCCGCGAGGAACTCGTCGCACGCCTGGGCGATCTCGCGGCCGACCCCGATTCACCGGCGACCGTGCTGATCACGCACCACGTCGAGGAGATCCCGCCGGGCTTCACGCACGCGCTGCTGCTCTCCGAGGGGCGGGTCGTCTCGCAGGGTCTGCTCGACGACGTCATCACGGCCGAGAACCTCAGCGAGGCGTTCAGCCAGTCGATCAGCCTCGACCGTGTCGACGGCCGGTACTTCGCCCGCCGCACGCGCCACCCCGGTCTGCATCGGGCCTGACTCGGTCGCAGGCGATCCCGCGACACGCGGAGCCTTCCGCGCGATGGGACTGGTGGTGAGGCGTCCGTCACTCGGGGCGTAGGTTCCCCGGTATGGGAACTACTCGAGAGTCGGGCGCCTCCTCCTCCGGCGCCGCGCAGCAGGCCGGAATGTTCGACCGGACGCAGACAGCGTCCACTGCTCCCGCGCCGAAGGACGCCTCGACCGTGATGCTCGTCCGCGACGCGGAGTCGGGCGTCGAGGTGTTCCTGCTCCGCCGGGTCGCCGGGATGGCGTTCGCCGGCGGCATGACCGTGTTCCCCGGCGGTGGCGTCGACCCCAGCGACAGCGTCGCCGACGTCCGCTGGGCGGGTCCGCCGCTGTCGTGGTGGGCGGATCGGTTCGGCGTCGACGAGCCGCGTGCCAAGGCACTCGTGTGTGCGGCGGTGCGTGAGACGTTCGAGGAGTGCGGAGTTCTGCTCGCCGGGCCCACCGAGGACACCGTCGTGGCCGACACCAGCGGCTACGCGGAGGCGCGTCGTCAGCTCGAGTCGCGGGAGCTGTCGTTCGCGGACTTCCTCGCGCGGGAGAACCTCGTCCTGCGCACGGACCTGCTGCGTCCGTGGGCCAACTGGATCACCCCCGTCCAGGAGGGGCGGCGCTACGACACCCGCTTCTTCGTCGCGGTCCTGCCCGAGGGCCAGCAGGCCGACGGGGAGACGTCGGAGGCGGCCGAGGTCGCGTGGCGGACGCCTGCCGCCGCGGTCGACGATTGGCGCGCGAAACGCAGCGTCCTGCTGCCGCCGACGTGGCGTCAGCTGGCGACGCTCGGCCAGTTCGACAGCGTCGACGCGATTCTCGCTGCCGAGCAGGAGATCTCGCCGATCCTGCCGGAATTGAGCTTCGTCGACGGCAATCCGCGCGTCTCGTTCCCGGGTGACGAGGGCTACTACGACACCGGAGCGTTGCCCTGGGGTACCGACAAGTAAGTTGGTCACATGGCTGAGTTTGTGACCCTCGAGGTTTCCGAAGGTATCGGCACCATCCGTCTGGCGCGTCCCCCGATGAACGCCCTGAACCGTCAGGTGCAGGAGGAGATTCGGGCGGCGGCGCGTCAGGCGACCGTCGATCCGGAGGTCAAGGCCGTCGTCGTCTACGGCGGCGAGAAGGTGTTCGCCGCCGGCGCCGACATCAAGGAGATGATCGAGCTCGACTTCGTCCAGATGAGCGAGATCGTCGCCGAGCTGCAGTCGGCGCTGGGTGCCATCGCGGACATCCCGAAGCCGACGGTCGCCGCGATCACCGGCTACGCGCTCGGTGGCGGCCTCGAGGTCGTCCTCGGTGCGGACCGACGCATCGCCGGCGACAACGTCAAGCTCGGCGTCCCGGAGATCCTGCTGGGCATCATCCCCGGTGGCGGTGGCACGCAGCGCCTCGCGCGCCTCGTGGGCCCGGCCAAGGCGAAGGACATGGTCTTCACGGGCCGCTTCGTCGGCGCGGAGGAGGCCCTGCAGATGGGCCTGATCGACGAGATGGTCGCCCCCGACGAGGTGTACAACGCCGCTCGCAAGTGGGCGTCGCAGTTCACGGGTGCGGCGAGCCGCGCGCTCGCGGCCGCGAAGGCCGCGATCGACGAGGGCCTCGACACGGACCTCGCGACCGGTCTGAAGATCGAGCAGCACCTGTTCGCGTCGCTGTTCGCGACCGACGACCGTGCCATCGGCATGCAGTCGTTCGTCGAGAACGGTCCCGGCAAGGCGAAGTTCACCGGCAAGTAGAGCTCACCGCGATTTGCGCACTTGTCGGCGTTTCCGGTCGTCCGGAACCGCGGCAAGTGCGCAGATCGGGCCCTGTGAGGCCCAAAACTAGAACTTGTTCATTCCTTACCGTTGGGTAGGATTCCCTGCATGACTGCAAGCCCGAATGACGGGATCGATCCCGCGCCGAACCCGCACGCAACCGCCGAAGAGGTCGAGGCTGCGCTGAAGGACACGAAGCTCGCCCAGGTCCTGTACCACGACTGGGAAGCCGAGACCTACGACGACAAGTGGTCGATCTCGTACGACGAGCGCTGCATCGACTACGCGCGCGGCCGGTTCGACGCCGTCGCCGGCGACCAGCCGTTGCCGTACGAGCGGGCGCTCGAACTGGGCTGCGGCACGGGCTTCTTCCTGCTCAACCTGATGCAGGGCGGCGTCGCCAAGACCGGTTCGGTCACGGACCTGTCGCCGGGCATGGTGAAGGTCGCGATGCGCAACGCCGAGAACCTGGGACTCCCGGTCGACGGCCGCGTCGCCGACGCCGAGACGATCCCGTACGAGGACGACACCTTCGACCTCGTGGTCGGGCACGCGGTGCTGCACCACATCCCGGACGTCGAGCAGTCGCTGCGCGAGGTCCTGCGGGTCCTCAAGCCGGGCGGTCGCTTCGTGTTCGCCGGTGAGCCGACGACGATCGGCAACTTCTACGCGCGCTGGCTCGGCCGCGCGACGTGGGCCGCGACGACGAACATCACCAAGCTGCCGTTCCTGTCGGACTGGCGTCGTCCGCAGGCCGAGCTGGACGAGTCGTCCCGGGCCGCCGCGCTCGAGGCGGTCGTCGACCTGCACACGTTCGATCCCACCGATCTCGAGAACATGGCCAAGTCGGCCGGTGCGGTCGAGGTCCACGCCGCGACCGAGGAGTTCGCCGCCGCCATGCTGGGCTGGCCGGTGCGCACCTTCGAGGCGGCGGTCCCGGAGGGCAAGCTCGGCTGGGGCTGGGGCAGGTTCGCGTTCAACGGCTGGAAGACCCTCAGCTGGCTGGACGAGAAGGTGCTGTGCCACGTCGTTCCGCGCGGGTTCTTCTACAACGTCATGATCACCGGTGTGAAGCCGGGCGTCACCGACTGAACGATTAGTACGAGCTTTGGGATACGACTTCACGATCGACGACGTCGACTACCTGCGCAGCGAGCAAGGTATCGCGGCGCTGGCGGAGACGGCGGAGTCGGAGCTGTCCACACGCACGCGCTTGGCCGACATCGGCCGGGCGCGTGCGCGTTTCGGTGACCGTGCCGCGCTGCTGATCGAGACGGTGCTGCTGCGGCGCAAGGCGGAGGCGAAACTGCACGGCGCGGCGTCGTGGCTGTTCACCGACGACGCGTTGCAGCAGGCGACGCCGCTGGCCGTGGCGCGGCATCGCGGCGCCCGGTTGGCGGGTCGACGCGTCCACGACGTCACGTGTTCGATCGGCGCCGAGCTGTCGGCGCTGGTCCCGTTGGCGGACACCGTGATCGGCAGTGACCTCGACCCGGTGCGGTTGGCGATGGCCGCGCACAACGTGCCCGGCGCGACGCTCGTGCGGGCGGACGCGCTCCGTCCGTGCACGCGCGAGACCGTGGTGATCGCCGACCCGGCGCGCCGGTCGGGCGGCAAGCGCACGTACGACCCGGCCGCGTTGATGCCGCCGCTGCCGGACCTCCTCGACGTGTACGCGGGGCGCGATCTCGCGGTCAAGTGCGCGCCCGGACTGGATTTCGACCGTCTCGACTGGGACGGCGAAGTGGAGATCGTCTCGCTCGACGGCGGTGTGCGCGAGGCGTGCCTGTGGTCGCCGGGGCTCTCCGGCGCGGGCGTGCGCCGACGCGCCAGCGTGCTGCGCACGGACGGGACGGCCTGGGAGATCACCGACGCCGAGTCGGACGATATTCCCGAGCAGGAACCGGGGGAGTGGATCGTCGACCCGGACGGCGCCGTCGTGCGCGCGGGCCTGGTGCGCCACTACGCGGCCCGGCACGGCCTGTGGCAACTCGACCCCCGGATCGCCTATCTGACCGGCGACAGCGTCCCTCAGGGCGTGCGTGGATTCCGGGTGCTGGCGCGGCTCAAGTACACCGAGAAGGCGCTGCGGCAGGAACTCGCGGCGCGGGACTGCGGTTCGGCCGAGATCCTCGTGCGTGGGCTCGACGTGGACCCGGCCGTGCTGCGGCCGCGCCTGAAGCTGCGGGGCACCACGCCGCTGTCGGTGGTGCTCACCCGGATCGGCCGCAGCCCCGTCGCGTTCGTGTGCGCGGAGCGGGACTGATCGGCCGACGGCCTACTTCAGAACGAACAGCTCGCCGATGAGGGTCGGCGTGACGATCTCCCCGTCGGGCCCGATCGACGTGCCGGCGGTGAAGCCGCTGCCGCCGGGCAGTGCGTCCTGGTCGAGGGTTTCTCCGGTCCTGGTGTCGAACGTGAGCAGCGCGATCCCGCCGTCGCCGTCACGGACCACCGTGTAGCCGGTCGCGCCCGCCGCCTGGGCCGGGGCGCCGACCTGGAGCAGATCGCCGCGCTCCCACACCACTTCGGCGCGGTCCCCGCGGTCCCGCAATGCCAGCAGCCGTCCCTTCTCGCCGCCGGCCGGGACGATCAGTCCGTCGGCCGAGACGGACGGGCCGCCCAGTGCCCGGTAGCCGAGGTCGTGGCTCCACCTGGGGGTGCCGGATTCGGCGTCCACCGCCCAGAGGCGCCCGGCATTGTCGTTGCTGTACACCGTCTTTCCGTCGGCCGACAGGACCGGGCTGGACGGGCTTCCGTCCGGCAGGGTGCTCGTGGACCAGTCCTGCTCGATCTTCGGGTCGCCACCGCCGGTGTAGCGCATCGCGACGAGGTCGGCCTGCGGCGCACCGGGCCGCCAGAACGTGAAGACGAACCGGCCGTTGCTCAGGTCGAGTGCCGGGGAGCTCGGGACCGGGCACGGGGAGCTGCCGTCGAAGCACTGGTCGAGACCGAGTCCGTTGGGCACCGGTTCGACGTTCGAGCCCTGCGTCCACGACGCCGGCGGAATCAGGTCGTACGACGGGACCACCTTGAAGCCGGTCTGCGGGTCGAGCACGTTGATCTGGCCGAGTTGGGTGACGAACAGCAGGTTGCCGTCGCCGGTGAACTGCGCGGAGAGCGGCGTACCGGTGACCGGTGTGCGCCAGCGCAACTGGCCGTGCTCGTTGAACGAGCTCATCGCGCCTTCCTCACCGACGTAGACGTTGGTGGCACCGTCCACGACGGGCGAGGAGGCGGCCGCGCCCGGGCCGACGCGGTTGCACCAGCGCTTGCGGCCGGAGTCGATCTGGAACGACAGGAGATTGCAGCCCTGCTCGGCCTGGGACGTGATGAAGATCTGACCGCTCGCGGCGACCGTCGCCCTGGTCGGCGTCGGGCCCCCGATCGGGCGGGACCACGAGAAGTCGAGCGAACGCGAGCCCGTCTCCGAGCTCGTGTCGCTGTTGCGGGCGTCGGAGTGCATCCCCGGCCAGCCGCCCGCGCCGAAGACGTTCTCGGTGCCGGAATCCCCGCCGCATCCTGAGAGAAGGAGGGCCGAGATCGCCGTCAGCGCTGCCGCCGACGACCTGAGGGCACGCCGCATTGGATCTCCTCGAATCGGAATCTGGTCGGACCAGAGACTATCCCGGCCACGATTCGGCGTCGCCGAACCGCCCCGGACCATTTCGTGGGACCCTCGATGAAGGGACCACCATAGGTCGTCATTGGGGGTTCCGAGGGATCCGTTCCGGCGGAGGAGACATCATGAAAATTGGTGTGCCCAAGGAGATCAAGAATGGGGAGCTACGGGTCGCGCTCACTCCGCTCGCGGTGAACGAGCTGCGCGTGCAGGGGCACGAGGTACTCGTCGAACGCGGGGCCGGCGCGGGCTCGTCGATGCCCGACGGCGAATTTGTGGCCGCCGGTGCACGGATCCTCGATCGCGCCGAGGACGTGTGGGCCGAGGCGGATCTGGTGGTGAAGGTCAAGGAACCGCTCGCGCCCGAGTACGAGTTGATGCGACGCGGGCAGCTGCTGTTCACCTACCTCCATCTCGCGGCCTCGCTCGAGTGCACCGAGGCACTGCTGTCCAGCGGCGTCACCGCGATCGCGTACGAGACGGTGGAGCGGTCCGACGGTTCGTTGCCGTTGCTCGCGCCGATGAGCGAGGTCGCCGGTCGCCTGGCGACCCAGGTGGGCGCGCACGCGCTGCAGGCGACGGCCTCGGGGAACAGCTCCGGGCGCGGCATCCTGCTCGGCGGGGTACCCGGAGTCCAGCCGGCGCGGGTCGTCGTCATCGGCGCGGGCAGCGCCGGGACGCACGCGACGGCGGTCGCGGTCGGCATGGGTGCCCGGGTGACGGTGCTCGACCGCGACGTCGAACGCCTGCGGGCCGCGCACGTGCGGTTCGGGACCCGGATCTCGACGGCGGTGTCGACGCGCACCGAACTCGAGCAGACGTTGACCGACGCCGACCTGGTGATCGGCGCGGTGCTGGTGCACGGCGCCCGGGCGCCGCATCTGGTCTCGTCCGAGCAGGTGTCCCGGATGCTGCCGGGGAGCGTGCTGGTCGACGTGGCAATCGATCAGGGCGGGTGCTTCGAGGATTCGAGGCCGACCACCCATGATCAACCGACCTATGTAGTTCACAATTCGATTATTTACGCGGTTCCCAATATGCCGAGCGTTGTTCCCCATACATCCACCCACGCTTTGGTAAATGTCACCCTGCCGTTCGTGTCCGCGGTCGCCGGAAAGGGTTGGCGCGCAGCAATGCGCGACGATCCGGCGCTCGCGATGGGGCTCAATACCTGGTCGGGGCAGGTCACGCACGCGCCGGTCGCGTTGGCCCACGCGTTGCCGTACGTGTCCGTGGAAAACGCACTGCGTGGCTGAACTGTCCGATTGGCGTGAACGTCAACCATGCAATTCGCGTGTCCCGTGATTGTTGCCGATCGTTTATGAATTTCGCTGCGACACCGCGCAGGCAATTGTGTCTAATAGTTTCATGCAGCCGGGAACGGGGACGGAATCCGAAGTGCAGGCGCGGGAACCTGGTGCGAGTGAGGCCGTCGATCCTCCGGCCGCGCCGTCCACACGCGAGAAATCTCCCGTCGTGTCCGATCCGCAGAACGACTATCTGCTGGGGTCCCCGTCGGCGGGTCGCGTCGTCGCCATCCTGCTCGTCGCCGGGATCGCCGGTGCGATGGGCATCGTCATGACGTCGGTCGTCGCGATGCTCGTCACCGCCGCCGTCGGGGCCGTCACCGCGTATGTGGTGGCGCACGACGACGAATGGGTGATGCGCGGTCGTCGGCGGCGGGCCCGGCGACGCCACGTCACCGTCGCCCCGAGCTGGGCGGGCGGCTCCTGGACCGGGCAGGCATGGGGCGATCAGGGCGTCGGACGGCACGCGGCGTAACCGACACCGAGGGCACGTGACGAGGCACACAGTCGCAGTCCGTAGGCTTGTGTGTCATGACGAGCATGTGGGGCGCACCGTTGCGCTCGAGGTGGCGCGGATCTCGACGTCAGGACAGTGATCAGGCCCGTTTCCTGACGCTGGCCTCGCTGAAGTGGGTCATCGCGAACAAGGCGTACACCCCGTGGTACCTGGTCCGCTACTACCGCCTGGCGAAGTTCAAACTCGCGAACCCGCACATCATCACGCGCGGCATGGTGTTCCTCGGCAAGAACGTCGAGATCCACTCCACCCCCGGGCTCTCGCGGATGGAGATCGGTAAGTGGGTCCACATCGGTGACGGCAACGCCCTGCGGTGCCACGAGGGTTCGCTGCGGATCGGCGACAAGGTCGTGTTCGGCAAGGACAACGTCGTCAACACCTACATCGACATCGAGATCGGTGCATCGACGCTCGTCGCGGACTGGTGCTACATCTGCGACTTCGACCATCGGACCGAGGACGTGACGATGCCGATCAAGGACCAGGGCATCGTCAAGGGCCCGGTCCGCATCGGACCCGACACGTGGATCGCCGCGAAGGTCACGGTGCTGCGCAACACCCGCGTCGGGCGCGGCTGCGTGCTCGGTGCCCACGCCGTCGTCAAGGGCGACATCCCCGACTTCAGCATCGCGGTCGGTTCTCCCGCCAAGGCCGTGAAGAACCGTCGCGCCGACTGGGAGTCCGGCGCCGAGGAGCGGGCGAAGTACATCGCCGCCCTCGAGGACATCGCCCGCAAGAAGGCGGCCGCCGCCGATCCGGCCGCGGTGAACGGCAACGGGGCGGCCGCCCCCAAGTGAACCGGGCCGGGTGCCCGCTACCGACCGGGTAGCGGGCGCTCGGGAATCTCCGGCCGCGCCAACGGGTGCCGCACCCGACGCTTGGCCGCCGAGAACACCTGCACGGTCTCCTCGGCCACCTTGCCCCAGTCGAAGTCGGCGGTGAGCCGATCTCGAGCCGCCTGCGCCCGAACCTGCGCCGCATCCGGATCGTCGAGCGTCTCCCGGGCCGCGGACGTGAGGCCGTCGACGTCGCCCGGCGCGAACGACAGTCCGGTCACCCCGTCGACGACGGCCTCGCCGAGTCCGCCCGCGGTCGACGCGATCAGCGGGGTGCCGGCGGCCGCTGCCTCGAGCGCGATGATCCCGAACGGCTCGTAGCGGCTGGGCAGCACGATCGCGTCGGCGCCGTGCAGCCAGCCGAGCAACTCCTCGTGGTCGAGGTTGCCGAGGAACGTCACCGACCGCGCGACGCGGTGGGTGCGGGCCTGCTGCTGCAGCCACTCGAACTGGGTGCCCTCGCCGGCGATCGCCAGCGTCGTGCCCGGGTGGCTGCGCCGGATCCGCGGCAGCGCCGCGATCGCATCCTGCACGCCCTTCTCGTACTCGAGTCGGCCCACGTACAGCAGTGTCGCCGGCCCCGACCGCGGCGCGCGCTGACGATAGCTCCACGTGGTGACGTCGATGCCGTTGCGGATCACGGTGATCGGTGGCAGTTCCGGGCCGTACAGCTCGGTGACCTCGTCCTCCATCGACGCCGAGCACGTGATGATCGAGTCGGACTCGTTGGCGAGCCACCATTCCACCGAGTGCACCTGGCGGTTCACCCGGCCCGACAGCCAGCCGCTGTGCCGGCCGGCCTCCGACGCGTGCAGCGTCGAGACCAGCGGGACGTCGTAGAACTCGGCGAGCGCGATCGCCGGGTGCGCCACCAGCCAGTCGTGGGCATGCACGACGTCGGGCTGCCAGCCCTCGCCGATCCCCTCCTTGGACAGGGCCACTCCCGCTCGGACCATGGCGTGCCCCATCGCCAGCGTCCACGCCAGCATGTCCTCACCGAACACGAAGTGCGGCGGATCCTCGGCCACGGCGACCACGAGCACGCCGTCGGCGATCTCCGTCGTCGTCGGATGCGTGGACGGGTCGGTGCCCGACGGTCGCCGCGCCAGCACGACCACCTCGTGGCCGGCGGCGGCCAGTTCGGTGGCGAGATGGTGGACGTGTCGCCCCAGCCCACCCACCACGACGGGCGGGTACTCCCACGACACGATCAGAACTCTCATCACACGCTCCCAGCGAATGCGGCTGTTTCAGTCAGGGGACCGGGCAGGCGCCGCGCGTCGAGAGCGGGGAACAGACCGTCGGCGGCGTTCCATCCGTCGGCGAGGCGACGGGCCACGTCGTCCCGACCGGACGCGACGGCGTCGGCGATCTCCCGCAACGCGTGGGCGTGCTTGTGGGCCCGGTCGCGCGCGTACCCGGCTGCCGAGTCCTTGCTGACCATGAACGCCCAGTCGCTCGAGACCGTCATCAGCGTCTCACGCAACATCTGGTCGTGGACCCGATTGCGAAGTTCGGGGTGTTCCGGATTCGAATCGCGGGACTTGTCGATCGTGTCCAGCGCGGTCTGCACCACCTCGGCGTTGAGCTGCACCAGGTCCTGCACCTGGTCGCCGGCCCACACCCGCCAGTCCTTGCCCGAACCCCACGACGAGTCCTGCAGTTCGACCGGTTCGCCCACGTAGCCGCGGGCACGGGCGTCGGCGAGGGTGCCGACCTCGATGCCCGCCTCCGGCAGCGCGCGCAGCACCTTCTCGAGCCACTGCGGTCCCTCGAACCACCAGTGCCCGAACAGTTCGGTGTCGAACGCGGCCACCACCAGCGCGTCCCGGCCCACGCGCTCGGACTCGCTGCGCAGGCGTCGACGCACGGTCTCGACGAAGTCGTCGACGTGCTTGTCGATGGCGGCCGCGGCCAGCGCCGGATCGTACGGCGCCTTCTTCTCCGACGGCACCGTGCGGCCGGTGACCCGGGCGGGCTTGAGCCCGGTGTCGTGGTCGTAGGTGTGGAAGTCGCGGTACGCGGCGTGGCCCGGGTAGCCGGTCTTCGGCGACCACACGCGGTAGCTCACCTCGAGGTCGCGACCGAACGCGACGACGTCGGAGTCCCACACCGGCCGACCGGCCGACGTGTCGCCGCGCAGCGCGGGGCCGTCGACCATGAAGTGCGACACGCCCGCAGCCGCGTAGCCGGCCTCCATGCCGGGGGTGAATCCGCACTCGGGTGCCCAGATCCCGGACGGCGTGTGGTTCCAGCGGGCCCGCGCGTCGGCGAGTCCCTCGGTGAGCGAGAACGCTCTCATCCGCTCGTCGAGCAGCGGCTGGAACGGGTGCGCGAGCGGGCCGCCGAGCAGCTCGATCGTCTCGGCGCCGATCAGTTCGCGCAGGACCGCGGATCCGCCGTGGCGCCAGCGGGTCTCGAAGTCCTCGAGCGCGGCGGCGGACGCGCGGTGCTCGCGCGCGCCCAATTCGCGCTGTGACGTCGACGACATGCCGGCGGCCTCGTGCGCGCGGATCTGCCAGTTGCCGAGCCAGTGGTGCATGCCGTCGAGGCAGTGCGGGTCGTCGAGCTGCGCCGCGAGCACCGGGGTGATGCCCAGCGTGAGCAGCCGGGTGCGGCCCTCCGCGGCGAGCCGGCGCAGCACCGCCGTCACCGGCAGGTACGTCGCCGCCCACGACTGGTACAGCCACTCCTCGCCGACGGGCCAGCGGCCGTGATTCGCGAGCCACGGCAGATGTGAGTGCAGGACCAGGCAGAACATGCCCGGCTCGGTCTTCGTCACGGCAGCCCCGGTCACACTGGTCATTTCAGGGGGTCCTTGATCGCGACCGCGACGAGGTCGAGGCTGGTGTCGATGTCGGCCTCGCGCAGGACGAAGTCGTCCACGTCGATGCCCTCGACGTCGCGTGCGAGCGCCTCCGGCCACGGCTCGCCGGCGAGGGCGCGCTCGATCTGGGCGTCGATGAACGACCCGCCGTGCTTGGCGTCGAGGTCCCGCAGCCGCGGACCGTGGTGCACACCGGTCATCAGCGCGACCCGGAACCCGGCCTCGACCAACAGTTCGGTCAGTTCGGCCGCGTTGAGCTCGCGGGTGTGGAACGGATTGAGCGGAGTGTCGCGGCCGGGGGAGAACGTGATCCGGTTCGGGGTGCTCACCAACAGCTCGCCTCCGGGGCGCAGCACGCGGTGGCACTCGCGCAGGAACTGCGCCTGGTCCCACAGGTGTTCGATCACCTGGAAGTTGACGACGGTGTCGACGGATTCGTCCGCGAGCGGCAGCTCGGCGAGGTTGCCGTGCAGCATCTCCACACGGGGATAGCGGGCGCGGACGTGTTCGACGGCCGAGGTGTCGTAGTCGAGCCCCGTGACCTTCGTCGCCACGTCGGCAATCATGTTGGCGCCGTAGCCTTCTCCCGAGCCGGCCTCGAGCACGGCGCGGTCGGCGCAGCGGGGGAGGAGGTCGCGGTAGACCACCTCGTGACGCCGGAACCAGTAGTTCTCCTCGGGGATTCCGGGCACCGTGCGTTCGCCGGTCAACGGCAGCGTGGACGCCTCGTTCGAGGCGTCTGCGCGCGCGGTCGTGGAACCAACTGTGGATTCGCTCACCTCAGCGAGGTTAGTGGCACCGGATCGGACAACCTTCGGGGTGGTCCACATCACAGCCGTGAAAGCGCTCGTCGGCGGTTATGGTGAGACCGGATTCCGCCTAAGTTACCGGCCGGTAACTTGCTGTGGGGTAATCTGTCGCACAGCCAACGTGCAACGAAATTACTTACGAGAGCTCGGCATCTCGCGGAGTTGCTCGCGATCATCAGCTAGCTACAAACAGGAGGTCGACGAAGACCCATGACGAACATCGTCGTTTTGATCAAGCAGGTCCCCGACACGTGGTCCGAGCGCAAGCTCACCGACGGCGACTTCACGCTTGACCGCGAGGCCGCCGATGCCGTGCTCGACGAGATCAACGAGCGCGCCGTCGAAGAAGCCCTCCTCATCAAGGAGGCCCAGGGCGGAGAGGTGATCGTGCTGTGCGCCGGCCCCGACCGCGCCACCGACGCCATCCGCAAGGCGCTGTCCATGGGTGCCGACAAGGCCGTTCACGTCAACGACCCGGCGCTGCACGGCTCCGACGCGGTCCAGACCGGCTGGACCCTGGCCGCAGCTCTCGGCCAGATCAGCTTCGAGAACGGTGAGGCCGCCGACCTGGTCATCGCCGGCAACGAGGCCACCGACGGCCGCATCGGCGCCGTCCCGGCCATCATCGCCGAGTACCTGGGCCTGCCGCAGCTGACCCAGCTGCGCAAGCTGACGGTCGCCGAGGGCAAGGTCACCGGCGAGCGCGAGACCGACGAGGGCGTCTTCGGCCTCGAGGCCGGCCTGCCGGCCATCGTCTCGGTCACCGAGAAGATCAACGAGCCGCGCTTCCCGTCCTTCAAGGGCATCATGGCCGCCAAGAAGAAGGAAGTTCAGGTCCTGACCCTGGCCGACCTCGGCGTCGATCCGGAGACCGTGGGCGTCGCCAACGCCGGCACCACCGTCACCGCCTCCACCCCCAAGCCCCCGCGTACCGCTGGCGAGCGCGTCACCGACGAGGGCGACGGCGGCACCAAGATCGCCGCGTACCTCGTGGGCCAGAAGATCATCTGATCCGGCCCCCTCGAGACCAGCAGACAAGACAGGGAGAAGTAAGCAATGGCAGAAGTACTGGTGCTCGTCGAGCACGCCGAGGGTGCGCTCAAGAAGGTCAGCACCGAGCTCCTCACCGCCGCTCGCGCGCTCGGTGAGCCGTCCGCCGTCGTCGCCGGCGCGGCCGGCACCGCCGCGAAGCTGGCCGACGCGCTGGCCGCCGCCGGTGCCGCGAAGATCTACGTCGCCGAGTCCGACGACATCGACGGCTTCCTCGTGACCCCGAAGGTCGACGTTCTCGCCGGCCTGGTCGAGATCGCCAGCCCGGCCGCTGTCGTCCTCGCCGCCAGCACGGAGGGCAAGGAGGTCGCCGGTCGCCTGGCGGCTCGCATCGGCTCCGGCCTGCTGTCCGACGTCGTCGACGTCAAGGCCGACGGCAGCGCCGTCCACTCGATCTTCGGTGGCGCGTTCACCGTCGAGGCCAAGGCCAACGGCGAGGTTCCGGTCATCTCGGTCCGCCCGGGTGCCGTCGAGGCCCAGCCGCAGGCAGCTGCCGGCGAGCAGGTCGTCGTCGAGGTTCCGGCCCAGGACGAGAGCGCCGTCAAGATCGTCTCGCGTGAGCCGATCGTCGGTGGCGACCGCCCCGAGCTCACCGAGGCGTCGGTTGTCGTCTCCGGTGGCCGCGGCGTCGGCTCGGCCGACAAGTTCTCGGTCGTCGAGGCGCTCGCCGACTCGCTCGGTGCCGCCGTCGGTGCCTCGCGTGCCGCCGTCGACTCGGGCTACTACCCGGGCCAGTTCCAGGTCGGTCAGACCGGTAAGACGGTCTCGCCGCAGCTGTACATCGCGCTCGGCATCTCCGGTGCCATCCAGCACCGCGCCGGCATGCAGACCTCGAAGACCATCGTCGCGGTCAACAAGGACGAAGAGGCCCCGATCTTCGAGATCGCGGACTTCGGCGTCGTGGGCGACCTGTTCAACGTCGCACCGCAGCTGACCGACGCCGTCAAGGCTCACAAGGGCTGATCCCGGCCCCGAGGCTCCCGAAACCCCCGTCACCGATTCCGGTGGCGGGGGTTTCGCGTTTCGTCGGATGGCCACCGCCGCGCGCAGATTCGCCTCCCGCGCGCGCGATCGTGCGCGCGGGGCGTCAATTCGCGCGCAGCACCGTGCCCAGTGGCCGCGGCCGACCGTCGCGCCGCGTCATCGCCCGACGGATTCGCTCGCCGATCACCGCCGGGCGGTCCAGGTCCCGCCAGGTCCACCGCACCACTCCCCAGCCGGCGTCGCGGATCCGGTCCTCGCGCTGCTTCTCCGCGAACACTGCGTCGCCCGGATCCTGGCCGGCGCGAACGTACTTGCCGTACTTGACCTTCCCGTCGAACTCGCCGACCACGCCGGCGTCGGCGAAGAGGAAGTCGACGCGCCCGAGTAAGCGGCCGTCCGGGCCCAGCAGCGATGCCTGCAGTTCGGGAATCGGTAGCCCGAGCGCGGCCGTTGCATCGACCTGTGGACAACTCGGGCTGTCCACAGCCGCCCCGCGCGCGAACTTGCCTCCCGCGCGCTCGATCGTGCACGCGCGGCGTCAATGTGCGCGCGGCGCAGCACGTTCACCGAACCTGCACCGACGCGACACGGAGCCGACGCCCCAGCGCTGCTCGCGCTCGATAGACCTGCGCCATGACAACTTCGCCGCTCGTCGAGACCGTCTGTTCCGCGCCGGCGCCCGAGATCGCCGGGCCCCGCTATTCCCTCCTCGTCTCCTCCGATCGCGAACACCGCGAGGCCGCGCAGCGCCTGCGCTACCGAGTGTTCGCCTCCGAACCCGGCTTCGTGATCCCCCGATCGCCCGACGCCCGCGACGTCGACAGGTTCGACGACTTCTGTGACCACCTGCTGGTCCGGGACAACGTCTCGGACGAGTTCGTCGGCTGCTATCGCATGCTTCCGCCGGACGCCGCTCTCGCGGCCGGCGGCTACTACACCGCCACCGAGTTCGATCTCTCCGCGCTCGATCCGGCCGCGCACCGCGTCGTCGAGATGGGACGCGCGTGCGTCGACACCGCGCACCGGTCGGGGTCGGTCCTCGCGCTGATGTGGGCGGGCATCCTCCACTACCTCCAGTTGACGGGTCACGACACCGTCATGGGCTGCGTCTCGGTGCCGATGCAGGATCGGCCGGACGCCGTGGCCGGCGCGAACGTGCGGGCCGTGCGCGACTTCCTGCTCGACCGGCACGCCGCGGACCGCTCGCGGTGGGTGCGGCCGCTGCGCCCCGTCCGGGTGGACGGGCGCTCGCTCGACGACATCACCCCGCCCGCGCGGCCGGCGGTGCCGCCGCTGCTGCGCGGCTACCTGCGGTTGGGCGCGAAGATCTGCGGCGAGCCGGCGCACGATCCGGACTTCAGGGTGGCGGACTTCGTGGCGCTGCAGAGTCTGCACGGCGCCGACGTCCGGTACCTGGAGCGGCTGCGGCGGGCGTCGGCCACGATCGAGGCCGCGGCGTGAGCAACCCGTGGGTGCCGGTCAGCCCGTGCGGGGCCGGGTGTCTGCCGCAGCGGCCCGCACGGGTGTCGATCGCGACCGCGTGCGGTCGCTGGTTCGCGCTGGTCGCGGTGGCGTCGTGTTCGCTGTTGCTGCCGCTGGTGCGGCTGCTGCCCGCCCGGAGGCGGTGCGCGGTGCACCGTCTGCTCTCGCGGACAGCGCTGCGTGGCATCGGTATTCGACTCGACGTCACGGGTCGGGTCGACGAGGTGGACGGGGGAGTGCTCGTCGTTGCCGGGCACGTGTCGTGGCTCGACATCCTGGTGCTCGCGGCGGTGGTGCCCGGCCGGTTCGTTGCCCGGGCCGATCTGATCTCGTGGCCGCTGCTCGGCGGGGTCGCGCGCCGGGCCGGCGTCATCCCCATCGTGCGCGACAGCCTGCGCGGGCTGCCGGGCACGGTCTCGGTGGTGCGGGATCGGCTGGTCGCGGGCGAGACGGTGATCGCGTTCCCGGAGGGCACCACGTGGTGCGGTCGGTCGTTCGGTAGGTTCCGGCCGGCGCTGTTCCAGGCCGCCGTCGACGCCGGCCGCCCGGTCCTGCCGATCTCGGTCGACTACGTCGACGCCTCGGGCGGACGGACGACGGGTCCGGGCTTCGTCGGCGACGAGGGCATCGTGTCCGCGATGCGGCGGGTCCTGCGCAGTCGGGGACTGCGGGCCGAGGTCGTCGTCGGTGCACGTCAGGACCCGGGTTCGTGCCGCCGCGAACTCGCGCACCGGTGTGAACAGCACGTGCGCCGCGGCGCGGACCGTGGCGTTCAGCGCCTCCTGGCGCAGCTGGAGGGCGGTCGGAGCGAGCAGGCCGCGTGATGGGATGTCCGCCGACGTGCCGGTTCCCGGCGAAGGGCTATCCTTGACGAGCCATGATCTCGTCTGCCCACAGCTCTGCGGTCTACCTCGACCATGCCGCGACCACACCCATGTATCCGGCCACGATCGAGGCGATGACCGAGATCTTCGCCACGGTGGGTAATGCCTCGTCGCTGCACGGCTCCGGCCGGGCGGCCCGGCGGCGGATCGAGGAGTCCCGCGAGTCCATCGCGGCGTGCCTCGGTGCCCGACCGTCCGAGGTGATCTTCACGTCCGGAGGCACCGAGAGCGACAACCTCGCCGTCAAGGGCATCTTCTGGGCGCGGCGCGACGCCGATCCCAGGCGGACCCGGATCCTCGCGAGCGCCGTCGAGCACCACGCGGTGCTGGACGCCGTCGAGTGGCTCGTCGCACACGAGGGCGCGCAGGTGACGTGGCTGCCGGTGGACGCGAGCGGCGCGGTGGATCCCGATGTCGTGCGGGCCGAGTTGGCCGTGCACGCCGAGGAGACCGCCCTCGTCACCGTCATGTGGGCCAACAACGAGATCGGCACGATCAACCCGATCGCGCAGATCGCGGCCGTCGCGGCCGAGTACGACATCCCGATGCACAGCGACGCGGTCCAGGCCGCGGCCCACCTGCCGGTCGACTTCGCGGCCAGCGGGTTGTCCGCGCTGAGCATCGCCGGGCACAAGCTCGGCGGTCCGCAGGGCGTCGGCGCGCTGCTGCTCGGTCGTCAGGTGCCGTGCGTGCCGCTGCTGCACGGTGGCGGTCACGAGCGGGATCTGCGATCCGGAACCCACGACACCGCGTCGATCGTCGGGCTCGCCTCGGCGCTGCGGATCACGACGTCGGACATGGAGGCGCGCAGCGCCGAGCTGATCTCGTTGCGGGACAGCCTGATCGAGGGTGTACGGCGCATCGCACCCGACGCGGTCCTCAACGGACCGACCGGTGCCGGCAGGCTTCCGGGTAACGCGCACTTCACCTTCCCCGGCTGCGAGGGTGACTCCCTGCTGATGCTGCTCGACGTCGCGGGTGTCGAATGCTCGACCGGTTCGGCGTGCACGGCCGGTGTGGCGAGCGCGAGTCACGTACTGACAGCGATGGGTGTCGACCCGGCCGTCGCACGTGGGTCGCTGCGTTTCTCGTTGGGGCACACGTCGACCGAGCGGGACGTCGAGGCCCTGCTGTCCGCGCTGCCGCAGGTGATCGAACGTGCGCGCGCCGCCGGACTGGCCAGTGCCGGCGCCCGGGGAACGAACGGAGGGGATCGTTAGATGCGAGTTCTGGCAGCGATGAGCGGCGGCGTGGATTCCGCGGTGGCCGCGGCACGCGCGGTGGCCGCCGGCCACGACGTCGTCGGCGTGCACCTGGCACTGTCGACGGCTCCGGGGACATTGCGTACGGGCTCGCGCGGATGCTGCTCCAAGGAGGACGCGGGCGACGCCAAGCGGGCCGCCGACGTACTCGGAATCCCTTTCTACGTCTGGGACTTCGCGGATCGCTTCAAGGAAGACGTGATCGACGACTTCGTCGAGTCGTACGCCGCGGGCGAGACGCCGAATCCGTGCCTGCGCTGCAACGAGAAGATCAAGTTCTCGGCGCTGGCGGACCGGGCGATCGCGCTCGGCTTCGACGCCGTCGCGACCGGCCACTACGCGCGGCTCGAGGACGGCGTGCTGCGCCGCGCGGTGGACGCCGACAAGGACCAGTCCTACGTGCTCGCGGTCCTCACCGCCGGCCAGCTCTCGCGGGCGATGTTCCCGGTCGGGGACACCCCGAAGGAACAGATCCGCGCCGAGGCCGCCGAACGCGGACTCGCGGTCGCGAACAAGCCCGACAGCCACGACATCTGCTTCATCCCGTCCGGTGATACCCGCGCGTTCCTCGGCGCCAAGATCGGGATCCGTCCCGGCGCCGTCGTCGACGCCGACACCGGTGAGGTCCTCGCGAATCACGATGGCGTGCACGGCTTCACGATCGGACAGCGCAAGGGCCTCGGTGTGCAGGGCCCGGCGGCGGACGGTCAGCCGCGGTACGTGACGGCGATCGAACCGGAAACGGGCACCGTGCGGGTCGGCTCGGCCGAACGCCTGAAGGTGTGGACCATCACCGCCGACCGCGCGATCTGGACGTCCGGGCAGGCGCCCGACGGGCCGGTCGAGTGCGTGGTGCAGGTGCGCGCCCACGGGGGCACCGCCCGCGCGGTGGCGGCGGAGGTCGACGGCGGCATCGTGGTCGAGCTGTCGGAGCCCTTGACCGGCGTCGCGAAGGGGCAGGCCGTCGTGCTCTACCGCCCCGACGAGGCCGGCGACGTCGTCATCGGCAGCGGCACCATCTCGGGCACCGGCACGGTCTCGCCGTCGGATCGGCCGTGACGGACGCACGGATCCCCGTCGGTGTCGCGACGGGTGTCGGATCCTGGCCGGGCACCGATCCACGTGGGGCCGCCGAAATCGTCGTCGGTGAGCTTCCCGCGCTGCCGCACCTGGTGGAGTTGCCGGCCCGCGGCATCGGCGCGGACATGGTCGGCCGGGCGGCGGCGCTGTTGGTCGACATGCCGCTCGACACCTCCACCACCGGATATCGCCTGGCCCAGCGGGTCGGCGCGGCCACCCGCACCGCACGGGACCTGTTGGCCCGCGACCTGGACGCGCTCGAGGAGGCGTGGGAGCTCGCCGGGCGCCGCGGCACCGATCAGCCGGTGAAGGTGCAGGCCGTCGGTCCGCTGACCCTCGCGTCGCAGGTGGAATTGTTCGGCGGGCACCGGGTCCTGACCGATCGTGGCGCGCTGCGCGACGTCACGGAGTCGCTGGCCGAGGGGATCGCGGCCCACGCCGCAGACGCCGCCCGGCGGCTCGAGTCGCCCATCGTGGTCCAACTCGACGAGCCCGCGCTGCCGGCGGTACTCGCCGGTTCGCTGCCGGGGGTGTCGATCCTGCAGGCCCCGCGGGCGCTGCCCGAGCCCGAGGCACTGCACGTGCTGCAGTCCGCGATTGAACGCATCGGCGCGCCGGTCCTGGTGCACTGCTGTGGGGCCGACGTGCCGTGGGGTCTGCTGCGCCGCAGCGGTGCCGCGATGGTCGGCTTCGACGTGAGCGCGCTGCGGACGTCGGACCTCGACGGCGTCGGGGAACTGCTCGACGCGGGCGTCGACCTGGCGCTGGGTCTCGTGCCGACGACCGCGTCGGACCGTGCCCCCGGGTGGCGGGAGCTGGCCGAGCCGGCGACGCGGCTGCTGGACCGTCTCGGTTTCGCCCGCACACTGCTGTCGTCGCGGGTGGCCGTGACGCCGAGCTGCGGCCTGGCCGGGGCGGGAAGCGACTGGGCCCGCTCGGCACTGCGCGCGGCGAACGAACTGACCCGCGCGTTCGCCGACGGCGCGGACCCGTCCGCGATGCCCTGAACGGGCGTCCGCGACCGCGAAAACTGTCGCCAGGCTGCGATAACCTTCCCAGGTGGACCAGAACGAAGCCGTCACCGCCATGACCAACCCGTCCGACGCCGCGGTGGAACCCGCGAGCGCCGAGGATCGCGAACGCTGGCAGGAACTGGCCGAGGTGGTGCGCAAGCACCAGTTCCGGTACTACGTGCTCGATTCGCCGATCATCTCCGACGGCGAGTTCGACCAACTGCTCGGTGAACTGAACGCCCTCGAGGAGCGGCACCCGGATCTGCGGACCCCGGACTCGCCGACCCAGCTCGTCGGCGGCGGGTTCTCGACCGAGTTCACCGCCGTGGACCATCTCGAGCGAATGCTCAGTCTCGACAACGTCTTCGACTACGACGAGCTCCGCACCTGGGCCAGCCGCGTGGAAGCCGAGACCGGTCCGGACCTGCACTACCTGTGCGAGGTCAAGATCGACGGCGTCGCGCTCAACCTCGTGTACGAGAACGGCAAGCTGGTCCGCGCCGCGACGCGTGGTGACGGGCGCACCGGTGAGGACGTCACGCTCAACGCGCGCACGATCGCCGACATCCCCGAAACCCTCACACCCAGTGACGAATACCCGATTCCGGCGTTGCTCGAGGTTCGTGGCGAGGTGTTCTTCCGCCTCGAGGACTTCGCCGCCCTCAACGCCTCCCTGGTCCAGGACGGCAAGGCGCCCTTCGCGAATCCGCGCAACTCCGCGGCCGGCTCACTGCGACAGAAGAATCCGGCCGTGACCGCCCGACGTCGGCTCGGCATGATCTGCCACGGCCTCGGCCGCACCGAGGGGTTCGACCCCGCCGGGCAGTACGAGGCATACACCGCACTCGCGGCGTGGGGGCTGCCGGTGTCGACGCACACGTCACGGGTCGTCGGGATCGACGCCGTGGTCGACAAGGTCAAGTACTGGGACGAGCACCGTCACGACGTGGAGCACGAGATCGACGGCCTGGTCGTCAAGGTCGACGAGATGTCGCTGCACCGGCGGCTGGGTTCCACGTCGCGGGCCCCGCGGTGGGCGGTCGCGTTCAAGTACCCGCCGGAGGAGGCCACCACCAAGCTGCTCGACATCCGCGTCAGCGTCGGCCGCACCGGCCGCGTCACCCCGTTCGCGTACATGGAGCCGGTGCTGGTGGCGGGCTCGACGGTGTCGCTCGCGACGCTGCACAACGCGTCCGAGGTCAAGCGCAAGGGCGTGCTGATCGGCGACACGGTGGTGATCCGCAAGGCCGGCGAGGTGATCCCGGAGGTGCTCGGGCCCGTCGTCGACGTGCGCGACGGCACCGAGACCGAGTTCGTGATGCCCACCGAGTGCCCCGAGTGCGACACGACCCTCGCGCCCGCGAAGGAGGGCGACGCCGACATCCGCTGCCCCAACACGCGCTCGTGCCCGGCGCAGTTGCGCGAGCGCGTGTTCCACGTCGCGGGGCGCGGTGCGTTCGACATCGAGGTGCTCGGTTACGAGGCGGCCACCGCGCTGCTGCAGGCCGGGGTGATCCGCGACGAGGGCGACCTCTTCTCGCTCACCGAGAGCGAATTGCTCGAGGCGTCGCTGTTCCGGACGAAGGCCGGCAAGCTGTCCGCCAATGGCCGTCGGCTGCTCGACAATCTGGGTTCGGCCAAGCAGCAGCCGCTGTGGCGGGTGCTGGTCGCGTTGTCGATCCGGCACGTGGGCCCGACCGCGGCGCGCGCCCTCGCGAGCGAGTTCGGCAGCCTCGAGCGGATCGAGAACGCGGGCGTCGAGGAGTTGGCCGCTGTGGACGGCGTCGGCGGCACCATCGCGGCCGCGGTCGTCGACTGGTTCAGCGTCGATTGGCACCGCGACATCGTCGAGAAGTGGCGCGCGGCGGGCGTGACCATGGAGGACGAGCGCGACGAGTCGATCGTGCGCAATCTCGAGGGACTGTCGATCGTCGTCACGGGTTCGCTCGACGGCTTCACCCGGGACGAGGCGAAGGAATCGATCCTGATCCGGGGCGGCAAGGCGGCCGGTTCGGTGTCGAAGAAGACGGCATTCGTCGTGATCGGCGACGCCCCCGGCTCGAAGGCGGCCAAGGCCGAGGAACTGGGCGTGCCGATCCTGGACGAGGCGGGTTTCCGGCGTCTTCTGGAACACGGACCGGACGGAATCTGAGGGCCCCGACACCGCGAGGGGGCAGAAGCACAGTGCGACAGCAACATTCACACTGCCGCGCCGCGCTTGTCTACGTGATGAACGCCACTTCTACGACGCGCGGTCGTTGAGGGGCGGTCCCCGGCGGGCGGAAGTCGGGCTCGTCGGGTCCCGTGTTCGGGCGGTGCGGCCGGAGGCGTCGGTGCTGGTGGGAATCGGTGCGGGTGTGGTCGCACCACACGGCGGTGGTCCGGGTCGGCGGGAATGTGGCCCATGATCATATTCGTCCGGAATGTGGTGCGAGTCTCAAATCGGCTTCTGAATCGGTTTTCCGGCCGGGGCCATCGGCTGACATAGTGACGCCATGATCGATATCCGACCCGCTACACCTGCCGACTACGAGACCGTCGGAGAACTGACCGCCGACGTCTACATCGGTGGTGGCTTCGTATCGGAGGCGGACATGTACGCCGATCGTCTGCGCGACACCGCAACCCGCGCCGAGCAGGCGAAGGTCGTGGTGGCCGAGGTCGACGGCGAGATCGTCGGCTCGGTGACCATCGCCGAGCCCGCGTCCGCGTTCGCCGACGTCGCCGAGAAGGGCGAACTCGAGTTCCGCATGCTCGCCGTCTCCGAGGCGGCGCGCGGCAAGGGCGTCGGATCGGCGCTCGTGCGGCACGTGCTCGACGTCGCCTACGACCGCGGCGACCGCGCCGTCGTCATCTCGACGCAGTCCGACATGGTCGACGCCCGCCGGATCTACGACCGCAACGGCTTCGTGCCCGCCCCGGAACGCAACTGGGAGCCCGTGCCCGGCATGGAGCTCACTGCGCTGGTGCGCGAACTCGTGTGAAAAATCCCGGCCGTCAGGCTGGCCGTTACCCGAGGACGGTGGCGAGGATCCCGGTCAGGTAGCCGAGCCGCGCCACCTCCGAGGGGCGGAAGTCGGGGCCGCCGGGCCGGCCCAGCAGCAGGGCCCGGCCGGTGGTGCCGAGCGGCGCCGCGGCGAGGGTGGTGTCCATGTCGCGCCACGTCTGCGGCACCCAGTCCTCGTCGCCGTCGAGGACGGTTGCCTTCTTGAGCGGCATCCACGGCGCGTCGCCGGCGTGGGTCTCCGGTGCACCGGGGCTGCCGACCACCCGGAAGGCGCCGTGGCGGCCGGTGTCCATCACCGTGCACCAACCCACCCGCAGCACCCGCGGTGCGTTGTCGACCAGCACCTGGAGCCGGTCCGAGCGCGCGGTCGCGACGTGGTCGATGAGCTCGAGCTCGCGATGGGTGTCGAGGATGCCGGAGTACGGGCGGATCGAGTCGACGTGCACGTCGGCCAGCTTCTCGGCCGCCGTGATCAGGGTGTCGGGCAGCGATCCGGCCTCGACGTCGACCACCAGGTCGTCCACGGCGAATCCCGCGCCACGCTCGACGACGTCCAGCGAGAGGATGTCGGCGCCGACGGATCCGAGCGCGACGGCGAGTGCGCCGAGGCTGCCGGGCCGGTCGGGGAGCTGGACGCGGAGCAGGTAGGACACGGGTGACCTTTCCAGTCGTTCGAAGCCTCGGGTTCGATGCCGAAGAAGGGACACGGTGCGGGCCCCCGCCTCCTCTATCTTTTCACTCCCGCTCTGCGCCCGCTGGGGTGACGGGCTGCACGACCGATCCGGGCACGCTCTAGGCTGGTCGGGAACGTTCACTTCGACCTGAAAGGGGTCACCGAAGGTGCCTGCCATCTCCCGTGACGAGGTCGCCCACCTCGCCCGGCTGTCCCGGCTCGCCCTGACCGACGCCGAACTCGACGAGTTCGCCGGTCAGCTGGATTCGATTCTCAGCCACGTGAAGGCGGTGTCGGAGGTCGCGGCAGATGATGTCCCGCCCACCGCGAACCCCAACCCGATCTCGAACGTGACCCGGCCGGACGTCATCGTGCCGGGCCTCACGCCCGAGCAGGCGCTGTCGGGCGCCCCGGCCGTCGAAGAGGACCGGTTCGCCGTTCCGCAGATCCTGGGAGAGGGCGAATGAGCACCGATCTGACTCGTCTCGACGCGTCCGAGCTGGCGTCGAAGATCCATTCCCGCGAGGTCTCCTCGGTGGAGGTCACGCAGGCGCACCTCGACCGGATCGGGAAGGTCGACGGCGAGCTGCACGCGTTCCTGCACGTTGCCGGCGAGCAGGCGCTGGTCGCCGCCAAGGAGGTCGACTCCGCGATCGCTGCCGGCGAGAAGCCGGTGTCGGCGCTCGCGGGCGTGCCGATCGCCCTCAAGGACGTCTTCACGACCACTGACATGCCGACCACGTGCGCGTCGAAGATCCTCGAGAACTGGGTGTCGCCGTACGACGCGACGCTCACCACCAAGCTGCGCGAGGCCGGTATCCCGATCCTCGGCAAGACCAACATGGACGAGTTCGCGATGGGCTCGTCCACCGAGAACTCCGCGTACGGCCCCACCCGTAATCCGTGGGACACCACGCGGATTCCGGGCGGCTCGGGTGGCGGCTCGGCGGCCGCGCTCGCGTCGTACGAGGCGCCGCTCGCGATCGGCACCGACACCGGCGGCTCGATCCGTCAGCCCGCCGCGGTCACCGCGACCGTCGGTACCAAGCCCACCTACGGCACGGTCTCGCGTTTCGGTCTCGTCGCGTGCGCGTCGTCGCTCGACCAGGGCGGCCCGTGCGGTCGCACCGTGCTCGACACGGCGCTGCTGCACGAGGTCATCGCCGGCTACGACCCGCGCGACTCGACGTCGGTGAACGAGCCGGTCCGCCCGGTCGTCGAGGCGGCCCGCCAGGGTGCCTCCGGCGATCTGAAGGGCGTGCGCGTCGGCGTCGTCAAGGAACTGCGCTCGGACAGCTACCAGCCCGGCGTCATCGCGTCGTTCGACGCCGCGGTCGAGCAGTTGACCGCGCTCGGCGCCGAGGTGGTCGAGGTCTCGTGCCCCAACTTCGAGTACGCCCTCGCGTCGTACTACCTGATCCTGCCCAGCGAGGTGTCCTCGAACCTCGCCCGGTTCGACGCGATGCGGTACGGCCTGCGCGTCGACGACGGCGACATGAGCGCCGAGCAGGTCATGGCCGCGACGCGCGCCGCCGGCTTCGGCAAGGAAGTCAAGCGCCGCATCATGATCGGCACCTACGCGCTGTCGTCGGGCTACTACGACGCCTACTACGGTTCGGCGCTCAAGGTCCGCACGCTGATCGCGCGTGACTTCGACGCCGCGTACGAGAAGGTCGACGTCCTGGTCTCGCCGACGAGCCCGTTCACGCCGTGGAAGCTGGGCGAGAAGGTGAACGACCCGCTGGCGATGTACCTCTCCGACCTGTGCACGCTGCCGACCAACCTGGCCGGCCACTGCGCGATGTCGGTGCCGTCGGGTGTGTCCGCGGACGACGGCCTGCCCGTCGGCCTGCAGATCATGGCGCCGGCCCTCGCCGACGAGCGCCTCTACCGCGTCGGCGCCGCCTACGAGGCCGCGCGCGGCCCGATCGCCTCGCCCGTCGCCTAGAGCGCGAGCACGAGCGTCGACAGCCCGGATCCGGACAACGGATCCGGGCTGTCGCGCGTTCAGGACTAGGATCCGGGGCATAGGGACCAGGCGAAACCGCGAGGAGGCCCGGGTGGGACAGCCGTCGATCACGATCATCGGCGCCGGGTTCGGCGGGATCACGGTCGCGCTCGAGCTGCGCCGCGCCGGACTCACCGACGTCACCATTCTCGAGCAGCACGACGATGTCGGCGGGGTGTGGCGCGACAACACGTATCCCGGTGCGGCGTGCGATGTACCGTCGCCGCTGTACTCGATCTCGTCCGAGCCCAATCCCGAATGGTCGCGCCGGTTCGCGGAACAGCCCGACATCCTGGGGTACCTGCGCGGCATCGCCGACCGGCACCGTCTCTGGTCGCTGATCCGGTTCGGCGTCACCGTCACCGAGGCGGAGTTCGACGAGCACACCAACCGGTGGTCGGTGCACACCGCCGACGGCGAGGTGATCGAGTCCGACGTCCTGGTCACCGCGGTGGGGCAGTTGTCGCGGCCGGCGCTGCCCGACATCGCCGGGCGGGAGACGTTCGCGGGCCCGGCATTCCACTCCGCGCAGTGGGATCACACCGTCTCCCTCGACGGCAAGCGGGTGGCGGTGATCGGCACCGGTGCCAGCGCCATCCAGTTCGTCCCGGCGATCGCCCCGCAGGTCCGGCGGCTCACCCTGTTCCAACGCTCGGCGCCGTGGGTCCTCCCGAAACCCGACCGCGTGTACCACGATTGGCACCACCGGATCTTCCGGTCGGTGCCGGCGACGCTGCGGGGCGAGCGGCTGCTCACGTGGGGGATCTTCGAGGCGCTGACGGTCGGTCTGCTCCACACCCCGCAGCGCGGCGGTTTCGCGGGTGCGCTGGCTCGGCGGCATCTCGAGAAGCAGGTCGACGACCCGGCGCTGCGGGCCGCGCTGACACCCGACTACGAGCCCGGCTGCAAACGGATGCTGCTGTCCGACGACTACTACCCGGCACTCACCCGCGACAACGTCGACCTCGTCGTCGACGCCATCGACCGCATCGAACCCGACGGGGTGCGGGCGGCCGACGGAACGCTCCACCCGGCCGACGTCATCGTCTACGGAACCGGTTTCGCCGCAACGGACTTCCTCGCCCCGATGACCATCCGGGGCCGTGGCGGCCGCAGCCTGGGCGACGCCTGGTCCGGCGGGGCCCGGGCCTACCTCGGGATCACCACGGCCGGATTCCCCAACTTCTTCATGCTGTACGGCCCCAACACCAACCTCGGTTCGGGATCGATCGTGTACATGCTCGAATCGCAGGCCCGGCACATCGCCGGTCTCGTCGGATGGCTCGCCGAGCAACCGGGCTGTGCCGTCGAGGTCGACGCCGGCGTCGAGCGCCGGTTCGACGACCGCATCCAGCGCAGGCTCGCGGACTCGGTGTGGAGCCTGTGCAGCAGTTGGTACCGCACCGCGTCGGGCCGGATCACCACCAACTGGCCCGGCACCGTCACCGCGTACCGGCGACGCACGCGCAGACCGGACCGTCGTGACTACCGCGTCACCGCGCCTCGTACAGCCCCCGCACGTACGCGGCCTGCCCCAGATGCTGGAGACAGTCACCGATCACGCTGACCAGTCGCACCGAGACCGTGACCGGCGGATCCCACCGACGGTCCACGATGCGTTCGAGTTCGTCGGGGGTGAGCTCGTCGACGTACTCGAGGGTCGCCAGGTGCACGTCGCCGTGGTAGTCGGCGAGCAGCCCCGCATCCGCGTGCACTTCGGCGACGTCGGTGCTGCTGTGCCCGTAGCCGACGTCCGCGGCGGGAAACGCGAATCCGAACCGCTCCTGCCACCCGCGGCTCGTCCACGCCTGTTCCACGTCCGCGGCGTCGCTCACGTGATCGTCCTGCACGCGGGTGAGGTGCCAGATCAGCCAGGCGATCGAATTCGCCTGCGGCCCTGGACGATAGTCGGACATCTCCGGCGTCAGCCCGTCGGTGACCGAGAGGACCAGTTCGCGGATGCGTTCGAAGTTGTCCCGCAGCACCTCGCGCGCCGCGTCCGTCTCCGTGTTTCGGCTCATGCCCTCACGGTAGGCGCACAACCCACACCTCGCGGAGGATCGGTCAACAGCCGCGCATCAGCAGGCCCTGGTCGGCGCCGTAGCGGTGGCCGTGGCCGGTCGGTGCGTCCAGCGAGGACACGAGGTCCACGGTCGTCTGGACGAAACTCACGAACGGAATCCATTGCGGCACAGGTGCGTCGACGTGGGTGCGCGTCAGGTCGGGAGCCGTCGTCAGCAGCGCCGGCGACCACCACACCACCGGATCGGAGCTGTTGGCGAGCACGGTCGCGCCGCCGAGGTGCACCGCCCCGGCCGGAGGCCCGGCCCACAGCGCGCTGCAGGCGGCCGTCGCGGCGACGGCGTCGTCGAGGATTGCGCTACCGCCGACCGAGCCCAGGCTCTGCCCGTACACGTGCACCATCGGACGCTGCTCCGGCGGCAGTGCGGCAACGTGCGCCGACACGGCCGTGAACAGTGCGCGCGCCGACTCCTTCGCGTCGGTGCGACCGAACAGGAACGTGACCCAGCTGGGGGCGTACGAGTACTGCTGCCCGACGATCGCGACGTCGCCGCCGAACCGGCGTTCGATCCCGCGCGCCGCCTCACCGTCGATCCAGCCCGAGCCCGTCGGCACGGCCACCACGACATGTCCCCGGGTGAACCCGCCCGCTCGGTCGAGGTCCCGCACCGCGAGGGCGGCGCGCGTGTCGACGTCGGGCGCGGAGTCGAGCCCGACGTACGTGCGGATGCTGCGGGGATCCGAGGTGCCGGCGACGAACCGACGTCCCTCGGCGCCCAGGGTCGTCCACGGGACGAGTGAATTGCCGTCACTCGCAACGAGACCGGGGTCGACGACCGAGCTCGTGTCTCGGAAGTGCTGCGCTGCGGCCGAAGTCGCTCCGGGTACCGCGACGAACCAGGTGAGCGCCGCGGCGGTGACGACAAGCGCGGTCGACCGCGCGGGGCCCAGTCGACGCGCCGCCGCCGCGAACCCACGCGCGATCCCCGCCGACGCCAGGCAGACGGCCGTGGCCCAGAGGCCGACCTGGGCCCAGTGCGCCGCGCCGACGGTCGGCAGGGCCATCGCCGCGCGGAGCGAGTTCTGCCAGCGGTCGGCGCAGGCCACGGCCCACGCGAGGACGACACCCGCCGCGACGACGGCGACGAGTCGCGCGGTCGAACCCTGTCGGGCGTGCGGCCGCAGCCGGCCGATCAGGGCCGCCGATCCCCACACCGCCGCGACGAGCACGCCGGTCAGCACCCCCTGGACGGGTGCGGACCGGGGGAGCAGCGACGGGGCCAGTGACACGACCGTCCCGCCCGCGACGGCCAGGGAAGTGCCGACCCGGGGGAGCGTGCCGGTGAGGGTGAGGTGACGCGTGCGGACTCCGGTGCTCGGGATCGCGCTCATGCCGGCACCGCCCACCGAATCCGCCCGGCCCGGCGGACCATCGTCGTCACGACCAGCAGCCCCAGCGCGGCGAGGGTGGCGCCGACGGTGTACCGAATCCAGGGCTCGTCGATCGGTACGCCGTATCCCTGCCGCATGGAGTTGAGGGACACCGCGGTCGTGGCGGTGTTCGCCATCGCGAAACAGGAAGCGCGGTCGCGTTCCCGGGCCTCGCACGCCTCGTGCATCCGACGGTCGAGCTGGGCGTCGATGGCGTTGCGTGCCCACCCGCCCAGGTCGCCGTCGGCTCGGTGCGCGTAGCGCAGCAGGTCGTAGCCGAGATCGTGAGCCTTGCAGGGGGTGTCGAACTCGGCCGGGAGGGGCACCGGTGACGAGCAGGCGCCGTTCGGATTCACCAGCAGGCCGTCCTCGACGCGCGGCCGGTAGCCGATGACGGCCGCGAAGTCGTCGGGCACGGCCGATGCGTCCGGTGCGACGTCGGTCGCGGTCAGTTCGGTCACCGCCCGTGCGGCGCCCGAGTCCTCGCGGGCCGGTGTGCCGGCATCCGCCTGCGGGGCGGCGAGGGTGGCGGTGACGATCGCGGCGCCGGCGAGGACCGCGCCGGTCCATCTTCTGGTTCGCATGGCAATTGACGCTAGAAATGGCTCCTACGCTGCGACATCACTCCGTGGAGTGGAATCGGGGCAGCTCCGGCGAGGGGGTGGCGGCGGCACTGTCGTACCGGGGAGCGAGCCCGATCTCACTCTCAGGTATGACGCCCGACGACGTCCGGGTTCCTAGAGTCGACAGCTGTGAGTGGCAACCAACCGCAACGAGCGAAGACTCGGCTGCACGGACACGGTCCGACGAACCTCATCGTGCTCGTCACGGCGATCCTGTACGCGGTGGCGTGGCCGACGCTGCACCTCACCCACGAGGTGCTGCCTCCGGTGCAGCCGATCGTCGCCGCGCTCGCTGCGTGGCCGTTCCTCCTGATCCGGGCCAATCCGGCGCTGGGATGGGCGGTCTCGGCGGTCTCGGCGCTCGTGATCCCGTGGGTGTTCGACCTCGTCCCCGACTCCGGGTACACCTACCCCTGGCAGGTCGTGCACATCATCGTGATCATGGCGCTGCTGCTCGCGGTCAGTGTCACCGCCGGCCCGCCGACCGTGGTGGTGGCCTGGGTCTCGACCGTGCTGCTGTTCCTCGCGGACACCCCCGGGGACGACGGCGTCGGGTGGGCCGTCGGGTTGAGCGCGCTGGTCGCGTTCGGTCTGCTGATCCGGTGGCTGGTGCTGTCGCGTCGGCAGCTGGCCGCGGAGGAGCAGACCAGCGAACTCGAACGCGCGCGTCGGGCGATCCTCGAGGAGAAGGCGCGCATCGCCCGGGACCTCCACGATGTGGTCGCACATCACATGTCGATGGTGGTCGTGCAGGCGCAGAGCGCGCCGTACCGGCTCTCCTCGGTGTCCGACGAGGCGAAGGCCGAGTTCGAGTCCATCGGCGCCACCGCGCGTGACGCACTCAACGAGATCCGCGGACTGCTCGGTGTGCTGCGCAGCGACGCCGAGACGCTCGAACGGGCGCCGCAGCCGGGGGTCGGACAGATCGAGGAGTTGCTCGACGGCAGCCGTCGCGCGGGGATCGCACTGTCGTGGAACGTGACCGGCGATCCGGGGTCGCTGTCGGAGTTGTCCGGGCTGACGGTCTACCGGATCCTGCAGGAGTCGCTCGCGAACGCGGCCCGGCACTGCCCGGGCGCACCGGTGACGGTGACTCTCGACTACGGCCCGCCCATCACGTCTCTCGTCGTGGTCAACGGCCCCGCCGTCGTGGCCGTGGGCGCGGCGGCGCGGTCGGAGTCGTCGGGCGGCAGCGGCATCGGCGGCATGCGCGAGCGGGCCGCCGCGGTGGGCGGCACCCTCGACACCCGGACCCTGCCCGACGGCGGCTTCGAGGTCAGGGCCCACATCCCCGTCGCGCCGCTCGCCTAGGCTGTCGGGGTGGCGATCACGGTCTTCATTGCGGACGATCAGGCGATGGTGCGGCAGGGCTTCGGCGCGCTGCTGGCCGCGCAGCCCGACATCAGCGTGATCGGCGACGCGCCGAACGGCCGCGTCGCCGTCTCCGAGGTCAAGCGCCTGCGCCCCGACGTCGTGCTGATGGACGTGCGGATGCCGGAACTCAACGGTCTCGACGCGGCGCGTGAAATCCTTTCCGCCGCAATGGATCCTCCGGTGCGGGTGTTGATGCTCACCACGTTCGACATCGACGAGTACGTGTACGAGGCACTCGGTATCGGCGCGAGCGGCTTCATGCTCAAGGATGCGCCGGCCGAGGAGCTGATCCGCGCGGTGCGGGTCGTCGCGGACGGCGACGCGCTGCTCGCGCCCAGCGTGACCCGACGGCTCATCGCCGACGTCACCCGGCGCCGTGCGGTCCCGCGTCCGCGTCACCCGCAGCTCGACTCGCTGACCCCGCGTGAGCACGAGGTGCTCGAGCTCATCGCCGGCGGGCTGTCGAACACCGAGATCGCCGAACGCCTGTTCGTGGCGGAGCAGACCGTCAAGACGCACGTCGGCAAGGTGTTGTCGAAGCTGTCCCTGCGGGACCGGGCCCAGGCGGTGGTGCTCGCGTACGAATCGGGCCTCGTCACGCCGGGCTGATCGAGTCGGGGTGCCCGATCGGCACGGGAGCGGCAAGATGAGAGGGGACCGCTCTGCTACCCGAACGTCGAGGGGGCCGTGATGCGCATCGGAATCCTGACCGGAGGCGGTGACTGTCCCGGTCTCAACGCCGTGATCCGTGCCGTCGTGCGAACGGCCGACAGCCGATACGGCAGCGCCGTCGTCGGCTTCCAGGACGGCTGGCGCGGACTCCTCGAAGACCGCAAGGTCCAGATGCGCAACGAGGACCGCATCGACCGCATCCTCGCGCGCGGCGGCACGATCCTCGGTACCGCGCGAGTCAACCCGCAGAAGCTGCACGACGGTCTCGACCGCATCAAGCAGACCCTCGACGACAACGGCATCGAGGTCCTCATCCCGATCGGCGGGGAGGGCACGCTGACGGCCGGCAGCTGGCTCTCAGACAGCGGGGTCCCCGTCGTCGGGGTCCCCAAGACGATCGACAACGACATCGACTGCACGGACGTCACCTTCGGATTCGACACCGCCCTCACGATCGCGACCGACGCGATCGACCGCCTGCACACGACGGCGGAATCGCACCAGCGCGTCATGCTCGTCGAGGTGATGGGCCGGCACGCCGGGTGGATCGCGCTGCAGTCCGGGATGGCGTCGGGAGCGCACCTGATCCTCGTTCCCGAGCAGCCGTTCGACGTCGACGAGGTGTGCGCCATGGTCAAGAAGCGCTTCCAGCGCGGCGACTCGCACTTCATCTGCGTCGTCGCCGAGGGCGCCGCGCCCGACCCGGACTCCATGACCCTGCGGGAGGGCGGGATCGACGAGTTCGGGCACAAGATCTTCACCGGCGTCGCGCAGCAACTCGCGGTCGAGATCGAACGACGGATCGGCAAGGAGGTCCGCACGACGGTGCTCGGGCACGTCCAGCGCGGCGGCACCCCGACGCCGTACGACCGGGTCCTGGCCACCCGGTTCGGGGTACACGCCACCGACGCCGCCCACAGCGGACAGTTCGGTCAGATGGTGGCGCTGCACGGCACCCAGATCGACCTCGTGCCGCTGTCGGAGGCGACCAAGCAGCTCAAGACCGTGCCGTTGGATCGTTACCGGGAGGCGGCCGCGTTCTTCGGGTGAGGAGGCGCATAAACTCATGGGCATGACTGCCGCCGTGTCCGCTGACCTTCTCGACTATGACGCCGTCCTCGCGAAGTTCGAGCCCGTACTGGGCATGGAAGTGCACGTCGAGTTGCACACCGCCACCAAGATGTTCTGCGGCTGCCCCACGGCGTTCGGCGCCGAGCCCAACACCCAGGTGTGCCCCGTGTGCCTCGGTATGCCGGGCGCGCTGCCGGTGGTCAACCAGGCGGCCGTCGAGTCGGCGATCCGCATCGGTCTGGCGCTGAACTGCTCCATCACCCCGTGGGGCCGGTTCGCGCGCAAGAACTACTTCTACCCGGACCAGCCGAAGAACTACCAGATCTCCCAGTACGACGAGCCCATCGCGACCGAGGGCTACCTCGACGTCGTGCTCGACGACGGCACCACGTGGCGCGTCGACATCGAGCGCGCGCACATGGAGGAGGACACCGGCAAGTCGCTGCACATCGGCGGCGCCACCGGTCGTATCCACGGCGCGAGCCACTCGCTGCTCGACTACAACCGCGCCGGCGTGCCGCTCGTCGAGATCGTCACCAAGCCCATCACCGGCGCCGGCGAGCGTGCCCCCGAGGTCGCCCGCGCGTACGTCACCGCGCTGCGTGACCTGCTCAAGGCCCTCGACGTCTCCGACGTCCGCATGGATCAGGGTTCGCTCCGCTGCGACGCCAACGTCTCGCTGATGCCGATCGGGGCGAAGGAGTTCGGCACCCGCACCGAGACCAAGAACGTCAACTCGCTCAAGAGCGTCGAGACCGCCGTGCGGTACGAGATGCGCCGCCAGGGCGCCGTGCTGACGCGAGGTGACGAAGTCATTCAAGAGACCCGGCACTTCCAGGAGGCCGACGGCACCACGTCCCCCGGCCGCCGCAAGGAGACCGCCGAGGACTACCGCTACTTCCCCGAGCCCGACCTCGAGCCGGTCGCACCGAGCGCCGAGTGGGTCGAGGAACTGCGCGCCACGCTGCCGGAACTGCCGTGGATCCGTCGCGCCCGCATCCAGGAGAAGTGGGGCGTGTCTGACGAGGTCATGCGTGACCTCGTCAACGCCGGCGCCCTCGAGCTGGTGATCGAGACGACCGAGGCCGGCGCGTCGGCCGATGCGGCGCGGTCCTGGTGGGTGTCGTACCTCGCGCAGCAGGCCAACACCCGCGGTGTCGAGCTGGGCGAACTGCCGATCACGCCCGCGCAGGTCGCGAAGGTGGTCGAGCTCGTCGACAGCGGCAAGCTCAACAACAAGGTCGCCCGCCAGGTCGTGGACTTCGTGCTCGACGGCGAGGGCGAGCCCGAGCAGATCGTGGAGGCGCGCGGCCTGGTCGTCGAGCGCGACGACACCAAGCTGCAGGCCGCCGTCGACGAGGCGCTGGCCGCCAACCCCGACATCGCCGAGAAGATCCGCAGCGGCAAGGTCGCCGCGGCGGGCAAGATCGTCGGCGATGTCATGAAGGCCACCCGGGGTCAGGCCGACCCTGCGCGTGTCAAGGAGCTCGTCATCGCTGCGTGCAGCTAACGTAGCGGCACATGGACGCCGCCGTTGCCACATCACTGTTCTGGATCACGGTCGCGGCGGCGATCGCGCCACTCATCGCGGGATCGTTGCGGCGCAAGCTGATTCCCGAGGTGGTGTTGCTGCTCGTGGGCGGCATCGTCATCGGTCCGTACGCACTGGATCTGGCGAACGTCGATACCGAGATCGAGCTGCTGCGTGAACTCGGGCTCGGTATGCTGTTCCTTCTCGCCGGATACGAGATCGACAAGGACGAGTTGACCGGCCGCGGCGGGCGTCGCGCGCTGGTGACGTGGTTGGCGTGCATCACGCTGGCGTTCGCGATCGTCGGCGGTCTGTCGGCCGCGGGGCTGGTGCATTCGGAGATCGCGGTCGCGATCGCGCTCACGTCGACCGCGCTGGGCACGCTGCTGCCGATCCTCAAGGACCGCGGTCTCCTCGGGTCCCCGGTCGGGCGGGCGGTCCTCAATCACGGTGCGATCGGTGAGCTCGGCCCGGTCCTGGCGATGGCGGTGCTGTTGGGCGCGCGCGGCGCGGTGCTCTCGCTCGTCGTGCTGGCGGCCTTCGCGGTGGTCGCGGTCGTCGTCGCGATGCTGCCTTCCCGCATCCTCCGCGAGGGCACCGCCTTGCTGGCCGTGGTCCGTCGCGGCTCCGACACCACCGCGCAGACCACCGTGCGACTGGTGATGCTGTTGCTGGTGGCGCTCATCGCGGTGGCCGCCGTCTTCGACCTCGACATCATCCTGGGCGCGTTCGCGGCCGGGTTCATCCTGCGCCGCACTGTCCCGGACGGTGACGAGCTGCTCGAGGGAAAGCTCGAGGGGCTCGCCTTCGGCCTGCTGATCCCGATCTTCTTCGTCACCTCCGGGATGACGATCGACGTCTCCGCGGTGGCCGGAGAACCCCTGGTACTGCTGGCCTTCCTCGCCCTGCTCCTGATCGTCCGCGGGCTGCCGGTGTTCATCGCGTCGCGCTACGACCGCGGCCCCGCCGGCGCGAACTTCGACACCCGCGAGCAACTCCAGGTGGCGCTGTACTCGACCACCGGACTGCCGCTCATCGTCGCCGTCACGGGCGTCGCGGTCTCCGCCGGTCAGATGTCCAACGGGACCGCGTCGATCCTGGTGGCCGCCGGCGCCATCACGGTCCTGGTGCTGCCGCTGCTCGCGAGCGCGCTCGCCACCAAGACGCCCAGCGAGCCGCGCGACCAGCTTCCGGCGTGAGCGTCAGTCGACGCCGCCGGCGCCCGACGGCAACGGGAGCTTGACCACCCGATCGTCCGTCGGGGCGGGGGTGCCGCCCGACTTGTTGACCGTGGCCGCCCAGATCTGCCCGTTTCCGTCGATGACGGTTCCACCGAGACGACCGTAGAGGTTCTGCGCCAGCAACGCCGGTGCCGTCGAGACGCCACCGGTCTCGTGGTCGGTCGCGAAGACCGCCACCGCCCGACCGTCGCTGAGCGCCACCGCCACCGCACCGTTCGTGGCCGCACAACCCGCGACGCCGGGCTTGTCCGGCCACGTCCAGGCAGGGGCGCCGACGGCACCGTCGGCGCCGACCCGTTGCAGCCGGTCCTCGACGACCGTGCGGTCGGCCACCCAGACGGCACCGCTCGGATCGGTGCAGACGTCACCGGCCCGGCCGATCCCGGAGAGCGCCACCGCCGGTCGCGGCGGATTGGGAGTCGACGAGAGTGCGGTGACGCGCAGGAGCTTTCCGGCGAGGGACGCGGGATCGGCAGCGGCGGCCGGATTCCCGGCGTCGCCGGTGAGGACCATCAGCTCGCCGGGCGTCGAGAACGCCAGCGCGCCCGCGTTTCCGGCGTCGCCGCGGGGAATGCCGGTCAGCACGTCCTTCGGTGCATCGCCGGGCGCGATCCGCACGACCCGGTTGTCGCTCGGCGTCGTGATGTACGCGTAGAGCAGGTTGTCCTCGGCGAAGGTGGGGGACAGTGCGATGTCGAGCAGTCCACCGTCGGAGCCGGAATCGACGGGGATCCTTGCGAACTCGGCGGGCTTCTCGCCCGGTGCCACCCGCATGATGCGCCCGGTGCGGCGCTCGGCGACCAGAGCCGCAGCGCCGTCGGGAAGCATGACCATGCCGCCCGTCGTGTCCAGGCAGGTCGCGATGACGTTGGGATCGGGGTCGAAGCACGGGTCGTTCGGCACGGACGGCGCGGGCATCGCCGACGGCGCCGCGGACGGTTCCTTCGGCTGCACCTCGGCGCCGGAGCCGAACGTCGGCTCCGGGGTGAACGGAGAGGACGCGGAGTCGTCGAACCGGGCGCATCCGGCGATGGTGAGCGCCGTGATCGAGAGGAGCGCGGTCGCGGCCGTGCGCCGGACCGTCCGGCCCCGTTGACCAATCGTCATGGTGCAGACGTTACGGAAGGTCCGGCAGTCGCCGCCACGCGGTGCGTTGTGACCGGCGCGCCGGGCTGCGGTACCCGGTCAACTCCGGCGAGCGCACCTAGGCTGCAGGTCGTGACTGACAAGCCGAAAGATCACACCGAGTCCGCCGGCGGGGCGTCCGCCCCGAGCCCCTTCGACCAGCCGACCGAGCGGTTCTCGGTCCAGTCGATGCGGCCGTCGAATCCGACGAAGCCGTTGGTGCCGCAGACCGACGAGGACCTCGACTTCGGCGCCCTGAACGCGGACAGTCTGCCGACCGAGCAGATCCCCACCTTCCGGCCGGTGTCGTCGTCGCCGGCGGCCACCGTCGCGATGGAAGATCAGCCCACCGAGGTGATCGACCGCGGCGAGCCCACGGTGTCGACCCCGTTGCCAACCCCGATGCCGACAGAGGTCCTGGTGGCGGAGCCGATCGTGTCCGAACCGATCGTGTCCGAACCGATCGGGTCGCCGCCCACTGTCGCCGGTCCGGTCGCGGTCCCGGCTGCGTCGTCGCCGGACGACTCGAGTCGCGGCACCCTCGACCTGGGTTTGCTCGTTCTGCGTCTCGCGGTCGGTGGCACGCTGCTTGCGCACGGCCTGCAGAAGCTGACGGGATGGTGGAACGGACCCGGGCTCGGCGGCTACCGCGATCAGTTGCTCGACGCCGGATTCGACCATGCACGGGCGCTGGCCGCGGTCGGCGCGGTCGGTGAAGTGGCCGGTGGCGCGCTGCTGATCCTGGGCCTGATCACGCCGGTGGCGGCGGCCACGGTGCTCGCGGTGATGATCAACGCGTGGTGCCTGAAGCAGTCGATGGTGCCCGGCCTCGAGTACTTCGGTCCCGAGGGCATCGAATACGAGACGCTGCTGGGGGCGGCCGCGGCCGCCGTCATCCTGACCGGTCCGGGGCGCATCTCTCTGGACGGCCGGCGCAAGTGGGCGACCCGCCCGTACGTGGGCTCGGCGGTGATCCTGATCCTGGGCGTCGCGGTCGGTGTCGGCGTGTGGATTCTGCTGAACGGCGCCAACCCCGTCATCTGATCTTCCGCGATTTGCGCACTTGTCGGTGTTGGGCACGTCCCGTTCACACCGATAAGTGCGCGAAACGCGAGGACCGAGGAGCGCGGAAACGACTGTGCCGCGCCCCCGATCGGGGACGCGGCACAGCGAAACGCGGAGCGGCAGGTGGTCTTACGGCACCTGGCGCACGGCGCCCTTGTCGGCCGAGGTGGCCAGCGCGGCGTAGGCGCGCAGCGCCGTGGTCACGGTGCGCTGACGGTCGACGGGCTGCCACGGACGCTCGGACGCCTCCATCTTGGCGCGGCGCTGCGCGAGGGTCTCGTCGTCGACGAGGACCTCGAGGGTGCGGGTCGCGACGTCGATGCGGATCTGGTCGCCGTCCTCGACGAGGCCGATGACACCACCCGACGCGGCCTCGGGGGAGATGTGGCCGATCGACAGGCCGGACGTGCCGCCGGAGAAGCGGCCGTCGGTGATCAGGGCGCACACCTTGCCGAGCCCGGCGCCCTTGAGGAATGCGGTGGGGTGCAGCATCTCCTGCATGCCCGGACCGCCCTTGGGGCCCTCGTAGCGGACCACGATGACGTCGCCCGGCTTGATCTGCTTCTGCAGGATCACCGAGACGGCAGCTTCCTGCGACTCGACGACGACGGCTGGGCCCTGGAACGAGAACAGTTCCTCGTCGATTCCGGCGGTCTTGAGGATCGCGCCGTCGACGGCGATGTTGCCGCGCAACACGCACAGGCCGCCTTCGACGGTGTAGGCGTGCTCCTTGTCGCGAATGCAGCCGCCCTCGGCGTCGGTGTCGAGCGCACTCCAGCGGTTGTTCGTCGAGAACGGCTCGGTGGTGCGCACGCCGCCGGGCGCCGCGTGGAAGAGCTCGAGGGCTTCGTCGCTCGCCTTGCCGGAGCGGATGTCCCACGTGTCGAGCCACTCGTCGAACGACTTGGTGTGCACGGTGGAGACGTCGGTCTCGAGCAGGCCGGCGCGGCGCAGCTCACCGAGCAGCGCGGGGATTCCACCGGCTCGGTGCACGTCCTCCATGTGGTAGTCCGAGTTGGGGGAGACCTTCGACAGGCACGGCACCCGACGGCTGATCTCGTCGATGGTGCTCAGGTCGAAGTCGACCTCGCCCTCCTGCGCCGCGGCGAGCGTGTGCAGGACGGTGTTGGTGGAGCCGCCCATCGCGACGTCGAGCGCCATCGCGTTGCGGAACGCCTTGGGGGTGGCGATGTTCCGCGGCAGAACGGACTCGTCCTCGTCGCGGTAGTACCGCAGTGCGGCCTCGACGACGGTGGTCCCGGCGCGGCTGAACAGGGCACGACGGGCCTCGTGCGTCGCCAACGTCGAGCCGTTGCCGGGCAGGGCCAGGCCGAGGGCCTCGGTGAGGCAGTTCATCGAGTTCGCGGTGAACATGCCAGAGCAGGAACCGCACGTCGGGCACGCGCTGCGTTCGACCTCGTCGAGTCCCTCCTCGGACACGGAGTCGTTGGCGCTCGCCGAGATCGCGGTGATCAGGTCGGTGGGGGCTTGCGCGACGCCGCCGACGACCACGGCCTTGCCGGCCTCCATCGGGCCACCCGAGACGAAGACCGTCGGGATGTTCAGCCGCATCGCGGCATTGAGCATGCCGGGGGTGATTTTGTCGCAGTTCGAGATGCACACCAGCGCGTCGGCGGTGTGGGCGTTGACCATGTACTCGACGGAGTCGGCGATGATCTCGCGACTCGGGAGGGAGTACAGCATGCCGCCGTGGCCCATCGCGATGCCGTCGTCGACCGCGATCGTGTGGAACTCGCGGGGCACGCCGCCGGCGGCGCGCACGGCCTCGGCGACGATCTCGCCCACGTTCTTCAGGTGGACGTGACCGGGGACGAACTGCGTGTAGGAGTTCGCGATCGCGACGATCGGCTTACCGAAGTCGGAGTCCGTCATACCGGTGGCGCGCCAGAGCGAGCGGGCTCCGGCAGCGTTGCGTCCGACGGTGGTGGTGCGTGACCTGAGCGGGGGCATGGGCGATTCCTTCGTCGATCAGCGGTTCTCGGCGGCGGGCTGTGCGCGCCGAGCGCGGCGTAATTCGTAAACAGATGGGCCCGTGAAGGTGCTGGTCGGCTGGACCCGATTTCGGCTTGTGCGGCCGTCTCGTCATCTCCGGTGGGAGCGGGAGACATCCTGGTGGGACGCTACTCCCGCGCCCGGATCAGTCGGTATTCGGCTCCGCGTCGGTGGACACGTCGGTGCCTGCCGATTCTGACTCGGCCCGGGCCTTCGCCCGCTCCGCCTCGCGGGCTGCGGCGTACGGATCGGTGACGCGGCCGCCGCTCGCGGAGGCCAACTGGGGCAGACGTCCGAAGGTCACCGTCGGCAGCGACACCTCGCCGCCCTCGACGAGGTCGGCCCGGGCCCATCCCCGCTTGGGGAAGCGGAAGCCCTTGATCTGATCCCACGATATGGACTGCGAGGAGAACGCGCGGCGCAGCTCGAGCCCCTCGGGCGTGACCGTGGTACGCACGCGCAGCACCCAGGCTCCGACGAGGAACGGGATCGCCAGCATCCAGCCGAAGGCTGCCGGCCACCCGAGTACCGGGAAGCTGGTGCAGAACAGCAGGAAGATGCACGCGATCAGCGCGAGCGGCGAAATCCGGATGACCTGTCGGCCGTCGTCGGGCGTGTGGGATGATGACTGTGGTGGCACGGGCTGCTGAGGAGATGACACCTCTACATCTTCGCACTGCAGCCGAGGCATCTTACATTCTGGGACAGCGCACTCACCAAAGTTGACTGTCTACCATTGGCGCGCCTACCGTCGAGCGCGTGAAGCAGAATGAGTTGCTCGTAATCGGCCGGCGCGTCGTCGCCTGAGCCGGTTCCTACAACTCGCCAGATAACGACGCGCCACCCTCGTACAGCTGATGCTGACGAGGGTTTTTTGTTGCCCGGAGCCAGAATCAAAGAGGATTTCCAGTGAGCGCACCAACCGCACGGCCTCAACCCACGCCGCGCAAGTCGGGAGCAGCGAGCCCGACCACCGCGGCCGCCGCTACGCAGACCGGTAACCGTCGTCAGGTCGCCCCCGAGCGGGTCACCGGCGCGCAGTCCGTGGTCCGCGCCCTCGAGGAGCTCGAGGTCGACACGGTGTTCGGTATCCCGGGCGGCGCCGTTCTCCCGGTGTACGACCCGCTCTTCGATTCGCAGAAGGTGCGCCACGTCCTGGTGCGGCACGAGCAGGGCGCGGGTCACGCCGCGACCGGCTACGCACAGGCGACCGGCAAGGTCGGTGTCTGCATGGCGACCTCCGGCCCGGGTGCGACCAACCTGGTGACGCCGCTCGCCGACGCGCAGATGGACTCCGTCCCCATCGTCGCGATCACCGGCCAGGTCGGCCGCGGCCTGATCGGCACCGACGCGTTCCAGGAAGCGGACATCTCCGGCATCACGATGCCGATCACCAAGCACAACTTCCTGATCACCGACGGTGTCGACATCCCGCGCATCCTCGCGGAGGCGTTCTACCTCGCGTCGAGCGGTCGCCCGGGCGCGGTCCTCGTCGACATCCCCAAGGACATCCTGCAGGCGCAGACCACCTTCTCGTGGCCGCCGGAGATGCACCTGCCCGGCTACCGCCCGGTCACCAAGCCGCACGGCAAGCAGGTGCGCGAGGCCGCGCGCCTGATCGCCGAGGCCAAGTCCCCGGTGCTGTACGTCGGTGGCGGCGTGATCAAGGCCGAGGCGTCCGCCGAACTGCTCGAACTGGCCGAGCTGACCGGCATCCCCGTCGTCACGACCCTGATGGCGCGCGGCGCGTTCCCCGACAGCCACCAGCTCAACTGCGGCATGCCGGGCATGCACGGCACGGTCGCGGCCGTCGCCGCGCTGCAGAAGAGCGACCTGCTGATCACCCTCGGTGCGCGTTTCGACGACCGTGTCACCGGTCAGCTCGACTCGTTCGCGCCCGACGCCAAGGTCATCCACGCGGACATCGATCCCGCGGAGATCGGCAAGAACCGCCACGCGGACGTCCCGATCGTGGGCGACTGCAAGGAGGTCATCACCGAGCTGATCGAGGCGATCCGCGCCGACCAGGCGACGGGCACGACCTTCGACCTCACCGAGTGGTGGGCGTACCTCGACGGCATTCGTCGCACGTACCCGCTGGCCTACGACCGTCCCGCCGACGGTGCGCTGTCACCCGAGTACGTGATCCAGGCCGTCGGCCGGCTCGCGGGCCCGGACGCCATCTACTGCGCCGGTGTCGGTCAGCACCAGATGTGGGCGGCGCAGTTCGTCAAGTACGAGAAGCCGCGCACGTGGCTGAACTCGGGTGGTCTCGGCACGATGGGCTACGCGGTGCCGGCCGCGATGGGCGCCAAGATGGGCCTGCCGGACCGTGAGGTGTGGGCCATCGACGGTGACGGCTGCTTCCAGATGACGAACCAGGAACTGGCCACGTGTGCCGTCGAGGGCGTGCCGATCAAGGTCGCGCTCATCAACAACGGCAACCTGGGCATGGTCCGCCAGTGGCAGACGCTGTTCTACGACGAGCGCTACTCCAACACCAACCTGGGCACGCACGGCGCCGTGCGCATCCCGGACTTCGTCAAGCTGGCCGAGGCGCTGGGCTGCGTCGGTATCCGTGTCGAGCGCGAGGAGGACGTCGAGGACGCCATCCGCACCGCGCAGTCGATCAACGACAAGCCCGTCGTCATCGACTTCATCGTCGGCAAGGACGCGCAGGTGTGGCCGATGGTCGCCGCCGGCACCAGCAACGACGAGATCATGGCGGCGCGGGGCATCCGGCCGCTGTTCGACGAGGACGAGGCTGCTGCCGAGCCCGCAACCATCCACGAGGCCATGGAACGCGAGCAGCGTGCCGGTGAGGCCGAAGCCGGAGAGGATCGCCAGTGAGCACCAGCCACACCCTCAGTGTTCTCGTCGAGGACAAGCCGGGCGTGCTGGCCCGTGTCGCTGCACTCTTTTCCCGCCGTGGATTCAACATCGAGTCCCTCGCAGTCGGCGGTACCGAGGTTCCGGACATCTCGCGCATGACGATCGTCGTGACGGTCGACGAGTTCCCGCTCGAGCAGGTGACCAAGCAGCTCAACAAGCTGGTCAACGTCATCAAGATCGTCGAGCAGGACACCGAGGCTTCGGTCGCGCGTGAGCTGGTCCTGATCAAGGTCCGGGCCGACGCGAGCGTCCGGACTCAGGTGATCGAGACCGTGAACCTGTTCCGCGCCAAGGTGATCGACGTCTCGCCGGAGGCCGTCACGATCGAGGCGACCGGTACTCGTTCCAAGCTCGACGCGCTCCTGCGCATGCTCGATCCGTTCGGCATCCGCGAGATCGTGCAGTCCGGTGTGGTGGCGGTCGGCCGTGGGCCGAAGTCCATCACGGCCACCCGCTAGATCCGTTCACCCGCCAACAACAGACAATCAAGCGTTCATAGAACCCAGAGGGAAGGTAAGAACTGTGGCAGTCGAGATGTTCTACGACGACGATGCAGACCTGTCGATCATCCAGGGCCGCAAGGTCGCGGTCATCGGCTACGGCAGCCAGGGCCACGCGCACTCGCTGAGCCTGCGCGATTCCGGTGTCGATGTGCGCATCGGCCTCCAGGAGGGTTCGAAGTCCCGCGCCAAGGCCGAGGAGCAGGGCCTGACCGTGGGCACGCCGGCCGAGGTTGCCGAGTGGGCCGACGTCATCATGGTGCTCGCCCCCGACACCGCTCAGGCGTCGATCTTCAAGAACGACATCGAGCCGAACCTGAAGGACGGCGACGCGCTGTTCTTCGGCCACGGCCTCAACATCCACTTCGACCTGATCACGCCCCCGGCGAACGTGACGGTCGGCATGGTCGCGCCGAAGGGCCCGGGCCACCTGGTCCGTCGTCAGTTCGTCGATGGCAAGGGCGTTCCGGCCCTGATCGCCGTCCATCAGGACCCGAAGGGTGAGGGCCAGGCCCTGGCTCTGTCCTACGCCAAGGGCATCGGTGGCACCCGCGCCGGCGTCATCAAGACCACGTTCAAGGAAGAGACCGAGACGGACCTCTTCGGCGAGCAGGCCGTGCTCTGCGGTGGCACCGAGGAACTGGTCAAGACCGGTTTCGAGGTCATGGTCGAGGCCGGCTACGCGCCCGAGATGGCGTACTTCGAGGTGCTGCACGAGCTCAAGCTCATCGTCGACCTCATGTACGAGGGTGGCATCGCCCGCATGAACTACTCGGTGTCCGACACCGCCGAGTTCGGTGGCTACCTGTCGGGCCCGCGCGTCATCGACGCCGGCACCAAGGAGCGCATGAAGGCGATCCTGGCCGACATCCAGTCCGGCGAGTTCACCCGCCGCCTGGTTGCCAACGTCGAGAACGGCAACAAGGAGCTCGAGGCTCTCCGCAAGGAGAACGCCGAGCACCCGATCGAGGTCACCGGCAAGAAGCTGCGCGACCTGATGAGCTGGGTCGATCGTCCGATCACCGAGACGGCCTGATCCACAGCTGACAGCTTCGGCCCGAGGGGCGCGCGTCCGGTACGCGTGGCCCTCGGGCCGAAGTGGTTTTCCCGGTGTGGCGTGAATCTCCGTTTTCTGCATCGGGGTGTCCACTATCTGGTAAGGGATACCCGCCCTGCGGAATCGCTCGGTCCGCCCCACTAAACTGATTTCCGACTGCGGCCATTCGCGCGCGCCCTCGCGGTGCCCGGCCGTGGACATCACGCTCGACCTTCGAAGACGATCCTCCGAGGACATCTTCGAAGACATTGACAGACATTTACAGACACAGCCCGACACCGAACTAGGGAGTTGACTCGTGAGCCAGAATGGCCGCCCCGTTGTCCTGATCGCCGACAAGCTCGCACAATCGACCGTCGATGCGCTCGGAGACGGTGTCGAGGTCCGCTGGGTCGACGGCCCGGACCGTCCCGCGCTGCTCGCGGCTGTCCCCGAGGCCGACGCGCTGCTCGTCCGCTCCGCCACCACGGTCGACGCCGAGGTGCTCGCCGCCGCGACGAAGCTGAAGATCGTCGGTCGCGCCGGTGTCGGCCTCGACAACGTCGACATCCCGGCCGCCACCGAGCGTGGCGTCATGGTCGTGAACGCGCCGACCTCCAACATCCACTCGGCCGCCGAGCACGCCGTCTCGCTGCTGCTGTCGACCGCCCGCCAGATTCCGGCCGCGGACCGTACGCTGCGTGAGAAGACCTGGAAGCGTTCGAGCTTCAACGGCACCGAGATCCTCGGCAAGACCGTCGGCGTCGTCGGCCTGGGCCGCATCGGCCAGCTGTTCGCACAGCGCCTGGCCGCGTTCGAGACCGACATCATCGCGTACGACCCCTACCTGCCGGCCGCCCGCGCCGCGCAGCTGGGCATCGAGCTGGTCGACATCGACGAGCTGGTCGAGCGCGCCGACTTCATCTCGGTGCACCTGCCCAAGACCAAGGAGACCGCGGGTCTGCTGAACGCCGAGCGTCTGGCCAAGGCCAAGGACGGCGTCATCATCGTCAACGCCGCCCGCGGTGGTCTGATCGACGAGGACGCGCTGTACGACGCGCTCGTGAACGGCAAGGTCCGCGCCGCCGGCCTCGACGTGTTCAACACCGAGCCGTGCACCGACTCCAAGCTGTTCGACCTCGACAACGTCGTCGTCACCCCGCACCTCGGTGCATCCACCTCGGAGGCGCAGGACCGCGCCGGCACCGATGTTGCCAAGAGCGTCCTGCTGGCCCTCGCCGGCGAGTTCGTGCCGGACGCCGTCAACGTCTCCGGTGGCCCGGTCGGCGAAGAGGTCGCCCCGTGGCTCGAGCTGGTCCGCAAGCTGGGCCTGCTCGCCGGTACCCTGTCGCCCGAGGCCGTCCAGAACGTTCAGGTCGTCGCGAGCGGCGAGCTGTCCGCCGAGAACGTCGAGATCCTCGGCCTCGCCGCGCTGCGCGGCCTGTTCTCCGCGAGCAGCGACGAGGCCGTCACGTTCGTCAACGCCCCGCAGCTCGCCGAGCAGCGCGGCGTGAGCGTCGAGGTCGAGAAGCACAGCGAGGCACAGACGCACCGGAGCGCCGTCGAGGTCCGCGCGGTCGCCGCCGACGGCACCGTCACCACCGTCGCGGGCGCGCTGACCGGCCTGCAGCAGGTCGAGAAGATCGTCAACATCAACGGCCGCAGCTTCGACCTGCGCGCCGAGGGCCACAACATCGTCGTGCACTACACGGACCGTCCGGGCGTGCTCGGCGTGCTGGGTACCGTCCTCGGCACCGCCGGCATCGACATCCAGGCCGCGGCGCTGAGCCAGGACGTCGAGGGTGAGGGCGCCACCGTCATCCTGCGTGTCGATCAGGTCGTCGCCGACGCCGAGGTCGCGCAGATCGTGGAGAAGCTGGACGCGCGCGTCGCGCAGGTCGACCTGTCCTGATCCTCCCCATCCCTACCCGGTGGCCGCGATCGTCGAGGACGGTCGCGGCCACCGTCGGATTCTCAGTCGAAAGTGAGTGTGTCCATGAAGCTTGCGGTCATCCCCGGTGACGGCATCGGTGTCGAGGTCACGGCGGAAGCGCTGAAGGTGCTGCGGAAGCTGGTTCCCGATGTGGAGACCACCGAGTTCGACCTCGGTGCCAAGCGCTACAACGAGACCGGCGACCTGCTGCCGGAGGCCGAGCTCGACGCGATCCGCCAGCACGACGCGATCCTGCTCGGCGCCATCGGCGATCCGCGGTTCGTCGCGCCGGGCATCCTCGAGCGTGGGCTGCTGCTGAACATGCGCTTCCTGCTCGATCACCACGTGAACCTGCGTCCGGCCCGCACCTACCCGGGCTCGAGCTCGCCCCTGGCCGCCAACCCGGACATCGACTTCATCGTGGTCCGCGAGGGCACCGAGGGTCCGTACACCGGCAACGGTGGTTCGATCCGCGTCGGCACCCCGCACGAGGTCGCCACCGAGGTCTCGGTCAACACGTGGTTCGGTGCCGAGCGCGTCGTGCGCGCCGCGTACGAGCTGGCGCAGACCCGCCGCAAGCACCTGACGCTCATCCACAAGACGAACGTGCTCTCCAACGCCGGCCGCATCTGGACCCGCGCGATGGAGACGATCGGCGCCGAGTACCCGGACGTCGAGACGGCGTACTGCCACATCGACGCCGCGACCATCTACATGGTCACCGACCCGACCCGCTTCGATGTGATCGTCACCGACAACCTGTTCGGCGACATCATCACCGACCTCGCGGGCGCGGTGACCGGCGGTATCGGTCTGGCCGCGTCGGGCAACATCGACGCCTCGGGCACCAACCCGTCGATGTTCGAGCCGGTTCACGGCTCGGCTCCGGACATCGCCGGCCAGGGCATCGCCGATCCCACGGCCGCGATCCTCTCGGCCGCGATGCTCCTGCGTCACCTGGGGCGTGGGGACGACGCCGCCCGCATCGAGGCTGCTGTCGAGGCCGATCTGGCGTCGCGTGGCGACGCCCCGATCGTCACCACCGAGGTCGGTGACCGTATCGCGGCTGCCGTCTAGGCACTCCGCATCTCGAAACACGCGACCGCCGCCCGGATTCCGGGCGGCGGTCGTGGTCGTTTCAGCGTCGTTCGGGACGGTCCTCGGGCACCAGCGGCACGCCCACGAGGGGGAACACGGCGGTGACCGCGAACGCGAGCGGGAAGCCGACGGTGGCGATGACCGCACCGAACACCGGCGGTACCACGGACGCGGCCAGGTACTGGCTGGTGTTCTGGGCGCCGAGGGCGCGTCCGCTCCAGTACGGTCCGGCGATCTCGGCGACCGCGGTGAAGGCCAAACCGTTGTCCGCCACCGTGATCACCGACGCGATCATCAGGAGTGCGACGGAGACGGGGGAGTCGAGCCAGTCCGTCAGCGCCAGCGCTCCCATGGACACGGCCGCCGCGGCGGCCACCCACCGCAGCGGTCCCATCCGGCTACCGACCCGGTCGGACCAGGCGCCGGCGGCGATCCGGCCTGCGGCACCGAGCAATTGGGTGACCGTGACGAGGATGCCGGCGGAGGTGGCGGACCAGTCTCGTTCCGTCATCAGCCACAGCAGGCCGAAGGTCCACACCAGGTACTGCGGAACCACCAACAGCACGGATACACCGTGGATCCGCCACAGCACACTCGATCCCCGGTACGGGTTGTCCAGCAGGCCGTTCTCCTTCGCAGCCGCGGGTGCCGGCCGGGGCGGGTCGATCACGAACAGGCAGGCAATCGCTGCGACGAATGTCACAACGGTCGGCAGAGCCAACGCCCAACCGACACCGTGGGTTTCGGCGATCCGGGGAACTGTCAGCGCGGCCAACGCCACACCCAGTGGCAGCGCCATTTGACGGATGCCCATCGCGAATCCGCGCCGCTCCGGTGGGAACCAGCCGACCACGACTCGTCCGCTGGCCGCGTTCGCGCTCGACGCCGCCATGCCGCCGATCAGCAGGAACATCCCCAGCATGGCGAACGACGAACTGAGCGCGGCACCGGCACTGGCGAGCGCCGTGATCGCCATGCCCATGACCAGGACGCGGCGCTCACCGATGCGGTCGACCACGACACCCCATGCCATGAGGCTGACGAGGAAGCCGACGGTCGGGGCGGCGACCACCAGTCCGGCCTGCGACAGCCCCAGTCCGTGATCGCTGCGGAGCGTCGGCAGCAGGAACGCCGGCGCGTTCGAGAACACCCCTCCGGCCGACTGTGCGAGCACACCGAGTCCCAGCATCGACCAGCGGTGCACTGCGCTCGACTGCAATTTCGGACTTCTCGTCTCGATCACGGCGCCATCCCAAAATGTGAAATGAGTGTCTTAGAATGTGGATACGACTCGGAGTGTAGACCCTGTGGCGCCCGGACTGCGACGGGTCTGCCGGGTCGGTGCGTCGTCAATCGATAGACTCGGCCCCATGCGCCTAGGTCGAATTGCCAGTCCCGACGGAGTTGCCTTCGTGTCCATCGAGGGGGAGGGCGACGCGCAGACTGCGAAGGAGATCGCCGAACACCCCTTCGGTACACCGACTTTCACCGGGCGCAGTTGGCCGCTCGCCGACGTCCGTCTGCTCGCGCCGATCCTTGCGAGCAAGGTGATCTGCGTCGGCAAGAACTACGCCGCCCACGCGGCCGAGATGGGCGGCGAGGCGCCGGAGGATCCGGTCATCTTCATCAAGCCCAACACCTCGATCGTCGGACCGGGTGCGCCGATCGTGCTGCCGCCGTCGTCGAACGAGGTGCACTACGAGGGTGAACTGGCCGTCGTCATCGGCCGTCCCTGCAAGGACGTTCCCGCCGCCAAGGCGCGCGACGTGATCCTCGGCTACACCGTCGCGAACGACGTCACCGCACGTGATCAGCAGCGTCACGACGGTCAGTGGACCCGGGCCAAGGGCTACGACACGTTCTGCCCGCTCGGTCCCTGGATCGAGACGAACCTCGACGTCTCGGACGTCGAGGTCAAGACCGAGGTCGACGGTGAGGTCAAGCAGCGCAGCCGGACTTCACTTCTGCTGCACGACATCCCGAAGGTCATCGAGTGGGTGTCCACGGTCATGACGCTGCTGCCGGGTGACGTGATCCTCACCGGAACCCCCGAGGGCGTCGGCCCGATCGTCGACGGCCAGTCGGTGAGCGTGACGGTCGAGGGGATCGGCACGCTGACCAATCCGGTTGCCGCCAAGCGCTGATCGGATACCGCTCCCGGTGGGCACGGGACTAGCCTGTAGAGGTCCTGTCCACGCGCCTAGCAGTGCCCATCGAAGTGAGCCATGACCACCAGCGAAGTACGCGTCCGTTTCTGTCCGTCACCCACCGGCACCCCGCACGTCGGGCTCGTCCGAACCGCCCTGTTCAACTGGGCGTTCGCTCGTCACCACGGTGGCACGTTCGTGTTCCGTATCGAGGACACCGACGCCGCCCGTGACACGGAGGAGTCGTACCAGGCGATCCTGGACGCGCTGCGGTGGCTCGGGCTGAACTGGGACGAAGGCCCGGAGGTGGGCGGTCCGTACGAGCCGTACCGGCAGTCGCAGCGGCGTGATCAGCACCTCGACATCGTGCGGCGACTCGTGGAGGCGGGCGAGGCGTACGAGTCCTTCTCCACCCCCGAGGAGGTCGAGGCGCGGCACAAGGCGGCCGGACGCGATCCCAAGCTGGGCTACGACAACTTCGACCGGGACCTGACGCCCGAGCAGCGTCAGGCGTACCTGGACGAGGGGCGGGCGCCCGTCGTGCGGCTGCGGATGCCGGACCACGACCTGACGTGGAACGACCTGGTGCGCGGTGAGACGACGTTCAAGGCCGGCACGGTCCCGGACTTCGCGCTCACCCGTGGCAACGGAATTCCGCTCTACACGCTCGTGAATCCGGTCGACGACGCGTTGATGAAGATCACACACGTGCTGCGCGGCGAGGATCTGCTGTCGTCGACGCCGCGTCAGCTGGCGCTCTACGAGTCGCTCCAGCGCATCGGTGTCGCCGATTTCACACCGGAGTTCGGCCACCTTCCGTTCGTGATGGGGCAGGGCAACAAGAAGCTGTCCAAGCGTGATCCCGAGTCGAACCTCTTCATCCACCGCGACCGCGGCTTCATCCCCGAGGGTCTCCTGAACTATCTGGCCCTGCTGGGATGGAGCATCGCCGACGACCACGACGTCTTCTCCCTGGACGAGATGGTCGCTGCGTTCGAGATCTCCAAGGTCAATTCCAACCCCGCGCGCTTCGACCAGAAGAAGGCCGACGCGATCAACGCCGAACACATCCGCCTGCTCGAGCCGGCCGACTTCTCGGCTCGGCTGCGGGCGTACCTGACCACGCACGGTCACCCGGTCGAGGCGCTCACGGCCGAACAGTTCGACGTCGCGGCCGATTTGGTACAGACCCGCATCGTCGTGCTGTCGGATGCCTGGGACCTGCTGAAGTTCCTTCTGGTCGACGAGTCGGAGTTCGCGATCGATCCGGCAGCCGCTGCCAAGAACCTGGGTGCTGACGCTGCGCCGGTGCTCGACGAGACGATCGCTGCGCTCGATTCCCTGCCCACGTGGGCCACTGCGGATCTCGAGGAGGCACTCAAGGTCGCGCTGATCGAGAAGCTCGAACTCAAGCCGCGTAAGGCCTTCGCGCCCGTGCGCGTGGCGCTCACCGGATCGCACATCAGCCCGCCGCTGTACGAGTCGATGGAGTTGCTGGGCCGCGAGAAGACCCTGGCGCGCCTGCGCTCGGCTCGCGCGCAGATCGCCTGACGCGTCCCGCGGATCTCGGCCCGCACCGGTTCTCCGGCGCGGGCCGAGTGCGTCTCCGGCGCGATTTACCAACTCTGACCTGCCGATTTGTAGTTCGGCGCAGGGTTGGTGCTAATCTTCTTCTCGGTTCGGAACGGAGGCCAAGACGCCCACAGGGCAGGCCGAAGGAACAAACCATTGGGGTATGGTGTAATTGGCAACACAGCTGATTCTGGTTCAGCCATTCTAGGTTCGAGTCCTGGTACCCCAGCGGAAGTCCCGAGGTGAAAACCTCAGGATTTCGGTGAGTCTCGACTCTCCGGTTCTTCCAATCGCAACGCCTCGCTTGCAAGGTGTTGTGTACAGACACTGCGATTTGCTCGTCAGAGTTGCGCAGTCATACAGTGTTCGATGCAAGTTCTCGGCCCCGTCGTCTAGCGGCCTAGGACGCCGCCCTCTCAAGGCGGTAGCGCGGGTTCAAATCCCGTCGGGGCTACCACGGAATTGCCCTCCGATCATCAGTGATCGTCGGAGGTTTCTTCTACGGAGATCTTGCAGAACAACACAGTCCTGGCCCCGTCGTCTAGCGGCCTAGGACGCCGCCCTCTCAAGGCGGTAGCGCGGGTTCAAATCCCGTCGGGGCTACAAGGAAAACACCCTCCGATCATGTGATCGGAGGGTGTTTTCGTTCGGTCGATCGTTCGGCGGTGGCCACCCGACCCGCTAACCGCTCTTGCGGCGGAACTCTCGCTTGTGATCCGCGCTGCCGTGGGCGTCGTGCACCTTCGACTGTCCGTCCAGGTGTGCCGCCGTATTCGACTGCCGGTGGTTCTTGCGATCCAGTGCCTCACGGAACTTGCGTTTGATGTCGTCGGTCTCGGCTTCCGTCACCTCGTCCTCCTCCCGCTCGTGGGTACTCGGGAATGTACCGCCGAGGGAAGAAGGAGTCGCGTGAATATTCTCGGCCTACAGGTAGACGGCCGTAGAGCCACCGACCGGCATCGCCGGCAGACCGAGCTTGCGGTGGTCCCACGACCGGACCCGCTCCGGGACGACGCGGACCGCGACCCGCTTGTGGAGCATCATCTCGACGGCGGGTTTGACGTCCTCCGAGTACGGACCCGTGTAGCGCTCCCAGATGCTGATGCCGACCTTGAACAGCGCCTCCGGGTCGTCGACGATCTCGCCGCGTCCCTCGATCGAGACGCCGCGCAACGTGTCGTAGGTGTCGCCGTCCTCGATCATCATCGTGAGCCGGTCGTCACGGCGGAGGTTGACGGCCTTCTGGGACTTCGCCTTGGTCTCGAACCACAGCTCGCCGTCGATCACCGCGTACCACATGGCGACCAGATGCGGCGTGCCGTTCGGTCCGATCGTCGCCATCGTCGAGACCCGGCTTCGTTCGATGAATTCGGTGATCTCGACTTCCGTCATCGTGATCTGCCCGCGCTGGTTGGTTCCCACAGCAGTTCCTCCGCTCGACTGAAATTCGCTCCTGCGAAAGACTGTGCCACGAATCACTTTCGTGGATGCCGAGCGGGTCCGCCGCGGCGGCTAGAGGCGCTTGTGGAGGGCGTCGGCGGCGGCCAGCAGATCGGCCGCCCAGCGGGCGCCCGGGCGACGGCCCATCCGATCGATCGGGCCGGAAACCGAGATCGCGGCGACGACGTTGCCGGCGGCGTCCCGGACCGGTGCCGCGACACTGGCCACACCCGGCTCGCGCTCGGCGGCACTCTGGGCCCAGCCGCGACGGCGGACCTCGACGAGCACCCGTTCGCCGAACGATGCGTCGGGGAGGATGGCGCGCTGCGTCTGGGGGTCGGCCCATGCGAGGAGGACCTTGGCCCCGGATCCGGCCGTCATCGGCAGGCGGGCACCCACGAGGACCGTGTCGCGCAGTCCGGTGGGCGGTTCCATGGAGGCGATGCACACGCGCTGTGTGCCTTCGCGTCGGTACAACTGGACGCTCTCGCCGGTGATCTCGCGGAGGCGCGGCAGCACGAGGGCGGCGGCGTCGACGAGTGGGTCGCTGGCGCTCGCAGCGAGTTCGCTCAATCCGGGGCCCGGGCACCACAGACCGTCCGCGTCGCGGGTGAGGAGCCGGTGGACCTCGAGGCCCACCGCGAGCCGGTGCGCGGTGGCACGAGGGAGACCGGTTCGGTTGCACAGTTCGGTGAGGCTGCACGGCTGTTCGGCCACCGCATGTAGCACGCCCATTGCTTTGTCAAGCACTCCGATACCGCTATGCTGTCTCATAGGTCGATACTCCGTTCTCGCATATTGGGATCATAACCGAATGCGGCGGCGGATGGTTTCGACACATCACGCGAGACGGGTCGGCCCTGAAACCCGGCGACGCGACATCCTGATCACAGAGGTGGAGAAGATGGCTCACAGAGGACGCACTCTGGCCGAGAAGGTGTGGGACGAGCACGTAGTCGTGCGCGGCGAGGGTGAGGGTTCGGCGCGTCAGCCGGACCTGATCTACATCGACCTGCACCTCGTGCACGAGGTCACCAGCCCGCAGGCATTCGACGGACTCCGGCTCGCCGGCCGGAAGCTGCGTCGCCCGGACCTGACGATCGCCACCGAGGACCACAACGTCCCGACGGTCGACATCGACAAGCCGATCGCGGACCCGGTCTCGCGGACCCAGGTCGACACTCTGCGCAAGAACTGCGAGGAGTTCGGGGTTCGCCTGCACCCGATGGGCGATCTGGACCAGGGCATCGTGCACGTGGTCGGTCCGCAGCTGGGTCTGACGCAGCCCGGCACGACCGTCGTCTGTGGTGACAGCCACACGTCCACGCACGGTGCTTTCGGTGCTCTCGCAATGGGAATCGGCACCAGTGAGGTCGAGCACGTGATGGCCACCCAGACGCTGTCGCTGCGGCCGTTCAAGACGATGGCGATCACGGTCGACGGCGAACTGCCGCCCGGCGTCACGAGCAAGGACCTGATCCTCGCCGTGATCGCGAAGATCGGTACCGGTGGGGGACAGGGGTATGTCCTCGAGTACCGCGGCGAGGCCATCCGGAAGCTGTCGATGGAAGCCCGGATGACGATCTGCAACATGTCGATCGAGGCGGGTGCCCGCGCCGGCATGATCGCGCCGGACGAGACCACCTACGAGTTCATCAAGGGTCGTCCGCACGCGCCGCAGGGTGCCGATTGGGATGCGGCCGTTGCGGCCTGGGACCAGCTGGCGACCGACGAGGACGCCGTCTTCGATGCCGAGGTCCACATCGACGCGGCGTCGCTGACGCCGTTCGTCACCTGGGGCACCAACCCCGGTCAGGGTGCTCCGCTCGGTGATTCGGTGCCGAACCCGGCCGATATCGCGGACGAGAGCGAGCGCCTCGCGGCGGAGAAGGCTCTGGCCTACATGGGATTGGAGGCCGGCACGCCGCTGCGTGAGGTGCCCGTCGACACCGTCTTCGTCGGATCGTGCACCAACGGCCGGATCGAGGATCTGCGTGCGGTCGCTGAGGTTCTGAAGGGTCGTCGCGTCGCCGAAGGCGTCCGGATGCTGATCGTCCCCGGATCGATGCGCGTGCGGGCCCAGGCCGAAGATGAGGGTCTCGGTGAGATCTTCACCACTGCGGGCGCCGACTGGCGTCAGGCGGGATGCTCGATGTGCCTGGGCATGAATCCGGACCAGTTGGCCCCGGGTGAGCGTTCGGCGTCGACGTCCAACCGCAATTTCGAAGGCCGCCAAGGCAAGGGCGGTCGCACGCACCTCGTCTCTCCGGCGGTCGCCGCGGCGACCGCGGTCCGGGGAACGCTCTCGGCACCGGCAGATCTGGCATAGGGCGCAAGGGAACTAGGAGAAAATCGATGGAAGCCTTTACCACTCATAAGGGAATCGGTGTTCCTCTGCGCCGTTCCAACGTGGACACCGACCAGATCATCCCCGCGGTGTACCTGAAGCGCGTGACCCGCAGCGGTTTCGAGGACGGACTCTTCGCCGGTTGGCGGACGGACCCCGAGTTCATTCTCAACGTCCAGCCGTACGACAAGGGCTCCGTTCTGGTCGCCGGCCCCGACTTCGGCACCGGCTCGTCCCGAGAGCACGCCGTCTGGGCGCTGTCCGACTACGGTTTCCGCGTCGTCATCGCGTCACGTTTCGCCGACATCTTCCGCGGCAACGCCGGCAAGGCCGGTCTGCTCGCCGCTCAGGTCGATCAGAGCGATGTCGAGATGCTGTGGAAGCTCCTCGAAGAGCAGCCGGGCCTCGAGCTCGTGGTGAACCTCGAGGACAAGACGGTGACCGCCGGAACGACGGTGGTGCGCTTCGAGATTGACGACTACACGCGGTGGCGTCTGCTCGAGGGTCTCGACGACATCGGACTCACGTTGCGCCAGGTAGACGCGATTTCGGAGTTCGAAAAGTCAAGGCCGTCATGGAAACCTGCGACGCTTCCCGCACGCGTCGCGAACGACAATTGACGCAATCGGACAGCTGACTCGGCCCCCCGATCTACCACAGATCGGGGGGCCGCGCTTGATGAGAATTGGCGTGCCACATAGACTCTTGCCGATTTCGGGTTTACCGTAGTTCGTAGTCGGTCCGACGGTGGACCATTAGTTTGCGGAGGAATTTCCCATGAACAAGGCAGAGCTCATCGATGTTCTGACCGAGAAACTGGGCACGGATCGGCGCACCGCCACCGAGGCTGTCGAGCATGTCGTCGACACCATCGTGCGGGCCGTCCATGCCGGGGACAGTGTCACCATCACCGGATTCGGTGTCTTCGAGCAGCGTCGCCGCGCGGCCCGTGTCGCGCGCAACCCGCGCACCGGCGAGACCGTCAAGGTCAAGCCGACGTCGGTTCCGGCCTTCCGTCCGGGCGCACAGTTCAAGGCACTCATCGCCGGTGGCCAGAAGCTGCCGTCCAGCGGCCCGGCCGTCAAGCGTGGTGCGGCTGAGCCCGTGAAGAAGGCTGCGGCCAAGAAGACGGCGGCCAAGAAGGCTGCCGCCAAGAAGACTGCGGCGAAGAAGACTGCGGCCAAGGCTCCCGCCAAGACCGTGGCGAAGAAGACCGCGGCCAAGGCTCCCGCCAAGACCGTGGCGAAGAAGACCGCGGCCAAGGCTCCCGCCAAGAAGGTCGTCGCGAAGAAGACCGTCGCGAAGAAGACTGCGGCCAAGGCTCCCGCCAAGACCGTGGCGAAGAAGACCGCGGCCAAGGCTCCCGCCAAGAAGGTTGTCGCGAAGAAGACCGTCGCGAAGAAGACTGCGGCCAAGGCTCCCGCCAAGACCGCAGCCAAGAAGACCGCGGCCAAGAAGGCTCCGGCCAAGCGCACCGCCCGCAAGTAAACTGCGGCGTCACAGCGTCGACGGAACACTCCGTAACTGACTCGGCGGCCACGGGAATTATCCCGTGGCCGCCGAGTTGTGTTGTCCGATCAGCGGATCAATTTGCCTTGCGTACGACCGGAAGTGGACTGTCGATATGGTCGGCGGCGACGAGTCGTCCTCCGGACAGAGACAGAACCCACATACTCGCCTTGCGGTTTCGTGCCGGCGGCAACTGGATACCGTCGCGCTCGGCCCACCATTGCATCAGGTCGGGAATGACGCCGCCCTGACTGCAGATCACCTGGACGCCGCCCATCGCCGCGATCTTGCGTGCGCGGGCCCGTGCGCCTGCCGGATCGGCCGCGTAGCCCTCCTCCGACAGCAGCGGTTCGAGTCTGATCGGGACGCCGAGTTCCGCAGCGAGGGGCTCGACCGTCTGGACGCACCGCGCGCGATCCGCCGAGCAGATTTCGCTGGCTCCGAACGCCCGCAGTTGTGCCACAAGCGCTTTCGCCTGAACCTGCCCCTTCGCGTCGAGGGGGCGCACAGTGTCGTCGCCGGTGTAGTTCTTGCTGCTGCCTGCCTTGGCGTGCCGGACCAGCAGTACCGTCGTCGTGTCGGGCGGGAGCGCCGCGAACCGCCTCAGGATCATTCGATCCATCGGGTAGGACAGTTGTTCGGCGACAAGGTCGGGCGCGAGCCATCGCAGTTCGTCGACCTCGTCGTTGGGCGTGAACTCGCCGGATGCCGCCTCGGCCGCCCAGTATTCGACCCGTTTCAGTTTGCGGTGCCCCGGTATCGGATATGTCACACCTGACAGGTACCGACCCAATTGGGCGTTGATCCCGGTTTCTTCGTGGATCTCGCGGATGGCCGCAACAATCGACGTTTCACCGGGATCGAGCTTTCCTTTGGGAAATGACCAGTCGTCATACCGCGGACGGTGAATGAGAGCGATTTCGATCTCATACGGATTCGAAGGAGACTTCCGCCACAGGACCGCACCCGCCGCGAAGATATTTGCTTTGACCGGTTTGTCGGTTATCGGTCTGTCGGGCTGCGGCTTTTCAGGGCTCAACGGCTTGTTCCTTCCATCGACCACGGGTTCGCGGTGCTCGGCAGGGCAGGGTGTCGGTCAGGAGGTGACGTACCGACGGCGGCGCATCATCTCCTCCTGGTGCTCACGGACCTTCTCGCCGCGGGCCGGCGACGCCTGCCAACTACTGTCGGCCTGGAGGACCCAGCAGCGCGTGGTCGGATCGAGCGCGGATTCGAAGATCTCGTCGAGCTGACGGGTCAGGCGCGGATCCTTGACCTGCGCCATCACTTCGACGCGCCGATCGAGGTTGCGGTGCATCATGTCCGCGCTGCCGATCCAGAACTCGTTCGCCGCGCGGAAGTGCATGATCCGGGAGTGCTCGAGGAACCGGCCGAGGATGGACCGGACCTCGATGTTCTCGCTCAGACCCGGAACGCCCGGCTTGAGGGCGCAGATGCCGCGGACGACCACCTGGACCGGGACGCCGGCCCGAGACGCCCGATACAGCGCGTCGATCACCTGCTCGTCGACGAGTGCGTTGGCCTTGAGTCGGATCCCGGCTTCGTGTCCGGCCTTCCTGTGCTCGATCTCGGCCTCGATGCGGGCGATGATTCCGGCGCGTACGCCGTACGGCGCGACGAGCAGGTTGCGGTACTGGGATTTCCGCGAGTATCCGGTGAGCGAGTTGAACAGATCGGTCAGGTCGGCGCCGATCTCGGGCGCGGCCGTCAGCAGGCCGACGTCTTCGTAGAGTCGCGCGGTCTTGGGGTTGTAGTTGCCGGTCCCGATGTGGCAGTAGCGGCGGATCGTGGAGCCCTCACGGCGCACCACGAGACAGGTCTTGCAGTGGGTCTTCAGGCCGACGAGGCCGTAGACGACGTGGACGCCCGCCTGTTCGAGCTTGCGTGCCCACTTGATGTTGGCCTGTTCGTCGAACCGCGCCTTGATCTCGACGAGCGCGACCACCTGCTTGCCGGCCTCGGCGGCAGCGACGAGCGCGTTGACGATCGGCGAGTCACCGGACGTCCGGTACAGGGTCTGCTTGATCGCGAGCACCTGCGGGTCGGCGGCGGCCTGCTCGATGAACCGCTGCACGCTCGTCGAGAACGAGTCGTACGGATGCTGGACGAGGACGTCGCCGTCGCGCAACGTCGAGAACACGCTCTTGGGCGTCTCCCGTTCACCGAACGCGGGGTGGGTCGCGGGTACGAACGGCGCGTCCTTGAGGTTCGGCCGGTCCACTCCGTAGACCTGCCAGAGCGACGAAAGATCAAGTAGCCCAGGAACTTGGATGACGTCACCGGGATCGACGTCCAGCTCCCGCAACAGCAGTTCGAGCATGTGCTCGGTCATGTCGTCCGCCACTTCGAGCCGGACGGGGGACCCGAAGCGGCGTCGGGCGAGTTCGCGTTCGAGTGCCTGGAGGAGGTCCTCGTCCCGATCCTCCTCGACCTCGAAATCGGCGTTGCGGGTGATCCGGAAGGCGTGGTGTTCCACGACTTCCATCCCGGGGAAGAGGACGTCGAGATGCGCGGCGATGAGGTCCTCGGTCGGCAGGAACGCGGGGATCGCACTCGCGGGATCGCCGGTGCGAGTGACGCGTACGAACCGGTCGACGTTGTCCGGCACCTTCACGCGGGCGAAGTGTTCGCCCCCGGTGGTCGCGTCCTTCACCGTCACGGCGAGGTTCAGACTCAGCCCGCTGATATAGGGGAACGGGTGGGCGGGATCGACGGCGAGCGGTGTCAGGACCGGGAAGACCTGCTCGTGGAAGTAGTTCGACAGACGACGACGTTCCTCGGTGTCGAGGTCGGGCCAACCGATGATCGAGATTCCCTCCGCGGCGAGCGCGGGACGCACCGAGTCGAGGAAGACCCGGGCGTGCTTGTACGAGATCTCCTGGGTGCGGGATCCGATCAGCGCCAACTGCTCACGAGGCGAGAGCCCGTCGGCGGAGCGGACGGACAGCCCGGTTTCGTCGCGACGCTTGAGGCCCGCCACCCGGACCATGTAGAACTCGTCGAGATTGGATGCGAAGATCGCGAGGAACTTCGCGCGCTCGAGCAGTGGCAGCGAGGTGTCCTCGGCCAGGGCGAGCACGCGCGAGTTGAAGTCGAGCCAACTGAGTTCGCGGTTCAGGTAACGGGCGACGGGCAGCCCGACGTCCTCCGTCCCGGTCGGGGGCGGGGTCGCCGCCGGCGGTGCGGTGGGGATGCTCGGCGAGTGGCCTCCGTCGGGACCGCTCGCCGGTACCTTCCGGTCGGTCCCGGCGCGGTTGCCCTGGGATCGGTCGGATTCTGTGCGTCGCTCGAGTGCTCTCCCGTTGCTCACACTCCGATCATCCCTCGAGAAATGCAGGCACGACAATCGATCACGGGCAGTTCACGGCAACTAGGGACGACGGTCACCCGATGTACACGCGATGCGGTCGAGCACCGCGCGAGTCCTGGGCCCGACCCCGAGGCGTGCGGCGGCGGTGAGATCCGCGACGGTGTCCACGTCCTGGCGCAGACCCGGCCAGCCGCCGTCGAGCGCCTGCGCACCGGAGGCGATGTGGCGGGCGGCCGAATTCGAACCGAACCGTGGATCGAGGGTGGTTCCGGGCCCGCACGCGAACAGTGCCGCGGTGCCGGTGCCCGTGTGGTCCACGACGATTGCGCGCCCGACCCGCCGCGCGGCCGTGAGCGCATCGAGCAGTTCGGCGGCACGCAGGGCGGGCAGGTCCGCCTGCAGCGCGACGAGATCGGTCTCGTCGGGGCGAGACTCCAGTCCGGTCTCGGCGGCGACGAGCGCTGCATTGAGCCCCGACGTGTCGGTGTGCGATCGGGCCGGGTCCGGCCAGTGCCGGACGCCGTATTCGTCGGCGATCGCGGCCACCGCCGGATCGGGTGTGACGACGGTGATCCCCGAGTGCGGATCGGTCCCGATCCCGGCGCCGAGGAGGGTGGCCAGCGTGTCGTGGAGCATCGCCGCGACCAGATCGGTGCGGTCGGCGACGGAGAGGGATTCGGCGAGCCGCGACTTCGCCAGGCGGAGTTCCTTGACCGCGATCAGGACATGGGTGTGCACCGCCCGCTCCGATCGGTGCTGCGCCTCCATGGCCTCCATGCGCGCAATCTTGCCAGTCGCCTCGTGGTGGGCTCGCGACCGGCGACCGGACCGCCCGGGGGAGATATCGTGTTGTCGAGCAATCAGCGGAGTTCAGCGGAGCGAGCAGGTCGGCGGCGGAACGGTGTGGGCAGTGAACGACACGAGTGGTGAGCGCGGATCGGAGGGGACGGCGTGAGCAAGGCCGCGGTGTTGGGGGCGGGTTCGTGGGGGACCGCGTTTGCGAAGGTGCTCGCGGACGCGGGTACGGATGTCACGTTGTGGGCCAGGCGCAGTGAGGTGGCGGACGCCGTCGTCGCGCGGCACGAGAACCCCGACTATCTGCCCGGCGTCGTGTTGCCGTCCACGGTGTCGGCGACGGCCGACCACGAGGAGGCGCTCGCCGGAGCCGACCTGGTGGTGCTGGCGGTGCCATCGCAGTCGTTGCGCGGCAACCTCGAGCGCTGGGCCGGGGCCATCGGTCCGGACGCGACGCTCCTGAGCCTCGCCAAGGGCATCGAGAGCGTGACGCTGTTGCGGATGAGCGAGGTGATCTCTCGGGTCGCCTCGGTCGACCCGTCGCGGGTCGCGGTGCTGTCCGGGCCGAACCTCGCCCGTGAGATCGCGCTGGAGCAGCCAGCCGCCACCGTCGTGGCGTGCACCGACGAGGCGCGCGCCATGGCGATTCAGAAGTCTTGTGCAACAGGGTATTTCCGCCCCTACACCAACACCGACGTGATCGGGTGCGAGGTCGGCGGCGCGTGCAAGAACGTCATCGCGCTGGCGTGCGGAATGGCGTCGGGGATCGGCCTGGGCGAGAACACGGTCGCCAGCCTCATCACACGCGGTCTCGCCGAGATCATCCGACTCGGTGTCGCGCTCGGCGCGAACGCGGCGACGCTGGCGGGACTCGCCGGTGTCGGCGATCTGGTCGCGACGTGCACGTCACCGCTCTCGCGGAACCGTTCTTTCGGTGAACGGCTCGGTCTCGGCGACTCACTCGAGAGCGCACAGGCGGCCACACACGGGCAGGTCGCCGAGGGGGTCAAGTCGTGCTCGTCGGTCCGGGCGCTCGCGGCCGCGCACGGCGTCGAGATGCCGATCACCGAAGCCGTTCACCAGGTGTGCCACGAGGGCCTGGCGGTCCAGGATGCGGTCGGAATGTTACTCGGCCGACGAGTCAAGCCCGAGTAATGCCCGGAGCCGCGATCGGGCTGCTCGGTCGGTTCGGTGTGTCGGTGCTCTCGACGGTACGGTTTGGGGCGTGAACAATCCGCGTACCAGGGTCGCCGTCATCTTCGGTGGCCGTAGCAACGAGCATTCTGTGTCCTGTGTGTCCGCCGGCAGCGTCCTGAGGAACCTCGACCCGGAGCGCTACGAGGTGGTACCGATCGGGATCACGACGGACGGGTCCTGGGTCCTGGGATCGACCGACCCGGCCACGCTGGCCATCCGCGACCGGTCCATGCCGACCGTCGACGCGGACGGCACGTCGCTGGCTCTCACCGCGGACCCCACCCGCTCGGGTGCGTTGGTCGCGCTCGACAAGACGCGTGCGGGGGAGATTCTCGCGTCGGTGGACGTCGTGTTCCCGGTCCTGCACGGCGCGTACGGCGAGGACGGCACCATTCAGGGCCTCCTCGAACTCGCCGGCATCCCGTACGTCGGCCCCGGCGTGCTGGCGAGCGCCGCGGGCATGGACAAGGAGTTCACCAAGAAGCTCCTCGCGGCCGAGGGTCTTCCGATCGGCTTCCAGGTCGTGTTGCGGCCGGGTACCGCGACGCTCACCGACATGCAGAAGGAGCGCCTCGGACTGCCGGTGTTCGTCAAGCCCGCGCGCGGCGGATCGTCGATCGGCATCACGCGCGTCGCGGACTGGGACCAGTTCGACGACGCGGTGGCCCACGCCCGGAAGCACGACCCCAAGGTGATCGTCGAATCCGGCATCGTGGGACGCGAGGTCGAGTGCGGTGTCCTCGAGTTCCCGGACGGCGACGTGCGGGCGAGCGTGGTGGCCGAGATCCGCATGCCCGATACCGACGGCGACGAGTCCGCGTTCTACGACTTCGACACCAAGTACCTCGACGACGTCTGCGAGTTCGACGTCCCGGCCAAGCTCGACGACGACATCAGCGAGCAGATCCGCGAACTCGCCGTCCGGGCATTCCGGGCGCTCGACTGCCAGGGTCTGGCGCGGGTCGACTTCTTCGTCACCGCAGAGGGTCCGGTGATCAACGAGATCAATACGATGCCCGGATTCACGTCGATCTCGATGTACCCGCGCATGTGGCAGGCGGTCGGCGTCGAATACGCGGACCTGGTCTCGACGCTCGTCGACACCGCGCTCGCCCGGGGCACCGGGCTTCGCTGACACAGTCCCGCGGGACCGGGCTCCGGTGGAACCGGAGCCCGGGACTCACGGATTGGGGACGGGTGCCGGATCGAGGGGCTGCTGCGGCAGCGCCTGAGTGACTGCGGCCGACGCGTCCTGCAGGGGTGTAGGACCCGACCCGTTCGGCACGGTCAGTGCGACGTACACGCCGCGGTCGACGGTGTACCACGTGCTGGCCTCAATGCCCTGCGCGGCACCGGAGATCTCGAACCACTGCACGCCGTCGACCACGGAGAGCGGCGACGCCTGGTTGAACTCCGGCGGCCGGGGCAACCCGCACCGCATGACGACGGGGTCGCCCTCCGTCGGCTGCCAGGCGGCGGTGGCCTCGGGAGCCGGATCCCGGAGTTCGGCGCGGGTGTAGTCACCGAGGTTCTCGGGCAGATTCCCCATGAGTTCGGTGCACTCGGCGGACTGCGCGGCTGGGGCCTCCACCGGGCCGAGGCCCACGGACTCCTTCGCCGGCGTCCGGTTCGCGATGGCGGCGGCGGCGATGACACCGACCACCAGCGCCACCGGGAGCGCGACGGCCGTGGCGATCAGCGCCGGGTGGCGCCTCTCCGCGGGGTGTTCTTCGGTCTGTTCGGCTGTGGCGTGTTCGGGTTCGGACATCTCAGTTCTCGGTCGGTGCGGCCGGCGCCGCGATCTGGCAGGTCAGGATCCGGGTGATGCCCTGAACCTTCTTCATGTCGTCGACGACGTCGGACAGACTCGATTCGACGGGTGCGCCCACTCGGGCGATCACGTCGTACGGTCCCAACACGTCCTCGGCCGAGTCGACACCCGCTATCCGGGAGAGTGTCGCCGCGACCGCGGCGGCCTTACCGACCTCTGTCTGGATCAGTACGAAAGCCTGCACCACGGGTCCATCCCTTCCCGTCGTCGTGCGCCGTCATCTCGGTAGAGTCTCGAAAGTCCCCGGGGACTCCCCGCGACACGCCTGCCGGCGTCCCGCACCGGGATGCCCGGCCGCAAACTAAAAGGTACCGCAGTCGCGGCACCCCAACGTGTGACCTGGGCCGCCCGCGGGGACGATCAGCCGAAACGGCCACGACTTCGAAACTGGGAGGGCGACCATCGACACGCCACGACCGAAGCAGGACGACGCCGATCGCACCGTCGCGGAACTCGGCGAGTTCGCGGTGATCGGACGGGCCGTCGCGGGCCGCACCCAGCCGGCGACGACACTCCTCGGGCCCGGCGACGACGCCGCGGTGGTGCGCGCACCGGACGGGCGCGTCGCGGTGTCGGCCGACATGCTCGTCGAGGGCCGACACTTTCGTCTGGACTGGTCGACGCCCGAGCAGGTCGGGCGAAAGGCCGTGGCGCAGAACGGCGCGGACATCGCCGCGATGGGGGCCCGGCCGACCGCTTTCCTCGTGTCCTTGGGCTGCCCGCCCGACACCCCGGTGGCCGTCGCGGCCGGGATCTCCGAGGGCATCGGGCTCGCCGCGGAGGCGATCGGGGCCGGTGTCGTCGGCGGAGACCTGGTGCAGTCCGACCGGGTGGTGGTGTCGGTGACGGTGCTGGGCGACCTCGAGGGCCGGGCTCCGGTGCTTCGGTCGGGTGCGCGCGCCGGCGACGTCGTCGCGGTCGCGGGCAGGCTCGGGCGTTCGGCCGCCGGGCTCGCGCTGCTCTCGGCCGGACTCACCGGCGCCGACCGGGCGTCCGATGAGTCGGTCGCCGCGCTGCTCGACGCCCACCGCGTGCCTACCCCGCCGTACCGCGCCGGCGTCGAGGCGGCCACGGCGGGTGCGCGGGCCATGACGGACATCTCGGACGGCCTCGTCGCCGACCTGGGTCACATCGCGGACGCCTCGAACGTGCGGATCCGGCTCGACCGCAGCCGGATCGGACTCGACCCGGCGCTCGCGGCCGTGGCAGAGCGGGTGGGCGCGGACCCGTGGGAGTGGATCCTGGCCGGTGGTGAGGACCACGCCCTGGCCGCGACCTTCGCGTCGGACGCGGACCTGCCCGACGGGTGGGCGGTCATCGGGGACGTCGTGCCTGGGGACGACGAGACTGCGGAGGGCTCGGCTGTGCTTGTCGACGGACGGGACTGGACGGCCTCCGGCGGTTGGCAGAGCTTCGACGCGGGATAGGTTGCAGGCATGGCTATCTATGCACTCGGTGATCGCGAACCGGACATCGCTCCGGACGCCTACGTCCACCCCGACGCCGTCGTCATCGGCGCCGTCACGCTGGGGCCGGGCGCCTCGATCTGGCCGCAGGCGGTCCTGCGTGGTGACTACGGCACCATCAGCGTCGGTGCCGGCACCAACATCCAGGACGGCACGATCGTCCACTGCACGTCGGTCGACGCCACGATCATCGGCGCCGGGTGCGTGGTCGGCCACAACGCGCACATCGAGGGCGCGACGATCGGCGACAACTGCCTCATCGCGTCCGGGTCGGTCGTGCTCAACGGGTCCGTCGTCGGCGCGGGTTCGGTCGTCGGCGCGGGCGCGGTGGTCCCGTTCAAGTTGGAGGTCCCACCGCGCAGCATGGCGCTCGGTGTGCCGGCGAAGGTCCGTGAGGGCTACGAGGTTCCGGAGGGACACCTCGACCTGAACGTCAAGCTGTACCAGGCGAACGCCGCGTACTACCGCGACTCGCTGCGCAGGCTCGACTGATGGCGGCCACACCTCTCGCCGACCTGATCGATCCCGGGTGGGCGAAGGCGCTGGCGCCCGTCGAGGGCCGGATCACCGAGATGGGCGACTTCCTGCGGGCCGAGATCGCGGCCGGGCGTCAGTACCTGCCGGCCGGCGACAACGTCCTGCGTGCGTTCACGCATCCGTTCGAGGACGTGCGGGTGCTCATCGTCGGACAGGATCCCTACCCGACGCCGGGTCACGCTGTGGGCCTGAGCTTCTCGGTGGCCCCCGACGTCCGGCCGGTGCCGCGGAGTCTGAACAACATCTTCACCGAGTACAGCCAGGACCTCGGGTACCCGACACCATCGAACGGTGATCTGACGCCCTGGACCGAGAGTGGTGTGCTGCTGCTCAACAGGGTGCTCACCGTCGCGCCCGGTGATGCCGGATCGCACCGCCGCAAGGGTTGGGAAGCGGTGACGGAGCAGGCGATTCGCGCGCTCGTCGAACGGGGGACCCCGATGGTGGCGATCCTGTGGGGGCGTGACGCGGCGACGCTCAAGCCGATGCTCGGCGATGTTCCGACGGTCGAGTCGGCGCACCCGTCGCCGTTGTCGGCGTCGCGCGGCTTCTTCGGGTCGCGGCCGTTCAGTCGCGCGAACACGCTGCTCGCGGAACTCGGTGCGGATCAGGTGGATTGGCGTCTGCCCTGACGTTCGGTTCGTTGTTAGAGTGCCGATCATGAGCACACCTGCCGAATCCGTCCGCGTCCTCGACACCGATGACGGGCAAGTCCTCGAGATCGGCAGGCTGTCGCGCCCGGTTCCCCGCCGGTTCCGGGTCGCGACGGTCACCCACGAGGCGAACCGAGTGCACCTGCACTCCGACGACGGCAGGGTGCTCGTCGCGTCACCGGGGCAGTTGTCCGTCGTCCCGTACCTCGTGCCTGCCGAGGACAATCCGCACTACGAGGAACAGGACGAGCGGGCCTTCCTCGATGCTCCGAACCTTCCGGCCGCCGATGTCGAGGTGTCGGGTCCGGACGTGCCGCTGAGCGATCCGGTGTTGGGTGTTGAGATCGTCGTGCGAGTGCCGTCGGTGATGGGCTACACGGCCGAGGTTCCGGAGGCCGGCACGTTCGGCGGTCGGTCCGTCGGGGTGCTGTTCGACGGCGTGAGCCGCGCGCGGATCGAAGAGTTGCTACCGGTGGTGCGTGACATCCTGGCGGATCTGCCGGCGGTCCACGATGCGGCCGTCGGCTACCTGTGGGAGTGGGGGCGCGACGAAGACGACACCGACGACGACCGTGCACGGTTCGTCGCCGGGTTCGGCGTGGAGGCCGTCACCGTCTACCACTCGGGGGACTTCGGGATCGATCTGTCCGACGACGAGGGACTGTTCGAGCAGGCCTTCATGGACGGCTATGGGCCGAAGGTGCACTGCCGTGCGGACCGGACCCCGGTGGCCGTGACCGTGGAGTGTTGACGGCCGACCGGGGTCCGCGCCTCTGATCTATCCGTTGCGGACCGACGAGAAGTCGGGGCGGCGCTTCTCGACGAACGCGTCGACGCCCTCACGGCCGGTCGGGCCGTCGGCGGCCGCGGAGATCGACGCGGTCTCGGCGTCGAGCTGCTCCGACAGCGTGTTGGTTCGGCTGCTCACGAACAGCTTCTTGATGCCCGCGTACGATGCGGTCGGGCCGGCGGCGAGCGTGCGCGCGACGCGCAGCGCCTCGTCCTGCACCTGATCGTCCTCGACGAGGCGGCTCAGCAGACCCAGACGCACGGCCTCCTCGCCGCCCACGACGGCGTCGGTGAGGAGGATCTCACGGGCGCGGGATGCGCCGACGACGCGCGGCAGCGTCCACGACATGCCGCCGTCCGGCGTGAAACCGATCGACGGGTAGGCGGGACGCAGCTTCGTGGAGGTGCCGCCGATCGCGATGTCGGCGAGGCACACGATGCTCATGCCGGCGCCCGCCGCCCAGCCGTGGACGGCGGCGACCACGGGAACCGGGGTCGCGTCGAGGGCGCGGACGAACTCGTGGAACCCGGTGGCGACCTCGCCGACGTACTCGCCGCGGCGCTCGGCGGACGCGAAGGCCCGTACGTTGCCGCCGGCGCAGAAGTTCGCTCCGTCGCCGACCAGCAGTACGGCTCCTACGTCGCTGGGGAGTTCGCGCAGTGCGGCGATGGCCTGGGTGATTCCGTCGATGTGGAGAGAGGTTCCGTTCGCGGCGGTGGACACGGCCACGCGCAGAACGCCGTCCTCGATCCGGACATAGCTGGGTGCATCGGTTGCAGTCACGTGAGCACAGTAACTGTCCGCATCGAGTGGATCGGAACTTCGGTCCCATCCACCGCGACGGGCCGGGCCCAGAAACGACCGAACCCCCGACACCAGTGGTGTCGGGGGTTCGGTGAGAACTGTCCGAGGGGCTGTATCAGCCGCGGACCACCTTGCCAGCCTTCAGGCAAGAGGTGCAGACGTTCAGCTTCTTGGTGTTGCCCGGGGCAACTTCAGCGCGAACGGTCTGGATGTTCGGGTTCCAGCGACGGTTGGTACGCCGGTGCGAGTGCGAGACCGACTTACCGAAGCCGGGGCCCTTGGCGCAAACGTCGCAGACGGCAGCCATAGTCGCGAACTCCTTGTGATAGTCAAACATTGTCTTGTATGCGCCTTCGAACACGCGCAGCAGAGCCACTCGTGCAGGGCAACCCGACTAGGGTAACCGCTTCCGCCTGGATTGGCCAAATCACCGATCCGGCGACGGAAATGGGCTCCTCGGAGCGCACCGAAGGACTCGAACCAGCTTACCTTCCGGCCGCGGTGCGGGAACGGCGGGCTGTCCGGACGTCCCGCTAGGCTTGCCTGGCCGGGATCGGCGGACCTCTCCGAGGTTCCGGCCCGGTGGTCGTGCGAGGTCGGCGCAGGAGAGGACAGGCGAGTGCTCGAGGTCCCGGAAACGGTGGACGGCCAGGCGCTGCACCGGTGGGCTCTCGCGTGCGTCACCAGCCTCGAGGAGCACTGCGAAGAGATCAACGACCTCAACGTCTTTCCTGTGCCGGACGCCGATACCGGCACGAATCTGCTCGCGACCATGCGGTCAGCGGTCCGGGCGGTGGGGTCCGCCGTCGAGCGTGAGGCGTCCTTCCCGGCTTCCGAGGTCGTCCGCGCACTCGCGCGCGGCGCGGTGTCGGGCGCCCGCGGAAACTCGGGGGCGATCCTGTCCCAGGTCCTGCGCGGGTTCGCCCGCGGTATCGCCGAATCCGCGGACACCGACATCCTGCACGCCGCCACCTTCCGGTCGGCGTTGCGGCACGCGTCGGATCTGGCGCTCGAGGCGGTGAGCGTCCCGATGGAGGGAACCATCGTCACGGTGCTCGCGGCCGCCGCCGACGCCGCCGACACGAGCGCGCCGGGCACGTCGCTGGTGGACCTGGTGCAGGTGGCGGCCGACGCGGCATCCGCCGCGCTGTTGCGAACGCCGTCGCAGCTCGACGTGCTCGGGGCGGCCGGGGTGGTCGATGCGGGCGGACGCGGGCTGGTCGTGATCCTCGACGCCCTGGTCGGGGTCGTCACCGGTCGTGTCCCCGAGCGGGCGCCGGTTCCGGCGACCCGCGAGCAATCCGCAGCGGAAGCGGGCGATGGGTGCGCGGCGCCGCACACCGTCCACGAGGTGCCCGGTCAGGACTACGAGGTGATGTATCTCGTCGCGGACAGCGACGACACCCGCATCGCATCGCTGCGGGCGCACCTGTGCGACCTGGGCGACTCGGTCGTCATCGTCAGCGACGGCGGCCACGCCGACGACGCCGACCACTCCTCCGTTACCTGGTCGGTCCACGTGCACTGCGCGGACGCGGGCGCCGCGGTCGAGGCCGGTCTCGCCGCCGGGCGGCTCTCGGACGTGCGGATCACCTGTTTCGTGCTCGACGCGGCGCGGACCGCGGCAGTCACCGGCGGCGGCCTGCGGGCGGTCGTGTCGGTGGTCGAGGGGGAAGGGGCGGCCGAACTGTTCGCGCAGGAGGGGGCGCACGTGCTGCGCTCCGACGGCGCGATCACCCCGGACCAGTTGCTCGCTGCGATCCGCGGCACCGGCCGACGCGAGGTGATGGTGCTGCCCAACGGCGCCCTGCCCGCGCAGGATCTGGTCGCGGTCGGCGCGCAGGCCCGCGCCGACGACCGCGAGGTGGTGTTCCTGCCCAGTTCGTCGACGGTGCAGGCGCTGTCTGCGATCGCGGTGCACGACGCTGACCGGATCGCGGTGGACGACGCGTTCTCGATGTCGGAGGCCGCCGCCGCGACCCGGTGGGGATCGCTGCGGATCGCCGACGAGCGCGCACTCACGTATGTGGGTACCTGCGAACCGGGGGACGGGCTGGGCCTGGTCGGCCACGAGGTCGTGGTGATCGAACGGGACGTCGCCGCGGCGGGCTGCCGACTCGTGGACCTCGTGTTGGGGTCCGGCGGTGAGTTGGTGACGATCCTGCTCGGCGCGAAGGCCACGGACGATCTGGGGGAGCGGGTGTCCTCGTACATCTCGTCGCGGCACCCGGGTGTCGAGGTGATGGTCTACCGGGGCGGGCAGAGTCGTGACCTGCTGCAGTTCGGGGTCGAGTAGGAGACGGAGGATGGCGACGAGGATGGCGACGCTGAGTGATCGCCTCGACCACCTGTTGGGGGCGAAGACGGCCGACGCGCTGGTCGACGCTTTCGACATTCACACGGTCGAGGACCTGCTGCGGCACTATCCGCACCGCTATGCGGCGCAGGGCCGGGAGCTGACCGAGAAGGAGCCCGAGGAGGGCTCGCACATCACGATCATCGCGCGGGTGGTCAAGGCCGACGTGGTGAACATGAAGAGTCGTCGAGGGCAGATGCTCAAGGTGGTGCTGGCCGCCGAGTCGCAGAGCGTCGACGTCACGTTCTTCAATCCACACAAGGTCAAGCACGCGGTCCGCAAGGGCGTCCGGGCGATGTTCTCGGGCACGGTCAAGTACTTCCGCGGGAAGTGGAGCCTGACGCACCCGAGTTATCTGATCCTGCCGGAGCCGGCCGAGGGGGAGGACCCGGTCGTCTCGATGGCGCATGTGCAGGGCGCGGGCGCTCTCGCCGGAATGGCCCGGGCCACCCAGGATTCGGCCGCCGGGGTGGACATGTCGATCTTCGATCGCGAGCTGATCCCGCTGTATCCGGCGACCCGCGAGGTCGAGAGCTGGACCCTGCTGCGGTGCGTCCGGCAGGTGCTCGACCAACTCGATGTCGTCGACGACCCGCTGCCGCGCGAGGTGCGCGACGAGCACGGCCTGATCGGTCTGGACGAGGCGCTGCGCCTGGTGCATCTCCCCGACACCCGGGACGACATCGGCCGGGCACAGGAACGACTGCGTTTCGACGAGGCCGCTGCACTGCAGTTGGTGCTCGCGCAGCGCCGACGGGACATCGCGGTGCGGGTGGCGCCGCAGTGCCCGCCGAAGCCGGACGGCATCGCCGCCGCATTCGACGAAATGCTGCCGTTCGAGCTCACCGACGGGCAGAAGGAGGTGGCCGAAGAGATCTCGAGTGATCTCTCCCGGCCGCACCCGATGAACCGGCTGCTGCAGGGCGAGGTGGGCTCGGGCAAGACGATCGTGGCGCTGCGCGCGATGCTGCAGGCAATCGACGCCGGGTACCAGTGCGCGCTGCTGGCGCCCACGGAAGTGCTTGCGGCGCAGCATGCCCGGTCGTTGCGGGAAATGCTGGGTCCGCTCGGGACGGCCGGCGAGCTCGGGGCAGCGGATCCGGCGACCCGGGTAACGCTGCTGACGGGATCGATGTCGACGAAGGCTCGGCGGGCCGCGCTGCTCGACATCGTCACGGGCGACGCGGGCATCGTGATCGGCACGCACGCGCTCATCCAGGACAACGTGGAGTTCTTCGACCTCGGTTTCGTGGTGGTCGACGAGCAGCACCGGTTCGGCGTCGAGCAGCGTGACCAGCTGCGCTCGCGGGCGCGCGACGGGCTCAGCCCGCACGTGCTCGTCATGACCGCCACCCCGATCCCGCGCACGATCGCGATGACGGTGCTGGGCGACCTGGAGACGTCGACGCTGCGGCAGCTGCCGCAGGGGCGGGCGCCGATCGTGAGCAAGGTCGTCGCGGCCCGGCAGACCCCGCAGTGGGTGGCGCGGGCGTGGGAGCGGATCCGCGAGGAGGTCGCGGCCGGTCGGCAGGCGTACGTGGTGTGTTCGCGGATCGGCGACGGCGACAGCGATGCCGAGCTGATCAAGGCCGGCAAGGAGCCGCCGGAGACGAAATCCGCGGTCGACCTGTTCGACGAGCTGCGCGCGGGTCCGATGCACGATCTGCGGCTCGGGCTGCTGCACGGCCGGCTGCCGTCCGACGAGAAGGACGCGGTGATGCGCGACTTCACGGCCGGGGCGATCGACGTCGTGGTGTGCACCACGGTGGTCGAGGTGGGTGTCAACGTCCCGAACGCGACCGTCATGGTGCTCGTCGACGCGGACCGCTTCGGCGTGAGTCAGCTCCATCAGCTGCGCGGGCGTGTGGGGCGCGGCAGCCATCAGGGGCTGTGCATCCTGATCACGGACATGATGCCGGGGTCGACGGCGTTCGAGCGCCTCACCGCGGTCGCGGGCACCAACGACGGCTTCGAGCTCGCCCAGCTCGATCTGCGGCAGCGGCGCGAGGGCGACGTCCTCGGCTCGGCGCAGTCGGGCAGCGCCACGACCCTCCGGTTGCTGTCGCTGCTCGAGCACGAGGACGTGATCGCGGCGGCGCAGGAGTTCGCTCGCGGCGTCACCGACGCCGACCCGGACCTGACCGAGCACCCGGGACTCGCGGCGATGGTGGCGTCGGCACTCGACTCCGAGCGGATCGAGTTCCTGGAGAAGTCCTAGCGCCTGATCCGACGCCCCGGCACCGGGTCGATTCCCGTTCGTACGGTCTGTGCAGGGCACTTCTTCCCCGGTTTGCAAACTTGCCAATTTCGCATGTCAGAGGCCCTGTTTGTGAAGCTTGCGAAGTGTTCCGCATCGTGGGACGGTCCTGTCACGACGGTGCGCGCGGCAAGGTACTTTGCTTCCCATGTTCACCAAAGTTCTCGTCGCCAACCGCGGCGAAATCGCGATCCGCGCGTTCCGTGCCGCCTACGAACTGGGCGCCGGAACGGTTGCGGTGTTCCCGTACGAAGACCGCAACTCGGTGCACCGGTTGAAGGCCGACGAGTCCTACCAGATCGGTGAGGTCGGTCATCCGGTCCGCGCGTACTTGTCGGTCGACGAGATCGTCACGGCCGCCGAGCGTGCCGGGGCGGATGCGATCTACCCCGGTTACGGGTTCCTGTCCGAGAACCCCGATCTCGCGGCGGCGTGCGAGGCGAAGGGCATCACGTTCGTCGGGCCGTCGGCCGAGGTCCTCGAGCTGACCGGGAACAAGGCGCGCGCGATCGCGGCCGCGAAGGCGGCGGGGCTGCCGGTGCTGGCGTCGTCGCAGCCGTCCGCGGACGTCGACGAACTGCTCGCCGCCGCTGAGGACATGGAGTTCCCCGTCTTCGTCAAGGCCGTCGCCGGTGGTGGCGGTCGCGGCATGCGCCGGGTCGCCGAGCGCGGCCAGTTGCGGGAGTCGATCGAGGCGGCGTCGCGCGAGGCGGAGTCGGCGTTCGGTGATCCGACGGTGTTCCTCGAGCAGGCCGTGGTCGATCCGCGGCACATCGAGGTGCAGATCCTCGCCGACGGCGAGGGCAACGTGATCCACCTGTTCGAGCGGGACTGCTCGGTCCAGCGCCGGCACCAGAAGGTGATCGAGCTCGCGCCGGCCCCGAATCTGGATCCGGCGCTGCGGGATCGGATCTGCGCCGACGCGGTGGCGTTCGCGAAGCAGATCGGTTACCGGTGCGCGGGCACGGTCGAGTTCCTCCTCGACACCCGCGGCAACCACGTGTTCATCGAGATGAACCCGCGGATCCAGGTGGAGCACACGGTGACCGAGGAGATCACCGACGTCGACCTGGTGCAGGCGCAGCTGCGGATCGCGTCGGGCGAGACCCTCGCCGACCTCGGCCTGTCGCAGGACGCGATCACGATCCGCGGCGCCGCGCTGCAGTGCCGCATCACCACCGAGGATCCGGCGAACGGGTTCCGTCCCGACACAGGCCGGATCACCGCGTACCGCACCCCGGGCGGCGCGGGCGTCCGGTTGGACGGCGGCGCGAACCTGGGCGCCGAGGTCGGTGCCCACTTCGACTCGATGCTCGTCAAGCTCACCTGCCGCGGCCGCGATCTCGAGGCCGCCGTCGCCCGCGCCCGCCGCGCGGTGACCGAGTTCCGCATCCGCGGTGTCGCGACGAACATTCCGTTCCTGCAGGCGGTTCTGGACGACCCGGACTTCCGTGCGGGACGCGTGACGACGTCGTTCATCGAGCAGCGTCCCGAGCTGTTGACGCTGCGCAGCTCGGCCGACCGCGGAACCAAGATCCTCAACTACCTCGCGGACGTGACGGTCAACAAGCCGCACGGCGACCGGCCGACCGCGGTGTACCCGCACGACAAGCTGCCGAAGATCGACCTGTCCGTGGCCCCGCCGAAGGGGTCGCGCGACCGACTCCTCGAACTGGGACCGGACGGCTTCGCGAAGGCGCTGCGTGAGCAGAAGGCGCTCGCGGTCACCGACACGACGTTCCGCGACGCGCACCAGTCGCTGCTGGCCACCCGCGTGCGTACGTCCGGACTGCTCGACGTCGCCGGCCACGTCGCCCGGATGACGCCCGAACTGCTCTCGATCGAGGCGTGGGGCGGCGCGACCTACGACGTGGCACTGCGGTTCCTGCACGAGGATCCGTGGTACCGCCTGGCGGCTCTGCGTGAGGCCGTGCCGAACATCAACCTGCAGATGCTGCTGCGCGGACGCAACACCGTCGGCTACACCCCGTACCCGGAGAAGGTGACCCGCGCCTTCGTGGAGGAGGCCGCGGCCACCGGCATCGACATCTTCCGGATCTTCGACGCCCTCAACAACGTCGACCAGATGCGCCCCGCGATCGAGGCTGTCCGCGAGACCGGCACCACGATCGCCGAGGTCGCGATGTCCTACACCGGTGACCTGGCGAATCCGAACGAGAGCCTCTACACGCTCGACTACTACCTGCGTCTGGCGGAGGAGATCGTCGAGGCCGGTGCCCACGTCCTCGCGATCAAGGACATGGCGGGCCTGCTGAGGGCTCCCGCCGCCGCGAAACTCGTGACGGCGCTGCGCAGCAACTTCGACCTGCCCGTGCACGTGCACACCCACGACACCCCCGGCGGGCAGCTCGCCACCTACCTCGCCGCCTGGCACGCGGGCGCCGACGCCGTCGACGGCGCCGCGGCTCCGCTGGCCGGCACGACGAGTCAGCCGGCCCTGTCGGCCATCGTCGCCGCCGCAGCGCACAGCGAGTTCGACACCGGCATCGACCTGCAGGCGGTGTGCGACCTCGAGCCCTACTGGGAGGCACTGCGAAAGGTGTACGCGCCGTTCGAGTCAGGGCTCCCCGCCCCGACCGGACGCGTCTACACCCACGAGATCCCCGGCGGCCAGCTGTCGAACCTGCGCCAGCAGGCCATCGCCCTCGGCCTCGGCGACCGCTTCGAGGAGGTCGAGGCCAAGTACGCCGCCGCCGACCGCATGCTCGGACGCCTCGTCAAGGTGACGCCGTCGTCGAAGGTCGTCGGTGATCTCGCGCTGCACATGGTCGGCTCGGACGTCGCCGCTGACGAGTTCGCTGCCGACCCGGCGAAGTTCGACATCCCCGACTCCGTCGTCGGTTTCCTGCGCGGCGAGCTCGGCGAGCCCGCCGGCGGATGGCCGGAACCGTTCCGGACCAAGGCGCTCGAAGGCCGCGGCCCAGCCAAGCCGGAGAACCCGCTCACGCCGGAAGACGAGAAGGGTCTGTCGGGTTCGGCGAAGGAGCGCCAGGCGACGCTCAACCGTCTCCTGTTCCCCGGTCCGACAAAGGAATTCGGGGAGCATCGCGACAAGTACGGGGACACGTCGCAGCTGTCGGCCAACCAGTTCTTCTACGGCCTGCGGCGCGGCGAGGAGCATCGGGTCAAGCTCGGCAAGGGCGTCGAACTCCTGATCGGTCTCGAGGCCATCTCCGAGCCCGACGAGCGCGGCTACCGCACGGTGATGTGCATCCTCAACGGCCAGTTGCGCCCGGTGTCGGTGCGGGACCGCTCGATCGCGAGCGAGGTGCCGGTCGCGGAGAAGGCCGACAAGAACAACCCCGGCCACATCGCCGCGCCGTTCGCGGGCGCGGTCACGCTCGTCGTGACCGAGGGCCAGCAGGTTTCGGCCGGCGACACGGTCGCGACGATCGAGGCCATGAAGATGGAGGCGGCGATCACGGCACCGCGCAGCGGTATCGTCTCGCGCGTTGCCATCGCCGGCGCTTCGCAGGTCGAAGGCGGCGATCTCCTCGCCGTCGTGTCGACGCGGGAGACCACCGGCAACGAGTGAGAACCAGCGAGTGACAGGACTTACAGCGTGACAAGAATCGTCGCCGGCCGTGCCGGAGGCAGGCGTTTGAAGGTGCCCGCGAGCGGGACCCGACCGACGTCCGACCGAGTCCGTGAGGCCCTGTTCAGCTCGCTCGACAGCCGCATCGACCTCGAGGGCGCCGCAGTGCTCGACCTGTACGCAGGTTCCGGCGCCCTCGGGCTCGAAGCACTGTCCCGTGGCGCCGAGCACGTGCTGCTCGTCGAATCCGACGCCAAGGCCGCCGCCGTCATCAAGCAGAACGTGACGGCGGTCGGCCTGCCCGGGGCGAGCGTGCGTACGGCCCCCGTCGCGGCCGTCGTGGGCGGCGCCGCCGAACGCGAATTCGATGTGGTGCTGGCCGATCCGCCGTACGCGGTCACCGAGGAATCGGTGACCGCGGCGCTGACCGCGCTCCTGGCGAACGGCTGGGTGGGGGAGGGCTCGGTCGTGGTGGTGGAGCGGTCGTCGCGCTCGCCCGAGACCACGTGGCCCGAGGGCATGCGGGCCGAGCGGGTCAAGCGCTACGGCGAGACCAGAATCGAGCTCGCCACCTGCTACGGTCTGGACTCATGACTGGCGCCGTCTGCCCCGGATCCTTCGACCCCGTGACCAATGGTCATCTCGACGTGATCGGACGCGCTGCGGCGCTGTTCGACGAGGTCGTCGTCACCGTGATGATCAACAAGAACAAGCGCGGTCTGTTCACTGTCGACGAGCGCATCGAGATGCTCGAGGACGCCACCAGCCACCTGCCCAACGTGCGGGTCGCGGCCTGGCACGGGCTGCTCGTGGATTACGCGAAGTCGCAAGGGATCACGGCGATCGTCAAGGGTCTGCGCGGCGCCAACGACTTCGACTACGAGCTGCAGATGGCGCAGATGAACCAGAAGCTCTCGGGTGTCGACACCCTCTTCATTCCCACCAACCCCACGTACAGCTTCCTGTCCAGTTCGCTGGTCAAGGAGGTCGCGACGTTCGGCGGCGACGTCGCGGACATGGTGCCGGAGAAGGTCCATGCTCGGCTGACGGTGCGTCTCGCCGAGCGGGCCGCAGAGAACGCCTGAGCCGACACACCGGCCGCCGCGACGGCTCGGCTGCGGTGGCTGGGGCAGACTGGACGCCAGCACCGATTTGGCAACTGACGATTGGGGTTGTGCGTGTACCGGGTATTCGAGGCACTCGACGAGCTAGTGGCGATCGTCGAGGAGGCACGTGGGGTTCCGATGACTGCCGGGTGCGTCGTTCCGCGCGGCGACGTCCTCGAGCTTCTCGACGATGTGCGGGACGCGATTCCGGGTGAGCTGGACGACGCGCAGGACGTGCTGGACCACCGCGACAAGCTGGTGGGCGACGCGCGTCAGAACGCGGAGCAGACGGTCTCGCGCGCGAATGCCGAGGCGCACGAGACGATCACCGACTCGCGGGAGAACGCCGACCGCATCCTCGCCGAAGCCAAGGCGCACGCCGACCGCATGGTGGCCGAGGCGCGCTCGCATGCCGAGCAGTTGGTTCACGACGCCCGCGCGGAAGCGGACGCGACCGTCGCGGAGGGGCAGCGGGAGTACGACGCGGTGACGTCGCGCGCTCGCTCGGAGTCGGACCGGATGATCGAGTCGGGCAAGGCGTCGTACGAGCGATCCGTCGCGGACGGTGTCGCGGAGCAGGAGCGGCTCGTCTCGCAGGCCGAGGTCGTCCAGGCCGCGCACGCGGAGTCGGCGCGGGTCGTCGACGCTGCGCACGCCGAATCGGATCGTCTACGCTCCGAGTGCGACCTGTACGTCGACACCAAGCTCGCGGAGTTCGAGGAGTTCCTGAACGGCACCATCCGATCGGTGGGCCGGGGCCGTCAGCAGTTGCGGACGGGCACCGGGGTTCCGGACTACGACGCCGGCTACGGCGAACGTCGGCGGTAGACTGCGCGCCAGTCGCTTCCGATTTCCATCAGGGCCTCTCCATCGCGTACCGTGGAGTGGTTGCCCGTTCCATGTCTTTCTGAAAGAGAACACCTGTGTCATCGCATCGCCACAAGTCCTCGCGTCCGACGCGCGACGAGGGATTCGTGCTGGACACCCTCTCGCTGGGGCGTCGTCCGGGCTCGATGCGTACGGTGTCGCGGGTGGTTCCGGCTCCCTCTCGGATCGGTCTCGACCTTGTCGCGATCGAAGAGGGCACGGACGTGGAACTCGATCTGCGGCTCGAATCGGTGTCCGAGGGGGTGCTCGTCACCGGTTCCGTTCGCGCGGACACGGTGGGTGAGTGCTCGCGGTGCCTCGAACCGTTCGACGACTCGGTGAGCCTTCACCTCACGGAGCTGTTCGCTTACCCGGACAGCGCCACTGAGGAGACCACCGAGGAGGACGAGATCTACCGGGTCGTGGACGACGAGATCGACCTCGAACCGGTGATCGTCGATGCGGTCGGACTGGAGCTTCCGCTCCAGCCGCTCTGCAGCGACGACTGTGAGGGATTGTGCCCCGAATGCGGCATTCGCCTGGCGATTGCGGAATCCGGGCACGGTCATGAGACAATGGATCCTCGCTGGGCTGGGCTCGCAGCCAAATTCGGTGCAGGATCCGACGCCAGCAATGCAACTGCTGATGCCAGCAAGATCAACGAGGAGAAGTAGACGTGGCTGTTCCCAAGCGCAGAATGTCGCGGTCCAACACGAGGTCGCGACGGAGCCAGTGGAAGACCACTGCGCCCACCCTCATCACCTGCCCGAACCGTGGCTGCGGCGAGAAGACGCTGCCCCACGTTGCGTGCCCGTCTTGCGGCACCTACAAGGGCCGTCAGGTTACCGCCGCGGTCTAGTCTGCTCAGTGGCGCTGTGACCAGCAAAAAAAGCAATACAGCACTCGCCGGCGGCGAGGGGGATCACGGATCGCTCCTCGCCGCTCTTGGCGTCCATTTGGACGAGTCGCTGCTGACGTTGTCGTTGACCCACCGCTCGTACGCGTACGAGCACGGTGGGCTGCCGACGAACGAGCGGCTCGAGTTCCTCGGCGACTCGGTGCTCGGCTTGACCATCACCGAACGGCTGTACCTCGCACACCCGGAGAAGTCCGAGGGCGAACTCGCGAAGATTCGCGCCAGCATCGTGAACATGCACGCGCTGGCCGAGGTCGCTCGCGGTCTCGGCCCGGGTGGGCTCGGTGCCCACCTGTTGCTCGGTAAGGGCGAGGAGATGACCGGTGGGCGTGACAAGCCCAGCATTCTCGCCGACGGCATGGAGTCGCTCCTCGGTGCGATCCACCTCCAGCACGGCATCGACACCGCTCGCACGGTGGTGCTCGATCTGTTCGCCGACCTCCTGACGCGCGCCCCGAAGCTCGGTGCGGGCCTGGACTGGAAGACCAGCCTCCAGGAACTGACCGCCGAGCGTGGCATCGGTGTCCCGGTGTACGAGATCTCGGCGACCGGACCGGACCACGACAAGGAGTTCACCGCGACGGTTCTCGTCGGCGGAAACGCCCTGGGCGTCGGTATGGGCCGCTCCAAGAAGGAAGCCGAGCAGAAGGCCGCCAGTACGGCCTGGAGCGCACTGTCGGAGGCCGCCGAGTCGTCTCGGTCCGTCACCCAGGCCGACCAGCCCGTCGTCGAGCAGTAGGACCTCGGCGGAGCGAGACGGACCGTGCCCGAGCTTCCTGAGGTCGAGGTCGTCCGGCGGGGCCTCGAGGCGCACGTCGTCGGCCGTGTGATCGACACGGTCGACGTCCTGCACCCGCGTGCGGTGCGCCGGCATCTGCCGGGCTCTATCGACTTGGCCCGCCGGCTAGAGGGCCGGACCATCGCGTCGGCCGAGCGTCGGGGCAAGTATCTGTGGCTCGTCCTCGAACCCGACGACGTTGCCCTCGTCGTCCATCTGGGTATGAGCGGGCAGATGCTCGTGCAGGATCCGACGGTCGTCGACGAGAAGCATCTGCGGATCCGGGCGCGGCTCGACTCCGGAACCGACCTGCGTTTCGTCGACCAGCGGACGTTCGGAGGGTGGGCCCTCGCGGATCTCGTCACCGTCGACGGCACCGTCGTGCCCGATTCCGTCGCGCACATCGCGCGTGATCCCCTCGATCCGCGATTCGATCCCGATCTGGTCGTGAAAGTCTTGCGTGGCAAGCAGACCGAGATCAAACGTGCCCTCCTCGACCAGACCGTGGTCTCGGGCGTCGGCAACATCTACGCCGACGAGGCGTTGTGGCGCGCCGAGATTCACGGCAACCGGCCGACGGACAAGCTCAGCGGACCGCGCCTGCGCCGACTGCTGGTGGCCGTCGAGGCTGTCATGCAAGAGGCGCTCGCACAGGGCGGTACGTCGTTCGACGCGCTGTACGTCAACGTCAACGGGCAGTCCGGCTACTTCGACCGGTCGCTCGCCGCGTACGGGCAGGAGAACCTGCCCTGTCAGCGGTGCGGGGCGCCGATCGTGCGGGAGAAGTTCATGAATCGCTCGTCGTACAGCTGTCCCAAGTGTCAGCCGCGGCCCCGCCTCGTTCGGGGCTGAGCATGCCCCTGACCGCGTCGCAGCTTTCCGCATTGCCCGAAGGTTGGTGCGCGACTGGCAGGCCCAGTGAGGAATGCGACATGTCTCACTCCGGGATCGCAGAGGAAGTCGCCGTAGAAGTCTCGGCCGAGCACCCGTTGTTTGGGGTGGCTGTCGAGGTGGTAGCGCACGATGTCGCCTTCGACGACGTTCTCTGCCAGCACGTGGCGGATCCCGAACGCTTTACCGAAGTGCATTTGACCTGGGCTCGGCGAGCGGAGAGCTTCGGGCTTCCCTCGATCGAATGCGACGGAAAGTGGGAGGACTTCCTTCGCCTGCAACAGGCGATATCTGCCGCGGTCGATGCTGCTGCGGAAGAAGAGCAGCTCGGCCTACGGCAACCGATGACGGAAGCGGGCACACCGTCCCCACCGATCATCGTGCGAGCCCCGGAGCGCGGACCCGACGCTCGCGGATGACGTCGGTGATCAGCCGCGCGGCGGCGTCGGCCTGCGATTCGGGCAGTCGCGCGTAGCCGCACAGCAATCCGCGTGGGCCCGCCTCTCCGGCACGGTAGGCGTCGAGGCCGCGGACCAGCGCGCCGCGTCGGCCGATCTCGCGTGCGACTTCCGCGTCGTCGACGCCGTCCGGCAATCGCACCGCGAGGTGCAGTCCCGCTTCGATCCCCGCGAGCCCGACGTCCGGGTGATGGCGACGCAGCGCATCGACGAACGCCTGCCGCCGGGCCGTGTAGGTCCGCGCCGCCCGCGCCAGATGCCTGGTGAGCGAACCGGACTCGATGAATCGAGCGAACGCGTCCGTGGTGACCGCGGACACGGTCTCGCCGCTGATGTCGAGCGCCTCGCGCACCCGCGCCAGGAGCGGGGCCGGGGGAACCATCCAGGCCAGCCGGAGCGAGGGCGAGACGATCTTGGACGCCGTGCCGAGGTAGGCGACCGTGTCGCGGCCGCCGTCGATCGACCGTAGCGCCGGCAGAGCCGCCACGCCGTAACGGAATTCGCCGTCGTAGTCGTCCTCGATGACGAGGCGTCCGGCGTCGGCCGACGAGGCGATCAGCCGGGCCCGGCGGGAGACGGACATGCGGCCGCCCATCGGATACTGGTGTGCCGGGGTGCAGTACACGGCTGCGTCCGCGGGACCGAGGCTGTCCGGATCGAGTCCGTCGTCGTCCACCGCTACCGCTCGGACCCGGACTCCGGCCGCGTCGAGGAGACGGCGTGCCCGAGCGTATCCGGGATCCTCGAACGCGACCGGCCTTCCGGCGAGATCGGCTGCGGCGACGAGCGTTCGGAGCGCGGACAGGATGCCGGGAACGATCACGATCTCGTCCGCGGACGCGACGATCCCACGGGTGCGCCGGAGGTGGTCGGCCAGCGCCGCCCGGAGTCGAAGATGGAGGTCCGGGCTGGGGGCATCGTTCGGAAGTGCTCCGGAAAGTGTTGCCCGCCAAGATGATCGCCAGTCCCGTGGCGAGACGAGTGCGGTGTCGGGATAGCCGGGGGCGAGGTCGAACGTGGCGCGCCGCGGGGCCACTCCGGGGGCCGGCGGGGCGGTGTCGGGCGCCGCGACATGGGGGCGGGCACCGGCTTTGGCGGCGGCGTCGGCCCCGGCCGCGACGCGGGTACCGGCCCCGGGACGCGTCACGATGTAGCCGGCCGCGGCCAGTTCGTCGTACGCGTCGACCACCGCGCCGCGCCCGACCCCGAGTTCGGTCGCCAGCGCCCGGGTCGCGGGCAGATGGTCCCCGGCGTCCAGATGTCCGTCGCGCAGGGCGGCCACGATCGCTGACGCGATCCGACGGCGCAGGGGTTCGCCGTCGTCGGGAAGCCGAAGGTGCAGGTGCAGTGTCGAGACGGGCCTGGTCCGAGGCATCCTGCGAGAATACTGGTCCGCGATTGTGGTCGATTCCGGACCTGGTTGTATATCCGGAATCGGGTGACAGTGGCACCATGAGCACCACATACGACCTCGACCGAATCAATCGACTACCCGAACGTGCCCGCGCCGACCGCGCCGACCTGGACGCCGTGCTGGACGCGGCGGCTGTCGGGACGCTCGCGACGGTCGTCGACGGGCTGCCGTGGGCGGTGCCGATGCTGTACGCGCGCGTCGGCGACCGGCTCCTGCTGCACGGGTCGACCGGTGCCGGGGCACTCCGGCAGGTGGCGGCGGGTGCACCCGCGGCACTGTGCGTGACGCATCTCGACGCGATCGTGGTGGCGGACAACCTCTTCAACTCGTCGGCGAACTACCGGTCGGCCGTGGTGCGCGGACAGCTCGAGCCGATCACGGGGGCCGAGGCGGAGGACGCGCTCACGGTGTTGTCCGATGCACTGATCCCCGGCCGCAGCACCGAGGTGCGGGCGGCGACACGGAAGGAGCTCGCGGCCACCCTCACGATCGCGCTGCCGATCGCGCCGGGGCAGTGGACGGTCAAGGTCCGGTCCGCACCGCCCGGCGAGGGGGACCGCAATCCCGACGTGTGGGCCGGGCTGGTGCCGATGCGAACGGTTGTGGGAGAGCCGGTCCCGGCTCCGTGGGTACCCGACGGCATGCCGGTGCCGGCGTCAGTGTGCGCGCTCACCCGCACGGACCGGTAGCCATTCGAACCGCACCTCTCTCGACGGTGCAGGGGACTGCCGCACGAACGGGTGACATGGGCACCGTCGTGCGGCAGTCCCGGATCAGATGGTCAGGTCGTCCAGTGTCACCCTCTTCGTTGCTGTGAACACAGTGAGTTCGTCCAGCGAGTCGATCATGGTGTGCGCGCCGGCGGCGCGAAGTGCGGCTTCACTCGCGTAACCACCGCGGACCCCGATGGGGACGTAGCCGGCTTCCGTCGCGCAGGCCATGTCGTAGGGGGTGTCGCCGACGTAGTAGGCCCGGTCACCGTGGTGCCGGAGTGACCGCAGGACCGAGGTCTTGTCCGCGGCCGGGGCGACCACCGTATCCCAGAGCGCGGGCACGTTCAGGGTGTTGATGTCGAAGGCGACGGCGTCGGCCGACGCAGCGGAGACGACGCCCAGCCAGGCGCCGTTGTCGGCGAGGGCGACTAGGGCGTTGCGTGTGCCGGGACGCAGCGTTGTGATGCGTCGGGTCATCGCTGTGTTCCATCGGGATTCGGCGTCGGGTCCGTGTTCGGGCGGCAGGCCGAGGCTCTCGAACATTTCTGCCATGGGCAGGCGGAACGTGGTGGGGAATTGATCCTTGGACACCGGATCTGCGCCATAGCTCGCCAGTACGTCGTTGAGGGCGTCACGGGCGCGGTCCGCGTCGCACACGACGGTGCCGTTCCAGTCGAACAGCACCATCGTGTGTGCAGCAGTGGGAGTGCTCACGCGCTCACGCTCGCAAGGGTCTCGTTTCGTAGCCCGAGTTCGGTGGCGGTACCCAGCCGGACACCCATTTCGGTCGAGTACACGTGTACGTGCTCGCGGCGCACGCCGATCGTGACCGGCCGGCCAATCCGGGGGGTGTCGGTGACGGGGCAACGAAACGCGACAGTGCTGTGGTCGTCGAGTGCAATCTGTACGACGCGATCCTGGCCGGTCGGTTCGACGAGGACGACGGTACCGGTCAGTTGCCAGTCGCTCTCGTGTCCGCGCATCGAGAGGTGTTCGGGGCGGATTCCGAGGGTGATCGGTTCGGTCCGGCCGCCGATCGGTCCGAACACCGAGTCCCCGGTGCCGGACACTGGGACGAGGTTCATCGGCGGGGATCCCACGAAACCGGCGACGAAAAGGGTGGCAGGTGCTGCGTAGAGCTCGTCGGGGGTGCCCACCTGTTCGATTCGGCCGTGGTTGATGACTGCGATGCGGTCGGACATCGCCATGGCGTCGAGTTGGTCGTGGGTGACGTTGATGCCGGTTGCACCGACCTCCCGCAGCAGGGCTGCGATCTCGACCCGGAGCGTCACGTGCAGTTGCGCGTCGAGGCCGGACAGGGGCTCGTCGAGGAGGACGATGCCGCTCCGGCGGGCGAGCGCTCGTGCTAGCGCGATGCGCTGGCGTTGCCCGCCGGACATCGCTTTCGGCTTGCGGACGAGGAGGTCCTCGACGCGCATGCGGGTGGCGATGTCGCGGGCCCGAGCCTCGGCTTCCGATTTGGGGAGGCCGAGGCCGTGCCGCAGCCCGAGGGTGATGTTCTCGAGTGCGGTCAGGTGTGGATAGAGCGCGAAGTGCTGGAAGACGATGGCCGCGTCGCGTTGGTGCGGGGCAATGCCTTCCTGCGGCACGCCGTCGAAGTGGACACTACCGGCGGTCTGGGTTTCCAGGCCGGCAACGATTCGGAGCAGGGTGCTCTTGCCGGAGCCGGAGGGTCCGAGGATGGCTACCTGTTCGCCGTCGCCGATGGTGAGGTCGATGCCGTCGAGCGCGGTGACGTCGCCGAAGGATTTGCTGATGCCGTGGAGTTCGACTCGGGTCATGTCTCAGCCCTGCCCGACGATCGAGTTGATGGTGGTGACGGCCCGCTTCACTGTGGGCTCGAGTTCGGAACCGGACTGCAATCCCTGCGCCATCTGACGGAGTACGTCGTTGATCTGCGAGGTCCTGGCGCCGTCGAAGCCGCCCCACGGGGAGAGTTCCTTGGCGTAGGTCCAGGCGTACCGCTGTGGCTGGCGGATGCCGCTGGTGGCCAGCAGTTGTTCGGCGGCCGCCTTGTCGACCGGGATGTAGGAGTAGTCGGTGCCGCTGGCGGCGAGCACTGCCTCTGTACCGAGGAGTTCGGCGACGAGCGCATTGGCGTAGGCTGCGCGGCAACCGTCGTCGCTGAGGACGATCCATCCGTTGCCGCCGGCGGGCAGGAGCCCGTCACCGCCGTTGACGGTCGGGAGATCCACTGCTGTCCACTCGAATCCGTCACCGACGGTATTGTTCACGGATGCGATCATTGAGGTCGCGGTGAAGGCCAGAGCGGTCTGCTGGCTCGTGAAGGCGGAGATCGCATCCGTCTCGTTGACACGGGCTTCGAGGCCGCGCTCGTTCAGCTTCGTCCAGAGGGAGAGCGCGTCGATGCCGGTGGCGTCACCGAAACCGGCGGTGCCGTCCGCGTTGACGAAGGTCCCTCCGGCGCCTTGGACGAAGCCCTGGCCGAGCCAGTCGGGCAGGCGCTGGGTGGGCAGCGACACCGACGGGTTCCCGGTCTTCGCGGTGACTTTTGAGGCTGCGGTGACGACGTCGTCGAATGTGCGGATGTCGGTGGCCTTGCCCGCGTTCGCGGAGTCGAGCATCGTCTGGTTGACGAGCAGTACCGGGGCGGATACCTGGGCGGGGGCAAGGTAGACCTTGCCGTCGACCGTACCGGCGGAAAGGAACTGCGACTGGTACGTGTCCGCGAGGCCGGCGGTGTCGATGGTGGCGGGCGAGTACTTCTCGACCCAGAAGCGGAGCTGGCCGAGGCCACTCATGATGAGGTCGGGGCGTTTGCCGACCGCGATGTCCGCGACGACGGTGTTCGTGAGTTCGTCGTAGCTCGTCGTCTTCAAGGGTTCCGCGTCGACCGTCAGGCCCGGATACTTCGCCTGCAGGTTCGCGACGGCGACCTTCATGGCGTTCTCGCCCTGCGATCCGAAGGTCACGTCGAGGGTGTGTTCCGACGGCGTGCAGGAGTTGATGTCCGTCGCTGCCGCGATGGCGGTGTTGGTGGACGAGGCGTTGCCGCATCCGGTGAGGACGAGGATGCCGGCGGCGAGGGCTCCGGCGGTGCCGGCAAGTCGGGCTGTGCGCATGGCGGGTTCTCCTTGGATAAGTGCTGTGATGGCGGGTGTCTGTCGAGTGGCTCGAGCTATCCGGGAATCTCGGCGCCGCTCATGCCCTGCACGAAACGGCGCTGGGCGGCGAGGAAGAGCAAGACCACGGGTGCGGTCACGATGACGGCGCCGGCGGCGAGGGCCGCGTAGTCGAAGCCGATGTCGGCATGCTGGAACGCCGCGAGAGCGAGGGGCGGGGTGACGAGATCGGGGCTGCGCACGACCAGCAGCGGCCACAGGTAGTCGTTCCAGTGAGCGAAGACCGAGAAGACCGAGAAGGCTGCGATGCCGGGGCCCGCGAGCGGCACCACGATCTTGCGCAGGATCTGAAAGTGGCCCAGACCGTCGGTGCGGGCGGCTTCGAGGAGAGAGTCGGGGATGGAGAGCATCTGTTGGCGCAGGAGGAAGATTCCGAAAGCGCTTGTGGTGAAGGGAAGGACGAGTCCGGCGTAGCTGTCCGCGAGACCTGCGGCGTTGATGCCGATGAAGGTGGGAATCATGGTGGCCTGTGAGGGCATGAGCAGACAGGCGAGCACTATCAGGAACACCACCGACGATGCCCGCGTGCGCACTTTGGCCAGGACGTAGGCCGCGGGTATGCAGGTCGCGAGTTGTAGGGCGAGTATCGAGAGGGTCACGATCAGCCCGGTGACGACGGCCCGTCCCATTCCCGCGTCCCCCCAGGCCCGGGCATAGGACGAGAGGTCGAATTCGGTGGGGATGAACGGAATGCCGCTCTTGTTGGCCTGTTCCACCGGGGCGAGCGAGGTGCGGATCATCCAGTAGAGCGGAAACAAGCTGATGACGACGGCGACGGTGAGTAGGACCCACCGGGTGCCGCGGACGAGGATGCTCATCGGTTCTCTCCGGTCAGTAGGCGACGTTGGAGTACGCCGACGGTGATCAGGGCGACGAGGAGCAGTAACGACAGGGCGGAGGCCGCACCGAGGTCGTAGTAGCTGAACCCGAGCTTGTAGGACTGGGTGAGCACGGTTTCGGTGGAGTTGAGTGGACCGCCCTGGGTCATCACATTGACCGCGTCGAAGACCTGCACCGAGTGGAGGATCGCGAGGACGGTTGCGAAGACGACGGTCGGCTTCATCATCGGCAGCGTGATGCGCCACAGCTTGGGGAGACCGCGGATTCCTTCGGCCCGGGAGGCCTCGTCGATGGTGGTCGGGATCGTCGCGAGGCCGGCGATGAAGATCATCATGCTGAAGGAGGCGCCGCGCCAGATCCCGACGACGGCGACCGTCAGCAGGGAGGTGTCGGGGTCGCCGAGCCAGTTCACCGGGGCCATACCGAGGAAGCCGAGTAGCTGGTTGACGAAGCCGCCTTGGTAGGCGAAGAGCCACCGGAACACGACTGCCATGGCCACCAGATTCGCCGTCATCGGCAGGAACAGAGCGGTACGCACCCAGGTTCGGCCACGGCCGACGGACTCGGCGAGCAATGCGAGAACGAGACCGATCGCAAGGCCGGGGACGACGGTCAGCACGGTGTAGACGAGGGTGTTGACTATCGACTGTTGCACCGTCGGGTCGGTGATGATCCGCTGGAAGTTGGCGAATCCGACGAACTTCCACGCCCCTCCGGCGAGCGGCACAGCGAAGAAGCTCGCGACGAGCGACAATATCGCGGGCACGATCACGAACAGAGTCATCGCGATGCCGGCGGGCAGCACCAGCAAAGCCGGGGCGAACCGGTCGCCGCGCCGACCGCGACGCCGCTCGATCGCGCGTGGAACGACGCGGTCGGGTGCGTCGATGGTGGCGGTCATCCCGCGCCACCGATCGTCGCGGGGTCGAGTGCGAGGACGGTGCCGTCGGTGCCGACTGCGAGGACACGGTCCCCCGCGTCGGTGAGCGCGGCAGCGAATGGTGAGGCGTACTGGGTTCGGCCCAGCTCGGTCCCGTCGAGGTCGATGCGGCGGATCGTGCCGTCGAGTCCGGGCAGTAGAAGGTGCTGGTCGCGCAGCAGCGGCGGCGCGATGACGGGGTGAGGACGCTTGGTGTACGAGCTCATCGGGAACGGAGCGTCGCCGTCGATCGCGGCTTCCCAGATTGTCTCGCCGGTGTCGGGGTCGAGCATCCGTAGTCCCAGCCCGGGCACGGTGACGACGTAGCCGTGCCCGGTGATCACCGGGGTGGTCGGGGCGTAATTGCCCGGGTGCGAAGCGGTCCAGAGCGTGGCACCGGTACCTCGGTCGAGGGCCGTGGTGTGGCCGTGTGCGGGCATGACCACGACATCGCGCGCCGCATCGTGTGCTCCTGTGCCGATGATCAGCAGTCGCTTCAACGATGTGAACGGGTCGTCGGAGTCGAGATCTGAACGATTCCAACGGGATTCGCCGGTACGTGCGTCGAGGCCAATCGGGTCCGTCGGGGTAGGCCAGAAGCCCATGACGAGGAGGTCGTCGACGACCAGTGGGGCCGCATGATTGACGAGGTTGTGGTGGGGGGAGAGGTCGGTTCGGTGCCAGATGTACTGCCCCGTGCGGGCGTCGATGGCGCGGAGATCGGACGGATCCCCGAGGTAGACGGTCCCGTCGACGAGCGTCGGTGCCCCCCAGGCGAAGCGGCGCAGCGGGTCGCTCGAAGCGGCACGCCAGCATTCCTCCCCGGTTGACGTGTCGAGGGCCACGACGTCCCCGGAGACCTCCGCGGCGATCACCAGACCGTCACCGACAACCGGTGTCGTCTTCACCGCGGATCGGGTCCGGGCCCGCCACCGCACCGCACCGGTTTCGAGGTCGAGGCATTCGACGGTGCCGGCGGGGCGGTCCTCGATCTGGGTACCGACGTAGACCGCGCCGTCGTGTACCGCGGCGCCGTGCCGATGCCCGGCACCGGTCGCGTGCGCGGACCACAGGATCGACTTGTCGGTGGAGGTCACGGTCGCAGCCGAGAACGTCGATGTACGCACGTCCGTCAGGGCCTCGGGTGCCTCACCGGGCAAGAAGGTTTCGGTGTGCAAGGTGACAGTCGTGCCGTCCCAGACCACGTGCCGGAATCCCGGCGGACTGTAGTCGAGGTTCGCGAAGAACGTGGCCGGACTGTTGACGTGCAGCGTGCCGTCGACGTCGATGACACGGCTGGTGTGCCAGTGCCCGGACAGCGCCGCGATCGGCCGCCACGGGAGTTCGTCGAGAATGGAGGCGTTCGGCTGATCGTGGAAAAGCAGCAGGTACGGGGCACCGAACTCCAGTTGAGCGAGATCCGCCTTGACCCAGGCATTCTGGATCTCGTGGTCGATGCCGGCTTCGTGGCTGTGCCAGTCCAAGCCGACGATATGCAGGCCTGCGACGTCGAGGCTGAACCACCGCGGGCCCAGGTAGCGCTCGTACAGGGTCGGGTCCGAGGAATTGGTGAGGTAGTTGTTGCGGCTGATCGTGAAGCCGCGTTCACCGTTCATGTGGTCGTGGTTGCCCGGGATCAACTCGACCGGCACCGGGCTGGACCGCAGGGCCTCGATGTATGCCTCGTATTCCTCCGGCAACCCGTTGTCGACGAGGTCTCCGGTGACGAGGATGCGTCGCGCAGCGGGCGCGAGTGTCGGTAGGCGGTCGAGGAATCCCACGACCTGTTCGGGCAGGCTCCCCTCCGCGTACAAGCGGTGGGTGTAGTAACCGGCGTCGATGACATCCCGGGTCGTCATGTGGGTGTCGGTGAGGTGGAGGAACTCGTACGGCAGGGGTTGGTCTTCGGGGACGAGAACGAAACGGAGTTCGGTGTCGTCGGTGTCGGGAACACGGTGCCACCAGGGAGCGGCGGTGTAGCCGGTGGGCCGGGTGAGGACGACGAACCCTCCCCACTCCGCTTGGCGGGCGAGGGTGAAACGGCCGTCGTCATCAGTCTTGGTGACGACGCCACCAGTGGCGACGGCCACCCCCGCGGCGGGGGTGCCGTCGTCGTACAACACGATGCCGTGCATTGTGAACTCCTTTGTGGCGCTGACACGCCGAGACTGTGGGGTGCGGTTCAGGCGGACTGGTCAGATGCGGTGCTCGATGAGCACGTCTTCGGCGAGAGCGAGGGCAGTTCCGCTGGTTTCGGCGCGACGGGAAAGGTTGACGTACAGAGCGTCGAGTACGGCGAGATGCACGATGCGACTGGACATCGCTTCGACGCGATAGCTGGTCTCGACGCTGCCCGCGACGATGCTCACGGCCACCTCTTCGGTCAACGGTGAGGAGGAGAAGCTCGTGAGGGCGACGGTGACGGCCCCGGATGCCTTGGCGGCTCGGGTCGTCGCGAGGGTTTCGACGGTGGATCCGGTGTGGCTGATCGCGAAGAAAACGTCGTCGGGGCCGAGCATGCGTGCGGTGACATGCTGGCTGTGCACGTCAGGGGTGAAGGAAGCGTCGAGGCCGAGAGAGACGAACCGGTACGCGGTGTCGAGTGCGAGCGGCGCGGAGGTACCGACGGCCCCGAACACGATGCGACGGGCGCCGAGCAGGTGGTCGACGGCCGTCTCGATGGCATGAACGTCGAGGGCTTTCGAAGCATTGTCGACAGCTCGGGCAGTACTGTCCATGACCTTGTGGGCGATGTCGCCGGCGGTGTCGTCGGGTGTGATGTCGCCGAGTACGCGGCGATCGTCGGGGATCGATTCGCTCGCGAGGGTGATCTTGAGTTCCTGGTAGCCCCGAAGGCCTAGCGTCGTGCACAGCCGCACGACTGTGGCGGGCGAGCTGCCAGCGGCGGCCGCGAGTTCGGTCACCGAACGGTGGATCACTGCGGCGGGCTCACTCAGAATCGCCTCGGCCACACGACGTTCTGCCGGTGTGAATGAGACCGATGCCGCCCGGATGCGTTCGACGATGCCTGCTCCGCCCGTCGATGTGGTCGACACCTTTTCTACGGGAATCGTGTTGGTCACAAGCGGACAGCAAACCCGGGATGGTTGAACGAATTTCGTTCCCGAGATGAACCAGATGTGAAATTTCATACCGGCCTTAGTCGTGGAACTCATTTTCACGAGACGGTGCCTCCGCTCGCGACGTCGACCACCGTGCAACGCGATTCACTACACCTCCGATCTGTGGTGTCTCGTGATCGCCCGCGTGTCTGCGGTTGCCCCGCCGTAAAGATCGCATCAATACGCTCGGTTGGCGGCGTCAGCAGAGTGTCAGGACGACGTCCGTGCGCTCGAAACGGGTGCACTCTCCAGTAGGCGCCGGATGCGGCGTCTCCACGTCGCGCCGTCGTCCGGTGCGCCTACTGAGGAAGTCGAAGAGGAACGTCATGGCTGATTTGGCCTACGTCGGGTTGATCATCGGAGTGTTCACCGTCTGTGCGCTGGTGTTGCGTGGTCTGCAGGCGAGGAGCCTCCGGTGACCGTAGCCGGGACGGTCAGTGTCGCCGTCGTCGTGATCGCCGCTGCCCTGGTGATCTACCTGCTCATCGCGCTCCTGAACCCCGAGCGGTTCTAGTCCTCGAGAGGTCCCTCGCACATGAATCCCGCTCTCGCAGCGGGACTGCAGATAGCACTGGTCATTGCCGTGCTAGCGATTCTGTACGTCCCCGTCGGTGACTACATGGCCAAGGTCTACACCACCGACACCGATCTCCGATCCGGCGATTTGCGCATCGAATCCACGCTCTACCGGCTGTGCAGGGTCAACCCCCGCGCCGAACAGACCTGGTACGGATACGCCGGGAGCCTGCTCGGCTTCTCGGCCGCCAGCGTGCTGTTCCTCTACTTTCTGCAACGCGTCCAGGGAGTGCTGCCGCTCAGCGGCGGCCACGAAGGCGTGAGCCCCGCCGTCGCGTTCAACACCGCCGTGTCGTTCGTCACCAATACCAACTGGCAGTCGTACGTCCCCGAGACGACGATGAGTAACTTCACGCAGGCCGCCGGCCTGGCGGTCCAGAACTTCGTATCCGCCGCGGTCGGCATGGCTGTCGCGGCCGCCCTGATCCGCGGATTCATCCGTGTCTCGCGGGGCGGCGAGATCGGCAACTTCTGGGTCGATCTCACCCGCGGTTGCCTGCGCATCCTGCTGCCGATCTCGTTCGTCATCGCGCTGATCCTGCTGAGCCAGGGCGTCATCCAGTCGTTCCACACCGGCTTCGCCTCGACCGGACTCGACGGCAACAGCGTCAGCAACGCGCTCGCGCCGGTCGCGTCGCAGGAGGCCATCAAGGAACTCGGCACCAACGGTGGCGGCATCCTCGCGGCCAACTCCGCCCATCCGTTCGAGAATCCGACGCCGCTCACCAACGTCGTCGAGATCCTCGCCATCCTGCTCATCCCCGTCAGCCTGACGCGCACGTTCGGCACGATGGTCGGCGACCGCCGGCAGGGCCTGACCCTGCTCGCCGTGATGTCGACGCTGTACTTCGGTCTGCTCGCGGTGACCCTGACCGCGGAATCCGGAGCGCGGGGCGTCGCTGCCACCGCGGCCGGATCGATGATGGAGGGCAAGGAGGTCCGATTCGGGATCCCCGGTTCGGCCCTGTTCGCCGTCACCACCACCGGCACCAGCACCGGTGCCGTCAACTCGGCCCACGACAGCATTTCCCCGCTCGGCGGTGGCGCGGTGCTGCTCAACATGCTGCTCGGCGAGATCGCACCGGGCGGCGTGGGAACCGGTCTGTACGGAATCCTGGTGCTCGCGCTGATCGCGGTGTTCGTCGGCGGTCTGCTCGTCGGCCGCACGCCCGAGTACCTCGGCAAGAAGCTGGGACAGCGCGAGATCACGCTCGCCGCACTGTCGGTGCTCGTGATGCCGGCGCTCGTGCTGATCGGCACCGGCATCACGGTGATCCTCGGGTCCACCGTCGGATACCTCGGCAACAGCGGCGATCCCGGCACCCCGCAGTCCATCCACGGCTTCTCCGAGGTGCTCTACGCGTTCACCTCGGCGTCGAACAACAACGGCAGCGCGTTCGGCGGCATCACCGTGACCAGCGACTGGTTCCAGTCGGCGCTCGGTGTGTGCATGGCGCTGGGACGATTCCTGCCGATCCTGTTCGTGCTCGCGCTCGCCGGATCGCTGTCCGCGCAGCGCCGGACCCCGGCCGGTGCGGGCACCCTGCCCACCTCCGGCGCGATGTTCACCGGCCTGCTCACCGGCACCGTGGTGCTGGTCGCGGCCCTCACCTTCTTCCCGGCCCTGGCACTCGGGCCCATCTCGGAGGCCCTGCAATGAGTCTGCGGACGGAATCAACAGTGAACCCGACCGACACCCTTCCGGATCTACCCGTCGAGGAGTCCGCGCACGGTCACTCGCACGTGCAGGCGGGCATCTTCAGCCCGCGACAGCTGATCACGTCGTTGCCGGGTGCCGTGCGCAAGCTCGACCCGCGCCATCAGGCGCGCAACCCGGTGATGTTCGTCGTGCTGGTCGGCTCGATCGTCACGACCGTCATGGCCGTCGCGCAGCCCACGGTGTTCTCGTGGCTGATCGCCGCGTGGCTCTGGTTCACCGTGCTCTTCGCGAACCTCGCCGAGTCGGTCGCCGAGGGACGCGGCAAGGCACAGGCCGCGAGCCTGCGGAAAGTGAAGCAGGACACCGTCGCCCGCCGCCTGACCGCGTCCGGCGCGATCGAGGAGGTGTCGGCCACCCAGCTCGCGATCGGCAACACCGTGGTGGTCGAGGCAGGAGAGGTGATCCCCGGTGACGGCGACGTCATCGAAGGCATCGCGACCGTCGACGAGTCGGCGATCACCGGCGAATCCGCCCCCGTCGTACGCGAATCCGGCGGCGACCGCTGTGCGGTGACCGGTGGCACGACCGTGCTGTCGGACCGGATCGTCGTGCAGATCACGTGCGCTCCGGGGCAGTCGTTCGTCGACCGGATGATCGCACTCGTCGAGGGGGCGTCGCGCAAGAAGACGCCCAACGAGATCGCGCTCAACATCCTGCTCGCGTCGCTCACGATCATCTTCCTGCTTGCCGTCGTGGCGATCGGCCCCATGGGGCAGTACGCGGGTCAGGAGCAGGATCCGATCAAGCTCATCGCGCTGCTGGTGTGCCTGATCCCCACCACGATCGGTGCGCTGTTGTCCGCCATCGGTATTGCGGGCATGGACCGGTTGGTGCAGCGCAACGTCCTGGCGATGTCGGGCCGCGCGGTCGAGGCGGCCGGCGACATCGACACGCTGCTGATGGACAAGACCGGCACCATCACCTTCGGCAACCGTCGCGCGACGGCGTTGTACCCGGCCCCGGGCCATTCGGAGGATGAACTGGCCGCCGCCGCACGGCTGTCCAGCCTCGCCGACGGGACCCCCGAGGGACGCAGCATCGTCGAGTTGTGCGCCGAACGATTCGGGCTCTCCTCCGATCCCAGCGACCACGAGCGGGACGCCGAGTTCGTGCCGTTCACGGCGCAGACACGCATGAGCGGACTCGACATCGCGACGTCGACCGGCCCGCAGCAGATCCGCAAGGGCGCCGGAGACGCCGTGCTCGCGTGGGTGTCCGGATACGGTGCTGCCGTGGATCCCGCCGTGTCGGATTCCGTCGAGAAGGTCGCGTTGGCGGGCGGCACCCCTCTCGTCGTGGCGGTCGCCGAGCGCGGCACGGCGACGGTGCTGGGCGTGATCGCCCTGACGGACGTCGTCAAGCCCGGGATCGCCGAGCGCTTCGCGGAACTGCGGGCAATGGGTATCCGGACGATCATGGTGACCGGCGACAACCCGCTGACCGCACGGGCCATCGCGGAGGAGGCCGGCGTCGACGACTTCATGGCCGAGGCCACGCCCGAGGACAAGCTCGAGCGGATCCGCGCCGAGCAGGAGGGCGGACGTCTGGTCGCGATGACCGGTGACGGCACCAACGACGCCCCTGCCCTGGCGCAGGCCGACGTCGGCGTCGCGATGAACACCGGAACGTCGGCGGCCAAGGAAGCCGGCAACATGGTGGACCTCGATTCGGATCCCACCAAGCTCATCGAGGTCGTCGAGATCGGAAAGCAGCTGCTCATCACGCGCGGCGCCCTCACGACGTTCTCGCTCGCCAACGACCTCGCGAAGTACTTCGCGATCCTGCCGGCGTTGTTCAGCGCGATCTACCCGCAGCTCGGGGTGCTGAACATCATGCATCTGGCGACGCCGCAGTCCGCGATCCTGTCCGCGGTGATCTTCAACGCGCTGGTCATCGTCGGGCTGATCCCGTTGGCGCTCAGGGGAGTTCGCTACCGGCCCGCCGCGGCATCGAAGCTGCTGGGCCGGAACCTGTTGATCTACGGTGTGGGTGGTGTCGTCACCCCCTTCATCGGCATCTGGCTGATCGACCTCGTCGTCCGCCTCATTCCTGGAATCGGGTGAAATGTCAATGAGATTCGGAATCGGACTTCTCAAGCAGGTGTGGGCCGGGCTGCTCGTGCTGCTCGCGCTCACCGCGATCCTCGGTGTGCTGTACCCGGCCGCCGTGTGGGGTGTCGGGCGCATCAGCTCCGGCTCGGCGGAGGGCTCGCCGGTGACCGACGCCGCGGGCTGCGTGGTGGGTAGCCGCTGGATCGGGGTCGACTCCCAGGTGCAGGAGGGCAAGCCGGATCCGTTCTTCCACAACCGGGTCGTCGGCTCGGTCGCGGACGGCGATCCCTTCGCCACCGGCGACCCGGCCGCGGCGCTGCCGTCCAACCAGGGCCCCAGCAGCGAGGTGCTCGCCGGATTCGTCGAGGCACGTCGGGCCGCGATCGCCGAGCGGGAGGGTGTCGCTCCGCAGGACGTTCCGGTCGACGCCGTCACGGGCTCCGGATCCGGGGTCGATCCGCACATCTCGCCCGCGTACGCGGCCCTGCAGGTGCGGCGGGTCGCGGCCGCCAACGGAGTGAGCGAGGACCGTGTCCGCGAGCTGGTCTCCGAGCACACCGAGGGCCGTCAACTCGGATTCCTCGGGGCCGAGCGGGTGAACGTGCTCGAACTCAATCTCGCACTGGGCCTGACCGCGCCTGGGTGCGGCGCGGCGCAGTCGGGTGAATGATGGCGGTGTGACGATTCCGGAGGATCAGCGAGCGCGACGCCGCGGTGAGCTGCGGATCTATCTCGGTGCGGCGCCGGGCGTCGGCAAGACCTACGCGATGCTCGGAGAGGCGCACCGCGCAGCAGCTCGAAGGGCTCGAGGTCATCCCGCCCAAGTACATCGAGTACCGGGGGACCGCGATGCCGGAGCTCGACGTCGCGGCCGTGCTGGCCCGGCGTCCGGCCGTCGTCCTCGTCGACGAACTGGCGCACACCAACACCCCGGGCAGCCGCAACGAGAAGCGCTGGCAGGACGTCTACGAGCTGCTCGACGCCGGCATCGACGTCCTGTCGACGCTCAACGTCCAGCACCTCGAGAGCCTCAACGACGTGGTGCAGCAGATCACCGGCATCGCGCAGCAGGAGACCGTGCCGGACGAGGTGGTGCGCGCCGCCACCCAGGTCGAACTCGTCGACATCACACCGGAAGCGTTGCGGCGCAGGCTCTCCCACGGCAACGTGTACTCCGCCGACAAGGTGGACGCGGCGCTCGGCAACTACTTCCGTCGTGGAAACCTCACGGCGCTACGCGAACTCGCGCTGCTGTGGGTGGCCGATCAGGTGGACGCCGCGCTCGCGAAGTACCGGGCCGAGAACAAGATCACCGACATGTGGGAGGCCCGCGAGCGGGTCGTCGTGGCCGTCACCGGCGGCCCCGAGTCGGAGACACTCGTCCGGCGAGCCAGCCGCATTGCCAGCAAGGCCAGCGCCGAGCTGATGGTGGTGCACGTCGTGCGCGGCGATGGGCTCGAGGGCGTGTCCGCCGGCGACATGGGCAAGGTGCGCAAGATCGCCGCCAGCATCGGCGCGAGCCTGCACAGCGTCGTCGGCGACGACGTCCCCACGACGCTGCTCGAGTTCGCCCGCGAGGTCAACGCGACCCAGCTGGTGATCGGCACGTCCCGACGGTCTCGGTGGGCGCGGATCCTCGACGAGGGCATCGGGGCCGCGATCGTCCAGCAGTCCGGGAAGATCGACGTCCACATGGTCACCCACGACGAGGCCGCGACCCGGCACCGGATCTCGATCCTGGGCCGTGGGGAGCGCCGGGTGGTCTCGTGGCTCGCGGCGGTCGTCGTGCCGTCGCTGGCAGCCGTGCTGATGGGCGTGCTCGACCGGTTCTCCGGCGTAGGCGGCCAGAACGCGCTGTTCTTCGTCGTCGTGCTCGCTGTCGCGCTGCTCGGCGGCGTCGGACCGGCGATCCTCTCCGCGCTCATCTCCGGTTTACTGCTCAACTACTTCTTCACCGCGCCGCTCTACAGCTTCACCATCGCGCAGCCCGACAACTTCATCACCACCATGGTGCTGTTGGTGGTCGCGGTGGCGGTCGCCGTGCTCGTCGACGCCGCCGCCAAACGTGCGCGCGAGGCCCGGCGGGCGTCGCAGGAGGCCGAGCTGCTGGCACTGTTCGCCGGGTCCGTGCTGCGCGGGGCCGACCTGCCGGCGCTGCTCGAGAAGGTGCGGGAGACGTACGCGCAGACGGGCGTCAGCGTCATCCGTCGCGGCGAGGGGGTGATCAGCTCCGCGGGCGCCTCGCCGCCGCGCACCGTCGACGACGCCGGGACGGTGTGCGAGGTGGGCGACGGCGAGTACACGCTGCTGCTCGCGGGCAGCGAACTCGGCGCCAGGGACCGGAAGGTGCTCAACGCGGTCGCGAACCAGGCGGTCGGACTGATCCGGCAGCGGCAGCTGGCGGAGGAGGCCAGCCAGGCGTCGGCGCTGGCGGAGGCGGACCGGTTGCGGCGGTCGCTGCTCTCGGCCGTCAGCCACGATCTGCGCACGCCGCTGGCCGCGGTCAAGGCAGCCGTGTCGAGCCTGCGCAGCGACGACATCGAGTTCTCGCCCGAGGACACCGCCGAACTCCTGGCGACAGTCGAGGAGTCGACCGATCAGTTGACGGCGCTGGTCGGCAATCTCCTCGACTCGTCGCGGCTGGCAGCGGGCGTGGTCAAGCCGACGCTGCGGCGGGTGTACCTGGAGGAAGTGGTGCACCGGGCCCTCGTCGGCGCCGGTTTCGGCGGGCCCGGTTCGGCGCGGCGCGTGCGGGACCAGGTGAAGGTCGAGGTGGGCGCTGCCGCGGTGATGGCCGACGCCGGGCTGCTCGAGCGGGTCCTGGCGAACCTCGTCGACAACGCGCTGCGGTACGCGCCGGACGAGCCCGTCCGGATCGGTGCGGCGCGGGTGGGGGACCGGATGACGATCACCGTCGCCGACACGGGCCCCGGTCTGGCCCGCGGCACGCACGATCAGGTGTTCGATGCCTTCCAGCGGCTCGGCGACCGGGACAACACGATCGGCGTCGGTCTGGGATTGTCGGTGGTCAAGGGATTCGTGGAAGCGATGGGTGGAACCGTCAGTGCGACGGACACGCCGGGGGGCGGATTGACGATGGTCGTCGAGCTGGCCGCCAGCCCGGTCGGAACCGGAGCCGGAGACACGCCGGCGGGGCCGGCCGAAGATACGGAAGGAGCCCGATGACCCGGGTGTTGGTGGTCGACGACGAGCCGCAGATCCTGCGTGCACTACGGATCAACCTGAGTGTCCGCGGCTACGAGGTCACGACGGCGTCGACCGGCGCTGCGGCGCTGCGGGCGGCGGCCGAGAAGCACCCCGAGGTGGTGGTGCTCGACCTCGGCCTGCCCGACATGGACGGCATCGAGGTGCTCGCGGGGCTGCGGGGCTGGTGCACGGCTCCGGTGATCGTGCTGTCGGCGCGCACGGACTCGTCGGACAAGGTCGAGGCGCTCGACGCCGGCGCCGACGACTACGTCACCAAACCGTTCGGGATGGACGAGTTCCTCGCCCGGCTGCGGGCCGCGGTGCGGCGTGGGGCGGCCGCGGCGGAGACGAGCGAACCGGTGGTGACCACCGACTCGTTCACGGTCGATCTGGCGGCGAAGAAGGTCACCCGAGACGGGGCCGAAGTGCACTTGACACCCACCGAGTGGGGGATGCTCGAGATGCTCGTGCGCAACAAGGGCAAGCTCGTCGGGCAGAAGGAACTGCTGCGCGAGGTCTGGGGTCCGGCGTATGCCACCGAGACGCACTACCTGCGGGTCTACCTCGCTCAGCTGCGCCGCAAGCTGGAGGTGGATCCGTCGAAGCCGCGGCATCTGCTGACCGAGACCGGCATGGGATATCGCTTCCAGGTTTAGCAACTGACGGTCGGTTTCCGACTGGCGCGCGGGACGGCCGTCCCGCATAGTCCCTGGTGTGGACTCGCTCGTGGAACTGGTCACCGACGTCAATGACATCTACTGGTACGGCGTCATCGTGCTGCTCGTCGGCCTGGGCCTGTACTTCACGGTGCGCTCCCGGTTCGTGCAGGTGCGGCTGCTGCCGGACATGCTGCGATCGGTCATCGAGCCCGCCGAGGAGTTGCCGGACGGGACCAAGGGCATCTCGGCGTTCCGTGCGTTCTCGATCTCCGCGGCGTCGCGGGTGGGGACCGGCAACATCGCCGGTGTCGCCATCGCGATCAGCGTGGGCGGGCCGGGCGCGGTGTTCTGGATGTGGGTCATGGCGATCATCGGTGCGGCCAGCGCGTTCATCGAGTCCACGCTCGCCCAGGTCTACAAGATCCGCGACAAGGACGGCGGGTTCCGCGGCGGCCCGGCCTACTACATGCTGCACGGACTTCGCCGCCGCTGGATGGGCGTGATCTTCGCGGTCGTCATCACCGTGACCTACGGATTCGTGTTCAACGCGGTCCAGACCAACTCGATCGTCGATGCGGTGTCCACCTCCCTCGACACGGACAGCCGCGGCGTGGCGATCGCAGTGGGCGTGTTGGTCGCGGGTCTGACCGCGGCGGTGATCTTCGGCGGCATCCGCCGGATCTCGGCCGTCTCGCAGGTCGTGGTGCCGGTGGTCGCGGGTGCGTACCTGGCACTCGCGCTGCTGGTCGTGGTGCTCAACATCACCGAGGTGCCGGGCATGGTCAAGCTTATCGTCGAGAACGCCTTCGGTGTCCGGGAGGTGGTGAGCGGCGGATTCGCAGCGGCGTTCATGAACGGCATCCGGCGCGGCCTCTTCTCGAACGAGGCAGGCATGGGTTCGTCGCCCAATGCCGGTGCGACGGCAGCTGTTTCGCATCCCGTCAAACAGGGGCTGGTGCAGAGCCTGGGCGTCTATTTCGACACCCTGCTGGTGTGCAGCGCGACGGCGTTCGTCATCCTGCTCTCGAATCCCGAGTACGGCACCAAGGCCGGGGCGTCGCTCACCCAGAACGCGCTCGGCGAGCAACTCGGCGGGTGGACCGTGCACTTCCTCACCTTCACGATCTTCTTCCTCGCGTTCACGTCGGTGATCGGCAACTACTACTACGGCGAGACCAACATCGAATTCCTCACCGAGTCCAAGCGGGTGCGGACCGGCTTTCGAGCCCTGGTGGTGGTGTGCGTGTTCGCCGGCGCGATCGGGTCGGTGCCACTCGTGTGGGCGCTGGCCGACCTCGTGATGGGGGTGATGGCGACAGTGAACCTGTTGGCGCTGCTGCCGCTGTCCGGTGTCGCGTTCCTGCTGTTCCGGCACTACAGCCGACAGCGCGCCGCGGGCCTGGATCCCACCTTCCACCGTGAGGAGCTGCCCGAGATCGAGGGCATTCAGGTGTGGGAGCGTGCCACCGACTCGGGCGCGGATGGCAGGATCTCCACCCATGGCTGAACAGACTCCGCAATCCGCTCCCGCGCCGACCGAGCTGTGGGTCGAACGCACCGGCACCCGCCTCTACACCGGCCGTAGCTCTCGCGGTGCCGAGGTGCGTATCGGGTCGGAATCGGTGGAGGGCGTCTTCACCCCCGGCGAACTGCTCAAGATCGCCCTGGCCGCGTGCTCGGGCATGAGCTCGGACTTCCCGATCTCGCGCCGGCTCGGCGACGACTACGACGCCACCATCCGCGTCTCGGGAGCCGCAGACCGGGAGAACGAGGTGTACCCGCACCTCGAGGAGACCCTCGAACTCGACCTCAGCGAACTCGACCCCGAGGCCCAGGACAGGCTGGTCACGCTCGTCGAGCGTTCGGTCGACAAGGTGTGCACCGTCGGCCGCACGCTCAAGGCGGGCACCAACGTCACGCTGAAGATCACGCGGGGCTAGATCGTGTCGCGGGCGCCGTCGCCGGCGTAGCGGCGGCGCCCGGCGGAAGCGGACGATCCCTTCGACCGGTCTCACGCATCACGTGCGGCAGTCCCCAAGAAGCCCCGCGCCCGATTCGGGTGTTGGGGCTGTTTGGCTTTCGTTCAGGAGGAATGCCGGACTCCGGCTTCGGATCGGTGCCGCCAGGCGCTGGACGCGGCTGGTAAGGCAGGGGACGATGAGCTGTGCGATGCGGTTCGGCTGCGAACACGTTCGACGGCCGGATCATCCCGTATGAGAACGAAGCCAGCTGCGCGAGAGCTTGATTCGCCGAGCATCTGAAGCTCTCGGGTCCGGCGGCCGGCCGAGGGAGTGGGGCGAGGGCTGTGGAGTTCATCTTCGATGACGAAGCGTTCAAGTTCGAGACGTTGCGTGCGGCTGGATTCGCTGGTGATGCAGGGGCAGACATCGGCGAGGTAGTCGTAACGGCGGCACAGATTCCCGAGGGCGACGAGGATGCCTGGACGGCGGCGTGGAGGGCGATCGCGGACCGGACTGCGCGGCGGGGGGAGGTGTCCCTCGAGGTCGGCGACAGCGTCAGCGCACGGGAGGCGTTCTTGCGTGCGTCCAGCTATTACCGGTCGGCCGAGTTCTATCGACGCAAAGATCCGTCGAACGATCCTCAGGTATTGGAGTTGTCCAGGCTGTCCAGGGACTACCTCGTCAAAGCCGGTGGCTTGCTGGACGGTCCGTTCGAAGAGGTGTCCATCCGGTACCCGGACGGTGAGATGCCAGGCTATCTGTTCCTCGTCGACGACAGCGGGAAACCTCGCCCTACCGTCATCTACACGAACGGTTTCGACTCCACTCGCGAGGAAGGCTACTTCGTTGTCGGGGCGGCGGCGCTGCGCCGGGGGTACAACTTTCTGGCGTATGACGGCCCGGGCCAAGGATGGATGATTCGGGAGAAGAAGGTGCCGTACCGGGCGGACTGGGAAAACGTCCTGGGCCCTGTGGTCGATTACGCGCTGACCGTGCCGGAGATCGACAGCGCCAAGATCGTGCATTTCGGTTACAGCCTGGGCGGCTACCTCGTCGCGCGGTATGCCGCCCACGATCATCGGTCGGCAGCGATCGTGTGTAACGACGGCATGATCACGTTCTACGCGTCCTACTCCCCGATTCCTGCTTTCCTTCTGCGCCTCATCGAGGAGGAGCGAGACGACGAGGCCATGCCGATCCTCGAGATCCTGATGAAGAGCGACACCAACGCGCGGTGGGGATTGCAGAACGGCATGTGGGTGTACGGGGTGGAGACCGTCGCCGACTACGTTCGCAGAACCGCTGATTACACACTGACCGCCGAAGACATCCGGCGGATACAGACACCGACGCTCATCCTCGAAGGCGAGGACGACAAGGTGTTCAAGGGCCAGGCCGCGAAGCTGGCCGCGCAGATGCAGGCCCCCTACGAACACGTCGTCATGCGAAATTCGGACGGCGCCGGGCAACACTGCCACGAAGGCGCTATGTACCAACTCCACCAAACGGTATTCAACTTCCTCGCGAAGACCCTGAGTTAGGGCGTCGAAGAGTCGTCACCGAGGAACGAAAAAGCGTCGTCCGGTTGCGGTTCCGAGCGACGACCGGTTGGCGAGGTCGATCCCGGCGCGCGACAGCATGACCAGGTGGGTGAGTCGCTCCCGCTCCCAGTCCGCCAGACGCGCGGCGGGCAGGTTCTGGCCGGGCGCCCAGCCGTGCAGGGCCGCCGCAAGCCCGGCCGCGTCCCCGAACGCCTTGGAGGTTCCGGAGGCAGTGTGGGGACGGACCGTTCCGGCGGCGTCGCCGATCAGGGCGGCGTGGTCGGCGACCATCCGATGAGGACGAAGATCGAACACGGGTTGCATGAAGACCTCGGAGCGCTCTACGAGCTGCGCGAATTGCGGTGGAAGCGATGCATCCGCGGTGGCGGCGAGCTCCGTGGCGGTTTCCGGCAGCATCTCTCCGGGCGGCAGGAACGTCGTGTACGACTTCCCGGATCGGCTGTCGAGAAGTCTCGGTAGAGCGTGCTCGGGCACGTTGGTGTACCACACCCAGTTGACGCGTCTGGAGCCCTCGGCCAGCTGGCCCTCGGGGCCGGGAACGAGGTAGCACAGCATCTGTAGGCCGTCCGAACCGAAGAACGTGAACCGGCCCGTCAGCAGCTCCAGCAGATCGCCCGGCAGGGCAGACTCCTGCTCCAGCCCCCGCCAGGCCACGTAACCGGCGTACGAGGGGTGCACGGCGTGATCGAGCAGTTGGCGAGTCGCCGAGCCGATTCCGTCGGCGCCGACGAGGAAGTGGCCCTGCGCTGTGTGCCCGTCGGCGAACTCGGCTGTGACCTCGCCGGCCTCGACTCGGACCCGTTTCAGGGCGCTGTCCAGGCGGTAGCAGACCCCGGCAAGGGGTTCTCGCAGCGTCCGGTACAGCGCGTCCCACGCGGTCATCAGCTGGGGGGCCTCGTATCGCTCGGCCCTGCCGTCGCGGTGGAGCCGTTGGCGCTCCCGCAGCTCGACGCTGACCGCTCGTGCCGACGTGCCGAGGCCGACGAGGAGCGCCTCCACCTCGGGCTGCATGACGATCCCGGCGCCGCGCGCCTCCATCCTGCCTGCCGAGCGCTCGTAGACGGCGATCTCGGCGCCGACGGCCCGCAGCTCGTGGGCGGCTGCGAGACCCCCGACGGAGCCCCCGACGATGACGGCTCTGAACGCCTTGCTCGGTTCCATGGGGTGTCTTCCTGTCGTCGGCATCGGATCGTGCAGCCCGTCCATGTTCGCGCTGTTGCGGGCGGTCGCACTCCGAAACCGACTCGTCACAACATGATTCGCCTCACAAAGACGACGAATCGGGCAGGCATCCGGGTTTTCGTCGATCGACCGCCCGTCCGATAATGGGCGGCATGGACGACACCGGCGCGACCGAACGCCTCACCGCCTGGGTACACGGTTACGTCCAGGGCGTCGGATTCCGGTGGTGGACGCGGGCCCGCGCGCTGGAACTCGGGCTGGCGGGCCACGCCACCAACCATGCGGACGGCCGGGTGCTCGTCATCGCGGAGGGGTCGCGGGACGCGCTGGAACGACTCCTGGGTTTGCTGCGGTCCGGGCAGACGCCCGGGAGTGTGACGCTGGTCGTCGAGCACTTCGGCGCGGCGCGCGGGGGACTTTCCGGATTCGTCGAGCGCTGATCCGCCGGTAAAGTCCACCGTCATGCACTTGAAGAGTCTGACGTTGAAGGGTTTCAAATCCTTCGCGTCCGCGACGACTCTGCGGTTCGAGCCCGGGATCACCTGCGTCGTCGGCCCCAACGGGTCGGGCAAGTCGAATGTCGTCGATGCGCTCACCTGGGTGATGGGGGAGCAGGGCGCCAAGGCGCTGCGCGGCGGCAAGATGCAGGACGTCATCTTCGCCGGCACGGCGGGTCGGGCGGCGCTCGGGCGTGCCGAGGTCACGCTCACGATCGACAACTCCGACGGTGCCCTGCCGATCGACTACTCCGAGGTCTCGATCACCCGCCGCATGTTCCGCGACGGCGCCGGCGAGTACGAGATCAACGGCAGCTCGTGCCGGCTGATGGACGTGCAGGAACTGCTCAGCGACTCCGGCATCGGCCGCGAGATGCACGTCATCGTGGGACAGGGGCAGCTGGCCGCGATCCTCGAATCGCGCCCCGAGGAGCGGCGTGCCTTCATCGAGGAGGCGGCTGGCGTCCTCAAGCACCGCCGGCGCAAGGAGAAGGCCGTCCGCAAATTGGACGCGATGCAGGCCAACCTCGCCCGGCTCACCGACCTCACCGCCGAACTGCGCCGTCAGCTCAAGCCGCTCGGCCGGCAGGCCGAGGTGGCGCGCCGGGCACAGACCGTGCAGGCCGACCTGCGGGACGCGCGGCTGCGTCTGGCCGCCGACGACCTCGTCACCCGCCGCGCCGAGCTCGCGAACCAGACGCACGACGAGAAGCTTGCCCGGCAGCAGCAGGAGGCCGTGCAGGCCGCACTCGACGCGGCCACCGGCGAGCTCGGCGGGCACGAACAGGCCCTGGCCCGGCTCGCCCCGCAGTCCGAGGCGGCCGGGCAGACCTGGTTCCAACTGTCGGCGCTCGCCGAACGCGTGAGCGCGACCATCCGCATCGCGCAGGAACGCGCGCGGCACCTCGAGGCCGAGCCGGTGGCCGGACGCGGTCAGGACCCGGACGAGATGGAGGCCCGGGCCGAGCGGATCGCGCAGGAGGAGGCCGAACTCGTCGCGGCCATCGAGGTGGCCCGCGCGACGCTCGAGGCCGCGCGCGAAGAGCTCGCCGACCGCGAGGAGGTCGCCGCGGAGGCCGAGCGGGCCCACCTGGCCGCGGTCCGCGCGGTCGCGGACCGGCGGGAGGGGCTGGCGCGGCTCGCCGGGCAGGTCGAGACGTTGCGAACCCGCGCCGAATCCGTGGACGCCGAGGTGTCGCGTCTGGACGTCGCGATCGAGGAGGCCCGGCAGCGCGGGGACGTCGCGCAGGCGGAGTTCGAGGCCGTCGAGGCCACGGTCGACGATCTCGACGCCGGCGAGGTCGGGCTCGACGGGCAGCACGAGCGGGCCGTCGCCGCACTGGATCTCGTCACCGAACGGGTCGCGGAACTGCGGACCGCCGAGCGTGACGCCGGGCAGGAGGTCGCATCGCTGCGGGCCCGCATCGACGCGCTCTCGATCGGGCTCGAACGCAAGGACGGCGGCGCGTGGCTGCTCGAGCACCACGGCGACCGCGGGTTGGCCGGTCCGGTGGCCGAGCTGCTGCACGTTGAGCCCGGCTTCGAGGCCGCCGTCGCCGCCGTCCTAGGTCCCGCGGCCGACGCGATCGCCGCCGAGTCGGCGGACGCCGCCACGACCGCCGTCCAGGCGCTCAAGGACGGCGACGGTGGACGGGCGTCCCTCCTGTTCGGTGTCGAAACGTCCATGCCGGCAGCACGATCCGATCTGCCTTCCGGGGCGCGGTGGCTCCTCGACGTCGTCGACTGCCCGGACGCCGTGCGCGCCGGCGTGGTGGCGCTGCTCGGGGGCGTCGCCGTGGTCGACTCGCTGACCGACGGCGTGACGCTGGTGGCCTCGGTATCGGGTGTCGGCGCCGTCACCCGCGACGGCGACCTAGTCGGCCCCGGCTGGATCACCGGCGGCTCCGACCGTCGACCGAGCACGCTCGAGGTGCAGGCCGCGATCGACGCGTCGGTGGCGGCGCTCGCCGACGCCGAGCGTCGGGCGCAGGAACTGTCGGCGGCGCTCGCCGGCGCCGTCGCCGAGCAGGGCGACCGCGCCGAGGTGGCCGAGCAGACCCTCGCCGCGCTCCACGAATCCGACGCGACCATGGCCGCGGTCTACGAGCAGCTGGGGCGGCTGGGGCACGTCGTGCGCGGCGCGCGCGCCGAGTCCGAGAGGCTCGTCGCGCAGCGGGCCGAGGCCGAGGGCGGTCGGGGGGAGACCCTGGCGTCGCTCGCCGAACTCGAGGAGCGGTTGCGCCGCGCGGAGGAGGAGCAGCCCGGCGGTGACCCGGCCGATCTCGCGGGCACCGGCAGCAGCGACGCCGAGCGGGAGATGGCGGCCGCGGCGCTCGCGCAGGTGCGCGCCGTCGAGGTCGAGGCCCGGTTGGCGGTCCGGACCGCCGAGGAGCGTGCGGAATCCGTTCGCGGCAAGGCGGATTCGCTGCGCCGAGCGGCTCAGGCCGAGCGAGAGGCGCGGGCCCGCGCGGAGCGGGCGCTGCGGGCGCGGCAGCAGGCGGCGGCCGTCGCAGCCGCGGTGGCCCAGGCCGGCGAGCGGGTGGCCGCGCAACTCGAACGCGTCGTCGCGGCGGCGGCGGCGCACCGCGACGAGCTGACCAGGCTGCGGACGACGCACGCCGAGCAGGTCGAGGCGCTCAAGGAGCAGGTCCGACAGCTCACCGCGCAGATGTCCGCGCTCACCGATGCGGTACATCGCGACGAGGTGGCGCGCGCGCAGGCCGCGCTGCGCATCGAGCAGCTCGAGGAGACGATCCTCGAGCAGCACGCGATCGCGCCCGACGACCTGATCGCCGAGTACGGCCCGGACATCCCGCTGCCGCCGTCGGAGCTGGAGATCGCCGAGTACGAGCAGGCACGCGAACGCGGCGAACAGGTGGTGGCGCCCACCGCGCAGCCGTACGACCGCGCGACCCAGGAACGTCGGGCCAAGCGCGCCGAGAAGGACCTGGCGACCCTCGGCAAGGTCAACCCGCTCGCGCTCGAGGAGTTCGCGGCCCTCGAGGAGCGGTACAACTTCCTGTCCACCCAGCTCGAGGACGTCAAGAACGCGCGCAAGGACCTGCTCGGGGTGGTCGCCGACGTCGACGCCCGCATCCTGCAGCTGTTCACGGAGGCCTACGCCGACGTCGAGCGGGAGTTCGTCGAGGTGTTCGCGACGCTGTTTCCCGGCGGCGAGGGCCGGCTCGTCCTCACCGACCCGTCGGACATGCTCGCCACCGGCATCGACGTCGAGGCCCGGCCGCCCGGCAAGAAGGTCAAGCGGCTGTCGCTGCTGTCCGGTGGCGAGAAGTCGCTCACCGCGGTCGCGATGCTGGTCGCGATCTTCCGGGCGCGGCCGTCGCCGTTCTACGTCATGGACGAGGTGGAGGCCGCGCTCGACGACACCAACCTGCGTCGGCTGATCGGTCTGTTCGAGCAGCTGCGCGAGAAGTCGCAGCTGATCGTGATCACGCATCAGAAGCCGACGATGGAGGTCGCCGACGCGCTCTACGGCGTCAGCATGCGCGGCGACGGCATCACCACCGTCATCTCGCAGCGACTACGCGGACATGACCTGGTTGCCGGGTAATTCCGGGACCATCACCCACGTGCGTGCACCCCGCACGTCCACACCCGAACTACATGGGAGAACCGATGAACGCCCACAACTTCCCCGTCCAGACCGCCGATGGGGCCACCGAGGACCTCAGCGCGAACCAGGGCAACCTGCTGCTGATCGTCAACGTGGCGAGCAAGTGCGGACTCACCCCGCAGTACGAGGGACTCGAGGCGCTCTACCAGGCCAACAAGGACCGCGGACTGCAGATCGTCGGCTTCCCGTGCAACCAGTTCGGGGACCAGGAGCCCGGTGACAACGCCGAGATCCAGCAGTTCTGCAGCGTCAACTACAACGTCACCTTCCCGGTGTACGCCAAGATCGAGGTCAACGGCGACGGTGCCCACCCGCTCTACCAGTACCTGCGTGCCGCGGCTCCCGGTGACTTCGGCCCCGATCACGGCTTCCTGTTCGAGCACGTCAGCAAGACCAGCCCCGAAGCGATCGGCACCGACGCGGTGAAGTGGAACTTCACGAAGTTCCTCGTCGACCGCGACGGCGAGGTCGTCCGCCGCTTCGAACCGACCGTCACCCCCGAGCAGATCGCCGAGGAGATCGCCGAACTGCTGTAGCGCCGAGTCCGCATGTGGCACTCGCGATCGCACCCCGAGTGCCACATGCGGACCGCCGACGCGCCCCGGCCGACTCGCCCGCGGACGTCACAGCCTCGAGCAGCCTGACAGGATGTTGGGGTGACTACCGGAGCCTGGATAGCAATAGCGGCCGTACTGGCCGTCCTGATCGTTGCGCTCGTCGTCGGCCTGACCATCGCCCGGCGCCGCCGCATCAGCCTCACCGCCGCGCCCGAGAAGCCCGAGCTGACGGAGAAGCCGAAGGACCGTTCGGGCGGTTATCAAGCCGGTGGCGGCTTCAACTTCAGCCAGGGACCGACGGCCACCGCGCCGCCCAAGGTGCCCCCGGCCGCCCCCAAGACGCCGCCGGTCCTGCCGGTGCCGCCGGTCGCGCCCCCGGTTCCGCCGGCCGCGCCCGAGCCCGCCCCCGAGGCGAAGCCCGCGGTCGCTCCCGAACCGGTCGTCGAGGAGCCGAAGCCGGTCGCCCCGCCGGAGGCCCCCGCCGTCGAGCCGGAGGCGCCCGTCGCCGAGCCGGAGGCGCCCGTCGCCGAGCCGGAGGCGCCTGTCGCCCCGGCCGAGCCCACGGTCGCTCCCGAGCCGGTCGTCGAGGAACCGGCGGCCGTCGAGCCCGAAGCTCCCGTCGCGGAACCTGAGGCTCCCGTTGCCGAGCCGGAGCCGGTCGTCGAGGCGGAACCCGTCGCGGAGCCCGTGGCCCCGGCCGAGCCGGAGGCGGCACCCGCCCCGGTCATCGAGGAGATCGCGCCCACCGCGGGCCGGCTGGATCGCCTGCGCGGCCGGCTGTCGCGGTCGCAGAACGCGGTCGGCAAGAGCCTGCTCGGTCTGCTCGGCGGCGGCGACCTCGACGAGGATTCGTGGGAGGAGGTCGAGGACACGCTGCTGATCGCCGACCTCGGCACCGCGACCACCACCAAGGTCGTCGAGCGTCTGCGCGCGGAGATGGCCTCGCGCGGTGTGCGCACCGAGGCCGAGGCGCGCGCGCTGCTGCGTGAGGTCCTCATCGACGAGCTGCACCCCGAGATGGATCGCTCCATCCACGCGGTGCCGCACGGCGACCACCCGGCCGTGCTGCTGGTCGTCGGCGTCAACGGCACCGGCAAGACCACCACGACGGGCAAGCTCGCCCGTGTTCTCGTCGCCGACGGCCGCCGCGTCCTGCTCGGTGCCGCCGACACGTTCCGCGCCGCCGCGGCCGACCAGCTGCAGACGTGGGCCGAGCGGGTGGGCGCCGAGGTCGTGCGCGGCAAGGAGGGCGGCGACCCGGCCGCGATCGCGTTCGACTCGGTCGCCCGGGGCATCGAGGACGGCGTCGACGTCGTCGTCATCGATACCGCCGGACGTCTGCACACCAAGACCGGCCTGATGGACGAGCTCGGCAAGGTCAAGCGTGTGGTCGAGAAGAAGGCCGCCGTCGACGACGTCCTGCTGGTCCTCGACGCCACCGTCGGACAGAACGGCCTCATGCAGGCCCGCGTGTTCGCCGAGGTCGTCGACATCACCGGCGTCGCGCTCACCAAGCTCGACGGCACCGCCAAGGGTGGCATCGTCTTCCAGGTCCAGAACGAGCTCGGTGTGCCGGTCAAGCTCGTCGGTCTCGGCGAGGGCGCCGACGATCTGGCCCCCTTCGAGCCGGAGGCATTCGTCGACGCGCTGCTCGGCTGAGAGTCCTTCACACGCCGCTGCCCGGTCCCTGTCTCAGGGGCCGGGCAGCGGCGTTTTCGGTGGTTTCGAACGCTTCGGCCGGATTCGGTGACGCCGCGAAACCCGACTGCAACACAACCCGCCGATCCGTTCACCTATCCGAAACTCAGCGAAACCACGAATGAAACACCGTGTGAGCACTCTTCTCTTCAGTACGGCACGACTGTCACGACATGAATGACGAGGAGGCTCACCGTGGACTTTCCCACCATCGGAGCCCCGGACACCGGGGACACCGCGTGGATGCTCACCAGCGCCGCGCTGGTGCTCCTGATGACGCCGGGCGTCGCGTTCTTCTACGGCGGCATGGTCCGCGCGAAGAGCGTGCTGAACATGATCATGATGAGCGTCGGCGCGATGGGTGTCGTCGGCATTCTCTGGGTGCTGTTCGGCTACTCCATGGCTTTCGGTAACGACAAGGGCGGAGTCGTCGGGGATCCGACCGAGTTCTTCGGACTCAAGGGCTTGTTCGGCGGTCAGTACCTCGCCGACGCGCATACGGGCGCGGCCGTGGCCATCCCGTTGGTCGGCACCATCCCGGCTCTCGTGTTCGTCGCCTTCCAGGCGATGTTCGCGATCATCACCGTCGCCCTGATCTCGGGCGCGGTGGCCGATCGCATGAAGTTCGGGGCCTGGCTGCTGTTCGCCGGACTGTGGGCGACGATCGTGTACTTCCCGGTCGCGCACTGGGTGTTCTCCTTCGACGGCGTGACCGCCGAGACCGGCGGCTGGATCGCCAACAAGCTCAAGGTCATCGACTTCGCCGGCGGCACAGCGGTGCACATCAACGCCGGTGTCGCGGGCCTGGTGCTGGCCCTGATGCTCGGCAAGCGTCGCGGCTGGCCCAAGACGCCGTTCCGGCCGCACAACCTGCCGTTCGTGATGCTCGGTGCCGCGCTGCTGTGGTTCGGCTGGTTCGGCTTCAACGCGGGCTCCGCGCTCGGCGCGAACGGGGTCGCCGCCGCCGCGTTCGTTACCACCGTCGTGGCCACCTGCGCCGCGATGCTCGCGTGGCTGCTGGTGGAGAAGCTCCGCGACGGGCACGCCACCACCCTCGGCGGCGCGTCCGGCATCGTCGCGGGTCTGGTCGCCATCACCCCGGCCTGCTCGTCGGTGGATATCGTCGGCGCGATCGTCGTCGGTGTCGCCGCCGGCGCGCTGTGCGCCCTCGCGGTCGGCCTCAAGTACCGCTTCGGCTACGACGACTCGCTCGACGTGGTCGGTGTCCACCTGGTCGGTGGTCTCGTCGGCACGCTGCTGGTCGGAGTGGTCGCAACCGAGGGCGCACCGGCCGGTGTGAACGGGCTGTTCTACGGCGGCGGATTCGACCAGTTGTGGCGTCAGGCGGTCGGCGCGGGCGCCGTGCTCATCTACTCCTTCATCGCTACAGGGGTCATCGCGCTTATCGTGAAGGCCACGATCGGACTGCGGGTTCGCGCAGAGGCCGAGGCTCGCGGCGTGGACGAGAGCGAACACGCCGAGAGCGCCTACGACTTCGTCGCGCTCGCCGGAAGCCCGGTCCAGGGACGCACGCCGGCGCCCATCACCGTTGCTGCCAGGGAGGCATAGGACATGAAGCTGATCACCGCAATCGTCAAGCCGTTCACTCTCGAGGACGTCAAGACCGGACTCGAACAGGCCGGCGTACTCGGCATGACGGTCAGCGAGGTCCAGGGGTACGGACGGCAGAAGGGCCACACCGAGGTCTATCGCGGGGCTGAGTACTCGGTCGACTTCGTGCCCAAGGTTCGCGTCGAGGTCGTCGTCGAGGATTCGGTCGTCGACAAGGTCGTCGAGGTCATCGTCGAGGCCGCCCGCACCGGCAAGATCGGTGACGGAAAGGTCTGGGTCACACCGGTCGAATCGGTTGTCAGGGTTCGAACCGGGGAACGAGGTGGCGATGCGATCTGACCCTCAGGGGTCCGGATTCGACGGCCCTGATCCTGTCGCCGTCACGGCGGCGGGGTCGGGGCCGTCCGGGTCTCACGGACCGGAGACGACCCATCCGGGCGACGCGGGCGATCTCGCGCGGGCCCGTGAACAGTTGCTGGCGGGCGGCACCCGTCAGCACCGCCTCGACGCCGTGTCGCTGCGGCACGCTTTGGTCGATCTGCACGAATTCTGGCTCACCACAAAGGGAAACGAACTCGGCATCCGGCCCGACTCCGGGTTCGCGATCGTCGCGGTCGGCGGACTCGGCCGACGCGAGATGATGCCGTACTCGGACCTCGATCTGATCCTGCTGCACGACGACGTCGACCCGGCGCTCGTCTCCAAGGTGGCCGATCAGCTGTGGTACCCGTTGTGGGACGCGCACATCAAGCTCGACCACAGTGTGCGGACGGTGCCGCAGGCACTTCAGGTGGCGGCGTCCGACCTCACCGCGACCCTCGGCATGCTCGAGGCCCGGCACATCGTCGGTGACGTCGAGCTGAGTCACCTGCTGATCGGCGGCGTGCGCCGGCAGTGGCGCACCGGAATCCGTTCGCGCTTCGACGAACTCGTCGAGCAGGCGCAGACGCGCTGGGCGCGCAGCGGCCAGATCGCGCACCGCGCCGAACCGGACATCAAGAACGGCCGCGGCGGCCTGCGCGACGTCCAACTCCTCAACGCGCTGTCCATCGCGCAGCTCACCGACGGGATGCCGGGCCTGGGACCGGCCACCCCCGGGGGCGGCCTGGCGCTCGCGCACCGTCGGTTGCTCGACGTCCGCACCGAACTGCACCGGGTGGCGGGCCGCTCCCGCGACCAGTTGCGCGCCCAGGACGCCGACGAGATCGGTGCCGCGCTGCGGATCGGCGACCGGTTCGACCTGGCCCGCATGCTCAGCGACTGCGCCCGGACGATCGGCTACTCGGTCGACGTGGGACTGCGGACCGCGAACAACTCGCTGCCGCGGCGGGGACTGTCGAAGCTGCGCCGGGTGCCGATGCGTCGGCCGATCGACGAGGGGGTCGTCGAGCAGTCGGGCGAACTGGTGCTGGCGCGCGACGCGCGCCCGAAGCGGGACCCCGGGCTGGTGGTGCGGGTCGCGGCCGCGTCCGCCGCGACCGGTGTGCCGATCTCGGCGTCGACGCTGGGCCGGCTGTCCGACAGCGCCCCCGAACTGCGGGAACCGTGGCCCAAGGGTGCGTTGAGCGATTTCCTGGTGCTGCTGGGCTCCGGTCACCGGGCCGTCCCGACCATCGAGGCCCTCGACCGCACCGGGCTGTGGGGGCGGCTGCTGCCCGAATGGGGGGCCGTGCGGGACCTGCCCCCGCGCGACGCCGTGCACACGTGGACGGTCGACCGGCATCTCGTCGAGACCGTGGCGCAGGCCGGGGCCCTGACGACCCGTGTCGCGCGGCCGGACCTGTTGATGCTGGGCGCGCTCCTGCACGACATCGGCAAGGGCCGCGGCGGCGACCACAGCGAGGTCGGCGCCGAGTTGGCCGCGCAGATCGGGGGACGGCTGGGGCTGTGGCCGTCCGACATCGTGCTGCTGGCCGGGATGGTGCGCCACCACCTGCTGCTGCAGCAGACGGCGACCCGACGCGACCTCGACGACCCGACGACCGTGCAGATGGTGGTGGACAAGCTCGGCGGCGACCCGGCGCTGCTCGAGTTGCTGCACGTGCTCGCCGAGGCGGACTCGCTCGCGACGGGGCCGGGAGTGTGGGGCGACTGGAAGTCGTCGCTCATCGGCGAGCTGGTGCGGCGGTGTCGGCTCGCGATGGCGGGGGAGCCGTTGCCGGTGCCCGATCCCGTCGACCCCGAACTCGCCGAACTCGCGGCCGAAGGCGGCGTGCACGTCGCACTCGTTCCGGGAGGCTCCGCCCACACCTACGTCGTGACGGTCGTCGCGCCCGACACGCCCGGCCTGCTGTCGCACGAGGCGGGTGTGCTGGCGCTGAACTCGCTGCGGGTGCTGTCGGCGTCGCTCGGCCACCACGGCGAGTCGGCGATCAACTCGTTCGTCGTGGCCCCGAGGTTCGGCGCCCCGCCCCAGGCCGGGCTGCTGCGTCAGGAACTCATCCGGGCCGTCGGGGGCGAGATCGACGTCCTCGACCAGCTCGACACGAAGGAACGGGAGAGCCGCGAGAACCAGGCCCTCGAGGACCGCACGGCGGCGGCCGTGCCCGTCCAGTACGCGCAGGCGCCGCCGCGCGTGATCTGGTTCGACGCCGACAGCGGCGGTGCCGCCGAGCCGGGCCAGGCGATCGTGGAGGTGCGTGCCGAGGACCGGCTGGGCCTGCTCAGCCGACTGGCGCGGGTCTTCGAGCGGCACGGCGCGGACGTGCGCTGGGCGAAGGCGAGCACGCTCGGCTCGTCCGTGGTGGACGCGTTCTGCATCCAGCTGGCCGACGCCGACACCCGCGCACACCGCGTACGACTCGAGCGCGCGATCCTGGCCGTGGTGCCGGCCCCGGAGCCGAAGAAGAAGGAGGACGCCGCGGCCGAGTCGACCGCCTGACGCCCCCCGCGTTCGCGCTTCCGGCCAGGGTTGCCGCGCGGTATCACCCGATCGAACGGTTACCCTGGTCGGAGAATGTTCACGGCCCGCTACCAGGCCAGCACAGAGCTCAGGAGCGCACTCGGTGTTCGAATCCCTTTCCGACAGGTTGACCGGAGCCCTCAAGGACCTGCGTGGCAAGGGTCGACTCTCCGGAGCCGACATCGACGCCACCTGCCGCGAGATCCGTCTCGCGCTCCTCGAGGCCGACGTCGCGCTCCCCGTCGTCCGCACCTTCATCGCGAAGATCAAGGAGCGCGCGAAGGGCGCCGAGGTCTCGGCCGCGCTCAACCCGGCGCAGCAGGTCGTCAAGATCGTCAACGAGGAGCTCGTCGGCATCCTCGGTGGTGAGACCCGCCGCCTGCAGTTCGCGAAGACCCCGCCGACCGTGATCATGCTGGCCGGTCTGCAGGGTTCCGGTAAGACCACCCTCGCCGGCAAGCTCGCCAAGTGGCTGAAGGACCAGGGCCACACGCCGCTGCTCGTCGCGTGTGACCTCCAGCGTCCGGGCGCCGTCAGTCAGCTGCAGATCGTCGGTGAGCGCGCCGGCGCGGCCGTGTTCGCGCCGCACCCGGGCACGTCCATCGGCGGCGGCGAGAACCCGCTCGGTATCTCGGCGGCCGACCCGGTCGAGGTCGCCCGCGCCGGTGTCGACGAGGCCCGCACCAAGCAGTACGACGTGGTCATCGTCGACACCGCCGGCCGTCTCGGCATCGACGAGGAGCTGATGGCGCAGGCCGCGGGCATCCGCGACGCCGTCCAGCCCGACGAGACGATCTTCGTGCTCGACGCGATGATCGGTCAGGACGCGGTGCACACCGCGGAGGCGTTCAAGTCGGGTGTGGGCTTCACCGGTGTCGTGCTCACCAAGCTCGACGGCGACGCCCGCGGTGGTGCCGCGCTGAGCGTCCGTGAGATCACCGGCGAGCCGATCCTGTTCGCGTCCACCGGTGAGAAGCTCGAGGACTTCGACGTCTTCCACCCCGACCGCATGTCCAGCCGCATCCTCGGCATGGGCGACGTGCTCACCCTCATCGAGCAGGCCGAGCAGGTGTTCGACGCCCAGCAGGCCGAGGCCACGGCCGCGAAGATCGGCTCGGGCGAGCTGACCCTCGAGGACTTCCTCGAGCAGATGATGGCCGTGCGCAAGATGGGTCCGATCGGCAACCTCCTCGGCATGCTGCCGGGCGCCGGTCAGATGAAGGACGCGCTCGCCAACGTCGACGAGAAGCAGCTCGACCGGATCCAGGCGATCATCCGCGGCATGACGCCGGCCGAGCGCGAGAACCCGAAGATCATCAACGCGTCGCGCCGCCTGCGCATCGCGAACGGCTCGGGCGTCAAGGTCTCCGACGTGAACCAGCTCGTCGACCGCTTCTTCGAGGCCCGCAAGATGATGGCCGCGATGGCCGGCCGGATGGGCATGCCCGGCGCCCGCAAGCAGTTGCGGGGCAAGAAGGGCAAGAAGGGCAAGAAGGGCGGCAAGGGCCCGACGCAGCCGAAGATCAAGGGCGGTTTCCCCGGTGGTATGCCGGGCGGATTCCCCGGTATGCCGGGCGGCATGCCCGCCGGCTTCCCGGACCTGTCGAGCATGCCCAAGGGCCTCGACGAGCTGCCTCCGGGGCTCGAGGGCATCGACCTGTCGCAGCTCAAGCTCCCCAAGAAGTAGGTCGACGTGACCTCGTTCCACCTGCGGGGCACCGGTCTGCCCGACGAGCAGCCGTTCGAGCTGTGGATCGCGGACGGGAAGATCACCGACGAGCCGGTGCCGGGTGCGCAGACGCTGTGCACCGAGGGCTGGATCCTGCCCGGCCTCGTCGACGCCCACTGCCACATCGGTATCCGCTACGGCGGCGGCGCCGAGGACCTCGACGGGGCGCTGGCGCAGGCCCGCACCGAGCGGGACGCCGGCGTCCTGCTGGTGCGTGATGCCGGATCGCCCGTCGACACCCGCTCGCTCGACGACGTCGCGTGCCTGCCGCGGATCATCCGCGCCGGCCGGCACATCGCCGCGCCCAAGCGCTACATCCGCGGGCTGCCGGTGGATCTCGAGGACGAGTCGCAGCTGCCCGACGAGGTGGTGCGGCAGGCGCGCGCCGGCGACGGCTGGGTGAAGCTGGTGGGGGACTGGATCGATCGCGAGGTCGGCGATCTGGCACCGCTGTGGAGCGACGGCATCCTCGTCGAGGCGATCGAGGCCGCGCACCGCGAGGGCGCCCGCGTGACCGCGCACGTGTTCGGCGAGGACGCGCTGCCCGGGCTGATCGCCGCCGGGATCGACTGCATCGAGCACGGCACCGGCCTGACCGACACCACGATCGCGATGATGGCCGAGCGCGGCACCGCGCTGGTCCCGACGCTGATCAACATCGACAACTTCCCGGAGATCGCCGACGGCGCGACGCGGTTCCCGGTGTACGCCGCGCACATGCGCGACCTGTACGCGCGGGTGAACGACACGATCGGCGCCGCGCGTGATGCGGGCGTTCCCATCTACGCGGGCACCGACGCCGGCGGACACGTCCGGCACGGGCGGATCGCGGACGAGGTCGCCTCGCTCGGCAAGGTCGGCATGACGCCCACCGAGGCGCTCGGCGCGGCGTGCTGGAACGCCCAGCCCTGGCTCGGCGGCGGCGGGCTCGCGGCGGGCGCACCCGCGGATCTGATTGTCTACGAACAGGATCCGCGCACGGGCCCGCAGGTGCTCGCGGAGCCGTCGCTCGTCGTAGTCGGCGGCGAGGTCGTCGCGGCGCGGGGGTCGTTCGCCTGACCCGGTGCGGCGTCAGTCGCCGAGCTGCTTCATCAGCGACAGCAGGTTCGCGACACCCCAGTGCTCGACGATCCTGCCGTCGCGCACCCGCATCGCGTCGACGGTCTCGAACTCGACCGCCCGGCCGGTGGGCGCGATGCCCATGAACACGCCCCGGTGCGTGCCGCGGTAGGTCTTGTAGGTCGTCACCAGGGTGCCCTCCGCCGACTGCCAGTGGATCTCGGCGTGGAAGTCCGGGAACGCGGCGCGCAGCGACTGGTACAGCAGTCTCGTGCCGGCCTTGTCGGGCGTGGTGCCGGGTTGGGGTGTGTGGTCGACGTAGTCGTCGGCGAACAGTTCGTCGAACACCGCGAAGTCGCCGCCGCCCTGGACCTGCTCGGTGTTGCGGCGGACCACCGCCTTCGCGGCCTCGCCGTCGACGTCCGGGGTGTCACGCCGGATGGTCACGGCGGCAACGGGATTGACCGAGTGTCGGCCGTTCGACGCCGTCGCGCGGCGGGCGATGCTCGCGGCGAGGAGCGGGGTCTCGCGCCGGTTGTGGTCGCTGCACGCGGTGTGGCACGCCGCCGCGGCGTCCTCGAAGGTGATGCCGTGATGGTCGAGGAAGGCGAAGTAGTCCCCGGTGGGAATCACCGCGATCCGGTCGGTGACGGCGCAGCGGCCGTCGGCGGTGGGCTCGGCGCGCAGTTCCCAGATCACCTCGACCGTCGTCCGGCCCTCGGCGGCGACGGCCTCCGACGTCGAGACCAGTCGGCAATGGTGCGGTTCGGTGACCTCGCCGACGAAGTGGTGGATCATCAGGGCATCGCCGAAGGTCTCGACACCGATCGCGAGCGGTCGCCCGTCCGCGGCGGTGCCGACGCCGGTGGTGATGTGGTCCGGGGGACAGCACCTCCGGTACTCGGTCTCCGACAGCGAGAACAACCACTCGCCGATGTCGACCCTGTCGGCGGCCACGTCGACGACGTGGGTGTGGGTCGAGTCCGAGAGAACACGTGTGGACACCGTCGTCCCCCTGCCTGCCGCGGAACCGGGGTCACGGCGGGGAGTGGCCGCGACACTTTCGAACGCTAGCCGGACGAACCGACCGGCCGTTCGCGAGTCGCAGGAATGGTTGCAGCATCGACACCGGGCGGACGGCTCGCGCGCGCCTCCACCGGGGCCGCGTCGGCTCGCTTCGGCGGCCTGCGTCGGTTTCGGTACGCTGCCTGTCATGGCACGGATCTGGTCGACACTCGCGGGGAAGCTGAACGTCGTTCAGCTCACGTGGGTAGCCGTGCTGACTTTGGTGATTGCGACCACTTCCGCCGGCGACGGTCCGGCTGCGATCGCCGGCACCGCGGTCGCGATCGCGGTGATCTTGGCTGTCGGCGGGGGCGGTTCGCTGTCCCAGCTGCACCTGCTGACGGCACCTGCTGTCGGGCCGCCCCGCGAGGAGCGGCATCTGCGCGGCGCCTTCCGCCGGCAGAGCGCCCCGAATACTCCCGGCCGTCCCCGTCGACCCCGAGCGCCCGGACAGGTGCTGACCACCGCATAGCTCCTCGCTGTGCGGTGCGCCCGTCACCCCTGTCCTCCTGCGCCGTACTCGCCGAGAGCCTCGGCGCATTCACCATCCGCACGACGCCGCGTCGCGTCGCATCGTGCAGCGAAGAGGTGCTCATGCTCGATTTCATCTACTACCCGGTGTCCGCGATCCTGTGGTTCTGGCACAAGGCGTTCGGCTCGATACTCGGTCCGGACAGCGGCTTCGCCTGGGCGCTGGCCGTGGTGTTCCTGGTGTTCACCCTGCGCCTGCTGCTGCTCGGGCCGGCGATCCGGCAGATACGTACGAGCCTCCAGATGCGGGAACTGCAACCGCAGATCAAGGCCCTGCAGAAGAAGTACGGCGACGACCGCCAACGCATGACGCTGGAGATGCAGAAGCTGCAGAAGGAACACGGCTTCAACCCGTTGATGGGCTGCCTGCCGGTCCTGGTGCAGACGCCGGTGTTCATCGGGCTCTACCACGTTCTGCGCTCGTTCAACCGGACCGGAACCGGTTACGGCGGCCTCGGGATGTCGATCGAGGACAACGCGCACACCGCGAATTACGTCTTCAGCGCGGCCGATGTGCAGTCGTTCCTCAGCGCGCGATTGTTCGGTGCGCCGATCTCGGCGGCGATCAACACCCCGGAGAGCACGCTGGCGTCGTTCGCGTCCCATGGCGGTGTCCCGACGGTCGCCACGATCGCGGCCGTGGCGATTCCGTTGATGGTGATCGCCGCCGTCGCCACGCACTTCAACGCACGTGCATCGGTGGCACGGCAGAGTCCGGAAGCGGCAGCGGGCCCGCAGGCGGCGTTGATGAACAAGCTCATGCTCTGGGTCTTTCCGTTGGGTGTCCTCGTCGGCGGACCGGCCTTGATGATCGCGATCCTGCTGTACTGGGTGAGCAACAACGTCTGGACGTACGTGCAGCAACACGTCGTGTTCGCCCGGATCGACCGGGAAGTGGCCGCCAAGCAACGCGAACTCGCGCAGCAGCGGCAAGCCCACGCGCCCAGGCCCGGTGCCCGGCCCACGGTGAACCAGAAGACGCCCCCGCGGAAACAGAACCGCAAGACGGCGAACCGGCGCTGACCTGCCGCCCTCACGGACCGGCCCGAGCCGACGCCGTCGGCGGTGTCTCGGTGCGGCTCAGGCCGGGTCGTGGACGGGTGAGGGAATCTTGGTGGAGCGGAAGGCGTCGCCGCTGCGGGTGGGGCGCCAGAGCCGCCAGTGTTTCGCGGACAGCCGGAGCGGGAGATGGTCCTGCAGATGACGAGCGCCGGGGGACAGGCGGTCGTCGGCGGGCAGGTTCAGCCACAGGGACATCGAGGATGCGGCGGTGCCGATGGTCGCGCGCACGCCGGAGCCGCCCAGAAGCCGGCCGTATCCGTCCACGGCGAAGCGACCGAACGCCTCGGGGGTGATGTCGGGGTACGGGGCACGGGCGTCCGGGTCGAGGAGGCGAACGCGCATGCTGCAAGTCAGCGCGGCAAGCGAACGCCCGTGGCTGGTGACCGCGTCGGGGCCGACGGCGACGAGCGCCTCGAGCGCGTCGTTCACGGATTTGGGTGCGACGTTCCATTCCGTGTGGGTTCGCGCACGGTGGCGGGGCCCGCCGAAGCGCTCGGTGGCGAGCGCCACCAGATGCTCCGTCGCTGCGGGCGGTCCACCGGTGGCGACCTCGAACACCCACGACGCCGACGACACCGGTTCGGTGCAGGCCTCGACGAAGGTCTGCACGCGCTGGAATGCCTTGTCGGGCTGCTTGACTCGAAGCGAGTGTGCACCGCCCGCGGACCCGGGCAGTCCGTCGTAGGTCACCAACTGTGGGGACGTGATGTCCGGTGTCCGCGCCATCCGCCCATCGTAGGGAAGGATGGCGGTATGCCGCTCCCGGACCCATGGAACCACGACACTCTGGACTGGCGAATCCCCTTGGTCGACAGCACTTCCGGGGAGGTGGACGGCCCCGGGTTCGACCCGCCCACGCCGTGGACGCGCGCGCTGGCCGCCGGCGCGAGGGGGCTGGGTGGACCCACACGGAGATGTCGTTATCGGCCCTATCGGCGCACTGTGCGAAAACATCGATCGGTGGGTCTGATTCAGCGTGTCTGCGATGCGCAGGAGTCCGGAGGCAGGTGTCGGGCGAGCCAGTCGGTGCGGGTTCGCCGGGCCGTGGCCGAGATCTGTGCCTGCGGATACAGGGTGTCGAAGCCGTGGAAGCCGCCCGCCCAGACCTGGAGTTCGGCCTGGCCGCCGGCCGCCCAGATGCGGGTGGCGTAATCGATGTCCTCATCGCGGAAGACCTCGGCGGAGCCGGTGTCGATGTAGGTGGTCGGCAGGCCCGAAAGGTCGTCGGCGAGCGCGGGCGAGATGTACTGGGACACTTCGTCGGTGGTGAGGTCGCCGAGAACGGCGCGCCATCCGAACTCGTTCATCTCGCGGGTCCAGACGCCGGGCGCGCCGGAGTACTGGTGGCTGGACGTGCTGGTGTTGCGGTGATCGAGCATGGGGCAGACCAGGATCTGCGCAGCGATCGCCGGGCTACCGAGGTCGCGGGCCAGCAGCGTGACACCCGCCGCGAGGCCGCCACCCGCGCTGACGCCCGCGACGACGATCCGCGCGGGATCGATGCCCAGTTCGGTGGCGTGTTCGGTGATCCAGCGCAGTCCCTGGTAGCAGTCGTCGACGAGGGTGCTGCCGGTGGCCTCGGGTGCCAGCCGGTAGTCCACCGAGACCACAACCGCGCCGAACTCGTCGAGCCAGTCCAGGGGGATGTCGATCTGCGAGAAGCGGTCGCCCATCACCATTCCGCCGCCGTGCATCCAGTAGACGCAGGGAGCGGGGGTGGTGTGGTCGGTGTTCGCGGGGCTGAAGACGGACAGCCGAATCGGTGCGCCGTCCCCGGCGGGCACCGTGATCTCGTGCCAGTCCACCTGCCGGTCGGCGAGAAGGGACTCGACGGGCGTCGAGGGAAGCCGGCGCAGCTCGGCGAGAACTTCGTGGCTGAGCCGGGACATCAGCGGCATGTCGGCCAGGAGTTCGCGCAGTTCGGGGTCCAGTGCGGGTCGTGCCATGGTCATGGTCGTGGGCCTTTTCTCGGGTGCGTCGGACGGTCGGACGAGGGGGCCTTGGCCGTTGTCAGAACGCGGCCTTGCCGCGAACCGGGACGTAATCGGTGTACTCGGACTCCTTGGCCAGCAGTGCGCCGATCCGGGCCACGATGGCCTGTGCGGCCTCGCCGGCGAAGATGCGGTGGTGGTCCTCCTCGCTGGTCCAGCCCTCGGTGACGTGCACGATGTCGCGGTCGGACGCGGAACGCGAGACGAGGTAGACGACACAGTGTTCGCTCGCGCCGGGGCTTCCCTCGTTCAGTCCGGTCAGCAGCAGGTCGACCAGTCGGTCACCCGAGCCAGGCTTGGCGGTCAGGGTGGCGTTGAAACCGTAGTTGGCGATCATGGGTGTATTCCTGTCCGGTGTTGGAATGGGGTGATTCCATTGAACCGGCCTGACCTGCGAAAATGATAGGCCGATACTCGCTCGCACTTGCACAATCCTCTCTGGTTCGGGAGTCGGGGCCCCTTTTGGTGCTGCAATGGAGGTATGTACCTCGAGGAGCTCCGCACCTTGCTGGCCCGGCATGCCCGCCCCGACTGGACCACGGCCATCGACGGCGTCTTGATCTCGCAGGTCGATCGTTCGGATCCGCCCGCACCCTCGATGTCCGGCACGGTGCTCGCAGTCATCGCCCAGGGAGCCAAACGTCTCGCGCTCGGCGACCGGGTCTACGAGTACGGCGCCGGGCAGTACCTGGTCGCATCCGTCGACCTGCCCGTCACCGGGCAGTTCACCCAAGCCGACCCGGAGCACCCGGCGCTGGGGTTCGGTCTCACGCTGGAACCGTCCGCGGTCGCCGAATTGCTGCTGCAGGCCGGTCCTGGAGACATCCCCCGCGACGGCGGAGGTGCGCCGTCGGGGATCGCCGTCAGTGACGCCCCGCCCGCACTCCTCGACGCGGTCGTCCGGCTGCTGCGCCTGCTCGACGAACCTCGCGACCGCGCCGCGCTCGCCCCGCTCGTCAAACGAGAGATTCTGTGGCGCTTGATCACAGGGGAGCAGGGCGCGACGGTGCGCCAGCTCGGCCTCGCCGACAGCGGCCTCACCCACGTCTCCCGTGCCGTCCGCTGGATCCGCGAGAACTACGCGCAGCCTTTCCGGGTCGAGGACGTGGCCCGTCTGTCCGGCATGAGCGTCTCCGCCTTCTACCGAAACTTCCAGGCGGTGACGGCGATGAGCCCCATCCAGTTCCAGAAGCAGATCCGGCTCCAGGAGGCCCGGCTGCTGCTCGCCACCCACCCGGGCGACGTCACCGGAGTCGGCCGCCGCGTCGGCTACGACAACCCATCGCAGTTCAGCCGCGAGTACCGCCGCCAGTTCGGCGCACCTCCGAGCCGGGACGCGGCCCGCCTGCGCGACACCGCCCTCACCCCCGCGCGCGTGCTGGTCTGACCGGGAGCCGGGGGAGGATCGTGCAAGAAGAGGCGACGATAGTTCTACTATTCGCGCTGGTCAAAGCGATTCAATGGGAATGTCAGCAGTTCCGCCGGAGCAGGAAGATGTCGTTCCGATCCGCGGATCCCACCGCATCGTAAGGACCGCAACATGAAGACAGTTCTGATCACCGGTGCCTCGTCCGGATACGGGCGGGCGACCGCTCGCTACTTCCACTCGCAGGGGTGGAACGTCATCGCCACGATGCGCACCCGGCGTGCGGACGTCCTGCCCGAGTCGGACCGGCTCCGCGTCGTCGAGCTCGACGTCACCGAGCCCGAGACCATCGCCGCCGCGGTCGAGACGGCCGGATCCATCGACGTCCTGGTGAACAACGCCGGCGTCCCGTCGATCGGCGTGTTCGAGGGCACGCCCATGTCCCGAGTGCGGGAAGTGTTCGAGACCAACACGTTCGGCGTGATGGCGACGACGCAGGCGGTGCTGCCGCAGTTCCGCGAGCGTGGCTCCGGCGTGGTGGTCAACGTGACCTCCAGCGTGGTGCTCGGACACATGCCGCTCTCGGCGGTCTACAAGGCGAGCAAGATGGCCATCGAGGGGTTCACCGCATCCCTGGCGCTCGAGCTCGCGCCCTTCGGTGTTCGGGCGAAGACGGTCGAGCCGGGAGCCTGCCTGACGACCAACTTCGCAGCCCGGGCGACGGACGGCGGGTCGGTGGACGATCTGGTTCCGGCGCCGTATGCGCCGTGGGCCAAGAGGATCATGGACGACTTCACGAGCCAAGAGCTCTACACCGAGGAGAGCGACGTCGCCGAGACGATCTGGCGGGCCGTGCACGACACGACCGGCCAGCTGCGATTCCCGGCCGGCGCCGACGCGGTCTCGCTCGCCCAGGCGAAGTGATCGAACAGCGGGCAATGTGACGCCACACTGGTCCGACGGTCGGCCGGACCCCAACGAGGCCACGATCTCCTTTGAGTTCGTGGCCTCGTGCGTCGCGGTTCGTCGAACTGCTCTCTGTGCGCGGTCCGCATTGCCTGGTCACAGAGAGTCTCCGACTCGTCGATTCAGAACATTTCCTCAGCCGCTTCCAGAGCGTTGACGACACGGTCGCAATGGTGTCGGCACACGAGCATCACCGGCCACGCGGCCGTTTCGCGGGAGTCGATCGATCAGTGGTGTTGCGATCACCGCATGAACCCACGAATCATTCAACAGGACCGTGGCGATCGAGAAGATGGGCAAGAAGGAGGCAAGCCGCAATCGAGAGCATCAACGGCCACGACAGTGTCCAATTGGCCGGCGCGTCGGAGAAGACGGTGTAGAACGAGACGCCCAGGAGGATGCATGAGAGAACGCCGAGAACCCAGCGAAGGGCTAGGCGCGACTTCCTGAGGTTCATAACTGTTCCTCGTCCGGTCATACCTGGAGTCAACCACTTCCACGGGCTGTCCTGTTGACGACCGGCGTGCGGGACAGGCCGTCTCGTTCGCTCGGCCCAAACGAGGAAGGCCCCCCATGCAGTCATGGAGCCTTCCTCGGAGGATGTCGGGTAGTCGTTGCCTATGAGCCGGGGATCATTCCCGGGTAGATGAAGACGCCGGTCGCAGGTGTTGAAGCGATGGACCCAAAGATGCCCATGTTGAAGGGAGAATTGAGCTTGTGTGGGTTTCCTGCTGGATCGGCCTGCCAGCACGAGGTGTCGACGCGGTAGCCGGTGCACACGATCCTGGTGGTTCTCCCGTACGGGGAGATGACGCGGGTCATGCCGATTGCGGGATTCCAGAACTCGGGCTGATCGGGCATCAGCACGAGGTTCGTGACGTCCACCGGGGTACCGATACCGCCCAGACCAGGATCGACTGGCCAGGCATCCTGGGCGTTGGCGACGCCGGAGCCGAGTGCCATGAGTCCGATGGCCAATGCGCCGGCTCGGACGAAGAGTGAGCGCTTCATTCAGATCTACCCCCTCTGCAAAAGAAGCGGACGGTCCGTATATCCGTTGCGAGGGTCCGGCGTTACTGGCGGAGGCCGGCCGGGAGGCGTCTTCTCCACGTGTGTCCGCGAACGTGCTCGAACTTCGCTGTATCGACAACCGGCCACCAACAGTCCGGGTTATCCGTCCAGCTTGCTGGTCCTGCGAATGTTCCCTATCCAGAAACCTTTACGGCCTGGCCGGGCCATGGGCGATCGGTCGTGCAGGCCGTTTTCGCTACATACGGCCGCCGATCCCGCCATTGGGGGCGATGCGGTCGATCGCGGCCAGATCCTCGTCGGTAAGTACCAGATCGGCAGCTGCGATGTTCTGCTCGACCCGAGACGGGTTGCGGGAGCCCGGGATCGGGACGATGTAGTCCTGGCGAGCCAGGAGCCATGCCAACGACAACTGGGCAAGGGTGGCACCCTTGCCGCGGGCGAGTTTGGTGAGTTCGTCGACGATCGCGACATTGGCTCCGAAGTTCTCCGGCGCCCACCACGGGATGTGCTGGCGGAAGTCATTGGCGTCGTAGTACTCCCGGAAGGCGACCGCGCCGCTGAGGAATCCGCGGGCCAGCGGTGAGTAGGCGACGAATCCGATGCCGAGTTCCTCGAGGACGGGGAAGAGGGATTCGACCTCTCGCGCGAAGATCGAATACTCGGTCTGCAACACCGAGATCGGGTGCACCGCGTGCGCGGCGCGGATGGTGGCTTCGTCGGCTTCGGACAGCCCCAGATACTTGACCTTGCCGGCGTCGACGAATTCCTTCATGGTGCCGATCACGTCCTCGATGGGCACGGCCGGGTCGGGACGGTGCTGGTAGAGCACGTCGATCGTGTCGACGCCGAGATTGCGCAGGCTCGTGTCGACGACCTCGCGGATGTGCTCGGGGCGAGAGTCGAATCCGAATGAGCGGGTGAAGCCGAACTTCGTGGCGATGACGACGTCGTCGCGTACCGGTGCCAACGCTCGGCCGAGCAGCTTCTCACCCTCTCCCCAGCCGTACATCTCGGCGGTGTCGAACATCGTCACGCCGAGATCGTGTGCCTTGCCGATGGCGGCGATCGACTCAGTCTCGTCGGCCGGGCCGTAGCCCATGGCTGTGCCCATCGCGCCGTATCCCAGGGCGGAGACCGTCAGACCTTGCTTACCGAGCGTGCGCTTGTCCATGGGTTCCCTTTCGGCGGAGTGGCATACTCAGACCAATCTGTCAGAGACTGACAACTTTGTCCATGTACGCTGCTCACGTGGAAAGTTCCTCGACACCGATCTCGGGCTTGCGCGACATCACGCGAGAGGCCGTGCGCACCCGCATCTCCGAGGTCGCGGTCGACCTGTTCGCCGAGCGCGGCTTCGACTCGGTCACCGTCGAGCAGATCGCCGCCGCGGTCGGTATCTCCGCCCGAAGCTTCCACCGTTACTTCCCGGCCAAAGAAGACGCGGTCATTGGCGACCTGACTCGCTGGGGCGAGTTCGTCCGAGACGCCTTCGTCTCACGGCCGGCCGATGAACCGGCCCTGGTCTCGTTGCGGATCTCCTTAGAATCCCTGCTGTCTCAACCAGGTGGCGACGAGCAACGCAGCAAGCGGACGATGCGCGTGCTCACCAGCACGCCGTCCCTCCGTGCCCGGAATCTCGAGAAGCACCTGGCGTGGGCGAACCTGCTCGTCCCGGTCGTCCGGGAGCGTCTGGCCGGTGGCTATGCGGAGCTACGAGCGCAGACACTCGTGCAGGTCGCTCTCGCCTGCTTCGACATCGCTCTGACCACCTGGGCTGAGTCCGAGGGCACGGACGCAGTCGAACTCCTGCGCCGATCCTTCGACGCACTCGCCGCCGCGCAAGAGTTATAGGTTCGCCCGCAGGCACGCACCTCGATCCACAACATGGCAACGAAAAAACGAGGTCACGATCTCCTTCGAGTTCGTGACCTCGTTCGTCGCAGTTCGTCGAACTGCTCTCTGTGCGCGAGGGGGGACTTGAACCCCCACGTCCTGAGACACTGGAACCTAAATCCAGCGCGTCTGCCAATTCCGCCACTCGCGCGAGCGCCCAACAGCCTACGCCACCGGCGGCCGGTCCCGATTCGCAGGATCGGCCGTCGGGGCGTTCGGGTCGATTCTGCTACGCGGACAACGGCTTCGGTGCTCGATCGCGGGTCCGGTGGTATCGCCAGATCGCACCGAGCAGCGCGGCCGGGTCGATGCCGGCGCCGTCGGCTGTCGCGGCGAGCAGGTCGAGGGCCTCCGCCTCCGTCGGGGACGACTCGTCGGTGCCGAGGGCTTCGGCCACGAACTGGTGCACCGCATCGAGCGCTGTGGGTCCGATCAATCCCAGCCGCAGCACGAACGTCTCCCACGTGGTCGCGCCGAGTCCGGGTATGGCCGCGATCGCCTCCCACGCGGCGCGGCCGTCGCCGACCCGGTTGCTGCCACGGATCCCCGCCTCGGCGAGCGCCGCCGCGGCCCGGGCCGCGGCCTCCGCCTTGGTGGTGTAGTTGCCGGGCACACGCTGGCGGTTGCCGAGGATCTCGGCGAGCCGGTCGGGTGCGTCGGCGAAGGCGGCGAGTGTGGTCAGGTCGTCGAGTTCCGCGTCGCGGTGTGCGCGCCAGTTCCCGATCACGCGTCGGACGCCGGATGTCGGTGTGCCGTAGGTGGCTCGGGCCGAGAAGACGGCGTCGAGCAGGGCGGCCTCCGTCTCGCCGGGCCACCCCGGCGGCCAGTGGGATCGATCGTGCGGCAGGACGTCGTCGACGAACGCGGTGAGTGCGCGGACCTCCGGTGTGCTCATGGTTCCCCCCCAAGATGTTCGGTTGTCGTGTGCTCGGGGCGGCACGCTAATCGGCGCCTCCGACAACGCCTTCGCGCCCGGACCGCACGTCGAGGCCCCGCCGTCAAGAGGGTCACGAATTGATAACAATCAACGTGAGGGTTTCCTCAGGTTTGTGGACGTCCACGCATGGCCCGTGACCCGCGGATACGTGGTCTACTCGCGGGTCACTTGAGCGGCGTCCTGTGGCCAAAGTCACTCGATACTCGCTGGTAGGAAGTGTGGGTGTAACCAAACGTGAGGCTTCCCTCATGATTTTGTGCCAACCTTGACGAGCCCGAATCCGCTGTATTCCCAGCGCGTTCGAGGGGTGCCGTGGATGTCTCGGGACATCGCGCGTCAGCTCTGCCGAGGGCGGCCGACCACGACCTACCTCCCGTCAGGGAACCAGGAGAGGACTCAACTCCAGTGACGATCGACGACACTGCAGGAAACGGACGAACCTCGAAGAACAGCCAGTTCGGTGCGGATCGGTCTCCGGTCCGCTCCGCCGCGCAGGGACCGCTCGTGGACCGCCTCCGCGCCGGCGAGCCGTACGCGCTGGCCTTCGGTGGCCAGGGTGCGCCGTGGCTGAGCGCGCTCGCCGAACTCACTCGCGACAGCGGCCTCGAGCCGTCCCTTACGGAGCTCGTCAACGAAGCCGCCGCGATCCTCGCGCCGGTGGCACAGGACCTTCTCGTCGTGCGGCCGGTCGGATTCGACCCGATCGCGTGGATTCTCGAGCAGGAGCTCGCGGACGATGAAGACTCTGCCAACGCCGCCGGCCCGTCTGCGGCCGCGCTGACCTCCGCCGCGGTGTCGCTGCCCGGCGTGTTCCTCACCCAGCTCGCCGCGCTGCGCGCGCTGCAGCAGCAGGGCCTCGACCCGGCCGTCACCGCGCCGGTCGCGACGATCGGCCACTCGCAGGGCCTGATCGCCGCCGCCGCGGTCTCGGGGGCCGGCGCCGCCGACGGCGCGCTGCTCGCGACCGCCCAGCTCATCGGCGCGGCCGCCGGACTGGTGGGTCGCCGCCGCGGCATCATCGCCACCGCGGACCGCTCGCCGATGCTCGCCGTCTCCAACGTCGATCCCGAGCGCCTCGCGGCGATCGTCGCCGAACTGGCCGAGGGCGTCGACGCCGATCGCTCCGCCGTCATGGCGATCCGCAACGGCCGCCGGCGCGTCGTGCTGTCCGGTCCGCCCGCGCAGCTTGCTCGCGTCCAGCAGCGCTGCGAGCAGATCGCGGCCGACGAGACCCGCGCCCGCGACGCCAAGTCCCGTGGCGGTGCGGTCTTCTCGCCCGTGTTCGAGTCGCTGTCCGTCGAGGTCGGCTTCCACCACCCGGCGCTGAACGAGGCCGTCGACATCATCGGCGGCTGGGCCGCCCGCTGTGGGCTCGACGCCGACCAGGTCCGCGGGCTCGCGCAGGCCGTGCTCGTCGATCCGGTCGACTGGGTCGAGGCGGTCGAGGGCGCCATCTCCTCCGGCGCCGCGTGGATCCTGGACCTGGGCCCCGGCGACCTGCTCACCCGCATGACCGCCACGGGCCTGCGCGGTCAGGGCGTCGGCATCGTCGCCGCCTCCACCCGCGCCGGTCACCGCAACCTGCTCACTCCCGGCGCCACACCGGAGGTGCCGCGCGCGTGGACCGAGTTCGCGCCCAAGGCCGTTGCGCTGCCCGACGGCCGTGTCGCCGTCGAGACCGCGTTCACCAAGCTGACCGGACGTTCGCCGATCCTGCTCGCCGGCATGACCCCCACGACCGTCGACCCCAAGATCGTCGCCGCGGCGGCCAACGCCGGCCACTGGGCCGAGCTGGCCGGTGGCGGACAGGTCACCGAGCAGATCTTCGCCGACCACGTCGAGGAGCTGAAGGGCCTGCTCGAGCCGGGTCGCGCCGTCCAGTTCAACTCGATGTTCCTGGACCCGTACCTGTGGAAGCTGCACGTGGGCGGCAAGCGACTGGTGCCGCGTGCCCGCGCCGCGGGTGCCCCGTTCGACGGTGTCGTCGTCACCGCGGGCATCCCCGAGCTCGAGGAAGCCGTCACGATCATCGACGAGCTGACCGAGGCCGGCTTCAGCTACGTCGCGTTCAAGCCGGGCACCGTCGCGCAGATCCGCTCCGTGATCCGCATCGCGAACGAGGTGCCGAACTACCCGGTCATCGTTCACATCGAGGGCGGTCGCGCCGGCGGTCACCACTCGTGGGAGGACCTCGACGACCTGCTGCTCGACACCTACTCCGAGCTGCGCACCCGCGACAACCTGGTGCTGTGCGTCGGCGGCGGCATCGGCACCCCCGAGCGGGCCGCCGACTACCTGACCGGTCGCTGGTCCACCGCGTACGGCTTCCCGGCGATGCCGCTCGACGGCATCCTCGTCGGCACCGCCGCGATGGCGACGCTCGAGGCCACCACCTCGGCCGACGTCAAGCAGATGCTCGTCGACACCCCCGGCACCCCGGACTGGGTCGGTGCGGGTACCGCCGAGGGCGGCATGGCCTCCGGCCGCAGCCAGCTCGGCGCCGACATCCACGAGATCGACAACGCGGCATCGCGCACCGGTCGTCTGCTCGACGAGGTCGCCGGCGACGCCGAGGCCGTCGCCGCCCGCCGCGACGAGATCATCGCCGCGCTCGACGTGACCGCCAAGCCGTACTTCGGCGACGTCGCGACCATGACCTACCAGCAGTGGCTGCGCCGCTACCTGGAGCTGGCCGTGGGCATCGACTCCCCGCAGGCGTTCGACTGCGGTGGCGACGTGCAGGACGCGATCGCCGACGCCACGCAGTCGGTGTGGCTGGACGTGTCGTGGCGTGACCGCTTCGGCGAGATGCTCCAGCGCGCCGAGGCCCGCCTGCACCGCAACGACCGCGGCCCGATCCAGACGCTGTTCGCGGATGCCGCGACGCTCGACCGGCCCTTCGCGGCGCTGTGCGCGCTCGAGGCCGCGTACCCCGACTACGCCACCACCGTCCTGCACCCGGCCGACGTCCCGTTCTTCGTCGCGCTGTGCAAGACCCCAGGCAAGCCGGCCAACTTCGTGCCCGTCGTCGACGGCGACGTGCGTCGCTGGTGGCGTTCGGACTCGCTGTGGCAGGCGCACGATCCGCGCTACACCGCCGACCAGGTGTGCATCATCCCCGGCACCGTCGCGGTCGCCGGCATCACCCGCGTCGACGAGCCCGTCGGTGAGCTGCTCGACCGCTTCGAGAAGGCCACGGCCGACGAACTGGTCGCCGCCGGCGCCACCCCGACCCCGATCGCCGGTCGCCGCCACGGCGGCTTCGGCACCGGGCTGCTCGACGCCGTCCTCACCGCCCCCGACGTGCGGTGGGCCGCCCGCCTGACGCAGAACCCGGTGCGCCGTCTCGGCGACGTCGCGGAGTGGACCATCGAGTCCGACACCGTCGCGAGCCACGACAAGACCGGCGCACGCCTCGTCGTCGCCGATACCGAGCACGTCGACCTGACGGTGCCGCTGGCGCTCGGCAAGGCCGTCGAGATCCGGATCACCGTGCCCGCCACCGTCCGTGACGGCGGCGCCCCGGTCATCACCGAGGCCGACGCCCAGGCGTCGATGTCGGCCCTGCTCGGCGTCGCTGCCGGCCAGGAGCTTCCGGCGGTGAAGAACGGTGTCGCGCACATCAACCTGGCGTGGACGCCGGACCTGATCGCCGACCACGCCGGTGTCACCGGTGTCGGCCTGCCCGCGACCGTGAGCACCAGTGGCAAGGCCGTGCCCGACGTCGTCGTCGGCGCCTGCTGGCCGGCCGTCTTCGCTGCACTCGGCGCCGCCACGACCGAGTCCGGCGTGCACGTCATCGAGGGCATGCTCGACCTGGTCCACCTCGACCACGCCGTGAACCTCGTCGGCGAACTGCCCTCGGAGACCAGCATTCTCGTGGTCCGCGCCGAGGCCGGCGACGTCGTCGACACCGACATGGGCCGCGTCGTCGAGGTGCGTGTCGAGGTCGGCGCGATGCTCGGCGAGGGCCTCGACGCTCCCGCCGTCGCCACGCTCACCGAGCGCTTCGCGATCCGCGGCCGCACCGGCAAGGGCGAGCTGGCCGACCCGGCCCGGGCCGGCGGCTCGCTGTCCGCCGACGTCGCGGAGACCCCGCGCCGTCGTCGCCGCGACCTGAAGATGGTCGCGCCGCGCAACATGGCGGCGTTCGCCCGCGTGTCGGGTGACCACAACCCGATCCACACCTCCGACGCCGCGGCGCTGCTCGCGGGCCTCGGCAGCCCGATCGTCCACGGCATGTGGCTGTCGGCCGCCGCCCAGCAGGCCGTCATCGCGATCGATCCCGAGTCCAAGACCCCGGCGCGCCGGCTGACCGCGTGGACCGCGCGCTTCCTCGGCATGGTCCGCCCCGGCGCCGAGATCGACGTCCGCGTCGACCGCGTCGCCACCGATCGTGGTGACGAGATCGTCGAGGTCGGCTGCCGCGTCGACGGCGACCTGGTGATGGTCGCGACCGGCCGCACCGCCGCGCCGAAGACCGTCTACGCGTTCCCGGGCCAGGGCATCCAGCGTCCCGGCATGGGCCTCGACGCCCGCTCGCGAAGCAAGGCCGCCCGCGAGATCTGGGAGCGCGCCGACAAGCACACCCGCGAGGCGCTCGGCTTCTCGATCCTCGCCGTCGTCCGCGACAACCCGACGCTGGTCAAGGCGCGGGGCGTCGAGCACCGCCATCCCGACGGCGTGCTGCACCTGACCCAGTTCACCCAGGTCGCCATGGCGACGCTCGGTGTCGCGCAAGTCGCCGAACTCCGTGAGTCCGGCGCCTTCGTCGAGGGCTCCTACCTGGCCGGTCACTCGGTCGGCGAGTACAACGCCCTCACCGCGGTCGCCGGCGTGCTGCCGCTCGAGGCGCTGCTCGAGGTCGTCTTCCAGCGCGGTTCGGCGATGCACGAGCTGGTCCCGCGTGACGGTGCCGGCCGCAGCGACTACCGCATGGCCGCGATCCGTCCGTCGCAGATCGGTGTCGCCGACGACGAGCTGCAAGCCTTCGTGGGTGGCGTCGCCGACGCGACCGGAGAGTTCTTGCAGATCGTCAACCTGAACCTCAAGGGTTCGCAGTACGCGATCGCCGGCACGGTCAAGGGTCTCGCCGCCCTCGAGCGTGAGATCGACATCCGCCGTGAGGCTTTCGGCGGCAAGCGTGCGTTCATCGTGGTGCCCGGCATCGACGTGCCGTTCCACTCGACCGTCCTGCGTGGCGGTGTGGACGACTTCCGCGCCAAGCTCGACGAGCTGCTGCCGCAGGACATCGACCCGTCGCTGCTGATCGGCCGCTACATCCCGAACCTGGTGCCGAAGCTGTTCAACCTGGGGCGTGACTTCGTCCAGGAGATCGCCGACCTGGTGCCGTCGGAGCAGCTGCAGGCCGTGCTCGCGGACTTCGACAACTGGGCCGCGCGTCCGGTCGCGCTGACCCGCGTGATCCTCATCGAGCTGCTGGCCTGGCAGTTCGCCAGCCCGGTCCGCTGGATCGAGACGCAGGACCTGCTGTTCACGGACGAGATCGACGGTGGACTCGGTGTCGAGCGCTTCGTCGAGATCGGTCTGGGCGCCACCCCGACCGTCGCGAACCTCGCATCGCAGACGATGAAGCTGCCCGAGCACGCGAACACCAAGGTCGAGGTCCTCAACATCGAGCGTGAGGCGTCGGTCGTCTACAGCACCGACGTTGACCCGGCGCCGGTGGAGGACGACGAGCCCATCGAGAGTGCAGCTCCCGCGGCTGCCGCGGCACCGGCCGCTGCGCCCGCACCGGTCGCGGCCCCGGCTGCTCCGGCGGGTGGCCCGCGCCCGGACGACATCGCGTTCAAGGCTGCCGACGCCACCAAGGTGCTCATCGCGCTGTGGACGAAGCTGCGCCCGGACCAGATCGGCCCCGCCGACACCATCGAGGCGCTGTGCGACGGCGTGTCCTCGCGCCGCAACCAGCTGCTCGTCGACCTCGGCGCCGAGCTGTCCCTCGGTGCGATCGACGGTGCCGCCGACGCCGACATGGGCTCGCTGGCAGTCACGGTCGACCGTCTGGCCCGCACCTACAAGCCGTTCGGCCCGGTGCTGAGCGACTCGATCAACGACCACCTGCGCAAGGTGTTCGGCCCGTCGGGCCGCCGCCCCGCCGCGATCGCGGACCGTGTGAAGAAGGTCTGGGAGCTCGGCGACGGCTGGGCCCACCACGTGACGGCCGAGGTCGCGCTCGGCACCCGTGACGGTTCCAGCGTCCGCGGTGGTGCCATGGGCGGACTGCACGAGGGTGCGATCGCCGACGGTGCCGCCGTCGACGCCCTGGTCGACGCCGCGGTCCAGTCCGTCGCGTCGCGCCGCGGTGTCGCAGTGTCGATGCCGGCGGCCGGTGGCGGTGCCGGTGGCACCGTCGACGCCGCCGCGCTCGGCGAGTTCACCGAGCACATCACCGGACGCAACGGCGTGCTCGCCTCCGCCGCCCGCCTGGTGCTCGAGCAGCTCGGCTTCAGCGAATCCGCCGCCGCCGCAGTCGCATCCGAGGACACCGCGCTCGTCGACCTCGTGTCGGCCGAGCTGGGCTCCGACTGGCCGCGCCTGGTCGCCCCCGCGTTCGACGCCAAGAAGGCCGTCCTGATCGACGACCGCTGGGCCACCGCACGCGAGGACCTGGCCCGTGCCTGGACCGGCGAGACCGACCTGACCGTCGAGCGTTTCGACGGCGCCGGTGCCGCCGTGGCCGCCCACGCCCAGTGGTGGCAGCAGCGCGCGACCGAGGCCGGCCGCACCACGCTGGCCGAGCTCTACGGACGCATCGCGCAGGTCGCGGTCGCACCCATCGACGAGACCGGCCAGTACACCGGTGAGATCGCCGTCGTCACGGGCGCCAGCAAGGGCTCGATCGCCGCATCCGTGGCGGGCAAGCTGCTCGGCGGCGGCGCGACGGTCGTCGTGACCACGTCGCGTCTCGACAGCGAGCGACTCGGCTTCTACCGCAAGCTCTACAGCGCGAACGCGCGTGCCGGTGCGGCCCTGTGGGTCGTCCCCGCGAACATGGCGTCGTACGCCGACGTGGACGCGCTCATCGACTGGGTCGGCACGGTGCAGACCGAGACCGCCGGCGGTGCGAAGAAGCTGATCAAGGAGGCGATGACTCCGACGATGCTGTTCCCGTTCGCCGCACCGCGCGTGGCGGGCGAGCTCTCCGACGCCGGCGCCCGCGCCGAGATGGAGATGCGGGTGCTGCTGTGGTCGGTGGAGCGCCTGATCGGCGGCCTGTCGAAGATCGGCTACGACAGTGACGTCGACACCCACCTGCACGTCGTGCTGCCCGGTTCCCCGAACCGCGGCCTGTTCGGCGGCGACGGCGCCTACGGCGAGTCCAAGGCCGCACTCGACGCCATCGTCGGCCGCTGGTCGGCCGAGCGCACGTGGGCCGAGCGGGTCACCCTCGTCCACGCGCTGATCGGTTGGGTGCGCGGCACCGGCCTGATGGGCGGCAACGACCCGATGGTCGAGGCCGTCGAGGCCAAGGGCGTGCGCACGTGGTCCACCGACGAGATGGCCACCGAGCTGCTGGGCTCGTGCACCGCCGACGCCAAGCGCGCCGCCGCGGACGCACCGCGCGTGGTGGATCTCACCGGTGGACTCGCCGAGGTCGACCTCGACCTGCCGGCGCTGGCGAAGGAAGCCGCCGAGGCGGCCGAGGCTACGAAGGAATCGGCCAAGGCGTCCGAACTGGACGCGAACTCCATTGCCGCCCTTCCGGCCCCGCCGCGGATCGTTGACGCTCTGGACGCGCCGTCGTGGCCCGAGCTGGACGTCGACCCCGCCGACCTGGTCGTCATCGTCGGCGCCGGCGAGCTCGGCCCCTACGGCTCCTCGCGGACCCGCTTCGAGATGGAGGTCGACGAGCAGCTCTCGGCGGCCGGCGTGCTCGAGCTGGCGTGGAACACCGGACTGGTCGCCTGGGAGAACGATCCCAAGCCGGGCTGGTACGACGTCGAAAGCGGCGACCTGGTGCCCGAGGAGGAGATCGCCGACCGCTACCACGACACCGTCGTCGAGCGCTGCGGCATCCGCACCTACGGCGACGAGGGCGCGATGGTCGACAACACCGCCCCGCTGCTGACGTCGGTGTTCATCGACAAGGACCTGTCCTTCGTCGTCGGCTCCGAGGCCGAGGCCCGCGCGTTCGTCGACTCCGATCCGGAGAACACGACCGCCGCGGTCGACCCGGAGAGCGGCGACTGGACGGTCACCCGCAAGGCCGGCACCGAGATCCGCGTGCCGCGCAAGGTGAAGCTGACCCGCACGGTCGGCGGTCAGATCCCGACCGGATTCGACGTCACCAAGTGGGGCATCCCCGCCGACATGGCCGGATCCGTGGACCGCGTCGGCCTGTGGAACATCGTCACCACCGTGGACGCGTTCCTCACCGGCGGCTTCACCCCGTCCGAGCTGCTGCGCTGGGTGCACCCGGCGTTCGTCGCCAACACTCAGGGCACCGGCATGGGCGGTATGACGTCGATGCGCTCGCTGTACATCGACACGCTGCTCGGCGAGTCCCGCGCGAACGACATCCTGCAGGAGGCCCTGCCGAACGTCATCGCCGCGCACGTCGTCCAGTCGTACGTCGGCGGCTACGGTGCGATGGTGCACCCGGTCGCGGCGTGCGCCACGGCCGCGGTCTCCGTCGAGGAGGGCGTCGACAAGATCAAGCTCGGCAAGGCCAAGCTGGTCGTGGCCGGTGGCTTCGACGACCTGGGCATCGAGGGCATCGTCGGCTTCGGCGACATGTCGGCGACCGCGAAGTCGGACGAGATGTCGGCCAAGGGCATCGCCGACAACCGCTTCTCGCGGGCCAACGACCGTCGTCGCGGCGGCTTCGTCGAGTCGGCCGGTGGCGGCACGATCCTGCTGGCGCGCGGTGACCTCGCGCTGGAGATGGGCCTGCCGGTCCTCGGCGTGGTCGCGTGGGCGGGTTCGTTCGCCGACGGCGTGCACACCTCGATCCCGGCTCCCGGCATCGGTGCCCTCGGCGCCGGACGCGGGGGACAGGACTCGCAGCTCGCGCTGTCGCTCAACGCGCTCGGAATCACCGCCGACGACATCTCGGTGGTCTCCAAGCACGACACCTCGACCGCGGCGAACGACCCGAACGAGGCCGAGCTGCACGAGCGTCTGGCCGCGTCCCTGGGCCGCACCGACGGCGCCCCGCTGTTCGTGATCTCGCAGAAGACGCTCACCGGTCACGCCAAGGGTGGCGCGGCGGCGTTCCAGCTGATCGGCCTGTGCCAGGTCCTCAGCCAGGGCGTGATCCCGCCGAACCGCAGCCTCGACTGCGTCGACGACAAGATGGCCGAGTTCTCGCACCTCGTGTGGCCGCGGACGCCGCTGCGCTTCGGCGAGCAGCTCCCGCTCAAGGCCGGCCTGCTGACCAGCCTCGGCTTCGGTCACGTGTCGGGTCTGATCGCGATCGTGCACCCGCAGGCGTTCGTCGAGTCGATCCCGGCCGACCAGCGCGACGCCTACCTGGCGCAGGCGCAGCAGCGCACCATCGACGGTCAGCGTCGACTGGCGTCGGCGATGTGCGGTGGCGACAGCCTCTACGAGCGTCCGGCCGACCGTCGCTTCGGCGGTGACTCGGTCCCGGCCAAGGCTGCCCGTCAGCTCGAGGCGGACATGCTGCTCACCGAGGACGCACGCCTGGGCGACGACGACGTGTACCGCACCGGAAAGCCCGGGTGCCAGTGATGGCAGTCCTCGGAATCGGCTTCGACGTCGTCACGATCTCGGAGTTCGCGGAGCAGATGAAGCGCCCGGGCACCGCGATGCTGTCGAGCTTCCGGCCCGCCGAGCGTCGGTACTGCGAGTCCCGCAGCACCGACCCGGCGCGGCACTACGCGGTCCGCTGGGCCGCGAAGGAAGCGGTGATCAAGGCGTGGGCGGCCTCGCGGTTCGCCCGGCCGCCGGCCGTCGGCGACAACGCCTACGTGCTGGTCGAGGTCGTCAACGACGCGTGGGGTCGACCCACCATCAAGCTGCACGGCGAGGCCGCCGAATTCCTGCCGAGCGCGAAGATCCACCTGTCGCTGACCCACGACGGGGACGTCGCGGGCGCGATGGTGGTGATCGAAGAACCTGACCCGATCCAGCCCATCGGCTGATCGAGCACGGAAAAACACGAGGCCGGTCGACGGACACAATCCGTCGGCCGGCCTCGTTGCCGTTGTCCGTGCCGCTCCGCCCATCCCGCCGAACCTGACGTGACCGACCCCGAATCGGCGTAGAACAATGAGGGGGACTGCTCTGCGTTGTCGGAAGCCGCCCCGAGGCGTTCGAAGACCGTTCGAAATCTGCTGGACGACGACGGAAGGGGACGTGACATGCGTGATTCGACACCGAGGAACCGAACCGGTGGCCCGATCGGCGCGATGAGAGCCGCGAGCGCGCTGGCCTTCGGCGCGGTGTTGTTGGTGGCAGCGGTGGGGTGTGGTTCGTCGAACGACAACTCGTCGGGCACGTCGACACCGTCCACCACGATGTCGGGAACGGCCGCGATGTCCGGCGACTCGAAGGCCGCCGGCGACGCGTTCGTCGCCTTCTTCTCGGGCAGCACCCCCGGCGACCAGAAGATCACGCTCGTCCAGAACGGCCAGGCGTTCGCCGACGTCATCAACGCGCAGGCGGCGTCGCCCATCGCGCAGGGTACGACCGCGACCGTCACGAAGGTCGACCTCGACGCGCCCGGCCACGCCACCGTCTTCTACACCGTGTCGCTGAACGGGCAGCCGGTCCTCGTCGACCAGATGGGGGAGGCGGTCTACGTGGACGGTCACTGGAAGGTGGCGCAGGCATCGTTCTGCGACCTGCTGACCCTCCAGGGGAACCCGCCGCCGGTGTGCGGACAGCCCGGACAGCCCACGACCTCGCCGGCCGCCCCGAGCTGAGCCCGCGATGAGGCCCGGCGTCACCGCACGGTCGGGCACGGCGTCGGGACAGCGCGCCGCGCTCGCCACCGTGTGCGCTGTGCTCTTCCTGACGTTCCTCGACACCACGATCGTCAGCGTCACCCTCGGTAGCGTGCAGTCCGACCTCCATGCCGGTGTGGTGTCGCTGCAGTGGGTCGTCAACGCGTACACGCTGGTGTTCGCGAGCCTGATGCTCACGGCCGGTTCGCTCGGCGACCGGTGGGGGCGCAAACGTGTCATGGTCGCCGGCATCGCGATCTTCTGCCTCGGCTCGGTGATCTCCGCGGCGGCCTCCACGGTGGCCCTGCTGATCGTCGGCCGGGCGGTGATGGGGGTCGGGGCAGCGGCCTCCGAGCCGGGGACCCTCTCGGTGATCCGGCACGTCTTCCCCGGCCGGAGCGAGCGGGCGCGGGCCCTCGGCGTGTGGGCGGGGGTGTCGGGGCTCGCCCTGGCGCTGGGCCCGGTGGTCGGCGGAATCCTCGTCGGCACCTACGACTGGCGCGCGGTGTTCTGGTTCAACCTCGTGCTCGGTGTCGTGCTGTTGGTCGCGGCCGTGCGCTTTGTCCCGGAGAGCGCCGACCCGCAGCCCGGCCCGCTCGACCTCGCCGGCTTCGTGCTGGGCTCGATGTTCCTGGGGTGCGTGATCTACGCCGGGATCTCCGGCGAGAACGTCGGCTACGCCGCACCGTCGGTCGTGACGCTCTTCGTCGTCGGTGCGGTGGCACTCGTCGCCTTCATCGTCGTGGAGCTGCGGGTGCGAAACCCGATGCTCGATTTCCGCTACCTGCGCCCGCCGATGGTGCGCAGCGCGCTGATCGTGGCGTTCGCCGTGTACTTCGGGGTGTTCTCGATCTTCTTCTTCACGGCGCTCTATCTCGAAGAGGTGTACGCGTACTCCGGGCTGCACGCCGCCGCGATGTTCACCCCGATGGCCGTGGCGATCGTGGTGGGCTCGGTGCTGTGCGGGTCGTGGGTGGCGCGCAGTTCGGCCGCCGTGCCGATGTTCGTGGGCTGCGTGGTAGGCGCGGTCGGCATCCTCCTCACACGCGCGGCCCTCAGCGGGGAGCCGTCCTTCCTGCCGCTCACGGCGGCGCTGGCGGTGGCGGGCGTCGGGTTCGGGGTCGCGGTGGTGCCGTTGACGTCCGCCGTCCTGTCCGGTGTCCCGGCGGCGCACTCGGGCATGGCCGCAGCGGCCACCAACACGATGCGTCAGATCGGTGCCGTCGTCGGTGTCGCGGCCCTGGGATCACTCGTCAACTCGCACATGACATCCGACCTCACCGGCCGTCTCGACGACCTGGACATCCCGGCGAACTTCCAGTCCATCGTCATCAACGCCATCAAGACCGGCGCGGTGCCGGCGGGCGGCGACCAGCAGGCGTCGTCGGCCTACGGCCCGATCGTCGACCAGGTCATCGACGCCACCTACAAGGCGTTCCACGCCGGCCTGGACACCGCGCTGCTCGTCTCCGCGATCATGATCTTCGTCGCGGCGGGGATCACCGCGGTGGCGGCGGTGCGCACCCGAGGCGCCGTCCGTGGCGGCTACGACGACGTCGCGGAGGTGCCGGCCCGCCGCCGCTGACCCGCTGCCGGCGGTGTCAGGGCCGAATCGGCTTCACTTCGAACGGGATTCCTTCTCCGCCACGAGCAGGTAGGCGACCATCAGCCGCTTGAGTTCGGTGACCGCGTCGGCGTGACTCTGGCCGTCCTGGACCGAGAAGTTCAGCATCGAGTACACGACGTGGACGAGGACCTCGGCCATCATCTTGCGGCGTTCGCGCGGCGTGTGCGGGGTGAGCGGCGCGAGCATGCGGGAGACCTGCTCGGCGAACTCCTTCTCGTGGATCACCCCGGTCGCGCGCGTGGACGGCGTCGACTGCATCGCCAGCCACACCTCGCGCCGGGACGGATCCGACGTCCACAGCCCGGCCATGTGGTCGACGAACTTGTTGAGGAAACGCAGCCAGTCCAGCGACGGCACCTCGCCGTCGAACGCCTCGAGTTCCTGCTGCACGCCGACCAGATCCTGGCGGTTGAGCTCGCACACGATCACGTACTTGTTCGCGAAGAACTGGTAGAGGGTGCCGATCGGGACGTCGGCGCGCGCCGCGACCTCCTCGCACGTGAACGATTCGAATCCGACGTCGACCAAGAGTTCGCGGGACGCGGTCAGAAGCGCGTCGAACTTACGACGGCTGCGTTCCTGCGTCGGGCGCCGCCGGGGCATCAGCTCCTGGGGGTCGCTATCGACCTCCAGCGCGGGGTCCGCCCTGCGGTGCAGACGGCGGCTGGTAGTGGACTCCACGAGCACAGGTTATCGGTCTTTTGCGCTGGATTCGACGAAGTTCCCGTTCTGGTGTTTCCCGCGGTACCGCTAATGCGAGGTCCGACGGCGATACAGCGTGGTCGCGGCGACGAAACCCACGACCGTGATCGCACCGCACCATCCGACGGCCCACCAGGCGCTGTCGCCGATGGGCGTCCCCGTGAGTAGCCCGCGCACGGTCTCGATGATCGGTGTGACGGGTTGGTTGGCGGCGAACCAGTGCAGCCATGTCGGCATCGTGTCGGTGGGCACGAACGCGCTGCTCACATACGGCAGGAACAGGATTGCGAAGGTGAAGCCCCCGGCGGCCTCGGGATTCGCGGCCAGCAGTCCCAGGGCGGTGGACACGTACGACAACGCGAGGACGAACAGTGCGACGAGCGCGATCGTGCCGAGCCAGCGCAGCGGGTCCGTCGTGGGGCGGAACCCCAGGAGGAGGGCGACCCCGACGACGACGGCGGTCGTGATCAGGTTCCGCACGACACTCGCCAGGACGTGGCCGTTGACGACCGCCGAGGGGGCGATCGGCAGCGTTCGGAACCGGTCGATGATGCCGTCGGTCATGTCGGTCGACACGCTCACCGCGGTGGTCGACGACCCGAACGCGGCACACAGCAGCACGATGCCGGGCACGACGTAGTCGATGTACGCGCTGCCCGTGTCGATCGCGCCACCGAAGACGTAGACGAACAGGAGCATCAGCATGATCGGAAGCGCGAGGGCCATCAGCATCGTGTCGGGACTGCGGGTGACGTGGACGAGGTTGCGGCGCAGCATCGCCCACGAATCGCCGAGCGCGGTGTACGCGTAGCGCGGATCGGTCGCGGTGGTCATCGGAGTTCCTCCTCGAGTGCGGTGCCGGTGAGCGCGAAGAACACGTCGTCGAGATCGGGGGTGTGCAGGCTGAAGGTCTCGACGGACAGCTCCGGGTCGTCGAGAGCGTCGAGCAGTTCCTTGAGCGATCGGATGCTGCCGTCGGTCGGGATCGTCAGCGTCGACGTGTCGAGGTCGACTCCGGCCCCAGGCAGCGCGGCGCCCGCCCGGGCCGCCTGGGCGGCGTCGTGGAGCCTCACCTCGAGGTGGCCGCCGGGGACGAGTCGTTTCAGTTCGTCGGCGGTCCCCTCGGCGACGATCCGGCCGCCGTCGAGCACGGCGATCCGGTCGGCGAGCTCGTCCGCCTCGTCGAGATACTGCGTCGTGAGCACGATCGTGGTGCCCTCGCGCACCAGTTCGCGGACCATGTCCCACATGTCCCGGCGGCTGCGCGGGTCGAGTCCCGTGGTCGGTTCGTCGAGGAACAGCACCTTGGGCCGTGCCACCAGGCTCATCGCCAGATCGAGGCGTCGGCGCATGCCGCCGGAGTAGGTGTCGGCGCGGCGGTCGGCGGCGTCGACCAGATCGAACGTGCGCAGGAGTTCCTCCGCGCGGAGTCGGGCCTCGCGGCGGCCGAGGTGGTGCAGTTCGCCCATCAGCGCGAGGTTTTCGCGCCCGGTCAACAGCTTGTCGACGGACGCGTACTGGCCGGTGACGCTGATGTCGGCGCGTACCGCTCGGGCGGCGGACGGCAGGGGGTGGCCGGCTACCTCGACGTCTCCGGCGTCGAACGGCAGCAGCGTCGACAGCACGCGGACGGTGGTGGTCTTGCCGGCCCCGTTGGCGCCGAGCAGGGCGTACACGGTCCCTGCCGGCACGTGCAGGTCGACCCCGTCGAGCACCGTTCGGTCGCCGAAGGTCTTGCGCAGGCCGGTCACGGAGACGGCGTGTGCGCGCTGTGGTCGGTTCATCGATCTCCCCTCTCGAAACTGTGTATGACGTACACAACTGTTTAGACCATACGCAGTTTTAGGATGAGCGCAAGAGTCCGCAGGCGCGGAGGTGAGGAGCGGCAGCGCGGATGGACGCGACCGAGGACGTGGCACTGCCGCGGATGGTGCAGCTGGCGTGGGGTCTGGGCGAGGAGGGCAGTCGAGGCCCCAAGCGGGGCCTGACTCTCGACGAGATCGTCGACGCCGCAATCGCTCTCGCGGACGAGGAGGGTGTGGCGGCGTTGTCGATGTCCCGGGTCGCGAAGCGGCTGGGCTTCACGACGATGTCGCTCTACCGGTATGTCCAGAGCAAGGACGAGCTTCTCGAACTGATCGCCGATCGCGTGGTCGGATCGCCGCCGGAGATCCCGGCCGATCTGGGCTGGCGCGAGGGTCTCGAATTGTGGGCGCGTGCCGAATACGACGTCCTGATGCAGCACCGGTGGTGGCTGCGGCTACCGATCACCGGTGCGCCGTTCGGGCCCAACAACATGGCCTGGCTCGAGGCGGCACTTCGTTGCCTCGGGTCGACCGGGCTTCCCGAGCCGCTCAAGGTCAAGGTCGCGTTGAACGTGTCGGTGCACGTCATCGGCAGGGCGCGGTTCACGGCCGACCTGCAGGTCGATTCCGAATCCGACAGCTACTCGGCGGTGCTGTCGAGGGTGCTCGACCCCGCGAGGTTTCCTGCGCTCCTGTCCGCGGTGAGGGGCGGGGGATTCAGCGAGGACGACGTCGAATGGCAGGACGCGGATTTCCGGTTTGCTCTCACACTTGTCCTCGACGGCGTGGAACGTCTCGTCAGACAGTACGAACCGTCGGCGAACCGCGCGGCGCACGGAGACTCGGACTCGTAGGCTCTGAACCGACCCGTCTTCGCGATCGATGGAGGTAGCAGTGGTGGAACCGTCGGATCGGATCCGCGACCGGATCCGGCAGCTCATGCCGACAGCCCGGGAGGAACTCGCTGCGCTGGTGGCCTTCCGGTCGATCGCCGACGCGCGCCAGGCGCCACCGGAGGAGTGCACGGGTGCAGCGAACTGGGTGGCCGACGCCTTCCGGGCCGCCGGCATCGGACGCGTGGAGCTTGTCGAGACCTCCGACGGATCGACGGCTGTCGTCGGGCACCAGCCCGGCCCGGAGGGTGCGCCGACGGTGCTGCTGTACAGCCACTACGACGTGCAGCCCGCGGGTGATCAGGCGCTGTGGGAGACGCCGCCGTTCGAGCTGACCGAGCGCGACGGGCGCTGGTACGGGCGCGGAGCCGCCGACTGCAAGGGCAATCTCGTCATGCACCTGCTGGCCCTGCGGGCGCTGACCACGTCGGGAGAGTCGCTGCCCGTCGGTGTCCGCATCGTCTCGGAGGGTTCAGAGGAGATGGGGACCGGCGGGCTCGAGAAGCTCGTCCAGGAGCGGCCCGAGCTGTTCGCTGCCGACGTCGTCGTGATCGCCGACACCGGGAACGTCGCGGTGGGTGCCCCCACGCTCACGACGAGTCTGCGCGGCATCGCGAACGTCGTGGTGCACGTGGAGACCCTCGCGGGCGAACTCCATTCGGGTATGTACGGGGGATCGGCGCCGGACGCGCTCGCGGCGCTGGTGCAGATGCTCTCGACGCTGCGGGACCACGGCGGCAACACGGTGGTCGACGGACTCGACACCGCGCAGGACTGGGACGGCGCCCAGTACCCGGAGGAGCAGTTCCGCGAGGACGCCGGCGTGCTCGACGGGGTGCGGCTCACCGGGTCGGGGTCGGTCGCCGACGCGGTGTGGGCGCGTCCGGCCCTGACGATCCTCGGGATCGACGCGCCGCCGGTGGTGGGGTCCGCGGCGGCGATCCAGCCCCGCGCGGCGGCGCGCCTCAACCTTCGTGTGCCGCCCGGGATGGATCCGCAGCGCGCCCAGGACGCCCTCGTCGCGCACCTGGAGAAGGCGGCGCCGTGGGGTGCGCACGTGACGGTGGAGCGGGAGTCGGTCGGCGCGCCGTTCCGGGCACGGACGTCGGGCCCCGGCTACACGGCGCTGATGTCGGCGCTGAGGTCCGCGTACGGCGCGGACGTCGCGGTGGCGGGGCAGGGCGGGACGATCCCGCTGTGCAATGTGCTGGCCGAGCAGTTCCCGGACGCCGAGATCGTGCTGATGGGCGTCGAGGAACCGCAGGCGCTGATCCACGCCCCGAACGAGAGCGTCGATCCGTCGGAGATCGAGAATCTGGCCGTCGCCGAGGCCCGGTTCCTGCAGGGCCTCGGCGACCGGAAGTGATATTTGCGGCTGTCAGACCGACAGGTCGCGGCGGAGCTTGGCGACGTGCCCGGTGGCGCGCACGTTGTACTGCGCGACCTCGATCTTGCCGTCCTCGTCGACGAGGAACGTCGAGCGGATCACGCCCTGGACGACCTTGCCGTACATCTTCTTCTCGCCGAACGCGCCCCACGCGGTGAGCGTCGTCTTCTCGGGGTCCGACAGCAGCGGGAAGTTCAGCTGCTCGTTCTCGCGGAACTTCGCGAGCTTGGCGGGCTTGTCGGGGGAGATGCCGACGACGTCGAGGCCGGCCTCGTTCAGCTCGGCCAGGCTGTCGCGGAAGTCACACGCCTGCTTGGTGCAGCCCGGCGTGCTCGCGGCGGGGTAGAAGTACACGATCACCTTGCGTCCGCGGTAGTCGGCGAGCGACACCTCGTTGCCGTCGGCGTCGGGCAGCGTGAAATCGGGGGCGATGTCTCCGGGGGCGAGCCTGTTGTCCGTCACAGCGACTGAGGCTACCGAAGGCGTACGACGGTACGGGCGGAGCCGCGTTCGCCTGTCTGTTCTACGGTTGTGTCCAGTGTTGCCGGTAGCGTGACCGGCACAGCAGCATCACAGCCGCACCGATTCGACAGTTGGAGGACGCACGTGCCCAGGGACACCGAGAGCATCGAGCGGGACATCGAGAATGCCCGCAATCAACTCGCGCAGACACTCGACGTGCTCGCTGTCCGCACCAATCCGAAGCGCCTGGTCGAGTCGACCAAGCACAGTGTGCTCGCCAAGCTGAACGAGCCCGCGGTGAAGGCGGCGCTCATCGGCGCCGGCGCTGTCGTCGGTCTCCTGGTGCTGCGCAAGATCTTCCGCTGATCGATCGGCGACCGACCCCGAACGGGACATCGGCACACACGGTTCGCGTGACCGTGTGTAGCTGATGTCCCGTTCGTTGTTCGGGCAGCTCCCGGTACGTCCCGATACGACACGAAAAAGGCCCCCGCACGATGTGCGGGGGCCTTTCCGGTGCGCCCACAGGGACTCGAACCCCGGACCCAGTGATTAAGAGTCACTTGCTCTACCAACTGAGCTATAGGCGCTAGCTCTGCTAGAAAACTAGCGTGCGCCGCCAGGGACTCGAACCCCGAACCCAGTGATTAAGAGTCACTTGCTCTGCCAGTTGAGCTAGCGGCGCATTGCCTTCGCGAGGTGTCCCTCGCTCGGTGCGAGGAGAACATTAACGGACCGCTTCGAGCGAAAGCAAATCCATCCCTCTGTAACCCTCCAGCCGCAGGTGGCGATTGGTATTCGACCGTTATTCACCACTGCGGCACGTCGGAGTGGGGCCGGCGCCCGACCTGGCATCATGCAATGGCGCGGGACGTCGCGAATGCTTGACGGTCCGTGAGCGGGGGTGCGTCCGACGGGGCGCGCCGTGTGGTCTGTGCAGTGTGAAGTGGGGTTTTCATGAAGATCTGGGGCGGTCGCGAGTGTCGTCGCGGGGGCGGCGCAAGAAGTTCGAGATGGCCGGCCCTGCTCGTGGCCGGTTCCGCCGCTCTCGGCATGGTGATGCTCGTCACGGGTTGCACGATCTCGTCCAGCGGCGCCTCGACCTCGGACGCCGCGCCGGTCGACTCCAATCCACTCGTCGCGGTGATCCAGCCCAAGCTCACCACGACCGTCGTCGACGGTGCGGTCGGCTTCTCGCCCGGTGATCCCGTCACGGTCCGGGTCGGGGACGGCAGGCTGGCGAACGTGACCCTGCGCAATCCCGACGGGAAGGTCGTCGCGGGTGCGGTCGCGCCGGACGGGCTGTCGTGGACCAACACCGAACCGCTCGGCTACAACCGCAAGTACACCCTGCAGGCCGACGCGTACGGGCTCGGTGGCTCGACGTCGACCACCACGTCCTTCACGACGAGTGCACCCGGGAACCTCACCAAGCCCTACGTGATGCCGGGAGACGGCAGCGTCGTCGGCATCGGGCAGCCGGTCGCGGTGCAGTTCGACGAGAACATCCCCGACCGCAAGGCCGCCGAGGCGGCCATCGAGATCGTCACGGTGCCCCCGGTCGAGGGCGCGTTCTACTGGTTGAACAACCGTGAGGTGCGCTGGCGGCCGCAGAACTACTGGGCGCCGGGCACCAAGGTCACGGTCGACGTCAAGGCGTACGGCCGGGACCTCGGCAAGGGGATGTTCGGTCAGGAGGACGTGCACTCCTCGTTCACGATCGGCGACGCCGTCGTCATCACGGCCGACGACAACACCAAGCAGGTCACCGTCAACGTCTCGGGCCGCGACGTGAAGACGATGCCGACGTCGATGGGCAAGGACAGCACCCCGACCGACAACGGCGTCTACATCATCGGCGACCGGTTCGACCATCTGGTGATGGATTCGTCCACCTACGGCGTGCCGGTCAACTCGCCCGCCGGCTATCGCACGCCCGTCGACTGGGCCACGCGAATGTCGTACAGCGGCATCTTCTTCCACTCGGCTCCGTGGTCGGTGAGCGAGCAGGGCTACACCAACACCAGCCACGGCTGCCTGAACCTGAGCCCGTCGAACGCGAAGTGGATCTACGACAACACCAAGCGCGGTGACATCGTGATCGTGAAGGACACGGTGGGCGGCACCCTGTCGGGCACGGAAGGCCTCGGCGACTGGAACATTCCGTGGGAGACCTGGCGCGCCGGCAACGCGTAGCCGCCGATTATCCTGGGGACGACCGAATCGTCCGAAGGAACGGGAGCGCAGCGGTGGAAACGGTGGGAGTCGGGGATCTCGTCCAGGCCGCGGGGCATGCGGGCCCGTGGACGGTGCTCGAGGTCCGGCACGGGATGGCGCTACTCGAGCACGCGGACGGGCATCGGTTGTCGCGCCGTACGACGACGCTGACCGTGGTCCGCAAGGCGGAGCCCGGGCAGCGCGCGGCACACCCGGCCGACGACTCGGACAACGGCGACGCCCCCACGCTGTTCGACTGATCGGTTACCGGACGAGCGGAACGCCGTCCGATGCACCTCGAGATACATACAGCAGAGCGGCCGACACCTGTGAGGTGTCGGCCGCTCTGCTGAGAACCGTGCTAGTGCTCGGTCCGGATCAGAGGAACGCGTTGATCGCGCCGATCAGACCCAGGATGGCGCCAGCGCCGGCGAGCACGCCGCCGATGCCGGAGACGACCGGCTGGATCTGCTTGATCAGGGCGAGGTCGGCGTCGGAAGAACCCATGGGGATGCTCCTTTGTGTGATGCGGGTGGGGGTGTGGCATGCGTCATGCCGTGCATCGGAGATGCTGTAGGTCACAGTAGGGGCCCATTTAGCAAACGGTTAATTGGAGGTCTCGCTGAGTGGGACTTGCGCGAAATTCCTGTTCAGGGGCATTTGTCTGTGTCGTCGAGTAGCCGATAGGTGAGCTCGCCCACATTTTCCGCGACTCCGCGTTTCGCGCACTTATCGGTGCTCCGGAGCCCGTCGGGGCACCGATAAGTGCGCGAAACGCGGGGCTGAAGGGTTCGATGCGGCGCACCCCGGCGGGCGTGCGCCGACCGGGGCGGCGACGGGCGGGGGACACGCACGCAAACGAGAAACACCCCCCGGCAATGCCGGGGGGTGTTTCTTCGGGGTGACTGACGGGACTCGAACCCGCGACAGCCAGGATCACAACCTGGTGCTCTACCAACTGAACTACAGTCACCATCGCTGTCGCTTCCGGCGGAGCCGGTTGCTGCAGCGAGATGAATATTAGCCTGTTGATCGACCAAAGTGCCAATCGGCTGGTCAGGCCGGTCCCAACTCCTTCGCGACGGCCGCGATCTCGGTGGTCGAGGGGCCCGGATCCGCGACGAAGGCGGTGCGTCGGTAGTACTGCAGTTCGCGGATCGATTCCTTGATGTCGGCCAGGGCGCGGTGCGACAGGCCCTTCTCGGGCTGACCGAAGTAGATCCGCGGGTACCAGCGTCGGCACAGCTCCTTGATCGAGCTGACGTCGATCATCCGGTAGTGCAGATGAGAGTCCAGTTCGGGCATGTCGCGGGCGATGAAACCACGGTCGGTGGCGATCGAGTTGCCGGCGAGCGGCACGGTGCCGGCAACAGGCACGTGCTCCCGGATGTAGGCGAGCACCATCTGCTCGGCCTCGGCCACCGTCACCGCCGACGCGCGCACCTCCTCGGTGAGGCCCGAGCGCGCGTGCATCTCGGTGACGACGTCGGGCATCGAGGCCAGCGCGTCGTCGTCGGCGTGGATCACGATGTCCACGCCGTCGCCGAGGATGTTCAGGTCGCTGTCGGTCACCAGGGCGGCGATCTCGATGAGCTTGTCCGAACCGAGCCGAAGGCCCGTCATTTCACAATCGATCCATACCAATTTGTCCTGCACGAGAAACACAGTAGTCAGGCGAGCTCGGGATATTGTCCACGGTGGAGAACTTCCTGCACGCTTCTGCTTCGAGGAGGACGCTTCATGACGGTTGATTCGGGGTCGGGGGACGACGCCCAGTCGCTGGCGGAGAAGGCCAGGATCGCGAAGGCAGCTGCGGAGGAAGCGGCCCGGGTCGCGGCCGAGGCGGCGGCTGCCGCGGAGGCCGCGGAGCGTGAGATGGAGTCTGCCCAGAACCTGTCGGAGGGCTCGGCCGCAGCGGAGCCGGGCGGCGCCGCGGCCGAGATCGCATCCGGCTACCAATCGGCCGGGGCCGCACTCGAACTCGGCACGGTCGTTGTCGACGATGTCGTCGATCCGGCTGCGCGGGTGCGTATTCCGCTGGCCACCGTCAACCGGCACGGGCTCATCGCCGGGGCCACCGGCACGGGCAAGACCAAGACCCTGCAGGGCATCGCCGAACAGCTCTCGGCCGCAGGCGTGCCCGTCGTGATGGCCGACATCAAGGGCGACCTGGCGGGGCTGTCGCGGCCGGGCGAGTCGAACGAGAAGATCACGGCGCGTGCTGCCGAGACGGGCGAGTCCGACTGGGCGCCCACCGGGTTCCCGGTGGAGTTCGTCTCGCTCGGCACCGACGGCATCGGGGTCCCGGTGCGTGCCACCGTCACGAGTTTCGGGCCGATCCTGCTCAGCAAGGTTCTGGGGCTCAACGAGACCCAGGAATCGACCCTCGGCCTGATCTTCCATTGGGCCGACACGCAGGGCCTGGCGTTGCTGGACCTGAAGGACCTGCGGGCGGTGATCGCCCACCTGACGTCCGACGAGGGCAAGGCGGACCTGAAGGGCATCGGGGGCGTGTCGGCGTCCACCGCCGGCGTCATCCTGCGCGCGCTCGTCAACCTCGAGGCCGACGGCGGCGACACCTTCTTCGGTGAACCCGAGTTCGAGACCGAGGATCTGCTGCGGGTGGGGCCGGACGGCCGGGGCATCGTCACGCTCTTCGAACTCGGGGCGCAGGCGGCGCGACCCGCGATGTTCTCGACGTTCCTGATGTGGGTGCTGGCCGACCTGTTCCAGGCGCTCCCGGAGGCGGGCGACCTCGACAAGCCGAGGCTGGTCTTCATCTTCGACGAAGCTCACCTGCTCTTCTCCGATGCCTCGAAGGCGTTTCTCGCACAGGTCGAGCAGACCGTGAAGCTGATCCGGTCGAAGGGCGTGGGCGTGTTCTTCTGCACCCAGCTGCCCACCGACGTGCCCAATGCGGTGCTCTCGCAGTTGGGGGCCCGCGTCCAGCACGCGCTGCGCGCCTTCACCCCCGACGACCAGAAGGCCCTCACCAAGACTGTCAGGACCTACCCGAAGACGGCGCACTACGACCTCGAGAACGCGCTCACCTCACTCGGGACCGGTGAGGCGATCGTGACGGTGCTGTCGGAGAAGGGCGCCCCGACGCCGGTCGCGTGGACCAGGATCCGCCCACCCCGCTCGCTCATGGACGCGATCGGAGACGACGCGATCCGGGCCGCGGCGGGCGCGAGTTCGCTGTACGCCAAGTACGGGCAGACGATCGATCGGGAATCGGCATACGAGAAGCTCACCGCGAAGGTGGTGGCTGCCCCGGACGTCGACCCGAATCTGGATGTGCCTCCGCTGCAGGATCTTCCGGACCTGCCTCCGCCACCGTCTCCGGCGCCCGAGGGGCCGAGTGTCGCCGAACAGATCCTCGGAAACGCGGCGGTCAAGAGCTTCCTGCTGTCGGCGGCGTCGGCCGCGGGGCGGGAGGTCTCGCGGAGCATCTTCGGTACCGGACGCCGGCGACGCCGCTGAGGACGGCGCCGGCGCCCGGTGCCGGCGGGGTCAGTCGAACAGGACGACGCCGCGGATGTTCTTGCCCTCGTGCATGTCGACGAAGCCCTGGGCGATGTCGTCGAGCTTGTACGTGGTGGTGATGAGTTTGTCGAGTTCGAGCTTGCCGGCCTGGTACAGCTCGATCATCCACGGGATGTCGGCGCTGGGGGCCGAGGCGCCGAAGAGCGAGCCCTGGATGCGCTTCTGGTAGAGCGTCAGCTCGAGCAGGCTGATGGGCAGGCCGAAGTCCTCCATCTTGCCGAGGCCCGTCACCACGCACGTCCCGGCCTTGCGGATCGCCGAGAAGGCCTGCGCGACATGCTCGCCCGTCGTGACGCCGACGGTGACGATCGCCGAGTCGGCTCCCTGGCCGTTGGTGAACGACCGGGCGATGTCGGTGGCCTCCTCCATCGTGGCGACCGCGTGGGTGGCGCCGAATTCGAGGGCGTTGGCGCGCTTGAACGCGACCGGGTCGACCGCGATGATGTGCGCCGCGCCGGCGTGTGCGGCGCCCTGGACGGCGTTGATGCCGATGCCGCCGACGCCCATCACGATCACCGTGTGGCCGGGGTAGACCTGCGCGGAGTTGACGGCGGCGCCCCAGCCGGTGCCCACGCCGCAGCCGAGCAGGCACAGGGTTTCGAGGGGCAGGTCCTTGTCAACTTTGACGGCGGAATCGATGCTCACCGTGGTGTATTCGCTGAACGTGCCGAGTCCGCAGGTCTGCGCGACGGGTGCGCCGTCGAGCGTCAGGCGGTAGCTGTTCGGGTCGTCGGGGCGGCCGCCGGTCATGATCGCCGCGCCGCGGTCGCACAGGTTCTGCAGGCCCTTGGCGCACCAACGGCAGCGGCCGCAGCCTGCGAGGAACGAGAAGATGACGTGGTCGCCCACCTCCCAGCCGACGGTGTGTGGGCCGACCTCGACGACGATCCCGGCGCCCTCGTGGCCGCCGCAGATCGGGTAACGCCCGACGCCGTGGTCGCCCTTGGCGATGTGGTCGTCCGAGTGGCAGAGACCGGAGGCGACCATCTTGACGGTGATCTCGTTCTGACGAGGGCCTTCGAGTTCGAGGTCGACCACCTTGTAGGTGCCGGGTGCTTCGGTGATGACGGCCGCGCGGGTCTTCACAGGGTTCCTCCTGGTGGGATAGCGACGATGTGGCGCGCATCACTATCCGCGCAGGTGGTCTGCTCCGGTGGGCGTGGTCTCACTCACTGGAACCCGGTTACAGTCCGACGTCGCGAGACAGGAGGTCCGCGACCGATTCCCGCCGGATCAGCTCGCGCGAATTCCCGTCCTTCACCGCCACGATCGGGGGTCGGCCCACCGAGTTGTACGACGACGCCAGGCTGTGGTGGTACGCGCCCGTGCACGGCACCGCGAGCACGTCGCCGGGATGCAGGTCGGCCGGGAGCATGACGTCGGCGGCGAGGACGTCGCCCGCCTCGCAGAAGCGCCCGACGACGGTCATCGGGACGTGGGTGCCCGACGGGTGCCGGTTGGCGACCGCGACGTCGTAGCGTGCGCCGTACAGCGCGACGCGCGGGTTGTCGCTCATGCCGCCGTCGACCGCGGCGAAGATCCGGCCGCTCGGCGCCGTCTTGACCGACACGACGCGGTACAGCGTCACCCCGGCCCGTGCGACGATCGCGCGGCCTGGTTCGAGGGTGAGCTGTGGTCGCGGGAAGCGGTTGCGGGCGCACGCGTCGTCGAGGGCGTCGTCGATGGTGCGCGCGAGTTCGGTGAGGTCGATCTGCGGGTCGCCGGGGCGGTAGGGGACGGCGTGACCGCCGCCGAGATCGAGGTCGGTCAGGATCAGGCCGTGGTCGCGCCGGGCCTGATCCATCTGGCCGATCAGCCGCTGCACCGCGGCGCCGAAGACGCGGTGGTCGGCGATCTGCGACCGGAGATGGCAATGCAGTCCCACCAGCTCGAGGTTGGGCTGCTCGAGCACGAGGCGGATCGCGGCGTCGGCGTGCCCACCCGTGATCGGGAAACCGGACTTCTGGTCGTCGACGCCGGTCGTGACCGCAGGGTGGCCGTGGATGTCGATGCCCGGGGTGACCCGCACGAGCACCTTCTGCCGTGCGGGGGCGACGGAGGCGAGCAGTCGGATCTCGGTGTGCGAGTCGACGACGATCCGCCCGACCCCGGCGTCGGCGGCGGTCCGCAACTCGGAGGCCGTCTTCGCGTTGCCGTGCAGGATGATTCGACGCGGATCGACCCCCGCGGACAGCGCGATCGCGAGCTCACCGGACGAGCAGACGTCCAGCGACAGGCCCTCGTGGGTGACCCAGCTCGCGACACCCCGGATCATCAGTGCCTTTGCCGCGTACGCGATCTCGGCCTCGGGGAAGATCGAGCGGTAGGTGCGGCAGCGGTGTCGGACGTCGTCCTCGTCGAGCATGTACGTCGGGGTGCCGTGCTGGTCGGCGATGTCGTCGAGCGCGACGCCGCCGACACGGATGCGGCCGCGGTCGTCGTGGCTGGTGTTCACCGGCCACAGCGCCGGGTCGAGTCGCGGTGCCATCGCGGCACGGAGCGAGGGGAAGATGTCGAGCAGGGTCACCGGCGTACTCCTGGGGGTGCCCGCAATCCGGTCGGAGCGGGTTCACCCTTCAGAGGTACGCCGGTGCGGTGCCCGGCGGTCGCGTCTTGATACCTGTTTGACGGCGACCGAGTCGGCCCTGATGTGGGGTTGACGCGGCGGGGCTCAGCCGCCCAGCTTCTTGTAGAACGTGCCGACGATGGGCGCGATGACGGCGCGCGGGCTGTACTGTCCGGCCACCGACATGCCCTTGCTCAGGATGCCGGGGACGATCCGCATCTTGTTCTCGGCGAGGGCGTCGAGCGAGACCTTGGCGACGTACTCGCTCGAGATCCACAGGAAGTCCGGGACCAGCTTGTCGACGATCGACGCCTCGGCCGGATCCGGGGTCTCGGTGCGGACGGGGCCGGGGGCGAGGAGCGTGACGTTGACGCCGCTGCCCTTCAGCTCGCCCCGCAGCGACTCGGAGAACGTGTTCACGAACGCCTTGGTCGCCGCGTAGGTCGCGTTGTTCGGGATCGGCATGTTGCCGGCCGCCGAACCCACCATGAGGATCGCGCCCGACTTCCGCGCGACCATCCCGGGCAGGACTGCCAGCGTCAGGTCGTGGACGGCGACCGAGTTGAGCTCGACCTGGTCGCGCTCGTAGCTCGGGTCGAGCTCGACGACCGGGCCGAACGTCGCGATGCCGGCGTTGTTGCACAGGATCGAGATCTCGCGTTCGGCCAGCTCGGCGACCAGCGGGGCTCGGCCGTCGCGGTCGGACAGGTCCACGGCGCGGATCTCGACCTCCACGCCGTGCTTCTCGCGCAGCTGGGCGGCGAGCTTCTCCATCACGTCGCCACGGCGGGCGACGAGGATCAGCGAGTGCCCGCGCGCGGCCAGTTCGGCGGCGAGGGCCTCGCCGATGCCGGAGGAAGCGCCGGTCACGACTGCGCGGGCGTCAGGGTTGGGATTCGGCAGGCTCACGACAGTGCAGCGTAGCGGGTCGACGGAAACACGGTGCTCACGCGCTCAGATGCCCGCCGCCAGGCGCGTGCCCTGCTCGATCGCGCGTTTGGCGTCGAGTTCGGCCGCGACGTCGGCGCCGCCGATGACATGGGTCGTCATGCCGGCGACCGTCAGCTCGTCGGCCAGGTCGCGTACCGATTCCTGGCCTGCGCAGATCACCACGGTATCCACGGCGAGGGTGCGCGGTCGCTCCCGCTTCTCGCCGAACGAGACGTGCAGGCCCGCGTCGTCGATGCGTTCGTAGTTGACGCCGGAGATCTCGTGGACGCCCTTGGCCTTCAGCGCGGCCCGGTGCACCCAGCCGGTGGTCTTCGCGAGTCCGGCGCCGATCCGTCCGGGCTTGCGCTGCAGCAGATACACCTCCCGCGGCGACGGGGAGGGCTGCGGCGTGGTGAGCGCGCCCGGCGCCGACTCGGGATCGGTGACACCCCACTCCTGCTTCCACTCCTTCACATCGAGGGTGGGGGAGTGCTCGTGCGTGAGGAACTCGCTGACGTCGACGCCGATGCCGCCCGCGCCGATCACCGCGACGGACTTTCCGACGGGCCTCCCGTCGCGGACCACTTCGGCGTACGAGAGCACCTTCGGGTGGTCGATGCCGGGGATGTCGGGCACGCGCGGAACGACACCGGTGGCGATCACCACCTCGTCGTAGCCGGATGCGATCAGCTCGGCCGCCTCGACGCGCGTGCCGAGCCGCACGTCGACGCCGGCGAGGTCGAGCTGGCGGCGGAAGTAGCGGATGGTCTCGGCGAACTCCTCCTTGCCGGGGATCTTCTGCGCGATCCCGAACTGGCCGCCGATGTCGTCCCGCGCCTCGAACAGCGTGACGGCGTGACCGCGCTGGGCCAGGTTCAGCGCCGCGGACAGGCCCGCGGGGCCGGCGCCGACCACGGCGAGGTTCTTCTTCCGGCGGGTGGGCAGCAGCGTCAGTTCGGTCTCGCGGCCGGCGCGCGGGTTCAGCAGGCACGAGACGTGCTTGTTCACGAATGCGTGGTCGAGACACGCCTGGTTGCACGCGATGCACGTGTTGATCTCGTCGGGCGCGCCGGCTTCGGCCTTGCGCACCCACATCGGGTCGGCGAGCATCGGCCGGGCCATCGAGATCAGTTGCACCTCACCGCGGGTGAGGATCTCCTCGGCCACCTCGGGCATGTTGATCCGGTTCGACGCGACGACCGGAATCGAGACGTGCTCGGCAAGCTTCTCGGTGACGTCGACGAACGCCGCGCGCGGCACCGACGTCACGATCGTCGGCACCCGGGACTCGTGCCAGCCGATGTCGGTGTTGATGATCGTCGCCCCGGCGGACTCGACTTCCTGTGCGAGCGCGACGATCTCGTCCCAGCTCTGCCCGCCCTCGACGAGGTCGGCCATCGACAGTCGGAACAGGATCACGAAGTTGGGCCCCACCGCGGCGCGGGTCCGCCGCACGATCTCCACGGCCATGCGGCGACGCCTGTCCGGCGTGCCGCCCCACTCGTCGGTGCGCTTGTTGGTGCGATCGCACAGGAACTGGTTGATGAAGTATCCCTCGCCGCCCATGATCTCGACGCCGTCGTATCCCGCTGTCTGCGCCAGTCGGGCGCAGCGGACGAAGTTGCGGATCTGCCACCGCACGCCACGGCTCGTGAGGCGCCTCGGCCGAAATGGGTTGATGGGGGCCTTGATCGACGACGCGCTGACGCTCAGCGGCTGGTAGCTGTAGCGGCCGGCGTGCAGGATCTGCAGCGCGATCTTGCCGCCCGCGTCGTGCACCGCCTTCGTGACGGTGCGGTGCCGGTGGGCCTCCATCCGGTTGGTGAGCTTGGCGCCGAACGGCAACAGCCATCCGGTGCGGTTGGGGGCGTAGCCGCCCGTGACGATCAGGCCGACGCCGCCGCGGGCGCGTTCGGCGTAGAACTCGGCCAGGCGGGCGGTGTTCTTCGCGCGGTCCTCGAGCCCGGTGTGCATCGACCCCATGATCACGCGGTTCTTCAACGTCGTGAATCCGAGGTCCAACGGTTCGAGCAGGTGCGGGAATTGTGAAGTCATACCTGGCCTTTCGGTCGGGTCAGGACTTCCGGGTATGCCTCGGCCGCGAGGGCCTCCAGCACCTCGGTGCACCAGTCGGCGAACCCCTCCTCGACACGGATGCCGCCGCGCAGGACGAGGTACTGGTGCAGGGCGCGGCCGCTGCGGGGACGGGATCCGGGGAAGTCGTGTTGTTCGATGCGGCGGTACAGGTCCAGGCGGGCGACATGCTCGTCGCGGTGCCGCCGCACCTCGGCGAGCAGCGATGCCATGTCCCCGTACGAGGCGCCGCGGATCTTCACGGCGAGTTCGTTTCGCAGGTGCCCGGGTTCGGTGGGCTCGGCGATCCAGCGGGCCAGTTCGGCCCGGCCGGCGGCCCCGACTCGGTACACCTTCTTGTCCGGGCGGCCGTCCTGTGCGATCGATTCGCCCGTGACCCAGCCGGCGTCGTCCATCCGCTTGAGTACGCGGTAGATCTGCTGGTGGGTGGCGCTCCAGAAGAAGCCGATCGACTTGTCGAAGCGGCGCGCGAGTTCGTACCCCGAGCCGGACTGCTCGCTGAGGGAGACGAGTATCGCGTGTTCCAGTGCCACGACATCATTGTGTATGCAACGAGGTGAGTATGCAACTGGATGAATAGACCGAGCGGTCGTCAGCCGGGAGGCCGCGTCAGCGGAATCCTCATCGGCATCCCAGATCGGCACGTGGTTGCCCATCGCCCGCACGGCTCGCAGGGCGAAGACCCCGTCTGCCGCGGTCTCGATGTCGAAACCCGACAGACGGAGCCCCCGCTCCAACGCGGCGAGCACCGTCGCGTCGTCGTCGACTTCCAGGATGCGGGCGGAATCAATCACCCGACCCGGGGTGCCGGCGGCGCCGAGGCGTCAGCAGGACGTGGCGTCGGCGACGGCGTCCTGCCGATCGGGCTGAGCGGCGGGCGCGACGATCTGGGCGGGCACGCTGACAGTCACGGCGATGCCCTCGGCAGCGCTCTGCTCGGCGCGCAACTTTTGCGCCTCCTCCTCGCTGATCTGGATCGCCTCGGTCGTGATTGCAGCAGGCGCCGTCTCCTTCGCGCACTCGGGCGCCGTTCCCGTCCGTTCCGGCAGGCCCTGCTCGATCGCGACCGGTCCCGACGAACCGGTCGAGATTCCGTTGCTCGCCCATGCGACACCGGGCACCGCGACCACGCCGGCTGCGGCCACGGCCATGGCGGCGATTCCGATGCGACGGTGCAGCGAACCCTGGGTGAAAGTCTTGCGCATACTCAGCTCCTCGAGTTGATGTCCGAATGCCCTCGTGGCTCCGGCGAAGACCAAGGTAGAAGCCGAAAACTAGGCCACCGTCAGTCAATTCTTAGCCGACCGTTAGAAGGCGCGGGCGGCCGGCAGCCGCCGTTCAGCCGGGGCGCGCCCCGACGGTCGTCGGTGACATGCGTCCCCACGCGGTTAGGCTCGCGGCCATGAGCAGCGGCGTGGCTCGGGAGGCGGGCATCGGTCAGGCGGCGACGCGACGACAGATCGCCGCGTGGGGGCTGTGGGATTGGGGCGGCGCGGCGTTCAACGCAGTCATCCTCACGTTCGTGTTCTCGGTGTATCTCACCGACGCCGTCGGCAAGGACCTGCCGGGCTCGGTGTCGGCGAGCACGTGGCTGGGCTGGTCGCTGGGCATCGCGGGCTTCTTCATCGCGGTGCTGGCGCCGGTGAGCGGACAGCGGTTCGATGCGACGGGCCGACGCAAACGCTCGCTCGCGGTCCTGACGTTCCTGACCGTGGCGGCGATGGCGGGGATGTTCTTCGTCGTCGACGACTACCGCTACCTGTGGTTCGGGCTCGTGCTGCTGGGGTTCGCGTCGGTGATCTTCGAACTCGCCGGCGTGCCGTACAACGCGATGATGCGGCAGGTGTCGACGCCGGAGAACATCGGCAGGGTCTCCGGGTTCGGTTGGGCGATGGGATATTTCGGTGGCATCGTGCTGCTGCTCGTGTGCTACTCCGGCTTCATCGCGGGCGACGGCAACACCCGCGGGTTCCTCGGCATCACCACCGACGGCGGGCTCAACATCCGGCTCGTCGCACTGCTGGCCGCGGTGTGGCTCGCGGTGTTCGCGATCCCGGTGCTGCTCATGGTTCCCGAAGCGCCGCGCACGTCCGCCGACCCCGGTGCCGCCAAGGCCGGATTCGTCGACTCGTACCGGGTGCTGTGGCGGGACGTGCGCGAACTGTGGGCCGTCGACCGCCGAACCGTCGGCTTCCTGATCGCCAGCGCGCTGTTCCGCGACGGGCTGGCCGGGGTCTTCACCTTCGGTGCCGTGCTGGCGGTCAACGTGTACGGCCTCGCGTCCGACAGCGTCCTGCTGTTCGGCGTCGCCGCGAACGTCGTTGCCGCACTGGGTGCGATCGTGGCCGGACGCTTCGACGACCGGATCGGGCCCAAGATCGTCATCGTCGGGTCGCTGGCCGCGATGATCGGCGTCGGTGCCGTGCTGCTGGTGATCTCCGGGACCCTGCTGTTCTGGATCTTCGGGCTGCTGTTGTGCCTGTTCGTCGGCCCGGCGCAGTCGTCGGCCCGGACCTTCCTGGCCCGGATCACTCCACCCGGACGCGAAGGTCAGATGTTCGGGCTGTACGCCACGACGGGCCGGGCGGTGTCGTTCCTGGCGCCCACCCTGTTCGGCCTCTTCGCGTGGTGGTTCGGTGCCGACCGCGCCGGCATCGTCGGGCTGCTGGTGGTGCTGGGCGTGGGGCTCGTCGCGCTACTGGGGGTGCGGGCGCCGGAGCGGGAGGTCGCGAGTCCGCTCCCGGGCTGATGGCCGAATGCCACATCGGTTCGGTCCAACGGAACGCGTGTGACATTCGGCCACGGGAGGTCAGGCCTTGAAGTAGACCATCTGGTGCGTCGTCGCGAGCAGGGCGCCGTCGCGGCCCCAGATCTCGCCGGACTGGTCGAAGTAGCCCTTGCCGAACCGCTGCGCCCGGGCGGAGCCGAGGACGGCGTCGTCCGCCTGCGCCGCGAGCATCGTCGCGTCGGCGTGGAAGTACACCGTGAGCGACACGGTGCCCGCCGGCAGGTACCGGCCCAGGCGCAGGAAGGCCCGCGGGTAGAAGACGTCGCACAACGACGTCAGCGCCGGGAAGTCCAGCGGCCGGGGCGGATTGTCGCGGACCCACAGGGTGCTCGTCGAGTCGGGCCGGCCGCCGTCCTCGGGGGCGGGGACCGGGCCCTCGACGAACCGCAGGTCGTAGTTGCGTGCCCATGCGATGAAGTCGGGGAACGGCTGCGCGGCAACGTCGTCGAACGCGGGCACCGACGGCGCCGCGATCTCGGTGGACGACCACGTCTCGCGACGGTAGCCGAACACGGCGGTGGCGGTGGTGGTGACGGCGCCGTCCTGGGTCAGTTCGACGTTCCAGTGCTGCGTCGAGCGGTTGGTGCGCGTCGGGCGCGCCGTGACCTCGAACTCGCCGTCCGCGATGGGGCCCGCGAAGTTCACGGTCAACGACAGCGGATCGCCGAGGGATTCGGGGTGCCGCTGCACGGCGCGCAGCAGCGTCGCGGCGGTGATGCCGCCGAACGGGCCGACCATGTTCGCGTACGCGGGGGAGGTGTGGCCGCGGAAGACACCCGCGCCTTCCGCCGCAACGAGTTCGACGGCCGCGTCGAACGGGTGCGTGGGTGCGACAATCTGGGTCACTTCGGCTCCTGACGGGTGACGATCCGATTCTAGGTATGACAACATACATAGCAACGACCGGCAACCGTGCGAGAGAAGGGCGACGACATGGCGAGGCGGCAGGATCCCGCAGGTGGTCCGCGCGCGGCGATGATCGACAGCGCCGTCGCCTTGATCCGCGAGCAGGGCGTGGCGGCGACGTCGTTCACCGACGTGCTCGCCCACAGTGGCGCCCCGCGCGGATCGATCTACCACCACTTCCCCGACGGCAAGTCCCAGCTCGTGGAGGAGGCCACGAGGTCCGCCGCCGCCTATCTCGGTCGGGGTGTGGCCCGGGTCCTCGTGTCCGGCGACACCGTGTCCGCGTTGCGGGAACTCGTCGACCTGTGGCGGCGGGGCCTCGAGGCCACCGACTACGCCGCGGGTTGCCCGATCGTCGCGGCGGCGCTCGGCACCGAGCGCGGCGCCCGCGAGGTCGCGGGGACCACGTTCGCCGAGTGGTGCGGGCTGATCGCCGCGAGTCTCGTCGACGACGGCGTCGCCCGGGACCGCGCGGCCTCGCTGTCGGTGCTGATCGTCAGCGCGCTCGAGGGTGCGCTGGTGATGGCGCAGGCGCAGGGGACCTCGCGTCCGCTCGACGCGGTGGTCGACGAACTCGAGGTGTTGCTGGGGTGAGCCTCAGCTGAGCGACACCCGCGCCAGGATCGCGTCGGCCAGGGCGTCCTGGTTCTCCTCAGGGATCCAGTGGCCGGCGCCGTCGAGGACGATGAATCGGTAGGGGGCGTCGACGAACTCGCTGCACCGCCGCGCCGCCGCGGGGCCCAGGGTCGGGTCCGCGGTGCCCCACACGTACGTGGTCGGCACCCGCACCGGCGGCAGGTCACTGAAGGCGCGAACCAGGGCTCGGTACCAGTTGAGCGTCGCGGTCAGCGCTCCCGGCTGCGACAGCAGCCGCACGTGTTCCTCGATCAGGTCCGGGTCGGTGGCGTCGCCGAACGCCCCGCGTAGGCGCCGCGAATCATCTTCGAGCAGAAACGTTTCGGCCGTTCCCTCCTCTCGGAGCAGGCCGACGTAAGCGGATCGGCGCTGCTGATCGGCGTCCTCGCGCAGGGCCCATCCGATCGCGGCCGCGTGCGGCACCGACACCGCGGTGAGGCTGCGGATCCGGTCCGGGTGCCGTCCCGCGACCTGCCATGCGATGGCCGCGCCCCAGTCGTGGCCCACCAGGTGCGCGGAGTCGAGGTCGTAGGCGTCGAGCAGGCCGACGACGTCGTCGACGAGGTGATCGAAGCGGTAGTCCTCGACCGCCGGCGGCCGGGCGTCAGGGGAGTAACCGCGCTGATTCGGTGCGATGACACGCATGCCCGCGGCGAGCAGGCGTGGGGTGATCGGGCGCCAGGCCGCCGAGCTCTCGGGGAACCCGTGCAGCATCACGATCGGGATCCCGTCGTCCGGGCCGGCGACGGTGACGTCGAATGTCAGGTCGCCCAGGCGAACTCGGTCGATCCGGGAGTCGGCGGTCATGGGGAGACACGGTAGTGGAACGGTGACGTGTGCGCCGGGTTCCGGCGCAAGTGCTCGCGCCACCGGGTGACGAGACGGGACGGGCCCGGCATCGCGGTGGTGCGATGCCGGGCCCGTCCCGGGTGTCGGTGCAGATCAGATGACGCCGAGCGCGAACATCGCGTCGGCCACCTTCACGAAGCCGGCGATGTTGGCGCCCAGGACGTAGTCGCCCGGCTTGCCGTACTCCTCGGCCGTGGTGGAGCAGCGGTGGTGGATGTCGCGCATGATCTTCGACAGGCGCTCGTCCGTGTAGGAGAAGCTCCACGAGTCGCGCGAGGCGTTCTGCTGCATCTCCAGCGCGGAGGTGGCGACGCCACCGGCGTTGGCGGCCTTGCCGGGAGCGAACGCGACGCCGGCCTCGCGGAACACCGCGATGCCGCCCGGGGTGGTGGGCATGTTGGCGCCCTCGGCGACGGCCTTGACGCCGTTGCTCACCAGGGTCTTCGCGGAGACGTCGTCCAGCTCGTTCTGGGTGGCACACGGCAGCGCGATCTCACACGGCACGTTCCAGATGTTGCCGCCCGCGAAGAACTGGGCGTCCTTGCGCTCGTCGACGTACTCGGAGATGCGGCCGCGACGGACCTCCTTGATCTCCTTGAGCAGGTCGAGGTCGATGCCGTTGTTGTCGACGATGTAGCCGGAGGAGTCGGAGCAGGCGATGGCCGTGCCGCCGAGCTGGTGCATCTTCTCGATCGCGTAGATGGCGACGTTGCCGGAGCCCGACACGACGGCCTTCTTGCCCTCGAGGCTCTCGCCCTTCGCGGCCATCATCTCGGCGACGAAGTACGCCGCGCCGTAGCCGGTGGCCTCCTTGCGGACCATCGATCCGCCCCAGGTGAGGCCCTTGCCGGTGAGGACGCCCGACTCGTACCGGTTGTTGAGGCGCTTGTACTGGCCGAACAGGTAGCCGATCTCGCGGCCGCCGACGCCGATGTCACCCGCCGGGACGTCGGTGTACTCGCCGATGTGGCGCTGCAGCTCGGTCATGAACGACTGGCAGAAGCGCATGATCTCGGACTCGGACTTGCCCTTGGGGTCGAAGTCCGAACCGCCCTTGCCGCCGCCGATGGGCAGGCCGGTGAGGGAGTTCTTGAAGATCTGCTCGAAGCCGAGGAACTTGACGATGCCGAGGTTGACGCTCGGGTGGAAGCGCAGGCCGCCCTTGTAGGGGCCGAGCATGCTGTTGTACTGCACGCGGAAACCGCGGTTGACGTGGATGTTTCCGTTGTCGTCCTGCCACGGAACACGGAAGATGATCTGCCGCTCGGGCTCGCAGAGGCGCTCGATCAGGGCGTCATCGGCGTAGTTGGGGTGTCGATCGAGCACCACGGTGAGCGACTCGAAGACCTCGGCGACCGCCTGGTGGAACTCCGGCTCGCCAGCATTGCGAAGGAGTACCTGCTTGTAGATCTCCTCGACGCGGTCGCGTACAGACAACTTTCACCTACCTGATTCCGTGAGAACTTTTTAATCTTTCTGTTACAGGCTAGTCCGCGAAGTAGGGCGAATTCGACGGTTACCAGGGGAAAGTGAGATTAGCCACGTGTAAACATCGTGTTACAGGCGTTGCGCACCTGGGGAAATGGCGCCTGAACCCGGTCGGTGATCCCGGCACGGGGCGGGGAATCGGCTCCCTCGGGCGAGTCTCAATTTTCACATCAATCACATCGGTAACGCGCACGTCTTGGGTATGACATGGTTTGCTGTTGATCGATGCACATCTTCGGGGGGAGAGCGCGATGGGCTGCGCACGGATTGCCTCCCACTAGCTGGAAGGAAGCAGTCTGTGAGAGTGGTGAATCGGGGGTGGACCGCCGCATTGTCGGCGGCCGCACTGACGGTCGGTCTGTCGGTCGGGATGGCGACGCCGGCCGGTGCGGTCGGTGGACCGTGCGGTCAGAACGGCAACGGCAGCGGAAGTCTCGGCAGCTCGGGCAGCCTCGGCAGCTCCGGGAGTTCGGGTAGCGCCGGGAGTTCCGGCAGCCTGAGCTCGGGCAGCCTGGGTAGCGCCACAGGGTCGTTGATGAACTCGCTGCCGTGGATCACCGGCGCGCCCAACGGTGCACTTCCGGTGCTCACCGGTCGCACCAAGGCTCTCGAGATGGTCACGGGGCCGGGTAGCCCAAACAAGAGCATCGAGAAGTACAGCGTCTCGGGCACCGACCTCGGCATCATGTGGGACAACGGCAAGACCGGCTCCGAGCGCAACGTCATGATGCTCTTCGGCGACACCGTCGGCGACTGCGGCATCGAGGGCGACCAGTGGCGGAGCAACGTCCTGTTCCGCAGCACCGACAACAGCCTGGGCGACGGTATGCGGATCGACAGCTCGCCGCTCGCCCCGCCGCCGGCGGAGAACTTCTCGAAGCAGGTGATCAAGGGCCTGCTCTCCGACGGGCCGGGGCGCCTGCCGGAGTTCACCGTCATCCCCACGGGCGGTGTGTCAGTCGGCGGTGTGCAATACGTGCGGTGGATGTCTGTCCGGTCGTGGGACACGCCCGGTGAGTGGACCACGAACTACTCCGGACTAGCCGTTTCCCTCGACAAAGGCAACACCTGGGAGACCGATCTGAGGACCGTACGGGTCAATCGGGAAGGCGTCTTCGACACCCCGGTTCCAATCCCCGGTGTCGACGACATTCCGGCGTTCTCGAAGAACAACGCGGACTGGCAGATGAGTGCGTTCGTGCCGGACCGCGGCGACGGCTACGTCTACGAATTCGGCACTCCCTCAGGGCGTTCCGGTGCGGCACGGCTTGCCCGTGTGCTGGCGAACACCACCGATATCGTTGATCCGGCCAAGTACGAGTACTGGACAGGTACCGCCTGGGTATCTGACATCACCAAGGCGACGCCGGTGATCAAGGCCCCCGTCAGCGAGCTGTCGGTGCAGTGGAACGACTACCTGCAGAAGTATGTCGCGATGTACACGGACGTGGAGGGCCTGAAGATCCGGCAGGCAGACAAGCCGGAGGGGCCGTGGAGCGGGAGCCAGACGCTCATCGGTTCGGCTACGTTGCCGGGTCTGTACGGCGGGTTCATGCACCCGTGGTCGACCGGCCCGGACCTGTACTTCGTGCTGACGACGTGGGACCGGTACAACGTGATCTACATGCGCACCGACCTGCGGCGGATCTCCATGTCGGCGACCGATCAGCTCGACCGCCCGGACCCGGCCGCCACCGGCGAGCAGAAGCTCGAGGGCTTCGATACTCCCGAGGGATTCGTCGAGACTGTCGACGGTCAGTGAGTTCGCCGAATTCGTGAGACGCGGCCCGTCCCCGGCATCCCGGGGCGGGCCGCGTTCGTGTTCGAATACGGCCCCGCGTCGAGGGCTGTGCAGTATGTTGCGCGCTATGGGGAGGTTCGGTAGATCGACTCGGTGGCTGGGGATTTCGGTGGCACTTGCGGCTGTGAGCGCCGTGATGGCGACGCCGGCGCACGGATCGTCCTTCGCTGCGGATTGTGGCGACTGGCAGGTCGAAACCGTGGCGCAGGGGTTGGAACAGCTGGAGAACCTCGAACCGGACGCGGAGGGCGGCTTCTATCTGGCCGGCGACTCGAAGGTCTACCACGTCGACGCCGACGGCCGTGTGAACACGGTGGTCGAGAACCTGGCCGCCCCCGGCGGGTTGCAGCTCGACGGATCGGATCTTTATTTCCTGACGCGGCAGGACGGCAAACTGTGGCAATTGGACACCGAGACAGGTCAATTGGTCGACCGGGGACCGCTCGGAGGGAACGGGCTGCTGCGACTTCCGGACGGGGACTTGTTGACGACCTGGGTCGGCACCGAGGGTGGACCGCCGATGGGCGTGACTCGCTATCGATCCGAATCGGGATACGTCGAATCGAACTGGTCGCCGGTGCCGCGAGGGGAGGGGTTGGCCTCGAGCCCTGATGGGCGGTTCGTCTACACCGACGATCTGTTCACCGGACAGATCTACCGGCTGCCGCTAGATGATCCGGCGCATTGGGCGGTCGTCACGAGGATCCCTGGAGTGCTGCCAGGCGCAGACGATCTGACGATGTCACGGGCCGGAATACTGTATGTCGCAGCCCATATCGAGGGCGCAATCTACAGCGTCGACCCGGAGAGCGGCGCGACGTGTGTCGTCGCGTCGGGGCTCTCGAACGGGTGGCAGGGGCCCAGTTCGGTACGTATCGGGAGGGCCGGTGACGGCTGGGCGCTCTACGTGACATCGTTCGATGGGACGCTACGGCGCATCGAGCCGCCGACCGGTGTCGACCTGATGCCGATTGCTGACTATGGCTGAAAGCCTCGGATCGAAGTGGCAGGGTTGGCAGTGGTGAGCTCTCGATGACTCTGCCAAGGAGGTCCCGATGAAGGACCCGTCCGGCCACCCACGTTCCGTTGCCGTCATCCGCCGAGCCTGCTGCGCTCGGCGAGCCGGTGGGTAGGTGATCCGAGATGACCGACCTGCTCGCCGATGTCGTCGAAGCCCACGGCGGGCTCGAGCGCTGGAACGCCTTCACCAGGGTGCGCGGTACCGTGGTCAGCGGTGGCGACCTGTTCGTGATCAAGGGCGTGCCCCAAGACCCGGCCCCGCGTGAACAGTCCGTGTGGCTGCACGAGGAACGCTGTTCGTTGGAGCCGTTCGGAGCGCTCGACCAGAAGACCGACTTCACCCCCGAACGCCTGACCATCGAGAAACTCGACGGCCGGATCGTCGCCGAACGCGACCACCCCCGCGAGGCATTCGCCGGCCACGAGCTGGAAACCCCGTGGGACGCCCTGGACCGGGCCTACTTCAACGGCTACGCGATGTGGACGTACTTCACCACGCCGTTCCTGTTCACCATGCCGGGCTTCGAGGTCGCCGAGATCGAGCCCTGGCACGAACGCGACCAAGTTTGGCGCGGCCTGGACGTCACCTTCCCCGACGGCAACCCCAGCCACAGCACGCACCAGCAGTTCTACTTCGGCTCCGACAACCTGCTGCGCCGCCACGATTACCACGTCGACATCGCCGGCGGCTTCGCTGTCGCGCAATACGTCTACAACATCATCGAAGCCGACGGAATCCGCCTGCCCTCCGCTCGTCGCGCCTTCCGCCGCGACGAGCAGGGACGGGCTTGGCCGGGACTGGTGATGGTCTCCATCGACATCAGCAACGTCCGATTCGGCTAGAGCTTGTCTCCTGTCTGGTGAGGCACCTCAGCCAGGTACATAGTCTCCGCGATCCGGTCGAGCGACGGTCCGGCGGCGCGGGAATCACCGAGCGCGACGTACCGCACCCTGGCGTTCGCAGGGGCGCCCGACGAGGTGGCCGGGGGGCGCCAGTGAAGAATCTGCGGCAACGGCCGCGACAACGGCTGTGGTCACTGCGGCGCGAATTCCAACGGGGCCTGGTCAGCTCACAGTTCCCACAGGCGCCGGCAACACCACCGGACAAACCGCCCTCTCACCCCGCCCTGGATTCAGCGCCTCCTGCACCACCTCGATCGCCACTGGGTCGTACGGCAGCTGCAAATGATCTGCGTAGTCGGTGGCGCACCGATCTTGCAGGACCTCGTTTCGTACGTTCGGACCATCCGATAGCAGTCCGGTGAGGTACGGCGTCGCGATCTCGTCGTATCGGGACACGATGTCGGTGAAATGCACATCCGGTATCCGCGCCGGGTCGGGATTCAGCTCGGCGAGGAACGGCGACGCGGCTGCCAGCTGGCGGCACTGCGCACACACCCGCGAAAGCCCTTCCGCCGCACCCGTAATCGTCAACAGACTGGCCATCCCGTCGAGATCGGATCCGTGGAACGGAGTTCCGAGACTCACGAGGTTGCGAACCGATTGCGCCCCACCGAGTTCGGAGAGGTACCAGAAGCCGACCGCCCCGCCGACCGAGTGCGCGACGATGTCGACCTTGGCGGCGCTGTTCGCTTCCCGCACTCGTGTGACGAACGCGTCGACTTCGCGGGCGCTGTCCTGCACGCTGGCGAATCCGCCGTAGTCACCGAACGTGGTCTTGCCGATGGTGGTGCTGAAGACGCAGTACCCGTCGTTGGCCAGCAGCGGCGATAGCGTCTGCCAGGCCAAGGTGTCGGTCGAGGCAAAACCGTTCAGCAGGACAACAGGATTCGGATGCTCACGACTCGGCTTGCACGACATGTCGTTCGCTCCCGGCGGCGCCTGCCCCGGGTGGGTGAGCTGTGCTGCCACACCGTCGGGATAGCCATGCGGGACGGGATACGTCGGCTTGGCCTGCGCTGCCCCACCTCCCGCAGCAAGGGTGAGGGCCAACAGAGCACTGACCACCGTCGTCCTACGCATACCGGACGTCTTCAGATATCGAGTCAACGCCACCACACCTTCGGTCAGAACCGCTCGGTCACCGTCCGGCGCCCGAGCATACGCCAATTCGATTGCGCGATCCCCGAGTTCGATCGCCGGCAAGGTCACAACCTCGTCGGTTCCGGCGCGGAGCAGCGCCCGCTCGATCAGGGTCTCGTGAACCATCGCCGTAAGTCGTGCGCGGGTTTCGTCCGGATCCGGTATCGGCCCACTTGCCCGGCCCGCGTAGTAGGGGCCGAGGAGCACGACTGGCGAAAGCGGCGCTAACCCGCGCCGGATCCGACGCGACTGCTCCTCGAGCGGGCCTGCTGCACGGTCAGGTGACGGGTTGCCCCGTCCGTGCCGCAGTCCACTCATGAGGAAATGTTCGGCGGCCCGATCGAGTCGGGCGAGGGCGTGTCGGCGGTAACATCTGCCCATGGAACTGCGCCATGACGTCGCCGGTTCCGGGCCCACGCTGGTCCTCGTTCACGGGGTGGTGGATCGTCGGCAGGCCTGGAGCGCGCTGCTGGATCAGCTGACGCCCTATCGCCGGGTTGTCACTGTCGACCTTCCCGGCCACGGGGAGTCTGCGGCCCTCGCGGACGGGCCTGACGTGTTGGGTCAGATCCTCGGGGAGTTGAGCGATTTCGTCCGATCGGTGACACCGGCGGGGGAACGTCCGCACATTGCCGGGAACTCTCTCGGGGGTTGGCTCGCCGTCGCGGCTCGCGGCGAGGTTGCGTCGGCCACCGCGCTCTCACCGGCAGGCTTCTTCGTCAGCCATGCCGATCAGGTTCGCACAAGCCTGACGTTTCGGACGCTGCGTGGATTCGCCCGGGCAATGGGGCCGAGGCTGCCGAAAGCCATGCGATACAAGGCCATGCGCTATCCCGCACTCGCCGCGTTCTACGGGCACCCGAGCCGGGTGTCGTACGAGGACGCCGTGATCGGCGCCCATTCGCTCGCCACGAACGCCCTGCTGGACCGCGCGATGACCGCCTCGTTCGGCTTTCCGCCGGTCGTCGATCCGGCAGTTCCGGTCACCGTTGCGTGGGGCCGGCGGGACATGATTCTGCCGGTGTATCAGGCCCGTCGAGTACGCAGGATCTTCCCGCAAGCGCGGGTGTTGGTCTTGCCCGGGATCGGACACGTGCCGATGACCGACGATCCGAACCTGATCAGCACGATTCTGCTTGGCGGCAGCTCGGCGTCGTCCCCGGAACCACCAAGCTGAGGGTGTTTCACTGTTGTTCGGAAATTGGAAGCTGGGGTAGCGCTCGAGTTCTGATCGGAGCGTTCGAACCTAGGGGAATTGTGGATACACCGGTGGCGACCTATGTGTCAGCGGCGCAGAGCTTTTCGACGCTGGTTCACGCGATCCCCGAGGATCGGTGGGACGGACCGGGTCTGGGAGAGTGGGATCTCCGGTCGCTGGTGGGTCACGCATCGCGGGCATTGACAACGGTGGGGACGTACCTGGAGAGCACTGCCGAGACTGTCGACATCGCCAGCCCTGAGCAGTACTACGCCCGTGCGAGGGCCGCGGTGTCGGCTGTCGATCCGGCCGCGGTGGTCGAACGCGGTCGCCAAGCCGGTGTCGATCTCGGTGCCGACCCCGCAGTCTCGGTCGACGCTCTTCTGGGGGTCGTGTTCGCTCAGCTCGGGGATGGCGAAGATCGCCTGATCCAGGTGATCGGTGGACTGGGGATGCGGCTGCATTCGTATCTGCCGACTCGAACCTTCGAGCTCGCCGTCCACAGTCTCGACATTGCTGCTGCCGCGGAGGTCCCCTTCGCGCTTCCCGACGATGTCCTCGCGGAGACAACCGAGCTGGCGGCGCGAATCGCGGTGGCGATCGGTGACGGCGCCACCGTGCTGATGGCTTTGACCGGCCGGACGCCGCTGCCGGCCTCCTTCTCCGTCGTGTGAGCCCGCCCCGGCTGGTGCCGGGTCGGATCAGAGCGATACGACGGCCTCGATCGGCGGCGCCGACACGTGCGGGGTCCCGGTGCTGAGCCAGAACCGGACCCGCCCGAACCCCGACGCGACATACGCGGCGTTCCCCGAGGTCTGGTAGACGCGGTTCTCCCGGCTGTCCATCGGGTACACGGTGCGACTGCCGGTGCCGCCGGTGTCGAGGTTCTCCCAGTGCACGGTCACCGGGATCATGCACGGGGCCACCTGGTGGGTCAGGTCCGGGCCGTAGAACTCCGGGGACAGCAGGATGTAGGCTTCGCCGCCGGGCCATCCGCTGGATAGACCCACCGTCATCGGGATACGGACGATGCCGCACCGGCCGATGTCGTCCGACAGCGCCCACGTGTCCAGTGCGCGTACCGGCACCGGTGCCGCGCCCGCCGTTCCGGAGCCGAGCATCGTCGTCGCGGCCAGTGCGGCAACCGCGATCGCGCTGCGTCCCCCGATGAACTTCCTCATGCTGTTTCTCTCCGATTCTGGTGCTTTGCAGCGCGACTGTCGTGTCCGTCAGCGGATCAGTGGGCTCAGTCGGCGATGTAGACGCGGCCGCCGTCGAGTTCGATGCCGGTCAGTCCGCGGAATCCGCTGAACGGCAGGGTTGCCGGGGTTGAGGTGCCGGCGGCACACTTCTTCACAACGGCCATGCTTCCCCCTCCGTCGAATGACGACCCCTGGTCGTGCGTGACGCCGAACCGCACGAGCGACTCACACATCGCCAATGTCGTTCTGCGGTCGTCGATCGTTACCGACCCTTGACGGGTGGTTCGTCGGCCGGACCGGTTGGACTCCAACGAGATCGACGCGAACCGCGCCCGTGCCGCTCGCCGTGCCCACGTCTCCCCGTGCACATGTCGACGTTGCTGCGCTCAACGCCACGCGGATGCGGGTGACGATGCCGGACTCCACACCGAGAACGAGCCGTCTGTAACGGCCGCCGGCTGAACAACCGGTGGACCGGGTCGGGAGGTCGGGCGAAATCACCCTCTGAAGTGCCCCCGGCAGGAATCGAACCTGCGACCTAGAGATTAGAAGGCTCTTGCTCTATCCAACTGAGCTACGGAGGCGCGGCCAAGAGCATACCCGCTGAACGGCGGTGCCCTGTGCATCCGGGTGGCGTGTGGCGTCAACTCCAGAGCGTCACGTGGACCTTCGGCTTGAAGTGGGTGACCTCGACACCGGTGCCGCGGATCATGGCGTGGATGCATCGGGGGGTGCTGACGAAGTGCAGCAGTTCGGACGCGGCTGGCTGGAGGTGCTGGTGGTGCAGTGTCGTGGCGCACCACTCGCCGGCGGCGCGCAGGTCCGGTCCCTCGACGAGTCCGAGTGTGCCGTCGGACAGCTCGTCGCTGACGGCGAAGCCGAGTGTCAGCGTCAGTGCGGACGATCGGCGGACTGCCTCGACGGCGGCGGCGTCGCTCTGGAAGATCCGCTGCCGGTCCCGGGGGATGTCGAGGACACGCAGCAGGTGACGCATCACCCCGTCGCCGCCGGCGGCGGACGGCCCGAGGAACCACGGCTGTTCCCGTAGTCGCTGCAGCGTGGGACGGGTGTGCGCCATCGGATGTTCCGGCGCGCACACGGTCAGCACTTCGTAGTGCAGGAATGGGTGCACGCACAGCGGCTGGTGTTCGCCGAGCACCCGGGGGCCCAGCGCGACGTCGACGGCCCGCGACGAGATGAGACTCCCGAACTGTCGGACCGGGTGGACGCTCAACTCGACGGAGAGGTCCTTCGCGCGCCCCGCGAACAGGTCGATGAGGCCGGGCGCGGCGTGCTCGGCAAACAGCGGCGACGCGGCGATCCGGAGCAGGCGTCGCCCGTGCCCGGCCTGGCTCACCTCGAGCGCCGTCTGTCGCTGCAGTCCGAGGATCTCGACGGCCCGGCTCGCGAGGCGCAGCCCGCCAGGGGTGAAGGCCAGACCGGACGGTCGGCGACTGTACAGCGGGTCGTCGAGTTCCTTGCGGAGCTGGGCGATATGCATCGAGACGCCCGAATCCGTCATGCCCAATTCGCGCGCCGCCGCTCGAACCGATCCGAGCCGCACCACCGCGGAATAGGCTCGCAGTTGAGCGGGAGTCACGCCCCGAGCCTACGACGGCGTCCCCGCCCGCAACCGGCGAATGAACCGGTCTCACCAGCGGCGACGGCCGGGGCTGGAGGCTGACGCGATGCGCGACGTCTTGTCCGATCTGCTCGCAATCTGGCGGGCCGGCGACACCGCGGGATTGGGCACCGTAGTGGCGACGTTCCGGTCCGCGCCGCGGGATCCGGGGGCGGCGATGGTGGTCGCGCCGGACGGCCGGGTGGCCGGATCGGTGTCGGGCGGGTGCGTCGAGGGCGCGGTGTACGAGTTGGCGTCGGAGGTCGTGGCAACGGGCGATCCGGTCCTCGAGCGGTACGGCGTGAGCGACGAGGACGCGTTCGCCGTCGGGCTCACGTGCGGCGGCATCCTCGACGTGTTCGTCGAACCCGTCTCGCGCCGCACCTTCCCGGATCTCGACGCCGTCGCCGCCGACATCGAGGCGCAGCGGCCGGTCGCGGTGGCTACCGTCGTCGATCACAGCGATCGCGCGTGGGTCGGCCGCCACCTCGTCGTGCGCCCGGACACGACGACCGGAACGCTCGGTTCGCCCCGTGCCGACCAGGCCGTCACCGACGACGGGCGCGGTCTGCTCGCGGCCGGCCGGACCGCCGTCCTCGAGTACGGCCCGGACGGGCAGCGCCGCGGTCAGGGCCTGCGGGTGTTCGTCGCGAGCCACGCGCCGCCGCCGCGGATGCTGGTGTTCGGGGCGATCGACTTCGCGGTCGCGGTCGCGCGGCAGGGCGCCTTCCTCGGCTACCGCGTCACCGTGTGCGACGCGCGGGAGGTGTTCGCGACCGCGAGCCGGTTCCCGACCGCCGACGAGGTGATCGTCGACTGGCCGCACCGGTACCTGACGGCGCAGGCCGAGGCCGGCGCGATCGACGGCCGCACCGTCGTCTGCGTGCTCACCCACGACCCCAAGTTCGACGTTCCGCTGCTCGAGGTCGCGCTGCGGCTCCCCGAGGTGGGGTTTGTGGGGGCGATGGGGTCCGAGCGCACCCACCGCGATCGTCTCGCCCGGCTGCGCGAGGCCGGGCTCTCGGACGACGAGCTGTCCCGGCTGTCGAGCCCGATCGGGCTCGACCTCGGTGCGCGCACCCCGGAGGAGACCGCGGTCTCGATCGCGGCCGAGATCATCGCGCGCAGGTGGGGCGGACACGGCCGACCCCTGCGTGACCTGCACGGACGCATCCATCACGAACAATCCGGATGATCACGGCGGGTGAGTGGGCGCCGCGATCAAGTGATCGCTGAATCGTGCTTGACGCCCGCGACCGGAGGGGCACACGCTGGAACCATCCCGCACTGTGAGGAGTGCCACATGCAGGTTCCGGGACTGTTCGAATACGAGCGCGCCACCGACGTTGAGAACGCGATCGCGCTGCTGGATCGACTGGGGGACGAGGCGCGGGTCGTCGCGGGCGGGCACAGCCTGCTGCCGATGATGAAGCTGCGCCTGGCCAACCCCGAGTACCTCATCGACATCAACGACCTCGTCGACGAACTCGGCCACATCGCAGTCGAGGGTGAGGTGGTGCGCATCGGCGCGATGGTTCGGCACCGCCAGATCCTCGAGTCCGACGAGCTCGCCGCGGTGTTCCCCATCTTCCGGGACGCCGAGCGGGTGATCGCCGACCCGGTGGTCCGTAACCGTGGCACCATCGGCGGCTCGCTGTGCCAGGCCGATCCGGCCGAGGATCTGACGACCGTGTGCTCGGTGGTCGGTGCCGTCTGTGTGATCCGCGGGCCGACCGGGGTGCGTGAGGTCCCGATGGCCGAGTTCCTCGTCGGGCCGTACGAGACCGCGGTGCAGGGCAACGAGATCCTGATCGAAGTCCGGATCCCCCGGGTGCGCTCCGGAGCGAGCGCGTACACGAAAGTGGAACGGCGCGTGGGGGACTGGGCCATCGCGGCCGCCGGGGCGGCGCTGTCGTTGGACGGCGACCGGGTCGATGAGGCGTCCGTGGGGCTCACCGCGGTGGAACCGGACGCGGACCGGGTGGCAGCCATCGGCGACTTCCTGCGGGGGCAACCCGCCACCGAGGAGACGTTCCGGCGGGCCGGTGAACTCGCCGGGCAGGCGTGCGAGCCGGTCACCGACCCACGCGGCACCGCCGCCTACAAGCGGCACCTCGCCGACGAACTGACCGTCCGGTCGCTGCGCACCGCCGCCGAACGGGCCACCGCCACACGATCGGAGACGTGAGATGCAGGTGACGATGACGGTCAACGGCACCGAGGTGACCGAGGACGTCGAGCCGCGGATGCTGCTGGTGCACTTCCTGCGAGACCGGCTGGGGCTCACCGGAACCCACTGGGGCTGCGACACCAGCAACTGCGGGACGTGCGTGGTGTCGGTGGACGGCGAACCGGTGAAGTCGTGCACGATGCTCGCGGTCATGGCCGGCGGGCGCACCGTGCGCACCGTCGAGGGCCTGGCGCAGGACGGTGTCCTCGATCCCGTGCAGGAAGGGTTCATGCAGTGTCACGGACTGCAGTGCGGCTTCTGCACGCCCGGCATGATGATCACCGCCCGCGCGCTGCTCGACCGCGATCCGGACCCGGACGAACAGACCATCCGGGAGGCCATCTCCGGGCAGATCTGCCGCTGCACCGGCTACACCACGATCGTCCGCTCGGTTCGCTGGGCCGCCGAGCACGGCGGCGCCACCACCGACACCGTTACGACGGGAGGTACGACGTGACCACACTCGACGAGACGCCCGGGACGGTCGATCCGGACAGCGCCTCCAACGACGGCAAGCCGTGCGGGCACGGCCGGATGCTGCGCAAGGAGGACCCGCGGTTCATCCGCGGCCAGGGGCACTACGTCGACGACGTCCAGCTGCCCGGCATGCTGCACCTGGCGATTCTCCGCTCGCCGATCGCGCACGCGCGCGTGGCGCGGGTGGACACGACAGCCGCGCAGGCGCATCCCAAGGTCTCGGCCGTCGTCACCGGTGCAGACCTCGCGGAGAAGGGCCTGGCGTGGATGCCGACGCTCTCCAACGACGTGCAGGCCGTTCTCGCGACGGACAAGGTGCGGTTCCAGGGGCAGGAGGTGGCGTTCGTCGTGGCCGAGGATCGGTACTCGGCCCGCGACGCGCTCGAGCTGATCGACGTCGAGTACGAGCCGCTCGACCCGGTCATCGACGCGCGGACCGCGCTCTCGCCCGACGCCCCCGTCATCCGCACCGACCTGGACGGCAAGACCGACAACCACTGCTTCGACTGGGAGACGGGCGATTCCGACGCCACCGAGGCCGTGTTCGCGAGGGCCGACGTCGTGGTGCGGCAGGAGATCGTCTATCCGCGCGTGCATCCCGCGCCGATGGAGACGTGCGGCGCGGTGGCCGACTACGACGCGGTGAACGGCAAGCTGACGCTGTGGTCCACGAGCCAGGCCCCGCACGCGCACCGCACCCTGTACGCGCTCGTGGCCGGGCTGCCCGAACACAAGATCCGCGTCATCTCGCCGGACATCGGCGGCGGGTTCGGCAACAAGGTGCCGATCTACCCGGGCTACGTGTGCGCGATCGTCGGGTCGCTGCTCACCGGCAAGCCGGTCAAGTGGATGGAGGACCGCAGCGAGAACCTCACCAGCACCGGGTTCGCGCGCGACTACATCATGGTCGGCGAGATCGCCGCGACGTCCGAGGGCAAGATCCTCGCCGTCCGCACCGACGTCCTCGCCGACCACGGTGCGTTCAACGGCACCGCGGCGCCGCTGAAGTACCCGGCCGGCTTCTTCGGGGTGTTCACTGGCAGCTACGACCTCGAGGCCGCGTACTGCAAGATGACGGCGGTCTACACGAACAAGGCGCCGGGCGGCGTGGCGTACGCGTGCTCGTTCCGCATCACCGAGGCCGTCTACCTCGTCGAGCGACTCGTGGACTGCCTGGCGTTCGACCTCGGCATGGATCCCGCCGAGCTGCGCCTGAAGAACCTGCTGCGGCCCGACCAGTTCCCGTACACGTCCAAGACCGGATGGAAGTACGACTCCGGCGACTACGCGACGACGATGCGCAAGGCCATGGACATGATCGGCTACGACGATCTGCGCCGCGAGCAGGCCGACAAGCGCGAACGCGGCGAGCTGATGGGCATCGGTATGTCGTTCTTCACCGAGGCCGTCGGCGCCGGGCCCCGCAAGGACATGGACATCCTCGGCCTCGGCATGGCGGACGGCTGCGAGCTCACCGTGCACCCGACCGGCAAGGCGGTCGTCCGGATCTCGGTGCAGACCCAGGGGCAGGGGCACGAGACGACGTTCGCGCAGATCGTCGCCGAGGAACTCGGCATCCCGCCCGAGGACATCGACGTGGTCCACGGTGACACCGACAACACCCCGTTCGGGCTCGGCACCTACGGCAGCCGCTCGACGCCGGTATCCGGGGCCGCGGCCGCGCTGGTCGCGCGCAAGGTCCGCGACAAGGCCCGGATCATCGCGTCCGGCATGCTCGAGGTGTCGGTGGCCGACCTCGAATGGGAGAAGGGGAACTTCCACGTCAAGGGCGACCCGTCGGCCGCGGTGACGATCCAGGACATCGCGATGCGCTCGTACGGTGCCGGGGACCTGCCCGACGGCATCGAGGGCGGACTCGAGGCCCAGATCTGTTACAACCCCGAGAATCTCACGTACCCGTACGGCGCGTACTTCTGCGTCGTCGACGTCGACCCGGGCACCGGTGAGGTGAAGGTGCGCCGCTTCCTTGCGGTCGACGACTGCGGCACCCGCATCAACCCGATGATCATCGAGGGGCAGGTGCACGGCGGCATCACCGACGGGATCGGCATGGCGCTCATGGAGATCGTCGCGTTCGACGAGGACGGCAACTGCCTCGGCGGCTCGCTCATGGACTACCTGATCCCCACCGCGCTCGAGGTGCCGCACCTCGAGACCGGGTACACGGTCACGCCGTCGCCGCACCATCCGATCGGGGCCAAGGGGATCGGGGAGAGCGCGACCGTCGGCTCGCCGCCGGCGGTGGTGAACGCCGTCGTCGACGCGTTGAAGCCGTTCGGGGTGCGCCACGCGGACATGCCGCTGACGCCGTCACGGGTGTGGGAGGCGATGCAGGGTCGGGCGACCCCGCCGATCTGAGAAGGAGATGCGAATGGACCTCGCTGCGCGCGCCGCCCAGTTGACCGGTGAGCGGCGCCCCTACGTGCGCGCGACGGTGGTCCGTGCCCAGCAGCCGACGTCGTCGTCGCCGGGCGACGGCGCAATCGTGTTGCCGGACGGCACGATCGAGGGTTTCGTCGGCGGCCACTGCGCGCAGAACTCGGTGCGGCAGGCCGCGACCGATGCGCTCGAGGCGGGGGAGAGCCTGCTGCTGCGGATCCTGCCCGACGGCGGACCCGAGTACCCGGATGTGCCCGGCGCCCGGGTCGTCGTCAACCACTGCCTGTCCGGCGGGGCGATGGAGATCTTCCTGCAGCCGTGCCTACCGGCTCCGATCGTCCGGGTGGTCGGGGAGAGCCCGGTCGCCGACGCGGTCGCGCACCTGGCGGCCGCGCTCGACCTCGACGTCCGGCGCGGCGCCACCCCGAGCGCCGGCGAAACCGCGGTGATCGTGGCCAGCCTCGGCGGTGACGAGCCGGGCGCGATCCGGGAGGCGCTGGACGCGGGCGCCGGGTACGTCGGGCTCGTCGCCAGTCGAGTCCGCGGCGCGGCGATCCTCGACGAACTCGACCTCGACGCCGCCGAACGCGGCGTTGTGCACACCCCCGCGGGTCTCGCGATCGGTGCGCGCACGCCCGGCGAGATCGCGCTGGCGATCCTCGCGGAACTGGTCCACGAGATCCGCGTCGAACACCTGGCGGAGCAAACAGCCACCGGCACAACGGAATCGGAGGCCGAGCGGCTGACGGTGATCGATCCGGTGTGCGGCATGGCCGTCACCGTCGACGACGACACCCCGCACCTGCAGATCGACGGGGAGGACTACTGGTTCTGCGCGCCCGGGTGCCGCCGCACCTATGAGAAGGAGCGGGCGCGATGTTCGTGACCGGGCTGGTGCTGGCCGCGGGCGGGTCGCGGCGGCTGGGGCGGCCCAAGCAACTGCTGCCGTACCGCGGCGCGACACTGCTCGACGCGACCCTCGCGGCGGCGCGGGCGTGTCGGTTCCATCAACTGCTGGTGACCGTTCCCGGATCGGCGGAGGCGATCGAGGACCTCGTCGACCTCCGCGGCTGCACCGTCGTGCACTGCGCCGACGCCGGCAGCGGGTGCTCGGCCTCGGTGCGGGCGGCGCTGCGCGAGGTCGATCCGCTCGCCGCGGGCATCGTGCTGCTGCTGGGCGACCAGCCCGGGGTGACGCCGTGGACGGTGCGGGACCTGGTGGCCGGCGGCGCGATGGAGAACATCGGGATGTGCCGGTACGCGGACGGGCTCGGTCATCCACTGTGGTTGGGGCGCAGCGTGTTCGGTGATCTGGCCGAGCTCGCCGGCGACAAGGCGGTGTGGAAGCTCTTCGACCGCGAGGACATGGACGTGTTCGAGGTGCCCGTCGACGAACGCATCCCCCTCGACGTCGACACGTGGGACGGGTACCGGGCCCTGCTCGACCAGGACCGGGACGCGTCGTGATCGGAACAGCCGTGGACGCCTACTTCGCCGATGTCGACGAGCTGACCCGACGGTTCGACGCGCAGGACTACCTGCTCGACGACGGCACCGCCACCGCGCTCTTCTTGGCGCTGCGGCTGGGGCGGCCGCTGCTGCTCGAAGGCGAACCCGGGGTGGGGAAGACGACGGCCGCGAAGGCGCTGGCCGCGGCGCTCGGCACCGAGCTGGTGCGCCTGCAGTGCTACGAGGGCCTCGGCGCCGACGAGGCCCTCTACGACTGGAACTACCAGCGCCAGCTGCTCGCGGTGCGCCTGTCCGAGGCCCGCGGCGAACGGTTGCAGGAGGCCGACCTGTTCACCGAACAGTTCCTGCAGGCACGTCCGATCCTGCGGTGCGTGCGGCACCGCGGACCGCTGCCGCCGGTGCTGCTGATCGACGAGATCGACCGGGCCGACGACGAATTCGAGGCACTGCTGCTCGAGTTCCTGGGCGAGTCGTCGGTGACGGTGCCCGAACTCGGCACGTTCGTCGCGGAGCGAGCGCCGATCGTGGTCCTGACGTCGAACCGCAGCCGTGACCTGCACGACGCGCTGCGCCGGCGCTGCCTCTACCACTGGATCGACTACCCGGCGCCGGAGCGCGCGGCTGCGATCCTGCGCCGGACCGTGCCGGGCGCCACCGCCGCGCTGATCGCGAGCGTCACCCAGTTCGTGGCGTCCGCGCGGACGCTCGACCTCGACAAACCACCCGGGATCGCGGAGGCCATCGACTGGGTGTCGGCGCTCGCGGCGCTGGGCGCCGCCGACCTGGTGTCGGCCGACGCGCTCGCGAGCCTCGGCGCCATCGCGAAGACCCCCGACGACCGAACCGTGCTGGCGGACGCCGTCGGCGACTACCTGGCGAGCGGGGCCACCTGACGAGAGGACCACGATGAAGATTGCAGACGAGTTCACGGTCGACGCGCCCATCGACCGCGCGTGGGAGGTGCTCACCGACCTCGAGAGCATCGCGCCGCTGCTGCCCGGCGCGCAGATGACCGGGCGCGAGGGGGACGACTACCTCGGCACCGTGAAGATCAAGGTCGGGCCGGTGACGAGCGAGTTCGCCGGCCGAGCCTCGTTTGCCTCGAAGGACGAGCAGTCGCGCACCGCCGTCATCGACGCCCGCGGCCGGGAGAAGCGCGGCAGCGGCAACGCGTCCGCGACGATCACCGCCCGCCTGCACGAGTCCGGCGGTGCCACCCGGGTGACCGTGGACACGGAAATGAAGGTCGTCGGCAAGCTGGCCCAGTTCGGCAGCGGGATGATCCAACAGGTCTCCACGAAGCTGATGGGGCAGTTCGCGGCGTCGCTCCAGGACCGGTTGGCGACCGGCGCGCCCACCGAGAGCACCGGCACGCCGGTAATGGCCGTCGTTCCGCCGACACCGCTGTCCGCGGGGACGGTGCCCGAACCCGAGCCGATCGACCTCATCGAACTCGCCGGCGGCTCCGTCGCGCGGCGGGTGGCACCGTTGCTCGCGGCGATCGTCGCCGCCGTCGTCGTGTTCGTCGTGCTGCGGTCCCGGCGCCGGTGACCGTCCCGTCCGCCGCGCTGCTGCGCGGCGTCGACCTCGCGGCATTCGCGGTCGCGCTCGTCACGCGGGCACGGGCGGCCGGGGTGGCGGTCTCGGCCAGCGGCGCGGCCCGCCTCACCGAGGCGCTGCGGGTGCTGCCCCCGACCGGGCGGAGCCGGCTGTACTGGACGGCCCGCGTCACCCTCGTCGGCCGCCGCGGCGACCTCGAGCGGTTCGACGCGGTGTTCGCGTCGGTGTTCGACGAGGCGGTGCTGCCGCTCGACCCGGCCGCCCGGGCGTCGGCCCCGCCGGCGCGCGTCGAGCGCCGCGGACCCGACGACGCGGCCGTGGCGGCGCGATCGTCAGGGGATCGGGTGGCCCCGCCGTGGGTGACGCGGGACGCGGACGTCGCCGGGCTGGAGGAGACGGACGACGCCGAGGCGATCGGCGTCCCGCTGCGGCTGCCCAGCCCGCTCGAGGCGATCGCCGACCAGTCGTTCGGGGAGTTCCGCGACGAGGACCTGCGGCTGCTGGGACGGTGGCTCGAGCAGGCCCAGCTGCACTGGCCGACTCGGCGCAGCCGCCGCCGCGAACCCCACCGGCACGGGCGGGTGGATCTGCGCGCCAGCATGCGGCGGGCGCGGGGGACCGGATTCGAACCGATCCGGCTGGTCCGGTGCCGGCCGCGGGTGCGACGGCGGCGGATCGTCTTGGTGTGCGACGTGAGTCGCTCGATGCGCGGCTACGCGGACGTCTATCTGCACCTCATGCGTGCCGCCGTGGTCCGTGGAACCGGCCACGACGCGGAGGTGTTCGCGTTCTCCACCCGGCTGACGCGGCTGACCCCGGTGCTCGAACATCGCAGCGCCGACGTCGCGGTGGCCCGAGCCAACGAGCGGGTCGTGGACCGATTCGGCGGCACCCACATCGCGGGCAGCCTCGCGGCGCTGTTGTCCTCGTCACACGGCACCGTGCTGCGCGGCGCCGTGGTGATCATCGCGTCCGACGGCTGGGACAGCGATCCGCCGGCCGACCTCGCCCGCGCGGTCGCGCGTATCCGTCGCCGGGCCCACCGGCTGGTGTGGGTCAATCCTCGCGCGGCCACACCGGGTTTCGAACCGGTCGCCGGGTCGATGGCGGCGGCGCTGCCCTTCTGCGACGACTTCCTGTCCGCCCACTCGGTCGCGACGCTCGGCGAGATGCTGACGATCGTCGGTCGCGGCGCCCGCGTCCCGGAGGGCCCGGACTGGGTGAGGCCTGAGTCCGACGCGTTGTCGTAGGTCCTACGCTGGTGGGCATGGCAACACCCCTGCGAGAGCAGTCCGAGCGCGCTCCCGTTCCGTCCCCCCGTGCCGGATCCGGCATCGTCTACGCGGTCAGCGGTGTCCTCGCGGGACTGGTCGCCGCGCTGGTCGTGGCCCTGTCGGCGTCCCAGGCGCTGGTGCTCATGGGCATCCCCGACCCCGGCCCCTTCACCACGTATGGGCTGCCCGCCATTCGTGCGGTCAGCGAGATCGGGGCCGTCATCGCGATCGGCTCGCTGCTGTTCGCGGCGTTCATGGTGCCGCCGCAGAAGAACGGTGTGCTCGACGTCGACGGCTACCGTGCGGTCCGCACCGCGTCGCACGCCGCGCTCGTGTGGGCGCTGTGCGCGGTGCTCCTGGTGCCGCTGACGCTGTCGGACACGTCGGGTCAGCCGTTCCTGGTGGCGATCAAGCCGGACAACCTGTGGTCCGCGATCGGGCAGGTCGAGAACGCCGTCGCGTGGGCGTGGACCGCGGGCCTCGCCCTGGTCCTCGCGGTGGTCACCCGGCTGGCGCTGCGCTGGTCCTGGACGCCGTTCCTGCTGCTGCTCGGCGTCGCGACGATGATGCCGATCGCGCTGACGGGACACTCGTCGTCCGGCGGCTCCCACGACGTCGCGACCAACAGCCTGATCTGGCACCTGGTCGGCGCCGCCTTCTGGGCCGGCGGCCTGTTCGCGCTCCTCGCGCACGCCCGCCGGCGCGGCGCCCACACCGACGTCGCGGCCAAGCGGTTCTCGTTCGTCGCCACGATCTGCTTCGTCGCGATGGCGCTGAGCGGCGTGATCAACGCGCTCGTCCGGATGCCGCTCGACGAGCTGTTCACCACCACCTACGGACGCCTGATCGTCGCGAAGGTGGTCGCCCTCGTCGTGCTCGGTGTGATCGGCTGGTTCCAACGCCGCCGGGCGCTCCCGGCGCTGGCCGCCAACCCCGAGTCCCGCGGGGCGCTCATCCGGTTCGCCGGCGTCGAGGCGCTCGTGTTCGCGGCGACGATCGGCATCGCGGTCGGCCTGGGCCGGACCCCGCCCCCGCCGCCGTCGTCGATTCCGACGATCACCGAGGTGGAACTGGGCTACAACCTGGACGGCCCGCCCACCTTCGCCCGCCTCGTCCTGGACTGGCGATTCGACCTGATCTTCGGTACCGCGGCGATCGTCCTCGCGGTCCTGTACATCGCGGGGCTGCGGACACTGCGCAAGCGCGGCGACGCGTGGCCGGTCGGGCGGTCCATCGCGTGGTTCTCGGGCTGCCTCGTCCTGCTCATCGCCACGTCGTCGGGCGTCGGTCGGTACGCCCCGGCCGTGTTCAGCGTCCACATGGGTGGCCACATGGCGTTGTCGATGCTGGCGCCGGTGCTGTTGGTGCTCGGTGCTCCGTTCACTCTCGCGCTGCGGGCGTTGCGCCCCGCCGGTAAGGATGGCGTCCCGGGCCCGCGCGAGTGGCTGCTGAGCTTCCTGCACAGCCCGATCTCGCGCTTCCTCACCCACCCGCTCGTGGCGGCGGTGCTGTTCGTCGGCGGCTTCTACGCGCTGTACCTCGGCGGCATCTTCAGCGCGTCCGTCGACAGCCACGCGGCCCACCTGCTGATGAACCTGCACTTCATCCTCAGCGGGTACCTGTTCTACTGGGTCGTCATCGGAATCGACCCGTCGCCGCGGAACCTGCAGCCCATCACGAAGCTGGGCGTGGTCTTCGGATCGCTTCCGTTCCACGCGTTCTTCGGCATCGCGCTGATGAGCATGGGCGAGGTCATGGGCGCCACGTTCTACCGGTCGCTGGGCCTCGGGTGGAACGACGACCTGCTCCGCGATCAGCAGCTGGGCGGATCCATCGCATGGGCCACCGGCGAGATGCCGCTCGTGATCATCATGCTGGCCCTGCTGGTGCAGTGGTCGCGCAGCGACCAGAAGACCGCGAAACGAGTGGATCGCGCCGCCGAACGCGACGACGGCGCCGACCTCGCCGCGCACAACGCGATGTTCGCCGAACTCGCGCGCCGCGACCGGCAGTCAGGCCTCTAGGGGGACCCGGGCCGAGCCGCGGCCGCGACAGTGGGCGTGGTCAGTCCGTCTCCGTCTCGATCTCGGTCGCCCCGGACAGGTCCTCGATGCCGACCGGCGCCGACCCGTCGAAACGCACGCCGATGCCGAACTCTTCGCCCATCGCGAGGCCGCACTCGGCGAAGCGGATCATCCAGGAACCGTCCGCCCAGATGACCGCCTCGGGCATGCCGAACGGCGCCTCCGGCTCGTCGAGCCGTGCGCGGTCCGCCGCGTCGAGCGCCCAGGCGGGATCGGTGAGCTCGGCGACGAGATAGCGCGAGGCGGCGGCTGCGAGCCCGTCGAATCCGGCGATCGCCTCCGCCGCGGCGGCGACGGCCGCATCCGTCGGCCGCCCTGCCGGTTCGACGACGATGCTGACCGTGCGCGGTTCGTCACCGGGCAGAGCGGTCGACCAGCAGACGAGCTCCTCCGCGAGTGCGATGCGGTCCAGCACGGTACCCCGCACCTCGATTTCCGTGGGTAGGTCGTTCATGCGGCCAGTGAACCAAATCGTGAGCCACACCCTCCAGCTGTCGAGACCATGATCGGTCCGTAGAATCCGACCATATGGCAGCACCGGCACTTCAGGCGGTCGATGAGGACGGGACAACCTGGAACGACCCATCCGAGGAACAGCTACGCGACCTTCTGGCCGGTCTCAGTCTCACGTGCCGGTTTGTCGTCCTGCGGCGGCTCGATCTGGAACCCGCTGACCAGCACTACATTCAGGTGTATCTCAACGACGACCTCAGTTGTGACGTGGAGTACCGCGAGGGAGGGTCGGACAGACACTTCCAGGCGTGGGTACCCCACGACGACGAGGCGTTCGCGGTAGACGCTGTGGCGCAGCTTCTTCAGGCGTGGGCCTTCGGGCGGCCCGGTTGGCGTGACGCTCTTTCCTGGGTCCCGTGGTCGCAGTGAAGGTCAGTCGCCCCACCGCACGCGCCGAGCGCACCGACGGGTGCATCTAGCACGTACCGCCGACGGAATCCGTCCGTGCCCGGACCCGCCGGGCGCGCATGTGGATACGACTTTCGTTCATCCACAATCGTGCTCGGACCCAGCGCTCCGCGCCGAATCCACGGCATGGTCGGACGCACCGCCCCGTCCGGGCGGTGCGTCCGCCGGTTCGGCGGGCGGCGGAGTCGGGGTCGAAGGGGGAAGTCGATGTACGAGACACAGGCCGCGGTGGTCGGCACGGTCATCACCGATCCGGTCAAGCGGGAGACCGGGTCCGGCGAGGAGGTGATGAGCTTCCGGATGGCGAGCAACGTCCGCCGCCGCGACCGCGAGAGCGGTGAGTGGGTCGACGGCGGCACGCTGTACCTGACCGTGAGCTGTTGGCGCCGGCTGGTGCAGGGCGTGGGTGCGTCGCTGATGAAGGGGGATCCGATCATCGCGTACGGCGAGCTGCGCACCAACGAGTACCGCACGCGCGACGGCGAGCCGCGCTCCGACCTCGAGATGCGCGCCGCCGCAGTGGGGCCCGATCTTGCGCGTTGTTCGGCGAAGCTGGACCGCACGGGCAGGCTGCGGGTGGCGTCGGCGGAGGATGCCACCGAACCGCCCGCGGTCGACGGCGAGGCCGACGAGCTGGTCGGCACGGGGACCGCCGCCCTCGCCGGATAGCCGATCGCGTGTTTCCCGTGTGCGCGGGTATCGATGTCTGCGAAGGTGATTGCATGCGACCGGAGTGGTCGCCGGGACGGCGAGGAGGCGCGATGGCCCGCAGGGACGTGCGACGAGGGATTGCGGTGCTGTCGGTTCTCGCCGTGGCGGCGCTGACGCCGGTCACGGCCGCGGCCGGGGGAGCGCCCGCCGGGCAGGAACCCGGCCGCGTGCAATCGGTCGAGACCTTGCCGCCCGAGCTGGGGTTGGCCGGGGCCGCGCGCGAGTACCGGATGACCTATACGACGCGGGACGCCGAGGGGCGTCCCGCGTCGAGCAGCGGCGTCGTCTTCGTGCCGCCGGGCACGCCGCCCGAGGGCGGGTGGCCGGTCATGTCGTGGGCTCACGGCACGGTCGGGCTCGGCGACGACTGCGCGCCGTCTCGGAACCCGCGGTCGGCGCGGGACGCGAACTACCTGGGGCACTGGCTGTCCCAGGGATACGCGATCGTGGCCACGGACTACATCGGGCTCGGCACGCCCGGCGTGCACCCGTACCTGCAGGGCGCGTCCGAGGCGACCGCCGTGATCGACATGGTCCGGGCCGGCCGGGCGGCCGTGCCCGAGCTGTCGTCGCGGTGGATGGCGATCGGGCAGTCGCAGGGCGGGCACGCCACGCTGTTCACCGCGCACGAGGCCACGCGGTATGCGCCCGAACTCGACTTCCGCGGCGCGGTCACCACGGGTGCGCCGTCGAATCTCGAGAACGTCTACCCGTTCGGGGGCCCGTGGATCCCGGACCTCGGGCTCGACGGGTTGACGGTCTTCACGACCTACATCCTGGCCGGCATGCGGGCGACGATGCCGGGTGCCGACGTGGACAGCTACCTGACACCGGTCGGGCGGAAGTTCGTCGACTCGGCCGAGAGCCTGTGCTACGAGGCGCAGGCGGACGCGGTCAAGGGCGTCTCGGTGGGGGCACTGCTGAGTCGATCCCTCGACGACCCGGCGTTCCGGGCGGCGATCACCGAGTACCTCGCGGTGCCGACCGCGGGCTACGACCGGTCGCTGTTCATCGCGCAGGGGCTGCTCGACACGGTGGTGCCGGCGCCGTTGTCGTTCAAGCTCATTGCCGATCTGCGGCTCGCCGGAGTGGACGCCACCTACATGACGTACCCCACCAACCACGACGGCACCATGGCCGCATCGCTGCCCGATTCGACGCCGTTCGTGCGGGCACGCCTCTGATCTGACGCCCCGGCCGTGGGGCTCACACGTGCCACCCGTGGAAGGCGCTGTGCTTCACGACTTCTCAACGGAACTGCGGGTGCCACACCGTTCGCGCGCGGCCGTCGTCGTCGATCACCGTGATGTCGGGCCAGCGGTCGAAGGCCGAACAGGGGTGGGAGATCCCGAGATCCACGACATCACCGACGTCCAACCCCTCGGCCTCGGTGAGGACGAGGTGGTGGTCGTAGATCCGGGCTGATGTCGCCTTCGCCGCCCTGCGGGGGGTTCCCTGGGCGTCGCGGGCGGACACCACTACCGGCAGGCCCGCGTCGTACGGCAGCTCGCGCTTGCCGGCGCCGACCACGATCAGTCCCGGTTCCGGCGCGGACAGAACCACCGCCCGGACCGTCAGCGCGGCACGCAGCCCCGGCACCGGCGACACCTCGGCGTACGTTCCGTGGTCGTGCGTCACGTAGCAACCCGACCGCAGCACTGGAACGGGAGGGTTCCCGGTCCGCCCGGACAGGTCCGGAAGGTCCGCAATGGCGTCGATGACCCGGTCCGGGAAGGCCGAGCCGCCCATGCTGAAGACGGGCCGTTCGATCCGGATCCGCGGTGACACGGCGTGGAAGGCCTCCACCACCGTCCGGCAGTGCGCGTCGACCTGCGCGAGGATGTCCGCGTCCCGCCGATTGGGTCGGACGCCCTCGTACCCCGCGACGCCCGCGAGGACGATTCCCGGCTTGTCCTCGCATGCCCGGGCGAGGGCCAGCGCTGCCGAGACCTCTCGCACGCCGCTCCGTCCGTCCGGCGCCCCGACGTCGATGAGGACCCTCAGGGGATTGGCGGCACCCCGCATGACCGTCGCCGCCAGACTCAGGCCCGCGAGCGAGTCCACCAGCAGGTAGAGCTCGAGTGAGCGGTGCGCGTCGAGCCACGAGCGCATGGCCTCGAGGTCGGGGCGATGGATCACCTCGTTGGCGATGAGGATGCGCCGCATCCCCCATCCGAGGGCGACGGATGCCTGGCGAACGGTGGCGACAGTGACGCCCCACGCACCGGCGCGCAGCTGCCGCTCGACGATGGGGCGTGTCATCGTCGTCTTGATGTGCGGGCACAGCTCGACGCCGCGGTCGCGGCACCATGCCGCCATGAGCTCGATGTTGTGCTCGACGGCGGGCAGGCTCAGCCGGAGCTCGGGCAGGGACGGCGCGGCGTCGCCGTCAGGCGCCGTGGTGTCGTCGTCGGCGATGTCGGAATGAGTCACGTGAGGCCTCCGGATCCGGATCAGGCAGGGGATGTGGCCGCCCTTCGAGGCTAGCCACGGCGGCGTGACAGGGCTGTCGTGGCCACCGAGTTGTGCACGGTGAACGACACCGTGCCGGGAAGAAATCGGTCGTCGGACCACAACAACGGGGTGCTGGCCGGGTCGGTGACGCGTCTGCGCTCGCGGAGCAGGGGCGAGCCCTCGGCGCAACCCAGGAAACGTGCGTCGTCCGGATCTGCCTCGACGAGGTCGATGGTGTGGTCGGCGTCCGTGAAGACGACACCCTCGTCCAGCAGGGGATGCGCGTGAGAGGGCGCGTCCGGCGGCAGGGCGGCGATCAGCTTGCCGATCTGCTCGGGGTAGATAGCGCGCTCGAGCATGACGGGAACCCGCGAGAGGGTTCGGAGGCGAACGACCCGGTAGATGTGCGATCCCGGTTCGAGCTGGAGCTGCTCGCACTCCAGAGGCACCGCGACCCGGTGCGCGATGTCGATCGTTCGGCTTCCGGGGTCCTCACCGATCGAGTGCGCCCAACCGGTGAAGCTGAGCAACTCGAAGAAGCTCTGTGTGCGAGCCGTGCCGAGGATGACGCGGCGGGTGCCACGTCGTGAGGTGACCAGTCCGTTCGCGCGGAGGACGGCCAGTGCTTGCCGGACGGTGCCGCGGGAGACGCCGTACTGCCCGGCGAGACTCTCCTCGCTGGGCAGCCGGTCGCCGGAACCGAACTCTCCCGACGTAATCGCCTCTCGCAACTCGGCTGCCAACCTTCGGTACTCGGCACGCGGACGCTTGCCCCCCGCCTCAGCCAATGTTCGTCTCCTTTCCGGAACCCGGTGGTCTTTTCCCGATCGTAGCTCTCGCAGCTTTTCCCAACGGTCACAGGCATATCCACGCGAGCGGGCGTTGGTTTGTGGACGGTCAAACTTCACGACTCGATTCCGAACCGTTCACCCCGTGGCAACGTCGCTCTGTCGAAATGATTGCGAAGTTGTATAGCCAACATTGATCATCAGGGAGACACCATGCGACTGCACAACCTTCGCCGGGCGAGCCTCGCTTGTTCGCTGGCGATCGCCCTCTCGACCCTCGCGGGCTGCGGGCTGACCAGCACGAAGGCGGACGGCGATGCCGGTGGGGCGTCTACCGCCACCTCGGCCGCGGACTTCGGTGGCATGGACGGCCTCATCGCCGCCGCCAAGCAGGAAGGCAAGTTGAACGCCATCGCCCTCCCGCGGGACTGGGCCAACTACGGCGCGATCATCGACACCTTCGAGGCGAAGTACGGGATCGATGTCGAGGTGGAGAATCCGGACGCGTCCAGTCAGGACGAGATCAACGCCGCGACCTCGCGCAAGGGGCAGGACCGATCGCCGGACGTCATCGACGTGGGCCACACCTTCGGCATCAGCGCCGCCGAGCAGGGCGTGCTGGCCCCGTACCGCGTGCAGGCGTTCGCCGACATCCCCGACGGCCAGAAGGACACCGACGCTCGGTGGTACAACGACATGGGCGGCTACGTCTCCATCGGCTGTAACGCCCGCGTTGTGAAGTGCCCGAAGACTTTTGCCGAACTTCTCGACCCGCAGTACAAGGGCATGGTCGCGCTGACCGGCAACCCCACGCAGTCCGGTTCCGCCTTCGCCGCCGTCTACGCGGCCGCTCTCGCGAACGGAGGCTCCTTCGACAACATCCAGCCGGGTCTGGACTACTTCGCCAAGCTCAACGAGGTCGGCAACTTCAACCCGGTCGAGTCGACGCCCGCGACCATCCAGAAGGGTGAGACCCCGATCAGCGTCAACTGGGACTACCTCAACGCCGGCTACAGCGACTCGCTCCGCGACAAGGGCGTCGATTGGCAGGTGGCCATCCCGGCCGACGGCCTGTTCGCTCAGTTCTACTCGCAGGCAATCGTGAAGTGGGCGCCGCACCCGGCGGCGGCGCGGCTCTGGCAGGAGTTCCTCTACAGCCCCGAGGGCCAGAACCTCTGGTTGAAGGGCTACGCCCGTCCGGTGCTCATGCCCGCGATGGAGAAGGCGGGGACTGTCGACGCCACCGCTGCGGCCCGACTGCCGGAGGTCGACGCCGGAGTCCCGGTCTTCCCGGCGGAGGCGCAGTCGACGAAGGCCAAGGAAGTTGTCAGCCGCGGCTGGGGCGGTGTGCTCGCCAAATGAGCGTTCAGATGACTGCGCCGCGTGCTCTGAGCACGCGGTCGGGCACTGCCGTCGGCACCCCGGCAGGCCGCCGCCGCAGCGGCTTTCGGGTGACGGCGGGGGGTTGGCTCGGCGTCCTTCCGCTGCTCCTGTTCGCGGCGGTCGCGTTGGGCCTGCCGGTTGCGACGATGGTGGTCGGTGCGTTCACCACGCCCTCGACCGGGTCCACCGAGGGCGGGCTGACCACGGCCAACATGACTGCGACGCTGCAGGACCCGTACCTGTCGAGCCTGCTCGGCAGCATCAAGCTCTCGGCGGCGGCAGCGGCGATCGGGGCGGTCGTAGGCCTGCCGATCGCGCATGCGATCGTGACGTCGCGGTTCCGGGCTCTGCGTGAGGCGGTCCTGGCGGCGGCCGGTGTCCTGGCGAACTTCGGCGGAGTTCCCTTGGCCTTCGCGTTCGTGGCGACCCTCGGCAACGCGGGTGTCCTGACGAACGCACTGCACCTCGACGAACTCGGCTGGAGCCTCTACGACATGCGGGGGCTGACCGTCGTCTACCTGTACTTCCTCATCCCGCTGATGGTCCTGACCCTCACTCCGGCACTCGAAGGTCTGCGCGGGCAGTGGCGCGAGGCGGCCGCGAACAATCGTGCGAGTGTGGTGCAGTACTGGCGGCACGTGGCGTTACCGATCTTGCGGCCGTCGCTGCTTGGCGGATTCGTCCTGCTGTTCGGGACGGCCTTCAGTGCCTATTCGACGGCCGCGGCGATCGCCGGGAGCACCGTCCAGTTGGTCACCGTTCAGATCGCCGCGGGCCTGTCCGGCGACGTGCTCGTCGGGCAGGGCAACATCGCCCTCGCCCTCGGCCTGGACATGGTGCTGGTCGCGGCGATCGTCATGGCCGTCTACCTGCCGTTGCAGCGAAGGAGCGCCCGATGGCTGGCCTGACGACGACCAGGCCCGGCTACGGTCGCGGGGTCGTGCTGCTGCTCGCCGGTCTCTACTTCGTGGTGCCGATCGCGTGCGCGTTCGCCTTCAGCGTGGGCATCGGATCGCCCGACCAACACGTCGATCTCGACGCGTACACCGGAATCGGTGGCGCCCAGGGCCTGACGGGCAGCCTGGTATTGACGCTGAAAGTGGCCGTCGCGACGATCGCCGTCGTACTCGGTCTGCTCGTGCCGGCACTGCTGGCGGTGCGGCTCGCCGCACCTCGCCTGCGCACGGTCGTACAGGCCGTGTGCCTGCTGCCGCTGGTCGTTCCGGCCGTCGCTCTGGGCGCCGGCATCACCACGCTGCTGCGGTGGGGCGCGGACCGCTACTACGGCACGCCGTTGTTCGACGGCCTGATTGCGTTGCAGGACCCCGAGTTTCCCGTGATCCTGGTGTTCGCCTACGCGGTGATGGCCCTGCCGCTCGCCTACAGCACGCTCGACGCCGGCCTGTCCGCGCTCGACTTGCGGGTCCTCGTCGAGGCCGCGCGGTCGTGCGGGTCCTCGTGGCCGCGCACCCTCATCCATGTGGTGCTACCGAATCTGCGTGGCGCCCTTCTCAACGCCGCCTTCCTGACTCTCGCTCTCGTCCTCGGCGAGTACGCCGTCGCTGCGCTCCTCGGGTACCAGCCGTTCGCGGTGTGGACCGTCATGATCAGCGGTTCGCAAGCGCAGATGTCGGTGGCGGTATCAATCGTCGGTCTCGTCGGCACCTGGGCGCTGCTCATGGTGGTCGCCGCGGCCGGCCGCACTCGACGCCTCAGGGAGACCCCATGACCGAGATTCTCATCGATCGGACGGCCGACGCCGACCGCGCCGCGGGTGCCGGTTCCACCGTGGAGTTCCGCGGACTACGCCGCACCTTCGGCTCCACCACGGCGCTGGACGGGCTGGACCTGGAGATCCGCCCGGGCGAACTACTGGCCCTGCTCGGCCCGTCAGGATGCGGCAAGACAACCGCGCTGCGCACCGTTGCCGGGTTCGAGCGCCCCGACGCGGGCATGGTGCTCATGGACGGCGTGGACATCACGCGGGTGCCCGCGAACCGCCGCGATGTGGGCATGGTGTTCCAGTCCTACAGCCTGTTCCCGCATCTGAACGCCGTCGACAACGTCGCCTTCGGGCTGAGGATGCAGGGGAGGGGCAAGCCCGCCCGGCGCGCGCGTGCAATGGAACTCCTGGAGCTGGTCGGGCTGTCGCAGCACGCGGCGCGGTACCCGGGCCAGCTCTCCGGTGGCCAGCAGCAGCGGGTGGCGTTGGCGCGCGCCCTCGCGCTGCGTCCCCGGGTCCTGCTGCTGGACGAGCCGCTGTCGGCGCTCGACGCGCAGGTGCGCCAGAACCTGCGGGAGGAGATCCGCCGGCTGCAACAGCAGTTGGGCATCACGACGCTGTTCGTGACCCACGACCAGGAGGAGGCCCTCTCCATGGCCGACCGGGTCGCCGTCATGCGGTCCGGGCAGATGGAGCAGTGCGCACTTCCGGCGGAGCTCTACCAGCGCCCGGCGACGGCGTTCGTCGCCGAGTTCGTCGGGGTCATGAGCCGGATACCCGGACAGCTCGAGGCGGGCGGGCGCACCGTCCACGTCCTCGGCCGCAGTCTGCCGGTCCACGGAGAGCTGCCGGGTGCCACACCTTCCGGTAGCGGCGCCCGGGACGTCGACGTGCTGGTGCGCCCGGAGGCCCTCGGCGTCACCGCGGCCGACGACGGAATGTCCCGCATCGTCACCGCGACGTTCCGCGGCGCCACCACGCGGCTGACCGTGCAGCTGCCGGACGGACGCGAGGCGTTCGCGGACGTGTCTGCCGCCGCGTCCCCACTCGGTGTGGGCGCCGCCGTGACCCTCTCGCTGCCGGACCGCCCGGTGCTGGTGGACTGCCCGCGCCGGGCCACCGAACCGACCAGAGCTGCAGTGCAGCAGGCTGTTTCGACCGAGCGGCGATCGTGGAGGCGAACCCGATGAGCTATGACACCCGGCCCGGGGCCCCGGCCGCCGTCCTCTTCGACATGGACGGGACGCTCGTCGACACCGAGCGGCTCTGGTGGGACGCCGTCGAGCAGGTCGCCGCGCGGCTCGGACGTCCCCTGTCGTCGGCCGACGCGCCGGCCGTCCTGGGGCGTCCCTCCGACCACACCGCCGCCCATCTGTGCCTCGCGTTGGGATCGGCGGCGCCCGACCCGGATGCGCTTGCTCACGAACTCGACGATGCCTTCGTGGCCCTGGTCGCCGACGCGGTGGTGCCACGTCCCGGCGTGCTCCCGCTGCTCGACGACCTTGCCGGCGCGGGGATCCCCACAGCGATCGTCACGGCGTCACCGCGACGGGTCGTCGACCTGGTGCGCGCGACGCTCGGTGCCGAGCGCTTCACGACCACGATCGCGGTCGAGGACACGGCCTGCTCCAAGCCGGCGCCGGACCCCTATCTCGCGGCCGCGGCGGCCCTCGGAGTGGACCCGCGCGCGTGCGTCGCGGTCGAGGACACGCCGGTGGGTGTGGCGGCGGCCGAGGCCGCGGGTTGCGCCGTACTCGTCGTGCCTTCGGTCCCGATCCCGCCCGCCGCGGGACGGACGATCCTGCCCTCGCTCGAGGACGTCGACGTCGCCTTCCTCGCCTCCCTGTTGCACCCGGTCGAAAGGTATTGAGCATGGACGACATTCGCCACGTGGTGATTCTGATGCAGGAGAACCGCAGCTTCGACCACTACTTCGGCACACTCGGCGGCGTGCGCGGGTTCGAGGACCGGCAGGCCCTGACCTTCCCCGACGGAGACAGCGTCTTCCACCAGCCTGCGCTGTCCCGCGGGGAGGGCGGCGTTCTCCTGCCGTACCGGATGGACTCCACTCGGTACAACGCCCAGAACGCGGAGGGCCTGCCGCACGACTGGGAAAGCGGTCACGACGCGATCAACCAGGGTGCAATGAACCGTTGGACCTCGGCCAAGGGCGAGCGGAGCATGGGATACCTCACCCGGGAGGACATCCCGTATCAGTACGCGCTTGCGGACGCGTTCACGATCGGCGACGCGTACTTCTGCTCGATGGCCGGCCCCACCAGCCCCAACCGCCTCTACCTGTGGACGGGCACGGTGGGACCGGGTCGCGACGGCACGACCGGGCCGTGGATCGACAACACGCCGCTTCCAGAGAGCCCGGTGTGCGACTGGACGACGTATGCCGAGCGTCTGTCCGACGCGGGTGTCTCCTGGCGCGTCTACCACACGCCCGGCCTCGACGAACGGGACGGCAACTACGAGGACAACGCCCTCGAGTACTTCCCGCAGTTCCACGGCTTCGACAAGGACGATCCCCGGTACATCAACGCGATGACGAGGTGGGACCTGACCGACTTCGACGCGCACTGCACGGATGGGACGTTGCCCACGGTGTCGTGGCTCGTGTCGCCGTATCTGTTCTGCGAGCACCCGAATGCCAGCCCGGCGTACGGGGCGCACTGGGTCGACACCGCGCTCCGATCGCTGTTCGCCAACCCGGACGTGTGGCGGCACACCGCGTTTCTCGTGATGTACGACGAGAACGACGGCTACTTCGACCATGTCGTGCCGCCCTTCCCGCCCGCCGGGACCCCCGAGGAGTTCGTCGACGGGCAGCCGATCGGGCTGGGCAACCGGGTACCGCTGTTCGTGGTCTCCCCGTGGTCGCGCGGCGGATGGGTGAACTCCCAAGTGTTCGACCACACCTCGGTGCTGCGCTTCCTCGAGCTCGTCACCGGGGTGCGCGAGCCCAACATCAGCGCATGGCGGCGAGCGGTGTGCGGCGACCTGACGAGCTGCTTCGACTTCGGCAATCCCGACTACACCATCCCCGACCTACCGGACACGAGCGCGTTGATGGCGGCCGCCGACGCGGCCGTGGACCTGCCGCCTGTGCCGCTCCCTGAAACGGGCGGCCAGGTCATGCCCACCCAGGAGCCGGGGAGCCGCCCGCACCGCCCGCTGCCGTACCGGCCGTGGGCCGATGTCGTGGTGGATCGCGCCACCGGCCGGATCCGAGCCGAGCTGACGAACGAGGGGAGTGTGGCCTTCCACTACACGGTGTTCCCCAACGCGTACCGGCCGTTCGCGGGGACTCCGTTCACGGTCGCGTCGGCGGGCACAGCCGTCTACGAGTGGGATGCCGTGCGCACCGCGGGCCGCTACGACTTCACCGTCCACGGAGCCGACGGATTCCTCTGCCACTGCGCGGGCGTGCTGGCACCGACCGACGACGCCGTGCCTGACGTCAGGGCTGTGCTGCACGGCGACGGGCCGGCGGATGCGTGGGTGGAGTTGGAGCTGGCGAACCACGGCGCGTCGGCGCTGTCGTTCACGATCGGCGCGCCGGGCATCGACGGGGATTCGCGCGTCTGCGAGGTCGAACCGAACGGCCGAGCGAGCGCCAGATGGCCGGCGGTCGACGGCCGCTACGACGTCACGGTCACCGCCGGCGACGGCGCGTCGTTGATCCGGCGCTACGCAGGAACGGTGCACGGATCGGCCACCGTTCCGTCGGCGACGACACACGGTGCCTGAGCGAAGCTTCTGCGCCGACATTCGTCAGTCGATGCTGCAGCCGGGCGCGACCGGCACGTCGTCGAACCGGTCGAGCAGGTAGCGGACGGGCGCGCCGTTCCCGTACGCGTCGACCACCAGCGGCCCGAAGTGGTTGCCGAAGGTCGTGCCCGGCGCGATGGCCGGCAGCTCGTTGGTGCGGAACGTGACGTTCGCGCCGCGCTCGCACGGGCGACAACGCCTCCTGATTGGCGGACAGGAACAGGGGATCGGTACCGGCGTTCAGCCCTGTGGAGAGCGCCCGCGACATCGCGCACTGGTCCCCCTGGCCGGACGTGCCCGGCGCGATGACGACAGTCGGCCGAGGGCCCTTGCCGCGCCACGGATGTGTGCTGTCGATGAAGGTGCCGGTGACCGCCGTCGGCGTGCCGTCCTGCAGGCCGGCAACTGCGCGGGCGGCGATCAGATGACGGCGCCGACGTCGTGCGCGACGATGCGGTCGAGTGCGCGCTCGGCGACCGCGGCGATGGTCATGGACGGGTTGCACGCGGCGGTGTTCCCGGGCATCAGGGCGCCGTCGAGGACGTAGAGGCCACGCTGGCCGTGGACGCGGCCTTCGACGTCGCACACCGGTCCCATGCACGCCCCGCCGAGCGGGTGCCACGTGGACGGCACGATCGCGTTGGTGTCGGTGAGGACACTGGTCGGGCCCGCGATCGCCCGCACCGTCGGTCCGATGTGCCCGTTCTGGATGGCCGAGTCGCCCTCCCGGGGCCAGCGCAGCACCGCGTCGTTCACGGCGGGGTCGTAGACGAAACTGCCGCGCCCGTCGCTCACGCCGTATCCGACGAGCATCGTGCTGTGCACGTCGACGGACAGGGATGGGATCGAGGCCTGGATCACGGTGTGCGCGTTCGCGGGATCCTCCCAGTTGAGGCTGCCGTAGACGACGGGGCCGCCCTGGACCGCGCCGAAGTCGCCGTCCGGGCTGGTCCACACGTAGATCCGATCGGCGTTGGTGCCCCAGCCGCCGCCGAGCCCGTCGGGCATGTCGGGGATCCGGCCCTGCGCCGCCGCGCGCACCAGCATCTTGGTGGTGTTCAGGCTGCCCGCGGCCATGACCAGCGCATCGGTGGTGAGGATCTTGTTCTCTAGCACCCGGCCCGTAGTGTCGATGCGGTTCACGTAGACGGTCCAGCGGCCGTCCGGCGCCCGCTCGACGTCGGTGACCTCGTGCAGCGTCTGCACCGTCACCTTTCCGGTGGCCTCGGCGGCGGCGATGTAGGTGACGTCGACCGAGTGTTTGCCGCCGTTGTTGACGCCCAGTGCGCCGTCGCCGTTGGTGTACGACGGCCGCATCAGCCCGCGGAGTTCGTCGAGGGCGTAGTTCCAGTCGATCGGCATCAGGATCTTCGACAGCGGCAGCCCGGCGCGTTGGACGTGCTGCGCGAAGGTGCGCGGCGCGAGATAGCTGGGACTGTCGACCAGTTCGTCGGGTGCGACCGCGAGACGCAGCATCCGCGCCACCCGCGGGTAGTGCACCCGGTCCATCTCCGCCCAGTCGATCTCCCCGGGGAAGTGGGTGCTGAACACCGCCTCCGACGGCTGGAGCGACATCCCCTGGTAGATCAGGGAACCCCCACCGACACCGGCCGCGCACAGCGCCGTCATGTTCTCGCCGGGAACGGCTTCGACCAGGCCGGTGTAGGGCTCGAACACGACCGGCCGGCCGAACAGCTGCGGCGCGGACCGGTACCAGAGCGCCCGCTTGTCCGGTGCGGTCGGACTGGGGAACGTCGACGCGTTCGGGCCTGTGGGCCAGCGGATCCCACGCTCGAGCACGAGGACCGGTACGCCCGCCTCGGCCAGTCGCAGCGCCGTGACGCCGCCGCCGAACCCGGATCCGACGACGACCACCCGGTGCTCCTCGCGGGTGACCGGAATCCGGTCGACGCGGGCCGCGATCCCGGTGGCGGCGCGGGCGGCACCCGGTGCGGCCAGCGCCATCCCCGCCGCCGCGGCGGCGGTCAGGAAGGACCTTCTCTTGATCTCGGACACGGCGATTCCCCCCCCCAGTTCTCGGATACGACCTGATCGATGCGAGACAGGCGTCGACCCGTCCGGTTCGCGTTGCGCAGCAGTTGAAGGGACCCCTTGTGCGCTGTAGGCGCGTGAACGGTCCCTTCAGCTCCGGGCGGACGGGTGGTCAGCCAGGCGGAGTGATCCGACTCACTCCGAAGAGCGAGCTAAAACTAGACACTTGTCGCGATAGGTGTCAAGAAGTTGCCGTGTCCCGGGCGTCGAGGGTCATCGCCGGCCGTAGCCAGCGGGTGAGGAAGCGGCGCAGGTCGTCGTCGGTGTGGACGGCCTCGTCGTCGAAGATGACGACGGACAGGCCCAGTCGCAGCGCTATCTCGACGATGTCGTCCGCGCGGGGCGCGAGCGCCGGATCCCGCTCGATGATCGGCGAGAGTAGTTCGTGGGCAATGGGTTTGGCTCGGGCGATCATGCCGGGGTCGAACAGCGGATTGCCGCGCTCCGCGTGGAGCAGCGCGCCGAGGACGGGTTCGTCGCGGATCGCGGCGCGGCCCGCGACGATGAGTTCGACGACGTACTCGACGGGGGAGCCCGCGCGCTCCACGCGGGCACGGATGTCGCCGAGCACCTGGACGAGGAGGCCGGCCGTCGCCTGCGAGACGAGGTCCTCCCGCGAGCCGAAGATCGAGTAGACGGTCTGCCGGGTGACGCCGGCGGCGGCAGCGACCGCCGCGATGTTCACACCCTCGAACCCGGCGCTCGCGATCAGCCCGAGCGTGGCGTCCAAGATCTTCTTCCGCGACCGCACCCGGCCATTATCGGACACGCCCGACGCGGTCCCGGTGCTCGAGCCGCTCGCGCGGGAGAGGCGCTGGACCGGCGCGGTAGGCTGGCGGTCGAGTCGTACGTTCTCGCAGCCTGTGAGCTGCGCATTTCCGTTCCAGATTGGAGCCTTTGGGTGGCTGAGTTCATTTACACGATGAAAAAGGTGCGCAAGGCGCATGGTGACAAGGTCATTCTCGACGACGTCACCATGAGCTTCTACCCGGGCGCCAAGATCGGTGTGGTGGGCCCGAACGGCGCCGGCAAGTCGAGCATCCTGAAGATCATGGCCGGGCTGGACCAGCCGGGTAACGGCGAGGCCTTCCTTGCGCCCGGCGCGTCGGTCGGCATCCTGATGCAGGAGCCGCACCTCGACGAGACCAAGACGGTTCGCGAGAACGTCGAGGAGGGTCTCGGCGAGACGATGGTCCAGCTCAAGCGGTACAACGAGATCGCCGAGCTGATGGCCACCGATTACTCCGACGAGCTGATGGAGGAGATGGGCACGCTTCAGGAGAAGCTCGACCATGCCGACGCGTGGGAGATCGACTCGCAGCTCGAGCAGGCGATGGACGCGCTGCGCTGCCCGCCGCCGGACGAGCCCGTCACCCACCTCTCCGGTGGTGAGAAGCGTCGCGTCGCGCTGTGCAAGCTGCTGCTGAGCAAGCCCGACCTGCTGCTCCTCGACGAGCCCACCAACCACCTCGACGCCGAGTCGGTCCTCTGGCTCGAGCAGCACCTGGCCGCCTACCCCGGCGCCATCCTTGCGGTCACGCACGATCGCTACTTCCTCGACCACGTCGCGCAGTGGATCTGTGAGGTCGACCGCGGTCGCCTGTACCCGTACGAGGGCAACTACTCCACCTACCTGGAGCAGAAGGCCGCCCGCCTCGAGGTGCAGGGCAAGAAGGACCAGAAGCTGCAGAAGCGCCTCAAGGAGGAGCTCGCCTGGGTCCGTTCCGGCGCCAAGGCCCGCCAGTCCAAGAACAAGGCTCGCCTCGACCGCTACGACGAGATGGTCGCCGAGGCCGAGAAGCACCGCAAGCTGGACTTCGAGGAGATCCAGATCCCGACCCCGCCGCGCCTCGGCAACGTCGTGGTCGAGGTCGAGAACCTCGACAAGGGCTTCGACGGCCGCCTGCTCATCAAGGACCTGTCGTTCACGCTGCCGCGCAACGGCATCGTCGGCGTCATCGGCCCCAACGGTGTCGGTAAGACCACGCTGTTCAAGACCATCGTCGGGCTCGAGGAGCCGGATTCCGGCACCGTCAAGGTCGGCGAGACGGTCAAGCTCAGCTACGTCGACCAGAACCGCGCCAACATCGACCCGACCAAGACGGTGTGGGAGGTCGTCTCCGACGGACTCGACTACATCGAGGTCGGCCAGAACGAGATGCCGTCGCGCGCGTACGTCAGCGCGTTCGGATTCAAGGGCCCGGATCAGCAGAAGCCGTCGGGTGTGCTCTCCGGTGGTGAGCGCAACCGCCTCAACCTGGCACTGACCCTCAAAGAGGGCGGCAACCTGATCCTCCTCGACGAGCCGACCAACGACCTCGACGTCGAGACCCTGAGCTCGCTCGAGAACGCGCTGCAGGAATTCCCCGGCTGCGCCGTCGTGATCTCCCACGACCGCTGGTTCCTGGACCGCACCTGCACGCACATCCTCGCCTGGGAAGGCGCCTTCGGCGACAACGAGGCCGCCTGGTACTGGTTCGAGGGCAACTTCGAGGCGTACGAGGAGAACAAGGTCGCGCGCCTCGGTGCGGACGCCGCACGTCCGCACCGGGTCACGCACCGCAAGCTGACCCGCGACTGACCTGTGTCCAAGGATTCGTCCCAGGTCTACAGCTGCGACATCCAGGTCCGTTGGGGTGACTCCGACCGGCTCGGTCACGTCAACAACGCCCGTGTCGTGGAGTACATGCAGGAGGCGCGTTCGCTCTTCCTGATCGAGGGTGCGGCGTCGGCCGGCGCCGCACCCCGGGCGGTCGTCGTCAGCAAGATGGACGCCGAGTTCCTTCGTCCCATCACCGACGCGTCCGGTCCGGTGCGCATCGACGTCTCGGTCGTGAAAGTCGGCACGACGTCGTTCACGGTGCGTCACGTCGTCAAGGACGTCGCGGGCAACGTGTGCGCTACCGGCGACGCCGTGATGGTGGGCTTCGACGTCCACGCCGAGCGCGCCCGCCCGCTCGCCGACGTCGAGCGTGAGGTGCTGACGCGCTACCTGTCGGCAACGGCACCCGCGTAGTCCCGGACGCCCGGGGACGCACCCGGTCGCGCGCCGAGTTCTGCACGACTCGGGGTCACCGCGGTTAGGCTCGCCAGTGAGCCCGACCGCGGTGACCTCGACAGGGACGGAGCGTGGCGATGACGGATTCTGTGGATGCCGACCGGTCTCTCGAACTTCCCGCCGAGCTGCGGGCGTGCCTGCCGGACGTGGCGGCGGTCTACTTCCGGCACACCTCTGCCGGTGAACCCGACAGCGTCCTGAACCGTCGTTCGGACGCGATCATCCGTGAGCACCTGCTGCTCGCCCACCGTCGCACGCCGGGCAGTGCGGTCACGCGCGTCCACCGTCCGGCCGACGGCACCGGCGTCGGCGCCGCCCTGCAGATCGTCACCGACGACATGCCGTTGCTCGTCGAATCCGTGACCGCGATGCTGGGCCGACTCGACGCCTCCATCAGCGAGGTGGTCCACCCGATTCTGGGCGTACGCAGGAGCCCCGACGGCACGCTGGAACAGGTCCTGTCCGACGTCCCGATCCGTGACCTGCCGGACGGCGCCCTCGCGGAGTCGTGGATGCATGTGCAGTTGCATCCCGCGACCGAGGACGAGGTGCTCGATTCGCTCGAGTCGTCCATCGCCGATGTGCTGTCCGACGTGGGACAAGTCGTGGCGGACACCGATGCCATGCGTGCACTGCAGCGCGCTCTCGCCGCCGAACTCGATGTGCGAGCGGACAATCCGCCGCCCGGGCGGTCGGCCGACGAGTTGCGGGACTGCGCGGATCTGTTGCGCTGGCTCGCCGACGGCCACTACACGGTGCTCGGTTACCGGCGTTACGAATGCACGGACGGTCACCGCACCCGGCGGACGCCGGACAGTGGACTGGGTGTGTTGCGATCGGACGCTCACGCCGACGAACACATCAAAATTCCACTGACAGTGAACATTCCGGATCGTCCGCTGTTGGTGCTGACGCAGGGTTCGGCTCCCGCGACGGTGCACAGGTCGGTGTATCCCTACTTCGTGGGCGTGAGCATCCTCGCCGACGACGGTTCGATCGTCGGCGAGCACCGGTTCCTCGGGGTGTTCACGGTGACGGCGCTGCACGAGAACGTCCTCGAGATCCCGGTGATCGCGCGGCGGGTGCGGACCGCGATCGAGCGCGCCGGTTTCGCCATCGACTCGTTCTCGGGCCAGGCGATGCTCGAGGTGATGCAGTCCTTCCCGCGCACCGAACTGTTCTCGATCGACACCGACGCGCTGCTCGAGACGATGACCGCGGTTCTCAACATCGGATTGCGCCGACAGGTGCGATTGTTCATGCGCGAGGACAGCTTCGAACGATTCGTGTCGTGTCTGGTGTACCTGCCGCGGGACCGCTACACGACGCGGGTGCGGTTGGCGATGCAGCAGATCCTGCTCGACGAGCTGGGCGGTGGGTCGCTCGACTACACGGCCCGGGTCACCGAGGGGGACCTCGCGATGCTGCACGTGACGATCCGGAAGCCGCCGGGCGCGCGTGACGGCCGGGTGGACACCTCGGAAGCGAACCGGCTCCGCATCCAGGGGTTGCTGGCCGAGGCGAGCCGCAGCTGGGACGACCATTTCGCGGATGCCGTGGCGGCCGATCCCAACGTGGACCCGGTGGTCGCGGCGAAGTACGCGGCCGAGCTTCCCGACGGCTACAAGGAGGACTTCGACGCCGTCGAGGCGCTCGTCGACATCAGCCGGTTCGCCGGCCTCGACGTCGACTCGATCGACCTGCGGATCCACCATGATCTTCCCGATCCGCCGTGGAAGTGGCAGTTCGCGCTCTACTTCGCGGGCAAGGGCATCTCGCTGTCCCACGTCCTCCCGGTGCTGCACAGTCTGGGCGTCGAGGTGCTCGACGAGCGGCCGTATTCGGTCCGGCGGCCGGACGGACTGCAGTGCTGGCTGTACGAGTTCGGGATCGCCGTCCCCGCGAAGCTGTTGCGCGATGCCGCTGCCGACGTGGGCGAGGGCGGGCCCGACGAACAGTTGCGCGATCGGTTCACCGAGGCGTTCACCGCGATCTGGCACGGCCGGTGCGAGGCCGACCGCTTCAACGAACTGGTGTTGCGCGCGGGCCTGGACTGGCGGCAGGTGTCGGTGCTGCGGGCATACGTGAAGTACCTGCGGCAGGCCGGATTCGCCTACAGCCAGGTCCACATCGAGTCGGTGGTGCTCGATCACCCGGAGATCGCGAGCCTGCTCGTCGAGTTGTTCGAGTCGCTGTTCGACCCCGACGGGGTGTCGGCCGACGCCCGCAAGCGCTCGCGGGGTCTCGAGCGGGCGCTGCGGGCCACGATCGGCGAGGTGGTCAGCCTCGACGTCGACCGCATCCTGCGGGCCCTGTTCGGCCTGGTGCAGGCGACGTTGCGCACCAACCACTTCGTGCACGGCGGCGACGGCGAGTTCCGCGAGTTCCTGTCGTTGAAGTTCGAGCCCGGCCGGATCTCCGAGCTGCCCAAGCCTCGGCCACGGTTCGAGGTGTTCGTCTACTCGCCCCACGTCGAGGGCGTGCACCTGCGGTTCGGTCAGGTCGCGCGTGGGGGACTGCGGTGGTCGGATCGCCGCGACGACTTCCGCACCGAGATCCTCGGGCTCGCGAAGGCGCAGGCGGTCAAGAATGCGGTGATCGTCCCGGTCGGCGCCAAGGGCGGCTTCGTCGTCAAGCACCCGGTCGCCCCGACGGGTGACCCCGCAGTCGACCGGCAGGCGGTGCGCGACCAGGGTGTCGCGTGCTACCGGACCTTCATCTCGGGTCTGCTCGACGTGACCGACAATGTCGATCGGATCACCGGAGCGGTGGTGCCACCCGAACGTGTGGTGCGCCGCGACGGCGACGACACGTACCTGGTCGTGGCCGCGGACAAGGGCACGGCCACGTTCTCCGACATCGCCAACGACGTCGCGGCCGGGTACGGATTCTGGCTCGGTGACGCGTTCGCGTCCGGCGGGTCGGCGGGGTACGACCACAAGGAGATGGGGATCACCGCCCGCGGCGCGTGGGAGAGCGTCAAACGGCACTTCCGTGAGCTCGAAATCGACATCACGGCAGACGATTTCGCTGTCGTCGGGATCGGCGACATGAGCGGCGACGTGTTCGGTAACGGGATGTTGCTCAGCGAACACATCCGCCTCGTCGCGGCGTTCGATCACCGGCACGTCTTCCTGGATCCGAATCCGGATGCGGCGCGGTCGTTCGCCGAACGTCGTCGGATGTTCGCGTTGCCGCGGTCGTCGTGGGCCGACTACGACGCGGGTGTGATCAGCGAGGGCGGCGGCGTGTACGCGCGGACGGCCAAGTCGGTGCCGATCAGCCCGCAGGTGCGCGAGGCGCTCGGACTGCCCGCGGACGTCACCGAGATGTCGCCGCCGGACCTCGTCAAGTCGATCCTGCAGGCGCCCGTCGACCTGCTGTGGAACGGCGGGATCGGCACGTACGTCAAGGCGGCATCGGAGTCCGACGCGGCGGTGGGGGACAAGAGCAACGACGCGGTGCGCGTGCACGGCGCCGACGTCCGCGCCCGCGTGATCGGCGAGGGCGGCAACCTCGGCGTCACGCAACTGGGGCGGATCGAGTACGCACTGCACGGCGGCAAGATCAACACCGACGCCATCGACAACTCGGCGGGCGTGGACTGCTCGGACCACGAGGTGAACATCAAGATCCTGCTCGACTCGCTCGTGAGCAGCGGCGAGTTGACGCAGGCCGATCGGGACCCGTTGCTGGCCTCGATGACCGACGAGGTCGCGCGACTGGTGTTGGCGGACAACATCTCCCAGAACGATCAGCTGGGCATGTCGAGGGCGAGTGCGCCGCAGATGCTCGGCGTGCACCGCCGACTCATCGCGACGCTCATCTCGCACCACGGCCTCGACCGCAAGCTCGAGGCGCTGCCGACCGAGGCCGAGTTCAACAAGAGGGCGCAGGCCGGCGGCGGCCTGACCTCCCCCGAGCTCGCGACCGTCATGGCGCACGTCAAGCTCGCGTTCGAGCAGGACCTGCTGGCGACCGAGCTGCCCGACAGCGAGTTCTTCGCCGCCCGGCTGCCCGGCTACTTCCCGGCGCAGTTGCGCGCCCGGTTCCGCTCGTCGATCCGCTCCCACCCGCTCCGTCGTGAGATCGTCGCGACGATGCTCGCCAACGAGGCCATCGACAACGGCGGCATCACGTACGTGTACCGGCTCGCCGAGGACGCGGGTGCGTCGAGCACCGACGCGATCCGCGCGTACGCCGCCGTCACCTCGATCTTCGAACTGCACGACGTGTGGGAGCGCGTCCGGGCGGCTGAGATGCCCTCGGACGTCTCGGATGTGCTGATGCTGCAGTCGCGCCGGGTCCTCGACCGGGCGTCGCGCTGGTTCCTGTCGAACCGCCCGCAGCCGATCGCGGTGGGGGCCGAGATCAGTCGGTACTCGTCGGAGTTCCGCAAGCTCGCCCCCAAGGTCCCCGGCTGGCTGCGCGGTCACCACGTGACGGACCTCGCGAGACGGTCGCGGTCGGCCATCGCGGACGGCGCCCCGAAGGAACTCGCGCTCGAGGTGTATCGGCTGCTGGACCTGTTCTGCCTGCTCGACATCATCGACATCGCCGACATCTGCGAGCGCAACGGCGAGGAGGTGGCCGAGCTCTACTTCGCGCTCGACGCGCACCTCGGCATCGACTGGCTGCTGACCGCGGTGTCGGACCTCGCGCGCGGCGACCGGTGGCATTCACTGGCCAGGTTGGCGCTGCGCGACGACTTCTACGGGTCGTTGCGCTCGCTCACGCTCGAGGTCCTGGCCGGTGGGGAGCCGACCGAGTCGCCGGAGGAGAAGATCGACTACTGGGAGTCGACCAACGCCTCGCGGCTTGCCAGGGCCAGGTCCGCGCTCGCGGAGATCTTCGAGTCTGGAACGCTGGACCTCGCGACGCTCTCGGTGGCGGCGCGTCAGATACGCAGCATGGTGCGGGGCGTGGGCACCAGATCGGAGGTCGGAAGGTGAGCGGGTCGCAGGAAGCCGTGCGGAACGGGGCTGCCGTCGACGGGCGGCAGGACGGGCAGCCGGTGGGATTCCACACGAAGGTGGTGGTCCGCTGGTCCGACATGGACGCGTTCCAGCACATCAACCACGCGCGGATGGTGACGCTCCTCGAGGAGGCGCGGATCCCGTGGCTCTTCGACGACGGCGCGCCGACGGTGACGCTGCGCGACGGTGCGGTGATCGCCGACCTGCACGTGCGCTACCGCGGACAGCTGCGTCACGAAGACAGCCCGCTCGACGTCCTGATGTGGGTGGAGCAGATCCGCGCAGTGGACTTCACCATCGCGTACGAGGTGCGGCCCGGGGGAGCGGCCCCCACGACCCCGCCGTCCATCGTCGCGTCGACGCAGATCGCGGCGTTCGACATCGGCACCCAGCGGCTGCGCCGGCTGACCGCGCCCGAGCGGGGCTACCTGGAGCTGTGGAAGCGTGCATGAGCGGGTTCTGACGGTTCCCGACGCCGCGGACCGGGCGAACCTGGCGATGTTCGTCGGGCGCGCGGTCCGGCTGGACGAATCGGCGGTGGTGCGACTCCGGCGGCGCGACGACGGTCGGGTGTCAGCATGGGCGACAACGGGATTCGATGCCCTCGCGACCCGGGTGGTCGTCGGCGACGTGCGTCCGCAGGACACGACGGCGGCCGCCGACGCGCTGCTGCGCGCGTTGTCCGACAGCGCGACCGGCCGCGAGATCGACCCGGGTTTCGCGATGGACTCCGCGTGGCGCGGCGCGCTGCCGCCCGAGTCCGGGTTCGTCCACATCGACGACGTTCCCGCCCGGGTCCTGCTCGGCCTGGCCCAGCGCGGCGCCGCCCTGGCGCGCGAGCACGGCAGCGCGCAGGGGCCGCCGACGTCGCTGCTCGAGCAGAAGGTGCTCGCGGTCGAGGGCGGCGGGACCGAGGTCGAGGTTTCCATGCGCACGGTGTTCGCCCTCACCGGAATGGGATTCGTGCCGCTCGCCGACGGTCGGCCGGCCACCGCGGACACGGACCTCGACGCCATCGACGAGCGGGAGATCGTGCGGGTGCGGGCCACGCCGTCGTGGCTGCGCCTCGACGCGCGGTTCGGTTCGGTCTACACCCGCCGCGCCGGTGCGATTCCGCTGTTCACCGCGTAGACACGGATCAGCGCGCGCCGACCGACTCCGGTTCGGGACGCGCCGATTCTGCGTTGGGGGCGACCAGAATCGACGACACCACCGTGGACCGTGACTCGCCCGCCGCGGTGCGGAGGCGGGTCTCGGTGTCGAGGAACACCGCGTCGCCGCGCTCGGTGACACTGGTGATCGTCATCGACGCGGTGAGGACGTCGCCGGCCAGGATCGGTGCCGCGACGGTGATCTTCTCGTTCACGTGGATCGGTGTGTGGGTGCCCATGTCGATCCCCGCCCCCGGGGTGGTCAGCATGTCCCGGATCAGGGTCGCCGTCACCACCGCGGTGAAGGTGGGCGGGGCGACGATGTCCGCGTATCCGGCCTTCTGTGCCGCGTCGACGTCGTGGTGCGCGGGATCGATGGCGAGGATCACCCGGGCGAACTCGCGAATCTTCTCCCGGCCGACGATGTAGGTGTCGTCGGACCTGAGCACGAGACCCGGGTGCGGCCACCGGGGTGGGGTGGACGCGGGCAGCACGTCCGGAACGATGCGCATGTCGACGGTCCGGTTCGCGGTCATCGCCCGGGCACCACGGAGATCGTTCCCTGGCAGACGGCGTTCTGGGGGTTGACGAACCACCATCCCGCGCCGGTCTGGACGGTCACGGTGAACGAGACCGTCCCGGTCCCGGTCCAGGTGCGGTTGATCGGGATCCCGGGCTTCTGCTGCCAGGCCGCCTCGTCGCTGACGCTGTGACCGGAGGCCCCCGTCGTCGTGTTGTGCCAGTCCACCGACACACGCGTGCCGTACCAGTTGGGGCCGATGCTGGGGAGGAGTCCGCTGGGCGGTGCGGGTAGTTCGTTCCCGCCGCTCAGCAGGATCGACGGTTCGAGCGCGGTCCCTCCGGGGCGCAGCGATTCCCCCGACGCGGCGGTGACGGTCCACGTGAACGACGGTGCCCAGAAGAGGGGATTCGCGCTCGAGCACGTCATCGTCGTCGATATCGGCGGCGCGGGTTCGGCATTCGCGACGGCGCCGCCCCCGACCGCGACCGCGGTAGCGAGGCCGACGGCAGTGATCGCCGTAGTACACATCCGTCGCACCGACTGCTCGACCATGATCTGTCCCCATTTCGATCCGGTACCGCGAGATCCGCGACGTGCGCCGCACTCCTGTATCCGCAGACGGACCCCGAACCGTTACAGCGCGTGTGGCACGTGTGGCAGTACGGCCGGCACCAGGAACTGTTCGACCATCGCGCGCTCGTCGTCGGCGTCGGTGCCCGGGACGACGAGCAGTGAGACGATCGCGCGCACCAACCACCGTGCGCGGCGGGTGATCTCGACGTCGTCGGCAGTCCAGACGTCGGCGAGGAACGCGGCGCCGAGCACCTCGATCACCTCCGACGTGCTCGCGAGCTCGGCGGCCAGGCCCGCGTCACCGAGGCCGAACCACGCGGCCAGCGTCGGTGTCGCTCGAACCTCGCGGATCGCCATGAGGACGGCCTCGGCGACCCGCGCGCGGGGCTCGCTGATCGGTGCCACTGTGGTGGCGATCCGCTCACCGAGCTTTCGCGCCTCGCGGTGCACGAACGCGCGGTGCAGGGCCCGGCGGTTCTCGAAGTAGCGGTACAGCGTCGCGCGTGAACAGCCGGCTGCCTTCGCGACCTCGGCCATACCCGTCGCCGTGACGCCGCGCTCGACGAACAGTGCGGCGGCGGCGTCGAGGATCCTCTCGGCCGCCACCTCGGTGCGCTCGTCGCTCAGCCACGAACCGGATCCGTTGGGGGTCATGCTCATCCGGCGCGGAAGGGGACGTGGATGGGGCGGCGGACGTAGTTGCCGGCGGCGTACTCGACCCCGTCGATGTCGACGTCGAAGTCGGGGCAGCGGGCCAGCAGCTCCTCGAGTGCCACTCGGGCCTGCATGCGGGCGGCGGCCGCGCCGAGGCAGTGGTGGTTGCCGTTGCTGAACGTCATGATCTGCCGCGGGTTGCGCAGCACGTCGAGTTCCTCGGCGTCGGCTCCGAACACGCGCGGATCGCGGTTCGCGGAGCCGTACACCAGCAGCACCTTGCGGCCGGCCGGAATCGTCACGTCCTCGATGGTGACGTCGCGGGTGGTCGTGCGGGCCAGACCCTGGACGGGGGAGGTGAGCCGCAGCAGTTCCTCGACCGCGCCGGGGATCAACGACGGATCGCCCTGCAGGAGCTGCCGCTGGTCGCGGCGCTGGGTCAGCAGTTGCACTGCGCCGCCGAGCATCCCGGTGGTGGTGTCGTTGCCGCCGGTGACCATCGTGAACGCGAACCCGAGAATCGACAGCAGGCCCGAGACGTCGCCGTCCGCGCCGATCCCCGCGGCGACCAGGTGCGAGATCGTGTCGTCGCCCGCGTTGCCGGCCTCGGCCTCGGCCTTCCGTCGCTCGATCAGGCCGCCGAAGTAGGTCATCAGTTCGACCACGGCGGTCTGGGCCTCGAGCGGATCACCGCTCGCGTTGGCGGCGACGATCGCCTCCGTCCAGCCGTCGAACTGGCCGCGGTCCTCCGCTGGGACGCCCAGGTAGTGCGCCACCACCATGCTCGGCAGCGGCTTGAACAATTCGGTGACGATGTCGCCGGTGCCGGCGTCGCGCAGCCGCTCGAGGCGCTCGACGACGAAGCGGCGGACCTCCGGCTCGACGGCCTCCACCTGGCGGGGAGTGAATCCGCGCGCGACCAGTCGGCGGAACTGCGTGTGCACTGGCGGGTCGAGCATCACGAGCGGCGGATTGTCGCGCAGGCCGATCTTGTCGAGTTCGCCGTAGGTCATCGTGAGGCCCTCGGCGGACGAGAAGGTGTCCGCGTCGCGCGCCGCCGCGTACACGTCGGCGTGCCGGGTGAGCACCCAGTAGTCGTCCGCGGGGGCCGACTCGGGCACGACGTGATGGACGGGGTCGTGGTCGCGCAGCGCCGCGTACATCGGCCACGGGTCCCGCCACGATGCGCCGGAACGGGGGACGTAGGCCGCATTGCCGGACATCGTCGTCGTCATGCCTCAAAGGTGAGACAGATCACAACATTTGTCAATGCCCGGGGCGGGTTCGGGTCTCTACGACTCCCTACGGGCCCGGATCGTCTCCAGCGTCTCGCGGAGGTAGGCCCCGAACACCGCCGTCATGTCGACCGCCTCGGCGTCCAGCAGCCACTGCTGCTGAAGGCCGTCCATGAGGGCGACCAGTCGGAACGCGTGCGCCTCGGGAGCGACGTCGGGCCGGAACTCGCCGGACGCGATCCCGGCACGGATGCCGTCGGCGATGAACCGGCGGATGCGTCGGTAGCGGGTGCGGGCCCAGGCGTGTGCCGGGTGGTCGGCGGTGACGGACTCGGCGCTGAGCACGGTGAAGAGCTGGACGAGTCCCGGGATGCGCTGATTTCGCTCGACCAGGTCGACGAGGGCCTCGAGGGCGGCGATGCCGGTCAGCGGCGCGCCGTCGACATCGGTGAAGCGTTCGCCGTCCATCTCATCGCGCAGGTCGAGCGTGGCGGTCAGGAGTTCTTCCTTGGTGTGGAAGTGATGCAGCAGGCCGGGCTGCGAGATTTCGGCGCGCTCGGCGATCCGGGCGAGCGAGGCGCCGCGGTAGCCGTTCTCGGCGAACTCCTCCATCGCGATGTGGAGTATCCGGGCACGTCGGGCTCGGCCGACGGCGTAGCTGCCGCCTCGTCGGCGTCGGACGGCTGCATCGCTGCCCTCTTGGCGGGTGGTCACGGTCTCACTCTAGGAGGCCTAATATAACGACGCGATAACAAACTTACTAGGCACTCGGTATTTGCGATTAGCCTCGACCCCGGCGGTCGAAGAGGCCCGGACCGCGAGACGGTGCGAAGGAGTGTCGGTTGTGAACAGCCCCCGAAACGATGCGACTGCGGTGGACGAGGAGAAGCTGGGAAAGCTCCTCACGGAACTGACGCTGGAGGAGAAGGTCGGTCTGCTGACCGGCGCGGACTTCTGGTCCCTCGATCCGATCGAGAAGATCGGTCTGCGGAAGCTGCTCCTCTCGGACGGCCCCAACGGTGTACGCGGAACGACCTGGGACGAGCGCGACACCAGCCTTCTCTTCCCGAACCCCTCGGCACTGTCCGCCACCTGGGACCCGGAGCAGGTCGAGCGTGCGGGAGCCCTCATGGGCGCCCAGGCCCGAGACAAGGGCGTCGCGTGGCTCCTCGCCCCGAACGTCAACATCCACCGCTCGCCGCTCGGCGGCCGGCATTTCGAGTGCTACTCGGAGGACCCGCTGCTGACGGCAGCGACCGTGGCGGGCTTCGTCACCGGTGTCCAGGCCAACGGCGTGGCGGTGACGGTCAAGCACTATATCGGGAACGAGTCCGAGACCGAGCGCATGACGTACGACGCCCGGATCTCCGAGACGGCCCTGCGCGAGGTCTACCTGGTGCCCTTCGAGGCCGGGGTCCGTGCCGGCGCCTGGTCCGTCATGGCCTCGTACAACTCGGTCAACGGCGCGAGCCTGACCGACAACCGGAGACTGCTCACCGAAGTCCTCAAGGGGGAGTTGGGATTCGACGGCGCGGTCGTGTCCGACTGGTTCGCCACCCGCTCGACGGCCGGCTCCGCGAACGCGGGCCTCGACGTCGCGATGCCCGGGCCGCACAGCCCGTGGAGCGAGGCGCTCGTCGCGGCGGTCCGTGCCGGCGAGGTCCCCGAGAGCATCGTCGACGACAAGGTGCTGCGCGTGCTCCGGCTCGCCGCCCGCACCGGCTACCTGGACGGCTTCGAGGGGCCTGCCCCGTCGAGGACCCCGGCCGACGCCGGCTTGCAGCTGCGGGACATCGCGGCGCGCGCCATGATCGTGTTGCGCAACGAGGGTGGCATCCTGCCGCTGGATCCGGCGTCGCTCGAGCGCGTCGCCGTCCTCGGCCCGAACGCCGCGCTGCTGACCGCTCAGGGTGGAGGCTCCGCGCACGTCAACCCCACTCACGTCGTCAGTCCGCTGGCCGGTCTGCGCGAGGCGTTCGACGACTCGGTCGAGATCGACTACCAGGAAGGCGTTTCGACGCAGCGCATCCTTCCCGCCATACCGGCGGGCGTCGCCGTCGACCCGGAGACCGGCGAGCCGGGCTTCCGCGTCGACTTCGTGTCGGCGGACGGCACCGTTCTCGGCACCGAGCGGCGGCTCACGTCCCGTCTGGTGTTCATGGGCACCCTCCCGGAGGGCACCGCCGAGGTCCGCGTGCGGACCGACCTGACCGTCGCCGAGGCCGGCGCGCACCAGTTCTCGGTGTCGGGAGCCGGGCAGTACTCCCTGCGGATCGGCGCGGCCGACACCCACGAGATCACGCTCACGAGTGCCGACAACGACCTGATCGAGAACCTGGTCAAGCCGCCGGAGCACCGCGTCTCGGCGGAGCTCGTGGCCGGGACGGTCGGCGTCGAGATGCGGGCAACCGTCCCGAGCTTCCCGATGGTGATGTTCGGCCTGAACCACGATGCGCCCCGCGCGGCTCCGGACGATGCGTTCGCGGCCGCCGTCGAGGCGGCGCGGAACGCCGACGTGGCGCTGGTCTTCGTCGGCACCACGGACGAGGTGGAGAGCGAGGGCTTCGACCGCACCGACCTGCTGCTGCCGGGCCGGCAGGACGAACTGGTGTCGGCGGTCGCCGCGGTGAACCCGCGGACGGTCGTGATCGTCAATGCCGGTGCGCCGGTGGAGATGCCGTGGCGCGACGAGGTCGCGGCGGTGCTGTGGGCCTGGCTGCCCGGTCAGGAAGGCGGCCATGCGATCGCCGACGCCCTCGCCGGCGTCGTCGAGCCCGGTGGCCGGCTGCCCACGACCTTCCCCGCCGTCGGCGCCGACGCGCCGGTCCTGTCGACGCAGCCCGTCGACGGCGTGATCGACTACGCCGAGGGCTCGACGTTCGGGTACCGCGCGTACGAGAAGGCCGCGATTCGCCCGGCCTATCCGTTCGGGCACGGTCTCGGCTACACCACCTGGGCATACGAGGGCATCACTGCCGCCGAGACCGATTCGGGTGCAGTGACGGTCGAGGTGGCCGTCCGCAACACCGGCGGACGCACCGGACGCGAGGTCGTCCAGCTCTACGTCGGTGGCGAGGGCGCCGACGGGAACGATCCGCGGCGCTTCGTCGGCTTCGCCTCGGTGACCGCCGACGCGGGCGAGACGGCGATCGCGCGGATCACCGTAGACCGCAAGACGCTGGCGCGCTGGGACGAGTCGGCGTCGGCGTGGCGAGTGGTGGGCGGTTCGCGGACGCTGGTCGCAGCGCGCTCGGCCACCGACCGTCGGCTGACGACGCCGATCGAACTGAAGGACTCGGCCGCATGCGCCTGGGACATCTGACCGCTACTGCTCGACCGACCAGCCCGTGAACCACAAGGAGGACCCCGTCATGACCGTCAATCTGTCCCGCATCAGGATCTCGCGCGGCGAGCTGTCCTACTTCGAGGCGACGCCCGACGCCGGCGCCCCGGGCAAGGGCACCGTCGTCATGGTCCCCGGCTTCACCGGCTCCCGGGAGGACTTCCTCCCGATGGCGCCGTTCGTCACCGCGGCCGGCTATCGACTGATCTCGTATTCGCAACTCGGCCAGTACGACTCGGACGGACCGGAAGGCCCGGACGCGGTCGCCGAGTACACGATTGCCAAGTTCGCGCTGGACCTCGCCGAGGTGCTCGATGCGGTGGCGCCCGACGAGAAGGTCCACCTCCTCGGCCACAGCTTCGGCGGTCTCGTCACCCGGGCCGCCGTGCTGAACGACCCGGCGCGCTTCCTGGACTACGTGATCCTCGACTCGCCGCCGAGTGGCCAGAACCTGGGCATGGCCGTGGACATCGGGCAGATCCCGGAGTTGCTGTGGGCGGGTGGCAACGAGGCGCTGTGGAAGGCCATGTTCGGCGCCTTCGAGGAGATCTTCCCGGCGCCGGTCAAGGAATTCCTGCGGGGTCGCATCTTGGCCACCAAGACCGCGAACATCGCCGGCATCGCCCTCACCATGAGCGAGGAGCCGGACCGCGTCGAGCAGCTGGCCGCGACCAGCGTGCCGATCCTGGTCGTCGCGGGCGAGAACGACATGGTTCCGGTCGACGCCCAGGCCGACGCCGCGGCGCGGCTCGGCGTGAAGTTCGAGATCATCGCGGGGGCCGCCCACACACCGAACGAGGAGAAGCCCGAGGAGCTGACGAAGGTGCTCGTCGACTTCTGGAACGGGACCGCCTGAAGTCCGGTGCTCGGGCCGAGTCCTACTGTCCCATAACGTATTTGACGGTGGGTCCGGCGGTCCAGCCGCCGTCGACGGCGATCTCGGCCCCGGTGACGTACGACGCGGCATCCGAGAGCAGGTACGTCACCGCGCCGGCGATCTCGTCGGCCTCGCCGACCCGGCCCATCGGGGTGTTGGGGTAGTTCCCCTCGCCCTGCTGGATGCCGACGCTCGCCGTCATCGGGGTGTAGGTCATCCCGGGATGGACCGAGTTCACCCGGATCCGGTCGGTGCCGAGCTCGACGGCGGCGATCTTGGTCAGCCCGCGCACACCCCACTTCGACGCGCCGTAGCCGGCCGTGAGAGCCAGGCCCATCAGGCCCGCCGCCGACGAGATGTTCACGATCGAGCCGCCAGCTGCGGCCCGCATCGGGGCGATGACGGCCTGGATGCCGTTGAACACGCCCACCAGGTTGATGTCGAGCACCTGCCGAAAATGCTCGAGCGGTTCGTGCTCGATGTACTGGCCCGTCGAGACGCCGGCGTTGTTCACCAGCCCCGTCAGGGTTCCGAACTCGGCGAGGGCGAACTCGACGGCCGCCCGCCACGCGTCGGCGTCGGTGACGTCGAGGCGGATGTAGCGCGCGGCATCTCCCAGGTCGGCGGCGGTGCCGCGGCCGTCGTCGTCGAGGACGTCGGCGATCACCACCTTCCCGCCGCCGTCGACGATCCGGCGCGCGAACGCGGCGCCGAGACCACGGGCGCCTCCCGTGACGAGCACGACCTTGTCGGACAGCATTGCCGATTCATTCATGTGATTCACCTTCCAGCGATTCGCGATCTCAGTTGCTGCGGGCGGCGTGCCGGGCGCCGATGTAGCCGAACACCTCTTGGTGCCCAGGACTCCGGAGCCCTCGCCGCGGCGGAAGTCCTGATCTCGGCCGTTTCGGGCGAATCCGTTGAAACGGGACAGTGTTTCGGTGGATCCGGCCTGCGGATCGGTCGACATCGCGGATCTCCTCGGGGTGCGTGGGGAGGCGACGGCTCGGGGCGTGTGCCCCGGGGCAGGTCACGTCCACGACCCTAGAAAGGGCATGGGGAGCAGCGAAATCTCCTCTCCCGCTCTGCGGGAGGTCGACCGGTCAGATCATCCAGGCGGCAGAGTCGGCCGGCAGCAGACCGTCGGCGAGCGGACGGCTGGTGATGACGACCGTGCCGGCCGGCAGCTCGATCGGGCCGTCGGTCGAGTTCAACACGCAGATCAGCCCACCCGCGCGGCGAAACGCGAAACACCCGGGAGGGCTTCCGTACCAAGCGATGTCGTCGCCCGAGCACTGCGGCAGCATCGCGCGTAGCTCGAGGGCCGAGCGGTACAGCGACAGCGTCGAACGGACCTCCTCGAGCTGCGTCTCGACGGTCAGGGCCGCCCACTCCGGCGGGATCGGCAGCCATGTGTCGGGAGCGGTCGAGAAGCCGAACGGCGGGTGCGCCCCCTCCCACGGCAGCGGTACGCGGCAGCCGTCCCGGCCGCGTTCGGTGTGTCCCGACCGTTCCCACACAGGGTCCTGCAGGACCGCGTCCGGCAGGTCCACGTTCGGCAGCCCCAACTCGGCGCCGTTGTAGATGAACGACGCCCCCGGCAGCGCGAGTTCGACGAGCGCCATCGCCCGGGCGCGGGCGAGGCCGCGGTCGCCGCCGCCGTACCGGGTCACCTCCCGCTCGACGTCGTGATTCGACAGCGTCCACGTCGGCGTGCCGCCGACACGTGCGACGGCGTCGAGGGAGTTCTCGATGGCCGCCCGCACCGCGTCGGCGTCGAACGTCGTCTCGGCGAGGCGGAAATTGAAGCCCAGGTGCAGCTCGTCGGGGCGGATGTACTCGCCGAACCGCTCGTTGTCACGCACCCAGATCTCGCCGACCGACATCGCGTGTGGGTACTCGTTCATGATCTTGCGGATGCCGCGGTGGATCTCGTGGACGCCGGGATTGTTGAACCGCGGATCGTCGTCGTCGTTGCGGAGCAGGGCGTTGGTGTCCCAGTCGTGGTCGGGCAGCCCGTCCGGTTTGGCCATCCCGTGGGCGACATCGATCCGGAATCCGTCGACGCCTCGGTGAAGCCAGAACCGCAGCGTCTTCTCGAGGTCGGCGAACACCTCGGGGTTGTCCCAGTTCAGATCCGGCTGCTCGGCCGCGAAGATGTGCAGGTACCACTGGCCGGGGGTGCCGTCGGGCTCGGTGACCCGGGTCCAGGCGGGCCCACCGAAGACGCTCGGCCAGTTGTTGGGCGGCTGCGAACCGTCCGGTCCGCGGCCGTCGCGGAAGAGGTAACGGTCGCGCGCGGCGCTGCCGGGGGCGGCGGCGAGGGCCTCACGGAACCACGGGTGCTCGTTGCTGGTGTGATTCGGGACGAGGTCCATCGTCACGCGGATCCCGCGCGCGTGCGCCGCGGCGATCAACGCGTCCATCGTGGCGAGGTCACCGAACAGTGGGTCGATGTCGCGCGGATCGGACACGTCGTAGCCGTGATCGGCCATCGGTGACCGCATGACCGGACTGAGCCACAGCGCGTCGACCCCGAGCAGTTCGAGGTAGCCCAGACGGTCGATCACCCCACCGAGGTCGCCCACACCGTCACCGTTGGAGTCCGAGAACGACCGCGGATAGATCTGGTAGAAGACGGCGTTAGACCACCACGAACGCGCGTCGGCCGGCGGGGTGGCGGACTGCTCCTCACGGCTGGTCACAGTCACTCATAGTGCCGCATCGAGAAGGCGGGGAGTGGCGTATGAGACTGTGTCGCCTACACCGGCGAGTTGACCATCGAGGCCGCGGCCATCTCCATGTAGTCGACGAGGGCGCGGCGGTGCGGTTCGTCCAGGGTCGTGTCGTCGATCGACGCGATCGCCGTGTGCATGCACCGCAGCCACGCGTCCCGCTCGATCGGCCCGATCTTGAACGGGTTGTGCCGCATCCGCAGGCGCGGATGCCCGCGCTCCTCGGAGTAGGTACGGGGCCCGCCCCAGTACTGCTCGAGGAACATGCGCATGCGCCGCTCGGCGGGGCCGAGGTCCTCTTCGGGGTACAGCGGCCGGACCACCTCGTCCTTGGCCACTTCCTCGTAGAACCGCGCGGTGAGCTTGCGGAACGTCTCGGCTCCGCCCACTGCCTCGTAGAAGGTCTGCTGCGTCGTGTGGTTCGTCTCAGTCATGTCGTGCTCCATTGTGCCCGTGTCCGACAACTGTGCGTCATCCACCGGGCCCGCGTGCCGCCCGATGTTCACCCGATGTGCGCCGATTTTTTCGCTGAAATGGGTGTGCGCGACCCGATCATCCGTGGTCAACTTGGGACAGTCTTCGCGGAGGTGGCATGACACACCGAAAGAACGTGCGTTCGCACCGACAACTCGTGCCCACTGACGTGCGGGATAACCGCACGTCGGGGGCCTTTCCGCTGCACGTCATCCCCGAGTCGGACCTGTCCGGACTCGCCTCGTCACAGAGCGCCGCGCTGCCCACCTGGAAGAAGCGCCGGGTGCTGCTCCTCAATGCCACCTTCGAACCCCTCACCGCCCTGCCCGCCCGCCGCGCGGTCGTGCTGATGGTGTGCGACAAGGCCGACGCCGTCCACGAGGACCCGCTCGGGCCTGTCATTCACTCCGAGGGCTACGCCCTCCAGGTCCCGTCCGTGATCCGGCTCCGCAACTACGTGCGGGTGCCGTACCGGACCCGCGTGCCGATGACCCGGGCCGCACTGATGCACCGCGACCGGTTCCGGTGTGGCTATTGCGGCGACAAGGCCGAGACCATCGATCACGTCATCCCGAGAAGCCGCGGCGGCGGACACTCGTGGGAGAACTGCGTCGCCTGCTGCGCGCCGTGCAACCACCGAAAAGCGGACAAGTTGCTCGCCGAGTTGGGGTGGACGCTCCGCACGGCGTTGGTGCCGCCGTCGGGTCCGCACTGGCGGCTGCTGGCGAGCACCACCGAGGTGCACCCGACGTGGATTCCGTATCTCGGGGAGGGCGCGGCCTGATTCGGCCCCGGCGCTTCCATTTCGGCAGGACTGGGCTACGGTTTGCGTCGTGAGCATTCTCGAGACAGTGCTGATATTCGTAGGGATTCCAGTCCTGGTGATCGCGGTCCTCGGCCTCCTGACCATCACGGTCCGTCGGTCGCCGAACCCGCTCCCGGCGGAGTACCGCCTCGGCGAGCGGTGGACGTTCGGCCCGGTTCTGTGGAGCGCCACCGACGAGGTGACCACCCACAGCCACCACTCGGCGCATGCCGCGGCTGGTGCAGATCTGATCGGAGGTTCGGCAAGTGGCAAGTGGTGACGTTCTCCAGTCCTCGGCGGTCGCGCCCGCTGATCTGCCGGTCGGCACGGTTGTGACCACCAGCGGTCGCCTCTCCGGCGTGCACCGCGTCGGCGAGCTCCTCAACCAGCCGCCGTTCACGACCGACGAGCTCGTGCGCCTCGACGATGCGCTCACGGACGCGACCCGCCTGACCCAGGTGCGGTTCAACGTCTTCATCGGCGATCTGGGCGAGAACCCGGCCGCCGGCGCCGACGCCGTCTTCCCGAGCACCCCCGAGGCCGAGCGTTCGGTCCTCATCGCGGTGTCGCCGAACCAGCGGGCCATCGAGGTCCGCGGTGGTCGTCGGATCGGAAACCGCGTGACGGACCGCGTCGCGCAGCTCGGTGTCACGGCTGCCGTCGCGTCGTTCGGCGAGGGCAACCTCATCGACGGTCTCGTCTCGGCCCTGCGCGTGATGAGCTCGGCGATCGCCCCCAAGTAATACCTGTACTCAAGCGCTCCACCGGTGACCCGATGCCGCATGGCATCGGGTCACCGGCATTTCGGGCGGAGCCCGACATTCAGCTCTGCTGGGTCAGGTGGCGTCGAACGCGCGGGCCTCGAGCGAGCGCACGATCCCAGCCTTGCCCTCGACCACCAGGCGCCGCAGCGCCGGCGGATGCTCACCGGCGAGGAACGCGTCGGCTGCGGCCACCGATTCGTCACTGATCGACCACGACGGGTACAGCCCGACGACGACGGTCTGCGCGACCTCGCTCGACCGCCGCTCCCACACCGCGGGGATCTCCGCGAAGTAGCGCGCGACGTACGGCTCGAGCAGCTGCGACTGTCCCGGCGCGACGATGCCACCGATGATCGCGCGGGCGGTGATGTTCGGGACGGTGTCGTCGTCGAACACTGTCGTCCAGGCGGTCTCCTTGACCACGGCCTGCGGGCGCGCGGCTGCCGCCGACGCCGCCTGCCGGGCCCCGGCGGCGGTGGGGTCGCGCTGGGCCTCGGCGTCGATGAAGGGGGTCTGCAGTCCGTCCGCGTCCACCTCGCCAGCGGCCGCGAGCGCGTGCACGAGCCGCCAGCGCAGGTCCGTGTCGACGACGAGTCCGGGAAGGCCGATCGTCGTGGGATCGGTCGTGTCCAGCAGTTCCTGCAGCACCTCGGTGTGCCACGCCGACAGCTGCGACCCGGTCAGCGCGTTGACGAACGCCAGCTGGTGGTCCGAGCCCGCCGCGGCCTCGCGCGCCAGCTCGAGCAGCCGGTCCGCGAACGCCGGCCAGCCGAACGCGTCGGCCCAACCGGGCTCGGCGTACGCCGACAGCGCGGTCTGCGCCTGCAGCAGCAGCCGCTGCACGACACCGACCTCCGTCTCCCCGCCGATCCCGCGCTGGACGAGGCTGACGAAGTCGCGGGCGCGCATCTCGGCCTGCCGCGTCATCTCCCACGCCGCCGACCACGCAAGCGTCCGGGGGAGCGGCTCGGCGATGTCCCCGATCCGGCCCACGAGGGTGTCGAGCGAGTCGCGGTCCAAGCGCAGCGAGCAGTACGTGAGGTCGTCGTCGTTGACGAGCACCAGCTTGCCGCGCGGAACGCCCACCAGGTCGGGGACGTCGGTGCTCGGACCCTCGACGTCGAGCTCGACGCGATGGGTCCGGACGAGCTTGCCGGTGGCCGGGTCGTCGTCGTAGACGCCGACCGCGAGCCGGTGCACGCGGGTCTCGCCGGCGCCCGGCTCGGCCCCCTCCTGCAGCACCGCGAAACGCGAGAACGTGCCGTCGGGCTCGATCTGGAAGTCCGGGCGCAGGATGTTCAGGCCCGTCGTCTTGAGCCACTGCGCACCCCAGCCGGACAGGTCGCGGCCGGACGCCTTCTCCAGCGCGCGCAGCAGGTCGTCGAACGTCGCGTTCGCGAACGCGTGCTCGGCGAAGTAGTCGCGCAGGCCGGACATGAACGGCTCGAGGCCCACGTACGCGACGAGCTGCTTGAGCACGCTCGCGCCCTTGGCGTAGGTGATGCCGTCGAAATTGACCTCGACCGCGGCCAGGTCCGGGATGTCCGCGGCGATCGGGTGCGTCGACGGCAACTGGTCCTGCCGGTACGCCCACGACTTCTCCACGTTCGCGAACGTGGTCCACGCGTTGGGGTACTCGGTGGCCTCGGTCTGGCACAGCACCGACGCGAACGTCGCGAAGGACTCGTTGAGCCACAGGTCGTCCCACCACTGCATCGTGACGAGGTCGCCGAACCACATGTGCGCCATCTCGTGCAGCACGGTCTCGGCGCGCCGCTCGTACGAGTACCGGGTCACCTTGGAGCGGAAGACGTAGTCCTCGAGGAACGTCACCGCGCCCGCGTTCTCCATCGCGCCCGCGTTGAACTCCGGCACGAACAGCTGGTCGTACTTGCCGAAGGCGTAGGGGATCCCGAAGTTGTGGTGGTAGAAGCCGAAGCCCTGCTTGGTCTCGGTGAACAGTCGCTCGGCGTCCATGTACTCGGCGAGCGAGGAGCGGCAGTAGATGCCGAGGGGGATGGTGCCGTGCTCGTCCGAGTAGCTGTCCGACCATTGCGCGTACGGGCCGGCGATCAGCGCGACCAGATAGGTGCTCATGCGCGGCGTGGTGCGGAAGACATGCCGGCCCGGCGTCGCCGCGAGCGTCTGCACGGTCTCGGCGTTGGAGACCACCTTCCAGTCCTCCGGCGCGGTGACCGCGACGTCGAAGGTGGCCTTGAGGTCGGGCTGATCGAAGCACGCGAACATGCGCTTGGCGTCGGCGGTCTCGAACTGCGAGTACAGGTACACCGCGTCGTCGGTCGGGTCGACGAACCGGTGCAGGCCCTCGCCGGTGTTCGTGTACAGGCAGTCGGCGTCGACGACCAGTTCGTTGGCCTCGGCCAAGCCGTCGAGCGTGATCCCGGTGGACTCGTCGTACGACGACACGTCCACGGGTGCGCCGTTGAGTGTCGCGGAATGGACTGTGGCGGCGATGATGTCGATGAACGTCGAGGATCCGGCGGTGGCCCCGAACGTGACGGTGGTGCGTGAGCGGAACGTCTTCTCGCCCGGCCGGCCGGCGCCGTCGGTGAGGTCGAGGTCGATGCGGTAGTTGTCGACCGACACCAGCGCCGACCGATCGGCGGCCTGTTCACGGGTCAGATTCGGTGGGGCCACGGAGATCTCCTCGTCAAGGATGGACAAACAACTCTCTGTTATCCCACCACGCATCCCGGCCCGCCCGCGATTTGCGCACTTGTCGCTGCGGCTCGGGCGTCCGCGGCACCGACAAGTGCGCGAAACGCGGGGTCACGGATGGAGCTCGGCGAGCGGGACGGCGGGGTCGGCCAGCCGGGTGGGATCGACCGGGCCGGAGAACGCGACGAGCGCCTTGATGTCGTCGGTGACGTCCCAGATGTTGACGTTCATCCCGGCCAGGACGTGGTTCTCCTCGTCGAGCCAGAACGCGAGGAACTCGCGCCCCGCGACGTCGCCGCGGGTGACCACCTTCGAGTACTTCGGCGCCCAGCCCACGTACTCCATGCCGAGGTCGTACTGGTCGGTGAAGAAGTACGGCAGATTCGTGTACTCCTCGGGATGCCCCAGCATGGTCGCCGCCGCGATCGCCGGTTGGTTCAGCGCGTTCGCCCAGTGTTCGACACGGACCCGCGTCGCCAACAGCGGGTGCTGCTGCGCGGCGATGTCCCCGACGGCGACGATGTCGGGATCGCTGGTGGTCAGGTTCCCGTTCACGAGCACCCCGCCGTTGACGGAAAGTCCCGCGGACTCGGCGATCTCGATGTTCGGTTGCGCGCCGACCGCGACCAGGACCGTATCCGCGGGCAGCGCCGTGCCGTCGCCGAGGCGGACGCCGTCGGCGCGGCCGTCGGTCACGGTGATCTCCTCGACCTTCGCGCCGAACCGGAAATCGACGCCGTGTTCGCGGTGGAGATCGGCGAACACCGCACCCATCTCCTTGCCGAGCGCGGCGAGCAGCGGCAGTTCGGAAGCCTCGACGATCGTGACCGACACATCCCGGTTCCGCGCGCCCGCCCCGATCTCCAGGCCGATCCACCCCCCACCCACGATTACCAACCGGGATCCGGGCTCCAGCGCCGCGATGAGAGCGTCCGACTCGTCGATCGTGCGTAGGTAGTGCACGCCCGCGGCGTCCGCGCCGGAAATCGGGGGACGGCGCGACCGCGAACCCGTGGCGAGGGCCAGCTTGTCGTAGGCGACGGTGGAACCGTCGGGCAGGACCACGTGCTTGCGGTCGCGGTCGATCGCCGTCGCCGTCGTTCCCAGCCGCACGTCCACGTGGTGGTCGCGGTACCAGTCACCGTGCTGCACCGTGAAATCGGGCAATTCCTTCTTGCCGGCGACATGTTCCTTCGACAGTGGCGGCCGCTCGTACGGAAGGTGGTCCTCCTCGCAGAGGAGCACGATCGACCCGTCGAAGTCCCTGTCCCTCAACGATTCTGCGATCTTCGCGCCGGCCAGGCCGCCGCCGACGATCACGAACGTGCGATTCGATGGCGCGTGGAGTGTCACGGGAGGCTCCGTCCCCGAGTCGCCGACGACCGTTGCTGTCGACCGTCGTGTCGACTCTCGCTGGTGGCTGTCCTCCACCGACACTATCCGGGGTCACGGGCGCGCGGGAAGGATTCCCGCGGGGTCGTGGTTGTCTTGAACGGACAGGTGTGACGGAGGTCGCGCCGCAGGAAGAGGGAGTCAGGCGTGAGTGCAAACACCGGCAGCGGAGACCGCAAGGACACTGTCGACTTCTGGTTCGATCCGCTGTGCCCGTGGTGCTGGATCACGTCGCGCTGGATCCTGGAGGTCACCAAGGTCCGCGACATCGACGCGAACTTCCACGTCATGAGCCTCGCCGTCCTCAACGAGGGACGCGAGCTGCCCGAGGAGTACCGCGAGCGGATGGCCCAGGCGTGGGGGCCGGTGCGCGTGCTGATCGCGGCCGCGCAGCAGCGGGGCGACGACATCCTGCTCCCGCTCTACACCGCGATGGGCACCCGCATCCACAACGAGGGCAACCAGGACCTGACCGACGTGATCGTCAAGTCGCTGGCCGAGCTGGAGCTGCCCGCGGACCTGGCCGCGGCCGCGGACACCGACGAGTTCGACGCCGAGCTGCGCCGCAGCCACCACGCCGGCATGGACAAGGTGGGCGACGACGTCGGCACCCCGACGATCCACGTCAACGGCACCGCGTTCTTCGGTCCGGTCCTGTCGCGCATCCCGCGCGGCGAGGACGCAGGCCGAGTGTGGGACGGCGCGGTGGCACTCGCGTCCTACCCGCACTTCTTCGAGCTCAAGCGCACCCGCACCGAGGACCCCGCGTTCGACTGACGTCGCCCGCTCGGACATCGGACCAGGGGCAGGCGGGTGGCGCGGGCACGTGGTAGTCGCGTGTCCGCGGCCGGTCCGCTCGAGTCCCCACCGTCGCCGGGTCGGCGCCGCCTGTCAGAATTGAGGTCATGCGCGTATACCTGGGTGCCGACCACGCCGGCTTCGAACGCAAGAACCAGATCATCGAACACCTCACCGCCAACGGCCACGAGGCCATCGACTGCGGTGCGCACGAATACGACGCCCTCGACGACTACCCCGCCTTCTGCATCGAGGCGGCCCGCCGCGTCGTCGCCGACCCGGGCAGCCTGGGCCTGGTGCTCGGCGGCAGCGGCAACGGCGAGCAGATCGCCGCGAACAAGGTCCCCGGCGCCCGCTGCGCGCTGGCGTGGAGCGTCGAGACCGCACAGCTCGCGCGCCAGCACAACAACGCGCAGCTGATCGGCATCGGCGGCCGTATGCACACGCTCGAGGAGACGCTCGCGATCGTCGACGCCTTCCTGTCGACTGCATGGTCGGAGGAGGAGCGCCACCAGCGTCGCATCGACATCCTCGCCGAGTACGAGAAGACGGGTGTCGCGCCGGCGCTGCCCGAGGCACCCGAGGCATAGGAAGACCACCTTGCCCGAGGGACACACCCTGCACCGTCTCGCGCGTCTGCATCAGAGACGGTTCGCGGGATCCCCGGTGCGGGTGTCGAGCCCGCAAGGACGTTTCACCGAGGACGCGGCCCTGATCGACGGCCGCGTCCTCGTCCGTTCCGACGCCTGGGGCAAGCACCTGTGGCACCACTACGAGAACGGTCTGGTGGTGCACGTCCACCTGGGCCTGTACGGGAAGTTCACCGAGTCGGCGGTGCCCCTCGACGCGCCCGTCGGCCAGGTCCGCATGCGCATGATCGGCGCCGACCACGGCACCGACCTGCGCGGGCCCACCGCGTGCGAGGTGCTGCACCCACCGCAGGTCGCGGCGATCGAGGCCCGGCTGGGGCCGGACCCGCTCCGAAACGATGCCGACCCGGACCGTGCGTGGGCACGGATCTCCAAGTCGCAAACGCCGATCGGCGCGCTACTGATGGATCAGGCTGTCCTCGCCGGGGTCGGCAACGTCTACCGTGCGGAGATCCTGTTCCGGCACGGCATCCACCCCGAACGCCCGGGCAAGCGGGTCAGCCGCGCCGAGTTCGACGCGATGTGGGCGGACCTCGTCGAGCTGATGAGCATCGGGGTGCGTCGCGGCAAGATGCACGTCGTGCGTCCCGAGGACGACCACGGTGAGCCGTCGTACGCGAAGGACCGGCCGCGTACCTACACCTACCGCAGAGCAGGATCGGCGTGCCGCATCTGCGGCACGCCGATCGCTCACACAGTCATGAAGGGGCGCAACCTGTTCTGGTGCCCCGGTTGTCAGGCCGACTAGAAGTCGAAGCCGCCGAAGTCGCCGCCACCGAAGTCGCCACCACCGAAGTCGCCGCCGCCCCAGTCGCCGCCACCGTCTCCCATGGCGCCGTAGTCGGTATCGCCGCCCATGTCGCCACCGGCGTCGCCGCCCATGTCACCCATGTCGCCACCCTGGTCCTGACCGGCCTCGAGGCCGTCCTGGTAGCCGTCGCCGTACCCGCTCTCGAAGGCCTGCGCGTCGTAGGGGACGCCCGACATGCCGGAGAACATCGCCGAGAACAGGAACATCGAACCGACGCCCCACGCACCCGCGACGAGGGCGGGCTTCCACCACGGCTCCGAGTACCAGCCGGCCGGGACCGGACGTCCGGCGACGCGGCCGCCGGGGTAGTAGTTCGGCGTGCGCGCCGACGGGTTCGGCGACGCGGACACCTGACGACCCTCGAACTCGATCTCGCGGTCCTCGGTGACCGAACCGGCCGTCTTCTGGCCGTCGATGCTCGGAACCTCGGGGCCGGGATCCATGCCCATCGCCGTGCGCGCGGCACGGATGTAGTACAGGCCCTCGAGCGCGGTCTGCTTCGCGAGGCGGGCCTGGACCGGCGTGGTGGCCTGCTCGATCTGCGAGCCGGCGGCGGTGTACCGCTCGGACGCGTCGGCGAGCGCCTGCTTGGAGGCGTCGTCGGAGCCGACGAGGTTGTAGACCTGGCCGCCCAGTCGCTCGATCGCCTGGCGCGCATCCGCCTTGGCGTCTTCGAGCTGGTTCGCCGAGTGGCCCTTGTTCTTGTTCTGGCTCTTCATGACCAGAAAGACGACGGCGCCGAGTACAGCGACGATGAGGAGGAGTTCCACGGGGTGCCTTCCGGGGGCGACAAAACGGACATCGTTCAGGATACCGGGGTCGGGTGACCCGCGACTCGGACACGATCCGCTTGTCGGGGGTCGATGCGAACATATGTTCGTGTCCGAGTCGAGTGACGGTCCGGGTTCGGAGCCTCCGCTGTCGGGGCGAGCCGACGCGACGATCCTGCATGCCGACCTGGACGCCTTCTACGCGTCGGTCGAGCAGCGCGACGATCCGAGCCTGCGGGGGCGGCCGGTGATCGTGGGCGGGGGAGTGGTCCTCGCGGCGAGCTACGAGGCCAAGGCGTTCGGGGTCCGGACCGCCAGCAGCGGCGCGCAGGCGATGCGGCTGTGCCCGCAGGCGGTCGTCGTGCGACCGCGGATGTCGGCCTACGCCGAGGCCAGCCGCGCGGTCTTCGAGGTCTTCCGCCGGACGACGCCGCTCGTCGAGGGCATCTCCATCGACGAGGCCTTTCTCGACGTCGGCGGGCTGCGTCGGATCTCGGGCAGCCCGATGCGGATCGCGGCACGGCTCCGGCACGACGTGCGCGCGGAGGTCGGGCTGCCGATCACCGTCGGCGTCGCCCGGACGAAGTTCCTGGCCAAGGTCGCGAGCGCGGTGGGGAAGCCCGACGGGTTGCTGCTGGTGCCGCCGGATCGTGAGCTCGACTTCCTGCACCCGCTGCCCGTGGAGCGCCTGTGGGGCGTCGGCGCGGTCACCTCCCGGAAGCTGCACGACTACGGCGTGCGGACGGTCGGTCAGCTGGCGACGCTCTCCGAACGCGAGCTGTCCATGGTGGTCGGTCCCGCGGGGGCGCGGCACCTGCACGCGCTCGCGTGGGCCCGCGACCCGAGACGGGTGCAGACGGGACGACGGCGCCGGTCCATCGGGGCCCAGCACGCGCTCGGAAATCGGCCGCGAAGCTTCGAGGAGATCGAGACGACGGCCGGTGCGCTCGTGGACCGGGTGGCGCGACGCCTGCGTGCGGCCGGCTGGGTGTGTCGCACGGTGGTGCTGCGGTTGCGGTTCGCGGACTTCGGGCGAGCCACCCGTTCGGTGACGCTCGCCGAGGCGTCGGCGCGCACCGAGACCGTCCTCGCCGCGGTCCGGTCGCTGCTCGCACAGTCACGGCCGCTGATCGCCGAGCGGGGACTGACCCTGGTCGGTGTGGCGCTGTCGAACCTCGGCCGGGAGGGCGCCGAGCAACTGGCCTTACCGTTCGAGCCGGACACCGGGACTCCTGTCACGGAGTCCGACGGTGTCCGGCTCGACGGTGCACTCGACGCGGTCCGGGCGAAGTTCGGATCGGTCGCGGTCACCCGCGCGGCGCTGCTCGGTCGCGATCGCGATCGCGGCGAGAGCGTCCCGATCCTGCCCGACTAGATCGCGCGGGTCAGGCGTCTGTCAGGCTCCGGCGGCGGCGTTCAGCTGCTCGAGGGTGCCGGTGGCCTCCAGGTACTCCTGCACCCACCGCTCGATGACCGCGGCGGTCTTCTCCACCTTGGTGAACTGCCCCACGACCTGGCCCACCGGGTTGAACGCGACGTCGACCGTCTCGTCGGGGTACTTGTGGGTGGCGGCCACGGCCATGCCGGACACCATGTACTGCAGCGGCATGCCGAGCGGCTCCGGGTTGCCTTCCTTCTCCCACGCCTCGGTCCAGTCGTTGCGCAGCATTCGGCACGGCTTGCCGGTGAACGAGCGGCTGCGGACCGTGTCGCGGCTGCTCGCGTTGGCGTACGCGGCCTGCTGGACGGCGGTGTTCTCGGCCTCCTCGACCATCAGCCACTGCGAGCCCGACCACGCGCCCTGCGCGCCCATGGCCAGCGCGGCGGCGATCTGCAGGCCGCTGCCGATGCCACCGGCGGCCAGCACCGGGATGGGCGCGACCTCCTTGACGACCTGCGGCCACAGCACGATCGAGCCGACCTCGCCGCAGTGGCCGCCGCCCTCGCCGCCCTGCGCGATGATGATGTCGATGCCGGCGTCCGCGTGCTTGCGGGCCTGGTAGGGCGAGCCGCAGAGCGCGGCGACCTTGCGGCCGGCCGCGTGAATGTGCTCGATCATGTCCGGGGGCGGGGTGCCGAGCGCATTGGCGATCAGCGTGACCTTGGGGTGCTGCAGCGCCACCTCGACCTGCGGGGTGGCGGTGGCCTCGGTCCAGCCGAGCAGCTGCAACGCGTTCTCGTTGGGATCCTCGGGTACCGGGACGCCGTGGTCGGTGAGGATGCCGCGCGCGAAGTTCAGCGTCTCCTGCGGCACCATCGACTGCAGCATTTTCTTGAGGTCGTCGCCCGACAGGTTCGAATCCATGCCCTCGTACTTGTTCGGGATCACGATGTCGACGCCGTACGGGTGGTCGCCGATGTGCTTGTCGATCCACTCGAGCTCGATCTCGAGCTCCTCGGGGGTGAATCCGACGGCGCCGAGAACGCCGAATCCGCCGGCCTTGCTGACGGCGACCACGACGTCTCGGCAATGGGTGAACGCGAAGATCGGGAACTCGATCCCGAGATCGTCGCAGAGGGGGGTGTGCATCCGGCACTCCTTCGGGGGCGGTGGAATCGGTACGAAAGTTGTAACAGGTTCCAACCTGGGTGGGAGTGTTTCCGATCGAGGCGGCCATCGCCCGAAACGGTCGACCGTTCGCGGAATCGGACCGGAACCCGTCGTCGGCGCCCGCGGGCGATGTGACGAATGCCACATCGGGGGTGTCGCGAACGGGAAACGCGCGGGATATCGCACTCGTGCTGGTCTTCGGGGTGCGCGGGTTGCGGCAACAGGAGGTATGAACGGCCGCTGGAATCCCCGCAGGTGATCTTCTCGGCGAGATGTCCCGGAAACGAAAAAACCCTCGCCTCCTGCGCTGCGGCAGTTGGGCGAGGGTTTCCCTCTACTGAGGGGATGACGGGAATCGAACCCGCGTAATCAGTTTGGAAGACTGAGGCTCTACCATTGAGCTACATCCCCGTGCATACGACATTAGTGGGATCGCCAGCGATGCCGTGTGCGAGATGGAACTGTACCGACCTCGCTTTGGATTTCATAATCGGGGGGCCGTAGGATTCTGCCTCGGGTCCTCGCGAGGTTGGCGAAGTCCTGTTCGACGGGGTGTGGCGCAGCTTGGTAGCGCATCCGCTTTGGGAGCGGAGGGTCGCAGGTTCAAATCCTGTCACCCCGACCAATCGTGCGACGGGGCCGCGAATGCGGCACCGTCGCGCAAGAACGACATAACGAACTAAGAGCATCACCACTACGAAGGAGCCAGATCCGTGAAGAGCACCGTCGAGCAGCTCAGCCCGACGCGAGTCCGTATCAACGTTGAGGTGCCCTTCGAGGAGCTCAAGCCTGATTTCGACAAGGCCTACAAGGCGCTCGCGCAGCAGATCCGTCTCCCCGGCTTCCGCCCGGGCAAGGCGCCGGCCAAGCTGCTCGAGGCTCGTGTCGGCCGCGGCGCCGTGCTCGAGCAGGTCGTCAACGACGCCCTGCCGTCCCGCTACTCCGAGGCCGTCTCGGCCAGCGACGTGAAGGTCATCGGTCAGCCGGAGATCGACATCACCAAGCTCGAGGACGGCCAGGAGCTGGTCTTCACGGCCGAGGTCGACGTCCGCCCCGAGATCACCCTCCCCGACTTCGCCACGATCGCCGTCGAGGTCGACCCGATCGAGGTCACCGACGAGGCCGTTGCCGAGCAGCTGCTGTCGCTGCGTCAGCGTTTCGGCACCCTCAAGGGCGTCGAGCGTGCCGTGCAGGACGGCGACTTCGTCTCCATCGACCTGTCCGCCACCGTCGACGGTGAGGCTGTTCCGGAGGCGACCGCGTCCGGTCTGTCTCACGAGGTCGGCTCGGGTCAGCTGATCGAGGGCCTGGACGAGGCCGTCCTGGGAGTGGCTGCCGGAGAGTCGAAAGACTTCACCTCCAAGCTGGTCGCCGGTGAGCACGTCGGCAAGGACGCCGTCATCACCGTCACCGTCAACACGGTCAAGGAGCGCGAGCTGCCCGAGGCCGACGACGAGTTCGCCCAGATGGCAAGCGAGTTCGACACCCTTGCCGAGCTGGAGGCCGACCTGCGCGAGCGCGTCGCACGCGTCCGCAAGGTCGAGCAGGCCGGCCAGATCCGCGACAAGGTTCTGGAGAGCCTGCTCGAGACCGTCGAGGTTCCGCTGCCCGAGGCCGTCGTCCAGGCCGAGGTCGACGCGGCCCTGCACGACGCGATCCACGGTCTGGAGCACGACGAGGAGAAGCTGAACGAGCTCCTCGAGGCTCAGGGCACCACGCGTGAGCAGTTCGACGCGGACGCCAAGGAGGCCGCCGAGCGCTCGGTGAAGACCCAGCTGCTCCTCGATGCGATCGCCGACGCCGCCGGCACCACCGTCGGCCAGGACGAGCTCACCGAGCGCATCCTGTTCCAGGCGCAGCGCTACGGCATGGCGCCGGAGCAGTTCATCCAGCAGATCCAGCAGGCCAACCAGCTCGGCGCGGTCTTCGCGGACGTGCGTCGCGGTAAGGCGCTCGCGGGTGTCGTCGACGCTGCGAGCGTCACCGACACGGCCGGCGAGGCGATCGACACCGCCGAGATGTTCGGCACCGCCGAGGCCTCCGAGGACAGCGAGGGCGACGAGCAGAAGTAAGTCCCGGCGGCGTATTCCACGCCTCCCAGGGAAAGACTTTTCCGCTTTCAGCGAAGTAGGGCGGCACCGGGACTCCGGTGCCGCCCTACTTCGTTAGTGTCTGTGTGAGGAACCAACGACTTATCGAGAAGGCAGGTACCGTGACTTACCAGAATCCCGCCATGACTTCGGCCACCTCCGGTCTGAATCTCAGCGACTCGGTGTACGAACGCCTGCTTCGCGAGCGCATCATCTTCCTCGGCACGCAGGTGGACGACGACATCGCGAACAAGCTGTGCGCCCAGATCCTGCTGCTGTCGGCAGAGGACCCGACTCGGGACATCAACCTGTACATCAACTCGCCCGGCGGGTCGGTCACGGCGGGCATGGCGATCTACGACACCATGCAGTTCGCCGAGTGCGACGTCGCGACCTTCGGCATGGGCCTGGCCGCCTCGATGGGACAGTTCCTGCTCTCGGCCGGCACGAAGGGCAAGCGGTACGCGCTGCCCCACGCCCGGATCATGATGCACCAGCCGTCGGCCGGCATCGGCGGTACCGCGTCGGACATCGCGATCATGGCCGAGCAGTTCGCGCACACCAAGCGTGAGATGGCCGAGCTCATCGCCGAGCACACCGGTCAGACGGTCGAGCAGATCACGGCGGACTCGGACCGCGACCGTTGGTTCACCGCTCGGGAGGCGCTCGACTACGGCTTCGTCGACCACGTCGTCACCCGCGCGCGGCAGGCCGGTGGCGCGGGCAACTAGGCCCGCGCCCGCATCCGCCCTTCTGCTCAGACCATCCTTGGAGAACTGATGACCAACATGTTCGATCCCCGCGCGCTCGGTGGACAGGCTCCGGCCGGTGCGCAGTCCCGCTACATCCTGCCGTCGTTCATCGAGCACTCCAGCTACGGCGTCAAGGAGTCCAACCCGTACAACAAGCTGTTCGAGGAGCGCATCATCTTCCTCGGCACGCAGGTCGACGACGCGTCGGCGAACGACATCATGGCCCAGCTGCTGGTGCTCGAGTCGCTCGACCCGGACCGTGACATCACGATGTACATCAACTCGCCCGGCGGCTCGTTCACGTCGCTGATGGCGATCTACGACACGATGCAGTACGTCCGCGCCGACATCACGACCGTGTGCCTCGGCCAGGCGGCGTCGGCGGCTGCGGTGCTGCTCGCGGCCGGCACCCCCGGCAAGCGTCTGGCGCTGCCGAACGCGCGTGTGCTGATCCACCAGCCGGCCACCGGCGGCATCCAGGGCCAGGTCTCCGACCTCGAGATCCAGGCTGCGGAGATCGAGCGGATGCGCCGTCTCATGGAGACGACGCTGTCGAAGCACACCGGCAAGGATCCCGACGTGGTCCGCAAGGACACCGATCGCGACAAGATCCTCACCGCCGAAGAGGCCAAGGAGTACGGCATCATCGACAACGTGCTCGAGTACCGGAAGCTGTCCGCCCAGAAGTGATGTGGGGGTTCCCGGCCCACCGACACGCCGAGCGATCGGATTGCGGTGGGCCGGGGCGCACACCCGTCAAGCTTGGCATTCCGCGTTGACCACGCGGATGTGATTCAGGTGTCGGAAACGTGTTCGCCGTGCGGGAATCACCGGCTTTCGGTCGACCTCTTTCCCGATCTGCGGGTACGGTCACACCATGAGCCCTCGATCCTGAGCCGAGGAAGCGGAGCCGCCGTCGGGCGGGCCGTGTGAGTCGGGTGGGGACGCTCGCACGTAGACAAGGAAGTAGGGACCTTACGAGATGGCACGCATCGGTGACGGCGGCGATCTGCTCAAGTGCTCGTTCTGCGGTAAGAGCCAGAAGCAGGTCAAGAAGCTCATTGCGGGACCGGGGGTCTACATCTGCGACGAATGCATCGATCTGTGCAACGAGATCATCGAGGAGGAACTCGCCGAGTCGAGTGAGGTCAAGCTCGACGAGCTCCCCAAGCCCGCGGAGATCCGCGAGTTCCTCGAGAACTATGTCATCGGCCAGGACGCGGCCAAGCGGACGCTGGCGGTGGCCGTCTACAACCACTACAAGCGGATCCAGGCCGGCGACCGTGGCCGGGATGCCCGCGGCGAGACCGTGGAGCTGGCCAAGTCCAACATCCTGATGCTCGGCCCCACCGGCTGTGGCAAGACCTATCTGGCGCAGACGCTCGCGAAGATGCTCAACGTGCCTTTCGCGATCGCGGACGCGACGGCGCTGACCGAGGCCGGATACGTCGGCGAGGACGTCGAGAACATCCTGCTGAAGTTGATCCAGGCCGCCGACTACGACGTCAAGCGCGCCGAGACGGGCATCATCTACATCGACGAGGTCGACAAGATCGCCCGCAAGAGCGAGAACCCGTCGATCACCCGCGACGTCTCCGGTGAGGGCGTGCAGCAGGCGCTGCTGAAGATCCTCGAGGGAACGCAGGCGAGTGTGCCCCCGCAGGGCGGCCGCAAGCACCCGCACCAGGAGTTCATCCAGATCGACACCACCAACGTGCTGTTCATCGTCGCCGGTGCGTTCGCGGGCCTCGAGAAGATCGTCTCGGACCGAGTGGGCAAGCGCGGCATCGGTTTCGGTGCCGAGGTGCGATCCAAGGCGGAGATCGACACGCAGGATCACTTCGCCGAGGTGATGCCCGAGGATCTCATCAAGTTCGGCTTGATCCCCGAGTTCATCGGCCGTCTTCCGGTCGTGGCGTCGGTGACGAACCTCGACAAGGACTCGCTGGTGAAGATCCTGTCGGAGCCCAAGAACGCGCTGGTCAAGCAGTACACCCGGCTGTTCGAGATGGACGGCGTCGAGCTCGAGTTCACGGTCGACGCGCTCGAAGCCATCGCCGACCAGGCCATCCACCGTGGCACCGGCGCGCGTGGTCTGCGCGCCATCATGGAGGAAGTCCTGCTGCCGGTGATGTACGACATCCCGAGCCGTGACGACGTCGCGAAGGTGGTCGTGACCGCCGAGACCGTCAACGACAACGTGCTGCCGACGATCGTGCCGCGCAAGCCGGAGCGCGAGCGCCGCGACAAGTCGGCCTAGCCGGCTCTGCAGAAAACGACACTGCCGCCCGATCTCCGCGAGGAGGTCGGGCGGCAGTGTCGTTTCCAGGGGTATTTCGTTCAGAGTGCGCGGTTGTTCAGCACCGTTGTTCAGAGAGCACCGCTGTCCACCGAGCGCACCGCTGTCCACCGTGAACGACGAAGGCCGGACCCGTTCGAACGGGTCCGGCCTTCGCCGATAGCTGAGACGTCAGCGAATCACGCCGAGGCGCCGGTCTTGTTCAGCAGATCGAGCGCGATGTCGACGATCATGTCCTCCTGCCCGCCGACGAGGGCGCGCTTGCCGACCTCGAGCAGGATGGTGCGGGCGTCGAGGCCGTAGTCCTTGGCCGCCTTCTCGGCGTGGCGCAGGAAGCTCGAGTACACGCCGGCGTAGCCGAGGGTCAGGGTCTCGCGGTCGACGCGGACCGGGCGATCCTGCAGCGGACGGACGATGTCGTCGGCCGCATCCATCAGCTTGAACACGTCGCAGCCGTGCTCCCAGCCGTACAGGTCGGCGACGCCGATGAACGCCTCGATGGGGCAGTTGCCGGCACCGGCGCCCTGGCCCGCCAGGGACGCGTCGACGCGGTACACGCCGTTCTCGACGGCGACGACACTGTTGGCCACCGACAGCGACAGGTTCTCGTGCGCGTGGATACCGATCTGGGTGTCGGCGTCGAGCACGTCCCGGTAGGCCTTGATGCGGGCGCGGACGTCGTCCATCGTCAGGCGTCCGCCCGAGTCGGTGACGTACACGCAGTGCGCGCCGTACGACTCCATGAGCTTGGCCTGCTGGGCCAGCAGCTCCGGCGGGGCCATGTGGCTCATCATGAGGAAGCCGGACACGTCCATGCCGAGCTCGCGGGCCTTCGCGATGTGCTGCGCGGAGACGTCGGCCTCGGTGCAGTGAGTGGCGATACGGATCGACTTCACACCCAGCTTGTGGGCGTGCTCGAGCTCCTCGATGGTGCCGATACCCGGCAGCAGCAGCGTCGTGAGCTTCGCGTTCTTCACGACGTCGGCGGCGGCCTCGATCCACTCCCAGTCGGTGTTCGAGCCGGGTCCGTAGTTGAGCGAGCCGCCGGCGATGCCGTCACCGTGCGAGACCTCGATGGCGTCGACGCCGGCCTCGTCGACCGCCTTCGCGATCCGGGCCACGTTCTCCGGGGTCATCCGGTGCCGGACGGCGTGCATGCCGTCGCGCAGGGTGACGTCCTGGATGTAGATCTTGGTGGACACGCTCAGACCTCCGCGGGGGTGTTGGTGCGCGCGGCGATCAGGCGGCGCGCGATGGACTCGGCGGTGCGCTGGGCGGCCGAGGTCATGATGTCGAGGTTGCCGGCGTACGCGGGCAGGTAGTCGGCCGCGCCCTCGACCTCGAGGAACACGGTGACCTTGGTGGTGACCGGGCCTGCGCCCTCGGGCAGCAGGGTGTGGACCGGCTCGTCGGCGGCGACCGGCGTGAACTGGACCTCCTGCTTGAGGCGGTAGCCGGGCACGTACTCGGCGACCCGGGCGGCCATTTCCTTGACGGAGGCGCGGATGGCCTCGTGGTCGGCGTCGCCGATGAGCGCGAGGACCGTGTCGCGCATGAGCATGGGCGGCTCGGCCGGGTTCAGGATGATGATGGCCTTGCCGCGGCCGGCGCCGCCGACCTGCTGGATGGCGTTGGACGTGGTCTCGGTGAACTCGTCGATGTTGGCGCGGGTTCCGGGGCCGGCCGACTTCGAGGAGATCGAGGCGACGATCTCGGCGTAGGGGACCGGGGTGACGGCGGAGATGGCGGCGACCATCGGGATGGTGGCCTGACCACCGCAGGTGACCATGTTGAGGTTGTCGAGATCCTCGTCGAGGTGCTCCTCGAGGTTCACCGGCGGCACCACGAACGGGCCGATCGCGGCCGGGGTGAGGTCGATGATCTTCTTGCCGAACGGCGCGAGCTTCTCGCAGTTGGCGACATGCGCCTTGGCGGACGTCGCGTCGAGGACGATGTCGATCTGGTCGAAGCCGTCGAGCGCGATGAGGCCGTCGACACCCTCCGACGTGGTGGGCACGCCGAGGCGCTCCGCGCGGGCGAGGCCGTCGGACGTGGGATCGATGCCGACCATGGCACCCATCTCGAGCACGTCGGACTTGTTCAGGACCTTGATCATCAGGTCGGTGCCGATGTTGCCCGGCCCGATGATGGCGACCCGAATCTTCTTCGAATCAGCGTTGTTCGTCACGATTGTCACGATTCCTTCCGGGAGAAAACTGCGGTCACGGAGCCGAGGGTGGACAGCTCGGCGCGGATGGTCACCCCGGGCGCGGCGGGAACCATGGGGCCCAACGCCCCGGAGAGCACGACCTGGCCGGCGCGGAGCGGCTCGCCGTACTCACGGGCGGTGCGGGCGAGCCACTGCAGCGCGATCAGCGGATCGCCCAGGCAGGCTTCGCCGTTGCCCTCGGAGACGAGCTCGTCGTCGGCGTACATCTTCATCACGACGTCCTTGGGCTCGAACTCGTCGAGCGTCACCCAGTTGTCGCCGAGCACGTACAGGCCCGAGGAGGCGTTGTCGGCGACGGTGTCGGTGATGAGGATCTTCCAGTTCTCGATGCGGCTGTCGACCAGCTCGAGCGCCGCGACGGCGCCGGTGACGGCGGCGCGGATCTGGTCCAGATCGAGATCGCCCTCGGCGAGATCGGCGCCGAGGCGGAACGCCACCTCGGCCTCGGCCTTGGGCTGGAGCATCCGCTCGGTCGGCACCTCGGGCAGGTCGGAGACGTCCATGTCGGCGAACAGGACGCCGAAGTCGGGCTGGTCGACGCCGAGCTGGGTCTGCACGGCCAGCGAGGTCGCGCCGATCTTGCGGCCGACCACGACGGCGCCGTCTGCGATCTGCCAGTCGATCAGCTTCTGCTGAACCTGGTAGGCGACGCCGATGTCGGAGGGACCGATGAGGTCGTTGATCGGTGCGCAGGCGACGCCGGTCTTGGCTGCGGTTGCCAGTCGCGTCGCCGCCTGGGTGATCGCCTCTTCGGAGATCGTGGGTGCGGTGTCAGGCATGGATGTCCTTGTCGTGGGATGTGCTTGTAAGGACTGTGCGGGATGGTCCTCGTCCAGGGCGAGCATTCAGTTTCGCTGAGCGAAACTTACCTGCTGAGGCCTAGTCCTGCCGCAAGTTGTCCCGCCGAGCGAGAGTCGCCGCGATACCCGCGGCGGCGGCGCGAACCTGGTTCGCGTGAGCCTCGGGACGGAAGCGGGTGGCCGGCCCCGTCACGCTGACGCCGGCGAGTGGTCGGTCGTCGGCGTCGAGGATCGCCGCCGCGGCGCACACGATGCCGACGGCCGACTCCTCGTACTCGTACGACACCCCGGTCTCGGCGATGGTCTCGAGCTGCCGGGCCAGCAGCCCGGGTGTGGTGATGGTTCGCGGCGTCCGGCGGGGGAGCGGTCCCTTGAGGGTCTGGACCTTCAGCTCGTTCGGCGCGTGCGCGAGCATCACCTTGCCGATCGCGGTGCAGTACAACGGCATCCGGCCGCCGATCCGTGAAGGCGACGGGGCCTGACCGTGTCCGCCGATCTTGGCGACGTACACGACCTCGTCGCCCTCGAGGACGCCCAGATGCACCGTTTCGCGGGTGCGCTCGCGGAGATCCTCGAGGAACGGGGTGGCCACCTCGATCAGGCCGCGTTCCACCGAGGCCCGCATGCCCAGCTCGAACAGGTGACGGCCGAGGCGATACCCGGACGGGGAACGGTCGATCAGCCGGGTCTCGACCAGTTCGGCGAGGAGGCGGTGCAGTGTGGTCTTGTTCAGGCCGGTGCGGCGGACGAGCTCGGTGAAGCCCACCCAGTGGTCGTCGGCGGTGAAGGCGTCGAGCGCGATGACCACCTTGCCCAGCACGGTGTTCGGGATCTGCCGGTCGGAAGACGAGGACGGGTCGGTCATGGGCTCACGGGGCGCGCAGCAGCGCGATCGAGAGGGACGTCAGTTCGTTCTCGAGTGACTCGAGCTCGACGGCGGTGCCGGTCGTGGCCTCGCGCTCCCACGACGCCATCCCGGACACCACGAATCGGGCCATGAGCGCGACGCGGCGGGCGCGCAGGCTTTCGTCGATGTGGGTGAGTTCGGCGCCGATGTCCGCGAGCAGTTCCTTGAGCATGTTCATGCCGCCGACCCGCGGATACCTGGGATCGTCGGGCACCAGGGACGTCGGCCGGGTGACGAAGTCCATGTGCACGCCGGTCAGCCACTGCTCGTTGAACCGTGCCCAGTAGGACGGCTCGTGCGCCGCGACCTCGGCGACGAAGGGGTGGACGTACGCGCCGACGAGTGCGGCGAGCCGGTCCGGGGTGTCGGCGTCGATCGCGTCGAGCATGCCGGCGCGCACCGAGTTGACGTTGCCGATGTGCGCCAGCCACACCGCCTCGAGGAGTCCGTTCCACGACCCGAAGTGGTAGGTGATGGCCGAATTGTTCCGCTGCCCAGCGGTTCTCACGATCTCCCTGGCCGAGACTCCGTGCAGTCCGCGCTCGGCGATGAGGCGCTCGGCAACGTGGAGGATCGTGTCGCGACCGTTGGGGGAGTTCATGTCGGCAAGGGTACTGAATGCGCTATGTTCATCGACCTGAGACATGTATCTTAATTTTCGGAGGTGTTCAGGTGTTCTCGCTGAAAGACAACGGCCGTACCCGGCGCGCGGGGATCTTCACCGCCGTCGCGGCCACGACGGTCGCGTTGGTGGCCGCGGGCTGCGGCAACGGTGAGTCGGAGAAGGGCGAGGCGGCCGTCGCGCTCCGTCCCGGTCAGCTGCTGTCCAGCCAGGAACTGCGCGGTGCGCCGGTCCTGCCGAGCGCCGGGCGCAGCGAGGTCATCACGTACGCGTCGCAGAACGCGCAGGGTGACCCGGTCGTCGTGTCCGGCACTGTGTCGATTCCCCGGACATCCGCGCCCGAGGGCGGGTGGCCGGTGATCAGCTGGGCGCACGGCACGACCGGCGTCTCGGACATCTGCGCGCCGTCGAACGACGCCGCGGACGGACCGGCCCACGATTACCTCGGCGGGGTCGATCTCACGCTGGACCGGTACGTCGCGGACGGCTACGTCGTGGTGCAGACGGACTACGTCGGCCTGGGCACGCCGGGCGGCCACCCGTACATGGACGGCGGAACGGAGGCGAACGCGGTGGTCGACATCGTGCGCGCGAGCCGGGCGCTCGACGATTCGATCGGCGACCAGTGGTACGCGATGGGGCACAGCCAGGGCGGTCATGCGGCGTTGTTCACGGCGGCGCAGGGCGCCGCGCGCGCACCCGAACTCGACCTCCGTGGCGCGGTCGCGATCGCGCCGGGCAACGACACGAGTGCCACGCCGCAGTACCTCGCGGCCGGAACGCCGGAAGTTGCTCCCGCGCTCGCGTTCCTGCCGCTGATCCTGCTGGGCGCCGAGGCGGCCGACCCGTCGATCGACGCCGATTCGTACGTCACCCCGGAGTCGAAGCCGCTGCTCACCGCCGCCCGCAACGGGTGCGTCGCGCAGATCCGCGACGTGATCGGATCCGTCCCGGTCGACAAGGCGTTCGCGCCCGGCGCCGACATCGACAAGCTCGTGACCTACCTGAAGGAGCAGGCGCCCGGACAGCTGACGCTGACGGTCCCGACGCTGGTGCTGCAGGGCACCGCCGACGCGCTCATCGCCGAGCCCGGCAGCAGGGCCCTGGTGCAGTCGCTGTGCAGCAACGGGTCCGACGTCGCCTACAAAACGTACGACGGCGCCGATCACCGGTCCGCGGTGCCGCAGTCGTTCGACGACGCCGAACACTTCTTCCGCACGTTGCAGTCGGGGGAGAAGCCTGCCGGGACCTGCTAGAACGGTCCGAGCGGCGCATCACGTCTTGATGCGCTGCTCCCCGGCATAGACGTTCATGGTCTCGCCGCGGAGGAATCCGACGAGCGTCATGCCGCGGTCGCGGGCCAGATCGACGGCGAGCGACGACGGCGCGGACACCGCTGCGAGGACCGGAATCCCGGCCATCGCGGCCTTCTGCGCCAACTCGAACGATGCCCGGCCGCTGACGACGAGGACCGCGTCGGACAGCGGTATCCGGCGCTGGGGGAGCGCCCAGCCGAGCGCCTTGTCGACCGCGTTGTGTCGCCCGACGTCCTCGCGCAGTGCGAGCAGCGCGCCGTCGGCGGTGAACAACCCGGCCGCGTGGAGGCCGCCGGTCGCGTCGAACACCCGCTGGCTGTTCCGCAGGGTCTCCGGCATCGACGACAGTGCCGCCGCGGTGACCTCGAGGGTGCTGTCGGCGAGGGAGAAGCGGCTGCGGACCGCGACCTCGTCGAGCGACGCCTTGCCGCACACCCCGCACGCCGACGTCGTCAGGAACTCACGCCGTCCGCGATTGCCCGGATCGGGCACGCCGGCGGCGAGTTCGACGTCGAGGACGTTGTAGGTGTTCGCGCCGTCGTCGTCGACGCCGTTGCAGTAGCGGACGACCGTGACGTCCTCGGGTTCGCGGATGATCCCCTCGGTCAGCAGAAAGCCGTGGACCAGGTCGACGTCGTTGCCCGGGGTACGCATCGTGACGGTGAGGGAGCGTCCGCCCAGCCGGATCTCGAGCGGTTCCTCCACGGCCAGGGCGTCCGGGCGGCGGCGGGTGCCGTCCGGGGTGATCCGCAGGACGGGGCGGCGGGCGGTGACCCGGCCCATCAGTGCTCCTCGGTCGGTTCCAGCCGGACGACGACCGCCTTCGATACCGGTGTGTTCGACTTGGCGGCAACGTGATCGAGTGGCACGAGCGGATTCGTCTCCGGGTAGTAGGCGGCGGCGTTGCCCCGGGGGGTGTTGTACTCGACCACTCGGAAGCCGTGGACCCGACGCTCCTCGACGCTGCCGTCGGCGGTGCTCCACTCGGACACGACGTCGACGAGTTGGCCGTCACGCAGGCCCAGATCCGCGATGTCGGCGGCACTCACGAACACCACCTTGCGGCCGTTCTTGACGCCGCGATAGCGGTCGTCGAGGCCGTAGATCGTGGTGTTGTACTGGTCGTGGCTGCGCAGCGTCTGCAGGATCAACCGGCCGGGCGGGGTCGGCACCCACTCGAGCTGGTTGACCGCGAAGTTGGCCTTGCCGGTGTGGGTGCGGAACTCGCGCGAGTCGCGCGGCGGATGCGGCAGCTGGAAGCCGTCGGGCCGGCGGACGCGTTCGTTGTAGTTCTCGCAGCCGGGCACGACGCGCGAGATCGAGTCCCGGATCAGGTCGTAGTCGCCCTCGAACGTGGTCCACGGCACCGGATGGCCGCTGCCGAGCAGCTGCTGCGCCAGCTGGCACACGATCGCGACCTCACTGCGCAGGTGCGGGCTGACCGGCGTCAGTCGACCGCGCGACAGATGCACCATCGACATCGAATCCTCCACCGACACCAGCTGTTTGCCGGTCGCCTGGACGTCGAGGTCGGTGCGGCCGAGGGTGGGGAGGATGAGCGCGGTGCGACCGTGCACGACGTGGCTGCGGTTGAGTTTCGTCGAGACCTGCACCGTCAGTTCACAGTTGCGGAGCGCCTGTTCGGTGGTCGCGGTGTCGGGGGTCGCGGACACGAAGTTCCCGCCCATCGCCATGAACACGCGGGCGCGCCCGTCGCGCATCGCGCGGATCGCGTCGACGGTGTCCCACCCGTGTCGGCGGGGACTCTCGATGGAGAACTCGGTGTCGAGGGCGGCGAGGAACTCTTCGGGCATCTTCTCCCAGATGCCCATCGTCCGGTCGCCCTGGACGTTGGAGTGGCCACGGACCGGGCACACGCCCGCGCCAGGTTTGCCGATCATGCCCCGCATGAGCAGCAGGTTCACCGCCTCCTGGATGGTCGCGACGGCGTGGGCCTGCTGCGTCAGGCCCATCGCCCAACACGTGACGGTCCGCTCCGACTCGATCAGGGCGCGGGCGGTGTCCTCGAGTTGCCGCATCGTCAGGCCGGTGGCCGCCACGACGGTGTCGAGATCGACCCCGCGTACGTGCGCGGCGTATTCGTCGAAGCCCGCGCAGTGCGCGTCGACGAAGGCGCGGTCGACGACGGTGCCCGGTGCGCGGTCCTCGGCTTCGAGCAGCAGCCGGCCCAGTCCCTGGAACAGCGCCATGTCGCCGCCGAGCCGGATCTGCAGGAACTCGTCGGCGATCTGGATCCCGCCGCCGACGACGCCGTGGACCTTCTGGGGGTCCTTGAAGCGGCGCAACCCGGCCTCGGGGAGCGGATTGATCGCGATGATCCGCGCTCCGTTGGCCTTCGCCTTCTCGAGCGTCGAGAGCATCCGCGGGTGGTTGGTGCCCGGGTTCTGGCCCGCGATCAGGATCAGGTCGGCGTGCTCGAGATCGGGCACGGACACCGATCCCTTGCCGATGCCGATGGCCTCGGTGAGCGCGCTGCCCGACGACTCGTGGCACATGTTCGAGCAGTCCGGCATGTTGTTGGTGCCGAAGCTGCGAATCATCAACTGGTACAGGAACGCAGCCTCGTTGCTGGTCCGTCCGGACGTGTAGAAGACGGCCTCGTCGGGAGTCTGGAGTTCGCGTAGGTGGTCGGCGATCAGTCGGTAGGCGTCGCCCCAGTCGATGGGTTCGTAGTGGTCGCCGCCCGGGCGCACCACCATGGGATGCGTGAGCCGGCCCTGCTGGCCCAGCCAGTAGTCGGTGTGGCCGGCCAGTTCCGAGGTCGGATGCGCCGCGAAGAACTCCGGCGTCACGGTCCGCAGTGTGGCCTCCTCGGCGACAGCCTTGGCGCCGTTCTCGCAGAACTCGGCGGGCTTGCGGTGACCGGGGGTCTCGGGCCACGCGCAGCCGGGGCAGTCGAACCCGTGCCGCTGGTTGAGGCGCGTGAGCGTGCGGGCAGTGCGCGCGACGCCCATCTGCTCGACGGCCCGCTCGAGGGACACGAGCACGGCCGGAACCCCGGCCGCGTAGTCCTTGGCGTGGGTGACGACGAGGCCGTTCTCGTCGATGTCTTCGCGGGGACCCTGACGTGTCATGAACCCATACTGGCCCGGCTCGGACGGGTACGCACGGTGCGACGCACCGAACGTCCCGGTAAAGTCGGCTAGCCTTACCTACTCTGGGTTAGCCTTACCTTCCCTGTACGACGTCACCACGAACGAAGGGTCCTGACGATGGGTGATCTCCAGTCGCGAGCCGGCGAACTCTCACGCCGCGGGTTCCTGATCGGCAGTGCGGGCGCGCTGCTGGCCTTCGCGGCCGCATGCAGCAGCGACTCGGGCGCCGGCGGGTCGGGAGGGGGCGGCGCGACGATCGCGCACAAGTACGGAGCGACCACCGTGCCCGCCGAGGCCCAGCGGGTGGTGAGCGTCGGATACAACGACCAGGACGCCCTGCTCGCGCTCGGTGCGGTGCCGGTCGGCGTCTTCGACTGGTACGGCGACTATCCGAACGCCGTGTGGCCGTGGGCGCAGCGCCTGCTCGGCGACGCGCAGCCCGCGATCGTCGGCAGCGCGAACACCGGAATCGACGTCGAGAAGGTGGCCGCGGCGGGCCCGGACCTGATCGTCAGCACCTACTCGGGCCTGACCCAGAGTCAGTACGACAAGCTCGCGGCGCTCGCACCGACCGTCGCGCAGCCGGCCGGCGTCGCGGACTACGGGGTGCGCTGGCAGGACCAGACGGCCATCCTCGGTGAGGCGCTCGGCAAGCAGGACCGCGCCGCGGAACTGGTGTCGGGCGTGCAGAAGCAGTTCGCCGACACCGCGGCGGCCAACCCGACCTTCGCCGGCAAGACGGTGCTGGTGGGCGCGCTCAAGGGCCCCGGCCAGTTCGGTGTCTACGGCCCCGCGGATCCCAAGGTGCGCTTCTTCACCGAGCTCGGCTTCGTGAATCCGCCTGTCGCCGAACAGCTCCGGACCACCAACTTCGCCGAGATCAGTACCGAGCAGCTCTCGCTCGCGGACGTGGACCTGCTCGTCTGGTACGCCGGGGGCGGGTTCGGGGACAAGCTTCGGGCCGAGCTCGACAAGACCCCCGTCTACCAGACGCTCGACGCCGTCAAGGACGGTCGCACGATCATCCTCGAGGACGACGCCGCCGAGGCCATGACGTGGAGCACGGTGCTGAGCCTGCCGTACGCGTTGCAGCAGATCCCGCCGCGCATCGCGCCGCTTCTGTCCTGATCGGTCGGTACCCTCGCGGCATGGGAGTTGTCGTGCGACCAGTGACCCGATCGGACATCCCGGCGCTCTCGCGGGCGCTCGCGGAGGCCTTCGACGACGACCCCGTGATGTGCTGGATTCTGCCGGACGCCGCGAAGCGGCCGGCACGGCTGGCGCGGATGTTCGCCGCCGAGATCCGCTACCACCACCTTGCCGGCGGCGGAGCGGAGTTGGCGGAGTCGGATGCCGGTGTCGTCGTCGGTGGGGCGCTGTGGGATCCGCCGGGACGGTGGAAGCAGTCGCCGCTGAGCTCGTACCTGAGCCTGCCGATGTTCGCGTTCGCACTGGGCCGGCAGATGCGGGTGGGTGCCGAGGTCGAGCAGGCGCTCGAGTCCGTGCATCCGACCGAGCCGCACTGGTACCTGGCGACCATCGGCACCTCCGCCGCGGGGCGCGGCGGCGGGTACGGGAAGGCGCTGTTGAACTCGCGGTTGTCGCGGTGCGACGCCGAGCGGACACCCGCCTACCTCGAATCGAGCAAGGAAGCGAACATCCCCTACTACGAGCGGTTCGGGTTCGAGGTCACCGGCGAGGCCGTGATTCCGAACGGCGGCCCGACGCTGTGGCAGATGTGGCGCAACCCGCGCTGAACGGGCTCCCGCCCGGTGCGTGACGCCGGTCATGGCCGATGACCACGTGGTACCAATCAGGGGTGACCTCGAGCCAGCAGCCCCCCGCCACGCCGTTCCACGATCTCGACGACTACCTGGCACTGCCGCGGCTGTCCGGGCTCGAGCTGTCGCCGGACGGCACACGATTGGTCGTCACACAGGCGACGCTCGACGACACCGGCACCAAGTACGCGTCGGCGGTGTGGGAACTGGACCCCGCCGGGGAGCGGCCCGCTCGGCGGTTGACGTGGGGGACGAAGGGCGAGTCCGGGGCCGCGTTCACCGCCGTAGGCGATGTGCTGTTCACCGCGTCCCGCCCCGCGCCGGACGAGTCGGACGACGCCCCGAACTCGCTGTGGCGGCTGCCGGCGGGCGGCGGTGAGGCCTCCCGGGTGGCCGTGCGGGGTGGGGGGATCTCCGGCGTGCGGGCAGCGCGGTCGGCGCCGCACATGGTCGTGTCCACAGGCGTGCTCGGCGCGTCCGGCACCGCCGAGGACGACGAGCGGATCCGCGGCGACCGCAAGGACAAGAAGGTCAAGGCGATCCTGCACACCGGATACCCGGTGCGGTACTGGGACCACGACCTCGGCCCCGACGTCCCCCACCTGCTGTCCGGCGCCACCGACACCGACAGCGGGACCGGGGAGATCGAGCTCGACGACCTGACGCCGGCGCCGGGCGGCGCGCTCCGGGACGCCGACTACGACCTCGCGGCCGACGGATCGTTCGTCGTCACCACGTGGATCGTGCCCGGTGTCCTCGGCACCCGCCGGACCGTCCTGGCGCGGATCGACACCGCGACGGGGGAGCGGACCGTGCTCGTCGACGACGACGCGGCGGACATGATGCGTCCCGCGATCGCGCCCGACGGCACCAGCGTCGTGTACCTGCGCGAGGCGTACGGCGATCCCGAGCAGGCGCCGCGAATCACCTTGCACCGCTACACCTTCGACAAGGGCGCTGTCGAGGATCTCGCGCCCGGGTGGGATCGCTGGCCCACCGCCGTCGCGTGGCTGCCCGGCGGCGACGGACTGCTGCTCACGGCCGACGACCACGGCCGCGGCCCGGTCTTCGTGCTGCGCGGGGACCAGCCTGCTGCCCTCACCACCGACGACGCGGCCTACACCGACCTGCGCGTCGCGCCCGACGGTGCGGCGGTCTACGCGCTCCGGGCGTCGTATGCGCAGCCGCCGCGGCCGGTGCGGATCGCGCTCACCGGGGACGACGCCGGCACCGTCACGGACCTGCGCGCCCCGTCGGAGTCGCCGCAGCTGCCGGGCCGGCTCACCGAGGTCGTCGGGCAGGCGGCCGACGGCACCCCGTTGCGCGCGTGGCTGGCGCTGCCGGACTCCGCGTCCGCCGAGGCGCCGGCGCCGCTGCTGCTGTGGGTGCACGGTGGCCCCCTCGGTTCGTGGAACACGTGGTCGTGGCGGTGGAATCCGTGGCTGCTCGTCGCGAAGGGGTACGCGGTGCTGCTGCCCGATCCGGCGCTGTCGACCGGGTACGGCCAGGACTTCGTCCAGCGCGGGTGGGGCCAGTGGGGCAAGGCGCCCTACACGGATCTGATGGCGATCACCGACGCGGCCGTCGCGCTGGCGGAGGTCGACGCGAAGCGCACCGCCGCGATGGGCGGATCGTTCGGTGGCTACATGGCGAACTGGATCGCCGGGCACACCGACCGGTTCCAGGCGATCGTCACGCACGCGAGCCTGTGGGCGCTCGACCAGTTCGCCCCGACCACCGACGCCGCCTGGTACTGGGCGCGCGAGATGACACCCGAGATGGCGTTCGAGAACTCGCCGCACCTGTACGTCGCCGACATCGTCACCCCGATGCTGGTCATCCACGGGGACAAGGACTACCGCGTGCCGATCGGCGAGGGCCTGCGCCTGTGGTACGAACTGCTGTCGGAGTCGGGGCTGCCCGCCGACGCCGACGGCAAGACCGACCACCGCTTCCTGTACTTCCCCGACGAGAACCACTGGGTGCTCAGCCCGCAGCACACCAAGGTCTGGTACCAGGTCGTCGAGTCGTTCCTGGCCGAGCACGTTCTCGACGAGGACGTCCCGCTGCCCGACGTCCTCGGCTCCTGACATTGCGTTTTGCGCACTTATCGCTCCGGGACGGGGTCGTCCGAGACCGATAAGTGCGCAAAACGCGGGGCGGGGAGAGGTCTTCCGAGCCGGGTCCGGACGATTCGCCGCCACTGATTACGATTGGGGGGTGACCAGTGCGCCAGAGACTCCCCAGACCCCCGCAGACGCCCTCCCCAAGAGCTGGGACCCCAGCGCGGTAGAGGCCGACTTGTACCAGGGCTGGGTAGACGCCGGTTACTTCACCGCCGATCCGTCGAGCGACAAGCCCGGCTACTCGATCGTCCTGCCGCCGCCGAACGTCACCGGCTCGCTGCACATGGGCCACGCGCTCGACCACACCCTCATGGACGCGCTGTGCCGCCGCAAGCGGATGCAAGGCTACGAGGTGCTGTGGCTGCCCGGCATGGACCACGCCGGCATCGCGACGCAGACCATCGTCGAGAAGCAGCTCGCGGCCGACGGCAAGAAGAAGGAAGACTTCGGACGCGAGGCCTTCATCGAGAAGGTCTGGGACTGGAAGCGTGAGTCCGGCGGCACCATCCAGGGCCAGATGCGTCGCATCGGCGACGGCGTCGACTGGAGCCGCGACCGCTTCACGATGGACGAGGGCCTCTCGCGTGCCGTCCAGACCATCTTCAAGCGCCTGTACGACGAGGGTCTGATCTACCGCGCCGAGCGTCTGGTCAACTGGTCGCCGGTGCTGCAGACCGCGATCTCCGACATCGAGGTCAAGTTCGAGGAGGTCGAGGGCGAACTCGTCTCGCTGCGCTACGGCTCCCTCGACGACGACGAGCCGCACGTGATCGTCGCGACCACCCGCGTCGAGACGATGCTCGGTGACACCGCCGTCGCCGTCCACCCGGACGACGAGCGCTACAAGCACCTCGTCGGCACCACGCTCGAGCACCCGTTCACCGGGCGCCGGATCCCGATCATCGCCGACGAGTACGTCGACCCCGAGTTCGGCACCGGCGCCGTGAAGATCACGCCGGCGCACGACCCCAATGACTTCGAGATGGGCCTGCGGCACGACCTGCCGATGCCCACGATCATGGACAAGACCGGCAAGATCGCCGACACCGGAACGCAGTTCGACGGCATGGACCGCTTCGAGGCCCGCGTGAAGGTGCGCGAGGTGCTCGCCGAGCAGGGCCGCGTCGTCGCCGAGAAGCGTCCGTACCTGCACAGCGTCGGTCACTCCGAGCGCTCGGGCGAGACCATCGAGCCGCGGCTGTCGATGCAGTGGTGGGTCAAGGTCGATGCACTCGCCAAAGCCGCCGGTGACGCGGTCCGCAACGGCGACACCGTCATTCACCCGGCCAGCCAGGAGCCGCGCTGGTTCGCGTGGGTCGACAACATGCACGACTGGTGCATCTCGCGCCAGCTGTGGTGGGGTCACCGCATCCCGATCTGGTACGGCCCGAACGGCGAGGTGCAGTGCTTCGGTCCGGACGAGACGGCGCCCGAGGGATGGGAGCAGGACCCCGACGTCCTCGACACGTGGTTCTCGTCGGGTCTGTGGCCGTTCTCGACGATGGGCTGGCCCGACAAGACCCCCGAGATCGAGAAGTTCTATCCCACGAGCGTTCTCGTCACCGGCTACGACATCCTGTTCTTCTGGGTGGCCCGGATGATGATGTTCGGCACCTACGTCGCCGGCGACGACGCCGTGGGCGGCGGCAAGGTCCCGTTCAAGGACCTGTTCCTGCACGGACTCGTCCGTGACCAGTACGGCAAGAAGATGTCGAAGTCCCGCGGCAACGGCATCGACCCGCTCGACTGGGTCGACCGCTTCGGCGCCGACGCCCTGCGCTTCACGCTCGCCCGCGGCGCCAACCCGGGCAGCGACCTCGCGGTCGGCGAGGACCACGCGCAGTCGTCCCGGAACTTCGCGAACAAGCTGTTCAACGCCACCAAGTTCGCGCTGATGAACGGTGCCGTGGTCGCGGAACTGCCGGCCCGCGACCAGCTCACCGACGCCGACCGCTGGATCCTCGACCGGCTCGAGCAGGTCCGCACCGAGGTGGACGAGGCGTTCGAGAAGTTCGAGTTCTCGAAGGCGTGCGAGGCGCTGTACCACTTCGCGTGGGACGAGGTGTGCGACTGGTACCTCGAGCTCGCCAAGGTTCAGCTCGCCGACGGTTCCGTCCACGCCGACGGCACCAAGGCCGTCCTCGGCAACGTGCTCGACACGCTGCTTCGGATGCTGCACCCGGTCATCCCGTTCGTCACCGAGACACTGTGGAAGGTGCTCACCGGCGGTGAGTCCGTCGTGGTCTCCGAGTGGCCGCGCGGCACCGACGTCGCGACGGATTCCGTTGCGGCCCAGCGTGTCGAGGACATGCAGCGCCTGGTGACCGAGGTCCGCCGCTTCCGCAGCGACCAGGGCCTCAAGCCGTCGCAGAAGGTGGCCGCGCGCCTGTCCGGTGCCACCGACGCCGACATCGAGAGCCAGCTGGCGTCGGTGGCGTCGCTCGCGAAGCTCACCGAGCCGTCCGAGACGTTCGCTGCCACCGCCTCGGTCGAGGTGCGCCTGAGCAAGGCCACTGTCACGGTCGAGCTGGACACGTCGGGCACGGTCGATCTGGGTGCCGAGAAGAAGCGCCTCGAGAAGGACCTCGCGGTCGCCGAGAAGGAGCTGGCGGGCACCACCGCCAAGCTGTCCAACGAGGCGTTCCTCGCGAAGGCCCCCGACGCGGTCGTCGACAAGATCCGCACCCGCCAGCAGGTGGCGCAGGAGGAGATCGCCCGCATGACCGCACGTCTGAAGGAGCTGGGCGGAGCGTGACCACCGAACGCCCGGGCGAACCCACCCCGGTCGATCTCGCCGAACTCGCACTCGTCGAGGCGGAGCTGGATCAGCGCTGGCCCGAGACCAAGATCGAGCCGTCGCTGACCCGCATCTCCGCGCTGATGGATCTGCTCGGTTCGCCGCAGCACAGCTATCCGGCCATCCACGTCGCCGGCACCAACGGCAAGACGTCGGTGACGCGGATGATCGACGCCCTGCTCACCCAGCTGCATCGCCGGACCGGACGGACGACCAGCCCGCACCTGCAGCTGGCGACGGAGCGGATCAGTATCGACGGCAAACCGATCCCGGTGCGGACGTACATCGACACGTACCGCGAGATCGAGCCGTACGTCCGGATGATCGACCAGCAGTCCGAGGCCGCGGGCGGTCCCGCGATGAGCAAGTTCGAGGTGACCACCGCGATGGCGTACGCCGCGTTCGCGGAGGCGCCGGTGGACATCGCCGTCGTCGAGACCGGGCTCGGTGGCAAGTGGGACGCCACCAACGTCATCGACGCGCAGGTCGCGGTGATCACCCCGATCGGGCTCGACCACATCGACTACCTGGGCCCCGACCTCGCGTCGATCGCGGGGGAGAAGGCCGGGATCATCAAGAAGGGCCGCGACAGCGGGATCGAGGGCGTCGCCCCGGTGGATACCGTCGCGATCCTGGCCGAGCAGGAGCCCGAGGTGATGGACGTGCTGCTGCGGCGCGCCGTCGAGGTCGATGCGGCCGTCGCCCGCGAGGGATCCGAGTTCAAGGTGCTGCGGCGCCAGATCGCGATCGGCGGCCAGCAGCTCGAGTTGCAGGGACTCGGCGGCGTGTACGAGGACATCTTCCTGCCGCTGCACGGCGAGCATCAGGCGCGCAACGCGTCGCTCGCCCTCGCCGCTGTGGAGGCGTTCTTCGGGGCCGGGCCGGATCGTCAGCTCGAGGCCGACGCGATCCGCGCCGGCTTCGCGTCGGTGGTCAATCCGGGACGACTCGAACGGGTGCGCAGCGCGCCCACGGTGTTCCTCGACGCCGCGCACAACCCGCACGGGGCGAAGGCGCTCGCCGCCGCGCTGTCGGCGGAGTTCGACTTCCGCAAGCTCGTCGGAGTCGTCAGCGTCATGGGCGACAAGGACGTCGAGGGCATCCTCGACGCCCTCGAGCCGGTCTTCGACGAGTTGGTCGTCACCCACAACGGGTCGCCGCGGGCGATGGACGTCGAGGACCTGGCGAATCGTGCGGTGGCCCGCTTCGGCGACGAGCGGGTCGTGGTCGCCCCAACCCTGGCAGACGCACTCGAGACAGCGATCGGGTTGGCGGAGGAAGTCGCCGAACCCGGCGAGGCAGTATCGGGAGCGGGCGTCGTGGTCACCGGTTCGGTTGTGACCGCCGGCGTCGCCCGATCCCTGTTCGGAAAGGACCCCGCGTGAGCGAGACCCCGGAGACCCCTGAGAACAACCAGCCCGGGTTCCGCCCGCCGGCGAACGATCCGTGGAAGGGCTTCCGCGGTGTGATGGCGGGAACCCTCGTCCTCGAAGCGATCGTGGTGCTGCTGGCGCTGCCGGTGGTGGCCGTCGTCAATGCGTCCGGCCTGACGTGGTTCTCCGGCACCTACATCTGCGTGCTGGCGGTGCTCATGATCGTCGGCTCCGGCATGCAGGGGCGGCCGTGGGCGATGAAGTTCAACCTGACACTGCAGGTCTTCACCATCCTCGGGTTCTTCGTGGACACGGCGCTCGGCGTCATCGGTCTGCTCTTCGGTGCGGTGTGGCTGTACATCGTGTACCTCCGCAAGGACATCGCCCGCCGGATCGAGCAGGGTCTGCTTCCTGGGCAACGAGACTGACCGTCTACGCTGTTTCCGTGAACGAGCGCACCCTGGTATTGATCAAGCCCGACGGCGTGGCTCGCGGCTACGTCGGCGAGATCCTCTCCCGCATCGAACGTAAGGGTCTGACCATCGCGGCGATGGAGCTGCAGACCGCGTCGAACGACGTCGCCGCGACGCACTACGCGGAGCACGAAGGCAAGCCGTTCTACCCGGGACTGCTCGAGTTCATCACGTCCGGTCCGCTCGTGGCCGCGGTCCTGGAAGGCCCGCGCGCGATCGCGGCGTTCCGGCAGATCGCCGGTGGCACCGATCCGGTCGAGAAGGCCGTCCCCGGCACCATTCGTGCGGACCTGGCCCTCGACGGCGGCCAGAATCTCGTGCACGGTTCCGACTCCGTCGACTCCGCCGAGCGTGAGATCGCGCTCTGGTTTCCCCAGCTCGCCGGGGCCTGAGCCCCTCGACTCCGACGCTCCTCGGGCCCTGTGCCCGGGGAGCGTCTTTTTGTTTCGCCACCTACCGGTGCGCCGATGGGCGGAGACCGGGCGCAGGTGTGGGATACTTGACTCGGTCGGACCGCAATTTTGCTCCACGCGGATCCGATCGGATGACACCACGGTGCGAAGCCCGTCATCGCTGCCTCACCGGCGCAGGTAATCCCTGCTACGTGCGGCACGCTGGATGATCAGGCGCTCACGTCGTGAACGGTCAGGCGTACCACGCCGTGGGCCGCCGCCATCCTGCCAGGCACCGCGCGATTTCGCAGTGATAACGGACACTGCGGAGCACGTGGAGCGAGACCAGACAATCTCGTACCCCGGTGCGAGTACACAACCATCGCCCCCGCGCGGCCGCGGTCACATCCGATCTCCAGACGGATGGACGCGCCCGGGGGCTCGAGGAGAATACGTGGCCGATCAAGCGCCGCCCGAAAGTGTGCAGGAACCGATCGCGGAAGCGACGGTCGAACCAAGTACCACCCCGGTACTTCCCGAGAAGATTCGCGTCCACGCGTTGGCGAAGCTGCTCGGCGTCACCAGCAAGCAGGTCCTCGCCGAGGCCGCCGCGCTGGGTACCGAGCTGCGCAGCGCGCAGTCCAGCCTGCAGCGTGACATCGCCGAACGCATCCACGCGACGATGTCCGGTGCCGTCGAGCCGAGCCCCGAACCGGAGACCCCGGTGGCGGAGGCTCCGGTGACCGAACCAGTCGCCGACCAGGCCCCCGCCGAGCAGGCAGCCGAGAAGCCGGAGAAGCCGGCGCCCCGCAAGCGTGCCCGCAAGAAGGCCGCGCCCAAGGTGAAGGCCGACGCAAAGGCCGAGGAAAAGGTTGAGGCCGTCGCCGAACCCGAGCCGACGCCGGCCCCCGAGGAACCCGGCGCGACCGGTGCCGGGTTGTTCACCCACACCGAACTGGGTGCAGAGCACGAGCCCGAGCAGTCCGCACCCGCCGCCACCGTGCAGGCCCCGCTGTTCCTCCAGCCCGAGGCCGTGGTCGAGGAGACCGCTCCGCGTCGTCGTCGCAGTCGGCGCGCGGCCGCCGCGCCCGAGGTGAGCGACGAGCACGCCGAGTCGACCGACGAGGCGACCACCGCTCCTTCCGGCACGGACGAGGCGGCGGCTGCGACCGAGTCGGCCGAGACCACCGAGACCGCCGAGTCCACCGAGACCGAAGGCGGCGATCAGCAGCGTCGGCGCCGTCGCGGCCGTCGCGGCCGTGGTCGTGGCCGCGGCGAGCAGGCCGCCGAGAGCGCCGAGTCGGAGGAGACCGAGGAGAAGGTCGCCGGCGAGGGTGAAGCCGCAACCGAGTCGCAGCCGTCCGCGGACGAGACTGCCGAATCCGGTGAGGCAGCCGAGACGAGCGAGGGCGCCGAGGCAGGCGAGGACGAGGAAGCCGGCGACGGCACCAGCCGTCGTCGCCGTCGTCGCCGTCGCCGCAAGGGCGGCGCCGAGGGCGACGTCACGGCGGAGGACGATCCGCCGAACACCGTCGTGCACGAGCGCGAGCCGCGGAACAAGGCCCGCGCCAAGGACGAGGTGCAGGGCATCAGCGGCTCCACCCGCCTCGAGGCGAAGCGTCAGCGTCGCCGCGACGGTCGCGACGCCGGCCGTCGTCGCCCGCCCATCCTGAGCGAGTCGGAATTCCTGGCCCGCCGTGAGGCGGTCGACCGGGTGATGGTCGTGCGCGAGAAGGTCGGCGGGTCGAACCCGGCGGCGTCGACCCAGGTGGCGGTCCTCGAGGACGGCGTCCTGGTCGAACACTTCGTGACGGGTTCGTCGTCGGCGTCGATGGTCGGCAACGTCTACCTCGGCCGCGTGCAGAACGTGCTTCCCAGCATGGAGGCGGCGTTCATCGACATCGGACGCGGCCGCAACGGCGTGCTGTACGCCGGTGAGGTCAACTGGGAGGCGGCCGGTCTCGGCGGCCGGGAACGCAAGATCGAGCAGGCGCTCCGCCCGGGCGACCAGGTGCTGGTCCAGGTCAGCAAGGATCCGGTGGGCCACAAGGGTGCCCGCCTGACCACGCAGATCAGCCTCGCCGGGCGCTTCCTGGTGTACGTGCCCGGCGGCACGTCCACCGGCATCAGCCGCAAGCTGCCCGACACCGAGCGCAAGCGCCTCAAGGAGATCCTCCGCGAGATCGTGCCGGCCGACGCCGGTGTGATCATCCGCACGGCGTCCGAGGGCGTCAGCGAGGAGGAACTCTCGCGGGACGTCACCCGACTGCAGTCTCAGTGGGCGACTATCGAGGAGCAGGCGGCGAAGGCGAAGGACGGCAAGTCCGGTTCGCCTCAGGCGCTGTACGAGGAGCCCGACCTGCTGGTCAAGGTCGTCCGGGACCTGTTCAACGAGGACTTCTCGAAGCTCGTCATCGAGGGCGAGAAGGCGTGGAGCACGGTCGAGTCGTACATCAAGACCGTGGCCCCGGACCTGCTGCCGCGCGTCGAGCGGCACGATTCCGAGCCGGGCGCTTTGGACGTATTCGAGACGCACCGCATCGACGAGCAGTTGGCGAAGGCGCTCGATCGCAAGGTGTGGCTGCCGTCAGGCGGCACGCTGGTGATCGATCGCACCGAGGCGATGACCGTCATCGACGTCAACACCGGCAAGTTCACGGGCTCGGGTGGCAATCTCGAGGAGACCGTCACTCGGAACAACCTCGAGGCGGCCGAGGAGATCGTGCGGCAGATGCGCCTGCGCGACATCGGCGGCATGATCGTGGTCGACTTCATCGACATGGTCCTCGAGTCCAACCGTGACCTGGTGCTGCGGCGTCTCACTGAGTCGCTCGGTCGGGACCGCACCCGCCATCAGGTGTCCGAGGTCACGTCGCTGGGCCTGGTCCAGATGACGCGCAAGAAGCTCGGCACCGGTCTGGTCGAGGCGTTCTCCACCACGTGTGAGCATTGCCACGGCCGGGGCATCATCGTCCACAACGAGCCCGTCGAGGTGAAGTCCGGCGACGAGGGCCGCGGTCAGCCGAAGGAGTCGGGCGGACGCAAGAAGCGCGGCCGCGACCGTGCGGCGGCGGCAGCGCAGGAACCGGCGGCCAACGGGCAGCACGCCCACCCGTCGCAGGAGGAGGCGGCCGCCGACGCGACCGTCAAGCGGGCGCACCCGGTGGCGCTCGCGATGGCCTCGCACCACGACGAAGACCACCCGGACGAGTCCGAGGCGGACACCGGACAGGTCGAGAAGCACGAAGTCGAGGCACCGCCGGCGGAGCCCGAAAAGGCCGAGGCGGCAACGGTCGAGCCTGCGAACGCCGAGCCCGAGAAGGCCGAACCGGAGCCCGAGGCTCCTGCGGCGCCGCGGGCCAGGCGGCGGAGCCGGCGAGTGTCGAGGGCGGCGGCAGCACCGGCAGGTGAGGCAACCGAGGCGGGCACGGTCTTCGTGGTCCCGACGTCGGAGCCGACACCGGAGCCCTCACCGGAGCCCTCACCGGAGCCCGTTGCCGAACCTGAGGCTGTTTCCGCGGCCCCCGCTGCGTCGGACGCAGCCGGGGACGGCGAGGCGCAGGTTTCGCGTCGGCCGCGTCGCCGCCGTGCCGCAGCACGTCCCGCCGGCCCGCCGGTGGACGCCGAGGCCTGACGGATTCGTGGTGACTCGCCGCCCCGCGCGCGTTGCGGGGCGGCGAAGCACCACACCGGGATCGGGTGGATGCGCCAGTTTGACCCTGGCGGCCCGCTTCCCGTAATCTTGACCGGTCGCTACCCGGCGATACCGCTCTGCTGCGCCCTATTCGGGCCTTACGGGCGCGTAAGGGGTAGCCGCCACACCAGACCAGTCGCGCAGCACTGAAAGCCTCACGGCAGCGGCGCGAGCACGTTCGAAGTAGCAAGGGGTAGCCGTCCGATGGCAACGTACGCGATCGTCAAGACCGGCGGAAAGCAGTACAAGGTCGCTGTTGGTGACCTCGTCAAGGTCGAGAAGATCGAGGGTGAGCCCGGCACCGCTGTCTCGCTTGCCCCGGTCCTCGTGGTCGATGGGTCCGAGCTGACCACCGACGCCGACAAGCTGGCGAAGATCTCCGTGACCGGTGAGGTCGTCGAGCACACCAAGGGCCCGAAGATCCGGATCCACAAGTTCAAGAACAAGACCGGTTACCACAAGCGCCAGGGTCACCGTCAGAAGCTGACGGTCCTCAAGGTCACCGGCATCAAGTAACTCGAACTTTCACCGATTCCTGGAGGGATTCGACATGGCACATAAGAAGGGTGCATCCAGCTCCCGTAACGGTCGCGATTCAAACGCACAGCGACTCGGCGTGAAGCGCTTCGGCGGCCAGTCCGTCAGCGCCGGCGAGATCCTCGTGCGTCAGCGCGGCACCCACTTCCACCCCGGCGTCAACGTCGGTCGTGGCGGTGACGACACCCTGTTCGCTCTCGCTGCGGGCGCCGTCGAGTTCGGCACCAAGCGCGGGCGCAAGACCGTGAACATCGTTCCGGTCGCGGCAGAGGCCTAGGTCTGCTGCCACCTACGGTTCGGGCTCGCATCGTCTCGATGCACTGACGAGTTCGATTCCGTTCCGATCTCCCAGTAGGGGCGGGCCAGGGTCTCACAACCCTGCCCGCCCCTACTGTTGTTTCAGCCACAGTGCGTCTTCTGCGTCACACTGTGAATCCAGAAGTAGCCCAGAAGTATTGACTGAGGAAGGATCCGGCAGTCATGTCCCGATTCATTGACCGCGTGGTGCTGCACGTCAGCGCCGGTAAGGGCGGCAATGGTTGCGCCTCTGTCCACCGCGAGAAGTTCAAGCCGCTCGGCGGCCCTGACGGCGGCAACGGCGGGCGCGGTGGGGATGTCGTGCTCGAGGTGGACGGCAACGTCCACACCCTCCTCGACTTCCACTTCCACCCGCGGGCCAAGGCGACCAGCGGCACTCAGGGAATGGGCGGCAACCGGGAAGGTGCCAACGGCTCCGACCTGGTCCTGAAGGTGCCCGACGGCACCGTCGTCGTCGACAAGCAGGGCGAGGTCCTGGCGGACCTCATCGGGATCGGCACCCGGTTCGTGGCGGCCCGCGGCGGCCGCGGCGGGCTGGGGAACGCCTCCCTGGCATCCAAGGCACGCAAGGCCCCCGGCTTCGCGCTGCTCGGCGAGGAGGGCGAGGCGGGCGACCTGATCCTCGAACTCAAGTCCGTCGCCGACGTCGGACTGGTCGGCTTCCCCTCCGCAGGCAAGTCGTCGCTCGTGTCGGTGCTGTCGGCCGCGAAGCCGAAGATCGGCGATTACCCCTTCACGACCTTGCAGCCCAACCTGGGCGTGGTGTCGAGCGGTGACACGACGTTCACCGTCGCCGACGTGCCGGGCCTCATCCCGGGCGCCAGCGAGGGCCGCGGCCTCGGCCTGGACTTCCTGCGCCACCTCGAGCGCTGCGCTGTGCTCGCGCACGTCGTGGACTGCGCCACCCTCGAGCCGGGACGGGACCCGATCTCCGACGTCGACGCCCTCGAGGCGGAGTTGGCGGCCTACCAGCCCGCGCTCAAGGGCGACTCCGGGCTCGGCGACCTCGCGGACCGCCCGCGCATCGTGATCCTCAACAAGGCCGACGTCCCCGAGGCGGCCGAGCTCGCCGAGATGGTGACGCCGGACTTCGAGGCGCGTGGCTGGCCGGTGTTCACGATCTCCGCGGTGAGCCGGGACGGCCTGCGGCCCTTGACCTTCGCGCTCGCCAAGATGGTGGCAGACTACCGTGAGGCGCATCCGCCGGCGGAGCCGAAGCGTCAGGTGATCCGTCCGATCGCGGCCAAGGAGACCGGGTTCGACGTCATCGCCGATCCCGACAATCCGGGTGGCTTCATCGTGCGCGGCGTCCAGCCCGAGCGCTGGGTCCGGCAGACGGCGTTCGACAACGACGAGGCCGTCGGCTACCTCGCGGACCGCTTGGCGCGCCTCGGCGTCGAGGACGCGTTGGTCAAGCAGGGCGCCGAGCCCGGTGCGTTCGTGACCATCGGCGACGTCGGATTCGAGTGGGAGCCGCAGACCGCGGCGGGTGTCGACATCGTCCGCACCGGTCGTGGCACCGATGCCCGTCTCGACCAGGACGAGCGCATCGGCGCGGCTGAACGTAAGCATGCTCGCCGGATCCGCCGGGGACTCGAGAGCGAGGATCCCGAGAACAAGTGAGCGAGACCAGAGCGGCCATCGCGTCCGCGCGCAGCATCGTCGTCAAGATCGGATCCTCCGCACTGACGAGCCTGATCGGCGGACTCGACGTCAGCCGCTTGAACCTGCTCGCGGACGCACTCGAGGCGCGGATGCGGGCCGGGTCGGACGTCGTCGTGGTGTCGTCGGGCGCCGTCGGTGCGGGGCTCGCTCCGCTCGGATTGACCCATCGCCCAAGGGATCTCGCGACCAAGCAGGCGGCAGCGAGCGTCGGCCAGCTGGCGTTGGCGCATGCGTGGGGAACGTCGTTCGCGCGGTACGGGCGCACCGTCGGGCAGGTGTTGCTCACCGCAGACGACATCGCCCGCCGCACCCAGCACCGCAACGCGCAGCGCACCCTGGACCGGCTGCGGGCGCTGCACGCGGTCGCGATCGTCAACGAGAACGACACCGTCGCGACGACGGAGCTGCGCTTCGGCGACAACGACCGCCTCGCCGCGCTCGTCTCGCACCTGGTGGGTGCGGACGCGCTGGTGCTGCTGTCCGACGTCGACGGGCTCTACGACGGTGATCCCCGAAAGGGCGGGGCCACACTGATTCCCGAGGTGAACAGCCCCGAGGACCTGGACGGTGTGGTCGCCGGGTCAGGGGGAGCACTCGGCACCGGCGGAATGGCGTCCAAGCTGTCGGCGGCGCGGCTGGCGGCCGACTCCGGTGTGCCGGTGTTGCTGGCCGCCGCGTCGGACGCGGCGACGGCGCTCACGACGGCCGATGCCGGCACCGTCTTCGCCGCACGGCCGCACCGGATGTCGGCGCGCAAGTTCTGGGTGCGGCACGCCGCGGACGCGCAGGGCACGCTGCACCTCGACGCGGGCGCGGTGCGGGCCGTGGTGGAGCGCCGGCGGTCGCTGTTGCCGGCCGGAATCACCGCGGTCGCGGGCCGCTTCTACGGCGGTGACGTGATCTCCCTCGTCGGGCCGGACGAGCGTCCCGTGGCCCGCGGCGTGGTCGCGTACGACTCGACCGAGATCGAGGACATGCTCGGCCACTCGACGACGGAGCTGCCGGTGGACATGCAGCGCCCCGTCGTCCACGCGGACGACCTGGTTCCGCTGTAGTTGCTCAGGCGGGCAGGGCGGTGGCGAGTTGCTGCAGGAACTCGGAACTGCCCAGCTCGGCCTTGACCGCCGCGAACTCGTCGCCGCGGGTGGTGCCGCGGTTGACGATGACGATCGGCATCCCGTCCCGGGCGGCGCGGCGGACGAACCGCAGGCCGGACATCACGGTCAGCGAGGAGCCCACCACCAGCAGTGCGTCGGCGCCGGCGACCATCTCGAACGCCGCCGCCACCCGTGGCTTCGGGACGCTCTCGCCGAAGTAGACGATGTCGGGCTTGAGCATGCCCCCGCACCGGTCGCAGTCGACCATCCGGAAGTGGTCGGTGCTCTCGACGACGGCGTCGGCGTCCGGCGCGATCTCGACGCCGGTGGCGGCCGCGACGGTGTCCGCGAATCCCGGGTTCGCGGCGTCGAGGCGCTCGGCGAGCGTCATCCGCGAGATGCGGTGCCCGCAGTCGAGGCAGCGCACCTGCGCGTAGCTGCCGTGCAGGTCGATGACGTGGTGACTGCCGGCCTTGGTGTGCAGCAGATCGACGTTCTGGGTGATCACGCCGTGTACGACACCGGCGCGTTCGAGCCGGGCCAGCGCGCGGTGCCCGGCGTTGGGGCGGGCCGCATCCATGTACCGCCACCCGAGGTGATTCCGTGCCCAGTAGTGCCGGCGGAACGAGACGTCGCCGACGAACTGCTGGTAGGTCATCGGGTTGCGGGGCGGTGAGTCGGGGCCGCGATAGTCGGGGATGCCCGAGTCGGTGGAGATTCCGGCTCCGGTCAGCACGCACACGCGCCGACCGCCGAGCAGTTCGAGTATCGGGTCGATCACCTGATCCAGGGTAGGCGCGTGTCCGATCCGTTCAATCCGCGGTGCCGCCCCGCGCCCGACAATGGACGCCATGAGCACAGTGAACCCCATTCCCGACGGATACCGGACCCTCACGCCGTACTTGGCGGTCCCGGACGGCCCCGCGGCGCTCGACTTCTACGTCGCCGGTCTCGGTGCCGTCGTCGTCGACCGCATGGACGCGCCCGACGGCACCGTCATGCACGCCGAGATCCGGATCGGGGACTCGATGCTGCAACTGTCGAACGAGATGCCCGACTTCGGGCTCAAGGCACCCGAACCCGGCTGGGTGCACTCCTCGCTCGTCGTCTACGTCGAGGACGCGGACGCGTTCGTCGCCCGAGCGGTCGACGCCGGCGCGACGCTGGTGACGCCGGTCGCGGACACCTTCTCGGGGGACCGGCACGGGGTGTTCCTCGATCCGTTCGGGCACCGGTGGGCCGTCTGCACCAAGATCGAGGACGTCCCGTCCGCGGAGGTGGCGCGGCGCGCGCGTGAGCTGTTCTTCCCCGATCCCGTTTCCTGACAACGCGCACCGGGATCACCTCCGGCCGAGTTTGTGGCAAAACGCCCACGGTGATGGCGGGCACTCTCTATCGTGACCAAGTTGGACCTACGTCCAGCTCTGGTGGCGGCGTTCCGTACGCCGACCGCGCTCCGGTCCCCGACGAGAGAGCTCAACATGGTGCCCACAACCGATTCCGGTGGGTCCGGCGCATCGACGCGCCGTGCCCATATCGTCCGCACGATCCTCGCCGTGTTGGTCATCGCGCCACTCGCGATCGCCGCCTTCTATATGTGGGCGTTGTGGAACCCGGGTGACACCGTCAATCGGCTGCCCGTGGCGATCGTGAACTCCGACGCCGGGGCCGACGTCGACGGCTCGCGGATCGTGGCCGGTGACGACGTCGTCGCGGCGCTCGTCGACAGCGGCGACGTGGACTGGAAGGTGGTCACGGCCGACCAGGCCCGGCAGGGCGTCGACGACGGGACCTACTACTTCTCGGTCGTGATCCCGGAGACGTTCAGCGCCGACGTCGCCAGCGCCGCGAGCGGCGCGGGCCGCAAGGCACAGCTCGACGTCGTCTACAACGACTACAACAGCCTCGTCGCGACACCGGTCGGCGAGAGCGTCGTCGCACAGGTGCGTTCGGCGGTCTCGGAGTCCATCGGCGAGCAGTCCGTCGATCAGGTGCTCATCGGCCTCGGCGACCTCGGGAAGGGCATGGGCGAGGCCGCCACCGGCGCCCAGCAGCTTTCGAACGGCACGAAGGAGGCCCGCACCGGCACCGACCAGCTCTACGCCGGCAGCCAGGAGCTCTCGACCGGGCTCGGCGACGCCAACCGCGGCGGCAAGGAACTCGCGGCGGGTGCCGGCGAGCTGGCCACCGGTGCAGACCAGGCCGCCGCGGGCTCCGGCGAGCTGAGCGCCGGCCTGAAGCAGCTCGTCGGCGGCACCGACCAACTCGGAGACGGTGCCCGGCAGATCAGCGAGGTCGTCGACATGGTGACCGGCCCGGTGCTGAGCATCATCGGTGAGCAGGGCGACATCGCGGCCCAGCTCGTTCAGCTGCGGGACGGCGCGCGCGAACTCGCCCGGCAGCTCACCGACCCGACCAGCGACTACCGGGGCGGCCTGCTGGCCGCCAGCGCCGGCGCCGGCGAACTGAACACCGGCCTGGGGCAGCTGTCCCAGGGCGCGCACCAGCTGAGTGCGGGCGCGAACGAGCTGTCGTCCGGTCTCGGCCAGCTCGACGCCGGCGGCATCCAGCTCCGCAACGGCCTGGGCGAACTCTCCAGCGGCATGGGGCAGCTCGACTCCGGCAGCACCGAACTCGCGACCGGCCTGACCGAGGGCGCCGCTCAGGTTCCCCAGTTCACCGACGATCAGCGCAGCACCACCGCGGGTCTGCTCTCGGCGCCCGTCGCGGTCGACGCGAAGTACGCCTACCCGGCGGCCGGCTTCGGTCCGGGTGCGGTCCCCGCCGTCATGTCGGTGCTGTTGTTCCTGATCGGCATCCTCATCTGGTTCGTCGTCCGCCCGCGTCGTGGTCGACCCCAGCGCGTGCACGGCGGTGTCGTCCGCGACGGCCTGCGCCGCTACCGCCTTCCCGCGGTCGTGACGCTGGTCGCGGCGCTGGTGGCGTCGGCGGTGTCGCTCGTCGTCGCGGATGCCGATCCGCCGAGCGCCCTGGCGATGACTGCGGTCATGATCCTCGTCGGCGCCGCCGCGGTGGCCCTCGGCCGCCTGTTCACCGTCGTCTTCGGCCCGGTCAACGGCACCTTCCTGGCGTTGGGTGCGTTGATGATCCAGATCTTCGCGTTCGGCGCGGTGTACCCGATCGAGCAGATGCCGGCGCCGCTGCAATGGCTGCATGCCCTGATGCCGCTGACATGGGCCCGCAACGCGCTGCGGATGGTCCTCGTCGGCTACTACGGGACGCGGTTCTGGACGGCGGTCGCGGCGCTCGTCGCGTTGATCGTCGTCGCCGTCGCGTTCACCATCTGGTGGCGGCGCCGGCAGGAGCCGGTCGTGGAGGACGTTCCCCCGATGGACGATCCGACCGTCGAGATGCAGCGGATCGGATGATCCCCGCCTCTGCCGGAACCTAGGAGGCGGCGCGCTCGGCGTCGTCGACAGCGATCAGCGGGTACACGCCGTTCTCGTCGTGAACCTCGCGGCCGGTCACCGGGGGATTGAACACGCACAGCATGCGCATCTCGGTGACCGGCTCCACGCGGTGCCGCTCGTGCCCGTTCAGCAGGTACATGGTGCCCGGCCGCAACTGGTGCACCTCGCCGCTGTCGAGATCGGTGAGGATGCCGTCGCCCTCGACGAGCCATACCGCCTCGATGTGGTTCGCGTAGTGGAACTCGTTGACCGATCCGGCGCGGATCGTGGTCTCGTGGAACGAGAACCCGACGCCGTCGCCGGCGAGGACGATGCGCTTGCTGCGCCAGTTGCCGTCCTCGCTGGTGATGTCGCGGTCGGTGTCGGTGATGTCGTCGGTGGTGCGAACGATCATGTGTGTCTCCTCTGATCGTGGGTGTGCGGACGGCCGAGCGTCAGGCGAAGACCTTGGCGGTCGCCTCGGCCAGGATGCTCAGGCCGTGATCGAGTTCGGCGTCGGTGATGGTCAGCGGCGGAAGCAGCTTGACGACTTCGTCGGAGGGGCCCGCCGTCTCGGCGAGCAGGCCCTCGTCGAACGCGAGCCCGCACACCTTCACCGCCGCGCCGGGATCGTCGAACACCAGTCCCTGCACCATGCCCCGGCCGCGGGTGCTGACACCCTCGAACGTGTCGGCCAGGTTGGCGAAGATCTGGTTGATCCGCTCGCCCTTCGCGAGGGTGGATCGGTGCAGGGCGTCGTCGGACCAGTAGTGGTCGAGGGCCGCGGTCGCGGTCACGAAGGCCGGGTTGTTGCCGCGGAAGGTGCCGTTGTGCTCGCCCGGCGCCCACAGGTCGAGTTCCGGCTTGAACAGCGTCAGCGCCATCGGCAGCCCGTAGCCGCCGATCGACTTCGACAGGGTCACGATGTCGGGGGTGATGCCGGCCACCTCGAACGAGAAGAACGGACCGGTACGGCCGCAGCCCATCTGGACGTCGTCGACGATCAGCAGGATGTCGTGACGGGTGCAGAGTTCGGACAGGGCACGCAGCCACTCCGGCCGCGCCACGTTGACCCCGCCCTCGCCCTGCACGGTCTCCACGATCACGGCGGCGGGCCGGTTCAGGCCGCTGCCGGAGTCGTCGAGCACGCGCTCGAACCACTGGAAATCGTCGGTGGCGCCCCCGAAGTAGTTGTCGAACGGCATGGGGGTGGCGTGCACCAGTGGCACACCGGCGCCGGCGCGCTTGAGCGAGTTGCCGGTGACCGACAGCGCACCCAGTGTCATGCCGTGAAAAGCGTTGGTGAAGTTGATGATCGATTCCCGTCCCGTCACCTTGCGCGCCAGTTTGAGGGCGGCCTCGACGGCGTTGGTGCCCGTCGGTCCGGGAAACTGCACCTTGTAGTCGAGCCCGCGTGGCTCGAGAATGGTGCGCTGGAAGCTCTGCAGGAACTCACGTTTGGCGACGGTCGACATGTCCAGGCCGTGGGTGATGCCGTCGCCGGCGAGGTACTCGATGAGCGCGCTCTTCATCACCGGGTTGTTGTGCCCGTAGTTGAGGGCGCCGGCGCCGGCGAAGAAGTCCAGGTACTCGCGGCCGGACTCGTCCCGCATCCAGGCGCCCGACGCCGACTCGAAGACAGTGGGCCAGTTCCGGCAGTAGCTGCGGACCCCGGATTCGAGGGACTCGAAAATGCTGGTCTCGACAGTGGTCATCAGTGGTCCTTCCTCAGGAAGCGTGCAGCGGCGAGATCGTGTAGAGGTCCTCGGCCGCATGCCCGTCGGGAAAGTCGTTCGGAGCGAAAAGAGTTCGCCTCGTAATGGTGGATCCCCGCCGTCCCGCCACCGATGTGAACAGGGCGATGGACGCGGTGTTGTCCGGGCTGATCGTGGTTTCGAGATTCCAAACGCCCTGTAGCGCAAGTCGGTCGAGGAGGGCGTTCAGCATCCGCCCGGCCAGTCCCTGGCCTCGCTGCTCGGTGTCGACCGCGACCTGCCACACGAAAAGCGTGTTCGGGGCATCGGGGCGGACGTATCCGGTCACGAATCCGACGACCTGGCCGTCGACGGTGGCGACGATGGAGGTGTCCTGAAAATCTCTGCACCACAGCAGATATGAGTAGCTCGAATTGAGGTCGAGTACCTGTGAATCCTTCGCGATCTCCCAGAGCCGGACTCCGTCTGAGACCTGGGGCTTACGTAACTCCACCGCGTCCGGCACGGTGGTCGGGGTAGCTCTCGATTGTGTTGGCGTCATTGTTGTTGCCGTTCTTCGTGACTCGAACGTAACAACCGCATCGCCCGATTTCACGGATCGGTGAAAATCGGGCAGACGAGACCCCGTAGCTGCGCAGGTGAGACGGTGAATGTGAGCCTGGTCACATCGTGTATCACTTGGGTGTGGCGAGAGCGAAGGGAAGGACAGAGGATGCCCCTGCCCGCCGCAAGGTCCGGGCCGCCATCGTCAGCGTCCAGCCGGTGTCGGTGACCGCGTCGAGCAGCAGCACCGGACGATCGAGCCCGGACAGATCCGGGGCCTCCCACGCATCCGCCAGGCCCGCGACGCGGTAGGCGGAGTTCGCGGCCGAGACCGGGGGATGGCCGGGCCGCTCGTGGAGCACACCCAGGTCGGACAGTCGGCCCACCTGTGCGAGTCGACCGGTCAGCGAACGCATCAGGAGCGGATGGGTGGGCGATTCCACGCACATCACCGAACCGGGTCGCTCGGTCCAGTCCCATGCCGCGAGCACTTTGATGCAGGCGTCGACGATCGCGTCCGGCACGGCGGCGTCGGGGCCGTCGAGTAGTGTCCTGAGGCGCTGTCCCCAACCCAGATCCGACAGCCGGCCCAACACGCGGCCGGGCTCCGCGCCGTCGGTAATCTTGCCGGACAGGCTGATTCCGAGCTTCGCCATGCCCGTCGGCCACTGCTTGCGCGGTGGCAGGTCGATGCCGGGTCGCTCGAGTCGCTGACGGGTGTCGGCGAGCGTCGCGGCGGCGACGTCGGCGCTGTACTTCGGGCCGGCGCAGTTGTCGCAGCGCCCGCAGCGGCTGTCGCCGTCGAGCCCGGGATCGTCGAGTTGGCGGCGCAGGAACGTCATTCGGCACTCGTCGGTGCGCTCGTATTCGAGCATCGCCTGCTGTTCCGCCTCGCGCGCGACCTCGAGTCGGCCGTAGCGGTCGGCGTCGTACGTCCACGGCTGCCCGGTGGCGACCCAGCCGCCGCGGACACGCCGGACGGCGCCGTCCACGTCCAGCACCTTCAGTACGAGTTCGAGGCGTGTGCGGTTCAGCTCGACGAGTGGTTCGAGCGCCATCGTCGACTGCGGACGCTCGGTGTCGAGGACGTCGATGACCTTGCGGACGATGTGTTCGCGCGGGAAGGAGACCGACGCGAAGTAGCTCCAGATCTGCCGGTCCTCGTGACCGGGCAGGAGCACCACCTCGGCGCTGTCGGTGGAGCGTCCGGCACGGCCCACCTGCTGGTAGTACGAGATCGGCGACGACGGTGCACCCAGGTGCACGACGAATCCGAGGTCGGGCTTGTCGAAACCCATGCCGAGCGCGGAGGTCGCGACCAGCGCCTTGACCCGGTTGTTCAGCAGATCGTGCTCGAGGACCTCGCGTTCGGCGGCGTCGGTCTGGCCGGTGTACGCGGCCACCTGGTGACCGCGGTCGGCGAGCAGGCTCGCGAGGTCGCGCGCGGCCGAGACGGTGAGCGTGTAGATGATGCCCGAGCCCGGGAGTTCGTCGAGATGCTCGGCGAGCCACGCCGCGCGCTGCGTCGCCTCCGCGATCCGCACCACCGACATGCTCAGCGAATCGCGCTCGAGGGTGCCGCGCAGCACGAGGGTCTCGGCGCCGCCGACACCGAGTTGGGTGGCGACGTCGGAGACGACGCGGTCGTTCGCGGTCGCGGTGGTCGCCAGCACCGGGATGCCGTCGCCGAGGTCCTCGACGAGGGTGCGGATCCGGCGGTAGTCGGGGCGGAAGTCGTGCCCCCAGTCGGAGACACAGTGGGCCTCGTCGACCACGACGAGGCCGGCGTCGGCGGCGAGGGACGGCAGCACCTGGTCGCGGAAGTCGGGGTTGTTGAGCCGCTCGGGGCTCACCAGCAGCACGTCCAGATCGCGCGCGGCCACGCGCTGGTGGATCTCGTCCCACTCGGTGACGTTTCCCGAGTTGATGGTCGCGGCGCGGACGCCGGCCCGCTCGGCGGAGGCCACCTGGTTGCGCATCAGCGCCAACAGGGGCGACACGATGACGGTGGGCCCGTGTCCGTGCGCCCGCAGGAGCTTCGCCGCGATGAAGTACACCGCGGACTTGCCCCAGCCGGTGCGCTGCACGACGAGCGCCCGACGTCGGCCGACGACCAGCGCCTCGATCGCCGTCCACTGGTCCTCGCGCAGCCGGGCGTCCGGCCCCGCGAGTTCCCTGAGCAACCGTTCGGCCTCGTCACGGAGATCTGCTGTGGTCGCGGTCGTCATGGGGTCCATCGTGCCCGAGGGGACCGACACCGGATCTGTCGGCCACGCCCTAGACCAGGTCCAGCGGCTCCCCGAACCGGTGGTGGTAGACCTCGTAGGCGAGCCCGCCGAGGTTGGCCGGATCACCGACGTCGACGTGTGAGGGCATCAGGCTCGGCTCCGCGAGAACCGCCTCGTATTTCGCGCGCCCCTGGCTGACGACCCAGTGCGCCGCGTCTTCCAGCCCGTCCTCGGACTCGTCGGGCCCGAGGACGGATCGATACGGCTCGTCCTGTAGTTCGGCGGCGAAATCCAGGAACAGATCTTGGAATGTGTAGACGTGGTCCTTCGGGAGTCGTCCGAGAATTTCGCGAAGGCGGTCGCGGCTCCGCGAGGACTCCTCTATTACGTCCCAGAACCAGTCGACGTCCGCACCCTGGGTCACGTCGTCGGGCGTCCCATGTGCAGGATCGGGAACGGCCGCCCGTCGGCGTCGGTGGCCGAGCGGCCCGTGACGACGAACCCGTGGCGCTCGTAGAACCCGACGGCCTGCGGATTCTGCTCGTTGACGTCGAGGTGCAGATCGGGGTGGTCGGCGACCGCCCGCCGCAGGAGCGCCGATCCCACGCCCTGACCGCGCTGCGCGTCGGCGACGAACAGCATCTCCAGGGAGTTGTCGACGAGGCCCGAGAAGCCCGCCGGGGTGCCGTCGACCTCCGCTACGGCCAGGTCGACCGCGGGCAGATAGTCGCTGACCATCCGTGACCGGTAGAAGTCGACGTCCTCGGCGGTGAGGAAGTCGTGGGTGGCGTCGACCGCGCTGCGCCAGATGCGGACCAGCGCCGGCCACTCCTCGGCCCCGCGGCACGGGCGCAGGACCGGATCCTTCGATGCGTTCATGTCGTGGACCGTACGGGTGGTGACCGCGAGGGCCAACCGAATTCCTCGTCAGTCGCTCTCGGCCAGCAGAACGTCGATTTCTTTGCGCGTCGGGGAGGCCGCACTCGCGCCGGGCCGTGTCGCGGTGAGCGCGCCGGCCGCGCAGGCGAACGTCAGCGCCGCGTGGGGGCCACGGCTCCACGCGGAGGCCAGCGCTCCTGCGAACGCGTCACCCGCGCCGGTGGTGTCGACCGCGTCGACGGTGGGGGAGTCGACGCTCAGTCGTTCGCCGTCCGGTCCGCGGTAGCGCGCGCCGGCGGCGCCCAGTGTCGTCACGACGTGCCGTACCGCCGCCAGGGCGTCCTCGCCGAGCTGCCGTTCCTCGGTCTCGTTGACGATGAGGACGTCGACAGACTCCAGTAGCTCCGGTGGAAGAGACTGGGCCGGTGACGGATTGAGCATCACGGTGGTGCCCGACTTCGCGGCGTGACGGGCGGCGGCCGTCACCGTGCCGAGCGGAATCTCCAACTGGCACAGCAGGACATCGGTGTTCGTGACGGCGTCGAGTTCGTCGGCGGTCAGGGCGGTGACACGGGCGTTGGCGCCCGGCACCACGATGATCGAGTTCTGGCCGTCCCCGTCGACCGTGATCGCGGCGATGCCGCTGGGTCCGGACACCTCACGCAGCCGCTCGGCGTCGACCTCCGCGTCGACGAGCGCCTGCCGCAGGTCCAACGCGAACGTGTCGTCGCCGACGGCGCCGACGAACACCACGTCGGCGCCGGCCTTCGCGGCCGCGATCGCCTGGTTGGCGCCCTTGCCGCCCGGTGTCGTGGTGAACGACGCCCCGAGGATCGTCTCGCCGGGAGCGGGCAGGCGCGGGGTGGATGTCACCAGATCCATGTTGATGCTGCCGACGACGACGACTCGGTGAGCGGACATGCCCCGAGACTAGGCGTGCCGAGTGATCGGTACCCGGTTTCGGGACAGGTCACCTCACGGTGCTCCGCCGGCGTAGCCGAGTTCCGCCGCGGCCTGCTTGACCTCCGCGATGAGGCGGTCCCGCTCGGCCTTGCCGACGCGTGGTTGCAGCGGTCCGAGCTGGAGGTCGTAGACGGCGCGGTTGCCGCGATCGAACACGGGAGCGCTCAGATAGCTGACCGACAGCGGCTCGTCGGAGTCGAGCGCACTCGACTCGTACGGCGGCCCACCGAGCTCACCGAGGAGTTCGAGGGCCCTCGTCCCCAGGGCGTCCCGCCGTGGACGTTCGGAAAGCAGGCCCACGACCTCGCCGATCAAGCTGAGCACGAGCGGATCGGTGTGCCCCAGCTCGTAGACCACCACGCCGGTTTCGCGTGCCTGGGCGAGCGCGGCTTCGAGCGATGCTCTCGTCTCCGCCGGCGCGGTGGCGAGCCATGCCCGTTGCTGCGCGGTGGACCGGTGCGCGAGCACGGCGGTCCCCATCGGCGCGCGCAGGGGCAGCCGGGTCCCCACGCGTACCGCGGTGGGGACGTCACTGGCGAGGCGGGCGATTCCGACGAACGTCGCCTCGGTGGCGCCGATGAGAGCCAGTGCGACACCGCATCCCGCGCGCTCGGCCAGTTCGTCGAGTACGCGCTCGTCGGCGAGCGCCGGGAATGCGTGGCGGATCGCGTCGGTCACGCCGATGAGACCCGAGCCGAGCACGTACCGCCGATCCGCCCGTCTGGCCACCCATCCCGCTCGTTCCAGCGACGTCATGATCAGCGTCGTCGTCGACCTGCTCAGCTCGAGAATCGCGGCGATCTCCTTGATCGAGATCGGATCCGACCTGCCCGCCATCAGCTCGACGATCGCGATCACTCGATCCGTCGGCGGTGACCCGGCCCGATCGGAATCGTGAGGGGGCTTGTCCTCGGCCATCGACACCTCTAACATTCCGCCACCTAATACTAGTCATAGCGTGACTAATATTTGTCACACTAGCCGGCTGGTTGAGGTCTGCGTCACTGGAGGCGGTGTGTGGGGCCCACATGGAGGCCGTGGCACACCGACGTGCGAATCCGCCTCCGAACCGCAACAACGAACCGACACCCGGATCGGGTTCCACCGCAACAACGGCCCGGTCCGGCGACTTCTCGAAGGAACGAACAACATGGCTACCTACGTCCTCACCGGCGCAGCCTCCGGGCTCGGCGCGGCAACCAAGGCGCGACTGGAGGCCGACGGCCACCGCGTCATCGGCGTCGACCTGCACGACACCGACGTGACCGTGGACCTGAGCACCGCAGAGGGACGTGCCGCGGCCATCGAACAGGTGACCGAGCTGGCGGGAGGAAAGATCGACGGCTTCGTGCCGTTCGCCGGGCTGGCTGCCGCCGCCGGCCGCCCGGCGCGGCTGCTGATCGCGGTCAACTACTTCGGCGCGATCGAGCTTCTCGAGGGCCTGCGGCCGCTGCTCGCCAAGGGCGAGAGCCCGTCCGTGATCCTGATCAGCTCGAATTCGACCACCAGCCAGCCGAATTGGCCCGTGGACCTCGCGGAGGCATGCCTGGCCGGTGACGAGGAGGCCGCGAACGCGGTGGCCGACGGTTTCGGTGACTTCGCCGCGCTCCAGGCGTATCCGGCGACGAAGGCGGCGTTGGCGTACTACGCGCGGACGAGGTCGGCCGAGTACATCAAGGAGGGAATCCGGCTCAACGCCATCGCCCCCGGCCTCATCGATACCCCGATGACGCAGGAAGGGCGGAAGGATCCGCTGACCGGTGAGGCGATGGAGCAGTTCCTGGGCACCATCCCCGCGGGCCGCGGTGGCCGGCCGGAAGAGGTCGCCTCGCTCGTGGCGTACCTGCTCGGGCCGGAGTCGACCTACTTCGTCGGCTCGGTCGTCTTCGTCGACGGAGGCACGGACGCCGCGTTCCGCGGCAAGGACTGGCCGAAGGTGTGGCAGATCGACATGTGAATGCTGCTGCTCGGCATCCCGTAGACCATCTACGGGATGCCGATCAGTCTCGGGATTCCGGGGGATTGCCGGGGAGTTCGCCTCGCCCGACGTCACATCCGTTCGATTTCGTCGATCACCGCGCCGATCAGTCGGACACCGGACGATCCCACCGGGTGGCTGAGCGCGATCGCACCGCCGTTGACGTTCAACCGGTCCTCGTCGATGCCGTGCACGCGGCCATCGACATCGGCACCGCCGCGGCGGGGTGACTGACGGTCCACGTCAGATGAAAGCGGCGAATCCGCAGCTCGCCGGGTGAGGGGTCCGTGGACGTCGTGTGGCGGATCGGCTCCGTCAGTACCGCGACGACACGCGCCCGAGTAGCGCGTAGTAGCCGAGGCAAACCAGCGCGCCGAATACCGCGCCCACCGCGAGGGCGATCCGGCCCGCGTCGGTGAAGAAGAGCAGTACGACGACGAACGCCAGGAAGCCCAGCGCGATCCAATTCGTGTACGGCGCGCCGGGCAGTCGATAGTCGGACGCCGGCAGCGCGCCGCGGTTCACGAAACGTCGGTAGCGCAGGTGGCAGAGCAGGATCACGCCCCACACGAAGATGATGCCGATCGTCGACACCGAGGTGATGTAGACGAACGCGCGGTCGGGGGACAGCACGTTGACGATCACGCCGATCACCATCACCGCGGCCGACATGGTGATGCCGGCGTACGGCACGTGACGGTTGCTCAGCCTGCCCAGCACCTCCGGGGCCTGGCGGCGCTGCGACAGGCTGCGCAGCATCCGGCCCGTCGAATAGATGCCGGAGTTGCACGACGACAGGGCCGCGGTGAGCAGGACGAAGTTCATGATGCCGGCGGCCGCAGGAATGCCGATCTGTTCGAGCACCTCGACGAAGGGGCTCTTGCCGGCGTGGAAGTCCTGCCAGCTCGCGACCGAGAGGATCACGACCAGCGAGCCGATGTAGAACAGTCCGATGCGGAACGGCAGGGTGTTGATCGCCTTGCGGAGCGTCTGCTTGGGATCCTTGGCCTCGCCGGCGGTGACGCCGACCAGTTCGACGCCCACGTACGCGAACATCACCACCTGCAGGCTCATCAGGGCGCTGCCGAATCCGTTGGGGAACACGCCGCCGTCGGCCCACAGGTTCGTCACGGTCGGATTCGTGGCGTGGCCGAAGCCGAGAGTGAGGACGCCGATGCCGATCAGGATCATCCCCAGGATCGCGGTGATCTTGACAGTGGAGAACCAGAACTCGGCCTCACCGAACAACTTGACGGAGATGAGGTTCGCGGTGAAGAGAACCAGCAGCACGACGAGCGCGGTCAGCCACGTCGGCACGCTCGGCCACCAGTACTCGACGTATTTCCCGGCCACCGTGATCTCCGCCATGCACGTCGCAGCCCACACCGCCCAGTACGCCCAGCCGGTGGCGAAGCCGAAGAACCGCCCCAGGAACTCCTCGGCGTACTCGGCGAAACTGCCGGAGATCGGCCGGTACGTCAGGAGCTCACCGAGGGCGCGCATGATGACGAAGATCACCAGGCCGGCCGCCAGATAGGCCAAGATCAGCGACGGTCCCGCGTCCTCGATGGCTCCGCCGGAGCCGTAGAACAGGCCGGTGCCGATTGCGCCGCCGAGCGCGATCATCTGCACGGTACGGGCATTCAGTCCGCGACTGTAGCCCTCGGAGGGTGCTTGGTTGATCGTCTCGTGTTGTGCCACTGACATTTCCTTAGGGCCGACGGCGCGTGGGCAGAACGATTATGCGCCCGGACCGGTCGCTAATCTGTAGACATGACTGCCGCGACGCACTCCACACCGGCCGCCAGCGACTCCGGGGACACCCGCCAGGAGGTGCATGACGCGGCCCGTCGCGCGCGCGTCGCGTCGCGTGTCCTGGCACTGCTGACCACAGCGCAGAAGGACGCCGCGCTGCACGCCGCGGCCGACGCGGTGCTCGCCGCCACCGACGCGATCCTCGCGGCGAACGCCGAGGACATCGAGGCCGCGCGCGCCGCCGGCACCGACGAGTCCCTGCTCGACCGCCTCCGGTTGACCGCCGCGCGGGTCGAGGGCATCGCCTCGGGTCTGCGTCAGGTGGCCGGTCTGGCCGACCCGGTCGGCGAGATCGTCCGCGGTTCGACGCTGCCCAACGGCCTCGAGATCCGTCAGGTCCGGGTCCCGCTCGGCGTCGTCGGCATGGTGTACGAGGCGCGCCCGAACGTCACGGTCGACGCCTTCGGCCTCGCGCTCAAGTCCGGCAACGCGGCCCTGCTGCGCGGATCGTCGTCCGCCGCTCACTCCAACGCCGCGCTGGTGAAGGTGCTCCGCGCATCTCTGGCCGAGCAGGAGCTGCCCGAGGACGCCGTCCAGTTGCTGCCCAGTGCGGACCGCTCCAGCGTCACCCACCTGATCCAGGCCCGCGGCCTGGTCGACGTCGTCATCCCGCGCGGTGGCGCCGGCCTCATCAACGCGGTGGTCCGGGACGCGACGGTGCCGACCATCGAGACGGGCGTCGGCAACTGCCACGTCTACGTGCACGCGGCCGCGGACCTCGAGATGGCCGAGAAGATCGTCATCAACGCCAAGACCCGCCGCCCCAGCGTGTGCAACACCGCCGAGACGCTCCTGGTCGACGCCGCGATTGCCGAGACCGCGGTCCCGAAGCTGCTGGCGGCGCTACAGATGCACAGCGTCACCGTCCACGGTGACCTCCCGGGCCTGGTCCCGGCCACCGAGGACGACTGGTCGGAGGAGTACCTCACCCTCGACATCGCACTCAAGGTGGTCGATGGAATCGACGCGGCCGTCGACCACATCGACCGCTACGGGACCGGCCACACCGAGGCGATCGTGACGTCCGATCTGTCCGCTGCGCGCGAGTTCACCGCGCGGGTCGACGCGGCCGCGGTTATGGTCAACGCCTCGACTGCGTTCACCGACGGTGAGCAGTTCGGGTTCGGTGCGGAGATCGGGATCTCCACGCAGAAGCTGCACGCCCGCGGCCCGATGGGCCTGGGCGAGCTCACCTCGACCAAGTGGACTGTCTGGGGAGACGGCCATACCCGACCGGCCTAGACGGCCCGAAAGGAGCGAGTGTGGACCGGGCCCTGCCGACTGCACCGCCGTTGTTCGCGAGCGTCGACGACGTCGTCGACCGTCTCGCCGAGACCGGATACCTCGCCGACAAGGCGACCGCGACCGCGGTGTTCCTCGCCGACCGGCTCGGTAAACCGCTGCTCATCGAGGGGCCCGCCGGCGTCGGCAAGACCGAGCTGGCGCGGGCCGTCGCGCAGACCTCGGACGCCGAGCTCGTGCGGCTGCAGTGCTACGAGGGCGTCGACGAGTCCCGTGCACTGTACGAGTGGAACCATGCCAAGCAGATCCTGCGCATCCAAGCCGGCAGTGACCACAACTGGGACGCGACCAAGCAGGACGTGTTCTCGGAGGAGTTCCTGCTGTCGCGTCCGCTGCTGACCGCGATCCGCCGCGAGGATCCGACGGTGCTGCTGGTCGACGAGGTCGACAAGGCCGACGTCGAGATCGAGGGCCTGCTGCTCGAGGTGCTCAGCGATTTCGCGGTCACGATTCCCGAGCTGGGCACCATCACCGCCACCCGCAAGCCGTTCGCGGTGCTCACCTCGAACGCGACGCGTGAGCTGTCGGAGGCGCTCAAACGGCGCTGCCTGTTCCTGCACCTGGATTTCCCGGACGCGGAGCTCGAGCGTCGAATCCTGGCGAGCCGGGTCCCGGAACTGCCCGAGGCGATCGCCGAGCAGCTCGTCCGGACCGTGAACGTGCTGCGCGCGATGCAGCTCAAGAAGGTGCCGTCGGTGTCGGAGACGATCGACTGGGGGCGCACGCTCCTCGCCCTGGGACTCGACACGCTCGACGACGACGCGGTCCGCGCCACGATGGGTGTGGTGCTCAAGCATCGGGCCGATCAGCAGCGCGCCGCCGCCGAGCTGCGCCTCAACTGAGAGGACCGAGCCGATGGTCACCTCGCCTGCGCAATCTCGTGGTGGTCCGCCCGCGCCGCACGGGCTGCCCGGGCATCTCGTCGACTTCGTAGAGGCGCTGCGGCGTCGCGGCATCTCGGTCGGCCCGTCCGAGACGGTCGATGCCGGTCGGGTGATGTCCGTGCTCGACCTGCTCGACCGGGAGGCGCTGCGCGAGGGGCTGGCGTGCGCGTTGCTGCGACGCCCCACCCACCGACCGACGTTCGACGCGCTGTTCGACCTGTGGTTCCCGGCGGGCGTAGGGATCCGTGGCGGTGATGCCGACAGCGAGGACCGCGCGCTGCCGCGCACGCCCGACGGCGAGATCGACTTCGCTGCGCTGCAGGAGCTGCTGGCCGAACTGCTCTCCGACGACTCGCCGGAGGCCATCGAGCAGCTGGAGGCGATCGTCGCGCAGATGGTCGAGGAGATCGGCCGGTACGACTCGGCCAACGGGCCGTCGTTCTCGGTGTATCAGGCGCTGCGCAACGTGGCACCGGACAAGCTGCTCGAGAAGATCCTCTCCGGGCTGCTCGGCAACCAGTCGCGCGACGACAAGCCGGGCGGCGACTACGCGTCCGAGGTCGCCAAGCGCGCCGCGGTCCAGCGGATCATGGACTTCCGCAAGATGGTCGAGTCCGAGACACGGCGTCGGTCGGCGGAGCAGATCGGCAAGGAACGCGTCGCGAACTACGGCGTGCCGAGGCTCGCCGAGGAGGTCGACTTCCTGCGGGCGTCCGACTCCGAACTCGTGGCCCTGCGGCGCAGCGTGACACCGCTGGCGCGGCTGCTCGCGAGCCGGTTGGCGGTGCGCCGCAGCCGGGCCCGTGCGGGCGCGATCGACCTGCGTCGCACCCTGCGCAAGTCCATGTCCACGGGTGGGGTGCCGATCGATCTGGTCCAGCGCAAGCCGCGTCCGGCGCGTCCCGAGCTGGTCCTGCTGTGCGACGTCTCCGGCTCGGTGGCCGGGTTCTCGCACTTCACGCTGCTGCTGGTGCATGCCCTGCGCGAACAGTTCTCGCGGGTGCGGGTGTTCGCGTTCATCGACACCACCGACGAGGTGACCCGCTTCTTCGACACCGGGTCGGACCTCGGGGTGGCGATGTCGCGGATGATCCGGGAGGCCGAGCTCATCACCTACGACGGGCACTCGGACTACGGGCACGCGCTGGGCGTGTTCGCCGAACGGTACGCGCACAGCATCACCAGCCGTAGCTCGCTGCTCGTTCTGGGCGACGGGCGCAACAACTACCGCGACCCGGGGCTGCCGGCGCTCGAACATCTCGTATCGGTGGCCAAGCACGCGCACTGGCTCAACCCCGAGCCTCGTGGACAGTGGGGGACCGGGGACTCGGCGGCGCTGGTCTACAACGAGGTCATCGACATGCACGAGTGCCGATCCGCCCAGCAGCTCGCCGCGGTCGTCGCCGGTTTGCTGCCTGTGTGAATCGGCGCCCCGGGGCAGCCCGTAAGCTGGACTATCGTGCAGCAGCCGACAGCGATCACCCCGCGGCGCCGCCTCGGCGTGATGGGTGGCACCTTCGACCCGATCCACCACGGACACCTCGTGGCGGCCAGTGAGGTCGCGGATCGGTTCGACCTCGACGAGGTGATCTTCGTTCCCACGGGCCAGCCGTGGCAGAAGGACGACCGTGAGGTGAGCCCCGCCGAGGACCGCTACCTGATGACGGTGATCGCGACGGCGTCGAACCCGCGGTTCTCGGTGAGCCGCGTCGACATCGACCGCAGCAAGGTCACCTATACGGTGGACACGCTGCGCGACCTGCGGGCCCAGCATCCCGACGCGGAGCTGTACTTCATCACGGGCGCCGACGCGCTCGAGAGCATCCTGTCGTGGCAGGACTGGGAGGAGCTGTTCGCGCTCGCGAAGTTCGTCGGCGTCTCCCGCCCCGGGTACGAGCTGCACACCGAGCACCTCTCGTCCCACCTCGACCGGCTTCCGCTGGATGCGGTGACGTTGATCGAGATCCCGGCCCTGGCGATCTCGTCGACCGAGTGCCGTCTGCGGGCTGCCGAGCACCGGCCGGTCTGGTACCTCGTGCCGGACGGCGTGGTGCAGTACATCAGCAAGCGCAACCTGTACCGGCCGCGTGGGGCGGAGCGGCTCGACGGTGCGGTGACGATGTCCGAGCCGGTCCCGGCGCGACAGGCGCCGACCGACCCTTCACAATCTTCAGTACAAGCAGAACCGGGAGAACACTGAGTGAGCGCATCGAACGACGCCATCGAGATGGCACGAATCGCGGCACTGGCGGCCGACGAGAAGTTGGCCACGGACGTGGTGGTGCTCGACGTCTCGGAGCAGCTCGTGATCACGGACTGCTTCGTCATCGCGTCTGCCCCCAACGAACGTCAGGTCAACGCGATCGTCGACAACGTCGAGGACAAGCTGCGTGAGGCCGGGCACAAACCGGTGCGCCGCGAGGGCGCCCGCGAGGGCCGCTGGGCCCTGATCGACTTCGTCGACATCGTGGTGCACATCCAGCACACCGACGAGCGCAACTTCTACGCGCTCGACCGGCTGTGGAAGGACTGCCCGGAGATCCCGGTGGAGGGCATCGAGCCCCGGCAGCTGCCGATCGACTCGGACCCGGTCGACGAGGCGGGGGAGCCGGAGCTGTGACGGCGGCCGCGGGCCTGCCCGCGGTCCGGCGTCTGCTCCTGCTGCGGCACGGCCAGACCGAGTACAACGCGTCGGACCGGATGCAGGGTCAGCTCGACACCGACCTGTCCGATCTGGGGCGTACCCAGGCCAAGACCGTCGCGCAGGCGCTCGCCGACAAGCGTCCGTTCGCGATCGTGTCGTCCGATCTGCGCCGCGCGCACGACACCGCGCTCGCGCTCGGCGACCACGTCGGGCTGTCGGTGGAGACCGACAGCCGGCTGCGCGAGACGCACCTCGGGGACTGGCAGGGGCTCACCCACAGCGACGTCGACGCCATCTCGCCCGGAGCCCGGGCGCGCTGGCGCACCGACGCCGAGTGGGCGCCGCCGGCCGGGGAGAGCCGCATCGACGTGGCCGAGCGCAGCCTGCCGGTGGTGCAGGAACTGCTCGCGCGGCACGAGAACTGGGGATCGGATCCGCTGGTGCTCGTCGCGCACGGCGGTCTCATCGCCGCGCTCACGGCGCGACTGCTCGACCTGCCGGTGGATCGGTGGTCGGTGCTCGGAGGACTCGGGAACACCAGCTGGGTGCAGCTCAGCGGACATGGGGAGGGAACAGAAGCGGTATGGCGATTGGATGTGTGGAACGCGTCGGCGAGCGTGGCCAGTGACGTCCTCTGACGGCGAAGCCGTCGAGACGGCGCAGCCCGTCCTGCTGGTGGTCGCGGATTCGCTGGCGTACTACGGGCCCAAGGGCGGCCTGCCGGCCGACCATCCGCGTATTTGGCCGACCCTCGTGGCGAAGGAACTGGGGTGGCGCGTCGAACTCGTCGCGCGGATCGGCTGGACCAGCCGGGACGCGTGGTGGGCGATCACGCAGGACCCGCGGGTCTGGGCGGCGGTGCCGCAGGCCGGAGCCGTGGTGTTCGCGGTCGGCGGCATGGATTCGCTGCCGTCCCCGCTGCCGACGGCGCTGCGCGAGCAACTGCGCTACATCCGGCCGCCCGCGCTGCGCCGCGTGGTGCGCTCGGGCTACCAGTGGTTGCAGCCGCGGCTGTCGAAGCTCGGCCGTCCGGTGGCGCTGCCGCCGAAACTGTCGGTCGAGTACCTCGAGAGCTGCCGAGACGCGCTCGCCGCGATCCGGCCGGACCTGCCGGTGATCGGGACATATCCCTCGGTGCACCGCTGTGACGCGTACGGACGGGTCCACACCGGGCGCGCCCCCGCGGTCCGTGCGCTCGAGGCATGGTCGGCCGAGAAGCGCGTTCCGATGGTCGATCTCGCGGCCGCGGTCCGCGAGAACGTCTTCTCCGATCGCGCGAATCCGGACGGTATCCACTGGGGCTGGGACGCGCACGAGGAAGTCGCGGCGGCCATGATCGACGCGATCAAGAACGTCCGTCGCACTGCAGACCCCGCCGAGAGCGAAATAGGGTAGGGGCGTGCCTGTCGTCGTCGTCACCGACTCCTCGGCTTGCCTGTCACCCGAACTGGTCGACAGGCTCGGCATCCGTGTCGTGCCGCTGCACGTGCTCCACGACGGGCACGACTATCGAGACGGCATCGACACCGTCCCGGACGGCCTGGCCGGTGTGACGACGTCGGGGGCGTCGCCGGGTGAACTGGGGGACGTGTACGCGGCCGCGCTGGCCGACAGCGGTGGGGACGGTGTCGTCGCCGTGCACATCTCCCGGCAGCTGTCGGGGACGTGGGAGGCCGGTCGGCAGGCGGCGCAGACACTGGGTGAGCGGGTCCGCGTGGTGGACTCCGCGTCGGCGGGCATGGGGCTCGGGTTCCCGGCGCTCGCCGCGGCCCGGGTCGCGCGCGCCGGGCGCAGTCTCGAGGCCGTGTACCAGCGGGCGGTCGAGGTGGCCGCCCGCGGACGCACGCTGATCGTCGTCGACCGCCTGGACCATCTGCGGCGCGGCGGACGGATCGGCACCGCCGCCGCCCTGCTCGGCACGGCGCTGGCGATGAAGCCGGTGCTGCACCTCGTCGACGGCAAACTGGTACTGCGCGAGAAGACCCGCACGTCGACGAAGGCGCTGGGCAAGTTGGTCGACGCGGCCGTCGAACACGCCGGCTCGGAACCCGCCGCTGTCGCGGTGCATCATTCGTCCGCGCCGCAGCGCGCGGAAGAGGTTGCGGCGCAACTGAAAGAACGCGTCCCAGCGATGACCGAACTGGTCGTCACCGAGATCGGGAGCGTGCTCGGCGCACACGTCGGCGCGGGTGCCGTCGGTGTCGTGGTGTGCCCGGGCGGCGCGGACGCGGACGATCCGTCCAAGGATTCATCCACAGCCCGCGACTGATCCACAGACTTCTTCCTCGAGGCGCCCGAGGGCGGTCAGCCGTCGTCGGCGGACCCTACGGTCGGCGCCATGGGTACCGATCTGGATCGAGCGAGGGTGCGCAGCAGGCTCGCGGCGGCGTCCACCGTGCCGACGCCGATGCGCCCGGGCGGCGCGGTCGACGCCGCCGATGACGACGACGCTCCGACGTGGGCGCCGGGATGGCTGTCCGAACAGGACGATTCGCTTGGCGAGTCGGACGGCCTGCGGGATTCGCCGCGGCGGTGGGAGACGCGACTGAACCTGGGACGGCGCGGCGCGGTCGCCCTGGTCGTCGTGGGTCTGATCGCCGCCGGAATTGCCGCGGTGTCGGTGTGGCGGGATCGTCCGACGGCCCAGGCGGTTCCGCCCCTGCCGGTCGTGGAGGTCCGGCAGCAGGACGCCGGTGTCGTCGACCCGTCCGCGTCCCCGACCCCGCAGCCGGCGCCGCCCGCACCCGATGCCCAACTGGTGGTGAGCGTGGTCGGACTCGTCAACCAGGCGGGGCTGGTGCGTCTGCCACCCGGCTCCCGGATCGCCGACGCGCTCGCGGCCGCGGGTGGTCCGCGTCCCGGCGCGGACGTGCTGGGCCTCAACATGGCCGAGAAGGTCGACGACGGAGACCAGATCCTGGTCGGGGTCGCGCCGCCCGACGGCGGGCCGACCACCGTCGGCAGCGCGCGGGTGGGTGCCGGGACGGTGGCGTCGGGCGGGGGTGCCGGCGCCCCGGCGAAGGGCGCCGGGAAGGTGAACCTGAACACGGCCGCCGAGGGCGACCTGGACGCGCTGCCCGGCGTCGGGCCGGTCACCGCGGCGGCCATCGTGGCGTGGCGGAAGAACAACGGCAAGTTCACCGACGTCGAGCAGTTGGGCGAGGTGGACGGCATCGGACCGGCCCGGCTCGCGAAGCTGCGCGACCTGGTGACGTTGTGACGCAATGAGTTCGCCCGTGCTGGACCGGGTGCGTCCGCTCGATCTGCGCCTCGTGCCGTCGGCGGTGACGTGTTGGGCGGCGACGATCGTGGGGATGCTCGCCGGTTGGCGGACCGCCGCGCTCCTCGGCGCCGGGCTGGCCGGCATGGGCGCGCTGTCCGCGGTCACCGTGGTGTGGGTGCGCCGTCGCGGTGCGTCGCCGATCGTGGTCGGCGTCGGTGTGGCGGTTGTCGCGGCCGTCCTCCTCGGGGCGGGGTTCGCCGCGGCCATTGCCGTGCGCGCCCACGCCGTTGCGGTCCACCCGCTCGCCGAGAAGGCGGCCACCGGGGCCTCCGCCACGCTGACCGTCGTCGTCGACGACGACCCGAAGCCGTTGCGCAGTACTGGTTTCGGGGGCCGGCGTCAGCTGATGATCCGGGCGTCACTGCGGTCCGTAACGGACGCGGGAGGAACGACCCGCGCAGGTGGTTCGGTGCTGGTGTTCGCCGAGGCGCCGCAGTGGGAGAGCCTGCTGCCCGGGCAGCAGGTGAGCCTGCGCGGACGACTCGCGGCACCCGAGCGCAGCGATCTCACGGTCGCGGTGGTGCGGGCCACGGGTCCGCCGAGTCGCGTCGACCCGCCGACGATCCAGCGCTGGGCCGGCGGCCTCCGGGAGCGGTTGGCGTCGGCGGCCGCCTCCGGCCTGCCGCCGGATCAGGCCGGCCTGCTGCCCGGTCTCGTCGTCGGCGACACGTCCGCGCTGCCGCAGGCGGTGAAGGACGCGTTCACCGCGGCCGGACTCTCGCACTTGACCGCGGTGTCCGGCGCCAACGTCTCCATCGTGCTCGGCGCGGTGCTGCTGATCGTGCGCGGACTCGGGATCGGCCCGCGTGCCGGGGCGGTGCTGGCCGGCGCGGCGCTCGCAGCGTTCGTCGTCATCGCCCGGCCGTCGCCGAGCGTGCTGCGCGCCGCGGCGATGGGATGTGTCGCCCTGCTGGCGCTGGTGACAGGCCGTCGCAGACAGGCGATCCCCGCCCTCGCGGCTTCCGTCGTCGTTCTGCTCGCGTTGTTTCCCACGCTCGCAGTCGATTTCGGTTTCGCTTTGTCGGTGGCCGCGACTGCCGGGCTTGTCGTGCTCTCCCCGATCCTGGTGGATCGGCTGCGGGAACGGCATTGGCCGCGGTGGCTCGCGGAGATGTGCGCCGTGGCCGTCGCAGCTTTCGTGGTCACCGCGCCGCTGGTGGCGGCGATGTCGGGAACCGTCGGCGTCGTGTCGATCGTCGCGAACATCCTCGTCGCGCCGGTCGTCGCGCCGATCACGGTCGTCGGTGCCGCGACCGCGGTCCTCGCCGCGGTGTGGGCGCCGGCCGCCGCGCTCGTCGTGCGGATCGCGGGTCCGCCGCTGTGGTGGCTGCTAGAGGTCGCCGACCGTGCGGCGGGCGTCCCGGGCGCGACGGTTGCGGTCGGCGGCGGGTTGGCGGGTGCCGCCGTCGTCACGGTCGGGTTGGTGATCGTGGGACTCGCGGCGCGGTTCCGGTGGTCGCGCCGGATCCTGCTGGCACTCGTGATCGGTGTGGCCGCCGTCTGGGTGCCGACCCGGATCTATACGCCGGGGTGGCCGGCCGCGGGATGGTCGTTCGTCGCGTGCGACGTCGGTCAGGGCGACGGCCTGGTCCTGTCGACGGGCGACGGTCGCGCCGTGGTCGTGGATGCCGGTCCGGATCGGGAGCCGATGGACCGCTGTCTCCGACGTCTCGGCGTCGAGGAGATTGCGCTGGTGATCGTGACGCATCTGCACGCGGATCATTACGGCGGACTCGAGGGTGTGCTCGACGGCCGCGCGGTGGGCGCGATCGCGATCGGCTCGTCCGATCTGCCCGGCGGCGGATTCCGCTTCGTGTCCGGGGCGGCGGCGCGTGCCGACGTCGCGAGGGTGCGTCTCGAGCCCGGACGTGACCTGACGGTGGGTCGGCTGCGGTTGCAGGTCCTGGGCCCGTTGGTGCCACCGCCGCGCACCGAGGCGGCGGCCGACGACGCGGCCAACGACACCTCGCTGGTGATCAAGGCGTACACGCCGGCCGGCACCATCCTGCTGACCGGCGACGCGGAGGAGGCGGGCCAGCGGGCGCTGCTGCGGGCCGGGGTGTCGTTGCGGGCGGACGTGCTGAAGGTCCCGCACCACGGATCACGCACGACGGCACCGGAATTCATCGCCGCGGTCCGCCCTCGCCTCGCCGTGATCAGCGTCGGCGCCGACAACCCGTTCGGGCACCCCAACCCGGGCATCGTGGACCGGCTCACCGCACTGGGGGCCGTGACGATGCGCACCGACGTGGACGGTGACGTCGCGGTGGTTCGATCCGGGTCCGGGGCACTTGCGGTGGTGGGGCGTTCGCATGGCACCATCGTCCGGTGAGCACCTCTACGCGACCCGATCCGCTCCATCTCGTCCTCGGTGACGAGGAGTTGTTGGTCGAGCGCGCGGTCGCGTCCGTGATCAGTGCGGTGCGCGCCGCAGCGGGACCGTCGGGGGAGGACATCCCGGTCTCGCGCCTGCGCGCCGGTGACACCAGCGCCCCGGAGCTGGCCGAGCTGCTCAGCCCGTCCCTGTTCGCAGAGGACCGGGTGGTCGTGCTCGAGGCGGCCGCGGAAGCAGGCAAGGACGCCGTCGGGCTCGTGCAGGACGCCGCCGCGGACCTTCCCGAGGGCGTCGTGCTGATCGTGCTGCACTCGGGCGCGGGGCGAGCGAAGGCGATGGCCGGTGTCCTGCAGAAGACCGGCGCCACCGTCCACCAGTGCGCCAAGTTGAAGCCGGGCGAACGCGTGGACTTCGTGCGCGGCGAGTTCCGGGCCGCGGGCGTGCGCGTGTCCCCGGAGGTCGTCGAGTTGGTCGTCGAGGCCGTCGGTTCCGACCTGCGCGAGCTGGCCGCGGCCTGCTCGCAGTTGGTCGCCGACACCGGCGGAAAGATCGACGCCGGTGCGGTGCAGCGGTACTACTCGGGCAAGGCCGAGGTGTCGGGGTTCGACGTCGCGGACAAGGCGGTCGCCGGCGACCGGCGCGGTGCGATGGAAGCCCTGCGGTGGGCGATGCACCGTGGGGTGGCCCACGTTCTGCTCGCCGACGCGCTCGCCGACGCCGTGCACACGATCGCCCGGGTGGCCTCGGCCGGGCGCGGTGACCCGTTCCGGATGGCGTCCGAACTGGGCATGCCGCCGTGGAAGATCAAGAAGGCGCAGGGGCAGGCCCGCGGCTGGGACCCCACCTCGATCGGCGAGGCGCTGCAGGTCGTCGCCAAGCTCAACGCGGATGTGAAGGGTCAGGCCGCCGACGCCGACTACGCCGTGGAGTGGGCGGTGCAGCGTGTCGCGTCCCTCCACGGCGGTCGCTGACCTTTCGACACCGAGGTCTGGGGCTGCGGACAGGTCCGTTCATCCCGACGGTGAGGTCGTGACAGAACTAGCCCCCCGATCAGGGATCGGGGGGCTAGTTCTACAGAGCTTGCGACGGTGGAACCGTCAGAAACTTGTCAGAGAGAGTTGGCGACCTTCGCGAGCGCCGACTTCTTGTTGGCGGCCTGGTTGGCGTGGATGACGCCCTTGCCGGCTGCCTTGTCGAGCTTGCGGCTGGTGGTGACGAGGAGCTCGCTGGCCTTGTCCTTGTCACCGGCTGCCGCGGCCTCGCGGAAGGAACGGATCGCCGTACGCAGCGAGGACTTGACCGACTGGTTGCGGAGTCGGTTGCGCTCGTTGGTGCGGATCCGCTTCACCTGGGACTTGATGTTGGCCACGCGTAAAATCCTGTCGTCTTTGCGGGTTACTGTCGAAAAGCTCTGGGCACACGTATGTACCGACCGACGACACTACCAGGACCCGCGTCGCGATCCCAAACCTGCACTCCAGGGCCGCTCGGTGGGCGCCGCCCACGACCGACGGAACCGGTAGGGCGACGTTTCGATTCGGACTCCGACACGCTCCAGATCACGCAAACCAGACCACCTTGTACGTAAAGTCCCGCTCGACAGCTCAATCAACAGCGGGTTCGGGAGGTGGGTGTATGTCGACAGCACAGGAAATTGCGGAAAAGGAAGAGATTTCGGATCTCAAGAAGTACTTGGCGGAAGGTATCGGCACGTTCGTCCTGGTCTTCTCTGCGATCGGAACGGCGGTGTTCGCTGGGGCCAAGGTCGGCCAGCTCGGGATCGCGCTCGCATTCGGTCTGACGCTGATGTTCCTGGTCTATTCGATCGGTCCGATCTCGGGTTGCCACGTGAACCCGGCCGTGACGCTCGGGCACTTCATTCTCGGCCGCATCTCGGGCGCCAAGGCGGCCATCTACATGGGTGCCCAGGTGGTCGGCGGTCTCGCCGCGGGTCTGGCGGTCTACACGATCGCGCAGAGTCTGCCCACCTACAGCCGTGCGGCGGACGGCCTGGCCGCGAACGGCTGGGGTGTCCACAGCCCCTCGGCCGAGAGCGGTCCGCTGGGTCAGCTCGTGTTGCCGGGCTACGGCATCGGTGCCGCGATGACGGTGGAGATCCTGCTGACGGCACTGCTGGTCTTCGTGGTGCTGGCGTCTACCGACCAGCTGTCGGACGTCCCGCTCGCGGGCGTCTCGATCGGCTTCACGCTGGCGGTGATCCACCTGATCTCGATTCCGATCGACAACACGTCGGTCAACCCGGCCCGCAGCTTCGCGGTCGCGCCCTACCAGGACGGGGCGATGGGACAGGTGTGGTTGTTCATCGTGTTCCCGTTGATCGGCGGAGCACTGGGTGCGGTCATCTACCGCGCTCTCTTCGGACGCTTCAACCGACTCAACGACTGACGCTGACAGGGAGAGGGCCCGGCACACGATCGTGTGCCGGGCCCCTCTCGTCGTCTCGGTGCGGCGTCAGGTCCAGCTGTAGTCGGCGCGCAGGCGCGTGGCGACGGCGTCGAAGCGGTCGCGGTCGAGGATGGCGCCCTCGCGGCGGATGCCCGCCTCGGGAACGTCGAGCACGCGGTCCAGCCGCACCCAGCTGGGGCGGTTCTCGGCGTCCCAGGAGCCGGCGCCCAGCGGCAGCCAGTTGCGGTCGTCGTCCCTCCCGCTGTTCGACGACAGCATCAGTCCCAGCAGCGTGGGTCCGTCGCGGCCGACGACGAGGACGGGGCGGTCCTTGCCCTGACTCGGGTCCTCCTCGTACGTCACCCAGGTCCACACGATCTCGCCAGGATCGGCCTGGCCGTCCAGGCTCGGGGCGTACTCGATCCGACGCGCGCGGTGGGCCGTGGGTGCGGAATTGCGCGACACCGGCCGTCCGGGCGTGACGGTGGGATGCGGCGGCCCGGTGATCGCCTCGGTCGCGCGTTTGACCGGCCCGGTGTTCTGCAGCTGCCGAAGTAGTTTCGGGCCCTGCTGGACGGCGAAGGTGCCGAGCTTCCTGCCGATACTGCCCCACGTGCTCGCCATGGGATCCGAGCTTAGTTGCGGCGCGGTCCCCGTTCGGGACGCCGGCGCCGCGGTGTCGGGCGCCCTCGTTGTTCGGCGTCCTGACGAGGCGAGGATTGCAGCGGTGTAACTCGGGCGGACCGTTGTGGCGATGAATCGATGACGGATTCGGTTCGACCGGTTCGTCGCGGAGGATTTCGAATCTCGGGGAGGATGGACTGAAATGATTCATGAGGAAGGCGTCGCCGTACTTCTCGATGACCCAGCAGAATCGAAGGGTCTTTCACGTCTTCGCTGACTGCCCACGGGGGAGTCGAATACGCGCGTTCGATCGGGTCTCGGGGCGGGGCCCGTCGGCACGCTCATTTTCTTTGTGCGAATTGTGTCGGGTGCTCGATGATTCGATCGATGCCTGGGCGTGTCGCGCCTGACCTGTGGCCGCCGACGACGGTGGCGCACGGTGCGTGATCGCGCCGCGCGAGCGCCGCTCGATGTCGCCGCCCGTGACCCTGGATGTGTGCGCGAGACCGTGCTTGCCGTAGGACTCTCGAGTCTCGCGGTTGCGAACGGCGGTTGATCCCCCGACCCTGCGCGCAGTTGCGCGTTGTGGCTCGAGGGAAGCTCGCCACATCAACCGCCCCGAGTGATCCTCGGGGCGGTGGTCGTTTCGCGTAAACAACGCAGTTTGTCGCTTTCGGGCGCCTCGAGTCTTGTGACTCTTGATCGATTCGGTGTCAGCTTTCGGGGCAACTTCAGCCGCGAGGCAGCCTGATCTGGACTAACGTTCAACTCGCTGCCCGCGACCCCGCAGTTGCGGGTAGACAGGAACGCACCCGACCTCGTCTCGATGTGTCGAGTGCGTCTCGGGTGGGTAGTGGAAGCAAGAGGGACCCTGCTTCCAGTACGCGCCCCAGGCGTCCATGGCATGGCGCCCGCGAAGGCTCCGCACTACCCACCAGTGCGGAGCCTTCGCCCTTCCGCCCGCGGTGTGCGCACGAATAGCGTGGGACCTGCGGCCCGGCCGCACAATGCACGCGATTCTCCGCGGTGCAGCGCTCTTCGATTCAGGTCGCGTCGGTGGCGCGCGTCCTGCGGCAGGGGTGCGGCCGCCGGTGATCGGGCGGCACCGTGTCCATCCGTGTCCCAAAGCGAACTGCACGGTGCCGTTCCCGATGTCCGGTACGGCTTCGTAGCGATGAGGCTCCATGACGAACCATTACCCGGACGGCTCCTTCTCTTCTAAGCGGAGCGGAGGATCTGATCGGTACGCTCGCGGGCATGGGTGGGGACCTGTTAGTGCTGATCGCCATGATCGGCCCACTCGTGATGTTCGGGTGGGCGGCTATTCGGGCGAAGCGCCGCGGGCTCGGAGGGTCGTTCGTCGGGCCGTTTCAGGAGATGTTCGATCCCGGTGCGGCGCGAGCGCAGATCGTCATCGAGGAGATCGCGGAACTGCCGGATCCTGCGGACTCCGGCGACCCGGACAACGACGACGATGTGCCGTACACAGTGGTGCATAAGGGTGTTCGGCTCAACATCAACACTGATAGTGCTCGGCGGCGCGGAGATGACGGGACCACCGAGCGAGCAGGGTGAGCGCGAAGGCGGGGGAGTGAGTCTTGCGGCCGGGACCGGGCTACGGGCGGGGGAGCTGTGCGGACTGCGAATCTCCTCGGTCGACTTCCTTCGCCGCGAGATCCATGTGACCGAGCAATCGGCCGGCGGATCCGAGTTCGCGATTGCGAAGCTGAAGACTCCGCAATCGCGGCGGACGACCCCCGTCGGCGATTCGGTGATCGGGTTGCTCGCCGAGGAGCTCGATGAGAATCCGTCCGAGGACCGATCCCCGCCGATCTTCCGGACGGCGCGCGGGCGGATGCGGTCGCCGACGACCGTGGCGAACCGCTTCGTGATCGTCCGACGAGACTGTGGCCTGCCGGGCGGGAAGAGCTTCCACGACCTCCGTCACTTCTTCGCCTCGACGTTGATCTTCGCGGGCGCGTCGGTCCCGATGGTGGCCCAGTACGTTGGTCACAAGTCGCCGGCCGTGACCCTGGATGTGTACGCACCCCGGTGTCCAGGGGATGATGGGAGGGCGCGGGAGGCAGTGGATGCCGGTCCGGGCCGATGTCAGTGCGCGAGTGAGACGAGGGAATAGGGCTTGAGCAGCAACTTTGCGGAGAAGACGTTCACGGATCCGTCGAAGATTCGGAACTTCTGCATCATCGCGCACATCGACCACGGCAAGTCGACTCTCGCCGACCGGATGCTGCAGCTCACCGGTGTCGTCGAGGAACGCGCCATGCGTGCGCAGTACCTCGACCGCATGGACATCGAGCGCGAGCGCGGCATCACCATCAAGGCGCAGAACGTGCGTCTGCCGTGGACGGTCGAGAACGAGGACGGCACGACCGAACAGATCGTCCTGCACCTCATCGACACGCCCGGCCACGTCGACTTCACCTACGAGGTCTCCCGCGCGCTCGAGGCCTGCGAGGGTGCGGTGCTGCTCGTCGACGCCGCCCAGGGCATCGAGGCGCAGACCCTGGCCAACCTGTACCTGGCGATGGAGAAGGATCTCACCATCATCCCGGTGCTCAACAAGATCGACCTGCCCGCTGCCGATCCCGAGCGGTACGCCGCCGAGATCGCGCACATCGTCGGCTGCGAGCCCGAGGACGTCTTGCGGGTCTCCGGCAAGACCGGTGTCGGTGTGAAGGAACTGCTCGACGAGGTCGTCAAGCAGGTGCCGGCCCCGGTCGGCGACGCAGACGGTCCGGCCCGCGCGATGATCTTCGACTCCGTGTACGACGCCTACCGCGGCGTCGTCACCTACGTGCGCGTGGTGGACGGCAAGATCCGTCCCCGCGAGAAGATCACGATGATGTCGACCGGCACCACGCACGAACTGCTCGAGGTGGGCATCATCTCGCCCGAGCCCAAGGCCACCGCCGGCCTGGGCGTCGGCGAGGTCGGCTACCTGATCACCGGCGTCAAGGACGTCCGGCAGTCGCGGGTCGGCGACACCGTCACCACCTTCCGCAACGGCGCGTCCGAGCCGCTGACCGGCTACCGCGACCCCAAGCCGATGGTCTACTCCGGCCTGTACCCGATGGATGGTTCCGACTACCCGGTGCTGCGTGACGCGCTGGACAAGCTTCGGCTCAACGACGCGGCGCTGGCCTACGAGCCGGAAACCTCGGTGGCCCTCGGTTTCGGCTTCCGTTGTGGCTTCCTCGGCCTGCTGCACATGGAGATCACCCGGGACCGGCTCGAGCGCGAGTTCGGCCTCGACCTCATCTCCACCGCGCCCAACGTGGTGTACCGAGTGGTGATGGAGGACGGCTCCGAGCACGAGGTGACCAACCCGTCGTACTGGCCGGAGGGCAAGGTGCGCGAGGTCTACGAGCCGATGGCCAAGTGCACCGTCATCGCGCCGAGCGAGTTCACCGGCGCGATCATGGAGCTGTGCCAGTCCCGACGCGGTGAGCTCGGCGGCATGGACTATCTCTCGGAGACCCGCGTCGAGCTGCGCTACACGCTGCCGATGGGCGAGATCATGTTCGACTTCTTCGACGCCCTCAAGTCGCGGACCAAGGGCTACGCGAGCCTCGACTACGAGGAGTCGGGTGAGCAGCAGGCGGCGCTGGTGAAGGTGGACATCCTGCTGCAGGGCGAGACCGTCGACGCGTTCAGCGCGATCGTGCACAAGGACGCCGCGTTCGCCTACGGCAACAAGATGACCACCAAGCTGCGCGAGCTGATCCCGCGTCAGCAGTTCGAGGTGCCGATCCAGGCCGCGATCGGCTCGAAGATCATTGCGCGCGAGAACATTCGCGCGATCCGCAAGGACGTGCTCGCCAAGTGCTACGGCGGCGACATCAGCCGTAAGCGCAAGCTGCTCGAGAAGCAGAAGGAGGGCAAGAAGCGGATGAAGACCATCGGTCGCGTCGAGGTCCCGCAGGAGGCCTTCGTGGCGGCGCTGTCGAACGAGTCGGTGGCGGACAAGCCCAAGGGCAAGTAGGAGGGACGCGATGATCGGCACCTGGTTGACCCGTGAGCTCGGGCTGGAGGTGCCGATCTTCGGCGCCCCGATGGGCGGCCGCGCCGGCGGTCAGCTGGCGGGCGAGGTCACGCGTGCCGGCGGCCTGGGTCTGCTCGGTGCCGCGCGCTACGCGACCCCCGACTGGATCGCGGCCGAATCCGCGATCGCCCGCGAGATCGGCGGCGGGCTGCTCGGCATCGGGTTGATGACGTGGTCCCTGGACGCCGACGACTCGCTTCTCGACGCGGCGCTCGCCGAGAAGCCGCGGGTGGTGTCGTTGTCGTTCGGCGACCCGGCTCCGTACGTCGAGCGGGTTCACGCGGCCGGGGCGCTGGCCGTCTCGCAGGTGAACACGCTCGAGGACCTGCGGGTCGTCGAACGGGCCGGGGTCGACTTCGTGATCGCGCAGGGCGGTGAGGCCGGCGGTCACACCGGGCGGATCGGTACGTTGCCGTTGCTGCAGGAAGTGCTCGACGCGACGCGTCTTCCGGTGCTCGCGGCCGGTGGGATCGGAACGGGCCGTGGGCTGGCCGCGGTGATCGCGGCCGGCGCCGAGGGCGCGATGATCGGCACGGTGCTGCTCGCCAGTCCCGAGACGATCGGCCCCGGGTACGCGCGCGCGAAGCTGATCGAGGCGGGCAGCGCCGACACCGTCTACACGTCGGTGTTCGACCAGGCCCGCGACCAGCCGTGGCCGGCCCGCTGGGGCGGTCGCGCCCTCGCCAACGACTACACCGCGAGGTGGCACGGGCAGGGGGCTGACAACGAAACCCTCTCGGCCGCATACGATCCCGCGGATCCTAATCAGGGTGTCGTCTACGCCGGTGAGGTGGCGGGTCTCGTCACGTCGGAGCGGCCGGCCTGTGACGTGGTGCGGTCGATCGCGGCCGACGCGGAGCGGTTGCTCCGGCGGACCTACTGACGACCGAACTACCCGGGGCGGTGGCACACCGCTTCGACGTTGTTCCCGTCGGGATCACGCACGAACGCGCCGTAGTAGCCGGGGTGGTACTCCGGCCATTCGCGCGGTTGGTGCAGGACCTCGGCGCCCATCTCGACTGCGGCCGCGAAGAAGGCGTCGACCGCGGCGCGGCTGTCCGCGGCGAACGCGACGTGGTTCTCGCGGAAGCCCGCGTCGGCGGGCGCCAGCGGGCTGATCCAGAAGTCCGCGTGCGGTGGCACGCCGTAACCGATGACGCCGGGGGCGGGTTCGATGACCCGCTTTCCGCCGAGAGGTGCGAGCACCGCGTCGTAGAACGCCGCACCGGCCTCGATGTCGGTGCATTGAATTCCCAGATGATCCAACATGCGCAGATCGTGACACAGGTCACCGACAGGCGTCGTGGTTCCCGAGGTCAGGACGGGCCGTGCGCGGGCTGGAACGTGCCGGTGTGGCCGGACTCCTCGGCGCGGATGACGTGCACGACGGCGTTGATGAGCGCCAGGTGGGTGAACGCCTGCGGGAAGTTACCCAGGTGCCGGCCCGTCTTGGGGTCGATCTCCTCGCCGTAGAGCTTGAGGGGGCTCGCGAACGAGAGGAGCCGCTCGCACAGGTTTCTGGCCCGTTTCACCTCGCCGATCTCGACGAGCGCCGACACCAGCCAGAACGAGCAGATCGTGAACGTGCCCTCCTTGCCGGACAGGCCGTCGTCGGTGGACTCGACGCGGTAGCGGAGCACGAGTCCGTCCTCCGTGAGCTCGTCGGCGATCGCCAGGACGGTCGCCCGGATCCGGGGGTCGTCGGCGGGCAGGAACCGCAGCAGCGGTGCCAGCAGCAGCGACGCGTCCAGGGACGGGTGTCCGTAGCGCTGCGTGAACACCCCGCGCTCGTCGACGCCGTGCTCGAGGATGTCGGCCTTGACGTCGTCGGCGATCTCGCCCCACTGCGCCGCGTAGGCCTTCTCGCCGTGCAGCAGGGCGAGCTTGACACCGCGGTCGAGCGCCACCCAGCACATGATCTTCGACGACGTGAAGTGCTGCGGTTCGCCGCGCACCTCCCAGATCCCGCGGTCGGGCTCGCGCCAGTGCTCGACGACCTCCTCGATCTGCCGTTGGAGCAGCGGCCACAACGTCTCGGGGACCTGGTCGCGGGACCGGACGTGCAGGTACACCGAGTCGAGCAGGGTGCCCCAGATGTCGTGCTGGTTCTGGTTGTAGGCGCCGTTGCCGATCCGCACGGGCAGGGCCCCGTCGTAGCCCTTCAGGTGGCTGAGTTCCTCTTCGACGAGGGTGTGCTCGCCGCCGACGCCGTACATCACCTGCAGTGGGGCCGGATCGCCGTTGTCCGATTGGGCGGAGTCGAAGATGAACGAGAAGAAGTCGTTCGCCTCACGATCGAGCCCGAGGGTGTAGAGGCCCCAGAGCGCGAAGGTCGAGTCCCGCACCCACGCGTACCGATAGTCCCAGTTGCGTTCCCCGCCGGGGGTTTCCGGCAGCGACGTGGTGGGTGCGGCGAGCAGGGCGCCGGTCGGTGCGTAGGTCAGACCCTTGAGGGTCAGTGCGCTGCTCTGCAGGTGGCTCCGCCACGGATGGTCGGGGAAACGCCCGATCGTCACCCATTGCCGCCAGCACTCGGTGGTCTGCCACATCTTGTCGGCGGCTTCGGCGAATGTCTGCGGGGCCTGCAGTTCCGACCACGACAGCGCGACGAACGCGTTGTCGCCCTCCACCATGCGAGTGCGTGCCCGAGCCTCACGGCCTTCGAGCCCCAGACGCAGGTTCGACGTCAATCGGAGCGTCGGATGCTCGCCGTCGCCCTCGGAGAGGCTCGTCGCGCTGGCCTCCTCGTAGACCTTGCCTGTGTACTCCCAGTGAGCCGGGGCGCGGTGGTAGTCGAACGCCGGCTCGCAACTCATCTCCAACTCGACGGTGCCGCTCACGCACTTGACGGTCCGCAACAGGATGTGTTCGGCGTCCCAGTCCGACGGTGTGCGGCGGCGCCTTCGGGAGCGCTGTTCGTTCGCGTGCCACGGGCCCATCACGAGTGCGTCGCGCACGATCAACCACCCGGTCTGGGTCTGCCACGTGGTCTCGAGGATCAGCCCACCCGGCAGGTAGCGACGCGCGGACGGCACGTTCTGGCCGTACGGTCCGATCCGGAAGTGTCCGGCGCTCCGGTCGAGTATCGCGCCGAACACACTGGGGGAGTCGGGGCGCGGGACGCACATCCACTCGACGGCGCCATTGCGTGCGACCAGACAGTTCGTCTCGCAATCCGAGAGGAATGCATAGTCGTCGATCGGCGGGTAGACGCTGCGACGCTTCGGTGCCACCTCGTCGGAATCTCCCGCCGGAGTCGCGACGGGCTGCTCGGTCGTGGTCGTCATCACCTCATCATCGACCCGAGCGTTGCTCACCGTCCACAGTTCGCGAACCTGTGACGGTCCGCCCTGTTCGGCGGCGGTCGTGCCAGCGGCTAGGGTGGTCGGGTGGATCAACTGGCGAGCTGGTGGGACGGCACCGAACTGTGGGTGGCCGGCCTGCCGTTCATCCCGCAGGTCGTCCTGGTGCTCGCCGTGATGATCCCGTGCTGTTTCGGTATCGCCTGGTTGCTCGACCGCGCCCTGTCCACAGTGTTCGCGCTGCTGGGGCGTGCCGAGGTCGTCGATTCCGGCGGGCAGACGGACGGGCAAACGAAGGTGGAGGGTTCCTAGATGCCACGCTCACGCGTGACCATGGCGCTGATTGCGCTGATCGTCCTGGTCATCATCGCCTGGTATTTCACCCGCTGACCCGCGCGGATCGGACTTCCCGATAATCTTCCGATCCTCTGCTAACATCTGCCGCGTGTCTCCAGTCACCGCACCCCGGATCCGCCATGAATTGGCGTTGATCGCTGTCGGTGGTCTGGCAGTTGCCGATATTCACTGTTGCTGAATCGCATCTCGGCGTTCGTTCTCTCCTGAGTCCCGGTATCCGATTACCGTCGTCTCGTCGACCCATGTCGACAGCGGGCGTGCTCTGCGCACGTTGCCTTCGAACGCCGCTTCACCCCTCGGTGCTCCCCTCGAGTTCCGAATGCTGAGCCCGGCATCTGCCGGGTCGATTCCGTATGTGATCTGCACTTGCCAGACCTGTAGGAAGGTAATCCGACATGAAGCATCGTTCCCGTTTGTTCCTCACCACCCTCGCCACGATCGGCGCAGTCGCGCTGACCGCGTGCAGCGGAGGCTCGAGTGACGTCGCGGGGGGTAGCGGCACCAGCGCCGACGGCAGCGGCGGCACCATCAACCTCTTCGCCTACGCGGTCCCGAAGCCGGGGTTCGACAAGGTGACTGCGGCGTTCGCCCAGACCGACGAAGGCAAGGGCGTCACCTTCAAACCGTCGTACGGTGCGTCGGGTGACCAGTCGCGCAAGGTCAAGGACGGCGCGCAGGCCGACTTCGTGAATTTCTCCGTCGAGCCCGACATCACCCGACTGGTCGACGCCGGACTCGTCGACAAGGACTGGAACAGCGGCGCCTACAACGGGATTCCGTTCGGCTCGGTCGTGACGATCGTCGTCCGCAAGGGCAACCCGAAGAACATCAAGGACTGGGACGACCTGCTCCAGCCCGGCATCGAGGTCGTCACGCCGAACCCGTTCAGCTCCGGCTCGGCCAAGTGGAACCTGCTGGCGCCGTATGCCGCCAAGAGCGAGGGCGGCAAGAATCCGCAGGCCGGCCTGGACTACCTGGGCAAGTTGGTCGGTGAACACGTCAAGGTGCAGCCCAAGTCGGGTCGGGAGGCGACCGAGACGTTCCTGCAGGGCACCGGCGACGTGCTCTTGAGCTACGAGAACGAGGCGCTGTTCACCGAGCGCAACGGCGATCCCGTCGAGCACGTCACCCCGCCGGTCACCTTCAAGATCGAGAACCCGGCCGCGGTCATCTCGAACAGCCGGAACATCGCCCAGGCCACCGCCTTCCGCGACTACCTGTACACCACCGATGCGCAGCGTCTGTGGGCCGAGGCCGGCTTCCGGCCGGTCGACCCGGAGGTCGCCAAGGAGTTCGCCGCGGACTTCCCGCAGCCGCAGAAGTTGTGGACCATCGCCGACCTCGGCGGCTGGAAGACCGTCGACGCCGACTTGTTCAAGCAGGGCAGCGGCAGCATCGCCGTCATCTACGACAACGCGACCAAGTAGCCCGACGCCCACGGCGATCCGCAAGGCGGCGATGCCTTGCGGATCGCCGGTGTAGGGCCGTCGCAGTCGTTCTCGATCTTGCGATTCGGGCGTCGACCGGGCCTCTGCTAAAGTCTGCCGCGTGTCGTTAGTCGCCGCCCACCAGGTCCGCCATGAATTGGCGTTGATCGCTGTCGGCCGACTTGCAGTCGCAGACATTCACTGTTGTTGATTCGAATCTCGGCGTTCGCCCTCGCATAGCCGGGGCATCCGACTGTCCCTCGGTTCCGACGGGACGTGTCGGTCGCGGTCGCGCACCGCGAGCATTCTTCGAACGCCGTATCGCCCCGGAACTCCCCGCGAGTTCCGATACGCGAGACCCGATGTTGCCGGGTTGATTCCGTATGTGATCCTCTGCACTTGCCAGCCCGGTAGGAAGGTAATCCGTATGAAGCACCGCTCTCGATTGTTTCTGACCGCACTCGCCACGATCGGCGCAGTGGCGCTGACCGCGTGCAGCGGCGGCTCGAGCGATGTCGTGGGCGGCACCGACGCGGGTGCGGGTGGCGGAGCCGGCGCCGTCAACATGTTCGCGTTCGGTGTTCCCAAGCCCGGCTACGACAAGGTGACCGCGGGGTTCGCCCGGACCGACGAAGGCAAGGGCGTCACCTTCAACCCGTCGTACGGTGCGTCGGGTGACCAGTCGCGCAAGGTCAAGGACGGCGCGCAGGCCGACTTCGTCAGCTTCTCGGTCGAGCCCGAGATCACCCGGCTGGTCGACGCGGGTCTAGTGGACGAGGCGTGGAACAGCGGCGCCTACAACGGGATTCCGTTCGGCTCGGTGGTGACGCTCGTGGTCCGGAAGGACAACCCGAAGAACATCGCGGACTGGGACGACCTGCTTCAGCCCGGCATCGAGGTCGTCACGCCGAACCCGTTCAGCTCCGGCTCGGCCAAGTGGAATCTGCTGGCGCCGTACGCCGCCAAGAGCGAGGGCGGCAAGAACCCGCAGGCCGGCCTGGACTATCTGGACAAGTTGGTGGGCGAGCATGTGAAGGTGCAGCCCAAGTCGGGTCGGGAGGCGACCGAGATGTTCCTGCAGGGCACCGGTGACGTGCTGCTGAGCTACGAGAACGAGGCGCTGTTCACCGAACGCAAGGGTGACCCGGTGGAGCACGTGACGCCGCCGGTGACCTTCAAGATCGAGAATCCGGTCGCGGTGGTCTCGAACGGCCGGAACGTCGCGCAGGCCAGCGCCTTCCGCGACTACCTGTACACCACCGATGCGCAGCGTCTGTGGGCCGAGGCCGGCTTCCGGCCGGTCGATCCCGCGGTCGCGGCCGAGTTCGCCGCGGACTTCCCGCAGCCACACAAGCTGTGGACCGTCGCGGACCTCGGCGGCTGGACCGTCGTCGACCAGGAACTGTTCACACAGGGCAGCGGCCACATCGCCGCGATCTACGACAACGCGACCAAGTAATGGCCACGACACTGACTCGCCGGAAGAACTGGCTCGCTGTCACCGGAACCGTCGGCCCGCTGGGCATCGGCATCGCGGCGCTGTGGCTCAGCGTCATCGTGTTGCTGCCGCTCGCGGCGCTCACCGTCACCTCCCTCGAGGACGGCATCAGCGGCTTCTGGGACGCGGTCACCGCGCCCGGTGCGCTCGCCGCGCTGCGGGTGACCATCACGGTGTCGGTGATCGTCGCGCTCATCAACGTCGTGATGGGCACGATGATCGCCTGGGTGCTGGTGCGGGACGAGTTCCCGGGCAAGCGAATCGTCAACGCGCTCATCGACCTTCCGTTCGCGTTGCCGACGATCGTCGCCAGCATCGTGATGCTGTCGCTGTACGGTCCACAGAGCCCGATCGACGTGCACCTCAACGCCACCCAGCCGGGTCTGATCGTGGCGCTCGCGTTCGTCACACTGCCCTTCGTCGTCCGGTCGGTGCAGCCGGTGCTGATGGAGGCCGACCGGGAGGTCGAGGAGGCGGCGGCGTCGCTGGGCGCGAGTAACTGGACGATCTTCCGCCGGGTGGTGCTGCCGACGCTGGCCCCGGCGGTCATCAGCGGCGCCGGACTGGCGTTCGCCCGCGCGATCGGCGAATACGGCTCGGTGGTCCTGATCGGCGGAAACATTCCCCGTGAGACCCAGGTGGCGTCGCAGTACATTCAGCAGCAGATCGAGATCGACCGACCGGTCAGCGCCGCGGCGGTGTCGGTGACGCTGTTGGTGATCGCGTTCGTGACGCTGTTCGTGCTGCGCATATTCGCGGCCCGCAACCAGCGTCGAGAGGAGCACGCGCAGTGAAGGTCTCCCCGTGGGCGCGGATCAGCATCCGCACCGTCGTCCTCGCCTACCTCTTCGTGCTGCTGATCGTCCCGATCGGCGTGATCCTGTTCCGCACCTTCGAGCACGGGTTCGTCGCGTTCTACCAGGCGATCAGCACCCCGGCAGCGATATCGGCGCTCAACCTGTCGCTGCTGATCGTCGCGATCGTGGTGCCGATCAACGTCGTGTTCGGCATCGTCACCGCGCTGGCACTGGTGCGGGGACGCTTCCCCGGGCGGGGGCTGTTGCAGTCGGTCGTGGACCTTCCGTTCGCGGTGTCGCCCATCGTCGTCGGCGTCTCGCTGATCCTGCTGTGGGGTGCCAACGGCTGGTTCGGCGGTGTCGAGTCGCTCGGCTTCAAGGTGATCTTCGGGCTGCCCGGCATGGTGATCGCGACGATCTTCGTGACACTGCCGTTCGTGGTGCGCGAGGTCGAGCCGGTGCTGCACGAGATCGGCGACGAGCAGGAGCAGGCCGCGGCGACCCTGGGCGCCTCCAAGTGGCAGACGTTCTCGCGGATCACGCTGCCCGCCATCCGCTGGGGGTTGACGTACGGCATCGTCCTCACCGTCGCCCGCGCGCTCGGTGAGTTCGGTGCGGTCATCATGGTCTCGTCCGGCATTCCCGGCCAGTCGCAGACCCTGACGTTGCTCGTGCACTCCCGATACATCGACGACCACAACACCTTCGGGGCCTACGCCGCGGCGACACTGCTGATGTCGATCGCGCTCGTGACCCTGCTGCTGATGACTCTGCTCGACCGCAAGAGGAGCACGACATGATTACCGTGACCGGGGCGCGCAAGAACTACGGCGATTTCGCCGCACTCGACGACGTCACCCTCGAGATTCCGTCGGGGTCGCTGACGGCACTGCTGGGGCCCAGCGGCTCGGGCAAGTCGACGCTGTTGCGGTCCATCGCCGGCCTCGAGCAGCCCGACTCGGGAACCATCACGATCGCCGGCGAGGACGTCACCGGTGTGCCGCCGCAGAAGCGCGACATCGGGTTCGTCTTCCAGCACTACGCGGCGTTCAAGCACATGACGGTGCGTGACAACGTCGCGTTCGGGCTCAAGATCCGCAAGCGCCCCAAGGCCGAGATCGCCAAGAAAGTCGACGACCTCCTCGAGATCGTGGGACTCGACGGCTTCCAGCACCGCTACCCGGCCCAGCTGTCGGGCGGTCAGCGCCAGCGCATGGCCCTCGCGCGGGCCCTCGCGGTGGATCCGCAGGTGTTGCTGCTCGACGAGCCCTTCGGCGCCCTCGACGCGAAGGTGCGTGACGACCTGCGGGCGTGGTTGCGCCGGCTGCACGACGAGGTCCACGTCACGACGGTCCTGGTCACCCACGACCAGGAGGAGGCGCTCGACGTCGCCGACCGGATCGCGGTGCTCAACAAGGGGCGGATCGAGCAGGTCGGTACTCCGCAGGAGTTGTACGACACCCCCGCCAACGACTTCGTGATGTCGTTCCTCGGCCCGGTCGCCCGTCTCAACGGGCAGCTCGTGCGACCGCACGACCTGCGGTTGGACCGCAACCAGCTCCCGCAGTCGTTCGCGGCCACCGTGTCCCGGGTCGTCCACCTCGGATTCGAGGTGCGCGTCGAGTTGCAGCCGAAGACCGGCGCGCAGGAACTCTCCGCGCAGATCACGCGTAGCGACGCCGACGCGCTGGGGCTGCGCGAGGGCGAGACGGTGTACGTCCGTCCGAGCGACGTCACCGGATAGTCGGCCTGTTGCAGGTCGGTGGGTCAGGAGCCCGACGAACCCCACGGCAGCGAGCCGCTGCTGCCGGTCGCCGTCTCGGAGGTGTTCGGGGCGAGTGTGCTCATGAGATCCTTGGTGGCCGCGGTGACCAGATCCATGTTGTGGCCGTTGTTGAGCACAGTCACCGCCCATCCCCGCGCGGGTACCAGGTAGGTGGCGCTGGTCGAACCGGCCGCGCCGCCGTTCTTGAACGCGTGTGCGGGGGTGATGCCGGATGACGGGTACAGCTGCCACCCCATGCCCATCTGCATATCCTTCTGCACGGGATTCGACGGTCCGGGTATCGCGGTGATCATCGACTGCAGCACCGGCACGAGCGGGTTGTCGCCGTAGCCGAGTGTGGCGGCCGCCCACGTGGCCATGTCCGACACCGTGCTGACGAGTCCGCCGCCGCCGGCGAGCGCGGCCGTGTTGTCCCACAGGTCGGTGGGGTGGCCGTCCGCGTACGGCTGAGCGAGATTCGCGGCGCGGGATTCGAGGGTGGTCGCGGTCATCCCGAGTGGACCGGTCAGCTCACGCTGGACCACGGGACCGAACGGCGGCTGGTCCCGTCCCGGTCCGAAGGCGTCCGCCATCAGCGTGCCGAGCGTGCCGAACCCGAAGTCCGAGTACAGCCAGGAGGTGCCGGGAGCGGTGTGCAGCGCGCCCGGCGCCTCGAGCCCCTGCCACAGGAAGTCCCTGTCGTAGAGGGCCTTCGGATTGCACATGATCCGGCCCTCGCAGGGCTTGTCGAGATTGGGCGGATCGTCGGTCAGGCCGGACCGGTGGGTGACGAGGTCGCCGAGCGTGATCGCCGCGCCTGCCTCTGTCGGCAGCGTCACCCCGTGGGCGTAGTCCTGCGCGAGGTCGCTCAGCTGCGACTGGCCGTCGGCGATGCGTTTGGCCAGCAGCGCCGCGGTGAACGTCTTGGTCTCCGAGGCGATCTCGAACTGGGTCTGCGGTGCCACCGGCGTTCCGGCGGCCTTGTCGGCGGAGCCGAAGTAGTAGGCGGTGGTGACGGGCCGTGCGGGGTCCGCGGGATCGGACTTGACGATCGCGATCGCGACACCCGGGCCCGAATGCGCCATGATGCGCTGCGCGGTCAGGGTCACGGCCAGAGCCTCCGACGAGGGGCCGGGCGTCGAGAAGGGATTGGTGACCGGGAAGGCATCGGCGACGGCGGGTGTGGCGGTGGCGCCGAACGTGAGCGTCGCTGCAGCAGCGACCGTGAGGGCGGCGACTCCGAATCGTCGGCGCGTGCGCCGATCAGTGGGCGGCATGGCCACGAGAATATCTCTGCGGCAATCGCTTTCGCAGGGTAGTCGGCAACCCGAACGAACGAACGTTCAGCGGAGGGCGGTCCAGGAGTTCACACAGTGGTATTCGCGGTCGCTGTAGACCAGGGGAGCGGCGAGGGATTCCGGTTCGAGGATCCGCTGGACCGCCGCGACGATGACGAGCGCAGATCCCGCCGCCGTCGTCGACAGCGGTGTGCAGCGCAGGACCGCACCGGTCCCGTGCAGGAGGGGTTCGCCGGTCGCGAGGGGTGACCAGGCAGTCTCCGAACCGAATCGCGGCCGGCCTGGTGTCGCGAACTGGCGGGCCAGTTCCACGTTCTCGGCCGTGAGCAGGTGGATCAGCAGGCTCCGGGCCTGCGCTATTTCGGCGGCGGACCCGCGGACCGACTGCAGCGAAAAGCCGAGGATCGCGGGATCGGCGGACACCGATGCGACGGACGAAGACGTCAGGCCGACCGGGCCGCAGCTGCCCTGCGCAGTGACGACCGTGACCCCGGCGGGATGCCCGCGGAAGGTGCGCCGGAAGTCGTCGCTGAGCTGGGACGTCGATGTCGCGGTGGTCAAAGCGGGGCCCTTCGTCGTGTCTGCGGGGTGACAGATCCGACGCTAGAACCTCGAGTTAGCTCGAGGTAAAGCGGATGTGCTCGACGCCACGCTCGGGTGACCCTACGATCTCGTGCATGACGACGCTCCGCCAGCTCCGCAACATCGCCACGTCGTTGCCGGACGTCACCAGCGGCACCCACTTCGGGCTCGAGGCGTACCGGGTGCGCGGACGTGTCTTCGCGTCGGTCACGCGGGACGGTGGGGCCGTGCAACTGTGGTTGCCCGAGGACGCGGTCGCCGAGATCCGCGCTTGCAACCCGGCCGCCGAGCCGATCACCCGGCAGGAGCGGACGATCGGGGTCCGCCTCCCGCTCGCCGATGTCGACGCCCGCCGGCTGAACGACCTCGTCCGGCGGGCGTGGCTGTCCCAGGCGCCGCAGCGGCTCGTCGCCGAGACGCCGGCGGCAGAGACTGCGGAACTCGGCGTGAGGGAGTTGTCGACGGCGATAGGCCGGCCCGCGACCCGGGCGCTGCAGCAGGCCGGAATCATGACGCTCGAGGCCGTGGCGCGGCATTCCCGGAAGGAACTGCTCGCGCTCCACGGTGTGGGGCCCAAGGCGATCCGGGTGCTCGCGGGGGTGCTCGGGGAGCGCGGGTCGACGTTCCGCGACGAGAGCATCGATCCGTCCTCCGCCGGGTGAGGCGTCAGTGCGGCGGTGACCCGGGTTCCAGCGGCATCGTCTCCGCGTTCCCTTCGCGCACCGCGCGGACGTAGCGGTCGACGTAGTCGCGCTCGAGCGCCTCGGCGTCCGCCCGGCCCGGCCAGCCGTCGGGCAGGAGAACCCCGTCGCGGGTGCACCGGGTCTGCCGAGCGGGTCCGAGGTCGGGCAGCGCGCCCCCGAAGTCGCACCGGTCGAACGTCGTGAGTGCCGAGAACCGGACGTCGGCGAATGTGCAGGCCACGAACCGGGCGCCGGTGAGCTTCGCGTCGGTGAGGTCCGCCCCGTCGAACACGCACCGCTCGAACACGGTGTTCTCGCCGAGGGTGATCCTGCGCAGCGACGCGCCCGTGAAGTCGCAGTCGACGAGCCGACGGCCGATCCGCGCCCCGGTGAGGCGTGCCGTGCGAAAGGTGCACCGCACGAAGAGGCGGTCGAGCACGCTGTCCGCCGCGGAGATCTTGTCGAAGCGGCTGTCCGTCACCTCGGTCTCGAAGATGTGCAGCGAACCCCGTGCATGGCTCAGGTCGAGCCGCTCCAGCGCCAGGTACTTGACCGAGAGTGCGTGCCCTCGAGCGGTCTCCACGCCACGAAGATCGACCGCACCGTCCGCGGTGACGCCCTGCGGGGACGTGACCTCGTGAGTGCGCCCGACGAACCGGGACTGTTCGACGATCTGTCGGCGGACGTCGGCCACGTCGTCCGGACTCCACCTGCGTCGCAGCGACACCGCGCTTTCCGCGGCGGGCCTTCCCTTCGTCACGCGCCCACTATAGGGACCGGGTCAGGCGGAGAGCCTCCACCTCGACGCCGTGTCGAGCGCCGCGCGGTACCGGTCGAGCACGACGTCGGGAGCGGCGTCGTGGTCAGGTCGTCGCGAGCGACAGCGATCAACGGCGTCACGGTCCAGGTACGGTGGGCGGTTGGGCAGCCGACGGACGTCTGCCCTGCTAGGAGGCGTAGTGGTAAGCGGTCGGATCCGTATCGGCATCGCCGGATACGGCAATCTGGGTCGAGGAGTGGAGTCCGCGGTCGCGGCGAGCGCGGACATGACGTTGGTGGGGGTGTTCACCCGACGCGACCCGGCGGCGCTCATGCCACAGCGGCCGGACACGGCGGTGTTCGGTTGGGATGCACTCGCCGGGTACGAGCACGAGATCGACGTGTTGATCCTGTGCGGTGGTTCGAAGTCGGATCTGCCGCAGCAGGGCCCGGAGTTGGCGGCGCGATTCAACACTGTGGACAGCTTCGATACGCATGCCCGCATCCCCGAATACTTCGCCGCCGTGGATGCCCCGGCACGCAACGCCGGCCGCACGGCGCTGATCTCGACCGGCTGGGACCCGGGGTTGTTCTCGATCAACCGTGTCTACGGTGAGGCGATCCTGCCCGTGGGGGAGACCTACACCTTCTGGGGGCGTGGTGTCAGCCAGGGCCACTCCGATGCGGTGCGCCGGGTGCCCGGTGTCGCGGCCGCCGTGCAGTACACGCTGCCGTCGGAGGTGGCGATGGCGAAGGTGCGTGGCGGCAGCCGGCCCGAATTGACGACCCGTGAGAAGCACACCCGCGAGTGCTTCGTCGTCCTCGACGCAGGCGCAGGCGCCGACGCCGACGTGGTCCGTGAGGCGATCGTTACGATGCCCGACTACTTCGACCAGTACGACACGGTCGTCCACTTCGTCGACGCGGACACTCTCGCGCGCGATCATGGGGGAATGCCGCACGGCGGCTTCGTGATCCGCAGTGGGTCCACCGGTACCGGGAACGTGCAGACCGTCGAGTACAGCCTCGCGTTGGGCAGCAATCCCGAGTTCACCGCGAGCGTCCTGGTGGCGTACGCGCGGGCGGTGTACCGGTTGAATGCCGACGGCCGGATCGGCGCTCACACCGTCTACGACGTCCCTCCTGGTCTGTTGTCGCCGAAGTCGCCGGACCAGTTGCGCGCTGAACTGCTGTAACGCGGACGGGTCAGGCGGACCGCTCTGCCCGCGCGATGGCGGGCAGAGCGGTCCGGTACCGGTCGAGTGTGACGTCGACGAGGCTGCTGTGTGCGCCGATGGTGTCGGCGAGGATCGCGTCGGGGGCCGCCTCGAGCGCGGCCGTGCCCAGTCGGTCGGTCAGACGTCCGGGAGCGAGAAACCAGGGGGCGATCACGATGCGCTCGACCCCTCGCGAGCGCAGCAGTGAGACCGCCTGTGCGACGGTCGGTTCGGCGGACGTGGCGAAGCAGACGACGGTTCCGGCCCAGCGGGTGCCCGCGGCGAGTACGGGCGCGAGGGCGCGGGTGCGATCATTCGCCCGTGGGTCCGACGAGCCGACGGCCGCGAGGACGACACCGGTGCGGCTGTCGTCGGTGTCGACGCCGCTCGCCACGATCCGGTCCCGTACAGCGCCGACCAGCCGGTGGTCGTGGCCCAGCACGTCCGACTGGATGAGCGTCAGCCGAGGATGCCGCGCACGGGCGCCGGAGAGAATGCCCGGCAGATCCACACGCGCGTGAAAGGCGCTGCCGAGTAGCAGTGGGACCACGATTGCCGTGGAATGGCCCTCCGCGGCAACAGCGTCGACGACCTGGTCCACCGACGGCGCGTTCAGGTCCAGGAAGCACAGCCGGACGTCGAGGTCCGGTCGCCGCGCGCGGATCGCCGCCACGGCAGCCGTGACCACCCGAGCGGATCGGGGGTCACGGCTGCCGTGGGCGACGGCGATCAGCGGCGGCGTCACGGTCTCAGACCCGCTCACCGAGTTCGACGGCCGCGATCGCGTCGCCGACGAGCCCGGCCGCGAGCGTGTTGCCGCCGGCCGGGTCGATCAGCAGGAAGCTGCCGGTGTGTCGGTTGACGGTGTAGTCGTCGGCGACGATCGGCTCCGCGACGCGCACCGAGATCTTGCCGATCTCGTTGAGCTCGAGCGTCTCCGGGGACAGCTCGGACGTCAGTTCCTGCTCGTCGAGGCGCTCGACGAGCGCGCCGACGATCGCCTGCGTGGTGCGGGTGCCGTGCTTGAGCAGCAGGCGCGCGCCCGGACGCAGCGGCTTCTCGGCCAGCCAGCACACCGTGGCGTCGAACTCGTCGATCGGCTCGGGGGCATGCGACGGTGCGGCGATGGTGTCGCCGCGGGACACGTCGACGTCGTCGGTGAGGACCAGCGTGACGCTGCGGCCCGCGTGGGCGACGTCGAGTTCGCCGTCGGCGGTGTCGATGCGGGCCACCGTCGTCCGCGTGCCGGATGGCAGGATCACCACCTCGTCGCCGGGGACGACCGATCCGGCCGCGACCTGACCCGCGTAGCCGCGGTAGTCGGGGAACTCCGCGGTGCGCGGGCGGATGACGTACTGCACCGGGAAGCGCAGGCCCACCGCGTGCCTGCCCTCGTTGTCGCTGTCCACCGGCACCGACTCGAGGTGCTCGATCAGCGTCGGGCCGTCGTAGTACGGCGTGTTCTCCGACGCCACCGCGACGTTGTCGCCGTGCAGCGCGGACACCGGGATGGCGTGGACGTCGGCGTCGTCCCAGCCGAGCGATCCGGTCAACGACCGGAACTCCGCCGTGATGTCGGCGAACACCTGTGCTGGATCCTCGACGAGGTCGATCTTGTTGACCGCCAGCACCAGTCGCGGCACCCCGAGCAGTGCCAGTACGGCGGCGTGCTTGCGGGTCTGCGAGATGACGCCCTTGCGGGCATCGACCAGCAGGATCACCAGCTGCGCGGTGGAGGCACCCGAGACGGTGTTGCGGGTGTACTGCACGTGTCCCGGGGTGTCGGCGAGCACGAACGAGCGGCGCGGGGTCGCGAAGTAGCGGTACGCGACGTCGATCGTGATGCCCTGCTCGCGTTCGGCGCGCAGGCCGTCGACGAGCAGCGACAGGTCGGGGGTGGACAGGCCCTTGTCGACCGACGCGCGGGTGACGGCGTCGATCTGATCGGCCAGAACGGATTTGGTGTCGTACAGCAGCCGGCCCACGAGGGTGGACTTGCCGTCGTCGACGCTGCCCGCGGTGGCGAGCCTCAGGAGGTCGCTCATGATCAGAAGTAGCCCTCTCGCTTGCGGTCTTCCATGGCCGCTTCGGAAACTCGGTCGTCGCCGCGGGTGGCGCCGCGCTCGGTGAGTCGTGATGCCGCGACCTCGGCGAGGATCGCCTCGTTGTCGGCGGCGTCGGACAGGACCGCTCCGGTGGTGGAGCCGTCGCCGACGGTGCGGTAGCGCACCGACAGCGTCTGCAACTCCTCGCCCTCGGCCGGGCCACCCCACACGCCGGGCGTCATCCACATGCCGTCGCGCTGGTAGACCGGGCGCTGGTGGGCGTAGTAGATGCTCGCCAGTTCGACGTTGTCACGGGCGATGTAGCGCCAGATGTCGAGCTCGGTGAAGTTGCTGAGCGGGAACACGCGGACCTGCTCGCCGGGGGAGTGCCGGCCGTTGTACAGGTTCCACAGCTCGGGGCGCTGCTTCTTCGGGTCCCACTGCCCGAAGGCGTTGCGGAGGGAGAAGATCCGCTCCTTGGCGCGGGCCCGCTCCTCGTCGCGTCGGGCACCGCCGAACACGGCGTCGAAGCGGTTCTCGGCGATCGCGTCGAGCAGTGGCACAGTCTGCAGGGGGTTCCGGATGCCGTCGGGGCGCTCGGTGAGGCGGCCGTCGGCGAGGTAGTCCTCGACCTTGGCCACGTGCAGGCGCAGGTTGTACTTCGCGACGACGTGGTCGCGGAAGTCCAGCACCTCCTGCAGGTTGTGGCCGGTGTCGACGTGCAGCAGCGCGAACGGCAGCGGCGCCGGCCAGAAGGCCTTGATCGCGAGGTGCAGCAGCACCGTCGAGTCCTTGCCGCCCGAGAACAGGATCACGGGTCTCTCGAACTCGCCGGCCACCTCACGGAAGATGTGGATGGCCTCGGACTCGAGAGCGTCGAGGGTGTCGAACTTGTTGCCGTCCAGCTGAAGCCGCGGCTCGGAAATGTCGATTGTCATGAGGCGTGCAACCCGCATTCTGTCTTGGCCGAACCGGCCCACCGACCGCTACGCGGATCGGCGCCGGGGAGAGGTTTGGCGGTGCACGGAGCGCACCCGATGGACGGATATCCCTCGTCGACGAGCGGATTGACCAGGATCGAGTGCTCGTCGATGTACGCCTGCATGTCGTCGTCCGACCACGCGGCGATGGGGTTGATCTTCACCAGTCCGAACGCGTCGTCGAACGAGATGAGCGGTGCGTTCGCCCGGGTGGGGGCCTCGACCCGGCGGATGCCGGTGACCCACGCCCGGTAGTTCTTCAGCGTCGCCTTCAGCGGCGCCACCTTGCGCAGCGCGCAGCAGCGGTTGGGCTCGCGGGCGAACAGGTCCTTGCCCTCGGCGGCATCCTGCTCGGCGACGGAGGCCTCGGCCTGCGCGTTGATGACGTTGACGCCGTACACCTGCTCGACCGCGTCGCGGGTGCCGATCGTCTCGGGGAAGTGGTAGCCCGTCTCGAGAAACAGGACGTCCACACCCGGATGCACCTGCGCGGCAAGGTGAACCAGGACGCCGTCCTGCATGTTCGACGCCACGATGTAATCGGAGCCGAAGGTGTCCTCGGTCCACTGCAGCAACTCTCGGGCCGACGCTCCGTCGAGGTCCGCCGCACCCTGCGCTGCGATCGCCCGCAGATCGTCCTCGGTCGCCGTCGTCAGATCAACCGTCACCGCAAATCCCCCTCGTCTGCTCGAACTGCCCACTGTGCAAAACGTTCACCCTCATTGCGGTGCTTCACGAAGTTCCGCACCACTCGGTCGATGTAGTCGCCGAGCTCGTCGCTGGTCACCTTGTGCTGACGCAGCTTCCGGCCGAACGCGCTGTCGAGACCGAGGCTGCCGCCCAGGTGCACCTGGAAGCCCTCGACCTGGTTGCCCTCGCCGTCGTCCACCAACTGGCCCTTGAAGCCGATGTCCGCGATCTGGGACCGGCCGCACGAGTTGGGGCAGCCGTTGATGTTGATGGTGATCGGGACGTCGAGCTGCGCGTTGATGTCCGCGAGCCGCTCCTCGAGCTCCGGTGCGAGCACCTGCGAGCGCTTGCGGGTCTCCACGAACGACAGCTTGCAGAACTCGATACCGCTGCAGGCCAGCAGGTTCCGGCGCCAGTGCGACGGCCGTGCGTGCAGGCCCAGCGGCTGCAGTTCGGCGATCAGCTCCTCGACCTTCTCGTCGGGCACGTCGAGCACGATCAGCTTCTGGTACGGCGTGAAGCGGATGCGGTCGGAGCCGACCGCCTCGGCCGCATCCGCGACCTTGGACAGGATGGTGCCGGACACGCGACCCGCGATGGGGGAGAACCCGATTGCGTTCAGGCCGTTGCGCAGCTTCTGGACACCGATGTGGTCGATCGGGCGCTCGGGCTTCTCCGGCGCGGGACCGTCGATGAGGGGCCGCTTCAGGTACTCCGTCTCGAGGACTTCCCGGAACTTTTCGATGCCCCAGTCCTTGATCAGGAACTTCAGCCGCGCCTTCGCGCGCAGGCGGCGGTAGCCGTAGTCGCGGAAGATCGAGACCACGGCCTCCCACACGTCCGGGACCTCGTCGAGCGGCACCCACACGCCGACGCGCTGCGCCAGCATCGGATTCGTCGACAGGCCGCCGCCGACCCACAGGTCCAGGCCCGGGCCGTGCTCGGGATGGTTCACGCCGACGAACGCGACGTCGTTGATCTCGTGCACCACATCCTGCTGACCCGAGATCGCGGTCTTGAACTTGCGGGGCAGGTTCGAGTACTCCGGATCGCCGATGTAGCGGCGGACGATCTCGTCGATCGCCGGCGTCGGGTCGAGGACCTCGTCGAACGACTCCCCGGCCAGCGGGGAACCGAGCACCACACGCGGGCAGTCGCCGCACGCCTCGGTGGTCTTGAGGCCGACGGCCTCGAGTCGCTGCCAGATCTCGGGAACGTTCTCGATCTCGATCCAGTGGTACTGGACGTTCTCGCGGTCCGAGAGGTCGGCGGTGTCACGACCGAACTCGGTCGACAGTTCGCCGACCGTGCGCAACTGCTCGGCGGTGAGGGCGCCCGCGTCGCAGCGCACCCGCATCATGAAGTACTTGGCCTCGAGCAGGTCGATGTTCTCGTCGCCGGTGTACGTGCCGTCGTAGCCCTCTTCACGCTGCGTGTACAGGCCCCACCAGCGCATACGACCGCGCAGGTCGGCCTTGTCGATGCTGTCGAAGCCCTGCTTCGAGTAGATGTTCTCGATGCGCGCGCGGACGTTGAGTGGGTTGTCGTCCTTCTTGATCTGCTCGTTCGCGTTGAGCGGCTCGCGGTAGCCGAGGGCCCACTGGCCCTCGGAGACACGCTTCTTGGGCCGCGCGGTGCGCGCCGGCGGGCTCACAGCAGATTCGGCGTCGGTGGTCGACGTCATGGGTGCTCCTGAATTTCGTGAATCTCACGGTGCACCGGTCGAAGACAGGGAGAGGAGGGCTGTTTCCTCGCGGGGTCGTCCTCGGCCGGCCGGATTACGGGCCTAACGGGGGGAGACGAACGCAGGCGAGCGCCGCTGCTTCAGGGCAGGGAAACGCTGGCCGCTACACGCCGCAGGGCAGACAACAACAGCTACAGACACGCTTGAGGTCGACGTGGCGTCGCGCCACCAGTCGTACCCCGCGATCAGTCATGGCCGCCATTCTGCCATGGGATTTCCCGGCTGCCGACCAGTGGGGAGATATTTCCCGAAAATTCTCGGGAAATCTCCTGATCGGGCGGGGGTACGTGGCGCGAAACGCGGTCGCTGGGACACTGGAGTGGTGAGTGGATCTGTTGTCGACATCGAATCGACACGCCTGGAGCTTCCCGCGTCGGCCCTCGAAGGGGTGGGGACGCGGCCGTTCGGGGTCTACGTCCATGTCCCGTTCTGCGCGACGCGCTGCGGCTACTGCGACTTCAACACCTACACGGCCGGTGAACTCGGGACGTCCGCGTCGCCGCAGTCGTGGCTCGAGGCGCTGAAGCGGGAGTTGGCGGCGGCCGCCGAGATCACCGGTGCGCCGGCGGTCGACACCGTCTTCGTCGGGGGCGGCACGCCGTCGCTGCTCGGCGGGAAGGGGCTCGCGGAGGTCATCGGCGCGGTGCAGTCGAGCTTCGGTCTCGCCGACGGTGCCGAGGTCACGACGGAGTCGAACCCGGAGTCCACGTCGCCGGAGTTCTTCGCGACGCTGCGGGAGGCGGGGTTCACGCGGATCTCGCTGGGCATGCAGTCCGCCGCCGAGCACGTACTGAAGGTGCTCGATCGGACCCACACCCCCGGCCGGGCCGTCGCGGCGGCCCGGGAGGCGCGCGCGGCCGGATTCGATCACGTCAACCTCGACCTCATCTACGGCACCCCCGGCGAGACCGACGCCGATCTGGACCAGTCCCTCGACGCGGTGCTGAACGCCGGCGTCGACCACGTCTCGGCGTACGCGCTGATCGTGGAGGACGGCACCGCGCTGGCCCGCAAGGTGCGCCGCGGCGAACTGCCCGCACCCGACGACGACGTCCTCGCGTCCCGCTACGAGCGCATCGACGCGCGCCTGGCGGACGCCGGGCTGCACTGGTACGAGGTGTCGAACTGGGCCGCGGACGACGACGCCCGCTGCCGGCACAACCTCGGGTACTGGGACGGCGGCGACTGGTGGGGCGCCGGGCCGGGCGCGCACAGCCACGTCGGCGGGGTGCGGTGGTGGAACGTCAAGCACCCGGCACGCTACGCGGACCGACTGTCCGCCGGTGAGCTTCCCGTTGGCGGGTCCGAGACGCTCACGGCCGAGGACGTCCACGTCGAGCGGGTGATGCTGACGGTCCGGTTGCGGACCGGTCTGCCGCTGGCGGACCTGGGGGACGGTGAGCGCGCCGCAGCTCAGCGCGTCGTCGACGACGGTCTCGCGGTGGTCGAGGCCGACCACCTCGTGCTGACCGATCGCGGGCGCCTGCTCGCCGACGCCGTCGTCCGGGACATCCTGGACTGATGCTGCTTGACGCTGCCCGGCGTCAGTCGGTGGGGTCGACCGCTTCGGCCGCGTCGTAGTCGAAGACGCGCGCGTGCAGGACTACCCGGTTGCGCAGCGCCGACCGCACCGCATGGTGCACGCCGTCCTCGAGGTAGATCACGCCGTGCCACAGCACCGCGTGCGGGAACAGGTCGCCGTAGAAGGTGGAGTCCTCGTCCAGTAGGCGATCGAGTTCGAGGACCCTCGTGGTGGTCACGATCTCGTCCAGGCGCACCTGGCGCGGGGGGATCTGGGACCAGTCCCGCAGTGTCAATCCGTGATCCGGGTACGGCTTGCCGTCCCGGACACCTTTGAAGATCATCCTGTGTTCCGCCTGTGTTCCTCGTCGGTGGTCGGACCCGCGCGCCGACCCGGCGACAACCCTACGGCCTGACCGGCCTGCCCGGCTCGCCCCGAATGCCTGGCGCGGCCTGCGCAGTTGGCAACAGGACCGGCCATTAGACTGGGTACCGAGGTGGGCGCCGTTCTCGGTGCGCTCGTCCCGGGGGTGACAGCGAGGAATCCCGGTCTCGTGGCGAAGTGGAGGTGGACAGCGGTGTCGAGTACGGAGGAACGACGGTTCGAGGTACTCCGCGCAATCGTCGCCGACTATGTCGCCACCCAGGAGCCGATCGGGTCGAAGGCGCTGGTCGAGCGCCACAACCTCGGCGTCTCCAGCGCGACCATCCGCAACGACATGGCCGTCCTCGAGGCCGAGGGCTACATCGCCCAGCCGCACACCAGTTCGGGGCGGGTCCCCACGGACAAGGGCTACCGCCAGTTCGTCGACCGCATCGCCGACGTCAAACCGCTCTCGTCCGCCGAGCGCCGCGCGATCCTCGAGTTCCTCGAGTCCGGGGTGGACCTGGACGACGTGCTGCGTCGCGGTGTCCGGCTCCTGGCTCAACTGACCCGGCAGGTCGCCATCGTGCAGTACCCGACGTTGTCGGCGTCGTCGGTGCGCCACCTCGAGGTGGTGGCGCTCACGCCGGCCCGCCTGCTGCTGGTTCTGATCACCGACTCGGGGCGGGTCGACCAGCGCATCGTCGAACTCGGTGACGTCATCGACGACGACGACCTCTCGCGGCTGCGCGCCCTGCTGGGCGGCGCGCTCGAGGGCAAGCGCCTGGCCGCGGCGTCGATCGCGGTCTCCGAGCTCGCGGAGGACGCGCCGGAGAGTATCCGCGACGCCGTCGTCCGTTCGGCGACGGTGCTGGTCGAGACGCTCGTCGAGCACCCCGAGGATCGACTCGTCCTGGGTGGCACCGCGAACCTGACCCGCAACGCGGCCGACTTCACGACCCAGGCCGGGCTGCCCGGCTCGCTACGCTCGGTTCTCGAGGCGCTCGAGGAGCAGGTGGTGGTCCTCAAGCTGCTGGCCGCGACACAGGACGCCGGTCGGGTCACCGTCCGGATCGGCGAGGAGACGCAGGTCGAGGAGATGCGGGGCACGTCGGTGATCTCCACCGGCTACGGCGCCTCCGGGACGGTGTTCGGTGGTGTGGGGGTCCTCGGGCCCACCCGGATGGACTATCCGGGAACAATTGCCTCGGTGGCTGCAGTTGCCAGGTACATCGGCGAGGTACTCGCCGAGCGATAGCGTGTGGCGGGGCGACCGCGCCGGACAGGGCGTTCGACCCGGCCGCTGCGGCGTCGGAGCGGTTCACCGCGTGGTGCGAACGAAGTAGAGAAGGACGAGATACCCAAAGTGGCACGGGATTACTACGGCACACTCGGCGTCGGGCCGAAGGCGACCGATCAGGAGATCAAGCGGGCCTACCGCAAGCTGGCCCGGGAGCTGCACCCGGACGTCAACCCGGACGAGTCCGCGCAGGCGCGTTTCCGGGAGGTCTCCACCGCGTACGAGGTGCTGTCGGATCCGGAGAAGCGGCGCATCGTCGATCTCGGTGGCGATCCGATGGAGTCCGGTGGCGGCGGCGCCGGCGGCGGCTTCGCGGGCGCCGGGTTCGGCGGCCTCGGTGACGTCTTCGAGGCGTTCTTTGGCGGCGGTGGCGGCGGTGCGCGCGGGCCCAGGGGCCGCGTCCAGCCGGGTGCCGACTCGCTGCTGCGCACCAAGCTCACGCTCGAGGAGTGCGCGACCGGCGTCACCAAGACCATCACCGTGGACACCGCGATCCTGTGCGACGGCTGTGCCGGAGCGGGCACCAACGGCGACTCCAAGCCGATGCGGTGCGAGACGTGTGGCGGCGCCGGCGAGGTGCAGTCGGTGCAGCGCTCGTTCCTCGGTCAGGTCATGACGTCGCGCCCGTGTCCGACGTGCCGCGGTGCCGGAGAGACCATCCCCGATCCCTGCCACAAGTGCGGCGGCGACGGCCGCGTGCGCGCCCGCCGCGACATCAACGTCAAGGTGCCCGCCGGTGTGAGCAACGGCATGCGCATCCGGCTGGCCTCCCAGGGCGAGGTCGGTCCGGGCGGCGGCCACCCCGGCGACCTGTACGTCGAGATCATGGAGCAGCCGCACGACGTCTTCGTCCGCGACGGGGACGACCTGCACTGCACGATCCGGGTGCCGATGGTCGACGCCGCGCTCGGCACCACCGTCACGCTCGACACGATCATCGACGGGCCCACCGAGATCACGGTCGACCCGGGCACCCAGCCCGGCTCGGTGTCGGTGCTGCGCGGACACGGCATGCCGAAGCTGCGGTCGAACGTCCGCGGCGACGTGCACGCGCACCTCGAGGTGGTCATCCCGACCCGACTCGACGGCAAGCAGAGCAAGCTGCTGCAGGAGTTCAAGAACCATCGCGACCGCGATCACGCCGAGGTCGTGTCGACCGGTTCGCAGAACAGCGGGGGCCTGTTCTCCCGGCTGCGTGACGCGTTCAGCGGACGCTGACGGGCGCCGGGCGCACTGATGGCCGCGACGGTCTTCTATCTGGATCCGCTGCCCGACGTCGGGCAGCCCGCCGTCCTCGACGGACCCGAGGGCCGGCACGCCGCGACGGTGCGCCGCATCAAGCCGGGTGAGCGCCTGCTGCTCGCGGACGGCCGCGGCGGCATTGCGGACGCGACGGTGACCGCGGCCGCCAAGGACCGGCTCGACCTCGAGGTCACGGCTCGCCGCGACCAGCAGCCCCCGACGCCTTCGGTGACGCTGGTGCAGGCGCTGCCCAAGGCCGAGCGGAGCGAGTTGGCCGTCGAACTCGCGACGGAAGCCGGCGTCGACGCGGTGGTGCCGTGGCAGTCGGCGCGGTGCGTGGCGCGGTGGGAGGGCACCAAGACGCAGAAGGGCGTCGCGCGCTGGCGCAACGCGGCGGTCGCGGCGGCCAAGCAGTCGCGGCGCTCGTTCGTGCCCGACGTCGCGGACCTGCACCACACCCCGCAGGTGCTCGACCTGGTTCGTGCCGTCGTCGGTCGCGGCGGTGTCGTGGCCGTGCTGCACGAGTCGGCGCAGGCTCCGCTGGCGTCGCTGCCGCTGCGCGACCTCGACGAGGTGGTGCTGGTGGTCGGCCCCGAGGGCGGACTGTCCGACGAGGAGGTCACGGCCCTCACCGATGCGGGCGCGACCGCGGTGCTGCTGGGGCCGACCGTGCTCCGGACGTCGACCGCGGCCGCGGTGGCGCTCGGCGCGATCGGGGTGCTCACCGACCGGTGGTCCGCGGCCCCCCTCGACTGACCCAGGAGCGACGGACATGCCCAGGACACGTATCGAGTACGGCCCCGAGCCGCAGCAGTTCGGACACTTCTACGCTCCGGAAAACCCTGCGGGCGAGCCTGTTCCGGTCGTCATGGTGATCCACGGCGGCTACTGGAGCGGGCAGTACCACCTCAACCTCGGGACGTCGTTCTCGCTCGAACTCGCCCGCAGCGGGGTCGCCGTGTGGAACGTCGAGTACCGGCGCATCGGCGCGGGCGGACGCTGGCCGGAGATGTCGGCGGACGTCGTCGCGGCGCTCGAGGCGATCGCCGGGCCGGTCGCCGCGGCGTCGCCGGTGCCGCTCGACCTCGACCGGGTGCGCGTCGTCGGGCACTCGGCGGGCGGTCAGCTCGCGGTATGGCTTGCCGGACAGCGGGATACGACGGTTCGACCCGAACTGGTGGTGTCGCAGGCGGGGGCACTGGACCTGGCGTCGGCCGCCGAGCGGGGACGTCGTGTCAGCTACATCGAGGATCTGTTCGGCGTCCCGTTCGCGGACGATCCCGACCTGTACCGCTCGGCGTCGCCGCAGCACCGGGTGCCGATCGGGATCCCGGCCGTGATCCTCCACGGCACCGAGGACGCGCAGGTGCCGGCGAAGGTAGCGTCCCGCTACGTCGATGCGGCCCGGGCCGCCGGGGACCCGGTGGAACTGCACCTGATCGAGGGCGAGGACCATTTCGCATTCCTCGACCCGAACACGCGCAGTTGGAAGCTCTCGCGCGAGGTCCTCGTCGCCGGTCAGTCCTGACCGGTTCTGCGGCCGGGCAGGACGACCGCGACCACCACCGCGCCGACCGCGAGCGCCAGTCCACCCACCAGGCTGGCACGCGAGATCGCGTCGGCGAAGGCGACGGTGGCCGCGTCCATCAGCGGCTGGGCCTGTGCGGAGGCGAGCATGTTCTTCGACATCTCCTCGGCCACGATCGCGGCGCCGCCGACCGACTCACCCGACGCCTGCAACCCCTGCGCCACCAGATCCGCTTGCGGCCCGGTCAGTTTCGGGATCGGCAACGACGCGAGGAAGCCCGCGATCCCGTCCTTGTAGGCCGATGCGAGGACCGAGCCGAGGATCGCGATGCCCAGCGAGCCGCCGAGTTCGATCGCGGTGTCGTTGAGCCCGCCCGCCGCGCCGAGATCCTGATCGGGGAAGCTGCCCATGATCGCGTCGGTGGCGGGGGAGACCGCCAGGCCGACACCGACACCGAGGAGCACGAGGGTCGGGACGAAGTCGAGGTAGGTGGAGCCGCCGTCGACCCGCGCGAGCAGCAGGATGCCCGCCGCCGCGACGAGCATGCCGCCGGCGACGATCGCCCGGGTGCCGATGCGCGGGGCGAGGCGTGCGCTGGCAGCAGCACCCACCGACACGGCGGCCGCGAGCGGCAGCAGCCGGACACCGGTGTCGAGGGGGCCGAACCCGAGCACGAACTGGAACTGCTGGGCGATGAAGAACATCGCGCCGAACGCCGCGAGGAACACGAGCATCACCGCGAGCGACGCCCCGCCGACGGCGCGCTCGCCGAGCTTGCGCACGTTCAGCAGGGGCTGCGGATGCCGGAGCTCCCACGTGACGAACAGCGCGAGTCCGACGACGGAGATCGCGGCCGCGGTGAGTGAGCCGGTGCCCCAGCCGAAGTGGAAGCCGTCGATGATCGCGAACACCAGGCACCCGATCGTCACGACGGACAGCAGTCCGCCGAGCCAGTCGATGCGGCCCAGCCCGTGCGCCTTCGACGGCGGCACCAGCACCAGTGCGGCGACGATCGCGAACGCGGCGATCGGCACGTTGATGAGGAAAGTGGAGTGCCACGAACGGCTTTCGAGGAGCCACCCGGCGAGCAGTGGGCCGAGGGCGATCGCGAGACCGGAGGTGGCGGCCCACGCCGCGATGGCGCGGGCGCGTTCGGCGGCGGGGAACGTCGCGACGAGCAGCGACAGCGTGGCCGGCATGATGATCGCCGCGCCGACGCCCATGACCATGCGGGCCGCGACGACGGCGGTGGTGGTGTCGGCGAGGCTGCCGAACACGGCGCCGCCGCCGAAGACCACCAGTCCGGCGAACAGCGCGCCGCGACGGCTGTACTTGTCCCCGACGACGCCGAACAGCAGCATCAGCGCCGCGTACGGGACGGTGTAGCCGTCGATGACCCACTGCAGGTCCGAACTCGTCAGCCGCAGGTCCCGGGTCATGTCGGGCGCGGCCACGATGAGTGCGGTGTTCGCCATGACGACGATCAGCAGGCTCAGGCACAGCACCGCCAGCGCCGCCCACCGGCGCGGGTACGGCCGGTCCATCCGGTCGACGGGGGTATTGGCGATCCCCGGTAGTTGCGACAGCGTCATGGTCATCGTCTCGAACCCTCCCTGCACCCCGGTGGACTCCGCCGGAATATTGCACACTGATGTGCAAGTTAGTTATCTGCACATCGGTGTGCAAGAACGGCATGACGTAGATCACACCCCGGGTCCGGGGGAGGATGTACCGGTGACTTCCGAGACCACGCCTCCACTGCGCGCTCAGGCGCGTGCGAACCGCGCCCGCATCCTCGAGGCCGCGATCTCGGCATTCGCCGCCGACCCGGACGCGAGCATGGACGACGTCGCGCGCGCGGCCGGGGTGGTGCGGCGGACCGTGTACTCGCACTTTCCGAACCGCGACGCTCTGATCGAGGGGCTCGTCGCGGAGGCGTCGACCGCGATCGCCGAGACCCTCGCCGCGGGTCCGCCCGCGCCGGAGGCGCCCGACCTCGGTGTGGCGGTCCTGGCGCTGCGGACGTGGCCGATCGGCGACCGGTTCCGGATCCTGCTCTCGTTCGCCCGGCGTGAACTCGGCGACGAGAGGATCCACGATCTCCTCGAGCCGCTGCGGGCGACGAGCGTGGGCAACGTCGAGCGTGGTCAGCGCGAAGGGGTCTTCTCGGACTACCTGCCGGCGGATCTGCTGGTGGCGATGTACGAGGGGATGACGTTGACGCTGCTCGAGCACGCGAACCGGGGCGCGATCGTCGACCACGGCGAGACGTTCGCCACCGCGGGGCTGGTCCTGCTGGGCCTGCCCCCCGAGCGCGCCGTCGAGGTGGTCGAGCGGGCCGGGGGATGGCTGGCCGATTCGGGCAAATCGAACACGGGTTCGGCCGGGTAACTCGGTGGGCGGTGTCGCTGTCGGGCGCTAGACTTTGGGCACGCGACAACCCCGTTGCGGACACGTCGGACCTGGAAGTAGGCCATAGCCCTCACGTGAGTGAACAAGTCGAGAACGGCTCGCCGCGTTACCGCGGCGCCCCGCAGGATCCCGCACAGCCGGCCGAGCGCACTGTCCGCTCGACGATGGAACTCCCGCCCGAGGTGGTGCCGCCCCTGCTCGGGTCCTCCGACGAGAATCTGACCGCTCTCGAAAAGGTCCTCGACGCCGACATCCACGTGCGCGGGAACGCTGTCACGCTGACCGGCACGCCGGCCGACGTCGCGCTGGCCGAACGGGTCTTCGAGCAGCTCACGGCGCTGGTGCGCCGCAATCAGCCGATCACTCCCGACGCGGTCCGGCGGACCGTGGGCATGCTCACCCAGGGGCTCTCCGAGTCGCCGGCCGACGTGCTGAGTCTCGACATCCTCTCCCGGCGCGGCAAGACGATCCGACCCAAGACGCTCAACCAGAAGCGCTACGTCGACGCGATCGACGAGAACACGATCGTGTTCGGTGTCGGCCCCGCCGGCACCGGCAAGACGTACCTCGCGATGGCGAAGGCCGTGCAGGCGCTGCAGAGCAAGCAGGTGACGCGGATCATCCTCACCCGTCCGGCCGTCGAGGCGGGCGAGCGGCTGGGCTTCCTGCCGGGCACGCTGCACGAGAAGATCGACCCGTATCTGCGTCCGCTGCACGACGCGCTGCACGACATGATGGATCCGGAGGCGATCCCGAAGCTCATGCAGGCCGGCGTGATCGAGGTTGCGCCGCTCGCGTACATGCGCGGCCGCACCCTCAACGACGCGTTCATCATCCTCGACGAGGCGCAGAACACCACGGCCGAGCAGATGAAGATGTTCCTCACCCGTCTGGGTTTCGGCTCCAAGATCGTCGTCACCGGCGACATCACCCAGGTCGACCTGCCCGGCGGGGCCCGCTCGGGTCTGCGGGCCGCCACCGAGATCCTCGACGACATCGACGGCATCCACTTCGCGATCCTCGACAGCAGCGACGTCGTGCGGCACCGGCTGGTCTCCGACATCGTCGATGCCTACGACCGGTTCGAGGCGTCACGCGCGGACGATCTGCCGCTCGGCAACCGTGCGCAGCGGCGAGCGGTCCAGTCGCGTTCGCACCGGCGGTAGGGTTGTTCCCGCCCCAACACGGCTACGGCCGGCCCGCGAACGACGAAAGAGCGACGTAGATGAGCATCGAGATCTCCAACGAATCGGGGATGGAAGTCTCCGACGAGGACCTGATCAGCGTCGCCCGATTCGTGATCGCCCGCATGGACGTCCACCCCGCGGCGGAACTGTCGATGGTGCTGGTGGATTCGGCGACCATGGCCGATCTGCACATGCGCTGGATGGACCTGCCCGGCCCGACGGACGTCATGTCGTTCCCGATGGACGAGCTCGAGCCGGGGGGACGCCCCGACGCGCCCGAGCCCGGACCGTCGATGCTCGGTGACATCGTGCTGTGTCCGTCGTTCGCGGCCGATCAGGCGCAGAAGGCCGGCCACTCGCTCGATCACGAGCTGGCGCTGCTCACCGTCCACGGTGTCCTCCACCTCCTCGGCTACGACCACGCCGAGCCGGAGGAGGAGAAGGAGATGTTCGGCCTGCAGAACCAGCTGCTGGCGGACTGGTACGAGGACCTGCGGCGCGCGGAGCGCGAGGCCGAGCTCGCGGCACGCGACCAGCGGCTGCTCGGCAAGACCGGGTTCGTCGACGGTGCCGAACAGTGACATCCGGCGGACGGTGATCGGCCGGTGAGTGACGCCGTCGTCCTCATAGTTCTCGCGGTCGTCCTGGTGCCGCTGGGCGGCCTGTTCGCGGCCCTCGATTCGGCGCTCAACACGCTCTCGCCCGCACGGGTGGACGAGCTGGCGAAGGACGAACGTCCCGGCGCGGCGCGGCTGGTGCGGATCGTCTCCGACCGCCCCCGCTACGTCAATCTCATGGTCCTGCTGCGGATCCTGTGCGAGATCGCCGCGGCGGTCCTCCTCGCCGGGGCGCTGATCGAGTTGATCGGCCCGGTGTGGGGCGTCGTCGTCACGATCGTGGTGATGGTGCTCGTCGACTACGTCGCGATCGGCGTCGGCCCGCGCACCCTCGGACGGCAGCACGCCTACTCGATCGCGCTTGCGGCCGCGATGCCGCTGGTCGCGCTCGGCTCCCTGCTCAGCCCGGTCAGCCGCCTGCTGATCCTGGTCGGCAACGCGCTCACGCCGGGCCGCGGCTTCCGCGCCGGGCCGTTTGCGTCCGAGATCGAGTTGCGTGAGCTGGTCGACCTGGCGCAGGAGCGCGGCGTGGTGGCCGACGAGGAACGCCGGATGATCCAGTCGGTGTTCGAACTCGGCGACACCTCCGCCCGCGAGGTCATGGTGCCCCGCACGGAGATGGTGTGGATCGAGGCCGACAAGACCGCCGGCCAGGCCACGTCGCTCGCGGTGCGCAGCGGGCACTCGCGCATCCCGGTCATCGGCGAGAACGTCGACGACGTGCTCGGCGTCGTCTATCTCAAGGACCTCGTCCAGCAGACCTACTACTCGTCCGACGGCGGCCGCAGCGTCACCGTCTCCCAGGTGATGCGCCCGGCGGTGTTCGTGCCTGACTCGAAGCCGCTCGACAGCCTCCTCGCGGAGATGCAGCGCGACCGCAACCACATGGCCGTCCTCGTCGACGAGTACGGCGGCATCGCCGGGCTGGTCACCATCGAGGACGTGATCGAGGAGATCGTCGGCGAGATCGCCGACGAGTACGACACCGACGAGACCCCGCCGGTCGAGGATCTCGGGGACGGCTCGTACCGGGTCTCGGCGCGGTTGCCGGTCGAGGATCTCGGGGAGCTGTTCGACATCGAGATCGAGAACGACGAGGTCGAAACTGTCGGAGGGCTGCTCGGCTACGAACTCGGGCGCGTACCGCTGCCGGGGTCGGAGGTCGTCGCCGCGGGGCTGCTGCTGCGCGGTGAGGGCGGCGCCGACGTGCGCGGCCGCGTGCGGATCAGCACGGTGTACGTCGAGCGCGTGCTCGGCGAGGAGTCGGCCGCCGCCGACGCAATGAACGAAGACGGAAACGTGAACCAGGAGTGAACATGACCGACAACGAATTCCGTTCCGGCTTCGTCTGTTTCGTCGGACGGCCCAACACGGGCAAGTCGACGCTGACGAACGCGCTGGTCGGCGAGAAGATCGCGATCACGTCGTCGCGGCCGCAGACCACGCGGCACACGATCCGCGGCATCGTGCACCGCGATTTCGCCCAGCTGATCCTGGTCGACACCCCGGGGCTGCACCGGCCTCGGACGCTGCTCGGCCAGCGTCTCAACGACCTGGTGCGTGACACGTACTCCGAGGTCGACGTCATCTGCCTGTGCATTCCGGCGGACGAGAAGATCGGTCCCGGCGACCGGTGGATTCTCGAGCAGGTGCGTCAGATGGCGCCCAAGACCAAGCTCGTCGGCCTCGTCACCAAGATCGACAAGGTGAGCAAGGACGCGCTCGTCTCCCAGCTCATGGCGGTCTCCAAGCTCCTCGGCCCCGAGGCCGAGGTGATCCCGGTGTCGGCGGTCTCCGGCGAGCAGGTCGAGCTGCTGGTGAAGGTCCTGGCCGGGCTGATGGAGCCGGGCCCGGCGTTCTACCCGGACGGCGAGCTCACCGACGAGCCCGAGGAAACGCTCATGGCCGAGCTGATCCGTGAGGCCGCGCTCGAGGGCCTCGGCGACGAGCTGCCGCACTCGCTGGCCGTCGTCATCGAGGAGGTCCGCGAACGCGAGGGGCGCACCGAGAAGCAGGGCGAGATGCTCGACGTCCACGCCCTGCTGTACGTCGAGCGGCCCAGCCAGAAGGGCATCGTGATCGGAAAGGGCGGCGCCCGGCTGCGCGAGGTCGGCACGGTGGCGCGCAAGCAGATCGAGAAGCTGCTCGGCGTCAAGATCTTCCTGGAACTGCACGTCAAGGTCGCCAAGGACTGGCAGCGCGACCCGAAGCAGCTGGGTCGCCTCGGCTTCTAGATTCTGTCGCGCCCGTTTTCGTCGTGCCGCTCCTCTGATCGGGGGAGCGGCACGACCGTTTTCGGCGCGGCGGTGTCCTGTGCGTGCGACGATGACATCTCGACACCTGGGCGGCTCTCGGGTTCTTCCGGAACTGACGGCCCCGTCCGGAGGAGACACCGATGCCGCAGGCGCGAACCTATGGTCAGGCCAACCCGATTCAGCGCGGACTGCGCTCGGTTGCCGGCCTGGCGCCGGTGTCCTGGCTGTTCGCGCGCACCCTGCACCGCGTCGACCGTCCGGTCTTCCGGATCACCGGGGGGCGGCGCACCCTGACGAGCATGCTCGCGGGTCTGCCGGTGGTCATGCTCACGACGACGGGCGCGCGCAGCGGTGTCCGCCGCACCGTCCCGCTGCTCGGGCTGCCCGACGACGACCGGATCGTGGTCATCGCCTCCAACTACGGGCAGGCGGACAACCCGTCCTGGTACTACAACCTGCGCGCTCACCCGCGGGCCGAGATCTCGGTCGCCGGCGGTGCGGTGCAGGAGGTTCGGGCGCACGAGGTGGCGGGGACGGAACGGGAGAGGCTGTGGAGGCTCGGGTTGTCGATCTATCCGGCATGGGCGGTGTACGAGAAGCGGGCCACCGGCCGCCGGATCCCGGTGATGGTCCTCGAACCCGACAGTGACTGACCCGCGGCGCGAGCGCGCAGGACCGATCTGCGGCGCGTCAGGCGCCGCGGTGTCGGCGGGCGGTGGTCGAGTCGAGCACGAGTGCCGCCGCCAGCCGGACCCGATGATCCGTGACGTCGAGTCCGGAGAGATCGATGATCTGTCTCATCCGGTAGCGCAGGGTGTTCGGATGTACGTGGAGTTCCCGAGCGGCGCGCTTGGGTTCGCCGTAATGAGCGAGGTATGTGGCGAGCGTGGCGACGAGGTCCGATCCGCGCTCACGGTCGTGATCGACCAACAACCGCACCGGTCCGACGTCGAACGGCGTTGCCAGGATCGCTGAGCGGGCGCGAGCGAGGGCGATGTCGGGCCATGCCTCCTCGAACGTCGTCGACGAAGCATGAAGGCGCCCTACTCCGGCGAGGGCCACCAGTTCCAGTGCCTCCGAACCGGATCTGGACAGTTCTTCCGGGGTGCGTGCAGGGCCGCCGGCCAGCGCGGACGCGTTCGCCTGGTCCGCGCCGGCGATCGCGGTCCGCAACCATTCCCAACTCCCGGCGACCCTCGTGGACCCGGCGTCGGTGACGACCGCGATCGGTATGTCGTCGAGCGTCGTGAGTAGTGGTTGGAGCCATCCGTGCCGACGGAGGAACCCCTCCTGCGCCGCGATCTGCGTATCAGCGGTGTCGCTTCGCGCGCTCGCCAGCGCGACGACGCGCCACGGTCCCGGCGGAAGGGGAACGGTGACGCCGTCGTCGGGCGAGAGCAGAAGCGCGCGAAGGCGGTCCGCGGACATCCGGCGCGCCATCCCGGACTGGGCGCGCAGCCGAACCAGGTGCAGCGCCACGACGGATGCGGTGCGTGTCAGCTCGAGCAGTTGATGTGCGGACACCGGTTCGGATTCGACGACCCAGATGGACCCGAGCAGTTCCCGACCGGAACGGATCGGCACGACGAGGCGCGGGAGGAAGCCCTCTGGTCCGGAGTCGATCCGGATGGGGGCGTCGCAGCCGTGCAGTCGACGAAAGGTCCCGCGAGATCGGAAGTGCCGGATCACGTTTTCGGGAACGCGTCGTCCGACGATGGTGGAGATCCGAGCGGTGTCCGCGGTGTCCTGCAGCTCCGAGTGCGCGAGGACTCGGGACTGGACGTCCTCGATGGTGACAGGCGCGCCGACGATCGCGGCCGCGGCGTCGGCGAGGCCGAAGAGCGCGTCGTGGTCGACATTTTCGCCGCTGATCTCGGAGCCGACACGGACGGTCGAGTGGTCGATGACGCTCCGGATCAGCCACACGAGGTGTGTCCACGAGGTCGTCGGCAGCAACTCGACGAGTCCGACGCCGAGCGATTCGGCCGCACTCACCACGTCCGGCTCGGCGGCGGCGGGTACCGGCAACACCACCGCGCACGAACCGGCCTGGGCGGCGCTGTGCAGGAGGTCGACCGCCCGTGACGTCTCGTGGATCCCCGGTCCGAGCACCAGGTGCCCGCGACCGCCCGGCTCGATCCGGTCACCCTCGTAGAGAACGACGTCGGTGACCTGATCTCGGTGGGCAGTCACCGCCGGGCGCACCACGGCACCGCCCAGGGATTCGATGAGGTAGCTCAGGCGGATCATGCTTCCTCCAGGGGCCTTGTCGGACAGGTTGCCGATTGCCGCTCGGCAGCAACAAGATTCGATTGTGCTCTCGGCACTGTTTCGGCGGCAGTTGTTGACGCTTCGTGACGGTGACGGGCGACGCCCGCTGGTCGATCCTCGTAAGGGCTGGGAAGATCGAGGAAGAGAGGTACGACATGGGCAACAGTCATGCGGCCCCGCGGCGGGTCGGGATCGTCGGTGCGGGAATGGTCGGGTTGTCGACCGCCTGGTTCCTGCAGGAGCGGGGAATCGATGTCACGGTGATCGACCGCGACGGTGTGGCGGCGGGCGCATCGTGGGGGAATGCCGGGTGGATCACGCCGGGCATCAGCACCCCACTGCCGGAGCCGGCGGTTCTCCGGTACGGCATCCGGGCCCTGCTCAGCCCGCGCTCGCCCGTCTACGTTCCGCCGACGTTGAACCCGCGCCTGATCCGCTTCCTCGCCTCGTTCGCGCTGCACAGCACGACGGCGCGCTGGCGCACGGCGATGACTGCGCTGGCCGAGATCAACCGCCACGCGCTGTCGGCGTTCGCCGCTCTCGAGGAGAACGGCGTCGGCGGAAGGACACACGAGGCGAAGTCCTTTCTGGCGGCGTATCGGACGGCTCAGGAGCGGGCGGTGCTGCTCGAGGAGATCGAGCACATCCGAGGTGCGGGACAGGAGGTCGCCTTCGACGTACTGTCCGGCGACGACGCCCGCGAGGTGGAGCCGTCCCTGTCCGACCGGGTCGGTGCCGCGATCCGACTGCACGGCCAACGGTTCGTCGATCCGGCGAGTTTCGTGGGGAGCCTCGCGGCGGCCGTTCGCGAGCGCGGAGGCCTCGTTCTCGAAGGCCCCGATGTCACGGCGGTGGTGGACGACGGCGCCGCCGTGCGTGTTTCGACTTCGACCGGCGATGAGGGGCCGTTCGACGCGGTGGTGCTCGCTACAGGAACGTGGCTGGGCGACATCGCTCGTGGATTCGGCGTCGGCCTTCCTGTGCAGGCGGGCCGGGGATACAGCTTCAGTGTTCCGATCGAGCATGTTCCTTCGGGCCCTGTCTACTTTCCGGCGCAGCGTGTCGCGTGCACACCGCTCGGGGACCGGCTTCGGGTGGCCGGGATGATGGAGTTCCGCTCACCGGAGGCGCCGCTCGATCGACGGCGGATCGAGGCGATCGTGGAGGCCGCCCGTCCATTGCTGCGTGGGGCGGACCTGGACGACCGACGAGACGAATGGGTGGGGTCCCGACCGTGTACACCGGACGGCCTGCCGCTTATCGGCGTCACTCGTTCTCCGCGGGTGTACGTCGCCGGTGGCCACGGGATGTGGGGGATCACGCTCGGCCCGGCCACAGGGCGCCTGCTCGCCGACGGCATCGTGACCGGGCGGGTGGCCCCCGAACTGGCTGCGTTCGATCCACTGCGCCGGAGATCATGGCGGTAGCGGAGGCCGATGCCTGTTGTCACGGGTTGCATGGACCAATTCGCGGTGCCAGGTCCTGCGGCCCGTCCCGGTATCGCACGGTCACGCGTCGACCGCGGCCGACACCTTCATCAGGACGGTCTCCAGTGTCGCGAGCGCCTCGGCGGCCTCCTCGGTGGTGACCGTCATCGGCGGCGTCACGCGAAGGACGTTGCCGTGCAATCCGCCCCGCCCGATGAGGAGGCCCGCGGCCCGTGCCTCGGCCAGGACGGCCGTGGTTGCCGGCACCGCGGGCGTCTTGGTGCCGGGCAGCACGAGCTCGACCCCGATCATCAACCCGACGCCGCGGACCTCACCGACCAGTGGGCACCGCGCGCCGATAGCCCGCAGACCGTCGGAGAGCAGCGCGCCGACGCGGTCCGCGTTGGACTGCAGGTCGTGGTCTTCGATGTAGTCCAGTACCGCGTTCCCGGCAGCCATCGCCATCGGATTGCCGCCGGCCGTGGAGATCGAGTTCGCGGTCAGCGAGTTCATCAGTGACTCCTCGGCAACGACTCCGCCGATGCTCATGCCGTTCGCCAACCCCTTCGCGAACGTGATCGCCTGAGGGCGGACGCCGTAGTGCTCGATTCCGAACCAGGACCTGCCGGTCCGTCCCCAACCCGACTGCACCTCGTCGGAGACGAACGGAATCTCGTACTCTCGCAACACCTCTTGCATCGCCAGGAAGAACCCGTCCGGGGGAGTCGCGAAACCGCCTGCCCCCTGCACCGGTTCGGCAATGAAACAGGCCACGTTCCCCGAGGTGGACGTCTCGATCATCGTGCGGAGTTCGTCGGCGCACGCGGCGGTGTAGGCGTCGTCGTCCAGATGCCCGAACGGGCTCCGATACTTGTACCCGCTGTGCGCGTACGTCACCTGCAACGGACTGAGCGACGTGGCCGACCATCCTCGGATCCCGGTCGCCGCGACGGTGCCGAACGACCGACCGTGGTAGCTACCCCGCAGCGCGATCACCTGGTTCGAGGACTGCGCACAACTGGTGAGGAGGAAGGCCGTCTCGACGGCTTCCGATCCCGAGTTGACGAAGAAGACGCGCGGATCGTCGATCGGCGCGCGTGCCGCGATCTTCTCCGCGAGCTCCACCTGGGCGCGGATCAGATAGAGCGTCGAGGAGTGCATGATGCGTCCCGCCTGGGCGCGGATCGCCTCGGTGATCTCGGGGATGTCGTGGCCGACCATGGTCGCGAGCAGACCGCCGAAGAAGTCGAGATAGGTGCGTCCGTCCCCTCCGACGACGTGACGTCCCTTCCCCGAGACGATTTCGAGGGGATCCTCGTAGTACAGGGACATCCACTCGGGCATGACGGAACGGTGCCGGTCGTACAGCGTGGCCTCGGTCATTCTGAAGCTCCTGCCAAGGGTTGTGGGGAACCGCGGATCGGTGCCCCGCGGCGCGGTTGCCTAGGCGCGTCACGATAGGGCCGATCGGAATCGTGATCGAGATCGCTCGGCGCCGCGTCCGGCTATCTGAAATTTCGTGCGGGCGATCCCGGGTCACGTTCTGGACTGACCGGTACGTATGCCTGCTCGGCAGGGGCTTCGACGCCGATCGGAGTGGTCGGTCCGGGCGAAAGTTCATATAGTGACACTCGATCGGCTTCCTCGTTGCCCAACCATCGCTCGGAGTTCATCGTGGGTCCACCGAACGAACGGATGACCGAACGAGGTGTTGCGATGACCCGGACGACCGAAGCCACCGAACCGGCGGTGAGCGGGCTGCAGGAGGCGGTCGAGGAGCTGAGGGAGCCGATGCTCGAGTTCCTCTCCAGCGCCGTGCGGTGCCCCAGTGTCAGCGGCGACGAAGACACGATCCACGGTTTCCTCGCCGGCTGGTTCGACGCGAACGGCTGGATCCACGAGACGCAGCATCTGCACCTGACCGCGGCAGGCCGCGGCGCTGATCCGGCCACGGAGCCGCGGCTCGACCACCGGTGCAACATCGTCGCGTGGCCCCGCCCGCCCCGCGAGGACGCGCCGACCGTCGTACTGAACGGGCACATCGACGTCGTGCCGCCGGGTGACGTCGAATCGTGGACGTTGCCGCCCTTCAGCGGGCTGCGCCGCGGCGGACGCGTTCACGGGCGTGGATCGGTCGACACGAAGGGACCCATCGCATCCGGCGTCTTCGCGCTGCAGGCGCTGCGAAACCTGGACGTGGAACTGCCCTTCGACGTTGCCGTCCAGTTGGTCATCGCCGAGGAGACGACGGGCATCGGCACCCGCGCCGCTTTCGAGCGGATCGAGCGGCCGGCCGCGGCCGTGGTTCTCGAACCGACGGGCGGAGTGGCGGCACCGGCGGGAACCGGGCTGCTCTTCTTCCGCGTCGAGATCGACGGGGTCTCGGCCCACACGTCGGCACCGTGGCGCGGCCAGGACGCCTTCCTGCACCTGATGCGTATCCACTCCGCGCTCTCCGACCTCGCGGACGCCCGGGCGGAGGTGCACCGGAACGAGTACTTCGCGGACATCCCCACCCCCGTCCCGTTCGTCATGGGAACCGTGCGCGCGGGGACCTGGCGGGCGGCAGTGCCCGATACCGCCGAGATGGCCGGTCGCTGGGGAGTGGCCGCCGGCGAGGACCTCGACGAGATGCGTGCGCGGATCGAGGCACTGGTGGCGAAGGTCGACGCCGACGCCGGGTGGGGCGAGCGACCGAGCAGGGTTGTGTGGCAGCACGAGTTGCCGGGATGGCAGACCGATGCCGGCGCGCCTCTCGTGCAGGCGGTCCGGGAGAGCGTCGACGCTGTACGCCGGTCGGCGACCCCACTGGTGGGGATGACCGCCGCGACCGACGCCGCTCAGTACGGCCCCCGCGGCATCCCCACGATCATCTACGGCCCCGGCGATACGGCGCTCGCGCACAGCCCGGACGAGTCGATCGAGGAGGACGAGGTCGTCGCGTCGGCTCAGGTGTTGGCGCGGACGCTTCTCGCCCTCGCATCGCGGACGACGTCGTGACCGCCTCGAACCAGGGGACGACGCTGCGCACGCTGTCCCGGGGCTTGGAGGTCCTCGAGGCCATCGCGGCTGCCGATGGCACGGCGTCGGCGAAAAGTCTTGCACGACAGCTGGATCTCAACCGCAGCACCTGCTATCACATCCTCCGCACACTGCAGGAGGACGGCTTCGTCACGAGGCTGCCCAAGGGCACCTACATCGTGGGCAGTCGTGCCGCACGACTGAGCAAGACGGTGGCCGATCACACCCGTCCCGATCCGACGCTCTCGGCGCTGTTGTCCCGACTGCATCGGCTGACCCGCGAGACGGTGTACATCTCCGGCTGGTACCACGGCACGGTCACGCTGCAGGAATGGATCGGCGGGCTGCACATGCTGAACGTCGGAAACCTCGACGTGGGGTACACCGGCAACATGCACGCTCGCGCATCGTGCAAGGCGATCCTCGCGCACCTGCCGGCGCGGGACGTCGACGCGATGCTCCCCGACACCAGCTTCACGCAGCTGACACCGAACACGATCCCGAACCACGACACGCTGGCCACGGAGCTCAAACTGGTGGCCCAGCGTGGCTACGCGATCGATGCCGAGGAGTACGAGGTCGGAGTGTCCTGCGTGGCAGCCCCCTTCTTCGACGTCGACGGCAAGCCGTCGGGCGCCTACGCGGTGTCGGCGCCGACCGCCCGATTCAACCGTGATCTCGGTTCGCTGAGCACGCACGTCCGCGACGTCGCGCACCGGGCCACGGCCTACCTTCGCACCACCTCGCCCACACCGCTGCGCGCGGTGGGCGACGGCCGCTGACCCGCGCGGTCGCGCTGCCGACACCCGTCTACTACCGAATCACCATCAGACTGTGGAGGACACATGTCTCGAGTTCTGCTCCGATATTTCCGCGAGATGCACCGAATCCGCACGACCGAGAACGAGATACTCCGGCTGCGCAAGGCAGGTGACATCGTCGGATCGGTCCACCTCTGCAACGGGCAGGAGGCCATCTACGTCGGTGGTGCTGCAGGACTTGATCTTTCGCGGGACGCGGTGTTCCCCACCTACCGTGGCCACGGCTGGGCGCTCGCCCTCGGCGCCTCGGTGCACCAAGTGCTCGCCGAACTCCTGGGACGGAGCACCGGCGCGAACGGTGGCCGCGGCGGGTCGGCCTACTTCTCCACGCCGGCGCACGCGATGTACGGCGAGAACTCGATCGTCGGCGCCGGTGCGCCGATCGCCGCGGGTGCCGCTCTTGCTGCCACCTTCGACGGCTCGGGTCGGGTGGCGGTGGCCGCCTTCGGTGACGGCGCCCTGAACCAGGGTGCTGTCCACGAGGCGATGAACTTCGCGTCCATTCGCAACCTTCCGGTGATCTTCGTCGTCGAGAACAACCACTACTCCGAGATGACGCCGATCGTCGACATGGTCAAGAACGAGGTCCTGTTCAAGCGCGCCGGCATCTACGGCTTCACCGGCGCGCGGATCGACGGGAACGACCCCGCCAAGGTTGCCGAAGCGGTCTCCCGCGCAGCGGAACACGCGCGCGACGGCAAGGGCCCGGTGCTGCTCGAGGCGATGACGCATCGCCTCGTCGGTCACTACATCGGCGACGCCCAGCAGTACCGGCCCGACGGTGAGATCGAGGAGATCACCCACGAGGAACCACTGATCCGCGCCGCGCAGTCGCTCCTGGCGTCCGGCGTGACGCAGGCCGATCTCGATGCCGTGGCGGCCGACGTCGTCCGTGAGGTCGCCGACGCGTCGGACCGGGCGCTGCGCGATCCGATGGCCGACCCCCACACCGCACTGGAGCACCTCTATGCCTGACATCAAGAACCTGACCTACGCCGGCGCCGTCAACGAGGCCCTGCGCCGCGCACTCACCGAAGACCCGACCACTCTGGTGTTCGGCGAGGACGTCGCCGCCCCCGGTGGAGTCTTCGGCGTCACGAAGGGGCTTCGGAAGGCCTTCGGCGACAGGGTGTTCGATACTCCGATCTCGGAGTCGGCGATTCTGGGTGGGGCGATCGGTTCGGCGATGTTCGGTCGACGGCCGATCGTCGAGATCATGTGGGCGGACTTCTCGCTGGTCGCGTTGGACCAGCTGGTGAACCAGGCCGCCAACATCCGGTACGTCTCCGAGGGCGCGCTGTCCGCGCCGATCACGGTGCGGACGCAGCAGGGGAGTGCTCCGGGCGCGTGTGCACAGCACTCGCAAAGCCTCGAGGCGCTCTTCGCGCACGTGCCCGGGCTCCAGGTGTGTATGCCCGCCACCGCGCAGGATGCTCACGACCTCCTGCTGACCGCGATCGCGTCGGACGATCCCACCATCGTCATCGAGAACCGCACGCTGTACCACGGCGCCAAGACGCCCGTCGCCCTCGGCGGTCCGGTGCTACCGCTGGGCGGCGCCGTGACCCGGCGGCCGGGAACCACGATGACCGTGGTCACCTGGGGTGCGATGCAGTTCCGGGTGCTCGAGGCGGCGGACGCCCTGGCCGCCAGGGGGATCGACCTCGAGGTCATCGACGCCAGGTGGCTGCGTCCCCTCGACACGGGAGCGATCCGGAGTTCGGTGCAGCGCACCGGACGCCTCGCGGTCGTCCACGAGGCGCACACCTTCGCCGGGCTCGGCGCGGAAGTCGTCGCCGACGTCGTGTGCTCGGGTGTCGGCCTCCGGCAGCCGCCGCTGCGGATCGGTGCCCCGCCGGCGCGAATCCCGGCCGCGCCCAGCCTCGTCGACGCCGTCGTGCCCACCGCCGAACGGATCGTCGCCGAGATCGAGGCCGCGCTGGTCGCCGACGGCTCGGAGGTGTACGCATGACACCCGAGCGCGCGGCGGCGGCCACCGCGATGCCCGCGTTCGCGCCGCTGTTCGCGGCGGGAACCGAATCGGTCCGCGTGCGCTGGTTGTCGCTGGTGTACGAGACGGACGGCGAGGTGCTCGACGCGATCCTGCCGGCGCCGCTCGGTCCGGGCGGTCGCCCGCAGGTCGCGGTGTGGACCGCGGAGTTCATCGGGGCGGAGTTCTCGGCCGCGGACGGCACCAAGGAGGTGCGTCCGGCCTACATGCAGGGCGGAATCTCGGTCCGGTGCCGCCACGACGGGGGGAGCGACGGCGCCTATGCCGTCGGGACCTACGTCGAGGGGCTCAACCACGGCATCCTCGGGCGTGAGCTGTTCGGGTTGCCGAAGAAGCAGGCGCGTCGAGTGCAGCTGGACGAGACCTCGGACGGTCTCGAGTACTCGATCCGGAACGCTGCCGGAATCGACCTGGTCGCCGGCCGGGTCGCGCTCGACAACGCCCGCGCGACAAGCGAACTCGTCCCGGAATGGTTCTCCACCCACTACACCCTCAAGCTCATCCCGAGCGCGGAGGGGAACGGATTCGACATCAGCCGTCTCGTCCGGATCCCCTTCGCATTCGAGTCCGAACGCCCCTCGCGGGTGGGGTCGGCGGCGCTGCAGCACCAGCACTGCCCCGGTGATCCCGTGCAGCTGCTCGCTGTCGCGAGCGAGGTCCGTGCAGCGTACGGACTCGCCCGGCTCGACATCGACTACGGCACGTACCTCGATCACGTCACCGACATCCCGACGTTCGGATCGCCCGTCTGGTAGTTCTCCCGTCCCCGCGTCATCCCAGACCCAGGAGTGACCCATGTCCCAACTTGCCACCCCCGCAGTCGCACAACCGGATTCGGACACTCTGTCCCCGGCCAAACGCAAGGCGATCATCGCCGCGTGCATCGGGAATTTCCTCGAGTGGTACGAGTTCGTCCTCTACGGCTACTTCGCGGCCACGTTCTCCGTCCTGTTCTTCGACAAGGGCGATCCCGCGGTCTCGTTGATGCTCACATTCCTCGTCTTCGGCATCAGCTTCGTCGTTCGTCCCCTCGGCGGGATCTTCTTCGGTTACATCGGCGACCGGTTCGGCCGGAAGGTGACGCTGTCCGCGATCATCCTGATGATCTCGTTCGCGACCGCGCTCATGGCGGTCGTGCCCTCCTACGCGAGTATCGGTGTGGCGGCGCCGCTGCTGATCCTGATCCTGCGGTGCATCCAGGGAATCTCCGCCGGCGGCGAATGGATGGGGGCTGCGGCGTACGTCGTCGAATCGGCCCCGGCACACCGCCGTGCGTACTACGGCAGCTGGCAGACGATCACCATCTCCCTGGGCATGTTCACCGCCGCGCTGAGTTCGCTGATCCTCACGGCGAGCCTCAGCGCAGACGCCCTGCAGTCCTGGGGTTGGCGGATTCCGTTCCTGCTCGCCCTGCCGCTCGGCATGATCGGTTTGTACATGCGCCTCAAGCTCGAGGAGACCGAGGAATACACCGAGATGGCCGCCGGTGGCGCTCGGGAACGGTCCCCGCTTCTGAGTGCGCTCCGGGAGAACTGGCGCTCGATCCTGCTGGTGTGCGGCCTCGTGTGCGCGCCCACCATGTGCACCTACGTGCTGCTGGTGTACGGCCCCACCTTCTTCATCACCGAACTGCACATCGACTCGTCGGTGGCCCGGGGGGCCGGCCTGGTCGCCATGCTCTTCCTGGTCGTCATGGTCGTCACCTTTGCGCGGGTGTGTGATCGTGTGGGCCGCAGGCCTTTCCTGCTCTGGGGTGCAGCCTGGGTGGTCGTCACCACCCCGATCGGCTTCCTGCTGATCCACCAGCGTTCGTTCGCGACGGTGCTCCTCGGCGTCGTGCTGATCCTGATCGGCGACGCGATGATGCTTGCGCCTCAGCCGGCCCTGTTCTCGGAACTGTTCCCCACCTCCCGGCGCTACAGCGGCCTCGCCATCGGCTACAACCTGGGCGTCGTTCTCTTCGGCGGCGCCGGCCCCCTGGTCGCGACGGCGCTCGTCAGCTACACCCACTCCACCTACGCGCCGGCAGCGTATCTCGCCGCGGGTGCGCTCGTCAGCCTGCTGGCAGCGCTCGTCACACCCGAGACCCTCGGTGTGTCGCTCCGCACCGGCAAGGCGCCCGAGGAGGTGACGTCGTGATCGCCGCCACGCATGCCGGGCCGCCCGGCGTCGCCGGGATGGCCGTCACCGAGTTGCCGACCCCGAGCCCGGCTGCCGGCGAGGTCCGGGTGGCCGTCGCCGCGGCCGGACTCAACCGTCACGAATTGTTCCTGATCGACCGGCGCGAAGAGGGATCCGAGCCGCTCGTCATCGGCGCCGACGGTGTCGGGACGATCGACGCGGTCGGAGCCGGCGTCGACGGTCGGCTCCGCGGCCGCACCGTGCTGATCAACCCCTGCCTCGGCTGGCCCCGCACCGGCGAGGTCCCGGAGGTCCCCGAGATTCTCGGAGGTCCTCGACCGGGGACGTTCGCCGAGTTCGTGTGCGTGCCGGAACGAAACGTCCACCCGGTGCCGGCGCACCTGTCGGTGCACGAGGCGGCCGCGCTCGGACTGGCCGGGCTGACTGCCTACCGCGGACTCTTCTCGCGGGCGCGCCTGCGTGCCGGCGAGCACCTCGTCGTCACCGGTATCAGTGGTGGGGTCGCGCCCATCGCGCTCGCGATGGCGGTCGCGGCGGGCGCCGAGGTGACGGTGACCAGCCGCAGCCGTGCCGCCGCGGATCGCGCGCTCGAACTGGGTGCCACCCATGCCGTCGTCGGGAACGAGGACTTCGATTCGGCACTCACCCGGCCCGCGGACGTGGTGTTCGACGGTGTCGGAACCGCGGCGTTCGGTGCCGCGGTCCGCGCACTCCGGCCGGGCGGACGGCTCGTCACGTTCGGTGCCACGACGGGCGCGGATGTTCCGATGTCGTTGCGGGAGGTCTTCTTCCGTCAGATCGAGATCATCGGCACCTCGATGGGCAGCGAGGAGGAGTTCGCGGACATGCTCGACTTCGTCGTGCGGCACTCGATCCGCCCGGTCGTCGCCTCGGTCCGACCACTCACGGATGTACCGTCGGCGCTCGCGGAGATGGCGCACGCCGGAGGTTTCGGCAAGATCGTTTTCTCCAGTGAAAGGAAGATCGACTCGTGAACTACTTCGACCCGGCGAACGTCGCACCCCCGATGGGCAAGTTCAGCCACGTCGCCGTCGTTCCCGCCGGGCACCGGCTGGCGTTCGTCTCCGGGCAGGTCGGCGCGGACGCGACCGGCGCGATCGTGCCGGGCGGATGCCGGGCGCAGACGGCCCGGACGTTCGAGAACCTCGAGGCCGTTCTCGCGGCCCTCGGGGTCGGCCCGGACAAGATCGTGAAGATGCTGACCGTCCTCGTCGGAGAGGACTCGTTCCGCGAGTTCGCCCTCGCCCGCGACGAGGTGTTCGCCCGGTGGTACCCCGACGGCGTCTATCCGGCACATTCGGCCGCGATCGTCGCCGCACTCGCGGCGCCGGAGCTCGCCGTCGAGATCGAGGCAGTGGTGGCGATCCCGGAATGAACCACTCGGAGTTCAGGGCACTGTTTCCCGCACTGGGCGAACGGATCTGGCTCGACACACCGGGAGCGCCACCCGCCGCGCGCCCGGTGACCGCGGCCCTCACCCGGGCGCTGGAGGACTGGACCTCCGGGACGTTCGACTGGCTCGACTGGGACCGCGCCGCACCCCGCGCCCGAGAACTGTTCGCCGACTACCTCGGGGTGGAGACCGAAACCGTCGCGACGCTCGGGTCGCTCTCGGAGGCGGCCGCGACGGTGGCCACCACGATTCCCGGCGGCGAGATCGTGGTGGCCGAGGACGAGTTCCGCAGCAACCTCTATCCGTGGATGCGCGTGCTCGGCGACGACGTCCGGGTCCGAGTCGTCCCGCGGGTGGCCGGACTGTCGCGCACCGACGTCCTGCTCGCCGCGATCGGACCCGAAACCGCGCTCGTCGCGGTGAGCGAGGTGATCACGTTGGACGGGGAGCGCGTCGATCTGCCGTCGCTGCGGCGGGCGACCGACGACGTCGGCGCCCGCCTGTTCGTCAACGTCACCCAGACGCTGGGAGTCCTCGACAGTCGGCTCGACGAACTCGCCGCGGATTACGTTGCGGTCCACGGGTACAAGTGGATGCTCTGTCCCCGCGGTACCGCGTGGCTGGTGGTGCGGCCGGACCGGGTCGCGGACCTGCGGCCTCTGGCGCCGAGTTGGAAGAGCACGGGCAGTTCGCAGGGTTATTTCGGTGGTGGCTACCGGGAGGCGTCCGACGCGTCCCGATGCGACACGTCTCCCGCGTGGCTGTCGTGGATCGGGGCCGAGGCGGCGCTCGCGGTTCTGTCGGGCCTCGAGCGTGCCGCGACGCAGACGCACTGTCTCGGGCTGGCGCAGCGGTTCAGGGACGGGGCGGCGGCTCTCGGTTGCCTCGACGCCAACGCGGGAGCGCCCTCGCACATCGTGGCGGTCGACACCCCGAACGGGGAGAGCGTCACCGCGTCGTTCCACCGGCACCGCATCGCGGCGACCGTCACCGGCAACCGGTTGAGGGTCGGATTCCACTACTTCAACGACGAATCGGACGTCGATACGACGCTCGATGCCCTGCGGATCGCGATCGACGGGCCTGACGTGCGTCGTTGAGTGTTCCGCGGCGCCGTCGGGGCGACGTGGGAGACTGGGCACGTGAGGTTGTACCGGGACTATGCGGTGGTGCTGCGCCAGCACAAGCTGGGCGAGGCCGATCGCATCGTGACCCTGCTGACCCGGCAGCACGGGCTGGTGCGCGCGGTCGCCAAGGGGGTGCGGCGGACCAAGTCCAAGTTCGGCGCCCGACTCGAGCCGTTCGCGCACATCGACGTGCAGTTGTATCCCGGGCGCAGCCTCGACGTCGTCACCCAGGTGAGCACCGTCGACGCCTTCGGGGCCGACATCGTCGACGACTACGGCCGCTACACCACCGCCTGCGCGATCCTCGAGACCGCGGAGCGACTGGCCGGCGAGGAGCGGGCCCCGGCCCCGCGGCTGCACAGCCTCACCGTCGGGGCGCTGCGGGCGGTGGGGGAGCGGACCCGGCCGGCCGAAATGATCCTCGACGCCTACCTGTTGCGGGCGATGGGGTACGCGGGTTGGGCGCCGGCCCTGACCGACTGTGCGCGCTGCGCGGCGCCGGGCCCGCACCGCGCCTTCCATGTCGCCGCAGGTGGCGCCGTGTGCGTGCACTGCCGCCCGCCCGGCGCGGCCACCCCGTCGGCCGGGGTACTCGACTTCATGGACGCACTCGCGCACGGGCGGTGGAAGGACGCCGAGACGGCGACCCCCGCGATGCGCAGCCAGGCCAGCGGACTCATCGCCGCGCACCTGCAGTGGCACCTCGAACGGCAACTACGCACGCTGCCGCTGATCGAACGATCCCGACCGCATGCGGCGGTGGGGGACACCGAGGCGGTCAGGCAGGATGGGGAGCGTGATTCGACGACGCGAACCGCAAGCTCAGCCTGACCGGGTGATCCGCCCGCCCGCCCCGCACCCGTCGGGTGCCCGCCCGCCCATCCTGCAGCCCGAGTTGATCCCCAACCACGTGGCTCTCGTGATGGACGGCAACGGACGGTGGGCGCAGGAGCGCGGACTGCCCCGCACCGCGGGACACGAGCGCGGCGAGGAAGTCCTCATGGACACTGTCGCCGGCTGCATCGAGATCGGCGTGAAGTGGCTGTCCGCGTACGCGTTCTCCACCGAGAACTGGAAGCGCAGCCCCGACGAGGTCAAGTTCCTCATGGGCTTCAACCGCGACGTCATCCGCCGTCGTCGCGACGAGATGCACGAGATGGGGGTGCGGGTCCGTTGGGCGGGGCGCCGACCTCGCCTGTGGCGCAGCGTCATCAAGGAGCTCGAGATCGCCGAGGAGCTCACCGAGGACAACACCGTGATGACGCTGACCATGTGCGTCAACTACGGAGGCCGGGCCGAGATCGTCGACGCCGCACGGGAAATCGCCCGTCGTGCCGCGGCCGGTGAGATCGATCCCGACAAGATCTCGGAGGCGTCGTTCGCGAAGTACCTGGACGAGCCCGACATGCCCGACGTCGATCTGTTCCTGCGCCCCTCCGGTGAGCAGCGGACGTCGAACTTCCTCATCTGGCAGTCCGCCTACGCGGAGATGGTGTTCCAGGAGAAGCTGTTTCCCGACTTCGACCGCCGCGACCTGTGGGCGGCGTGCGTGGAGTACGCGTCGCGTGACCGTCGCTTCGGCGGAGTGAAGTACCAGTGAGCGCCGACGCCGCCGAGGCGCTGCAGGTCCGGACCCGCGCGGCCCTCGAGGGATTCGCGGCCGTCGACGCCGACGACGACGGCTCGCTCCGGTTCGAGTATGGCGGTGCGCTGTGCTCGCTGCGGGCGGTCACCCTCGCGGACGGCCTGGACGTGCTGTCGCTGACCGGCGTGCTGGCGTGGGACCGGACGCTGAAGCCGGCCCTGCACAAGCGGGTGGCGGAGCGTAACGCGCAGGCGCAGTTCGGCACGATCAGCGTGATCGCCCACGGCAAACTCGCCGACGTCGTGCTGCGGTACACGTTCCCGGCCACGGGACTGGCCGACGCGCCGCTCGCGACGATGCTGCTGCTGGTGCTGTCCGGCGTGGAGGAGGCCCGGAAGGGCCTGTCGGCGTAGACCGCTGCCTACTGGGCCTTCGAGCAGTCGCGACAGTTGCCGAAGATCTCGACGGTGTGGCTGACGTCGGTGAAGCCGTTGCTGTCGGCGATGGTCTGGGACCACTGCTCGACGGCGGGCCCGTCGACCTCGACGGTGTAGCCGCAGGCGCGGCACACCAGATGGTGGTGGTGTCCGGAGGAGCAGCGGCGGTAGACCGATTCACCGGTGTCGGTGCGGAGGACGTCGACGGTGCCGGCGTCGGCGAGCGTCTGCAGCGTCCGGTACACGGTCGTGAGGCCGATGCCCTCGCCGCGCTTGCGGAGTTCGTCGTGCAGTTCCTGGGCGGAGCGGAACTCGCTGATCTCGTCGAGCAGGGCCGAGATGGCGCTGCGCTGCTTGGTGGAGCGCACGCCGACGACGGCGCGGGCGCGCGGGGCGGTGCTGTCCGTCACGTTCTCGGTCATCCTTCTTCCTCGGCGTGGGCGACGGCGTCGATGACGATGTGCGCGAGGTGGTCGTCGACGAGTCGGTACATCACCTCGCGGCCGATGCGCTCGCCGTGGACGACGCCGGCGGACTTGAGCACTCGCAGGTGCTGGCTGATCAGTGGCTGCGTGACGCCGAGCGCTCCGACGAGTTCGTGGACGCAGCGCTGCGATTCGCGCAGCTGGAGCACGATCGCGATCCGCACGGGCGCGGCCAGGGCGCGCAGGATCTCGCCGGCCGTGACGAGGGTGTCCTTCGACGGCATCGGTGCCGCGGGAGTCTCGGCGCACGGCCCGTGGTCGTGTGTCTCGGCTCGCAGGTCGCCCGCGTCGGCAACACTCACTGTGCAGCTCCTCACATGCGGTCGAACGAGTCGGACCGCTCCGCCTTATTGCAAATCAATTCCATTTTGATATGCACGAATATGCATGTCAACCGGGCGCGTGGGACGCCTCCTCGGCTACCGATAGTCTGGACGGGCGAAATCCGCACGTGAACCACGCATCTATTACCCAGATGGAGAGCAGCCAAGTGGCACCCAAGTCCATGATCGATACCGTCGCCAACCTCGCCAAGCGCCGTGGCCTCGTCTACCCATGCGGTGAGATCTACGGCGGCACCAAGTCGGCCTGGGACTACGGTCCGCTCGGCGTGGAACTCAAGGAGAACATCAAGAAGCAGTGGTGGCGCAACATGGTCACCAGCCGCGAGGACGTCGTCGGCCTCGACTCGTCGGTGATCCTGCCCCGCCAGGTGTGGGAGGCGTCGGGCCACGTCGAGGTGTTCACCGATCCGCTCGTCGAGTGCCTCAACTGCCACAAGCGCCACCGCCAGGACCACCTGCAGGAGGCGTACGCCGAGAAGAACAAGCTCGACGATCCGGACGCCGTGCCGATGACCGAGATCGTGTGCCCGGACTGCGGCACCAAGGGCCAGTGGACCGAGCCCAAGGCGTTCTCCGGCCTGCTCAAGACGTACCTCGGCCCCGTCGACAGCGAGACCGGCCTGCACTACCTGCGCCCGGAGACCGCGCAGGGCATCTTCGTGAACTTCGCGAACGTCCTCACCACGTCGCGCAAGAAGCCGCCGTTCGGCATCGGCCAGATCGGCAAGAGCTTCCGCAACGAGATCACCCCCGGCAACTTCATCTTCCGCACCCGCGAGTTCGAGCAGATGGAGATGGAGTTCTTCGTCAAGCCGGGCGAGGACGAGGAATGGCACCAGTACTGGATCGACTACCGCATGGACTGGTACACCGGCCTCGGCATCAACAAGGACAACCTGCGCCTGTACGAGCACGCGAAGGAGAAGCTGTCCCACTACTCCAAGCGCACCGTCGACATCGAGTACCGCTTCCAGTTCCAGGGCAGCGAGTGGGGCGAGCTCGAGGGCATCGCGAATCGCACCGACTACGACCTCGCGACCCACGCCAAGGCGTCGGGCACCGACCTGAGCTACTTCGACCAGACGTCCGGTGAGCGCTACACGCCGTTCGTCATCGAGCCCGCAGCCGGCCTCACCCGTTCGCTGATGGCCTTCCTGGTCGACGCGTACACCGAGGACGAGGCGCCCAACGCCAAGGGCGGCGTCGACAAGCGCACGGTGCTCAAGCTGGACCGTCGCCTCGCGCCGGTCAAGGCCGCGGTGCTGCCGCTCAGCCGCAACGCCGACCTCTCGCCCAAGGCGAAGGATCTCGCGACGACGCTGCGTCAGCACTGGAATATCGAGTTCGACGACGCCGGCGCCATCGGCCGCCGCTACCGTCGCCAGGACGAGATCGGCACTCCGTTCTGCATCACGGTCGACTTCGACACCCTCGACGACCAGGCCGTGACCATCCGCGAGCGCGACACCATGGCGCAGGAGCGCGTCGCCCTCGATCAGGTGGAGGGCTACCTCGCCCAGCGTCTGATCGGCGCCTGACACCACCACGCGAAAGGCGCGGTGCCCGGGAACTCGATTCCCGGGCACCGCGCCTTCGTCGTTCTAGAAGCGGCCGCCGCCGCCGCGGCCGATGCGGTCCGAACTGCTCGGTCCGCCGAACGATCCCGGGCCGGGGCCGCCCCAGCCGCCGCCGCCGCGCCCGCCCCAATTGCCGCCCCCTCCGAGGCCACCGCGCAGCACGCTGTCGATGAGGATGCCGCCGAGGATCGCGCCGGCGGCGTTGCCGCCCCCGCCGCGGGTGCCGCCGCTCGGCGGGCGCTGGTCGTCCTGGTACCGGTTCACGTCCGCCTGGGCCGACCACAGCGCCCGCGATCCCAGTTGGGTCGCGGCCTGCGCGTGCTGCAGGGCCTGCGACGGATCCGAGTCGGCCAGTTGCTGCGCCGCCTGCAGGTGCCGCTGCGCCTCCGAGAGTCGCGTGCGGGCCTCCGCGCCGACGGCGCCGCGGCGGGTCGAGATGAAGTCCGCCGCGGCCGTCACCTGGGACTGGGCGGCGGTGAGGTCCTGGTCGAGCCGGGCCCGGGCGCGGTCGGACTGCTGCTTGGCCTCCTGCGCCTCGGCGAGGACGGCGTCGAGTTTCGCGTCCGCCTCGACGACCTTGCCGAAGCTGCCGAGCGGGTCGGTGTCCTTGGTGGCCTGGGCGTTCCGCAGCGCCTCCTCTGCCGCGGCCTTCGCGTCGGCGAGCTTCTGCCCACCCTGCGCGGCGAGCCCGGCTGCCGTCGAGATCCCCTGCTGCACGTCCACCATCGCGTCGGGCAGTGCGGCGATGGCGTGCCGGATGTCGGCGTCGGCGCGGTCGATCGCGTCGAGGAGGGTGCGGGCCTGGTCGAGCGCGCCCTCGGCCGCGCGGATGGCAGCCACCGCGGGGCCCTGCTTGCCCGCCGGCAACTCGGTCGCGTCACGCCCGGCCGCAATGTTCTGCTCGGCGAACGTGATCCGTTCCCGCGCCATGTCCGGGTTGTGCTCGATCGTGGCGAGCACGGACGCCGGGAACTCCGTGCGGAGGGTGGACAGCGTCGCGTCCGCCTGGGGGGCCCGAACGGTCAACGCGACGACGGACTGGGTGAGCGCGTCGAGGCGGGCCGGGGCGTCGAGGAGCAGGTCGCGCATCGAGTCGAACTCGGCCACACGGGCATTGAGTTCCTTGTCGGCGCGGGCGCATGTCGTGACGAGTTCGACCAGCATCTGCCGCTGCTGCTGCGGCGTCTCGGGGATGTCGTCGTCGAGGCGCTGGCGGATCGTGAACGCCGACGCGAGGGTCGCCCGGGCCTGCTCGAACGCCTTGGTGAACGGGGCGGTGCTGTCGGCGCCGAACTCGCCGACCGCGAGGTTCAGTTCCTCCTCGCTGGTGCGGATCGCGTTGTCCATCTCGACCAGCGCGTCCTTCGCGAGCGCGTCCAGTGCCGGAAGGGGCAGCGCTGCAAGCGCGTCGGCGTCGGTGGGATCGACCTCTCGGGCGGCGGCCACGGACTGCTCGAGCCGTTCGCCGCGCTTCCTGCGCGAATAGAGGTAGACGCCGAGACCGACGACGACGAGCACGACGGCCCCGATGCCGACGGCCTTCAGCGTCGTGTGGGTGGGTGTCATCGCGTCCGCGAGTCCGCCCGCCGCGGAGATCGCGGCTCCCGACCAGTCCTCCTCGCGCAGGGCCGGTTCCACCGAGTCCTGGTTGATCGAATCGATCTCCGCGTTTGTGATCTCCGACAGCGCCTGGGGCACGTCGAAGTAGTAGGACCGGTCCGTGGTCGCGACCGCCAGCAGCGCGTCGCGGTTACCGAGCCCACTCATCTTGGCGGTGTTCTGGGCCCACGCGTCGGGGGAGATCCCGTCGAAGTCGGCCACGTACACCACCCACAACGACACCTTGTGGTCGTCGTACAGGCTGTCGAGCGCGGCCTGGACGTCCGAGCGTTGCCCGGCGTCGAGGACCCCGGACACGTCGGTGATGTGCTCGGGCAGCCGCATCGGCGTCTCGGCGGATGCGGCCCCGGGGGTGAAGGCGAGGATCACCAGCGAGAGCAGCGCGCCGACGACCGCGATGGTCAGTGAGCGGTGTCTGCGGTCGGGGCTGACGTGGGGACGCGATAGAGCGTGGGCCATGCGACGAATCTATCGGGTGTGGCGTCGGCGACGCCTCGGGCGGCCGCGACTGTTTCTCAAACTGGACACTCGTTCAGAAAAGCTGGATATAGTTCTGCCCGAGTTTCCACGATCTGTACAACCCACTGAACGGAGTTCTACATGTCACGCCGCTCACTCCGCCACGCCGTGGCCACAACCGCCTCTCTGGCCCTCCTCGCCGCCGGCGTCACTGTTGGCCTGGGAGCGTCGGTGGCGCAGGCTGCGCCCGCGTGCGCGCTCAACCAGTCGGTCACCAGCAAGTGGGCCGGCTCCCTCTGGACGCCGTACACCCTGAGCAAAGAGGTTGTCGGCGACGGCAAGGTCGCGCCGGGGCAGACCGTCACCTACGTCACCAAGGTGTCCGGTTCGGGAGCGCTCGTCAACGAGATCCGTGACTTCCACCCGGCAGGTTTCCAGTTGGTGAAGGCTCGCCTGAACGTCAAATGGCTTATCGGGGATCAGAAGTGGGAGGACGTCACCGGTACCGCCATCGTCGCCAACAATTCCGTGATCGTCAAGGGCGGCGGGTGGACCACGGCCGGTGGCGGGGTCATCGCACTGGAGACCACCTACAAGGTCCCGGATAACGTTGCAGTCGGCACCAAACTCGACAGCGGCGCCGGCACCAATATCGTGCTCGCGGCCGGCAACTGGAACATCGACCCGATGGGTGTGTGCGTCACTGTCCGTCCGCCGAACCCCGTCGAGGCCGGCTCGGGCAGCCTCGAGGATCTGGGCTTCGGTTCGGTGAATACCGGATCCGGTCAGGTCTTCGGATCCGTCACCGACCCGCAGGGTTCGATGACCAACGTGGTCAGCGGAATCCTGAACAACGTGATCGGCAACATGAGCTGACGCAGCTCGGGGAAGAATGCGGGCGGAGCTACCAGCGCATGCTGGTAGCTCCGCCCGCATTCGGCAGTGTCGAAGAAGGCTCTTCCGATCGGTGCGGTTCGCCGGCCCGTCTGCTGAACGTGCGGGTGTGCCGCGAAACGACGACAACTTCCAGATGGGGGCTTCGATGGCTGGTCCGTTCGGACACGTGGTGGGTAGAGATGGACAGATTCTCGACCTCGAGGAGTTCGCCAAGACGATCGACAATCCCGGCGACGTCTACGGGATGGTGGAAGAGATGTTGGGGATGATCTGGCATCTGGCCAACCGGGTCGCCCAGGTGACCGGTGAGGATCCCGCCGCGATCGTCGAGGGTGCACGGGCGCAGTTCGGGGACGGTCTCGGCTGAGTCCTGGTGTCCGGGCCGCCTACGCGCCGAGGACGACCGACTGACGCCACCACGCGCACCGGTGCCGCAACGGATGGCCAAGGCCCTGCATCCGGGAGTTCGGGCTACGATGCGAGGCCGATTGGGAACTGACCGGCCGGTATTTCGGCTGGAGTCTGGAGGGGAATTCTTGAAGTCTCGTACTCGCATGATCGCTGCTGCTCTGATTTCCGCTGCTGCGGCAGGGCTGATGGTGGGTGTGGCCGGCGCCGCGTCGGCCGTTTCCCTGCGCTCAGGGGAGGGCTACCAGGGGATCTCGTTCGACCAGAACGAGACTCGGGTACTGCGTGATCTGGGCGCTGGCAACGCGATCGACGCTGTCCTGCCCCAGGATCAGGTCGCCGTCTATCTCGGTGACGGGTCGATCTACGACTCTCCGCTGCCGTACGTGGACGCTACGACTCAGCAGCTGATCGAGGAGGCGGCCGCTCGTGGGGGATACATGCAGTTCGATGTGAACGATCCCGCGATCTGGGGTAGCCACTTCGATGTCATTCAGCAGTGGTGATCGACTGAGCTGAGCCGCCCACCGCCCCTTCACCCGGTTCGGGTGTGGGGGCAGTGGTTTGAGGTCTTCGGTAGTGTCGGGCCGTCGGTGGACGTCTCGAGCACCGTCGACGCCGACCGATCGGGCCTCGGCGCGGCCTTCCGAGCAGCCCGCGTGCAGCGGCCCGCGGCGTTGTACCTGTCCGTACACCGCGCACGGGGAGGGGCGTAGTGCAGAATCGGGGAGTGAGTACCGCGCCCAGCTACGACCCGCCGGAGCTGTACCCGCGTCCCGCGCCGCGCCGTTCGTTCGGTGCCGCGGTCGGGCGTTGGGTCAGTCGACTGGTGCTGGGCGCGCTCCTGATCGGCGTCGTGCTCGTCGGAGGGACCGCGGTCCGGGTGTGGCAGGTGGCGCGCATCACCGACACCACCCCGGCTGACGCGATCGTCGTGCTGGGGGCCGCGCAGTACGCCGGGACGCCGTCGTCGGTGTTCGAGGCCCGGCTGGACCAGGCCCGCAAGCTGTACGAGGAGGGCGTGGCCCCCGCCGTCATCACGGTGGGCGGCAAGCAGGAGGGCGACCTGTACACCGAGGCCGCGTCGGGCAAGAACTTCCTGATCGACCAGGGCGTGCCCGCGGACGCGATCATCGCGGTCGAGGAGGGCTCGGACACCCTGCTCAGCATCGAGGCCGTCAGCCGCGAGATGGGGCAGCGGGGGATGAGTTCGGCGGCGCTCGTGAGCGACCCGTGGCATTCGCTGCGGACCCGGACGATGGCACGCGACGCCGGTATCGAGGCGTGGACGGCACCGACCCGGCAGGGTCCCGCGGTCATGACACGCGAGTCGCAGCTGCACGGAATCACCAGGGAGACAGGCGCTTTGCTGTGGTATCAGCTCACCCACTTCTCGGCGGACTTCCCGTACACGGCGGGACAGTGACCGGTCCGGCGGCACGCGCGGGCTACACCGCGCACGATCTGGAACGACGGGTGCCGGAGGCGCCCAAGACCGCGGGGCTGGTCCCGGCGGCCGAGGCTTCCCAGCATCGGTCGGCGTTCTCCCGCGACCGCGCGCGCGTGCAGCACTCCGCGGCGCTGCGCCGGCTGGCCGACAAGACTCAGGTGGTCGGTCCCCGCGACGGCGACACCCCGCGTACCCGGCTGACGCACTCGATCGAGGTGGCGCAGATCGGTCGCGGCATCGCCGACGGGCTGGGGCTCGACCCGGACCTCGTCGACCTCGCCGGGCTGGCCCACGACATCGGGCACCCGCCGTACGGCCACAACGGCGAGAAGGCGCTCGACGAGGTCGCCGAGAAGTGCGGCGGCTTCGAGGGCAACGCGCAGAACCTGCGGATCCTCACCAGCCTCGAGCCGAAGGTCCTCGACCCCGAGGGCCGGAGCGTCGGGCTCAACCTGACCCGGGCCTCGCTCGACGCCGCGATCAAGTACCCGTGGACGCGCCCCGCGCCGGGCGCGAAGTTCGGGGCGTACGACGACGACGCGGACGTGCTCGCGTGGGTGCGCGACGGCGCCCCCGACGGGCGGCAGTGTCTGGAATCACAGGTCATGGACTGGGCCGACGACGTCGCCTACTCGGTCCACGACGTGGAGGACGGCGTGATCGCCGGCCGCATCGACCTGCGCGTGCTCACGGACCGCGTCGAGGTGCGGGCGCTGGCCGAACTGGGGGCCGCCCAGTTCCGGGGCCTGATCGTCGACGAGTTGGTCGAGGCGGCCGCGCGACTGTCGCGGCTGCCGGTGGTGGCCGCGGTCGGGGACTACGACGGCACCCTCACCAGTTCGGTGGCGCTGAAGAACCTCACCAGCGAGCTGGTGGGCCGGTTCGCATCCGCCGCGGTGAGCGGCACCCGGGCCGTCACCGGTCCCGCCCCGCTCGCGCGCTACCAGGCGGACCTCGAGGTGCCGCCGATCGTCGCTGCCGAGGTGGCGCTGCTCAAGACGGTGGCGCTGCACTACGTGATGTCCGACGCCGGGCACAAGAATCGCCAGGATCGGCAGCGGGACCGGGTCCACCGGGTGGCGGAGTGGTTGCTGCGGACCGCACCGGCCGGTCTGGATCCGCTCTTCCTGCCCGCCTGGAACGCGGCCGGCGACGACGCCGCGCGGGTGCGCGTGATCGTCGACCAGATCGCGTCGTGCACCGAGAGCCGGCTCGAGCGGATCGACAAGCAGAGCCTCGGGGCCCAGGCCAGCTGGGGGTAGGTGCACCTCCACGCGAAGGGCCTAGACTGCCTTCGTGGCCGGCCGAATTCCAGACAGAGACATTGCGGCCGTTCGCGAGCGCACCCGGATCGAGGACATCGTCGGCGAGTACGTCTCGCTCAAGCGCGCGGGCGGCGATTCCATGAAGGGGCTGTGCCCCTTCCACGACGAGAAGTCCCCGTCGTTCCACGTGCGGCCCAATCACGGCCACTTCCACTGCTTCGGCTGCGGCGAGGGCGGCGACGTCTACTCGTTCCTGCAGAAGATCGAGCACGTCAGCTTCGTCGAGGCCGTCGAGCAGCTCGCCGACCGCATCGGCTACCAGATCTCCTACGAGGGCGGCGGGCCGTCGGTCCAGCGCGACCGCGGCACCCGGGCACGGCTCGTGGCCGCGAACGCCGCCGCGCAGGAGTTCTACGCGGCCCGGCTGAAGGAGCCCGACGCGCAGGCCGCCCGGGACTACCTGACCGAGCGGAACTTCGACGCCGCTGCGGCAGCCCAGTTCGGCTGCGGCTACGCCCCCGACGGCTGGGACACGCTCACCAAGCACCTGATGGCGAAGGGTTTCGACGCGAAGGAACTCGAGGCCGCGGGGCTGTCGAAGGAGGGCCGACGCGGACCGATCGACCGGTTCCATCGGCGGCTGCTGTGGCCCATCCGCAATCTCGCCGGCGACGTCATCGGCTTCGGCGCCCGCAAGCTGTTCGACGACGACACCATGCCCGGCAAGTACGTCAACACCCCCGAGACCATCCTGTACAAGAAGTCGAACGTGCTGTTCGGGCTCGACCTGGCCAAGCGCGAGATCGCCAAGGGTCACCAGGCCGTCGTCGTCGAGGGCTACACCGACGTCATGGCCATGCACCTGGCCGGCGTCAAGACCGCGGTCGCGTCGTGTGGCACCGCGTTCGGTGACGAGCATCTCGCGATGCTGCGCCGACTCCTCATGGACGACAGCTACTTCCGCGGTGAGGTGATCTACACCTTCGACGGCGATGCCGCCGGCCAGGCGGCCGCGATGAAGGCGTTCGAGGGCGACCAGAAGATGGCCGGGCAGACGTTCGTGGCGATCGCGCCCGACGGGATGGACCCGTGCGAGCTGCGTCAGAAGTCCGGTGACGCGGCCGTCCGCGACCTCGTCGCCAGGCGCACCCCGATGTTCGAGTTCGTCGTCAAATCGCTTCTCGCCGAACATGATCTGGACACCGCGGAGGGTCGAGTCGAGGCGCTGCGGCGCACGGTTCCGGTGGTGGCGCGGATCAAGGAGTCGACGCTGCGCGATCAGTACGCGGTGCAGCTGTCCGGGTGGGTCGGATGGGACGACATCCCGACCCTGCGACGCCGGGTCCGGGACGAGGCGCGCAAGTTCGCGCGCGGCGGGGGCGCCGCGCCGGCCAAGCGGCGACCGGTCGCCGAGTCGCCCTCCGCGGCCGCCGCGAGGCCCGCGCCGGGTGTGTCGCGGCCGCGGCCCAATGATCCCGCGCTGTGGCCGCAGCGGGACGCGCTCAAGGCGGCCCTGCAGTACCCCGCGATCGCCGGCACCGTCTTCGACTCGCTCCCGGCGGAGACCTTCACCCACCCGGCGTACGCCGCGGTGCGCGAGGCGGTCGGCACCGCGGGCGGAACGTCGGCGGGCCTCGGCGGGGCCGAATGGGTCGACGCGGTCGGCCGCGCGGCCGACGACCTCGTCGTGCAGTCGATCGTGATGGAACTCGCAGTGGAACCGCTGCCTGCCGACGACGACACCGCACCCCGCTACATCCGTGGCGTGCTGGCCCGGCTGCAGGAGGTATGGGTCGGCGAGCAGGTGGCCGAGCTCAAGTCCAAGCTGCAGCGCATCTCGCCGACCACGGACTCCGACGAATTCCATTCCCTGCTGGGCGATCTCGTGGCGCTCGAGCAGTACCGTCGCAGCCTGCTCGATCAGGCGATCGGCGACACCAGCGGCGAGGGCATCGCCTGACCCCCGCCGCGGTCGCCGGCTAGGTCCGCCGCAACTGGTCCTGCGGGACCAGGATCGTGGTCTTCTCGTCGATCGGCTTCATCGGCTCGAGCTTCGGCTGCGTGCTGAGCGAATCCGACAGCTTCTGCCGGCCCACCTCGATCGCCTTCTTCGTGGCAGGACTGGTCGCCACGGCCTTGGCTGCCTTGCTGATCTGTTCGTACCGAGCCCGCCCGGCCCGGGTGCCCAGGACATAGCCCGCCGCAACCCCTACCAACAACCGCAACATTTCCGGATTCCTCCCGTCGAAGTGCCTGCGTACATCCTGCCCGATCGGCCATTGTTCAGGCGATTTGGTACTTGGGTGGGGGTATGGGCTACAGTTTCTCAGGCGCCGCCGGAAAGGGCAGCGCCGAGCAGGACAATCCCCTGTAGCTCAATTGGCAGAGCATTCGACTGTTAATCGAACGGTTGCTGGTTCGAGTCCAGCCGGGGGAGCTCCCAAGGAAGGCCCCCACCCTCACGGGTGGGGGCCTTCCTTGTTTCGTTCCCTGTCTTCGTCGGGTGTTCCGACCGGCGGCCGTCAGGACGGGGCGGGCCCGCCCCGCTCGGCGGGTTTGCTCCCGAGCGTGAACCACGCGAGCGAGCCGAGGATCGGCAGAGCGACGACGAGCAGGATCCAGGCGATCTTGGCGGCGCCGGGCGTGTGCCGGGCGCGGAGTACGGAAACGGTCGTCGCGATCACCAGGGCGAGCCACAGCACGGCGATCACCGTCCACGTGAGGTCGTAGGCCAGCGGCAGCGTCGCGGTGTGTTCTTCCACGGCGAATCCTCCCCGGTTCGGTCGTCGGTACCCGCATCCTCGCAGAGCGGGCGCGGTCCGGCCCGCCCCGCTCTCAGGCGGCGGTGCGGATCGGCCACCGGCCGTCGACGTCGGACGTGTCCCGGCCCTCGCGGCGCAGATACTCGAGGAAGTCGCGCTGGCGCTCGGCGTGCCACGTCGTCTGGCTGGCCATCATGTCGAGATCCGCGAGCTGAGGGAACCGTTGGGGGAGTAGGCGGGCCAACTCGGACGCCGCGAGCGCATCCGCCTCCGCCTGGTGCGCGAAACCGAGATCGATCCCGTAGTGCTCGCACAGGGCGCCGAGCGTGCGCTTGCCGCGACGCTCCCGGTCCACCTCGCGATCGATCACGTACGGGTCCACGACGAGGCCGTAGTCGTCGAGCGGGGGAAAGCCGAGACGGCGGCCCTCGGCGTCCATCACGGTGAGGTCGTAGGCGGCGTTGAACGCGACGACTGCGTGGCCGGCCGCCCACGCGTCCGTGAGAGCCTCCCGGATCTCGCGATACCCCGCGGTGTAGTTCTGGCCGTGCTCGCGGGCGTGCGCCGTGGAGATGCCGTGCACCGCGCTCGCGTCCGCCGGGATGTCGACACCCGGGTCCACGATCCAGTTCCGCGGCCGAGGCCCGTCGTCGTCGACGGTGATGACGCACGCGGTCACGATCCGTGCCGAGAGCGGGTCTCGGCCAGTGGTTTCCAGATCGAACGCGCAGATCGGTCGGGTGGTCCAGTTACTCATTGACGGTCCTTCGGCTGTCGCCGGAGCTCGGTGCTCGCCGGCGCTGTCCGTCAGTCTGCTGCCAGCCACCGACAGTTCCGGACTCCCGTGCGACATGCGCCACCCCGCAGGCGGGAACCGTCGAACCCTGGCGGTACGATTCCGCTGTCGGCGACATCTCGCCGCGGCACGGGGCGGTAGCTCAGTCGGTTAGAGCCGTGGACTCATAATCCATTGGTCGCGGGTTCGAGCCCCGCCCGCCCCACCCAGGTGCCTGCAGGTGATGCCCGCGTTCCGATGAGGGCGGCGAGGGCCTTTCGTATTCCGCCCCGACAGCGTCGCCCTCGTCCGGTGTCACGGCCTGCCCCGTTGGCTGGCGACGGCCGTCCAGGCCAGGTATGCCGCCGATGCCGCGCCGGCCGTGACATAGATCGACAGTCCGCCGAAGCCGTCCGCAGCTGCCGGCGCTCCGAGCGCGCTCGCCAAGAACACACCGCCGGCAATGATCGATCCGGCGTCGTTCGTTACACGCACGCCACTACCACTCCGTTGCTCGCTTCGTTCCACCTGACGACGCGTTCTGAATCCCCGTCGTCGACTGACGATAGCGCTGGAAACGCAACCTGTCGTGCGTCAGCCCGCACGTGGGAGGCACTTACTCGATCGGCCGACACCGAGCCCGCGACTAGTCTTCGACAGCCTTCGCCTGCCCCGAATCATGTTTCATCAGAGCTTGGAACCCCAGGATCCACTCGAGATCGCACTGCGCCCGACGCCGAGCCCGCTCACCATCACGCTCGTCGTCCCAGTCCTGACAAAGCCCGCACTTCTGATAGAGCTCACCGCCCGGACCTACGCCAGGTGCGCGAGCCCCTTTCGGGATCTGTGCGCCGACGGGGCAATCGTCGAACACGTGATACACCCTCTCGGCCGTCGTGGCCTTCGAGAAGTACGGCAGAAACCTCTTCACACCAACCCCGGGTAGAGCTTCGACATCCAATTGCCCTACAACCATGCCGGCGTAGGTCCCACCCGGGGTAGGGGAGAACGCCCCATCGATCTAGGGGCCTTTGTCCTAGGGGCGCCGCACGTACACGGGCTACGCCACCGGCCGTGCGCGCGACCATGAAAGATTCGTAAGCTGCGTGGAGTCGTGACCCCTATGCGCAGGAAGGCGCCGGGCGACGCGATCTCGCGTGGCCCGGCGCCGTCCGGTCGGGTGCTTGCTGTGTCAGCGGAGTCCGCTCTTGTACTCCAGCGCGTAGGCGAGCTTTCCGGGCTTGTCGTCCGAGTACGGCTTGGACAGTTTCGCGAATTCGCCCTTCGTCTCGGCCTTTCCGTCGTTCCACTGGGGCAGGGCGCCGAGTTCACGAGCGGTGAAGCCGGCCTCGACCACCGAATCGGCCGTGAGGGCGGTCTGTGCCTTCGTGACCTTCTTGACGGTGTCGAGGTAGCTGGTCAGGTCGCCCCGGTTCCAGGTGCTCAGGTCGACGCCGGACGCGCCGCGAACCCATGTACCCCAGTAGAACTCCTGGAACGGGATGGTGCCGGCGGTGAATCCGATGTCCCGCGCGAAGTACATGAGGCTGCGGTAACGGTCGTCCGCGAAGTTGGCGAGCCCGACGCCCTTCGGAAGGTTCTCCACGGGAACGGTATTGCCGTCCACGTCGCGGTCCCACACCCACTTGTTCTGCTTCATCTCGGCCCAGAAGTCCTGGGTCGACAGGTCACTCAGGTTGTCGAGGACGCGCAGTCGGACGTGCAGGTCCGGTCCGCCGTCGGGGAGTTCGTAGATCGACGTGAGGGTGTGGTGGCCGTCGGTGAGGTAGGGGCGCCCACCGGGGCCGATCACCACCGTCTTCATCGGTGCGATGGTGTCGGCGGTCTCCTGGCCGAGTGGAACCTCGCACGTGAACGATGCGGGATCCGACAGCGACGCATTCGGTGCGGCGGTGGCGGCCTTCAACTGACCGTTCGCCTCGCACCAGTCGTCGAACTTCTTGTTGATCGCGTCCTTGCCGCGCGTGTAGCGCCCGAGCTTGTAGTAGACCTCGTCGTAGCCGAGGGACGGCTGGGTGGCGCGGACGTCGCCGATGCGCACGTCGAGGAGATCCCCGGTTTTCGCGCACAGGTACGCGGGGTCCGCCAGGGAACCGCCGGCACCCAGCGATCCCGTCGAGAGCGAACCCGTGAGCGGGGCGGCCGAACCGCACAGCGACGCGGGGGCGACGCTCGACTGCGGGGCGGCGGTGGCGGTGCCGGCGGCAATGGTGCCGGCGAGGGTCAGCGCGGCAAGCGCGGCAGAAGCAGTCTGGCGAGCGAGGGTCATCGGCACGGATCTCCTGATCGCATCGAAGTGGTGCGCGGTCGGTTTGTTCTCGGGTGCACACCCTCACCGCCGACGGTGTCGTGCGGGGTACCGCGCCGTGTACGTCCGACGACGTCGCCGTGAACGATGTCCAGATGCGCGCGGAGCGGCGACGAAGCCCCAGGACAACTGTCCGGACGGCGTTCTAACGGTCGACTGTCCAAGTGCGTCTGTTCGCGATACGGGGCCGCGACCTGCGTAAACCCGCATCCGACGCGGTCGCTTCGTTACCGGGCGCCTAGAACATGTTTCAATTTGAAAGATTTGTGGCTATCGTCACAGCCACCGGTAGTCAGGTATGGAAGGACGGTTGCAATGAAGACCAAGGGCGCGTTGCTGTGGGGCGTCAACGAGAAGTGGTCGGTCGAGGAGATCGAACTCGGTGACCCGGTCGCCGGCGAGGTGCAGATCCGCATGGAAGCCGCCGGCATGTGCCACTCCGACCACCACATCGTCACCGGTGCGACGCCGATGCCGTCCTACCCCGCGATGGGTGGCCACGAGGGCGCCGGTGTGATCACCAAGGTCGGCGAGGGCGTCAAGGATCTCGAGGTGGGCGACCACGTCGTGCTCTCGTTCATCCCGGCGTGTGGACGTTGTCCGTCGTGTTCGTCGGGCCACTCGAACCTGTGTGACCTCGGCATGGGGCTGCTCAGCGGTCAGGCCATTGCCGACGGCACCTACCGCATCCAGGCGCGCGGCGAGAACGTGATCCCGATGTGCCTGCTCGGCACCTTCGCGCCCTACATGACGGTGCACGAGTCCTCCGTCGTCAAGATCGAGAAGGACATCCCGTTCGAGCTCGCGGCCCTCGTCGGCTGCGGCGTGCCGACCGGGTGGGGTTCGGCGACGCACATCGCCGAGGTGAAGCCGGGCGACTCGGTCGCCATCATCGGCGTCGGCGGTGTCGGCATGAGCGCGCTGCAGGGCGCCGTGGCGTCGGGTGCGCGCCACGTGTTCGCGATCGACCCGTCGCCGTTCAAGCGCGAGCAGGCCCTCAAGTTCGGTGCCACGCACGCCTTCCCGTCCATGGCCGAGGCAATCGCGCCGATCATGGAGATCACGTGGGGCCGCATGTGCCAGCAGACGATCATCACGGTCGGTGAGATGAAGGGTGAGTACGTCGACCCGGCCCTCACCCTCACGGCCAAGAACGGCCGCTGCGTCGTCACCGCCATGGGCCACATCGCCGACATGGACGTCAAGCTCAACTCGTTCCTGTTCTCGATGCTGCAGAAGGATCTGCGGGGCAACATCTTCGGTGGCTGCAACGCCCGCGTCGACATCCCGAACCTGCTGAACCTGTACCGGGCGGGTCTGCTCAACCTCGAGGACATGGTCACCAACACCTACTCGCTCGAGCAGGTGAACGAGGGCTACCAGGACATGCTCGACAACAAGAACATCCGCGGTGTCATCCGCTACACCGAAGCGGACTGGTAAATCGCCGATCGGGCGTCTCTCGTAATCTGATCGGGTGCAGACTCTCGATCGGATCGGGCAATGGCCGGTGGACAACGCCTCGGCCGCCGTCGTCTACGACGGTGGCCGAGGCGTTGCGCATTTCGGGGACCCGCGGCGCGTGTACCCGCTGGCGTCGGTGACGAAGCTGCTGTGCGCGTACGCCGCCCTCGTCGCGGTCGAGGAGGGGGCGATCGAACTCGACCAGCCGGCCGGGCCGCCCGGGTCGACGGTGCGGCACCTGCTGGCGCACGCGTCGGGGCTGGCGTTCGGTGACCGGGCGGTGCAGGCCGCCCCGGGCGTCAAACGAATCTACTCGAGCGCAGGTTTCGAGGTGCTCGCCGAGTTCGTGGAGGCCGAGACCGGGATCGCCTTCGCGGACTACGTCGCCGAGGCCGTGTTCGCCCCCCTCGGGATGACCGACTCCGCGCTCGTCGGTCCGGCCGGACACGGGGCCCAGGCGAGTGTGCGCGATCTCGCAGCGTTCGCGGCCGAACTCCTGCGGCCGACCCTGATCTCGCCGCAGACCCACACCGACGCGACCCGCGTGCAGTTCCCGGGGCTCGCGGGCCTGCTCCCCGGATACGGCCCGCAGCGACCCAACGACTGGGGCCTCGGCTTCGAGATCCGGGACGGCAAGAGCCCCCACTGGACCGGTGCCGGCAACTCGTCGGACACCTACGGACACTTCGGCCAGTCGGGCACATTCCTTTGGGTCGATCCCCAGGTCGACGCGGCGTGCGTGGTGCTCACCGACCGGGCCTTCGGTGACTGGGCCAAGCCGCTGTGGCCCGACGTCAGCGATGCCGTGCTGGGGGAGCTGCGGCCGCGCGGGTAGATCAATTTACTGCTATCACTGGCGTAACAGCGGCATCACAGGGCACACTGATGCACTGTGTGTCGCGGTGCGGCACACGAGGCTCCGGATTCGGGCGAGGTCGTTGGGGAAGACGTCCCTCGTCGAGGCTGGAGGTGTTGCAGTGCGCTCGTTGAACCAGTTCGCGGACGCGACGACCGGAGTGATCTACGTCCACTCGTCGCCAGCGGCCGTGTGTCCACACGTCGAGTGGGCGCTCGGCTCGATCCTCGATGCCCGCCCCAACCTGCGCTGGACCGCGCAGCCCGCATCCGACGGCACACTCCGGGCAACCTGTGACTGGGTCGGTCCCGTGGGCACCGGGGCCCGACTTGCGAGCGCTCTGCGGGCGTGGCCGCTGCTGTACTTCGAGGTGACCGAGAACGCGAGCGACGGCGTCGACGGCGAACGATTCGGGCATGCGCCGGGACTGGGGCTGTGGCGCGGTGCCATGAGCGCGAACGGGGACGTCGTGGTCGGCGAGATGCAACTGCGCGCGCTGCTGGCGAAGGGGCGCGACGACTTCGCCGGCGCCGTCGAGCATGCACTGGGCACTCCGTGGGACGACGTGCTCGAGCCCTACCGCAGCGGCGGCGAAGGGGCGGAAGTGACCTGGCTGCATCGCAACGTCGGCTAGACCCCGGTCGCACGAATTCGCTTGCCGGGCGCGGTCACGAAGGTCGTTGTCGTGCGCCGAGATTCGCACGTATTCTTCGAAAGTCGTTGCGAGATCTACGATTGCGGTTTTCGTCCGATTCGGGATCCCGGACGCGCACGCGGCTCGGAAACCGCGAAGGGCCCCGCGTCGACGACGCGGGGCCCTTCGAATCGCTGCAGGCTTACAGCGGAATGTTCTTGTGCTGTCCGCGGTTCGCGGGGGCAGCGGCGAGCGCCGCGGTGATGACACTGCGGGTCTTGGCGGGATCGATCGTTTCGTCGACGACACCGATCGAGATGGCGCGGCCGACGCCACCGGCGATGGCCTCGTGCTCGGCGGCCAGACGCTCGTGCAGAGCCTCGCGCTCCTCCTCCGGGGCGGCCGCGAGAGCACGCTTGTGGAGGATGCCGACCGCGGCCTTCGCGCCCATGACCGCGACCTCGGACTCGGGCCACGCGTACACGGCGGTCGCGCCGAGTGCACGGGAGTTCATCGCGATGTAGGCGCCGCCGTAGATCTTTCGGGTGACCAGCGTGACGCGGGGGACCGACGCCTCGGCGAACGCGTGCAGCAGCTTCGCACCGCGGCGCACGACGCCCTCCCATTCCTGGCTGACACCCGGCAGGTAGCCGGGGACGTCGACGATGACGACGAGGGGGATGCCGAACGCGTTGCACAGCCGGACGAAGCGGGCCGACTTCTCGGCGCTCTCGGAGTTGAGGCAGCCGCCCAGGCGCAGCGGGTTGTTCGCGATCACGCCCACCGTGCGGCCGCCGAGGCGACCCACACCGGTGACGATGCTGCGAGCCCAGTTGCCCTGCAGCTCTTCGAAGCTCGACTCGCCCTCGACGTTGTCGAGGAACTCGTGCACGATCGGGCGCACGTCGTACGCGCGCTTGGCCGACTCCGGCATGAGTGCGCGCAGGTCGGTGTCACCGTGCTCGGCGGCAGCGATATCGAATTCGCCCTGCTCGCAGAACATCGACACCAGACGGCGGGCGCGGTGGTAGGCATCGTCCTCGTCGCGCGCGGCGATGTGGGCGACACCGGACTTCTTGGTGTGGGTGTCGGGGCCACCGAGGGTCGCCATGTCGACCTGCTCGCCCGTCACGCTCTTGACGACGTCCGGTCCGGTGACGAATACGCGGCCCTCGGGCGCCATGATCACGACGTCGGTCAGTGCGGGACCGTAGGCGGCGCCGCCGGCCGCGAAGCCGAGCACCACCGAGATCTGCGGGATCAGACCCGACGCGCGCACCATCGCCTCGAAGACCAGGCCGACGGCGTGCAGGGCCTCGACACCCTCGGCGAGGCGGGCGCCGCCCGAGTGCCACAGGCCGACGACCGGTGCCTTCTCGGCGATGGCGGTGTCGATCGCGGCGACGATGTGCTTGCAGCCGTCGACGCCCATCGCGCCGCCCATGACGGTGGCGTCCGAGCAGTAGGCGATCGTGCGCACGCCGTCGATCTCGCCGGCTGCGGCGAGCACACCGGACTTGTCACGGTCGTGTAGGGGAGCGACGGTGCCGGCATCGAACAGCTTGGCGAGACGCGCGAGCGGATCGCGCGGATCGGTCGATGCTTCGGACTGCGTCGCGGGAGCCAAGACGGTCATCGTGTCCTCCTGAGCAAGCCCACATGGGGCGAAGGTTCGGGGGTGGGGACCCCGGGTACGGGGCCCCCACCTGGCGATCCAGCGAGTTCGGCTGGGTTATGCCCGGCCGAAGGCGAGCGCGACGTTGTGCCCACCGAAACCGAACGAGTTGTTGATCGCGAAATCGATGTCGCCGTAGCGGGGTTCACCCTTCACGACGTCGAGATCGATCTCCGGATCCTGGTTGTCCAGATTGAGCGTGGGGGGAATGATGCCCTCACGCACACTCAGGACTGTGAGCACAGCCTCGAGGGCGCCGACGGCGCCGATCGAGTGGCCCAGAGCCGACTTGGGCGCATACACCGCAGCGTGCGTGCCGACCGCTGCCTTGATGGCCAGACTCTCGGCGATGTCGCCGATCGGAGTCGCGGTGGCGTGTGCGTTGATGTGCTTGATGTCGGACTTGGTGAGACCTGCGGTCTCGATGGCCCGGGTCATGGCGCGAGCCGCCCCGGTGCCTTCCGGATCGGGTGCCACGATGTGGTAGCCGTCGGAGGTGATCCCCGCGCCCAGCAGTCGAGCGTGGATCGTCGCCCCACGTGCCCTCGCATGCTCCTCGGTCTCGAGGATCATCATGGCGCCGGCTTCACCGAAGACGAACCCGTCCCGGTCCTTGTCGAAGGGGCGCGAGGCCGCCTTCGGGTCGTCGTTGCGGGTGCTGAGCGCGCGCATCATTGCGAAGCTCGCGATCGGCACGGAGTCGATGTTGCCCTCGACTCCACCCGTGACGACCATGTCCGCGTCGCCCATCGCGATCATGCGGAACGCATGCGCGATGGCCTCCGACCCGGACGAACACGCCGAAACCGGCGTGATGACACCGGCGCGCGCGCCGAGTTCGAGTCCGACGGTGGCCGACGGACCGTTCGGCATCACCATCTGAACCGCGAACGGCGACACCTTGCGGTAACCGCCTGCGCGCAGCTTGTCCACGGCGTCGACGAGAGCCTCGCCGCCGCCGAGTCCGGTGCCGATGACAACCCCGAGTCGATCCTTGTCGACCTCGGGGCTGCCGGCGTTCTGCCAGACCTGCCGACCCAGAACTAGAGCGAGACGCTCGACGAAACTCATCCGTCGGATCTCGACCCTGCTCAGTGCGTCGTCGAACGGGACCTTGAGTTGGCCACCGAACCGCACCGGTAGGTCGAATTCCTCCACGAACGAGCCCTCGAGAACGTCGATGCCGCTCTCACCGGCCAGCAGGCCCTTCCACGTGCCATCCACATCTCCGGCAACCGACGTCGTAGCCGCGAGGCTGGTGACGACGATATTGGGGAATTTCCCTCTGGTAGAAGCGGAGGTCACGGTTGGCTCACTCGTCGTCGTTCTTCGCGGCCTCGAGCTTGGCCTTGACGGTCTCGGCAGCCTCGCCGCCCTCGGCTTCGACCTTCTGGATGTAGGCGACGACATCGCCGACGGTACGCAGGCTCGCGAGATCCTCGTCCGGGATCTTCACGCCGTACTTGTCCTCGGTCTGGACCGCGATCTCGACCATCGACAGCGAGTCGATGTCGAGGTCGTCGACGAACGACTTCTCGATCGTGACCTCGGACGGCTCGATGCCGGTGACCTCTTCGATGATCTCGGCGAGGTTGGCGATGATGTCTTCCTGGTTGGCGGCCACTACGTGGCTCCCTTCTTCGTTGTTTCGTGTCTTCGGGTTCGGATCGGCCGGGGCCGACCCGGGCACGCGCATCGTGAGCGCGCGGCGAGCTAACCGTCTTCGGTGAATTCGGTCAGTGCGGAAAGATCTCCGGGCTCCTTGAGCGGCACGGTCGGTGTGCCGCGCATCTCGCGCTTGGCGATCCCGATGAGGGTGCCTGCCGGAGGAAGTTCCGCGATCGCCGAGACCTGAGCGGCCCGCAGGCTCGCGGTACACAGGTCCCAACGCACAGGTCGGGTCACCTGCGCGGCCAGCTTAGTCAGGGCGTCGGCGCCGGAGGCCACCGGCGCGCCGTCAGAATTGGAGAGCAGGGTGCGGACGGGATCGCTGGGTGCGATCCGCGACGCGGCCTCGGCGACGGCGTCCTGCGCGGGTGCCATGAACCGAGTGTGGAACGCCCCCGCGACCGGTAGGGCGCGGACGCGGGCCTTCTCCGGGGGATTCGCTGCGAGCTGCTCGAGAGCGTCGAGGCGACCCGCCGCGACGATCTGACCGGCCGCGTTGCGATTCGCCGGCGTGAGGTCGAGTTCCTCGAGCCGCGACAGGACCGCATCCTCGTCGCCGCCGAGGACCGCGGACATGCCGGTGGGCTCCAGCGCGCACGCCTTCGCCATCTCGCCGCCGCGGATCGCGGCGAGCATCACCGCATCGTCGGCGGAGAGGACTCCGGCGGCAGCGGCAGCGGCGAGTTCACCGACGGAATGACCGGCGACGATGGTGTCCGCCGGGACGAGTCCGCGGCGTTCGAGCTCCTCGTACGCGAGGAGGGCGGCGGCCACCACGAGCGGCTGAGTCACGGCGGTGTCCGTGATCTCCTCCGCCGACGCGGTGGTACCGAGGCGCTCGAGGTCGAGACCGGAAGCCTTCGACCACAACGCCACGCGATCGTGTGCGCCCGGCAGCTCGAGCCATGGGCTGAGCATGCCGGGTGTCTGGGAGCCCTGACCCGGGGCTAGCAACGAAATCACGCCTACAAGAGAACACGTTCACCGGGTCCGCGCGAGATGTTGTCGGGGATGAACTCTGGACAGGTGTTTTGTAGGTTCCCCACAAAAAGGCACGTCGGCGCGCGCTATCGGATTCGGGCGCTCCAGTGTTACGCCCCAACATTCCGGAATGTGAAATTTGCGACGGATGCGTCGGAAGTCGCGGATTGAACGCGCGTTTGGGCAAGTCGGCCGACTGTCGCTGCGACGCGGAGCACATACGCGTCGCGTGGGTTCGTCGGATCCCGTCGCGTGATTTCCGAAATGCGCTTCAATCGGTACCGAACCGTATTTGGATGAACAAACAGCTGACGGGCACACGCCTCCACCGCACCACCGGAGTCCAGATAGGCGTCGAGAGTCTCCGCGAGGGCGGTGCCGGCGGTCGACAGCGGCTGTATCAAACGCTCGTTGAGGGCGGCGACAGCGGCGATGTCTCCGAGCAGTGCACGTTCGGGTAACAGCTCGGCGGCAAACACGGGACGAGGTGCCCCTCGCCAGCCCACGACAGCCTCGATTCCGGCCAGCGCCTCGACGGCGCTGAAGTGCGCGGCGCCCAGCGTCGGGGTGGTCGGACCGATCACCACTGGACCGTCCGAGAAGCTCTCCATCAGCTCGTGCACGAATTCGTGGGCGCCCTTGGTGCCGTGCAACTCGCCGCTCACCACCATCACGAGCCGCTCGCCCTGGACGACGGCCAGCGCCGCCCGCCCATGCTTCTGGGCGGTGGTGTGCACTGTGCCGATCACCGAGAGGCTTTCCTCGGGCGGGGGAGTGCCGACGATCACTGTCGCCGGTGTGGTCGCGTCCCAGTTCAGGGTCGCGGCTCGAGACTGCAGCTCGGATCCCGTGTCGCCGCGGACGACGGCGTCGACGACGAGGGCCTCGAGCCGGGTGTCCCACGCACCGCGCGACTCGGCCGCGCTCGCGTACACCGACGCCGCCGCGAAGCCGAGCTCACGGCCGTACCGCAGGATCGACTCGGTGAGCGCGACCAGCTGTCGGTCGTTGCGGGCGAGCGCGGGTAGGCGCTGCTCGAAGAACTCCATCGCCACCCGCACCATGTCGACGGTCTGCCGCAGGGTCAGCCGCCGGGCGAGGTCCTGCGGGATCACCTGGAATGCGTCGATGGTGAACCGGATGTCGCTGTCGGAGTCCGTGAGCCATTCGAGGAAGTTGACGACCGACCTCTGGACGATCATCTGCACGCTCGCGCGCTGTTCGGCGTCGAGGTCGGCGAAGAACGGCAGCTGACCCTGCATCGCGGCGATCGCCTCGGTGGACAGCCTGCCGGAGAACTGCTTGACGCGGCGCAACAGCGCGTCGGGCAAGGAGTCGCGGCTCGGCCGTCCCGTGGGGTTCGGGGCCGGCGGCTGGTAGCGCGCCCGTCGGGGCTGCGGCGGGTTCGGCTGCTCCGCGCGCGCGGGCGGGGAAGGATTCGACGTCTCGGGCTGATCCGCGGCCATGAAAAGGAACTTACGCCCGCCGCCGACACGAGGTCCGAGGACACTCGTGCCGGCGACGGGCGTTCAGCGTGTTCCGCGTCGGGCGCGGCCGATCAGTTCGATCGGCTCGGCGTCACGCGACGCCGGGATCCGACGTCTGCTCCGGCGCGGCGAGCACGTCGTCGATCCGGTAGCGCGCCGCCGCCTCGACGGCCTTCGACCGGTCGAGCTCGCCGGACTTCGCGAGCGACGAGAGCACCGCGACCGCGATGGACTCGGCGTCGACGTTGAAGAACCGGCGCGCGGCCGGACGGGTGTCGGAGAAGCCGAACCCGTCGGTGCCGAGCGTGGTGTAGGAGCCGGGGACCCACTGGCGGATCTGGTCCGGCACCGCCCGCATCCAGTCCGACGCCGCGACGAACGGACCCTGCGCCTGCGAGAGGACCTGGGTGACGTACGGCTGCGGTGCGTCGACGCCCGGGTTGTGCAGCGCCTCGCGCTCGCACTCGATGCCCTCACGACGCAGCTCGCCCCACGACGTCACCGACCACACGTCCGCGGCGACACCCCAGTCGTCGGCGAGCAACTGCTGCGCGCGCAGAGCCTCGGGCATCGTGACGCCCGAGACGAGGATCTGGGCCCGCGGACCGGAGTTCTCGGCCCGCTTGTACAGGTGGATGCCCTTGAGCAGGCCGTCGACGTCCAGGTTCTCCGGCTCGGCGGGCTGCTGGTACGGCTCGTTGTAGACCGTCAGGTAGTAGAAGATGTTCTCTCCACCGAAGCCGTCCACGCCGGGCGTTCCGCCGTACATGCGACGCAGGCCGTCCTTCACGATGTGCGCGATCTCGAACGAGAACGCCGGATCGTAGGACACCGCGGCCGGGTTGGTCGACGCCAGCAGCAGCGAGTGGCCGTCCGCGTGCTGCAGGCCCTCGCCGGTCAGGGTGGTGCGGCCGGCGGTGGCGCCGAGGACGAAGCCGCGGGCCATCTGGTCCGCCGCCGCCCACAGGCCGTCACCGGTCCGCTGGAACCCGAACATCGAGTAGAAGATGTAGACCGGGATCATCGGCTCGCCGTGCGTGGCGTACGACGTGCCCACCGCGGTGAACGACGCCGTCGAGCCGGCCTCGTTGATGCCCTCGTGGAGGATCTGCCCGACCGAGCTCTCCTTGTAGGCGAGCATCAGTTCGGCATCGACCGAGGTGTACAGCTGTCCGTTGCGGTTGTAGATCTTCAGCGACGGGAACCACGAGTCCATGCCGAACGTGCGGGCCTCGTCGGGGATGATCGGGACGATGCGCTTGCCGATCTCCTTGTCGCGCAACAGTTCCTTGAGGATGCGCACGACGGCCATCGTCGTCGCGACCTCCTGCTTGCCCGACCCCTTCAGGACCGGCGCGTACGTCTTGTCGTCCGGCTGGGCGAGCGGCGCGGCGTCGGTGCGGCGCGACGGCAGGAAACCGCCGAGCGCCTTGCGGCGCTGCAGCATGTACTGGATCTCCGGCGAATCCGGGCCCGGGTGGTAGTACGGGGGCAGGTACGGATCCTTCTCGAGTTCCGCGTCGGAGATCGGGATCCGCTGGATGTCGCGGAAACGCTTGAGGTCGTCGAGCGTCAGCTTCTTCATCTGGTGCGTCGCGTTGCGACCCTCGAAGTGCTTGCCGAGGGTGTAGCCCTTGATGGTGTGCGCCAGGATGACCGTCGGCTGACCCTTGTGCGCCATCGCGGCCGCGTACGCCGCGTAGATCTTGCGGTAGTCGTGGCCGCCGCGCTTGAGGTTCCAGATCTCCTGGTCGCTCATATCCGCGACGAGGGCCTTGGTGCGCGGATCCCGACCGAAGAAGTGCTCGCGGACGAAGGCGCCGTCGTTGGCCTTGTACGTCTGGTAGTCACCGTCCGGCGTCTCGTTCATCAGGTTGACGAGCGCACCGTCCTTGTCGGCGTGCAGCAGCGAGTCCCACTCGCGGCCCCACACGACCTTGATGACGTTCCAGCCGGCACCGCGGAAGAACGACTCCAACTCCTGGATGATCTTGCCGTTGCCGCGGACCGGGCCGTCGAGACGCTGCAGGTTGCAGTTGACGACGAAGGTCAGGTTGTCGAGGCCCTCGGTGGCCGCGACGTGCGCGAGACCGCGCGACTCCGGCTCGTCCATCTCGCCGTCGCCGAGGAACGCCCACACGTGCTGGTCGGCGGTGTCCTTGATGCCGCGGTCGTGCAGGTAGTGGTTGAAACGCGCCTGGTAGATGGCGTTCATGGGCCCGAGGCCCATCGACACCGTCGGGAACTCCCAGAAGTCGGGGAGCAGACGCGGGTGCGGGTACGACGGCAGGCCGCCGCCGGACTGGGCGTGGCTGGCCTCCTGGCGGAACCCGTCGAGCTGCTCTGCCGGGATGCGCCCCTCGAGGAACGCGCGGGCGTAGATGCCCGGCGAGGCGTGCCCCTGGACGAAGATGTGGTCGCCGCCGCCGGGATGATCCTTGCCGCGGAAGAAGTGGTTGAAGCCGACCTCGTACAGCGCCGCGGACGACGCGTAGGTCGAGATGTGACCGCCCACGCCGATGCCCGGTCGCTGGGCGCGATGAACCATGATCGCGGCATTCCAGCGGATCCAGGCGCGGTACCGCCGCTCGACCTCTTCGTCGCCGGGGAACCACGGCTCGTTCTCGGTCGGGATCGTGTTGACGTAGTCGGTCGAGGTGAGCGCGGGGATCGCGACGTGCTTCTCGCCGGCGCGCTCGAGCAGGCGCAGCATCAGGTAGCGAGCGCGGGCGTGGCCCGCCCGGTCCAGCAGGCCGTCGAACGATTCGAGCCACTCGCTGGTCTCGTCCGGATCGATGTCCGGCAGATAGGAAGCCACCCCTTCGCGGATGACGCGGACCCGGCCGTCGGTGCCGGGCTGCGCGTTCGCAGCGGGTGACGAGGCCCCTCCGGAGACGCCTGGTGTGTCGGCGTTCGGCTGAGACGCGGGCCCCTGGATCAGGTCTGACAAGGTGTGCTCCTCATTGTGGTGGGACGCGCGGTGTCGCGTCCGCTCCATCCGGTCGGTCCTTGTTAGGACCTACCGAGTTTCCATATGAATATGGCGCAGCACTCATCTTTCACCATCCAGACGAACTGAGCACCCCCGCTCCTGTTGTTCGGTACCCGGCGCGTCGCGGCACCATGTTCGGCCGGGGATTTGCCCTGATAGGGGCGGTACGCGCCGTCCTGCGAGCACTTTCTCGAGATTTTCTCGTTCGTCAGCTTGCGCGAAAGGCTTCGACCATGTTCGCTTTCCACTATTGATCGACACATGCTCGATCCCGACCGGGGTACGCGGAAGTTCGCGCCCCACCGAACAGAGGAGGACACCACCGTGGTCGCCGCGGAGGACGCTCAGAACTACGCTCAGAAACTCGGCGTTATCCACGACATGGTGGTTCAGGAACTGGGTTGGGACGAGGACACAGACGACGAGCTGCGTTCGTCGGTGGAAGAGGCCATCGGTGGCGAGATGGTCGACGAGGACTCCGACGAGGTCGTCGACGTCGTGCTGCTGTGGTGGCGCGACGGTGACGGCGACCTGGTCGACGCGCTGATGGACGCTATCGGCCCGCTGTCGGACGATGGTTTCGTGTGGGTCCTCACTCCCAAGACGGGTCGACCCGGCCACGTCGAGCCCAGCGAGATCGCCGAATCCGCTCCCACCGCCGGCTTGACGCAGACGTCGGCCGCGAACCTCGGGTCGTGGAGCGGCAGCCGGTTGGTCCAGCCGAAGGCGCGCGCACCCAAGCGCTGATCGACCCCCGTAACCGCAGTTCCGTTCATCCGCGCGGCGTACGTTTGTCGTGGCGGATGCGCCGACGTACCCGACGTTAGGACCAGGCATGCCTCTCGAGGTGGGCGCCACCGCGCCCGATTTCACGCTCAAGGACCAGAACAACCAGGAAGTCACGCTGTCCGACTTCCGTGGCAAGAAGAACGTCCTCCTCGTCTTCTACCCGCTCGCGTTCACGGGCGTGTGCCAGGGCGAACTGTGCCGCGTGCGCGACGAGTTGCCGAAGTTCCAGAACGACGACGCCGAGATCCTCGCGATCTCGGTCGGCCCGTCGCCGACCCACAAGATCTGGGCCGCCGAGCAGGGCTACACGTTCCCGCTGCTGTCGGACTTCTGGCCGCACGGCGCCGTCGCCGAGGCGTACGGAGTGTTCAACGACAAGCTCGGCTTCGCCAATCGCGGCACCTTCGCGATCGACAAGGACGGCATCATCCGCTTCGCGGAGATGAACGGCCCCGGCGAACCCCGTGACCAGGCAGCTTGGGAGAAAGCGCTCACCGCGCTAAAGTCCTGAAGCGATTCCGGCGGCAGTCGTCGCCGGATTTCGGGCGTGTAGCTCAGTGGTAGAGCTCTGGTTTTACACACCAGCGGTCGGGGGTTCGAAACCCTCCGCGCCCACCAAGGTTGTTACAGGTGAGAGGTGTTGTTTCGCATCTTGGAGCGTGTAGCGCGTTGTCACAACGCCGCCAAGTTGTCACGGATTGTCACATCTCCCGATAACTCTGCGCCGGTGGCCGCGGGTCTGCTCCTCATCGTCACCAGTCGGGCTAGTCTCTTCGCCGCAGCGGTCAGCGCGTGTGGCTGGTTGTGGACGCAACGGGCCATCGTGAACGACGCCGTGGCGTGCCCCAACCAGCCCGAGACGGTCGGATCGGTACGCCGTTGAGGATCATGAGCGTCGCACAGGTGTGGCGTTCGTCATGGGGATTGATCGCAGGTGCCCGAGGGCGGTCACAGGCGGCATTCGAGCGGTCTGTGAGGTAGTCCGGGGTACACCGCGGTGCGAGAAGGTCTACGAAGAACGTAGCTGCTCTCCTTGTAAGTCAGTACTGGCTCACCGTGCTGTACGCCCCGTGCGTGGAACAGAGGCGTGTCGACGGGATCGGGGATCGGCAGCTCTCGATTCGAGCGCTCCGTCTTGGGCTTGCCGATGATGACCTCCCGCCCGCGATCGTTCGAGTCCTGACGATCTATATGGTGTGGGCCTCCATGTCGATGTGTTCCGATCTAAGGTCGGCCAACTCTTGCTTGCGGAGCCCGAGTGAGCCGACCTGGTGCTGGTGCCCGTCGCGGTCGTTCGCCGTGATGTTGATACCGCGCTTCGTTGCGTCCTAGATCGTGGTCAGCACCGCAGTCAGGCTTCGCGAGATGCGGCGTACCTCGGATACGATCAAGGTGTCGCCGGCCTTGAGTGATTCGAGCACTGCGCCGATCTTCCGATCCTTCACGTCGACTTTGCCCGCGATAACCTCGGATATGAACTTGTCGCACCTGATTCCGCGGTGCTCCATTAAGCTACGGATCTCGAACTCTTAGTTCTCCGCGTCTTGGACTCCTGTGCTGACGCGTGCGTGCGCGATGACTTTGGCCATAGGCCTCCTCTCTTCAGTTTTGTTGGTGGTGTGCAGTGCTACGCTCCGTCGAACCTCTACGACGGAAGGTGTTCAGGATGAGCCGCGAGCAGATGTACAAGCTGATCCGGGTGAACAAGGAGAGGCCGAGCGACGGTCTCGTGAATGACATCCACAAGCTTGCAAAGGAGCTTGTAGACACCGGGGAGCTGAGTCAGGACGACGCGCTGGACATCATTCAGTCGCTCTGACCTATAGGGTGCTGTCGGCACGCGCCTGGACCTTCATCGCGTGGACTCTGAGACCTGGGCGATGGCCCTACTGATTACCATCGTTTGCGGCGCGGGCGCCTTCATCGCGCTGCTCCGTGCCTGGGCCGGCCTGGCCGCGATCCTTGGTTTTTTCGCTCTCGGCGGCGCCCTCGTGGTTGTCTGGGGAATCCTGGCCGGCCTCTTCAGCGCCATCTCGTGAGATAGCCGGTACCTCAACACCACTGGCCTTCAGTGCTTCCGTGCAACCTGCGTCTCCCGCAGCCTGACTTCAGCTATGTACTCGGTGTACTTGCTGTCCATGTCATCCGCGGCTTCACGCATCGCTTAGGAGACGTCGAACAGAGATGGCAGCGTTAGCGACTCGAACGGGGGAGCGACTTGGCGAACACGATGAAGTCCCCCCGTATCTGCTTCACGAAGCGAAACTCGTGGAGGGTATTGCCGAGTATCTAGCCGGCCTCGCCGGGCGAGCACCGAGCTACGTCGATTGGTCTCTAGTTCTCGAGCCGGTCAAGGCTGCCGCGAACCTCCTCGCCGACGAGGACGACGAGGTGTGGCAAGGAGAAGCAATCAGCCTCACCAAGGCCGTGGTCGACGCCCCAACGGCACTGGTCGCTACTGGTGGTCACTTCGGCGAGCTGGAGTACGGCATCAACCTGGGGATCTCGACACTGAGCGAGTCTGTGCTGATAGCTGCTCGTGAGCAGACCGCCGCGCTTGTCAGCCAGGTGACGGAGACCAACCGGAAGCTGATTCGCGAGGCCATCGCCCAGACGGAGAGCATGAACGCCTACCAGGCGGGACTGAAGAACTTTTGCTATCGAGACCGGAGCCAAGACGAAGACCTGGGAGGCGTTGGCCGGTGCGTGCGGATGTGCGGACCGATGGACGGAGGGACGGTCGACATCGACAAGCTGTTCAGTAATGGGAAGGATCGGCCGAGTGTCCACCCGTGGTGTCGGTGTGGGGTGGTCTACGGATACTGATCTGTTGGAGTGGTTGAGGCGGTTCCCAATGGGGTTGGTCTCCGCAAACCTTCCACCTCCTATCTCATCTGACTAGCGAGCGCAGCGACGATGACTCGTGAGAATCCGAAGTACACGTGGATAAGGCCAAGCATCGAGGTGATGAAGTCGTGGTGCTTGAAACCTTGCTTCTCGGGGTCTTCTGCGAGTTCGTCGTACTCCTCGCTCCGCTGGCCGAAGTGAATCAGCTCGCCGTAGTTGAACAGGTTGATGATGTCGTTCGGGTTCACATCCCCGTACATCTCATGCTCTGCGATCTTGTCAGGCGTGTAGCCATCCTTCTCAAGAACCATGCGGCACACAATGTTTTGCAGTGGACGGTTCATCAGTGCGCCACGTGTCTTGCGCCACTCCGACAGGGCGGCCATCCGTTCGTCGGCCCCGTCTGCTTCGTTCTTTGAGTACTTGGCGAGGATGTTCGCAACGTTCTCAAAGTCTGGGTCTCCGACACTGGACTTATGGAGCTGCCTGAAGCGCACGGAGAATCCAACGGTGTCCTCGTCGTCCGCCTGCTCGAACTCTACCGTTGCTTCACCGCGCTCCATCTTGAGAGTGGCGCCGCCCTTGTGGCTGACGACGGTGTAGCCTGCGGTCTTCTCACATACCTGAACGAACCGAAGTAAGTTTCGACGATCTTCGGCCGAGATCTTCTGTGTAAGAGGGGCGAATGTCGCCGGGTCGGGGAGGTGAAAGGCGTACGTGAGGTGCTGCCAGTTGTACTCAAACGCAGACGGATCTGCGGCGAGATGGGCAAGCGGTGGCGGAAACTTGAGCGGCACAGGAAGAATCGAGTCCTGGTGGGTGACGAACGTTGCCGTAACGGTGCCGCCGTTTCCGTTCCTAGGGGCTTGGATTTCCGGGAGCGACTGCCTCTGCCGCTTCGGTGGAGCGGCCGGCTTCGGCGGCCGATTCTGACTCTTGCGACCTGGCTTCTTGCCCAACGCGTTCGTTCCTCCCCGTGCTCTTCACTGACTGAGTTGATCTTACTCGAGCCGACCGACACGCGGCTGCAGCCGATGACTACCGGCTACTGACTTTTGATTCAAGCCGCAAGATATTAGCGGCAGATGTAACCGAATCATCTACTTGCGAAGATTTTGATCAAAGCTGACGCTACCGGCAATGCTCTCGGCGAAATTGAACTTCTATGAACTGGTAACTGGGAAACCCCGTACCACGGTGATTTCGAGATCACTGAAGCTGATCCGCATGAGTTTGCGCCCAACTTCGTCAAAGGTGTGAGCGTGGTCGAGGCCGACAAGAAGGCCCCGGTCAACTACGCGCACGAGAGCTGGCAGAAGGCTGCGGCCGGGATCAGCAAGATGCGTGTGAGCGAGGATGGCCAGAAGCTACTCGCCTCGGTCGACTGGACGCCAGCCGGCGCGTAAGCGCTCAAAGATGTTGAGTGGAAATATATCTGGCCGGAGTTCAACCCTCGCGGCTGCCCCTGGTGCGACGCCGAAGGGAGCGTTGACGGCGAGATCCAGTACACCGTGAACGTGAACCGTCCCGGGTTTGATGCCGCTTCCTTTCTTGTGAAGGATGCAGGCCATGCCCAAGCGTTACCCCGCCGAGCAGCGTGAGCGAGCGGTGAAGATGGTCCTCGACCACCTCGACGAGTACCGGTCCCTCCACGCCGCCTGTCAAGCCATCGGGCCGAAGCTCGGTTTCGGCCCGGAGTCTCTTCGGGCCTGGACCAAGCAGGCCCAGATCGACACGGCTCAGATGCCCGGAGCCACCTCCGCGGAGCAGTAGCGGATCAGGGAACTTGAACGTGAGAATTGAGATCTCAAGGAAGCCAACGAGATCCTGAAATCAGCCTCGATCTTCTTCGCGAGGGAACTCGACCCTCGCCGCCGTTGATCTGCACCGAGCAGATTCTGGACGGCTTTGACGTTTCTGCTCGATGAGAAGGCCCAGGGCCGATGGCGACAACATGATGCTCGGCGTGTACGCGGGTCTCCTCGACGACGATCCTGAGGTCGTAACGGCGGCGTTGAGTGCCGCAAGAGTGAAAGCAAGTGTGGGCAAACTCGGACGAAGAAGAAGCTGCTGGGCAATAGGAATCCCCCTGGACTGCATGTTCTCTGCGGTCCAGGGGGATCATTCCACTGGGCGCGGAGGGTTTCGAACCCCGACCGCTGGTGTGTAAAAGCGCCACAGCTCGTCCGAGCGAGTACCGTGTGTCCACGGCCGTGCAGTTCAGCGCCCTATTCGGTTCCGAGCTGTCCACACCGTACATCGTGGTACGTGTACGTCTTGGGACACTCGCGGGACAACGCGCCGAATTCGGACGGTCAGTAACCGGGTCGAGCACCAACGCTACAGACTGCTCCTTCCGATATGCGCCCAGTTTGCCGAGAGGCTACTGGATCGGAGCAGACCCTGGAATCTGCGTTGGACTGTCGGAAGGCGGAAGCAACTCGAACAGCATGCCGGTCGCGAACAGAATGGCCAATCCACCGAGAATCCCAACTCCGATCAGCGAGGATGAGGTGATCCGCTGGAACCTGCCCGCAAGCTGTACGGCCGAAGACGAAACGGTGGCCCCACGCGTGATCGCTGACGACACCCTCAATACGGCAGCCCACATGCACAAGTCGAATCCAGCGAGAGCTGCAAGCAGTGCCACAACCAGAATGGCCACCCCGAAGCTTGCGACAACGAGGAATCCGGTGAAGCCGAACGCGTCGACGAGGTCTTGGTATGGAAGCCAGCTGTCGGATGCCTGGGCTACAGCGACGGCCTCTTCAAACCTGACGCCGCGACGGGTGGTGTTGAGGACTATCACCCAGCCTGCGATCGTTAGAGCGAGTACGGTCGCGACATGCCAGGTGATCACGACAGCTGGCGTGGGAAGTTTGCCGAACCGCTGGCGTGACGCGTTGAACATCAGTGCAGCCCAGATCACGATCGTCCCCGTGACACCTGCGGAGACAAGTAGCACCCAGTTCGAGTAACGCGCGAACACTCCGCCAACAACCACGGCGCCGATCAACGCGGCCACGATTTGGACCCAGGCGTCATCCTCGTCGCCTGCCCGGCCAGACTTCTCGTGCACGTAATTCTGAACCGACTCGTAGTTGATGACGGTCGTGACGCTGTGGTGGGTGCTTTGGTCGACAACCGCGTCACGGCCTGCAACCACGACGCGGCCGCCCTCGCTATCCGTGCGATTCACCCGGTTTGTGATTGCCGCTACTGGTGCAGCCACTACCACTGCGATCACGATGCCGATCGCGATTTGCCACAACGCCGAAGCCGTGTCCATTTGCTTTTGTTCCTCCCGATCAGCCCTGGTCTTCACTCGACCTACAGCGATGCGCACGCTACGGGCAGAGTCTGACAAGCACCGCTGTGGCGGCTGATTGCTCTGAGGTGCCGACACGGCGAGACTTGGGCCCCAGACAGGGAGGCGTGTCGGCGCAGAACGGGAAGGGGGCCTCGGATCGGTCGAGAGGCGATTGTCTGCTCCGCTGCAGGAATTTGCGTGGTTGTCGCGGGAAAACCGGAGATACTGGAATCCTCAGGAACTCCTGGCCGCGACCCGAACGGACCCGAGCGTGAACGACGACTTGGTCGACCCCACCGCGATCGACATCCAGATCGACCCGATGCGTCAGCACCTGGTCGGGATCACCGCGCACGGGCACATCCCGTTCGACGTGCCGGTGATCAGCGAGGTCGCCCCGAACCTGTGGCAGGGCGGCTGCCGGGACGGCCTGGTCTTGCCGGACTTCGTCGTCCACGTGGTGTCGCTGTACCCGTGGGAGCAGTACGACGTGCGGCACAACATCGACTCCGAGGTCTACGTGCGGATGTACGACAGCGGCGAGCAGGGGTTCGAGCAGGTCGACGCGCTCGCGGCGTGGGTGAACGTGTGCCGCGAGACCGGTCCGGTGCTGGTGCACTGCCAGGTGGGGCTCAACCGGTCGAGCCTGGTGGCGGCCCGGGCCCTGGTGATGTCGGGTGAGGCGGACCCGGCGGGAGCGGTGGCGCTGCTGCGGGCGCGGCGTTCCCCGGCGTGTCTGTGCAACGAGGCGTTCGAAAGTTGGCTGTTGGGGGAGCCGGTGGTACCCGCGTCAGACGCCGGCGACGCCGAGTAGCTGGCCGATCCCGTAGGTGACGGCCATCGCGAGTGCGCCGCCCGTCACCACCCGCAGGACCGCGCGGGGTCGGCTCGCGCCGCCGAGGCGGGCACTGAGGCTGCCGGTGATCGCCAGCGCCGCCAGCATTGCCACGAACGTGACCGGGATGCGCGCACTGGCCGGGGGCAGCAGGATCGCGAGCATCGGCAGGATCGCGCCCACCGTGAACGCGATCGCCGACGCGAGCGCCGCGTGCCACGGGTTGGTGAGCTCGTCGGGGTCGATGCCCAGCTCGACCTCGGCGTGCGCGGCGAACGCGTCGTGCGCGGTGAGTTCCTCGGCGACCTTGCGTGCCGTCGCGGGCGACAGCCCCTTGTCCTCGTAGAGCGAGGTCAGCTCGTCGAGTTCGGCTTCGGGAATGGTCGACAGCTCGTGCCGCTCCTTGGCCAGCAGTGCACGCTCGGTGTCGCGCTGGGTGCTGACCGATACGTATTCGCCCAGGGCCATCGACACGGCGCCGGCGGCCAGACCGGCCAGCCCGGCAGTGAGGATCGGCCCGCGGTCGGTGGTGGCCGCCGCGACACCGACCACCAGACCGGCGACCGAGACGATGCCGTCGTTGGCGCCCAGCACGCCGGCCCGCAGCCAGTTCAAGCGCGACGAGAGCCCTGCCACGTGCGGCTCCGCGGGATGCGGTCCGTTGCCGGTGCCGTCGGTCGCATCGGGTGATTCCTGGTTCGCGGTCACAACCCGAAGGCTATTGCGAGCGAGTCCGTTCCACCAGCAATGCAAGGCTGTCCGAAGGTGCGTTCGAGCTGGGCGACTGGCTGTCGGCGGCCGCGCGCCGGTAGGGTCTGGCGGCGCAACGAGTCGAGCACGGGGGGAATGCTGTCCGGATGGGTGTCCTGATTCTTCTGATAGTCCTGTTGATCTTGGTTCTGATCGCGGGGATCGCTGTATTCGTCTGGCGCACAAGAACTCCCGGTTCGTCGCCGCGGGTCGATCCGCTCGCCGACTACCCGGAGGTCTACGACCCGCACCGGATCGGTGTCGGCGACATCGTCACGTACGCCGGCATCGACCACGTCGTCCGCGGCACCCTCACCCTCGACCAGGAGGGATACCGCTGGCACGAGCACCTGCTCGACGGCTCGACCGGCCGTCGGTGGCTCACGGTCGAGGACGACGAGGGCGAGCTCGAGATGACGCTGTGGATGCGGCGCGAGGGGACCGGTCTCGAACCCGGCGGCGACGTCATCCTCGACGACCGCGTGTACCGGAAGATCGAGTCGGGCTCGGCCCGCTTCACCGCCGAGGGAACCACCGGCACAGCGCCGTCCGGGTCGATGGACTACGCGGACTACGCGACCGCGGACGAGACCGGTCTGCTCGCGTTCGAGCGGTGGGCGAAGGCCGCATCATGGGAGGTGTCGACCGGTCGCGCCGTCACGCGCGGTGAGCTGACCGTCATCCACGCGGGCCCCGCGGCGTGACCGTGCACCTGCTCGACGTCGCGCCGTCCGACGTCGACGCGGATGCGCTCGGCCTGGTCGTCGATGCCCCGGCCCCGAAGGCGCTCGCGGAACTGCACCTTCGCGACGACGCGGGCGGAACGCTCACACTCGGCGTCCTCGGTGCGTCGCACGTCGTGATCGCCTCCGCGCCGGGGCGGCTCTTCACCGAGCAGGTCTCGTGCGACGCCCGCCGGGCCGGTGGGCGGGACCTCCCGCAGTTCGACGAACGGACCGGCTACCGGTTCGTCTCGCGCGTCGAGCGGGTGCCGGCCGTGGAGTTGAGGCGACGTGCGGAGTGGTTGCGTCTCCAGGCCGGTGGCGACGACTGGATCTGCGGGGCATTCCCCGGCGACCGCGACGCCCTCACCGCGCTGACGGCCGCCGCGACCGACGGCGAATGGCGATGGCGGACCTGGCATCTGTATCCGGGGCCGGTGACCGGCACGGTCGTCGAGACCGAAAGCAGGTGGCGACCGTGAGGCGTGGGGCGGCCGGTGTCCTCGCGGTCGCGACGCTGCTGCTGACCACCGGATGCGGTGGGGGAGTGCGCGACCACATCGCCGACAAATTCGCGCACCGCGGCACCCAGGGTGACATCACCACGTACTTCTCGCCGGATCCCGTGGGCACCACCGTCGAACGCATCGTCCGCGACGACGTCCCGGCGGCGCGCAAGGCCGACGGCAACAACGAATACCTGCGGTACAACGACGACATCGTGACCGTCGGGCCCGCCCCGGGCGGCGGCAGCACGATCGACGTCGAGGACCTCGACGGCCGCTACCGCAGCGGCCATTTCACCTACCTGGGCACCGGATTCACACCCGGATCGCCGGCCGCGGGCAACACCTCCGGCGGATCGGGATCCGCGAAATGACCGCCATCACACACCACGCGGGGAGCACGAACATGACCGTCACGAACCTGGCCGCCCCCACCGAGATCGGAACCGTCGAGTTCCTCCCGATCGTCGGGGGCGTTCTCGGCACGCTCGCCTACTTCGTGGTCGGGATCGGCGTGCTGGCAGCCGGATTCGCGATGCTCGACGCACTGACGCCGGGCAATCTCCGGCACCAGGTGTACGTCGAGAAGAACCCCAACGCGGCGTTGCTGCTGGGGGCCAACCACCTGACGTTGGCGATCATCGTGGTCACCGCCATCCTGACCAGCTCCGACGGATTCGCCCAGGGCATCACCGATTCGCTGGTGTACGGCGTCGTCGGCGTCGTGCTGCAGGCCGCAGCGCTCGCGATCATGAACGTGCTGCTGCCTGGGCGTCTCGTCACGCTGGTGGGCGAGCCGCGGATGAGCGGGGCCGCGTGGGCCGTCGCGGTGACGCTGTTCTCGGTCGGTCTGGTCAACGCCGCCGCGCTGTCGTGACCGTCACCGCGTCCGTCGAGCCGGCCCCGACGTCGCCCGCGCTGGGCCGCCGGTCGCGGGTGGTGCTGCTCGCCGCCGTCGCGGCGTGCGCGGCGTGCGGGCTCGTGTACGAACTGGCGCTGCTCACGCTCTCGACCAGCCTCACCGGCGGCGGCATCACCGAAACCTCGCTCATCGTGGCCGGTTTCGTCGCGGCGCTCGGCCTCGGTGCGCTCGCGGCCAAGCCCCTGCTGCGGCAGGCCGCGCCGTCGTTCGTCGCGGTCGAGGTGGTGCTCGGGCTGGTCGGCGGCGTCAGCGCGGCCGCGCTGTACGTGGCGTTCACGTTCCTCGGGTCGTCGACGTGGGTGCTGGTGCTCGCGACCGCGGCGATCGGCATGCTCGTCGGCGCTGAGGTCCCTCTGCTGATGACGCTGCTGCAGACCGGCCGCGACGGCGACGCCGCCGACACCGGCAAGGTGCTGGCCAACCTCAACGCCGCCGACTACGCGGGCGCGCTGATCGGCGGCCTGGCATGGCCGTTCGTGCTGCTACCTGCTGCGGGCCTGATCCGGGGCACGGCCCTGACCGGCATGGTGAATCTGGTGGCGGCGGCCGTCGCGGCGCTGTTCCTCCTGCGCGGACACCTGCGTCCGACGGTGCGGGCGGCGGCAATGATCGCGTTGCTGCTGGCCGCGGCGCTGCTCGCGGGGCTGCTGGTGCGGGCGTCGGACATCGAGACGACGTCCCGCCAGCGCCTGTATCCCGACCCGGTCGTGTACGCCCAGCGGTCGCAGTATCAGGAGATCGTGGTTACGGAACGCGCCGGCGACGTGCGCCTCTACCTCGACGGCGACCTGCAGTTCTCCAGCCGCGACGAGCACCGGTACACCGAGGCGCTGGTGTACCCGGCACTGGCCCGCAGTCCCGGGCGGGTGCTGATCCTCGGCGGCGGCGACGGGCTCGCGGCCCGGGAGGTGTTGCGCAACCCCGGTGTTCGGGAGATCGTCCAGGTGGAACTGGACCCGGCGGTGCTCGACCTGGCGAACACCCGGCTGCGGGCGCTCAACGCCGGCGCGCTCGAGGACGAGCGCGTGACGGTCGTCGTCGACGACGCGTTCCGGTGGCTGCGCGAACACGCGGACGCCGGATTCGACGCGGTGATCGTCGATCTGCCCGACCCGGACACCCCGACGCTGGGCCGGCTGTACTCCACCGAGTTCTACGGCGTGGCGGCCACCGTCCTGGCGCCCGGCGGCCGGATGGTCGTCCAGTCCGGCAGCCCGTACTCCACCCCCGACGCGTTCTGGCGAACGGTCGCGACCGTCGGATCGGTGGGACTGGGAACGACGCCCTATCACGTGTACGTCCCGAGCTTCGGGGACTGGGGTTACGTCCTCGCGCAGGTGGGACCGGCTCCCGCGCTGGAGCTCTCGCCGGAGGCCGCTCCGCGCCGGTTCCTCGACACGGCGACGCTCGCGTCGGCGGCGGTGTTCCCGCTCGACCGTCAGCGCCGGGACCTCGAACCGTCGACCCTGGACCGGCCGCGCATCGTCGACGACATGCGGCGGGGCTTCGAGCGGTGACGACGAGGCGCCGTCGGCGCGGTCACCGTGACGCGGCTGCCGGTGCCTCGTTCGCGGCGTCGGACCCGGTCCAGACCGCGGCCGCCCCGCTCTCGCCGATCCGGTAGACCTGCACGACCGAGCCTACGGACACGGCGATCGCGACGACGGTGAGCGCGATCGCCACGACCCGGGGCGTCTGCCTGCCCGTCGACCCGCCGCGAGACTCCCACCATCCGCGCACCCGCGAATCGTGGATGGCCCACCACACCGCGGAGACCACGAAGACTCCCGCCGACCAGAAGATCAACTGATCGCCGAGTTCGGCGTGGATCCGCACCAGCGGCTCGCGGGGCGTCTGCTTCTCGAGCCACTCGCCCGCGTGCGTGGTGAGGGGCACCAGGATCAGCGTGATCAGTGCCAGCGCGGGGGAGATGATGCCGATTCGGCGTCGTGCGGCGGGCCAGCAGACCGACAGCAGCACCAGCAGCGCGGATATCGGCACCAGCACCGCCACGAAGTGCACGAGCAGCGGGTGGATCGGCATGCCGTCGAATGTCGTGGGGCCCATGATGATCGCCTCCGTCGGGATGTGTACGACTGGCGGCCACCCTAGGCGCGAATTCTTGGAGTCTCCTGGGAACTGCGGGGCAGGACGACAGTGAACGTCGTCCCCACGCCCTCGGTCGAGTGGACCAGCACGTCGCCGCCGTGCGCCACGGCGATCTCCCGGACCAGGGCCAGACCGATCCCGTACCGCCGGCCCCCGGCGGGCTGGTCGGGGCCATGCGCGAAGCGGGTGAACAATCGCTGCAGCTGGTGGGGTGCGATACCGACGCCGGTGTCGGTTACGGAGATTCGGGCGTGTTCGTCGTCGTGACCGACGTGGACGGTCACTCGGCCACCCGGGCGCACGTGGGTGACGGCGTTGTCGACCAGTCCGTGCACCGCTCGCCGAAGCGCCGGCCGGGCCCCGGTCACCACCAGCGCGTCGACGTCCCGCTCGACGTCGACGGTGACACCGAGGGAGTCGGCGTGCGCGGCGACGCTGTCGCGAACCTGCTCGCACAGGGCCACCATCTCGACCGGCTCGCGAGTGTGCGGTCCGGTCTCCAATGCCGCGGACAGCAGGAGATCCTCGACCAGTTCGCTCAGCGCGCGGGTGTCGTCCACGATCCCGTCGAGCTGTCGCGCGACCTCGGCGGGCTCGAGCCGGTCGGCCCGCCTGGCGAGCAGTTGCGCGCGCGTGTGCAGGACGGTGAGCGGGGCGCGCAGCTCGTGCGAGGCGTCGGCGACGAATCTTCGCTGCAACGACAGTGCGAGCGTCAGCGGGCGGATCGATCTGCGGGACAACAGGACTATGACGAGGACGGCGGCGGCGATGCCGGCGATCTCGGCCAGTACGAGGGCCGACAGGAGCCGTTCCCGTCCGGTCTCGTACGGCTCGAGATCCAGGAGGGCGGCGGCGCGGCCGTGGGCGTTGTCGGCGACGAATGCGCGATAGTGCCGCTCCCCGTCGCGGACGGTGGTGAAGCCGGAGGGCTCGTCGAGCAGCGCCGCGGCCTGCGGCGGCGCGCCCGCGCTCACCTCCGTCGTGCCGTCCGGTGTCCGCAGCGCGAGCGCGGTGTCGGGCGGTGGATCGTCGACGTCCTCGGTGGCCGCGACCACGGACCGCAACGTGGCGTCGATCTGCCTCGACTGGGCACGGGTGTCCACCACGAACACCACGAGCCCGACCACGACCAGCACGACGGCGAGCGCGACCGCGGCCTGCAGCGCGGCGACCCGTCCGGCCCGCCGCAACACGTGCTCGTCCCCGATCACCGCCGCCGGCCGGGTGGACAGGCGTGGGCGGCGGCCGAATCTCCGGGTCGTCATCGTGAACCGAGCCGGTAGCCCACCCCGCGCACCGTCCGGACGACGTCGCGGCCGAGTTTGCGGCGCAGGTAGTGGACGTACGTGTCGACCGTGCCCGGGGTGCCGGCGGCCCCGAAAGCGGCGTCGAGGAGCTGCCCGCGGGTGAACACCTGACCGGGGGATCGGGCGAGGACGGACAGCAGGGCGCACTCGCTCGCCGACAACTCGACGGCGCCGTCGGGGCCGGTCACCGTCCGGCTCGCGAGGTCGAGTGTCCGGCCCGCGACCGGAAGCGACTCCGCGACCTCGAGCCGGCGGCGTCGCAGCGCCCGGAGCCGGGCCAGGAACTCGGGTATCTCGAACGGCTTGACCAGGTAGTCCTCGGCGCCGGCGTCGAGCCCCTCGACCCGGTCGTCCAGGGTGCCGCGGGCGGTGAGCACGAGCACCGGGGTGTCGACCGCGCGCCGCCGCAGGGCACGGAGCACCTCGATCCCGTCGCGCAGCGGGAGCCCCCGGTCGAGGACGACGACGTCGTATCGGTAGGTCAGGCCCTGGTGCAGGCCGGTCTGGCCGTCGCGGGCCACGTCGACGCGGTAGCCCTCCTCGGACAGGAGGTCGCTGAGCAGGTCGGTGAGGCGGTCGTCGTCCTCGACGAGCAGGACGGTCGGCGCTTCGGCACTCGTCGGCATGGTGTCGAGGGTGCCACTGCCCGGCGACTCCGTGGGCGCCGCGTGGCGCAGGGTTGGTAGAAATACCGTCGTGTTCCGCTGTGCCCGCCGAGTCCCGGCCCGACGTTCTCGTTCCACCGCCCGAGCGGCGGGTCTGCTCCTCGGCTACGCCGCCGACCGGGTCGTCGGCGATCCGCGCAGGTGGCATCCGGTGGCCGGATTCGGTCTCGCCGCAATGGGATTGGAGCGGCGGACGTACGCGGACCGCCGACTGTCGGGCGCCGTGCACACAGCGGTGCTCGTCGGCGCGACCGCGGCCGGCGGCGTCGCGGCCCACCGCCTCGGCGCGCGCCTCGGCTGGCTCGGCGAGACGACGGTGACGGCGGCGGCCACCTGGACCGTCCTCGGCGGCACCTCGCTGGCGGGGACCGGGCGGGCGATGGCGCGGCACCTCGAGGCCGGCGACCTGGAGGCGGCGCGGGCGCTGCTGCCGTCGCTGTGCGGCCGCGACCCGAGCGTCCTCGACACCGACGGCCTGGCCCGCGCGAGCCTGGAATCGGTCGCCGAGAACACCTCGGACGCCACCGTCGGCGCGCTGTTCTGGGGCGCCGTCGCGGGCGTGCCGGGGCTGTTCGCGTACCGCGCCTCCAACACGCTCGACGCGATGATCGGCTACCGCTCGGAGAAGTACTCGCGGTTCGGCTGGGCGGCGGCGCGCTGGGACGACCTGGTCAACCTCGCACCGGCCCGCCTCACCGGGGCACTCACGGTGGCCGCGGCGCCCGTGGTCGGTGGGTCGGCGCGCGGCGCACTCGACGCGTGGCGGCGGGACGCGTCGAAGCATCCGAGCCCCAACGCGGGCGTTGCGGAGGCGTCGGCCGCGGGCGCACTGGGCGTGCAGTTGGGTGGGCGGACCGAGTACGCGCACGGCGTCGAGATGCGGCCGACCCTCGGCACCGGGCCGGCGCCGGTCGTCGCAGACCTCGAGCGGGCGGCGCGGCTGTCGTCGGCAGTGCAGGTGGGGGCCGCCGTGGCGGCCGCCGCGCTCACCCTCGCGGCGGCCCGGCTACGTCAACGCTGATCGCGGAGGCGGGCCAGTCGGTCGTTGTACTCGAGCAGACGCATCGCCTCGGGATCGTCGAGGTCGTCGAAGCTGATCCGCGGCGGGCGGGCCGGGGCGGGTATCTGCTCGAGCACGCGGGCGTCGTCGTCGCGGCGCGCCTGCGCCAGCGCCTCGGCCGCCTCCGTGACCGCGGTGCGCCGCAGCACGCGGAACGCGACCGCCGCGACGAACGATCCGTACACCACCCAGAGCAGCACGAGCGGCCACGCCTGCAGGTCCTTGCCCTGCTGCGCCGCGCGCAAGGCGACCATCGCGCCGATGCCGAGCGGGAGAAGCACCAGCGCGACGGCAGCGGTGGCGGAGACGACCCTGGCAGCCTTCATGCCGCGAGCATATGGCGTCCCGTCGGCGGGACTGGGATCAGCGGTTCCTGCCGTAGCGGTCGGCCAGCTTCGCCTGCGACTCGCTCAGCGGCGCGTCCGGCGCCTTGGACTTCTTGAGCAGTCCCTTGCGGGCCGGAAGCTGGAAGTCGTCACTCGGCGTCTGCACCTCGGGTTCGGTCGGCGTGGTGACCGTCGGCTCCGGCTCCGGCGCAGGTGTCGCGGGCGCCTCCTCCGGCGGTGCCGCAGCTGCTGCGGTGGCGTCGCGCGCCTTCCGGCGTTCGCGAAGCTCGGCCCGGACGAAGTAGGCCAGACCCAGCGGCGCCATGATGCCGAACGCGAGCCACTGCAGGCCGTACGACAGGTACGGTCCGGCGTCGAGCTGAGGCAGCGGGATGGTGCCGAGTCCGCCCGGCTGGTCCTCGTCGAGCTGCAGATAGCCGTTGACCAGGTCCGTCCCGATGAACAGCCCGATCTGGCCCGAGTCGATGAAGTACACCTGCTTGGCGCCGGCCTCGTTGATCGGTTCCTTGCCGACGACCGTGCCCTCGGACATGCGGATGCGGCCCTGGAGCGTCACCTCACCGGCCGGTGCGGCCGGGATCGGCGGGGCGTCGGTGCCCTGGACCGGGCGCACGTAGCCGCGGTTGACGAGCATCGTCTGCCCGTCGCCGAACCGGATCGGTGTGAGCACCTCGTAGGCGGGCGCGTCCTCGACCGAACGCAGGCGCACGAGCAGATCGCTGTCGGGGACGTAGGTACCCGTCGCGACCACCTTGCGCCACTCGTCCTGGGGGGTGGGACCGGTCCCGACGATCAGGCTGTCGATCGGCACCGCGTCGGCGTTGATGGACTGCTCGAGCAGCCCGTTGCGTTCCGACGTCCGGGTGTTCTTGCCCAGCTGCCACGGTGCCAGCACCGTGAAGCACATGAAGGCGAAACCGGCCACGACGGCGGCCAACGCCAGCCAGCCGGGTCGCAACAGAAACGTCAGCCTTCGCACGGCTACCACGGTACTGGCTCGCCGGCAGCTCAGTTCTCGCGCACCCAGGCCAGCAGGCCCGGCACGGCGGCCTCGATCTGGTCGCGCACCAGCTCGAAATCGGTGATGTCGCCGTAGTACGGGTCGGGCACCGAATCGCCGTCCGCGTCCGGGTCGAAGCTGCGCAGCAGCCGGCGCCGCTCGGCGGGCACGCCGAGGCGGGCGAGGATCCGGTCGTGCCCCCGGTCCAGCGGAACCACCAGGTCGGCGGCCAGGTGGTCGTCGTCGACCTGCGCGGCACGGTGTCCGGTCGGATAGCCGGCGGCCTCGAGCACCTTGTCGGTGCGCCGATCGGCGCCGTCGCCGACGTGGTAGTCGTGGGTGCCCGCGCTCGTCACCCGGACCCGGTCGGCGAGACCGGCGCGGCGCACGTGCTCGGCGAAGATCCGCTCCGCCATCGGGGAGCGGCAGATGTTGCCGGTGCACACGAACGTGACGTGAATCATGCGCATCAGGCCGCCTTCGTCAGGATTCGCGCGAGGTCCGGGACCGTCGGGGCCAACCACTGCGCCCCCTCGGCCTCCGCCGTGGAGCCGTAACCCCACTCGACGAACACCGTCGGGATGCCCCAGCGGGCCGCGCCGTGGACGTCGTGCTCGCGGTCGCCGATCATCACGACGTCGGCGACAGCGCCCGCCGTCGCCGGGATACCGAGACCGCCGAGTACGTGCTCGATCACGTCGGCCTTGGCGCGGCGCGAGCCGTCGGAGCTTGCCCCGCCGATGACCTCGAAGTACCCGGCGAGCCCGAAGTGCTCGAGGATGCGGACCGCGAACTTCTCGGTCTTCGACGTCGCGACCGCGAGCCGCGCGCCGGTGTCCCGGGCGAGCGACAGCATCGGCTCGATGCCGTCGTACACCTCGTTCTCCGACCAGCCGACCGCGTCGTAGCGCTCGAAGTACGCCGCCAGCGCCGCCGCTGTCGTCGCCTCGTCGAGGCCCATCGCGCGCATCGAATCCATCAGCGGTGGACCGATCACGGTCGCCAGCATCTCCGCGGTGGGTGCGGGGCGACCGACCGCCGCGAGGGCGTGCCGGAAACCGTTGTGGATGCCGAGGGCGGAGTCGGTGAGGGTGCCGTCCAGGTCGAACAGCATCACGGGAGCGAGGGGATCGGATGGGGAAGACGTCACCGTTCCATTGTGCTGGCATCGGCCCCGGACGCCCGGTCCGGTGTGCGCCGGTGCGCGCCGTAGGCTCGACGGCTATGGAATCCGGTTCGGGAACGGCGCTCGACGCGCTCGCGCGGCTGCGGCACCACGGCGACGCCGAGGCGGGACCCGGACTGCTGGATTTCGCGGTCAACGTGCAGGGCGACGGCCCACCGGAGTGGTTGCGGCGCAGGCTCGCCGACGCGGTGGCAGGGCTCGGCCGGTATCCGAGCGCCGAGGCCGAGCGCCGTGCGCGCGAGCAGGTCGCGTCCCGGCACGGTCGCACGCCCGACGAGGTGCTTCCGCTCGCCGGCGGTGCCGAAGGATTCGCGATGCTGCCGCGGCTCGACGTCCGCGAGGCCGTGCTGATCCATCCCTCGTTCACCGAGCCCGAACTGGCGCTGCGCGAGGCCGGCGTCCCGGTGACGCACGTGACACTGGACGCGCCGTACCGGCTGGATCCGTCGGCGGTGCCCGAGTCCGCCGACCTGGTCGTGCTCGGCAACCCGACGAACCCGACGTCGGTGCTGCACCCCGCCGCCGACGTCCTCGCGCTGCGCCGTCCGGGCCGGATCCTGGTGGTCGACGAGGCGTTCATGGACGCGGTGCCGGGGGAGACGGAATCGGTCGCCGGCCTGGCGCTGCCCGACGTCCTGGTGCTGCGCAGCCTGACCAAGACGTGGGCGCTCGCGGGGCTGCGCTGCGGGTACGCCCTCGGCGCCCCCGACGTCCTGGCGCGGCTGTGCCACGGACGGGCCCACTGGCCGGTCGGCAGCCTGCAGCTCGAGGCGATCACCGCGTGCAGCGAACCCGCCGCGGTCGCGGAGGCGGGTGAGAAGGCGCGGCGGATCGGCGCGGACCGTGCGGTCGCCGTCGGACTGTTGCGGAACGCCGGGATCGAGGTGCACACACCGGCGGCGGCACCGTTCCTGCTGCTGCGCCTGCCCGACGGCGAGCGCATGCGCACCCGTCTGCGCGAGCGGGGGATCGCCGTGCGCCGGTGCGACACCTTCCCGGGACTGGGCCCGGACTTCCTGCGCATCGCGGTCCGGCCGCGAGCGATGACCGAACAGTTGATCGCGACCATGAGGGAGTTCCTGTGACCACACCACGGCTGGCCGACGTGATCGCGGCACTCGAGACCGCCTACCCGCCGGCGTTGGCCGAGTCGTGGGATTCGGTGGGACTCGTGGCCGGCGATCCCGCGGACGAGGTGCGCAAGGTCGTCGTCGCGGTCGACGCGACGGCCGGGGTCGTGGACGAGGCGCTCGAGTCGGGTGCGCAGCTGCTGCTGGTGCACCATCCGCTGCTGCTGCGCGGCGTCGACACGGTCGGCGCGCACACTCCCAAGGGCGCGCTGCTGCATCGGCTGATCCGCGGCGGCTGTGCCCTCTACAGCGCTCACACCAACGCCGACCGGGCCGACCCGGGCGTGTCCGACGCGCTCGCCGGGGCGCTGGGGCTGGTCGATACCCGGCCGCTGATCCCGATTCCCGACACCGTCACCGACAAGTGGGTGGTGATGGTGCCGACCACGGACACCGCCCGGGTGCGCGGGGCCCTGTTCGACGCCGGTGCCGGTGAGCTCGGCGACTACCGCGAATGCAGCTGGACGGTCACCGGCGACGGCCAGTTCCGGCCCCTGCCGGGAGCGACCCCCGCGCTCGGCGCGGTCGGGCAGGTCGAGGCGGTGCGCGAGGACCGCGTCGAGGTGATCGCGCCGCGGTCCGCGCGGTCGCGGCTCCTCTCGGCACTGCGCGCCGCGCACCCCTACGAGGAGCCGGCGTTCGACGTGTTCGAGACCGCCGACTTCCCGGGCACCCGCGGCCTGGGACGCATCGGCGCGCTGCCGCAGCCGCAGACGCTGCGCGAGTTCACGGCGCGGGTCGCGGCGGCCCTGCCCCGCACCGAGTGGGGGGTGCGGGCCGCCGGTGACCCCGACCGGATCATCCGCACGGTCGCGGTGTGCGGTGGGTCGGGCGACTCGCTGCTCGACACCGTCTCCAAGCTCGGCGCCGACGCCTACGTGACGGCCGACCTGCGGCACCATCCGGCGGACGAGCACCTGCGCAAGGGCGGTCCCGCGCTCGTCGACGTCGCGCACTGGGCCAGCGAACAGCCGTGGTGCGCGCAGGCCAAGGGCGTGCTCGACGCGCGGTTCGGGGACGTCGACGGCTGGGACGTGCGAGTGACGGACCTGCGCACCGATCCGTGGACCGTGGCCTGTCACTGATGTGGTCGGTGACGGGTGTATTCGGGGGTACGGTTGACGTCTGATCTCGGGCCGTCCGAGCACCCCTGAAGAACAAGAACACAGCAGGAGCTTCCACGCGTGAACGTCGATCCCTCAGTGCAGTCCAAGCTTCTCCAGCTCGCCGGTGTGGACACCGAGCTGGCTCGGCTCGCGCACCGTCGCTCGACGCTGCCCGAGCAGCAGGAGGTGGAGCGCCTCGAGGCCGAGCGCCTCTCCCGCAAGGATGCGTCGGTGGCCGTGGAGATCGTGCTCGACGACCTGGACCGCGACATCAAGAAGCTCGAGGGTGAGGTGGACGCCGTCCGCCAGCGCGAGGCGCGCGACCGCAAGCTGCTCGAGGGGGGAACCCTGGCCCCGAAGCAGCTGTCGGAACTGCAGCACGAGCTCGGCACCCTGGAGCGTCGGCAGGGCGTCCTCGAGGACGAACTGCTCGAGGTGATGGAGCGTCGGGAGGCGTCGCAGGCCGACCACGATCACGCCGGTGCACAGTTGACCCGGGCCGAGGACGAGCTGATCGACGCGGAGCGTCGCCGCGACGACGCGGTCGCCGACCTGGAGAAGACGCAGGAGCGGTGCGACGCCGACCGTGCCGCCCTGGTCGGGCAGTTCCCGGACGACCTGCTGGCCATCTACGAGAAGCAGCGCGAGCAGCGCGGCGTCGGGGCGGCGTTGCTGCAGGCCCGCCGCTGCGGTGCGTGCCGCATCGAGATCGACCGCGGCGAAATCGCCCGCATCGCCGCCACACCCGCCGACGTCGTCGTCCGCTGCCCCGAGTGCAGCGCAATCATGGTGCGTACCAAGGAATCCGGTCTGTGACCCAGAGCCGGGTCGTCGTCGAGGCCGACGGTGGATCCCGGGGCAATCCGGGCCCGGCCGGCTACGGCGCGGTGGTGTTCGCCGCCGACCGCGGTCGCGTCCTCGCGGAGCGTCGTGAGGCGCTCGGCATCGCCACCAACAACGTCGCCGAGTACCGCGGACTGATCGCCGGCCTGACCGCGGCCCGCGATCTCGGCGCGCACGAGGTGGACGTGCGTATGGACTCCAAGCTGGTCGTCGAGCAGATGTCGGGCAGGTGGAAGGTCAAGCATCCCGACATGATTCCGCTGGCGCAGCGGGCGCGGGAGCTGGCCGGATCGTTCGCGCGCGTGACCTACACCTGGATTCCGCGCAGCGAGAACAGTCACGCCGACCGCCTCGCCAACGAGGCGATGGACGGCGAGGACGCGATCACGTCGGGTGTCGTTGCCGACGAGGGGACCGAGGAGACGGCCCCCGCCCCGGCCTCGGCGCCGGGATGGACCGGTGCCGTCGGTGCCCCGACCCGGATGCTGCTGCTGCGGCACGGGCAGACGGAGTTGTCGGTCGAACGCCGCTATTCCGGTCGCGGGAATCCGCCGCTGACCGAGTTCGGCCGCGCTCAGGCGCGGGCGGCGGCCGAGCGGATCGCGGCCAAGGGTGCGATCGCGGCAGTGGTGTCGTCGCCGCTCGGGCGCGCCCGCGAGACCGCCGAGGCGGCGGCCGGTGCACTCGGGCTGCCGGTCACGGTGCACGAGGGGCTCACCGAGACGGACTTCGGCAAGTGGGAGGGCCTCACGTTCGGCGAGGCCGCGCAGCGCGACCCCGACCTTCACCGCCGCTGGCTGTCGGACACCGCGGTGCGGCCGCCGGAAGGCGAGAGCTTCGACGAGGTTCGGGTGCGGATCGAGGCCGTCCGCGACGATCTGACCACGGCCTACGCCGGGGCGAACATCCTCGTGGTCACCCACGTGACACCGATCAAGACGCTGCTGCAGCTCGGGCTCGACGTGGGCCCCTCGCTGCTGTACCGCCTACACCTGGACCTCGCGTCGCTCAGCATCGCCGAGTTCTACCCGGACGGTGGTTCGTCGGTGCGGCTGGTCAACGATACGTCGCATCTGTAGGGCCGTCGTCGTGTCGCGGTAGCGCGACCCCGAGGAACACGAACGTCACCCCGACGACGAGGTGGAGCCAGCTGGCGACACGGTCGATCGGCAGGAAGTTCGACGCGGTGTCGGAGTCGATGACCAGCCCGTACACGCCCGTCAGGATCGCCACCAGGCCTGCGCCGATGAGGAACATCTCGGCGGACGCCAGTGTGCGGGCCAGCGCGAGGCCGATGACGCCCGTGGTGATGTGCGCGACGTTGTGGAGGACGGACACGTCCGCCCAGCCGAGCATGTGCGCGTCCGAGCCGGGACCGGCCCAGGCGATGTCGCCCAGTCCGGACGTGACTCCGGGGACGAATCCGAGGACACCGATCAACAGGACGGCCACGGAGACGGCGATCGTGACCACTTGGGTGGTGGTTCGGGCGAGGCCCTCGTCCATCGCAATCGCTCTCCTCGCACAGTGGCCGGTACACGTTGGAGACATCGCACTCGCCCCCCATTGTCCGTCACTCCCACCTCGTGGGCGCCCGATTGGATTCCGCGCGAGTGGGGGGCGTAGCCTCTTGCGCTGTGAACGCCCTGCTGACCTGTCGCCGTTACGTCGACAACTGTCTGCAGGCGAGCGCGGTCTGTCACGCCTGACACCCGGTAGACCACTCGAGTCCCGGGACGGCTCGTCCTCCTGAGCCACCGTGCGTCCCCTTCGGTCGCGCGCATGTCGTCGTGCGCCGCCGGTTCCACATCTCCACCCGAAAGGCCCTCATGTCGGCCCCCACCCTCGACGCGCCCCGGCGCGCCCTGCCCAAGTGGGCAACCTCCTTCGGTCCCCAGATCGTCGCGGGTCTGATCCTCGGCGTCCTCATCGGCCTGATCGCCCGGTCCATGCCGGACGCCGCCGACGGCAACGAGAACTGGCTCGTCGGCACCGTCAAGACGATCGGTTCCAGCTACGTCGCGCTGCTCACCGTCGCGGTGATCCCGCTGATCTTCACGGCCGTCGTGAGTTCCATCGCGAACCTGCGCAACGTCGCGAACGCCGCCCGTCTCGCGGTGCAGACGCTGCTGTGGTTCGCGATCACCGCCTTCATCGCGGTGCTCGTCGGCCTCGCGGTCGGTCTGATCACCCATCCCGGCGCCAACACGACGGTCGACGCCGCGCAGGCGACGGCGCCCAAGACCGGGGGATCGTGGTGGGCGTTCCTCACAGGCCTCGTGCCGCAGAACTTCCTCGGCCTCGGCGCCAAGACCACGGTCACCGGTGACGCCGCGTCGGGCCTGTCGGCGACGACGTCGCTCAGCTTCAACGTCCTGCAGTTGCTCGTCGTCGCGATCGCGATCGGCATCGCCGCCCTCAAGGTCGGGGAGAAGGCCGAACCGTTCCTGAACTTCAACGCCGCGCTCCTCGCGATCGTGCAGAAGGGCCTCTGGTGGATCATCCGCCTCGCCCCGATCGGCACCGCGGCCCTCATCGCGAAGGCCGTCGCGACCTACGGCTGGGACGCCATCGGCCAGCTCGGTGTCTTCACCGTCGCCGTGTACATCGGCCTCGCGATCGTGTTCTTCGTGGTGTACCCAATCCTCATTCGCGTCCACGGACTCTCGGTGAAGAACTTCTTCTCGGGGGTGTGGCCGGCCACGCAGCTGGGCTTCGTGTCCCGATCGTCGATCGGCACGCTGCCGCTCACCGAGCGGGTGACCGAGCGCAACCTCGGTGTGCCGCGCGAGTACGCCTCGTTCGCCGTGCCGCTGGGCGCCACCACCAAGATGGACGGCTGCGCCGCCGTCTACCCGGCGATCGCCGCGATCTTCGTCGCAGAGTTCTACGGCGTCGATCTCAGCCTGACCGACTACCTGCTCATCATCGTGGTGTCGGTGATCGGATCGGCGGCCACCGCCGGCACGACCGGCGCGACCGTCATGCTCACGCTGACCCTGTCCACGCTGGGGCTGCCGCTCGCCGGTGTCGGTCTGCTGCTCGCGGTCGAGCCGATCGTCGACATGGGCCGCACCGCCGTGAACGTCACCGGGCAGGCACTGGTGCCGACGATCGTCGCGAAGCGGGAGAAGATCCTCGACGAGGACCTGTACAACGCACCCCGCACGGGTGACCCGTTCGCCGACGAGACGCTCGAACTCGCCCGCTGAACCGGTTGGCAGGACCGCCGCAGCGCGACCGTCGCTCCGGCTGGTGGTCGACGGAGTGGTCGCCCGCCCGAACTCGGTGCACGTCCCGGGTTCGGGCCGGCGGCCACGAGCATTACCGCCGCAGCCGTCACCGGTGAACGACGTCACGCCGGGTCCACCTGTGATTGTGAGAATGCTCCATCGTTCACGGCGGAGGTGAAGCACCGTTGTTCAGATTGGTCGTCGTTGAGACTGGACGTACTCGGTGATCGTCGACAGCGGTGCGCCGCCTGCGGTTCCGCAGTAGTAGGAGCGTGACCAGAGGTGCCCTCCCCACAGGTAGTAGTCGAGGTGGTCGGCGTGGTCGCGTCTCAGGTGTCTCGAGGAGACACCTTTGAGGGAGTTGATCAGGCGGGACAGCTGGACGGTGGCGGGGAAGCTGATGAGGAGGTGGACGTGGTCGTCTTCTCCGTTGAACTCGCGTAGTTCGCAACCGAACTTGTCGCACACGTCGCGCATGATGGTCTCGCAGTCGCGCAGAATCTCGTCGGTGAACACGCCCCGCCGATACTTCGTCACGAACACCAAATGGGCGTGGCATTCCCAAACTGCTTGGCGTCCAGGCGAATAGCGGAGATTTCTGTCATGACACCAATGTATCGTCGCGGGTGTGTTGAAACGCTACCGTTATCGGGCGTATCCGACGCCGGGGCAGGAGAAGGACCTGGCCCGGTTGTTCGGGTGTGTGCGGGTGGCGTGGAACGACGCGCTCGCTGCGCGTGAGACGGCCCGCGCGGCGGGATCTCCGGTGCCGTCGCGGGCAGAGCTGTCGGCGGCGTTGACGGCGTCGAAGCGGATACCGGCGCGCGCCTGGTTGGCTGAAGTGTCCTCGGTGCCGTTGCAGCAGGCGCTGGCGGATTTGCATCGCGCGTACGGAGCGTTCTTCGATTCCCGGACCGGGAAGCGGCGCGGACGGGCTGTGGGTGCGCCGCGGTTGAAGAAGCGAACCCACCGCCAATCGGTTCGGTTCACCCGCAACGCGGGGTTCAAGATCGCCGAGACCGCACATGGGGTGGGTTTGGTGGCGTTGCCGAAGATCGGACGGATCCGTTTCGAGGCGTCACGACTGCTGCCGTCGGATCCCTCGTCGGTGACGGTGACCCGAGAGGCCGACGGCCGCTTCTACGTGTCGTTCGTCGTCGACGTTCCAGACACCCCGCTGCAGGAGCTGCAAACGGTGGCGGGGGTCGATCTCGGGCTCATCGACCTGGCCACGATCGTGCGATCGGACGGGACGCGGGAGAAGATCGACCACCCGAGACACCTACGGGTTGCGGAGCGGCGGTTGGCGCGTGCGCAGAAAGCGTTGTCGCGGAAGCGGAAAGGATCGCAGAACAGGGCCAAGGCCCGGATCCGGGTTGCCGGTCTGCATCGGAAGGTGCGCGAGACGCGTCTCGATCATCATCACAAGCTCGCTCGGCGGTTGGTCCACGAGAACCAAGTGGTCGCCGTCGAGGATCTTGCGGTGTCGGGACTGGCGCGGACCCGTTTGGCGAAGTCGGTGCACGATGCTGGATGGTCGATCCTGGTGCGGTTGCTCGAGGAGAAGGCCTCCCAGTGCGGGCGGCAGGTCGTGAAAGTGAATCGGTGGTTCCCGTCGACCCGCACATGCTCCCAGTGCGGGGCAGTGGGTGAGGCGAAGCCGCTGCACGTCCGCGGCTGGGAGTGTGAGTGCGGCGCCTGCCTTGACCGCGACTACAACGCCGCAGTGAACATCATCGACGCCGCCGGGCTGGCGGAGTCGTTAAACGCTTGTGGAGGGGACGTAAGACTCCGGCTTGCTGCAGCGGACCCCGATGAAACAGGAACCCGCCGAACAGACCCCACCCCCGCGGGTGAGGCTGCGTAGGAATCCCCCGCGTTCACGCGTGGGAGGAAGTCAATTCAGCAGTTTCACCAGCGTCCGCAGATTGCGGGTGGTGGTCACGGCCTTGAGTTTCGGCTTGCCGGTGTTCTTGCCGAACGCGCTGTCGAGCGTCCGGCCGCGCTCGACTTCCCAGTACAGGACGCCGTCTCCGCCCTGGATCCGCTCGATCGCGGGATCGAGGTCGCCCTGCACGGTGAGCAGGCCGTCGAGGACGGCCGGCTCCGCGGTGAACATCACGTACGGGTGCCAGCCGTCGCGTTCGGGATCGAACGGGTACGCCTCGACGATCCGCGTGACCGTGTCCAGCTCGAGGACGAACACCCACGCCTCGTACCGGAACGCCGCGCGCAGCGCGGACTCGATGCCGGCCTTCAACGCCGCGGTGTCGGCCGAGTCCGTGGTGAACAGGACGTTCCCCGACGCGAGGACGGTCTTGACGTCGTCGAACCCGAGGTCGGTGAAGACCCGCCGCAGATCGGCCATCTTGATGTTGATGCCGCCGACGTTGATTCCACGCAGGAGTGCCACGTATCGGGTCATGCGGCGACCATACTTGCGCTCACCGACAACGGCAGGCGCGGAGCCGATTCGGACCCGACCCGCCTCAACCAGTAGTCTTGTCGTGCGGACGAGTTGGCCGGGCGGCCGCGGCGACGGGAACCGGCATCCACGAGATGTCAGGCCCGGTGCCGAGGAAAGTCCGGACTCCACAGAGCAGGGCGGTTGCTAACGGCAACCCGAGGTGACTCGCGGGACAGTGCCACAGAAAACAGACCGCCGGCGCGTGAGCGTCGGTGAGGGTGAAACGGTGCGGTAAGAGCGCACCAGCACCCCAGGTGACTGGGGTGGCTAGGTAAACCCCGCCCGGAGCAAGGTTGAAGGCCGCACCGGTGTCCTCCGGGACACGGTGTGCGGCTGCGCAGGTGATCGAGGGCTGCTCGCCCGAGCCTGCGGGTGAACCGCTCGAGGTACCCGGCGACGGTGTGCCCAGATGGATGGTCGCCACCCGGCGCGCAAGTGCCGGGGACAGGATCCGGCTTACACGCCGACTCGTCCGCCTAGCCTCGATACGACGAAGGCCCCCGGTGATACCGGGGGCCTTCGTCGTAGGTGCCGCTACCCGAAGTAGCCGCCGAGCGGGTTCACGATGAGCAGCTTGGCCCAGTACTCGGCGTCGGTCTTGCCGAGGTACGGAAGCAGGGTGTCGAAGATGATGTAGGACATGCAGGACTCCGATCTCTGACGCATCGCGTCGGTACATGAGGGACAGGTGCACCGGCGGTTCGGTGACGCGGGGGCGTCGACGCGAGTGCGCCGTACGCGCAGAGATTAGCAGGCCGAGCGGTTTTGTCACAGATCTACGTCGACAACTTCACGGCGACTTCACACAACGATCACTTCGCGTCGGCGGATGCGATGGTGACCGGGCCGGTCTCGGGGCACACTGAGGGCATGAGCGACGACGACAAGCAGTGGTATTTCAGCCTCTCGGACGGGTCGGTCAGCCAGGGGAAGTCGGCCAACGTCTTCGACCGCATGGGGCCGTACCCCGACCGGGAGAGCGCCCAGCGTGCGCTGCAGACGGCGGCGGAACGCAACAAGGCAGCGGACGACGCGGACGCCGAGTGGAACGATTGAACGGTAGGCCGCGGGCCGTCGGAATGGCCCGGGTCACCGCGCACGGTGTCGACTTCGACACGGTGCGAGCTGAATTCGCCCTTCGTGACGAGTTCTCCCCCGAGGTGCTCGCCGAGGTGGCCGGTGCGGTGGACACGCGGATCGGCGAGCGCGAGGACCGGACCGATCTCGCGCTCGTGACGATCGACCCGCCGGGTTCGATGGATCTCGACCAGGCACTGCACCTCGAGCGGACCGAGTCCGGCTTCGTGCTGCACTACGCCATCGCCGACGTGGCGGCGGTCGTGCTGCCGGGCGGCGCGCTGGACAGCGCCACACGGGACCGTGGACAGACCTTCTACCTGCCGGACGGTTCGGTGCCGCTGCACCCGCGGGCCCTGTCGGAGGACGCGGCCAGTCTGCTGCCCGACGTCGTCCGTCCGGCCGCCCTGTGGCGGATCGAGCTCGACGGGCGGGCCCAGCCGACGTCGGTGGCCGTGACGAGGGCTCTCGTCCGCTCGGTCGCCCGCTTCGATTACGAGACGGTGCAGGCGCATTCGGAGACCGGGACCCTGCACCCGTCGATCAGGTCGCTGCCCGAGTTCGGCAGGCTGCGGGCGGTCGCGGCGATCGAGCGGGGCGCGATCGAACTGCGCCTGCCCGAGCAGCGGGTCGTGCGGCACGGCGACGGATGGAAGGTCGAGATCCAGCCGCGGACCGAGGCCGACGACTGGAACGCGGAGGTGTCCCTGCTGACGGGCATGTGCGCGGCCCGGTTGATGCTCGAGGCGGGGGTCGGCCTGCTGCGGACGATGCCGCCACCGCCGGACAGCGCGGTGGCTTCGCTGCGCCGCACAGCCGGCGCACTCGGCGTGCCCTGGACCGACGGTCGCCGCGTCGGCGACGTGCTCGCCGCGCTCGATCCGAACACCGCGACGTCGCTCGTGATGATGACGGAGGCGACGACCCTGCTCCGGGGCGCCGACTACGTCGCCTTCGACGGCGAGTTGCCCGCCGTGCAGGGGCATTCGGGGATCGGCGACTCCTACGCGCACGTCACGGCGCCGCTGCGGCGGCTGTCCGACCGGTTCACCACCGAGGTGTGCCTGGCGGTGTCCGCGGGGGTCGAGATCCCCGAATGGGTGCGGATGGCGCTGCCGAGCCTGCCCGGCGTGATGCGGGCGTCGGATGCGCGCGCGAACAAGGTGGACCGTGCCTGCGTCGACCTCACCGAAGCCACGCTGCTGGCCGGACGCGTCGGGGAGGTGTTCGACGCGACGGTCCTGCGGGCGGCGGGGGACAAGCGCGGCGCCGAGGTCTTCGTGCCCGCGATCTCGGTGATCGCCAAGTGCATCGGGGATCCGGCGGAGGGCGACGAGGTGAAGGTCCGGCTGGTCGGCGCCGACGTCGTGGGCCGCTCGGTGCAGTTCGCGTTCCCGGCGTAGATGCACCCAGCACAAACGAGCGTCCGTACTCCTCGCAGCGAGATGAGAATGACTGAATCGATCGATTGGGAATCGAGAATCGCGGCCGTCCAGTGGCAGGAATTGAGGCATGCCTACGGTGAAGCCACCGATGTGCCGGAGTTGCTGCGTGCGTGCATGACGGACCCGGAGGCGCCGTGGGAGCTCGCTGGGTCGATCGTGCACCAAGGCAGCCTCTACACCTCGACCCCGGCGGCGCTCCCGATCCCCGCCGCAATGATCGTTGCGGACGCGTGCACAGGGCGGGTTGAAGCGCTTGGGGTGATCGACTTCTTCGGGTCGAGTGTGTATGCCGGGCGCGCGCTCACCGACGAACACAGCGGTGTCGCGGGCCCGGAGTTCGACGCTCAGTCCCGTGGCGCTTTCCGGGAATGCCTGACCACCGTCGCAGCCCTCGGTCGCAGCACCGACGCGGAGGTGGCAGAGGCCGTGGTGGCGGCATGCACTTGGCTCGACACCCCGCTACCTGCCGTCACCGAACTACTGACCGACGTGGCTGGATCAGGTGTCCCGGCCTCGGTTCGCGCGGACGCGCTGCTCGGTCTGTCTCGCCAAGGGCAGCTCGCTCCTGATCTCGCCCGGAAGGTTCGACAGTCTGGGGAAACTATCGAGCGTTTCGCGGTGGCCTGGGGCGAGATCGTGGAGGGTCGGGAAACTCCGGAGTCGATCGCCGAGCTGGCTTCCACCTGGGATGTCGTCAGCGACTTCCAAAAGCGCGTGCGGATCGAAGACCCCGCTGGGGCCCTCGCTGAACTCCGTGTTCCGTGGCCGCTCCTGGACACGATGATCGCGGCTGGCCCTAAGACCGCGAAGGACGCCGCCGCGGCGCTCAGCACACGACTCCAAATCCAGCCGGGCGATGCCGACGAGATCGTGGCGCGGGCTCACACACTCGCCAGGCACCCGGATCCCGAGGTGCGAACCAGCGCTGTGTCGCTGCTGGCCGAGACCGGACACTGGGACGAGGCCAAAGCGGTCACGGCAGCTCTACTCGACAATGCGCATGGTCCGCTCACGCCTGATGTGCTCGCCCTGCTCCTGACCAGCATCAGAAACGACGCAGCACCCGAGCACTGGCAGACTGCGTTACTCGAGCACCTGGATACCGCGCCCGCGCCCGTGATGACCCCGGTGCCGTTGGAGAGCATGGCCACACCGTTGCCGTCCGCGATGCGATGGGCCGGAGTACCGTGCACGCCGGAACTGCTCCGCCGCGTACGAGCACAGTTGGCTGCGGCGCTCATTGATCCCGGCCCGCACAATCAGCGAGTTATCGGTTGGGCGTCCTTGGTGGCCGAGTGGGGTGCTGACGCTACCGATGCGGCACCGGAGATCCTGGCGGCGCTACCGCTTGCACCGAATCCGTGCGCAACCGCGCTCGCTGAGATCGGCGCGGCATCCGACAGGGCCTTCCTTTCCCCGCCACGCTAGAGGCCCGATTGAGCGGACGGCCCCGCCACGATTTGAGTGCGGCGAAGGATCGGTCGCCGACGTTGCGGCCCTTGTCATTCTCGAAGTCGAAGCGGACCGGGCGGCCGCCAGGCAGGCAACGGCTCGATCAACGACCTCCAGCCCGTTCCGGCGTCAGGTCGTGAAGTCGAGTTCCCGGTGGGCGCGGCGGATCGCCTTGACGTGTCGGGGCAGGTCGGTGACGGCCCGAATCGCACGCTGCTCCTCGGTGGCGTAGAGCAGCCCGTACGTGAACGTGTCCTCGTCGTCCTCGCGGGCCTGCGCGGCCGTGTCGATGATCCAACCGCGGGCGAGGACGCCGTCCTGGTGGTCGCCGAGCATCGTCTGCAGCGCCTTCGCGGCGGTGCCGAGGTCGGCGGCGGACGGCTCCGTCACCGCGACGGCCTCGGCCGCGTACCGGAGCTTCTTGGCGCGCTTGCGCACCCGGTGCAGGGCGGGGCCGATGTCCGCGCCGTCCTGGCGCTCGAGCGCGCGTACCTTCTCGGCCGCCTTGCGGAGCTGCCGGTACGCCTTGTCGAGCCCCGCCCGGAGCGTCATCTCGGCCGGGACGGCGTGGTCGCCCGAGGTGACCTCGTCGAGCAGGGCGCACAGCGCCGCGTACCGGGCCTCGGCGAGCACCTCGACCGCGTGTGCGTGCGCGGCGCGGTACAGGTCCTCTTGCGCCCCGACCAGCCGCTGGTGCACCGATCCCACCACCAGATCGGCCGGTTGGGCGTCGATCAGGTCCGAGAACCGGGTCGCGAGGACCTCGGCGTCGCGGGCCTTGCCGAGAACCGATCCGAGCCAGCGCAGTTCGGCGCGGGCGGTGTCCGTGGCCTCCCGCGGGAAGGCGTGCCGGAACGAGCCCAGCAGGCTGCGGAGGCGTCGGGCGGACACCCGCATCTGGTGCACCGAATCGGGGGCGTCGGCGCGCACGTCGGCGGCGAGCGACGAGAGTCGTTCGTAGTGTTGCCGTGTCGCCGGGACGATCACGTCGGCGACAGCGGTGCCGTGCTTTCGTGCTGCCACGGTTCAGGTCTACCAGTATGGACGGTGCGCGTCGACGGAAACCGTCACGCGCGGAAGCGGTCCGTGGCCTCCACCAGGTGGTGCGTGATGCCCGGTTCCGCGGCGGCGTGGCCCGCGTCGTCGACGATGTGGAGCTCCGAGGCGGGCCACGCGCGGTGCAGTTCCCACGCGCTGGTCGCCGGGCACACCACGTCGTAGCGGCCCTGCACGATGACGCCGGGGATCGATGCCAGGGTCGCCGCGTCGCGCAGCAGCTGTCCCTCGTCGATGAAGCCGGCGTTGCGGAAGTAGTGGTTCTCGATCCGCGCGAACGCCAACGCGAAACGCGGCGCCGACGTCTCCTCGACCCGCTCGGGCCGGGGGAGCAGCGTGCTGGTCGCGCCCTCCCAGCTGGACCACGCGATCGCGGCATCCAGCGCGACGTCGGGGTCGTCGGAGTGCAGCAGCCGGTGGTACGCCTCGACCAGGTCTCCGGAGCGCTCCTCGGGCGGGACGGGAGCGAGGAACTTCTCCCACCGCTCGGGGAAGATGTGCCCGGCCCCGCCGTTGTAGTACCAGTCGACCTCGCTGCGGCGCAGCAGGAAGATGCCGCGCAGCACCAGTTCGGTGACCCGCTCCGGGAATCGCTGCGCGTACGTCAGCGCCAGCGTCGACCCCCACGACCCGCCGAACACCTGCCAGCGGTCGACGCCGAGATGGGCACGCAGCGTTTCGATGTCGGAGACGAGGTGATCGGTGGTGTTCACGGACAGGTCGGCACCGTCCGCGACGTGTGGGGTGGAGCGTCCGCAGCCGCGCTGGTCGAACAGCACGATGCGGTAGGCCGCGGGGTCGAAGTACTGCCGGTGCGCCGGATCGGTCCCGCCACCGGGGCCGCCGTGCAGGAACACCACCGGCTTGCCGTCGGGGTTGCCGCTCACTTCCCAGTACACGCGCTGGTCGTCACCGACGGCGAGGAATCCCGTCGCGTGCGGCGCGATCGGGGGATACAGCGTCCGCACGGGTCAGAACCCGATCAGCCCGGACGCCAGGTTCTGGATCTCGAGCGCCTCCAGCGCGCCCTGGCGCACCTGCGGGCACTGCTGCGTCGTGATCGTGTCGATCTGTCCGCGATCCCCGGCGAGCTTCACCAGGTCCATGCCGTTCGCGGTGGCCCACGAGATCACGACCGTGTTCAGGCCGCCCTTGCCGAGGGTCGGCGTGTAGGTCCGCCAATTCTGCAGCTGCGCTTCCATATCCGAGCACAGCTGCGCGGCCTGCGTGGCGGTGACGCCAGCGACCTGCCCGCTCGCGCCGCCGGGCGTCGAGGGTGCCGACGACGACGTCGCGTCGGCGGTGTGGGCGCTGTTGCCGGGCGTCGGGGACTCGCCGGTGCTGCTGCACCCGGCGGCGAGCGCGGCCAGTGCCGCGGTCGCGGCGACGGTGGCCGCGAGGCGTCCTCGGCGTTCGGTCATGGTGCACCTCGGTTTTCTCTCGGGGGACCGGTTGCGGCGGTCGGGAATGTCGAGTGTGCCAAAGATTCGGGGGCGTCCGCCGATGGCTCGGCCGACGCCCCCGATCCCGGACGCGGAAATTCGGGCGTCAGAAGCTGTGCTCGGGGCCCGGGAAGGTGCCGGCCGCGACCTCGGTCGCGTACGCGGCGGCGGCGTCGCGCAGGGCGCCGCCGACCTCGCCGAACCGCTTGACGAACTTGGCCGTCTTGCCGCTGGTGAAGCCGGCCATGTCCTGCCAGACCAGCACCTGCGCGTCGCACTCGTGGCCGGCGCCGATACCGACGGTCGGGATGGTGAGCTTGCGGGTCACCTGGCCGGCGAGCTCGGCGGGAACCATCTCCATCACGACGGAGAAGGCGCCGGCCTCCTGGACCGCGATGGCGTCGGCGATGAGCTGTTCGGCGCCGTCGCCGCGGCCCTGGACCCGGAAGCCGCCGAGGCTGTTGACCGACTGGGGGGTGAAGCCGATGTGGGCCTGGACGGGAATTCCGGCCGCGGTGAGCGCCGCGATCTGCGGGGCCACCCGCTCGCCGCCCTCGAGCTTGACGGCGTGGGCCTGCCCTTCCTTCATGAACCGGAAGGCGGTTTCGAGCGCCTGCTGCGGTGACGCCTCGTAGGTGCCGAACGGCAGGTCCGCGATCACGAGGGCGTGCGGCGCGCCGCGCACCACGCCGCGGACGAGGGGCAGCATCTCGTCGATCGTGACCGGCACGGTGGTGTCGTAGCCGTACACCACGTTGGCGGCCGAGTCGCCGACGAGCAGAACCGGGATGCCGGCCTCCTCGAAGAGGCGGGCACTGGAGTAGTCGTACGCGGTCAGCTCCGCCCAGCGGGTGCCCTCGGTCTTCATCGCCTGGAGGTGATGGATCCGGGTCTTGCGCTTGGGTGCGTCGGAGGGTGCGGAGCTGGTCGAACCGTACGGAGCGGTCTCGGACATCGTTGTCCCTTTCTGGCCTCGAGGCCCGCGTGTGCGGGTCCCCGGGTTGGGTGATGACGGCTCAAGTCTGCCACCGTGTCGCGGGGCCGCGAAGAGCCGTTTCGGTGCCGTTCGTCACACCTGCTCGCCGCGTTGTCGGGACTGGTCGTAGTCGCGGGTCGGGCACGGTCGGTGCGGGTGCCCGAACGCGGGGGAGCTGGCGTTTCGGCGCGGCGTGGCACGATCGAAGGCATGCAGTCCAGACCCCGCACGCTCCTGGCCGCCGCGATCGGGACGGTCGCCGTGCTCGCGGTCGGCTGCAGCTCCGGGGCGGCCGGCGACGGCGCGCGGAGCATCGCGGGCACACCGGTCGCCGCGGAGGCGGCGCCGGGCGCGGGCGTCGTCCCGCCGGGCCTCGAATCCTTCTACACCCAGGACGTCCGGTGGGGGTCGTGCGACAGCTACGCGACCGGCGGCGAGGCGCTGAGCCCGAAACTCGAGTGCGCGACGGTCACGGTTCCGCTCGACTACGCGAACCCGGGCGGAGACACCGCGCAGATCGCGATCTCCCGGTCGCGGGCGACGGGTGCGCGGCTCGGCTCGCTGCTGGTCAATCCCGGCGGTCCCGGGGCGTCGGGGCTGGGCAGCGCCTCGGTGACCGACGGCACCGAGGTGGCCGAGCGGTTCGACGTCATCGGCTTCGATCCGCGCGGGGTGGGTGCGTCGACGCCGCAGGTGCGCTGCCAGACGCCGCAGGAGGCCGACGCCGAGCGGCGCGACCCCGACGTGGACATGAGCCCGCAGGGGATCGCCGAAACCGAGCAGAAGAACCGCACCTACGCGCAGCGCTGTGCCGAACGGTCCGGGCTGCCGCTGCTGGCGCACGTCGGCACGCGCGAGGTGGTGCGCGACATGGACGTCATCCGGTCGGTCCTCGGCGACGCGAAGCTCAACTACCTCGGTTTCTCGTACGGCACCCGGATCGGCACGGCGTACGCCGAGACCTTCCCGACGAACGTCCGCGCGATGGTGCTCGACGGCGCGCTCGATCCCGAGCAGGATCCCGTCGAGGAGGTCGTGCTGCAGGGGGCCGGATTCCAGCAGGCGTTCGACGCCTTCGCCGCCCAGTGCGCGACGTCGGCGGACTGCCCGCTGGGCACCGATCCGGCCGCGGCCAACGCCCGGTTCCGGGCGCTCGTCGGCCCGCTGATGACCCGGCCGGCGGCGACGACGGATCCGCGCGGCCTGAGCTACGGGGACGCGGTCACCGGTGTGCAGCAGGCGCTGTACTCGCCGAACCTGTGGAGTTCGCTGCGCGGCGGGCTGACCCAGCTGACCCAGGGGCGCGGCGACACCCTGCTGCTGCTGTCGGACATGTACGAGGGCCGCGGGGACGACGGCAGCTACTCGAACATCAACGACGCGTTCAACGCGATCCGGTGCGTCGACGACCCGCCGCTGACCGACCGCGCGGTCGCGGGGGAGGCCGACACGCGGTACCGGCAGGCGGCACCGTTCCTCGACGACGGCCGCGGCACCGGCAACGCGCCGCTCGACATGTGCGCGTTCTGGCCGGTGCCGAACACCGGCGCGCCGCACCGCATCGACGTGCAGGGGCTGCCGACGTCGGTGGTGGTGTCGACGACCGAGGACCCGGCGACCCCGTACCAGGCTGGGGTCGACCTGGCCAAGCAACTCGGCGCCTCGCTCATCACGTACCGAGGCGCTCAGCACACCGCGGCGTTCGACGGCGTTGCGTGCGTGGACGACCCCGTGACCGCGTACTTCGTGGATCTGACCACACCCGATCCGGACCTCACCTGTTGAGCTGGGGCGGACGAGACGAATTTCACCTGACCAATTAGCGGAAGCCTGGTCCTCCTTCAGGGCCGGGAGGAAGCTGATCTGGTTTGTGTCGTGGACCGGCAGCTACTGGGTGGGTGGTTCGGGCCGTTGGACTCGGCGAGCGTGGCTCCGAATGTGTCGTAGGCCTGTGCCATGATCTGCCCGCAGCGGGTCGGTATCGGGTCCGGCGAGGGCACCACGCCGACGCTGGGTCACGAAACGGAAGGCGGTGGGAATGAAGCGGATCGTTGTGGTCAAGCTCGTTCCCACGGGCGAGCAGGCCGCAGCGCTGAAGGCGACGTTGGTGGCGTGCAACGAGGCCGCTGATCGTGTATCCGACGTCGCTCGAACGGCGTCTGATCGTCGTGCGTTCGCGCTGCAGAAGTCGGTGTACGCGCAGTTGAAGGCCGCTGGGCTGTCGGCGCAGCCCGCGATCCGCGTGATCAAGAAGGTTGCGAACGCATATGCTGCGCCCTCGTCGAATCTGAAGGCCGGGAACTATGGCCGGGTCGGGTCGAAGCGGTATGTGGCAGTGGCGGAGTCCCCGATCCGTTTCCGGGTGTTGGCGGCGCAACCGTTCGACGACCGGTGCCTGTCCTGGCAGGTCGAGTCGTCGATGGTGTCCATCTGGACGATCGCGGGACGGTTGAAGGGTGTGCGGTTCGTGTGCGCGCCATGGCAGCGGACGTTGTTGGCGGACCGCAAAGGCGAGTCCGATCTAGTGTTCCGCGACGGCGAGTTCTACCTGTACGCCGTGGTCGATCAACCGTCTGCGGAACCGGTCGTTCCAGCCGAGGATCCTGCCGCAGGATGGCTGGGCGTCGACCTCGGAGTCGTGAACCTGGCAGTGACCACCGACGACGATCCGGACAGCCTCGATGACCGGTGGTCGGGTGGGGCCGTGACACGGCGGCGAAAGAGATACCGCGCCGTTCGGACCGCCCTGCAGAAGGTGGGAACGAAGTCCGCGAAGCGGAAACTGAAGACTCGGCGTCGGAAGGAGCGCCGGTTCGCCACCGACATCAACCATCAATTGTCGAAAAAGATTGTCGCTCAGGCGCAACGCACCGGACGTGGTATCGCGATAGAGGATCTGTCGGGTATCCGCGAACGGGTACGGCTGGCCAAGAAACAACGAGCACGGGTGCATTCGTGGGCATACGCCCAGCTACGCACACACATCGAGTACAAGGCGGAGATGGCGGGGGTGCCCGTGCAGGTCGTCGACCCGCGCAACACCTCGCGCACCTGCTCACAGTGCGGGCACTGTGACGCGGCGAACCGTCGTACGCAAGCGGTGTTCCGGTGCCGAGAATGTGGGTGGGCCGCGCACGCAGACCACAATGCCGCCCGCAACATCGCTCTCCTCGGACACAAGGACTATTGGGCCGCCCAATCAACCGTGCCTCGAGCAGCCGCCGCTCTAGCACCCAGTTAGAGAAGTGAGCTGCAAACCTGGTCCTTCAGGGCCAGGTAGTTGATGATGTAACACAGATTTAACGCTACGTGCTTAGTCTCACGGACATGGATCGCCAAAAGGAGTTCGTGCTTCGCACCCTCGAAGAGCGCGATATTCGGTTCGTCCGACTGTGGTTCACCGACGTGCTCGGGTACCTCAAGTCGGTGGCGATCGCGCCCGCGGAACTGGAAGGTGCCTTCGAGGAGGGCATCGGCTTCGACGGCTCGGCGATCGAGGGCTTCTCTCGGGTCTCCGAGGCCGACATGGTCGCGAAGCCCGACGCGTCGACGTTCCAGATCCTGCCGTGGGCGCACAAGGACGGTGCGCAGCACTCGGCGCGCATGTTCTGTGACATCGCCATGCCCGACGGAACGCCGTCGTGGGCGGACCCGCGGCACGTGCTGCGCCGTCAGCTCGGCAAGGCCAGCGACCTCGGCTTCTCGTGCTACGTGCATCCCGAGATCGAGTTCTTCCTGGTCGAGAACGGTCCCGTCGACGGCACCACCCCGATCCCGGCCGACAGCGGCGGCTACTTCGACCAGGCGGTCCACGACCGGGCGCCGAATTTCCGTCGCCACGCGATCGACGCGCTCGAGTCGATGGGCATCTCGGTGGAGTTCAGCCACCACGAGGGCGCGCCCGGCCAGCAGGAGATCGATCTGCGCTACGCCGACGCGCTGTCGATGGCCGACAACGTGATGACGTTCCGGTACGTCGTCAAGGAGGTCGCGATCGACGAGGGCGTGCGCGCGTCGTTCATGCCGAAGCCGTTCAGCGATCAGGCCGGCTCGGCGATGCACACCCACATGAGCCTGTTCGAGGGCGACACCAACGCCTTCCACAACCCCGACGATCCGATGCAGCTGTCGGAGACCGGCAAGGCGTTCATCGCCGGAATCCTCGAGCACGCCAACGAGATCAGCGCCGTCACCAACCAGTGGGTGAACTCGTACAAGCGTCTGGTCCACGGCGGCGAGGCGCCCACGGCGGCCACGTGGGGTCCGTCCAACCGCTCCGCGCTGATCCGGGTTCCGATGTACACGCCGAACAAGGCGTCGTCGCGTCGCGTCGAGGTCCGCAGCCCCGACTCGGCCTGCAACCCGTACCTGTCGTTCGCGGTCCTGCTCGCCGCCGGCCTGCGCGGCATCGAGAAGGGCTACGAGCTGCCGCCGGAGGCCGAGGACGACGTCTGGGCCCTCACCGACGCCGAGCGTCGGGCCATGGGCTACAAGCCGCTGCCCGGCAGCCTGGCGGACGCGCTGCGGGAGATGGAGAGGTCCGAGCTGGTCGCCGAGGCGCTCGGCGAGCACGTCTTCGACTTCTTCCTCCGCAACAAGCGGCGTGAATGGGAGGAGTACCGCAGCCAGGTAACTCCCTTCGAGCTGAAGGCCTACCTCGGCCTGTAAGGGCCGCCCTGATCCCGTCGATCCCGAAGAGGTGAACCGCGTGCCCCATCCGGCCAGTCCACGTTCGGTGCGTGACGACGTCCAGACCGGCGGCGGCCGGTGAGGCCGCCGTACGCGAGGTCCGCGGTGCCCGGTGTGGGGCGGCTCGGACTGATCGAGCCGACCGCGCCGGCCGAGCTGGACGCACTCGGGTGGTCCAACCTCGACGGCGTCGAGTTGCTGTGGGCGCTGTCCCGGGCCGCGAACGCGGACCTCGCGCTCCGCACACTGGGGCGGCTGCGGGAGGAACTCGGGGACGCGTGGGGCGAGCTCGACGCCGCGCTGCGCACCGACAAGGGCCTGCGGGGCAGGCTCTTCGCGCTGATCGGAGCGTCGAGCGCGTTCGGCGATCACCTGGTGGCCGACCCGGCGTCGTGGAAGCTGCTGGCGGGCGACGTGAGCCTGCCGCCGAAGACGGAGCTGACGCGTCGACTGCTGGCCTCCGTCGGGGCCACCCCCGAGACCGGACCCAACGCCTCGCCGATGCTGCACCGCGCCGCGGTCACCGGTCCGGACGCCGTTGCGGCGCTGCGGAAGTGCTACCGCGACCAGATGATGGTCCTGGCTGCCGTGGACCTCGCCGCCACCGTCGAGAACGAGCCGGTGGTCCCGTATCAGACAGTGGGGCAACAGCTCTCGGACATGGCGGATGCCGCCCTGACGGCCGCGTTGTCGGTGGCGGTCGCCGCCGTCTGCCCGGACGAGCCGTGCCCGGCCCGGATCGCGGTGATCGCGATGGGCAAGTGCGGTGCCCGCGAACTCAACTACGTCAGCGACGTCGACGTCGTGTTCGTGGCCGAGCCGTCCAACGCGCTGTCGAGCCGCATCGCCGGTGAGATGATGCGCGTCGGGTCGTCGGCGTTCTTCGACGTCGATGCGGCGCTGCGTCCCGAGGGCAAGCGCGGCGAGCTGGTGCGCACCCTCGACTCGCACGTCACCTACTACAAGCGGTGGGCCAAGACGTGGGAGTTCCAGGCGCTGCTCAAGGCTCGGCCGATGACCGGCGACCTCGAGCTCGGTCGGCAGTACGCGGACGCGGTGGGACCGATGGTGTGGACCGCGTCCGAGCGCGAGGACTTCGTGCCCGAGGTGCAGGCCATGCGGCGGCGGGTCGAGGACTCGGTGCCCCCGGAACTGCGTGAGCGCGAGTTGAAGCTGGGGCGCGGCAGCCTGCGCGACGTCGAGTTCGCGGTGCAGCTGCTGCAGTTGGTGCACGGCCGCGCGGACACGTCGCTGCGCGTCAAGAGCACCGTCGACGCGCTCACCGCCCTCGCGGCCGGCGGGTACATCGGTCGCGACGACGCCGCGAACCTGACGGCCTCGTACGAGTTCCTGCGGCTGCTCGAGCATCGCCTCCAGTTGCAGAAGCTCAAGCGCACGCACACGCTGCCGCCGCCGGAGGACGAGGAGGCGCTGCGCTGGCTCGCCCGCGCCGCCCACATGCGTCCCGACGGGCGCAACGACGCGTTGGGGGTGCTGAAGGCGGAGATCAAGCGCAACTCCCACCGGGTCCGGCGCCTGCACGCCAAGCTGTTCTACCGCCCGCTGCTCGAATCGGTCGCACGCATCGACAAGGAGGCGCTGCGACTCAGCCCGGACGCCGCCGTCCGGCAGTTGGCCGCACTCGGCTACTCGGCCCCGGAGAACGCTCTCGGTCACCTCACCGCCCTCACCAGCGGCGCGTCGCGCAAGGGCCGGATCCAGGCGCTGCTGCTGCCGACGCTGCTCGAATGGCTCGGTGACACACCGGATCCCGACGCCGGCCTACTCGCGTACCGCAGGCTCTCGGACGCGCTCGTCGACGCCACCTGGTTCCTGCGTCTGCTGCGCGACGAGGCGGCGGTGGCGCAGCGGCTGATGACCGTGCTCGGCTCGTCGGCCTACATCCCCGACCTGCTGATCAAGGCGCCCGACGTCATCCGACTGTTCGCCGACGGCCCGTCCGGACCGCGGCTGCTCGAGCCGCAGCCCGAGGACGTCGCACGCGGCATCCTCTCGTCGTCGGCGCGGTACGTCGACCCGGTGCGGGCGATCGGAGCGGCGCGGTCGCTGCGCCGGTACGAACTGGCGCGGGTGGCGAGCGCCGACATCCTCGGCATGCTCGACGTCCCGCAGGTGTGCCGGGCGCTGTCGTCGGTGTGGGCCGCGGTGCTCAATGCGGCGCTGGCCGCGGTGATCCGGGCGAGCGAGGCGGAGTCGGGCGAACCCGCTCCCGCGACGTTCGCCGTGATCGGCATGGGCCGGCTCGGCGGCGGGGAACTCGGCTACGGCTCCGACGCGGACGTGCTGTTCGTGTGCGACCCCCGCGCGGGCGTCGACGAGACGCGGGCGGTCAAGTGGGCCAACCTGATCGGCGACCGGGTGCGGACCCTGCTGGGTGCGCCCAGCACCGATCCGCCGCTCGAGGTCGACATCGGCCTGCGTCCCGAGGGGCGCAGCGGCCCGCTGGTGCGGACGCTCGCGTCGTACGAGGCGTACTACGCGCAGTGGGCGCAGTCGTGGGAGGTCCAGGCCTTGCTCCGGGCGCACACCGTCGCGGGCGACGAAGACCTGGGGCTGCGCTTCCTGCACATGATCGACAAGACCCGCTACCCCGAGGGCGGGGTGTCGGAGCAGGCGGTCCGGGAGATCCGACGGATCAAGGCCCGCGTCGACTCCGAGCGTCTGCCCCGCGGCGCCGACCCGGCAACGCACACCAAGCTCGGCCGCGGCGGACTCGCCGACGTCGAGTGGACCGTCCAGCTGATCCAGTTGCGGCACGCGCACGAGGTCCCGTCGCTGCACAACACGTCTACCCTCGAGACGCTCGACGCGATCGGCGCCGCGGAGTTGTTGAGCGAGACCGACATCGAGCTTCTGCGCGACGCGTGGCTGACCGCGACCAAGGCGCGCAACGCGCTGGTCCTGGTGCGCGGCAAGCCGACCGACCAGCTGCCGGGCCCGGGCAAGGTGCTCTCGGCGGTCGCCCAGGTGGCGGGCTGGCCGGGTGGCGACGCCAACGAGTTCCTCGACAACTACCTGCGGGTCACCCGGCGCGCGAAGGCCGTGGTGCAGCGGGTGTTCGGGGGCGAGTAGCGCGAGACGGGGTGGGGTCCACCCACCCCGCCACGCGGTGGCGTCGGGCGGCTGTGGCTTTCAGCCGTTCGCGAACAGGCGGATTCGCTGCTCCCGGCTGTGTTCGAGGTGCGTGCGCATGTGCTCGCGGGCTGCTCTCTCGTCCCGGGCGCGCAGGGCGTCGAGGATCTGTTCATGCTCGGAGTTCAGCAGGTCCGGCTCGCCGTAGTTCGACGGCGGGCCGCTGTCGTAGATGCGCAGCTGGGTGGTGAGGCGCACGAGCAGCGTCATGATCGTCGTGTTGTGCGCGGCCTGCCACAGTGCCTCGTGGAAGCGGAAGTTGTCGGTGCGGGCCGCGTCGTCGTCGTTGGTGTGGCAGCACGAGGAGTGCAGTCGCTCGAGACGCGCCATGTCGAGATCAGTGTGGCGCAGGGCCGCGGCGCCGGCCGCCTCGGCTTCGAGGGCCACGCGCGCCGCGTAGATCTCGATGACGTCCTCCGGGCTGCCGGACCGCACTCGGAAACCTCGGGACGCGCGTTCGAGCAGGCCGTCGTGGGCGAGCCAGTTGAGCGCCTCCCGAATAGGCGTGCGGGAGGCGCCGTACGTCTCGCTGAGCTGTGTCTCGTGCAGGGCGGCGCCGCGCGGGAACGTACCGTCGAGGATGTCGGCGCGCAGGCGCAGGTACTGCTTGGACGTCTGATCGGAGCGTCCCGAGGCGCCTGCCGGCAGCAGCACTCCCAGATCCGTCAGATCGTCCTCGCGCGTCATTGGTGTCCTTATCTATCTGTTCATCTATCTGTTCCGTCGTCTGACGTGCCGATTATGCCATCGCTGACAGGCGAATACCTATGTATACGTTCGCGATCCAGGGTGCTTCCCGGGGTTCGGGCCGCGTTGTTGATTCTCGTCACACGATCGGGTGCGATGCATGAAGTTCTCGCCGCGAACTCCGGTCGAGTGGGGCGTGGCACATCCCGATGGCGGCGGCGCCCACTGAGGGCATCGCTCCGGAGCCTGATCGGACCACTGTTCGCGTGCGCGTTGACGGCCTCGGCGCGCGCGAGAACAGTAAGAGGTGCCGGTATCGAACTCGTCGATCGCGGGAGGCGTCCCATGGTCAAGGCAGCACTGTTGGTTCGCGTAGAGGCCAAGCGCGGCAAGGAGCAGCAGGTCGCGGAGTTCCTCGAGAGTGCACTGGCCCTGGTGCAACAGGAACCGGACACCGTGGCGTGGTTCGCGCTCCGGTTCGGTCCGGCGACCTTCGGGATCTTCGACGCCTTCCCGGACGACGCCGGACGCCAGGCGCACCTCGCCGGCCGCGTCGCGGAGGCGCTCATGGCGCGGGCCGACGAACTCCTCGTCACGCATCCCAGCATCACCAAGGTCGACGTTCTGGCGAGCAAACTCCCAGCCTGAGGGGCGCGGGCCTTCCCGGGAGCCGGAGCGTTCGGTTTGTCGTCACCGTGAGCCCGTGTGCCGGTGGCGGCTGGTTCGTGACTCGTTCAGCTTCCTCTGATGCCATCGCCGTGCAGGGTGGCAGACGAGGAGAACGGTGTGACGAGTTCACTGACACGACGGCAGGCGATGAAGGTACTGACCGCGGCGGCAGGCACCGCGGCACTGGGCGCGGGAGCGATCCGGAACGCTCCGCAGGCCGGCGCCGCGCCCTGGCGGGACATCCGGGTGCTGTCCCTGAACACCTGGCACGGCGGGACGCAGATCGCGAACGGACTCGAGCGGATCGCCGAGATCATCCGTTCGACGCGCGCCTCGATCGTGCTGTTGTCCGAGGCCGGCGGCGCCACCGCGGCACTCGCCGAGCTGCTGGGCGCGCAGGGTCTGCGTTTCGAGGCGGCGACCTCCTCGGACGCCGGGATCCTCTCGGTGTTTCCGATCAAGGAGACGGCGAATCTCGACTACATGGTCAAGGCGGTCGTGACCGTGGGCGACCTCGAGGTCGCGACTTACTCCGCGCATCTGCAGTACCAGTGGTACGCCACCTACCTGCCCCGCGGATACGGAGCCGGGGTCCCCGCGCCCGGTGAGTTCTCCGAGTTCGGCTGGAACAAGATGCCGAACGGACCGGTCACCGACCCGATCGCGGTTCAGCGCGTCAACACCGCATCCGGACGACCCGCCGTGATCTCCCACTTCCTCGCGGACGCGGCGGCCGAGCAGGACAAGGGACGCGTCGTCATCCTGGGCGGCGACTTCAACGAGCCGTCCCACCTCGACTGGACGGCCGCCACCCGGGACCTGTTCGACCACAACGGTGTGGTGGTGCCGTGGGAGTCCACCCGCCTGCTCGAGGACGCGGGCTTCGTCGACGCCTATCGCGCGACGTACCCGAACCCGGTGACGCACCCCGGGTTCACGTGGCCGTCGGACAACCCCGACGTCGCGGTGTCGAAGTTGACGTGGGCGCCCGAGGCCGACGAGCGCGATCGCATCGACTATGTGTTCGCGAGCAACAGCACCCGCCTGCGACTGCGGTCCGCGGGGATCGTCGGGCCGCGCGAATCGATCGTCCGAAACCAGCGCACGGCCGAGGACACCAGGGACAACTTCGTCGAGTCGCCGTTCCCGTGGCCCACCGATCACAAGGCGGTCGTCGCCACCTACCGGTGCCTGCCGTCGCTCGGCGGCTCCGCCTCCTGACCTCCCCGGCAGAGCTGTCACGGCCCCGCAACCCACGTTGCGGGGCCGTGATTTTCTCCCTCCCACGGCGTGATTTCCGAGCGTGGACTGTTATCCGGCCCCGGACGTCGGACGTGGTGGTGTGCGGTGTTTCACGAACCGGACAGTCACATCGATTTCTCCGATTCCGGTATGAGACTCGGATATTTCCTGGTCAGAGGGATTTTCTTCGACCCTGCCGTCGGATGGATCGAACCCGGGTACGTATACGTGCATCGGCAAACACGTACCCCTGCGGGTAGTTCTACCGATGTCTCGTTCCGATAACGCCGGAACTCTGGGTTGTGCCCGAACACCGATGCCAGACCAAGTGTCGGACCACAAGCAAGACCCGGAGGACCCTCGAATGGCCCTGAAGACCACCCGCCTGACCCGCACGACCCGTGGACTGCTGCTCGGCGCAGTGACCGCCGGCGCCCTCATGATCCCCGTCGCCCCCGCGATGGCACAGCCCCTCACCACTCCGAGCTGGGGCAACACCTCGCTCCAGCCGACCCAGGTGGCATCGCACGGCCAGGCCGTCGCGAACGCCGCGCAGTCCAAGATCGGTTCCCCGTACGTGTGGGGCGCGACCGGCCCGAGCACCTTCGACTGCTCCGGCCTGGTGCAGTGGGCCCACAAGCAGGCCGGCATCTCCGTCCCCCGTGTCAGCTACGACCAGGTGGGCGGTGGCACCTCGGTGTCCAAGGCCAACCTGCAGCCCGGTGACGTCGTCGGCTTCTACGACAACGAGCACGTCGGCATCTACATCGGCAACGGCAAGGTGGTCCACGCCCCGACCGAGGGCGAGAACGTGAAGGTCTCGTCGATCGACGCGATGCCCTTCTCCGGCGCGAGCCGCTACTGATCCGGGCCCCGCTCGACAGACCCGAGCCCCGTTCACACTCTCCGTGTGAACGGGGCTCGTCGTATGTCCGGGGAGAACGCTCAGCCGAGGTAGAAGTCTCTGCGCTCGGCCACGAACGCCTCCACGGTCCGGGGCGGTGTCCCGGTCAGGCGCACGACGTCGTCGGACGCCCGGTCGTAGCGGTTCTCCCGGTGCAGTCGCGCCATGGTCGCGATGTGTTGCTCGGTGTGCGGTGGCAGCCCGGCCTTGGCGAGCACGTCGGCACGCCAGCGGTCCAGCGGCACGTCCTCGTAGGTCACCGACCGCCCCAGAGCCCGGGAGAACTCGGCCGCGACGCCGTCCATGTCGAGCGAGTGCGGCCCGGTCAGCTCGTACACGTGTCCGATGTGCGGGCCCGGGTCGCGCAGCACCGTCGCCGCGGTCCGCGCCACGTCGCCGGCAGCGATCGGCGACGACCGTCCGGTGCCGAACGGCAGCGCGAGCGTGCCCCGCTCCCGGATCGACTGCGCAGCCAGAGTGGTGAACAGCGGATTGTCGAGGAACACGGTCGGCCGCAGGTGGACCACCGGTAAACCCGACCAGTTCAACACCTGCTCCGAGAGCCAGTGCAGTCGCTGCTGGCGCGACTCGGAGGTGCTCGTCGCGGTCATCTGGGACACCGTCATCTGCGACAAGTTCACCAGGGCGTCGAGCTTCCCGTACTCCCGCGCGACCGTGGCCACCACGGTCGTCGCGAGCAGCAGGTCCGGAGAGACGCTCATCGCGAAGTACAGTCGGCGCACGCCCTCCAGCGCTGCCGCGACCGTCTCCGGGCGGGTCAGGTCGCCGATCACCACCTCCGCCCCGAGCGCGCGCACGTCGCCAGCGCGCTCGTCGTCGTGACGGACCATCACACGAACCGGCACGTCGTGCGCACGCAACTGGTCGACCACGACGCGGCCCACACCGCCGGCGCCGGGAACGAGAACGAAGTCGTCGAGAGCCATCGGTCATCCTCCGAGCAGACGGTGATGCCTCCAGTGTCCGGCGCACGACACGGACGAGTCCACCCGCAGTGCGATCACGGGGATCGCGGCGCGGATGGACTCGTCCGGAGGTACTGCGGACCGAGTGGGCTACCTGACCTGATCGGTGCAGGTCAGGTGGCCCAGCGGATCAGCAATCGTAGTAGAGCGAGAACTCGTAGGGGTGCGGACGCAGGTTGACCGGGGCGATCTCCTGCTCGCGCTTGATCGAGATCCAGGTCTCGATCAGGTCGGTGGTGAACACGCCACCCTCGGTCAGGTAGTCGTGATCCTGCTCGAGGCGATCGATGACGGCGGACAGGCTGGTGGGGGCCTGCGGGATGTTGCGGGCCTCCTCCGGCGGGAGCTCGTAGAGGTCCTTGTCGACCGGAGCCATCGGCTCGATCTTGTTCTTGATGCCGTCCAGGCCGGCCATCATCTGCGCGGCGAAGTTCAGGTACGGGTTGCCCGAGGAGTCCGGCGCGCGGAACTCGATGCGCTTGGCCTTCGGGTTGTTGCCCGTGATCGGGATACGGACCGCGGCCGAGCGGTTGCGCTGGCTGTACACCAGGTTGATCGGGGCCTCGTAGCCCGGAACCAGGCGGTGGTACGAGTTGATCGTCGGGTTCGTGAACGCCAGCAGCGACGGCGCGTGGTGCAGGATGCCGCCGATGTACCAGCGGGCGATGTCCGACAGGCCCGCGTAGCCGGCCTCGTCGTGGAACAGCGGCTTGCCGTCCTTCCACAGCGACTGGTGCACGTGCATGCCCGAGCCGTTGTCGCCGAACAGCGGCTTCGGCATGAAGGTGGCCGACTTGCCGTACTGCCAGCAGGTGTTCTTCACGATGTACTTGAACAGCTGCAGGTCGTCGGCAGCCGCGAGCAGCGTGTTGAACTTGTAGTTGATCTCCTGCTGACCGCCGGTGCCCACCTCGTGGTGGCCGCGCTCGAGCTCGAAGCCCGCGTTGGTCAGGTTCGTGGAGATCGCGTCACGCAGGTCGACGTAGTGGTCGTACGGTGCGACGGGGAAGTAGCCGCCCTTGGCGCGCACCTTGTAGCCCAGGTTGGGGCTGCCGTCGGCGTTGACGTCGTTGCCGGTGTTCCAGGCGCCGGAGATCGAGTCCAGCTCGTAGAACGCACCGTTCATCTGCGAGTCGTAGCGGACCGAGTCGAAGATGTAGAACTCGGCCTCGGCACCGAAGAACGCGGTGTCGGCGATGCCGGTGGACTTCAGGTACTCCTCGGCCTTGCGTGCGACGTTGCGGGGGTCGCGGCTGTAGGCCTCACGGGTGAACGGATCGTGGACGAAGAAGTCCATGTTCAGCGTGCGGGCCTTGCGGAACGGATCGATGCGCGCCGTGGAGACGTCGGGCAGCAGCATCATGTCCGACTCGTGGATCGACTGGAAACCGCGAACCGAGGAACCGTCGAACGCGAGGCCGTCCTCGAAGACGTCCTGGTTGAAGGCGGACGCCGGAATCGAGAAGTGTTGCTGGACGCCCGGCAGGTCGCTGAAGCGGATGTCGACGTACTCGACATCCTGGTCGGCGATGTACTTGATGACCTCTTCGGCCGTGGTGAAAGCCACGTGGTGCTCCTTCAGTCGGTTACCTGCCGGTCGGGTTTCGGCGGTTTCGTCGAGGCAAGACGGTAGAGAGCCGGTGTTGCCCGTTAATCAAGCCTATGTTTCGCCGGTGTTACACGTCGGCGTTCGGCGCGCGTACGGGGTCCGATGTGAGCATTCCCACGGCATTTCGGTGTGACGAGCAGCACCGATCCGACTCCGTCGGGCCGGTCCGCGCACGTCGACGCCTATCCTGGACGGCATGGCACGTATGACCGGTTCCTGGCTCTCCGGACCCTCGGCGGCACTGCCGAAGAATCAGACCACGGCGCAGGCGTATCGAGGTGAGCTCCTGGGGTTGCCCGCCGAAGGTCCCGGATCGCTGGCTCCGACCGGTCGCCGCGTCGCGGCCCTCGCCATCGACTGGCTCACCGCGGCGGGCGTCGTCCTGCTCCTGATCGGGGAGGAGCCGCTGCAGAACCCGCGGCTCGGCACCTACACCATGATGCTGTGGTTCGTGGTGGGCGTCGTCTGCGTCACGCTGTTCTCGTTCACGCCGGGCCAGTACATGCTGGGGCTGCAGGTCGCGCGCGTCGACGCGCCGGCCAAGGTCGGATTCGTCCGGGCGCTGGCCCGTCAGGCGCTGATGGTGTTCATCGTCCCCGCTGTCATCACCGACGTCGACGGCCGCGGCATGCACGACCGCGCCACCGGCACCGGCCTGATTCGCGTGCGCTGATGACCGCGCCCGCTACAAGCTGAAGGGACCCTTTGTGCGCTCGCAGCGCACGAAGGGTCCCTTCAGCTTGTAGAACCTGACGGTCAGCGGCGACGGATCGTGCGCTGCATGCCCTTCATCTTCGCGCCCGGAGGCAGCGGGCCCTTCGGCATCGCGGCGCCGCTGCGGCTGCCGAGCGCGGCCAGACGCGACTCGATGGAGTCCATGCGCTTGGTGTCGATGTTGCGCGGCAGCTTGTTGAGCTGCTTGGTGAGCTGCGACAGGGGCACCTCGCCCTCGCCGTTGCCGACGACGAAGTCGTAGATCGGGGTGTCGCCGACCAGGCGCGCGGTCTTCTTCTTCTCCTGCGCGAGCAGGCCCTTGACGCGCTGCGGCGAACCCTCGGCGACCAGGATCACACCGGGACGGCCGATCACCCGGTGCACGGCGTCGAGCTGCGTCGTTCCGGTGACGGCGTTCGTGACGCGCCACGCGCCCTGCATGTTCTCGAGCGCCCACGCGGCGGCACCGGCCTGGCCCTCGGCCTTGCCGTAGACCGTCTTCTGGACGCGCTTGCCGAAGATGATGAAGGCGAGCAGGACACCGATGAGGATGCCGATCGGCAGCAGGAACCACTCGATGCCGAAGATCAGGCCGATCAGGAAGAACACGACCGCGCTCAGCACCACGGCGCCGATGATCAGCGGCAGCAGCAGCTTGTCTTCCTTGCGCTGCATCTGGAACGCCTGCCAGAGCTGAGTCCGGCGTTCCTTCGACGCCTGCTTGCGGGCCGCCTTCGCCGCAGCCTTCGCTTCCTTGCTTGCCTTGCCCGCTTTTCCGGACTTACTGCCGTTCGCCATACCTCACAGGATACGTCCCTCACCGCGCACTATTGCGCGCGCGGTGAGGGGGACGTGCACGTCAGGCGCGGGCGAGACGCTCGAGGACCGAACTGGCCTCCTGCGAGGCGGTGCCCCCCTCGGCGAGGTGGGCCTGGCCCTCGGGAAGCGCGCGACCGTGGTGCGCCATCGCCTGCGCGTAGAGGCGGCCGGCGCGGTACGACGAGCGGACCAGCGGCCCGGCCATGACTCCCGCGAAGCCGATCTCCTCGGCGGCCTTGGAGTGCTCGACGAACTCCTCGGGCTTGACCCACCGCTCGACGGGATGGTGCCGCGGCGACGGGCGCAGGTACTGGGTGATCGTGAGGATGTCGCAGCCGGCCTCGTGGAGGTCGACCATCGCCTGGTGGACCTCGTCCGGCGTCTCGCCCATGCCGAGGATGAGGTTCGACTTGGTGACCAGACCGAAGTCGCGGGCGGCGGTGATGACGCCGAGCGACCGCTCGTAGCGGAACGCGGGACGGATCCGCTTGAAGATGCGGGGCACCGTCTCGAGGTTGTGGGCCAGCACCTCGGGGCGGGACTCGAACACCTCGGCCAGCAGGTCCGGCTTGCCGTTGAAATCGGGGACCAGGTTCTCGACGCCGGTGCCGGGGTTCATCGCGTGGATCTGCCGGACGGTCTCCGCGTACAGCCACGCGCCGCCGTCGGGCAGGTCGTCGCGGGCGACGCCGGTGATCGTCGAGTAGCGCAGCCCCATCGCCTGGACGCTCTCGGCGACGCGGCGCGGCTCGTCGCGGTCGAGCGCGGCCGGCTTGCCGGTGTCGATCTGGCAGAAGTCGCAACGGCGGGTGCACTGCTCGCCACCGATGAGGAACGTGGCCTCGCGGTCCTCCCAGCACTCGTAGATGTTGGGGCAGCCGGCTTCCTCGCAGACCGTGTGCAGGCCTTCGTTCTTCACCAGGCCCTTGAGCTCGGTGTACTCGGGACCCATCTTCGCGCGGGTCCGGATCCAATTGGGCTTGCGTTCGATCGGAGTTTCCGCGTTTCGGATCTCGATGCGGAGCAGCTTCCGTCCTTCTGGGGCGACAGTCACGGCCTCGATCGTACGCCTGACCGATCTTTCGCTCCGGGCTGGGCGGAGCGCCTCAGCCGAACCGGACCGTGGTGAACTCGGGTGCCCGGACCGCGGTGTCGAACGTCACCCGCTCGATGTCGTGCACCGTCACCGGCAGAGCCCCGTCGAGGGCCGCGAGGACGGACTCGGTGACCGCCGGAGTGACGTCGTCGATCGTGACGTCACGGCCGAGTTCGCGCGACAGCGTCGTCACGCCGGCGTCCCGGATACCGCACGGGACGATGTTGTCGAAGCCGTCCAGGGCGGCGTTGCAGTTCAGGGCGAAGCCGTGCATGGCTACCCCGCGCTGCACCCGCACGCCGATCGCGGCGACCTTGCGCTCGGGCAGCCACTGTCCGTCGACCATCTCGGCCGGGAGCCACACGCCCGACCGGCCCTCGACCCGTCCGCACGTGAGGCCCAGGTCGGTGCACACCTGGATGAGCGCCTGCTCGATCCGGCGGACGTAGCTGACGACGTCGACGGGCTCGGCGAGCTTGACGATGGGGTAGCCGACCAGCTGACCGGGCCCGTGCCACGTGATCTTGCCGCCGCGGTCGACGTCGATGACCGGGGTGCCGTCCATCGGGCGGTCCTCCGGGGCGGTCCGGCGGCCGGCGGTGTAGACGGCGGGATGCTCGAGGAGGAGCAGGGTGTCGGTTCCCTCGTCGTCGGCACGGGATCCGGCGAGGACGCGCTGCTGCTCCCACGCCTCCATGTAGTCGATGCGTCCGAGACTCTCGACGGCCATCGGCTGGGAACTGAATCGGGCCGACGCGGTGGCACTGCTCATGGCTGAAGACGTTACGCCTGCCGGACCGCGGCTCAGACGCCTGGCGCGCGCTCAGCGGAATCCGGCGTGAGGAGTTGCTCGGACAGCAGCTCCAATGCCTGCCTGGCGTAGCCGCGCCACATCGAGATGACGAGGGGCATCACGGGCCGCCCGAGACCCTTCGGGTGCAGGACCCATCGCCAGGTGATGAGGGTTCCGGTGCCCTTCGGCGTGAACTCCCAAGATCCGTCGATGCTGTCGACCAGCGGTCTCAGCGGACCGGTGATGTTGCTCAGCCGGTAGCTGAACGAGTGCGGGGCATCGATCTCGGTCAGCAGCTCTCGCATCGTTCCGCCGTCGGTGGTGACGACCGTGCGCGACTGTCCGACGCGGCCCCAGATCCCGTCCTGCCCGCGGACCCGCTTGATCGGCGGCAGCAGGCCGTAGCGCCGGGAGAAGATCGCAGTCAGCGGGATCGGCAAGGTCAGGTCGAAGGCTCGCTGGAGCGTGATCGGAATCGCGCGGGACTGCTCGACGACGACCGTGGTGGACATCACTCGAGGCTACCGCGGGTAGCAAAGCCGGTCAGTCCGGCGCCCACACCGGACTCGCATCGTGACATGCGCATTCGCTGCATCTCGACAGTTCACCGTCCGAAGGCGTACCCGAGTGCGGCGTCGATGGTTGCGTGCCGGAACGAGAATCCGGCGCGTTCGAGGGCGGTGGGGATGGCGCGCTGTCCGATCAGAACAGCCTCTCTGGCGAACTCGCCGATCAACGCCGATACGGCGAATCCCGGAACCATCCACGGTGCCGGGCGATGCACCGCACGGCTCATCGCACTGTTGAAACCCGCATTGGTGACGGGTTCGGGCGCGCACAGGTTTACCGGGCCGCGCAGGTCGTTCTGTGTCAGCACGAACTCGATGGCGGCGACCTCGTCGGCCAGGGAGATCCACGACATGTACTGCCGACCGCCGCCGAGCCGGCCGCCCAGCCCCACCGAATACAACGGGCGCAGCCGCCCGAGCATCCCGCCCTTCGGGGACAGCACGGTCGCGGTGCGCAGCGACACGACGCGGACGCCGCCGTCGCGCGCGGGGGCGGTCGCGGCCTCCCAGTCGCGACACAACTGCGCCAGGAATCCGCCACCGGACGGGGAGCGCTCGTCGACGATCCGGTCCCCGGTGTCGCCGTAGTAGCCGACCGCACTGCCGTTGACGAGGACCGGGACGCCGGCGTCCACGACGGCACGGGCCAGCACGTCGGTGGTCGTGAGGCGGCTGTCGCGGAGGGCCTGCTTGTACGCGCCCGACCAGCGCCGGTCGCCGATGCCCGCGCCGCACAGGTTGACGACGGCGTCCACGCCGCGGAGCGCGGCGGGATCGACGACACCGGTCTGCGGATTCCACTCGATTTCGTCGGTGCCGGTCGGATGCCGCCGGACCAGGCGGGCGACGTCGTGGCCGTCGCCGCGCAGTGCCCCGACGAGTGCACCCCCGATCAGCCCGGACGATCCGGCGATGAGCACGCGCATGGGAGTCCTCCTCGATCTCGGAAACGACGCCTTGCGGAAACGCCGAGGGGCACCATCCCTCGTGGAGATGGTGCCCCTCGGTTCCGACTCACGTCGAGTTCGTGAGGTCGTGGACCCTTACAGGCCCAGGTCGGCCTCGAACGACGCCTCCTCGAGGCGCTGCTTGATGGTCGTCAGGAAGCGACCGGCGTCCGCGCCGTCGACCAGGCGGTGGTCGTAGGTGAGCGGCAGGTAGCACATCGAGCGAACGCCGATGGACTCGTTGCCGTTCTCGTCCTGGACCACGACCGGGCGCTTGACGATCGCGCCGGTGCCCAGCATCGCGGCCTGCGGCGGAACCAGGATCGGGGTGTCGAACAGTGCACCCTGGCTGCCGATGTTGGTGATGGTGAAGGTGCCGCCGGACAGCTCGTCCGGCTTGAGGCCACCGGTGCGCGCGCGCTTGGCGATGTCGGCGATCGCGCGGGCCAGACCGGCCAGCGACAGGTCGCCGGCGTTGTGGATCACCGGCGAGAGCAGGCCCTGCTCGGTGTCGACCGCGATGCCCAGGTGCTCGGCAGCGTGGTAGGTGATCTCCTTGGCGCCCTCGTTGTAGCTCGCGTTCACGTTCGGGTGAACCTTGAGCGCCTCGACGACAGCCTTCGCGAAGAACGGCAGGAACGTGAGGTTCACGCCCTCGCGCTCGGCGAAGTCGGCCTTGGCCTGGGCCCGCAGCGCCGCGATCTTGGTGACGTCGACCTCGAAGGTCTGGGTCAGCTGCGCGGTGCTCTGCAGCGACTCGCGGGTCTTGACTGCCGTGATCTGGCGGATCCGGTTGACCTTCTGCGTGGTGCCACGCAGGTGGGCCAGCTCGGGACGGACGCCGGCGGTCGCGGCCGGGGCCGGAGCTGCTGCCGCGGGAGCAGCGGCAGCGGCCGGTGCGGCGGCGGGAGCCTTCGCGGCATCGGCCGCGGCGAGGACGTCCTGCTTGCGGATGCGGCCACCGACGCCGGTGCCGTTCACCTTCGACAGGTCGACGTTGTTGTCCGCGGCGAGCTTGCGGACCAGCGGCGTGACGTACGGGGCGCCGTCGGTCGACGGAGCGGGAGCAGCCGGTGCGGCGGGGACCGGGGCCGGTACGGCAGCGGCGGGAGCCGGGGCAGGCGCCGGAGCCGCCGGGGCGGGAGCCGGAGCTGCCGGAGCTGCGGGAGCCGGGGTGGGCGCGGGCGCCGGGGCGGGAGCGGTCGGGGCGGCAGCGGCGGGCGCACCGGAGCCGATGACAGCGAGCTGGCCGCCGACGTCGACGGTGTCGTCCTCCTGCGCGTTGATCTCGAGCAGCACGCCGGCGACGGGGGACGGGATCTCGGTGTCGACCTTGTCGGTCGAGACCTCGAGGAGCGGCTCGTCCACGGCGACCTCGTCGCCGATGGCCTTGAGCCAGCGGGTGACGGTGCCCTCGGTGACGGACTCTCCGAGCTCCGGCATCGTGACCGGGGTGCCGGTCGCGGAACCGGCCGGCGCGGCGGCGGGTGCGGGAGCAGCGGCCGGAGCCGGGGCGGCCTCGGCGACCGGGGCGGGCGCAGGAGCAGCGGGCGCAGCCGCCGGAGCGGGAGCAGCAGCGGGCGCGGGAGCCTCTCCGGCCTCACCAATCACGGCCAGCTCGCCACCGATCTCGACGGTGTCGTCCTCCTGCGCGACGATCTTCGTCAGAACGCCGGCAGCGGGGGACGGGATCTCGGTGTCGACCTTGTCGGTGGAGACTTCGAGCAAGGGCTCGTCTACTGCGACCGTGTCCCCTTCCTGCTTGAGCCACCGCGTGACAGTTCCCTCGGTGACCGATTCACCAAGGGCTGGCATCTGGACGGAGAAGGCCATTTCTTTTGACTCCTCGACGGTTGTGTTCGGGTTTGTTGAGTTTTGTCGACTTGTGGTCGAAAACCATTGTGCTCGAGAAGCACGGTTCCGGCGGCGGTGTACGACGTTTCCGAGGCGCCTCACTCCGGTGGTGTGCTGCGCTTCGGACCCGTCGTGCTGCCCGCTCCGCCCATCCTTTCATTGATGCCCGGAGCGTGTCCGGCGAGGGGCGGGTCGTGTCCCTGAGAGGGGCGGGTCATGGTCGTTTCCTCGTCGGCGCTCGCCGCGGCTGGCAAAATCGGACAGATCGCTGCGGGGTCGTCCGCGCTGCGCCGGGAGGAGAGTTCACGTGGGGTTGTTCGACCGTTTCACGCGTCGGGGTGCGGCGCGTCCGAAGGCGGGGGGCGAGTCCGACGCGCGTCACCTGGCGGACTGGGCGCGTTCGCACCGCGGCGTCGAGGCCTACATCGAACCGGAGACCACGGTGACGGAGCTGACCGTGGTGCTCGTCGCGTACGACGGCGAATGGACCCGGCGCAAGGTCGGTGGCGAGCGGGGCGCCCGCAAGCTCGGCCAGGAGCTGAAGATCCCGGTCTACGACGTGCGCAAGACCGGATACCCGCAGCGGATGCGCGACTACGACAACCGTCGCCGGATCGAGCGGAAACGCGAACGCCAGCGCGAGTTCGACTAGGCGGCCGCGCCGCCCGTGCGCACTGTCGGTGGTCGGAACCACCGCGAGCGCGCACGGGCGCGGAGCGCCTAACCGTTGGCGGCGATGTCCTCGAGCACGGAGATCATCGTGCGGACCGGGACGCCGGTGCCGCCCTTGCCGGTGTAGCCGAACGGGCCACCGGTGTTGAAGGCCGGTCCCGCGACGTCGATGTGCGCCCACTGCACGCCGTCGGCGACGAACTCCTTCAGGAAGATCGCGGCCGCGAGCATGCCGCCCCAGCGGTGCGGGGTCACGTTCGCCAGGTCGGCGACCCGCGAGTTGAGGTCGGCGCGCAGTTCGGCCGGCATCGGCATCGGCCACGCGTTCTCGCCGATCTCCTGCGAGATCGTGGCCACCCGGTCGCGGAACTCGTCGGTGCCCATGACGCCGGCGGTGCGGTTGCCGAGCGCGACCATCTGCGCGCCTGTGAGCGTGGCGGTGTCGATGAGGTAGTCGGGGTTGTCCTCGCAGGCCCGCGCGATCGCGTCGGCGAGGATCAGTCGGCCCTCGGCGTCGGTGTTGATGACCTCGACGGTGGTGCCGCCGTACTGAGTGAGCACGTCGCCGGGGCGCTGCGCGGTCGCCGACGGCATGTTCTCGGCCATCGGCACCCAAGCGGTGACGTCGACGGGCAGGCGCAGCTTGGCGGCGAGCACGACCGTCGCGACGACGGCTGCCGCGCCGCCCATGTCGGAGGTCATGTTCTCCATGCCGGCGGCCGGCTTGATCGAGATGCCGCCGGTGTCGAACGTCACGCCCTTGCCGACGAGCGCGACCTTCTTGACGCCGCGGCGGCGACCGGACGAGTACGTCATCTGCACCAGGCGCGGCGGGCGCGACGAGCCCTGGCCGACGCCGACGATGCCGCCGAAGCCGGCCTTTGCCAGTGCCTTCTCGTCGAGAACCTTCACCGTCAGGCCAGCGGCGGTCCCGAGGGCCTTGGCGCGGGCGGCGAACTCGGCCGGGAACAGGTGACTGGGCGGGGTGTTGACGAGCTCGCGGGCGGTCGCGACGGATTCGGCGATCGCGGCCGAGCGGGCGAGCGTGTCCTTCGACGCCTTGGCGCGCGGCGATTCGACGAGCAGTTCGACGCGGGCGAGCGGCCGCGCATCGGCGCCGGGGGCGGACTTGGACTTGAACTCGCTGAACGCGTAGGCGCCGAGGAAGAAGCCCTCCGCGGCGGCGCCGAGGTCGACCGACGCCAACGTCGTCGCCGCGGTAGCGACGCCGGACAGGGCGCGCGCGGCCACGCCGGCCGACTTGCGGACCTGCTCGGCGTCGATCTTGTCGGCGGCGCCGAGGCCGACGGCCAGGACGCTCGCGACGGACAGCTCGGCCGGTGCCGGCACGCGGGTGAGCTCCTCGGCCTTGCCGGTCGCGCCGACGGCCTGCAGGTCGTCGAGCAGACCCGCGAGCACGTCCTCGTCGACCCCGGCGCCCACGAGTGCCTCGGGCCCGTCGGAGCCGGTCGTCAAACCGATCACGAGCACGTCGACGCGCTTGGCGAGCGAGCCGGCGAGCGCCAGGTCGGGTCCGAGGTTGCGAGTGGGGGAAGAGGTTGAGGGCACGGGCATCTCCTGCGGTGGGGCAATTGGGAAGTTGGTAGCCGAAATCCGATGTTAGTGCGCTGACGGCGTCGGCTAGCGTTGTGCCTCATGAGCGACGCGCAGCTGCTGCAGGGCCCCATTCATTCCGTTCACGTCGACCTCGGCGCGACCTTCGCCCCGTTCGGCGGCTGGGAGATGCCGGTCTCGTACGCGGGCACCGTCGCCGAGCACACCGCGGTGCGCGAGTCGGTCGGGCTGTTCGACGTGAGCCACCTCGGCAAGGCGCTCGTCAAGGGCGACGGCGCGGCGGACTTCGTCAACGCGACCCTCACCGCCGACCTCGGCAAGATCGGGCCCGGCCAGGCCCAGTACACGCTGTGCTGCACCGAGACCGGCGGCGTCGTCGACGATCTGATCGCGTACTACGTCGCCGACGACGAGATCTTCCTCGTGCCCAACGCCGCCAACACCGCCGACGTCGTCGCGCGCCTGCAGGCCGCGGCACCGGCGGGTCTCGAGATCACCGACCAGCACCGCGACTACGCCGTGTTCGCGGTGCAGGGGCCCAAGGCCGCCGACGTCCTCGGGGCGCTGGGGCTGCCGACCGACATCGAGTACATGGGCTTCGTCGACGCCGACTGGAACGGCGTGCCGGTGCGCGTCTGCCGCAGCGGCTACACCGGCGAGCGCGGCTACGAGCTGCTGCCCCGGTGGGCCGACGGCGAGGCGCTGTTCCGGGCGTTGATCGACGCTGTTCGCGCCCAGGGCGGCGAGGCCGCGGGTCTGGGCGCGCGTGACACGCTGCGCACCGAGGCGGGTTACCCGCTGCACGGTCACGAGCTCTCGCTGGAGATCTCGCCGCTGCAGGCCCGCTGCGGGTGGGCGATCGGATGGAACAAGCCGCAGTTCTGGGGTCGCGAGACGCTGGTCGCGGAGAAGGCGGCCGGACCGGCGCGGCGCATGTGGGGGATCAAGGCACTCGACCGCGGCGTGCTCCGTCAGGGCCAGACCGTGTCGAAGGACGGAGCCGCGATCGGCGAGACCACGTCGGGCACCTTCTCGCCGACCCTCAAGGTGGGTATTGCCCTGGCGCTGCTGGACACCGGGTCCGGCGTCGCGGCGGGCGACGAGATCACCGTCGACGTGCGCGGGCGTAGCCTCCGATGCGAGGTCGTCACGCCGCCGTTCGTGCCGGTCCGCACCAAGTAACACTCCGACACCAGGTAAGCGGCGAAACTCTGTTAGATAGGATCACGGCTTATGAATGACGGCCTAGAATTCGTGCGTACCCAGCATCCTTCCCCCGCTACCGAAGAGGCGCGGCGCAAGGTTCTGGAGTCGCCCGGATTCGGTCGGTACTTCACCGATCACATGGTGTCGATCATGTACACCGAGGGTCGCGGCTGGCACGACGCCGAGGTGCTGCCCTACGGGCCGATCGCGCTCGATCCGGCCGGGATGGTCCTGCACTACGGCCAGGCGATCTTCGAGGGCCTCAAGGCCTACCGCCAGCCGAACGGCGGCATCTCGTCGTTCCGTGTCACCGCTAACGCCGAGCGTCTGCGTCAGTCGGCCCGTCGTCTGGCGATGCCGGAGCTGCCCGACGAGCTGTTCGTGGGATCGATCGAGACACTGCTCGACGTCGACGAGGCGTGGGTTCCCGCCGCCGGCGGCGAGGACTCGCTCTACCTGCGCCCGTTCATGTTCTCCACCGAGGCGGGCCTGGGTGTCCGTCCGGCCAAGGAGTACCGCTACCTGCTGATCGCCTCCCCGGCGGGCGCCTACTTCCCGCGCGGCGTCAAGCCGGTCAGCGTGTGGCTCTCGCGTGAGTACGTGCGGGCCGCACCGGGCGGCACCGGCGCGGCCAAGTTCGCCGGCAACTACGCGGCGTCGCTGCTCGCGCAGGCGCAGGCGTCGGACGAGGGCTGCGACCAGGTGGTGTGGCTCGACGCCATCGAGCGCAAGTACGTCGAGGAGATGGGCGGGATGAACCTGTTCTTCGTCTTCGGCTCGGGCCCCGACGCACGTCTGGTGACGCCGTCGCTGTCCGGTTCGCTGCTGCCCGGCATCACCCGCGACTCGCTGTTGACGCTGGCGACCGACGCCGGTTTCGCCGTCGAGGAGCGCAAGATCAGCACCGACGAGTGGCGCGAGAAGGCCGCGTCGGGCGAGATCACCGAGGTGTTCGCGTGCGGTACCGCGGCCGTCATCACCCCGGTCGGTCGGGTCAAGTCCGCGGAGGGCGAGTTCACGATCGCCGACGGCGAGCCCGGCAAGATCACGATGGCGCTGCGCGACACCCTCACCGGCATCCAGCGCGGCACCTTCGCCGACACCCACGACTGGATGACCAAGCTGCGCTGAGCGCACGCACCGACGAATCGATATCGGGCCCTTCCGCTTTCGGCGGGAGGGCCCGATGTGCTCTGCACCCCCCGCTCGGTACTAGCCGGTCTCAGCCATCCAGCGCATGCTTGATGGGGAGTCAACGTCGGAAGAACGCTGGGAGGAGATCCTCATGGCGGCATCATTGGAAGGCTCGACCGCACTGGTAACGGGGGCGACCGCCGGCATCGGACGCGCGATCGCGTCACAGCTGGCAGCACTCGACGCAGAGGTGGTAGTGCACGGACGCAGCGCGCAGCGAGGCGCCCAAACCGTGCAGGAGATCCAAGACGCGGGCGGGAAGGCACGCTTCGTCTCGGCTGATCTATCGGACCCTGACGAGACACGTCGGTTGGCGGCCGAGGCCGGCCCCGTCGACATCCTGATCAACAATGCCGGTGTCTACAAGTTCGCCGGCACCGCCGAGACCGACGACGCCTTCTTCGACGAGCATGTCAATCTCAACCTGCGTGCGCCGTACATCCTCGTACAGCAGCTGGTGCCGGCCATGTCCGAGCGAGGCCACGGGGTCGTTGTCAACCTCAGCTCCATCGCCGCCGCGATACCCGCGCGTACCGGCGGCATCTACGGCGCGACCAAGGCCGCCGTCGAACTGTTGACCCGCGTGTGGGCCGATGAGTTCGGTCGCTCCGGGGTGCGGGTGAACGCAGTGCAGGCCGGACCGACGGAAACCCCCGGGACCGCCGTGACGCCCGGGCTTACCGACGGTTTGGGGCAGCTCACCACGCTCGGCCGCGCAGCCGCCGCCGACGAAATCGCCAACGCCGTCGTGTTCCTGGTCTCACCGGCCGCCAGCTATATCAACGGTGCGATCTTGCAGGCCAACGGTGGTCAGGTCGCGATTGCCCCGTGATCCTCGAGAACCGATTTCACCTGGATGCCGTTCGGGATCAGCCTCCGAGCAGGAACCCGACGGCCGTCGCCGCGACCGTGAATTCGATTGCGGCCCCGAGAACGTCCCCGTTGATGCCGTCGAACCGGCGCACACAGTGCCGGACCAGCAGTGACGCCGCGACAAGTGCGACCAGGACGACGACGGGGCCCTGCCACCACCGCTGGGGAACCGCCCACACCGCCGCGACCGCCGAGGCCACTGCCCACGACACGGCCACCCACGCCGGCTGCGAGTCCGCCACGAGCGCACCGAAACCCGTCGTACTCGACGCCGAAATCCCACGGCGGCATGCGAATACGGCCGCAACCCGGCCGGCCGTGACGGCGACGGCCACCGCCACCCATGCGCCGTTCGCGCCGAGCGTGCCGAGCGCCACGGCCTGGACGCCGATGGCGACGACGAGCGCGGCCACGCCGAACGGGCCGGCGCCGCCGCTGCGCATGACCTCCCGCGCGCGTTCGGGCGGCCCGTAGCAGCCGAGACCGTCGGCGGTGTCGGCGAGGCCGTCGACATGCATGCCGCGGGTGGACAGGGCCAGCGCCCCGACCACCAGCAGGCCCGCCAACGCGATTCCCAGACCGCCCCACAGCAGCAGCCACAGCAGGCCCGCTGCGCCGGCCCCGAGGAGGGCGCCCACCAGCGGGGCCGCGGCCATCGCGCGGCGCCCCTCGGGTCGGCCGATGTCCTGTGGGCCGCGGACCGGCAGGACCGTCAGCCAGGACAGTGCCAGGGACAGCCCGGTGACCGCACCCCGCACGGTCAGTCCGATTCCGGCTCGGCCTCGGGTGCGGTGTTGTTGCTCACACCCGCCTGGTCGAAGGTCGCCATGTGCGCGAGTGTCGCCACCGCGCCCTGGAGCACCGGAAGGGCCGCCACCGCGCCCGAACCCTCGCCGAGGCGCATGTTCAGGCCGAGGATCGGATCGAGGCCGAGGTGTCGCAGCGCGATCGTGTGCGCGGGCTCGGTCGACCGATGCCCGGCCACCCACCACTCGCGCGCACCCGGCGCCAACTCCTCCGCCACGAGCGCCGACGCGGTAACCACGAGGCCGTCGACGATCACGGGCGTGCGGCGGACCGCGGCCTGAGCGAGGAAGCCGGCCATGGCGGCCAGGTCCGCGCCCGACGCCGTGCGGAGCAGGCCGACGGCGTCGCGCACGTGCGGCCGCGCCCGGCGCAGCGCGTCGCGGATCGCCGCGGTCTTGCGCATCCAGCCGGCGTCGTCGATGCCGGTGCCGCGCCCCACGGCGGCGACCGGTTCGGTGTCGGTGACGGCCGCCACCAGGACGGTGGCGGGCGTGGTGTTGCCGATGCCCATCTCGCCGGCGATCAGGAGGTCGGCGCCGGAGTCGACCTCCTCGTCGGCGATCGCGCGCCCGGCCGCGATCGCGCGCAGGGTCTCCTCGTGGGTCATGGCGTCCTCGCGGTCGATCGACCCCGACGACCGGCGGACCTTGTAGGTCGAGACGGACGCATCGGTGTCCGCGTCCACGGCCATGTCGACCACGCGCACGCCGGCACCGGCGATCGAGGCAAGTACGTTGACCGCGGCGCCGCCGCCCTCGATGTTGGCCACCATCTGGGCGGTGACCTCCGGCGGGTACGCCGACACGCCGCCCCGCGCGACGCCGTGGTCGCCGGCGAAGACGACGACGCGGGGGCGCGCGAACACGTGCGGGGGACATTCGCCCTGGCACGAGGCCGCCCACACCGACAGCTCCTCGAGTCGGCCGAGCGAGCCGGTCGGCTTGGTCAGCAGCAGCTGGCGAGCCTGCGCCTGCGCTCGGACCTCGGCGTCCGGCGGGACGGGCGGCTCGAAGAGGGGAGCCGACGGACTGACGGATTCGCTAGTCACGCTTGACCTTTCATTTCAGCAGCGATCATTTGAGCGGCATGGCGATACCGGCGATCACCAGGACGACGTCGTCGCACACCTCGGCGAGGCGGGAGTTGAGGGCGCCGATCTCGTCGCGGAACAGTCGGCCCGAGCGGGTCTCCGGGATCACGCCGAGACCGACCTCGGGGCTGACGAGCAGCAGCCTGCCGTCGAATCCGGCGACCGCGTCGACGAGGGCGTCCGTGCGGGGAGAGATCGTGCCGCGCGGGGCCTCCCACGCCGCGGCGTCGTCGAGCTCGCACGTGAGCCACGTGCCGAGGTCGTCGACGAGCGTCGGCGGGTGCGTGCAGGCCGCGGCGAGCAGCTCGACGAGGCTTCCGTCGCCACCGGTCTCGACCGTCGTCCACGACGTGGGCCGGCGGCGCCGGTGCAGATCGATCCGGTCCGCCCAGTCGTCGTCGCCGGGATAGCGGCGCGCGGTGGCCACGTAGCGGACGGGGTGCCCGTCGTTGTCGCCGAGCAGGCCCTCCGCGTGCGCGGACTTCCCCGACCTGGCGCCGCCGAGCACGAGCGTGCGGCGCGGGGGATTCGAAACGGGGGAGGGCACGGGGATAGACGCTACCAACAGCGTCGGGCCGGTCCCCGCAGAGCGAGGACCGGCCCGATGGAAGAGACGGTCAGACGGCGTCGCCGGGACCCACGCGCGGCTTGGGGGCGCGCATCTTGCGGATCTGCGACGCACGCACGAACGCGTACCAGCCGAGCCGGAAGCCGCCGTCGGTCGAGTCCGGGAAACGCTCGCGGACGCGGTTGTTGATCATCCGGCCGAGGAAGTAGCCCTCGCCGGCCATGAACAGCATCATCACGAGCATGCCGAGCGTGACGAAGCTCTGGATGACGGGGCTGAGGAACATCGCCATGATCAGGATCAGCGCCAGCGGCATGAACAGTCCGACCAGGTTGCGGCGGCTGTCGACGAGGTCGCGCACGTAGGCGCGGACCGGACCCTTGTCACGCGGCAGCAGGTACTTGTCCTCGCCGGCGAGCATGCGGGCGCGACGGTCGGCCGACTCGGCTCGACGGACGGCGGCCTCTGCCTTGCGCTCCTCCTTGGAACCGCGCGTCGACTTGCGGCGGGCGCGCGCCTCCTTGGCGGTGAGCGGTGCGGGCGCGATCGGGCCGCGGCGCTTGGCCTCGGCCTCGCGGCGCTTGGGGGTGGGACGGCCCTTGCCCGGCGTCGATGCTGCGCCGGTCTCGGTCGTCCCGGACGCCCCAGTGGTGGTCTCCGCGGTGGACTCGATGACCTCGACGTCGCGCTTGTCGGAATTGTCGGAGTCGCCTCGGCGTAGCAGCTTCACGCCTCCAGGCTATGGGATAACCGACGTCCTGGCGAAACCGACCACGCGTCGAACCTCCAGGCCGGGGATCGAAATGCCGAGGTCGAGTGGCCGCCATACACTGCGCTGATGCGTGTGCTGATCGCCCCCGACTCGTTCGGCGAAACCCTCACTGCGGTAGAGGCGGCCGCCGCGATGGCCGCGGGATGGTTGGCCGCGAGGCCGGACGACGACATCGTCCTGGCCCCGCAGTCCGACGGCGGTCCCGGATTCGTCGACGTGATTTCCGGCACGGTCGGCGGTCTGCGCACCACACGGGTCGACGGACCGCTGGGCCGCGCCACCGACGCGCGCTGGGTGCTCGCCGACGGCGTCGCGTACGTCGAATCGGCGCAGGCCGTCGGGCTGGGACTCCTCGGCGGCCCGCCCACGCCGGAGACGGCGCTCGGCGCCCACAGTCGCGGGGTGGGGCAGTTGGTGGCCGCGGCCGTCGACGCGGGCGCGCGGCGGATCGTGGTCGGACTCGGCGGCAGCTGCTGCACCGACGGCGGCCGTGGCATGGTCGCCGCGCTCGGCGGCCTCGACCGGGCTCGGACACGACTCGACGGGATCGACCTGGTCGCGGCGACCGACGTCGAGCACCCGCTACTCGGCGAGCACGGCGCCGCGCGGATCTTCGGACCGCAGAAGGGTGCCGACGACGCCGCGATCGAGGTGCTCGAGCAGCGCAACGCCGCCTGGGCAGCCGAGCTGCGGGCGGCGTGCGGTCGCGACGTCGCCGACCTCGACGGGGCGGGCGCCGCGGGTGGGCTCGGAGCCGCCCTGCTCGCGCTGGGGGCGGTCCGGGAATCGGGCGCGTCCGTCGTCGCGCGGTGCACGGGCCAGGCCGCGCAGGTGGCGGCGTCGGACATCGTGATCACCGGCGAGGGGAAGTTCGACCACCAGTCGCTGCGCGGCAAGCTCGTCACGGCGCTCGCCGGGGCCGCCGCCCACGGCGGGGTGCCGACCGTCGTGATCGCCGGCCAGGTCGCCGTCGACCGGGAGTCGGTCCGGGCGGCCGGCATCGTGGCGACGTTCTCGGTCGCGGACTTCGCCGGATCGGTCGACCGGGCCATGGCGGAGGCGGCGTCGCGGCTGGAGGCGCTGACGTCGTCCGTCGCAGGTGGCTGGCGGGGTGCGTCGGGGTTCGCACTGGATGGCCCGACACGTGAGGAATAGCGGGACGCAGAGTACCGTTGAAGCGATCACGGGTTTGGCACGAGCGACAGGGAGAGCCCATGACTGTGCAGAACGAGACCGCCACTCACGGCGTCACGATGACCGAGACTGCGTCCGCGAAGGCGAAGGCGCTGCTCGATCAGGAGGGACGCGACGACCTTGCGCTGCGCATCGCCGTGCAGCCCGGTGGCTGTGCCGGCCTGCGGTATCAGCTGTTCTTCGACGACCGCAGCCTCGACGGTGACCTCGTCGTCGACTTCGGTGGCGTCAACCTCGCCGTCGACCGGATGAGCGCTCCCTACGTCGAGGGCGCCTCCATCGACTTCGTCGACACCATCGAGAAGCAGGGCTTCACGATCGACAACCCGAACGCCACCGGGTCCTGCGCCTGCGGCGACTCGTTCAACTGAGTCCCGTACAACCTTCTTGACGCACGCTGACGCGGAGTCTGCCTCACCGGCGGGCTCCGCGTCAGACTGCGTTGCGCACCGTTGTCTGCGCACCCCATTCACCGTCCACCCAGAGCTGAAAGGCACCCGCGCGTGACTATTGCGGTTACCGGTTCCATCGCCACCGACCACCTGATGCGGTTCCCGGGCCGCTTCGCCGACCAGTTGCTCGCCGATCAGCTCGCGCACATCTCGCTGAGCTTCCTGGTCGACGACCTCGTGATCCGCCGCGGTGGCGTCGGCGGCAACATCGCCTACGCGATGGGTGTGCTCGGTGGCTCGCCGCTGCTGGTCGGTGCGGCGGGCATGGACTTCGCCGAGTACCGCACGTGGCTCGAGTCCAACGGGGTCGACTGCCGCGGGGTGCGGGTCTCCGACGCCGCGTACACCGCCCGATTCGTGTGCACCACCGACGACGACATGGCGCAGATCGCGTCGTTCTACCCGGGTGCGATGAGCGAGGCGCGCGAGATCGAGCTCGCGGCGCTGTCGAAGGAGACCGGTGACCTGGACCTCGTGCTGATCGGCGCCAACGACCCCGACGCCATGGTTCGTCACACCGACGAGTGCCGCCTGCTCGGCATCCCGTTCGCGGCGGACCCGTCCCAGCAGCTCGCGCGGCTGTCCGGCGACGACGCCAAGAAGCTCATCGATGGCGCCAAGTACCTGTTCACCAACGAGTACGAGTGGGGCCTGCTGCAGCAGAAGACCGGCCTGTCGGAGGAGGAGATCCGCGCCCAGGTCGGGCTGCGGGTCACCACGCTCGGTGCGAAGGGCGTCGAGATCGTCGACGGCGACGGCAACTGGGTCCGCGTCGGCGTCGTGCCCGAGCGCGGCAAGGTCGACCCCACCGGTGTCGGCGACGCGTTCCGCGCCGGCTTCCTGCTCGCGCACTCCGCGGGCCTGAGCCTCGAGCGCTCCGCGCAGCTCGGCTCGCTGGTCGCCGTGTACGTCCTCGAGACCGTCGGCACCCAGGAATGGACGTTCCAGCGCGACGACGCGATCAAGCGCCTCACCGAGGCGTACGGCAAGGACGCCGCCGCCGAGATCGCCACGCTGCTGCCGTAGCCCGTCGCAGACACGTCCGCCCGGATTCCTCGAGAAGGAATCCGGGCGGAGTCGTCTCGGCGGTGGTTCCCGCCGTCAGAGGCTGACGGGGTACACCGGCTCCTGGATCTGCGGCACGATGCGCTTCTCGACGAAGATGCCGTGCCACACCATGAAGCACAGGACCGTCCAGAGGCGGCGGCTGTGATCCGACGTGCCCTCGCGATGCTCGTTCAGCATCCGCGTGACCGCGGCCTTGTCGAAGATGTGGTCGGTGCCGGACTCGGCGATCTGCTGGTGCGCCCAGTCGAACAGTTCGGTGCCGCGCAGCCAGTGCCGCAGCGGAACCGGGAAGCCCAGCTTCGCGCGGTGCAGCACGTGCGCCGGGACGATGCCCTCGAGCGCCTGTCGCAGCGCGTACTTGGTGGTGTCCTTCGTGATCTTCTGATCCAGCGGCACCCGCGACGCGACGTCGAAGACCTCGGGGTCGAGGAATGGCACGCGCAGCTCGAGCGAGTTCGCCATCGTCATCTTGTCGGCCTTGACCAGGATGTCTCCGCGCATCCAGGTGAACAGGTCCAGGTGCTGCATGCGCGCCACCGGGTCCCAGTCCCGGGACTGCGCGTAGATCGGTGCCGTCACGTCCTGGTGTGTCCACTCGGGGCGGAAGTCGCGCAGCACCGCCCGCAGTTGGGCGTCGCTGAAGCTGCGCGCATTGCCGTAGTAGCGATCCTCGAGCGTCATCGAGCCGCGGTGCAGCAGGCTCTTGCCTCGGGTGCCTTCCGGGATCCGATCGGAGAGCCGGCCGGCGGCCCGGCGCAGCGGCGCCGGCAGGTACTCGAACGGTTTGAGCGACAGCGGTTCGCGGTAGATCGTGTAGCCGCCGAACAGCTCGTCCGCGCCCTCGCCTGATAGGACCACCTTGACGTGCTTGCGGGCTTCCTTCGCGACAAACCACAGCGGCACCAGTGCCGGGTCGGCGACCGGATCGTCCAGGTACCAGATGATCTCGGGGATCGCGGCCGCGAATTCGGCGGGGGAGACCACCTTGACCACGTGCCGGGCGCCGATCGCGGCCGCGGACTCCGCGGCGACGTCGACCTCGGAGTAGCCCTCCCGCTCGAAACCGGTGGTGAACGTGATCAGGTTCGGGTTGTGCCGCATCGCGAGCGCCGCGATCGCGGTCGAGTCGATGCCGCCCGAGAGGAACGAGCCCACGGTGACGTCGGCGCGCATGTGCTTGGCGACCGAGTCCTCGAGCGCCTCCGCGATCTCGCGATAGCGGGCCTGTTCGCTGCCGGCGGCAAACGGCACGGCCGGGAACTTCGGCGTGAAGTAGCGGGTCACCTCGGGCGCTTTGCCCGGCGCCAGTCGTGCGTAGGAGCCGGACTCGAGCCGACCGATCTGCGCGTGCAGCGTCTCCGGTTCGGGCACGTACTGCAGGACCGTGTAGTGCTCGATCGCGCGCGGATCGAGGTCGGTATCGATGCCGATGACGTCGGCCAGCTCGAGCAGGCTCTTCTTCTCGCTGCCGAACGCGGTGCCGTTCGTTCCGGTCGCGATGAACAGCGGCTTGATCCCGAACGGGTCGCGGGCCACGAACAGCTCGCGGGTCTCGGTGTCCCACACCGCGAACGCGAACATGCCGCGCAGCCGGCGGACCGCGTCGGCGCCCCAGTAGTGGTACGCGGCGACGATGGCCTCGCTGTCACCCTCGGTGCGGAACTGGGCGCCGTGATCCTTCGCGAGCTCGGCGCGGACCTCGAGATAGTTGTAGATCTCGCCGTTGAAGGTGAGCGCGTAGCGCTCCGGGTTCTCCGGCGGTCCCCAGCGCAGCGGCTGGTGCGAGTGCTCGAGGTCGATGATCGACAGCCGGTTGAAGCCGAAGATCAGGTCGTCGTCGTGCCATGTCCCGTGCTCGTCGGGGCCACGGTGGCGCAGGCAGTGCATGGCCGCATCGACGCGAGCGACAGCGTCGTCGCTGGTGCCGTCGGTGGTGAGTAGTCCGAGCAGTCCGCACACAGCGTCCAGTACCTCGATTCAGAGTCGATTGTCGGTCGGGACACGACCGCCCCGTTGCGGACGGCGAATTCCCCAAGGAAGTATGCCGCAGTTTCCGCGCAGGGACCGTCGGCGGACCGCGCGTGTGCGTCGCGATCTCAGCTGAATCCCAGGTGGGGCGCGTACGTTGGAGGGTCGTTGGTCCCGACTGCAACACGTGCGCCCACCCGACAGTGGAGGATCGGCGCCTTTGGTCTACGCTGCGTAGTAATTGGGCCTTCCCTTCGGGTGTGCCCTAGTGGAATTGCGGCGATCAGGAAGGCGTGAACGTGGCGCAAGGTCGGATCCTTCGGCGAGCCGGGCTGGCAGCATCTCTGGGCATAGCTGCCATGCTGCTGTCGGGTTGTTCAATCGACAATTCGGTGCTTCGCTTCGGGTGGCCATCGGGAGTTACCCCGCAGGCCGAACGTATGCGCGAACTGTGGACGTGGTCGGTCATCGCCGCCCTCGTCATGGGTGTCATCGTGTGGGGCCTCACCTTCTGGGTGGTCGTCTTCCACCGTAAGAAGAAGGACTCGCCCGAGTTCCCGCGTCAGACGGCATACAACGTGCCGCTGGAGCTCTTCTACACGGCCGTACCGTTCGTGATCATCGCTGTGCTCTTCTACTTCACCGTGGTCGTCCAGAACTACGTGACCGAGAAGAAGGACAACCCGAACGTCGTCGTGGATGTCACGGCGTACCAGTGGAACTGGAAGTTCGGCTACCGCACCATCGACCTCGGCAACGGCGCCGCCAAGTACGAGGGCACCGACGAGGAGGCCACCGCGGCCGCACTTGCCGCGTCGAAGCCGGAGGGCGTCGACGAGCACGGCAAGGAGAAGGTCGGCCCGATCCACGGCAAGAACACGCAGGACCTGTCCTACCTGCACTACGACAAGATCGAGACCGTCGGCTCCAGCAACGAGGTTCCGATCCTCGTTCTCCCGACCGGCAAGCGCATCGAGTTCCAGCTCGCGTCCTCGGACGTCATTCACTCCTTCTGGGTTCCGGAGTTCCTGTTCAAGCGTGACGTGAACCCGAACCCGAAGGAGAACCACTCGGACAACGTCTTCCAGATCAGTGAGATCGAGAAGGAAGGCGCGTTCGTGGGCCGTTGCGCCGAGATGTGCGGCACGTTCCACGCGATGATGAACTTCGAGGTCCGCGCCGTGACCCCCGAGAAGTTCGAGAAGTACATCGAGGCTCGCAAGTCCGTCGAGGAAGGCGGCAAGGGCCTGAACACTGCCGAGGCACTGGCGTCGATCGGTGAGTCGCCGACCGCGACTTCGACCTCGCCGTTCCACACCGACCGCACCGTGCGCGAGGCATCGGCCAGCGGCAACTGACCGCCCGAGCACCCCTGACCAAGGACAAGAACTGATATGAAGATCGAAGCCAAGCTCTTCGAGATCCTGACGGTGTTCTTCATTCTCGTTGCGATCGTCTACGGCGTCTTCACCGCCATGTCGCGCACCGGAATCGAGTGGGCCGGCCTGACCGCGATCGTCCTGTCGGCGGGTCTGAGCCTCATCGTCGGAACGTACTTCCGGTTCGTGGCGCGTCGTCTCGACACCCGCCCCGAGGACTACGAGGAGGCGGAGATCTCCGACGGCTCCGGCGATCTGGGCTTCTTCAGCCCGGGTAGCTTCTGGCCCATCCTGCTGGCCGGTGCCGCCGCGTTCGCCGCGATCTCGCTGGCCTTCTTCCAGCCGTGGATGATCGTCATCGCAGTGGTGCTGGTCCTCACCGCCTCTGCCGGACTGGTCTTCGAGTACCACCTCGGACCCGAGAAGCACTAGCTCTCGCTCGACCACAACCGTCGAAGGCGCCGAATCCCGCGAGGGGTTCGGCGCCTTCGACGGTTTCGCTGTCGGGATCAGGCCCGGGGGATGTCGATCCGTTCGAGCTCGCTCGGCTGCCAGGTCTTGTCGAACCACGGTTCGAGCGGGCCGTACAGGCGGAGAATCGGGAACCAACTCTTGTTCCGAACCGTCTGGATCCAGTTGGCCTCCTTGCCCGCAGGCGCGGCCGGCCCGAACCACAGCACGATCGACCCGTCGTCCTCGGCCTCGACCGTGCCGGACAGGCTCATCAGGCTCGGATAGGGGTTGTCCGTCTGCAGCAGCGACCGGGTCTGCGTGTCGTACACGTCGACGGACCAGAAGTTCTTTGCCGGTGGGTTCGGCGGCAGAACGAGCCGATAGGTCTTGCCGCCGTCGAGGATCCGCCCGGCGGAGTCCTCCGCCGTGTAGGCGTAGGCGGACCCGGCACCGACCTGCGCGTGCGCCATCGCCGGGGTGATCACGGTGGCGAAGTAGTGGAACTGGGCGCGCGCATCGAGCAGTCGCGCGTTCCGGTCGAGGAACTCGTAGCTACCGCCGACGAACGCCTCCTTCCACGACGACCCCTCGAAGACGAAGCTGTCCGGATTGCGGGGGGAATAGACGAGCGCGCGGCTCATGCCGGCGGCCGTCTTCGCCGCCGAGTCGAGGATGCCGCGCAGTCGCTCGTCCGGGGCGAACTTCCGACCGTGCTGAATGCCGATCGCGGCGAGCTGTCCGGCCCGCTCGGGGTCGAGCGAGTCGGCCGGCTCCTCATCGACCAGTTCGGCGACCTCCTCGAAGAACGAGAAGTCGTTGGCGTGCACGGTGTTGAACTTCTTGTCCGCGATGTTGACGAACGTGAGGTCCGGCGGGTTCTGTGCGTCCGCGAGCCGGTAGACGCGGGTCTGCCGCATCGCCTCGACACCGCCGAGGGCGCGGAACACAACCCAGTTCGTGTAGGTCGGCGGCCGGTAGACGAAGTAGCCGTCGGGCTCGTCGCCCTCGTATCCGGGCGGCAGGAACAGGTACTTGCCGCCCGCACCCTTGTCCGGTCCGGCGATCCCCATGTCGGCCACGTAGCGGAACCAGAAGTCATCGACCACACACAACGACTCCTTCGGCGGCTCGATCACCACCGGGCCGTCGCGCAGGTCGATGAACATCGACCCGTAGGTGGTCTCGGTGTTCGGGGTGAGGAAGAAACCCCCCGAGTTCGCGCGGGGATCGGTGTACGCCAGCATGTGCAGCCCGTCGATGCCGACGCTGCGAAATCCCTTGCGCATCGCGACCAGAGACGCACCCGGCATCGCGTTGAGGAAGGCCTCGACCCCGCGGAGGAAGTCGAGGCCGTCGTACAGGTTGCGGGTCGTCTCGGGAAACGGCACACCGTCGAAGAAGTCGAAGGAGCCAACCGGCGTCTCGATCCGGTCCGGGACGCTGATTCCGAAGGATTCGGGAGTGAGTGCGTTGTTGTGATCGTTCAAAACTGCCTCCTGCACGACGTGGTCGGTAGCCGTGAGGATAAGTCACGCCGCCGGGGGCCGCACCAGCACCCGAGCGGGGTGATCCTCGAGGGTCGAGCGATGCAGGCGTGTCGTGCTCGAGATCCGTACCGCACCATGCGATTGTCGGCAAGGTCACCAATGGCGTAATGACACGTGGGCAAGGTCGTGCTGGACGACGGAAGGATGACCGTGTGAAGACCACCGGGATTTCCGACGAGTTGGCCAGGGACGCATACCTGTACGCGTACTCGATGGACGAGGTCTACAAGTTTCTGTACGAGACGCCGACTCGGCATGGCTCGACAAGTATCGGACCGTCGGGCTGGGGTCCGGGCGAACCGAGTTCACCGATGAACAGCTCGAGGCCGCCGCACGCGGCGAGAAGCTCGGTATGCAGCACCTCGTCGATCTCGCGCCGACGTTGACGAGCGCCGGAAAGTTGCTCGGCACCGGGGAGGCTCTGCAGGACGGTGCGCGGGATCTGTTCGCGGAGGGCACGTACCTCGGCCAGTGGGGTCTGCCCCCGGTGGAATCCGTGTACATGAAAGTCGAGACAGGATCCGACGGTCTGCCCGTCAACGCTTCCGGTGGAAAGAAGTACCGAGCCCGGTTCCTTGCTCCCGACGTCGGTGAGTTCTGGTCGTTCACCGTGTACGGCACCGACAATCGGCTCGTGGCGCACAACGCGATCAACCGGCACAGTCGGGGGGACCGCACACTCGTGCCGGACGCCGAGGGCTACTACATGATCGAGATGAGCGCCGACGTCGAATCCAACCGCGACGACCCGAACTTTCTGGTCGCCTGAGGCCCACGCCCGTCAGGACGTGACGGGGGAGAGGTCGCCCACACCAGGCCCCCGAGAACGGGAAAGGCCCCGAACCGGAATCGGTTCGGGGCCTTCCTCGTCGGTCTCGGCGAACTAGTGCGCTTCGCCGTCGCCGGAGCCGTTTCCGCGGACGCGGTCCTGGTACTCCGTGAGAATCTGCAGCTGCTCGTGCTCGGCTGCGTGGTGCGCAGCCTCGAGCGCCTGGCTCTGCTCGACCGGGTCGGGCGTGAGCAGGGTGCCCGAACCGGGCTTGCCGGCCGAACCGAGCTTGTTCATCTTCTTCGGGATCGCAGCACCCTGGTACTCCAGCGGGATCGGGTGGCCGTGATCGTCGACCGGGCCGAGCGGCTGGTGGATCTCGACGTACTCACCGTGCGGCAGGCGCTTGATGATGCCGGTCTCGATGCCGTGCTCGAGCACCGCGCGATCGCTGCGCTGCAGACCCAGGCAGAAGCGGTAGGTCACGTAGTACGCGATCGGAGGCAGCACGACCATGCCGATACGACCGATCCAGGTCATCGCGTTGAGCGAGATGTCCAGGTGGTAGGCGATGATGTCGTTGACGCAGGAGATCGTCAGCACCAGGTAGAACGCGATGGCCATCGCGCCGATACCGGTGCGGACCGGGACGTCACGCGGACGCTGCAGCAGGTTGTGGTGCGCGTCGTCCTTCGTGAACTTCTTCTCGATCCACGGGTAGGCGATCAGCAGCGCGAACACGATGCCCATGATCAGCGCGACAGCGAACACGGCGGGGATCGTGTACCGGTTGAACAGGTAGATCTCCCACGCCGGCCACAGACGCGCCATGCCGTCGGTCCACATCATGTAGAAGTCGGGCTGCGAACCAGCCGACACCTGCGACGGGTTGTACGGGCCGATGTTCCAGATCGGGTTGATCTGCAGGACGCCACCCATGATGGCCAGGATGCCGAACGTGAACGCGAAGAACGCACCGCCCTTGAGGGCGAACACCGGGAGGATCCGGACGCCGACGACGTTCTGCTCGGTGCGGCCGGGGCCGGGGAACTGCGTGTGCTTCTGGTACCAGACCAGCGCGAGGTGCGCGGCGATCAGGGCCAGCAGGATGCCCGGAACCAGCAGCACGTGCGCGACGTACAGACGCGGGATGATCAGCTCGCCGGGGAAGTCGCCGCCGAAGATCAGCCAGTGCAGCCAGGTGCCGGCGATCGGAACACTCAGGGTGATGCCGGACAGCGCGGCGCGCAGACCGGTACCGGACAGCAGGTCGTCAGGCAGCGAGTAGCCGAAGAAGCCCTCGAACATCGCCAGGATCAGCAGCAGCGAGCCGATGACCCAGTTCGCCTCACGCGGGCGACGGAACGCGCCGGTGAAGAAGATGCGCAGCAGGTGCACGATGATCGACGCGGCGAACATCAGCGCAGCCCAGTGGTGGATCTGCCGGACGAACAGACCGCCGCGAACCTCGAAGGAGATGTTCAGCGTGGTCTCGTACGCGCGGGACATCTCGACGCCGCGGAGCGGCTCGTATGCGCCGTTGTAGGTGACCTCGGCCAGCGACGGGTCGAAGAACAGCGTGAGGTACACGCCCGAGATCAACAGGATGATGAAGCTGTACAGCGCGATCTCGCCGAGCATGAACGACCAATGGGTCGGGAAGACCTTGTTGATCTGCCGCTTCATACCGGCCGCGAGATGGTAGCGAGAGTCGACTGCCTCTGCTTGGGCGGCAACTCTGGATGGAGTGGTAGTGGTCACGGTCGACGCTCCCAAAATGCCGGGCCGAGGGCTTCGATGAAGTCACCGTTGGCGACGAGGTAGCCCTCTTCGTTCACAGTAATAGGCAGCTGCGGAAGAGCACGAGCGGCGGGACCGAAGATCGGCTTGCCGTACTGCAGCGCGTCGAACTGCGACTGGTGGCAGGGGCACAGGATTCGGTTGGTCTGCTGCTCGTACAGCGAGGTGGGGCAGCCGAGGTGGGTGCAGATCTTCGAGTAGGCGATGTAGTCGCCGTAGTTGAAGCTCTCCTGGCCCTTGCGCTTGACGGCCCGCTGGGCGTCCACAGTGCGCAGACGGATCAGCATGACCGCGTTGCGGATGCCGCGCAGCGCCTTGAACAGCTCCTCGTCATTGCCACGCTCGGACTCACGGAACGGGAACACCGTCTCCATGCCGCCGGCGTCGAGGTCCTCGGGGCGCACCAGCACGATGTCGTGCGGACGACCGGTGTCGCGACGCAGGTAGATCGTCTCGCCCGGGTAGCGGGGGGTCCAGCCGGACACCCACAGCGGGGAGTTGTCGCCCTTGGCCCACGGGTTCTTGATCATGCCGCCGAGCGGCATGACCGCCATGATGCCGACAGCGCCGCCACCGAAGATCAGGCTGCGCTTGATCATCTTGCGACGGCCGAGCGTCGACTTGTCGAGGGTGTCGGTCAGCTGGGCCCCGAGGGTCCGCTTGTCGACCTCGGCCGAACCGCCGTCGTGGCGATCCTGGATCGAGACCTCTTCGGGGACGAACTTCTTGGTGAACTTCACCGCGCCGACGCCGACACCGAGGATCGCGAGACCCATGGTGAAGCCGATCAGCGGGGTGTACAGGTTGTACGCCCAGTAGGTGTCGTCGCCCTCGCCCGCGTACTCCCAGGGCCAGAACAGGAAGATGCCGATGAAGGCGATCGCCGAGATGCCGGCGAGGGTGAACCAGAAGGCCACCGAGCGCTCGGCGCGCTTCTCGGCCTTGGTGCCCTCGACCGCCCAGCGATCCTTCTGGAACGCCACATCGACGCCGTCGAGATTGGTACCGAGCTCGACGAGTTCGTCCCGGGTCATCCGGTCGAGTTCGTCGTCCGTGTACTTCTTCGGCGTGCCGCCGCTGCCGGCGTCGCTCATGACCTTGCTCCGATCCACAGTGCTGCGCCGACGACAGCGACGATGCCGATGACCCACATGGCGAGGCCCTCGGACCCCGGTCCGATGCCGCCGAGACCGTAACCACCCGGGCTCTTGGTCTCGCCCGACTGCTTGACGTAGGCGATGATGTCCTTCTTCTCCTCGAGCGTCAGCTGACGGTCGGAGAACTTGGGCATGTTCTGGGGGCCCGTGACCATGGCGGCATAGATCTGCTGCTCGCTGGCCGGATCCAGAACGGGGGCGTACTTACCGGAGGACAGCGCGCCGCCGCGTCCGGTGAAGTTGTGGCACGACGCGCAGTTCATGCGGAACAGCTCGCTACCGCGCGCGACGTCGCCGCCACGCAGCGACGACTGTGCGATCTCGCCGTTCTCGTCACGGACGAGGGTCGGGCCGCCGCCCTGCGACTGGACGTAGGCGCCGATGGCGTCGGTCTGGCGGGCGTCGAACTTGGCGGGCTTGCGGGAAGCCTGCGCCTCGTTGCGGGCGGCCGGCATACGACCGGACGACACCTGGAAGTACACGGCTGCCTCGCCGACACCGATCAGGCTGGGGCCGCGGTCCTGGACACCCTGCAGGTTCGCGCCGTGGCACGTGATGCAGGAGGTGTCGTAGAGCTGCTTGCCTTCGCGGATCAGCGCTGCGGAATCGTCGCTCGCGGTGGCGACCTGCGGCGCAGGCGTCAGTGCGGAGGCGAGGAAACCGGCGCTCACGAGTCCCAGCATGAGGATCAGCGCGCCGGTGACGCGGCGGCGCAGCTTGCGCTGGCGGCGCGCCTTGGCGGCGGAACCTGCTGTCGTGCGGTTGGGCATGTCACCCTCGATTGCGGGAGGGGGGGATGAACTCATCTGTATCCCTTTGGTCTGTCGGGACGACTGAAGCGTCAGGGGGCTGCCTGGTCGTTCAGCTGGCTAACGGATGAAATAAATCGTGGCGAACAGGCCGATCCACACAATGTCGACGAAGTGCCAGTAGTACGAAACGACGATCGCCGCAGTGGCCTGTGCAGGCGTGAACTTGCTGACCTTGGTGCGGACGATCAAGAAGACGAACGCGATCAGGCCGCCGATGACGTGCATGCCGTGGAAGCCGGTCGTCATGTAGAAGACCGATCCGTACACGCTGCTCGAGATCGTCGTGCCCTCGTGCACCAGGTGGTAGTACTCGTAGCCCTGGCCGAGCACGAAGAACGTGCCCATGGCGAGGGTGAGCGTGTACCACCGCCGGAGACCGAAGACGTCACCCTTCTCTGCCGCGAACACACCCATCTGGCAGGTGAAGGAAGACGCGATCAGCACCAGAGTGACCGGCACGGCCAATGCGAGATTGAGCTCGGTCGGCTCCGGTGGCCAGTTCCCATTCGCCTGTGCTCGTGCAACGAAATACATGGCGAAGAGCCCTGCGAAGAACATGAGCTCGCTTGACAACCACACGATGGTGCCGACGCTGACCATGTTTGGCCGGTTCAGCGAGTGCACGCGCTGGGTGATTGCCGATCCTGAAGTCCCTACTGCGCTCGTCACGCTGAGAAGTATGACGCTTCGTCGTAAAGGAAAGCCACCCGGGTCCTGCCTCGGCGCGTCGATGCAGGTCAGGGGCTATTCCGCTGCGGTCGAGGCGGCCATCGGCGGACGTGACAAAGTAGGCACATGGAACTCAGGCGTGGTGTCGCTCGTTGGATAGGCGGAATTCTGTCCAGGCGCTCGCCCGCGCCGCTCGATCGGGCCCGTCCGGACCTGATCGTGGTGGCGTCCGGATTCGATGACGTGGAGGCCTGTTCGACGGTGCTCGAGCGCGGTGCGGTGGGCGATCCCGCGTGGATTCCCAACGCCGAGGCCGTCCTCCGACATCATCTGCGACTGCCGGCTGCCGCCGTCGAGCAGGCAGTCGACATCGCGGCCCAGGACGGATACCGACCCGTCGGTGATCCTGAGCCGTCGGATGACACGAACGTGCTCCTGCGGCTCGAGCGGGTGCAGGTTCTCGACGCCCTGCACTGTTCGCAGGAGCGCTCGCGCATGGCCGGGCTGGCCCAGCGACTGGACGGGACCGCGCTGGGCTGGGAAGGGCTGCAGCCGTCCGCGGCCAGTGAGTGATCAACGTCGCGCGCACGCGCACTAAGCTGCGGGGCGACGGTGCCCACCGGGTACCGGGTGAACGGGCAGCGAAAGCGAAAGGGATCGCGATGGTGCGGCAGTCGGTAGCGCAGGGCACGGATCGAGTGGCGGGCGCAGTCGACCGGAGCTGGCCCGCGATCCTCGGCGCCCTCACCGACGGCCGGGACCTGACCGCCGACGACACGGCGTGGGCGATGGACGAGATCATGTCCGACGCCGCGACGTCGGCGCAGATCGCGGCGTTCGGCGTCGCCCTGAAGATGAAGGGTCCGACGCCCGCCGAACTGCGCGGTCTCGCCGACTCGATGCTCGGGCACGCCCGCACGGTGCCGGTGTCGCCCGACGTGGTGGACATCGTCGGCACCGGCGGCGACCGGTCGAACACCGTCAACATCTCGACCATGGCGTCCGTCGTGGTCGCGGCGTCCGGGATCCGCGTGGTCAAGCACGGCAATCGAGCGGCGTCGTCGAAGAGCGGCGGCGCCGACGTGCTCGAGGCGCTCGGCGTGCACATCAACCTCGGTGCCGCGGACGTGGCGCGGTGCGTCGAGGAGGTCGGCATCGGCTTCTGCTTCGCGCCAGTCTTCCACCCCGCGTTGCGGTTCGCGGGAGCGCCGCGCAAGGAGATCGGTATCCCGACGGTGTTCAACGTCCTCGGCCCGCTGACCAACCCGGCTCGCCCGCGCGCCGGACTCATCGGCTGCGCATTCGAGGACCTGATCGAGGTGATCGCGGGCGTCCTCGCCGAGCGCGGCAACTCCGCGCTGGTGGTGCGGGGCGACGACGGCCTCGACGAGCTGACCACGTCGACCACGTCCGTCGTGCACGTGGTGTCCGGGGGCGCCGTCACCATGCAGAAGCTGGATCCGACCGACCTCGGTATCGCCCGGGTGTCGCTCGACGCCCTGCGGGGCGGTGACGCCTCCGACAACGCCAGGGTCGCGCGCGGGATCTTCGCCGGCGACGCGGGCCCGGTCCGCGACGCGGTGCTGCTGAACGCGGCCGGCGCGATCGCCGCCTTCGACGGCCTCGAGAAGGGTCTGGAGGAGTCGCTGACCGCCGGTTTGGCCAAGGCCGCCCACGCGATCGACTCCGGGGCGGCCGCGGCCCTGCTCGAGCGGTGGGCGGCATTGACCGTCGAACTGGCGGCCGCCCCCCGCTGAGCCCGGCACGCGCGGTCGGGGGCGGTCCTACTCGCCGATCGAGAAGGCCGCCTCGACGTCCGCGCTCGAGTACGACTGGAACGCGATGTGGGTCGCGGTCTTGATGACGCCCGCCACCTTGTTGATGCGCTCGGTGACGACCTCCGCGATCTGCGCGTGGTCGCGGACCTTCACGATCGCGATCAGGTCGATGTCGCCTGCGCACGAGTAGACCTCGGACACCCCGTCGAGGTCGGCCACCGCCTGCGCGGTCTCCGGGATCCGGTCGGCCTCGGCGTGGATCAGGACGATCGCGTTGATCATGTCGCTCCTTAACTGTGCTGACGTTCGATCAACACAGTAGGCGGTTGCGCGGCCCGCGCGAGCGTGCACCAGGGCTCCCAGGACCCGGCCCCGTGGGCGGGCTCGCACCAGCCGTGGCTCGTCCGGACGATCCGCACGCCGTCGCCGTCGAGCCAACGGGCGATGACCGCCAGTTCCTCGGGCGAGGCGCCCCGCAGGGGCGTCGCGTCGGGCAGGACGGTCTGGGCGGATGCGACCAGCGCCTCGACGACCGGCATGGGGGCAATGCCGCGCCGGGCGACGCCGGCGGCCGCCAGGCGTCCGGAACGGATGACGGCGACCTCCCAGCCGCCCTCGGCGGCGCGGCGGGCGGCGATCAGTTCGTCGACGGCGGCGAGTGCCGCCAGGCGCTGCATGCGGCGCAGGGCGAGCCCGAGGGCCGCCCCGCGGTCGCGCAACCGGGCCGCGCTCTCGAACAGTTCGGCGGCCGCGAGCTCCTCGACGCGTGCGCGCATGTGCCGCAGCGGCGTGTCGTCCTCGCCCCGAATCAGTGCCCGCGCGAGGTCGGGGGCGATCCTGTACCCCTCCTCGTCGTCGGCGACCGCGGGGCAGCCGCCGATCTCGCGGGGCGGGCACTTCGGTCCGTGCCGCTGTCCCTTCCCGATCCGCGTCGTACAGGTCCGCAGTCCGCAGAACTCGGCGACGGTCAGCGCCGCGTCGGTGGCGTCGGTCCGGGACCGGAACGGGCCCAGCGAGTCCGCGGTGGGCGTACGGACCACGGAGAGGCGCGGAAACGTCTCCGCGGTGAGGGTGACCCACCATCCGCGCATCGGGAACTTCGATCGCCGGTTGTACGGCGGCACGTGCGCGCTGAGCAGACGTAGCTCCCGAACGCCGGCCTCGAGTGCGTGCGCGCACTCGACGTGGTCGAGCCGGGTGGCGAGCGCGACCATCTCCTTCATACGTCCGCGCGTCTCGGAGCCGGTGAAGTAGGTGCGGACGCGCCGGCGCAGATCCACGGCCGTCCCGACGTACAGCACCTCGTCGGACGGCCCGCGGAAGAGATAGACACCCGGAGTGCGGGGCAGATTGCTCGCGAGCGTGCGCTTGGCGCGCTGCTCCGCCGACACGCGCGGCAGGTAGTCGAGGAGTTCGGGCAGGCTGTGCACGCCCTGGTTACCGACGCGGCCGATGAGGGCGTGGAGGACGTCGACGGTGGCCCGGGCGTCGTCGAGGGCGCGGTGTGTCGGCGTCGTGTCGGCGCCGAACAGCGTCGCGAGCGCCGACAGCTTCACCGAGGGAGCCTCGTCCCGGCTGAGCACCCGGCGGGCGAGCTTGACGGTGCAGAGCACTTGGAAACGGGGCCAGGGGATCCCGGCGCGGGCGGCAGCGGCCTTGAGGAAGCCGACGTCGAATCCGGCGTTGTGGGCGACCAGCACCGCCCCGCGGGCGAACTCGAGGAAGGTCGGCAGGACGGTGTCGATCCGCGGGGCCCCGCGCACCATCGCCGTCGTGATGCCGGTGATCTCCACGATGTACGGCGGGATCGCTCGTCCGGGGTCGACGAGGGTGCCCAGTTCGCCGAGGATCTCGCCGCCCCGGACCTTGACCGCCCCGATCTCGGTGATGGCGTCGGAATCGGCGCTGCCGCCGGTGGTCTCGAGGTCGACGACGACGAAAGTGGTGTCGCGCAGCGGGGCATCCAGTTCGTCGAAGGTCAGTTGACCGTCGTCGGTCGAGCGGGCGGTGCGCGGTGAACTCACGTCACGAGACACTAGGGCCGTCCACCGACAGGGCCCTTGGACCCTGTTTCGCGGGGAAGAGACGAGCATCACAATTCGACTTTCGCGTCCACGCCTGCGGGGTTCGCGATCTCTGTTGTGCGAGAGCGGTTTCGACGCCGTGTGCGGGACTCCGGGAGCGGCCCGGCGGTGCGGTGTGGATCCGCCGGGCGCGCGGGCGGAAGTGGTGGTGACCAGTGCCGACGCCGACCGCGGCCGGTCGGGTCCCGATCGCCGCGGCGTCGCCGGGGCGCCCCGGGGCGCGGTGAAACCGAACCGCTTGTTATCCGGTCGTGATCTCGCGTCGCCCGATCCGCGCCGAAGGCGGACAAAACGGGCGAACGCGGCGAATTCCGCGCGTTGGAATCGACATGACGGATGCGCTTTCGTAATCTTCTCGAGACCTAGCGGAGTCTGCCGCCCCACCCGGAGCGGCATCGCTGGGCCCGCCTAATCGAAGCCTCCTCGGGGGCGACGTGCCGGGAACCCAAGTTTCTCTGGGGTGAATCCCGTCGAAGCCGCGCAAGCGGTGTCGGCGGGTAGGGCTGATCTTCCCAGCCCGAACCCGTCAGCTAACTCGGTCGGCGGACGAACGGAAGAAACGGAGTTCCCTTTCTCGTGGCGTCATCTACTTTCAAGCGTTCCGCGCGACGCGCAGCCGTTGCCGGCGCTCTCGCCGTCGGAGCGGTCACGGTCACCGCAGCGCCGGCGCTGGCCGACGCGATCAACGTCCCGGGTGTCGGCACCGTCGAGGTTCCCGGTGTCACGCAGGCTCAGGTGGACGCCGCGATCGCGTCCGTGACGCAGGGCATCGGCACGGGAAGTGCCGCTGCGCTGCCCGCTCCTGTGGCCGCACCCGTGATGAGCGTGGGGGAGAAGGCGTTCAAGGCTGCCGAGAGCAAGCTCGGCGCCCCCTATGTGTACGGCGCGGCCGGCCCGGACGCGTTCGACTGCTCGGGTCTGGTGCAGTGGGCCTACAAGCAGGTCGGCCTGAGCCTCCCGCGCACCAGCTACGACCAGGCCGCCGCAGGTGTCCCGGTCTCGCGCGACGCTCTCCAGATCGGCGACGTGATCTCGTTCTACGGCGGCAGCCACTCCGGCATCTACGCCGGTAACGGCAACGTCATCCACGCGTCGACCGCGGGTCAGCCGGTGAAGATGGCTCCGGTCTCGTCGATGCCCTTCGACGGCGCGCGTCGTTACGCGTGATGCGCTAGGAGTTCTTGCGGGCGGGGCGGTTCCGACATCGGTCGGGACCGCCCCGCGTGCATTTGCGGGCGTTTTTCGTGCGTGGTTTGTGGCATTCACGACGATGCGCGATTTGTCCGACTCCGAAGTAGACACGGACATATGCCATTCCGTAACCTGTTCGAGACCTTGCGGAACCCATCGCCGGTCTGTGTGGTGGAGACGAATCCAGAAACGGAGAGTCGCGCTGCTGTGCCCTCGCAGAAGATGAAGCGCTCGATGTGTACTGCCCTGGCGACGGGAGTCCTCTCCCTGACCCTCGTCGGACTGCCCGCCGCCTCGGCCGGCGCAGACCCCGTCGTGAACAACCCGACCGAGGCATTGGAGCGGCTCGCCGAGCTGTCGCGCGAATCCGAACGCACCACCGAGGCCCTGCACGACGCGCAGATCGACCTGGACGGCAAGCAGACGGCGCAGCGCGACGCCGAAGCCCGCCTCGCGGGTGACCGAGATGCTCTCGCAGCCGCACAGGCTCGGATGGATCAGTTCCGGCCCACGGTGAACAAACTCGCGGCCGCCAGCTACCAGGGCGCGCGCACCAACCGGCTCTTCGCGGTGATGGTCAGTGACTCGCCGCAGCAACTCCTCGACCAGATGTCGGCGCTCGACGCGATCTCGAACGAGACGTCGAAGGCGGTCTCGCAGTTCAAGGCGGCTGCGACCGACGCCGAGGCGGCCGCGGAGGCGTCGCGGGTGTCCGCGGACACGGCGCGCGCGGCCACCGAGCAGGCCAAGGTGGTGAGCGACGAGCTGCAGAGCAAGCAGAGCGAGCTGCAGAAGCAGATCGACTCGGTCACTGCGGCGTACGACCGGCTCACCGGCGCCGAGCAGGCGCAGCTCGCCGGCACGTCGTTCCCGTCCGGCTTCGACGCCGGTCGTATCCTGGCCGGCCTGACCCCGGGATCCGGATCCGCCGCGCTGCAGGCGGGTCTCACCCAGGTGGGCAAGCCCTACAGCTGGGGTGCGACGGGACCCGACGCCTACGACTGCTCCGGCTTGGTCGTGTGGGCGTACCGGCAGATCGGCAAGACCTTGCCGCGGTCGAGCCAGGCGCAGGCTCAGGGTGGCATCCCCGTCGACCGGAGCGCGCTGCAGCCCGGCGACGTCGTGCTGTTCTACAGCGACGCGTCGCACGTCGGCCTGTACGCGGGCGACGGAAACGTCCTGCACGCGTCGACGTACGGCACGCCGGTGAAGGTCGAATCGATGGCGTCGATGCCGTTCTACGGGGCGCGTCGCTACTGAAACGTCGGCGTCGATCCGATACACGGTCCGCGAATGGGCCCGATATCCAGGGGTATCGGGCCCTTTCGCGTTTCCGGCTCCTACACTTTCGGTCGTGTCCGCTGAAGATCACACCTCGAGCCCCCCGCCGAAGCGGCGTGTGCGGCGATGGGAGTGGGTGGGGCTCGGGGGCCTCGGCATCGCCGTGGCGCTCGTGCTGTCGCTGACGGCATTCGATCACGAGGCCGACGTGCCCGACGTTCGCGACGCCGCGCCGGTCGCCAACCCGTACGAGGACGGGCGCCGCGCGGGTGCGCAGGCCGTGCTCGACGAGTGGGCGCGGGCGGTGCGGTCCGGTGACACCGCGGCGCTTCCGGGGCTGTTCGATTCCGCTGCGGCGCCCGGGTTCCTGGACGCGGAGATCCGGCGCGCCCGGAACGCGTCCCAGGTGCCGTTCTCCGAATTCGGCTACGACATCGGGCTCGACCCGGAGGTCCCGGTCGGGTCGGCGATGGCCGACCAACTCGGTGCGTCGGACGTGTGGGCGCCGACGGTGTACTTCCGGTACGCGATCGCCGGCGCCGACGCCCAGCCGACGCGAAAGCCCGTCGCACTCCTGCTGGCCCGCCGCGGGGACGAGTGGAAGCTCGTCAGCGACGCGGGCGTTCCCGGATCCGGTCGTGAAACCTGGCGAGGCCCTTGGGATTTCGGCCCGATGATCGCGCGCGTCGTGCCCGGTGAGGAGGGTCGGTCGTCGATCGTCCTTGGTCACCCGGGACAGTCGGCGATGGTCGATCGCCTCGCCGGTGATCTCGGCGAGGCGGTCGCTCACGTCACCGACGCGTGGGGCCAGGACTGGTCCCGTCGGGCGGTCGTGGTGGTCGCCGGCTCCCAGGAGGAGTTCGCGTCGCTGGTCGGCACCGCGCACAGCGGCGCCGACATCGCCGCCGTCTCGGTCTCGGACGCGGTGGACCTGCGGTCGCGGACCGCGTCCGGTCAGCGGATCGTGTTCAGCCCCGGGGCCGCCGACCGGCTGACGGACCTCACCCGGGTGTCGGTGCTGCGGCACGAACTGACGCACATCGCCGCACGCACGGTCACCCAGGACGGGTCGCCGCTGTGGATCCTCGAGGGGTACGCCGACTACGTCGGTTACCGCGGCATCGAAGCGACGTTCGGCGCGCTCGCGCCGACGCTGGCGGCCGCGGTGGCCGCCCACGGTCCGCCGACGGCCTTGCCGACGGACGCGGACTTCGGAGCCGGGGGCGACACCGCGCGCCGGGCCTACGAATCCTCCTGGTCGCTGGCCGCATTCGTCGCCAGCGAGTACGGGGAGGAGCGGCTGGACTCGCTGTACCGGGACCTGGCGCAGGGGCGGGCGTCGGCGGACCAGCTCGACGCCCGGATCCGTGACGCGCTGGGCATCGGCACCGACGCGTTGGTCCAGGGGTGGGGGACCTGGGTCGAGAAGCAGCTGGCGTGACCCTGGTTCCCGGGGTGGTGGCTTCGGCACCTACGGTGGACACATGCGTCGAACCCTGTTGGTGACGAACGATTTTCCACCACGGCCCGGTGGGATCCAGTCGTACCTGCACACCTTTGCCGCCCAGCTGCCCGCCGACGACCTGGTGGTCTACGCCCCGCGCTGGCGCGGCGACAGTCACATCCGATTCGACGCCGAGCAGCCGTACGAGGTGGTCCGCCACCCCACGACACTGATGGTGCCGACCCCGTTCGTCGCCCGCCGTGCCGCGAAGCTCGTCGAGAAGTACCAGTGCGACAACGTGTGGTTCGGTGCCGCCGCGCCGCTGGCGCTGCTCGCGCCGACGGTCCGCCGGGCAGGGGCCCGACGGGTGATCGCGTCGACGCACGGCCACGAGGTGGGGTGGTCGATGCTGCCCGGCGCACGCCAGGCCCTGCGACGCATCGGCGAGCACACCGACACCGTCACGTACGTGAGCAAGTACACGCGCGGGCGGTTCGCGTCGGCGTTCGGACCGCACGCGGCCCTCGAGCATCTTCCGTCCGGTGTCGACACGGACGTGTTCCGTCCCGATCCGGCCGCGCGGGCCGAGCTGCGCGCCCGCTACGGTCTCGGCGACCGGCCGACCATCCTGTGCCTGTCGCGGCTCGTGCCGCGCAAGGGGCAGGACCAGCTGATCCGGGCGCTGCCCGCGATTCGGCGGAGCATCGACGGTGCCGTGCTCGTGATCGTCGGCGGCGGCCCGTATGCCGAACGGCTGCATGCGCTCGCGCACGAGTGCGGCGTCGGCGACCACGTCGTCTTCACCGGCGGGGTGCCGGCCGCGGAACTGGCCGCCCACCACACGATCGCGGACGTGTTCGCGATGCCGTGCCGGACGCGGGGCGCGGGCCTGGACGTCGAGGGTCTCGGCATCGTCTACCTCGAGGCGTCGGCGACCGGGGTGCCGGTGATCGCCGGACGGTCCGGGGGAGCGCCGGAAACGGTCGTCGAGCACGAGACCGGGCTCGTGGTCGACGGGACGTCGGTCGAGGACGTTGCCCAGTCGGTGATCTCGGTGCTGTCGGACCGGGAGCGGGCGGCCGCGATGGGGGCCGCCGGCCGCGAATGGGTGAAGGCCCACTGGCGATGGGACGTGCTGGGGGCCCAGCTGCGCAGCCTGTTGGCCTGAAAAGCACGGCGCCCGCGATCCTTTCGGACCGCGGGCGCCGGTGTCGGGGCTGCCTACTTGCTGTAGATCTGCTCGATGTCGTCCGCGAAGCTCTGGTGGACGACGTTGCGCTTGAGCTTCAGCGTCGGGGTGAGCTCGCCGGTCTCCTCGGTGAAGTCCACCGGCAGGATGCGGTACTTCTTGATGGCCTCGGCGTGCGAGACGAGCTTGTTGGCGTCCGCGATGGCCGCGTCGATCTCGGCGGTGAGGTCGGCGTCCGCCAGCAGTTCGGCGACGGTGGTGCCGGCCGGCTTCCCGTTGCGCTCGTTCCATCCGGGCAGTGCCTCGGCGTCGATTGTGATGAGCGCGCCGATGAACGGCTTCTGGTCACCGACCACGATCGCCTGGCTGATGAGCGGGTGGGCGCGGAGGTGGTCCTCGAGCTGGGCCGGTGCGACGTTCTTGCCGCCCGCGGTGACGATGATCTCCTTCTTGCGGCCGGTGATGGTGATGTAGCCCTCGGAGTCGACGGTGCCGAGGTCTCCGGTGTGGAACCAGCCGTCCTCGATGGCCTCCGCGGTGGCGGCCTCGTTGCGCCAGTAGCCGGTGAACACGACCGGGCCGCTCAGCATGATCTCACCGTCCTCCGCGATGCGGACGGAGTTGCCGGCCAACGGCTTTCCGACGGAGCCGACCTTCTGGTTGCCGATCGTGTTGACCGCGAACGCGGCGGTGGTCTCGGTCAGGCCGTAGCCCTCGTAGATCGTGACGCCGATGCCCCGGAAGAAGTGGCCCAGTCGGGCGCCGAGCGGTGCGCCGCCCGAGATCGCCAGCTGGCACTTGCCGCCGAGCGCCGCCCGCAGCTTGGAGTACACCAGCTTGTCGAAGACGGCGTGCTTGAGGTTCAGCAGCAGACCGGGTCCGCCGTTGTCCTTCGCCTCGCTCCACGCGACCGCGGTGGTGGCGGCGGCGTCGAAGATCTTGCCCTTGCCCTCGCTGTGCGCCTTCTGCCGCGCGGTGTTGTACACCTTCTCGAACACGCGGGGCACCGACAGGATGAAGTCCGGCTTGAACTCGCCGAACGTCGGGACGAGGTTCGGAATGTCGCTGGTGTGGCCGAGCGTCGCGCCGGCGTCGAACGCGGCGATGCTGACGGCGCGGGCGAGCACGTGCGCGAGCGGCAGGAACATCAGCGTGCTCACCCCCGGCGACGTGAGCAGTTCGCCGAGGTTCGACACGACGATGCCCTTCGACTCGGCGATGAGGTTCGAGTGCGTGAGCTGGCAGCCCTTGGGTCGTCCGGTGGTCCCGGAGGTGTAGATCAGGGTCGCCGGGTCGCTCGACTTCAGCGCCGTCGCCCGGGCCCGGACCTCGTCGTCGGGGATGTCGGCCCCGTCCGCGCCGAGGATCGCGACCGCGCCCTCGTTGCCCGCGGAGGGTTCGATCTGGAGGACGGCGCGCAGATCGGGCGCGGCCTCGGCCACCTCGGCGACGGTCTTCGAGTGCTTGTCGGTCTCGACGATCAGGCCGATCGCGCCGGAGTCCTCGAGGATCCACCGCACCTGGTCGGCCGAGGAGGTCTCGTAGATCGGCACCGTGACACCGCCCGCGGACCAGATGGCGTAGTCGAGCAGCGGCCACTCGTAGCGCGTCGCGGACATCAGCGCGACCCGGTCGCCCGGCTGGACACCGCGGGCGATCAGCCCCTTCGCGACCGTGATGACCTGGTCTGCGAACTCGCGGGCCGTGACATTCACCCACGAGCCGTTCACGAGGCGCCGGTACACGATGTGCCCGGGCTTCGTATCGGCGTAGGAGAAGACGGAGTCGACCGCGGATGCGTCCTCCGGGATGGTGAACGTGGCAGGAACGCTGAACTCGGGCACGACGACCTCCGACACTGCAGATACTGACGAGTAGGGTTTGCTGGTCCTCACGATAGACCGGGGCAGCGTGATGTGCGGCACTGCCACCTACCTGCGGCTTGCCAGATGGGCATCCGTCCAGGTGTAGTCCAGATCACGGACCGAGACGCGCATGTGTGAAGCTGTGAGAGTGAGCAGCATTCAGGTCGCCGACCAGACTTTCGTAGCAGCAGCCCCGGAGAAGGTGGCTGCCCGCGTGTCCGTGCCCGCGCGTTGGCGCGCGTGGTGGCCGGATCTCGTCCTCGACGTGCGCGAGGACCGGGGCGAGAAGGGTATCCGCTGGAGCGTCGCGGGGCCGCTCACCGGGACGATGGAAGTGTGGCTGGAGGCGGTCATGGACGGCACCGTCGTCCACTACTTCCTGCACGCGGAGCCCACCGGGGTGAGCCCGCAGGGGCTGGCATCGCTCGATCTCGCCGGAATGAACCACGCCCGCCGCCTCGCCGGCAAGGAGATGACCTTCGAACTCAAGAAGCAGCTCGAAGCAGGCCGACCCGCGGGCGAGCCACCCGCGTAGGGAATTGTGCGTCCGCTCGGGAATCATGTGAGATGAACGTGCGGTGAGACGCGTCGTGCGCCTCTCCAGCCCGCTGTGAGCCCTTTCTGAAAGGAAGCGTCCGAGGCATGGCCGAGAAGACCAAGCGGTCGATCACCATCGACGCACCCGCCGAGCAGATCATGGGTGTGATCGCCGACTTCGACTCCTACCCGGCATGGGTGGAGGCGGCGAAGTCCGTCGAGGTCCTCGCGTCCGGGCCCGACGGCCGTGCCGAACAGGTCCGGTTCGTGCTCGACGCCGGCATGGTCAAGGACACGTACGTGTTGCGCTACCGCTGGGCGGCCGACGGGATGTCGGTCAGCTGGGAGCTCGTCTCCGGCGAGATCCAGAAGGCCCAGATCGGCTCGTACGCGCTCGAACCCGAGAACGACGGAACGCGCGTCACCTACGAGCTGACCGTCGACCTCACCATCCCGATGATCGGGCTGTTCAAGCGCAAGGCGGAGAAGGTCATCACGGACACCGCGCTCAAGGAGCTCAAGAAGCGGGTGGAGGGCTGAGCGCCACCGAATCCGGCCGCGGCGGTGCCCAGGTCCGGCTGTTCCTCGGCAAGGGCGGGGTGGGACGCACGACGATGGCGGCGGCGACGGCCGTCGCCATCGCCGGCACCGGACGGAAGGTGCTCCTCGCATCGCTCGACCAGGCGCACTCGCTGACCGAGGTGCTCGACCGTCCCGTCGGACGCGGCCACGAGACCCCGGTGGCAGCCGGACTCGACGCCGTCGAGATCGACACGCTCGCACTGCTCGAGGAGCGCTATCGGGGACTCGTCGCGGTGCTCGCGCTCGGCGGATCTCACGATCACGGGGCCCAGTTCGCCGATCTCGCGCCCGAGGAACTGACGGGGTTGCCCGGCGTCGAGGACCTGCTCGGGCTGGGCGAGATCGTCCGGCTCGCCGAGCAGGGACGCTGGGACGTCGTCGTCGTGGACTGTCCGCCGACGGCGGACGCGCTACGGGCGCTGGCCCTTCCGGACACGGTGTCCGGGTACGTCGATCGGGTGTGGCCGCAGCACCGGCGCGTCACCGCGGCAACGTCGTCGGACACGCGCCTGGCGTTCGCGGTCGCGATGCTCGACCGGGTCCTCGACGCGACCGCGGCGGTGTCGGCGCTGCTGACCGACCGGTCCAGGACCGCAGTGCGCGTGGTGACGTCGGCCGAACGCGTCGGGCTCGCCGAGACGCGGCGTGTCCTGTCCGCGGCCGCGCTCGCGGCCCTGCGGGTCGACGCGATCGTCGTGAACAAACTTCTGCCGCAGCTCGATTCGGGTGTCGACGGGGGCGGTGTCGGTGACTGGTACGGCACGCGCCGGGCCGCGCAGCAGGACGCGCTCGCCGATGTCGGGGCCGCGTCGGACGCGGCGGCGGTCCTGTCGGCCGACCACCTGGCCGCCGAGCCGATAGGGTGGGATGCCCTCGACGGTCTCGCGCGCACGGTGTACTCCGATCGCGACGCGGTCGATCCGTCGGCGGAGTCCCTGAACGACCGCACGCCGGTGCGGGTCGCGCTCGAATCCGGTTCGGGCGACCTGGAATCGGTGTACGCGATGCGGATGCACCTGCCGCTCGTCGACCCCGGGACGTTGACGTTGGGACGAGTGGAGGACGACTTGCTGGTGGGGGCGGACGGTAGACGCCGTCGTGTGCGCCTGGCGTCGGTGCTGCGTCGCTGCGTCGTGCGCGACGCGGACTTCGACGGGGCCGATCTGGTGGTGCGGTTCGTCCCGGACCCGGCAGTGTGGCCGCAGTGACCGGGGACCACGCCGAACTCACCGCGGAACTGAGGGCACTCGCGGAAACCGTCCTCGAACGGCTCGAGCCGATCCTGCAGAAGGTCGCCGCACCGGTGCCCGCGGAGCAGGTCGGGGACGCCGATTCCGGTCCCGCGTGCAGCACCTGCTCGTGGTGCCCGCTGTGCGCCCTGGCCGCCCTGATCCGTGGTGAACAGCACGATCTCGTGACGCTGCTCGCCGGTCAGGCGTCGGTGTTGCTCACTGCGCTGCGCGAGGCGCTCGACGCCCACGATCGCGCCGCCGGCGAGGCCGCAGCGGCGCCGTCCGACTCGTCGGCGTCGGCGTTCGTGCCGATCTCGGTGACGATCAAGGATCGCGAGCCGAGATAGGCGGTACCCGGCGTACCGCCTCCGGGTCCGGGTCGGCACAATCAGCGAGGTGGACAGCACCGAACTTCTCACCGTGGGCGTCGACGTCGGGGGAACGAGCATCCGGGCATCCGTCGTCGACGGTGACGGTGAGGTGCTCGACGTGACGCACGTGCCGACGCCGCACTCCGAGGACGCCCTCGAACACGGCATCGACCGGGCCGTCCGGGAACTCACGAACCGTCACGACGTCGCGGCGGTCGGCCTCGCGGTGGCGGGATTCGTCGACTCCGACCGCACCACGGTCCGGTTCGCCCCGCACCTGCCCTGGGTCGACGCGCCCGTCGCGCGCAGCCTCGGGAACCGTCTGGGCCTGCCCGTCGTCCTCGAACACGACGCGAATGCCGCGGCGTGGGCGGAGTGGCGCTTCGGCGCGGCCGCGGGCGGGCGCAACGTCGTCGTCGTCGCGATCGGCACCGGGATCGGGGCCGCACTGCTCATCGACGGCAGCCTCTACCGGGGAAGCTTCGGGGTGGCTCCGGAACTGGGACACCTGCAGGTGGTTCCGGAAGGCCGCGCGTGTGCGTGCGGCAAGCGGGGCTGCTGGGAGCGGTACTGCAGCGGCACGGCCCTGGTCGACACGGCGTTGGAGCTGCTCGCCGCGGACCCGTCCGCATCGACGGTCCTGGCCCGCGACGTCGCGGTCGATCCGGGCACGTTGACCGGCCGCCGGATCGCGGCGGCCGCCTCCGACGGGGACTCGTTGGCGCTGGCCACGTTTACGGATTTCGCGAAGTGGCTCGGGGTGGGCCTGGCCACCGTCTCGGACGTCTTCGACCCCGACCTGATCGTGATCTGCGGCGGCGTCGGCAGCTCCGCGCCGCTGTTCCTCGACGACGCCCGCGAGCACTATGCGCGACTGGTCACCGGTTCCGGGCATCGCCCGCTCGCCCGGATCAGGCACACCCTGCTCGGCGAGGCTGCCGGGATGATCGGTGCCGCGGACCTGGCGCGCGCGTCGTTGCGGGATCGCGCGCGCGGGAACTGAACCCGGAACCGCGCATCCGGGTAGAAGCGGGCGTCGCCCGGCCACCTGTGGCAGCGGTCGAGACTGCTGAGTACAGTCTTGGGCAAGGCGAGTCCGGGTCGAAGCCGGGGCGAACCCGAGGGGACTGAGCGCTCGGACGGAAGGACACCATGTGGTACTGGCTGTTTAAGTACGTGTTGTTGGGTCCTGCGTTGTGGCTCCTCAGTCGACCGAAAATCGAAGGCGCCGAGAACATTCCGACGGACGGCCCGGCGATTCTGGCCAGCAATCACCAGGCAGTGCTCGATTCCTTCTTCCTCCCGCTGCGGTGCCCGCGGCGCATCACGTTCCTCGCGAAGAGCGAGTACTTCACCGGCACCGGATTCAAGGGTCGGTTTCAGAAGTGGTTCTTCTCGGCCGTCGGCCAGGTGCCGATCGACCGCACCGGCGCTTCCGCCGCGAAGGACGCTCTCGACGCCGGCCTGCGGGTCCTCGCCCAGGGCAAGCTGCTCGGTATCTACCCGGAGGGCACCCGCTCGCCCGACGGTCGGCTGTACAAGGGCAAGACCGGGATGGCCCGTCTCGCGCTCGAGTCCGGCGTCAAGGTCATCCCCGTCGCGATGATCGGTACCGCGAAGGTCAACCCGATCGGCTCGCGCGTGTGGCGGCCCGCGAAGGTCACCATCCGCATCGGCGAGCCGATCGACTTCTCCCGCTTCGAGGGCATGGGCGGCAACCGGTTCGTCGAGCGTGCCGTCACCGACGAGGTCATGTACAAGCTGATGCGCCTGTCGGAGCAGGAGTACGTCGACATCTACGCGGCGACGCTGAAGAACCAGCCGTCGGACGCGAACCCGGCCCAGTCGGCCGCCGACGTCGCCCGCGTGCCCGACACCCAGGCCGGCTAGTCCTGACGCCTGCGGTGCCGCGCCCGAACCGCCGCACACTGCGCCGGATCGTTCTGTTCGCCGCGTCCGGGGCGTTCGCCGTCGTCGGCGCGCCGGCAGCATGGATCCGGATCACGGCCGCCGGACACCTCTACGACGTCGACGGCGCGCCCGATGCGCCCGTCGCGATCGTGCTCGGCGCGCGGGTGCGCGACGGACGACCCATGAAGTTCCTCCGCGGCCGCCTCGACGCCACCGCAGCCCTCGTCCGGGCCGGCGCGGTGTCCGTCGTCCTCGTCTCCGGCGACGCCCGGGGCCGGTCCGGCGACGAGATCGCGGCGATGACCGAGTACCTCGTCGAGGCCGGGGTGGACCCGCGCCGGATCGTCGCCGACCCGTACGGGCTCGACACGTACGACACCTGCGTGCGGGCGTCCCGGACGTTCGGGATCCGCCGCGCTCTTGTCGTCACCCAGCCGTTCCACCTGGCGCGCACCGTCGCGCTCGCCCGCCGCGCCGGCATCGACGCCGACGGTGTCCGGGCCGGCCGGGCCGGTGGCCGCAGGTCGACGCTGGTGAAGAACTCGATCCGCGAACTGTTGTCGTACCCCAAGGCGGCGCGGGACGTCCTGCGGGGACGGGATCCGAAAGTGGTGTCGGCGCCGGTGGATTCGGTGGCCGACGCGCTCGCGCGATAGCAGCCCCGCAGTTCGGACGCCGGGTATCTTCCCAGTGGTGTCAGCAGTGTCGTTCGCACGCACCCGGCCCCGCCTGTTCTGGTCGTTCGTGGCGGCCGTGATGGCGATCCTGTACGCCGGGTCGCTGCTCGTGTACGGGCTGACGGAGCCCGACCCGGACGGCGATTCGACGGCCGAGTCGGTCGGGGACGACGAGGTGGTCGTGATCGTGACCCCGAAGGCGATGCACCCCACGGCCGATCGGCTCGACGCGGAGGTCAGCATCGCGCCGGGCGCGAACTTCTACACTCCGCGCGGCGACACGCTGGCGGCGCCGATCAGCCTGCACATGTCGCCGACCACGGCCCGTACGGAGTTGGTGTTCCCGGCCGGATCCGTGCCCACCACGCGCGACGTGCAGTTGATCGTCGACGGTCAGTCGGGGAAGTGGCCGTTCGACCTGTTCGGCATCGAACCGCTGGTCGTCGAGGCCTACCGTGGGGTGGGGGACGAGGTCGAGGTCCACCGCACCCGGGTCGTGGTCGACGAGCGGATCGAGGGATGGCAGCTGAGCTACGACCCCGTCACCGTCGAGAAGGAACTCTCCCTGACCGGCAGCGGTCTCGCCGTGAGCGTGTACCGATCGGCCGGCACACTCGTCTACGCGCTGATCCTCCTGGCGATGATGATCATCCTGGCGGTGCTCGCGGCGTTCGTCGCGATCCAGACCGCGCGTCGTCGTCGACTGGTGCACACCGACATGCTCGGGTGGATGGCCGCGATGCTGTTCGCGGTCGTACCGATGCGCGGGATCCTGCCCGGCAACCCGCCGATCGGCTCGTGGGTCGACATCGCGGTGACCCTGTGGGTCGTGGTGACCCTCGTCGGCGCGCTGGCCGTGTACGTGTTCTGCTGGTGGCGTGATACCGCGGCCGAGGACGCGTCAGGCCACCGGCGAGAGGTGCGCGGTCCCGTCGACGCCGCTCCGGTCGGCGGTGGCGAGCCGTCCGACGAACACGGCGATGGCCACGATCACCGCGAGGGCCCACCACACGTACGACGACGCCAGGAACTGGTCCCACAGCGGCCAGTCGGTGCCCTCCCAGCGCCCGTGACCGAGCCGCCAGTGCGGTGCGGTCACGAACAAGGCCCAACTGGCCGCGACACCGACGCCGAGGACGATGCTGCGCCGTCGGTACGCCTCGACCCCGACGAGCAGCAGCAGCGGAGCGACCCAGACCCAGTGATGTGACCACGACACCGGGGAGACGAGCAGCCCGAGCAGCGCGTTGACGAACAGCGCCAGCGCCGTCGCCCCGGCGGCGAAGGCGCGGTACATCGCGACGGCCGCGAGCACGAGTACCGCGGCGCTCAGGGCCAGCCACAGCACGCTGCGCAGCGACGGATCCATGCCGAGGCGTGCGAGGACACCCGTGATGCTCTGGTTCGCCGGGTACGCGGGCCCGCCGATCCGGCCGGAGTCGAACAGCGTGTCCGTCCAGTACTGCCACGAATCCGCACGCGTGAGCACGAACCCGAGCGCCCCGAACGCGACGAAGCTCAGCCCCGTCGTCACGACCGCGCGGAAGTCCTTGCGCACCAGGAAGAACAGCACGAACACCGCGGGCGTGAGCTTGACCGCGGCGACGAACCCGATCAGCACACCGCGCGGCCACGGGGTCTTCTTCAACAGGCAGTCCGCCGCGACGAACGTCATCAGCAGGATGTTCACCTGGCCGTAGTCGAGCGTCGAGTACACCGGCTCGAGCGTCAGCGCGGCCCCGGCGGCGGCCAGCGCCGTCCACAGCAGTGTCGTGCGCGGTGCGACCCCGATCGACGCGAGCGTGAGCACGAGCGTCGCGAACAGCGCCACGAGCGACAGCGCGGTGAGCACGATCCCCGCCGCCTCGAGGGAGATCGCCGACATCGGGCTGAACACCACCGCCGCGAGCGGGGGATACGTGAACGGCAGGCCGACGCCCGACAGCGTCGGCGGCATCGCGCCGTACAGGGGACCTCCGTCGGCGAACACCGACCCGCCGAGACGGTAGACGTCCAGGTCGATGCGGTAGTAGAAGCCGACGTCGCGCAGCCCCGGGATCCCGACGAGGTGGTAGGTGGCGCCGAAGGCGCAGGCCAGCACGATCACGACCCGTGCGGCGATGCCGAGCGGTGAACGCCACCGAGACGGCGTCGTCGAGGGGTCGCCGCCCTCGGCGGGGGGCCTGCCGGCCGGGGCGGCTGAGTCGCTTGCGGAGTCGTCTCGGGGGGTGCGCACCAATCCATCCTTCTACGAACAGGGGGCGCGGTGTCGAGTGCCCCGGCGCGCGGGCATAGGCTCCCCCCGTGCGCTACTTCTACGACTGCGAGTTCATCGAGGATGGTCGCACAATCGAGCTCGTCTCGATCGGTGTGGTTTGCGAGGACGGACGCGAGTTCTACGCCGTGTCCACCGAGTTCGATCCGGAACGGGCCGGTAAGTGGGTGCGCCGCAACGTGCTGCCCAAGCTGCCCCCACCGGCGTCGCCGTTGTGGAAGAGCCGCGCGCGGATCCGCGACGACCTGATGAAGTTCCTCGTCCCGCGGCCCGGCATCGAACCGGAACTGTGGGCCTGGGTCGCGGCGTACGACCACGTTGCGCTGTGCCAGCTGTGGGGTGCGATGACGGAACTGCCGTCGAACATGCCCCGCTACACCCGCGAGCTGCGCCAGCACTGGGAGTACCACGGGTGCCCGCCGCTGCCGCCGGTGCCGGACGACGCGCACGACGCGCTCGCCGACGCCCGCCACAACCTTGCGAAGTTCGAGGCGATCGAGGCTTTTCGCGCCGTTCGGTGAGGGGAATCACCGGCCGTGATCGGTGCAACGATTCCCTGTGAATGGGGGCCTTTGCTCACTCGCGCCGGGCGAGGCGAATATCCTGTAGTGGTGAACTGGACTGTCGATGTTCCGATCGACCGCTTGCCCGAACTGCCGCCGCTGCCTGCCGCCATGCGCGAGCAGCTCGACGCCGCACTCGCGAAGCCGGCCGCACAGCAGCCGCAGTGGCCCGCCGATCAGGCCGCGGCCATGCGCACCGTCCTCGAGAGCGTGCCGCCGATCACGGTGGCGAGCGAGGTGGAGGCGCTGTCGCAGAAGCTGGCCGAGGTGGCGCGCGGGGAGGCCTTCCTGCTGCAGGGCGGTGACTGCGCGGAAACCTTCGCGGACAACACCGAACCGCACATCAAGGGCAACATCCGAACGCTGCTGCAGATGGCGGTCGTGCTCACCTACGGCGCGAGCCTGCCGGTGGTCAAGGTCGCGCGCATCGCCGGCCAGTACGCCAAGCCGCGCTCGTCGAACACCGACTCGCTCGGACTGCAGTCCTACCGCGGCGACATGGTCAACTCGCTCGTCGCCGACGAGGCCGTGCGGGTGCACGACCCGTCGCGTCTGGTGCGGGCGTACGCGAACGCGAGCGCCGCGATGAACCTGGTGCGCGCGCTCACCGGCTCCGGGATGGCCGACCTGCACAAGGTGCACGACTGGAACCGTGAGTTCGTCGCGTCGTCGCCGGCCGGCGCCCGCTACGAGGCCCTCGCCGCCGAGATCGACCGTGGCCTGCGGTTCATGAACGCGTGCCGCGTCACCGATCCCAACCTGCAGACCGCGCCGATCTACGCCAGCCACGAGGCCCTCGTGCTCGACTACGAGCGCGCGATGCTGCGGCTGGACAACACCGACGACCACCCCAAGCTGTACGACCTGTCGGCGCACTTCCTGTGGATCGGCGACCGCACCCGCCAGCTCGACGGCGCACACGTAGCGTTCGCGGAACTGGTGTCGAACCCGATCGGCCTCAAGATCGGTCCCACCACGACGCCCGAGCAGGCCGTCGAGTACGTCGAGCGCCTCGACCCGACCAACAAGCCGGGCCGCCTGACGCTGATCTCGCGCATGGGCAACCAGAAGGTGCGCGACCTGCTGCCCCCGATCATCGAGAAGGTGCAGGCCACCGGACACCAGGTGATCTGGCAGTGCGACCCCATGCACGGCAACACACACGAGGCCACCACCGGGTACAAGACCCGCCACTTCGACCGCATCGTCGACGAGGTGCAGGGGTTCTTCGAGATCCACAACGGTCTCGGCACGCATCCGGGCGGCATCCACGTCGAGCTCACCGGCGAGAACGTCACCGAATGTCTCGGTGGCGCACAGGACATCTCGGACGTCGACCTGTCCGGGCGCTACGAGACTGCGTGCGATCCGCGCCTGAACACCCAGCAGTCGCTGGAGCTCGCGTTCCTGGTCGCGGAGATGCTGCGCGACTGAGTCCCACCGACGGCCGCCGAAGGGCCCCTTCCTACGCGTACAGCGCGTGAAGGGGCCCTTCGGCTGTCAAGGGGGGTCCGGGCTCGTCCCGACGATCAGAGCAGCGACGTGAGGGTGACGGTGCTGCCGGGTGCCACACGGTCGCCGGCGCCGGGGGTCTGCGAGATGATCAGCGACCGGTCCGAGCTCACGATCTGACGCACCTCGTAGGGCAGGCCCAGCCGGTCCAGTTCGGCCTTCGCGGCGGACACCGAGCGGCCCAGCAGCGACGGGACCTTCACCGCGTTGGACACCGTCAGCACCACGCTGGCGCCGGCCTTGACGGTCGTGCCCACCGCCGGATCGGTTCCGACAGCGTTACCCGCGTCGACGTTGCCGGCGAAGACCTGCTGCACCTCCCGCACCGTGATCCCCACCGAATCGAGGGTCTTGCGGGCCGCGTCCTCGGACTTGCCCGACACGTCGGGGACATCCACGGGCGGGGCGCCCTTGCTGCGGATCATCCGGACCTGTGAGCCGACGGAGAGCATCGTGCCCGGCGCCGGTTCGAGGGCCGCGACGGCGCCGACCGGCACCCGCGCACTGAACGCCTCCCCACCGTCGACGGGAACGAACGTGCGCTCGCGCAGTCCGGCCTCCACCGCGGCGACGTCGCCGCGGCCGGTCACCTCGGGCACCGTCGGCCGGCCCAGGGACACGAGCAGCGTCACCACCGACCCCCGCCGGACCTTCTCGCCGCTGCCAGGATCTGTCCCGACGAGCGAGTCCACCGCGACGGTGTCGGAGTACGTGCCCTTCGTCTCGGTCGACAGTCCCGCGGCCTCGATGGTCTGCGTGGCGGCGGCGGTGTCCTGTCCGTCGATCACGGGGATCGCCGCGTACCGGCCGGAACCGAGCCACCATCCGCCGAATCCGACGGCGACCGCGATGAGCAGTACCACCAGCAGCCACACGAGAACCGTCCGCCGGGACCCGCGCAGACGGGCCTCGATGTCGCCGAACGGGCGCGAGGTGGGGCGGTCGGAGTCGTCGGATCCCGCCTCGGGTGGTCGCGGCGTGACGGTCGTGACGACCTTGGTGTGCTGCACCGCGTGCGGACCACCCGCGTCGGCCGCCGGCGTCGGCATCACGGTCGTCGGATCGTGCCCGGGCGCGGCGTCCGGCTGCGGGGCGGGAGGCAGCTGGCGGGTGGCGGCGCCGTTCGCGGTGTCCGCGGCGATCGGGACACCCGACGGCTGGACCGTGCGGCGCGGGGCGGGCACCCGGTAGTCGGGCAACTGCAGCCGGGTGCTCACCGACCGCAGCTGCGTCGCCATCGCACCGGCGTCGGCGAAGCGTTCGTCAGGGTCACGCTCGGTCGCCCGGACGACGAGCTCGTCGAACTCGGGCGGTACCCCCTCGATGAGCGTGCTCGGCTCCGGGACGTCGTTGTCGATGCGCTGATACGCGATCGACAGCGACGTGTCACCCGTGAACGGGGTGGCGCCGGTGAGCATTTCGAACAGCAGCACACCGGCCGCGTAGACGTCGCTGCGGGCGTCGGCGGTGCCGGTGGTGACCTGCTCGGGGGAGAGGTACTGGGCGGTGCCCAGGATGACGCTGCGGGAGGTGGTGTTCGACGCGGCGATCGCTCGCACGAGCCCGAAGTCGGCGATCTTGACGTCGCCGGCGTGCGAGATCAGCACGTTCTCGGGCTTGATGTCGCGGTGCACCAGGCCCGCACGGTGCGCGACCGCGAGGGCCTCGAGGACCGGCCGGGCAACCGCCGCGGCCGCGTGCGGGGGCATCGGGCCACGCTCGCGGAGCAGTTCGCGCAGCGTGCCGCCCTCGACGAGCTCCATCACCAGGAACGCGTGCTCGCCGTCGCTACCCTGGTCGTGGACGCCGACCAGACCCGGATGATTGAGCCGGGCCACGGCCCGCGCCTCGAACTCGAAGCGCGCGAGGAACTGGGGATCGGCCGCGAACTGCGGATCCATGACCTTGATCGCGACGGGACGGTCCAGTCGCAGGTCCATGCCGCGGTAGACGGTCGACATGCCACCGCGCGCGATCGGTGCATCGATGCGATAGCGCCGATCCAGCACCACACCGATCAACCCTCGACCTCCGGGATTCAAGCTCGCGCCCCCTAGCCTTTCGTGCACAGATTCCTCTCGATCGTAGTCAGCCGCGGCCGCCCGCCCGATTCCGCGATGCGGGCCGTGGTCAAACGGGGGTCCAGGACCGGATAACGTAATGGGAGTGAGTGCTATCCCTTACTGCGATGACGTGTTGGACCGGTCGATTCCGCTGCTGCAGTTGGCAGACGTGTCGAAGGGGATGGGTCTCGCGGTCACCCGCGTGCACCAACTGCTGCGCGACCATCACCTGATCGCCGTCAAGCGTGACGGCGTGCTCGGCATCCCCGAGGCCTTCTTCGGCGACGACGGGCAGCCCGTCCGGTTGCTGTCGGGGCTGATCATCGTCCTGCGCGACGGCGGATACGAGGACGAGGAGATCGTGTGCTGGCTCTTCACCGCCGACGACACCCTCCCGGGAACGCCGATCGACGCGATGCACGGAGACCGGGCCCGTGAGGTTGTCCGCCGTGCCCAGTCGATGGCCTTCTGACGGGTCCTACCGCGAGCCGGTGACCGTCCGGGCGAGCAGCGGCAGCGCGACGGCCAGGCGCCGGTGCCGCGGCACCGTGGCCCGGCGGTCGAGCACCCGGAACCCGCCGTCCTCGATCCGATCGAGGATCTCGGCATACAGCACGTATGCGGCGCGCATGCCCGGCCGGACCCGAGGCTCGAGCATGTCGAGCCCGGGTTCGGCCCGGCGATACTGCGCACGGGTGACCGCGACGAGATGCGCCAGCGCCCGGCGCAGGCGCGGATCGACGGTGCCGGTGCGGCGGCAGTGGCGCATCAGGTCGACGTCCACCCCGAACGCGCCGAGTTCGTCGGCGGGAAGGTAGACGCGTCCCCGGTCGAGATCCTCGCCGACGTCGCGGAGGAAGTTGGTCAGCTGGAACGCCTCGCCCAGCGCGGCCGCGTACGGCTCGGCCACCGCGCGGGGCACGGTGGTCCCCAGGACCGGGAGCATCTGGAGCCCGATCACCGCGGCCGACCCGTACATGTACCGGCGCAGCTCGGCCATGTCCGGGTACTCCGCCCGGAACCCCGGCGTGCCCGGAATGTCCATCCGCATCGAGTCGAGGAACGCCCGGAAGTACGCGGGCGGGATCTCGTACTGCCGGACGGTGTCGGCGAGCGCGTGAACGACGAACCCGGTGCGTGCATCGTCCACCGGGCGACCGTCGAGCGCGTCGTCCAACTGTGCTTCGACGACGTCCAGCGCGGCCGCCCGCTCCGCGGGTGAACGGCCGGCACAGTCCACGTCCACGATGTCGTCGACGGTGCGCGCGAATCCGTAGAGCGCGTACACGGCCGGGCGCCGCTCGACCGGCAGGAGGCGGGTGGCCAGGTAGTACGTGCGTCCGTGCTCGGCAGCCAGTCGCCGACAGCGGTGGTACGCCGAAGGTAGATCGTGGACCGGAGCGGTGTGGGTCACGGCGCTCGAAGGGTCACAGCGGCGACGAACGCCGCTCGGGCGTCGCCTGTGCCAGCTGATCCACGACGTGCGCGGTCGCATCGGGCACCTTCTCCGAGACCGATCGCAGCCGCAGCGGATCCACCGTCTTCAGCGCGACCGCGGCCACGACCGCGACGAACGTGGCGAGCGCGACGTGGAAGAACGTGTACAGGCCGATCGACCCGTCCGGCTGGAACACCAGCATCAGCCACGTCGAGAGGCCGACGAGGACCTGCAACGTCTTCGTCGACATCGAGAAGCCGGCGGCGATCGCGAGCGGCCACGAGTAGTACCACGGCAGGGCGGCCGGCGACAGGACGACGATCGCCACCAGGGCGACCAGTATGCCCATCACGGCGTCGCGCTCGGTCTTGCGGAACCGCCACCAGATCCAGACCAGCAGGACCGCGAGCGCGACCGCGCAGATGGTGCGGGTGACCTCGAGGACCGGTGATCCCGCGTAAACCGAGCTCAGCCCGGTGAACCACCCGGTCCCGATGGTCACGATGTGCGCCATGATCGTCGGCAGCGACAGCCAGTTGATGATCTTCGCGGATCCGGAGAGCGCCGTCAGCCAGCCGAGGCCGACGCCGGCGATCGCGGACGCGGCCGTGAAGATGGCCGCGAACACCGCGACCCCGATGCCCGCCGCCCGGACGAACGACGCCAGCGGGGTCGCCGGCTCCCGGCCCTCCGCCAGGGCACGCTCGCGCTCGTGGATCATCCAGATCCACACGATGAACGGCAGCGCGATCCCGGCCATGGCCTTGACCGCGACACCGAGCGCGATTACCGCGACGGACGCCACGTGCTTGCGGTCGAGGGCCAGCGTGATCCCGGCGACCATCAGGCCGACCATGAGCAGCTCGTTGTGCACGCCGCCGATGAGATGGATGAGCACCAGCGGATTGAGCACCGCCAGCCACACCGCGATCGTCGGCTTGCCGCCCAACTGACGAGCGAGCCGTGGCAGCGCCCACATCATGAGCGCGAGACCGGGGAGGAACGCCACACGCAGCAGCATCGTGCCCGCGATGACGTTGTCACCGGTGATCGTCGTGATGCCCTGGCCGATCAGCAGCGAGACCGGGCCGTACGGCGCCGTCGTGGTCGTCCACACGTTGCTGACGTTGTCGAGCAGGATGCCGGGGTTGACCACCGGCCCCACCGCGTACGGGTCGAAGCCGTCGCGCAGCAACGCACCCTGCGCCAGGTACGAGTACGCGTCTCGGCTGAACATCGGAACCGCTAACAGCATCGGGGCCGTCCACAGCGGCACCGTCCACAACAGGGAGCGCAGCCCGACTCGGCCGCCTATCGTCGATCGGCCCAGCCGCACCCACGCGATGATCATCGACAGGACGCCGCCCCAGATGACGATCGTCGACAGGGCGTAGCCGTGGCCGAACCGCAGCCACGACAGGCGCATCTCCTCGAGCAGCGGGTCGTGCCGGCGCACGCTACCGGCGCCGAAACCGCCGAACGTGATCATCACCGCACCGACGAATCCGAGGATCGTCGAATGTCCTTCGGGGGTCCGCAGGTAGTCGGCGCTCGCGCGCAGCCAGGACCGTTGGTTGACCGTGGCGTCGGGGATTCCGGAAGAGGCCGACATCGTTGCAGGTTCCTCCCCCGGAAGAAGCGATCGGTGACGCCCGGCCGCATCGCGGCGGCCGGACAGCATGGGACGGGTAGACAGTTTAGTGTGTCGTCCGAGATTATCCGGCAAGCCCTGCCTCCGAGCGGCCGCAGATGCGCTGCGCAGCCAGTTTCCCCGAGATCAGGACGGTCGGCACCCCGACGCCGGGGGTCGTTCCCGATCCGGCCAGAACGATGTTCGTTCCGGGTGAGGCCAGGTTGCGGCGCCGGAAGGGCCCTGTCTGCCTGAAGATGTGCGCCGGCGCGAACGGACTACCGGCCGCCATGCCGCGTGCAGCCCAGGTCACGGGCGTATCGATGTGATCAACGACATAGTCGCTGGTGATCCCGTGGTAGCCGCGGGACTCGAGGGTCTGCAGCAGCTCCCGGCTGTACGCGCCCGTGAGTGCCCCCCAGTCGAGCGGGGCGCTGTCCAGGTTGGGGCACGGCGCCAGCACCGACAGCGGTTCGTGGGGAACGCCGTCGCGGATGACCTCGAGTCCGGGGTCGGTGACCGCGGGCCTCGTGACGAGCAGCGACGGGTCGCTCATCAGGCGACCGTGACCGGGCCGGGCCGCAATCTCGGCGAACGTGCGTTCCCACTCGGCACCGAAGTCGATCGTGTGGTGATGCGCCGCGCCCCACCGCGCCGTCGTCGCTCGCGGGACCGTCCCGTGCAGGACCACCGCGGAGGGCGAGATGCGCTGTCGGCGCGGACGCCGCGTGCGCAGCAGATCGTCGACGATCGGCAGGTCCGGGGTGAGCACCAGGGCGTCGCACGGAAATGTCAGGCCGTCGGCGGTGTGCACCGCGCGGGCCCGCCCGCCGGAGCGCTCCACACGGACGACGTCGGCGCCGAAATGCAGGTGCCCGCCCGCCGAGGCGAACGCGTCGGCCATCGACTCGGCGATCGCGTGCATGCCGCCCTCGGGGAACGAGACGCCGAGCGAGGTGTCCATGTGGGCGATCGCGCCGTACACCGCGAGCGCCTTCGCCGGGGCCACGCCCGCGTACAGGGCCTGGAACGTGAAGATCCGGCGCAACCGCGGATCGGTGATCCGGCGGCCCACCTGTCGGCCGAGCCGGCCGAACCCGCCCGCCGCCAGGAGGCGCGCCAGGTCGGTCGCCGACTTCCGGGTCGAGAACAGGTCCAGCGGCGAATCGAAGTTCGCATCGATGAACGTGTCGAACTCGGCGTCGAACACCCGGGCCAGCCAGCGGCGCAGGTCGAGGTACCGGCGCGCCTCGTCCGGCCCGCAGGCGCGCGCCACCTCGGCGGCCATCCGCTGCGGGTCGGAGTGCACGTCGATCGCCGAACCGTCGGCGAACCGCGCGTGATACGCCGGGTCCAAACGGTGCAGGCGGAGCGGGGGAGTCGTCGTGTCGAAGTCGGCACCGACCGCGGCGAGCGCGCCGCGCACCAGTTCCGGCATCGTCAGGACGGTCGCGCCGTTGTCGATGACGTACCCGGGCCCGCGATACGTCCCGACCCGGCCTCCGGGACGAGCGTCGCGCTCGAGCAGCGTGACGTCGCGGCCGCTACCACGCAGGTACAGCGCGGCCGACAGCCCGGCGAGCCCGGCGCCCACCACGACGACGCGGTCGGTCACCCCACGGACGGTACGAACTCCCACGTCGATCAGGCGTCCCGGCGGGTGACCGCGATCGCCATCTCCCGCAGCCGACGCTTGCCGTCCTCGGTCGCGGTGCTGCCATCGAGCGCCGCGAGCGCACTGTCGGTGAGCTCGGCGATGCGGCGCTCGGCGTCCTCCACCGCGCCCAGGTCGGTGATCACCGATCGCAGCCGTTCGACCTGCGCGTCGGTCAGGTCGGTGCCGATCGCCTCCCGCAGCACCGCCGCGGCCGCCGGATCCGTCTCGTCGGCGCGCTGGAGCGCGACCGCGAACAGCACGGTGCGCTTGCCGGCCCGCAGGTCGTCCCCGGACGGCTTGCCCGTCACGTCGGGATCGCCGAACACGCCGAGCAGGTCGTCGCGCAGCTGGAACGCGACGCCGATGTCGGTGCCGAACGTCCGGTACGCCTCGACGAGGGCGGCGTCGGCGCCGGCGATCGTCGCGCCGAGGTGCAGAGGGCGCTCGATCGTGTAGGCCGCGGTCTTGAACCGGTTGACGCGCAGCGCGGACTCCACGGACTCGTCCGCGCGCACCTCGTTGCTGATGTCGAGGAACTGACCACCGAGCACCTCGGTGCGCATCGCCGACCACACCGGGGAGATGCGGGTGAGGGTCTCGTGGTCCAGCCCGGCCTCGCGGACCATGTCGTCGGCCCACGCCAGCGCGAGGTCGCCCAGCAGGATCGCCACGGCGCGACCGAACTCGGCCGAGCCGCCGCTCCACTGCTGCGCGCTGTGCTGCTCGGCGAACTCGACGTGCACGGTCGGGTACCCGCGGCGCGTCGTGGACGCGTCGATGATGTCGTCGTGCACCAACGCGCACGCCTGCACCAGCTCGAGCGCGGCCGCGGCCTGCAGCGCGGCGGGTGCCTGCGGGCCCTGCGGGTCGCCGCCGGCACCGAGCCAGCCGGTCCACGCGAACACCGGGCGCACCCGCTTGCCGCCGCGCAGGACGAAGCTCTCGAGCGCGGCGACGGCATCGGCGTAGCCGCCGCCGACGGCCCGGACCGTGTCGGCGCGGGAGGCGAAGAACCCGCGGAGCGACTCCTCGACCAGATCGGTGAGCGGCGGGGTGGACTGGGTCGGGCGAGTGGACTCACCGGCTCCGGCGGACAGGACTGCCTCCAAATTGACTCGAGGACTCGATGTCGAGCACAGACTGCTGCGCGGCGGCCAGGCCCGCGCGGAAAAAGCCTCGCCCCCACCTTAGTGGTCGTCGCCGACGGTCCCCGAAGCGGTGACCGAGGCCCGAGCGTCGACGCGATGCGGGCGGCCAGCGCTGGTCAACCTATGCTTGGTCGGTGACATTCGATGCCGTTCGGGGGCGCAACAGCGCGGGTTGGGTGACCCAGACCCCTTCGATCGTGGACCGTATCCGCTCGTCCGACAGCGGTCGGATCCCCTTCTCGGTCGAGTTCTCGCCGCCCCGCGACGAGGCCGCCGAGGCGCGGCTGTGGCGCGCCGTCCGTGCGTTCGAGCGGCTGAATCCGGCCTTCGTGTCGATGACCTACGGCGCCGGCGGTTCGACGCGCGATCGCACCGTACGCGTCACCGGGCAGATCGCCGAGGAGACCACCCTGCTGCCCGTCGCGCACCTGACGGCGGTCGGGCACAGTGTCGACGAACTGCGCGCGATGTGCGGGGCGTACGCCGACCGGGGGATCAGCAACATCCTGGTGCTGCGCGGCGACCCGCCGGGCGATCCACTCGGCGAGTGGGTCAAGCACCCCGAAGGTGTCGAGTACGCCGAGGACCTCGTCCGGCTCGTGCGGGACATGGGTGACTTCCATGTCGGTGTCGCGTCCTTCCCGGAGGGCCACTACCGGGCGCCGGATCTCGAGCACGACACCAAGTACCTCGTGCAGAAGTTGCGCGCCGGCGCCGAGTACTCGATCACCCAGATGTTCTTCGACGTCGAGGACTACCTGCGGCTGCGCGACCGGGTCGCGGCATACGACCCGGAGCAGGGCGAGAAGCCGATCATCCCGGAGATCATGCCGATCACGTCGCTGCGCTCGGCCCGCCGCAGCCTCGAGCTGTCCGGGTCGCGCCTGCCCACCGAGCTCGACGAGCGGCTGCGCCGCGCCGCCGGTGACGGTCCGGAGGAGAACCGTGCCGCGGTGCGCGAGATCGGCATCGAGATCGCGACCGAGATGGCGGAGCGGCTGATCTCCGAGGGGGCGCCGTGCCTGCACTTCATCACCCTCAACTTCGCCCGCGCCACCAGCGAGGTGCTCGCCAACCTGGGAATGTCGGCGTCGGCCACGGTGTGACGCCGCCCAGGCCGTCCCGGCTCAGGTGACGGCCCGGCCCTTCCACCGCAGCCGTCCGCGGTGGCGCTCACGGTGCGAGGCAGCGGTCAGGTGGATCAGCCCGACGATCGACGCCGGGTGCGCGAGCGCGTCCACCACGTCCCCGACGCCCGGGCGGGCGCCCGTCTCGACGGCGCGCGCCGTCAACCTCGACACGGCGGCGGCGGCGTACCCCGCCGCGCCCCACGTCCGGGTGCGTCCGCGCCCGAACACCGCGGCCGCCGGTGGCAACAGGTACGCGAGCGCGGCGACGCCCGACACCGCAGCCGACCCGGCGGGGGATCCGAACGCCGTCCACAACCACCGCGTGTATCCCGCGCGCAGCGCCGTCGGACTCGTGTACATCCGGCACGACGCCAGGTGCTGGGCGGCGGCCACGGCGGTCCGCTCGCCCCGACGTCGCAGCGCCCGCGCGATGTCGAGGTCCTCGGTGAGACTGTCCGCGACGGCGGCGTGGCCGCCGAGGCGGTAGTACGCGGCGGCGTCGAACACGAGGAACTGCCCACACGCGACGACCATCGACGGGCGGATGTTGCGGGCCGCGACCGCGGTGGGCAGCGACGCGAACCACGACCAGCACAGCAGCGGCTGGATCAGGCGTTCGACGGTGGAACCGGCGTCCTGCCGGGGCCACGGAGACAACAGGTCGGCGCCGCTGCGGCGCAACTCGGTGACCGCGGCCGCGAGAGCATCGGATTCCAAGCGGACGTCGGCGTCGAGGAACACCAGCACGCCGGGCCGTCGCGGATCCATCAGCCGTGTCGCGTGCTCGGCGGCGCGGCGGCACGCGGCGGTCTTGCCGAGCCAGCCCGGCGGCGGTGCGTCGGTGCTGCGAATCGTCGCGAATCGGCCGTCGCCGTCGAACGCCTGTCGGGCGACGTCCGCGGTCGCATCGGTGGAGTCGTCGTCGAGGACGAGGACCCGCAGGGTGCTCAGTCCGCGCTGGCCGCGCAGGTCCGAGACGAGTGCGCCGATCCGATCTGCCTCGTTGCGGGCGGGCACGACGACGGTGACCGGCTCGGTGATCGGTTCGAGGACCGGACCGGCGTGCAGTCGGGGCAGCGTGGCTGCGTTCGCGGCGGCGACTGCCGCGCCGGCGATCGCCAGGCCGGCGCCGACGCGCGTCGCCCCGGCGACGGGGTCGAAGCGGTGGAGCGGTGGAACCACGAGGTGCAGGATCACCGCGCCGACGTCGTGACCGGTGTCTTGGCGGGAGGTCCCTGCGGCTTCGTGCGGTTGCGTGTCGCCCACGCCATCACGCCGACGATCGCCGCGACCGCGACCGCGACACCGGCGGCCATCCCGGCCCAGCCGGCGAAGCTGCGGGTGGCGGGATCGGCGTAGCGGACCTCGGCGCGCAACGTGCTGACGTCGCCGGCCGGCAGCTTCCACGTGATGGTCGACTCGCCCTCGCGGGTGCCGTTGGTGGTGGCCACCCGGGCGGGGAACGCGATCGTGAACTGCACATCGGTGCCCTGCGCGGGGACGTTCTCCAGATCGACGCGGCCGTCCAGCGTCACCAGGTCGCCGGCGCGCCGCAGCGACAACTGCAGCGCGGTGCCCGTCTCGCTGTACATCGAACCGAGCTGCTGGATGTCGCCGAACGACAGGCCGCTGAAGAACGCCTGCGTGCCGACGTAGCCGTCCTTGCGGTACTCCTGCACCCGGATCCGACTGGAGAGCGAGTCCGGTGGGGTCAGCTGCGGACCCTTGTCGTTCTCGTCCTTCGGCACGGTGGCCGCCACGATCTGACCGGAGACCTTGTCGTCGGCGGACACGCCCATCGACACCTGGACTCGGAGGCACCCGGCGAGCAGCGGAACGAGGAGCAGCGCGAGAGCTGCGGTGACGAACACGCGGAGGCGGGAGCGGGAACGGACCGAGGGGCCAGATGTGGACGACTGCACGGGGAACATCGTGCCAGGTATGGCGAGATCATCGTGCAAGGCACGGATATTCGTGTCAGGCCGCGGGCGTAGTGTCCGATTCGGCGCTGTGCGAGCCCGCCGATCGCAGCAGCAGTGGGGCGCCGACGACGCCCATCGCCACCAATCCGTAGACCGCCGAATACCGCAGTTCGGGCGCGTCCAGGAACACCGCGTGTGCGAGGGCGGACCCGAGCCACGTCCACAGGAACAGCGCGATCGGCACGGCGTCGCGCGCGAGAGATGTCGGCGCGGGACGAACGCGACGGTCGAGCAGGTCGACGAGGATCGTCATCACCGCGGCCACGACCACCCAGCCCGCGTAGTTGGTCAACGGGATGTGTTCGATCCCGGCCAGTCCGGCGTCGGTGACGCACCACCGCCATTGCCCGTCCGCGACCATCTGGGGATCGAGGTAGAGGTCCCAGCCGACGACGCCGACGGTCGCGAGGGCGATGCGCGGCAATCTGCTGCGGGTGATCAGCGACGCGGCGCACCACACCGGGTAGAAGCCGGCCGTCCACGCGAGTGGCACCACCAGCGGCACGTGCGCGATCGCCGGCCCAAGCCGTCCGGACGCGTATTCGTAGCAGCCGTACGGGATTCCCGTCGCGACCCCGACGATCTCCGAGGCCAGTCCCATCCCCGCGGTGGCCAGCACCATGCCCGACGCCCACCGACCGCCCCGGACAGCGACGGCATGCACGATCGACGCGGCGGCCAGCAGCGCGACCACCGCGACGGTGACGAGGTCCCGGGACCGACCGTCGACGAGGGGATACGCGATCTGCGCCGCGATCGCCGTCGCCGCGATGATCGCGGACGCTCGCACGAGCGGGGGCGCGGTCCTCATCGGAAGGTCTTGCGCAGCACCCGACGTAGTCGTCCGCCGCGGGCGTCCGCGAGCGCGACCCGGGCCGCGCTCCGCCCGCTCGATCCCGACACCCCGCCGCCCGGGTGCGTCGATGCGCCCGTCAGGTACAGGGTGTCGGCGTTCGGGACGCGGTGCGCGCCCAGTTCCGGAATCGGCCGCCACATGAACATCTGGTCCAGCGACATCTCCACGTGCATCACGTTGCCACCGATCAGGCCCATCTCGCGTTCGATGTCGGCTGGTGTCTGCACGAATCGGTGGCGGACGCTGTCGGCGAACCCGGGCGCCAGGGCGTCGACGTTCGCGACGATGCGGTCGGCCTCGCTCTCGCCGAGATCGGCCCAGCTGCGGCCGCCGGAGAGTGCGTACGGGTGCCACTGCGACCACAACGTCACCTGGTGCTCGCCGGCGGGGGAGATCGTGGGGTCGATGCCGCTGAAGCTCATCGCGAGCACCGCCGGTTCCGGCGGCAACTCCCCGGCGAGCGCGGCGCCGTGTGCTGCCCGGAGTTGTGCGCGGTCGGAGACGAGCAGTTGCAGCCCCGACGTCGCAGTAGCCCCGGTGGGTGCGCTCGGGTACGACGGCAACGCGTCGGTGCCCAGCCGCAGCACCATCCCGATGCCCGGGCCGACACGGATCCGCCGACGCCACCCGGCGAGCGTGTCCCGGTCGTATCCGCCGCGTTCGAGTAGGTCGAGCGTCGTCAGCACGTGACAGCCGGCGACGATGGCGCGGGCCCGGACGCGACGGCCGGACTCCGTGACGACGGTCCACCCGTCGTCGTCGCGGCGGAGCTCGGTGACACCGTCTCCGAGCGTGACAGTGCCGCCGTCGGACTCGAGACGCGAGGCCAGCGCGGCCGTGAGCGCGCCGCTGCCGCCGACCGCGCGACCCGGCGGAAGCGTGTGCATCAGTGCCGCGAACCCGACCATGGGGGCGGTACCCGGCTCGGACATCGGCGGACCCGACTGGGCGCCGAACCACGCGAGGGCGGCCTTGAGCGGTTCGCTGTCGAAGTACTCGTCGAGCAGCGCGTCGCCGGTCGTGAGGAACTCCCGCGAGATCGCGCTGCCCCCGCCCGACGTGTCCAGCCCCCAGAACGAGCGCAGCAGGTGTCCGCCGGTCGGCGGCGCCGAGAAGGCGCGCATGACGCGCTCGGTGCGCGGGCCCCACGTCTGCACGAAGCGCCGGTACGCTTCCGCGTCGGCGGCGCCGCAGGATTCCTCGATGGACCGGCACGTGCGATCCAGGCTGCGGTGGAACACGATGCCCGGTCGGCCCGAACCGGCGGGGGCGGGCGCGAACGCCCACGGATCGCAGTCGATGTAGCGCAGCCCGTGGGCGGCGAGATCGAGTTCCTCGATGATCCCGGTGTGGCGGATCATGATGTGCGCAGACGATCCTCGGTCCACCCGGTGCCCGGGGAACCGCTCGACCGTCGAGACCGCGCCACCGAGCACGGTGTCGCGTTCGAGAACCTCCACCGACCAACCCGCGCGAGCGAGGTAACAGGCCGACACGAGGGCGTTGTGGCCCGAGCCGACGACGATCGCGTCCATCACAGCGGCAACCCCCGGCCCAGCACGGCGAACGGGCGGCGGTCGCCCGCGAAGGTGAAGTGGCGGACGACGTCCCGGAAACCGGTGCGCCGATACAGGCGCCACGCCCGATTGTTCTCCTGGTCCACCTCGGGGGTGGACAGGAGCACGCCCCGTTCCGGCCGGTCTTCGAGAAGCCGCCGCAGGAGCTGTTCGCCGAGCCGGTGCCCCTGTGCACTCGGGTGGACGTGCAGTTCGGTCAGCTCGAAGTAGTTGCCCAGGACGTACTCGATCTGGTCGCGGCTCCAGCCCGTCGCCTGCATGCCGTGCCGTACCTGCTGCTGCCACCACTGGTCGGGGGAGCCGCGGTAGCCGTACGCGATCGCGACGAGGGGAGCCGGCCGGTCCGGATGCGTCGGATCGGCCTGGACAGCGCCCACCGCGCGCCAGCCGGGCCGTGCCGTGTGCTCGGTCCACATCGGCGCGCGGTGGTACTCGGTCCCGCGGGGATAGCCCATCGCGGCCACGTAGATCGCCAGCGCCTCCGGCAGTCGAGCGCGCATCTCGGACACCGACAGATCGACCACGACCGGCGTGCCGGGAGTCGTGCCGGGGCTCTCGCCGGGGCTGCCGGTGCTGTCCATGCTCGGGCTCACCCTCTTCTCTCTTGACGACGTGTCGGTGGGGCCAGCTATATTGAATAGGTCGAACACGTGTTCGATATCGGCGATCCGGTGATGTTCGAGGGAAGCGAATCATCGCCGGATCGCCGGCCCTGAACTTCGGAGCGGTGGGAGGTGCTCGGAGTCGTGTCGGAAGTCGAGTCGGTCATACCGGTCGCATCGAGGATGCGGCCGCGGACGTCGTCGGGAATGTCGGGGGGCGCGGTCGGATGCGGATCCTCCGACTGGCCACCGGTGTCGATACAGGCGGTGACATTGCTCCGGCGTGCAGACCGTCTGTTGTCGGAGGCGGCGGGCGCGGGGGAGTCCGCGGAGCGCTTCCGTTGCGCCTATGTCGCGGCCCTCCGGGGCGCCGCGGCTGTCCTCGCCGCGGCGGACGGGAAGGCGCGCGCCGCGTCGCGACGGCCGCACTCCCGAAGTGCGTGGGTGCTCATGGCGCGCGCGGCCCCGGAGTTCGCGGCATGGGCCGACTACTTCGCCGAGCACTCGGCCTTGCGTGCGTCGATCGAGGCCGGCGTCACGCGGGCGATCGCGGACGTCGATGCCGACGGGTTCTACGGAGCGGCGGGGCGGTTCCTCACTGAGGTGGAGGATTTCCTGGCGGAGGTGGGCCGAAAAGACGGTGATCGAGGTATCTTGGCACCGCGTTCGGTGGGTGATTCCGGACACGTTCGTGGAGTGGCGGGTCGCGGCGCCCCAGATCGTCATCGATTCGTCGGCAACTCGTCGATGGAGTAGGTGGTAAGGGGCCGACTCTCCTCGTATTATTGAATTCAGGTAACCGTCAGTCCGTTACCCACCTCGCCGCACCGCGGATGAGGTGCCAACTCTTAGTGCCGGGGGAGGTACCGTGCCACTCTCCGAGCACGAGCAGCGCATGCTCGACCAGATCGAGAGCGCGCTCTACGCCGAGGATCCCAAGTTCGCGTCCACTGTGAGGGGCGGGCGAATGCGTGCCCCCTCCGGTAAGCGTCGGTTGCAGGCGGTGGCCCTCTTCGTTTTGGGTCTCGTTCTCCTCGTCGTGGGCGTGGCTGTGAATGTGAGGTTGGGCGAATTCCCGATCATCAGTCTGATCGGATTCGTCGTGATGTTCGGTGCCGGAATCCTCTTTCTCCTCGGCGGGGGAAAGAGCCATCTGGCGGCGGTTCCCGACGGGGACGGCTCTCCGGGCGCGTCGGGCGGATCGCATCCGCGTAAGTCCCATGGCGGTAAGAAGTCGGGTGGCGGCTTCTCTTCCCGCATGGAAGATCGATTCCGTCGGAGATTCGATCAGGAGTAGATCGTAGGTTTTCGAAACGGTGATGGCGTGGCCCTCGGGTCACGCCATCACTGTTTTCTCGCCCCTCTTTCGTGGGGCCCGGCGGATGCGACACGGACTCCCCACATCTCTCCACCCTGATTCCCCACCGTTCCCCACCGTTGTTCCCACGGCGCCCCACCCGGTGGCGGCGGGAGTCGGTCTGCGCGGTTCACGATTCGGCCGAACCCGCCGGCGGCGCTTGGAGCTGGGAATTCGTTGATCTTGAAATGCGCAGACCGGAGTTGATAGGCGCCCGTGCGCGTGTTCGCCATCACGCCCGGATGTTTCCCCCCACTTCGCCCCGTGGCTGTGAGCTGCACTTATCGGGCGAAACTTGTCAAATCACGGGTCTGATCGGATTGAAAGTGGAGGGAAGTGGGGTAAAGTGGCGGACAGCGGATCGTGCAAGCGACCCGCAAGAAATGCGGGACGGTACCAACCGGTATCGACCCACATGTTCGCCACAGGGCCCCGGTGGGAGGTGTCGAGATGTTTCTCGGTACCTACACGCCGAAGCTCGACGACAAAGGGCGGCTCACGTTGCCCGCGAAGTTCCGGGACGCGTTGGCGGGAGGGTTGATGGTCACGAAAGGGCAGGACCACAGCCTTGCGGTGTATCCCCGTGAGGAGTTCACCGCACTCGCGCGTCGTGCAGCAGCGGCCTCCCGCAGCAACCCGCAGGCACGTGCGTTCGTGCGCGGGTTGGCGTCGGGAACCGACGAGCAGCACCCCGATGCCCAGGGGCGGATCACGCTCTCCGCGGACCATCGCCGCTATGCGGGACTGTCCAAGGACTGCGTCGTGATCGGATCGGTCGACTTCCTCGAGATCTGGGACGCCCGAGCTTGGGAGTCCTACCTCGCGGAGCACGAAGAAAGCTACTCACAAGCCAGAGACGAGGCGCTCGAGGGGATCTTCTAGCCCACCGACGCCGCGAGTGCCGCGAGGCCTCTGCCCGAGTGTGACCCTGACGCACTTCCCCAGCGCCAGGTTCACCACCGGGACCCTGACGCTCTTCCCCAGCGCCAGGTTCCTCGATCGGACAGGGACCTCGAGGCATTCGCTCTCCCCGGAGAAGTGACGTTCGCGAGTTTCGTTGCAGGACAGACCAGCTGCCGACGATTTCGCCAACTCACACCTCCGCCACCCGAACAACGCACACCCGCAGAGTTATCGAGCAGGAGCCGGAGGAATCATGGTCGACGGCGAGGACGACAACCAGTCCGTCCCCGGCGAGTTCGGTCATGTCCCGGTTCTACTGCACCGGGCGGACGAACTGCTGGGGCCGGCCATCACGGCCGACAACCCGCGCGGCGACGGCGCGGTGATGATCGATGCCACCCTCGGTCTGGGCGGACACTCGGAGTACTTCCTGCGCACCTATCCCGGTCTGCACCTGATCGGTCTCGACCGCGACCCGGAGGCGCTGCGCATCGCGTCCGGACGACTGGCTCGGTACGCCGACCGCACGACGTTCGTGCACACGCGATACGACGGCATCGTCGACGCGCTCGACCAGGCCGAGCTCGATTCGATCGGCACCGTGCACGCCATCCTCTTCGATCTCGGTGTGTCGTCGATGCAGCTCGACGAGGCGGACCGCGGATTCGCGTACTCCGTCGACGCGCCGTTGGACATGCGGATGAACCCCACGACGGGGATCACCGCCGCCGAGGTGCTGAACACGTACAGCCACGGCGAGCTCGCTCGGATCCTGAGCACCTACGGCGAAGAGCGCTTCGCGGGCCGGATCGCGTCGGAGATCGTGCGGCGCCGTCAGAAGCAGCCGTTCACCACCAGCGCCGCGCTGGTCGAACTCATCTACGACGCCATCCCGGCCGCGACCCGCCGCACCGGTGGCCACCCCGCCAAGCGGACGTTCCAGGCACTGCGGGTCGAGGTCAACGGCGAACTCGATTCGCTACGGGCCGCCGTCCCGGCGGCGCTCGACGCCCTGGCGGTCGGCGGTCGCGTCGTCTTCATGTCCTACCAGTCCCTCGAGGACCGCGTCGTCAAGCAGGAGCTGACGCCGCTGTCGAAGTCGAAGACGCCCGAAGGTCTGCCGGTGGAGTTGCCGGGCATGGGTCCGGAGTTCCGGATTCTCACCCGTGGCGCCGAGCGCGCGTCCGAGCAGGAGATCGAGGACAACCCGAGAGCAGCGCCGGTGCGTTTGCGCGCGGCGGAGCGAATCGCGAGGAGGGAGACGGCATGACTGTTCAGGTGGCTTCCACCACGCGGGTCCGACGGTCCACCGCGGCGCAGCGGGCGTACGACCGTCGTCGGCAGCGTTCCACGGTGACCGCCGGCGGAGGTGTCGGCGCGGTATCGCCGTCGGCGTCGGCTTCGCGCCGGTCGTCGTTCGGATCCTCGTCGCGCACCTTCGTGGCGCGCGTCCCGTTCGTGGCCACGATCCTCGGTCTGCTGTGCATGGGGCTCGCGACGACGCTGCTGCTCACGACCCGGTCGGCCGAGGACTCGTACCAACTGGCCGACGCCCGGGCGCACAACCAGAGTCTGCGGGAACAGACGGCGGCACTGCAGCGTGAAGTTGCTGCGGGCAATTCGGCCCCCGTTCTCGCCGAGAAGGCGGCCGAGCAGGGGCTGATCCCGGCGAAGGATCCCGCGCGCCTGCTCCTCGACACCGACGGCACCGTGCACGTGATCGGCACCCCGAAGCCCGCTGAGGGCAAGCCCGTCGCGCCGCTGGACCGGACTCCCGCGCCGGCTCCCGCGGCACCGGCCCCGCAGGTCCAGGCATCGCAGCCGTCGTCGCAGGCGGCGCATCCCGCGACGCCGTCACCCACGACGGCGCCCGCCGCACCGCAGTCGGCCAATGACGGTCGAATCCAGGCGCGCGGTGAACAATCGACTCTCGTGACGGTCATCACTCAGCCCCCGGCGGGTGCGCGGCAGTGACCCCCCCGGGTGGACGCGCTCCAGCCCCCCGTCGGCGCAGGCCGGCGTCGCCGCCCCCGCGCAGGTCCCGGGGGCGGAAGGCGTCACAGAGGCGTGTCGATTCGTTCGGGTTCCGACTCAAGTACGGGCGCGCGACCATGCTCGGTGCCCTCGGCGTCGTGGCCCTGCAGCTGTTGTGGGTGCAGGGCGTCGACGCGCCGCGACTGTCGGCGGAGGCGGCCAACCAGCGGGCCACGACCGTCATCCTGCCGGCCGTGCGCGGCGCGATCGTCGACCGCAGCGGAAACAAGCTTGCCTACACCCTCGATGCGAAGGCGCTCACCTTCCAGCCGGTGCGGGAGCGCAAGAACATGGAGGACCTGCGCGCCAAGGACGAGACCGCTCCCGATCCGGAGACCCGGTTGAAGGAGATCGCGCGGGGTATTCACGAGCGACTCGGCGACGCGGCGCCGGAGAGCGATCTTCTGAAGAAGCTGCAGAGCAACGAGACGTTCGTCTACCTGGCGCGCAGCGTCGACCCGGCGGTGGCCGCCGACATCGCCGACGAGTTCCCGGAGGTCGGACTCGAACGGCAGGACATCCGTGAATATCCCGGTGGTTCCCTCGCAGCGAACATCGTCGGGGCCACCGGGTGGGACGGCCACGGTCTGCTGGGGCTCGAGGACTCCATGGATTCGACGCTCGCGGGCAAGGACGGCTCGGAGACGCACGACCGCGGTTCGGACGGTGCGGTGATCCCCGGCAGCCGGCGCGACCTGCAACCGGCGGTCGACGGGTCCACGGTGGAACTCACCCTCGACTCCGATCTGCAGTACTACGTGCAGCAGCAGGCGCAGCAGGCGAAGGACCTGTCGGGCGCGAAGAACGCATCGGTCGTGGTGCTCGACGCGAAGACCTCCGAAGTGCTCGCGATGACCAACGACGGCACCTTCAACCCGGCGATCGGAGTCGGCAACAACCCGCCGACCGCGCAGATGGGCAACCTGCCGGTGAGCTCGCCGTTCGAGCCGGGCTCGGTCAACAAGATCATCACCGCGGCCGCCGCGATCGAGTACGGGCTGACCACGCCCGAAGAGGTGCTTCAGGTACCGGGCTCGATCCAGATGGCCGGGGTGTCGGTCAGGGACGCGTGGGCGCACGGCGTCGCGCCGTACACGACCACCGGAGTATTCGGGAAGTCGTCGAACGTCGGGACGCTGATGCTTGCCGACCGTGTCGGCGAGGAACGGTTCGCCGACATGCTGCACCGATTCGGCCTCGGCCAGGCCACCGGTGTGGGCCTTCCCGGCGAGAGCGCCGGCAACGTCCCGGAACTGGACGAGTGGTCCGGCGGTACGTTCGCCAACCTGCCGATCGGGCAGGGCCTGTCGATGACGTTGCTGCAGATGACCGGCATGTACCAGGCGATGGCGAACGACGGCGAACGCATTCCGCCGCGGATCGTCAAGGCGACCGTCGCGCCGGACGGCACACGCACGGAGACCGAGCGGCCGGAACCGGTGCACGTGGTCAGCGAGCAGACGGCACGCACCGTGCGCGACATGTTCCGCGCGGTGACCCAGAAGGATCCGATGGGTTACCAGCAGGGCACCGGTCCGCAGGCCGCGGTCGAGGGCTACCAGATCACCGGCAAGACCGGCACGGCGCAGCAGGTCGATCCGGTGTGCAAGTGCTACTCGAACTCGAACTACTGGATCACGTTCGCCGGCATCGCTCCGGCCGACGATCCCCGCTACGTCATCGGCATCATGCTCGATGCGCCGGTGCGTGGCGTCGACGGCGGTGGGGGCCAATCGGCCGCTCCGCTGTTCCACAACATCGCGTCGTGGCTGCTGCAGCGCGAGAGCGTGCCGTTGTCACCGGACCCGGGTCGGCGGTTGGTGCTGCAGGCCGACTGACCACCAGCTGGGGTGACGATTCCCACGCGAGCGCGCGAGCTGTACGTGCTGGCTCGTCTGTCGGGCCTCCCCGCCGGTAATCTGACACGTCGATCCGCGTCGAACGTATCGGCGACGATCACGCGACAACCACGAACAGCCTTCCCGTACCCACCGACCGACCCGAGAGGACATATCGCCTGTGCTTCCGAGTCCGCAGCCTTCCACACCGGACACGGCGCCGGGGAGCGGTCTTCGCCCCACGCACCCGCCGCTGACCGATCTCGCGGAGCTCGCGGCGAGGGTCGGTGCCCGGATCGAATGGGTGCCGTCGGTCCCGCTGCGCGGAGGTGAACCGGCGACCGTCACCGGTGTCGAGCTGCGCGCGCAGGCGGTGCGGCCGGGCGACCTGTTCGCGGCGTTGCCCGGGGCGCACACGCACGGTGCCGAGTTCGTCTCGACCGCGCTCGACGCCGGCGCGGCGGCCGTGTTCACCGACGACGCCGGGCTCGCATCGGTCGCCGCTCGTCTCGGTTCCGTCGGCTCGGTCGTGCCGCTCCCGGTCGTCGTGCATCCCGATCCGCGCCGCGCGCTCGGGGAGGTCTCGGCCACCATCTACGGGCACCCGTCCGAGCAGATGCAGGTCATCGGGATCACCGGCACGTCGGGCAAGACGACCACGTCGTATCTGGTCGAGGCCGGGCTCGCCGCCGCCGGACGGAGCATCGGCCTGGTCGGCACCATCGAGACCCGCGTCGAGGGCCACCGCGTCCCGAGTGCCCTCACCACCCCCGAGGCCCCGCAGCTGCACGCGTTGTTCGCGGCGATGCTCGAGCGGGGCGTCGACACCGTCGTCATGGAGGTGTCGAGCCATGCGCTGGCGCTCGGACGCGTCGACGGGGTGCGCTTCTCGATCGGCGCGTTCACGAACCTGTCCCAGGATCACCTGGACTTCCACAAGGATTTCGACGACTACTTCGGCGCCAAGAGCCGGCTGTTCGCGGCCGACTCGACGGTGCGCGCCGAGCGCGCGGTGATCTGCGTCGACGACGAGTGGGGCGTCCGCATGGCCGCGATCGCGCGCGGCGCGCACCCGGACCGGCCCGACGCGGTCGCGACGGTGTCGACGCGCGCCGCCGGCGACTGGACGGCCGGACCGCCCGAGGTCGAGCCGTCGGGCAGCCAGGTCTTCGCCCTCACCGGACCTAGCGGTGCGTCACGCGAGGTGTCGCTGCGCCTGCCGGGCGACTACAACGTCGCCAACGCGGCACTCGCCGTGGCGGTGTGCGTGGCCGCCGGCGCGGACGCGGATGCGGTGCTCACCGGGATCGCCCGGGTGGATGTGCCCGGGCGGGTGCAGCGCGTCGAGCGTGGGCAGGACTTCCTCGCCGTCGTCGACTACGCGCACAAGCCTGCCGCGCTCGAGGCGGTCATCGCGACGCTGCGCGGTCAGACGGACGGCCGGATCGCGGTCGTGGTCGGCGCGGGCGGGGACCGCGACAGCGGCAAGCGGGTGCTGATGGGGGAGGCCGGTGCCCGCGGCGCAGACCTGTTGGTGATCACCGACGACAATCCGCGCACCGAGGACCCGGGCGGGATCCGGGCCGCACTGGTGCAGGGCGCACTGGCAGTCCCGGTGACCGAGCGCGGCGAGGTCCGCGAGATCGGCGACCGCGGCGAGGCGATCGCCGCGGCGGTCGCTTGGGCGCGTCCGGGCGATGTGGTCCTGGTAGCCGGCAAGGGCCACGAGACCGGCCAGGAGATCCACGGGGTGAAGTACCCATTCGACGACCGCGAGGTCCTGGGAGAGGCGATCGATCGGATCGTTTCCGGAGAAGGCCCCGCACACGGAGGAAACGCATGATCCCGATGACGCTCGCCCAGATCGCACAGGCGGTCGGCGGGACGCTTCACGACGTCGACGATCCGTCGGCCACCGTCTCGGGAACGGTGGAGTTCGATTCCCGTAAGGTCACCCCGGGTGGGCTGTTCCTGGCGTTGCCGGGCGCACGGGTGGATGGACACGACCACGCGGCCGCCGCCGTCGCTGCCGGTGCGGTCGCGGTGCTCGCGGCCCGTCCTGTCGGTGTCCCTGCGATCGTGGTCGAACCGCTCGGCCCGTCGGGCAGCGCGGCGCTGGCCCTCGAACACGACCGTGACGGCTCCGGTGCCGCGGTGCTCGAGGCGCTGGCCAGGCTGGCTCGCGCCAGCGTCGACCGGCTCACGGCCGAGTCGGGGCTGACCGTCGTGGGCGTCACGGGCTCGTCGGGCAAGACGTCCACGAAGGACCTGCTCGCGGCCGTGCTGGCTCCGCTCGGTGCCGTCGTCGCGCCGCCCGGCTCCTTCAACAACGAACTCGGTCATCCGTGGACCGCGCTGCGCGCCGACGCCGACACCCGGTTCCTGGTGCTGGAGATGTCGGCCCGCGGTCGCGGGCACATCGCTGCCCTCGCGAAGACCGCGCCGCCGCGTATCGGTGTGGTGCTCAACGTCGGCACCGCGCACCTCGGTGAGTTCGGGTCGCGCGAGGCGATCGCCGAGACCAAGGGCGAGCTGCCCGCGTCGCTGCCGTCGGCCGCCGACGGGGGCGTCGCCGTGCTGAACGCCGACGACCCGCTGGTGGCCGCGATGGCGAAGCGCACCAAGGCCCGCGTCGTGCTGGTCGGGTTGTCCGGCAACGCCGACGTCCGCGCGAGCGACGTCGAGCTCGACGACCAGGCCCGCGCCAGCTTCACGCTCACGTGCTCGGCCGGCAGCGTCCCGATCACCCTCGCGGTGCACGGTGAGCACCACATCGGCAACGCGCTCGCGGCCGCCGCCGTCGCGCTCGAGTGCGGCGCGACGCTCGAGCAGATCGCCGCGGCGCTCGGCGGTGCGGCACCGGTGTCGGCCCGCCGGATGGAGGTGGCCGACCGCGCCGACGGCGTCACCGTCGTCAACGACTCGTACAACGCCAACCCGGACTCGATGCGCGCGGCGATCAAGGCGCTGGTGTCCATGGCGAAGTCCGGGCGCGGCCCGGCACGCCGGACGTGGGCGGTCCTCGGTGAAATGGCCGAACTCGGGCCAGAATCAGTCGTCGAGCACGACGCGATCGGACGGTTCGCGGTGCGCTTGGACGTGACGAAGCTGATCCTCGTGGGACCGGGCCGTCCCGTGCGCGCGATGTACCAGGGAGCGGTGATGGAAGGTTCGTGGGGTGACGAGGCGGTCCACGTTCCCGACGGTGCGAGCGCGATCGCTCTGCTGGAGGGGGAACTGCAGGCCGGTGACCTCGTGCTGGTGAAGGCCTCGCAGTCGATCGGGTTGTGGGAGGTCGCGGACGCTGTGCTCGCCGCGCCGGTGACGGATTCGGAGGCGTCGCAGTGAGGCAGATTCTCTTCGCGGCGGGCATCGCGCTCGCCGTCTCGATCCTGCTGACGCCCGTGCTGATCAAGGTCTTCTCGCGGCAGGGCTTCGGGCAGGAGATCCGGGTCGAGGGTCCGGCGAGCCACCAGGCCAAGCGGGGCACGCCGACGATGGGCGGCGTCGCCATCCTCGCGGGAATCTGGGCCGGCTACTGGGGCTCGCACCTCATCGGGATCGGCTACGACGCGGAGGGCCCGACGGCGTCGGGTCTGCTGGTGCTGGGCCTGACGACCGCGCTCGGTGGTGTCGGCTTCCTCGACGACTTCATCAAGATCCGCAAGCAGCGGAATCTCGGACTGAACAAGACGGCCAAGCTGGTCGGCCAGCTCGTGGCCGCGGTCCTGTTCGGCATCCTGGCGCTGCAGTTCCGCGGCGGCAACGGCCTCACCCCGGGCAGCGTGCACCTGTCGTACGTGCGCGACATCGCGACCGTGAGCATGGGCTCGATCGTGTTCATCCTGTTCTGCTACCTGCTGGTCAGCGCGTGGTCGAACGCGGTGAACCTCACCGACGGCCTCGACGGGCTGGCTGCCGGCTCGATGAGCCTGGTGCTCGGCGCGTACGTGATCATCACGTTCTGGCAGTACCGCAACGCGTGCAGCACGGGTCCGGGCAGCCTCGGCCCGGCCAAGGGCTGCTACGACGTGCGCGATCCGTTGGATCTGGCGTTGCTGTGCGCGGCGGGCGCCGCGGCCTGCATCGGCTTCCTGTGGTGGAACGCGGCTCCGGCGAAGATCTTCATGGGCGACACCGGTTCGCTCGCGCTCGGCGGCATGCTCGCGGGTCTGTCCATCACCACCCGCACCGAGCTGCTGATGGTCGTCATCGGCGCGCTGTTCGTCGCCGAGGCCGCTTCGGTGGTCATCCAGGTGGCGGTGTTCCGGTCCAGCCGGCGGCGCGTGTTCCGGATGGCGCCGTTCCATCACCACTTCGAGCTGGGCGGCTGGGCGGAGACCCAGGTGATCATCAGATTCTGGTTGCTGGCCGCCATCGCGTCGGCGATCGGTCTGGCGCTGTTCTACAGCGAGTACCTCGCGGCGATCGGGGACTGACACATGCAGTTCGAGCAGACGTACCTCGACGAGGCGGGCCTGGGCCGGCTGCGGGACGCGGACGTCCTGGTGACCGGCGCCGGGATCTCGGGACGCGCGGCCATCGCGCCACTGCTCGACCTCGGTGCCAGGGTGACGGTCACCGACACCAACGACGACGCCCTCGCGCGGTGTGCCGAGCTGGGTGCGGCGACGGTCCGGATCGACGAGCTGGTGGCGGATCCGCAGCGGGTGGCCGAGTTCGCGCTGGTCGTCACGAGTCCTGGCTTCCGGCCCGACGCGCCGGTCCTGTCGGCCACGGCGGACGCGGGTGTCCCGGTCTGGGGCGACATCGAGTTCTCGTGGCGGGTCGACCGGGCCCGGATGTACGGGCCGCCGCGGCGCTGGCTGGTCGTGACCGGCACCAACGGCAAGACCACCACGACGTCGATGCTGCACTCGATCCTCGAGGCCGCCGGGATGCCGTCGGCGGCGTGCGGGAACATCGGGCTGCCGGTGCTCGACGCGCTGCGGGCGCAGGAGCCCCGCGCAGACGTGCTCGCAGTCGAGCTGTCGTCGTTCCAGCTGCACTGGGCGCCGTCGGTGCGCCCCGACGCGGGTGTGGTGCTGAACATCGCCGAGGACCATCTGGACTGGCACGGCGGCATGCCGGGATACATCGACGCCAAGGCGCAGGCGCTGACCGGTGACGTCGCGGTCGTCGGTCTCGACGACGAGATCGCCGCAGGACTGGCATCGCGCCCGCGCGACGGGCACACCGTCGGATTCCGGCTCGGCGCCCCCGACACCGGGGAGCTGGGTGTGCGCGGCGGAATGCTCGTCGATCGGGCGTTCGCGGATTCCGTCCCGCTGGTCGCGGCCGACGAGATCAGTCCCGCCGGACCGGCCGGCCTGTGCGACGCGCTCGCGGCGGCCGCGTTGGCCCGCGCGATCGGCGTCTCACCGGCGGCGGTGGAGGCCGGCCTGCGGGCCCACCGGGTGGGTCCGCATCGTGCGCAACTGGTGCGCACCGTCGGGAACGTCGCGTTCGTCGACGACTCGAAGGCGACCAATCCGCACGCGGCACGCTCGTCGATCATCGCGCACGAGTCGGTCGTGTGGATCGCGGGCGGCCTGCTCAAGGGTGCGCGGATCGACGACCTCGTCGAAGAGGTCGCGGACCGACTGGCCGGCGCCGTCCTGATCGGACGCGACGCGGACCAGATCGCGGACGCGCTGGAGCGACACGCCCCCGAGGTCCCGGTCGTGCACGTTCGGTCGGGAGACGATGCATCCATGGGTGCTGGGAACCCCGACTCGGTGCGGCTCGACCTTCCGGGCGCCGACGCCGACACCGTGATGGCGGAGGCCGTGCGTGCCGCCGCGGCGCTGGCTGCGCCGGGCGACGTCGTCCTGCTCGCACCCGCGGCCGCGTCGCTCGACATGTTCGACTCGTACGGTCACCGGGGCCGCAGCTTCGCCTCGGCCGCCACCGGCCTGTCGGACGAACAGATCGGGCCGTCACATTCCGCGGGGGAGCCCGGATCCCACTGATGAGAGACGAGACCGAGCGCCGCACCGAGAAGGCCGACCGTGGGCCACGGACCCGGATCGGTGCGTGGCTGGCGCGTCCGCTGACGTCGTTCCATCTGGTCGTCACCATCGCGATCCTGCTGACGGTGCTGGGCCTGGTGATGGTGCTGTCGTCGTCGAGCGTGGAATCCGTGGCGCAGGACGGTTCGGCGTACGGGAAGTTCGTCTCGCAGCTGATCTTCGCGACGCTCGGTTTCGTGATCTTCTACATCGCGTTGCTGATCCCGGTCCGGCTGCTGCGCAAATGGTCGCTGCCGGCGTTCGGTGTCACGATCATGATGCTGGTGCTGGTGCTCATCCCCGGCATCGGCACGAAGTCGCAGGGCACGCGGGGCTGGTTCGTGATCGGCCCGATCTCCTTGCAGCCGTCCGAGCTCGCGAAGATCGCGTTCGCGGTGTGGGGTGCGCACCTGCTCGCGACGCGCCGACGCGACAGTCAGTCGCTCAAGGAGATGCTGATCCCGCTGGTGCCGGCGGCCATGGTGGTGTTCGTGCTGATCGTGCTGCAGCCGGACCTCGGCACGACGATCTCGCTCGCGATCATCCTGCTGGCGCTGTTGTGGTTCGCGGGCCTGCCGCTGCGGATCTTCCTGGGCGTACTCGGCGCGGGTGTGATCGGCGCGGTCACCCTCGCGCTCACGGCGGGCTACCGGTCCGCTCGCATCCAGGCGTTCTTCAACCCGGGCGACGACCCGCAGGGCTTGGGCTACCAGGCCCGGCAGGCCAAGTACGCCCTCGCCGACGGCGGCCTCTTCGGTGAGGGATTGGGGCAGAGCCGCGCCAAGTGGAGCTATCTGCCCAACGCGCACAACGACTTCATCTTCGCGATCATCGGCGAGGAGCTCGGCTTCATCGGCGCGGTCGCAGTGATCGGATTGTTCGGTCTGTTCGTGTACACGGGACTGCGAATCGCGAGGCGATCGGCGGACCCGTTCCTGCAGTTGCTCACCGCGACCGCGACGGCCTGGATCACCGGTCAGGCCTTCATCAACATCGGTTACGTCGTCGGCGTCCTGCCGGTGACGGGCCTCCAGCTGCCGCTGGTCTCGGCGGGCGGTACCTCGACCGCCACGACACTTCTCATGTTCGGTCTCGTCGCGAACGCGGCCCGGCACGAACCGGAGGCGGTCGCGGCGTTGCACAGCGGTCAGGACGGACGCGTGTCGCGGATGCTGAGGCTGCCGAAGCCGGCGCCGTACATTCCGCCGCGGCCGCGGGGCGCGGCCGTCGTGCGGCGAGCGGAGAACAAGCGAGTGCAGCCGGCCCGTGCCGAACGGGCACCGCGGCCGCAAGCTCGGGGCGTGCGCCACGACGACCCCCGACGGCGCCAGCCGGACGGAGGCCGCGAACGGGTGGACGACAATCGAGGACATCGGGGATACGACCCGGTTTCGGAACGTGGGCGGGCGGCGCGATCGCGTGACGCCCGTCCGGGAGAGCGAGGAATGCGCAGGTGAACGGCGACAACCGCGAGAATGCCGCACTGTCGGTGGTGGTGGCCGGTGGCGGCACCGCAGGCCACATCGAACCCGCGATGGCGGTAGCGGATGCGATCCGTGCCCTCGATCCGTCGGCGGTGGTGTCGGCTCTCGGAACCGAGCGTGGCCTCGAGACGAAGCTGGTGCCGGAGCGCGGATATCCGCTCGAGCTGATCCCGCCCGTGCCGCTGCCGCGCAAGCCGACGATGGACCTGCTCCGGCTGCCCGGGCGTATCCGGCGCTCGGTAGCCGCCACCCGTGAGGTCCTCGATCGGACGAATGCGGACGTGATCGTCGGCTTCGGCGGCTACGTGGCTCTACCGGCCTACCTGGCGGCGGGTTCGGGACTGTTCGGTCGGCGCCGGAAGATCCCGATCGTCATCCACGAGGCGAACGCCAGCGCCGGCATCGCCAACAAGATCGGTGCCCGGCGCGCCCGACGAGTGCTGGCCGCGGTCGCCGGGTCGGGCGTTGCCGCGCGCGGCCGTGAGGACGCGGAGATCATCGGTATCCCGGTCCGGTCGTCGATCACCGGTCTGGATCGAGCCGCGCTGCGGGCGAAGGCCCGCGAGCATTTCGGGCTGCCCGCCGAGGGCCCGGTCCTGCTGGTCTTCGGAGGCTCTCAGGGCGCCCGTTCGCTCAACGAGGCGGTTGTGGGAGCGGCGCCGAAGTTGGCCGCGGCCGGTATCTCCGTCCTCCACGCGTACGGCCCCAAGAACTCGGTCGACGTCGCATCCGATCCGGCCGCACCGTACGTCGCGGTGCCGTACCTGACCCGGATGGACCTCGCCTACTCGGCCGCCGACGCGGTGATCTGCCGATCCGGTGCGATGACGGTCGCCGAGGTGTCGGCCGTCGGGTTGCCCGCGGTCTATGTGCCGTTGCCACACGGAAACGGCGAACAGGAACTCAACGCGCGGCCGGTCGTGGCCGCGGGTGGTGGGATGATCGTCGCGGACGCGGACCTGACGCCGCAGTACGTGTCCGACACCGTCGTCCCGCTGCTCGGTGATCGCGCGCGGCTCGACGAGATGGGTCGGGGCGCGGCCGGTGCGGGCCACCGCGGTGCGGCCGACGCGGTCGCGCAGATCGTTGTAGACGTAGCAAGGGGAAATCGATGAGCGAGCAGTTGCCCGTAGGTCTCGAGCGGGTGCACATGGTCGGCATCGGCGGCGCCGGGATGTCCGGTATCGCGCGGATCCTGCTGGCGCGTGGTGGGCAGGTGTCGGGGTCGGACGCGAAGGAGAGCCGCGGCGTCCTCGCGTTGCGGGCGCGCGGCGCCGTGGTCCGGATCGGGCACGACGCCAGCGCACTCGATCTGCTGGCGGGCGGCCCGACGGCGGTGGTGACCACGCACGCCGCGATCCCGAAGGACAATCCCGAGCTCGTCGAGGCCCGGCGCCGCGGCGTCCCCGTGATCCTGCGGCCCGCGGTCCTGGCGTCGCTGATGCGTGGACACCGGACGCTGCTGGTGTCGGGCACGCACGGCAAGACGTCGACGACGTCGATGCTCGTGGTTGCGTTGCAGCACTGCGGATTCGATCCGTCCTTCGCGGTCGGCGGGGAGCTGAACGAGGCGGGAACCAACGCCCACCACGGTTCGGGCAAGGTCTTCGTCGCCGAGGCCGACGAGAGCGACGGATCGCTGCTCCAGTACGACCCGGACGTCGTGGTCGTCACCAACATCGAGGCGGACCATCTCGACTTCTTCGGCAGCAGCGAGGCGTACGTCCAGGTGTTCGACGACTTCGTCGCGCGCATCGCGCCCGACGGGCTCCTCGTGGCGTGCCTCGACGACCCGGGTTCGGCGGCGCTCGCGCGTCGCACGGTCGAGTCCGGGAGCGGCGATGTCCGGGTGCTCGGCTATGGAACCTCCGAGGCCGTCGCGGCGGCGCAGGGGGTTTCGGTCGGTGTGGAACTGGTGTCGTGGACGGCGCGGGACGTCGGGGGAGTGGCCGTCATCCGGCTGGCCGGCGAGTCCGAGCCGCGCACGCTCCGACTGGGGGTCCCCGGAAAGCACATGGCGCTCAACGCCCTCGCCGCGCTGCTGGCCGCGCTGGATTCGGGCGCGCAGGTCGACGAGCTGCTCGAGGGACTCGCGGGTTTCGGCGGTGTGCATCGTCGGTTCCAGCTCACCGGCCGGGAGCGCGGCGTGCGGGTGTTCGACGACTACGCCCACCATCCGACGGAGGTCCGGGCGGTGCTGGGCGCCGCGCGCGAGCTCGTCGCCGAGGACCCGCAGCGGGGCCGCGTCGTCGTGGTCTTCCAGCCGCACCTGTATTCGCGGACGGTGACGTTTGCGCAGGAGTTCGGTGAGGCGCTCGATCTCGCCGACGAAGTGGTCGTGCTCGACGTGTACGGCGCCCGCGAGGAACCGATCCCGGGCGTCAGTGGCGCGTTGGTTGCGCAGGGCATGACGAAACCCGTTCACTATCAGCCCGATCGGTCCCAGGTGCCGCGTCAGGTCGCGGGCATCGCCGAACCTGGCGACGTCGTGATCACGATGGGGGCGGGTGATGTGACGATGCTCGGCGGGCAGATCCTCGACGCGTTGCGCGCGCACCCCAATCACGTTCGCCGTTCGGGGGCAGCGGGATCCGGTTCGGGGTCGCAGTGACGGTCGACGGTCGGGGTCGATCGCGCGGCGGACGTCCGGACGCCCGCCGTGAGCGGCGCGGCGGCACCCGCACGAGTACCCGCGAGCGTTCCGCGCCGACGGAGCGTGCGAGCGGCGACGGCCGTCCCGGTCGCGGTTCGGCGGACCGCGAGCGAGCGCGCTCGTTGCGTCGCAAGGTCTTCCTGATCGTCGTCGCGTCTGTGACGGTTCTCGCCGCGTTGTTCGCGACACTGTGGTTCAGTCCGCTGATGTCGGTCCGTCAGATCGAGTTCGTGGGTGACGGGGTGGTCACCGAGGAAGAAGCGCTGGCGGCCCTCGACATCGCCGAGGGCACGCCGCTGCTGCAGGTCGACACCGGGGCGGCCGCACAGCGGGTCGCCGAGATCCGGCGCGTGGCCGAGGCGCGCGTGCAGCGGGAGTATCCGTCGACGGTGAAGCTCACGGTCGTCGAGCGGATTCCCGTGGTGTTCTTCGATTCCCCGGACGGACAGCATCTGGTGGACGCCACCGGCGTCGACTACGCCGTCGAGCCACCGCCGTTCGGTGTGCCGAGGCTGGTCACCCCCACCCCGAGCCACGACGACCATGCGACGCAGGCGGCGTTGCAGGTATTCGAGGCGCTTCCGGAATCGATTCGAGTGCAGGTGTCCGAGGTTGCGGCACCGACGATTTCGAGTGTTTCGGTTACGCTTGTGGACGGCCGTGTCGTGGTGTGGGGCGGCGTCGACGGTTCCGAGAGGAAGTCGGCGGTCGTCTCCGTGCTGCTGACACAGCCCGGCCGGATCTTCGATGTGTCGAGTCCCGAGTTGCCCACAGTAAAGTGATGGGCGACGCGAAGGCTCGCACCGATACCGGTTCGGGGGCTTCGTGCCCGCAAAAACTTGGCGCGTGTCGGCGCGCCTGCTGGCGGAACGCTCCGGCACTGCATAGCGTTTCGCACCAATGGACTACTTGACATAACCTTGACCCTGTGGTTGAGGTTGAGGGTTTTCCGACACTGACCCCAGAACGAGCGCGAAACCCACTCACGGAAGGCGAGAGCCCATGACGCCCCCGCACAACTACCTCGCCGTCATCAAGGTCGTCGGTATCGGCGGCGGCGGCGTCAACGCGGTCAACCGCATGATCGAGCAGGGACTCAAGGGAGTCGAGTTCATCGCGGTCAACACCGACGCGCAGGCGCTGCTGATGTCCGACGCCGACGTCAAGCTCGACGTCGGACGTGAACTCACCCGTGGCCTCGGCGCCGGCGCCGACCCCGAGGTGGGGCGCAAGGCCGCCGAGGACCACAAGGACGAGATCGAAGAGGTCCTCAAGGGCGCCGACATGGTGTTCGTCACCGCCGGCGAGGGCGGCGGCACCGGAACCGGCGGTGCGCCGGTCGTCGCGAGCATTGCGCGCAAGCTCGGTGCCCTCACCATCGGCGTCGTCACCCGCCCGTTCTCCTTCGAGGGCAAGCGTCGCGGCAGTCAGGCCGAGGCCGGCATCGCCGCGCTGCGCGAGTCCTGCGACACCCTGATCGTGATCCCCAACGACCGCCTGCTCCAGCTCGGTGACGCGGCCGTCAGCCTGATGGACGCGTTCCGCAGCGCCGACGAGGTGCTCCTCAACGGTGTCCAGGGCATCACCGACCTGATCACCACGCCGGGCCTGATCAACGTCGACTTCGCGGACGTCAAGAGCGTCATGTCCGGCGCGGGCAGCGCCTTGATGGGCATCGGCTCCGCGCGGGGCGAGGGCCGGTCGATCAAGGCCGCCGAGACGGCGATCAACTCACCGCTGCTCGAGGCGTCGATGGAGGGCGCCCGCGGGGTGCTGCTGTCGATCGCCGGTGGCTCGGATCTGGGTCTGTTCGAGATCAACGAGGCGGCGTCGCTGGTCCAGGAGGCCGCGCACATCGACGCCAACATCATCTTCGGAACCGTCATCGACGACTCGCTCGGCGACGAGGTTCGTGTGACAGTCATCGCGGCCGGCTTCGACGGCGGTGCACCGGTCAAGCGTCCACTGGAAGTCCAGTCCGCGATCGGCCGCGGCAACATCGGTGCCGGGCGCGCCGGTGAGGTCGGGCAGTCCGAGCGTCCTGCGGCGCCTGCCGCGGCCGCTCCCGCCGAGCCGGCGCCGGCCGCCCCCGCGGCTCCTCGCGAGCCGGTCGGGGCGCCCACCGGGTCGAGCCTGCCGCCGCTGGGGAGCCCCGCGCCCCGTGTCGTGCCGGTCAGCAACGAGGAAGGCGAAGACGACGACGTCGATGTTCCTTCCTTCATGCGCCGTTGAGCGGGGTCTCCGTGACGGGTGTCCGGGTCCGGCGGGTCGTCACGACCCGTGCCGGTGGTGTGTCCGCGGCGCCGTACGAGTCGTTCAACCTCGGTGACCACGTCGGTGACGATCCGGCGGCCGTCGAGGCCAATCGTCGCCGTCTCGCCGACGGGATCGGGCTGCCGTTCGAGCGGCTGGTGTGGATGGAGCAGATCCACAGCCGCAACGTGACGGTGGTCGACGGTCCGGTCGACGGTCCGGTGCCGGCGACGGACGCCCTGGTGACCAAGGAGCCCGGTCTCGCGCTCGTGACGTTGAGCGCCGACTGCGTGCCGATCCTGCTCTCCGACGACGAGGCGGGCGTGATCGCGGCGGTGCACGCCGGCCGGATCGGCGCCCGGATCGGCATCGTGCCCAAGGTGATCGGCGCGATGATCGAGCAGGGCGCCCGGCCCGAGCGGATCGGTGCCTTCCTGGGCCCGGCCGCGAGTGGCCGCCAGTACGAGGTGCCGGCCGCGATGCAGGCCGACGTCGAGAAGTTCCTGCCCGGCAGCGCGACGCGCACCGCCAAGGGCACGCCCGGACTGGATCTGCGTGCGGGACTGCGTCGGCAGTTGCTCGCGGCGGGGATCTCCAGCGTCGCGGAGGATCCGCGGTGCACGATCGAGGACCCGACGCTGTTCAGTCACCGTCGAGGAGCCCCCACCGGCCGGTTGGCTGCCGTGATCTGGATGGATCCGTCCGGAGACGAGTGACGGGATCGACGTGGACGAGGGCACCGATGAGTAGGCACGAAGAGATCGCGTCGGCGCTGACGGAGGTGCGCGCCAGGCTCGAGGCCGCCTGCCTCGCTGCCGGCCGCGACCCGGCCGACGTGATGCTGCTGCCGGTGACGAAGTTCTTCCCGGCATCGGACGTCGGGATCCTCTACGACCTCGGCTGCCGGGAGTTCGGCGAGTCGCGCGAGCCGGAGGCCGGCGACAAGATCGCCGAGTTCCGGTCGGCACCGGAGGCGATGGATCCGGTTCGCTGGCACATGATCGGTCGACTGCAGCGGAACAAGGCCCGCTCGGTCGCCCGGTGGGCAGACACGGTCCATTCGCTCGACAGTGGCCGACTGGCCGACGCGCTCGACACCGCGGTGGGCGCCGCGCGGGACGAGGGCGCGCGCTCGGGCCCGCTCCGCGCCCTGATCCAGGTGAGTCTGGATGCCGATCCGGCCCGCGGGGGTGTTCCGGTAACGGAGCTGGCCCCTCTCGCCGATCACATGGCGGGTTCGTCGAATCTGACCCTCGGTGGACTGATGGCGGTGCCGCCGCTCGGGTCCGATCCGGACGAGGCGTTCGAACGTCTCCAGGCCGCGCACGCCGACCTGCTGGTTTCCCATCCGGAGGCAACCGTGTTGTCGGCCGGAATGACGGGAGACCTGGAGGCGGCGGTCCGGCACGGGTCGACGTGTGTGCGTGTCGGAACTGCGATCCTCGGCCGCCGCCCGATAGTCTCGGAATAATCACCAGTCACACCATGAACACCAGCCACACAAAGATCGTCAGTCCATCCGCCAAGATCTCTGCGGTCGACCGCAGGTTCCATCAGTACCCGTCCGCCGCGCCCAGGAAGGTCGATCAATGAGCACTCTGCACAAGTTCAAGGCTTACTTCGGCATGGTTCCCCTCGAAGACTTCGAGGATGACTACATCGACGAGCCCGGGCCGGCTCGCCGTGAGTACGCCGAGCCCGGATACCCGTCGAGCCGTCGTGACGAGGTCGAGGACGACTTCGACCGCTACGAGCCGGCGCCGCGCCAGTCCGCGCGGGTCGAGCCGCTGCCGGCGCGCCCGTCCCGTCCGGCGCCGAGTGCGGGTGCGCGCGGCGCAACCCGGGGTGCACTGGCCGTCGACGCCCGGATGGACCGGCTCGAGAGCCGTCGTTCGGTGGTGGACGAGGGCGGTCCGCTGTCGAAGATCACGACGCTGCGCCCGCGCGACTACGGCGAGGCCCGCACCATCGGCGAGCGGTTCCGTGACGGCACGCCGGTGATCATGGATCTGGTCGAGATGAGCAACGCCGACGCCAAGCGGCTCGTGGACTTCGCGGCCGGGCTCGCGTTCGCGCTCCGCGGCTCCTTCGACAAGGTCGCGACCAAGGTGTTCCTGCTCTCGCCGGCCGACATCGACGTGTCCGCGGAAGAGCGTCGCCGGATCGCCGAGACCGGCTTCTACAACCAGAAGTAACCGTTGCGACCGAGAATCTTGTCACACCTCGCGTGTGATGTGACGCGTGCCTCGGCTCGTCGAATGGTTTTGATCGACCGGTTGTCGTCAGGCAGAGTGAAGGTGTGGCCGTGTTCTCGGTGATCTACGTGATCCTGTTCATCTTCTGGTTGTTGCTCATCGGACGGATCATCGTCGAGTTCATCCGGGTATTCGCAAGGGACTGGCACCCGACGGGATTCGTCGTGGTCGTGCTGGAGGTGATCTTCACGGTCACCGACCCGCCGGTGAAGCTTCTTCGTCGGCTCATCCCGCCGATCTCGCTCGGCGGGGTCAGGCTCGATTTGTCGATCATGGTGCTGCTTTTCCTGCTGTTCATCCTCATGCAGGTCGTGTCAGGACTGGCGTCACCTTCGGGGTTGGTGTGACAGAATGACCCGCAGTTACAGTGTGACGAGTAACGAAATGGTTAACGAGTACGCGCAACGCGCTAGAACTGAATGCGTGCTAGACCGCCAAATGATGTGTGAAGGGATCCTTCCATGCCGCTGACTCCAGCTGATGTGCACAACGTCGCGTTCAGCAAGCCCCCGATCGGGAAGCGTGGCTACAACGAGGATGAGGTCGATGCCTTCCTCGATCTCGTCGAGCAGGAGCTGACGCGGCTCATCGAGGAGAACGCTGATCTCCGTCAGCGCGTTGGCGAGCTCGATCAGGAGCTTGCCGAGGCCAAGAAGGCTCCGCGTCCTGCCGCTGCCGCTGCCGCGGCGCCGCCGGCACCCGCGCCGAAGCCGGAGCCGGTTCGTGTCGTCGAGCAGCCCAAGCCGGAACCGGTGCCTGCCGCGGCGCCGCGTCCGTCGGAGGACGCCAACATGCAGGCCGCCAAGGTCCTGGGTCTCGCGCAGGAGATGGCGGACCGCCTGACCGGCGACGCCAAGGTCGAGGCAGAGCAGCTGCTCGGCGATGCCCGCACCAACTCGGAGCGTCTGGTCACCGACGCCCGCACCAAGTCGGAAACGATGGTGGCGGACGCCAAGCAGAAGTCCGATTCGCTCCTCTCGGATGCGCAGACCCGCTCGGAGAGCCAGCTGCGCCAGGCCAAGGAGAAGGCCGACGCGCTGCAGGCGGACGCCGAGAAGAAGCACACCGAGATCATGGCGACGATCAACCAGCAGCGCTCCGTCCTGGAGGGCCGCATCGAGCAGCTGAAGACGTTCGAGCGCGAGTACCGTGTGCGGCTCAAGTCGTACCTGGAGTCGCAGCTCGAGGAGCTGGAGCAGCGCGGCTCGGCGGTGCCGGTCGACGGTGGCCAGGACGCCTTCGGGCAGTCTGGTTCGCAGTCGGGCTTCAGCCAGTTCGCCAAGGGAAACAACTGACCGAGCCGACGCCGGCCGGCTCTCGAGCAGAGGGTGAATCGTGCTGGTCATGACGCTGGTCCTCGCGGCAGTGGGGTTTACGCTGCTGGTGATCGCCCTGATGACGGGTTCCGTGGTCTGGGCGTGGGGATGCATCGCGATCTGTGTCGCGGGTGCCGTCCTCCTGCTCGTCAGTGCGTTGGCGAGCAGGAAGGCGGCACCTGTCGCGGATTCGACCGGTGCGGCACCGGAGCGGGAGACCGGGAATCGGTCGTTCGGCAATGGCCGCGACGTCGAGTCGGATTCGGGCGATTCCGGGTGGAACTCGTCTCAGGGCTAGACTGAAGCGCACACATGGCGTCGATCCGGCCATCACCGGGGAGCCTTCGGAAGAACGGTCGACGATGCGCATCGCAACGCGCGATGGGCATCCGACTCACTAGACCCGAACGGGTGGGCCCGTCACAGCCTTGATCGAGTGGCTCGTCTCGCATACGCGACGGCGGGCAAGCGGGGTGGTACCGCGGCCGCGGCGCACAGGGCGTCGTCGTCGTCCCCGTGCCGGCAGATGGGCACGAGGAGCCACGCGGTGACAAGTAACGAATCCACCTCTCCCCAGACGAACGACGGGTACCCCCGCGTCGATCTCGTCGGCGGTCGCGCAACCGGCGCCGTCTCCTTCCCGGACCTCGAGCAGAAGGTGCTCGCGGCGTGGGAGGCGGACGACACCTTCCGCGCCAGCATCGCGAACCGCGAGGGATCCGAGGAGTTCGTCTTCTACGACGGCCCGCCGTTCGCGAACGGCCTGCCGCACTACGGCCATCTGCTCACCGGCTACGTCAAGGACCTGGTGCCGCGCTTCCAGACGATGCGTGGCAAGAAGGTCGACCGCCGGTTCGGCTGGGACTGCCACGGCCTGCCCGCCGAGCTCGAGGCGGAGAAGCAGCTCGGCATCAAGGACAAGTCGCAGATCGACGCGATGGGTCTCGCGGAGTTCAACGCGTACTGCAAGCAGTCCGTGCTGCGCTACACCGACGAGTGGCGCGACTACGTGACCCGTCAGGCCCGCTGGGTCGACTTCGACAACGACTACAAGACCCTGGATCTGGACTTCATGGAGTCCGTGATGTGGGCGTTCAAGGAGCTCTACGACAAGGGCCTGATCTACCAGGGCTTCCGCGTGCTGCCGTACAGCTGGTACGAGCAGACGCCGCTGTCGAACCAGGAGACCCGCCTCGACGACGCCTACAAGATGCGCCAGGACCCGGCCGTCACGGTCGACATGGTCCTGCAGGCACCTGGCAGTGACCTCGACGGCGCGAATGCGCTGATCTGGACCACGACGCCGTGGACGCTGCCCTCCAACCTGGCGATCGCCGTCCACCCGGACGTCGACTACGTGCAGGTGCGCGGCGCCGACGACAAGCGCTACGTGCTGGCCGCGGCCCGCGTCGGGCACTACGCGCGCGAGCTGGGCGAGGCGCCGGAGGTGCTGGGCGAGTACAAGGGCGCCGACCTGGTCGGCCTGTCGTACCTGCCGCCGTTCGACTTCTTCCACGGCCCCGGCAAGGGACACGAGGAAGCGCATCGCGTGCTCTCCGCCGACTACGTCACCACCGACTCCGGTACCGGTGTCGTCCACCTCGCGCCGGCCTTCGGTGAGGAGGACATGGAGTGCGCGACGGCGAACGGCATCGAGATCGTGCAGCCGCTGGACCCGGGCGGCAAGTTCACCTCGATGGTCCCGCCGTACGAGGGCCTGCAGGTGTTCGACGCGAACCCGGTCATCATCAAGGACCTCAAGGCGGCCGGAAAGCTGCTGCGTCACGAGACGATCGAGCACTCGTACCCGCACAGCTGGCGCTCCGGCCAGCCGCTGATCTACATGGCGGTGCCGTCGTGGTTCGTCGCCGTCACCAAGTTCCGTGACCGCATGGTCGAGCTCAACCAGGAGATCACCTGGGTGCCGGAGCACATCAAGGACGGCCAGTTCGGCAAGTGGCTCGAGGGTGCCCGCGACTGGAACATCAGCCGAAACCGCTACTGGGGCAGCCCGATCCCGGTGTGGGTGTCGGACGATCCGTCGTACCCGCGGGTCGACGTCTACGGCTCGCTGGATCAGCTCGAGGCGGACTTCGGTGTGCGCCCGACGGACCTGCACCGCCCGATGATCGACGAGCTGGTCCGCCCCAACCCGGACGACCCGACCGGCAAGTCGATGATGCGCCGCGTCCCCGAGGTGCTGGACTGCTGGTTCGAGTCCGGCTCGATGCCGTACGCGCAGGTGCACTACCCGTTCGAGAACCGGGACTGGTTCGACTCGCACTACCCCGGCGACTTCATCGTCGAGTACAACGGCCAGACCCGCGGCTGGTTCTACACGCTGCACGTGCTGGCGACCGCGCTGTTCGACCGGCCCGCGTTCAAATGCGTTGCGGCGCACGGCATCGTGCTCGGCGACGACGGCCTCAAGATGAGCAAGTCGAAGGGCAACTACCCGGACGTCAAGGAGGTGTTCGACCGCGACGGCTCGGACGCCATGAGGTGGTTCCTGATGTCGTCGCCGATCCTGCGGGGCGGCAACCTGGTCGTCACCGAGCAGGGCATCCGTGAGGGCGTCCGGCAGGCGCTGCTGCCGATGTGGAACGCGTGGAGCTTCCTGCAGCTGTACGCGTCCAAGCCGGGGCAGTGGCGGACCGACTCGCCGAACGTGCTCGACCAGTACATCCTGGCGAAGCTGGCGGCCACCCGGGACGCGATCACCGACGCGCTCGAGGTCACCGACATCGCGGGGGCGTGCGACGAGCTGCGCACCTTCTGCGACGCGCTCACCAACTGGTACGTGCGCCGCTCGCGCAACCGGTTCTGGGACGAGGACCGCGACGCGATCGACACGCTGCACACGGTGCTCGAGGTGGTCACCCGCCTCGCGGCGCCGCTGCTGCCGATGGCGTCCGAGGTGATCTGGCGCGGGCTGACCGGTGGTCGTTCGGTGCATCTGGCCGACTGGCCGTCCGAGACCGAGCTGCCGGCCGATCCGGAACTGGTCGCCGCGATGGACGACGTGCGCAGCGTGTGCTCGACGGTGCTGAGCCTGCGCAAGGCGCAGAACCTGCGGGTGCGGCTGCCGCTGCCCGAGGTCACCGTCGCGTCGCCGGATGCGGAGAAGATGCGCCCGTATGTCGGCCTGATCGCGGACGAGGTGAACGTCAAGAAGGTCGATCTCACCGACGACGTCGACGTGCACGGCCGGTTCGAGCTCGTCGTCAATGCCCGTGCTGCCGGTCCGCGCCTGGGCAAGGACGTCCAGACCGTCATCAAGGCGGTCAAGGCCGGCGACTGGACCGAGACGGACGGTGTGGTGTCGGCGGCGGGCATCGAACTGCTGCCCGAGGAGTACACGCAGCGCCTCGTCGCGGCCGAGCCCGAGTCGACGGCGGCGCTGCCGGACGGTGCGGGTCTCGTCGTGCTGGACTCGCAGGTCACCGAGGAGCTCGAGGCCGAGGGGTGGGCCAAGGACCGGATCCGCGAGTTGCAGGATGCGCGCCGGAACGCGGGACTCGATGTCTCCGACCGCATCTCGGTCACGCTGCAGGTACCGACCGAGCGCCTCGAGTGGGCGACGCGCCACCGGGACCTGATCGCGGGTGAGGTCCTCGCGACGACGCTCGAGATCGGCGAGGTCAGCGGTGACGCCGTGGTCGAGCTCGGCGAGGGCGTGCGCGTCGTGATCGTCAAGGCCTGATGGACCGGTAGCGCTTCGGGCGGACGACGGGACTTCCTGTCGTCCGCCCGGCGTAGTTTTCAGGCATGGTTTCCGCTGATCCCACCCGCAGCCGCCGGTGGGTCCTGCACCTCGACATGGACGCATTCTTCGCGTCCGTCGAGCAGCTGACCCGTCCCACGTTGCGCGGCCGTCCGGTCCTCGTCGGTGGGCTCGGGGGTCGGGGCGTGGTTGCCGGTGCCAGCTACGAGGCGCGGGTGTTCGGTGCGCGGTCGGCGATGCCGATGCACCAGGCCCGGCGCCTGGTGGGGGCGGCTGCCGTCGTGCTTCCCCCGCGCGGTGCGTTGTACGGGCACGTGAGCCGGCAGGTGTTCGATGCGCTGCGTGTGAAGATGCCGGTGCTGGAGCAGCTTTCGCTCGACGAGGCGTTCGGCGAGCCGACCGAGTTGGCCGGCGCCACGAAGGCCGAGGTCGAGCGGTACTGCGAGGACCTGCGCGCGCTCGTCCTGGCGGAGACGGGGCTGGTCGCGTCGATCGGGGCCGGCGCGGGCAAACAGGTCGCGAAGATCGCGTCCGGGCTCGCCAAACCGGACGGGATCACGGTGGTCTCCCCGGACGTGCAGCAGGAGTTGATGAGCGCGCTGCCGGTCCGGAAGCTGTGGGGTGTCGGGCCGGTCGCGGAGGAGAAGCTCAAGCGGCTGGGGATCGAGACGATCGGTGCGCTCGCGGCGTTGCCGGACCCCGAGGTGATCTCGGTGCTCGGCGCGACGATCGGGCCGAGCCTGCAGCGCCTCGCGCGCGGCATCGACGACCGTCCGGTGGCGGAGCGTGCCGACGCGAAACAGGTCAGTGCGGAAACGACTTTCGCGCAGGACATCGTCACGTTGGGGGAGTTGCGGCGCGCGGTCGAGTCGAGTGCCTCGGCTGCGTACCGGCGCCTGGAGCGGGATGGACGCGCGGCCCGCACGGTGGTGCTCAAGCTGCGGAAGTCGGACATGAGCATCGTCACGAGGTCGCTCACGCTGCCGTACGCGACGACGGATCTGCAGGTCCTCACAGCGACCGCGCAGCGGCAGGTGATCGACCCGCTCGAATTGGGGCCGATCCGGCTCGTCGGGGTGGGGTACGGCGGCCTGTCGGCGGCGAGCCAGGGATCGCTGTTCCCAGAACTCGATCAGGCCGCCCCCGACGGGGACGACGAAGAGGCGGTGAGTGATTCGGGTCCCGGACCGAGCGCGGGGACGTCGCCGCAGTGGCGACCCGGGCTGGACGTGTCGCACCCCGAGTACGGTCACGGGTGGGTCCAGGGGGCGGGGCACGGGGTGGTGACGGTGCGGTTCGAGACACGCAGCACCGGGCGGGGGCCGTCACGTACATTCGTTGACAACGACTGCGACCTGGTGGTCGCGGACGCGACCGACAGCCTCAGGTGAGGTGGGCCTGACCGGTACTCTTGCTGTGAACTGGCGTCATAGCTGGGACTGGGGGACACCGACCCGGCTGATGCGTGAACGATGTTCGACCGAGAATGAAAAGGACAAGCACTTGAAGCTTCGGAAGATGACCATCGCCGGTGTGGCGATCGCCGCTGCCCTGACCATGTCGGCCTGCTCGAACGACAGCAGCAGCACCGAGCGCACCACCGCGCAGCAGACCACCACCGCGGCCGCGACCACGCCGGCGGTGGCCCCGCCGACCGCGGACCAGCTCAACGCCGCACTGTCGAAGGCGTTCGACGAGAGCGTTCCGCTGGATCAGAAGGTTGCGCTCGTTCAGGGTGCCGAGGCCGATCCGGAGCTGATCAACCAGGTCGTCAAGGCCGCGAAGGACGCCGGCGCCACGATCCAGGTCGTCGACGTCACCCCCACCGGTGACGACACCGTCACCGCGGGTGTCACGCTCACGATCAACGGCCAGGGCAACCCCGGCACGGTCGAGTTCGTCGCCGAGAACGGCGTCTGGAAGATGTCGAAGCAGTACGCCTGCAACCTCGTCGGAATGGCGAACCTCACCTCGCCGGCTTGCCCCGCGTAGTTCCTCGTTCTTGCGCCGATGCCGGCGCCACCCGCTCGGGTGGCGCCGGCATCGGTGTTTTTCGCGCTATGTCGTCGGGGACGCCGCGTGCACCCGGTCCGCGGTGGTGTGCGCGACGCCGGTCGCGACGTCGCCATCCAAGCCGTCGGGTCCGGTCGCGATCACCTGAACCACCGTCGAATCGACGACGGCGAGGACGACGTCGGACACGAGCGTGAATCCGTCGCTGGTCGTGGTGAGCCGTATCGCGGTCGACGCGTCCCCGACGGCGGGTTGCGGACGGGGCTCGATCCGGTACTGCACCGACGTCCCGTCGGCGTCCGTGCCGGTGAACGTCGTGCACTCGCGCAGCGTGTCCTGGACGGCGGCGAAGGCGTCCGCGGCGCCGGTCCCCGCGTACCCGGCGGCGTCGACGTCGATGCTCGTGAATCCGGGACCGGTGAAGTTCTCCTCGGCCGAGGCCGCGGCCCCGGGGACCTGACGGGCCACCGTGTCGGCCACGTTCGCGCAACGGGTGGGGTTCGTCGTGGACCGATCGGTGCCCGGGTCGCTGTCGGACTGGCCCAGGTCGGGGATCGCGGGCAGGCGGGCGTATCCGGCGGGCAGGTCCGTGGCGTCGGGCAGCGCGGCCTGCAGCGTGGCGGCGTCCGGGATCGGACCGGCCGATGGGGTCCCGGGCGCCGTCACCGCGGGGCCCAGGTCGACCGCCGCGGGCGCCGACTCGTCGGAGGATCCGCACGCGGCCAGCGGCGTCCCGAGAGCGACGAGGGCCGCCGCCGCGGCCGCCGTCCGGGTCAGCCGATCCACTGGACCTTCTCGCCGGTGGTCTGCTGCAGCCGCATCGAGCCCGCGGGATCGCTGAACGACTGGGTGCCCTCGACGGAGACGGAGCCGTCGACCGGGAGCGGTGAGCGGAGGTCGACGACGACGGTGCCGCCCCCACGTAGCGCGTAGGAGTCGACGTTGAGTGTGCCCGCGCCGTTCGGCAGTTCGAATACGGGGGACTTGGGGAACTGCTCCACCTGGACGTCGACCGTGAGCCGGTCGCCGTCGCGGGCCGACAGGGTGGCGGTCGTCACCTGGTCGAGGGCGATCGCGCTCATCACCTGCTGATGGATCTTCCACACCGCGCCGACGCCGATCGGCTCGACAGGGAAGGCGACCATGCGGTAGACGGCCTGGTAGAACGCCTGCTCGATCATCGACCGGGCCTTGTTCTGAGCGTCGGGGTCGGGCCGCAGGCGCAGCGCCGTGATGGCCCCGGACGAGTTCATCGTGAACCCCGCATGCGAGTTGGTGGCGGGCGTGAGGAGATCGTTCGTGTCACTGTCGGGGGTGGTCGGGGTGCCGAGCGTGAGATCGACCGTCGTGGCGGGGGTGGTGTCCGTCGCGGCCTGGGTGACCAGCGCCGTCAACGGCATCGTCAGCTGCGGGGTGGAGAAGTTCTGGGCGGCCTGGCCGTCGATCTGCTGCGACACGTCGGCGGTCGTCACCAGCCGGGCCTGCTGCTGGGTTCCCTGCCCGGGGCGAAGTTGCACCACCGCCCGCGGCTCGGCCCCGGCGTCGACGATCTCGGTAGTGGCGGTCGTCACCGGGACGGTGACCTCGTCGGATGCTGCCCCGACCGCATCGGGGCTGGCTGGGGCGGCGTCACCGCCGCTGCTGCACCCGGCGACCAGCACCGAAAGGGAGAGCGTCACCGCGACGAGCGCGGATCCGGTGTGGAAGAGTTTCGAGGACAGTGGCACGCCAACAGGTTAGTCGGCGTGGGTTGCATGACCGGTCTGTCTCCCGAGTAGGGGATGATGGCGGGGTGAGTGACGACCGCGCCGACAGCGACGACCGTGCAGTGAAGGGCGAATCGATTTCCGAGCCAGCCGTGCCCGAACCCGACGAGGCTGCCGGGTCGGTGTCGGCCGGGCCGCGTCGGATGGTGCTGCTCGTCGTTGTCGCGGTGGTCGTGCTCGGACTCGACCTGCTGACCAAGGTGCTCGCCGTCGCGTTCATCGATCCGAAGAATCCGGTCGAGATCATCGGTGACACCGTCACCTTGACGCTGATCCGCAATCCGGGCGCGGCGTTCTCGATGGCCACCGGGATGACGTGGCTGCTGACGCTGGTCGCGGTCGGCGTCGTGATCGGCGTGATCAGGATTGGGCGCACGCTCAGCTCGCCGTGGTGGGCGCTGGGTCTCGGTCTCGTCCTCGGTGGCGCGCTCGGTAATCTGATCGACCGGATCTTCCGCTCGCCCGGCCCGCTGCAGGGTCACGTCGTGGACTTCGTTTCCGTGGGCTGGTGGCCCGTGTTCAACGTCGCCGACTCGTCGATCGTGTGCGGGGCGATCCTGCTGGTGGCACTCACGCTGTTCGGGATCGAACCGAGCGGCGCCAAGACTTCTGGAAAGGGGGATGCGGCTTGAGGGAGACGCGTTCGATGCCGGTTCCCGACGGACTCGACGGGATGCGGGTGGATGCCGGGCTCGCCCGGCTGCTCGGGCTGTCGCGCACGGCGGTGGCGGCTCTGACCGAGGAGGGTGCCGTCCTCGTCGACGGGGCACCGGTCGGCAAGTCCGACCGCCTCGCGGCCGGCACGTGGCTCGAGGTCGAGCTTCCCGAGCCGCCGCGTCCGCTGACGATCGAGGCGGAGCCGGTCGAGGGCATGGAGATCCTCTACGCCGACGACGACGTCGTCGCGGTCGACAAGCCCGTGGGAGTCGCGGCGCACGCGAGCGTCGGCTGGACGGGACCGACGGTCATCGGTGGTCTCGCCGCCGCCGGCTTCCGCATCTCGACGTCGGGCGCGCACGAGCGGCAGGGCATCGTGCACCGTCTCGACGTCGGCACGTCCGGAGTCATGGTGGTCGCGACGTCGGAGCGCGCGTACACGGTCCTCAAGCGGGCGTTCAAGCAGCGCACCATCGACAAGCGCTATCACGCGCTGGTGCAGGGGCACCCCGATCCGAGCAGCGGCACGATCGACGCGCCGATCGGCCGGCATCGCAGCAACGACTGGAAGTTCGCGGTCACGGCCGACGGCAAGCCGAGCATCACCCACTACGACACGGTCGAGGCGTTCCAGGCGGCGAGCCTGCTCGACATCCACCTCGAGACCGGCCGCACGCACCAGATCCGGGTGCACTTCTCGGCACTGCGCCACCCGTGCTGCGGAGACCTGACGTACGGCGCCGATCCCCGCCTGGCCGAGCGGCTGGGTCTCGAGCGTCAGTGGCTGCATGCCCGGTCGCTGGGGTTCGCGCATCCGGCCGACGGACACTGGGTCGAGATCACCAGCGAGTACCCGAAGGATCTGCAGCACGCGCTCGGAGTTCTGCGGGGCACGTGAGATGAGTTCGCGGACCTGGCCGACCGTCCTCGCGGCGCTCGTGCTGGCGGGCACGATCGTGGGGCTCGGGGTGGCGAATCCCGTTCCGGTCGGCCGGATCTCGACCGACCGGCTGGGGCCGGACTCCGGCGAGCAGGTGTCGGCGTACCTCGATCGTGCGCGTGCGACGCTCGGTTCCGAAGGTGACTCGGAACCGGGGACGCAGCACTGGGCGCTGGTGTCGCTGGACGCGCCGGTGACGCCGTCGCAGTTGCTCGACGTCGTCGGGGACGTCCGGGTGTCGCAGGTGCTCTTCCGAGTGCCGCTGGATCGGGTGCAGACCCCGATGGTGGCGATCCCGGTCGCGGCGAACCGTACGGCCGTGGAGCGGGCGCCGTCGGTTGCGGCCGCGCGGTTGCAGTCGTCGGTGGTCGGACACGACCGGCCGTCGCTGCTCGCCGCGCATTCGGCCACCGAGCTGTCTGCGGGCTGCGCGTGCGTCGTGGGCGCCACGGTGCGCGGTTCGCTCGATCAGTTGCGCGCACTCGACACGGTCCCGGGGGTACGGGCGGTCGAGGCGCTGCCCGCGGACGCGGTCGCCGGTTCCTTCGCGGTCAGTCCACTGCTGCCGTCGCAGACGTCGATCGTCGTGCCGGGCCCCGACGACGGACCGATACCGGGTCTCGCCTGAGCAATTCGCCGGCAGTCGCTGGCTCCGCCCGACAGCGGGTGACCGTTCAGGCCTCGGACGTCTGCTTGCGCAGGAAGTCGATGGTCTGGGCCAGCGCGTTCATGCCGTCGGCGTTGTCGAGGTCGAACTGGTACTCGTGCTCGAGCGGCGGCTGGTGGTCGTCCGGGTAGAACAGCGTGGTCACGTCCACACCGAGGCCCGTCAGCTTCGCCGCCAGCGCCTTGGACTGCTTGTCGGTCAGGGGATCCGCGTTGCCGCCCGAGATGTACGTCGGCGGGAAGTTCTCGGTGACGTGGCGGAGCGTCGACATCTGGGCCACCGCCGGCGAGTTCGTGAGGTCCTTGGTTCCCGTGTAGGCCCAGAGCGACTTGTCGGCGCCCCAGCCGACGATGCCGGGACCGCCGACCATCTCGGTGATCTCGTAGATGCCGCAGTTCAACACGACACCCCTCAGCTGCTCGGGGCGCAGTGCGGACTCGATCCCGACCGCGCGGGCGTAACCGGGGTCGGTGGCGATCGCGGCGAGCTGACTCGACAGCTGCGCCCCGGCCGAGTCGCCGGCGAGGACGATCCGATTCGAATCCACGTGCAGGCGTTCGGCGTTCGCGAGGACGTAGGCGTGCGCGTCGCGCAACTGCTCGACCGCGGTCGGATACGTGCGTTCGGGTCCGAGGGAGTAGTCGAGGGAGACCACGGTGAAGTCGGCGTCGGCGAGCAACTGGTAGTACGCCGCGTAGTCGGTGCGGTGGCCGGAGATCCAGGCGCCGCCGTGCGTCCAGATCACCGTCGGCAGCGTGTGGGTGGTGTCTGCGACGGTCTCCGGGAAGTGCACGTCGAGGAAGGCGTCGTCGTCGCCGTCGCGGTACTGCTGGTCCGGGATCGACGCGACCCCGTCGGGCGCGTGTTTCCGCAGGGCGTCGGTGGTCTTCTGGGCGCCGCGATCGAACACCGTGCGCACGAGCATCGCCCCGGGCCACGGGCTGGAGACGAACGCGACGACGCCGACGAGCACGATGCCGAGGAGCCCGGCCAGCGTCCAGAGAACGCGTCGGCGCCACGGTCGCGCCGCGACCCCGGTCCCGGGCGACTCGGTGGTGGGCGTCACAGGGAATCTCCTTGGCGGCGGGTGCAGTTCGATGCAGTGGCGAGTCAGCGTAGCCCGGCGGCTATCGTGGCGGGACGTGACACAACGGACCCGCTCGGAGGATTCCACCGGACTGCTGGCGGGCGTCGGTGCCTACCTGATCTGGGGCATGTTCCCGATCTTCTTCGGTCTCCTCGCACCGGCCGGTTCGCTCGAGGTGCTGGCCCATCGGATGGTGTGGACCGTTCTGCTGATGCTCGGGGTGCTCGCGGTGCTGGGCCGGCTCGGGTCGTTGCGGGGCATGGGTGCGCGGGCGTGGGGACTGGTGTCGGCGGCGACGGTAGCGATCGGGATCAACTGGGGCGTCTACATCTATGCGGTGACGTCCGGCCACGTCGTCGAAGCCGCCCTCGGCTATTTCGTCAATCCGCTCGTGAGCGTCCTGCTCGGTGTCGTGCTGTTCCGGGAGCGGCTGCGTCCGGCCCAGATCGCCGCGCTCGTCCTCGCCGCGGTGGCGGTGGTCGTCATCACCGTCGACTACGGGCGCCCGCCGATCGTCGCGCTCACGCTGGCGCTGTCGTTCGCGCTGTACGGGGTGATCAAGAAGGTGGTGCCGCTCGATCCGCGCACGAGCCTCACGGCGGAGGGCGTGGTGGCGGCGCCGTTCGCGGTGGGGTACCTGGTCGTGCTCGCGGCGACCGGCACGGGATCGTTCCTCGGCAACGGGGTCGGGCACAGCCTGCTGCTCATGGCGGCCGGGCCGGTCACGGCCGTGCCGTTGTTGCTCTTCGGTGTCGCGGCCCAGCGGATCCCGCTGACGACGCTCGGCATCCTCCAGTACCTCACCCCGGTGCTGCAGATGATGTGGGGCGTGGTCGTCATGCACGAGGTCATGCCCCCGTCACGGTGGGTCGGATTCGCCCTCATCTGGGTGGCGTTGGTGGTGTTCACCACCGACGCACTGGTTCGTGCACGTCGGGTTCGCCGCGGCGCGTCGCGGGACACCGAGACCGTCGGTGCGAGGGCATAGACTCAGTGACTGCTGGATCCACCGATACTCGCGTATCGGGCGAAATACAGAGAGGCGCGCGTGGCTGACTCGTTCGTTCACCTGCACAACCACACCGAGTACTCGATGCTCGACGGTGCGGCAAAGGTCGGCCCGTTGTTCAAGGAGGCCGAGCGCCTCGGGATGACGGCGGTCGGCATGACCGACCACGGCAACATGTACGGCGCGAGCGAGTTCTACAACGTCGCCAAGAAGCACGGGATCAAGCCGATCATCGGCATCGAGGCGTACATCGCGCCGGAGTCGCGGTTCAACACCAAGCGCGTGCTGTGGGGCGACCCGAGCCAGAAGTCCGACGACGTCTCGGGTAGCGGTGCATACACCCACATGACGATGGTCGCCGAGAATTCGACCGGACTGCGGAACCTGTTCAAGCTGTCGTCGCTCGCGTCGATCGAGGGTCAGCTCGGCAAGTGGCCGCGCATGGACGAGGACCTGATCGCCCACCATGCCGAGGGCATCATCGCGACCACGGGTTGCCCGTCCGGCGAGATCCAGACCCGGTTGCGCCTCGGCCACGACCGCGAGGCCCTCGAGGCCGCCGCGAAGTGGCAGGAGATCTGGGGCAAGGACAACTTCTTCCTCGAGTTGATGGACCATGGGCTCTCGATCGAGCGGCGCGTGCGCGAGGGTCTGATCGAGATCGGCAGGAAGCTCGACATCCGGCCGATCGCCACCAACGACTGCCACTACGTCACGAAGGACGCCGCCGAGAACCACGAGGCTCTGCTGTGCATCCAGACCGGCAAGACGCTGTCGGACCCGACGCGATTCAAGTTCGACGGTGACGGCTACTACCTGAAGTCCGCCGAGGAGATGCGAGCCATCTGGGACGAGGAGGTCCCGGGCGCGTGCGACAACACGATGCTTATCGGCGAGCGGGTGCAGCCGTACGAGGACGTGTGGCAGCACCGGGACCGGATGCCGATCTTCCCGGTCCCCGAGGGACACACGCAGCAGACGTTCCTCCGACACGAGGTGCTGCGCGGCCTCGACCGGCGTTTCCCGTCCGGGCCGCCGCAGGAGTACCTCGAGCGTGCCGACTACGAGATCGGCGTCATCAACGAGATGGGCTTCCCCGCCTACTTCCTCGTGGTCGGCGACCTCATCAACCACGCCCGCGAGGTCGGCATCCGCGTCGGCCCCGGCCGAGGCTCGGCGGCCGGTTCGCTCGTCGCGTACGCGATGGGCATCACCAACATCGATCCCATCCCGCACGGCCTGCTGTTCGAGCGGTTCCTCAACCCCGAGCGTGTGTCGATGCCCGATATCGATATCGACTTCGACGATCGCCGCCGCGGCGAGATGGTCCGCTACGCCACCGAGAAGTGGGGCAACGACAAGGTTGCGCAGGTCATCACGTTCGGCACCATCAAGACGAAGGCCGCGATCAAGGACTCCGCGCGAGTCCAGTTCGGCCAGCCCGGTTTCGCGATCGCCGACCAGATCACCAAGGCGCTGCCGCCGCCGATCATGGCGAAGGACATCTCGGTGTCGGGCATCACCGACCCCGAGCACGAGCGGTACAAGGAGGCCGTCGAGGTCCGTGCCCTCATCGACTCCAACCCCGATGTCGCGAAGATCTACCAGACCGCGAAGGGCCTCGAGGGCCTGATCCGCAACGCAGGCGTGCACGCCTGCGCGGTCATCATGTCGTCGGAGCCGCTCACCGACGCGATCCCGGTGTGGAAGCGCGCCCAGGACGGCGCGATCATCACCGGCTGGGACTACCCGTCGTGCGAGGCCATCGGCCTGCTGAAGATGGACTTCCTCGGTCTGCGCAACCTCACGGTCATCGGTGACGCGATCGAGAACATCAAGGCCAACCGCGGCATCGACATCGATCTCGACACCCTGCCGATCGAGGACCCCGCCACCTACGAGTTGCTCGCCCGCGGCGACACGCTCGGCGTGTTCCAGCTCGACGGCAGCGCGATGCGCGATCTGCTGCGGCGCATGCAGCCCACGGGCTTCGAGGACATCGTCGCAGTCCTGGCGCTGTACCGGCCCGGTCCGATGGGCATGAACGCGCACAACGACTACGCCGATCGCAAGAACGGCCGCCAGGACGTCAAGCCGATCCACCCGGAGCTCGAGGAGCCGCTGAAGGACATCCTGAAGGACACCTTCGGTCTGATCGTCTACCAGGAGCAGATCATGCAGATCGCTCAGAAGGTGGCCGGCTACTCGCTCGGACAGGCAGACCTGCTGCGTCGAGCGATGGGTAAGAAGAAGAAGGAGATCCTCGACGAGGCCTACGACGGCTTCGCCGACGGCATGAAGGCCAACGGTTTCTCGCAGGCGGCGATCACCGCGCTGTGGGACACGGTTCTGCCGTTCGCCGGCTACGCGTTCAACAAGTCGCACGCCGCCGGCTACGGCCTCGTCTCGTTCTGGACCGCGTACCTCAAGGCCAACTACCCGTCCGAGTACATGGCGGGCCTGCTCACCTCGGTCGGTGACGACAAGGACAAGGCCGCGGTGTACCTGTCGGACTGCCGGAAGATGGGCATCACCGTGCTGCCGCCGGACGTCAACGCGTCCCGCGTCGACTTCGCGTCCGTCGGCGAGGACATCCGGTTCGGCCTCGGCGCGGTGCGCAACGTCGGCGCCAACGTGGTGGGGTCGATCATCGCGGCCCGTGAGGAGAAGGGGAGCTTTACCGACTTCTCCGACTACCTCAACAAGATCGACGCGCTGGCCTGTTCCAAGAAGGTCACCGAATCTCTCATCAAGGCAGGCGGATTCGACTCCCTCGAGCATCCGCGTAAGGGTCTGATGCTGGTGCACGCCGACGCGATCGACGCGGTGATGGGCACCAAGAAGGCCGAGGCGATGGGACAGTTCGACCTGTTCGGCGGCGAAGACGCCGACGAATCGATCGCGTCCGTGTTCAACGTCAAGGTGCCCGACGAGGAGTGGGATGCCAAGCACAAGCTCGCCCTCGAGCGGGAGATGCTCGGTCTGTACGTGTCCGGCCATCCGCTCAACGGTGTCGAGCACGTGCTGGCGGCGCAGTCCGACACCTCGATCCCGGTGATCCTCGAGGGCGACATCAAGGACGGCACCCAGGTCACCGTCGGCGGCATCCTCGCGTCGGTCAATCGGAGGATCAACAAGAACGGCCTGACGTGGGCGTCCGCCCAGCTCGAAGACCTCTCGGGCGGCATCGAGGTACTGTTCTTCCCGCAGGCGTACTCGGTGTACGGCATGGACGTCGTCGAGGACTCGGTGGTCCTGGTCAAGGCGCGTGTGTCGATCCGCGACGATCGGGTGTCGCTGATCGCGAACGATCTTGCGGTGCCGGACCTTTCGGCGATCGGCGTGGCGAAGCCGGTGTCGGTGAGCCTGCCGGTGCGGCAGTGCACCAAGGAGAAGCTCGGTGCGCTCCGGCAGGTGCTCTCGCGGCATCCCGGGACTGCGGACGTGCACGTCAAGCTCATCGGATCGCGCGGCACCTCCCTGTGGAAGGTGGACGAGGTACTCCGGGTGGAGCCGTCGTCGTCGCTGATGGGTGATCTGAAGGCGCTGCTCGGGCCCAGTTGCCTGGCGGGCTGACCTCCTGACAGGACGCTGCCCGGACCTCGTAGCGGTCCGGGCAGCCCGTGCGCCGGCGCGGTGCGGTCACCGACGGTGGTGATGATGCTGGCACATCCAATGCCAGTTCCCCTGCTGGTCGCGCTGCATGCAGCAACCCTTGTGGTGCCCGTGGTGATGATGAACCTGGGTCACCGCGACCACGGCCGGGCTCGCTGCCGGCGTCGTGGTGTCTGCGAGTGCCGGTGCTGCGGCCAACCCGAGCGGGACGGCCGTGAGCGACAGCGTGACGAGGATTTTGGCGAGTGTGCGCCGCATCGAGCGCACTCGTGGTGTTCCGTTCTCCTGTTCCATGCGAGATCCTCTCCGCACGGCCGACCACCGGGGACGTCTGCCGCCGGCGACCGACCACCGGATGGTGATCCGGCGGTCGAAGGGCCGTTGCGGTGCGTCGGGTACCGTCGTCGCGACGCTCGGCGCATCGCTGCTTGTCGTGCACCTCCCATGCTATTGCCGGATTTGTCCGCTATCCGAAACTCGTAGGAGATTCACAGGTGGCCGTGACCTGGCCCGTCGGCGTGCTCAGAGTCCGCCGAGGTCGGACAGGACCTCGAGCGCGTGGTCGGTGGCCCGCCACAGCGCGTCGATCTCCTGCTCCGCGGCCGGTCGCGTCTGCGGGTTCTGCAGCGCGAACCCGTTCGCCAGGGTGATGGTGTTGTAGCCGGTGTCCGCCGCGCGCAGCAGTTGGCGCGACGGCTGGTCGTTGCCCGCCAGCCGGTCCAGTCCCTCGCCCACGAAGTAGAACCGCCACAGTGGGCCGAGGTCGCCGCCGTAGAGCGCCTTGGTGAGCGTCACGATCGAATCACCCTTGACGGCAATGGAATCGACGATCTTGTAGTAGTCGGGGATGTTCTGGGGTCGGGTGCCGCTGGAGTCGACCGCGTAGGCGAGGTCGACGGTGAGGTGGGCGTTGTAACCGGCCATCGCAACGCGGGCGGGGCTCTGCGTGCACTGTCGGGTCAGCGTGAAGTAGTTGGCCCACGGCGGATCGACCGGTGCGCCGGTGAATTCGGCGTGGAGATTGCGCAGGTACCGGGCGAGCAGGTCGTAACTGATCTTCGGGGACCACGCGCGGTCGGGCAGCGCGGCCGGGTCGCGTTGCAGCGGCAGAACGACCTCGTACTCGACGGCATTCAGCCCGACCGAGAACAGGCCCCTCCAGTCTCGATGTGCGACAAGGATGTCCGTGATCCGGCGGTGCCGGTCGATCGCCGTCTCGAGTCGCGCCAGTCCGGAACCGGACAACGTGGACGTATCGCTCAGATCGGTGATGTGCTCGATCTCGGTCGCGCTCAACGGTGTTCCGCACGCCGTTGCGACCGGGGTGGCGACGGCGGCGGCTGCGGGGCCGGGGGAGAGGAGCACGAACGATGCGGCGAGCGTGGCGGCGGGTGCATACAGCCGGCGGAAGCGCATCGCACGAGCCTAGAGGGCCGGACGTGATTTCCGTCCGAACGTCGGTGGGGTGTCGCGCGACTCGCGGGTGTCCGCGTGGGTGCTATCGACGGCGGTGCGCGAGCGCGGCGCGCCGGGTCCACCACACCACGACGGCGGTGCCGGCGGCCGTGAGCACGGCCGTCTGCAGGACCTGGGTGACCGCGAGGATCAGCAGGAACACCAGCACACCGGCGGCGATCGCCTCGAGCTTGTAGACCGGCCACGCGGTGCCGGCGATGTCGACGGTGACGTGCGCACGACGCGGGGCGTGTCCATGCAGTACCGCGGTCATGTGTGCACCTCGTCCGTGTTCGGCTACCTCGTCGGCGTTGTTCAGAATACCGGCACATCCGAGTTCGGTCCACCGAACAATTCCCGTCGAAGCGTGAAAGTCCCGCTTTCCGGTCATCCGGGTGGTCAAGATCATGTGCGGGGTGTTGACTGGGCGCATGCCACTCACCGGTGAATACGAGCCCAGTCCCTCGTCCTGGGCCGCGGACCAGGTCGACCTCTACGAACGCTCCGGCGGCACCGAGGGGACGATGTTGAACGGCAAGCCCGTCATCATCCTCACCACGAAGGGTGCGAAGTCCGGCAAGCTCCGCAAGACCCCGCTCATGCGCGTCGAGCACGACGGGCAGTACGCGGTGGTCGCGTCGCTCGGCGGCGCCCCCAAGCATCCGGTCTGGTACCACAACTTGGTTGCCGACCCGCACGTCGAGCTGCAGGACGGCACCGTCAAACAGGACATGACCGCGCGTGAGGTGACGGGCGACGAGAAGGCCGTGTGGTGGCAGCGTGCGGTCGAGGCCTGGCCGGACTACGCGGAGTACCAGACGAAGACCGACCGGCAGATCCCGGTCTTCGTGCTCAGCCCGCAGAAGTAGGCGTCAACCGTCGTCCCCGGCCGCCGTGCGTGATTTCCGAGTAGCCTGCGAGAAGTAGGGCCACGAATCCGGATCTCGCGGGCGGAGGCTGACATGGCGGCGAAAACTGTTGCAGATCAACTTGTTTCCCAACTCCTGGACGCGGGAGTGCGGCGCATCTACGGGATCGTGGGAGACAGTCTCAATCCAGTGGTCGACGCCGTCCGCCGGACCGGAGGGTCGGCGGCGGGCGGCATCGACTGGGTGCACGTCCGGCACGAGGAGACGGCGGCGTTCGCCGCGGCCGCCGAGGCCCAGGTAACCGGTCGCCTCGCGGTGTGCGCGGGCTCCTGCGGTCCGGGCAACCTCCACCTGATCAACGGCCTGTACGACGCGAACAGGTCCGGCGCCCCGGTGCTGGCGATCGCGTCCCACATCCCGAGCGTGCAGATCGGCACCGGCTACTTCCAGGAGACGCATCCCGATCGTCTGTTCGTCGAATGCTCGCGCTACACCGAGATGATCGGCGCACCGGCGCAGTCGGCGCGGGTGGTCCAGAGCGCGATGCAGCACGCGCTCGCGCTGTCCGGCGTCGCGGTCGTCACGCTGCCCGGCGACGTCGCGGAGGAGGCCGCCGTGGGCAAGCCGCCGCCGCTGGTGCGGACCGGGCGCCCGGACGTCGTTCCGGCGGAGGCGGACGTGCGCGCCCTCGCGGACGCGATCAACACAGCGTCGGCCGTGGCGATCTTCGCCGGCGCCGGGGTGCGGGACGCGCGCGACGAGGTCCTGGCGCTCGCCGACACCATCGGCGCGCCGATCGGGCACACCCTCCGCGGCAAGGAGTTCATCCAGTACGACAACCCGTTCGACGTCGGCATGACCGGACTACTCGGCTACGGCGCCGCACACGACGGCATGCACGACGCCGATCTGCTGATCCTCGTCGGCACGGACTTCCCGTACAACCAGTTCCTGCCCGACGACGTGCGCACCGCGCAGATCGACGTCGCCGCCGAGACTCTGGGTCGGCGCACCGGTGTCGACCTGGCCGTGCACGGGGACACCAGGTCGGTCCTGCGGGCGCTGGCGCCGCTGGTCCGGTGCAAGACCGACCGCGGCTTCTTGGAGAAGTCCCTCGACCGGCACGCGAAGCTCATGACCAAGGTCGTCGGCGCCTACACCGAGCCCGTCAAGCAGCGGATCCCGATCCACCCCGAGTACGCCGCGTCGATCCTCGACGATATCGCCGCCGAGGACGCGGTGTTTGCCGCGGACACCGGCATGTGCAACGTATGGGCCGCGCGGTACCTGAACCCCAACGGCCGCCGCAGGTTCCTGTCGTCGGCCCTGCACGGGTCGATGGCGAATGCGTTGCCCCACGCGATCGGTGCGCAGTTCGCCGAGTCGGGGCGGCAGGTGGTGGCGATGTCCGGCGACGGTGGATTGTCGATGCTGCTCGGTGAATTGATCACGGTCGCGATGTACAGGCTGCCGATCAAGGTCGTCGTGTTCGACAATTCGACACTGGGCATGGTCAAACTCGAGATGCTCGTGGACGGTCTGCCCGATTTTGGGGTGGATGTTCCGTCTGTTGACTACGCCGCTCTCGCAACGGCTTTGGGGATATTCTCCCGTCGTATCGAGGACCCCGCGGACGTCGAGTCGGGGCTCCGGGCGGCCTTCGAACACGACGGCCCGGCGCTGGTCGACATCGTCACCGATCCGAACGCGCTGTCGTTGCCGCCGGCGATCACCGGCGAGCAGGTGCGCGGGTTCGCGCTCGCGATGTCCAAGATGGTGATGAACGGCGGTGTGGCAGAAGCGGTTCAGATGGCCAAGTCGAATCTGCGCAACGTCCCGCGGCCGTCGCAGTTCACGCCGCGTGGCTGACGGTGTCCGGCCGCGTCCGGACACGCGGGTGGGGTGGTTGCGCGCGGTGCGGTGCGTAGTGGGAAAATGGCTGGGTGTCTAACTCGCCGGAACTCGCAGAACTGAAGGTAACCTCGCCCGCGCTCACCGCGGACGAGATCGATGCGGCTGCCGAGCGAATTGCGCACATTATCGACGCGACACCCCTCCAGCCGAGTGATCGGCTGTCGGCGCTGACCGGCGCGAAGGTCTACCTCAAGCGCGAGGACCTGCAGGTGGTTCGGTCGTACAAGCTGCGCGGCGCCTACAACCTGATCATGCAGCTCAGCGACGTCGAGCGGGCCGCGGGTGTCGTCACGGCCAGCGCCGGCAACCACGCCCAGGGTGTGGCGTTCGCCTGCCGGGCGATGGAGATCCGTGGCCGCATCTACGTCCCGGCCAACACCCCGAAGCAGAAGCGTGACCGGATCATGGTGCACGGCGGCGGGTTCGTCGAGCTCATCCCGACCGGGGAGACCTACGACGCCGCGGCCGCGGCCGCGGCGGCCGACGTCGAGCGGACCGGGGCGACGATGGTCCCGCCGTTCGACGACCCCCGCACCGCCGCCGGCCAGGGCACCATCGCGGCCGAGATCCTCGAGCAGCTGGGCGAGGCGCCGGACTGCGTCGTCGTCCCGGTCGGTGGTGGCGGCTGCATCGCCGGCATCGCCACCTACCTGCACGAGCGGGCGCCCGAGACCACCATCATCGGTGTCGAGCCGGTGGGTGCGGCGTCGATGACCGCGGCCCTGGTGGCCGGCGGTCCGGTGACGCTCCCGGAGGTCGACCCGTTCGTCGACGGTGCCGCGGTCAAGCGGGTCGGCGACCTGCCGTACGCGGTGGTGTCGGGACTCGGGGCGAGCGTCGTCTCGCACGCGTCGCTGCCGCTGGTGGCCGGTCCCCGCACGGGCCGGGTCCCGGAGATGGGCCCGGAGAAGTTCGCGATGACCCAGGTCGACGAGGGCGCGATCTGCACCGCGATGCTCGAGCTGTACCAGAACGAGGGCATCATCGCCGAGCCCGCCGGGGCGCTGTCCGTCACCGCTCTGGGCCAGCTCGACGTCGAGCCCGGCAGCACGGTCGTGTGCCTGATCTCGGGCGGCAACAACGACGTCTCGCGCTACGGCGAGATCCTCGAGCGGTCCCTAGTGCACCTCGGGCTCAAGCACTACTTCCTCGTGGACTTCCCGCAGGAGCCGGGTGCGCTGCGCCGATTCCTCGACGAGGTGCTGGGGCCGGACGACGACATCACCCTCTTCGAGTACGTCAAGCGCAACAACCGCGAGACCGGTGCGGCGCTGGTCGGCGTCGAGCTCGGTTCGGCCGACGGGCTGTCCGATCTGCTGGACCGGATGCGCAGTTCGCGAATCGACGTCGAGCAGCTCGAGCCGGGTTCGCCCGCGTACCGCTACCTCACGTAGTCGGGTCGCTCTCCGCACGATCGCTGCCCGCCGGGTCGGTGCCGAGCAATCGGTTCACCACCCGGCGGTGCAGGTCCGGATCGGATTCCGGCAGACCGAGCAGGGCGGCCAGGTAGATCCCGTCGCCGACGAGTCGGACGATCTCGGCCTGGACCGGGTCGTCGATCTCGGCGAGCAGTCCGGCGTCCCACGAGCGCATCACGTCCGCGACGGCCTGCTGCACCTCGTCGTGCTGGCCGTCGGCGCTACGCATGGCCGCGAGCATCGAGCGGTAGAGCGCCATCTCGTCGGCCGACTCGGCCACCGGGTACTGCAGGTAGATCTCGGAGACGGTGCGGCCGCGTGAGACCGCGTCGGCCAGCTGCTGATCCGAGCGCTCGCCGAGGCGTCGCACCATCGACGCCAGCAGTGCCTCCTTGGTGGGGAAGTGGTAGAGCAGTCCGCCCTTGGAGACCCCCGCGGCCGCCGCCACCGCTTCGAGGGTGACGTGCGCCACGCCGACGTCGAGCAGGAGACGCTCGAGGGCGTCGAGGATGCGATCGCGTGTGTCGGATGCCATGAAATTCACTGTACCGGCTGGACGGTCGACTGCTATTCTGGAATCGCTACTGTACCGGCTGGACGGTTAACCCCGTGGTCGGTTCCTGTTCATCAATGAGTTCGTGGGAGTGGAAGCATGTCTGTGGGCACCGTGCGGGACGCGCACGTAGCGAGGGCCAGCCGCAAGGACTGGCTGGGGCTGGTCGTGCTCGCTTTCGCTGTCCTGCTCATCTCGGTGGACGCGACGGTCCTCGACCTCGCGTTGCCGTTCATCAGTGAGGATCTCGAGCCGAGCAGCACCCAGCTGCTGTGGATCATCGACGTCTACTCGTTCGTGCTCGCGGGTCTGTTGGTCACGATGGGCACCCTCGGCGACCGGATCGGCCGACGGCGACTGCTGCTGATCGGTGCCGCCGGGTTCGGGTTGGCGTCGCTGGTCGCGGCGTGGTCGGCGAGCCCCGAGATGCTCATCGCGGCCCGCGTGCTCCAGGGCATCTCGGGTGCGACGCTCATGCCCGCCACCCTCGGCCTCATCCGGACGATGTTCGCCGATCCGCGTCAGCGCACCACCGCGATCGGCGTCTGGGGCGCGATGGCCGGCGGCGGCGCCGCGGCCGGCCCGCTGATCGGCGGTTGGCTGCTCGAGCACTACTGGTGGGGCTCGGTGTTCCTGATCAACATTCCGGTCATGATCGGCCTGATCGCGCTGGGCCCGTTGGTGATCCCCGAGTCGAAGGACCCCACGCCGGGCCGGTTCGACCTGATCAGCGCCGCGCTGTCGATGCTCGCCATGGTGCCGATGGTCTACGCGGTCAAGGAAACCGCGGTCCACGGCCCGAGCTGGGCGCTCACCGCGATCGGTATCGTGGGCCTGATCGCCGGTTGGATCTTCATCCGTCGCCAGCGGGTGCTGGACGACCCGATGCTCGACCTGACGCTGTTCGCCCGCCCGGCGTTCTCGACGGCCGTGCTGACGAACCTGCTCTCGATCTTCGCGCTCGCCGGCGTGCTGTTCTTCGGCTCGCAGTACCTGCAGCTGGTGCTCGGCTACCGCCCACTCGAGGCCGGGCTGCTGATGCTGCCGGGCACGCTCGTCAGCGCCTTCGCGTCGTTGGCCGCGGCGTGGCTGGTCCGCCGGTGGGAACCGAGCCGGGTCCTCAGCGTCGGCCTCGTGATCGCGGCCTTCGGTGCCGCGGCGATGATCGCGCTGCAGACGGACAGCGGGCCGCAGGCGTTCGTCGTCGGGTTCCTGCTCGCCGGTGCAGGTATCGGTGTCGCGCTCACTCTGACGAACGACCTGGTGATCAGCGCCGTCGAACCGGAACGCGCGGGTGCGGCGTCGGCCGTCTCGGAGACCGCGTACGAGCTCGGTGTCGCGCTCGGTGTCGCGATCCTCGGCAGTGTCGTGCTGGCGATCTACCGCGGTGGTCTCGACGTCTCCGCGTTGAACGCCGAGCAGACGCACATCGCGCAGGGCACCCTCGGCGGCGCGGTCGAGGTGTCCCATACCCTGCCGGCGAACGAGGCGGCGGCGTTCGTCGAGACGGCGCAGTCGGCGTTCGTCGACGGCATGCACATCGCCGCGGGCGCAACGGCAATCGTCTTGTTGGCGACGGCGATTCTCGTGGCGCGCATGCTCCGTCAACGCTGACGTGTAACACGGATCACGGCCGGCTCGAAACACATTCGAGCCGGCCGTTGTCGTGTTAACGGATCGGCGGGGCAATGCGTGTGAGGCTGCGCCTCGCGTTTCCCGGTGGTGGGAGCCTCCTGCGTCGAGGTGCTCGTCGACGCCGCCACTCTGCCCGGGACGTCGCCTTCGGGCCGATGGGATGAAAACGAGGGTGAAATACCGAATGACCTCCCTGTTGTCGTAGGACTCACTCTTTCGCCTCTCGCTCCGTCGAAACATGCTGTTGTGCAGCACGATCAGGTGGGTGAAGGCGAGGGGGTCGCGCAGTGTCGGGCGCGCAGCCGGTGGATCTGGATGTATCTCCGATTGTGCTTCCATGTCCCGCGTCGGGGTGATTGTCCAAGTCATCCATCGCTCGTTGCCGGATCCGGCCGGGCGTCCATCAGAAGGGCCTCAAATAATGGGGAGGTTAGGCGGCGCCCTGCATAAGGGCGTCATCCGAACTGTGGTCATGGCCATGCTGGCCGGCGTAGCCACAGTGTCGACCGCAACGGTCGGCGCAGGAACCGCGGCAGCCGCGGGCAACCTGCGATGCGATGTTCTCTATTCGGTCGACAACAATGCCGGCAAGGCGAAGCAGATCGACCCCGCGACGGGGACGGCGACGGATGCCTTCGACGTGCTTCCGAGCGGCGATACTCGCCATAACCAGCTCGGAATCGGTCCTGGCGGCGCGTACGCGATCTACACGTCCGGTGACGGCAATATCTACAAGTACGACGCTGCGTCAGGCAAGACGACCAGCACTGCGAGGGACAAGGGCGTCACCGTCGACACGCACGGTGCGATCAATCCTGCAAACGGGTTGTTCTACTACGGCGGGAAGGACAACAACGCAGACAGTTTCACGTTCGGTGCGTACGATCCCGTCAACAACAAGTCGCTCGGCGTCGTTCTGAAGGTGAACTTCGACAAGAAGACGACAGTCCCGGGCGGCAACGGCGACATCGCGTTCGATGCCAAGGGCAACCTGTTCATCGTCGCGGCCGGGGACAAAGGCCGCATCTACTCGGTCGCGGCCCCGATGCCGACGTCTTCCGTGCAGACTCTGACGGGCAAGGCGATCACCGAGGAATCGAGCTCGTTCAAGAAGAGCAATTCGATTGCCTTCGGACCGAATGGTTACCTGTTCGTCGGTGGCGGCGGAAGCCTCCTCAAGGTCGATCCGGGTACGGGCAAGGAAGTCCCGAGCAACCTGAAGAACTCGTCCATGACCGACATGGGCTCCTGCAACGATCCGAACACGATCGAGCTGCACAAGAGTCTGCCCGGTGGGCGCGTCGGTCAGGACGATCAGTTCGGCCTCGAGATCACCGGTGGTGGCCTGAGCGAGGGCAACACAGCGATCACGACGGGTACCAAGTCCGGGGTCCAGAGCGAGGCGGCCGGCCCGGTGCTCGGTTTGGCCGGTACGAAGTACGCCATCAAGGAGACCGCGCAGAACGGTGCGAGCCTCGACAACTACGTCACCACGTGGGAGTGCGTGGACGCGAAGGCTGGGACAAAGCTTGTCGGTGGCTCGGGGGCGACTGGTGAGGTGACGCTTCCGGCTGGTCAGAGCGGCAAGAGCATCAGCTGCACCTTCACCAACACGGCCAAGAATTCCGGTCTGGAACTGGTGAAGTCGGTCTCCCCGGGCACTGCCTACAAGGTCGGCGATACCGTCACCTACACGTTCAAGATGAAGAACACGGGTGCGGTCCCGCTTCAGAACGTCAAGCCGGTTGAGAAGACCTTCAGCGGTTCGCCCGCGAAGATGTCTGACTTCAAGTGCCCTGACAGTGCGAAGTCGTTGGCTGCGGGTGCGTCCGTCGAGTGCACTGCGACGTATGTGATCCGGCAGGCTGACGTCGACCGCGGCACCCTCGACAACACGGCGACGGCCACCGGCGTCGGTCCGGGTGGCAAGCCGGTCAATTCGGGTGAGTCGAGTGCCAACCTCAAGGGCGGCGAAGCCGCGCCAGGCATCACGCTGGACAAGGTCGCGTCGCCGAAGTCTGCCGAGAGCTACAAGCTCGGTCAGACGATCAAGTACAGCTTCAAGATCACCAACTCGGGCAACGTGACGCTCAAGAATGTGAACGTCAAGGAAGGCACCTTCACTGGAGCCGGCCCGCTGTCGGCTGTCGAATGCCCGGACATCGCGAAGTCCCTGGCGCCCAACGATTCGGTGATCTGCACCGCGGAGTACACGCTGACGCAGGCCGATATCGACAAGGGCTCTATCGAGAACACCGCGACGGCAACTGGCACGCCTCCGGGCACCGACACGCCGATCGTGTCTCCTCCGGACACCGAGAAGGTCGAGGGCAAGCCCGCGAAGTCGCTTTCCATCGTGAAGGACGCTTCGCCGTCGACGACCGAGACCTACAAGGTTGGACAGAAGGTCGAGTACACGTTCACGATCAAGAACACCGGTGAGGTGACGCTGACGAACGTGCACCCCAACGAGGAGAAGTTCTCGGGCACGGGCACGCTGTCGGACCCGGTCTGTGAGGACGGGGCGAAGTCGCTGGCTCCCGGCAAGTCGGTGACCTGCACGGCGACTTACACGCTGACGCAGGCCGACATCGATGCCGGCAAGCTCGAGAACATCGCGACCGCAACGGGTACGCCTCCGGGTAATGGCGAGCCGGTGACGTCGGATCCGGACACCAAGACGCTCGCGGGCGAGCCGGAGCCGGCGATCAGCCTGGAGAAGACGGCGTCGCCGACCGAAGCGGACAAGTTCGCGGTCGACCAGACCGTCACGTACACCTTCACGATGACGAACACCGGCAACGTGACGCTGACGAACGTGCACCCCAACGAGGTCGCCTTCACGGGTGACAAGTCCAAGTTGAGTGACTTCAACTGTCCGGACAAGTCGAAGCCGTTGGCGCCCAATGCCTCCGTGGAGTGCACCGCCACGTACACGCTGACGCAGGCGGATGTCGACCGGGGCACGCTGGACAACACTGCCACGGCGACGGGTACGCCTCCTACTGGTGAACCGGTGACCTCGAAGCCCGACGACGTGAATCTGTCGGGCAACAAGAACCCGGGCCTCGAGATCGTGAAGACCGCGTCGCCCAAGAGCGTCGAGACCTTCAAGGTCGGCCAGGAGATCACGTACACGTTCGACATCACGAACACGGGCAACCAGACCCTGACGAACGTCAAGGTCGTCGAGGGCACGTTCTCGGGCTCGGACAAGCTCTCCGAGATTTCTTGCCCGGACGAGGCGACGTCGATGGCGCCCGGTGCGAAGGTGACGTGCACGGCGACGTACACGATCACGCAGGCCGACGTGAACGCCGGCCAGCTCGACAACGTCGCGTCCGCGACGGGTACGCCTCCAGGCACGGAGGAGCCGATCGAGTCCCCGCAGGACGAGGAAAACCTTGCGGGCGAGCCGAAGCCGGGACTGACGCTCGAGAAGACCGCGGATCCGCGTGAGAACGTCAAGGTGGGCGAAACCGTCACCTACACGTTCGCGATCAAGAACACCGGTGACCAGACCCTGACAGACGTCGAGGTCAAGGAGGGCACCTTCACGGGGTCGGGTGGATCGCCGAAGGTCCAGTGCCCGGACAAAGCAAAGTCGCTCGAACCCGGCAACTCGGTGACATGCACGGCCACCTACGTCTTCACGGCTGAGGACATGAAGGCCGGCAAGGTCGACAACGTGGCCACGGCGACCGGTAACCCGCCGTCAGGCACGCCCGTCGACTCGGATGAGTCGAAAGCGACGGTCACGGCGGGTGAGCAGCCCGGCGGAACGGGCTCGCTCGGTTCGCTCGGTACCGGTTCGCTCGGTTCCCTGGGTGTCGGCTCGCTAGCAGCGGGATCGCTTGCAGCGGGTTCGCTTGCGGCGGGTTCGCTTGCGGCCGGCTCGTTGGACTCCGGTTCGCTGGACGCGGGTTCGCTTGCGGCGGGTTCGCTCGGCGCTGGTTCGCTGGACTCCGGTTCGCTCGGCGCTGGTTCGCTGGACTCCGGTTCGCTGGACGCGGGATCGCTGGGCTCCGGTTCACTGGACTCCGGTTCGCTGGATGCGGGATCGCTTGCGGCTGGCTCGCTCGGCGCCGGCTCGCTGGCGGCTGGCTCCCTTGCGGCTGGCTCGCAGGAGAACTCGGGCTCGGCTGGCTCGACTGGTTCGGGCACTCCCGGCGGTTCGAACACTCCTGGTGGGGGAACGGAAACCGGTAATCCCGGAACGCCCGGCAACCCCGGCAATCCCGGTAACCCCGGAACCCCCGCTGACTCCGAGAACGCCGGCAACGGCGGCAACGGCGGAAAGTCGGGAGACCAGGGAACGACCGGCAACTCCGACACCGAGACCGGTGCGCTGATCGACTCGGGTCTGGGCGCCGACAGTGACGGCGGTATGAACGCCGGACTCGTTGCCGGTGGTCTGGTGCTGCTGGTTGCCGCGGGCGGTGTGCTGCTCTTCGCGCTGCGTCGGCGGAACCAGGGCAACGAATGAAGTGTGATGTCGCAGAACAACTGTGACGATCGCTGATGAGTGACCGAGTGGCCCGAGGTGTAATCGCCTCGGGCCACTCGGCTGTTCCGAGAACCCAGTGTGAACGGAGGACTTCCATCGTGGGCAGGCATGCGGCACATCGACCGTCGGGTCGGGGCGGTTCGATCCTGACGATTGTGATCGCGTTGGTCTTGCTCAGCGGTGGTGGTTTTCTGGTCTTTCGGGGGATGCAGCCCGCGCCGGCTGCGTCGGCGCCGGTGCCGAAGTCGACGTTCGGCCTGTCTCCGGACGGGGTGGTGGATCCGGTGGCGGGTCCGGTGCCGTCGATCGGCGGCGGTGGCAAGCCGCGCAAGCCGGGGCCGGCGGCGGCGGACCCGGCGAATCGGCCGCAGATTCCGTTCGGGCCGTTGCCGGACGATCATCTGGTGATTCCGGCGATCGGGGTGGAGACGGCGTTGGATCAGCTGGGGTTGGCCTCGGACGGGAGCCTGTTGTTGCCGCGTGATGTGGCGCAGGTGACGTACTGGACGGGGTCGGCGCCGATCGATGCTGCGGACGGCGGGATTCTGGTGGCCGGGCATGTGGACAACGCGAATCAGGGTGAGGGCGCGTTGTATTGGATGCACACCCTGTACCCCGGCGACGCGGTCTATCTGACGAAGGACGGCGTCGTCACACGCTGGAAGATCACGCGTATGGAGCGGTTCGTGAAACAGGCGTTGCCGGAGTGGGCGTTCCAGGGCGCGGGCGGCCCGCGGGAACTGCATCTGGTGACGTGTGGTGGCGAGGTCGTCAAGGATGCCCAGGGGCGGGGCACCTATCTGGAGAATGTGGTGGTCACGGCCGTCCCGTTCTGATCTGTCCGATCTGCGCGGCGCTGGTCCGCGCAAGGCTCTGCTCGAGGTCCCGATGCAGCCGAGCTGCGGGCGGTAATCGCTGCGAAGGAACACGTCTCCACTGAACCCGTCCCCGACGTCGGTGGCGGCACTCGAAATCAGCCTTCGTTCCGCACGACTGTTGATCACTACGCGATCACGCACGTGGTCCGAAGCCGACCACCCACGGGGCGCTATCCGTGCACTTATCTTGCGAGTCTCGCTTCTCATCGTGCCGGACCACCTGTGGCGCAGTGGTGTACGGACGCTTCCGACGTGCTCCCACTGTGTGAGGCGCGAAGTGCACTGTGCTCCGGTGTCTTAGATCACTTTCCGGAGAACGGGGGGATGAAATGGAGGGTGAATCTCGCGGTCGGCCTGCGGATGCTCCTCGTTTCGCTTTCGGGAAGCGGTGCAGTTCTGAATTGCGCAGTGGCGCATCGTGTTTTCCGTGGGGTCGGAAATGCCGATCGCGATCTGGCGCCCGCGGTGGGGCTACTTTTGTATCAACTTGCGTGTCGTCCTCTCGTGTATATCAGGTGTTTGTCCGTTTTGCCGTGATCTGTCGCCGAACCTCTAGTCAGGCGTGCGATGGACCATGTGGTTGTTGTACGAGAGGTGTTCTTCATGCGTAAACGTGTCTTCCTGCGTCGTGCCGGAGAGGAGGTGGTGTCTCGGTGGGCGGCGCTGGGGATGATCTTTGCGGTTTTGGCGCTGGTCATAACTTCGTTCTCCATCGCCCCGGTTGCCTCGGCGAACCCGAGCGGAACCACGACCACCCCTGCGCCGACGCACACCGCCGAGAGTTCACCCTCGACAACGGAACAGAGCTCCGCACCCACGTCGAAGTCGCCCGCACCCACGTCGAAGTCGCCCGCGACCACGACGAAGGCGCCGGCCGCGTCCACGTCGCAGTCGCCCGCGACCACGACCACGACGAAGGCACCGGCTGAGTCCACATCGAAGGCGCCCGCGACCACGACGAGCGTGGCCCCCACGACGGCGCAGCGAGCCGCGGCGGCGGTCATCCCGCGCGGAGTCAACTCCGGTATCGAGGTGAAGATCACCGACGTCCAGGTCGAGGGAAAGAACGGCCAGCAGATCAAGGTCGGGGATTCCGTCACGGTCAAGGGCACGTGGGACGCGCGGAACGCCGATCCGAAGCCTGGCGACGAGTTCACGGTCAAATTCCCTGGTGAGCTGAAACTCGGGGACAACCCCGCGTTCAAACTCGAGGGCGAAGACGGGACTGTCTGGGGCACTTGCGAGCTGAAGGCCTCCACCAATCTCATGACCTGCGTGCTCTCCGACGCCGTGACCGATCGCCCCTCGGAGGTGCACGGCGATTTCCTCGTGTACTCGAGGGCGGTCGCGTACACCACGTCCGAGATCGTCAACTTCGAGATCAACGAGAAGGTCACGCCGGTCGATCTGCCCGGAAAGGGTGGCATCAGCGACGGCAAGGACCTCGGCGTGGCCAAGAAGTCCGGAAAGCTCCAGGACATCAAGCAGGCCGTGCGTTGGACCATCGACATCCCCGGAGCCGATCTGGCCGCGCTGGCCGGAGGCAACACCGGTTCGGTGACCCTGAGTGACACGCTCTCGGACAACATGACGCTGTGCGAGGACGGTCGGCTCAACGCGAAGCTGCTCGCCGGTCGCCCGGGCGAACTGAAGGATGTCCCCGGCGGCGTCACTGTGACCCAGGCCGGCGGCGCGGGTACTCCCGTCACCATCACGATCGACAACGGTGAGGCCTTCAAGTCCGACCTGCTCTACCGCGTCGAGTACACCTCGTGCTCGGCCAGCGGAGAGGTGGATCCCAAGGGCACCGTCTACGACAACTCCGTGAACATCGGCGGCAAGGACGTGGCAGGCCCGGGCGTCGGCCAGGACTGGGAGCCGCAGACCGGGCCGTCGAAGTCCGGCCAGCTTCTTCAGGGTGAGCGCTACAAGGAGGCCGCCTGGACCATCATGGTCCCGGGTAGCTTCATCGACGCCAGCCCCGACAGCAAGGTCACCATCGCGGAGACGCTCGGCGGCGATCATGCTGTCTGCACGGACGGCCTGCAGCTGAAGATCGAGCGTGCCAACCGCCTTCCCGGGCTGGACGGCTCGGGCGTCGGACGCACCGATGTCACCGGTCAGTTCGACATCGTTTCCGCCGCCCCCGCCGGCGCGAAGAGCTTCAACGTGACGATCACGCCGAAGGCCGGCACGGTGATCGACCCGAAGCAGTACTACTACGTGAGCTACCGGACCTGCCTCACCGGCGACGAGGTTCCGGATTCCTCGGACAAGTTCACGAACTCGGCGACCGTCAACGGCAAGCCGGTCGAGAACTCGGTGCAGGGCCCCGGCTTCACCGGCAAGAAGAGCGGCAAGATCAACACCGAGTCGAAGGACGTCGCCGGCGAGAAGCAGTCGGCCGGCACGACCATCGACTGGAACGTGGAAATCCCGGGACACCATCTCGAGGGTCTCGACGCCCCGGCGGTCATCCATGACACGTTCACCGACACGTTGACTGTGTGCGAGGTTGGCAACGATCTCAAGAAGAATCTCAATCTGAGGGTCGTCGCGAAGGACTTCCTCGGCAAGAACCCTGCCAACCCGGATCGCGACCTTACCGCCGCCACCTCGGTCACCCGCACCGCCGACGGGCTCGACTTCACCCTCCCGATGGAGGCGAACGACTACAACCGTGAGACGCGGTACTACATCTCCTACACCCTCTGCACCGCCAGCGGCGGGCTGGACGATCGCGGCACGCAGTACAGCAACACGCTCGCCTACGAGGGCGGCCCGAATCTCTCGTACAGCGTCAAGCAGGAGTGGGGCGGTGGCGGCACCGGCCAGGGTGTGTCGCGCGGTTCGTTCTCGCTGCTGAAGCAGATCGATTCCTCCTCCGAGAAGTTCCCGGAGGGCACCGAGTTCACCGTGAAGGTCGAGGAGTTCGCCCCCGGGAAGAACCCGGAGACGGACAAGCCGTCGGAGACGTACAACGTCAAGGTCAAGGCCGACGGCACGCCGGTCAGCGGGTTCTACCCCCGCGGCACCGGCTGGCAGATCCGCCTGTCCGAGATCGACCTGCCCAAGGTCGACGGCGTCTACTTCGAGCAGGGGACGTTCCGCCCGGCAGAGGGCGTGACGCTCAACGCGGACCGCACCCAGGCTCTGGTGACCATCGCGCCGAAGAGCAACGTCGAGGTCAAGCTGGTCAACAAGGCCGTGCTGGGCTCGGCGAAGATCACCAAGACCGTCATCGGTGACGCGCTCGGCGAACTCACCGGCGACGAGGCCTTCGTCGTCAACGCGGAGATCGACCTCGGTGACGGCTCCGGTAACGAGATCCGCCCGTTCACGCTGAAGCGCGGCGGGTCCTTCGATCTGAAGAACCTGCCCATCGGAGCGAAGGTCACCTTCACCGAGGTCAAGCCGACGGACACCGACCGTGTGACGTGGTCGGCGCCGGTCATCGAGCCGAAGACGCTCGTCATCGGCACCGATGCGGCTGCGAACACGGTCTCCGTCACCAACGAGGCGACGATCACGCAGGGCACCTTCGAGCTGAGCAAGAAGCTCACGGGTCCGGAGGCGTTCAACAAGGAGGTGCCGAAGACGTTCGACGTGCTCGCCACGTGGGACGACGAGGAAGGCAACCCGCAGTCCAAGACGCTGACGCTCCCGTCGGACGGCACTGTGGTTCCGTTCGGTGAGAACCTGCCCGGCGGCACCAAGGTCACGCTGACCGAGACGGTTCCGGCAAACGGCAACGGTCTCGCCTACGGCGTGCCCGCGTACACCGGGGATGTCACGATCGGTGAAGACGGCGTGGTGACCATCGGCAAGGACCTGCGCAAGGTCGAGGTGACGAACTACGTCGACAAGAACGACGGCACGCTGCGCGTCCTCAAGCAGGTCAGTGGCGAGGCCGCCGGCACGGTCGGCGATGACGTCGAGTTCACGGTCCAGGCGCGTTGGAAGGACGGTGTGGAGTACCGCACCGAGTCGCTGACCGTCAAGAAGGGCGTGGCCACGCCGCTAGGCGTCGACCTCCCGGTCGGCACCGAGGTGACCTTCACCGAGACCGGTCGTCCCGATGTCGCCGGCGTCGAGTGGGGCACCATCTCGTGGGGCACCGACCCCAGCGGGGAATCGTGGCTCATCTCCAACGCCGACGGCACCGCGACGGGAATCGTCTCCGATGACCCGACCGACGGGCGTCTGATCACGCTGTCGAACGAGGCGCTGTGGAAGTTCGGCTCGGTCGAGTTCACGAAGTTCATCCTCGACGGCGACGACCCCGTCCGGGCCACTGATTCCGACCTGCCCGCAGGCGCGGAGTTCAAGGTTCGGATCGACGGAATCGATCCGGCGCTTCCCGCGGGCACCGATTTCCCGGCAGTGGGTGAGACGATCATCCTCAACGCAGGAAACGGCTTCAGCTGGAAGTCCGGCGACGTTCTGCCGCGGAACACCGTGGTCACCTTCTCCGAGGTCGATCCCAACCCTGTGCCCGGCATCGACTGGGCGCGGCCGTACTACTGGGTGGCTGAGGACGCCGGTGACGCGGACTACCGCAATACCGTCGCGATCGTGCCCGGAGCCGAGGCGAAGGTGGAGATCCACAACCGCCCGATCCCGACCGCGGACGTGGACATCGAGAAGATCGTGACCGGCCCCAAGGGCAACCAGGTCACGAAGGACCCGTCCACGACGTTCCAGGTCACGGCAACGTGGACGGACGTCGACGACGAGGCGCGCTCCTGCGTCCTCGACGTCAAGCCGGGTGGCTCGGTCACCCCGACCGCCCAGTGCGACGCCGCCGTCGTCGACGGCCGGGTTCAGTTCCCGCTCGACACCGAGATCACCTTCGTCGAGACCGGCGCCCACACTGACGTGAGCAACGTCAAGTGGGGCGACGTGGTGTGGGGCGTCAAGGAGGGAAGCGCGGACGTCGCCAAGATCGACGGCGAGCCGACCGGAACCTCCGTCACGCTCACCGGCGACGCGAACGGATCGGTGGTGCTGGGACTCGAGAACAAGACCAGCAGCAACGGGCTGATCATCATCCCGATTCCGATCCCGCTGCCGCCGTGGGGTGGCTCGCTGATCCCGCCGGGGTCGGGCTCCGAGTGGCCGACCCCTCCGGTCTCCAACCAGCCGGGTCAGCCGGGTCAGCCGGGCCAGCCGGGTGGACCTGGTTCGCCGGAGAAGCCGGGCGAGACCGGCCACAACGGTGCGCCGGGCAAGCCGGCTCCGGGCAAGCCTGCTCCGGACCAGTCGCCGTCCCTGCCTGTGACGGGTGCGAACGTCATCTGGCTCGCCGGTGCAGCGCTCGCGCTGATCGCCGGTGGCGCATGGCTGACCCTGCGTAATCGCAGGCGGGTGTCCGGCGCGGGCTAGCCCCTCAGCCGGCACACGGTAGTGGGGCGGGTGCGACCTCCTCGGCCGCATCCGCCCCGCACCGCTGCCGCACCGATCGAATACCGCTCACCAGCGGACCAGGAATGTCGCGGCCGATCGTTCGGCCGCCCCGAAAGGAGAATCTTCCGTGCTCATCCTCCCGCTTTCTCTTACCTTCGACGTCCAGACGACGGGTTCTGCCGTGATCGACGGTCTCGGTCGACTGTCCGTCCTTCTCTATGATCTGCTCGGCGGCGCCGGGAGCGCTGCGATCAACCTGGGCAGCTAGCTAGTTCGACTCATCTGTGGAGGGGGCTCCGGCCCATGCGCGATACCAAAGTTCCTGGGCCGGAACAGGCTCGGCCGAATGCAGGCGGGGTCGCCGGCGAACTGCTCCTCACGGCCGGGGTCGTCCTCCTGCTCTTCGTCTTCTACGAGGCGTTCTGGACCAACATCGTCTCGGGGCGGTTGCAGGACGAGGTCGACAACAGCCTGGACGAATCCTGGAGCAGAGGGGCGACCGGTGACGAGCCGGTCGCCCCGCCGACCCCGGCGCTCGGCGAGGGGTTCGCGCGCGTTCACATTCCCGCCCTCGACGCCGCCTACGCGGTCGTCGAGGGCACACGCAACGAGGACCTGCGGGCCGGTCCCGGCCACTACGTCGACACACAGATGCCCGGCGAGCCCGGAAACTTCGCGCTCGCCGGGCATCGCATCGGGACCGGTGCGGTGTTCCAGTACCTGGATCGACTCGACGCTTGCGATGCAGTCGTCGTGGAGACCGAATTCCGATGGGTCACTTACCGAGTGCTCCCGCTCGAGACCTCCTCGCCCGAGAGGCGTGCTGCGGCGGAAGCCTGTCTGAGCCCCGAGCAGACCGATCGCGTCTCGGACGGCGACTACGCCCACGTCCAGGGCCGCCACATCACCGCGCCCACCGACGTCGAGGTCGTCAACCCGCTGCCCGGCGCCCCGTGGGCCGAGCCCGGCCCCGGGCTGGAAAGCATGCTGACGATGACCACGTGCCATCCGCTGTTCTCGAACGCCGAGCGCATGATCGTGCATGCGATGCTCGTCGAAACAATCCCGAAGTCCTCGGGCCACAGTCCCGCGGCATTGCAGGAGCGATGAATGTACGGCTATCTCTGGCACGCGCTTCCCGGCCCCCGACCGGTGAAGGCCCTACTGGCGATCCTTCTCGCGGTCGCGATCGTGCTGCTTCTCATGGAAGTCGTGTTCCCCTGGGTGTCCGAGCACATGCCCTACTCGGACGTCACCGTATAGACCGCCCTCACTGTTCGACGCGGCACGCCGCCGCGAGCGAGGGATTCAGTGAACGGTGATGTCGCAGAACACCTGTGACGATCGCTGATGTGGGCACCTATCCGGAGAACGTCGTGGTCACCGCCGTCCCGTTCTGACCGGGCGCGGCGAGGCCTCGAGCACGACGAAGGAGTGGCCGGGCACCACGACCGCCGACGCGGTCTCGTCGACCTCCGGCGCGTCCCACCACAGCACCGGGGCGCCGCCGACCGGCACGGTCACCGGTGCGGTCCCGAGATTGCATGCGATCCGCAGGTTTCCGCGGATCAGGGCGATCCACCGCTCGTCCTCGTCGTACTCGATCCTGAGGTGCTCGAGCCACGGGTCGCTGATGTCCGGGCGCGCGTGGCGCAGCGCGATCAGGCTGCGGTAACAGTCGAGCAGTCGCGCGTGTGACTCGACGTCGCGCTCGTGCCAGTCGAGTTTCGAGCGCTGGAACGTCCGTTGGTCCTGCGGGTCCGGGATGTCGTCGGTGTCCCAGCCGTGCTCGGCGAATTCGCGGCGCCGACCCTCCGCCGTCGCCTGGCCCAATTCGGGTTCCAGGTGGGACGTGAAGTACTGGAAGGGTGTTCGCGCCCCCCATTCCTCGCCCATGAAGAGCATCGGCGTGTACGGCGAGCACATCACCAGCGCGGCCTTGATCGCGAGCTGGCCGTCGGTGAGGTACGTGCTAGGGCGGTCGCCGGTGGCGCGGTTCCCGATCTGATCGTGGGTGCAGGTGTACGTGAGCATCGCGTCGGCCGGGATGCGTCGAATGTCGATGGGGCGGCCGTGGTTTCGGCCCCGGAACGCCGAGTACGTCCCGTTGTGGAAGTAGCCGTGGGTGAGGGTGTGGGCGAGTGCCTGCAGCGATCCGAAGTCGCCGTAGTAGCCCTGGCGTTCGCCGGAGACCGCGGCGTGGATGGCGTGGTGGACGTCGTCGTCCCATTGCGCGTCGAGCCCGTAACCGCCCGCCGCCCGGGAAGTGACGATCTTCGGGTCGTTGAGGTCGCTCTCGGCGATCAGGGTGAGCGGGCGGCGCAGGTGCGCCGACAGCCGGTGCGTCTCGATCGACAGCTCCTCGAGGAGGTGTGTGGCGCTGTGGTCGACGAGGGCGTGCACCGCGTCCAGCCGCAACGCATCGACGTGGAACTCGCGGAACCACCGCAGCGCGTTGTCGACGATGAACCGGCGCACCTCACCGCTGCCCGGCCCGGACAGGTTGATCGTCCGGCCCCACGAGTTCCCGCCGTCCGCGAGATACGGCCCGAAGCGATCCGTGTAGTTGCCGGACGGTCCGAAGTGGTTGTAGACGACGTCCAGGGCCACCGCGAGCCCGCGACGATGGCAGGCGTCGACGAAGCGCTGCAGGCCGTCGGGGCCGCCGTAGGCCTCGTGGACCGCGTACCAGAGCACGCCGTCGTAGCCCCAGTTGTGCGTGCCGTTGAAGGCCGCCACCGGCATCACCTCGACGAATCCGACACCCAGGTCGACGAGGTGATCGAGGCGCTCGATCGCGGCGTCGAATGTGCCCTCCGGGGTGAACGTCCCGATGTGGAGCTCGTAGACCACGGCGCCGGCGAGCTGCCGGCCCGTCCAGGCGTCGTCCGACCACCGCGCCCGGTCGAGCTCGTGCAATTGCGACGGCAGGTGGACGCCCTCGGGCTGTCGGGGTGACCGCGGATCGGGGAGCGCGGTGTCGGTGTCGTCGAGGACGAACCCGTACCGGGCCGTCGGACCGGCGTCGACGTCGGCGCGCCACCAACCGTCCGGGGAGCGCGTCATCGCGTGATCCGTGCCGTCGACACGGACGCGGACCGAACCGGGGATCGGGGCCCAGACCTCGAAGGTGTGCACGTGATCAGGATGCACCGATCACGTGCACGCCGCAGCGGTCTGTGGTGGCGGTCAGCGAATCAGCGTGCCCAGGTCGACGGGAAGCTGAATCCCGGTCACGTGCCGGGCCTCGTCCGACGCGAGCCACGCGACGGCGTTGGCGATGTCCTCGGGCTGGCTGATCTGGTCGGGGAGGCTGCCCATGAAGATCGGGGCCAGCGTGGTGGCGTACTGCTGGACCAGGGCGTGCATGTCGTTGACCTGCATGCCCGTCTCGACGCCGTTGGGGTGGACGGTGTTGACCCGGATGTTGTGCGCGCCGAGTTCGACCGCGAGGGTCTTCGCGAGCCCGGTGACGCCGTGCTTGCTGGCGACGTAGTGGCCGAGGAACGGCAGGCCCCGCAGTCCAGCGACGGAACTGGTGATGACGATCGCGCCGCCCTCGCCCTGCTCGATGAGGTGCGGGATCGCGGCCTTGCAGGTGTAGAACACGCCGGTGAGGTTGACGTCGAGCGTTTCCTGCCACTGTTCCGGAGTGATCTCCCACGACATGGCGCCCGAGCAGATTCCGGCGTTCGCGACGACCACGTCGAGGCGGCCGAGCGTGGCGATGCCGTTCGCGAGGGCCTCGGAGATCGCGGTGAAGTCGCGCACGTCGGCCTTGGTGGCGACGATCTTGCGACCGAGGCCCTCGACGAGTGCGACGGTCTCGGCCAGATCCGCCTCGGTGGCACCGTCGTAGGACGTGGAAGCGAAGTCGGCGCAGGCGTCGACGGCGATGATGTCGGCGCCCTCGGCCGCCAGGCGCACCGCCTCGGCGCGGCCCTGACCGCGCGCCGCTCCGGTGATGAATGCGACCTTGCCGACGAAACGGTTCGCGCTCATGGGTTCTGCCTCCAGTCTCCGACGATCGTGTGATCTGGACCATATTGACCGGCCTCGGCTCGGTGAGGCGCGGTCCCGGTCACCGGGAGGACAATCGACGGTGAATCGAGGAGGTACTGCCATGAATCAACCACGCGGAGTGGGCGCGACGGCAGTGTTCGTCGCGGCGGCGCGCGCGTTGGAGACCGCGCGTGACGATCACCTGGTCGACGACCCGTGGGCGGGCGAGTTCGTCCGTCGGTCGGGTTGGCAACCGCCGACCGAGCAGCTCGACAGCGGGAGTCTCGAGGAGCTGACGACCTGGGTGGCGGCGCGGACGAAGTTCCTCGACGACTTCGTTCTGGACGCGGTGGCGTCCGGTTGCCGGCAGGTTGTCCTGCTCGGCGCGGGACTCGACACGCGCGCCTTCCGGTTGCGGTGGCCCGAGCCCGTCACCGTTTACGAGCTGGACACCGCCGACATGGTGGCTTTCAAGACCGAGGTCCTCGGTGGGGCGGCGCCCGCGGCGGCGACCCGCGCGGTCGTGCCGATCGACCTGCGCGAGGACTGGCCGGCGGCCCTCCGTGATGCCGGGTTCGCACCGGATGTCCCGACGGCGTGGATTCTCGAAGGTCTGTTGATGTATCTCCCCGACGAGGCGGTCGACGCACTGATGAGACGTGTCGGTGAACTGTCCGCGCCGGCCAGCGCGATCGGTGCGACGATCACCAACGTCGACGTTGCGGCCGCGATCAGCGACGCGCCCCTGTTCCGCGACGGTCCGATCAATCGGGAGGAATGGCTGGCCATGCTGCACTCGAACGGTCCCGCCGATCCGGTGGCCTGGTTCGATTCCTACGGCTGGCGGGCCACCGTGGCCACGATCGACGAACTCGCCGAGCGATACGGACGCACCCTTCCCGAACGGTCCTCACTGTGGCAGGTACGCCCGGGGCGTCGATGGTTGGTGTCGGCCGTGCGGAAGTGAGATCGAGACGACCGATGAACTGAGTAGCGTCGGACGTGGATCGGGCAACGTCCCCCTGTGTTGAGGGGCTGTCGCTGAAATCATCTGGGGTACAACACGTGAACGCTTCGGGTATTGGGCGATGACGAGTCGGTATCAGGTTGGCGATGACGCCGGAATGTGCTCCGGCCGTGCCTATGGTGGCGGGCATGGGTGTGAACCAGAAGACAGTTGCATTCGATGTCGTCGAGCGTCGGGACGTGCCGCAACCCGAGGTCGACCGCCTGGCACACAGCACGTGGAGATCCCTGACGGAGGACACGACCGGACCGTGCGAGCGTCCGCGCTGGGTGAACAGCGGCCCTGTGGCAGACGCGGAGGCGTACGTCGTGCACCGGTACGAAGGGACGGTCGCGGACTGACCGATGGCCGATAGGCGTCTGCCATCCGCCTGTCGGCGGTGCCCAGTGGGCATCACCAATCGCCTTTCGACATTCGGGATTTGGCCCTCTCGCGACTGGCCGTAGCCGCCGAGACAGAGACATCGAGTCACAGCTGTCGAAGGGACGCGGAGTGATGACCGATGAGCAGTTCGACGCGATCGTGATCGGGACCAGCCAGGGCGGCCGGTTACTCCCGATCGAGCTGGCGAGAGCGGGCCGGCAGGTCGCGCTGGTCGAGCGTGGTCGACTCGGCGGTGTCTGTGTCAACACAGGTTGCACCCCGACGAAGACGATGGTGGCCAGCGCGCGCCTGGCCTACCAGGCACGCCGCGGTGGGGAGTACGGGGTGCGTGTCGGCCCGGTGTCGGTGGACCTGGCCGCCGTGCGCGAGCGCAAACGGGCCGTGGTCGCCGGGGCGCGGGAGAACTACGCCGGCCGCCTGACACAGCACGGGCTCGACTTGATCGAAGGCGAGGCCCGGTTCACGGGGCCGAGGTCGGTCGAAGTCACCTTGACGGACGGCGGGACACGGCAGATCAGCGCGCCGACAGTCGTCATCGACGCGGGCGCTCGTCCCAGGCCGCTGGCGATCGACGGCGCCGGCGCCGTACCCGTGCTCGATTCAACGTCGATCATGGAGTTGGATGTGCTCCCGGAGCACCTGCTCATCCTCGGCGGCGGATACATCGCGCTCGAGTTCGGGCAGATGTTCCGCCGGTTCGGCAGCGAGGTCACCATCATCCAGAGGTCCTCACGGCTGCTGACCCGCGAGGACGAGGACGTCTCCGACGAGGTGGCCGCCATCTTCCGTGATGACGGGATCACGGTCCTGACCTCGTCGACGCCGGTCCGGGTCGAGCGCGCCGACGGCGCCCGCGTGCGGTTGACCGTCCACACCGACGATGGTGAGCGGCAACTGGTGGGTTCGCACCTGCTGTCGGGCATCGGCCGGATCCCGAACACCGACGCCCTCGCCCCGGAAGCGGCGGGGCTCCGTCTCGACGGCCACGGCTTCATCGAGGTCGACGAGTACCTGCAAACCAGTGTCGCCGGCGTTTATGCGATGGGCGACGTCACGGGCGGACCGGCCTTCACCCACTCGTCCTACGACGACTACCGCATCCTGACCGCCAACTTGATCGGGCACCGGAAGGTGAGCACGCGGGACCGGATCGTCCCGTACACGGTGTTCATCGACCCGCAACTCGGACGCGCCGGCCTGACCGAACGCGAGGCCAGGGCCCAGGGACGCGCGGTTCGGGTGTCGAAGCTCCCGATGAGCGCCGTTGTCCGGGCCATCGAGACCGGCGAGACCCGCGGTTTCATGAAGGCGGTCGTCGACGCGGACAGCGGGCAGATCCTGGGCTGCGCGGTCCTCGGCAGTGAAGGCGGCGAGGTCATGACCGTGATCCAGGTCGCGATGCTGGGAAAGCTCACGTACACCGCCATGGCGGACGCGATCTTCACGCATCCACTGCTGGCGGAAGGTCTCAACACCCTCTTCGCGATGTTCGACGCCGGCCCGCGGTGAAGAACGTACTTAACAACACGGGAAGTATGCGCAATGACTCCCAAGGGCACGGAGTTGTTCGCGCCGGGCAAGGACACCCTGGTCATCTACCACATGATGTTCCCGCGCTGGTCGAAAGACCCGCGAGCGGGGGTCTCCGGGGGCAAGACAGCCGAGCTGCCGCTCGTCGACCAGCCGTGCCCGTCGTGCACCTCGGTCGTCGACGGGCTCGACGGTCCTGCTCCGCACCTCTCCGATCGGATCAACCTCGTCGTGGTCGCGAAGACGGACCCCGCACGGTTGGGCACCTACGCGCGAGGACGCGGCTGGCGTAACGTGCGGTTCCTGTCCTCGCGGAACAACACCTTCAACCGCGACTATCACGCGGAAACGCCGGAGGGCGAACAGCTTCCGGTCCTCAATGTGTACTCACGCGACGAGGATGGGATCCACCACCGGTGGGCGAGCGAGCTGACGTTCGTGCGCGGCGACAGCAGCCCCCCTCGACCAGGTCTGGCCGATCTGGGGCATTCTCGACCTGACTCCGGACGGACGCGGCGAAACAGCTGCCTATCCCTCGCTCCAGTACGAATAGCCCAGCAGCAGTGCCGGGACTCGAACCTGGCCGCTGCGTCGCCGAAGCCCCTCGTGGTCTTTCGACACAGAGACCACTGCGTATGAGCCTCCCCGATGTCACGGCGCTCGTCGCGGATACTGGTAATCATGAGAAGGCCTGTTGGAGTTCGTGCCGCAGTGACCGCAGCCGTCGTCGCGACCGTTGCAGCAGTTTCACTGGTGCCCCCGGCCACAGCGTCGGCCGCCCCTGCGAACTCGAAGGTGCGGTACGTCGCGCTCGGTGATTCCCGCGCCGCCGGACCGTCGCTCGACCGGATCGCGCAGACCAACGGGTGCAAGCGCTCCGACCTCGGCTATCCGAACCTCGTCGCGCGGGGCGTAGATGCGGCGTCGTTCCTCAACCTGTCATGCTCCGGTGCACGGACCGAGAATGTGACGAACACCCCGCAGCAGACGTCGACCGGTGCGGTGCCTCCGCAGATCGATCGGATGCCGTCGGACACCACGCTTGTGACCGTCAGCATCGGCGGAAACGACATTCGCTGGCCCACACTGATTTCCCGGTGCTACGCCAGTGGACCCGGCGGTGATGCGGGATGTCGCACCAATCCGGCATTCATTCGCGACGCGGTAGTGGCCCTGGCGGATATAGGCCCGAAGGTGTGGTCGACGCTCGTGGCAATCAGGGTGAAGGCGCCTGCCGCGCGCATCGTTCTCGTCGGGCACGGCGGAATCTTCGGTGACCGCGGATGCTGGCCGAACCTCCCGATCAGCGACGCCGACGCCGTCTGGGTCAACGGCTTCTTCGCGATGTTCAACGGTGTCCTGGCGACGGCGGCCGCGACGTCCGGTGCCGAGTTCGTCGACGTCGCCACAACGTCGCACGGGCACGACGCGTGTGCCGCTCCCGATCAGCGGTGGTTCGAGGGACGCCAAGCCGGGCCGTCTGCGAGCCCGCTGCACCCGAACGCCGCGGGCATGGCACACATGGCGCGCCGGGTACTCGAAGTGGTGCACCGCTGATCCGCGACGATGGCAGCCGATGTCCCGGGTAGGGATAGCGTGCACATCATCGTTGAGGATGGCGGTGATGTCTGCATCGCTGATCAACCGTGAAATGCGTTCCATTCCAGTCGATCCGGGATCACGCATCAGGTCCGGATCGACCTCGCCAACCCGCCGGCGACAACGCTGCCGACCGGCGACTCCGGCGCCCGACCTGTGCGGGAGGTGATTGAGCCCACTCGGTCTGGATTGCGTCGCGCGGTCGCGGCAAGATGGCGGCATGCGGCTTCCATCGTTCTGGTCCCTTGCCCTCGAGGACATCCCGCGCCCGGATTTCGTGGATGTCGTGGCAGCGCCACTTCCGCCGGGCGCCACCGACGATCCGCGCGTGTGGGCGGAGACGGTGTTCGCCGTCGGCTCGAGCCCGATCTGGATCCGTCTCGCCTTTGCGGTGCGGCAGTTGCTGGTTCCGCTGATCGGTGTGCCCCGCGGTGGCCGCGACATTTTCGCTGTGTCGCGTGTGCAGGACGGGGAGGCGTTGATCTCCGTCGACGACCGACACCTCGATTTCCGGGCCGGCGTCGCGGTCGATGCCGAGGCGGGACTCGTCCGCGTGACAACGGTTGTGCGCCTGAGGGGCTGGCGCGGACGCGTCTATTTCGCGCCGGTCCGTGTCGTCCACCCGGTGGTCGTGATGTCGATGCTGCGCCGGGCATGCACGAGGCTGGCGCCGCGCTAGCGCAATACGGGGCGCCGCGATCCACGTCGGCGGCCGACGGCGTGTCTGACCAACGCCGGGTCCGGGCGCTGACCGCGAACAGCTTCACCCGCAACGGTTCACATGTGTGTCACACACGGCCCCGTTCGGTCCGTCAAGGTTTGGTGTCGGGTGAGATGCCGCCATGTCGGGGCCGCGGGACTCGGCGTGATCCGAACCGGGCTCAGCGACCGAAGAGGCGGCCGAAGAACCCGTCCCTGCCCGACGCGAGCGGCGCCCACTCGAGGTTCCACAGCTCCTCGACCGTGATCCCGGCAAGGCGGCAGGCGAACTCCAGGTGCGCGTCCTCCGGGTCGTCCTCGGTCTCGAAAACCGCCTCGGCGTCGAGCGGGGCCCCGAGGTCTTCGGCGATCTCGCGCTCGGCGAGCACTCGGAGGCGAGGGTCGTCGCCGAACGACTGGACCGCGTAGACGTCGCTCGTGCCACCGAGGGTGACGAGCACCGTTCCCGTGGGCGGCTCGGAGAGCTGCGGAAGCCGCTGGAGATCGAGACCTGGATCCACGAGCAGCACGTGCGCGCCGATCTGCGCGGCCGACGGGCCGGCCGCGGTGCTGCGGCTCGCGCCGTCGAATTCGATCGTTGATTCGGCGTCAGCCCCGAAGGCAGAGAGGTCGGTGTTCGGCACGAAGCCCAGCATGAAGTTCATCGACATTTGTGACAGCGTAGTGACCGAGGGCGGCGGTTCCTCGGATCGGTCGCTGTTCACCGCGCGCAGGCCGCGCGTCTCGAGGAAGGCGGCGAGCCGCCTGTTGGTGAGCGCGACTCAGAAGGCGAAGCGGTTCAGCACGTCGAAATTCCGCACCGGTGTGGCGTTGACCAGCCGCCACAGCAACCGGACCGGCTTCGAGGGAATGCGTTCGAAGCGCGCTCCCACAGCGCCTCGATCGAGGAGGCGCAGCCGCGGATTCCAGCGCTCCATCTCGCGGGCGTCGCGGATGCCCCACTTGACGATGCCCTTGGTGAACATCTTCGACAGCCGCGGCCCCAACGGGGACAGCGTGTCGAAGACGAGTTCGCCGCTGCCGAACCGATCCGTCAGGCGCTGCAGTAGCGCCCGCACGTCGGGCTCGGTGAGATACATGAGTAGTCCCTCCGCGACCATCAGCATCGGGTGATCGGTGGGTATGTCATCGAGCCACGCCTCGTCCGTCACCGACGAGCCGATCGTGCGGTAGCCGGCGCGGTCGTCGTAGAGCCTGCGGCGCAATGCGATCACATTGGGCTGATCGACGTCGAACCACTGCACGGTCGCGGGCGGATGCAGGCGGGAAGCCCGGGCGTCCATTCCGCAGCCGAGGTGCAATATCACGGCATCCGGATGGCGGCTGAGGAAGTCGGCGCTCCAGTCGTCGATCTGTTTGGCGCGCATGGCCACCAGATACTGGTTGAATGCGGGCCGCATGTGGCGACGCATTCGGGCCCAGTCGTAGTCGATCCGGTCCACCGCGTCGGCGGCCGCTTCATCTCCGAGAATAGGTGCTGGCGAATGACTTTCGTACGACCGCAGGTACAGCGTGCACAGGTTCGTCCACTCCACCGATCCCCAGCGCACGTCGCTGAAGTCGACCTTGTCCATCGAAGTCATGGCTGCCTTCTTCTGGCCCGGTGCCAGTCCGTATCCGTAGTTGCTGGTAGTAGCAAGTATGGACGCCGAACCGCAGAAGTCGCCGAAGTCCTCGACATGCGCCCGCTGTTCGGCGCGACGAGCGCCGGCACCCGGTGCCGCGATTGTGTCGATTGCCTGCGCTGGAACCGACTCGCGGGGGACCGAGTCGCGGCATCGGTCGCGGCCCTCGTCCTTCCACTCTGCTCGGTCGCCGCGGCGGCGAACCCGCCTCAGATCCCGGCGACGACGACCACGATGTTCCAGGTCTCGGTGCGCTTCGTCGTGGGATGCGTGGGCAGTACCTTTGTTGAAGATCCCTGGCGTCGGCACGGTGACCACCGCACGGCTTCGCGCGCACCGGGAACCCCTCCCGGCTCCCGAACGAATCCGCGTTCGGGAACTACACCGGCACCGCGCCCGTCGAGATCGCCAGCGCCGACAAGCAGCGCCACCGGCTCTCTCGCAGCGGCGACCGAATGCTCAACTCGGCCATCCATATTGTCGCCGTCACCCAGGCCCGGACACCCAGCAGCGACGGCTACGCCTACCACCGGCGGAAGATGGCCGAGGGCAAGACATCGCGCGAGGCGATGCACTGCCTCAAACGGCAAGTCGCGAAGCGACTCTGGCGCACGATGCGAGACGATCAGCTCGCGAGGCTGGCTATGCAGTCGGCTGATGCTGCGTGAAGATCTGCGACGTTGATGCCGCCGCCGAGGAAATACGGTGTCATGCATTGGAGTTCACGTCTGTTCGGGACAAATGTGGGGATCGGGTAGGACACGGTTGCGCGCATCTGGCGCGAGTACGGAGACTACGCGGCCGCCCCGAACGCGCATCGTCCTCGAGACCGGCCATGGCGATCGCGACCGGAAAGGTGACCGGGATCTGCCGGCCCCGAATCCGGGGAAACAGCCGTTTTCGAGATCAGTTCTTCGCTGGCGGGTTGTTACGATGCCGCCCAGCTGGACTTCGGTCTGGTGTCCTCGATGTTCTTCGGTATGGCGGCACCCTCGTCTGCGGTTGCCTCGCTGCGGTGACCGATCGGGTCGACACCACAGGACGTGGCGCCGGCCCGAAAGGCAGTGCGCTGAATCAAACCACGGAGCCGAACATCAGGTTTCCTAAAGCGAGGTCCAGAGCGGTGATCGGTTGATGGGGGCACGGGCCTGGCAGGTCCCCGGTTGAGACGCCGCCAGTGTCCTCCCAACACTTAGTGATCTCCTGCTCGGTAAAGGTCCGGTTGAACCAATTGGCCTCCCAGAGGGTAGCGGAACCCGACTGGACGTAGCTGCTGCCTGCGGGAAGGCTCCCGCCTCCGACGGAGTCTTGGGCGTGGGCGACTGCCGGGGCTGCGGCCAGGAATAGCCCTGCGGTCAGGATTGCGGATCGGGTCAAGGTGAGTCGCATGTTGGTCAGCTTCCTAGGTAGCCGGAATTGGGGGCGTATCCAAAGTTGCGCAAGGACAAGTTTGCGCCCACCCCGCCGGTGAATGAGCGGGCAATCTCAGCGAGGTTGGACTGGGAGTTCATCGCCATAGTGTCTCGAATCCACGGAATTCATGGGGGCATTCGCGACATTCGTCAGAGCGAGATATCGACGCGGCCCGACTTTGGCGCAGAACGGTGCGGGTCGACGCTTCCCTCTTCGACCCGCACGGCGCGGAGGGCCGGTCACGCAAGCGATCAAGCCCGCGTAGCAATCAATTGGGAACCTTCGGGCGACGAGATATGCAGCGTCATCCACGAGCCTTTGCAGGCGGCTAGTGCCGTGCTCATCGCGCAGGAAGGCCAGATCGTGGTCACCTCACCGGATACCCCTGTGTGTGTCTGATCCGTTCGATGGGTATGTCCTGACCATTGCGCAGACCCGATTCCGCGACGACGAAGGTCTGGCTCGGCTCGATCACCTCGAGCCGGTAGGCCCGCACCTGGCCGGGCTACTACAGTATGTAGTACAGTCTTGATCGCGCAACCGCGCAACGACATTCGGATGAGGAGTAGTTATGGGTTCTTCTGATGCAGACCTCGCGTTGATCAAGCAGATTCAGCCTGTCGTCAGTGGCGTCGGCGGCGTGCTCTCGGGCATCGCTGCGCTGCTCGGCCTGGTCGGCGCGCTCGCCGCCTTCAGCTGAGAAGTTGACTTCACGTCTGACGCTGAAGTTCTAGCGCCCCGCTCGTCGGGGCGTAGGGGTCTCTGAAGGCCGTTGCCGCACCCAGCTTGTCGGGGCGTGGCAACGGCCTTCAGTGCGTCATCGACCCTTGTCGTGATTCCTTTCCTGACCAGGGCGCGGTACCGGTTCGGGTCGGGCGCGACGGGCCGGCGAGAGTCATGGGGGTCAGGGCCCGCCGGACAGTGAGTAGCTGACGTAGCGGTCTCCCCATTTCAGGTAGGCGCTGGTCGTCGCTCGGCCCCGGATGGTGTCGTTCTGGAACTGGTAGATGGGGTGGCGGGGTGGGAGGTAGCCGACGAGTTCGAGAGTGTAGTGATCGGACAGCTGCCGTTGGCGTTGGTCGAGTTTCTTCGCGGGTGAAGCTGCTGTCCGCGCTGAGAAGGTATGTCCGGCCGAGTGATTCGAGCCGTTCGGGTGGGGCGAAGATGTTGATGCGGCGGTACACGAACATCGTGTAGAGGAGCCCGGCGACGAGCACCGTAACGACGGCGACGGCTCCGATTCGGATTGTGCGGCGCGGCGTCAGGGGCATGAGCCACGGTACAACGGCGATCTGACATGCGCGGACGTGTGTCCCGGCCGGGTGTGGCGGGTAGCTCGGGGCATTGGGAGGGGGACTGAATCTGCGCCGTGCCTGGACGGCATCCCAGCCTTCGGGCGTCCTCGTTTAACGCATCCGGATCGGAGGTATCCAAGGTCATGTCTGCACCGAACGGGAGGTCGGAGCATGCCCCGTGGACGCGCTCGAGGAAGAGGGTCGGCGATCTCTCGCCGCGATTTCGGCAGGTTGAGCCTCGGAGCCGGTCTGGCCGGAGCCGCGGTGTCAACGTTCGGGGTGCGGCCCCGCCCACCGGGGCCGACCCCGGCCGACGTGGGATTGGTGCTCTCTCACGAGCAGTTCCGCACCGGTGAATTGGTGCAGTTCGCGGTGGCGGCCGAGCGGGCCGGGTTCGGGTACGTGTGGGCGAGTGACCATCTGCAGCCGTGGCAGGACAACCAGGGACACTCGATGTCGCCGTGGCTGACCCTGGCCCTGGTCTGCGACCGCACCCACGACATCCGTGTCGGTTCGGGTGTCACGTGCCCGACCTACCGGTACCACCCGTCCGTCGTCGCGCAGGCGTTCGCGTCCCTGGAAATCCTCGCGCCCGGTAGGACGTTCCTCGGGGTGGGGACGGGTGAAGCGGTCAACGAACAAGCGGGCACGGGTGAGTACGGTTCTTACCGCGAGCGCCACGACCGGCTGATCGAAGCCATAGCACTGATCCGACGACTGTGGTCCGGTGAGCGGACGACCTTCGACGGCACGTATTTCCGGACCGACCAGCTCAAACTCTACGACCTGCCGGAACGGCCGCCGCCGATCCCGGTCGCGGCGGGAGGCCCGGTCAGCGCCCGCCTGGCCGGACGATACGGCGACGGGTGGATCACCCAGGCCGGGTCCGCACTGGATCCGGCGTTGCGGTCGGCCTTCGATGCGGGCGCACGAGCCGCCGGACGCGACCCGGCACTGCTGCCCATCTGGGCGGAGATGTTCACCGTGGTGGGCGATCAAGCGGAAGTCGACTACGGCGCGCAGCTGTGGCGGTTCACCGCGGCGGGCTCCGACCAGCCCAATCCGGTTGCGATCCAACAGTTTGCCGAGCAACATGCCACGCTGGCGGACGTCGAGCGCGCATGGGTGACCGGGCTCGACCCGGCAACGCACATCGCGGCGATCGATCGCCTCCACGACGCCGGCGTCGTTCCGTTCGTCCATTTCGCGCAGCGTCGTCCGGAAACTGCGATCGAGTTCTACGGCGCTCGGGTTCTGCCCTACCTGAAGCATCGGACGGTCGGCAGGTAGCCGGACCACGACGACGTCGGGTGGCGTTCCTGGTTGGCTTGCGTTAGAGGGCGGTGGCGGGTGCGGAGATGCGGGCAATGTTCGTGAAGAACCTGACCGGCGGCGGCCGGACGGGCTCGTGGGGCGTCGGCGGGACCGATCTCGCGTTTCCGGTGCGGTTGTCGGATGGGCGGTTCGGGTTCTTCTGCGGGGACACGTTCGAGTCGGAGTTCCCGGGTGGGCCTGGGTGGCGGAGCCCGGTGATGTTGCGTTCGACGACCACGAACCTCGATGCCGGGATCGTGTTCTCGTCGGCCGCCGGCGGCAGCTACGCGCAGGAGATCCTGCCGAACGCGCACGACACCCGCGAGCTGCCGAACCGGGAGTTGCCGGGCACCGAGTTCACCGTGATCCCTGGGGACGCGGTCACGATCGGCTCGCGCACCTATCTGTCGGTGATGAGCGTGCATTCGTGGTCCTCGCGGAACTGGTCGACGAACTTCACCTACCTCGCCTACTCCGACGACAACGGGGAGAACTGGAACCTGAGCCCGGCACGGTGGGACAACCAGTTCGGTGCACTGAATCAGATGTGGACGATGGAACGCTTCGGCGGCTACGTCTACGTCATCTCCACTGCGTTCGGCCGCAACAAGTCGGCCGGCATGATCCTGCGCCGGGTCCCGGAGCGGCGGATCCTCCACCCGGCCGCCTACGAAGGCTGGGGCTGGATGTCCGAGACCGGCTGGGGGTGGGGGAATTCCTCGACCCCGATCCTGCCCGGCCCGGTAGGGGAGATGTGCCTGCGCTACGTCCAGGGCACGTGGGTCCTCGCGTACTTCGACCCCGCCGCGTATGCGATCGTCACCCGCACCGCGGCGGCGGTCGGCGGGGTGTGGTCCGATCCGGTCGTCCAGGTCGAGGGCGGCGCCTGGGGTGCCGACGACGGCACCTATGCGCAGATCTACGGCGGCTACATCCACCCCGAGTCCACCTTGGACAACCTGCATTTGATCGTCTCCCAATGGAACACCGCCAGCGGTACGCCGTATCACGCGATGCAGTTCCGCACGACGATCGAACCCGCCGCCCCCGTCCTGGCCGTCCACGGCCCCATTGGCGCCCGCTACCGCGAGATCGGTGCAGAGACAGGGCCTCTCGGCCACGCCACGACGAACGAGTACGGCCTCGCCGGGGGCAGAGTCCAGGACTTCGAGCACGGTCGGATCTACCGGCTCCCCACTACCGGGGCAGTCCACGAGATGTGATTAGGTCCGCGCCCTCGTCCCGGTGTGCGGGTTTTCAGGGTGTTCCCTGATGTGTCGGACCGCTGTGGGCGGCGATGATCGAGCGAACGACCGCCGCAGAGTGGTGGCGGCGAAGCAGTGAGCCCGACCGATACGAGGGGACTCGAGTGGAGCGACGAGGACGAGCGGTGGCGGGGTCCGTGGCGGTCGTGGTGGGGACCCTGTCGGCGATCGGGCTGGGTGCGGCGGCGGTACTGGGGGCGGCGGCCGTCACGACAACACCCGGGGTGTTCCTCGTCGCCGGCCTGCTGACCGTGTTCATCCTGACGTTTGCGTTGGGCTGGGCCGGCTTCCGGGTCATGCGGGTTCGTCGTCCGATGCCGGCCGCGGGCGCGCTGGCGGTGGCGGCAGGGCTGCTGGTGTGGGTGGTGGCGAGCGCGACGATCTTGCGGCCCTTTCCGACGCAGGCGGTGACGGCGACCCCGAGCGACGTACAGTTCTGGAACCTGCCGACCGGCTCACGGATCGCGTATGTGCATGTGCCCGCGACGAATCCGGCAGAGCCGCGCGACACACCGGTGATCTTCCTTCACGGTGGCCCCGGCACGCCGGGCGAGGGAATCCCGAGCGGTGGCGCGGAACTGGCCGATGCGGGGTTCGCCGTGTACGCCTACGACCAGGTCGGTGCCGGACGATCGACCCGCCTCAGCGACGTTCGCGGATACACCGTCGAGCGGCAGGTGGAGGACCTCGAGGCCATCCGGGGGACGCTCGGGGCCGAGCGCCTCATCCTCGTCGGACGCTCCTGGGGAGGCTCGCTGGCCGCGCAGTATCTGGCGGCACATCCAGATCGGGTCGCCAAGGCGGTCTTCGTTGCACCCGGAGCGATCTGGGGCGGCGCCTACACGGAGGACGGCGTCGGCGAACCGTGGACCGAGATGAACGCCGAGCAGCAAGCTCGCTACGACGAGCTGACAGGTGCCCCGAGAGTGCTGGCGCAGGCACTGCTGATGTCGGTCGATCCGAACGCGGCGCACGCGCTTGTCCCCGACGCCGAGGCCGACTCGTGGATGCACGAGGTGGCACTGACCGGTCGTGACGGCACGTCGTGCGCCGGCGCGCCGAGCACGCCTCCACACGACAACCCGCAGGGCTTCTACGTCAACCAGCTGACGAACGCTGACTTCGCCCGGATACCGGACCCGCGGCCGACGCTTCGTGAGGTGCGGGTTCCGGCGCTCGTGATGGCCGCCCAGTGCGACTTCATCCGCTGGCCCGTCACACGCGAGTACCGCGATGTACTTCCCGAGTCGACGCTCGTGGACATCCAGGGCGCCGGCCACGCCGTTTCGGCGGATCAACCGGCCGTGTACGTCGACCTGCTGCGCCGCTTCCTCCTCGACCAGGATCTGGCACTGCCCGCTTACACCGCACAAGATCCGCCGCCGGGCCGGTGGGCGCGCTGACTCCGGGGTTCAGGGCCGGTCCAACCGCACCAGTAGCGCCACGGGCAGCCGGTCGAACACCTTCGACAGCGGCGCGGCTCCGGCGTAGAGCTCACCGGTGAGCCGGTCGAACCAGCTGCCGTTGGGGAGCGCCACACTCGAACTTTCCCAACCGCTTTCGTGGAGCCGGACGCTGTGGCGGGTGGCCAGTGCGATCACGTCGGAGGCCTCGCCGGCGGGGCCGCGGGCGAAACCCACGACGTGCTCGGCGGTGGGGCCCACACCGAACACCGGTCGGTAGTGTCCGCCGACGAAGCTCTCGGGCCGGTCGCGGCGAAGGCGGAGCGCGGCGCGGGTCACGTGCAGCTTCGTGGCACCCGAACCGTCGATCGGTGGCGTCTCGACCCCCGGTGTGTCCATCGACTTCAGCAGTGCGCGGCGCACCTCGTACTCGACGGGTCGACGGTTGTCCGGGTCGACCAGCGAGTCCTCCCACAGTTCGGTGCCCTGGTACACGTCCGGGATGCCCGGCGCGCACAGCTGCAGCAGCTTCTGCCCCAGCGCGTCCGACCAACCGTGCGGCGCGAGTTGCCGCGCGACCAGCCCGATGCTGCGGCCGACGGGGCCGTCGACGACATGGTCGATCCACGCGTGCAGCGCATGCTCGAAGTGTGCGTCGATCTCGGTCCAGGAGGTTCTGGTCCCGGATTCGCGGGCCGCCTTCTCGGCGAACCGGTGGAGTCGATCACGAAGGCCCGGGGAGGCCGAGGCGTCCGAGCCGTCGACCGGCCAGATGCCGAACATGTTCTGCCACAAGAACAGTCCGAGTACCCCGTCCGGGCTGGGGGTGGACATCTCCCAGTCGGCGACGCACCGGACCCACAGTTCCGGAACCTGGGAGAGCACGCCGATCCGGGCCCGGACGTCCTCGCCGCGCTTGGTGTCGTGGGTCGAGAGGGTCGTCATCGTCCGCGGCCACAGCCGGGCCCGGTCGGCCGCCCGCAGATGGAACTCGGCGACCGAAATGCCGAACCGCCCCGGATCGCCGCCCACCTCTTGCAGCGACACCAGCCGCGCCGTGCGGTAGAGCAGACAGTCCTCGACCGCCTTCGCGGTGACCGCTCCGCACACCTGCTGAAATCGCGTGTGCGACTCGCTCCCGGTCACCAGGGCGCCGGCGAGTGTGGTCAACGCGGACCTCCACTCCGGGTGCCGGTCGAGGATGTCGGCGATCAGGTGGGGGAGTGTGCTGGTCAGCGGGGCGTAGTCGATGCGGTACGCCGGGGCGGTCGCCAGCGCCTCCACCAGCGCGTCGCGCAGCACATCCGGGTTGCAGAAGGTGGGCGAATCCCGCAGGATCGCCCGGGCCAGTCGGCGTAGCTCCGGCGCCAGATCGGTGCGCGCGACGCGGCGGCGCAGCTCGATTCCGGTGTCGCGCAGCCACGTCGCGTCCCCCGGGGCTCCCGCGCGGCCGGCAAGCTCGGTGAGTACCGGCGCGCCGTCGGGGTCGAGGAAGACGCCACCGTACTCGGCGAGCGCGTCGTACCCGGTGGTGCCGTCGATCGGCAGCGTCGGATCCAGCGGTTCGTCCGGGGCGAGGATCTTCTCGGCCACCAGCCACCGGTCGGGCCCGATCACCTCCCGCAGGTTCCGGAAGTATCCGGAGGGATCACTCAGGCCGTCGGGGTGATCCACCCGGACACCGTCGACGAGTTCGTCGCGCACCCACGACGCGAACTGGTGGTGGGTGGTGTCGAAGACGCGGGCGTCCTCCTGGCGCAGTGCGACCAGGTCGTTGATCGCGAAGAACCGGCGATATCCGACGCTGCCGTCCCGCCAGCCCACGAGCCGATACGCCTGCCGATCGTGGACCTCGCGCGCTTCGCCCTCCTCCGTGCCCGGCGCGATCGGAAACCGCGCGTCGCCGACGGCGAGCAGCGGGGTCCCGTTGCTGCGATCGATCCGCAAACCGTCCAGATCGGACGCGTCCCCCAGGACGGGCAGCGCGATACGACCGTCCGAGCCGTTGTCCTCGCGCCAGTCGATGTCGAAGAACCGCGCGAACGGCGAACGGCGACCGTGCGTCAGGACGTCCCACCACCAACGGTTCTCGTGGGGGTGGGCGATGCCGAGGTGATTGGGGACGAGGTCCACGATCAGGCCCATGTTGCGCTCGCTCAGCTCGGCCGAGAGCGCGACCAGGGCTGCACGTCCACCGAGCGCGGCGGAGACCGTGGTGGGGTCGGTGACGTCGTAGCCGTGGGTGGATCCCGCCGTGGCGGTCAGTATCGGTGACAGGTACAGGTGGGAGACACCGAGTCGGTCCAGGTAGTCCGCGAGGCGGCGCGCGTCGTCGAGAGTGAACGAATCGCCCCGCAGCTGGAGCCGGTACGTCGCGGTGACCGGCCTCATGACGACCGATCCCGACGTAGCACCAGCAGGGATCGGGACGGCACGGTGAGCGTCTCGTCGGACTTGGCCACGAGATCCGTTGCGCCCGTGTCTGATGTGGTGTCCAGCTCGCCGATCCATCGCTCGTCGCGGTCGCCGCCCGGAACGGTGAACTCGAGGTCGCCGTCGTGCGCGTTGAAGAACAGCAGGAACGAGTCGTCCACCACCCGGCGGCCGCGGTTGTCCGGCTCGGGGATCGCGTCGCCGCCCAGGTAGACGACCAGTCCCTTGCCGAATCCGCTGTCCCAGTCCTCGGTCGTCATCTCCCGCCCGGACGGGGTGAGCCAGGCGATGTCGCGGCTGTGTTCGTCGCGGACCGGCCTGCCGGCGAAGAACCGGCGGCGCCGGAACACTGGGTGTGCCGCGCGCAGCGTCGTCGTGCGGCGGGTGAAGGCGAGCAGGTCGGCGTTCGACTCGGCCAGTGACCAGTCCATCCACGACAGCGGCGAATCCTGGCAGTAGACGTTGTTGTTGCCGTGTTGGCTCCGTCCCATCTCGTCGCCGTGCGCCAGCATCGGGGTGCCCTGGCTCAGCAGCAGCGTCGCGAGGATGTTCCGGCGCTGGCGGGCGCGGAGCGTGAGGATCGCCGGGTCGTCGGTGGCGCCTTCGACCCCGCAGTTCCACGACCGGTTGTGGCTTTCGCCGTCGCGGCCCTCCTCGCCGTTGGCCTCGTTGTGCTTCTCGTCGTACGACACCAGGTCGGCGAGCGTGAACCCGTCGTGGGCGGTGACGAAGTTGATGCTGGCGCCGGGGCGGCGTCCGGTCGCCTCGTACAGGTCCGACGAGCCGGTCAGGCGGGACGCGAATTCGCCCAGCGTCGCGGGTTGGCCGCGCCAGTAGTCGCGGACGGTGTCGCGGTACTTGCCGTTCCACTCGGTCCACAGGCCGGGGAAATTGCCCACCTGGTAGCCGCCCTCGCCGACGTCCCACGGCTCGGCGATCAGTTTCACCTGGCTGACCACCGGGTCCTGCTGCACCAGGTCGAAGAACGCGGAAAGCCGGTCCACGTCGTGCAATTCGCGTGCCAGCGTGGACGCCAGGTCGAATCGGAACCCGTCGACGTGCATCTCGGTGACCCAGTACCGCAGCGAATCCATGATGAGCTGCAGCGTGTGCGGGTGGCGGGCGTTCAGGCTGTTCCCGGTGCCCGTGTAGTCGGTGTAGAGCGCCGGATCGTCGTCGTCGAGTCGGTAGTAGGCGGCGTTGTCGATGCCCCGGAACAGGATGGTCGGACCGCGGTGATCGCCCTCGGCGGTGTGGTTGTAGACGACGTCGAGGATCACCTCGATCCCGGCCTCGTGGAACGCGCGGACCATCGCCTTGAACTCGGTGACCGCGCCGCTCGGCTTCTCCGCCGACGAGTACTCGGCGTGCGGGGCGAGGAAGCCGAAAGTGTTGTAGCCCCAGTAGTTCCGTAGCCCCCGATCGACCAGGATCTGGTCGTGCATGAACTGGTGCACCGGCATGAGTTCGACCGCGGTGACGCCCAGGGACCGCAGGTGGTCGATCACCTCGGGATGCGCCAGCCCGGCGTACGTTCCGCGCAATGCCTCCGGCACCCCGGGGTGCGTCGCGGTCATGCCCTTCACGTGTGCCTCGTAGATGAGGGTCTCGTGGTACGGGGTGCGCGGCGGCCGATCGGTACCCCAGTCGAAGTACGGGTTGATCACCACCGTCGTCATCGTGTGGCCGAGGGAGTCCTCGCCGTACGCGTAGAGCGGCGGATGGCTGGGGGCACCCCCTGCACGAAGTGCTTGGGGGACGAAGGTGCCGTCGAAGGCCTTCCCGTAGGGGTCGAGCAGGAGCTTGGACGGGTCGCAGCGCAGACCGGACGCCGGGTCGTGCGGTCCGTGCACCCGGAAGCCGTACCGCTGCCCGGGGCCGACCGAGGGCAGGTACGCGTGCCAGACGTATCCGTCCACCTCGTCCAGCGGGATCCGCGTCTCGGTGCCGTCCTTCGCGATCAGGCACAGCTCGACGGCGTCGGCCACCTCGGAGAACACGGAGAAGTTGGTGCCGCCGCCGTCGTAGGTGGCGCCCAGCGGGTACGGGCTGCCCGGCCACACCTCGACCCGTGAGGTCGGCGGCGGGTCCGTACGCTCCATGCGGAAACCCTAGCCCGAGCGAGGCCGCCGAGGTCGACGACGCGGTCGGTTGCAGCTGAGGGATCAGAGCTGCTCGGTAGGCAGGTCATCGTTGAAGAGGCCGGCGCGTTCGGCACGGTAGAGGATGTCTGCGCGATCGGTGGTCTGAAACTTCCGGTAGATGCTCTTCAGCCGGTACTTCACGGTGTCTTGTGAGATGAACAGCTCGCCTGCCGCATCCCTGATGGTCCGCCCGTTTCGAAGTGCTTTGAGGGTGCGTCTCTCCGTCTCCGTCAGCGGGGAAACCAGCGACACCCGCATCACTCCGGGCAGCCCGTCAATCTCATGGACAGCATTTACGGTGCCAGTTTCTCGCGCGTGGACCGCGAGTGCGCGGAGGCGGTCGAAGGGCACGGAGCCGAGCATGGTGCCCTGCCCGTAGAGGTGCATGTGGGTCATGGCCCGCTCGAACGCGGCCACCGCTTTGCCTTCCCAACCCGCGGCCCAGAACACCACAGCGAGAAGGACGAGCGCTTCACCACGGTAGCGGGGCGAGACCGGCCGCCCCAGTACCCGGTCGAGCCCGGCGATGGCGTCACCGGTCTGCCCGCGAGTGAGGGCGATCCGCGCGGATGTGACTTCCACGACGGGCAGGGTGATCGGAAGCTCTTGGAGCTGTCGCTCCGCACCGTGGACATCGCCCTGCGCGAGCCGCATGTTCGCGGCGTAGGCCGCGAGTTCTGTCCGCAAGTACGGTGTGGGCGGGAGGTCCATGTCCCGGGAGCGTGTGAGCCGTGCAAGTGCGTCGGCGTCTCCATAGTGTTTGCGCGCCGATGCGGCCGCGGCGATAACGAGCAGGGGCCAGAACTCGCAGCGACCCCAGCTCTCATCCCCGTCGAGCGGCGGCTGCGCGGGCGGGTTCGTGTCCGGGGTCTCGAACATGATGACCGCTCTCGCGAACTCGAGCTGCCACCCGATGAGTGCGGTGACGGATTGCCCGTCCGTCGCATGGTGCCGCCCGATGCGTTCGATTTCGTGGCGTGCCGCGTGGATGTTTCCCTCGACGGCGTGGAGGAAGGCCATGCCGGCGTGGGCGCAGAGTCGATCCCGGGCTTCTCCGGTCTGATCGCTGAATCGGATGGCCTCACTGAAGTTCCGCGACGCACCTGCGAGTTCGCCATTGAGCGTGTACGTCAACCCGATTCCCGAATGCATGAGGGACCGCGCCGTGCGCAAGGGTGAGGCCTCATCGCTGGGGGTCTCCGCGAGTTGGCGTTCCAACGCCTCGGCGTGGTTCAGCGCAGCCGCCGCGTTTCCGAGGACCCGTTCTGCAGTCATGTGCAGATACCGGGCCACGGGGGAGGTCTCGGTGTGGGCGTGGCCCGCCGGGCCGGCTGCGGTTCGGAAGACCTGCACCAGGCTGCGGAGTGAGAGCCGCGAGGTATCGGCGCGGTCATATCCGTGGAGCATCCGGGCCCCGGCGAGCAGCGGGAACCGGTCGGAGACATCGCGAGGCACTCCGGCAAGCACCGACGAGATGAGCGAAGGGTCCAGGACCAGGCGCGGGTGCGATTCCAGCAGTTGGTGGAGTTCGGTGTAGTCGCCGGCTTCACTGAACAGACGCGCGGCCGTGGCCGGATCCTTGCACGCCACCTCGCGTGCCCACGTCAGTTTCAGGCCGAAGATCTCTTCGTTGCCGAGTTCACGCTCCACCATCGCGTGAGCGGCGGTCTCCAACGCGGGATGCACCCGGTTCGAGCCGTCGGCCGGGTTGCGTAGCACGAGGCCCGCGTTTTCCAGCGCATGCAGCGCGGTGGCCGTCTCCTCCCGGGTCAGTCGAGACAGGCGTGTGAGCGTCGCGGCGGGCATGGGCGTGCCGCATCCGGCGAGGACGCAGAAGAGCCGACGTTCAGGATCCGTCCGGTCCAGCAGCAGCGTCTCGAGACTGCCGGTGAGGAACTCCTCCGCCCAGGAGGCAGCCGGCACTGCCGCGCGGTCGCCCGTGCAGGCCGCGGTGAGGGCGAGGGGCCACGATCGGACGAGTCTGCGGACCCCCTCGAGCCGGCCCGCGTCGATGTCCCGGGTCGCCGCAAGCGCCACGGTCTCCTCGCAGGTGAATGCGAGGTCTCCGGTGGTGAGGGACCAGGTTTCGTACCGGGCGGTGGTCAGCGGAGCATCCAGGGCTGTGAACCGGCGCCCGAGGACGACGAGCGAAAGCCGGGGTCCGCGGTCGAGGAGCTGGGCCAGGGCTTCGTCCGTCGCGCGGGAGGAGAGGTGGTGCCAGTCGTCGACCACCAGGTGTATCTGACCGGACAGGCTGCCCACGATGTGCAGCAGTGATCGATAGTGATCCAGATCGTGCCCGGGCTGGACGCCGGCGGCCTTGGCCAGCCGTGCGGCGGCGAGCCCCCAGAACCGGTGTAGGTCTCCGGTGGTCTCGCGCGCACTCACCCAAGCGACCGGCGAGTCCTGCACGCTCGCCCACTGCGCCGCGGCCAAGGATTTCCCGGCGCCCAACGGTCCCAGCAGGATGCGGAGCCGCGGATGCCGGGCTTCACCCTCGATCAGACGGATCACGCGGTCACGTACCAGCATCTGTACGCGATCCTCGGCACTCGCCCGAGACAGCCGTCGTCTCGCACTCTCACCCATGCCCGCACACTCTTGGTCTTGGTCGACGCCCACCTGGGTGCGGGTCGCCCGCAGGGCGTCGTTCTCGCGTTCCGGGCGGCGAAGGAGCTCCTTCCGCAGCGCGACCGACTCTTGCGCGGGGTTCACAGTCGTGCCGTCTTCACACTGCGTAACCACCCAGACGACGATCGGCGCGAGAATCCAGGATTCGACGCCACTGATCTGAACACCCCCTAGAGCGCTTCGGGACGCGGCGCCGTCCAGGTGCCGTCGAGCACGGAGGGGCGGGGGCGGTACAGCCGCAGCACGTAGTTCCAGCCCGGCATGATCGGCAGGGCGTTCGCGACACCGTCAAGGTGTACGCCGAAGCGGATGGTGGTGGCACCGTCGGCGTCGGGGGTGGCGGTGACGCTGTTGATGCTGTTCACACCCAGGGCGTTCTCCTCGAAGTAGCCGGCCGCGTTGTACAGCGACACCGACCAGAACGCGTCCACCGGAACGTCGTTCAGGCGGAGGCGGTATTCCTCGACCGGGAGGCGTTCGTCGAAGCTGACGTAGGTGGCCTCCTGTTCGGGGAGGCCACCCCAGCCGGAGGCGGTGCCCAGCAGGTGCATGATCGGATCGACTTCCGCCGCGGTGCCGAATGATCGGTCGTACTTGCTGACACCGCGAGCGAGCGCGAGGAGCGCGTCGCGGGTCTCCGTCTGCGACTGCTCGTCGTAGTCGGGCAGCGGGAAATCGCCTGCGCCGCCGCCGTCGATGCTGAGGGCGTCCTGCAGTCGGTTTACCTCGGCGACGTCTTCGGGGCTGTTCGGATCGACGAGGATGCGCACGATGAGTGCGGCGTAGTCGGTGCCGACCAGTTCGCGCGTGAGCAGGTGCTCTCCCGGATCGCGCAGGATGACCGGACCGTAGTGGTCCTGATTGATCACCCACACGGAGATGTAGCGCTTGCCGGTATCGGGCAGTGTGATCGTGACGCCGCCGCGCACGTCGATGATGGTGCTGCTGTACAGGGTGTCGCGGTTCTGGCGGATGATGGGCTGGTCGTCGAGCGGCTTGAGCTCACGCGTGTGGTTCCATGCGCCCAGGCCGACGCCCGCGGCCAAGCGGGCGAACATGAGATCGGTTTCGGCTCGGTTGAAGTTCAGGACGTTGACCGGGATTGCGGACACAGCGGGTTCCTTTCGGTGTCGGGTACGGAGCGAGAGCGGGTATCCCTCGCCCCGTCGGAGAAATTCAGCCGAGCAGTCGCGCTTTCGCGACTTCGAACTCGGTATCGCTCAGCAGGCCTTGCGATTTGAGATCGCCGAGTTTCTGCAGCTCGGTGACGAGATCGACCGGGGCAGCGGGAGCGGGCGCGTGCGTGGTCATCGCGAGTGCGGCCTGCTGCTGGGCCAGTTCGTACTGTGCCTGCTCGTATTCGGCCTGTGCCCTCCTCTGCCGGCGGGTGGCCATGCCGTCGCTGACGGCGGTCGCGGTACCGGTCACGACCGCGGTGCGCGCGGCAAGGCCCAGCAGTCCGGGTCGACCGGTTCTCGGGATGAACGGCATGTCAGACCTCCAGTTTCGGGGTGATCGTGTCCATGAGGGCGTTGACGATCGGGGCGGGAATCCGCTCGTAGCCCAGTAACACCGCGCCCGACTCGGCGGTCCGGGCGGCGAGCTCGCGCTGATAGACCAGCTCGAGCGCGACCAGCAGCGCCGCGGCGCCGGCGGGGATCGCCGCCGCGAGTTCGGTGATGTCTTCATGCCCGAGCAGCCCGGACGCGCCGAGCATCTCGACATTGATCTCGAATCCGTTCGGCAACTCCTCGACCTCGATGAGGGTGAGTTCGCCGTCCTCGGACTTGGAGATGACGATCAGATCGAGCAGCCGCACCTGGCCGGTATTTGCAAGGTCGGTGAGCGCGGAGACTGCGGCCGGGTCGAGCCCCTCCCCAGGCAGGCCGAGAAGATAGAAGTCGACAGGTCCGAAACGCGCGGCACTCACGACGTCGCCGCTCACGACAGGACCTTCAGCTTCAGTGCGGTGAACTCTTCCTCGTTGATCGCTCCGGCTTCGAGGAGTGCTGCGGCTGCGGCGATCTCCTCGCTGGGGCTCTTCCCTGCGACCTCGCGTATATACGATTCGGCAGCGCTCTCCGCGTCGCGTGCGGCCTTGTTGCTGCGTTCCGTCATCCCTTCGCCGCGGGCGACGACATAGACGAGTGCTGTGACGATGGGCAGGAAGAGCAGGAAGAACACCCAGATGGCCTTCCACCAACCGTTCAGCTTATGGTCGCGGAACAGGTCGCCGATGATCGCGAACAGCGCGAAGAGATATCCGATGAAGACGGTCGCCCACAGCATCCAGCCGAGGCTTTCCCAGAAGTTCATGTGTGTTGTCCGTTCTTGCAAGGGGGCGCGGGGTTCGCGGCCGATGGATGAGAGACAGTGGTGAAGCAGAGGTCAGAGGGAGGCAATGGCCTTGCCGACCATGAGTGCCGCCATGAATGCCATGAGTACGGTCATGACCACGTTGTTCTCGCGGACGAGCCACCGGTGCAGGGCATCCAGCGGCCCCCGGAGCTGCTGTGAAGCGACACCGAACGCCGAGACCGGCACCCATACCGTCGCGGTGGCACACAGGACGAAGACCCCTGTCGCAATACTTGCCGGGAGGGCGGCGATACCGGCGTCTCCGATGGTCACTCCGGCGCTCGCGGCGATGAGGAGGTTCTTCGGGTTGAGTACCGAGAGCAGAAGGCCGAGGCCGAATGCGCGCTTGAACGTGAAGCCGTCGATGGCGGCCATCCACTTCGGGAGTGCGGGGCCCTCGCCGGGTTTCGGTCGGCCTCGCCATTGCCTGACCGCGAGCAGCAGAAACAGGGCCGCGAGCAGGAGCTGCACGATTGCACGCGGCACGTTCGCTCCGTCCGAATCGCCCTGGGTCGTGAGCAGGCCGGCGAGCAACACGAACGCCGTCACCGCAATGGCGACCCCGAGGATCCAGCCGATCAAGAATCCGGGGCCGGTGCGAAGCGCGTTCGAGGACAGCAGCATGAGAATGGCCGCGATGATCGTGACAGGGCTGATCGCGATGCCGAGCGCGAGCGGCAGCGTCTCCCCGATGACAGAACCCAACATGGTCAGTTCCCTTGCAGAGCAGTCGTGTCGGTGGGCTCCCGCTCGACACTTCGGCGGCTCAACCCGGCAAGCATTCGGTTCATTCCGGCAATTCTCACAGGCTCCTGTAGGCCTCGATCGCGGTCTCATCCGCAGCGGATGAGACCGGATTTCTATGGCCGACAAATGTCTCGACTATCTTCTAGACATGATCGAAGCCGTGCGTGAGGCACTCGCCTCCGGTGAGGCGGAGCAGGCTCGACGCGTCCTACGGAAGAACTGGCTCCGTCTGATTCTCGAGTCTCACACCGGGGAACTCGAGCAGCTCTGCCTGGCCCATCCTGATCCGCACGACCCGCACATCCTGCTGATACGGGCGTGCTGCCGCGACCTCAGTGGCGACCCGTACGGTGCGGAGTTCCTCCGCGGACAGGGTCTGCGGGTTGCGTCTGACGATTTCGTCGTCTGCTTCACCGACCTGCTGCTCGCTCCGGACACCTCGACCAAGGCCGTCATCGCCGATCGCGCGCGCCACGCGCTCGCCCAGTGCGAACCGGAGGACGATTACCCGTCCGCGCTTTTCCTCCTCGGATGGACCGAGGTCAGGCTTCGTCGTGATCTTCCCCGTGCTATCGCGCTACTTCGCTCCGCCAGCGATGAGGCGCGGTTGCAGTCGCGTGCGGAGACCTCGCGTCTCGCGCAGTCCAATCTGGCCTTTGCGCTCACCCACGCGGGAGCATTCACCGAAGCCGAGCAAATCCTCGACGGGCTGCCTTCCAGGGAGGTGGCGTCCGACTGGGAACGCTTCGAAGGCGGTCTCCCACAGTCGAATCGAGGGTGCATCGCTTTCTGGCGCGGAGATTTCGAGGAGGCGATCGCTCAGTTCGACTCCATCATCGTAGAGGACAGCCCCGGAACCAACTTCGAGGCGCTCGCCCGTCTCTACTTGGTGATGAGCCTGATCGCTCTGAACCGGGAAGACCGGTACCACACCGCGGCGCGTCTGCTGCGAGGCGTGAGCACTGCGGACAAGCATGGCATTCCTTGGGATACGCTGCGGCGCGTCACCACGGCCTGGCTCGCCCACGCGCAAGGGCAGGACGAGCAAGCTCGCCGTATCGCAATGCCGGCGCTTACCCGCACAGGTGCTGCGGTCGCTCATTCGCTTCTCGCGGAGCTCTATCGAGTCTTGGGGGATCCGGAACCGTCGGCCCAAGCGCTTCGCCTGGCAACCTCGGCCGGGCTGCCACGATATGCGCTGGTGAGCACACTCGTCACCTCAGCTGCACTGAGCTCCGTATCAGGGCATGGACTTCAAGCGCATGAGCAGCTGGATCGTGCGCTGGAGGCTGCGATCCCCGAACGGATTCTTGCCCCATTTCTCGCCGACGATCCGGTGATTGTCGATCTCTTGAACGCACACGCAATACGGGGTTCGAGACATCATGGGCTCCTGTGCACGATCCTGGAACGACGGAACCAGCTGTCTGTCCTGCTCGCGGGAGTCCTGACGGAACGAGAGAAGGAGATACTCGCATATCTGCGTACCGCGATGACTGCAGATGAGATCGCTGCACACCTCGGGATCGCCTACCCCACGGTGAAGTCGCATATTCGCTCGATCTACCGCAAACTAGGCGTGACCAAACGGCGTGCTGCTATTCAAGCAGCCGGTATCGGATAATGGGCCCGTCCAATCGAAGATGTAGTTGCGGGCTGAAGCCGCCGGTCTCCAGCCCGCTTCTCGCGGGCGAGTAGCTGACGGCCGGCCACAGCCGAGGACACAAAGCCGCGGCAACCGGAGGTCGAGAAGACTACCCGTGTTTCTACCCGCGATCGTCGATTCTGCTCGTTTGCCGTGGTGGAGGATTGAGGTTTGGGGCGCCGAGGTGGCGCCCAGGTCATGGGCGTCTACGTTCGTGGTGCGGATCAGAAGGATCGCACCTTTCGTCTCGGCAGTCCCATGACATCTCCGTTCCGCGAGGAACCTTGCAATGAATTGGATGTTCTCATGGTCTTCTGGTCCACGGTCTGGGATGCAATCTGGTGGATCTTGACGATCTTCGTTTGTGTCGTCTTCCTCATGGCACTGTTCTCGATTCTCGGCGATCTGTTCCGGGATCGGAATCTGAGCGGTTGGTATAAGGCCCTCTGGCTGTTGTTCCTCATCTTCCTTCCGTTCATCACCGTGCTGGTGTATCTCGTTGCGCGCGGAAACGGCATGGCCGAGCGCGCGCAGAAGGAAACAAACGAGGCGCGCGTGACCGTCGATGAATACATCCTCCGTTCCGTCGCAGGCGGTACTGCTGCGGCACAGATCGCGCAGGCGAAACAACTCCTCGATGACGGAGCAATCACCGACGAAGAGTTCCAGCAGCTCAAGGACGCGGTGCTCTCCTCCACGACCGCGTAGCGGATCCGACAGGAGACTCCGGGTCCGCGGCCCAGGTAGCTGCAAAGCATCGCCACCAGGTAGCCGCGCGACCGCCGTGTGTGTGATCTGCTGGTGTTGTTGCCGAGGGTGACTCGCGCTCGTTGCGCGAGTGACCGCTCTTTGTTCGTGGTGGTCCGGCTCGTCTACGGAGTGCTCCACCGGGAGCACCCTCGGACGGGTAGAAATGCGGGTAGTTTTTTCTGTCGGGCGCTGTTGCCGAGATTGCCGCTACTGATTGCGGTCGGTTTTATGCGCGCCGGCCCTGGCGGATCTCAGACCGGCGGAGACCTGGGCGTATTGCGTTTTAGATGCGTTCGGTCGTTGGCTCCGCGAGTTCAGTGAAGCGCTGCCGACCGGTCTCGGCTTACTCGCCGTGACGCCCTCGACCGACGATTGCGGGGAGGGCAAGCCCACTATTGTTCCGAGAACACCGGGTGGCTGCCTGGTGGCTTGCCTGATCAAGGAGGTACGACGCGTGCGTCTGCTGTTTCAGCTCCTTTCGCAATGCGTGCTCGGCGCGGTGGCGTTAATTGTCGTGCATTTCGTTTTACCCGGAGTGGATCTGAGTTTCACCGGCTTCTTCGTGGCTCTCGGCGTATTCACTTTGGCCCACATGATTCTCGGCCCGTTCGTGCTCAGCGTGGCGCAACACTATGCGGCTCCGCTCGAGGGTGGTGTCGGGCTGGTCGCGACGCTGCTCGCGCTTTGGGTTGCGTCCCTGTTCCCTGATGGCATTCAGATCAGCGGTGTCAAGTCTTGGGTCGTCGCACCGATCATTGTGTGGGTGGTCACCGCACTCGGCGGGTGGATTTTCATGGCCTTCGTCATCGACAGGTGGCTCAAACGACGCAGTGCAGAGAAGCTCGTGCACAGTGTGAATCGGGCGTGATGGTCAGTGCGGGGAGAGGAGTCGGTCGCGACGCTGAAGCAACGGCTCGAAGATCTGGAACGGGAGAACGGATCGCTGCGGGCGCATCTCGCGCAGGTAGGAGCCGAGGCGGCGGATCATCCCGTGCCGGATGACTCACCGGTGCGGCTCCACGAGAACTCTGGCCGCGGGAGGTCAGTGTTGTCGGCGTGCGCCATTGCGGTGGCCGTGATCCTGTCCCCGGTGGCCGTGATCGCAAGCTGGGCTCATGCCCAGCTCACCAGTACCGACGCGTTCGTTGCAGAGTTTGCTCCACTCGCGGAGAACCCGGAAGTGCAAAACCTCGTCACGGACGAAACTGGCGCTGTGATCGAGCGCGAGATCGACCTTCCTGCGCTGACAACAGCGCTGGTCGACGGGATCGAGGGACTGGGCGCCTCGCCATCGACGGTGACCGCGGCTCGGGCACTCGAAGCGCCCCTCAACATGGGGCTGTCGAACCTCATCCGTTCCACCGTTGCGGACATGGTCTCCTCGGATGCATTTGCCGAGACATGGAAGACGGCCCTTCGTCTCAGCCACTCTGAAGTCATCAAGGCGATGAACGGAGACACGGACGCGGCGACCGCCATCGGCGAGGACGGCACGCTGGGCGTGCAGCTCGGTCCCGTGGTCGAACGTGTGAAGCAGACTTTGCTCGACCACGGGCTCGACGCGGCCGCGAGGATCCCCACAGTGGACAGGACAGTGCCGATTGCCACCGACTTGTCGCTCGGCGGGGTGCGTCAGGGCTACGGGGCGGCGGTGACCCTCACCGCCTGGCTTCCGTGGATTTCGATCGGCATGGTCGCTGCCGGGGTGCTGATCGCGCGGCACCGGCGACGCGCACTTGTCGGTGCATCCGTTGGACTCGCTGCGGGCATGTTGATACTGCTCCTTGCATTCGCGCTTCTCGAGCGACTGTTCCCAGCGCTCACCACACTGCCGAGAGGCACGGCGGATGCGGTGTTCCGAGCGGTCACCGGCCCCTCCTCCCAGACCGCCGCAGCTGTGCTGACCGTGGCGATCGTCCTCGTCGGTGTCGCGTGGTTCGCCGGTCCCGCACAATTGCCTGCACGTTTGCGCGGGTGTGTGACATCAGGAGCGAAGACGCTGCGCGACATCGCTGTCCGCAACGAGCTGGGCAACGGCCCGTTCGGGTTCTGGTGCGAACGTTGGCAGAGCGGACTCCGGGCAGTCGTCGCTGTGGCTGTGGGAGCCGCGGTGCTCCTCATCAGGCCGTTGACTCCGGGTCTGGTCTTCTGCTCGCTTCTGGGAGCCGTGGTCGCGCTGCTCCTGATCGAGTTCGTGCGCCGTCCCGCAATCGGCCTCGCAGACACGGAGTCGGCCACTGCGGAGGACGCGGTCACGGTGATCGCCGCGATGGAGGGTGGACGGGCATGAGCGAGGTTGCGGGGCAAAAGCTCTCGCCGGCCTGGTGTCCTACGTCCACGCTCGCCCGATCCATGTCGTCCTCGCCCGTCCCGAGCCCGCCCCGAGTGCTGCTCTCGAACGGTACGAATTGATGGAGCGGATCGATCCCGACCACATCTACAGCGGCCTCGGTGTCGCCATCACCGCGTTCGCTGGCACCAGCCGCACCCCCGAATCGCCCCTGCAACCAACCCCGTAGGAGTCAGCCATGACCGCTCACCCGCTCGACCGTCGCGTGCTCCTGAAGAGCGCCCCGAACTTCCGAGACCTCGGCGGAATTCCCGTTCCGGGCGGTACAGTCCGCGCAGGCGCACTCTACCGGTCGGCGACGCTCGCGAAGCTCGACGGCGACGACCTCACCGCGTTCACGGGTCTCGGCGTCACGACCGTGTACGACCTCCGCACCGCTGCCGAGCGCGACGGCGCCCTCGATCATCTCCCCGACGCGACGCGCACGGTCTGGCTCGACGTGCTGGCCGACAATGCCCAGAACGCTGCGGCCACCGGACTGCTCATGACAGACCCGGTCGCTTACGCCGAGACCATCAGCGACGGACGCGGGATCGCGCAGATGGAGGAGGCGAACCGCAACTTCGTCAGCCTGCCCTCAGCGCTCATCGCATACCGCGCGTTCTATCTCGACCTCATCGACGAGAAGCGCACCGGGGCCGCCCTGTTCCACTGCACCACGGGCAAGGATCGCACCGGGTGGGCCGCGACGTCCTTCCTGCTCCTCCTCGGCGCCGACGTGGCCGACGTGCGTGCCGACTACCTCGAAACGAACACCGATCTCGCGCCGATGACCGATCCGATCCTCGCCTTCGCCGCGAGCAAGGGCGTCGACCCGGAGCTGATCCGGCCCCTCCTCGGAGTCCGTGAGAGCTACATCGATGCCGCCCTCGACGAGATGCGCACGTACTTTGGCACCGTTGAGGACTACGCCCGTGACGGGCTCGGCCTCACCACCGAGCAACTCGCGATGCTGCGCGAGCGGTTCACTCAGTCTTCGTAGAACCGTCCAGTTTGTGGTGGTGCAGAATTGCGTGATTCACTTGATCCGCAACACATTCCGCTATGCGTCGCGGAAGTGTTCGGACGAGATGAGCCGCGATCTGAGGCTCATCTGCACCGCGCCGTGGGAGCCTGCGGCCAATTTCGAAGCGCTCTACCGAGGCCTGGCGTGAGCAGTGAGGACAGTCCGCATGATTCCGATCGTCGCATCGATGTCGGGATGTCGGCCGCCGGCCACGTTAGCCCAGACGAGAGCAGTGGCGGTCAATGCGAGTACGCCGAAAATCTCCTCAGGAGCCTCGATTTCCGGCGCCGCGGAGGAGGTTGCCGCGGACAGATCGCGCTGCAGCACATGGGTAATGACGCCATTCGGATCGAGGAGTACGCGCAGTGCGAGGCTCGACTCGCGCTGCGCGAACGAGGTCAGAGGTTCGTTCTCGATGCAGCCTTCGATGAATCGGCGAGCGGCGTCGAGCGGGTGTTCCAGGCCCTCACCCTCGGCGTCGGCGAGGGACCGCTGCCAGAGGTTGCCGATGGAAGCGAGGAGCACACGGCCCAGCAGTTTCTCGCGGTCGCCGACCCAGCGATACAGCGTGGTTCGCCCGATTCCGAGATGGCTGGCGACGGTGTTCATATCGACCCGTTCACCGTGTTGGAAGAGCCACAGGGCCGTCGCCAGTGCGTCGCTGGGCATGGGCCGGCGAACCGAGGGTGGTGCGGCCTCTTGCTCCTGAGATCTCACGACGCCGAGTTTAACCTCGGGTTTTCGCGCTGATTGAGCGGACATCCCTGTCGGCAACTAAGAATGACCTTTGAACTGGGATAACGCGACTCGCGACAGTTGGATCAGCATCGTTCAGGGATGCGCGATTCAGGTGCGTAAGCCTACCGGCCCGATCCCTATCGGCGGTCCATCGATGCCGCCAGGTTCGGCGACACCGCCCCCGGACCATTCGAAGGACAGGGTGCGTGAAACGGTGCGGCTAATTATTCCTATTGGAACAACATTGACAGATGTTCCGTCTGCTCCTATCGTTCAGCCACTATCTGTTACCCACGTCACAAGGAGCGCGATGCCTTCATTGAGAACGTTCGTAGCTGCGGCGGCGCTGACCGCGATCACAGCGTTGCCTGGGGCTGGGCCCGCAGTTGCCGCGCCGGCGATTGGATCCGTCGATCTCGGTTCGTCGAGCGGATCCGGATCCGGGTCTGTCGGTTCGTCGAGCGGATCCGGATTCGGGTCTGTCGATCTCGGTTCGAGCGGCCCCAATCCCGAGTATCCGGTGTCGACCTGCTTCTGGTCCGTGCCAATCAATCCCGAGCTCGCGGACCCGCAGCTCAACTACGCCTTCCCCGATACCGCGGCGGTCTATTGGGCCGCGCAGTTCACTATCCCGCAGGGTTCCGAACTGGTCATCCGGGGGCAGTACGCGCACGCGCGCTACCAGTCGTTGAACTCGTACAACGCCGGCACCGCCATGCCGACCGCCGTCCTCAACGACGTTTCGACCGCTCCGGACGCCGGTTCGCGGAATACCTATCTCCCGGGCGCCGACCGACAAAGTGAAGGCGCCAGGTCGTACACGGCCTCTGTGCTCAACGAGGCCCCGCTGGCCCAGCCGCAACAAAACACTCTGTATGCCGGTGTGCCAGGCCAGGATCGGATCAGCCTCCTCTACCGCATCTACCTTCCCGACAGTGGACGAGATCTCACCGGCGGCGTAGGACTACCGGATCCAGAGTTGCACCTTTCCGACGGTCAGGTGCTACGCGGCGACGCACTGTGTTCGGCGGTCAACGCGGACAATTCGATCTTGAAGCCCGCTTCACTGCCGCTGGACACGTACAAGGCTTTGCGCGACCAGCCGGGCAAGCCGGCGACATTCCCCTCCGAGCAGACACCTGTATGGCGGGCCTACTACAGCGCCGAGTTCACGCTCGGTTGCACCTACCTCGGCAAGTGTGATGGCACACCACAGCGGGTGGGCGGACAGTACTCCAACATCGACAACAGCTACGTCACAGCCGAAGTCAACCGCGGGTTCGGCGACGTTTTGGTGCTTCGTGGCGAGCTGCCGCGGACTCCGAAGACGACGACAGGCGCGCGGCATACGAACGGCGCGGTCGACATGCGATTCTGGTCGATGTGCAGCAACGAATCACTGGCAACGACGAAGGTGATCGCATGCCTGTACGACGAGCAGATGGCCACTGATGCGGCCGGTCGTTACACAATCGTCGCGTCGCTGCCTGAGGACCGACCCGCAAACGCTACCAAGGAGTGCGGGGTGTCGTGGCTGCCGCTCTCGCCCACAGGCGATGGCGCAGGGCACTCCGACGATTCCCTCCTGATCATGCGGAACATGCTGCCGTCCAAGGGCTTCAGTCATGCCGCACAGGACACCAAGACGCCCGGCGACGAGAAGGCTGTGATGGGGCAGTACCTGCCGGACGGGCAGTACACGTCCAAGTCCGCGTTCGAGGCAAGTGGCTGCGCCAAGTAGTTGGACACCTGAACGAGTAACGTGCAGCGTTGCTGCCGGCGAGACACTCTCCGGCAGCAACGCTGCGGGCCGTCAATGCCTGGCTGCGTTTGTTCGTGGGCGTACGGCGTTGTCCTTGCTGATCGTTCGACAATGTGACGATCGGCGTTCGGCTTCCGAGGTGTAGAAGCGTCTCGAGACCGACGAGGTGCAGGTTCTCGACCTAGGGCTGGCGCTGCGTCCAGGATTCCGGCCGCGGGCGGTCAGTCGTCGAGTGCTTCCTCGATGAGCGGTTCGAGGGCGCGGTGGGCTTCGGGCGAGAGACCGGCGGTGAGGGTGTTGACGGCGTCGATGACCTCGTCGCGTTCCAGGGTGTAGAGGAACTGGTGCTTGCGGTTGAGGGCCGCGATCGTGTCGAGGAACCCGGTTGCTGCGGCGATCACAGTGTTTTCATCCGTGGGTGACTCGTCGCGAACCTGGCGGAGGGCGGCGATGAACGCCGCGCGGGCCTTCTTCGCGACCGTGCGGGGGATGCCGTCGTGGCCGTCCCAGTGGCGGAGCGGGTTCTCGAGGTTCTCGGCCAGCCATTCGGGCTTGCGGGGCCTGCGCACGGTCAGCTCGACGCGTGGCGCCTTCTTGTATCGGGCGCGCACGCGGGCAGCGACGTCGGCGGGGACGCTGTCGAGGTCGAGACTCGTGAGTGTCGGGAGTTCGTCCGGGCCGGGGAAGTGGTCGGGCGCGTAACCGAACAGGTCGCAGATCCACAGGGTCGCCAGCCTCGGCAGGGCCTGCAACCCGTCGAGGTTGTGGAGCAGGCCCGGAGCGCCGAACAGGTGCAGCCAGGAGATACCCGGGAAGCGTTCGGCGACGTCGGAGACATCCAAGTTCTCGATGGCGCCGATTCTCAGCCCGTGCACGCGGTCGAGTCCGTGGACTGCAGGCACGGTTCCGGTGAGGTGCACGGTGATCCAGCGGCCGGCGCCATCGGCGACGACGCGCAGGTCGGAGCCGACGTCGGCTCCTGTGCCGTGCAGATTCAAGAGGTCGAGGCTCGGTGGGAGCACCAGGAGTTCGAGCCCGGTGATGTCGATCGTGAGCCGGTCGAGACCGGTGCGGGACAGGTCGATCGCGCGTTGCCCGTGCCCCGTGAGGGTCAGTTCTTTGACGAGCGGTGAGGACTCGAGGAACGGCAGGAGGTCATCTCGCCACGACCGGAGTGTCAACTGGTAGAGCGCGGGCCAAGCGCGCAGCGACTCCATCCGGAAGTCCTCGCCGACCGAGTAGCCGGCGTCGTCGCTGAATGAGCGAGCGGCGATCAGGCGCGTTTCGTACTGAGCACCGCTGGGGGAGTGGGCGAGGCCCGGTACGGTGACGGTTTTCTCGCTCGCGAGCGCTGTCCGGAACGCCGCGGTCGTTTCGCTCGGGAGCGTGTCCCATCGGTACTGTCGAATGACGTCAGGGGCGAAGTTCCAGGCGTCGTAGGAACGTGTGGTGGTCTCACCGGACACGGGAAGAGTGCCGATCCTCACGTACTCGGCCGGCACTTCGACGGGTACGTTCTTCAGGATCTCCGTGGGCGTCCAGAACATGAAGTCCCGCACCATCCGCGGCACGTCGGCAAGGGTGGCGACCTCGGGCACCGCCGTGCCGGTCCACGCGAGCACCGCCACTGTCGCCAACCCTCGCGCATCGTCGACGGCGACCACCTGGCATGCGCCGTATCGGCCGATGCGTTCGAGCGGGAAGACGAAAACGTCACCGGGACAGGCGACAACGGCGGGTGAGTCGGATTCTGTCAACGCTCGCAACCTTCGGCAATGGAGTCGACCGTGCGGGACGATCCCGCGCAAGGGAACACGATACGGAATCTGCCAGCGTAGGGAGGGCCGTCGCGGTCGCGGGGCCGCGGGTCCGACGATCAGCTGATGTGCTTCTCCAAGGGGACCGTGTTGGGGCCCACCACCAGTTGGCCGCGGTGAACCGTGAGCAGCCAGACTGGGAGCACCGCGATACACAGCACCGGGACGACGCCGAACGACGCCACCATTGTCGCGCCGATGAACAGCCCCAACCAGCAGCTGCGCACCGCGACGACGAGTGCCCCGAGCACCGCACACGAGATGGACATACGAAGCGCCGGTGGACGCGCCGCCGCTCACGGCACGATGACCGCCCTCCCGCGCAGTGTCCCGGCGGCGAGCCGGCGGTACGCCTCGACGCCGTCGTCGAGGGCGAACCGCTCGACGGCGATGTCGAGCACGCCCTGGTGCGCGAGGTCGATCAGCTCGATCAGTTCGCTGCGTGAACCCCAGTAGGGGGAAGAGACATTCGTCTCGAACGCCCCCGTGAAGAAGCTGACCCGGGCGGCCGCCTTACCGTCGCCGAGCCCGACGATCGTCACGTCGGAGCCGACACCGGCAACCGCCGTGGCGATGTCGAGGGTCGGCTGCAGACCGACGAAGTCGAGCACCAGCGCCGCACCTGCCTGGCCGGTGATCTTCCGGACGTTCGCGGCGGCATCGGCGTCCGACAGCACCGTCTCGTGCGCACCGACCTCGCGTGCGAACGCGAGCTTCTCGTCATTGACATCCAGGGCGATCACGCGGGCGGGGGACAGGTGGCGCAGCAGCTGGATCCCGACGTGGCCGAGTCCTCCGGTGCCGATCACCACGGCACTGGATCCGGCGCGCAGCTTCCCGAGTGACCGTTTGATCGCGTGGTACGGGGTAAGACCGGCGTCGGTGAGGGGCACGGTGGTGACCGGATCGAGGTCGCCGATCGGGACGAGGTGCCGGGGCGAGTCGACGATCATGTACTCGGCGATCGCGCCCGGAGCGCCCAGTCCGGGTGGTGCGATTCCGAGATCCTTTGCGCGGGAACAGTAGTTCTCGAAGCCCTGGGCGCAGTGCCAGCAGCGACCGCAGCCCCAAGGCCCGTACACGACGACGTTCGTACCGATGTCGAGGTCGGTGACGCCGGCGCCGATGGCGGCCACGCGGCCGGCGCCCTCGTGGCCGAGCGTCATCGGCAGGTCGTAGCCGAACGCCTCCGCCGGCAGACTCATGATGAACTCGTCGGAGTGGCACACGCCGGCGGCGGTGATCTCGAGCAGCACCTCGCCGGGGCCGGGTTCGGGTGTCGGGATCTCGACCAGTTCGGGCTCCGCGCCGATCCGGGTGTACTGGATTGCCTTCATACCGCGCTCCTTCGGGGGAGGTCCGCTCGTGTCGTCGAGCATCGCACGATTCGCTCACTCCCGGGACACTGCCGCCGCGCGGCGCTAGGTTTCAGGGCATGGCGGACGAGATGCCGGATCCCGAGTACCTCTACGGCTGCCTGTCGGAGCGGGCTCGTCTGGCGCTGCTGCGCAAGCCGCAGGGCTTCGTGCCGCCGGAGTTCATCGGCCAGGTCATCAGCGTCTGCGGGGACGACAGTGTCTGCTACGTCTCCCCGGGCGACGACGCGTTGCCGCACTTCGCGATCCTCCAGGGGGCGGTGTCGGACTTTCTGTACGGCCGCCGGCAGGACCTCGACGCCTGGTGGGAGACGCTGGCCCCGGCGGCACGCACGGCACTGGCTCGCGGCGACGTCGTGTTCGAGTCGTCCCTCGTCGACAGCGACTACGTCGCGCTGCGTATGACCGGGGCTGATCTGCGGTAGCGGCGGCCCGCCTACGACCTTCCTTGCCGCAGCATCCCGGCGCCGCGTCTACGGTGGAGGCGCGGATCGTCGGTGGCGAACACGATCCGGAAAGGTATGAGTGCGGGTGAAGGCGCGCGGACCGGCCGACCAATGGTTGCGGAACTACCTCACGACGACGCTGACGCAGGACGCCCTGGACGTGTTCCTGGCGGGTCTCGAGGAGTCGTTCAGCGCGGATGTTCCCGAGCTGGTCGCGGACGCCGAACTGCAGCGTGACCTGCGGTCCGCGGTCCGCAGTCAGCTGAGTGCCTTCCTGGCCGCGAGCGGACCGTCGTCTGCGGGCGGCCCGGCCGAGGCACCGATCTCGGTGGAAGCCCACGCGCTCGCCCGGACCGTGGCGCAGCGGGGGCTCGAGCTGCGGGTCCTGTCGCAGCTTTACCACGCCGGACATCGGGCGATGCTCTCGTTCGCCACCGAGTTCCTCCAACAGGAGGACCTCGATCCCCAGTTCAAGCTCGAGGTTCTGACCACGATGTGGTCGCAGACCAGTGAGCTGCTCAACGCGATGCTCGACGAACTCGCGGTCACCTACTCGGACGAGCGGGAACGGTTGCTGCAGGGCGCTTTCGCCTCCCGTGTGACGACTGTGCGCGAGATCCTCGACGGCGGCGGGGGTGTCGCGCAGTCGTCCGGTCTGCTCGGCTATCCGTTGCGGCTCGAGCACACCGCAGTGGTTGCGTGGGTCGACGACTCGACATCCTTCGCGGGCTCTCTCGACAGGGTGGTGACGCGGATCGCCCGCGGGCGGCGCGCCCTGTCGGTGCCGTCCGGCGCGCACGGCGTGTGGTCGTGGATCGCGAACGACGGCGACGACGCGTGGGTGATCGATCCGAGTCTGATCCCGGACGGCGTACGACTCGCCGTCGGCGCACCCGCCCCAGGGATCGCCGGATTCCGCAGCAGCCATCGTGAGGCGCTGGCGGCGCAGCGGATCGCCGAGGTCGGCAAACGTCGGGCCGTCGTGACCCGTTATGCGGACGTCGAGGTCGTGTCGCTGCTGTCGGCGGATCCCGACGGAATGCGCACACTGGTCGAGCGGGAGTTGGTCGGTCTCCTAGGCTCGGACGCCGCCTCCGAACGTCTCCGGGACACGCTGCGCGCCGTGTTGGGATGCCACGGCAACCACGAGGCCGCCGCCCGTCGCCTGGGAATCCACAAGAACACCGTCCGGTATCGCATGCAGCGGGTGGAGGAGAGCCTCGGTGGCGAGATCCTCACGCGACGGCTGAAGCTCGAGCTGGCGTTGAAGTGCTTCGACGTCTTCGGTGGGTGAGTGGTTCGGTCTCGTTTCTTTCGGTTCCGTCTCGCCGGGGTCGACAATGCGGCCAGAGCCGGTCCGGTCGAGTCGAGCGGCGAATCGGGTTGCCGTTCAACGACTGCGCCCGCAGCGGCAGGGGACCTTGGCCCGGTCCCATCCGGTGAGCCGGATGGGACCGGGTGTCACATGAGCAACCGCCAACTAGTCGATGAGGTCCTCGTAGCGGTACTCGGTACTGATCGGTGCGCTGTCGCGGTGTGCGATGTCTTCTCGGTCCTTGAGTTCGACGCGGCGGATCTTTCCTGAGATGGTTTTCGGCAGTTCGAAGAACTCAACCCGCCGGACCTTCTGATACGGCGCTAGATGGTCGCGCGAGTATTCGAGGATCGATCGGGCGGTCTCCGCAGTCGGTTCCCAACCCGCAGCGAGTGCCACATAAGCCTTGGGGATGGCGAGTCGGGTGTCGTCTGGCTGCGGAACAACTGCCGCTTCCACCACGGCCGGATGCTCGATCAGAACGCTCTCCAGTTCGAATGGGGACACCTTGTAATCCGACGACTTGAACACGTCGTCGGTACGTCCGATGTAGGTGATGTAGCCGTCGGCGTCGCGTTGAGCAACATCGCCGGTGTGGTAGTAGCCGCCGGCCATCACCTGTTCGTTGCGTTCAGGATCACCTAGGTATCCGGTCATCAGGTTCATCGGACGCTGGCTGAGATCGAGGCAGATCTCGCCCTCGTCGGACTCTTTGCCCGAGACTGGATCGACCAGCACTACCGGCACCCCTGGCATCGGCCGTCCCATCGATCCTGGCTTCACCGGTTGTCCGGGCGTATTTCCGACCTGCAGTGTGGTCTCGGTTTGCCCGAATCCGTCGCGGATGGTGAGTCCCCACGCCTCCTCGACCTGGCGGATAACGTCGGGGTTGAGTGGTTCACCCGCTCCAAGGAGTTCGCGTAGGAACGCGGGCTTCTCACCAAGGTCGGCCTGGATGAGCATGCGCCATACCGTTGGTGGCGCGCAAAAGGTGTTCACCTCTGCTCGACGCAACTGCTCCATCAAGGCGCTCGCATCGAATCGTGGGTAGTTGTAGACGAAGATCGTCGCCTCGGCAATCCACGGGGCGAAGAAGCAACTCCACGCATGCTTCGCCCAGCCCGGTGAACTGATCGCCAGGTGCACATCGCCAGGTGTCAGCCCGATCCAGGCCATCGTGGTGAAATGCCCTACCGCGTAACTAATCTGGGAGTGCTCGACGAGCTTCGGCTTGCTGGTGGTCCCCGAGGTGAAATAGATGAGCATCGGCTCGTCGACGGTCGTCACCGAGTTGAACGGACCGTCCGACTCCACCGAGGCCGAGTCCGCATAAGACTGCCACCCATCTGGGTTACCACCCACCGCGATGCGGAGATAGTCACCTCCGATGTCGTCGAACTTCGACGTGTCCGCGGCGTTGGCGATCACGCAGCGGACTGCGCCGCGAGCGATGCGGTCACGCAGATCCTCGGGGCCCAGCGCCGCAGTCGTCGGCATCACGATCGCGCCGAGCTTCATGACCGCCAGCATCGCCTCCCACAGCTCGACCTGGTTGCCGAGCATCAGGATGACGCGGTCCCCCTTCCTGATCCCCAACTGCTGCAGCCACGTCGCCGTGCGATCCGACCGGTCAGCCATTTCGTCGAACGTCACCTTCAATTCGGTGCCATCAGGCTCGACGATCCACAGCGCGATCCGCTCGTTGCCGCGGGCGAACGCATCGAACCAGTCCGTCGCCCAGTTGAACTGGCCCGTCAGATCCGGCCACCGAAACTCGTCAACGGCCTTGTCGTAGTCATCGGCGAGCGCGATCAGCTGATCCCGGGCCGAACGGTACAGGTCTGTGTTCGTCGTCATGCAGATCATGATCTGCGTCACAGCGTGATCGAGACCACCCCCGAAAGGGGGCGGCATGTACCACTACACACAGCGAGTCAGCTGAACTCAGGGCAGTCCCTTCCGGCCTGGATCGGCGAGATCAACTGTCAGATATTGCGTGCGGTCCCGATGGCGTCCGCTGGAGTGACCGGCCAGTCGGCGACGGTCGTCCACACGTTCGATGCCAACCTGATCGCGCGGACGAAGTCGCCGGCGGGAACCTTCACGATTGTGAAGATCAGATGGTGGCTGCGGTCGCGCCATACCAAGTCTCAATCCTCGAGACTGATGCCACGCTCAGGGCAACCGACCTTGCTAGGGCGACAGGTGCGCTCGTAGTAGGCGATGCAGTCCACCAAGGGACGAGGTACGTCGGACCGAAGTCAGACGTTGTGGCAGGCCACGTAGTGGCCGTCGTTCACCTCTCGTAACAGTGGTTCCTCTGCCGCACAGCGGTCGGTGGCCAGGGGGCAGCGGGTGCGGAATCGGCAGCCGGACGGCGGATCGAGGGGCGAGGGTAGGTCGCCTTCGATCTGCGGCGTGGAGTCGGCATCGCCGCGGTGCACGTCCGGGTCCGGGATCGATGCCAGCAACAGCTTCGCGTACGGGTGCAGTGCCTGCCGTTCCATGTCGCGGCTGGGGGCGATCTCGCACACCTTGCCCAGGTACATCACCATCACGCGGTCGCTGATGTTCTTGACCACCGCCATGTTGTGGGCGATGAAGATCATCGTGAGCTCGAACTCGGTCTTCGTCTTCTCGAGCAGGTTGAGGATCTGCGCCTGGACGGAGACGTCGAGACTGGAGACGGGCTCGTCGCAGATGAGGACCTTCGGCTTGAGCATCATCGCGCGGGCGATGCACACACGCTGGCACTGGCCGCCCGACAGCTCACCCGGGAGCCGTTCCCAGACCATGTCCGGGTCCAACCCGACGGCCTGGAGCAGTTCACGCCCCACATTGTCGAGGCGTTCCTTGTTCCGCTGACCCCACATGCGGGGGCCCTCGGTGACGAGATGCTTGACCTTGCGACGCGGGTTCAGCGACGAGATCGGGTCCTGCATGATCATCTGCATCTGAGCCCGGATCTTGCGCAGCGCGGACGGACTGAGCGTCGTGAGCTCGATGCCGTCGATCTCCACGCTGCCGGACTTGGGCGCCGGCAGTTGCAGGACGGCGCGGCCGGCCGTGGACTTGCCACAGCCGGATTCGCCGACGATGCCGAGGGTTTCGCCCGGCAGCAGATCGAAGCTGATGTTCGACACGGCGTGCACCGTCTGACCGCGCCCGGCGGGGAACTCGACGACGAGGTTCTCCACCGCGAGCACGGGCTTGTCGTCCTTGCGCAGGTGCGCAACTCCACTACCGGCCATCAGATGCTCTCCACTTCCAGCTCACGATCTTCCGCGCCCACGACACGGGGCACTCCGAGGTCGGCGACGCCGTCCAGCGGGAAGTGGCAGGCCACTTCGTGAGGATGGCGTGCGCCGACGGTGTCCGGGGCGGGCGTGAGCGTCGGCACGACCTCCCGGCACTTGGGCTGCGTGTACTTGCACCGGGATGCGAACGAGCAGCCCTTGGGCGGCTTCGTCATGTCCGGCAGGCCGCCGTCGATCGATTCGAGCCGGGTGTGGGGTTCCTGCTCGAGTCGGGGAACCGCGGCCAGCAGTGCCTCGGTGTACGGATGGCGCGGGCCCGCGAACAGCTGGCGGGTCGGCGCGGTCTCGACGATCCGGCCCGCGTACATGACCGCGACGCGATCAGTCTGTCCGGCAACGACTCCGAGGTCGTGGCTGACGAGGATGCCTGCCATGCCCATCTCGGTCCGCAGGGAGTCGAGCAGTTCGAGGATCTGCTTCTGGACCGTGACGTCGAGGGCCGTGGTCGGCTCGTCGGCGATGGTCAGCTTCGGATCGCACGCCAGCGCCATCGCGATGACCACGCGCTGGCGCATGCCGCCGGACAACTCGTGCGGGTACTGATCGATCCGACGCGTCGGCTCCGGGATCCGAACCTTGCGCAGCAGTTCGATCGCCCGTTCCCGAGCCTGGGTCTTGTCCAGACCGAGATGCGCACGCAGGGACTCGGTGATGTGCGTACCGATCCGCTTGAACGGGTTGAGCGCCGACATCGGGTCCTGGAACACCATCGCGATGTCCTTGCCCCACAGCTGCTGCTGTTCCTTGCGGGTCAGCATCTGCATGTCCCGGCCCATGAACTGCACCTTGCCGGTGACCGAGGTGCCGCCACCGTCCGAGACCAGGCCCATGATGGTCTGTCCCAGAACGGATTTACCGGAGCCGGATTCGCCGACCAGACCGAGTGTCTCGCCGGCGTCGAGTTGGAGCGAGACGTGCTCGACCGCGCGGAGCTGCCCCCGCTTGGTGCGGAACCTGGTGGACACACCGTCCACCGTCAAAAGCGGTTCGTTGCTGCTCACAGTTTCACCTCCCGGGTGCCGCCGGTCTTCTTCTGGGCCTTCTCACCGACCATGTTGAACGCGAACACCGTCAGGAACAGGAACACGCCGGGCACCAGCACGATGTACGGATGCTGTTCGAAGACGTTGCCCTGACCCTCGGAGATCATGTTGCCCCACGTGGGTGACGGGGGCTGGATGCCGAGCCCGAGGAAGCTCAGCGACGCTTCCGCGACGATCATGACCGAGATCATGACCATGCCGAGCGACAGCAGAGGCAACGCGACGTTCGGTGCGATCTCGCGGACCATGACACGCCACCTCGTCGCGCCCATCGCCCGTGCCGCCAGGACGAATTCGCGTTGTGAGAACACCAGGGTGTTTGCTCTGGCAATGCGAACCATGCTCGGTATCGCCAGCACCGCGAGGGCGAGCGAGACGTTGCGCAGGTTCGGCTGCAGCACCGACGCGAGCGCAATCAGCAGAATCAGCGCCGGAACCGCGAGCAGCGAGTTCGTCAGGACACCGATGATCCGGTCGACCTTGCCACCGAAGTAGCCGGCGAGGATACCGATCGCCCCGCCGATGAGGATGCCGATCGCGACCGCGGCCACCGCCACGATCAGCGAGGATCGGGCTCCGTAGATCGACCGAGCGAGCATGTCGAGTCCGAAGTTGTTGGTGCCCAGAGGATGGGATGAGAACAGGCTTGGCTCGGCGTAGCTCTTCGCACTGAGGGTCTTGGTGGTGTCCTCGTGCTCGGCCAGCGGCAGCAGGGGCGCCAGGACCACGGCGGCGATGAGCACTGCCAACCAGGCACACGACAGGATGAAGGTGAGGTCGAAGTCGGATCCGAACCGCGCGAGCCCGATTCGGCGCACACCCATGTAGAGCGCAACGAGCCCGACCACGAAGATCGCGACCCTCGCGCCCATCACCAGTCCGCCGGCGCCGAGTCCGACACCCGCGGCGATGAGCCCGACCACGGTGAAGATCGCGCCGATCCGGTACAGGTTGCGGCGTTCGGCGAGATCCGACGCGTTCGCCAGTTCCTCCGCGTCCGCGTCGTCGAGCACCCGGCCGGTGATGACCGGCATTTCGATGTCGTCGTTCTTGATCTCAGACATGGGCTCGTCGGCTCCTTGGGTCGAGGTATCCGTAGGCGATGTCGATGACGCCGTTGGCCACCACGTAGATCACGGCGATCACCAGAACCGCACCCTGCACCATCGGCATGTCACCCTGTTGGGCCGCACGCACGATCAGCGAGCCCATGCCCGGCAACGAGAACAGCGTCTCGACGATTACGGTGCTGCCGATCATCGACCCGAGCACGATGCCGAGCATCGTGATGAGCGAGAACGACGACGGCCGCAGAGCGTCGCTCAGCAGCAGCCGCGCATTCGACATGCCCTTCGCCTTCGCGACGAGGATGAAGTTCTCCTTCAACGTCATCACCAGGTCGCTGCGCAGGATGCGGATGAACATCGCCATCTCGAGGAGACTGATCGTGATCGCCGGCAGGACCGCGTGGTGGAGGTTCTCGCCGAGCCCCTCGGACACCCGCACCCACTGCGAACGTGGGAACCAGCCGAGGTAGTTGACCATCACCATGATCAGCAGCAGACCCGACAGGAAGCTCGGGATCGACAGCACACCGAACGTGCATGCGCTGATCGCACGGTCGATCCACCCGCCCTGATGGCGGGCCGAGTACATCGCCAGCGGCACCGCCACGACGATCGCGATGAGCAGTCCCATCACGGCCAGCTGGATGCTGACCGGCAAAGCGGCACCGATGCTTTCGGTCACCGGTCCCTGCGGTGGCACCATCGAATTGCCGAGGTCGCCCTGCAGTGCGCCGGACAGCCAGTCCCAGTATCGAGTCAGGAAGGGGTCGTTCAGCCCCATGTCCTGCCGCGCCTGCGCGTACTCCCCGGGTGTGCGCCCCTCGCCCAACATCGCAACGGAGGGGTCACCCGGGATGAGTGACACGAGCGCGAACGTTCCGAGACTGACGATGAAGAGCACGACGATCAACTCGACGATCTTATTGATCACTGTTCGCGCCATCGCGTCACCGCCTCCTTCCTGTGTTCATGGGGCGCCCCGAATCCGCGTGATGCCATGTATCCGCCTCTAGGACGCGGATTTGGAAGAGAGCCAGGCATTTCCGAACAGCATGATCCCGTCCGCACTGGGGGTGATCCCGTGCGTATTCGTGCTCCACGGGATGAAGTACTTGCCCGCCCCCGCGACCGCCATTGGGTTCGTCGCGTTCACGACGGTCTGGATGTCCTCGAGGACTTTACGGCGGTCGTCATCCGTCGCTGCGGTCTGTAGCTTGCCGAGCAGTGCGTCCATCTCCGGGTTCTCGTAGCCGAGCACGTTCGACGTCGACGTGCTTGCGAGGCTGCCGTACATGCGCATGAACGGCGACTCGTCGAGCACGTTGAATCCCGACTCGCCGAGATCAAAGTCGTGCTGCACGTATGTCATCTTGACCAGGTCGTTGATGTTCGAGTTGTAGACGATGTCGACGGTGAACCCGACCGCCTGCAGCATCGACTGGACGGCGAGTGCCCTGCGCTGTGCTCCCGGCTCGTTCAGGCCAGCGTAAGTCAGCTTGCCCTCGTAGCCGTCGGCCTTGGCCTCGGCGAGCAGCTTCTTCGCGGTCTCCGGGTCGTAGCCGGTGCCCGCAACGTCGCCGTGCCACTGCGACCAGGACTGGAACATGTCGCTGCTTGGCATCCCGAAGCCGCCCTCGCCGCGTTCGTTGAATGTCTCCGGGTTGAACGCCGCGACGATCGCCTTCCGCACGCGCGGATCGGATGCGGCCCGGCCCTCGCGCTGGTTCAGGAGCTGCAGGCTGCCCATGTTGACGGTGTAGACGTAGCCGACGTCGCCGGCCTCGAGGGCGTTGTGCACCTCCTCAGCCCCGCGCAGGTAAGCGGCCTGGATCCCACCGGTGTGCAGCGCGTCCAGCTTGGCCTGCTCGCCGACGATCGCCGGGAAACGCAGCTTCTCCAGGTGCGGCTTCCCGTTCCAGTAGCCGGGGTTCGCGGCGAGCACCAGTTCGTCCTGGGAGGCGAACTTCTCCACCGTGAAGGGGCCGGCGCCGACCGCGGTGAACTTCCCGCTCGCCATCGACGACGGCGCCACGATCATGCCCGGACCGGTGGTGAACAGGATCGGGAACTCGTTCCACGCCTGCTTCAGCGTGAACACCACCGTGGCCGGATCGGGCGACGCGACGTCGGCGACGGTGGCCTTCCATACCTGGGTGTGGGTGCCCTTCTTCTCCAGATAGTGGTTGATGCTCCACTGCACCGCCGCGGCGTCGACCGGAGTGCCGTCGCTGAACTTCGCTCCCTCGCGCAGCTTCAGCGTCCAGACGGTGTTGTCGCCGTTGGCCTTCAGTGCCTGAGCGAGCTGCGGCTGGTACTGCTTCGACTGCGGGTCGTAGCGCATCAACAGGTCGTAGATCGCCGCCATCTCGCTGCCGCCGGTCGCGCCGCCGTCCTGACGGTCCGCCGGATCCAGGCTGCTGACACCGTTGTACGTCGCATAGGACAGCGTGCCGCCCGACGTCGGATCACCACCGTCGGTCTGGTCGCCGACCAGACCGGTCGTGACCTCGGAGGCGTCGGTCGCCGTACCCGAACCTCCCGCGCACCCGGCCAGCAACACAGTCGCGGCAGTTAACGCCGTGAACACGGCCCCTACTCGAGCGAGAGACGATCGCTTCATATCAAACCTTCCTTCGCGAGAGCCTTTGCGGGTTGATGCGGTCTACCGGGGCGCCATACGGATTCCGCCGTCCAGGCGGATGGTCTCCCCGTTGAGGTAGCGATTCTCGATGATCGACGTTGCCAGCTGACCGAATTCGTCGGGTCGGCCCAGACGCGACGGGTTGGGTACGGTGGCTTCAATCCGTGACCGCATGTCCGCGGGCATCGTCGCCAACAGGGGAGTGTCCATGATCCCGGGGGCGATGGTGCAGACGCGGATCCGGGTGTTTGCCAGATCGCGTGCTGCGGTGAGTGTCATGCCCACGATTCCTGCCTTGGCTGCCGTGTAGTTGACTTGACCGATCTGACCCTCGAATGCAGCCACCGATGCGGTCAGTACGATCGCACCGCGTTCACCGTCGATCTCGTCGAGTCGTGCCATTCGTTCAGCTGCCAGCCGGAGCACGTTGAAGGAACCGACCAAGTTGACCTGAATCACGCGTTCAAAGTCTTCGATTCGGCCAGGTTTGCCGTCGCGGCCGAGAACCCGAACGCTTCGCCCAATGCCGGCGCAGTGGACAAGAGCTCGCAGACCTCCGTTGTCGCTCGCTTCATCGAGAGCCGTAGCGAGTTCTGAAGAGTTGGTGATATCGGCCGGCGCGAACCGCGCTGACGGTCCGAGTTCCTGCGCGACTGCCAGACCCGCGGAGGTGGGAAGGTCAATGATGGTGACGTGCGCGCCAGCGTCGATGAGTCGCTTCGCAGTTGCCAGCCCCAGCCCTGATGCGCCGCCGGTGACAGCAGCGGAAACGCCATGGAGGTCCAAGTTCTTAGCCTTTCGGATGAGGGGAGTCGGTCGGGGAATTCGTCTGTCATAGCAGTTCGAAAATGGTGGCGTTTGCCATGCCACCGGCCTCACACATCGTCTGGAGCCCGTAGCGAATATTGTTGTCGCGCATGTGATGAATGAGCCGGGTGGTCAGGATTGCGCCCGATCCGCCCAGTGGGTGCCCGACCGCGATCGCTCCGCCGAGTGGATTCACGTGTGCCTCGTTCGCCCCGGTCTCCGCGAGCCACGCGAGTGGAACTGGTGCGAAGGCTTCATTGACTTCGAACGCACCGATATCCGAGATGGAGAGACCAGATCGGGCAAGTGCCTTTGCGGTGGCGCCGATTGGTCCAGTCAGCATCATGACGGGATCGTCAGCTGCCAGAGCGACGGTGTGTATGCGCACGATGGGATCGAGACCCTGGGCGCATGCTGTTTCGCTACTGGTGACAAGTAGAGCGGCGGCTCCATCGGAGATCTGGGAGGAGTTGCCTGCGTGGATGACACCGTCTGGGGCGAAGGCTGGCCGGATGCCTGCGAGTGTCTCCATCGTGCTTGTCCGGCGGATTCCCTCGTCCATGGCGAGTCCGCCTGGGAGCGAAGCTATCTGGTGATCGAATGCTCCGCTGTCGATCGCGACGGCAGCGAGTTCGTGAGACCGAAGTGAGTACTCGTCGAGCTGATGCCGAGTGAGTCCCCATCGTTCGGCCATCATCTCGGCTGCGAGACCTTGGTGAAATCCAGCGACCTCGTATCTGTCGAGGACGCTCGGCGGGTTCGCAGTGCTGTTTGGAGATCCGGCGGACGCGGGTACCCGGCTCATCGATTCGACGCCACCCGCGATGACGAAGTCCTCATGTCCGGCAATGACAGTTGCGGCTGCAAATGCCAGCGCCTGTTGGCTCGATCCGCAGGCACGGTTGATCGTTGTACCAGGAACTGATTCAGGCCATCCCGCTGCAAGTGCGGAGGTGCGGGCGATGTTCCCTGCCTGGTCCCCAGCTTGGACGACGCATCCCCAGATGACGTCGCCGACCTCCTCGGGGGCGACGCCAGTCCTACTGCTGAGTGCTTGCAGCACGTGGGCTGACAGGTCCGCGGGATGGATGTGGGAGAGGGAACCGCCCCGCTTGCCGATAGGGCTACGAACGGCATCGACGATCACAGCGTCGGTCATGCTTCGCTCCTTCTTTCGCTAACAATTGGCCCTCGCCGGTCCGGCGGTTCGCCAGTTCTCTTTGGTCGCTTCCTCGGCTGCGCTCAGGCGGCAAGCTGCGGTTCACTGGGGCTGCTGTACAGATGTCGTCGATCGTCGACAGGGAACGTCTGGGTGTTCGGTATTCCGCAGCTAGCTGTAAAGGCGCAAGAACACAACGTCTTTCGTTGAATTACCCTCAGGCAACGGTCGTTGAGACCAGTGGAGATCACCTTGCCGGATCGCCGTCAGATTCTTGTGCCGGGTCAGCCGGACGGCCGGCCACTCGGCATGTTGCTGGCCACGGCCGGCGACTGACTGCGTGCACCCGAGTGATTCACATCACTCAAGTTACGTGTCAGTCATTAATATAACAACCCCTTGGGCGTGACGGCCTGCATGCAGGCTGCGCGTGTCGAGGAATGCCGTAATCGCTTATGCCTGAGCCTGGTCCCTTCGATGGCTGGCCCGATCCTTGAAGTTGCACGTCGGAGGCTGGACCAGCGCTACCCACTTGCGGGCACACTAACGTGTCTGCATACTACGAAACTGTGAGCGCTGGTCCTTCTGCTCAGGCTGGACCAGGGATGCATGCCGGAGTCGGGAAGGATTCGCCCCGCGCTACCTCATTGGCGGACATCTCAGGCAGCAAACGAAAAGCTCATACACAACTGTTCTGCGGAACCTCGCCCCGACCAGGAAGGGACTCAGCGCAACACCGCGCACTGACTGACGTGGCAGCGGCACTGTAGAGCTTCCACTCTCTGATGGCTTCGCATTCGTCGTTCTGGGATTCTGACGTTCGATTCTGATCGAAAGTTGCTACTCTCAAACAGATTCCACTGATCTATAGCAGATTTTCATACAGGAGGATCACATGGCTCTTGCGCTCGATGAAGACCAGCGCGCGCTATCCGAGGCCGCAGCGGCGTTTGCCCTGAGGAATGCGCCTATCGAACAGACGCGCAACAGCCTTGATGACTACAGTTCGGGCAAATGTCCAGGCGAGCTGTGGAGTGCCCTCTTGCGGCAGGGGTTTCATCGGATGCACCTCCCAGTCGCGTACGGTGGCGATGAGTGCGGATTGCCGGCCCTCGCGGTGGTAGTCGAGCAGTTCGGGCGTTCGCTGCTTCCGGGCCCGTATCTTCCGACCGTGCTTGGGGGCGTTGTTGCCGCGACGGCGAAGGATGGTGCGGCAGAGCTACTCGCAGCGTTCGCTGGCGGAGCGACCGGTGCTCTTGTGATTGCAGAAGGCCTGATCGCGACGCCACAGGCGGACGGGTGGACGGTTGACGGCGTCTCGGCTCCAACGCTGGGTCTGCCAGGAGCGGATCGTATCGTTGTGCGGGCGGAGATCGATGGACGGGCCGGGGAGTATGTCTGGTTTCACCTCGATGCTCGCAGCGAATTCGCCGCGGTGACGGTTCGCGCATCCGATGCACTCGATCTGACGAGATCGGTTGGGCGACTCGAATTGCATGCCCTCGAGGTGCCGCATGAGCAAGTGTTGAATGGCGTCGACAAAGATCGAGCCGATTTGTCGGTAGCGGCGCTGCTGTCCGCGGAGTCGGTCGGGATCTCCGGCTGGTGCCTTCAGACGGCAGTCGAATACATCAAGACACGTCACCAGTTCGGACGTTCGGTGGGCAGTTTCCAGGCGGTCCAACACAAGGCATCAATGATGCTTGTGCGCGACGAGGTGTCCTGCGCGGCGGCTTGGGACGCGTCCCGCGCCGAGTTTCACAACGCAGATCAGCAGCGCTTGGCGGCTGCACACGCTGCACTAACTGCGTTGCCCGCAGGTGTTGACCAGGCACTTGATTGCATCAGCCTTCTTGGCGGTATCGGGTTCACCTGGGAGCATGACGCACACCTGTTCTGGAGGCGCGCGATCAGCATCGCGGCAGCGGCTGGCGCTGAAGATTCATGGGCCGGACGTCTCGGCGAAGCGGCACTGATGACTGAGCGGGATTTCACCTTTGTGGAGGCGACTACGCTTCCTGACTTGCGCAGTCGCGTTGGTGCAGTGATCGACGAGGTCCTCGCCCTCCCCGACGATGAGAAGCCCTCGACCGGATGGGCGCCGGCGCGCGGTGGTGCGCGCCGCGCCCGGCTGGCAGCGGCGGGACTAACGGCTCCGCACTACCCGGAGCCATTCGGTCTCGACGCGGGGCCTCGGGAGCAGGCGGTGATCGCCGACGAATTCGGCCGGCGTGGACTCTCGCAGCCTGACATGGGCATTGCTGAATGGGTGTTGCCTACACTTGTCGCGTATGGGAGTGAGGAACAGCAGCAGAGGTTCATTCCCTCCACGCTTCGCGGCGAGATCGTCTGGTGCCAGCTATTCTCCGAGCCCGGAGCGGGTTCGGACCTCGCAGGGTTGTCGACACGGGCGCGGAAGGTCGACGGCGGATGGGAACTCAGCGGGCAGAAAGTATGGAACTCTCAGGCCAACGAGGCTGACTGGGGAGTGTGCCTTGCCCGCACCAATCCGGATGTCCCGAAGCACGCGGGCCTCACATACTTCCTGATCGACATGCGTTCGCAAGGTGTCGACGTACGTCCACTTCGTCAGGCGACCGGAGTATGGGAGTTCAACGAAGTGTTCCTTGACTCGGTGTTCGTGCCGGATGAATGTGTGGTGGCAGATCCCGGCGAAGGTTGGAACCTTGCTGTCGCTACGCTGGCAAACGAACGTTTGAAGATGGGTTCGGCCAAACTGGGGCACGGATCTGGCAACATGGTCAGGCGATTGATTGAGCGTGGAGAGCATGCGTGCAGCCGTGGAGAGGCGGTTCGGGTGCTCGGGCGCAACACGGCGCGCGAACAATCTGTCGCAGCGTTGAACCTTCGCAACGTGATCCGTCGACTGAATGGGATCGACGACCCCACTGGCGGCGGAAACAGCGTCCAAAAGGTCTTCCACGCCATCGCTCAGCGCGAAGGTTCACGCTCGATCGTTTCTCTCCTGGGGCCGGTGGGATGTATCGGCAGCCCTGAACAGCCATACGTGCGCGATTATCTTGGTGTTCCCGCTGTCCTATTCGGTGGTGGCACAATTGAAATCCAACTTAATGTGATTGCGCAGCGTGTTCTTGGCCTGCCGCGTTAAACTACTGACGTACGGTCGGTGCAAAAATCGAGGGAGTTTCTAACCGGCATACTGTATGGAGCTCCGGGTTCCGGGGGAACGTCCGGTTCGGGCGCCATTGATTTGTCGGGGATTCTTCCTGGTGCTCACCATATTGTCATAGCGTGCCTTGAATCAAATGTGGTGTGTGCCGCTAATCGTTTGATTCCACGAATCGACGGCCAGTAGGAGTCCTTGACCCGAGCCGCGCTCTGTCCTCATCGCATGACTGCCCTCGCCGAGAGCATGGAAGGAACCTTCAATGGCTTTACCCGACCACATCGACTTCACTGATGCTTCAACGTTCGAGAACGGGATCCCTCACGATCTGTTCGCCGAATTGCGCCGCACGGCGCCGGTCTGGTGGAACCCGCAACGACGGGGCGCCGCCGGCTACGACGACGACGGATTCTGGGTTGTGTCGACGCACGATCTGGTGCAGGAGGTGTCCCGGCGCAACGACGTCTTCTCCTCATGGGAGAACACCGTTATGGTCCGCCACGCGGACGATGCGCCCCGTGAACGAATTGATGCCCAACGAGCGACAATGCTCAACAAGGACGAACCCGAGCACACGGTCCTTCGACGCATCGTCACACGCGGATTCACTCCGCGAGCAATCAACGGACTGCGATCGGCGCTGGCAGCGCGCGCCCAGGATATCGCCCGAACCGCAGCAGCATTCGGTCGTGGGAACTTCGTCGAGCAGGCCGCGTGCGAGCTGCCCTTGCAGGCGATCGCCGATCTTCTCGGTGTCCCGCAGGAGGATCGCCTCAGGCTCTTCGACTGGTCCAACCGAATGACCAGCGGCGACGAACTCGACGTCGGTGACGATCCGCGCGTCGCGATTCAGGAAATCATGGAGTACGCATACACCATGGCGACCGAGCGTCGCCAGTGTCCGACCGGCGACATCGTCACGAAGCTGGTGCAGGCGCAGGTGGACGACGGTGCCCTCACCCCTGAGGAATTCGCGCACTTCGTGATCCTATTGGTGGTGGCGGGCAGCGAAACCACCCGGAACTCCATCACGCACGGCCTGATTGCATTCCACGACAACCCCGACCAGTGGGAGTTGTACAAGCATGAACGACCGTCGACCGCTGTCGACGAGATCATCCGCTGGGCGAGCCCGGTCCTCTCCTTCCAGCGGACCGCGGTCTGCGACATCGAACTCGGCGGCCAGTCGATCCGCGAGGGAGATCGCGTCGTGATGCTGTACGCATCGGCGAACTACGACGAGAACGTCTTCAGCGACCCCCTCCGGTTCGACATCACCAGATCCCCCAACCCGCACTTGGCATTCGGCGGAACCGGCGTGCACTACTGCCTCGGAGCCAACCTCGCGCGCCTCGAGATCGAGTTGATGTTCGACGCGATCGCCGATCACCTTCCCGACATCACGATCCTGGGGCCGCCTGTCCGCACGCGATCGGCCTGGCTCAACGGCATCAAGGACCTACGCGTCGACTACGGAACCTGCCCCGCAGTGCATTGACCGACACAATCTCAGGAGGACCAATCATGCACAGCCTCACCGGGAAGACCGTCGTCGTCACCGGCCATGCCTCGGGCATCGGTGCGGCAATCGCCGCGAAGCTGATCGACCTGGGGGCGCTGGTGATCGGCGTGGACCGGACGGACACTGAGTCCGCGCCGCGTCCCTTCAACACTATTGTCGGCGATCTGTCCACGTTCGAGGGCGTCCGGGCCATCGCCGACGCGATAGACCGGCCCATCGACGTGCTGATCAACAACGCAGGCGTCGCAGCAACCCAGCCGTGGCGGACGGTTCTGGCCGTCAACGCCCTCGCTCCCCGCGACCTCACTCGCCTACTTCTCCCCAAGTTCGGCCAACAGCCCGTCGTCGTCACCACTGCGTCCCAGGCAGGATTCCGGTGGCAGCAGAACTTTGCCCGTGCCAACAACTTCCTGGCGGTCGACGACTGGGACGACGCGCTCGACTCGGTCAGCAATCTGCCTGACATCGACACGATCTGCTACTCGATGTCGAAGGAGGCGGCGATCGTCAATTCGGGCAATCTCGCGGTCGACGGCAAGCACATAGGGCTGCGCTCCAACACGGTCTCGCCGGGCACAGTCGGAACGCCGCTCCTGTCCGACTTCACCGCCACCATGGGCGAGGCCGCCATCGACGGTGCAGCGGCCTGGGCCGGTCGTCACGCGACGCCCGAGGAGATCGCCGACGCCGTCCTCTTCCTCGCCTCCGATGAATCGTCGTGGATCAGTGGAGCGGATCTCCCGGTCGACGGCGGATACGGATCGCTCGTGTTCCGCACTTTCGTTGCGCCGGCCGTCGGTCGCGCAGGCAGACAAGCATAGGGACGAACCATGGACACAACCGAACTGATCTCCTATAACCCCGCGACACTTGTCGAAATCGGAAGGATCGCCGCCACCACCACGGCGGAGCTCGATTCGATGATCGAGTCTGCGCACGACGCTTTCCTCGGGTGGCGGCACGATCGCAACCTGCGCAAGGGACTACTCGCCGCCTGCTCCTACGAGCTCATGCGCATGTCCGGGGAAATTGCCCCGTTGCTGACGACGGAACAGGGTAAGCCGCTGGCGGAGGCAGCGAGCGAGGTGTGGACCGCCGCCAAGAGCTTCGCTGAGTCAGCACGCATCGAATGGGAACCGGAGTCGCTGGCCGCCCACACAGACGTCCGTACCGCCTTCATCGAAGTTCACCCCCTCGGCGTCGTGGGAGCGATCGTTCCATGGAACTTCCCGATTTTCCTTATGGCGGCCAAGGTTAGTGCCGCGCTGGCCGCCGGCAATACGGTAGTAGTCAAACCAGCTGAATCAGTCTCGCTCGTGGTTCGCAAGGTCGTCGACGTCCTCGCGGGAGTACTGCCCGCCGGTGTAATCAGTATCGCGGTCGGCGGCCCTGACCTCGGTCGCGCCCTGGTAAATCACCCGAAGGTCCGTAAGGTGTCCTTCACCGGGTCGACCACCGTCGGCAAGCAGATCATGCGACAGGCCTCTGACACAGTTACTCCGGTTACGCTCGAACTTGGCGGCAACGATCCTGCGATCCTGTTGGCTGACGCCGACATCGATCGTGCCGCAACTGCTCTGGCCCGGGGCGCCTTTTTCAATGCCGGTCAGATGTGTATTGCCCCGAAACGGGTGTACGTGCCGACCGCTCTGGTCGACCGATTCTGTCAAGCCTTCGCTGACCGGATGGACGATCTGTCCGTTGGAGACGGACTCGATCCGGCGACGCGGGTCGGTCCACTCCACAATGTGCGGCAGCTGGAAATCGTCTCGCACGTGCTGGAGAAGGCGATTGCGGGCGGCGCGACGGTAGTCCGCGGAGGCGACCGCGGAACGGATCTGCCCGGGTACTTCCTTGCACCGACGCTTGTACGCGACATCGATGATTCGGCAGAGCTTGTGGCTCTCGAGCAGTTCGGGCCGGTTCTGCCAGTCGTCGCCTACGACGATGTCGACTCCGTCCTGTCCAGTCTGGACAACCAGGAGTTCGGTCTCGGTGCCTCGGTATGGGGTAACGATGTCGAGAACGCCACCGACGTCGCTCTCCGCATCGACGCGGGAACCGTATGGGTAAACCAACACAACGCCCTTGACGTCGGCCTTCCGTTCGGTGGTGTCAAGTCCAGCGGATTCGGTCGAGAAGGTGGGGCAGCAGGTGTTGAGGACTTCCTCCAGACCCGAGTGATCGACATCAAGCTATGACTAATCGACACACAACGCATCCAAACGCGGAGCGGGACAGCATGGGCCAGAGGACGATTGCTCGAGACGTCGCTGTGCCAGGGGGAGTAACGACCGTCAAAACGACCACCGCGACCGACCTCACCGATCTTCACCGGAGCCTCGAGGGCTGGATCCGAGTCCGGCTCGGGAGCCCGAAAGCTCGGGTTTTCAACCTACGCAAACCGTCAGAGTCTGGGATGTCGAGCATCTCGGTTCTGTTCACAGCAGAGTGGATTGAAGACGGAGCGGTGCACGGGGCTGACCTCGTCGCGCGCTTGGCACCCGAGGCCTCTGATTTCCCAGTCTTCGCGGGATACGACCTCGAAAGCCAGGCCGCCGTGATGCGCGACGTGGCCGCCCACAGTGCGGTGCCTGTACCGCGGGTCAGGTGGGTCGAAACGTCGTCGAACGTCCTCGGCCGACCGTTCGTCGTCATGGACCGCATCGAGGGAGTGGTTCCGGTCGACAACCCGCCGTACGTCTTCGGTAGTTGGTTGCACGAGGCAAGTTCCGCCGAGCTGGGCACCCTGCAACAGACTTCGGTCGAGGTGTTGGCCCGCATCCACGCGATTCCCGCCCCCCGTGTGCTGCTGCCGGGACTCGAGCGTGCGAGCTCTGGTGATGCCCTGCGGCGGCATGTCGAGGCGGAGCGGGCGTACTACGAATGGACACGACGCGAGGACGGACTCCGTATCCCTCTGCTGGAGAGGGGTTTCGACTGGCTCGAGGATCACTGGCCCGCCAATCCTTCCGAACCGGTTCTGTGCTGGGGCGATTCCCGCATCGGCAACATCATGTACCGAGACTTCAGGCCGGCCGCCGTGCTCGATTGGGAGATGGCAGCCCTCGCGCCCCGCGAACTGGATGTCGGGTGGTTCATCTTCTTCCACCGCATGTACCAGGACATGGCCGAGCAGCACGGCCAGCCTGGGCTGCCCGGCATCCTCCGCAGACGAGAAGTAGTGACCACATACGAGGAAGTGGCCGGAGTGGAGCTGCACGACCTCGACTTCTACCTTGCGTACGCGGCGATCCGCCACGGCACCATCATGTCTCGAATCAAGCGACGGTCCATCCACTTCGGCGATAGTCCCGCGCCGCAGGACCCGAACGAGTACGTACTGCACCACCGCATGCTCCGTCGTGTTATCGACGGCGATTACCACTGGGAGGCATAGTGAATCCTGATCCGCTCGACGAATACCCGATCCACCAGTCACCTCTGTCGATGGCGCGGGTCGCCACCAGCGACCGGAACTTCTACGACCGCTACTACTTCAACGGTCACGACCGTACCGGCGACATCTTCGTCGTCACCGGATTGGGCGTGTACCCGAACCTCGGCGTCCGCGACGCATTCGTCAGCGTGCGCCGCGGCGAAGCGCAACGCTCTATCCGGTTTTCGGATGCGATCGACGCCCGCTCGATCGAGCCCTCAGTCGGCGGGTACCGGATCGAGGTGATCAAGCCACTGCAGACGGTCAGGGTGATATGCGACCACCCTGACGTGTCTGCTGACTTGGTCTGGGAGGGCGCCTTCCCGGCCGTCCTCGAAGAGCCCCAAGTGATCATGGCCGGCCCGCGACCTGCGCTCGAATCCAGCCGTTTCGCCCAGGTCGGCACCTGGTCCGGGACCCTGTCCGTAGATGGCGCCGAGATCGTTGTCGATCCTGCGGTCTGGACCGGTTCGCGCGACCGTTCATGGGGGATCCGTGCTGTCGGCGAACGCGAACCGCTTGGCCGTATGGCCGACGAACCCACGGGCGGCTGGTGGTGGGCATACGTGCCGCTACGCTTCGACGACTTCGCGCTGATGATCATCGCCCAAGAGGGACCGGACGGACATCGAACCCTCAATCACGCCACGCGACTCTTCGCCGACGGCCGTATCGAACAGCTCGGCTGGCCGCGCTTCGATATCGCCTACCGGAGTGGCACGCGCATCCCAGAGTCGGTGCGCATCCACCTCACGACTCCCGCTGGCGCGCCCCTCGTCGTCGATATCGAGCCGCGAGGATTCGTGGCGCTCCAGATCGGGTCCGGCTACGGCAGTGACCCGGAATGGAACCACGGCCAATGGCGAGGGCGCGGATGGAGTCTCTCCACACTCTACGATCTCGCCGATCCTTCTCTCGCCCCGCGGATCCCGCATGGGACGCTCGAACACATCGCCCGCGCGACATGTGACGGAGCCGAAGGCTGGGGAATGTTCGAACACGGCGTCGCCGGTCGGCACGCCCCGTCGGGGTTTCACGACGGCTCGGCTATGGCGCCTTAGCTCCACGCTCACGAGCCTGGATGTGCGTGCGAGGACAGAGGCGACCGCCGTCCTGTCCTCGCAGGCGCGGTGGCTGCGGATTCGTCCGCACGACCGGTCTGGATCTCGACCGTGCTAGCTCGAAACGCCTTCGAGACTGCGTCACATGCTGCCGCGTAACTCCACGGGCGCGGCGACCGGGATCGGTGCTTGCCATGGCTGAAAGTCCTGTTCCACGACGAAGGGAAGAATAAATGTCGGACGAGGTTCTCCTCGAGCGCCGTGATCGGGTCATAGTGATCACGATCAACCGTCCGGAGGCGCGTAACGCGATCAACGGTGCGGTGAGCCGCGGGCTGGCCGCCGCCGTCGACGAGCTGGACGATGACGACGGTCTCGCGCTCGCGGTCCTGACCGGTTCGGGTGGAAACTTCTGTGCAGGTATGGATCTCAAGGCGTTCGGGGCCGGAGAGAAGATCGTGGCACCGGGCAAGGGACTGGGTTTCACGGAGGCGCCGCCGCGCAAGCCGATCATCGCGGCGGTCGAAGGCTACGCCCTCGCCGGTGGCACCGAACTGGTCCTCGCCACGGACCTGGTCGTGGCGTCGCGAGAGGCGAGGTTCGGGATCCCCGAGGTCAAGCGCGGCCTCGCGGCCGGTGCGGGCGGCCTGCTGAGGCTGCCCCGTCGGATCCCGTACCAGAAGGCGATGGAGTACGCCCTGACCGGCGACTCGTTCACCGCGGAAGAGGCCGCGGCGTACGGGTTCGTCAACACGCTCACCGAGCCGGGTGGGGCGCTCGCCGGTGCGCTCGCGCTGGCCGAGCGCATTACGGCCAACGGGCCGCTCGCGGTCGCGACGACCAAGGAGGTGCTCGTCCAGTCGGGGCAGTGGTCCGCTGACGAGGCGTTCGCGCGTCAGTCCGAGATCATCGCTCCAGTGTTCGCCTCGGAAGACGCACAGGAGGGTGCGACCGCCTTCGCGGAGAAGCGCGCACCCGCATGGAAAGGACGCTGACGAGTATGGCGCTGAGACCATCGCTGTTCGTCCGCGCCTGAGTCGACCGTCCAACCTGGATCAGCGACTGGTGCACGATCGGTCACCCTGCGGGGGCATTGAGTGGAGTGCTCGAGGCAGGCTTCTCGAGGAGATGATCGACAGTCTTCACATCGGCATTGCCCCACAGGGTGCAGGTGCCGCGAGGCTGGTCGCGGTGCGCTAGTTCGCGCATCCGACAAGCCTCAAACCCTTGACAGCTCCACCGGCACAACGACTTTCGCCACATCAATTGATCAATCTATGTTAGCTTTGCGAGCAATCGGCCCGTGATCCGGGTCACTGCACAGTGAGGATGGACCTACGTGACGCTGAACATCGCCGACTTGTACGAAGCCGTCGCGGACGCGATTCCCGATCGGGTGCCGGTGGTGTGCGGGGACGAGCGCCGCAGCTACGCCGAGCTGGACCGGCGGGCCAACCGGCTCGCGCACCATCTCGAGTCGGTCGGGGTACAGCCGGGCGGGCACGTCGCGATCCACATGCGCAACCGCATGGAGTACGTCGAGGCGCTGTTGGCGTGCCTGAAGATCCGCGCCGTTCCCATCAACGTCAACTTCCGCTACACCGACGCCGAGTTGGTCTATCTCTACACGAACTCCGACAGCGTGGTGCTGATCGTCGAGAACGAGTACCTCGAGCCGGCCGGGGCCGCGCTGCCGCAGGCGCCCGGCATCGGGCACGTCGTCGTGGTCGGCGAGCACGAGGGGATGCCCGCCGGCTACGACGGTGTCACCGTCGCCGACTACGAGGAGGCGCTCGCGGCGCAGTCCGACGCCCGGGGCTTCGGGCCGCGCAGCGCGGACGACCACTTCGTGATCTACACCGGCGGCACCACGGGCATGCCCAAGGGCGTCGTGTGGCGCCACGAGGACTTCTACTACGCCGCGCTGTCCGGCGGGAACATCGGTGGCGCGTCCCGGCATTCGGTCGAGGAGGTCGTGGCCGGCGCCGTCGCCAACACTGAACCGCAGGTCTATCTGCTGATTCCACCGCTCATGCACGGTGCGGCCATCTACTCGCTGCTCACCGCGTTCTTCATGGGCGCCCCGCGCGTGCTCACCCGCACCTTCGATCCCGTCGAGGTGCTCCGCCTGATCGAGGCCGAGAAGATCGCCGGCATCACCGTGGTCGGGGACGCCATCGCCCGGCCCATCGCCGAGGCGATCCGCGAGCACGGCGACCGCTTCGACCTGAGCTCGCTGAAGCTGATGGGCTCCGGGGGTGCGCTGTTCTCGCCGAAGCTCAAGGACGAACTGCGCGAGATGGTCCCGGGTCTGGTCATCAAGGACGCGTTCGGGGCGTCGGAGACCGGCAACGACGGCATCGTGGAGTTCGGCGACGACGGCACCAAGCGAATTCGCCACAATCCCAACATGATTCTCGTGGACGAGGCGTTCCGGCCGATCGAGCCGGGCTCCGGCGAGGTGGGCTACCTTGCGCGCACGGGTCATGTCCCGGTCGCGTACTACAACGACGAGGCCAAGACCGCCGCGACGTTCCCCGTGGTCGACGGGGTGCGGATGGCCGTGCTCGGCGACATGGGACGGATGGAGGCGGACGGCACCATCGCGCTCCTCGGTCGCGGTTCGACGTGCATCAACTCCGGTGGCGAGAAGGTGTATCCGGAGGAGGTGGAGCAGGCGCTCAAGACGCATCCGGCGGTGCTCGACGCGCTGGTCGCCGGGGCGCCCGACATCCGGTTCGGCGAGAAGGTCGCCGCGGTGGTCCAGTTGCGGTCCGGCTTCGACGACGCCGACACCGCCGAGATCGCCGAGCACTGCCGCACCCACGTGGCGGGCTACAAGATTCCGCGGTCCGTCGTCGTGGTCCCGGCGATCAGGAGGTCCCCCAGTGGAAAGGCCGACTACCGCTGGGCGAAGGAGGTCGTCTCGGCCGTCTGAGCCGGGATCGTACGGTTCCTCGAACGAGCGAAATTACGACGTCACTTCACGTACGGCGAGTTCAGGATGTTGGAGTCGGCGCCGCGACATTCGTCTCGCCTGTTCGTATCGACTGCGCGGCAGAGTATCTGGCGGCGTTCCTGTTGATCAGCGTCATTCAATGGAATCTCTTCATCGGATCGTCCGAGTGGACTCCATACTGCGCCGAGAGCAGAAGCGATGGACGAAAGGAGAGAACCTATGGCCGACGTCGACATCGTGGCGGAGGGATTGGGATTCGTCGAGGGCCCGGTATGGCTCGGAGAGGACCGGTTGGGTCTGGTCTCGATGAGCCGGGGATCGGTCCTGATCCTCGATCGCGTCGGCAATATCGTCGACGAGTATGTGACGGGTGGCGGCCCAAACGGCTTGGCCGTGGGGCGGGACGGCGCACTCTACGTCGCGCAGAATGGCGGACTGTGGGCGGCGGAAAGCGAGGCCGAACCGGGCGTGCTCGTGATCCGGGACAACTCGGTCGAGTACCTGGCGGAAGGTATGGGCGCCCCGAACGATCTGCTATTCGGTCCGGACGGCCGGCTATGGGTGACCGACTCCCGCGAGGCCGTAGACTACGAGAATCCCGAATCTGCGCTGCCCGGTCGGGTCTGGGCGATCGACCCGGCCAGCGGTGCCGCCGAACTCGTGGTGGAGGGCCCGATCTTCGTGAACGGGATCGGATTCAGCGCAGACGGCAATCGCCTGCATCTGACCGAGACCGTGTTCGCCCACGTCACCACCTACGAGGTGTGCGACGGCCGCGTCGATCCGTTGGGAATCTTGCACACACTTCGGAACGCTCATCCGGATGGCATGGCGATCGACGACCTGGATAGGTTGTGGATCGCGACGACCAGCGGCGACCGCGTGGATGTGGTCGATCCCGCGGGCGATCTCGTCGAGTCATACGGACTGCCGCCAGGGAGCATGCCCACGAACGTCTGTTTCGGCGGTCCTCGGGGTGACGAGGTCTACGTGACGGCCGCGAAAGCCGGCGCTCTCGTCAGATTGAGGGCACACACGTCGGAGCGGGGCAAGAGATCAACCACATCTGCACAGTAACGTGTTAAGGTGCAACGGAAGGGTGACGCGGTCTGTTGCGCCTCGTTGTCAGGGGTTCTTCCTGGCATCCTTCGGAACCGCTACCCTCGCCTTCTCTTTCGGGAACAATCCATATCGTAACTTAACGTGTTATGTTATAACGAAATAGCGATCACCTTTGGTGATGCGGATTATTAGCGGCCACATGTCAGTGCCTCCTCTCGTGCACCAGTCAGCGCTTCGCTGATCTTGGCGCCATGACTGGGTGGAGATCTCACAAGCCACGGAGCTGAGGCTTCGACCGAGGTGGAAGGGAATCGATTGTGAAGGTGGATGTTCAGCTCGACGGGCGACCGGAGAACGCGGCCCGACGGGCACGCGAGCTCGTTGCGCTCGGCGTGGACGGGCTGTTCACGTTCGAGGGTCCCCACGACGTCTTCCTGCCGCTGGTCGCGGCGGCGGCCGCGGTGGACGTGGACCTGATGACGAACGTCGCGATCGCGCTGCCGCGCAGCCCGATGCACCTGGCGCACACCGCTTACGACCTGCAGACGCTGAGCCGTGGCCGCTTCCGGCTCGGCCTCGGGTCCCAGATCCGCCCGCACATCGAGAAGCGCTACGGCGCGCAGTGGTCGCGTCCCGCCGCGCGGATGCGGGAGACGGTGCTCGCGTTGAAGGCGATCTTCGATGCGTGGGAGGGCAATTCGCGGTTGCGTTTCGAGGGCGAGTTCACCACGCACACGTTGATGCCGCCGACGTTCGATCCCGGTCCCAACCCGTACGGCCCGCCGCCGATCTGCCTCGGTGCGCTCGGGCCGCTGATGACCCGCACCGCCGCCGAGGTGGCCGACGGGCTGCTGGTGATGCCGTTCAACAGCGTCCGGCACTTCCGCGAACGGACGCTGCCGGCGGTGGAGGAGGGCCTCGAACGCGGTCGGCGCAGCCGCGAGGACCTCGCGATCTACCCGCAGGTGATCGTCGGTGTCGGCCGCACCCCGGAGGAGCTCGACGCGGCGTCGCGTGGGGTGCGGGGGCTGCTCGCGTTCTACGGGTCGACACCCGCGTACCGGCCGGTCCTCGAGGTCGAGGGGTGGGCGGATCTGCAACCGCGGCTCAACGCACTGTCGAAGCAGGGCGAGTTCGCGGCCATGACCGACATGATCGACGACACGATGCTCGCGACCCTCGCGGTGCACGGCACGCCCGAGGAATGCGCCGCGCAGATCGTCGCGCGGTTCGGCGATCACGCCGACCGGGTGTGCTGCTACTTCCCCGGATACCCGGTGCGCGAGGAGCACATTGCCGAACTGGTCGCGGCAGTGAAGGCGCCGACGCGGTGAGCGTCCTCGTCGAGATCGCCGACGGCGTCGCGGTCCTCACGCTCCACCGACCGCGGCAGCGCAACGCCTTCACCGGCGAGATGGGACGCCGACTCGGCGCCCTCTACCGGGAGCTCGACGCAGACGACGCCGTCCGCGTCGTCGTGCTCACGGGGACACCGCCGGCGTTCTGCGCGGGTGCCGACCTGACGGCGGGCAGCGGGACGTTCGCCGCACCGACGGAGGACGGGTTCTCGGCGTCCCCGGTCGATCCGCCCGCGTTCGACCTGCGCAAGCCGGTGATCGCGGCCGTGAACGGGCACGCGATCGGCATCGGACTGACCCTCGCGATGCAGGCCGACGTCCGCATCGTCGCCGCCGACGCGAAGTACGCGATCCCGCAGGTGCGCCGCGGCGTCGTCCCGGATGCGATGGCGCACTGGACGGTTCCGCGCGCGGCGGGTATGGCCGCGGCGGCCGAGATCCTGCTCACGGGAAGGACGTTCGACGGCCCGGAAGCGGTGCGGCTGGGGATCGCGAGTCGCAGCCTGCCTGCCGAGGAGGTCCTGCCGGCCGCGCTGGCGATGGCGCGGGACATCGCGACCAACGTGGCTCCGATGTCGGCGGCGCTGAGCAAACGCCTGCTGTGGGACACCGCGCGGTACGGATTCACGCCGCAGCAGGTCGCCGACCACGAGACCGAACTGCATCACCGGGTCATGGGCACCGCCGACGCGGCCGAGGGCGTGCGAGCCTTCCTCGATCGCCGCAAGCCCGACTGGACCGCGAGTGTGTCGGCCGACTGGAAGGAACTGCCTTGGGAATGAACGGCTTCGGACCCGACTCCACCACCGACGACGTCCTCTCCGGCGTCGATCTGGGTGGCCGCACGGCGTTGGTGACCGGTGTGACGAGCGGTCTCGGTGGAGAGACGGCCCGCGCGCTGGCAGCAGCCGGTGCGGCGGTGATCCTCGCGGCCCGCGACGGTGATGCCGCGGCTGCCGTGGCGGACGAGATCCGGCGAGCCGTCCCCGGTGCGGAACTGTCCTCCGTCGCACTGGATCTGGCCGACCTGTCGAGCGTCCGCACCGCGGCCGACCGCATCGGGACGCGGCCGATCGACCTGCTGATCAACAACGCGGGCGTGATGTACACGCCGTTCGGGCGGACCGCCGACGGGTTCGAATTGCAGTTCGGAACCAACCATCTGGGACACTTCCTGCTGACCACGACGCTGCTGCCGAACCTGCGGTCCGCGGCAGAGCGCTCCGGGTCGGCGTCGCGGGTGGTGACGGTGTCCTCCGACGCGCACCGCGCGCACGCGGTCGACCTCGATGATCCGAACTTCCTGCAGCGCCCGTACGACAAGTTCGTCGCATACGGGCAGTCCAAGTCGGCCAACGTCCTCATGACCGTCGAGCTTCGAAGACGGCACGCGAGCAACGGGATCCACGCATTCGCGGTACACCCCGGCGTGTGCGCCACCGGGCTGTCCCGGCACATGTCGCGCGACGACTTCGCAGAGATGAAGCGGATGAGCGCCGGCAAGCCGGGCTTGCTGGCCAACCTCAAGTCGATTCCCGCCGCGGCGGCCACGTCGGTGTGGGCGGCCAGTGCCCCCGAACTCACGTCCGAGAGCGCCGCGTATCTGTCCGACTGCCGGATCGATCGGGCCGCCGATCACGCCGTCGATCCGGAGACCGCGGCCGCGTTGTGGGAGTTGTCCGAGCGAATCACCTAACTTCTGACACGTATTCCCAAGCCGAGAGATGAAGGCAGCACACGGCTGGATTAGCCACGCGACTCGGATCGGAACCTGCCTATGCGAGTGAGCGAGAGCGACACTGACGTGCGGTCAGTGAATGTCGGCATGAATGCGGGCATCTCACTGCAGTTTCGCCACGTGCAACACGAGATTCGGATGCGTCGTCCGAGTCGCGCAGACCGTGGGAACATGCGCGGGCTTTCACGAAGTGCGCGCCAGTCAGCCGCTGACCACAGGAGACACATTTGTTTGGAGGTATCGATGGACCTGGTTGGTCTCGCAGAAATCAATGCTGGATCGGTATGCCGAGAGCGTACGCGGTCAATGATCGAGCGGCTGACACTGATCCTGGATGTGTTCGAGGACCGGACAACTCGTCTCACGCTCAAAGAGGTGGGTTTTCGGACCCAGCTTCCACGCGCGACGGTGTACCGCATACTCAATCAGCTCATCCGTCTCAACTGGGTCGACCACGGCCCTTGGGGGTACGGTCTCGGCAGTCGCGCTCTCCGCTTCGGTGGTGCGGGATGCGTCGAGATCCGCGCAGCAGCTGCGCCAGTCCTCAATGAGCTCCACATGCAGACCGGCATGGTAGTGCATCTCGCGGTCCTTGACGGCGGCGACAGTATCTATCTCGACAAGGTGGGTGGGCGTTTCGCGTCGATGCTGCCCTCGCAGGTGGGCGGTCGTGGTCCGGCGTATTCGACGGCGGGTGGCAAGTCGATGCTCGCGTGGCTGGATCCCGACATTGTCGACAGGTTCTATGAAGAGCGCTTGAGTCGCTGCACCGATCGCACCATCGCCGACATCACGACGCTGCACCAGGAACTTGCCCGCATCCGGGGACGGCGGGGCCTCGCGTTCGAGCGGGGTGAGTCGGAGCGTGGAGTCGCGTGCGTCGGCGCCGCAATCCGGGACCACGACGCCCCGGTCGCCGGCATCTCGTTGTGTGGGGCCGCCGGCTCGGCTCAACTCGAACGCTTCGCCCCGCTCGTAGCGCACGCCGCCCGCGAGGTTTCCGGCACGTTGTATCCCGAGGTTGGATGGTAGTGCCTCTTGGTCACCCAGAATCGGTAGCTCCGCGATGAGATGTGGTCGGATGCATATCAATGGCTCCCGAATCGGCTGACCCCGGTGCCAACCGAGCGTGGCGGCTGTCCTGGTTGGCGGAAGTTCGAGAGTCGCTCGGGCTGCCGATTGCGTTCTGGTTGTCGGGCAATACCAGTACAAACAGAACGGCCGCGTTCTCGGGTTTTGTGCGGCGGGTTCGGGCTGCGACAGACTCGTCTGTCTGCAATCTGTCGTCGAACAGACGTCTTTCACTTTGTCCACCGCATCTATTGGATTTGAACCGAGGTGGGTTTACGCGTCAGCTGGGGCAGGTGGCGCACGCGCGCAATTGGTACCCCGTTGCTGATGGGCAGTCCTCTTGGAATCGACCGTTCAAAGCTTGAGGATTGAATAGACGTCTCGGGGCGGAGAGTGCGGGCGCGATCCGCAATGACGATGTGTGGGAAAGTTGAAAAGCGTTGCGGTAGCCATCCTATCCCACCTATATGTTCTCGGACATAACATAAGCATACCCGGGGGCCCGTGCGTGCAACCTATGCATTCTGCCTGCTGTCTGATGCGATGCTTGCGCACTATTGTGGCTGGATCGTCCCCCGGGATACGTTGCGTGGTTACATGTAAGGATGAACGAACGACGATCCTCCGCGATTGGGCGCCCCCGTGATGCATCGAAGGATCAGGCGGTCCTGAAGGCGGCGCGACGCCTGCTCGCAGAGGTTGGGTATCAGCAAACAACCATCGCTGCGATATCGAGAAGGTCGGGGGTGAATTCACCTGCAATATATCGTCGCTGGGCTACGCGCGAGGCGCTCATCGCGGAAGCCGTCCACGGTCCCGGCGGCCACCCCCTTCCGAACGAGTCTGGTGACCTAAAGGAGGATCTGAAAGCCTGGGTCCAAGTGTTTCTAGTTCGTGCTGCGCGTCCCGCCGCGCGTGTCGGCGTTCCGGGCCTTCTCTCGGATAGTCAAACCGAGGAGTCTCGATCGAGGCTAGTTGCCATTGGATCGCCTGTGAGGCAAGCATTTTCGAAAATGATTGGGGGAGCGGTCGGGCGTGGTGAGATTGCAGCGGATATTGATACGTCGTTTCTGTTCGACCTCCTCGCTGACTCAACGTCGATGCGAGGATTGAGGTGTGGGCTCGACGACTCCGACGCGTACATCGAGAGTCTCTCAGAGGCGCTGTATTTTCTAGCCACCCGTTCCAATGGAGCTGTTGACGTTGGCGTCGTTCGCCGGTAGCTTCCCTGCCGCTCCGGTCAGGCAGTATGGTCGCTTTCGCAATATCTCGCGCAGACGTTGGACCGGTGACTCGCCGGTGTTTCCGCTGGTGATGTGGGCGCTGTCCCTGTGCTGTATCTCCCACGTAGTTGCGCGCAGCTGCGAGGGGACCTCGTCCGTGCAACGACTCGGTGGGAAGTGCTGTGCGGATCTTCGCGCTGGAGCCGGCCCACTACGGCCCCTACACCGTGAAAATTCGTGGTCTCGAGGGAAGCCCTCTTGTTCGGTAACGAATTGAATCGCCCCGGGATGTCTGGAGACTTACGAGTTTGAGAACTCAGCGACTGGCTGAGTTCGGTGATCACGGTAGTAGAGGGCCTCGTACTCCGCGGGCGGCAGGTCGCCGCAGTGCTCGTACAACCTGCGGTGGTTGAACCAGTCGACCCATTCGAGGGTGGCGACTTTGACCTGGTCAACGGTCCGCGAGGGGCTCTGGGCCTTGATCAGTTCGGTCTTGTAGAGGCCGTTGATCGATTCGGCGAGGGCGTTGTCGTAGCTGTTGCCGGTGGCGCCGATCGAGGCATCGATACCGGCGTCGACGAGTCGTTCGGTGAAGGCGATGGACGTGTATTGCGACCCGCGATCGTAATGATGAATCAGCCCGGACAGGTCGTCGATGCCCTCGCGCGCTGCCGGGTCCAGATCGCGTGCTCGATTGCGTCGAGGACCAGCTGCGCGGTCATCGTGGTCGCGGTCCGCCAGCCCACGATCCGGCGGGCGTAGGCATCAATCACGAACACCACATGTACCCACCCGGACCACGTCGACACGTACGTGAAGTCCGCTACCCACAACACATTCGGCGCTTCCGGGCAGAACTGACGTTGCACCAGATCGTCGGGTCGCCGCGCTTGTGGATCAGCGATCGTGGTGCGTTTGGTCTTGCCGCGGCGGGCTCCCGCGAGGCCGAGGCCGCCCATCAGTCGTTCGACCGTGCAGCCCGATGCCCTCCCGGTGGCATTGCAGCCACACCTTGCGGGCACCGTAGACCGAGTAGTTCTCCCGGTGAACGCGGGCGATCTCAACCTTGAGTTCCTCGTCGCGGACCTGCCCCTTAGAGGGCTGACGCCGGCGGACGCAGACGTCGTAGTAGGTGGACGGCGCGATCTTGCACCTGTGTGCGGTCAGCACGCGGCAGATCGGCTCGATGCCGTACTCCTGCTTGTGTGTGTCGATGTAGTCGACGATCACCGAGTGTGGCGTGGGGGTACCTCCCGCTTGCGGGGGGGGGCGAGCTCCGCCGCAAAGAAAGTCGATGCAGACTTCAGAATATCGTTGGCGCGCTTGAGTTCTCGGTTCTCGTACCGGAGCTTTCGGAGTTCCTCGGCCATGTCGCTGGTCACCCCGGGACGCTGGCCTACCTCGACCTGATCGCGACGAACCCAGTTCAGCAGGGTCTGTGCCGAACCGATGCCCAACTTGGCGGCGACCGACTCGATCGATGCCCACCCCGACGAGTACTCGCCGCGCACCTCTCGTGCCTGCTCTCGGGCCCGCCCGCGAACTGATCGAGATGATTCGTGGCAACCTCGACAGTGCCGACACCAAGACGAAGGCGGAGAGCAAGGTCTATAGCCTCTGGGAACGTGGTCTCCGACCCGGCCATCAGATCTCTGAAAACGATTGTCGTGCAGTCCAAGATCAGATCCTCACGATCCGGCAGACAAACGCATATGTTCCTGACTGGCTCGATAGCTGCCGCCGCGATCGCAACGAAACGCTCATGCAAGAGAGTGCGGCCCATCTGATCGAACAGGCTGTGCGGCACGGCACGACCCACTGATCGGCGTGCGCGCTCTTGTGTTCCCTCTCGAACGAGCGGGCGATGCCTGGGATCAGATCGCGTCAGCTCGCAGCGGCTTAGCTGCCGCGAGAACGTCCATGCACTAAATCCCAGGAAACGGTGGGCAAACGGGAACGGTGTAGGCATCGTCGAGTGCCGATGTGGATCACTTCGGAGGCCGCAGCCATCTCACTTGTTTACTACACCTTGAAGAGGGCAGATACCGACCGGGGCTGACCTGTGGTGGGCCGACGCCGCCCACGAGGCCGTGCTGGCGGTGTGGGCGTACCAACCGTTCCCCGAACAGACCGCCGGCTGGAAGCCCGAGCAGGTCGCCGAGCATGCGCGGCTGCTCGCGCGCGCTCAGCGTCGGGTGATGGTCGGCGGCCGCCCCCGAGAAGCGGTTTCTTCATGACCGGAACGCGCTGATGCTCGCCGATTCCGACGTTGTCATCTCTGTTCGTGACCCCCGGATCACCACCGGCGGCACCGTCGCAGCCCTCCGCGAACCCGCCGCTCGCCGGCCCGTCATCACCATCGACGTCGTCGCCCGCGTAACCACGATCGCGTCAGGGGACCCGCTGTTCAGCTGAGCTATTCGTTAGGGACCTTGTGTGAAGTCGGGCATCGCGATTCCGGTGACCTCATGCGCGTGTTCCCGGACCGCGTTGTCTGTACGGTCGACGAGCTTGCAGATGTTCCCTCCATAGTTTGTTGTGCGCGTACCGATCTGCCAGGCGGGAAGAACCCCGGTTGCATCATCGACGGGAAGGCGCTGGCGAACCCGCCCCGCCCTACCAACACCACTTCCGAGGAATACCGATGTCGCTTCCCACCCTCCGCCCGAGGTTCGTGCCGATGCACTGGCCAAGGCCGCCGCGGCGCGCCGCGCCCGCGCGCTGGTCAAGGGGGATCTGAAGAAGGGCCGCACCGACCTTCCAGCGATCATCGCGCGCGCCGAGACCGACGACGTGGGCGCGAGGATCAAGGTGATCGACATCCTCGCCTCGCTGCCAGGGTTCGCGAAGATCCGCGCGAAGAACGTGATGGAGGAACTCGACATCGCGGAAAGCCGCCGCCTCCGTGGTTGGGCGCGAACCAGCGCGCCGCACTGCTCGAACGATTCCAGCAGAAGACGAACCGGCCATCGCCCGGCAGGCACTTGTACGTCGGGTTGACGGTTGTCGACACCGGCGAGATGGGCCGGCCCGGGTGGGCGCGCGATCTCGTCGAGGACTCGCTGTTCGCCGACTTCGGTGTGGTCCTCGACCAGCCCTGACCGGGACCGCGCGGGCCGAAGCGCGGGGACGCCTCACCCGCCAGTGCCCGGGAATCGTGGCGACACCCCCTGTCCTGTCGGAGGTGCGTACTACGGTCGCACCCGACGTTGACCAGCCGAGACACCACGAAGGGACCGATACATGGCACTGCCCACCCTCACCCCCGAACAGCGCGCCCAGGCGCTCGAGAAGGCCGCCGCGTCGCGCCGCGCACGGGCCGCGCTCCGAGAGGAACTCAAGACCGGAAGGGCGACGTTCGCCGAGGTCCTCGGCCGCGCTGGCACCGACGAGACCGTTGGCCGCGCCAAGGTCCTCTACATCCTCGAGTCGCTGCCGAAGATCGGGAAGGCCACCGCCCTCGAGATCATCACCGACCTCGGCATCTCCGAGACCCGCCGCATGGGTGGCCTCGGGTCGAACCAGCGCGCCGAACTCCTCGATCGACTCGGCTGATCCGACAGCGGAACGGGCCTGCGAGCGTTTGCCTCGCAGGCCCTTTCGTGTATCGGTACGCACCAGCGCTGCGAGTACCGCACTGAGATGCGCGCCGACCGTACGTGGCGGGCGCGACCCGCGCGACGACAGCCTCGCTGCGACCGACAGCTAGGGGAGGAGCTGCTTCGAAGGCGGATCGAGCTCGTGTCGACTCATTGCCTCGACGAGAGCATGGCGGAATGACACTCTCTCAGCAGTAGTACGGCGGCTCCGTATCGGGATCGTCGACCACGACGTCGACCTGAGTATTGGTCACGAGCTGATCTATCGCGTCGGCGCCCGCCCCGATCGATGCGAAGTGCGGATCGACGTCGCTCGTCACGCACCACACGTGATCGGCCGGCCACACGAAGGCCGGGGTCGGGGCCCCGATGTCGTGCAGTAGTGACTTGATCCGGGAGTCCCAGTCGGCGACGTCGGCGAGCGATCCGTGGAAGAGGAAGTAGTCGCGGTTCGGGATCGAGACCTTCGGCATCGGATCGGCCGTGTCGAAGCTGGGCCACCCGTCCCAGATGCAGAAGTAGCAATCATCGGGCGCGGTGGTGTGGCGGGCCAGTTCGGCCAGCACGACAGCGAGTTGCTCGTTGTCGGACAGCGCGTCCGGGCCGACGTGGACCTCGCCTTCGCGTTGTCCCGGATAGCTGGGGTCGGGGATGAATCTCAGCCGCGCGTATTTCTCGAAGCCAAGTGGACCGCGAGCGGCCAGCCGTTGCCAGTCCTCTTCCGACCGCTCCAGCCAGCGCGCAGCTGACAGGTCGGCACACCGGGTGATGCTCATCCGAGCAGTATGGCCTGCCTCGCGACAACCGGGATGCGGCCGGTTCTCAGGGAATTCGGAACCCGCGAAACGTCACCTCGCGACGCGGCCGGAAGCCGAGTCGCGTGTAGACGCTGATCGCCTGCGTATTGGTGCCTGCGACGTGGAGGAAGGCTCTGTCTCCTCGGGCGGTGATCCGGTCGGTGAGTGCCTGGACCAGGCGGGCGGCGTGGCCGTGGCCGCGTGCCTCCGGCGCGGTGCAGACGGCGCTGATCTCGGTCCATCCCGGCGGGCGCAGCCGTTCACCCGCCATCGCGACCAGCGCGCCGTTCTGCCGGATCCCGAGGTAGGTGCCGAATTCCGGGGTGCGGGGCCAGAAGGGGCCCGGGCGAGTCTCGGCCACCAGTTCGAGCATCTCGGGCAGGTCCGACGGGCCGAGTGCGACGAGTGCGGATCCGGCAGGAAGGTCGTCCTCCGTCGCGCCTGGGCGTGTGTCCGTGGCCGGCGGCGCGATCATCTGCAATCCGTCGAGGCTGAAGACCGGATCCCAGTGCGCGGGTGGGAGTTCCGGGCAGCTGAAGAGATCGGCGAAGCCGCCGGTCCCGAGCAGTCGGGCGAGGTCGTCCCAGTCCGCGGGCCCCGGGTCGGCGGGAACCGAGCAGAACGTCGACACCTCCTCCGCATAGGTGGCCGCCCGACCGACTGCGCGGGACAGGTGGGCGTGCGCTCCGGCCAGTGAGAAGTGGACCGGGTGATCGAGTCCGCAGTCGTCGATCGCCGCCCAGTCGTCCGCGAGCACCGAACCCTCGGAGTCGGGGTGTCCGGCCGGGGGGATGTCTGAACGAGGATCTGACGCCATGCGTCACAGCCTCGCACTCGGGGGAGCGGTCGGGGAAATCCGTCGGGTTCGATCCGGCGGAACACGAGGTGAGCGGCGAGCGTCAGGTTTGTGCGCATCGCACAACTCCCGCCCGCCGAGCTGTGCGGAATGCCCAAGCGGGATCCCTCGGGTGCGTGTGATCATGGTCATGCGGATCGCTGAGCGGTCTGCATCGGTCCCCGAGAGAAGGTGTGCGGCATGGCAATTCCCGGTGTCCCCGACGGTTTCGACTTCACCGACCCCGACGTCTACGAGCAGCGGTTGCCGATCGGCGAGTTCGCGGCTCTGCGCAAGTCGGCCCCGGTCCACTGGGTGGAGCAGCCTCCCACCAAGGGCGGTTTCGCGGACGAGGGCTACTGGGCGGTGACCCGGTACGAGGACGTCAAGGAGGTCTCCCGCAACAGCGAGGTGTTCTCGACGTGGGAGAACACCGCGATCGCGCGCTTCGCCGACGACATCCCGCGCGAGACCGTGGAAGTGATGCGGCACCTGCTCATCAACAAGGACGCGCCCGAGCACACCAAGCTTCGCAAGATCATCGCCCGCGGCTTTACTCCGCGCGCGGTGCAGAGCCTGCGGCCGGCGCTGAAGGAACGCGCGGAGACGATCGTCAAGGAGGCGGTCGCCGCCGGCGCCGGTGACTTCGTCGAGCAGGTTGCGTGCGAGTTGCCGTTGCAGGCGATTGCGGAGTTGATCGGTGTGCCGCAGGAGGACCGTCACCGGATCTTCGACTGGTCGAACCAGATGATGGGTTACGACGATCCCGAGTTCGCGCAGGAGTCCGCGACGGCGTCCGCCGAGATCCTCGCGTACTCGTACGCGATGGCGGAGGATCGGCGCAAGTGTCCCGCGAAGGACATCGTCACCACACTCGTCGAGGCCGACATCGACGGCGACGCGCTCGCGTCCGAGGAGTTCGGGTTCTTCGTGCTGCTGCTCGCGGTGGCGGGCAACGAGACCACGCGCAACGCGATCACCCACGGGATCATGGCGTTCATGGACAACCCGGACCAGTGGGAGCTGTACAAGCGCGAGCGTCCGGCCACCGCGGTCGACGAGATCATCCGCTGGGCGACACCGGTCGTCGGATTCCAGCGAACGGCGTTGGCGGACACCGAACTCGGCGGACAGAGGATCCGCAAGGGGGACCGGGTCGTGATGTTCTACTCGTCCGCGAACTTCGACGAGGACGTCTTCGACAATCCGACGGCGTTCGACATCACCCGCGCCGACAACGATCACCTCAGCTTCGGCGGGACCGGGGCGCACTACTGCATCGGCGCGAACCTCGCCCGCATGGAGATCGAGCTGATGTTCAATGCCATCGCCGACCACATGCCCGACATCACCAAGCTGGGGGACCCGCGCCGGCTGCGGTCGGGGTGGATCAACGGCATCAAGGAACTTCAGGTGGACTACACGGGCAAGTGCCCCGTGGCGCACTGAGAACGTCTGCGTCGCAACCGGACCCGGGCTCGATCCGCTGAAGGATCGGCCCTGGTTCGGCGCTGACGTGGTCGGGTTCGCGATTCTGCGCGACACGGAAGTCTTGGAATATTCGAAAGTGCGTCGCCTCGGTAGCGCGGTAGCCGATCGCGAGGTTTGCTGGCCTGGCGCGCACCAGGTCGGGTGTGGGGGACGGGTGTCGTGTAGGTGAGTGAAGTTCCGTTGCGCGGGCGTCGGCGGCTCGGATGCCCATTCGTATGCTGGCGGCGTGAGCGATATGGCGTACTTTCTTGCGCCGGCTGAGCCGGGGTTCGTACTCGATGCGGACGATGCGGACGATGTGGTGGATTCGTTGATCCAGGACGGGGTTCTCTTGTCGGTCGACTGGTCCGGTGAGGAATGGCCCGGACAGATATCGCAGTTCGTGGCGGGTCGGGTGGAAGCCTTCGGGAAGGACCGCGCGGTTGTCGCTGCCGCCGAGTCCGCAGCCAGGGAAGCGGCCGGGGCTGACCTCGAGCGCGGTGAACACGTGCCGGCGATCCTGCGCGCAGTGGATGATGCCCTGGCCCGTGCGGGGTTGGCGCTCGGCGAACTGCGGTGCGGCGACGACACCTATCGTGTCGGCGTCATGCGTCGCACGGCGGAGTCGAGTCTGGCGTGGGGCCTGGATCGGCCTTCGCCGGATTTGCTCTTCCGGCAAGTGTCCAGGCAACGACACACAGACCAGCTCAAGATCGCTGCCGTCTGCTTCGCCGGGGCACTCATCAACGCCGCCCTGGTACCTGTCGCGCTACTGATCTTCGCGATTGTGCCGCCCCTCGGCGTCATCCTGCTCGCCATCACCACCGCACTCGCACCGGTCCTGCTCTGCACCTCCATCGGGTTCCTCGTCTGCTGGGCCCTGCTCACCCGAAACACCAAGGCGTTGTAGGCGTATCCCTCCCGCGCTCACCGCTGCCGCGACGCGGGATCGGCGCGGTGATCGGTGAACCGGATGATCAGGTCGCGCATCGGCGCCGCCGGGGCGCAGGTGGCGGCCGTTGGATGACCGGCTCGGTCGGTCACAGGGCAATCGGACGATATCGGAGGGCCTCATCGACGATCTGCTCGGCTGAGGCATCCCGCAGCTCGGCCGGAGGGTGGAAGATCAAGTCGCTGACCCGGGGATGCGCCATGTTGGCATCGAGAAGCCGGAGGTAGTAGTCGCTGTCCGGGTCGCCGGCCAGTATTCTGCCGACGATCTCGACGAGTTCGTCCGTGGTCATGTCTGCGATCCGGGGTCGAACCGGCCGGGCAACCTCCAACGCGAACTCGGCCAGGTCCCTACTTTCGTCGTACTCGACGAAGTCGAGAGCCGCGTAGTCGTGGCCTGTCCGCGCGTTGAAAGCCTCGATCTCCTGGCCCGCGCTCTCGGATCCGCAGAGCACCAGGTCGGCGATCCTCGAGATCTCACGACAAAGCTCGTCCAGTCGCTGCTGGCTCACCGACGGCGGCAGTAGTTCGGCTCTCAGGTCCACGGCACGGATTATGCCGCTGATCTCCGACATCCCGACAGAGTCAGAGTGCGCCGAATCGGCTGGCGTCCAGGAGGCTGAGACGGCCCGACAATCGAGCGCTGGGGCGTATAGGTGCGAAAACCGTGGTTGCGCAACATTGATCAGTTTCGCGCCGCCCGCAGTCGCCGGACTTGACGCGGCCACCACCAGGCGACCAGCTCCGCCGACGGCTCGTCACTCACCGCGGGTGACGAATCTCTGCGAGGGTTCAACAAGTGGCACGTATGCTCAATCGCCGTGATAGCCAGTCTCGATGCAGGTCTGCGGGATTCCGAAGGTGAAACCGCGCCCGCGCGCTTCGTGATCGCCCACGACGACTACCACGCGGAGCTGGTGGGAAGGGCCGCCGATGGTCGGCAGTTCTTCATCACAACCCCGTTCGGTTCTGCGACATACGGTCAGACCAGCACCGAGTTCGTGGCGCGATACCTGTTCGACGCAGAGGGTGCACTCGTCGACGCGACGATAGTCCCCCTCGGAGCCCGGCCCGAGACGGTGGCGCTCCCAGGAAACGGGTGGCGGTTCACCGCCCAGGCAGAGGCGCTTGAGCAGCTCCTGAGCGAAATCCAGCCCGTTGCCTTCGGGAACATCGAGATATCCCCGTTCTCGATTACCGCGCACGGGCAGGAATTCGGTCTGATTCTTCACGGGCCGGACCCCGAACATCCAGACGATGACGACTGGCACTGGACAGTCACCGTGGAACCGGGCGACTACATGGCCTTCTACTCGCCCTGGGACAGCGGCGAATACGACACGTGAAAAGGGTGTCGGTGGATACCGTCGACTGATTCAGCGGCAGTCTCTTCGGCTTCCACGGCCGCGGGCGGAAGCCGAAGAACCCTGACCGCCAACCTCGGAGCGGCCGACCGGTCTCACCACCAACCGGTCGCCGGCCCGAGGAGGCGATCGAGTTCCGGCGTCAAGGTGCGCACGTAGGTTGCGGTCAGGTGGTTCGAGTCGCGGTAGATCAGCACGTTGCCCTCGATGACGCGGCACCGGTCGGTCCGGCACACGGCGTCGGACAGGTCGAGGAGCTGGACGGTGGGGAGGTCGGCGGTCGCGGCCTGCGCCGGGTCCACCACGGACAGCACGTCCGCCCGGTCGATCCCGCAGGACTCGGCGGTGCCGCCGCGGCGGGCCAGGCAGTCGGCGGCGCGGTACTGGACGCCGTTGCTCTCGAGCCACGGCGTGTCACGCAGTCCGATGACCGGCAGGTCGCGGTCGGCGAGTTCGTGCCACAGCGCGGTGTAGGTGTCGGGGGTGTAGTCCCCGGGGCCGTCGGGGACGGGCCGGGTGGAGGTGCTGAACACGAAGTCGGGCCGCGACTCGGTCAGCGCGTCGACGACGCCGAATGTCCACTCCTCGCACTCGCCGACCTCGGCGTCGGGGCTCGGGGGGAGAACCGCCGGGCAGCCCACCTTCAAGAAGGTTTCCACCCGGAAACGGTGTTCCTGGCCGAGCAGGTCGAGCGCCGGCAGCCAGTGCTCGGCGTGCGATCCGCCGATCAGCGCGATGGCGCGTTCGGCGTCGGGATCCCCGTAGGTACAGGTCAGTGGGTCGATCTGGCCCGGCTGTGACATGCAGTCGTCGAGCGTGGCAGCAGGCAGGTCGGCGTGCGCCACGTAGCGGGACGGCTCCTCGCGGGCGTGCGGGACGTCGGCGCCCGCGAACAGCGCCGCCGCCCCGGGGTGGGTCAGCGGATCGAGATCGGCTTGTTGCGCCCACTGTTCGGTGCGGCGGTCGATGAACCCGGCCCACGTCACCGATCCCGCGGCCAGCAGGACCGCAAGCGTCGACGCGACCGCGACGAGTGCCGTCCGCGTGTGTCCGGTGCCGGAAGGCCGCCGGATCGGCGTCTCGATCAGCCGGGTGGTCAACTCGGCTAGGACCAGCGACAGTGCGATCACGACGAGGCCACCGGTCAGCCCGGCTTCCGTGCGGTCGCTGAGCACGAGGTAGACGATCAGGATCGGCCAATGCCACAGGTACAGGGCATACGCGATCGTCCCGAGGCGCAGCAGCGGCCGGGACGCGAGCGCGCGGGTGAACGGGTTGCCGTCCGCGCTGCCGGTCTCGACGCTGCCGGCGACGATCAGCGCCAGTGCGGCGCCGACCGGAACGAGGGCCCACGGACCGGGGAACTCCGAGCGGCCGTCGAGGAGCATCCCGCAGCCGAACACGATCGCCAGTCCCGCGACCGACAGCGCGATCCGCGCCGGGCAGGGAACCCGCAGCCACGGTGCGACACAGGCGAGCACGCCACCCGCGAGCAACTCCCACATGCGCGCGTTGGTGTCGTAGTACAGCCACGTCTGCGGCAGGTCGCTCGTGGCCGCGTAGGTGAGCGACGCCACGGCGAGGACCGCGAGCAGGGCCGTGAGCGGGCCGCGGACCGAGCGGCCGCGGGCACGCAGCAGCCATGCCGAGCCGAACACCACGACGAGCGCGGCCAGATAGAACTGGCCCTGCACCGAGATCGACCAAAGATGTTGCAGCGGACTGACGGACGGGTCGGCGGCCAGGTAGTCGCTGGCGGTGTCGGCGAGGTGCCAGTTCTGGAGGAACAGCAGCGACGCGGTGGTCTGTTTTGCGGTCTCGAACCACGACGTGGCGGGGTGGTACGCGACCGTGAACACCGCGACCGCGGCCAGGACGACGACGAGCGCGGGAACGAGGCGGCGGGTGACGCGGCGCACGACCGGGACCGGGTCCAGCGGCGCCGGCGACTCCGCGCTGCGCAGCAGTGATCCGATGAAGAAGTAGCCCGACAGCACGAGGAAGATATCGACGCCGCCGGAGACCCGGCCGAACCACACGTGGTAGACGACCACCAGTCCGATCGCGAGCCCGCGGAGCCCGTCGAGATCGTGACGGTGCGGTGCGCGGACGGGGGCTGCGGAGCCCTGCTGGTGACCAGTGGAACGGTCGGTGGCGCGGGCTGACACGCAATCCTCTCCGGTTTCGTCTTTCGGCCGGGGCGGTGATCGCCCCGGATGGGGTCGGCGGCAACTCCTCAACGTTACCTGTCTGTCGCCTCGACGTTACCTGGCGGTGCGGCCGCTCGACGCGACACCTACAGTCGGGCGGCGTGAACCCCCTGAGCATGCCCTCCGACCGGATCGTCCAGATCGACAACGCACACCTGTGGCACCCGTACGGCGCGTTCCCGGCCTCGACCACCCCGCTCGTCGTCGAGTCCGCGCAGGGTGCCCGATTGACGCTCGCCGACGGTACGGAGCTGGTCGACGGAATGAGCTCGTGGTGGTCGGCGGTGCACGGCTACCGCAACCCGGTGCTCGACGCCGCTGTCACCGACCAGTTGGGCCGGATGAGTCACGTGATGTTCGGCGGCCTCACCCACGCACCCGCGGCCCGGCTCGCGGAACTGCTCGTCGAGATCACGCCGGACGGGCTCGACAAGGTGTTCCTCGCGGACTCCGGCTCGGTGTCTGTCGAGGTCGCGGTCAAGATGTGCCTGCAGTTCTGGCGGAGCAAGGGCCGGCCGGAGAAGCACCGGCTGCTGACGTGGCGCGGCGGCTACCACGGCGACACGTTCGCACCGATGAGCGTGTGCGACCCCGACGGCGGCATGCACTCGCTGTGGACCGACGTCCTGGCCCGGCAGGTGTTCGCGCCCGCGCCGCCGCGGGACTTCGACCCGGGCTACGTCGCCGAGTTCGAGCGGCTCGTCGTCGAGCATCGCGACGAGCTGGCGGCGATCATCGTCGAACCCGTCGTCCAGGGCGCCGGCGGGATGCGCTTCCACCACCCCGACTACCTGCGGGAACTGCGGCGGATGTGCGACGAGCACGAGCTGCTGCTGGTGTTCGACGAGATCGCGACCGGGTTCGGGCGCACCGGGGAACTGTTCGCCGCGGACCACGCGGGCCTCGCCCCGGACGTGATGTGTGTCGGCAAGGCGCTCACCGGCGGGTATCTCACGCTCGCCGCGACCCTGTGCACGACGCCGGTCGCGGAGACGATCAGTGCGGGCGAGGGCGGCGGCATCATGCACGGCCCGACGTTCATGGGAAACCCGATGGCGTGCGCGGTGGCGGTCGCGGCGGTGGAGTTGCTGCTCTCGCGGGACTGGCGGGCCGAGGTCGCGGCGCTGAACGAGGGGCTCCGTCGTGGCCTGGCTCCGGCGCGGGACGTGCCCGGTGTGGCGGACGTCCGCGTCCTCGGCGGCATCGGCGTGATCGAAATCGACCGACCCGTCGACATGCAGACCGTGACCGACGCGGCCGTCGGCGCGGGCGTGTGGCTGCGCCCGTTCCGGAACCTGATCTACGCGATGCCGCCGTACGTATGCACCGCCGAGGAGGTCGAGCGGATCGCGTCCGGCATGGTCGCGGCCGCCCGCAGCCAGAGCCGGTGACCGGATACAAGCCCACTTGAACACCGTTCAAGTGGGCTTGTATCGTGCTGCGGGTGGGTACCGAATGCGATGCGCTGGGCTGGCTGGACGACGTCGAGACCGAACGGCGGGCGGCCGGCCTGCGGCGTGAGCTGCGGCCCCGGGACGCCTCGGATCCGATGATCGACCTCGCCTCCAACGACTACCTGGGCCTGGTGCGACACCCCGAGGTCGTCGCGGGCGCCGTCGACGCCGTCCGTCGCTGGGGCGGCGGATCCACCGGCTCGCGCCTGGTCACCGGGACGACGTCGGACCACGAACTGCTCGAACGCGAACTCGCCGACTTCGTCGGCGCCGAATCCGGCCTGGTGTTCGCGAGCGGGTACGCCGCCAACCTCGGTGCCGTGACCGCGCTTTCGGGCAAGGGCTCGCTGATCGTCTCCGACGCCGGTGCGCACGCGTCGCTGGTGGACGCCTGCCGGCTGTCGCGGGCGCGGGTCGTCGTCGCCCCGCATTCGGACGTCGAGTTCCTGCGGCGCACTCTCGCCGAGCGCACCGAAGAACGAGCGCTGGTGCTCACCGACTCGGTGTTCAGTGCCGACGGCGACCTGGCCCCGCTCGTCGAGATGCACCGTGCGTGCCGCGAGCACGGCGCCGTGCTCCTCGTCGACGAGGCGCACGGCATCGGGGTCCGCGGCCGCGGTGGTCGCGGGCTCGTCCAGGAGGTCGGCCTGGCCGGTGAGCCCGACGTCGTGGTGACCGCGACCCTGTCGAAGTCGCTGGCCAGCCAGGGCGGCGCGGTGCTCGCGTCGGCGAGGGTGCGCGCCCACCTCGTGGACGCCGCCCGCACCTTCATCTTCGACACCGGCCTCGCCCCGGCCGCGGTGGGCGCGGCGCGGGCGGCGCTGTCCGTGCTGATCCGGGAGCCGCAGCGGGCGGCCGCCGTGCTCGATCGGGCGCGCGAGCTGGCGCGTATCACCGGCGGAGGCGAGCCCGAGTCCGCGGTCGTGTCGGTGATCCTCGGCGACCCCGACGTCGCGTTCGCGGCGGCCACCGCGTGCCGTGAACGCGGCTTGCACGCGGGTTGCTTCCGACCGCCGTCGGTACCGGAGGGCACGTCGCGGCTGCGGCTGACGGCCCGCGCCACGATCGACGCCGACGAGATGGCGCGCATTGAATCCGTTCTGGCCGAGGTGCTTTCGGATCGACGGGTGGAGGTTTCGGCATGAGCATTCTCGTCGTGTCCGGCACGTCCACCGACGTCGGCAAGACCGTCGTCACCGCGGCGCTCGCGGCGGCGCTGCGAGCCGCGGGCCGGTCGGTCGCGGTGTGCAAGCCCGCGCAGACCGGTGTCGCGCCCGACGAGCCGGGGGACCTGGCGGAGATCGCGCGCCTGAGCGGCGTGACGGCGACCGTCGAACTGGCCCGTTATCCCGAGCCGCTCGCCCCCGACACCGCCGCGCGGCGCGCGGGGATGCCGATGTTGACCCGCGCCCAGGTGGTGGCGGCCGCGCGTGACCTCGACGCGCACCACGACGTGACGCTCGTCGAGGGCGCCGGCGGGCTGCTGGTCCGCCTCGGCGCCGACGGGTTCACGGTGCGCGATGTCGCTGCCGATCTCGACGCCCCCGTCGTCGTGGTGGCGGCCGCCGGGCTGGGCACCCTCAATCACTGCGCGCTCACCGCGGAGTCGCTCGCCTCTGCCGGCGTGAAGTGCGGCGGGTTCGTCGTCGGCTCGTGGCCGGAGCATCCGGACCTCGCGGCCCGGTGCAACCTCGACGACCTGCCCGCGGTCACGGGTGCCGCCCTCGTCGGGCGGGTGCCCGCTGGGGTGGCCGGTCCGGAGGTGGCGGATTTTGCGGAGGCCGCCACGGGCTGGTTCGAGCCCGAATGGCTCGCCACAGTGACCGGCTGAATCCACCGCGATTCAGGGCTCTCGGTGCGGACGACCGGCCGCGAACTCAGATGATGATGCGGCAGTAGAGGCGGTCGCCGCGGGCAACCGCCCCGGTGGCCAGTTCGGCCAGCGCGGTGAGGAACGGCGCGGAGGCCTCCGATGGTTCGGACGCCTCGTCGAACACCCAGGTGCGGGCCGCGGCGGCAACCGTTGCCACATCCGATCCCGCGAGCGCATCGCGCAATTCGTCGGCGACGGTCAGGATCAGGGAGTCGCCGTCCTCGCCGGCCGCGACCAGAGACCCCCGCCGTGGGCCGGCGGCGATGTCGTCATAGGTTCGACCGGTGAGCACCGCTTCGAGCCTGCCGAGGGCGACGGTCGGGTCGATCCCCTTCGCCTGCAGGACCGGGGTGCCGCTCGTGGTGGCCTGGATCCGTGGGCCGGAGACTTCCGCGTCAACGTCCGGGTCGAGGTCGAGCAGGCCGTCGAGGGCGGTGGTGGCGACCTCGTCCGAGGGGGCCGTGAAGTAGTCGGTGATGACAGACACGACCGGCATCGTCGCACAATCGGCATCGTAGCCACGGACCCACTGGCCGGAGTGGGGGACCGGTTCCGCGTAGCCGATCCGCCCGCTCGCCGGGTTCCGATGCCGTCGCGGTAATCAGCGGCGACGAGGCGGCACGTGACGTACTGTGAGTGCCATCACATCGTGTAGGCAGATCGGGCGGCGGACCGACAGCCCTTGACCGCTCCGATCGGGCCGAGGAATCGACCAGTGCTTCTCGGAGGTATCGATGACCACCACCGAAGTGATGGAGTTGCAGCGCACGATCGGGCATTTGCGCGAGTGCGTCGGATCGTTGCGGGACGTGTACGGCGACGCGTCGGCAGTGCGCCGCCTAGCCAATGATGTCGACCGACTCGACATCGACGCGCACGACCTGAGCGATTCGCCGCCGCGTCCGACGGTGAGTGCCACCACCGAGCGAGTGCAGGTGCCCGACACCCCGTACGACCGTTCGCTGTGGCAGGACGCGGACGACGAGGGGCTCGGCGGCAACCCACACGAGACCCTGTGAGGACGCCGCGCGTGACCGAGATCGGCGCCCCGCCGCCGGCTCGGGCGGCGATCGCTGCGCGCACGCTGCGGACCGACCGGTGGTGGCTCGCGCCGCTGCTCACTACGGTCGGGCTGACGGTGTTCGTCGTGTACGCGACGGTCCGATCATTCGTGCGCACCGCGTACTGGGTGGACGACTACCACTACCTCACTCCCTTCTATTCGCCGTGCATCAGCGCGTCGTGCGTGCCGGGTGCCAGCCACTTCGGGACGTGGGTCGGCGAGCTACCGATGTGGATCCCGCTCGGTTTCCTCGTGCTGCCGTTCCTGCTCGGCTTCCGGCTCACCTGCTACTACTATCGCCGGGCCTACTACCGGTCGATCTGGTTGGCGCCGCCGGCGTGCGCCGTCGCCGAGCCGCACGCCCGGTACACCGGGGAGACGCGGCTGCCGCTGATCATCCAGAACTCGCACCGCTACTTCTTCTACGTCGCACTGGTGGTGTCGCTGGTCAACACGTACGACGCGGTTCGGGCGTACGAGGGACCGAACGGAAGCTTCGGCCTGGGCCTCGGCAGCCTGATCATCACCGGCAACGTGATCCTGCTCTGGGCGTACACGCTGTCGTGCCACTCGTGCCGGCACGTCACCGGTGGTCGCCTCAAACACTTCTCCGGGCATCCGATCCGGTACCGGATGTGGACGTGGGTGAGCCGGCTCAACACCCGGCACATGCAGCTGGCGTGGACCACGCTGGGGACGCTCATCGTCACTGACTTCTACATCATGCTGGTCGCGAGCGGCACGATCTCGGACCTGCGATTGATCAACTGAGTTCCCTTCCTGCTTCACCGACGCACAGACAGGGGAGTGTGCATGGCCGAGGTCGAACGGCACAGCTACGACGTGGTGGTCATCGGCGCCGGCGGCGCCGGGCTGCGGGCGGTCATCGAGGCGCGCGAGCGGGGTCTGTCGGTGGCCGTGGTCTGCAAGTCGCTGTTCGGCAAGGCGCACACCGTCATGGCCGAGGGGGGCTGTGCGGCCGCGATGGGCAACGCGAACTCGAAGGACAACTGGCAGGTCCACTTCCGGGACACGATGCGTGGCGGCAAGTTCCTCAACAACTGGCGCATGGCCGAACTGCACGCGCGCGAGGCGCCCGACCGGGTCTGGGAACTCGAGACGTACGGCGCGCTGTTCGACCGCACCGAGGACGGCCGGATCAGCCAGCGCAACTTCGGCGGGCACACCTACCCGCGGCTCGCGCACGTCGGCGACCGGACCGGGCTCGAGCTGATCCGCACGATGCAGCAGAAGATCGTGTCGTTGCAGCAGGAGGACTTCGCCGAGACCGGCGACTACGAGGCGCGCGTGAAGGTGTTCGCCGAGTGCACCATCACCGATCTCCTCAAGGACGGCGACCGGATCGCGGGCGCGTTCGGGTACTGGCGCGAGTCGGGCCGGTTCGTGCTGTTCGAGGCGCCCGCCATCGTGATGGCGACCGGTGGCATCGGCAAGTCGTTCAAGGTGACCTCCAACTCCTGGGAGTACACCGGCGACGGGCACGCGCTCGCGCTGCGCGCCGGCGCGAACCTGATCAACATGGAGTTCGTCCAGTTCCATCCGACCGGCATGGTGTGGCCACCGAGCGTGAAGGGCATCCTCGTCACCGAGGGCGTCCGCGGGGACGGCGGTGTCCTCAAGAACTCCGACGGCGACCGGTTCATGTTCTCGTACATTCCTGCGGTCTTCAAAGGTCAGTACGCGGAGACGGAGGAGGAGGCCGACCGCTGGTACGACGACCCGGACAACAACCGGCGCACCCCGGACCTGTTGCCGCGCGACGAGGTGGCCCGGGCCATCAACTCCGAGGTCAAGGCTGGGCGCTCCACCCCGCACGGCGGGGTCTACCTGGACATCGCGTCCCGCATGCCGGCCGACGAGATCGTGCGGCGGCTGCCGTCGATGCATCACCAGTTCAAGGAACTCGCCGACGTCGACATCACGAAGGAGCAGATGGAGGTCGGCCCCACCTGTCACTACGTGATGGGCGGGATCGAGGTCGATCCGGACACCGGATCATCCACGGTGCCAGGTCTTTTCGCTGCGGGAGAATGCTCCGGCGGTATGCACGGGTCGAACCGGCTGGGCGGCAACTCGCTGTCCGACCTGCTCGTGTTCGGTCGCCGGGCCGGGTTGGGTGCGGCCGACTACGTGCAGTCGCTCGAGACGCGGCCGGCGGTCGCCGACGCCGACGTCGCGGTGGCCGCCCGGGTGTCCGTCGCGCCGTTCGACCCCCCGGCGTCGGGCGCCGGCGAGAACCCGTACACGCTGCACACCGAGTTGCAGCAGACGATGAACGACCTCGTCGGCATCATCCGGAAGGAGGAGGAGGTCGAACGGGCGATCGCGAAGCTCGACGAGGTGAAGTCGAGGCTGCCCGGCGTGGCGGTCGAGGGGCATCGGCAGTTCAACCCAGGATGGCACCTAGCGCTCGACCTGCGGAACATGGTGCTGGTCAGCGAATGCGTCGCGCGGGCCGCGCTCATGCGCACCGAGAGCCGCGGCGGCCACACCCGGGACGACTACCCGAACATGGACGCGCAGTGGCGCTCGACGCTGTTGGTGTGCAGCACGGTGCCCGGGGATCCGGCGCTGGGTGACCCCGCCGCGGTGCCCGACGTCATCGTCACCCGCGAGCCGCAGCTGCCGATGCGTCCGGATCTGTTGGCGCTGTTCGACATCGACGAGCTGGGGAAGTACTACACGGATGCCGAGATCGCGGGGCACCCGGGAAGGACGACCTGAGATGGGCTACGACGCGAAGTTCAAGGTGTGGCGCGGCGACGCGTCCGGTGGCGACCTGCGGGACTACACGGTCGAGGTCAACGAGGGCGAGGTCGTGCTCGACATCATTCACCGCATCCAGGCCACGCAGTCGGCGGACCTGGCGGTGCGGTGGAACTGCAAGGCCGGCAAGTGCGGTTCCTGCTCGGCCGAGATCAACGGTCGCCCCCGATTGATGTGCATGACGCGCATGTCGACGTTCACCGAGGACGAGACGGTCACGGTGACGCCCATGCGCACCTTCCCGGTCATCCGTGACCTCGTCACCGATGTGTCGTTCAACTACGTGAAGGCGCGCGAGATCCCCTCCTTCACGCCGCCGCCCGGGCTGGCCCCGGGGGAGTACCGGATGAAGCAGGTGGATGTGGAGCGCTCGCAGGAGTTCCGCAAGTGCATCGAATGCTTCCTGTGCCAGAACACGTGCCATGTGGTTCGTGACCACGATGAGAACAAGGAGGCGTTCGCCGGGCCGCGCTACCTGATGCGGATTGCGGAGCTGGAGATGCATCCATTGGACACTGCTGACCGCCGTGACTCCGCGCAGGACGAGTTCGGTCTCGGCCTGTGCAATATCACCAAGTGTTGCACCGACGTGTGCCCTGAGGACATCCACATCACCGACAACGCGCTGATCCCGATGAAGGAGCGAGTGGCGGACCGGCGATACGATCCGGTTGTGTGGTTGGGCAACAAACTCTTCCGGCGCGGTGGTCACTGACCTGACCGGACGGTGCCCCCGGTGAGTCTGCGCGCCAGTCGGATTGGTGTGTGAACGGCCACATCGAACATCGAACGCATCGGTTGGCGCTGCCTCGACGCCGGTGCTAATTTGAGATGCACGGTCGATCCGCTGTCCGTCGGGGGGCTGCGGGCGCCGGCGATGTTCAGGAGATGTATTGCTGTGCTGCGCTTCGGATCCCTCGCCGACATCGACGCGCTGCCGCGCGACCTCGCCAGATCGGGGCGTTGATAGCGAAAACCCTTCTGCTGCTTACGAAAGCGCCGACGTCGGTTCGGCGCGTGCAGTCTTGTCCGTGCCGCTCCATCTCGGTGACCCTGCACTTCCCGCGTCACCAGCCTTGCTTCAGAAAGCTCCACGATGTCCCTCGTAGCCGACCGCCCGACCTCGAATCCCGACCCCGCCGAAGGGAAGTCCCCGCCGTTCGCGAAGTTTGTCCGTTGGCTTCGCCGGTCGGGCAGTGACACATCGATCGCTCTCGGTGCGTTGTCCGTCATCACCTTCTGGACGTTCGGTCTGGGGATCGTGCTCGGTGTCGGGGCGGTCGGTGTCGGTGTCGCCGCGTCCCGCTCGGGGGTCGTCGGGGACCGCGAGCCGAATTCGCTCGAGGCGCTGTTCGGAATTCTGAGCGGCGCGTTCGGCGTCGTGGCCGGTGTGATCTTCCTGGCCGTCGCCGGTCCGCATTGGTGAATGACACACCGACCGGTCACGATTGATCGTGCATGCCTCGTGAGCTACACGAAATCGTCACTCGCTCGGGCGTCGAGGTCCGTCGTATCGTTGGGGCAATGACGAACATCGACGCAATTCCCGCCTCGTCGAACGCCCTGGGTGTTCGGACCGCGGGAAATCGGCTTGCCCAGCCCCGAATGAGGCGATCGGCGTCGGGCTGACGCCCGAGCATCGGACCGCACGGTCCGTGCACAGCCGGAATCCACGCTCATGGAGCTGCCATTTCGAGTCGAAGGGGCGCCCGGCGCGACGGACGCTGGCGAGAGCCTGCCCGAACTGAGCGGGCCCGACGCGGGGTACTCGGAGCCGATGCCACTCACCCCGGCGCAGATGGGTCAGTGGCTCGCTCAGCAGCTCGATCCGGGCGTGCCGATGTCGGTGGCGCATTACGTCGACATCCGGGACGACGGCAACCGGCTCGATGTCGAAGTGCTCTCGCGGGTCGCATCTCGAGCGGCCCGCGAGTTCGGTTCGGGTCTGATTCGTCTGGTTATGGTGGATTCGCGGCCGCACCAGGTCGTCGACCCCAGGCTCGATACGGGCACCAGGCAGATCGACCTGCGCGCCGAGGTGGATCCCGAGGCGGCGGCGCACGAGTGGATGCGCAGCGATGTGACCGCCCCGTTGGATCTGCTGCGCGACCGCCTCTCGGTGTCCGTGATGCTCCGCATCGCCGACGACCGATACTTCTGGTACTCGCGCACCCATCACATCGTGCTCGACGGTGTCGGCGGCGCGTCGGCGCTCTACCGCATGGCCGACCTCTACAACGCCGAGATGGAGGGACGCGAGTCGCCGCCCAACCAGGCCCACGACCTGCCGTCCGTGCACGCCGCGGAGGCCGCGTACGCCGACTCCACGCGCTGGGAGGCCGATCGCGCGTACTGGATCGAGCGCACCTCCGGAATGCCCGAGCGGTGCAGTCTGGCCGAACACTCGGCACCGGCCCGCGCGCTGAGCCGAGACGTCGGCGGCCGGATCGCACACGACACCGCGTCGGCGCTCGAGGCCGCTCAGGAACGCTACGGGGCGAGCATCGCCGCGCTGGTCGCCGCGACGATCGCCGCCTACACCGCCCGCCACACGGGCGCCGAGGACATCGTGCTGAGCCTGCCGGTCTCGTCGCGCACGACGGCGGTGCTGCGGCACTCGGGCGGGACGCTGGCGAACGTCGTGCCGCTGCGGGTGACGGTCGGCATCGGAACGACCGTGTCGGAACTCGTGGCCGACGTGACGCGCGCCTTGTCCGGCGCGCTGCGGCACCAGCGGTACCGGCACGAGGACCTGCGCCGTGATCGCGGTGACCGCGGAACCGGCCGAGGGTTCGCGGGCCCGCTGCTGAACTTGATGATGTTCCCCGACGAGCTTCGGCTCGGCACGACGCGCACATCGCTCGAGGTGCTCTCCTCCGGACCCATCGAGGACCTGCTCGTCAACGTCTACCGCTACGGCCCCTCGGGGACGATCCGACTCGACTTCAAGGCCAATCCGCAGCTGTACGACGACGACACCCTGCACACGCACTACGACAGGTTCACGCGGCTGTTGGATGGTGTGCTCACCGCCGATCCGGACACGCCCGTCGGTGAACTGCCGATCGTCGACGACGCCGAACTGGCCGCGCAACTCGCGGCGTGGAACGTTCCCGCCACCCCGGTCGAGGAGGTGCTGCCGGAACTCGTCGCCCGCCGGGCCACCCTCGCTCCGGACCGGGTTGCGGTCGTCGCGGACGGCCGCAGGCTGACGTACGCCGAGCTGGTGTCGCGCGCCAATCGCCTTGCCCGGCACCTGATTGCGGCGGGGGTGGGGCCGGAGGCGGCGGTCGGGGTGGTGTTCGACCGGTCCGAGGATCTGATCGTCGCGCTGCTGGCCGTCCTCACCGCCGGGGGCGGCTACGTCCCCATCGAAGCCGGCACCCCCGCGCCGCGGCGCGACTATGTCCTGGCCGACGCCGAGGTGTCCTGTCTGGTCACGACCCGGGACTTCGCGGCCGAACTGGACGGTCGCGGCGCCCCGGTCATCGTCGTCGACGATCCCGCGACCGGCGCCGCGCTCGCATCGCTGCCGGCGGCACCGGTGCGGGGCGCAGAGCGCCTGCGCCCGCTGCGCCCCGAGCACCTCGCATACACCGTCTACACGTCCGGATCGACCGGCCGACCCAAGGGCGTGCAGGTGAGTCACCGCAGCGCGGCGGCGCTGCTGGTGAACGCGCACGCGGCGTTCGGGACAACCGCCCGCGACGTCTGGACGATGTTCCATTCCTTCGCCTTCGACTTCTCGGTGTGGGAGATCTGGGGTGCGCTCACGTCCGGCGGAACTCTCGTCGTGGTCGACCGTCGGACGGCCCGCGCGCCCGACGCCTTCGCCGCGCTGCTGCGGGACGAACACGTGAGCATCCTCAACCAGACGCCGGCGGCCTTCCTGCAGCTCTCCGACGCCGAGCAGGCCGACGGGCGACCCCTGACCGAGCTTCGCCGGGTGTTCGTCGGCGGCGACGACTACGACCAGCGGCGGATGGTGCCGTGGCTCGAACGGCACGCCACCGGCGGGTCGGCTCTGGTCAGTGTCTACGGCATCACCGAGACGACCGTCTTCCTCACCGGTCTCGCGATGGACGTCGCGTCGGCCGAGGCGCCGGGCAACCTCGTCGGTCGCGGGCTGCCCGGGGTGCGTCTGCGCCTGCTCGATCGCCGGCTGCGACCGGTCCCCGTGGGCGTGGTCGGCGAGATCTACGCCGGCGGCCCCCAGGTCGCTCGTGGCTACGGCCGACGCGCCGGGCTCACGGCCGCCCGGTTCGTCGCCGATCCGTACGCGAGCGACGGCGCCCGGCTGTACCGGTCGGGCGACCTCGCCCGGTGGGACTCCGACGGTCGACTGGTGTTCCTCGGTCGCAGCGACTTCCAGGTCCAGGTGCGCGGATTCCGGGTGGAACCCGGCGAGATCGAGTGGGCGCTCGCCCAGTGCCCGGGCGTCGCGCACGCGGTGGTGGTTCCGCATCGGGCGGAGGGCGAGCCGGTGCGGCTGGCCGCGTACGTGGTGCCGGAACCCGCGGTGGTCCTCGACCCGCACTCGGTGCGAGAGCACGTCGGGGGAGTCCTCGCGCCGTACATGATGCCCGCCGCGGTGATGGTGCTCGACCACCTGCCGTTGACCGTCAACGGCAAGGTCGACCGAAAGGCGCTGCCGCAGCCGGACTTCGGGACGTCCACGCGACCGGGGCGGGCGCCCGCCGGTCCGGTCGAGGAGACGCTCGCGGGCCTGTTCGCGCAGGTTCTCGGCGCGCCGGCGGTGACGGCGGAGGACTCGTTCTTCGCCCTCGGCGGCGACTCGATCATGGCGATCCAGCTGGTGTCCCGGGCCCGGGAAGCGGGATTGTCGCTGACACCGCACGACGTGTTCGAGCGCCTGTCCGTGTCCGGTCTGGCGGCGGTGGCCACCGAGGTCGAGGCGCCCGGCGCGGAGCTCGAGGAACTGCCCGGCGGCGGCGTCGGCACGGTTGCGCCGACACCGATCGTGCGGTGGCTCGTCGAACGGGGCGGCGCCTGGTCGCGGCTCGCGCAGTCGGTCTGCGTCGTGGTGCCGGCCGGGATCGAGTCGGCCCACCTCCTCGGGGCCGTTCAGGCCGTCCTCGACCACCACGACATGCTCCGGGCCCGATTCCTGCCGGACAGCGGAGGATTCGACGTACCTCCGGAGGGATCGATCGTGGCGGCCGACGTGCTCGACCGGATCGAGCCGGGCGGCGAGGTCGGTCTGACGGCAGCCCTCGTCGCGGCCCGCGACGACGCCGCGGACCGCCTCGACCCGGCGTCCGGGCGCATGGTGCAGGCCGTGTGGTTCGACCGCGGCGCGGACCGCCCGGGCCGGCTCCTGCTGGTCATTCACCACCTGGTGGTCGACGGGGTGTCGTGGCGGATCCTGTTGCCGGACCTGGCGGCGGCATCGCGGCAGTCGCGGGCCGGGACCGCGCCGCACCTGCCCGCGGTGGGCACGTCGATGCGGACGTGGGCGCACACGCTCGCCGAGTGGGCCCGCCGCGACGCGCCGGACCGCGCCGCGGAGATCCGCTACTGGCGCGGCGTGCTCGCGGAGGCCGACCCGCTGCTCGGCCGCCGCGCGCTCGATCCGACCGTCGATCTCGCCGCGACGGTCGCGACCGTGGTCGCCGACCTTCCCGAGGGTGTCAGCGAGGCGATGTCCACGACCGTGCCGGAGACGGTGCACGGCGGCGTCGACGACGCGGTGCTCGCCGGGCTGGCGATGGGGCTGGCGCGCTGGCGGCGGCGCCGCGGCACCGCGACCTCGTCCTGCCTCTGCACGCTCGAGGGCCACGGCCGCGAGGAACAGCTGATACCCGGTGCAGACCTGTCGCGCACGATCGGCTGGTTCACCACCACTCATCCTGTCCGGCTCGACCTGGCCGGCGTCGACCTCGACGCCGCGTTCGCCGGCGGCCCCGCCGCCGAAGAGGCACTCAAACTGGTCAAGGAACAGCTTCGGGAGGCGCCCGACCACGGAATCGGTTACGGCGCACTGCGGTACCTCGCAGACGCCGACGCGATCGGTCACCTCGATCACAGACCCGCACCGCAGATCAGCGTCAACTACCTCGGCCGGACGGCCGTCGCCGCGGACGGCGACCGGGGGGACTGGCTGCCGGTCGCCGAGCTCGGCGACCTGGGGGCGACGGTCGACCCGACCCTGCCCGCGGCCGCCGTACTGGACATCAACCTGATCACCGTCGACGCCGAGTCGGGGCCGACGCTGCGCGCGACGTTCGCGTATCCCACGGGCATCCTCGACGCGCGGGACGTCGAGGATCTCGCGGAGCTGTGGCGGTCGGCGTGCCGGGCGCTCGCGACCGCGGCGGCGCGGCCCGGCGCGGGCGGTCTGACGCCCTCGGATCTGCCGTTGGTAGCGCTGGACCAGGAAGCCGTCGAACACGTCGAGGCCGCGTGCCCGGGGCTGTCCGACGTCTGGCCGGTGTCGCCGCTGCAGGCGGGACTGCTGTTCCAGACCGAGCTGGCCGGCGACGCCGACGACCCGTACCTGGTCCAACTCGTGCTCGACCTGCGTGGTCGTGTCGACGGCGATCACATGCGACGTTCGGTCCAGACGCTGCTGGATCGGCACGAGATCCTGCGGGTCGCGTTCACGACCGGCCCGGACGGTGATCCGTTGCAGCTGGTTCCGGGCCGGGTCGAACTTCCCTGGGCGGTAGCGGATCTGCGTGATCCGGCCGAGGCGGACCGCGTGCTGGAGCAGGACCGTGCACGCCGTTTCGACATGGCGACGCCGCCGCTGCTGCGGGCCCTCCTGATCCGGACGGCGGAGGACGCGTATCGCCTCGTGCTCACCTACCACCACATTCTTCTCGACGGTTGGTCGGTCCCGCTGATGGTGCGTGAACTGCTCGCGCTCTACGCGGCCGCGGACCCGCACGAGGTGCCGGTGTCGGCATCGTTCGCGAACTACCTGTCCTGGCTCGGCACGATCGACCGGGCGGGATCCACCGCACGCTGGGTGGAAGCGCTGGCCGGTGTCGACGAGCCGACCCTGCTCGGACCGCCGGGACACGGTCGCCCGCTGCCGACCGTGCCGCGCGCCGAACGTCTGCTGCTCACCGAGGCCGAGACCGCACGACTCGACGGTGTCGCGCGCGACCGCGGCGTCACGATGAGCACCATCGTGCGCGTGGCGTGGGCAATCGTGTTGGGGGCGTGGACCAGACGCGACGACGTGGTGTTCGGTGCGATCGTGTCGGGGCGCCCACCGCAGATCGACGGCATCGAGGACATGGTGGGGCTGTTCATCAATACCGTCCCCATCCGGGTCACCCTGCACCCCGCCGAGACCCTCGGGGAGCTGCTGGACCGCTGCCACGCCGACCAGGCGGCGCTGCTCGACCACGAACACGTCGGCCTCGCCGACATCGAACGTGCGACCGGCGCCGCCGCCCTGTTCGACACCATCACGGTCTTCGAGTCGTACCCGGTCGACCGCGGCGGGCTCACCTCGGACACCGACATCGCCGGCATGCGGGTCGTGGACGTGGCGGTCCACGACGCGACGCACTACCCGCTGGCGCTCGGGGCCTCGGTGGACGGCGGCCTCGAGATCCGGATCGACTACGCGCCCGCGTTGTTCGACGAGAGCGACATCGACGCCGTCGCCGACCGTCTCGAACGCGTGCTGCAGGCCATCGCGTCCGATCCGGACCGGACGCTGGCGCGACTCCGGTTGCTGTCGGACGCCGACTACTCGCGGCTCGCCCCGGTGCACGGCCGACCCGGACGACGCCACCGCACGCTGCCCGGCATCCTGGCCGATGCGGCCCGGATCGACCCGGACGCGCCGGCGGTGACGTGCGGCCCGGCAACCCTCACCTACCGGGACCTCGACACCCGCTCTACGCGGTTGGCGCGGCGGCTCATCGACGACGGGGTGGGCCCCGAGAGCGTCGTCGCACTGGGCCTGACCCGCTCGCTGGACTTCGTCGAGGCCGTCTGGGCGGTCACCAAGACCGGGGCGGCGTTCGTGCCCGTCGATCCGACGTATCCGCGGGAGCGGATCGAGCACATGTCGAGCGATGCGGGCGCCCGGGTGGGGCTGACGGTGCGGCAGTGGCGAGACGGGTTGTCCGACAGCGTGTCCTGGCGCGAGCTCGACTCCGACGAGTACCGCGCCGAACTGGCCAGCCTGTCGGCGCGGCCGATCACCGACACGGATCGCACGGCGCCGCTGCGGATCGACAATCCCGCCTACCTGATCTACACGTCGGGGTCGACGGGGATACCGAAGGGTGTCGTCCTCACCCACCGCGGTCTTGCGAACCTCGTTGCGGCGGAACGTGAGAGCCTGGCCGTCACCTCCGAGGCGAGGGTCTCCCAGTTCACCTCGCCGAGCTTCGACGCGTCGGTGTTCGAACTGCTCATGGCGTTCGGGTCCGGCGCCCACCTGGTGATCGCTCCGCCCGACATCTACGGCGGCGAGGACCTGGCGCGCCAGCTTGCCACCAAGCGGGAGACGCACGCCTTCTTCACCCCCAGCGTCCTGGGATCGATGCGGCCCGACGGCCTCGACGACCTGCGGTCGCTGGCCGTGGCGGGTGAACCGTGCCCGCCGGAGCTGGTGGCGCGGTGGGCCGGCGGACGCAGCATGTTCAACGCGTACGGGCCCACCGAGGGCATGATCATGTCCAACATCGCCGGACCGCTGCTGCCCGACGACCCGGTCACCATCGGCGGGCCCACCCTCGGCTTCGTGGAACTCGTGCTCGACGCACGCCTGCAACCGGTGCCGATCGGGATGCCGGGCGAGCTGTACCTCGGCGGACCCGCCATCGCACGCGGCTACCACCGCCGTCCGGGACTGACCGCCGAACGGTTCGTCGCGAGTCCGTTCGTCGCGGCGACCGATCACCCCACCCGCGAGGACGAGGGCACGCTGCCCGGCGACCGGCTCTACCGGACCGGTGACATCGTGCGGTGGCGCGACGACCTCACACTCGAGTACCTGGGCCGCAGCGACCTCCAGGTGAAGGTGCGCGGGTTCCGAATCGAGCTGGGCGAGATCGACGCGGTGTTGGCGGACCACCCGGGTGTGGAGTTCGCGGCCACACTCGGCCGGACCGCGCCGTCGGGGGAGACCGTGCTCGTCTCGTACGTCCGCCCCGGTGACGACCCGGCCGTCGAGCCCGACGAACTGCTCCGCCACCTCGCCGACCGCCTTCCGGCGCACATGGTTCCGGCGTTGATCGTGCCGATCGGCGAGGTGCCCCTGACGCCGTCGGGCAAGCTCGATCAGAAGGCGCTGCCGGCGCCCGACTTCCCGGTCGGCGGCGACGCGGCCGATGCCATCGCATTCACGCCGATCGAGGGGATCGTCGCCGAACACCTGTGTGCCGTGCTGGGCATCGACCGGATCGGGCCGGACGACAGCTTCTTCGACCTCGGCGGCAACTCGCTCATGGCCACCCGGGTCACGCGGCGACTCGACGCCGCCCTCGACACCGACATCGACGTGCGCGCCATCTTCGAGGCCCCCACCGTCCGCGGGCTCGCCGCGCGGGTGCTGCAGCGCGGCCCCGGCGGCGCGCACCGCCCGGTGCTGCGGGCGTACGACCGGCCCGAATCGTTGCCGCTCTCGTCGGCGCAGCTGAGGATGTGGTCGATCAATCAGCTCGACACCGCGTCGCCCGCCTACAACATCGTCATGGCGGTACGCCTGCGCGGCGACCTCGACGAGCGGGCACTGATCGCCGCGGTCGGCGACGTCGTCGTCCGGCACTCGACGCTGCGCACGATGTACCCGGTGGTCGACGGCACCCCCACCCAGCTGATCGTCGATCCCGAGGACATTGCACGCGCCGAGTCGCTGTCGGTGGTGGCCGCGGATCTGCCGGGTCACCTGCTGCGGCTGGCGGAGACGGGCTTCGACGTGAGCCGCGAGGTGCCGCTGCGGGCACAGCTGCTGCGGCTGGCCGGCTCCGAGCACGTCCTGGCCGTCGTCGCGCATCACATCACCGCCGACGGGTTCTCGATGCAGACGCTCGCTCGGGACGTCATGCGCGCGTACGAATCCCGGCGTCGAGGCCGTGCACCGGAATGGGCGCCGCCGGCGGTGCAGTACGTCGACTTCACGCTGTGGCAGCGCGAGCTGCTCGGCGACCCCGAGGATCCGGAATCGCTGTACCGCAGGCAGCTGGACTACTGGCGTGACGCCCTCGCCGGCATTCCCGACGTCGTCCCGCTGCCGACGGATCGGCCGCGTCCGCCCCGGCAGTCCTTCCGCGGTGCCGCCGTGGGATTCGACATCGACGCCGCGACCCACGCGCGGCTCACCGACCTGGCCCGACACGGCAACGCCACGATGTTCATGCTCGCGCACACCGCGCTGGCGGTGCTCGTCGCCAGGCTGTCGAGTTCCGGCGACATCGTGATCGGGACACCGGTGTCGGGGCGCGGCGAGGCCGGGCTGGACGACGTGGTCGGCATGTTCGTCGGCACCCTCGCACTCCGGACCCCGGTCGATCCGGGCGCGGGGTTCGCGGACCTGCTGACGGTGGTCCGCGAGGCGGATCTCGCCGCGTTCGCCCGCACCGATCTACCGTTCGAGCGGCTCGTCGACGAACTCGCACCCGCCCGGTCGACGTCGTACGCACCGCTGTTCCAGGTGCTCGTCGAGTACCGCACCGACATGTCCGGATACCTGCAGCTCCCCGGGCTCGAGGTCGAGCCGCTCGACTACGAGCTCCCCGTCTCGAAGTTCGATCTGCAGCTGAGTGTGTCGGAGTCCTTCACGCCGGACGGAGATCCCGGCGGAATGCACTTCGATCTCACCTACGCCACCGACCTGTGGGACGAGCCGACGGTCGACGGATTCGCAGAACGGTTGCGCCGGATCCTGGATGCCGCCGCCGCGGACCCGCACGCCCCGGTGGGAGAGATCGGTCTGCTCACCGATGCCGATCGCGCCGCGCTCGAGGCCGGGGACACTGATGCGGGCGCCGCGTCGGAGGCGACGCTCGCGGACATGTTCGGTCGCGCCGTCGCGGCGTATCCCGACGAGGTCGCGGTCGTCCACGGGACGACGAGGCTGACGTATGCCGAGCTGGCGGCCCGGTCGAGTCGGCTCGCGCGGGCCCTCGCCGTCCGCGGCGCCGGGCCCGATTCCGTGGTGGCCCTGGCGCTCCCGCGGTCCACCGACATGATCGTCGCGGTCGTCGCCGCGACTCTCGCCGGCGCCGCGTATCTCCCCGTCGACCTCGGCTCGCCGGGGGAGCGCATCGCGCTGGTGCTCGACGAGGCCTCGCCGGCCTGCGTGCTCACCACCACGGCCGCCGTCGATGCACTCGGCGCACCCACGGCCCCGGTCGTTCTCCTCGACGATGCGGGGTTCCGCCGCGAGCTGGAGGCGTCGTCTCCGGACCTGCCGACCGACGCGGATCGCGTGGCGCCCCTGCACCCGGACGACACCGCGTACGTCATCTACACCTCGGGCTCCACCGGACGGCCGAAGGGCGTGCAGGTCTCGCACCGCAGTGTGGTCTCGCTGCTGGTGAACGCACACACCGTGTTCGACCTCCGTCCCACCGACATATGGACGATCTTCCACTCCTTCGCCTTCGACGTCTCGGTCTGGGAGGTGTGGGGACCGCTCTCCGACGGTGCCGCGACGGTGATCGTCGATCCGGAGGTTGCGCGATCTCCCGACGACTTCGTCGACCTGCTGCACCGCGAAGCCGTCACGGTGCTCAATCAGACGCCCGCGTCGTTCTACCAGTTGGTCGGCTCGGACCACGGGACGGAGCTCCCGCTGCGCTACGTGTTCGTCGGCGGTGAGGAACTCGCGCTCGAGCAGGTCGCCCGCTGGTACGACCGCCGATCGCCGGACGCGGCTCGGGTCGTCGAGATGTACGGCGTCACCGAGGCCACCGTGATCGACAGCTGCGCCCCGCTGTTCCGCGACACTCTCACCGACACGTTCGCCGGCGGGATCGGCCGGCCCCTGCCCGGGGTCCACCTACACGTCCTCGACGCGCGCCTGCACGCCGTCCCGGTCGGCGTCGTCGGCGACGTCTACCTGTCCGGTGCGGAGGTCGCCCGCGGATACCTCGGCCGGGCGGGACTGACGGCGTCCCGGTTCGTCGCCGAGGTCGGCGGGACCGGCCGACGGATGTACCGCACCGGGGACATCGGCCGTCGCGACCCGGACGGACGACTGGAATTGCTGGGCCGCAGCGACTTCCAGGTCCAGGTCCGTGGGTTCCGGGTGGAACTCGGGGAGATCGAATCCGCGCTGCTCCGGTGCGACGGGATCGAGCAGGCCGTCGTCGTGTCGCACCGCGGTGACCGCGGCGCGGACGAACGGCTGATCGGCTACGCGGTCCCGGCCGACGGGCGCGTCCTCGACCCACTCCGCATCCGCGACGACGTCGACCGGGTGCTGCCGTCGTACATGGTGCCCGCAGCCGTCGTGATTCTCGACGAACTGCCGGTGACAGTGAACGGCAAGGTGGACCGCAAGGCGCTGCCTGAACCGGATTTCGCGGTGTTCGCGGGACGCGGCCGACAGCCGGCCGGTGCGGTCGAGGAGCAGCTCGCCGGGCTGTTCGCCGGGGTCCTGGGCGTGCCCGCGGTCGCGGCGGACGAATCGTTCTTCGCCCTCGGTGGAGACTCGATCATGGTGATCCAGTTGGTGTCGCGGGCGCGCGACGCCGGGATCGTCTTCGCGCCGCAGGACGTGTTCGAGCAGCCGACGGTCGAGCGACTCGCCACGGTGGCCGACGCCGCGGAATCGGGCCGTGCGCGTGTGCTCGACGAGATCGCGGGTGGCGGAATCGGACCCGTCGAGCCGACCCCGATCGTCCGCTGGCTGGCCGGTCGCCCCGGGGCGTGGGATCGCTTCTCGCAGTCGGTCACCGTGACGGTTCCCGCGGGGATGTCCGGTGCGCAGTTGATCGCCGCGTTGCAGGCGGTGCTCGATCGGCACGACATGCTGCGGGCCGTGCGGGTCGGCTCGGGTTCGGGCATGCACCTGGTGGTGCCGGAGCCGGGCACTGTCGATGCGTCCTCGCGCTTGCGTCGCGTCGACTGCTCCCACGTCGGAGACGAGGCCGACGTCGACGCGGTGGCGGCGTGGGAGCGGGCGGCGTCGGTGGGGCGGCTGGACCCCGGGGCCGGAGTGATCGTCCAGGTGGCGTGGTGCGACGCCGGTCCGGAGCGCGCCGGACGGCTCGCGGTGGCGATCCATCACCTCGCGATCGACGGCGTGTCGTGGCGGATCCTGCTCGCCGACCTCGTATCCGCGTGCGAGGGAGCACGGGGCGGGGAGATGCCGGAACTTCCACGCGTCGGTACGTCGATGCGGACGTGGGCGCACGGACTTCGTGCGGCCGCGCACGATCCGGACACCCTGGCCGAATTGCCTTGGTGGACGGACACCTTGGTACCCGCCGATCCCGTGCTCGGGGCGCGGCCCTTCGATCCCGACATCGACGTCATTGCCGACCAGGTGGCGGTTCGTATCCCGGTCGACGTCACGCAGGGACTCCTGGCGCGTCTGCCCGCGGCGTTCCGGGCGACCCCCGCCGACGTGGTCCTGTGTGCGACGGCGATGGCGGCGGCACGCTGGGACCGTTGGGGTCAGGGGCGCCCGAGCATCGTGGTGTCCGTGGAGGGACACGGCCGCGAGGAGCAGATCCTTCCCGGCGCCGATCTGTCCCGCACCGTCGGCTGGTTCACCACCGCGTATCCGGTCCGCGTCGACCTCACCGGCATCGATGTCGACGATGCGTACACCGCCGGGCGGGCCGCCGGTCGGGCACTCGACGCGGTCAAGGAACAGTGGCGAGCGGTGCCGCGGAACGGCATCGGGTACGGACTGCTGCGCCACCTCGAGCCCGACACCGCCCGCACGCTCGACGCGTTCGAGGACCCGCAGGTCGCGGTCAACTATCTCGGTCGGCTGTCGGGGGATCGTGCCGCGGGCTGGGCCGTGGGTTCCGGCGGGCCGGACGCGTTCGTCGAGCGCGAGAGCCAGGGGCCGGTGCCGTGCCCGCTCGCGATCGACGCGTACGTGGAGGATCAGGCGGACGGCCCGAGCCTGTGCGCCGCGATCCGGTACGTGCCCGACATCCTCGACGACGATGCGGTCGCGGAGTTCACGGCGCTGTGGCAGCGCGCGGTACACGCCCTCGCCGAACACGTCGCGTCCCCCGGCAGCGGCGGGCTGACGCCGTCGGACCTGACCTGGGGCACCGTGACCCAGTCGGAGATCGAACGTTGGGAGAGAACACATCCCGGTGTGGTCGACGTGTGGCCGCTCACACCCCTCCAGGAGGGGCTGCTGTTCCATGCGCTGCTCGCGCAGCAGGACGTCGATGCCTACCACGTGCAGTTGGTCGTCGACCTCGAGGGAGAGGTGGACGAGAGGCGGTTGGCGGACGCGGCGCAGGCGCTGATGGATCGGCACGAGAGCCTGCGGACCGTCTTCGATCACCGGGACGACGGCACGATCGTCCAGTTGTCCCTCGAGCACGTTCCCGTCGACTGGTCCACCCTCACTGCGACCGATGACCAGGCCGAGGAACTGATCGCGCGCGACCGCGAGATCCACTTCGACATGCGCCAGACCCCGCTGATCCGTTTCCTGCTCATCGATCTCGGCGGCAGTCGCCGCCGACTGGTCATCACGAACCATCACGTCGTCCTCGACGGATGGTCGATGCCGCTGCTCGTCGCCGACCTCTTCGACCTCTATCTCGCCGGTGGTCGGCCGCTCGACCGCGCGCCGGCCTCGTACCGGGACTACCTCGAGTGGTTCACCTCGCGGGACACCGTAGCCGCCGAGCGTGCCTGGACGTCGGCGCTGTCCGGACTGTCGGGCCCGACGCTGGTGGCGCCGCACGCCGCCGGACGGCAGCTGTCGGCCACGGCGAGCGAGCCGGTGCCCATGGACGATTCCACGGCGGATGCGCTGGGGCGCACCGCCGAGACCGCCGGCGTCACGCTCAACACCGTGCTGCAGGCGGCATGGGGAATTCTGCTGGGCCAGATGACGGCCGGTACCGACGTCGTGTTCGGCACCACGATCGCCGGTCGTGCTCCCGCCGTCCGCGGCATCGAATCGATGGTGGGGCTGTTCATCAACACGGTCCCGGTCCGGGTGCGTCTCGACCCGCGGGAGACCGTCGCCGGCCTGCTGGGCCGGTTGCAGTCCGAGCGGGCCGCGTTGATGCAGCACGAGTACCTGGGTCTCACCGCGATACAGCAGGCGGCCGGCTTCGGTGGGCTCTTCGACACAGCGATGGTCTTCGAGTCGTACCCGATGGACATGCAGGCCCTCGCCCGCCTCGCCGAGCGGACCGGATTGCGGGCCACGGCCCTCACCGGGCATGATTCGACCCACTACCCGTTGTCGCTCAAGGCATTCGAGGACGCCAGCCTGCATCTGGTGCTGCGGTACTCGCCCGATGCGATCGATCAGTCCGTCGTGGCGGACATCGCCCGGCGACTGGCCCGGATCGTCGAGAGCATCGCGCATCGTCCCACCACACCCGTCGGCCGCATCGACGTCGTGGGCGAGCGGGGGCGCGCGGAACTGATCGAGATCGCGACGTCCGATCCGGGACCCGTGCGCACGTGGGCCGAGATCCTCGCGTCGGGGGCGGCGCTCGATCCGGACGCGACCGCGCTGCGGTGGCGCGGCACGGACACGACCTACCGCGAACTCGACGAACGGTCGACCCGCCTGGCGCGCGAACTGATCGCGTGGGGTGTCGGTCCGGAGGACTTCGTCCCGGTCGCGATACCGCGTTCGGCGGACTCGGTCACCGCCACGTGGGCGGTCGTGAAGAGCGGCGCCGCCCCTGTGCCCATCAACCCCAAACTGCCCTCCGGCCGCATCGCGTATATGCTCGACGACTGCGCCGCCGCGGTCGGGCTGACCGCGACCGCCGACCACGGTCTGCCGGGGGCAGTCGACTGGCTGGCGCTCGACGGGATCGACCTCGACCGCCGGTCGCCGCGCCCGATCCGGGACAGCGAACGTACCCACCCTCTCCGCGCGACCGACCCGGCCTACCTGATCTACACCTCCGGGTCCACGGGAGCGCCCAAGGGGGTCATCGTGACCCACGCCGGGCTGCCCCACCTTGCGGCCGCGCAGATCGAGCACCAGGGCGTGACGCCTGAATCGCGTGTGCTGCATGTGTGTTCGCCGAGCTTCGACGTGTCGATCCTCGAACTCGTGCTGGCGTTCGGGGCGGGCGCGACGCTGGTGGTGGCGCCTCCCGACGTCTACGCCGGTACGGAACTCGAACAGTTCGCCCGGGACGAACGCGTCACCCACCTGCTCGTCACCCCCGCGGTGTGCGGCACCCTCGACCCGAGGTCGCTGCCCGACGTCGAGGTCGCCGAGATCGGCGGTGAACTGTTCGGAGCGGAGTTGGTGGACGAATGGGCGCACCGCACGCGTCTGCTCAACGCGTACGGGCCGACCGAGTGCACGGTGTGCGTGACCACCAGCGGCGCACTCGAATCCGGTGCACCGATCACGATGGGTGGGCCGGTCGCCCGGTCCGGCGTCGGCGTCGTCGTGCTCGACTGCTGGCTGCGTCCGGTGGCCGACGGGGGCGAGGGGGAGCTGTACCTCTTCGGCCCCTGCCTGGCGCGCGGCTATCGCGGCCAATCGTCACTGACCGCGGAACGGTTCGTGGCCAACCCCTTCGGGCCCGCCGGATCGCGCATCTACCGGACCGGTGATCTCGTGCGCCGCGCCGGGCGCGGCGTGCAGTACATCGGCCGCACCGACTTCCAGATCAAGATCCGCGGCCTGCGCATCGAGATCGGCGACGTGGACGCGGCGCTCATCGCGCATCCCGACGTCGAGTTCGCCGTGTCGCTGGGACGCCGGGCACCGAACGGCGAGACAGTGCTGGTGTCGTACGTCCGGCTCGGGCCCCACAGTGGCCTCGAGCCGGCCGCGCTCAAGAAGTTCGCGGCCACGTCGCTGCCGGCATACATGGTGCCGTCCGCGATCACGATCCTCGACACGGTGCCGATGAACTCCAACGGCAAACTCGACCGCGACGCGTTGCCGGACCCGGTGTTCACGACCGGTGCCTACCGGCCGCCCCGGACCGACGTCGAGCGGGTGCTGGTGGACGTGTTCGCCGACGTCCTCGGTGCGGAACGCGTCGGCGTCGACGACAGCTTCTTCGAACTCGGCGGCAACTCGCTCAGCGCGGTACGCGTGGTCGCCGAGGTCCAGTCGCGACTCGGCCGGGCGCTGCCGATGCAGTGGGTCGTCAACGATCCGACACCCGCCGCGATCGCCGCGCGCCTCGACAGTGGCAGCGGGCCCTCGGTCGACCAGTTGGTGCGGATGCGTTCCGGGGACGGTGCGGAGCCGCTGATCTGCGTGCATCCGGCGATCGGGCTGACCTGGTCCTACACCGGTCTGATCCCGTACATCACCGACGGACGTCCCGTCTACGGGATCCAGTCGTCCGGCATGACCCCCGGCGCCGCGTCGGCGTCGTCGATGGACCAGCTGGCCGTGCGGTACGTCGACCTGATCCGGCGGGTGCAGCCCCACGGCCCGTACCACCTCCTCGGATACTCGGTGGGCGGTGCGATCGCGCACGCGATGGCCGTTCGACTGCGGGCGCTGGGCGAGGACGTCGGCACGCTGATCATGCTGGACACCCAGACCACCGAGTCGATTCCCGACGGCGCGCGCACTCCGAGCCTCGGGATGCTGTTCGCGGAGTTCGCCGGGATCGACTCCGACGAGGGCGTCGACGACGACCTCACCCCCGATCGCGCGGCGCAGTTGCTCCGCGACGCTGGTGGTGCATATTCCAGGTTGACGGCCGAAGACCTGCGCCGGATCTACGACGACTACCTGCACACGATCAGCCTGGGCCAGGAGTATCGACCCGAGACGTTCGACGGCGATCTCGTCTACGTCGCCGCCGATGGCGAGCCGGGGGACACGCGAACCCCGTGGGACCACTACATTTCCGGAACGGTCCACACCCATCCCGTGGGCCACCCGCACAACCGTCTGACGGAACCGGAGGCTCTCGCGGTGATCGGCCCGATCGTGCGGCGCTACCTCGACGGCACAGACCGATGATCTTGCGGTGCAATCGGGATCAGTGCTTACATGGTGCGCAGCGTCGCGTGCCGGTGGCGGACAGCGTCAGGCATGGAGGCGTCGAAACGCAAGGGGTCTTCGATGACCATCTCGTTCAACCACACCATCGTGTTCGCCCGGGACAAGCAGGTGTCCGCGTCGTTCTTCACGTCACTGTTCGCCCTGCCCGACGCGCTGGCGGCGGGCCCGTTCCTGGCCGTCCAACTCGACAACGGGGTGACACTGGACTTCGCCGATCTGCCGATCGACGTGCTGCCCCAGCATTACGCCTTCCTGGTCACCGAGGAGGACTTCGACGGCATCTACGGCCGAATCCTCGAGCGGCGCATGGAGCACTGGGCCGATCCGCGCAAGTCCCGTCCCGGCGAGATCAACCGGAACGACGGCGGGCGCGGCGTCTACTTCCACGATCCCGCGGGTCACAATCTGGAGATCATCACGCGCCCATACGGTTCGGGGCGCCAGAGTTAGCGTCCTGCAGGTAGGTCGACGATCGGACGGTTCGATTCGCGTTCAGTGGTGAGCTGAAGATGGCTGGGCATCGGTGCGAGTTCCGCTTCTACGAGGAGCTGAACGACTTTCTGCAGCCTCGGCAACGCAAGCGCAGCTTCGTCCACGAGTTCGACGGCACACCGTCGGTCAAGGATCGGATCGAATCCCTCGGGGTGCCGCACACCGAGGTCGATCTGATCCTGGTCGACGGTGATCCGGTCGGATTCGACCACCGCGTGTCCGGCGGGGAACGGGTGGCCGTGTATCCGACGTTCCACGGGCTCGACCTCGGTGCCATCACCCCGCTGCGCCCGCCGATGGGGGAACCGCGCTTCGTCCTCGACGTCCACCTCGGCCGGCTCGCCCGCTACCTGAGGCTGCTCGGCTTCGACAGCTCGTACACGAACGACAGCACCGACGACGAGCTGCTCGCGTTGTCGCGCAGCGAAAATCGCATCCTGCTCACGCGCGACATCGGACTGCTCGAGCGTGCGGCGCTCGTCCACGGAGGATTCCTGCACCAGACCGATTCCCGGCTCCAATTGCGGGAGGTCCTCGACCGGTTCCGCTTGCAGGGGCGCATCGCGCCGCTCACGCGATGCGCCCGCTGCAACGGGCTCATCGGCCCCGCGACACCCACGCTCGCGCGGGGGAGCGTCCCCGGAGGTGTACTGCGCGAACAGCGCCGGTTCAGCCGCTGCAACGACTGTGGCCAGGTGTACTGGCCCGGTGGCCACCTGAAACGACTGCGGGCACGCCTCGCCGAGATCGGGGTGTGGTTCTGAGGAGGCGGGCGGCAGATCCGAACGGGGACAGTAATTCTCACCGCCGTCGTAGCGATGCGGGACTCCGTCCGTGCCTGCACCGGCTGAGTGAAGATCGGCACGGCAACAGCCGACGTGATTACCGGCATGATCGTCGAGAACCGCCGCGGCGCTGCCCACATCCGGTTCGAGCGTGCATGGCGCGGGCATCTTGCAAGTACGTATGAGCCTGCAAGGTTGGTTAGGTCTTGTGTAGGTTCCGGATCTAGATGTCCTTTTCCGGGCCTATATGTCCCGTACTTGTCATAATTCCAGCCTATATGTCCATTCCGGTTGCGTTCCGGTAACAGGCGACGGCACGGAGTGTCACCCCTGTCTTAGATGGAGCACTCGTGAAGATGCCCGCGCGCCAGGATCAGCCGGTCGTGGTGGGGACATCAAGGCGGTGCTCGATGCGGCTGACGACAGGCAGGCGGACGATGGCGTAATGGGCATCGACTTTGGGTGCTCCGGAGCGGGTGACTGGGAGCGACGGGCGGATGGCTCGACCATCTCGGTCGACCAGCCACAACAGTGGACATGTCGTGCCGGGGGTGCAGCGGTCATCGGTGGGTCCTCGACCCGGTTTGCCACCCCACCACGCCTCGATCCCCCACGCCTGCGGATCCGAGCGTTCGGACAGTGCGGTCAGTAGCTCGCTGAGGTCCCCCTCGCGCCGGACTTCGTCCACTATCTCGGTTGTCCCGGCGGGATTCTGTCCGTCTGGGCCGAAGTAGGTTCCGCCCCAGACGCTGTCGCATGTCACGACGGCTACCGGGTCGAAACCATTAGGGATCGTGCCTGATCGAGGCGGTGTGAAGCTCTGCGGCGTCGGGGGCGAGAAGTGGCCGGGGAACATCCCCGGGTCAAGGCAGGTCACCTGCGGCACCACCTGCGCCGCGTCGGGCCGGTCCGGTGGCCGTTCGTGCAGGTAGATCGCTCCGGCGGTCGCGATGCCACCTGCCAGAGCGACGATGCCGATGTCCCTCATCTTCATCGTGTCGACGATATCGACGAGGGGAGGTCCGCATGAGGGTATGGCCGTACTGGTTCGGCCGTCCTCCACCTCGCTCGTCAAACGGGACGCCTCCAACCACGGCGGATGCGGCTGGTGAAACTCCAGCGCGCGATCACCGTCTCCCTGGATGGCGGGATCAGATACTTGACTCGTGACCGACGTGACGATTCGACAAGCCGAGCCCGACGACGACCTCACCGATCTCCCCGCGATGCAGATCGCGGCGGGCGCCCTCTTTCGAGAACTGGGAATGGATCTGGTCGCGGATGGCCGCGCACCCGAACTATCGGAGTTCGAAGCCGTCAGAACACGCGGAAACCTCATCGTCGCAGCCTCCCGCGAGGGTGCATACGTCGGATTCTTGCGGACGTGCCCGCTCGACGGAGCGCTCCACGTAGAGCAAGTGACTGTTGCTCCTGGCTCGGGTCGGCGCGGTATCGGACGCCAGCTCATGCGCGCCGCCGAACAGCTCGCTCTCCGTCAGGGATTCACCCGCATGACCCTCACGACCTACCGCGATGTCCCCTTCAACGGCCCCTCCTACGAGCAGCTCGACTGGATGGCGCTCAACGACGAGGACCTGACAGATGGCCTCGCGACTGAACGACGCGGGGAAGTGGCTGCCGGACTTGACCAGTGGCCCCGGATCGCTATGGGCAAATCTCTACGCTGACCAGAGAATCGTCCGCCTCGGCGATCGCCATACAGGACACCCTGTAGAGGTGGTTGCCTCGCAGGCGTGATCGGACGAGGAAGAGGTATGAACCTCAGGAAGTCGCGCCTAGCCCTTCGCTGGGCCATCGGCGTTCTCTCGTGCATCGTCCTGGGAGCCTCGTTCTACAACGTCTTCTCCGACGCGCCGACCAACTGGACACTGTCGTGGCCGTTGATGCCCTCGATTGCGGCTGGCCTCCCTCTTCTCTACCTTCTCGATCGCCAAGGTCCTGCTGACTGATCGCCATACGGGACACCCTGTAGATCCTCGATTGATGTTCGTCTCATCATTTCTGTCCGCTCCAGCGGATAGCGTCCGGGAATGGGACTAGCCGAACAATGGGACCGGATCACTCGCTGGTGCGACGAGCACGCCCCAGTGACTATCCGATCACTGCGGCCGGGACTGACGATGGATGAAGTGCTGTCCGCCGAACACACCTCCGGTCTTTCATGGTCGAAGGACCTACGTGAGTTGTTCACCGTTCAGAATGGCGCTCTGCCTGTTGACGAAGCCACCGGCCGGTATCCAGGCAGCATTCTGCCGATGCAGGTGATGTTGTCCATCGATGATGCGCTCGATCGTCGGAAGCAACTGGTGGAGGTGTGGACCGAGCTGATCCGGTCCGACCCGGACATGTTCGGTGCGGATGCTTTCGAGGTGGGGGCACGGCAGCTGGCGGCTTCGACGGCAGGGATGTTCCTTCCCTCGTTCATGCCCTTCTCCGAACTCGATGGATACCTGTACTTCGTCGATACCCGGACCGGCCCTCGGCACGGATGCGTGACCGAGTACGCCCATGCCGACACCGACTCCTTCGGCCCGAAGTGGGACAACGTCACCGCCATGCTTGCCGAGCATGCGGATGCCCTGGAATCGGGAAGCGTTGTTGGTTCTTTCCGTCCGGTGGTTGTTGACGGCGTTCTGGGCTGGGAGATCGTTCGACCGGGTGACGTGTCCTGAGCGCCGACCGCCAGAATCCGCCGATCGTCAAACAGGACACCTCTGGGCCGCGCAGTCAGGGATCTGTGCCCCTCAGAGTCAGGGGACCGTCCAGGCGCCGGCTCCGGGCAGAAGCATGAGTGCCGGGTACCCGGGCTGGCCGGTCGGCACGGTGACGGTGGCGACCACGGCTCCGGACCCGGTGTGGGCGTCGACGCTCGGGTACCCGAGGTAGGAGAGTCCGGCCTCGCCGGTCGAGTTGTTTCGCCAATGAATGAAGACGCAGCAGTAGCGGTCGTTGGAGAATCGCGTGACACCCGGCGTCGCTGGGTCGGTGCTGGCGGTCAGGTACATGCTGCCCCCGGTAGGGAGTCCGGGCGGATCCATCCACCCGACTCCTACGACGGGAATGGGGAAGACGGTGTCGGTCGGTGCGGCGACGGCTGGCTGTGTCACGAGGAGCAGGGCTGCCCCGGCTCCGACGACGATGAATGCTCGGCGTAGACGGTGATGTTGTCTCATCGGCGGACCTCCCTGCCTGATCGCCCGCTCCCGGCCCCGAACGTTGGCGCCGGCCGAAGACGATGTCAGCGTACGTCCGCCGCCAGGTGTGCCGCGGCGCATTCGTCTCACCCGCGGCACCTTCGACTTCAAGCCCGGCGGCACTCACTCGTGGGCTACGGGCGGGACGACCTGCACAACAACTGGCCGATGATCGCCCGCTCGATGGGAATCCAAGCCGGCCTGGAGCGAGATAGTTTGCAGACGGGGCTGGTACTTACGCGCCAGCTCGTCCAGCGCCACGGGGATAGCCAAGAGGTCAACCCTCGTTCGCCAGAGTCGTTTCGAGACTTGCCGTTTGAGGCAGCGCATCGACGCACGCGCGGTCTTGTCTTGCGTCATCTTCCGCTGGCGAAAGGCGTAGCCGGTACTGCTGGGTGTTCGTGCTTACGCGACGGCGAGATTGCGGGTGGCGGAGTTGAGTACATCGGTTCGAACACGGCCACCACGCCATACAAGCCATACGCCAGGGAGTTTGCGGTGATCGCAGGGCAGCCTGAAACCTGGATGGGGTGGCAGGAACCGGCACCGAGTGCCTGTCGCGTCCGCGATGATGGTCTCTTGGGGCTGCGGAAGGGCGACGGTGGAGATCGCGAGTAGGCATGGCCGCGATGATCTGGCGTCAACTCGGATCAGGGCTGTGGAAAAGGACATCTTCGCGCGGAATTTCGGGGACAAGTGTCGTGGAAGATCTTGAAAATCCCAGGTGGTTTGGACAAGTAGATCCGGAACCTACATCTCCTCTCCTGATGTAGGTTCCGGACCTAGTTGGCCTTTTCCGGGCCGATATGTCCCCCACTTGTCATAAATCCACCCTATATGTCCCAAGTGGTTGAAATGGATTTCAGCCGGCTTGCTCTCTGTGGCACTCAGTGCCATCGAGAGGTGCAAGGCTTCCAGCCAGGACAACCGGAGTCGAGTCCATCTCGTTCGATCGGAGTTCTAGGCCGTGTTTCAAAGGTGCTGACCCTGGACATCGACCCGGTGTGGGCGTGTCGGTGCCGCTGAGCGAGTGAGGTCGCCGGCGCTTGTTCGGGTGATCGACCGGCGGCGCCGATACCGCAGCTTCTTGAGCCGCTCAGAGAACCGGCTAGGTGTCATCCCGAATCGACGAGGATGTCAGCAGTGCTCGGACCGCCGAAGGGCTCCCAACGTCGTGCGAATTCGAGCAGTTCATGGTCGTGTGGGTTCATGCGATCCTGCTCCTGGCGCTGGCAGGCCCTCTGATCAGCGAGCCAGACGAATCTGCCCGGCGGATGATTCGCCCGCCGAGGCCAGATCTGGCCATACACATCAGATCCCGCCCCAGCACAGGTCTTGTCCCCAGCCGTCGTCGGGGTTCGGCCGATGTCGTCCAGCGTGTCCACTCTGCAAGCGGCAGAGAGGCGGGTCACCGGCGTCGATCCGCGGGCCGTGAGCACCACACTCTGCCAGCACTTCCTCGACGAAATCCATCGGTCCTGCACTGCTGTCGACGCCTGTCGAATCAGACTGCCGCGCAGGAGGATCCATCCTGCGGATCGCGGCCCGCGTCAGCGCGCCCACCGCCCGATTCTGGACCTCTATTGCCGCATCGACAGCCGACAGCGCAATCACCGCCGGTCCGGCGATCCACAGCGGAAGCCGCATCACTCCTCCTCGGGAAATCTCCACTTTTGAAACACGCCCTAGGCGCCGCAGTGACTTGTCGACGAGGGCGGCAAGCCTGTCATCGGTACCCACTCCGCAGACCCCATTTTCAGTAACGGTTGTCATGCGCACCGCGCTGAGGGGCCCCAGTCAATCTCAATGCAGTCGCCCCTCGTGTTGTTCACGGTCGAAGGTCGGGATGGGCCCGCCGTTGCGAAGTGTCGTGGCGAGGTTTGGGTCGGCCATATGAAGTCGGCCGATCGCGACGAGGTCGAACTCCTGGGCGTCGAGCCGGCGAAGCAGCCCGTCGAGATCGGCGGGCTTGGGGGTCCCGGCGTCGCGCAGCGACTTGCTCAGGCCCACACTGCCGACCGCCATGCTGGTGGCCCCGGTCAGTTTCTTCGCCCAGCCGGCCAACGTCAGGTCGCTGCCCTCGAACGCGGGCAGGTCGAAACGCCGGATGCTGGCGTCGAGTACGTCCACCCCCGCCTCGACGAGGGCGCCGAGGACCACCGACAGCTCGTCCGGGGTGTCCGCGATCCGGGCGGCGTAGTCCTGCTGCTTGTGCTGCGAGAACCGGTAGAAGATAGGCAGATCCGGGCCGATCTCGAGTCGGATGGCCCGTATCACTTCGACCGGGAAATGGGTCCGCCGCCGCAGGTCGCCGCCCCAGTGATCGGTGCGCTGGTTGGTCGACTCCCACAGGAACGCATCGAGCAGGTAGCCGTGGCCCGCGTGAATCGCGATCCCGTCGAAGCCGACGTCGACGGCATTGCGCGCCGAGCGTACGTACGCGGCGATGACGTCTTCGATGTCGCGCTCGGTCATCGCCCGAGTGGGAACGCTCGCCCGCTCGACGTAGCTGTCCGGATAGACGGTGCGCCCGACCCGGCCCCAGAGCCCGGACGGGCGCATCGGTGTCGTCGCCGGATCCACCGCGCCCATCGCGCCCCACAGCGGGCCGACGTGCCACAACTGCGGGACGATCCGCCCGCCGGCCTCGTGCACCCCGTCGACCACCTGGCGCCACCCCTCGAGGGCCGTTTCGCCGTGCAGGCGTGGGACGTTCGGACTGTCGACCGCGGTGGGGTGATCGATCGCCACCCCCTCGGTGATCACCAGACCGGTGCCGCCGTCGGCGCGGCGCCGGTAGTAGGCGGCGACGTCCGGGCCGGGCACTCCTCCCGGAGAATGCTCCCGCGTCATGGGGGACATGACGATTCGGTTGGGCAGCGCCAGCGAGCGGACCTGCAGCGGGGCGAAGAGGGGACTCGAGTGAACCTGCTGCAGCGGGTCAGCGACAGGCAACGTGCGCTCAGGTGTCATGGCCACACGCTGTCAAGCTGCTCGATACGGGGCAACTTCCTCGTCCGATGAGCGGACTAACCCCAGGTCACGCCCAGCTCCGGCGTCGCGGGACCCGCCTGCGCCCGAGACACGTCGTCAAACAGCAGACGGGTTGTACCGGTGAGGTCGAAGTACTGCGCGATCGCAGCGGCTGCCATCCGCACGGGCGCCACATGCTGGTGGTCGAATCGCACACGGTCCATCGGCCCGCTGACCGACAAGCCGACTTCTGCACCGCCCAGTGAACCGACACGCACCCCGATGCAACCAAACCCGGCCACACAGGTTCCGAACGCAACACCCAGGCGGTACGCATTGTCGAAGTCGCGGCGGACGTCGCCGGACGTCACGTCAGGCCGGGAGCCGGCGGCGAGCAGCGCCTTGCCGATCGTCGACGACCGCGCGGGTATGCGCGCCCCAACCCACGTCCGAAGGTCGGGTGACGCCCGGCCACCCACCTTCTCGAGGTAGAGGACGTCTTTGCCGTCGAGGATGCCGAGATGCACGACGTGCCCCGTGACCAGATGCAGTTCGCGTAGCAGCGGTCTCACCACCCGGTCCATATTGGCCTGGTACAGGGACAGTGCCCCGATCTTGACAAGCTTGTCCCCGAGCTCGTACTCGACTCCCTGGCGGCGGAGCCACCCCATCCGCACCAACTGCTCGAGCATCCGGCGCGTACTGGTCCGCGGGATCCCCGTTCGACGGGACATGTCGGTGAGACTGAGGCGCTGCGCGCTGCGGAAACTGTCCAAGACCAGGGAAAGCCGGTCAAGCGTCGACGCGGGAAGATCCTTCTCCGCGTGTTCTTCGATCGACATCCTCGTCTGCCTTCCAGTGATGCCTTCGCGACGGAGGCGACACCCGCCGTTCCGGAGGCGGACATGCACGTTCAGGTCACCTCCGATCGGCGTGTCGCACCAGAGTTCGTTCCGATGAGTGGGAGATGAGTGGGAGATGTGTGGGAGATGCCGCGATCACCGAGCTGCTGAGCCGCGCCGTCCCCGAGAGTGGTCGCCTCCCGCCGTCAAACGGCACCAACTGTGCTTTCCATCTGCTCGGCGACCTGCGTGTATTCCGCTCAGCGGCTACCAGAATTGATGAAGTGCAGGTGCGCTGACATGGTCACCTGACGTCGCGACTGCGATCACGTGGACCGCAGGCAACCCGCCCCGCCCGTCACCCCACACAGCCTTCACACCAGGCCTGAGCTCGCCGACGACATACGCCGGGCACACGAACGAAAGGACACATCGTGACAACTGTGGACATCGATGCAACAGAGGAGATCCGTGTCATCGAGCACGGCGAGCCGCCGTCGCGATTCGCTCGCGGATGGCACTGCCTCGGACTGGCCGCGGACTATCACGACGGCGAGCCGCATTCCGTCGAGGCCTTCGATACCAAGCTCGTCGTGTTCGCCGACAGCAACGACCAGATCAAGATCCTCGATGCCTACTGCCGGCACATGGGCGGCGACCTGAGCCACGGGACCGTCAAGGGCGACTCGGTCGCGTGCCCGTTCCACGACTGGCGGTGGGGAGGCAACGGCAAGTGCACCGCGATCCCCTACGCCCGACGTGTCCCTCTGCTGGCCCGGACCCGTGCGTGGACCACCCTCGAACAGGACGGACTGCTGTTCGTCTGGCACGACCCGGAGGGCAACCCGCCACCCGCCGAGGTCGCGATCCCGGTGATGAAGACGCCGGACACCGAATGGACTGACTGGGTGTGGAAGTCGATCGAGATCGACACCAACTGCCGCGAGATCGTCGACAACGTCGTCGACATGGCGCACTTCTTCTACGTGCACTTCTCCTTCCCCACGTATTTCAAGAACATCTTCGAGGGTCACGTCGCTATCCAGGAACAGAGTGGCATCGACCGCGAGGACATCGTGACGTGGACCGATCCCGATGTGCCGATGCTGGTATCGAACAAGTCGATCGCCGCTTATCACGGTCCGTCGTTCATGATCGACGACCTGATCTACCACTACGAGACGTTCAAATCCGAGTCGATCCTCATCAACTGTCACTACCCGGTCAGCCCGAACAAGTTCGTGCTGATGTACGGGATCATGGTCAAGAAGACCGAGGAGTTGCCCGCCGAGATCGCCGAGCAGATGGTGGAGTCGATGATCGGCTACATCGGCGTCGGGTTCGAGCAGGACATCGAGATCTGGAAGAACAAGACCCGGATCGACAATCCGCTGCTGTGCAGCGAGGACGGCCCGGTTTACCAATTGCGTCGGTGGTACGAGCAGTTCTACGTCGACGTCGCGGACATCGAGCCGGAGATGGTGGAGCGCTTCGAATTCGAGATGGACACCAGCACGCCGATCGAGGTGTGGAAGCAGGAGGTCGCGGACAACCTCGCGCGTAAGGCCGCGCAGGAAGCACGCCTGTGATGGAGCCCGTGGAATGTGACCGCTGCGGGACATGCGTCCTCGTCGAAAAGAACAGCTGGCACCACACCTCGATCCAATGGCGTACGGACCCGCAGACAGCGTGCGAGGCGGACCGCGCCAACCCCGAACTGCTGCAGCGCGGCGTGTGGGTAGGCAGTTGTCCCCCTTTGCGGGACTCCATACGTCGAGCAGCCATCGACGGCCGACTGACTGTCCCCGACTAGCAACCGATCCAAAGGACACGCACCAGTGATCGACCAGAACAAGTACGGCCCCTGGGCCTTCGTCGCCGCAGGCTCGATGGGTTACGAGCTGGCCGGCAAAGATGATAGGGACGCTATGACCTCCACTGACGACAAAACAACCACGAGCATCGAAGACCGGCTCGAACTCCTCGAACAGCGAGTTCGACTGCTCGACGATCACAACCAGATCATGCGGCTCTTGTACTCCTACGGCCCCAGCGTCGACAGCGGCCTGTCCACCATCGCCTCCGGCCTCTGGATCGAAGATGGCGTCTACGACGTCGATACCGGGCTTATGGACGGGCGCAGCGAGATCGAGACCATGGTTCAAACCGACCCCCACCAAGGATTCCTGAAACAAGGCTGCGGGCACGTGATGAGTCCCGCCCGTATCACCGTCTCCGGCGACAACGCCGTCGCGGTCTGCCACACCCAGCTGATTCTCCGCCAGCCCGACAATGACGGCTATCAGGTCAGCAGGGTCACCGCGAACCGCTGGGAGCTGATTCGGACCTCCGCCGGTTGGAAGGTCGCCATCCGCACGAGTCGCCTTCTCGACGGGCGTGACGAGCCGCGAGCCATCCTGGCAAGCGCATTCTCTCCGACTGCGCAGGACTGGTGACAGCCCAAAAGTTCGACGTCGACGGCGGATACAGTTCCTGACCCGAAAGGTCCAAGCGATGGCAATGCAAGTTGGGCTGAACCTCCTCGGCACTGAGGCGATCTACGGCGGCGATATCCGGTCCGTGCTCGACCTGGCGGCGACCGCGGACCGCACGGGTATCGACATGATCACCACCGGTGATCATGTCGGTTTCAACGCCACAGCACACGCACAACGACTCGTGAGCGACCAGTTCCCATTTCCGCTCGAACACCCGTGGTTCGAACCGCTTGCACTGATGTCCGCAGTCGCTGCCGTCACACAGAATGCCCGGCTGGGGATGTCCGTCCTTGTGGCGACGCTGCGTCCGGCGACCCTGCTGGCCAAACAACTGGCGACCTTGGACATCGTCTCCGGTGGCCGAATATCGATCGGGATGGGCGTCGGATGGCAGGAAGCCGAATACACCGCCACCGGAATGCCATTCGATGGCAGGTTCGGACGCCTGGAACAGACGGTCGAGGCCTGTCGCGAACTGTGGACCGCAGCGCCGGCGACATTCGCAGGCAGGGGCTTCGAGTTCGAGGACTTCTACTGTCTTCCCCATCCGAAGCAGCACCGCGTGCCCATCCAGTTCGGCATGGCCCCCTCGCAACGGAACTTCGACAGGATTGCGCGAGTCGCGGACGGGTGGTCCGTCAACCCCAACGACATGCGAGGTTTTGCCGAGAGCGTGGCACTGCTCCGCGCAACATTCGCGGCCCATGGCCGCGATCCGGAATCGGCCGAGGTCCACATCCAGTTGAACCCCAGCCGGGACAGCAGCGGCACTGTCGACCTCGACGCCACGGCGGAGGCGGCACACCGCTGGCACAGCGCCGGCGCCACCACGATCGCGTTCCTTCCGTCCCGATTCGACGCCGACGCGAACTCAATTCCGGAGTTGATCGACTGGATGGTCGGGCTCAAAACTCTCAACTGATGAGGAGGCAACACCTGTGGACGACACCTCGAACGCAATTGCCGACCTGTTCGACAAACAGGCGATCTACGAAGTCGTCCTGCGCTACTGCCGCGGGATCGACAGGCTCGACTACGACCTGATCCGGAGCGCCTATCACCCCGATGGGATCGATCATCACACCGGTTTCGACGGACCCGTCGACGAGTACATCCAGTGGCTAAGATGTAAGATCGAAACATTTGATGGCACAATGCATTTCGTCGGAAACCACTATGTCGAGCTGTTCGGAGACCGTGCGATCAGCGAGACCTACTCGACAGCCACGCACTGGGGTGGCGGACCCGCGGGACCCGCGGGACTGAACTTCACCAGCGGCGCGCGATTCGTCGATCTGATGGAGCGGCGAGATGGCATGTGGGCGATCTCAGAACGGTGGGCCATACGCGAATGGACCCGGTCGGATGCGGGAAGGTTCATCGCGCCCGAGGCCGCAGGGCCCCGGACCATACGGGGTTCCAGTGATACGTTCCACCAACTCCGCTTGAGCCTGGCTTAGTAAGGAGGAATCGCATGGACGACTTCGGTCATCGATCGGGCGCTGCGCTGGTGCTGGGTGCCAGCGGTGGATTGGGTCGGGCGACTGCTCGGATGCTCATCGAGCGCGGTAGCGATGTCGCCCTGACCTATCGCCGCTCCGAGCGTGCGCTAGACGAATCCCTGTCCGCCGCAAAGTCGCACCGTCGCAGGGCCAAGGCCTGGCAGCTCAACCTCTCCGACGCAGCCCAGACGTCCGATGTCGTGGCGCAGGTGGCGGCAGAATTCGGTGGTATCCACACACTCGTTTACGCCGCCGGCCCGCACGTTCCGATGGTGCATCTGAGCAAGGTTCAGCCGGCCGACTTCCAACACCAGGTCGTCAACGATGTAGCCGGGTTCTTCAACGCGACACACGCAGCTCTCCCTCATCTCCGAACGAGCAGGGGCAACATCGTCGCCGTCACCAGCGCCGGAACGTCACGCTTTCCCGTGCGGGACGGCATGTCGATCGGGCCCAAGGCGGCCGTCGAAGCGTTGGTCCGTGGCATCGCGGCCGAGGAAGGGAAATACGGCGTCCGAGCCAACAGCGTCGGCCCAGGGATGACCACCGCCGGGATGGCGGACAGGCTCATCAAGACCGGCGAACTCGACAGCAACGCCTTGGGCGTCGCCAAGGCCCACATCCCGCTCCGAGAATTCGGCGACGCCGATGACATCGCCGAGGCGGTGTGCTTCCTCGCGTCCGATCGAGCCGACTTCATCAGCGGCCAAAAACTCGACATCGACGGCGGATACGGTGTGTAGCCGCGCGACATCCGAGCCCGGCACGCACTGCACCCACCCTGGACCACCACACTCGACATGCATGCTCGCAGCAGGGAGCGATGCGTCCATCCTTCGACGACGAGGACTAGCGATCGAGAACCACAGAGGGCGCCGCCTGCTACAGCTCGGGACCTCTGCCGCGACTGGGCGGGTCGCGTTCCGGACCCGAAGCTTCCGGTCCGTTCACGGGCTCACTTGTGCGGCTGACCTTGCCGAGCGGTCGGGGGAACGCCCCGCCGGCCGCGCGAAGTCCGTCGAGGATCGCCGAATCGACGCAAGATGCCCTCGCCTCCGCGCTGGTGGCGAGGGCGTCTGGTGCTTGCGACGTCAGTTGCATGCGCGCCGGGGTTGGCTGGTTCGGCCGCTGCGGTGAGGAACCCTTGACGTCACATGGAGACGATGCGCTCGGCCGTGGCGTCGTGCGGCGCCTCCACGTCGACGATCTGAACGCTGTAGCCGGCATCGGTCGACTGGCCGACGAGTTCCTCGGCCCACGGTTTCCAGGCCATTGTGCCGTCGATGATCAGGTTGTCTCCGCGATCGATGGCCTCGCGGGCGGCAACTGCGAACAGTTCGGTCGACTCGCGGTGAACGAGGGCGGACAGCTCGTTCGGGTAGAAGTAGCTCTGCCCGTCGAGCTGGCGCAGGTTCTCGGGCAGCATCTCCTGGAGCGAACCGTCGGTGATTGCGGCCGCGAGCAGACAGCAGTTGAACACGTCAGATCGAGTTCGCGCCAGTGGTTTACGTTGCTGTCGCCGAACAGATGCTTCGTGCGTTGAGGACTTACCGGAGCCTGGTGGGCCCGCCCATGAGGATGGCCGACCGATGGATTGGATGTCGGGCTGGGATGTGCGCCAGCGTCGCAGGGTCTAGGCGTGCAGCCGCCGGCGGGCGGGTGTCCGGACGGCGGATTCCAGCGGTCGTCGCAACACTGCTGCCTTCTCCTGCTGTGACGAGGGTATCGATGTGCCTACTTCAGTTCGTCGGCGTCTGCCAAGCGGAGTCGAGCGTAGGCTGACAGTATCGAGGTGCTTTGGTCGCCGGCGGTTCCTGTTCGGCGGTGCATCGGTTGGACATGCATCGGTTTCGTCCTCCGATGAAGGAGCGTCCGCCATGACGAGAGAATCTGCTCCGGTCAACGGCCTCCTCTACGAGGTCGAGACCTCTGACGGTTTGCAGCCGTTTCCCATCCCGACCCGAACCCCGCGAATGGTCCTGTGCGCTCAGTTGCCGGGATCCGGGGAGATCAGCGGCGCTTGGTGGCCGTGGACATCGAACCTGACCGCGCAGCTTCACGACCTGATCTCGGTACTGACACCACGCACGGGGCCGATCGAACGGATCGCATTCGACTGGGGTGCGATCAGTGTCAATCAACGCCGCATCGACAACACCGACGGAATCCGTTTCATCGGGCCGCTGCCTGGCCAGCCTGCCGGGGTGATGTGCTTGCTCGGCACCGATGGTCGCGGCACGCTGCTGGTGGTTGTTCCGCCGACCACTCAGCCGCAACGAGCCTACGAAGACATGCGATCAGTGGTGGACGACGGCTACAGGATCGCTTGACGAGCCAACGCCGCGCTCTGCGTCGCACGCGGCGAGCGCCTTGCGGTTCACTCGCGCGGTCGGCTCCGTGCATGCAGTGTGGTGAGTAGGCTGAACGTATCGAGGTGCTGAGTCGCCGGCGGTTCCCGTTCGGCAGTGCATCGGTTGGACATGTATCGGTTTCGTCCTCCGATGAAGGAGCGTCAGCCATGACGCGACCCACCACCCCGATGGATCCTCGGGTTCCCCGGTCTGACGGGTTTCAACCGTTTCCCATCCCGACCCGAACACCACGACTCGTGCTGCGCGGCCACGTCGCAGGTTCCGGCCGAGTCGGTGGTTGGTGGTGGCCGTGGACACAGAACCTGACCTCCCAGATTCATGATCTGATCTCGGCGCTGACACCACAGACTGGTCCGATCGAATCGGTGGCGTTCGACTGGAACAAGATCAGTACCAGACAGCGACGAACCGAAGACCCGGACGGCGTTCGGTTCATAGCGCCGCTACCCGGTCAAGCAGCCGGGATGATGTGCTTGATCGGCACCGATCACCGCGGCACGTTCCTGACCGTGATCCCGTCGAACATGCAGCCCTAGAACGTCACTTTCAGCGAACACCCCCGGGTGGAGGCCGGGGGTGTTCGGGTGGTCGCTTCCCTCGGGCCACGGCACGCACTGTATGCGCGGGATCTGACGGCGTCAGACCGCACGCGGTCGGCAGTGTGTGTGTAGAGGCATGCACCGTCACTAGCTGTCGACTCCTACTCGTACTGCCACCGCTTCCCTCAGTGCACTCGGCAATCGTGGACTGAGACTCCATGCTTGCTGGGGACGTAGGTGCGCCCTACCTCAGCAGTGGGCGATGCGCCAGAGCAGTGCAGCACCACCCGCACGGCCGAACGCCTCTACATCCACCGCAACACCGTCGTCCGTCGCCTGGCACGCGCCGACGAGCTGATGCCCCGACCGCTCGCGAGCAACCCGATCGTCGTCGGCGCCGCACTCGAGGTACTCCGCTGGTGCAGGTGACGTCCCCCTGGTGCAGCTGACGTCGCCGTGCGGTCCAAATCGCCCGGTGATGACCTGCGAAGTGGCGCTGGGGCAACCACTTTCGCAGCGCAATGGAGAACCCGGTGTGTGCCGTCTCGTCATAGCCCCGGCGCCGCAACCGGCGCGATCAATTCGCCCACCCTGGCCTGTCGGACACGTATTCGCCGGAGCGACGATCGGGTGCGTCTCGGAGCACCCCGCCGCGCGGCTCAGCCGGAAGTCGGCGGGCTCAGGGTGCCGTCGACGACTTCGGCGGCAATGTCGTGGAGCGGTCGGCCATGGGTGCGGGCGTAACGGCGGAGCGCGTCGAATGCCACCGCCGGGGTGCATCCGGCACTTTTGGCGAGCATCCCCTTGGCTTGCTCGATGATGACCCGGCTCGTCAGCGCCTGTCGCAGTTGAGCGGCCTCCTCCTGCGCGCTGCGCGTGGTGCGCTTGTGCAGCAGGCCGATGGCAGCGATGCGCGCCAGCGCCCGGCTCGTGTCGACGTCCTCTGCTGGGAGGCTGTCGGTGGCGACGCAGAACATGTTCAATGACCCGATCGCCTGGTTTCCCAGCCGCAACGGAACGGCATGGACGGCGCCGAAGCCGAGCTCTCGGGACAGGTGCTGAAATCGTGGCCAGCGCGCCGAGGTCGCATCGCGCCCGAGGTTGACGAGGGGACGCCCGGTGGTGAAACAGTCGTAACAGGGGCCACGGGCGTCCGCCAGTTCCAACCGTTCGAGGGTGTGCGCCGACTCGGTGGTGCACGCCACCGAAGCGAGGTGCCCGCGTTCATCGGTCAGTAGGATGCCGGCAGCGTCGATCGCCATCAGTTCCACGGTTCGGTCGGTCAGCGTGCGGAGAACGTCGACGGTGTCGAAGCCGGGTACGAGGGCGTCCGCCAGTTCCTCGAACACCTGGACCAGTCGTTGTTCACTCATGGGTTTCGGGTCTCTCCGGCCGTTTGTAGCCGCCGCCGGTTCCAGGCTAGCCACGTCAGGCGTTGTCGGCACGGAGCGCTTCGGTCGGTTGGCGCGCTTCGAGTGGCTCTGGCACTATGGGTGAGCGGCCACCAAGTGGCCCCCGACGTCAAAGGCGTCGTTTTCACCACCCCGGACCCGGTGGCGCGGTCGGCACGGAGAAGACTCCAGCGCTGCTCACATATCGGGCACTCGCCGAGCCGCGCATTCACGGGCTGGTTATTCCACCCGCGACAGCCGGGTCGCGACGACACGACCAGATTGCACCCTGATGGACGAGCAGGCGGAGCCGACGTCAACTGGATTCGGGACTTCTTCCATGGAAGTTGCTGCCCTGGAGCCCTTTCCGCTGTCGTCGGCGCAGTACGAGGTCTGGCTCGCGCAGCGACTGGCCCCCCACCTTCCGTACTGCATCGCTCAGTACGTGGAATTCCACGGAGACCTCGATCTCGACCTGTTCCGATGGGCGGCGGTGACCGCGGGGCGCGAGGTTCAGGGCGCCTTCCTCCGGCTGATCGAGGTCGACGGGGAGCCCATGCAAGCAGTTGACCCGTCGTTGGACAACTCGCTGGGGTTCATTGATTTTCGGGGCGAGAGTGATCCGGTCGCGGCCGCAGATGCGTGGATGCTCGAGGACCGGTCGAGTCCGGTGGACCCGATGCGCAGCCTGGGGGTGTCGACGATCTTGCAGGTCGGTGATGCGCAGTACCTGTGGTACACCCGTGCTCACCATGTCGTGGTGGACGCGTATGCCGCGATGTCGACGGTCAACCGCATCGCGGCTCTGTACTCGGCTGCGGTGTCGGGCCGGGAACCGGAACCCAGCAGGGCTGCCGATCTGCGAACGCTGTACGACATCGACTGTCGGTACCGTGCCTCGCGCCGGTTCGAGACGGACCGCGCGTACTGGCTCGAGCGGTTCCGGGGGCTGGCGGAGCCCGTGGGTCTGGCCGAGCGTGACGGTGCTCCGGTGGCCCACGACATGCTGGTGACCACAGCACTCGACGAGGACACGGCCGCCCGGCTCGAGGACTCCGAGGGCCGGGCGAGCCGGACGTCCGCCGCCGTGATCATCGCGGCGTTCGCCTGCTACCTCTCGCGGATGACGGGCCGGCGGGATGTTCGCGTGGATGTCCCGGTCTCCGGGCGGACCACCGCGGTGTTACGCCATTCGGCTGGGATGTTCGTGAACGTCGTGCCGCTACGGATTCGGGTCGGTCCCGGCGACACCGTGGGCGATCTGGTCGAGCGGGTGAGCCTGGAACTGATGGGCGCGTTGCGACACCAGCGCAGCAACCTCGCCGAGATCGTGCGCGGGGTGAGCGTCGGTGCCGATGCTCACCGGACCGCCGCGCCGATGGTCAACGTGATGCTCTTCCGTCAGGAGTTCGAATTCGGTTCGGTGACCGGCGAATTTCATGTGCTCACTTCCGGTCCGATCGCGGACCTGCTGATCAACGTTTACCAAAGCGATACACCCGCACGGACGTTCGTCGAGTTCCGTGCAAATCCGCAGCGATACCGCATCGACGAGCTGAGGCTCCATCACGAGCGGTTCGTCGGCGTGATCGAGGACTTCGTGGCGGCTGGTCCAGAGTCACCGATATCGACGATCCACCGTGAGAGTGCGAGGGAAGGAGAGCGCCGGCTGGAGGCTGCCCAGGACCTGGACTATTGGCGACGGACGCTGGCAGGGTGGCCGGTACCGCTCGGGCTGCCGACAGATCGGCGGCGACCGAAACGGCGGTCCGCGGAGTCCGGACGGGTGCGGTTCGAACTCGGCGCGGAACTGCATCGGAAGCTGCAGCAGCGCGCCCACGAGCACGACTCGACGATGTTCATGACGGTGCATGCGGGGCTGGCGGCACTGCTGGCCCGGGTGAGCGGCTCCGACGACATCGCGGTGGGTGCGCCGATTGCCCGACGGGCCACCGCCGCGCTCGACGACGGGGCGGACGCGTGCGCCGATGCCGTGGTGTTGCGGACCCACGTGGATCCGGGACTCTCGTTTGCGGAGCTGTTGGAGCGGGTGAAGCAGGGTCAACTCGGCGCATTCGCGCATACGAGGGTGTCGTTCGACCGGGTGGTCGAGGCCGTCGCCCCGGACCGCACGACGCCCCGTCCGCCGCTCGTCCAGGTGGTCCTCGGTCCCGCTCGTACCCAGCGGACCGCGGTCGCCGGCGTGTCCGTCACCGCACCCGAGAGCTGTTGTCCCGACCGCTGCGATCTGCAGGTGACCGTAGGTGAGAGCTTCACCGACTCCGGTGGACCGTCGGGACTGTCGGTCGATCTCGCGTTTGCCGCCGATCTGTTCGACGCGGCGACAATCCAGGCGTTCGCCGACCGGCTCGCGCGCATTCTCGAGCACGCGGCGGCAGATCCGACGGCCCCGGTCGGCGACATCGACGTGCTTGCACCAGGGGAGCGCGAAGAGTTGACGCCGGTGTCCGGGACGGAGGCGTTGCCCGCGGCAACGTTACCGGGGCTGTTGGCGGCGTCGGTGGGCGTGGACCCGAATGCGGTCGCGGTGGTGTACGGCGAACGGAGTTGGACGTACGGCGAGCTCGACAGCCGGTCGAACCGCCTGGCGCGCTGGCTGATCGGTCATGACGTGGGGCCGGAGACGGGCGTGGCGGTGGGACTGCCGCGGTCGCTCGAGTCGGTCCTGGCGGTGTGGGCCGTCACCAAGACCGGTGCGGCCTTCGTTCCGGTCGATCCGGGGTATCCGTCGGCTCGGCTCGAGTACATGCTCGCCGATTCGGGCGCCGTCCTGGGGCTGACGACCGAGGCTGTGTCGAGAGACCTGCCACGGACCGTGCCGTGGCTGCTGCTCGACGACGAAGCGGTCCAGGCGGAGGTGGCGGGGACTCCCGCGACGGCGGTGACCGACGGCGAACGGGTCTCGGCACTGATGCCCGACCACCCGGCATACGTGATCTACACATCCGGGTCGACGGGGGTCCCGAAGGGTGTGGTGGTCCCGCATCGGGGTTTGGGGGACCTGGCGGCGGACTTACGCGACCGTTTGGAGACAGGGCCCGGTGCGCGGGTCCTGCACTTCGCGTCCCCGAGTTTCGACGCGTCGGTGTTCGAGCTGGTGTGGGCGTTCGCGTCGGGCGGGCGCCTGACGATCGCACCCCCGACGGTGTACGGCGGCGACGACCTGGCGGCGCTACTCGATCATGACCGCGTCACCCATGCGATCCTGACGCCGTCGACGGTGTCGTCCGTTGATCCCACGGGTCACGACTGCTTGCGGTGTCTCGTGGTGGGGGGTGAGGCCTGTTCCCCGGAGTTGGTGGCGCGGTGGGCGCCGGGGCGCGCGATGTTCGACGCCTACGGCCCGACGGAGTCGACGGTCATGGCGAACATCGGAGTGATCGGGTCGGCGGGGGAGCCGGTGACACTCGGCGGCCCGATCCGCGGATTCGAGGAGTTGGTGCTCGACGGGCGGCTGCGGCCGGTGCCGGTCGGTGTGGCGGGGGAGCTGTACCTGGCAGGCGCGGGTGTAGTACGTGGGTATCGGAATCAGGCCGGTCAGACGGCAGCTCGATTCGTCGCCGATCCGTTCGGTGCACGGGGACAACGCCTCTACCGCACCGGAGATGTGGTGAGGTGGCTGCGCAATCGGGAGGGGGACCTGAAGCTCGAGTACGTGGGCCGGACAGACTTCCAAGTCAAGATTCGTGGCTTCCGGATCGAGCCCGGCGAGGTGGATGCGGCTCTGACGGCTCACCCGCACGTGAGGTTCGCGGCGACCCTCAGCCGTGCCGGCCCGACCGGCGACCCGATCCTGGTGTCCTACGTGCTTCCCGCCGCCGAACACATACTCGACCCCGCAGAGCTGACGGCCCAGGTTCGTGCGGCGTTGCCGGACTACATGGTGCCCGCGGCGATCACAATTCTTGACGGGATTCCGCTGACCCCGGCCGGCAAGCTCGATCGCGCTGCCCTACCCACACCGGACTTCGGGACGAGACACACTGAGTCCCGACCGCCGCGCACACCGACCGAGGAGGCAACCGCAGCCGTCTTCGCCGAGCTGCTCGCGGTCGACCACCTCGGTGTCGACGCGAACTTCTTCGATCTCGGCGGAAACTCTCTCGTCGCGACCAAGGTGGTCACGCGGATCAACTCGGCGCTGGATCGGAGCATCGATATCCGGGACCTGTTCGAGGCGCCCACGATTGCCGCGCTCGCGGCCCGGATCGACGGCATCGACGGTCGAGCGTCGGCCCGTCCGGCGCTGACCACGGGCACTCGGCCCGACATTGTTCCGACCTCCCTCGCGCAGCAGCGAATGTGGGTCGTCAACCAACTGGATACGTCGTCGCCTGCGTACAACGTTCCTGTCGCGCTCCGGTTGTCGGGCGACCTGGACACCGATGCCCTGCGGTTGGCGGTCACCGACATCGTGGATCGGCATGCCACGCTCCGGACCGTCTACCCCGACTCCGCGGACGGTCCGTGCCAGGTGATGGTCCCGACAGAAGAAGTGCACCCCGACCTCACGCCAGTGTCCGTGTCCGGCGCGGCAGACCTGCGTATGCACCTCGTGCGGGGTGCCGCCGCCGGTTTCGATGTCACCGAAGAGATCCCCATGCGAACAGCACTGTTTCGGACCGGTCCGGAACAGCACGTGCTGCTGATCGTCGTGCACCACATTGCGGCGGACGGCTCGTCGATGGTGCCGCTCGCCCGGGACCTGACGGTCGCATACACCGCCCGCCTGCACGGGCGGGCACCCGACTGGGCGCCACCGGCAGTGCAGTACGCCGACTACACCCTGTGGCAGCGCCGCATGCTCGGCAGCGAGTCCGAGCCCGATTCGCCGACCGCACGCGAGTTGGCGTACTGGCGGGGGGCGTTGTCGGGGATGCCTGCGACAGTCGAATTGCCGACGGACCGACCACGACCGGCGCGGCGATCGATGCAAGGGAAGACGGTTCACTTCGAGATCGGTTCGGACCTGCATGAGCGACTGCGATCCCTCGCCCGCGAACACCATTCGACCGTGTTCATGGTCATGCACGCGACGCTGGCCGTGCTGCTGAGCAGGGTGAGTGGGAGCACGGACATTGCGGTAGGTACGCCGACAGCGGGGCGAGGCGAGGCTGCGCTGGACGACGTGGTGGGCATGTTCGTCAACACCATCGTGCTGCGGACGCCGGTGGAGCCCGAGGGCACGTTCGCCGACCTGCTCGGTCGGGTGAGGGAGTGCGATCTCGGGGCCTTCGCCCACGCACAGATACCGTTCGAGCGGGTCGTGGAGGCCATCGATCCCGAGCGGTCGACGGCGTATTCCCCGCTCTTCC